>CAVYBV010000001.1:0-16059 GCA_963766785.1 uncultured Acidobacteriota bacterium
AAGTAGGGATTAGGGAGTAGGGATTAGGGAGTAGTGCACAGGGAGCAGGAAACGGGGCCTTTGGGGTGCGGCGCGCGCGGGGAGAGCCCCGGAGTTGAGTGGGCGAATGCTGAGAAGTGCGCTTTGAATTCGGAGCCGGTCTCAACTGACTCTTGAGGATTTGTGAACGCCAGCCGACAATTCCAGGACCTATCAGTGTTTGCTTGATTGACTCAGCGATAATGCGTCAATCGAAACATAATGGCGCCAGCTCGCAACCTTGCGACGAACCGCTCAGAGTTCTCTCCCGAGAACAAAGCCGCGCTTGACAAGTGACACCGTACTCTTATATAGCTGGCTATGGGAAGACGCATGCGCACGCACACGAATGATCGTCTCAAGGGCACCCTCGACCTGCTCGTACTGAAGGTCCTGGCCTCACGGGGCAGGATGCACGGATTCGCCATCACTCTCCGGATTGAAGAGATTTCCGAAAACGTTCTGCGTCTTGAGGAAGGGTCTCTGTATCCTGCCCTTCACCGCATGACCCAAGCGGGCTGGCTCAAATCGGAGTGGGGGCTCTCTGACAGCAATCGGCGTGCTCGCTACTATTCCATCACCGCGGCAGGACGCAGGCAGTTGGCCGAGGAGACGCAGGAGTGGTCCCAGTTGACTGAAGCCGTGGCGCGTGTGCTCAGTCTGGCTTAGCAGGAGGGTGCCGTGAGCTGGCTTAACCGAATCTCGAATCTCTTCCGCCGCAACCAGGTTGACGAGGAGCTCGATGAAGAGTTGCAGTTTCACCTGGAAGCGCGAACCCGCGCCAACCTCGATGCGGGCATGGATGCTGAAGCAGCGCAGCACGACGCCAGACGGCGATTCGGCAATGCCACGCTTGCAAAGGAACGGGCGCACGAGATGAATATCGTGGTGTCGATCGAAACGATTGGCCGCGATCTGCGCTACGCCATCCGCATCCTTCGCAAGTCCCCTGGCTTCACCGTCGTCGCCGTCCTCGTCCTCGCTTTGGGCGTGGGCGCAAACACTGCGATATTCAGCGTCATCAACGGACTGATGCTGCGTCCTCTCCCGGTGCGAGACCCAGGACGGCTCGTGGAACTCCTGCACCACTACCCGGGCGAGCCTGAGCCTGGGTTCAACGGTTTCTCGTGGGACTTTTACCGGACCATGTGCGACGGGAATCATGTCTTCTCACCCCTTTTCGTCGGTTCTCTGAACTGGTTCACCGTTCACGCGAATAAGCTCCAGCCGCAGATCGTGTTCGGCGGAGGTGTAGGAGGATCTTTCTTCCAAGCGCTCGGCGTGCAATCCGCGGCCGGACGCTTAATCGGTCCCGAAGATGTTCACATGGGCTCTCACGCCCCAGTCGCCGTCGTGAGCTGGTCGTTCTGGAAAACCCGGTTTGATCAGGACCCCGGAATCATTGGCAAGGAAATCATCGTCAATGACGCTCCAGTCACCATCATCGGCGTGACGCAACGCGGGTTTTACGGACTCAGTGATCAAGCGCAGCAAGAAATTTGGCTGCCTATATCACTTGGCCCTTCTCAGGGGTGGGGATTCGCATTGTTAGGACGGCTAAAGCCAGGCGTCTCGATAGAACAAGCACGGGCGCAAATGGCGGTACTGTTTCAAACGGCTGCGGATGCGCCCGGTGCGTCGCCATACGTGAGGGGAATGAAGCTGCGGATCGAGCCCGCCGGACATGGGGTATCCACGCCACTGAGCGAGACGCTCTCCACACCGCTCATTGTTCTGATGGGCATGGTAGGCCTGCTGCTTCTTCTGGCATGCGCGAACCTGGCTGGACTGCTTCTGGCACGTACGGCATCCCGCCAGCAGGAAATGGCGGTGCGCGTTTGCCTCGGCGCGGGACGAGCTCGGCTGATTCGGCAAACGCTGACGGAATCTTTCCTACTTTCGATGACGGGCAGCACGCTGGGCATTTTCCTGGCATACTTGGGGACTCGCGGACTGATATGGATTTTCGCTTCCGGACGCCAGATCAAAGACCTTCCGGTTCACTTCGAGGCTCTTAGCAACCCCGATTGGCATGTACTGCTCTTTACCGGGACAATCGCAATAACGACGGCGCTGTTGTTCGGAGCGGCACCCGCGATCCTCGCTTGCCACACGACTGCGGCGCAGCCACTGCAGCAGGCGGCACGGGCCGGCGGAACAAAATCTCAGCGATTGTTCGGAAGGGGCCTGGTAGTCTCGCAGGTCGCTCTCTCGGTGGCGCTGCTGACTTCCGCCGGCTTATTCGTGGGTTACCTGTCGCATCTTCGCAGCCTCAATCCGGGATTCCGTCGCGACCATCTTCTGCTTGTCACGCTGGATACTACGCACAGCGGCTATAAGGCGGCACAATTTCTGCGCCTATCCGAGCAGTTGATCGCCAAACTGGAAACCATCCCCGGCGTGAAATCAGCCACCGTGAGCGACATGAGCCCAATGCAAGGTCCCCATGAGAGTGCCTTTGCATTTGCGCAGGGTCATTCTGATGATCAGCACGACGTTTCGATGAACGATGTTACCCCAGGCTACTTTGAAACTTACGGCACACCCTTGCTCGCCGGCCGCGACTTTTCCACTGAAGACCAAGGCAAACCACTGGTCGCAATCATAAATCAGGCCGCGGCTCGCGATTGCTTCGGCAAAGAAAATCCGATTGGCAGACATTTGACACTGAGCCATATTACGTCGACGAAGGGTGAGATGATCACTTACGAAGTTGTCGGCGTGGTCGGGAACGCGAAATACAACAATATTCAGCAACCCGCGCCGCCCACCATCTATCGTAATCTCCTTCAGGAAGCGCTCATCGGTTCTGAGCTTGCGGTTCGCACCCGCATGGCTCCAGATGCCGTTACTGGCGCAGTCCGCGAGACGGAATCGGCGTTGCTGAAAACAGTGCCCATCGTGAGCATGATGACGATGAACGAGCAAATTGATGCGTCGATCGTTCCTGAGCGGCTCCTCGCCACACTGAGTGCTTGGTTTGGCGCTCTAGGCGCGCTGCTTGCAGCCATCGGACTCTACGGGTTGCTGACGTTCACGATCACGCGGCGCACGCACGAGATCGGTGTGCGGATGGCGCTCGGCGCGACGCGAAGCGATGTGATGCGCATGGTACTGCGCGACGCGCTATGGATGGTTGGCGCGGGTCTGGCCCTTGGAACGCCGTTGGCTTTCTGGGGAAAGAGCGTGGCTGCCAGTTTGATTCGCGACTTGCCGGCCGAAAGTCCCTTCTCCATCTTGTTTGGCAGTGTGGTCATGATCGCTGTAGCGCTGGCTGCCGCGTATATCCCGGCGCGCAGGGCGACTCGTGTCGATCCAATGTTCGCTCTCCATTACGAATGAGAAACTCTGGCATCTATGCCCACGGACGGAGCCTTTGGTTTGAGGTCATTTGATCATCTCAAGTCGTAAGCCGCATGGGTCCCAGACTGATAACTTGCTTTTTTGCTCACGATGATAGCCCCAGGGAACAGCTGATGCCTACGAGCGAAGTTGTTGCCTATAAATACTGTTTTGGCCGCGTAATAGGATGACACGGAAATTTCGATCTCAGTTGTTGACTTCAGGGAGATAACCGGCCAATAAGCTGAGCCATGCCGTCGAGGCTGCGAGTAAGAAGCTATATTCTCTTTCAGTTGGGTTTTCTTCAGGAGGAGGAGCTTCGCAGCCGGCTGAGATCTTGGCGGGTCAACGTCGACGGCGAAGCCCCTTTGAGGTAACGATCCTCTTTGTCCCAGTGTCGGCCGGGCTGGGGCAGCTTGCTGCCTGCTGGGCCAACGACTGCGACCAGATCATCATACGCTTGTGTCCGATCTGCAAGTGCGATTCGATTGTTGGGCACGGGCGTCGCCGCAAGCAGGCGCACGACGAGTATCACGACTGGATCGGGATTCGGCGTGGTCGCTGTTCGATTTGCGGAAAGACGTTCACATTCCTTCCGTTGTTCTCTCTTCCCTACACCCACTTCAGTTTGTTGGCCCGTTGCCAGGCGCTGTGGCTGCGCTTGAAGGAGCACTGCTCATGGGAGAGGGCCTCGCCGAAGCTGATGGATGCTGATCGGGTGCCTGATGCTTCTACCGTCCGTCGCTGGTCGTCGGGCTTGGACTGGTCTGAGCCAGCGGCTTCATTCGTTCGCCAGACCATGGTGTGCATAGTCCGCTGGCTCCAGCGCGGTACCGATAGCGCGCTCCAGGTGGCTCCGTCGCCCTGGATGGCTTCTGTTCTTGAGATCCTCTGGCCCTTGCGTTTGTAAAAAAGTTGGCTCGCCTACCATCCTTGCCTGGGAACAGAACAGGAGAGGTTCCAGACTGGGTTTGGGAGGCGAAGAAGCGCTGTGGGCCACGATGTGGAAACACTCAAGGGCCGGCTGCCGTTGCTGGAGTACTTGCGGCGGCAGAACTGGACAAGCCGGCGGGCGGGCCGCTTCGAGTATGTCGGACTCTGTCCGTTGCACAAGGAGAGTCGGCCGTCGTTCTATGTGAACACGCGCAAGGATGTCTTCTACTGCCACGGCTGTGGGCAGGGCGGAGATCTGATTCGCTTCGTCCAGTTATCCCGCCGGGCATCTTTCCGTCAGAGCCTCGCCTATCTGGATCCAGATGTTCATCGAGAAGCTACTGGGATCGCGTTACTTGAGCAAGCAGTCGCGTTTTATCAGCAGCAGCTGGATCACTATCCGGAGGCGCTTGAGTATTTGCGTCAACGCGGACTTCATGATCCTTCTCTTATCCGGGAGTTGCGTATCGGCTATGCGCCCGGCGGAGTTTTGCGCCACCATCTCACGACGCAAGGCCATTCCTTTTCGGTGTTGCGAGAAGCCGGCCTGATCAACGCGCAAGGCGCGGATGCACTCTATCAGCGCATCGTCTTTCCGTTATGGCAGGGCGAGCACATCGTCAACCTCTACGGTCGCAGCATCGGCGCCGCATTTGCTCATCGCTTCCTGCCTGGCTCTAAGGGCGGTTTGTATGCGTGGGAGAAGGTCCGGCACTGCCCCGAGGTGATTCTTGTCGAAGGTCTGTTCGACTATGCCGCGCTGCGTAAGGCGGGCTTCTCCAACGTGACCTGCTCTCTGGGCACGCATCTCAACGCCGGCCAGTTCCGCCAGCTATGTGACGGGCCGCGCATCGTCTATGTCGTGTTCGACGAAGATGCCAACCTGAGTGGCCAACAGGCAGCAGAGCAGCTTGCGCATCAACTTGCCGGGCACGGTATCCCGGCTCGTCGCGTTCCGCTGCCTGAAGGACACGATCCCAACTCCTTCTTCGTTGGCGGCGGAGATGCGCGTCAGTTCCAGTCTTTTCTGGAGGCCGCACAGCCATGAAGTTCCGCGTGATCTCTATCAAGACTGCAGCGGGAGCACACAGCCCCTTTCGCGTAGTGGAGCAGGACTCGGGCCGAGAGATCGGCTGGATCAACCGCTATCTGGACCGTGAGTATGTCCGGCGACTTGCCAACAAGAGCCTCTACAGCTATGCGCACAGTCTGTTGCACTTCGTGCGCTGGTGGGAGAGCGTTCATCACACCGGCGACATCTCCGCGGCAGACCTTGCCGATTCGACCTTGCTCGACTACATCCGTTTCCAGTCGAGCAAGCAACCGCCGCCGTCTGCCTCCACCATCAACGACCGCGTGGCTTGTGCCGATCGCGCCATCCGTAACGAGTTCCCCGATGCTCCCTGTCAGGCCGTCCCCGGCTTCCACCAGGTCTACCTGCATCGCAGACCGATGGGCCTCGGCCGGCCCAGATTCGATCTCAGCAGACTGCGTATAAGGGAACCCAAGCTCACCATCGTTCCTCTCTCGGTCGACGAAGTGGCGCGCTTCTGGTCGAGCTTTCGCACTGCGCGCGACTTGGCCATCGTGGGCCTGATGCTCATGCACGGCCTGCGTTCGGCCGAAGTCATGGCCCTGAACCGTGATGACGTGCTGTTATCCGAAGGTCAGCTCCGCGTGCGCGGCAAGGGCAACAAGATGCGCTTCCTGCCCTTGGCCCCAGAGACCACGCAACTGATCGATCACTACTTGCGACTGGAGCGGCCCGATCCCTGCTCGGCAGCACTGTTCGTGGTCTTGAAGGGTCCGGCGCGCGGCCAGCGCATGACACCGGCGGGATTACGCTCCCTGTTTCGCTATCATCGTCGCACCACCGGCGTAAAGATCGCCAACCCGCACAGGTTCAGACATACCTTCGCCTCGGACATGGTGCGTGCCGGGATCAGCCTCCCTGCACTCATGCAGCTGATGGGCCATGCCGATATCGAGACCACCCTGCACTACGTGCAGGTCTCTCCACAGGATGTCTATCTTCAGTATGCCCGCGCCGCGGCGCAGTGCATCCATCCCCAGCCGAGGATTACCTCGTGAAGCGATGGCGCCGGCCTCCACTACAACATCCACTGGCGCCAGCCTTTGCGCGCGCCGTTGAGTCCCTCTCCACCGCGCTCAGTCCTGCCACCGAACGCAACTACAACATCGCGGTACGCAGCTTCCTTGTCTATCTCGGCGCCGAATACCCCAGAGTTGCCGATCTCGAACAACTGCACCGCGAGCCGCACATCCTTGGATGGATGGCGCGCATGCGCGCACAGACCCCACCGCTGGCCACCGCAACCTGCATCGGACGCCTCATCGCTCTGCGCGCCGTCTTGAACGAGTTGGCTTGGGCCCACAAGCTTGCTGAACTCGCTCACCTGATACGGAGCGAGGATATTCCGCGTACCCCACAGACTCTGCCCCGTCCGCTCACCGCTGAGCAGGATCAGCTTTTGCAGCAGGAGTTGATGCGCCGCAACGATCTTGCCGCAAATGCCTTCCTGTTGCTGCGCCATACCGGCATGCGCATCGGCGAGTGCGTCGACCTCTCATATGACTGCCTGCACTCCATAAGCCAGAACCAGTGGGCGATCCACGTACCGTTGGGCAAGCTCAAAACGGAGCGCATGGTTCCTGTTGATGCCTTCGTCCGCGATCTCGTTCATCGATTGCGCTTCTTTCGCTCTCTGGATCCGCTGCCTGACAACGGGCGGCTCCTGGCATGGCATGGATCGAGAGTCTCTCTTCTCGCGCGTCTCCGAGACTACCTGCATCTGGCCTGTAACTCTGCCGGCATGCCCACCAGTATCGTCCCGCATCAGTTGCGCCACACCTACGGAACGGAAATGCTTCGCGCCGGCGTGGGCTTCGCCGCAGTCATGAAACTGCTCGGCCACACCGATCCGGGCATGACCATGCGATATGTGGATGTGACCCTGACCGATCTTCAGCGGGAGTTCCAACTGGCTCGCTCGCAACCGCGGCATCTGGCTCCGCAGCCCAAAACCTCATCCGTACCTCTGCGCACAGGTCGCGATGGGCTCATCGACTCCTTGCTCGTCGCACAGAATCTAATGCTGGTGTTGCGCCGATCTCTCCCAAACGGCAATGCCCACGCTCGACTCGACCGCCTCGCAAACCGACTCACCAAGATCCTCGCCGAAATACGCAAACTCCAAATCAACTGAATGAAAATGAGCACCGATTGGCCGGTTAACAGGCCGAAGCACTCATTGAGTATGGTCTGGGCCCCTTTCAGAGGATCGCTCTTGGAAAACGCCGTTCGGTCCGGTGGGTTCGGGGCTTTGGATTGGGTTTGGGGAGGGAGCTGCGTCCTGGCGGGGAGGTGCGTCGGCGGGGGCCGGGATGGCGCGATTGTGCCGCGCTGCTTCATGCGGGATGACGGCGGGTCGGTGGGCGGCGTCATCGCGTCCCTACGGGACGCGGCGATGGTTTGGGGGCGCTTTCCCCGGGTGACGTCCGCCGCTGACGCGGCGGACTCTACCCGGGGCTATTCTCGCGGCATCCCTCCGGGATGCGAGTCAACGAATGCGAGGGGTCCCTGCTTTTCTGTTTCCTGTTCCCTGGAGCGCGTTTCAACAGAAGCAGCAGAACGGCGAGAAATCCATCCCTCAGGGGCTAAAGCCCGCGGTTTTATTGGCCTTTTGCGGCACGGCTGAAGCCGTGCCCTTTCAAAGCAGGTTTTTGGAACGCGCCCTGGGCGGTGTCTGATGAATCCGTGCGACCGGAATCGAGGTGGAGACGAGCGACCTCAGGGGCTAAAGCCCGCCGTTTTATTGGGCGTTTTTCGGCACGACTGAACAGCTTGGTGAAAAAGGGAAAACATCGTCGAAACTGGAGCTAAGGACCTCAGGGGCTAAAGCCCAAGTCCTTTGTTTGCGGTAATCGGCGGGACTGAAGTCCCGCCCTTACGCGTTTTTGCCCTTCCATCGCGCGTTTTTCACCGAGCTGTGAAGTCGTGCCCTGACGCGTTGCTCAAGGTTCCCGATTCGCCAGACACTGCCTAATGCGTCTGCGGTTCTTCCGCCCCTACGGGGCTCATCGATTCTTTGGGGGGAGTTTTCCCCGGGTGGCGTCCGCCGTCCGCCGCGGCGGGGAATCTGCTGTTAGCGCAATGGGTAAATCAAGAAACTGCCGTCATCCCGAGCAGAGAGGCTATCGCGCCGCGCTGTCGAAAGCCTGCCCTGAGCTTGCCGAAGGGGACCTGCCTTTCGGGTAGCGCCCACCGCCACAACGCGCGGTTGCCCCAGAACCGGGGTCCCCAGCGGCGGGTCCATGTCGCTGGGGTGGAGAACCTGCCCTGAGCGCAGCCCTGAGCGTAGCCGAAGGGTTCGGCGCAGCTTCACCGCGCCTAACCTGGGATATCTACAGCCTCTGCCTTTTATCTATAGTCTTTCCTAACTCCGCTAACTCCGCGAACTCCGCTAGCTCCGCTAAACCCCAATTACCGCGCACAGCTCCTTCACCGCCGCCGCGCTCTTCTTCAGCGCCGCCTCTTCCTCGCCCGTCAGCTTGATCTCGATGATCTTCTCGAGACCGGCCGCGCCCAGCTTGCACGGCACCCCAATAAAGTATCCCTCGATCCCGTATTCGCCCTCTAAATACGCGGCGCAGGGCATGATCTTCCTCTTGTCCTTCAAAATCGCCTCCACCATCTCCGTGGCCGCCGCCGCCGGCGCATAGTAGGCGCTGCCCGTCTTCAGATACTTCACAATCTCCGCGCCGCCGTCCCGCGTGCGCTGCACCAGTTGCTCAATGCGCTCCGCCGTCATCAGCTCCGTAATCGGAATGCCGGCCACCGTGGAGTAGCGCGGCAGCGGCACCATCGTGTCCCCGTGTCCGCCCAGCACAAACGCGGTCACGTTCTCCACGCTCACGTTCAGCTCCTCGGCAATGAAAGTGCGGAAGCGCGCCGAATCCAGCACTCCCGCCATCCCCAGCACCCGCTCCCGATTGAACCCGGACTGCCGGAACGCCGCCTGCGCCATCGCGTCCAGCGGGTTTGACACCACAATCAGAATGCACTCCGGCGACTGCGCCACCACCCTCGCCACCACGTCCGACATGATCTTGAAATTGGTGTGCAGCAGGTCGTCGCGGCTCATCCCCGGCTTGCGCGGAATCCCCGCCGTGATAATCACCACGTCCGAGTTGGCGCTGGCGGCGTAGTCGTTCGATCCGCCCACGTGCACGTCGCGCCGCTCAATTGGCATGGCCTCCAGCAGGTCCAGCCCCTTGCCCTGGGGCACGCCTTCCACCACGTCGATCAGCACCACGTCCGCCAGCTCCTTGGCCGCGATCCAGTGTGCGCAGGTCGCGCCCACATTCCCGGCGCCCACAATACTCACCTTTTTACGCATGAACAATCCCTCCTCGGGGAAAAGTGGTCAGTGGTCAGTGATCGGTGTTCAGTTCGCTGGTCTGAAATGAAAACGTCCTCAGCCGGCAGGCGTTCTCTTTGGCTGGAATTCGTCTGGCCACCGGCCACCGGCCACTGACCACTGACCACTGATCACTGACCACTTCCAATTACATGTTCCCAATAATCCGGGTCGCAAACTCGCTGGTGCCCACCTTGGTCGCCCCCGCCGTCTGCCGCTCAAAATCGTAAGTCACAAACTTCTGCTGGATGGTCTTCTCCATCGCCGTCTCAATCATCCGGGCCGCTTCCTTCCAGCCGATAAACTCCAGCATCATCACCCCCGAAAGAATCACCGATCCGGGGTTGATCATGTCCTTGTCCGCGTACTTCGGCGCCGTCCCGTGCGTGGCCTCGAACACCGCATACCCGTCGCCGATATTCGCTCCCGGCGCAATCCCCAGTCCGCCCACCTGCGCCGCCGCCGCATCGGAAATGTAATCCCCATTCAAATTTGAAGTGGCCAGAATCGAATAGTCCGCCGGCCGTATGATGATCTGCTGGAAAATCGAGTCGGCAATGCGGTCGTTCACCAGAATCTTCTGCTTCCACGCGCCCTTGCCGTGGGTCTCGCCAATCGAATCCAGCACCGCCTTCACCTCGGCGTACACCTGCTCGCGGAAACTCTGCGGCGCAAACTCCAGGCCCGGCTCAACCAGCGCCGCATTCTCCTCAATCGAAATTCCCGGCCTGGCCTCCACGTTGCCCAGAATCCAGCTCTCGCGCTCGGTCACCGTCTGTTCGCGGAACTCCTCGGTCGCGACTTCGTAACCCCACTCCCGGAACGCGCCCTCGGTGAACTTCTGGATGTTGCCCTTGTGCACCAGCGTCACCGTCTTGCGCCCCAACTCCAGCGCCTGCCGCAGGGCGTACCGCACCAGCCGCTTGGTCCCGAAAATCGAAATCGGCTTGATCCCCACCCCTGAATCCGCGCGAACCTTCTTCTTGCCGCCCTTCAGCAGGTCGTCATTCAAAAACGAGATCAGCCGCCCCGCATCCACCGAGCCTTCCTTGAACTCGATCCCCGAGTAAACGTCCTCCGTGTTCTCGCGGAAGATGACGATGTCCACCCTTTCCGGATGCTTCACCGGGCTGGGCACGCCCTGGTAATACTTCACCGGCCGCACGCACGCATACAAATCCAGTAGCTGCCGCAGCGCCACGTTCAGGCTGCGAATCCCTCCGCCCACCGGCGTGGTCAGCGGCCCCTTGATTGAAATTCGCAAATCCCGCGCCGCGTTCACGCTCTCGTCCGGCAGCCAGGTGTTGAACTGCCGGTAGGCCTTCTCGCCGGCAAAAATCTCAAACCACCGGATCGCCCGCTTGCCCCCGTAGGCCTTCTCCACCGCCGCGTCAAACACCCGCTGCGACGCCTTCCAGATGTCCCGCCCCGTGCCGTCTCCCTCGATGAATGGAATGATGGGATGATCCGGAATGTGATACTGCCCGTTCTCGTACTCGATTGCCTGCCCGTCGCGCGGCAGTTTGAGCCCGTTATAAGAAGTCTGCATGGCGGTCAATTCGTTCCTTCCAGCGTAAGTTCCTCTCGAAGCCTAACAAACGCAGCTAAGGAGGGACAAGGAACGGAAAGCAGGGAACAGGGATCAGGGAACAGGGAACAGAAAAGCAGGGAGCAAGGAGCGGGGATGCACGGGCTGAACAGGTTGCGGAAAAACTCATGTCTGGAGGAGTTTTGAAAGGGCACGACTTCAGTCGTGCCGCCTGGCGGCGCAAAATCAGCAGGGCTTTAGCCCCTGAGGAATGTTTTGCCGGGTGCCGGGTGCCCCCAGTCCCTCGCATTTGGGGACCGGGGAGGGACGCGATGACGCCCGCCACTCAACCTCCGCGCATTCCCGCCGATATATTCTTCAGCAATTCACGCACGCGAGCGTCGTGACAGTCATCACCACAATTGCGCCGCGCGCGTTCGTATGATTGCCAACGTGCCTGCTGCACACGAATGCGATTTTCTTCGCCCGGTTTGCCGCAAGCCGATCTCTTTTTGTCTGAGGTGATTCATGACCGCTGTTCCCTTGATTTGGGTCGTGTGGAGCGCGTCTTTTCTCGTCTTCATCGGTTTCCGGGTCTACGTTTCCAGGTTGAGCCGCAATGAGGATGACCAGATCGTCCTCCAGGATTCCTCCTCCAATATCCTTGCCGAGCAGAAGGCCATCGCGGCCAGGCTCCAGAGCGCCAGGCCCGTCGGCCTAGCCATCCTCGGCCTCTTCGGCGCCGTCACGCTCTTTGTGCTCGGCTATTACGTGCTCGATATGATCCGCCAGTTCCAATAGGCAGAAATTCCGGTGCCGGGCGCGGGCGCCCCTGGTCCCGGTGAGATCTCCAGACCATCCTAAGGGTGCCCCCGGTCCCTCGCCTTTGGGGACCGGGGAAGGATATCCGTCCCACCACAATCACCGTCATAAAACCGGTACCGCCGGTCTCCAGACCGGCTGTAGCGGGGGTCTCCAGACCCCCGCCGCTGCGTCCCCCCACTCCCGAGCCGGGTCGCTCCGACCCCGATCAAGTGACGCAGCGGCAAAGAGCATCCCGTAGGGATGCCGCGACAATAGCCCCGGGTAGAGTTCGCCGTCCGCCGCAACGGACGGCGGACGCCACCCGGGGAAAGCTCCCCCACAAAAAATCGATGAGCCCCGCAGGGGCGGAAGAACCGCAGACGCATTAGGCAGTGTCTGACGAATCGGGAACCTTGAGCAACGCGTCAGGGCACGACTTCAGTCGTGCCGAAAAACGCCCAATAAAACGGCGGACTTTAGCCCCTGAGGTCGCTCGTCTCCACCTCGAATCCGGTCGCACGGATTCATCAGACACTGCCTAAGGTCCGTGCAGACTGAAGCCCTGAGCATAGCCCTGAGCGCAGCCGAAGGGGGGACCTTAATTCCGCGCCATACCGGCCCCGGCGACGCTCCTCCCCGCCAGGACGCAGCACCCTCACCGAACTCAATCGAAAGCCCCGAACCCAGCGGACCAAACCCCGCTTGCCGGGAGTGATCCAGAGTTCGAAACGTGCATCGGCCTTTTGGCGACAGTTGATGCTCATCGAGCGCGAACCTGAGACCCGCGGGCGCCCGCAAGGCTCAAAGTACAAATGTGGGCTAAGCCCACTTGATATATTCTCCCACAAGTGTTAATCTTCCCCTATGCCCGCTTCCGCAGTCATCAAGAATTCCGATTTTCAGTTGATCTCGGAGTTCGCGCAGCCCGACGCGAAAAAGCGCCTGTCGCTGGGCGAGGCCCTCGGCGGCGCCACGGCGTACAACATCTACCGCAATTCCCTCGGCCAGGTGATTCTCGATCCGGTAAAGGCCGTTCCCGCCTCGGAGACGTGGCTCTACGAGAACGCAGAGGCGCTGGCCAGCGTGAAGCAAGGTCTGCGCGAGTCAGCGGAAGGCAAGAGCGTTAAGCGCGGCTCGTTTGCCCGGTACGCGCGCAAATAGCCATGCGGCGCAAGCTCAAGTTCACGCCTACGGCAGACGCGCAGTTGACGGCGCTGGAAAAGTCGCCGTCGCATGCAGCGCTTCTGGCGCAGGTTCGCAAGGCTCTTGGATACCTCGAAGTAGACCCGCACCATCCAAGCCTTCATACGCACGAATTCACTTCGCTGACGGGCGTAAATGGCGAGAAGGTCTTCGAGGCGTACGCTCAAAACAAGACTCCCGGCGCTTACCGCATCTTCTGGCACTACGGCCCCGACGAAATCAAGGGCAAGAAACGAACTGCCGTGATCACCATCGTTGCGATCACAAGCCATCCGTGAGCTCCCCGGATATCAGAATCGAGAGATGGCGCACCCGGCAGCGCAGAAACGATTCTTCCACATCAAGCCTTTGAGAGTAGTCTTTGACCGTGACCATCTCCCCCCATACCGCCCTGTTCGAGAATCAGCCGATACGCCGCGTCTACGACGAAGCCACGGAGACATGGTGGTTCTCGGTCGTCGACATTGTCCGCGTCCTCACCCAGCAGCCGGATGCCACCGTTGCCCGGAAATACTGGAACAAGCTCAAACAGCGGCTGCATGAGGAGGGAAGCCAGTTGGTGACAAATTGTCACCAACTGAAGCTGCCAGCCTCCGACGGCAAAAACTATCTCACCGATGTGGCTACCGCCGAGACTCTGCTGCGGCTGGTTCAATCCGTTCCCAGTCCCAAGGCGGAGCCTATCAAGCTTTGGCTCGCCAGGGTGGGATACGAAAGGATGCGGGAGATCGCCGATCCGGCTTTGGCGCTGGAGCGGACCAGGGAGACTTGGCGCAAGCTGGGCCGCAGTGAAAAGTGGATCACCCAGCGCATGACCGGGCCATGCGCGAATCAACGACACGCGCAACAAGCTCACCGACTATTGGGCCGCTCACGAGGTCAAGCAGCGGCAGGAGTTCGCCATCCTCCCGAAGTAGCGCCGGCCTCCCGGCCGGCTGTAGCGCGGACGTCCTCGTCCGCGCTCTCGGCATCCGGAGTAAAATCACGCCTCCCGAATCGATACCCCGCCTGCCCAGCTTGTTTCAGTGTGCAGCTTCGCGGCTTGTGGCTTCACGCGCAAAGCTGATGCGCAGGCGCGTGCGGGTGGCTTTTGCAAATCGTTCCAGCGTGCGCGTGGACGGCCGCACGCTGCCGCTTTCGAGGCGCGCAATCACGGCCTGCGTCGTCCCCATCGCCCGGGCCACCTGCTCCTGCGTCATATCCGCATCGGCCCGCGCTTTGATCATGGCGGACGCAAGGGCAAATTCGCCTTCCAGCGCGTCATAGGCCGCAACATACCTGGGGTCTTTCTTCCATTGCCTGAATGACTCTTCAACGGGTATGAATTTTGTCTTCATCGAACCTCCTTGGCCTTCTTCAGGGCTTGAACGATCTCCCGCCGCGGCGTCTTCCGGGTCTTCTTGGCAAAGATGTGCACCACCACGATGCGCATGCCGGTTGCCGTCACGTAAATCGCGCGGGCAATTCCGCTTTTGCCCTTCAAGCGCATCTCCCAGAGCGGGCCTTCCAGATGCTTCAGGTAAGGTTCGCGCACCCGTTCCAGGCCGTGGGCCTGAATCAGCTCCACAATGCGCTGAAAGCTGGCCCGAAGATCCGGAGCAAGAGCGTCGAGCGCCTCCTTGATCTCCTCATTCAGGAAGCCAACCGTCCATCGCATGGGATGATTATACCTTTTTTGCAATGTTTTGCAAGGAGGGACCAGCTCTTCCATCCCTCGCGGACACGGATCGTCTGCCCAACAAAAGGGCCGGAAACACCGGCGGCGGGATTGCTCATCGCGCCCGGCTAGAACTCGAAAGCAAAACCGGCCGAAAGGTAGTGACCGGCGAGAACTATCTGCCCCCATCCAAATCGAAGAAGGGCCTCAAGGCTTGAGAAAGGACTGCGCCCATTCGGCAAGCTCAGTGCAGGCTATCCAACTGAACTCTCAGGTCTCAGAGGCGAGACCTGGTGCACCTGGCAATGGGAAATAGTCCATCCCCGATCCCCAAGAGCGGGGGACCGGGGGCACCCACAGTGCGGTTTGGAAAACTCACCGGGACCGGGGGCACCCGCCAAGCGTTTTGTCGTATTTCTTGATGAATTCGATCGTGTTCTGGTATTTCACCCTTTCTGCGGCGGGTGCAGTTTTCAGCATTTCATCCAGATCGCCAAGCAAAGGGTTGGAAAAGTTGGCACAGCCTTCACAAAACGTATACGCAAAAACATCCGGATTGAATATCGAATACCGTCTCAATGGAATATCCTGATTAATGTAAGAATGGTGCAATGGATTCAGAGAATACCCGGACACCTTTCTTGTTGCAGAAGGCGTCAAGAGAAGTCCCAGCCAATTCTGATCTTCGCTATACTCGTAGCTTTCGAGAAAGGCCTTCCCCATCAAAATTTTCTTTTCATGCCCGAAGATCAATTCGCCAAAAGAGATTGCGCCCCTGACGGGAAGCTTGATATAGATGCATTTACGAATAAACTTCTGTGCGACACATATTATCGAAGAATAATCCAGCGCTAGATCCGAGTTGGAATAAAAGATAAAAGTATCTGCGTAAAACAAGTAGTCGATATGCTCGCGGTACAATGGAGAGATATATTCTATATCGTTAAGAATATCGTCTATCTTTGACTGTGACAGTACAGTTTTAAACTCCATCCACCCTTGGTCCAGGAGTGATTTAAACCCAAGGATATCGAAGTGAGCGACCCAGCATTCGTGCGTTTCCCATTGTTCCAGCATAAAATTCACTCCATCGAGTGCCGGCGGGTGGTCGGGTGGCCCTGGTCTCATTTAAG
>CAVYBV010000002.1:0-767198 GCA_963766785.1 uncultured Acidobacteriota bacterium
GCTGAGTGTGTGCTGCGCCAGAGCACACCTTTCTTCGACGGCATACGGGGGGAGCAATCTGAGCGAAGCACTTTAAGCCTGAAAAGCACCATCTTGAGCAGGTGACTTCGGCATAAGGCAAATGTGCCAATTGCAGCTTTTCTCTGCGGGCGTGTTTGGTTGTTTGTCCATCGAATAATCGGATTTAGGGTATGGGAAGGGACCCGTGATCCGCACGTTTTGAGGCTAATTATCCGCCGCCAAAAATGTAGTCAATTTTGTCGTCAGCCCATTTCAAAATCGGTCATAATCGGGGATGTACCGATAGCAATCCGCGAGTGGGAGGTGGAGAGGGACCAGCAACCGTGCAGACCGCGGGCGATGCCGAAAGTCCTTCATTTTCCAGCGGTTAATTGACCGATTTAACTGTCTTTGCTATGAAAAGGTTAGCTAAGAGGGCACCTCAAAGCGTTCTCCATCAGGCGATCTTGACCAGGAAAATGGCAGAGCATTCGGCTGTTAACCGAAGGGTTGTAGGTTCGAGTCCTACCTGAGGAGCCAATAAATCAACAACTTAAGTCCATTCCCAAATTTCCCAACCCCACAGAACCCCACGTTAACTCCTAGACCGCTTTCGCCAGCGGTCTTTTCTGCTTCATGGCCATTTTCACGACCTTGGAATTGGCCCGTTTCTTGGCCTTCAAGGTGCTGTTCCCGTACACGTTCATGGTCGTTGCCACGTTGCTGTGCCGCATAGGCTTCTGCTGGACACCAATCGGCGCACCTGTATCGCCCAGCAGCGTTCGATACGTGTGGCGAAAGGTATGCCAACCCAGCCCAGTGAACCCGATCTCTTCACCCTTCGGCCTGAGAATCTGGCGCTGTATGATGCCTGCGTAGTAGCAACCGCCGGTGACGTGAGAGGGAAAAACGAGACCCTAGCTTCGATCACCTTTACGAGCTTTCAGAACAGCGGCGAAGGCCGGATCAAGCGGAACGTCGTCATTCGAGGCCTCAGTTTTCACCCGTCCGATACGCCCGTTGACGACTCCCTGTTGAAAATGCATCACTCCAGTGGAAACGTGGGACCCCCCGGCTCTGTCGGGGAGGCTGTAGAAGTTGTACGCCGCGCATGAATGACAGCTTGGAGGTGTAAGTCCTCTTCACATCCAGATGGGGAGAAGTGATAGCGAAGCGCAGTGGCGTCGCCGCGAGGTGGGGTCTGAAGGAAGCGTGGAGCAAAGACGCGAGCCGATGGACAAGAACCGGATAGGAGGCCTACGGCGCCGGACGAGCGGGCAACTGATCGCGAAGTCCTCAACCATCAAAGGCGCTGGTGGTAAATTCGGCGGTTGCGCGTTGAAGGCGGTCATTCTTATCGCGGGAGGTCTGCTGCATGTTCTGAAACCAGAACTGAGGGTGGAGTAATCCACTCTGACCGTGCAGCAGAAGTCAGCAGCGGGCATAGTAGGTCGCCACGGTGACCGAAGGCCCAAACGGCAGGAAGTGGTGAGTAGGCAGAGGAACTCGATGAGCGTCAAGCGGCAGAAGAACCAGCTACAGCTGGCCTTTGGCGAGGAGGAGCGGAGTGAAGCTCCAAGGACTCCTGACGAAGGGACCGAAACGCTCACGGCGGAACGCATGTCCGAAAGCCCGGCCGGGAACGATGAACAACTGATGGAAGAGGTCTGTGAGCGGGACAACTGCTTGCAGGCTTTCAAGCGAGTGAAGTCCAACAAGGGCAGTGCGGGCATCGACGGCATGACTGTCGATCAGTTGCCCGTCTACCTGAAGGAGCACTGGCCAGCCATCCGCGAACAACTGTTGAGTGGGACTTACAAACCGCAACCGGTGCGGAGGGTGGAAATCCCGAAGCCGGACGGCGGGGTGCGGCAGCTGGGCATCCCGACGGTGCTGGACCGGGTGGTGCAGCAGGCGGTGATGCAGGTGCTGCAACGCAGATGGGACGCGGGGTTTTCCGAACACAGTCACGGGTTTCGACCCGGACGCTCGGCGCACCAGGCCGTGGCCAAGGCGCAGCAGTATATCGCCGCAGGCCGGGGCTGGGTGGTGGACCTGGACTTGGAAAAGTTCTTCGACCGGGTCAACCATGATCGGCTGATGAAGTCGTTGGCCTTGCGCATCGCCGACAAGCGAATGCTCCGGTTGATCGGATCGTTCCTGAAGGCGGGTGTGATGGAAAACGGGCTGGTGGGTCCGGTGGATGAAGGAACGCCGCAAGGCGGACCTCTATCGCCGCTGTTGTCGAACGTTGTGCTCGATGAACTTGACCGGGAACTGGAGCGGCGTGGCCACTGCTTCGTGCGCTATGCGGACGACTGCAACATCTACGTGCGCAGCAAACATGCGGGGCAGCGGGTGAAGCGAAGCATTACCGGCTTCATCACGCGCAGGCTCAAGCTCCGGGTCAATGAACAGAAGAGCGCGGTAGCTCGACCAGTGGAACGCAAGTTCCTCGGCTTCAGCTTTACGGCAAATGGCCAGAAGCGGCGCATCGCCCCCAAGGCCATCGTGCGGTTTAAGCGGAAGGTTCGGGAACTGACGTGTCGGACTCGGGGAATCAGTCTGGAGCGGATGACGAAGGAACTGGCCGACTACCTGCGAGGGTGGAAAGCCTACTTCGGCTTCTGCCAGACGCCTTCGGTGCTGGGAACTCTGGATCAATGGCTGCGGCGCAGGCTGCGGGCAGTGATCTGGAAGCAGTGGAAGCGGGGAACAGTGCGGTACCGAAAACTATGCGAGCGTGGAGTCAAGAGGGATCTGGCGGCGCATTCTGCTGGAAACTCTCGTGGACCATGGCGTATAGCCAACAGCCCCGCAATGACCATCGCTTTTCCGACTGCGTACTTCGACTCGTTCGGACTTCCGCGGATGTTGACCGCGACCTAGCTCAATCCTCCGAACCGCCGGATGCGGACCCGCTTGTCCGGTGGTGTGGCAGGGGAGGAGAGGTGACTCTCCCCCCTATGCCGATTGATAATTCCGGGAATGTTCCCTGGTTCTTCCTCCGGCGCTTTTGCTGTTGTTTTTGCTTTTGCTTTCAACGGTTGCGAAAAGGACCCTTTGAGGGGCCGGCAACCGCAAAGCCTCCGGCTCTGCCGGAGGGTACTTACACCGTTGAACCATCCCCCAGTACTCAGGATTCGGAATTTCGGTGCGCTTTCAGGGTCTCTTTCGATCAGATAAACGCCGGTGCGGCGGGACACACTCTCGCATCGCGTTTTGCGCAGCTCGGCAATCGACATTGGCTCAGAAAAGCCAGCAATTGAAACCTGATCGATGGAAGACACGGGTTCTAAACTCCTGTAGATTGATGCGATGTTTAGAAACGATGTTCAGGCCTGAGGATACTCAGCCGGGCGGCATTGAATATTGGCGGCACTCGATTTCCTTGTCGCGGTATTCGACCTCGACCACAGCATTCACGGGTTCTTGCTCACCGATGAAGCGGAGCGCTGCTTGGAATAGTTCGCGCTGGAGAGCCGGCGTCACGTTCGGAACAATGATCACGAGGCCAGCGTGCAATTGCGTGTGACCATAGAGCGTCAAGAAATCAGTTCGATTGTTTGTAACGAAAGTGTAGTCTCGGTCCAGGATCAGCTTCATGAGATCCCAATCCGTTGAACTGCCCAGGCCGAGATAGTTGACGTGGTCGGCGGTGTGACTGGCCTCATGTGCGAGCTTGAGCAGGGAAGTGTGCAGGCACTCGTCGATGAGGAGCTTTGCCACTATGCCTTTACCGCCCGTGCGTATTTGGCTACGCGAGACAGTTTATGTTTAGCCCAAGGGCGGCGCGCCGGCCGGCCCCGGCGCGGAAAGGCTGCCACATAGAGAGGTGCCGATTCGATCTGTTCGCGGCTCAAGGCCGGATAGCCCTCCAGGATTTCATCCACGCTGGCCCCTTGCGCACTCATCGTTGCCACCAGATCGACGGGAATCCTTGTTCCGCGGAATACCGGCGTGCCACACATGATCTCGGGATTGGAAACTACCATCTGTTCCACCTTGCGGAGCCGTTTCAGTTCCCGTTCTACGTCGTTACGCGCGTCCTTTACCTGGATAAACAAGACAGAACTGCCAGCGACAGCTACGATATCCGGCCCCGGAGCGGCCTCAGTTGCACGAGCCACTTGCCGCCGCGATTCCATCGGCAATAGTCGGACTCCCTCTGCTTCCAACCGCAGATAGACCAACTGTTCGAACGAAAGCAACCGTTGGACCTGGTTTCCACGGCGCGACTTCTGTGGCTGGATGAGACGGCTGTCAATCACCTTATGGACCGCCTTTAGAGGCAGCTTCGCAATTGCCGACGCTTCCGCTGGAGTGTATGCCTTCTCTGTCATGTCATAAGTCTACTCTATTCCGGGAAGAATTACTTCAGCCAGATCTGCAGAAGAAGACGGGCCGCGTGAGAGCACGACCAATTTGGTGATTCTTGGGTGCCAGGTGGGTTGAAATCATGGTGAATTAAAAACCCCACAATAACCCGACAAACCCGACAGCAAAAATTACCGACCGTTCCTTTTCAATACTTTAGGCTGCCAGCCGTTCCGCGTAAGTCGTTGATAATACGTTGGAAATTGTTCTGTTAACCGAAGGGTTGTAGGTTCGAGTCTCTCCACTGAGTGAGCGCCTGGGCTAGGGTTGGATGGACTGGCACCGGCTTCTGAGACGCCTCGGTCTTGCATCGACCGACCACTCCATAGACGATCGACCCAGTCACGTTCATGGTCCCCTCGGCAAAGTCTATGTCACCCCACTTGAGGGCAATCGGCGCTCTCACAAGATTGTTGCCCACAAGGGGATTCGCCTGCTCATCGAGCCGACCCCGCAGATTCCGAATCTACAGTGAAGGGCGTGACCTCTATGTCGCGCCAAGAATGGAGGTTTTGTGAAAATCGTCATCATTTCCGACATTCGCGAAAACCTTGCCTTGCAACGAACAGAATCCTGACTTACCTATAGAAGCAAGTCCCTATTCGTGATTGAACCGTGCCGGTTTGGGGCGCATTACTTTTATGTTTTTCGCAAGGCCGACCAGAGCCAGCAAGCGAATTCCCCAGTAGTTGAAATCGAGTTCCCACCAGGCCATACCATGCGTGGCTGATGTGGGGTGCGCGTGATGATTGTTGTGCCAGCCTTCGCCGCCAGTCAAAAAGGCTACCCACCAGTTGTTGGTTGAGTCGTCGTGGGTATTGAAACGGCGCGCTCCCCATATGTGAGTTACGGAATTCACAAGCCAGGTAACGTGGAACCCAATGGCGATGCGCAGGAAAACGCCCCACAGCACCCACGAGATTCCCAGCGGCCAGCCACCCACGGCAAAACCACACCCCAGCAGCGCGATGGCGGTGAGCGTAATGGGCAGCCAGTGCCAGACCGACAGCCAGCGATAGAAGCGATCTTTTTCTAGATCCGGCGCGTAACGGGAGAGCACTGTAGTTTCATTGTGCAGCGCGCCACGCATAATCCAGCCCATATGCGACCACCACTTGCCATCGCGGGGAGAGTGCGGATCGCCGGGCTTGTCAGTGTACTGGTGGTGCAGGCGATGCACGGCGACCCAGTAGATGGGACTGCCCTGCAGTGCCAGCGCGCCACAGAGCGCCAGGCAATACTCCAGCCACTTGGACGTGGTGAAGCTGCGATGCGTAAGCTGGCGGTGATAGCTAATGGCGATACCCGCGTTCTGACTTACCAGCCACAGCGCGAGAAACACGGCTATCGAGGACCAGTGGAAGGTGAACAGCGCCGCAATAGCCCCCAGGTGGAACGTAACAATGACAGTGAAGAACACCCAGTTGAATTCGTCCGGTTTTTCCTGCACCAGTTCAATTGCTTCTGAGGCGCCATCCGGTTGCAATTTTGCAGTAAGAGTTGGCATGGGATCTGCGCCTCGGTTTCCAGGTGAATAGCTTTGATGATGCAGCAAGTTATCCGCAGCACCATGAGGGGCCGCGTATTCTCTTTATCCAGCTTTAGCAGGTCCCACGCAGGAATAGTGGTCAAAATTGCTCACATCGTTTGTTTGGGCTACAGAAGGCAGTCCGTCATCTCCACGTTAGAGTCGAAACGGATGAGCAATGTTGATCAGCATAGAGCCCGCTACTTCGCTAGGCTTGAGGATTCACGAAGGTCTTGATGCGGAGGAAACGACAATGGCGGGCAAAAAACAGAGTGCGGGCATGCCCATCGATTTCTTCAGGCGGATCGGCACGCCAATAAGCACACATGAGTATCGCAACAAACAGTCTATCTTCGTCCAGGGAGATAAGGCCAATGCGCTTTTCTATATCCGGGATGGCCACGTGAAGTTGACCGTCACGTCAAAGAGCGGGAAGAAAGCTGTCATCGCCATTCTGCGCGAAGGCGATTTTTTTGGCCAGGGATGCGTGACGAGCCAGTCGTTGCGGAATTCGACGGCATCGGCCGTTGAGACCACTACGATTATCAGAGTGATGAAGCCAGATTTAGCGCGCATCATTCATCGTGAGCCCGAGTTCGCCAAGCTCTTCATCTCCCATCTCCTCATTCGAATTGCACAGATCGAAGAAGAGTTTGTGGACCAGATCTTTAATTCAAGCGAGAAAAGGTTGGCACGCGTATTGTTGCTGATGGCCGGAATTGGGCCGAACGTAGAGACAGAGCCCGTCCTTCTCAAAGTGAGCCAGGAAACACTTGCGGAAATGGTCGGCACCACGAGGTCCAGGGTGAGCCACTTTATGAACAGCTTCAGAAGTCGGGGATTTATCGACTATAACGGCAGCGTCCAAGTTCGCCCGGCGCTTCTCGCTTTTCTTAGCAACAATTAGCGCTTTCGCGAATTGTCGCAAGCATCGATGAAACTCTCGATCACAATGAGCGTCTACAGTCTTCGCGGAGAGAGTCGCGAGCAGATGCGGCTCCTTTATATGAATGCTGCGGCGATTCGGGTGTGGCAGGAAATGGGGAGAGAGCCAAGGATTATCGGAGCCCGATTCCGGCCGCCTCACAAGACTCTCCTGGCCTTTGGCGTCCCTTTCTGCAAGTAGGCTTGCCGTGCGCTGAGTCTCGCGTATACAGCCGCTTGCTGCTGCACTTCGGGGCAGTCAGCATCTGTTTCCTACCAGCCCGCGATGCGGTGGATCGGGGTCTAAACAGGCGATGATCGCTTCGATAACCCGTTTGGTCTCATCGGGTCCTCGAACCGGAATGGAAATAACACCCGCCTGTTCAGCCGGGTAGTCATTTCCTCCCGGGAACAAAGCATCCCCTATGTAAATCATCTCGTTCAATGAAATGCCGAGAAGGTCTTGTAGCTTTTTGATCCCATACGCTTTGTCAATACCTGGCTTGGTGATGTCAATCGATGTCGCACCGCCGATGCGAACCGAGAACTCGGGAATCAGAGTATCCAGGATTGCTTTAATCTTTTTCCGCTTGGCGAAATCAGCATCCCATTTCTCTTTCTCTTCCAAGGGGGCCTGCTGGCCGAGCGCGGAATAGGTGATCTGGCTTCCTCGATCCTCAATGGCTTCTCCCCAGGTCTTTTCAATATGAAAGCCGGCTGTTGCGATCGCTTTCTCCAGGGAACTAACGATCTTTTGCTTTTCATCTGCCGTGAAGTCGTCTGAATAGAGCTTTTTCCACTCTCCGGCGTATTGATAGAATTGCGTTCCGCAGGTGGGAAGAATCGAGAGCCTTGACAGGCTTTTGTCCTGTGGAAGCCTGGTGAGCACCTGCTTTTCAAACTGCAGCCATGCGCCTCCGGAGATAATCGCCACCTTGACGACACCGAGCAGGTCAAGCAGCAGCGACGCCATTTCGGCATCGAGAGACGATTTGCTGGGGGCCAACGTTCCGTCGAGATCAAAGACAATCAGCTTTTTCAATTTCCATCCGTTTCAGAAAACTTGCAGCCTCAATGAAATCTATCAATCCGCGTGCCGTATGGTTGTCGACCCGTTCCGAATGATTCGGCGGCGCGATCTCTAACAAGGTCACTGTGCTCTCAGGGTGAAATGCACACACTCCGGCCACTGCAGGTAAGAGCCATACTTCGCCTTTACTAACGGCATAAGTGATTCCAGCGTATTCGAGTTCTCCTTTGCCCTCAATGCAGACCAGCGCGGATGGCACATTCTCCGCGCCGATGGTAAATGGCGATTGTCCGCGCAGACGCCACATTAGGAATTGAGGACAATCAAAGAGCATCTCTCGCATCACAGGCGCGGTGGTCTCTACTAAGGGCAGCACGAGGCCTTCTGCGCTTTGTGCATAATCAATGCTGGCGAGTGCCTGTTCGATTTGAAGAGGCCGCGGCTGGCCGGTCTTCGGGTCCAGGTGGCCCCAGTCGTAGAGGCGAAAAGTAACATCGCTGTTCTGCTGAATCTCAAAAACAACAACACCGTCGCCCAGGCTATGAACGGTTCCGGCGGGGATGAACACGGCGTCGCCCGGCGCCGGGACGATGTTCGCCAGATGATCCACGATCGTACCGTTGACGAGTGCATGACGCAGATCATCGGCAACCGTACCGGGTTTGAGGCCAGCATAAATACGGCTTCCGCTCTCTGCCTCAATCACGACCCACGCTTCTGTCTTTGCTGTTTCGCCTGCTGGAATTAGTTCAGGGCGGTCATCGCTGGGATGCACCTGCACGGAAAGCATCTCACGAACATCGAGGAATTTGAGGAGCAATGGGAAGCGGTCCGTGCGGGAAACGAGCCTACCCATAATCGGCTTCCGGTATAGTTCCATTAATGCGGAGATGCTTTGACCTTTAAGCGGCCCATTGGCAACGTGGCTTTGGTGATCTTCGCGGTCGCTGAGCACCCACGCTTCGCCGATTGGACCGTCACCCGGAAGCGGCGCGGAGAGCAGATTGGCCAAACGCCTTCCGCCCCAGAGCCGATATTGATAGATCGGCTCGAAACGCAAGGGATAAAGCGGTATCTGGCTCATCCTGGTGCCATCCAGTTCTGGAAATCGACTGCTGGCGCTTGATCGATGTCAACAGCGGCTGCAACGATTGCCAATGCCAGCGGGTGGACGGCGAGGGTCCGTGACTTAGGGAAGCTGGTGGCCGTGGGGAACCCATGCCAGGTCGCCACTAAGAACATAAATCGAGAGCGCCGCCGCCATGACGAGCGCACCAATCCAGAAGCGGCAGTCACGATGCATCCGCCTCCAGTAAGGACCGGCATCGGGTGCGCCACCTTCGCCACTATTTCCCTCATGGTTATGCTTGCTTCCAGTCATCTTGTCTCCTAAGTGCCAGTATGGATCTCTGCTTCTTCAGGAAATGTGATAAAGAGATCGCAACGTTTCTCTTGCTCACAAGTGGCTTAACCGTTGTTGATGAAAGATCGAATAACCAGGAATAATCCCCTCGCACCAATGGAGCGGAACTTGCCCAACCGCAATACGACCGCCTTGGACTATTGATTGGCAACCTTGATTCCGTAAGTCGCAATGCAGGCGAGTACCAAGGCGCAGGTCAGAGCGAAAATGGCAGCCACGTCCGCCGACCCCTTATGAAGGCCATAGGCAATCGCCCCTCCTAGGCCTAGAATGACTACAAAAATCAAAGCCGGGAGTAAGTGTTTCATACGGGTTCCTCTCTTACCGCATTTCAACAGGCCGGTCGTAGGAAATCCCTTTGTATTCCTGTCCCGCCACGCCGCGGTGTTGCAGATTGTTAGGCGAAGACTTTCTCGCCATGAACGGTGCAAGAACTATGTTCTGTTCTTGAGATGATATCTATCGCATTGGCTACAGCGCCTTCGGTGCCATGGACAACAAGCAGGAACTTGTCGGTTTTCAGGGCCACTTCGTACTTGAGCACGCTATCCTTCGGGATGCCGATACTCAGCAGGCCTGCCCCCAGCGCACTTACGCTTCCGACTACCGCAGCTCCCTCAAGGCCGGCGATAATCCATGCCACCAGCGGTCCAGCTACAAGGATCGGCCCAACTCCCGGAATGAGGAACAATCCCGATCCGAACAGAAGACCCCAGAATCCGCCCCAGAACGCTCCCACCTTTCCCCAGCGCTTCATGCGGTCTCCGGCGTTGTAGTAGCCGACCACATGCTCGTCTGTATGCGTATCTTTGGCGGCAATCGAAAGGCTCTTCATGTCGACGCCGGCCTCTTCGAGTTCCTTGATGGCCTTTTCCGCCTGCTCGTGGGTATCGTAGATAGCTACCACAGAATTTGTAATGCTCATTGCCTTCTCCATATCTCGCGGTTGAGTGGGGTTTGCTCGGGCGAATTACTCCCGAAGGGTGACGCACCGGCTGCGGACTGTTGTCGGCTAATCAGCGTCAGTTTCGTGTTGAGCGCATAAGAGTTCGCAACGGAAACCTACTCCGCGTTCTAAATAAGTCTTCCACGTTCGAAGCCTCAGTTCTGAGCAATTCGGCACAACCGCGGAACACTGTCCGTTTGCGCGAATATCCTCATGCCATAACCGAGGGACGGAGGCCGCTGTCGCAAACATATCAACGACTTTGTCCTCCGCCTTGGTTACATGTAGTTTTCGCTTAACTATCGGTAAACATGGCCTTGAGCGGATGCCCTTTGGCCATTGGCGGAGGAGCAGCAGCATCGCTGAAGTCCGCCGTCCACTGCCAGTTCCTGATCTCGGGCATATCTTCAAGGTTCTGGCGAATGTAGTCGTGATGCTCATTCAGCTTCTTTGCAAACAGACCGACTGCAGCCGCAGCCTGCAAGCGAAGACGAGGAATATGCTTCAGAGCATCCAGTGCAAGGTGAAACCGGCTCATTTCGTTCAGCACAACCATGTCGAATGGCGTTGTGGTTGTTCCCCGGTCCATATAACCGTGCACATGGAAACGGCCTTCGTTGGCGCGCCCATGAACCAGGGTGTGAATAAGCCAGCGATTATTATGGAAGGCGAAGATCACTGGCGCCTTCTCGGTGAAGAGCGCATTGAACGACATCTCGTCCATCCCGTGAGCGTGCTTGTCTGGAAACATCAGGGACATCAAGTCCACAACATTCACCACGCGCACCTTGATGCCAGGCACGTGCTTCTGCAAGAGCCATGATGTCGCGCAGATTTCAATCGTCGGAACGTCGCCGGCGCAAGCCAGGACGACATCCGGCTCTCCACCCTCGTCATTCGTGGCAAACTTCCACGTCGACGCTCCGCGCGAGCAATGCTCAAGAGCCTCATCCATATTGAGCCACTGGAGTTGCGGCTGCTTGCCGCAGGTGACAATGTTGACGTAGTTGCGGCTCCGCAGGCAATGATCGAACACACTAAGAAGGCAGTTTCCGTCCGGTGGATAGTAGACGCGAATCACTTCACTCTGTCGCGCCAGTGCATTGTCTACGTACCCGGTTGCCTGGTGGCTGAAGCCATTATGATCGTTGCGCCACGCATGACTTGTGAGCAAAACATTGAGGGACGCGAGTGGCCTGCGCCAGGGATACTCGCGGCATTGCTCAAGCCATTTGGCGTGCTGGGTAGTCATCGAATCGACGACCTGCGCAAATGCTTCGTAAGAGGACCACATGCCATGCCGGCCCGTAAGCAGGTAGCCTTCGAGCCATCCCTGGCAGAGATGCTCGCTCAATACCTCCATCACTCGGCCATCGGGACCAAGTTCGTCGTCGATTGAGACAATCTCCGCCATTGAGCAGCGCTTGGTGGCCTCGAAGATGGAGTTAAGGCGATTGGAATTCGATTCATCCGGGCAAAACATGCGAAAGTTCGTCGGATTCATTTTGAAGATGTCGCGGAAGAAATCTCCAAGCTTACGCGGAGCCTCGGCCACGACCTGACCGGGCCCTGGAATCTCGAGTGCGTAATTTGCGAAGTCGGGCAGCGCCATGGTGATCAATTCGCGCCCTCCATTCACATGAGGATTGCCACCCATGCGTCGATTGCCCGCAGGTGCAAGGGCAGCCAGTTCATCAAGAAACTTGCCCTTTTCGTCAAAGAGTTCATGCGCCCTATAACTCTTCATCCAGGCTTCAAGAATCTTGAGATGTTCGGCATTGTCGCGAACCGATGCGAGCGGCACCTGATGTGCGCGGAAGGTTCCTTCGATTGGAATTCCATCCACTTCCTTCGGACACGTCCACCCTTTGGGTGTGCGGAGGATGATCATCGGCCAAATTGGCTGTCTCTTGAATCCACCGCCGCGCGCTTCGTTTTGAATCGACCGGATCTCGGCGTAGCAATCGTCCAACGCCTGAGCCAGCAACTGGTGGACGACTTCAGGATCGTCACCCTCGACGAAGTACGGATTGTACCCACGCCCGGTGTACAGTGCCTTCAAGTCGGCATCACTGGTTCGGCCCTGAGCAGTGGGAGCGGAGATCTTGTAGCCGTTGAGGTGAAGAATCGGGAGGACCGCGCCGTCCCGCACCGGGTTGAGAAAGTTGACCGATTTCCAGCTCCCTTCGAGTGGGCAAGTCTCCGATTCGCCGTCGCCAATAACACAGGCGACTATCAAATCGGGATTGTCGAACGCCGCGCCAAAAGCGTGAACCAGCGAGTAGCCAAGTTCGCCGCCCTCGTGCATTGAGTTCGGGACGTGCGGACCGCAATGGCTGGGCACGCCTCCCGGTGTAGAGAACTTGCGGAACATAAGCCGCAAGCCGTCTTCATCGCGTGTGATCTCAGGGTGAACCTCGGTATAGGTGCCTTCAAGATAAGAACAGGCGTTCAGCGAAGGCCCCCCGTGTCCCGGACCCGAAATGTAAATAATGTCGGCATCATGCTCTTTGATGAGGCGATTCAGATGGATGTAGATGAGGTTTTGTCCTGGCGACGTTCCCCAGTGCCCCAGAAGCCTTGGCTTGATCTGTGCTGCTGTGAGCGGCTCTCGAAGCAGCGGGTTTTCGAATAGGTAGATCTGCCCGATACACAGATAGTTCGCCGCACGCCAGTAGCGATTCATCCTGTCGAGCATGTCCGGTGAAAGCGGTCCATTAGGCACTGGAGCTTGGGCTTCGACATTGCCGTTTGCCGCAATCGCGGTGGACAGAGCGACATCGAAGACAAATGCGGTGGATTTCGCAGCTTGGTCAGTGGTCAAAGGGAGTTCGGTGGTAGCCATATTGTTGTTCCTTTTCTACTTATCCGCGACAGGTAACAGTGCGGCAGCAGTTTGAGAGGTTAATTCATCCGGATTCGCCCACGAATGCTGTCTGGCGTCATTTCGCCAACAGTTTCTTGATCGCTTGTAGTTCGTGGCGCCGCTTGGCGGTGGTTTTGGGATACGCCATCTTGAGTCCCCCGAGCGCATCAAGGACAATCTGCGAGACGATCAGCCGCGCGTTCTCCTTGTCGTCGGCGGGGACGACATACCACGGAGCGTGATGAGTGCTGGTTGCGTGAAAACAATCTTCGTAGGCCTTCATGTATTGCTTCCAGTACTTCCGCTCATGAATGTCAGCGGTGCTGAACTTCCAGTTCTTGTCCGGCTCATCGATGCGCGCCAGGAATCGCTTTCGCTGCTCTTCGTGAGACAGGTGGAGAAAGAACTTGACGATTTGCGTGCCGTTGCGATGAAGGTGCTTCTCCAGATCGCGGATGGAGTCATACCTTTTGACCCAGATGTCCTTTTCGTCAAGCTGTTCCTCGGGCAATCCCTGGCCGCGCAAAAGTTCCGGGTGAACGCGAATCACCAGCACTTCCTCATAATAGGAACGATTAAAGATGCCGATGCGGCCGCGTTCGGGGAGGCGACAGGTGGTGCGCCAGAGAAAATCGTGTTCGAGCTCTTCGACACTCGGCTGCTTGAAGCTGAATACCTCGCAACCTTCCGGATTGACTCCGGACATGACATGCCGGATGGCGCCATCTTTCCCGGCGCCATCCATCCCCTGGAAGATTAATAGCAATGCATAGCGGCCGGAGGCGTAATGAAGATCCTGCAGCGAGCTCAACTTCTCCATGTGCTGGTGCAGAAGTTCCTGATATTGCTTCTTCGACTTGTAATAGGGCGCAACAACTGTCGGCCACTTGCCGAGATCGACCTTTTTGTCCGGCGGAACACGGTAGTCTTGCGAATCGATGTTCATCCAGTCCCTTCGCTATTACGCGATCTTTTTTACAGCTGTCTGATCCCCGCGTATCTCTCGTTCGGCCTCAAGCCAGTCCTGATCATGTGGGCTTTCGCCGTGAACTCGCTGCTGATAAAGCTCATAGGCACGCGCGGCGATCTGCGAAGTATGATCGACAGACTTCTTTGAAAGCAGCGCAGGCTTGGCCGGATCGAAGATACGGTAAGCAAGCAGTTTCACCCGGTCATTGATGAGGGCCCAGATCAGAGCGTAGGCCCAGACGAATCCTGCCCACTTCCAACCGATGGGCGCCATGAACAAGCCATAGACCGCAATCAGCGTCGCAATGGTCTGCGTGCCAAGCACCGCGATCCAGAGAATTCGAGCGGGGCGTATGGACCAGAAGGGACCGCGCGTGCGCGTGAGGAAGATTGTCAAATGCCCGGCCACGGAGAGCTTCAGGTACATCAGAGTCTGGATGTGCAAGCGGTCCATGTGAAAGACGCGCTCTCCCAAATAGAACAGAAGAAACGCAGCGGCAACCCCGATCACTCCCAGCACTGTAGAGATCGAAAGCACAAGCCGCATATTCCAGGACTCGGGCTTGTTTTTGTAGAGGACGTTGTCGTAGGCGATGGACAGGATAGCTCCATCGTTGAGCAGCGCCAGCATTACGATCATCACGGCAGTGAGGGGATAGAAGTTGAATACCAGGATTGCGAGCGTCATGAAGAACAGCACACGCAGCGTCTCGGCAATGCGGTAAATCGCGTAGCTGTTCATCCGCTGGAAGATGCGGCGGCTCTCCTTGATGGCGTCGATGATTACCGAGAGCCCTGGCGCAAGCAGTACGATGGATGCCGCGGCACGCGCCGCGTCCGTTGCGCCGGATACAGCTATGCCGCAATCCGCTTTTTTCAGTGCAGGTGCGTCGTTGACGCCATCACCAGTCATGCCGACAATGTGGCCTCGCTGCTGAAGAACATCGACAATGTGGTACTTGTGCTCGGGAAATACCTGCGCGAATCCGTCGGCTTTTTCGATAGTCTCCTGAGTTTTCGAAGACTCTTGTTTTTTGGTGTCACCCAGCGCAGCCGCATCCAGGATGTTTGTACCGAGGCCCAGTTGTTTTGATGTCTCGCGAGCAATGGCGATTTGATCGCCGGTCACCATCTTGACATCTAGGCCCATCTGCCGTGCGCTGGCGATTGTCGCCTTGGCTTGCTCGCGGGGCGGATCGAAGAGCGGCAGCATTCCGGCAAACTTCCACTTGCCCTCTTCATCGGCTCGCGCCACGCCCAGGGAACGGTAGCCACGGCCCGCAAAGTCGTTGATAGCTTTCTCAACCGCGGGCTTGACTTCGCCGGCGTTGGTTGACATCTCGAGAATTACTTGCGGCGCGCCCTTGGCCACAAAGAATCGCTTTCCGTCAGTTCCTGAAACAGTGGCTTCGGTACGTTTGTGTACAGGGTCGAAGGGCTGAAAGTGGAGGACTTTGAAACTCTTCAGGGCCTTATCGTCTTTCACACCGCCAATCACGGCGAGGTCAATCGTGTCCTTATCTTCTGCGCGCGACGCGAGTGCTGCCCATAGAATGACGTCGTTGCCAGAGATATTATTCACGGTGAAGGGATCGCCCAGTGTCAGCTTGTTCTGGGTAAGCGTGCCCGTCTTGTCCGAGCACAATACATCCACGCCGGCCAATTCCTCAATGGCTGACAGGCGGGTCACGATGGCTTCTTTTTTCGCCAACAAGCGAGCACCGACGGCCATCGTCACCGAAAGCACAGTGGGCATGGCCACGGGTATCGCGGCCACGAGAAGCACCAGGCAAAACTCCAGCGTGGTGAGCACCTTGTCACCACGAAAGAGCGCGACAATCAAGATCAATGCGACCAGCGCCACCGCAAGGACGATCAGGTAGTCGCCAATCTTCAACACGGCCTTCTGGAAATGGCTGACCGTGTGAGCTTCTTCGACCATTTGCGCGGTCTTGCCGAAGTAAGTATTCAATCCGGTCGCATAAACCATTGCGTCGATCTCGCCCTGGCGAATGATCGATCCGGAAAACACAGCCCCTCCGGGGTTGGCGGTGACAGGAAGAGATTCCCCGGTCAATGCGGACTGATCAACCTCGATCGAATCGCCTTCCAGCAGGCGCGCGTCCGCGGGAACAATGTCGCCAAGCCGTAGACGGATCACGTCTCCAGGTACAAGTTCGCTGGCTTTTGGATTCTCCCACTTGCCGTCCCGCTTGACCTTTGCCAGGGTCGCCAAACGCGCCTTAAGTGCGGCGATGGCGTTCCCCGCCTGGTGTTCTTCCCAGAATCCTACCACCGCGTTGGAACATAGCAGAAGGAGGATGATGAAAAAATCCAGCCAATGCCGGACAACTCCCGACAGAATGACGGCTCCTTCAATCATCCACGGGATGGGTCCCCAAAAATAGGAGAGGAGCTTCAGCAAGACATTGGTCTTCTTTTCAATGATGGCATTGGGACCGTATTGCGCCAGCCTTTTTTGGGCCTCAGCCTGGGTAAGCCCATCTGCCGAGGCCCCCAGCTTTTTCATCAGGTCGGGCATGGGAAGGGACTTTAGAGCATCCTTGTCTTCTTTCGGAGCCGGCTCGGACTCCGGTTTAGGCTCGGGCTTTTCTGCATCGGTCTTCACGATGGATATTCTCCTGTTCTCGCTCCTATTACCAAGCGCCGGTCATGGGGGATTGGAAGAGCGTTGGACCGCATCGGCGAAGGTTCTTCGCAGGCTCTTGAATTCTCGAAAGTGGACGCCGATGCGCCGTGGAGGCGTACTTGGCTAACTCTTGGAGGGTATCTTCCTGCGGCGACGCGCAATCTGCGTCGATATGCTCAAGAACAGCCAACCGCATTTCATTTGAATAGCTGTGATGGCGGCGCATTGAAGGCTGCACAAAGTGGACGGTGCGTCTTCTCATGCCGCAGACATTATGGCTGCAAGCTCACATCCCTGATAACCAGCTATTTTGAAAAGATAGGGTTATTCTTGTCGTAAAGCTGTTCTGCTTTTGTGGATTTCTCAGCAGCTTTCTCAGCGACTTGCTCAATCCGCTGCTGTGCCGAGGTGTCCGAGACCGCCTCAACTTCCAGTTTCGATTCTTCTAGATTCTCAAATTGTTCCGTCATGGTTGAGATCTCCTGTTATCACCATGACACCTCGTACCTTGAAGTTCTGGTCAGTTTTGCTCTCTTGACTCGGATTACCGGAACGAAGGGAAACGAGGTGTCCGTCGGAGAAGTCGGAGTGACACGTTCTCGAAAGCGTGGACGACTTCGGAATGATAAAGTGGCTCCGATTTTCCGGCACAGATATAGAGTTGGCGCCTCAAGACTGGCCCAAGACGGTAAGATCTGCCGTGAGCGGTGTCAAAAGGCCGATCGTCGCCAGAGGTTCTGCCTCACCTTCGCTTTATCACCCAGCCGAGGAATGCCCCTGCGGTGAGACCCACCGCAAACGTCGCCGCAATCGTTAGCCCGGGGTTGCGCTGCAGGCGGCGGGTCGTCTCATTCAAGAAATCATTGGCCGCATCACCGCTGTGCTTAGCCGTGCGCGTAACAACATCCACGCCTTCACCGAACGCATCGGCAATCGCTCCCGTTGCGCAAGAAGCCTGGTGAGCCGATTCGGCGATGTGTTCAACCGCTCTATCCACTGCACTTTGTGACATGGAACCCTCCTCTGCCCTTTGCGGGCCGGTCTTGATAAGTTCTCTATCCGCCGAAGGCCGCTACTCGACAGGGGTATCACCCGTGGCATCGAACGTGGCATCTGCCGGAATCAGGACGATGGAGACAACCTTTCCATTCTGAGAGCCGGTGTAGGCGACAATCCGGAATGAATCGATACGCATTTTGCTAATGGTTGTCCGGCCTCCCTCTTCAACTTTGCACGCGCCGGCCGATTAGTTTTGCTGCCGGAGCGGGTCTCGATTCCTGCTCCAGCGGTTTATATGGCTACCTTTGGGTGGTCGCGGCCTTCTTTCTGGGCGTCGTCGACTTCTCCTGAATAAGCGTCATGGCATCTGCGGCGTTGAACGGGTACAGGCGCACCGACTGTTGGCCGGTGGTGCTCAGCCTAATGTCTACACGGCGGTTTTGAGCGAGGACAATGACGTTCAGGTTGTGGAGAACCTTGGCCCGCTCCGCATCGCTCAGGTCGGGACTCTGTTCCACCAGCTCTTTCACCTGGTCGGGGGTGAGCTCTTCGTCCTTGCCAACGCCGCGCGTTTCAATGCTGGCTTCGGAAACACCCTGCTCTACCAGGAACTGCTTGGTGCGAGCGACACGGCGATCGGAAAGCGCCTGGTTATACTCGACCGATCCGCGTACATCTGCGTGTCCTGTCAGAATGAGGTGGGCATCGGGTTTAAATGTGAGGTAGCGCTTGAAGTCCGTCGCCAGGGTGGTCAGTGTTCCCTCCTGGCTGACCAGCAGGCCGCCTTCGGGATGCTTGGCCCAGGGCTGATCGGTCGGGAAGAAGACACTGTGCAGCGCCAGGCGAGTCTCGAGCTGCACTTGCTCCGCGGGAGGGGCCGGAGGAGGCGGAGGAGGCGCAATCGTCACGCTGGTATTTGCGGTTGCCGTCTGGCCCTTGTCGTCCGATACGTTGCACGTGATGGCCACGGGGCCGGCCGGTGCGCCCGTCGAATCGTAGGTGGCCGTTGCGCCGCTGCCACTGACCGCGCCCGAGGGAGCCGAGTAGCTATAAGTGAGCGGGCGGTTCTGCGGGCTCACCCCGGCAGCTGTGATGACGCTCTTGTCGCCCGGATTGAGGCTGCTGGGGCTGGCCGAGCAGCTGATCGTCGGCGGCTCAAACGCCTTGACCGTGAAGCTGGCGGTTGCGCCGGCAGATTCCCACGGCATCAGGCCCTCCTTGCCGGGTCTGCCTTCCTTCACTCCACAATTCACCGTGTAGGCGCCGGGCGCCAACGAAGCTGTGGCGGCCGAGTCCAATGAAGCTGTCGTTCCGTTGCCATTCAGGCCTGGCACGCCAGCCCAGGTATATACCACATTGAGCTTGGGATCCAAGTTGCTGGCCGTCGCGGTCACCGTAACCGGGTCGCCGGGGAAGATCGCAGTCGGACTGACAGAGCACGCCAGGGTGACTTGCGGCGTTGCGGGATTTCCCCCCATACGAATTACGATTCCGGCAGAAAGACGCATGTCGTTCTGCGTCGCGGCAGATCCAGTCGTGTAGCTCGTGAACCTGGTCATCAGGTATTCGGCTTGGATGATGCGGATGGCGAGATGAGGGCGGACTCTCAGGTCCAGCCCGCCTCCCGCGGTCATGGCAAACGCGTTTTGACTGGGGAGGAGCGTGCAACTGAATGTACAGCCGGCGAGTGATACCTGGTTCGCATGCACGCCTCCAAATAGAGCCTGAACAAAGGGAGAGACTCTTTCGTTCTTCCTGAACGAAAGCCGCGGACCGATGAGATACGAGAGGACGCCTACGTTCGAGTTGTTCACGTTCACTGTAGACGTATAGGTGCCGGTGAATCGCATCTGCGAGTTAGTGTAGGCGCCAAAGTCGGCGACCAGTCCCAGGTGACGATTGAAGTTAAACGCGATAGACGTGCTGCCGCCATTAAGCCACACCAGGCGGTTCCCGGTTGCCAGCGTTGGCACTGCGCGCAGATAAGAGTAACCCAGGAATAGTTCGGCTCGAGGCGAACTGACATTCAGTCCTGCTGAGTAGGGCGACGCTGCGGCCATTGAGGCTTGGGGCATCGGTACATACAGGATGGAGGCGACCGGCTCGGCTGAGGAGGAAACGCCAGGATCGGCAGCCGCCGCATCACTGGTTGATGGTCTTGCAGCGCTCTCCGCATGGAGCAGGAATCCGCCCATGATTAAAACAGCAAATGCCCCTGTGGCAATCATCCTCGCACTTAATCTCATTGTTGCCTCCCGAACTACGCGTCGCGATCATCAAGAATCTGAGCGCCGGGTTAACTCGACGCGAATAGAAAGTACAAAACACACCGTCGCCGGAACCCGGCTGAGACCGCCCCGAGGGGCGGTCCTTGCCAAGGCCTTACGGAGCAGGAGTGTTGATGACGGTGTTCACCAGTGTGGTCGACGCGCCCAAAGCAATCAGTCTGCCGTTGATCGTCGTTATCGCAACAACTCCGGCAGTTGAAACCGAGATCCCCGCTTGAGAGATGATGGTTCCCTCGAACGTCCCGCCTCCCGCCCCGTTGATAGTCGCACCGCTTCCGACCGCCCAGAATATGTTGCCGGCCTTGGCGCCGTTGGCCAGGATGACACTGCTAGGCTGTCCTGCCGAGCCTACGGTGAGAGATGATCCGATCTGGAAGACCCAGTACGCATTGGGGTCGCCCTTCGCGTCGAGAGTAAGATTCCCCCCTGTTATTTCCACAGTGGTTGCGTTTGTGTAGACGCCGGGGTAAATGGTTGTGCCGCCCAATCCGCCTGCCAGAACGCCGTCTGAGGGAAGGCCTTGAAGAGTGTTGTAAGCGGTTGTAGCTTCCGCCAAGGCCTTGGTTGCGATCGCGAGGGTAGCAGCGGTTCCTTCATCGGGGCAATTCACAGTAGGAGGCGGCAGACCGGTGTCGATCGTCCCATTCACCTGCCCTATGTTGAGTGGCGTTTCAGTATACGTGCATGGCCATACGGCGCCAACAATCGGAAGACTGGTATCGTGGAATCCGGTCATCGTGGTGGAGGCGCCCGTAGTCCCGATATCCCCATTGACCACCGTGAGGGTTCCCTGGTTGGTCATCCCGGCGGCGCCGCCAAAGCCGCCAAACAGCGCGATGGTCGGCCCGATGATGATTGGCGGTGGAACTACTGCCGTACCGGTCGTGAAGGTCCAGGGGTTCGGCGCCCCGGTTGTCCCGAGCGGATTGCCTGCGAGGTCTGTGGCTCCGGAGGTTACCGTCGCGGTATAGCTGCTGCTGGCGATCAGCGGCACCGTGGGCGTGAAAGTTGCGATGAAGTCGACCGCGTCATAGGACACTGTTCCAAGTACCGCAACACCACCCGGTCCCGCAAGTGTGAAGGTGTCCGTAGTAATCGTCAGCGGGTTCATTGCCTCGGTGAAGGTTGCACTGACTGCCTGGTCCAAAGGCACGCCTGAGGCCGCATTGGCAGGGACCGTCGAAACGATCTCCGGCGCCGTGGAACTCACTGCCGTGCCGGTTGTAAATGTCCAGACGTAGTTGTTGGCCAGTGCTGTGCCCGCCAGGTCCTGAGCCCCGGTGGTGATGGTGGCCGTAAACGTTGTGCTGGCTGCGAGGTTCGCTGTGGGTGTGAACGTGAGCGAATTTCCAACCGCGGCGTAGGCAACCAGGCCTGACACTGGAGTGGCGCCTGGTCCTGTCAGGGTAAAGGTTGTTGAATTGATGGTGGCCGGGTTCATCGCCGTGCTGAACGTGGCGCTGACTATCTGATTCAGAGGCTGGTCGACGGCCAGATCGGCGGGGATGGTCGAGATCACCGTCGGCGGTACGGCAATCGGGAGAGCAGCCGTCGTGAATGTCCAGACGTAGTTGCTGGCCAGCCCGGTGCCTGTCAGATCCTCAGCCCCGGTGGTAATCGTGGCCGTGTATTCGGTGGTGGGGGCAAGGCTTGCGGTTGGTGTAAACGTCGCTGTCGAGCCCGCCGCAACATAGGCGACAGTTCCAGTTACGGCAGTCCCGCTTGTCGTCGCCTGCAGCGTGAAGGTTGTTGTGTCGATCGAGGCTGGAGTCATTGCCTCGTTGAAGGTTGCGCTGAGCGCCTGGTTGATGGGCACGGCCACGGCTCCATCCACCGGCACGGTGGAGATAACCGTCGGCGGGGTTGCAGCCAGAGCCGTTTTAAACGTCCATGCGAAGTTGCTGGCCAGCGATACGCCGGAGAGATCCTGGGCTGCGGTGGTGACGGTGGCTGTAAACACAGTGTTAATCGCAAGGTCGGCCGCAGGTGTGAACGTAGCGACCGCGCCCGTGCAACCGATGGTGCCTGGTACGGGGGTCGTGCCGGGACCAGTGACTGTGAACGCTGTGGCAGGAAACGCCGGACAGTTCATCGGCTCACTAAAGGTCGCGCTGAGCACCTGGGTGACAGGTACGCCCGTGGTTGTGTTCGCAGGGAGCGTGGATAGAACAGTAAGAGCCGGAAAAACCTGAGAAGCCGTAGTGAAGGACCACACGTAGGGGCCGATCAGCTCAGCGCCGCCCGGACTTGAGGCTCCAGTGGTAATGGTGGCCGTATAGGTGGTTCCGTACGCGAGATCGGCAGACGGCGTGAAGGTGGCAGTTGTGCCGCTGTACGCGACGGCTCCAGCAACGGCAGCTCCGCCCGGTCCTACCAATGTAAAGGATGATGTGGTAATCGAGGCTGAGTTCATCGTCATGCTGAAGGTCGCGGTGACAGTCGTATTAATGACGACACCGGTAGCACCCTGAGCGGGAGTTACAGATACAACGCCGGGAAGACTTACTGTTTCTTGACCGCAGCCGGCAACAAAGACGACCAGAAGAGCCGCCAGAAAACACGAGAAGACATTCCAATATCTGCGCATTTGTTACTCCCTCATCCAACTGTGGTGGCACAGCAACCAAAGCCCATCGTCTTAATGGCTCGATGTTGCATGCCGACTCACATGGAACGCCCAAGAGTAGCAATGGCTAAATTGACAGGACTGTTCCAAACAGATCACTTCCAGGAAAAATAACGAAAATCAGACATCTACACTTCAATCGAAACTGTCCACTATGTAATAGATCCGACGGGATGGTGCGCAAGAATCGCTATCGTCCAGGCGGTCCGAGGCAAGCCTGAATTATGGTTCCTTATTGAGCAATTCTGACCAGCCAAGCGAGCCCAGCCTGCTTCACAGTTGACACAGAGCACGTGCCTGCCCGTTCACCCGATCGAGCCGTCGCGGTCGTTCTGTGCAAAGGAGAATGCTTTGTTCGACCTTACAAATATCCTTGTGACCATTGGTGCTTTCGCACTTATTTCCGGGGTGGCCACCGTCGTCAGGGCATACCGAAGGAATCGAGGGGGAGAAGCAGCGCCTTTCCTTCATTACTTCGAACCCGAATACGACCGCAACCTCTTCCCGCAAAGCTCCTGGAGCAAGGACGAGATTCTATATCATCGTCAAACTCGAGTTATCGAACTCGAAGTTCGCGAACCGAGTGTTGCTGACCAATATTCAAACGACAAAGGCACAAGTCGCCGGGATTGGTCCGAAGTTCATTTACACAGCAATTGCGGAATACGCCCACTTTGAGTTCTTCTCACAATCTCAGCAGTTTTACGGAGTGTGCAATTCTGGTCAGAGTTCACGTGCTGGGAAGCTCATGATGGTTCGTGGGCAGGTTTCTTCCTCCGTAGAAGCCCTCCCCATTAACCATTTGCCATTGCGGAAATACCGCCCAGGAGAACACAATGCCTTACCACTTCACCGATACTCAACTCATCACCGCAGCAGTCGTGCTCGTCTTCCTCGTTATCGTCGCAATTGTAGGGTTCGAGCATCTCCGCAAAACTCGTACTCGCGCATTGCGCAATCGCTTTGGATCGGAATATGACCGCGAAGTTACGCAGCATGGTTCCGTACGTAAGGCCGAATCAAAGCTGGCCATTCGTCAGACCCGTGTTGAAGCCCTGAAGATCCGTGAACTGGGCGCCACCGAACGGGAGCGATTCGTCGCAGAGTGGCAGACAGTACAATCGCGCTTTGTCGACCATCCCCATGCCGCAGTCACTGAAGCCGACGACTTGATCGCTGCACTCCTTGAAGCGCGCGGCTATCCCAAAGACAACTTTGAACAGCGCGCCGCGGATATCTCAGTCAGTTACCCTCGCGTGATGGAAAACTACCGCGTGGCGCACTCTATTGCGGTGAGGCCCGGCCGGGTTGAAGCATCCACTGAAGAGCTCCGCACGGCCATGATCCAATACAGAAGCATCTTCGACGAACTCGTCCAGGCACAAAAACTCCAAGAGAAAAGATCAGCAGCATAACGCGATGAGTGCAGCGCACAGGTCTCCAAAGAAGTGGAAGCGCTGGAGGATCAGGCCATGAAACTACTCGCGAAAGTAATTGGACGCGACCGCAGGTTAGGATTCTCCAGCCTTCTGCTAGTGGGCTTCCTAGCCTTGGGAACTACCTCGGGGTTTTCCAGCAGCCCAGGTCCTGAGACGATTCAGGCCACATACACCCAAAACGGGAAAGTGGTCGGCGTAACGCTGATCGTTTACAACTACACCACTTCTGCTGATCTGCAGGTGCTTTCACTGGCATTCCAAGACGGCCAGGATAGGGAATTGGCCACTGCGCTTTCCAAAACGAAAGCGGTAGGTCTTTGTTCGATTACCGGAGATCTCAGCTTTGACATTGCCTTCATCCAAGTGGTTGTAACGCCAACCGGGCGGCAGGTCACTTTTATCACTAATCGCCCGCTTCAGGCCGATGAAGTGAATCCTAGCGCGGAATCCGAGTCCTTCGACATGCTGGTTGGCCAGTTCGATATCAATGACAATGACAACACCAAGAGTACAGGATTCCTGTATCCGGCCAGCAAGCTCGCGCTCGACAAACAGGGAGAGTTGCACTATGACCTGGACGGCAATCCCTGGCCCCTGGTAGATGTATTCGATTCGAATTGGGCTCCGGTATCAGCTGGGCGCAGTGCCCCTGCGAAGTACTGAGTGGAAGCAGCCTACTGCACGCGGAGAATGGCCGGCTTCTTTGCGTTTTCGCCTGGCAACTGATCGAGCAGGACTACATTGAGCAGCGACTTGTGTACCTGGATGCGGCCGTCGTAGCTTACGAAGCCGAGCTTGCGAAAGCGATTCATAAAGAAGCTGACCCGGGATCGGGTGGTCCCGATCATATCCGCCAATGTTTCTTGAGTAATGGGCGGGATTGAGGCATCCGGTTCGCCCGGCTTGCCGAATTCCGCCATCAACAGGAGAATCCGCGCCAGGCGCTTTTCGCTTGAGTTGAAGAGTTGATCGACAAGATCTGCCTGGGTACGCATGCTGCGAGCCAACAGAAACTTGAGGAATTTGTCGGCGAACGCAGGCTCGTCATGCATTACTCGTACCATTTCGTTCCTGCTGATCTTGAGCGCTGTGCAGGTGTTCACGCCAGTAGCAGTTGCCATGTGTAAGCCGTCAATTGTGGCGAGAGACTCTTCCCCAACGAAGTCGCCCGCAGAGAGAAGTGTGATGGTTGCTTCTTTTCCGGCATGCGAGACGACGGTGACTTTTGCGCGGCCTTTTTGCAGATAAAACACAGTATCCGCATTATCTCCCTGGCAAAAGAATGTTTGCTTGGGCTTTAGTTCGACGATCGTGCGACCAAGTCCAGCGTTTGCCAGAAAGGCGGCGCAGTCGAACTGGGGCTTAATTTTCTTTTTCAAAAGAGGGACCTTTTCGCCGGCATTCTGCCGGTTGGTGAACGATTCGTGTTTTCCAGCTGATCATGTTGCAATAAGTCACTTTGAAGAGCAGGCATTCAGTGAGGGAAGTTTGCCTCGAAATTAATCGTAATTACGATCAATCTCTGTCCATCATCGCTCGGATTCAAGTCCCATATCTGATCAATTTTGCTCTCTTTGGCGATATTTCTTCCGCCATAGGTCATTTCCCCGAGATCTCGGCTTCGAATGTCTTGCCATTCCAACTTTTTCCTGGCTGAATTTCGCAGACTCATCGATCTGACTGCGGAATTGCCCGGATAGATCGCCTGTCCGTCGTTTCTTCTACCACCACTCGGTGGAGTGCCTGGAGGGGGTCTTCGCACTTTCGTCAGGCTTGGCTGAACGCAGGAGCAGGAGCGGGCATTGCACGAGCCTCAGGACCTTTTCGGCAATCGACCCAAAGACCATCGGACGCCAGCCAGAGATGCCGTGTGTGGAGATCACCATCATATCGATATTCTCGCGGTCTACTACTTCTGCAATGTTGCCGGCGACATCGTTGCCAGTTTCGACGCTGGAGGTTGACCTAACTCCCCTGGCCGCGAGAGCTGCATGGCATTTTGCCAGGTGCCGTTCCGCAAGCGATCGTGCGTCCTGAAGGAATTTGGCTTCTGGAGCGAAGTCGGGAAGTGTTGAGGCGGGGAACATCGGGATCACATGCACAAGATGAAGCTCGGCCTGAAAGTGCTTGGCAAGATTGGCGGCCATTTCCAAAGCAGCTTGAGAAGATTCGCTGAAGTCGATGGGCAACAGTATCTTGCTGGGGATAGAAAGAAAAGCACGCTGTTCAGACATGAGGGTCTCCTGGCCGAATGAATAAGATAGCGGGAGTCCCATTCTCCTCCGATCACAACAGGAAAGGATGTGCACTTTTAAACATATTCTGTTCCGCAGGAGAATGCCCGCATACCGGGCTCGTTTGGCTTCGCGAATTGGACGAGCCGCAATAAGGTCATTTGCAACTACGAGCAATTGTGACCATCCTTTGCTGTCTCCGCTCTGCCAGTATCTCTATGGGCACAGCCTTGCTGTGACACCGTTCAGTGACATCGCAGCCCATGACTAAGATGGGCGATGCCGCTTTAGAGGAGAGACGATGAAATCATTCAAATCGGTTTCGGAGTCGCGATTCTTGTGGGCCGGTCAGGCAGTCCTGACTGGAATGCAAAGCGACCGATCCGCCCGGGGATCTTCAAACCAGAAGATTCCCAGGGCGATGCTCCTCGTGCTGGTTATTGCAGTTCTGGGAGCTGTGCCCGTGCGGTCGAGATCGCAATCCCTAACCCTCACTGAAGATTCTTCGGCGACTGCGACGGTTACGGCCCCTGCGGAAACGAACCCGACGTACGTGCGGCCGACTGAAAGAACGAAGGTCGGCAACTACGTTTTCGACGCCTTCGGTCCTTATCCCATTGCAGGCGCTGCATTCGCGGCTGGAATCAATCAGTTGGGCAACGCTCCTCCGGAGTGGAACCAGGGCCTGAAGGGTTACGGCAGGAGATTCGGTTCCGACTTCGCTATCGCGGCTATCGGAACCACGACGCGATACGGATTGGCGGAAGCCTTCAAGGAAGATACGTTGTACTACCGCTGCGATTGCAGAGGCGCGATTCCGCGGCTGCGCCACGCTGTGATCTCTACTTTGACAGCGCGCCGCGGCCAGGACGGCCATCGCGTCTTCTCTTTTCCCGCGCTTATCGCGCCCTATGCGGGCTCCATGACTGCGGTTTATGGATGGTTTCCGAACCGTTTCGGCGCAAAAGATGCGTTCAGAATGGGCAACTACAGCCTGCTGGGATATATGGGCGGCAACATTGCCCTGGAGTTCTTCTATAGCGGACCTCACGCCCTGATTTCACGCATGCATCTGAACAATGCGCACGGTTCACCAGATCCAGGACCAAATCATTGAGCGACAGAGGATTCACGGCAACCACGGGCATCGCCGCTCCACTTCAGGGGCGGCGGAACGGGCTCATGCCCTCTGTTGCAGCCACTACTTCGGGGCTGTTCAACGGTTTTTTCGAGTGGTTCGGCAGCCTTGGCGTTTTCACCTGGCAGGTTCTCAAAGCGTTAGTGACGCCGCCGTATGAGTGGCGCGAGCTGATTCGGCAACTCGACGAAGTTGGGTCGAAGTCTCTGCCGCTGGTGGTCATGGCCGGCGCTGCGATTGGCGTTATCATCTCGCTCGAAGCTCGCTACAGCCTAAGTCGATTCGGCGCCAAGTCGATGTTCTCCTCCACTCTGGTTTACTCCGTGATCCAGGTAATGGGTCCGGTGATAACGGGCCTGGTGGTGAGCGGACGCGTTGGCGCTGGCATGGGCGCGGAACTGGCATCGATGAAAGTGACCGAGCAGATCGATGCGATTGAGGCGTCTGCGATCAACCCCTACAGGCTGCTGGCCGCGACACGAATTCTGGCCTGCATCCTGATGTTGCCGCTGCTGACGCTGGCGACCGACGCATGCGCCTTGCTGAGCGGCTGGTTTGCGCAGGCGTTGGTTGAGCCTCTCTCGTTTCACCAATTCGTCACACTTGGCTTCAGGGGTGCCACCTTCAACGCCTTCCTTCCGCCCACCTTCAAGACCGCCGTTTATGGCCTCATCATCGGGCTCATCGCGTGCTTTCAAGGGATGCGCACCAGCGGAGGCGCCGCAGGGGTGGGTCGAGCGGCCACTAACTCGGTTGTACTGGGATCGCTCTTTCTTATCCTGGCCGACGTTGTGATGGTGAAGTTCATTCTCGTTTTCTTTTCTTAACTGCAACTGTTACGTGAAACGTACGCGAAGCGAATATGGCTACAGTTCTTGACAATGCGATGAAGCAAGGAACCACTCAGCAGGAAAACAGTGTGCCGTTTGTCGCGGTCGAAAATCTGCATAAGACTTTCGGGCCTCACACGGTTCTCAACGGGGTAAGTTTAAGCGTTAATCGCGGAGAAACCCTGGCTGTGCTGGGACGCAGCGGCACAGGGAAAAGCGTGCTGCTGAGGCTGATAGTCGGACTGGAAAAACCTGATTTGGGATCGATTCGCATTCAAGGTCAGGACATCGCCGGTCTGGCGCTCGACCGCATGGGAGAGATCCGGAAGAAGATGGGTTTCCTGTTTCAACACGCAGCGCTCTACGATTCGCTTACTGTCGGCAGTAACGTTGCGTTTCCTCTGGAACACCATCGAAGAGACCTTACGAAAGCCGAGCGAAACGACCGAGTAAAGCAGTTGCTGAGCGAGGTGGGCATGGAAGGCGACATCGAGAAGATGCCGTCCGACATCTCGGGCGGAATGCAAAAGCGTGTGGGCCTGGTGCGTGCGCTGGCTCTTGAGCCGGAGATCCTGCTGCTCGACGAGCCGACAGCTGGCCTGGACCCGATCAGCTCAGCAGAATTCAACGAGTTGATTCTCAAGCTCCAGAGAGAACGCCAGATGGCATCCATAGTAGTGACTCACGATCTGCATAGCGCCAGGACGATTGCAGGACGACTCGCTCTGCTCAATCAGGGCAGTGTGGTGCTTGAGGGTACATTTGGCGACCTTCAACAGAGTGACATCGAGTTCGTGAAGGAATTTCTGAAGCAATAGCAGGGAGATTTATGTCGAGATTGGCAAGGCTTGGAGCTTTCATCGTTGTGACCCTGGCGGTTCTGGCTGCGGGGGTGTTTATCATCGGGGGCAAAGAATATCTGTTCGGCTCCACGTATCTACTGAAGGCGCAGTTTGACAATGCCGCAGGCCTGGCTGAGGGCGCAGACGTGCAAGTGGGCGGGGTACACAGTGGAACAGTCACCGAAATCCTGCTGCCGGATAAGCCAGGCGGCAAGGTGACAGTTGTCATTGAGCTGGCCAAGTCCACGCACGCGATCATCAAGCAAGACTCCATCGCATCGATCCTGACCGAGGGTTTGCTGGGCAATCAGTACCTCGCTATTTCATTTGGATCTGCAGGGCAAGCAGACGTCAAGAATGGCGACACTATCCAGAGCGTTCCGCCGCTTGAAATGGCGGATCTGCTGCAAAAGATGAAGGGCATTATGGATAGCAGCCAGGAAGCCATTGACAACGCTACATTGGCTACGGCGCACATTAACTCGATCACCGCGAAGATCGATTCAGGACAGGGAACCGTAGGTGCGCTGGTTAACGACAAGCAACTCTATAACAACGTGGAACAGTCCACGACGACGTTGAATGCAACGCTGCTTCAGGCACAGGGCGGGGTGACGGACTTCCAGGAGAATATGGAGGCCCTGAAACATAACTTCTTCTTAAGCGGGTATTTCAAGAAGCGCGGATACGAAGATTCTGCCGACTTGGCCGCCAATCGAATAGCGGCGCTCCCGCAAGGTGTGCCTGTGAAGGCGTTCACCTATGCAGGCAAGCAGTTATTTGATAGCCGCGATTCAGCCAAGATCAAGGATCAGAAGGCTCTCAAAGCCGCCGGCGACTTCCTGGCGCAGTCACAATTCGGAGTTGCGGTCGTTGTGGTTTCTACCGGCATGGATGGCGACACCCAGAAGGATCTCGTTCTGACCGAGGCCAGGGCAATGGTCATCCGCGAGTACCTGGTTGAGAACTTCGGATTCGACGACAGCCAGCTTAAGACCTTGGGAACGGGCAAGCAGACAAGCGCAAACCCTGACTCCGATTGGGGTTCGATCCAGATACTTATCTTCCCGACCGGTACCGAGATTCCAGTTGACGCGAAACCGCCGGCCGCCGTTCCTACTGGGATCGCGGTCGCAGCTCCTACTGGAGTCGCTTCAGATCGACCGGCCGATGCTCTCACCCGCTCAACGCAGAAGCCTTAGATGCGATTGCGAGATAAGTGAGGAACGAAAACCACCTGTGCTCAATTGACCAGACTTGGAGGAACATTCCTCCTATTCTGGTTAAGTAGCTCCTAAGCACCGCCGCAGTTGGAATCACTCTGATTCCCCCGGTGGAGCGAGCTTGAAAGAACCAGGAGGTTCTTCCCATGCAATTGTTTCGTAAAGTGCGTCTACTCCTGCTTGCTCTGCTGGTATCAGTTACCGCAGTTTCTATAAACGCTCAGTTTAGTGTCGCCATCAACGTTGGCTTTGCTCCACCGATGCTGCCCGTCTATGTACAGCCGATGTGCCCTCAGCCAAATCTGATGTGGACGCCGGGGTACTGGGCCTATTCCGGCGGTGATGGGGACTACTACTGGGTGCCAGGCGCATGGGTGCAACCTGCTTACATGGGCGCACTTTGGACGCCGCCCTACTGGGGTTTTAGCGGCGGCCAATACGGCTTTCATGGCGGCTATTGGGGCCAGAGCGTGGGCTATTACGGCGGCGTGAACTATGGCTTCGGATTCGGTGGCATCGGGTTTGCCGGCGGCGAGTGGCGCGGCGGCAATTTTGCCTACAACACGGCGGTAGTGAACGTGAATCGGACCTTTGTTCACACCACTTACGTGAACCGGACAATCGTCCAGGCCGGCATCGTGGCCAACCCGAATCATGTGTCATACAACGGCGGTCCGCACGGAATTCAGCACGCGCCTACGGCTGCCGAGCAGGCGGCCGGACACCAGAAGCAAACGCCTCCGACCGCTGTTCAGACGCAACACGAGACAACGGCCAAGGCCGACAAAACGTCGTATGCCAAGGCCAACGGCGGTCATCCGGCGAATCTTGCTGCCAAGCCGGCTGTTGCACAAAAGGCAGTTCCGGCCGCTGCAAAGAGGGCGGAGACCAGGCCTGAGGCAAAGGTTGCATCGAGGGCTGAAGTACAGCCGCACGCCAAGCCAGCAGCACACGCCACTCCTGCAGCTGCGAGAACTCAAGCACGGCCAGCGGAAAAGGCAGCGCCGAAGCCGATTGCAAAGGCCGCACCGAAGACAGAAGCCAGGCCAGCGGCACATGCTGCGCCGGTAGCTGCGAGAACTCAAGCGCGGCCAGCGGTGAAAGCTGCGCCAAAGCCTGTGGTTCAGAGAAAAGCTGCACCAGCGGCTCATGTCGCGCCCGTATCGCAGGTGAAACACACGGCGCCTGCTCAGCACGCAGCGCCCGCGCAACATGCTGCTGCGGCGCCCAAAGAGGCCCCTAAAGAGGAGTCGAGGCCCGAAAAGAAATAACGCCAGGATCTCTGCTTAGACAGACAGGCCCATGGCTTACCACAAGCCTGTCTGTCGTTTCTCTCAAGTATGCAGTCGGCTTCAGCACCTCGATTGGAGAACATCACATGCCATTAGTCACCGTTGTCATCATCATCGCCGTAGTAGGAGTGCTGCTTTGGCTTATTAACCGGTTCATACCGATGCAGGGCACGATCAAGGGCATCCTCAATGGCGTCGTCGTGATTTGTTTGGTTGTGTGGCTGCTGAGGATATCCGGCGGGCTCCAATATCTCGCCCAGTTCAAGGTTGGACATTGAAACGCCGCGACCCATAGGCCGGCGGAGAAAGTTATCGGATTGAACGCAAAATCAACACAGTATGGCAGGCAATAGTCTGCAGGAGATCTCGTGAGAAACATAGTTTTATTCGCCGTCGGCGGTGCATTGAGTCTGAGCGCGTTTGCCCAGATCAACTCGCAAACAACCATTGTTGCCGAACCGATGGGTCCGGCGTCCACATTCCGAGTGGTAGTAATCAGCCGCTCGGTCGATGCAATCAACTACCGGCATAAGAGCGGCGTGACCGACGTGGATCTTGCCGGCACCGCTCTAATGCCTTCGGCCGACGGAAAAGCCAAGGTGCGCAGCAAACGCGGCACCATGGAAGTAGAAGCCGACTTCGGCAATCTGCAAAGCCCCAGGACCTTTGGAAACGAGTATCTAACTTATGTCTTGTGGGCAATATCGCCTGAAGGGCGCGCAGTGAATCTTGGGGAAGTGCTGGTGGGCGGCAACGACAGAAGCAAGCTGACAGCCACCACCGATTTCCAGGCATTCGCGCTGATCGTTACCGCGGAGCCCTATTTTGCGGTCCGGCAGCCCAGCAACGCGGTTGTTCTTGAGAACGTGGTTCGCGCGGATACCAAAGGGACCAGCGAGGCAGTGGATGCAAAGTATGAGCTGATGGAACGCGGCGGCTACATTCCGACCGGATATAAGTTTGACCCCGTGGTGCTGGATGCTAATCTGCCATTGGAATTTCTCGAGGCGCGCAATGCAGTGCGAATCGCGAAATCCGAAGGGGCCGAACAGTACGCCAGCGCCAGCTATCAGAACGCTTCCCAGTTAATGAGCACTGCCGACGGGTACGCGACGGATGGGCATTCCGACAGGAAGCAGCTGATCGCAACGTCGCGAGAGACCGTGCAAACGGCAGAAGATGCGCGAGAGATCGCGGTCAAGAAGATTGACGAGGATCTTGCGGCTAACGAACGCCTGGCTTCGGCCACTGCTCAGGCGCAATCGCAGTCGCAGGCCGACGCTGCAATCAGGCAAAAGGATCAAGCCCAGGCCGCCACGGCACAGGCACAATCCGACTTGGCAGCTAATCAGGCAACATCGACGGCGCAGATCAACGCGGCTCAGGCCGACGCCGATCAATCCAGGGCCATCGCTCAGCAGGCACAACTGAACGCCCACCAGGCGGATAGTGAAAAGGCTGCCATGCGCGCGCAGTTATCTGAGCAGTTAAACAAAATACTTGAAACGCGGGATAGCGCACGTGGTCTCATCATCAGCATGTCCGATGTCTTGTTTGACACCGGGGAATATTCGCTGAAGCCCGGCGCAAGGGAAAAGCTGGCAAAGGTAGCCGGAATTCTTATCGCTTATCCATCTCTCAACATTGCAGTGGGCGGCTATACAGACAATGTCGGCGGCGACGAGATGAATCAGAAGCTGTCTGAAAACCGCGCCGGTGCAGTCCGCGATTACCTGGTTGCGCAGGGTGTGGCGACGAATTCGGTTACCTCAAAGGGCTTTGGCAATACTTTGCCGGTAGCCTCGAACGACAACTCGGCAGGACGCCAGGAGAACCGCAGGGTGGAACTGGTTGTATCCGGCGACGCAATTGGCAGCCCGGCCAATGCAACGACAGGAAGCTTAAAGTAGCACATTCGCAAAAGAGCTGCGGCCTCAAGAGAGGCCGCAGCAGATGATTGCATGCTGCCTGCATGCAGGCAGATAAGGAGTGAGACATGCTTGGAACGATTCTGATTGTACTTTTAATCCTGGCACTGCTGGGAGCGCTGCCGCGGTGGCCGCATAGCAGGAACTGGGGTTACTATCCGACAGGTGGGTTAGGGATCATCCTGCTGATTGTCGTCGTACTTCTGGTTCTCGGTCGAATTTGACAGGCGAATGTCTGCAGAGATGCCTGCGCATCTCCTGCCTGTGGAGTATGCTTGAGAGAGCAGTTATTAGATCTTCTTCTCGCCTTCAGCTCTTCAGGCTTCGCTCCAGACGAGCACCGTTCAAGCAAGCAACAGAATGATCGGAGCGGCCATGGGCCTCATCAAGAAAATCGACGTCGATAGACATTTTGCTGCACGGCGAGCCATGCGGCTTGGCCGCACCGGACCCTTGAGCGAAAGCGGCTTTCGGATCGAGCGCACAGCGAAAGTGAATGCCGCTGCACCCTTTATCGAAGAAGTCGCTCCAGTTCCGGCTGCCGCCGATTCAAATGGGACCGGCGCATCCCCCGTCTCGCGAAGCCGGCAAGCGTGAACCTTCACACAGTATTTATTCGCGAAGATTGCATACTGCCGGATCAATGCGATGTGCGCAAAGAACCGTTCTGCAAAGGCTGGACGGCGGTGATCGGGGTCCTTGCATCGGAATTGAATGCAAGCATTCGCAGCGCCGGATGGCACTTCATGTGGATGACGGATTCCCGGTCTTCCAGTGGCCTCGGCGCAACGCCGGAGGTTGCCATCCACCGGGCATTGGTCAATGCTCTCAAGAGAGTGAGCAACCGCTTCAATGCTGCCGAGCTAGGGTCGCTCCAGGTCACAAATTGTCTGGGCCTCAAGATAGCAAGAGTGATGCTTCAAACTCGACAAATACAGAGACGCTCTTCACTTGCTTTGGCAGCGGAAAGCCGTCTTCACGAGGTTTTGGCTCTTTAGAGCCATCGTTTCCCTCAGCACAAGGCAGGCCCCGAGGCTCGAGCCAATTCTGACCCAATCAGGCTGACCAGAGACGGATTGGACGGTACAGATACGAGCGAAAGCAGGATTCTATGCTTCTTACCGATACGACTCATAATGAAAAACTGTCGGGATGCCTTTCGCCGGCAGCTTCAAACGTGGCTGCGTCAAAAAGCTGCAGCCTGCCGTTGCCTACGCGCATTGCGTTTGTAGGCAATTACCTTCCGCGTCAGTGTGGCATCGCCACATTCACAACCGATTTATGCGCAGCCCTCGCTACCGAATATGGAGCTGGCCGGCTCTTTGCGATTCCCGTCAATGATCCGGAGTCGAGCTACGACTATCCTGAACAGGTGCGCCTGGAACTGGAGCAAGAGGATTCGGCCTCCTATGAACGGGCCGCGGAATTCCTGAATTTCAACGGCAACGATCTGGTTTGCGTACAGCATGAATACGGAATTTATGGTGGGGTCGCCGGCGACCACATTTTAATGTTGATGCGCAAATTGAAGATGCCAGTCGTGACAACGCTCCACACGGTATTGCGCGATCCGGATCCTGATCAGCGTCGTGTGCTCGAAGAGATAACAAGGCTCTCCGATCGCGTGGTGGTCATGAGCGAACAGGCGGCGCAGTTTTTGCGCGACGTTTACGCGGTTCCAAACAGTAAGATCGACATCATTCCGCACGGAGTGCCCGATTTTCAATTCATGGACCCCAATTACTTCAAAGACAAGTTCGGCACTGAAGGCAAATCGGTACTGTTGACGTTCGGTCTGCTTTCACCCAACAAGGGAATTGAGAACGTAATTCGCGCGTTGCCCGCGATTCTGGCGAAACATCCAAACGTGGTGTATATCGTATCCGGAGCCACGCATCCACACATCCGGCGACGTGAGGGCGAACGTTACCGCGAAGAGCTTCACGCTCTCGCAGAGCAACTTGGTGTTTCTTCGCAACTGATCCTGCTCAATCGCTTTGTGAGTGCCGAGGAACTGGTTGAGCAGGTAGGCACCGCGGATATATACATCACGCCTTACCGGCAGGAGGCGCAGATCGTTTCCGGCACGCTTGCCATCGCGCTCGGCGCAGGAAAGGCGATCATCTCCACTCCGTATTGGCACGCGAAGGAACTATTGGCGAATAACCGAGGCGTGATTGTACCGTTTGAGAGCCCCGACGCCATAGCGGGAGCGGTGCTTCAGCTACTGGATAACGACGGGGAACGACATGCCATGCGGAAACGGGCCTATCTTCACTCGCGCGAAACTATCTGGCCCAAGACCGCGCATAAGTATATGGCGAGCTTTCAGCGGGCGCGATTCGAGCGCACGTTGCAGCCAAGAGCGGCACACAAGCACGAAGTGGCGGCCAGCGCTCTCGAAGCTCTTCCGGTGTTGAATACGGCTCATTTGCTGAGCATGACAGACGATACAGGCATTTTGCAACATGCAATTTTCTCGGTTCCCAATGCGAACGAAGGTTATACAACCGATGACAACGCAAGAGCGCTGATCGTGTCGATTCTGCTGGAAGATTGCCTGCCGCAAGTTGGCAGACAGGAATATCTGAATCTATCTCGCCGCTACCTGTCTTTCTTATGGTTTGCCTTCAACACCGAAACGGGCAGGTTCGAGAATTTTCTAGGTTATGACCGTAAGTGGCGTGAAGATATTGGATCGGACGATAGTCATGGTCGGGCCCTATGGTCGCTCGGGAAAGTGCTCGGCCACTCGCGGGATGCGGGATTGAGAGGTGCGGCAGGGAGACTCTTCGAGGCCGCAGTCCCTGCAACGTTGACGTTCACCAGCCCGCGTGCCTGGGCGTTTTGCATTCTGGGCATGCAAGCCTATCTGGACTGGTTCCCAGGCGACAGGGCAATCCAGGGCGTTCGAAATATGCTTGCGAATAGGCTTCTCGATATCTATGAGCGCGCTCACTCAGCATCGTGGAGATGGTTTGAGAAAAGTCTCTCTTACTCCAATGCCAGGCTGTCGCAAGCGCTCATCCTGGCTGGATGGCGAAGCGACAACCAGAGAATGATTGAAGTTGGAATGGATTCCCTCAAGTGGCTTGTCGCCGAGCAGCACCGCGACGACAAGGAGATCTTTGTGCCGATCGGGTCCAACGGATTCTTTATTGAGGGCAGTGAGAAGGCGCGCTTCGATCAGCAGCCGGTGGAGGCATGCGCAACGGTCTCGGCTTGTCTTGAGGTTTATAGGCTGACGGAGGAAAGCTGCTGGCTTGAAGAGGCCCGCCGTGTCTTCGGCTGGTTTCTCGGTAGGAACGACTTGCAGGCGCCGGTCTATGACGCAATGACAGGCGGCTGCAGAGACGGCCTTCATCCGGACCGCATCAACGAAAACCAGGGGGCGGAATCAACGCTTTCGTTCCTGATGGCCCTGCTCGAAATGCGGGTGGCCAAAGTAGCCAGTGTAGATCAACTGCATCAGGAAATGAGTGTGTCTGTTTGAATCCAATTATTCCAGCCGCTGAATTGGCGGAATCCATCGACCATGAACAGGAAAAGACGGAGCCTTGCATCGAATGTCCGCTGTTCAATCGGTATTCCGGTAATCCGATTCTGAGCCGTGAACACTGGCCCTATCCGATTAACAGCGTCTTCAATGCTGGGGCAGTGAAACTGCCTGATGGGGACACTTTGCTGCTTTGCCGCGTGGAAGACCGCCGCGGATTGTCTCACCTGTGCGCGGCGCGTTCGGCCAACGGAATTGACAACTGGCGTATCGATTCTGAACCAACGCTGGCGGCAGACCCACGCAACTATCCTGAAGAGATATGGGGCATCGAAGACCCGCGCATCACCTACGTTCCGGAATTGGAGCAGTATGCGGTGGCTTACACTTCTTTTGCTCGAGGCGGTCCCGGAGTCTCGCTGGCGCTGACTAAAGATTTCAGGAGCTTTGATCGAATTGGCGTAATCATGCAGCCGGAAGACAAGGACGCTGCCCTGTTGCCTAAGAGAATTGGGGGCCTGTGGGCGCTGATTCACCGGCCGGTGACGACGCTGGGCGCGCACATGTGGATCTCTTATTCGCCCGACCTGCGGCATTGGGGTGGTCACAAGATCATCCTGGAAGCTCGGCGTGGCGGATGGTGGGATGCGAATAAGATTGGCCTGTGCTCTCCGCCGATTGAAACTGCAAAAGGCTGGCTGACGATTTATCACGGAGTGCGGCAAACGGCATCCGGAAGCATCTATCGCCTGGGTCTGGCGCTGTTTGACTTGGAAAATCCGGAGATATGTTTGCAGCGCGGAGACTCCTGGATGTTCAGTCCTGAAGCTGCTTATGAGCGTGGCGGCGACGTCAAAGATGTGGTGTTTCCGTGCGGGCAGACGATCGGCGCGGATGGAGACAGCATCAATCTTTATTACGGGGCTGCAGATTCGTCGATGGCGCTGGCCACTGGCAGCATTCGCGCTCTGCTCACGTGGCTGGATAAGAACTCCAGCCCGTCTGATGGATTTACTCAGGAACGTAATCCGGTTACGGGGCGCGAGGAGCGGTTGAGATGAACTTTTCGACTCGAACCTGGCCGGCATGGATTCCTCGTTTGCTTTGGATACGGCGCGAGTGCCCTCACTGCGAATCGCTCAAATTCAAGCCCGCTGAGCTGCGATTGTTTGACGGCCTGCTCGGAATGTTCGCGGTACGTCCCGTGCGGTGCATGTTTTGCTGGCGGCGGTATTACTGGTTCTCATTGAATAATGCCGATGCGGGATGAGGCCGCGCCCGTTTGTGGTGCCTATGAACGGCTCTTGTCTCCAGGGGTATGGGAAGCGATAAGCAGCGTGCCCGCGTTCGACATCGAATCAGTCGTCGTTCAATCGCCGCAATCTCCAAACGCAAGAGCAGGTCAGTATGAAAACTCTTACCTGGCGACTGGCCGAATCCCTTGCGCTGACGAAGCATCACTCGTCAATGCCGCATTGGCTCACGCACCTGGGAGCGCTGGGGCTCTTCTTTGTTGCGGTAGTCGATTCCTCCCCTATTCCTTTACCGATACCCGGCAGCACTGACCTGCTATTACTGTGGCTGGTGGCGCATAGTGGAAGTCCATGGCTGCTGGGCCCGATGGCCATCGCCGGGAGCCTCCTCGGCGGATACGCCACATGGAGTGTCGGCAGAAGAGGCGGCGAAGCGGCGCTACGACGCTATGTGCCGGCGCGTCTTCTTGGGCGGGTCGTGAAGTGGGTGGAGCGTCACCGCATCCTGGCGGTGTTTTTGCCCGCATTACTTCCACCGCCCGTTCCGCTCATGCCATTCCTGCTTGCCTCCGGCGCGCTGGGCGTTCCGCGCAGGCGCTTCCTCCTTGTCTATGGCGCGGCTCGCACTGCGCGTTATTCCCTCATCGCCTGGCTGGCTGCGATCTACGGACGGCGGATCGTACGTCTGTGGTCGGCAAGCCTCGATAAGTGGTCCACACCGCTGCTGTGTGTGTTCGCGGGTCTGCTTGTTGCCGGCGTTTGCTTTGGAATATGGAAGCTTCGCGGATCGCGCAAGATCGATACCACGGAGAAAACTGCATTGCGCGCCTCCGCAGCTCGTGCGAGATAAACCGATGAAGCCGCTTTCTCTATCTCCGCGCACGATTTACTTGCCTTCCCCTCGCGCCCTGCAGCTTACCAACTCAGGAGCAAAAGCAGCGGCCAGGCGGCAGGACGCCTGGCCGAGTCTGAGCACAACTGCTCATTCGAGAGGAAGATGCTATTCAGGGACGTCTGTCTTGTGGTGGATTGGACTGAACATTGATTTCAGTAACCGCATCCTCGATCTTGCCCAAGGCATTTTCAATCTTGCCCTTCGCATGCTGGGCAACGCCCTTAACCTGGAGCGATGTGCTGCCGGTTAACTCACCAGCCTTTTGCTTGGCGCTTCCCACTACTTCGTCAATCGTTCCCTTGACTCGATCTGCGTTCATAGGTCTACCTCCGTGGTTTCAACTCGTTCAACTTCGACCGAAGCGCCGGTATGCGTCATTGGCGCCTCGATCAAAAGTCATCTAGCGCAATTTCCGTCAAAGGGCGCTGCAGTTGCCAGGCCTCACAAGGCAGGCCAGCACCTCGAGCGTCATCCTGTCCAACTGGGCCGTTCGACTGATTACACAGATTGGGAGTGGTTCTTGTTACTCTTTGCCGCCAGCTGTGTGACCGCGCCCATCGCGCACTTCATTTCCCTTGAATTGGTCGGGGGATCTCCGCTGCTCTGAGGGCTTATCGCCAACTTTAGGCAATTCGCCGCTGTAGCCGTGCTGCGGATCGAATGAGTTGTCGACATTGCCGTGAAAGTCGTTAGACCCATGAAACCACGGACCAACACCAATGAATACGCCACCGTTAAACCATTCCGGACCGTAGTAGCCGTCGGGAACGCAGTTATAGGGTGCGTAGTCGTAGTAACCGTAGGGACAATCAGGGGCGACACCGATTTCGACAGTGACCTGAGCCGCTGCCTTGGGGGCGCCAGGTGCTATAGCGAATGCGGCGACGGCTGTTAAAGCAAGAAACTTGATCCTGTTCATGAATTCTCCTCAGATTGGTTGTGGCAGTCATTTGCCTGCTCCAACCTTTCGTGAGCGTAGCGGCTCAAGTCATGCGAGTCTGAGCAGAATCGATCACTTGCGGCGCAATCCATGCAAATCGCATCGGAGCCAGTTCCGGCTGTGCGATTTTATTTGCGCGGTGGAAGCGAGCCGTTGATAGGTCTGGAGCACAGGCATTGGAGAACCTACCCGTGCCTCAATCAAGGGGAACGCCGAATCTTGATTCTGAAATCAGTGACGATTGGCCTGCGAACTCTACCGCATAGGCCGGCGGGAGGGTACACGGTCGCGAACCGGCTCCACGGGAACACGTAGTGCCGAGGAAAAGCAAAACAGGATCAACGCTATTTGCAGGATTGTCATTGCGTCCCCTCATGTGCAATTTCAGATGAAACCAGCATTTCTTTGAGCATCGGCATGGTGTTGCCGGAAAGTGGATAGAACTCGTCTGACTGGCACGGCGATCGTCTCCTCCGCCTTGGAGCGGACAAGAGCCAGCCGGCTTTGTCGGGCACCGGCACCGCGACGCCTTGCTGAATTCGATACTGACAAATTCCAACTCTGGCTAGAAAAAACCACGGGTACTGCGTCAGCTGGATGCGCGCAACTTCCGCGGCATTGAAATACTCGCTGATGCGGCGAAGAGCCAGTTTGAGCGCGCTGGCGATGGCTTCCTGCGATGTGTCTCCTACGCCGTATCCCTGGGGACCGTCGCCTTTCTTGATGAAATTCCATCCGCGGCTCAGAATTCTCTTCTCCAGACGGTGAACATCTAACGACCGCGAAAAGCTCCAGCCCTCCCTGAATGCCTCCGTCCCGAGCCGGATTCCTTCGGGCAGTTCAACCCGCGTACGAAGCAACAGGTTTAGTTCATCGATAGTACGCATCGGCCGATCTCTTTCTTGCCGCGTTCAATCGCCAGCTTCGAATGCGCTCTCTGTTGAAATTCCAGCGCCGGCTCTTTGATAAAAAGCCTGCGATGGCATTTGATTCAGAGGTTCGACAATCATGTACTGAATCGAACTGTCGCAATAAAAACAACTCGTATTCCGATCCGGATCGCCAGAGACATCGAGTGACTGAGGGAAGGTCCGCATGCATTCAGGGCAGGCAATCGTAACGCATGCCTCGCATGAAGCATCGAAGACGTTTCCTTGAATCAGTAGAGGCGCCACGACGGGAGCCGGCAGCGGATCTCGCCTTTCCATGAGTTGCAAGTTTTCAATGATTTGCAATAGGGCACCCATGCTGCTGCCCTTTTGATAGAAAGCGTCGGCGGCTACGCCCGAAGGCACTTCATCGCCAGAGAACGCGCCGCTCATGGCAATCACCTTGATAGAGGGAAACCGTCGGCGAACCACCCGCAGGAGCTCAAATCCGGCCATGCCCGGCATGTTGAGATCCGAAAGAAGAATGTCAGGGATTTCGTTCCTCAACTCACGGAGCGCGGAAAATCCTTCCACGGCGCAGCGCACGGAATACCCAATCTCAGTAAGCAGGAGCGACAGAGATGTTCGAATCGACAGCTTATCGTCCACGATGAGGAGTTTTGTTTTTGAGTAGGGCATCTTCAACCTCGTCAAGGGAATGAGAAAGTATGTGGATGAAGTGTCGCATGCTGGGAATCGCAAAACTGTTCGGTTTTGCACAGGTTTGTGAGGAAACTTTGGCTGGCCTGGAGTTACTGCCGCAAGGATTGCCCGAAATACCGAAAAGCATCTCTCCCGAATGGATAAAGAGTCCGCAACATACCAAGCTGTGCGTTATTGCTCAGACCGCGCAATGCAGTTTCCCTAATGTTGAAATTACCTTGTGCGCCTTAGTGCGCGGAGAGCAACAGACACTGCGCATGGGTAGAAAAAGGTGATTTGCATGAAGAAACTCGTAACGTTAGTGGCATTGTTCAGTATGGGTGCGGCCGCGGTAGCCATGGCGGAGACTCGCGAAGATGTGCAGAACCGGCTGGATAATGCAACGCTGGTGCTGCACCAGATCATGTCCACGCCGGATAAAGGCATTCCGGAAGAAGTACTGGAGCATGCCAAGTGCATCGCCGTCGTTCCCCACATGATCAAGGCAGGATTTGTGTTTGGCGGGGAGAACGGAAAAGGTGTTGCCACCTGCCGGACCGCAGACGGTTGGAGTGCGCCGGTATTCTTTGCAATTACAGGCGGAAGCTGGGGATTGCAGATCGGCGTTGAAGGCGTGGATCTGGTCATGATCTTCCAGGGCGACAAAGGAATGCAGCGGCTGGAAAACGCCAAGTTCCAGCTTGGAGCGGACGCTTCAGCAGCAGCCGGACCGGTGGGGCGCCATGCCACTGCCGATACCGATTGGAAGCTGAATACAGAAATCCTGACCTACTCGCGAGCCAAGGGCGCGTTTGCCGGACTCACGCTGACCGGGGCCGATGTTCGCCGCGACAACGATTCAATGGATGCCCTCTACGGACATGACGTCTCCTCACACCGCGTTCTGCGCGGCGAAGTGGCGACGCCAGCTTCGGCAGACGCGTTCATCAATGCAGTCAGGGACGCAAAGGCACAGGCGATTGCCTCGAACTAACAACCACGTTTGTTAATGCATTGGGTGCGCTTGAGACGGATTCCCCGCCTCAGGCGCCTGCAATGCAAAGGAGGATGTATATATGCTTTGGGCAATTTTCGTAATCCTGGTGGTTTTGTGGCTTCTGGGCTTCAGCCTTCACATTGCCGGCAGCATGATTCACATTTTGCTGGTAGTGGCGCTGATCATCCTGGTCATCAATCTGGTCTCCGGACGCCGTAGCGCAATTTGAAACAGCAGGACCTGGGGCAGTTCTGGCAGACTCTCAATCTTCGAGAACTGTGCCTCGCCAAAACCCTGATCCGATGTCAATTCAGTATCTAAGGCAGATGCCCGGATTAGCCTTAGCCCACCCGGTGGGATGAGAAAGCTGAAACCAGCGGTATGTTCTGCCGTGCGATTATGACTTCGCCGTTGTCAAGGGGAGAACACTCAATGCACTTGAAGCGCATTCTCCGCGCGCCAAGGTTTGCCGAGGTCCTCGACCGATCCGTACCAACGGATGATCTCGCCCGACGCGCCTAAGCGAGGAACCCCACGAGACCGCATCCACTTCCACTCTCCATCGACATCCTTCACCCGGTATTCAATATCGATAGGCTTCCCCGTTCGTAGCGCTTCCCGCATGGTTTTTATCGTTGGGGCCAAGTCATCCTCATGCAAGGCTTCCAGCCATCCCAGATTCCGCATCTTCGTGACACCCATCTTTGTCGCCGGAACCCAAAGTGAGCTCACCTGTACGCTGTTGCCTTCAGCATCCATGATCCAGGGTACCGGTTTAAGGAATTCAGCCAGGTAGCGTTGATGAGCGTCACTTTCACGGAGCGACTCAAGCTCGTCTTCGGCCTGCTTTCGCGCTGTAATATCCATTACTGCAATCGAGACGCCTATCACTTCGTCCGACTCGTCCCATGCCGGTTGATAGGACGCCAGCGCCGTCTGATCCGGCTCCCCTGGTTTGGTTGCCTGCCTCAAAATCTCGACATCCGCGATTGACTCACCCTGCAAAGCGCGAAGCAGGTAGGGTTCGTAGTTTGGATACCACAGAGGAAACATCTCCTTTACGCTTCTACCGAGGTGCGATGCGACCGGCGCGCCATTCATTTCGGCAAGCTTCTTGTTCAGGCTTACGTAGCGAAGATTGCGGTCAAGGAAGCAAAGGCCCACGGGCGCACCATCATAAATGGCCTGCAACTGCGCAAGACGCTGCGTCGGCATTGCCTCCAGGCCTGAGACCGCCCAGCCATCACCCGGCGCCGTCAAAACTACGGGAGTGGAGTGAGGCAGCGCCTCTACCAGGGCGGGCAAAGCCTCCGCCGGTACGGGGCGTCCATAAAGCCAACCCTGTCCAAGTTCACAACCCAGCCAAAGCAGTATTTCCGCTTGTTCCTCCGTCTCGACACCCTCTGCCACCGTCTTCAGGCCCAGACTGTGTCCAAGCCCGACAATTGCCGCTACAATTTTGCGGCTGTCGCGAGTGTTAGTCATTGAGGCAACGAATGCCCGATCGATTTTCAAATCGTCGAAGGGCAGTTGCTGAAGGTGTCGAAGGCTGGAATATCCAGTACCAAAATCGTCCAGAGCAAGCGTGCACCCTATGGTCTTTAACTCGCCAGTGATCTTTTTCGCCCGTTCCAGATTGTCAAGGAACGCGCTCTCCGTGATCTCAACGGTCAACCGGTTCAGTGGAAACCCCGCGCGCTCGGCCTCCTCGCGAATCTGGCCCGGCAAGCTCAGATCGCGCAACTGAATGGGCGATACGTTCACCGAAAGCCCCAAGGTCTCTCCCAGAACTGAGGCAGACAGGAAGGCCCGTTTCAACACCTGGCGCATGAGTTGCCCAATCAACCCGTTCTGTTCTGCAAGGGAAATGAAGTTTTCTGGCAGAACCGGACCGAACTGGGAATGTTGCCACCGTGCCAGAACTTCAAACCCGGCCAGCCGGCCGGTTTTGAACTCGACTATCGGTTGGAAGCAGGGAATGACCTCATCGTTATCTAACGCACGACGCAGGTCGACAAGTTCCCCAAGCATGCCGCAACGGTAGTCCCAATTTAGGAATTTGTAAATGGACGTTCATCGCCATGTGGCACGTATGTCTGTTTCGCTCAAACATCGATAGGGTGATCGATATTGAACCGGCGCTGCTTTGCGGATGACATTCTATTGGGGGAAACAAGCCAGTCTCACTACTGCGCCGAAGAGGAGTAACGGTCATGAACGACAGCCCAGGGAGCAAAACTCTTCAATTCATTCTTGTCTGGTCCCAGTCGGCATTGAGTTGATCGGGAGGAACTCCCGCGACGGAGGACATGGGCAGATCTTCGGTGTTGCGATCGTATAACTGATCGAGCAGGATCACGTTGAGCAGTGACTTGTGCACCTGGATGCGGCCACTGTATTCGATGAAGCCGAGCTTGCGGAACCGGTTCATGAAAAAGCTCACGCGGGATCGCGTGGAGCCGATCATCTCTGCCAGCGTCTCCTGCGAGATCTTGGGAATCAATGTCTCCGGCTCTCCCGGCTGGCCAAACTCCGCCATCAACAGTAGTATCCGCGCCAGGCGCTTTTCACTTGAGTTGAAGAGCTGATCGACAAGGTCGGCTTGCATGCGCATACTCCGGTTCAGCAGAAACCTCAAAAACAGGTCGGAGAAGTCATGCTCCTCGTGCATGACTCGAATCATCTCTTCCCTTTCAATCTTGAGCGCCCGGCACGTGGTCACGGCAGTGGCGGTTGCAAGGCGCAATCCAGGCACCGCGGCGAGAGACTCTTCTCCGACAAAATCGCCGACGGAGAGAAGCGCTACCGTTGCTTGTTTGCCATTCGGAGAAACCACGGTGATGCTTGCCCGGCCCTTTTGAAGGTAAAAGACGGAGTCTGCCGGATCTCCCTGGGTAAAAAAAGCCTGCTTCTGCTTAACTTCGACGATTCTTCGACCCAGGCCAGCGTGCGCAAGAAAGGCTGCCGGATCGAATGTCGAGTTCTTTGTATCGTTCATCGTCATAGGACCTTTTCCGATGCGGATCCAATGCAGGTTGTGGACTGCGGCTGGTGAGTCAAACAACACGGAAAGGCTGCCAGGGAATTAGAACAGGGCAACCCTCGCAAACTGGCGCCAACAGCGCACTTCGAAGCTAATGTTTGGCAGCCTGCATGTAGTGTGCATGAAATGGAGTAATTGTGGGTATCGGGGACGCTGCTAATAATGTGGGCCTTTGTCGGGGAAACCCTGACAAGGGGCGCATGCAGATTGCATATCGGGGTCAGAAAGGCAGCCTGAAACCGAAATCCTTACCGGGTCGAACCGTCCGGCTCGGTCTCCAGTGTCTCTGGGGTCAGCAGACCCATCTGCACGGCAAAGCGAATCACATCGCTCCTGGTTCGAAGCCCCAGCTTCTCAGCAAGGCGTGACCGATATGTTTCGATAGTCTTTACGCCCACTAATATTTGTTTCGCAATCTCTGCGCTGGTATATCCCCGCGCTACGAGTGTGAGCACCTGCAACTCGCGCCGGCTCAGGAGGTTTGTCGGCCGTGTTTCACCTGATTTTGTCTTTCTCTTCGCTAACACATCCTGAACAACGATGTTTGCCAATCGTGGATCCAGGAAGACCCCTCCGCGATCAACCGCTCGTATGGCAGCAATCAACTCCGCATCCACCGCCCTCTTCAGCAGGTAACCGGCCGCCCCGGCCGCCAATGCCGAACGTAAGTACGCAGGGTCATCGTGCATGGTGAGGATGAGCACCCGGGTTTCACGGCAGTCGCGAGCCATTGCCTGCAGGGCCTTCATACCTCCAACGCGAGGCATGGTTAGATCCAGCAAGGCCACATCCGGCTTCGTTTCCCGTGCGGCTTGAATCGCCTTCTCTCCATCGGAAGCTTCCGAGACAACCTCCATATCGGCTTGGGCATTGACCAGCATTCTCAGTCCCGCGCGGAGAATTGCGTGGTCGTCCGCGATCATGACTCTGATCTTGCGTGCTCGCGACGGCATCCTAAGTGCTCCTCGACCTACTCAGGTTTAGCAGTCCGGTTTTGAACGGGAACTTGCACCAGAATCCTGGTTCCCTTTCTCTGCGGGATGAAACTAACCGTTCCGCCCAACATGGCCGCTCTTTCTCGCATGCTGTGAAGTCCCAGGCGGTGCGAGGAAATAGCCACGGCTTCAGCGTCAAAACCCCGTCCATCATCGATTATTGCAACCTCCACAGCTGTGGCCGAACGGGCAAATCGAATGCTGACATTCCGGGCGCCTGAATGTCTGGCTACATTTGTCAGCGCCTCCTGGAGAATGCGATACAACGCAATCAGGGCTCCGGAGGGAAGGTCGCTGGTGTCAATGTCATTGAGTTGGAGAACCACAGAGATGTTGTGAGCCTTTGCGAATTCGGTAGTGTATCGGCTCAGCGCAACGCCAAGGCCGAGGTCGTCCAGCATCGTTGGGTGAAGCCCGCGGGCCAGTCGGCCAACTTCGTCGATGGCCTGGGCGGCGATCTCGCGTAGCCGCTGTGCCTGCACCCTGATCTCTCCCAGCTTCCGAGCGTCCTCCAAGGTCCGCAGGCCAACAAGCAGAGCGGTCAGCAGCTGTCCTGCTTCGTCATGCAATTCGCGCGCAATCCGGCGCCGCTCTTCTTCTTGCGCAGAAATCGTGCGCTCCAGGAGGAGCCGGTGCGTCAATTCCTCCTGCATAGCCTTCTCGGCTTGCTTGCGCTTTTGGTCGCTTAGATCGGTGATGACCATGCCCAGGGCCTGACCCTTGAATCCATGGAGCCGGTTGAGTGACAAATAGACCGGGATCAGATCCCCTTTTGCGCGGCGCAGGTTGAATTCGCCTTTCGCAATCGTCTTCCGAGCACCGGCAAGCAAGGTTTTGAATCTGTCTTGCTCAGTTTCTGCAATCAGTGACTGCACCGGAATTCCGATCATTCTTCCTGGCGGTCTGCACGTCATTTCCGCAAACATGCGGTTGCAGTAGAGAATCGCACCTTTGCGCGACAGTGTCGCAGCACCTTCGCTCATGGCCTCTACCAGCGAGCGATAGGAGGGTTCACCGCCTTTCAGAGACACTAACTTGGCTCCGCGGCGACCGGATACCATCAAGGCATCCACTTCGCCTGACAGGATGGCGCGAAGAGTCTCCTCCGCAGCATTCAGCCGCGCGCTGCGGTTTGTTTCCTGAACTGGGGGTGTGGATGGCGGGAGCTTACGTAGAGAAGGTGCCGGGTTTAGGCGAGTACTCTTGCAAATTACCAGCTTCGCCGCGCAATCCTTTTGCGTGCACTCGGCCAGCGGATTGCGCTCGCTTGTTGGACATCTGCTATTTGCACCCTCGCTTCAGCGTGCTGGCTTAAGATCCAACCCCACGATGACACTCTCGGTCTTTGAAAGGTTCCCAATGATCTTTTTCACCGGCGGCGGAAGCCTTCTCACCAGGGTTGGAATCGCGATGATCTGATCGCCTTTGGCGAGTTGCGGCTTCTCAAGCAGGTCGACGACTTCAATGCGATACTTGCCCTTTAATTGTTCCTCACAAATCTTCTTGAGGTTCGCGATCGCTGTAACCGAATTAGGCGTTTGGCCGGCTATGTAAAGCCGCAACCGGTAAAAGCTCACTGGCGCCGGCCTTCGCAGCGCTCTTCTTTTGAGGGCTCTTCTTCATGTCGTCGCTCAGTTTCTCTGCCCGGAAGGGCCAAACTTGCTCGCCAGACGTCGCTCTTGCTCATTTAACTGCGACGTGTGTGGCTGCCAAATGATCGGTCAGCACCATGCCCAGGCTAATGCCTTTCTTACTCACAATCAGTTCACGAACTTCGCGCGAATGCGCCATGCCGCGAGATTTCAAGATATAAAGCTCGCGCCTCGGTCTTCCGTTGGGTTTGCTGTCTCGCAGCACAATCCAGGTGTCCATGAGAGAGGAGACGGCCGCGGCAGTTCTCTCCTGGGGATCTCCTGCGAATGTCAGGTTCGTGAACATCGACGTAATCTGTCCCACTTTTAGAAAATCCACCAGGCGCACGAGCATCGATTTGACGTCATATGTCCCCGATTCTGCAACCAGGTTCGTGATCGGGTCGATGACTACCACTTGCGGCCGAAACTTGGAGATCAGTCTGTGAATCACGGCCAGGTGCCCTTCAAGCCCGGTGCTGGTTGGCCGCATCGCGTTAAAGTGCAGCAAGCCCTTCTTCACCCAGGGCTCCAGGTTGAGGCCAACCGAGCGCATGTTTCGGAGAATCTGGCTGGGTGACTCCTCAAATGTGAAATACAGGCAAAGTTCGCCGCGGGCGCAGGCCGCGCTGGTAAAATTCGCTGCCAGGCTGGATTTCCCGGTTCCCGCGGTGCCAGTCACCAGCACACTGCTTCCCCTGAAAAACCCTTTGCCTTCCATCATCTCGTCCATGGCGGGCATTCCCGTAGAAATGCGGCCCTTGAGAGCTTTGTGACTAAGTACGAGCGAGGTGATGGGCACCACCGATATGCCATCTTCATCGATCAGGAATGGGTACTCGTCGGTCCCGTGAGCAGTGCCTCGGTACTTGACGACGCGCAATCGCCGGGTGGAAATCTGTTCTGTTACCCGATGGTCGAGCGAGATCACGCAATCGGCGATATATTCCTCAAGCCCGTGACGGGTTAACGTATCGGTTCCGGCTTCCCCGGTAACGACTGCCGTAAGCTTCTTGTCTTCCAGCCAGCGGAACAGCCGGCGGAGTTCGGATCGAAGTATGGTTGTGTCAGCAATTCCGGAAAAGAGTGCTTCGACGCTGTCCAGGACGACGCGCTTTGCGCCGATTGTTTCGACAGCGTTGGCCACACGGATGAACAGTCCATCGAGGTTGTATTCTCCAGTCTCGGCTATCTGGTTTCGTTCGATGGAAACGTAATCCACAGACAGCTTTTTCTTCCGGACAAGGTCAGGAAGATCAAAACCGAGCGAGGCCACATTGGCTGTCAGTTTCTCCTCGGTTTCTTCAAAGTCTATGCATACGCCAGGCTCGCCGTATTGGACGGCGCCATGCACCAGGAATTCCATCGCGAGTAAGCTCTTGCCGCATCCCGCTTTGCCGCACACCAGCGTGACACGGCCTTTTGGCAAGCCTCCGCCCGTTACTTCATCGAGTCCCTGAATCCCTGTAAGGGCTTTGGCGAGGGAGGTACGAGCGGCTTCCTGTACTGGCTTGGAGCGGGCCATCGTGATGCTCCTAAGGTTCAGATCGGTTTGGCTGGGGGCGTGGAACTTCTGCCGTATCCTGACATTATTGATCTTCGACAGCCTTGTTGGTGACAAAAAAAGACCGCTCCTGGTTTGGGGAACACCCCTGCACGCTTCTATCAGAATCGTGGCAGTCAAAACTGTTCCTTATTGCTCACTTTTGGTAACAAAGCGCTGATTCGAGATTGGATAAGTCTACAGGATTCGCGGCCCGATTTGGTATCAGTAGCTGGTTTGCCGCGCACGAATTCCCAGGGGAAACGCGCCCGCCCGACTCCGGAGCGGGGTCAGAAGGAGCCTCGCATGCATCATGTTTCAAATTGCTCAGACTCGCATATTGATTGCGAATAGAGTCAGGAGCGTAAGGGCAGGAATGAAACGGTCCCGGCAAAGCGATGGGAATCTATGAACGCATTTAACCCCTTATGGTGGCTGATCAGGCCGTTTAGTCTTTCGGTCGTAAACAGCTTCCCACGCAGCACAAGGAACCGCAGACACCTTAAAGGGGGTCAAACATGCACGGACTCAAAACGCTATTTGGTACTGCAGCATTGGTGGCGGGCCTGGCCATGGCGCCAGCGGCACACGCGCAAATATCTATCGACATCGGTGTCCAACCGGTCTGCTCATACGGCTACTACGGCTATGCGCCTTACGCGTGCGCGCCAATTGGCTATTACGGACCGGGGTACTTCTACAACGGCATCTTCATAGGCATGGGCCCCTGGGGTGGCTGGGGCTATAGTCACGGCTGGGGAAGCCATCGCTTTCAAAATGATGGTGGCGGCCGCTACCACGGCGGACCCGGCCGTGTGTCGTATCACGCCGGCGGCGTGGCCCACAGCAGGGCAGCGGTCTCCCATTCCGGCGGCGTGCGACCTAGTGCAGCTCATCGTTCAACCGCGCGTACAAGCACATCGCGACCAGCCGCTTCACATGCCAGCGCTTCTCACGCAAACGCTTCGCACGGAGCCGCAGGCGGACATGCGGGCGGAGACGGACACAAGTAACCTGTAGCTGTTAAGCAACGTGTCGTGCAAGCGGCGGAACATTGAAACGGGAAGACTGGTCAACGTTCCTCATGTTTGAGATTTCAGCGGGCGTTTAAGAGAACTGTCCACTTTTGAGCAGCGTGTCTCCCCTTTGCCGCGACAATCTGTTCACAGATGACTGAAGCGGCGCTCGGCTACATGAGCCCGCTGGATGGGATGGTAATTGAGATGGAATCTTCAAGGTGCAGGATGGCGGCAATTGAGATCGACGACCCTAGAGGCAAGAGCCTGTTCACTGCCGTCGCAATTGAGATGGAGGACTTGCGGTGCAGGAGTCTGCAGGCCCGCGCGGTGATTGAACCAGAAGACTACCGGTACCATCGCATTGGGATTGAGATGGAAGATCCTCGTTGCAGGAACCTCCGCAATTGGTGATCGAAACTTCAAACAGGTCTGTCATTATCGGTAGCTTCTTCGATCAACTCCGTGCAGCTAAAACACAATGCGTTATCAAGCCGATAACGCAACTTGGCGGTTGCAACTTTGATCGAGGGAGATCAAAGAAGCTCATCACACTCATGGTTGTCTTGGTGCTCGTATTCGGCGGGGGCGCCGGTTACTACAGCTTCGGAAGTAGATCGCTTTGGAGTCCATAGCAGTCCTGATCGTATACGTCATGGTCCCCCCATTGTCGATGTTGGGCATTTTTCGGGTACCAGTTGGGGACCCCTGCGGATACTAGAGTGTTTCGGCGGGAGTTACGCTCTCTGGAAGTTATTGACAAGAAAAGGCCTTGTTTGGCCTGTGCGGATCAGGTCTACTCCCGTTACTTAGTGAGGTATTCGGCGCCACGTTTTCGGGAGAACTGGGGTGATGATACTTCTGGAGGGTAGTTCGCGGCCAGTCGGGGAGAGTTTTTGTTCTCCGAGTACCACCCGGGGACCAGTAACGGTGGATTTCAGGTTCGCTGCGACGTGTTCCGATGCACTCCGCTGTGCTGGAATGCGCTCCAGCGGCGGTTTATGGGCCATCTTTCACGGCGATAACACGGAGTAGCGCCATGGCGGTGCGGATATGGGCGAAGGTCCGGAAGCAAATTGTGCTCTGCACTTTGGCACTCGACGCGGATCGCGCCTTTTGCTGGCTGTGTTGCCTGCGCTCTGAAGTCTTAACAAACCTTGCATTTTGCTCTGTCTGAAGACGTCTTATTGCAAAGCAAATATATGGCCAATTTGCATCGGCATCTCCGGCGTGGATGGCATTTATGGCCGTGCATCTTTCTTGAAATGCTAGGCGTCAGTATAGCGTTCTGCTTCGATCTCCACCTGGCACTCCGAAGATTGTCCGTTCCTCGTCAGCCATATTCAAGTACACCTATACCAGTTCAAGAGATTCTGGAGATCTATCCAAAGCTCACGCCGGCCCAGATCGCGTTGGCTTCGATCTACGCGAAGGCGAACCCCCAAAGAGGCCGCCCCCGGCGCCGGAGCTTCCCCAGAAGTCTCGCGGTCTCGGATTCCAAGAAGCGACTTCGTAGCTCCTCGATAGGAGGCTATGCCAGTGTCTTCCCGCTTTCAGAGTAGAGAACTCAGGCCGTTCCGCGACGAGAATGATTTCCTTGGGGATTTGCCTCGAATTTTGTCCTAACCGGAGGCTGTCTTTATCCCTCACCGGTACGGAGAAGCTCGCGGATCTTGCTCTGCACTGGCCCGGCCTGCTGGAACTGCCCTCCGACGAAGTGCCCTTCGACCGGTTTTCCCTCAATAGGATCTTCGAGGCGGGCTTCGGCACCCACAAATGCAGCGATCGCACCCTCAGATCCGCGGTCACGCTTCCGATATTTCTGAAGTGCTGACAGGCCCCGCTCGAGTCTGGGCTCCTTAGAGCTCCGCTTCCTCAAATAAATCTTGATTGCTTGGTCGAGCAGCTCACTAATCGGTTTTCCATTGAGTTCCCTGAGGTGCTTCAGGGCGGCCAGCTCTTCCGCGTCGATTCTCAGTGTGAAGGGGATTCTAGCCATTACTAAAGGCTATGTTTGGCAAAACGTTACGTCAATATCTGGTTTTGACTTAATGTCGGGCTTTTCCCGATCCTGCTTCGATAGCTGGAGTTTATGGGCACTGAACGCGGGCCCCACGCGGAGCTAGTGAAATCTTTTATTCCCTCATTCATGTTGGCAAACAATTTGATCCCCTTAGTAGCAGGCCAGGACAGGGAATTCACAGAGCTGGTCTTTCAAATCGGTGGTCGCGAAGTCGACCTGGGGACACCCGGAGCTGATTGCGCAGATGGAATGCAGGCATGAAGGCTTCCTGACAGAATTTGTTTGGTACAATTTGAACAACGGAGTGGTGACAACTTCGTGGTCCGCATCGGCTTGGATTGGGACAGGGGCCTTTCGTTTTTGCTTACTGTCCATACTGTCCATTTCTCCCGGAATTAGGTAATATCCGGTGGAAAATATGGAAACAAGCGACGGAATGGACAGTAAGAAAAGACAGTAAAATCTGCGATTTGCGCTAAACGGTTGAAATTGCAGGGGGACGTAGCTCAGTTTGGTTAGAGCGCTGCCCTGTCACGGCAGAGGTCGCGGGTTCGAGCCCCGTCGTCCCCGCCATACAAAACAAAGCACTTAAGCTTGTATGGCACCCACAGTGACAATCCACAATCCGATCCACAATTCACTGCACTGTGCGACTTCCAAGCCCTACCGCGCTTAGAAACGCGCCCTGTGCTGCCTGCTTTTCGTCGCGGTCATCTTGCGTGTAGAGGTTCATGGTCGTGCGGATATCGCTATGCCGCAACATGCCCTGAACCGTCTTCGGATCGACCTTCCCCTTGTTCACCAGCCAGGTGCTTAAGCTGTGCCGCAAGTTGTGAAGGCCGAAGCGCTGCCCCTTCGCGAGTATGACGCCAGCGCTGATTGCCGCCGGCCGCAGATGGTCCTGCACGAATGTCGATGCCCAGATGGGCACCTTGCCGTCCTTGAGCAGCGACGGAAAGACAAAATCATCGACCTTCGAGTATGGACTCTGCGCACGCCATTCCTTCAGATATTGCGCCAGTACCGGATGCATCGGCACATAGCCGTTCGAAGCCGCCGTCTTGGTCTCGCCGTCCTCCCCCTTGGCCCATCGCTTTGATATGCGGATTTGCCTGTCGCTCCACAGAATGTCCGACCAGCGCAACGAGATGATCTCGGATGCGCGAAGCGCCGTAGCGGCACAGGTCAAAACCAGCGTGTAATGCAGCGGGTTCGTCAGCTTGTTAAGAATGGCGAGGGTTTGCTGCGGAGTGATGACGACTGCTTTGTAGAGGGACTGCGACCGTGTCTCGACATGCTGCACCGGATTCTTGTCGACGCGCTCGTGCAGGATGCCGACCTTATAGACCCGGTGCATGATGCCGCGGATCTTCGAGACCGTCGTCCAGGCCAGTCCATTGCCGGTATGAAGCGACTTCAGCCAGCGTTGAATCTCCAGCGGCCGGATATCGCTCGCGAGTTCATTGCCCCAGCGGGCAATGAGGTAATCCCGGACGTAATGCTCCACAATCGGGATGGTGTTGACCGACTTCGGGCGCGCTGCATCCTCGCCAAAATCAGCCTTCAAGTAGTATTCCGCGAGTGCGTCGAAGCGAATGCGAGTACCAGATTCTTCACTGTTGATGCGAACCAGCAGCCCTAGTCTGTCTACCTCGCGCCATGCAGTCTTCTCAGTCGGGAAATCGCTGAGGAGACCGATAGGCAAGGTATTTTCTTTGCGGCTGCCGTCCGCTGTGTTGATCCTGTACCGGAGCATCCACACATCTCCGCCCTTTCGGGACACAAGTCTGAGTGATCCCCTCTGATATGCCATAACGTCTCATTTCAGTAGGGAACGCCTAATGATTGAATGATACGCCCGCTCGCTTTCTGGCGGACGACGTTGGTCCAGGCCGTTCTTGCGATCGATTGCCGCCGCCAGCTCCGAAAGGCGGAAGACCCAGGTTTTGCGCAAGTCGCCAGTCCCTATCGGGTAGGCGCCCGCGATCCCACGACGAGCCAGTTCCGTGAGGAAACGTCGGCTAATTCCGACGAACTTAGCGGCTTCCTGGGCGGATACGAAAGGTTCGGGTGTCATGACAATTCCTCCGTCAGGCGCCGTCGCATCTCGGCCTGATTTGAGAATGATGGCTTGTGTCGATCCTGCGCATCTCAGCACAAGTCTGAGCGATGCAACAGAAGCCGTCCAAGACTTCGTACCTATGGCGCCATAGGCAGTACCGATTGCCGATTTGAGCGCGAGGCGCTCAGGTCACCTAAAAGTGCCCTATTGACGCCAATGGTTCATCAACGCACCCTGAGATCGACACGTATTCACGAACGGCGCTCAGCAAGGCCCCTTTGAATCCTCTGCCCTGGTTCTCTCCCCGGAGGACACGGGTATGTCTGATTTGCTGGAGTTCCGCCTGCTAAAGTACATCGCGATGATCGCTGAGACTGGCAATTTCACACGCGCTGCTGAGAAGCTGTACATTTCCCAGCCCTCGCTCAGCGAGCAGATCAAGAACCTCGAAGAGGGACTCGGCATCGAGATCTTCGAGCGCGGCCGAAACAGGGTCGAACCCACCCCTGCAGGCATGGTTCTCGTCAATTTCGCGAAAGAATCTGTTCGCGCGCGCAACGAGATCGTGAAAGCCGCCCGCGCGATTCATCAGGGCGAAGTGCCCCCGCTGCGCCTCGGCTTTTCCTGCTTTGTGCCCACCTCGGTTCTTGAAGGATTTCAGCGACTATACGAGAACGTCTTCCCTGCGTGCCCCGTGCATCTGGCAGGCGGCGATCCCGCTCAAATCGTTGATCGGCTCAGGCGCAAGAATCTGGATTGTGCCCTGCTTCCAATGCCAGTGGAGGGAGAGGACCTTGCGACGTTACAGATCGGCAGCACGCCATTGGTTGTGTGCTTGAGAACGGACGATCCTCTTGCGCAGCTCACCGAGATTCGCCCGGCAGAAATAGCCGACCGGCTCAGGGTGTTCCGCGATCCGGAGAGCCACCCCGCCGCGCACAAGCGCCTTTTGGAAATGCTTGCAGAATGTGGGGTTCGGCCTCAGGTCTCTTGTGCCGCGGCGACACCCGCAGACGTGCAATGGATGGTACGGAAGGGCTTCGGGCTGGCGCTGATCGACGGTCAAATGAAGCTGGAGCCGTCGCTAACAGCGCGGGCCGTCGCCGGCGTCTCTTGGACCGCGGACACGGCCTTCGCCCATCACCGCGAGGCGTCGCATCTTGCATTGCCACTCCTCGCTCGTCAGATGCGGAAGAGCAGCCATCCCAAACCTCACAAGCCGGAGCAACGCAAGAGGGCACAAGAGGCTGTTCAGTTGGAACTGCCGGTATAGATCACCGTTCATCAAATCGGGTCTGCACCAGATCGTTACGGCAACACGATCAGCTCTTGCCACGGCCTCGCAGTATTTTCATGTACGACTTTGTTGATTCTCGATTTTCCCAAGTGCCTTTGATAAATTCACGGAGGTTTGGCATATCTTTCTCCACCGTGGTCGGCCACAGATTGGGACTGTATTCGAATACGCGAAGCATGTTATCAACGTCGAACAAAGGTCCGGTGCCCTCCGCTTTCATCAGGACTACAGGTTTATCCTGCGCCATCCTAACCCCAAGTTCGAACATGACATTCGGATTATGTTCTGTGAGATCAGCGATAACCAGGTCAGCTTCGATGAGGTCGCTGATGATTGTGGATTGAATAACGTCACTGCCTTGGCGATTGGCTGTCTTCACTTTGAAATCCTTGGCCGCTGGCGTAATTATGCTCCGTAGCACTTCAGCGAAGAATCCCTTCGGATGTCTGGGGTCACGCTCAACAAAGGGAAGGATTACGAATGCGGTTAAGCTGGAATTGGAAGCGCCCTCCGACAACGTCACAGTGTCTGGGGCTGCCGCTGCTCCCTTTGATTCGACTTGCTCGTCCGTCGTCGTCGGCTCGCCTGAGACAATTCCGAGATATTGGCAATTCTCGCGAAAGATCTTTGCAAATTCCTCGTGCACCTCTGGATCAAGACCAAACTCTTTCGCCAACGTGTTACCGAGATACTTCATCTCGGGCAGGTTACTTCCCTTGTAGTATTCCAGCACACTTTTGAAAATCTCGATCTTTAAGAACGCTTGTTTCTTCGAGGCAAGTTCCGCGTCAGGATTCGGCGCGTAGACGATGTCGCGACCGAGATCTTCCAGAGCGATCTTCGGCGTGTCCCGCGTTCCACTCGTTAGACCATAGTCGCGAGAAGCAGTGGTCCAGTAAAACCAAGCGTTTCCAGTCGAAGCGCCAACTGCCTTGCGTAGCTCGTCTGGTCCCCAAGGATTTCCGCCGTTGTGCTCTTTAATTGAAAGAGGAATCTGTAGAGCCTTCTCCAAGGTCACACGTGGAAACGGCCATTTAACCCTCTTAGAGACTTTCCCACTCGTTGCTGCCTTCTTCTTCACCGCCATGCTTGTCCTCCCGACACTCCTGACGCGCCAATTTTCAGGACTGAATCTGTAGTAACTCAAGGGACTGCGCGACCATGCTGTCCCGATTATCCAAGGTCACATCTACGACACGGACGCGCGGGTGGACCTTGATCTCGTCTGCAAAATCGACACTCCGTTCAACGACCGTTCCAAATATAACAATGTCTGAGTTCTCCACCAATTCGCGAACTGCCGATCGAAATAACGTCGAGAAAATCTCCATCGGTCCGATCTCATCAATCACAACTATTCTTCTCGCCGCAGCTGCGTTGGATATTGCTGGGACCGCTATACTCTCCACTGCTTCGACATTGACCCGATAAGCGCCAACCCTCGGCCCGCCGGTCCCGAACTTGCTCGCCAACAACGCTCGATCTCCGTCAACCGTGACGATTTCAAAATGAGTGCGGGGTCCCTCCTCCGGTAGGCCAACTGTGTAGAACCCACCGCATAGCTCGGCGGCACAACTGACAATGCTTCGAACGATCGTGGTTTTGCCGACGCGAGGCGGACCGGTGAGGAGGATCACTGGACTGGGCCTCATAACGGACTCCGACTAATCTGCGGTTGCCATTCCGTGGCACTATCCCAAAGATTGGCAATTTCGGCCGTAACATGCTCGAACCACCCAGTGTCCCGTTTCCTGAATACAAATTTCGGTTTGCGTGAACCGCCAGAAGTCTTGTACGTATATCGCTCAAGATAGATAACCGCCTGTGCTCCATTCGGTCGGTCTTCTGACGGTGAAAACTCATGACCCCGAACCAGCTTGACGCCCAAAGTTGAGAAGAAACCGGAAGAGACTTCCATACCGTCCAGGTGCTCCGATATTCCCGGACCGGTCAAATCATAGCTGCGCCAAGTGAGCGCCGCCATTTGGTCAAATGAGCGTGCGCCGTGCTGCCAATCTTGAAAGTCGGGATATGAAATACCCAACTGTTTAAGGCTCGGACGGCTCTCCAGTACCATTACCAGGCGATTCGGTTGAGGATAGGGCAGCGGAGCTAGAACAACGCCTTGTACCACGCTGAAAATGGCTGTGTTGGCCCCGATGCCGAGAGCCAGGGTCAAAATTGCGACAATGGCGAATCCGGGATTCTTCAGCAAGGCGCGGACGCCGAAGTGCACGTCCGCCAAGAACTGCTCGAGCCAGGTGAAACTCCACACTTCCCATGTTTCTTCCTTGACTCTAGCCACGTTGCCGAATTTGCGCAGAGCCGATGACCGGGCTTCGTCCGGTGACATACCGCGCTCGATGTTCTCCTGCGTCTCAATTGCTATGTGATCGCGGATGTCCTGGTCGAGGTCCAGCATCATACGCCTACGCCGGCTCATGATTTGCCCTCCTGCTCCACAGGCCGGAGTATTCGTGCAATGGCTCCCGCGAGCTTATCCCACTTGCTCGTCTCGACGTCCAGTTGTCGCCGTCCTTTGGCCGTCAGTCGATAGAACTTTGCGCGGCGATTGTTTTCGGAGGTGCCTTCCTCGGCGGAAAGCGGCCTCGGACGGAACAAAGAGGCGCTAGCCTTGACTGCAGAGGAGATGCGAAAGGTCTCCGCGTACCATCTCGCCGGACACCTCTATCAGACTTACCAGACGAGAGCGGGCGTCTACGAGCGAATGGGCCAATGGGACCAGGCTGTATCTGACCTGGCACAGTCCGCGCAATATGCGAGGCAGCTCTCGTACTGGCGCGGCCTGGCTCAAGTTGATGGATCGCTTGCCGAGGCTTACCTGCATCAAGGCGCACTGCAGCCAGCGTTAACTTCGATCAACGAAGCGATTGAGGCCAACAAGAACATCCCGGACGAACTGTACTTTGTTCCCAGGAACTTGGGCATCAAAGCAGAGATTCTGGCGCGGCTCGGGAACGTAAAGGCGTCGAACGGTCTCTACGAGAAGAGCGCCGACCTGCTCGACGCGCTCCTGAACAAGGTTCCGACGCCAATGGTCGAGCGGGAACTACTGAGCGATCTGAGCGTGGTCTATGCCGGATACTTTGCCTCGCTGTGCGATCAAGGCCGGATGGCCGATGCATTCCGAACGATCGAACGCGCCCGCGGGCGCGTGGAAGCCCAGGCCCTCTCGCATCACGAGGTGGTAACGCCACACGAGCCGACTCGGGCCGAGATGCGCCTCACAAAGCTGAATCTGCAGTTGCTCGACACCGACGACCGGAAAGCGAGAGGCCATCTTCTCAATTCGATCTATGCGACGGAACTCCAGCTTAACCCTGCTTCGTCGGAATACGATGCGCCGCCCGACCCGGTCCCCCTGAGCAGATTGCAAAGCGATCTGCTCCCCTCCGAACTCTTTGTTGAGTATGTTCTGGCCGATCCGCACTCTTACGCGCTCGCTGTGACGCGAACGACCGTCCATCGCTACACACTCCCGGCGAAATCCGAGTTGGAGCAGGAAGCGACGCAGTACCGAACCGAGCTCACGCAAAAGAAGACTGACCTACCTCTGGCACAGCGGCTCTTCGATTGCCTTCTTGGAGGCATACCGGAATTCAAAGAGAAGCAGGCGCTGATTCTGGTGCCTGATGGAAAGCTCCATCTGCTGCCGTTCTCCGCTCTGGCAAGTTCAGGACGATACATCCTGGCATCTCATCAGGTGGCAGTGGCGCCGTCCGGGACTGTGCTCGACATGCTGAGGCATCGCGCCGACGAAGTGGTTCGTGACGATCGCCCCTACGTCGGAGTGGCGGCGTGGACATCGAAATCACCTCCAAACACACTTTTCGCTACCATTCTCCGATCCGTCTCTGGACCGGAAAGGCGCGAGCTGGTTCCACTGCCGGAGAGCCGCTACGAAGTCGTAACCATCGCTGGAGACTTGCCAAAACCAAGCACCATCCTGCTCGGTTCCCGAGCGACCGAGACGAACTTCAAACGACTACCACTCAGCCAGTACAGCGTCATTCATCTGGCTCTTCACGGCTATGTCGATCCGGAATTCCCGGATCGCTCCGCTCTTGTCTTTGCCCCTGAGCAGCCTGCGATTGACGATGGACTTCTTCAGGTGCGCGAAATCAGAAACCTCCGACTCAACGCGAGTCTCGTGACTCTCTCCGCCTGCGATACAGGTGTTGGCCCGGTGGGAGAAGAGGGAGTCGCGAATATCGACAATGCTTTCATTGAGGCTGGCGCTCAGAGCGTCGTGTCAACGCTATGGCAGCTCGAAGATCATGCCACAACTCAGCTGATGATCGATTTCTACGAACACCTCGGCCGCAACGAGGGAAAAGCGGAGGCGTTGAGACAGGCGCAACTCGACATGTTGAACTCCGGTGCTCCGCCGTATTTCTGGGCCGGATTCGAACTCGACGGAGAACCGAGCGGTAGCCTCTTCAGGAAAGCACGAACGGACATCTCTTACAGGAGTAGCCGATGACGACGAATGCCGTGACAGCGCCAGCCTTGTCCACCCAACTTTCTGCGAAAGATCGGCACACGATCCTCGAAAACGTCCTTGCCGCTCTGCGAAAGCGGTTCTATTCGCCCGAAAAGTTAAATGGCGACTGGCGGGCAGCAGTGGAGAGTCATCGGCCGCTCATCGAAGGAGCCGCGACATCGGATGCTTTCGAGCAGGCTATGAGCGATTTGCTTGCCGAACTGCATTCCTCCCATCTCGGCTTCTTTCACAGCAGCGCCCGCCGAGCGTCAAGCCGCGCCGCGCTCAGCGCGACATACCTCGCTGACGACACGCCTTATGGAAAGCGCTGGATATTTCAGGATGTCCACTCGGGCGGAGCGGCGTCCATCGCCGGCATTCAGCCGGGGAATATTCTGCTCACCGTCAACGGGAAAGACATCACGCCCCCTGAGCATCCGGTTTTCCCCATGGGAAAGCAGGCCACCGTCGAAATCATTGACAATGACGACAAGCGACGCGCTGTATCGGTTGACGTGGCACGGCCCAAGGGGAAGAAGCTCCACTTCATCGAGCCGCAGCTCGTCGAGGCTCGGCAGCTCGGAGATGGACTGGGCTACCTGAAGATCGCCATGTTTCCCGGCATGGTGGGCGTCGTTGTGGCAAACCAGATTTCCAACGCAATCGCGAGTCTGGGCGCAATCGACGGCCTGATTATCGACCTGCGCGGGAACACAGGCGGGGGAATCGGCGCGCTTCGCGTGATGAGCCTGCTCACGCCAGACCGGATTCCCGTAGGATTTGCTCTCGACAAGAGACGTGTCACCAACAGTCTGGACACAGCGAAGCTGGGCTTCCGTCGATTCTCACAGATTCCTTCGTCACCGAAGGCCCTTTGGCCGCTTGCGTTGCAGTTCGCTCCGGCGATGCTGGCGAAGAAACCAATCGTACTTCAAACGGAAGGACTGGGAAAACAGCCGTTCCACGGGAGGGTCGTTTTGCTCGTAGATCGCCACACCGCGAGCGCCGCGGAAATGATTGTCGCGTTTGCGCGGGAGAACAATCTTGCCCGGATCATCGGTGAGAAAACTGCCGGGCGACTTCTCTCTGCGACTTCGGTGAAGGTAGGTAAGGGATTCCGCTTGGCATTGCCAACGGGGGCCTACTACACATGGAAGGGGTCGATTCTCGAAGGGACGCCCATTCAACCGGATCACGTGATCGACTTTGACTGGGAAGATCAGCGGCTCGGGCATGACCGACAGCTCGCCTTCGCAATCGAATCCTCGCGAAACATGCCGGCGGTGAGAGCCAGTTGAACACGCAGAATATCGACATCTGGACGGCTACGGCGTCTATTGCAGAGCATCGGGGCAGGCGCATGCACAGATTTGCTCAAGATTCGGTAACTGCCTCGGTGCCACTCGCTCAGAGCTGGTGCTGGGAGACCGCAGGATCGTTGAAGCGAACGGCGTATGAGGATCTATTCCATAACCTCAGACGAACCACTTCAGCACGGCTGCACGACGTCCCATCTCCAGATCACTTTATTCGCCACTTAGAAAATGGGCAGCTCGAATGCAACCTACCGTCGGTAGAGTAACGCTCGAAGCCAGTGGGTTAAACGGGCACCGCACTGAGTCGATTAAATTAGAGTGCGCCTTACCGATTTAAGATCGATACTTGTTGTCCCGTGGCGGCGATTAAAGTGGGCGACCGAGGTAGACGCATGTTTAGTTGGAAGTGGGAGAGTTTCGAAGAGATTATCAAGAGCTATGCGCCCGTGGTGAAGGACCACGGTCCTTTGGCGGGGCCAATCCACCGGTTCACCATTCGGCGTGACAGAGACCTGAGCCTTCGGATGGAAACGGAGGCGCCCGGGTCTGCGAACGAGCCTCAGTCATCTCACTCGGTCGGCACCGTCCGTATCAACGACGACCGCGTCACCTTCCACACCGATTTAGGGCTCGAATTAGAGGCGATTGGAGTTCAGGCCACGCGCACGAATCGGCACTTTGAAGGCATTGCTCCTAGTGTGACCACGCAAAGAGTTAATATTCACCGACTCGTCGGAAAGCTCCCGCGTTCCGAAACTCCGCGTTATGCGATCGACTGGCTGGAGAATGTACCCTCACAATTCCTTTGGTGCGACAACATCAAAAGCGAGACTTCTGATTCGAGCAATGTCGTTCTCGGCGGAGTTCCTTCGAATCGTCCCAAATTTGAGATGAAGGGTAGCTCCTCGGGCGGCGGAAGCGGTTGGGCGGCGGCGGGCTTAGAGGTGGACGGACTACAGCTCTACCTTTGCGATCTGGAAGAGACAAAAGAGACGCACGCAAAGAATCCGGGCTGTATCGTTTATGTTGGCTTGCCCACCGACGAGTTTCGCGACAGGGTTCGCCGCTGCCTTTCGTTTGCACTCGGGAGCTACTTTGTCTACCTGGGAATCTCGCGGTTTGATGCGGAGTCGCGCACGACAGATTTTGAAGCAATCTCTCCCTATAGCATGCGCGGACAGGCCATGATGTTGCCTCCAATGCCACCAAGTCCGCTCGGCGGCCCACGAGGGTTCTGGGACATTGACGCAGGCAGACTTTCGCGTATGGTGAACATTCTCTATACGAAGTACGATGAGTTGAACTTCGGTGTCGTCAGTTGGGCCTACTGGCATGCCGTGGCCGCAACACCGCACATTGCGGCGGTCCACTTTGGCGCGGCTCTTGAGTCCCTCCAACGTGCATTTCTCGGCTCGTCTTCCGTCTCGGCCTCGTCGACAGTTGTGGACGAGGAGGCTTGGGGCAAGATCCGCTCTGCGCTAGAGACCTCCCTCGCTCCTCTGGGATTGCCTCCAAGGACCCTTGAAACTTTCAAAAACAAGATCAGAAATCTCAACTCACGCTCTCAACACTCGACCAGCAAGGACTTGATTGATGAATTGGGGTTGGTGCTGAGCAGCCGGGAGAAGCAGGCCCACAATGCTCGGCACGAGTCTGCTCATGGGAAGGATGATGAGGTTAATGTAGAGTGGATTCGCGACCTCAAGCTGCTACGCGTCCTATTTCACCGCATACTGCTCGCCATGACGCAGGCCAACGACGAATACTACGATTACTTCACCGTGGGCAACCCGATTCGTAAAGTGAAGGAGCCTGTGCCGGAGCAATGAACACGTGATGGCCACCCGCCGTCCTCGTGATCGAAAAGCGCTTCGAGGCAAATCCAATGTCGTGAGAAAACGATGCGAGGGAAAAATGAAATTTCGGCATTTTCGCTTGGGCAGTGTTCGAGGGGTTGTCAATACTCGCGTTCAACCGTGGCATCGTTATCACGGTTTTCTCACTATCATCCGTGAAAGGTATGAAGCAGAAGCGAAGAGGTATGAGCCGCATCCCAAGCCGGGGGTGCGAATATACCGTGTCACTGAAGACGTGCGTGAACGCCTTCAGTTGGAGGTCGAGACCTTTTATCTGTTTGCCAATATGCTCCTCGACCAGATTGCGGTCAACGTCAGGTTCTTTTTTGGCTTCACACGTGGTCGTAAGACAAAGCTTCACCCCAATGGTGAAGACTGGAGTCATTTGACGCTCCTCGACAAGTTGGCGAAGGGCGCTTCGGCTATGGGGTTATCCGGCGATGTCGATACCATCATTACTCAGGCGGACGCGTTCAGGAGACTTCGGACGTACCGTAACACGTCCATCACACATTGGGACGCGAGTGATACCCACCTTTCAACCTCATGGGACGGAAAGGATTTAACCATCCATCTCGGGCTCGTGGGCAATTCAACAGAGGTCAAACGCCGCCGTGACTCCGGCTTCGAGTTCCAAATGACTGTGCCGATTCCACGGTTATACGACATGTTGGACACGTATGCGGCCACTGTCCAGATATTTCTTGAAACAAACGTGACGCGGTTTGTGGGGAAGTAGTCCGCCACATCTTGCAGGAGCATTCTCAATCGGCTGGGGAAGCTATTAGGTTGCTAAAGCACTAAGCGAAACCGAACAGCGCCTTGAGTTCCTCCGCCCGTTTCTGAATCAACTCCATAAGCTTGGGGTCTGAGTCCAGTTGTCGGGAAACCTCCGCCTGAGCCCACGCCCAGACCTCTCCGGCATTTATCGAAATGCTTCCAAAGTGCCTCACCAAATCGGCACACTCCTGAATGAACAGCCGTTTGTCTTCCACATCTCCACCATCCGCATGTGGGAACAGCCGACGCCCTACGACTCCCCCGGCAACGCAGCCAAGTGCTTTCGCCGTGACCCACTCTCGCCACTTGGCAGGCTCACAATCCGGAAGTTGGGGCTTGACTGCGGCCATATAGCCCTCAAATCTGTTCATCGCGTCATTGTGATAAATCTTTGGTTGGACTATTTCAAATTGGATTCTACCCATCCGTTCGTAGAAGACGAGATGGGCGGCTTCATGAGCACATAGAGCCGTGATGAAGCCGGGGTGGTTGTAGAGGTTCATCATCCCGGCATACGTGCTTTTGAAGCCTTCGGTGGCCTTCTGTGCTTCAGTCAGTTCGCTTACATCAATCACGCATCAGATTCTAATCCGTCTCGCAGTCTTGCAGTCTTGGGAGCAATCCGTGCGCCGTGTTAGTGGAGTTCAGGGAAGCTCAATGGGAGGCGGATCTCGCGCCGTGGGATACGAGTTGCTGGCGCACGCCCTACAAGGACACGCCTTATTCATTTCCCCGCGGGTTCAATTTACGCAAGCAACTCATCGAATCCAGATCGGGACCGGGAAGTCGGCATAGCGCAAGCTTTCCGAAAGCAGGCGCCTACCAGGCTTGTCCGGATGCTGCGGCGTTTTTGAGTATCGATCGGACGGATTTCACGCAAATAGGTGTGGATCAGCAGTTTGCCCTGTTGGCTAAACCGAGTAGTCCGCGGAGATAGATGCTCAGACATGGGCGGCTTCTACTCCGGCGAAGGTGAGGCTGAGAACGGTGATATCGTCTTCCTGGCCGAAGTTCTGAGCCGCTGCCGCTATCTCGGCGGCGGAGCTCGCGGTGCGCAGTAACTCGTGCACCCGCTCGAACCCAAAGAGTTGGCCGCGCTCATCGGTGGCTTCGGCAATGCCGTCGGACATGAGCACAAGCTTGTCGCCGGGGTTCAATTGGAAGTGCATGACGGAGAATTCCGCGCCTTCCATCATGCCGAGCGGTAATGCGCCTTCCATGGCAAGCGGTTCGCTGTTTCGGTACGGCGCGACGTGGCCGGCGTTGGCCATGGTGGCCTCACCATCGTTCCCGAGGAGAAGGGCAAGGCAAGTGGCCTGGCAATCGCCACGCCGCAGGAGGCGCCGGTTCAATACGCGCAGCACGAACTCCGGGTCGAGGCTGATATCTGTAGCGGTGCGGATGGCTCCCACGAGGAGCGCCACCATCATTCCCGCTTTCAGGCCTTTGCCGGCGACGTCTCCGGCTACGATGAGGACACTCCCATCGGTGGGGTGCTGCACGATCTGAAAGAAGTCGCCGCCCACTTCGCGCGCGGGGCGATACTCGGTTTCGATATCGAGGCCGGGAATGGGGGGCTGTTCCCTGGGGATGAGCACCTGCTGCACTTCCTGCGCCTGCTTGATGTCGAGGGCCATCTGGCGCTGGCGCTGCAGGGAGAGCAGCAGACGGCGCAAGAGCAGCAACGCGATGGACGTGGCGAGGGCCAGGTCGGCGGCCTCGTTATAAAAGGCGACCGTGCCGAATACGATAAAAGTTCCGTGCAGGTGGAGGCTGATCAGCTCGCTCTGGAATTGCTCGAACGCCATGAGGGTCACGGCGGGAAGCACCAGCCAGCCCTCTTTGCCTTGTTCCCTGATCCCTTTGGCGACGATGAATACGAGCAACGCGAGCAGCCCCAGCCTCACCACTCCCGATGCCGCGTGAAATAACTGGCCGAGCGACGGAGGGATGGCATAGAACAGGTTCTCCCCAAGGAGTTCGAAAATCATGTCGAGCCCTGTCAATGCGGCAATCGCCCTGGGCATCCGGAAGGGGCGGCGCAACTGGAACCATTTCCACCACACCATGGCCCACATGCCGATCGCGAGCGGGGCAATGAATGCCTCGAGAGCAAAGAAGAACTCGCGAAGGCTCACCAGTTGTGTCCAGTTGGCGAGGGAGAAGACGACTTCGCGGCTCATGGCCAGCAGGAACGCGCCCGCCACCCAGAGGTACACGCGATCGGAACGGTCGAACAGAATGAGGCTCGCCGCCAGAATCGTCAGCAAGAGAAATACGCCGCTGAGGATGCCGGAGAAGGCGTAATGCCGCACGAGCTCGAGCCAGGCGATGTGAGTCTGCTCTGCGATGGCGCCGCTCTCGCCCAATAGCGGCGCATAATGGAACCCGCCGGTGAAGGGATGGTGCGAAAGCCGCACGGGTCCCATCCAGACGCGGAATGCCAGGACCTGGGTGCGGGCGGCGGACGGCGGCAAGACGAATATCTGAGGCTGGGGGAAATAGACGACGGGATATTTGCCCGCGCGAAACTGCCCGTTGCTTCCCAGCAGCTTGCCCTGGGCGAAGACCTGATAGCCGTCGTCCACGCCGTCCGCCATCACCGCCAGTTTCTCTCCGGGTTCTGCTGCCGCCGCTACGTCGATGCGGTACCAGGCGTAGCCCCAATAACCGGGATGGCCCCGCGTGGTCCAGCCGGGAACGTATTTGGGATTGTGGGTAAAGGGGTCCTCGACGCCGGGCCGCGGGGTCAAATCCACCGTCTCCCAGTGGGAATCGTCGAAGTTCGGGTCGGCCCATTGAGGGTTGTCGCCGATGTGGAACTTCCAGGGGCCGTTGAGGGCGACGACGGAATGGCCGAAGACGATGGGTACGGGGTTTGCGGGGATGGTCTGGGCGCAGAGTGGGCCGCGGGCAGAGAGGGCAAACATCAGGGAGACTATCGGGAGCAAGAAACTACGCATGGAGGATCTCGACGGGGCCGAAGGTGAAGGTGAGGACGGTGATGTCGTCCTCCTAGCCGAAGGCCTGGGCTGCTGAGGCGATGGTGTGGGCGAACCGGGTGCCGACCGTCGTGAATAAGAGGAAGGCTAAGGGCATCATTCGGCCAAATTTGAGACTTGTTCCGCCAGTATACTCGGCAACGGAGGTTCGGCCGGATTCAATTGGTGCTAAATCGCCAAAGCACTTGTCGACGGCAGATTAGTAACGAAATGTCGGCTAGGGTTCGCCGATCAGCCCATGCATTGCCCGCGGCTCCGCAAACAGTGCGACGCACTTATCGAGACCCTTCCTCATCGAGAGCCAGGGGACTCGTCTCGAAAGAGGGAACTTCCCAGACGGATTCGCTACTTGATTTGGAGCGGATAGTAGTACGATGCATGATCCTGCTCATTCGTAGTCGAGAGGAAATACTGCCCAGATTTGGCCTTTCGCAAGTCGAGATCGACGGCGACCGCTTCTTTATCCTCACTCGCAAGCGCCGTCGCGCTGCCTTCGGCCATGACACCGTTGCCAGATTGATCCCGAGTGACCGCGACGAGGTACTGCCCAGGCGGACTAAAGCGGGGCAGGATGATCTTGAGCCTCACATTTGCCGCAGGCAGCGACACGGATTGCAGTTGGCCGGGCTGCACGCCTCGGAACGTGCCGACATCCCACAGATTCACGGTCTGAGAGACGATTGCCATATTTGTCGCCGGAGATTGCCGCTGCACTCCATAGCGGGCGACGGCGATGACCGCCGCGATGACCAGGCACGCAGTAACGAGGCCCGCGATTGCTGACTTTCGCCGGCGTGAACGAATCTCTTGCCGAAATCCGAGTAGCTGATTCAAGCATGTGGGACATGTCGCGGCGTGGTCAATTCGTGGATCTGACAACCTGATCCGCCTCGACTTGCGCGCCAGATCCCGAAAGAAGGCCTCGTCGGGACAAGGTCCCACAGGCGTCGTCCCGCCAGCGAGTACCCATTTCTGGTGGTTCTCCGTGATCCATGCTTCAAAGCGGTCCTCAGCACGGGAGGACCGGCGCCAGCTCAGTCTCATTTGGGAGCATCTCCAGGCTGAGATAAACTTTGGAGCAACGACTCCAACTCACGCAAGTATGCACGGCGAATCGCCGTGTGATCCATATCCATTTCTCCCGCAATCTCTCGCCACGTGTATCCGCCCGAGCGCCAGTGGACGATCGTTTGCGCAAAGGGCGTCAGCCGCGAGAACAACTCATTGGCGTAGATTCTCGACTCGACTGCCAAATGACCCGCGCGCAGATGCTCCATGTCGAGCATCGACCCGTATGGCACCTCGTGGTTCCGCCTTGCCGCAAGCTGCCTAGCCCGGCGCCGGATAACGCTCTTGATGCGCGCGGACAGCTTCTCCAAAGGGGCGTCGGGATGGCGCGCGATGTATTGGGACGCATTTTGAACAGCATGCTCCGTCAGTTCGCATGCGGCGTCTTGGTCGTTTAGATAGGTCCATGCGCACAGGAGCGAGTACGGCCATGCTGCCTTCGCAGCGGCCTCCAATTTCTGATCAGAAGCCGGATGCCCTGTCGTATAGGCCCAACTCCACGTCAGCTGTTCCCAACTCGGATCTGTTGGCGGCATTCGCGAGCATCTGCCCGGGGGGGGGGATTAACCACCAGTCAAACCGTAGTATAGGCGTCGGTTTCGCCGTCTTACCGAAAATAATCGCCACAAGCCTGCCCCAAAACGCCCTCGGGGATGCCTTTAGTAGTTAGAGGGACACCTCCACGAAGCCGTCCCTGCAGAGCACTACGAAACTCGCCGAACTGCGCAGGTGCGGAATGACTCGCGTTGCGTCAGGACAAGCTCGGGTTGATTTGGACCGGGACGGCCACTGGACGGCATCCACGGTAACGTCGCAGCGCGGCCCGAATGACTTTGGCCCAAGACTGACTGAGCATGGAACAAGAAGCAATTCCTATCGACCTGAAGCGCAAGATGAATCTCACGTTCAGTTCGCAATCGCGCTCATGCAGGGGAAATGGAAGATCGGGATTCTATCCAGACTTCGGGACGGCCCTGTGCGATTGAGTCAACTCCGCAGGATGTTTCCTCGGGCGTCGAAGAAAATGCTCACCCAGCATCTGCGCGAGATGGAGAAAGACGGACTCATCCTTCGCACGGATTTGAGCGGCAGACTCCGGCATGTCGAGTATTCGCTTTCCGAGCCGCAGGGCCTCGCGGTCTCGCGGCTCCTCCAGATATTGGTAGCGTGGAGTACAGAATATTCGAAGCACTGCCAAGAGCCACGTCCTAATGGGATCGCTGGCCACGAGGCCGTCCTTTTCAGAATCTGAAGCGGGTCAACAGCGCGACACACCGGTATTTGGGGCAGGCGCTGGAAGTGGCAAGCTGGCACTGCCAGCTGCGGTAATCCCCAAAAACACCGAGGATAGGGGATCTATTGCAATTTGCCGCGGCACAGTTCCGGTGTCAAAACTGCAAATGCACAACAGTTCTATTCAGCGAATAATGGAGAAACCTATCCGTAATTCCTTTCTCGGTGAGTGCATTGGCGATAAAGGACTCATTGAGAGTCCATCCACGGAATCTGGCGCTCACTGAAGTAGAGGGTGTTTCTTAATCCTTGTCCGCCCTGTCAGGGGTCGCCATTTTCGAGACCAGCTCCCTAGTCGCTCAGCGATCCGGCCTGCGACCGGCCCCTTCTCCAACAGTGGATCGATGCGGACGCCTGAAGGGGACCGCGGGCCTCACTCGCACAATCACCCACTCAATGAAGGTGGGATAGAATTCGTGTCATGCGCGACCTGTGGCGACGCAGAGCGGCGTCCGTTCTCGAGGTACTGGGTGTCTACTTAGCCGGCCCGCTGGCGATGTACGGGTTGCGCCATGCACTCGGTGTATCTGTCAAAAATCCGCTCGACACTTTGACCGTGGATGCGACGAACGCCGATCTGTTGCGGGACTCTCTCCAGCTCTTCGTGCTCCTCATGTTCCAATACGCCGGATACTTCCTGCTCTGCGTACCTGTGAACTGGTGGCACCGGCGGCGCGGTCCGGCTGACTTCGGTCTCACCAAACACGGACTTCCATGGACGACGCTGGTCCTCGCAGGCGTAGCGACTGCCGCGCTCTGCGAGTGGCCCATCGTAGCCGTCGAAATCGTCAACGCCATTCACCCCAGCCAGACGGTTCCGTGGCGGCAGGCGTTCATGGACATGTCCTGGCTGCGCTGGCAGTTCTGGGTCTTCTCCGCCGTTGCCAGTTGGGGCCTTATCCCAGTCGTCGAAGAACTCTTCTACCGCGGTTATTGCCAACGCCGCCTCGCCGAAGACTGGGGAGATGCCCCGGCCATTATCGGCGCCGCGTGCCTTTTCGCTTTCACCCACACGCAGTATCTCCGCGCCGACTTCTATAACGTCGCGATGATCCTAACCCTCCTTCTTTCCGCTGTCGGTTTTGGAATTGTCTTCGCGTGGACTCGGTCTGTGATACCGTGCATCGTCGCCCACGCGCTGTTCGATGTCCCGATGACATCTGCCTGGCAGCGGTTGCTGCTCTTAGCGTTGTTTGTCGGAGCCGTTGTCGTGTGGCGTCGCGCGGTGCCCATCGTGAGAGAAGTGCTTTCGACTGGCAGCGGTGCGGCTTGTGCAGCGTTGGGCGTCATCGGCGCCGTGTATGCGGTTCTCGGTTCTCGCGCCACCATCGTCCCGTATTTCGTCTCGGTGGGAATGCTTGTCTTGGCGGTCATCCTGGAGGTCAGGGAACATGCCCACGCTCGTGAGCTGGCAGCTAACCCAGCCACCATGAAATGATCCCCAGTATCTGGATATCTCTCGATATTCTGCACGAGCAGGGAGCGATGGAGTGCGTACCCGCAAGGCAAGAACGTGATCGCAACTTCGGCAATACAGGCGGCAGAAGGAGCCCGGCCGCAAAGCGGCTGGTTTAAGTTGGCTCAGCGTGATTATTCGTGGCCAATGTTGAGTCCGTTGGCGATATCAGCCCAATGCGCTCATCGACAGAGCGACCGTCGGCGAGGTTCAAGAATCGAATCCACAATCCGATCCACAAAATGCGCGGTCTTCGACGACTTCGGTGGTCTTAGGCCTTCCCCACGGGTTTGTAAGTCGTTGAAAAACCTCAAAGCGGAGCGCTGTCACAGAAGGCGGGAAGGTCGTGTAAGTCGTGGAAGAACGGCGTAGTACTGGAGGGCATCAGTAGTCAGTTTGCGGGGGCGTAGTTCAGCTGGTTAGAACGCCTGCCTGTCACGCAGGAGGCCGCGGGTTCGAGTCCCGTCGCTCCCGCCAGAATTCTCCAGTCCGACCCTCAGGGTCATCGCCCTCGTCGAGCTCGTAATTCTTGAATTCCTGTTAATCACAGTCTGGCGGTGAAGACTGCGGAATGAGAGCCGTCCCGCGACTTCACTCAGCGCGAGGGCCGCTTAGCGGGAACGGCCAAATTTCTGCTCTTCATCCCATCGCCTCTTTCCAGCCTGCCTTGATGAGCCAGTGGTTCATTGGGTAGGACGTCACGAACCCAAGAACCATCCCGATTTGCATCATGAACCAGTAGACAGGTCCCGTAGGTTGAAGGTGCGGATGAGGGAAAAGCACGACGAAGGTGAAGGCCATCCAAGCGAAGAGCCCGATTTCAAAGGTGAGAATGGAAAGTGTGTCAGATTTAATCGCGGCGATCAGTCCCTGGCCAAGAGAGAGATTGCGCATCGGCGCGATTGCAAAGTATTGAAAGGCTATGCCAAACAGCCAGGCGAGTATTAAGTCTCCGACGTACTCAGCAAATAACGATTCGCCGAAGAGCGTCCAGCCAAGCGCAAACAAACTGAACTCAGCGATGATGTCACCAATCACGCAACCGGCGCCACAGTGAGTGTCAGAGACTGCGACTTGGCGCCAGGTTGGCTCGTGCGCCTGGCCCTGCTGTATGTTCTCGTGCTGCTTCATTTGGCCCTGGGTCATGCCGTGCATGGCGTTCATTGTCATGCCTCGGCCAATGCGGAAGTAACACCACAAGGCAAATACACTGAGATAGAGCGCAGTGACCGGCCAGACGAGATTCATGATCCACATCTGTTGCGGATGTCGAATCTCGTCCAGGGCGATGACGAACGCGCAGACGAAGGCGATTCCCAACGAAAACCAGGCGATTAACGTAAGAATGGCCATTGTCTCCTCCGGCAATTCGTTAAAGAATGAATTTTCTTGGCGGTCAAAGACCTTAGTGCCAGCGTTCTATCCTTCACTCTTAGGCAACAGTTTATTACTCTTCAGGGCGCGCTCCTTCATCATGATGAAGAAGACAGGCACGAGGATCAGGACATGGACGGTTGACGTTATCATGCCGCCAACGATGGGCGCGGCAATCGGCTTCATCACGTCGGAGCCGACGCCGGATTCCCAGAGAATCGGGATGAGACTCGCCAGCACCGCGGCCACGGTCATCAGCTTGGGACGGAGGCGTTGCACGGCGCCTTCGATGACGGCGGCTTCAAGGTCCGCCTCCGATGTCAGTTGGCCACTTGCGAGCCGATGCTGCAACGCCTCATGCAGGTAGACCACCATGACGACGCCAGTCTCGACAGCGATGCCGAAGAGCGCAATATATCCGACCGCGACCGCTACGCTGAAGTTGTAATGAAGCAGCCATTGCAGCAGCAGGCCACCACTCATGGCGTAGATGGTTGGAAAGATGAGCACCAATGCCTCTGCCACAGAGTGGAAGACCATGTACAGCAGCAGGAAGATCACAAAGAACACGATGGGCAGAATCAGCTTGAGTCGTTGCTTGGCGCGTTGCTCGAACTGATATTCGCCGGACCACTGATAAGTGTAGCCAGCTGGCAGTTTCAGCTTCGCCTGTAACTGGCGGTCGGCCTGCGCAACGAAACCGCCGTAGTTCGCATTCTTTAGATCAAGGTAGACGTATCCGGTGAGCGTGCCGTCTTCGTCGCGGATCATAGCCGGTCCGTGCGAGAACGAGATGCGCGCCACCTGGCCGAGCGGTATCTGTGCGCCCGTGGGCGTCCCGATCAAAACGCCGCGCATGGCTGCCGGGCTGTCGCGAAAATCACGCAGATAGCGGACGTTGATGGGATACCGCTCGCGGCCTTCAATGTTCTCGGCGATGTTCTCGCCGCCGATGCCGGAAGATACAGCCGTTTGCACATCGGCGACGGTGAGGCCGTAACGGGCCGCCTCTTCCCGGTTGACCTCGACATTGATGTAGAAGCCCTGCGAAACCTTTTCGGCAAAGATGGAGCGTACCTCTGGCATGGCTGTAAGGATCGACTGAATTTGTGCTGCGGCCTGCTCGATACCGTCCACAGTGGCTCCCTGCACCTTCATACCGAGCGGCGTCTTGATGCCGGTCAACTCCATGTCCAGCCGGTTCTCGACGGGCATCGTCCAGGTATTCGAGAGACCGGGAAACTGGAGCTTGCTATCCATCTCCTGAATGAGCCGGTCATAGGTCATGCCGGCGGGCCACTGCTCGCGAGGCTTCAGCATCACGGTGGTGTCGTACATATCGAGCGGCGCGTTGTCGGTCGCGCTGTCAGAGCGGCCCACCGTTCCGAAGACGCTCAATACCTCGGGAAAGCTGCGGAGGATGCGGTCCTGCTCCTGCAACAAGATCTTCGCCTGCTCAATGGAGATGCCCGGCAATGCCGTTGGCATGTAGAGGGCTGAGCCTTCAAAGAGCGGCGGCATAAACTGGCTGCCGATGTGGAACGCGAGCGGGATCGTGACGGCAAGAAAGATCAGGTTAACGACGATGGTGAGCCAGCGGTGATGGAGGCAGAAGCGCAAGACGGGCAGATAGACCGCCTGAGTGATGCGTGAGATAGGGTTGGCACGCTCCGGGCGCAGACGGCCGCGGATGAGCATCACCATTAGCACCGGCACAAGCGTGATGGCGAGAATGGAAGAGGAGCCGACGGCCAGCGTCTTCGTCCATGCCAGCGGGCGGAACATGCGCCCTTCCTGGGCTTCGAGCAGAAAGACGGGAAGGAACGAAACCACGATAATCAGCAACGAAAAGAAGAGCGCCGGGCCGACCTGCTTGGCCGCGCCGATCAGGATACTTTGGCGCTCCGTTTCGGTCACCGGTGCTGCATCCTGTTCCTGCCGTTCCGAAAGCCGGCGGTAGCCATTCTCCACCATCACAATCGAAGCATCGACGAGCACACCGATAGCCAGCGCCAGACCACCGAGAGACATGATGTTCGACGTGACGCCGAGCCAGTACATCGGCAGGAAGGAGACGAGAATGGCGATTGGCAGAGCGACGATGGCGATGATAGCCGTGCGGAAGTGAAACAGGAAGATAATGATCACGAGGCTGACGATGACCGCCTCTTCGATCAGATCGCGTTGCAAGGTTTGGATGGAAGACTGGATCAGACCGGAACGGTCGTACCCGGAGACGATCTCCACTCCCGGGGGCAGCGACGGCGCAATCTCTTTGAGCTTTTGTTTGACGCCCTGAATGACGTTCAACGCATTCTGGCCCTGGCGCATGACGATGATGCCGCCAACCGTCTCGCCATCGCCGTTCCACTCGGCAACTCCTTCGCGGATGTCTGGGCCGAAGCTCACAGTGCCGAGGTCGCGTAACAGGACCGGCGTACCGTTCTTGCTACCCACGGCAACGGCCGCCAGATCATCCAGCGAACGCAGGTAGCCGAGACCGCGAATCATGTACTCCGCGCCGCTCAGGTCAAGCACCCGTCCCCCAACTTCGTTCGTGCTGGCCTTGACGCGGTCAATGACTGTCGAAAGCGGAATACCGTAAGCGAGTAGCTTGTTGGGGTCAAGCTGAACCTGATACTGGCGCACGAAGCCGCCGATGCTCGCCACTTCGGAGACGCCAGGGACGGTTTCGAGTGCATAGCGCAGGTGCCAGTCCTCTAAGCTACGCAGGTCGGCCAGACTGTGGCGATGACTCTTGTCCACGATTGCGTATTCATAGACCCAACCCGCTCCGGTTGCGTCCGGCCCGATGACCGGATGCACATCCTGCGGCAGCCGTCCGCCGATCTGTTGCAAGTACTCGACCACGCGGGAGCGCGCCCAATAGAGGTCAGTGCTGTCGTCGAAGACGATGTAGACATAGGAATCGCCGAACATGGTCTGTGCGCGCACGGCTTTTACATGCGGCGCGGCCAGCATGCTGGTGACGATGGGATAGGTGACCTGGTCTTCGATCACGTCGGGAGGTTGGCCATTCCAATTAGTGTGGACGATAACCTGCACGTCAGAGATGTCGGGCAGAGCGTCCACGGGGACATGCTGCAGCGACCAGATGCCCGCCACCGTGAGGAACAGTACGCCGGTGAAGACAAGGAAGCGGTTGCGCGCGCAGAGTTCAATGATTTTCGCAATCATCTACATGCCTCCCGTCGCGTTCACGCTCATCGGCTTCGTGGCAATAACTTGTCCATTTTTCTGAGCGCTGATCGTCACCTGCCATGTGCCGCCGGAGCCGAGCGTGCCTGCGCCTTCATAGAGGCCACCGCCCTTTTCGCTGAGCTTGCTGGTGGCGTTCATGGCGGCCATGCCCATCGCGGGCATCGCGGCCATGTAGAAGGTCACGGTGACCTCGGCGCCGCTGACGGGAGTGCCGCCGGCGTCGGTGAGCCGGACACGGAAAGTGTCGGCGCCTTTGGCCGGCGGGTTTGGATCGGTGGTGAAGTCGATCTTTGCTTGCGGTGCGTTCGCGGCAGGAGCATTGCTGCCAACACCGGGCGGCGGCGGCGCGAACGAGCCAGCAGCCGCCTGGAGCTGACTTTCGGAATCAATCAGGAAGTTGGCAGACGTGACGATCTTCTGGCCTGCAGTGAGCCCCTTCGTCACAACCAAGTTGTCCCCATCGCGCGGGCCAATTGTGATTTCCTTCGGCTCAATCCTTCCATCGCCGCTGTAAAGGAAGGCCAACTGGCGCGCACCCGACTGCATGACCGCCGAAGCCGGTATGACAAGCTGCCTGCCCAGGCTTGTTTTCAGGTCGACGTTCACAAACATGCCAGGTTTCAGCTTGAGCGACGGGTTGCCAACGGCAAGCCGGACGTTGACGGTGCGCGTAGCGAGGTCCACCTGCGGCAGAATGTCTTCAATGCGCCCAGAGAAGAGGCGTCCGGGGTAAGCATCCACCGTGACCTGTGCCGTATCGCCGGGCCGGATGCGGCCAACGTCGTCCTGAAAGACCTGAGCAAGCACCCACACCTCGGAAAGATCGGCGAGGGTATAAAGTCGGGTCGCCGGTTCTACGTACATATTCGGAAGAGCGTTGTATTCGGTGATGTAGCCCGAAGCGGGCGAATTGAAGACAAGGTCGGTGACCGGCTTGCCAGTCAGCTTCAGCTTCTCTAGCTCTGTCGCCGGAACGTCCCACTGTTCCAACCGCTGTTCCGCCGCGTCCGAAAGCGAAGCCGCGCCAGAGGATACGCCACTCACCGTGCTTGCGGCGAGCGCCTTCTGATTCTGCTGCGCCAGCAGATATTCCTGTTGGGTAGCGACCAGCTCAGGACTGTAAATCGTAAAGAGCGGCTGGCCTTTGTGGACGTACTGGTAGGTCGCATTCGCGAACACTTTGCGGATGTAGCCCGGAAAGCGCGTCTGCACATAGGAAACCAGCCGCTCGTCGATCGCAATCGTACCTGTAGCGCGAATGTCGTCATTGAGCTGTCTATATTCGACGGTCCCGACGGTGACGCCAATGCTCTGCATTCGTTCCGGCGAAAGCTCGACCGGAGCGAGCGGAGCTTCTGCCATTTGCACCGCTTTTGGCGACGCGGCCCCGCTTGGAGTGACTGGCGGGCCGGATGCAACTGGCTGGATTCCTGCGGTGTTCGGCATTGCGGGAGCGGACGATTGAACATGGAAGCGATAGAAGAAGGCGGCGCCAAGAATCAGCAGCAACGCCATCCAGACCAAAGAAGTGCGGACGATATATTTGTTCATCGCAGTGTCGCTCCTGTCAGGGTTTCAAGATGAGCCAGCGCCGTTTCATGCTCTTCGAGCGTCTCGGCGTAGGCGAGCTTCATCTCCAGAACGCTCGTGAAGGATTCGAGCACATGGGAGAATTGCTCTTTGTTTGATCCGTACGCGCTCAGGGTCGCCCGGTATGCGGCCTCCGACTGCGGAATGAGACCTTCGCGGTATTCCTTCAGCAGATCCGCATCGCTTGTTGCCTTCACAAATTCCTGTTGGGTCTCGGCGAGCTGTTGTTGCAGATGGGCATCAAGGGTCTGTTTTGACTCCGCCAGCATCTCCGTAGCTTCGCCAACCTCCGCATCCACGCGCTTCCTGCGCGGCAGACGGATATTGAAGGTCAGCATGTAGTAGTCGCGGTATTTGCGGTCGGTGTTCTGGTACATATAGCCCAACTCGAAGTCCGGCTTGCCTTCGCGCTTGGCCGACGCCAGTTGCGCGTCCTGTTTGCGAACCGCGCTGGCATCAATCTGTATTTCGGGATTCTGCTTGTGAATCAGGGCCAGCAATTCCGGGGCGGTCAAACGCAGAGGAGTTTCGGTCAGGTCCTCCGCAACAATGTCCGGCGAGCCCTGGTCGCGATGAAGCAGGCCCTTCAGATGTGCCTGGAACGTCCCCATCTCCTGATGGTGGATGGTCAGCTCGCGCAGCAGATTGGTGCGTTCAATCTGGGCCTGGAGGATGTCCTGCTGCATCCCCTGACCGACCTTGTATCGCGCCGTAGCGTCCTGAATCATCTGGTCGAGGACATTCTGGTTCTCGATGAGCACGGAAAGTGTTTGCTGGAGATAGGCAAGCTGCAGGTAGTCGAGCTTCACCGCCTCCACCACGTCGGAGCCTACGGCATCGGCTTCTGCCGCCCTTGTGTCGGCATCGCGTTCCGCAACCTCCGCTCGTAAGCGCAGTTTTCCCGAATACGGAAGCTCCTGCGAAGCGCCGATGCCGATATAGGCGAAGTTGCTGTTCGTGTAGCCGGCGAACGGCTTGGGGCTGCCGACGCTGAACTGCTGATAGGTAAAGGTGGGATCGGGCAGCGCCGCCTTTTGCGGGGCGACCATTCGCGCCGCGCGCGCCCCATGATCGGCTGCGGAAATGTTGCTGTTATTGGCCTGCGCTTCCTGGATCAGCTGCGACAACGGCGTTGCTTCCTGCGCCCATACGGGCAGCGCAAAGGCAAAGGCGAACGCAGTTGCGCGCCATGCGGCTCCATTCATAGGAACTCTCCATTCTCAAAGTCACTCGGAAGGATCGCGCGGACGTGCCAATGCGTCTATCGCACGGGTCGCGCAATATGACCGGAGAGGAGACTGTCCTAGATTCTGAGAATGGAGACTGAGGCAGATGGGGATGACGGAGGAGACGCGTTCGGAGAATATAGATCGCTTGCGCGCGGAGCAGGCAGCTCGATCTGCATTGCCTGCAGAGGCTCAAAGGCAGTCACGGTCTGCGAAAGATGCTGACTTTTTTGAACTACCACGGCCTGTTCTGTCCGCATCTGCTTATGGCAGCATGGATGCGAAGCGGGCATGTCCATGCCGCCGCACTGCCGCTGCATTTGAAGGCAACAGGCGCGCTCGGCCGGCGTCATCTGGGCGTCCGGCAACGTGCAGGCCATCGCAGGCGCAAGCGACCAGATCAGCAGCAGTACCAGCGCACCGAGTTGGCGAGAACGATTCACCGCAATCTCAGCATACTCCACCGCAGCCGCAAGGTTCACCTTTGAGGGAACGTCTTCCCTCGACGACAAGAACCGGAATCGCAACGAGAGCCGCCACCGGATCGGCCCAGCGGAAGTGCCACAACGCATTCAGAGCGAGCCCAAAGAGCGTGATCGCAGCAAGATACGCGCAGGTCGCGGATTGCACGGCGTCCGCAGCGAGGGCCCGATTGTTGATGGAATGGGCAGTTCTCCTTTTACCCCAGGCGAGGAGAGGCATCACGATTAAAGCCGCCATCGTAATGCCGATACCCGCGCAACTGGTTTCGGGCCGGACTCTGGCTAGTAGGGTTCCCAGCGAAATCAGGAGGACAACTCCCGCCAGAATGAACAGCAGAATGCCAGCGATACGGGCCGCCTGCGGCGGAGTTAGCTTGATCCAGCGGGTGAACTGCAAAAGGACAACGAGGGCGGAAAGGAATTCAACGAGGCTGTCGGCTCCGAAAGCCAGGAGAGCCGGACTGTGCGCGGACTCGGCAGATATAAGTGCGACCCCGCACTCCACGATCATCCAGCACAGCGTCACGGTTTGCAGCCAGTAGATGTTGCGGCGATGATCGTCCAAAATGGGCGATATCTGCGTCAGCGAGTTGAGTTCGGCACGCATGGTTTTCATTGTATTGCCGACGAAGGCTCCGAACGTTGCCCGTCTTGCTGTGATCCGATCGCAGAGGTCCGCATCTATAAAATCTGTTTCACTCTTTTTCCGAACTCGTTCGCATCGAGTTGCGGACCTTTCTCCGAGGTCTGGTGCATGAAGAAGTCCGGGGCCGGAGGCAGATCGCCGTTCCAATGTGCCTTCGGTCCGTAGAGCATGTAAACGTCCCACGCATTACCCCGCCACCCGAGCACTTGCTTGTAATCGATGCCCAGAAGATCTTTGCCGTCCCAGAACTCATGCGCCGAGTTATCAGCTACGAGGCGCGTCGCAGTGGGGACATCTTTTTCGCGCCCGCCTCTCCGCGGCACCCACAGCACGTAGAGCGGAACAGTTTTTCCCTGGTTGATCCCGGCGACCTGTTGAGAGACTTCGGAGGCACCCTCAAGACAGGCGCCACAAGTCGGCGAGACCACCATCAACACTCTCACCTTGCCGGCATCGGCATTGAACGCCGCTCTCACCGCAGCTACCGAATCTCCAACGACGGCATACGATCTCTCCGTTCCCGCGCGGTTGCAAGCGGTTACGCCGAAAAGGAGCATCGCTACAGGAATTGATAGTGACCGCCTCATGACTAACCTCCTACGAAGTTCGGAAGTAAGATAGCCGCGACCGTAACCAAAGCCGCAATCCACAAAACGGCGCGCGTGATCTTCGCGCCGGTGGTGGCGCATGTCTTTCCGATGCATCCGCCTTTAGGACGATAGGCCAGCCAAAATCCAAGCCCTAAAAGCAGGACAGACCCAACTATGAAGTACGGTCGATAGGGTGCGAGCCTCGCAGCGGCCACCACGCCACTCGTTCCGAGGATCGCGATCACTGCGGGGCCAGCACAACAGAAGGTTGTCGCTGTCGCAACTAAACCCGACGCAATCGCACCGAGCGAAGAACCTACCACAACAGGAACCTGCTTCATCGCTCTCTACCTCTGTCGTTCGATGCCGACCGGACTGCGGCGCGGATGAGTTCGTGAGATGGCGCTCCGCCGGCGTATCGCCTGCACATCAATCCAAAATCCTGTCGATCTCTTGCCACCGGTTCAATGTCGATCCCGTTCACACGGACGGTTGGCGAACCAAGGAACTTCACACGTTCGGCGGCCGAAGCATCCGGCACCAGAACTTCTCTTATGTCCGCACGACAGCCTTCTTCGCCCAAAACCGCGTTAATTCTCTCCACGGTCGGTAGATGATTGGGGCAGTCCTCGAAGTAGAAAACTTCGATCTGCATTGGCAAGATTTCTGAGGGCACGGTCATGAGTCGATCCTTCTCAAAACTGTCTTTCTATATCTGCCGAAAGGGATTTCTGCCAGACATGCGAGAACAGCGACCCCGAGGATGATGTTCAGGAACATGCCCGGTTGCATCGGAACCAAATGGAAGGCCGATAGAATGACATATACTGCCGCCAGTAGGGAGAGCGGCCCTGTCATGTAACAATGCACTCGTCCGCATCGCGCTGCGTTTCGCAGACAAGCGGTGCCCATCACAACGAGCGCGGGAATCCAGAGCACCAATCTGGCCCACGGAAAGTACGAGCCAACCACCAGGGCGATCACTGGGACACCCCAGAGCAGCACTGCGCTCCATCCACGCGCTAGGTCGCTTGTTTCGCAGTTTTGTGCGGGCATAGAACCCCTCATTGTCCGTTGCGTCCGTTTGAGCAGGCCATCTGATTAAGGACAGGACACGGTTTCAGGTTTTGCTTTGGGTGTTGCCGCTTCAAGGCGTGATTGCACTTGCGGAGAGCAGCGCTCAATTGAGTTTCCAGTTTCTCGAGTTCCGCCTTTTTGTCGCGGACGATCGCCAGCTTGTTCCGGACGAGATCCCGCACTTCCACGCACGCGTCGGCGTGCCCATCCTGGATGGCGAGAAGTTCGCGTATCTCTCCGAGAGAAAATCCCAGGGCCTTGGCTCGTTTCACAAATGCCAGGCGATCGACCGCCAATTCGTTGAATATTCTGTAACCCGATGCGGTCCTCGATGGCGAAGCGAGCAGACCTTCCTGCTCGTAAAAGCGCACGGTTTCCAGGTTGATCTCGGCGCGCTGCGCGAGCTGGCCTCTTGTCAGTCCTTCCATGACTCCAGCTTAAACCCTGTAGGGTTCTACAGGGTCAAGTGACTTCTATGCGCATTGAAGATAAACCGGCGGAAAATCTCAGGTGACGAGAACAATGCGCCCATCGACGGAGGAACGTCGGCAAGTTCAAAAATTCTGATCCACAATCTGATCCACAAAAAGCTAGGTCTTCGACGACTTCGGTGGTTTTAGGCGTTCCCCACGGGTTTGTAAGTCGTTGAAAAGCCTAGTACGGGTAGACTGTCACGGCAGAGGTCGCGGGTTCGAGCCCCGTCGTCCCCGCCATAAAAACCAGAATATGCATGGTTTATGGCGACGATCAAATCTTTTACGCCGCCCGCTACAGGGCACCCCGTTGGTTCGGCAAGGGCGCAGACTGCCTTGACCGGGCGACGGAGTCCGTAATTCACGGTTTCTCGTTTCGCAAAAAAAAGACCACGTCGCGCTCCTTCCGGCGCAACGTGGTCTTTTGATTTGCGGCGGCTCTTGGCGCATCGCTGCGCCTTATCCGGGCTTCAGCATCAGCAGGAGCCGCTGTCCATCCAGCAGATTTCTATTACTTCGATGCCCCCAACGTAGACGACGATCGGCTTAGCTCCTCGGGCAGCGAAACGCGCGTCACCGCGCACTGCTTAATCAGCGGGGACGCAGACTGGGCGAATAGCAGAAAAGTGTGCTCGCCGATGGTGCCCGACCTGTTGCTCAATCCAGCGGTATGTAACCTCCATTCCCGCCCGGAGCGGTCGCGAGGGTCTCCATCCCAGCCTCTGCTCTATCAGCCGGTTGTCGGATTTTCTGCCTCTCACGCCTAACGGCCCAGGAATGTGCTTGACTTTCAGCTTCTTACCGGCGATATCCATGATCATCTCGGCAAGCTGGTCGATCGTCACCATTTCTTCGGATCCGATATTCACGGGCCCGACGAAATCGGAATCCATCAATCGGCGTACACCTTCGAGGCATTCGTCGATGCACAGGAACGAGCGCGTTTGGGCGCCATCGCCCCACATCTCGATTTCTCCGCCTGGCTCTGCTTCCGCAACCTTGCGGCATAGGGCTGCCGGGGCTTTTTCACGGCCATCGCGCCATGTCCCCTCCGGGCCAAAAATGTTATGAAAGCGCGCAACTCGCACTTCGATTCCGTAATTCCTCATGTGCGACAAAAACAGGCGCTCGCTGAAGAGCTTTTCCCAGCCATACTCGCTATCTGGCGAAGCCGGATAGGCGGAGTCCTCGGAGCAGATGGGATTGTCAGGATCGAGTTGGTTATGTTTCGGGTAAACACATGCTGATGAGGAATAAAAGAACTTGTTTACGCCGGCGAGGCGGCCGAATTCCAGCAAGTTGAGATTAATGGTCACTGAATTACTCATTACGGCGGCGTCATGCTCGCCCGTGAAGATGTAGCCTGCGCCGCCCATATCGGCCGCCAATTGGTACACTTCATCGATGCCATCGACCACGTCTTTGGCGAAAGCAGGATCGCGCAGGTCGCCCAAGCGGAAATCGTCGGCGGCACTGGGGCAGAACTCAGGCTGCTTCAGGTCAGCGGCTCTCACCCAATAACCCTCGGCCTTGAGACGTTTGACCAGGAGGGCACCGATAAACCCACCTCCGCCAGAAACAAGTATCGTTTTCATAGCAACTGGCACCTCTTTATGCGTGCAAACTGTAATACCTCAGGTTTCATGAGGACGGTCGAGATTGGATTCCTCCAGAGAGCATCGCCCAGCACGACCGAAACAACGCGTAGAACAACAGGCGAGGGGAGGGGCGGACTCTGCCCCGGAAGACAGAGGGATGAACGACGGACAACGGCATGGCTGACTGCATCTGGCCGTATCGCGCCACTTGATCCTTGCGTACGAACAGAAGAAGGTTCTGCCTGTACCAGGGATCAACGCGAGCGTCGTGCCAAACCAGTGGCCGGATGCAATCGAGGCATTGGTAGTTGTGAGACCGGAACAGCGATTCCCAGTATTCAGGCCACTGCTCGTTTATGTGTCCGATTCCGCCCTGTTCGGGGACCGCGGACGAAAAAAGGATCACGGGCGCGAGTGAAACCAAATCCGCGACCAGGCCGGCTGCCCTTGCCTCAGGCAAATGCTCCGCAACTTCGAGACAGATGGCGAGATCAAAGGACCGGCTGATTGGTAAAGGCCGCGACAGGTCGCAGGGCATAAAGTGATCGCGGGGAATCTGAAGCAGATCGTCACGCACATACGCGCCGTCGATGCCGATGACGTCCATGACCCCGCATTCGACAAATTGGCTCAGCCATGTTCCCGCGCCGCAACCAACGTCAATCACGCTGCATGGGCGGACAATCGACTGCAACAGGGGGACCACGGCGGCAGCCGACCTGCGGGAGCTGTCCATCTGGTTCTTGAAGAACCGGGGCGTATACAGCTTGCGGCGTCCGGTCAATAGCACCTACAATCTGTCAGACCGAGGACAGCGTATCCGGCCGACGAGCTCCTCGTGAAGCGATATCTGATTCTCATCGAATCTGCGCCGAATAGTCTTGGCCGGAATCCCGGCAACAACAGAGTATCTGGGAACATCGGCCGTTACTGCAGCCCCGGCTGCTATAACCGACCCGCGTCCGATGGTTACGCCGGAAAGCACAATGGCGCCGTAGCCGATCCACACGTCGTCCTCGACGATTGTCAAATCTGCGATGCCGCGTGGCGAGTCCCAGATCGTCAGTCCGACGACATCGAACCTGTGATCGTTGCGTCCGATGAACGCGACGTTTCCGGCGATAAGGACATCGTTCCCGAAGGCGATATCACACTCTATGACACAACGCGGTCCGAATTGCACGCGGTGGCCGAACTCCAGCCGGCGACCCGGCGACCAGATTCTCACGCTCCAAGGTATCCTTACCAGGCCGTGCCTTTGCGCGTATGGGCAGCGGATCACGAACACGGCTTCCGTTCTCAGCCAGTTGGCCAGTCGACGAATCGCCAGAGCGAGTGGTGAGCGGTCCGGCCGAGCGTTGGCCTCCAGTTCTCTGTTAATCGACGTCAGGCGATCGGTGTTCAAAGTTCTTGCCTGTGGGGAAGGGTGTGGTAACCGTTTGGGTGCGGGGACGGCGACGATTTGTGAAAGAAGCCGTCGCACCGTTGTGAAGTTGCTCGTTCAGATGTCCCGGAATGTCGCCAAACGGAAAGGTCGCGAGAGGAGAGCGGTCCAGCCGCATGCTAGCAGTGCGGTTTCCGGAGCGTAATCGGCATGACTCAAGCCGGGATGAACCATAAGTTCAATGCTCGAGTATTGAGGTTTGTGCCCTGCGGCAAGCCTGTCTACAAAAACCGATAGCCGGGCCATTCGGTCGGTAGTGCGTGTCGCCGGAAGTGAGCGGAGAGCCGCGTTGCACATTGGAAGGGCAAGCCGGATCTGTAAGCGCGGTGGCTGGTCCAAAGGATAAATGTTCAGCCGGGCGCGAATGCGGCGAATCCCGAAATCGCGTTGGAGCGCTTTCACTATGGGCAGGAAGTCCAGCCTCGTGTGGATGTGCCAATGCGAGTCCAGGTGAGAGACTTTTACTCCGGCCTGAAGGGCTCTGCGGATCTGGGCGGAGAACTCGTGATAGATGGCCCGCAGTTGGCGCGGTGTGAAAAGCCGGTAACGCAAACCGGGATGGAGACGGCCATCGCCATCGAGCAGGGTCTTGAGCGCTGGCGTCGCGGAGAGCGGTTCATACTCGGTGAGGTTCAGGTGGACGCCGACAGAAGCCTCTGGAAATAAACCAACCCTCCCCACAGCGTCTTCGAAAGCGGGTCCGTTGGCCATCAGGGTCGTGGAAGTGACCCGGCCAGCGCCGAGTTCCCGGAAAATGGCTTCGTTGACAGACAGCGAAGCTCCGAGATCGTCAGCGTTGATGATGATAAGCAGCGGGACCGGGCGGGACTTCATACGTTTCGGGGTCTTCGCGCGCGAGCGCGCGCTTCAGTTGGTACCAGACTGCCGGCGGCCAGAGCACGGCTGACGCAGACAGATAGGCCAGCGCGTGAATGGTGTTTCCCGCAGCGCGGTACATGACGGCGTTGCGGAAGAATCTTTGGTGCCGAGTGCGTAGTTTCGTAAGAAAACGTCTCCAGATGGGACGATTTTCCCAGGCGCGCTGGAATTCGGCAAAATCGGGCTCGGGCAGATGAGAGCGCCGCGCGCGGTCACGAGCCAGCGCGAAAGCTATTCCGCAAAGTTGCTGATCGACGTTGGAGAACGACATCGAACTTCTGCTGACGCGCAATCGCATCAGCCGCTGTGGCAGGTTCCCGAAGTGGCCGTGAGCGCTCAGTCGGAGCAATAGGTCGAAGTCTGCTCCGGGCCCCGGCATTGTCGAACGCACGGTGCAGACCGCGCATGTCCGGAACATCATCGACGAATCGCACATCGTAACAAGTCCGGACCGGAGGTTGGCAAGAATACGCTGAGGGGTGAGAGGATACCGAAAACCTGGAACCGCTGCCCCCGCCGTGACGAATTCCACCTGGGTACCGACCCCGACGAATTCGGGGTTGCGAGTCAGGAAGGCAACCTGCATCTCGAGCCGCTCGGGCATGGCGACGTCGTCGGCGTCCAATCGAGCTACAAATTCGCCGCGAGAGACTTGTATTCCACTGGTCCGGGCGGCTTCAAAGCCGCATCCGGCACTTTTAATGGCGCGAATTCTCGGGTCCGTCAGTTGAGCCAGGTAGGAGGCGGTACCGTCGGTGGAATGGTCATCCACGACGATCAGTTCCCAGTTCGGCCAGGTTTGCGAACGGATACTCTCCACGGCTTCAGGCAGAAACGGCATGCCGTTCCTGACGGGCATAACGACGGATACAAGCGGCTTGGAACTCATACGGGCTCGGGAACGGAGATGCGATTAGCGGCGGCGCGATAGATTCTGTCGACGGCCTCGGCCTTTTTCTCCCAGGAGAACTCCTTCGAGCGGCTGAGGGCGGCCAGCGCCATCCTGTACCGCAGTTCCTCGCTGTCGTGCAATTCGACAATCGCGCGCGCAATACCGGCGACAAGATCCGCAGGCGATGCAGGGGCGAGGCGGAAGCCGCACTGCGGGGTTAGAGCATCGCGGAAGCCGTACAGGTTCGGGCAGATGACGGGGACGCCGTTTGCCAGCGCTTCGACCAGCACAGTCGAGGTGAGGTCGTACAGGCTGGTAATCACTAAAACGTGGGCGGATTGCATTACTGCCAGGGCCTGTACGCGCGGAATCTGGCCGAGCCACTCGCACCTGGATTCGAGGCCGAGCCGGGCGGAGAGACGGCGCCAACCGGACGTGCAAGGGCCGGCGCCAAGTACGGTGAGCCGCCAATCGACGCGCGCCGGGACGCCGGCGAACGCTCGAAGAAGGATGGGAAGTACCTTTCCCGGATTATGGTTGCCGCTCCACAGCAGACGCAGCGGTTCTTCAGGGCTTCGTGGGCAAGGGCGAGACACGCTGACGGGCGGCGCTCCGATTTCGCAAATGACGGACGAATCGCGGTCGTAAAAACGCTGAATGGCTTCGCGGATGCCGCTTGTGGCGGCAATCAGGGCCGACGCCTTGGCGAACGCACGGCGGGGCGAGGGTGCGTAGCGCCGATCGAATTCGTTCCATAGATTCCGGCAGAAATAATAGGTCTGGCCGCGCCGTTCCAGCGCGCCGAACAAGCGCCAGGGTAGCTGTTCCAGTCCGCCGAGCGGGCCCCATACGAATGGAATACCCAACTTCCAGAGGTAGCCGGGCACTCGGAACCCGACGTAGGTGAGCTGGTGGACGATGTCAAAACCGATCTCGGAATGCAGCCGGCGAGCCAGATAGTAAGCTTCCCGCTGCCACTGGTATTTGTACGTCCAGAGATATGCGGGCTCCCAAAAGCGCTCCAGGAGCATGGCCCTGTAGCGGGGGATGTAGTGGAAAGTGATATGCCGGGCAAGGCCGGGATTGTTGGCGAGCTCGCTTTCGATCTCGTCGCGAAAGTTGGCGTCTGTCAACACCCAGAGGTCGTGGAAGCGGGCAAGGGCTTTAACCCATCCCCAGCCAACGCCAGCCTCGGATCCTCTCACGGGGCTACACGCGTAGGCGGCGACGAGGACACGCAAGCGATCATCCATGATGGTCAAGCTGTGACAGAAGCCTGTTTCGAAGGCCGGGGGAGCACGAGGACATACCGGATTGGGGCTGGAACGCGGGCCCGGCTCGCGGTCCTTTCCAGGAAAGCGTACATCGCGAGCATCATCAGCAAATCGGGAGAATAGCTGGCCGTGGTGGTTTCGGGGACGGCTCTCGCGGTGAAGAAGGCCAGGACCGCGCCGCATTGAAGCAAAGACATTCGATCCAAGGTTGAGAGGAACCTGCGTCGCTTCCAAAGCCGGAAGAACAGACGCCAGCCGGCGACCCAGGAGAGCAGGTAGGGTATGAAGCCCACGATTCCGCCGTTCAAAAGCGCCTCAACCACGGTGTTATGAGCGTGACCGATCCCTAGCAGGCGGTCTGCCCATTGGCCGCGTCCAAGGAACGGGGCCTCATGGAAGGCCTGCCATCCCTCCTCCCAAACATCGGTGCGGCCTGTCATCGTGTAAAGGCTGTTCTTCCCACCGCCGCGTTCCATATAGTTCATGACGTTGCTGGTCACTTCGTGCCGGTAGTCGTAAGCGTATACCGCGAGGATGGCGAAAAGCAGCGCTGGGACGAACCATCGGCGCGTCCGGCGTTCGATCAACAGCAGAAACAAGACGCCGGCGACGGTGCCGAAAACAGAGCCTCGGGATTGCATTTTATAGACCATCACGAAGCCAGCAGCGGTGACCGCGAGCAGGGCGAGGCGCGGAAGCAAGGACCGGATCTGGAGGCTCAGTGCAAGAGAGACAAGCGCGCAAACAGCTCCCCAGCGGCTTACGCCCGAGGAGATCACGTCGATGCGGTTTTCGATTCCGTAGGATTTGGCTCCGCCGGCCCATACGGCATCGCCGCCGGTGCGGATGATCCCGATCATCACAACCAGGGCGGCCAACCACGTTGCCCACAGGAAGGCCGTCGCGACTTCGGGCTTGCGAGCGGAGAGCACCAGGCGAGAGACGGCGACGGAGGCAAGAAACGCCATGGACCAGTAGGTGGCCCAGCTCGGATCGGGGGACTGGGTGCCGGCGATAGCTGCGATCACGCCGTAAGACGCGAGCAGGAAGGTGGGCGACATTCCGATGGCGCCTGTACGGCCACCCAGCAAAGCGAGCAGGCTCACCAGGAGCACTCCGGTTGGCGCGTAGACCCTGAGAAAGACGAGCCAGCTCCATTCTCCTGACGACTGGTCGAGGAGCCAGGGGCCGGTGTTGAGGTTGAGCCAGAGGGCCGCCCAGAGCACGAGGGGAAGCGCGAATCCAGGCGTGCGCAGAACTTTGAGAACGGCTTTCATGCGGAAACCGGCTCCCGGGGGTGTGCGGGCAGCAAGGCAATCAGGCCTTCCAGATTTCCGGCGGCGCGGGCGAACAGCCCGGCGTCGAGACCAAACACGGAGGATGACAACGTCATCAGAAACCGCACGGCAAGCGCGAGCAGGCAGAGAGGAACCGACAAGCCGTGCTTGCGGACGAAATACAGGCGGTTGCGAACTTCAAGGCGGCCGAAGCGGCGGTTCGATACCCGTCCGCCATGCGAAGGGAAATGGCGGTAGCCGGCCTCGGCCACAATGGCCAGCCTGCCGTGCTGTCCGATCGAGTAGCTGAGATCCAGGTCTTCCAGATAGCTGTAGGTATCAAAATACTCGTCGAAGGCGGTGGACTCGAGAGCGGAGCGCCGCCAGACCACTGCGCCGGACGGCAGCCATTCCACAAACCGGGTGGTTTCAACCCTCCCGGTCACAGACTGCCATCCGCTGCGCGCCACGCCGCCCGCTTTGGCCGAGTAGAGCCCGAGGGCGTGGGAGAGCCGGCTGTGCTTCAGCAACTGGCCGGGAGGCATGCGGCAGTTCAGCATGTTGAACGCGGCTCCCAGGACGCCGGCATCGGCTGCCTCCCAGAAATGCAACATCGCCCCCATGGCGCCGGGCTCAAAAGTCGTATCGTCATCCGCGAATCCGATCAGGGTGGCGGAGGAATCGCCGGCGCGGATGCCGGCGTTGCGCTGCGCCGCGGCCGATGGCGGCCAGTGGCGGAGATAGCGGATCGGGAGTTCGGGAAACTCCCGGACCATGGAATCGACGGTGGCGCTGCCGCCGTCGACAATTACAATTTCAGACGCCTTCACCGTCTGTCCCTGCAGACTTTCGAGCAGGCGGCGCAGATCGGCTGGCCGGTCCTTGGTGGCGACGATTAGTGAGAGCTTGCTGGGCATTGAACAGTGGCCGCTATGCAGGCGCGGGCCTGCCGAATGAAGTTTCTCGCATCGAACAACGGGGCTCGGCCGGCGAGGCGCCCTGCGAGTTGTTCTTGTTTCTCAGGCTTGCGCAATACGGCCTGAATCTTGGCGATGGCATCGGCTTCGTTGGTGAAGAGCAGTTCGGGATTGTCGAGAATCTCCGCCTGTCCGCCATTTGCCGGCGCGAAGACAATGGATCCGGCCTTTACCATCTCTGCTACCGAGATGCCGAAGCCTTCGGCGCCGCAGGCCTGGATTCCATAGCGGCAATGGGCCAGAATCCTGCTCTTCCTTTCGCCACTGACCCGTCCCTCCACAACAATCCAGTCCGCCCGCTCGCGGCACAATTGAGCAATGCGGCGCCCGTAGAGGTCGTCGCCGATCTCGCCGCACAAATGAAGCCCCACTCCATGCCCGCCCGCCCGCACGGCTTCCAGAATAAGGATCGCCTCTTCAATTCGCTTCTCCGGTGCAATGCGGCCGATCATCGCGAACGCCTCTTCTTTTTCTTTCCACGGAACAAAGGGAATCTCGGTCCAGACGGGCGGGTAGACAACGGACGCGCACTTGGCTCCGCAGGTTTGCTGAATCAACATTGCCGACCACCAGGAGTTTGCAATCACCGCATCCTCATGCAGTACGTCCCGCCCCGATGGCCGCTCGTATGCGGCCGCCAGGCGCAGGTAGGCTTTGCGCAGGATGGTGTCGCGATAGACGAATCCCGGGGTGGGCGGGTGAAGTTGCTCGCGCAATCCTCGGTGCCAACAGAAATCGGCGATGAAGTGGACAGCGGGGAGGCCCCAGTCGGTCGGGTTATAGGCGCTGATGCGGATGTCATAGTCACCGGCAATCCTGCGTGCAAAGCGCTGGAAGCAGGCGCCGCGCAGGGCGGCGGCAAATACGCCGCGCGGCAGTGGAGGCATCGGCGCCAGGCGCACGCGAACCTCGCCGGACTTGACCGAGGTGCCGTAGTACTGGTTCAGGCCATCCAGGTTCCAGCCGCCGGTGGTTACCAATGTCAGGTCGCAATCCTGCTTCAACGCCTCGCAGAGCCATATCGCGCAGGCCTCCGATCCACCGCGGCCGAAGAAGGGATGCCCGATGACGACACGCGGCCGGCGGCCGAACAGACTCCTGAAGTCGAGGTCCGTGGATCGCTCCGTCTGCAGTCCCAAGGCGATCATGACCCCGCAGTTGCTCCAGAAGCGCGCTTCAGCAATCGCGCGATACCCCATCCCAGTTCAAGTGCGGGTCGTGTAGGCATTAGATTGCAGGCCCAGTAGGCGAGCGTCATGGCGAGCTTCACGGCCCCGCGCGAAATGAACGAAGCCTTTGCGAGGCACAGTCGGGGTAAATCGGCCTCGCGCTGCCTCGCGCATGTTAACGCGAGGTTGACGAGATACTGCGCAAGACGGTTCCTTTCGACCCGCGCCCGCCTGCCGGTGACGGGCGCAAGGGGCAACATCAATTCCACGGCGTGGAAAACGGCCGGAACATACACATCCGCTCTTTGGCGGGTGATCGATGGCCCATCGTGTTCGCAGGACTGGCACAACGCGGTGTCGAGGAATATGCCGCGGAACCCGGCCGCTTTGATGCGAGCGGAATACTCGTAGTCCTGCCAGACGCGAAGCGATTCATTCCAAGGCCCAATGCTGCTGCAGACGCGCCGAATATAGAGCGGCGAGCTGGTGTGCCACGACCTTTCCAGAATCCACGGTCGCCCAGGGCATTGCGGACGGCCTTCTAGTCCCAGGCGCGTCCCATTTTTGTCGATTCCTTCGGTCTGGGCGTAGCAATAATCAGCACCCGTCGTCCTCAGGCATTCCACTTGCACCGAAAGCTTTTGTTCCAGTACGCGGTCGTCGGAATCGAGGAACTGGATGTACTCGCCCGTGCATTCGATGAGGCCACGGTTGCGCGCAACCTGGGCCCCCTGGTTGGATTGGCGGATCAGGCGCACTTCGAAGCCTTCGCCGCGGTGGTGCGCCGTCCATGATTCCAGTACGCTGGCCGTTTCGTCCGCCGAGCCGTCGTCGACGACGATCAGCTCGATCGGCCGCCAAGTCTGGGCAAAGACGGAATCGAGCGTGGGCGTCACCAAATGCGCGCGGTTATAGGTCGGCACAATAACCGACACAACGCCGGGCCGGAAAGCCTCTGGCATCCACGACGCTGCGATTGCTGTGCTACCGGTCATGCTGTGGTTGCGATGAAGTCGTAACCGGGCCCTATGTCGGCATCGGAGAAGACCGGCACTGCGCGTGCGTGCGCGTACGCGTTCCTGCGAATGTCAACCTGGGCAAATTCGTAACCCAACTCCGCCAACACCTTAACCGCGGCCCGCTCAAAGAACGGCTTACTTGCTTCATGCGATTCGAAAGCGATAAGCCGCGGATGGTATTTCGCCAAACACTCCCGTATGCTTTCGATCACCACGGCTTCCATGCCTTCAACGTCGACCTTGACCACGGCCAACGAAGGGAGGTTCAGAGACTGCAGGTACTTTCCCGCAGCTCGCACTTGAACGGTGCCCAGCGAAACCCGTTGACGATCTGTCAGCCCTGCACCGACAGCAACGATATCCGACGGCATCAGCGAACCGGCGCCGCTGTTGCCAACTGGACCCATGAGCTCGCCCATCCCGTCGAATGCGCCCAGAGCGACCTCATGCACATAGACGTTACGCAACCCATTGATCTCCGCTGAGCGGCGGAGGCATGCGGCTGCGGTTGCATTCGGCTCGAAGGCATGGACCGCACCGGTGGGTCCCACACGGGCAGCGGCCGCAAGGGCAATCTCGCCATAATTCGCCCCTATATCGAGCATCACGTCGCCTGGGCGCAATGTGTTAATGCACAGCTCGGTGATCCGCGGGTCGTAGTCTCCCCAGTAATAGATGGGCCGGGCGCAGTAATCGTTCACGTCGATGAAGATCTTTGGCCCGCTTCTCAGGGTCGTAACGACGGTTTCGTGCTCGGATGTCAGGAACTTGAGCAGCCGCGAGTTTACGAGGCGCATCACGCCGCTATAGATTGGGTAGCGGCGTACGATCAAACGGACGAGGAAGCGTGCGGATGGCTTCAAGAGCTTTCGGCGTTTATTGCCGGGCTGGCCGTATCTCATTTTTCGAAGCCTACCATTTGCCCTCAAGTTCTCTGCTCCATCATTGCGCCGCCGGCACTGAGAAGCGTTCACTGGACGCGACGCCATCGGATGGAAACCCGAAGTGCTCGATCATTCGGACAATCGCGTCATCGTTCCGCCCATTGAGGTTGTCGCTCCAGAGATTGACATTCTGCGTATTCGGCCAGTTCACCAGGCGGGACTTCCCCAGCGTTCGTGCTGTGCCGCCATTGAGCCGCACCATCCAGTAGAGCCAGATATCGTCTGCCGTGGGGCAAAGGGTCGTGAATAAGGCCTCTTCCGTCACCCGTGGATCGAAAATACCGGGCGGATACAGCACACCGCCACCGCCGGTCGGAAATATCGCTGGCGATCGTTGCGCAGAACTGGTCTCGAACTCCCAGTCCTGATACGGCAAAGGGTTTCCGCAGGCGTCAAAGCGGATTCTGTGAGCGCGATGGCAAACCACCTCGCTTTTGTCCCCGTCCCATGCGGAGATAAGTTCCTCCAGCCACGTCGGGCGGTAATAGACATCATCGTCAGCCGTGACGATGTAACAGCCGGGGTATGCTTTGATCGCCGGAATGATTTTCTTGAACGATTTCATGTCATCGCAGAAACGGATCGATAACCCGCGGGCCTGCATCGACAAGATTTCTTTCGTGAGCCTCGATTCATCCTCGTGAGCAATCCATAGCATCACCTCATCCGCCTTGATGGATTGCGATAGCAGGCACTTTAGGGTCAGCGGAAGCGCGTCGAACCGCGTCGGAAAAGATGTCAGCGAGACGATAAGCGGCTTGTCCAGGCCATGCGGTTTGCCTTCGCGGCGGATTGGTCCATAGCGCCAACGAACATACGCCGCGTGTCGTTCCGCGTGCCACTGCGCGGATATGATCTTACGCCGCGCTATTGAAAACAATCGGGCACCTCCGGCGTGCGCTTCCATCGAGACCCAACCAGGGATTGAAACAAGTCCTTTGCCAGTGGCGGCAAGCCGAACCCCTTCAAGTAGCCTCCCCTGGCAGCTATTTCAGCAAGCGCCGAGATCCGCGCCCATCTTGAAGCGTCGCGCGAGTAGATCCGTTCACGCATCTCACACCAACGGCCCACAACCTCCGCGTTTTGCGCGGCCCTGCGCAACCTGTCGCAAATATTGGGTTCGACAAGAAGCGACGCTTCCTGGCACCACCGAGCCATTGCAGCCCAAAACTCCCTCTGCTCTTCGAAAAAGCACTTGGAGTGCTCGGCCGAATCCCACTCCGGAAAGAAACGCGGAGCCAATGCCCCGTCGTGCACGAGTGACGCGGCTTCATTGTGTCTTCTGTGACGGACCAAACGCTCGTTCAGAAATACGCGCCTGCGCATGAGATACCCCAGCAACCCAATATAGGTGTCATGCGCCATCTTTTGACCATGCCGAAGCGGTCTTGTTTGCCATGGCAGCCCGACAAGATACCTCCGTACGACCATCTTGTGACCTTCGTGCACGAACAAAGGGGATGATCGAGGCATCCACGCCCTCCCGGAAAGAGACACCATTCGGCTTGGCCGTCTCCGCCGGTTCGGAACCAATGACTCGTCAGTCCAGATGTTTTCTACAATAATCAAATCGACATTGGGCCTGGACTTGCCGACTGCGGCAGCTCTCTCAAGCTTTTTAGGAAGCCAAACGTCGTCATGATCGCAAAAGGCTATCCAATCGCCGGAACACCGGTTGGCGGTGACCAGAAAGTTGTCGGAAACCCCGAGATTGACCGAGTTTCTGTGGATGCGGACAGGAAACGGCGCCATTTTTGCGAAGCGTTCCAGGGTGTCCATCGTGCCGTCGGTCGAGCCGTCGTCGCCCACCACCAGCTCACCAGGCAGATGGGTCTGCCAGGCTAGGCTGTCGAGCTGCTCCTGGAGGAACCGCTCGCTATTGTAGGTCGCCATGGCGATGGAGATGTTCATTGAGGTAATCCGGGGGTCATGGCTTAAGCGCAGTCGTTCCTGGCTCGATGAGACTCGAAAAGGTTGCTGCAATTTCCGATATAAGGCTTTTGCTTTTTGAAATCACACCGAGACCGTAGGAATGGGCGAAGTTCGTCTTGGGCAGCCTGATTTCGTTGAACAGACGACGCACTCCGAAATCTTCAACACACGTATCGTGAAGCAGAACAACGCCATCCGAGGCCACAAAATTGGACCAGTCTTCATAATCTCTTTTCGCGGCAGCGTAGGTGTGGGTTCCGTCGATGTGGAGAATTCCAATTTCCTTATCCCAGGTTTTCGCGACCTCCCCAAATAGGCCGCGGATCAGTGTGACGTTCGACAGTCCGAGCTGTGAAGCGGTTTTCCGCACAGCCGTAAATGTTTCGCGTTTCCCCGAATGTATGTCTCCTTCAAAGGAGTCTACGCCGACCACCTGTCCGATACCCGGCCTTGCAAAACAGAATGTCGAAAAACCAAAATCAACCCCCAAATCAACAACAACAGAAGGCTCTAGCTTCGTGACCAGCCACGTAGCAAAGTTGCTGTGCCCCTTCCACGCGGACGGGATATCGCAAAGAACAACTTCAAAGGCGCTCGCATGATAAGCCGAGGCGTCGCCCCCAAGCCACTCTGTCTGGGAAGCCTCAAGAGATTTCAGGTATGCCAGGTCAACATTATTTCGGCTCGTCTTTATGAACACTGTTTCAAACGGGTGAATGCTCCGTCCACAATAAGCCCCCCGAAAACACGGGTCGCCGTCAGCCGAAGACGGGTTGATCTCTTGGTGAGGCTCTCGGTAGTCGATCCTCCGGTATTCCGGAAGGAGGCAAGTGATATTCCAACCGTTCGCTATGATTGTTTGGGAGAGCAATATCTCATAGTTCAGAATTGTGGACAACTTCTCGGCACGCTCAGCGATCCGACCTGGACGGAGCTTATAATCTACGCGGTGCCTAAGAGACCAATACAACCGAGGTAGCATCGCCCTTCGCTCCACATCGGCCTTGATCCAGGCGCGGACCATTGCATTATCTAAGGCGAAATCATTCTGATAAAACCCCTTTTCGATTAAATGCTGCAAAGCCGTGCGATCCATGGCATATGCCATGGATTGAACGTGCGAAAGCGATTTCCGACTGCCATTGAGGTGTTCAGAGAAGCGCGAACATCGATGGTCTTTCCCGAGAATGTTTATCGTGGAACCCACCAATTTGGTTTGATCATCGATTAAATCCGTAAAGACTCGAGGCCAGGGACGGTCGAAGTAAGAGGGCAAGAAAGGTCCACGGACAGATGAATTCAGGAAAATAAAGTAGTCGTACTTTTCCGCATTCAAGATGCCGTTAACAACGTGCGCGAAACCACTGTAGTCAAGTCTGCCATTCGGAATGTAGTGATACGAAATGTTACGCGCCTGCGGAAGCGGCACGCCGCATCCGCCCGCGATGCAGATGATGTAATCGACGTCAGTCCTGTAACCACGCCGAAGGAAGTAGGTCAGATTGTCCTTATGCTCGTCGGACTTCTCGAAATAATGGAATATAACAACTGTGTTCACCTTACTCATTTGTGCACGACTCAGCTTTTGAGCGCTTAACCCGCCCAGCACCAGCCCATTCTCCATCTCCAAGTGAGTTTAAGGCGCAAGGTATATTCACGACCGAGCTTTTGTCCGTCCGCTTCAGCGCGCCAGCCTGAGCCAGAGTCTGATCTGCCATTTCTCCTCGATATTCAGAACGTAATGCCAGGCGGCAAGCAGAAATCCACCACTCAAGAGCAGTGTGAAAGCTGCCTCGGGGAGGAACACGTGGGTCGAGGTCCACAGAAGCAGCAGTCCCATCGCCAGGACCGCAAGCGTTCCAACGCTGCGCCGCAAGTCCCTGGCTGCGAGCAGGCGGGGTGAAGTGCGAGTAATCCGGCACGCCGCTGCGATGAGCAGAACAAAATCAAGGGTCACGCGAAGCGTCCAGGCTAGCGCCGCGCCGGGCAGGCCGAAATGCATTACCAGGAACCAGACCAGGCCGATGTGAATTGGCAACTCCGCCAGGTGAAACTTCGCGGTGAGATCGGGGCGGCCCACACCCTGCAAAAGGCCATACGGAATAAGAGCAAGGGAGTTGATCAGCACGCCGGCGGTCAGGATCTGGAGGGGCAGCGCGCCCTCATTGGCAAACTTTGTCCCTAGCCAGAGCGTCAAAAGCGGCCTTGCAAAAAAGACCAGCAGCAGCGCCGCGGGACCTACGATCAGGATCAGAAACTTGAGAGAGCGAATGAGCGTCTTTCTGATCCATTCCAAATCGCCCCGGCCGGCGGAGGTGCTGAAAGCCGGGAACAGTGAGGTGTTAAGGCAAGCCGGGAGAATACTCAACTTGTTTGCAATATTGAATGGCGGCGTGTAAAAGCCCACAGCCGATATTGAAAGGACCGCACCGATCAGGAACTGGTCAAAATAGAGGAGGATGGGTCCAACGACGCCCGAAACGGTAACCCAGCCGCCGAACCCGAGCAGCGAGCGGACCAGGCCAAAATCGAAGCAGATGCCGCGCAGGGTGGGAAAGAGCTGCATGGAAAGCACAATGACCGCTGAAACGGAGGCCACGCGAAGCAGCACCAGGGAGAACACAATGGTGGGCAGACCGTAACCAAGAGCGATCAAGCCGGCGGGCATAATGCACATGAGAGCGCCAACGGGAATGCTGACGGCGTTCAGAAGGTCAAAACGCTGTGAGGCCGTCAGTACTCCGCGGAATGACCCTGCGACAAAATCTATGGGCAGGGCAACGGCCATGATCAGAAAGATCATGCGGGCCTGGGGGTGAAGCCCGGCAGGAATCTTGAGCACCCGCTCAACCAGGAAAGGAGACGTGGCGGCCAGCAGGATCCCACCCGCAAGGCCAAGGCACGTCTGGCTGGCAACCGCCGTCCACACCAGCCCCGGCAGCCTCTCGACTTCCCTCCTGCCCAGAAGTTCGGCAACATATTTGGTGGTAGCCGGACCGATGCCCAAATTGAAGAGCGCGAAGTAACCCACCACAAGCCAGGCCAGCGAATAGAGGCCATAACGGTCCGGCCCCAGGTGATGGATCACGTAAGGCGTGGCGAAGATAGCCACAGATAGGGGCACCACCTGGCCGGCAAGGTTCAGCACCGTGTTGCGAGCCAGCATCCGCCCGCTAACGTCCACCTGGATTGCAGGTTTTTGCTCGGTTTGCATCATGCTATTGACAAGCCGCAAAGCTCACTCTTTGGCAAAGTGGTAAGAAACTACTATTTCCGGATGATAACGGCGCCTGGTTCACCCACAATGGGGCTCTTGTCTCGAAACAGATCCATGCCCACGTGATAGAGGAATCGCGGTCCGTCCAGCAGGTCGCGGCGCCACAACTTCCGGGGCTCTTTGGCAAACCGGTATACCCATTCAAAGCCCATCCGGCCGATCCAGTCCGGGCAGCGGGGCACGGTACCGCCGACGAAACCAAATGCCGCGCCTACGCCGATGGCAACGGGCACTTTGAGGCGGGTAAGCCGCTCGTAGATCCAAATGTCCTGTTTTGCCATTCCCAAACCGACCCAGAGAACATCGGGACGGGCGGCATTGATCCGGTCGACGATTTCACGATCCTCGGCGTCCGTCAGCGGCCGGAACGGCGGCGAAAACGCCCCCGCGATCCGATGCCCCGGATAGTCGCGGGCCACGGCGCCGCAGAGCGCGGATAGCGCGGCCTCCGTGTCGCCATAGAAGTAACTGCGATACCCCTTCCCATCGGCGCGGGCGAGAAACTCGCGCAGAATGTCGGCCCCCGGCGCGCGTTCCACTTGGCGATGGCCATGAAGGCGTGCGGCCCACACCGGTGCGATGCCGTCGGGAACCCAAAGGTCGGCGCTGTTGAGAATCGACCAGAGACCCGGATCCTTGTGCGCTTCCCACAGCCCATGAAAGCCGGTAACGATCACTCGTCGGCAGCGCATGTCGCCGGCTTCGATCCAGCGCTCGATCTGATCGGCTGTCGCACCCGCCGACGCGAGTTGGACGCGAGAACCAAGGATGGTGACGGAGGCCAAAGGCGTGGAACTGGGTTGGTCGACGCCGTCAGTAAACGTCATGAGAAGCTCTCCTGTTTTTTGCGCAGGTGATCGATTGCCGCAAAGCAGCTACTCCGCGCACATCCTCTATGTCCGGGCGATACGCAGGCCTGGCGCGCTCTCCGGATGTTCCGGGCCAGCGAATGGCCAAGCGTGACGGGGCCTCCTTGAGGGTTGGCGGCATCATCTTTGGTAGTGGTTTGGCGCGTATTTCCGCTAATCGGCTGAGGGGACCACGGACTTTGATTCGGGAGGACGGGGGGTCCGATAGCGGTCATAGTAATAGTGGTTGTAGCCGTAGTAGGAATATCCATCGGACGACGTATGATGGCTCATCTGATTGAGCACCACGCCGATAATGTTGGCGTGGACGCGGCGCAGCGCGCTAATGACTTCTGCGACGGCGCGGCGCCTGGTTTCACCCGCCAGGCTGGTGATGAGCACTCCGTCCGCGGCTGCCGCAATTTGCAGGCACTCCGCAAACCCCAGCAGCGGCGGCGAATCCAGGATCACGAGATCGTATTTCTTGGCGAATTCGTCCAGCAGCGTAGCCAGCCGCGAGCCGATCAAGTCGGCGGCGCGGTGCGAACCGAGACCGGCGGGAAGAAGGCTCAGATTCGGCTTGCCTTCGATGGGAATGACTGCATCCTGCCAGGCCATTTCGCCGTTTAGGACGTTGGCGAGTCCTTCCTGCGGCGCCACCCCGAATCTGGAATGAAGGCTCGGGCGGCGCAGGTCGGCGTCCACCAGAAGGGTGTTCTTTCCCCGATCGGCGTTGGCGATGGCTAAATGCGCCGTTAGCGTGGTCTTCCCTTCGCTGGGTACAGCGCTGGTGAGAACAATCGAGTGCAGACGGCTCTCGAAGTCCGAAAGAAGGATCGTATTGCGCAGCGTGCGGATTGCCTCATCGAAGCTGGACCCTGCCCCGTAGTAGCCCTTCCTGCTTCCGCTATCAGAGAGCTTTGGCATGAGAGTTGGCGCTGCTGCAGCCTCTGCCGCGCGGGGAAGCTGGGCTGCCTCTCGATTTGTCGGCAATGTCGCAATCACATCCGCGCCCAAAAAGCGGCTGGCCTCGGCCGGATCGCGCAACGTAGTGTCGAGCGAGTCCATCAACATGGCCGTTCCCCCCGCCAGAAACAGCGAAATCACAAACGCCATGAGGAGGTTCATTCTGGTGTTGGGATACACCGCACCCGCCGGTGGGCGCGCATAATCGGCAATGCTGATGTTGTTGTTATGAAAACCGGAGTTGATATTGGCCTCACGAATCTTGCGAATCAATTCGTCGTAAAGGCCCTTGTCGGCATCCGCCTCATGCTTCAACTGCTGGAACTCGAAAGAGCGCGCATTGAGACGGTCCCAATCCGCTTTTGTATCAGTCACTGCCTTTTCCAGCATCTGCTCGCGATTCAGTGCCTCGCGGTACTGTGCCGCGACTCTTCCGGTGATGTCCTGGCGCGCATCTTCATATTGTTTTTCGATTTCTGCCAGCTCCGATGCGGCCTTTCGGTATTCCGGGTGCGAAGAACCGTAGGTCGCCTTGACCAAAGCAAAGTGTTGCCGCGCTTGATCCAGGCTGTCGCTGAGCTTGGCCAGCGTCTCCCCTTGCGAGGAGACCTGCTCTGCGGCCAGGGAGCCGGACTTGATCGTATCCCATGCGGCTTCTTTGCTGACCCTGTCCGCCTGTGCATTTGTGTATTCCGTATTCAGTTGCAGAAGCCGGGCCGACAGGATATCGGTCTTTTCATCGGGATTGATGACATCCAGATCCTTTTCAAATTGATTGAGGGCCAGGTTCGATTGTTCCATCTTCGCCCTCAACTCATCGAGTTGCTTTTCCATGAAATCGGAAAGGTCTGTCGAGGACTGCATGCGCAGATTGTATGTATGCGCCATATACGACTTTGCCACCGCGTTGGCCACGTCCGCGGCTAAACGCGGGTCGGGAGAACGGAAACTGATCAGCAGCAAATCTGTCCCGGAGGGGCGAGTAACTCTCAGCCCGCCCAAACTGACAGGCCCCGCGGACAGGCGCTGCGCGTTTTGGGAGTCCGCTCCCGAGCGGCCGTCGGGATGAAGCAGATGAAACTGTTCAGCCACGGGCCGAAGCACAGAATCCGACTGGATCAGCCTCATCTGCGTGGTCAGAAACGTCTCCGGATCCGTCTCATCCAGTTGCGTCTGTTGCTGGCCAACGATCTCCGGCGGGGACAGTTGTTCGATTTCGATCGTCGCGGTGGATTCATAGACCCTTTGCAAACGGAAGGACACGATGGCCGTAGCCAGCACACACGTTGCAACAAAGGCAACAATTCTCCACAGATACCGGCGCAGGATCCACAGATAGTGGGAAAGAGGCACGGAAGGGGATTCTGCTTCAATTTCAGGCTGCTGGGTCACCGGCGCAAAGTAAGCCAGAGCCGCAGTATCCTTGGGCGGTTCAAAGGGCATGAACTCACGGATCTTTGGTGAAACCTGCATAATGCCTCGTTATTGTGTTGCGAGCAGAGCTAAGGATGCCGCCGTCAGGCTCAGTCCGAGAGACGTTTCCAGCGTCTTCGCGGCGATGCGACGGCCGGTTGCGTCGGGGATGTATAGAATGTCGTCAGACAGCAACTCCACATCCGGCGATTTGCGCTTCATGATCTTTTCCAGTTCGACGCGGATCTCGGCCCGGTTCTTGTGGTCGCTTTCCAGGCGGTAAATATAGGCCGTGTGACTGGAAAATGGGGCCAGGCCTCCCGAGATGGCCATGGCTTTCAGGATGCTGCTCTCTGACCCGTCCGTAATATAGAACGGCCCTGGCCTATTCACATCGCCGACCACATAAACCTGTCCGGCAACGGGAACCCGGACGATGTCCCCGCTTTGAAGGTTCAGATTTGCCCCGGGGTCGTTAGGATCCAAAAGGGATCGGACAGGAACGGTCTCTGTTAGAGCTGTCGATTTGTCGTTCCCGCTGCCGCGCGAATGGGTCACGAAGATCTCCGCCCCGGCGTTGTCTGCAATGCCGCCGGCGCGCGAAATGGCGTCAAGAAGCGTCAGGTTTCCCACCGACTGGAACGTCACCGGCGTCCTGACCGCGCCTACGACCGTGATTGGATGGCTCTGATATTCGGCAATGGAGACGGTGACCACCGGATCAACCAGCACATGGTCGCGAACCAGGGCCGCTGCAATGGCTTTCTCCAAATCTACCGGCAAGAGGCCGGCCGCGTGGATCGGTTCCCCCACCATCGGCAGCCGGATATTGCCCTCGGCGTTCACGCGAGCGGTGCGCGTCAATTCCGGCGCATCGTACACCGAGATTCCAATCAGATCGTCGACGCCGATCCTGGCGATGGGCAGATTGGAGAATTCGCCTGCGCTTGTCGCTCCGGTTCCCCCCTGCTCGGCCGCGGGCTGTTGCTGCGCCAGGCATACACCTGTCGCCAGCATGGATAGCCAGATGAGTTTACTGATCTTCATAAGCAGTCCTTCGTGTAGGTTGACGCGCGCTCTGCATTGCTGCTCAAAGTGCTTTCAATCCCCCTCGTTGCCTTGCTTCGCTCTCAAGTCCCAGTCCTGGCTCGCCATCATGCGCCCGTTCAGTTCCTCGATCCTCTGATTGAGCAACTGGATCTGCGCCTGAAGGCCGTCGGCGTGGAACTTCGACACGTGCTCTTCATTTGCGCCGCTGGCGAGTAATCGCATCGCATCGCGAGCAAGATCCGAGATGCTGCGCGCGCCGCTGGTTGCACACAAGTTCACCAGGGCCGAGTATTCATCCTCGGACAGCCGAATACTGATCATGCGTGACCGTGCTTTCAGCACTGTCGTCTTTTTCCTTCGTTGTTTTCAGGAGAGGAGTTTTATGCGCTGAACGGCAGACGAATAGCGGATTTTCCCTTGGGCGTTACCAGAGCGAGTTTCAAATACCTGCTTTGAAAGGGCACGTCTTTTGCCGTGCCGTGGAGAACCCGCGATTCATGTGGCTTTAGCCGCTTAGGGGCGGATTTCTCACCGTTCTGCCGCTTTTTTTAAAAAACGCGCTTGTGGAATCCACTTCATGATCGGGCATCTAGCGGCGATAGCTTCGCCGCCTTCAGTCCCATCGCCTGGAGCTGACGAATACACCCATAGCACCCTGTCGTAGCCTGAGGAATGGCTCCGACGACGCAATTTCAGCGCAGCTTGCTTCTTTAATACAGCCCGATTGTAGCGTTGGAGAGCGTGCTGTCAAGCGCAATCTGTAAAACATATGAATGACAAAAGTTCTTCCGGCCATTACCGTATGGGATCGCGCGAGAACGGAGGTAACAGGTTCAGTCACCGTCCTCAGCCATCTGCTTCCGATGCTCCAACCATGCGGAATTCAGGGGAAAAGAGCTTGCCATCCGCAACTGCCGGAAACCGCCGGGGCTGTCGGCGGGCGGCACGGCGCTGGCGCTGCTGGTCCTGCTCTTCCTTCCCAGGAGAGGGCGAGGATGGCCGCTTTTGCTTGCGACCGTTGCGTTGAGCGGCTTGATCGGGGTAATCGGCGCTGCTGCAATTGCAAAACAAGAAAAGTACGGTCAAAGGCCAAGAATTTGCAACCGGAGTAGGGGATGAGTTATCTTTTGACCAAACGGTCAAACCATTTGGTCAAACCGTTTGGTCATACCATTTGGTCAAACTATTTGGTCAAACCCAGACTTCAGGCGGTTGTAAGCGATGACAGAAAACGAGACGAGAATGGCGGCTGGCGCGGGGAGTCAGAGTCCCTCCACGGTCGAATCGAGTGACGCAGGCGCATTGGCCCACGGGGAAAATGTCGATCCGCGCAATCTGATCCTCAAATCGGCGCTCAAAGAATTCGCCGCAGAGGGTTTGGGCGGTGCGCGCATGGACCAGATCGCGGCGGGCGCAGGCGTGAGCAAGGCCGCTCTCTTCTACTACTTCGGCAAAAAGGAAGAGCTGTACGAAGCGGCGGTGGAGATGAGCGCGGCCGAGATCCGGGACAACTCCCTGGCGGTGCTGACAAGCGAGGGCGCGACGCCGGGCGAGAAGCTGCTGCGGACAGCGCTGAGCCACTTTGACCGGATCCTGTCTCAGCAGGAGTTCCAGAGCCTGATGCAGCAGGAGATGACCCGGCTGCACAAGGGGGAGTCGGCGACTGCGGAGCTCATCGTAAGGAAAGTCTTTGTGCCGGTGATCAAGATCTACGAGGCTCTGGTGGGTGAGGGAGTGGCATCGGGCGAGCTGATTCCAGTCGACTGGTTACAGATGCACCTGTCGAGCCTGGGAGCGAACGTCTTCTTCTTCCTGAGCGCGCCGGTGTGGCGAATGATCCTGGAGCGCGATCCGTTCGGGCAAGGGGAACTGCAGGCACGGCGGTGGGGGTTGGTGGAGTTTCTGGGGTGGGCGATCTTTCGCGACCGGGAACACGGTCTGGAGCTGGCGGCGAAGGTATTCAGGGATACACCGATGCCGGAGATCCCCGCGGATAGGAAGTTTTTCGGGAGGAATCTGTGAGTGCAAGAAATCGAGTCTTCATGATTCTGGGTCTGCTTTTCGCTGGATCGCTGGCGTGGTACTGGCTTACGGCGCGGCCCGCGCTCGATCTGCACCTGATCGGGACGGTGGACGCGAACGAAGTGGAGGTGAGCTCGAAGATCATGGGGCGGGTGCAGCAGCTCCTGGTCCAGGAAGGCGACCAGGTGCAGGCGGGGCAACTGATCGCGGTGATCGAGAGCCAGGACCTGGCGGCAGCGGAGGCCGCGGCCCAGGCCAACGTTGCCAGTGAGCGGCAGAAGCTGAACGAAACCGTGGAGACAGAGCGGCAGACGAAGGGCGAGGTATCGAGCGCGACCCTGAACTCGGAGGCGCAGGTATCCGCGGCCGAGGCGGCACTCGAACAGGCACGGGCGAACCTGGACAAACAGAAGGCCGATACCACCAGGACGGTGGCGCTGGCCAAGCAGGGAATCATGAGCGAGCAGTCGAGCGACGAGGCAGTGGCGAGCCTCGAGGCGGATCAGGCGGCGGTGGACTCGGCCCGGCATAATGTGGCGGCGGCGCAGGCGGCTCTCGAGCAGGCGCGGGCACACGAGTTGCAGGCTGTGGCCGCAGCCAGGACTGTGGCCTCCACGCGCGAGGCGGTGACGAATGCGCGCTTCCTGGCGCAGCAGGCGTCGGTGGAAGTGGGCTACTCCAGGGTGTATGCGCCGGTTACCGGCAAGGTGGAAGTGTGGGCGGCGCGGCAGGGCGAGGTGGTGACCGCAGGGCAGCCGATCGTGACCATCATGGACCTGAGCCAGACCTGGGTGTACGCGCCGCTGCCGGAGACCGAGGCGGACGCGGTAAAGCTGGGCGATCCGCTTCGCGTGGTGATGCCGAGCGGCGATGCGGTCGAAGGCAAGGTGATTGCGAAGGCCGCCGAAGCGGACTTCGCCACCCAGCGCGACATCAACGGCGGGCGCAAGCGCGACATCAAGACGGTCGAGATCAAGCTGCTGATCCCCAACCCCGGCGAGGAGTTTGTGCCGGGCATGACGGCGAACATTTACATTCCCAAGGCGAAGCAGCAGGAACTGGTGAGGCGATGACGGAGGCGCAGTCGAGTCGGGATGGGGCGGGCACGGCGGCGCACCTGGTGACGCCAGTGCCGGCATTTACCGGGGCGGCGATCAAGGTGGACAAGATCGTCAAGCGGTTCGGAACGTTCGAAGCGGTGAAGGGGATCTCGTTTGAGGTTGCCGACGGTGAGATTTTCGGGCTGCTGGGGCCGAACGGGGCGGGCAAGAGCACGCTGATCCGCATGATGACGACACTGTTGCCGGTAACGGCGGGACACGCGCAGGTGGCGGGCCACGACGTGGAGAAGGAAGCGAGCGCGGTGCGGCACATGATCGGGGTAATTCCGCAAGCGATGACCAGCGACCCGGACCTGACGCTGTGGGAGAACCTGAGTATTTACGCCAAGTTGTACTCGGTGCCGAAGGAGCAGCGGGAGAAGAACATTGCCGAGGTGCTGGAAGCGGTGGACCTGACCAAGTGGAAGGACGCGCAGACCAAGACACTTTCCGGCGGCATGCGGCGGCGGCTGGAGATTGCGCGCGGGCTGGTGCACGATCCGCGCATTTTCTTTCTGGACGAGCCCACCACGGGGCTGGACCCGGTGAGCCGCATCGCCGTGTGGGAGATGCTGAACAACCTGAAGAAGAGCCGCAACCTGACCATTCTGTTGACCACGCACTACATGGAAGAGGCGGACCGGCTGTGCGACCGCATTGCCATTGTGGATCACGGCAAGCTGGTGGCGCTGGACACTCCGGTGGGGTTGAAACAGAGTGTGCCCGGATCGAATGTGGTGGAGGTGCAATTCAACCGCGAAGACGAACAGTGGCGGAGGCGGCTGGAGGCACTGCCCAATGTGACCGAAGTCCAGTCGCAGTCGGCGGGGATGTTCCGCGTGCTGACCTCCAATGGGCCGCAGACCACGACCCAGGTGGTGGAGATGGCTTCATCGATGGGCGAGCAGTTGACTTCTTTGAGCGTGCAGAACACGTCGCTGGACGACGTTTTTGTGCACTACACGGGACGGCAGTTGCGCGATGAGCAGGTGAAGGCCGTGTTCCAGATGCCGCCGCGGCCGGGGGTGAGGGCATGAACCGGTTCTGGGCGATTGTGGAGCGCGAGATGCGGAAGTTTTTCCGCTCGCCGATGCTGATGATTATGAGCATGATGCTGCCGATCGTGCAGCTTCTGGTGCTGGGGCATGCGTACGGCGGTCACATTGTGGGCGCCAAGGTTGCGGTGGTGAACGAAGATCGCGGACCGCAGTCGGTGAAGGTGCAGGAGGCATTCGACGCGGTGGCGGCGAACATCGCGACGTTCACCACCATTCCGTATACGGATGAGCAGGCGGCCAAGCGCGACGTGCGCGAGGGCAAGGTGGACGCGGCGGTAATCATTCCGCCGCAATACTCGCGGCGGGTTTACGCCGAGGATGCGCCGCGGATCGGGCTGGTGGTGGACAACTCGGATCAGATCATGAGCGGCAGCATCGAGAGCGAGATGCAATCGCTGGTGGATGCGCTGAACCAGCCGGTGATTCCCAAGCGAATCGTGACCGACATCGCGCTGCAGATTGTGGAGCTGTATCCCTACGTGGAGTACATGAAGTACCTGCTGGCGGGATCGATTGCGCTGGCGATGTACATCAGTGTGATGATCGGCGGGGGCATGCTGTACATCGACGACAAGGCGAGGGGCGTGCACGAGGGATACCTGGTGACGCCAATCAGCAAGCTGGAACTGGTGATGGGAATGAATGCGGCGGGCGCGATCAAGGCGGTGCTGGCCGGGATTTCGCTGACGCTGATCGGTTCGCTCATGGCGGGGCTGGGCGTAATTTTCAATCCAATGGCGGACCTCGACCTGCTGCTGCTGATCGTGGGCGCGTCGATTGCATTCAACGGGATGATGTTCCTGATGATGGTGCGGGTGGACGATCCGCTGGTGCCGAGGGCAATGTTCGGAGTGCTGAATACGCTACTGTTTTTCCCGTCGGGGGCAATCTCGCCGGTTGCAGCGTTTCCGAAGTGGCTGCGCGCAATCGCGATCGTGGATCCGTTTTCGTACATTGTGCACGGCTTCAAGTCGATTTTGCTGAAGGACGGCGGGTTTGTTTCGATTGAAGGCGATCTCCTCTTCCTTTTCGCATTCGGGCTGGGCACGCTGCTGCTGGCGACGTCGCTGTTCAAGAGGACGCTGTGAAGGCAGTGGTCAGTGGTCAGTGATCAGTGGTCAGTGCAGGAGCTTCCCGGGAGTCGACGGGCTGATGGCTGAGAACTCGGAGCTTCGAACTGCTACGAACTGAAAACTGATCACTAATCACTGACCACTGTTTTTGGGTTTCCGGAGCACTTAAACCGGAATGCAAAGAAGGCGGTCCATTCCTTGTGGGAGGATGGGCCGCCTTTTTGCGTGAATGCAGGGACCAAGGGACGAAGGCCCCAAGCGAACAAGGATAGGAACGGGATAGAAGACCGCATTGATCCGGTACAATCGAGGGCATCCCAGGCTTCCTGAAGAGGTTTATGCCGATGAATTCCAAGCGATCCGCAATCGCTCTTACGGCGTGGAGCGTCCTTTCTGTTTCTGTCGCCGCGATCTGCGCAGCGCAGCAGCCGCAGTATCCCGATTACCCCAGTGAAACGCCGCAGCATTTTGAGCCATCGACCACGGGCTGGGATTACGCGCGGCGCGAGGCGATGATCCCGATGCGGGACGGGGTGAAGCTGCACGCGGTGATCCTGGTGCCGAAGGGCGCGCAGCTTGCGCCTATCCTGCTGACGCGCACGCCGTACTCGGCGGATGCGCAGACGCAGAACTCGGCCAGCGCGCACCTGGGCCCGGCGCTGTATGGCTACGACAACGCCACCGATGTGATCGTGGAGGGCAGCTACATCAGGGTGGTGGAGGATATTCGCGGCAAGTACGGCTCGGAGGGCGACTACGTGATGAACCGACCCCTGCACGGGCCGCTGAATCCCACGCCGGTGGACGAGTCGACGGACACCTACGACACCATCGACTGGCTGGTGAAGAACATTCCGGAGACGAACGGGAAGGTGGGAATCCTGGGGATCAGCTACGACGGGTTTCTGCCGCTGATGGCGCTGGTCAATCCGCATCCGGCGTTGAAGGTGGCGGTGCCGATGAACCCGATGGTGGACGGCTGGATGGGCGACGACTGGTTTCATAACGGCGCCTTCCGCGAGCAGAACATGCCCTACATTCTGGAGCAGGAGGGTACGCGGGGGAACGACGCGAAGTGGTGGACGGCGCACTTTGACGACTACGACGAGTACATGAGCGCTGGGTCCGCAGGCGAATTGGGCAAGGAGCGCGGCCTCGAGCAGGTTGGGTTCTGGCAAAAGCTGATTGCGCATCCGGCATACGATGCGTGGTGGAGCCAGCAGGCAATGGACAAGGTGCTGGCCGAGGATTTCAAGCAGGAGGGGATCAAGGTGCCCACGATGCTGGTGCACAGCTTGTGGGACCAGGAGGATATTTACGGCGCGGTGGCGGTGTACAAGGCGATCAAGCCGCTGGACAAGGACGGCAAGGTGTACCTGACGCTGGGCCCGTGGCACCACGGGCAGGAGATTGAGGATGCGGCGCAGTTGGGGGCGATCCGGTTTGGATCGGATACCGGAACGTGGTGGCGAAAGAACGTGCTGGCGCCGTTCCTGGCGCATTACTTGAAGGATGACGCGCCGGGCGATGCCGACGTGGCCCCGGTGACGGTGTACGAGACGGGCGCGAACCGCTGGCAAAAGCTGGATGCGTGGCCGGCGGAGCCGAAGATGACGCCGTTGTATCTGGAGGCTGGGTTCAAATTGTCGTTTGAGGAGAGCGGAGCTAGCGGTGTTAGCGGAGTTAGCGGAGCTAGTAAAGACTACGACGAGTACATTTCCGATCCGGCGCGTCCGGTGCCGTTTCGCGCGCGGCCTTCGCAGCCGATCGGCTACGTGCTGCCGCTGACCTGGGCGCAGTGGCTGGTGGACGACCAGCGCGAGGCTTCAGGGCGCACCGATGTGCTGACCTATACAAGCGATGTGCTGACCAAGCCGGTGCACATTCGCGGGCAGGCGATTGCGAACCTGGTGGCGTCGACCAGCGGGACAGATTCGGACTGGGTGGTGAAGCTGATCGACGTGTATCCGGACCAGGTGGCGGATCATGCGGAGATGGGCGGGTACGAGCTGGCGATTGCGATGGATATTTTCCGCGGGCGGTATCGCGAGAGCTTTGCCGATCCCAAGCCGATCGAGCCGGGCAAGGCGCTCACATATCGGTTTGCGCTGCCGCCGGCGAATCACGTCTTCCTGCCGGGGCACCGCATCATGGTGCAGGTGCAGTCGAGCTGGTTCCCGCTGTACGATCGCAATCCGCAGACGTTTGTGCCCAACATTTTCTGGGCCAAGCCGGAGGACTATGTGAAGGCGACGCAGCGGGTGTACCACGCGGCGGGTGAGGCGAGCGCGGTGGAGCTGCCGGTGGTGGAGGAGAAGTAGCGAGTCGGCAAGTCGGCCGGTCAGCGAGTCAGCGAGTGAACTGGAACGCATCCCGAAACAACGATTGTTCAGGGTAGAGCAAAGGCGAAAATGTCGCTGCCCGCTGCCACCGCGAAGTATTGCCTGCCGCGAACGGCGTAGCTCATGGGCGATGCATGGACGAGCTGGCCCAGGTGAAAGTGCCAGAGCGGCTTGCCGGTGCGCCCGTCGAGAACAACGAAATTCTGGGCGTCATCGCCATAAGCCACGAGGCCGGTGGCTGTGGACATGACGCCGCCCCATCCCTTGTAGCGGCCGATCTGCTGGTTACGCCAGGAAAAGTTGAGTGTGTCGAGGTTGAACGCGTTGATATAAGCGGTGCCGGGCTCGTCGGAAAGGCGCGCACCGGTGGCGTAGTAGCCGGCTCCGGGCTCGAATGCGGTGGGCCGCGCGCGGAACACGGCGCAGTCTTCGAATGAGCGGAAGTAGAACATGTGGGTCGCCGGGTTGTAGCTGGGCGAGTACCAGTTGGTGGCGCCGCCGTTGGCGGGGCAGACCTTCACCCCGTTCTCATCGGGGATCAGCCCGGCGCTGATGGGGCGGCCGTTTTCGTCGATGCCTTTGGCCCAGTTCAGTTGCCGCGCGAACTGCTTTGCGAAGAGGAATTGGCCGTTGGTCCGGTCGAGGATGTAGAGGAAGCCGTTGCGGTTCGCGGTGACGATGAGCCTGCGCGGGCGGCCCTTGAAGCGCGCGTCGACCAGCACCGGCGTCTCGACCGCGTCGTAGTCGTAGAGGTTATGCGGGCTGAACTGGAAGTACCACTTCAGCTTGCCGGTGTCGGGATCGAGCGCCAATAGACAACTTGTATAGAGATCGTCGCCGGGCCTCACGCTGCCGTCGTAATCGGGAGCGGGATTGCCCGTGCCCCAGTAGAGGGTGTTGAGAGCGGGATCGTAGGTGCCGGGCATCCAGGTGGCGCCGCCGCCGTGCAGGTAAAGATCGCCGGGCCAGCTCTCGTTGCCTTTTTCGCCGGGACCGGGGATGGTCCAGAAACGCCACTTCTCCTCGCCGGTTTGGGCGTCGTATGCCGCCACGAAGCCGCGTACTCCGTCGTCGCCGCCGGCCACGCCGACGATCACCTTGTCCTTGACCACCAGGGGCGCGCTGGTGGCGCCATAGTTGCGGGTGCCGGTGGCGTAGGCCACGTCCCAGATGAGATTGCCGGAACGCGCATCGAGGCAGAGCAGATGCGCGTTGTCGGTCTCCATGTAAACGCGCGAGCCCAGCACGGCCAAGCCGCGGTTGTGATGCTGGGCAGGATCGTCGATGAGGCCTTCTGTGACGGGGCGCGAATGCCGCCACAACTCCTTCCCGGTGGCGGCGTCGAGCGCGTAGGCGTCGTTGGCGCTGGTGACGAACATGACTCCGGCCACAACCACGGGCGTGACCTCAAGCGGGCTGACCGCGTGGGGATGGAAGACCCATTGCGCGGTGAGGCGATCGGCGTTGGCGGGCGTCACCTGCCTGAGGGCGCTTGAGCGCGCGCCCGTGTAGTCGCCGTTGTAGGAGACCCAGTTTGCGCCGACGGGTTTTTCGAGCAGGTCGTGTTGCTCGACGTCGATGAGGCCGATGCGATCATCGGCTGCAGTGGGATGAGTTGGAGCTTTGGGCGCCTGGGCTCCGGCGCTGCCGATCGACAGCAGGCAGAGCAGGGAAGCGGCCGCAGTGCTGCGGGCACGCGCTGCCCTTCGCGGAAGCGGAGAAGATGCGAAGGAGCGCGCACGAGAGAGGGGCGAGCGTCTCATTGGGCGTTTCCCTCGCCTGCTGGCTGGACCCTGTCTGCGGCCATCAGGAAGCTGACGATGTCGTTCAGCTCGGCGGGAGAGAGGCGCGTGCCGTAATCGTGGGGCATGAGCGAATGATCCGAGTAATCGACGCGCATGATATTGCTTCGGTTGAGCAAATGATACCGGCCGTCCGTGGTTTCGAGGTCAAGGTCGAATTCGTCCTCGTTGCGCAGGACGCCAGTGTGAGTCTCGCCGCCGCGGGTAGTCACCGTGACCACCTGCGTGGAGGGAATGAGTGGATGGTCGGGGTTAACGATCGCCGTCCGGATTGTTTCCGCGGTGCGGTTGCGGGCGTAATGGGTCAGGCTCCGGGCCATGAATCCGCCCTGGCCGTTAACCATGTGGCAGGTTGAGCATTGCGCTTTGCCGAAAAAGAGCGCCTGTCCGGCGCGCGAGTCTCCGGGCGGACCCTGTGGCGCCTGGGCGGCGCTGCCGGAGTTCTCAAGCAGGCGCAGGAAACCGATGAGGGCGCGGATGTTGGCGTCGCCGATCTGGGCGAAAGGCGGCATGCCGCCGTGGGCGCCGTTGCGCACAACGTCGTCAAGCTGGTCGTCGGAGCGACTTGCGGTGCGATTGCCCGCCAGCGACGGGCCTTTGGCGCCGCCGCGGCCGTCTGTGCCGTGGCAGCCGGCGCAGTATTCCATGTACCGCCGCGCCCCTGTGCGCGCATCGCTCTGCTGGCCGTGCGCCGGGGCGGAGACTCCAGCTATCGACACCGCCGCAGATAGAGCCAGCACGCAAAGCCCGCGACCAACCATTCGCCTGTCCGGTCTCCTTGACACACTCAGAGTCTAGCCGAGGGCGAAGGTTGCTGGCGGCGATGGGAAATCATGGCGCAGCGGCAACACCTAACCAGGAGCGGGGTTCAACACTCTAAGAAGATGCCGGTGCTCCGGTTCCGGCACACATTGCAGTTGAAATGGAGCCATCCCATGCGCGCTTCTTTTCTGCTCGGACTCTCGCTTGGTGTTGCCACGGTGTGTGTGCCCGCGGTTGCGCAGAATGCCTCGCGAAGCGGGCAAGTCCATACCCGCATTCAGGGCATCCAGATTCCCGCCGTTTCCAATGCGCCGTTCACGGCCAGGATCGTGGTCACGTGGGACCAGCCGCTGGCCAATGGCGGGACGCTGTCGCGGAAGTACTACACGATGGTGGCGCGCGACTCCAGGGGCCGCGTGCATCGCGAGACGCGCGCCTTTGTTCCCGCCGACTCCGGCGCCGAGCCGCCGCTGGAAAAGTCGATCATTCTCGATCCTGTAGCGGGGAGCCGCACCGTATGCGCGCAGGCGACGATGATCTGCACCCGAACCGCATTTAATCCCCGGCCGGTGCTGGCGCCCAATATTGCTGCCGGCGGTGACGACAAATCCGCCAACCTCGGCACCCGCACCATGGAAGGATTGAATGTGCAGGGGACGCGCAAGACCACCGCAGCCGCAGATGGCAGCAGGACCATTCAGAACGATAGCTGGTACTCGCCGGACCTTGGCATCGATCTCAGTGTGGTTCGCAGAAGCCCGCAGACCGGCACGGTCACAATCGACGTCAAGGACCTGAAGCGCGGCGAGCCCGCGAGGTCGATGTTCGCGATTCCCTCGGGATATCAGCTGGCGAGGGCTCGCGGGAGATAGCAGGATTTTGGTGGTTTTCAAGCTCCGCGACGCGGCCAGAATCGCGGGAGCATGGGTGAAGTTTGTGCAGCGGCCGAGCGGCCAAAATGCAGCCGCATTTTAGTTCACCTGCTGCCGGGCGGCGGCTCATGTGGTTCGAGACGATATTCAGGAGGCGAAGCGTAAGCGAACCCCGGGGCTCTTAAAGATCTGCCGTTAATTCGACCGCTGCTCCGGCCAGAAATGCCTGGGCAAACCTTCTCCAGCAATGCGAAGGGCACTGGGACCACCTGTTCCTCGGTTCTCTCGGCTTGTCGCCGTAGCCGGTTCCTGTCACGGCAGTGACAATTGTCACGGCACTGGCAGCCGCAACCTGCTACCAAATTACCCCAGACTCGAACCAGGGAAAGGAACGCTCTATGCGCAACACTGCTTTCAGCGGCATCGCAGCACCTTGCCTCAGGGGAGCCTGCAACTCGCTCGCAACTCTTCTGCTCGCATCCGGCGCGATGGCGTTTCTCTTCGCGGGGCCAGTTTCCGCAGCACAGGACTCGAAATCCTCCGCCGTGCTGCCCGTGCCTTCCGAGGGCAAAGCCATCGTTTGCATCTACCGCGTTTCTCGATTTACCGGCTCCGCTGCACACGATGAGATCTATGTTAACGACATTCATCTTGGCAAACTCCTGAACGGCGAATACGAATTCACGGAAGTGCCGCCTGGCACGGTGGTCGTTGCCGGATTGCCCAAGATGTACTACGGAGGCATCATCCAGTCCACCGGGGCCGCCCTGGCCGAGGCCAGGAAGAAAGAGAACGAGCGAGCCCGGTTTGAAGTAGAAGCGGGCAAAATCTATTACTTGAAATGGACCTCCGGAGCCATGGCCACGGGCATCAAAGTCACGGCTGTGGATCCATCGGTCGGAGCCAAAGAGGTGAGCAAGCTCCATCCCTCCAAGCCCCCGGATGACGCGGACGCGTCGAAGACTGCAACAACACCGGCTCCGAAATAAAATCGCTATGGCTACCCCGGGGACACGCAACCCGCTTCAACACCCCGCACACCGGAGACCAACTGGGTGTTTACGGATGTGGCCCGATGGTCGGCAAAGCGGAAGCTACTCAAGTTTTGCATTTGCGCGGCCTCGTTTCTAGGCCTGGCGAAGCCCACCGGCGGCCAGCCCCATGGTGGAGAGCCAACGGAAAGCCGATAGCCTTTCGCTAAAGGGCTGCCCAGGGTTATGGCGCGGTGCGAGCCGGCGACAAGGACGCGACGGTAGCTGCTGCGCCCTGCGCATTGGGCAGCAACTCGAAATCCGCTGGAGGCGATTGGAGCGCGGGCGCGAAGGGGCCGTTGGCCCTGGGCTGGAGGGCGAAGAGCGCGGCGATGTTGGCGTGGGGGTTGCGCGCAATGTTGATGGCGGCCGTGGCCGTTTCCTCTGGGAGGGCTCCGGAAGCTCCGTTGCTGCGCGCGTTGGCAAAGAGGGCGGCGCATCCGGGGGAAGCGGGGCCGTTCGAGTTCACGCAGGCGGAAAGGATGTTGGCCAGAGTACGGATCCGGGCAAGGGAGGCCGTGCCTGGAGCCTCAGGCGAGGCGGCGCCGTTGGCAAATCCGGTGGTCACGCTGGCCAGCTCGGAGGCCCGGCTCATCCGGCTTGCCGCTTCCGGCGTCGCCGAGACATGAGTGGCGTCAGGGGCCAGGTCCGCCATGGCGTAGGCTGCCGCCACGGTTGTGACCTCGTTGACAAAGATGAAAGGCGTGTTATCCGCGAAGGATCCCGATTGCGGGCAGGCGCCCAGCGAGGCCATCAGCCCGATGGCGGGATTCACGCCGTCGTCGCCGCTGTTGCCGCCGCGGGCATACAGGTAAACCTGTCGCTCGGGAGTGCAGGCGTACCTGCCCTCGATGGAGAATCCACCGTGCCCGTCGGTGAGCACGTAATGACCGATGGAATCGGCGGGGTTCAGGGCGGCATCGGTCAGCAGCGAGAGGGACGGATTGCCCCTGGCGGCGGAGTTGGCCTCGAGCACGTAAACCCTGGCGCCGACCACGGCCCGGGACTGACCACCATTCACAAAGCCCTGGAACGGTCCCGGCTGATAGGCCGCGGGAGCAGTCACAGGCGAGGCAGCGGGGCCCGCGGCAGCAAACTGGCTGCCGCCATATCCTGGTAGAGCGTCTCCGCCGGAGCCGCCCGACCCACCTGACCCACCGGAACCGCCCGACCCGCCCGACGTACCACCGGAGGTGCCGCCCGACGTTCCGCCCGAGGTGCCGCCGGAGGTTCCACCCGAGGTGCCGCCGCCCGATCCCCCGGATCCACCCGAACCGCCGCTGACGGTCACTCCGCCACCCACGCCTCGTCCGCCACAACCGCTGAAAAGAGTACCAGCCACGAGAGCGGAGCAAATGAGGCAGGCGACCTGGCGCATGGTGTCCCCCTGGGAAAAGCTTCAATACGGATTTTAGACACTTGTGCAGTCGGCGAGGTTACGCGGCGAGGAGGAGATTCCTTATTCGGGGGAGCGGGTTCCCGCCACGGCGACGATGGAATCTCTACGCGGTTAAGACCGCGCGTTGCGCGGCGAAGATCTCTCTCAGCCCCGCCTCGGCCAGGTCGACCAGCTGATTGAGCTGGGCGCGCGAGTAGCTGCCACGCTCGGCCGTGGCCTGGGTTTCAACCAGGCCTCCGTCGGCGGTCATCACCACGTTCATGTCCACCTCGGCCTGCGAGTCCTCTTCATAACAGAGATCCAGCAGGAGTGTGCCGCCGACGATGCCAACCGAAGTGGCGGCGACGAGCTGCCTCAAGGGAGAGGTTTTCAGCGTGCCGGCCTTGACCAGCGCATCCAGCGCGATATGGAGGGCCACGGCCGCGCCGGTGATGGCGGCGGTGCGCGTGCCGCCGTCGGCCTGGATGACATCGCAGTCGAGGATGACGGTGCGCTCGCCCAGTGCGGTCATGTCGACTACCGGGCGCAGGCTGCGGCCGATCAGGCGCTGGATCTCGTGGGTGCGCCCTCCGATCTTGCCTTTTTCGCTCTCGCGCGGGCTGCGGGTGACGGTGGAGCGGGGCAGCATGGAGTACTCGGCTGTGACCCAGCCGCGGCCGGAGTTTCGCATCCATGCGGGGACACCGGGCTCGATGGTGGCGTTGCACAACACCCGGGTGTTTCCCAGCGAGACCAGGACGGAGCCTTCGGCGGTCTGGACAAAGCCGGGAGTCAGAGTCAGGGGGCGAAGCTGGTGCGGGGCGCGTCCGCCGGGACGAAAGAGGGAGGACATAGGGGCATTGTACGTTCCAGGGCAGGCAGGCCTGTCGCTGGTAGTGGGCCAGTTTGGACTGGGACCCTGCCTGGGTCGTTCATTCCCGAAACGGGAACAGACGGATTGGAGCGCAGAAGCGGGAATCGCTGATAAGTGACTGAAAAGAAGAGCAAATATGGGATCTGGGCGGGGAAAGAGTGCCAAAACGGGAGGATTCACAAGGAAGAATCAGGGCCGGCAGTGCCCTTGGGTTGAGAAGATAAGGCTTCTCTTAAGAACCACTTAGGGATGACTGTTTCGGTTTGGCACTCGGCGTGTATCAGGAAGGGACAGTCCGGCACCAGAAGGGCCGGTTCGGAACCACGGACGATCCGGGCAGAGCAGGGAAGACGAGGATGCCCGGCGCCCGTGGGGCAGAGAGGATGAAGGGTATGCAAGTTGCAGAGACAGGAACATTCTCGAGCGAAGCCGAGCGGAGGCGGGTCGAGGCGGTGGTGGAGACGCTGGCCCGCACGCGCCAGCCGGGTTCGACCGCTGCGGAGGTGGCTCACGATGCGCGCAACATGGTGACGGCGCTGGAGCTATATTGCGATCTTCTTTCTGAGCAGGGGGTTCTCACGGAGGGATCGCTGCACTACGCCAGCGAGTTGAAACTGGTGGCTGCGGCGAGCCGGCGACTGGTGGAAAAGCTGACGCTGCTGGACTGTAGCGAGGGTGCGGCGGGGGATGAACTTGAGGCGCCTGCCCGTTCGCAGCGGGCCTTGGCTGCGCGCACGGTGTATGCGGCGGCCGAAGCCCATTCCGGCGATCCGATCCGGGACCTGGCGCGGGAGGTCGAGGCCATCCGCAACCTTCTGGACGCAATGGCGGGGATGGCGATTACGGTTTCGGTGCGGACCGAAGGCGGCGCGCATCCGGTCCGGCTGACCGCGGAAGACCTGACCCGGGTTCTGGTGAACCTGGTGAAGAACGCCTCGGAAGCCATGCGCCGGGCCGGGCGGATCGACATCGCGCTGCGGGAGCGGGAGGACATGGAAACGGGCCGGGCGGTGCTGGTGCTGAGCGTTGAGGACACCGGGCCCGGCATTCGCGAGGGCCTTCTGGAGCAGATCTTTACGCCCGGATTTACTACCCATATAACGGCGTCGGGAGGCGAAGGAGATGGCGGCTGGCCGGCGGCGCATCGAGGACTTGGGCTGTCGATAACGCGATCCATCGCAGAGGCGGCCGGGGGGACGATCCGCGCGGAAAACCGCAGCGAGGGAGGGGCGCGCATCCTCATCGAACTGCCGGTGCAACGGCAGTGAGCTCGGACACCGTACGGCGGGAGGGGAAATGTCTACAATGCTGACAACGATCTTTGACGAGAAGACCATGGAGATGCTCAGCCAGGCCGGGGAGCCCTCGGTTCCGCTGCACATGCTGGTAGTGGATGCGGACGGGGCGGTGCGCTCGGCGTGCGCGGAGATCGCCTCCAGCCTGGGATACGTGGTGGAGGCAACCGGCGATATGGGCCAGGCGCGGAGCCTGATGAGGGGCCACGCGGCCGACATCGTGCTTGTCAACCTGCCCAATGGAAACGGACACGGGCTGGATCTGGTCTCCGAAGTCAAGCTGCTCTACCCCCAGACCGCCCTGATCGCGATGACGGTATCCAATTCAGTGGGGGCGGCGGTGGAGGCCATGCGCTGCGGAGCCTCGGACTACCTGATCAAACCGTTCGCCATGGACGAGCTTTCGAGCGTGCTCGACCGCGCCGCGGCCACGCTGCTGACCGATACGGCCACGCGCCAGCTGCGGGAGCGGCTGCGGCTCTCGCAGGGGCTGGGCGCCATGATCGGCCGTTCCGGCGAGATGGAAAAGCTCTACCGCATTCTCTCCAAGGTGGCGCTCAGCACGCATCCGGTTTTGATCCTGGGCGAGAGCGGGACGGGCAAGGAGCTGGTGGCGCGGACCATCCATGCTTACGGGCCCAGCGCGCAGAAGCCGTTCCTGCCGGTCGATTGCGGATCCCTGGTTCCCACCCTGATCGAGAGCGAACTGTTCGGCTATGTCAAAGGCGCATTCACCGGCGCCACCCGCTCCAAGGACGGTCTGCTGGTCTCAGCCGAGGGCGGCACCGTGTTTCTGGACGAGATCGGCGAGCTCTCGCTTGACCTGCAGGTCAAGTTGCTGCGCGCGCTGCAGGAGCGGGAAGTGCGGCCCGTGGGCGCGACCCACCGGGTGCCCATCAAGGCCCGCATAGTGGCCGCCACCAACCGCAACCTGGCCGAGATGGTGGAGCGGGGCCAGTTCCGCAAGGACCTCTACTATCGGCTGAACGTGGTCAACCTGAAGCTGCCGTCCCTGCGCGACCGCAAGGAGGACATACCGCCGCTGGCTGCGCACTTCCTGGACCGCATCAGCCGGGATAACGGGCGGCAGTTCACCTTGAGCGACGAGGCCTTGCGCACCATGATGCGCTACGACTGGCCGGGCAACGTGAGGGAGCTGGAAAACTCGATCGAGCGCGCGTGTGCGCTTTCCTCCGGTCCGGTGCTGCACCTGGGCGACCTGCCCACGCAGTTGCAGAACCAGGGCCTGGAGGCGCGGCGCATGGCCGCGGGTTCAGGCCGGCAGCCGGAAACCGCGGGGTCGCCGGCGGTGATGACGCTGGCGGAGATGGAAAAGCACGCGATCCTCACCACCATCCGCGAGCTCAACGGAGACAAGCTCCAGGCGGCGAAACTCCTGGGCATCGGCAAGACCACCCTGTACCGCAAGCTCAAGGAGTACGGGATCGGCGATCCCACGCAGGACTAGGGATCAGTGGTCAGTGGTCAGTGATCAGTGACCACTGACCACGAAATGCGGAGGCTCTGCCACCGCGACACCTGAAACCTGACACCTGACACCTGACACCTGAACCCTGACCACTGACCACTAACCACTAACCACTGACCACTAAACACTGTTGCACCGGAGACGGACATGAGCATTCTGATGGTGACGGGAATCGAGGGCGCGCGGAACTGCGCCGAAGTGGTGGCGAAGCACCTGGGGATGGAGGTGGAGACAGCCGCTGGGCGCAAGGCCGCCCTGGCAATTCTTCGGCAGAAGGAGTTCGCCGCCGTGGTGATCGACGACACCATTGCCGAGTGTGATCCGGCGGCAGCCGAGACTATCTGGGAACGCGCGGGGCTGGCCATTCCGATCCAGGTGAACTTTGCCCTGTCTGGAACAGCCCGGCTGATCCGGGACATCCGCGCCGCGCTGAACCGCCGCGAACGCGAGCAGTCGCTGGCGCGCAAGGCCGCGGCTGCGGCCATCGAGACCGAGCTCAAAACCACTGTGGCCGGACTGCTGCTGCAATCGGAGCTGGCGCTTTCCGGCAGCGATGCCAATTCGCCTGTTGCCGAGCGTCTGCGCATCATGGCCGATTTAGCCGGCAATCTCCGCCGCCAGTTGGCGACGGCGCCGACGGGGCCACGCAGCGAACCTGGAATGTGATTTCTCATCCGGCGTGGTGTCCGGGATCTGTTGACAATGCGCATTTGCCGGGGCCTTTCAACTCAGGCTCCGGCGTTTTTTTGCGCCTTGGAAAGGATGGTGCTTTAGGGCGCCGTGCGCTCGCGGCGCGCGGCTCGGTATGCTGGATGCCGCGGAGATTTCATGAAAACTCGACTGCTGTATGCACTGCTGCTGTGCGCGATCCCGTCCGCGCTCGCGCAATCGGTCTTGACCACCCGGCTCGACGATCCCCGGGCCGTCTACCTGGACGCGCCGGAGTTTGGCGCGCGGCCCGACGGCGGCGCCGATTCCTCCGCCGCGCTCCAGGCTGCCATCGACAAAGCCGAAGGCCACCGCCGTGAAGGCATTGTGTTTGTGCCCGAAGGCCGCTATCGCCTCGACCATACGGTCTACATCTGGCCCGGCGTGCGCGTCATCGGCTTCGGCGTGCACCGGCCGGTCTTCTTCCTCGCGCCCGGCACGCCGGGGTTCCAGACCGGAATAGGCGTCATGGTGATGTTCACCGGTTTCCGCCCCGGCGGCTTTTTCCGCAACTTTCGCGTCCCGTTTCCGCCGCCGGGACAGGTTTCGCCGAATGACAACATTGCCGACGCCAACCCCGGCACCTTCTACTCGGCGATGAGTAATATCGACTTCGAGATCGGCGGCGGCAATCCCGCCGCCGTGGCCGTACGCTTTCGCGTGGCGCAACATTCGTTTCTCAGCCACATGGACTTCCGCATTGGCTCCGGCCTCGCCGGCATCTACATGGTGGGCAACGAGGCCGAGGACCTGCATTTCGAGGGCGGCCGTTACGCGATCCTGACGGAAAAGACCTCGCCTGCCTGGCAGTTCACGCTGCTTGACACCGCTTTCGATGGCCAGCGCGACGCCGCCATCCGCGAACACGAGGCGCAACTGACGCTGGTTCACGACGCGTTCCGCAACGTACCCACGGCGATCGACATCGACCGGGGTTACCCTGACGAGCTCTGGGTGACCGAGTGCCGCTTCGAACACATCGCGCGCGCTGCCGTCGTCATCAGCGACGAACAAAGTCCGCTTACGGAGATTGGATTCGCGGACAGCGTCTTCAGGGATGTTCCCACGCTGGCGCGTTTCCGCAAAAGCGGCAAAACCGTCGCCGGCAAAGGAGCGATGTACCGCGTCCGCGAATTCAACTACGGACTCATCGTTGCCGGCGAGGGCGAGATGGGCACGATGGGCCAGCGCTTCGATGCCGCCGCGCTCACCGACCTGCCTGCGCCGCTTGCGCCAGCGATACGGCCGCTCCCGCCCACCACCGATTGGGTCAACGTGCACACCCTGGGCGTGAAAGGCGACGGCGCGACCGACGATACCGCCGCCATTCAGTCCGCCATCGCCGCGCATCGCACGCTCTACTTTCCCAGCGGCCACTACGTGGTTCGCGACACGCTCAAGCTCAGGCCCGACACCGTCCTTATCGGCCTGCATCCCACGATGACGCAGTTCGACCTGCTCGACTCAACGCCCGGTTATCAGGGCGTGGGCGCGCCGAGAGCGGTGATCGAAGCCCCGCCCGGCGGCGACAATATCCTCTCCGGCTTCGGCGTCTTTACCGGCGGCATCAATCCGCGCGCCACTGGCGTGCTGTGGAAGGCCGGCGAGCATTCGCTCATCGACGATGTGCGTTTTCTCGGAGGCCACGGCAGCGGCACCAACCCCTACAACAACAACCACACCGCCGATTCCGACCTCGCCAAGCGATGGGACTCGCAGTATCCCAGCCTCTGGATCGCCGACGGCGGAGGCGGCACGTTTGCCGACATCTGGACGCCCAACACCTTCGCCCAGGCCGGCTTCATGGTCTCCAATACCACCACGCCCGGCCACGTCTACGAGCTCTCCGACGAGCATCACGTGCGCAACGAAATTGCCTTCGATCACGCCGCCAACTGGTGGGTGAATGCTCCGCAAACGGAAGAAGAAGCCGGGGAAAGCCCCGAGTCGCTTTCACTGGAGTTCGATTTCTCCCATGACATCACCATTGCCAACTACCACGGCTATCGCGTGACGCGTTCGCGCGCGCCGTTCCCCGCAGCGGTGCGCCTGTACCGGTCCTCCGATATTCACTTCCGCAACGTGCACGTGAACGCGGAGAGCGGCTACGGCATCTGCGACGAAAACGGCTGCGGCACGTTCCTGCGCGTGAGCAAGTTTCCCTATGAGAACGCCATCGAAGATGCGACCCATCACCTGGAGGTGCGCGAGCGCGAGTTCGCGGTGCTCGACATCCCGGAAAACCCGCCGCTGCCGCCAACGCCTGATGCCAGCGCTGTTCTTGCGCAGGGCGAGAAGGTTCGCAAGCTCGAGGATGGTTTCTTCTCCATTTTCGGAGCCGCTGTTGACGCCGAAGGCAAGCTCTATTTTGTCGATCACCACCAGCAGCGCATCTACGCGTGGTCCGAGCGGGAGGGCCTGACCATCGTGCGCGACAACCCGCTCGATCCGGTCAATCTGGCCTTTGACAAATCCGGCAACCTGATCGTGCTTTCTTCGGCCGGCGCCGAGAGCACGGTCTACACATTCAAGCCCGGCGCCTCCGCCGAAAGCCTCACCGTGCTCCAGCCGCAGCCCGCAGCGCCGCATCCCGGCGCGACATTCATCCTGCCTGCCAACTACTGGAACAACGGCGAATTCGAGGATCAGCTAAACCTCGAGACTATGCGCTTCACCACGCTGGGGGAGATGTTCGCGGCCGACGTCACCACTCCCAAGCCGCGCGAGTACGTCTCGCCCGACGGTAGCCCCGTCCTGCCTGCGGGCCGCGTCTTCCAGCAGGGACCTGCGAGCGACACCTCCGGCTGGCGCTTCAGCGACAACCTCGACACCTATGGCTTCCTCGAAGCAAAACCCGGCGACCGCATCTACGTCAGCAGCGAGTCCGAAGACACAACCTACTCCGCGCGGGTCAGCGGCGATGGCACGCTCGCCGAGCTCAGGCCTTTCGCCGATCGCGGCGGCGAGAGTGTGGCCACCGATCCGGAAGGGAACATCTACGTCGCCAACGGCCAGGTCTTTGTTTACTCGCCCGACGGAAAGCAGATTGCGCTGATCGACGTCCCCGAGCGCCCGCTGCAGCTAATCTTCGGTGGCGCCGATCGCAAAACGCTCTTCTTCCTTGCGCATCATGCGCTGTTCGCGGTGCGCGTGCGCTGAGAGGCCCCGAGCCAGTAGCCTGTAGCCGGTAGCCAGGTGCTACGAGCTACAAGCTACGAGCTACAAGCTACAAGCTCCAAGCTGTCTTTAGAGCGCCACCGTCACCGCCTTCGTCTCCAGGTAATTGTTCAGCACCTCTTCGCCCATTTCGCGGCCCCAACCCGACTGCTTGTATCCGCCGAAGGGCAGGCCGGCGTCGAAGACGTTATGGCAGTTCACCCATACGGTGCCGGCGCGGATGCCGCGCGACACCTTGTGCGCCAGGCTCAGGTTCTGCGTCCACACGCTGGCTGCCAGCCCGTAAGCCGTGTCGTTGGCACGTTTGACGATAGCGTCGATGTCCTTGTCGCCGAATGGGACCGCGCACACCACCGGCCCGAAGATCTCCTCCTGCACCACCTTCATGCGCGGGTGTGTATCGGTGAGCACGGTGGGCCGCACGAAATAGCCGCGCTCGTGGCCGCTCACCGGCCCGCCCGCCGTTACTTTTGCGCCCTCGTGGATGCCGGACTCGATATAGCCCACCACCTTGCGGTACTGTTCGTCGCTCACCAGAGGGCCCATCTGGCATGCGGGATCCATCCCCGGCGCCAGCGTGATGCCCTCGGCCACGTGGCTCACGCCCTCCACCACCTGGTCGAAGACCTTCTCGTGCACATAGAGCCGCGAGCCCGCGCAGCAGCACTGCCCGTGGTTGAAGAAGATCGCGCTAGCCGTCCCCTCGATCGCGCGATCGATCTCGGCATCGGGGAAAACGATGACCGGCGACTTCCCGCCCAGCTCCAGCGAGACCTTTTTCAGGTTGCCCGTAGCAGCCTGCACAATCAGCTTGCCAACTTCGGTCGATCCGGTGAACGCAACCTTGTCCACCATCTCGTGGCGGGCGAGCGGCGCGCCCGCGCCCTCGCCGTAGCCGGTCAGAACGTTCACCACGCCCGGCGGCAGGCCGGCTTCGTTCATGATTTGCGCCAGCCGGAGGCCGCTCAATGGTGTCTGCTCCGCCAGTTTCAGCACAATGGTGCATCCGCAGGCCAGCGCCGGAGCGAGCTTCCATGCGGCCATCAGCAGCGGAAAGTTCCACGGAATGATCTGCGCCACCACGCCGATGGGCTCGCGCAGCGTGTAGGAGTGAAAATCGTGACCCGCGGAAAGCGTCAGCGTCTTGCCCGTGATCTTGGTGGCCCATCCGCCCATGTAGCGGAACATGTCCACGGTCAGGGGCACATCCGCCACGCGCGCAATGCTGAAGGGCTTGCCGTTGTCGAGCGACTCGAGCTCGGCGAACTCTTCCAGGTGCTCCTCGATCAGGTCGGCGATGCGCCACATGATCCGGCCGCGCTCGCTGGGCGCCATCTTCGGCCACGGTCCTTCGTCAAACGCGCGGCGCGCGGCCATCACGGCGCGATTCACGTCCTCGGCTTCGGCCTCCGGCACGTGCGTGATCACGTCGCCGGTGGCGGGGTTGTATACGGGAAACGTCTTGCCTGAAGCGGCGGCCGCAAACCGGCCGTCGATCAGCATCCGGTGATCGGTTGCGACAAAGTCGGCGGTGCGGCCGCTGACGCGGGGATCGATAGACACGGTTGCCATAGGTGACCTCGTGTGCGTCCGGTCGGGCCGCGGCGGCCAACCCGGTTTGGTAGAAGGTTGAAAGGCACGGACACGGCGCGAACAAACCGAGCGACGATCCGGGACCCGGGCCTGCCGGATTCTGCACGCAGGAACAGTAGCACCGTGGGCTGTGGATTGGCTACCGGGTCAGGTAAAAAGTTGCTCCTGCCCCGTCGGCCCCAAGCCGTCAGCCCTCAGCCTTCAGCTCATCCCCATTGCTGACGGCTGAGGGCTGAAAGCTGACAACTGCTCTTGACCTGTCTATAACTATAGGGTTCACAGTGGAGAGATACGATGCTTACGGTAAGCCAACTCGCTCGGCGCTGCGGCATGAGCCGCACCGCCCTGTTGTACTACGAATCGATCGGTTTGATGCCCCCGCCCGCCCGCACAGGCGGAAACTATCGTTGCTATTCGACTGCAGATCTGGACCGCCTGCTCCAGATCCGTGCCTATCGCAATGCAGGCCTAAGCATCGAGGACATTCGCGCGATCCTCGCCACAAAATTGCGAACCAGCGATGCGCGCCGGGTGCTGGAGCGGCGCCTGGTCGAGCTCGACGCCGAGATCGGCGCCCTCCGCGCGCATCAACACGCCATCCTCCAACTGCTGGGCACGAAGGCCCTGCGAAAGGGACAAATGATCACGAAAGAGAAATGGGTTTCTATTATGAAAGGCTGCGGTCTCACTGAAGAGCAGATGCACCGCTGGCATGCCGAATTCGAGCGCTCCGCACCCCAAGAGCACCAGGAGTTCCTCGAATTCCTCCACATTCCCGCCGCGGAGATCAAGACCATCCGCGCGCAGAGCCGAAGCGGCATTTAAACAAGGCGACGCCATGGAAGGGCGCGAGAGGTTCGCACCCTTCCATGGTTTGGCGTTTCATTCTTTTCGCCAGGTCATGTCGACAGAAACCGGGATGTCGTTCTTAATTGGCACAGTCAGGAACGTCGGCCGCTCGATTTTGAAATCGGAGCAGGTTGCCGGAACCGTTCCGGTGATGTGCACTTGGTTTCCGCTGGTGGTTTTCTCAAACGCGACGTGCTGGTAATGCGCGGTTTGTCCAGCGAACTGGACCTCGAGATCGGCGTAAATGGCGCCGTCCGGCATGTTCTGGGGCAGCGTGGTCCTTACCACGACCATGGGGAACTCGGCGCCGCGCGCGGTCTCGACCATGTGCAGGTCGCGATTGGAGTCGCCGGAGGTGAAGCTCTTGACCGGCGCGGCAATCAGGAAATCGCATTTCCCGTCGCCGCAGGCGCCTTTTCCTCGCGCCGCGGTGCTGGCGCCGTCCACGTTATGCATGGGGTGCGACATGTGGTACGTGAGCCTGGAGTTGACCAGGACGTACTGGGTCTGGGCGATCGCTGTAAACGGCGCCACAAGCAGCAGCGTAAGAAGCCAGATTCGGCGGATCATCGGGATCGGTTCTCCAGGTAACAGACGGCTGGCGTCACTTGTGGCGATGGAGGTGGATGGGCCAGCTTACGGCGACCAAGGCAGCGGCGTAGGCGCCCACGGTGATGTCGGCCACGGGCCCGTGGGCTGAAGCGATGCCATGCACTTTCTCGCCAGAGTTCTCCTGCTTCCATGCCATGTAACCCAGCACCGGCGTGGCGATCATGCCGGAGCCGTGGACCCAGGCCAGCGCCTCGTGCACCCGGATGGGACCGCGATGATGTTCCCCGGGGATGCGTGGCGCGTCGATGGCATAAAAGGCAGTGGTCCAGTACATGGCGGTGGTGAGGCCGCCCAGGGCCATGTGGAAATCGAGATTGGCATCGGTCGGCTCCGTGATGGTCTGGCCGTTGCGGCCCTTGGCCTTGGCCATGGGGCCGGTAATGAGCGTAGCTGCCATGGGCGCCAGAGTAATGAGGGCAAGCTTCTGATGGATCCTGAGCATGCGTGTGTGTCTATCGAGCATCGCCTGCAGCTTGGGGTTGGACTGGGTCTGCTGCTGGGGAAAGCCGAGGTCGCCGAGGTTGGGCGGCTGAGGGGGCTTGTTCTGATTCTCCTGCTGCTGTTGCGGCTGGGGCGCGGAGGGAAGATCGAGAGCTGAGGAAGACCACGCGGCGCCGGCGGAGGGGTCCGGCGTCGACTGGGCGCGACAGAGAAATGGAGCAGCAACCATCAAGGCGAAGAGTGCGGGAAACAAGCGCGAGAATGAAGAGCGCACGATTAGAAACAGCCTCCGAGGCGTCCTTAATTTCGGCTCAGCGTTCGAATGGAATCAAAGAGCCTCGACACCATACCTGAATTGATGGTACCGGTTGGACGTGGCGAACGGCGCAAAGTGACAGAAAGTTCATGTTGCCGGTTCGATGCGCAATCTACTCGTCGCCTTGGCGGAGTTGTACGGACTGACCGGTGCGGGCGGATTGGCGTGCAGCATCGAGAATCCGCATGACGGTCACGTTGGTGTCGAGAGCGCTCAGGTCGCCTTTGGCGGGCAGACGGCCGGCAAGAACCGCGGCCAGATAGCTGAGCGAGTCGCGCTGATCGGCGGGCAGTGGGGGCGCTGTATTCAGTTGCTCTTCGCGGTCATGCTCATAGCGCACACGCAGCTTGTCGGACTCGACGGTGATGGCGTAACCGGTTGCGCCGTAGACCTCCATGTCTTTGCGGCTGAAGGGCCAGTTCCATGAGGCCATAATGATGGCTTGCGCCTGCGGGTACTGGAGGATGATGGTGGCGTCGTCGTCGACGCGGGGATAGAGATTGGGCTTGTCGTGATTGACGACGGCGGTGACGGTGAGCGGAGCTTCGCCGTGCATGAGCCAGGTCGTCAGATCGACGCCGTAGCAGCCGAAGTCGTAGAGGGCGCCGGCGCCGTTCTGTGCGGGGTCAGTGAGCCAGCGCAGGAACTCCGGCGGGACGCCGATCTCTTTGGGGCCCTGGTGGCCGTCGTGGACGACGACTTTGCGCACGTCGCCGAGCCTGCCGGTGTTGAGCAGGTTGTACGCTTCGCGATTGGAGGCGTACCAGGTGGTTTCATAATTCACCAGAACATGGACGTGGTGCTCGCGGGCGATCTTCTGGATGGCGAGGGCGTCGTCGTAGGAGATGGTCAGCGGCTTCTCGACCATGGAGGAGACGCCGTACTGCGCGGCGATCTCAATAGCGCGGCGATGCCCGGAGATGGGCGTATAGACGAGGACGGCCTCGGGATGGCGCGCCTCGATCATGATGGCTTCGCTCTTGAAGAAGAGTTTGGGATCGAGGTTGTATTTGCTCTGGTACCTGGCCATGAGAGCGTCGTCGGAATCGGCGATGCCGACCAGTTCGACATCGGAGTGGCGCGGAAGCGCGGCGAGAAAGCCTTCGACATGGCCGTGCTCGAGGCCGACGATGGCAACGCGGAGCCGGCTATCCTGCCCGGTGGCGCTCTGCAGCGTGCGCGCGGAGACGGTGAGAGCCTGGGCGGCGATGGCGGCGAGTGCAACAAACGGCAGGACGGGACAAAGGCGGGTGCGCAGCATGGGATGGGGTGACTCCGCAGACGATTGTACTTCGAAGACGAATGCACTGGATGACCGCGGTTGATTGAGGCGCGGATTGAAAACTGCTTAACCGGATGCTTCGGGCTTGCCGTCGCGAAGGCGGCGGATCCGCAGTGGGTTCGCGTCCTGGAGTTCGGGCGGGAGCAGAGACTGCGGGAAGTTCTGGAAGCAGACGGGACGGGCGAAGCGGTAGATTGCCTGCGTGCCGACGGAGGTGAAGCGCGGGTCGCTGGTAGCGGGGTATGGGCCGCCGTGGACCATGGCGTGAGTAACCTCGACGCCAGTGGGAAAGCCGTTGATGATGAGACGGCCTGCTTTCTGCTCCAGGATCTGGACGAGCTCGCGATGCATGGTGAGGTCGTCCTCGTCGCCAAGTATCGTTGCAGTGAGGTGGCCGTCAAGCGCGCGGGCGGCGCGGAGATAGTCGGCCGTGGTTTCGCAGTGGACGAGCAGAGTGTCGGGGCCGAAGATCTCTTCGGCAAGCTCCGGCTGTCCGAGGAGCTGGTCGAGGCAGACGGTGAAAAGCTTGGCGTTCGAAGCGAAGCCCTGGGTGGATTCGACGGTGACGGCGGTGGCAGCGAGCGGAATGTGATGGGAGCGATCGGCGGTGGCGCGGCTGTAGGTTTGCGCAATGCCCGCGGTGAGCAGCGTGAATGGCTGCGATCGCTCGACGAGCGTGCGAAGCTCCTCCAGGAAAGACGGACCCTCGGGCGCCTCCGGCATAAACACGATGCCGGGCTTGGTGCAGAATTGTCCGCCGCCGAGCGTGAACGAACCGAACAGGTTCTTTGCCAGCTCGGCAGGTCCTTTGCGCAGCGCGGAGGGCAGGACGAAGACGGGATTGCCGCTGGACATCTCAGTGAAGCAGGGGATGGGTTGAGGGCGCGCGGCGCAATGGTCCATGAGGGCCCGGCCGCCGTGGAGCGAGCCCGTGAAGGTGACGGCGCGGACAAGCGGGTGCTTGACCAGGGCGGCTCCGACTTCGGCGCCGGAACCGAAGAGCGCTGCGAAGGTGCCGGGGTGCAGGCCTTCGGCGGCGACAGATTCTGTGATGAGCGCGGCAACCATCTCGGCGGTACCGGGATGTGCCGCATGGGCCTTCACGATGACGGGGCAGCCGGCAGCGAGGGCTGAGGCGGTGTCGCCGCCGGCGACGGAGAAGGCGAGCGGGAAGTTGCTGGCGCCGAAGACAACGACGGGGCCGAGCGGGCGCAGCATGGAGCGCAGATCGACGCGCGCCTGCGGCTGGCGGTCGGCAATGGCTGGATCGATGCGGGCCTGAACCCATGAGCCTTCTTCCACCAGCGCAGCAAACAAACGGAGCTGGCCGGTGGTGCGGCCGATCTCGCCGATCAGGCGCGGCATGGGGAGCGCGGTTTCAAGATGAGCGCGCTGCGCGATCTCATCCTTGTGTCGATCGAGCGCGTCTGCCGAGCGGCGCAGGAATGCCCCCTTCGCCTTGCCGGAAGCGCGAGAGTAGCTCGCGAAAGCATCGGCGGAAAGTTGCGTGACGGCATCTACGTCCTCGCGCGAAGCGGAATGGTAGACGAGATCGAGTGTGTCGCCGGTCTGCGGGTTGACGGCGCGGAACGTGGCGCCGCCGGTGGCGCCACGCGTCGGCCCGAGTAAAGACACCCCCATGAGTTCCATGTCTTCAAGCTTATCCCCGCCGGCTCGGGATGGCGCGGATTACAAATCGGCAATCCGGCACATAGTTGTTGGCAGGACCGCTCGAAGACCTGTCGCCGGGGCCACGGGACAGCACGGAATGGATGCGCGGACCTTTCCCTTCAGGACTCCGCGATGACAGGATTAGTCAACGACCCCAGGCCCGCGATGGTGATGGTGACGGTCTCGCCAGGTTTGAGCCAGCGCTTGGGATTGCGCCCCAGGCCTACGCCCGGCGGCGTGCCGGTGGAGACGATATCTCCTGGAAGCAGCGGAGTGATCGAGGAAATGTACTCAACTAACTCCGGGATCTTGAAGACCAGCTCGCGCGTGTTGGATTGTTGCAGAGTCTCTCCGTCGATGGCCAGGGAAATGTCGAGGTTGTGAGGATCTTCAATCTCATCCGCAGTTACGATGGCGGGCCCGAGCGGGCAGAAGGTCGGGAACGATTTGCTGAGGTTCCACTGCGTGGACGCGAACTGCACGTCGCGGGCGGAGACGTCGTTGACGATGGTATAGCCGTAGACGTGGTCACGCCAGGCGGAGGCGGAGATGCGGTAGCCGCCGCGGCCAATCACGAAGGCGAACTCAGCCTCGTAATCGGGCTGCGTGGAATTGTGGGGCAAGACGATGGGCTCGCCGGGGCCGATGATGGAGGTGGTGAGTTTGAAGAAGACTACGGGGGTGGTGGGCAGTTCCATGCCGGACTCGCGGGCGTGATCGCGGTAGTTGAGGCCGATGGCAAAGATGCGCGGCGGGTTGGGCAGTGGCGCGTGCAGCTTGACCTCACTGATGCGATGGCCGAAGTAAACGCCGGGATCGCGCGGCACGGCCACAATGCCGGCGGAGACGGCGCCGAGCGCGTCAAGGCAGCCGGCTGCGGTGAGGTCGACCACGAGGTTTGCGTCTTCGCGGAGTGCGCCGGGGCGGACGATGCCGTCGTTGGTGGAAAAAGAAACGAGCTTCATAATGGTCTCCGAACAGGAATGAGCACCGCTTTGACTATAGCGAATTGAGGCAGAAAAATGCGCTGAGTGCGCAGGGGAAATCCCGCACGCTGCCCGGGCTCATTGCCCTATTCAGTGCGCAGGGCGTCGGTCGGGTTGACGGAGGCAGCGCGGCGCGCGGGCAGGAAGCTGGCGGCGAGCGACGCAGCGGCGAGTACCAGGGCGACGGCGGCGAGTGTGGGCGCGTCCCAGGCGGCAACTCCGAACAGGAGACTGCGCATGGCCAACGCAGCGCCGATGGAGCAGGCCAGGCCGAGCGCGATGCCAATCGCGGTAAGCAGTCCGGCCTGGCGCATCACCATGGAGTAGATGGCGCCGCGCTGCGCGCCGAGGGCCATGCGCACGCCGATCTCGCGCGTGCGCTGCGAGACAGAGTAAGCGATGACGCCGTAGAGGCCGACCACGCCGAGAAGAAGCGCCATCAGCGCGAAGCTGCCTACTAGCCACGCTGACGAACGGTGCAGGTAGGTCGACGGTGCGTCGTGGATTTTCTCTTCCATGGTCATTGGATCGTACGCGGCCATGCCGGGATCGATGGATTTTAGTGTCGATTCGAGGGTCGGAAGGATGGTGCGCTCGTCCTGCCCGGTGCGCGCCAGAAGCGCGAAGCCCGTATTTCCATCCTGGTAGAAGGGCAGGTACATGGCGCCGCGCGGAGCGGCATCCAACTGCCCTTCCTGGATGTCGTCGATCTCGCCAACGATGAAAATGGGATGGGCTTTGTCGTCTTCGAGCAAAATCTGCTTACCGACCGGGTCTTCGCCTGGAAAGTACTTCTTTGCCAAAGTTTGATTGACGATCGCCACTCTGGGGCTGGAGAGGTCATCGTCGTCGGTGAAGTAGCGCCCGAATTTGAGCGAGGTTTTTATTGTTAGCATGTAACCCGGAGTCACCCAACGAACCGGGACTTCTTTAGGCACGCCATTGTTGGGCCTGTCCGTGTACAGAAAGCTGGTGGTTCCGTCAGCGTCTTCGATGGGCAGCCTTGTGGTGAGCCCGACGGACTGCACGCCGGGCAGGGCGGAGACGCGGCGCACGATTTCTTGCCCGAGGGCGATCTGGGGTTTGTCTGTGTTGTATTTCTCCGGCTGCGCGTTCACGTTGACCATGGCAATGTGGCTGGGCTGCATTCCAATGCCGGTGTGCAGGAGGCGATAGAAGCTCTTGCCGAGCAGGCCCGCGCCGGCGAGAAGGACCATGGCGGTAGCAAGCTCGATGACGACGAGGTTAGCTCCGAAGCGCCGCCACACCAGGCCGGCCGCGCTGCGTCCGCCCTCAGAGAGTCCATCGCGAATATTTCGGAGGCGCAGGCGCGCCATGGGTACGAGCGCGAACAGGGCCCCGGCGAAGAACGCGAGGATGCAGGCAAAGCCTATGACGCGCGCATTCAATCCAAGGCCGTGCAGATAGGGCATCGAGGCCATCATGTCCTTGGGAATGAGCGTGGCCAGAAGGTGCATGGCTTGCTGCGCGCCCAGGACTCCGAGTACGCAGGCCACGGCTGCCAGCAGCAGGCCTTCAGTGATGAACTGGCGAATGAGGCGGCGCGGCGATGCGCCGAGAGCGCCGCGGACGGCCATCTCGCGGCGGCGGCTCTCTGAGCGCACCAGGAGCAGGCTGGCCACGTTGACGCCGGCGATGAGAAGCAGCAGTCCCGCGCCGGCAAGCACGGTGAGCAGGATGGGCCGGATCTGGCCCACGATGACGTCCGTGAGCGGCAGCATGTAAGCGTTCTGATCGCGGTTGTCATCGGGATACTGGCTCTGCAACTTGAGCGCGATGGATTCGATGTCGTTGTACGCGGTGGCGAAAGTGACGCCGGGCTTGAGCCGCGCGACCCCGAAGAAGTTGTGACAGCCGCGGTTCTTATCGCAGCCGCCTGTGGGCTTCTCGATGGCCCAGAAATCAGCGGGCTCAGCGGGGGCAAAGCTGAAATTGCGAGGCAGCACACCGATGATGGTGTAGGCGTCGCCATCGAGATCGACGCTCTGGCCGAGTGCGGAGGAACTGCCGCCGTAGCGCATTTGCCAGGCTGAATAACTGAGCAGCAGCGTGCGCGCGGGTGCGGCTGCATCTTCGCCGACGTAGAAGTCGCGGCCGAGGATGGGCGAAACGCCGAGGGTGCGGAAGAATCCAGCGCTGACGCGCGCGCCGTCGGCCTGGCGGAGGCCCTCGGGAGTTTTCTGCATGAAGCCATAGGGCCCAAAAATATCGAGCGAGGAGAAGGACTTCTGCATGCGCTTCCAGTCGACGTAGTCGAGATAAGAGAGATGGAAGCGCGGACCGAGGGGAATGCTTTCAAAGAGCTGAGCCAGGCGGGCGGGATCTTTGTAAGGGAGCGGCTGGATGAGCGCGGCATCGACGAAGGCGAAGATGGCCACGCTGGAGGCGATGCCGAGGGCGAGGATGAGGATGGCCGTAGCGGCGAAGCCGGGGTTCTTGCGGAGCTGGCGGAGGGCGAAACGAAGGTCCTGGAGGACGGTTTCGGCGCGGAAGGTGACGGCTTCCTGGCTGCGGTCGCGGAGGGCAGTGGGATTGCCAAAGCGGAGCATGGCCGCATGATGCGCGGCCTGCGGCGAGAGGCCGGAGGCGATCAGCTCGCGCTCGGCCTGCTGGCGATGAAAGGTCATCTCCTCGTAAAGGTCGCTGCAGAAGCGGTTGCGATGGAAGAGGAGTGAAAACTTGCGAAGGAATTTGGAGATAGCGTTCATGGGATCTCCGAAACAGGAGTCAGGGATCAGGGCTCAGGGGTCAACGCTATGACTGCTCGGCCAAAACACGCGAAATTGCGGCGATCATCTGCTTGAAATCGGAAACTTCAACACCAAGCTGCTTGCGCCCTGCCCCGGTTAGCTTGTAAAAGCGCGCGCGGCGGTTGGTTTCGGTCATCTTCCACTCGGCCGTGACCCAGCCCTGAAGCAGCAGCCGTTGCAGCGCGGGATAGAGCGAGCCTTCCTCCACCGTGAGCACGTCGTCCGACATGCGCTTGATGGATTGTGCGATGCCGTAGCCATGCAGTGGGGCGCGGCTGAGCGTCCTGAGGATGAGCATGTCGAGCGTGCCGGGAAGCAGGTCAGGCTTCTTCATGGTTTCTATCGATAGACTATCTATGTATAGAATGTCAAGGGGCAGAAGCTCGTGAGGGAGGACCGAGCCGAATTGCGGCGCACACACGAATCTCTCGCGCCGCAACGGGCTCCAGTGTGTTATCTCCGTCCGTGCCGAGAATTAGTCGTTCACTAGCACCGTAAGATTTACGGGAACCGGGATGTTGTGATGATCGAGCCGCGCCGGACTCCAGCGGAATTGCCGCACCGCCTTCAGCACAGGCTTGTTGAGCATCGGGTCGCTGGACGCAACCATCCGGATACCTTCGGCCTGGCCGTGACGACCGACCTCCAGCTTCAGTTCAAAGAACTCCGGCACCGCTCCAAGAGCCGTCAGATCGTCGGTCGGAAGAAACACCGACTTGGGGTGCGCCAGCACCCGCGCCGGTGCAACTCCAGTGCTTTGAGCCACGCGATGTTGTGGGGACGTGACGTCGTTCGCTGGCTTGCTCGCGAACGCCGCCGGGGAAACAGCCAACGGCACCAGCAAAAGGCCGGCGCATAGCATCAATCGCATCTCGTTCCTCCTGCGTGTTTGACGCGGCGCGGCCCGTGCCGTGATCCGGGCGCAGCCTCCCGGGCCGCTCCCACTTTCTCCCTTTTTCAATGTTTCTGGTACATCTCCATCACATCCTTGCGCAGGGCGATGCGGCTGGATTCGCGGGTATAGAACATGTGCCCGCCGGGAAACTCGTGGACGGAGACGCGAGAGGGATCGCCCATCACCGGCATCTGGTTCACGCTCAGCACCGATCCCATGAAGGGGCAGGAAAGATCGTCCCAGCCGTGGGCGACGATAACGCGCAACTTGGGATCGGCGGCGACGGCTTCGCGCAACTGCGCCACCGATCCGGTGCGCAGAGCGTCGTCGCGGACCCAGAGCCGATTCACTTCAAACGAGAGCGCGTTGTAGCGCGCATCCACTTTCCAGCCCACGGTGTGGGTGACGAAGTTGACCATCGCCGTGGTGAGCGGCGCAATAATGCTGGCGAGAATCGGATCGTTGGCGCGCTGCTCGGGCGCGTAGGGAAATGGGTCGAACATGGTGACGTTGGAGTCGTACACCGAGCCCAGCTTGCCCTGTTCGCGATGCACTTCTCGGAGATACGCTTCGGTTTCGATCCGGCCGCCCGATTCTTTCACAAACGTGGGATCGAGGCCTGTCATCTCGGTAACGCGCTGGATCATGCGGTCGGTGGCCGCCGGATCGCTGTTGCCCTTGATGAGCGTGGTGGCGTAATCGCCTTCGGTGTATGCAATCACATCCTGCATCGCCGCGGGCGTGAGCTTGTGCTGCCGCTCCAGGTTGGCCGCGGCGATGGAGGGCAGCGTCATCATCCATGGCAGCGGAGAGTAGATCAAGCCGTCCCGGTCGATGGTGGGATTCAGGTATGGCGACACCAGGACAAAGCCGTTCATGGCCACGCCCAGCTCCGATTGCAGGTCGTAGACGATGCGCGGCCCGCGGAAGCCGCCGTAGCTCTCGCCCACCAGATATTTCCGAGAATCGAGGCGATCGTTTTTGACCAGCCAGTCGTAAACGATACGCGAGAGATACTCGATGTCGGGTCCGGTGGAGAAGAAGAGTTTTTTCTGCTGGTCTTCAGGCACTTCGGCGCGGCTGAAGCCGGTGCCGATGGGATCGATGAAGACGAGGTCGGTGAAGTCCAGCCACGTGCCCTGGTTGTCCGTGAGCACGGTAGGATCGGACGGGCTGTCGCCTTCATTGCCGAACTGGAGATGCTTGGGGCCGATGGCGCCAAAGTTGAGATAGACGCTTGATGCGCCCGGGCCTCCGTTGAAGGCAAAGGTGACGGGGCGATTGTCTCCGGGCATGGTGTAGGAGGTAACCACAACGTCGCCGGCCACCTTGCCGTCTTTGTCGCGCGCGGGATATGCGCCGACCGTTACCGTGTAATGCAGCGTTTGGCCGTCGAGGACCATCGACTGCTGCGCGCTCTTCTCCGGCGGCAACGGCGGGAGGGCGTCCTTTTCCGGCGCGGGCTTTTCCGCTGGTTTGCTGTCCGCGGAAGGAGCCGGCTGCGGCCAGGCAATAGTGGATGCGGCAACAGAACAAAGCGCGCACGCCAGGAGCAGGCGGCCAGAGGCAAGGGGAAGGCAGACAAATCTCATGCTGAATACCATACCGCGCCCCACCGCCTGGTCGGGGAAAGAATTGCGCGCGGGTGGCCGCGGCCGCGGCCGATCATTTACCCTGAAAGACGTTATGAAAGTACGCAATTTTGTTCTCGCAATCGCCATCGCGGCGCTCTCGCTGGCCGTTTCCGCGCAGCAGTCCACCAAGCCTGCCGCGCAGGATCTGCCCGACGGTCCGCAGCCCAACGGACCCGCTGCAGTCCAGCCCAACGGGCCCATGGTGGTGATGGACACGTCGATGGGCCGGATCACTTGCCAGTTCTTCCAGAAGCAGGCACCGGTCGCGGTCGCCAATTTCATCGGTCTGGCCAAAGGCACCAAGGATTGGACCGATCCCGCAACCAAACAGAGGGTGCACGGGAAGCGCTACTACGACCACACTACGTTCCATCGCGTGATTCCCCAGTTCATGATTCAGGGCGGCGATTCCACCGGCACGGGCTCGGGCGACCCGGGCTTCAGCTTCGACGACGAATTCGATCCCAACCTGAATTTCGATGTGGCTGGCCGCCTGGCGATGGCCAACTCCGGCCCCAACACCAACGGCAGCCAATTCTTCATCACCGAGCTTCCGTACCCCTCGCTCAACCAGCACTACACCATCTTCGGCCAGTGCGACGAACCCAGCGTGAATGTGGTCAAGACCATTGCCCGGGTGCAAACGGATTCGAATGACAAGCCGCTTGCGCCGGTGTATCTGAACAAGGTGACGATTGTGCCGGAAGGCCAGCCGCTTCCGCATCCTCCGCCGTCGGATTCGCTGAAACCGCCAACGAGTGGAACGGGTTCCGCTCCCGGTTCGCCGCCGCAGTAGTATCATTCCTCGCACTCCGCATGCCGGGCCCTTAGTGCTTTCCGCGGCCCAGCAGCGAGCTGCATCAACACTCCCCTGAAACGAAAAGAGGATTTAATGGCACAAACACCCGGTACCTATGCGCACTTCAACACCACGGAAGGCAAAATCAAAGTGCGGCTCTTCGAGGCCGATGCCCCCATTACGGTAAAAAACTTCATCGACCTGGCCGAAGGCGTGAAGGAGTGGACCCATCCCGGCACTCGGGCCAAATCGCAAGACAAGCTGTTCAACGGAACCGTCTTTCATCGCGTGATTCCCGACTTCATGATCCAGGGCGGCGACCCCACCGGCACGGGCATGGGCGGACCGGGCTATCGCTTTCAGGATGAGACCAAGGGCTCGCAGCACAAATTCGACAAGCCCGGCAAGCTGGCCATGGCCAACTCCGGGCCCAACACCAATGGATGCCAGTTCTTCATCACCGTGGCGGCTACGCCGTGGCTCACCGGCAATCACACCATCTTCGGCGAAGTGGTCGAAGGCCAGGACGTCGTCGAAAAAATCTCCAAGGTACCGCGCAACGCACAGGACAAGCCGCACAAGCCCGTGGTGCTGGAATCGGTCGCGATCGAGCGCGTGGCATAGCATGATTGTCATCATCCTCGCGCCTCGTCGTCCCCGGATTCGGGCGGAAGTGGGCCAGCTCAGGTGATCGTGAAGCAAGCAAATGCATCAATGCGCCCGCGCAAACGGCGCTTTCCCTTTGCGCTGGTTTGTATTGCGGTGCTGCTCGCGTGCGGCGCTCATGCCCGCGCGCAGCAGCGGCCGCCCGAGGTGCAGGCGCTTCTCGTCAGCGATGTGCACTTCGAGCCCTTCTGGGATCCCGGCAAAGCTGCCAAACTTGCTGCTTCTCCCGTCAGCGGCTGGCGGAGCATCCTCGAGTCGCCGCTGTCTCCCGATCGACAACAGCAGTTCTCAGACCTCGAAAAATCGTGCCACGTGCGCGGCGACGACACCTCTTTCCCTCTCTTTGAATCCGCTTTGCAGGCGATGAGAACGCGCGGCGGGGCGGCGCGCTTTGTTACCGTGAGCGGCGACCTGATCGCGCACGATCTCGATTGCAAATACAAATCGCTCTTCCCCGAGGCCACACCCCAGGATCGCCGCGCATTTGTCGAGAAGACGATCGCGTTCGTGGCCGGAGAGCTGGACCGGGTTGCATCCCCCGCGCCCGTATACGTTGCGCTGGGAAACAACGACTCCGATTGTGGCGACTACCGATCGGACCAGGACGGGCTCTTTCTTGCTGATATCGGCCCGCTCCTGCTGCGCGGCGTCTCCAAGCGCGAGGGCGCCGAAGTGATGGAGTCATTCAAAAAGGGCGGCTATTACAGCGTGATCCTGCCCGCTCCCCTCGAGCCCACCCGGCTGGTGGTCTTGAACGATGTCCTGCTCTCCCCATGGCACCAGAACTGCGCGGGCAAGCCGGATCCGGCAGCCGGCGATGCCGAACTGGACTGGCTTGCGCGGCAGCTCGCCCGCGCGCGCGCGGCCGGGGAGAATGTTTGGGTGATGGGGCATATCCCGCCTGGAGTGGATGCGTACGCGACGCTGGCTCGCCCGGGCCCGCGCTGCAATGGCAAGCCGCCGGCGATGTTCCTGGCCACGGACAAGCTGGCGCAGGAACTCACGCGAGCGGGAGACGAAATCCGTCTGGCAATCTTCGCGCACGCGCATACCGACGAATTCAAGCTCCTGCAGGCCGAGCTGGCGAACGCCGCGCCTGGCGCGGCCAAACCATCCGGCCCCCAAGCCATAGGCTCTGCTGTCGCCATCAAGATGGTGCCGTCAATTTCGCCCATCAACGGCAACAATCCCGCATTCATCGTCGCCCAGGTAGATCCTTCGACGGCTCGTCTTGACGATTATCGCGTTTACGCGGCGAAAAACCCGGCGGGTGCGGGAGCCTGGCCGGAGCTCTACGACTTTGACCGCGCGTTCAATCAAAAATCCTTCTCCCCCGGTGCCGTCGAAAGCGTTCTGGCTGAGTTCTCCGCCGATCCGGGCGCGAAGAGCGCGGCGAGCCGGGACTATGTGAAGGACTTTCTCACCGGGCGTCCCGACATGCTGCTGCTTCTGGTCTGGCCGCAGTATGTGTGCACCCTTTCCCAGGCTACGGCGAGCGCCTACTCGGCCTGCGCGTGTTCCGCCTTGGAGCCGGTTCCCGGAAATCGGTAACTTCGTCGGGGCGCGATCTCCTGCCAGCAGAATGCGCGAAGATTTGCCGCGCCTCCCGTCACTGATCGGAGGCGCAGAGCTCCAGGATGGCCGCGCCGAACCGGCCGACCTTCGATGGACCCATGCCCTCGACCGCAAGGAGTTGATGCGGCGTGGAAGGCCGCGCGGCAGCCAGCGCATTCAGGGTGCGGTCGTGCAACACCGTGAACGCGGCCACCCCGAGCCGCTTGGCCTCCGCGGTGCGCCATGCTCTCAAGCGCTCCGCAAGCGCGGCCACCGATGCCGCCGGCGCCGCCGCGACTGCCGTCCTGCTGGAGTACGCTGGCCGAGCTGGCGCCGCGCCTGCCTTCCGCGCCGGATCGGGCAAAGAAGGTTTCGCCGCAGACGGCGGCTGCTGCCTGGCAACGGGGTTCACCGGCATTCGCCGCGAAGATTTCCCCGCCCGCGGAGCAGGGGACGGAACCAACTCTTCTACCATGCCGTCGTCCAGCAGCAGCTCAAGCGCCGTATCCGGACCAACGCGCAATCCCCTGTCCGTTAGCCTGATCTTGCGGTACGGAATCACGCGGCCATCCTTCTCGAACTCGGCCTCTTCGATATCGATGAGTCCTGTCCGGGCCATCGCTCCCAGCAGGTTGTCGAAATCCCCGCGGTCAAGCGACTCCGCCCACGGCAGCTCGCCGCGCAACGCCTTCGGAGTCATATACGACGCGCCGCGGAGCGAGTCAATGATGTCTTGCACCCAGCGGCGCTCGCGCGCGCCTGCTCTCCGGAAAAGCCGCAGCAGCGCGCCGCCCGGATCGCACGCGTCGCAATGGCCGCACGGACGTCCCGCGTCCTCCTCGTCGCCAAAGTGCCGCACCAGCAACGCCATCCGGCATTCGTGTGCTTCCGTGAAGCGGACTACTTTCTCGAACTGTTCCCGGCGGTACTGCGCCTGCACCGAGTACGTCTTCTTCCAGCCGGGGCCGCCGCGCGCCGCATGACCGGTGTAATCCACGCGCGCGCCGCCATGGATCTGCAGTTTCTCCAGCGCCTTGTCAAAGCCCTCCGCACCCAGCTTTGCTTGCTCGCGAAGCTCCTCCACCGGCTGCGGCTCATCGCGCAACATCGCGTAAACCTCCTCCAGTTGCTCCGCCGGCGGATAGTTGAGATTGTGGAAGTATTCCTGCGTCCTCTGGTCGGCGTAGCTGTGCATCAAAATGGTGCGGCTGGGCATTCCGTCGCGGCCCGCGCGTCCAATCTCCTGGTAGTAGCCTTCAAGCGTTGCCGGCAAACCCGCGTGGAGAATTGTGCGGATGTTGGGCTTGTCGATGCCCATGCCGAACGCTATGGTCGCCACCACCACCTCCAGCTCGCCGGACTGAAACGCGGTCTGCACCCGCTCGCGCGTCCGCGCATCCAGGCCAGCGTGGTAGGCCGCGGCGCGCACCTCGACCGACAACTCCGTCGCCAGCGCCTCGGATTGCCTGCGCGAGGTCGCATAGACAATCGCCGGGCGGCGCGCAGCTTCGCGGAGCAGTCCGCATACGATGCTCGCGCGCATGGGCGTGGGAACCTCCACCAATTCAATGGCAAGATTCTCGCGCCGGAATCCGTGAATGAACTTCGCCGGGCGCACCAACCCGAGCTGCGCGATGATATCGGCCTGCACCGTCGGCGTCGCCGTAGCCGTCAGCGCCAGAACCGGCGCCGGCGCATCCTCCCCGCGGAGCAGCGGCAGATGCTGCCCCAGCATGCGATAGTCGGGACGGAAATCGTGTCCCCATTGCGAGATGCAGTGCGCCTCATCGATCGCCACCAGCGCCAGCTTGCGTTTGGCCATCATTTCAGGGAATCCCGGAACGCGCAGCCGCTCCGGAGCGATGAACAGGAACTGCAGCGAGCCGTCCAGGTAGTCCACGCACGCCTGCCTCGAAGCAGCGCGATCGAGGCCGGAGTGGATGCGGGCCACGCGCAACCCCAGCGCGGCCAGCTTCGCTACCTGGTCCTCCATCAGCGCAATCAGCGGAGAGACAACCAGCGCCGTACCGCCCCGCGCAATCGCGGGAAGCTGGTAGCAGAGCGATTTGCCGGAACCTGTGGGCATCACCAGCAGCAAATCGCGCCCCGCGATCGCGGCGCGGCAGACTGCTTCCTGGTTGGCGCGAAAGCTGCTGAAGCCAAATGTCGACTTGAGCAGCGTGGCAAGCTCGGCGAATTGGTCCAAAGAATTCAACAGCGGCACAGGGCGGGTGCATCTTCACTTTACAGGAAAAGCGTCTTTGGCCTCTGTGCGCCCGCCACCACGGCGCATCCAGGTCAGCGCGAAGCTGGCTTGCGCGCAAACACGTATGCCCGGCGGCTCTGGTGCTCTACCGGCGGCGGGTACGGATCGCGCTCCAGGCATTCCTCAATCCGCAATCCCTCGCCTTCAAGCTCGCCCAGTACCTCGTCCCGGTTGAGCGTATGGAACTTCATCGTGATGGGCCTGCCCCACAACTGGTCCACCCCCAGCACTTCGCCTCCAATGTGAAACGTGAGCAGCAGCAGCCCGCCCGGCTTGAGCACGCGTGTCATCTCGCGGAAGACCTGCGGACGCATCTCAGCAGGCAGGTTCACGATTGCGTAGAATGCCGTAATTCCCGCCAGCGAACCGCCTTCCAGCGGCAGCGCCTGCATGTTTCCCTCGCGGAATTCGATTCCGGAATTCAGCCGTCGCGCCTCCGCGATCATGCCCGGCGACAAATCCAGCCCGAAGACGTCCGCTCCGGCGTCGCTCAGAAACCGCGCCGCCTGGCCCGGCCCGCAACCCATGTCGCATACCGGGCCGTGCCCCGCGGTCTCCCGCGCAAAACGCAGCAGCGCGTCGCGGTCGAAGGGCTTGTTCTTCAGCTCGTCGATGTAGGTGGCAGCATAGGCGTCGGCCACGCGATCGTAGCTCGAGCGGATCGATTCGATGGCGGCTTGATGGTCAGGCATCGTCCTCAGAGCGTCCTGGAATCATCTTGCCAGACCGGGCTGGCGCACGGTTCGCGCTCAGCGCATTCCCGCGCTGAAGTGAACCCCAAGATAGTACGCCCAAACCACAATCGCCCACACACCCCTCCAGAAACTCAGGTGCAGGAAGCCAATCGTGAAGAGCCAGCACGCACACCACGCGCCTCCCACGAATGTGTGCTGCACGATGCGGACCTTCGGCGTCTTTGCATTCGTATCGGAATCCACCGCTCCTCCTCAGGTTTGTCCCCAAAGCCGGCGCGGAGCGGGACGGTCCGCATGGCCTCAGAGGGCGCTCGGTTCATGACCTCTCTGTGGATATCGCTCGCTGGCTCCATCCTGGTACTCCTGCGTCCATCAACTCACCATGAACGCGCCGGCTGCATCAGGGACCTGCTCGCAGCCTCCCATAACCTTTCCTTCAAACCGCCCTCGCATACCGCGCGGCATCCTGACTGCCGGGTATTTACCATCCGGATACATCGCATCTCTTCACCTGTTGAAAAGTGGTCCAGAAATACGGCGAAAAACCCCAACAACTGCCGGCAAATCTCCCCTTCTTTCCCAATGCGATTTCCGTCCTGCATTATCCACAAAAACCAGCCTTCCAGCCGTTGACCCTGTCCTCTCGGGTTCGTACAGTCTCATTCAAGGGCAATCGTCGAAGAGCGCGGGTTCACCCCTGTCGCAGGATCGGGTTCCGTGCGCAAACCAGGGCGCAACAACCTTCGACCCCCCAACGGAGACCGCATGCTGAAACTTAAAAGGATCCACATCCTCGGCTTCAAAAGCTTCTGCGACCGCACTGACCTCACGGTCGCCGGAACAGGTTTCGCCGTGGTGGTGGGGCCAAACGGTTGCGGCAAGTCCAACATCCTGGACGCGGTGAGCTGGGTCCTCGGTGAACAGAGCGCGAAAACGCTTCGCGGCGCCAACATGCAGGACGTCATCTTTGCCGGCTCCCACGCTCGCAAGCCGCTCGGCATGGCTGAAGTCTCCCTCACCATGATCGATCCCGCGGCCTACGAGGGCCCCATCCCCGTCGAGCCGGAGATCCATGTCGATTCCCACGGCCCCGCTGACTGGGATGAAGAGCAGTTGCGGCGTGCCCGCGCCCTCGAAACCGAGGAGATCGTCGCCTCCGAGCAGCCAGGCCAGGCCTTGGATGGCGAAGGCGGCCCTCCAGCGGCAACGCCCGCCGATGATCCATACTCAACGGAGCCTTCCCCCGAAGCATCCGGCCCCATGCCCGTCGTCCTCAAAATCCGCCGCCGCAAGTTCCAGCGCACTTTCGCCAGGGGCGAAATCGTCGTAACCCGCCGCCTCTTCCGCACCGGCGAAAGCGAATACCTCCTCAACGGCAAGCTCTGCCGCCTGCGCGACATTCAGGACATCTTCATGGGCACCGGTCTCGGACCCGAAAGCTACGCCATCATCGGCCAGGAGCGCATCGGCCAACTGCTCAGCTCCAAGCCGCATGACCGCCGCGCCGTCATCGAAGAAGCCGCCGGCATCACCCGCTTCAAAACCAGGAAGCGCCTGGCCGAACTTCGTCTCGAATCCGCCAAACAAAACCTCGCCCGCATCGACGACATCTTCGAGGAAGTCACCCGGCAGATGAACTCCCTCAAGCGCCAGGCCGCCAAGGCCGAGCGCTTCGCCGCTGTCCGCGACGAGCTCCGCTCCCGCCTGCGCGTTGTCCTCGCCAGCCGCATGGCCCTGATGGACGCCGATCAGGCCCGCCTCGATGCCGAGATCGCCGCGCTGACCGGGCAGATCAATGCCTCCGCTGCGCAGATCGGCGAAAGCGAAGCCGGCCAGCACGCCATGACCGAACGCGGCTACGAGCTCGACGGCGCCATCCAGGAAGCCCAGTCCCGCGCCGGCAATGCCGCGGTCGAGATCGAGCGCGCCGCCGCCCGCGAGCGCGCCAACATCGAGCGCGTCGGTGAGCTCGAGGCCCGCATCGCCGCCACCGCCGCTGAGATCGAGCAGACCCGCGCGCAACTCAACGCCATGAATGAGGAGCGCGCCCAGCAGCGCAGCTTCCTTGAAACCGCCGCCGAAGAGGCCCGCGCCTTCCATCTGAATGTCTCCGCGCGCCAGCAGGAGGCCCGCAACGCCGCCGATGAAGTCTTCAACGCCGAGCGCGACCTTGAAGCCGGCCGCCGCCGCGCCATCCATCTCCTCACCCTGGCCGGCAACGCCCGCAACTCCACCGCGCAGGCTGAGGAAAGCCTGGCCGCCCTCGAGCGCGAAGCCGACCGCCTCGAAGCCGAGATGCGCCAGTCGCGCCTGGAGCTGGAAAACCTCGGCGTCGAGAGCGGCCAGGCTCGCCTCAACTTCGACTCCGCCACCGATCGCCTGCAATCCCTCGAAAACGAAATCGCCGGCCTCCGCGAAAACCTCCAGTCCGAACGCGACCATGAAAACCTGGCTCGCGCCCGCGCCAACGACCTGCGCAGCGAGCACGCGTCGCTCGGCGGCCGCCGCAACTCCCTCGAGTCCCTCATCCGCGATCACAGCTACGCCACCAACTCCGTCCGCCAGCTTCTCAAGCCCGGCGCGCTCGGCCCCGGCATGGCCCCCGTCGGCACCCTTGCTGACTTCCTTGAAGTCAGCGGCGAGCACGAAGGCGTGGTCGATGAATTCCTCCGCGACGAACTGAACTATCTCGTCGTCAATAGCTGGACCGCCGCTGAACAAGGCGTCAATCTCCTCAAGTCGGGCGCCGACGGCCGCGCCACTTTCCTCGTTCATCCTGAAGATCCCTCCGCCTTCACCGCGCGCGCCGAAGCGGATGAAGAAATCAGCATGGAAGGACTCACGCCGCTCAAGAACACCATCCGCGTCCTCAACGGCTTTGGCCGCTCCCTTGAGGCCATCCTTCCCAAGCTGAAGAACGGCTACATCGTGGAAGACTCCGCGCTGGCGCAGCGCCTCAGCGAACAGTACACGCGCTCGTTCTTCCTCACCCCCGGTGGCGAGTGCTTCCACAACACCACCGTCACCGGCGGCAAGCCCGCCAGCGAGGGCCCGCTCGCCCTCAAGCGCGATCTGCGCGAGACCGAGAGAAAGATCGCCGCCCTCGAAGCCGGACTTGCTGAAGCCGAGATGGAATCCGCCGTGCTCGCCCGTTCCATTGACGACCTGAACCGCCGCCTTGAAGCGCGCAGCGAAGAGCGCCGCCAGGCTGAGCACGACTCCGCCAACCAGGGCGCGGCGCTGCGCCAGATGGAAGCCGAGGTTCAGCGCATCGATCGCCGCCTGCAGGAATGGACCCTCCAGGCCGCGCGCAACAAGGATGCCGGCGAGGCCAAGCGCAGCCTGATCGAGCAGAAGCGCGCCGAAGCCAAGCACATGGAGGCGGAACACGCCCAGTCTGAAACGGCCCTAGAGTCGCAGCAGTCGGCATTGGTTGAGATGCGCCGCATGCGCGAAACCCTCCAGCAGGAAGCAGCCCAGCTCACCGCCCAGCTGGCTGGCCTGGAAGAACGCCGCCGCGGGGCGGAGGCCGCATTCCAGCGTATCGATCGCCTCCACGCCGACCTGGAGCGCCGCATCCTCTTGGTCGAGCAGCAGCGCGCCGCCGCCGAAGCCGAGCGCGAACAGCGCATCCGCGAAAGCGCCACCCTCGCCGAGCGCCGGCAGGAACTAGCCGACCAGCGCGCTCAGGCGCTTTCTCAAGCGCAAAATCTCGCAGCGGAAGCTCAGGCCCTGCGCCAGCAGCTGGCCCAGCTCGAATCCGATCTCAAAACCCATCGCGCAGCGCTCGACCAGTTGCGCGACGATCGCTCCAACCGCGCCAGCGAACTCGCCAAACTCCACTCCGACCTCGAGCACCTCGAAGCCGGCTGCCTCGCCGAAGTCAACGTCGAAGCCGTGGTCCTGCGCGCCGACGCCCAGCTCCGCCATATTCAGGGCGAAGAACTCGCGGGCGAAGAAGAGTCCTGCCGCGGCTTGCGCCAGCGCCTCGAACAGATGGGCCCCGTCAACATGATGGCCCTCGACGAGTACAACGAAACCGCCGCCCGCCACGGCTTCCTTGAAACCCAGCGCAAAGACCTGATCGAATCCATAGAGAATACACAGGAAACCATCCGCGAAATCGACCAGATCTCGCGCACAAAATTCGATGAAGCCTTCGCCCGCATCAACGAGAACTTCGGCCAGGTCTTCGCCCGGCTCTTCCACGGCGGCAATGCCTTCCTGCGCCTCACCGACGAGGAGAATCAGGCCGAAAGCGGCCTCGACATCGTGGTTTCACCGCCGGGCAAAAGGCTCCAGAACGTGCTCCTGCTCTCCGGCGGCGAAAAATCCCTCACCGCCCTCGCCTTGCTCCTGGCCATCTTCGAGTTCCAGCCCAGCCCCTTTTGCATCCTCGACGAAGTCGACGCCGCCCTCGACGAAACCAACGTCGCCCGCCTTGCCGACATGCTGCGCGAGCTTGGCAACGACACCCAGTTCATGGTCGTCACCCACTCCAAACGCATGATGCACGGCGCAGACGTGATCTACGGCGTCACCATGCAGGAACCCGGCGTCTCCAAAATTGTCAGCGTCCAGCTCGCCCACCACGAGCAGCAGCGCGCCACCGCCTAAACACGCCATAGGCGTTCGCCACGGCGAATTCGTTAGCCCCGCGCTGACCCGCTGGCTCGCTGCCCCGCCGGCTTGCTGCCCCGCCGACCCGCTGACCCGCTGACCCGCTAACGGCTGCCTTCTCCCTACTCCGGTATCTCAAAATTCAACGTCACATCGACCACCACAACCCCGTCGCCAGGCGCGAACTTCCACTTCCGCACCGCCTCCTCCGCCGCATTCGTCAGGATGCTGTTGCCGCTCAGCCCCTTCACATCCGTCACCTTGCCCCCGGCATCCACCGTGGCTTCCACCTTCACCGCTCCGGAAATCCTCATGCGCTTGGCAATCTCCGGATAAATCGGCGCCACCCGGCTCTTCACTGCCCGCTCGTCGGCCGCCCGGCCGGGCAGCGCCAGCGCCAGCAGCAACCCCAGCACCGCCGCCTTCACCGCTCGCCATCCCCACGTTTGCGCTCCCCATCCCTTTTTCAACTTTCCGGCCATTGAACCCCCCAGGCGCACAGGCAGTGCACAACCCTGTTTATCGGCAAAACCAGCGTATAACTTGAGCCGACGTTCAGGCCTTTGCTTTTCCTTCTGTCATTCCCGCAGGGAATCTGCTGCTGCGGATCAAAAGCATCAGGATGTCGATTGGAATGAGGACCAACAGGTTTTTGGGTGAGAGAAAAACAAGTTCAGAACCGCCGGAAGAATCCCGCAACCCTCAGCCCAGTATCTCCGCAAACGTCAGATGCTCCGCCCTCGACCCGTGCTCCTCCCGCCATAAGTCGAACAACCGTCCGTAGCTCAGCGTCATGTATTCCGAACGCGCCACGCCCAGCCGCGCGGCCACCCCATCAATCCACTCTGCCTCGCCTTCGAGCTCCGCGTAATTCCCGATCGGCGTCTCGTCCACCACGCAATGGCCCACGCCGTCGCTCCATTCCGTCCGCCACTTCTCGTAGCGGAACGCCGCCACCAGCCCCAGCGACCGGAACACTTCGGCCAGCGCGTCTCCATCCGCCACCTCGGTCTCCGTCTCCACGCGATGCTTGTGCCGATCCTCGCCCGGCCCCGCGTCAGGCAGCCTCTTGTGCGTCAGCACGCAGCGCCCCGCATAACTGCGGATGCGCAGAATCTCCGTCCGCGCCCGCAACGTCCGTTCCGGCGTGTCGTACAGCACGTTGGCCTCAAACGCCCGCGGCGTCACCACGCGCAGTCCCGCCGCGCCCAGCCGCAACCCCAGCGCCGCAACATCCCCCACCCGGAATTTGATCTCCGTCTCCACCCCGGACATAACCTGAGAGTATACGGCAGCCATGGCGGTGACCTTGTCCGCAGTGCCCATCTGTTCCGCGGCAGGCTGCGGGGAAAGAGGCGCCGTGGGCAAAACGCGCGCAAAATAAAAACGGCGATGTGCTGTGGAATGTAGCTGTTATGCCCTCAAAGGGCAACAATTAACTTGGCTAACCCAAGGATAGTACGGATCGGAGATGCTGTGACAGGGAGTATACTGAGCAGCAAATGAAAAACCCGCCTGCCAGGGCGGGTCATTCGGGTCTGCTGCGCACTCAGATCATAGCATGGAGTGTGCGGCGTGAAATCCCATCCGACTATTTCGTTTCACTGCTCGTGCGGCAGGTTGCTGTATACCGTGAGTACGAACCTGCTGTCGTATTGGGATGACATAATTTGCCCCAAGTGCAAGCGCGAATATATTTCCAGAAACGGCCTTATCGCTTCACCTGTAGTCCTTTTCGCGGATGATGGCACGCCTTTTTGGTCGAAAGGGAAACAGGTCCGCTCCGCCCGCAGCCGCCCTCCCTCACATCGCAAGTAAGAACCACAATTGGACGTTCCGGAGTGCCACTTGGCAGGTATCCTTTGAAGGCGGTTTTCTTCCCGCATTTTGGACATTTAAAGAGACGGGTTGTCATGGTGCCGAGGATTATAGATGCCGTGACAAGGCAAGGTCCAAGGGGAATCCAGTCCTACTTTAGCCGTTCTAGAATTGCGTCCAGCCGCTTGAACAGCGACTTCATCGAGGCATCAAATCCGCGTCCCGCTCCCATCAGAGCCGCAAAGATGGCCCACAGGGAAATCACGACTAACCAATGAAATTCAGATTCCGACACAGTTTCCTCCCCTTATAGGATTCGGTGCCGAGAATTATAACTACTTGTTCCTTCGTTTGGGGGTCTCCCGTTTAGCCTTGTAGTTCCGATACCATTCTTGCCTCGCTTGTTCATCTATTGTGGCGCGATCCATTTCAAAGGCTTCCTTTAATCCGCGTGGATCAAAAGTCATTGCAGTAAGCCATTGCCCATCTCGATGACGAAGAAAGTCGTCAAACGATTCTTCTGCCACTCTAGGAATTGGCACAGGTCCATATCGAAGGCGTGATTTTGAATAGCATGACCATGCGAGCAGATCAACACATTGGAGAGCCGGAACGTCCGCGCGGTTTCGGAATTGATAATGCCCTTCAAACTTTCCCGGCGCGAGGCTATCGAATTGGGCCATGAGCATTTCGATTTCTCTTTTATCTCTTCCCGCAGCGCGATCAAATACAAATTCAAATGGAACCGGAATCCTGCGCTCCCCGTGCCATTGAACAAGCAATGACATCAAATTCCGAAGCGCCCAAGTGTAATGATTTTGGCCTCCAGTCTTACGCGACTCCAGAGGCGCAGCATCATCAAAGTCTTTCTTGTAAATGCTGAAGGAAAATGCCTTGGAAGCTCGTTTTTTTATGATCTGACGCGCTCGCCAAAAGACCTTCTCTACCTTAGCTTCATCCCAAGTGGGATAGGTTTTTGGATTCAGTGCGGCACACTCAGCCGCGTGAAGATCAGTGAATCCGTATTTTGCGGAAAATGTTGCCCATTCTTTGTCTAAAGGGATGATTTGCAGGGCGGGAATTATGAGAACGCCAGCGACAGCGACTGGTTGGCCGCGAGAAGTGCCGCTATCGTCGACATACACAGTGAACATGATCAGATCTCTTTCACGCCAATGAGAACCAAAGCCGCTCACAAGGGAATGCCACATCATCGAATATTGACTTGGGCACACCAATGGCATACCCTCTCTTTCTAGAGGGCTCACCATTGACGAATCGCCCGACAACCCCGTCCAAGGAAATCATGGGCAATTCATCTGCTGACGGCGAGCACGAAACAAAATCTGATCTGCTCGCTTCTTCTCTTCGCCAGCTTCTAAAAGTTCCGCGTAGCGAGATGCGGAAACGGCTATCTCAATCCACCAAAGAGCCTGTTTCGCGTCATAAGCGATACAAGATCGTCCCCGCAGCCCACGCTGACCGTGCCTAACACGTTCCTGGCACCTGGCCCGTGAGCACGGCCCAAGGTAGCCTTTTCCCTGCAATTTTCGACAGAGCCAGAGCGAACCGATCCGCGTTTGTGAGCGGATTTTCTTTGGTTGCGCGGTTATTGAACCGGAACACCTGCTCTCCCACGTAGCGGTCAAGGTGGAAGGGTTCGACGGCCACGTAGGTTCCCTTTAGGGACCGCTTGAGCAGACTCCAGAAGTTCTCGATGCCATTGGTGTGAACTTCGCCGCGAACATACTCATAGACGTGGTTCACGGTGTCGTGGACGTAGTTGCTTTCCGCGAGGGACTGATACCCCTTTTCGCCGTCCGTGAACACCTTGGAACCGCGCGAAATGTTATCGAGAATCTCTTGCTGCAACACTTCGCGGCGAACGTAGGGAATCACCTTGGCTCGCACCTGTCGCGCCTCACGGTCCAGCATTCCCATAACGGGGGTTTTGGGATCACGCATGGTGATGTGTCGTTGCATTCGTTCGCGGTCCTTGACGTGTTTGTTAGTGATTTTACCGCCGATGAAAGTCTCGTCGCATTCGACAATCTGAGCGGGACCGCCGATGAGGGTAGGTGCCTCATTGCCGAGCCCGTGCCGGATGCGGTGGAGCAGGTGCCATGCCGACTTCTGGGAGATGCCGCACTCTCTGGCGATCTCGTGACTCGACACGCCATTCTTGCAGTTGATGAGCATCCACATGGCGGTAAGCCAGATGCGGAGCGAGAGGGGCGATTCCTCAAAGATCGAATCCACCTTGACGGAGAACTGTTTCCGGCACTGGTAGCACTTCCACCGCTTCTGAGCAGCCAGCCAGTAATGCTTCCGGCCATTCTCGACAGCGCCACACTTTGGGCATATCGGCGTCCCATCGGGCCAGCGCAGAGCAGCTACGGTATCAATGCACCGTTGCTCATCTCCATAGTATTCAATGGCTTCGATCAAAGTCTTAGGCATGTACATGGTCGTTACCTTCGCTAACCCATTCAGTATGCCCGAATCAGTTGGGTTAGTCAAGTTATTCGTTGCCCCTCAAAGTGCAGTGAATTGCGCGCGGTTTCCCTTGCGCTGCCTTGGAGGCGGCCGCTGGCGCGGGTTAGGGCGGCGACGACTTGCATCTGCTTCAAATCCTTCTTTCGGCTGCCGAGTTCTGCGGCCACAGACGACGACGCCCGCCAAGTGGCGGGCGCAGTTCAACTCATGAATAGACTCTAACCCGGATTTCCTGGCGGTGGATGTGATGGCGGATACGGTTGTGCAGCGGGGTTGGCGGAGTTGGCGGCGTCAGCGGAGCCAGCGGGGTCGCGGGTGAGGAGACCGGCGGCACAGAACCCGAGGGTTCGGCGGCATGATCTGGTTGGACAACGTGAGATAAATCACAAAGGTTAAGTTTGTACTTTAGTATTTGGGCTCTCAAAAAGTGAGTCCAAGCCGAATAGTCAAGTTTGTACTTGAGTGTTGGGGCTGTAAGGCTGCTGTTGGGTGAGTTCGGCAGGGGGAGTTGGGGGCCGGGTGCCCCAACCATCGCGCAGGCTTTTTCGCGCGATGGGAGGGAAATCGGGCAGTTCACACCACACCCGTCCCCGCTCCCGGAGGGAGCCACGGTGGTTAGCCCAGGACCTCGGTCCTGGGGACACGCCCCCATAATCCCCGCAGCCCCGTAGGGGCGGCGCTGCTCTTTCCGCAGGGCGCGGAAAAACCCGATACCAGGCCAAAGAGCGCGTCAGGGCCGGACTTCAGTCCCGCCGTCAACCAAGCAAGCAAAGGACACGGGCTTTAGTGTCTGCATGAGAACTCCAATCGCAGGCTCTCTTCAAGTCATTCCGGAAGGAGCAGTGGCCTTTACAGGCTGCGGAAAAACTCTCATCTGCGATGCTTTGTATCAGGGCACGACTTCAGTCGCGCCGCTAAAGCCAATGAATCAGGCCCGGCTTTAGCCGCTGAGGGATGTCTTGTTGCCTTCGTGGCTGCGGAATCGAGTTTTTCCGCAGCCTGTTTAGGCCACTGAAAAGCCGCATAAAACCTAGGCAACGGCTTTAGCCGCGGGTCTTTTGTTTGGGATTTGCGGTCCCGGGACTGGTTCTCACGCTGACACTTTAGCCCCCATTCCCGCCAGCCCCCAAACCCACCCAACACCGGCGACCAATTCACAGCCGCCAATACGCTCCCCAACATCCTTCATCATCGCGTCACCTTGCGCCCCCGACACGCGGCCCCGGCAACATCACTGAACCAAAGCCGACTTGCCGGTACGGATGTCCTCGTCGATGATAGCCACCGCCCCTTTGTCTCGACCCTATTTTTTCGACCCATGTTCGCGACTCGTGCAGATTGCAATGGACTCTGGGACAAAAATAGGACATACGATTTCTTGACATGCCCATTATGCCTATCCGCGAACGCAACCCCTTGAATCTCTTAATCGAGGTGAGGCAGCAATTCACCCAGCGGGCGCTTGCACTGAAGCTCAGCGTGACAGCCAGAACCATTTCGCGTTGGGAGAATCGCCAGACGCAAATCCCGCTATTCGTGGAGCCGGCTTTGCGCGAGATTCTCCGCTCAGGACCCGAAAGATCCGAAGGGTCTGCTCCGTTCACTTTCATTGATCTCTTCGCGTGGATTGGCGGAATGCGTTCTGGGTTCGAGACGGCGGGCGGGTCGGGCTGACCAATCCTGTTTGCAATCCGGCTCGGGAACCCCGGCTATGGCTCTAGAACCTCAAGCTCGGAAAAGACCTCGAATTCCTCCCGGTTGAAGGTGTAAATCCTCAAGATGCCGTTGGCCTTCATGGTCGCTACGAGGTGCAGATCGAAGATATCGCCGCCCGTCACGGGGCGGCGGCGAAGCAGATCCGTCAGACCACCCACGGTGTTGGCTGGAACAGGTAATACTTCAACAAAGGCAAGCAGACCTGTAATGGCGCTCAAGGCGTCTGTGGGAGAGCGCGGCTTTGAAACGCGCCGCGCATTCGTCACCACTGAATAAAATTCGCAGAGCGTCTGCAAGGTCACATAGACAGGCGTGGATGAGGCGCGGGCGGACTCAAGCAAGGCGCGAGAGGCGGCGTGCTGCGGAGCGTCTGCGTCCAAGGCGTAAACGAGAACATTCGCGTCAAATAGCCCCGGTTTAACGGGCATCGTCGTAGATATCCCGCCGATGTAGCGTTCCGGCGCCTCCGAGATGCCAAACCGGCAATTCATTGGCGTGCGCTCCCGTGGCCTCGGCAATGATCTTGTCGATAGCCTCGCGAACCAACTCGCCAGCGGTTACGCCTTTCTCTTGCGCCAAGGCGATGAGCTTAGCCTCGGCGTGGGGCTCCAAAGGCAAAGTGATTGTCATTGTGTGCGCTCCCTGCATTGATTATGCCCTGACATTCCACTCTAAAGCGAGTGGCAGCGCAGAGTATCGAATCATTGCGGAGCGAATACCGGCGGGCTGTCGGGCGGTTCCAGCTTCTGGTTCTCTTGGCGGGCGAGACCATCTTCGAGCCTGCATGCCCACCGGAGAAGATGGCTGAGGTGTTGAGGTGGGCAGCTAGTACGGATTGCCACGCCACGAGGCAGCTGTTTAAGCGAAGCCCTCCCGGCTAAAGCTAGCGGCTCTGAAAGATCACATCGTTGTGGTATTGGAGGAACTCGGGGTCGGGCGCGAACCGTCTCGGGGCCTTAAGCAGAGCGTCCTTATACCTCAGCAGGAAATATCTGGTCGCCGGCTCGTTGCTCCTCTTTTCGATTAAGGGAGAAAGTCGGACTTTCAACTTTGGCGTGATGGTGAGCAGGCCTGAGTCGAATGCGCAATCATGCAGCCTATTTAGGCAGAGTCCGTTACGCGGGTTTGTTCTGTTCTTCGCGTCCGTCTTCCACGGAACTATATGGCTGGCATTTAGTAGTTCCGGGATGGCCAGACCCGTAATGAAGCATTGACCTTCGTAGGCCGCGAGCACGGCGGCGCGGAAGAATTGCTGGTTTACGCGGGTCTTCACGAGTGACTCGCGCATTCCGCCCTCAGGGAATTCGGTGGGCTCTTCGACAAGCGTGCTGTCAGGCTGCGAGAGTAGGACCTCGCTCTCGTAAGCGAGGGCGTCCCAATTATCTTGGAACTCGTTCCATACCTCTTCATCCATTTTGCTGCCGTGGGAGGCACCGGCGATGTTACGTTTCCGAAGGGCGGGGTCGAGGCGCGCGAGGTTCGCAAGCTTATACGATACGGAACCGGGCGTTCGGCCGAGCCTATTTGCGAGCGCAATGATCTCGGGATTCCTTTGGTCGATACGCCCAAATGGAATCTTGCAATAGAGGTTGAATGCGAGAATCGTTTCGGCGCGTGTCCAGTTATTGGCCATCGATGGTTTTCACCTTGGACCGAAATTGATCCTTACTCGCTTCCAGCTGTCGCCTTATCTCCGCAATTCCAGCTTCATATACGCTCCTAACGGCGCTGATCACCGAGCGGTCGTCCTCAAAGCTTCCGTCCAATGGGTCCAACGCCTGAATACATCCAGTCCGCAGCGTTACCGCCATCGTCAGGAGAGCGTCGCGGCATTGAGCCTCCGAGCTGTATTGGCGGCCGGAGGAGATGCAATCATACATGGGCCAATGATGGATGCTGGCCAACTCTGTGCCGTATGCCAGCGCATCTGACCGTTGACCGAAATCCCCACAGCAGTCAACTCCCCCGTCCTTCAAGTGGGCAAAGACGCCGAAGGCCGACGGCTTGACACGATCATATTCCGGCTCTTCGTAACTTGATCCCTCCGGATCAGAAAATTTGCAAATGCCGTGCACCTCGATGGCGTCGAAGCGTCTGGGGTCATCGATGACCTTCTCAGAGTAGCTGTCGCGCCGCGGCCTGAGGATTCGTTCGACGGAGAGTTCGATCGAGCCAGCGTTATTCGCTGGGCGGCCGTCGATCTTCTGAATTTCGATTCCCTTACTAGGACGGTCGTCCCCCTTGTGCTTCCTCAGAGATCTGAATTCGGCCGGTCCTTTTCGCATGGTTTACGCAACAGTCTACGGCAATTGCTGGGCGGTAGCGGCGGAGTCCTGCATTTGTTTTGCGCTCATGACGCCTGAGCCCACGGAAGGTGTCTATTCCTCGGAGGGCGTGGAGGCCTTCATTCGCCGATTTGGTTATCGAGATCGCGAGGTGGCTGATCGAAGGAATTTCGGTGGGATTCACAATGCGGTCAGGGCCTGCGCCGCGACGGGCCTCGTCCTGACATTAGTTGGCTACGACGGACGGAGGAAGAAGATTACAGATCCGACCGGAGGCGGAATCGCCCTTCTGACTTCCGAGGGAGAAATTGCAGCGAAATGGCCCTACACAGGACTGCTGGCGCATTGGAACCGAAAGCATGCGCGGGCGGCCTATGTGCCGTCCACCGTGCGCGAGGAACGAGCGCGACAGTACCGATTTGGGAGCCGCGTGAGGCTTGGAACTGGAACCGACTTCCTGCTCTTTCTGGATGCGGTTTCGGACGGCGCCGTGTATTATGACCCCGGAATTAAGATGGAAAACGCTTCGACCGCCCGCCCTCAGATCAAGAGGCGAAGCCAGTTCAGAATCAAATCCGCACAGATCCCGCTTCTATACCGCAAGTTGGAGGTAGTGGATTTGATGTGATTCGGTACGAGGTTCCGGATTGCTCCCCAAAAACGCCGCAGGGTCCAGGCAAATCCCGCTCACGATCGCGGGAGTCGTCGCCGCCGGAAACCCCGCACCATCCCAGCAGGCGACAATAAAACCGTGACCACCCTGCGCCTAAAGGTCGATCCGGACCACCTCGACGCGCCCGAATCCCGCGCCGCGCTGGCGCAGGCCGCGGCCATCCTGCGCTCCGGCGGCCTGGTCGCCCTGCCCACTGAAACCGTCTACGGCCTCGGCGCCAACGCCCTCTCGCCCCAGGCCGTCGCCCGCATCTTTGCCGCCAAACAACGGCCCTCCTGGGACCCGGTCATCGTCCACATCTCCGGCCCTGTCAAGGGCAACCCCATGCTCGCCGCGGTCGCCGCGGAGATCCCCGGTCCTGCCCGCAAATTGATTGAAGCTTTCTGGCCGGGTCCGCTCACCCTGCTGCTCCCGCGCACCGCCGCCGTCCCCGATGCCGTCACCGCCGGCCGACCCCTCGTCGGCGTGCGCATGCCTTCCCATCCCGTCGCTTTTGAGCTGATCCGCCTTGCCGGCGTCCCCATCGCCGCCCCCAGCGCCAACCTCTTCGGCCACATCAGCCCCACCACCGCCGAGCACGTCCTCGACGACCTCGACGGCCGCATCGACGCCGTCCTCGACGCCGGCCCCGCACATCACGGCGTCGAATCCACCGTCCTCGACCCCTGCCAGTCGCCCATGGTCATTTACCGCCCCGGAGCCATCGCCGCCGACCAGATTCGCGCCGTCGCCGGCGATGTCGTCCAATTCGAATCGCCGCTCCGCGATTCCGCTCCCATCGAGGACGCCGCGGCCCTTCCTTCGCCCGGCGTAGGAGTCCGCCATTACGCCCCCAGGGCGCACCTGACTCTAACCGATGCCCAAGTTACCGACACGCAGCATTACCCCCCGACCCCGGCAGGGAGTCACGCGAATCACTCGTGTGCTTTCGAATCTGCTCTCGCCGAATCCCAGCAGGCCTTCCTCGACGCGGTCCGCCGCCACGCCGGCAAACGCGTCGGCCTTATGCTGCCCACCGGTTGGCGGTTTGAACCCATCCCCGGTATCGCCGTCTTCGAATGGGGCCAATGGAATGAACCAGAGCAGTTGGCCGCCAGCCTTTACGCCGGCCTGCGCGCCCTCGATTCGGTCGGCTGCGAGGAGATCGTTTGTCCCGTCCCGCCCCTTGCTGGCATCGGCGCCGCCATCCGCGACCGCCTCCGCAAAGCCTCCATTCGCTAGCACCCCTCCGCCAGGGGTGTTTCGAACGGGCCGTCGCCCTCAAACTTCACTGTACTGAGCGCCGCCGCCAAGCCAGGCTCCAGCCGCAATCCGCTCTAACCGCCGTTCTCACCCTGCTTGAACATGTACTTGATTGCAGATTTGAAGATCAGCATGCGGTAGCGGCCGCGGACTTTAAGGGAGTGACGGTCGTACCACTCGATGCAGCCTTCCACTTGCTCGCCGTCTTCGAGGACGATCACCATGGGAGTCTGCGACTGGATCTGCTTTTGCAGGTAAAAGAGTTCCGCTTGGCGGTGCAGGGGCTCCTCGTCCTGCATGTAGGTGAGAGCGGAAAAGCGAAACGGAGCAGGAGGAGCGGAGCGCCGGTTTTTGCGAAAAGCGGGCCATGCCGGCGCGCCGGGCACGGCTGGTTCGGCAATCGGGTTGAGGAACTGGCTCATCTGGAGTCTTCCTTCCTGAACCTCTCTGGTTGGGCATCCAGGAAACGCATGAGCGGAACGAATCGCCGGGTAAGATGGGAAACGGCCGCAGAGGGTGAACGACAAGAAAATGAAAACGCTAAAACCCCACCGAAGCGGCTCAGCCCGCCGCAGCGCGGCGTAACCCCCATGGGCACATGATGTTCCCACTCCGGGCCGGTCTGGGGGCTGCTCTGTACAGGGAATGATGCCCGGCCAAGGTGCGAAGTTGCTCAATTTCCGCCGAAATTGTTACCAGAGTAGCAGAAATGAAAGCAACAAGTGTTAACGGTTAGGGAGCAGGGAACAGACCTCCGCGATCCCGGGTGCCTCCGCCGCGGCGGACGAGCCAGCGGTCTACCTGGCCGCCGCCGCCGGCATAGTAACATGGGCTCAATCCGCCGCCACCAACATCAAAACTGCGGTCAGGACCCCTCGTTCCGGGAGGAGACTTCTGTGGCCACCAAAAGCGCGCCCGTTCCTGCGTCTGCTGAAAGAAATCCGAGCGTGAAGAAGAACCTTAAGAGGTTCTTGGGCCTGAACTTCTAACTGTGCATGTCACTCGTGATGGCCGCACTTGTGGTCTGGGGCTTCAGCCGTACGGTCGATGCCGGCCTGCTCCAGGCCCGCCCGCCAAGACCAGCTCTGCTGTGGTTTCACGGCGCACTCTTCTCGGCATGGATGGCGTTGTTCATCGCTCAGTCCTCACTGGTGCGCGTGCGCAGGGTCGGCCTTCACCGCGCACTGGGCTGGTTTGGCGCGGCATTGGCCGCAACCATGGTCATCTCGGGCCTCATCGTGTCGGTAATCATGTTGCGGTTCGACATCACCGTGCTCCACCGGAAATCTATTGCGCCGTTCCTGTCGATTCTCTGGTGCGACATGGTCATCTTCGGCGCGTGCATCGCGTTGGCCATCTACTTTCGCAAACGTCCGCAGTATCATCGCCGTCTGGTTTTCATGGCCACATGCCAGCTGATGCAAGCCGCCTTCGTCCGACTGCAATACATCGGCGCTCACGACCTTTATTTTCCGGCGCTTGATGTGCTCATCGTGGCTGGAATCTTGCGCGACCTCGTAGTCGACGGCCGAGTGAACAAGGTCTACCTCTACGTTTTCCCGGCAATCATTGTTCTGCAGTCATGGGCCACTTACCTGGAGCGAGTGAATCCGGGATATTGGCAAGCCGCAACCCAGGCGATTTTGAAGGTATGAATCGGGCCACGACCGGCATCGACGCAAGCTGATTCCAAAGCAAAGATTGTCTGCCCATGGGATTGCGCTGCCACCAGCTAGTCTGCCGCAGGCTAGCGGCCTTCTAGGCCAACGGCCATCGCGTCCAGCGACAGCGAGCGCAGCAAATTGCGGCGCATGCCCGACTCCACCTGGACCAGCGCGCGGGCGGCGCCGTCAATCCAGTCCACGGTGAGCCCGGCGGCCAGCCGCTCCAGCTCCCCGGCCAGATCCACGTTGCGCATCAGAGCCGGCGTACCCGCCACCGAGAGCAGCAGGTCCTCAAACAGGCTGCCCAGCGCGCGCAGTAGGTTGATTGTCTTTTCCTGCCCATCGGCGCCGCCGCGATAGCTCTCTGTGGCGCGGAACAGCGCGGAGTAATCCGGCTCCCTGAGCGCGGCATTGAGGATGACAAGTGCATCCTTGCGGCTCAGTTGCCACGCGTCGAGGTCGAAGTTGAGTGCGCGGCCCACGGCGCCCTCGGCCAGCCGCGCCACCAGCTTGCGGTCCTGCGGCTTCAGCTCCGGCCGCCGCTCGGCCAGCAGCGCCTCAATCTCCGCGGCCGCGAGCGCGGAGAGCCTGTGCACGATGGCGCGGGAGCGGATCGTCGGCAGCAGTTCCTGCGGATTTTCCGCCAGCAGGATCAGCGAAGTGTGCTCCGGCGGCTCTTCGAGAACTTTGAGCAGGCTGTTGGCCGCCTCCTTCATAAACGCGGCGCTGGTAAAGATGGTGAACGCGCGGCGCGCTTCGACAGGCGGCCGGAAGTTCGCGTTGTGGATCACCTGCCGCACCTGCCCCAGCTTGATGAGGAGTTGCGGCGGATCGGGCGGGACGACGAGCACGTCCGGATGGGTCTGGATGAGGATGCGGGTGTCTTTCTTGTCGGTTTCGCGCAGGTCGTCGCGGGCGGCAATGGCTTCTGCCACGCGGTCGTCGAGATTGGCCGCTTCGCCGATGCGGACGCAGTTGGCGCACTGGCCGCAGTAGTCGGGCAGGCCGTCCGATTCGGTGGGATGGAGGCAGTTGACGGCCTGGGCGAGCATGAGGGCGAGGGTATATTTGCCGGCGCCGCGAGGGCCGGCGAGGATCATGGACTGGGGAACGTGGCCGGAGCGGACCGACTCGCGCAGTCGCGTGACGGTAGCGGGGTTGCCCAGGAATTCGCGGAAGCTCACACGTTGAGTTTAGAGGAGTTGGCGGAGCTAGCGGAGTCAGCGAAGCTAGGGAATGTCGCGGCGGTCTCGGGGGCCTGGGAAGCTCGCATCCAGTCGCCTTCAAATCAGAGTGCGTGAATAAGGGTCGACATTGTGCGTTTGACGAGCCTTAATGGGGAAGTGGTGGAGGATGTCCCAGCGCAATCCACGCTCCGAGGTAGGCCACAACTAGCGAAAGGGCGTTTCCGATGAGCCAAGCGTTGTCGGCCCCAATATAGTGAGAGATGCCTTTCCATTTGGACACTGCTTTTAGTGCGAGCCACGCTCCTATGAACGGCCATGTGCCTGCGATGATCGACGCTGTTTAGACTAAGCGTTCAATCATCCCGAGGGGAGACTTTAGCGCCTTAACGGACACTGTGTCGGTTCTGGCGATATTGGGATTGTGATTACAGAGATACGCCCACATCGACCGCATGAGGAAGCGAATGATCAGATCGCCTCCAAAGATGGAAAACGCAAATCCCAGCAAGTATCGCCATGGTTCAGACATCAATCTTTCTCCTCAAGTGCTTCCGTTTTCGTAGCTTTGGTCGGGGCTTCTCCGGCGGGACCGCGGGCGCGTCCGGATGGGTCTGGATGGGGATGCGGGAGTCTTTTTGTCGGTCTCGCGCAGGTCCCGATTCGCGCAGGCGGGTGACGGTGGCAGCGTTGCCCAGGAATTCGCGGAAGCTCACAGGATGAGTTTAGAGGATGGGCGGACATGAGTAACCCGGCAGATTTACTATCGATCCGGTTTAACGAGCGGTGGGCTGGTCTCTTTGCACGGAGTCACGCTTTAGCCCCCCGAAGTTCGTCGAATCTCTCTAGCAGGGACCTGATTTCGGACTCGGCAAACACCTGGCAATCCAAATAGAGCTTCGCGAGCACCGCAGGCATCGCCTCCAGAATTGGGGGAATCGCGGCCTCGAAGTCAGGAAACTGCGCTCGAAACCTCCGAATCCGGCCAAGATTCTCTGCCAGGATTGCAACCCGCTCACGCTCGTCGGGCCAGATCCCCTTCCAATAAACGCAACTCATGCATGAAGGCGCGCATTTCGTGCCGTCGTGGGACAGGAAGGACTCCCACCCCGTGCCAGCCAACAATAGAGCAGGCCGCGAATCGTCCCGCCGCTTTTCACTGTTGCACCGCCTGCACGCTACGAGCACATTTCCGGGAACATGGAGACCGACACGATACCTGTTCATTCCATCCAGATGCTCGATAACCGCGTCGAGGACGGAGAGCTCGTGTAGGCAGTATGGACAGCGGTTCTCAAATACCTCTCTGACAGCGCGTTCGTACCCTTCGCTATCGACCTTAAGTTCCCACTCACGCGAGATCCTCCTACTCAAATCATGCAGAAACATGCTGACGAGTTTGTTGGCGACGTCGGATTTGGCGCGCCGTGTCGCGGATCGGAGCTGGGAAGAGGCATCCTTCATTCCTCGCCCCCGAGCAGCCAATCGACCCGCACAGCTAGCGCCTTTGCAAAGGCCTTAAGCTCGTAGTCCGAGACACCCCGGAGGTCATTTTCGATCTTCGCAACCGCCGCCCGATCTAGCTGGACGTCGAACTTAGCCAGCTTTCCCGAAAGATCGTCCTGAGTCAGCGGCGGATTTGAGATTCCTCGCGCCTCCGCAATCCGCCTCCCGGAAATGTTCTTCCTGATTCTTTTCTTGGACACATCGGAAGCGTAGCTTTCGAAGGTCCTTTTTTCGTTCTAAACTAGAACATATGGTTACTAACGGCGGTGAGATGAAGCCCCTCAACTTGAGCACAGATCCGCCCTTAGAGCGGATTGGGGCGGCTCCCCCGTGCGAGAGATGTGAGATGTGCGGTCGCAGCAGCGCTAGACACGGGGTCGTCCTTGTTACGGACGACTGCCCGCTTTACGCCGGTGCCCGTGGCGAGGTTGGCAGAACGTCGACCGTTTGTCGCGATTGCAAGGTGGGAATGCGGAGCTACCTTCGCGCGCTGGGAATCCGCCCCGAAACGCTTCGAAGAGTCTCTTCGTTCCCCTGCGTCCACGCTCGGATTGGAGAGCTCTTGAAATCATTTGGGATCGGGAAGCGAGTACCGTCTTCGGCGATCTCGATTGTCGCCGACCAACCTGCATGGAGATCCCGACTGAGAGAGCTACGGCAGCCGCCTTTCGGCTGGGGAATAAGGGCACAGCGCCGCATGGACCGGTCGGGGCGCGTGAGGTGCGACTACATACTATTGGAAGAAAAGCCTTGGCCGGAAATGGCAAGGCGCGTTGAGAAGTAATTTGCACGCAGCGGCGGTGCACGCCCGCAATCGCTACGCGAAACCGCAAATGGCGGCTCGATGCAAGAGTGCCGGAAGAGCACATGCCTTCTTAGGTATTGCCCAAAGGTTCTCCCGTTCGTTAGATCCTCCCCAATCGCGAGGTTTCTTGTGGTCAACAACCAAGACTATGCCATGTTGTGCAACCGTCCGCCCGTACATTTGGCAGCGTCCATGGGCGCCGTGAATCACCTCCGCGCGGACCTTAATCCCTACCTGGCCCTCATCGATGTCTCCCGTCCGTTCTCCGCCGTATTGGTAAAGGACTACCTTTCGTTGACGACCGTCGACCGTCACTGTGGAGGGCCTCTTTCGAATCACAAACCACTTTTTCAAATCCCGTTTACGTCGATCCAAATGAGTCTGATCTTCAGGCCTGAGCCCTTCTTTCTCCAGCTCGAACCTGATTTGCCCGCCGGAAACCCCCTCGGGAAACCTCTTCAAGACCTCGACGATCCGGACGTGGATCAGGCCTGGCTTGCTCACGTTTGCCCTAACCTCTTTGTCCGCTTGATTCATCGCGATTCATTCTAGCTCAGCAGTGAGCCTCGGCTTCGGAACCGGCTCCGGTGTAACCACGGTGCCAGGCGCCCCAAGTCCTTCCCTTCAGGACAACACTCATGAGCCAGGGTTATGTAAATAAAACTTGACATTGATTCTCTGGAATATGTAAAGTGTTCTTGTCAACATGTAAAGGAAACCAATCATGATCGAATGCTTGTGGCCTGCTAATCCTGCTCGACGCCATTTCATCGTGCGAATGCTTGTTTCGGCGATTTTCAGCCTTGCGTTCTCCACCATTGCTTCGCTTACGCTGCGATTCGGCCATCCGCACGGGGTGGCAGTTTACTTTGTTGCGGTGCTGCCGGCGTTTCCCATTATTGGCGCGCTGGTGGTGACGGCCCTTTACCTGGGCGAGGAGAAGGACGAGTTCCAGCGCCAGGTGATGCTGGAGTCGTTGCTGGGCGGGATGGCGATGACGCTGGCGGGAACGACGGTGTGGGGGTACCTGGAAAGCCTGGCGAATGCGCCGCACCTGGACGCGATCTGGGTATACCCGATTTTCTGGATTGCCACCGTTGTCTCCGCGCCGCTGGTGTGGATGAGGTACCGATGAAAAACCGGCTGAGGGTTCTGCGCGCGGAGCGGGACTGGTCGCAGGCGGAGCTGGCCGCTCGGCTGGAGGTGTCGCGGCAGAGCGTGAACGCGATCGAGACGGGGAAGTTCGACCCGAGTTTGACCCTGGCGTTCAAGCTGTCGCGGCTGTTCGAGATGCCGATTGAGGAATTGTTTTCGGATGAAGAGGGGCGGAGCTAGTACCGTGTCCATGTAGTTTCGTGGTTTCCCGGGTCCCAAAACCGGGGACCCGGGGCACCCGCTCGCCCGCAACGCGCACTGCTCCCTACTCCTTACTACCTTTTCCCTACGGCACGAAGACCTTGAGCCGCACCTTCCAGGTGGTGGACTGGCCGGGCTTGAGCGTGACCATGCCGGTGTCCATGTTGCCCCAGACTTTCTTGTCGAAGGGATCGGCGAAGTTAAACTGATGCTCGATGGCCACAAACTGCATGGGCGGCGGCGCGTACATCTGGATGGTCTTGATCTCCGGCGAGAGGCCTTCGATAGCAACGCCGTACTGGGCCTTGGGATCGATGACCTTGACGGTGGCGGCGCCGCTCGACCAGTCGATGGAACTCCAGTTGTCGTCGTAGAAATGCTTGTCGAGCGCGACGCCGCCGGGGGCGCGGAGGTCGTACTGGGTTCCGGCGACAGGCTTGAGCTCGCCGGTGGGAAACACGTTGTCGTAGTTGTCGACGACAGCGTATTTCTCGCCCGGGATGTGGACGCGGACCTGGGTGCGGTCGTGGGATGGCAGGTTGAAGTAGGGATGCCATCCGACGGCGAGGGGCTCGGTCTCGTGGCCGACATTGACGGCCCTGACGCTGACGTCAATGGCGTCGGCGTGAAGGGCGATGACGTAATGGAGGTCGGTCGAGGAGAGCCAGTGGCCGCCGAAGTTGCCGGCGTGAACGATGCCGGTGACTTCCTGGCCGCCGGGGATGTCGTGGACCTTCACGTCGTCGGTGTGTGCCTTGAGGATGAGGCCGTGCATGGCGTGGCGCTCGGCGGTGGGCAGGCGGCCCATGTTGTTGGCGGGCAAGGTCAGGGTGTGGCCTTCCCACTCGGCGGTGAGGGTTTTGCCGTTCGGGGAGAGCTTGCCGCGGATGCGATTGGGGTAGGGAACCAGGAAAGCGGCGCCGAGGCGGTAGCCGAAGTCGCCGTTGGCGTCGTCCTTGTCGTCGAGCATCTCTTTTGCGGTGGATTCAGACGGAGAGGCGAGAACGTTTACATCGCCCTTGCCAGGAAAGTTGGCGGTGATCTGGAGCAGCTCCATTCCGCGGCCGGGCATGAGGGTGATGGAGGTGAATTCCGGTGTGGTCGTGGAGACGGCTTTGCGAGAGAGCTTGACGAGCGGTTGTCCGCCGATTTCCATGGGCGCTTGTCCTCTGGCCTGCGCGAAAAAGCAGGCAGTAATTGCTAAGAGAGTGAGACTGCGGATGAGATGTCGCATACGGGAAGCAATTGTACAGGGAAGCAGTTCACCGTTGCGCCTCGAAAGGGGGAGAAATCGGATATTTCGGATGTTGTGAGGAACTGTGAGCTGCGAACTGCTGGCCTGGGCGGACGAGACTATGATGGATGCCGGACAAGACGGACGCGATTTGAGCGAGGCATGAGGAAGAACATGCGGGGAGGGATTATGTTGGTTGCGTTGGCAGCGGCTGGATGGCTGATGTGCGCGTGTGGCAGCAGCGGAGGCGCCGGGGACAAGTTTCCGCCGCCGCAGCCGCCAGCCACTCCCACCATCTCCACCGCGGCGGCACAAAACGGAGCCGTCATTGTGACGCTGGCGGATGCAACTTCCGGAACGACCATTTATTACAGCCTGGATGGAAGCGCGCCGACGAACCAGTCGCAGATTTACGAAGCGCCATTCCTGGTGGCCGGCAGCCTGACGGTAAAAGCCATGGCCGACGTGCCGACTACAACTCTGAAGAGCCAGGTGGCTTCGCAGGCGTTCAGCTTGAACATTCCATCGGGCACGCTGGTGTGGAGCGACGAGTTTACTAACTCGGGGAGCACAAACGCGCAGCCGAACCCGAGCACCTGGACCTACGACATGGGGACGGACTGTTGCGGAAACCACGAGTGGGAAGACTACTGCGCCTGGAACTCGTCTGTTTCTCCTTGCAATCCCAGTAATCCGAATGCCTACGAGGGGACCGATGGCTATCTGCACATTGTGGCGAGGCAGACATCGCCCGGGTTGGCGGCGGGCAACTTTACATCAGGCCGGCTCAAATCTGAGGGGCTGTTCAGCTTTATGTATGGGCGCATCGAGGCGCGCATGATGTTGCCCGAGTCGCAGGGAATGTGGCCGGCGTTCTGGATGTTGGGCAACAGTATCGCCACGGTCAACTGGCCGGCGTGCGGCGAACTCGACATCATGGAGCACATTGACGGCAGCAATCCGCCGCCGTCGGTTGGCGCTCCCGCTCCGGGATACGACTGGATCGCCGGCTCGGTCCACGGCGGAACCAGTTCGAATGAAGCCAACGGCACCCAGCAGTATCATCCTGCCGGGTTTTCCGCCGCAGCCTGGCACACGTACGGGATGATCTGGACCAAGGGGCAGATCGAGTTCTATGTCGACTCGACCACCAACGTCTACGCCACATTCACGCCCGCCAATTTCCCAGGCACATGGCCCTTCGACCAAGGACCGGAGTTCATCCTGCTGAACCTGGCCGTGGGCGGCGACTGGCCGGGCGCGCCCAACGCGAGCACGCCGTTTCCGTCGGAGATGCAGGTGGATTACGTGCGGATTTACACCTACTGAGGATTTCGCACCGCGCGATGCAACTCTTCGACCGGCGGCATCCCCCGGGGCCCGCTTATCATCACAGCCGAGCGGCATCGAACTCTAGGCGCCCGCGACGCGCGATTTGAACCCCTTCAACCGCACACCTGCGGCCGGGCGCTCCGGACTATTCAAGCTGCATTGCGGCGTGCTTGGAGCAGACTAGAAAAATGCGTAGGGGAAGGTATGTCCCTCAGGGGCTAAAGTCTGGCGTTTTTTTAGGATTTTTCGGCACGGCTGAAGAGCTTCGTAAAAAACGGTGTTTGGAGTCATCGGCGAGAGGAAGACGTCCCTCAGGGGCTGAAGCCCGCGTTGATTTTGCTCGCCTTTACGGCACGGATGAATCCGTGCCCTTTCAAAACATGCCCCCGGAGAGAAGTTTTTCACCTAGCAGTGAAGTCGTGCCCTGACACGATTCCTTACGACGTTCCCTAATCAGCTCTAGATGACGGGAAGAAATCATTCGCTTCTGCGTGTCCACCGTTTGAATACCGGATTGTTCCTGCCCGCAACCATCATCTTCCTTCCCGCAACTGGAACGCATCGCCTTGCACGAACCGGGCTACACTGCGTTTGGCATTCCAAGCCGTTCCCCGCCTTACGAATTTGGAATTGGGTGATGACCATGCAAAATCGCAGTATTGCACTGAACTTGGGCGTCTACGTTTATGGCGCCGCCGCCATCTTCCTCGGCGTTGTCGGATTGGTGTCAGGCAACTTCGCCGTCGGCTGGCAGCACGTCGGGCCCAACGTCCCGTTGCGCGAGCCGCTCGCCTACCTTGCTGGCTTGATCGAACTGGCCGCCGGCATCGCGCTCCTGGCGCCTCGCACCGCCCGCATCGGCGCGGTGACGCTGACGGCCGTCTACTCCGTTTTCACGCTTTTGTGGGCGCCCAATGCCCTGGTGGATATAATCCGTCAAGATTATGGCTTCCGACTGAGATACGATGCCACGGGCAACGTGTTTGAGGAGTTCTCCATGGTCGCCGCCGGGCTTGTGCTGTGCGCAATCCTGCTGCCTGCCGGTTCGTGGGTTTCGCGGCGCCAGGCACTGTTCGCGCGGGTTTTCGTTCTTTGCCCAATCTCCTTCGGCATCGAACAGATCTCAGACACCATGAGGGGCCTGACCGGCTGGATCCCCAAGTGGCTTCCGCCGGGACAGTTGTTCTGGGCCTATGCCACCACTATCTGTTTTTTTCTGGCCGCGGCGGCGATCCTCACCGGGATCATGGCTTCGCTGGCCGCGCGCCTGCTGACGGCGGAGATTGTCGGCTTTCAGCTCCTGGTCTGGATTCCGAAACTTGCCGCCGGGCCGCATGAGCATTTCAACTGGGCGGGCAATGGCATCAATCTGGCGATTGCGGCATCCGTGTGGGTGGTCGCCGATTCGATCAGCCGGGCGGCGAAGCGCAAAACGGCTGCGGAAGAATCTGCAGCGGGAGCCGGCAGTGTTGCGAGGGCCGGAGGAGTTCGCGCGTCCAAGGTCCACGAATTGAGGTTGGTTTCCGGCCGCAGAAATGCGGCGCGGATTCATCCGGCGGGATGAATTGGACGTTGGCGCGGGCGTGATTTGGCGCGAGAATGGACTGGAAACAACAGTCCGAATAAGAAGGCACACAAATTCAATACTGAGGACGAGCAGGAATTCAACGGCGACACCGGCGGGAAATCCCGCCCAGTGGACTGGTCCGCGCTGCTGGCGGGTTCGCCTGCCTCGGAAGAATTCATGAACAATGTCGAGAAACTCCCGGCGCAGGAGCGAGGCATGTGGTCTTCCGCTTCTCAGGGGATCGAGTGGGAAGGCGATGTTGGTGTGCGAAAAGCGAAAACCCTACCTTGAATAGGGTAGAATTAATACATGGAGAGATCGTTCACAGCTCCGGAAGCATCGGCGATCGTGAAACTGCCTCTCAAGGCAGTACATAAGGCGATGGATGGGGGCCTGATCAAGCCGCGCCGGTTACGCCGCGGCAAGCAGGTGCACCGGATGCTCTCGCATGGACAACTTGTGTACTTGCGGCTGGAAGCCGAAGGTTTGCGGCTGTTGCCGATGGCGTCCCGGCGCGAGGTGGCGAGGGCGGTTGAGACAACGCCGAATGTGGACACCGTTGCGGTTTCAGGAGGCTCTGCCATTCTTGTGCGGGTGAAGGACGCGCGCGAGGAAGTGGATCGGGAGGTGACACGGCTGTGCAAGGTGGAACAGATGGTGGTCTCCGATCCGGAAATCATGGGCGGTACACCGGTATTCCGGGGAACCCGGATCCCTGTCGATCTAGTGGCGGCGATGTTGGCGCAGGGAGCTACGGTGGAAGAGATTCTCGATGGATATCCATCGTTAACTCGCGAGCAACTTGAGCTTGCCCCTCTTTATGTGGCTGCATTTCCGCAACGGGGACGGCCGCCCAGCCGGCCGTGGGCGAAGCACAAGCCTGTCCGTGTGGAGTGGTATCCTCGCGCTAACAACCCATGAAAGTAAAGTTCCTGATTGACGAGTGTCTGCACGCGTCGCTTGTAAAACTTGCCCACAGAGCAAACTACGCCGCGGACCGTGTCAACTTTCTCAATCTCAGGGGCTACGAAGACTGGGAATTGATGAAGCTGATCGTGGAAAGGGATTACACGTTCGTCACAAACAACCGGTTAGATTTTTTGGAGCTTTATGGGAGGGCGCCTTTGCACGCCGGGCTTGTGATTCTCGTTCCGAATGTGGCGCCGAACCTTCAAGGGGAGCTCTTCGTGGCGGCTCTTCAGTCCATTGGCGACCAAGCATTGATTAATACGGTTGTTGAAGTTGACTATCGCGATAATGGGATTGGGCTCATGAGGTACGTTCATCCGCGAGAACCCTCGAGCAATTGAGCCGTGGAATTAACCTTTTCGGTCCGGCGAGATCGCCATTCGCTGCAGGAGCGCTTGCACCCACATCCGACCTGTGGTACAAGTAAAACATTCAAGTTTGCCCCCAAAGGGCAGGCCTGAGTTTCATGCAGAGTGGCTGAGGGACGGGCCCTGTGACGCCACGACAACCTGCCCGGGCAATCCGGGAGTATGGTGTCAACTCTCGCTGGCTGAAATGCCGGGAACATGAGATTCGGGGGTCGCTTCAGTCCTACTGAGGCGGCTTCGCAAGAGGTTTCGAGTCATTTAGAGTGTTCGCTCCTCAAGGAGCCGGTCACGTGCCCGCATACCCGCAGACCTTCTGCGAGCGAGGGACTGTGACTACTGCATACGAGTTGCGATGTCGAGAATGCGGCAAGAGCTACGGGGTTCAGCCGCTATCGATCTGCGATGAATGCTTTTCTCCTCTCGAAGTGAAGTACGACCTGGACTACGCGCGCAAGTACTTTACGCGCGAGGCGGTGGCGCAAGGTCCGCTGAACATGGCGCGGTACAAGGCGCTGTTGCCCATCCCCGAGGGGCGCGAGCTGGGCACGCCAGCGGGGCTGACGCCGCTTCTGCGGGCGCCACGGCTGGGCGCGCACATCGGAGCGAAGAATCTTTGGATCAAGAACGACGCGGTGTGCATGCCCACGCTGAGCTTCAAAGATCGCGTGGTGGCGGTGGCGTTGGCCAACGCGCAGGAGTTCGGTTTCGACACGGTGGGGTGCTCTTCGACGGGCAACCTGGCCAATGCGGTTGCGGCGCAGGCAGCACGGCTGGGGCTGAAGACTTTCATCCTGGTGCCTGCGGACCTGGAGCCGGCGAAGATTCTCAATACGCAGGTGTACGGCGCCACGCTGGTGCGGGTGGAAGGGAACTACGACCACTGCAACCGGCTGAGCTCGCAAATTGCCGACCGCTACAACTGGGGATTTGTGAATGTGAACCTGCGGCCGTACTACGCTGAGGGATCGAAGACCGTCGGTTTCGAGATTGCCGAGCAGCTTGGCTGGCGCTTGCCGGACAACGTGGTGGTGCCGATGGCCGGCGGATCGCTGATTACGAAGATCCGCAAGGCGTTCAACGAGCTGATCGAGCTGGGGCTTGTGGCGGAAAAGCCGGTGCGGTTCTTCGGCGCGCAGGCCACAGGCTGCTCACCCATTGCCAAGGCGGTGAAGGCCGGGACGGATGTGATCGAGCCGCAGCGGCCGCACACCATCGCGCGCTCGCTGGCGATCGGCAATCCGGCGGACGGAATTTACGCGGCGCGGATGATTCGCGAGACGGACGGATGGGCTGAGGATGTGTCGGACGTGGAGATTGTTTCGGCGATCCAGGAACTGGCGGAAACCGAAGGCATCTTTACGGAGACGGCCGGCGGCGTGACCACCGCGGTGACGGCGCGGCTCTACGCGCATGGGCGCATCCAGCCGGATGATTTGACGGTTACCTGCATCACTGGCAACGGCTTGAAGACGACCGACGTGCTCAGCGGCGCCTACGACCAGAGCCGGGCGATTCGGCCGCGCTTGGCGGACTTTGAAACGTTTGTGGACGAGCACAACAGCAATCAGGAATTTGCCCTGGCGGAGAGTTAACGGAGATGGCAGTGCGCGTATTGTTGCCCAATGCATTTCAGAAGCACACCAACAATGTGAAGGAAATCTCGAGCGCGGCGGCGAACTTGCCGGAGCTGGTGACGGACATCGAAGGGCGCTTTCCGGCGCTGCGGCCGCACCTGCGCGGCGAGGACGGACAGATCCGCCGCTTCATCAACTTCTACGTGAACGAGGAGGACATCCGCTTCCTGGGGAATGAGAAATACAGCTTCAAGGATGGCGACGAGGTGCTGGTGATTCCGTCGATTGCGGGCGGATGTTGCTGAGGTTGCACCGAAGCCGATCGGCCAGATCGGCGCGAGAAAGGGCTGACGATTGCGCGAGAAACGCGTGCGCCGTCAGCCTTTTCCTTTTACCGTGGTTCGCTCAATCGGTGATCAGGTGCAGCGCGACAATCGAGAGAATGACGAAGGCAGATGCCGTGGCGCATGCGATGAAGAAGGCGGCGAGGTGTGCGCGCAGCGCTGCGATCGCTTGATGAGCCGCATGACGCAGGGCAGAGTCGGCGCGCCAGGAGCGGATGAGCACGATGCTGCCGACGATCAGGACAATCAGTGGCATGGCGATGAGCAGCAGCCAGAGTCCGATGTGCGTGCTGGAGGCGTAAAGAGCCACAATGTGCGCGGCGGTGCGGGCGGGCTCGTACTGCTGGGGCTGCAGATTACGGACGAAGAGCGCGGTCATGAAGAGAGCCGCGGGTGCGACCAGAAGCAGCTCGGCGGCGGCAAGGGGACGGAGGATCGTCTTCATGGATTCACTTTATACTGCAAAGTGAAAACCGAAGCAAGCTCAATTTCAACATATTTCGTCCCGGGATTTCCTGAAGCTTGTGAGATGAATCACCGTGAGTTGTCGTTGACTGTGCAGTTGGTCACATCGCGGCAACAATTATTTGCATCGCGTTCTCCCGGGGTTCACGTTCCTCTTACAATTACCGCGGGATACTACTCCCGTGATTCCGCAAACACGGCTGAAGGTTCCGTTTGAAAGACCTGCCGGATCCGTCGCCCTCCTGGATCCTTGTGCCGCCAATCTTGTCCCTGAAGTTCCGGTCACACAGCCACGCATTCACGCGGAGGTGGGCCGCTATCGGGTGCGGCTCGCCCAGACGCGCGAGGATCGCAAGGCCGCGTGCCAGCTCCGTTTCAAGGTGTTCAATCTGGAGCTGGGCGAGGGGCTGGACGGCTCCTACGAGACCGGATTGGACACGGATCAGTTCGACCCCGTGTGCGAGCATCTGCTGGTGGAGGACCGGAACGCCATCAGCCCGGCGCGGCAGATTGTGGGGACGTACCGGATGCAGTCGGGCCGCACCGCGGCGCGGCACCTGGGCTACTACTCGGAGCAGGAGTTCAGCTTTGCGCCGTATGAGGCGCTGCGGCTGGAGATTCTGGAATTGGGCCGTGCTTCAATCGATCGCGAGCATCGCACGCCCGAAGTCCTGACTCTGCTGTGGCGAGGCATCGCGAAGTATGCTGCGGGGATGGGGCTGCGTTACCTGGTCGGCTGCTCGTCGTTGAGCTCGCGCGATCCTGCGGAGGGCTGGCAGTTGTACCGGCAGCTCGAGCCGTACCGGGTGTCGTCGGAGTTTGCCACGGAGCCGACGCCGGAGTACGTGTGTCCCAGTGAGCCGCAGGGGGCAAGCGCACAGCCGCTTGTCCCTGAAGGAATATCCGCGCCGCAAACTGCCGTGGCGTCGGCGGGAGTCAAGGTGCCGAGGCTGCTGAAGACCTATCTCGCCATCGGGGCGCGGGTTGCGGCTCCGCCGGCGTGGGATCGCGGATTCGGCACCATCGATTTCCTGACGCTGCTCGATCTCAAGCTGCTTTCCGCCGCGGCGCGGAACCGGTTCCTGGCGCCGCTTACGGAATGATACGGCGACGCTGCCGGCGCGCTGTGGCGCTGGCGTTCACGATTTTGGGTTGCATCCTCCGGGCGGGACTGAAGCGGCTGCGCGGGCCGCTTACCCCGATTGAGCGAGCCAAATGGTTGCGGCGCTCGGCTCAGAAGGTGCTGGCGGCGGCCGGAATCGAATGGCGGGTCATGGGCGCGCCACCTGCGCGCGGCCTGGTGGTCTCCAACCATCTCAGCTATCTCGACGTGGCTGCATTGGCCGCGGCCATGCCGTGCGCTTTTGTATCGAAGATCGAGGTGAGCCGCTGGCCGGTATTCGGCCTCCTGGCGCGCCTTGCGGGGAGCATTTTCATTGACCGCGGCAGCCGCGCCAGCGCCGAAGGCGTGGCCCTGGAGATCGCCGGCCGGCTCAGCAGCGCAGTCCCCATCCTGGTGTTTCCCGAGGGCACCAGCAGCGACGGAACCCAGGTGCTGCGATTCCACTCCCGGCTGTTCGAGCCCGCTGTGGCTGCGGGCGCGCCGATCACTGCGGCGGCGGTGGGCTATGCGGCAGATTGCGAGCTTCCCGAGCCGGAATTGTGTTGGTTCGGCGACGAGCCGTTCCTTCCCAATTTGTGGAAGATCCTCCGCGTCGAATGTTTGTGCGCCCAGGTGGTGTTCGGGGAGTCGCGCAGCTATCCCAACCGGGAGGCGGCAGCCCGTGAAACGCGGGCGGAGGTGGAAGCCATTCGCGCCTTCCACCAGGGCGCCGGCCACGCTGAAGTCCGCGAGGCAGTAACACTGCTTTAACTTGTTCTAACTCGTGGAGCAGCAATGGCTAAGCTCTATCGCCGATCCAGGACCAGAGAGTTCTTGACAGTCGTACTGGAACGTGCCTATACTCCCGTCGCCTGAGTAAATCGAATTACTCTGTAAGTTTTGCCGCCTCCCCGTATCCTTCTTTGAGGCAGCCTCTTGCTCTCATGCTCCAGATGTTGCTTCAGGAGGATTGTGCCATGTCATGTCTTACCAGTGACCCGGCTTCCGGCTTCCGCTCGGATCGGGTAATCCGCGCTCTTTACCTGCTGTTCGCGATCTCGCTCCTCGGCTTGCTGCCGCTGAGCGCGCAGACGGTCGCGACCTACGACTTTGAAGGCGGCAGCACTCAGGGGTGGGGGTCTTTCAACGGCGCCAGCACCCCCGTCTCCACCGACGCCGCAGCCTATAGCGGCAGCTACAGCCTGCTGACAACGACCGGTTCATCCGGCGCCGGCGGCCCCTCGATTTCGCTCAACGGCGTGCTTCTGGCCGGCGCTACTTATACCATCACCGGCTGGGTGGAGCTGACCAGTGGCGAATCCGCGCAGAACGCCAACTTCACCATGAAGCGTTCCGATCCGGCCTGCTCCGGCGGCACTTGCTACGACACCATCGGCACCTACCAGGTGCCAATGAATGACTCCGGATGGACGGAAATTGGCGGCTCGTACACGGTCAGCACGACCGAGACCAGCCTGTTGCTCTATGCGCAGCTTGTGGGCGCCACCACGGCGCAGTCGTTTTACCTCGACGACGTCGTGATTACGGAAACTGCGCCGCCTCCGGGCGGAACGCCGGTGGCCACCTACACGTTCTCCGACGGCGGCTTGGACGGATGGTTCCCGTTCGGCAGCCCGACTCTGACCAATGCGACTCCGCCGGTGCTTGACCCCAACGGTGACACCAACGCGCTGCTGACCACCAATCGCACCGCAACTTACATGGGGCCGGCCCTGAACCTGATCGGAGTCAGCGGCGTGGTAGCCGGAGCCACATACCAGGTGAGCGCCTACGTGCTGCTTGCCTCCACCGATTCCAGCGGACCAACTTTAACCATGTCGACCAAGCTGGCGGATTGCGCGACCTCGGGAACCTACAGCAATCTGGCCACGTCCGGGCCGTTGTCGAACGCGGTGTGGACCAAGGTGCAGGGAACTTTCACCTTCAGCAATCAACCGGGACCGCCCACTTCGCTCGATCTTTACTTCCAATCCTCGAGCGCGACCGATTCGTTCTACATCAGCGATGTCCGGATCGGAGAGCTTTCGCCGCCGCCGCCGCCCCCGAGCCAGCAGGACAACTCCGGCATCACCAGCACCTTTGAAGATGGCGGGCTGGACGGCTGGAGCTCGCGTTCGGGCAGCTCCACCGTGGTCAACTCGACCGCGGCGGCGCACACCGGCACACACAGCCTGCTGACCACCGGGCGCATCGCCAACTGGGATGGCCCGCAGATCAGCGTCAGCGACAAGATGTACGTGGGCTCGGTTTACAACATCAGCGGCTGGGTGATGCTGGTGCCGACGGATGGTTCGAGTCACATCATCAACATGAGTCTGCAAACCACGCTGAGCGGCAACACCAGCTATCCCAGCGTTACCGCGTATCCCGGCATTACCGTTCCGGCGGACGGCCAGTGGCACCAGATCAGCGTGCTCGGCTACAACATGTCGAGCGCGTACGATCCCGGCCAGGCGTCTCTCTATTTCCAGACCGTGCCGGCGTCGGGTAATGACCTGGTGTCGTTCTACCTGGACGACTTCCAGTTGACTTACGTGCCGCCGCCGGTCATCCAGACCGATATTCCGTCGATGTACAAGGCGCTTTCGCGATACTTCCCGATTGGCGCCGCCGTCGATCCCACTGACCTGTCGGGTCCGCATGAGCAACTGCTGACCAAGCACTTCGACAGCATCACCTCAGGCAACGACATGAAGTGGAGCTCGGTGGAACCCAGCTATGGGAGCTTCACCTTCACCACTGCGGACCAGGAGGTGGGCCTCGCGGTCTGCAACAACATGCTGATCCGCGGCCACAACCTGGTGTGGGCCACGGGAGCGCAGACGCCGGCGTACGCGTTTGGCGACGGCACCAACTCCCCCGCCAACCAGGCCACCGTAACCGCCAACATCCAGGAGCACATCCAGAACGAGGTGCAGCATTTCGGCACCGCGGTTGGAGTGTGGGACGTGGTCAACGAGCCGCTCGATCCCACCCAGTCCGATTGCCTGGAGCACGGCCCGTTCTACCAGGTGCTGGGCGAGAGCTACATTGACATCGCGCTCAAGGCGGCGCGGGAATATGCGCCCGCCGGCACCAAGCTGTTCATCAACGACTACTCCACCACCGATCCAAACCGGCTGGCCTGCATGGTGCAGTTGATTGGCGATCTGCGTTCGCGCGGGATTCCGGTTGATGGCGTGGGCCACGAGATGCACAATGACATCAATTATCCGAGCGTGCAAGCCATGGTGCGCGCAGTCGACACCATGCATTTCATGTTCCCGGGCCTGGAACAGCAGGTGACGGAGTACGACGAGAGCGTCTACAACGCCGGCGACGACACCTCGAACTACGGCAACAACATCCCGCCGTCGGTGCTGGCGGAACAAGGCTGGCTCTACGCCCAGACCTTCGACGCCTTCAAGAGCCTCAGGGGCAAAATCGACCGTGTCACTCTCTGGGGCATGGCCGACGACGACACCTGGCTGGACAGCTTCCCGGTGGCGCGCACCGACTACCCGCTGCCCTTCAACATGGGCCTGCAAGCCAAGCCCGCGTACTGGGGTATTGTGGACAAGGCCGAACTGCCCGGCTTCGGACTCAGGTTCTCTGCTGAGAGCAAGAAGACGGGCCACAACACCTACGCCATCACCGTTACCGCGACCAACGGCGATGTGGGTCCCGCGTATGCAACCCAGATCGGCAGCCTCACCCTCTATCCAACCCCGGGCGACAGGCACTGCCATGTTTCCGTCACTGCTCCAGGCGGCATCTATCCCGTGGCGCTTGGCGATATACCGACCAGTGGTACGGCTTCCGCGGTGTTCAACGCAACCCTGACCGGGTGTGATTCCCGTCCGCGCTTCGCCCTATCGGCTCCGTGGACCTCCGCAACCTACGAAACCGGAAGGCTCTTCACCTTCCTGAATTTCGCCTGGGAAAACCACAGGAAATAGCCGGGCCGTCAGGCCCCACGACAACGAGACCCGCCTGAAGAGGCGGGTCTCGGCTTTTTGGGTGTTGTAATGCCTGGATGAACGCGCGCCTACGCGGCCGCCGGAGGCGCGGTTGATCCGCGCACCACCAGAGAGGTGGAGACGAGGAACTCGCGCTGGACCTTTGCCCCCGGCGGGGCTTCAGCCTGCAACCGCAGGGCCTCGAACGCGGCCCGAGCCAGTTCCGCCCGCGACATGCGGATGGTGGTCAGTGGCGGCAGCGTGTATTCGTCGAAGGCGATGTCGTCAAGCCCGATGACGGAAAGATCCTGCGGCACCCGCAGCCCCTCCATGTAGGCCGCGCGCAGCACGCCGATCGCGGTCATGTCGTTGGAGCAGATCACCGCCGTGGGCTGGCGTTTCAACCCGCGCAGCCGCTCGAATCCGTGCACACCCCCGCGCAGCGTGTGATCGCACTCGATCACCCACTCGGCTTCGATCGCCACCCCGGCGCGCTTCATGGCATTGCGGAATTCGTTCTCCCGGGTGACGGCCGAGTGAATCGAGTGCGGGCCGGCGAGAAAGCCGATCCTGCGGTGCCCCAGTCCGGACAGGTGCTGCACCGCTTCATCCATCCCCGTCGTGTAATCCAGAACGATGGTGCTTGACTTGGGATCGGCCAGCTTGAATTCGGCCAGCACCATCGGCACATCGTGGTTGGCCAGCTGGTCCAGCACCGGCTCTTCCTCGCCAAAGGTCAACACCGCCACGCCTTCCACCTTGCGCTCCAGCATGCGGCGCACGCAGGTGGTCAGGATTCTGGGATCGCTATTCGACGAGCTCACCAGGATCTCATATCCATTGGCGACGGCGATCTCTTCAAAGCTCTGGATCAGCTCGGGGAAGAACGGGTTGGTGATGTTCTCCACGATGATGCCGAACAGCCGGCTGCGCCCCGAAACCAGGCTGCGGGCGTGGGTGTTGGGGAAATAGCTGAGCTGTTCAATGGCCTGCCACACGCGTTTGCTCAACCCTTCGCTCACCGCGGGCGAGCCGTTGATGGTCCGCGAAACCGTGGCGATGGAAACCTTTGCCAGCGCGGCAACAGTCCGTATATCGGCCGCTTTAGCGACCGTTTTGCGAGTTCCTTTGCGGGGCACGCAACCATGCTAATTTACCTGGCTGCAATGGGAAAGGGTTTCGGACCAGGGAACCCGCCCTCGGTCCCGATCGCGGGCAGTTGCGCCGCGGCCCAGTTAGCCCGCCGCCAGCAGCAGGCGCAGGTCGCGCAGATTGTGGCCCGTCGGTCCCGTAACCACCGAGTCGCCCAGCGCGGTAAACAGCGGGCAGGCATTGAATTCAGCCAGCGCCTGTTCCGGGTCGAAGCCAAATGCGCGGGCGCGCGTCACCGTGGTAGGGTCGGCAATGGCCCCGGCCGCGCGCGTGTTGCCGTCGATCCCGTCGGTGCCGGCGCTGAGCACCGTCAGCGCTTCACCGCGATGCCGCGCCAACTCCAGCGCCGCCGCCAGCGCGAACTGCTGGTTGCGGCCTCCCGCGCCGGGCGCGCGCGTCAGCGTCACCGTGACCTCGCCCGCCGAAATCAGGCACAGCCGCGGATGCGCCACGCGCAGCGCATGGAACCGCTCCAGTAGATACCGCGCCGCATCGGCATAGTCCCAGTCGTCGCAGCTGTTGTCCACGGCCACGTAGTATCCCGCACTCTCCGCCAGGGCGCGGCAATTCTCCACCAGGTCATGGCTGGAGAGCAGGATTTCAAACACCGAATCGCGGAACGCGCCGTCCTCGTCCTTCATGCTGGCCGCGGCGGTGATGCGCCGCGCCATTACCGCTTCAGCGAACTTGGGCAAAAACGGAGGGCGCCAGCTCTTGTTGCCGGGCGACTCGGGCATGTCGTCGCGCTCGAAGTACGTCCGGATCGCCGGGGGAAATTTCGCCGCCAGCTGGTAGCGCGCAAGGATGGAGCGCACGTCTTCCACCGTGGAGTGGTCCGGCGAAGAAGGACCGGAGGAAAGCGCGTCCAGCGCGCGCAGGGGCACGTCGGGCAGCAGCAGCGAAATTTTGGTCGCCTCGGGCGCCGCCATGGCCAGCCGCCCGCCCTTCACCTGGGAGAAATGCTTGCGCAGCGTGTTGATCTCGTTGATCGGCGCTCCTGAGGCCAGCAGCGCCTCGTGAAAGCCGCGCGTTTCCTCGAGCGTGATCGAGGCATCGATGGGCAGATCGAACAGCGCCGAGCCGCCGCCGGAGATGAGAAAGAACACCAGCGTATCCTTGTGCGCTTTCTTCAGCAGCGCCAGCGCCGCGCGGGCCGCCGCAAACGAATCCTGGTTGGGCAGCGGATGGCCGCCCTCAAAGTAACGGAAACGCCAGTTGCGCCGCGTGGGCAGGCTGTTGGAGCAGCAGATTCCGCGCAAACCCTTGCGCCGCTTCATGCGCTCCAGCAGCACCTCCAGCATGGGAACGGCCGCCTTGCCCAACGCGATCACGAAGATCCGTTTGTATGCGGAGAGGTCGATCTCATCCGGTCCGCCGCCGTCCGGAATCAGGCGCCGCAGCCGATCGCCCTCCATGCGGATTCTGCGGTCAAAAGCGGACTGGATGCTGCACGCGGCCAGTGCGCCGGTAAAAAATCCGGCCGCCGCGACGTGCAGCTTCTCCAGAGCGGCTTCGCTCACCGGGGTCATGCTACCTGCTCCTTCAGCCAGCCGCTCAGTGCCCCTTGCATTGGCTCCAGATGGCCGCTAAAAAAATGATCGGCGCCGGGCAGCAAAATAAGGCGCCAGGGTTCCGCAGCCTGCGCACCAATCGTCTCCAATTCCGCGGGCGAGGAGTACTCGTCGTCCGCCCCGCTCAGAAACAGCTTGGGAACGCGAATCTCTTTCAGGAAGGAATAACGATAGTTGTGTCCATCGGCGTGGGTGGGCAGGCCCAGCGCGGCCACCGCGCGCACCCCGTGCCCATCCAGCTTCACGCTTCGCAACGCCATGGCTGCGCCAAAGCTGAATCCCACCAGCACCACCGGCAGACCATATTGGTTCTCCAGCCAGTCGCGTGCCGCCAAAACGTCCTCGGCCTCCGCCTTGCCATCGTGTGTCCCATCGCTCCGCCCCGTGCCCCTGAAGTTGAAGCGCAGCACCGGCCACTGCAGCCCCCACTCCGGCGCGTTCAGCGCCTTCATGGCGCCATAGACCACCTTGTTGTGCAGGGTCCCGCCGGCCTTGGGATGGGGATGGCAGACCAGCGCCGCAAACGGCGCATCCGCCGCGCCCTCATTCACCACCGCTTCCAGCCGGCCCTCCGGACCCGCCAAATCCACCGTCAGCAATCGCGCCGAACCAGCTCGCTTCGTGTTGGGGGGATGTGCGGCTGGAGCGGTCATTTGATATTGATTGTAGCGCCGTTTGCAAATCGTCTCGCCACCTCCGCTAGAGGAGAGCCCATGGGCCGTGGGATATTCTTGCAGCATGCCGGCAGCAATCGATCCCATCCAGCTCACCCGCGATCTGGTCGCCATCGAATCGCCGAGCTACCACGAGGGCGCGATGGGCGAATTTCTCGCCGGCTTTCTCCGCTCTCGCGGATGGGAAGTGGAGAAGATGCCCGTCCCGCCGCCCAGTGACAGCGCGCCCTCGGGACCCCGTTGGAACGTGTACGCCGGTTCCGCCGCGTCTGCTCCCGAAGTCGTGCTTTCCACGCACATGGATACCGTCCCGCCCTACATCCCCCTGCGCGAAGACGATGACTTCCTCTACGGGCGCGGCGTTTGCGACGCCAAGGGAATCATGGCCGCCCAGATTGTCGCGGCAGAAGCCTTGCGCGCGGAAGGATTGCCCGTTGGCCTCTTGTTTGTCGCCGGCGAGGAGCGCGACTCGGCCGGCGCCAAGGTGGCCAATCAGTTCCCCAAAGGCAGCCGCTTCCTCATCAATGGAGAGCCCACGGACAATCGCCTCGGCATCGCCTCCAAGGGATCGTTGCGCACCATCCTCCGCGCCACCGGCACCATGGCCCACTCCGCCTATCCCGAACTGGGCCAGAGCGCCATTCACAAGCTGGTGCAGGCGCTCGATCGGCTCCTGCGCCTGGAGCTGCCCGTGAGCGACGACGTGGGGCCGTCCACTCTCAACATCGGCCTCATTCATGGTGGCCGCGCTCCCAACGTCATCGCCGATCATGCCGAGGCCCAGGTGCTCACCCGCCTGGTGGGCGATGCCGCCCCGGTTCGCGCTGCCATTCTGGCCGCCTGCGAAGGGCTGGCGGAGGTCGATTTCACCCTCGAGATTCCCTTCGTCCGCCTGCGCGCCGTTCCCGGCCTGCCCACCATGATCGCCAAGTTCACCACCGACATTCCCTGGCTCGGCAACTGGGGCCAGCCGCTGCTGCTCGGTCCCGGCTCCATCCACGTCGCCCACACGCCCGACGAAAAAATTCGCAAATCGGAGCTGAGAGAAGCCGTGAACCTGTACATCTCCGTGGCCAGGCAGCTGCTCTCCGCACAAAACTAAACTGCGTCGGCGCGACACCCCGCATCCGCTTCTGCTATCCTGCGCCTGCGTTCTTCCCCGGACACTTCATTTCAAAGCGAGGTCCCTCCCATGACAACAACCGTTGCCACGCCCCAGTCCCAGTCTGCGCCGGTCACCCCTGAGCGCATCCTCCAGTTCGGCTTCGCATACGCCGTCCCCCTAGTGCTTGAAGCCGCCATCCACCATCGCGTCTTCGACTCGCTCGACGCCTCTCCCATGACCCTCGATGAGCTCACCCGCGCCACCGGGGCCTCGCGCCGCGGCCTGGCCGCCGTGGTTAATATGCTGGTTGGTTTCGAGTTCCTGCACAAGGGTCCGGGCGGCAAATTCTCGCTCACGCCGGAATCCGCGGCGTTCCTCGTCAGCACCAAGCCCGCTTTCCAGGGAGGCATCATCCGCCACACCAGCACCCAGCTCCTGCCCAACTGGCTGCAACTGAACAAGGTGGTCGCCACCGGCCGCCCGGCCATGGCCGTCAATCGGGAAAACACCGGAGGCGAGTTCTTCCACGATTTCGTCAACGACCTCTTCCCCATGAACTACCCCATCGCGCGCCAGCTTGCCGAGCACCTCAACCTGGGCGCGTGGAACGAGCCGGTTTCGGTGCTCGACCTGGCTGCCGGCTCCGGCGTCTGGAGCGTCGCCCTGGCGCAAACCGGCCGCAATGTCCGCGTCACCGCGGTCGACTGGCCGGAGGTGATCCCGGTAACTCGGAGCTCGATCGTCCGCCTGGGCCTTGCCGAGCAGTACTCATTCGCGGAGGGCGATCTGCTCGAGACTGACTTTGGCGCCGGCCACATCGTCGCCACCCTCGGCCACATCCTCCACAGCGAAGGCCCCGCGCGCAGCAAAAAACTGCTGAGCAAGACCTTCCACGCGCTCGCGCCCGGAGGCACCATCGCCATTGCGGAGTTCCTGGTCAACGCCGACCGCAGCGGCCCGATGAACGGCCTCATCTTCGCCGTCAACATGCTGGTGAACACCGACGAGGGCGATACCTACTCCTTCGAGGAGATCGCCGAATGGCTTCTCGAAGCCGGATTCACTCACGCACGCAAGCTCGAGGTGCGCGGACCTTCGCCGCTGATCCTGGCCACCAAGCCCTAAAAGGACGCCGCACAACGCGTGCAGTCGTGCCGCTTCGGCGCTAAGGAAGCGATTTGGATGCGACCCCAGGATGGAAGCTACAATTCGTCGTCCCCGGCGCCCGGATCCAAGCCAGGCTCAAGCACCCGCCAGCTCTTTCTTTACTTCAGCCTGCTCGCGCTGCTGGTCAATGTGGTCAGCCCGCAATGGGTTCTGGATATCCCCACTTCCTTCATGCTTCAGAACCTGCTGCACGCCTCCGCGTCGCAGGTTTCCATGTTCCGGCTGCTCACCGGCATCCCGTTCTTCCTGGGATTTGCTTTCGGGCTCACCCGAGACCTATGGAACCCGTTTGGCTGGCGCGACCCCGGCTACTTTCGCATCTTCGTTCCCTTCATGATGGTGGTGCTTGCCTGGACGGCGTTTTCCCGAACCACCTATGCCGGACTGCTGGTCGGGATGCTGTTGACGACCATTGCATATAGCTTTCTCGCCGCTGCCCTTCAGGGATTGCTGGCTCTCATCGGCCAGGAAGCGCTAATGCCGGGGAGGCTGAGTGCCTTGTCGAATTTCTTTATGGTTGGCGCGGGGGCCCTGGGGTACGTCGCTTCGGGATGGATGTCCACCGACCTCTCGCCCCGCCAGGTCTTCCTGCTGGTTCTCGCTCTCACCGCCACGCTTGGCGTGTTTGGCTTCTGGAAGCCGCGCTCCGTGTTCGCCCATGCGTATGAAAACCCGCATGCCAAAGGCAGCAGCTTTCTCGGCGACGTCAAACGGCTGGTGAAGCATCGCGCCATTTACCCGGTGATTCTGCTCTGCCTGCTCTGGTATTTCACTCCCGGAGCCAATACGCCGATGCAGTTCTTCCTGACCAATCAGCTGCACACGTCCGTTGCAATCTATGCCGATTTTTCGGCTCTCCTGTATGGCGCGTATGTCCCCACAGCGTTGCTCTACGGACTCCTTTGTACCCGGTTCCCGCCACGCAAGCTGCTCTGGTGGTCGGTCATCATCGGGGTGCCGCAGTTTGTTCCCATGGCGTTCATTCACACCGGCAGCCAGGCCCTGATTATTGCGGTGGTGATTGGGCTGCTGGGCGGCCTGGCCAATGTTGCCGTTATGGATATGGCCATACGCGCCTGCCCTCCCGGCTTGCAGGGAACCCTGATGATGATCGTCGTGTCTCTCTATCCGCTCTCGTCCCGCTTCGGCGATGTCTTCGGTTCGTGGCTCTTCAGCCTGAGCCCGGCCCACGGTTTCCAGTATTGTGTGGTGGCCATAACCATCACCTACGCCCTCATGCTCCCCCTCATTCCGTTTCTGCCCAAAGAGCTGATGGCGACGGCCGACGGAGAGCCGAACCCCGAGGATGAGGCTCTTGTCCTTGCCGAGATCAGGCAAATAGAGGCAGAGGCATAGTAACCAACTCCGCCAAAAGCCGCCAACTCCGCTCGTCTCCGCTACAATCCTTCCATGTCCGAATCCATCTATGACATTCCCGTCCGAACCTTGTCCGGCGAAGGCACCACGCTCAAGGAGTTCGCCGGCAAGGTCGTGCTCATCGTCAACGTCGCGTCCAAGTGCGGCCTGACGCCGCAGTACGCGGGCCTGGAGCGGCTCTTCAAGCACTACCGCGATCGCGGCTTCGTTATCGCCGGCTTTCCCTCCAACGACTTTGCCGGCCAGGAGCCGGGAACCAGCGATGAGATTCGTTCCTTCTGCACCCTGAACTACGGCGTCGATTTCCCGCTCTTCGAGAAGATCGCGGTGGTTGGCCCGCAGAAGCATCCGCTGTATGCGGCGCTGATCGCGGCCAAGCCGGACGCCATCAGCACCGGCGAGTTTCCCTTTGCCGACGACCTGCGCAAGTACGGAATCCATCCCAACCCTCCGCCGGAGATCCTGTGGAACTTTGAGAAGTTCCTCGTCGACCGTTCCGGCCAGGTGGTGTGCCGCTTCGCGCCCGACACCGATCCGTTCAACCCGCGACTCACCGAAGCCATTGAAGCCGAGCTCGCGGCATAAGGAAGAGGCTGCGCGCAACCATGAGCGGCGGACTCGAGATCACACCGGAGGCACGGCGCTACGCGCTGGACGAGCTGTGCCGGCGCGCGGGGCTGGACCAGGAATCTCAGCGCCTCTGGAGCATCGAACCCAGCGAGGACGGGCAAACGCTCGCCTTGCGCGCCGGCAATCCCTACTTTGGCCGCATCGAGTTTCCCGCGTATCCGGGCCAGCTGCGGCCGGAATTCGCAGTGCACAAATCCTGGCCCATCAGCGCATCTTCAGAGCTGACCGCGGTGGTTCCCAATTTTGTGGTCCCGTACGCGCGCCGGGAATCCAGAGCCACGGAACCGATCTTCAGCGAAATCTCACGCGGATACTTTCGTTGCACCGAAGATCTTCTCGCGTCCACCGTGCTGGTGCTTTCGCGCTACGAGGAGCTTGATCCTCCGCGCCGCGATGCGCACGGCCGCTTTGAGGCCGCCGCCAGCATGGCGGTGCGCGACGGCTACCTTGAGCGGCCCATCGTAGACGGGTACGGCCTGGCCCTCGAGTCTGTCATCCGCGCCCTCATTCCCGGCTGGAAGCCTCGCCCGCGCCGCCTGCGCGTCAAGCTGAGCCACGACCTCGACGAGATCGGTATTCCCTTCAGCGCCCGCGACGCCGCCGTGCAACTGATCGCGCGCCGGTCCATCGCCACCGGGCTGCGCGACCTCGCCAGCGTCATCGCTCCGGTCATACCCGCTTCGCTGCGACAGGTGATGGAGATCTGTCTCCTGGCTCAGGAGCACGGCCTTCGTTCGGCGCTCTACTGGAAGGCTTCCGGCCGCGGTCCTTATGACAGCGGCTACAGCCTTGCTGATCCGCGCGTTGCCAGGGTCATTGCCTGGGCGCGCGAGCGCAACATCGAGATGGGCGTTCATCCGGGATACGACACATTCCTGGCGCCGGAAAAGCTGCGCGAGGAAGCGGAACGTTGCCGTGCAGCGGTGCAGCAGCAGCACATCGGCGGCCGCCAGCACTATCTGCGTTGGCGTCCTGAAACCTGGGCTCACTGGGAGCAGTGCGGCCTCGCCTACGACAGCACCGTCGGTTACGCCGATCGCGTAGGTTTCCGCGCCGGAACCTGCGTTCCATTTTTCCCCTGGCTTTACGAGGAGAACCGGCGCGGCGAGATCCTGGAGATTCCGCTCATCGTGATGGATCGCACCATCACCAGCGCGAGTTACATGGGGTTGACCCCGGACGAAAGCCTCGCCACGCTGAAAAACTTGATGCGCCGGTGCCAAGCTGCCGGCGGCGTGCTGACGCTGCTCTGGCACAATAACTGCCTCGGCCATCCGTTCTCCGCATACTACCCGCGGATCTTCGCCGAGCTGGCCGGCGCAGAGAATTACGACTGGCAGGCAGACTTGGAATCCTTGCGAGCGCAGTCGCAGTAAGTTGAACGACCTCCGGTTGCCGCCGGCGCGAGCGAATCCACCCCGGAATCCAGCCTTCTGGAACTGCTTACCATTCTGGCACCCGCTCCAAAGATTCATCGGGAATTGGCGACAGGAATGCATCTCAGCCCACAAGCTCAGAGTATGCGGAGCCAGTTTCCAGGGTGGATGCGGATGCGGAAGAAAGCCGCCGAGTGGCTGCTGGCAGGTTTTTCACCGGAGCGGCTGGCGCTGAGCCTTGCACTGGGATTCGTTTTGGGCTGCATTCCGGTGGTGGGCGTTCCCACCGGCTTGTGCGTGGTGGTGGCGCTGGCCTTCCGCCTGAATCATCCGGCCATCCAGGCAGCCAATTATGCGGCCATGCCGTTTCAGGTGGCCCTGATTGCGCCGCTGGTAAAACTGGGTGGCTTCCTGATGCCGGCCCTTGCCGCTCAACGGCGGGACTTCTCTATTCTGCTGCATTCGCCCATTGCGTTGGCCCACGCGCCCGGCCCCGTGCTGGCGCAGCTCGGGATGATGGCCGGTCAGGCTCTGCTGGCATGGCTTGTCATTGCCGCACCGGCAGCGCTGGTGCTCACCCTCATGCTGACCGGCGTGCTGCGGCGGGTCGCTGAGCGCAGCCCACAGTGAAGAGTGGCCATTGAATGCCCCCTCGGCACCGCTAGTCCCGCCAACATTCCAAGCCGCGCCGAACCTGTCAGTATTCTTCCTTTTCCATCGAGGCAGCCGCATTGAAATCGGCCTGGCTCTCGCCCGGCTCTTTTTCCACCAGCGGAATCCAGAACCGGAATGTCGCGCCATGGCCGGGCGTGCTCACCACGTCGATCCCGCCGTTGTGCACTTCCAGGATGGCGCGCGCGATGGCGAGCCCCATTCCTGTTCCCTTTCCTGCGGCCGCGCGCCCGCGGTAGAACTTGTCAAACACGTAGGGCAAATCGGCGGCGCCGATTCCCGGCCCGTCGTCCTCCACGCTGAACTCGAGCCGGCCGGCGCCTCGCCACGAGCGCAGCGCGATCCGGCTTCCCGCCGGAGAGTAGCGGGCCGCGTTCTCCAGCAGATGCTTGAGCACGCGCCCCAGAAGAGGGGCATCGAACCACGCCGGCAGATCGGGCTCTTCCACGTTGACCACCACGCTGTGCGGCGCAAGTACGGTGCGCGCCTCCTCCACCGCGTGATCGAGCAGGGCGCGCGCATGCTGCGGCGATACGTGCACACGCACCACCCGGGCGTCGATCTCCGCCATCTCCACGGATTCTCCAATCAGCTTGTCCAGCCGCGCGCTCTCCTCGTCGATGAGCGCGGCCAGGTCGCGGCGGCCCGCCTCATCCAGACCCTCTTCGTGGCTCAGTGTGGTCGCTGCTGCGCGAATCGACGTAAGCGGCGTGCGCAACTCGTGGCTGAGCGAGTCAACCAGCGCGGTCCTTAATCTCTCGCTTTCCCGCGACGCCTCCAGCCGCGTGAACGTTTCAATGGCCAGAGCGCGGGTGAGCGCGATGGACACCTGCGCGCACACCGGCGTCGCAACCTCTCTGGAGAGACTGTCCGGCTTCCACGCCAGCGCGCCGATGGGTTTAAGCCCCAGCATGAGCGCCAGGTACTGGAATCCGGCAGGCCCGTCCGTCGTGGTTCCGTGTCCCTGCGTCTGCGTACGCAGAGTCGCCTCCACGCTGGACGGAACCTGCCCGGAAGCGGCATAGAACTGCCCGTAATCCCGCACGAAGAGCACCACCTCGTCCAGATGGAAATGCCGTTTCAGCAACAGCGGCAGCTCGCGGATCAGCCGGTTTGCATCCTCGTGCAGCATCATGTCCTGGCTGAGCGCATAGAGCCGCTCCACGTCGTCGCGGCGCTGCTGTGCCTGGCGGGTCTGCCGCCGCGCGCGCTCGGCCAGCTGGCCCACCACCAGGGAGCTGACCAGGAACGACAGCATCTCAATCCATTCCTGAATTCCCGCCAGCCGGAAAGTGTGAACCGGCGGAAGAAAATAATAGTCAAATGAAATCGCGCACAGCAGCGCCACGTACAGCGACGTGGCCATCCCCGCGCGCGTGGCGAACCCCACAACCAGGGTGAGAAACACCAGCCCCGCTGCCGTCACCTTCATGTTGGCGAGGGTGAGCAGGAGATCCGCTACGGCCACGAATGCCGTAGCGCCCATCCAGCGCGCAATCCAGCGCTTGATCTCCTGATCCTGCGATGCGGCGTGGAAATCGGAAGCCATGAAGGAATGCCCATCGAGCATCATACCCCCCGAGCCGCGAGTGGTATCGTTTTGTGATTAGAAAGCAGGAAGGAAATGCCAGGCAGGATTCTTGTCATCGACGATGAACCACAGATTACCCGGGTGTTGCGCGCCGCCCTCATGGCACAGGGATTCGACGTGCGCACAGCCAACGATCCCGCCGAGGGATTGGAAGTGCTCCGCGACTGGTCTCCCGACCTGGTGATTACCGACCTGATGATGCCCACCATGAGCGGCGTGGAGGTATGCCGGGCGGTGCGCAGCAAAGGCTCCACGCCGGTGCTGGTACTCTCCGTGCGCGATCACGAGCGATCGAAGGTGGAGGCGCTCGATGCCGGCGCCGACGATTACGTTACCAAGCCGTTCAGTACCCAGGAACTGCTGGCGCGGGTGCGGGCTCACCTGCGCCGCGCGCCGGAGCGGACCACCAATGCCCTCGAAGCCGGTGATTTCACGGTCGATATCGCAGCGCACGTCATCACCGTGCAGGGCAAGCCGATCCACCTTACCCCCAAGGAGTTCGATCTGCTGACCCATCTTGCCCGCAACGCCGGCAAAGTCATGACTCACCGCGCGCTCCTCACCGCAGTCTGGGGAGGCCAGTCCGCCCACCAGCCGGAATACCTCCGCGTCTTCGTCGGCCAACTGCGCAAGAAGCTCGAAGCTGAAACGGGACGCCAGTACATCCAGACGGAGCCATGGGTCGGCTACCGCTTCGTCCCGGAAGGCTGGACCGGAAACAGCGATTAGCCTTAAATTAACCGATTTACTTCCGTCGGCTCCCACCCTTACGAACTCCTTACGAATCCTTTGGGATACTCCTACCAGCGTTCATGGATGATGGTTCGTGAGCAGATTCGCGAACGGAATCCGAAGTCCGGCAGCCTGCTCGCATTTCCGCCGCGCAAGCGGCATTGCTGTGGAGTAGAAAACTCAAATGCAAGATGTGACGATGTTGTTTTTCACCGCTGTTTTCTTCGTCGTGGCGTTTCTCTACGTAAAAGCTTGCCAGAAGTTGAGGTAGCTATGAATCCGATCGCGGCTGTCGCCCTCGCTCTTTCCATCCTCCTGCTGGTTTACCTCGTCATCGCGATGCTCTATCCGGAGAAATTCTAAAAATGACCCCGAATGGCTGGCTGCAATTTGCCATCTACAGCGTCATTCTGCTTGCATTGGTCCGCCCGGTCGGCATCTACCTTGCCCGCGTAGTTGAGGGCGAGCGCACCTGGCTCGACCCCGTGCTCCGCCCCTGCGAGCGCCTCATCTACAAGCTCTGCGCCGTCAATGCCGAGAAAGAGATGAACTGGCGCCAATACGCGTTCGCGCTGCTGGGCTTCTCCGCCGTAACCATGGTCTTCACTTACGCCATCGAACGATTGCAGCAATACCTGCCCTTCAACCCTCAGCACTTCCCCGCAGTCGGCCCCGATCTCGCCTTCAACACTGCCGCCAGCTTCACCACCAACACCAACTGGCAGTTCTACTCCGGCGAATCCACGATGAGCTATCTGACCCAGATGATGGGCCTGGCGACGCATAACTTCTGGTCCGCCGCCGCCGGCATCGTGGTCGCCGTCGCGCTCATCCGCGGCATCAAGCGCACCACCTCCGCCACCATCGGAAATTTCTGGGTTGACATGACCCGCACCCTGCTCTACGTGCTGATGCCTGCGTGCGTAATCTACGCATTGCTGCTGGTCTGGCAGGGCGTTCCCCAGAACTTCAGCGCGTACACCGCTGCCCACACCGTGGAACAGCCCTCCCAGGTGCAAACCATCGCGCAAGGCCCGGTCGCATCGCAGGAAGCCATCAAAATGCTGGGCACCAACGGCGGCGGATTCTTCAACGCCAACAGCGCCGATCCGTACGAGAATCCCACGCCGCTCTCGAACTACATGGAGATTCTGTCGATCTTCGTCATCGGCGCGGGGCTCACTTACACCCTCGGCCGCATGACCGGCTCGACCGGCCACGGGTGGGCTGTCTGTGCCGCCATGTACGTCCTTTTCGCCGCAGGTTTTCTGGTGTGCTATTGGGCTGAAGCGCACCCCAATCCCCTCATCCACGGCGCCCAGCAGGTGCGAACCGTGGGCTCGCCCGGCGGCAACATGGAAGGCAAGGAGGTCCGCAACGGCATCGCGGAAAGCACGCTCTTCGCCACCATCACCACCGACGCCAGCTGCGGCGCCGTCAACAGCATGCACGACAGCTACACTCCGCTCGGCGGCATGGTTCCCCTGGCCAACATCATGGCGGGCGAAGTCATCTTCGGCGGCGTCGGCGCCGGCATGTACGGCATGTTGATCTTCGTTGTGCTCTCGGTGTTCATCGCCGGCCTCATGGTCGGCCGCACGCCGGAGTACCTGGGCAAGAAAATCGAAGCCTTCGACGTGAAGATGGCCATGCTCTACGCGCTTATCTTCGCATTTATCATCCTCACCTTCTCGGCCATCTTCGTGCTTCGGCCCGAAGGGCAGAGCGCCATGCTCAATCCCGGCCCGCACGGTTTCAGCGAGGTTCTTTACTCGTTCGTTTCCGGCGCCGGCAACAACGGCTCGGCTTTCGCCGGCCTGGGAACCAACTGGTGGTACAACATCGCGATGGCCTTTGACATGCTCATTGGCCGCTTCCTCATGATGATCCCGGTGCTGGCCCTGGCTGGCAACCTGGCGCAGAAAAAGAGCGTTCCCCCATCGCCCGGAACGTTCCCCGTCAACACGCCGCTGTTCACCGTGCTGCTTATCGGCGTAGTGCTCATTGTGGGCGCGCTCACCTTCTTCCCGGCGCTGAGCCTGGGACCGATTCTGGAACACCTGCTCCTGCACACAGGGCATGTCTTCTAAAAAACACCGAACCGCAACCGGAGAAGGCGATACGAATTGATATGGCGGAAAAAATAAGCATTTGGGACACGAGGATCATTAGCCAGGCGACGATCGACAGTTTTCGCAAGCTCGATCCGCGCTGGATGGTGAAGAACCCGGTCATGTTTGTCGTCGAAGTCGGCAGCGTGCTTACTTCCGCGCTGCTGGTCGACAATGAAATTCACCATCGCGTGGCCTTCAGCTTCAATCTGCAGATCACGCTGTGGCTGTGGTTCACGGTGTTGTTCGCCAACTTTGCCGAGGCCATGGCCGAGGGCCGCGGCAAGGCCCAGGCCGATACATTGCGCAAGGCCAAGGGCGAGACCATCGCCATGCGCTACACGGCCAGCGGCGACTTTGAGGAAATTGTCAGCGGCCTGCTTCGCGCCGGCGACCTCATCTACGTTGCTGCCGGACACTACATCGCGGGAGATGGCGAGGTCATCGAAGGCGTGGCCTCGGTGGACGAGTCCGCCATCACCGGCGAATCCGCTCCGGTGATTCGCGAGGCCGGCGGCGACCGATCGGCGGTCACCGGCGGGACTAAAGTTCTGTCCGACTGGATCAAGGTGAAGATCACCTCGAATCCTGGCGAAACATTTCTCGATCGCATGATTGCGCTGGTGGAAGGCGCTACGCGGCAGAAGACGCCAAACGAAATCGCGCTGAGCATTCTTCTCTCCGGCCTCACCATCATCTTCCTGCTGGCCGTGGTTACGCTGCAGCCGTTCGCCATTTATGCCAAGGCGCCGCAGACGGTCTTTGTACTGGTTTCGCTGCTGGTCTGTCTCATTCCCACCACCATCGGCGGCCTTCTTTCCGCCATCGGCATCGCCGGCATGGATCGGCTGGTGCAGTACAACGTGCTGGCCATGAGCGGGCGCGCTGTGGAAGCCGCCGGCGACGTGAACACACTGCTGCTGGACAAAACCGGCACCATCACGCTGGGCAATCGGCAGGCGACTGAATTTATTCCCGCGCCCGACATCAGTTCAGAGCGTCTTGCCGATGCGGCGCAGCTCTCGTCGCTCTCGGACGAAACTCCCGAAGGCCGCTCCATTGTGGTCCTGGCCAAGACCCAGTACAATCTGCGCGGCCGCGATCTGGCCGGCATTCACGCGGACTTTGTTCCCTTCAGCGCGCAGACGCGCATGAGCGGAGTGAACCTGCCCGGCGTGCGCATTCGCAAAGGATCGGTGGACGCCATCGCGCGGTTCCTCGAAGACCAGGGCGCCGCGCTGCCCAAAAAAGTGCGCGATTCCGTGGAGGAGATCGCGCGCCAGGGCGGCACGCCGCTGGTGGTTGCGGAAAACTCCACCGCGCTCGGCGTGATCCACCTCAAGGACATCGTGAAAGGCGGGCTGAAGGACCGGCTGGCGCGCCTGCGCGCCATGGGCATCCGCTCCATCATGATCACCGGCGACAATCCCCTCACCGCTGCCGTCATCGCGCGCGAGGCCGGCGTTGACGATTTTCTGGCTGAAGCCAAGCCCAAGGACAAGATGGACCTGATCAAGCGCGAGCAGGCCAAGGGCAAACTGGTGGCCATGACCGGCGACGGCACCAACGACGCGCCCGCGCTGGCACAGGCCGACGTGGGCGTGGCCATGAACTCCGGCACCCAAGCCGCCAAGGAAGCCGGCAACATGGTAGATCTCGACTCCAGTCCCACCAAGCTCATTGAAATCGTCGAGATCGGCAAGCAACTTCTCATGACCCGCGGCGCCCTGACCACATTCTCCATCGCCAACGATGTGGCCAAGTACTTCGCCATTATTCCGGCCATGTTCCTGGGCGTGTTTCCTGTTCTCGGCGCGCTCAACATCATGCACCTGCATTCGCCGGAATCGGCCATCCTCTCCGCAGTGATTTTCAACGCCATCATCATCGTCGCGCTCATTCCGCTGGCGCTGAAGGGTGTCAAGTACGAGCCCAAGGCCGCCGGTGTGTTGCTGCGCAACAACCTCCTCATTTACGGAGTAGGCGGCATCATCATCCCATTCATCGGTATCAAGGCCATCGACCTTTGCCTGGTAGCCCTGCACCTGGCGTAACGAAACGGGCCGCACGCCGGCCCAATGGAGATTCAATCGTGCACTCCTCAACTACACTGGATTCGGTACACGAAATGGAAGTTCACGCGACGGGGAACGGCGCGCAGCCGCAAGAGAAGCCGGCCTCGCACTCTATCTGGCGAACCTCGATTCTGTTTACCCTGGTGACCGCGGTCATCTTCGGCCTCGCCTATCCCCTCGCCATTGCCGGCATCGCGCGCCTGATCTTTCCCCATCAGGCCGGCGGCAGCCTCATCCTGCACAACGGCCAGATCATCGGCTCCTCGCTGCTGGCACAGAGCTTCACCTCCGACCGCTACTTCCATCCCCGCCCCTCGGTGGCCGGCAACGGCTATGACCCCACCTCCTCAGGCGGCTCCAACCTGGCCCAGACCAACGCCAAGCTCATCGCCCGCATTCAGGGCGATATCGACAAGCTCGAGAAGGAGAATCCCGGCAAGCCGGTGCCGATCGATCTGGTCACGGCCTCGGCTTCCGGCCTCGATCCCGACATCACGCCCGACGACGCTGCCTACCAGGCGCCGCGAGTGGCCAAGGCGCGCGGCTGGAGCGAGGATCGCATCCGCCAGCTCATTGCAAAGCACACCGAGGGCCGTCAGCTCGGCTTCCTCGGCGAGCCCCGCGTGAATGTGCTCGAGCTCAATCTCGATCTCGACCGGCAGAAGTGACCGCAGCGGCGATTGCTGTTTCAGGGCTCGCGCAGGATGGAAATTGGATCGACCGCTGCCGCGCGGGCCAGGGGAACGGCGGCGGACAGAAGCACAAGCAACAATGCCGCAACCGCTGCCGCGGAGAACACGAATGGGTCGTGGACGGAGACACCGTAGACCATGCTCTTGACCCAGTGCGACGCGGCCCAGCTTCCGCCGAGGCCCAAAACCAGCCCGACCATTGCGAGCCAGGCGGCCTGACGGCCGGTGCGGCGCAGGATGGCCGCGGGGCGCGCGCCCATTGCCATGCGGATGGCGATCTCCTGGCGGCGGCTGGCAACCCAGTGGTTGAGTACGCCATAGACCCCGATGGCCGCAAGAATGACGGCCATGGCGGCAAAAATGGCCAGCAGCAGCGTGATGAATCGCCGCTGCAACAGCGTCGCGCCCAGCCACTCATCCTCGGTTTTGAGCGACTGGATGGGAACCTCGGAATCGACTGAAGCAACGACGCGCCGAACCGCGCCGATCAGCGTCTCGGGATTGCCTGCCGTGCGGACGGTGACGACCATTGCTGAGTCGGAATGTTGCGCGGATGGGAATGTGACCTGTGGCCATTTAAGCGGATCGTCGAGGCTCATCTGCGAAACGTTTCCCATCACGCCGACGATTTCGAGCACGGGACCGGGCATGTACGGGCCGCCCAATTTGATGTGCCGGCCGATGGCTGAACCCACGTCGGGGAACCGCTTGAGTGCAAACGCCTGGTTCACCACGACCACCGGAGGCGCTTCAGCGGTGTCGTTGGCGGAAAGACCGCGGCCAGCAATAATCGGGATGCGCATGGTCTCAAAATAAGTGGGATCGGCCGAATTGAGGAGTGTGATTGGAACCTTGTCGCGGGAGGGCGCGGGATTTTCCTGAATGGAGTACCACCAGTCGCCGCAGTCGCCGGCGCTGGGCGGGCAGTTCACTGCGCCCACAGACACAACCCCGGGCTGCGCGCGCAGGGCCGATTCGAGCCGGCTATAAAAATCCAGAATGGAGGTGTTGGCCTTATAACGCGAAGGCGGAAGCTGGAGTTCGAGCGCCAGCACGTGATTGGGATCGAAGCCGGGCGAAGCGGTCTCGGCCGTGTACAGGCTGCGCAGAAGCAGGCCGGAAGTGAAAAGAAGCATCACGGCGGCGGCGATCTCAGTGACGACAAGGCCGGTGCGGAACGCGTGGCCCAGGCGTCCGCTGCCGGCGCCGGCAGAACTTTCGCGCAAAACCACGTTGAGGTTGACGCGGCCCGCACTGAAGACAGGCGCGAGCGCGCAGAGCAGACCAACCGTGAGCGTAATTGCGCCCGCAAACAGGAGTACCGGCAGGTCAAGCGAGGCGTCGGAGAGTCGCGGAATATCGCGCGGGCCCAGAGCGGCCATGGCGCGCAGTCCAACGGCGGCAAGCAGAAGGCCGAGAACGCCGCCGACGACCGCCAGCAGCAGAGTCTCCGTCACAAGCTGTCGCGCCAGCCGCACGCGCGCCGCGCCCAGTGCGGAGCGAATGGCCATCTCCCGTGCGCGGGTCGTCGCGCGAATCAGCAAAAGCCCACCCACATTCGCGCAAGAGAGCAGCAGCACAAGTCCAACCGCGCCCATAAGCAGCGTGAGCGCTTTGCTCACGTCGCCGGTTCGTTCCTCGGTGAGAAATTCAAGGTAAGCGCGGTGGGTGTCTTCCGGGCCAGGATCGGCGTGTGCCAGGCGCTCCATGATGCTGTCGAGGTCGGAGCGCGCCTGGGCCAGGGTCACGCCGGGCTTGAGCAAGGCGAGGACGCGCATGGCGCGGTGGTCGGTGCGGTCCGAGAGCTCTTTGGGTGACGGACGAAAAGGCAGGTAATAATCCGGCACTTCAAAGAAGAATCCGGGATCGCGCGGCAGCACGCCAATGATCTCGTAAGATGTGCCATCCAGCATCAGCGTCTTGCCCACGATGCGGGCATCGGCGCCGAGCGCGTTTTCCCAGAAAGCTTGATTGACCACTACAACCGGCGGGGCGTGGGGACCGTCGTCGGATGTGGTGAAAAGGCGCCCCAGCATGGCGCGCGAGCCGGTAAGCGCGAAGAACTGGCTGGTGACCACGCCGGCGTGCGTAAGCGCGGCTTGTCCGCGGCCGGTCAGCGTGTGGTCGGCGTTCTTAAATCCAGCCATGGCCTCGAAGGAGTGGTTCTCATTGAGCCAGTGCTGGAAATTGAGCCAGGTCACGCTGATGCCGCCCTCGCTCTTGGGCAGGGACTCTCCCATCCACACCAGGCGCTCGCCCGACGGGAACGGCAGCGGCTTCAGCAGGACCGCGTAAACCGCGCTGAAGATGGCGGTGTTTGCGCCGACGCCCACCCCAAGCGTGAGAATCACGATGAGCGCGAACGCAGGCGCGCGCAATATGCCCCGGATCCCATAGCGAACGTCCTGCAGGATCGTCTCGAAGGAAGGGAACTGCCATGCGATGTAGGAGCGCTCGCGGACCATGCGGCGGTTGCCGAATTCGCGATGCGCAGCCAGCCGCGCCTGTTCCGGCTCCATGCCCCGGTCCATATTCTCCTCAACGAGAAAATTGAGATGAGCCTCCATCTCCTCGCCCAGCTCGTCGGAAAGTCCCCGACGCGAGGAGAACAGGCTGCGGATTTTCCCCCAGGCTTCGCGCATCGTCATCCCTCCGGCGCCAGCACCCGCGCCATGGCTTCAACAAACCGCCGCCACTTGGTGGTGGCAGTGGCCAGCTGCCGCCGTCCCGCCGGCGTCAGCCGGTAATAACGGGCGCGACGTGCGTTGGGAGATTTCTTCCACTGCGCCGCAATCCACTCGCGCTGTAAAAGCCGCTGCAGCGCGGGATACAGCGAGCCGTTGTCGACAAGAAATTCGTCGTCGGACTGGCGCTGGATGAACTGGGAGATGCCGTAGGCGTGATTGGGCTCAAGCTGGAGGCTGCGCAGGATCAGCACTTCCAGGGTTCCCTGCATCAGGTCAAGCCGGGCATCTTCAGGTAGGTTATCTACCGTAGACATGCTACTGGTATAGGCGCTACTGGAAAAATTGTCAAGCGGAATCCTCCGCAGAAAGCAAAAGCCCGGGCGGCTGGCGCCCGGGCTGGAAAATGCCGGTGACGTTATTCCGCGGGAACCGGCTTCTTGCCGTGCCCCAGCCACAATGCTTCCATCTGTTCCAGGGTGCGGCCCTTGGTTTCAGGAACCATCTTCCACATGAACAAGGCGGCCAGAATGCCCATGACGCCGTAAATCCAATAGGCAAAGCCGTGGTTGAAGTGCTGCACCAGGTAGGGATTCTTATCGAGCATGGGGAATGTCCAACTGACCAGGAAGTTGGCGATCCATTGCGCCGCAACGGCCACGGCCATGGCCTTGCCGCGAATCTGGTTGGGGAAGATTTCGCTGAGGAGCACCCAGGTGACCGGTCCCCAGGAAACGGCAAAGCCGGCGGTATAAACCAGCATGGCTATCAGCGCGGCCATGCCCTTGCCGCCGGCCATAAAATCCGTTCCCAGCGCAATCATGCTGGCTGCCATCACCAGGGCTCCGATGATCTGCAGCGGCCGGCGGCCGAATCGATCCACGGTGAGGATGGCAACCACGGTAAAGGTGAGGTTAACCGTGCCGACAATAATGGTCTGGAACAGCGAGGCATTGGTAGAGAGGCCCATGCCCTTGAAGATGTCGGTGGCGTAATAGAGCACGATGTTGATGCCCACGAATTGCTGGAAGACCGACAACATGATCCCGATGAAGATGAGCATCATGCCGAAGGAAAACAGCTTGCCGGAGTGATGCTCGCTGAGCGAGGCGCGAATCTCGGACAGTTCCTTTTCGCCTTCCTCGGGCGTCACCAGCCGGGCCAGCACCGCGCGCGCGCCGCTCTCGTCGCCCTTCAGCATCAGGTAGCGAGGCGTCTCCGGCACCAGGAAAAGGAGGAGCAGAAAAAGCCCCGCCGGAATGGCGCCGGAAAGGAACATGTAACGCCAGCCGATGGTATTGAGCCAGGCGTCGCCGCTGCCGGACTTGGAGATGCCGAAGTTGACGAAATAAATCACCAGCATGCCGAAGATGATGGCGAACTGGTTCCACGCCACCAGGTTGCCTCGGACCTTGGGCGGCGCGATCTCCGCGATGTACATCGGCGACAGCATGGAGGCCAGGCCCACGCCGATGCCGCCGATGATGCGATAAACGACGAAATTCGTCATGTAGCCCGGTCCGCCGTGGCCGATGGAGGCGAAGGGAAATTCCGGCGCGGAGGCACCCAGCGCGGAGAGAAGGAACAGCACGGCGGCGATGATGAGCCCGCGCTTGCGTCCGATGTGGGTGCTGACCCAACCGCCGATGAGCCCGCCGAAGATGCAGCCGATGAGAGCGCTGGAAACCACAAAGCCCAGCAGCGAATCGGCGGCGTTGGCCTGGGCGGCGCTGGCCAGATTGGTAAACCGCGGATCGATGAAGTACGCCTTCAGGCTGTCCACCGCGCCGTTGATCACGGCGGTGTCGTAGCCAAAAAGCAATCCACCCAATGTGGCGATGAGGGTGAGCAGCACAACTTGAGGATTCAGGCGCGCCATAATTTCCTTAGCCAAATCGATTTTGCTAAGTGTACTACCGCATGGCTCCGGCCGGATGCCGCAGGCAACGAAGACGTGAGGCGCGTCCATCGGCAACAACAGTCAGCTCCGGAAGAGCAGCCAGCCGCCGAGGATGACACAGGCAAGAACTATCAGCACCGCCAGGGTTGTGCGTAAGACTGAGTTGACCCTGGTTTTGAGGAGGTCGCGGTAGTAAAACCGATCGGGACTCGCGGGATCGTAGCGGATGGTGACTGACTCGCCTCCCAGGAGCTGATAGAGTGGGCTGTTTTCGCCGACATCGAAGTTGGCATATTGATTTTCCCCGTGGCTGTCGACCCAGGTGAGGATATCGCCTGCACTGTAGCGATAGCTCACGACTTGTCCAAATCGATTTGTGACTGGACTTTTGTCGACATCCGAGGATTCAACCTTTGCCTGTGTCTCGACCCACTTGTCGTATCCGCGCAGGCGCTCGTAGAGTTCCAGAATCATCGCGGTTCCAGTTTGCCACACGCAGGCGGGACATCCTTGTATTCGAGGCAAGCTGGACCGTCTTGAAGCCCGCAATTTCTATTCAACAGCTGGCGGATGCGCGTCACACCGGGTTCTTCGCCCGCAACTCCGCCACAATTTCTCGGGCCGCCTCGCGGGCTTTGTCTTCCTGATTGGGGGGGAAGCTGATGGCGCCGACGCGGGCGTGTCCGCCGCCGCCGTAGCGCTCGCAGATCGCTGCCAGGTTGACCATTTTGGCGGGATCGGCCTTGGTCCAGGGGTTCGAGCCAACCGCGACTTTGGTGCGGAAGCTGGATTTGGACAAGCCGATGGAGTAAGTCGCCTGGGGGTGCAGGTAATAGGGGATGAATTTGTTGAATCCCTCGGTGGGATGGTCGGTGATGTCGAAGAATATCGTCCCGTCGCGCTCCTCGGCGCGTGCGCGGATGAGCTCGAGGGCCTGTTGGTGACGCTCGAGAAGCGGCGGCAGGAGCTGGGCGACGAAAGGCTGGGCGAGGACTTCGGCCAGCGGCATCTCCGTGAGCAGGGGAATCAGGCGCGGGATGAAAGCCGCGTCCTGGGAGGACTCGATCACCAGAGTGAGCTTCATCGCGGGCGCAGCCATTTCCACGGCCGCCTGGGGGCTCTCGTAGAGCGCGCCGTCGACGATGTTGGCCCAGTGGATCAGCTCGGCAACGGGCCTGGTGTCGAAGCCGAAGCGGGCGGTGGCAATATCGGCCAGGAAGCTGGTACAGGAGATGTAGGTGGGGTCGAAGAATTTGCGCGAGGCGCATGTGGGGTCTTGCCGGCAGCGCTGGAAGTGCTCCTGGTCCTGAGGCGTAAGGAAGGCGGAGAGGTGGTGATCGAACCACCAGGTAATGCGCGGCGAAGCGGAGTATTTGAAGTCGACGATGGCGTTCTCGTCGCCGGTAAAGTCGGACTCATCGAAGAGCGCGCCGGCGCGGTGAACCAGGCCGTGGTAGGAGTATTGGGCGGCATGGCCGGCGAAGCACTCGCGGTGGAATCGGGTAAAGAGCGAGGCTGAGCAGGCGCCGTCGAAGCATTTGTCGTGGTAGAAGACGCGAACCTGCAAGACGGGGGATTCCTCTCCGAAAAAACTTAATAACCAGAACTGTTCAGCATCGCGGGCGAGGGCGATTGTGTCAAGGGACCCAGCCCCCTCAGGTTCCATCGCGTGGAGCGTTCACGGGCCTCGGCTTCGGTCACGGTTAGCGGAGCCGGTGTGCGGAACCGGACAGATTGACCGGAACCGGACATCCGCCTTCCCCAGACGCGTCCCGCAAGTCACTGAATTAAAACCGTGTAATCTCGATCTGGTTTGGCGGATCGGGTGCACGTAGCATCATCGAAGACTCTTGCTTCAGGTTGATTGGAGTGTCCTTATGTCGGCCTTATGGAAAGACTTGCGTTTTGCCCTGCGGCAACTGGCCAAGTCGCCCGGGTTCACCCTGGCGGCGGTGGTGACCATTGCGTTCGGGATCGGCGCCAACACCGCCATTTTCAGCAGCCTGGATGCCGTGGTCCTGAGGCCGCTGGCGGTTCCGCAAATGGATCGCGTGGTGACCATGGCGGAGCAGCGCGACCAGGGCGGCAGCGGTGGCTATCTGCAGGCGGCGCTGGCCAACTACGAGGACTGGAAGACGCAGAGCCGGTCATTTAAAGAGATGGCGGTTTTGACCAGCTTTGACGCGAGCCTGACCGGGGCCGGCGACGCGACGCGGGTGCGCGCGGCGGAGAATACGGGGAGCTTTTTCAGCGTGCTGAAGGAGCAGCCATTGCTGGGACGCATCTTCACGGACAGCGAGTGCCAGCCGGGACGCGACGACGTGGCCGTGTTGAACTACGCCTTCTGGCAGCAGCATTTTGGCGCCGACCCCGGAGTGCTGGGGAAGACCATTCAACTTGACCAGCGGGTTTACACGATTATTGGCGTGATGCCGAAGACGACCCAGTACCCGTCGGAGGTGGACATCTTTGTTCCGTTCGCACCCACACCGCAGCAATTGAGCGATCGCGCGGACCATTCCTACCTGGTGATCGGGCGTCTGCGCGATGGCGTGACCGTCGAGCAGGCGCAGGCCGAGATGCGAATCATCGGGCAGGGCTTGGCCAGGGCTTATCCCGCCACCAACCAGGGATGGACGGTGAAGGTGGAGACGCTGCTGGACGGCATCAACGGGCCGTATACGCCGCGCTACTACAAGCTGCTGATGGGGGCCACGCTGTTTGTGCTGCTGGTGGTGTGCGCCAACGTGGCCAACCTGCAGTTTGCTCGGGGCATTGCGCGGCGGCCGGAGATTGCGCTGCGTTCGGCGCTGGGCGCCAGCCGCGCGCGGATCATCCGGCAGTTGCTGACGGAGAGTGTGATGCTGGGGCTTGCCGGAGCCTTGGGCGGGCTGCTGTTTGCGGCCTTTTATCTGCATATGATCCTGGTGACCATGCCGTCGCAGGTGGCGCGTTACATGTCGGGGTGGTCCAATACCTCGCTGAACGGAAGGACGCTGGCGTTTTCGATGCTTCTGGCGGTTGGCACGGGCGTGTTCTCGGGGATTGCGCCGGCCGTAGAAGCGCTGCGCGTGAAGCTGGTGGATCAGCTCCGGTCGGGGTCGCGCGGGACGACAGGCTCCCGGCGCTCGCACCGGCTGCGCAGCGTCTTTGCGGTGGCGCAGATTTCGCTGGCGGTGGCGCTGGTGATTGGCGCCGCGCTGATGTCGAAGGGCATGAACGCGCTGCTGCATGTGGCCGACGCGTACAACCCGAGCCACGTGCTCACGTTCCGCGTCACGCTGCCGGACAAACGCTACAACACGCCGCAGAAGATGGCTGCATGGTACGCGGACAGCCTGGCCAAGCTGCGTGAGTTGCCGGGAGTGACGCATGCGGAGGTTGTCGCTGCCCTGCCCTACAGCGACTACGGCTGGGTGCAGGATACTTCGATTGAGAACCGGCCGGTGATGCCGGGGAAGTTCCAGAGCGCGATCCGGCAGCCCGTGAGCGATGGATACTTCCCGGCGTTTCACATACCCATCGTGGTGGGCCGTGGATTCAGCGCCGGCGATGCGCTGGGCGCGCCGCCGGTGGCGGTGGTCAGCCGGCGGTACGTGGAGCGCTACTTCCCCAATCAGAATCCCATTGGGCAGCACATACGCATGGGCGTCGGTGACACGCAGACGCCGTGGCTGACCATTGTGGGCGTGGTGGAAGAGACCAACTACTCGCTGTGGGATGAACAGATCCAGCCGGCGGTTTACGTAAGCGCGGCGCAGTTGCCCACCAACCAGGAATTCTATGCAGTAATGACGAACGGCAATCCGATGGCCCTCGCCGCGCCCGCTCGGAAAGCGCTGGCCGCGCTCGATCCCACACTGCCGCTGGACACCGTGCAGACGTGGGAGAAGCAATTGCAGGTGCAACTCACCGGCCTGATTTATTCCGCCGTGCTGCTGGGAGTGGATGCGCTGATTGCGCTGTTGCTGGCGGCGATCGGCATCTTTGGCGTGATGGCGAACCTGGTGGGCGAGCGGACGCGGGAGATCGGCTTGCGGCTGGCTATGGGTGCGCGGCGCGAGGACGTGCTGGGCATGATCCTGGGCCGCGCCGGCCGGCTGATGGCGGCCGGGGTTTGCATCGGACTGGCGATGGCGTTCGCACTCGCGCACATGGTGGCCAGCCTGCTCTACGGAGTGAGCCCGAACGATCCCGTGGTCTTCACGACCATTACAGCCGCTGTGGTGGCAACGGCGCTCGTGGCAAGCTGGATTCCCGCGCGGAGGGCTGCGGCCGTGGATCCGATGGTAGCGTTGCGCGACGAATAGGGCAGGGAACCCGCGCACAGCGAAACCGGACATACGAGTTCCGGCTGATTCACCGCATCGGGATCGCTGTCTACATCGCTTCGGGGCTTTCGATGCCCAGCCAGGAGAGGACCGTCGTCAGCTCGCAGAGAACGACCGCCGCGGTGGCGAGGAGGAAGGTTTTGCGCGCAGGATCCTCTTCGGTAAGAATGTGGTGGTGGTGGTAGAAGTTGGAGAACTCCTGCGCGAGCTGGAATGCGTGCTTGGCCAGGTGCGCGGGCTCGGATGTGGCGATGGCCTGGTCGAGGACCATGCTGCGGCGGCCGGCGCAGAGCCAAAGCGCCCAGATGTCTTCATTCTCGCTGCCGGCAAGGTAGCTTCCTGGCTCCGCTAGCCCCGCTAACTCCGCTAGCGCCGCTTCCGGCTTCATGCCGCCCTTGCGGAAGATGCTGCGGATCCGCGCCATGGCGTACATCAGATACGGGCCGGTCTCGCCTTCGGGCGAAAGGGCCATGGCCTGGTCGAACGCAATCACGGAACCGCGCGTGAACCGCAGCATGTAATAACGAAGCGCGCCGTAGGCGACCTTCGACGCAACTTTAGTCACCTGTTCGTCCGCCCAGTCCGCGTGGCGCTTCACCACCTCGGATTTGGCGGCCTCGATCATCAGGTCCATCAGGTCGTCGGCTTTAACGCCAAATCCCTTGCGGCCGCTGATTTCGATGTAAGGCTTGGCGCGGTCTTCTTCCGAGAGCTGATAGCCAAGCTGCTCGGCATAGGACGGCGTGAGCGCAACCATCTCGTAACCAAAGTGGGTGTAGTGGTCGGCCTGGGCGGTGTGGCCCATGCCGCGGAGTGCCTGGATGACGTTTGCCTGGGGGTCGGCCTGGCGCGAGTCGATCACATTGTAGATTGCGTTAGCCCCGCCGAAGTTGGGATGGTCGGGCTCGCCGTCAACGGTCGAGATCCAGCACTCGTGATCCGGGTAGCGAAAGAAGCGCTTGTAGCCGAAGTCGCGGCCCAGCAGACCGAACTTCCAGAGGTGGTAGGCGATGTCCTTGCCCACGTAGGTGACGGTGCCGTTGGAGCGCACGATGACTTTCGCGTCTTCGTCGGTGCTCTTCGGGCCGTCCCGGTTTTGGACTGGCTCCGCGGATGAGCCCGGCCGCGTCATGACCCAGCAGCCCTTGTTTTTGCCTTCGGTCTCAAAGTAGAGCACGCCGGTCTGCTTGAGCTGCTCGAAGGCCGACTCCCAGAAGTGGAGGTGCAGGATCTCGCTTTCGCGGGGCAGGAAGTCGTACTCGATGTCGAGGCGGAGCATAGTTTCGAGGTGACGGCGCAGGACGGCGACGGAGATGAGGTCGGCGATCTCGGCGGTGTCGTTGTTGCCGGCCTCGATCAGATGAAGCGTCTCGTAGCGCAGCTTCTTGCGCTGGGCGTTTTCCTCGGGCGTGCCTTCGTCGTACCAGGCGGAGGTGCGGGCGTAGAGGTCCCAGCAGTAGTAGTCGATTGCCGCGGCTGGGCCATCGGTGACGGCGCGGCGGGCGCACTGGGCAATAAGCGCACGAATCTGCGCGGGCGAGCGGCCTTCAACGTGAAGGAATCCGACGACCACGTCGGCCACCTGCACGCCGGTGTTGTCGATGTAGTTCTGCACATCGACTTTGTGTCCGGCGGCGCGGAGCAGGCGGACAAAGGTGTCGCCGAGAATGGCGTTGCGCAGGTGGCCGATGTGCGCGGCCTTGTTGGGATTGATCGACGTGTGTTCGACAAGCACATGACCTTTCGGATATGCGGCCAATTCCTTTGCAAAGGCTGTAAGCTCGCCAGCGATGTCCCTGGCAGCGGCGGCACGATCAATGCGGGCGTTGATGTAGCCGGCACCGGCGGCTTCGAAGCCGGCAAAGCCGGGCAGCGAGCCGAGCGCTGAGACGATCTCCTGGGCAATGATTTTTGGCGCCTTGCGCAGGGTGCGCGCGAGCTGAAGGGCAATGGGCGTGGCCAGCTCACCGAACTTCAGGTCGGGCGGAATCTCGACGGGGACGCTCTCGATGGCGAGCGAGTATTTCTCGTTGATCAGGGTGTGAAGGCGGTCCGCGAGACGTTGCTGGAGGTCGAGATACACGCTTGCTTTGGCCTCAAAATCGTTGATTTACAAAGGCCAGTTTATCAGGGCGGGAGAGCGGAGCACTTCGCAGGATGCCGTAAGATGGATTCCATGCGAGGATTTTCTTTCGGCTCGCCGAATGAGGGCTCCCGCTCGAACAATCCATGGCCAAGCACGAATCCAGCGCAGAACATTTCTATCTGACCACGCCGATTTACTACGTGAATGCGCGGCCGCACCTGGGCCATGCCTACTCGACCATTGTGTGCGACGCGATGGCGCGGCGGAAGCGGGCGCTGGGCATTGAGACGTGGTTCTTGACTGGCACGGACGAGCACGGGCAGAAGATTGAGCGATCGGCAAGGCTGGCGGGGCGCACGCCGATGGAGTTTGCCACGGCGATTTCCGGTGAGTTCCGCGCGCTGTGGGACCGGCTGGAGCTCACCTACGACGACTTTATCCGCACCACCGAGGAGCGGCACAAGCGCGGGGTGCAGAAGCTGTTTGCCACGCTGCGCGAGCGCGGTTTCATTTACAAGAGCAAGTACACCGGGCAGTATTGCGTGAGCGACGAGGCCTATGTGGATGGGTCGCCGGGGACGCTGTGCCCAACGTGCGGGCGGCTGACGGAGACGGTGAGCGAGGAGAATTACTTCTTCAAGCTGAGCGCGTTTGAGCGCAAGTTGCTCGAGTTTTACGAGGCGAACCCGGAGTTTATGCAGCCGGAATCGACGCGCAAGGAAGTGATCAGCTTTGTGCGCAGCGGGCTGAAGGACCTCTCGGTGAGCCGGACCACGTTCGACTGGGGCATTCCGGTTCCGGGCGACAAGAAGCACGTGGTGTACGTGTGGCTGGACGCGCTGGCCAACTACATCTCGGCGCTGGGATACGGCTCGGATGACGAGAGCAAGTTCAAAAAGTTCTGGCCGGCAGAGATGCACCTAATCGGGAAAGAGATCAGCCGGTTCCACTGCGTCTACTGGCCGGCGTTCCTGATAGCGGCGGGGATTGAGCCGCCGCGCTCGGTGAAAGCCAACGGCTGGCTGCTCTTTGACGACACCAAGATGTCGAAATCGCTGGGCAACATTGTGCGCGCGGAGACGGTGGACACGGTGCTGGGCGCCGACGCGCTGCGCTACTTCCTGCTGCGCGAGATTCCCTTCGGACAGGACGGCAGCTTCAGCTTCGACGCGCTGGTGCGGCGCTACAACGGCGATCTGGCCAACGGCTACGGCAACCTGGTGAGCCGGGTTGTAAACATGATGCACAAGTACTTCGGCGGGGCGTTGCCTGTGGGTGGACCCGAGATGCCTGCGGAGTCCGCCCTCTGCGCAGGAGCGGAGCGGGCGATTGCGGAGTTTGGGCCGCTGTTCGACGAGATGAATTTCTCCGACGCTCTGAAGAGCCTGTGGGTGCTGGTGGCGGAGACGGACGGCTACCTGACGGCCAATGCGCCGTGGAAGAAGCCGGCGGAGCGCTCGGATGCGGATCATGCCGCGCTGCAGGCGCGGGTGCTCAGCCACGCGGCGGAGTCCATTCGCGTGATCACTGCGCTGGTTTATCCCATTCTTCCGGTGTCGGCAGCGAAAGTATGGCAGCAGCTTGGGTTGGGCGATCTGCAGGCTGCGGCGAAAAAGGCATTTCTGAAGGATCTGGCGTGGGGAGGGCTGAAGCCGGGAACCAAGTTTGGCGCGCCGGCGCCGCTGTTTCCCCGCGCGGAAAAGGACGCGACAGAACGTATGGAGAACCTGGAGAGAGAGAACAACGCGAGCGCCGTGGATGCTGCATCGAGCGCGCAAGAGAGCCATGCGATCGCGCCAACCACAGCGGCGCCGCACGTCGCCGAGAAGCCGTTGGATGCGGCCAGTGTGCACGAGGTTCCCAAGGACATCGCCTCGGCCCGCGTGAAGACGGAGCCCATTGCGGCCGATGTGGGAGAAAAGCACGTAAACCCCAGCCCGGCACCGCAGGCTCCTGCGGTGCGGCAGCCTCCTTCGGCGGACACCGCAACCGCAGCCGCGCCTGCGGAGCCGGCGCAAATTACCATTGACGATTTCGCCAAGGTGGACCTCCGCGTGGCGCAGGTACTGGTGGCGGAGCGGGTTCCCAAAGCCGACAAGCTGCTGCGGCTCGAAGTCGACCTCGGCTACGAGAAACGGCAAATACTGGCAGGAATTGCGCAGTTCTACGAGCCGGAAAAGCTGGTGGGGCGCAAGATTGTGATCGTGGCCAATCTGGCGCCGCGGAAGATGCGCGGCCTCGAGTCGAACGGCATGCTGCTGGCGGCGTCCATTCCGCCGGATGGCGCGCCGGTGCTGGCAGGGTTCCTGGAGGACGTGCCACTGGGGGCGAAGCTGAAGTAGATCCAGAGATCGGGGAACAGAGCACAGAGATTCTCCGGGCAGAGCCTCGCTCAAGCTCAAATTCCTGCATGGCGAGCCAACGAGCCGAATTGTTGTCCAAAAACTAAGAAGCGGACTGCCGAAATCGGGAGTGGAAGGAATCCCGAAACCGGCAGCCCGCTGGACCCTGAACCGGGTCTAGGTGGTAGTTACTAGTGTGTGCCCGATTGTGGGGAAAAGCAAGTGCAAACTTGCTTGAAGCGGTGGTGCAGTGACGCCGGGCGGTGTTGCCCGTGACCGCAATCACAAGCCGCAGTGCTTAGCGGTCCGTCGCGTTGACCAGCAAGCCATTTGCCTGATACAAAAAGGTGTTAGTCCAAACGATTTGAAAGCTGACCGCCTGAAAGAAAAGCCTCAACCTGCATGGAGTTTCTGATACATCAAGCCGGGATTATTCTGTTCGCCGCGGTAGCGGCTGGGGCGCAGCCGGAGCCCAGCATTGCGGACCAGGTAGGTCAATTGTTTGTGGGCGCGGTGCCTACGGCTTTGTTGTTCATTCTAGTGGTGTTGGCGTACCAGTTCCTGGTGCAGCGGCCGTTGAGCCGCACCCTGGCAGAGCGCCGCGCCCGGACTGAAGGCGCAATGGAGGCAGCCCGCGAGGCGATCGCCAGGGCCGAGGAGCGCGCCCGTGAATACGAAGCCAGGCTGCGCCAGGCGCGAGCCGAAATCTACAAGGTTCGCGAGCATCGCGTGCGCCAGTGGAACGCCGAGCGCGACGCCGCCATGGACACTGCACGCAAAGCTGCCGGGCAAAGAGTGAGCCACGCCAGGACGCAGCTGGATGCCGAAGCCGCCCATGCCCGTCAGGATATCCAGGCCTCCGCCGCGGAGTTGGCCGGCCGGGTTGTGCGAGCGGTCCTGCCCGTGGCCGCCGGGGGGACGCGTTGACTCATCTGTATCACAGGGCGCTGAATCGCTTGGTTTTCCTTACTGTGCTTGCCGTAATTTCTGCCGGACTCGCGGCCGCGCCGGCGCGCGCGTCGCAGCTTGAGAATCCCAATGCACCGCGCAGGTCGGAGCTAAAGGAGCACGGGCAGCGGGCAATTCCGGCGCAGCCGGAACAGTTGGGGGTCGTAGGTGTGAAAGCCGAAGAATCCGACGAGGAGACCGTTTACACGCACACGTCCCTGGTCGCTTCCATCTCCGACGCCATCTTCCGCGACAATCCGCGGGCGACAGAGCCCGCCCAGGTGGCGTTGCGCCAGGAACACATCGGGATCACGGCGAAGTCTTTCGAATGGATCAACACCATCATCATCCTGCTGGCCATCGTGCTGCCCATTGCGCGGATCCTTCCCAAGGTCCTGCGCAAACGCGATCAGACGCTGAAGCACAACCTGGAGGTGGCGCGGACCACCACCGCGGCGGCCAATGCGCGCCTGAGCGCAGTGGAGGCGCAACTGGCGCGGTTAGACGAGGAGATCGCCAAGATCCGCACCCACGTGGAAGAAGAAGCCAGGCAGGATGAGGCGCGCATCAAAGCCTCCATAGAGGAAGAGAGCGCGAAGATTGTGGCGTCAGCGGAGCAGGAGATCGCGGCCGCGGCGGCGCACGCGCAACGAGGACTGAAGGCATTTGCAGCCGACCTCGCCATTGAGCACGCGGCCAGGCAACTGATCCTGACGCCGGAAACCGACCACGGGTTGATTCAGGAGTTTGTGGCCAGCACCGCCGGCGATGGACAGGCGAGCCTTGGCAACAGGGGAGCGCGCAGCTAGATGCCGGCCTTTGTCTCCTATTACGCGCGCGCCTTTGCCGACGTGGCGGCTGCGGCAAAGCTCGATTCGGCTGCAATCGATCGCCAGCTCAACGACTTTCTCGCCACCTGGGACGGCAGCAAGGAGCTGCGCGAGGTTTTTGAAAATCCGGCGATTGCGACCGAGCAGAAGGTCTCCATACTGGACAAGATGAACGCAAAGCTCGGGATGCAAAGCGAGCTGCGCAACTTGATCGCGATTTTGATTCGCAACGATCGCATTGCCCACGTGCACCAGGTAGCCGCGGCGTATCGCGCCGAGTTGGAACAACGCCAGGGTGTTCGGGAGGCGGAGATTTTGACCGCGCGGGAGCTCCCCGAACAGGAGCGAGCGGCATTGCTGGCCAGCGTGGGAAAGCTGGCCGGCGGGAAAGTGAAGGCCAGCTTCACGCTGGATAAGTCGATTCTGGGCGGGACCATCGTGCGCATCGGGTCCACCGTGTACGACGGCTCGCTCAAGGGCAGGCTGGAGCGGTTGAGGGAAGAGCTGGCGGGCTGACAGTGGTCAGTGATCAGTGTTCAGCGGTCAGCAATGGGAGCAGCGAGTGTCGGCCTTCGGAATTTGAACGGAATTCAAGTATTTGGAAAGGAGAGCAGGCGTTCAGGATTGAGGTCGCGGACAGCCCGCAAGCGGCGGGTCTCTGACCACTGATCACTGATCACTGTTCACTGCAAATGGCTCAGATCAAGGCAGACGAGATTACGCAACTTCTTCGCGAGCAAATCGCGAACTACGATTCCAAGGTTCAGGTGGACGAGGTGGGCACCATCACCTCGCTGGGCGACGGCATTGCCCGCATTCATGGGCTGGACAAGGTGATGGCCGGCGAGCTGCTCAGCTTCCCCCACGGCATTGCCGGCCTCGCGCTGTCGCTTGAAGAGGACCAGGTGGGCTCTGTCGTGATGGGCGACTACACCGAGCTCATGGAAGGCGACGAGGTGAAGCGAACGGGCAAGATTCTTTCCGTGCCCGTAGGCGACGCCGTGATCGGACGCGTGGTCAATGCGCTGGGGCAGGCCATCGACGACAAGGGGCCCATTGCCACCACGCAGACCAACCCGGTGGAGCGTCTTGCGCCCGGCATCATTGATCGCCAACCGGTGCGCGAACCCATGGCCACCGGCCTCAAGGCCATCGACGCCATGATTCCCATCGGCCGCGGGCAGCGCGAGCTGATCATCGGCGACCGCCAGACCGGCAAGACCGCGGTGCTGCTGGACACCATCATCAACAACGCCAAGAACGACCTGATCTGCATTTACTGCGCCATCGGCCAGAAGCGTTCGTCCATCGCGCAGGTGGTGCAGACGCTGACCGAGCGCGGCGCCATGGGGCACACCATCATCGTCGCGGCGTCGGCCTCGGAACCCGCGCCCATGCTCTATCTGGCGCCCTACGCCGCCTGCGCCATGGGCGAATATTTCCGCGACAAGGGCAAGCACGCGCTGCTGATGTACGACGATCTTTCCAAGCACGCCATGGCGTACCGCGAAATTTCACTGCTGCTGCGCCGGCCGCCGGGCCGCGAGGCGTACCCCGGCGACGTGTTCTACCTGCATTCCCGGCTGCTCGAGCGCGCCTCAAAGCTCTCCAAGGAGCGCGGCGGCGGGTCGCTGACGGCATTGCCGGTCATCGAGACCCAGGCCGGCGACGTTTCCGCCTACATCCCCACCAACGTCATCTCCATCACCGACGGCCAGATCTACCTGGAGACCGACCTTTTCAACTCCGGCGTGCGCCCCGCCGTCAACGTCGGCCTCTCGGTTTCGCGCGTGGGCTTCTCGGCGGCCATCAAGGCCACCAAGCAGGTAGGCGCGACGCTCAAGCTCGACCTGGCGCAATATCGCGACCTGGCGGCGTTCGCCCAGTTCGGCTCCGATCTCGATCCGGTCACGCAGAAGCAGCTTGCCCGCGGCCAGCGCCTGACCGAACTGCTCAAGCAGCCGCAGTTCCAGCCGCTCACCTGGCAGCAGCAGGTGGTAGCGCTGTTCGCCGGCACGCAGGGCTATCTCGACGACCTCAAGGTGGAGCAGATTCGTGCCTTCGAGGACGGGCTGCACAAGTTCTTTGCAGAATCGCAGTCGGCGCTGATGAGCGACCTGACCCAGAAGAAACAGCTCGATGACGACCTGCGCAACCGCCTGCATGCGGCCATGAAGGAGTACAAGGAAACGTTCAAGGCCGAGCAGCAGGAAGCGGTGAAGGCTTAGCAACAAGTTCACAGTTCTTAGTTCACAGTTCACAGTAATGTCGCGGCGAACCGGAACTACGAACTAACCACTGTGAACTGAGAACTGTGAACTACGAACTGAGAACTGAACAATGGCCAACGTACTCGATCTTCGACGCCGCATTCGCAGCGTAAAAAGCACGCGCCAGATTACCAAGGCCATGAAGATGGTCTCGGCGGCCCGGCTGCGCCGCGCACAGGAGCGCGCGCTGGCGGCGCGGCCCTACGCGAAGATGATTACCAGCGTGCTGGAGTCGCTGACGCGGCGTATCGAGATCGTCGATCCGGAAACCGGCAACCTGCGCCATCCTCTTTTCGCCACGCGCGTGGAAAAGCGCGTTCTGCTGGTAGTCGTCAGCGGTGACCGCGGTTTTGCCGGCGCTTTCAACGCCAACATCGTGAAGACCGCAAGTCAGTTCATCGATGCGGGACCGGACAAGGAATTCGATATCGAGGCGGTAGGGCGCAAGGGGCGCGATGTGCTGCGCCGGCGCTTCCCCATGGCGGAGTACGCGGAGAGCACCGAGGAGAACGCCGAGGCGGCGCCCCAGCGCAGCCAGCGCAAAGGGCGCGTCGAGATTACCGGCGACCATCCCGGCATGCTGGTCAAGCTGGAAGCGAACCGCGTGTTCAAGCTGGCGGAGAACATCATCTCGCGATACTGCCATGAAGAGATCGACGCCGCTTACATCGTTTACAACGAGTTCAAGTCGGTGATCGCGCAGCGCGTGGTGGTGGAAAAGCTGCTGCCGCTGATCAAGATCGGCGCGCAGCAGGTGGCCGGCGCGGCGGAGCCGACCCTGGCTGAGAAAGAACGCGCGGCAGAGGCGGCGCTGACCTCGGGCATCGCGCTGGAGCCCATGGATACGCATGAAGCCGACGAGGAAGCAAAGAACTTCGGCACCGCCAACGTGGACTACATTTACGAGCAGCCCCCGGAGGATCTGTTCAACGGGCTGCTGCCGCAGTACATTTCGGCCATGCTTTATCACGCCATGACGGAATCGGTGGCGGCCGAGCATGCCGCGCGCATGACGGCAATGGATTCGGCAACCAACAACGCTTCCGACATGATCGACTCGCTCACGCTGCACATGAACCGCGTGCGCCAGGCGGCGATCACCAAGGAGATCATTGAGATTGTGAGCGGCGCGGCGGCGCTGTGAAGACAGCTTCGAACGAGAAGGCAAACGAATGGCAGAAAACACAGGCAAGGTTATCCAGATATCCGGTCCCGCGGTGGACGTGCAGTTTGAAGAGGCGACGATGCCGCCCATCTACCAGGCGCTGCGCGTCGTCAGCGAAGGCTTCACCACCCCCGTTCCCATCAACGTGATCCTCGAAGTGCAGCAGCACCTGGGCGAAGGCCGCGTCCGCACCGTCGCTATGGAAGCCACCGACGGCATGGTCCGCGGCATGAAGGCCATCGATCTCGGCGGCCCCATCCGCATGCCCGTGGGCAAGGAGACGCTGGGCCGCGTCATCAACGTTATCGGCGAGCCGGTGGACGACCTCGGCCCCATCGGCGAAAAGCTGCGCATGCCCATCCATCGCCCCGCGCCGCTCTTCGACGAGCAATCCACGCACGAGGAGATGTTCGAGACCGGCATCAAGGTCATCGACCTCATCCAGCCGTTTTTGAAGGGCGGCAAGATCGGCCTCTTCGGCGGCGCCGGAGTGGGTAAAACCGTCGTCATCATGGAGCTCATCAACAACGTGGCCAAGAACCACGGCGGCTACTCCGTCTTCGGCGGCGTGGGCGAGCGCACCCGCGAGGGTAACGACCTGTGGCTGGAAATGACCGAGTCCGGCGTCATCAAGCCCGGCAAGTGGCAGGAGTCGAAATGCGCGCTGGTATACGGCCAGATGACCGAACCGCCGGGAGCCCGCCTGCGCGTGGCCCTCAGCGCGCTCACCGTGGCCGAGTACTTCCGCGACGTCGAAGGCTCCGATACGCTGCTGTTCATCGACAACATCTTCCGTTTCACCCAGGCTGGTTCTGAAGTCTCAACGCTGCTGGGCCGCATGCCCTCGGCCGTGGGCTACCAGCCCAACCTGGCCACCGAGATGGGCGAATTGCAGGAGCGCATCACGTCAACCAGCAAGGGCTCGGTAACTTCGGTGCAGGCTGTCTACGTGCCCGCCGACGACCTCACCGATCCGGCGCCGGCGACGACGTTTGCGCACCTGGACGCAACCACCGTGTTGAGCCGTCCGCTCTCCGAGCTCGGCATTTACCCGGCCGTCGATCCGCTGGCCTCCACCTCGCGCATCCTCGCCGCGCGCATCGTGGGCCAGGAACACTACGACGTGGCCCAGGGCGTAAAGAAGATCCTCCAGCGCTACAAAGACCTGCAGGACATCATCGCCATCCTAGGCATCGACGAGCTGAGCGAAGAAGACAAGCTCACGGTAATGCGCGCGCGCAAAGTGCAGAAGTTTCTTTCGCAACCGTTCCACGTGGCCGAGCAGTTCACCGGCATTGTGGGGCGCTACGTGAAGATTGAAGACACCGTCCGCAGCTTCAAGGGCATTCTCGAAGGCAAGTACGACGACGTCCCCGAGCAGGCGTTCTACATGCAGGGAGCCATCGAGGAAGTGCTGGCCGCAGCGGAGAAGATGAAGGCGACGGCGTAAAGACAGTGGTCAGTGGCCAGTGATCAGTGATCAGTGGACAGTAGCCGCGAATCCGGTAAGGGAGTTCTTAAACCGACCACTGATCACTGTTCACTGATCCCTGGCGACTCAAAGGAGCCCATGGCAGACACATCCAACTCGCTTCGCGTCCGGCTCGTCACTCCCGAGCGCACGCTCTTTGACGCGCCCGCCAGTGCCGTGGAGCTTCCCGCGAAGAACGGCTACATGGAGGTCCTCTACGGCCACGCGCCGCTGCTGGCCGAGCTCGGCGCCGGCGACGTACGCGTCCATGGCAGGGCCGGATCCGATTCCGGGGGCGAGCAGATTTACAACGTCAGCTGGGGATTTGTTGAGGTGCTCCCCGACCGCGTCACCATCCTCGCCAACGACGCGCTCAAGCCTGAGGAAATCGACACGGCGCGTGCCCAGCAGCAGCTCGATCGCGGCCTGCAGATGTGGAAGGACGCGGGCGAAAGTGAAGAAGCCTACGCCCGCGCGCAGCGCGTCATTTCCGAGGCCGAAGCCAAGCTTGCCACCGCGGTGGAAAAGCACTGACCGCGCCCCAAAGCACCCGCCAGAGAAGCGCAGCCACGCTCCAGCCGTGCCGGGCTCAGGCTTCTTCTTACTGCGCATTCTCCAGTTCGGGGATCGCTGTTCCCGGCATGATGTTTCCCTGTTCGCTGCCGCCCGATTGCCGCAACACTCCGGCAAGCCGAACCCAGACATCCTCGCTCGACGGCGCTTTCCCGGCTCCCTCGCCTACGCGCAGAACCGAACGATTGATTTTCACAGGATTCATTTCCACCAGCTGCTGCGCCAGTTCTTGCACCGTCTCGCACGGCAGTTCAGTCGCCCTCCGCGCAGTGGCTCGCAGCAAATGCTTGTCCACACGGCTTTCGATCAGAAGAAACGCCAATGCGGCGGGCATGGAGAAGAGCAGCGCCCAGATGCCGCGAATCCAGTCCAGCGCGTACAGCGCCCACCACAGGGCGATCACCGGCGGGCTGGCCACGGCCATGCTCGCCAGCATGATGCGATCCTGCAATCGCCGGGAAAGACGCAATCCGGGAAACGGTTCGCCCGCGACCCTGGCTATCCTATTCCAACGTTCCACGCGCCCCTCCGGCGGCACCAGCTCTGCCAGCCGGGTTGCCGGGCCGAGGGTCTGCCGCGGAACTCCCAACCCATTTGCCAAAGCCCGCCGCGCCTGGTAAAGCGCCCTCGCCAGAAGCAGCGCGTCATCCCGCTTAAGCTTCCCCATCAGCAGTGCGTGCAGATCGCCGGCCGTGCGCGCCTTCAGTGCTTCTCCATCAGAGACGTTGATCCCAAACTCATCCTCGACGCGCTGAATGAGCGCAGCCCTGACTGGATCCACGATGCACCTCACCCCAGGAGGCCCGCTAGTCTGCAATATCCAGAACACTATCAGGTTCCGTCAAGTCTCGCTAAGGACTTTCTGCGCATGGGTCTTCCGCTCGTAAGAGGGCAGGTGAAATGTTGGACGTAGACATAGTGGGCGCGCTCGGCCACGGCTCGGTCCTGGTTGGCGGCCACTCGCGCCATGATCGCCTCCGCAGTGGGCGACGGAGCGCTCTGTGCCAGGCCACTCCGAGCGCCGGCAAGCAACACCAGCAAAACCGCCGCCGGAATCCACTTCATGGCTTCGCCGCCGCGCTGTTATCCACGCGCTTCAGCTTCACTTCAGCCGCAGGCTGTTCGGGCTCGGTCTGAGTCCACGTTCCCGATATCACGTTCCCATCCGCGCTCAATGTGCCCGCAAAGGTTCCCCGGATGGTCAACGGAGAACCGTTTGCCTCCACCTCATCGTCCACAGTAAGGCTGAGCGCGTTGTCTTTCAGCTCGAGAGTCTTGACCTTGATGCCGCTGATTCCCTCATCCGTGTTGTCGAACGTGCTGGTCACGGCGCCATCCGCGGCCAGCGCCACGTGCCACACAATGTGCTCATCCCCGGAACCGGCGCTCACCGTTCCCTGCCAATCGCCGGCAAGCTGCTTTTGTGCGGCGCCCGGCAGCGCAATCGCCATCGCAAACCCCAGCATCACAGCCATCCTGCAACCCATCATCTCTTCCTCCTCGCACACCAATCCCCCCTCTGGATTCATTCAAATCTGAGTCCAGAACAGGGATTGCGCCTTCTCCCGAGGTACGTTTGCGGCGCGGAGAAAGTTCAGCACCACGGTCAACCTGGCGCCGCCGCGATTCAGCGCGACGCCGGCACTTGCCCGGCATTCATTCCCCTCCCTACACAAACCCCCGCCCCCGAGCCTACAATTCTGATTGAAATGGCGAAGAAAACCGTAGAAACGTTTGAAGTAGCCTGCCCCGATTGCGGAGCCATGATTAAGATCGACGCCGCCAACGGCCTGGTCATCAGCCACACCCCGGCGCCCCGCAAGCGCATGTTCGAGGATCTGGAAACCGCGGCCAAAGCCATGCGCGACCACGAGGAACGAAAGGAGTCCATCTTCCGCCAGAGCGTGGACGCCGAGCGCAACAAGGCCGACCTGCTGGAGAAGAAGTTTGCCGAAGCGCTCAAAAAGGCCAAGGACGCTCCCGACGTCAAGCCTTTGCGCGAGTTCGACCTTGATTGAGCTGCGGCCTGATCCGGACCACCCGCGCGCGGTTCCGGCGCATCTGTCCTGATGCGGCCGGGGCTTCGTCCGGGCTTCCGCAAACCCCGCATCTTCCGTATCATTCTGAGGGAGACACCAGGCAAAAAGGAGAGAATCATGGGTGCTCAACCGCTTCCGCCCGGAGACGCCGAACAAATTCACGTAGAACCGCCGGGGAAGGCCTGCGCTTCTCCCCTCTGGGTCCGCTACGGCGCCGCCGGCAGCCTGCTGGCCGGCGGAGTCCTGCTGCTCACGGGCCAGCGCCGGGCAGGCCTGGTGGCCAGCGCCGCCGGCGCCGCTCTGGCCATGGTGGACGAAAAGGAGCTCGTCAAGAAATGGTGGGACGCGCTGCCGAACTACCTCAACACCGCCCAGCGCATGCTCGACCAGGCACAGCAGACCATCGACGACCTCGCCTCCAAACGCGACAAGATTATGTCCATCATCGGGAAATCGGCATAGTACTGTGTCCAGGTGATTTTGTAATTCTGCTTTTGAATTTGGGTGCCCCAGAGCCTGCCCTGAGCTTGCCGAAGGGTCCCGATTTTGGGACCTGGGAAGCGACAAGACTACACGGACACGGGCCTAAATCCCCAACTGCCGCCGTCCCGTCTCGCTGATCCGGTGTGGTGTCCACTTCGGCTCCCAAACCAGTTCCACGTCCACCTTCGAAATGTTGGGAATCCCGCGCAGCCGGTTCTCGACCTGCTCCAAAATCAATCCGCTCGCCGGGCATTGCGGCGTGGTCAGCGTCATCGTCACCCGAACCCACTGCCGCGGCCACCTGGGCGTCGAGTCCGGGTCGGGGCCGGTCTCCACACCGTAAATCAGCCCCAGATCCACCAGGTTCAACTTCACCTCGGGATCGAAGCAGTCGCGCAGCGCAGTCAGAATGTCGGATTCAGAAAGCATTGTGAACGCAGCTTGTAGCCTGTAGCTCGTAGCCGGTAGCACCCACTCTTCAGCCCGTCGCGACCGGCTACAAGCTACCGGCTACAAGCTACTGGCTAGTTTTTTCTCTCCACCAGATACCGCGCCACGGCCTTCAGCCCCTCCGCGCGCTCTCCATACGGCTCAAGCGCCGCAAACGCCTCTTCGACCAGGCGCGACGCGTCCCGCCGGCTCTGTTCAATGCCGTAAACCGCCGGCCACGTGGCCTTTTCCGTCGCTGCATCCTTGCCCGCGGTCTTGCCCAGGTGCAGGCTGTCCACGGTCATGTCCAGCACATCGTCCACAATCTGAAACGCCAGCCCCGCCTTGCGCCCGAAGCGGTCCAGCGTTGCCTCATCCTCCGCCGTGGCGCCGGCGTACACGCCGCCCGCCACCACGCTCACCCGGATCAGCGCCCCCGTCTTGGCCCGGTGAATCGCCTCAACCAGTTCCGCCGTTGGTTCCTGGTGCTCGCTTTCCAGATCCAGCACCTGCCCGCCAATCATCCCCTCCACCGTTCCCACCGCATTTGCAATCAGCCGGATGATCCCCACCGTCGCCGCCGGCGGGCACTTCAGGTTGGCCAGCACTTCGAACGCCCGCGTCTGCAGCGCGTCGCCCGCCAGGATCGCGATGGCCTCGCCGAATACCACGTGGCACGTGGGCTTGCCGCGCCGCAGATCGTCGTTGTCCAGCGCCGGCAGGTCATCGTGGATCAGCGAATAGGTGTGCAGCATCTCAATCGCCGCGCCCAGTTCCTCGATGCCATGCGGAACCTCGTCGCAAATGGTCGCCGCCGCCTGGTAGGCCAGCAGAGGCCGCAGCCGCTTGCCTCCCGCAAACGTGGAGTGGCGCATGGCCGCGTGAATCGACGACGGCACCGTCTCCACGCTCGGCAGCAGCGCCGTCAGAGCCACATCCGTTAGTTCTATTCCTATTTTTCTCAGCAAATTTACATCGACAGACATTTGCCTTCATGATACCTGAGCGCGACTTCGCCGCCGTTCAAGCACACACACGCCTGTGACAAGCAGCAGCGCCACAAGGGAGATGATCGGTCCCAGCCGCTCATCGGGGGTCGTGGTCCAGTCCGCGCTCACGTTGAACCCTCCCGAGGAGATCGGAACGACGATCATGCCGTCGGCGCGGGCAGGCCCGGACGCGGCGGGGCGGCCATTCACCTTCACATCCCATGCGGGATAGCGGCGAAGTCGCAGAATGAGAAAACCGGCCTGGGGAGCGACGCCGCGGATACGCCAATTTTCGGAGTCGGCGCCTGTGCTGTCGAACGAGAACGTGGCGGCGCAGCTTTTCTGATCCGGCGACCATTCGAGCAGTTGCGAGTCGGGATCGACCGCTCCCAGCTCCGTCGTTGGATCGCTCACCAGACAGCCTGCGGGAAGGCCCTTGGCCGCGGAAGACTCGTCCGAGCCCAGCGGCGCGTACTCGTCGTAACCGTCAAAGCCCGCGCCGCTGCGGTACGCGCTCACCATGGCGGGCACGTTGTCCTCTTCGTCGCAAACCTGGAAATTAGAGATCTCGGCGTTTGCCGTCGCGCCCAAAAAGATCGCGGCACACACCGCCGCGACCGTCACCCACCACCAGCGCCGCGCGGACTCCCGAGGCCGGACAGCCGCGGCCAGCAAGATCGCCATCGGCGCCTCAAGAACTACCAGCCAGCGCCAGGGAAACTGCAAAAACCTCAGCCGGGGCAGCAGATTCCAAATCGGCAGCGACAGAGGAAGCTGAAGAAACAGCACCGCGACAGGGATCAGGGCGAGCGGGATCCACCAGCGGCGGCCGCCGGGGAGCGTGCCCCGCCGCCAACTCACAATGAGCCCGGCCAGGGCCAATGCCACCATCGTGACGGCGATGATGGACACCTGCAAGAGCACCACGTCGTGCCCAGCCAGATCGGGACTTCTGTGACGGGCAAAAAGCCAACTGCCTTCGATCATGGAGCCGGGATCGTCAATCACCCGGCCGATTTCTACCCAGTGCTGTTCAACTGCCGCGGGAACCAGGTAAATAGCCCCCAGACCGAACCCCAGCACCGCAGCCTGGGCCGCGCGCAGCACTGGAGCCCATGACTTCTCCAGAGCCGCCAGGGTCAGCGCCATGGCGGCAAGCAGGTAGCTGGCCATCACCCCCAGCGGAGCATTGGAAAGCCAGCATCCAGCCAGCGCCAACGCCAGCGGCGCAGCCGCCCCATCCAGCCATCGCACCCTGAGTGGGGCGGATGGATCGCGGTCGCGCAGAATATAGAGCAGTAAAAGCGGAATCCAGAAGCCCCCCGTCAGCTCTCCATAGGCAGCCCGCTCATAGGCGCAGAACAGCGGATAGCTTGAAAAAATGGCCACGCAGCCGGCCAGGGTGGCCGCGCCGCCCGGGAGCGCCTGCCGCGCCAGCGCCCTGGTGGCTAAACCCGTCCCGGCCAGGAGCAAGAATGTCAGGGCTGCAGGAACCAGCGTCCACGGCAGCGCCGACCCGAGCGCCGCGCCCAGCATCCAGGTCAGCGGCGGATAGAACACAAACCGCGCCTCGCCGGCTCCAAAATTTGGGCTGGGAGTCCAGTGGGGATAGAGGATGCCGTGACGCCAGCTCGCCAATGCGTCCATCCACGAGACCAGATGAAAATCGAAGTCGTGGCCGCAGGAGGGTCCGCGCACCAGCAACGGAGCGACGGCGAGCGCCGCGGCCGCCAGCACCACAGCAAATCCGGCCCAGTTTCTTCCGCCAGCCGCTCTCACCTGCGCCCTACCGCCGCTACCCGCCGACGCAACAAGCTGCGCCACACGTTTCCCCCCGTACTCTACAGCCTATAAGCCTATAGTCCCTGGTCGATCGTCCCTAGTCCCTGCGCCTCTGATCCCTGATCCCTGACCCCTGCCTTTACGGTTCCAGCTTCAGCGTATGTACGGTCTTCGCCGCCACCGCCGCATCGCTGAAGGGCATGGCGAACGTGGTCCCGCCCAGCCAGTCCGTCCACTGGTCGCGGAAATACGGACTGTAAGGATTCCCGCTCTCGCCCAGCACGATGTTCTCGGTCGAGCTGTCCACGTTGCTGAAATCCATGGTGAACCGCTGCGACGGACCGAAGCTGCGGCCCACCTGCTTTACCGTGGTCTCGTCTCCGCTCTGCGGCGCCGGACCAGTCTGCGCCACGCGCGTAATCAGTGGAAACAGCGCCGACAGCGGATGCTCGGCAATCACGATATGCCAGCTCCCATAGGCCCATTGGCTCACGTCCGCCGGCGCCTTGCCCACATTCATCCCGCGCCGCACCGCCTCCGCCAGCACGTCATCCCACGTCTTGTAGCCCGGCGGCAGCCACTCGCCGGTTCCGCGCATGACGATCTCCTCTTCTGCAAAATCCTTTTCGCCCCAGTGATAGTCCCGCGTCAGCTTGCCCAGCTTTGGCTCCAGGATCAGCGGCCAGAGTTGCTGCCGCGCGCGATCGACGATGGAAGCCGCGGCCGAATCGGTCGTCAGCTTTCCATCCCAGCCGCGCATCAGGTCGGCTGCCTTGCGCAGACGGTCATCCACCTTGCCGGCATGGTCGATTGCGTAGGCAAACCGATGCCCCAGCTCCTGGTCCACCTCGCTGTAAATGTCGGTCTCGACTGCCAGCATGTCTTTCGGCTTCAACCCGTCGCGGTCCTGGAGCGATTTGTAAATCCTTTCCACCCGGTAAGGGTCGATCCACTCCAGCGACAGCGGGTACGGCGATTTGTCGGTGGTCACGCGCGCGTTCGCCGTGGCCAGGAAGCCGGAAGGCGGATCGAACGCATTCGGCATCCCGTCGAACGGAATGTATCCCGCCCACTCGTGCGCGTTGTCCGCAATGGGCACGCCCTGCAAACCCGCCGGTCGCAGCGGCACCCGTCCCACCGCATGGTAAGCAATGTGCCCCTGGTCGTCCGCGTACACCACGTTCTGCGACGGCCAGTCCCAGTTCGCCAGCGCGGCGGAGAATTCCGTCCAGTTGGACGCCGTGTTCATCTCGTAGATCGGCATCCCGTGCAGCGAGGGATCGTACAGCGTCCACTTGAGCGCCAGCGAACGCGTTTCGCCGGGAATCACCGGCGTCACAATCGGCCCATGATCGGTTGACTGCACGTCCACGGTCACGTCCTTGCCGCCGCGCACGTGGATGGTCTCCCGATCTGTTGCCAGGGCCTGCCAGCTCCCATCGGGCGTTCGGTAGTTGCCCTTGCCGTCCAGCTTCTCCACGTAAACGTCCTGTACATCGGCAAGGAGCGCGGTAAACCCCCATGCAATATGGTCGTTATGACCGGCGATCACTCCAGGGACTCCCGGCAGCGTGACGCCCTCCACGTGATATCCCGGCGCCTTAAGCTCGGCCATAAACCAAATTCCGGGGACCTGGATGGGCAGGTGCATGTCGTTCGATAGCAGCGGAAGCCCGCTGGCGGTGTGCTTTCCGCTGATCACCCAGTTATTAGAACCTGCGGCGCAACTGCCACAGCCTGGCAGGCCCAGCTCGGCCTCAAGCGCGCGCATGCCCGCCAGCACGGGCTGGTCGTTGTCCTTTACCGAGGGCGTTGCCGATGCCGTTTCGCTGTCCTGGGGGATCTCCGTTCGCGCGGGATCCGGCTTGGACCAGTCAATGACGTTTCCCGTGGGCGGATGGTCCCGCCACGAGCCGACTGGGTATAGCTCCGCCTCAAGCCGGGGATTGTTGAGCCTGGCCCGGATCCGCTCCCGCTCCACCTTCACATCCCAGTGCGTGTCCAGCATGTCGATCATCATCGTGGGGATGCTCAGCGAGTCCGCGCCACTCCACGGCCGCGGCTTGTAGAGCAGCATGCGGAACTCGCCCGGGAGCTTGTCCTGGTGCTGCTGGATGTAGAGGTTGACTCCGCGCGCATAGTCGTCCAGGCGGCGCCGGTCATCGGCATCCAGGCTGGCATAGACGCGCTCCGCCACGCGCCGGAAGCCGAGAATCCGCTGCATCCGGTCGTGCTCCACCAGCGCGGGCCCCAGGATCTCCGCCAGGTCGCCGTTGGCATTGCGCCGGTAGAGGTCCATCTGCCACAGCCGGTCCTGCGCCGTCACATAGCCTTGGGCGGTAAACAGATCGTCCTGCGTGGCCGCGTCGATATACGGCACGCCGTGGACATCGCGCCACACCGTCACCGGAGCAGAGAGCCCGGGCAGCCGGATCACGCCGTCCAGTTGCGGCAGCGAGGCTTTCTCCGCCGCGCGCAGCCACAGCGCCCAGCAAACCGCAAGCGCCACGAGCAGCAGCACCAGCGCGGTCAGCGTGTAGAGCAAAACGCGCAGCCAACGCCGCTTTTGCGGGGCCATTCTTAAGGTTCGGGCAAAGGAGGAAGCGATTGCGTCGGAGTCAGCCATCGGTCACTGTCAGAATAACCCCGCGCTCCGCTTCGCCAGAGCTGCGCCCTCAGCCTGCAGACTGCTCGGCCAACGTGCCCGCTGCTTCATCCCGGCGCCTGCGGCCATACTGCACCAGCAGCACCAGCAGGATCAGCAGCATGGTCGGAATCACCAGCAGGCTTCCCTCCGGGCCGTCTGCGCCGCCGCTCCAGAGAGTCGAACCGGACGAGGTGACGGTAAGCAGGTGTCCTTTGGCAACCATTCCCGAATCCGGCGTGCCATAAAAGAAGGTCTGCCCCCAGTCCCACCCAGCGTGGCACCCGATGGCCCACCACACCGAGCCAGTCAGCTTGACGCTGGCGCAGAAGACAAAGCCGATTCCCGCCGCGGAGAAGATTCCGATCCAGTTCTCGCCGGGATTGGCGGTGTGCCCGGCTCCGAACAGCACGGAGGTGACCCAGGCCGCGCACCAGAAGCCCGTGCTGGGGGCACGCTTCAATTGCAGCAACAAACAAGGGGCCAGCCCCAGCAATGCGATCGCGTACATGCCCCACAGGCCGCTGGCCCTGGGATTCAGCGAGAGCAGTGTGCACGCAACGGCCACCAGACCCAGGGACCACCAGTAGTTCAGCCCTCGCGCGAACTCGAAGAGCAGGAAGCAGCGCGCCAGGCCTTCTTCGGAGCAGCCCACCAGCAGGAATACGACGCCCCATTCCGCCGCATAAACGGCGATCTGGCTGCCGTTCAGGGCCCTCTGTCCGAAGTGCAGCCATCCGCCCGACATGAGCGCGATTACCAGCACAGAGAGCGCGAGAAAGCCGGTCACGATTCCGCTGAAGAACCGCGGAACCCGCCGCGGACCGATGAGGTTGTACTCCGCCAGCCGTCGGCGCTCGATCCGCGACACGATCCAGGCGGCGATGACGATCGCCAGCACCGACGCGCCCTCGCTTACCACGCCAATGAGCGGCGTAAAGACGGCGATCTTTCCCGGCGGCGGCATCGTGTGCGTGGCCTTGATGATGATGCCGAGCACGCGCCCGAGCCCGATCAGAAGCGCGATGAAGATGGCCACCGACCAGCCCGCGCGCAGCCCCAGCGGGCCGATGAACACCCAGCCGATGCCTCCCCGCGCGGGCGGCGTGGGCACGCCGCTTCCCGAAGCCAGGCCGCTTTCGCCCGCAGGCATGAGTTGTTGGTTGGATGGAAGTTCAGGCGCGGACGCGGTGTTCTCCGGCTCCATGGGCTCTCCTTGTCAAATCATTGGTTGCTGAGAATATTACTTGATCCAACCTTCGCGCGCATTGTTTTCGCGGTTCCAGGTAATCGGTGCGAGATACCTGAGGGGCCTAACAGGCTGCGGGAAAACCACTGTGCCTGGTTCAGTTCGCTTTAGGACTTCCCTCAGCGGCTGAAGCCAGTCCCAATTAACTGGCTTTAACGGCACGACTAAAGTCGTGCCCTTTCAAAACCAGCGCGCTCCTGTATCCTTCAAAGAAACTGATGATGAGCAATCGTCGCGGCGAACGCAATGGCCGGAATGCGTCCGGCAACGGACTGGGCAACGGCGGCATGACTTTCGACCTCTCGGCGGCAGGCCTGCGCACTCTGCGCGCGCTGAAGACGCCCGCGCGCATCCAGAAATTCGTTGACGGGATTGAGTACGACTACGCGCACTCGGCGCGATCGCCCCAGCGCGTGCTGCGCGAGCGCAAGGGGCACTGCCTTGAAGGCGCCATGCTGGCGGCTGCGGCACTGAGGGTCAACGGACGCCCGCCGCTGCTCATGGATTTCGAGGCGGTTTACGACGATGACCACGTTGTAGCTCTCTATCGCGAGCACGGCCTCTGGGGCGCTATCGCCAAGTCCAACTTCGCCGGCCTGCGCTTCCGCGCGCCCGTTTACCGCACCCTGCGCGAGCTGGCGCTGAGCTACTTTGAGCACTACTACAATCTGCGCGGCCAGCGCACCCTGCGCAGCTACTCCCAGGCCGTGAACCTGGCGCGCCTGGATCGCCTGCATTGGATGACTTCCGAGGACGACGTCTGGTGCGTGCCGGAGCTGCTGATTGCCGCGCGGCATTACGCGATTGTTCCCGATCGCGTGGCGCGCGGGCTGCCAAGGCTCGACAGACGGAGCTTTGAGGCGGGAATGCACGGCTCGGTAAAGCACTGAAGGTTGAGTCACAGATTGAGACTTCGCTCCACGAAGTGGGATACGTCACGATGTGGCACGATTTTCGAAGCTGCTTTCTAGATAAACACTAGATTCTATTGAATCGACTGTCGAAATATCCCACATTGTGAACCATAGTATAGGGGGGGTGGGGGTACCACTTCTGAAAGCCAATGGGCCGGATTCACGATGGCGTGAATCCGGCCCTTGCTGTTCCCAAAATAGCGCGGTTCGACGAACCCGGGAGTGATGGCGATCACGGGCCGTGGTGACGAGGGTTTTCTTGAAGAAGTTGTGCAGCAGAACGCCAGCGACAAGGGTGGCGAAAAGGAGCTGCCGGGTCAGGAGCTGTAGCTGCGGACCCATTCGAGGATGGAACGGACGGCGACGCCGCTGGGGCCCTTGGCGATGAAGGGCTTGTTGTCGTCAATCCAGGCCAGGCCGGCGATGTCGAGGTGAATCCAGGGCGTGTCCTCGGCGAAAACTTTCAGGAACTCGGCTGCGGTGATGGCGCTGCCGTAGCGGCCACCGGTGTTCTTGATGTCGCCGATGTCGCTCTTGATCAAGTCGGCGTACTCGTCGCCCAAAGGCATGCGCCAGAATTTTTCGCCGCTGACGGCCAGTGCCGCCTGGAACTTCGCATAGGTGTCATCGTCGTTGGAGAAGGCGCCGGCGTTGATCATGCCCAGCGCCACTCCGATGGCGCCGGTGAGGGTGGCGGCGTCGATCAGGTGGGTGGCGCCGAGCTGGCGCGCGTAGGTGAGGCCGTCGGCGAGGACCAGGCGGCCCTCGGCGTCGGTGTTGACGATCTCGATGGTCTTGCCGGGCTTGTCCGGGGCTATGGGCATCGCGGTCTGGACGTCGCCGGGCTTTTGCGCCTTGCCGTCGGGCATGTTTTCCGTGGCGCAGACGATGGCGATGACGCGTACCCTGGGCTTGAGCAGGGCGATGGCGTGCATGGCGCCGAGCATGGCCGCGCCGCCGGCCATGTCGTACTTCATCTTCTCCATGTTATCGGAGGGCTTGATGGAGATGCCGCCGGTATCGAAGGTGACGCCTTTGCCCACGAGGCCGAGTACGGGGCCGTCCTTGACGCCTTCGGGCTCATAGCGCATCACGATCAGTGCGGGCGGCTCAGCCGAGCCCTGGGCCACGCTCCAGAATGCGCCCATCTTCAGCTGATGCAGTTTCTCTGTGGAATGGACTTCGCAGTGGAGGCCGACCTCCTTGGCCATGGCTGCGGCGCGACGGCCGAACTCAGTGGGGGTGAGCTTGTTGCCGGGCTCGTTGACCAGCGAGCGGGCAAAGTTCTGGCTCACGCCGACGATCCAGCCCTCGCGGAAGGCGTCTTCGACGGCGGCATTGTTTGCCGACGCGGGAACGGCAACGGTGAATGCCTGCACGCTCTGATCCTTGCGGTCGCTGCGGTAGGTGTCGGGATCGAAGTCGCCGACGTATGCGCCTTCGACCGCGGCGCGAGCGCTGGCGGGGAGGGGAAACGCTTCGGGCGCGCCGGCCGGGGTTGCGAACACCAGCTCGCGGATGCCACGCGGCTTGGTGAAACGCACGGCGGTCCCGGCGGCGCTGCGCACGGAATGGACCGAGGCTTTTGCCGGCTTGCCCAGGCCGACGATGAGCAGGCGTGCGGCTTTCAACCCGGCGGGGGCGTGGATGAGGAGGGTTTCGTTGGTGGCGGCTTTGAATTCGCCGCTCAAGAGAATAGCGGCCGCGGCGGATTGAACGGCGGCGTCGGAGGTGAGCAGCTCGGGCCGCGGTTTGGCGTCGGGCGCCTTGGAGGCTTGAGCGTCCGCTGCAACGATGGCCAGCAAGGGCGTCTCGATGGAGGCGAGAGGGGCGAAAGTAAGATCAGCGTGCATAGAAGCCATTATCTAGCAGGGAGGAGGGGTTCGGGGTTAGGGAGCAGGGAATAGGGAGTAGAAGACGGCGCTGTCAGACAGAGTGCGCCACGAATTAGCGGTGGCCCTGATTGGAAGAACGGCTGCCGCGCGCCTTGAGTTCAACGCCCATTTCTAACTGGGCCAGGCGCCGGAGCTGCTATACGGTTCAACTACGCCGTCAATCTTGATTGACGGCCGGCCTGTGCTTGCCGAAATATAAGGGACCCGATCCGCCATCACGGCGTCGGGGAAACTCCAGCCGGTCCAAAGTACCCCCGGGCCACTGACCGTCTTCACATGTGAGAATCCGCCGCTTTCCACGGGGGCCTGGATATTTCCGGGATCGACCGCGTTGAAGACGAGATTGCCGATCGATCCTGCTTCCATGTTCAGCAACGCGGGCAGGGGTGCGTAGGACCCGGAATTGCGCACCGCGAACCCGTTGAACTCCACATTGTCAATGCTGGTGCCGTCTTCGAAAATGAAGGCCGCGGTTTGGATGTTCGATTTGCGAACGATCTGGCAGTTGGAAAAGGAGATGCTTGAACCGGTGCACTTGACGCCGCCGAAAGGGGATGGACGCACAAAGGCAGAGATGTGATTGGTCTGGGAGGCCGACCAGTAAGTGTCCGGCTCATCGGGGACCCAGGTAACGTTGTTCAGCGCAATGGAACCGAAATTCTCAGCCAGGGCGAGCACCGTCGGGGCAGCCAAGTTACAGTCTGAAATGGTTAACGAGGTGATGGAATCCGGCTCGGGATCGGGGGCCAGGCCAAGGAAAAAGCAGGTTTCAGCGAGTGTACCGGTGCAGTTGCTCACGGTCACATCGTTGACGGTGAATTTCAAGGGACCGCCGGCGGTTGTATACATCCTCATCAGGGAGAAGCTATTGAAAGTGCAGCCGGTAACTTTGACCCGGGAGATGCTGCCGGTGTAGCCTTCCGGACAATTGAGGGCGATGGAATCGTCACCGGTGATGAAGGTGCAATTGGAAATCACGATATCGTTGGCCGGTCCATCGAAATGCAGCCCGTCGTTGTTCACGCCGGGGCTTCTCATGTAGCATCCCGACACGGAGACGTTTCCGACGTTGGAAAACAGAAAGTGGTAGGCGGGGGTGTTTACGACGACGACGTTCTCAATGGTGATGTTGTCCAGATTGACCAGATTGATTCCAAAGAACCAATCCGGTGATCCCTGGCGTTTGCCACTGGTGGAATCTCCGTTAAAGCCATTTCCCGCATTTCCATTCAGGGTGAAGTTGCTGAGGGAAACGTTGCTTCCGCGTATGGCCGGAGCCGGCGGGCCGGGACTATTGGGTAAAACCACATGGGGCCCGTTGTGTATGCCGTCATTGTTGGTGCCGGTTTTGACGAAGAAGCCGGTGCCGCAACCGAGGCCGGCGATGCTCCAATCGCCGCCCGCGGGAAGAAACAGGCCGGAGATCAAAACGCCCCCGTCAATGATGAACGTGATGGGATGGGATGGGGATGCTTTTGCCATCGCCGCGTTGATGCGTGGCCCATCGTCGGGAGCGGGTCCGCCGGTATTTTTACTTCGCCCGTTGGTCAAATCGCAATCGAGAGAGCATCCGATCTCGGATGCGCGAATGTAGGTCATACCGGGAACGGGGGTTGGAGCGGCAGCGGGGCCAAGGCAAGGGATGCTTTCGACGAAATTGGAGCAACCAGTCAGCGCAATGTCAAAGATGGAGGCAGCCGCCAAAAGGCCCGCCGTGATAAGAAAATGCCGTCTATTCATGCAGTCAGGGCAGGAATCGACTTGGGGCCGACGGTGCATGAGCTTTACCTTGCCGGGGCGAAGCTGCTGCATCCAAACAGCGCATGCCTGCTCCGAAATCGTTGACGGCTGAATTTGGCGATCAATAGAAGGATATTCATCGGTCCATCAAATGGCAAGGAGAAGCCGGCGCTCCCGAGGCCCGTTCGATTCGGGCATGGACGAAGACTCGTCACGGGGGAGAATCCTGCTGTGCGGGCGACGGCGCGCTTTTGGAGAGCGCATTTCAGCCGTTGGAGCGGGAGCGGAGTTTGCTGGCGTTGACGGCGGCGCGGGCTTCGCGGTCGGCGTCGCGGCGGCGCTCGGTTTCACGCTTGTCCCAGTCCTGTTTGCCGCGGGCGAGGGCGAGCTCGCACTTGACCCGGCCCTTTTTGAAATAGAGGCGGGTGGGTATGAGCGTATGTCCCTTAACCTGCGTCTTAGACAGTAGCTTGCGAACCTCCTCGCGGTGCATGAGGAGCTTGCGGGTGCGAGTTTCGTCGTGATTGGCAATATTTCCGTGAGAATAAGGCCCGATATGGAGATTGAGGAGGAAGGCCTCACCGTCCTTGATAAGGCCGTAGGCGTCCTTGAGGTTGGCCTTGCCCTGGCGGATGGACTTGACCTCGGTGCCGCGGAGGGCGATTCCGGCCTCAAAGCGTTCGAGGAGGAAGAAATCGTGGCTGGCGCGGCGGTTCTGGGCGGCATCGCGCTCGCCGGAGGCGACGGGATCGCGCGGGCGGGCGGCCTTGGGAGCATCAGTTTTGCCGGCCGGCTGGATGGTATGGCTGGATTGGCGGGGCATCAGGAAACGTCCTTGAATCTTCATGCTAGCACCGGTGCAGGGTACGAGCCGCGGGCAATGGGGCTTTGCTAAAATGAGGCAACGCAGGTGGGGCATTTCGGCATTTTCGGAAACTGTGTGGTCTTTGAGAGCATGCAGAAGGTTGGCACTCCTTGAGGTCGCGCCAACCTGGCTATGCGGTTCCGGCCTGCCGTATTTCGGAAGACGCTTACGCCCCCGCATCAATCGCGTTCCAGGCGACCGAATCGGCCACACCGCTAGAGGGAACGATGCGGGCGGCAGATGGGCCGGCCGGACGCCAGGGAGTTCGATGAATCGCGCAGGTTTCGCGGCTGCCTCCGGCAGAGCTCTTCGGTTGAGTCTCCTTCTCTCGTTGATGTTCGTTCTGACTGGCCCGCTGGCAATGCGGCTCGAGGCGCAATACGACTCGATGGGCATGCCGGCCGAGCACACAAAGGGAGGAGCCTCAGCCAAGAAGCTCTATAAGGAAGGGCAAGCGGCCGAGCAGCGTGGAGATTTTGACGCTGCGTTTACCGACTACCAGAAGGCCGACGAGAAGGATCACAAGGACATCCGTTATAGGACTTCGATGGACCGGGTGCGGATCAACGCAGCCGGGCAGCACCTGAGCAATGGGAAGCAACTGGAGAAGTCGGGCGACTACCAGGGGGCGTTGACGGAGTATCTTCGCGCGCAGGAGATTGACCCTTCCGACGAGGCGGTGGGGCAGTCGATCAGCGAGTTGCAGAGCCGGGAGAATTCGGCGGTTCCGGGGGTTCCGGCGGTGGCGCAGGCACAGGCCAATCAGGAAGACGAGCTCAACACCCTGGGCTCGCCGGTCCAATTGAAGCCGGTTTCAAACGAGCCCCTGACGATGCACTACACGCAAGACTCGAAAGTTGTGTACGAGGCCATCGGCAAGGCGGCGGGGATCAATGTTCTGTTCGATCCGGATTACACTTCCAAGCGAATCACCGTAGACCTGAACAACAGTACGCTGCTGGATGCGCTGCGCATCGTGGGCGTAATCTCCAACACGTTCTGGCGGCCGGTTACACCGAACACGATTTTTGTGGCCCAGAACACCCGTACCAAGCGCAACGATCTGGATGAGCAGGCGGTGCAGACGTTCTACCTGGCCAACGCCTGGCAACAGAACGACCTGAACGACATCCAGACCGCGCTGCGCAATGTGCTGATGCAGATCAAGGTGTTCGGAATGGCCAGCCAGAATGCGCTGGTGGTGCGGGGCACGCCGGACGAGCTGCTGCTGGCGCAGAAGATCATCAATGATCTGGACAAGGCGCGACCGGAAGTGGTGGTGGACATTGCGGTGCTGGAAGTGAGCAAGAACTGGGAGCGTACGATCGGGCTGGAATGGCCGTCCAGCGTGGGTTTGCAGTTGCAGTCGCCCACCACCAGCTCGACCACGACCTGCCCGACCGGCAGCACGACCTGCACGCCGACGGGGACGACGGGCACGGGCACCAGCCCGACGCTCTATAACCTGGCGCACCTGAATTCGAACGACTTTGCGGTGACAGTGGGCGCGGCCACGGCGAACCTGCTGCTGACGGACTCGAATACGCGCATTCTGCAGAATCCGCGGCTGCGGGCCACGGACATGCAGAAGGCGACGCTGAAGATCGGCGAGCGCATCCCTTACGCCACCGGCTCGTTCCAGTCCGGAATCGGCGTCGCCGCGGGAGCATACCCAGCCGCGGAAACCCAGTTCCAGTACCAGGACATCGGCGTGAACATCGAGGTGACGCCGACGGTGCACTTTGACGACGATGTGACGCTGAAGGTGAAAGTCGAGGTGACGTCGCAAGCGGGATCGACGTCGATCGAAGGAGTAAGCGAGCCCATCATCGCGCAGAAGAGCAATGAAGAGACGGTTCGGCTGCGCGAGGGCGAGGTGAACATCCTGTCGGGCATCCTGGACCAGCAAGACCAGGTGAGCTGGAGCGGGATTCCTGGGCTGAGCTCGATTCCGATCCTGAAGTACCTTTTTGGTTCAAAGGATCACACCATCTCGGACGACGAAGTGGTGTTCCTGATGACGCCGCACGTGGTGCGCGGGGCGGACGTTACCGCGTCGAACATGCGGGCGATCGACACCGGCCCCGGCACCAACGTGGAGCTGCGGCGAATTGCGGCGGTGGGGCCGGGAGCGAACATGCCGCCCCAGGTGCAGCCGCTGGAGACGGAGCGGATTGCGCCGCACATGCCCACACCGGAGTCGCAACGGGAGGCCACGGTGCCGGGGTCGAGTCCTTCGGCCGCGGCTCCGGAGGCGCTGGCGCGAATGAAGGCCTCGGCGGAGGGCGCGGCGACAACGGTGCCACACCCCAACTTGAACACCAAGCCTCCGCTGACGCCGCCGTCGCCACCATCCACGCCGCCGGGACAGGCCACGGCGCCCAAGGCCGCACAGCCGGCTCAGCCAAGCCAGGGAGTGCAGCTGATGATGAGCCCGCCGGGCGCGGTGGCCAGCGGCGCCACGTTCCAGGTGCCGGTGGTGATCAGCAATGCAGCGGATATTTCCGGCGTGCCGCTGCAGATCACCTACGATCCGGCCAAGCTGTCGCTGGTGAACGTGGGAGCAGGAGATTTTTTGACGCGGGATGGGCAGGCGGCGGCGCTGGTCCATCGCGACGACGGTCCCGGCACGATCACGATCAATGCGTCGCGGCCGCCGGGCACGCCGGGCGTGAGCGGCGCGGGAGTGGTGTGCATGCTGGCCTTTCAGGCCAGGACGCCGGGACAGAGCACGATTTCCATCACCCGGCCGGGAGCCATATCGAGCTCACAGAAACCGGTTCCGGCTCAGGGCTCTGAGATTACCGTCAACGTGAAATAAGCGGGGAAATGAAGCTGCGGAGAATCACAAACCGGAAAGCCGGTGAGCAGGGGCTCACGCTGGTTGAGCTGATTATCACGGTGGCCATCCTGGCCATCCTGGCGTCTGCCGCCGCGCCCATCGCTCGTTTTCAGGTCAAGCGCCAGAAGGAACGCGAGTTGCGCTACGACCTGTGGACGATGCGCGCCGCCATCGACCAGTACAAAGACGCGGCGGACAAGGGCGCCATCCAGACCAAGGTGGACAGCCAGAACTATCCTCCCGACCTGGAGACACTGGTAAAGGGAGTGGACATCAAGGGCAAGAAAGTCCGCTTCCTGCGCAGCATTCCCAGGGACCCGATGACCGGCGACACCGACTGGGGACTGCGCTCCATGCAGGACGACCCGGATTCGGACTCATACGGCGGGCAGAGCGTCTTCGATGTGTATACCAAGTCGCAGGGGACGGCGCTGGACGGGACCAAGTATTCGACGTGGTGAAAAGGGCAGGGAATCGGGAGTAGGGAACAGGGAACAGAGCACCGATCTCTGATCAGGCATAACGAAATTGCAGAGGCGCGGCACCCAATCCGGATTCACGCTCATCGAGCTGATGATCGTGATGGCCATCATCAGCATACTTGCCGTGGTGGCGATTCCCAGCTACCTGGGCGCGGTGCGCCAGGCGCGCGAGGCGGTGTTGAAGGAAGACCTGCAAACGATGCGCAACGCCATCGACTCCTATACCGCGGACAAGCAGAAGGCGCCGCAGGCGCTGGATGACCTGGTGCAGGAGGGCTACTTGCGCGAGATTCCCGAGGATCCGATGACGCACTCCACCAGCACTTGGGTCACCGACACCAGCGACGCGCTGAGCTCGCTGGACCAGACCGACTCCGGCATCGGCAACGTCCACTCCGGATCGGACGAACAGGGTTCCGACGGGCGGCCCTATTCCGATTGGTAAGGCTGCGCGCCCTGCCCAGGCGGCGCCGCGCCGAGTGCGGTATGGTGGGAAAAGCAATGGGTCCCACAGCATCGCTTTCCGAAGTGCAATCCGAGATCGAGCGTGTGTATCGGCTTTACCGCGGATTAGCGCGCGATCTTGACCCCAACGCGGGTCTTGGCGGCAGATTGCTTTGGGCCGGCGAACTGGACGACGAAGGCTGCCGTCTGGTGCGTGCGGCCAATATCGCAGGCGCGGCCAGCCTGAGCGCGGCGGCGGATGCGGCGGCGCAGCGGCATGCCATCCGCGAAGGCGTCATCGATTTCCTGGTCACGTCGCTGAGCGAAGCCCTGCGCATTCTCAAGAACGAGATCCGCAAGCGCAATACGGTGGCCGTGGGAGTGGCCGCGGCGCAGGAGCGCGTGGCCCAGGAGATGCGGGAACGCGGCGTGGCGCCGGACCTGCTGCGGACGAAGGCGCGGGGGGACGGGACTGCGTACTTTTTCGAGCACGGCGCGCGCGTGGCTGCGCCGGCTCCGCTTCCGGACGGATGCGAGTTCCGCATTTTTGCCGATCCGCCGGTGGATTTCGAGGCGCGAGCGCTGGCTTTGATTCCAGAATCGGACTACGCGATGCGCCGGTGGCTTCGCCTGTCGCCGCGATACCTTGGCCCTCGGGCAAGGCGCGTGCGTTCGCTCGCTTGTACTGCTGACGCGGCGGCGGCACTGACCACTGACCACTGACCACTGACCACTGACCACTGACCACTGTTCACTGCTCTTCGATCCTCGTCCACAGTTCCTTGATTCCGGCGCCGGTTTTGGCAGAGACGGGCAGGAGATCGTCCACTTTCAGCCCCTGGCGCAGGGCCGCCAGGTTGCGGGTGCGCTCATTTCCGCTGAGGCGGTCGATCTTGGTAGGGGCTACAACGAATTCGCGATCCACGCTGCGCAGCCAATCGAGGAGTTGTGCATCGCGCGCCTGCGGGGGAACGTTGGAATCGATGAGGCACACGCAGAGTTTCAGCGTTGCGCGATCGGCCAGGTAGGGCTCGATGAACTTCGGCCATTCGGCGGAGACAGATTTCGAAATCTTCGCGTAGCCGTAACCGGGCAGGTCAGCGAAGCGCAGCTTTTCCCTGCCGCGCTGGTCGCGGAGCGCGAAAAAGTTGATGGCGCGGGTGCGTCCCGGCGTAGAGGAGACTTTGGCTGCCGTTTCGCCAACCAGCGCATTCAGGAGGCTGGATTTGCCCACGTTGGAGCGGCCGAGGAAGGCGATTTCGGGAACAGTCGGGGCAGGGAACTGCGCCGGCGACAGGGCCGACAGCAGGAACTGAGTTGTGTAGCGCAGCGGCATGGTCTCAATCGGGCAGCGTTTTCAGGATACAGGAGCGAGAGCTACCATCCTTGTTGAGGAGAGTGCTTGTGTTTACGCCGCGTCCAATCGGTTTCATCGTCAGCCCTCATCGCGAAATATCCTCGATCCCCAAAGGCCTGGGAGTGAAACACGATGCCGAAGGTGTGCTCGACATCCTGCCGGAATTCGCAGAAGGTTTGAAAGATGTCGAGGGCTTTTCGCACCTGTTTGTGTTGTGGGTCTTCGATCGCTCGGAGGGTTTCGCGCTGGTGGGCAAGGGGCCTGCGGACAGCCGGCCGCACGGCGTGTTTGCCACGCGGTCGCCGCGGCGGCCGAATCCAATTGGGCTGACGGTGGTGGAGCTGCTGCGGCGCGAGGGGATCAAGCTTCACGTGCGCGGAGTGGACATGCTGGACTCGACGCCGATCCTCGACATCAAGCCGTACATGTCGAGCATTCCCGTGGAGAAGCTGCGGCGGGGATGGCTGGCGGAGGCGGAGGCCGAGTCAAGAGATCGAAAGCAGCGATAACAGTTCTCAGCGGTCCCACGTTAGGCGCGATAAGGCCGCGCCGAGCATGGGGCACCCGGTAGCATTGGAATTACTGCCGCGCCACCTGTCCCGTGCCCACTTCAGCGGATGCCGGCGGTGGCACCTGAACAGCCGCCATCGCCTCGTCCACTTCTTCCTTGGGCTTGGGCAGCGGGCCTTCGAGAGCCAGCGCAAGCACCTCGTCCATGGAGTCCACGAAGTGCAGCTTCATGGCGTTGCGGATATTGTTGGGCAGTTCTTGAAGGTCTTTCTCGTTTCCGCGCGGCAGGATGGCCTCAAAGATGCCCGCGCGCAGGGCAGCCAGCAGTTTCTCTTTTAATCCGCCGATGGGCAGAACCTTGCCGCGCAGCGTGATCTCGCCGGTCATGGCGATGTCGCGGCGCACGGGAATGCGGGCCAGGGCGCTGGCGAGCGCCGTTGCCATGGTAATGCCGGCGCTGGGGCCGTCCTTGGGAATCGCGCCCTCGGGCACGTGCAGGTGCAGGTCCACGTTGCGATAAAACTCGCGGCTCAAACCCAGCATCTGCGCCTTGCTGCGGATGTAGGCCAGCGCTGCCTGCGCCGACTCCTGCATCACGTCACCAAGCTGGCCGGTGATGGTGAGCTTGCCCTTGCCGTCGAGCACCTGGACTTCGGTGCTGAGGATGGAACCGCCCGCCTCGGTCCACGCCAGGCCCGTCACCAGGCCCACTTCGCTCTTCTCGTGGACCTCGCTCTCGCGGAACTTGGCGACGCCGAGAAATTCCGCCACGTTGGCCGCGCCGATCTCTTCCTTGTGCTTCAGGCCGCCTTTGATCACTTTGCGCGCCACCTTGCGGCAGACGTTGCCGATTTCGCGCTCCAGATTGCGCACGCCGGCCTCGCGCGTGTAACCGCGGATGATCTCGAGGATCGCGTTGTCGTCAAAGGCGATGTTCTTCTCGCTCAGGCCGGTCTGCTCGCGCTGCTTCTTCACCAGGTACTGCCGCGCGATTTCCAGCTTCTCATGCTCGGTGTAGCCCTGCAGGCGCAGGATTTCCATGCGGTCCTGGAGCGCGGGCGGAATGGTGTGCAGCACGTTGGCCGTGGCCACAAACAGCACCTGCGAGAGGTCGTAGTCCACGTCGAGGTAGTGATCCTGGAAGGTGGTGTTCTGCTCCGGATCGAGGACCTCAAGCAGCGCCGAGGCCGGATCGCCGCGGAAGTCCGACGAAATCTTGTCCACTTCGTCCAGCAGAAATACCGGATTTTTGGTGCCGGCCCTTTTCATGTGCTGGATAATCTGCCCGGGGAGCGCGCCGATGTAGGTGCGGCGGTGGCCGCGAACCTCGGCCTCGTCGCGCACCCCGCCCAGCGAGAGACGCACGAACTTGCGCCCGGTGGATTTCGCAATGGACATGCCCAGCGAGGTTTTGCCCACGCCCGGCGGCCCGACGAAGCAGAGGATGGAGCCCTTGGGATTCTTGACCAGCTGGCGCACGGCCAGGAACTCCAGGATGCGCTCCTTGATTTTTTCGAGGCCGTAGTGGTCCTCGTTCAGCACCTTCTCTGCGAAATCGATGGAGCGCGTCTCCTTGGAGCGCTTCTTCCACGGAACCGCGAGCAGCCAGTCGATGTAGTTGCGGCTCACCGTGGATTCGGCCGACATGGGCGGCATGGCTTCCAGCTTCTTGAGCTCCTGAACCGCCTTCTCCAGCACCTCCTTGGGCATGCCGGCGGCCTCGATTTTTTTCTTCAGCTCGTCGAACTCGCTCTTCTCGCCCCGGCCCAGCTCCTTCTGGATGGCCTTGATCTTCTCGTTGAGGTAGTACTCTTTCTGCGCCCGCTCCATCTGCCGCTTCACCCGCGACTGGATGTTGCGGTCGAGGTCGAGCTTTTCGATCTCAATGTCGAGCACGTCGGCCACCCGCGCCAGCCGCGACGCGGGGTCGAAGATGCTGAGCAGCTCCTGCTTTTCCTCGATGCCGAGCTGGAGGTTGGCCGCAATCACGTCGGAGAGCTTGGCCGGCTCATCCATGCGCACGCTGGCGATGATGGTTTCGTAGTTGAGGCTCTGCTGCAGCTTCACGTACTGCTCGAAGAGGGAAGTGACGCGCTGCATGAGCTGCTCGACCGCGGGGGTCATCTCGAAGTTCGATTTGCCCATGCGCACCGTGGCCACAAAAAAGCCGTCGCGGTCGGTAATCTCGACGGACTTGGCGCGCTCCACGCCCTCCACCAGCACCTTGATGTTGCCGTCCGGCATTTTGACGCTCTGCACGATGTTGCAGATGGAGCCGACCTGGTAAATCTCCTTGGCCTTGGGCTCGTCCACGCTGCCGTCGTGCTGGGTGGCGAGGAAGATTTTGCGGTCGCCGGTAAGAGCTTCTTCGAGCGCGCGCACGCTGGATTCGCGGCCCACTACGAAGGGCGTCATCATATAAGGGAAGATCACAAGCTCCCGGATGGGCATCATGGGCAGCTTGCGCGTGTCGTTTTTGTCGCGAGATGAATTCATAGAAACCTATCCATTGGACGCGCCCGGAGGTGCAAGGATTCGTCCCCTGGCGAACGGCTTATTGGGATTGTACAGCGGAATCGGCGCGAAACGGCGCGGAGCGCCACAAAGATCAGGCCCCCAGCTGGGGAGCCTGAATTTATTCCCGGCAAAACTTTGTTTACCCGGCCTTCTCCAGCAGGCATAGCGACAGGTCGCGGCGCTCCACCATCTCCCGCGTGATTTCGAGATCACGCACCCGCTTGTTGGAGGGCAGGTGGTACATGAGGTCGAGCATCAGCTCTTCCAGGATCATGCGCAGGCCGCGCGCGCCCACCTTGCGCGCCAGCGCCTCGCGCGCCACCGCGCCCACGGCTCCCTCGGAGAAGTGCAGGCGCACGTTCTCATACTCGAACAGGCGCTGGTATTGCTTCATGATGGCGTTGCGGGGCTTGGTCAGGATCTCGATCAGCGCGGCCTCGTCCAGCTCATCCAGAATGCCCATTACCGGCAGCCGGCCCACAAACTCCGGAATCAGCCCGTACTTGATCAGGTCCTGGGGCTCGGTCTTGCGCAGCAGCTCGGTGTCGCGATGAGCGCGCGTGGTGGCCGCATCGGCCTCGGCATCGGCGGCCTTGAAGCCCAGCGCCTTCTTGCCCACCCTGCGCCCCACCACGCGCTCCAGGCCCACAAACGCCCCGCCGCAGATGAACAGGATGTTGGTGGTGTCCACCGCCGTGAACTCCTGGTGGGGATGCTTGCGCCCGCCCTGCGGCGGCACATTGGCCACCGTGCCTTCCAGGATCTTCAACAGCGCCTGCTGCACGCCTTCGCCGCTCACGTCGCGGGTGATGGACGGGTTCTCGTCCTTGCGTCCGATCTTGTCGATCTCGTCGATATAAATAATGCCCTGCTGCGCGCGCGTCACATCGCCGTCGGCCGCCTGCAGCAGCTTCAGGATGATGTTCTCCACGTCCTCGCCCACGTAGCCGGCTTCAGTCAGCGTGGTCGCGTCCACAATGGCAAACGGCACATCCAGCATCTTGGCCAGGGTGTGCGCCAGCAGCGTTTTGCCCGAGCCCGTGGGGCCGATCAGCAGAATATTCGACTTGGCCAGCTCCACTTCATTGTTGCGCATGCGATTCATCTGGATGCGCTTGTAGTGGTTATAAACCGATACCGCCAGCTTCTTCTTGGTCTGGTCCTGCCCGATCACGTAGTCGTCGAGGAAGCTCTTCACTTCCGACGGCTTGGGCAGGTGCCCCGCGGTTGTGGAGGGATGCGTTTCGCCCCGGTCGTCCTCCAGGATGGAGTTGCACACCGCCACGCATTCGTCGCAGATATAGGCCCGCGGATAGTCGCTTGGCGACGAGATCAACTTTGCGACCGCGTCCTGCGACTTGTGACAGAACGAGCAGCGCAATGCTTCTTCAGGTCCCGTGCGCGTCTTCATGTTCAACGACTCCCTCCGGACTTCCGCTTCCCAATCCCCACCGTTGTTCGCCCCCCATTGGGCCGTGCCTTCGCGCCCTTATAGACCCCTCGGCCGGTCGATAATCTCATCGATAATGCCGTAATCCTTGGCCTGTTGCGAGTTCATGATGAAGTCCCGTTCCACGTCCCGCTCGATCCTCTCCAGGGACTGGCCCGTATGCTTCGCCATCAGGTTGTTGGTGATCTCGCGAATGCGCAGGATCTCCCGTGCCTGGATGTCGATGTCGGTGGCCTGTCCGCTCACCCCGCCCATCGACGGCTGATGGATGAGAATGCGCGAATTGGGCAGTCCAAACCGCTTGCCCTTGGTTCCCGCCATTAATAAGAATGCGCCCATACTGGCCGCCTGGCCAATGCAATACGTCACAACATTGTTCTTGATGAACTGCATAGTATCGTAAATGGCCAGACCCGCCGTAATGGAACCTCCCGGCGAGTTGATGTAGAGCTGCACGTCCTTTTCCGGGTCTTCGCCGGAGAGGAACAGCATCTGCGCCACCACCAGGTTGGCCACCTGGTCGTCGATCGGCGTGCCCAGGAAAATAATGTTGTCGCGCAGCAGACGGCTGTATATGTCGTAGGCGCGCTCGCCCCGGTTCGTCTGCTCAACCACCATGGGAACCAATGCCATGCTCTTCTCACTTCCCGGTTGGAGGAATCTGCCCCTGCTTGCCCGCCCGCGCGCCCGTGCTTCAAGGCCGCGGCATCCTGCCCGGCAACTCCTTTAGCCCGGTAGTCTTTCGTATAACAATTGAGCGGTTTTTTCGCGTTTCAGTTGTTCTCGGATTCTAGCCAGTCCACCATCCTGAGTCAAACGCGCGCGCAGCGTCTCCGCCGGCTCCCGGCTTTCGAGCGCCGCCATCTGGATCTCGCGATCCACCTCCTCGTCGGCAACCTCGAGGTTCTCTTCGTGCGCAATCCGCGCCAGCAGCAGTCCGGTCTTGACCTCGGCCACGGCGCTTTCACGTTGCGCCGCGCGCAGACGCTCGAAGTCCAGCTTGCGCATGGCCTCGGTGGTCATGCCCTGCGCAGCCAGCGCCCGCAAGCCTCGCTCCAGGCGCGCGTCCACCTGCTCCTGAACCAGCGATTCCGGCACCGGGAACGGGAAGCGATCGATCATGGACTGCATCAGCTTGTCTCTGGTTTCGCTTTCCACCGCGCGCCGTTTCCGGTTCTGCAAGTGCTCGCGAACCCGGTTCTCCAGCTCCGCCAGGCTCTGGTATTCGCCCAGTTCCTTTGCAAAATCGTCGTTCAGCTCCGGCAGAGTGCGCTTCTTGATCGATTTTGCCTCAATCTCGTAGTCCACCTTTTTCCCGGCCAGCCGTTGCTCCGGGTACTCCGCCGGGTAGCTTGCCTCCACGTTCAGCTTCTGCCCCACCTTGGCCCCGCGCAGCGCGCTGGAGAACGCCTCCACGGTGTCCGTGCCGCCCACCTCCACCAGCGAGTCGTCGCTGTGCAGGGGCGTCGCGTCCTCTTGTCCCTGGATTGCGCCGGTGTAGGCAATCTGCGCCCAATCGCCGTCCCGGATCGGCCGATCCTCTTCCACCGTCTCCACCGTCGCCCGGCTCTCGCGCAACTGGTCCATTTCGTGGCGGAACTCCTCTTCGGTCACCTCCGCCGGAGGCTTGGGCACCATCACGTCCTTGTAGCCTTCGATGGAGAACGCCGGGATGTACTCGAACACGGCCTTTACGTGCATCGGCTGGCCGTCTTCCACGGTGAGCTCCGTCACCTGCGGCTGGCCGACCGGGCTTATGCCCAGCTCCCGCACCGCCTTCTGAAACCGCTCCGTCAGCAGCAAGTCAATCGCGTCTTTGCGAATCGCGGCGGCATATTTCCGCTTCACCACCGATTCCGGCACCTTGCCGGCGCGGAATCCCGGGATGCGGGCATGACGCTGGAATCTCTGGGTCACGTTGCGGAAGACTTTGCCGACCTCTTCTGCGGGAACATCCACGACCAGCTCGCGCGTGCAGTCGGGGTTGAGCACCGGCCCGTGGCTGTGCTCATGCGCCGGTTCGTCGGGGTTGTGCGTGTGATCTTCTTGACCGGTCTCTGCCGCCGGTTCCTGCTTCTTTTCGAGGGTATCGGAGAAACTCAAATTCTCTCACCTTCCGGCGCGCCATGGGCGTCGAGCAAAAAGCACCACACAGAAACGGCGTCCAGGCTCCTGAGAGCCTCCGCTCACGTGGGTAAGCACTTCTACCCATGGTAAGAGGGAATTGTAGACAGGGTCAAACCGGAGAGGCTGTTCAAGGGTTAAAGGGCCACACCGAAGTTAATTACTATTCCGGTCCCTGCCCGGAAAACTATGCGGTTTGCTGAACTCCGGAAGGCGGCTGAAATCCGATCACTGACCACTGATCACTGACCACTTTTCTTACTGTTCCGATGCCTCCGGCCGCCGCACGTGAGGCAAAAAGCGGGGGTGCGAGGCTCCGCACCCCAGGTAGTGCATCCGTGCCTCGCGCAGGCTCAGCATTCCATTCACGGTCAGCCGAACCTCGCTGGCGTCGGCATCTTCCTGGCCGTCGTCTTCCCACCAGCACACCGGGCACAGCTCCATTGACTCCGGCGCCTTCAGCGTCCGGTACCCGCAGCATGGGCAGCGGAACATGGGACTCATGTTGGGATGGACGCGGATTCGAAAGCCAGGATTACGAAGCGCCAGACCGAACATAAGTTCACCTATCGGCAACCAACTCGGATTCAGCTAAACCGCGCCGCGGAATCGGCGCAAGTCATTCCTGGCAGATAGAACGACGGCTTCTGTTCTCGCTTTGGCTCGGTTCGAAGGATAGAACGTTTCGGTCGTTTTCACCTTCGCCGCGGGACCGTCTTGGTTGTCAGAGGAGTTGTGTTTTCAAGTACTTGGAGATTTCGACCCCAAGTGCGCCCCGCCGTAGGGGACAATGAGACAACACCGCGTCACTTTGAGGAGGTTTTGCGCCTACCGCGGCCGCGGATGATGGTCATGGTTTTGAGGGAATACGGAAAGCGCCTTCCGCATCGGAGACAGACCTTGTAGGTCTCGCCTTCTGTGGTGAAAATGCGGCTGAGCTCCTTGTGACGGCAGCCGAAGAACCACTCCCAGATTGACCTCGCGATGGGCAAGAGACTCCCCTCGGCGCAAGCGCCCCCCTACGGTGGATGGATGAAGGAAAGCGGTGCGGGGCTGCCTACGAGTTCGGGGCGTTTTCGGTGTGTCGATTGACAGGAAGAGATTGCAGATTGCCAGCGAAATGAACAGATTGGCGTCAAAATATGAAGTAAGGCCGCAGGTATTGCGCACTCCGGGGCGCCAACCGGGTTTTCGCGATACGAAACTCCTTTGGAGGCGAAGCGCATCAGAAGCGGGGACGCCGCAGATTACGCGGCGGCCAGGAAGACGTCCGCAGGAAGCTTGAATCGCAGTGCGAGGCTGCGCACTTGCCGCAGGGTCAATTTGCGCTCACCGGAAAGAAACATTGAGACGGCGCTTTCCGATCCAAATTCGGGGATCAGGTCGCGCTGAGTGAGGCCCCGGCTCTCAATAAGCATGCGGACGATCGAAACAGGATCGGCGGCGGGAATCGGATAGCGCTCCTGTTCGTAACGTTCGATGAGCAGGGTCAAGAGCTCGATTGCCTCCAGCTCCGACGAGGAAGGCTCTTCGATCGAGGTCAGCCGGAAAAGCGCCGCCGTGTATTCCTCAAGCTCAAGATCGTTGTGGATCATGCGGGGCGCCCCACGTTCGATCATTTTTACCGGATTGGCAAGCGCTGTGCTCATTTGGTTCCGTGCCTCTTATCCCAGTTGCGCCGGTTGTTGTACTCACTATGGGTTAGAAAGGAGCGGATGTAAATGTGCCCTTCGGTTTCAATACTCCCCATAGTCTTCGCGTAATGGATGACGGTGACCAGACGGTACCTGTTCTGGCGAATGTTGAAAACGACGTAGCCGTCCACATAGTCGGCGCTCTTGAACCAGATTCGGACCTCTGCGAAGTTGCGCCAGCGCGCAATGGCGATAATGCCGATCCAGGCTCGCAGTTCCTTCGCCGCATCCGGATATCGTTCCATGGATTCCTTGAGATGCCGGCGCGTGACAATGTGCACTTCACGAATATACTTCACGAATTGTGAAGCCGTCAAGGCTGCCGGCCAGCGTAGCCGGGTAATGTGAGCCGTGTTGCAGATGCGCGGGCTAGAAATCCTCGAGTTCGGCCGGCGGCAGCACATCCCCGTCGCGGGCGACCCAGACGTACAGAGTCGGGAGCAGGAAGATGCTCATGACCAGGTTGGTGATGAGTCCGCCGACGATGACGATGGCGAAGGGCCGCTGCGAATCGGAGCCGATGGCATGAGAGAGCGCCGCCGGCAGCAAGCCCAGCGTGGCCACCAGCATGGTCATCATGATGGGGCGCAGGCGTACCACGGAACCTTCGATGGCGGCTTGCTCCACCGAGTGGCCGCGGGCGCGGAGCTGGTTGATGTATTCGAGCAGAATGACGCCCGACTGCACGCTCACTCCGAAGAGCGCGAGAAAGCCCAATTCCGACGAGACGCTGAATTCGGTCCCGGTAATCAGCAGCACCAGAAGGCCGCCCAGGCTGGCCATGGCGACGGTGGCGAGAATGAGCAGCGTCCATTTGAACGAGTTGTACATGGTGTACAGGATGATGAAGATGAGAAGCACCGTGAGCGGAACGATAATCGCCATGCGCGCTTCGGCGCGCAGCTCGCTCTGGTACTCGCCCTCCCAGCCCAGGTGATAGCCGCGGGGAAGCTTGACCTGGGCATTCACCCTTTCGATGGCCTCGCGCACGGCGTCGCCCAGGGCGCGGTCGCGCACGCTGTACTTGATGGCTACGTAGCGCTCGTTGTTTTCGCGGTAGATCTCCGAGCCTTCGTCGGCTTCGCGAATGTCAGAGAGCTGGGCCATGGAGACGCGCTCGCCCGAGGGCGACAGCATCCGGATATTGGCGATGGCCTCGCGGGTACCGCGGTATTGCGGCAAGTAACGGAGGGTGAGGTTGTAGACCTGTTCGCCATTGAGCACCTGGGTGAGCGCCGTGCCGCCCACCGCGGTCTGAACGGCGTCCTGCACGTCGGCGACGTTGATGCCCCAGCGCGCGGCCTTGGCGCGATCCACCGTGACATCGAGGTCGGGCTGGCCGGTAACCTGCAACACGCCGATATCGGTGATGCCCGGCACCTTGCTCATGACCGCCTCGATCTGGCCGGCCAGATCCTCCAGTGTGTGCAGGTCGCTGCCGTACACCTTGGTGGCGAGCTCGCCCTTCACGCCGCTCACCGCCTCTTCCATGTTGTCTTCAATGGGCTGGGAGAATCCCCAGATGACGCCGGGGAACTTGCTCTCCAGTTCATGCTGCATGGAGGCGATCAGGTTATCTTTGTCGCCGCGGAAAACGGAGCGCCATTGTTCCTTGGGCTTGAGGCCGACAAAGTATTCGGTGTCGAAGAAGCCGGTATGGTCGGTTCCATCGTCGGGGCGGCCAGTCTGGCTGGTGCACTCCGTGGTTTCAGGGAACGAGCAAAGAGTGCGGCGCGCTTCATTGGCCACGCGCACGCTTTCCGTGGGGCCAACGCTCTGCTCCAGCGTGCCCCGCACCCACATCGCGCCTTCGTCCAGGTGGGGCAGAAACTCCGAGCCGATAACGCCGCTGACGGCCAGGCCCACGGCGAGAATGAGCGCGCAAACTCCTCCGGACAGCACGATGCGCTGGTGACGGACGGCCCAGGTGACGCCATGGCGATAATGCCGGCGGAGAAACTCCATCATCGGGTTCTTCCACTCGGTTGCGCCTTTGTGAAAGGCGAAGCTGGAGAGCACTGGAGCCAGGACGATGGAGTAGAGGAGCGCGCCGAGAAGGGCAAAGGCCACGGTCCAGGCCATGGGATGGAAGAGCCGGCCCTCGACCGATTGCAGGGTAAAGATGGGCAGGTACGCGGTGATGATGATGGCGATGGAGTAAAACACCGGCCTCTGCACCTCGTGGGCGGCGTCGCGGATCATCTGCGGGACAGTCTTGGTTTCATCGCGATGGGCGAGATGGAGGACGATGTTTTCCACCATCACCACCGCTCCCTCCACCACCATGCCGAAATCGAGCGCGCCCAGCGAGAGCAGGTTGGCGGGAATGTGCTTCAAGTCCAGGCAGGTAGCCGCGAAGAGCAGCGAGAAGGGAATGGTAAGCGCCACGATAAGCGCGCCGCGCACGTTGCCAAGGAAGAGAAAGAGGATGATTGCGACGAGGATCATGCCCTCAGTCAGGTTGTGCAGAACGGTGTGGGTGGTGAAGTGCAACAGTTGACTGCGGTCGATGAACGGAACCAGCTTTACGCCTTTGGGCAGAATCTGATCGTTCAACTGCTTGACCTTGGCGTGAATGCCGTCGAGCGTCGGCTGCGCGTCGGCGCCCTTCTGCAGGCACAGAATGCCGGAGACGACATCGTCGTTATCCATCAGGCTGCCGCCCTGGCCATGGTAGACGTCGCCGAACTGGCCCAGGCGGATGGTCGGCCCCTGGGTCACTTCGGCGATGTCGTTCACGCGCAGCGGCGTTCCGTTCCTGGTGGCGATGACGGTGTTCCCGATGTCCTCGATGTCTTTGACCAGGCCCACCTCGCGCACGTTGATCTGCTGGTTGCCGGCCTGGATAAAGCTGCCGCCGCCGTTGGCATTGTTGTTGGCGAGCTGCTGCTCGACCTGGGCGATACTGAGCCCGTAATCAACCAGTTTGTCGGGATCGAGCCGCACCTGGTATTCGCGCGTGGGCCCGCCGAAGGGGTTGGTATCGACGACGCCGGGAACCGACTTGAGATTCTTTTCCACCACCCAGGTCTCAAGCGTCTTCAGGTTCATCACGTCGAACGCGGGATTGGTGCTGCGCAGCGTATAGAAATAGATCTGGCCGACGGGGCTCCAGTCCGTTCCCATCTGCGGAACCACGCCGTTGGGCAGAGCGACCTGGGACAGCCGCTCGAGCACCCGTTCGCGATTTTCAAAGTCGGTGGTCTCGTCGGTGAAGACCATTTCCACAGTGGAGAGACCGAAGATGGACCAGGAGCGGACGTGGGCGATCCCGGGAATGCCGTTCATCACGGTTTCCATGGGGATGGTGACCTGCTGCTCGATTTGTTCCGCGGAGATGCCGGGCCATTGGGCGATGACGTCGACGTAGTTGTTGGCCACGTCGGGATAGGCCTCGACGGGGAGGTTGTGAAACGAAATAATGCCCCAGGCGAAGAGCAGAATCCCGATGGCCAGGACCAGGAGGCGATTATGCAGGGAGAAGTCGACAAGCCTGCGGATCATTGCGCCTCCGCCGTGGCTTCCAGAGCCACCACATCGCGCACCACCTGCTGGCCGGGATCGATGCCGGAGAGGATCTCCTGGCGGTTGCCGGCAAGCATGTTGCCGCCGTGGACTTCGAGGCGCTTGAACTGGCTGCCGCCGGCGGGGACGAAGACCCAGTCGCGGTCGTGGAGATGGAGAATGGCGCTGGCCGGAATCACGGCGCGCTGGATGGGATTGCGGCCGACGATGGTTGCGGTGACGAACATGCCCAGACGCAGGATGCCGGGATTGCGGACCTCGATGCGGACCTTGGCGGTGCGCAGATTGGGATCGAGGACCGGGCCGATGTCGCTGACGACGCCGGTAAGGGGGCGGTCGGGATAGGCGTCGAGCCGGATGCGCGCCTGCTGGCCGAGATGGACGCGCGGCAGATCGTTTTCGTAGACGTCGCAGAGGATCCAGACGCTGGAGAGGTCGGCGATGGTGAACGCCGTGGCCGAGCCGGACAGAGCCACGCCCGCCGCCGCGGCATTGGTGACATTCTGGCCGATGATGACGCCGGATACGGGAGCCAGCACGTCCACCACCGGGCGCGGGTGGTCTTTATCCACGCCGTAGATCTTCAACTGTTCTTCGGCAGCGGTCAGGTCGGCTTTGGAGTCCCGTTCCGTGTCTTCCGCCTGCTCCAGCATGGCCTGCGAAATTGCGCCGTGATTATAGAGGTCCTGGGCGCGCAGGTACGCCTTGTTGTTCATCTGCTCGTCGTTTTTGGCCTTGAGATAGGCGTCGAACGCATTGCTGATGTCGGGGCTCTGCACGCTGAAGAGGAACTGACCCTTTCTCACGTTGTCGTCGAGCCGGACCTTGAGGTCGATGACGCGGCCGTTGGCAAGCGAGATGACGGGGACTTCGCGGGAGATATCGGGAAAGACGGCGCCGGTGACGTTCAGCTCGTCGGGCTCATCCACGCGCTCGGCGGCGACGGTGGGGTATTGCTGCGGATTGGCGACATTGACAATGGCTGCGTTGCCGACCTCGGTCACCTTGGCCGGCGGAGCGGCGCCGGCGTCGGGGTCGAATTTGCCGTGGCACCCGGCGAGGGCGCCGCAGGCGAAGAGCGAGAATATGAGAAAGAAAGAAGGCTTGGTCATTGGATCACCTCGCGCCCGACAGCGAGGTTGAGCTGCCCGGCGGTGGTCAGATATGTGCCGATGAGTTCGAGGTAAGCGAGCTGGACCTGGCGATAGTCGCTCTGCGCGCTGAGCATGTCGAGCAGCGAGGCCCCGCCGTATTCGTATGAGTAAGTCACGGTGTCGCGCACGCGCGTGGACTGGTCCTTGTATTTGTCGCGATAGGGCTTGAGCAGGGCAAGGGTGGACTGGAGCTGGGCGTAGGCGGAGTCGACGTCGGAGAAGACCTGGGCGCGGGTGGCTTCGCTGGCCTCGCGGCTGCGGTCGATGTCGATGAGGGTGCGCTGTTTCTCGCCCTGGTTGCGGTCGAAGATGCGCAAAGGGATGCTCACGCTACCGCCCAGAGTTTGCAGGTCGATGGCGTTCGGATTGTTGACTGCCGAGTTCCAGGTATACCAGGCGCCGAAGGTCGGATCGATTGAGCCGTTGGCAATGGCCAGCTTGTGATTGGTCTGGGACTGCTGGATGGTCTCAAGGGCCGCGCGCAGGTCGGGCCGGTTGTCGAGCGCGATCTGGCGGAAGGAGTCGAGCGGCTGGAGTTGGTCGGAGAAGTCGAACGGGCCCTGCACGTCGAATTGCTCCACGGGGGTGCGGTCGTTGAGGAGCTGGAGGAGCTGGATTTTGGAAGTACGCAGGTTCACAATGGCCGTCTGCAACTCCGACTCGTACTGCACGCGCTGCAGCTCGATGCGGTCGAGGTCGATCTGAGCAATATCGCCGGCGTGGAAGCGGTCCTGGCTGATCTGGATGATGTGGTCGTAGTAGTCGAGGTCGGCCCTGGCGAAATCGAGAACGGCCTTGGCCTGGAGGGTATCGATGAAAGCGGCGCGGAGGTCGAACTCGAGGCCGCGCTTGAGGTCCTCGTGCTGCGAGGCCGAGATCTGTGTCCCTTCCTTTGCGCTCTCCAGACGCAACTCGCGCTTGCGGTCGCGCTCATGCAGGTAGCTGATGCCGGGCTCGACGAAGGTTCCCGCCAGCGGCACCCAGTGCCCGTCGTTGGGAGCGATCTGGGTCCCATCTACAGTTGTCGTGAGCTGGGGATTGGGACGGAGATAGGCGGTCGTTTCCTCGGCATGCATCTCCTCCACGTTGAGGGCGTCGGCGCGCAGGGCGGGGTTGTTGGTTTCAAAGCGGGCTTTTACCTGGTCCCAGGTGAGAGCCTGCTGGGCTGAGGCGAGGGCCGGCGCGAGAGCGAGCAAAAGCACCAGAGGCGCGCGCGCCTGGCCCGGGATCGGGGCGAGAATTCTGTTCATACACGACCATGCGCCGTGGTCTGCACGGCGGACTCAAAGGTGTGAACGAATGGTGGAGACTGGATCTGAGACGGGATCGATCAGGCCGCGGGCGGCGCGCGGCCTTGGATCGCGCGCAGGCCGGGAAGATCAGAGTGCAGCACAAAAGCGGCCGGCGGTGGCGCGAAGCCGACGTTTTCGACCGTGACGGCATGAGGGTGAGCAGGCGGGAATGTTGCTGCCACCTGGCGAGCGAGAGGATGCGCGCCGTTGGAAACAAGCTGTTGGCGGCGAACGCAGGTGTCGATCTCAGTCGCGTTCTGCATCGCCAGCAGATCGTCGCTGATGGAGATGGCGGGAAGAAGAATGGCGACAAGGACCGCGAGCGCGACAATGCGGCGTCGCCGGTCGGTGCCATCCTCAACACGAAGCCACGTCCACACCATATAGATGGAGAGCGCCGCCCAGGCGAGATTGAGAAAGATTTCCACTCTTGTCCTGTTCCTAATAATATCAGGCTGGAAAATGGCCATTCGGCTTCATTGTGAATAGACGCATATAAGAGGAGTGTGGGGACCTCCTAAAGAATTGATAAGACGGCCAGGGGAATCTGCGGGCAGAAATAATTGATTTCGAAACCGAGTCCGACATCAGAAGAAACCGTGCGTCATAGACCAGGTTGTTCGCGCCAAGCGCTCCGGAAGCACTCCACCCGCGCCACGCCCACCGGTTTGACCACGTGGACAAATTGTCCGTATGATGAACGAGTTGGCTTCATTTCAGTGCGACGCAGCCCCGTGGGCCGACGGATATCGAAGGCATGCGTCATCGTGCTGGTGCCCCCTCGTTCAATGGCAGGACAGCTGACTCTGGATCAGCATATCGGGGTTCGAATCCCTGGGGGGCAGCCAATCACGCAATTCCCCTCACCTTCCCGTCCAATTACCCATCCTTGATTCAAAGATTTGCGTCGGTCTTGCCCGCATGGGCCCGGGCAAATCTCACTCTCCTCTGTGTCAGCGTCGATTCGCCGCGCCGGCGGCTTTGGTCGCCGTCGCAGATGGCAACCGCTTTGCGATACATCGACTCGGACCGTTCATACAATTTGAGGTTCTCGTGTACAGCTCCCATCGTCATCATCTGCGATTGCACTTCACGATCGCGATTGAGTCCGGACTCAATCTGCGCCGACGCCTTGTCCAGAATCGCTCGCGCCGTAACCTGGTTTCCCGTGGCCTCGCCGGGTTCGGATCGAGAATCCCGGGGAAGCAGCTCAAGGCGGGCGCGCTTTTTTTGGATTCCACTTAGAGTCGCGGAATCCGCCGCCAAATCACCTCACGTTGTGCGAGGGGAATTTGTGCAGGGAAAAACCGGCCCGCGTTTTTCAGCGCTGCTTCATTTGAGGCTTATCTATTGGACCAGCTCGCCCAGCAGCACCTTGGCCTTCAACGCCAGCGTGTGCGCGCCGTCCAGGTCGCCGGCGGCCAGCGCGGTCTTAGCCTGCTTCAGGAACTCCCGGATCTGGTCGCGGGTTTTCTGCTCCTGATCGCTCAGCCTGCGCGTGATCCCGTTCAGACCCTTCTCGGTTTGCGCAATCGAGTCACTGGTTTCCTGGCGCAGGTCCGCGGGTTCCGTGGGCGTGAACTTGCCTTCCGCGCTCACCTCTGGCGGAGCGTTGTTCTGCGCCAGCTCAGTGTTTTTCTGCTTGCGTTGGCGGGGCTTGGGCTTGGGCGGCGGCGGCGGCGTCTCCTGCGCCTGCGCGGCCGGCTGCTGCGGTTGCGGCACGGTAATGACCGGCGGAGGCAGATTCGCCGGCGCGTTGTTCGGCGGCGGCGGCGGCGTGTCTATTATGGGCGGAGCCAGGGGGGGCTGGTTCTGCACCTGGTTCTTGTTATGGCACGCCGTCAGCGCCAAAACCAGCAACAGCGCGACACGTGCTGTGCGCGACATCATTCCCCCAACCCCTTTTCCTGCTCGAATGCGGCCGGCTGAAGATGCCGGCGTCCCCAGTCCGCCGAGAGCGGAATACGAAACCGGAACTCGCTGCCCCGGTCTTGCCTCGATTGTACTTCCACGCTGCCGTGATGCAACTGCAGGATGCGATACGCCATCGCCAGCCCGATGCCGCTGCCTCCCGCTTTGGTCGTAAAGTATAGATCGAAAATCTTTTCCCGGATCTCGTCCGGAATCCCCACGCCTTCATCCACGATCTTGAGCACCGCGAACTTGCCCTCGCATTCCAGAATCACGTCCAGGCGTCCGCCCTCGGGCATGGCCTGGGCGCCGTTCTGGATCACGTTGAGCGCCGCCTGTTTCATCAGGTCTGCGTCCACGTTCACAGGCACCGGCTCAGGGGGCAACTGGCTGTGGATCCTCACTCCATGGGTGGAGAGCTCTTCGGCCGAAAGCGCCAGCACATCGCCGATCACTCCGCGCAAGTCCTGCTCCTGCAATTGCAATTCCACCGGCCGCGAGAAGTCCACCAGCGTCTGCACCACGCGGTCCAGCCGCCTGATCTCCGCCTCGATCACGTCCAGGTGCCGGGTGGCCGATGGGCTGGCCCCGTCCAGCTTGTTCTTCAAGAGCTCCAGGTGCACGACGATGGCGTTGATCGGGTTCTTTACCTCGTGCGCCACCCCGGAGGTCAGCCGGCCGATGGCCGACATCCTTCGCGAAACCTCCAGCTCCGACTCGATCCGCTCCATCGATTCCAGATCGCGCAGCGTCACCAGCGCCCCCAGCCCCTGCCGCGTCAGGTCGTCCTGAATGAAATCGACCGATGCCTGGATGCGCCGCCCGTTCTCGGTGCGAATCTCCTCCTTGACCAGCGGTGCGTGAGCCTGGAACGCGTCGCGCAGGGTCCGGCCCAGGATGGTGGAGGGGTCGAAGAGCTCCGTTGCGTCCAATCCGAGCACGTGGTCGCGGTCGAGCTGGAGGAACCGCCGCGCCGCCTCGGAAACCAGCACCGCGCGACCATCGCGCGTGAACAGAAGAATGCCGTCCTGAAGGTTCGAAAGGATCTGGTCCAGGTTCTCCTTGAGGGCGCTGAACACCTCCTCCACGTTGCGGATTCTCTGTCCGATGCGTTCAATCTGGCTTGACACCTTCTGGGCGGTGTCCTGCCGCGGCGGTGTCTCCTCTTCGTCCTCGATCAATTCCTCGATGTTTGGGTTCCAATAATCGAGCTGCATGCTGATCTCTTCCAGCGGCCGCAGGGCAAGGTTCGAGAGCAGCAGCGCCACCAGCAGGGCAGTCCCCAGGGCAAACCCCATCAGCGTGAACGCTTCTTCCAGCCAGGGCGCATACACCGCGCGCAGCAGGGTGGTGCGCGCGCCCACGTGGACGGTGGCAAACGGGGCGCCGTTGCGCTCCAGCGGCTCCACGATCTCAAACACCCGCGGCGGCCCAAACACGTTGAACATCAGCTCGATGGGATCGGCGTTCAGGAGCTGGCTATAGCTGGGCCGCACGGGCGCCGGCTTGTCCTCGTTGTCGGGGTCGGTGGAGAGCAGCGTCAGCCCATCGAAATCGGCGATGTTGATGTCGTAAACGGTGAGCGAATAGCGGTTGACGCTGGTTACCACGGCCTGCAGCGAGGGGTTGTTGCGCACCGCCTCGCGCGCCAGGTCGCGCAACTGCTGGGGCTGGTTGGGGTCCACCTCGCGGTCCTTCAGCCCCGTTTCCAGCGCGTTCTGCAAGGCGTATCGGACCTGGTCGGCCACCATGCGGTTGGTGTCGTAGGTCTGCTGCACGGCCGCGTGAAGAAGCTGCGACACGTAGACAAACGACAGCAATCCCGAGATCAGCAGGACGAGCGCCGTGATGGCCAGAACGAGTTTTGCTTTCAACCGCATGAATTAAGTCGTTGAAGCTGCGCCAGGAAGTGCTGGATTCGCAGCTTTTCGCGCACGAGCCTGTCAGTCCATGGTACGTTTTTGCCGGCGCGAAGGGAATGCCGCGGGAACGGCTCAGGGAGGGCCGCATTGCATTCTCCGCGTGCGAGGGCGAAATACGTGCAAAATAAAAACGGCGATGTCGAATGGAATGTAGGGAATGGGGGCTGAAAGTGCAGTGAATTGCGCACCTTTTTGCGGCCGGTTGGCGGTAGGGGGCATGACGGCCGAGCTGGGGCGGCGCGAAAGCGCGAAAATAAAAACGGCGATGTCTAATGGATTCTTCACGATGCGAGCCAAAAGTGCAGTGATTTGCGTCCGTTTTTGCGCAGTGGGCTGATGGGCTGGGTTGCGTAGTGGCGGCGGAGAGAACGGGCGGGGTGCGGGCGGTCGATTGGCTGCGGCGATTGGCGGGCATTTTGCGTTCTCCTTTCCTGAGGCCACAAATGAAAACGCCCGCGCTGAATCGCGGGCGTGTTTCCGACTACTGTTTATAGGCTAGCAGTTTCCGATCTGAATACTGAAGATCGGGCCAATATTCTTTTCTTCAATGTTGAATGGGGTCTCAATGGGTTTTCCACAGACCGTGGGGCTTGACAGCTTGCACCAGAAATGGGGCAAAGGCTCAAAGCAGGGAACGGGGAACAGGGAACATAGAACAGGGAACAGAGAACAGGGAACACAGGTGCTCAATAGGCACAGACGGCCCGTTTGTTGCTTTAACCTTCTGTTGATCCAACCTGTTGATGAACTTCCTTTATGGTAGAAGCACGTCAATATGCACGAATTCACCCGGCCTGTGCTCGTCATACTCTGGGGAATCCTGAGTGCTGCCTCACTGGCGGCGCAAATGCCCTTTTATACCGACGACACTGGAGTCACCGACCCTCGCGTGCTGCACATTGAGATTTTCAACGAATACGACGCGCTGCAATCCTCGCAGTATCCCAACCTGAACCAGAACACGGCCAACTTCAAGGTGAACTACGGCCTTCCGCACAATCTCGAACTCGACATCGACGCTCCCTGGCTGAGCATTTACCGTGCGCCGGGACAGCAGAACTCGACGGGCGGAGGCGATACCGACATGGGCATCAAGTGGAGGCTTCGCGACTTCACGACCGGCTCGCGCGCTCCGGCACTCGCGGCCAGCATGTACATCGAGTTTCCCACTGGAAACGTGCGCCAGCAGCTCGGCTCCGGGTTGACCGACTACTGGCTCAACAGCATCGCGCAGGAGCCCTTCACGGACAAGACCAGGCTGACCGCCAACTTCGGATTTCTCTTTGCCGGAAACACGAGCACGGGCGTTATTGGAGTTCAAACCAAGCGCGGTCACGTGTACACGGGCGGCCTCTCCCTGGTTCACGACTTCAGTTCGCACCTTTCGCTGGGCGCGGAAGCATACGGGGGAGTGGCGGATACCAGCGGGCTGGGCAGGGATCAACTGCAAGGGCTGGGCGGAGGATGGTACACGGTGCGCGACGGCCTGAGTTTCACCTTCGGCATCCTGGGCGGGAAGTACGAAGCGAGTCCAAGCATCGGCGGCCAGATGGGCTTCGAAGTGGATCTCCCCACAGTTCTGCGGTCGCACCGTTGAGCTTGTCAGCGGGTCAGCGGCCGGGGACAGGATTCTCTGTAAATTGACTCCCCGCATGTTGACAAGTGCCGTTACAATCCAGCTACCGAAATCCTGAAATGGAGATTCGCCATGGCATGCAATCCGGAAGTGCTGAAGGGTATCCCGCTGTTCTCGCTGCTGGACGACGAAGAATTGGCGGTACTGGCCGAACAGGTGGAGATGAGGTCCTTTGCCGCGCGCGAGCGCATTTACAGAGCCGGCGACGCGGCGCCGCAGGCTTACGTGATGGTCTCCGGCCATGTGCATGTCTCCACCGTGGACGAGGATCAACAGGAAGTCGTGGTGGATGAGCCCATCGAGGGGCAGTTCTTCGGATTCGCCTCCATGCTGGAGCAGACGCCGCATCAGACCACGGCAATGGCACTGGAGGACTCCGTGTGTCTCGAGGTGTCGCGCCAGGACATCGAAGTGCTGCTCGAACGAAAGCCGATGGCCGGTATGGACCTGATGACCACTCTCGGGCATCAGCTTCATGCGGCGCAGCAACTGGCGAGGGTGCGCGCGATGCGCAATCCCAACGAGATCATCGAAAAGGAGTCTACGTTCGGCGAGAAGATTGCCGACTCCGTGGCAGGGTTTGGAGGCTCATGGACCTTCATCATCTCCTTCTTGATCCTGCTCTGCATTTACACGGCCATTAATGTGATGCTGGGTGGCAAGGCCTGGGACCCCTACCCGTTCATCCTGCTGAACCTGTTTCTCTCCATGCTGGCCGCATTCCAGGCGCCGGTGATCATGATGAGCCAGAACCGCCAGGACACCAAGGACAGGCTGAGGGGCGAGCTGGATTTCGATGTGAACCGCCGCTCGGAGACGGAGATCCAGGGGCTGGCAAAGAAGTTGCATCTGCTGGATGAAAAGATGGACGACGTCTGCGGGATGCTGCGGGTGACGAACTCGAAGGGAGCGTAAGGCGCGAGGGGCGCGGCTTGAAAGGAGGGTGTCGTTTCCCAGGTCCCAAAACCGGGGACCTGGGGGCACCCGGCAAAAGCAGATTCCCCGCCGCGGCGGGGAATGACAGAAAGAAAAGCAAAGACAAGGGCAAAGACAAGAAGCAGATTCCCGCGGGAATGACAGAAAGAAAGGCAAGGGCAAAGGCGCGGGGCGTCAGGCGGGCTGGGTGGACTGGCTGTATTCCTTTAGCTTGTTGTGGAGGGTTTTGAGGCTTACGCCGAGGATTTCCGCGGCGCGGGTTTTGTTCTGACCGGTGGCTTCAAGGGTGCGGAGGATGAGCAGGCGTTCGGCCTCGTCGACGGTGTTGCCGACGCGGACGGGGACGAGGCTGGCATCGCCGGCGAGAGGCGCGCCGGAAGGCTGCTTGCCGAAAACGGGCGGAAGGTGGCCGGCGTCGAGCGGCATGCCGTCGGGGCAGAGGATGACGGCGCGCTCGATGGTGTTGCGCAGCTCGCGGGCGTTGCCGGGCCAGTTATAGGCCATCATGCGGTCGAGGATGGAGGGGGCGAGGCCGGAGACTTTGCGGCCGTGCTTCAAATTCATTTCGACGAGCATGGCGTCGGCCATGGCGGTGAGGTCTTCCATGTGGGTGCGCAGGGGCGGCATGTGGATGTGGAAGACGTTGAGGCGGTAGAAGAGGTCGGCGCGGAGGCTGCCGGAGGAAATGGCCTCGCCGGAGTCGCGGTTGGTGGCGGCGAGGACGCGGACGTCGGTGTCGATTTCGTTGCGGGCCCCGAGGCGGCGGAGCTTGCGTTCCTCGATGACGCGGAGGAGCTTGGCCTGGGTGCCGATGGGCATTTCGGCCAGCTCGTCGAGCAGTAACGTGCCTTGCGAAGCCAGTTCGAAGCAGCCGATGCGCCGCTCGACGGCGCCGGTGAAGGCGCCTTTTTCGTGGCCGAAGATTTCGCTTTCGATGAGGGTTTCAGGGATGGCGGCGCAATTGACGGCGACGAAGGGATGGGGCTTGCGCGGGCTGAGGTCGTGGAGGGTGCGGGCGACGAGCTCCTTGCCGGTGCCGCTTTCCCCGGTAATGATGACGGAGACGTTGGAGGGGGCGATCTGCTCGATGAGGGCGAAGATCTCGCGCATGGATTTGGAGGCGCCGACCATGGAGCCGAGGACGCCGGTTTCGCGCAGGCGGCGGCGGGCGACTTCGAGTTCGATTTCGGTTTCGCGCTGGCGGGTGGCGTTGGCCAGGATGTTGCGGAGGCGGGCGGCGTCGACCGGCTTGAGCAGGAAGTCGTATGCGCCGAGCTTCATGGCCTCGACGGCGATGGGGATGGAGCCCTGGGCGGTGAGCAGGACCACGGCGGTGTTGGATTTGAAGGTGGGGCCTTCTTCAGCGAGGCGGGAAAGAAGGCCGATGCCGTCGAGGCGGGGCATTTTCAGGTCGGTGACGACGATGGCGGGGTTCCAGGCGAGGATTTTCTCCCAGCCTTCGATGCCGTCGCGCGCGGTGTCGGTGCGGTAGCCCCAGCCGGAGATGAGCTCGGCGAGGCCCATGAGGGCGTTGGGCTCGTCTTCGACGATGAGGACCTTGACGGAGGTGGGCATAATGCGGCCGCCGGGCCGTTGCTTCGTTTGTAACACGGGAGACAGGGACTAAGGGACTAAGGGACAAAGGGACTAAGGGACTAGGGACGAGGGACAAGGGACGAGGGACTAGGGACGAGGGATTGTAATTCTGGCGGCAGGGTCAGAGACCGGCTAGAATCGATAAGGGAGGAATCCAGGCTCGATGACCACGGTTCAGATCAACTTGCCGGACGCTCTGGCACGAGAGGCCGAGCGTGCCGGGCTGCTTGCGCCCGAAGTTTTTGCGAATTGGCTGCGTGAGCAGTTAAGGACCAAGAGCGCCGATGAACTGTTTGCCACGATTGAGCGCATGAATGCCCTGCCCGACCGAGGTGCGATGTCGCTCGAAGAAGTTGCGGATGAGATCAGGAAGATTAGATCCGAAAGACGGGCGTAAGCAAGCGGATGAAGCTGGTGCTGGACACGAACGTTGTGGTTTCGGCAGTTCTTTGGGGCGGCCAGCCCGGGCATCTCGTGTCAATTGCCCACAGCGGACAAATTGAGTTGTTTTCGAGCATCCCACTTCTGGAGGAGCTCGACGAGGTTTTAAGCCGGAAGAGATTTGCATCGCGTGTAGGTGCAACCGGGAAGCTCCCGTCAGGTCTGGTCGTGGAATATGCGCAGAATGTGAAGCTAGTTCGACCGGCCAGCCTGGGCCGAATTGTCTCCGACGCCGACGATGACATGGTGATTGGGACCGCGGTTGCCGCGCACGCCAATCTGCTTGTGAGCGGAGATAAGGCGTTGCTTGGGATCGGCGCCTACAATGGCGTCCGGATTGTCTCGGTTGCCGAGGCTATTCGCCTGATTGGCGAACAATTGCGGAGCAAGTAGGCCGCCGCGGGGTGCGGCGCTAGATGCCGCCGCCGGGGATGTAGGTGTAGTGGACCTGGGCGGGGCCGCGGGCGTCGCCGGTGAGGTCGTGGACGTGCCAGACTACGCTTTCGGCGGCGACTTCAGGATGCCTGGTGAGGAACTCGAGGGCGTAGGTTGAGGCGGTGGGGTCGGGCTTCTGGTCGGCAAACTTTTCGCTCTCGATGGCGGAGAGTTCTTTGTCGCCGAGGCGGCGGTAGATGATGGCGAGCGAATAGTGGGCGGCGAGATTGTCGGGATCGACCTGCTGGAGGCGGAGATAGGTGTCGCGGGCGTCGGCGTAGTCGCGTTTCTGGAACCAGGAGAAGCCGAGCTCGCGTAGGCCGTCGGTGGAGCGGGGATATTTGGCGAGCATGGCCTGAAAGTCGGCGATGGCCTCGTCGACCTGGCCGGCGTTGCGCTCGACCAGGGCGCGGTAATAGAGGGCGCGGGGATCGCCGGGCAGCAGGGTGAGCGCGCGGGCGAGGTTGGCCTTGGCGTCATCGTAGCGCTCCCAGGAGATTTCGACCACGGCCATGTTGGTCCAGGCGTCGGCGTAGTCGGGGCGCAGGGATGCGACCTGCTCGAAGGCGCGAACTGCGGCGGGATATTGCTGGGCGTCGAGGAGGGCGATGCCGTAATTGTTCCAGCGCATCCACTCGGGATTTTCGTCGGGCGAGGGCGTGACGGGGAGATTGTCGCCGATGGTGAGGGTGCGGGTTTCGCTCGCCATCTCGATGACGGGCTCAGGGTAGTGCTTGCTGGCGGGCATGGTGGGATCGCCGGCCATGGCGAAGTCGATGAAGTGCTGGTCGAAGCGGCGGTACTTGACGGCGGCGGTGATGGTGAATTGGCCCTTGGCGTCTTTGGGCAGGCGGAAGCGGTAGCGGACCACCTGCGAGCGGCCGGACTGGATGGTGTTGTTGTAGGCGAGCACGCGGTTGTGCCAGATTTCATGCAGGCCGTTGAGCGTGCCGCTGACGTTGATGAGGCGGTTGGTGAAGGAGTGGGCTGAAGGGTCGAGGTAGCCGTCGGGCTGGATGAAGCCGCTTTCGGCGATGGTCTTGCCGGAGGGATCCTTGACGATGAAGTCGACCCAGCCTTCATAGAAGTCGCGCTGCTCGGGGACGAAGGAGTGGCCGATGCCCTTGTTCTGGATGACGACGTCGGCGGTGAGGGTTTCGCCGGGGGCGACGGCGAAGCGGGTGAGGCCGAGGGGCGCGATGAGGACCTGATCGGCGGAAGTGGCGGCGGCGTTCTCTTTCTCGAGGGCAAAGATATCGACGTTGAAGACGCCTTTGCCGTCGGGACCTTCGCGGAGGAAGTTGACGAGCCTGGCGGCCTGGTTGGGGAAGTTGTAATAGGCCGGGACGAGGGAGTTGCCTCCGAGCCAGCGATGAGAGGCGAACGTGCCGTTCTTGGCGCCGGGATCGTCCGCGGCCTCGGTGTCGCGCGGCATGTGGCAGGTTTGGCAGGTGGAGACGGCATCCTTGCGGTAGAAGGGAAGCGGCGACTGTTTGGAGAAGCTGGAGCCCTGCCATTCGTCATAGACGGAGAAGGCGCGGAGCCACTTGTAATCGTCCAGCTCGGTGGGTATATCGGCCTTGTGGCAGGCGGCGCAGAATTCGGCGGTCTTCAAAAGCGGCCGCATGACGGCCCTGGAGTGGCGGTCGAGGTGAGCGAGGATTTCGGCGTCGGAGACGGGGCGGGTGATGGGCGCGCCGTTTTCGTCGACCAGGACGGCGGGCGGGCCCATGACGTAGCTGCCGGTTCCGGTGGCGTCAGTGGAAACGATGGAATGGCAGGTGGAGCAGGTGAGTCCTTCGTTCTCGAAGGGGCGCTTGACCGGCATGCCCTGAGAGAGATCGCCGGAGAGCAGGGCAACAGGATTGTGGCAGCCCTCGCAATGGCGGGAGAACTGGACGCCCTTCTCGTCGATGAGCGCGTTGACGTTCTTGAGATACCAGGGCGGGCGGAAGCTGTTGGAGTGAACCGATTCCCGCCACTCGGCGTAGGCGGCCTTGTGGCAGTGGCCGCAGTACTCGGCGGTGGGGAAGCTGGCGGGCGAGAGGAACTGGCCGTTGTACGACATGGCATTCGACGGCAGGAAGGGCGAGTCTTTGCCGAAGGCGTAGTTGTAGCGGTGGGAGATGTTGTCGTGGAACGGGGTGAGGGGGCCGGTGACCTTGATGGCGGCGGTGTAAGCGGCGGGGTAGTGGGGCCAGTCGGAGTTGGTGTCAGGGGCCGGCGCCGAAGCCGGCGGTGAGGCTGGGACGGATGCCGGCGCGGCGGAGGAACTTGCCGCGGGAGGGTTGGTGGCGGCGCGGACGGCCCATGTGACCGAGAGACAGGCTGACGACACGACCAGAATCAGCATGGCGCGGTGGAGGGCGGTCTTGAACATATTTCGGCGATCTCCCGGGGAAGTTGGCGCCCTGCGGCTTTGGCGGATTTCAACCGCTGGGACAGATGCAGAGTAACAGGGGGCCAAAAAGCAGGGAACCATCGAAGGGTGGAGACGGCGTGACCGGGCGCACAGGGGAGCGCAGGGGCGCACAGGGGGAATTTAGCCGAAGCAGTGATCGGTCCACAGTTTGGGATGAAAGGTGGAAAAACGCGGGCGAATGGTGTGCGGGGCATCACATCCGCTTGGCCAAGTTGCCCCTCAAACTGATAGCCTTGAGTAGGAAAGCGATTGATCGCGACAATGGCCACAAGTCCTTATTTTTCACTTGCCGTTTTGTTCGCGGCCGCGCTGGGGTTCGGCCTGACGCCGCTGGGCCTGGCGTGGCTGTGGGCGCGGGTGTTCTCGCCGGCCAAGCCCAACGCGATCAAGAACGCGATCTACGAGTGCGGGCTGGAGTCGAAGGGCGACGCGTGGGTGCAGTTCCGCTCGGCGTACTACCTTTACGCGATCATGTTTCTGATTTTTGACGTGGAGGCGGTGTTTTTGTTGCCGTTCGCGGTGGCGTTTACGGGATTGAGCATGGCGGCGTGCGTGGCGATGCTGGTTTTTGTGCTGTTGCTGGTGGAAGGGCTGGCGTGGGCGTGGGCCAAGGGTGTGCTGACGTGGGCGTGACGGCAGTGGTCAGTGATCAGTGGTCAGCGATCGGAACGACAAGCTGTCGCGATGAATGTTCGATGTTGAGCGGGGCGGATTGTTGGGCGCCCGGTAGCAAATTGGCAACGGATCACTGATCACTGGAGCGAAGCGACTTGGCTGTTGATCAAAAGATGAAGATCGAGCTGGGCAAGCAGGGCGTCTTTGTGACGACGCTTGAGGAGCTCTACAACTGGGGCCGGCGAAGCTCGGTGTGGCCGATGCAGTTCGGACTTGCGTGCTGCGCGATCGAGATGATTGCGACGACCATGGCGCGCTACGACCTGGCGCGGTTCGGGGCGGAGGTGTTCCGGCCGTCGCCGCGGCAGGCGGATCTGATGATCATCTCCGGCACGGTGACCAAGAAGATGGCGCCGCAGGTGGTGCGGCTCTATAACCAGATGGCGGAGCCCCGGTACGTGATTGCGATGGGCGCTTGCGCCATTTCCGGCGGGCCGTTCAAGCAGGGCTACAACGTGCTGAAGGGGATTGACCGGTACATTCCGGTGGACGTGCACATTCCCGGTTGCCCGCCGAGGCCGGAGGCATTGATCCAGGCGTTCATGACGCTGCAAAAGAAGATTGACGGGCAGAGCCTGACCGGCGAGGACCGGCCGCGGCACCTGGATGCGGATGCGCCGGGAGAGTTTCCAGTGCCGGAGGGCGGCGCGCACGACATTGAGCCGCCGGCGAATGCGGGCGTGTGGCATTTCCCGATTATTCGATGAAGACAGGGAGCAGGGAATAGGGAACAGGGAACAGGGAACAGGGAACAAAAGACAGTGAAGAGCGTTGAAGAGATCAAGGCGGCGATTGAGGCGGCGGTTCCGGGCGCGGCGGTGACGATGGTGCCGAACGAGAGCCCCAGCGGCCAGCATTCGCTGCTGCTGGATCGGGAACATGCCTTTGCCGTGGCCAAGTTTCTGCGCGACGACGCTGAGCTGGCGCTTGATTTTCTGTCGAACCTGACCGGCGTGGACTGGCTGGACAAGGAGACCACGGAAAAGGTGAAGGTGACGAAGCAGGTGGCGAAGGAAGTGGACGGCCCCGAGGGGAAACAGGTCCAGATGGTGGAAGAGACGGTGGAGGAGACGCGTAAGCGCATCGAGCCTGGATATCTGGAGGCCGTGTATCACCTTTTTTCGATCAGGAAGAAGTCCGCCGCGGCGGAGCCGGTGATTCTGCGCATGCGCACGGCGAATCGCACCGACCAGGTGGAACTGCCGTCGCTGACGCCGCTGTGGCGGTCGGCAGAATTCCAGGAGCGGGAAGTCTTCGACCTATACGGAATCGTATTCATCGGTCATCCCGATCTGCGGCGCATTCTGCTGTGGGATGAGTTCAAGGATCACCCCATGCGCAAGGATTACGTGGAGCCGGACGATTTCGAATACGAGCCGACGGCGCACGATAAGGTGCTGGAGCGGGCGCAGGAGCACAAGAACAGGGAAATTAGGGATTAGGGAGTAGGGAACAGGGACTCGATGGATGCGTTGAAGAACAATGCGGAATCAGTCCGGCGGGCTGGAACCGGCCGGCCGGAGGTGACGCCGGAGGGCGAAGGCGAACTGCTGGAAATCTCGATGGGGCCGCACCATCCGTCCACGCACGGCGTATTCCGGATGGACCTGGCGCTGGACGGCGAGCGGGTGGTGAAGCTGAAGCCGGTATTCGGATATCTGCACCGCAACCACGAGCAACTGGCGGAGGGCCAGTCGTACCTGGCGTCGATGCCGTACACGGACCGGCTGGATTATCTCTGCTCGCTGACCAACAACTGGGCGTACGCGCTGGCGGTGGAGAAGCTGGTGGGCCAGGCGGTGCCGGAGCGCGCCGAGTACATTCGCGTGATCCTGGCGGAGCTGACGCGGGTGCAGAACCACGCGTCGTCGATCGGTTTTTTGATCCAGGAGATGGGCGCCAGCGGCACGCCGCTGATGTACGCGTTCAAGGAGCGGGAGAAGATTCTGGACCTGTTTGAGTCGCTGACCGGCTCGCGCATGATGTGCAACTACATGCGTTTTGGCGGCTGCCGCGTGGATGTTTCCGCCTCGTGGCTGGAGGCGGCGCGCAAGGTGGTGGCGGAGCTGCCGAAGTTTGTGGACGAGTTTGAAGGGCTGCTCACGGGCAACGAGATCCTGATGGCGCGCACGCAAGGCGTGGGCGTGCTGAAGGCGGAGCTGGCGGTGAATGCGGGCGTGACGGGGCCGATGTTGCGCGCTTCTGGCGTGAACTACGACATTCGCAAGGTGGATCACTACGGCGTCTACGACCGCTTCAAGTTCCGCGTGCCGCTGGGCGATCACGGGGACATTTTTGATCGCTACATGGTGCGGGTGCTGGAGGTGCGCGAGTCGATCGGCATCCTGGAGCAGGCGCTCGAGGAGATTCCGGGCGGGCCGGTGATGGATGCGAAGGCGAAGCTGCGCGGGTTCAGGCCCAAGCCGGGCGAGGCTTATGGGCGCATTGAGGCGCCCAAGGGCGAGCTTGGTTTTTACCTGATCAGCACCGGAGGTGCGGAGCCGTATCGCTATCGCGTGCGCCCGCCGAGCCTGATCAATTTGACCATTCTTGAAGACATGTGCCTGGGGCACAACGTGGCGGACGTGGTGCTGATTTTTGGAAGCGTGGATATTGTGCTGGGGGAAGTGGACCGGTGATGCCGGTAGCTTGTAGCCGGTAGCCTGTAGCTAAGTGATTTGAGCACGGACAAGAGCTACAGGCTATGAGCTACTGGCTACGGGCTGGTGTTTAGGAGCTTGCATTGCTGGGTGAAGGCATACTGAAGGGGCTGAAGGAGACGGCGAGGAACGCGCTGGGGAGTTTTGTCTCCAAAGAGCGGCTGACCACGGTGCAATATCCGGAGCAACGGATTCCGGCCGCCGAGAATGCGCGGGTGTTTCCGTTTCTGGTTTTCGACGGCGCGGACTGGCAGGCGGGGATGCGCTGCGTGGCGTGCCAGATCTGCGAAAAGGAATGCCCGCCCAAATGCATCTACATTGAAAAATCGAAGGACAAGAAGCCGGATTATGTTGGCAAACAGCAGTTCTATCCGGCGCGGTTCGACATCGATTTTTCGGTGTGCATGAGCTGCCAGATCTGCGTGGAGGTTTGTCCGTTCGAAGCGATCAAGATGGATACGGAGTTCGAGCTGGCGACGACGGACCGCTTTGGCGGATTGCTGCTGGACCGCGAAGAGCTGGCCAAATCGAACGAGTACTACCACCGGATTCATCCCACCGAGGCGAGTGAGGTGGATGGGCGGCTTGGAGAAGAAAAGGCCAAGGCGGAAGCAAAGGCAAAGGCGGCGGCGGCGCCCAAGCCGGCTGCGAGTGCTGCTTCGGCTGCTCCGGCTTCGTCAACTGCGGCGGGCGCGGACGTGAAGAACACGGCCGGCACTCCAGCCACGGCGCCGCCCGCGCCAACAAATCCAGCGCCCCCCAAGACTGAGAATGAAGGAGACGCAAGGTAGATCATGGCTAACACGCTCGACCAGATCTTCGTGCTTCTCCAACATTGGATAATGGGGCTTTTCCCATCGGCTTTTCAGCCGGTCATCGGAGTGCTTGTCAGCGTGGTGGCGATCATCTGCCTGTTTCCCGGGCTGTTTGCGCTGACCACGGTGCTGGAGCGCAAGGGACTGGGGCGGATGCAGAACCGTATCGGCCCCAATCGCACCGGCCCGTTCGGAATTTTGCAGCCGGTCGCCGACGGCATCAAGTCGCTGACCAAGGAAGACATAATTCCCACGAGCGCCGATGCGGTGGTTCACTTTATTGCGCCGCTGGTGCTGGTGGTTGCGGTGTTCATGGGGTTTGCGGTGCTGCCCATGGGCCGCAACATGCAGTTGGTGGACATGGACGCCGGACTGTTGTTCTTTTTTGCCGTCGGCGCTTCAACCGAGCTATCGATTTTCATGGCCGGGTGGTCCAGCCGCAACAAGTACTCGCTGCTGGGGGCGATGCGCGCGGTGGCGCAGATGATCAGCTACGAAGTGCCGCTGCTGATGTCGAGCGTGGCCATCGTGATGATCGCCGGTTCGCTGTCGCTGGTGAAGATCGTGGAGGCGCAGAACCAGTACACGTGGGGGCTGCCGCACTGGTACATTTTTACGCCGTGGGGATTGGCGGCGTTCGTCATGTTCTGCGTCGCGGCCACCGCGGAGACGAACCGCTCGCCGTTTGACCTGCCGGAAGGCGAGTCGGAACTGGTGGCGGGCTATTTCACGGAGTACTCGGGATTCAAATTCGCGCTGTTCTTCCTGGGCGAATACCTGGGCATGTTCTCGATTTCGGGATTGGGGTCGACGCTGTTTCTGGGCGGATGGTCGGCGCCGTTGCAGGCGCTGGGGTTCATCCCGTCATGGATCTGGTTTTTCTCCAAAGTGATGCTTTCCATCGTGGTGCTGATCTGGATGCGGGGAACGCTGCCGCGGCTGCGCCAGGACCAGTTGATGAATTTCGCGTGGAAGTTCGTGCTGCCGATGACGCTGCTGAACTTGTTTGATGCGGCGCTGTGGCGGTTTATGGGCGAGGGCTGGCTGCGCTGGATCGTGTGCTCGGCCATCCTGATTGTGGCGTATGTGGGCGCAGGCCGGGCCATGATGTGGCGCCAGCACTACGGCCCCAGGAGCTACCGTTATGCCGAGTAGCGTGGCCACGAGCATTCCGGAAAGGACGAACCGATGACGGTCGTGTTCTGGATTCTGGCGGTGCTGACGGTGGCCGGAGGGCTGGCGGCGGTGACCTTGAAGAATACCGTGCACTGCGCGCTGGCGCTGACGGCGGCATTTGCCGGGCTGGCGCTTCTCTTTCTGCAACTGGACGCGCAGTTCGCGGGATTTGCGCAGATTCTTGTGTACATTGGCGCGGTCGCCATCCTGGTGGTGTTTGCCATCCTGCTCACGCGCGGTCCGGAGAAGCCGGAAAGAGGAGTCTTCAGCCGCACATGGCTGGCGGGCCTGGCGATTGCGGCGGCGGTGTTTGCGGTGCTGGCGTGGGCCGTGCTCAACAGCGCGGCGGCGCTTCCCGGCGCACCGGGAGCTGCGGCGCCGGCGGTTACAGTGGCGCAGATCGGCAATGCGCTGATGGGCCGCTACGTGCTGCCGCTGGAGATTCTGGCGCTGCTGCTGACCTCGGCGATGATTGGCGCGGTGCTGGTGGCGATGCACGAGAAGGGAAGGCGCAAGTGACGCCTCTTGCGGGATATCTGCTGGTGGCCGCGGTAGTGTTTTCGATCGGCCTGGCCGGCGCGTTGACGCGGCGCAACGCCATCCTGGTGCTGATCGGGATTGAGCTGATGCTGAACGCGGCCAACCTGAACCTGGTGGCGTTCTGGCGCTACGGACCGCACCCGGAGGCGCTGACCGGGATGATGTTCGCGGTGTTTTCGATTGCGGTGGCAGCGGCCGAGGCCGCAGTGGGACTGGGGCTGGTGATTTCCATCTATCGCCACGCGCGCACCGCCGATCTGGACCAGATCAACAGGATGAAAGGGTGAGCACGCCGATGCAAGAGGCAATTCAGTTCGCTCCACAAGCCGCTGCGTCCGGAATTGCGCGCATCCTGTGGTTGATTCCCGCGCTGCCGATCGTGGCCTCGGGGCTGATCGCGCTGCTGAAGCAGCCGCGGCGCAGGCTGGCATCGGGGCTGTCCATCGGCTCGCTGGCGATTTCCCTGTTGCTGGCGCTGGCGGCGTTCGGGCACGTGATGGGGGGCTGGGCCACGGGCCATGCGGTGCGGGAGACGGTCGACTTTACGTGGCTGCGGTTCGGCACGTCCGGGGTCGAGCTGGGCTGGGTGCTGGATCCGCTGGCCGCGGTGATGCTTGTGATGGTCACGTTCGTCGGCCTGCTGATCTTCATTTATTCCGTCGGCTACATGGCGCACGACGAGAACTTCACGCGCTTCTTCTGCTTCCTCTCGCTGTTTGCCGGGGCCATGCTGGGCGTGGTCATCGCCAACAGCTTGCTGCTTCTTTTCATGTGCTGGGAGATTGTCGGGCTCACGTCGTATCTGCTGATCGGGTTCTGGTATCAAAAGCCCGCGGCGGCGGCGGCGGCCAAGAAGGCGTTCATCACCACGCGTTTCGGCGACGTCTTTTTCCTGCTTGGTATTGTGTGGCTGTTTGCGCAGACGGGCACGCTGCTTTTTTACAACCAGGGCGGGGGCAACCTGGACCCGCTGGCAATTGGAATGTTGTTGCAGACGCCGGCCAAGCTGGGCCTGAGCGCCGCCGGGGCCATTGGGCTGCTGATCTTTGCCGGCGCGGTGGGCAAGAGCGGCCAGCTTCCACTGCATGTGTGGCTGCCGGACGCGATGGAGGGCCCCACGCCGGTCTCCGCGCTGATTCACGCGGCGACGATGGTGGCGGCCGGCGTGTTTCTGGTCGCGCGCGTGTATCCGCTGATGGCCGCGGGCATGCTGCCCGGCGGCACAACCACCGTGCTCACCGTGATCACGTGGGTTGGCGCGAGCACAGCAGTTTTTGCGGCGCTGATCGCCGTCGCGCAGAACGATATCAAGCGCATTCTCGCGTACTCGACTGTGTCGCAGCTCGGCTACATGATGGCCGGCCTGGGACTGGGCGGCGTGGCTGTGGGCATGTTCCACCTGATCACGCACGCGTTCTTCAAGTCGCTGCTTTTCCTCGGCGCGGGATCGGTGATTCACGGCTGCGACGAGGAGCAGGACGTGCGCCGCATGGGCGGACTGCGCAAGTTCATGCCGGTCACATTCCTAACCTATGCCGCGGCCACGCTGGCGCTGGCCGGATTCATCCCTTTCGCCGGTTTCTGGAGCAAGGACGCAATTCTCGATTCGGCGCACACCTGGAAGATAAGTCAGGGGCCATACCTTCTGCTCGTCTTCGGCGCACTGCTGACCGCGTTCTACATGATGCGCCAGGTGAGCTACGTGTTCTTCGGGCAATATCGCGGCCGCGGGCACGCGCACGAAAGCCCGCGCGTGATGACGGCGCCGCTGGTGGTGCTCGCGTTCTTCGCCACGACACTGGGTGTATTGGGCACACCGGCCTGGCCGTGGTTCCGCAGTTTCCTCACCGACCGTTCCGCTTCATTTGCGTGGGCGGGCTTTGGCGAAGCCGGTATCCTCGCGCTGATGGCGACCTCGACGCTTGTGGTCGTCATTGGCCTGGTGCTGGGCTGGATGGTCTACGGCAACAAGTCGCCGCGCGCCGAAGAGCCCGACGCGCTGGAGAAGGCGATGCCTCCGGTGTGGCGCGCACTGCGTGACCGGCTCTACGTGGACGAACTTTACGGCGCTACGATCATTGCATTTTACGAGTGGTGGGCGCGCGTGGCCGACTGGCTCGACCGGCGCGTGTGGGGCGGCATGGTGGCGGCGGTTACGGGTCTGTTCGGGCTGTGGGCGCAGCTTAATCGCTTCATCGATATGAATTTTGTCGATGGCGCATTCGACAAGGGATGCGAGGAGTTTTCAGCGAGCGGTGGACTGATGGCGCGGGTGCAGTCGGGGCGCGCGCAGACCTATTTGCGCCTCCTCGCACTCGGTGTCGTGGTCCTTGCCGTAATTCTGATCTGGAGCAGCCGCGGATGAACGGAATTCCGATACTCACGTTGCTCACCGCGCTGCCCATTGTTGGAGCGACGATCGCGTTTTTCTCCGGACGCCATGCGCGCGGCGTGGCCATGATTGCGGCGCTGCTTTCGCTCGTCATCTCGCTGGTGGTGTGGATGCACATTCCCGCCAACGGCAGCATGGGGCTGGTGGAGCAGCATCCCTGGGCCGCTTCGCTGGGCATTGAATACCACCTGGGCGTGGATGGCCTGGGCGCGCTGATGCTGGTGCTCTCTGCCATCGTGGCGCTGATGTCGATCGACGCCGCGCATCGGGTGCATCTGCGGCCGAATCTCTACTTTGGTTTTGTGCTGCTGCTCCTGGCGGGATTGTTCGGCACGTTTACGGCGCTGAATTTCTACCACTGGTTCCTCTATTGGGAGCTGAGCCTGATTCCCGCGTTCTTCCTCATCAAGCTGTGGGGAGGGCCGAAGCGCGGGCCGGCGGCAACGCAGTTTCTGGTCTATACCATGGCCGGATCGGTGGGCCTGCTGCTGGCGTTTCTCGCGCTCTACCTCTCGACCGGCAGCATGGACTTTACGCATCTCTCGCTGCTGGCGGCTACCGGCGAGCTGGAGCAGATGGTGGCGGCTCAGCTTGGCGGCCACGCCATGATGTGGCTCGCTCTCGGCGTGCTGGGCGGGTTCGCCGTCAAAGTGCCGTTGATGCCGTTTCACACCTGGCTGCCCAACGCCTATGCCGAAGCGCCATCGCCGGTGACCATGCTGCTGACGGGCGCCATGTCGAAGATGGGCGTCTACGGCCTGCTGCGCATCGCGCTGCCCATGTTCGGGGCGCAGATCGCGGCCATGCGCACGCCGCTGCTGGTGCTGGCCGTGGTCACAGTGGTGATGGGCGCGTGGGCCGCGGCGGCGCAGAAGGACCTGAAGCGCGTGTTCGCGTACTCGTCAGTGAACCATCTCGGCTACTGCTGGCTCGCCATCTTCGCGCTTGCCGTTCCGGCCACGAACAGCATCGCTCAATCCAGCCAGTCGGCGGCGCTCAATGGCGTCATCCTGCAGATGTTCAACCACGGCATCACTGCGGCGGCCATCTTCTGGTTCATCGCCATGCTGCAGGAGCGTTCCGGCGGATTGCGCGGCATCGACGACTTCGGCGGCCTGCGCAAACCCGCACCGATATTCGCCGGGCTAATGGGTTTTGCGCTGTTCTCGTCGCTGGGGCTGCCGGGGCTGAATGGATTCGTGGGCGAGTTCCTTATTTTCCGCGGCGTCTTTCCGCTGGCGTGGATTTCGGCCACGGTTTCGGTGCTGGGGCTGCTGATTACAGCGGCCGTCATTCTCACCGTGATTCAAAAAGTCTTCACTGGCCCCGTGCCAGAGCGCTGGGCCTCGTTCCCTGACCTGCATCCGAGCGAGCGGCTGGCCATGGCGCCCGTGATCGCGGTCATGATTCTCATTGGCCTTGTGCCCCAACTCATTACGGACAGCGTGAACCCCACTGTGGCGTACCTGCTGGCGCACTGGAGATTTTAGATGTTAGCGTGGACAATCTATCTCTCGTTTGCCGGCGCTCTGATTGAAGCGCTCCTGCCTAGAAACAGGCCGGGGCTGGCGCGCGCGCTGGCGCTGGTGTTCGCGCTGGCGGGCTTCGGCATCGCCATTGCGGGATTCGCCGCGGGCATGGGCCACGGACGCGTGCTGATTGTGGACGCGCCGTGGATACCCACGATGGGCATCCATTACCTGCTGGCCGCCGACGGCATCAGCCGCGTGCTGGTGCTGCTGACCGGGCTTGCTGCCGTGGCCGGCGTGCTGTTCAGTTGGAATATCGAGCTGCGCACAGGCCACTTCTTCGGCTTTTTCCTGGCGCTGATCGGCGGCGTGTACGGCGTCTTTCTCAGCTTCGATTTCTTTCTGCTTTTCGTCTTTTACGAAATCGCCATCGTTCCCAAGTACTTTCTGATTGCCATCTGGGGTTCCACGCGCCGCGAATATGCGGCGATGAAGCTGGCGCTTTATTCGTTTGTGGGCTCGGCCATGGTACTCATCGTGCTGCTGGCTGCGTATGCCACCTCGGGCAGCCACTCGACTGCGCTGGACGCGCTGGCGCATTCGGGGCTTTCGCCGCACTTCCAGTTGTGGGCGTTTCCGCTGACGTTTGTCGGATTCGGAATCCTTGCCGGCTTGTGGCCTTTCCACACCTGGGCGCCGACTGGCCACGTGGCCGCGCCCACCGCCGCCTCGATGTTGCTGGCCGGCGTGGTGATGAAGCTGGGCGCGTACGGCTGCCTGCGCGTGGCCATGGGATTGTTTCCGCACGGCATGGATCCGTGGGGATTCACGATTGCAGGCATCGGCTCATGGCGCAGCGTTTTCGCCATCCTCGCCGTCATCGGCATCGTCTACGGCGCGCTGGTGGCGCTGGTGCAGACCGATTTCAAATTCGTGATCGGCTACTCGTCGGTCAGCCACATGGGATTCGTTCTCCTGGGGCTGATGACGCTGAACCAGATCGGCCTGGACGGCGCGGTGCTGCAGATGTTCTCGCACGGCATCCTGGCCGGACTGCTGTTCGCAATTGTCGGCCGCGTGGTTTACGACCGCACCCATACGCGCCAGTTTGCCGATCTCGAGCACATGCACCTTTCCCATCGCCTGCCCTTTGCCGCGTGGGCGTTCGTAATTGCCGGAATGGCGTCGATGGGCCTGCCTGGCTTTTCCGGCTTCATCGCGGAATTGCAAGTGCTGATTGGAGCGTGGCACGCACAGCCGTGGTGGACCGTCGCCGCCGGCGTCGGCATTGTGGTGGGTGTTGCCTATACGTGGCGCGCGCTGCAGAAGGCGTTCTTCTCCGATGCGCTGCCCGCGCCGCACATCCACGAGCACGGGCACGAGCTTGAAGCCATTACCTGGCCTGAGGTTGCGGGCTTCTCGCTGTTGATCGCCGCCAGCCTTTGGGTCGGACTCTACCCGCGCATTCTGCTCGACCAGATCGCACCCGCTGTCAGGACCTTTCTTGCCGCCGGAGGAGTGCAATGAACTACGCTGACCTCTTCCGCGTTACGCTTCCTGAGACAGCGCTCGAAATCGCCGCGCTGGTTGTGCTGGTGGCCGATCTGGCTTTTCTGCGCAAGTCTGCGCTGCGCGCCCGCGGTGCTGTTGCCGTTGTGCTGGGTGTTGCCGGATGCGCGGCCGCATTTTTCCTGATGCTGGGGCAGGGAACACAGACCTTCTGCGCCACCGGCTCGGCGGAGACGGCGCTGCTCTCGACCGGCGGGCTCATCGCCGTGGCGCAAAGCGGAATCCTGGTGCTGACGGCGCTCACGCTGCTGTTGCTGATTGACTCCGCTTTTACGCGAAATCCGGGCGAGTACGTAGCCGTCGCGCTCATGTCCGCGGTTGGCGGGCTTATTATCTCCGGCGCGCAGGACCTGCTGGTCATCTTCATCGGACTGGAGCTGCTTTCGCTCGGCCTCTACGTCCTGACGGCGTTCGCCAAGCAATCCGGACGCAGCGCGGAAGCTGCGCTCAAGTATTACCTTTTTGGAGGCATGTCGGCGGCGTTTCTGCTGTTCGGATTCAGCTATCTCTACGGGCTAACCGGATCGACCAACCTGAACCAGGTGGTGATCGGGTCGATCACATCCGCCGGCTCCGGGAGCCCGCTGTTCTACGTGGCGCTGGTGTTGATTGCCGCAGGACTCGGCTTCAAGGTGGCCGCGGTGCCGTTTCATCTTTGGGCGCCTGACGCGTACGAGGGCGCGCCTGCGCCGGCTGCGGCGTTCATTGCGTCGGTGTCGAAGGTGGCCAGCTTTGCGCTGCTCATCACCATCGGAACCGCCGCGGCTCATCCGCTTGCGGGGCTGCACCTGAACGGTCGGTTCGCGGTGCGCGCGGTCAGCGGGCCATCACCTGTGATTCACGGCTTCGGGATCGAGTGGCCGCTCATCCTTTCCGTGCTGGCTGTGGCTTCAATGGTCGTCGGCAATCTGGCAGCGCTGGCGCAGACCAGCGTTCGGCGGCTGCTGGCCTACTCGGCCATTGCGCATGCGGGCTACATGCTGCTGGCGCTGGCGTATCCGACGCAATCGCCGCGCAGCAACGAGGCGCTTCTCTATTACATACTGACTTATGGGCTGACGACTGTCGGCGCGTTCGGTGTGGTCGGCGTAGTAGAACGCGCGACGGGCAGCGACAAGCTGGATGCGTTCCTGGGATTGCAGAAGCGCAACCCGCTGCTGGCCGCGGTGCTGCTGATCCTGCTGCTGTCGCTCGCGGGCATTCCGCCGCTGGTTGGTTTCTGGGCCAAGTTCAACTTGTTCGCCGCGGTTCTGGCGGCGAACGCGGGCGCGGTTCCCTTCGCTCTGGTGGCGCTGGCCGTGGGCATGAGCGCGGTTTCACTTTATTACTACCTCCAGGTGCTCAAGCGCGCCTACGTCATGCCCGCTCCGCCAGATTTGTGCTGCATCGATGTGCATCCCGTCACGGCATTGTTGCTGGCGTTCATTGCCGCCGCAGTGCTGGTGATGGGCTGCATGCCCGCGGTGCTGCAGAGCTGGATCGCGGGTCTTTAAGCTCCTCCGTCGAAGATGCGGCGTTGGCGAGGTTTGAACGCTCGCCATCCCACCCAAGCGACAAGAACAAAGACGTCGCTTGGATGGGGCACCCAAGTTCGTCCCCATGGACGGGCAAAAAGCCCAAATAGCACTCAGGAGCGCAGCAGGTCCTTGACCTGTTGCATCATCACGTCGCGGCCCACGTCGCTGATGGCGTCGGTGAGCGGAATCGACTTGGGACAGGCCTCGACGCAGTTCTGGGCGTAGCCGCACTCCTGGATGCCGCCGTCGCCGGCCAGCGCGCGCAGGCGTTCTGCCGCCAGCACTTTGCCGGTGGGGTGCATGTTGAACAACTTGACCTGGGCGATGGTGGCGGCGCCGACGAAACCGGTGGCCTCATTGAACTGCGGGCAGACCTCCATGCAGCAGGTGCAGGAGATGCAGTTGGAGAGCGGATAACGGATTTCCTGCTCCTGGGGGAGCTGGCGCGGGCCGGAGCCCAGATCGTAGGTGCCGTCGATGGGCACCCACGCCTTGACCGCTTTCAGATTCTCGAACAGCACAGAGCGGTCAACCTGAAGGTCGCGGACCAGAGGGAATTTGGAGAGCGGTTCAAGCTTGATGGGCTGCTCCAGGTTATCGATGAGCGCCGAGCAAGCCATACGCGCCTTGCCGTTGATGCGCATGGCGCAAGAGCCGCAAATCTCCTCCAGGCAACTGGAGTCGTAGGTGATCGGAGTGGTGGGCTTGCCCTCGGCGGTGACCGGGTTGGCGGCGATGTCCATCATCGCGGAGGTCACGTTCATTCCCGGCCGCCACTCCAGCTCGAACCGTTCCCACACCGCCGGCGCATCCGGATTGGCCTGGCGTTTGATCTCTAATTGAATCGTCTTGTTGGCCATGGTCCCTTTCGATTCCGCAATCGCGCAGGGGCTGAAGCCCCCGAAACTGCTGCTGGTCCTGAGCGGCGGGACTGAAGTCCCGCCCTTACGCGTTTCGTCCTCGGTCTTCGGCACGACTAAAGTCGTGCCCTGTTACAAAACCACTTTTCCATCGCCCCTACGGGGCTAGATTCCGTTTTCGGTCTCGCGTCCCCACGCTGAAGCGCGGGGCTAACAACCTTTGCGCCTACGGCGCAATTTTTCGATTGTCACTTGCCAGTCAATACTTGTGCCATCCCGCCTCGTCAATACTTGCGCGTGCGGGGCTTGATGTACTGCGTGTCCACGTCTTCGTACTCAAACTTTGGTCCGCCGGGCGCGCCGGTGAAACTGGCCTTGGTGGTCTTCAGGAACCTCTCGTCGTTGCGCTCGGGAAAATCCGGCTTGTAGTGCGCGCCGCGCGACTCGTCGCGCAGCATGGCGCCGAGCGTGATGGTGCGGGAAAGCTCCAGCATGTTGTAAAGCTGGCGCGCGAACGCGAAGCTGGTGTTGGCCCACTGGCTCTTGTCGCTCAGGTTCACCTTCTTGTAACGCTCCAGCAGCTCCACCACCTTCTCGTCGGCCTGCTTCAGGCCCTTGTTGTAACGGATGACGGTGGCGTGCTCGGTCATGGCAACGCCCAGCTCGCGCCAGAGCTTGAAGGGATTTTCGCCGCCCTGGTTATTGATGAGCTTTTTGTTGATCGCAACCTGCCGCGCCACTTCCTGGGCAGCGCCGCCGTCGCCTTCCGCCGCGCTTACGTTCTGCGCATATTTCTGGGCCACGATGCCGGAGATGAAGCCGCCATGAATGCAGCTCAAGAGCGAGTTGGCGCCCAGGCGGTTGGCGCCGTGGTACTGGTATTCGCACTCGCCCGCGGCCAGAATTCCGGGCACGTTGGTCATCTGCTCGTTGTTCACCCACACGCCGCCCATGGTGTAGTGCATGCCGGGAAAGATCTTCATGGGATAGACGTGGGGATCGACACCCACGAATTTCTCATAGATCTCCAGGATGCCGCCGAGTTTGCGATCGAGGGTGGCGCGATCGATGTGAGTGAGGTCGAGATAGACCATGGGCTGGCCGTCGATGCCGAGGCCGTTCTCGTAGACCACTTTGTGAATGGCGCGGGTGGCCACGTCGCGAGGCACCAGGTTGCCGTACTTGGGATACCACTCTTCGAGGAAATACCAGCGCTCGGGTTCGGGAATTTCGCGTCCCGCGCGCTTGTCGCCGGCCTTTCTGGGCACCCACACGCGGCCGCCCTCGCCGCGTGCCGACTCCGACATCAGCCGCAGCTTGTCTTCGCCGGGAATGCAGGTGGGATGCACCTGGATAAACTCGCCGTTGGCGTAGTAGACGCCCTGCTGGAAGATGGCCGACTGCGCCGATCCGGTGCACACCACAGAATTGGTGCTCTTGCCGAAGATGGCGCCGTTGCCGCCGGTGGCAATAATAATGGCTTCGCCCGCGAAGGCGCGGACTTCCATGGTGCGCAGGTCCATGGCCACGATGCCGCGGCACACGCCTTTCGAATCGATGATGGCGGACAGGAACTCCCAGCCCTCGTACTTGCGCACCTTGCCTTCGGATTCGTGGCGGCGAACCTGCTCATCGAGCGCGTAGAGAAGCTGCTGGCCGGTGGTTGCGCCGGCGAACGCAGTGCGGTTGTAAAGCGTGCCACCGAAGCGACGGAAATCGAGCAGCCCTTCCGGGGTGCGATTGAAGGGCACGCCCATGCGGTCCAGCAGGTCGATAATGGCCGGGCCCGCTTCGCACATGGCCTTGACCGGGGTCTGGTTGGCCAGGAAGTCGCCGCCGTATATGGTGTCGTCAAAGTGCTGCCAGCTAGTGTCGCCTTCGCCTTTGAGGTTTTTGGCCGCGTTGATGCCGCCCTGCGCGCACACGCTGTGCGACCGTTTGACCGGGACGATGGAAAACAGGTCCACCGTTGCGCCGGCCTCGGCGATTTTGATCGCCGCCGAAAGTCCCGCCAACCCTCCGCCGATCACAATGATTCTGGGGCTTGCCGCCATGGTCTTATCAACTTCCTTTCCTTATTTGCATCAGTGCAAGCCCGGGCTCGCAGTCAGCATCATCGCCGGCGCAACGTTGACCGGTGCATTGGCAAATTTGGGGCCGACGAAGGCCCAGATGCTATAGAGACCGACGGCGCAAAGAACGATGCCGCCGGCGAGGCAAACCCAGGCGAAGCGCCGCCGCGATTGTTTGCCTGGCGTGATACCCCACTTGGCCGCGAAGAGCCAGATTCCGTAGGCAAAGTGCCAGCAGATGGCGATCATGGCGACGATGTAGAAGGCCAGGATCCAGGGATTCGCAAGTTCTGCCTGCACCTTGTGAAACGCCATGCCCGGATTGTGGGGCAGGTCCGCGCCCATGAAACGCTGGGTGGCCACGTGGTAGCCGATGTAAATGAATGCGAGGATGCCGGTCCAGCGCTGCGCGGTGTACATCCAGTTGCCGGCCCAGGGGTAATACACGATGTTCGATCTGCCGCGGAACCAAATGAAGACGCCGTAGACGGCGTGGTAAGCGATGGGAATGAAAATGAAAACCCATTCCAGCACGCGCACCGCCGGCAGGCCATTGAGGAACTTCACCTGCGCCGCGTAGGCCGCGGGGCCTTTCAGCGCCTCGAAGTTGGAGATGAAATGCTCCAGCAGAAATGCGCCGATGGGAACGATGCCGAGCAGGGAATGCAGCTTGTGCCAGAGGAACGAGTGGCCTTCGCCGGCGCGAAGCGGCTGTACGCCGCTCGGAACCTGCGGAGCGGCGGGATTCTGGGCTGTAGCCATGAAGATGCGATCTCCTGAACCTGCGGCGGCCGGAAATATGGCGCCGCGCGTTTCGGATTGAGAGACGGGTATGTGTCTTGAATTACCCCAACCATTATTGGAAACGCGGCTTGGGGTCGTCAAGGAGGGAACAGTTGTCAGTGGTCAGTGGTCAGTGTTCAGTGCTCAGTGGCCAGTGGTCAGGGATCGGGGATCAGGGTTCAGGTGGCGGGCGCTGCTCTGTTGCTTAGAGTCATTCCAGCTTTTTGAGCAGCGCTTCCAGCGCGCGGCCGCGATGGCTGAGGCTGAGCTTGGTTTCAAGGCTCATCTCGGCCATGGTCTGGCCCAGCTCGGGCAGGTAGAACAGCGGATCGTAGCCGAACCCGCCGGTGCCGCGCGGCGCGCCGAGGATGATGCCTTCCACGCTGCCTTCTCCGGTTTGAACCACGGCGCCATTGCGCACGGCGGCCAGGACGCAGCGGTAGCGCGCGCTGCGCTGCTGCGGCTCTACGTCCACCATGCGCTGCAGCAGCACCATGTTGTTCCACACGTCGGTATTGTCATTGGCGTCGGGAGAGTCGACCAGGCCGGCATCGGCGGCGTAGCGCGCGGAGCGCACGCCGGGCGCGCCTTTGAGCGCATCCACTTCGAGGCCGGAGTCGTCCGCCACCACCAGTTCGCCGGGAGCAAAGCGCGAGTAGTAGACCGCCTTCAGCGTTGCATTGGCTTCGAAAGTGTCTCCGTTTTCCTCCGGCGCGGCCATCAGCGAAAGCCCCGGCAAGGGCACAAGCTGGATGTCGTGCGCCTCGGCGGCCACGCGGAAATCGCGCAGCTTTCCCTGGCTCGTGGTCGCCACAAACAGCCGGAGGGCCATGCAGCCAGTGTAGCGGAATTTTGCAAAGAGACGGGGAGAGGACGCACAATGGTCACGCTTCGCAAACGAGGTTGTAAACGCAAATGAATGCTCAGGCCCGGTGTGCCCTAGCCGCTCTTTGTTTCGCCGCTTTTGCCGGTATGTCCGCTATGGCCGCTCCAGGCCCGGCCACGCTCCGCGTCGACAATCTTTCGAATCCGCTTGGCATCGACGATCCGGCGCCGAAGTTTTCCTGGCAACTGGACGATCCGGCGCGCGGGGCGAAGCAGACCGCCTACCAGATCGATCTGTTCGCCGGGATGGCAGGGTACCCCGACGCGAAGTTTGCATTCTGGACCAGCGGCCGCGTCGCATCCAATCAGTCATTGAATGTCCGCTATGCCGGCCCCGCGCTCAAGCCATCCACGCGCTACTACTGGCTTCTGACCGTCTGGGGCGCGGACGGCAAGCCCTACCCGCACGCCGAGCCACAGGCGGATAGCGAGCCCGCATGGTTTGAGACCGGGCTGATGAATCAGGAAGCGTGGCAGGCGCAGTGGATCGGCTACGAGACCACCGAGGAGGCGGCTGTGCGGAACGCGCCGGCGCAGTGGATCGCCAGTCCGGACGCGGCGGCGCTCGGGAATGAGAAGTCATTTCCGGAACAGTTTGCATACAGGACCGTGATTCATGTCGGCAAGGCGGTGAAGGCGGCCGCGCTCTTTGCTACGGCGGAGGACACGGCCGCTGCGTGGATCAATGGCGAGCAGGCGCTGGAGGCGGCGCCGTTCCCCGCGTGGCGGCAGATGCCGTGGAAGAAATTCATTCGCGCGGATGTGACGGGCAAACTGAAGGACGGCGACAACACACTGGCGCTCGAATCGGTGCTGTATACGGGCGGCGGCCGTGGGCCAGCGCCGGCGCCTCCGGCGATTGCCACGCTCTACGTGGAGTATGCCGACGGAAGCACGGCGACTTTCAACACGAGCTCCGACTGGAAGACGGCGGTTCATGCGCCGGAGGGCTGGCAGCAGCCGGGATTTGACGACTCCGCCTGGAAATCCGCCGTTGCGTACCACGCGCCGGGCGGCCCCATGGCCGCGCCGGGGAGCCATCCGTGGATTCCCGACTCGGTGAAAGTGCTTCGCCACACATTCAGCGTGACCAGCCCCATCAAATCCGCTCGAATTTACTCGACGGCGCTGGGCGAATACGAATTGTTTCTTAACGGGAAGCGCGTCAGCGAGGACTACTTTGCGCCGGGATGGACAGACTATCGCGAGCGCGTGGTGTACCAGACTTACGACGTGACCGCGTTGCTGATGGAGGGCGAAAACGCTATCGGGGCGCTGCTGGCGCCGGGCTGGTACGCGACCCCGCTGGAGTGGTTCCAGCAGCCCAATAATTACGGCGACACGCCGCCGGCGCTGCGGGCGCAGATCCGCATCGAGCATGCGGATGGCGCTGTGGAGTGGATCGATTCGGACTCATCATGGCAGGCGGCGCGCTCGTTTATCCGGCATTCCGAACTCTACGACGGCGAGACCCAGGACGCGCGCGCGGCGCAACTCGGCTGGAATACGCCGGAGTTCGACGCCAGTTCGTGGAAGCCGGTGACGGCGATCGAACCGAAACCAGTGGAGATCGTGGCCCAGGATTTCCAGCCCGTCCGAGTGGAACGCGAGGTTCATGCCGAATCCGTAACGGAGCCCCAGCCCGGCGTGTACATCTTCGATTTTGGACAGAACCTTGCCGGGGTTGAGCGCCTGTGGGCCTCGGGGCCGCCGGGAACGGACGTGCGGCTTCGCTTCGGAGAGATTCTGAACTCCGACGGAACGCTGTACACCGCGAACCTGCGCACCGCCAAGGCTACGGATCACTTTATTCTGGCCGGCGGCGGCACCGAAGAGTTCGTACCGCAGTTCACCTTCCATGGCTTTCGCTATGCCGAAGTGACGGGGCTGCCTTCGCGTCCCAATAAAGACGTTCTCACCGCGCTGGTTTTGCACACCAGCGCGCCGTTCGCCGCGGAACTGAAGACCGGCAGCGACATGGTGAACAAGCTGTGGAGCAATATTCTCTGGGGCCAGCGTTCCAACTTCGTCGGCGTGCCCACAGATTGCCCGCAGCGCGACGAGCGCCTGGGCTGGATGGCCGACGCGCAGGTTTTCTGGCGCACAGCCAGCTACAACATGGACCTGGCCGCATTCTCGCGCAAGTTTGCCCGCGACATGCGCGGGACACAAGCGGGAACGCCGATGTTCAGCATCTATGCGCCCGGCACCGCAAGCGAGAACTCCGGCTTTGGCCCCGGCTGGAGCGACGCCGGCGTTATTATTCCCTGGACCTCGTGGCTGCAGACCGGCGACACCAGCGTCATCGATCAGAACTGGGACGCCATGCAGAAGTACCTGGCAGCAATCGAGAATGCGAACCCCGACAGCCTATGGAGAAATCAGGGCGGCATCCCGTTCGGCGACTGGCTCGCGCCCGAAGGCCGAACCAACCAGGTCCTTATCGCCACTGCTTCGTGGGCTTACGATTTGACGCTGATGCAGCAGATGGCTGACGCCACCGGCCGCGCGGCGGACGAGCAGCAGTACGCGGCCTTATTCGGCAAGGTGCGCGCCGCGTTCCAGAAGCAATTCGTCCGGGATGACGGCACCGTCCTTGGCACGGACCACGGCCCCAACTACATGGGCGAGCGAACGCACAATGCGCCGCCCGGAGACGAGGACACGCAGACTGGCTACGTCCTCGCGCTGCATATGGACCTGGTGCCCAAAAACCTGCGCGCGGCCGCCGCGCAGAAGCTGGTGGACAAGATCCAGGCCAATCACGGCCTGTTGGGCACCGGGTTTCTGGGCACGCCGTACTTGCTCGAGGAACTGACCAAATCCGGCCATGCAGATGTTGCCTATCAGCTCCTGATGAATACGCAGTATCCATCGTGGGGCTATCTGATCGAGCACGGCGCCACCACCACCTGGGAGCGCTGGAACGGCGACCAGATGAAGGACGATCCCAGCATGAACTCGTATAACCATTACGCATACGGCGCGGTGGCCGATTGGATCTATCGCTACGGGGCGGGAATCGACGCCACGCCGCTCGACGCAGGCTTCCACACCATCGTCCTTCATCCCCAATTCTCCGCGCGGCTCGGCTCGGTCGATTTTACCTATCCGTCTGCGTACGGCGAGATTCACTCCGCCTGGTCCGTCGAGGGCGACTCGGCAACCTGGAACATTACGATCCCCGCCAATACCACCGGGCGCCTCGACCTGACGCCGGGGGAAGCCGTGAAGTACAAGCTCGATGGGAAGCCGCTATCGGGCCTCAATTTGCAACCAGGCATGTACACTCTTACCGTCCAGCTCTGAACGGATTGGGGTGGCCCCGCATTTCGCCTGATCTTTGCGCAAGCAACCGGATCGCCGAGTCCACGCGCCGGCACTTTTTTGAGAGAACGAATTGAGGTCGAATGTCCGTTATCGCAGGCATAGGCTGGCACATGGTGGGGGCGGCATCCGCTGCGTCCTTTTACGCGCCGATTGAGAAGGTGAAAAAGTGGTCCTGGGAAACCACGTGGGCCGTGGCCGGCTTTTTTTCCTGGATCCTGCTTCCCATCGGCTTCAGTCTTTATCTGCTGCCGCACTTCCACGCCTTTTACGCGGCCATCCCCGCTGCGCTCGTGTGGAAGGTCGCCCTGCTCGGCGCCATGTGGGGCGTCGGCAATGTCAGCTACGGCCTCACCATGCGTCATCTGGGCATTTCGCTCGGAGTTGGGGTCGCGATCGGGGTAACTCTTGTCGCGGGCACGCTCGTTCCCAAGCTCGTCGCCGGCCAGTATGCCGATCTGTTCCTGAGCCGCAGCGGATTCTGGAACATCTCCGGAATGGTGGTGGCGCTTACTGGCATCGCCGTCGTCTCCTGGGCGGGCCACCTCAAGGAAATGGAGATGGGCCGGCAGGCCAAAGAATTCAACGTTAAACTGGGCCTGGCCCTGGCGGTGATGTGCGGGATATTCTCGTCCGGATTCGCCTTTGCGCTCAATGTTGCTACCCCCCTCCGCGATGCTGCCGTGAGGGCCGGCGTCAGTCCGCTGTATGCGCGGCTGCCCTCCTATGTCCTCATCATGGGCGGCGGCGCAATTGTTAACCTCACCTATTGCTTTGTCCGTCTCGGTTTTAAGCGCAGTCTCTCCCTCCGCGCCGATCTGGCCCAGCCCGGCGCAACCCTGCTCAAGAATGCGTCCATGGCGGCCGCCGGCGGCATCATGTGGTACTTCCAATTCTTTTTCTATGCCTGGGGCGAAGCCAACATCTCCGTCCGCCTCAGCTACGCGAACTGGATGCTGCACATGAGCGGCTACGTGCTTTTCGGCGGCATCGTGGGCCTGGCTATGGGCGAATGGGCGGGTGTGGCCCGCCGCCCCATCCGGTTGCTCTGGGCCGGAATGCTCATCATTATCGCTGCGGCCAACCTCGTGGGACTCGGGTTGGCAACTTAGGGTGCGGTGAGAATGCAATATCAATTCCGACCAAAAGGAAAGGCAGCGGGCCTTGCTGTTAGATGGATATAAATATCTAATAATCAGCAGCTTATAGCTATCAAGGCAGATGCAGGGCGGCGCGCAAATCAAGTACCGCGGGCAGGAGGCTGAGGGTGAGCGCCTGAGAATTGCCGAAGTTCTTGCTCCGGCCGCCTCCACCGTTCAGGCGGAAAAATGGAGAAACCACGGGCCCCGAGGCGTTCAACAAAAGGATTCCCCCGCTCTCTCATATTGCTCAAAATAAGCGTGGTTGCCACCAATTTGATGTGGTAGGTTGAATGTGCGGTATTGCAAGCACGTCGTAAGGGGATCTACCCATCGATTCTGCGAGAATGCTTGCAGCGGTTTCCTGATCGCTTCAATTCCGGAGTTGCGGAGGATTAAGTATGCGCTTAACGCAATCTGTGACTTGTGTGTTGGTGGGATTTGTTTTGGCCGCAGTGCCGGTTGCCTTGTGCGGGCAAAGCACTGCCAAGCCGAACGCGTCGTATTCGTATGCGGACTCGCCATCGCGGTGGGACTTCTTTGCCGGCTACAGCTATCTGTCGCCCCATGGCACGGCCTCGAACGGAGTGACTCCGCAGTCGGTCGATTTCGGCTCGATTTATAGCTTTTCCTACTATTTTAACAAGTACGTGGGAGTGCAGCTGGAGGCCGACGAGCACATCCCCAATGAGAACGCGTACTATCCGCACTGCCCGAGCTGCGGGTCAACGTGGGGCAATGCGGATTTTTCAGGCGGCGGCGGGGGTCTGATCTTCCGTTATCCGAGCGCCATGCTGACTCCGTTCGTGCACGGGCTTGTAGAGACGCAATACGTTGGTATTAACCCCGGGACGACCAACGAAGTTTGGGGAATTGGGGTTGAAGGGGGCGGCGGCCTGGATTTGGAAACGCCGCTGTGGCATCACCGTCTGGCGATCCGGCTGGCGCAGGCCGACTTCCAGTACGCGCACGTGAGATGGCCGGTGGAGGAGCGCGGAAACTTCGACATGGCGCAGCTTAGCGCCGGGTTTGTGATTCACGGAGGCTCGTTCACTCCGCCGCCGCAGTTGACGGTGGCCTGCGCGGTGAACCCGACGAGTGTGTTCCCGGGCGACCCGGTGACGGGGACGGCGACGGTGAGCAATCAGGCGCCGAAGGAGAACGTGATTGCGGCGATCTCCGGCGACGGGATCAACGGGACCACGACCGGGACCACGGCAACGGTGAACACAGCGAATCTTTCGCCGGGGACGCACACCGTCAAGTGCGATGCCAAGGAAGGCAAGCCGGGCAAGGAAGGCGTGAAACCGTACCAGAACGCGCAGGAAGCCACGGCGACGTTTACGGTGAAGGAGTTTGAACCGCCGACGATCAGCTGCTCGGCCAACCCGACGACGCTGAAGCCTGGGGACAGCTCGACCATCACGGCTACGGGAACGAGCCCGCAGAACCGGCCGCTGACGTACACCTACTCAGCGCCCTCCGGTTCCGTAAACGGCTCTGGCACCACTGCTACTTACAACTCGACTGGGGCTCCAGCCGGTTCGGTGGATATTACATGTAATGTCGCCGACGACAAGAACCATTCGGCTTCGTCCACAGCGACCGTGGCGATAGTGGCGCCGCCTCCCCCACAGCCTGCGGCGGCACCACCGGAGCAGGTTCGTTTAGAAGCTCGGTTGGCGTTGCATAGCGTCTTCTTCCCGACAGCTCAACCCACGGCGAAGGATCCAACGGGAGGGCTGGTTGCCAGCCAGGAAAAAACGTTGGCGACTCTGGCAGCAGATTACAAGCAGTATCTGCAGTACAAGCCGGATGCGCACTTAATTCTGACGGGGCATACGGATGTGCGTGGATCCGTTGAATTCAACCAGGCGCTGTCTGAACGTCGTGTTGCTCGTGCTAAGCAGTATTTGGTTGAACAGGGCATTGCGGAGTCCAGCATCGAGACACGTGCTGTGGGCAAGGAGCATGAACTCACTGCGGATCAGGTGAAAGACCTGGTCGATCAAAATCCTGACCTGAGTGATGCTGAGCGGACCCAGGTTTTGCACAGGCTGAACGTCATTGTTCTGGCCCAGAACCGTCGTGTCGACATTACTCTGAACACAACGGGACAGCAGTCAGTGCGTCAGTTCCCGTTCAATGCCAAGGATTCTTTAACTCTTCTGGATGAAAAGGCTTCGGCGCCGAGGAGGAAGACCAGGGCGAAGCCGAAGCCGTAGGCGCGAGCACGGAAATGAATTGGAAGGGGACCTCGATTCCACGAGAGGGGGTGTGCACAGACGCTCCCTTTCACCGTGAGACGAGAAGTTCCAATTTGTTCAACAGAATCGAGAAGGAGGCTCACATGTACCGGCGAGATTTACGGTCTATTTGTTTGGTCTTGGTTACGGCAGCTTTTGCGTTCGTACCCATGGGATGTAAAAAAGCTCCTCCAATCACTCTCTCCGCGCAGGCGACTCCGCCTGCTATTTATCCGGGCGAACCTGTTACGGTGACGGCTACGCCAGGGTCAGTGTCCACAAAAAAGAACAACAGTGTGATCTACAGTTGGTCGGGCACGGGAGTCACGGGCAGTGACACTACAGCCAAAGTTGATACATCCTCTCTGGCGCCGGGCGCGTACACGGTTAAGGCAGAGGTGAAGGAAGGGAAGAAGGGAAAAGAGGGTCTGAAACCCGGCCAGACTGCCGATGCTTCAGCCAACTTCACAGTGAAGGAGTTTGAGCCGCCGACCATCAGCTGCTCGGCCAACCCGACCACGCTGAAGCCCGGAGACAGCTCGAGCATCACGGCGACGGGGATGAGCCCACAGAACCGTCCCCTGACGTACACTTATTCGGCGTCTGCGGGGACGATCAACGGCAGCGGGAACACGGCGACATTCTCCTCAACGGGAGCGCCGACGGGCCCGGTGACGATCACCTGCAACGTGTCGGACGACAAGGGCCACAACGCCTCGGCGGAAACGAGCCTGACGATCGAAGCGCCGCCGGCGCCTCCGCCGCAGCCGAAGACGCAGGCGCTGTGCTCAATCACGTTCACGACGGACACCAAGCGCCCGACGCGGGTGGACAACGAAGCCAAGGCGTGCCTGGACCAGGTAGCGCTGTCTCTCCAGCAACAGCCGGATGCGAAGGCAGTGGTTGTGGGCGAGTCCACCACCAAGGAGAAGGCGGATCAGGAGAAGATGGAGAAGCGCGAGGCACGGCTCCGTCATCCCAAGCCGGTGGAGAACTTCTCGGCGCAGCGCGCGGTGAATACCAAGCAGTATCTGGTGACGGACAAGGGCATCGATCCGTCGCGGATCACGGCGGCTACCGGGACGGGCGACAACCAGCAGGTGGAGGACTACCTGGTGCCTGCGGGAGCGGACTTCAGCGTCGACGTGCCGGGCACCACGCCGGTGGACGAAAACACGGTGAAGCCGCAGGAGCGCAAGCCCATGGCCGAGCGCCACCACCACCACAAGAAAATGGCCATGTAAAAGCCGCGGAAGCGAACCAAAACGACCGGGCAGCGATCTCAGGATCGCTGCCCGATTTGTTTAAGAGGCGGACTGGCTTGAAGCCAACGCCGGAGCGAGAGGGATATCGCCACGCGCCGGGAAAGTGCCAACGCGGTCAATATGCTTCGAATTGAATCAGCGGCAGGCGGACGCGAAAGCAGGTGCTGCCGGGTTCAGAGCGGACGCCGAGGTGACCGCGATGCTTGCGCACGATGCGCATGGCGTTGTCCAGCCCGAGGCCAAGCCCGTGGCCGGGAGGCTTGGTAGTGAAGAAGGGTTCGAAGATGCGGTCCTGCAACTCGGGCGGGATGCCGCGGCCGTTGTCCCAGATTTCCACCAGCATCATGTCGCCTTCGACGCAGCACACCAGGCGAAGCTTGCCGGGACGCTCTGCGCCTTCCAATGCATCGAGCGCATTCTCAATCAACGCGGTCCACACCTGGTTGAGTTCTCCGCCGTAGGCGCTGATGGAGGGCAGATTGGGCTGGTATTCGCGTTCGATAGCGACGTTGGCCAGGCGCGACTGCATCATCTGCACCGTGGCGTCAAGTCCGGCGGGAACCGAGACCTCGAGCATGGCTGCGCGATCCATGTTGGAGTATGCCTTCACGGCGCTGATGAGATCGAAGATGCGCTCCGTTGAGTAGAGGACGGTCTCCACTCCGCGGGTGAGGCGCAGGTATCGCGCGAAATACTGCAAGGTGATGCAGGTTCCTTGATTCTCAAGAATAGCGTTCAGGCTATCCAGGTCTTCTACCGTAATGCCATGCTCGGCAAGGTCAGGCGCGATATTCCAGGCGCGCTCGCAGGAAAGGTCAGCCAACCACGTGCGAATGGCCTCTTCGCGAGCGATAAGCACAGCAGGCAGCTCAGCGTCGGGGCGCGCTCGCTCCATCACGCCGTGTTCCCACTCTTCCACACGGCGAATCTGGTTCTCGGTCCAGCAGAGGTTGACGAGCTTGAAACGGTTTTCCCGGTTGGCGCGGAGTTCCTTCACCAGGCTGGAGGCGGCGCGCTGGGCGGCCGACGCAGGATTGTTGAGCTCGTGCGCCAGATTGCCGGCGAGCTTGCCCAGGGCGGTGAGTTTTTCCGCTTGCTGCTCAATGCGCGTGACTTCACGGACGCGATCAAGGAGCGTGGAAACGACTCGCTGCGCCATCGAAGGAATCGCCTCCAGCATCGCCGGGAAGTGCGAGCGGTGAATGGCGAGGATCCACACGCCGGTAATGGCGACGCCCTGGCCGCCGAACGTCTTCATCCGCGAAAAGGGAAGCAATCCCGTCATCTGCCCGGCGCGGCCGATGAAGAGCGCCATGGGGCCGCCATGCAGGCGCTGCACGTGGATCTCCCCCTTGAGGATGAGAATCATGCGATCGGCGGGCGTGCCCTCTTCAAAGAGGATTTCTCCCTGCTCCGCGACCACTTCCTCGCCGTGCCGGGCGAGCCACAAGCGGTCCTCCAGGACCATGCCTTGCAGCGGTGTGACCCGCTCCAGTGCGGCGGCAATTTCCTCAATTGGTGTAGGACGGGCAGGCGGAGACGAAATCAGGGAAGGCATGACGGACCTCCGGGAGAACCCATAATCAACAATAGCCGATTCCCGATCGGAATCGGCCAATAACAAACTGCGCCAGGGGAAGAGCGCCGCGCGCTCCCTCAGTGTGCCTGCGGGAGCGCGCGAATTCCAACCGCGAATCAGCGCGTCTTCGCCACCTCTTCCACCGTCACCGGGTCCAGGAACGGCATGCTGGCACGCAGCCGTTTGCCCACGATTTCGACCGGGTGTTTGGCTTCGGCTTCGCGAAAGGCGAGGAACTCCTTCTTCCCCGAGTTCTGATCGGCAAGAAAGTGCCTGGCGAATGAACCATCCTGGATCTCCTTGAGGATGGCCTTCATGGCCTTGCGGCTTTCTTCGTTGATCACGCGCGGCCCACTCACGTAGTCGCCGAACTCCGCGGTGTCGCTGATCGAGTAGCGCATGTAAGCGAGCCCGCCCCGATAGATCAGGTCGACGATGAGCTTGAGCTCGTGCAGAACTTCGAAGTAGGCGCTCTCCGGTTGGTAGCCGGCTTCCACCAGCGTTTCATATCCGGCCTTGATGAGCGCGCTGACGCCGCCGCACAGCACGGTTTGCTCACCGAAAAGATCGGTTTCGGTCTCTTCCTTGAAGGTCGTCTCAAGCACCCCGGCGCGCGTGCCGCCGATGCCCTTCAGGTAACTGAGGCAAAGCGCGTGGGCCTTGCCGGTGGCGTCCTGGTGAACGGCGATGAGGCAAGGCGTGCCGCCGCCCTCCATGAAGATCTCGCGCACGCGATGGCCGGGCGCTTTGGGCGCGGCCATGCCCACGTCGATGTTCTTGGCCGGCACAATGGTCTTGAAATGAATGTTGAAGCCGTGTGCGAACATCAGCAGGCTGCCGGGTTTCAGGTTCGGCTCAATCTCCTCCGCGTAGACCTTGGCCTGCGTCTGGTCGGGCGTCAAAATCATCACCACATCCGCCCACTTGGCGGCTTCGGCCACGGTAGTCACTTCCAGGCCGGCCTTCTGCGCCTTGGCGATGGACTTGGAGCCGGCCGCCAGACCCACCTTCACCTGCACGCCCGAGTCCTTCAGGTTGAGGGCATGCGCGTGGCCCTGCGAGCCATAGCCGATGATGGCCACTTTTTTTGCCTGGATGAGGGAAAGGTCTGCATCGTGATCGTAATAAGTAGTTGCCATTGCGTCTTGTGCCTTCCTTTGTGTGCGGTTGGGATAATCGATGGCGGCGATAGCAGCTGAAAAAATGAAAGACGGCATGCGCCGTGTTGCCAGTGTTACTCGGGTTCGACGGCGGCGCCTTCCGCCGTCAATTGTTCCTTGCCCGCGCCGTTTTCAGCCTCCGGCTCGCCGGCCCCCATTGCCTTGAGTACGCGGCTGGTATGGTGTCCGCGCCGCATCGTCATCTTGCCGCTGCGGCAAATCTCCAGAATCCTATTATCGCCTTCAGTGAGAACCTGGATAAGGCCTTCGATCTTGCTTTCCACGCCGGTCATTTCGATCATGAGCGATTCGGGAGCAAGATCGACGATGCGCGCGCGAAATACCTCGACTAATTCGAAGATAGTCGAACGCGTATGCTTGGTGGCTGCCACCTTGATCAGCGCCAGCTCACGCGTCACCGAGGGAGCGCCGGCAATATCATCCACATCCTCCACGTTCTCCAGCTTGAACATGCTGGCGCGAATGCGATCGCCTGCCTCCGCCGACGCTTCACACACCAGGGTGAGCCGCGAAAGGCCGGGCCGCTCGCTGCGACCCACCGTAAGCGAGATGATGTTGATGTTCAAACGGCGAAACAGCGATGCCACGCGCGTCAGCACGCCCGGCTTGTCTTCCACGTATGCAACAAATGTGTGCAGCATAAAATCAGCCTCTAGCTTCTAGCCTCTAGCTACTAGCTTTCATTCGCTCGATCGCGCTGCTCACTCGCCGATTTGACTTAGTCGACAATAGAACATGCTGGAAGCTGGAAGCTAGCAGCTAATAAGCTGTCTTATACGTCGTCAGCTGACTCCACCAGCGGATTCGTCCCCGGCCGGCGGATCATCTCGTGCAGCGCGCTGCCCGCGGGAATCATCGGGTACACCGAATCTTCCTTCTCCACCATGAAGTTGAGCAGGAACGCGCCATGGTGCTTGCGAGCTTCATCCACCGCATCGGCTACATCGGCTCGGGTGCAAACGGCTCGTCCTCTAATTCCATGGGCGTCGGCAAGCTTCACAAAGTCCGGGCTAACCATAGGCGTGGCCTCATAGTTACGCTCGTAGAAAAACTCCTGCCACTGCCGCACCATGCCCAGGTAGCCGTTGTTGATCACGGCGATGTTGATCTTGAGCCCTTCCTGCGCAATAGTGGCCAGCTCCGCGGCCGTCATCTGGAAGCCGCCATCGCCCGCGATCACCCACACTTCCTTGTCCGGGCACGCCACTTTAACGCCGATCGCCGCGGGCAGCGCGAACCCCATGGTCCCAAGCCCGCCGGAAGTAATCAAAGTTCGCGGCTGCTCGTGATGGAAATACTGCGCTTCCCACATCTGGTGCTGGCCAACGTCCGTCACCACGATGGCGTTGCCGCCGGTGATGCGCCACAAGTCGTGCATCACGTGGGCGGCGTACAGGTGGCCGGAGTCAGGCAGATTCTTGATGTCGCGGACCGCCACCGCGCCCTTGCTGGCCTCGATGGTCTTGATCCACGCGGCTCCATCGCGCCCGCCGATGAGCGGCAACAACCGCTCCAGCACCTCGGCCAGGTCGCCAACCAGCGCCACATCCACTTTGATGTTCTTGTTGATTTCCGCCGGATCCACTTCGATGTGAATCTTTTTCGCCTTGAGCGCGTAGGTCGAGGGCGTGCCGATGACGCGATCGTCGAAACGCATACCGCAAGCGATGAGGAGGTCGGCCTCCTGGATGGCATGATTCACCCATGCTTCGCCGTGCATTCCCATCATGCCCAGGTTCAGCGAGTGCGAGGCAGGGAAGCCGCCCAATCCCAGCAGCGTGAGCGCCACCGGGATCTGTGCGCGTTCGGCCAGCGTGCGCACCTGCTCCATGGCGCCTGACTCGATTACGCCGTGGCCGGCGAGTATCACGGGCCGCTTTGAAGTCCGGATCAACTCCGCCGCCTGCGCCAGCCCCGAGTCCTCCACCTTCAGCATCGGGTGCGGACGGTACGGCTTCGGCTTGGCCGCCGCAAAATCAAACAGCGCAGCGGCCTGCTGCGCATCCTTGGTAATATCCACCAGCACCGGGCCGGGACGCCCCGAACGCGCAATCTGAAAGGCATGTCGAAGCACCGGAGCAAGCTCCTCGGCTCGGCTCACAAGGAAGTTGTGTTTGGTCACCGGCAGCGTCACTCCGGTGATGTCCACCTCCTGAAACGCATCGGTGCCCAGAACCTTACTTGAAACCTGGCCGGTGATGCAGACAATGGGCACCGAATCGAGCATCGCGGTGGCTATGCCCGTCACCAGATTGGTTGCGCCGGGTCCGCTGGTGGCAATGGCCACGCCCACTTTACCCGTGGCCCGCGCGTACCCATCGGCCATGTGCGCGGCGCCCTGCTCGTGCCGCACCAGGATGTGCCGGATGGGAAATTTCCGCAGCGCGTCGTACGCCGGAAGAATTGCGCCGCCGGGATAGCCGAAGACGTCCGTGACGCCCTCGCCCACCAGCGTGGCCCACAGAATCTCCGCGCCGGTCAGGCGTGTCGGAGTCGTCAGGTGTGCGTTGGGGGAAGATGCGTTGCGGTCCGTCATGGTGGTTCTCCTTGTCAGAACTGCTAGCTGTTAGCCTTCAGCTCTCAGCCGGATCAAAACGCATCCGGCAATTCTCGAAACTCGATTCCCGTACTGCCGCAGCTGAGGGCTGAAAGCTGACGGCTGATGGCTGTCATTACGTCGTCGCTCCCTGCGATGCCGATGTCACCCGGTCCACGTACTTGCGGAATACTCCCTGTGGCCAGCGCAGCGGCGGCGGCGCAAAGCCCTTCATCCGCGCCTTCATTTCGTCGTCGCCGATCTCCAGCGTCAGCGTGCGGTTGGGGATGTCGAAGTGAATCATGTCCCCTTCGCGGACAGCGGCAATCGGTCCGCCCACGAATGCTTCCGGCGCGATGTGGCCCGCTGTAAGCCCGCGCGTGGCTCCGCTGAATCGCCCGTCAGTGATCAGCGCCACGGTGTGACTGAGATCCGGATGGCCGCTCACTGCCGCTGTTACCTGCAGCATTTCGCGCATGCCCGGTCCGCCTTTTGGGCCTTCGAAACGAATCACCAGCACGTCGCCCGGCTTGATCTTGTCGTTCTGCACCGCGGCAAAGCAGTCTTCTTCGCAGTCGAACACGCGCGCAGGTCCGCGATGCTCCACCCGATCCGCCGCGGCAACCTTCATCACGCATCCCTCCGGAGCCAGGTTGCCCTTCAGGATCACCAGTCCGCCGGTCGGCTTGATGGGCTTGTCGAACGTCTTGATCACCACCTGCCCCGGTGTCTCCTTTGCCAGCGCGGCTTCTTCCCCCAGGGTGCGCCCGCTGATCGTCAGCGTGGATCCGTCGGCGTGCTCGGCATCGATCAGCCGCTTCGCCAGCAACCGCGATCCGCCTGCCGCCTGAAAATGCGCGGCCATGTACTTGCCCGCCGGAACCAGGTCGCAGATGAACGGCGTGCGGCGCGAGATGGCGTCGAAGTCATCCACCGAAAGCGGAATCCCCAACTCGTGCGCAATCGCGATCAGGTGCAACACCGCATTGGTCGAGCCGCCGCTGGCCGCGACGCTGGCCACTGTGTTCTCAAGCGCCCGCCGCGTGATGATCTGCGACGGCCGCCGGTTGGCGCGCACCGCCTCCATGATCATGCGGCCGGCTGCGCGCGTTGCCGCAAGCTTCTCCTTGTCCGTGGCCGGTACGCCGGAGAGATGCATGGGAGCGATGCCCAGAATTTCGGCGCTCATCGCCATCGTGTTCGCTGTAAATTGTCCTCCGCACGCGCCCGCGCCCGGACATGCGTTCGCTTCCAGCGCCTCCAGTTCCGCCGCGTCGATCTTGCCCGCGGCAAATGCTCCGATGCCCTCAAACACGTTCTGAATCGTGATGTCGATCGTTTCGCCGTTGGGGCCGTTCAGCTTGCCCGGCGCAATCGATCCGCCATAGAGCATCATGCCGGGAATATCCAGCCGGCACAGCGCCATGATGATGCCGGGCATGTTTTTGTCGCAGCCGCCGATGCCCACCAGCCCGTCGAAAAGATTCCCGCGCGCGGCCAGCTCAATCGAATCCGCAATCACTTCGCGAGAGACCAGCGAGGCCTTCATGCCCTGGGTGCCCATCGTCATCCCATCGGAGATGGTGATGGTGTTGAACTCCATGGGCGTGCCGCCGGCTTCGCGAATGCCTTCCTTCAACGCTTCCGCCAGCTCGCGCAGGTGCAGGTTGCACGTGCCGATCTCGGTCCATGTATTGGCGATGCCGATGATCGGTTTGTGCAGGTCCTCTTTATTGAAGCCCGCGCCGCGCAGATACGAGCGCGCCGCCGCGCGGCTTGGTCCCTCGGTCAACGGTATGCTCTGGCGTTTACCTTCGATAGTCACTGATTCGTCTTCTTTCTGTTTTCGTTTCCTGCGCACGGCAACGTCGGGATGATCTCCAACATTTCCCTGTGAAAGCGCGGTTGGTGTCCCATCGAGGGGAATGCTACGCAATGCGGAGGGCTCTCGAAATTGACCCCAGCTTTCTGAATAGCTTGCAAGACGTGCTTTCGTATCGCGCACATGACGATCAAGATTTCTTTTGGCTTGTAGTCCCTTATCCGCCCAGCCACCTTCGGAACGCCAGATACCCGTTCCGTTCTTCGCATCGGAGGGTCTAAATGATTGATCGGCTCGTCGGCTAGATCAACCAAATAGAACCCGCAATCGAGGAAATACCTGAGAAATACCCCTTTGCCCTCAAACGATTCCTGTCTCGCTTCCGCAAACGCCGCCCTCATCGCGTTGAAAAGGATGCTGTTCTCAAAGTAGAAAAACGTACCGCCGTGCGGCGCAGACTCGCCTACGAACAAAGTTGTGATGCGATCAGGCTTGAAGCTCTCGCGGGTTTTCTCTACTTCGTTCATGTCTTCTCAAACGAGTTTGGCTTATTTTGCTTTCAACCAAGTTGCCCGGTCATGCTGAGCTTCGAATGTGTCAAGCTCCGCGGCATGCCGCAGCGTGAGCCCGATATCGTCCAGCCCTTCCAGCAGGCAGTAACGCCGGAACGGATCCATCTCGAACTTCGCGCTGAATCCATGCCCGTCCGTGACCGTCTGGTTTTCCAGTGAAACCGTCAGTTTGTATCCGGGCGTCGACTGCGCTTTCTGCATCAGCGCGCTGATTTGCTCTTCGCTCAACTTCACCAGCAAAATGCCGTTCTTGCCCGCATTCGAGAAAAAAATGTCGGCGAACGTCGGCGCAATCACGCAGCGGAATCCGTAGTCGCTGAGCGCCCACGCCGCATGTTCGCGGCTCGAACCGCATCCGAAGTTCTTCCCGGCAATCAGAATCTGCGCGTCCTGATAACGCGGGACGTTGAGCACGAAATCCTTCACCGGCGCTCCGTCAGGCGTCTGCCGCCAGTCAAAGAAAAGGAAATCGCCGTACCCTGTGCGCTCAATGCGCTTCAGGAACTGCTTGGGGATGATCTGGTCCGTGTCGACATTCGCGCGATCGAGCGGCGCGGCCAGTGCGGTCAGTGTGCGAAACGGTTGCATCAGGCGTGTACCTCCTCGCACGCGGTTTGGTATTGCGGCCAGTGGCGAATGTCCACGAAGTGCCCGGCAATCGCTGCCGCCGCTGCCATCTCGGGTGAAACCAGGTGGGTGCGCCCGCCGCGTCCCTGCCGGCCTTCGAAGTTGCGGTTGCTGGTCGAAGCGCATCGCTCGCCCGGTGACAGAATGTCCGGATTCATGCCCAGGCACATGGAGCAGCCCGGCTCGCGCCAATCGAAACCGGCTTCCTTGAACACGCGATCCAGCCCCTCGGCTTCTGCCTGAGTCTTCACCTGCTGCGATCCTGGCACCACCATCGCGCTCACGTGCGAGGAAACTTTGCGGCCGGCCGCAATCTTTGCCGCCGCCCTCAGGTCCTCAATGCGCGAGTTTGTGCACGAGCCGATAAACACGCGGTCAATCGCAATTTCTTCGAGCGGCGTTCCCGGCTTCAGCGCCATGTACTCGAGCGCGCGCTCCAATCCCTTGCGCTCCTGTTCGCTATGCGCCGCAGCCGGATCGGGGACCTTCGCCGTGATCGGCGCCACCATCCCCGGGTTCGTTCCCCAGCTCACATACGGCGCCAGCGTCGCCGCATCGATCGTCAGTTCGCGGTCAAACTTCGCGCCGGCATCCGTGGGCAGCTTGCGCCACTCCTCCACTGCGCGGTCCCAACCCGCGCCCTCGGGCGCAAACCGCCGTCCTCTCAAATACTCAAAAGTCTTCTCGTCCGGCGCAATCATGCCCGCGCGCGCGCCGGCCTCGATGCTCATGTTGCAGATCGTCATGCGGCCTTCCATGGAGAGCGCGCGAATCGCCGAGCCCGCATACTCGACCACGCAGCCGGTCGCGCCGTCCGTGCCGATCTGCCCGATGATGGCCAGAATAACGTCTTTCGCCGTCACGCCCATCGGCAACTTGCCCTCGACGGAAATGCGGAACGTCCGGGGCTTCGACTGCGGCAGCGTCTGCGTGGCCAGCACATGTTCCACTTCGCTGGTCCCGATGCCAAACGCCAGCGCGCCGAACGCGCCGTGCGTCGATGTGTGCGAGTCGCCGCAGACAATCGTCATGCCCGGCTTGGTAATGCCCAGCTCCGGCCCGATCACGTGCACAATGCCTTGTTCGCGCGAGTCCACGTCGTAGAGTTCGACGCCAAACTCCGCACAGTTCATGCGCAGCGTGGCAATCTGCTTGGCCGCAATCTGGTCCAAAATGTGCAAGCGCCCTTCGATCGTCGTCGGCACGTTGTGATCCACCGTCGCAATGGTGCGGTCCGGCCGGCGCACCTTCCGCCCAGCCAGGCGAAGTCCCTCGAAAGCCTGCGGGGAAGTGACTTCGTGAACCAGTTGCAGGTCGATGTAAAGCAGCGTCGGCTCGCCCTTTGGCTCCGCCACCACGTGCTGCTCCCAAACCTTTTCGAAAAGTGTTTTGGGGGTGTTGCTCATGAAGCTCCTTGGAAGAGGGTTCTCAGAGTCGATCTGAAAGCCCTCGATTGTTCATCGAAACCGCGTTGGGAAGCGGAAGGCTTATCGCGAAAATGCAGCGCATTCCGGGACGTATGAGCTGAGATCTGAAAGCTGACAGCTCAACTACGCTTTCACCATCAGCTCCTTCACGGTCTCCCGCACCTTCGCGCCCATGCCGCTTGTCGAGAGCACAGTCAATCCCTCGGGGTTCGTTCGCGCCAGGTCCTCTGTTCTGTAACCCTGCTCCAGCACCCTGCGGACAGCATTCACAATCGCGTCCGCTTCGATTTCGAGTCCGAAGGAGTGGCGAAGCAGCATGGCCCCGGTGAGGATTGTGGCCAGCGGATTGGCGATGTTTTTGCCTGCATGCTTGGGCGCGGAGCCATGGGCCGGCTCATACAAGTTGATCTTGCCGCCGATGGTCCCCGAGGGCAACATGCCCAGCGAGCCCGTAATCACGGAAGCCTCGTCGGTGAGAATGTCGCCAAAAGTATTCTCCGTCACCACCACGTCGAAGTCGCGCGGCCGTTTCATCAGGAACATCGACATGGCGTCAACAAACTGGTGTTCCAGGGTTACATCGGGAAAGTCCTTGCCTACCTCGGTCACCGTGTCGCGCCAAAGTTGCGATACTTCGAGCACGTTGGCCTTGTCGACGCTGGTGAGGTGCTTGCGCCGCTTTTGCGCCAACTGAAAGGCGGCGCGGGCCACGCGCTCCACTTCATCGCGCGTATAACGCATGGTGTTCCAGGCTTCGCCTTTTTCCCGATCCCACCCGCGCGGCTTGCCGAAGTAGAGGCCGCCAAGCAGCTCGCGGACGAAGAGAATGTCAGTGCCCTCGGTAATCTCGGGCCGCAGGGGGCTGTTGACCGCGAGCTCCTTGAAGGCGAAAACAGGCCGCAGGTTGGCAAAGCCGCCCAGCGCGGTGCGAATCCCCAGCAATCCCGCTTCGGGCCGCTCGTTCGGAGGAAGCGAATCGAACTTGTAGTCGCCTACCGCACCCAAAAAGACAGCCTCGGAGTCGAGCGCCGCGGCAAGAGTGTCCTGAGGAAAGGGCGTTCCATCGTGCTCGATGGCGACACCGCCAATCCGCCCGTAGCTAAGGTCCAGCGTGTGGCCGCCCTGTGCCGTTACCTCGCGTAGCACCACAATGGCTTGCTCTATGATTTCAGGGCCAATGCCGTCACCGGGCGTCACCAGAATCTTCAGTTTCATTCTTGTTCTCTTCTCCTCATAGTCGATCGTTGACAGAAAATGTTTAGTCGGCGCCAACCGAATTCCACGGGAGGCAAGATCGAACCCGCTCCGGCGGCCAGGATCTGACTACCGACCGTGTTCTCATCTGTCCCCTCATGCAACCCAGGGGCTAATTCACTTCCGCAGCCGGCATATGCCGCCGCGCGCGTATTGCGTCCGGCAAGATCCCGATCAGATCCTGGTCGTAAATGTTCTTCTTGCGGTCGGCCAGCGCCACAAACCGGTAATAGGTGTGCTGCAACTCGTCGCGGTCGAGCGAGAATCCCAGTTCCTCCAGCCGGTGCCGAAGCGCCGCGCGTCCGGAGTGCTTGCCCAGCACCAGGTTCGTCTTGGACACGCCCACCAGCGTCGGCGTCATGATCTCGTAACAGAGCGGGTTGGCCAGCATGCCGTGCTGGTGGATGCCCGACTCGTGGGCAAACGCATTGGCGCCCACCACCGCTTTGTTCGGACTGGGGCGGAAGGTGATGATGTTGCCCAGCTCCTGGCTGGTCGGATAAAGCTGGTCGAGCTTGATTCGCGTCGTCACCCCGTAGCGGTCCGCGCGCACATAGAGGGCCGCCGCAATCTCTTCCAAAGCCGCATTGCCCGCCCGCTCTCCGATCCCGTTAATGGTGCACTCCACCTGCCGCGCCCCCGCCTCAATCGCCGCCAGCGAATTCGCCACCGCCAGCCCCAGGTCGTCATGGCAGTGCGACGAGAGCACGATCCCCTGCGCATCGATCGCTGCAATTCGCTGCCGCACCTCGCCGAACATCCGCCCGTATTCCTCTGGCGTGGTGTACCCCACCGTGTCCGGCATGTTGATGGTCGTCGCCCCCGCCTCAATCGCAATCCGCACCATCTCCACCAGAAAGTCTCGGTCCGACCGCGTCGCGTCCTCGGGCGAAAACTCCACGTCATCCACCAGCGACCGCGCCAGCCGCACCGACTCGGCCGTGAGATCCAACGCCTGCTGCCGGCTGATCTTCAGCTTGTATTGCAGATGCAAATCGCTCGAAGCCAGGAACACGTGAATCCGCGGCCGATCCGCAAATTGCACGGAACGCGCCGCCATTTCGATATCCTCCTGCTTGGCCCGCGCCAGCGACGCAATCCTCGGCTTCCGTACTGCCTGCGTGATGGTCGCAATCGCCGCAAAATCGCCCTCTGAGGCCATCGCGAACCCCGCTTCGATAATGTCCACGCCCAGATCCTCAAGTGCGTGCGCCATGGTCAGTTTTTCCTGCGTGGTCATGCTGCAGCCGGGCGACTGCTCGCCGTCGCGCAGCGTGGTGTCGAAGATTGCTACGTAATCTGGTGTCATCGCACTCACCGCCAGGGAAAACAGTTTCTCGTACTTCCCCCAGTGTCTCGCATCCGAGGCATATAAGGCAAAGTTATTATTGTTTGGATTAGGATTACAATTGCTTATGACGACAGTGCTCAGTGATCAGTGGTCAGTGATCGGCCCCTCCACTGATCACTGATCACTGACCACTGACCACTGCTTATGGAACTCAGCCAGCTCGAAACCTTTCTCGCCGTCGCTGAAGAGCGCAGCTTCTCCCGCGCCGCCGCGCGCCTGCACCGCACCCAGCCCGCCGTCAGCCAGGTCATCCGCAAGCTCGAAGAATCTGTCGGTGAAACTCTCTTCGACCGCGCTGCCCGAGACGGCTCCCTTACCGCCGCCGGCGCCCTCCTGCGCGACTACGCCCTGCGCCTTATGGCCCTTCGCCGCGAAGCCTCCAGCGCCCTTGATGAGCTCAAAAGCCTCGAACGCGGCCACCTGCACCTGGCCGCCAACGAGTACACCTGCACCTATCTGCTTCCCGCCATCGACGCCTTCCGGCGCGAGTACCCGCACATCAGCGTCACCGTGCACCGCATGCTGGCCTCCCGCATCCCTGACGAGCTCAACCTCCGCACCTTCGAGATGGGCATGATCTCTTTCCGGCCCGATCCCGCGCAATTCCGCACTATCGCCGTCTATGGCGACTCGCTGGCCTTCGTCGTCAGCCCCGGCCACCCTTTCGCCGGCGCCGGACGTGTCTCCATCAACCAGCTCGGACACGAGGACTTCATCGCCCACAACGTCGCGTCTCCCCTGCGCCGCAAAGTCATTGAAACCTTCCAGCGCTACCGCACTCCGCTGAATATGAGCATCGAATTGCCCACCATTGAAGCCATCAAGCGCTTTGTAGCCATGGGCAATGGCGTCGCCCTTGTTCCTCACATCTCCGTGGCGCGCGAGCTTGAGAGCGGAGAACTCGTCTCGGTGCCCGTCCCGGAACTGGAGATGAAGCGCATCCTGCGTCTCGTTCATCGTCGCCAGGGCACGCTCTCTTATGCTGCTGCCGCCTTCCTTAAAACCGTCCGCGCCCTCGCCCGCCGCAATGGCCCGCCCTTTTATTACCACGTGGAAAAAGCCGTCTGAACGCTGAAACCCGTCTCCTGGAGCCTGACTCTGACGGCCGCGTGCCTGTTATGATGGGAAAAAGAGCACACCGATCGAGCACCGTCTGCGTCTAACGCTCTGATCGTTCCTGTCGCCGCAGCTTCTGGCCCGTTCCAGCCATATACAATGGCTTGAGAGCAGGGCCCGGCGCCAACCGGTGCACCGGAATGACAAGCTCGTTGCCAGCCGCCACGGTTGAGCAGTCGCGAGGTTCAAGGACCGAATGAAGAAGATCGTTTTCCTACTTTTCCTGCTGGCCGTCGCGGCGGCAGCGGGCCGGGCTCAGGAGAGCCGCCAGGACATCAGCATCAGCGGCACCGGCATCTTCGAGCCATTTATGGCCTCTTCCACAGATGTGCAGGTCCACTCCAATACCGGAATTGGCGGCCTGGCAAGCTACCGCTTCATGCTTACACCCTCCAGCGCCCTCGAGGTCAACTACGGCATCGATTATCAGAACAAGATGCATTACATCATTAGCAACACCAACAACGTCCAAGTGACATCCCGCGACCAGGAAGCCTCCGGGGCCTACGTGCGCAGCTTCGTCTTCCGCAAATGGAACCCCTTCGTCGAGGGCGGCGTCGCTGCTCTCATCTTTCTGCCTATCCGCAACTCCAGCACCACTTCCATCGATGTCAAACAGCAGATCGTGGTAGCCGGCATGTTCGGCGCGGGCTTCGCCTATGAGATAAGCCCCAGCTTCGATATTCGTGCCGAGTACCGTGGCCTGGTCGCCAAAATACCCAACTTCGGGCAGGGCTCCAGCGCCACCAACCTGAACCTCAGCACCAACCGCTGGTACACGCCCTGGATCAGCGAACCGGTCATCGGCGTCGCCTATCACTTCTAACTCAGTGGTCAGTGCACAGTGGTCAGTGAACAGAAGGGACGGCGTACGCCGTCCCTTTCGTATTTCGGCACTCTGATCGCTGATCACTGACCACTGATCACTGTTCACTGGCGCGGTACGCCCCTAGCAGCTTCACCATTGCGCAATGCGCCTTCAGCGCCCGCAATGCCCGCTCGCCTTCCTCGCGCGTTTTCAGTTGGCAGTCCACATAGAAGATGTACTCCCACGGCTTCCCGTGCACCGGCCGCGATTCGATCTTGGTCAGATTTGTCTTGAGCGCCGCCAGCTCGTTCAGCACCGCCACCAGCGATCCCGGCCGGTTCTCCACGCTGAACGCGATGCTGATCTTGTTCGCCCGCGCATCCTCCTCCGCATCCGCACGCCGCTTCACCAGGAAGAATCGCGTGTAGTTCTCCGCGTTGTCCTCGATATCCGCCGCCAGAATTTCCGCGCCATACACCTTCGCCGCCGCCGCGCTCGCAATCGCCGCGGCATGCCGGTCGCGCAGCTCCATCATTTCCTTCACGCTGCCCGCGGTATCGTAATGCGCAATCGCTTCCATCCCCGGATGAGCCGCCAGGAATCGCCGGCATTGCGCCAGCGCCACCGGGTGCGAATACACACGATGAATCTGCTCCACCGTCGCGCCAGGCAGGCCAATCAGATTGTGCCGGATCCGCAACAGCGTCTCCCGTTCCACCTGCACGTCATGCTCCAGCAGCAGATCGAAGTGTTCCGCCACCGAACCCGCCAGGCTGTTTTCGATCGGAATCGCCGCCGCATCTACCGCGCCCTCAGCCAGCGCCGCAAACACGTCCGCCGAATGCGATGTGGGCACAATCGTCGCATCCGGCGCCAGCTTCAGCGCCGCCTCATGGCTGAACGACCCCAGCTCCCCCTGGATGGCAATCCTCATTCGCGCACGACCTTCACTCAAGAACGAAGCCACTAGCCGGTAGCCTGTAGCTTTCCAATCCATGCTACCGGCTACCGGCTAGCGGCTAGCGGCTCCCAACCCAAACCAACCCAGCTAGCCAGCCCCTGATCACTGACCCCTGTTCCTCGCCCACACATCCGCCGCCACAAACGCCAGAAACACCATCGCGATAACGCCGTTCATGGTGAAGAATGCCGCATTCAGCCGGCGCAAATCGCGCGGCGAGACAATCGCATGCTCGTAAGCCAGCAGCCCGCCCACCGCGCCCACGCCCATCCAGCCCGCCGCATGGAATCCAAACAGCCAGCCGAACCACGCCAGCAGCCCCAGCATGGCCAGGTGCATCAGCCGCGCCGCCCAGAACGCGCCCGAGATTCCATAAGCCCGCGGCAGGCTGTAGAGGCCCGCCTCGCCATCGTGTTCGTAATCCTGGCACGCGTACAGCACATCGAACCCGCCCACCCACAGCGTCACCGCCGCCGTCAGCACCAGGATGCGCGGATCCAGCCGCCCTTCGACCGCGATCCATGCCGCCGCCGGTGCCAGCCCCAGCGCCAGCCCCAACATCAGATGCGACCACCGCGTCACCCGCTTCATATAGCTGTAGCCCAGCAGCACCAGCAGCACCACCGGCGACAACTCCAGCGTCAGCCGGTTCAACTCCGCCGCCGCCCAAACAAACACGGCCCCGGCCAGAACCGTGAACCCCAGCACGAAATTCCGCGTCAGCAGCCCCGCCGGAATCGCCCGCATCCTGGTCCGTGGATTGGCCGCATCCAGCTCCGCGTCCGCCCAGCGATTAAACGCCATCGCGCACGACCGCGCCGCCACCATCGCCACCACGATCCATCCCAGCGTCCGCCAACGCGGCAGCCCGCCCGCCGCCAGCAGCACCGCTGTCAGCGCAAATGGCAGGGCGAAGATCGAGTGCTCCCACTTGATCATCTCCAGCGTCGTCCGCGACTTCGCCCACACCTTTGCCATTCCCGGATCCAGTCTTTTCTTCAGGAGCGAGCTTTGTAGCCAGTAGCCGATAGCTTGTAGCCGGTAGCTTTCTGGCCCAGCTACGAGCTACGGGCTACAAGCTACCGGCCGTCTGCGAAGCGTCGAAAAGCTGAAGGCTGTCTCTTCAATTGGCCAGCACCGCCCGGTACCGCACCTTGTACTTCTTCACCTTCTCGATCGCGTCGTTCACCTTGGCCATCGGGAACAGCTCCGTCTGCGCCTTCACCCCGTGCCGCGCCGCCACCTCCAGCATCTCCCTTATCCGCTGCGGGCTCCCGATCGGGCTTCCCGTCACCGTGCGCAGCCCGGAGATCAACGGAAACGCCGGCACCGTCACCGGCTTCGGCGGCACGCCCACAAAGCACAGCGTCCCGTTCGGCCGCAGCGCCTGCAGATACACACCCCAATCCTGGTCCGCGTTGGCCGTGCTCAGGATGAAGTCGAACGATCCCGCCAGGTCCTTCAACGACCGCGACTCCCGCGTATTCACAAAATGATGCGCCCCCAGCCCGCGCGCCTCTTCTTCCTTGGCCGGAGACGTCGAAAACGCCGTCACCTCCGCCCCAAAGACCCGCGCAAACTGGATGGCCAGGTGCCCCAGCCCGCCAATCCCGATCACTCCCACCCGCGACGAGGGATTCACTCCGTGGGTGCGCATCGGGTTGTACACCGTGATCCCTCCGCACAGCAGCGGCGCCGCATTCTCGCTCTCCAGCGCGTCGGGAATCGGCATCACAAAGCGCACGTTCGCCCGCACCCGGTCGGCATACCCACCGTGCCGGCGCACGCAAGTCGCTTCCGAGTTCAGGCACAGGTTCTCCTGCCCCCGGCTGCACCACTCGCACATGCCGCACGAATTCGACTGCCATCCCAGCCCCACCCGCTGGCCCACCTTCAGCAACTTCACCGCCGAACCCACCGCGTTCACCTTCCCGACCACCTCGTGCCCGGGAATGAACGGGTACTGGCTGATGCCCCAGTCGTTCGCGATCAGGTGCAGGTCGCTGTGGCAGACGCCGCAGTGGGAGATGCCGATCTCCACCTCCATCGGCCCCAATGTTCCCGGGTCATAGCGAAAATGCAACAGCTCCGCCCCCGCCGCGTGCGCCGCTAGTCCTTGTATCTGCGCCATCGTCCTATCGATCCTCGCTCCCGCCAACATTAGTATTCCGTTGCATCATTCCGCCTTGAAAGCGCACGACTTCACAGGTTGCTGAAAAACCCCCGTCTGGAGACACTTTGAAAGGGCACGGATTTTAGGAGCCTGCCCTGAGCGTAGCCGAAGGGTGCCGCCAAATGGCCAAAAATTCGCCCGGGCTTTAGCCCCTGAGGGATGGTTTGCCGCCTTTCTGGTTGCGGAAATGACCTTTTCCGCACGCTGTTCAGTCGTGCCGTTGCTCGCTTTTGAAAACCTCGGGGCTTTAGCTCCGAAGAAAAGAATTCCTCTGCGATTCGATTCGAATCCGTAATCGATACCGGGTCCCGTGTCCACATGATTTTGTAATCGAGTTTTGAGCTTGGGTGCCCCAGGTCTCGATTTTGAGACCTGGGAAACCACAGAGCTGCGCGGACACGGTACTAGTTTATCCCGCTCCCCGGCTCCACCCGCAGGTTCAATATCTGAAATCCGCTCAGCACGCCCCCCGCCGCCGCGTCTGCCGTCACCACCGCCGATTCTCCATTCAGCATCACGCCGTCGCCGGCGCGCAATGCTTCCAGCGCATTGGCCATGGTGATGGGCAGGCCTGTCAGGGTGCGCCCCTCCATTCCCGCCTGTGTCTCCGGCAACAGCAGGCTCACGTAAATGCGGTCGCCCGCATGCTGGCTTCCCGCCTGCGCCAGCACCGTCGCCATGTCCGGCTGCCGCGGCGTCATCCGCGGCTGATCCAGCGTCCGGTCCAGCGTCCCCGCGTCGCTCACCAGCACCCGCAGCGTCTCCCCTTCCAGACGCGCCGGAACCGTGAACGGGATGCGCACGTTCCGCTCCGGCCCCTGCCACGCTCGCACCGTCGCCTCCACCATTACCCTGTCGCCCGCATGCACAATGTTGCCGGAAACAAACCGCGCCGACTCCAGCTCCACCGACAGCCGTCGCGGCATCGCCTCTACGTTCAAGTCCACTTCCCGGATCGCGCTCTGCCGTCCCTCGTTGCTGAACAGCTTGTTGAACTTCTCCCCCAGCAGCAGCGCCGCCGCCAATTGCGGCTGCGCCCCGTCTGCCGCCCACACATCCACCGGAGACGCCGCGTACCCCTCCACGTCAATCGTCCCCGTAATGTGATAGCTGATGTCCGCCGTGCTTGCGTTGGTCTGCAACAGCGACTGGTACACCACCACCATCACCGCCTGCGGCGTCAGACCGGGCATATCCAGCACTTCCACGTTCAGCTTCTTCCGCCCTGCAACTCCGGGCATATTGATGTGAACGGGAATCATCTTCGGCTTGGCCCCGAACACTCCCCGGATCGCCGCGTCCCGATCCTCCGTAAACGCCCCGATGGCCTGCTCCGTGTTGATGATCTTGAATGCGTTCAGTGGCGACGCCAGCGTGGCCACCACCTCCGCCGTCGTCATCGGCAGGCTCACCGGCCCCGCTTGTAAAATCGGGTGCCCGCAAGCCAGCAGCTGCTTGGGATCAACGTACGTCACCGTGCAGGTAGCCGCAATCTCAACGTCCCCCCGAACCAGCTGCGCGCTCACTGCCGACCCCGGTTCCACGCTGGCAATTGCCGCTTTGGATATCGCGTCGCTCGCTTCCGATCCGCCGCCCTCGCCTCCGGCCGCCACCATCTCCAACCCCGTTCCGGCCATCTTCTCCTGCCAAAGCCGCACCGCTTCCGGCGAAAACCCCGTCATCACCAGCGGCGTCTCCATGGCTTGAAACAACGTGTCGGACCCCGCTCCCTCGCTCCCTGGTCCCGCGCCTTCTACTCCCTTCTCCCTACTCCCTGCTCCCTGCACTTCTGTTCCCTGATCCCTGATCCCTGTTCCCTGCGGGATCGTCAGATCCCGCACCTCAAGCATCTGCGCAATCGGCGTTATCCCAGCAATCGGCTCCTTGCTGAATTGTCCGATCCGGTACGACAAACTTCCCAGCAGCTTGTTGCCGATGTACACCGGGCTCCCGCTCATCCCCGCCACCACCCCCGTGTACTCCGGCTTGGCCCCCTTGAGTTGCGCCAGGATCATGTCATGTCCCGGTCCGCGCGCATCCCTCAGCACTCCCAGAATTTCCACCTGCATCGGCTCCGGCGTGGTGCCCTGGAACACCGTCCACGCCGTGCCCATAAGTCCCCGGTGCACTTCGCTCAACGGGAAAAATCCTCCGGTCGAGGGCGGCGGACCGGCCGCGGTTACCGGTGCTGTCTGCGGCTTCATCTGCCAGGGAGCCAACGCGGCAGCCATCAGCGCCGCCGCAACAAGGCATTTCCGGGTTTCCTTCCAGCGTATTCTCACGTCTATAACTGTAATCCGGCTCTCCGGCCCCCCGCGCAGATCCACGGTCTTCTCGTCAAAGCCTTCCCGGTCACGCTTGGGATAGCGCCGAGCAGGGGATGCCAACCGATCCGCAGCTAATCCCACCCATGCACGCGCTCGAAAAACCAACTGTTCCTCTGATCGCCCTGAATAGATCGATTTACCTGTAATGGGTCGTCTTTTCCATGCTCACCCAAAACCTGTTGTATCCGCAGTTTGCGGTAGACAGCGGCGAACTTGATCAACGAGAATTGTTGATCCAGCTTGCGGAATTCCCTTGACGGTTGCAACTCGAAACGAGTAGAAACATATCCCAATACTCTTCATTTCCACTGTTGCATCGGCCGTTCTTCCCGGCATTCATTCTTTCCGGCATTCAATTGGAGGTTTCAATGTACGGTTTCACCTCTCTCGCCGCAGGCCTGTCTCTGGCCGTTGTGGCATCGTCCGCAATCGCTGCCCCCACCCCGGCTGTCGTCACTGCCTGCTACAACAAGGTATCCGGACGCGCCCGCATCGTGGATTCCGTCAAGGATTGCCGCCCTGGTGAAGACTCTCTCGTGTGGAATGTTCAAGGTCCTGCCGGCCCACAGGGGGTTCCCGGTGTTCCCGGCTCCGCCGGGCCTGCCGGCCCCGCAGGCGCTGCTGGCGCAGCCGGACCGGCAGGTCCACAGGGACCAACCGGGTCCACAGGCCCTGCTGGCCCCGCCGGGACCATCCCGACCAGCCTGACCAATCTCAACACATTGTTTACCGAACCCTGGACCGGCTTGGGCGCCGCCGCCTATCAAGGGGATAATACCTGCATAATCGGCGACACGATCCTCTCAGTAAACGGCTACGGTGGCGGAGACTACCTGCCCGCGGACGGGCGCCTCCTGACAATCAGCCAATACACAGCCGTCTTCTCCCTCCTGGGCGCCGATTTCGGCGGAAACGGCACCACCGACTTCGCCCTCCCCGACCTGCGCAAACTGGCGCCGCCGGGGCTCTATTGGTCGATCTGCGTGTATGGAATCTACCCTTCTCGTCTCTGAGGCTCTTGCAATCGGAGCTGTCCCCCCGGGAGGACCCGCGGTTTGTCCGCGGGTCCTCCTGGCGTTAATAGTCCCGTAATCGATCTATGGGCCGCAATAGGTAGCCTTCACCTGAAGCCGGTCCCCACCAAACTGGACCGCTTACTGCCAAATCAGGCCTACCCCCGGTCTCCTTCCTGGCTGGCCCCACGTCTATATCTGTAAACCGGCCCCGCGGCCCACCGTAGTGCCGGCGGGCTTTCGAGGCCACGGAAGAACTCCCCCGAAAGGGCGAGAACGTGTCAGGGCACGACTTTAGTCGTGCCGATAGACGCTCAAGCAGAGAGTTGGGCTTTAGCCCCTGAAGTCTTCTTCTTTGAGCTGACCACTCTCACGAGTTTCTCCTCAGCCTTTTTGGCCCCTGAGGAATGGTTTGCTCAACTTGAGCGAATACCGGTCCCTCGGATCCCCAGGAGGTGCAACATTTCGAACTGAAGTCTGCGGCACCGCCGCATGGAAACCCGAATGAGGCCCTAACCGGCCTGTATTTAAAGCACTCTATCCCGTATGCTGTTGAGCACAGAGGTAGTCATGTCCAACGCGGTTCGATTCGCCTCCCCATCTCGCACTTTCTCTATTCCTCTTGCCGTGCTGGCTCTTGCCGCGCTTGCCGTCTCTCCCGCGGGCCGCGCTCAGAGCCCCGCCCCGGACCAGTCGCAGCCGCAGACCCAGCCCCAGCAACAGCCGGCGCAAACCCAGACCCCGCCGGCACAAACCCAGACCCCGCCGGCACAGCCCCAGACCGCTCCGGCCGAGGGTGGTCCCTCCGGCGACCTGGGCCCCATGGCGATGCCCAAGAAGAGTCCATCGGAGGAAGCGCCGCCGCCCGCCCCCGCCCAGCCAGCCTTTAAGAACCCTCCGGGCGCGCCCAACTACTCTCTCAAAATTGAAGTTCCCGAGGTCACCGTCGATGTGGGCGTCCTGCTTGAAAAGACAGGCCAGTTCGTCCCCGGCCTCAAACCGGAAAACTTCCGCGTCTATGAGGACGGCGTCGAACAGAAGGTCATCGGCTTCAAGCGCGTTGAGGCGCCCATCACCGTCCTCATCCTCTGCGAGTTCTCCGGCGGCATGAGCATGTACAGCCCTGTTTGGTATTTCAATATGGACATGGCGAATGCGGCGTGGGCCTTCGCCCAGCAGCTTCGCCCCCAGGATTACGCCGCCCTGATGACGTTCGACATGCGCACCCACATCATCACCGACTTTACCCAGGACAAGCGCCAGATCTACAACGCCGTCCAGACCCTGGTGATTCCGGGATTCGCTGAGAAAAACCTCTTTGACGCGCTCTATGAGGCCGAGGATCGCCTCAGCCGTATCTCCGGCCGCAAGTACATTGTCCTCATCGCCTCGGGAATCGACACCTTCTCCAAGCTCACCCTCGACCAGATCTTGAAGAAGGTCAAGAACACTCCTGACATCACTATTTTCTCCATCTCCACCGGCGGCGCCTTCCGCGCAATAACCGAAGGCGGTCCCGGCTTTGGCCAGGAGATGCGCGACCTCGACTACCTCCAGGCCGACAACCAGATGAAGACGTTCGCCAAGATGACGGGCGGCGCCTTCTATGCTCCCCGTTTTGTCGCCGAGCTCCCCGACGACATCGCCCAGATCAACCAGAACATCCGCTCAAAATATGAGCTCATCTACCACCCCTCCGATGCCAAGCAGGACGGCACCTATCGCAAGCTCCGCGTCGAACTCGTCGACGACGAAGGCAAGCCCCTCCGCTTCCAGGACGAAAAGCATCACCCGCTCAAGTACGATCTGCAGTACCGTGACGGCTACCGCGCCAAACCTGAAGTGGAATAACAGAGAAGCTGAGATCGGGGAACAGCCAACAGGGAAGCGGCAATGAGGCTTGCGCCCAAGGCCGGGACTTCAGTCCCGCTCGGGGACGGCGCCAACGATCCGTGCCGACACAGCTTCACGGCACTACGCGCAGGCAGCGCCGTGACAGCCAACCAGCATCGGTTGTTCTGATCGGCGTCAGCAGATCGGGAGATTTGATTGGCAGCCACTCGGTCTCCGATCTTTGCTCTCTGACCCCGCTCTATGCGTTCACCTCAGCTGGTTGTAGAAGATGTCGTAAATGTAGTAGCCGATCACGACCAGGCTGGCAACGGCCGTGACGATCATCGCTCCCCGCAGAACCGGCTGCACCTTCGCAACTTTGGCCACGATGGCCGCCTGCGCGGCCCTTTCCTGCGAAAACGAATCGTCCAGGAATATCTGATCCTCTTCGTCCCGCTCAAGCCGCGAACGATAGAGCCAGATGACGGCGAGGATCAATACCAGAGCGCCCCACACCGACCACATCACAGGGACAAACGTCATACAACACCTCCATCAATTTCGGTCCCACATACCGCCGGGTCCGTTGAGAGGAATTCCGCGGTCTCGTGAGTAGAAGGGCCGTATCGTCAACCATCATAGCGCCGCTGGCGTTCAGCCATAGTGACAAATATCACAGTCATTTCAACCTGACGAAAGGACATTGGTACATGGGATGGGCTTGCGGCCGGATCTGGGATCCACGAATCGGGGACCACAGGCGTTGCATCCAATAGACCGGTTCAGCAATTAAGGCCTTGTGTCCTTGGGGCCGGGCCGGTAAAGTTGAAAGGGACGAGATTTCAGACTCTGGAGAAGTTATGGCCACAACCGCGACCGCACCCGCAACTGAGACCAAGAAAGCCCCCCTTATCCTGACCTCGACGGCTATTGCCAAGGTCCGCGAGATCATGGCCACGCAGGATCCACTGCCTGCCGGACTGCGTATCGGCGTGGTGGGGGGAGGCTGCTCCGGCTTCCAGTACTCGATGGCGTTCGAGAACCAGAGCGGCATGATGGACAAGGTATTCAACTTCGACGACCTGAAGGTTTTTGTGGACGCCACCAGCCTGATGTATCTGAATGGGTGCACGGTGGATTACGTGGAAACGCTGGAGGCGGCGGGGTTCAAATTCGAGAACCCGCAGGTGAAGTCGACTTGCGGCTGCGGCTCGTCGTTCAGCGTGTAAGCGGCTGTTTTGCAGCGACTTACGTGAAGGCCCACCCCGTCAGGGGTGGGCCTTTTCCGTTTCGGGGCTCTAAGAAGACGCGAAATAAAAAACGGCGATGTCCAATGGATTGATCGGGTTACGCCCTGAAAGTGCAGTGATTCTGCAGGTCTTGTCGGCGTTTCGCTCAAAAGAACCACGCAGCATGTTGGTCCGGTGCGAGCAAGAAAAGCTCGACAGAGGTGAAATCCCTCGCCGGGCGCGGTTTTTCGATCTACACAGATTATCTCACAGTTTTTTCTCAGTACTTACGATTAGGACAAAAACTTTTTATTTATTTATTTCAGTGGATTACAGCGTTTTAAACAGGGTGTGACTCTTGGCTCGTCAGCGGAGTACTTTTGTCTGATCTGGTTCACCCCCTTGAGGCCCCAATGCCTCGTTTGGGCCGATAATGCGTCGTTTGTCCGAGCAGAATCAGCGAAAATGAGCCAGGTAATCGCCCCTTGGGCGGGAGGATCCGGCCAGATGGGGCGAAATCCGGCCCGATTGTGAAGTGGAAACTTCAGTATCGAGCGGTGCGGAAGGAGTTTGGGGCGGTGGCGCGGGGAGGGTCGGCGGCATTCCGATGACGGCGGGTTGGTGGTGGGGCAGGCGCTTCCTCGAACTGGTTGCATAAATGTTCGGGGGGTCCGGAAGGCACATCCCTCTGGGGCTATCGATTCCTGCAAAAGAAATGTCCTTGCACCGTCCCTACGGGACTCCGCAGCAGAGTGGTGGAATCTCGTCTTCCCACGCTCTTCCACCCCACGGACGAAGACCTGTCCGCGGGGGCCCCGGGGAAGCGCGGGGCTAACGAATTCGCCGCGGCGAACGCCTACGGCGCGCTCGGCAGGACATTTCTTATGCAGCCCTCAATAGCCTCCGAGGGAACGCTCGGCCCAACCGACCCGCGCTGATTGCTCTTTCGACAAGTTCGGAGGGCCCCGGAACCTCGGCCATGAAAGCAGAGAGCCGGGGGTCAAACTCCCCCGGCTCATCTCGCTTGCAGGTCGCCACCCTTCAGAAGGTGACGTGAATGCCCATGGTGACAGCGCGGTTGCCGCCGATGGTTCCGGTCACGGAGCCGAAGTCAGCCGCGTTGTTCGGGCAGTAGGTCTGCTTGACAACGTACCCGGCCGGCGTGCAGTACGACTGGTTGTTCTGCAGCTTGGGGCTCAGCACAAGCGACCTCCCGCTTCCGGTCGCGTATGGAATCTGATCCAGGTTGGCCAGGGCCGACTGCTGATCCGCAGGGGTGTTTGAGGCCACAATCTGGCCGTAGCCAAGGTAGCTGCGGTACTGGTTGCAGTCGTTTGACCCGCCATAGGCGTTGATTGCAGTCGTCGAACATCCGTTGCTCTGGCGAATCTGAGCCTGGTCCTGCGGAATGTCCATGCTGGTGGTGTTGGTCAGGTTGAAGACGTTGAATTCATACTGCGCCCTCACCCGCTCCGTAATCCTGAAGCCCTTGCGCAGGGACAAATCGGCTCGCCGCTGGGGAGCCTGCCGGAAGATGTTGCGCTGGCCCACGTTGAAAGCGGTCTGGTAGATGTCCGACGGTTCCCCTGCGGATGAAACGGGAATGCCATTGGTGCCCGGCGCCAGGTAGTTGATGGCAATCTGCGAGGGATTGATGTAAGGAACATAGTCGCCGCCGGAAGTGCGGAACTTTCCCGGATTGCCGGTCAGAGCCGACTTGGGGTCCTTGGGGTCCTTGATGCCGAGCACTGGGTTCATCAGGGTGGGGAAGTTGCCGAAATTGATGCTTCCAACGGCGCCGTAGAACTCGTACAACGACCATGGTTCGCCGCTCTGCAAGATGGTGAGTCCGGTCAAGTGCCAGTTGTTGGTGATGTAGGAAGCAAAGTTGTTTTCCTTTACCGCATTGGGCACATCCACCTGGAAGTTGGCGGAGAAGACGTGGGTGCGGTCAAAGTCGGACGACGCCCACGAGTCGCGCAGGCGGTTGGGGTTATCTCCGGTAAAGAACAGGCCGATGTCGCTCTGTTCGTCCAGCGCATGGCTCCATGTGTAGCTGGCCCCGACCTGGAAATACTGCGCCATACGCTTTTCCAGGTGCGCGCCCAGCGCATCGTAGGCGGAAACGCCTACCGTCTTGAAGTCCGCGGCATTGGGGCTGAATCCCACATAGGGAGTCCGGAAGTCGGTGTTGCCGGCGTCGAACGTGTTCCAGGGCTCTTCCGGGATCGGGCAATAGTCGTAGTCGCAGCTATACGAATTCTGGTCCATCACTTCCATGCCGTAGGAAGAAGTTTCGCCCCAGATCGGATGCGACGCGGTTGCAATGCCGGGTTCGTTGATCGGAATCGGGATCACCGAATGACGGCCCCGGTTGCCGGTATATCCCAGCGACGCCGCAATGGTGTTCGACGGCTGCCATTGCACGTTGAGGGTGTAGTTGATGGTGTAGGGAAGAACGTTGCCCTTGTCGTAGACGCCAAAGTTGAGAGGCGTGGTGCAAAGGAAGTATCCTTCCTCGCTCTGCCAGCCGCTGCAGTCCTTGCCGAACTGGGCGTAATACCCGGTCGGCGTGCCCGTCATCTCGTTCAACTGTGACTGCAAGGCGTTGGCAATGACACTCGGGTTTGAGCTGGGCGGCGTATAGATGCCGCCGTTCGCCGGAGTATTGAACGCCAGGTTCCCCATCGGATTTTCCAGGGTAAGACCGGACTTCGCGTCCGTGTTGCCCGTGGCCAGGCTCACCAGGGGTGAGGATTCCGTTACGCCAAAAGGACCACCGATGGAACTGCCGGCAGGCTGGGAAAGATAGCTGAAGAGTTCTCCGCGGTCGTAGTAGATTCCTCCGCCGCCGCTGATCACCAGCTTGTTCTTGAAGTCTTTGGGAGTCCAGGCAAAGCCCACGCGCGGCGACAGGCCCCACTGCCGCCCCGTCAAAGTTGATGGCGATACACCGGCCGTCGCGTTCTGCTTGTTGTTCCCGGCGATCACGAATCCGGAGTTCTTCACCGTGAATCCTGTGTCCGTGGTGCCGGTAACGTCGTATAACGCAGGATTGAAGTTGAACATGTCGCCGTACTTTTCCGTCATCCCTCCGTGATAGTCGTAACGAATGCCCGCGGTGATGCTCAGATTGGAGCGAGCCTGCCACTTGTCCTGCACATACCAGTTCAACTCGTTGGTGCGATAGTAGCGATCCGCATTGTTGCGCCCGGTGGTCGGATCGATGCTCTCCACCACGCTGGAGCTGTGCACCTGGCCCTTCAGGAACGTGTCGAAATTGCTGACCGTGGCCTGGGCGTGACCGGTGCGGTTGTTGGTGATGTTCAATTGGGTGTAGTTGTATCCCCCGCCCACAATGATGGTATGCCTGCCGACCGTCAGGATCACGTTGGTGGAAGGATTCAATCGGTTTTGGTAGTAGCCCATGTTGACAAAGGCGCCCGGCACGCCGGCGGGACCCAGATAGAGCGCGGGCGAGTACTGATCACTGTCGCCGAAGTTATCGATTTGCAGGCCGGGCAGAACATTCGCCGTCAGGTTATTTGTCTGCGCCGCTGAGACTCCATTGTTGCCGCCCCCCAGGGTCTGGTTATAGCTGCTGAACGTTCCCATGCGCACGAATCCCAGCCGCTGCTCCCAATTCAGCTTTTGCCCGATGGTGGTGGTGTTGCCCAGCGAAAATACCTGTGACCCGTTGTGCGCGGTCACCGGAAAACCTTCCGTGGCCGAGAACCCAAATGGCCGCGTCACCGGCGCGTCCTGGAAGTAGTACTTCGTCGAGACGCGATCGTTCTGGGTCGCATCGTAATCCAGCGAGATGGTGGCCTGATTCGTTCTAAGGTCGGACGTCCCCACCAGAACCACATTCGGCACACCGTATTCATACGCCTGGCTGGATTGCGCGGAAGGGATCAGGTACGAACCATCGGGAAGCTTGGCGTTCAACAGCCCCGCAGCCACCGGATCGATGGTATCCTTGCCGCTGCCGCCCCAGGAAACATCGGCCGCTTCCAGCCCCGCATTGCTCCGGTTGCTGGTCAAACCGCTGGGCACCGTCATTTCCGACAGTCCGGTTCCGTTGTCTTCATACACACCGCGCTCGTAGGCGGCAAAAAGAAACAGCTTGTTCTTCTTCAGCGGACCGCCCATCGTGATTCCCGAATCCATCCGGCGAAGCCACGGGTTGACCTGCGATTGGGGGAATACGCCGAATCCGACGTTGCTTAATTGATACGCCTGGTTGAAGAAATAGGGCGAGGCGTTCATCAGATTATTGGCGTACATGCCATACCACTGCCCGTGCCAGTCGTTGGTGCCCGTCACCGTGTTCACGTCAATCTGCGCCCCGCTGGTCGCGCCCTGCTGCGCGTCGTACATGGAGGCATTGACGCGAACCTCCTGCATGAACTCCGGAGGAGGCGAAGGCAGGCTGTTGCCGTTCGATCCATAGACCGATGTGCCCACGGAAAACGAGCCGCCCACCGTGGGCGCGCTGCCGATGTTGAAGTTGTAGCGCTGCGAACTGTCGCCGCTGGAGCTCTTGCCGTTGAACAGGTTGGTAGAGTCCACGCCATCCACCTGAAACGTGTTCGACGTGTCCCGCTGTCCGTTGGCCCAGATAGGCTGGTTGCCAATCCCGGCATTCGAATCCAGGTTTGACAGCAGCTCCGCACTCACCCCCGGCGACAGCACTGCTACCTGCGTAAAGCTTCCCGTGGCCAGCGGCGTCATGTCGATTTGCGCGCTGTCCAGGGTGTAGCCGTTGGTCGCGTCGGTGGCGTTCAGCAACGGGTTTGCCGTCACCTCAACCGATTCCGACGCGCGCCCTATCTTCAGCGAGGCATTCACCGTCTTTGCCTGCGCCTCCAGCACCTGGATGCCGTCAATCGTGGTGGTGTCAAACCCCTCGTGCCCCACCTTCACCGTGTAGGTGCCCACGGGAAGATTGAAAATCTGGTAGAAGCCGGTTCCCTGGGTCGTGGTGGTGCGGGTGACGCCAATGGCTGACGCCGTCACTGTGACCGTTGCCCCCGTAATCGCCGCCCCCGACGGATCCAGCACCGTGCCGTTGATCGACCCCAACGTCTGTTGCGCGGTTAGGGGCAGAAGAAACAGGAAAGCGGCGCCAAGCGCCACGCTATAGTTTGCGACACTCCTCCAAAATCGATTCATACGCTCCTCGCAGAAAAACCGGTTGGTTCCAGTGTTTGGCTTTGAAATGCACCGCTGGTTCGCGTCCGACAAGGCCGATAATCCTATCCCACAGAGAAAAAATAGACGGTATATGAATAGTCTGTAACGTGGCCATCAAATCGCAATGTGAAAAGGCGCGTAAAACCCGCCCGAAAGGTGGATTTGCTGTGGAAAACCAGCCCGCCAGTCCGGGGTGCCCCATCCATTCCGCCTTTTTTGCGGAATGGGTGCGAAACAACCAGGCCGGTTCCACCACAATGACTGGGTGCCCAAGCTCCCAATCGGCATCTGCTGGGCTGCGTAACCCGCTCCCTGCCCCGAACCCCGCCGGAAGCGAAATAGCAGGAAGCAGAATTCAGCCGGGGAAGCATAATTCGTTGACATGCGGCTTGACCAGGAAATAGAATCGGGAGCCTCCCCTTGGCAAGACTTTCCCTCCCGCGTGAGGTTTCACAGAGCGCCGCTTTGTTATTGCTGGCTTTCCAGCAGAACCGGCCACCTCTTGAACTGTGCTTTCTGAATCCGCTTCGTCGGATCGCCAATTCGACGGCGCGCGATGCAATATTCTCAAGCGCACGGGTGTGAACGCGCCGGCTCCCCGGAGTCCGGACCAGCCAGGAACCTGAAAGTCGATTCCTGAGGAGAAACCATGTTGTCTTGCTCCGTCTCTGCTGTTGTGCGCCTGTTCTCTGCCGTTTCCCGTATTTCCCACCAACTTTCAGGAATGAAAGCTCTGCGCGTATCCCTCGCGGCGGCGCTGGGCGCGGCCGTGTGCCTGCTGGCGCGCATGCCGCTCGGGGCGCAGACCGCGCACTTCAGCGGCGCGATCGTTTCCCTGGGCAGCGGCATCAGCTTCCCCGTGGAAGACGCGGTGGACGGGAGCGGGAACGTCTACTTCACCGAATTTGGCATAACCACGGTGGAGGAAATTGTGGCGGCGGGCGGCTACACCACGGTCAAGGCCCTGGGCGGCGGTTTCAGTAAACCCTATGGCGTGGCGGTGGACGGGAACGGCAACGTCTACGTAGGCGATTACTCCAGCACGGCGGTAAAGGAGATTCCGGCCAGTTGCATCGCCGGGGCCAATGACGCCTCATGCGTGCTTTCCCTGGGCGGCGGATTTACGAGTCCTGATGGCGTGGCCGTGGACGGGAGCGGCGACGTCTTCGTCGCCGACCAAAACGATAATGCGGTGAAGGAGATTCCAGTCAGTTGCATCGCCGGGGCAAACAACGCCTCGTGCGTGCTCACCCTGGGCAGCGGCTTCGACACGCCCGGAGGCTTGACGGTGGACGGGAGCGGGGACGTCTTCGTCGCCGATTCCGGCAACAACGACGTAAAGGAGATTCCGGCCAGCTGCATCGCCGGGGCCAACAACGCCACATGCGTGCTGACCCTGGGCAGCGGCTTCGACTTCCCCAACGACGTGGCAGTGGACGCCGGCGGCAACGTCTTCGTCGGCGATACCGTGAACAGTTTGGTGAAGGAAATTCCGGCCAGTTGCATCGCCGGGGCAAATAACGCCTCATGCGTGCTCACCCTGGGCGGCGGATTCGACTTTCCCTCGGGCGTGGCGCTGGACGGCAGAGGGGACGTCTTCGTCGCCGATGACAATAACAATGCGGTGAAAGAGATCATGACCACGGCCGGGAAATTCGGCTCGGTCAACGTGGGCAGCACCAGCGCCATTCCGCTCTCCTTTTACTTCGCATTCGACACCGCCGGCACGCTGGGCTCGACGTCGGTGCTGACCCAGGGCGCCACGGGGATGGATTTCACCGATGCCGGCACTGGCACTTGCACGGCCGATACTGCATACAGCGCGGGCGACACCTGCACCGTGAATGTGGTTTTCAGCCCCAAGTATGCGGGAACGCGCTATGGCGCCGCGGAGTTGCTCGACGGCTCCGGCAATGTGCTTGCAACTGGCTACGCGCAAGGCACGGGCGTGGCTGCGCAGATCGCATTTGGTCCTGCCGTGACCACTGCGATTGCGCCAACGGTGAATAGTCAACCCATGTCTGTCCCCTTCGGCCTGGCGGTAAATGCATCGGACGATGTCTACATTGCCGACTTCAAAAACAATCGCGTGCTCGAAGTACCTGCCGGCGGCGGCCCGGCCACGGCCATTGACCCGACTGTAAACGGCACTGGTCTGTCCTACCCAACTGGCGTGACAGTCGACGGAGCGGGGAACTTATTCATCGCGGACTTTAACAACAACCGCATTGTCGAAGTGCCCAGCGGCGGCGGTGCGGCAACCGCCATCGCCCCGGGATTATCAGGACCTTTGGGCGTTACAGTAGATGGGGCAGGCGACCTGTACATCGCGGACACGTATAACAACCGGGTGGTAGAGGTGTCAGCGGCCGGCGCGACCACCATCATTAACTCGACGGTCAATGGCGAGAGCTTGTCGTTTGCCGTTGGCGAAACCGTGGACGGGGCCGGGGACCTGTTCATTGCGGATCAAGGCAACAACCACGTGATAGAGGTGCCTGTCGGCGGCGGAGCAGATACCGCGATTGACCCCACGGTGAATGGCGAGGGCCTGCTTTATCCCACCGCGGTCGCGGTGGACGGGGCCGGGGACCTGTTCATTGCGGATGAAGGCAACAACCGCGTGGTCGAAATTCCAGCCAACGGCGGCTCCCCGCTTGCTTTCAGTCCAGCGGCCGATGGTAGGGCATCGTCCTATCCCGATGGTTTGGCCATCGATGGAGCGGGTAATCTCTTCATCGCGGATACTGTGACAGGTTCAGATACTTCCGCAGGTCTAGTGCTGGATTATCAAAGCTCGAATCCTGCTCCGTTGAGCTTTGCCAATACGGCTGTCGGCTCCACCAGCAGCGACAGCCCGCAGTCGGCAATAGTCCAGAATATCGGCAACTCGCCGCTCAATGCCGTAACTCCCGGCCTGGTGGTCACCGGACCTAACTTTGTCCAGGCCGCGGGCACAGGCACTCCCCAGGACTGCACATCCACCTTCGCGCTGTCGCCGGGTGCAAGCTGCAATCTGAGCATCAGCTTCACGCCCCAGAGCGCCGGCCCTCTGTCGAGCTCTGCCGTTTTCACCGACAACTCGCTCAATACCAGCCCCTCCGCTGCGCAAATCATCGCGCTGAGCGGAACTGCAACCCAGGCCGCGCAGACCATCAGCTTCACGCAGCCGGCCAGCCCCGTGACCTACGGAGTCTCTCCGGTAACTCTGGTCGCAAGCGGTGGAGCCTCGGGTAATCCTGTGATCTTCAGCGTGGTCTCGGGACCGGCCAAAGTGAGCGGGACCAACGGCGCAACGCTGACCATCACCGGCCCGGGAACCGTGGTGGTTGCGGCCAACCAGGCCGGCAACGCGAATTACTTAGCCGCCCCACAGCTGACGCGGACCATCATCGTGAACAAGGCCACGCAATCCATCTCCTTTACGCAGCCAGCCAGCCCGGTAACTTATGGCGTCAAGCCCATCACTCTTTCGGCGACGGCTAGCTCGAAACTGGCTGTTACGTTCAGCATCGTCTCAGGACCGGCCAAAGTGAGCGGCACCAACGATGCAACGCTAACTATTACCGGCGCAGGTACCGTGGAGGTGGCGGCCAAGCAGGCTGGCAACGCGGATTACTCAGCCGCTCCGCAGGTGACGCGGACCATCAAGGTGAACAAGGCCGCGCAGACCATTACCTTCCCGGCCATCGGCAGCCTCACCATCGGAACCAAGCTGGCGCTCTCCGCCACCGCCAGTTCCAAGCTGACGGTCAGCTTCGCCTCCCTCACCAAATCCGTGTGCACGGTCTCCGGCGAAACAGCCTCGCTGGTCGCCCTCGGAGCCTGCACCATCCGGGCGTCGCAGGCGGGCAACACGGCGTACAACGCGGCCCCAAGCGTCAGTCAAGGCTTCACCGTCGGTCACGCGCAGACCGTCACCTTCAAGCAGCCGGCAAGCCCGGTAACTTATGGAGTTAAGCCTATAACTCTTTCGGCGAACGCTAGCTCCAAACTGGCTGTTACTTTCAGCGTAGTCTCAGGACCGGCGAAAGTGAGCGGGACACACGATGCAACGCTAACCATCACCGGGGCAGGAACCGTGGTGGTGGCGGCCAAGCAGGCCGGCAACGCCACCTACGGGGCTGCGCAGGTTACGCGCAGTATCGTGGTCAACAAGGCAACGCTGACCGTCACCGCCAACAACCTCACCATGAAGCAGGGCGCGACCGTTCCCAAACTCACTTACACCATGACCGGGTTTGTGAACGGGGACAAGCAGTCCAAGGCGACCACCGGCCAGCCGGCACTCTCGACCAGCGCAACCTCAAAATCGGCGCCGGGCAAATATCCCATCACGGTGAAAGCAGGAAACCTGGCCGCCGCGAACTACAAATTCACCTTCGTTAAAGGAACGTTGACGGTCACGAAGTAGCGGCCCTCGCCAGACTCGGCGGGTGACCCACTTCTCGAATCGGGAACTGTGCCCCATTCATCGTTCGCCGCGGCGAACGATGAGTGGGCGAGCCCTGACATAATACCTTCGGCGCTGGGTACAACTACTCGGGCGGTTTGAGCCTGTGCGAAGAGTAGGACCGCACCCATCACCAAAGTCACGTTTGGCGAGGTGACTTTGGAATTCTCTTGTTGATTCGAAAGCTTTATCGCGCTACATTGAGGCCACCCCAGTGATCTGCCGCACCCAAAAAGTTTTCTGGCAGAGGTAGAAACGTGACCTGTCCAAAGTGCCGCTCTGAAGCTCTCGCCACCGTTCCGGCTGAAATTCGGCTCTATCGTAATCGGCCGCGCACGCTGAGCCATCCACCCGTAACCCCGTCTCCGGACATTTGCATTTGCCTGGATTGCGGCTGGTGCGAGTTCTCCGTACCGCGTAGCTGGCTTGCGGCGGGATGGTTGCGCCCGCAAGCGCCGCCGCGGCCGGTACCGGTACCGGCGCCCAAGCCCATGCTGGTGACGGCCTGAGGTGGTGGCCCGGCGACTGCTCGATTCCGTGGCTCGGCGAGCTGGTTGAACCCGGCAGCCCGGCGGGGTGGTATGCGCGGCGAGCGCGGCTGCCCAAAAGAGCGCGGATTCCGGGTTGTGAGGGAACCGAAGGCGGGGTGTGGCGACGGCGCGGCGTCGGGGGCCATTTATCCGTGCGCGGCGATACCCCAGGCTTTTTACTCACACACGTCACAGATTGCGCCGACCAGAAGGATTTTTGGGATATTAATTTGCATGTTGCTTATTTTTCAATTTAGAGTAGAGTTTTCCACAGGCCTGCCATCCCCCGTGCAGGCCGACCGAGGTTTCCCGTGTCTTGCCAGAAGTGTCATTCAGACGCTCTTACCACCGTACCCGCAGAGATCCGGTTATACCGCAATGGGCCACGAACCCTCAGCCATCCGCCTTTGACGCCGTCCCCGGACGTTCGCATCTGCCTCGACTGCGGCTGGAGCGAGTTTTCCGTGCCGCAGGCGTGGCTGGCGGCGGGATGGCTTCAAGCACAGGCTCCGCAACGCCCAGCGACGGCGTCCAAGCCCATGCTGTTGAGCGCTTGAGCGGGAGCCGGCGATCAGTGCTGTGTCGAGCCCTCTCTTCGTCCCCTGGTGAGCCGCGGAATGGCGATCAGGGTGAGCGCCACCGCGAAGATGGACGCGGCAGTAAACTCCAGGTGACCGTGGCGGAGGTCTTCGAAGACGAGTTTTGCGGCCACAAAAGCTACGGCGGCATAGGCGGCGCGGACCAGGGCCGCTCGTCCCAGACGGGCTCCGGCAACGGCGAGTCCCATGGCGAGCGAGCACAGGGCAAGGGTTCGAATGAGGGCCACGTGGAACGCTTGCGGGGCAAGGACCAGCCCGATGAGATCAAATCCGGCAATGGCAAGGAAGGCGGCCACGGAGAAAGCGGTGAGCAGCGCCGCGGCCAGGTGCAATGTTTGCCCGCGCCAATCCTCACTTTTCGTTTCAGCGGCGGCCAGATAGGCCAGCACCGTACATGCCGCCACGGCGAGCACGGCTGGGCCGGGCATTGCGGGCGGCGTACCTGCAAGGGCTCGGGCAGCCCACATGACAAGCCCTGAAGCGCCTGCTGCGACCACCAGGAACAAGACTGCCTGGAGCTCCAGCGTCAATGACGACATCCGTTTTGCCAGGGCAATGGCTACGACCGCGGCGATTGCCAGAGCAACCGACGCCGCCAGGCTGGAGGACAGCATGAAGACCGCGCCAAGAAGCAGGCAGGTGGCCCAGACGGTGAGGACGCGGAAGTTGCGGCGCTGTTTATTGCGGCGGACCGGACCATACGCGGCGGCATAACATGCAGCAGCCAGGATGAGGCAGGCGGCGCCGAGGGCGGCTGCGGCGGAACCGGGCGTAAGCCAAACCAGCGCCGCGGCAGCCAGCCCGAAGGCGACCATAGCCTGAGCGGCCGCGAGGGCTGGAACCGGCACGCCGCGCAAGATCCGCCGCGCCAGCGCGACGAGCTCGAATGCGAACAGCAGAAACGGCGCTGCGAGAACCAGAGCGATGGCGATGGCCGGATAGTCGGTGCGGTTTGCCGGGGCGAGGCGGTAAATGAGGAGCAGGGTCCAGACGCCCAAGTCGGCGGCGAGGGCGACCAGCAGCCGAATGCCGCGGGCATCCAACTTCCGCTGGGCCAGATCGCAGACGATGAGCATGGCCAGGAGCAGAAAAGTGAACTCGGCCATGCGGTGGGTGGCGACAGAAAGCGCCACCGCGGCGATGGCTGATCCCGCGAATGCCACGGAAAAGACTACGGCCGCGTGGCGCCAGATCCCGAGAACGGTCGCGACGCCGACATAGAGGGCGAGGATGGCCGCCGCGGTGGTTCCGGGCATGGCGTTGAAACGGACGGTCATCTCCCACAGCATGGGAGCGAGGATGAGAATGGAGACGGCGGCGTAGAACGCGCCTGCGAGCTTGCGGCGGAGGGTGGCGCGGGCGGCGGCGAAGAGCCACGCGGCGGCGTAGAGGGCGGCGATGAGCGCCACCACGGTGCGCGGCAGCAGACTGGCGCCGGAGATGGCGCGCAGCAGATAGGCGCCGGCGATACCCAGCAGGGCGCTGCCCAGCACCGGGAACGCGCTGGTGAACTGCCGCTCCGGCGAGGATGCGACGGGGGCTGCCGCGGGAATAGAATCGGGCGGGGTCAGGGGGAGTTCCGGCCGCGAGCGCTCCAGCGCCATGACGCGGCGGTTCAAATCTTCAAGCCGCGCGGCGATCTGATCGAGCGAGTCCGGACGGGCGTTCATACGGCACCCTTATCGGGTTAGTACCGCGTCCTAGTTTTGTGGTTTCCCAGGTCCCAAAATCGGGGATCTGGGGCACCCAAATCCAAAGGTTCGAATACAAAACACGGCATTAGTCTCCGGAAACCGCGGCCGCCTGTTTCTTTGGCCACGGAGGCAAAAGCTTGACCAGCACCCAAAGGAAGAGAAACGGCAGGATGGTGAGTCCGATAGCCGCCAGCAATCCTTCGTTGGTAGCCAGCGCCATTTTGTAGGTGGTGTAGCCGAGGAAGCTCTTGGAGAACAGTTGGCCGCCGATGACTACGTTCCAGCGCATGGCGAAGACGCTGATGAGTATGAGCGAACCGCAGATGACGTAAATGGACTTGCGGGCGAGCTCAGAGAGGCGGTTGTTCCAAACCTGGGTGATGAACAGCAGCGCCATGGGCACCAGCGTGCCGATAAGAATCTGGAGCACGATTTGGGAGAAGAAGAGCCTGGTGTGGACCATGAAGTCCAGGCTGCGGAACGACTCATCGGCCTCGTAGATGCGGTGAACCAGGTCCAGCATCTCCAGGCTGAAGTCGATGATGAAGATGTAGAACATGTACATGGCGATGGTGTCAACGCAGCGCATGTCGATGGGCTGCTTGCGCAGCCTGGTCAGGGCCATGTAGAGGAGCATGACTGCGGCCACGCCGGAAACCATGGCGGAGAAGATGAAGACCACGGGCATGAGCGGCGACGACCACCAGGGATTGGCCTTGATGGAGCCGAAGATGAAGCCGACGTAGCCGTGCAACAGGAAAGCCGAGGGGATGCCGATCAGCGTCACCACCCAGCCGACTTTCTCATCGATGCGGAGGGCGCGAGGGCTGATGTTTGTGGAACCGAGGGTCATGATCTTGTAAACAATACGCAGCAGGCCCTTGGTTTCCTGTGAGCGGAGCACGATTTCCTGGCGGTAATCCAGCCAGATTTCGAACACCAGCACCGCCATCAGGTACCAGAGATAGATGTAGCCGAACATGGCCATGGCGGAAGTGGCGTGGGGGGTGAAGTACATTTCCGGCGAGCGCTCGGGATGGCCGAGGTGCAACTGCAGGGGCAGCGGCGCATCGAGGAGGAACGCCAGCGCTGTGAGCAGCGCCAGGCGGTAGGTGGGCTTGACCGCCTCCACCCGGAACACCCGCTCCAGCGAGGCCAGGATGAAGGCGCCCGCCACCAGCCCGGTGATATAGGGGTACAGAACAATCAGCACGCTCCAATAGAGCGTGATTTCGTTGGGATACATGTAACCTTCAACGCCGCTCATAAATTCAGCTCCTAAGTGCAGCTAGTAGCTTGTAGCCAGTAGCTTCGGACTCGTAGCTTGCGGCTATCGGCTCTTAGCTACAAGCTCCCGGCTACAAGCTACAGGCTGTCTCATCTCACCGATCCATCGAGCCCGTAGTAGTACGCCTTGGCGCCGGTGGCCATCTGCGGCTTCAACACCTCGACGGGATGCGTCTTCAGGAACTCGTGAATCGGGTCGTTGGGGTTTTTCAAGTCGGCCAGTTGCCGCGCACCCGTGGGGCAGGCCTCGCAACAGGCGGTGGTGAGCCCTTTGGTGATGCGGTGGTAGCACAGCGTGCACTTGTCGGCCACCTTTTTCGTCGGATGAATGTAGCGGCATCCGTAGGGGCAGGCCTGTACGCAGTAGGCACAGCCCAGGCAGTACTTGGGATCGATCAGCACCACGCCGTCCGGGCTGATAAAGGTTGCGCCGACGGGACAAACCTGGGTGCAGGGCGAATCCGTGCAGTGGTTGCACATTTTGGGTACAAAAAAGTACTTGCCGGCGTCTTCTGCCGCGACCGGCGGGAAACCTTCCTTGCCGCCGTCGGGCGAGATGACCTGGGGGTCGGTCAAGTCAGTGTCGGTTACGTGGTAGCGCTCCACCCAGGTGCGGAAGTGGCCATCGGGGACGTTGTTTTCGGCGGCGCAGGCGCGCACGCAGTTGCCGCAGCCGATGCACTTGGGAATGTCGATGAGCATGCCCCACCAGTGGTCGGTCATGTTGTAGTTGGGAGCAGACTCTGGTGTGCCGGCGAGCACCGACTTCCAGGCAATGGCGGCGGCGGGCATCAGAATGAGGAAATGGCGGCGATTCATGGTCACTTGGCGCCTCCCTTAGCCGCGGCTGGCGCGTCCATGCCGGGCGAGTGCGGCTGATGGCAGGTTTCGCAGGGCATGCCGTTGGAGTGATCGGCGGCGTTGACCTGGGGGAAGTTTTTAGGCCGCGCTGCGGAGGCAGCATGGCAGCGCACGCAGAGCGTCGCGGTATCAAGCTTGGCCGGGGTCACGCTGCCGGGGTCCTCGGCGTGCTTTTCCTGCGGGCCGTGGCAGGCCTCGCAGTTCACATGCGCGTGCTTGCCGGCTTTCTTCACGTCGAGCACGTCGGTGTGGCAGCTCTCGCAGGCTTGGTGGCCGGCGTAGTGGAGGGGGAGCTGGCCGATCTCAGTGATGGCGGCGGCGCGGTAGTGGCCGTACTGGCCGAAAGTGGGCGGGACCACAAACCCTCGGATCGCCCAGAAGACCAGGAAGGCGATGACGAAGAGGCCCGCGAAACGGAAAAGGTGTCCAGAATCTTTGAAGTATTTCATCCGACCCCGTTTTTTTGAGGCTGCGCGGCTGTGGAGGAGCGGCCGCGCAGGCTCAGGTGATCCAGATCATCGATCGGGGTCAGAGTAGCGTGGGGGATGGGGGGAGTGTATGTGAGCCGAATCACAATCGGGTGTGATCGGCAAACACGAAAGATAGTGGTCAGTGATCAGTGGTCAGTGATCAGCGGCGGTCGTCGGGCATCATTGCGGGTTGGCGTTGCGGGCGTGCTCGGCGGCGGCGGAGAGGGCCTTGGATTTGCGATACACGTTGGCGACGGCGAGGGTCCAGAGAGGGACGAGGTCGACGCCGGGGACGAGCTTGGCGAGGGCGGACGGGAGGAACTCCCAGTGCCAGCCCAGGAGCCAGCTGAGCGCGCCGGCCATGCCGAGGTCGAGCAGATCGTCGGCAGGCGAGGCGGCGCCTTCGACGACGAACGGTAAGACGGCTATCTGGACGATGTCTGCGACGATGGCCAGGACCATCGCGGTACGCAGGCGCGGGCCGGGAGTGAGGACGAGTTGGCCGGGGTTGGCTGACATCGGCTGAGAAGCCGTTACAATTTCAGGTTAAATCCCTAAAGGAAGTTTGGGCGGGGCGCTTGCGACAATTTCGAGTGCGAGAATCGGTTCCAAGAGAGATGTTGGCGAGAGACTATTGCCTTGGGTTGAAGGCCGCCAGCGAATCTGCACGATTTTCGCGCCTTCGCCAGCGGCGCGTCCTGGGCACGGCATGGTTCTCGCTTTGAATCAATGGCTTATGCGGTATACGGGGGAGGGTTCGCGAGAACTTTCGCAAATCGGTTTACGAAGGTTTCGCAAGCTTGCGCAGGGCCTTGAGGAATTACGGGCTCAGCGCACAGTTCATCATTCCTGACGACGATAAGTTTAATGTTTAGAAGTCATCTCATAAATGTCAGCCGACCATCGAAAACGTCCCTCAGGGGCTAAAGCCCATCGGCTTTGCCGGCTTTTTGCGGCACGGCTGAAGCCGTGCCCTTTCAAAACAGGTTTATGAGATAGCTTCCAGTGTTGTTTCCTCGGAGGTCCCACAATACTGCTACCGGGACCTGGAACGGCGCGGGAAACGAGATACCCGCGCACGGTGTGCGATGAATGATTGAGTTGAAAAAGGGAGCTAGTGTTTCCAACTTTCTTCGCGTGTGCCGGGCATCAACGAATGCGATTCGGGATGCTGCGGCATAGGTTGGAAGGGTACGGTGGGTCCGGAGTGCAGTTCCTTGAGCCACTCCTCGACCCATACCACGTATCCGCGGGCGGCGGCAACGGTTGCCAGCTTGGCTCCGAGCCAGACGAGCGGCCATACGAGAGCCGCCGCAACAAACGGGAGAAGCCTGAACAACTGTATGAAAAACGGATCGTGAACGATCCAAGTAGGAGTCCAGTCAGGGGGCGGCGCAGTCCTCGTATGAAAGAGATAATAACCGCCGAGTGAAAGAGATAAGACGAACCCAAAGACAAACTTACGCTTTGTGGTCGGACGGACGAGGGGAAGCCAGCGCATTGAATCCTCCGAGCCCCAAGATTGTTGCCGCAACACAGGACCGTTTCTTCGAACATTCCAGAATACTCCTATTGGGACAAAAAGGCCTCCAGCCGAAGCTGGAGGCCTACAGAGGAGCAGATTCTTCAGAGTGGGACCCGATCCAGCGGTGCGATGAATCCGATTCCAGGAACGTCGAGCTTGTGCAGGTCCTTGTCGTTGGTAATGAAGAGGTCTACGCCAAAGTGGGCGGCGCAAGCCAGTTGGATGGCGTCGGCGTTGCGGAGGGTGTGTGTAGCCCGCAAAGAGGCGTAACGCCAAGAGACGGAAGTATCAAACGCTATCACGTGAGCCGTGGCGCGTATTGCGCGGCCGTATTGCTCGATAAGCGAAGTTTGGCCCAGTTTCGTTGGCCGGACCAGGACTTCGCCCAGGGTCATCGCAGAGGTCACGATGCGGTCGCCGCGTTCCAACATCCGCTTTCGTATCTCGAGCATCCGGCTGCGGAATGGCTCCAGACCCTCGAACATGTAGATGAAGACATTTGTGTCGAAAAAGACCTTGCTCAAATGTCTTCCCTCCGCAGGTTATTGACGTATTCGTCGGCGTGCTCGTCGGCCCAGATGTGCTTTCCGGAACCGATGAGGCGAATCAGAGGATCGTCCTCCCAATTTGGCTTTTCAATAGCCGGACTCTTCTGGTTCCACTCCTCGTACCAATCGAGGAGCGGGTGATACTGGGGCGAAATCTGTTCGCGCTTCGGCACCTGCTTGGATCGACGCTGAGGGTCGGTATAATCGCCGGAACGGAGGAGTCGGAGGTTTCCCGATTGTGTCTGGAAGAGCATCCGGTAGCCGGTGGTTGATGGCGGAACGTTTGCCACGAGGTGCTGCTTGAGGTGAGCAGCGACCGACGACGGCTTGAGCCCGTTAGAGAGTCCCGTCTCGCGAAGCTTAGAGCGAATCTCCTCCGTGGAAAAGGCTTCGCGTTCCGGCGTCTGGCGATGAAGCATCGCGACCGCGATCCAAATTCGATCCGCCAAAAGCAAGTTTGAACCGAGTTGTATTTCCATCAGTACTCCTAAGTGTAGGATTATTCCTACTAAACATAGTATGTTCCTATTTTGTGCCAAACGTCAACTGTGCCTAAGGAGTATCGACGAAAAAGAGAGGCCCCCAGCCGAAGCTGGAGGCCTTTGAAGTTCTGCTATTGCTGTCAGCCGGACAGGGAAGGGAATCGGGCTTTCTACTCCCTGCTCCCTACTCCCTGCTTCTTAGTACATGCCGTCCATGCCGCCGCCGTGGCCGCCGGCTGGGGCCGACTTGGGCTCGGGGATTTCGACCACCAGCGCTTCGGTGGTCAGCAGCAGGCCGGCAATGGAAGCCGCGTTCATGAGGGCAGTGCGGGTGACCTTGGTGGGGTCGATGACGCCTGACTTCACCAGGTCCTCGAACTTGCCGGTCAGGGCATTGTAGCCGTAGTGCGGTTCCTTGGAGTCAAGCACCTTGGCAACGACCACAGCGCCTTCCTCGCCGGAGTTGGCGACGATCTGGCGCAGCGGCTCTTCGAGCGCGCGGAGCACGATGTTGGCGCCGACCTTCTCGTCGCCTTCGAGCGTCTTGAGCAAGGCGCTGACCGTGGGAATGGCGCGCACCAGGGCGACGCCGCCTCCGGGAACGATGCCTTCCTCGACCGCGGCGCGGGTGGCGTGCAGGGCATCCTCAACGCGAGCCTTCTTCTCCTTCAGCTCGGTCTCAGTGGCCGCGCCCACCTTGATGATGGCCACGCCGCCAACCAGCTTGGCCAACCGCTCCTGCAACTTCTCCTTGTCGTAGTCGGAGGTGGTCTTTTCGATCTGGCTGCGAATCTCTTTAACGCGGCCGTCGATGTCGCTGGACTTGCCCGCGCCGTCGACGATGGTGGTGTTGTCCTTGTCGATGGTGATGCGCTTGGCCTTGCCCAGATCCTCCAGCTTCACGCCTTCGAGCTTGATGCCGAGGTCTTCCGTGATGGCCTTGCCGCCGGTGAGGATGGCGATGTCACCCAGCATGGCCTTGCGGCGGTCGCCGAAGCCGGGAGCCTTGACCGCGCAGACGTTCAGAGTGCCGCGCAGCTTGTTCACCACCAGGGTGGCCAGCGCCTCGCCTTCAACATCTTCCGCGATGATCAGCAACGGCTTGCCGCCGCGGGCCACCTGCTCCAGCAGCGGAAGCAGATCTTTCATGGCGCTGATTTTCTTCTCGTAGATGAGGATGTAAGGATCCTCGAGAACGCTTTCCAGGCGCTCCGCATCGGTGACGAAGTAGGGGCTCAGGTAGCCGCGGTCGAACTGCATGCCGTCCACGGTCTCCAGACCGGTGTGCATGGTTTTCGACTCTTCGATGGTGATGACGCCATCCTTGCCCACAACCTTCACTGCGTGGGCGATGATGTCGCCGATCTCCTGGTCGCCGTTGGCGGAGATGGCGCCGACCTGGGCCACTGAGCCCTCGTCGACGGGCTTGGAAAGCTTGCCCAGGGCGCCGCCCTCGGTCCACTTGCCGTCCTTGTCGCGGGTGCCGATCACGGCGGCGACAGCCTTGTCGATGCCGCGCTTGAGGGCGGTGGGGTTGGCTCCGGCCGCAACCGTCTTCACGCCTTCGCGGAAAATGGCCTGGGCCAGAACAGTTGCAGTAGTGGTGCCGTCGCCGGCGACGTCCGAGGTCTTGGAGGCAACTTCCTTGACGAGCTGCGCGCCCACGTTCTCCATCGGGTCCTTGAGCTCGATTTCCTTAGCCACCGTCACGCCGTCCTTGGTGATGGTGGGCGAACCAAATTTCTTCTCGATGACGACGTTGCGGCCCTTGGGCCCGAGCGTCGCCTTCACCGCGTCCGCCAGCGTGTTGACGCCGCGCAGGATCGCCTGGCGGGAATCTTCACCGTGCAGAATCTGCTTTGCCATTGTTCTCTCCTGAAGAGTGATCAGTGTTCAGTGGTCAGTGATCAGATCAGTCTGACCACTGCACCAATCTCTTGGTGTCCGTTGCGGTCAGGATCGCGTGTCTTGCCGTCTGGCGCGTGGTCTTTGCTGACCACTGAACACTGATCACTGACCACTGGCGAAGCTACTTCTTGATGATGCCGAGGACTTCTTCCTCGCGCATGATCAGGAACTCTTCGCCCTCGATCTTGATTTCGGTGCCGGAGTACTTGCCGAAGAGCACGCGATCGCCGGCCTTTACGTCGAGCGGGAAGACCTTGCCTTCGTCGTTCGATTTGCCCTTGCCCACGGAGATGACTTCACCTTCCTGGGGTTTTTCCTTGGCGGTGTCGGGAATGATGATGCCGCCACGAACCGTCTCGCCCTCATCCAGACGGCGGACGAGGATACGATCGTGGAGCGGGGTGAAGCTGGTCTTCACAGAGGTTGTTGCCATTGTTTCGCTTCTCCTTCAAACGCGGAGGCCACGGAGGCCGCGCCGCGGGATTTTTAGGTGGATTGAGACAGAAACTCTCGGAAGAAGAGCCACTTGCGTTGGCTTGACAAGCAGTCCAGCCGAACCATTGCTAGCAGTCTAGCCTTCCAACTGCTAACGATAGGCAAAGTTGGGAGTAGTTGTCAAGGGGCTTTTGGCATAAATATTAGCGCATTTCACTCATATTTCATGCGTCGCATAGGAATCAACAGGTTGGATGCTGCCAAGGGAGCTCTGACTTTGGTCTGAAAGCGTCGATTGCGGCCTGATGAGGCTTCCTTGGCTGCTTCCGGCAGTCAAATCCACGGGATTACAATAAGGACCATGAGTCGCCGTGTTTTTCCCGCAATGTTTGCGTTGCTTGCTCTTTTCCTGGTGGGCCTGGCGCCGGTTGCCTCCGCCCAGGACTCGAACCAGCGCGGCCGGAAATACAAGCCGCCGCCGCCCACTGCCCGCATTGAGGTTACGGTGCTCAACAACGCTAACGGCAAGCCGATCGAGAACGCGGCGGTTGTTTTTCATCCCATGAAGGGTGACAAAGATGAAGGTGACATGGAGTTGAAGACCAATGAGGATGGCAAAACCGTCCTCGATGTGATTCCGATCGGAGACTCGGTTCAAGTGCAGATCATTGCCCACGGTTTTCAGACGTATGGCCAGGAATACAAAGTGGACAAGGACCATCTGGCCATCGACGTGAAGCTGAAGCGGCCAGGTGAGCAGTATACGATCTACAAGAATCGCGCCGGCGACAAGAAGGACCAGAACCAGCCCCAAAATCCGGATAAGCCTCAGCAGTGAGGGTTGTCAGCTTTCAGTTCGTGGTACACAGTTTGTTGTCCCCCGTTTGTATGCTGTCTTATCCAGGGTTCCGCTCTTACCCCTGTACGCGCGCAGGCATCAGCGCCGAATACTGAACTCTGACACCTGACAACTGATAACTGTGAACTACGAACTGTGAACGATGAACTCTCTCTCGGACAAATCCGCGTTTGTTACCGGGGGCGCCAGGCGCATCGGGCGGGCGATTGCGGTGGCGCTGGCGCGGGCGGGGGCGGATGTGACCATCACCTATCGCCACTCCGCGGACGAGGCGGTGGAGACGGTGGACGCGGTGGAGCAGCTTGGGCGGCGGGGGCATGCGGTTGTGTGCGATGTGCGTTCCGAGGTGTCGGTGCGTGCAGCGGTCGAAGCCGCCGTCGGGTTTCATGGCCGCCTGGACATTGTGGTGAACAATGCCGCTGTTTTTGAGACGGCGCCGCTGGACGAGCTGGCGCTGGAGGCATGGGACGCGGTGTTTGAGACCAACGCGCGGGGGCCGTTTCTGGTTTCGCGGGAAGCGCTCGGGTACCTGCGCGCGGTGCGGGGACGCATTGTCAATCTCGGCTCGCTGGGGGGAATGGAACCGTGGGCCGGGCACGCGCATTACTGCGCCAGCAAAGCTGCGCTGCACATGCTGACGCAGACCATGGCCAAAGCGTGGGCGCCGGAAGTGGCCGTGAACTGCGTGGCCCCGGGCTGGATCGAGATGGAGGAGGAATCCGCCGCGGCCCAGGAGCGCGCCGCGCGATTGGCCGCAAAGACTCCCATGCGCCGCAACGGAACGGCGGAGGACGTGGCCCAGGCGGTGCTGTTCTTCGCCTCGGCTACGGAGTTTATTACCGGCCAGATCCTCACCGTGGACGGTGGGCTGGGGCTCTAGTCTTGCTGGAGCCGGCTCAAGAAGCGGCGAAGCAGCATTCTTCAACCGCTTGCTTGTTCCAGTCCGGGCATCATCGAGTCCAGCCCCGAGAACAAATCCAACCTTTTCTGCAAGGAATCCGCCGTCGATGAGACTACCTGTGTGGAAGCGGAAATCGATGCTCGTGGAAGCCATCGCGGAGAGGAATCAAGGCCAGGCGCTGCTTAAAGACCGTCGCCAAGCGTTTCTCCGGCTGATGGAGCAGTACGAGCCGGCGCTGCGGCGATTGACGACCGGCTATGCGGATGCGCAGGCGGATCGCGAGGACTTGTTTCAGGAGATCGCCATCGACCTGTGGCAAGCGCTGGGGAATTATCGCGGCGAAGCGAGCGAGCGCACGTGGCTCTACCGCATTGCGCATAACGTGGCCATCTCCGCCTCCATGCGGATTCGCAACCGCGCGCGGAAGGAGACAACGCTGCCGGAAGGCGAGGATTTCCGCTCGCCGGCCGCGAGCAGCGAAGACGCAGTTCTGGGACGGGAAAAACACGATCTGCTGGCACGTGCAATTCGCAGCCAGCCCATGCTCGACCGGCAGCTCATCCTGCTACATCTCGAGGGCCTGAACTACGCGCAGATCGAGGAGGTGAGCGGTATGTCGCAATCGGCGATTGGGTCGCGGCTGAGCCGGCTTCGGGACAGGCTTCGCGAGCGGATCCAGGCCGGCGGAGGGGGCAGCGATGGACGTTAAAGACGAATTGCGGGATTTGTGGTGCAGCCAACCGGAAGAGGCATCGGCAACGAAGGAGGAACTTGTGGAACTTGTACAACGCAAGACGATGGAGTTTGACCGGAAGATCTTCCGGCGGAATCTGAGGGAATCCATTGCGGCTGCGGTGGTAACAGCGCTGTTCACCTGGATGGCATTCCATGCGCTGAATGGGTTCGAGCGAACCGGATTGCTGATCGTTGCAGCCAGCGGGCTCTGGATCATCTTTTTTCTGCTGCGCTACGGCCGCGCTTCGAAGCCGGCCGATTCGGCCCAGGACTTGTGCGTGTACCGGCAAGCCCTGGTAGAGCGCTACGATCAGCAGATCGGGCTGCTCAAGTCCGTGAAGTACTGGTATCTGCTACCGCCGTGGATCGGACTGATGCTGAACACCGCGGGGCTGATGCTCAATCATGTGCACAAGGGAACTCCGATCTGGCCGGACTTCGTCGCCCCGGCAATCTTCACGGCCGTCTTTGCCTTTGTCTGGTGGCTCAATGAAGGCTATGCGGTTCCAAAGTTGCGCGCCATTCGGGACCGCGCACTGGCGCTTGCAGAAGACGCTGTACAGCCAGGCATGGCCAGGTGACAGCCGACCTCTTCCGGAACAAAACACGAACCCCCGGCGGACGCAAGCGCTGCCGGGGGTTCGTTCTGTTGGGGCTCCGTCAAAATAGGTCTATTTGGGCTCTTGCTTCGGCTCTTCCGGTTTCGGTTTGGACTCCGGTTTCGGTTTGGGTGCGGGCTTCTGCGCCTGAGGACGGTGTTCTTCCGTTTTGGGCGCTGGCTTTTCCTGTCGCGGCGAAGTCTCTGGATGGGTTTCCGGAGCTGGGTGCTGCCGCGCAGGCTTTTGTTCGGTTCTCTCCTGTGGCCGCGGGGCAGGCTCCGGTTTCGTCTTTGGCCGTGCCAACTGCTTCTCATGTTCGGCGGGGGCAGGGCGCTTTTCAGGCGCGGGGCGGGCCGGAGACTCGTGCGTCTTGGGGTGAGCGGGAGCCTTCTCAGCGGGGCGTGCAGGCGCCTTCTCTGCGGAGTGAACGGGAGCCTTCTCAGCGGGCCGCTCTGGTGCCTCTGCAGTGGGGCGAGGGCGCTCAGTGCCGGACTTCGGGGTCTTGTTTTCCGGATGCGCGTAGTCATGGCCAGTTTCATTGCTTGGCCGCGCAGGTGCGCCGTGTGCAGCCGGGCGATTGACCGGTGGATGGTACGGTGCTCCGGCCGCCTTTGCCTGTACCACGCCGCGTCCGCTGAACTCTGTGGGGCGCTCGGTTGCCGCAACTGGCGGCCTGCCATGGTTGGCGCTGGCGCGCATCTGCGGATTGGAGCGCGCCATCTGGATTCGCTGCTCCTGCCGGACCGAGGGCGGCACATGGCGCATGCGCGCGACGGCTTCCTCCTGCTGCGTCGGCCGAGCCTGGATGCCGCCCTGGCCGCCGTTGTAGCTGACGTGAACGTTGTTCTTCACGATCACTGTCCTGTTCACGTAGACATTGTGGATTACGGTGGTGTTCACGTTCATCACGGCAGTGTTGTAGTAGAAGTGGTCGTGGTCCCATCGGCCGCCCCCAAAGCCGTGGCCGAAGTAGCCGAAACCGTAGTTGACGCCGCCGTAGAAGCCGACCTCGGTGGCCCAGTAGCCCTGGTTGAAGACGTAGGCGCCATCGTTCCAGCCCCAGTACGGCGGGGTCCACAGGTAGCCGGGCTCCGGCGCCGGAACCCAGGTTCCGGGCACCCAATAGTAGTCGCTGAAATCCGCATCCCAGGCCCAGTAGCCCGGGACCCAGATGGAGCCGTCCTCGGGGCAGGGTGGCTGCTGGTAAACGGGCAGCGCCGGAGGCGCAAAACTAACGCTGATAGCCATTTGGGCGAGCGCCAGCTTGAGCGGCACAAGGCCCAGCAACGCGAATAGGGATATGCATAGGGGTCGTTTCATGTTGAGGTGTTTCCTTTTTGAGAGATTGGAATGGAGCCGGGATAACGATGCGGCGGGGTGGGAACAAAGCGCGACGGAGTGGCCGTCCATGATTAACGACATGACCACATTGTTGGATGGGGAGGCGCGGCGTCGGGGTTGTCAGGTACAGGAGGAGATGACGATGGCAGGCAGACAGGCCTATTTTGCCGCCAGGGCGTTCACCATGGACGCGAAGATCTTCCAGCCGTCGGATGAGCCGAGAATCTTCTCGCTGGACCGGTCCGGATGGGGCATCATGCCCAGAATGTTGCGGCCTTGGTTGAGGATTCCGGCGATGTTTGCGAGAGAGCCGTTGGGATTCGCTTCCTGCGTGATTGCGCCTTCCGGAGTGGAGTAGCGGAAAGCGATGCGGTCCTCTGCTTCCAGGCGCTTGAGTTCCTCCGGGGTGCAAAAGTAGTTGCCCTCCATGTGGCCGATGGGAATCTGCAACACATCGCCTGTCGTCAACTCGTTGGTGAAGGGGCTGTTTGCGGTCTCGGTGCGCAGGTGCACCTGCTTGCAGATGTACTTGAGGCCGGCATTGCGCATCAGCGCGCCGGGCAGGAGGCCGGCTTCAGTCAGGATCTGGAAGCCGTTGCAGATGCCCAGCACCAGGCCGCCGCCGCCGGCGAATTTCTGCACCGCGCCCATGACCGGCGAGAAGCGGGCAATGGCGCCGGTGCGCAGGTAGTCGCCATAGGCAAAGCCGCCGGGAACCAGCACCGCATCTACGCCCTCGAGGTCCGCCGAGTCGTGCCAGAGGAACGTGACCGGCTGATGGGCGATGGTCTCGATCACGTTGAATGCGTCGTGGTCGCAGTTGGAGCCGGGAAAAACGAGGACGCCGAATTTCATGGTTCTAGGTTATCAGTTGCGCGATGCGCCCGCCGTGGGTTGCCCGGTGCTTGCGGGTCCGGTCTGCTACAAAGGATGCGGCACTCGGCTTGCTCGAACTGCCGTCTCAAGAGCGTCCTTTCGTCGGAGGCAAGGCAATGTTGCATATCAAACATCTTCCTGTGTCGATCGCCATACTTTTCTCAGCCGGCCTTGCCGGCGCCCAATCTGCGGGCTCATGCGATGCCCTTGCCGGGCTCAAGGTGGCGGGAGTAGAGATTACAAAGGCGACCGCGGTGCCGGCCGGTTCCACGATTCCCGCGGCTTATCCGGGCGCGCCTGCGAATGCCGGGCCAGCGCTGCCGGCCTACTGCCGCGTGGATGGCGTCATCAACCGGCGCAAAGGCGTGGGCGGCGAGGAGTTCGGTATCGGCTTTGCAATCGCCCTGCCCGATCAGTGGAACGGCGACTTCATGATGCAGGGCGGAGGCGGCGGTAATGGCTTTGTTGCGCCGCCCTTCGGCACGACCTACAGCGGCGATAAACCTGCGCTGGCGCGCGGCTTTGCCGTGGCCAGCACCGATACGGGCCATAAGGCGAAGACCGGCCCATTCGATTTCTCTTTCATGCGCGATCAGCAGGCTTACCTCGACTTTGCTTACCAGGCCAACGCCAGGGTTGCCGGCGTGGCCAAGCAAATCATCGCGGCGTTTTACGCCAAGCCCGCGGCGTACTCCTACTTTGTGGGCTGTTCTACCGGCGGGCGCGAGGGCATGATCCTCTCGCAGCGATTTCCCGCAGTCTTCAACGGAATCGTCTCCGGCGATCCGGCCATGCGCACCAGCATCTCCAACATCGCCATCGGACAATGGATTCCGGTGGCCTACAACCAGGCCGCGCCGCGCGACGCCCAGGGCAAGCCGGAGACGGACAAGCTCATCACCGACAATGACCGCAAGCTTTTCATGGATGCGCTGCTGAAGAAGTGTGACGCGAAGGACGGCATAGCCGACGGCATGATCTCCGACCCGCTCGGATGCGATTTTGATCCCGCAGTGCTGGCGTGCAACCGCGCTCCCGACGACACTTGCATTCCGGCCCCAACCGTTGCCGCAATCAAGAAAGCCTTTGCCGGGCCGGTCGATTCGCGCGGGGTGCAGGTCTATCCCGGCTTTCTCTACGACACGGGCATCGCCGAAAAAGGACCTATTCCCGGGCTTTTGGCGCTGAGCACGCGCGGCATCTTTGGCCCCTACACGACGGCCACGACTATTGATGTGGACAAGCTGGAGGAACACGCCTCCGATCCGCTGGTTGAGCCATTGTCGACCAATCTCTCCACATTTTCCGGCGACGGCGGCAAGCTCATTTTCTTCCACGGCGACAGCGATCCGTGGTTCTCGCCGCTGGATACGCTGGACTACTACAGATCGCTGGCAGCCACGAACGGCGGCGCCGACAAAGTGGCGCAATGGAGCCAGATCTACCTGGTGCCCGGCATGCGCCACTGCGGCGGCGGGCCGGCGCTGGACCAGTTCGACATGCTCAGCGCCATCGTCAATTGGGTGGAGAAGGGAACTGCGCCCGAGGAAGTGATTGCCACGGGGCGGACGTTTCCCGGCCGCAGCCGCCCGCTCTGCCCGTACCCGCAACATGCGCAATACAAGGGATCAGGCGATCCGCAAGATGCGAAGAACTTTACGTGCATAAGCGATGCGCGCTAGAGCAGGTTTCTGTACGGAAACTATGGCTCCGGTCCCTTGATCGGCGGCTCGGGCGCGCGATTTTCACTACGGCGTTGTGTCGCATTTTTTCACGCTTACCCTGAAGAAAATCGCTTGACACGCGCCGCCGCATTGCTGTTTCCTTGCTCTATCCATCCCATCCTGGAGGGAATTGGAGCCGGAATCGGCGGCCCGTCCCTTCGCCCCCTTAGAGCCTTCGCTTCAACACTTCCGCCAGCGCCTGTCTGTCGCTGACAAATGCCTTCTCGTCTTGCGTCTCCGGCTTCATCGAGCCCAGATTGATCTCTACGTTGGCCAATGCGCCTTCGAGCGCCGCCCGCGCCAGCGCATGGGCCGTGGTCAAGTCGGACGCCATGTTGGGGTTGGTAATCGGCCGCAACTTATCCACCATCCCGGCAATCTCCGCGGCGCGCTCCGCCACGCCAAGGGGGACGCTGGTCGCCTCCTTGAGCGCGGCATTGATCAGCTTCCCACCTTCCGGCGATTCCTTTGCCGCCCTGTAAGCCTTCATCACGGTGTTGTAGGACTCGGCGTCGGCGTCGATGGCCGCCTTCAACTCCTCGCGCACGTTGGCCAACCGCGCAATGGCCTCGCTCAACTGGCTCTCGTACTGCGCGTAGGCTTTCTTGCCGCGGGACATGGAAGCCACCATTCCGGCGAGCCCTGCTGCCATGGCCGCGGCGGCTGCGCTGGCGCTGCCGCCGCCCGGCGTTGCTGTGGGCGCGGCGAGCTGCTCAATGAACGGTTCCACGCCTGTCCTTAGCCCGGCAGATGGGCCGCCGGGCGCCATTTTGCCGCCCATCACGGCCGCCAGCCGGTTCTCCAGGATCAGCGAGGAATCAAAGTTCTCCACTTGCAGGTACCACTCCGCCGCCTGTTCCAGCGCGGCCTTGGGGATCAATCCGACGATTTCGCTCGACGTGGGCATTACCCCGTACCGCGCCGCTTCGCGCTTTACGAACTCGAAGACGCGATGGATGGGGGTCTGGTCGAAATCGGTCAGGTTCATCGACACTTGCGCCTGGCCGCGCACCAGGAATCCCGCGCCCTTTACGAAGCGGAGGCCGCCGGTGGAGAACCGCACCGCCTTGGCGATTTTTTTCGCAATCGCTACCTCCGCTGTGTTCAGGAAGACGTTGTAGGCGATGAGGAACCTGCGCGCGCCCACCACTGATGCGCCGGCAGTGGGATGCACGCGCGGCTCGCCGAAATCCGGCATGCGCGCGGGGTTGGTGGCGATCTCGTCGCGGATCCCTTCGAATTGTCCGCGGCGGATGTTCTCGAGATTCTGCCGTTCCGGTTTTGTGGCCGCTGCCTCGTAGAGGTACACAGGAATGCCGAACCGTTTGGCGATCTCCGCGCCCACGTGACGCGCCATGGCCACGCAGTCTTCCAGCGTGACGCCCTCAATGGGGATGAACGGCACCACGTCCGCCGCGCCCATGCGCGGATGCGCGCCCTGGTGACGGGTGAGGTCAATCAGCTCCGCCGCCTTGCCCACGCCGCGGATCGCCGCCTCCTGAATCGCCTCCCGCTCGCCCACCAGAGTAATCACGCAGCGGTTGTGGTCGGCATCCATCTCGCGGTCGAGCAGGTAGACGCCGGGCATCTTCATGGCCTCGACAATGGCGTCCACTTTGGCCGCATCCCGGCCCTCGGAAAAATTCGGCACGCACTCCACAAGTGTGTTCGGCATGATAGGAAGGATAAATCAGCAATCCTCGCCCCATCGGCGCATCGCCCGCCAATCTCACGCGCCGGGCTTCTTCCTCAGCGCCCATAAAATCAGCACGCACATCACGATCACCAGAATGGAAAGGTTCAGCAGCACCGCCACCGTTCCTTCCATCCACGGAGCAGCGCCGCCCGGCATCGATTTGCCATTCACGATGAACATCCCTTTGGCGCTCCACAGTGCGGAAAGCTGCGCCCCGAGCCAGTTCGCATAGAGCCCTATCAGCGCGCAATATCGGGCGGCCGTAACCACGCCCCCGCGTCCCAGCGACGGCCAGGCTGCGGCAAGAGCGAAGAGCAGCGCGCCTTGCAACACCCCGATCGTATGGGATTCGAGCGCCGCGATCGGCGATTTTGCAAACATGGTGGTGAAACCGGAAAGCAGGCCGAGAAGCGTCATGATCGCGCCGTGCGCGATCAACGAGCGATCGGCTGTCACCGTCAACTTCGACGTCGCAGAGTTCATGGTTGCGTTCATTGGATCTCCTTCGTTGGGGAAGTGGATGACAGATTATATCCGCGCCATCAAAAAGTCATCCGGTTATTCCTCCGGAACCCGGCTCGGTCGTCCGGCAGTGCGCCCGCTCGCCGCCCCCCACCCAATCGCGCTACCCTCATTTGAGGAGCACTCTGCCTCCAGGTGACCCCATGACTACCACGACCGTCGCTCCAACCATCCGTGCCTTCCGCGGCACCCAGCTCCACTGCAAGGGCTGGCAGCAGGAAGCCGCCCTGCGCTGCCTGATGAACAACCTCGATCCCGAGGTGGGCGAGCGGCCGGCGGACCTGGTCGTCTACGGCGGCATCGGCAAGGCCGCACGCAACTGGGACTGCTACCACGCCATCGTGCGCGAGCTTGAGCGGCTGGGCAATGAAGAGACGCTGCTGATCCAGTCCGGCAAGCCCGTCGGCGTGTTTCCCACGCACGACATGGCCCCGCGCGTCATCATCGCCAACTCCAACCTGGTGGGCAAGTGGGCCACCTGGGAGCATTTCCACGAGCTCGACAAGAAGGGCCTCATCATGTTCGGCCAGATGACGGCGGGAAGCTGGATTTACATCGGGACGCAGGGCATTCTGCAAGGCACTTTTCAGACCTTCGCTTCTTTGGCCGAGCGGCATTTCGCCAAGTCGGATGGGCCGGGATCGCTCAAGGGCAAGCTGGTGGTCACCGGCGGCATGGGCGGAATGGGCGGCGCGCAGCCGCTTTCGGTCACGCTGAATGACGGCGTGGTGCTGTGCATCGAGGTCGACCGCACCCGCATCCAGCGCCGGCTTGACACGCGCTATTGCGACACCATGACCGAATCGCTGGACGAAGCGCTGGCGTTGTGCGAGGCCGCGCGCCGCGAGGGCCGGGCGCTTTCGGTGGGCCTTGTCGGCAACTGCGCCGACGTGCTGCCGGAGATTGTCCGCCGCGGCGTGCAGGTGGACGTGATTACCGACCAGACCAGCGCCCACGATCCGCTCAACGGCTACGTGCCGCAAGGGCTCACGTTGAGTGAAGCTGCGGATTTGCGGCAGCGCGACTCCGAGGAATACGTCCGCCGCTCGACCGCCTCGATGGTCGTGCACGTCAACGCCATGCTCGCGCTCCAGCGAGCCGGGGCAGTCGCGTTCGACTACGGCAACAACATCCGCCGCTTCGCCTTCGACGCCGGCGCCGTCGATGCGTTCCTCATCCCCGGATTTGTTCCGGAGTATATCCGGCCGCTGTTCTGCACCGGGCAGGGGCCGTTCCGCTGGATTGCGCTCTCCGGCGATCCCAAGGACATCGACCGTACCGATGAGCTGGCGCTCGAGCTTTTCCCCGAGAACGAGATCTTGACTAAGTGGTTGCGGCTCGCACGCGGACGATTCGCGTTCCAGGGACTGCCAGCGCGCATTTGCTGGCTCGGTTACGGAGATCGGGCGAAGATGGGCGAGGCCATGAACGACCTCGTCAAGAAAGGCGAGATCTCCGCGCCCCTCGCGATCGGCCGCGACCACCTCGACACAGGGTCCGTCGCCAGCCCCTACCGCGAAACCGAGAAGATGCTCGACGGCTCCGATGCAATTGCGGATTGGCCGCTGCTCAACTTCGCGCTGAACGCGGTGAGCGGCGCAAGCTGGGTCAGCTTTCATCACGGCGGCGGCGTGGGCATGGGTTACGCGCTGCACGCGGGACAGGTCACCGTGGCCGACGGCACCGACCAGGCCGCCCAGCGCATCCATCGCGTGCTCAACAACGATCCCGGCATCGGCGTGGCCCGACATGCGGACGCGGGCTACGAGCTTGCGCAGCAGACCGCCAAAGCGAAGGGGATTCGTATTCCGATGGCGGAGAGATAGCACGTGTCCAATCTTGCCGTCGTCAACATCGGCCAGCTTGTCACCCTCGGCGGACCCGCGCGCCCGCGCACCGGCGTGGAATTGCGCGAACTCGGTATCGTCGAGAATGCTGCGCTGCTCATCGAAGACGGACGTATCGCCGCCGTTGGAAGGGACGTGGAGATTCGCGAACGTATTCCCGCTGGCACGACGCGTATCGACGCGCAGGGCCGCTGCGTTACGCCTGGTTTCGTCGACGCGCACACGCACCTGGTCTTCGCCGGCAACCGGGCCGATGAGTTTGAGCAGCGCATTGCCGGCGCCACCTATCAGCAGATCGCCGCGGCCGGCGGCGGCATCCTGCGCACCGTGCGCCTGACCCGCGCCGCCACGGAAGACGAGCTTCTCGCCGCCGCCCGCCGCTACCGCGACTGGATGCTGCGCGGGGGCACAACAACCCTTGAAGCCAAATCCGGCTACGGCCTCGACCGCGACACTGAGCTCAAGATGTTGCGCGTCATCGGTCGGCTCAACCAGGAGGGCCCGGCGCGGATCGTCCCTACGCTGCTGGCCGCGCACACTGTTCCGCCGGAGTTTGCGGACCGTCGCGGGGAATACGTCCGCTTTGTTTGCGAGGAGCTGATCCCGGAGGTCGCACGCCTCAAGCTAGCGCGCTTCTGCGACGCCTTCTGCGACGATCACGCCTTTACCGTGGACGAATGCCGAGCGGTGCTCATCGCAGCTAAGCAGCACGGTCTCGGCCTGCGGCTGCATGCCGAGCAGTTCCGACCCGGCACGGGCGCGGCGCTGGCCGCCGAGGTAGGAGCCGCAACTGCCGACCATCTCGAGACCGCGAGCGACGAAGCGCTGCTGGCGCTAAAGGCCGCAGGCGTGCAGCCCGTTCTGCTGCCTGGCTCTGTTTTCGCGCTCAGCCGTACCCAGTACCCGCCCGCGCGCCGCATGGTTGAGGCTGGCCTCGCCATCGTCCTCGCCACGGACTTTAATCCCGGCTCGTCGCCGGTCGCGTCCATGCCGTTCATGCTGTCGCTGGCGTGTTTGCAGATGCGCCTCTCGCCCGCCGAAGCGCTGGCCGCCGCGACCATTAATGCGGCGTACAGCCTTGGCCTAGGCCCCGAGATTGGTTCGCTCGAACCCGGCAAGCGGGCAGATTTTCTGATTCACGAGTTCAGCGACTACCGTGAGCTGGCCTATTTTATTGCTGCGCCCGCGCGGCCGCGGGTCTTCGTGGCCGGGCGCGACGTCACGCCCTGACGGAGCTAGAACTGGTTGCATATACGGTCGAGAGTTCGGAAAGAACATCCCTCAGGGGCTAAAGCCCTCGGTTTTGTTGGTCTTTTGCGGCACGACTAAAGTCGGGCCCTTTCAAAGCCCATTTATGCAACCAGTTCTAGCCTTCGCGGTGCAGGCCTGGCAGGCCTTCACTGCCGGGCATGGATGGTTATGTCCTGGCCGGCGTCTTTTTGTTATGGATGCGCCCGCTCTTGTAGCGTCCGATCCAATAGACGCAGATTCCCAGCACCACGACAACCGCCGCGCTGCCCACCACCTTGAGGACGGCGAGCGGCTTGTTGGGATCGTCGTCGGACGGAATGGCAGACAGGGCTATGGTGACGAGCGTGCTGATGGTGCCGAGCACGCCGAATGCGATGGCGACGGGCTTGCCTCCGGGAACGCGCCGCACCTCGGGGCCGGCTGGTTCTCGTTGCAGGCGGATCATGGCGGCAAAGATGAACAGAAAGGGGAGAAACGTGGTGAGCACGGCCATGCTGACCAAGACGTCGTAGGCGCCGCGCACGGTGGTGCCGGCCTGCCCTAAAAGCGCCACGAGGATGCTGGCAAAGCCGTAAAACCCGATCGAGACCCAGGGGGTCCGGTATCGCGGATGAACGGATCCGAAGACCGGGGGCAGGTAGTGATCGATGCCGGCCACGAAGGGCAATCGCGAGGTGGACGAGAGGAAAGCCGAAGCGCCGCCCAGCGCATTGAGCGCGACCAGCAGCGCCGCGGCCGGCAGGAGCCATTCGAGTCCGAGGTGGCCGCACAAGGCGCGCAGGCCGGCGACAATGCCGTCGGGTCCGCTGACGGCGTTGCCGGGCAGAGCCACCAGCAGAGCCGCCGTTCCGCAGACGTAGCCGAAGGTGGTGATGGCGCCTCCTGCCAGGAGGGCCAGGGGGATGACGCGGCGAGGATTCTCGATCTCGTCGCCCATGAAGGAGCCAGCCTCCACGCCCACGAAGGCGAAGAAGATGGTGGACCAGAAGATGGCGTTTTTCACCGACCAGTGCGGAGTGATGTTGGCCGCGTTGAAGTGGGTTGCGGAACCGAAGTGTGCCCACGACACCGCGCCCAGCACGATGAGCAGGACGAGGGGGAGAATTCCGCCCATGGCGGTAATGTTATTGAGCCACTTGCCCGCGTCGACTCCGCGAATGTTCAGGAGGGTGATAAGGGCAATGGCAAGAGCGGCGAAGAGGATGAAATAAAGCCGGCTGGCAGCGAGCGCGTTACCGTGCTGTCCGAAGGCAGCCAGGGCGGATGCGGCCCCGAAGTAGAGCACCCCCGGGAAATAGGGCAGATTGCTCATCCAGTAGGTCCACGCCGCCAGAAAGCCGGAACCATCTCCAAAGGCGCGCTGTGTCCAAACGTAGAGTCCGCCTTCTGCCGGGTAGCGCGAAGAGAGCTCCATGACGCTGCCGGCCAGGGGAATGAAGAAGCAGAGCAGCGCGGCGATCCAGATGACCAGGCTGCTGGGACCGCCCGCCGCAGCGGTTGCCGCCCAGCGGATGCTGAGGCTGCCGGCGACATAGAACAAGGTGAGATCGCGAAAGCGGATGCCGCGCTTGAGTGCTGAGATTTCGGCCACGTTGGGCGGAGGATATCAGAAAAGCAGGGATAGAGGGCAGCGGACAGAAGGGAAAGCGGCCAAGACGCCGGTTTGCGTCCCGCGCGCATTGCCCATCCTGATCCCGGGGCAGGCGCATTTGCTGGATCGGCTCCCGGCACCGCGCAGAGTGCCCAGGCATGGTGGCCGTGCGCATGGCGGGGCATGATCGGGAAGGTCAACCGTCACAGGCAGCGGTCACAGCCGCGGGTTATGATCGACGCACTCGCCGCCCATGCGGCGATACGGGATGAGGATCGCCTATATTCTCAATACGCTGGCAACAGGCGGCGCGGAACGGCAAATCGCCGCGCTGGCCGGTTGTCTGACCGCGCGCGGACACGAAGTGGAGATACTTGTGCTGCGTGAGCCCGCCCAGAATGAACTGCTTTGTGCTGCGGCCGTCCATCACCTTGGCTTGCGGCGAAATCCTGCGTCGCTACCCGGCGCGCTGGCTCGCGCCGCCGGCGCACTCCGCGCCTTCCGTCCTGACCTTATTCACGGCAACAATTTTCACGGCAACATTCTGGCCCGTTCGGTGAGGCTCCTTTTACCGGGCGCGCGCGTGATTTCCACCATTCATAACGTTTACGAGGGCGGCGCGATGCGGAGACTCGCGTTGCGCCTCTCCGATCCGCTGAGCAGCCACACTGCCGCGGTGAGCCGGGCGGCCGCGGAAGAGGCCATCCGGCGCCGCGTTGTGCCGCGCAGCAAATGTTCCGTGATAGCCAACGGCATCGATTGCTCGGAGTTCGCGCCGCAAGCCGAGCGGCGGATGGGCGAGCGCGTACAAGCCGGACTGGCAACAGAGTTTGTCTGGCTTGCGGTTGGCCGTCTTGCGCCGGCCAAGGACTACCCCAATCTTCTCGAAGCCTTTGCGCAGGTCCACGCCGCGGCGCCGGAAGCACGGCTTTGGATTGCCGGAGAAGGGAAGAGCGAGTACTCCGAGCGCCTTCGCGAATTGGCCGCCGCGTGCGGCATCAACGCCTGCGTTCGCTGGCTTGGATTGCGCCGCGATATTTCTGCCCTGCTTGACCTGGCCGATGCCTTTGTTCTATCTTCTGCCTGGGAGGGCATGCCGCTGGCGCTGGGCGAGGCGATGGCGATGGAGAAGCCCCTTGTGGCAACCGAAGCAGGCGGCGTGCGCGAGTTGGCCGGCGAGTGCGGCGGAATCGTTCCCGTCCGTGATCCGGGCGCACTGGCCGCTGCCATGCTGAAGCTGATGCGCGAGCCGTCCGAACTCCGGCAATCCCGGGGCTGCGCGGCGCGCCGGCGCATTCTGGCGCAGTTCACCATCGAGGAGAGCGCGGCGCGATGGGAAGCGATCTACCAGCGCATTCTTGCGCCACGCGGAATGAGCTCTCGCGCTGTGTAAGAACACAACGGCCGGAGCAGATCTCTCCGGCCGGCATGCTCCTTTTGCGATGACTTAGAACGAGAGCGTGGCTTGGAGGAAAATGCGCCGTGCCGCCGAACCCGAGCTGAAGATTCCGCCCGCAAGGGTGGTCGATTGCAGGAAGTCCGGGGACTTGATGGTTCCATTTGGCCCACCGTAATCGATGTCGTTGAAGAGGTTGAGGGCCTGCGCACTGAAGGTCAGGTTGAACCTGCGGTTGGGGCCGCCGCTGCCCCACATGCCGCGCATGGCGCCGGGTCCGCCGCCGAGCCCGCCGGGTCCGAGGCCGCCGCCCGGAGGTCCGCCGCGCCTTCCGCCGCCGCCGCCCCATTGGCCCTGCATCCCGGACGGTCCGCTGGTTTCCGGCCCGAAGGCGAATGCGCGGCTGAGACGCAAGTTGAAAGCGACCCCCGCCGGTCCCACTCCCAGGTTTGCCGGAATCAGCGACTCGCCTGGCTGCGGGTCGCTATCCATCAATCCCCACGGCGTGCTCACCGCGTCGCCAGGCAGCGTGGCGCTGCCGGCAAACGTCGGACGCTGGTTGTAGAAGTTGTTGATCGGATCGCTGGGAAGCACGATGTTGAACGGTCTGCCCGAATTCGCGATCAGGAATGGGTTGAAGCGGATTTGCCAAGGGCCCAGGTAGTTGCCCATGGCAAAAATCTGGTTGCGCGAGTTGAAGGTCGCCGGGCCGTAGTCCTGGTTGATGTCGTAGGCGTCGGAAATGTTGGAGCCGGCGCCGCCGTCGCTGTTGGCCCAGCCCGCGGTGTAAAAGCCGACCACGCTGAAGCGCTTGGTCAACTGCGCGTTGATGCTGGTGATGACCTGGTTCTCCTTGAAGACTCCCTCGGGATCGTACTCGTAGTCGAATCCGCCGGCCGGATTGATGGGAAACTCGCCCTGCGCGTTGATCTGGTTTGCGTTGATGGTGACAAGCTGGTGCGGTCCCATCGAATGCAGGAAGGTCAAGGTTGCATTGGTAGTCTTGGTGAGCTGCCGCTCCAGGCTGACGCCCGCTTGTCCGGTGTAAGGAGAGTGATAATGCGGCGCAACGAAGTACCGTTCCGGCACGGTCGCCTTGCTGGTGGATACCGTGCTCTTGCAGGTGGTCAGATCCAGAGTTTCGACCGAGATGGCCGTTCCCGTGCAGTTGGGATCCTCCAGGACGATTCTGCTTTGCGTGTTCAGGTGCTGGATGTTGAGCAGATTGTTCACGGAGAGGCGGTCGTAGAAGATGCCATAGCCGGCACGCAGCACGGTTTTGGTCTGCTTGCCCTTGCCACCATCCAGCGCGTAGGCCAAAGAGAAGCGCGGCGCCCAGTCGTTGTGGTCCGCAATATGATTTTGAGATTCCCAGCGCATGCCGCCGGAGAACGTGAACCGCGGATTCACCTTCCAATCGTCCTCTGCGAAGAGAGCGGCGTCAAACGCGTTGGCAACAGCGGATTGCGGTCCCACGGTGTAACTTCCGGTTAGAGGGCCGTATCCTTTCGCGAACAGCGAAGCATAGCTTTGCCCGGTGGTGAGGCCGTTTTCCATGTTCAGATAATCGTCGTAGGTCGCGAACTCGAACATTCCGTTGTAATTTTGACTGGTGAAGTTGGCGTCGCGATAATCGCGCATGCGGGTGCCGAACTTGATGGCATGCGGCCCGTGGGTCATGGTGGTAATGTTCCAGAATTCGAGGCGCGTGGTGTGGTCGTGGCTTGTCTGGGACGGATAGCCGCCGGTAGTAAAGTCGCTCGATACTGAGACCGTGCGCGCGGTCGAATCAGGATAGATATTGTCGTTTGATCGATCGAATTGGAAGCGGGTCTCATTCACGATGTGATCGTTGATCACATAGGAATCGCTCATCTGCACCGTGTGATCGGTGTCGTTCTCGTGTGAGGAAGCCGAGGGCAGCGCGCCGGCACTCAGATCGCCCTGTTCACCTTCCGCCCAGAAACCATAACGGGCCGTGAGTGTATTCTTGGCGCCCATCTGCAAATCGAACCGCGCCGAAATGTTGGTGCGGACCCGCGTATTCAGCAGGAGGACGTCATAGTTGGGTTGATTGAAGTAGCCGCCCGAGGGGTCCGGCAGGATGGCGTCGGGAATCAGCCAGTCGTTATCGTTGCCGATGTGGCGCCGCTGTCCGCTGAAGAAGAAAGACGTTTTCTTATTGATGGAGCCGCTCAAGGTTCCGTTGAACTGATAGCTGTAGTAGCTCGGCGGGGCGACGGTGACGCCCGGGGTGTTGTCGAAGATGTGGTTGGTATTGAAGCTGCTGTCGTTGCCCATGATGAAAGCCTGACCGTGCAGCTTATCCGTACCGGGCTTGGTGAAGATCTCGATGCGCCCGTATCCGAGCCGGTCAAACTCAGCCGAGAACGGGTTCTGGTTGATGCGGATCTCGCGGATTGCCGACTTGGGCGGAAGCTGCCCGCCGGAGAATCCGTCGATGAAGATTTGTCCGCCGTTGGGACCGGCCGATGGGCCGGCCAGCGCCGTTAATTCGTTCTGTAATTCGTCCGGATCGTCGGAAAGTGCGTCCAGATCCTTGCCCTTCAGAACGATGGCGCTCACGTTTCCGCCGGCTTCCACATTCACCTGTCTAGTCTCGTCGGTTACTTCCACGTTCTGCTGCGCAGTGGCGATGGCCATGGAGATGTCCACGCGCTTGATCTGTCCCGGTCCGAGCACGATCACGGGGGAATCAAACAGCGCGAATCCCTGCGATTCGGCACGCACCACGTAACCGCCCGGCTTGAGTCCGTGCACAGTGTAGGAGCCGGCGGAATCGGCGCTCACGCTGGTAACCGTCTTTCCATCCGCGCTAAGGATGGTGACTTTTGCGCCAGGGATCAGGGCGCCGGTGGGGTCGGCAACGTGGCCATGCAGCGTGGCCGCAGCGTTGGCCGCGCCGCCTTCAGCTTGCGCCGCGGGGCTTGCCGTCAGTGCCGCCGGCGATTGCCCCTGCGCCGCAAGCGCCGCGCTCAACACCGCCATGCTCACAATAGAAACAAAACCAAGAAATCTTGAATGCACGTCCGCACCTTCTCTTCGGTTATCTCTGCACTACGCCAGAACGACAAACTCAGGGGGCGCCTGCGGCGGCCTCCGCGCTTCCGCCGCCCATGCTCCAGTTGGAGAGCAGGTCGACCGCTTGCGGCGCCTCCAGCAGCGGTTCCACCCCCGCCAGCAGGGTGACGGCGTTCACGTCCGTCGTTCCCTGGGTGGCCACCAGCATCACCGCTTCGCCCTTATTCAGGTCGCTCAGCTTGATGGCCGGCGCAAAGCTCAGCATGCGCTGCATATCGGGTGGACCTCCGCCTCCCGGTCTTCCGAAACCGCCCTGGCCACCACTCTGCCCTCGAGATTGTCCGCCGCCAGCTGTTGGTCCACCTGCGGGAGGGCCGCCGCCGTTCCCATTCCTCGCTCCGGCTGCCGAGAACGTCGCTCCTGCCCCGTTCCCCTTCAGGGCCATTGCCAGCATTTGGGCCATGCGCTCCGGCAGTCGCCGCATCTGCACGTCCGCCGCAACATGGACCGTAACCGGCTTTTTCGTAATCAGGTCCTTTACCGTAATCGTCGAGCTGGCCGGGTCTACCTGCGTCACCAGCCCTGCCACATTGCGGAAGGTTCCGGACACAACCGCGTCCGCGGCAACCTGGCTGCCGTCGGTGTTCTTGGTCCCACGCGCCCGGAACTGGTCCCCCGGCTTGATGGCGTCAAACGGCCCCGGCTTGGCATCGGCAAATCGAACCGAATCCGGACTGTAACGCAGCAGAGCGGTCGACTTGGTGGTATTCACGGTGATTATCTTCGTCAACGGGCCAGCGCCAGTGGTCACCAGGATGGTGCCGCTGGCCGGATCCACGCTCTTCACCAGTCCCGCCACTCCGCGCTGCCACGCCTGCTGGTCCTGCTCCTGCTTCTGCGCCACGTCCGCCTTCTTCATGGCCACAATCATCGCGGCCTGCGGCGTGGAGGCATTGGGATCCAGTTGCACCAGCACGCGATCGCCGACCGCCAGGTCGGTCACTTTGATCGCCGCGGCCTCGCTGAGCTTCTGGCCCGGCTCAAGGCGACGGATGTTCGCGTTGTCCGGAATCGTCACCTGCCGCTGTTCGCCCGCGTCAGTTTTCACTGTCAGCGCGTTCCCGCTAATCGCTGTGACCGAACCGATAAACCGCGGTGCCTGCGCCAAAGCCATGGCCGGAACCACGATGGCCAGTGCCGCCAAGGTGCACCACCTCATCCATAGTTTTCCTGTTTTCATCGTCTGTGTCATCGGTCTTTTGCCGGTGCTTGACGCTTGGGGCGTAAACCGGTCGTCATTCGGGTAGACGAATGATGGCGGCAAAAGGACGACGTTTGCCTCTGCCTTGGCGGCGAACGTACCATTTACCAAAACTGCCTGGGGATTCAATGACTTCGGTGCAGCCGGCGGGATCATTCCTTAAGCCACGCTTAAGGTTCCGGCCACGCTGAATCGCTTTCGGGGATCCGGTAGATTCCAGCTGCCCCACCTGGGCGTTGGGGAGCCCTCTGGGCCGGGCGCCGCGTATTCGCTTTTTGCGGCCAGGGTGGGGTTAACGCAGCCTCAAGGCTCCAGCTCAGCCGTCTCAAGAGACGAGTCCATCGAAGAGCAGCTCCTGGATGTGTTCTGATCGCGCCTCGGTCCCCACTCGGGGGTCGAGACTCGTCGGGCTGGTCTCAATGAGAAACACCAGCGTATTTGGATCGCGCCGCGCGCCGTGGCACCCGGCAAGCATCGCAGCCAGCGTCACAAGCAGAGCCGGCGCCGTGGTGCGCCAGGCGGTGCGTCTACACATGCGTCACCGAGCCCAGCACCAAGACGCGCCCCGCTCCGGTCGCGCTCGGTAGGTTCCCCGCCCTCCGGTTCCAGGTCATCCACGCCAGCAGCGCAAACGCCATAGCTTCCTTCGCTTCCGCAGGAATTCCGAATTCGCCAATTTCGGAAAGGTTCCATCCTTTCCGCTTCAAACCTTCCCGCAACAACCGCATCAACGTCCGGTTCCGTGCCCCGCCGCCGGACACTACGACGTCAACAGCGCGACTTCCCATTCTAGGTGTGACGAAACGCGAATAGCTCTGCAGAATCGTCTCTGCAGTCAGCGCCGTAGCCGTCGCCAGCACGTCCTCCGCCTTGGTGCTGAACCGCCGGCACTCCCTCAAAAAGCGCGCGGCATACTCCGCTCCAAACTGCTCCCGCCCTGCGCTCTTCGGCGGCGGCAGCTTGTAATAGGGACCGCGCAGTTCCTTTGCCAGCACTTCTGCAATAACCTTTCCCCGCGCTGCCGCTTTCCCATCGCGATCGAACTTCTTGCCCAGCAACTTGCTCGCCAGCCAGTCGATGACCATATTTCCCGGCCCGGTATCGAACGCCAACACCTGCTCCGGTCCGGCACCCGGGGGAATCGCGGTCAGATTTGCGATTCCGCCGATGTTTTGCAACACGCGCCCGCGATCCGCATCGGCAAAAAGAACGTAATCCAACAGCGGCACCAGCGGCGCGCCCTGTCCGCCCGCCGCCATATCCGCGGGCCGGAAGTTCGACACCACCGGCACGCCCATCTCCGCTGCCACGAGCGCCGGCTCGCCCGCCTGCCAGGTGCATGCAAAATTCCTGCCCGAATAGGCCGCCAGCTTGCCCTGGTGATAGAGCGTCTGCCCATGGCACCCTATCAGTTCCACCTTTGTGTGGTGCCTTTCCGCCGCAGCCCGCACCGCGCGCGCATACTCCAACCCCAGCCGCCAGTTCAGCCGCGCCAGCTCCGCGGTCGATGTCCGCGTCGCGTTCATCGCCGCCAGCACGGCGCGCCGCAGCGGGGCAGGGTAGGGAAACGCTTCGTGCGCAATCAGCGTCAGCTTCGGCCTGTCGAAAACACTGCGCCCCATCCATGGGCGCCTTTTACGCATGGGTGGGCGGAGATCCTTACCCGGCGCAATCCGCACCAGCGCCACATCGATCCCATCCGCCGAAGTTCCGCTCATCACTCCGGCCACCGTCATCGCCTTCACCGTCATGTCCGTTCCGCCGGCGACGTTGCCCGCGCCTCGACTTCCCCCGCGCTCCCGATCGCCGCAACCTGCTCGCGGAAGCGCCCGATCTCGTCCTTCAGCTTCTCGAGTTGCTTCGGGGTTAACGCCTTCGCCACTCCGCCTGCGTAGAGCCGCGCCCGCTTGCGTTCGCAGCTCCGCGCCCGCTCCAGCAGCAAGGTTCGGAAAACCGCCGACCGTTCAGCCTCGCTGATTAACGCCTCAAAGCTTCTCAGGATCAACTCCGCGCTGTGGCAGATCTCCAGCAGATCGGTCCCTACGCGCACCGCCTCCACTGCGGCCTCTTCAACGGGAAGAAACTTCAGAATCCCGCCCATCTCCAGATCGTCGGAGAGAATGATCCCCTTGTACCCGATCTGCCGGCGCAGCACCTTTGTGATCCAGAAGCGCGACGCGCTGGCCGGCGCCATGCCGCCTTTCGTCTCCGGAAACGCCGCATGGTTGGTCATGATCATCGGCATCGACGCATGCAGCGCGCGATAGGGCGCCAGGTCCTCGTCCCAGATCTGTTTCCAGGTGCGGTCGATCGCCGGCATCACAAAATGCGTATCGCCCTCCGCGCCGCCGAGGCCGGGAAAATGCTTCCCGCATCCGGCCACGCCCTGCGCCACCAGTCCGCGCAGAAACTCCTGCGCAAACGCAGTCACCTGCTCGGGGTCCGCAGCGGGCGCGCGCGTCCCCATCACTTCCACCGACTCCGGCAGCACCAGGTCCACTACCGGCGCCAGCGTGGTATTGAACCCGAATGCCTTTACCGCCCGCGCCACCAGCTCGCCATGCATCCGCGCCAGAGAACGGCTCTTTTGAACTTTTATTGAAGGGGCACTGATCTTGTCTTTCCTAGCTCCGCTAACTCCGCTAGCCCCGCTGCCATCCGCCCCACATACCGCCTGCGCAGAAGGCATCGGCGCCAGGGCATCGCGGAGCCGGTTCACCGTGCCGCCTTCCACGTCGACGCAGCGCACCGCATGCAACGCGCCCAGCCCTGTCGCTTCATCGAGCAACGCGCGCGTCTGCTCCGCATCCACAATGTTGCGCCGGAAAAGAATTACACCGCCGGGCCGCAGCAGCCGGAGCCAGGCGCGCTCCAGGCCAGTCAGCTCCGCGCCGCCCAGCCCCACTACCAGCAAACTTCCCGCCGCTCGCCGCAAACTCCTGCTCATTGCGTCCCCTAACTCCGCTAACTCCGCTTCAATTCCTGCTTCAACTCCTCCAGCAGATTCAGCGCCTGCAGCGGTGTCAGCGCGTTCACGTCCACTTCGTCAATCCGGTCCACAATCCTCTGCGACAGCGGCGTAAAGATGGTCATTTGCATCGGCTCTGGTTCCGTCTCGACCTTTACGCTCTGCCTCTCCTGCTTCTCGTGCTGCCGCAGCACGTGGCGCGCGCGGTCGATCACCGCCGGCGGCAGCCCCGCCAGCTTGGCCACGTCGATGCCGTAGCTCTTGCTGGCCGCGCCCGGCTCAATGGTATGAAGAAACACGATCCCGCCCGCGCCTTCCTTCACGCCCACGCGCAGGTTGCGCACCCGCGGCAGTTTCTCCGCCAGCATGGTCAGTTCGTGATAGTGCGTAGCAAACAGCGTGCGCGCGCCCGTCTCCGCGTGCAGGTATTCCACCGTCGCCCACGCCAGGCTCAGCCCATCGAACGTCGCCGTCCCACGCCCCATTTCGTCCAACAGGATCAGAGACTGGCGCGAGGCCGTGTTCAGAATGGTCGCCGTCTCCGTCATCTCCACCATGAACGTTGAGCGCCCCCGCGCCACGTTGTCGCTGGCACCGATGCGCGTGTAGATGCGGTCCGCCAGTCCCAGCCGCAAGCTGTCTGCGGGCACAAAGCATCCCATCTGCGCCATCAGCACCAGCATGGCCGCGGTGCGCAGATAGGTGCTCTTGCCGCCCATGTTGGGGCCGGTAATCAGGAGCAGGCTGGGCCCGTTCTCACCCGCGCTCAGAAAGAGGTCGTTGGCGATGAAGCGCCCTTCGCGCGTCTCCTCCATCCATTGTTCGATCACGGGATGCCGCGCTGCTACTGCCTCCAGCACCGGCTCGTCGTCCAACTTCGGTCGCACGTAGCGCCGCGCCGCTGCCAGGTGCGCAAAGCATGCCAGCATGTCCGCCTCGGCGACCGCCATCGCTGCCCGCCGGATGCGGCCGGCAGCCTCCAACACAAACCGCCGGAGCTCGGCAAGAATTCGCTTTTCAATTTCGATGGCCCGGTCGTGTGCGGTCAGAATCTTGACCTCGTACTGCATCAGCTCCGGCGTGGTATACCGTTCTGCGTTCACCAGCGTTTGCTTGCGCTCGTAATCCGCCGGAGCCAGCCCCAGGTTGGCCTTGGTGATCTCGATGTAATACCCGAACACCGAGTTATAACGCACTTTCAGCGAGCCGATCCCGGTCCGCTCCCGCTCGCGCTCCTCAATGGCCGCAATCGACTGCCGTCCGCTGGTCGAAATTGTCCGCAGCTCATCCAGCTCCGCATCCACTCCGCTTGCAATGGCCCCACCGTCCGCCATCGTCAGTGGAGGCTCGGCCACCAGCGTCGTGGCCACGCGCGCGGTCACATCGTCAAGCGTGTCCATTCGCGCAGCAACGTCGCGCCATTGCGGCGCACGCATGGCTTCGATGGCCGCACGCAACCCCGGCAGCCGCGCCAGGCTGGCGGCCAGCGCGCGCACATCACGCGGCCCCGCAGAGTCCAGGCTCAACCGCGCCAGCAGCCGCTCCAGATCCAGCACGCCCGTGAACGCCCGTCGAATCTCCTCGCGCCGCATCAGGTCGCCTGCAGCTTCGCCCACCGCTTCATAGCGCGCTTCAATCCCATCGCGGTTCAGGAGCGGCCGCAGGATCGTTGCCCGCAGCAGCCGCTTGCCCATCGGCGTCAGGCACGCATCCAGCGTGTGGAACAAGGTGGCGCGATCATCCTGGCCTGCAAACAGCGGTTCCACCAGCTCCAGGTTGCGCACCGTCACCTGGTCCAGTTCGAGCGCATCGGAGTGCTCCTGGAATTTGAGCGAATCGATGTGCAGCGCCTCATTCTTCTGCGTCGTGCGCACATAGTGCAGTACCGCGCCCGCCGCAACCGCCGCCGCATCGTGCCCCGTGAGCCCGAACCCCTCCAGCGACTTCACCTTCAGTTGCCGCTCCACCAGGGGCGCGGCAAAGTCGCGGGTCCATACCCAATCCTCCACGCGCGTCCGCGCCGCTACCCGCTCCAGTCCTGCGGGAATTTCCGCCGACGCGGGCAACAGCACCTCGCTCGCCCCCGCCATCAGGATCGCGTCCACCGCCTGCGCACGCGCATTCGCTCCCGCAAACTCCGCCGCGCGAAACTCCCCGGTAGAAACATCCAGCAGCGCCACGCCCGCTTTGAAGGGTACGGGCTTCAGCCCGTAGGTTTTGCTTCCAGAGCCGGATTGGACTTTAGCCCCTGCGGGACGCGCCTCAAAATACGCCGCCAGAAAATTGTTCTGCTCCTGCCCCAGCGCCGCGTCCATCGCCGTCCCCGGCGACAGCACCCGGATCACCTCGCGCTTCACGATCTTCTTGGTGAGCTTGGGATCCTCCATCTGCTCGCAGATGGCGATGCGGAACCCACGGCGCAAAAGCCGAGTTAAATACGACTCCACCGAGTGGTACGGCACCCCGCACATCGGGACTTGTCTCTCTCGGTCCCGCGCTGTCAGCGTTAGCTGCAGTTCGCGGCTGGCGGTCACGGCGTCGTCGTAGAAGAGCTCGTAAAAGTCCCCCATGCGGAAGAGCAGCAGCGCATCGGGATTCTCCCGCTTGGCCGCAGACCACTGCCGCATGAACGGTGTCAGTTCCGCCGGTTTCTCGGCATCCGCAGCCGGCGGGACAGGCAACGGAAGCAACTCTGCCTGGCTCTCTGGACCGCCCGACATCTCCGGCTCCGCCACGGATTGATCGTCTCGGATCACGTTGCATCCTAGACTATCGTGATCGCCGCCGAAAAGGCACCCAGCCTCGCACGAGCGAGCCATTCCATCGGTCTGCGCAGCCTCCTGCCATGACGACACATGCCTTGGAACACCCCGGACCGACGATTCCTTACCAGGCGCCGTCCGCGCCGATGCACTGCACGTTAAATCTCTGTGCTCCGCTGTTCGCGTAGGCCACTGCGATTTGGGAGGACGAAAGCGCGCTGATGTAGAAGTTTCCCGCATTCGTGGTTGGCGTGACCGTGCAGTTGGGTGTCCCCAAGAAGCCGGTACGAAACGAATGCGCGGCTGAGGTTCCCGATGACGACGAAAGCATGGCAATAACGCTCGGCGCTGTGCCACTGTCCACTGAATTGCCGTTGGCGTCGAAGCTGACAAGATGCCCGGAGGTTTTAGCCGCGCTGGTGGTTTCCTGAATATAGCCTCCATTGCCGGCCGATCCGGTCATCGGCGCGCCTGAGGGGAATTGCAGGCTGGTGCTCAGTGTGCTCGTATCCCAGGGCCGCAATGCTACCCACGCGACGGAAACCGTGTTACTGCTGCTACCGGAGCCGCTGAAGTAAACATAAGCGGGTGCGCCAATTTGTCCGGTGGCATCGCCGTCGCAGTACCCCACCTGGTAATCCGCCGTGAGGTTCATTTTCATAACGCACACGTTTACCCAACTGGATTGATGCTGCACGATCTCGGCGGTCCACCCTGCAATGGAGGTATTGGCTTTCGCCTTGACGTAGAAGCGCACCTTGCCGGCGGGGAATTGTTCACCCCAAAACATCCTGGTGCCGTCCAGACCCCCAGCGATATAGCCCTTGGTTCCTGTTAGTTGCCACGCCGTTCCAGTTTCGGATGTGCGGTCTGCAACAGTTGAGAATACTGAACCGAACCCCGTCAGTTCTCCAGGCCAGATCCACAAATCTTCGCTGTTGTAGTAGTAAGCCGATGCTCCCTTGTCGATAAAGTCGTGGGTGCGGTTCAGGGCAACAGCGCCACGCGAAAGCTGAGGAGGCCCGGGAACCTGATTGGTGTTTCCCCCGGCATATTGCGACCGCGCCACCGGATAGGTCTGAAGCGGGTTCGATAAGCTGGTCGTCAACCACGTATTGCCGAATCCGGTAATGTTGTAGGAGGTGACAGAGCCATTTTGGAAGAGAATCTTGAAAGCATTTTGATTTCCGCTGATGTTGATGTTCTCGCTTACGCCGAGTTGTAACGCCGCCACCGTAGACCTGTTGGCATCCCACTGGAAATTCGACGGGTTGTTGGGGCACGTGGTCGCTGCGAATCTGTCAAAGACGTGGGAATATCCAGTTAATCGCAGGCTATAAATCTTGGTTGGGGCAGGGAAAGCAGCGCAATCCGAGCTGGTTATCTCCATCTCGGGAATGTCCACGTGCCAGTTCTGGGCGATGGTTTCAAGTCCATAGGCTGAGAGAATGGCAACTCCGTAGGGCGATTCCTCCTCCTGTACATCGCGAATGGTATTGTCGTTGCCGTCGTACGCGATGAAGCCGTAGGTACCCTCTATGTACAGGTGGTCAAATACGTTTAAGTCCCCCATACCAGTCCAGATTGAGTGTTTGGGCGGGGCCGCATTGATGGGAGCAAAGACAAAGGGAAACTGCGCTTGCACGTTCGCATTCTGCCACCGGCTCGCCTGTACCGAATAGTTTCCTTGAGCAAAGAATCCGCAAGAATGATTTCGCAGGCCGTTGTTGCTGATAGCGGTTGCCCGAATGTTCTCGAAAAGTGAGTCATTAATCTCGATCCATGGAATGCTGCCCGTGCTGTCATCCCACGCGAAGATGCAGTTCCCGACGGTCTGGTTCACGGGAAGATTGTCGAGGGAAATGTAGGTCTTGGCATTGCTCATGCTTTGCGACGCGGATTCGGCCAGGGTCACGCTGGTTGGCGATGTATAACTGCCGATCGTTGTCACCAGGGGAGCGCCCCCGGCAGCGCCGGCCAAAGAGATCGGCTGTCCCGCATCTCCCGGCTCAAATTCGCATTGAGCCGAAGACTTAATCACCGCGCTCCCTGCTGTTGTGGACACATCCCAGCAGGTGCGCCCCGGGAAGCGGTTGACAAAGGCAGGATTCGGCTGGGTTCCGGTTGAAGAAGCGTCTACGCTGTCATCGAGGATGAAGCTGAGATCGCGCACCGTGAACGGGTGCAGCGGCTTCACGTATCCGCTGGTCTTGGGATCGGGGCTGTCGAACAAATCCATCCCCGGCGCGCCGCGAAGCGCAACCTTGGAGGAGGTCATAGAGTCGTTCTCCGATCCCTGCGCACCTGGGGGGCCGTACATGCTCACGCCCTTGGGACTGATGGTGGTTGTGTAATACACTGTCTGCCCGCTCTGGGAAGTGGTTGGGAAATAGACCGCGCCGCCAACCGCATACGCGGCGTTGATCGCTGCCTGAATCGCGTTGTGATTGTCGGTGCAGAGTGTCCTGCCGTCGCTCTCTACGGGCTGCCCGCTAAGGTATCGGTTGGAGGTGCAGTTCCCTACCGCGCCGAAAGCCGAAACATTGAATACGCCGTTCACACTGGCGTTCACCGCGCGCGCGCCCAAGGTCGCAGGGCAGTTCACGTTTTCGCCCGCGATGGAAGTGCATACGCTCGCAGGCAGTACCGGGTTGGTTTGCGCCCCAGCCGCGATGGCAACTGCCGCTGAAATCGCCAAAAGACTGCCAGACCGTTTCAACATGCCTGATACCTCCATGAAAGCTTAGATTCCCATGACCGCCCCTCCACGCCCCCTCCTCGGCCAACTTGTCGATTCCATACGTGATTTGGATCACAGTATACTGATCGGTTACGTCTTAACGTAAACATCGGTATGGTTTTACTTTGGCTCAGAGTGGCGGCGATTCTGTACGCGGGGGCGAGCATTGCGGTCTTTCCCGCCGTTCTGCATGGCCGTGAACGTTGGAAGGCTACCTGCGTCCACCTCGGCGGACTGGCGGTATTCTTTCACTTCGTCTCGGTGGTCGAGATGCTGGCCCTGGCCCACCGCTGGGTGCCTGTCGACGTGCGCGAGGCCGAATCGCTGCTCGGGCTGGTTGTCGCCGCGCTGTTTTTCCTGGTGTGGTGGATTTACCGCGCCATGTCGCTGGGCCTCTTCGCGCTGCCCATGACTTTCTTCATCGTTTTCATCCCCGCGCTGGGCGCGCAGAATTATCACTTCCCGTCGTCCGGCGTGCGCACAAGCTGGCTCATTGCGCACATCGTGGCGCTGTTGACCGCCTACGCCGCACTTTGCTTCAGCTGTCTGGCGTCCGCGCTCTATCTGGTTCAGGAGCGGCGGCTCAAGTCCAAAATCAAGCCGGGCGAGGACTCCTGGTGGCTGCCGCTGGACTGGCTGCCGCCCCTCGATACGTTGGAACGCATCGCCCACGCCACCCTCCTGTTCGGCTTTCCCTGCATGACCGTGGGCCTGATTATCGGCTCGGTGCTGGCGCAGGAGACGACGCTGGGCGCGGCCTACTTCCGCGACCCCAAGGTGATTGCTTCGTTCGTCATGTGGGGCATCTACGTGCTCCTGCTGCTGGTCCGCTCCACAGCCGGCCTGCGCGGGCGCAGGGCGGCGTATCTCTCCGGAGTCGTCATCCTGGTGATACTTGCGGTGTGGGCTACCAATTACTTCAGCCACGTTCACAGGTACGGTGCCCTATGACCCTCACCGTGCTTGGCGTGAACCACAAGACCGCTCCCATTGAGCTGCGCGAGCGCATCGCCATCGGGCGCGACGAGCTGCCCGAGGTAACGCGCGCGCTGGCCGCGGTTCCCGGCGTGGCGGAGTGCATGATCGTCTCCACCTGCAACCGCGTGGAGCTGATTGCAGCCCTCGATTCCTCCCAGACCGACCTGAGCGCATTTCTTTGCACGCAGTTCGGACTGGATGCGTCGGTTCTTGCCACGCACATCTATCTGCACCGCGACCAGCAGGCGGTGCGCCATGTCTTCCGCGTAGCATCCAGCCTTGATTCCATGGTGTTGGGCGAGCCGCAGATCCTGGGGCAGGTGAAGGAGGCCTATTCCATAGCGCGAGTAGCCGGCACGGTGGGTTCCGAGCTCGAATATCTCATGCAGAGCGCGTTTTCCGCGGCCAAGCGTGTGCGCACGGAGACTGAGATCGGCTCCAGTTCCGTCTCCATTGCCTCGGTTGCGGTGGATCTGGCGCGCAAGATCTTCGGCTCGCTGCACGGACGCACTGTTTTTCTTGTAGGCGCGGGCAAGATGAGCGAGCTGGCCGCGCGCCATCTGGTGCAGCAGGGCGCGGGGACGATTCTGGTAACCAACCGGACCATCGAGCGTGCCCAGCGCATGGCCGAGCCTTTCAACGGCCGCGTCATTCCGTTCGAACAGCTCTACGAGCACGCCGCTGAAGCCGACATTGTGATCACGTCAACCGGCGCGCCGCACCACATCTTCCGGCCCGAGCATGGGCGGGCGTTTCTGCACGCGCGGAAGAATCGGCCCATGTTCTTCATCGATATCGCGGTTCCGCGAGACGTGGATCCGGCGGCCAACAACATTGAAGGCCTGTTTGTTTACGACATCGACGACCTGCAGCAGGTGGCCGCGGCGCACATTGCGGAACGGAGCCGTTCCGCGGGGGATGCGGAAGCGCTGATTGGCGCCGAGGTGGAACGCTTCCATGAGCGCCGCCGCGCGGTCAATGTGGCGCCCGCGATTGTGGCGCTCCAGCGCCAGGCCGAAAAGCTGCGCCAGACGGAGTTGCAGCGGATCCAGGCGCGCCTGGGCCCGCTGACTTCGGAGCAGGCCGAAGCCATAGAAGCGCTCACGCGCGGGCTGGTGAATAAACTCCTGCACCCGCCGATGCAGGCGCTGAAACAAGCCGCGCGCGAGAACGCCTCGGCGCGCGTGGATGCTCTTTGCGAGGTGTGGTCGCTTCCACCCGTTTCCGCCGGCCCGGAACCGGTGACCAATCCCGCGCCGGAGCAGCCGACCCAATCCGGCGCCTCCCCGCTGCCGGCATCCGTGGCAGGCCGGCGATGAACCTGCGCATCGGCAGCCGCGGATCGCAACTTGCCTTGTGGCAGGCCAATCATATTGCGCATCTGCTGCGGACGCAGGGCCACGAGGTGGAGATCGAGATCATCAAAACCACCGGCGATCGACTGCAAGAGGTTACATTCGCGCAGGTCGGTTCCAAGGGGATGTTCACGAAAGAGATTGAGGAAGCGCTGGCCGCGGGCCAGGTGGATCTTGCCGTGCATTCGCTGAAGGATTTGCCCACCGAACTGCCGGAGCCGTTCACGCTGGCGGCGACGCCGCCGCGCATCGATCCCCGGGATGTGCTGGTTTCAACACGCTACGCCAATCTGGCGGAGCTACCTCACGGGGCTCGCGTGGGCACCAGCAGCCAGCGCCGGCGCGCCCAGCTGAAGGCGCTGCGACCGGACATTCAGGCTGAAGAGTTCCGCGGCAACGTGGACACGCGGCTGCGCAAGCTGGCAGAGGGCCAGGTGGATGCGATCCTTCTGGCCGCCGCCGGGCTCGACCGGTTGGGACGGACGGATTGGATTCGTGAGCGGCTCGATCCTGCCGATTTTTGCCCGGCGGCGGGGCAGGGCTCACTGGGCATTGAAACCCGCCGCGGCGACCAGACGACGATCACCGCACTCGCATTTCTCGACCATGCCGAAACGCGCTTTGCCGTGACCGCGGAGCGTGCTGCACTGGCTGCGTTGGGTGGCGGCTGCCAGGTACCAATCGGCATCCACTGCCGGCTTATGGTCGCCGGGGACGTGGTAGAGATCTTCGGCGTGGTTGCCGATCCGGTCAGCGGCCGCACCATCCGCGTCCATCATCATGCTCCGCGCTTTTCCACAGACCCCGCCGATCTAGGGCAGCACGCAGCCCATTTGTTGCTGGACTCAGGTGCAGGCGCGCTGCTGTCTGACACGGCGATTACTCCGCCCGCATCAGCGTGAGAGTACACATGAATCTGCCACGATGCGCTGCTCCATACAGGCATTGTCTAGGCGCTCATCGGGGCATCCAAACGGCCGGGGCCAAACGCTTACGGCATGAGCACGTTCAGATTTTCAGGAATGGGCCCAAAGAACGAACAGGCAGGTGAGGAGGAAAGGTTCTCTCCATCTCTTCTTCCCTTAAAGCAGGTTGTAACTGATCAGCTGCGCTTCAGGGGCCAATTCCTGTTTCCAGCTGGTGCGCAGCAGGGCTGTCTCGTGAGCGAAAAGTTCACCGCCAGGGTGGCACATCAACTCAAGAGTGTCCGGCAGGTGATATCCGGCCGCAGCCAGCCGGTGGAACGTTTCAAACGAAGTGAAACCTTTGGTCGTTGTGGTGGGAACATAATGCCGCAAGGCAAAGTTCCAGATTCTTTTCGCCACGCGCAGCTGTGCAGGCGGTTCTTTGCCACAATCGTACAGAGTGCGGCTTTGACGGACCTTCCGGATACCGTACTTTTTCTGAATTCGTTTGACCACGGGAAAGAGCCGCGGCTCGGTGTGGGAATGATGATGAGAATCGATGTGACTAATAGGGACGCCAAGCGCCAGGGCGCGGTCAATCTGAGCGCACCATTCGGTAAAGATTCCATCGGCGATCGCGGGAGTGATCTTAATGCGGCGCAGGTTTCCTGCGAACTCGCCTCTTTCGTTGAGCACCGGAGCCAGGCCGGGATGTGAAGAAAGCGGCCGGAGTTCTGTGCTCACGAGGTGAACGCCAAACGAGCAGCCGGGTAGTTCGCCAAGGCGTCGCGCGGCTTCCTCCGCCGCTGGCGCATTGGCCATGAGCGTGGCAGAGGTAATGCGCCCTTCTTCCATCAGAGCGAAGATGGCATCGTTCACCGCAGCGCTGAGTCCGAGGTCATCGGCATTGATGATGATCTTCATAGCGTCACTTGATAGGAAATCGCGGAATCGTCGAGTGAGACGACAGTATCCCGCTCAGGTTTCACGGTCAGGTCCATGGCAAGCAGGACGCGATTCTCATCAGTGCTTTCGCGGCGGAAGGGTAATTCTTCGAAGACCTTGACCAGGGGCGAGTTGCGCTTGGTTAAGACAAGGTCAACCAATAGGCGCCGCGCACCCTGTAGATGCATGCGCTCAGCAAGCCAACCGTAAAAGGCGTGTTCGACATGTTTCTGAGCTACGCGGCAGGAGAGAACGAAGTCCTGGACAGCCGGCTCTTGCCTGTCAAGTCGAATGCTGGAGAATCCGACGATCCCGTAGGCGCCGAACCTGTCTGTGCAATCGAAACCGACGCAGAGCACGCCAGGATCGGCGAGGAGGGAGCAGAACTCCTCACGTGTATAGCGGCGAGCCGAAAGATTGAGCTGGTTCGAACGTTGGATGAGTTCAAGGCAGCGCTCAATCTCCGCTTCACTCTCCGGCCGGAAGACGCGGAGCTTGAGCTGGCAGGAACGCAGGTAATGCAGATAATCGGAGCCGAACTGCTCGCGAACCCCTTCGCGCGCAATTTCAGTTTGGTAAGAGGCGCGGCGCATGCGGCTGGTCTCTGTGACTGGAACGTCGAACTCCGGGCGTTCGAGCAGCGACTCCAGATTCTGTTCAGGGAAAACACGCACCATCGGCAGGGCCGTCGCAATCTCATTGCGCTCGAAGGGGGAATCGTCAATCAGGGCAAAGGTATCGATATTGATGTTGAGGCGGTCGGCGATCTGCTGTAGATTCTGGCTCTTGCTGCCCCAATTGAGGGCGGGATAGAGGAAATACTGGTCGATGCCCAGGCGTGTGAGAACGTCCATGGCCTCGTCGTGATTGTTCTTGCTGACCACGGTTTGGATGATGCCGCGCTCATCGAGGGCGCGAATCAGACGCAGGGCTTCAGGACGCGCGGCCAACGCGTTCGCGTCGTCCTCAATGAGTGTTCCCTTCCAGAGCGTGTTGTCGAGATCCCACGCAACACACTTGACTTTTGCTGCCGGACCCTCCGCAACAGACGCCGCAGTTGCAACCGGTTCAGATGAGGCAGGCAGTTGTGCATGGGGCCGCAGCACGACGAAATCCAGCCAGGAGAAAACGACACGGACCTCTTTGTCGGCGTCCGGAAAAACCATGAGGAGATACTCGTCCTGACTACGAAACTTCTGCGGAAGCGGGATACTGAGATGGATCTGATTCCCGCCCGGATTAAGCGCAACGCTCTCCCGATAGGTTGTGATGCCCTGTTTGCGCAGTTCAACGATCAACCGAAAGGGCTGTTGCTCAAAGGAATAGCATTCCATCATGAAGGCGTTGTAGCCGGCGCCTGGCTTGCCAATTCGTTCAATGAGGCGATGCCGGTAGTAGACAAACGCTCCATTGATTCGTCGCTGTGGATTGATCCGAGCCAGCATATTTCCGATGGCATTGACTATGGCGGTCGCGACGCGGTCGACCCTGTCAAAGAAACGTATGCCTGCAAGCGACTCGTAATTGCCCGTGAGGGCAGCCTCGATCTTGCCCCAGCGGCGGAATCGGAGGTCGGCGCCGACGTTCAGCAGGCCTGCGAAGCCAGGATTGCGAATGATTCCGTAGACCAAGCGAGCACATTTACGGTCGCGCCGCTGTACGTAAAGGTTACAGGTGCTGTAGCAGTGAGGGACGGCACATTCAATACAGTGCTCTTGCCACTGGATGAACATGGCGCCCTGAACCGAACCTCGCAAGTTCGATGGATTTCTATTCGGGCTCGCCGCTTCCTGCGACCAAAGGGAGGGAGATGCCCAATCAAACTGAAACATATCTCTCTTTACCCCGAGAAACGGAAGTTGCAATCAGATGAGGAGGGCCAACAATTCCTTACTCTCTTCCGGTATTGCCCGCAAGCTTCTACCGACTGGCTGACGCCCATTCCTGCACGAGCTTTCCAATGAATATAAATGCATGAGCAACGGACCGCAAATGCAGAACTGGACTTCAGCGAAAGCATCGGGAACAGCTGCCATGACCGAAGAAGTCCATGGGGATCCCGGGTGGAGGTTACGATGCGCGCTAGCAGTCCGAGGATGGCTACGTATGGCACGGTCCGGATCGCGAGCCGCAATTCTTAAATTGCCAAGCCAAGACGGAAACAGTTTTTCGCGTCATGGGAAACTGGGTGCCTGCAGGGAAGGGAAATAATGCGATGGGCAGCCGGCAGCGCCGAGGTGCCGGACGCAAAATCACAGTTGAGGAAAACGGCAAGCCCCGGCGCCACTCCCAGGGCCGTCAGCTCATCATGTTCTGCGTAGCGCGGCGTAAGTCCAGGCGCATGCTCCAGTCCACCGCGGGCATCAAGAACCGCGAATACGAAGCCCAGAGGCAGCTATTGGAAAGCCTTGGGGCTGGCAAGATCAACAAGTGCGAATTCCTCTCCCATGCCCAGCGAATGCTGGCCGAGAGGTTAGCGCGCCCGTCTCCGCCAAGACCGAAGCAGAAAAAATCAATTGGTTCGGGAATTGTGCTCGCTGCAGGCATGCTTCGCGGTTGTGACCACCGACAGCGGGTACGGCCTACGTGTGCTGGAAGAACGGGGTGAAACGCAAGGTCCTGGAGTTGCCAAGGAGCTTTAAGTGTATCATTTTAGAGCACATCGTAAAAACTTGTTGAAAACGAGCGGGAAGGTCTTGTGGAATTCGCAGTGACCGCTTACACTCATTTCAAGTTTGTCTCCAACCAACAGATCGCTTCCAAAGGCGACCCTGTATATCTCTTAAGCCTCACTTGTGGAGCGCATGGTATGGGGAAATTTCCCCGTTCTCTGCCTCATTACTTGGAACTCGCGTTTGGGGTCAGTTTCCCCGTTTAACCTGTTGCGGATGAGATGAATTGGCTTAGCTTGGGATCGGCCTTTGCTAAGTCGGCTGGGCGAAGCCTTATCCTCTTCTCAGGCTTGGCGATGTTCAAACGGTCCTGGCAGCCCGCAGGCGCCACGGTTCAACTCGGTCATTTTTGCCGGCAGCCGGCAAAGATGCTGGAGAATGAAGATGGCAGACTTTCCAGCGTCCGGTTTAAATAATTTCGTTTCCACCGTCGGAGAGAGATACCTGGGATCCGCTATGGCTGATGCCGCGCGGCATTGGTACGCGCTCTATACTCTGCCCCAAAACGAGAAATCGGTTTCCGCTCACCTTGCCCTCAGGGAAATCGAATCGTACCTGCCCACCTACGAGACCGTGCGTCGGTGGAAGAACCGGCAGCGGGTCAAACTGTCTCTGCCGCTGTTTCCGTCGTACTTGTTTATTCACATCCCCCGCAGGGAGCGGGGCAGGGTTCTCGACTGTCCGGGGGTGGTGAGGATGGTGGGCAACAGTCTGGGACCGATTGCCATTTCCGAGGAGACCATCGAGTTTCTGCGTTCCGACTTATGTTCCGGCCGGGCGGAGCCCTACCGGGAACTGGTAGTGGGAGAGCGGGTACGCATCAAAGATGGCGCCATGCGCGGCGTTGAAGGCACCCTGACACGGAAGAACGATAAGCTGCGATTCATTCTTACCGTGGAAATGATCCAGCAGCACGTGGCAGTGGAGATCGATGCCTGCTACCTGGAGCCGATTCCAGGTTTCAAAACCGAATCTCGGCAATTCATTCATACTTCAGTACCCTCGGCATAATCTCGACGGGAGTGCAACCGCCAATGCTCGCAACCGGTTGACGCCCGCTAAAACCGCCCATCCTCGCCTTCGCGGCGCACGTCTCGCCGCATCGCCAACAAACACCTATTGCCGGCAGGCCGATCTCAAAAAGAGAGTGCCGCTCGCCGTCCAAAGGCGCCCCGAGATGCAATCGATTCTGGAGCAGCTATGGTTATGACTGACCCGGTCAAACACAAGGAAAGCGATCGAAAGATTGCGCGCGCAGCGGCCCAATTGTTCGCGCGCCAGGGCTATCGCGGGACCAGTACGCGCGATATTGCTCGTGTTGCCGGGATCAGCGAAAACACGCTGTTCCGGCACTTCGAAAGCAAGGAGAATCTGTTCTGGACAGCTCTCCGATCGAGCCTGGCCGAATGGGAACTGCGGGCCGATTTGCTCAAAGACATCGAAACCGATGCCAGTCCGGAAGTGGTTCTGCCGCGGTTCCTCGCGCAGGTAATCGACGCAACGATCCTGAACCCGGAGATCTTGCCGTTGATGGCGGTAGCCTTTCTGGAGAAGCGCTCGAAAGCAAGGGAAGTTTGCCGCGAATCGTTCAGGCCCATACTGGCCAGGGTCAACCGGTACCTGGCCATACATATCGAAGAAGGCAAGCTGAAGATGTTGGACCCGAAGCTGATCACTGCCGCGATCGTGGCCACGGCCTGGATGCACCCGGTGATGTTGGAATTCGACGGCGGCGCCGCCGTGCCTCTATCCACTAACCGGGACACGATACGCGCATTGAGCAAGTTTTGGATCGACGCGCTGGCGCCGGCGAGAGACATGTGGTAGAAGATGGCGGGATTTGGCCTTGAGTGGCTGAGGATTATGACCAAAGCGGCAATCCGGTCAATGACAACGATGAGAATGGTAGATTCGACGGCAATTTCTGGAGCGCGGGTTTGCTAAAGCCATATTGCCGCTTAAGTCGGCTGCCTGGGCTCCTGTTCATACTGGCGAGCATGACAGCGGCTCAGTATGTACAAGGACAAGGCGCCAGTGGCAATGCTGTTCCCAGCGGCGTGGCCTCGGATTGCGAGGGGTCCACGCCGGGCTCGCCCTTCATTCCCGTCGACAGTTGGATCTATCCGGCGGTGTGGCGGCTCTATTCGCTGGGCTTTCTGGATAATGTTTATCTCGGCGTGCGTCCCTGGACGCGCGCCAGTTTGAGCCACATGCTGGAGGATACGGAAAACAATCTGGAAGATGCGGACCCGGGTTCACTCACGGACGAAGCGCAAAAACTTTATGACGCAGTGACGCGCGAGTTGGATCGCGATTCCGACGCAACGTGTTTGCGAGCCGAGGCGCGGGTCGAGTCCACGTATTCCGCGACCCAGGCCATTAGCGGAACGCCTTTGCACGACAGCTTTCATCTCGGCTCGACGGTTGTGAACGATTACGGGCGGCCTTTCGAAAACGGCTTGAATAACTACTCCGGCGCCAGCGGCTATGCGCGCTACGGCCGGTACACGCTCTATCTGCGCGGAGAGTTTCAAGGCGCGCCGTCCGCGGCAGGTTACTCGCCCAGTTTGAATCAGGCACTTGCAATAGTGGACTTAACAACCAATCCAGTGACCGGGTTAGCGTACAACAACCAGGCCACCATTCCCCTGGGGCCGATCAGCACGACCACCCAGGGGCGGTTTCTGGAAGCGTATGTCTCGACGCAGATTCTCAACCACGTCATCTCCTTCGGCAAGATGGACGAGTGGCTGGGTCCGGCCGAAGGCGGGAGCTTTGCCTATTCGAACAACGCAGAGAACATCTATGCCTTCCACATCAACCGCATCGAGCCGCTGCAAATTCCTGTGCTCTCGCAGATTACCGGTCCGTTCCGCTACGAGTTTTTGGTCGGTGAGCTACGCGGGCACACGCTGATGCCGAATCCACTGTATACGTCGGGATCGACAACACAGCCGAATGTGATCAGTCCCGGCGATCCGTGGGTCCATGTGGAGAAGATAAGTTTCAAGCCGACGGCGAACCTGGAGTTTGGCTTTGAGCGCACGGCGATGTTCGGCGGCGAAGGCCACTCTCCTGTAACCCTGCACACGTTCCTCAAGAGCTTCTTCAGTACGTCTGCTACCTCGCCGGCGGTAAAGGATTCCCGGTATGATCCCGGGGCACGATTTGGGGCGTTCGATTTCTCCTACCGGCTACCGTTCCTGCGTAACTGGGCCACGCTCTATGCGGATGGTGAGGTACACGACGATCTTTCGCCAATTGATGCGCCGCGCCGCGCATCATGGAGGCCGGGGATTTACTTGGTTCGGGTACCGGGCGTGCCCAAGCTCGATTTTCGACTTGAAGCATCAAGCACCGATCCCGTTTCCAGCCCCCCTGGCGGTCAATTCATGTATTGGGAGACCATCGAGCGCCAGGGGTATACAAACCAGGGACAGATCTTCGGCGACTGGATGGGCCGCGAAGACAAGGGTGGGCAGGCGTGGATGACGTACCACTTGAGCGGGAACGAGTGGATCCAATTGACCGCACGTACACAGAAGGCTGCAAAGGACTTTATCCCGGGTGGCACAACGCTGAACGATATTGGCGTCGAAGTGGAAAAGCGCATCCATCGGGATTTTGCAATCAGCGGGAGCTTCACGGCTGAACATTGGAAGGCGCCTGTTTACCTGCCCGGTGAACAGACGGCCACGACAACAAGATTCCAAGTGACCTGGTATCCGCGGCAAAAATACGATCTTCGCTGATGCGATGTTTCTTTTTGCGCAGCGAGTGCGCTGGCTTTATGCTGAACTTGCCATCTGATGAGGGTTTTCCCCGTACATTAAAGGGCATCAGACGGTTTGGCCGGACGTGGCTGTGTGATTTGGCACATGCCTGAGTGCCTTGCATTTTAGATAGTCAAGGGGCTATGAGGACGCCGGCTCTGCTTACCGGCAACCGCGAAACCATACTGACTTACGATTCCTGATTTCATGATTTCGATCGATTCGATTTCGAACATCGTTTCGGCATTTCCTGGCGTTGTCACTGGTCTAAGGATGCGGCGCGACGAGAAAGCCTCCGATGCGCAAGGAGCCGGTCTGCCGCCAATCAGGCGCCAAAACGGGACAAGTCGCGGCGCAGATGAGCCCCACAAACGGGGCAGGCATCGCCCAAATCGCACCGGCAAATGATTGGAGTGTCCCCGCGGAATATGTTTTTCATTTTTGATTTCGAAAGGTTTCAGAGGAGAAACGTGGCTATCAAAAAGAGTGAGCCCATGAACGCCCCGTCTCAGTGGCCTCGGTTGGGGAGATTTCACCTTGCAATGATTCTTGCCATGATACTCATTGCCGGGGCGATGCCGGCAACGAGCGGAGCGCAGGCGGGAGGCGGTGGAGGAAGTGACCAGGGCGGCGGCCAAACAGCCTGCGGGCCGGATACTGGGAAACCTTGCCCGACGGGCTCAAGTGCGACAGGAACCGGCACTGCGGGTGAGCAGCCTAATTGGCAAAACGGATTCACGCAAAAGCAGACATCAAACGCTGCTGGAGCACAGGCGGCTGGCAAAGCGAAGGGCGCGCAAACGACAGCCCCGGCGGGGGCCCGGGCCGCGGCAAACCGCGCTGTGCCACAGCCGTTGGAAAGCGTCGAGAATCCGAATACCCTCTCGGGCTGTCCAACGATGCCGATCGAGGAAGAGATCAACCCTGCCGAGGAGGAGTCCAATCCTAACGGGGCTTCAAACGCGAATCAAGGCAACCCGAATTCCGAGGCGGAGTCCAATCCTAACGGGGCTTCAAACGCGAATCAAGGCAACCCATTTTCTGCGGCGGGCGCAAACCGCGCTCGGGCGGAAGCTGCCAGGGAGCGCAATCTTTATTATTATTCCAATCCCACTGGGGCCCCAAGAATGGTGGGAGGCATTCCCTATTGCGATCTCCCTTCGCTGCGGGATCTGAACCAGTTGGTTCCGAATGGGTTCGGCGCAGCCCCCAAACGCTTTGGCAGCGATGCTTTCTACATCGGCGCGGGAAATGCCGACGAGTTACCGATGGACCTTCCGGTTGGACCGGACTATGTTCTTGGTCCAGGCGACAGCGTCATGGTCAACATGTGGGGTGGGCAGTCGGCGCGCATTGAACAGATGGTCGATCGCCAAGGTCAGATCTCACTGCCGGATGCGGGCGCCATTCAAATAGCGGGGCTTTCGATCGCCAATGCCCAAGCGGTGATACAGGCCGTTCTCAACAAGCAGTTTCATGACGAACACGTAGAGCTCTCGCTGGGCCAGGTGCGGACGGTGCGCGTGTATGTGGTCGGCGATGTTCAGCAACCGGGCGCTTACGATCTGAGCGCATTGTCAACGCCGTTGAATGCGCTCTTTCTCGCGGGCGGTCCGACCGCTCGCGGATCGCTGCGAATCCTGCGCCAATATCGCGGCGGCGCATTGGTGAAGGAGTTTGACCTTTACGATTTCCTACTGAAAGGGCTTCGCACTGATCCTGGACACCTGCAACCCGGGGATACCATCCTGATTCCGCCCGCGGGGCCGCAAGTGACGGTACGAGGGTACGTACATCGGCCTGCCATCTTCGAGTTACACGGAGAAACAACGCTGGATCAGATGCTGAACCTTGCCGGAGGTCCCCTGGTCACAGCCAGCCTCAAACAGATTCACGTCGAGCGCGTGGTGGCTCACGAGCGCCGGACCATGCTGGATCTTCAGCTTCCCAGCGATCACGCGGAACTGCTGAAAACCTTGTCGTCCTTCCAGGTGCAGGATGGAGACGATGTTCTGATCTCACCGATCCTGCCCTACAATAAACGCAAAGTCTATCTGGAAGGGCATGTCTATCGACCCGGCGGATATCCCTACAAGGATGGAATGACGATCAACGATCTGATTCATTCCTACCAGGATGTGCTGCCGGAGCCGGCAGATCACGCTGAACTGGTTCGCCTGCAGGCGCCAGACTATCGGCCAGAGACAATCAACCTTAACTTGCCCGACATTCTCGCAGGCAACGATTCGGTGCCCTTACAGCCGTTTGACGTGGTGCGCATCTATGGCCGCTACGAGATTGATGCGCCGATGGTGAGGATAGCGGGTCAGGTACTTCGTCCTGGCCAATACCCGATGTCAAAAGGAATGAGAGTAGCTGATCTCGTGCGCATGGCGGGCGGATTCGCGCGTGGAGCGTATCGCAAAGAAGCTGACCTCTCGAGTTACACAATCGAGAACGGACAACGAGTGCTGGTCAAGGACAGTGTCGTTCAGATAGAGGACGCCATGCAGGGCGACAAAGACGCCAACGTTCCGCTGGAACCTGGCGACGTGGTGGGTATCCGCCAGTTGACCGGCTGGCAGGACATCGGAGCGTCGATTGCTGTCAACGGGGAAGTTGAATTTGCCGGAACATACGCCGTCGAGGAGGGAGAGCGGCTCAGCTCAGTTTTGAAGCGCGCGGGAGGATTTCGTGCAGACGCCTTTCCTGAAGGCGCGGTCCTCGATCGAATCGATGTTCGCAATCTGGAGGAGAAGAACCGCGATGAATTGATTCAGCGCATTGAATCAGAGACGCCCGCTACGAAGTTCAACTCGAACGAGCCCGTGCAGAACCAGCAGGAGACACTACAGGCCATGCGTCAGCAGCAGCAGGAAGCAATTGCTGCGTTGCGCAGCCATCCGGCGGAGGGCCGTCTGGTGATCAGAATCTCCAGCGACATTTCCAGATGGGCGAATACGCCCGCCGATATTGTTGTCAGGACGGGGGACAGAATCACAATTCCCAAACGCCCGGATGTCGTGGTCATAAGCGGACAAGTCTACAACCCCGGGGGGTTATTCTTTGAGCCGGGGAGAGATGCCAAATGGTACATGGAGAGAGCCGGCGGTGTGACGGACTTTGGCGATAAGAAGCATATTCTTGTCATGCGCGCCAACGGCGAAGTGGTGGCCCAATCGAACAGATTGTTCTATGGGGGCGAGCTGAACGTGCGCATGCATGCCGGAGATTCGATCATCGTTCCGGAGAAGGTGATCGGCGGATCTCAATTATGGCGCAATCTGATCGCGACCGCCCAGGTCATGTCGTCGGTGGCAATCACAGGCGCCGCGGTGGGCGCATTCTGACCTATAGAACAGGAGTTTAATCTCCTATCGGAACTGATTCTTAACCCGAGCCATCCAGGATGTTCGAGATCTTTGTGCGACAAACATTCTGGATATTGAACGGATCATATCCCTGGCCGCATCGCCGTCTGCTTTCAGCGGCGGTGTTTAGCGGTCACAGACGCTGAATTGGATCACACTTGAGGATGGTTGTTTCACAATGGACGAGTCTCGAACTACGTTGACCGGCACCGACCTTTTGCCGCAGCCAAATGAAGATGAGTTTGCTGCCATGGAAGAAGAGGGCGGGAGTCTTAGTGTTAGCTTTGTCCGCTTCTTGCGCTTGATCGGGGCCCGCCGCAGGATTGTTTTGTCTATCTTGACAGCCGGTATCCTGATTAGCGTGCTGTACGCGTACATGCTGCCAAATATCTATACGTCGACTACCACGCTAATGCCCCCGGGGAACACCTCTTCGTTTGGCAGCTTCATGAGCCTGTTGTCGAACAATCCTGACGCAAATATTACCGATGAGATGCTGGGAATGGGTAGCCCCGGGGAACTCTTTGTTGCAATTCTGGGGAGTAGTAATGTCCAAAACGCTCTGATAACGCGGTTCAGCTTGATGCATTACTACCGTGCGCACACAATGATGGATGCACGCAAAGAGCTGGCTGCAGATACGACCATTTCGGAGGATGACAAAAGCGGGATTATCACCATCAGCGTGAATGCGCTTAGTCCACAACTCGCAGCGCAGCTGGCGCAGGATTACGTGACAGAGCTTAATAGGGTCGTCACGGACGACTCCACTTCCTCCGCGCGCAGGGAGCGGGAATTCCTGGAGGCACGAGTTGGAGAGGTTAAGCATGACCTCGACGAATCGTCAAAGGTTTTAAGTCAATTCTCGACCAAGAGCGGGGCATTCGACATTCATTCACAGGCAGTATCGATGGTGGACGCCGGTCTAAAACTGCAGGCGCAACTGATCGATGGTCGGAGCGAGCTTGCGGCGCTGAAGCAAAGCTACTCGGAAGATAATGCCAGAGTAAAAGCCATGGAGGCCAGCAATGCCGAGTTGGAACGGCAGATCGACGCACTCGGGGGTGCATCACATGCGCGCGGGGCCGCGCCGGACGGGGGCGGCTCACCCTATCCGTCGGTGAGCGAATTACCGGCGCTGGGACTCACGTATTACGACCTGGAGCGGAAAGTGCACGTCGACGAGGAGCTTTGGGAAACACTGACCAAGGAGTACGAGATTGCAAAGGTCGAAGAGGTCAAACAGGTTCCGACAGTCCGGGTCTTGGATGTTGCCAATGTTCCGGAGCGGAAGTCTGCGCCCTCCAAGCGGCTCATTGTGATGATCGGAACTGTTTTGGCGGTCTTAGTGGCGTTTCTAGTTGTTTTCGGCCTGGATCGCTGGGAGGAAATGGATCCTGCAGCGGAACCGAAACAGCTGATCACTGAGATTGCCGGAACTGTCCTCAGGTTGCGGCGCCGGCGCAAAACCACAGTGGAGGTGCAGTAGGTCGGTGGTTTCAAAGGAAGGACGACCGCGGCCGCGTCGCTTGTGAAGAACAGTTTGGAGAGGAAAGGATCTGGTTTTGAGCAATATTGTGGATGCGGCAGCATCTGTAACAGGGGAACCACGCAGCGCGCCGGCTGGGGAGGCGAAAGGTCGATTGGCCGCAGAACCTCGGAATCTCAAAGCCCTGTTGCTTCAGCTTTTGTCGAAACTGCGCAGCTCCCAGCTCAACAGAAACATGGGGGCCGGCTCGATTATGGCGTTGATCGGGATGTGCGTCAGCATCCTGTCCTACCCCATTTATCTGCACTATCTCGGATACCATCGTTATGGTCTTTGGCTTGTTCTGAGCGTTATCGTTTCTGTCGCACAACTCGGGAACCTCGGAATACCGTGGGCGCTCATGAAGCTTGTTGCCGAGGATCACAGCCGGCGGGACTGGGAAGGCGTAAAAACCTACATCAACATGGGTTGCGGAATCATCGTGGCCTTCGGTCTTGCATTCGTAGGGATCACTACAGTTTTGCGGCACAGTGTCCTGGTTTGGTTCAAGCTGGGCGGCGCCGACGCAACGACTGTATTCACGCTGCTTCCCTATGTTGCGTTGCTGTCGCTGCTCGTCCTGCTGTTCTCCACGTTCAATTCTGCGCTGGGCGGGTTAGGACGGATGGACCGCGGCAGCTATAACGAAACCCTCGTTCAGATCCTCGTGGTCGCCTTCTCGGCCACGTTTCTCTATATGGGCCTTGAACTCCGCGGCATGTTGCTCGGCGGGTTCTGCGGCTATGTGGCGGCGCATATTGTTTCCTTCATTCAGGTACAACGAATGATGCCGGTTCCGCTCCTGGCGCGCACCCACATGAGCCGCCATAAGCTTCGGCAACTGCTCGGCACGGGGGGATGGATCCTGACAAGTGGAGCCTTTGCCACAATGTTTCTGCCCTTCACGCGGCTTATGCTTTCCCGTTACGCAGGGCTCGAGGCGGTTGCCGTGAACGACATGTGCTTAATGGGCAGCATGAGGGTGCGGAGCGTCTTTGAAGCGGCTTTCAGGCCAATGATGCCCGAGGTGAGCAGCCTCCGCGCTAAAAAGAGCCAGGGCATTCATGACTGCATCAATGCGATCGACCGTAAATGCCTTCGCGTGATGTTTCTCTTCGCATTGCCAACGTTTCTTGCGCTGATGATCTTGATAAATCCGCTACTTCATGTCTGGCTCCATAAGAGCTTTAATCCATTACTGCCAAGCACATTCCGGATTGCTCTGATCGGCGCATTTGCGAGCCTCATTGGATCGTCGGCCTATTACATGCTGATCGGCCTCGGTAGAGCCAGGGATTCTGCTTACTCGGCAGGCATCCAGCTTGCGGCCAATGCGGTAGTTCTCATAGCGATCGCCTCGTTCATGAAACAGATCACGGTACAGGAAGCGGCGATTGCATTTGCAGTTGCGACGGCTTCGTCAACATTGTTTCTTCGCTTCCGCATCTTTTCCCTGGTTAGCGTCGAGGGTGCTTCATCGTCCTTTTCAACCTAAAGAATGCTGAGGGATACTTGAGCGCCTTTCAACCTCGGGAGAACGACCTGTGCTAATTGGCTGGCAATGAGCTCGATTACGAAATACACAAACGTTCGTGGTTTGGACCGCATTGCAGAGTCGAGGTGATGAGGCGGCTTGGGATCAGCCTCGTTCTCGATGTCGGGGCGAATAGCGGCCAATATGCATCCGAGTTGCGCCAGGACGGATACAGGGGCCCGATCTGGTCATACGAGCCCCTGAGTGCAGCCTTTGCGGAACTGAACAAGGCCGCCGCTTCGGATGGGTCGTGGAAGGCAATCAATTCCGGCTGTGGCGCTCGTGCCGGGACCGCAGAGATACATATCGCAGGGAACAGCGCGTCGAGTTCGCTCCTGCCAATGCTTGAAAGTCATGTCGCGAATGCCCCGGGTGCCGCCTACGTTTCAAGTGAACGCATATCCAATTGCACGTTGGATGACAGCGTGCTGCCAACCTTGACTTTGAAGGACAAGGTTTGGCTGAAAATCGACACGCAAGGCTATGAAGCAGAGGTGATCCGAGGTGCCGGCAATCTTATGCGGCGTGTGGATGGACTTGAGTGCGAACTGTCTTTCGTGCCTTTGTATGGCGGTCAGCCGCTGATTGACGAGATGCTCGGGATGATCTATCAAATAGGCTTTCAAATGGTCGGCGTGAAACCTGTCTTTTGGGCCGCAGGAACGGAATACATGCTCCAAATCGGTGGAACGTTCCTCAGAGCGGAGCGACTCTAGGCTTGGCCGTACGAGCCCAGGTAATCGTTTAATCCTGAACTCGGACTTGTAGTTTATTGATGAGCAGTGTTCGCACACACGGCGCAACGAAGGTCAGGCCCGCCAGCCAGGATGACAAGTCTCTTGACTTGCTCGACTGTCTTGCATTCCTGATTCCCTTTTTACGCGTTGTTCAACTCAAGGTTATTGGTACCCTAAGCGGCTCTGATGTTGCCATCGCCATCATTTTTCTATGCCTGGCTCTCGGCAGAAGATTCAACCTCAAACCTCGAGGTGCAAAAACGCTTCTGATCCTTTGTTCGCTGTGGCTTGTCTCACAGTGTGTCACAGACGTGGTAAGACACACCGCGTTTAGAGATTATGCGCGCGGCTGGAGCAACATAGGCTTTACTCTGGCCACATTTACAATCTTTTTCACCATTCTGTACGGACGCCCCAAACGCTTGACGCTCTATGCGTGGGGATTGGTTATAGGTACCCTGCTTCAATCCTGGATCACTCCCGACAAATACATGCAAGGCGACCCCTGGAAATTTGGAATCTCCTATCCGGTAACCTGGGCAATTCTGCTCTTTGCCTCCCGCAAAAAGTGTCGCGATCCCTGGCCGGTCGCCTTGGCCATGGCCGCCGGCGTTCTCAACATGGCTCTGGGCACTCGAAGCACGGGCGGTTTTTGTCTGGCTGCCGCCTTGTACCTTTCCGTTACCCGCTTTTTGCGCAACAGGGCGGCTCGGGGAGTCAAACTGAAAGTCGGCACCATCGCGGCAGTGGCTGCAACGCTTGCGATCGGCGCTATCGGAATCGTTTGGGCGTACAGCTATGCCGCGAAAGCAGGCATGCTGGGAGAACAAGCCCGAAATAAATACAAACTTGAATCCGGCGGCAAGTACGGACTCCTTCTCGGTGGCCGCGTTGAGGTTCTTGCCTCGATCCCGGCGATCTATGCGTCGCCGATTCTGGGTCACGGCTCATGGGCGCGGGATCCGCTCTATGTGTATATGGAAAAGCGTGCGCTGGCGTTGCTGGGTTATGACGTCAGGGAGGAGATGGATCTTGAAGCATTTAAGGAGGGTTATATACCAGAACACTCGTACATCCTTGGCGCGTGGGTGAGCGCCGGAATCCTCGGCGCGGTCTTCTGGTTTTGGGTTTTCATTCTGGTGGTCAGGGCGCTTTCGAGAGTCTATCCCGCGAGCGTGCCACTGCTTCCCTTTGCGGCATTTGCCGGATTTGAGACGCTTTGGGACCTGTTGTTTTCCCCCTACGGGTCGGAAATGCGAATCATCACTCCATTTTACGTTGTCCTTCTCATGACCTGCATGACTATGGCGTCGCGCGCCTCGGCAAACGCGATTGCTGGTTTGGTGCGCAAACCGCAGAGCGGTTCCAAGGCTGCTGCGCTGCGGGCGAGCACGGTGGCATCCTCTGCAAGGACTTCTTAGAACCGCGAACCCGGGCATAATTACCCGGACCAGGCGCCCAAGAACCGCCGGTCGAGGCAGCGCTCCACGAATGGGTTTCCTATGACACGTATCAGCATTGTCACCCTCTCATTCAACCAGGCGAAATTTCTTGAACAGGCTATCTTGTCGATCATTACGCAAGATTATACCGACGTTGAATACATTGTTGTCGACCCTGGGTCGACGGACGGCAGCCGTGACCTTATCGAACGATATCGCTCTCGAATCTCGAAAGTTATCCTGGAGCCCGATCGGGGCGCTGCAGATGGACTGAATCGTGGATTTGCGGAAGCTACAGGCGATATCTTTGGATTCATCAATGCCGACGACTTCTTAATGCCCGGCGCTTTGGGACGCGTTGCCGAGTTCTTTGACTCCAATCCCAAATGCGGGATGCTGATGGGGAACGGATATATCGTAGATGCCGACAGGCGGGTAAGGCGCCACGTAAAGACCACAGAGTTTACGGTACGGAGATCGCTCTATGGTGGAACACGCTGGCTTCAGCAATCCACCTTCTTTCGCAGCGAGGCGTTCCGAAGCTCGAAGGGATTCAATATCGAGAATCGTACCTCTTGGGATGGCGAGTTATTTATTTCGTTCCTAGAGATGGGTTCTGTCATCGGCTATACAAACGAAGACCTCGGGTGTTTTCGGATACACGGAGAGTCGCTCTCCGGGTCTGGAAGATTAAACCACCTATATTTTAGAGATTGCAAGCGCATTTTTCGACAGATCATGGGCAGGGACTGGTGCTTAATCGATGAAGGCCTTCGTCTTCTCTATAGGTGTGAGCAACTGCTACTGCGTCTTTGGCAATGGCTAAAAACCACTGGTGAGAGGAAACAGTCTGTATGAGGATAGCCATTCTCTGGAGCTGTTTGTCAGGATATCTTAATGCTTGTCTGAAAGAGCTCGCAAGTCGTGACGGCGTACAGTTGTTTGTATGCGATCAACCACTTGCCCCACCTCAAGCGCCTTTTGATGACAGTCAGTTTGCCTGGATACCAGATCGTTTTAGATTCCGATCGGCGGACGATGCTGAGGGTCTGACAGCGAGGGTCCGCGCGTTTGACCCCGAAATAGTGGTCTTTAGCAGTTGGAATGTTCCAGCATATCGCCGGATTACCAGAATGCTTGCTAAGAAAACGTTTCGGGTGATGGCAATAGATAATTGTTGGCGAGCTACTCCGAAACAGCGCATGGGAACTCTCATCGCTCCCTGGTTTGTGCAGCCGCTTGCAGACGCAATCTGGCTTCCGGGAGAACCGCAGGCTGCGTTTGCAAAAAGGTTAGGATTCGAACAACGTAATATTCTTCGCGGCGTTTATTCTTGTGATCAACCGACAATTGAACAAGTACATGTTTCGCGGGTGAACGCGGGGCGCCCTGTGCCTCGCGCCTTTCTTTTTGTAGGAAGGTTTGTGGAATGCAAAGGTCTAGATCAGTTGGCAAAAGCTTATGAGCTTTACCGCAATAGAGTGAGGGATCCGTGGCCTCTCATTTGTTGCGGCTCCGGCCCGCTGGAGTCTGAATTAAGGGGTCGCCGCGGAATTCACCTTGAAGGGTTTATACAGCCAGACCGCTTGAGTGAGAAACTGGCATCAGCCGGGTGCTTTATCCTGCCAAGCACGCTTGAAAACTGGTCGATTGCTCTTCACGAAGCTGCCTCTGCGGGGTTATTGATTCTGGCATCTGAGAACGTTGGCGCGACGGCCCACCTCGTCCAGAGTAATTACAATGGTTACATCTTTAAGAGCCACGATATAGAAAGTATGTCCGCCCTTATGTCCCATATCAGCAACCTCAACGAGGAGCGGCTCGACGCGATGTCACGTGCGAGCCATCTGCTATCGAAGCAGTTCACGCCGGCGCGATGGGCCGATACGATTCTTGAGAGCCGGTCATTGACGTTAACATGATGCCGACTCGCCCCCCGAAAGACTGGACATTGGGGGAAATGGAGTCTTTCCATAATCCGCACAACAAGACGGGATGTATATGAATCGAGGCGTGTTTACTGACCGCCGCGCGAATTTGCCGCAACGCTGCCCGGTGGAACTGTGGAAATCAAAAGACGATTCCCACATTCCTAAAAGCGCAACTGCGATTAGGGCTGCCGGATCCTGCTCACAGCTCAAACAAACCCCAGAAACTTCAGCTATGGCCGGATGAGAGAACGGGCTGGTCAGCCCACTTACAAATCGGAGGGAGAATAGCATGAAAGTATTAATTACCGGTGGCGCGGGGTTCATTGGGTCGCACCTTGCGGAGCGCTATTTGAAAGAGGGATGCTCCGTGTCAATCATTGACGACCTATCCACTGGATCGATCGACAACATTGCACATTTGAAGGGAATGCCTGGGTTCCATTACACAATTGGTTCAGTGTTTTCCGCATCTACAGTGGCGGAGTGGGTGGATTGGTCTGATGTCGTCTTTCATATGGCTGCTGCAGTAGGCGTTCGATTGGTGGTTGACAGCCCTGTCAAAACGATTGAGACAAATGTTCATGGCACCGAGGTTGTGCTCAATGCTTCGGCCAAGAAGGGAAAACGCGTGATCATAGCGTCCACTTCCGAGGTGTACGGGAAGAGCAACAAGTTTCCATTTTCAGAGGACGCCGATCTCGTACTAGGGCCAAGTAATGCCGGGCGGTGGAGCTATGCTTGTTCAAAGGCTCTGGATGAGTTCTTGGCAATTGCGTACCATGTTGAGAAGCGGGTCCCGATCACGGTCGTTCGCCTTTTCAATACCGTCGGGCCACGGCAGACAGCACGTTATGGTATGGTGCTACCGAGATTCGTCCGACAGGCATTGGCCAACGAGCCGATTACAGTTTACGGAGACGGCTCGCAATCCCGTTGTTTCAGCTACGTGCTTGATGTTGTTGAAGCGCTAGTTCGCATTGCTCAGAGTGAAAAGACAATTGGAGAGATTATTAACATTGGAAATGACCAAGAAATATCTATCAATGAGCTAGCTAAAGTCGTGTGCATCCGACTGCAGTCACAATCAAATGTAATCCATATGTCTTACGAAGAAGCGTACGGGCTAGGGTTTGAGGACATGGCACGTCGCGTTCCTTCCTTGGCAAAACTCGAGAGCATAATCGGATACCGGCCAACGACTCCCCTGCTAACAATCATCGATGCAGTGGCAGAGGAAATGCGAGCCCGACTCTCCGAGCCCACTTTAAAGTCGAACGCGAATTCATGATTGATCGGACGGTGCCGCTTCACCCCGTGAAGTGCAGCTTCCGCTGGTTGAGAATGAGGATCATAGGATGAGAATTGTGGGTTTCTCGGAAGGCGCGCGAGGTGAGTTTGCGGGGATTGTGTCTGTTCCTACAATTCTCGCCAGCGCCGCTGCCGTCGGACATGAGGTGGTACTGGTTTTGGCGGGGCGCATTCCTCCAGGCAAAGAGAAATACGGTGTCGCGAACTCCCGAGAGGCAGGGAGCCGGCGCGAGGGAAAGGGGACATTTGGCGTCGTTTGCGTAAAGCCGTGGTCACGCTGGCAAATGAACCTATCCATCTTGTGGAAGTTCCGCAGAGTGGTGCGCGACGCCGATTTCGTCCTTCTGCACTCGCTATACACCTTTCCGGTATTTGCCGGCTACTTGATGGCTCGCATTTACCACAAGCCTTATGGATTCTGGCCACACGGAGTGTTGTCTCCATTCCAACGCGGAATCAGCATCCGCAAGAAGAAGATTTACAATTGGCTGATTGCAAATCGCATTTTGCGCGATGCCGCAGTAATGTTCTACTCCTCCTCGGGAGAGCGTGCCGGAACTGCGGATTTGAAGTTGACGCAGCTTTCCGTTGTTGTTCCTGACGGTTTTTCTGCTGACGAATTTAAGGACCTTCCTGAAAGAGGGCGTTTTCGCCAGCGCTTTCTCGACGGATCTACGGGACCACTCGTTTTGTTTTTGGCCCGGCTCCACGCAGTGAAAGGATTGGATCTGCTTATTCAAGCGATGCGCCTGATCATCGAGGAAAGACCGGATGCCAGGCTAGCAATTGTTGGCCCTTCTGACCCGCCGTCGTTTAAGCGAAAAGTTCAGGAATGGATCAAGTCGGCCGGTATCGAGAAGCAGACTGTATTGACTGGCAACGCCGATGCGCAGATGCGGCTTGAGGCCTTCGCTGACGCGGATGTGTACACGCTGCCGTCGCATTCGGAGAATTTCGGATTCTCAGTTTTTGAGGCAATGGCTTGCGGGCTTCCTGTTGTAGTAAGCGAATCAATCAGCTACGCGAAAATAATTGCCGGTTCTGGGGCGGGCTTTGCACTACCCCGAACGCCTGAGGCATTTGCTTCTGCGATCAACTCGCTAATAATCGATCCGGCGTGCAGATCGGAAATGGGAACTTGCGGGCGTGTCCTTGCAAGTCGTTACTCTCTTCGCGAAACGGGAATTAAGGTCGCCGGTACTATCGAATGTATTGTGCGACGGACACACCCTCCGTCTGACGTGCTTCCGATGTACGGGGCCAAAGCATTTGCAAATCCTTCGGAGTGAACGCACAAGTTCCCAGAGGAGCGCGTATTGACGATTCGGTCCAACCGGCGAAGCCATTCTAGCGAGAATAGAGGAGGCATCTTAGCCGCTCCAATGGCTTGCAGGCCTGCTTAGAAGCGAGCCATCCCAAAGGTTGGAAAAACTTGAATGCAGAACATCCCGACAGTCTTCGACAATACGGCATCTAAGTTCGCTGCCAAAACAGATTTGCAAATCGAAGGTGGAAGGTACCGGCGCGGCGATCTCTTCCTAAATGCCGTATTGTCCACTGTCGCCTCCGGCGGCTACCTCCTCGATTATGGCTGTGGGCCTGGAAGAATCTCTTGGATTCTTGCTAAGAGCGGGTTCCGGGTGATCGGGCTCGATCCATCTCGTGAAATGGTCGCAGTTGCAAAGCGGCAGTCCCTGGAAGAACTGTCGCTGGACTTTCAGACAATTTCAGCTGAGTTTGACATTCCCAAAGGCGAAAGATTCGACGGAATTATCTGCTCCAGCGTGATTGAGTACTCCTCGAATCCAGCAAATTTGCTCAAGGCATTTCAATCAGTCTTGCGCCCTTCCGGAACACTCATCATCAGCTTTGCAAATTCGAGAAGCATATTCCGCGCACCCTTTCAGCATCGGAATTTACATCTCGGTGCACAAAGGCATACTTGGACCTGGCCGCAATTCCGGTCCCTATTGGAAGAGGCCAACTTTCAAAGCGTTGGGTCTCCGCAATACTTTGAGGGTCCAGTAGGGCGTGTGCCAGGGTTGAGTCTTCTTACAGCGTCCCAATTTGTGGGAGGACTCGGGCTGATTATAGCTAAGAAGAAGCCACACCGACTTTTTGGAGTTATCCATTATGAAGCAGGTGATTCAGAATTATAGGTCCGGTGACATGGCAGTTCGTGACACGCCCGCACCGCAGCTTCAGTCCAAGGGTGTGCTCGTTCGCACCGCGTATTCCCTTATCAGTGCGGGAACCGAGCGGAGCATGGTGGAGATGGCGCGCAAGAGCTTGATTGAGAAGGCGCGGTCACGTCCCGACCTGGTTCGCAAGGTTCTAGATAAGGCTCGGACTGAAGGCTTTCTCTCCGCTTATAGCAAGGCGATCGTGCGGCTTTCGACCGATTCGACCCTCGGCTACAGCAGTGCAGGAGTTGTCCTGGCGGTTGGCTCCCAGGTCAAGGGATTGCGCGCCGGCATGAGAGTGGCATGTGCGGGTGTGGGATACGCGAACCACGCAGAACTGGTCTATGTTCCCAGGAACCTCTTGGTTCCCGTTCCAGAATCGATTGGCCTGAAAGAGGCTGCATTCACCACGGTTGCCGCCATTGCTCTCCAGGGAGTTCGAGCTGGTTGCGTGGCATTGGACGAAGTGGTCGCCGTAATCGGCCTCGGGCTTGTGGGCTTGCTGACAGTTCAGTTGCTCAAGGCCAGCGGGTGCAAGGTGATCGGTGTGGATCTGGACCCCGCTAAATGCAAAATGGCCCTGGATCTCGGCGCGGATGAGGCAGGTTCGGATGCGAAGGAGCAATCTGCGGCGTGCCTGAGGCTGTCAGAGAACCGAGGCGCGGATGTTGTTTTAATTACCGCTGCTACGGATTCCAGCGAGCCACTCTATGTGGCGGGTCAGCTTGGTCGCGATCGCGCTCGAATCGTTGTAATCGGACAAATTGGTATGAACGTGCCGCGCAAGCTCTATTACGAGAAGGAACTATCGCTCATCATGTCGCGGTCGTATGGTCCAGGAAGGTACGACCGCAGCTACGAGGAGAAGGGTAACGACTACCCTGCCGGGTATGTCCGTTGGACAGAGAACCGGAACATGGAGGCGGTCGTCAGTCTCATTGCTCAGCACAAACTCTCCGTGAAGCCATTCATTACCCATGAATTCTCAATTGATCGGGCTATCGATGCATACGAAATGATTCTTGCAGGCAAGGAGAGGTACTTGGGCGTTTTACTTGCGTATCCCGAAACAAATCCCGCCGACTCCCGCATCGTGCATTTGGAAAAGCGGCCGGACACCGCAAGTGTCAAAGCCGTTGTTGGTCGTGAAGTAGGTATCGGGATGATCGGCGCGGGCGGCTTTGCCACCGGAGTGCTGCTGCCTGCTCTCGGCGAGCAACAGGGCATAGCGCTTCGAGGAATTTGTTCCCGACGGGGACTGACGGCGCGCAGTGTGGGCGACAAGTGGAAGTTTGAGTTTTGTACCTCCGATGTAGACGAATTGTTGAGCTCTGAGAAGGTGGATTGCGTGCTGATTTGCACGCGCCCCGACAGTCACGCCAATCTCATCTGCAAGGCCATGGAAGCAGGAAAGCACGTATTTGTCGAAAAGCCTCTGGCAGTTAATCTGCAGCAATTGATGCAGGTTCAGGAGGCAGTGCGCAACAATCCCGGCTGTGCTCTTATGGTGGGTTTCAACAGGCGGTTTTCTCCCTTTGTCCAAGAGATAAAAAAGTTCTTGCAGGGGCGGGTGAAGCCCCTTGTGGCGACGTACCGGGTCAATGCCGGCCCTCTTCAGGCCGACGATTGGCAACTCGATCCCGAACAGGGGGGAGGGCGGATCATCGGCGAATGCGGGCACTTTGTCGACGTGCTCTGTTACCTGATCAGCAGTTGGCCCACGGAGGTCTTTGCGTCGTCGATCTCCGATCCTGCCAATGGCCTCACCGATGTTGAAAACGTATCGCTGACGATTCGCTTTGCAGATGGCTCCGTCGGTGCGCTCGTGTACACGGCACAAGGGACAGCCGGCTTCTCAAAGGAGCGACTGGAAGTTTTCTCCGACGGTTCAGTTGCCGTGCTTGACGATTTCCGTACGCTGGAACTTGTGGGCAAGGGCACGCGGAAACGGCAGAGGAGTTGGTTGAAGCAGGACAAGGGGCATGCTGCCGAGTTGAATGCGTTTGTTGGCGCGTTGCGGGGAGGGACACTGCCGGTCAATCCTGAGGATTACTTCCTGACAACGCTGTGTACGATGATGGCAGTCGAGTCTCTGCGCAGTGGACGCCCCCAGGAAGTATCCCTCCAAATGCTTGAGGAGCCCATCAATGCTTCGAGGGAGATCTAGTGCTCGGATTGTATTTGCGTACCGCCAGGCATTATCTGCCATCGCAGCTGGTACATCGCATACGGTACAACATAGAATCACAGGTGACTCGAAGGGTCCCGCTGGTGAACAGGCGTCGATACGCGGTTCCAGCTGGGGAGGAACCGAACCGCCATGCCAGATTGTTTCGACAGCAGACAATCGAATTTCGGTATGACGAGCACGGGCTGCGCGAGAGTGCGGAACGGCTTGACCGCGGCGAATTCATTCTGCTGAACCAAGAACGCGAATTAGGGTTTCCTGTTCCATGGAACCCGCATGGCACCACACGTTTGTGGCGATACAATCTGCACTACTTCGATTACGTGCTTGACCTTGGGGTCCTGGCGAAGTGGCGCAACGACGAGCAAGCGGGAAAGACACTCAGGAAGCTCATTGGCGATTGGATTGAGTCCAACCCTGTGGGCGCCGGGGTCGGCTGGCATTCGTATCCAGTTTCACGCAGAATCGTGAACTGGCTGCAATCTGCCAGCTTGGCATCCGACGCCATCGACTGGGACGGAAGTGGTTTTCGTAAAACCTGGACTCAAAGCCTCTTTCAACAAGCACACTACCTCGAAGACCATCTTGAAGTTGACTTGTCGGGCAATCATCTTCTTGCCAATGCCAAGGCTCTTTTCTTTGCTGGAGTCTTCTGGGGAAACGAGATTGGTGCTCGATGGCGCGAGAAGGGACTTGGCCTGCTTTGGGATGGTCTCAAGGAACAAATCTTGGAAGATGGTGGGCAATACGAACGCAGCCCAATGTACCAAGCGATCGTTTTGCAAGACTATCTGCAGGTCATTCATCTTCTGCATGTCGAGGGGCGGCAGACACCGTCCTGGGTGCAGGGCCGGCTGATCCTTATGGCGGATTTTCTGTTCTCTATGCTTCACCCGGACGGCGAAATCTCCCTTTTTGCGGATGCAGCGTTCGGCATCGCCTATGAACCCTTTGACGTTCTAGCTGCGGCGGAGCATTTGCTGGACGTTTCGGGCAGGTGGGCCGGCGCTGTTCCCGGGCCATTCAGCAGCCTTGTTCAGGTACCGTGCGGAAAAGTGGCGAGTGTTTCGAACTCGCATGTTGGCCAATCCTCTCTGCCTGCGACAGGCTACTTCAGCCTGCTTAACGGTGAAGAAGGCGACAAGTTCATCATCGACGGCAAGCCTATGGGCCCCGATCATCTTCCCGCCCACGGGCATTGCAGTCTATTCAGTTACGAACTCTCGATTGCGGGCGAAAGGTTCATCGTCGACTCCGGAGTTGAGGAGTACGAAGCGGGCCCATGGCGGGATTTTTGGCGCAGCACGAGAGCGCACAATACCGTCTCTGTCGATGGAGCTGAGCAATCCGAAATCTGGGCTTCGTTTCGCGTGGGTCAGAGGACTCGCCTGCTGGGTTACACCTGTTTGCAACAGGATTCATCCGCCATATTCGTCGGTCTGCATAGTGGGTTTGCGGGGCAAAAGCAACCCACGCCTCACCGTCGCTTCATCGCCGCCCTGCCGAAGCGGCGATGGATCGTTATGGATGAGGTTTTCGGCGCAGGCAATCACACCATCCAAAGCTTTATTCATTTTGCTCCGGGTACTGAGTGTCAGATGGAGGATCAAGTGGTTACATTGCGGTCAGCATCGCGCGAGATGCGACTGCTTCCCTTGATTGAGGGATCGGGAGCCAAGGTCACCTGCGTCCAAGGTCAAAAAGCACCGGTACAGGGCTGGTATGCTCCCGAATTTGGAAAGGCGCTCTGCAATTCGGTCGTGGAGTTAGAGCTTCCATCAGCGCTGCCGGCACGATTCGGGTATTTACTCGCTCCCTCAGAGCAAAGATGCAAATCCTGGAGTTTTCAAACCGCAGAGAGGCCTGGCTTCGCTCGCATTGAGATCACGATCCAGTCACCGGCCGCCACGGAAGTCGAGCATTTCAACTTGAGTGCGCTCCCCTCCAGTCCAATGATGAGGAGCAATCCCAATTTGGAGCAACGTTGGTAATGTCCAGATCTGAGCATGTCCTCCCCAAGCGGATGGAAGTTGGTCCGGCTGGACGCAAGCTGCAAGTCGCGTTCGTCTACAGCCGCATGCCGTTTCCCATGATGCGCGGCGATCAACTTACTGTGGCTCACCTGCTCAGCTTCCTTACGGCGCGGGGGCATGAGGTAGACTTCTTTACACTGGATGCAGATGGACATCCAAGTGACGAACAGAAACGCTGGATGCATGAGACCTGTCGCAATGTCAATATCTATCGACAAGGCAATCTCCTTAAGATTGCCGGCATCCTGCGAGGGCTGTTCCGTGGACTCCCGATGCAGGTTGGCATTTTTACCAATAACAAATTGATTCGCGATGTGCGCAAGGGCGTTCTCGAAGGCAAGTACGACGTTCTGTATGTTTATTACCTTCGCTCTGCGGAGGTTGTAAGCCCAGCCCTGGACGCTGCGCAGATCTCGAAACGCGTGGGAAGGCCGGTTGCCACTTACCTTGCCATGCAGCTCTCTCAAACGCTCAACACGTTCCGCATTTATCAAAATTGTAAAGGCCTCATCAAGAAAGCAATCTACGGACTCGAGCTCAATCTCATGCGCCGCTATGAGAGCATTGTATGGACACGCTTTACTCGCTCCGTGCTGATCGGGCGGAGCGACTTGGAAGCGATCAAGGAAGAGTGCCGGACACGAAACGTACCCGAGATTCAGAATTGGTTTTTTTGCGCGCACGGCACCGATGTAAGTCGATTCTATCCTGCTTCTCAGTTGGACATCGTGCCCAAGCGCATTGTCTTTTCGGGTAACATGCAATATGTGCCGAATGTTCAGGCGATTCTGTGGTTTGCAGAGAACTGCTGGGATGCAATCCGCGCACGCGTTCCGTCGGCTGAGTTGGTCATTCAGGGCTGCGACCCCTTGCCGGACGTGAAGCGGCTTCACGGTACCAGGGGTATTGTTGTCACCGGTACCGTACCGGATGTCGGGACTAACATTCGCTCCGCCGCGGTCTGCATCAACCCCATGCTTGCGGCAGGCGGCATGCAGAACAAACTTATTGAGTACCTCGCAAGCGCCAAGGCAGTTGTAGCCACAACCGTTGCCAACGAGGGCATCGGCGCTGTTCCGGGACAACATTTCCTTGAAGCCAATACCGCCGACGAGTTTGTTTCCAATATTATCGAGTTGTTTGAGAACCCGCACCTCGCCGAACAACTGGGGAACAACGGACGCGACTATGTCCTGCAAGAATGGACCTGGGAAGCGCACTTTATGAAGCTCGAGAAAGACTTTATGACGGTTCTGGATGGGGCGGCTTTGGCGCAGTTTCAGGCACACGAGGATGCACTGGCAGCGGAATCTGGAATTTCTGTCCATTAATGCCACTCAGATTCAGGAGAGTTCAGAAACGGGATGCAAACGTTGGAGTCCGTCGTAATCTTCGGTGGCACCGGCTTCATCGGAACACACCTTACCCAGCATCTTCTTCGGGAAAACCTGGCACGGCGCATCGTTCTGGCCGATCTGGCGCCCCCGCGTAAGGCGCCATACGCCAGTCTGTTGGATGAGGCGATCACCAAGGGCACAGTTCAATACCGCGCCATTGACGTGCGGCGACCGATTGCGGATGAGGAATTACCACGGTCCGCTGACCTCGTCGTGAATCTGGCTGCAGTACACCGAGAACCCGGCCATCAACCCAGTGAGTATTACGAAACCAACATCAAAGGCGCGGAGCATGTAACGGCATTTGCCCGCCGCGCAGGTTGTCCGCGGATCGTGTTTACCAGCAGTATCTCGCCCTACGGTCCTTCCGAAGAGATGACGGATGAAAGCTCGCTGCCAGTTCCTGACACCCCTTACGGGGGATCGAAGCTCGTCGCAGAGAAGATTCACCTTGCATGGCTGGCTGGATCTCCCAGGCACAAACTGCTCATTCTGCGCCCCGGCGTTGTCTTCGGGCCTGGAGAAGGCGGTAATGTCACACGCCTTGTTCGCAGCGTAGTACGCGGCTACTTCGTTTACGTTGGGAATCAGAAGACTCGAAAAGCAGGCGGCTATGTCAAGGAACTTTGCCGCGCCCTCCAGTTCGGGCTCGACTGCCTCGACAGGACCGGGGAGAGCTTTCTTCTGCTCAATTTTTCCATGAACCCGGTTCCAACCATGGAGGAGTTTGTTACAACGATTCGCTCCGTTGCCGGAATTGACCGTATGAGGCCGCTGAACATCCCGCGAGCGGCGCTACTTGGCGCTTCCTATCCCATCTCGTTTGTTACGAAATTGTTGGGGATCAAGACGTCTGTCAATCCAGTCCGCGTGGAAAAACTCTTCCGCTCGACTTCAGTTGATCCGAAAGCGCTCCGGGATCTGCACTATATCTGGCATTATTCCTTCTTGGAGGCATTCGAAGATTGGAAAAGGGATGAGCCCGGAGACTTTACCGCGCGGTGACGGAATGCAGTGGGTTAGCGATTTACGCATTGTGACGCTGTGATATTCCGCGGCGTTGTCTGAGAATTTCATAAGAAACTCTGCGCAGGTTTATGACTTTGCAGCGACCGCGGTCGGGGGGCCACCAAGAAAGTAATGGCATGAGGAGAAGCGCACTCCGTGTAGGCGGTAGTGACGCTCAAGCGCGCTGTACTCTCGGTTTGCTTTTGATTTACAAATTGCCCGATTGATTGTGCCTTTCTTCCATGGGATGTACCAAAGCACTGCTGGAGGGAAGGTGATGATGCGCGTGGAGACAAGTTGATGGAGATCACGATAGTTGGCATGGGCTATGCTGGGACGGTTTCTGCAGCATGCTTGGCCGGGGCGGGCAACACCGTATGGGGAGTTGACATAGGCGCCCAAAAAGTGCGCGCGATTAATGAGGGGAAGGCGTCAATCGTCGAACCTGACCTGAGCGAGTTGATCACGCGCACGCGCACAGCGGGTAAGTGGTACGAAATCTGGCTCGTTAAGGACAAAGAATGAACATTTCTCAAGATCGCAGTGTTTGTGTTGTTGGCATGGGCTACGTGGGCCTGACGCTTGCAGTCGTGATGGCGGAGCTCAACTTTCGAGTAATTGGCCTCGAGATTAACCCCGTAATTCTGGGTGCATTGCGGAGCAAAAGGCCGCATTTCCACGAGCTTGGCCTCAAAGCGCGGCTGCGGAGGGTGCTTGATTCGGGAACGCTCGAAATTGGAGATGCATTTCCCAATGGGGAAGACCGGCCGACGGTCTACATCATCTCGGTCGGAACACCGCTGGGAACCGATGGTCGACCGCGAATCGACATGGTGGAGAGCGTAACGCGGCAGATTGCCGGTGCAATGCCGTCTGGATCATTGGTAGTTCTCCGTTCGACGGTAGTGATCGGCACAACACGAAAGGTGGTGTTGCCGATTCTTCAGGCGTCGGGCAAGAAGTTTCATCTGGCCTACTGCCCGGAGCGCACGATGGAGGGCAAGGCTCTGGAGGAATTGCGAGCATTACCTCAGATCGTCGGTGGGCTGTCCGTAGAAGATGCGCGGCGCGCCGCGGTCATATTCCAGGAAATGACGCCGACCACTCTGCGAGTTTCAAATCTTGAGACTGCGGAAGTAATTAAGCTTCTGGACAACTCCTTCAGGGATCTGTTCTTTGCGTTTGGGAACGAAGTCGCGATGCTCTGCGACGCGGTAGGAATCGACGGCGTTGAAGTGGTTCATGCCGCCAATATGGGTTATGCGCGTACAAATATAGCATTGCCTGGATTCGTGGGAGGGCCATGTCTGGAGAAAGACCCGCATATTCTGCAGTATTCACTTGTGCCATTTAACTTCATTCCGAAATTGATCTCGACCGGCCGTCAAATCAATGAAGAGTTGCCTTTCCATGTTGTCCATAGCGCACTGATCGACCTGCCAAAGGAGAAGCGCGATCGGATTCGAAAGGTGTCAATCTGTGGACTCGCTTTCAAAGGAAGGCCAGAGACAGACGATCTACGAGGTACTCCGGCGAGAATCCTGATTCAGGCAGTTCGGGAGGCGCTGCCGCAAGCAGAAATCCACGGTCAGGATTTCGCTGCCGAGCAGGAAGGAATTGAAAGCCTTGGATTGCGGCCGGCCACGATCGAGCAAGCATTTGAAGGTGCAAATCTCGTGATCATCGCGAACAATAATTCACGTTACGAATGGCTCGACTGGAAGGCACTCTTCGGACTTATGGGCGATCCAGCCGTTGTCTATGATGTTTGGGATAACTTACGAGGAGTTGGAGCAGGCGAAGACGACCGCGTGATTTTCCGACGGCTGGGTTCAGAAAATGCGTGGAGGAAGAATGGCAACTAAACGCATTTTGGTTACTGGCGGCACGGGCTTTTTAGGCAGCGCTCTTGTCCGCAACTTGATCCATAAAGGGCACTCAGTTCGGATCCTCGATGACGGTTCGCGCGGAAGCGTTGGCCGGCTTGAGGATATTCGGTCGCAATTCGAGTTTGTCGATGGCGACGTGAGAAATGCTGAAATAGTGCGCAGCGCAACTAAGGGGATGGACGCTGTTGCCCATCTTGCCTTTGTAAATGGGACTGAGTACTTCTACAGCAATCCGGAGCTGGTTCTGGACGTTGCGGTTAAAGGTGCGATCAACACCCTGGAAGCCGCGATTGCAGAAAATGTGGAAGACTATTACCTCATGTCGTCATCGGAGGTCTATCAGACACCGCCAATTGTGCCTACGGACGAAACGGTTCCGATCAGCATTCCTGATGTTCTTAATCCTCGCTATTCCTATGGCGGCGGCAAGATAATCTCCGAGCTGATGGCCATCAATTATGGACGGCATCGTTTTCGCCATGTCGTGATCGTGCGGCCTCACAATGTGTACGGGCCAAGCATGGGAAGAGAGCATGTGATTCCGCAGCTTGCTTTGCGCTTGCGGGATGCCCTTCGTCAATATCCTCACGGAGCCGTGCCATTGCCGATCCAAGGCGACGGAACGCAAACCCGAGCCTTTATTTACGTTGATGATTTTACAGATGGATGTGTGAGAGCGTTTTTCGAAGGCGATCACCTGGGAATCTACCATGTCGGCACCGAGAGCGAGGTTACGATTGCAAAGGTGGCCAAAATGGTTGGAGCCGTGTACGGAAGGGAAATTGATTTGCAGACTGGCCCTCCGAAGCCAGGAGGAACAGCTCGCCGCTGCCCGAATACAGCAAAAATCCGCTCGTTAGGATTCGTTCCGCGGGTCTCCCTTGAAGAAGGAATCCGGAAAACCGTAGAGTGGTACGCGAAGAACTGAACTTCCGAGTTTCTGCGCCAAGGCACATTGGATTGGTTGGTTGGGCTTTCAAATCCAATACGGACGATTTGAGGGAAAGCCCTTTTGTTGAATTGGCCGAGCGCCTCCTGGGCAAGGGGTATCAGTTGAAGATTTGCGATCCTAACGTGTCGCTTGCCAATGTCACGGGATCCAATAGAGAATACATCGAAAAGATGATTCCGCACTTGTCCAAGCTGCTTGTATCGTCAGCGGAGGAGTTGTCGGAATGCCAACTGCATTTTGTTGGTCATCGGTATGCCAATGCGGAGCATTTCTTAAAGGATACAGAAGTCCCCCATATCCACTTGTGATGGCACCCGTCGAGCTGTTTGCGTAGGTCGAATGCGGCAAAGCAAGAGGAAAGTGAACGGCGTGGTCAGAGGTTTGAGGGGTTTGAGGCTGAGTCGGGCGTTTGCCGCGCTCCTTTCGGGGGGGATGGCTGCGGCCGGCGCTGCGCAGACGACGACTATCACCAACCTGACGATAACGTCGGGTGGGATGGCCCAGTCCACGGTGTCATCCGGGACCGCGGTAAAATTGAGCGCGATGGTCACGGCAGGAAGCGCGCCTGTCACTCCGGGCCAGGTAGAATTCTGCGATGCATCGTCGCCGCACTGTACGGGTATTCACCTTCTGGGATTGGCCCAATTGACAAGTACCGGAACGGCTTCAGTGACATTGATTCCGGGAATTGGAAACCACAGCTATCAGGCCGTGTTTCTCGGGACCAGGAGTTACGCGAGCAGCGGTTCCAGCGCGGTTTCACTGACGGTCACCGGGCTTCATCCCTCCACGACGACGATAACCCAAAGCGGCAGCGGGGGCAGCTATTCGCTGACGGCGACGGTGGCCGGATGGGGAAGCCTATCGGCGCCGACGGGAACGGTTTCATTTCTGGATACGAGCAACGCAAACGCAGTGCTGGGCACGGCTGGGCTGGGAGCGGGCACGGCAGGGGTGGGATGGCTGAATGCTTCGAATTCCCCTGCGGGGAGCTATCCGGAATCGGTTGCCATTGGTGATTTCAATCATGACGGCATTGCGGATATGGCAGTTGCCAACTCCGGCGATGGAACCGTAAGCATTTTGCTGGGCAACGGCAACGGGACCTTCCACCAGGCGGGGGGCAGTCCGATTTCCGTAGGTGAAGCTCCCTGGGCGATTGCGGTGGGCGATTTCAATGGAGACGGCAACACCGATCTAGCCGTGGCCAATTACACCAGCGAGTCGGTAAATATTCTATTGGGGAACGGGAACGGCACATTTACTGAAGCAAATAACAGCCCAATTACACTGCCGGAATATCCGATTTCGCTGGTGACGGGTGACTTTAACGGAGATGGAATTGCGGATGTGGCGATTGTTGCAACCCCTCAAGATACCACCGGCACCGGCACCGTAACGAGCTTTTTGGGCAACGGCGATGGCACATTCACCCAAGCGCCTGGCAACCCGGTATCACTTCTTTATCCCTATGCAGTAGCTACGGCGGATTTCAACGGCGACGGCATTGCGGATTTAGTCGTTGTGGGTGGGTATGACTGGGCGATGTTTCTCGAGGGCAACGGGGACGGAACCTTCACGCTGACAAACAATACGACTGGGGTTGGCGGCGACAGCCCTGTTGCCATTGTGGTTGGAGATTTCAACTCTGACGGCGTTGCCGACTTTGCAGTCGCGAACTGGGGCAGTAACAGCGGAACGATTTTTCTCGGCCAAGGGAACTTTACTTTCACGCGGACTGAAATCCCAGTAGGTGGCGTCAACCCGTTTTCTATTGCGGCCGGAGACTTCAATGGGGATGGCAATGCCGATCTAGCGTTTGCGAATGCGGGCTCCGACTCCATAACTGTTCTGCTAGGCAACGGGAGCGGATCGTTCACGCCAGCGGCTGGGAGTCCTCTGCCGTATAGTGGCACGCCTGTATCACTGGCAACCGCGGACCTGAACAGCGACGGGGTGACGGATATTGCGGTGGTCGATCAGGATGGTGGCACGGTGACCGCGTTGTTGTCGCAGGTGACCGAGACGGCATCGGCAACCGCCAGCGGGATCTCTCCCTCCGGTCCGGGCACTCACCTGGTTGAAGCCAGCTATCCGGGCGATGGCGAATTCATGGCCAGCACTTCTGCCGCCACCGCACTGCGCGCGGTTCCGATTACACCTGGGGTGACGGTGACGCCATCGCCTTCCGTCATCACGACGGCGCAGGCGCTTACGGTGACGGTCCTAATGAGCGGCGGGAGCGGCAATCCGATAGCCACCGGAACGGTGGTGTTGAGTGGCGGAGGATACTCATCGAGACCCGTCGCTCTGAGCGCAGGCAGCGCAGTGATAAGTGTGCCTGCGGGATCGCTGGAGGCAGGCAGCGATACGCTGACGGCAGCGTACACTCCGGACACCAATAGCGCAACGACTTATAACAGCAGCTCGGGTTCGGCGACGGTGAGGGTTACGGTTTTACCCCTGGCTACCCCAGCGATAACGGTCACAGTGTCTCCTGCCAACGCAACGATTGACCAGGCAGTCACGGTACAGATAGCGGTGGCGGGCACTCCAGGCAACTCCGCGCCTACCGGGCTGGTGACGCTGATGAGCAACAACCCGGCTGCCATGATTTATGACACTTTCCAATACCCAGACGGCACGGTCTTGAATGGAGAGACAGCTCAATCCGGCAATTCCGTTTGGAGCGTCGGCGGTGTCGGTGTCATTGAAGGGAATCATTTAATCAACAATGCCCCGCCGGATCAGCTTGGCGTAATGCTTGCCACACTAGCAAATACGACGTCTGTAGGAGGAACCCCGCAGCCCGTCACGACGTTCGGCGGCACCATCCGCATGTGCCCGTCAGCAAGCGGAACTTATAGTCCTTCCTATACTTCGGTGGGGATGATCGCATTGCATGACATCAATGACGAAATTGAAATCGGAATCGGGCCAAAATCGTGGTGGCTGACGAAGAAGGTCAATGACGTCAACAAAACCCTGATCGAAGGCACAGAGAATCTCGCGGTGGATTGCGCCAGCGAATATACGGTGCAGATGATTATCAATCAGGCCGCGGGTACGTTGCAGGTGATTCCGCCCAGCGGCATCCCGTCAGCCGTGATTACCGATCCCGACATCACCCAAATCGACGCCTTATACGGAGAATGGGAGCCGGAAAACAATGACCCCTACAAGTACATCGGCGAATTTGGGTCTGTCTGGCTGGGCGGCGGCTATGTCTCCGCGTCGACGCCATTGAACGGCGGCAGCGCCACCATCACCATTCCTGCAGGGTCACTGGCCCTAGGAAACGCTACACTAACCGCTGCCTATAGTCCGGACGCAAGTAGTGCGTCCATATATGCCGGCTCAACGGGATCGAGCGCGGTGACGGTGAGCAAGGTGATGCCGTCGGTGACGGTGAGCCCGTCGTCAACGAGCATCACGACGACACAGGGCGTGACGGTGACGGTTGGGGTGAGCGGGGGCACAGGGAGTCCCACGGCGACGGGTACGGTAACGCTGACGGGGGGCAGCTATAGCTCATCGGCGGCAACGCTGGCGAGCGGCTCGGCAAGGATCAATATCCCTGCCGGCGTCCTGGCCCTCGGCGCTAACACGCTGACAGCGAGCTACACACCGGACGCGAGCGGCGCGCCAGTCTATGATGCCGCGACGGGCACGGCGTCGAGCGCCGTGACGGTAACGACGGCGACGCCGCTGGTTTCGGTGAGCCCCGGTTCTTCGAGCCTGACGGCGACGCAGCCGCTGACGGTGACGGTTGGTGTGAGTGGGGGAACGGGGAGTCCTACGGCAACGGGGACGGTGATGCTGACGCTGACAGGGGGCAGCTACAGCTCATCGGCGGCGACGTTGAGCGGGGGCCAGGCGACCTTCACGATTCCGGCGGGGACGCTGAAGGCGGGCAGCTACACGTTCCAGGCGAGCTACATGCCGGACACGGCGAGCTCGGGGATCTACAGCGGTGCGACGGGCACGGCGTCGAGCGCGGTGACGGTGACGACGGCGATGCCGGCGGTTTCGGTGGCGCCTGGTTCGTCGAGCCTGACGGCGACGCAGCCGTTGACGGTGACGGTTGGTGTGAGCGGGGGAACGGGGAGCCCCACGGCGACCGGAACGGTAACGCTGACGGGGGGCAGCTACAGCTCATCGGCGGCGACGTTGAGCGGGGGCCAGGCGACCTTCACGATTCCGGGCGGGACGCTGCGGGCGGGCAGCTACACGTTCCAGGCGAGCTACACGCCGGACACGGCGAGTTCAGGGATCTACAGCGGTGCCACGGGCACGGCGTCGAGCGCGGTGACGGTGACGACGGCGACACCGGTGGTTGGGGTGAATCCTTATCCATCGAGCATCACGGCGGCCGCAGGGCTGTCGGTGACGGTGTCGCTGAGCGGGGGACCGGGAGCCGCCCCGGTGGCGACCGGGACGGTGGTGCTGACGGCGGGGAGCTACACCTCGTCGGCAGCGACGCTGAGCGCGGGCAAGGTGAGCATTCAAATCCCGGCGGGGACGCTGCGGGCGGGCAGCTACACGTTCCAGGCGAGCTACACGCCGGACACGGCGAGTTCGGGGATCTACAGTGGTGCCACGGGCACGGCGTCGAGCGCGGTGACGGTGACGACGGCGACACCGGTGGTTGGGGTGAATCCTTATCCATCGAGCATCACGGCGGCCGCAGGGCTGTCGGTGACGGTGTCGCTGAGCGGGGGACCGGGAGCCGCCCCGGTGGCGACCGGGACGGTGGTGCTGACGGCGGGGAGCTACACCTCGTCGGCAGCGACGCTGAGCGCGGGCAAGGTGAGCATTCAAATCCCGGCGGGGACGCTGCGGGCGGGCAGCTACACGTTCCAGGCGAGCTACACGCCGGACACGGCGAGTTCGGGGATCTACAGTGGTGCCACGGGCACGGCGTCGAGCGCGGTGACGGTGACGACGGCGACGCCGGTGGTTGGGGTGAACCCTTATCCATCGAGCCTCACGGCGGCCGCAGGGCTGTCGGTGACGGTGTCGCTGAGCGGGGGACCGGGAGCCGCCCCGGTGGCGACCGGGACGGTGGTGCTGACGGCGGGGAGCTACACCTCGTCGGCAGCGACGCTGAGCGCGGGCAAGGTGAGCATTCAAATCCCGGCGGGGACGCTGACGGCGGGCAGCTACACGTTCCAGGCGAGCTACACGCCGGACACGGCGAGTTCGGGGATCTACAGTGGTGCCACGGGCACGGCGTCGAGCGCGGTGACGGTGACGACGGCGACACCGGTGGTTGGGGTGAATCCTTATCCATCGAGCATCACGGCGGCCGCAGGGCTGTCGGTGACGGTGTCGCTGAGCGGGGGACCGGGAGGCTCCGGTGGCGACCGGGACGGTGGTGCTGACGGCGGGGAGCTACACCTCGTCGGCAGCGACGCTGAGCGCGGGCAAGGTGAGCATTCAAATCCCGGCGGGGACGCTGCGGGCGGGCAGCTACACGTTCCAGGCGAGCTACACGCCGGACACGGCGAGTTCGGGGATCTACAGTGGTGCCACGGGCACGGCGTCGAGCGCGGTGACGGTGACGACGGCGACACCGGTGGTTGGGGTGAATCCTTATCCATCGAGCATCACGGCGGCCGCAGGGCTGTCGGTGACGGTGTCGCTGAGCGGGGGACCGGGAGCCGCCCCGGTGGCGACCGGGACGGTGGTGCTGACGGCGGGGAGCTACACCTCGTCGGCAGCGACGCTGAGCGCGGGCAAGGTGAGCATTCAAATCCCGGCGGGGACGCTGCGGGCGGGCAGCTACACGTTCCAGGCGAGCTACACGCCGGACACGGCGAGCTCGGGGATCTACAGCGTTGCGGCGGGCACGGCGTCGAGCGCGGTGACGGTGACGACGGCGACGCCGGTGGTTGGGGTGAACCCTTATCCATCGAGCCTCACGACGGCGGCAGGGCTGTCGGTGACGGTGTCGCTGAGCGGGGGACCGGGAGCCCCGGTGGCGACCGGGACGGTGGTGCTGACGGCGGGGAGCTACACCTCGTCGGCAGCGACGCTGAGCGTGGGCAAGGTGAGCATTCAAATCCCGGCGGGGACGCTGCGGGCGGGCAGCTACACGTTCCAGGCGAGCTACACGCCGGACACGGCGAGTTCGGGGATCTACAGCGGTGCCACGGGCACGGCGTCGAGCGCGGTGACGGTGACGACGGCGACACCGGTGGTTGGGGTGAATCCTTATCCATCGAGCATCACGGCGGCCGCAGGGCTGTCGGTGACGGTGTCGCTGAGCGGGGGACCGGGAGCCGCCCCGGTGGCGACCGGGACGGTGGTGCTGACGGCGGGGAGCTACACCTCGTCGGCAGCGACGCTGAGCGTGGGCAAGGTGAGCATCCAAATCCCGGCGGGGACGCTGAAGGCGGGCAGCTACACGTTCCAGGCGAGCTACACGCCGGACACGGCGAGCTCGGGGATCTACAGTGGTGCGACGGGCACGGCGTCGAGCGCGGTGACGGTAACGACGGCGACGCCGGTGGTTTCGGTGACGCCTGGTTCTTCGAGCCTGACGGCGACGCAGCCGTTGACGGTGACGGTGGGTGTGAGCGACGGCACGGGGAGCCCGGCGGCGACCGGTACGGTAACGCTGACAGGGGGCAGTTACACCTCGTCGGCATCGACGCTGAGCTTGGGCAAGGTGAGCATTCAAATCCCGGCGGGGACGCTGAAGGCGGGCAGCTACACGTTCCAGGCGAGCTACACGCCGGACACGGCGAGCTCGGGGATCTACAGTGGTGCGACGGGCACGGCGTCGAGCGCGGTGACGGTAACGACGGCGATGCCGGCGGTTTCGGTGGCGCCTGGTTCTTCGAGCCTGACGACGGCGCAGCCGCTGACGGTGACGGTTGGTGTGAGCGGGGGAACGGGGAGTCCCACGGCGACGGGAACGGTGACGCTGACGCTGACGGGGGGCAGCTACAGCTCATCGGCGGCAAGGTTGAGCGGGGGCCATGCGACCTTCACGATCCCTGTGAATTCACTCGCTGTAGGCACGGACACGCTCATGGCCAGCTACACGCCAGACGCGACGAGTTTGGCAATTTATAACAGCAGCACCGGAACAGCCACCGTGACAGCGCTTAGCCCGTTGCCTGTAATCAATAGCCTGTCACCGGCCTTTGTAAGCGCTGGCTCAGCCACTTTCACCCTTACGCTAAGCGGGTGGGGATTTGTGACAAGCTCGACAGTTTATTGGGGGACGATTGCCCTTCCCACCCAGTTCGTAAGCCCAACCAAACTTACGGCGCAGGTCATGACTTCGAACATCCCGGCAGCCGGGACAACTCCGATTACAGTGCAGACCCCAACGCCGGGAGGTGGCACTTCCAACGCACAGACTTTTGAAATTGACTCTGCCAGTTCAGGAATAACGCCGCCGATGTTCGTTAACGTCACGGCAATAGTATTCCCAGGCGCGAGTGCAAGTTATTCCGTCGTGCTGCCTTCCGCGGCGACCGACATTTCGGTGATGTGTTTGAACCTTCCCAGGGGAGCGAGTTGCGGCTATTCTTCAATTGTCGGCGTCGTAACAATTATCACCGCCTCGTCAACGCCGCCTGGGACCTATCAGATCACTGTCGTATTTACGGAAACCGTGTCCAGAACCGCCTCAGCATGGATCCTCGTGCCGTTTCTCCTTCTTCCTATCCTGCGAGTAAGATCGAAGAGGACAGCGATCGTACGCATCTGGTCGCTCATATGTTTGGGAATTGTCCTCATTGCGTGGACTAGCATTGGCTGCGGCGGTGGGGGAGGAAGTGGTTCTGCGCTGAATGGCCAACAGATAACCTCTTCAGGCGTAGTCAAACTGAATCTTGAATAGGAGCACCAAAACACTGCGGTGCCAGGCTGGGAACTTCGAATTTGCAGCTGAAATCTAACCCCATGATGTTGAAGGCAATGACATCTGCGGGTACATTTTCCAAGCTAATTCGGCCCCCCCTCCTTTGTGCATTAGGAACTTGTTGAAATTGGCTGCATTGCAGCGCGTTTCCTGATCATTTGCATCTTTGCTTGGTTGAAAGTTGTTTAAAAAAGGCCTTTGGCCAGTGTTTGTGCGGGCCTCAGGAGGCATCCCAGGGGCCAGCAACCGGCGTTCAGGCACACTGCTCCCTGAGCCTTCCCGGTGGTTGAGCCATCAGTCGTGGCAGCCGGATCAGGTTATGTGCCGCGCAGCGGAAGACAAACAGCCAATCCACTTTCTCCAAGCCTCGTAACTTGACCTGGCGCAGTGGGCCGGTTTGCTTCAGCCAGCCAAAGCCCTTCTCCACCAGCCATCGCCGGCTCAGGCTTAAAGCGTAGCCTGGCTGGCGTGTGGTTCTGCGGTCCAGATTGCTGGCACGCCCTTTGTCGTTCTTCGTCACATGGGGCGTCACGTTTAGCTCCCGCACCGTGCGCACGAAATCCTTCGTGTCGTACGCCTTGTCCGCACCCACTGTAATGCGCCGCGAACGGCCCTCCTGCTTTTGCTGAAGCATCAACAGCGCGGCGTCGCGCTCGGCGAAACCATCGGCGTGCGTCACCATCGCCGCGGCAATCAACCCGTTGCGGTTCTCCACCAGCGCGTGGCCCAGGTAGCTCAGCTTCGACTCCTTGCCATAGCTCTTCTTGTAAAGCCGCGCATCTGCATCGGTGGTCGACTCATGCGTCTTGTTCGAGCGGCTCTGGCCGCGGAAGTCCGTCCCGTCGCCATCGCCGGAACCGTCCTTCGAGCGAAAGCTCTTCTGCGAAGCCCATGCCTGAATCAGCGTGCCGTCTACCGTGAAGTGCTCGTCGCTCATGAACCGCTTCGCCTGCTTGTTCACTTCCGCGAAGAACTGCTGCGCCACGTCGCTGGTCAGCAGCCGGTCGCGGTTCTTCGAGAACACCGCGTGATTCCACACCGCATCGTCCATGCCCAGGCCCACGAACCACCGAAACAGCAGGTTGTAATCGATCTGCTCCACCAGCAGCCGCTCTGAGCGCACCGAGTAGAACACCTGCAGCAGCAAAGCCCGCAGGATGTACTCCGGCGCAATCGATGGCCGCCCCGAATCCGCATACAGCGCGTCGAACTCCTGGCTCAACGTCCGCAACACCGTGTCCGTCAGCTTGCGAACCGCACGCAGCGGATGATCCTGTGGCACTCGCTGCTCCAACGAAACATAGCTGAACATCCCGTCCTGAACCCGCTCGTCTCCGCGCATACCTATTAGACGAGCAACACCTTCGCAACGCCCCAGAACGGTACCTATTTCAACAAGTTCTTAGGAGCACAGATGCATCGGCACAGATTTAAGATCGGTGTTTGCGCCCGCGAACGGTATTGCTACTGACCTGTCCCCGTTCTCTCATCCAGTGATAGTTGGAGTTTCTCGGGGTTGGTTAGGCTGTAAGTATATCTGGCAGCGGTAGTCGTGCCTGTGGGAATGTGAGAAGCGTTCTTTGCTTTCCACAGGCCAGCGCCAAGGCAAGTTCGCGCGGTGCGCGGCAGTCAAGCACCGAGTGAGACGGCTCGTAGTTGTATTCCTCACGCCAGTGATCGAGCGTATGGCGCACGTCGTTGAGAGTGCGGAGCCAGCTTGGGTTCAGGCAGTCTCTCTTATGCGGCGTGCCAACTTCTTGTTGTTGGTCATCGGTATGCCAGTATCGGTATGCCAATGCGGAGCATTTCTTAAAGGATACAGAAGTCCCCCATATCCACTTGTGATGGCACCCGTCGAGCTGTTTGCGTAGGTCGAATGCGGCAAAGCAAGAGGAAAGTGAACGGCGTGGTCAGAGGTTTGAGGGGTTTGAGGCTGAGTCGGGCGTTTGCCGCGCTCCTTTCGGGGGGGATGGCTGCGGCCGGCGCTGCGCAGACGACGACTATCACCAACCTGACGATAACGTCGGGTGGGATGGCCCAGTCCACGGTGTCATCCGGGACCGCGGTAAAATTGAGCGCGATGGTCACGGCAGGAAGCGCGCCTGTCACTCCGGGCCAGGTAGAATTCTGCGATGCATCGTCGCCGCACTGTACGGGTATTCACCTTCTGGGATTGGCCCAATTGACAAGTACCGGAACGGCTTCAGTGACATTGATTCCGGGAATTGGAAACCACAGCTATCAGGCCGTGTTTCTCGGGACCAGGAGTTACGCGAGCAGCGGTTCCAGCGCGGTTTCACTGACGGTCACCGGGCTTCATCCCTCCACGACGACGATAACCCAAAGCGGCAGCGGGGGCAGCTATTCGCTGACGGCGACGGTGGCCGGATGGGGAAGCCTATCGGCGCCGACGGGAACGGTTTCATTTCTGGATACGAGCAACGCAAACGCAGTGCTGGGCACGGCTGGGCTGGGAGCGGGCACGGCAGGGGTGGGATGGCTGAATGCTTCGAATTCCCCTGCGGGGAGCTATCCGGAATCGGTTGCCATTGGTGATTTCAATCATGACGGCATTGCGGATATGGCAGTTGCCAACTCCGGCGATGGAACCGTAAGCATTTTGCTGGGCAACGGCAACGGGACCTTCCACCAGGCGGGGGGCAGTCCGATTTCCGTAGGTGAAGCTCCCTGGGCGATTGCGGTGGGCGATTTCAATGGAGACGGCAACACCGATCTAGCCGTGGCCAATTACACCAGCGAGTCGGTAAATATTCTATTGGGGAACGGGAACGGCACATTTACTGAAGCAAATAACAGCCCAATTACACTGCCGGAATATCCGATTTCGCTGGTGACGGGTGACTTTAACGGAGATGGAATTGCGGATGTGGCGATTGTTGCAACCCCTCAAGATACCACCGGCACCGGCACCGTAACGAGCTTTTTGGGCAACGGCGATGGCACATTCACCCAAGCGCCTGGCAACCCGGTATCACTTCTTTATCCCTATGCAGTAGCTACGGCGGATTTCAACGGCGACGGCATTGCGGATTTAGTCGTTGTGGGTGGGTATGACTGGGCGATGTTTCTCGAGGGCAACGGGGACGGAACCTTCACGCTGACAAACAATACGACTGGGGTTGGCGGCGACAGCCCTGTTGCCATTGTGGTTGGAGATTTCAACTCTGACGGCGTTGCCGACTTTGCAGTCGCGAACTGGGGCAGTAACAGCGGAACGATTTTTCTCGGCCAAGGGAACTTTACTTTCACGCGGACTGAAATCCCAGTAGGTGGCGTCAACCCGTTTTCTATTGCGGCCGGAGACTTCAATGGGGATGGCAATGCCGATCTAGCGTTTGCGAATGCGGGCTCCGACTCCATAACTGTTCTGCTAGGCAACGGGAGCGGATCGTTCACGCCAGCGGCTGGGAGTCCTCTGCCGTATAGTGGCACGCCTGTATCACTGGCAACCGCGGACCTGAACAGCGACGGGGTGACGGATATTGCGGTGGTCGATCAGGATGGTGGCACGGTGACCGCGTTGTTGTCGCAGGTGACCGAGACGGCATCGGCAACCGCCAGCGGGATCTCTCCCTCCGGTCCGGGCACTCACCTGGTTGAAGCCAGCTATCCGGGCGATGGCGAATTCATGGCCAGCACTTCTGCCGCCACCGCACTGCGCGCGGTTCCGATTACACCTGGGGTGACGGTGACGCCATCGCCTTCCGTCATCACGACGGCGCAGGCGCTTACGGTGACGGTCCTAATGAGCGGCGGGAGCGGCAATCCGATAGCCACCGGAACGGTGGTGTTGAGTGGCGGAGGATACTCATCGAGACCCGTCGCTCTGAGCGCAGGCAGCGCAGTGATAAGTGTGCCTGCGGGATCGCTGGAGGCAGGCAGCGATACGCTGACGGCAGCGTACACTCCGGACACCAATAGCGCAACGACTTATAACAGCAGCTCGGGTTCGGCGACGGTGAGGGTTACGGTTTTACCCCTGGCTACCCCAGCGATAACGGTCACAGTGTCTCCTGCCAACGTCGCGATTTCCCAGGCAGTCACTGTGCAGATAACGGTGGCTGGCACTGAAGGCAACCCCGCGCCTACCGGGCTGGTGACGCTGATGAGCAACAACCCGGCTCCCATGACTTATGACACTTTCCAATACCCGGACGGCACGCTCTTGAATGGGAAGACAGCTCAATCCGGCAATTCCGTTTGGAGCGTCGGCGGTATCGGTGTCATTGAAGGGAATCACTTAATCAACAATGCCCCGCCGGACGAGCTGGGCACCATGGCTGCCTTGTTGCCGAATACAACATCGGTAGGAGGAAAACCCCATCCCATCACGACGGTGGGCGGCACCATCCGCATGTGCCCGTCCGAATCGGGGACTTATAACCCTTCGTATACTTCGGTGGGGATGGGCGCAACGCATGACAATACATTCAAAAACGTCATCGGGATGGGAATAGGGCCAACATCTTGGTGGGTAATGAAAATACTAAACGGCGTAGCTTCGTTTCCGCTCATCGGCACAGAGAATCTCGCGGTGGATTGCGCCAGCGAATATACGGTGCAGATGATTATCAATCAGGCCGCGGGTACGTTGCAGGTGATTCCGCCCAGCGGCATCCCGTCAGCCGTGATTACCGATCCCGACATTACCCAAATCGACGCCTTATACGGAGAATGGGAGCCGGAAAACAATGACCCCTACAAGTACATCGGCGAATGGGGTTCGGTGTGGATGGACGGCGGATACGTCTCTGCGGCGACGCCATTGAACGGCGGCAGCGCCACCATCACCATTCCTGCGGGGTCACTCGCGGTCGGCACCGACACCCTAACAGCAACCTACACACCGGCCGCGGCCAGTTCGGCAATCTATAACGGCAACTCCGGCAGGGCCACCGTGGAAGTGACAGCGGTTAGCCCGTTGCCGGTTATCAAAAGCCTCTCGCCGGCGTTTGTAAGTGCCGGCTCAACCGCCTTTACCCTTAAGGTAAATGGATCGGGATTTGCGAGTAACTCCATCGTATATTGGGGCGCAACTGCCTTTTCCACCAAGGTCGTCAGTGCAACCACACTCACCGCACAAGTTAGCGGTTCGGACATTGTGATACCTGGGATTGCTTCGATTACGGTGCAATCCCCCGCACCCGGCGGTGGCACTTCCAATGAACGACAATTTGAAATTGATACTGCCAGTTCAGGAATAGCGCCGCCGAAGTTCATCACTGACACGGCAACTGTTTCTCCCGGTAACAGCGCCAGTTATTCCGTGGTGCTGCCCTCCTCGGCGACGAACGTTTCTGTGATGTGTTTAAACCTTCCCAGCGGAGCGAGTTGCAGCTATTCTTCAACCGCCGGTACCGTGACCATCACCACCGCCTCTTCAACTCCGGCCGGTGCCTATCAGATCACGATCGTCTTTTCGGAGACTATCGCTGGAGCCGCATCAGCGTGGATATTTCTACCGATTCTCCTTCTCCCACTGTTAGTGAGGCGGAACATGACCGTGATCGAGCGCATTTCGTCGCTCGTGTGTTTGGGGGTTCTCGTGGTTGCGTTGACCAGTAGCGGATGCGGGGGTGGCGGCGGAAGTTTTACACCCTATCCGCTGAATGGCCAACAGATAAGGAATTCAGGCGTAGTCACACTGAATCTTGAGTAAGAGCAACAAAACACTGCAGTGCCAGGCTGGGAACTTCGAATTTGCAGCTGAAATCTAACCCCATGATGTGGAAGGCAATGACATTTGCGGGTACGTTTTCCGAGCTAATTCGCCACCCCTTCTTTGTGCATTAGGAGCACAGATGCGTCGGCATAGATTTAGGATCGGTGTTTGCTCCCGCGAACGGTATTGCTCCTCACCTGCCCCATTCTCTCATCCAGCGATAGTTGGAGTTTCTCGAGGTTGGTTAGGCTGTAAGTATATCTGGCAGCCGCAGTCGTAGTCGTTCCTGTGGGAATGTGAGAAGCGTTCTTTCGGATCACCGCCTTCAGGGCCTCGCGATCCAGACTCAGGTCGGCCACCTAATGCTTCAAGCGCCGGTTCTCATTTTCCATCTGGCGCAGCCGCTGCGCCTCGCTCCGATCCGTGCCCCCCCAACTTTGACTTCCAACCGTAGAACGTGGCCGCGCTGACCCCATGCTCCCGGCATAGATGCGCCGTCTTCGCTCCGGTCTCGTTCTGCTTCAATTTCCCGATGATTTGCTCTTCCGTAAACCGGCTCTTCTTCATCCTGTCTTTCCGTTCTGCTTACGAGAGAACTCCAGCTTTCCCTTGTCGAGTTCTTCGGAGGCAGGTCACCCCGTCCATAAGGACCTGGGCCGGAATCGCGGATTTCAATACGAAGTGCGAGTACAGCTGGAACGAGAAGGCTGTGAAGTGCCGAAGCGCAAGGACCTGCAGGCAGGATGCGAATTGGGTGGTGTGAGTGTACGCTAAAAGTTGCAATCAGGAGAGATGCGCATGCAGGAAACGGTACCGGCAGCCGACCTGAGCGGTTTTTTGGAAAAAGTTGAACGGCGGACGCTGCGGCCGGGCGTGGTGGGGTTGGGCTATGTCGGTCTGCCGCTGACGCAACTGTTTGCCAATCGCGGATTCCGCGTGATCGGGATCGATATCGACAGCAACAAGACCACGCGCCTGATGCGCGGGGAGAGCTACATCCGGCATATTCCGTCGGCGGCGATCGCCGAGATTGTGGCGCAGGACCGGTTGATGGCGACGGCGGATTTTTCCCGGGCGTCGGAAGCCGATACGCTGAGCATCTGCGTGCCCACGCCGCTGGATGACATGCGCCAGCCGGACCTGACGGCGGTGCGCACCACGGTGGAGTCGCTGGCGCCGCATCTGAGGCCGGGACAACTGGTGATCCTGGAGAGCACCACGTATCCGGGAACGACGACGGAAGTGGTGATCCCGATCCTGAAAAAGACAGGGTTGAAGATCGGCGAGGAATTGTTTGTGGGCTACTCGCCGGAGCGCGAGGACCCGGGCAATCCGAACTTCACGGCGCAGACGATCCCCAAGGTGGTGGGCGCCAACGACCCGGCGTCGCGCCAGGCGCTGGAGGCGTTTTACGGAGCGGCGTTCGACACCATCGTGCCGGTCTCGTCGTGCGAGGCGGCGGAGATGGTGAAGATCCTGGAGAACATTTACCGCTGCGTGAACATTGCGCTGGTGAACGAGCTGAAGCTGCTTTCGCAGCGCATGGGACTGAACATCTGGGAGGTGATCGATGCAGCCCGGACAAAGCCGTTCGGGTTCCAGGCGTTTTATCCGGGGCCGGGGCTGGGAGGCCACTGCATTCCCATCGATCCGTTTTATCTTTCCTGGAAAGCGCGACAGTACGATTTTTCGACGCGGTTCATCGAGCTGGCCGGCGAAGTGAACACGGCCATGCCGTACGAAGTGGTGGCCCGGGTGGGCGAGTACTTGAACGCGCGCGGAGTGGCTTCGACGGCGGCGCGGCTGCTGGTGCTGGGGCTGGCGTACAAGAAGAACGTGGACGATTGCCGCGAGTCGCCGGCGATCAAGATTCTGAAGCTGCTGGCCGACCGCGGGTATTCGATTGTTTACTTCGATCCCCTGGTGACAGGGTACGTCTCGCACCGTTATGGGGGGCTGCCGGGGACCGAACTGAGCGCGCTGACCGACACCGATCTCAAGGAAGCGGACGCCGTGCTGCTGCTGACCGACCACGATGCGTTCGACTACGAGCGGATCGTGCGGCTGTCGCGGCTTGTGATCGATACGCGCAATGCCACCAAGGGTGTGCGCGCCAACCGCGAGAAGATCGTGCTGGCCTGAGATGGGAGCGAAAGTGGCTCGAGAAGCAGTCGTGTACCGATGAGGATGCGCGCTTTCTGCGTAAGGGCGGAGACAGGTTCATGCTCGGCTACTCGGCTGAGATCCCGTTCTCGGATGATTGGTCCCGATAGAAACAAGTCCCGATACAGCCCTGACGTCTTTGCAAACCGGGCGACGGCTCGCAGACACACGATAAACAGATCTCACTGTGCAGCAAAGGATATTCCAGCAGCCTGCTAGGATCAGGGTCAAGCAGGCTCGCATCATTGTCATTGCGAGTTTGGTCGAAGGAGAGAGAATGGAACGGGTCGCTCTAATAACGGGAATAACAGGCCAAGGCGGTGCTTACCTGGCAAGGCCCCTGTTGAAAAAAGGGTTCATGGTCCACGGGATCAAAAGGCGATCGTCTTCGCTTAATACCGGCCGGATCGACAGCGCATATCAGGATCCTCATTTTTCCGAAGGCAGGATGCGGCTGCACTACGGAGACATGACCGATGCGACGAATTCAGTTCGTATTATCCAGTCATTTGCCGGCATTGGACGGAAGATCGAATGGCGCGGCACGGGAGTAGATGAAGTTGGCGTGGACGTAGCCGGCGGACAAGCGCTCGTGCGCGTGGACAGCCGCTATTTCCGGCCTACAGAGGTTGACGAGCTTCTCGGCGACTCGTCGAAAGCCTCGAGGGTACTCGGCTGGAGGTACACTACATCGTTTCAGGAACTTGTCCAGGAGATGCTGCAATCAGACCTGGGGGCGATCAAGCAAGCGGCTGAGACACGCGAGGTCGATCGTGAGTAGCTTTGAGTTGGCCGGTCGTCGTGTTTGGGTTGCAGGTCACCGTGGAATGGCGGGCTCCGCAATCCTCAGACGGCTGCAATCTGAAGACTGCGAGATCGTTACCGCTCCCCGGTCTGAGTTGGACTTGCTGAGCCAGACAGATGTCAACAACTGGCTGGGTGCGAAGCGAATCGACGTCGTCTTTATTGCTGCTGCCAAGGTTGGCGGAGTCCTCGCCAATTCCAAGCATCCCGCCGCGTTCCTTTACGAGAATCTCGTCATCGAAGCCAACATAGTTCATGCCGCCGCCAATTCAGGGGTCGCCAAGCTGCTCTTTTTGGGTTCGTCCTGCATTTATCCGCGCGACACTGCGCAGCCCATGAAGGAAGAGGCCCTGCTCACAGGTCCGCTGGAGCCGACCAACGAATGGTACGCAATCGCCAAGATTGCCGGTATCAAACTCTGCCAAGCGTACCGGCGTGAATACGGAAGCGACTTTGTGGCGATCATGCCGACTAATCTGTTTGGCCCAGGTGACCGCTACGATGCACAGGGTGGACACGTGGTTGCCGCCTTGATCATGAAGATCCATGCTGCAAAGGTTGCTGGCACCGACACGGTGGAGTTATGGGGAACGGGCACGCCGCGCAGAGAGTTTATCTTCTCTGAGGATTTGGCTGATGCCTGCGTCTTTGTGATCAGGAACTATTCTGGTGAAATGGCTTTGAACGTCGGTACGGGTACTGACATGACGATTTGTGAACTCGCTGAGCGCATCGCCCGGATCATCGGGTGGAACGGAACATTCACCTTTGACCGCTCAAAGCCTGACGGAATGCCGCGCAAAGTCATGGATGTGAGCCGGCTGACAAGTTTGGGTTGGACCGCTCGTACAGATTTTGATACGGGCATGAAGGAAGCCTACAAATGGTATCTGCAAAACATTGCTCAGTGAAAGGCCGCTTCCTGTTTCAATATAGTGCAATTCCCAGATTATCGAGCGCCGGCGCGAGGCAGGCGGGTATGCCATCGCGATATGATAAGCATCGGGGTGAAGAGTTTCTGTTTTCAATGATCTGATCGACAATGGCCGGAAAGAGATCTTTGGAACTCGGCCCGGCCGCTCACTGGCCGGCGCAAAACACGTCGGCCCCAGCCGGACCGCGAATTCGTCGAGCTAGTCGGAACCGAAATGTTCATTCAACCGCTTATAAAAAGGAACACCGGCAACCGCGCAAATTCCACACCCGAAGTCCAGACCTCTACCTGCTCTGCCTGAAAGTTCTTCGTCCTGATCCGCGATCCTCATGTCTGAAGACCACAAATTCATCGCCCCGCCTGCCATGCTTCTTCGCCCTCATGATGCTAAACTTACTAGCGGTTTACAAGCGCCAGATTTGAATGGGTCCCCGCGAGTCGATACACGTCAGGAATCAGGGATCTCATCCGAAAAGGTGCGTCCGCTCGTGACCAACAGTCCAGAACTGACGGCAACCATTGTTATTTGCACTCGCAACCGGCCCGCCGAAATGAGGAAATGCCTCAGTGCAATCTCTGGTTTGGAGCGCGTTCCGGATGAAGTAATAGTCGTTGACAACACCAACGGCAACGAAGAAACGGAGAGTGTTTCGCGTGAATTCGGTGCAACGTATATCGTCGAGCCGAACCCGGGATTGAGCCGGGCGCGGAATCGCGGACTGCAAGAGAGCCATTCGGCGATCGTCGTTTACCTGGACGACGATGCCTTCCCGGAGAAGAATTGGCTCGGTACTCTCCTCGTGCCCTTTGCTTGCCCTCAAATCGGACTTGTTACAGGTGAGACCGTCAAATCAAGGGCTGATCTCGCCAATCAAAGATACGAAGCGTGCCGTGTCCTCAATAATGCGGATCCCGAATGGTTTGAAATTGCAGCTTACGGAGGCTTGGGCATTGGCGCGAACATGGCGTTACGTCGAGATAAGTGCACAGACTGGACGGTGTTCGATGAGCGAATGGGGCGAGGAGCACCGCTTGATGGCATGGAAGAGCATCACGCCTTCGTTAGGCTGTTGTTCCGCGGAAATCGAGCAGTCCACCTGCCTGATGCAGTTGTCATCCACTCGTCTCAAAGGCCCAGCAATGTGATCCTCGAAGCCCGAAACTCCTTTGCCTATTGGCTGATTTTATTCTCGGAGTACCCTGATTATCGAAGCAAACTTATCCGCTTTCTTGTTCGTCGATTATTTCACCGTCCGCTCGGATGGCACCGAGATTCTCCAGATCCGGGAGAAATCATGGCGAGCGATTTACCGTCGCTTGTGAAAGCGGGCATAGCTGGACTGTTTCTTTTCTTGCGAAATCGAAAACCGAAACCAAAGTAACGCATTCGTAGTTTTTTCGGTTGGACCTCGTAGCACGTGAAGCGCGCGCCGCCTTGTCCGCGAAGCAGGTTCTCCGGCTCCGCTGCGATCCTGGCGCGACGCCCGTTCACTTACTGCAAACACGCAAGGGCTACCGGGGGCATTCAAATGAACCGGCTCAGAACCCTTTAGCAAACGCTTTCAGATTCCTGCTGAAGCCGTTCTCCTGTGCATTGCCATGCTGGCAAGGCACGGTCTGCCGGAGGCTTGTGTTCAGCGGCCGATTCCGGACCCGAATGCGTATGCCGCTCCAACCGTGAACCCTTGCGGTTCCAAGGTGCCACTGAACAATTGCTGCCAAAACTGGTATTCGTAATCGACGCGGACCAGGAGAGGCCCATATACGCGGTAGTCGAACCCGAGGCCCGGTGCCAGCACGGTTCTTGTGTCGTGCGTGTACGTGGGGAAAAGGGGCGTCAAGAAATCTATGCTGCCGTAAGACATCAGGAACTTCCCATACGGGCGCAACCTCGCGTAGTGTGGCCAGCTATAAATGATTCCCCCGCCCACGGTGTCCTGGCGGAAGTTGGATGGCTGCGAACTGCTGTGGTTGAGACTGATGTCCCTCGCTTCAACTTCGAGCCCCAATCCGTAAAACCTCCCGGTCACCTGTTTCGGGTGCCAATCTCCCCAGACTGTGCCTCCCAGCATCCGTCCTTGACCCCAGTCCACGTCGTAACTGGATGCGCCAAGGCCGACACTGAACGCCTGTCCGCTACCCGCGGTGGCCTGTGGAACAGCTTGGGAATCTCCTGTTTTGCCAAAAACCAACAATGAGACTGCAAAGAAACACCATCCGGCATGCTTGAATTGCATCGTTCGTCTCCTTGGTATTGGTCCATATCTCGAACACCGAGGCAGACGCATTGGAACAGGAAAAGCAGTGAAGCAGGTTGAAAAAATTGTGCCCGGCCAGATCGGTTGCGGACATCCCTTGTTCAGGGCGCTCGCCCCAGGCACAGCGATTATTTATCAATAATCTATTCGGAACCCTTAGCCTGCTCAAGGAGTAAATATGGAACTGCAAGCTTCGCATGAGCATGTCGCAATCCGGAACTCATGCGGCCGGCGAGGAATCTCGTTGTCTTAAAATCGCAATCATCTCATCCCAAGCGGCCTTTCAGGCCGCAAACGAACCAGGCGCTATCAAGCCGCGCGCGTCTCCGATGCTACTGCGTCCACCCGCCCCCACCGGCAGGTCGTCCGATTGCGCCATACTGTTTGATGCAAGTTCAGCGGAACAACGGCGGCCGATCTGCAACCGCGGTCCCGCGACGCGTGTCCGGGGTCTCCTGCATGACGAACACCAGATGGTTCGCGCCGGTTCGCAGCCGCGCCACCGGCAGCCAATCGCTCGCATAGGGCGCGCCGGCGAACTCCACGCCGGAAACGTAAATACCCTCTCCGCGCCGCGACACCACCAGCATTCGGTTTCCCGCAAGCCTCAGCGTGGCCTGCGTAAACATCGGCGCGCCCAGCACCACTCCGGCCACCCCGGGCACCGCGGGATACATGCCCAACGCATCCCATACGTAGACCCCCGAAGTCGCGCCCAGATCGTCGTTGCCGGGAATACCATCCGGCGCGGCTTTGAAGGTGTCCTGGGCGATGCGCGTCACCACGTCCTGCGTCTTCCACGGTTCGCCGGCAAACACATACGCGTACGGCACAACAAAATCGGGCTCGTTCTCAATGTTGTAACAGGGCTCACCCCAGCAACGCAGCTTGACGAAGAACTTGTCCAGCCGCGGGATCACAGTCTCCTCGCCGCCCATTGCCTGGAAAAGGGCAGGGTAGTCAAAGGGAACCATAAAGCTGTATTGCCAGGCGTTGCCCTCCTCGTACCCAAGTTCGTCGGTGGAGACAGGAGCGTTTGCACGCTTGGGCAGCGAGTGGTCCGGATCAAAGCCCTGCAACCACGAGCCATCCCTGTTTCGCGGCCGGATCCAGTGCGTCTCTGGATCGAGCAGGTTTTTCCAGTTCTCCGATTGTTTCCGGAAACGTGCGCCCAGGTCATCGTGCCCGAGCGCCTTGGCGAATTGCGAGATCGCGAAGTCGTCGTTTGCATATTCCAGCGTGCGCGAGCAGTCGATGGAATCCTCATCCACCGGAATGTAGCCAAGCTTAAGATAATCGGCCAGCAACGGGCGCTCGCGATTATTCTCCGTCTCAGTCGCTGCCTTCACCATGTATTTCAGGGCGGTTTCCCCATCGAAGTTGCGCGCGCCGAAAGCGTACGACGACGCCATCACCGGCGCGGGCGAATCGCCGCCCATCACGTAAGTCACGTCGTTCGCCGCTTCCCAGCGTGGCAGTTGCCCGCTCTGCTCGGCGTCGTTCACAAGCGACTGGTCCATGTCTGACGCGCGCTCGGGGAAAAACAGCGCCTGCCACTCGACCGTGTTGCGGTAAATGTCCCAATCGGAAAAGTTGGCGTATTGCGCCTTCTGCCGCGCCCCGATGAGAGAGTGGATCTTCCCGTCGAACCCGATGTACCGGCCGTCCTCGTCGCTGAAAACATTCGGCGACAGAAACGAGTGATACACCCCGGTGTAGAAGATCTTTCGCTGATCCGCCGTACCGCCCTCAACCGCCGCGCGGTCCAGCAATTCCGTCCACGTAGCCTTTGCCTTCGCGCGGACCGCGTCGAATTCCCACCCGGAAATCTCCCTCTCCAGGTTGCTGCGCGCGCCGTCTTCGCTCACAAACGAAACGCCGATCTTCAGCAAGACTTCGTGCGCCTGGCCGAAATCGACCCACGCGCCGGATCGCCGTCCCTCGGCGGATTCTGCATCGCGCGTTACCGTGTCACCCTGCCATGCCGCCGTTTTGACAAAAGGCTTGTTGAACTTGCCCACCGCGTAGATCTTGTAATGCGAGTCGGAGCTGCAGAAATGTCCGGCACGGGAAAATGCGCTGAAAGAGTCGCCGTTGTTGAGGGTGATGCCATCGTAGTTGTAATCGTGTGAGCCCGGAGGAATCGATTCCGCGCTCGAGCCGGCATTCACCAGCAACCGCGCCGGCACGCCCGCCGGAAACGTGAACCGCGCAATACCGGCGCGCTCGGCCACCGTAATCTCCACGCGCACGCCGTTCGCCAGCGTCACCGCGTAGTATCCCGGACGCGCCTCTTCCATACTGTGTTCAAACGCCGCGGCATACGGCGCGAAGTCCTTGCCCGGACTTGTCGTGAGCTCGTCCAGCGTCGGCAGCACGCCAAAATCGCCGTATAGCGAACAACCCGCGCCGCTGATGTGGGTCAGGCTGAATCCAAGGATTGACTTCTCGTCGTAGAGGTACCACGCGTCGTGGTTGGTGTCGGGACTCCACTGCACCATGCCGAACGGCAGTGTGGCCCCGGGAAACGTGTTCCCGCCTCCCGCAGTTCCGATGAATGTGTCGACCGAGTCGTACGGAGTTGGCCTCATCTGCGCGCACGCCCCGACCGCGGAAAAGGCCAGAGCCCCAGCCAGCCCGGAACAGGCCACAAGAAAAGACCGCATGTACTTCCTCTCAATCGTCTGCGCGATTCAGTCTACTCGCCGTGGCCCCTCCGTCGCGATCGCTAGCTCCGCTAACTCCGCTAGCACCACTAGATTCTCTTCATTTCGCTCCGCTGCCTTTCCGCGATCCGCCTGAGTTCCGGCAGCACATCGCCCAGCGCAATAGGCGCAGCCGTGCGCGTGCCCAGCCCGAAATACAGCTTGCGATAGAGAGGATAGAGCTGCTCGTACACTGCAGCCGATTGCGGATCGGGATCAATCGTCGTGTGACCCAGGCACATCGCAGATTGCGCCTCCTCCACGGTCTTGAATGCGCCCGCCGCCAGCGCCGCGAATATCCCCGAACCCAGGCTCGTCGGCATGCCCGAGGGCACCAGCACCGGCTTGTTCAGCACGTTGGCGTACACCTGGTTCAGCACCGGGTTGTTCTGCGGAATGCCTCCGCCGTTGATCACGCGATCCACCCGCACGCCGTGTTCCGCCATGCGCTCCAGGATGATGCGGGTGTGGAATGCCGTGCCCTCGATGGCCGCAAACAGCTCGTCCTGCGCCGTGTGCACCAGGTTCCAGCCCAGCGTCACTCCGCCCAGCTCCGGGTTCACCAGCACCGTCCGGTCGCCATTGTCCCAGCTCATGCGCAGCAATCCCGTCTGCCCCGCGGCATAACCCTCCAGGCCTTTTGACAGCTCGGCCACTTTCATCCCCGCGCGCCGCGCAATCGCCTCAAAAATATCTCCCGTCGCCGACAATCCCGCTTCAATCCCCGTGTACTGCGGATGTACGCTGCCCGGCACCACGCCGCACACTCCGGGCACAAGCTCTGTCTGCCTCGCCATGGCGACAATGCACGTCGACGTGCCCACCACGTTCACCACGTCGCCTTCGCGGCAGCCCGCGCCCAGCGCGTCCCAGTGCGCATCGAAAGCGCCCACCGGAATGGGGATCCCCGCGCGCAGTCCCAGCTCGTCGGCCCACTGCGCGCACAAATGCCCCGCAATCGCATTCGACGTGCGGTAGTCGCCGTCCAGCTGCTCGCGTATGCCGTCAAACAGCGGGTCCAGTTTCGAGAGAAACTCCTGCGCCGGCAACCCTCCCCACTTCGGGTTCCACATCCACTTGTGACCCATGGCGCAAACGCTGCGCTTCACCTTCTTCGGGTCGCGGATTCCGCACAGCGTAGCCGCCACCATGTCGCAGTGCTCGAGCGCCGAGGCAAAATGTCCGCGCTTCTCGGGGTTGTGCCGCAGCCAGTGCAGCAGCTTGGCAAATCCCCATTCGTGCGAATACACGCCTCCACACCAGTCAATCGCCTCCAGCTTCTCAGCGTGCGCCAGCTCTGTGATCTGCTGCGCTTCCTTCTTGGCGCGGTGGTCGCACCACAGGTAATAGTCATCCAGCGGCTGCATCTCGGCGTCCACTGGAATGACGCTCGATCCGGTGGTATCCAGCGCAATTGCCTCCACCTGCTCCCCGCCAATCCCCGCGGCTGACACGGCCTCCCGCATAGCCGCGGCCAGCGCCCGCATCTGGTCCGCATGCGCCTGCGTTGCGTAATCCGGATCGTCACGCTTCCGCTGCAGCGGGTACTCTTCCACAGCCGAGCCCAGCCGCCCCCGCCCGGTGTCCAGGATGGAAACACGTACGCTTAACGTCCCAAAATCCACTCCCGCCACAATCGCCATAGCGCGCTACCCTCAGCCGCGGAACTTTGGCTGTTCGCACTCCAGAGCAGCTCTGGAAAACGTTTCCGCAGGAAAAAACTATACCAGCCCAGACATTTGAGTGCCCCAGAGCCGGGGTCCCCAACGACGGGTCCTTGTCGCCGGGGGGAGAGCCTGCCAAGAGCCTGTCGAAGGGTCCCCATTTTGGGACCAGAGAAACCACAAAACTTCAGGGGCACGCTCCTAGAACCGGTTGCATCATCCGAGTCTTAAAAGGCCTCGACTTCAGTCGTGCCGGGACGTCCCCAAAAAGCGGAGGGCTTTAGCCTCTGAGGGATCCTCTTTCCGGAGCCCAACCATTCTCGCAACCAGCACTACGCGCCCTTGGCCAGAGCGTTGTAGAGCCAGCCGAAAACCGCGCCGCCAATCAGCCCGTCGGCAACCGCATAAAGCGTCACGATCAAAACTTGAGCAAGACTCTGCGTGGCATGGTAGCCCGGGTAGCACGATGCCAGCATACTCAGGAATTGCTGGCCATAGGCGCCGGTTGCCAGGTTGACCAACGCCACCAGGAGCACCGCTGCTCCCCACAAAATCGCGCATCCCAGGGCCAGGGCCTTGATATCGAACTTCATGCTTCCACCTCGCTTTCGGCGAACGCATCAGATTAGTCCCCCTTGAGCGCGCGTGCAAGGCGGGCGCGCCTGCCTGACACGCTCAGGACAGCAATTCGCTCTGCGAAGCCGCTGATTCAACGTAACCTTCCGCCTCACGCAAACTAAACCCATCTTTCTCCTCGGCTTACACCCGCACAGCGCCAGGCAAAGCCACCTCCGGGGCAGGGAATCGCCATTTTTCCACATGCCAACAAGCTCCCGCCCTCAGCCGGGCCAGCGCCGGCTCCGAAACGGCGAATGCAACAGGAAGAGTCACTTAAACCATTGAAGAATAATGAATATCCAGCCGAAACCTGTCTGCGCGGAAAGCGCAAAATTGCTGCTGTTTTGCGCCAATTTGCTATTGATTTTTGAAGCAAAAATCCCTAAAATGGAACAAGTGATTGAGCTTCGGACCTCTCAAAGCCCCCCCAAGCGCTCATCTGAGGCTGTTTGCAGCAAAACTACCCATCTGAAGGACAAAAAATGGCAAAGCGTCGTGGAAATCCGAATTGGGGCAAGCCGGAGCCCATTGGCCCCGTTGTGCCCACAGTGACCTCCTTCGAGCAGATCGTTAAGGAGTTCAAGCTCACCCCAGATCAGTACATCCGCTCGACCCGCCTCCGTGAGTGGGCTCGTCGCAACAAGAATTCCAAGTACATTCCCGAGGCCTTGCTCGAAGCTTGGGGCTTCGAGATCGAGTCGACGTTGTAAGCCCTTTTCCATTTGGTTTGCAAAAGCGCCGCCTTCGGGCGGCGCTTTTGCATTCTGCACCCGAATCCACCAATCGGGTGCCCCAGGTTCGGCGCGTCTCTGTTCTTGCGCCTGACCTGGGATCGGCGCCGGCCAACCAGCACCTCCTATCTTTTGCTCACTCCCCGTACCTTCGGCGACAATAACTGTAGCCGCATGACTCACTCCCGCACGCCCGAGCCTCCCTTCATCGACGTTCCCGGCGCTCTGGACGAAATCCGTGCCGGGCGCATGATCGTGGTCGTCGATGACCAGGATCGCGAGAACGAAGGCGACCTCACCCTGGCCGCCGAGTTTGTCTCGCCCGAGTCCATCAACTTCATGGCCCGTTATGGCCGCGGACTCATCTGCCTCTCGCTCACTGAAGAGCGCGCCGACCACCTGCGTCTCTTCCCCATGACCCAGCAGAACTCCTCGCGCTTCGGCACCGCGTTCACGGAGACCATCGAGGCGCGAGAGGGCGTCACCACCGGCATCTCCGCCGCCGACCGCGCCCACACCATCCGTGTCGCCATCGATCCAAAATCCACCGCCGTCGATCTTGCCCGCCCCGGCCACATCTTTCCCCTCCGCGCCCGCCGCGGCGGAGTGCTGGTCCGCGCCGGCCAGACCGAGGCTTCCGTCGACCTCGCCCGCATGGCCGGCCTGACTCCCGCCGGCGTCATCTGCGAGATCATGCGCGACGACGGCGAAATGGCCCGCATCCCCGACCTCATCCCGTTCTGCCAGGCGCACGGACTGCGCATCCTTACCGTGGCCGAGCTCATCCGCTATCGCCTCCGCCATGAGCGCTACATCGTTCGCGCCGGAGAGGCTCGCATCATGACCCGTTACGGCGAGTTCCGCATGATCGCATACGAGTCCGAAGTAAACGGCGGCGAAAGTCACATTGCGCTGATCCGTGGCGATCTCTGCCCGGGCGGCTGTCCGGCCTTCACCGGCGGCTCCGCCGGCCTGCCCGGCGCCCCGGACTACCGCCCGCCCTGCACCCATCCCGTGCTCGTCCGCGTGCACACCCGCTGCACTGCCGGGGACCTGTTCGGCGCAGACTGCCACTGCCGCCAGATCCTTGACCACTCCATGCGCATGATCGCCGAAGAAGGCTGCGGCGCTCTGCTCTATTTGCACAACACCTCGCGCGGCTTTGCCATCGACCACGTCCCGCCCGCGCCGGAACCGTTTCACGCCGCGTTCGCGCCCGGCGGCGTGGTCGCGCCCCGCGATGTCGATCCGCCGCAGCCCGGCCGCCTCATCCTGCACGGCGAGCTCCGCGCTCGCGAAGCCGCCCAGGACCGCTCCGGCCGCATCCTCCGCGCCATCGGCCTTGGCGGACAAATCCTCTCCGACCTCGGCATCCAGCGCATCCGCCTCCTCTCCAACACGCCCATGCACATCCCCGCGCTCGAAGGCTTCGGCCTCGAGATCGTCGAGCAGGTGCCCATCCCGGCAGAAGAGTGTGCCCGGGCCTGATAACCCTGTCTCCTCAGCAAACTCTCTTCGTCTCCTGAATCAAGCGGGTCAATGAGCAGGAAGAGCCATCTGCCCAGACTTATTGGGGATTGAGGGCCGGTTAGTTCTCATGATCAGCTATTTCTGAGTCTGTTCGCGGAACGGGTCCCCTGAGAGTTCCTCGATCAAGCAAGACCGGCTGGAGATCAGGGAGGGCCCCTCAATTGACTTCCCTAAACCGAATCCCGAGCAACGAGGCTCTCTACGCCCTGAGTTGGGAATGCTCACAAGATGGGAAAATCGCTTTTGATCCGGGCAACCTAACCGTGATCGACGCTAACCCCGCGATGGAAACCCTCATGGGACGTTCTCGCGACGAGCTTGTCGGGATCTCCGTAACTCACCTCCATCCCCAGAGCGAACATGAGCGTGTCCTCGCTGATATCGGAAGCTGGTCCCACCGCGCCACTCTTCACACAGGTCTTCATATCCAGTGCAGAGACGGCCACGTAGTTCCGGTTCAGATCTGGTGCTCCGACCCGGTGATGCACAATGGCCGGGAATTGGCCATCGTCGAATTCCGCGATATTACCCTCCGCCTGCAAAATCAGCTTCAGCTTGCTTCGCAAAACTGGGCGCTGTCAGCATTCTCCGGCGCTGCCTTGGCCCTGTGCCGGGCCCGCACCGAAGAGGACCTCCTCCAATCCATCTGCGACGCCATTACCGACGAATCCGTTTACGTGCTGGCATATGTGAGCATCGCCGAAGACGATCCGGTCAGGAGCATTCGCTTTGCCGCCGCCTCAGGCAGCGCTTCGGGGTACCTGGAAGGACTGCGCCTGAGTTGGGCGGAAGACGATCCCTTCGGGCAAGGGCCGGTCGGCGCCTGCATTCGCACCGCGGCAATCCAGATAGTGGACAATTTTGAAACCGCTCCCAACTTTACTGTTTGGCGCGAGCGGGCGAGGAAGTTCGGCGTGCGGTCTGCAGTCGCGGTTCCGCTCTCTGTAGAGGGAGGGTGGAAGGGCGTGCTGATGGTGTATTCAGCGAAAGCCGGCGCCTTCGAAGCCGAGCCGGTCGAGGTGTTTCAGCACCTCGGCGAGCAGATCGTCCACGGCATCCTCGCACTGCGGCACAAGCAGCAGCTCAATGCGGAGCGCTTGAACCTCGAGAAGACGCAAAGACAATTGGTGGAAGCCCTGTCAGCGTCCGTGGCCGCCATGGTCACCGCCATGGAGACCCGCGATCCCTACACCACCGGCCATGAGAGCAGAGTCGCGGATATCGCCGTCGCCATCGGCCAGGAGATGGGCCTGGATGGGTGGAGACTGCAGGGCATGCGCCTGGCCGCCATGGTGCACGACATAGGCAAAATCGCCATTCCGTCGGACCTGCTCAACAAGCCGGCGCGGTTGACTCCCGCCGAGTTCGAGCTCATTAAAGCCCATCCGGAGACCGGCTACACCATTCTCAAAAGCGTTCCGTTCCCTTGGCCGGTGGCGCAGATGGTCCGCCAGCATCATGAGAAACTGGATGGCTCCGGATACCCTCTCGGTCTCAATGGCGATGAACTCCTCCTCGAATCCAGGATCATCGCGGTGGCCGACATCGTTGAGGCCATGGCCTCAAATCGCCCCTATCGGCGCACGCTGGGACTCGAAGCTGCTCTGGCCGAGGTGGAATCGATGGCAGGCGCGAAACTTGACGCCAACGCCGTGCGCATCTGCGCCGCCCTGTTTCGCGAAAGACGGCTTATGGTTCCCGGCCTGGACTGGAACTGCGCCGCCATCCATGCGCTCCCCGCACAGCGCGTTTCGTAGATCCAGAGGGTAGAAAACCTCTACTCCGCTCCCGGCTTTGCGCGGCGGCACAAGCGTGAAACCGGGAATCTTCCCAGTTGTTTTTTAGCCCATGCAGCGTGTACCATTCTGCTGAAAGCCTTCGGGGCCCCGGTAGTGGGCGATTGCGCCCATTCGCATCGACGCTCTTACAATCCACTGTACTCGCACCTGCCTTTTCATGGCACGGGAAAGTTGGACTAATTGAGCGTCCACCTTGTCAATCCAAGTGACAATTCATTCGGCACGGCCGTCATTACTCCCCGCTGGCTTTTCGTTCTCGCAGCGGCCACGCCCGATACCGTCGGCGACCCCATTCTGGTGGATGAGTCATTGGAGCAGATTGTTCCGGAAAGCATCCAGCCGGGCGACATCGTGGGCATCAGCGTCCATACCGGCAATGCCCTTCGCGGCTACGCGGTAGGGAAGATGGCGCGCAGTCGCGGCGCCTGGGTGGTGTATGGCGGCATTCATGCCACCCTGTTTCCTGAGGAAGCGCTGGAATGCGGCCAGGCTCATGCCGTGGTTAAAGGCGATGGCGACGTGATCTGGAGCCGCGTGGTTGCCGACTGCCTCGCCGGCAATCCCGGCCGCGTCTACGAAGGCGGCCGCATTGAGGGCAGCCAGTTCCTGGCCGCGCGCTGGGACCTGATAGACCCGCGGAGATACATGTGGGCTTCCGTGCAGACCATCCGCGGCTGTCCCAAGCACTGCTCCTTCTGCAGCGTGTGGCGCACTGACGGCCAGAAGCCTCGGCAAAGAAAATTCCAGAGCGTGATCGACGAGATCGTCACCCTGCGGCGTCTCGGCTTCCGCTTCATCGCACTGGCTGACGACAACTTCTACCCCGTCACCCTTACTGACCTGCGCCAAGCCCGCGAGCAGAAAAACTTCTCCAGGCTCGACGAACTGACCACCATCCGCGCCGAGCGCTTTCAACTGATGGAAGAGCTGGCCAAGCTGCCCAAAGACATGGTGTTCTACACTCAAATCACCATGGAGGCCGGAGAAGACGGCGACTATCTCGACGCCATGCGCAACGCCAATATCAAGGGCGCGCTGGTGGGCGTCGAAGCCGTTACTCCGGAGGGCCTGAAATCTGTTTTCAAGGACTGGAACTACTCCGGCGACGCGTTGGCCAGGCAGCTTCAAACATTCAAGAGTCACGGCGTGCACGTGCTGGGCTCGTTCATCTTCGGCCTGCCCACCGATCGTCCAGCCACTTTCGACGCCACCGTCGAGATGGCGATGAGAGCCGGCGTCACCTTTGCCCAGTTCGTGATGATGACGCCCTTTCCCGGCACCGTGGACTTCGCCCGCTGGGAAAAGGAGCAGTCACTCAATCCCGCCATGGTGGGCGACGTCCCCATCACCCGCTATTGGCTTATTCCCATCGAAGTCCGCCCCAAAATGTTCACCCCGCATCCCACCATGAGCTCCGACGAGATCCGCGAGCGCACCCAGAAGGTGTGGGACCGGTTCTATAACTGGCGCGCTATCTGGGAGCGCTCTGCCTGCACCCCCAACCTGAAGTCGCGCATTGCCTTTGTGTTCCTCTCCAAGCTCTACCGGCAAATGTACGCGGGCACCGGCATCTCCACCGACAGCGCCCGCCGCAGAAAAGCCAAATCGTGGGCGCGCTGGACTGCCCGCCACTGCAAGAAGCTGTTTCAGGCCACGCCCATGCCGGAGCTCGCGTTTCCGCGCTGGGAGCCCGGTGGGGCTGTCCTGGGGCAGACCGCGTTTGCCGGCGTCTCCGGCGAGGAAACGCAGGGTCCGTTCGCGGTTCTGCCCAACGAATAACCGGGAACCGCTGCAGGGGAGTTATCGTAGGTCAAAAGCAGAGGTTCTCCCATGGCATTCCTGCGCTTCACTGGACTCGCACTTTCAGTTCTGACCTTCATCGCTCTCACTCCTGCCGCCCGCGCCGACGCCGACTGGCAGAAAACCTACCCCGTCTCAGGCAAGCCCTCCCTCACCTTTTCCACCGGCGATACCTCGGCCGAGGTCCGCTCCTGCGGCGACTGCCATGAGATCCGCATTCGCGTCGAGTGGAACGACCGCCACGCCTCTGACTACAATCTCAGCGAGTTCCAGTCCGGCAACACGGTCAACTTCCAGCTCCATGAGAAGCTCGGCTTCGGGTTCCACGTCCAGTTCGGCAACCATCGCGGCCCGCACGTCACCTTCGAGACTCCTGCCGCGCTCGATCTTGAAGCCCGCACCGCTGACGGTGCGCTCGTCGTCTCCGGCGTGCGGGGCGACCTCGCGCTCCATACCAGCGATGGCGCCCAGGACGTCTCCGACGTGGCTGGCTCACTGCGCATCACCGCCAGCGACGGCTCCATCCGCATTCACAATGCCAGCGGCACCCTCGAGTCGCACTCCTCCGACGGCAGCGTGCACATTGACGGGCGTTTCACCGCCGTCCAGGTTCGCACTTCTGATGGCTCGCTCGAACTCGTTCTGAACGATGGTTCGCAGCTCACCACGGCTTCCAGCGTCGAAGCCTCCGATGGCCGCGTGGTCATTCGAGTGCCCAGAAACCTTGCCGCGGACCTCGATATTCACACCGGCGACGGACACATCGACTGCAACCTGCCTCTGGTCATGAATGGCTACGACTCCCATGACGGGGGCCACCAGATCCACGGCCGCCTCAACGCCGGCGGCACTCCGTTCACCATCCATACTCACGACGGAAACGTCACCATCACTTCGCTATAGACGCGCGCTCTCAGCAGCAGAATGATCCAGCGGTCGTACCGCCATGAAGGCCCTCTACTGAAAACTGACAACTGAAAACTGACAACTGAAAACTGTGAACTACGAACTGTGAACTACGAACGTCCCAACCCCGCTAACTCCGCCAACTCCGCTATCTCCGGTAAACTCAGATGAGTGCCGCGAACATCCTCGAGCTCGCCCCGTCCTTTCCAGCATCCGCGCCCGGGCGCGCCGCTCCACTGCGGCGGCGTCTCGCTTGAGGCCCTCGCCCGCGACCACGGCACCCCGCTCTACGTCTACTCCGCCGACCAGATTCTGGAGCGCCTCAACCTGTTTCATGACGCGCTCGCCGGCCGCGAGCACCTCATCTGCTATGCCGTCAAGGCCAATTCGTCGCTGGCGATTCTCAAGCTGCTCGCTGCGCACGGCGCGGGATTTGACATCGTCTCCGGCGGCGAACTCGATCGGGTTTTTGCCGCAGCGCCCGAAGCCATCGATCGCGTCGTCTTTTCCGGAGTGGGCAAAACCCAACCCGAGATCGACCACGCGCTCGAAGCCGGCATTCTCGAATTCAACGTGGAGAGCGAAGCCGAGCTCGATCTGCTCGCCGCGCGCGCCGCAAAGATGAAGCGCCAGGCCCGCTTCGCTCTACGGGTCAATCCCGACGTCTTCGCCGAAACCCATCCCTACATCTCCACCGGCCTGCGCGAGCACAAATTCGGCATCGACATTCGCCGCGCCGCCGCGCTCTACCGCCGCATGAAATGGCACCGCTGGCTTGTGTCACACGGCATCAGCGTCCACATCGGCTCGCAGATCCGTTCCGCCGCGCCGTTCGGCGCAGCGCTCGAGCACGTACACAAGCTGGTCCGCCGGCTTCGCCGCGATGGAATTGACATCCGCTCCATCGACGCCGGAGGCGGCCTCGGCATCGATTACTCCGGCAAATCGTCGGATCCCGCGGCCCGCATCCGCGATTACGCTGCCGGAGTCAGCCGCGCGCTCGCCGGCTTCGACGGCCGCCTGCTGCTCGAGCCCGGCCGCTTCCTCGTCGCCCAGGCCGGCGCGCTGGTCACACGCGTGCTCAATGTGAAGCAGAACGGCCGCAAGACCTTCATCATCGTCGATGCCGCCATGAACGACCTCATCCGCCCCGCGCTCTACCAGGCGCACCACGAGATCGTTCCAGTGCGCCCACACGCCGGCCGTGCCAGAGTGGTTGATGTCGTCGGCCCGGTCTGCGAAACCGGCGACTTTTTTGCGCACGATCGCAAGCTCGCCCCCGTCCAGCCCGGCGATCTCGTCGCTATCCTCGACGCGGGCGCCTACGGCATGGCGCAAGCGAGCAACTACAACACCCGCCTCCGCCCCGCCGAGGTGTTAGTAGAAGGCAACCACGCCCGCCTGATCCGCCGCCGCGAGACCATGGCCGATTTGCTGGCAACGGAGATTTCCTGATCTGTGTTCCCTGACCACTGACCCCTGATCCCTGCCTTTCGTCTTTCCGATCACAGCCATCGCATCATTTCGTAACCTGAAACTCCTCCGCCCGCCGCTCCGTCCCTATATCGTTATCACTCGGAGGATTTCCATGACATTTTCTGTTTCCAGGGCCGCATGCGCGTTGGCCGCGGCGGCTCTGCTGGCTCTCTCGGTAACCGCCTCCGCCGACCCGCTCACGGTCAAAACTGTCGACGGCAAGGTCCACGGCAAGACCATCAACGACGGCAAGGTCCGCGCCTGGCTCGGCCTTCCCTACGCCACGCCGCCGGTGGGCGACCTGCGCTGGAAGGCGCCTGAACCCGCAGCCAAATGGAAGGGTGAGCGCGACGCAACCAAGTTCGGCGCCCACTGCGCGCAGAACCCCGTCTTCCCCGACATGATCTTCCAGGACGACGTGAAGGGCGGCAGCGAAGACTGCCTCTTCCTCAACGTCTACGCGCCCGCCACGGCTAACAAGAAAAGCGCGTTGCCGGTCATGTACTGGATCCACGGCGGCGGCTACTCCGGCGGCTCCGGCGACGAGCCCCGCCACAACGGCGACTTCCTGCCCCTGAAAGGAGTGGTGCTGGTCACCATCAACTACCGCCTCGGCGTCTTCGGCTTCCTCGCCACCTCTGACCTGGAGAAGGAGCAAGGCGGCTCGGCAGGGAACTACGGCCTCATGGACATGGTGGCCGGCCTCCAGTGGGTCAAAGACAACATCAAGAACTTCGGCGGCGATCCCAACAACGTGACCATCTTCGGCGAGAGCGCCGGCTCGTTTGCCGTCAGCACGCTGATGGCCTCGCCCATGGCGCAGGGGCTGTTCCAGAAAGGCATCGGCGAGAGCGGCGCCGCGCTGGGCAAGGGGCCGCTGAACTATGAGCCGCTGGCCGACCGCGTGGTAAAGGATGACAAATGGGTGGCCTCGCTCAACGTCACCTCGCTGGCCGCACTTCGCGCGCTACCCACGCAGACCATTCTCGCTGGGGTCAAGCGCACAGGCTTCCCGCCCGACGTGGACGGCAAGCTGCTGACCGAGCCGGTTGCCGACACCTACGCCGCCGGCAAGCAGGCGCACGTGCCGCTGCTGGCCGGCTGGAACGCCGATGAAGGCAGCTTTTTTGGTATGCGCGGCATGACCGTGGCGCAGTGGAAGGCCATGGCCGATAGCCAGTTCAAGGACCGTGCCGCCGAGTTCCTCAAGCTCTACCCCGGCGACACCGATGCGCAGGCGCTGCGTTCCGCCATCGACTACGGCAGCGACGCCTTCATCGCTTTCACCACCTGGAGCTGGCTTGAGGCGCACCGCAAGACCGGTGACTCGCCCGTCTACCGCTACCATTTCGAGCTGGCGGCCACTCCGAGCAAGTTCCATCCCGGCACGTTTGTGTTCCACTCGGACGACATCGAGTACGTCTTCGGCACCCTCGACACGCGCCCCGGGTTCAACGTGCGCCCCGAAGACCGCACCCTCAGCGACGCGTTCATGACCTACTGGACCAACTTCGCCAGATCGGGCGACCCCAACGGCGGCGGCCTGCCCAACTGGCCCAAGTACAACGACGACGGCTATCCGCTGATCCACCTGAACTCGACCATCACGTCGGGGCCAGATACACTGCGCGACCGGTACCTGTTCCTCCAGGAAGGCATGCCGGCATTGCGGTTCTGATGGTTGCCAGGATCTGTATTGAGGCTGAAGGGCCGCTCGCCGAGCGGCCCTCGGCCTTTGCGATCAGGCAGAATACCCCAATCCGATCAGGCCAGCGCGAATCATCGATGTAGGATTTCAGCTTCTGAAGAGTGTTCCGGTTGCTGCATCGCCACGCCATGGAAAACGCTTGCCAGCATTTCCAGCGAGAGAGTTTCAGCGCGAGCGGTTGGCTCGATTCCAGCTCGCGCCAGCGCATCCCGGATCTGGGCTGGCGCGTATCCTGCCGCGCGCAGGTTGTTGCCCAGGGTCTTGCGCTTTTGCGCAAAGGCCTTCCGAGCAAACGCGAGGTAGGACTTCTCCTCCACGCCAAGCTCCGCGGAGCGCGGCGCGAACCGCCAGCGGAAAACAGTCGAGTGCACCTGCGGCGGTGGTGAAAACGCGCCCGGCGGCAACGTGAACAGCGCCTCCACAGGCCCGTACATCTGCGCGGTCACGGAAAGCAGACCGTAGTCGCGCGAGCCCGGAACCGCCGTGATCCGCTCCGCCACCTCCCGCTGCACCATCAGCACGGCTCGATCCAGCGCGGCGTGGCTCGCGGCCAGGTGCAGCAGGATCGGCGACGTGATGTAGTAGGGCAGGTTTCCGGTCACCACCAGTTTCCGGCCAGCTTCCTTTGCCGCGGCCGCAAAGTCGAACTTCAGTACGTCCTGCTCTACGATGGAAACGCATTCCGACCCAACAAACGCGCGCAGCCGCCCGGCGAGCTCTCGGTCAACCTCGACCGCAATCAGCCGCGCCGCGTGATGAGCCAGAACGCCGGTTATGGCGCCGTTGCCCGGCCCGATCTCGACCACCGTTTCGTCGGCGATATCGCCCAGCGCGGCCACAATCCGCCGGATGGCGCTGGCATCGTGCAGAAAGTTTTGACCGAGCTTGGGTTTCGCAGGCATTTGCCGTTACGAGCATAGACGATCGAGCCGTAAGCACAAACAACAGCGCTAAGCCGGCAGCTAAGAGCTAACAGCTAAAGGCTCAAAGCTGCTGTTTCAGCACCGCGCAGCGGAACATCCGCCTCCAGCGAAATCCCAGCCGCTGGTAAATTCGAATGGCCGGATTACTCTCAAGCGCGTGCAGGAACGCCGTTTTCCCCTCCCGCTCGATCTCCCCGATCACACGCGTCATCAGCCGCCGCGCATAGCCCCGTCCGCGCGCATCCGGATGCGTGCACACGCCGCTCACTTCGATCAGTCCGGGCAGGTGCATGCGCCGTCCCGCCATCGCCACCAGCCGGTCGCCCTCGAAGATGCCGTAGAAGCCGCCCAGTTCCAGGGTGCGCAGGCGGAATGGACCCGGCTCGGTCATCTCGGCGAGAGCCACCATCGCGGGCGCATCGTTCGCAGTCAGGCGGTGCATTTTTGCCCCATCGGAAATCGGCGAGGAACTCTGTTCATCGGCCAATTCCGGCCATCGCACCATCTGCACCACGTCCAGCATGCGCAGCTCGGTCCAGCCTTCGGGCACGCGGTACGGCTCCAGCGAGAACAACACCACGACGTCGTCGCCGGCCAACGCACCCAACGCAGCATAATTCTCCTCGCCCTGCACCGGAATCCCGGCCAGCGGCCCAATATGCGATGGATATCGACGCGCGCGTCCGTCACCCAGTGCGATCGCCTCATGTTCCGTGCGCAGCGCGTGCCAGATCGGGTTATCGAGCAAAGCCGCAGCTTCTGCCGGCAGGCCGGCCCTCGCGGCTGCAGCGGGTGCGTCCCCCTGGTTGGGCATACGCATTGGACGGCGCGGGGAGGCCCGCGGATGCGATTCGTCAGGCGGGAGATAAACAAAAGCCGGCCCGGCGCTTATCAGGGTCCGGAAGCAGTCTCGCTGCGAGTTGTAAGCCGGAGCAGTAAGCTTCCCAACGCTATACCGAAAACAAGGATTAAAGCCGCGCCGTAGGCCTGTTCGTGCCATACGTCGTACGGACCCCGCGCGTACTTTAGAATCCGCAGCGTGATTTCGTCAATGGGATGAAAGAGCCCGTTGGGATAGTACTCATTCCCCAGCGCGGTGAGGATGAGCGGCGCTGTCTCTCCGGCAACGCGCGCCACCGCCAGAATTCCGCCGGTAATGACGCCGGCGCGCGCTGTGGGCAGCACGATGCTGAGCGTAACCCGCCACTGCGGCAATCCGAGTGCTTGCCCAGCCTCCCGCACGCTGGTTGGGACCAGGCGTAACACGTCCTCGGTTGTGCGTGCCATGATGGGGGTCATAATGATGCCCAGCGCCAGCCCGCCCGCGACCGCGGAAAACGTATTGGTAGGCTTCACCAGGATGAAATAAACGAAAATGCCGCTGATGATCGAAGGGACGCCGATGAAGGTATTGATGGCGATGCGCGTCACTCGGGCGAAACGCGTATCGCCCGCGACCTCAGACAGGTAAATCCCGGACCCAAGGCCGAGCGGCACGCCCACAATCATGGAGATACCGACGAGGATCAACGTGCCCAAAATGGACGGCGCGATGCCGCCTCCCGGGTCGCCGACGGCGGCCGGCTCCTTGGTGAAAAAATTCCAGCTGATCGCCCCAATGCCGTGGATAACAAGGTAGCCGAGGATCCAACCCAGTACGCCAAGGGTCAGCAGAGTAGCCACGGCCGTCAGGCCGAAACCGGCTATCCCACGCCCCTTTTGCAGCGCGCGCGCAACCGACGATCTAGGCTTTAAAGCCATGAATGCCTGACATTCTCCGCACGATGATATACGCGGCGATGTTTACAACAACGGTGATTGCCAGCAGGATCAGGCCGCAGTAAATCAACGCCGACAAGTACATATCGGAGCTGACCTCATTGAATTCGTTGGCAATGACGCTGGCAAGTGTGTATCCCTGATCCATTACGGTTGTGGGCAGGCTATAGCCGCCGCCAATCGTCATCGCAACGGCAATAGTCTCGCCCAGTGCGCGGCCGAGGGCCAAAACAAACGCACCGGCAATTCCGTTCCGGGCATAGGGAACAATGACTTTCCAGATCACGTCCCAGTGTTCCGCGCCGAGGGCAAGGGCAGCTTCCCTTTGTTCCCTGGGAACGAGGATGAGAGCTTCTCTTGAGAGGGCGATGATCAAGGGGAGGAGCATTACCGCCAGAATCACGATTGCGCTAAGGTAGCCGACGCCGTAAGGCGCGCCATTGAAAATCGCAAAATGCGGGCCGAGGTGCAGCATCAGCCAGATTTCAACGGTCCTTTGAAGAAACGGCGCCAGAACCAGGATGCCGAAAAGCCCGTAGACCACGCTTGGAATGAAGGCGAGGAGCTCGATCAGGTAGCTGACGGGCCCCTGGAGCCATCGCGGCAGCAATTCGGTGATGCAAACCGCGGTCATCAGCCCGATTCCGCCGGCGAGAATCATCGCGCCGAGCGCGACCACAACCGTACCCACAATGAAAGGGAGAGCCCCAAATCGCAGGTGCACCGGGTCCCAGCCGGTGTGGATCAGAAAGCCCAGGCCGAACTTCTTGATTGCCGGCAACGCACCGATGACCACGACGATGAACATCCCGGTGAAGATCGCCAGAACCACGCCCACGATGCAGCGCATGAGCACGTGGTAGATGCGATCACCCCAGATGCCGCCCCCCTCCTTCCATGGATGCCGGGAGGGGGGGGCATCGGTCACGACGGTGGCCATCAAAACTCCTGAAAGACTGGCAGAAACTGCATGAAAGAAAACAGCGAAGGAGGCGAGTGACCTCCCCAACCGGGCCTATTTCCTCAGGCACGGTCTGCCGCCGCAATCAACGGATCGAAGCGCGGCGAGCGACTTCTGCACCAGATTCTTTGACAGCACCGCATAATCTAGATCGCTTGCATACTTCTGGCCGTCGGTGACGGCCCACTCTATGAAAGCAGTGAGCAGCCTGCCCCGCGCTGGATCAGCCTGGTTCCTGTAGAGTAACACCCACGTGGTCCCGGCGATCGGGTATGCCCCGAATCCCGGTTCATCGGTGATGGAAAACCGCAGGTCCGCAGGAATCTCCGGCAGCGAGGCAGCAGCGTTGGTCACGTTCTTGGGATCGGGATCGACATAGTTTCCGGATTGATTCTTCACCAGGCCATACGCCATGTGATTCACGCGGGCATAGGCCAGTTCGACGTAACCGACACCGCCTTCAGTGTTCCGCACCTGATTGGCAACGCCCTCATTCCCCTGGCCTCCGATGCCGGTCGGCCATTGCACCGATGTTCCACGACCGACTTTCGACTTCCACTCAGGGCTCACCTTCGAGAGGTAGTCGGTGAAGATGTCTGTTGTACCGGAACCGTCGGAACGATGAACCACCAGCACAGGCGAGAGCGGCAAGGAGACGCCCGGGTTATCGGCGGCAATCCTGGGATCGTTCCACAGCTTGATCTGATTCAGGTACATTCCAGCGATGGTGGCAGGGCTGAAACGGAGCTGCCTGGAAACGCCCGGCAGATTGTATGTGATGACGACCGAGCCTTGTGTCATGGGGATGTGGACAACATTGGCCGGTCCGCCGGCCTGCGCGAGTTGCTCGTCGGTCATGGGGGCATCGGTGGCGCCGAAGGCGACCGTTTTAGCAAGAAACTGTTGACGTCCTCCGCCGGATCCAATCGACTGGTAATTGATTTCGACGTCCGGGTGAAGGGTATGGTACTCCTTCGACCACTTTGACATTAGCGGATTGATGAACGTAGACCCGGCTCCAGTCAAGGCGCCAGATTGGGCGAGCACGCCCACGGGCGCGACGGCAAGGCATGCTAACGCAACAGTTTGCGCAAAAATCCCCTTCACCTTCATAGTTCTCCTCAAAGTACAAAGTTTGTCTTCTCGACTGACGATCCTCGAACTCGGCGCTTGGCGCAGAAAAGACATAGCCGCTCAGACAAACGCTCTCCTCTGGTATGGCCTATGGAAATGAAAGGATTGTTAATTTCGGCGGAACAGCCGTTAAAAGTTTGGCAGAGCCAAAATAGCCGCGAACTATGAGGCAAATAACCATTCCACATCAGTTGCTTAACTTGGGGCGCGAGCGCTTTAGCTTGCGGGGCAGGTGGGCCACACTTCGAGGCCTGTAAGCAGCTTCGTCCGGTGCCCCGGAACCCGCCCCGACTGGAATCTAATAGTTGGATTCCCCGCGCCATTTTTGGGCAAGCTGAGGGTCGGCAAGCATTTTGATGTAAACCCCTCCTACCACCGACCGCGCCTGGAAACCCTCCTGTTTGCCCGTGATGGTGTCGTACCAGTCGGTCAGCGGCACGCGGCTGGGGCCTTCATTGATCCAGCGGCCGATCGGCTCCATCAGCGTGTTCCAGTCCGCGGGACGGCTGGCCAGGGTCGCGGTCCACGTCTCCCAGTCCAGCTTGGTGTAACTGGCGCGGTTGTCCAGCGGCAGGCCGAAGCGGTTTAAGTGCTTGAGATAGAAAGCGATCTCGCTTTCGCGCACGTCTGGGGAGAACAGATTGAGGCCCAGGATCTGGTCCCAGACCAGGTTGTATTTCTGGCTCCACGTTCCCGGCTTGTCGAATGCCAGCTTGTAGTGGTCCCCATCCGCAGCCATGGTCTGCCATTGGGCGGCCATGTCGCGGGCCAGCTTCCCGTAATCTTTGGCCACGTCCTCGTGGCCCAGCCCGCGGGCCAACTCGGCGAATGCCGCCAGCCCCTCGATGGCCTTGATGGAGAGATTGGCGTTGTGCGCCAGATGGCCGGCAAAGTCATCGGTTGAAAGCTGATTGGCCGGGTCCAGTCCTTTCTCTCGCAGGTATTCGGCCCATTTCTGGAACTGCGGCCAGTACTCGCGCGCGAAGTCCCAGTTGCCCAGCTCGCGTTCCATCGCGGTGACCATGATGAGCAGGTTTCCGGTTTCTTCCACCGGCATCTGGTCGTCTTCGGTGCGCTCGCCGCCTCCGTAGACCTGGCCGTTGGCGAGCGGATAGGTGCCGAGATCGTGGGGCGCAAAGGGCCACTTCCAGCGCGGCAGCGCGGCGTACTCCATTACCGGCTTGAGCTGCGCCTGCAGCAGTTGCGGGTTGAAGAACAGGAAGAACGGCGCCGAGGGGTAGAGCACGTCCACGGTGGAGATGCAGCCGTTGGAAAAGTTCTCCTTGGGGAAGAGCATCGGCGTGCCGTCGATATCGGCGGCGAATCCGTGCGCGGCGAGCGTCTGCCGGTAAGCCAGCGTGGCAAGCTGCGCGTACGCCGGTCCGCCCGCGCGCTCCAGATCGGCGGTCAGATCGCGATCGAACGCCTCGCCGCGCTGCTCCAGGTCCGGGTAGTCGCGCTCGGCCTGGGCCAGCATCTCCTGGACGGTCTCGCCGTTGCGCTGCCAATAGGGCCGAAGTTTCCGGTTGAGGAACTCAATGTTGAAGGGCTGCGTGTAGGCCAGAAGAACATGCCGCGTGACCGGCGCAGCGACCAGACCAAGCGGAAAATCGACGGCGAGGTGCGCGGCGCCCTGCCTGGGCATGAGCGGCATGTCCATATCGTCGCTGGTGGGAACGCTGCCGCTGGATACGAATTGATCCATCGCTTCGCGAGATGCAGCCACGCGGGCGTCTTCTCGGTCCGGTACGGCCAGATGGAAGTATCCCCAGTCGATGCGCACGTCATCGCCGGCGCGGTTCAGCACACGCTGATCGCGCGAGCCCACATTCAGCACCGTAAGCCCCGAGCCATGCAGCCGTCCCCACGTCACCGGCTCGTCGGCGGTGTTCACGGCGATGATGGGATCGACGTCGATCAGCGCGGAGACCGTGTGCGGCGTTTCGCTGGACGCGGTCAGGGCCAGGTAAGTCACCGGCCGCGAGAGCGCGTCCAGATCGTGCGGCAGCGCGGGGGTAAAGAACGTGACTGTGAGCTTTACGCCGTCGGCCGCAAAGTCATAGATGGTGTGCGTGGGCGTGACACGGAGGCCGGTCTGCTCCATCGCCGGCACGTCCTCCGGATCCGCGCCCATGAAGCGATACGGCTTGCCGTCGATGCGGACGAGGCCGTGGATAGGCTGCGGCTTGCCGGTCCAATGCACCGTATTGCTGTCAGTCAACTTGTCAGTGAACGACCAGACGCTGAAGTACGGATCGTGCGCAATCAGCGGCGCCGCGGGAGGCCGCTGCGGTTGGGCGGCCGCGGCCAAAACCGCAATGAGGAAAACGCAAAAGGCAAAAACAAGACGAAGCGGAACTCGCGACGTGTGGGTCGTTTTCATGTGGGCCTCAATCGGCTTCCGGCGAAGATGAGAATGCGGCAGCGGATTCTAAGACAGATCATTTTACGGCTTCGAACTAACCGCCTTCGCCGGGGTTAGTTTGCGGGCGAAATTCAATGAGCGGGTTCGGATTCAGGACCAATCGGCAAAACGCGGAGGCAGCCTGGCTGGAGGATGCGTTGCCCTGTTCACAGCAATTGGCGATTCCTCGTTTCGGGTTCGTCGCCTGCTACCATTCAGTGCATGCGAAGCTGCCAATTCTGGGTTCTCGCTGCCGCTGTTTTCGCCACAGCCTGCTTGGGCCAGGAGCCTGCGCCGGCCTTCCGCTATAACCTGCAGGGAACGGCGCGAGACGCAGACAGGGAGATCACTGCCCTCACCCCGGACAATGACCTCCTCGTCCTGGTGTCGCTGCAAGACGATCAATGGATACTTAAACGCGTAACAGGGTGGGATTCAAATGCCCCGCATCAGGACACGCTTGCGCTCGATGGCCGGATTCCGGGTGAAACGGGCCACGCTGATGAAGAGAACCTGACAATAAACCCAACTGGGGACATTCTTGTTGTCCGTTTCTGTTTCCATCACATCAACTGGTCAGAATTGAGTGGATCAACCGGTGGCCCGGGCCCCGATGCGGTGGTCGTCCTCATCGATCTTCATCGCTTCACCGTGATCTCCCGCCGGGCCACCACGGACCCTATCCTCGCCGCGGCTTACTGGCATTTCAACCAGCAAGGCGAACTGATTGCGATTGGCCTGGAGAAATCCGGCTACCAGCCCGGTCAGTCGCTGCAGAGCCAACGAGACGCCGGGACCTATGCGGCCGAGGTGTTGAAGGTTCCCGATCTCGAACCGAGAGCGGCTTGTACCTTCGCCAAGCTCAGCCGGCTTTCACAGGAGAGCTGGCCGGAGTTTAACCAAAGAATGAAGAAGGCCGATGGGGAGTGCGCGGCCGTGCTGGAAGCCGGAAGCGCATCCACGCTGAAAGATCTCGAATCCCGTGGCTTCGAATCTCAGCGGTTTCGGATTGCGCGACGCGTGAATGCGGATGCCGCCGCTCGGGCTGATCTCAAGGATGATCGCCGCTACGATCCGGAGCAACACTGCCTGTTCGTCGATGTGAGTCAAGGGGATCGATTCGCGGATTATCATTGCGAGTTTTCGGGCCTATGGAAAGACTTTTACAACGCCATCGAAGTTTTCTCGGTTGCGGACGGAAGGCGCGTGCTTCTCCTTCATCTTCCGTTGAATAAGCCGGTCAGTTCGATGCTCGCGACCAGCCACGGCCAGGATTTCCTGCTTCTTCTGCGCGAGGGTGCGACGCTGGAGGCTTATCCCCTCAGATGAAAGACCTCGGGGATTGGTCAAGGGTAACCGACAGTATCTCAGGCTCTGCCGGGGCGAGGGGCGCATCCTGCCGAGTGTTTGGTTTCAGGCTCTTGTTTGTTCCGCGGCCTGCGCCAGCGGCAGCGTGAAATAAAACGTCGCCCCCGAGCCCAACTCGCTCTCCGCGCGCACCCGTCCACCGTGCGCCTGCACAACGTGCTTCATGATCGCCAGGCCCAGGCCGGTGCCACCCATCTCTCGCGAACGCGCCTTGTCCACTCGGTAAAAGCGCTCGAAGATGCGTTCCAGGTGTTCTGAGGCGATGCCGGGGCCGAAGTCCTGCACCCAGAACTCGACCGCGTCCTCCAGAGGGCGCGCGCCCACGCGCAGCTTGCCGCCGCTTCGCCCGTATTTGATTCCGTTCTCGATGAGGTTGCCGAAAACCTGGTTCATGGCGTCGGGATCGGCCAGCACCTGCGCGTTGGGCGCGCCCGCGTTCTCGAGCTCCATTCCCGCATCGGCCACAATGCCGCCCAGCGACTCGATCGCGTCATCCAGCAGCGCGCTGGCGCTGGTGGGCTGCAAGGCGAGCTTGTAGTCGGGGCTCTCCACTCCGGCTAGCGCCAGCAAATCCTCGGTAAGCCGGCTCATCCGTCGCGCGCTCTTCTGGATTACGCCGAGGAACTCGCGGCTCACCTCGCCATTCGAGCCTGGCTCCTCGAGCAGCGTGTCCACGTAGCCCTGGATGGAGGTGAGCGGCGTGCGCAGCTCGTGGCTCACATTGGCAATAAACTCGCGCCGCGAGCGCTCCGCGGCCTCAATGCGGGTGACATCGTGCAACACCGCCAGCGCCCCGCCGGAGGGAAGCGGCGCGGCGTTCACCTCAAAGACGCGTCCCGGCGCCAGCGAACTGGCGCGCCCGGTCCGCACCTCGCCGGTCTCCAGCGCGCCTTTTATGCAGGCCAGCAGGTCGGGATCGCGCATCGAGTGCGCCAGCGGACGCCCCGCGCGAACCTGCGTCCCCGCCATGCGCTGCATCACGCTGTTCGACCAGCGCACCTGGCCCTCCGCAGTCACAGCCACAACCGCTTCCTGCATGGAGTCAAGCATGGCGGCAAGCTCCTGCCGGCCGCTTTCGAGCTCAGCAAAGCTGCTGCCCAGGCGCTCCGCGGTCTGGTTCAGCGCCGTTTCCATCTCCGCCAGCTCGTCGGAATCGGAGCGCTCAAGCCGCGCGCTCAGGTCGCCCCCGGCAATGCGCCGGGCGAAATTCACCACCCGACGCAAGCGGCTCATGATGCCCATGGAAACCCACGCGGCTACGGGCAGCGCCACCAGCAGCGCAATCAACCCCGACCACAGTGCCTCCTCGCCGATGCGCGAGAGCGTTTCCCCGGCCGTGTGCTCGGCCATGCGGCGGAATACGATCTCCATCACCGCTGTGTGAAAGGCAAGCAGCAGCACTAACAGGCCCAGAAGCCTGGTAAACACTTTGCGGGTCACGTCCGATCAGCTCCCATGATGGGCTCGCGCTCCATACGCCGGAATTTGGCTTTGCCTGAGATTCAGGAAGGCGCCGGCAGCAATGCGGCCGTCGCAACAAGGATAGATTGAGTCCCAGCCGGCCCGCTCGGCTACTCACCCTTGGGAATTTCGAACCGGTAGCCCGCGCCGCGCACGGTCTTCAGGTACCGAGGGTTCTCCGGGTCCACTTCAATCTTCTCCCGGATGCGCCGCACGTACACATCGACGGAACGCGGCGTCACAAAGCGGGCGTCGCCCCAGACCGCGTCGAGAAGATGGTCCCGGCTGTACACGCGCCCCGGATGCCTGGCCAGGTAATCGAGCAGCCGGAACTCGGTGGCCGTGGTGGTGGTGAGCTGCCCCCTCACCGTCAGTTGCATCGAGTTGGCGTCGATCACCACTTCTTCAAAGCGAATGACCGACGGCGACGTGGGGCGCTCGAAGCGGCGCAAAACCGCCTTGACCCGCGCCACCAGCTCTCGCGTTGCGAAAGGCTTGGTGATGTAGTCGTCCGCGCCCAGCTCCAGCCCCAGAACCCGGTCGTTTTCGCTCGCGCGCGCGGTCAGAAAAATGATCGGAATAGTCGACAGCGATGGGTTCGACCGCAATCGCCGGCACACATCCAGCCCGTCGCCGCCCGGGACCATGATGTCCAGCAGGAACAGAGCCGGCGGCTGGCGCTCGGCGTCGTGAATCACATTGGTGGGGGTAAGATACGGCCGGACGGAAAATCCAGCAGCCTCAAGATGATGTTGCACCAGCCTCGAAATATCGGCGTCGTCTTCCAGCACAAAAACGGATTGGCTCAACCGGTCTGCCTCTCGCCGGCGGCCGTGGATTCGGGTGCTTCTGGCCGCACGGAATCGCCTTCAGATTAATTCATTCGGGCAAATAGATTGCAAACGTTGTGTGAATTCGGTCGAGCCGAGGGGGGTGCGGGACACAGCCATCAGCCCTCTGCCGTCAGCTAAAACTCGGCAGCAGGTGGAGTGGGAAAGCTGATGGCTGACGGCCGACTGTTGGCAGCCAAGATTGTTCGCCAGCTCGCGTAAACCCTGAGAAATGTGCTTGACCATCTGTGCCTGGCCTGTAACACTCGGTTGCGCATCTTTTCTCAGGCCGGAAAACCCGGCTGCTTGGGCCCCGGCTGCATCTTCTCCATCCTTGGCGGCTCACCTTGCCGCACGTCTGTAACTTCCGCCCGCGCCGGAAGGCGCGCCCTAACTCAAAACGTAGGAGGAACCATGAAGAAATATTTCGCGGAAGCGATCGGCACCTTCATCCTGGTGCTTTTTGGCTGTGGAACGGCAGTGGTGGCCGGCGACAAGGTTGGCATCGTAGGCATCGCCATGGCCTTCGGGTTCGGCCTCATCGCGGCGGCCTACGGCATCGGCCCCATTTCCGGATGCCACATCAATCCCGCCGTGAGCCTGGGATTCTGGTCGGCCGGACGCATGTCGCTCAAGGACATGATCGGCTACTGGATCGGCCAGTTTGCCGGAGCAATCCTCGCCTCTGCGGTTCTCTACGTCATCGTCAGCGGAGTCAGCGGCGGCTACAACGTCGCCGCCAGCGGTCTCGGCCAGGATGGATGGGGCCCCGGCTACCAGGGCGGCTACAACATGACGTCGGCCATCGTTTTTGAGTTCGTCGCCACGCTGATCTTCGTGCTCGTGATCCTGGGCTCGACGCAGAAACCCGCGCCAGTCGAGATTGCCGGTCTGGCCATCGGCATCACCCTGGTGGTGATTCACATCTTCGGCATCCACATCACCGGCGTCAGCGTAAACCCGGCCCGCAGCCTCGGCCCCGCGCTGTTTGTCGGCGGCAAGGCCATGCAGCAGGTCTGGATGTTTCTCGTGGTGCCCAGCGTGGCCGGGATTGTCGCTGGGCTGCCCTTCCGCATGCGGATACTGGAAGTTCCGGCGCTGCCACCACGGGAAAAGGAAGTGGGAGCCGTTTAACCGGCTCCCGCGGCACCCACCTCAAGCCGTGTTTGGTCAGTCCACTCGGCAGGCAGTCGTGAAAGGGTACGGCTTCACAGGCTGCTGAAAAATTCGCCGGAAGCCGAAAACGCGTCAGGGCACGACTTTAGTCGTGCCGCAAGTGCCGCACGATCAACCGGCCTTTAGGCCCTGCGGGGCGTCTCATCACGGAACTTGCTCGCTCTTCACCGTTTTTCAGCAGCCTTTTCAGCCGTGCCGCGGGAGCCGTGCGAGACCCCGGAACCCCGCCCTTGTCTCACGCCTGCCGGCAGGTGGACAATACCGCTGTCATTCAATTGCCCTCCAATTCGTTCTCAAATCCGCTTCTGTCCGATTCAAGGAAAGGGAGTTGTCCTCATGAATAAATCTGTATTGGGCCTTTTCTGCATGCTGCTAGTGGTTCCGCTCGCGGGCGCTCAGGCGAATGCCTCCCCCGGCCTTCCGCCCATCATCGACCGCGACCTGATCTTCGGCGATCCCGATATTGCCGGCGCGCAGATCTCCCCCGATGGCCAGTACCTCGCGTTCCTCAAGCCGTGGCACGAAACCCGAAACATCTACGTGAAAGCCGTTGACGAGCCGTTCAGCGCCGCGCGCCTGATGACCACTGAAACCAAGAGGCCCGTGGCCGGCTATCTTTGGACCCGCGACAGCAAATTCATCGTCTACGCCAAGGATCACGACGGAGACGAAAACTTCAATGTCTACGCCGTCGATCCCTCCTCCAAGCCCGCGCCCGGCGCCGATGCGCCGCCCTCCCGCGACCTGACCGGCTTGAAGGGCGTGCGCGTCATCCTCTACGCCGCGCCCAAGACCGATCCCGACGCCCTCTACGTGGGCATCAACGACCGCGACAAGGCCTGGCACGATCTCTACAAGCTGAAAATCTCCACCGGCCAGAAGACCCTCGTCCGCAAAAACACCGACCGCATCACCGGCTGGAGCTTCGACAACACTGACGAGCTTCGCCTGGCCTCGCGCAATGCCGAGAATGGCGATACCGAGATCCTGCGCGTCGATCCCGACAAGCTGGTGCCCATTTACTCGTGCAACGTTTTTGAAACCTGCGCGCCGCTGCACTTCCTGCCCGACAACACCAAGGCCTATATCGAGAGCAACAAGGGTACTGACCTGATCTCGCTCATGCTGCTCGATCCCGCCACCGCCAGCACCTCGCTGGTCGAGTCCGACCCGCTGGGTCAAGTGGATTTCGGCGGCGCGCTCTTTAGCCAGTCCACCGACAAGCTGATCGAAACCTGGTACACCGCCGAAAAGACCAAAACCTATTTCCGCGATAAGGCCTACGGCAACGACTATCGCTGGCTGGAAAAGCAATACCCGGGCAAGGAAATCGCCGTCGTTTCCAGCACCACCGATGAGCAGGAGTGGCTGGTCCGCGCCAGCGCCGACGTCGAGCCCGGCGAGTTTTTCCTCTTCGTGCGCCATGGCCGGAAAATCACGCCCCAGTTCAACATTTGGGAGAATATTCCCCGCACCAGCCTGGCGGAGATGAAGGCCGTCAGCTATCACTCGTCTGACGGGCTGGAGATCCCGGCATACCTCACTCTGCCCAAGGGCGTCCCCGCTCAGAATCTGCCCGCGCTCGTGATCCCGCATGGCGGCCCGTGGGCACGCGACGAGTGGGGCTACAACCAGTTGGCGCAGTTCTTTGCCAACCGCGGCTACGCCGTGCTCATGCCCAACTTCCGCGGGTCCACCGGCTACGGGCGCAAGTTCCTCGACGCCGGCAATCTCGAGTGGGGCAAGATGATGCAGGACGACCTCACCTGGGGCGTCAAGTACATGGTGAATCAGGGAATCGCCGACCCCAAGCGCGTCGGCATCCTGGGCGGATCATACGGCGGTTACGCCACCCTGGCCGGTGTGGCCTTTACTCCGGATACCTACGCCGCGGCCGTGGACATCGTCGGCCCCTCGAACCTGATCTCGCTGGTGGAGTCCATTCCGCCTTACTGGGAGGCCGCGCGCAAAATGTTCGACGTGCGCATGGGCGATCCCACCACGCCTGACGGCAAAAAGCTGCTCCAAGCCGCCTCGCCCATCAACTCCGCCAGCCACATCAAGACTCCGCTGCTGGTGGCGCAGGGCGCCAACGACCCCCGCGTCAACATCCGCGAGTCCGAGCAGATCGTCATCGCGCTGCGCGACCGCGGCTTCCCGGTGGAGTACATCCTCGCTCCCGACGAGGGCCACGGCTTTGCCCGCCCGGTCAACATGCTGGCGCTCATGGCCGCTTCCGAGAACTTCCTCGCCGATCATCTTGGCGGGCGCGCTCAACAGGGCGGTTCGCCCGAGGAGATGTCGCGGCTCAGGGAGATTACCGTCAATCCCAAAACCGTCACCCTGGCCAACAAGATTGACGAAAGCACGGTGGGCGCGCCCAAACCGGCCGTCGATCTCACCCCGGGCACGCACCACTTTGACGTCACCATCTCCATGGGCGGCCAGCTGATGAAGCTCAAAATCACCTCCATCATTCAGGACTCCGGGACCACCTGGGCGGCGGAGGAAGATATGGATACGCCCGGAGGCGCCGTCACCGACAAGGCCGTCGTGGACAAGTCCACTCTGCTGGTCATGAAGCACAACATGCAACAAGGGCCGGTAACCATCGACCTCGATTTTGCCGGCAACAAGGCCGTGGGCAAGGTGAACATGAACGGCCAGGACAGCAACGTCAATGTCGATCTTGGCGGCCCCATCTTCGGCGATGCGGCCGGCGGCAACCAGGAGATCGCCTGCCTGCCTCTGACCGAGGGCTACACCACCAACTTCCGCAACTTCGATGTGCAGACGCAAAAGGTGCGGCTGCTCTCGCTCAACGTGGCCGGCGCGGACTCGGTCACGGTTCCGGCGGGAACCTTCGACGCCTGGCGCGTCGAAGTAACCTCAGCCGACGGCGGCTCCGACAAGAAGACCATCTGGGTGGCCAAAGACACGCACAAGGTGGTGAAGGTCTCGGCGGTGCTGGCGTCGATGGGCGGCGCGACGATCACCGAGGAAGCGACGGACTGACGGGCGCGCGATTCTTCCGGGAAAAACAATGCGGCAGGAGCTCTCGCGCTCCTGCCGCTTCGACATTTCGTAGCGCCGGTCTCCTGACCGGCTGTAGTGCGGGCCTCCCGGCCCGCGCTCGCACTACATCAGCCTTCGTCTCACCAGATCCAGCGCCTGCTGTGCCGCCCACTGCCGCATGCGGTCGCGCGATCCGCGGAAATTGCGCTCCAGCACGTCCGTCGTCTGCGCGTCGCTCACCGCGATGTAAACCAGGCCCACGGGCTTGCTTTCCGTGCCGCCGCTGGGCCCCGCAATGCCCGTGATTCCCAGCCCGATGGTGGCGCCGGTGCGCTCGCGAATGCCCGCTGCCAGCGCCCTCGCCACTTCCTCGCTCACCGCGCCGTGCTTTTCAATCAGCTCCGACGGCACACCCGCAAACTCCGTCTTCAGCCCGTCCGAGTACACCACCGCCCCCCCAAGAAACGACCGCGAACTCCCCGGAACCGACGTAATGCGCTCGGCCACCAGCCCGCCGGTGCAACTTTCCGCCGTGGCCAGCGTGGCCTGCCGCAAACCCAGATAGTACAGAACAATCTGCTCCAGCGACTCGCCCTGGGACGAGTACATCCAATCGTCCAGCACCTCTTCCATCTTGCCGGCCAGCTCGTTCACGCGCTGCTCGGCTGCCTCAAGGGTCTTCTTGGCGCAGACCAGGCTGAGCTGGATGTCGCCGTTGTGCGCCAGAATCGTCGTCTCCACATCCTTGTACGCGGTGTAAACCGGCGCCAGCAGCTTGTCCGCCTGCGATTCCCCAATCATCGCCGCCTTCAGTGTGCGCGTGGCGATGAACCGCTTCGGCGCAATGGCCTTCACGAGCGGTATGCACTGTTCCTCGAACAGGGGCTTGCACTCGCCCGGTGGACCGGGAATCAGCATCACCACCTTGCGGTAGCCTTCGTAGATCACATCCAGCCACTGCCCCGGCGCGCTCCCGTTGGGATTGGGAAGCACGGTTGCGCCCTGGATCACGTCCGCCTGTTTCAGATTGTTATCGGGCATTGGAAAGCGCCACATGGCCGCGCGCGCGTGCAGCGCCGCCACCTGCGCCGCGTCGCGCTTCAGCTTCAGCCCCAGCGCCTCCGCCGCGGCCTCGCGCGTCAGGTCGTCTTCGGTCGGCCCCAGCCCGCCCATCAAAATCACGATGTCGGTCCGCGATAGCGCCGTGCGCATCGCGCTCACCAGATCCTTCTGCCGGTCTCCCACCACGGTCTTGAACGCCACCGTCACCCCGATCCCATTCAGCATCTCCGTCAGGAAAAGGGAATTGGTGTCATGCCGGTGTGGCGTCAGCATCTCCGAGCCGATGGCGATGATTTCCGATCTCATAAAAGCAGCTATCAGCCCTCAGATATCAGCCTTCAGCTCGACATAAAACAGCTATCAGCCGTCAGCTTTCAGCCTTCAGCTCCATTCTCCACAAAGCGGCAGCGGTTCCTTTTCCAATCGCGCGAAAACCGATCATTGGCAGTCGAAGCTGAAAGCTGAGGGCTGAAAGCTGACGGCTCGCACCTAAAACAGCCTCTGCCCCTCGACTCCCAAATCCACATCATAAACGGCTTGATTGGTGACGAGCACCGCGGTCCCCAGCGGCGAAAACGCTATCCCGACCAGGTTGTTGCCAGCGAGCGCCAGCGTCGCCTCGCCCGACTGCGTGATGCGCGCAATCCCGCGCCTCCCTCGCAGGCACGCGGCCACGTACACGCTCCCGTCGCGCGCCACGTCCAGCCCCTGCGGCCGCCCCAGCCCGCGATACCACACCCGCGTGTCCCCGTTCGGCTCAATCGCCCAAACTGCATCGTTCGACGAGATCGTCGGCCCGGTCACAAACAGCGTCCCCGCGCTGTTCACCGCCATGTGATAGGCGCTTACGCTCGGCTCCAGCGTGGCATGCACAAAAATCTTGCGCTCGGGATTGATCTTGAAGATGGTTCCGCTGCGGTCGCCCACGTAGAGGTTGCCCTCGCCGTCAAACGCCGCGCCCGTGGCCACCCCCATGCCCTCGGCGTACACCGTGTGCTCGCCGGCCGCGTCCACGCGGTAAACCGTCCCCTCCGCGCGCGAGGTCACAAACAAATCCCCATCGGGGTTGAACGCCAATCCGGTCGCGTTCATGATTCCTTCCACAAACGGCGTGCCCCGTCCATCCGGGCTGATGCGCACCACTGACACCGGCGTCGACTTGCCCCGCGGCCCCGAGATCGTCGCGTAAATCATTCCCGAGCGGCTTACCGCCGGGCTCGTCACCGGGTGCAGTCCGGTGTTCAGCTCCCGCGCCACGCGCAGCGGAACCTGGTTGCTCACGCTCTTCCCGTTGCCCACCTCCACCATTCCGGTGTACGCCAGCAGCGGCGTCTGAAATCCAAGCCGCGTGGGCCGGCTCATGGTCACGTGCGCTTCCACGCCGCCCACCAGTACCATGGGCGGTCCGTCGTTCACCGGCCCCAGGTTGGCGCCCGTCAACTCCACTTCGCCGCCAGGCAGCGCCGCCGCCGGAGCAATGTTGTCAATGCGCGGCTCAGCCGAGGTCTCCGGCGCGGATTGGGATCGAAAACGCGGCATCCTCAGATTCAAAACCACAGGCGCAACAACGCCGCCACACCCCAAGCATACAACCCTGCGGCAACGTCGTCGAAAACGATACCCCACCCCCCCGGCAGCCGCTCCAGCTGCCGCGCCGGAGGCGGTTTGGTCACATCCAGCAGCCGGAAAGCCGCCAGTGCAATCAGCGCGTGCCGCCAGTCCAGCGGACAGCCCAGCAGCGCTATCCATTGTCCCGCCACTTCGTCGATCACCACGAATCCCGGATCGTGCCGGCCGCTCTCCCGCTCGATGATCGTCGCCGCGGGCACGCCCATCGCAATTACGATCACTATGCCGATCACCAGGGCCGCGTTCAGCGTCCATGCGGAGGGCCGCACCACCCACGCAAACGCCGCCCACAGCAGCAGCGCCGCCACCGAACCCCACGTACCCGGCGCCGGCTTCAGCAGTCCCGAGCCGAAGAATGTCGCCACTGTCCACGCCCACGCGGTGCGGCGCGTGCCCGGATCATTTTCGCTTGTCATAGGGCTACTCACGATGCGTCCTTGTCCTCGCCGCTGCCCAGTCCGCCCAGATCCTCCAGCACCTCCGGGTCCACTACCGGCGAACTGATCTTGTACACTCCCATCGCCCACTTGCCCAGGTCGATCTTGCGGCAGCGGTCGCTGCAGAACGGGAAGTCCTCGTCCCTCTTGCTCACCAGCATGCCGCAGGTGGGGCAGCGCAAGACCTTCGCGGATTTTTTCTTTGGAGCCATCCTTAACAGCCGTCAACGCTATCGTAGCGCGAAGCCGCTACAGCGCCGCGCCAACCACCCGCGCCACCACATCGTACTCGTGCGCCTCGGTGATCTCCGCCCGATAAAACCGCCCCGCCTCTATCGCCTCCAGCGGCCCAAAATCGTTGATGTAAACCTTGCCGTCGATCTCCGGCGCATGGAATTCGGTTCGTCCCTCCCACAGCAGCGGCGTCTCCTCGCTCTCGCCCTCGGCCAGCAGCACCAGTTCGCGTCCCACCCACTCCTGCTTGGCGCGCTTGCTGATCCCCCGCTGCAGCTTCATCAGCCGCCGCCGCCGCGCCTCGATAGTTCGCTTCGGCACTTTGCCCGCCATGCCCCGGGCGCCCGAACCCTCTTCATCCGAATAGCTGAACACGCCAAGCCAGTCGAATTTTGCCTCGGCGATGAACTCTTCCAAAAGTTCAAAATCGCGGAGCGATTCGCCAGGAAACCCCACAATGAACGATGTCCGCAGCGCGATCTCCGGAACCGCCGCGCGCACCTTGCCCAGCGTATTCAGAAAAATCTCCGCGCCCGCCCCGCGCTTCATCGCCTTCAGCACCGCCGGCGACCCGTGTTGCAGCGGGACATCCAAATATTTACAAATGTTGTCGTGTTTCGCGATCGTCTCCAGCAAGCGCCCCGTGATCCGATTCGGATAGGCATAGAGGAACCGCAGCCAGCGCAGCCCCTCGATCTTCGCCAGCTCGTCCAGCAGAGCGGCGAGCCCGTCTTTCAGTCCCAGGTCTTCGCCGTAGCACGTCGTGTCTTGCCCGATCAGCGTAATCTCGCGCACGCCGCCGGCAACCATCCGCCGCGCCTCCGCCACAATCGACTCAAACCTCCGCGAGCGGAACTTGCCCCTCAGGTTCGGGATCACGCAGAAGGTGCAGGGGTGGTCGCAGCCCTCGGCAATCTTGATGTAAGCCGATGTGCGCCCGGTCGAAAGGAGCCGCGGCGTGGTCTCGTCGTAAAGGTAGGTAGGCAGCAGATGCGCCGCGCCTTGCCACCTCTCGCGCGTGAACCGTCCCTGCCGCTCGCGATGGTCGCCCTCTGCTCGGAATTGAATCTCCGTTGTTTCACCCGAGCCCTCAAAGCCACTCGCGTAAGGTACGGACTTTAGTCCGTACGCATCCGGGCCCGAAAAAACCGGGGCTTTAGCCCCTGCGGCAGCCTTGTGCGTCCCCGCCAGCGACTCCTGCCCGGCCCGCGCCGCCGCCGCGCCGGTCAAAATATTGAACGGCGAAACCGCCCGCGCCCGTGGCGCCATCCCCGCTGCTTCCAGAATCGACTCCAGCTCGCCTGTGCCCACCACCGCGTCCACTTCCGGAATGTTCCTGCGAATCTCCTCCCGGTACCGCTCCACCAGGCACCCGGCCACGATCAGCTTCTTCGCCCGCCCTTCGGTCTTGTGCCGCGCCATCTCCAGGATCGTATCCACTGACTCCTGCTTGGCCGTGTCGATAAAGCTGCACGTGTTCACCACTAGGACGTCGGCCTCTTCGGGCCGAGAGGTCAGCCGCGCTCCGGCCTGGTCCAGCAGCCCCATCATCACCTCGGAATCCACCAGGTTTTTGGGGCAGCCTAACGAAATAAAGCCCACGGTGGGCGCCGTGGGTCCGGTGACTTTGCTCACTTGTCCATTGTACCGGGAACCGTGATATCGGGATAATCTCTTCGGAGGTCGCAATGATCGCACGCACCTGAAACGGATGGACAACTCCCGCCAACGCAGACGCTTACGAGAACTTCCTCAAGCAGAAGGTGATTCCTCAACTCCGCGCAATCGAAGGCCACTGCGGCGTCGAGCTCCTCCGCCGCGATCTCTCCCAGGAGAGCGAGTTCGCCGTCATCAACTACTTCGACTCAATTAGGCCGTGATGCGCTTCGCCGGCGAGAACCACGCCGCTCCCGTCTTCGAACCGGAGGCCAGGAAACTGCTTTCCCGCATCGAGAATCAGGCGCGGCATTAGGAAGTCCGCGCCGTCGCAGGATTTCCACAGGATAACCAACAGAAACAACAAAGTTAACGCGCTGCTTGAACCAAGCGACTTGAGTTTTGTACCGACTTTTCCACATTTCCACAGAAAATGCTACCAAGCTCGGCCGGCAAAGCTATTGCTGATTGGGTGGTGGCGTCGGCGTCGGCATGATCGGTGTTGTACCGCCCGGGCCAAAGCCGCCGGGATTCTGGCTGCCGAACCCGCTGCCGGGCTGGCCTATCCCAGTGCCGGGCTGGCCAATGCCGGTTCCAGGCTGGCCTTGGAGGCCGGTGCCCATCTGCTGCTGCATCTCCTGCAGCGGACTGTAAAGAAACTCCCACTGGTTGTAGTGGTCCTTCTTCTTGTAAACGTAGAGAGACTTTTTAGTGCTTGCCGGCGATACGCCGATGACGCCCCCGCCACCGAATGTTTGGCCGCTGGTGGGATTGCCGTTGGCGTCCGTGCCTCCGGAGTCGCCAGAGCCGGACTGGTCGCCGGATCCCGTGCCGCTGGTCCCGCCGTCAGGCGAGCTGCCCGCAGGCGGGTTCGAAAAGATGCTGCCATTGGCGGTCGGAGAGTTATTGAAAATGCTTCCCGAAGAGCCATTGCCTCCCACTCCGCCCTGGAGCGGGCTGCCGGGCAGGCCCGCCCCGCCGCCCGGAACCATGCCGCCAACCACGCCGCAGCCGCTCGCAGCCCCCAGCGGCTGGCCAAAGAAGTCCATCGCCATCGGGGTCTTGTTCTGGCACATCATGATCGGCTTCCAGTCCGCCTTGCCGGTGGTGGGGTCAATGTACTTCTTGCGCAGGAAGCGGATTTCGTTGGTCTTGACCAGGGCGTCCAGGTTGGGCGGGTAGGCGTTGAACTTGCGGTAATAGAGCTGGATGGCGCGAATGTACTGCTTGCCGCGGTGCATGGTCTCAAGATCGCGGTCATGCTGGATGTCCACTGCAATTTTGGGCGCAGCCACAGCCATCGCGATCACAAACAAGGCCAGCAGGATGAGCACGGCGAGAAGGATGAAGCCGTCCTCTGAAGCCTTGCGGTCGCGGGTTGGCGGGTCGAGGGCCATTCAAGTATTGGACGCGCCGAACAGGACTATCGCTCCCGAAGGCGGCTGTTGGCTCGTCTTCAATCGGGACTCAGCGGCAGGGTCTGCGTGTTGTTGTAAGCCAGGTCCGTGATCTGGATGCTTGCGGGGGAAATCACGCCCACCTTGTAGCGGTGGTCGACGACCTCGCCCTGGCGGGCCATGAAGATGTCTTCGCCGAGGATGAGAAAAGCCCTGATGGGCAGATCTTTGCCTCGCTCGTAGCCAAAGTACTTGAGATCGATGGCGGGGGCCTGCGGCGGTGGTGGCGGACCCTGGGGCACAGCGACATCAGGGTTGCCGTTGTTGCGGCCGCTGGCGATGGCCGTGGGAATCTCCACCGGCGCGGACTCGGCGGAGAAGATATTGCGGCCGGTCCCCTCGTACTCCACATCCTCGCTCTGCGCCAGCTTTTCCAGGTGCAGCGTGGGGTCGATGACCATCCCGCCCACGCGCTCGGCTTCAGGAGCCGCAGGAGTATTGGCAGCCGGGGCGGAAGCGGGATTGGCGCGCTCGACCGGAGCGCGCGGAGCCGCGACTGCGGCCGCGGGGCGCGTCGGTTGGCTGGGCGCGGCGAAATAACCGTACGCCTCCCAGATGGCGGCAGGAACAATGATGGCGAACAGCACCGCAACGACAATGACCTTCTTCTTGTCTTCGGTTCCGGCTTTCATTTGGGCTGGCCCTCCTCGCGAGGAGATCCGGCCGCGGAGCCGGCGGAGTCCGCACCTTGCGGCTGGCCCGGTTCCTTGCTCGGTTCCTCGGCCTGGGGCAATCCGCTGGCTGCGGCATCGGCGGGGCGCAGCCAGGTGGAAAGCTGGAGCCGCAGGTTCACCATTCCGCCCTGCTGGCCGGTTAGGTTCATGCCGGTGATGACGAAAAAGATTTTGTCGCGCTCGACGGAGTTGATGAACTTCATGATCTGCGGGTACTCGCCGGTGATGCCCGCGTCGATCACGATTTCAGAAAGATTGTTGGCGGGCGGGCGCTGCCCATAGCGCACGCTGGTGAGCCGGACCCCCGAAGCCACCATGAGATTTCCGATCTGGGTGGCGATGGTGGAGTAGTTAGCCGGGACGCGCGTGCGGTAAAACGTCTTGATCTGGTCGCTGGTGGTCTCGAGGCGCTTGTCCAGGCCGCGCAGCGGCTCGGTTTCAGCCTTGAGCGCGTGCAGCCGGATCTGGCGATCGAGGATGGTGTCGTGGGTGTGCGAGCTGATGGCGGCCCAGTCGAGTCCAAAGCGCGTGCCCATGGCGAGAGCGGCAACCAAAAGCACCGCAAATCCGGCGTAATGCCAGGTGAGCGGGGATGCGAGATGCTCGCGCCAGGTAGTGGAATTGGCCGTCATCGCGGACCTCCGGTGAATGCCTTCGGCGGAATGGGGAGCGTGTCCTGAATGACCGGTTTGGCCGTCGGGGGTGGGCCCTCAATGGGCCGCCGGCCGGCAACGGGATTGGGCCTCACCGGGTGAGCGGGACGCATGATGGGCGCGCCGCGGCGCAACGCAGGCACGCTCTGGCCGGGTTCGATCCGCGCGGGGCTCCGCGGCTTGGTGGCGCCTGGTCCGGCGTGCCGATTGCCTCCGGCCGGTTCCCGCTCGCCGGGCGTGGCCGGATTGTAGTCGGCCAAGAGGTCGAAATTCTCGCGGCTGGAGGCGCTGACCGGCTCAAGCTGCTGGTTCGGGTTGGCGTTGTTTGACGTCTCCGAGGCTTCCCCGATGATGCGCGGCTGAAGGAACCTGCGCGAATGCTCGAGGTTGGCCACAAGTTCGACCGCCTTGTCGCGCGGGCCCACCACCCGCATATGAACCGCGACGTGGCCATCTTTCTTGTCGACGATGGGCTCCAGCGTGGTGACCTGGACGCCGCCGGGAAGAACGGTTTCAAGATCCTCCATGGCGAGGGTCCAGGAGAAGGATTTCTTGTCGATGAGGGCGTTGAGCGCGCCGGCCTGGTCGATGATGGCGGCGTTCTGCGGCTGGGCGACGAGACGGCGATAGCCCTGTTGTTCCTGGTCCAGCCGGTTAATGCCCACGTCGAGGGCGCGCTCCTGGGCGCGAACCTTGTCGGCGCGGCCGTGGAGCAGATGGAGCCCCAGCCAGAGGCCGAGCACAACCACCGCAAGCGAACCCATGGCGATGCGCAGGCGGCGCAGCGCGGGGCCAAGATCGGCAAAGGGGCGGGTGGCGAGATTGACGGAGACGCGCATTCTAGGCCCTTAGGCAACCCCCGCGAGAGCGCCGGCGACGCCGGCAAATCCGATGGGGCCTGCCGTAGTGGTTGCGCCGGTGGCAGGAGTGGACGCAATTTCGACGACATCGAGATTGGCGTCGGCAATGGCGCGGGCGAATTCAGAGGCGGCCACTGCGCCGGCATAGTGAAGGCGGCGCGCGGGGGCCTGCAGCTTGTCCTCAAACCAGGCAGCGGCCACGGCAACACTGCGCTGCACTTCATCCAGGCGCGCCGCGTTGTCGGCGGGCAGCTCGATGGTGCGGTAAAGCAGAAGATCGTCGCCCAGGGTGATGGAGGTGGTGAGGGCGACGCTGGTGAGGTTGGCGGCGAGGACGGCTTCGAGGGAATCAATTCCGGCCAGAGTAGCCAGGCTGGAGGTGAGCACGGCGCCGGGCTCGTAACCAGCGGCGCGGACAGCGGCCTCGTACTCGGCAAGTATGGCGCCGGGCATGACCGTGACCAGCGTCTTGAGCGGGCCCGCGTCCGCCGAGGAACTGTTCCGGACCAGGACTTGATAACTGACGGCGGCGTGCTCAACGTCGAAGGGCACCATCTTGCGCAGACGGAAGCGGAGAACGGGAATGGCTTCAGCGAGCTTTGCCGGAAGGGAATCGAAGTCGAGGACAAAGACGCGTACGGAGGTGTCGGGGACGATCAGCGAGATCGCGCGCTTCTTCGGTTCGACTTGGTCGAGAGCGGCGCGAAGGGCATCGGCGACGGCATCGGGCGCCTTGATGTTGGCCTCGGCGATGCCGCAGATGAGCGCGCCCGGGGGCAGAGGCGCGAAGGCGTAGACCGGCGCGCCGGAGGCCGAGGGCAGCGTGGCGGCGAGCGCGCCTTCGGGCGTGAGCTCGACGGCCGTGTGCGGGCGGGCGACCGGGGTCGCGAATTTCGGCTTCGGAAGTTTCAGGTTCAACGGTGTCATCAGCGGTCTTGTTGATATTTCCGGTTAAATGGTCAAAGAGGGAAAAAGTGAAAAAGTGAGAAAGTGAAAAAGTGATGGTTTCATCGCGAGGCCTCGATGAAGGTGACCTTGTTGATCTCCTTGATGGTTGTGATGCCGCGGCGGACGCGATCGAGGGCCGATTCGCGGAGGAAGGTCATGCCCTCTTTCTGCGCCAGCTTGCGAATCTCCGAAGTGGGTTTCTTTTCCAGAATGATTTCGCGGATGGGGTCGGTGAGGTCGAGCAGTTCGTGAATGGCGGTGCGGCCGCGAAAGCCGGTGCCGCCGCACTCCATGCAGCCGGCGCCCTCGCGGAAGGTGAAGTCGCGCCATTCGGCGGGGTCAAGGCCGGCGATGAGCAGGGCTTCGTCGTCGTATTGGACGGTGCGGGCGCAGTACTCGCAGATGGTGCGAACCAGGCGCTGGGCCAGGATGCAATTGAGCGCGGAAACAAAGTTGTAAGCCTCGACGCCCATGTTGAGGAAGCGGCCGAGAACATCGACCACGTTGTTGGCGTGGACGGTGGTGAAAACCAGGTGGCCGGTAAGCGCGGAGTTGATGGCGATCTGCGCCGTCTCCTGGTCGCGAATCTCGCCCACGAGGATTTTGTCGGGATCGTGGCGGAGGATGGAGCGCAGTCCGCGCGCGAAGGTGAGTCCCTTTTTCTCATTCACCGGGATCTGGGTGATGCCGCGAATCTGGTACTCGACCGGGTCCTCGATGGTGATGATCTTGTCCTCGTCGGACTTGATTTCGTTCAGTGCGGCGTAGAGGGTGGTGGTTTTGCCGGAGCCGGTCGGTCCGGTGACGAGAACCATGCCGTAAGGCTCGCGGATGTAGCGGCGAAAGCGCTTGAGGTCGGCGTCGGCAAAGCCCACCACGTCGAGGGTGAGCTTTTTGAATTTCTCGCTCATCGACTCCTTGTCGAGCACGCGGAGGACGGCGTTTTCGCCATGCACGGTGGGCATGATGGAGACGCGGAAGTCGATGAGGCGGCCCTTGTAGCGGACGCGGAAACGGCCGTCCTGGGGCACGCGGCGCTCGGCGATGTCGAGCTCGCTCATGATCTTGATGCGCGACAGGATGGTCTGGTGGTGCTCGCGCGCGATGGGCGCCATGGCCATCTGCAGAACGCCGTCGATGCGGTACTTGACGATCACCGAATCGTCCAGCGTCTCGATGTGGATGTCCGAGGCGCGGCGCTCGAGGGCGGTGAAGATGGTGGTGTCCACGAGGCGGATGATGGGGCTGATGTCTTCCTCGCGGGTGAGCTTTTCGATGGAGATGTTCTCGTCGGCGTTTTCGTCGCCGGAGAGGACGTCGAAGGTGAGGCCCTCGCTGGCTTCGTCGAGAACGCGCTGAGACTGCTCGGTTTTCTTCAGCAGGTCGGTGATCTGCGAGAGCATGGCCACGCGGGTGATGACGCGGTGGCCGAGCAGGCCGGCGATTTCGTCCAGGACCATGAGCTGCGAGGGATCGGAAACGGCAATGATGAGCGCGTCCGCCTGCTGTTCGATGGGGACGAAGTTATAGCGGAACATCAGCTCCACCGGCACCGTGCGCAGCAGCTCGTGCTGGATGCGGAAATTCTTCAGGTCGACGAAGTCGGCGCGGTAGCGGCGGGCGAGCTGCTCGGCGGTGGCGCGTTCGTCCTGGGAATTCGGAAGCGGAATTGCAAGTACGGTTTCAGCCATAGTTACGCCCCTCCCGTGGGGGCCTGACCCATGGAGAAGATGGGCAGATAAAGTGAGATGAGGATAAAGACCACGACCACGCCCATCACGATGAGAATTGCAGGCTCAATGAGGGCGAGGGCGGCGGTAAGTGCGGTGGAGACGTCCTCCTCGAAGAACTCAGCCACGGAGTTGAGCATGGCGGGCAGCGCGCCGGTCTGTTCCCCGACGGCGATCATCTCGGCGGCCAGATCGGGGAACACCCTGGTGCTGATGAGCGAGTCGGCCAGGCTTTTGCCTTCGCGCACGGTGACGATGGAGGACGTGATGGCTCTGGTGACGCGGCGCGAGGAGATGGAGCGGGCGGCGGTTTCAAGCGAAGGCACCAGGGGCAGGCCGCCGGTGAGCAGCGTGGAAAGGGTGCGCGCGAACAGCGCCACCTGGTACTTGAGCCAGATTTTGCCCAGGACGGGAAAGCGGGTGCGGAAGTTGTCGAAGGCGTCGCGGCCGGGCTCGGTGAGCAGGAAGCGCCAGAGGGCGAAGGCGGCGACGATGAGCGCGGGCACCAGGTAAATAAGGCTGTGCTGAAGCCATTTGCCGAAGCCGAGCAAGTCCATGGTCAAGGCCGGAAGCTTGCTTCCGAGCTGGTCGTAGAGCTGGGCGAACTGGGGGATGACCACCGTGAACATGAAGGCCATGAGGCCGCAGACCAGCACCACCAGCACCGAGGGATAAATGAGCGACGTGATCAGCTTCTTGCGGAACGTGAGCGAGATGCGCTGGAAGCTGACGTAGCGGTCGAGGACCTCCTGCAGGTTGCCGGAGCGCTCGCCGGCCAGCAGGGTGGTGGTGTACATGAGGGGGAAGCCGGTCTGCGCCTCGAAGGCGGCGGAGAGCGATTCGCCGGTCTTGACGCGATTGGTGATGTCGTCGAGCTGGGCGGCGAAACGGGCTTCCTTCTGGATTTTGGCCAGCATCTGGATGGAGCCCATGATGGGCAGGCCGGCGCGGATGAGGGTGAGGAACTGCTGGTTGAAGACCAGGAAGGGCTCCAGCTTGACCTTGCGGCGGGAGAAACCCTTGAAGCCGCTGCGCGCCCTGACGGAAAAGACGTGGTAGCCGGCGTGGGTAAAGCGGGCGCGTAACTCCTCGGCAGTCGCGGCGGTCTGCACCTGCTCCTGAATGCGGCCGCGCTCATCGGCCAGCTTGATGACGAATTCTGCCATGGATTTCAGTGCCGGAGTCGGCGCGCGCCGGCCCGGCGGATCCTCTTCAAGTGTTTCAGATTCAAGGGTAACAGCGCCTGCAACAAGGATAGACGCTGAATCATGGCGGAGCGTTCGCCAAAGCCAGGGAGAAGGGAGTAGGGAGCAGGGAATAGAAAGCAGACCATAGGAGAAACCGGGTGAACCGGCTTCCCGGCTGCGAGTGGTCAGGCCAGCCGTTCAGAATCGCGGTGTGATGCCGTGCTCGCACATGTCGGCAAAAACGGACATGAGGTTGGTGATGCCGAGCAGCTCGCGGATCTGTTTGCCGAGGTTGACAAGCTGGAGAGTGGCGCCGCCGGATTTGCAGGATACGTAAATGCGGACCAGCGTGCCCAGACCCATGCTGTCAACGAAGGCAACGCCGGTCAGGTCGAGCACAATGCAGTTGCTCACCGGAATGAGCTCGCGGACCTTGTTGTACAGGATGTTGCCGGTTTCTGAGACCAGGCGGCCTTGGCAGTGGACGACAGCCTGGCTGCCTTTCTGTTCCACTTCCACAGTCAGAGTCTTGGCGGCGGCATTCGGCATTGGATGTCATACCTCAGAGGGGAAGTTTTGGGTGGGGGAACAGGCTGCGGTCGATTGTCTCATGAGGAGCGTTCGCCTGCCAGGGGCTGGGAGGAGGTTGGTTCAGTAGCCGTTGGCGACAAGCCAGCTCTCGGTCAGCTCGAAAGCGGGCCGGGCGCGTTCCTGCATCTGCTGGCAGGCCAGCTTCACCAGGACGTCGGCCTCAATGTTGAGCGGCGCTCCTGGCTTGAGCTGGCATAGATTTGTGCGCCAATAAGTCAGGGGCAGGATGGCGATGGAAATGTCGTCCCCATCGATTCCAGCGATCGTCAGGCTGATACCTTCAATAGCGACAGATCCTTTTGGAACCATCCACTTACGTAGGCTTTCCGGAACCGCAACTTTAAGGGTCCAGTCAGTGGTTTGGCGGTCAAAACCGGGGCTGGAAGGATCGGCCACGGGATCGAGCGCGGCCAGAATCCCTGTGCCGTCCACGTGGCCCTGGACCACGTGGCCGCCGAGCGGGCTGCCGGCGGCGGTCGGCAGCTCCAGGTTGACCTTGGAGCCGGGTGCCAGGTTTCCCAGGGAAGTGCGGTCGAGCGTCTCTTGGGCCAGGTCGGCGTGGAAGTAGGCCGGATCGGGTTCGAGCGCGGTGAGGCACACCCCGGAGACAGCGAGCGAATCGCCCTCGCGCAGTCGTGCGGCAATGCCGGGGGCCGCGACGGTGATGCGGTGCACGCCTCCCCGCGGCTCAACCCTGACCAGCGTGCCGGTTTGCTCGATGATGCCGGTGAACATGGAGACATTTTAAGGGATCAGGTTTCAGGTGACAGGCGTCAGAGCCAGCGGGCGAGGGAACAAGTGAATCCAGCCAGCGGCGCGTGAAAACTATGGAGACGGAAAAGGGGCCGTAGCACCGGCCCCTGAAACCTGTCACCTGACCCCTGACCACTATTTTTTGAACACCTGCATCATGGTGTCGACCTGGACCCGGTTAACCTCGGCCAGGGTCTGCTGCATCAGGGGGCGGTCGTCGTAATCGGAGGAGTGCAGCAACTCATTGAGCCGGAAGGCGGTCCGCCGCAGGATGATCTGCGCGTCTTTGAGCCTCTTATCGTTGGTGGCAAGCGCGGCCTGCAGCTTGTGGGTGAACACCTGTGCTCTCTTCAGCAGGCTATTGGCCTTGGCCACGTCGCCGGCCTCATACTGCTGGGCGCTGATTTCCACCATGTCGCGAACCAGCACCGCGTAGAGAAAGCACTGGTCCTTTGCCGGAGCGGTGGCGGCGCGCTGCTCCAGCGCGCTGATCATCTGCTCGTCGGGAATCTTGTTCTCGTCAAATGAGGCGGCGAAGGCGGGGATGGAGAGTGCGGTGAACAGAATCAACACTGTCGACGCGATACGCATACGAACCTCCGCATTCGCGGTTCGCTAACGTTCCCGGCGCTGGTTGGGCGCCCACCCCGGTGCCGCGGCAAATTACGGACAAAAACACTCCAAATGCCGGCCCCAGAACAACTCCGGAAACTGGATGCACTCTTGGGTGGAGACTATAGGAGCTTTTGGGGCAATTTGCAAGCAAAAATGTGCTAAACGGCCACCGCCAGCTCCGTCAACTCGCCAAGCTGCTTCATTCTATGTCCATCTTCGTCCGGTTAGGGCTTCCTCTCCAGCAGGAGAAGACGCTGCCGGGCTTGCCATTCCTGATCCGGGAACTTGCCGGCCGATGCCTCCAGAAAGTGGTGATAATACGTGATGGCTGCGTTCCGGTCGTGCAACGTATCGTATGATGTCGCCCAAAGAAAGTATGTGGAGGCGTTTTCAGGAAGATACTTTGACCGCATGGTAAGCGCGTGCAGCGCGATGGAAGGCTGACCTGTTTTCGACGCCGCGAAGGCCAGTCCGCTCCATGCATCGGCGTCGGTCGAATCGATCTCCGTGGCGCGGGAAAATGCGGCAAAGGCTTCCTGATTCTTCTGTTGCCGGATCAGGTTCTCCCCGTGTGCGGTATAGAGCCCGGCGTCGCCGGGGTGGGCGGCGATGAGCTGGGTATAGAGCAGGTCTGACTCGGCCGTTTTGCCTGCCTCCGACTCGACTTCAGCCAGCATGCGGGTGATGTTCTCGTCCTCGGGATGCGCATCGTGGAGCTTTTCGAGCAGGGGCAGCGCCTCGGCCTTGTCCTGGCCGGCCAGCGCGGCGGCCAGTTGCGCGGTAAGGACGGGATCATCGGGCCTCTGGGCCTGGGCGGCGCGGAGAAGGGTTTCGGCTTCGGCATACTGCTTGTGCTCGAGCAGAATGTGTCCGAGGCCCGCGGCGGCATCGGTGTTTTTAGGATCCTCGGCAATCACGCGGCGGTAAGCCTTCTCTGCGGCGTCGAGCTCGCCAGTCTGCTCGGCCAGTTGTGCGGCCAGAAGCGTGTCCTCGGGCGTCTCCGACGAGAGTTTCAGGGCTTCGAGCAGGTCGTTTGAGGCCTCGGTTGGGTCGGTGCGGCGGTCAATCTGCGCCATGGCGCGCCAGGCGCGAGCCTTTGTTGCGGGGCCGGCCGGGCCCGGATCAAGCTGCGTAGCGGCAGCCAGATGCGGACGGGCATCGTCCAGCTTCCCCTGGCGGGCAAGCAGCAAGCCAAGGGCAAGCTGCGCCTCAAAGGATTTCGGATCGGCCTGGACGGCGCGCCCGTAGAAGGCTTCGGCCTGGTCCGGCTTGTTATCGGCGTCGCAGGCGTAGCCGGCATCGAAGAGCGCGCGGGCGTCGTTGGGGTGGGAGACCAGGTACGGAGCGAGGCTGTTCTCGGCCGTCGCCCAGTCAGACTTGACGAGGGCGGCTTCCGCGGCGGCCACGGCGGGGTCAAGACCGGGCGAACCTGGGCCTGCGTCGGGGATGGTGGTGCCGGGAGGATTCTGGGCCAAAACAGAGAGTGCGCAGGCAAACAACAGCGCGGGAATTGCGGAACGGAGCACGAGGTACCTCAGGTCTTATTTTAGCGAGAGCTGAGGGTGAACGTAGCGTTGGGCGGCGAGACGCAGCCTATCGGAGGACCATGCTCAATGCGGCTGCGACAACGAGCAACTTCACAAGCCACCCGAGAGCCTGGAACGCTACAAATACGCGGTGGAGTTTCATAAAGGCCGCATTCGTGAGGATAAGAGGCAACGGACCGATCAGCCATATCTCCGCGGCGAGCATGAAGTTGTTGCGCGCGGAGTGGTGGTTGAACTGAAGCGCTGTGACGACAAAAATCGCGCAAGTAAGGAACGGGAGCGGGCTGGTCAAAGCAATCGCCTTTCCCTCGGCGCCTGTACGCCAAACTTCGGGATAGGTAAATCGTCGATGGATCCAGTCTCCGGCGAAAAGCCAATCTGTTAGCGACGTTGCGATGCCGGCGCCGATTACGACTGCAGCGAATCGCATCCAGTTCATTCTCGAGTCTCCTTTTCCGAATGGGCCATGCTCATCCAATAGGAGCCAGCCGCGTCTTTGAAGGCCGAATTAGCAAATAAAAATCATTAGAATTTTGCTACAGCTTGTACGCTTTCCGCACCAGTCCCACGGTCAGCTCCTGCGCCAGCTCTTCAGCCTCGTCCAGTCCCAAGCGGCCTTCGGCGACCAGGCGGGCAAGGAACGCGGCGTACGAGCGGCGGGCCACGTCGTGCCGGGCGGGGATGGAAAGAAACGCGCGGGTATCGTCATTGAAGCCGACGGTGTTGTAGAAACCGGCGGTTTCCGTGGTCAGCTCGAGAAAGCGCCGCATGCCGTCGGGACTGTCGAAGAACCACCACGGCGGGCCCAGGCGCAGGCAGGGATAATGGCCGGCCAGAGGCGCCAGCTCGCGGCCATAGGTGGTTTCATCCAGCGTGAAGAGGATGATGGTGAGGTCGCGCTCGTTGCCGAAGCGGTTCAGCAGCGGGCGCAGGCCCTCCACGTAATTGGTGGGCGCGGGGATGTCTGCGCCCATGTCGCGGCCGTAGCGGGTGTAGAGTTTCGCATTGTGATTGCGCACCGAGCCCGGATGGATTTGCATCACCAGGCCGTCGTCGAGGCTCATCCGCGCCATCTCCGTCAACATCTGCCCGCGGAATATCTCGAGGTCGGCGGCATAGGCCGTGCCCTTGATCACCTGCTCAAAAAGATTGGCGGCGCTGGTCTCGCTCAGATCGGCCGTGAATGCCGTGGGATGGCCGTGATCGGTTGCGGTGGCGCCCATCTCTTTGAAATAAATCCGGCGGTCGGCTATCGCGCGCAGGTAGCCGCGCCAGGTCAAGGTGTCCTCGCCGGTGAGCGCTCCCAGCGCGCTGACGTGGTCAAGAAAACCGGGAAACTGCGGATCGACAACCGCATCGGGACGGAAGGTCGGCAGGATGCGGCCCTTCCATCCGGAGCGCCGGATGGCTTCGTGATCGGCCAGCATGTCCAGCGGGGAATCGGTTGTGGCCAGCACCTCGATCCCGAAACGCTCGTAAAGGGCGCGGGGCAGGAACTCCGGCGTGGCCAGCTTCCGCGCGATGGTTTCGTAATAGCGGTCGGCGGTGCGTTCGGAGAGGCGTTCGGTGAGGCCGAACAGTTCCTGGAAGGCGTAGTCCAGCCAGAGGCGCGTCGGCGTGCCGCGGAAGAGGTGGTAGTGGCTGGAGAAGATGCGCCACACTTCGCGCGGCTGCTCGATCTCGTCTTCGCCAATCTCCAGCTCCTCCAGGGTGACGCCCTGGCTGTAGAGCATGCGGAAGACGTAGTGGTCGGGCTGGACGAAGAGCTTGACCGGATCCGGGAAAGGCTCGTTGCGCGCGAACCACGAGGCCTGGGTATGGCCGTGGGGGCTGATGATGGGCAGCGCGCGAATGCCCTCATAGAGGCGGCGCGCGATCGACCGCGTACCGTCGTCAGCGGGAAACAGCCGGTCCTCGTCCAGCAGAGCCACGGGGGGTTCTCCCTTCGCCATGGAATGCGGCAACCTACCAGTATCGTCCATTTTCGCCGGCGCGTGCAGTCCCTTCGTTGCACGAAATGGCGCGGGCGGCGCGGCGCGCGGGGCTATGCTGGATGGGGCGCGGCGCGGGATGGCCGCGAAAGAGCGAAAGGAAAATGGACTCACAAGTGGATTCAATGGAAGGGAAGCAGGCGCAGCCGTTCCGCCTGGATGGGCGCCATGCGCTGATCACCGGCGCAGCCAGCGGGATTGGCGAATCGACGGCGCGCGAGCTGGCGCGGGCAGGCGCGTTTGTCTGGATTGCCGACATCAATCTGGACGCGGCAGAGAAGCTCGCCAAGGAGTTGAGCGCGGCGCGGCCCCTGCGCCTGGACGTGACCAATGCGGACTCAATTGCCGCTGTGCGCGCCCAGGTGGGCCGGTTGGACGTGCTGGTGAACAACGCCGGCATCGGCCACGTCGGTTCAATCGAGACCACCGAGCCGGCGGACTTCGACCGGCTGATCGACGTGAACGTGCGCGGCGTCTACCTGGTGACGCGGGCGTTTCTGCCGCTGCTGCTGGCCGCGCAATCGGGCGAGCGCGTGGGCGCCATCGTCAACATTGCATCGGTCGCGGGCCAGGTGGGAATCAAGCAGCGCTTTGCCTATTGCACCACCAAGGGCGCCGTGATCGCGATGACGCGCCAGCTTGCGGTCGAGTATCCCAAGACACTGCGCGTGAACGCCGTGTGCCCCGGCACGGTGGAGACGCCGTTTGTGGAAGGGTATCTCGAAAAATTCCACAAGGAGAACAAGGAAGAAGTGCGGGCGCAACTGAGGGCGCGGCAGCCGGTGGGACGGCTGGGACGTTCGGAAGAAGTTGCGTCGCTGGTGCGTTATCTCGCCTCGGACGAGGCCTTGTTCGTGAACGGTGCGTGCGTTGCCATCGATGGAGGATGGACCGCGGCGTGAGAACTGAGAACGGTTAGCGATTATGCGCGAGCGAGCATTGATCGTAATCAAGAGTCTGCATACGCTGGTCTGGCTGTTCTTTGTTGCGTGTATCTTCGCGATTTCCTTGGCCGCCGCGCAAGACCATTTTGGCCGCGCCGCAGTGTTTAGCGGCATCGTCGTTATAGAGATTCTCGCTCTCGCCTTCAACCGCGGCCGATGCCCGCTGACCAATGTGGCCGAACGTTTCACCGCCGACCGCACACCTAACTTCGATATTTATCTGCCCCTGTGGATAGCCAAGCACAACAAGAGCGTCTTCGGTACGGTCTTCGTGGCCGCCGAGTGCTTTGCTCTCTGGCGATGGGTGAATGCGATGCGTTGAGACGCAAGAAACTAGCTCGGCAGGGTACGGATCGTGAAGGATCAACCTGAAGGTCGGAGCCGCGCCGCTGCGATCAGCTCGCGATAAAGCGCAATGGTCTGATCGGCGATCGTCGACCACGCGAAGTGTTCTTCCACGCGCTTGCGGCCGGCCTGGCCGAAGCGCAGCGCCTTTTCTGGATCGGCGAGCAGGTCGGCGATGCGATTGGCCAGCGCGCGCGCGAACGCGTCCGGCTGGGAAGGGAAGCGCGTGACCGGATCCTGATCGAACGGCACCAGCCAGCCGGTTTCGCCGTCGACCACAACTTCAAGAATGCCGCCAGTGGCGCTGGCAACCACCGGCGCCGAGCAGGCCATCGCCTCAAGGTTGATGATGCCGAAGGGCTCGTAAACCGAGGGGCAGCAGAAGACGGCGCAATTCGAGTAGAGCTGGATGGTCTCCTCTTTGGTGACCATCTTTTCGATCCAGATGACGCGCGGATTGAAGGCGCGGACCTCGTCAATTTTCCGGCGCATTTCCGCGGCAATCTCCGGTGTGTCCGGCGCGCCCGCGCACAGCACCACCTGCGTTTCGCGCGGCAGATAGCGGATCGCATCCACCAGGTGAGTCACGCCCTTTTGCCGCGTGATGCGGCCGACAAAGAGCACATAAGGAATGGCCGGATCGACGCCGTAAGTGCGCAGCGCCGTGGTGTCGCTCGTTTTCGCGTACTGATCCGGATCGATGCCGTTGTAGATCACATGTATTCGCCTGGGGTCCACGTCGGGATAGGCGGCCAGGATGTCTTCTTTCGTCCCGTGGGAGACGGCGACAATGGCATCGGCGTCGTGGATGGCCGTGGACTCGATCCATGAGCTCATGGCGTAGCCGCTGCCCAGCTGCTCGGCCTTCCACGCGCGCAACGGCTCCAGGCTGTGCGTGGTCATGACGAAGGGAATGCCGAAGAGCCTTTTGGCAAGCAATCCGGCCATCGAAACATACCACGTGTGAGTGTGGACGATGTCAATGTCCGCGACCGCGACCATCTGCGCCAGGTTCAGGCTCAGGGTTTGCAGCGCAATCTTGAACTTCTCCTGGGTGCCCTGGCTGATCAGCGGCCACGGCTCCGCGCCGTACACGTGCAGGTTGCCCTGGTCGGATCGCTGATCGCCCCAGCAATGCACTTCCACTTCGATCTTCTTCGCCAGCTCGCGGCTCAGGTATTCCACATGCACGCCGGCCCCGCCGTAGACATAGGGCGGGTATTCGCGCGTCATCAGGCCCACTCGCACAGTTCGACCCCCGCAACCCAGTGTATGCATTGGAGCGGGGCATTGGCGAGAGGGACGCTCTATCAGAAGGTGGTCATGGCGACGGCGCCGATGTCGATGAGCCAGTGCGCAAGAATCAGGGGCGCAAGGCGCCGCGTGCGCACGTAGATCGCCATCACGACGATTACCCCGGGTAGGAAGCCTACGAAACGGTAGATGTTACTGCGCCAGTCGGGAACGAAACCCAGGACGCAATGCTGCGCGGTAAACCAGAAGGCGACGATCGCGAATGCGATCCAGGTGTGTCCGGTGAGAGCTTCGAGCCGTGGCAGCGCATAAGCCTGATAGGTGGCCTCCTCCGTGGCCGACTGGATGATCCAGTAGATCGAAAAGCTATAAATGACAGCCCAAAGGGGAAGCGCATGTGCATTGAGGATAAATGCGCTCGGGCTAATGCCGTGGTGTCCGTAAAACCACGCTTGCGCCAGGTATCCTCCTACAATAAAAAACGGGAACGCCAGCAGGTAGTATCCGAGCCCGAGGAAAATATCGCGGCCATGGCGCAGCCGGACGGGACCGACGAGGTCGCGCATGCGAATGCCTTCGCGGCGCGTGAAGTGGCGCAACAGGGCGAGGCAAGTGAGGTCGCCGAGGGTGAAGCAGACGCTCCACCAGTAGCAGGCTTCGTGCCAGGGCGAGGGATGATGCCGGAGCAGGAAGATGAGGGCAACGAGAGCCTGCGCGGCCATCCAGAAGAACCCGCGGCCGATGGTAAGCACGAGCGGGCCCGTCCACGTAACGCGGCCGGAAGCGACGCGCGTACGGAGCGCAGCGGCAGAATTGGGTTGGAAAGCGAGGTCGTGGGCTGGCTCGCGTACGTTCGGCATGGAAGTCCGCCTTTGCCCGCCGAGACTAGCACAGGCGGAGCCGACGGCGCAGTGACGCGATCACGCCGCGCGCGCCGATTCCGCGTACGCCACCAGCACCACCGTGGCGATACCCAGCAGCAGCACCGTCTCTTCCACCAGCGTGCTGCGGTTGTGCAGGCGGTTGAAGTCGGCAACCAGCGGGTTGGCGCGGTCCTGCGTATTGATGGCTCCGCCGGCGGCGATGCGGTCGCGCTCCATGGCCGGAATGATGCCCCACTGCGAGTAAGCGGTGCAGGCAATCATCGCCACCAGCAGCACCATTGGCGCCAGGACCGTCTTCGGTTTGTAGATGTTCCACGCCGGCGCCAGCGCCAGCAGGATCAGCGCCACGATTCCCGATACCAGACCCATGTTGTGGAGAATGCGAATCAGGTGGGCGACCACCGTCCCCGCCAGGTGCGTGTCCGGCACGGTCATGAATGCGACCGCGGCTACCACGGGGAAAAATACTTCGGCGCCCAGCCACACAATCAGCGCCAGGTAGAGCAGCGAGCGAAGCAGTGTCTTCATGGTGGGAAGAATATATCAGCCTATCCCCGCCCGGTTACGAAATACACATTGTTAAACGAGTTGAAATTCTTGAACATCGTGTCAGGGCACGACTGTAAAGGCTGCTGAAAAACTCGTCGTAAGCAGGAAACGTGTCAGAGCGCGACTGTAAAGGCTGCTGAAGAACTCGTCGCAAGCAGGAAACGTGTCAGAGCGCGACTGTAAAGGCTGCTGAAGAACTCGTCGCAAGCAGGAAACGTGTCAGGGCACGACTTCAGTCGTGCCGCTAGCTGCCCCAATAAAGGACTTGGGCTTTAGCCCCTGAGGTGTTCTGCCCCGTCCTGAGCCCCTTCGCGCGTTTTTCCGCAACCTGTTTAGCCCTGGGGTCGCTCGATTTCGCGTCCAATCCCGTTGGGGAATTCGCCAGACACTCAGAATATCTCCGCCAACTTCGCAAAACCATCCAGCTCGATCAGCTCCTGTCCTTTCGGCGGCTCTGCCACGTCCGCGTGCTCCAGCACCCACGTGTCCCTGTGGAACAGGAACACCGCGTGCAATCCCGCCTGGAGCGCGGGATTGATGTCGCTCTTGGGGCTGTTGCCGATCATCCAGCTGGTGTGCGGTTTCAGCTCGTGCCGCGCCATCACCTCGCGATACGTGGCCGGATCCTTTTCCTCCACAATCTCCACCGCGGAGAAGAATGGGGCCACGCCGGAGCGCGCCACTTTGTCCGCCTGCTCGGCATGGTTGCCCTTGGTCATCAGGATGAGCCGGTGCCGCGTGGCCAGGTCCGCCAGAGTCTCGGCCACGCCCGGCATCAATTCAATTTCCTGGTCCGCAATCGCCCCTGCCAGCGCGCGAATCCGCTCCCGCTTCTCCTCCGTTACTCCCTCGGTGCTCAGCCGCTCGAAGCACCTCTCCAGGGAGAGCGTGAAACTGGACAACCCGTAGCCGTGCGCGAGGATGGTCTCCCGCTCCACCGCGTTCAGTTGCGCGCGCACCTCGCGCGCCGGATACTCGTGGTGATTCAGGTAGCTGATGAACGCGGCAATGGCGCGTTCGAAGTAAATGTTGTTCTCCCACAGCGTGTCGTCGGCGTCGATCAGCAGCGTCTGTCCGGGCGCGATTCTGGCCATGATTCGATCCTACCCGACGCGCTGGCATAAATCGCGGCCTCCCGGCCTCTTGAAAAGCCCAAGGGACCGCCGCCGTATCCAATCTCGAGGTAGAGATCCGGGAAGACGGCACGGAGCCGTTCAAGGAGTGCTTTCCCAGGGTTCGATTTCATCGCCGGCAAAATGCTAAACTCGGCATTTGATCTCAGAAGGAGACAGTTCAGGATGAAAGCCGTGCTTCGTTTGATTCCATGGTTCGCCTTTGTCTGCTGGATGGCCCCGGCCCATGCAGCCGACCTGACCGGCGCCTGGAAGGGCGCATTCGATTTCAATGGCGAAAGTATCCCGGTGACCATCAACCTGAAGGCCGATGGCGCCACGCTTACCGGAACCATCGAAGGCCTGCCCACCACGCCCACCGATATTCACGACGGCAAGATTGCCGCCGACACCGTGACCTTCTGGGCCAACACCGTTTATCAGGACCAGTCCTACAAGCTGGTCTTTACCGGCAAGGTCAATGGCGACCAGATCGACTTCAACTTCGGCACCGACGATGGCTCCTTCAGCACCACGCTCTCGGTAAACCGCGAAGGCGCGCCCGCCGCCGCACCTGCGCCCGCTCCCGCGCCGGAGGCTGCGCCTACCCCCGCGCCCGCCTCGCCTGCTCCCGCGCCGGAGGCTGCGCCTTCGCCCGCCGCTCCTTCGCCCGATATCTCCGGCATCTGGCAAGGCGATTTCGATTTCAACGGCAACACCATGCCGGTTACGTTCAACCTCCAATCCAAGGGCGTCACCCTCACCGGCAACATCGGCGGGATGGGCGCGGCTCCCATTGAGATTCACGACGGCAAGATCGACGGCAACACCGCGACCTTCTCGGTCAACACCGACTACCAGGGCCAGACCTACACGCTCAACTACACCGGCAAGATCTCCGCGGGCCAGATCGACTTCAACTTCGGCACCTCCGACGGAAGCTGGGGCGCGACCCTTACCGCCAAAAAATCCCCGCCTCCGCCCTCCACCCCGTAAAAATAAGAGGCGCTCTGGAAGAATCATGGGCGGCGCGCCATCCGCCGCCCATCCTGTTCACGATGCACGAACCACGTTCTTCTTACCGTCCGCTGGCTGCGGCGCCTTGCTTGTCCAGCCACGCACGCAAATTCCCCTGCTGCAGCCGCCGGAACTCCATGCACCCGTTGATTTGCTCAATCGAGTGCTTCACCGCCTGGTCGGCCGAGGCCACCGGGTGCGCCGCGAAGAACTGCTGCACGTCGTCGCGCGCCTCCACCGAGCAGAATGCCCCGGTTGAACCCACCAGCGCGCCGCCCAGTTCCGGCGTCAGCAACGCGTGCACCTGGTCCCAGTGCGATTTCACAAAATCCCACGCCCGTTCCCGGGTCGCATCGATCGATAGCGCAATGGCAAACTGGATGGCCGCATCCTGGTTGCGCACCTTGCTGGTGGTGGCATACTCCAGCGACCGCTCCTCCAGCGCCGGATTCTCAAACTCCGCCAGCAGCTGCAGCGCCGTTTCTGAAAGCTCCGGATTGGTCGACGTCTCGTAGACGTGCTCGAGCTTGTCAAACAGCGCTGCATCGCCGTTGCGCGCCGCAATCGCCAGAGCCGTCTGCCCCAGCGTGGGGTCCACGGATGCCGGATCGTTAAGATACTTTTCCGCCAGCTCGTGCGCATCGTCCAGCACTGTGGGATCCTTGGCGTAGTAGCCCAGCACTCCGAAAAGCTCCGCGCGCAGCTCCTTCTTGTCCGGAGAGTCGCTCACCTCCGGCGCCCCCAGCTTGGCGTACTCCGGCGAAAAGTTCTCCTTGAGCCAGTTCGCAATCGCCGCCTTCTCCTTCTCCGTGGCCGCCACGCGTTGGTAGATCGCGCCCACGCCGCCCAGCGCCGAACCGACCACCGGCGCATTCGGATCCGCTTTCACCGCCGCCACCAGGTCCAGGTAATCGCCCACGGTGGCTGCGTTGGCGTGCACCTTGGCCCACTCGTCGCCGATCAGGCTGATGCGCTCCGCCGGCTTCAGCCCCGTTTCCACCTGCGCCACCAGCGCGGCGTACTTGTCCGCCGGATAACTCGACCGGTAGTAGCCCACGCCGCCCGCATTGGCAAACAACAGCGCGCCCGAGGGAACCTTTAGGCTCGTCGCCTCCGGAGTCAGCACTTCGCAATCCTGACCGCCGTCCGTCTTGAAACAAACCGGCAGCGTCCACTTCTGCGCTTCATCCACCCCGCTCTGCGCTTTGCTGGAACTGACGCTCGGGCTCAGGTAAAAACGCCGCTGCGCCACGCTGACCGTCCCGTTCTCCGGCTCGCCAAACGTCAGCAGCGGCGCGCCCGGCTCCGTGACCAGGCTGTCCATGATCTTGTCCACCGGCTTGTGACTCACCGCGGTTTGCGCGTTCCAAAAGTCCTCCGCCGTCGCGTTGCCGTATTCGTGTTCGGTCAGGTACTTGTGCACGCCCTGGCGAAACGTCTCCCTGCCCAGGTAGTTCTCCACCATGTTCAGCACCGCCGCGCCCTTGCCGTAGCTGATGCCGTCAAACATCTGCTCGATCTCCTCGCGCGTGTTCGCCGTCGCCCTGATGGCATGCGTTGTCGGCTGCGTGTCCAGGTTCAGGGTGCCGTCCAGTCCCTCGGCCTCGTCCTGCGGGATGTTCCACTCCGGATGCATCGCCGCCACCGGCTTGTCTTCCATCCACGTCGCAAACCCCTCGTTCAGCCAGATGTTGTCCCACCATTGCATGGTCACCAGGTCGCCGAACCACTGGTGCGCCATCTCGTGCGCAATCACCTCCGCCACTCCCTTCTTCGAACCCACTGACGCTGTCTTCAGGTCGATCAGCAGCGCCGTCTCCCGGTACGTGATCGCGCCAAAGTTCTCCATCGCGCCCGCCTCGAAATCCGGCAGCCCGATCAGGTCCAGCTTCTTCAGCGGGAAGTGAATGCCAAAGTAATCGTCGTAGTAGTGCAGTACGAACTTCTCAACATTCAGTGCGTAAGGCGTCAGCGCCACCTTGTCCGGGGTGGCGCATACCCCCAGCTTTACCCCGTCCTGCTCCCCGTTGGTGCACTTGAAGTCGCCCACCAGGAACGCCAGCAGATACGTGGACATCTTCGGCGTCTCTTCGAACTTGAGCGTGTGCTTATCCGCACCCGGCCCTGGCGTGTCCGTGGCAATCTCGGTGTTCGAGATCGCCGTGTCGCCCTTGTCCACCACCAGCGTCACCGTGAACGTGGCCTTCATCGCCGGCTCGTCGAAACTGGGAAATGCCCGCCGCGCATCCGTCGATTCGAACTGCGTCACCGCATAATCCCGCCGCTTGGTCTTCGAAAGATAAAACCCGCGCAGCTCGTTGTTCAGGATGCCCGTGTAGCGGATATGCAGCGTCGCGCGCCCCGCGGGAATCTCATCCGCCACCGTGAACGTCGTCTGTTCCTTCGCCGTGTCGCTAGTAACCGTGGCCGTCTGCGTCTTGCCCGCGGCCGTCACCGTCACGCTCTCGTACTCGATTTCGAGCGAGTTCAGCGTGATCGACGTGCTCGCATTCTTGAGCAAAACGTCGATCGTCTCCACGCCCGCGAACGTCGCCGTTTTCAGGTCCGGCGTCAGCTTCAAGTCGTAGTGCGTGGGCCGCACATCCGGCGTTAGCCGCTGCGCGCGCGCCCCAGCGAAGGTAAACGGAAGAAGAGACGCCAAAACAGCCGCACAGCCATAGGCCTTGCGCAGCATGAAAGCAGAACCGCAGATTGTCATTTGATCCTCATCAGCGTCGTTAGTTGGTGGGTTCCTCTCGCGCAGCCGGGAGCCGCCGCATCCTTGGAGCGCACCGCAAGCGCAAGTCCATCGCGGGGCAACCAGCTATTGTAGCCGCCGCCAGCCACAATCGTCCCTAACGCGCGACAGAGCCCGGCAGTTCCCGCAGGAGGCTGTTCGTAGTTCGCCATTCCAGGCTGGCAAGCGGCAACGACTTCGGCCCTACCCTCTTGCTCCCTCGTTCCCTTGTTCACTCGCCCCCGGGTTTTCTGTTCCCTGTTCCCTGTTCCCTGTTCCCTGTTTCAACGTCGCCAACACCAGCAAACACGCGCCCGTCACCACCGACGAGTCGGCCACGTTGAAGTCCGGCCAGTGATAGCTGAAGATGTGCACCTCGATAAAGTCCGTCACTTCGCCGTAGCGGATGCGGTCGTGCACGTTGCCCGCCGCGCCCGCCAGGATCAGCGCCAGCGCCACCGTGGTCACATTGATCCGGCTGCCCAGCCGCACCATCGCCATCAGCACCGCAATCCCCGCCAGCGACGCAAATGACACCAGCGCCCAGCGCACCACCTCCGGCCGCGCCGTGTAGGCAAACAGCGAGAACGCCGCGCCTCCGTTGGCCCAGTGCGTAATCCGCAGCACGTGATCCCACACCGGAATCGCCCCGCCGTACTCGACGTGATGCGAAACCCACAACTTCGTCCAGCGGTCCAGCGCAAACACCACTGCCGAGATCAGCAGCAGATAGGGAAGCCTTTTCGGCGCAGGAAAGCTCACGCCGCATCCTCCGCCTGTGGAGGATCGATGTGCATCTCACGCAGCGCGTCCTGGCAGCGGTCGCAAACATTCGCCCAAATGCCGTAGTTGGAGACGTGAGGCATGAAATTCCAGCAGCGCGCGCATTTGGTGCCCGAGGCTGAACTCACCTTGATCGTGAATCTCATGTCCAATGGCTGCAAGTCTTGGCTGTCTGCCGCCAGAAGTGGTTCTGTATCGAGTCGAGTTAACTGAACTGCTGAGACGTTGAACAACTCCTTAAGGGAGTCCTTATACCTGATCAGGTGATCGTATAATTTCGTACCTGCCATCACCGCTACGTCAGCTTCGAGGCCCTTTCCAATTTCCTTCTTTTGTCGCGCATCCTCGAGACCCTTCAACACCTCATCTCGGATGACAAAAGCAATCTTCCACTCATTCAACAATTCAGCAGGGTATTCCCCGAATACCTCCTCGGGTTTCGGAAACAGCGCCAGGTGCACGCTCTTCTCGCGTCCCTCAACCACTGGCAGGTATTCCCACACCTCGTCCGCCGTAAACGTCAGAATCGGCGCCGTCAGCCGCACCAGCGCCTCCGCGACCTTCCACAACACCGTCTGCGCGGACTTTCTCGCCGCCGATGTCGGCGCAAACGTGTACATGCGGTCCTTCAGCACGTCCAGGTAGAACGAGCTCAGGTCCACAATCGCAAACTCATTCACCGCGTGGTACACGCGATGAAACTCGAACGCCTCGTACCAGGCCAAGATCTTCTCCGTCAGCTCCCGCGTCCGCGCCAGCATGTAACGGTCGAGCGGCAGCAATTCAGCCTCAGGCACCGCATCCCGCGCCGGGTCAAATCCGTTCAAATTACCCAGCAGGAACCGAAACGTGTTGCGGATTTTGCGGTAAATCTCCGCGCAGCGCGCCATCAGGTTCTCGCTCGCCGCCATGTCCTCGCGGTAGTCAATCGACGCCACCCACAAGCGCACAATCTCCCCGCCCATGCGATCGGCAATGTCCACAGGGTCCACGCCGTTGCCCAGCGACTTCGACATCGCCCGGCCCTGCTCGTCCAGCGTCCAGCCCACCGTGCTGCAGTGCGAGTAGGGCGCGCGCCCCCGCAGCGCCACGCTGGTCAGAAGCGCCGAGTGGAACCATCCCCGGTGCTGGTCGCCGCCCTCCAGGTACAGCACCGGCACGTTCTCGCCGTGCTCGAAGCGCGCATAAGGTCCCTTCAGATCCGCGTCCGTCTCGCACACCGCAAACCAGCTCGCGCCGGAGTCGAACCACACGTCCAGGATGTCGGTCTCCTTGCGGAAGCTCGTCCCCTCGCAGTGCGCGCACTTCGCGCCTGCGGGCAGCAGCGCCTTTACCTCGCTGGTATGCCACGCCTCCGCGCCCTCGCGCTCAAACAGGCCCACAATCTTCCGGTTCAACTCCGCGTCGTTGATCGGCTGGTTGCAACCCTCGCACATAAACACCGCAATGGGCACGCCCCAGATCCGCTGCCGGCTGATGCACCAGTCCGGCCGCGTCGCCATCATGTTGGTGATCCGCTCCTTGCCCCAAGCCGGGTCCCACACCACCTTGTCGATCTCTTCCATCGTCAACTGCCGGAACGTCGTCTCCGATCCGTCCTTCCGTTGCACATTTTTGTCCAGCGAGATGAACCACTGCTCCGTGGCGCGAAAGATCACTGGGTGGTGGCAGCGCCAGCAGTGCGGATAGCTGTGCTCGAGCGTCCCTGCGGCCAGCAGCGCGCCGCGCTCGTGCAGAAGCGCCACAATCACCGGGTTCGCCTTCCACACCGTCAGCCCGTCGTAGGGCGCTTTGGCGGCCAGCGTCCACGCCTCCGGGTCCACGTGAATCCGCCCCTCCGCGTCCACCCGCGTCTTCACTTCGATCCCGTACTTCTGCCCGGTATAAAAGTCGTCCGCGCCATGCGACGGCGCCGTGTGCACCGCGCCCGTACCCGCGTCCGCCGTAACGTAGGTGCCCAAAACGCCCAGAATCGATCGCTCCAGGAACGGGTGCTGAAACGTGGTCCGCTCCAGCCGCGCGCCCTTGAATCGCGCAATCTCCCGCGTACCCTCCAGCCTGCATTCCGCAATCACTTGGGCCGCCAGCTCCGCCGCCACAATGTAAACCGGCCCCGCCGCGGGTGCCCCATCCTTGCCGCCGCCGTTTGCGGCAAGGGTGGGATTCGTCTCCAGCGCCACGTAGTCAAAATCGGGATGAAACGCCACTGCCATCGAAGCAGGAATCGTCCACGGCGTCGTCGTCCAGATAATCGTGTACACCTCGCGCCCGGCCAGCGCCGCGTCCAGCGCTCCCGCGTCCGACGTCATCCGGTAGCGCACGTAAATCGACGGGCTGGTGTGCTGCTCGTACTCGATCTCCGCATCCGCCAGCGCAGTTTTGTCGTGCGTGCACCAGTACACCGGCCGCAACCCGCGATACACGAATCCCTTTTCCAGAAACCCGTAAAACGCCTCCAGCGTGTGCGCTTCATACTCGCGCGACATCGTTTTGTACGGCGTCGACCACCGCCCGAACACCCCGATGCGTTCAAACTGCTCCGTCTGCAAATCAACAAACTTCTGAGCGTACTCCCGGCATGCATCCAAGACTTGAGTGGCCGGCATCTCCAGCTTCTTGCGGCCCAGTTGCTCGTCCACCTTGATCTCGATGGGCAGCCCGTGGCAGTCGTAACCCGGTACGTAGGGAGCGTCAAACCCGGCCATCGTCCTCGACTTCACCACAAAGTCCTTCAGGCCCTTGTTCAGCGCGTGCCCCAGGTGAATAGGCCCGTTGGCATACGGAGGGCCGTCGTGGAGAATGTACGAGGGCCGGCCCTTGCCCGCCTTCCGCAATTCGTCATAGAGGCCCATCTGGGCCCACCGAGCCAGGCGAAGTGGTTCATTTTGAGGCAGGTTAGCCTTCATCGGGAAGGCCGTTTGCGGCAGGTTCAGGGTCGCCTTCAGGTCCGGCGCTGCGGGCATCGCTTCTCCATCGTTACTGGTTGGGCGTTCCCCTCCAGTGTAACCGCCATTCATGCAACTTTTTCCGGTAACAACTGATCTCACTTGCCGTCTATTGTGTATGGAAGACAGCTCGGCAGCCGAATATGAGATTCTGGAGCTAGTTCATCCTATGAGTTCGTCAGCTGACCCCGCGGCTCCTTCGGCTCCTTCCAGCGCTTTCGGCAGGACAGGATTCGATCTGTTCCGTCATAATGAATTATCGGGCTCCGGTGACCCCACGCTCCGGTCCCAAGAAGGAACGGGCTTGAGCGCCTCCACCCCAGACAGCAACGACACTATGACCCAGCCTGGCACCTTATCCCCAGCCGCCGTGCCCGCCTACGAGGGCCACGAACTCGATTCGTTTCTCGGCAAGGCCTTCGAAGAGAAGCCTATCTGGAAGGGCCTCTATGAAAGCATCCGCGATGTCTTCTTCCCGCCCAAGCTCCCTCCCCTGGAATTGACTTCCACGCCCATTCCGGTCCCCGACCTCATGGCGGTCAAGACCAACCCATGGGCCATCGGCACGGCAACCTTCATCAACGGCGCCATCCTGGCCATCATCCTGTTCCTCGGCGCCCGCGCCGTCATCAAGCAGATTGAAAAACCCAAGCTCGACGCCATGGACATCGACGTGGGCGCATTCAAGGCTCCCAAGGCGGCCAACATGGCCGGCGGCGGCGGCGGCGGCGGCGCCCATGACCTGGTGGACGCAACCAAGGGCAAGCTGCCCCCGCGCATGAAGGACCCCATCGTGCCGCCCATGGTGCCCATCCTCGAACACCCCAAGCTCGCCTTTACCCCCGCCATCAACGTGCAGGACAACATCAAGCTGCCTGACAACCCCATGATGGCCAACTTCGGCGTGCACAGCGGCCAGAACGTCGTTCTCTCCAACGGCCAGGGCGGCGGCGGCGGCATGGGCACCGGTTCCGGCGGCGGCATCGGCTCCGGCACCGGCAATGGCTACGGCCCCGGCTATGGAGGCAACGCCGGCGGCGGCGTCTATCGCGTCGGCGGCGGCATCTCCGCTCCTGAAGCCCTGATCACTCCGGAAGCCGAGTTCTCCGATGAAGCCCGCCGCGCCAAATACCAGGGCGTGGTCCTCATCTCCCTCATCGTCGATGCCCAGGGCAATCCCCAGAACCCCCGCGTCATTCGTCCCCTCGGCATGGGCCTCGACGAAAAGGCGATGGAAGCCGTCCGCAAGTACAAATTCAAGCCCGCCATGAAGGACGGCCATATCCCCGTCCCCGTAATGATCACCGTCGAAGTCAACTTCCGCCTCTACTGACCGCCTCTTCCCCTGGAATCAGGGCTGTGCCCCGTTCATCGCAGCTTTATCGCGATGAGCGGGCGGGAACCCTCCGTGTCCAACTCATCCCATTTTCTTCTGCTCCTGCCCCCGCTTTTGCCTTTGCTTTTCTTTCTGTCATTCCCCGCAGGGAATCCGCTTCACCCGCAAAGTCTCCGTCTTTCTACTCCCTGCTCCCTATTCCCTACTCCCTGGTTTATAAAGGACTGTTCACCGATCCACCAGAAAGGCAGTCCCTCTATGTTCCGTCGCTTGGCTTTTTCCCTCGTCCTTGTCTCCGCGCTCCTCGCCGCCGTTCCCGCCTTCGCCCAGGTCCCCGGCATATCCGCGCCCAGGCACTACCCCTGGTCCAACAAATCGCTCTCGCCCGATCAGCGCGCCGACCTGGTCATCCAGCAGATGACCCTCGACGAAAAAATCCAGCTCCTCCACGGCCCCGGCTGGCAGGTTTTCATGGGACCGCCGCCCGAGTCCGGCCCGCTCACCCGCGCCAACATGCTCTTTGAGTTCATTCCCGGAATCCCCCGACTCGGCATCCCCGACCTCCAGATGACCGATTCCAACCAGGGCGTCTCCGGCGTCGGCAGCAAGGGCCGCTATGCCACCGCGTTCCCTTCCGGCGAATCGATGGCCTCGGCCTGGGATCCGCAACTCTCTTATGAAATCGGCGCCCAGCTCGGCCGCGAAATGCGCGACATGGGATTCAACATGTCCCTCGGCTCCGGCGTCAACCTGACCCGCGAGCCCCGCGACGGCCGCACCTTCGAATACAAGGGCGAGGACCCGCTGCTCGCCGGCACCCTCGCCGGCTCCGAGCTCAAAGCCGAAAAAGACCTTCACCTCATCACCGACCTCAAGCACTACGCCGTCAATGATCAGGATGCCGGCCGCATCGTCGTCAACTCCGTCATCTCAAAGCGCGCCCTGCGCGAAAGCGACTTGCTCGCTTTCAAGATCGCGCTCGCCCGCTCCGGCGCAGGCGCCTTCATGTGCTCCTACAACAAAATCAACGGCACCTACGCCTGCGAGAACCCCTACACCCTCGGCGTGCTCAAGAAGGACTGGGGCTTCAAGGGCTTCGTCGTCTCCGACTGGGGCGCGACCCAAAGCACGGTGCCCGCCGCCCTCGCCGGCCTCGACGTCGAGATGCCCGGCAACGATTCCTTCGGCGCCCCGCTCAAAAAAGCTGTCGACGACGGCCAGGTCCCCATGGACCGCCTCAATGACATGGTGCATCGCGTCCTGCGCACCATGTTCGATTCCGGCATCGTCGACGATCCGCCCCAGCCCCAGTCTCCCAATGTCATGCAGGGCTTCAGAATCGCGCAGAAAACCGAAGAGCGCGGCGCGGTGCTCCTGAAAAACTCAGCCGGCCTGCTGCCGCTCAATGCCGCTTCCATTCAGTCCATCGCCGTCATCGGCGGCCACGCCGACGTCGGCGTCATGTCCGGCGGCGGATCGTCGCAGGTCTCGCCCGCCGGCGGCAATCCCGTTCCCCCACCGCCCGAGCTGTTGCGCAACCCGCTGGAAAGCTTCGCGCTCATTGCCGTCTATTTCCGCTCCGCGCCTCTCAAGGGAATTCAGGCCATGGCCCCGCGCGCCGTCGTCCAGTTCGATCCCGGAACCGATCCCGCCTCCGCCGCCGCCACGGCTAAAAAATCCCAGGTCGCCATCGTCTTCCTCACCCAGCACGAGTCGGAAGGCATGGACCTCGCCAGTCTCTCCCTGCCCGACAATCAGGACGCGCTCGTCCAGGCCGTGGCCGCCGCCAATCCCCACACCATCGTCGTGCTTGAAAACGGCGGCGCTGTCCTCATGCCCTGGATCGACCAGGTCCCCGCTGTCCTCGAGGCCTGGTATCCCGGCATCCGCGGCGGGGAAGCCATCGCCAACATCCTCTTCGGCAACGTCAACCCCTCCGGCCATCTCCCCATCACGTTTCCAGTAAGCGAAGCCGATCTCCCTCATCCCATCCATCTCGCCCCGCAAAAACCGGATGCGCAGTATCCCGTTCCCAAGCTCGCCGGCGCGCCCGGCATCATCGGAATGTTGATGGGCATCGGCCCCGGCTTCGACATGAATTACGACGAAGGCCTCAAGGTCGGCTACAAGTGGTACGACGCCGAAAAGAAGCCCGTCCTGTTCCCCTTCGGCTTCGGCCTCTCTTACACCACCTTCGCCTACAGCGGCCTCAACGTCACGCCTGGGGAAACCACCACCGTCACCTTCACCGTGAAAAACACCGGCAAGCGCGCCGGAATCGAGACCGCCCAGGTCTACGCCAGTCTCCCCGCGTCCGCGGACGAGCCGCCCCAGCGCCTCGTAGGCTGGGCCAAGGTCGATCTAGCCCCCGGCGAGTCGAAGCAGGTCTCCGTCCCAGTCACCCGCGACCTGCTCTCCATCTACGACGAAGCCACGGACTCCTGGAAGCGAGTCCCCGGAAACTACGTAATCCACGTAGGCAGCAACTCCCGCAGCCTGCCGCTAGAAAAATCCGTAGCCTATTGAAGTCGGAACTGTGCCCCATTCATCGTTCGCCGCAGCGAACGATGAGTGGGCGTGCTGGCTCGTAGCGCCGTCAGAACAACGTATCGCCGTCAAAGCAAGGTAGCGCCGGCCTCCCGGCCGGCTGTAGCGGGGACCTCCAGGTCCCCGCTGCGCCCAGCCCGCTTCAGCGGGCGCCGAAGATGGTAGCCCCAGGCGCAAGACTGGGGTGCACAGATCGCATTTTCACCACAGCCCGCTTCAGCGGGCGAAAGATGGTAGCCCCAGGCGCAAGCCTGGGGTAAAAGGGTCGCGTTTCACCACAGCCCGCTTCAGCGGGCGAAAGACGGTAGCCCCAGGCGCAAGCCTGGGGTATAAAGGTCGGGTTCCGATCCCAGCCCCGGAGGGGCGTAAGAATGGCCCACACCTTCACCAACCTGCTCACACACATCGTCTTCTCCACCTCCGGCCGCCCTCATTTGAGAAAACCGCCAATTTCCACCCAAATTTCTGCACCATTTCCGGTGCAAATCGCCACGTAACAACCGATCTGTCAAGACGTATCAAATGAAAATATCTGTGGAAAACTTTCGCGAAGTACCGTAAGCCTCGCTCCATCAGCCACCTGCCGCTACTAAAAAAACACGCCCGGAGCCCTCGCCCCACTTCAGTATTAAGGGGGTAAAGAGCGCACACTCGTTCTTAGAAAGGGAAGATCATGGACTCACCCAGCACCACAAACCCAGCCGTCCAGCGCTGCCTTGATGCCGGCCGCAATGCATTCGAGCAAGAAATCGCCATAAGCACAGACAAATCAAAAGCCAATTGCGCCGCGCGCGAGGCCTATCGAAACGCCTTGCCGCACCTCTCCGGCCAGCAAAACGTCCAGGACTTTATCGCCTGCGTGGCCGACGGTGTTCTGAGGGGGATGTTGTATGACAGCGAATCAACCAGGCTTTTGTACGCCGCCCAGGTCGCTGTCGGCGCGCTCCCTCGGGTACCGGCCCCAAAACCCGAGCGGAAATCTGCCGCTGTCGAAGCAAAAAAGCCGCCCGCCGCCGACCCGGCCAGCGCCGCCCCGGGTGGAGTGATAGCGGCATAAAACAGCACCCCCCACCCCCCCTATACTATGGATCACAATGTGGTACAAATCGCAATCATGCGCTGAATAATAAGGCTATTACCAGGAAAGCAAGCATCAAAATCGTACCGCATCGTAACCAATCCCATTCTTAAGTGAATACTCCCACAATGCGGTAACGATTTTCTCCGGCCGTCGATCACTGACCACTGACCACTGACCACCGATCACTGATCACTGACCACTGATCACTGGCTTACGGCAGCGGCAGCTCGCCATCCAATCCCTCGGCGACCAGCTCCTGCCGCAGCTTCTCCACCGTCGTGAACTCAATAGCCCTTAGACCCAGCGCCCGCGCCGTCTCCACGTTCGCTCGCTTGTCGTCCACAAACAGCGTCTCCTCGGGCTCGGTTCCCAGGCGCTCCAGCGTCTCAAGGTAAATCGCCGGATCGGGCTTGGCCAGCCCGAGCTCGAAGCTCCACACCAGCACGTCGAAGTTCTGGATCCATGCAAACGCGCCCAGAACGCTCTCGAGCACCGAGTCGCCCATGTTCGACAGGATCGCCGTGCGCAGCCCGTGCTCCTTCAGGCGCTGCTGCCACTTCACCATCGCGGGGTTCTCGGTGGTCCACATGCGCGCGTCCAGCCGGTTCAGTTCCCCCAGCTCGCCGGCCGTCGCCGCGATGCCACTGTCCCGCGCAAACTTCTCCCAGAACGTGATCCCGCTCAGCTTGCCCTCGTCGTATGCGTGCCGATCGGCCCAGTACAGCTTCTCGAACCGCTCCCGATCCAGCCCCGTGATGCGCACCATGGCATCATGCGCTTCCTGGTTCGGCTGGCCCGTCAACACCATCCCGTAATCAAAAATCACCGCCCGCAGTCCCAATCGCCCTCCCTCAAACCGAAAGTTAACTCAGCTCGTACCGCCGATCTCCAGATCGGCTGTAGCGCGGGTCTCCAGACCCGCGCCCAACCATGCCAACCATTTTCGCCATTCGCGGTTCGGCCACGCCGATGAACCATCGACTCGTTGCGCCCTCTTTCCATTCTGTCATTTCAAATCGCCGCGGTTTGCCGCGAGGGCCCAGCGATACCATGAAGCATCATGCGATTCGCGCAGCGCACGGCCTGGAACACCGAGGAAACCGATCTCGCTCGCGCCCATCGCGCGCGACTCGAGGCCGGCCTTCCCCTCGCCGACCTGACCGCATCCAACCCCACGCGCTGCGGCTTCCATTACCCGCCCGAAGTGCTCGCGGCCCTCGACAATCCCGCCGCCCTCGACTACGATCCCAATCCGCGCGGCCTGCTCCTCGCCCGCCAGGCCGTCTGCGCCTACTACGCCGATCACGGCGCCGCGGTCTCGCCCGAGCAGATCATCCTCACCACCAGCACCAGCGAGGCCTACAGCTTTCTCTTTCGCCTGCTCTGCGATCCCGGCGACGAGATCCTGGTTCCGCAGCCTGGTTATCCGCTCTTTGACTTCCTCGCCGCCCTCGACGATGTTCGGCTCAAGCCGGCGCCGCTCGTCTACGACCACGGCTGGCAGATCGACCCGGAGGGATTCCGTCGCGCCATCACGCCCGCGACGCGCGCCATCGTACTGGTTCATCCCAACAATCCCACCGGCCACTTCACCAAGGCCTGGGAGGGCGCCGAACTTGCCGCCATGTGCCGCGAACACGGCCTTGCGCTCATCGTCGACGAAGTGTTTCTGGATTACCCATCTCCGGCTGTGCCCCATCCGGCTTTATCGCCGATGGGTGGAAAGATTGAAGCCGGCCACGCTCCGATTCCGACATTTGTTTCCGGCCTGAAAGACGTGCCCATCTTCGTGGTCAGCGGCTTGAGCAAGATTGCCGGCCTGCCGCAGATGAAAGCTGCCTGGATCGTTGCCGCGGGACCGGGCCCGCAGCGCGGAGCAGCGCTCGACCGGCTGGAGGTCATCGCCGATACGTTTCTATCGATGAACGCGCCGGTCCAATGGGCCTTGCCGGCGTGGCTCTCCGGCCGCCATGGAATTCAGCGCCAGATTCTTGAACGCGTCTCCGCCAACTTGGCGGAGCTCGACCGCCAACTCGCCGCGCACTCAGCGTTGGGGCGCCTGCACCATGAGGGCGGCTGGTACGCGGTGCTGCGCATTCCGGCTCTGCGCCCGGACGAAGAGACCGTCCGCGATCTGCTTGACTGCGGCGTCTGGGTTCATCCCGGCTACTTTTTCGGCCTGCCAGACTCCGGCTGGCTGGTCTTGAGCCTGCTTGCGCCTGTAGACGAATTTCAAACGGGTATGGAGGCGCTGATTAACTTTTTAGGAACGAATCAGGAACCTAACAAATTCAAGGGTTGACCTTAACTATCACTTTGAAAAATGTCTGTAATATATTGATAAACAGCCGTTTGGTAGATGGCTTTCATCTCATCCGCAGGAACGGATTGCTTTCCCGTTCTGCGCCGATCGTTGTCTCTGGCCCGTGTCCCGGAATCACCCGCGTCTCATCTGGCAGCGCCAGCAGGCGGGTTTCGATGGACTCGATAATCTGCCGACCGTTGCCGCCGGGCAAATCGGTCCGGCCGATGCTGCCGGCAAACAGCGTGTCCCCGGCGAGGACCAATTTCATGGGGGCAAAATGGAGGCACACGGAACCCTGCGTGTGCCCGGGCGTGTACAGCACCTGGGCCGGGTAGCGCTCCAGCCCCACCTTTTGCCCTTCCTCCAGGCTCGCGTCCGGCGGCGCTACTTCGGGCGTGCGCACTCCTACCCACGCCGCCTGCGCGTTCATCATTTTCAGCAGCGGCAGGTCCTTCTCATTCAGAAGGATGGGCGCGCCGGTCAACTTCTTCAGCTTCAGTGCGCCGCCCACGTGATCGATGTGGCCATGGGTGATGAGAATCTGCTTCAGCTTGAGCCGCAGTTCCCCGAGTCGCCGCTCGATGCGGCCGATTTCGTCTCCCGGGTCGATGACGATGGCTTCGCCGGCCTCCTCGTCGCCCAGGATGGTGCAGTTGCAAGCCAGCGGCCCGACGGGAAACGTCTCCAGGATCATGCCTTCATTGTAGGGCGGGCTGCCTCTGCGCCGGGCGCAACCGCAGGCTCCCGCGCCGGAACGCGCGGCTTGCGGAATGTGAGCGCATAGAAGCGTTTCTTTCCAGCTATCTCCAGGATCTTCGCGCCAACGTTTTCCATCTCCGCAGGAACCAGGTCGAGGGGAACACTCACGGCGTCTTCGCGCCCTTTGAAGAACTCGCGCGTGTAGGGAATGCTCTCGTAGGCGGCCTTGACGTGCTCTTCGGTCTCGTCGGCGATAAGCAGGAGGCTTCCGGGCTTGGCCACGCGAATCATCTCGCGGATGGCGGCGGCGCGATCGGAGAAGAAATTGATTCCGCCCACGTGAAAAACCACGTCGAAGCTCTCGTCGGCGAAGGGAAGAGCCTCGGCATTGCCCACGAAGAGATCGGCCTGCATCTCCCAGCGGCGCAGGTTGTCCTGGCAGCGCAGCAGCATTTCGCGGGAAAGGTCGAGGCCGAAGCGGCGTATGTCGCGCGGCAAGTATTTGAAATTCAGCCCGGTGCCGACGGAGGTTTCGAGCACGGTATCGCCCGGCTTGACCTCAAGCGAGCCCATGTAGCTCATCACGTAGGCGTCGCGGTCCATCCCGCCGAGCGCGCACGCGACGCGCTGCGAATCGTCGTAGAAGCCGCCAATGGTCTCGTAGAGCCGGTTGTACTTGCGGTTCATGCCGGTCAGGTCCTGCGGCCGGAGGAAGACCGGCATTCCGTCGCGGATGGGGAAGGTTTCGCCGCGAGTGCTATGGAGGCTGTTGCCGTGGCCGGCCAGGCGAACCGGCGCGCCGGTTGCGGGGCTGCGCAGCAACGCGATCGTCTCCTTGCGTTGGTTCCACGGAAATGGGCGGGCGGCGAAAGGCCAGAGCAGTCCGGAAAGGCGAAATTCCCGGTCCCACAGGCAGACGACAATGGCCGCAAACCACGCCATGCCGAAAACGCGAAGCGCGCTGACGGTGTTCAAGGCATCCATCGGCTCAAAGACTGCAAGGGACGAGCGAAATGAGCCGGCATTGAGCGGCAGCAACAGGGCCGGGATGGCCCAGGCAAGCAGCAAATTTGCCAACGGAAACGGCAGGGTCCAGGCGATGCCATTGAGGCGAGTGCTCGCCGACCGATGGAGAAGAAAGGGGAGCACACTGATTGCGGCCGCCGCCAGAAGCAGGACGGCTCCCAAGCCGTCGCGCGCTCCAAGCAATCGCCAGTGGTGCGCCGCCGCGGGGACGAACGCGATCGCGAAGATCCACAGGAAGCCGGCGCGGAGCCGCTGCGTGCCGACGAACCAGAGCCCGAGAATCGGCCCGGTCCATGCGCCCACAGGACTCCAGAACAAGCCGCACACAAAAGTTGCAAGAACCAGCCACGCGAATCCCTGCCGGACTTTCAATTCAGATTGCGTCACGTCGTGCCTTTCTCAAATGCGAGCGGGGAAGACGAGTTGGTGCAGGGTTTCTGGTTTTGCCGCTGCCTTCAGGCTCGAGTTCGGCCAGCGCCTCCTTGCCCCAATCGAGCGCAGCTTGGGTCATGGCCTTGCCCAAACGGAGAGTTAGCATCCAGTACTTCAGGCCCGGTTCGCCGGAATTTGCCCTGGGCGCGGCGGATTCAATCTCCTCCATGGCGCGCAGCGACTGGAGATTGCGCCGCTCCAGCTCGCGGATGTGTGCGATGGCCAAGCTGGGATCGGCCTCCGCGCCGAAGAACAGCTTGAGCAGAAATTCGTTGCGCGGCGGATCGTTTTGAAACGGCGCCGCCAGCCAGTGGCGCAGAACCCGGCGGCCGGCGGCGGTGATGCGGTATGCCTGGCGACGCTGTTTTCCAGGCCTGCCGCCCGGCTTAGCCAGCCCTTGCGCGCTCAACTGCTTCAGCGCCGGGTAGATCTGCCCGTAACTCTCGCCCCAGAAGTAGCCCACGCTGGTCTCAATGGCCTTGCGGATGTCGTAGCCGGAGCGGTCGCCGCCGACGGCGAGCATGCCGAGGACGACATAAGCAGTGCGCGAGAGGTCCATATATCTTCAAGATATATCTTGTAGATAGATTTGTCAACATCACCTTCCAGGAGGCTGCGGAAAAACTCGTGAGATGGTTTGGTTCGGCTCACAAAGACCTCAGGGGCTAAAGAGTCTGCGGAAAAACGGTGAAGAGCGAGCGAATTCCGCGATGAGACGCCCCGCAGGGCCTAAAGGCCAATTGATTCTGCGGCAGTTACGGCACGACTGAAGTCGTGCCCTGACACGTTTCGCGTTTTCAGCGAGTTTTTCCGCAACCGCTAAAGCCCAAGTCCTTTATTAGCGCGTTTGCGGCACGACTGAAGTCATGCCCTGACGCGTTCTCGCCCTTTCGGAGGAGTTTTTCCGCAGCTGGGTGAAATCGGACCATCGATCGCCACCCTGATCGCGCATCACTGTTCCATCTCCACGAACGGCCCTACGCCGCCGCCTGCTATCCAGGCATCCAGATGCTCTTCCAGCACCGGCAGGGGAACACTGCCCGTCTCCAGCACCGCATCGTGAAAGGCTCGCAAATTGAACTTCGTGCCCAGCGCGGCTTCGGCCTTCTTCCGCTCCTTCACAATCGCCATCTCTCCCAGGTAGTAGGAAAGCGCCTGGCCCGGCCACGAAATATACCGATCAACCTCGGTTTCAATCTCGTGATCGCTCAATGCAGTGTTGTCGTGCAGATACTGTTGCGTCTGTTGGCGGGTCCAGCCTTGCGCGTGGATTCCCGTATCCACCACCAGCCGCGCCGCGCGCCACGCCTGGTAGCTCAGCATCCCGAAGGTCTCATAGGGCGTGTGATAGATTCCCATCTCCGCGCCCAGCCGCTCGCAATAGAGCGCCCACCCCTCGCCGTATGCCGAGATGTAGGCTTTGCGAAATTCGGGCAGCTTCTTGTCGCGCTCCTGCTCCATGGCTACCGCCTGCTGCCAGCTATGCCCCGGCGCCGACTCGTGCAGGGTGAGCGCCGGCAAAGAGTACAGCGGACGCGATGGCAAGTCGTATGTGTTTACCAGGTACGAATGCATGCCGCCGCGGCCCGCGGTATAGAACGGGGCCATCTCCGGAGGCACCGGCACAATCCCAAAACGCTCCCGCGGCTCGTAGCCGAAGTACCGGCTGGCCACGCCATCGAATTCCTTCGCAATCCACGCGGCATCGTGCAAAAGTTCTTCCGGCGTTTTTGGATAAAACTTCGGGTCTGTCCGCAGATAATGTAGAAACTCAGGAAATGTGCCGGTGAAGCCACTGGCCTTCATTGCCGCCAGCATCTCGGCATGAATGCTCTCCACTTCCTTCAATCCCAGCGCATGAATCTCCTCCGGCGACATGGTGACCGTGGCGTACTCCAGGATTTTCGACTGGTAATACGCTTTGCCATCCGGCAGACTCTCTGCCGCCAGCGAAGTAACGGCATGGGGCACGTACTCTTCATCGAAAAACCTGAGCATCTTTGCATACGCCGGCACCACGCTGTGGGTAATCACATCCTGCGCTTCGGCCTTCAGCTTCTCCTGCTCGGGCGCGGGAATCGAGGGTGGCATGGCGGCGAACGGCTTCCAGAAACTGGTTGCCTGCGCAGTCTTCGCGTCCCCCACATCTTTCAATCCCTGGTCGCGCCCTTCGAGCGTCACTTGCGGAGGCGTGAAGCCGCGCGCCATCCCCGCGCGCATATTCGCCGTCTGCTGGTCGAAATACTCGGGTACGTCGCGCAGCCGCGAAAGATACCGCGTGTAATACTCCTCGCTGCGAAACTCCCGCGCATCGAGCGGCGCAATCTCCCAGAACTGCGAATCCGAATTCACCGGCCGCTCATACTCTTTGAACTTCTGCTCGTTACGCAACCCCACGATCTGGGCGCGATACACCTCGAAGTTCAGCCGTTCTTCGGGCGAGAGTTTCTGCGCATCCACCTTTTCGAGATCGGCCAGGATGCTCTCCCAATGCGCCAGTTCAATGGCCTGTGTGGCCGCATCCACCTGCCTCAGGTGAGAGGGAGGCAGATGCTTCTTCTCGTCTTCCTCGGAAACGCTTCCGGGTTGCGCCCGCCGCCACTTCTCATCGGCTTTGTAGATCGCCTGAAACGGCTCATCCGCCGGGTTTGGCCTGGCTGCTGCCGCAGCCGCCTTCACTTGATCCTGTGCCGCGGCATTCCGTCCCGCCGTCGCCGGCCCGCATGCCGCCACGCACATCCCAACAGCCATCATCCAATTGGTTCGAAGCATGCCTACCGTTGTAACGGAAAAGGCTTGCCTCAGGCCAGGATTTGCTTATCGGGCCGGATCATCCGCATCAACGGAGAGTTCCGTACGGGCAGGCAAGACCGCGCCCGGAAGCACAAACGGCAGGGGAGAAGCCTGCCGCTGGGAGGGTAGCGGGTTGGGGGACTACTTGCCGGACTTGGCCGGAGCCTGCTGGGAGCTGGTGCCGGAAAGCACGGACTTGACGTGGCTGCCGCTGCCGCGCACGTAAAGGATGGTCAGGCTCAGCGAGGTGAACATGAAGATGATGGCCGACCAGGTGGTGAGGCGGGTGAGCAAGTTGGCTGCCGCGCGCGGCCCGAACGCGGTTTGCGAGCCCTGACCGCCGAACGCGCCGGCCAGGTCGGCCGAGCGGCCCTGCTGGATCAAAACCACGCCGATGAGGAACAGGCACACAATGATGTGCACTACCACAATGAAATAAAACAGAATCTGCATCTTCAACGCTGCTTTCCGGCCCGTGGGCGCGGGGAATCATGGTGCGGAGGAGGGGACTTGAACCCCTATGCCTTGCGGCGCAAGCACCTCAAGCTTGTGCGTCTGCCAATTTCGCCACCTCCGCAAGGGTGAACTCTACGAGTATAACAGAAGCCAATATTGCAAAAAGGACACGCAAGTTGTATTACTTACCTCTTCGCATCGGACATTCTTCGGCGCAGACGCTTCTCGGCATCGTCGCTCCAGTACTTACAGTTGAGACGAACAAACACCGACGAATACGGGACCGTCATCGTCGTTTTAAGAACGAGTACATGCATGGTCTGACCGGCCTCGTCGACGCGCCTGATCAGCTGTTCGTGAGGGAGGGATTCGACCGGAATTCCGGCCAGCAATTTGCCGATGGCGGCGCGATAGGCGGTCACGCCCGGCGCATCGAGCTCCGGGATGAAGGGCAGCTCGGCATCCATCAGGACATCGGGTCGCACGTGAATTGAGTGGTCGATCGCGTCCAGAACGAAGCGGGTGACTTCAAGCTGATCCGCGCCGGTTTCGATGGTCTCAACGCCCGGAGAAACCTGCGAAGGGTAGGCGGAGTCCACGATGAGGATCCAGTTGCGATGACCCAGCAGGGGCAAGGCCTGATCGACCTTGTCGCGCCATGTGGGCTGCGCCGGAGACTGGGCAAAGGCAGGCAGAATGAGTGCGAGCAAAACAAACCCGCGAGCGACGACACCACGCATGTAGCTTCCCTCCCGTCGATAGAAAGAGCGCAAGCTGCGAGATCGTAAATCATATCGCACCCAAGCGGCGAGGAGGCGCGTGACTGCCGGCTTCAGGCACGTGCTGGTTGGGATACGATCGTGTGCTCACCCTGAGCAGCGGGCTGCTGCAGAAGCCAGTACTGGAATCCATCGATGATCGCGATCAGCGCCGCCTGGTTCAGGTCGCTGGAGACGCCGGCCGTCACCCAGGGCTCGTGCCCTTCGGCCTGGAAGCTTACGGTCACGCGCACATGCGCAGCGGAATCGTGCGCGGAAACGTCCAGGGCGGTCACGCTGAAGCGGCCCAGGTGCATCTGTTTCAGCGCCGGATGCCATTTCTCCAATTCCTTGCGCATGGCCCGAGTGAGCGCGTCCACGGGGCCGGCGCCCTCGGCGCGCGCGGTCACAATGGTTCCGTTGCCCAGCCCCAGCGACATGAACGCCTGCACAAAGCGCGTGCCGGCTTCGTCGGACTCGTCCATCACGCGCCAGGTGCGCACGGTGAAGAACTCCGGCAGCGTCCCGAGCACGCGCATGCACGCCAGCCGGAAGGATTCCTCGCTGGCCGTGAACCCGCCGCCCTCCACCATGGCTGGATTCGCGTCCATCAACTCCTGCGCCTGGGCAGCGTTCAGGCTCACGCCCACGGCATCAGAGAGCATCATCACGTTGGCGCGGCCTGACTGCGCATTGACGCCGATGGCCGGCGCGGCGCCCACGCGTGCGGGATCGCACCACAGGTACGCGCCGGGATTCTTGCGCTCGCTGGAGCCGTGCATGCCCGCCCAGGTTCCGAATGCGCCGGGTCCGGCGATAGGCGCGCCGTGGGGCACATCGAGCGAGAACGCGTCGTAGCCCGCGTGCGCCAGAGCAACAAGCCCCTTCAGCGACTCCGCGGACACAAACTCCGCTTCGCCGCGAAGCTGCATCCCGCCGATCACGGTGGTCAGGTTCACATTGCCGCAGCGCTCGCCCGTGCCCACCAGCGTTCCCTGGATCTGCACCGCGCCGGCCAGCACCGCGGCGCGCGCGTTGGCCACGCCCAGGCCGCGATCGGTGTGCCCATGGAAGCCGAACCGCGCCTGAGGGAAGTCGCGCACCATGCCGGCGATTGTCGCGCTCACCTCCTCGGGGCTGGCTCCGCCGGTGGTGTCGCACAGCACGATGCGGCTCACGCGCTGCTCCGCGCATTGCCGCACCAGGGCCTGGAGATAATCGAGGGTTCGGCGCGCGTAGTCAGCGTCGCAGCGCGCGCCCATCTCGCGTCGGCCGCAGGCCGCGTCCATGGCGTGCTCCAGGTCCACCATGACTTCGATGCCTTCGTCATGCAGGTAAGCGATGGTGTCGCGCGCCATGGCCAGGTTCTCTTCCGGCGTAGTTTCGAGCGAGCGCTCAACGTCCAGCAGCCGCGACTTGACCACGACCACAGCCACCGGCACGCGCAACTTGTGCTCCACCATGAAGCGCGCATCGGGCCAGTCGGCCACGCGTGCTCCGCGTCCGCGGGTGCGGCCAAAGAGCGCCAGCCTGGTCGAGCCGGTGTCGACGTCTTTGAGCGCCGTGGTCAGTTGCTCGACGAATTGGTACGCGCCGGCAAAGCCGATCTCAGCGTAATGCACGCCGAACGCGCCCATGCGCTGGAGCAGCTTGACCGCGTTGGGAACGGAGATTTCGAGATTCGGCTGCTGCATGCCGTCGCGAAGACTGGTGTCGAACAGTTCCACTCGGGGTGTGGCGTTATCGCTCATTGGTTCCTGCCTTTGTTTGCCCAAGTTTTTCCATCCATCGCGCCAGCTCGCGTTCGTCGTCGGAGCCGGCTGCCTGGGTTTGACGAACGTTGGTCTGCTCTTCCGGTTCGCGGTTCTGGCTCAGCTTGAATTTGCCCTCGATGCGCGCAATGGGAATGCGAAATCCCATGATGCCGGCGAGCATGGTGCGCCGGAAACCCTTCGGCATGGCGCGCCAGCGGTCCGCATAGGCCGGCTCGTGCCGCGCGATCAGCTCCTCAACCAGACGGCGCTTTTCGTCGTCGCCTTCGATCAGCTCCAGCGTGCCGTACGCGTGAATGGCGATGTAATTCCACGTCGGCACGGAGAGCTCCTCCACATAATTGCGCGGCGAGACGTAGGCGTGCGGCCCGGGAAACACGACCAGCGTCTCGCGCCCGGCCAGATCGGCCCAATGTTTATTGGCGCGGGCGAAGTGGCCCTTGAGCAGCCCATGCTCGCCCTCGTCCTCGACCAGCAGCGGTAGATGGGTTGCCGTGCCGCCGTTGGCCGTGCCGCCGTTGGCCGCGCCGCCGAAAAGAATGGCGAACGAGTAGCGCCGCATCGCCTCCAGCAGCACGCCGCGATCGTCAACGCGATTGAACTTCGGAATGTACATGCCGTTCTTTCCCCTGAAACCGAAAAGCCACCAGCCGCGCTTGCGGGTGGTGGCCTGGGTTGCTTTTGCTGCTCTCGATTCCTTACGTCAGGCTCATCTTCCCGCGCTCGTTGTCGCCGCTAATTCGAATGGCGGGAAGCTGCGCAGCTCCGCTCTCCATCGCAAACGAGATCGAATTGGCGCGGATAAGCTGCATGAACGTTAAGGAAAGTAGAGCAGAGAAGCGGCGCGCGCGTCAAGAATTCCCTCGATCCGGCTAACTGAAACGGCTATCCGCGCTTCAGCGCCCGCTTCAGCACCGTCTCCAGCGCCGCCTTCTGCTCCGCGAACTCTTCCGGTGTGATTGTTCCCGAAATTTTTTCGCTTTCGAGCGCGAACAGCTCTTCCTTCAGAGCATTCAGCAGCGCGGAGTTTTTTGCCGCCGGCGTGGCTGGAGTGGCATGCGCATTCGCAACAGGGATAGCCTGCGGCGCAGGCACTGCGCCCGGCGCGGCCGCCGCAACTGCAACGGGAGCCGGCGGACGCCGCAGCAGAAACGCAGCTGCCGCGGCCAGCAGCAGCGCCAGCCCACCCAGAATCCACCACTTGTACTTGCTCAGCGGGTCCGGAGTATTGATGGGCTCGCCGATCCCGCCGCCCGGTCCTTGCTGCGGGGCCTGTTGCTGTGCGCCTGGCTCCTGCTGTTGCTGCTCGCGCGGCATTGAGCCGGTCCCCGACACCGTGAAGTCCGCCGCCTTGCCGGGCAGCACATTTTTCAGCAGGTAGGTGTTGAGTGAAGGATCCTGCGGGATCGATTGAAACGACGCGCCCGACCCAGGCGTGAAGCTCATGCTCTTCGGCAGTTCCACCGCCAGGTTGTCCACGGGAGCAAGGATGCTTGGCTTAATGGTGTACTTGCCGGAGTAAGACACGTGAAAGCCAATCTGGAATTCGGTGCTCTTTCCGTCCTGGTCCGGCTCAATGGGCACGTTGAACGCGTAGTGTCCCTTGCCCAGCTCTTTGGGCACGGCCATCGTGGGCAGCCCGCTGGGGCGCGTGGCCTGTGCGCCGTCGAACACCGCGTCCGTGGGCAAACCAAATTCAAAAGTGTTGTTGCTGAATTCCGTCAGCTTGGGCGAGCTGCTGTTGTGCACCACCCACGAGATGGTGACGGAAAGCTGGTCGTTCTGCGTCTCCACCTGGTAGATTTCGGCCTCGACCGAGATGCCGTTCACCTTGGCGGCCGTGTCGTACACGCCGATATCGCCCGGCCCGCCGCCCTGCGGAGCGGCAATGAAGTATCCCGCGCCCTCGTGGGTCGCGCGGATCAGGTACGGCCCCGCACCCGGCTCGTTCAGCGTATAGTGGCCGCCGGCGTCGGTGGTCGCGGTGGCCACCGCGGCCATGCCCGCCTGCACGTCCACCAGCTCCACCTTGTCGCCCGCCGAGGGCTTGCCGGTGGTCTTGTTGGTCACGGTGCCGGACACGCTGGCCGCTTGCGCCGCGGCGGTCAAAACTGCACCGATCATGATCAGGCAGGAAAACAATTTGATGGCTTTCATGGTGTGATGGAATCCTCTTCGGGATTGCCCCCTTCAGTATTCGAACAGTTCCTCGTGAGTTCCTGTGCGCTCCAGATGGAGCCGGTCATCGGTTACGGAATAAATCAGAACCCAATCGGGCTCTATGTGGGCATCCCTATACCCGGCCCATTGGTGCTTCAGCGGATGATCTCGATATTGCGGAGGCAACGGATCGTCTTGAATCAATAACTCAATCAACCGCTTCAGCTTTTCGAGGTCTCTTCCTCGTTTCTCGAGACGTTTCACGTCGCGCCGGAACTGCCCGGAATAGGTCGGAGCGCGCATCAGATTTCCAGCTGTCTGAAGAGGTCTCTGACATTCTTGGCCCGGTGAACGTCCTCGCCCCTGGCAGTCTTGCGCATGGTTTCTCGCGTGAGCTTGTTCGGCTTAAGGTCAAACGGAAGCGCGTTCTCGTTGGCGACGCGAGTCAACACGATACGCATGACATCGGAAACGGTGAGGCCCATGCCTTCGAGTACCACGGTGGCCCTTTCCTTAACCTCGGGGCTGATTCGTGAGCGAACAACGGCGTTAGTCGGCATGACTTCATTGTAGCCCAATTGGGCTACAAACTTCCTCATTGTTTTCAACAACAATCACGCGCTTTGCAAATGCTCAATCAACTGGAGCAGCCGCGCCGTCTCATTTTCAAGCTGGGCCTGTTGCGCCCGGTAATCCTCTTCCGGATATTTCCCGGCGCGGTACTCGAAATTCAAATCGCGCAGATTCTCGTAGAGCTGCTCTTTGCGCTCTTCAAGAAACTCCAGTCGCGACTTCTCCGTCTGGTCAGCCCCGTGCTCCGGCCAGAAGGTGTAGAGAAACAGCGCAATCAGCAGCAGGCAGCCGGCCAGCAGGCCCTCGGTTTCGCTCATGGCTTAATAACCTCCATCGCTGCCGGTCTCCCGGCGAATTTTCTCTTTGATCGCGTCCATCTCCGGCGTGTTCGGCACTTGGCCAGCCGGCGCCAGCTTGCCGTTGCTCGTGCCCCAGCGCCGTATCAAAAGAATGGTTCCCAGCAGCGCCGCCAGAAACACCGCCAACGGCGCAATCCACGCCACCAAATCGAAGCCGTGCTTGGGCGGAGCGGCCAGAACCACCGCGCCGTACTCCGCCACAAACGCATCCAGGATCTGCTGGTCGCTCTTTCCGGCGTTGATCCCGGTGGTCAGCTCGGCCAGCTCCTTGTCGCGATCGGGGCAGCCATAGTGATCGCACTCGCCCAGCAGTTGCGCACAGCCGCAGGTGCACATCAGGCTATGGCTCAGCCGGTTAATGCGCGTGCCGCTGCCCGACGACGCGCCCAGGCTGAAGCACACGGCCACGGCCAGCAGCAGCGCCTGCGCGCCCTTGATCCAGAAAGTCCAGTCGGCGCGAAACCTCATGACCGGCCTCCCGCAACAGCCTCCGGCGCCGGTGCGCGCGCTTCAGCCTTCAGCGCCGCATTGGAGGGACGGATGCTCGGCGCCAGGGCCACAAACGTGCCCAGCACCATCAGGATGACCCCAATCCACAGCCAGCTTACTAGCGGGTTCAGAAATGCCTTGATGATGGGCTGCCCGGTGTCGGGATTGGTGCCTTCAAACACGACGTACAAGTCCCACTCCGGTGTGGAGTGGATCGAGACCATCGTCTGCGGCTGATTGCTGGCGTGATACAACCGCCGCTCCGGCGTGATTTGGAATTCCTTCTTGTCGCCCTTGTACACGTCCAAGATGGCGAACGACGAATCGTAATTTGCGTTGGAGTCGTCGCTGGCCCCGATCTCCTGCAAGGTGTACGGCCCGATGGACAGCCTGCTGTTGAGCGCCATCTCCTCTTCGGTGCTGCGATTGAAGGCGGCGCCGCACAGGCCCACGATCACCAGCACCACGCCGATGTGGATGATGTAGCCGCCGTAGCGCCGCGTATTGCGCCGGGTCAGCAGCACCGTGGCCGCAAACAGATTCTTGCCGGTCTGCCGCGAAATCACGCCCGCGCCGCGCAGAAACTCGGAGGCGATTGCGGTAAACACGGCTGCGCCCACGCCAAATCCAACCAGCGCATAAAACGCGCCGCGGTCGAATGCGCCGTCGTGCCACGGCCGATCGCCGGCGATGTACGCCACAATCACGGTGGCCCACAGCGCAATCACGGGAACGATGAAATTGCGCTTGATGGCCTTGAGCGAGGTGGCTCGCCACGGCAGCAGCGGGCCGACACCGGTAAGAAACAGCAGGAACAGCCCCACCGGAATCGCGACCGTGTTGTACCACGGCGCGCCCACCGTCACCTTGGTGCCCTCCACATACTCGCTGATGATGGGGAACAGCGTTCCCCACAGGATGACGAAGCAGGCCGTGAGCAACAGCAGGTTGTTGAACAGGAAACTCGATTCGCGGCTGACGAGCGATTCGATGCTGTGCTCGGTCTTCAAATGGCCGCGCTGCAGAATGTAAGTGAAGATGCAGACCGCAAGCACGATCAGCATGAACACGTAAAACCACATGCCGATGGATGACTGCGCGAACGCGTGCACCGAGCTCACAAGTCCGGCGCGCGTCAGCAGCGTGCCCAGCAGCGTAAGCAGGAACGTGGAAAAGATCAGCCACATGTTCCAGCTCTTCATCATGCCTTTTTTCTCCTGCATCATCACCGAGTGCAGAAAGGCGGTGCCGGTGAGCCAGGGCATGAAGCTCGCGTTCTCGACCGGGTCCCAACCCCAATAGCCGCCCCAGCCCAGCACCGCGTAGGCCCAGTGCATGCCCAGGAAAATCCCGCAGGTCAGGAACAACCACGTCACCATGGTCCAACTGCGCGTAATCTTGATCCACTTCTCGCCCGGATAGCGCATCATCAGCGCGCCCAGCCCGAAGGCGAACGGCACCGAGAAGCCCACGTAGCCGAGGTAAAGCATGGGCGGGTGAATCACCATCTCGGGATATTGGAGCAGGGGATTGAGGCCGTTGCCGTCCGCCGGGATGGCGCCCTTGAGCAGCGAGAATGGCGGCGCGGCAAAGTTGATCAGCGCCAGGAAGAACATCTGGATGCCCGCCAAAATGGTCCCGGCATAGGCGTAGAGCTTCACGTCGGTCTTGTGCCTCAGCCGCAGCACAAATCCGTACGCGCCCAGCAGCCACGCCCACAACAGCAGCGAACCCTCCTGGCCGCTCCACAGCGCCGAAAACTTGTACGGACCCGGCAACGCGCGGTTGGAGTGCTCGAGGATGTAGGTGATGGAAAAATCGTTGGTGAAAACGGAGTAGATGAGGGCAAATGCAGCCGCCGAAACGGCGATGAATCCGGCGATTCCCGCGCGGCGCGCCGTCTCAGCCAGGCGTTCCGGGGGAATCCGGGCAGGTTGGCCGGTAGCCAGCAGCCGCAGCGCCACGCCGCCGGCAAACAAGTTGTACGCGGCCAGCGCCAGCGCAATCAGAAGGGCAAAACTGCCGAGTGTTGCCATTGGAGCTCCAGAGGGAATCTCGCGGGCCGACTTAAAACAGGGAACAAGCCAGCAGGTTCATTCTTAATTATCTTAGGCTTTCTGCATGTGATTTGCCTCACACCATCGGTGGAGGCGGAAAACAGGGATCAGTGATCAGTGGTCAGTGATCAGAAATAGCGCGAGAAGCAGTGGTGAGGGATCAGATTATGGGACCCGTTTCCCCGCATCGTGGACGCGTTCTGCGAGTCGCACGAAGCATGGGGTTGAAATATTGGAGGCTGAGAGCTGATCACTGGAGCACTGGACCACTGACCACTGATCACTGACCACTGCTGTTAGGCCGCCTGCACGTGCGACAGCATCTCCGTGGCCGCGCCCAGAATGTCGGCCGGGCCTGTCTGCTCGGGAAGAAAGCGCACATTGTTGCCGGGATAATCCTGCGCCGTCTCGCCCGAACGACCCAGGGCCAGGATCGGCGTCTGGGGAAGGCGCCGGCTGAGCTCGCGCACAAACGCGGGCCCGGCCAGCCCGGGCAGATTCAGCCCCGCGATCACCAGCGCCAGGTTTGCGGCAAAGGCAGGCTGTTCCAGCTTGATGAAGGCTTCGGCAGCGCTGGCGGCACGAGTCACGCCGTAAAAGGTCCTCTCCAGCGCGGCGCACCGAGCAAAGGCGCGAAACGGGTCGTCGTCGGCAACCAGGATGGTTCGGAAGATACGCTCCCGGCGGGAGGCGGAATTCATATCTTTAATCAAAATATAACTACCCGTGTTGCTCAGATGTCCCCGTTGTCGCCCCGGTTGGTTCGCGATCAGAATTCGACAGCCCGACAAATCCCTTTATTCTGTGAGATGCGGCCGGAGCCGCATGGGGGATGCTGCTGGAATGATGCTCAACCGGTTTACAGTACAACGTCGCTTGGCCGTACTGATGGTGTTCATGCTGAGCGCCTGCTCGAATGCGTGGGCAAAGGAGGCAAGCGTGATCCTGATAAATGGGAAGGTTTGGACGGTGAATCCGGCGCAACCCGTGGCGCAGGCCGTGGCCCTGGACGGCAACACCATCCTCGCCGTGGGCAGCGACGCGGAGATCCGCAAGCTCGCCGGCCCCGGCACCCGCACCATCGACCTCGCCGGCCGCCTGCTTTTGCCAGGATTCAACGATTCTCATGTTCACTTCCTTCCCGGCGGCGGATCGCTCATCGCGGTCCAGCTTCGCGACTCCACCAGCCAGGGGGATTTCCGCGACCGCATTGCCCGCTACGCCAAAACCCTCCCCACCGGCGCCTGGATCCGCGGCGGCACCTGGGACCATCAAAGCTGGAATCCTCCCGTCCTGCCCGATCGCCAGCTCATCGATGCCGCCAGCGACGGCCATCCCGCCTTCCTCCAGCGCATCGACGGCCACATGGCCCTCGCCAATTCGCTTGCCCTCAAGCTCGCCGGCATCGGCCGCGACACCCCCAATCCCCCCGGCGGCGAAATCGACCGCGACAACCACGGCAATCCCACCGGCATCCTCCGCGACGCCGCTGCCGCGCTGGTCGAGCGCATCATGCCGCCGCCTTCGCCGGAGGAGCAGGACCGCGCCATGGAAGCCGCCATGCATGAGGCCGCGCGCCACGGCGTCACCAGCGTGCAGAACATGGCCAACAGTCCCGACGACCCCACCCAGCCCGCCAACTTCCGCGAGTTTCAAAAATTCGCCCGCGAGGGCCGTCTCACCGTCCGCATCTACGAGTCCATGCCCCTTCGCAACTGGAAGACTCTCGCCGATCTCGGCGTCGTCGCGCCCTTCGGCAACGCCACCCTGCGCCTCGGCAACCTCAAGGAATTCGCCGACGGCGCGCTCGGCTCTGAGACTGCCTGGATGGATGAACCCTTCGCCAATCATCCCGACTCGAGCGGCATCTCCAGCGCCGACCTAGAGCACCCCGAGCAGTTTTACGCCATGCTTCACGGCGCCGACAAAGCCGGCCTCCAAATCTCCATCCACGCCATCGGCGACCGCGCCAACCGCACCATTCTCGACCTCTACGCGCGCCTCGAGCACGACGACGGCCCCGCCGACCGCCGCCTGCGCATCGAGCACGCGCAGCACCTCCACCCCGCGGATATCGCCCGCTTCCCCCAGCTCCACGTCATCGCCTCCATGCAGCCTTACCACGCCATCGACGACGGCCGCTGGGCCGAAACCCTCCTCGGCCCCGAACGCATCAAGACCAGTTATGCCTGGCGCTCTCTTCTCGATGCCGGCGCAACGCTGGCCTTCGGTTCTGACTGGCCGGTCGCCCCGCTCGATCCCGTCCTGGGCATTTACGCCACCGCCACCCGCCGCACCCTCGACGGCAAAAACCCCAACGGCTGGGTTCCGGACGAGCGCATCACCGTAGCCCAGGCCGTCCACGCTTACACCATGGGTTCCGCCTTCGCCGAGCATCAGGAAAAGGTGAAAGGCTCCATCGAGCCAGGCAAGCTAGCCGACCTGGTCGTGCTTTCGGACGACATTTTCACCATCCCTCCCGAGGCCATTGAGAAGACCAAGGTGGACCTGACCATCTTCGACGGCCGGATCGTCTTCGAGCGGGAATAAAAACAGCGATATCTAATGGAATGTTTGATTTAGGCCACAAAAACGCAGTGATGTGATGGTGGATACGGGATGGCTGCAGGGTAAGCGGAGCTGATTTGCCATTGGGCATGATGGTTTCGAAATGTAGAATTCGGCCATGCCAGCGATATGGCTGGAAGATGGTTTCCGGTTCTTCTTTTACTCGAACGAGGGATCGCCATGCGAGCCGGTTCATGTTCATGTTGAGAGGGGCGGTGCGGAGGCCAAATTCTGGCTCTGGCCGGAAGTTAGGGTGGCATAAAATGATGGCTACGATGCGCGGACGTTGCGCCGGCTGACAGGGATGGTTGAGGCAAACCGGGCGCGTGTTGAGAGGGCGTGGGATGAGTTCTTCGGTTAGCGCGAAACAGGTGCGGTTCGACGCGGACTGAATGTGGGTGGAGTTGAGCGACGGGCGGACGATTGGAGTCCCGCTGGCGTGGTTCCCTCGCCTGCTGCGGGCCACGCCGGAAGAGCGGCAACAGGTTCGCTTGAGCAGCCGCGGCCTGCATTGGGATGCGCTTGACGAGGATGTTTCCGTAGCGGGACTACTTGCCGGTCTCGGCGACCTGCGCTCCGATACGAGCTTCGCGGCCTGAGGCACGGGCGGTTGAGGTATCCCACATCCCCAAAATCGCTGGAAATGAGGCGCCCAGGGTTTGTTCAGGGGCAGGCGCCGCGGGGCCTGGGCCGTCCGCTGGGAGTTTCTTGATGTATTCGCCTCGCTGAGTTGGTTTTGGCCGCAATCAATGCACTCCCTGCGGCGCCGCCATCTCGTCCGCGGAAGGCCGCTTCATGAGGAAGGGAAGTGGAACCAGGCACGCCACAATCACGCCCAAAACAAAGAACGCGCTGAGAAACGCCAGGATGTTAGCCTGCGCATCCACCATCTGCTGAAGCTGCGCCAGCGATTGATGCCCCGCATCCGCCGCGCTGCTTCCCGCCGCGATGGCCGCCTGCCGCATGGCCGCCATGGTGCGGTCGAAAAACACGTTGCCGGGATGCAAATGCGACACCAGGTCCACGCGGCTGATCTGCCGGTGCCGCGCCAGGTACGACATGAGGAACGACACTCCGACGGCGCCGCCCAGGTTGCGCACAAAGTTGCTCATTCCGGAAACCTGGTTGTTGTCCTCAACGCGCATGCCCACATACGCAAGGGTGCTGATGGGGATGAAGATCAGCGGCAGCCCCACCACCTGGAACACCCGCATCCACACCACAGTCTGGAAATCCACATCCGGCGGCATCCGCATCATCCAGAACATGCTTGCCGAGGTGAGCAGAAAACCCACGGCAATCACCTTGCGCGGATCGAAGCGGCTGCCGAGGATTCCGGCCACCGGCATCAGCAACGCCAGCGCCAGGCCAGCCGGTGAAAGCGCCCAGCCCGCGCGCTCCGCCGAGTACCCAAGCTGCAATTGCAGGAATTGCGGAATCAGGATGGTCGATCCGTTCAGCACCACGCCCAGGGTAAAGTTCGAGATCGTCGACGAGGCAAAGTTGCGGTTCTTCAGCAGCCGCAGCTCGATCACCGGATGCGCATACGTCCATTCGCGCCAGATCATGGCAATCAGCGCGATGGCCGCGACAGCCGCGGCCACGCGGATCAGCCCCGAATCGAACCACTCCAGCTCTTCGCCCTTGTCCAGCACAAATTGCAGCAAGCCCACGCCGACCACAATCGTGGTGATTCCGAACGCATCCACGCCCCTGCGCCTTTGCCCCGCCTCCACCACGTGCGGCGGATCGTGGACCACGCGCTGGGTCAGGATCAGCGACAGGATCCCGATGGGCACGTTGATAAAAAAGATCCAGTGCCAGGAGTAGTTGTCGGTGATCCAGCCGCCCAGCGTGGGCCCGATCGCCGGCGCCACCACGATCGCCATGCCGTAGATGGCGAACCCCATGTTGCGCTGCTTCGGCGTAAAGGTGTCGGCCAGGATCGCCTGCTCGCTCGGCCCCAGTCCTCCGCCGCCCAGTCCCTGCATCACGCGGAAAAGGATGAGCATGGGCAGGCTGGTTGCCAGTCCGCACAGCATGGAGCTGAGGGTGAACAGCACCACGCAGGTCATGTAAAAGCGCTTGCGGCCCACTCTCGTCGAAAGCCATCCGCTCATGGGCAGAATGATGGCGTTCGATACCAGGTAGCTGGTCAGCACCCAGGAGCTCTCGTTCTCCGTCGCGCCCACACTCCCGGCGATATGCGGCAGCGCCACGTTCGCAATCGAAGTGTCCAGCACCTCCATGAAGGTGGCCAGCGTCACCGTCATGGCCACCACCCACGGATTGATCCTGCGCGGCGCGGCTACTTGACCCATACCGTGGCCTCAACCGACATGCCGGGGCGCAGGCGGTCCGCCCCGTCCTGGCCGGCATTGAGGCGAATCCGCACCGGCATGCGCTGCACCACCTTGATGTAGTTGCCGGTCGCGTTCTCCGGCGGCAACACGCTCGAGCGCGCGCCTGTGATCGCCGGTATGCCTTCGACCGTCCCCCAGAAATCCCTCTTCAGCGCGTCCACGTGGATAAGCGCCCGCTCTCCCGCGTGCATGCGCGCCAGTTGCGTCTCCTTGAAGTTGGCCGTTACCCAGGATTCATCCGCGGCCACAATCATCATCAGCGGCTGCGCCTCGCTCACGCGGTTGCCCAGCTCCGCGCTGCGCTCGGTCACAATGCCGCGCACCGGAGACACGATGTGGCAGAAGCTCAGGTTCAGCGCCGCCCTCTGCAACTGCGCTGCCGCCGCCTCCACATTGGCCTCGCCCGTCGCCAGGTCCGCTTGCCGGATGGCAAGCTGCCGCGGCGCAGTCCGCGCAATCTGCTCGCGATGCGCCGCCTCCGCATCAATGTCGGACTGGCGCTGCTCCAGCAGCTTCTCCGCGGATTCCAAATTCGCCGCGGACGCCGTGACATTGGCGTCCGACGAGTGCGCCGCCGCCGCCGCCCGCTCGTAATTCTGGCGCGAAACGGTTCCGGACCGGAATAACTGCTCGGAACGCTCCAGATCTGCGTCGTCGCGCTTGCGCAGCGCTTCGGCCTCTTCCAGCTTCGCTCCTGCGCTCTTCACATCCTGCGATGCGGCGGCAAAACCCGCCCGCGCCTGCGCCAGCTGCGCGTTGCCCGCCACCGCCGCTTCGGTGTTGTCGGCTTGCGTGATCGCAATGGCCGGACGTTCGGAACTGAGCTGCGCCACGGCCTGGTCGTATTGCGCCTTGGCCTGGTCGTACGCCGCCTTCTGCTCGTTCGGGTCCAGGTCCACCAGCGGCTGCCCGGCCTCCACGGTCTGGTTGTCGCTCACGTACACCGCGGCCGTGGTGCCGCCAATCCGCGCGCTCACTACGTGGATGTGTCCATCCACCTGCGCATCGTCGGTGGTTTCGTGTCCGCCGGCGTAGACGGCCCATCCCGTCGCGGCAGCGCCCGCCAACAGGGCAGCGAACACCCCAAGGAGGATTCGGTTTCGGCGGCGGTTGCCAGTAGTTGTGGGCGCGGGAAGGACTTCAAGGATTGCGGCAGCGTGGGCCATACTAGAAACATACTGACCAGTCAGTATGTTGTCAAGCGAGACGCTCGGAGGGCGTCACTTTCTCTGTTTTCCGCGCGATTCCGGCCGCACCAGCGCGTCGAACAGCCGCCCCAGCAGCCGGCGCAGGTTCTTTTCAGAGAGCCGCTCCGGCTCAAAGTGGCTTTCGAGAATGAGGCCGGAGACGACCGGGCCCAGCGCGATCAGCGACGCGTCGATCTCCGCCTTTTCTCGCCGCGAGAGCTTGCCAAAGATCTGCTGGAACGACGGGTTGTCGTTGGTTGTCCGGGAAATCTCGAAGGTCTGGCGGAAGCGCTCCTTCGACTCGGGATGGCGAAGGGCGAAGAGCTTGAACTCCATGGTAAGGATGGGCCAGGTGCGGTCGGCGATGAGGCCGACGTAGAAGTCGCGGAACGCGGCGATGCTCTGCTCGCGGTCTTTGCACTGGCGCAGGCTGGCCAGAAGCCGTTCCACATAGGCCTGGGTGCGGTGCTCGAAGAGGGCAAGGAAGAGATCCTCCTTGCTCTTGAAATGGTTGTAGACGGCGCCTTTGCTGCGCTCGGCGCGGGCGGCGATCTCGTCGAGCTGGGCGGCTTCAAAGCCGTCGCGCACGAAAACTTCCTCGGCGGCATCGAGGAGGCGAGCCTGGGTCTCGCGGATGCGAAGCTCCTGTTTGCTCAAAGTTTCCATGCTGCTGCAATCATTTAAACACCTTGTGCTCCGGCGGCAGCGCAGGGAGGGCCGCCTGCCCGTATTCCGGGCAAGCTGCCCTGCTCACGAACGGCTTTTCGACGTGAATCCAGCGTAGGTGAGGTAGGCTCCGAGCACGAGACAGAATGCCATGTACACGTAGAAAAGCTGGCTGAAGTGAAGCGTCCCCAGGTAAAACCCCGCTGCATCGCCTGAAAACAGGAACAAGAACATAAGGCCTTTGACCAAGGCCAACCAGCCGACGACGGTTACGACAATCGGCAACACGCCGCCCGACCAGATGTTGTGCGCCAGAAACATGGCCAGCCCGGCAACCAGCGCGAGCAAACCCAGCACAAACATCAACGATGGGTCGTGGAGAAGCCCAGTGACCATATCCACGACGGCTTGTTTGTGAAGCATCATGAGCAGTGCGACGAGAAAGAAGTAAAGCCCGAACAACTTGCTCAGGAAGATCGTACGTGGCGACATAATGTCCTCCAATCGAATCAGGAGTCTGTCTGCCGGAGACTGTGACCTCCATACGCAACAGTTCCGCATGGACCGGCCCCATGCACGCACTTATACACCCGCCAGAAGCGTTCGTGGTTAAATTGCGTGCGCGGCGGGACCGGTGATTTGGCCTGGCTGGACGGATGCGGGGCGTTGCGTGACCTGGGCCGCCTCCCGAAAGGCAACTGCAGATCCCTCGCGCCGCTTTCCCCACTCACGATGAAGCTGTGAGCGGGGCCCCAGGCGTGCGGCGCTTCGGGATGACACACGCGTTGGTGGGGTGCGGGCGGGGTAGCGCGGGCTTTGGTGGTCTCCCAGGTCCCCAAATGCGAGGGGCCGGGGGCACCCACAGCTAGAAACAAATCTCATTTGGGATCGTGGCCACCCGCCGCGCATTCCGAGGCGTGGGCCGTCCGCCCATTTTCTGCGGCCCCGATGCCTAGCTAGAGTTCCGGAGCGCCAGCTCGCGATTGTACGGAATATTGTGTTGAAACTCTGTCTTGCATTCCGGGCAAAAGGCCTTTTGAAAAGGAGCGCGCTGGGAGTGGTGTGCTATTAGGTGAATCGGGATTGAGTTTGCCTCGGCGCATCTTGGGCAGATCTCTTCGTTGTCGCCTTGCGCGAAGGTGTGACCGCCAATCCGCTCCAGAACGCCCTTAAATCGGAGCTGATCGCGGAGCGCGTTACGTTCGGTCGTAAGCTCGTCGTTGGTCCGTTGAAGGTCAAGAACCTTGTCGATCCACTCGCCAAGTTGCCTGTAAAGGTCGACATTTCTCGCCTTGTCGACCATCTTCATGATCTCGATGCCCTCACCGATTAAGCTCACCTTCCACCTCCTTGAGGGACCCGGTACTATCCGAAGAGGAACTCCTTGTCCCTGAGCTCCTTAATCTGATCCCGCAGCTTCGCGGCCTTCTCAAACTCGAACTTCTTGGCGCTTTCGCGCATTTGGGTTTCTAACTTGGCTATGAACTGGTCGACCTCCTCGGCGGATTGGAATTCGGGGATGCCCTGGATTTCTTCTTCTGTGATCTCTCCGTATTCGGCCTTGAGGATGTGGGCTAAGCCCATGTCCATGGTGTTGATGATGGATTGGGGCGTGATGCCGTTTTCTTCGTTGTAGGCGCGCTGGACGGTGCGGCGGCGGTCGGTTTCGTCTAACGCGCGGCGCATGGAGTCGGTCATTCTGTCGGCGTAGAGGATGGCGCGGCCTTCAATGTGCCTGGCCGCGCGGCCCATGGTCTGGATTAACGAGCCGGCGCTGCGCAGAAAGCCTTCCTTGTCGGCGTCGAGGATGGCGACCAGCGAGACTTCGGGTAGGTCGAGGCCTTCGCGGAGGAGGTTGATGCCGATTAGCACGTCGAACTCGCCCTTGCGCAGGCCGGCCAGCAGCTTGACGCGCTCGAGGGTCTCGATCTCGGAGTGCATGTAGCGGCAGCGCACGCCGACTTCGGTGTAGTAGCCGGCCAGGTCCTCGGCCATGCGCTTGGTCAGGGTGGTGACCAGGACGCGCTCATTGCGCTTGGCCCGGTCGCGGATTTCCGCTAGCAGGTCGTCGATCTGGCCTTTGACGGGGCGGATTTCTACTTCGGGATCGACGAGGCCGGTGGGGCGGATAACTTGCTCGATAACTACGCCGCTGGCGCGAGTTAGCTCGTAGGGCCCGGGCGTGGCGGAGACGTAGATGGTCTGGTGGACGCGGGTCTCGAACTCCTCGAACTTGAGGGGGCGGTTGTCGCGCGCGGAGGGCAGGCGGAAGCCGTAGTCGACGAGATTCTGCTTGCGGCTCTGGTCGCCGTACCACATGCCGTGGACTTGCGGAATGGTGGCGTGGGATTCGTCGACGAAGAGGATGTAGTCGCGGGGGAAGTAGTCGAGCAGGGTGGGCGGGGGCTCGCCGGGCAGGCGGCCGGAGAAGTGGCGCGAGTAGTTCTCGATGCCGTGGCAGTAGCCCATGGACTTGATCATTTCGAGGTCGAAGCGGGTGCGCTGGTTGATGCGCTGGGCCTCGACCATGCGGCCTTCGGATTCGAGCCGCGGGACCCACTCGGCGAGCTCGTCGATGATGGACTGGACGGCCTGCGACTTGCGCTCGGGCTGGACGACGTAATGGGACTTGGGGTAGATGGGCAGGCGGGAGTACTTCTGCTTGACGATGCCGAAGAGCGGATCGATCTGGGAGAGCGACTCGATTTCGTCGCCGAAGAGCTCGATGCGGTAGGCTAACTCGTCATAAGTTGGGAAAACTTCGATGATATCTCCCCTAACTCGAAAAGTGCCGCGGCGGAAGTCGGTGTCGTTGCGCTCGTAGAGGATCTCGACCAGACGGCGGGTGATGTCCTTGCGGGAGATGCGCTGGCCTTTCTCGAGGAGCAGCAACATGCCGTAGTAGGCTTCCGGCGAGCCGAGGCCGTAGATGCAGGAGACGGAGCTGACGATGATGGCGTCGCGGCGCTCGAAGAGGGAGCGCGTGGCGGAGAGGCGCAGCTTGTCCAGCTCCTCGTTGATGGTGGCTTCCTTCTCGATGTAGAGGTCGCCGGCGGGGATGTAGGCTTCGGGCTGGTAGTAGTCGTAGTAGGAGACGAAGTATTCGACCGCGTTCGAGGGGAAGAACTGCTTGAACTCGTGGTAGAGCTGGGCGGCGAGGGTTTTGTTGTGGGCGAGGATGAGGGCCGGGCGGTTGACGCGCTCGATGACCTTGGCCATGGTGAAGGTTTTGCCGGAGCCTGTAACTCCAAGCAGGACCTGGTGTTGCTCGCCGGCGTGGAGGCCGTGGACGAGCTCGTCGATGGCGCGGGGCTGATCGCCGCGGGGCTTGTACTGGGTGACAAGCTGAAAATCCATGAGGGAGATTATAGCCGATGGATGGCGAATAGAAAGCGAAAAATAAAGCGCTTCGCCGCAGATCGCACGCAGGTTCGCCGGAATTCAGGGAGCTTGTGAGCGGGAACCAGTGATGGCAGCCGGGACAGCATTCAACGGTGCAACCGTGGACTGGCGCCTGCTGTCATTTCAAATCCGAGACCGATAGGAGGAAGCGGCACGCCACCGGGATCCCGTCGCGAAAGGCGGGGATAAACTGCCAGCCAGCGGAGACCTGGATCCAGCGTGGGTCGGCTCCGCTCAGCAATTTTGTCGAGTGCACCTTTCCGGCAGCGTCGATTACCAGTTCCAGCGCCGCGTCCGAAGCGGGAAGGTCCTGGATTGGGGGGCGGCGAGGCAGGATGGATTTTGGCTGGACTACGGTCGGTTCCTGTAACGGGTAAGCAGGCGCGCCGGTGCCAGCATAATGGCTCCAGTCACTGGCCTGCGAGCTGCCGGTTGCGTCATAGATTTGAACCTGGCGTTTGTGCCTGGGCGTCCCCGTTTCGCGAGCGACGCCGCGAAGGATTCCGCGCTGGTGGACAGAGGATAATTTTGTCCGAATGCGATTGAAATCCTGGGAGGGCCACGTCTGCTGCAGTGCGGACCAGGCTTCAGCGTCGCGCCCGCTGTACAAATACGCCCAGACGATCTCAATGATCTTGATTTTGGTTCTCATCAATCGATGCAGGTCAACGCTTGGGTTGGAAACCTTGAACGAGAGGACTCCGTCGCTGTCCTTAAATGCCGCGAGCTCCTGGTGATCGATCTTTGCTCGCAGCTCACTGATTTGTGCATCGTAGTGGGAGGTGAATTCGGGACTCACGTCGACCAGGTGTTTCTTTTCGAAGCGCAAGACGACGGTTGGCGGAAAATCCCAGAATTTCAGGGGCACGCCTTCGAATTCATCGATGGCATCGGCGTCGTCGGTCCAGATTTCGACGTTCCCGTCCAGATCGGTATCCGCGGCAACATAGGATTCGGCGCCGATGATGGTCGAGAGGAGGCGAGGCGGCTTAGTGAGCGAATAGATTCGATAAGTGCGATGAGTTCCGTCTCCGGAGTTATCTATCTGAAAGGCGACGACGGGTTTGCCGAGACCAAGGTCCGCGCCTAAGACGTCGATGACTACCTGGGCGGCATCGGAGGCGACGGTGAGATTTTGCGAGCCCCACGTCAACTTCGCAGCGCAGGCTCGTTCCGCGAAGCCTCCATTTTGCGGAGGGCCGACGCTGACTGTGAGGCCAGTGAAGAATCGATAGCTGTATTCGCCATCTCCGTTGTCGCAGGTGACGTCCGGGGGATGGATCTGAGCAGGGAGAAAAACAGGGCGGAAGAGCAAGGCCGCGAACAATGCGGAAGTGAGCACGAAACAAACCGGCAGGAGCGGAGTCTTTAAGGTCGACGCCAAGGGGTCCCGACCTTTCAAGGGCAGAACACAGTATAGACGTCCGGTTCAGGACTGGAGCTAGGAATGGGCTGAGTCCCGTAACCTTCGATAAAGTTCCGGCGATCCGAGGCGGAGCCGGATCGTGGGAGCGGATTGCGGACGGAGGGTATCAGGGGGTATTGTTGCGCCTAGGGAAAACCCTAGTCATGCGGCCCTCTCATTCCCCGGAGCCGGACGCAGTGGAGCAGTCTCGGCAGGATCGTGCCGAGTTTGCCCGCATCGCCATAGAGAATCACTTTGCGATTTCGCCGGACGCGATATTTGTGACGGATGCGTCGGGGGTAATCCGCGAGGCGAATCCGCGCGCCATGGAACTGTTCGGCTATACCCGGGCTGAACTGGCCGGCATGGCGATTGAGAAGCTGGTTCCGGAGCGGTTCAGGGGGCGTCATCCCAGGCATCGCGAGAACTTCAACGCGCACCCGCGGACGCGGCAGATGGGCGCAAGCCTGAACCTGTTTGCGCTGCGCAAGGACGGCAGCGAATTCCCGGTGGACATTATGTTGCGGCCCATTGGAACGGCAGCGGGGCCGGTGACGATCAGCTTTGTGCGCGACACCACGGAGCAACGGGCGGCGCAGGAGGAGTTGCGCAAGCAGGACCTGCAGCTGCGGTCGATTATTGACGCGGTTGACGACTACGCCATCTACATGCTGGACGGGGACGGGCACGTGGTGACGTGGAACCGGGGCGGGGAGCGGATTCATGGCTACGCCGCCGAGGAGATTCTGGGGAAGAATTTTTCGCGATTTTTTGAGCAGCGTGACCAAGACCGGGGGCATCCGCGGGAGGTGCTGGCGCAGGCAGCCGAGCGCGGCGGGTGGGAAGAAGAAGGCTGGCGGGTGCGCAAGGACGGATCGCGTTTTTGGGCGCACAGCGCGCTGACGGCGATCCGGGATGAGACGGGCCAGCTTACTGGATTTGCCAAGGTGACGCGCGACCACACGGACCGCAAGCGGGCCGAAGAAGCGGTGATGCTGCAGTTGAGCGCGGCGCTCCTGGAAAACATGGATGTAGGCAAGCTGCTGGAGGCGTTTTCAGCAAGCATCGCGGAGGTGATTCCGCACGACGCGGCCACGCTGGGGATGCACGACGAAGGACAGAATGCGATGACGGTGCAATTCCTGGGGCGGGACGAGAAAGGGCTTCGGCGAGCGGATCTGAGGGTTCCCGTCGAAGGCTCGCCGTCGGGGACGGCGTTCCGCATGCATGAGCCGGTGATCCTGAAGCACCTGCCTGATCCGGATTTTGCGCCGAAGGCGGTCAATCATCTGACCAGCATCGGGATGCGATCGGGTTTGTGGGTTCCTCTGGTGTATCGGGGCGAGCCGATCGGCGCGCTGGCGGTGGCGAGCCGGATGGAAGGCGCATTTGCAGCGCGGGAGGCGGAGGTACTGGCGGAGTTTGCCGACCAGATGGCGATGGCGGTGAACAACGCGGTGGCGTTCCGGCAGGTGGCGGAGCTGCGGGACCGGCTGAACCAGGAGAAGCAGTACCTGGAAGAAGAGATCAACCTGGAGCACCAGTTCGAGGATATCGTGGGCGAGAGCTCCGGTCTGAAGCGGGTGCTGAGCCAGATTGAGACGGTGGCGCCGACCGACGCGACGGTGCTGATCCAGGGGGAGACGGGCACGGGCAAGGAGTTGTTGGCGAGGGCGATTCACCGTTTGAGCAGGCGCAGCGACCGGACGTTTATCAAGCTGAACTGCGCGGCGATTCCGGCGGCGCTGCTGGAGAGCGAGCTGTTCGGGCACGAGAAGGGCGCGTTCACGGGGGCGATTGCGCGCAAGATGGGGCGGCTGGAGCTGGCGCACGAGGGGACGCTGTTCCTGGACGAGGTGGGGGAGATGCCGCTGGAGCTGCAGCCGAAGCTGTTGCGGGCGCTGCAGGAGCGGGAGATTGAGCGGCTGGGCGGGACGCGGCCGATCCAGGTGAATGTGCGGCTGATAGCGGCGACCAATCGCGACCTGGCGCAGATGGTGGAGCAGAAGACGTTTCGCGCGGATCTTTATTACCGGCTGAAGGTGTTTCCGATTTTTGCGCCGCCGCTGCGGGAGCGGAAGAAGGACATTCCGGTGCTGGCGCGGCATTTTGTGGCGGCGCACAGCCGGCGGATGGGCAAGACCATCGAGACGATTCCGGACGCGACCATGGATGCGCTGACGGGGTGGAAATGGCCGGGGAATATCCGGGAGCTGGAGAATCTGCTGGAGAGGGCGGTGATCCTGACGCGGGGTCCAGTGCTGTATGTTCCGCTGGCGGAGCTGGAATCGCCGCTGGAGGACGATGAGCCGGAGGGCGAGGAGGCGGTGACGCTGCACTCGGCGGAGCGGGAGCACATATTAAAGGTGCTGCGCGAGTGCAAGGGGATCATCGGCGGGCCGGGCGGCGCGGCGGAGCGGCTGGGGCTGAAACGCACCACGTTGAACTCGAAGATGAAGAAGCTGAACATCGCGCGCCGGGAGTTTATTTAGGCTGTCGCGGAGCGGGTCTTTCCTGTTGGCCGGAAGGAGCCGATTCGTTGAGCGCAGAATTGGGCCCTTTCAGCCATGCGGCCGAAATGTGGACTGAAATCCGTGCTCATGAAGTGCGATCAGTTTTTCGGGTCCTTGGCGTGCGCCTCAGGTTCAGAAAGCGCCTGAAAGAGATTCTCTGGCGCCGTGATATCGATCTTGTTGGGATCGATCCTGTGCTGGTTGAAATCCCACCTAACAGCGGAGTTCCCAAAGGCAACTGCGGATCCATCGTCGCGATGCTCCTCAGGATGACAACTTTGTTGAGCGCGCGGGCGGGAGCAGGAAGCCCGACTCGCCGGTGACGAGATTTCGTCATCGTCATGTGTCGCGACGGCGCAAAGTCGCGTGACTAAATACCGTCATCGTCACTGGTCGCCACGGGCTCGTCGTTGCGGGCAGTCAGCCTTCGTCATTTCCAGCTAAATCATTTCTATTCAGGGCTGTTTGAGCGGCGCGCCCCGGCATGGGCGGGTTTGGCACGGGGTGTGCATAGAGGAAAGGCGTACGAGGGAAAAAGCAGTGCTGAAGATTTCCATTCACGAGAACACAGAATCAATCGGGTTCACGCTTTCGGGACGTCTCGCAGGACCGTGGGTGAATGAACTCGACCGGGCGTGGAGCGAAACTGCTCCACGCCTGGGCAAAAAGACGCTGAAATTCGATTTGCGCGATTTGACGTATTCGGATTCCGAGGGGAAGCGCGTGTTGAGCAGGATCTACGCGCAGACGAAAGCGGAGTTGATTGCCGGGCCGCTGTGGTCGCAACACCTGGCAAACGAAATCAAAGCCAGCAACGATAACCGGAACGGAAATGGAACCAAGGGGGTCGCACATGGAATCTCGTAACGCAGGCGTAATGTGCAGGGGCACGAAGGTGGATCGGCCGGGGGAGTTTTTCAAGGGGTGGTCGCAGGCGGCGCTTGACGACTGGACATCAATGGAGTTTGCGCATGCGCACGCGGCGAACGTGGTGTTGTTCAGCGAGCGCGAAGAGGCGAACGGACTGTACGTGGTGCTGGAGGGAGACGTACGCATTTCCATCAACTCCAGCGAGGGCAAGCGGCTGAGCCTGCGCATTGCGCGCAGGGGGGATGTGCTGGGGCTTTCGTCGGCGATGGGGGGCATGCCCTACGAGACCACGGCGGAGACTCTGTATCCGACGCGGGTGGCGCACATCAGTCGACGCGATTTTCAGGGGTTCATGTCGCGGCACCCGGAGATTTACATGAACGTGACGGAGGAGCTGAGCCGGCACGTGGGGATGATATGCCACCAGTTGCGCAACGTGGGGCTGTCGGCTTCAGCGCCAGAGAAGCTGGCGCGCCTGCTGCTGGAGTGGAGCAGCAACGATCAGCCGAATGGAACGGGCACGCGGATGCGGTTCTCGCTGACGCACGAGGAGATCGGGGAATTCATCGGCGCTTCGCGGGAAACGGTGACGCGGACGCTGAGCACATTCAAGCATCGCCGGCTGGTTTCGTTCCGCGGATCGATGCTGGAGATTCCCAACCGCAGCGCCCTTGCAGTGTATGCGGGAGCTTGAATTCAACCCGTGAGTCAACCAGCAACACGCGGGGCGGGGACGAAATCAGGACCAAGGGATGAGGACCCGCTCCACGGATGAAGGGCGCTGATAACCTTTCGGTCGGAAATCAGGGCCAGGGAAGTTAGCAGGGATCAAGTTCAGCGGGTTTCCAATTGGAAGGAGACCTTCGCTGTAGGCGCCGGGGCTCGAGTTCTATGAGGCGCCTGTTTTCATGCATTGCGCGCGCGGGCCCGGGACGGCGCAGTGGTTCAATCATGTTTCCGGGCATTTTTTGGGCTAAGAATAGCCGGGCGCTACAATGAGGGTCATCCAAAAATGGAGGCCCCGATGCGCAAACGCTTTTCAAGCTTCGCCGTTTTGCTCTATGCCGCTCTCTGCGCGGCTCCGTTGATGGCCCAGGGGGCACCGCCGCAGGGCGCGCCCGACCAACCCTACACCGTGGAGTACTACTACAAGGTGCAGTGGGGCCATCAACAGGAGTTCCTTTCGCTTTTCCTCAAGAATCATTACCCGCTGCTGAAGAAGATCGAGTCGACGGGACGGATTGTCGGCATCAAGATCGAGTCGCCCGCGTATCACACGACGGAGGACGGCAGGTGGGACTATCGCGTGACCATCCGGTTCAGAAATTCGACTGTGGCCACGACGGCGAACCCGGACGAGGAGCGGTTTACCCGGGAGCTGTGGCCGGACCAGGCGACGTACCGGCGCGAAGAGCAGCGGCGGTTCGAGATTCTGCTGGCGCACTGGGATTTGCCGGTGACGGATATTACGCCGGGGCAGTGAGAGCTGCGCGGTCCCGTCCCGCTCATCGCGCGGATCCTTCCCCTTCATTCCCCTCAGGGTCAGGAGCGATGAACGGGGTACAGCTCCGAGATTGTGATGAAGGGGCGGCTAGGCAATGCGGTTGGTGGCCGCTACCTGCGCATACCAATGACCCGAATCTTTTACCGTGCGCTTCTGGTCGCGGAAATCCACATAGGTAAGCCCGTATCGTTGGGTATAGCCGTCGTTCCACTCGAAGTTGTCGAGCAGGCTCCAGGCGTGGAAGGCTCTGACCCTGGCCCCGTCTTTGATGGCGCGCGCCAGTTCCGCAAGCTCGAAGCGGAAGAAGTCAATGCGCCGCGTATCCGGAACGCGGCCTCCGTCGCGATCGTAGGGCGTGTCCAGATATCCGCAGCCGCTCTCAGTGATCTCAATGATGGGAAAGTTGTATTCGCGCGAGATCTGCATCACGAGGTCGTAGATGCCGCGAGGATAAATCTCCAGGCCTCCGTCGGTGATGGGCCCCTCTGTCGGCATCACTGATTCGAATTGGGTGTACCCGTTCCCCGCTGCACCCGTATCCTCCGTCTCCGTGGCCAGACCGCCGCCGCTGCCGCCCGAAGCAGGCACAGCGGCAGAGACGAAGCGGCGGGAGTAATAGTGGAAGCCGATCCAGTCGAGCGGAACCTTCATGATCTTGTCGTCCCCAGGGCAATAGCCCATCGCCTCATAGGGGATCTCGCCGACAAATGCCTGCGGATAGCGTCCGCGCATGGCAGTTTCAAGAAAGTAGAGATTGTTCATAGCGTGGTAGCGAGCCGTGGCAGCGCGATCTGCTTCACTGCCGGTCTTTGGATACGCCGGCGACATGCCGTAGGCGCTGCCCACTGTGGCTTTCGAAGACGCCGCTTTGATGGAGCGAAACGCTTGGCCCTGCGCGAGGTTGACGGTGTGCGCGGCTTTGAGAAAATCAGTATACTTCGCGCGGCCCGGCGGAAAGACACCGGTGCCGTAGCCGAGGTTGGTGAAGGTCCAGGGCATGTTGAACGGCGCCCACACCTGAATCTGATCATCCAGGTGTTTCGCCAGGATGCCGGCGTAGTCGGCAAACCAGCCAGCCATATCGCGGTTGGGCCAACCGCCGCGGTCCTCGCACCACTGCGGGAGGTCCCAGTGGTAGAGCGTGCAGAAAGGGCGGATGCCGGCTTCGTGCGCGGCGTCCATTACGCGCTTGTAGTGGTCCAGGCCGCGTTGATTGGGCGCGCCAGGACCGTTCGGCTGAATGCGTGGCCAGGCAATGGAGAAGCGATAGCTTTTCTGGTTGAGGCGCTTGAGGATAGCGATATCTTCCGCGTAGCGGTGGTAGTGATCGCAGGCTACGTCGCCGGTGGTGTTGCCCTTGATGTGGCCCTGCTGGTGCGCCCATTGGTCCCAGATGGATTCGCCCTTGCCGTCCTCGTTCCACGCACCTTCCACCTGATACGACGCAGTAGCCATGCCCCAGAGAAAGTTGTCGGGGAACTGCGCCTGCGATGTGCCGGTGGAGGAAGAAGCTTGCGGCGTTGCGGGAAGGGAAGCGGCGGCTAAGGAATCAGTCTTGGGGAGGAGTGAGGCGCTTGCGGCCGTGAGGGTGCCTGCGAGGAATTTGCGGCGGTTCATGTTGGGGCGAAGGTAGCACTGTTGCGGGCGTGGGGTCAAAAGATTCGAAGAGAGTGCTCGAAAGTCGTGTTGGCGGGGACTCGGAAGTCCCCGCTACAGCCGGCCGGGAGGCCGGCGCTACAAGTTAGGCCGGGGTTACGATCTCGCTGAAGTCGGCGATGGTGGAGAAATTGCGCAGAACCTCGTCGATGACCGCGAGGTTGGCGCCGCGAATGACCGGATCTGCGTCAAGCACCATGACCTTGTCGAAGAAGGTGTCGACGACGGGGCGAAGCGTGGCGATAAGTGAGAGTGCGTCGGCGTAGGCGCGCTGCTCGCGCAGATTGGCGAAGTCTTGAGCGATGGCGTTGGCGGCGGCGTGGAGGCGGAGCGCTTCATCGGCCTGGATGTTTGTTGCCGAGCCGATTTCGATGTTTTTCTCGGAAGCCTGGCGGAGGATGTTTTTGATGCGTTTGAAAGCGACGGAGACGGCGGCGAAGTCATCGGAGGCGCGAACGGCAGTGAGGGCTTCCGCGCGCGCGATGGCGTCGCGGACGTCGTCTGCTCCGGCCGCGAGGACGGCATTGACTACGTCGTAGGCGAAGCTGCGGACGTCTTTGAGGTAGAAGTGCAGGCGCTCGCGGAAGAAATCGTTTAGCTTCGGCCTGTTCGCTTCTTTCGTCGCTGCTGCATTCAGTACGCTCGCGAGCGACAAGGGGACATCCGGCTCGGCAAGAATCTTGATGATTCCGTTTGCGGCCCGACGGAGAGCAAACGGGTCTTTGGAACCAGTTGGGGCCATGTTGATGCCGAACATCGCTGTGATCGTCTGGATGCGGTCGGCAAGGCCAAGAAGCCGGCCTTCAACTGTGAGGGGAACTGGGTCGTCGGTTGCTGCAGGCGTGTACTGGTCATAGATGGCTTGTGCAACTTTGTCGCCGAGACCTTGGGTGCGCGCGTAGAGTCCGCCGATGACACCCTGCAACTCAGTAAATTCCTTGACGAGTTCGCTGGTGAGATCGGTTTTGGCGAGCTTCGTAGCGGTCTCGAGCGCAGTCCACTCGGGCGGTTGCCAGTCCACTGCTGGCATCGCGTTCACGAGGTTCTTGACTACGACAAGGTTCTGCTCAGTCTTCCAGTAGTAGCTGCCGAGTTCTCTCTGAAAGGTGACTGCTTTGAGACTCTCCATGCGATCTTTGAGCGGGATTTTCTGATCGAAGTTCCAGAAGAAGCGGGCGTCATTGAAGCGGGCGCGGAGGACGCGCTCGTTGCCGTGGCGGATGATGGCCTCGCCGTCGGCGTCCACCTCAGTGTTGAGCACAGCTAAGAAGTGCGGCGCTAACTTGCCGTTGGCGTCCTCGATGGCGAAGTATTTCTGGTGGTCGCGCATGACGGTGACGAGGACTTCTTCAGGGAGCGCGAGATATTCCTGCTCGAAGTTGCCGAGGATGACGCTTGGCCACTCGGTGAGGTGGGTGACAGTTTCGACCAGCGGCTCGTCTTCGCGCCAGCGCGCGCCGGGGACAGTGCGGGTGGCCTTGTCGAGGGCCTTGCGGATGATTTGACGGCGCTCGGCGACATCGACGATGACCGTGGCAGCGCGCAGAGCTTCGGCGTAGGAATCGGCTGAGGCGATGGGAATCGGTGAATCGCCGTTGAGGATGCGATGGCCGCGGCTTCGATTGCCGGCGGCGATGCCGGCGATTTCGACGGGCACGACTTCGGTGTCGAGCAGGGCAACGAGCCAGCGAATGGGGCGAACGAAGCGCTCCGGCTTGCCGGCGCGCCAGTACATATTCTTGGCCCAGTAAATGGAGAGGACTTCTTTGGGCAGTTCGGCGGCGAGCACCTGCGGTGCGGCCACCCCCTGGTGCTGCACAGTTGTCCCCACATATTCCCCTTTGGGTGTGGCGACTTTCTTGAGCGCGGAGACATCGACGCCGGCCTTTCTGGCGAAGGCTTCGGCGGCCTTGGTGGGAGCGCCGTCTTTGAAGGCGACGGACCACGAAGGGCCGGTGAGTTGCTCTTCGGTGTCGGCCTGCGCAGTGAGGACGCCGGTTGCGAGCGCGGCCAGGCGGCGCGGCGTGGAGTAGGTAGCGATCGACGCGCCCTCGGCGAGCAGGCGCTCGCGGGTGAGCAGGTCGGCGAGGCGGCGGCCGAGTTCGGCTTCCGCCGAGGCAATCATGCGGGCGGGAATTTCTTCGAGGCCGAGTTCGAGGAGAAAGTCTGACATAGTTCTCAGTTCATACTTCGTAGTTCACAGGGATCAGTGATCAGTGGTCAAAAGAACCGGGGCTGAAGCCCGTTTGTTCTTCTGCATATTCAGGGGTCTGAAGACCCCTGCTCCCTCCGGTCAGGCGGCTTGCTGGAGGGCGTAGGCTTTGGCCACGCCCACTGCCAGGTTGCGGATGCGGGCGATGACGCCTACTCGCTCAGTTACGCTGATAGCGCCGCGGGCGTCAAGCAGGTTGAACAGGTTTGAGCATTTGAGGGCCAGCTCGTAAGTGGCGAGCAGCGAAAAACGCTTCTTGTCTGTCGCGCTGGCAGTTTCGTTGGAGAGCACGGCGTTGCCTTGTTCCAGCAGTGATTTCGCTTCGGCCTCGTACGAGTTGAAGTGATCCCAGAGGCGCGGAACGTCTGCGTACTCGAAGTTATAAACCGAAAACTGAAGCTCCTCGGCGAGACGGACATCGCCATAGGTGACCGGCGCGTTGGTTTTGGGATCGCGCGACCAGACGATTTCGTAGATCGAGTCTACGTCCTGGATGAAGGCGGCGATGCGTTCGAGGCCGTAGGTGAGCTCGGCGCAGATGGGGTCGAGGTCGAGGCCGCCGCATTGCTGGAAGTAAGTGAACTGGGTGATTTCGAGGCCGTCGAGCATGACCTGCCAGCCCACGCCCCACGCGCCGCCCGCGGGCCACTCCCAGTTGTCCTCTTCGAATTTCAAATCGTGCTGGCGGAGGTCGATTCCGATTGCTTCGAGCGACTGGAGGTAAAGTTCCTGCACATTGACCGGCGGCGGCTTGAGGATGAGCTGAAACTGGGTGTGCTTGAAAAGGCGGTTGGGGTTTTCGCCGTAGCGGCCGTCGGCGGGGCGACGCGAGGGCTGCGCGTAGCCGACGCGGTAGGGTTTGGGGCCGAGGACGCGCAGGAAAGTTTCCGGCGCCATGGTGCCCGCGCCGACTTCGACGTCGTAGGGCTGCTGGAGGATGCATCCGCGCTCTGCCCAGAAGGATTGCAGGCGGAAGAGCAGGTCCTGGAAGGTGAGCGGGGATTTGATGGAGGATTGGGTTGCGGCCACTGGGGTTTCTCTTTCGAAGGAACTCAAAGAAATTTTAGCAGCCGGTGAAGGTCTGATTCTTCAGACGCCGCTTACCCGCCCAGCCTGGCCAATGCCTCGGCGCTGCGCAGTTTTTTTTCGAGATGCCGTTCCAGGGCCTGCAATGTGAAGCGGCGCAAATCCTGGGCGCGGCGGCGGGGCCACGGCTCCTGGGCAAACGCGGCTACCGGCTGGCGGAGCATGCGTTGGGCTAGCTGCCAGGAGTCGGCGGCTAACGCGCTGGAACTGGTGGTGCGGTGGACTTCACAAAAGAGCCCGTCGGCGAACGGGCTATAGAAAATGCCGGAAAGTCGTTGCTGGGACAAAGGACTTCCCTCAGGGGCTAAAGCCCGCGATTTTTTTTCGTCGTATTCGGCACGACTGAAGTCGAGCCCTGACACGATCAGGCCAGGCCGGCCCCGCGGCTCATGCAATGCTTCGCCGCAGACGATGCAATGGGCGAGATCGGGGAGCAGGCCCATGAGGCGGGTCATCCAGAGAGAAAAATAGGTTAGCGGCATCCAAGGTCCTGTGGATTGCGGGCCCGGAGATTGGCCGCCATTTGCCGGCTTTGCGGGGCTGGTCTGGTCGAGCACGGACAGAAGCAGGCGGAAGATGGCCTCCTGCGGGTCGCGCTCGGGGAGGGCCTCGTCGAGCAGTTCGGCGTAAAAGCTGAGGATGGCGAGGCGGGTAGGGTCCACCGATTGAGCGAGGGGCGAGCGGACGATCTCAAGCTGGTCGAGGCGGGCCAGCTCCTGGCGGGGTTTTTCCGCGAACCAGGCCTGGGCAACCGTCATGGGTTCCAGCGCTCCGCCAAAGCGCCTGCGGCTCCTGAGGGCCGATTTGGCCACGCCGCGCATTTTGCCGTAGTCGCGGGTGAAGAAGCTGACGATGAGGTCGGCTTCCTGCACCGGCCAGGTGCGCAGGATGACGGCTTCGCTGGAAAGGACGGGCATCGGATTCCATCATCGCACCCGGCTGGCGCCAGCAAAGACACAAACGCGCATTCTGCGAGGGAGCAGAATGCGCGTAGGTTCGCGCTGGGCGCGGGGTTTAGCGGCCAAAGTGGGCGGCGTTCTTTTGGAGGTAGCTTGCCCATTTCTCGGGCAGGTCGTCGGCGGCAAAGATGGCCGAGACCGGGCAGGCGGGCACGCAAGCGCCGCAGTCAATGCATTCAACCGGGTCGATGAAGAGCTGTTCGGCGTCGGCGTGGCCGTCTTCATCCTTTTTGGGATGGATGCAATCGACCGGGCACGCATCCACGCAGGCGGTGTCCTTGGTGCCGATACAGGGTTCTGCAATCACGTATGCCATTTCGATCTGTCTCCGCGGAGGGATTCTCTCGGGGGAGAGAATAGCACAGGACCCCTTGGCGCAGGTCAAGGCCCGGTTTTGCCATGCGGGAAGTGCCGCGCACATCGGGCGCGGACATTACCGAACCCTGAACCGAGTCAGGACGTCGAGGTAGGCCCTTGCTGATGCAGTGACGACCTCCGGCCGTCCTTCGTCGATCGCCGCCAGGTTCACCAGGTCGCTGCCCACGCCCAGGGCGCGCGCGCCCGCCTTGAGGTAGCTCTCCGCGGTGGCGAGCGTGACGCCGCCGGTGGGGATGAGCTTGAGGAACGGGAACGGAGCCAGCAGCGCCTTCAGGTACGGCGCGCCGCCCGCAGCCGAGCAGGGAAAGATCTTCACGTAATCCGCGCCGGCGCGATGAGCGGTGATGGCCTCAGTGGGCGTGAGCGCGCCGGGAATGCTCAGCTTGCCCGCGGCCTTGGTGGCCGCGATTACGTCCAGGTGCAGGCTGGGGCTGACCACGAACTCCGCGCCGGCCTCGATGGTGGCCTCGGCTTCCTTCGCGATGGTTACGGTGCCGGAGCCAAGCAGCAGCCTTGTTCCGTAGCGCTGCTTCAGCTCGCGGAGCACATCGATAGCGCCGGGGACGGTCATGGTGACTTCAACGACGGTGACGCCGCCGGCGATCATTGCTTCGACAACCGCGTGCGCCTGTGCGGCGTTCCTCGCGCGCAGCACCGGGATCAGGCCAACGCGTTCGATGGTTTCCTGGGTTGTTTCCGGCATTTGTCTCCTCCGAGATGCCTCCAGTTCCTAGCTTTTAGCTGCTTGCGTCAGTGGTCCAAGACAGCCGATTCAGCAATGGCACAGCGAAGGGCTAATAGCTAAAGGCTAAGAGCTGTCTTTACCGCGCAATGCGCGCGCCGCCGCCCTTCATGGCGCGTTCCACCTCGGCCAGCGTGGCCATGCTGGTGTCGCCCGGCGTGGTCATGGCCAGCGCGCCGTGGGCCACGCCACATTTCACCGCCCACTCGAAGTCCTTGCCGGCCAGCAATCCGTAGATCAGGCCGGAGGCAAAACTGTCGCCGCCGCCCACGCGATCGAAGATCTCCACCTCGCGCTGCGGCACGTGGACAATCCGGTCCTGGCAGAGCGCGATGGCGCCCCATGCGTTGCGCGTGGCGGTGTGCGCGGTGCGCAGTGTGCTGGCCGCCAGTTTCAGGTTTGGATACGCTGCCGCAACCTCGCGCAGCATCTCCTCGTATCCGGCAATGGACAGCTTGCCAAAATCCTCGCTCACGCCCTTGACGCGCACCCCGAGCATGGCGGAAAAATCTTCCTCGTTGCCCAGCAGCAGGTCCACTTTGCGCACCAGCTCGCGGTTCACCTCCTGCGCCTTTTGCTTGCCGCCGATGGATTTCCAGAGCGATTCGCGATAGTTGAGGTCATACGAAATCATGGTGCCTGTGGCGCGCGCGGCGTCCATTGCCTCTGCGGCAATTTTGGCGGTGGATTCCGAAAGCGCCGCGAAGATGCCGCCGGTGTGAAAGCACTTCGTGCCGTTTTGGGGGCCGAAGATCGATGCCCAGTCGAAATCTCCGCGCTTAACCTGGCTGATGGCGGTGTGGCCGCGGTCGGAACATCCCGCCGCGGCGCGCAGCCCGAAACCTCGCTCGGTAAAGTTGAGCCCGTTGCGCACGGCGCGGCCCACGCCGTCATAAGGGATCCAGCGCAGCAGGGAAGTGTCCACGCCGCCCTGAAGAATCAGGTCCTCCACCAGCCGGCCGACAGGATTGTCTGCGAGCACGGTAGCAATTGCGGTGCGCAGCCCAAAGCACCGCCGCAGGCCGCGCGCCACGTTGTATTCGCCGCCGCCCTCCCAGACTGCAAACTGCCGCGTGGTGTGGATGCGGCCTTCGCCGGGATCGAGCCGCAACATCACTTCGCCCAGAGAGATGCAGTCCCAGCGCCGGGCAGAACCGGGAATCGCAATTGCTTCCATCGCGTCCTCTTCAAGTGTCTCCTGCAGCGCAGGCCGGGACAATGAGCGCTGGCTCACGAGCAGGGGAGTCGGCTTCCGATGATACATTGCGGAGGGCGGCGGCAGCCGGTAATCACCATCGCCGAGCCGATCCTGTTAAAGTGTCGGTGAATCGATTTAGGGCAAGGAGAGGGAATGAGCAGGGGGCTTTTCGATTTGATCGGACGGATTGCGGTCGTGACGGGCGGGACAACGGGGTTGGGGCACGCCATCAGCCTGGGTTTGGCTGAAGCCGGCGCGGATGTGGTGGCAAGCTCGCGGCGGGCGGAGCAGGTAAACGCGGTGGCGGGCGAGATCGAGGCGCGGGGACGGCGAACCATCCGCGTCACCAGCGACGTTCTAAATCGTTTTTCAGTGCAGGCCCTGCACGATGCGGTGATCAAAGAGTTCGGCAAGGTTGACATCCTGGTAACCGCGGCCGGCGTCACCCACAAATCGCCGACACTCGAAGAGAGCGAAGCGGAGTGGTCGCGCGTGATCGAGACCAACCTGACCGGCACTCTGCGTGCCTGCCAGATTTTCGGCGCGACTATGGTCAAGGCCGGCCGCGGGCGCATTATCAACATCTCTTCGCTCACCGCATTTCGCGGGTTCTACCAGGTGGCTGCGTATGCGGCCAGCAAGGCAGCGGTCACGTCGCTGACGCAGGTGCTGGCCGTTGAGCTGGCAAAGACGGGCGTCAACGTCAACGCCATCGCACCAGGCATGTTCCCAACGGAATTGAATGCAAAGCTGATCACCGGCACGCCGCGCGGAGAAGAGCTGCACATGCGCGTGCCCATGGGGCGTTTTGGCAAGGCGGAGGAATTGGTCGGCGCCGCGGTTTTTCTGGCTTCGGAAGCTTCGAATTACGTCACTGGAGCGATTGTTGCCGTCGACGGCGGATTTTTGGCCAGCGGGGTGAACAGGTGAACAGTGGTCAGTAAGGAACACGGGCCGGTAGCCAGTAGCCTTTAGCTACAACATTGAAGCTGCAAGCTACAAGCTACGGGCTAGCAGCCAGGAGCTGAATTTTGAAGATCACCGATGCCAGCGTCATCGTCACCTCGCCGGGGCGGAACTTTGTCACCCTGAAGGTGGAGACCGACGAGGGGATTTACGGGCTCGGCGACGGCACACTGAACGGCCGCGAGCTGGCCGTGGCCAGCTATCTGACCGATCACGTGATCCCGTGCATCATCGGGCGCGATCCGTTTGAGATCGAGGACATCTGGCAGTATCTCTATTGCGGCGCCTATTGGCGGCGCGGGCCGGTGACGATGACGTCAATCGCGGCCGTGGACGTAGCGTTGTGGGACATCAAGGGCAAGGCGCTGAACACGCCCGTCTACAACCTGATGGGCGGAAAAAGCCGTAACGGCGTATTGGTCTATGCGCACGCAAATGGCAAAGACATTGAAGCTGCGCTCGATGATGTGGCCCGGCACAAGGAGCTTGGTTACAAGGCCATTCGCGTGCAAAGCGGCATCGCGGGCCTGAAAAGCGCGTACGGAGTGGCCAAAGACGCGGGCCGTTACGAGCCGGCGGAGCGCGGCCTGCCCTACGAGTACGAATGGGAGACGGAGCCGTACCTGCGCCATGTGCCCAGTCTCTTTGCAGGCGTGCGCGAGCAGTTCGGTGACGATCTCTACCTTCTGCATGATTGCCACCACCGGCTCACGCCCACTGAGGCCGGTCGCCTGGGTAAGGAACTGGAGCCGTTCCACCTCTTCTGGATGGAAGATCCGACACCTGCCGAATTGCAGGAAGGTTTCCGCGTGATTCGCGAGCACACTACGACGCCGATCGCGGTGGGCGAGGTCTTCAATTCCATCTGGGATGCGCACGATCTGATCCGCAACCAGTGGATCGATTACATTCGCGCAACGGTGGCGCATGCGGGCGGGTTGACGCACCTGAAGAAGCTGGCCGATTTTGCCGCGCATTACCACGTGAAGACCGGCTGTCACGGCGCCACGGATCTCTCGCCCGTGTCGATGGCCGCGGCGCTCCACTTCGGCATGGCCATCCACAACTTCGGCATCCAGGAGCACATGCCGCACACCAAAGAAACCGACGCTGTCTTCCCGCACCGGTATTCTTTCAAGGATGGTTCCATGCACCCGGGCGACGCGCCGGGACTGGGAGTGGACCTGGACCAGAAGCTCGCGGCGAAGTATCCCTACCAGCGGGCTTACCTGCCCGTGAATCGCAAGCTCGACGGCACGCTGACGGATTGGTAAATGACAGGAGCCGAAGAGAATTTCGAAACCACCCTTGAGCCGCCCGTACTGCGAGGACGCTGGACCATCTGCGCCATGCTGTTTGTGGCCACCACCATCAACTACGTGGACCGGCAGGTGCTCTCCATCCTGGCGCCGATTCTGCATGGAACGGTGCTTCATCTGCAGCCGTTCATTCCCGGCTGGCACACTACTGAGACCACCCTCAACCTGAGCGAGATTCAGTACGGCAACATCGTGTGGGCGTTCCAGGTTGCCTATGCGCTGGGCGTGATTTTTGCCGGGCGCCTCATTGACCGCGTTGGGTGCCGTCGCGGTTACGCCATTGCAACCGCGGTCTGGAGCCTGTCGGCGATGGGCCACTCGCTGATAAACACGGTCGGCGAGCTGGGCTTCGCGCGCTTCATACTGGGGCTGGGCGAGAGCGGCAACTTTCCCGCGGCGGTAAAAGCCACGGCGGAGTGGTTCCCGCCGCGCGAGCGCGCGCTGGCCACGGGAATCTTCAACTCGGGCACCTGCGTCGGAGCCATTCTCGCGCCCTTCATGGTGCCGTGGGTGGTCCTGCACTTCGGGTGGCGCGTATCGTTTCTGGTCACCGGCGTGTTCAGCGCCACGTGGATCGTGTGGTGGTTGATTCGCTATCGCACCCCACGCCAATCCCTGGACGAGCCGCGCGCCGAGACGGTTGCCGCGCCGCTGGCAAGCAAGCTGGCGTGGTGGCAGCTGCTTCGCTATCGTCAGACCTGGGCCTTCATGACGGCGAAATTCCTCACTGATCCGGTGTGGTGGTTCTTCCTGTTCTGGCTCCCGAAGTATTTCAGCTTCCGCTTCAACCTCGACCTGGCGCATATTGGCCTGCCGCTGGTTGTCATTTATCTCTCCTCATCCGTGGGCAGCATCTGCGGCGGGTGGCTGCCGCGGCTTTATTTGCGCTTCGGAATGGCGTTGAAGCGGGCGCGCCTCGCGGCGATGTTCACCTGCGCCTGCCTTGTGGTTCCCATCGCTACCGTTGGGCTGATCCAGTCCGAGTGGTTTGTGGTTGCACTGTTGAGCCTGGCCACCGCGGCGCATCAGGGCTGGTCGGCGAACGTCTTTACCATGTCGTCGGACATGTTTCCGTCAGAGACTGTGGGGACGGTGGTGAGCTTCGGCCAGGTGGGCGGAGCGGTGGGCGGCGCCATTCTCGCGCTGGTCGCGGGACACATTCTGCAGTTGATGCACACGTACGTTCCGCTGTTTGTGTACTCGGGCGGTGCGTACCTGGGGGCGCTGGGCGTGGTCCTCACGCTGGCGCCGGGATTGAAAGGGGCGCGGCTTGAGCAGGAGGCATGAGAGGAACTCGTGATGAGGGAGAATCGCAAACTACGCATGGGAATGTGCGGCGGCGGCCCGGGCGCATTCATCGGCCCGGTGCATCGCATGGCCGCGGAACTGGATGGCAGAATCGAACTGACCGCGGGCGCATTTTCGTCTTCGCCGGAGAAGTCGCGCCAGGCCGGCGCTTCCTATCGAATCGATCCGGAGCGAGCGTACTCGAGCTACGCGGAGATGTTCGCGAAGGAGAAGCAGCGCGCGGATGGGATTGACTTCGTCGTCATCGCCACGCCGAACAGCACCCACCTGCCCATCGCGAAAGCCGCGCTCGACGCGGGCATTCCCGTGGTCAGCGACAAGCCCGCCACGGCAACCTACGATGAAGTGCTCGAACTGGAGAAAATCGTCGCCAGCGCCGGCCTTCCTTACGCACTTACTCACACTTACGCCGGCTACGCGCTGGTGCGCGACGCGCGGTCCATCTGCGCCGCGGGCGAGCTGGGCGAGATTCGCAAAGTCGCGGTCGAGTACCTGCAAGGCTGGCTGAGTTGGCGCATGGAAGAGACGGGCCAGAAGCAGGCCGCGTGGCGCGTCGATCCGGCCGTCAGCGGTCCCGGAGGCTGCATCGGCGACATCGGCACCCACGCTTTCCATCTGACCGAATACATCACCGGACTCGACGTGACCGCGCTGCATGCCACGCTGCGCTCCGTTGTTCCCGGCCGGCGTGTGGACGATGACTGCACCGCGCTGCTCAAGTTGAACAACGGCGCGCAAGGCGTCCTGATGGCCTCGCAGATCGCGGCCGGTGAAGGGAACGGCATGCGCCTGCGCATCTACGGCGAGAAGGCCAGCATGCACTGGCAGCAGGAGACGCCCAACACGCTCACCATCCGCCGCAACAGCGAACCGGACGAGACACGCCATGCCGGCATGCACTACCTCAAGCCCGACGCGGTCGCTGTGTCGCGCCTGCCCGGCGGCCATCCCGAGGGCTACCTTGAGGCCTTCGCCGTGCTCTATCGTGAATTTGCGGTGTGGCTTGAGGCATGGCGTGCGAGCAAGGCCGCAGCGCCGGCCACGCTGCCCGGCATTCGCGCGGGAGTGCGCGGCATGCGCTTCATTGAGCGCGCCATTTCGAGCAATAAGACCGGCGCCTGGGTCGAGTTCTGAACGAAAGGGTTCAGTGACCAGTGATCAGTGGTCAGCAGGAGCACAGGGATCTTTAGGAGATGAAGTCATGAAGACCATCAAAGGCCCAGGCATCTTTCTGGCGCAGTTTGCAGGCGACGACGCCCCGTTCAACACGCTCGAAGGCATGGCGCACTGGGCCGCGAAGCTGGGCTTCGCCGGCATCCAGATTCCTAGCTGGGATGCGCGCCTCTTCGACCTGAAGCGCGCCGCCGAGAGCCAGGCGTACTGCGACGAAATCGAAGGCATTGTGCGCCGCGCCGGCCTGGAAATTACCGAGTTATCGACACACTTACAAGGCCAGTTAGTGGCCAGTCACCCGGCTTATGACACCATGCTTGAGGGCTTCGCGCCCGCGGGCCTTGACGCCAATGCGCGCCAGCAGTGGGCGGTCGAGCAGTTGCATTGGGCGGCGAAGGCCAGCCAGCGCCTCGGCCTCGCCGCGCACGCCACGTTCTCTGGCGCGCTGGCGTGGCCGTTCTTCTATCCGTGGCCGCAGAGGCCGGCGGGGCTGATTGACGAAGCTTTTGCCGAACTGGCTCGCCGCTGGAAGCCGATTCTCGACGTCTTCGACGAGTGCGGCGTGGATGCGTGCTTCGAACTGCATCCGGGCGAGGACCTGCACGACGGCGCCACCTTCGAGCGCTTCCTCGCTGCGGTCAACCAGCACCCGCGCGCCAACATTCTTTACGATCCCAGCCACATGGTGCTGCAGCAGCTCGACTACCTCAGCTTCCTTGACCTCTACCACGAGCGCGTGCGCGCCTTCCATGTGAAAGACGCGGAGTTCAATCCCACCGGCCGCGCCGGCGTTTACGGCGGCTACATGGACTGGATCAATCGCCCCGGCCGCTTCCGCTCGCTGGGCGACGGCGAGGTGGACTTCGGGCAGATCTTCAGCAAGATGGCGCAGTACGACTATCCCGGCTGGGCAGTGCTGGAGTGGGAATGCTGCATCAAGCACCCCGAGCAGGGCGCGGCCGAGGGAGCGCCGTTCATCCGCGAAGCCATCATCCGCGTCACGGAAAAGGCTTTCGACGATTTTGCGGGCGGCAGCACGGACGCGAAGCGCAATCGCAGAATCCTAGGAACTTGTTGAAATTGGCTGCATTGCAGCGCGTTTCCTGGTCATTTGCATCTTTGCTTGGTTGAAAGTTGTTTAAAAAAGGCCTTTGGCCAGTGTTTGTGCGGGCCTCAGGAGGCATCCCAGGGGCCAGCAACCGGCGTTCAGGCACACTGCTCCCTGAGCCTTCCCGGTGGTTGAGCCATCAGTCGTGGCAGCCGGATCAGGTTATGTGCCGCGCAGCTGAAGACAAACAGCCAATCCACTTTCTCCAAGCCTCGTAACTTGACCTGGCGCAGTGGGCCGGTTTGCTTCAGCCAGCCAAAGCCCTTCTCCACCAGCCATCGCCGGCTCAGGCTTAAAGCGTAGCCTGGCTGGCGTGTGGTTCTGCGGTCCAGATTACTGGCACGCCCTTTGTCGTTCTTCGTCACATGGGGCGTCACGTTTAGCTCCCGCACCGTGCGCACGAAATCCTTCGTGTCGTACGCCTTGTCCGCACCCACTGTAATGCGCCGCGAACGGCCCTCCTGCTTTTGCTGAAGCATCAACAGCGCGGCGTCGCGCTCGGCGAAACCATCGGCGTGCGTCACCATCGCCGCGGCAATCAACCCGTTGCGGTTCTCCACCAGCGCGTGGCCCAGGTAGCTCAGCTTCGACTCCTTGCCATAGCTCTTCTTGTAAAGCCGCGCATCTGCATCGGTGGTCGACTCATGCGTCTTGTTCGAGCGGCTCTGGCCGCGGAAGTCCGTCCCGTCGCCATCGCCGGAACCGTCCTTCGAGCGAAAGCTCTTCTGCGAAGCCCATGCCTGAATCAGCGTGCCGTCTACCGTGAAGTGCTCGTCGCTCATGAACCGCTTCGCCTGCTTGTTCACTTCCGCGAAGAACTGCTGCGCCACGTCGCTGGTCAGCAGCCGGTCGCGGTTCTTCGAGAACACCGCGTGATTCCACACCGCATCGTCCATGCCCAGGCCCACGAACCACCGAAACAGCAGGTTGTAATCGATCTGCTCCACCAGCAGCCGCTCTGAGCGCACCGAGTAGAACACCTGCAGCAGCAAAGCCCGCAGGATGTACTCCGGCGCAATCGATGGCCGCCCCGAATCCGCATACAGCGCGTCGAACTCCTGGCTCAACGTCCGCAACACCGTGTCCGTCAGCTTGCGAACCGCACGCAGCGGATGATCCTGTGGCACTCGCTGCTCCAACGAAACATAGCTGAACATCCCGTCCTGAACCCGCTCGTCTCCGCGCATACCTATTAGACGAGCAACACCTTCGCAACGCCCCAGAACGGTACCTATTTCAACAAGTTCCTAGGCCTGTAGCTTGTGGCCGGTAGCTTGTGCTCCGAAGGGCAGAGCTACAGGCTACAAGCTACTGGCTCCTACGAGCTGCAGCTTCGTTCACACTGCAACCCCTGCCGATCGGTAAATCTCCGCAATATATCGCATATCCCGCAGCCCTTCCTCGCCTGGCGTCTTCGGCTCAAGGTTGTTTTGGACGCAGTGCGAGAAGTGCTCGGCCTGCGGCGTGAACTGGTAGGGATCCTTGGCCGGGTTCGGCTCGACAATCGTCTTTCCATCCAGATCCGCGCTCAGTGCGTTTCCGTCGTAATTGAAAGCCGGCTGCGCCTCCACCATTCCCTTCGATCCGTGCACGCGGAAATACCCGGTCATGTTGGAGCCATAGGTTGTGTTGCACGAGGCCACGACGCCGGAAGGGAAGCGCAGGTTCCACGAAACGTTCTCCTCCACCTGGTTGAAGCGCCCGTCCTTGTCGATGACCGAGGCGAACGCCGCAATTTTCTCCGGCTCCTCGCCGGTCAAATAGCGGCAGGCGTTCAGGCAGTAGATGCCGACGTCGTATAGTGGGCCGCCGCCGGCCATCTTCTTGTTGAGCCGCCACTCGCCCGGCGCAATATCAAATCCGAATGCACTCTCGATGGCCTCGACCTGCCCGATCGCTCCCGAACGGATCAGCTCCACCGCGCGCAGATTCGTCGCTTCGTAATGGCAGCGGTAGGCGATCATCAGCTTCACGTTCGCCGCCTTGCACGCTGCAATCATCTGTTCGGCGTCGGCCGGGCTGGTGCACATTGGCTTCTCGCACAGCACGTGCTTGCCCGCCTTGGCCGCGCGAATGGTGTACTCGGCGTGCATCGAGTTCGGCAGCGCCACGTAGACCGCGTCCACCGCCGGGTTATGAGCAATCTCGTCGAAATTCTCGTAGTTGTAGATCGAGTTGGACGGCACGCCGTACTGCGCTGCAATCCGCACCGCCTTCGCCGGATGCCCGCTCACCAGCGCCGTCACTCGCGAGTTCGTCGTGAGCTCAATGCCGCGCATGAAATGGTCCGCAATGCGGCCCAGCCCAATGATTGCGTAGCCGGTCTTGCGGCTGTTCGTCTGCGCGCCGATCACGGGCACGAATTGTGCCGCGAGGCCCATTGCTCCCAGTTTGCCAAAGTCTCTGCGCGTGAGTGTCATTTTTCCTCCGGGCCGGTAGCCAGTAGCCTGTAGCTCGTGTCCCAAGCTACAGGCTACAAGCTACCGGCTTGTCCCTCGTCAGTGCGTGCCCGCATTCTCCCGGATAAATGCCGAGGTGTACTCGTGCAACTCCTTCAGCGACTCCTCGTTGACATAGACCATGTGCCCGGTGTGGAACCAGTGATAGCTGATGTTTGACTGCAGGCTCTCGGGCATGGGCAGATGCTTCATCTCATAGGTTGCGCCGAAGAAAAGCGTGCCCACGTCAAAGTAGCCGCCCATCAGCATCACCTTCATTTTCGGATTGCGTTTCATGGCCAGCGCCAGGTCCGGCATCACGTTCACGCTCGACTCCCATCCCTGCCCGCCGGGCGGAACGTGCGCCAGGTCCCAATGGAACCCAGGTTGCCGCGCGCTCGGCTTGTAAGTCTGGTTCTCGCCGTAGTGCAAGTCTTCGCGCGCGTACTCGTTGATGGCCGTCACGTATGCCGCCGTAATTGAGTTCGTGAAGGGATCGTACTCCGCCTCCTTGCTCAGCGGGTCAATGTCCGGCCCTTCGTAGCGCGTATCCAGCCGCCCGGTGGTCAAGCCTTCTTCGGCCTGCAACTCCTTTGAGAAATCGCCACCGCTCACGCGCAAATCCGCCTTGATCCAATAGGCCGCCGGCAGTCCGGTGTAACTCTCAAGCTTCTCCGCGATCGCCTTTTTGCGGTCCTGGGGCAGATCGGCGCCCTGCAACAGCGCGCTGGCGTAGTCGCCCAGGCTGAACTGCTCCACCTCCTGCAGAAACGGCTCCAATTGCGCGGGCTGGTTGGGCACCTTGTGGTGGTACCACGCGGTGGCGGCCATCGACGGTAACGCCAGGAAGTACGGCTGATCCGTTCCCGGATTTCCCTCCGGTCCATCCGCGCTGTCGTCAAAATTCAGAATCTGCGACAGCAGCACCACGCCGTTCAGGTCCACGCCCTCAATCATCCGGCTCAGCACCGCGCTGCGCGTGGTTCCGTAGCTTTCGCCAAAGATGAATTTCGCAGAATTCCACCTGTTGTACTTGGTCAGGAACCGCCGGATGAAGCGGTCGAATGCGTGCGCATCCTGGTCGGTGCCCCAGAACGCCTTGCCTGCGTCCTTGCCCAGCACGCGACTGAAGCCCGTTCCCGGCGCGTCAATAAACACCAGGTCGCTCGCATCCAGCAGGCAATACTGGTTGTCCACCAGTGGATACGGCGCGGCCACCTGGTGTTGGCCGTCTGGCGTGACAATGCGCTTGGGTCCGAACGCGCCCATGTGCAGGAACATCGTCGCGCTGCCAGGTCCACCGTTATACAGAAAGGTGATGGGCCGGTCCGCGGAATTCGCGCCTTTTTTGAAGTACGCCGTGTAGAACATGCGCGTGATCGCTGGCTGATCCTCAGGCTTAGCCGGTAGGTCGATGCCAGCGTCCGCCAGGTACTTGCCGTCGAGGCCAATCATCGCGTCCTGCACATCGGTCGAGCCCACGGTAAGCGTTCCCGCCACCGCTTGATATGCGATCGCCTGCCCACCCACCGTTACCGAGCCCTCGGTGATAGAGTCTCCGGGCGGCGCGGCGTTCAATGTCTTCGCATCGCCATCCTTTCGAATCTCCGGCTTATCCTGCGCCATCCCCGCCCGAACCGTAACTCCAGCCGCCATCAGACAGCAGAGAACCATCAATACCCGCACCCGACAGTGATCTCTCACGCCTTTAACCTCCTGAAATCGAACAACGCGAACCGAGTATATCCCACCGCGCTCATCCGATTCTCCGAGGAAGTCAAAGATGAAATTCCAGTTGACTTCAGGTCCGGTGAGCCGCTAGCTTCACTCTTACCCCTATGCGTGCTGCGACACCTACCCTTTGTGCAGCCCTGCTGTGCCTGGGAGCGCCCTCCTGGTACGCGGCCGCGGCTCAGACCAATACCGCCGCCGCAAAGCCCGACCCGATTGCCGGCAAGAAGCTTTTTGAGGAGAACTGCTCGGCGTGCCATGGCCTTGATGGCGGTGGAGGGCGTGGCCCCAATTTGCATTCGCCGAAGTTGAAGCACGCACCCGATGAGAAGAGCCTGATGGCCGTGATTGGCAACGGCATCTCGCCTGAAATGCCCGACGCGTGGTACCTGACCGACGACGAGATTGCGAATGTCGCCAGCTACGTGCTGACGCTGGGCACGGTTCCCCAGGAAAAGGTGCCGGGGGATCCCGCCCGTGGAGCAGCCGTGTATTCCCACGCCCGCTGCAATATGTGCCACACCATGAGTGGCCAGGGAAACAGCGTGGGGCCTGACCTGACCGACATTGGTGCGCGCCGCGGAGCGAGCGTGCTCCAGCAGACGCTCGACAATCCGGAACGCACCATCCCCAACGGGTTCCTGCTGGTGGAGGCGATCCCTTTGTCCGGCAGCGCCATCCAGGGCATTCGCATGAATGAGGATTCGTTTTCCATTCAGATTCGCGACCTGTCCGGCCACTTCTACAGCTTCCGCAAAATGGACCTGAAGGAACTGAAAAAGCTTCGCGGCGTGACCCCGATGCCTTCTTACCAGAAACACCTGTCGACAACGGAACTGGAAGATCTGGTGGCTTACCTTGCCGCCCAGCGAGGACAGTCATGAGAGGTCTCATAGTTATCCTGCTTTCCGCATCTTTCGTGTCGGCCCAGGTGCCCTTCACGCGCATTGTCGACGCTGACAAGGAGCCGGGCAACTGGCTCACATATTCCCGCACGCTTGATGGCCACCGGTATTCGCCGCTGACTGAGATTAATGCGCAGAACGTGGCCAACCTGCGGGTGAAGTGGGCATATCAATTTGCCGACCCGCACACGGAAGTTTCCCCGATTGTGGTCGACGGCATTCTCTACGTCACGGGGCCGAACTCCGCGGCGGCCATCGACGGGCGCTCCGGAAGATCGCTATGGCAATGGAACCGCCCGCTGCCTTCCGACTACGTCAGCATCGGCTTTGGTCACACCAATCGCGGCGCGGCCATCCTGGATGACAAGCTCTTTGTGGCTACGCTGGACGGCTATCTGGTGGCTCTCGATCTAAAAAGCGGCACGGAACGCTGGTCTTCGCGCGTGCTCGATTACAAGCTGGGCTACAGCATGACCATGGCGCCGCTGGCGATTGACGGAAAAATCGTGGTCGGCGTCAGTGGCGGCGAGGCCGGCATTCGCGGATTCATCGATGCCTACGATGCGCGCACCGGCAAGCAAGCCTGGCGCTTCTACACCATTCCCGGACCCGGCGAACCGGGCCATGAAACATGGTCGGGCGACGATTGGAAAACCGGCGGCGGCGCAACTTGGGTTACGGGCGCATACGATCCCGAGCTCAAGCTGGTGTACTGGGGCGTCGGCAATCCGGGCCCTGACTGGAACGGCGATGTTCGGCCCGGCGACAACCTCTACACCTGTTCCTTTGTTGCCATCGACGCCGATACGGGCAAGCTGCGCTGGCATTTCCAGTTCACCCCGCACGACACCCACGACTGGGACTCGACCCACGTGCCCATCCTGTTTGACGCAGTGGTCGGGGGCCAGAAGCGCAAGCTTATTTCCATCGCCAATCGCAACGCGTTCTATTACGTACTCGACCGCACCAACGGCGAATTCATTGCGGGCCAGCCGTATGCAAAGCAGACGTGGGCGCAAGGGCTCGACGCCAAAGGCAAGCCAATTGTGCTTCCTGATTCGCAGCCAACCGATAAAGGCGAGCTTATCTGGCCCAATGCAAACGGCTCTACCGTGTGGCTGAGCCCGTCTTACAGCCCTCAGACGGATCTGGTCTACGTTCCTGTGCGCGAAATCGGCGCCACCTACTTCAAACGGAATACTCCATATCGAGCCGGCGTTCTGTTTGCCGGCGGCGGCGAAAACGAACTGCCCAACGATGACTCCTGGGGCGCAATCCGGGCCCTGCAGGCGGAGACGGGCGAGATGAAATGGGAATTCAAATTGTTCTCACCGCCGTGGGCCGGCGTGCTCTCTACTGCCGGAGGCCTGGTCTTCTCCGGATCGGACGAAGGCAACTTCTACGCCCTCGATGCCCCGACCGGCAAACCGCTATGGGATTTCCAGACCGGCGGCGCCATCTCCGCCAATCCCATCTCCTTCACCATCGACGGACATCAGTGCATAGCAATCGCCGCGGATCGCGTACTGTACGTTTTCAGTTTGTAGCCCGGCAGATCTTACCTTCTCCGTGGTGGCGGCTTCTTCGTCACCGTCACCAGCTTCCCCGTCACCGCATACCGCCGCCGTTCCACCGGCGACGACAGCACCAGGCTCGTTACCGGCGTTCCGTATGGCAGCAGCGCCTCGATCAGCGCCTCCAGGTCGTTCATGTTGGTCGTCGTCACCTTCAGCAGCAGGTCGTCGCCGCCGGTCAGGTGATGGCACTCCCGCACCTCTTCCAGCGTCTGCACAAAATCCAGCAGCCGGTGGTATTGCATGCCGTTGCAGCTCATGCGGATGAACGCCATCACCTCGAGGCCCAGTGCCTCGCGGTCAATCTCCACCGTGTAACCGCGCAGGACGCCCACCTCCTCCATCTGCCGCAGCCGTTCCGCTGTGGCCGTGGGGCTGAGCCCGATGCGCCTTCCCAGCTCCGCCACGCTGAGCCGTGCATTGGTTTGCAGTTCGTCGACCAGCTTTCGCCCGTAGTTATCCATCAATGCCGTGGAATCCATTGCCATATGTTGCTATCATAGCTGATTTCACCAGCCAACCCGTCGATTCCGCCCGGAGTCTATCTGTACCGCGCCGCCCTCCGCCGCTAGCATCGCCCTTATGGATGTGCCTCATCTCGACGGCCAGGCCCTGACTCTTTCCGAAATCGAAGCCGTATCGCTCCAGCGTTGTCCTGTCGCCATCGCTCAGGCCGCGCGCGAGCGCATGGCCCAAAGCCGCGCCCTCATTGAACGCATCGTGGCCGCGGGGGAGACTGTCTACGGCGTCAATACCGGATTCGGCAAGCTTGCCGACGTGCGCATCTCCAGCGATCATCTCGCCCAGCTCCAGACCAACCTCGTCCGCAGCCACGCCGGCGGTGTGGGCCAGCCGCTCAGCGAGCCCGAATCGCGCGCCATGCTGCTGCTGCGCGCCAACGTGCTCGCCAAGGGCTTCAGCGGTTCGCGCGTCGAGCTCGCCGAGCTGCTCGTCAGCCTGCTCAATGCCCAGGTCCATCCCGTCATTCCGGAGAAAGGCTCGGTGGGCGCAAGCGGCGACCTTGCCCCCCTCGCCCATCTCGCCCTGGTCGTCATCGGCGAAGGCGAAGCCTTCCACAACGGCCAGCGCATCTCCGGCGCTGAAGCTCTCCAACGCGCTGGCCTCAAGCCGCTTCAGCTTGCCGCCAAGGAAGGCCTGGCGCTGCTCAACGGCACCCAGGCCATGGTTGCCGTCGGCGCGCTTGCCCTCGCCCGCGCTTGCCGCCTCGTCCGCCTGGCCGACGTCTCCGGCGCCATGTCTCTCGACGCGCTCATGGGCACGCCCGTCGCCTTCGACGAGCGCATCCAGCGCGCCCGCCCGCATCCCGGCCAGCTCTCTGCCGCCGCGCACCTCAGCGCCCTGCTCCAGGGCTCTGAGATTCGCGAATCCCACCGCCAGCACTGCTCCCGCGTGCAGGACGCCTACTGCCTGCGCTGCATGCCGCAGGTCCATGGCGCTGTTCGCGGCGCGCTCTCCCACGTCGCCTCGATCTTCGAAATCGAAGCCGGCTCCGCCACCGATAATCCTCTCGTATTCCCTCAAAACTCGTCCGAAACTCAAAACCGCGAAGCGGTGCTCTCCGGCGGCAACTTCCACGGCGCGCCGCTCTCCTACGCGCTCGACTACGCCGCCATTGCCGTCACCGATCTGGCCGGCATCGCCGAGCGCCGCATCGACCGCCTGCTCAATCCCGACATCAACGAGGGCCTGCCCGCGTTCCTGTCGCCCGATCCCGGCCTGTCTTCCGGCTTCATGATCGCGCAGATCGTCGCCGCCGCGCTCATCAATGAGTGCCAGGTCCTCGCGCATCCGTCCTCCACCGGCAGCATTCCCACCGATGGCGGCAAGGAAGACCACGTCTCCATGGGCATGACCGGCGCGCTCAAGCTGCGCCAGATCGTCGACAACGTCGAGCGCGTCCTGGCCATCGAGCTGATGTGCGCCGCGCAGGCGGTCGAGTTTCGCCGCCCGCTCCATACCAGCCCAAAACTCGAAGATGTCCTCTTCGCCGTCCGCGGCATCGTCCCTCGCCTGGAGCAGGACCGCGTCCTCTCCACAGACATCGAGGCCCTCGCCCCCGCCATTCGCCGCGGCGTCTTCAATCCCTGGTGCGGCGCGTGATACGAATCACGATCCATGAACCACGATTCACGAATCACGACCCACGCCCTGATGTAGCATGATTACGCTGCCAGGAGTAGGCGTATGAAGCTTTTTCGCACCGTCAGTGGCTGTGTGGTCGAAGCAGAAGGCGTGCACTATCGCCTGGACGGAATGAGCTGGGACCAACTCCTCGCCCAGGACGACCTGGAGGCCACGCTCAGCGCCGCAATCCCCGCCGCCAAACCAGCCAAGCTCGATGGCATTCTCGCCCCCATTGACCATCAGGAAGTCTGGGCCGCCGGCGTCACCTACTACCGCAGCCGCGGCGCGCGCATGGAGGAAGCGAAAGACGCCGGCGGTGGCGATTTTTACGACCGCGTCTACACCGCCGCTCGCCCAGAGCTCTTCTTCAAGTCCACCGCCAGCCGCACCGTCGGCCCCGGCGGCAAGGTCCGCATCCGCAAGGACGCAAAATGGTCCGTGCCCGAGCCCGAACTCACCCTCTTCGTCAATCCCCGCGGCCGCATCGCCGGCTACACCATCGGCAACGACATGAGCTCCCGCGACATCGAGGGCGAGAACCCGCTCTACCTGCCCCAGGCCAAGGTCTACGACGGAAGCTGCGCCCTCGGTCCCGGCATCCTCGTCTCCTCCAACCCGCTGCCGGGCAGCACTGAGATCGTTCTCGAGATCGATCGCGGCAGCCGCTGCGCCTTCGCCGCGTGCGTTAAGCTCTCCGAACTCAAGCGCGATCCAAAACTGCTGGTCGAATATCTCTTCCGCGACAACTCGTTCCCCTACGGTTGCTTCCTCATGACCGGAACCGGCATCGTCCCGCCGTCGGACTTCACGCTCCACGCCGGCGATCGCATCCGCATCTGCATTGACCCCATCGGCACTCTCGAAAACGCAGTCGCGTAGCCCGCATCCCGCAGCCACCGCGCCTGCGTCCCCGCTTTCCATCCCGCGATTCCACTCATTTTCATACCACGATATGACGTGATCCAAATCACTGCCAAAATATCGGACTCATTGTGTCGTATATTTAAGAAGTAAACGCGGACTGATTCAGTCGCATATTGCGCTCAACCGCCGGACTCCCGCTTTCATCATCCCCGGTTCGGTCCGCAAATTGATCGGAAAAGGAACCTGTACTCAGCATGAAAGTTCGATTTACAATCTTCGCTTTATTCTTTTATTTTCAGTTGCTTGCTGGCTACTCCCAGAGTCCACAGTTCGTCATTGGCGGAACCGTTCAGGACCCCGAAGGCAGCTTGCTCCCCGGCGCAACCGTTTCTCTGCTGCCGTCCGGAACTGCCCTGGCTGCTTCGGTCCTGACCGAAGCAACCGGAGAGTTCAAACTCGTTGTTCCCGCACCGGGCACCTACCAATTTCGCGTTGAAGACGAGGGATTTGCGCCTTACGTCGGTTCAGCCCTGGTCAACAGCTCGTCTCCTAAAACCACGCTGCAAATCGCCCTGAAGCTTGCCACGGCCACGCAGACCGTCGAAGTGACCGCTGACACTCTCGCCGCCGAAACCACCAGCACCCAGCTCGGCGAAAGTCTCGACACCAAAAAGATCGAAAGCGTACCCCTGAACGGGCGCAACTTTACTGACCTGATGGCCGTGCAGCCGGGAATCGTTCCCCAGAACACCGCGCAGCCGGGTGCCGTCATCATGAGCGGTGTTGCGACCACGCCTCCTTCGGGGGACGCCAACCCCGGTGCTCTTTCCATCAGCGGCCAGCGCGAAACCTCCAACGGCTTTCGCGTTAACGGCAGCGATGTAGAGGAGGACGTCAACATGGGCACGTCGATCGTCCCCAACCTGGACGCGATCGATAGCTTCCGCGTACTGACCTCGAACTTCGACGCGGAATACGGCAACTCAAGCGGAGGCCAGATCCTGGTCACCACCAGGAGCGGCGGCGCAAAAACGCATGGCAGCGTCTTCGAATTCCTGCGCAACACCGCCCTCGATGCGCGCAACTACTTTTCCCAGGATCGCGCCGCCTATCGCCAGAACCAGTTTGGAGGCACGCTGGGCGGAACGCCGTTCCGCGCCAAGTCCCTAACGCTTTTTGGCGACTACCAGGGAACGCGCCTGACTGAAGGCATCGACACCGGCAACATTGCCGTTCCCTCGCTCGACGAGCGCGGAGGCAACTTCAGCCAGATTCCGCTCACCGGCAGCGTCAGCGGTCCTTATTGGGCATCGTTGCTCTCGGCGCGGCTGGGCCGCAAGGTGACGTCCGGCGAACCGTATTCCCAGGTATTCCCCGACGGCCAGATCCCGCAATCTTCGTGGTCCGCGCCGGCCCGGTCGCTGCTTCAGTATGTTCCCAAGCCCAACGCCGGCGCATCGCTCTTTGCCACCGCAGCCGATGCCCAAACCTTGCAGGATGACAAAGGCGCATTGCGTGCCGACTGGACCCACAACAAGGGAACCCTCACGGCCTACTACTTTCTCGACAACTACTCTCTCGATAACCCTTATCCCACCGGCACCGGCGGCGCCAATGTGCCCGGATTCGACTCGACATCCAACGGCAGCGCGCAGCTTGCCAGCCTGGCTGACACTTCCACCTCCGGCGCCAACACCCTGAATGAGGTCCATCTCAGCTATATGCGCAATGACAATGCTGTTGGCCAGCCGCATGGCGGCGTTGGCCCCTCGTTGGCGTCGCAGGGTTTCGCCGGCATCGTTCCCCTCAAGCCGTCTACTGAAGGCGTTGAGAATATCGCCTTCAACGACTTCACCATGGGCGTTGACACCACCGCGCTGGTGCAAGCCGAAAATATCTACGAAGTCAGCGACGCTTTCTCCCGTATCTTCGGTAAGCACGGCCTCAAGTTCGGCGGCGAAGTGCACTCGAACCAGATCAACACCCATCCCGATGTTGTGTTCAACGGCAGCTTCGCATTCAGCGGCTCCGAAACCGGCCTCGATTTTGCCGACTTCCTGCTCGGCGCGCCGTCCAGCTACACCCAGGGCCAGGCCGGCAGCTTCTATAACCGCAATCTCTACGCAGCTGCGTTTGCCCAGGACAGTTGGAGGGCCACGCCGCAGCTCACCGTCAACTATGGATTGCGCTGGGATCGCATCCGCCCCTGGGACGAAAAGTTCAACCAGCTCCAGACGCTGGTAAAAGGCGAGCAGTCGCAGGTGTTTCCGGGCGCGCCGCAGGGTTTGGTCTTTCCCGGCGACCCTGGAGTCCCGCGCTCGCTCGCCGCCGCGCGCAACAATGTTTCCCCGCGCATTGGCATTGCCTGGTCGCCGTCTTCCTCCGGCGACGGATTCCTGCAGCGATTCCTTGGCCATCCCGGATCCACCAGCATTCGCCTTGGCTACGGCATGTTCTACACCGCCTATGAAGGGCTCTCAGCCGGGATCATGAGCGCCAATCCGCCTTACGGCTACACCTACACTTCGGCCGCGCCGCCGCTCTTGCAAAATCCATTCACCGTCGCCTCCACCGGCGCCGATGCGGGCCAGCGGTTTCCCTTGCAGAAGGTTGTCTTCGGCGCCAGCCCGAGCGCTCCCAACACCACCGTCGATTGGACTCAGTTTGAACCGCTGGTCGGCATTCCCGCCATCGACCCCAGCGACGTGACTCCCTATGCCGAGCACTGGATGGCCAGCTTTGAGCGTCAGTTCGGCTCGACCTTCGCGACGCTCAGTTACGTCGGCGCTTCCTCACATCATCTGCTCGTGCTTGAAGAGGCAAATCCGGCCAGTCCCGCGCTCTGCCTCAGTCTTGCTCCGGCGTGCGGGCCGTTCAACGAGCAAGCCGCGCGTACTCAGTTCGGTCCGGCATTTGGCAGCGTCGAGCTGCAGCGAACCATCGCCAATTCCAGTTATAACGCCTTCGAGGCCACGCTGAACCATCGCTCCCACGGCGTCGAGCTGCTCTTGAGCTACACGTATTCGAAGTCCATCGACCAGTCAGCCGGCTTGCCCGAGCCAGTAAATCCGGTCGACGCGTCCTTGAGCCGTGGACTCTCTTCGTTTGACATGCGCCACAACTTCGCTGGAACGTTCAATTACCAGATTCCAACGCCCGTCATGGCCAGCCACTCCTTGCGCGCGCTCGCCGGAGGCTGGGCCGTCGCCGGGGTCGCGCGATTCACCTCAGGGCTGCCGGTCACGCTGCTCAACAACAACGACACTTCGCTCCTCGGCACCATTCCCAACGGCATCAACAACAACGGCGTCGATACACCGGACTGGTCCGGATCTCCGTTGCATATTGACACCAATCCCCGCGCCGGCCAGTTCGTCTTCAATCCGGCTCAGTTCAGCCTGCCTGCTCTCGGCGCCATGGGCAATGCGCGCCGGCGCTTCTTTTCCGGCCCCGGCATGGAGGACATCGACACCACGCTCTCGCGCAGTTTCCTCGTCAGGGAAAACCGCGCCCTCGAGTTTCGCGCCGAAGCCTTCAATGTCTTCAATCACGCGCAGTTTTTCTCAGCCGCATCCGTCGAAGGAAATATTTCCAGCACCAGCTTCGGACAGGCAGTCAGCGCCATGCCGCCAAGGCTAATGCAGTTCGCCCTCCGCTACCGGTTCTAGAGCCCGCCAGCCGCTCAGACCGCCGCTGCCGCCGGCTTGGCGTAGGAAACGGCCTTTTCCGGCAGGCGAAGGTCGAAGCGGTCCAGGTTCATCACCTTGCTCCACGCCCTGGCGAACTCCTGCACAAAGGCCTTCTCGCCGTCGCTGCCGGCGTACACCTCGGCCAGCGCGCGGAGCTGCGAATTCGATCCAAAGATGAGATCGACCACCGTCGCCGTCCACGTCAGCTCGCCCGTCTTGCGGTCGCGCCCTTCCAGCACGCCCGCTGACTTCTCTGACTTCGCCCACTTCGTCCTCATGTCCAGCAGGTTCACAAAGAAGTCGTTGCTCAGCGTCCCCGGCCGCCTGGTAAACACACCGTGCCGCGAGTTGCCATGGTTCGCGCCCAGCGCGCGCATGCCGCCGATAAGCACCGTCATCTCCGGAGCGGTAAGCGAAAGCAGTTGCGCCTTGTCCAGCAACATCTCTGCCGCCGAATCTTCCAGCCCCTTGCCCACGTAATTGCGGAACCCGTCGGCTCGCGGCTCCAGCACCGCGAACGAGGACGCATCGGTTTGCTCCTGCGCGGCATCTGTGCGCCCCGGTGCAAAGGCGATCTTCACCTCGTGCCCCGCCTTCTTTGCTGCAGCCTCGATCGCCGCATCCCCGCCAAGAACAATCAGGTCGGCCAGCGAGACCTTCTTGCCGCCCTTCTGCGCGCCGTTGAACTTCTTCTGGATGGCTTCGAGCGTCTCCAGAACCGTCTTGAGTTCCGCCGGCTCATTCGCCTCCCAATCTTTCTGCGGGGCCAGGCGGATGCGCGCGCCATTGGCGCCGCCGCGCTTGTCGCTGCCGCGGAACGTCGTGGCCGACGCCCACGCCGTCCTCGCCAGCTCGGGAATCGACAGCCCCGACGCCAGAATCTCCGCCTTCAGCGCTTCCGTGTCCTTGGCGTCGATCAGCGCATGATCGACTGGAGGAACCGGATCCTGCCAGATCAGCTCCTCCTTGGGAACCAGCGGGCCCAGGTAGCGCGAGCGCGGTCCCATGTCGCGGTGCGTCAGCTTGAACCACGCCCGCGCAAACGCGTCGGCAAACTCCTCGGGGTGTTCCATGAAACGCCGCGAGATCTTCTCGTAAACCGGATCGAAACGCAGAGAAAGATCGGTGGTCAGCATGGCAGGCTGGCGATGCTTCGATGGATGGTGCGCGTCAGGAATCGCATCGGCGCCGGCATTGCCCTTCGGCTTCCACTGGTGCGCGCCGGCGGGGCTCTTGGTCAGTTCCCATTCGTAGCCGAACAGGTTCTCAAAGAAGTTATTGCTCCACTTGGTCGGCGATTTGGTCCAGGTCACTTCCAGGCCGCTGCCGATCTGGTCACCTCCCTTGCCGGTGCCGAAGTCGCTTTTCCAGCCCAGTCCTTGCTCCTCGATGCCGGCTGCTTCAGGCTCTGCGCCGACATGGCTGGCGGGCGCGGCGCCGTGGGTCTTGCCGAAGGTGTGGCCGCCGGCGATCAGCGCCACCGTCTCTTCGTCGTTCATGGCCATGCGGGCAAAAGTCTCGCGGATGTCGCGCGCCGCGGCGACGGGGTCAGGATTGCCGTTTGGACCCTCCGGGTTCACGTAGATCAGGCCCATCTGGACCGCCGCCAGCGGATTCGCCAGCTCACGGTCACCGCTGTAGCGCTTGTCGCCGAGCCACGCCGCCTCCGGACCCCAATCCACGTCCAGCTCCGGCTCCCAGATGTCCGCTCGGCCTCCGCCAAATCCAAACGTCTTGAAGCCCATCGAATCCAGCGCCACATTGCCGGCCAGGATCATCAGATCGGCCCAGGAAATCTTCTTCCCATACTTCTGCTTGATCGGCCACAGCAGCCGCCGCGCCTTATCCAGGTTCACGTTGTCCGGCCAGCTATTCAGCGGCGCAAACCGCTGCGAACCCCGGCCCGCGCCGCCGCGCCCATCGTGGATGCGGTAGGTGCCCGCAGAGTGCCACGCCATGCGGATGAACAGCCCACCGTAGTGACCAAAATCGGCCGGCCACCAGTCCTGTGAGTCCGTCATCAAGACATGAAGGTCCTTGATTACCGCGTCCAGATCAAGGCTGTTGAACTCCCTGGCGTAGTCGAACTCCTCGCCCATCGGATTCGATAAAGAAGATTGCTGGTGCAGAATCGCCAGGTTCAGCTGGTTGGGCCACCAGTCGCGATTGCCTCTTCCTCCACCCGTTGTATGCTTCAGACCATTCTCCGCGAACGGACACTGCGCTTCGCCAGACATAAAGCCTCCTTGATTTCAACTATCCAGTATAGGAGCCCGGCCTCGCATGGAATGACAGGCTATATTTCATGCCGGCGATTGTTTTCACAAGATGAAACGAAGCTCATCCGTGACGGCCGGGCGATACTGAATTCAAACTTTGACAGCCATGAATCCATCCCTGACAATGCCCTCACTGCTTTGCCGCGCTCTCCTGAGCCTGGAGCGCGCATATACCCGCGAAGACGCCGCCGGCACAGGCGCACCCTGGCTCGACCTCTGGGCAAATCTTCTCCGCGTTCTCAGCCAAGTCCCTAGAACCAGTCTCACAGATGCCTCAACAGGATTAACACGCATCCGAGTTGAACCATGCCCAGGAAATTGAGGGCATTGCGCTCCCATCGGCTGCTTATGCGTCGGAAGTTCTTCAGCCAAGCGAACAACCGCTCGATCTTCCAGCGCCTTATATAACGCCGCAGCGGTCTGCCATCCTGCGTTTTCCCTCGCTGCCGCCGGTTGGGGGCGATCATCTCGATGCCTCTGTCCCGCATACGTCCGTCCAGTGGATCGCTGTCGTAGCCCTTGTCGCCAATCACGCGTTTGGGCAAGGCGCTGACGTGGCGTCGGTCGAGCGTTTGGTCGACCAGCGTGGATTCATTCGGCGAAGCGCTTGTAACCCCGACGGCGATAGGAAGACCGCCGCGGTCCACGATTGCCATGATCTTGCTCCCTTTGCCGCAGCGCGTTGGACCAATGCGATCGCCCCCCTTTTTGCCCCGCTGAACGAGGCGTCGACGAAGGTCTCGTCCAGCCCCAACTGTCCCCGCGCAAGCAGGTCTTCGCATAAGGCCCACAAGATTCCGTCCAGCACCCCCGCGCGCTGCCAGTGCTGAAAACGGCGATGGCAGGTCTGGTATGCACCGTAACGCGCCGGCAGATCCTGCCAGGGCGCCCCGGTGCGCAGGATCCAAAGCACCCCATTCAGCGCTGGGCGCGCGTCGCCCCAACGTCCGCCGCGACCATCCGGCCGCTGCCGTCGCTGTTGATCCCACTCCACGAATGGCCGAACATATTCCCATTGAAAGTCACTCAAATCAGCCATGCTTTTGGTTTGCTTCAACTTCCAGCACAAAGCAAGCCTTTATTGCCCAGATACATTGGCGAGACTGGTTCTAGCGATCCGCGCGAGTTGCCGGCGAAACTCTGCTTGTCAAAACGCGCCATCAGGACCAGGGTGGCGGTCGCGGTCCGCCGTGGATGGGTGGAGGAATCGAAGGTTGGCCGGGGCCGGACAGTTGTGGGCCTCACAGCGCGCGGCCATGAGGCTGCAATTCGCTGCAAGGTGCTCCAGGAATCCGCGGAGAATCGCTGGCGGGAGGAAGCCGGCGCCGACCGCGCCGCACCCCTGCGCGCCGCGCTTGAAACGATCGTTGCGGCGTTTCCGCTGGAACACCCGCATCATCCCGCCAGCTACGGGCCCGCCGATGCCACCATTACCGGCCACGGCGGACAGGATTGGAAGCCGGTGCCGCGCGGCGCCGGGGATACGGTTTCGCATCTTCCGCTCTCCGCGCTGGTCTCCCAGGCCATCGTCGCGTTTGCGATGAGCTACGAAGGACGCTCGCCGGTGGCGCTATCCCTCAGCACTTCCATTATCAAGCGTATCCCGGCCGCCGGCCTGCCGGTCAGCGAATTGCGCAACTCCGTCGGAGTTGCGGCGCTCACCCGCCACAGCTTCCTGCGTGTGACTGGAAGCGGCGCCGCCCAGACGGCATTCCTCACCGCAAAAGGCCAGGCCGTGAGCGATGCCTGCGACGAACGCATCGCAGCAGTCGAAACGGAATGGCGCGAGCGCTTCGGCTCGGAGGCTGTCTCGGCTCTGCGCCGCGCTCTGGAGGATCTGTCTGCAAGCTGAGGGCAGTCATTCCGTCGCGTCCTTCACGCAGCGGAATCCGATCCCGCCGCTGCGGTCCATCCCCGGCGACATCAGCAGCACCTTCCCGTGCTCGTCGTTGCGATAGCCCTGGGGAAAGTACCAGATCGATCCCTGCGGCTGGTAGTAACTGCCGCCGCGCACAATCGCCGCGCGGGTGTGCTCTTCTTCAAACTCGTCTGTCCACTGCCAGACATTTCCCACCATGTCCATCGCGCCGTACGGGCTCGCGCCCGCCGGGTGCGCATCCACCGCGTCCGGCCCGCGCATCGTGCGTCCCTCATCCGGCGTGGGCACATTGGCCCGCTGCCACTCGCCACCCCACGGATACAGCCGCCCGTCCGCGCCCTGTGCCGCAAGCTGCCACTCCCACTCATGCGCAAGCCGCTTGCCCGCCCACGCCGCGTACGCGCGCGCATCTTCAAGCGAAACCCAAGTCACCGGCCGGTTGTCCCAGCCATCCGGATACATCCCGCTCTTCCAGTCGCGCAGAAAGTTGAAGGGATCGCGAGGACTGTAATGAGTGGCGACAAGGAATTCCTTGAACTGCTTGTTGGTGACCGGATATTTGTCGATAAAGAACGGCGTGACCATCATTACGTGATCGTGGAAGCGGCGCGGCGAATCTTCCCACGGATACTGGACATCGATGCCGATATCGTCGCCGCCCTCGATCTCGATCCCGCGCACGCGAAAGTCAAATGATCCGCCGGGAATCCGCACCATGTCTTCGGGAGCTTGCGCGGCCGGCGTCGTGGGCGCAATCGCTACCAAGGTCTGGGGCAGAAACTGCCACTGGTGCGAATAGCTTGCCAGCGGCTTCGCCGTCATCTCCGCCATTTTCTGCATGAGCGGGCGGAGTTCAGCATTTGGTTCACCGGGCGTGGCCAGGATGGCTGCATAGCCTTCCGCCTCGATGGGAAAGCTCAGGATTGCGCGCCCATCCTCGAAATCGGCCTTCAACTCCACGCCATGATAGAGGTCGAAGTAGCGCATGCCGGGCGCCGATCGAACCGCCATCTGCTTGCCTTCGACGTCGTATTGGTTCCGGTTCACGATGGTCCACACCGTTTCATTTCCCAGCGGCCAGCGGCTGGCGTACACGCCGAAGCTGTACATGGGGTAGAGCGGCTCCCAGTCCGGGCTCACCAGGAATCGCGCCAGCGCGCGCTCGATCGCCGCCACCCGGCGCGTGGCTTCGGCGTCGCGCGGCGTAATCCCGTTCCAATAGCCCCACACGTTCTCCCAGCTCTCCCAGCCCACGCCGTTGAAGAAGGCGAATTGAAGGTCGGCGGTCTTGTCCTGGTTCCAGCGATCGCTGATGTTCACCATGTGCCGCGTCTCCAGCCACTTGAACCGGTCCACCATGGGAACGAATGGAAACGTGTACTGGCCCCACGTCATTACATTCCATGCCAGCGCCTCGTCGCTGGGGCTGCCTTCGGGCTCAAACGCAAGGGGATGGCCGAGCTTGTCCGCGGCCAGGGAAAAGCCCAGCGGTACTCCGTCCTGAGTGTCGCCGTTGATGCCGTCGGCATCGATCGCCTTCATCAACTCGGCAACGGCTTCCGGCCAGGGCTTGCCCGGATCGTGCGTGCCCTGGTCCCACATCATCATGGGAAACAGCACGCGCACGCCGCGGCGATGAAAGTCTTCAACCATCTGGCGCACGCCCGCAATGCCGCCGGGCATTGACTGAACCATCTCAAGCTGATTGCGGTCGTCCAGGCCCATGTTCGGGTAGGTGGCCCAGATCAGCACCGCATCGATGCCGCCGTAACGCTTTTCTAAATCGTCCAGGTAGCGATCCACGGTGTAGCGGCCGGCAACCGGATCGTAAAAGTAGCGTTCGTGCACCATCATTTGCGGCTGGATGAAGCTCGACTGCGTCCATTTGAGCGCGGGCATCTGGTAGCGCGAGGGATCGTAGGCGATGCGGATGCGGCGCTCGGCGCGCCAGTGCTCAAGGTCGCGCAGCCACTGCTCGTGCACGATTGGGCCGCATTCGGGCGCCGAGCCTTCCCAGGCAAAATGCAGCTCCATGCAGGCGGGAGCGGGAATCTGCTGGCCGCGCGGGGCGAATGCGGTGTCCTGCGCGGAAGCGGAGAGCAGAAACGCGGCAAAAACAGCAACAAGGGGCGCGGTTCGGTTCATGATTATCCTTCTGCGTAACTTCTCATTCGTCGCGGTATCCGGAAGCCAGTAGCCAGTAGCCAGTAGCCTGTAGCTGCGGGCTTCTAGCATTTAGCTACAAGCTACAAGCTACCGGCTACTGGCCCGTTCATCACTCACGCTCTCGCAAAAATTCATCCACTTCCGCGCGCCCCGGCATCGACGCCTGCGCGCCCCGCCGTGTGACACAAATGGCCGCGGCTGCAGAGGCGAATCGGGCCGCGGACCACGGATCTCGGCCCTCCATCAACGCCACTGCAAATGCGCCGTTGAAGCAATCGCCCGCGGCCACGGTGTCGACCGCCTGGACGGGAAATGCGGGCACCCACTCGGCGCGACCTCCGGCGATGGCGACATAAGCGCCCTCCGCGCCGCGCTTGAGGGCCACGCCCTTGAGGCCTTTTGCGAACAACTTGTCTCTGGTTTCTTCCACGGTCAGATTGCCGCCGACGTAGAGCGCAGCCTCAGTTTCATTAGGCGTAAACCATGCGATCTTGCCGAAGAGCGAATCGGGCAGGGGCGCGGCGGGCGCGGGGTCGAGCATAACGGCCACGCCGGCCTCCGCCGCCATCTCGATTGCGCAGCAGGTGGTTGCAAGCGGCAGCTCAAGCTGACACAGCAGGATTCCGGCGGAGCGGATCAGGGCAGCATGGCGATCGATGTGGGCGCGATCCACGCGGGCGTTGGCTCCCTGCACGATGACGATGCTGTTGCGGCCGTCTTCGGCCAGGAAAATGTGGGCCAGGCCGGACGAGCCCGACGAGGGCTCCATCGCTTCGATGCGGACGCTGGCCTTCGCAAGCGCGTCGAGCAGCGGCCGTCCGTACGCGTCGTCGCCCACCATGCCGACCATCTGCGTAGGGTAGCCGAGCCGCGCGGCGGCCACAGACTGGTTGGCGCCCTTGCCGCCGGGAGTGGTGGAGAAGCTGGTGCCGATGACGGTTTCGCCTACGGCGGGAATGCGCGGCGTGCATGCCACCATGTCCATGCTGATGCTGCCGACGATGACGATTGGTTTTTGCGTTGCATTCATTCGATTCTCGTTTTAAAAGGGCACGGCTTTAGCCGTGCCGAAATCGGCGCAAAATCCGCGCGGGCTTTAGCCCCTGAGGGATGGATTTCAGTCCTTCTTATGGGAAACTTCGCCACATTATCCGGCTCTCCCTAATACAACGGCGCCAAGGCGACGGAGCCGAGGCCGAGGATGAAGAAAAGGAACATGAGCGCGAGCAGGAGCTTTGCGGGGCGCGATGCGCCGGCAAACTCGCGCCAGACAAAGACGCCCCATAGCGCGGAGACCATGGTTGCGCCCTGGCCGATGGAGTAGGACACCGCCGGGCCGATGTTTACGTGAGCCTGCGAGGCAACGAAGTTGGAAACCGCGCCCGCGCACCAGACGAAGCCGCCGAACATGCCGGCCAGATGCCAGCCGAAGTCGGCGCGCCAGTAGTCGGCGCCGGAAACAGGCGGCTTGCCGTCGAGCGGCTTTTTCATCAGCAGCCAGTTGGCGGGGACGTTGATGAGGAGGACGCCGATGGCGAAGTAGAATGCGACGGCGTAGGGGCCGGGCGGCGGAAGTTGCGGATGGGCGGCATCGACGGCCATGGCGCGCGCCACCAGGGGATAGAAGGTGCCCATCAGGAGGCCGGCGACGAGCGAGAGCACGATGCCGCGCGTAGTGGCGGCGGGCGCGTCGCTAGCCGGGGTCCCCGGCGGCAGGTCTTTGCCGCTGGGGTGGTTCTCGCGCCGGCGATACGCAGCCGCATCGAGGACGATGGCCACCGTGACCAGGGCCACGCCGAGGAAGAGGAGCAGGGGATTGGCCGCGGGATGCACCAGGTAGCTGGAAACCGCGCCGACAATGAGCGCTAGGCCGATTCCGATGGGGAAGGCGACGGCGAGGCCGGCGACGTCAATGGCGGCAACCAGCAGGAGATTGGCGACATTGAAGATGGCGCCGCCGCACGCCGCGTAAAGGATTCCGCTCGGCGGGGTGTTGGCGGCGGCGCTGGCGAACGGAAGCCCGGTATGGCCCATGCTGCCCGCCGTCAGTCCCCAGACGATTACGCCGAGCACAACGCCGAAGACGTAATCCCAGTAGAAGAGCTGGAAGCGGTAGCGCGGGCACAGCTTGAGCGTGTTGGCCCACGATCCCCAGCAAAGCATGCTGAGGATCATGAGGAATAGCGCAGCATGGTAGGTGTCGGGAAGAAACATATGAGTCCCTTCGGTGGATCGTTTTAGGGTGAAAGTGAACCATAACGCGAGAGGCGGCGGATGGGCAACTGGAGGCAGGGACAAAGGACAAGGGACACAGGGAATGGCGAAGCTGGCGACTGAGGACTGACGGCTGGAAGCTAAAAGCTAGAGGCTGGAAGCCGTTTCAGTGCGGGCGGCCGGGAAGCACGAAATGTTCCGCGCAGCGCGGCTCGTAGTTGTCGCCGGCCATGATGATGGGGCTCTCGTAGGGCGCGGGTTTGCCGTCGATGAGGCGCTGCGGGTAAAGCGCGCGCGCGCCGCAGCTGCAATACGAGACCAGCTCGGTGATGTTTCCCGCGTAGGTGCGGACGAGCCAGGAAAGCGAGAGCATTTCGCCGAAGGGAAGGCCGCGGAAATCGAGCTCGAGACCCGAGACCATGACGTCGTGGCCGGACTCGAGCAAGCGCTTGGTAAACAGAAACAGGTCGTTGACGAACTGGCCCTCGTCGATGGCGATGCACTCCACGCGCTTGCCGATGTGCTGTTCGGTCTGGTCCAGGATGGGCAGGGCCGACCAGGGATCGGAGTTGGGGAACTCGACTGCCTGCATCTTGCCGCAGCCGTTGGTGTTGCGGCTCTCCACCACGCCGGCCGCAGCCTTGGTATCGGCGCTGGGCTTAAGCAAGAGCACGTGTTGCTTGGCATATTGCCGGCGGATTTCAATGCGGCGCAGAAGCTCGGCGGTCTTGTTGCTGCGCATGGGGCCGACGATCAGTTCCAGCTTGCCGGGCACAGGAGTCTCCAACTCAGTCCTCAACCAGGTCCAAAGGGTCTCGGTTAGCAAACTAACACATTGATCCATGTGCGGAACTGTTGATAAATCGCCACAGATCAGGCTATGACTTCGCCGCCTTGATTGCCTCCGTGAGCGCCGGGACCACTTCAAAGAGGTCGCCGACAATGCCGTAGTCGGCAACTTCGAAGATAGGCGCATCGGGGTCCTTGTTGATGGCCACGATGCACTGCGAGCCTTTCATGCCGACCAGGTGCTGGATGGCGCCGGAGATGCCGACAGCGAGATAGAGCTTGGGCGCGACGGTCTGGCCCGAGCTTCCCACCTGACGCTCCATGGGCAGCCAGCCGTTATCGCAGATGGGACGGGATGCGGCCAGTTCCGCGCCCAGCGCCGCGGCGAGCTCCTCGACCAGCTGCAGATTTTCGGCTTCCCTGATGCCGCGGCCGACGCTGACAATGAGCGGCGCGGTGGCGAGATCGACGGTTTGGGCGGCGCCGCGGAAGGGCGCGCCGGGCTTGGTGCGGATTGCTTCAGGATCGATGGTTGGCTCGAAGCGCGTGACCGGGGCCGAGCCCGCCTCGACTGCATCGGCGCGGAAGGCGCCGGCCTGGACGGAGACGAAGCACGGGCCGGAACCTGAATGGCGATAGCTGCCGGTGAGGCGGCCCTGCATGAGCTGGCGGGTGAAAACGGGACCTTCGCCGATAGCGATCACGTCGCTGATCAGGACCTGGTTCATGCGCGCGGCCAGCGCGGGAGCGAAGTCGCGCACCTGGTAGGTGTGGGGGAAGACGACGTAGCCGGGCTGCTCGGCCTGAATGAACTGATCGAGCGCGATGGTATAGGCGTCGGCGGTGTAGCGATCGAGAAATGGACTCTCGATGCGCGCGACTTTGGCGACGGATTTGGCTGCGGCTTCAGCGGCCAGCGGCTCGGTCGCACTGCCGATCACCGCGGCATTCAACGGCTGCCCGGTCAGCTCCGCCAAACGCTTGCCTGCGCTGAGCGCTTCCCAGCTGGCGCGGCCGATGCGGCCGTCCCGATCTTCAAGAATAATCCAGATTCCGCTCATAGCACGCGCACCTCGAACTTGAGTTTCTCGACCAGTGTTGCGGCCGCTTGTTTGGCATCGCCTTCAATGATCTGCGTGGATTTTTGCTTCTGCGGCAATGCGATGCTTTCAAGGGCCACGACCGGAGCAGCGTCCTGGCCCAGTTCTGACGCTGTGACCACGCGCATTTCCTTGGTTTTGGCGCGCTTGATGCCCATCAGAGTGGCGTAGCGGAGCTTGTTGCCGCCGGACTGGATGGCGAGCGCGGCAGGCAGGGGCAGCTCGATCTCCTGGAAGAAGCCGGCTTCAAGTTCGCGCTTGACCGTCAGTCCCGCGTCCGTCTTTTCCACGTGGAGGATGAGCGAAGCATGGGGGATCTGGAGCAGTTCGGCGAGAATGACGCCGGTCTGGCCGTAGCCCAGGTCATCGGATTGCAGGCCGGTGAGGACCAGGTCGGGGTTTTCCGGGCGGATGGCCTCCGCGATCAGGCGGGCCACGCCGAGCGCGTCGCGCTGGGCAAGGTCATCGGCGGAGACGTGGATGGCGCGGTCGGCGCCCTTGGCCAGGGCCTCGCGGATGGTGGTTCCAACGCGCTCGGGGCCGGCGCTGACCACGATGACCTCGCCGCCGTTTTTTTCCTTGAGCTGAAGGGCTTCTTCCAGGGCGTAGGCGTCCGACTCGTTCATGGCGAACTGGAGGTCGGACTCTTCAATCCATTTGCCCGAGTCGTCGATGCGGACTTGCGCATCGCGCTCGGGGACTTGCTTGATGGCTACGATGATTTTCATGCGGTTCTCGTTTGTTGGTTCCGGGCCTAAAAGCCCACGTTCCTATGCGTTCGATTCAGGGACCTGAAGGCCCCTGTTCCTTCCGGTTTGAGGTCTGTTCAGGATGACGGTGCTGCTCCTTGTGACTCCGGTAGATTGCGCGCGATGAGCTGCGCTACGTCAAGAAGTTGGGGTGCTGATCCGGCCATTTCGCCCAGCGCGTCGCGGAACATGGAGTTGCAGAAGGGACATGCGGTGCCGATGGTTTGCGCGCCTGTGGCTACGAGTTCCTTGGCGCGGGCATGGCTTACGCGCTCGCCGGTTTCTTCGCCGAGGAACGCGAGGCCGCCGCCGGCGCCGCAGCAGAAGCTGCGCTCCTTGTGGCGCGGAGCTTCGACGAGTGTGCCGGCGATTTGGACGAGTTGGCGCGGCTGGTCGTAAACGTTGCGGTAGCGGCCCAGGTAGCAGGGGTCGTGGTAGACCACGCTTTCTCCGCTCGATTGTTTGGGAAGCCGGTCGGCGAAACGAGCCATGAATTCCGTATGATGCTCGATCTCCGGCGGGGTGCCGTATGCTTTCCAGTCCTCCTGGATGGTGCGCACGCAGTGGGGACAGATGGAGACGATCCTCTTGACTTTGTTCTGCGCCAGGTTCTTGAGGTTCTCTTCGGCCAGCGTCTGGAATACGAGATCGTTGCCGAGGCGTCGGACGGGGTCGCCGGTGCATTTTTCTTTCTTCAGTACGCCGTAGCTGGCGCCGAGATACTTCATGACGCGCGCGAAGGCAGTAACGATCTCGCGGCCTTTGGGATCGTAGCCGCCCATGCAGCCGAGCCATAAACAGTACTCTTGCGTCCCGTCGAAGATGGGGAATTGCTGCTTCTGGATGAACTTGTCGCGCTCGAGGGCGCTTATTCCAAGCGCGTTTGTCCCGCGTTCGAGCTGATTGAAGAGCTTGGCGCCGTAGTCGTCTTCCCACGAGCCGATGTTCACGGCGCCGCGGCGCAGGCCAACCATGATGGGCACGTGCTCGATACCGACGGGGCACTGGAACTCACAGGCGCCGCAGGTGGTGCACTGGAAGACGGCCTTCTGCGAGTTGTATTTGCCGAGCAACGGGTCTTCGGCATGCGGGCCGGGGCCGTTCAGATAATTGCGGACGCCGAGGATGATTTCTTTCGGATTGAGCTCCTTGCCGGTGTTGGTTGCGGGGCAATGCTCGGAGCAGCGGCCGCACTCCACGCAGGAGTACGCCTGAAGGCTGACGATCCGGGTGAGGTCCTTGCCCGCCACCAGGCCGAAATCTTCGTCGCCCACCAGCGGAGGAATCCTGGAAAAGCTGCCGCGTGAAAGGAAAACGGTGACGGGACTGAGCAAAAGGTGCAGGTGCTTGGTTTTGGGGATGATGGGGAGAAAGACCAGCAGCGTGAGCGTGTGAATCCACCAGAGGGCGCGGGCGGCGGGCGAGCTTTCCGTGGTGAAGAACGCGGCCAGGTAGGTGACCATCAGCAGGAAGATGAGGCCGGCGATAACGCCGGACTCGATGGAGACCTTTTTGCCCAGCCAGCGCGGGCGCACAAGGAAGCGGCGGACGAGGAGGGCGAAAATGCCGATGGCGCAGGCGAGGGCGAAAGCCGCCGCGGTGTAGAAGTAGATGCGGCCGAACCAGCTTGCCGGGTTCAGAAAGGCGAGGCCGAGGCCGTCAGCCCAGTGGTTCAGCGTGACCAGAACAAAGGCGCAGAAGCCCCAGAAGACGAAGGCGTGGGCCAAGCCGGGCAGGGGGCGCTGGCGGATCACTTTGGCCTGGCAGAGGACTTCGGCGAAGAAGTCCCACGCGCGGCGGCCCACGTGATCGAGGTGGAAGCCGGGATCTTTCCGCGACTGGAGAATCCGGTGCAGGATAGGCCCAAAGCGGCGCCAGAAGAGCGCAAGGGAGCCTGCGGCCAGAGCCAGAAAAAGCGCTTTCTCCGCCAGCGAGAAGTGCTGGGGCTCGGCCAGCGTCGCGGAAAAGAGAATGATCGCCAAACCACTCACGATACACGACGGAGGGAGGTGGGGACAAAGGCAGGGAACAGGGAACAGGGAACAGGCAACAGGGAACAGGGAGTGAGGGCGCAAGGATGGCGGCGCTGGGGAGCGAGTGCGAGTGGTGTGATGTAACTCACTAACAAGAGTGGGCCTGCCGTTCCACACTGCTGGGGACCTCTCCAGTACGCAAGGGGTGCGTTTTCCACGCAACTTGCGGATGGGGAAGAACTTTGGGGAACGAGGGGATAGAGCACCTTGCCCGAACCGACCGTGGTCGAATCTGCCGGGAGTGAGCAGAAGAATCCGCGTGCAGGGCCCCGCGTGGAGGCGGGCTCATCCGCATCGCTGCGGGTGATATGGGTGCGGCGGCGCCTGGTGGCGATCATTCTGGGCGGAGTTCTGCTGGCATGCCTGGTGTATTGCCTGGCGATTCCGCGGCAGTATGAGGCCAAGGCGCGGCTGGCATTGCGGATTGCTCCGGCGACCGCGCTGAACCTGGACGGGACGGACGGCTACTCGGGATCGTTCGCCAGCGGGCAAACCCAACTGGAGACGCTGGCCAGCGTATTTCGCAGCCAGCAGCTCGGGTGGGGGGTGATTGTGGAGCAAAAGCTTTACCGCGCTCCCGCGTTCGCGCACGGCATCATGGAGCGGTATCCGGGCTTCAATCCGGAGTCGCCCAATCCGGAAATGCGCGCGCGGCTGCTGGAGCGCTTCGACGACTCGCTTGAGACCCGGGCCATTCCGCGCACGCTGCTGCTGGAGATTCGTTTTCGCAGCCGGGACGCGGCGCTTTCAGCCGCGGTGGTGAACGCGCTGATCAAGGGGTACCAGGACGAGGAGACGGAGACGCGCATTCTGGCCACGGCGCAGGCCTCGGGGTGGCTGGAGCAGCAGTTGAAGACGCTGAAGGCGCGGTCGGACCAGGATGAGGCGCGGCTGGAGGAGTTCCAGAAAAAGCATGGCCTATTGATCACTCCGGAGGAGCTGGCAAGCGGCCAGTCTGCCTCCGTCGATCACACGGCGCCCTTGCGGGAAGTGGATGAGGCGGCAGGCGAACTGGTGGCAGCCAGCTCCGAGCGGATTCTGCGGGAAGCGGAGTATCACGCGGCCATGGAGGGCGATCCGGAAGCGGTGCTGGCCTCCGATCCGCGCCTTCAGGCGGAGACGGGCGGCCTGTCTGTGGCGGCGTTCCGGGAGCTCGAGGCGAGGCGGACGGCGCTCGAGCAGGAGCAGGCGCAGCTTACGCCGGAGCACGGACCCAACTTTCCGCGTTCCATCGAGATTCGCGGGCAGATCGAGGACCTGGACCGGCAGTTGCAGGCCGAGGATGCCAGCCTGCGGGAGCGATTCAAGAGCGCGTGGCAAACGGCGCTCGACCGGGAAAACATGCTGCGCAAGAATCTGGAAGACCGCACCGGCGAGGGACAGGAAGCCAATGCGGCGGCAAACCAGTTCGAGCTGATGCGGCGCGAAGCCGATGCCAGCCGCAATCTCTACCTGCGCATGCAGGACAAAGTGGCCTCCGCAGGGCTGGCCGCGGGCGCGCACGGATCGGACTTCTGGATCGTGGATTCGGCTGAGCCGCCGGTGAAGCCTGCCGTTCCCAATCCGCTGCTGGACTTTGCCATTGCCCTTTTTGCCGGTGTGTGGCTGGCCGTTGGAGGCGCCTTCATGATGGAGAACTTGCGACCTCGGGCGCGCGGAACCTTGCTTATGGTTTGCGCGCTGGGATTTTGGTGCCTGGGCGCGCAGGCGCAGCCGCCACCGGCGCCGAACACCTCCGGTTTGCCCGAGGGAGCGGCGCGGATCCCGCCCGGCGGGGCTACCCACGCCACGCCGAATCCGAAAGAAGCTGCGCCGGTGTGGAACGCGGCGAGTGCGGGCGCGGCGCCGGCGAATGGACAAGCGGCAGCGGCCGGATTGCCAGGGCCCATCGCTCCCGGCGACGTGCTGGACGTGAGCGAATACCACACCCCGGAGTTTCACTCAACGGTGCGGGTTTCGGCCGCGGGAACCGTGCTGCTGCCCATGATCGGCGAAGTGAAAGTGCTGGGGCTGGACGAGACCGGAGCGTCGCGGGCCATTGCGGATGCGCTGGTTGCAAAAGGGATTCTGCTGCATCCCCAGGTAGGAGTGCTGGAGACGGCGATTGTGGGCCAGGATGTGACGGTGGCGGGCGAGGTGGGGCGGCCGGGCGTGTATCCGTACGGAGTGCACCATCGGCTGCTGGATCTTATCGCCGCGGCGTCGGGCTTGAGCGCGACGGCGGGAAGCGTGGTCAGCATCGTCCATCGCGATGCGCCGAACCAGCCGGAGCTGATCCGGCTGGGCGGCGCCATGGCTGCCGGGCCGGGCCGCAATCCCGAGTTGCAGCCGGGAGACACCGTGGAAGTGAGCCGCGCGGGGGTGGTCTACGTGGTGGGCGACGTGATTCGGCCGGGCGGATTCACCATGGAGCCGACCCAGCCCATGACCGTTCTCGAGGCGGTTTCGCTGGCCTGGGGGCCCACCCAGAACGCAATCCTGACCAAGGCCCTGCTGATTCACGAGGAGAACGGCAATCGCGTGGTGACCACCCTCAATCTGAAGCGCATGATGCGCGGCCTCGATCCCGACATCGCGATTGCCGAGCGCGACATCCTGTTCGTGCCCGACTCCGCGGTGAAGAATCTGTGGAACCGCACCCTGGAATCGGTGGTGCAGTCGGCGGCGGGAGTAAGCATTTACGCGGGGCTGGTTTACTCGCAGAGGTTTTAGAGGCATGCGCGCGCTGGCAAGGTGGCTGCTGCTGGGGCTGGCATTCAGCATTCCCTGGGAGTACTCCCTCGATCTCGGGTCTCCGCTGGGCAACGTGGCGCGGATCATGGGCCTGGCGCTGCTGTTGGTCATGGCGCCCGCGGTTCTCCAGGCCGGCCGCATGCGCCGGCTGCATCCGCTGCATTGGCTGGTGCTCGCCCTGCTGGCGTGGTCCGCTGTTTCGTACTTCTGGAGCGTCGATAGCCAGGCCACCCTGGCCCAGGTTCGCGGTTACGTGCAGGAGACCATGATTGCGTGGTTTGTGTGGGAGCTGATTGACTCGCCCGACCAGATGCGCGACCTTCTCCGCTGCTACGTTGCCGGTTCCTGGGTGCTGGCGGGGCTGACCATTGCAAACTTTATCTCTCCCGACGCGGCGGGCCAGATTCGTTTCGTGGCCCAGGGACAAGATCCGAACGACGTGGCACGGTTTCTGGACCTTGGGTTTCCCCTGGGCGCGCTGCTTGTTAACGGGCACACGCGATGGGGGGACAAGCTGCTGGTTCTGGGGTACATGCCCCTGGGACTTCTGGGCGTCCTGCTGACGGCCTCGCGCAGCGGCCTTATCGCGGCTGTGATTGCCCTTGCGGGCTGTGGTTTGATGCTGGCCCGCAACCGGTCGCGCACCGTCATCGCGATCGCGCTGCCGGCCGTGCTGCTGGCGTTCTGGGTGGCTGTGCCGCAGGGAACCACGGATCGTATTCTTTCAACGCCTCAAGCACTTGCGGGCGGCGATCTAAACCAACGCTTGAGCATTTGGGCGGCCGGATGGGAGGCTTTTGCCCGTGCGCCTTTGGTTGGGACCGGCGCGGGAACGTTCCTGAGCGCCACCCACCTCCCACTGGGCGTTACGGCGCACAATACCGCGCTGGCAATCGCCGTGGAGGGAGGCGTGGTTGCGCTGCTGGCGGCCGCGGCCGTTCTGGCGCTGGCCGCGGCTTCTGTTCTTGCCATGCAGGGAATCATGCGGATGGGCCTGGGGACGGCGTTGCTGGTGTGGCTGGTGAATGCCCTGGTTCTTTCCATCCAGACCAACCGCGCCACGTGGCTCCTGCTGGGAACGATTGTCGTTGCCGGCCGCCTGGCGGCGGAGCAACCGGGGGAGTTGGCAAGAGTGTTTCCGCAACCGGGGGCGGCAAGCGAGCCCGCACCATTGGCGGTTGCCGCGGAGTGAAACCGAGATGGCAGAATCCCTGACGCTTGCGCGCAGCACCCCTGACCGCCGTGCCCTGCGCGCGGCGGGCATGATTGTGCTGGCGGGCATCGTCGTGAAGCTGGCGGGGACGGGCAAAGAGTCGATGGTGGCCGCGCTCTACGGGCGCTCCGACGCCATGGACGCCTTCCTGGCCGCGCTGCTCATTCCCAACTTGCTGATCAATGTTGTGGCCGAATCGATGAACCAGGCGCTGATTCCCACCCTCATCCGCGTACGGTTGCAGGAGGGCCGGGAGCGCGCGCAGGAACTCCTTTCGAGCTCTTCCACCGCGCTTTGCGGGCTGCTGGCCGGGACAACGATCGTAATGGCGCTTGCGGCACGCGTGTTCTTTCCCCTGATCGGATCGAATTTTGCCCCGCCCAAGCTGGAGCTGTCGATCCACCTGTTCTACGTCCTGCTTCCGTGCGTGCTGCTGGGCGGCATTGCCAGCAACTGCACGGCGGTGCTGAACGCGGCAGGACGATTCGCATTTCCGGCGCTGGCGCCCGCCCTCATCCCGCTGACCATCGTGGCGGGGACGCTGGCGTTCCATGGCTCGCTGGGGATCTGGGCCCTGGCGTGGGCCACGGTGCTGGGCATGGCCGTTCACGCCGGATGGATGGTTGCCTCAATGCGTCCGTGCGGTTACGGCTTCAGGCTGCGCTGGCACGGATGGACGGAGCCGGCGCGGGAAGTGGCGCGGCAGTATTGGCCGGCGCTGCTCAGCGCGGTGGTTGCCTCGGGCGGGCTGCTGGTGGATCAGGCCATGGCCGCCATGCTTTCTCCCGGCAGCGTTTCCGCGCTGGTGTTTGCGGGCCGGTTCGTCAGCGTGGCTGTCAGCCTGCTGGCAGGCGCCATTTCCTCGGTATTGGCGCCGCGCCTGTCGGAGCTTGCCGCGCTGCGCGATTGGCAAGGCTGCCGCGCCGCGCTGCGCGATTGGGGCGGACGCGCGGCTCTGCTCTCGACGGCGGTCGCCGCGGCGCTGATTCTGGGTTCGCGGCTGCTGGTGCGCGTGGTTCTCGAGCATGGGGCATTCCGCGATGCGGACAGCAACATCGTTTCCTGGGTCCTGGCTATGTACGCCCTGCAGATTCCGTTTTTCGTGGTGAGCCGCGTACCCTATCGGCTGATTCTGGCGCTTCGCCGGACCGACCTGGTTTTCTATTGCGGCGGGATCAACCTGGCGCTTGACGTGGTGCTGAATGTTGTCCTGATGCGCTCGATGGGCGTGGCCGGGATTGCGCTGGCGACCTCGCTGTGGTGCGTGAGCACCTGCGCGTTGCTGTGGTTCTGGGCGTTGCGTCTGCTGAACGACGCCGAGCGCGGCGAGAGGCAAATATGAGCCGGCTTCCCGCGCCCGCACAGTATCTGCTCCGCGTGGACGACCTGTGCCCGGCGGTGCACGCGGAGCGATGGCTGCGCCTGGGTGAGATGATCGACGCGTTCCGCATCCGGCCAATTCTGGCGGTAATTCCCGACAATCGCGATCCGGAGCTCGCCGTCTTCCCGGCCAATCCCGATTTCTGGCGGCAGATGCGGGAACGGCAAACAGCCGGGGCAACCCTGGCGCTGCACGGATACCGGCACACCTGCACGCGGGAGGGCCGCAGCCTGGTCCCGATCCATCGCACTTCGGAATTTGCCGGCGCTTCGTTTGAAGAGCAATGCCGCTGGATCGATGCCGGCCTGGCAATGCTGCGCGGCCGTGGACTGAAACCGCGCCTGTGGGTGGCGCCGCGGCACGGCTTCGACCGCAACACGCTGCGGGCGCTCGGCCGCGCGGGAATCGAATATCTGAGCGACGGCCTGGGGCGCATGCCGGTGCGCCGCGGCGGCGTGGTCTGGATCCCGCAACAGATCTGGAGGCCCGAAATCAAATCGCGGGGTCTGTGGACCATCTGCATCCACCCCAACACGATGACGGAAAACGGCGCCGCGGAGCTGCGAGCGTTCCTCAGCCGACAGGCCGAACAATTTACGAGCTTCGAACGCGCGATCGAGGAATGGGGAGGCTTCAGGCCGCCGTTGCACGAGCGCGCATGGGAGGCATTTCAGACCGGCAGGATCATGCTGCGCAGGAGTTTTTCGTCTCGCTGATTGGCTCGGGCTGGAAGTCTCGGCCCCATCGGGCAGGAAGCGGTCGCTGAAAGAGCAAATCCGCGTAAAGCTGCTCCCAGCGGTCCAGCACGGATGTGAGGCCGAATCTTTCCTCGATCCTCTGCCGCGCGTTCACGCCCATGGCGCGGCGATTGGCGGGCGTAAGTTGCATCAGGCGAAGCATGGCGCGGCGCAGGGAGTCCGGGTCGCCGCTGCGGGCAAGGAATCCGGTTTCGCCGTCCACTACAATCTCGCTGGAGCCGGCCACATCCGTGGCGACGCATGGCAGCGCGCACGCTCCGGCTTCGAGCAGGCAGATGGGCAGTCCCTCCCAGCGCGAAGCCAGGACGCACGCATCGGCTGCCTGCATCCAACGCAACACCTCGGGCGTGAATCCGAGAAACCGCACGCGGGCGTCGATGCCTAGGCTGCTCGACAACCGGCGAAGCTTCGGCTCGAGCGAGCCCGCACCGGCGATGGCGAGATACGCCTGCTGGGGAAGGCCGGCAAAGGCCGCAAGCAGCGTTGCATGGTCCTTTACCGGTTCCAGGCGTCCTGCCGCGACCAGGAGAAAACGGTCTCCGATGCTCATTTCCGCGCGCAGACGTGCTCCCGCTTCAGGATCGGGACGCCAGATTCCGGTGTCGATGCCATTGGGAACGATCACGATTCGCCCGGCCGGAACCATGCGCGCCGAGACGCAGGCATCGGCCACCGGGCGGCTTACAGCGGAGACGCAATCGGTAAGTCTCGCGGTCATGCGGTAGAGAGCGCGCCGGACGGCTGAGCCGGCTGACGGCGTGTGGACCGTATCCACCACCACGCGCACCGGCGCCGCCAGCCGCGCCAGCCGCGCCATCCACGCCGCATGGGGAAGATGGGCATGCACCACATCGGGAGAGTTTGCCAAGAGCCATCCGCGCATGCGCGCCCATCCCCGCGGGTCGGCCAGCCCCCGGCGCATGCCCAGCGAAAGGAATTCGACGCCCGCCGCCTGCAGCTCCCGGGCTCGATCGCCGCCGTCTCCTGACAAAGCCAGGACGGTCGATCTCCATCCCCGGCGCGCCATGCCGCCGGCCAGCAGGATCACCTGCCGTTCGGCGCCTCCGATGCGGTCAATGCCGGGAATCACGTGAACGACGTGGCTCACGGAGTGGCCGCCAGAACGGTGTCAATCAGGGCCTCGAAACGGGGGATGGCGCGCTCCATCCGGAATTCTTCAATCCAGGCGTGCTGGAAGCGTTGGCCAGGTCCAAGCGCGTTCAGCGCACCCGCGATGGCCCGCGCCAGGGCAACGGCTGACACGTGGTCAGCCAGCCACACACCCTGCTTGCCGGCCAGCAGCTGGCACAAACCGCCCAACGCAGGCGCAGCCACGATGGGCAATCCCGCCGATGCCGCCTCCAGCAGCGCGTTGGGCATTCCCTCGCGAAGCGAGGACAGCACAAACAGCGTGGCTCCGCTGAACCACGCCTCCGGATCCGAAACATGCCCGGCGAACCGCACCGATTTTTCAAGGGCAAGCTTGCCCGCCAGTGCGCGCAAAGCCGGCTCCTCGCCCCCCGCGCCCAGTATGGTCAGATCGGCGGTTGGAAACTCAAAGCGCAACAGCGCCATCGCCCTGAGCAGGAGGTCGAAACCCTTTTCCGGAGCCAGCCTGCCGATGGCCAGCAGATGAGGGCCGGGTCCGCGCCAGTGGTTTTGCGGGATTTCGACCCGCGATCGAATCGCGTTCAGGTCCAGCGGGTTCGGCAGCACATGAAGTCTTGCATGGCTGCCCGCAGCCAATGCTAAGTTCCCGGCCATGGCGTCCGATTGGCAGATGACCGCGTCGGCGCGGCGGTAGAGCACACGGTAAAGCAGGGGAGAGAGCAGGCCGGCATCGGTGGCGCCGGGCAGACCGTTCTGGCGCACCAGCACCCGCGTCGCCGGCGGGAAAAACGGCCGGAGTAGAAGCACCGCCAGGTTCAGGTGGGCCATGCCGGTAAGAATCGCATCGGGACGCAACTTCCACACCAGGCGCCAGATCCGGACCAAGCCGTAGCGAACCCTGCGGGCGCCCAGCGCATGGACCGTAACGGAGGAGGGCAATGGGATGTTCGCCGGTTCTTTGGCTGTCACCAGGCCCAGGTGCACCCTGTACTTCTCCGGATCCAGGTGTTCTGAGAGCTGCGCCATCACACGTTCCGCTCCGCCACCGCCCAGATGCGGGATCAGGAGCAGAATCGTGGGTTGCCTGGTCATGATCAGGGTTACAAGCGTAACCAATCAAGTTATGAAATCCAGTGACTGGTGTCACATTCCGTAATTGTCCGATATTGGTACATTCCATAAGATTCCTCTCATTTGCCTGCGAACAACGGGGAGAGGCAGGGTCTTGCTATGGGTACTTTGGAAGTGTGCGCGCTCGCGCCGCTGCTGCGATTCGGCGGATTTGACCCCCCGCTGGTGGTCGTGGGAGTTACCCACCCGCAAACCTGCCTGGTTCTCCGCGGTCGCTTGAGGGCATTGCGCCGGGCCGGTCTCCGCGTCGTGCTCATCTCCGCTCCGGGTACGCTGGCCACAGAGATCGCGGCGGACGAAGGTGTGGAACACCTGGGCATTCCCATGAAACGGGGGATCTCGCCGCTGGCCGACCTCGTTTCCGTGTGCCGGCTTTACGGCGCTCTGCGGCGCCTTCGCCCGGTGCTGGCAGAGTTCAGCACTCCCAAGGCGGGACTTCTGGGCAGTATCGCCAGCTTCCTCTGCCGGATTCCGGTTCGCATTTACCTGCTGCGCGGACTCCGGCTGGAGACAGCTTCAGGCCTGCAACGCAGGATTCTGGAGATCAGCGAGCGCATCGCGGCGGCCTGCTGCCATCTGGTGATGTGCAACAGCGAGAGTCTACGTTCTCATGCGCTGGCGCTCGGCATCGCGCCGCAGCGCAAGCTGCGCATAGTGGGAAATGGCAGCAGCGGGGGGGTGGACATAGGCCGTTTCGCGCCGGGAATTGAATCCGCTGCGGTTGAGGCGCGCGCCGGCCTTGGCATTGCCGGCGATGTGCCCGTCATCGGATTCGTGGGCCGTCTCACCCGCGACAAAGGGATTCCCGAGCTCCTGCGCGCGTTCGAACAGGTGCTCAAGAACTTTCCCCAGGCCTTGCTGCTCCTGGTGGGATGGTTCGACGACTCGGAAGATGCGCTCACTCCGGCCCAGCGTGGGTGGATTGAAGCCCATCCGCGAATCCTCTATACCGGATTTGTCTCCGAGCCGGCCCCGTATTATCACGCCATGGACCTGCTGGTGCTGCCCACCTGGCGCGAGGGATTCCCCAATGCGGTTCTGGAAGCGGCGGCCAGCGCGGTGCCTGTGGTTTCCACGCTGGTGACAGGCGCGCGCGATGCGGTGCTGCACGACCGCACCGGGCTGCTGGTCCCGCCGGGGGATACCCAGGCTCTGGCTGACGCCATCAAGCAGCTTCTGCTTGCGCCCGCACAACGGCGGCAGATGGGCATGGCAGGCCGCGCGTGGGTCGAGGAGCGGTTTGTGCACACGCGGGTTCAGAGCCTCACGGTTGGACTCTACCGCGAGCTCATCTTCAATGCCGCGAGAGAACCCATCCCGGCGATGAATGGGGCTAGGGACGCGGCAGTGGCTGGGGATTGAGCGCCGGCGCGGCGTTCTCGGTGGGCGGAGGCTGCAAGGTGTGCGCCGCGGTCTGGGCAGCGTGCAAGACCGCGTTAGGCACGATGCCGAGCGTCAGTGTGGCCGCGGTGGTAAAAGCCAGCGCCGCCATGGCCGCCACGCCCACCTGGGGCAGCGCGATCTTGATGCCCCGATCTCCATCCTCCGGCCGCGCCGCCGCGGAGAATGCCAGGCGCAGGTAGTAGGCCGCGGAAACACCTGAATTCAGCAGGCCGATGATGGCCAGCCAGACCGCGCCCCCGCTCACCGCCGCTGAAAACGCGTAGAACTTGCCAAAGAATCCGCTGGTAAAGGGAATCCCAATCAGCGAAATCAGGAAAAAAATCAGCAGGATGCCAATCAGGGGCCGGCGATAGAGCAATCCGCGGAAATCGCGCACCAGCGATAACTGCTCGTCGTACCCTCCGGCCAGCGTCACCACCGCGAACACGCCCACGTTCATGGCGGCGTAGGCCGCGGTATAAAACGCCGCCGCGGCAATGCCGGTCGTTCCCGCTCCGGCAAATGCGGCCAGCAGGTAACCGGCGTGCGCAATCGACGAGTAGGCCAGCATGCGTTTCACGTTCTGCTGCCGCAGCGCGGCCAGGTTGCCGATGGTCATCGAAGGCACCGCGACCGCCCACAGCAGCGGCAGCCACAGCGGCCGCAGCGAAGGCAGCATTTCGTAGGTCACGCGCAGAAGCAGCCCGAAAACAGCGGCCTTGGGCGCGGTCGACAGCAGCGCCACCACCGGCGACGGCGCGCCTTCATAAACGTCGGGTGTCCATACGTGGAACGGCGCCGCCGACACCTTGAACAGCATCCCGATCATCATCATCACGAGCGCCAACACCACGAAGCCGTGGTTCTCGGCCGTTGGCGCCAGGCGCGCAATCTCGTAAATCTGCGTGGTGCCGGTCGCGCCGAACACCATGGCGATGCCGTAGAGCAGAAAGGCGGTGGCGAACGAGCCCAGCAGGAAGTACTTGATGGCCGCTTCCGGTCCCTGCCCGCTCTGCTTGCGATAACCCGCCAGCACGTAGGTGGAAATGGACGAAATCTCAAGGGCGATGAAGACCACCAGCAGCTCGACCGCGCTGGTCAGCAGGCACATGCCCACCGCGCCAAACACCATCAGCGCGTAGTACTCGCCCTGGTGATGGTTGTCCTCGGGCAGCGAGTCCATTGAGAGCAGCAGCGCCACCAGCACGATGCCGCAGATCAGCACATGAAAGAAGACGGTGAACGGGCTCGTCTCCACGGTGTTGAAGAACGCCGTGCCCGTGCCCAGGTTCAGTTGCCACACGCTGGCCCAGAGCGCCGCCGTGGTTCCGATCGCCGCCACCCATCCCAGCCCCCGGCGCCAGACGCGCGGCGGAAGGCTGGCGTCGATCAGCATCACCAGGACGCCGGTGAGGGTGAGAACGATCTCAGGCAAAATGCGAAGGCTGTCGGATGGGTTCATCTAGCGTGCCTCCGCGGGGGTGGAAACGGAATTCGATCCGGGCTGCAGGCTCGCAACGTGCATCACGGAATGCGCGGGCGGCGGAGGCCAGGTTACCTGCTGGAAGTCGCGCAGCCACAAGTTGGGCGCAACGCCCATCACCAGCATCAGCACGGCCAGCGGCGCCACGGCCACCCACTCGCTGATGTGCAGATCCTTTGCCGGCTGCGTGGCCGCCATCGGGCTTTCCGGCCCGTAGAAGACGCGCTGCACCAGCAGGAGCACATACGCCGCGCCCAGAATCACGGTGATGGCCGCGATGATCGCCCAGCTTCTGCTGACGCCCGTGAACGTGCTGGAGAGGATCAGGAATTCGCCCACAAATCCATTCAGCAGCGGCAGTCCCGCCATGGCCAGAATCGTAATTACAAAAAAGCTCGCCGTGCGCGGCAGCTTCGCCGCCACTCCGCCATAGCTCGCGATCTGGCTGGTGGAGTAGCGCGTGTCCAGCACGCCCAGCAGCACAAACAACGCGCCCTCGATCACGCCCTCGGCGATGATTTGGTAAATGGCGCCGTCGCGCCCCGTCGATGTGAGCCCGTAAATGCCCAGCGTGACCAGGCTGAAGTGGCTCACCGTGGCAAAGGCAATCAGCTTCCAGAAGTCGCGCTGCACCAGCGCCAGGCACGCGCCATAGAGGACGCCGATCACCGCCAGCACAATCAGCACCGGCGCAACCTGCTTCACCTGGGCAGGGAAGAGACCCACGTGAAAGCGAAGCAGCGAATAGATTCCCAGCTTGCCCGCGATCACCATCGCCAGCGCTACCGGCGCCTCGCTGAAGCTGTCCGCCAGCCATCCATGCAGCGGGAACACCGGCACCTTGACCGCGAACGCCACCAGGAATGCGAGCGCCACCCATAACAGCGCCGCAGCCGGCAACGCGCCCGCTGAAATCAGGACCTGAAGCTGGGTGAAATCGAAAGTTCCCGTCTTCGCGTAGAGCCACAGAATCCCAACCAGCAACGGCGCCGAGGGAACAAACGTGAACAGGAAAAACTTGGTCGCGGCCTTGGCTCCGTCCTTGCGTCCGTACATGGCGATCAGCACCGCCATGGGCACCAGCGTCAGCTCCCAGAAGCCGTAGTAGAGCATCAGGTCGAGCGACAAAAATACGCCGATCATCGCCGTCTGCTGCACCAGGAACAGCGAATAGAAAACCTTCTTGCGTTCCTTGATCGCGTTCCAACTTGCCAGTACGCCGACCGGTCCCAGCAAGCCGCTCAGTACCACCAGCCAGAGGCTCAGCCCGTCCACGCCCACGTGATAAAAAATTCCCTGTCCGGCCGCACCCAGCTCGATCCACTTGCGATTGATCTCAAACTGGAATCCCGGCTGCCCGGCGATGAAGTGCGCAGGCAGATGCAATGTGAGCCCGAATGTCACCAGCGTAGTCGCCAGCGCCAGCCACGCTGCCAGCTTGCCGCGATCGGGCAGGATCGCCACCACCAGCGCCCCAATCAACGGCGCCAGCAGGATCCAGGAGAGAATCGATTGGTTGATATGGTTCAAGTTCTCACCATCCCGCCCACTTCACGTTGATCCCATGCGCGCTGAGGAAATAGGGCGCCAGCGCGAACACCAGCAGCACCGCCGCGCCGGCCGCGAGCCATCCCGCATACGACCGCAGATTGCCGGACTGCCATCGTTGCAGTACCGCGCCGCCGAAGAGAACTGTTCCTGAAAGCAGCCAGGCCAGCCCGCCCAAAATCGCGAACTCGACGATCCACTCCAGCACAAACCGCGAAATTGCCAGCAAGGGTTTTACGATGACCTTGCCGTAAAATTCGTCCACCCAGTACTTGTTCAGGAGCAGCTTGTAAAGCGCGGAGAAGCTTGCCGCCAGCTGCTCGGCGCGATCCGATCCCTCGCGATACAGCATGTGCGCAATCAGCCAGCCCAGCGCCGCCGCTGCCATCGCCAGCCCGCTCAGGATCCATTCCAGGCTGTTGCTCGCCGCCGCCGCCGCGTGCGTGCCCACTGACGGCGCCAGCCACGCGCCCATGCGTTCCGCGCCGATCCACCCGCCGCACAGCGAAAGCAGCGCCAGTATCACCAGCGGCCCCAGCATCGACCATCCGCTCTCATGCGCGTGCAGCTCCGGACTGCGCGGCTTGCCCAGGAAGGCCAGGTACCACAAACGGAACATGTAAAAAGAGGTGAGCAGCGCGGTGAACAGCCCAACCGCCCAGAAGATTTTGCCGTTGGGCCCGGAGAGAAACGCCGCGTACAGAATGGCGTCTTTGGAAAAGAATCCGGCAAACGGGAAGAAACCGGAAATCGCCAGCACCGCAGCGGTCATGGTCCAGAACGTGACCGGCATCTGCTTGCACAAGCCGCCCATGCGGCGAAGGTCCTGCTCGCCGCCGAGCCCGTGAATCACCGAGCCTGCCGCAAGGAATAAGAGCGCCTTGAAAAACGCATGCGTCATCAGGTGGAAGATGCCGGCTGAGTACGCCGCCACGCCGCAGGCGAGAAACATGTACCCAAGCTGCGAGATGGTCGAGTACGCCAGCACGCGCTTGATATCGGTCTGCACCAGGCCAATGGTGGCGGCAAACAAGGCCGTCGCCGCGCCGATAATGGCCACGATCAACATCGCCAGCGGCGAGCGGTCGAACAGAAAGTGCGTGCGCGCAATCATGTACACGCCGGCGGTCACCATGGTGGCCGCGTGAATCAAAGCGGAAACCGGCGTGGGGCCTTCCATCGCATCCGGCAGCCAGACGTACAGCGGCAACTGCGCGCTCTTGCCGGTCGCGCCAATCAGCAGGCAGATGCAAATCGTAGTCAGGATTCCGCCGGTCCATCCAGGGCTGCCGGCGAGCTTCGCGGCGATCTCACTGAAAGTGAGAGTTCCGAAATTCCCCAGCAGCAGAAAAATCCCGATCAGAAATCCGAAGTCGCCAATGCGGTTGACGATGAACGCCTTCTTGCCCGCATCCGCTGCCGTGGTCCGCTGATACCAGAACCCGATCAGCAGGTACGACGCCAGCCCCACGCCTTCCCATCCCACAAACATCAACAGCACGTTGCCCGCGAGCACCAGCAGCGTCATGAAAAAGAGGAACAGGTTCATGTACGCGAAGTAACGCCAGTAGCCCTTGTCGCCGTGCATATAACCGACGGAATAAACGTGGATCAGGAAGCCCACGCCGGTCACAATCAGCAGCATCGTGAGCGAAAGCTGGTCGAGCACGAAGCTGAAGTCGACGTGCAGCGAGCCGACCGAAATCCATGATCCGTAATGTTGAACCAAGGGCAACGGCTGAATGCCCCCCCGCAGATCAGGGTCTTTGCCAGGCAGCGCCAGCAAGGCACCGGCGAGGACAACGACGAAGGATGCAAGGGGCGCGATCAGCCCCACCAGTGTCACCAGCCACTTGGGCAGCCGCGCGCCCAGGATTCCATTGATGAGGAATCCTGCAAAAGGCAGCAGCGGAATCAACCAGAGATACAAAGGTCCGTTCATAGTTTCATCAGGTCGATGCGGTCGACAGCCAGTGTTCCCCTCGCGCGGAAGATGGCGATAATGATGGCCAGCCCCACGGCCGCTTCAGCCGCCGCTACCACCATCACAAAAAAGACGAAGATCTGCCCGTTCACCCTGTGCCACATGTGCGCGAACGTGACAAACGAAAGATTCACGCCGTTCAGCATCAGCTCAATCGACATGAAGACCGTGATCACGTTGCGCTTGATCAGGAATCCCACCACTCCCAGGCAGAACAGCGTCGCGCTCAGCAGCAGGTACCAGGAGATCGGAATCATTTGCTCACCCTCCGATCACCCTCGCTTGAGCGCGCCAGCGCAACCGCGCCGAGAATCGCGATCAGGATCAGCACCGACGTGACTTCAAACGGAAGCAGCAGTTCGTGAAAAAGGACGCGGCTCAGCTCTTCGGTGGAGGTGATGGGATCGCTAAGCGACGCCATTCCCAACCCCTGCGCCTTCAGAATCGTCATCGCAATCACCGCCAGCACCACGGCGACTGCCGGAAACCCGACAATCTTCGCCGCGCGGCTGCCCATGGTGCGCTCCTCGCGTCCCGCGTTCAGCAGCATTACAACGAACACGAACAGCACCATGATGGCGCCGGCGTACACAATCACCTGCGCCGCTGCCAGAAACTCCGCGCCCAGCATCAGATACAACACCGCCAGCGAGCTCATCACCACCACCAGCGACAGCGCGCTGTTAATGGGATGCCGTTGCAGCAGGAGGTTCACCGCTCCTGCGAGGCACATTCCGCCAAATACGATAAAAAGAATCAGGTGCATCGTTCCGTCACGTGCATCAGGCAGCGAACCTTATGGCTCGCCGATTGTGGGGAGGCCGCAAAGCAGACTGCGCTCTGGGAAGAACCTCTCCGATTGTAACCGAGCCAGCAGGCGGAAACTTTCGCTCGTGGCCGTGTGGCGAAGGTCAGGTTTTGAAAGGGCACGACTTCAGTCGTGCCGTAAGTTTCGCAAGTTCATTATGGCTTTAGCCGCTGCGAGATGGTTTCGCCGACTGCGACTCTGCCTCCCCTAATGCCTGTACGCGTACCACAGGCTGGTGCCCACAACATTCAGGATCGCCAGCGGCAATAAAAACCGCCAGCCGAAGTTCATCAGTTGGTCGTAGCGGAAGCGCGGCAGAGTCCCGCGCACCCAGATGTAGAGAAACAGGAAGCAGAAAACTTTGAGCACGAACCAGAAGATGGGAAACACCACGTTGGCAAACATGCTCTGCGAAGGCCCGATGAGATCGCCGAACGGGCTCGTCCATCCGCCCAGAAACAGCAGCGTGGCCACGCAGCCCACCGTGATCATGTTGGCGTATTCGGCCATGAAGAACATGGCGAACTTCATGGAGCTGTACTCGGTGTGGTAGCCGGCCGTCAGCTCGCTCTCCGCCTCGGGCAGGTCGAAGGGCGCGCGGTTGGTCTCCGCGTATGCCGCCATCAGGTAAATGAAGAATGCGATGAATTGCAGTCCGCCGAAGACATTCCAAGTCAGGATGCCGTGCGTGGCCTGGACTTCGACGATGGTGCGAAGATTAAGCGACCCCGCGCGCAGCACCACGCCCACCAGCGACAAACCCAGCGCCAGTTCGTAGCTAATCAGTTGCGCTGAGGAGCGCAGGGAACCCAGCAGCGAATACTTGTTGTTCGACGACCACCCCGCCAGCGCGATTCCGTACACGCCGATCGACGTGATGCCAAGGACCACCAGAAGCCCGATGTTGACGTCCGATATCTGAAAGAAGCGGAACCCGTCTTTCGCGATCGTCGGCGATCCGAACGGCACCACCGCGATCGAGATCATAGCGCAGCCCAGCGACAGGATCGGCGCCAGCAGGTAGAGCGGCCGGTACGCGCCCGCGGGAATAATGTCCTCTTTCAGGAAATTCTTGGCCCCGTCCACCAGCGGCTGCAACAGCCCGAACGGTCCCACGCGGCTCGGTCCCCAGCGGTTCTGGATCCGCCCCACAAGCTTGCGCTCCAGCAGCACCGTGTAGGCGACACCGAGCAACAGCACCACCGTCACCACAATGATCTTGAGCAGGCTCCAGAATACAAACTCCCAAATCGTCACTTGCGTCCAGCCTCTCCAACTAACAACTTACTTGCTGTCATCCTGAGCGGAGCGAAGGATCTGCGGTTGCTCTTCGGCCTACAGTGCCTCACCCCGCCGCCGTATCCGTCATCTGCTCCACCTGGTGCTCTTCAATCTCCCGCAAATAAGTGCTGTACCGTCCCAGCGTCCCCGACGAGAACAGCCCATCGTGGGTCGGATCCACTACGTCCTCGCGCGCTCCCGTCAGCGCGGAGACGGGCACGAATCCCGGTTCCGTCTTCACATCATTTCCCGCAAACAGATTTGCCCGGTCCAGCTTGTACGCGGGCACCAGCCGCTCGATTTCGTCCAGCACCGCCAGCGGATCGAACGGGCTCACCTTCGGCTCGAGGCCCTCCGCCGACAGCCACACGCCGTGCCGGTCCGCCTCGCCCGACTGCGCACCGCGCGTCTGGCCCAAATCCGCGCGCACGCCATGCGGCCCGAACGGCACCAGCGCCTTCACATCCGCGTCCATCGCGGCCGCGAGCCGCACCAGAATCTCGAAATCCGTGCGCACACCCGGCCGGTCAGCCGCCTTTTTCACCAGTTGCACATCGCCAAACGTGTTGGTCACAGTGCCGGTCTTTTCGTACAAGCTCGCCGCCGGGAACACCACATCCGCCTGCGCCGCCGTCTCCGTCAAAAACAGATCCTGCACAATCAGAAATGTGTCCTTCGCATCCGCCGTCTCGTCCGTCAGCGGGTTCGCGCCCACCACCACAAGCGCGCCCAGCCGTCCCGCACGCGCCGCTTCCAGCATCTCCGGCGTGGCCAAACCCGCCGTCTGCGGCATGCCCGCATATTCCTCGGCAAAGGCTCCCGGCGCGCTCACCGGCACATACCCCGGCAGCAGATCCGGCAGCACGCCCATGTCCGCCGCACCCCGCGAATTGGCGTGATCGCCCAGGTAAGCAAAGCGCACATTGCCGCGCTTCAATCCCCACTCCACAAGCTGCTTCAGCTCTGCCCCGCGAAACTCCTCGCCGAACACCACCAGCAGCCGCTCCTCCGCCATCACCGCGCGCGCAAAGTCGTTGGCTTGGCTTTCCAGCAGCGCGGTCAGGTCCTTGTATCCCGCCGGTGGCACGCCCTGCACCGCCTTCGCCTGCCGCTCCAGCTTGATGGTGCGATGGTTCACGACGTAGAGGCGCGCTTTGTTCAGCCGTACGTTGGTCCGCAACTGCCACGCCAGCAGCGGATGCTCCTCCGTAGGATTGCCGCCCGCCAGCAGAATCGCCGGCGCCGTTCCCGCATCACGCAAACTCGCCGCCTTTTCCTTGTGTCCCGCCATCGCCTGCGCAAACGACGCATAGTCCGCCGTCCGCCGGTGATCGATGTTGTTGGTCCCGAGCACCGTCCGCGCAAACTTCTGCAGTAGGTAATTCTCTTCGTTCGTGGTGCGGTTCGACCCGATCACCCCAATCGCTGCTCCGCCGCGCGTATCGCGAATTTCCTTCAGCTTCGCGCCTGCAATCCGCAGCGCGTTCTCCCACGTCGTGGCTGCGAGCTCGCCGTTCGCGTTGCGCACCAGCGGCTTGGTCAGCCGCTGTTCGCTGTCCACAAAGTCAAACCCGAACCGCCCCTTGGCGCACAGAAAATCGCCGTTGATCCCGCTCTTGTCTCGGTTGTCGGCGCGAATAATCTCCGTGCCACCCTCAACCGCGCGCACGCCCAGAGTCACCTTGCACCCATCGCCGCAATGCGTGCACACCGTGGAGACGTGCTTCATCTCCCACGGCCGCGTCTTGTAACGATAGCTGCCGCTGGTGAGCGCGCCCACCGGGCAAATGTCGATGCACATCCCGCACTCTTCGCAGTTCAGCTTGCCTTGCCCATCCGGCCCGCCGCCGTTGGGTGCAATGGTCGAGCTAACCCCGCGGTTCTCCACCCCCAGCGCCCACACGTCCATGCCTTCGCCGCACACGCGGACACACCTGTAACAAAGAATGCACCGCGGCCGGTCGAAGAACACCGCCGGCGACCACTGCTGCTCGTCGCGATGCCGCTTGGCGTCCACCATCAGGCTGGTGCCCGCGCCGTATTTGAAGGTCATGTCCTGCAGCTCGCACTCGCCGCCCGCGTCGCACACCGGGCAGTCCAGCGGATGGTTGCCCAGCAGCAGCTCGATAGTCGCCTTGCGCGCCTGCGCAATCTCCGCCGATTCAGTCGTGAACACCTGTCCCTCGGCCACCGTGGTCGTGCACGCCGTCTGCAGCTTGGGCACCTTTTCCTGCCGCACCACGCACATCCGGCACGCCGCCTGCAGGCTCAGCCCCGGGTAATAGCAGAACGCGGGAATCTCGATCCCCGCCTTGCGGCAAGCCTCGATCAGCAGCGTCCCCGCCGGCGCCGTCAGCTTCTTCCCATCCACCGTGAATGTTACGTCAGCCATTCTTTTCTTCTGTCCCTACCATTACCCTACCGCGCCGTTACACAGAACATTGTCATCCTGAGCGCAGCGAAGGATCTGCGGTTGCTCTTCGATCACTTCCCAGCGGGTTTCTGGCCGAGGACGAAATCGATTGATTCGTTCACGATTGCCTTGAACATGGGCTCGTGCTTCTGAAGGTCAGCGAGTTTCAATCCATTGAAGTAGTACTTGCGTTCCACAAGGCCCCTGGTTCTCGCTACCGCGGGTTCGGGCTTGAAGTCCGCAGCGACCGCTTCGTTCATTAGTTGAGTTGACCGGATATAGAAGGACACCCTGTCCTTATGCAATGAGAGGCTCACGACGTTGCAGAACGGAGGTGCTCCGGATTGCAGGGCGAGGTACTTTTGATTCCCCTTTATCGAAAGTGGACGGGTACTCAACGCAGCGATCGCCTCTGCGAGTTCTTGCCGAGCATTTTTAGATGGCAACAGAGGTCTCTTCATTCTCATTCCGCCTGCTTTCTTCACACCACCGTCAATTCCACCGCGCCCTCCTTAGCAAACGGGCATGGCTTCCCATTCAAGTGATCCTCAAATTCCTTCCTGAACTTCTTCACAAATCCCAGCGTCGGCATCGCCGCCGCATCGCCCAGCGGGCAAAACGTCCGTCCCATCATGTTCTCGGCCAGGTACCGGATGTTGTCGATGTCCTTTTCCTGCCCGAATCCCGCGTGGAATCGCGTCAGCGATTTCTTCAGCCAGTCCGTTCCTTCGCGGCACGGAATGCACCATCCGCAGCTCTCGTGCGCATAAAAGTTCATCGTCCGCAGCGCAAACTCCACCATGCACGTCTGGTCGTCGATCACCACCACGCCGCCCGAACCCAGCATCGACCCCGCCTTGCCCACCTGGTCGAAATCCATCCCCAGGTTCTCAATCTCCTCGGGCAGCAGCACCGGCGTCGACGACCCGCCCGGCACCACGGCCTTCAGCTTCCGCCCGCCGCGAATTCCGCCGCCCACTTCGTAAATCATCTTTTTCAGGTTGTAGCCCATGGGCAGCTCGTACACGCCCGGCCGCTCCACGTGCCCGCTCAGGCAAAACAGCCGCGTCCCGCCGTTGCGCTCCGTGCCCACAGCCGCGTAAGCGGCGGCGCCCATCGCGATTACGTGCGGCACCGTCGCAATCGTCTCCGCGTTGTTGATCACCGTCGGCCCGCCGTACAATCCCACCACGGCAGGGAAGGGAGGCCGGATGCGCGGAATGCCCCGCTTGCCTTCAAGCGACTCCATCAGCGCCGACTCTTCACCCACTTCGTACGCGCCCGCGCCCGTTTGCGTCACCACCTGAAATTCAAATTCACTGCCGAAGATGTTTTTGCCCAGGAAACCCTTCGCGTACGCGTCCGCAACCGCCTTCTCCACGATCGTCAGCAGGTACCGGTATTCCCCGCGCAGATAAATGAACCCCATCTTCGCGCCCGTTGCCAGTCCCGCAATAATCGTTCCCTCGATCACCGTGTGCGGATCGTGCAGAAAGATCAGGTGGTCTTTGCACGTGCCCGGCTCGCTCTCGTCGCCGTTCACCAGCACATACTTCGGCTTCGCGCTCTGCTTGGGAACGAACGACCACTTCAACCCCGTCGGGAACCCCGCGCCGCCGCGTCCGCGCAGGTTGCTGGCCTTCATCTCGTTGATGATCCAGGCCGGACCGGCTTCGGGCCCTTGCGCCACGCACTTCTTCGCCGCCTCATAACCGCCCAGCTCGATATAGCGCTCGATATTCGCCGCCCCCTTGCCGAAACGCTTGGAAACAATCTTCACTTCGTCGGGATGCGAAACCAGCCTCGGCATCAGTTGCCCTCCTTGGCCTGCCCGCGATACCCCGAAAGAATCCCCGGCACATGATCCGGCGTCAGCTCATCGTGAAAGTCGTAGTTCACCTGGATGGCCGGAGCCCAGCTGCATGCCCCGATGCACTCAACCTCTTCCAGGCTGAATACTCCGTCCTTCGTGATGCCTTTGTTCCGGATCCCCAGTTCCTGCTGGAAACGCTCCAGCACGTCGTACCCGCCCCGCAGCATGCAACTGATGTTGGTGCACACCTGGATATTGAACTTGCCCGCCGGCTTGAATCGCAGCATCGAGTAGTAGCTGGCCACGTTCTTCACGTCCAGCACCGTCAGTCCCAGCCGGTCCGCAATCTCCGCAATGGCCGCGTCGCTCACATACCCAATCTCGTCCTGCGCGTAGAGCAGCATCGGCACCAGCGCCGACCGCTTCACCGGATACTTCTCCACCAGCGCGTCAAACCGCGCCGCAAGCTTTGGCGAAAACACGCTCATGGTTTCCGCGCTCATCGAACCCGCTCTTGATCGCAAAAAGTTGGGTCATGGCCGCGTAAGGTACGGGCTTCAGCCCGTACGTAAACCCGCCCACAAACGAAGGCGGGCTTTAGCCCCTGAGCGAGCTGCGGCCGATTCGAAGGACCTGCATTTCGGCTGCTTGATCCGCTCATCCCATCAGCTCCTCGGCCCAATCGTTCGCCATCAAATCCATCTCTACCTCATTCGAGATCTCCGGGTGCCCCCGGTCTCCTGCGGTTGGAGACCGGGGATCCGACAACCTTAATCTTCCCGTCTCCACCAGCTCCATCCGTCCCTCGCGCCCATCCTCGCGCCGCCACGTAATCTCAGCGCCGTTGCGTTCCAGGTCCAGCCGCTTGTCTCCGTGCCGAACCGTAATTCTTGCCTCACCCAACTCCACCGTAGCCTGCCGGTCTCCGTTCAGCCCATGCATCGAGGTGTAACTGCGCAGCAGCGAAGCCAGCGACACCCAAAGCTCAACCCAAAGTTCCTCGCCCGCTTCAATCATCGCCGCCTACGCCAACCCACCACCTCGCCCCCGTCCTAACTCCGCTAGCTCCGCTAACTCCGCTAACCCCGCTATCGATCAATTTCCCCCAGCACAATATCGATCGACCCGATCACCGCCACCACGTCCGCAATCAGTCGTCCCTGGCACATCGTCTCCAGCGCCTGCAAATCCGCAAACGAGGGATACCGCATGTGCACCCGGTAAGGCTTGGCCGTCCCATCTGAAACCACGTAATACCCCATCTGCCCGTGTCCCGACTCGATCTGCTGGTACACCTCGCCCGCCGGCACGGCAAACCCCTCGGTCACGATTTTGAAGTGATGGATCAGCGCCTCCATCTGCGTCTTCATCGCCTCGCGGTCCGGCAGCACGATCTTCGGCGCGTCCGCCTTGATCCGCCCCTCCGGCATCCCGTCCAGCGCCTGCTGGCAAATCTTCGTGCTCTCCCGCATCTCTTCCAGTCGCACCAGGTATCGCGCCCAAACGTCGCACCCGTTACTCACCGGCACCTTGAACTGGAACTTCTCGTAGCTTGAGTACGGCATGTCGCGCCGTGTGTCGAAATCGATCCCCGAAGCCCGCATCACCGGCCCCGTCACCGCCAGCGCAATCGCGTCCTCGCCCGAGAGATAGCCAACGCCCTTCAGCCGGTTCATGAAAATCGGATTTCCGGTCAGCAGGTTGGAGTACTCGTCGATCTTCTCCGGAAATCTCCGGATAAAATTCTGCACCCGCTCGAACCACCCCAGCGGCGGCTCCATGGCCAGCCCGCCAATGCGGATATACGAGGTCATCATCCGCTGCCCGCTCACCGCTTCAAAAATCCGCAGCAGATCCTCGCGTTCGCGGAAGGTGTACAGGAACACCGTCAGCGCGCCAATGTCCATGGCGTGCGTGCCCAGCCAGATCAGGTGCGAATTCAGCCGCGTCAGCTCCGCCAGCAGCACCCGCATCCACTGCGCCTTGTCCGGAATGGGCAGCTCCAGCAGCTTTTCCACGGCCAGCGCGTAGCACAGGTTGTTGGCCATCGGACCCAGGTAGTCCACCCGGTCCGTCAGCGGAACCACCTGCTGGTAGAACTTTGCTTCGCAGGTCTTTTCGATGCCCGTGTGCAGGTACCCGATCTCCGGATACACCCGCACCACCACCTCGCCGTCGATCTCCAGCACCAGCCGCAGCACCCCGTGCGTCGCCGGATGCTGCGGGCCCATGTTCAGCACCATGTGCTGGTCGCGCGCGCCCTCGGCTAACGGCGCCTCCAGGATCGGCGTCCCCACATCAGGATTCAAGCCAGCCTCCCTTGAAGACAGCCCGGACCGCCACCATGACGGATCTCAGCGCGAAAGGTACGGGCTTCAGCCCCTGAAGCCCGCTGGTGCACCTTCCCGTCGCTCTTCCCAGGGCAGGCAGGGCCAGCAGCCTAACTCCGCTAACCCCGCTAACTCCGCCAACTCCGCCAACTCCGCTCTCGCCTCTCACCGGTACCCCTCCACCGGATAATCCTTCCGCAACGGATGTCCCACCCACTCTTCCGGCATCAAAATCCGCCGCAGGTTGGGATGCCCCTCGAAACGGATCCCGAACAGGTCGAAGACTTCGCGCTCGTAGTAGTTCGCCCCCGCCCACACCGGCGTAATGCTCCCGATCGCCGCGTCGCCCTCATCCACCAGCGCGCACAACCGCAGCATCTCTTTATAGGAGTGGGAAAGAATGTGGTAGGTGACTTGAAATCTCGGCGTCGCCGGGTACCAGTCCACCGCCGTCACCGTCTGCAACGCGTTGTACCCGGCAGCCTTTACCGCCTCGCATGCCTGCCGGATCTGTTCCCGCACGATCGTCAGCGTCAGCTCGCCCCGGTCGAACTTCGCATTGGTCAGCGCATCGGCGTTCCAGGCCAGAATCGCCTTCACCGCCGGATGCCCCGCCATCTGTTCCAGTACCGCAGCCTTGGTCAACAGCGTCGCCATCACAGGTCCGCCTTGTCCAGGCTCCAGTCCAGGATGCCCTTGCGCACAATGTAGTAGAGGCCCACCGCTATGAATCCCAGGTACACCAGCATCTCCCAGAACCCGAACAGGCGCGATCCCGTGATCCCCGGCAGCTTGCGGTAGATCACCGCCCACGGCATCATAAACACCGCTTCCACATCAAACAATATGAACAGCATCGCCACCATGTAGAAGCGCACGCTGAATCGTGCCCGCGCGTCCCCCACCGCCTCGATGCCGCACTCGTACGCCGCCAGTTTTGTCTTCGTGTTCCGGTGCCGCCCGATGAACCATGACCCGGCCACCATCGCCGCGCCCGTCCCGAACGCCACCATGATCTGCAAAAGCAACGGTACATACTGCCAGTGATAGGGAATCATGAAGCCAACCCCGTGAAATCGCTATAGCGTGAACTTGCTACGACCTGAAATTACTACAAATTGTGTCCATCCGCACCGGCGCAAACTTCCCATCTGCTGCGGCGTTGCCGCTGGTTTGAGCTTAGGTTCTTGAGACGTGAACGTCAAGGCGGCCCATCCCGCATCAAGAGTTGCATAGGGCCCCGGATAACCAAGCATTGACCCGCGCATCCAACACCATAGATGACCAGACGGGGTGAGGGTTCACGAGTGATCCTCATCACCTCATTTCCCAAAATGAGACAGCATAATAGCTTCGTTTCATATTGGGCCCCGGTACGACGGTCATCTCGAGTTTCCCGCGTCTGCGCCGAGGAACAGAGTGAGGATACCTAGCATGACTGCTGCCATCTCTCAGTTCGCTCATCCCTGGGCAGTGCCCAGCGCCCCAGCCATCCGACGGCGCATCACTCCAGATGCGGGACACGCACTGGAAAAACTCGGGCACGCCATTGAGTACCTCTCGGACGAATTCATGGTCGCTCCCGAGGATTCGAAGGGCCGTATGGAAGCCATCCTGCTGATCATGGAAATCAACCGCAAGGTGTACGCAGACTGCCCGGAAGTCCTCAGCATCGGCCAGCAACTCATTAGCTTCCTTCGCCGCAGCGCCTGATCCCTGACACGTGATCCCTGACACCTGCAATCAATACGGCCTCGCTCCCTGTGTCAGTTCCGGCCAGTCGTCTGTCCGGAACCGAACAGCCGGCAAACCCGCCCCGCTTTTGCAGTGTCACCGTCTTCACAGTCCGAGTCGTTCAAATCCGGCGCGCTCTCCGCTCCGGGCGCTTCCACGTCGCTCGATCTTCGCCTTGGGCAACGCCGGCTTTTCGCCGCAATGGTCATCTTCACCCGCGCCGCGCTAAACTTAGGGAGCTCGGAGAATATCCGAGGTTTTGCAGAGTATCCGAAGACTTGGAGAGTGCTATGAAACGTCTTCCTCGGATTGTGCCATGGGTCGTATTCGCCGTTGCGGTTGCGCTCTGCGTCGCCGTCTGCGGCCAGCGCCTGATTTCCACCACCCCCACCGTCAGCGCCGCGGTCGCGGCGGCACAGGATCAGGCCCCGCCCCCGCCGCCGGACCAGGGTCAGGACCCCGCCGCAGCCAACATGGCGCCCGGCGGACCGTCCTACACAACTCAAACGCCGCCCCCCGGCCAGCCTCCCGATCAATCAACCTACCCTGAGCAGCCCACGGAAACAGCCACCGAGCCTCCGCCTGCTCTGCCCGACTACGATCAGCCCCCGCCGCCTGCAGACGGCTATATCTGGACGCCCGGCTATTGGGCCTGGGGCCCGGACGGCTATTACTGGGTGCCCGGCGCGTGGGTCGAGCCGCCCTATATGGGTGCGCTCTGGACGCCCGGCTATTGGGGCTTCTACGGCGGCCGATATTCCTTCTTTCCTGGTTACTGGGGCAGGCACATCGGATTCTACGGCGGCATCAACTACGGCTTCGGCTACGTCGGCTTGGGCTACGAAGGCGGCTATTGGAATTCCGGCCGCTTCTTCTACAACCGCTTCTATAACCACATCGACGCGCGCCACGTGCACAACGTCTACAGCTATAACGCCGGCAACAGGGGTCGGGGCGTTTCCCGCGCCAGCTTCAATGGCGGACAGCGCGGCGTTCAGGCTCGGCCGCGGCCATCTGAAGTGGCCGCATCGCGCGAGCCAACAGCTCCGCGCATGCGCACTCAGGTGCAGCACGCGCGCAGCTACTCCACCGCTCGTGGTCAGCTTGCCGCCCAGAATCACGGAAGGCCTGCCACCCCAGCCGTCAGCCGGCCGCTGAAGGCCGACCGCAACGTCAGGCCAACCAGTCACGGCGGGCGACCGAAATAGAATCACCGGTAAGTCCGCGCCGCTCGCCAATGTTCCCATCGGGGGAGGGCCCGCGCGCCTCAGGACGTCACACTCCTGGGGCGCGCCTGCCCTCCATGTTTCGTCCTGCGCAGACCCAGCCGGTAAACGATGATCGACTTTGAAGCAACGGCACAGCCTTCCAGGGTTGTGCCTTGTTCATCGCTCCTGACCCTGAGGGGACCGAAGGGGAAGGATCCGCGCGATGAACGGGTGCTCGTCGAGGGTGCCCCATCCATTCGCGCGGCTTTATGCGCGAATGGGTGGGATAGCGAGCGTCATTTGCCCACCAACACAACCAAATGCTTGTATAAGGGAAACCATGATCCGAAACTGGATGGCGAGTCTGTGCGTGGTCTTGTGCGCCTTATCCCTTCCGGCGCAGAACCAGTCCTCCGATCCATTAAAGTTGCTCGACCTTCTGGCGGGAGACTGGGTTCTCAACGGAACCATCGCCGGCAAGCAAACCACTCACGATGTGCAGGCGCGCTGGGTGTTGCATCGCGAGTATTTTCAGCTTCATGAGGTATCTCGCGAATTAGATGCCCACGGCGAACCCGCGTATGAAGCAATCGTTCTCGTGAGCTGGGACCCAAAAGCCAACCAGTATGCCTGCCTCTGGCTGGACTCGACCGCCGGCGGCGCTTTGACTTCCCAGATACCCTGCCGCGCCGCGCCTGCGGGCGATTCCATTCCTTTCGTCTTCACCCTGTCGCCATCGGAATCGATTCACACCACGTTCGCTTATCGCAAAGCCACCGACACGTGGCAGTGGACCATTGACGACGAGGCGCATGGAAAGACAGACCGCTTCGCAGACGTGGAGCTATCAAGAAAGAAGTAAATCGATCCGGGGAGTGCGAGCTGTGCCCCGTTCATCGCTCCTGACCCTGAGGGGACTGGAGGGGAAGGATCTGCGCGATGAGCGGGTCTTTGCGACATTCCTGCTCGATGATTCCGCCAGCGGCTAAGAGCTGACAGCTGAAAGCCGCAACCCGACCCGCTGACTTGCTGACCCGCTGTCTCGCTCATCTACACTCACCTCAGCATGCCCTCGTCGCTCCCACCCCTCGCCGGCCGGCGCATTCTCGTTACCCGCGCCGCGCACCAGGCCGGCAAACTCTCCGCCGGCCTCCGCGCCCTCGGCGCCGAACCGGTCGAAGTGCCGCTGCTCGAGATCCAGCCGCCGCGCAGCCTCGCTCCGCTCGATCGCGCCCTCCGCAATCTCGCCGGCTATGACTGGCTCCTCTTCACCAGCGCCAACACCGTCCGCGCCGTCGCCGCCCGGGCAAGGGAACTGGGCATTTCGCTTGATCAGTACCGCCGGTCTCCTGACCGGCTGTCGGGGGGGTCTCCCGACCCCCGCCAAGGCGATGTTGATGTCTCATCCGGCCCCGCCTCACCGGCAACGAATGGTCCTCCAGACCGAAACGTCCTCACAGCCCGCATCGCTGCTGTCGGAACCGCGACGGCCGACGCTCTCGCCAAAGAAGGCATGACTGTCGCGCTCGTTCCCCAGCGCTACGTAGCCGAAGGCCTCATCGAAGCTCTTTCGGCCCAGGAGTCGCTCGCCGGCCGCCGCATCCTCCTTGCCCGCGCCCAGGTCGCCCGCGACCTCATTCCCGACGCCCTCAGCTCCGCCGGCGCCCGAGTAGACGTGGTCGAGGCCTACCGCAACGCGCTGCCCGCCAACGCCACCGTGCTCCTCCGCGCGGCGCTTTCCCAACCCATCCACGCAGCCCTGTTTACAAGCTCCTCCACCGCCGAGCACCTGGCCGAGGCGGCGCGCCGCGCCGGTATGCAGTTTCCGCTCCCCGGCGTCCTCGCCGTCTCCATCGGCCCCATCACGTCGCAGACCCTCCGCGAGCATGGATGGCCTCCTGCTGGCGAAGCCAACCCCCACGACATTCCCGGCCTGCTCGAAGCTCTCACCCGCGCCCTGCGCTGACAGGGCAGGTGGCCCGGCCATCAGCCGCAAAGGACAGCCTTGGAGCATGGGAAGCTGTGCCCCGTTCATCGCGCACTTTGCGATGAGCGGGCGTTGGGTTAAGATCGTGGCCAGACGAGGATGGGGCCATGCCGAGCGGCCTGATGCGGTTCCAGAAAGCAGAGACTCTGCACTTCATCACCTTCAGTTGTTTTCACCGCCTGCCGCTGCTTGAGGCGCCAGGAGCCAGGGAGACGGTCGAAGCCATTCTGGAGCAGACGCGTGCGCGGCACCAGGCGCGGGTATACGCCTATGTTCTGATGCCCGAGCATGTCCATCTCGTCGTCAACGAGCCGCCGCGGATTGTACTGGCGCAGTTTCTCAAGGCCGTCAAGCAGATGACTTCGCGCAAGCTGCGAGGACCGCGCGAGAAGTTCTGGCAAGACCGCTACTACGACAGCAATGTCCACGGGGAGGAGGCGCGCTCGGAAGTGATCCGTTATATCCATCGCAATCCGGTCAAGCGCGGGCTGGTCGAGAAGCCCGAAGACTGGCCCTGGTCGAGCTTCCGTCATTACGCGAACGGAGTGAAGGGGAGGGTCGAGATTGAATCGCAGTGGACCGCGTTTGGGCGGGGAAACCGGTTGCCGGAGGGAGTGCGGATGAAGCAGGGTAAGGGGAAAGCATCACCCGCCCGCTCATCGCAAAGTGCGCGATGAACGGGGCACAGCGCTGAGTTGCACTTGAGGCTCTCAGGCCAAGGAGATGGAATCGATGACCGGGCCACCTGCCTTCTTAGGCCTGGGAAGAGGAGGACCTTGTTTTGGGTTATCCGAATAGTTCTCAGGTGTCTTGACTCAGGAAGTGAGATCGTTCAGTCAGGGTTTGATCTCAGCTTGAACGGATGCAGCGAGCGGCAATATCAGGCGGCTCCTTCTCACGGCATCGTGAAAGACTTGGATGCGTGCGATACGAGCATCCTCGGACCTCTCGTATCCGATGCGGCCGCCGGTGTTGTAATTCTTCTGGTAGTTGGGCGAGTTGAGAGGAGCAATCGTGAGGCGCAATCGCGCCCCTGGCGGAATTCGCCGCGCCATCCAGTTGAACTCAAACGGAATCTCAACGATTTGCGACGGCTGCAGGAGTTCCGCGTTGAAAGGACCGTTCCGAAACCTGGCACGCCGGATGTCTTCGCCCAAGCGAACCGCGGAACCGTCGGGAAGGATCATCAGCATCTGGGCCCAGAGATCAAAATCCGGCGCGTCCGCCTGGATCACCAGATTGAGGCGCATTTGTCCAGCAACCTCCACGTTCTCAGAGAACGGAGCGGAGTGAAACACAATCGCCTGCCTCTGGAAATCGCGGAATTGGCTTGTCAGGTTTTCGCCTTTGGCGAATGTGGCAACGTCGAGTTCTGGAAGCTCATGCGGGTCGCTGATGATGACGGCAGGTGGTTCAGCTTCGGAAGGCTTTTGGGCGAGAGACCCGGAATGGAACACGTCCTTTGGCGTGCCCTCTGGTGCGGACAAAAAAAGCGTCAGTTCTTTGCCTGAGGATGCCGCCTCCAGCGTCTTCGCGTGCCGCCACTCATCGGCGCCCATCATGAAGTACGTGACCCGGTCGCGTAAGAGGACAGGACGAGAACCGCGGCCAAGTACCCAGTCGTACCAATCGGCGCGCAGCTTGTCCATGTCAATCACGGCGGCATCGGGTATGGTCAAACCATCAATCTTCTTTGTCGGGTGTTGCGTCCCAAAATGATCCCAGGGGCCGATGATGAGATAGTGATTGCTCGCTGCCGCAGCCGGTGCGTGGGCAATGTGACGTCGGTAGTAGCGCAAGGCTCCTGGCTGGTCGTCGTCGAAGTACCCAGTCGCTGAGAGCACCGGAAAATTCATCAGCGCGAAATCCTCGGGTTTGGGCTCTGCCGCGAGGTTGAACGTCTGGTCGCCCACGTGGTCAAGCCACATCTTCATGAAGGAGAGCCTTGTGCCGCGGTCGTCAACCATCCACCAATCGTCCTGAGCGATCCCTATCGCTTCATCCAGTTCCCTGAATGGGCGTTGAGCGGCGTACTGCTCAAGCATCTTGCCCTGCCAATAGTCGCTGTTTGCGAAGAAATCCGCGTTGTACTGGCGGCCCGAGACTAAACCAATGATCACGGCCGACCACGCCTGCGGGATTCCGTTAGTGTTGGGAACATCCCATCCTGGGTAGATGGATACGTAGGGTGCGATGGCTGCGAGGTGTGCGGGGTGTTGGGCACCAGTGCGCCACTGCGTCATGCCGAAGAAGGACCCGCCATACATCACCACTCGCCCGTCGCTCCAAGGCTGAGCCGCGATCCATTCCACAACGTCGTGACCATCGCGACCAACCCGCAGGCCGAGGTTGTCACTCTTGTCGCCCCCAGAGCGGCCACGGCCGCGAACGAGAACCTGAACGAACACGTAACCGCGCCCGACGAAGGTTGCGTAGTCGCTGCGCTGGCCGGGGCTGCCGCCATCAATGTCGTACTGCGTCAGTTCCAATACCGCCGGAGCCTTGTCCTTCAGATGCGACGGTTTGAAGAGCCAAGCCTCAAGCTCGACCCCGTCTCGCATCGGGATCATGCGGCTCATCTCGATGTCGTAGCCCGGGCCGATTTGTGTGGCGTCAACCGGCGATGGCGACGAGACGGGCGAATCGCCTGGGGCAGCCTGCTGGCAATCTGCTGCTACATGAGATAGCACCAGAAGAAAGACGGCAATGGAGGTTTTGATTGATCCGCTATTCATGTTTGCCTCGCTCTTGTTCAAATCAGTTGGCGATGTCTACAACGCAGCGCCACTCGCCATCCGCATCGCGACGCCAGATGGATATGCCTCGCGTATGAACTGTTGTCAACTCCCCTTTTGAGTCTGGCATCGTCATCTCCCCCGCGCCTGGCATATAGGCCATTTTCCCATCTGGGGAGAAAACGGGATCCCTCGAAACCCAATGGATATGGAAGCCCGGTGTCTTCAGACTATCGGACACGAATTTGCGGATCACCGCTTTGCCCTGGTAAACCGGCTGTCCAGGCTCGATTACCTGCGCGTCATCTGACCAATACGAGAGAATCTTCTCGATGTCCTTCCCTTCCGATGCCGCTTGGGACCACTCGGCATCCCGCTGCAGAAGCTTTTGGCCCTCAACGGCTGGGTTAAACCTCGAATGAGAACATCCGCTGAAGAACAAGGTGCAGAGCACAGTTAGGGTCAGGTGGAAGCGTGCCATTGATGTTGACCTCGATTTGCGTCTTCGCCGCTACAGAGGAGTGTAGCGCCATGTCTGCAAACCGCGCGACGCCTCTCCTTCAATGGCGAACGCAGGTGGCCGAGAAAGACCATGGGATTCGGCCATGCGAATTCTTCGGGCGGGTGGCCCGGTCATCTGCCGAAATGAAAGCACCCTGAGCCATGGGAAGCTGTGCCCCGTTCATCGCGGCAGGTGGCCCACTCATCGATTCCGACTACACACGCTGAAACCCCCGGAGCTGTGCCCCGTTCATCGCAGTTTTATCGCGATGAGCGGGCGTCCCTCGCTGGCACGCTCCTCAAGGGCACGGTTCCGCTTCCCGGCGGGGCCACGGCCATCTATAGTGGAACCAGCGGCATGCCCTGCATCCGCCGTCTCGTGTTTGCCGCCCCATCGCCCTCCAAACACTCAAGTCTCAACTTCACTATCCAGCCCGGTCTCTCCACTTTTGCCCCAGTTTCTGTGCAACGGGAGCTGCCCCGCACAAAGGGCACAGCCGGAAAACCCGTCCGACGGGTGCGTCGCGGGCCAAAAAGCGCTTGAAAACGATGGGGACTCTAACCCCTGAGGGATGTTTTTCCACCCTGGCGGGTGGCCCGGTCATCTGCCGAAATGAAAGCACCCTGAGCCATGGGAAGCTGTGCCCCGTTCATCGCGGCAGGTGGCCCACTCATCGATTCCGACTACACACGCTGAAACCCCCGGAGCTGTGCCCCGTTCATCGCAGTTTTATCGCGATGAGCGGGCGTCCCTCGCTGGCACGCTCCTCAAGGGCACGGTTCCGCTTCCCGGCGGGGCCACGGCCATCTATAGTGGAACCAGCGGCATGCCCTGCATCCGCCGTCTCGTGTTTGCCGCCCCATCGCCCTCCAAACACTCAAGTCTCAACTTCACTATCCAGCCCGGTCTCTCCACTTTTGCCCCAGTTTCTGTGCAACGGGAGCTGCCCCGCACAAAGGGCACAGCCGGAAAACCCGTCCGACGGGTGCGTCGCGGGCCAAAAAGCGCTTGAAAACGATGGGGACTCTAACCCCTGAGGGATGTTTTTCCACCCTGCGTAGCCCGTTCAGCCGATAACTTGCTGCCTACGCCCTGCTCCCCATCCCGCGCTCCCTGCTTCTGCACCGTTTCCGCGACATCGTGTCAATAGTCACGGTCTGTGGAAAAGCAACGTTTACCTGCATGAATACTGGGCGAAATAAAGTTGACTCTAGCTTCAGTATTCCGGTGTGAATCTGCTAGCCTATTAACAGTGGTTGGAAATGCGCCCGCGATTCATCGCGGGCGTCTTCATTTCCGGCCCTGACGAGGAGGACAAGCCGATGCCTGTTCAGACTCTAAAATCCCGCCCAGTTTGCGCCGGTGAGACAGCCTTGTCTGCGCCCCCTGGCAACGCCCCCTCAGGCCCCCGGGAAACGCGCGCAAATTCACTGCACTTTCAGCACGCATCCCAAAGAATCCACAGGACATCGTCGTTTTATTTCTTGCGCATTCTATGGCTCGCGGGCGGCCTTGGCCCCTGTTTTTCTGTTCCCTGTTCCCTGATCCCTGTTCCCTGATCCCTGTTCCCTGCTTCACTGGCCGATGGCCAGCACCGCCAGCAGCAGGATCCACGCGGCGCCCAGCGTATGCCAGTACCACGCGGTGATATCGACGGCGATTTGGCGGGATTCGACGCGCCGGAACCAGCCCAGCGCGGTCACACACAGCAGCAGCGCCAGGATGCCCAGAACCAGGTGGCTGGCGTGCAGGCCGGTGACCACGTAGAAGAAGTAGCTGGCCGGCGTGGACCACTGGTTGAAGGCGAAGCCCTGCGCCGTAAGCTGCTTCCATGCAATCACCTGGCCGGCGACAAACGCCGAGCCCAGCAGCAGGGTGGCAATCAGCCAGGGCAGCGCCCGCCGCAGCGCGGGCTTGCCCATGCCCAGCCATTCCTCCAGCACGTCGATCTCGCGGAAGATGTTGCGCCGGGCCAGCTCCATGGTCAGGCTGCTCAGGATCAGGACGGCTGTGTTCAGGTAGACAATGGGAGGAAGCTGGATGGGACGCCAGTCGCCGATCATCTCGTGGCTGCGGGGGTCCATGTGCATGCCGGCCTGGCGGGCGAAAAACAACACCACCAGGGCGGCGAAGAACATCATGTCGCCGGTAAGAGCGAAGAAGACGAAGAAGCGGACGCGTTGCAGCCGCTCGCGAGGCCCATGCTTGGGGTTTTGCCAGTCGTCGTCCCCGCCGCCGCCGCCACCACCGGTCGGACGCCGGTCAACCGGCGGTTTTCCGCCAATGCCGGGCTCTTTCCGCTCAACTTCCGCCGGGGCTCGCGTGAAGGCGATAGGCATTTTCGGCCTCTATCAAAGTGGGATGATCCCCACGCATGGTTGGACGCACGGCGCCAGGCATTAGATGGTCGAAATCCGAGGGGAAACAAGTCTGCATCGCCGAGCGGACTATTCTTTTGACATTCCTTGCCCGCGAACGGTTTCAACAAAAAGGCGATGCACCCTACGATCAGAGGATAGCTCAGGATGGAACGTCGCGGCCATCAATTTTCCCTGCCGTACCAGAACGGGAAAGCCGTCGCGGCGGGCCAGGACTTCGACTTCAGGCCCGGTCTCGGCGATGCGGGGAGCGCGGATGAAGACCATTTCCAGCGGTTCGCCGGGCAGGGAAGACGGTACGGTGAGGATGGAGGAGTCGATCTGGCGGCCGTAGGCGTTGCGCTCGACCACGGCATCGAGCAGGCCGAGGGAGCGTTGCGGAGGGTGCTTCACTTCGCGAGCCAGCAGGATGCAGCCGGCGCAGGTGCCAAAGACGGGCTTGGTGGCGGCGAAGTCGCGCAGGCGGTCGAAGAAGCTGCGGCCGGTGGGATGGGGACGGTTGAGGAACTTGAGCATGGTGGTGGATTCGCCGCCGGGTAGGATGAGGCCGTCGAGGGCGTCCAGTTCGTCGGGGTTGCGGACTTCGACGGGATCGGCGCCGGCGTCAGTCAAGGCGGCGGCGTGGGCGGCGTAATCGCCCTGGATGGCGAGCACGCCGATGCGGGGTGTCCAGATCGATTGGTTCACGCCCGCGTCTTGCATTGGTCCTCGATCATCTTTGCAAGGTCGGCAGCTTTTCGATGAAGTTCGTTCGGATCGGCGCCCGTCACCTCTACGCGGTGTCCCTGCGAATCGGATGCGACTACGCGCAAAAGGGACCCGGAAGACGCAAACATATTGAAGCTCCAATCGGGGAGAGCGGAGAGCAGATCGTCGACGGGATCATCCAAAAAAGCCGCTACACGTCTGAGCTGGAGCCAGCCGCGCGGAGGCAACGGAATGTCGTGCGGCCCGTCGGGGTCGAGGAGGGGGCCAACGCGTGCAGAGTTTTCGCTGTTCATTTTCGTAGGTGCCGAACGCGCACCAAGCATCGGATGTTGTGATTACGCTCAGCTACCATTCTAGGACAGACGCAATTGAGCAGCGCGATTAAGTGCGGCGGGTGCGCGTGACCGCCGTCCCTACGGGACTACGGATGCTGAAATCGGATCCTTTCCCCACGCTGAAGCGCGGGGCTAACAACTGCTGCGCCTACAGCGCGTGCTTGGCTCAGGCGCTGAGTTGCCCGGTGGGCTGCAGGGGCGTAATTCGTGCGACTCGCTGCATCACTTTTTTGTCTCTTGCGGCGATTTTCAGGTCGTAAGCCGCCTGCAACCGCATCCATACTTCCGGCGAGCCGCCCAAGAGCCGGGAGAGCTTGAGGCACATGACGGCGGAAAGGGGCCTGCGCTCCGACAGAATGTCGTGAAGCAGCTGGCGGGAGACGCCGAGAGCCTTGGACGCCGCTGTCACAGAGAGACCAACCGACGGCAGAACGTCTTCCTTGAGGATTTCACCCGGATGAACGGGTGGCAGTCCGCTCTTTCTCTCCATAACATCCTCCTTGTTCACGCAGCTAGTGGTAGTCCTCTAAATCGACATCCAACGCAGTCTCACCCGCCCAGCCGAAGGTGATCCGGTAGTTCCCGGTCACTCGCATGGACCATCGCTTCGGTTTGCCTTGCAGGCTGTGGAAGTGCAGGCCGGCGATATTCAACTCGTCGGGCTGACGGGCGACCTCCAGCAACTGCAGGATGCGAACGCACTTCCTGATCTGATCGGGGCCGATCCGGCGGGTCTTGCCGGTGAGATAAATCTCCTCAAGTCCCTTATGCCGGAACGTGCCGATCATTTTTTGAGTGTAGACTATTTAGTTTACACGGTCAAGCACCTGCGGTGGGGCGGACGCTCGCTCGGGCGCGGTTCCGTGGCGCCAGCGGCCTGCAGCGCGACTGATTGAGCGATGCGGAATCCCACCCTTCGCAAAGAACGCGAAGGATGGGGCACCCAAGCTTGGTGGGTGGGCCATCCGCTCAGGGACTCCACCGTTATGCCCGACGCCCAGCGTCGGCTCGGCAGGCGACTAATCAGCGGTGAGAAGCCGCTCTTTGGTCTCGGCGCTAAGGAGCGGAGACGTGTTGATGGCTGTATCCGCGCTGGCTTTGATCGGGTGCGAGAGCGCCGAGACAAGCACGCCCGTGCAGAAGCCGCAGAAGCCAGTGAGAAGGGCGGCGAAAAGGATCGTCGTGAATGCCGCATCTGAACCGTTCTGTTCAACTAGGCTAGCGGATCCCCCAATGAGGAATAGAATTCCAAGAATGATGGCTGCTACCCTGATCACTATGCCAAGGGTGCGAGCCGACTTGGCCGCCGCGTATGCTCTGCGGTAACGCGCGCTGAGCACCTCGGCTGCAATTGAGCTTTCTACGGTCAGTTCTGTTTGCACGTTCGGCTCCCTTCGACCGTTTTGGATTGACGGTAGGTCTTGCATCAGTGCCTTAGCTTGGGCTGCCAAAGATTTCCCAACCCTCTTGGCGCCGATCCTTCCAACCCTGGGCGGCAACGAACTCCTTCCCGGCATTCCGGCCAAACCAATGGAACTTGTTACCCGTTTTTCGTTTTCCTTCGTCTAGGTACATCTTCTCTGCCACAACCTCGCTGGGAACGACAAGGTACTCCGGGCGGTTATCGCCCCTGAGATTTATGAAGACGTAGATGTGAGTTGGAGAATTGATTTCGCGCGCCTGGCTCCCAACCAGCCAATAGTTCGCCGCCTGTCGCTGGGTTTTCACTTGCACCGACCACGCCTTCTGGCACTTTGGATCGGTAACAAGAAGGTTGGCCCCCGCTGCGCTCCGGGAGGTAGGCGAAACGATGAAGCCTCTGTTTGTCAGCTCCGCTGCCGTCAGGTACACCCCCAGCATCCCCGTTAGCTGGCCCTTACGATTGGTGGCTGCCATGAAAGATCCTTACTGCAGATTGTTCAAAAGCTTACCACCTCGATTTGTCGCGTGCCCCATCCTTGCGCTTCTTCTAGCGCAAGAATAGGAAGCCACCACGCCGGTGCGGGCTAACAGCGAGCGGCGGCCCCACCGCAGGTGCTTACCAGCCGCGGGTTTGGAGCAACTGCGATTCTTCGATCCCGGCGGCGGCTAACCCCTTCATGGTGCCGGTGACCTGCTCGCTGACTTCGGCCAGGACCTTGGGGTCGTTGTAGTGGGTGGTGGCGATGACGATGGCCTTGGCGCGGCTCATGGCTTCCTCGCGCTCCTTGGGATCGTTCTCGACATCGAGCGGCGTGGCGCGCTCCTTCATGAAGATGCCGCTGCCGACGAAGATGGCTTCGGCGCCTAACTGCATCATCAGCGCGGCGTCGGCGGGGGTGGCAATGCCGCCGGCGGAGAAGTTGGGCACGGGAAGCTTGCCCGCTGCCGCGACCATGCGGATGAGTTCGTACGGGGCCTGGTGCTCCTTGGCGGCGGCGTAGAGCTCCTGCTCGCTAAGGACGGTGAGAGCCTTCATCTCTTTCACGATCTGGCGCATGTGCTGGACGGCGTGAACCACGTCGCCGGTACCCGCTTCGCCCTTGGTGCGGATCATGGCCGCGCCTTCAGCGATACGCCTGAGGGCCTCGCCCAGGTTGCGGGCGCCGCAGACGAAGGGAGTCTTGAAGGCGTGCTTGTCGATGTGGTGGGCCTGGTCGGCGGGGGTCAGAACTTCCGATTCATCGATGAAGTCGACGCCGAGCTCTTGCAGAATTTGCGCTTCGGCGAAGTGGCCGATCCGCGCCTTGGCCATGACGGGGATGGAGACCGCGGCGATGATTCCCTTGATGAGTTTGGGGCTGGCCATGCGGGCCACGCCGCCCTCGGCGCGGATCATGGCGGGAACGCGTTCGAGCGCCATGACCGAGACGGCGCCCGCCTCTTCGGCGATGCGGGCCTGCTCGACGTTCATCACGTCCATGATGACGCCGCCCTTGAGCATCTCCGCCAGGCCAATCTTGAGCCGGAGGCCGGTTTCCGTAAAGCTCTTGTTCCCGTTTTTTTCGGACATGATTGCTGACCTCGGCCGGAAATCTCGAGTGCCCATCGCGGCAAGTAAATGGCAAGTCTTAGTTTAACAGGGAATGAAAAGCAAGGACGAGGGAACAGGGATTAGGGAATAGGGAGTAGAGGGCGGGGACCAGGGGACAGAGGGCGGGGCGCAATTATGAGTCCATTCCAATCTTTCTGTTCCTCTTCTGGTCATCGCTCTGCTGGCCTTTCTCGCGCATGGCAACGTCTGCCCCAGCCACGACGCAAGCCTCCCCACAGCCGCGACCGGCGGCGCCGGTGGCGCAGGGCGCGAGGGTTGTGGCGGCCGCACCAGGGCCCCCGGCGACGGCATTGGTTCCGGTGGCTGTGGAGCCGGGCGGGAGCGCGCACAGGATTCAGGAGAACTCGCCGGCGCTGCGGATGAAGGTCGAGCTCGAAGTGAGCGTTCCGGTGCGGGATTTCCGGGTAAGAAAGCTGTTGGCGCTGGAGCCGGGGGTGGTGGTCGAGTCGCGCTGGAGCCACTCCGAGGATCTGCCCCTGGCTGCCGGGCGGGTGCAACTGGCATGGACGGAGTTTGAGGTGGTGGATACGCAACTGGCGGCGCGGCTGACGCGGCTGAATTAAGTTCCACCCTGGCCGCGAAAACAAAGGCGCGTCGAGGGTGGGGCGCCCGCGAGGGTAATTCACCCGTGACAGAGAGGCGAACAAGCGTGGAAGGAAACGGCAAAGGCGGCGCGAAGCTGCCGGGCGGATGGGCGGGATGGCTGCTGGGGCGGTGGCGGCGGAGCCAGGGCGCGGCGCCGCGGCTGAAGCTGGTGGACCGGATCACGCTGGCGCCCAGGCAGACGCTGTGCCTGCTGGAGGCGGACGGCCGCCGGGTGTTGCTGGCCACGTCGGCGGACGGAGCGCCGGCATTTTTCGCGCTCGACCGGAAGCCTGAGCCAGGAACGGCGCGGAGGGTGACGTGGTAGACCTTCTGGCCGCTGCGCAATCTGCCGCACGGTCGATTCCGCTGATTCCGGACCTGAACGCGAAGCTGCATGCAACGGATTCGACGCCGTGGACGATCGTGTTTGTCCTGACCCTGATTGGGTTGCTGCCGGCCATCCTGATGGCGATGACGCCGATGGTGCGGCTGATGGTGGTGTTCCATTTTCTGCGCCAGGCGCTGGGGACGCAGACGGCGCCCTCGAATCCGACCCTGCTGGGGCTGGGGCTGATGATGACGTGGTTCCTGATGACGCCGGTGCTGACCCAGGTGGATCAGCAGGCGGTGGAGCCGTACCGCGCCGGGCAGATCACGGGCCTGGAGGCGATCGACAAAGGAGCGCAGCCGATCAAGCACTTCATGCTGCACTATGCGCGGGAGAAAGACCTGGCGCTGTTCACGGCGGCGGGGCAGGTTCCGCGGCCCAACACCGCCGACGATCTGCCCATGCGGGTGGTGGTCCCGGCCTACATCCTCTCCGAGCTGAAGGCCGGGTTCGCCATCGGCGCGGTGCTGTTTCTGCCCTTTCTGCTGATCGACATGGTGACGGCATCGATTACCACCTCGATCGGCATGTTCCAGTTGCCCCCGGTGGTGGTGTCGACGCCGCTGAAGATTCTGCTGTTTGTGATGGTGGACGGGTGGAACCTGCTGGCCAACTCGCTGCTGAAGAGTTTTTAAGGAGATCGCCGAATGAATCCGGACATGGTTTCAGAGCTGTTGCGGCAACTGATGCGGGAGGCGCTGATCCTGTCTGCGCCGGTGCTGGTGATTGCGGCCCTGCTGAGTTTTGTGCTGAGCCTGGGGCAGACGCTGACCAGCTTGCAGGACCAGTCGCTGACCACGGTGCCGCGGCTGCTGGCGGTGGCGCTGGTGCTGCTGGTGGGCATGCCGTGGTTCCTGGAGCGGATGACGGAGTACACGCGGATGCTGCTGGTGGATGTGCGGCGGTATCTCGGCTAAGGATGACGGCCCGTAGCTCGTAGCCGGTAGCTCGATCCGGTAGCTACTGGCTACCGGCTACCGGCTACTGGCTATGAATGACTGGACCACATTCTTGAGCGCGATGACGCTGGCCCTGATCCGGGTGAGCGGGATGGTGCTCTTTGCGCCGTTTTTTTCCTCGTCCGCGCTTCCGGTTCGCGCCAAGGCGGTGTTTGTGCTCGCGGTGGCGTTTCTGCTGGCGCCGCTGGTGGCCTCGCTGCCGAACGCCCACGCGGAGATCAGCTTTAGGGCGATCCTGGGCGAGCTGGCGGTGGGACTGACGTACGGGCTGGCGCTGGCGATGCTGAACGAGATGCTGCTTTTTGCCGGGCAGATTGCGGGCATGCAGTTCAGCTTCTCGCTGGTGAACCTGATGGACCCGTCGTCGCCGATCGAGACCCCGCTGCTGGGCACGCTGTTCCAGTTGGCGGGCACGCTGGTGGTGATTTCAGCGGGACTGGACCGGATCCTGCTGGCGTCGATGATGCGCAGCTTCCGCGCGGCGCCCTTGGGCAGCTATCGCATGACGCCGGCGACCGGCCTGGGGGTGGCTCAGGCGGCGAGCGGAGTGTTTGTGGCGGCGCTGGAGCTGGCCGCTCCGGTGCTGGCGGCGACGCTGCTGGTGGAGATTTCGACCGCGCTGATGGGCAAGCTGAGCCCGCAGCTGCCGGTCATGTTTCTCTCCGTGCCCATGAAGCAGATAACCGGGTTCGTGGTCCTGGCCGGGTCACTGGGACTGTGGGCGCGGTTCATCGAGGCCCGCTTCGGCGGACTGCTGGACATGGCCGAGCGGCTGATCGGGACGGGGGGATAGGCGATGCCCGGCGACCGCACCGAACAGGCCACCCAGCACCGGCGCGACAAGGCGCGCAAGGAAGGCGACCTGCTGCACAGCCGGGAGCTGACCGCGGCGGCGGGAATGCTGGCGGGGGTGCTGACGCTGGCCGTGACCGGGAGCCAGTCGCTGGTGGCCTGGCGCGGGGTGTTTGCGTCGTTTCTGGACCTGGGGCGGGCGCGGCACTGGGAGCCGGTCGAGGTGGCCGGGACCATGCTGGCGCTGCGCGGGCTGGCGCTGGAGGTTCTGGAGCCGATGGCGCTGGTGATGGCGGCGGTGGCCGCGGCGGCGCTGACCGCGGCGGTGGCGCAAACGGGCGGGGTGACGGTGCACGCGGGCGCGGTGGGATTCAAGCTGGAGCGGATCAGCCCGCTGACCAATGCCAAGAACCTGTTTTCGCTGCGCGCGGCTGCGCGGCTAGGCAAGAGCCTGCTGCCGGCGGCGTTGCTGGCCCTGTTCGCGGTGGAGCGGATTGCGCAAGAGATGATGGTGCCGCCGTTCTCGACCGCGCGGCTGGAGATTCTGGGCGAGGACGTCTTTGGCCTGATGCAGGTGGCGGCGTGGCTGTTGTTCGGCTGGGCGCTGGTGGACTACCTGGTGGAGTGGCAGAGCCGGGAATCGCGGCTGCGGATGAGCCGCGAGGACATGCGCGAGGAGTTCAAGGAGACCGAAGGTTCGCCGCAGGTGCGCAGCCGGATCCGCAACCTGCAGCGGCAGATGCGGCGGCGGCGGGTGAAGGCGGACGTGGGGCGGGCGGCGGTGGTGGTCACCAATCCGACCCACTATGCGGTGGCGCTGGGGTTCGATTTTGTGAGCATGGAGGCGCCCAAAGTGCTGGCCAAGGGCAGGAACCTGCTGGCCGAGGAGATTAAGGCGGAGGCCAGGTGGGCGGGAGTGCCGATGGTCGAGAACCCCTTGCTGGCGCGATCGCTCTACCGGTCGGTTGAGGTGGGCCAGTCGATCCCGGTGGACCTGTACGCGGCGGTAGCAACCATCCTGGCGTACCTCTACCGGCAGCGGGTGGAGAGCGAAGTGCGGGAGCGGCGGGCGCGCGAGGCCGGGGCGCGGGCCGAGGCGGCACGGGCCCGGGCGGCGAGGGCGGCCTCTAGCGCGGCGAGAGTGAGACCGGGATTCGAGCCGGGCGGATTTGATCCGGGCACGGCTGGGCGAGGCGAGCAATGAGCACGACGGCGGTGGCGCCGGCGCCGGTGAAGGCGCTGGATGGGTTGATGCGGTTCAAGGATTACGCCCTGCCGGCGGCGGCCATCAGCATGATTTTCGTGATGCTGGTGCCGGTGCCGGCGGCGGTGCTGGACCTGCTGCTGGCCTTGTCGATGGCGGCGTCGATGATTGTGTTCCTGAGCGCGGTGCAGATCCGGCGGGCGGTGGAGCTGAGCGTATTTCCCACCCTGCTGCTGCTGCTGACGCTGTTCCGGCTGTCGCTGAACATCGCCTCCAGCCGCAGGATCCTGCTCCACGGGCAGGAGGGCACGGCGGCGGCGGGCAAGGTGATCGAGGCCTTCGGGCAGTTTGTGGTGGGCGGCAATTACGTGGTCGGCTTCGTGCTGTTCCTGGCCCTGATCGCGATCCAGTTCCTGGTGGTTTCGCACGGAGCGGTGCGCACCGCGGAGGTGACGGCGCGGTTCACCCTGGATGCCCTGCCGGGCAAGCAGATGGCAATCGACGCGGACATGAACGCGGGGCTGATCGACGAGGCCGAAGCGCGGCGGAGACGGCAGGCGATCGCCAGGGAGGCCGAGTTTTACGGAGCCATGGACGGCGCCGCGCGGTTCAACCAGAGGGATTCGCTGGCGACGATTCTGATCACCGCCATCAACATCGTTGCCGGGTTGCTGATCGGGACCCTGCAGCAGGGAGTGGGACTGGCCGAGGCGGCGCGCACCTACACCACCCTGACCGTGGGCGACGGCCTTGTGACGATCATTCCATCGCTGCTGGTGAGCGTGGCCGGCGGGATCACGCTGACGCGAGCCAATTCGGCGGGACTGCTGGGGGGCGAGATCCGGCAGCAACTGCTGGCGCGCCCGTCGACGCTGTTTCTGGCCAGCATAGTATGCGCGGCCATGTGCCTGATCCCGGGACTGCCGAAGGTGGTGTTTCTGGCCGTGTCGGCGGGATTGTTTGTGGCCGGGCGGAGGGTGGCAGCCGTCGCCGCCGCGGCGGCAGTGGCGGACGCGCCTGCTGAAAGCAAGAAGGCGGCGCAGGCGCCGGCGGCGGAGATGGCGGCACTGCTGAAGCTCGAGGACCTGACCCTGGAGATCGGCTTCCAGCTGATTCCGCTGGTGGACGAGAAGCAAGGCGGACAACTGCTGAACCGAATCCGCACGCTGAGGCGGAATCTCTCTTCGGAACTGGGGTTCATGATCCCGCCCGTGCACATCTCCGACAACCTGCGGCTGAAGCCGCGGGAGTATGTTTTCTCGCTGCGGGGCCTCGAGATCGGGCGCTGGCAGACCCAGGGCGCGCAGTTGCTGGCGGTTTCAGGCGAGCCGGGGCGCAGACCGCTGGCCGGGCGGGAGACGCGGGAGCCGGCCTTCGGCGTGCCCGCGATCTGGATTCAGCCAGCCATCGAGGAGCAGGCGGTGGCCGCGGGCTACTCGGTGGTGGACGCGACCACGGTGATCACCACCCACCTGGGCGAGCTGATCCGGCAGCATGCCTGGGAGCTGGTGGGCCGGGCGGAGATCAAGCGGCTGATGGATGCGCTCAACGATTCCCATCCCAAGCTGATCGAGGAGCTGGTGCCGAAGCTGCTGACACTGGGCGAAGTGGGCCGGGTGCTGGAGCAGTTGCTCCGGGAGAGGGTCTCGATCCGCGACCTGGGGTCGGTTCTGGAAGCGCTGCTCGAGACCGCGGGCGTGAACAAAGGCCTGGAGGCCCTGGTGGAGGCGGCGCGGCAGGCCATGGGGCGGCGGCTGGTGCAGCCGCTGCTCGACGGCGAAGGGCAGTTGCCGGTGCTGTTGCTCGACTCAGGGCTCGAGGAGGAGATCCTGGCCACGGTTTCTCCCGAAGGCGGGCAGCGTCTGCTCGGCGCCTCGGCGTCGGCGGGCGTGCCGCTGGTGCGCCGGCTGGCCGATTCTGTGAAATCCCTTATTGCTTCCCCATCCCCCGCGGTCCCGCCCGTGCTCCTCTGCCCGAGTCCGGCGCGCTACCACGTGCGGCGCTGGCTGGAGCCTCTGTTTCCGCGGCTGGCGGTGGTATCGGCGGGCGAAATTCCGCCGGAGGTTCGCCTGCGGCCGGTAGGCACGGTGCGCTGAGCGGGCTCGATCGGCGGGAGCGGCTTCAGTAGAGGATGGCGATGCTGGAATCGGCTGTTGGAGTGAATCAGAACGCGAAAAAGGGAGCGGGCATGCCGGTGGGATATCCGCCGGCGGCCGCGGGCGGGGGACGGTTGACCGCCGAGCAGGAGCGGGTGCTGCTGGAACATCTGCCGGTGGTGCGGTTTCTGGCGCGGCGAATTCACGAGCGGCTGCCGCAGCACGTGGATATCGAGGACCTGGTCTCGGCCGGGGTGGTAGGCCTGATGGACGCCTTCACCAAGTTTGACCCCGACAAGAGGGTGCAGTTCCGCAGCTACGCGCAGTTCCGCATCCGGGGAGCGATCCTGGACAGCCTGAGGACGCTTGACTGGAGCCCGCGGGAGCTCCGGCGGAAGGGCCGGGCGGTGGAAGAAGCGATCCGGGCGGCGACGGCGCGCCTGGGACGGGCGCCGAGCGAGGTTGAAGTGGCCGCGGAGCTGGACCTGGGCCTGGAGGAATACCAGCAGTTGCTGGGCGATCTGAAGGGCCTGGAGATCGGGACGCTGCACGCCGAGCGCAACGAGGACTCGGGCGAGGAGGAGCTGGCCTATGTGCCGGGGCGGCCGGAAGAGGATCCCCTGTTCCGCTGCCTGCGGGGCGAACTCGAAGAGCGGCTTGCCGATGCCATTCAGAACCTGCCCGACCGGGAGCGGCTGGTGATGACGCTCTACTACTACGAGGAGATGACGATGAGGGAGATCGGCCTCGCGCTGGGGGTGGTCGAGTCGCGCGTATCGCAGGTCCACGCGTCGGCGGTGGCGCACCTGAGGAGCGCGCTCAGGGACCTGGCGGCGAAGGGCGTGCTCGATCGCGGCGGGGCCGCTGGCGGGCGCCCGGGCTACGGGCAGAAGGCGGCGGGGTAAGCAATCGTGGCTGCGGAGAAGATGCTGGGGCAGGAGGAGATCGACGCGCTGTTCGCGGCGGCGCACTCGAGCGCAGCCGAGGATGGGCGAAGCCAATCCGCGGCCAAGGTCACGCCCTACAATTTTGCCGCGTCGGGGCAGATCTCAACCGAGCAGCTGCGCGCCATCAGCGTGCTGAACGACCTGTTCGCGCGCAACCTGACCCATAACCTGGCGGCGTCGCTGCGCACCCGGTTCCAGGTAAACCTGGTTTCGGCCGAGCAGATCTCCTTTAATGAGTTTCTGCAGCGGATCCCCGAGATCAGCTACGTGGCGTCGGTGCGCCTGGAGCCGCTGGGGGCGCTGTCTGTTCTTCAATTGGAGATGTCGCTGGCGCCGCCGGTGATCGACCTGTTGCTGGGCGGAGAGGGCAAGGAGGGACAGCTGCGCGAGCTGACCGACATCGAGGAGTCGATCCTGGCGAGCGTAGTGGAGATCATCTGCCGGGAGCTCACGGTGGCCTGGCAGCCGGTGGGACTGGTGTTCAATTTCGAGCGGCGGCAGATGCTGACCCAGGTTGGCCGCATCATCGGCATTAACGAGAAGACGCTGTGCCTGAGCTTCGAGATCCGCATGCCGCACGCGTCGGGTCTGCTGAACCTGGCCTTTCCGGCGGTGGTGTCGAACACCATCCTGCGGCGGCTGACGGCGGACGGGGGCCGCTCGCGGCGCCATGCCCCGGAAGTGAAGCATCGGCTGGAGGAACTGGTGCGCGGAATCCGTTTTGGCACCACCCTGGAACTGCCGCGGTTGAGCGTGCCCGCGAGCGCGGTCAAGGAGCTGGAGCCGGGGACGGTGTTGCGCTTTCGCCTTCCCGCCGGGGCGCTGTCCCTGTGGTGCGGGGGCGGCGAGGTCCTGGCCCGGGCCGAGGCGCTCAGGCAGGGCGAGCACAGGGCGGCGCGGATCGAGGGCGCCTCCGCGGAGAGTGAGCAATGACGTATCTTGATGCGTGGGTGGAGACCGCCGCAGCGCTGTTCTCGCAGGCTCTGGCGGGCGAGCCGGAGCTGGCCGAGGGCCTCGAGAAGCCCATGGAGGGCGAGGCGCCCGGCTTCACGGCGACCATCGCGGGCGACCTGGAGGGACGTTTCACCGTTGTCTTGGACCCGCGGCTGATGACGGCGGCGCTGCTGGGCGAGGAGTCCATCCAAAAAGAGTCCTGGCGGGAGCTGCTGAAGGAGGTGGCCGATGCCGCGGCCGGCGAGCTGCTGGCGCGCTCCGGCATCAAGTGCCGCGTCGAGGGGTTTCTAGAGACCGCCGCAACCTCGCCCGTGACGCGCTCGTTCCAGTTAAAGTCGGGCGCGCAGGCGTGGCAGATCCTGGTTCAGGACGAGGTGAAGGCGCGGGCCGCGGAGAAGCTGCCGCCGGAGGCGCACCAACACCCCCCCGCTCCGGACAAGCCCGCGGACGGTCCCCCGACCGCTCTCGGGATTGAGCTTCTGCTGGACGTGGAGCTCGATGCCACCATCCGTTTCGGCTGCCGCGAACTTCCCCTCGGGGAGATCCTCGAACTCGGTCCTGGCGACGTGGTAACCCTGGACCGGCATATCGCCGATCCCGCCGACCTGATCGTGGGCGACAAGATTGTGGCCCGCGGAGAAGTGGTGCTGGTGAACGGCAACTTCGGCTTGCGGGTGACCGAGGTAGCGGCGCCGCGCAAGCGCCTGGAGAGCATACGATGCTTGTTCTGAGCCGCCGCCGAATGGATCGATTGGGGCCCGGGGCCGATCCGGCGCTTCTGCCGTGGGAATTGCCCGGGGTCCCCGCAACCGCATGGGTGGGCGGGCAGGAGCGGAGAGGATTTTTGGGCGCCTGCGCCAATCCCGCCTGCGCAACGGCCTGGCTGCAGATCTGGCGCAGCCGTTCGGCGCCCTTCTTCGAGGGCGGCTGGAACTGCTCGCCGGCATGCACGGCCCAGCGCCTGGAATCGGCCGTGGCGCGGGAGCTCGAAGGCCGAGGCGCGCCGCTCGAGCGGCACCGGCATCGCGTGCCCCTGGGGCTGCTGATGCTGGAACAGGGATGGATCACGGGCGCGCAGCTGCGCAGCGCCCTGGAGGGCCAGCGAACCCACCGGGCGGGGCGCCTGGGCCATTGGCTGATGGCGAAGGAGGGGGTGAGCGAAAGCCTGGTGACGCGGGCTCTGGGGCTGCAGTGGAGCTGCCCGGTGCTTCCCCTCGAAGCGCACGACGCGGAGGCAATGGCGCCGGCGCTGCCGCGGCTGTTTGTGGATGCGTTCGGCGCGCTGCCCTTGCGCGTGGCCGCGGGACGACTGTTGTATATGGGATTTGAGGATAGGCCGGACCCGGTGCTGGCGCTGGCCGTGGAACGGATGACCGGATTGCGGGTGGAGAGCGGGCTGGTGGAAGGGTCGCGGTTCCGCGCCGCGCACCAGCGGCTGCTGGAGGCGCGTTTTCCCGGCGTGGAACTGGCCGAGGCTGCCTCAGAGGCGGCGCTGGGGCGGGCGCTGGGGCGGGCGGTGGAGCGGACGCGGCCCCTGGAGTCGCGGCTGGTCCGGGTGCACGACTGCCTGTGGCTGCGCATGTGGCGAAAGCCGCAGATGGGGCCGATTGCGGAGGCCTCGTCGGTGGTTGACATGATTGCGACCCTGGCGGGGTAGAGCATTTTCTTCAGAGGTCGTGGCTGGGGCCGGGAAAAGGGCCGGCAACAGGAGTCCGGGGTCGAGCGCGCCCGCCCGGGAAACCAACAAAGAGGGTTCATGATCCGGACCTCGGCGGCCGATACGAAGAGGAGAGCGAGGAGCCAATGGAAGAGGTGCGGGCGCTGATTGTGGATGATTCGTCGGTGATGCGGAAGATCGTGGAGCGGTCGCTGCGCCAGGCGGGGCTGGATTCCCTGGTGGTGGTGGAGGCTGCCAGCGGCGCCGAAGGACTGGAGGCGCTGAAGCGCGGGCCGGTCGACCTGATCCTTTCCGACATCAATATGCCGGTCATGGACGGGCTCGAATTTCTGCGCCAGATCCAGGCGCAGAAGCTGGCCGAGGGGGTTCCGGTGGTGATGATCACGACCGAATCGAGCGCGGAGCATGTGAAACAGGCGATCGAGGCAGGTGCGCGAGGCTACATTCGCAAGCCGTTTACCGCCGATCAGGTGAAAGAGCGGGTGCTGCCGCTGGTCAAGGCGGCCTGAGCATGATGTCCAACCGGCCGCGGTGGGATGGTGCGCGCTGATCGGCCGCGGAATCTGGAGATGGCTGCGGGATCGAAGACCGGCGGGAGGGGAAGGAAACCATGGAGGGAGAAAAGAGCATGCCGGTTTCATTGCGGGAAAGCCTGGACAAGATCGCCAATCCGCGGAATCTGGACTTGAGCGTTGAGGAGGTTTTCGGGCTCATGCTGGGTGCAAAGTGCCGGCGTGAGGAAGCTCCGCTGGAAGCGGAGGCGGAGTGGGTGACGGCGGTGGTAGGGTTCGGCGGAGTGCTGAGCGGAGCCTGCGTCTTCCGGTCGGGGGGCGAGGCGGCGCGGCGGGTGGCTGCGCGGATGACGGGGATGGAGTTTGCCTCGATTGACGACACGGTAAAGGACGGGATCGGCGAGTTGTGCAACATGCTGGCCGGGGCGTGGAAAGGCAAGGTGCCGGAGCTGGCGGCGCGCTGCGGGCTTTCGGTGCCGGCGGTGATAACGGGGCGCGATTACGAACTGAGGGTGCAGGCCCCGGAGTTCCGCCTGCGGCACGTCTACGAGTTTGACGGGGTGCGCTTTGAAGTAACCATCCTGTGCGACGGGATTGTCTAGTTCTCCCCGGGATTGTCTAGTTCTCCCCGGGCTTGTCTCGTTCTGCCCGGGAGATGACCATACTCTGCGACGGGATTGTCTGGTTCTTAAAGGGGCGGTCTAGTTCTCCCCGGGGCCGCCGGCCGCTTGCGCTTCAGGACGCGGGGCCGGCTGCCTTTTTCTGCGGCATGGCGGCTCGTGTCCCATTTCGCTCCTCCATTCTGATTTCCCTCTAATCTTCTTTCCGATCGCACTGGTCTGGTTCGTGCATGGTCTTTCCGCGCGGGAGGACGTGCCATGGACAGTGGCTATTACGCGGCCATGACCGGCTTGCTGGCGCGGATGCAGGCGCTGGACACGGCGGCCGAGAACCTGGCCAACGCCCAGACGCCGGGTTTCCGCGCCGAGCGGGAATACTTCCGCGGCGTGATGCTGGATGAGCAGGGGATGGGCTCGCAACTGGGGCAGGCGGTGAACAACTACGGCCTGCTGGGAGGCGACCGGCTCAGCATGAGGCAGGGGCCGCTCCAGTCCACCGGCAATCCGCTGGACCTGGCCATCGAGGGGCAGGGATTCTTTTCCATCCAGACCAAGAATGGAGTGCGCTATACGCGCGATGGGAGTTTCCACCGCTCCCAGGCGGGGATGCTGGTGACGGCCGAGGACGAGCCGGTGCTCTCCGATGGGGGCAAGCCGATTCCGGTGCCGCCGGGCGAGGTCTCGGTGGGTGCCAATGGGACGCTTTCGGTGGCCGGCGGCACGGTGGCCACGGTGGGCGTGTACACGTTTGCGCCGGGCACCAACCTTGCTGCCGAGGGAGCCAATCGCTATGTTGCGCCCGAAGAGGCCAAGCCCGTTTTATCGAAAGACGTAACCGTGCATCAGGGGGCGATCGAGTCGGCCAACCAGGATGCGGTCCAGGGGACGCTGGACCTGATCGTGATGCAGCGCCAGGCGGAGATGATGCAGAAGGCGCTGACGGTGTTCCACACCGAGTTCAACAAGTTTGCCAGCGAGGACCTGGCGAAGGTGTAGGGAGCTGGGTATAGGGGGTAGGCAGTAGGCAGCAGGAAGTAGGCAGCAGGGAGCAGAAACGAGAGCTCCCGGCTGAAAACTGACGACTGAAGACTGTGAACTGTGAACCATGAACTGAGAACTGGAGCGAGACATGATTCGAGCGTTGTATACGGCGGCCAGCGGCATGAGCGCGCAGCAGTTGAACCTGGACACGATCGCCAACAACCTGGCTAACTCGTCGACCACGGGATTCCGGCAGCTTCGCCTGCAGTTCCAGGACATGGTGTATCAGAACCTGGTAACGCCGGGAGCGGCGCAGAGCCAGTCGACGGTGAAAGCGGGCTTGCAGATTGGGCTGGGGACACTCCCTGCGGCCACCGAGGTGATCAACACGCAGGGGTCGCTGAACGAGACCGACAATCCGCTCGATGTGGCCATCGAGGGATCGGGATTCTTTCAGGTGCAGCGGCCGGACGGGACCATCGCCTACACGCGAGCGGGGCAGTTCCAGTTGAACAGCCAGGGAACCATGGTCACCGCCAACGGCGATCCGCTGATCCCGACCATCACCATTCCGCCCAACGCGACGGCGGTGACGATCACCCAGTACGGCGTAGTCAATGCCACCTTGCCGGGACAGCAGAACCCCTCGCAACTGGGACAGATTCAGCTGGCCACGTTTCCCAATCCCGGGGGTCTGGAAAACATGGGCGGCAACCTGCTGACGGCCACCCTGACCTCGGGCGACTCGGTGCTGGGCAACCCGGGCGGGACCGAAGGGCTGGGCACGCTGCAGCAGGGCTATCTGGAGAACTCGAATGTGGACGTGGTGACGGAGTTCGTGCAGATGGTGCTGGCGCAGCGGGCCTACGAGTCGAATTCGAAAGTGATCACAGCCGCTGATCAGATGTACCAGCAGGTCAATAACATGACCCACTCATGACCTGGGGACCAAGGGAACAAGGGAACAAGAAAGCAACGGGCGGCGAACATGGCGAAGATTCGCATCGGGTTGGCATTAGCCGTATCGGCAGGCGTTTGGGCGCATCTTGCGGTGGCGCAGCAAGGCAGGCCGGCGGTGACGCCGCTGGCGGTGGTCACCACCGTCGAACCGGAGTTGGCCGCCGGCGCGGTATTCAAGGAGATCGACGATCCGGGATCGGGGCTGCGTTGGATGCTGGTCGAGGATCCGGCGCATCTGGGCGGCCCGGGGCGGCTGGTTTCATTGCGACCAGGCGAAAGCAAAGCCCTAACGCCGAAGAGCGCAGCCAGGGTTGTCAAAGCGAATCCGGTGATTCACGCCGGCGAGGCGGTGCAGGTGGAGGAGCACACGGCGGTGGTGGACGCAAGTTTGCAGGCGGTGGCGCTCGATTCGGCGATTCCCGGAGGGATGCTGCGGGTGCGTCTGCGCATTGGCGGGCGGGTGTTGAAGGCACGCGCGCTCGCGGTCGGCCGGGCGGCGCTCGAGCCCGCGGGAGACAGGCCATGACCATGGTGGGGAAACGTGCGCTGGGAGCGATGCTGATGCTGCTGTTCTCGTCCCTGTTTGTCTTCGGCGCAGGCAAGAAACCGAAAACTCCGGAGACGGCCAAGGCCACGCCGCCCGAGACCTCATTGCGCGCCTACATCGAGAAGGTGCGGGCGCAGCAGGCGGCGGAGGTGCGCACGCCGGGCTCGATCTGGAGTCCCAGCGGGCAACTGGTGCGGCTGGGCACGGATGTCAAAGCGTTTCGCGTGCATGACGTGGTGATGATCGTGGTCAGCGAGAGTTTGACCGCGTCGACCGACGGACAGGTGAAGAACGCGCGGGCCTCGAACGCCAGCTCGGGGCTGACGTCGCTTTTCGGGGCGCTGAAGTCGAGCAACGCGCTGCAGAACCTGGTGAACGCGACTGCCTCCTCGGGCCTGACCGCGCAGGGGCAGAGCACGACCGACACCAGTTTGATCACCACCTTCGGCGCCGAGGTGGTGGACGTGCTGCCCAACGGGATGCTGGTGGTGCAGGCCACGCGGCAGTTGACGTTCTCACAACAGACGCAGTTGATCCGGCTGCGCGGACTGGTGCGGCCCGAAGATGTGAGCGCGCAGAACCAGGTGCAGTCGGCGGCCATGACCGACCTGGAGCTGGAGGTGACGGGCAAGGGAATCGTGAACGATTCCACCTACCGGCAGAATCCGCTGGTGCGGCTCATCGAGCGGGCGCTGGTGTTTTGAGAACAGGGATCAGGGATCAGGGAACAGGGGTCAGGGAACAGGGAGTAGGGAGTAGATGGCCAGGGATGCTAATAGCCGGGAGCTAGAGGCTGAGGGCTGAGGGCTGTTTTTGGGAGCGAGGCGATGATGCGGCGGGCGCGGATAAGCGGTGCGGCAATCCTGGCGGCGACGATGCTGATCTGCGCGCTTAGGGCTCAGGACGGGCAAACCGAGATGGCGCGGGTGAAGGACGTGGCCTCGATCGAAGGCATACGCGACAACCAGCTCGTGGGCTATGGCCTGGTGGTGGGGCTCAGGGGAACCGGAGACAGCCAGCAGACGATATTTCCCTACCAGACGCTGGTATCGGCTCTCGAGCGGATGGGCATCACGGTGCCGCAGTCGGGCGCCATCAGCGCGGCCAACATGCAGGTGAAGAACATGGCCGCGGTGTTCCTGGTGGCCACCATGCCGCCATTCAGCCGGCCTGGCTACAAGCTGGATGTGACGGTTTCTTCGGCCGGCGATGCGCGGTCGCTCGAAGGCGGAATCCTGCTGATGACGCCGCTCTACGGGCCCGACGGGCAGATCTACGCCCAGGCCCAGGGAGGGCTGGTGCTGGGCGGCTACATGGTGTCCTCGGCGGGCAATTCGCAGCGCGTGAACCACCCCACCACGGCGCGGGTTCCCAACGGAGCGCTGGTGGAACGGGTGGTGCCGTTCGATCTGAAGCAGTTGCAGACGATCAGCGTGGTGCTCGACGACGCCGACTTCCACACCGCCGAACACATGGCCGCGGCCATCGATACGACCCTGGGTGCGGAGCGGGCGCACGCAGTGGACAGCCGCAGGGTGGAAATCACGCCCATGCCGGGCGAGGACCGCGCCGAATTGCTGGACAAGATCGAGGGCACCCGGATCGAAGTCTGGCCGCGGGCGCGGGTGGTGGTGAACGAGCGCACCGGAACGGTCGTGATCGGGGGGACGGTACGGCTACAGCCGGTTTCGATTCTTCATGGAGGGCTCTCCGTGAATGTGATTTCGGTGCCCCTGGTCTCGCAACCCAACGCGTTGTCGACCGGGACCACCCAGGTGGTGCAGCAGACAACGGTGGAAACCGAGGACAAGCCGGTGAACCGGATCGACCTGAAAGAAGGGGCGACAGTCGAGGATCTGGTAAGGGAATTGCAGCGAACGGGGGCAACGGCCCGCGATGTGATCAGTGTGCTGCAGGCGATGAAGGCGGCGGGCGCGCTCGAAGCGGACCTCGAGGTGCTTTAGAAGCAGGGAACAGGGATCAGGGAACAGGGAACAGGAATATGGCAATGGAAATGCGCGCAGTGGCGATGAGCGCGAAGACAATGGGGGCGGATCAAAGCACTGCGCAGCCCTCGCTGCGCCTGATTGCGGCCGCACACGAGTTTGAAGGACAGATGCTCAAGGAGTTACTGAAGCCGATGACGGAGTCCGACGGACTGGGCGGATCGGACCCCGGCGCGGAGACGCTTGGGGAGTTCGGCTCCGAAGCGCTGGGGAAGGCGCTGAGCGAGCAGGGCGGGTTCGGAATCGCGAACCAGATCATTGCCCAGCTCTCCCGTTCCGGTAACCGCTCCGATACGGAATCGGTAACCAGAAATGGACACCTTAATACCACCATGAGCCGCCTCAAATGACTAAGGTGATTGGAGACAAGGCCGATAAGGTCGGCGAGGAGCAGGTTAAATGGATATTCGCAGCGGATTGGATGGGTTGAAATCGCTCTTGGGGGTCACGCCGGCTACGCAATCCGGCGCGCAGCCTGCACGCACTGGGGGCACGGCGAAGGAAACCGGCGCCGTATCCGCCGACCGGGCGACTTTAAGCAGCGCGGCCAGCGAAGTGGCGCAGTCTGCCGCGGACAGCGGCGTCAACATGGACAAGGTAGCGTCGATCCAGGCTGCGCTGGCGGCGGGAACGTACAGCGTTCCGGCATCCGCGGTGGCGTCTCGAATGGTCGATGCGATGCTGGTGGCGGGCCAGTAACGCCGCTTGAGGGAAACCAGGATTTCTGAGAATCGAATTATGCAGGCAATCACCCGATTCCGGGTCGCACCGGAGCTGAAACAGATGGTGGCGGAAGCATCCCGGGCGCTGGCGAGTCTCAATGCGGACCGGCTGGAGGAACTGGCCGGCTGCTGCCAGGCGCTGAATCGCGATCTGCCGCCGCGCGAGGAACTGAAGCGTCAGGCGATGGAGGCAAGAGCCGACCTGGCTGTCTTTGCGCATGTGCTCGAAGCGACGCGCGCCAACCTGAACGTGATGCGGCGCCTGCGCGACCTGCGCATGGGCCTGGCCGCATACGGAGACGCGAAGTCAGCGACCGGCTGGAAGGGAGACACTGATGGGAACCATTAGCTCTGCCTTCGGCATCATTTCCGGCGCTCTGGACGCCGAACAGAGCGGGTTGAGCATCGTTGCCGGCAACGTGGCCAACGCCAACACCCCCGGCTACACCGAAGAGCAGGCCAACTGGGTGGAGAACACGCCGGTCACCATCAACGGGATCACCTACGGAACCGGAGTGACCGAGACCGGCGCAACTTCAGTGCGCGACCGCGTGCTGGAGCAGCGGCTGGACCAGCAGCAGCAACTGGCTTCGGCTTCGACTTCAAGGCTGGCGGCGCTGGACACGATGCAGACGCTGTTCCCGCCGGACTCGGGATCGTCCAGCTCGACGGCGGGCGACATCGGCAGCGACGTCACCAGCTTTTTCGATTCCTTCTCTTCACTCGAGGCCAATCCGAGCGACGATTCATTGCGGCAGCAGGTTCTATCCACGGCCGCCACGCTGGCCGGCGACATCTCCAACGCGGCGTCCAGCCTGGAGCAGCAGGGTTCCGCGCTGGACCAGGAAGCCGCCGGCGTGGTCACCCAGGTGAATGCGCTGACCACGTCGCTTGCGCAGTTGAATAAGCAGATCCAGTCCTCCTCGCCCAATGCGGACGCCGGCACCCTGGAGGATCAGCGGCAGGAGGATCTCAGCCAGCTTTCGCAGTTGATTGGCATCAACCAGATCACAACCGAGAACAACGGCCTGACCATTACCACCACTTCGGGGCAGACCCTGGTCTCCGAAGGCACGAGCACTCCAATCACCACTGGCGTGGTCGACGGAGCGACGCACTTCTTTGTCGGCGGCACGGATATAACCACGCAACTCGAAAGCGGCGGAGGTTCGCTGGGCGGGTATTTGACCGCGGGCGACCAGGACATCCCCGCGGCACTCGGCGCGCTTGACCAGCTTGCGTACGGCATCTCCACGCAGGTCAACTTGCAGAACGCCGCCGGCACGGACCTCAACGGCGACCCGGGAAGAGACATCTTCTCCCAGCCCACCCAGACCGCGGGCAGCGCCTTGCAGATGAGCGTGGTGATGACCGATCCCAGCGGGATCGCGGCGGCGGCGGGAGCAGGGGCGGACTCGGGCGACGACTCCAATGCGATAGCCCTGTCGAACCTGGGCAATCAGGCGACGATCCGTTCGGCTACCAGCAATTTCAGCGTGACGCAGAATCTGAATTCCGGCGACCCGTCCGCTACGGGCAGTATCGAGCTCTACGATTCCAAGGGAAACAGCTACACGGCAACGATCACTTATACCAACGAAGGCGGCAACACCTGGGAATACTCCATCTCGTTGCCGGAGACGCTGCAGGCGGACACTTCCGTTCCCGGCCAGGTCAGCTACACCTTGGGCGCCGGCGCGACCGTAGATCCATCGACCAATTTGACCATAACCGGCGCCACGGCTTTGGGAGGGACGGCAACCATTGCGGCGCCCGCCGTGACTCCCGGCGAACCGTTAGGCAGCGCGGGACCGCCGCCTACGGGCTACGTCGGGGCACTCGACGCCGCGCTCGCCACGGCGGGAATCACCGGCGTGACGGTGAGCAGCGACAATGGCGTGTTGACAATCTCCGGCGCCAGCTCCACCAGCGGCAGCGTGGTTGCCGATGCGGCGTCAACCAATGCCACGGGAACCCTCCAGTTCAATGCCGGCGGCGCTTTGGTCACCCCCGCAGGAAATATCGGCGGCATTACTTTTTCCGGCCTTAGCGATGGCGCCGCCCCGCTGAATCTCACCTGGGATCTCTACGGAGGCGACGGCGCTGCGAACATCGCCCAGTCCGCTGCCGCCTCTGCGCAGACTGCGCAGAGCCAGGATGGTTATGCCACGGGCGATTCGCCGGAGGAGTTTTACTCCAGCTTTGTCAGCACGCTTGGTTCGACGGTGAACGAGGTGGAGACCGAGAACACGGCCCAGAATGCGTCGGTGGCGCAGTTGCAGACTCAGAACAATGCGCTCTCCGAGGTGAATCTGAACGACGAAGCCTCCTCCATGACCACGCTGGAGCGGAGTTACCAGGCCGCTTCGCAGGTGTTTTCCATGTTGAACACCATCATGGCCTCGGCGCTGAACCTGGGCGAGCAGACGACAGTGTCATAACGGTTCTTTCGGCGGGAAGGCGGAGACGGCATCATGCGAGTGGACCCCAGTTATTCAAGCAACCTCGTGGATGCGCTCGATCAGGCGCAGTCGAACTCCCAGCAGCTTTCATCCGAGCTATCGAGCGGCGTGAGCGTCACTTCACTCGGATCTAACCCGGTGGCCGCCGGAGAGAACGTGCTCCTGCTTAACCAGATTCAGCAGGACGACTCCTTCACCCAGTCGTCCAGCCTGGTGACGGGACAGTTGCAGGTGGCCGATTCGGCGCTGGGGCAAGTGGCAACGCAACTCACTCAGGCTGTGTCGCTGGCCACCAGCGCCAATAACGGCACCATGAATGCGAGCGACGAGCAATCGATCGCCAGCCAGCTTTCGGGCATTCAAGCGGAAGTGCTTTCTCTCGCCAACTCAAGTTACCAGGGCCAGTACATCTTTGCCGGAGGCAGCAATTCCAGTGCGCCGTTTGCGCTGTCAACGGCCACCTCGCCGGCCACGGTGACCTATAACGGCAACCAGGATGTGAACTATCTGGAGACCCCCAACGGCCAGAGCATCCAGTTAAATGTTCCCGGGGACCAGATCTTCTCCGGCGCGGGTGCGAATAACGTCTTTGCCGCGCTCAATAGCCTGATTGCCGACTACTCGGCTGGTACGGCGAACACAGCTCAGGCGGTGAGCGATACGACCGCCCTGGGTGCTGCGTTGAACTACGTTTCCCAGCAGCGAGTGACCATCGACAATTCCATGACCCAGCTAACCGCCGCCTCCAACGCCGTAAGCAGCGAGCAGACGCAGCTGACCGCGGCGCAGACCAACCTGATGCAGGCCGATGTGGCCCAGGTTTCCACGCAATTGTCGCTCTCCGAAACGCAGCAGACCGCGCTCGAGGATGTGATCGCGCAGATCGGCTCCGGCAGCCTGTTTGACAAGCTCCCGATCGGCGGATAATCCCGCATTCTGGCACAAGAGTTGTATCCCCCGGTGCTGCCGCTCCCGATATACTGGAGCCACAGGGCTCATTCGTGTTTGAACCCGTCCGCTATATCTGGAACGCGACGCGTGGGTCGCGGCTGAGGCCGTGGCGCAGCGAGTATTTGCGGTGGCGCGTGGAAACCTACTCCGGGCGCTGGGCGGAGAAGCTGACCATGCGCGATGTGCTGCGGTTCTCCTGGAACGCGCGCTGGGAGTTGCTGAGCTTCCTCCGGTGGACGGGCGAGGTCCAGCGGGAGGCGCGCCGCAGGGTCTGAGCTCGCGGCGCTCCCTCGACGGATGCGATTCAAGGAGAGACGGGCAACGCGATGAGAAAGCTTATGTGGACTCGGCGCGATTGGATTAAAGCCTCGCTTGCAGCAGGAGCCGCGGCGGCCATGCCGCGCTGGGCGCCCGCGTTCGACACCACAGGTATTCACGTGAACGTGAGCGGCGCCGACTCGCTGCGTTTTCATGCGCAAGCGCGCGGCTTGCTGTTTGGCTGCGCCGTGAATCCCATGCTGCTCGACATGGACGGCATGGCCGCCGGAACAAGCACCGATCCGTATACAACGTTGATTGCCACCCAGGCCAACATCGTGGTGGCGGAGAATTCCATGAAGTGGGGTCCTCTGCGCCCCATGCCCAATACCTACGACTTCACCCAGGCCGACCGGCTGATGCGCTTTGCCGCGCTTGCCGGCCAGCGCGTGCGCGGCCACAATCTCTGCTGGCATGAGCAGTTGCCGTCCTGGTTCAAAACCACGGCCACAAAGGACAATGCGCGCAAACTGCTCACCGACCATATCCAGACGGTTGCCGGCCGCTACCGCGGAAAAATCCATAGCTGGGACGTGGTGAATGAGGCGGTCGAACCCAAGGACGGGCGGGCGGATGGATTGCGCAATTCGCCGTGGCTCGGCCTCATCGGGCCCGAGTACATCGAGTTGGCGTTCAAGACCGCGGCCGAAGCCGACCCCTCCGCAAAGCTAACGTATAACGATTACGGCATTGAACTCGACAGCGACGATCAGGCTCTGAAGCGCGGCCAGGTGCTGATGCTGGTGCGCCGGCTCAAGGCGCGCAACATACCCATCCACGCGGTGGGCTTGCAGAGTCACCTGCAGGCAACGGGACCGCAGCCGGGAGCGGGACTGCGGAGATTCATTCGCGAGATGAAGGAATTGGGGCTCGAGGTCTACGTGACCGAGATGGATGTGAACACGCGCGGGGTGGATGGCGGACCGGATGCGCAGGACCAGGCGGTGGCACTGGTCTATGGCAGCTACCTGTGCCTGGTGCTGGAGGAGCCCAACGCCCCGGTTGCGCTCACCTGGGGCATCACCGACGCGCACACCTGGTTGAACGCGATCCACGGAGACTGGGCAAAGCGCGCCGACGGCGCCGAGCAGCGTCCGTTGCCCTTCGATGCCGCTCTTCAACCCACGCCGGCGTTCGTGGCGGCGCGGGCGGCCATCGATGCGGCTCGCCCCCTGGTTCAGTCCGCCGCGCCCAAATCATGGGACCAGGTGGACCCTGCGCTCATGTACCAGCCGTTCCGGGTGCAGGGCAGCCCCGACTCGCACAAGCTCTCGACGGCGCCTGCTTCTCCGGCCGCATCTTATTTTGCGCCCACGCCGCAATAGGCGGCCTATTCTCCGCGCAGCGCTTCCATGGGATTGATGGACGCGGCGCGCAGCGCCGGAAGCGCGGATGCCGCCAACGCCAGCAGCAGAACTCCCAGCGCGGCCGTCGTCAGCACCAGCGGATCGAACGGACTCACGCCAAAAAGCAGCGAACGCAGCAGTCCGGATGCCGCCGCGGCTCCGCCCAATCCGATGATGCAACCGATCAAGCCCAGCTTGGCGCCGGATCGGAGCACAAGCTGAACGATGGCGCCGCGCTGCGAACCCAGCGCCATGCGAATCGCCATCTCCTGCACCCGCGAGGCCACGCTGAACGCAATCACGCTGTAAATTCCCAGCACCGCCAGCAGCACCGCCGCCCCGGCAAAGCTGCCGATGAGCACGGTGTTGAACCGCCGCGGCGCCTCGCTATCTGAAACGGCCTGCACCATGGTCTGCACTTGCGTCAGCGGCAGCAGCGGATCGAGCGAGCGCACCACCATGCGCAGCGAATTCTCCATCTGCTCCGGCGGCAGCGCGGAACGCAGCACGATGTATCCGCCAGTCCCGTCCAGGTCAGTCGGCGAGGCGAGCGATCCTGCATCGTCCAGCCCCTGCGGCTCCGGCTCATAGTATTGCTCGGTCGACGGCTGATCCGGCGAGTTCAGCTTGACGTCCGCCACTTCGCCCACCACCGTCATCCATGGCGTCTGCATCTCCTTGGTGCCGATGCGGAGCCGCTTGCCGATGGGATCCTGACCCGGCCAGTAGTGTTGCGCGAACTTGTGATTCACGATGAGGACAAGTTGCGATCCATGCCGGTCCGCTTCAGTGAAGAAGCGTCCATGGAGCAGCGAAACGCCCAGCGCCTGGAACGGATTCCCAAGAAGCTCCGATGCCGTGGCCAGGTTCATATCCGCGCCTTTAGGCGCCACGTAGCCTTCCACGACGAACGTCTGGTTGTTACTCACGCCGTTAGCGGGCAATTGGGTGGTGATGCCTGCCGCCGTTACTCCGGGCAGCGCGTTCAGCCGGAGCAGCAGCTCGCGGTTGAACTCGTCAATCTGGTCCTGCTTTGCGTATTGCTTCTGCGGTAGGCCGTAGGCCGCGGTGGTCGCGTGCTCCGGCTGGAAGCCAAGGTTCACGTCGCGCATCTTGTTGAAGCTCCGCAGCAGCAGGCCTGAAGCCGTCAGCAGCACCAGCGCAATGGCGATCTCTGCGACCACAAGTGTCGATCGCAGCCGCGCATGACCTCCGCCCTCCGAGCCCGAGCGTCCGCCTTCCTTCAAAACGGCGTTCACATTGGTCCGCAATGCGGCAAAGGCCGGCGCCAACCCGCACAACAAGCCGGTCACGATGCCCAACAGCAGCGCGAATCCCACCACGTACCAGTTCAGCCCGATCTCGGCGATGCGCGGCAGCGTCTCCGGCAGCAGGCTCTTGCCTATCTTGAGCGCGATCGCCGCCATCCCCAGCCCCAGCACTCCGCCGCTGACGCTCAACACCAGGCTCTCCAGCATGGCCTGCCGCAACAGCGCCGCCGCCTGCGCGCCAAGGGCCAGACGCACCGCAATCTCGCGCTGCCGCCTGATCGCCCGCACCAGCATCAGTCCGGCTAGATTGACGCACGCGATCAACAGCACCACCGCGACCGCCAGAAACAGCGTTCGCAGCAGCGGCCGCGTCTGCGCCACCGTATCTTCCTGGAGCGGCTGCACCTCCGCGTTGATGCGCAGGCTGGCGATCATCGCCGGGTAGCCCCGCATGATCTCCTTCGCCACCACCTCGGCATCGGCCTGCGCCTGTTGCGCGCTCACGCCCGGCTTCAACCGCCCCACCATGTTGTAGCTCCAGTTCGCCGCAGCCGCGGGCGTCAACTCATCCGGCCGCAAGCTCATCGGTACCCACATTTCGGTGCGGTTCAGTTGGCCCGCATTGAGCGGAAACTCGAACCCGCGCGGCATTACCCCGATGACGATGTACGGCTTGCGGTCCAGCAGCATCTTGGCGCCCACCACATTCGGGTCGCGATGGAACCGTTCCACCCAGCTCCCGTAGCTCAGGACTGCCACTTGCTGGCTGTGGTCCACCTCATCTTGCGTGAATACGCGCCCAAGCTGCGGCTGCACTCCGAGCGCCTGAAACACCCCCGCCGTCAGCCGCGCCGCATTGATCTGCGCCGGCTCGCCGTTGCCCGACAGCTCGTATTGCGTGTACCCGTACCCGCCCAGCGCGCTGAATCCGTGCGTCTCCTGCGTGTAGGCCTTGATGTCCGGCACCGTCACGCCAACTTCGCTATGGTCGCCCACATTCACGCCTTCCAACCTGTCCCCGAGCACCATCAGGCGTTCGGAATCGGGGAAGGGAAGCGGACGCAGCAGCACCGCCTCCACAATCGAGAAGATCGCCGTGGTGGCGCCGATGCCGAAAGCCAGCATCAGCACCGCCGTGATGGAAAACCCCGGCGCCTTCATCAGCTGCCGCAGCGCAAATCGAAGATCGGAGGCTGTCTTCTGCATGGGGAATCCTCTCGATGAGAATGGGTCTAGAGTTCTTTTTTAGCACTTCGCCCGCCAAAGCTTCTCAAAGACCAGGACCTTTGAATTCCAGGACAAAGCGCCCACGATCCCGAAAACAGGCCATCTCGCCATGTCCGATCCTGATTGCAACTGTCCGAAATCGGACACGGCGCAACTCCGTCTGGCCCGCTCACACCGGATGCGCTCCGCCCATCCTTCCGGTTCATTCGCGCGGCGCCATGGCCCTGCGGAATAAGGCGCGAGCCCGCTATCATCAAATTGTGCGCTCCCGCGGCTTAACGTTTCAATCCATGTTCCCGGTAGCATTGGCTGCGGCCCTTGCGGCAACCGCGTCCGCGCAACAGCCCGCGCTCGCGGCGCCGCAATCTCCCGGCTCCGCGCAGCAGATTCCTCCGCCTGAGCCGCCCAAACCCATGCCCGGCTTCGAGAACGGCCCCACTCTGCGCGTCACCACCCGCGAAGTTCTTGTCCCCACGCTGGTTGAAAAGCGCAATGGCGGCATCCTCTACGGCCTCAAGCCCGGCGATTTCGTGCTCGAGGACAATGGTATTCCGCAAAAGGTGCGGGTCCAGGAGGAGCTCGACAGCGCTCCTGTCTCGCTGGTCGTCGCGGTGGAGCAGGGCGGCGCCAGCGTGCTCGAGTTTGACAAGTTCGCCAAGCTCGGCCCCCTGCTCGATCTGTTCCTCTCCGATCCGCGCAGCGAGGCCGCGCTTGTTGAATTCGATTCCCAACCCCACCTCATCCACGATTTCACCCGCTCTGAAGATGAACTCACGGACGATCTTCATCGGCTCCAGCCCGGCGACGGCGGCGACGCCATCCTCGATTCTGTCAGCTACGCCGTGGACCTGCTGGAAACCGAGCCCAAGCAGAACCGCCGCGTCCTGCTGCTCATCAGCCAGGCCCGCGATCACGGCAGCAAGCACACCAAAATCGTGCACCTCATCAGGAAGATCGGCGAATCCGACGTCCTCGTCCTTACCGTCGAGTTCTCTCCCATCATGGCTGAGTTCACTCACGACCTCAAGGACAACGGCGACAACCGAACCATGAACATCGTCTCGGCTCTCGCCGCCCTCATTCAGGCGTTCCGCAAAAACATCACCAAAGAGATCGCCCTGATGAGCGGCGGCGAATACACCACCTTCATCACCGACAAAAAATTCGAGCAGCGCATCCTGACCGCGGCCCGCGACGCGCGTAATCGATACCTGCTCACCTTCAGCCCCTCCGATCCCGCCCCCGGCCTGCATACCATCCGCGTCCACCTGGCCCAGGATTACGGCGCACGAATTGTCGCCCGCGCCAACTACTGGATCGGAGAAGAAGAGCCCGACGGCGCCGCCCAGTAATCCCCAGTGGAGGCCCCATGAATTACGCGCCCATCAACTTCGCTGAAAAACTCGCCCGCATCCCGGAACAGTGGCAGCCGCGCGTCATCGCCGAGTTGAACGACTACCAGTTCAAACTGGTCCGCATCCAAGGCGACTTCGTCTGGCACCACCACCAGGACACCGACGAGGCGTTCCTGGTGCTGGATGGCGTTCTCCGCATCGACTTCCGCGACGGAGCCGTAACCATCCGCCCCGGCGAGATGTTCATCGTGCCCAGAGGCGTCGAACACAAACCCTTCGCGGGAAGCGAGGTGAATCTCCTTCTAATTGAACCGCGTGGCGTGCGCAACACCGGCGAGCAGGGCGGGGAACGCACGGCCCCGAACGACATCTGGATCTGATGCCAGACAGTAGTTGGGACATTTTGCCGCGAATTCTGTGGCATAATGTCCATATGGCTGATGTTGCTACGGCGAATCCCTCTTTCGAAGACACACCCTTTGCCTTTGATTGGCGAGACATCGAACGAGGTGTGCCCCTGGCCGCGCTTGATGACTTCGCCACCTATTCGGCAATACCGGCAAGGGATCTCGTAAATGCCGTGATCCCGCCGCGTACCCTCAAGCACCGCCGCCAACGCAAGGAGCCCCTAAGCCCCGAAGAATCCGATCGCCTGGCACGTGTCGCGAAGATGTATGAGCTCGCTGTAAAGGTGTATGGAAATCGGGAAGACGGTCGCGGGTGGTTGTTGCATCCAACGGACCGCTTTGAGGGGAGAACACCGCTTTCCTTGCTTAAGACAGAAGCGGGAGAGCGTTCTGTGGAAGAATTCTTGTACCAGATCGATGAGGGCGTGTTTGCCTGAGTCGGGAACATCGGCAAGAACGATGATCACTCTATGGCGCATCAGCAATCACATCGATTTAGCCGGCTTGGGTGGAACAAAGTTCTCCTCGCGATGGTCCAGTCGGGGCAACCGCATCGTGTTCCTGGCCGAGTCCCCGGCCGGAGCCATCCTTGAGGTGCTGGTCCACCTCAAGGATCGAAGCTATCCGCTGCCTTCAACGTACTCACTCCTTGAGATCGAGGCCCCTGAAACCCATTCCGTTAAGGAACTCATGCCCCGGGCCGACGCCAAATGGCGAAGTTCGCCCAAACTGACGCAGAGGATCGGCGATCAATGGCTTTCATCAATGGAGACGCCGCTGGGAAGAGTGCCGTCGGCGATCATGCCGCGCACATGGAACGTCCTCCTCAATCCTCGTCATAGGGACGCGCTCGAAGTCCGCATCATCTCCGTCATCCGCGAACAATTCGACAATCGCCTGTTCCGCTTCGGAACTCGCTGACGTTTCAGCTTCTCTCGCCCAATGCCATTTTCCCCAAAGGTTCCCCTCTGCCCCCGTTCATGTTAATCTCAATTCAGACACTTTGAGAGTGGACTTGAGAAAGCAAGAGGAGCAACACACGCCGTGCTGGCGACCGAAAAGAAATCTGATCTGATTCAGCGCTTCCGCACCCACGATTCGGACACCGGTTCCCCGGAGGTCCAGATCGCGATTCTGAGTGAGCGGATCGGCGAGCTGACCGAGCACTTCAAAACGCACAAGAAGGATCACGCTTCCCGGCGTGGCCTGCTCATGCTCGTCAGCAAACGCCGCCGCCTGCTGGATTACCTCAAGACGCACGATGCCGACCGCTACCGCGACGTCATCGGCAAATTGGGTATCCGCAAGTAATCGTTCACCCGGAAAGCCTATCTTTGACCCGGAAGCGCCCAGACCGAAGGTTGGTCAAGGCCCCTGACGTATATGGAACCTGGGGCCATGGAGTACCTGGCGAACCACGTTGGCAGCCAGGGACCACGCCAGACTGTCGCTTGACCGCGAACGCCGCGCCCTCCCCGGCCGCAGCCACACAGCCGGCGCTTTCCGCGCCCCGGAACCCCCTGCCTCGGAGCCCCGTGCCGCATGAGCCCTTTCCGGCCGCGCACGGCGCCGCGCCCCACCCAAGTTTCCCAAGCGAAAAACAGAAAAGAGGACACTATGTCTACCAAGCATGAAGTCGCCATCGAGCTGGCCGGCGGCAAGCGCCTGACCATTGAAACCGGGCGCATGGCCAAGCAAGCCTCGGGCGCTGCCCTGGTTTCCACCGGCGAAACTGTCGTTCTGGCCACCGCCGTTGCCTCGCCCGATCCCCGCGAGGGCATCGACTTCTTCCCCCTCACGGTCGATTACCGCGAGTACACCTACGCCGGCGGGCGCATCCCCGGCGGCTTCATCAAGCGCGAAGGCCGCCCCAGCGAGAAGGAGATCCTCACCGCCCGGCAGATCGACCGCCCCATTCGCCCGCTGTTCCCAGACGGCTTCCGCAACGAGACCCAGATCATCGCGCTGGTCTTTTCCGCCGACAAGGAAAATGACCCCGATGTCATCGGCATCAATGCCGCCGCGGCCGCTCTGGCGCTCTCCGACGTCCCCTTCGGCGCCACCATCGGCGCCGTCCGCGTGGGCCGGGTCAATGGCGAGTTTGTCATCAACCCCACCTACTCCGAGCGCCAGGAAAGCTCGCTCAACATCATGGTCGTCGGCCATAAGGACGGCATCGTCATGATCGAGGCCGGCGCCAAGCAGGAGAGCGAAGAGATCGTTCTCAGCGCCATCGAGTTCGCCCAGGGCGAGATCAAAAAGATCGTCGCCGCCATCGAGGAGCTGGTTGCCAGGGCCGGCAAGCCCAAGCGCGCGTTTACCGCGCCCGAGCACGACGAGGCCTACTACAACGAGCTCATGGCGAAAATCGGCGACCGCCTCAAGGACGCGCTCGACACCAAAACCCACGGCAAAACCGAGAGCTACACCCTCATCAAGCAGATCAAGGACGAGCTCGCTGCCGGGATTCCCGCCGACGACACCACCGGCGCAAAGAAGAAGCTCGCCCACTACTACGAACTCCTGCGCGAGCGCATCTTCCGCGAGCAGGTTACCCGCGAACGCATCCGCCCCGACCGCCGCGCCTTCGACGAGATTCGCCCCATCAGCATCGAAACCAGCGTTCTTCCCCGTACCCACGGGTCGGCGCTCTTTACCCGTGGCGAGACCCAGGCCCTGGTCACGGCCACTCTGGGCACCGCCGATGACGGCCAGCGCCTGGAGAGCTACGAAGGCGAGCAGCGGAAAAACTTCATGCTCCACTACAACTTTCCGCCGTTCAGCGTTGGCGAAACAGGACGTATGACCGGCGTGGGCCGTCGCGAAGTGGGCCACGGCGCACTCGCCGAGCGCGCCATCTCCGCCGTCCTGCCCAGTGCGGAAGAATCGCCGTACTCCATCCGCATCGTCTCTGACATCCTCGAGTCCAATGGCTCCTCGTCCATGGCCTCCGTCTGCGGCGCTTCGCTGGCGCTTTATGACTCGGGCCTTGCTCTCAAAGGCGCCGTGGCCGGCGTGGCCATGGGTTTGGTGAAGGAAGGCGACGACTACGCCATCCTCACTGACATCGCCGGCGCAGAAGATCACTACGGCGACATGGACTTCAAGGTCGCCGGAACCCGCAACGGCATCACCGCCCTGCAGATGGACATCAAAATCGGCGGCCTCACCCGCCACATCCTCGAGCAGGCCATGGAGCAGGCTCGCCGCGGCCGCCTGTTCCTGCTCGACAAGATGGACGCCGAGCTTTCCGGGCCCCGCACTGAGCGCTCCAAGTACGCTCCGCGCATTGAGACGGTGATGATTCCCACCGACAAGATCCGCGATCTTATCGGCAAGGGCGGCGCCACCATCCGCGGCATCGTGGAGCAGACCGGCGCCAAGATCGACGTTGACGACACCGGCCGCGTAAGCGTGGCCTCGAGCGATGCCGACGGGCTCAAGAAGGCGCTGGCCATGATCAGCGACATCACCGCCGTGCCGGAAGTGGGCAAAATCTACCTGGGCAAGGTGGTCCGCCTGGCTGAGTTCGGCGCCTTCGTCGAGCTCTTCCCCGGCACCGATGGCCTGCTGCACATCTCTGAAATCGCCGAGCATCGCGTCAAGGAAGTCAAGGACGAGCTGCGCGAAGGCGACCAGGTCATGGTCAAGGTCCTCGCCATCGAGGGCAACCGCATCAAGCTCAGCCGCAAGGCGCTCATCAGGGAACAGAAGGCCAAGCTGGCGCAGCAGCAGGAGGTTGCTCCCCCCGACGAGGCGGACGCCCACGAACCGCCGCCCCCGCAGCGTGCGCCTCAGCCGCAGCCTCCACGCCCGCCGCGCCACGAGTTCGACGAGCGCCAGCCGCGCACCAACCAGAGCACCATCCTCATTGAGGGCGGCGACGACTTCGATGAACCAACGGTGGAGTTCGATGAGGATACCGAGCCCAACTTCAACCGTGCCGACGGCGCCCCCGTCGTTGCCGGCCCGGCAGCCGGCGGAGGCCGTCCGCAGGATGCAGCCGCAAACAACCGCCGCCGTCGTCGCCGCCGCGGCGCCCGCGGTCCTCATGGCGGTGGCCAGGGCTGATTCCCGCCGTTACCGGCTCAAAAGACCAAAGGCCCGGAACTTGGTTCCGGGCCTTTGGTTTTCCATTTGTCATTCGGTGCGGAAACCGCGGCCAGCCATTGCGCCCTATTTATCCTGAAAGGTTGCTCCTAGGCTTACGACGCCGGCACCTTGCTCGGTTCCGCAGACGCCACGCGCACCGGCCGCTCAGGCTCCATGATCACCGGCAGTGAGACGTTGCGCTTGAAGTCGTACATGCGCAGGTCGGCCTTGATGAACAGTTGTTCCATGTCCTCTGCATCGTCCGGGAAGACCGCCACTCCCATGCTCGCCTCCACCTTCACCAGCCGATCCTTCAGCCGCAGCGGCTCCTTCAGCAGGTCCAGCAGCGAGTTTCCCACATGTTTCGCCTCGACCAGGCTCGTCGGCCCTTCCAAAATCACCGCAAACTCATCGCCGCCCGTTCTCGCCACGGTGTCCGAGCGCCGTATGCGTCCGTCGAACATGTGCGCCACGGTCTGCAGCAGCAGGTCCCCGATGTGATGCCCCTGCGTGTCGTTCACCTGCTTGAACCGGTCCAGGTCCAGGACCACCAACGCCGTTCGCGTGCTCGTCCGCCGCGCCCGCTCCAGCGCGCTTGCCAGCCGGTCCTGGAACAGCCTGCGGTTGGGCAGGCCGGTCAAGGCGTCATGCAGCGCCAGGTGCTTGTTGTGCGCAATCTGGTCCTCCAGCAGGATCAGGATCATGCCCACCGCGACCACGTACTTGGGCAGGTTCCAAACCTCGTTCTCCAGATGCAGATTGGGGAAAAGCGTCAGGGTGATGGGCGCCACCGTAAACACGTTGGCCCACAGGAAGAACCCGCTGACGGTTGTGAATGCGCCCGCCGTCGCCCTCCTGTACATGTACCAAAAGTGGATTGCGGCTCCGATGTAAACCGTGAACAAGACCCCGTTCAGGGCCATGTCGCCGCCGTCGTTGCGCCGTTCTGCATACAGCAGGAACGCCGCCAGCCCGCAATGCAGCCCCACCACGATCCAGCGCAGCCGATGGGAGAACTTCCTCGCGCTCACCACCATCACGGCGATCGGGCCTGCGGCGAATGTCAGGGCCGCTGTGCGCAGCAGCCATTGCGGCGCGCTCATGGTTAGCGCGGTTGCGTAAAAAGTGTAGGCCGCAAGCAGAACCACCAGCATTGCCCGGCTCGAGCCTTCAGTGCGGTAAGGAACGGCCGCGCGCATGAACAGCACACCCGCCCAGATCAGCGCCAGCAGTCCCGCCAGGTTGCCGGCGCTGCCTGCCCACCCGGGCAAGGGGGCGAACATGAACGCCCCAAAATGGATGACAATCAGCAGCCACGCTGTGAGCCAGTGGCGCGAAACCGGAGTATGACTATGGCGCGCAACAGAGGCAAATGCTCCCGCCAGGAGACCAAAAGCAATCAGATCTGGCAGCTTACTCCAATCCAACGCAGACCACCTCTCCTTGAGCCTTATCCCGCGCCACCCTTGTCCAAGCTATAGCTGTCCTAGAGAATTATAGGAGCACCTTCGCCGTTTATTACTCCCCCATTTGTCCATCGGCAATGTCACGGAAGTGGTAGAGATGACCGGTACGTAATATTCCAGATGCCTCGTTCCATTTTGGTCGCCGCCAACCCTCATACCCCGCTAAACTGGCTTAAATGGCTGCCAGCCTTTACATTGTAGTTGAGGGTGAGGACCCCGGGTTCGACATTTTCGTCAATGGCCACGCCCTGGCCCGCAACGAGGATGCTCTCGAACGCCTCGCCGAGCGCCTCAATGTGAAGCCGCTCCTTGAATTCTTCTCCGCCGACGAGAATTCCATGGCCCTTCTTATGGAACAAGGCGCCGGCAATCCGGATTGGGCCAGCCATCTTCCCCGCCCACAGTGGTTCTCCCCGGCCGATGGCCTCGCCACCGTTTGTGCCCTCATCGACTTTCTACTCAAGAACCTTGCCGCCTTCGGCTCTGAAACCGCTCAGGTCCTGTCCGAGTTGCGCGAATACGAGTGCGTCCTCGGCAAAACTTCCAGGCACAACCTGCGCTGGCACCTGGCCGTAAGCTGGCGATAGCAGCCTGTAGCCAGGAGCCTGTAGCCCGTAGCTCTTAGGCGCGATTCGAAATGCCCTTGCTGCCACACCACACGCTCGCAGACAGATTCAAAAGATCGACATTCCTTCTGCTCATGCCTTGATTTGGAGCTTCCGGCTACGAGCTACCGGCTACCGGCTGTCATCACGCGAACGCCTCCTCCGCCACTCCCGCCGGCACCTGGCTCACCCGCGCAATCCTCGCTCCCACCCCGCGCAGCTTCTGCTCAATCCGCTCGTAGCCGCGGTCGATGTGGTACACCCGGTCCAGCACCGTCTGCCCATCGGCCACCAGCGCCGCCAGCACCAGGCTCGCCGAGGCCCGCAGGTCCGAGCACATCACGCTTGCCGCCGACAGCTTTGCCCGCCCCTCGACCGTCGCCGTCCGCCCGTCCACCTTGATCTGCGCCCCCATCCGCACCAGCTCCTGCACGTGCATGAACCGGTTTTCGAAGATGTTCTCCTTGACCACGCTCGCGCCCTCGGCCTGCGTGGCCAGCGCCATGTACTGCGCCTGCATGTCGGTGGGAAACCCCGGATACTCCTCCGTAGAAATATCGGCTGCGCGCAGAGTTCCATGACTCCGCACTCGTACCGCGTCGCGCCCCAGCACGTCCACGCGCACGCCAACCTCCTGCAGTTTGCCTATCAGCGCCCCCAGGTGCTCGGTGTTGCAGCCGGCCACAATCAGGTCGCCGCCCGTGATCGCGCCCGCAATCAGAAATGTCCCCGCCTCAATTCTGTCGGGATTGATCCGGTGCCGCGCTCCATGCAGGCTCGTCACGCCCTGCACCCGGATCGCCGCCGTGCCCGCGCCTTCAATCTTCGCGCCCATCGCCGTCAGCAGCGCCGCCAGATCACCGACCTCGGGCTCCCGCGCGCAGTTCTCCATCAGCGTTTCGCCTTCGGCCAGCGTGGCCGCCATCAGCAGGTCCTCGGTCCCCGTCACCGTGATCTTGTCGAACACAATATGCGCGCCTTTCAGCCGATCCGTACGCGCCACCAGGTACCCGTGCTCCTGCGTAATCTCCGTGCCCATCTTTTCCAGGCCCTTGATGTGCAGGTCAATCGGCCGCCCGCCGATCGCGCACCCTCCCGGCATGGCCACCCGCGCTACACCGAACCGCGCCACCAGCGGCCCCAGCACCAGCGAGCTCGCCCGCATCGTCTTCACAATTTCGTACTTGGCCACCGGCTCCGGCAAACTGGCGCAATTGATCCTGGTGCGTCGCGTCTCGCCGTCGTCCCACAGCTCCACCTCCGCGCCCATCGCCGCCAGCAGCTTCCGCTCGGTGTCGATGTCGCGCACCTGGGGAACGTTTTCCAGCATCACGTCCTCGGTGGTCAGAATCGCCGCGGCCATCGACGGCAGCGCCGAGTTCTTCGCCCCCGACACGTGAATCGTGCCCACCAGCGGCCATCCGCCCGTCACCAGAAATTTATCCAATCCAAGCCTCCCGCGAACCGTTCCCTAACTCAGCGTTCTCTAACCAATCGCTCTCTAATAAATCAAGTTGTCATCCTGACCCTGAGCGGAGTGAAGGGGAAGGATCTGCATTTGCTCTTGCCTTTGCTCTTCTTTCCGTCATTCCCCGCCGCGGCGGGGAATCTGCTGTTCACTGACCACTGATCACTGACCACTCTTCTCACCCCAGCAGCCCATCCACAAACGCCTCCGCGGAAAACTCCAGCAAATCCGTCATCTTCTCGCCCACGCCCACAAACCGAACCGGCAGATTCAACTCCCGCGCAATCGCCACTGCAATCCCGCCCTTGGCCGTCCCGTCCAGCTTGGTCAGCACAATCCCTGTCACCCCCGCCGACGCCGTAAACAGCCGCGCCTGCTGCAACCCATTCTGCCCCGTGGTCGCGTCCATCACCAGCAGCACTTCGTGCGGCGCATCGGCAATCTGCCGCGTCGCCGTCCGCCGCATCTTGTCCAGCTCATCCATCAGCCCGGTCTTGGTGTGCAGCCGTCCCGCCGTATCCACGTAGAGGTCCGCAATACCCCGCGCCCTGGCCGCGCTCATGGCGTCGAACAGCACCGCCGCGGGATCGCCGCCCTGCCGCGTCTTGATCATCTCCACGCCACTCCGCGCCGCCCAAATCTCCAACTGCTCAATCGCCGCCGCGCGAAACGTGTCCGCCGCGCACAGCATCGCTGTCCGTCCCTGCGCGCGCGACCACGCCGCCAGCTTTCCGCTCGTGGTCGTCTTGCCCGTCCCGTTCACGCCCACCAGAAACGTCACCTTGGGCGGCGTGGCAGGGAAGGGAACCGGCCGCTGCGGCGCTTCCAGAATCGCCTTGATCTGTTCTTTGAGAAGCTCCCGCAGCTCCGCGCCGCCGTCAATCGCCTGCCGCTTCGCCCGTTCCCGCAGCGAGTTCAAAATTTCGGCCGTCGTCTGCACGCCCAGGTCGCTGGTCAGCAGCGCGCTCTCCAGATCTTCGAGCGCCGCCTCGTCCACCGTGCGCGTCAGCGCAACAATTCCCTCGATCTTCGAGCCGAACGACTCCCGCGTCCGCGAAACCGCCTGCTTCATCCGGCTGAAAAATCCAGCCTTCTGCTCCTCAGGCTCCTCGGGCTTTTCCGGCTCCCCGTTCAAACTGCCAAATAAGCTGATAAAAGACATATTCAGTCTAAGTCTAGTTCAACAGCATCAGTCTTCCGGTCCAACAGCGCTCGTCGCTCATTTCGACCAACGCTGTCATCCTGAGCGCAGCGAAGGATCTGCGTTTTTTGTCGAAGTCGATTTCGGTTTTGTAGTCATAGAAGGCGATTTCAAGCTGTTCGATCCTGTCGTCGAGCAACTCAGTCGCATTTTGATATTCTAGGAATATCTGCTTAATCCGGCTAAGCCACAGTTCTTGTTTTTGCTTGTTCTTGTTTTTGGAGCTCTTTGCGTTCACGAATTCCCCGCTTTTCCGCCCAAAGTTCCGTTGTCTTTGTTTTCCTTTCTATTCGGGTGTATTCGGCGAAAAGGGAACCGCTACTGTTTTTCACCTGACGTATGAGCGGATCGTAAATACCGACGTCGGCGAACGCGAGGGCGTCATAATATGCTGGACGGTTATCCCTACTTAAGTTGCTAATCGGAAAGCCAGCGCGCATCAGTAGCAAGTTCATCAGGAGCCTAGACACCCTTCCATTTCCATCTTTGAACGGATGAATGGCAGCCAACTCATGGTGAGCGACGGAAGCAAGGATGACGGGGTTCTTGCCGGCGTTTTCGTTTATCCATCGGACCAGCTCAGCCATGCGGCTCGGGACCTCGAGTGGCTCCGGAGGACGATACTCTGCCCCAGAGATAATGACCCCAACCTTCCGGTATTCGCCCGGCGAGAGCTCCGGCGAATTGCCTACCACGAGCTGGTGAAGGTGACGGATGTCGGTCTCTCGTATCGCGACATTTTCTGCGGAGAGCTCCCTTAGATAATCAAACGCCTGGCCCAAGTTCCGCGCCTCGATGCTGTCCTGAAGCGGCTTACCGCTGATTTCCATTCCGTCACGAAGGACCAGCATCGTTTCCTGCAACGTCAATCGGTTCCCCTCGATCCCAGCGCTGTTATACACATGAAGTGCCCTAAAGTGCTCTTCGAGCTTCGCCAGCGATACCCGGTCGAGAGGACCCTCGAGGCGAAAGTCATCCACTTCCTTGCAGTAGGCATCGATGTCAAGCTGAGTTTCAGGGGTGAGGCCGATCTCCTCAAATTCGATCATCCGTCTCGCTTTCTAGGACGCTGACGAATACGATAGCAGCGGCCCCAAAACCAACAAACCGATGATACAGAGTTCCAGATCGCCTTCTTGCCACGAAACGTTGATATCAACTATTATTTCGCTGTACTCGGTTTTTTCATCGAACCCGCCTTGCCGCATCCGCACCCCATAGGCCACAATGGCAAGGCAACAATCCAACTCGCTCGATCGCGGCCGCCTTCCCCTCAAAGCCGGCCGCCGGAGGTCATGCATGAGTTCCGTCCGTCTTCTCGTTGGCACGCATAAAGGCGGCTTCGTCATTGAATCCGATGGCAAGCGCCAGAACTGGTCCGTCTCCGGCCCGCACTTCGCCGGCTGGGAGGTCTACCACATGAAAGGGTCGTCCGTCGATCCCAACACCATCTTTGCCTCGCAAACCAGCGGCTGGTTCGGCCAGCTCATTCAGCGCTCCGAAGACGGCGGCAAGACCTGGCACCAGCCCGGCCTCAAGCCCGGCGAACCCGAGATGCCCAAGTGGCCCGCCACGGCGCCAAACCGCTTCCTCTACGACACCTCCGAAGAGACCGGAAAGCCGCTGACCACCCACCAGTTTTACGACGGCACCCAGCACCCGTGGGAGTTCAAGCGCGTGTGGCACATCGAGCCCTCGCTCGCGGACCCCAACGTGGTCTACGCCGGCATCGAAGACGCAGCCCTCTTCAAGTCCAACGACCGCGGCGAATCCTGGCATGAGCTCTCCGGCCTGCGCGGCCACGGCACCGGCCCCAAATGGCAGCCCGGAGCCGGCGGCATGTGCCTCCACACCGTCCTTCTCGATCCCGCCAACCCCGACCGCATTTACATCGCCATCTCCGCCGCCGGCGCCTTCCGCACCGACGACGGCGGCAAGACCTGGACGCCCATCAACAAGGGCCTGAGATCGCCGTACATGCCCGACCAGGACGCCGAGGTCGGCCACTGCGTCCACCACGTTGCGCTGCACCCCTCGCGTCCCGATGTCCTCTTCATGCAGAAGCACTGGGACGTCATGCGCTCCGACAACGCCGGCGACACCTGGCACGAAGTCAGCGGCAATCTTCCCACCGACTTCGGCTTCGTCATCGATGTCCACGCCCACGAGCCCGAAACCATCTACGTGGTCCCCATCAAGAGCGACTCCGAGCATTTCCCCATCGGCGGCAAGCTGGAGGTTTACCGCAGCCGCTCCGGCGGCAACGAGTGGGAAGCGCTCACCAAAGGACTGCCGCAGAAAGACTGCTACGTCAACGTGCTCCGCGACGCCATGGCCGTCGACCGCCTCGACGATTGCGGCATTTACTTCGGCACCACCGGCGGCCAGGTCTACTGCTCACCCGACGGCGGCGACACCTGGCGCACCGTGGTCCACGATCTCCCCGCCGTCCTCAGCGTGGAGGTGCAAACGCTGCCTTGAGCCCGTAGCTTGTAGCTTGTAGCTCGCGGACCGAAGCTACCGGCTACAGGCTACCGGCCCTAGTTCCGCTAACCCCGCTGGCTCCGCTAACTCCGCTTTATGCCCACTCACTCCATTCGCGTCGCCCTCCCCTATCACCTCCGCAACCTCGCGCAGGTGGGTCCGGAGATCACCGTGGAAGTTGAGCCGCCGGTCACGCTGCGCTCCGTGCTCGATGCCGTCGAGGCCCGCTATCCCACGCTCCGCGGCACCATTCGCGACCACGGCACACTCGAGCGCCGTCCTTTCCTGCGCTTCTTCGCCTGCCAGGAAGACCTCTCTCACGACTCCGTCGACAAGCCCCTCCCCGATGCGGTCGTCCAGGGCCAGGAACCTCTGCTCGTCATCGGCGCCATCGCCGGCGGCTGATTGGGGCAATCCGTTACCGGCACATGCTGTCCAGCTTCTCCACCGGCTCCGGCTGAAACGGCGGATATTTCAGATGGCGCGAGTTCAGGTAGAGGTTGGGCAGCGGGCCGCCGTCCGCGAGCCCCGCATGCGGATCCAGGCTGAACGCGTGATTCTGTTCCACTTTGGCCAGCGATGCGAACCGGAAACCTTCAGTGTGCAGCAGATCGAGAAGGCTGGGCAGCATCAGCGTGGTAAAGTCCGTGGCGTGGAGCAGCAGCACGTTGGGAATCTCGCGCCCGAATGCAATCTGCTCTTCCTCGCGCCCCAGCCGGATGAACTCCGCCGCGTTGGCAAGATAGCTTTGCTTCAGCCACGTAATTGCGGCCGCGTCGTTCTTGGCAGAGCAGCGGTTATACGGGTCGCTCCAGTCGTCGTCCTGAAAGTTCAGCGTAACCTCGGCAATGCGGTAGCCGCGATCGCGCAGCCACGCACGAACATGGTCCCGCTTGGCCAGGGTGTCGCCTTCCTCCAGGTCGGGATAGCGGAACCAGTGCCAGTCGCGCCCTTCCGCGTACTGGCGCAATGCCGGTTCGTCGCCCGCAATGTCGGATTCGAACGCTTCCGCCGTCACGCTGCTGAGCGCAGGGTGCGACCAGGTGTGATTGCCGATGTTCATCCCCGCTTGAACCCAATCCCGCAGCGCCTGCTGCGCATCGGGATCGTCGTCTAGATCGACGGCATTCACAAAGCCGTACGTGCCCTCGAGATGCGCGGCTTTCAGCTCGCCGGCAAGGCGGCCGAGAATGGCGGCGCGGGTCTCGTCGCCGGGCAGTTCGCCGGCCGCCGGCAGATCGTCAAACGTAAGCGCGACAGTGGGATGGCGCTCGAGGTGCGGCGAAGGCGCTTTTCCCGCGCGCGGCAATTGCGCTGCCACTGCGTGCGTGGCGGCGATGCTCAACGCGGCCGCGACTCCGCAGGTCAATAAAGCACGCTTCACATGACGATTCTCGCCTAGTTCTCCTCATCCTTCCAACAGGGGTTGGAGAGCGCTCAGAGGTCCGGTTGGACCGAACTGTATAGCCGGCGCGAAAAGCGCGAAAATAAAAAACGGCGATGTCGAGTGGATTGATGAAGATGGGAGCTGAAAGTGCAGTGAATTTGCACGCGTTCTGGCGGCTTTTTGGCCGGGGCGGCGGGGAGAGCCGGGAGATGGCTTGCAGGCTGTGGTTGCAGTTTGCGTGTTGCATCGTCCCGGGCTCCTTTCGCGGCGGATCTGTGCCTGAAATAGAAAGGCCCGCGCGATGGCGCGGGCACATTCTTTTCTGACTGTTTCCAGTGTAGCACCCAGACTACGTAAGACTGCAGTTTTGGCCAACTTTCTTTTCTCCAATGTTCATTGGGGTATGAGCCGGTTTTCCACAGACCGTGGGGCTTGACAGGTTTCGGGGCAATAATTAACTTGACTCGCCCATATAATTGGGGTATGTTTGTTTCAGGTGATGGATATGGAACGCGAACCTCTTTCCCTTCAACAAGCTATCGTCTACTTCGACAAGCTCGACAACTGCATCCGCTACCTTTCCGAGCGCCGCTGGCCGGATGGCAAGGTTATTTGCCCAGGATGCGGTTCGGAAAGTGTCAGCTTCAACGCCGAGCGCCGGACCTGGAAGTGTTCCAGCCATCACGCCAAGCGCGAATTCTCCATCAAAGTCGGAACCATCATGGAGGATTCGGCGATCCCATTGAGCAAGTGGCTCACAACGATGTGGATGGTCACAAACTGCAAGAACGGGGTGAGCAGCTACGAGATCGCGCGGTCGGTCAAGGTCAGCCAAAAGTCGGCCTGGTTCATGCTGCACCGCATCCGACTGGCCCTCAAGTCGGATAGCATCCTGCGGATCGGCGGCGGCGACGGTCCCGTTGAAGTGGATGAAACCTACATCGGCGGGAAGCAGCCCAACATGCACCTTGCGAAACGGCGGCGGATTCAGAACACTGGCCTTCCCAATAGCAAGGCCGTCGTCATGGGGATGCTGGACCGCAACACCCGCGAGGTTCGCGCCAAGGTGATCCCCTTCGCCCGCCGCGACGTTCTCCAGCAGGAGATTCTGGATCAGGTTGTCCCGGGCTCCAAGGTCTACACCGACGGTGCCGGGGCCTATGCGACTTTGGCTGAAAAGGAATTCGTCCATGAGACCGTTAACCACCTCAATGAGTACGTTCGCGGCGAAGTTCACACCCAGGGAATCGAGAACTTTTGGAGCCTTCTCAAGCGGTGCCTGAATGGAACTTACGTCGCGGTCGAGCCTTTCCATCTGGACCGCTACGTGGACGAACAAGCATTCCGGTTCAACAATCGGACCACGAAAGCTAACCCCCTTACCGATGCCGACCGCTTCGATCTGGCCGTCCGCAAGATCACCGGTAAGCGGCTCACGTTCGCCGAGCTAACCGGCAAGGTTGGAGCCGCCCCGGCCTTCTAATCCTGCGCGCCCGAGGCGCGGCAGGAAACCTAAACTCCATTGAAGCCGAGGTCCTTTTTTACAGCCTCGGCTTTTCTCATCCTCGCGACCGCAGCGGCGATTTCCCCGTCAAGTTGAATCACCGCATGAATTGAAAGGATGGCCTCAAGCGACGGCATCTCCTTGATAACCTCGCCCTTTGCTTTTTTCGCCTGCTCCTCAGTGGCGGCGGAATCCCTTTTAGCGCAGGTGAGAAAACTTACCGCCTGTTCAAAGAGCCGAAGCCAGGCGTCTGCTTTCGCCCGAAGAAGCGCCAAGTCCGCCTTCGCTTCCTCGTATTCCAGCAGCGCTCGACCCTTGATCTCCCGACTTTCTTCTGGGCTCATTCTTCCTCCAATGGCCTTGGCTTTGTGATCGTATAATGGCTCTTCCCCAACAACGCCAAGGCGGTGAAACCGTGAAATCTCTCGTTCTGCTCCTATTGTTGGTCTCGGCCACGGGCTGCTCCCGTTCCTACCAGCGTTTCGTCGACGCCGGCGGCCCAGCTCTCGACACCAAGACAGGACAACTCTGTAACCCCGGGCCACAAAAGACTAACGCTCTGCCACTCTGCTACGACCTTTACAAACACGAGTGACCTAGTACGGGACTTCGTAATCTGGGTTGTCCTTGAATAGCTTGTTGAGCGCATCCGCCGCTTCCTTGCCCCGCGCCCGTCCCTCCTCGTCTGAGGTCGCAGGGGTCGGAGCGGTCGGGGGTTTCGGCGGGGCCGGCTTCCTACCTCTGGGCTTTTCGTTGGCGCGCTGGCGCTTCCATTCCTCTTCGCGGCGGTTCAACTCCTCGCGCGAAACTGAAAGCACCTTGCGCACCGTAGCGTCGAAGCGCTCAGCTTCCTCTTTACCCATGGACTCATCCCTCCAGCCGTGGTCCGCTTGCGGCCATCCGGTCCAGAAGCGTCCCGTCAAATATCAGCGGCCAACGTTGATCCCCGCCCGGCCGCAGGGTGTCATACAGATCTGTAGGCCAGGGCACGTCTGAACCAGCCAGCAATCGGCGCCTGGCTACGTAGGCTAGCATGTCCGCCGCCTGTAGCCCAGGATACCCACCATCACGTGCGAAGGTTATAGCGCCGATCCTCTTCTTAATTTCAACACACAGTTCGTGCGGCATTTGCCTTATTCGATTCAGGCGCTGGTAAAACTTGGGGGCTGTCTCCGGGTCGTCATCGACGACGAATCCGACCGAACCCCACGGATCGACGCGACTGATGCGGCGGATTCCGCTAAAGAGGAGAACATACAGCCCGAGAAAGACCGGATCCTGATAGAACCTCTTAAACTCAGAATCTGGCAGATTTCTGAAGTGTTCCGCATCGACGACCGCACCAACCGCGTAGATCTTGCCCGCCCGGACCAAATTTGCAAACCGCTCGATGATCCTCGACCTCGCACCCGGCCAGTCGTCGGGTCCATAGCGCTCCCTAACCTCTCGCCAGGCGGCCTTCGGGGTAGGGGAAAACATCTGCGACATGTGAATCGGGGGCAGCCCTCGCTGCCCCATTTCGTCCGCCCAATAACTGGAGAGCTCCTGCCAGTCATCTCTCTGCCCTACGTAGCCACACATCGAGACAAAGGCTGAATTTCTGAACTTTCCGCTTTCGTCACCGTAAATGTAAATGTTTGCCATCCAAGGACCTAACTCGACCGCCGGCGGGCACGGATCAAACCGCCCGTCGTCGAACCTACAACCGCGAAAACGATGGTTCACTTAGAAACCAATTCTTTCCCGGCAATGAATCAACTTTACGCCATTGGGCGAGTCAAGTAAATTATTGCCGGTTTCGGGGCAATAACTTACTTGGGTCATCAAGCCCTGCTCCGCGTTGCCTTCGACTGGATTGTGAGACTTGATCTGCTCTTCCTTCCTTAGCGGCTGGGCGAGCGGGTTTCTAAGGTGCCAGATTAGTAATCATCTAACCACTTCCAGATATAGTGCCCCGCAGAGATGCTCGCCACGACAATGAATACAATCACACCGCCAAACACCCATCTGGGGATCGCCTTCTCCAAGTCAGGGAAATGATCCAACGGCACGAACACAACGCACGTTAGAATAAAGAAGACGACGACGGTGACGGCTCTTGCACTGCCAGACGCGGCGCTTTGCCACGTAGGACGCATCCTTGCGGCCACAGGTAGGGCAAACCACTCCATCCGGCCAGCGCTGCGCCACAAGATAGGCAACGCAGTTGTCGGCACTGGCGAAGAATTCGATTGCTTGTCGGAGGGTCTTTGGTTCGTTCATACTTCGATTATGAAGGCGAACGAATCGAAGTCAATGGGGCGGTCTGCCTGATTCTTATAGCTTTATCTATGGTTTGGACGCGGACTTTGACTTCGGCCCGCGCCTCTTGGGATTCGCCTTCGATTGCTTTTGATACTCGCTTTCGCGCTGATCCAGAACAGCCTTCGGAACCGACAACACCTTGCCCACAAGCGTATTGAACCTGTCGAACTCCGGGGATGTTGTCGGCTTAACTTTCATGCTGACATGATAGCGCAAAGCCTACCGCAACTGTGCTTCTGTCCAGATGAGGGGCGTTTTCTCCCTCTCCGAAATACGGCTGGATAAGCCAACCATGAAGCGCTCCACGTGAGTCAGAATCTGATCTGCGCTCCCATGCCCATAGTCGGACCGAGTGTGCATCGTGGGATTTCTCCACTCCTTAATTGCCCTGGCTTCCTCAATCGCGTTGGTGTAGAACTCTAGCGCTTGGGTCCTGATCTTCCCCAATGACCGAGGCCAACCCACTACATCATCCAGTTTGCCGCCGAGTTTGCTTAACACGTCCTCCCATGTACCCATATCTAACGGGAACGGATTTCCGCTCTTGGTAGCGAGTTGCACTTCGCGGTCAGCCGCCAACGCCCTCAGCCCGTATTCAGAGGCCCGCATCAGGTGAAAGACGCAAGCCGTACACAGTTCAAACGCAAAGGCATTGCCTGCCTCTTTAATATCGTAACGCGCCGACGGAAACTTATCGAAGACATCATCCCCAAAGAGTTTTTCTTGGTCGAAATACTGCACCCCTTCTGCCGGTAGCGACACGAACTTGTGCTTCTTGATTTCCGCAAACAAACCTTCCCGAATCCGCTTGTAATCTCTCGCCAATTCATCGGCCCGAACCTCGAAGATTCCGAACCACGGCCCCCCGAACAGCGATTTAACGTGATCGCGGACACTACGAACGTCAACCTCGAAGCCTCCATCGGTGATGCCAAGAACTTCCAGCACTTTTACAGCCGCCTCGATAGGCTGTAGGACAAAAACCGGGTCATTCCCATCTAGGATTTTGTTCGGAGGATCGATCCGCGAAAGCCGATCTGCCGCATCGTCGAGTTCGGCACACGCCCGAAAGAAGTCGTGGCACTCGTGAACAATCATGTCTAGGCTCAAAATGTGAAGTTCGCCCAGTCTACTCCATAGAGGGCCTAGAGCAGTTCCAACGGGAATCAGGGTGCTAGTCATTCAGCACCCCCCCTCTGTTGGGGCTCCTTGACCAGTCTGGTCTTGTGATAGAGCTTTACAATGTATCGGGGCAGTTTTGGCGGGTCTAGCCAAACTGGAGGAGCGTTCTTGACTTGGGATGACGCCTTTTTGCTCTTCGACAAATGGGCCGAAGAGGGCAGCCGTTTGCGCTTGGACGCCGAGCTGTCAACCTGCCGCTTGTCCTGCGAAGGTTTTATTTCCGCAGTCCGGGGCAACATAGTTGATTTGCGTTTAGATTCCTTGGGCTTCATATCAATTCGCCTCCCTGAAAACACCGTGTTTGGTTGGGGTGATCCCGAAACACTCGCGGTTAAACCCACTAATCGCATCGGAAAAAGACATAGCGGAGAAGCCGTAACTTACGGTTCCGCGCTGCCGGCAATTACCGATAACGGCAATAGGTTTTTCTTTGTGGAGTTGATAGAGACAGTTTGATGAGCCAAGTATGTTTTCGCCGGTTTCGGGACGGGGGCAGCCGAAGGCGTCGGAGTTGGCGAATATGGGACGTGGATCGGCGTCGCATCTTGACGGCTTTTTCTGCGGCGCATAATCTGTGCTTACACGGGAAAGGAGGTTGATCCAGCCAGATGAAATCTGATTGTTGCAGCAGTACCGTACGTGAGGTGACTGAGGCCTAGGGCATCGCGCCCCAGACCATGGTTGTCCCCGAGCGGCATCAACCGCCGGGCCACTGGCTTCTCGCGGCAGCGCGATGGCCTTAGTCCAATCCCAACAGTTAACCGATGAGGAAACCCCGCATGAACAGCGGGGTTTTCTTATGCCCTCTGGAATTTGTGCTAATTTTGTGCTACCGTTATCCCGCAACTCAGCACGGAGGCACAGCAAGTGAGCACGCCCGTAATCACCGTCTTTGTCCGTCATTCAGAGGGCTGCAAATACGCGGGGGATGAGTTTTCCCGCCGCTGCGATTGCAGGAAGCATTTTCGCTGGACTCAGAACGGGACTCAATACCGGCGACAGGCCCGGACCCGCTCATGGGAAGAGGCCGAAGAGAACAAACGGCAGCTCCTAGACCAATTGACCGGGCGGATGCCAGAGGCAAGGCCGGAGGATAACGTCCGCACGGTGGGAGAGGCCGTAGACACATTCATCACGGACAAGAAAGTCCAGGGCGTATCAGGTGGCGTGGTGTCCCGATACCAGAGCGAGTTGGGCCGATTCCGGGACCACTGCATCCTCAAGGGCGTTTACACCGTCCAGGGCATCACGCGGGAAGTGCTCACGGGGTACGCGGCAACGTGGGAAAACTTGTACCCGTCCAGCAACACGCGGGCCAGTGTGCGTGAGCGGCTCCGTAGCTTCCTCCGGTACTGCTTTGAGTGCCGGTGGCTGGACCGCGTGCCCGCTGTCCCTAAGATTGCCGTGGATGAGCCTCCCACACTGCCACTGACAGACGCGGAATACAAGCGCGTGTTGGCCACGATTGATTCAGTGCGGCCCAAGCGGTTTGACGCAAAGGGTGTCACGCGGCTGCTCAGTACGGAAACCAAGACCCGGCTCCGGGCGTTGATTCAGCTCATGCGGTGGAGCGGCCTTGCCATACAGGATGCGGTCCGGCTTCGCCGTGCAAGCATCATCCATGACAAGGCCAAGGGTATTTACCGCGTTGTGACCGTCCGGCAGAAAACCGGGACTGATGTCTCCGTGCCGCTCCCCACAGAAGTGGCGGAGGAAATACTGGCCACACCGTCACCCAACCCTGAGTACATCTTTTGGACGGGAAGCCAAGGCCGTAGCCAAGTCATCATGTGGGGCAGCCGGTACGTGCGCCCGTTGTTTGAGGCTGCCGGTGTGCGCTCCGGGCACATGGTCAGCCACAGGCTGCGGGACACGTTCGCCGTGGACCTTCTCACCAAGGGTGTGCCCCTAGAGGAAGTCAGCAAGCTGCTAGGCCACACGTCCATCAAGACGACGGAGAAGCACTATTCGGCATGGATTAAAGGCCGCCAAGACAGACTAGACTCGCTTGTGGTGGGGACGTGGGCCAAGCCAAAGCGCCGGGCCGTGCGGCGGAGGGCCGGTGCGTAAGTCTTGCAGTTTCAACGCGCTTCGCAAAGTGTGGCCAAACAGACACAAAACAGTGTAAAATTTACATATTCCGTGAATTGTCCGTGTATGTAAATAAAGGGATTGCGGCGCTCTTTACGGGGTCCTGTTTAAAGATGTAACCCCACCCCCATCAATAGGTTAGAACGTCCAGACTTTATGTTGCGTGCGTGCATCGTTTGACACACGCACACAACACAGCACTACTGTCTAGGCACAGGGCACACGTCCGGGTACTTGGCATGTGCCACGCAATCCAGGTAAGCAGCGTTGCGGCGGGCAAAGTCCTGCCGGGCGTCTGCTTCCCGGACGCTGTTCTGGACTACCACAAAGCAGATGACGGCCAGTAAGACCACGGCCACGGCTGCAAGCAGTTTCATTTGGGTGCCTTTCTGGTTGGGACGGGCACCCACACCACTATAAGAGAGTTGGTATGTTGGTGCCCGTACTACAACCAAACAAACCACTGTCTCCCTAACGGGAGAGACAGATGGTTATGTCTGATTTTGGCGCGCCCGGTGCTCGGTATCGCCTGTCCGTGGCAAGACGTGGCCGCACGTTGGACACCGTGGCCGCACTTGGCGCTTTGGCTTTGGCTCTGCTTGTGCTTCTCTCAAAAGCGCCTGGACGTTGCAATCCGTGTAGTACGTGGACCGGGCCACAATCCCGGCTGACTTCAGGGCGCTGACAATCGCCCGCTCGGATTCAGCCCAAAGTGGTGGATGCTCCCGGAGGAATCTAACAGCTTTTGACCTTCTCACAGACTGCTTATTCACAGACTGCCTTCCTTTCGCCATGTGGGGGTGAGCGTGATTGTGTCTGTTGTTTTAGATAGACACACATACAAATCATAATCGTGAGGTACTAAGTACCGCGTACCTAGAATCAACAAGTTACGGCGTGTTTTGGCTTGCAGTGCTTGGCGCTGTTCTTGTCTCTGGAGAAGAGGACAGCGCCACGGACTGCATAAATTCCGCCACGGTCACGGCTTAGACAGAATGGCGTCTTTGGTTCGGCACATGGATAAATGTTCAACCTTCACCCACACACCGCCCCGCTGTTGGCACTGTTTGGCGTAGTGACTATTCTCGACATACCAGTCTGCGCTTCCACAGATGCCATCAGCCCAAAAGCCACCAACGGCGCTGCACTCCTTTTTTGAGTGGTCTAGGGTGGCCTGTGCCTCGCTATTTTGCTGATGTAGGAGTGCCAGCATACTCTTACCCGCGTCCGCGTCATCCTTCAGTGCCGTGTGATACCGCGCGGCCCATTTGTCGGCAGGGTACTCCGTACGGAAACTATCGCCGGAGATGGTCATAATCTCCACACCGGAGCCGTCCGCGAACGTGCAGACCTCGTGGATGTCCGGGGGCATGGTGAGATTGTCCAGGCTAATGCACGTTGTGGTGCTCTGCCCGTAGCCAACGGCGGCCAGCATCAGGAGTAAAAGTGCGTGTTTCATTTCGTGCCTTTCTTTTGCGGGGCCATCCAAGCCCGGCGTGCCAGTGTTCAAGGCACAAATCCGTGACCGTTACGGGTTTTCAGCGCATGGCCGGTTCAACAGCTCACGGGCCGCGCTCTCACTTGTCCCCATTGGCACGTCTACCACTTCAATCACGTTCATAGCTGACCTTCGCTTTCCTTCACTCAGAGCGGCCCGCCGTGGCCCCACGATGCCCTAGGACGCATCGCTGCGCACGTGAGGCGGGGTAGTGTGCCTTGTTTTAGCTACATGTTCATGCGGCGCAAGGACCGCTCCATTTGCCGCTGCAATTGGTCCGTGTGCTTCTCAAGCGCGTCCTGCATCCCGTCCCCGTCAATCGTGTTGACGTGATACGTGGGGCGCATGGTCACGTGGTAAGTTGGGCCTTGCTGCTTGAATCCGCCGTTGCGTGCCACGTCTCGCAAGCCATCCATGACGCCACCCGGCACAACGCCTTCACCGGGCGTGAGCATCGCTGGCACCACGTCCCCACGGCCCACACCGGGCACGCGATCTGTGCCGCCTTCAAACGCCACACAAGCGGCAAATGTCGCGGCGGCAGCGGCAGCACCAAGCGCCGGGCCAACCACGGGTATACCGGCCATGGCGTGCCAAGCGGCGGCAGCGGCGGCCTCCGCGTGCGCCATCTGTGCTGTTTTTTCGTGCGTCACTTCCATAATCGCGGCTTCCAATGACGCGCTGATGATGCTCTCAAAGGCGCGTCGTGCCATCCGCGCCATTGACTCGTGGCCCTCAGCAACCTGGAGCAGTGATTGTCCCCACTTGTTTGCAACGTCAGAGGCATACTGTTTTTCCGCCGCTGCCTCCGCCGCCGCTGCTTCTTGCTGCTGGTCACGATACGTTTGGTCTAGCTGTGCCAGCTCATCATTGATCTTCCGTTGTGTCGCAACCTTGGCCTCACCCATTGTTTGCGTGTCTTGCATCTCCCGGAGCAGCTCAGTGTGTTTGGCCTCGTACTCTTGCTTTAGCTCCTCTTGCTTGGCCACAAGGCTGTCAGCACCCCCGCCCTTGGGCGCTTGAGTCTTGCTCATTGCTTGCATGTGCCGCCGCTGCTCATCCTCAGCCTTGCGGCCCGCGTCTATTTGCTCTTTGATTGCCTCATCCCGTGCCTTGGATTCGGCGTCCAGCTCACGGCCAACCTCTTCAAGCTGCCGGGCCGTTGACTCCAGGAAGGCTTTGTTTTTCTCATCCGTGTAGTGGATGAAGATGGCGGAGTCTTCCCCATAGAGCTGCCGGGCCTCATCTATTGCGGACTGTAACGCGGCAAGCCGGGCAGACGTGCCGCCCAAGGTGGCGTTGACCTTTTCCTCTTCATACGCCTTGAAGTTTTCAAGCGTGCCGCGCTCCGCCTTGTCCTCATCCTCCGCGCGCTTCTTGGCCAGCTCCCCGGCTGACTTGTCAACCGTTTGGTGCTCTTGCGTCACGGCGTTGCCGGACTGTAGCTTTTTCAGCTCCGCAATCCGGGCCTCAGAGCTGACTTGTGCTTGGAGCACCTCCACGAGATTCTGTTGGGACTCAATCTGCTTCTGCATCTTGTCCGGGCTGAAAGCCACGCCCATCCGTTGCAGCTCATCGGCAGCCGCGTGAAACTTGGCCGGGTCTGCAAACGCCGCAAACGGATTGGTGCGGCCCGCTGCTTGCAATTGCTGCATAAGCCCAAGCACCTTCTGGTCCTGTGACAGCGTGCCGTGTAGAAGGCCGCTGGCTTGCTCCGCCTTGCCTTGAGCCAAAAGAGAGTCATACTGCATTTGGAAGTGGTCTAGTGCTTCCTTTGCGCCCTCAGAGCCTTTGCCAAAGGTGTACCAATGGCCCTCAAGCTCTTTCATTACCACATCACCGGCTTTGGCTACTTCTTCAAAGCTGTGGACTAGCTCCGCCATGCTCTGCTTGTCAATTAGCTCAAGCTGCAAGTGGAGTGCACCAAGGTGGTCCCCGGCCAGCGTGTCCGCTTCCTTCTGTGCCTCAAGGATTTTGGTGTCCAGGGCGTTCCATGCGTTCTCGACAGCGGTCCCAAACTTGACTTGGTCCTCCGTCAGCTTTTCCCCGGCCTCACGCATCTTTTCAAGGTGCTCAATCAGCAACGTGGCACCCACCGCGATGGCCAAGAACGGGAAGGCCGCCTCCATTGCCGCACCGATCGGGCCAATGCTGGCAATGAACGTGGTTAATGCACGCGGCAGATGGACGCCAAACTCTTCACCCAACAGCATGACGCCGTGCCGGGCTTCCATTGTGGCCATCCCGGTACGCTTGCCCATGCCCTCCGCGCCGCCGCCAATGTCACTGAAGGCACCACGGGCAGTCTTGGCGGCCTCTGCCATGCCTGATTGAAATTGTGCTGTCTTTGTCTCAAGGTTGACGCTAAAGTACCCAAACTGGCTGTGACATCGTTGGTTCCCCTTTTCAAGCTAGATTGCACTTAGCAAACGCGCCGAAGTGCTCACGGGCTGCACGGTCATACGCCCGTGCCGCGTCTGTCTCATTGCTAAAAACCCCGAGGTGCATCCTTTTGCCACGGACTGTGATGTATGCGCAGAATTTGCCTAGCCGTTTGTTGAGTGAAACGCCCTTGAATTGGTTTGCTCCACTTCTTGGCTTCGCACTGTTGGCACGGTTCTGACTGCGCGTAGACCATCGCAGGTTTGCACGTTGGTTATTCAGTCCGTTGCAATCAATGTGGTCAACGTCTCTGCCGTCGTACTTCCGGCCCATGATGACGTGGTGCATTAGGAACTTTCTGATTGGTCTGCCGCGTCCACGCTCATCAGAGAAGCTGTGCACGGCATAGAACGTGCGTGGTGCCTTGTGTGCGTGCCACGGGGCAAGGCGCATCAGTAGCGCATAATCGCGGTCGTCAACTAGAGCAACTTTGCCCTGAGTTAGCGGAATCTCTTTCATACCGTCCTCTGTAAAGCAGTCCGGCCCTGGAATCCCAAGGCCGGAGCCGTTGTCAGTCCCGCTTAGAAGGCGTGACGCTACGCCCGGCGCGGATCGCGGGTCGCTGGCTCTGACTGCCAGAAAAGGTTCCGCGCGCAAATTTGTGGCTACTCCGGCCCACGCTCCCCGTTGCTTCGTGGGCCGTTTCGCTCAATGATTCCGGTTCGGTTACTCCCCACACTGGACCGGAGCCGCTTTACTGCAACGCCCCTGAGGGCAACACGGTGTAATACAGCGGTTGGAAGGTGGGGGGCTGAGTTGCACCAACCAATTCCGCTAGGAAGTGGTTGTCACCCCAGGTGGTTGCAATAAAGCCAATCTCAGAGTTGCGCCAGTACATCTCCTGAAGCACTCTGCTGAGAACAGGCGTGCGACGCAGCCACGCGCCCTTGTTCCAATTGCCATAAGCAACAAAGCCCGCGCCGCAAACGCTGTCAAAATACTCATTGACAATGTACGGGCGGCCAAGGATGGTGTCTGACTCGGGATCAAACATCACAACGCCGCTCGTGGATGCGCGGGTGTTACGCACAATTGCCAACGTGCTGCGGGACAGCATGAAAGAGTTGGTTGGCTCTTCCAAGCCCTCCACAAGCGCGTGACGCAACGCCGTGAGCTGGCCGTAGACATCCGCCGTGACCGTGGTGCCGCCAACACAAAGCGGAGCAAGTGCGCCCCCGGTAATGGTGACGTTGGGCGGAGCTGTCAGCGCGTTAAACAAGGCCGTGGTTGCGTCCTGTGTCAAAGCGTTGGCAATCGCGGCCAGCAATTCATCAATGATCATCGGCTGCAAAGGCGTCTCCGTGCTCTGGAGGCTCTCCCACGTAGCAATGACTTGACGACTCTTTTTGTTGGCCCCGAAAGTGAATCCGCACAGCCCGGCAGGTTGTGAGCCTGTAGAATCCCCCGCCGGTCCCGCGCCCTCTGCATAGGTCGTGGGCACAGCGCCCGCCGAAAGAATCGGCAAGTTGATGGGCCTCATGTGCGTTGTGGAGATGATGCTTGCCCCTGCTTTCTCAAATGGCGAGAAAGCAAAGTAGCTCTTCATAAACGGAAGAATCTCCGTGGGCACAGAAAAACCCACGCTGTCCAGGCCTGTGCCACTTCCCACGCTGATAACACCGGACGGAGCAGCAGCCATCCGGCTGAGTTGCTCGTATTCAGCCTCAGAGCCGGGTGTCTCCAGGCCCGTGAGATTCCCCACGGCGTGACGCATCCAAATACCAAAGCGGGCCTTCAATGCGGCTGCTTTCGGATTCTCAAGCGTCACGTTCTTTTGAGCACTGGCCGCGTCCAGGTCTGCTTCGCCCTTGCGGACAAGCTGGCCATTCAGCATAGCGACCGGATCAAACTGAAGAATGGTGTTCCGGGCTTCTTGTGTCTTGATTTGGAGAGCAAGACCCTCGGCCCTTGCCATGGCCGCGTCATACTTCTCTGATTCGGCAGCCGTCATGACGTGATCCTTGGTGCCAAGAAGAGACTCAGCGGCGTCCAGTGACGCCTTCTGTTCCTGCTTCAACTGAAAAAGGTTGGTCATTTTGAAACTCCTAGATGAATTCCGGGCGTGCCCGGTCTTGCATCCCGAAGTCACACGCGCCCGCTAATTGGCGCGGCTCTTGCGGCCATCCAGGTTGCTTAGGCCCGGGTGGGTTGTGCGGCAACTCCCCTGCCGCGTTCACTGCCACAGCCGCACGTCTCCACACCGCGTACTGCGGGCGCTAGCGTGCCGTGACTCCGTGCCTTTCCACGGAGCAGCAAAACTTTTGGGTCGTAATCGGAGGCGGGATGCGAAGGCGAAAAGATTTGGGGTGGCGGACACGTTTACCACCCCACGGCGTAAGCTGCTACGCCGAACTAATTCCGGGTGTCCTGGAGTGCGTATAGGCGCTCACAAAAAGCCACCTCATCACCGGACGCACCGGCCAGCTCTGCAAAGCTGTCACCAAGCAGCACACGGCAATACTCCAGAAACGCGGCAGCAAGCCGATTCACAGTGTCCGGGCCTAGTGGTTCGCGAAACGCGGACATCGGGGTCAACCGCTTCAGGCCCACAATGCCAACTGGCCGTAAGTGCCGGGCAACGTACTCCGCTTTTGGCGTGTGCGTCGTTTGCAGTTGAGGCCGGACCATCGTAAACTCCACGTCTTGATTGTCCGGGTTGAGTCCCACCAACACGGCGATGTCACTCTCAACCGCAATTTGCTTTGCCTGATCTAAATAGTTCATGGCTGTCCTTTCTAATTGGTGCCAAGCTGTTGCCGTTTGCGGGCCGCCAGTAAACGGCCTTCTGCTTCAGGGCCGCCCATGAATTGAGCACAGAAGGCCACACGCTTGTAATCCGGGTTGACATCGGGGTCCGGGTCCTCTTGCATGAACAGGACGCCAAGGAAGAGCGGACGGTCAAGCGCCGTGACGCGCATACTAAACGCGGCAATCTCCGGGCCGGACGGATCAATCAGCGTGATGGTTGCCGCGAACACGGCGGGGTTGGACTCCGGCAGAACGTAGACAAGCCCGGCCTGTGTGGTGTTCGGGTCCACGCCCTCAGCCGCAACCATGGCCCGGAAGCGGTCAAACAAGCTGAAGGTTGCGCCCAAGGCTTCCATCGCGGACAAGCGCCGATTGTCCAGCTTGCGGGGCAGCGATGACTTGAATTTGCGCCGGGCAATCTGTGCCGGAGTCATCATGCTGTCCGGGTGCTTGCTCACGGGTGCCTCTTTGAGTTCCATGTTTCCCCTTCAATTTTCATCCTTATCGTGTTTGGTTCCGATTGTCAACAAGTGGCTCAACTTTTAGTGTACCATCCGCGCCGGGCTAATACGACACCGGGCTCACTTTCAAGCCTACGGCCACCGTCAACCCGACAGGAATAGCAGCCAAAGATTTATTTTCCCGCTGCTTCCACTTGCTGATAAGTGGGGCCGGTTGCTTTCTATTTCTAGTGTGCGCCCATCGCAGGGTTAACTCACATGTTTGGTTACTTTTTTCTTTGGACTTTGTTGTAACCTGATATGCTGCCATACCTTACAGCAAAATTGGAAAAAAAGAGGTAACGTTACTTTCGCGGTCCCGACACTTTAGCAAATCACGTTAGCGAATCACGTTAAACCGTTGACACGATTACACTTGACAGGATTCCGGCGCGGGTGCAATATGTCTCTTCCCTGGAGGTCACGGCCCGTGGAGGGGCCTAATAGTGGCATACCGCAAGCTGACCATTGATGAGTGCCTGAAAGACGCGGCCAAGGCCGCCAAGGAAAATGACCCGGATACCGTTGGGGTGATGCTTTTCACGGCCCTGATGGACTACCCGCACATTCGGCGGAAACTAGCGAAAGCCTTTGGCATAAAGACACGCTAGAGTGCCCCGTGGTGGCACAGAATCGCCCCTAGGCGCGTCCGGCAGAGCACAAGGCCGGGTAGCCTAGGGGCTTTTCGTGTGGGGCTTTCCGCTTATGTGTTGGCCGGACTGGACTTGCGGCCAGAAATTTTGTGCTAATTTGTGCTACCACCCTGCGGATTGTGCGGATTCTGCTGATTCTGAGTGTAGTAGAATCTGCAAGTTACAGATTCCATTGAGGCCGCAAGGGTCCAATCCCAACAGATCACCGGCAGCGGCTCGGGAGGGTTCCCGGGCCGTTGCTGTTTTTGGAGGCTTGTTTTGGCGGAGGCTGCGTGCCGGCTTCATCCGAGCGCCCGCTCATCGCGCGGATCCTTCACCTTCGGTCCCCTCAGGATCAGGATGACACCTCATTTGAGGAGTGAGCCTGGGAGGCGGCGGTGGGAGGGCTTCCATCCCCGGTCCCTCCGCCGCGGCGGACGAGGGACCCTTCGGCTACGCTCAGGGCAGGCTCTGGGGCAATCGGCGGTGTGGCTTATGGATCGGCGCCAGGCAGTGTTTGGTGAATCGGTTTTCAGGGTGCCGCGAAAGGCCCCGGGGCTAAAGCCCATGGCATACGGGCCTCAATTCAGGGGCCTGAAAGGCCCCTTCTCCCTCCGAAAACTCCAAATCTGGATTCGTCAGGCACTGCCTAGTGGGGTGGGGTGGCGAACTTGCCTGCCTTGACCCATAGCCAGTCGCCGCCGTCAGTGATGCTGGCGGGGTTCTTCACGACATAGAGCAGCACCGTCGTCGGCGCGAAGCATTCCCGGTAGATGATCGCCGTGGCCTCTCCGGCCTGCCCGAAGTAGGCATCCACGCGAAACTTTTTGGGAACGTTGGCGACGCGGAAGACGCCGTTGTGGCCAGGGGATGCGATCTCGTGCAGTCCTCCGCCCGTGAAGGTAACGCGGCCGTCGTTGGAAATGTTTTCGGAATAGCTGGGCGAGGGCTCGGTGAGCACATCCAGGTCGACAGCGACCTGAAGCCCGCTGGCGATGGGCTCCATGGCGCCTGCGTGGACAACCCGGAAGATCATGGAACAGGAGTTTTGCGAACCGCCGCCTCCGCCGTAGATTGCGTTCACATAGTTCTGGCCATTGTCACCGGTGAGCGCGGCGATCTCATCGGTCTCGCCGGGGGGGCGCGAGGGAGCGGCGGCGGCCATCTCGGCCATGGTGTGACAGTTTGCCGGGAGGGCGAATTCAGAGGCCGGCGGCGGGCCGAGAGTGAGAGACGTAACCTCGGTCATGGTGATGGGGGCGCCACCGGGCGGAAGGAGCTGAGCCTTCACGACCATGCCGGTTTTGGTATCCACCCAGGCCTTCATAGCGCCGTCGGCGGTGGGCGCGGTTTGGACAATGCGGGTGGAGAATCCGTGGAGGGTTTCCACGCCCATCTGCTTGAGGCCGGGCTGGTTGAGGCCGCCCCCGCCGGCGAACGGATCGCCCCAATATCCAGTGAAGTTCGCCTTGACGCAGGCGACTTCAGTGTGCACCGGGTCCCAGGTGTACTTCACCATCTTCTGAAGATCGTAGAAGGTGCGGATATTCGAAAAGCCTCCTACGACGGGCGCGGGGGTGCGCTCGTTGACGACGGCCTTGGAATCAAGCCGGTAAGTGTTTACGACGGTGACGGGCCCGGCCATGGTGTTGTTGGCGGTGACGGAGTAGGCGGTTGGGGCGGGGGTGGTTTGCGCCGTCAATAGGCCGATGTTGGCCAGGAGAACCATGCCGGAGCCGCATACAGCAAGTGCGCGAATGAGCATTGTTTTGTCTCTCCCATGCCGGCGTTCGTTGCGCAGAGCTGGCCCCCGGAAGCCGGAGAGGCCAATATATCAGCAAAGAAGCATGAGAAGGCCAGCAAAAACGAGTGGAGCCGCCGGGAGAAAGAACAGGTTCGGCCAGGTCAAGAGGGGAGCTCAGGGCGCTTGCACTTTAGCTCCCGGAAACAGAGAGAGCCAATCTCACCCGAACAGGCTCATTCTTAGCCGATTCGCAAAAAGCACGAATCGCCGAAGGTGGGGCACCCGGCACCCGGCGTGCATTCAGAATCGATGAGCGGGTCACTCGCCGACTTGCACCACCGGCTGTCAGGGCTTTGTTTGCTGCTTCATGTTGGCGTCGTTGGCGCTGCAGGTCGCACTTTTCCATCGGTAGTCCGCCTCAGTTAACGAACTGGAGGTCTTCCCGCTCATGGAAACGTCGACCTTTCCATTGGCGGTCATGTGCTCCATTCCATCGAAGACCATATTCACGTTGCCCTTCATTTGAAAGGCGCTCGTCTCGCAGTCCATTGTGTAACTGGCGCCGCGTGCGGTAACACTCAATTGCCGGATGGTGCAGATGGGATCCTGCGTGAGCGCTTTTTCCCACAACGCATCGTTGAGGCAGAGAAGCATTGTCAAAGGCGGGCTGGGGTTGCCGGAGGCAGATACTTTGGCCTCCCACTCGCCGTGACGCAGAGGGAATCTGCTCTGTGCCGAGCAGATCTGGATTGCCGCGAGGGCCAGCAGGCCCGCTGTTACGCCCTTGAGAAGGGTCATTCCGAACCGTCCTTTTCCACTGCGCGTGGTTGGCTTCCTGGGATGTCCAAGAGTACTACTACTGGGACAAGTCGGTATAGGGGGAGCGGTCACCCGGCAGGGAACAGGGGTCAGGGAACAGGCTATAGATAAAAGGCCGGATTTATAGATATCCCACCTTAGCCGATTCGCAAAAAAAAGCGCGAATCGCCGAAGGTGGGGCACCCGCAGGGGTGGGGCGCCCGCAGGGGTGGGGCGCCCGCAGGGGTGGGGCACCCAGACCGGGCACCGGGCCTGAAGGCCTGCACGACGATTGGCCCTGAATTCAGGGGCCTGGAAGGCCCCTGCTCCTTCCGAAAGACGAATTGAATTATCGTGCCGAAAGACAAAATGATCTAGCGCGTGGCCATCAGGTCTTCTAGCAGCTTTTCGGGGTGGATGGGTTTGGCGAGCAGTTGGAAATGATGGCCCTTACGGCCGGCTTCGGCGAGGAGGTCGGCGGTGGAAGCCTGGCCAGAGAACAGCACCACCTTGCAATCGGGGCGCGCCTTGGAAAGATAGATGGCCAGATCGACGCCGGTCATCTTGCCCATGACTACGTCGCTGAGCACAATGTCGGGCTCGAACTGCTCGACCAGCTCCACGGCGCTCTCGGCGCTGTAGGCCACCACGCACTCGTGGCCCTTGATCTTGAAAACCAGGGCCAGCGTGTCGGTAATACTGTGCTCATCGTCGACGATGAGGATGCGGGGTTTGTAGTCTCTGTCGGACATAGAAGGAACCTCCGGGAAATCGTGAAGGGGACTGACCCTGAGAGCCCAAACAACTTCTAACTTGTTCTATGACTACCCCGTGCTGTGAGGACAGAACGATTGTAGCTGAAATCGCGGCGCCGCGAATGCCGTTTGGACGACATAGCGGCGAAATGGTTGCTTTGTGATGAACAATCCTACGCCCGAAACAGGTGGGGGGCGGCAATGTGTGTCATCGGTGAGCGCCAGCCGTTCTTGCGGCCCCTACGGGGGCTGCAAACCAGGGATTCTGCTTCTTCCCCAGGCTCGCGCCTGGGGCTAGCGTCTTTTGCCCGCTTCGCGGGCTTCCGCATCGATTGTCATTCCTCGCGGAGGACTTCAAGCGGGCGCAGGCCGAGGATGCGGTAGCTGGCGATCCAACCCGTGGCCGTGGCCAGGACGGCCGTGCCTACGAGCGCGATGGCAGTGGCCGCCCACTGGATATGGAAGGGAGTTTCAAGGCGGTGCAGCAGCACGCGGGTGAGCAGGTTGGCGAAGATGACGCCGACCAGGCCGGCGAGCAGGCCGAGCACGCTGAACTCGACCGAGAAGGTGCGGACGATGCGCATGCGGGTTGCGCCCAGGGTTTTGAGGACCACGGCTTCCCTCATGCGGCGGAAGCGGGTGGAGGCGATGGACGAGGCGAGGATGGTGAGCCCGGCGAAGATGGAGAAGCCGGCGAGGAAATGGATGACAAAGGTGACCTGGTCGATGACGGATTCGATGCGCTCAATGACGTCGGCCAGGTTGATGACTGTGACCGTGGGGTAGGAGGCGAACAGGGAGCGCTCGATGTTGGCCACCTGGGCCGGATCGACGTGGGCGGCGCCATACCAGGTGGCGACTTCGCCCTGGAGCACGCCGGAGGGGAGCACGAAGGGCGAGCGCCCGCCCAGGTGCTGCTCGTCGGCGCGGAAGATGGCGGCAACCGTGAGCTTGTGATCGCCGGTGAGCGGGGTTTCAAGCTCGACCGAGGAGCCGACTCCGAGGTGAAGGCGCTGGGCAAACCCCTCGCCCACGGCGATCTGTTGCGCGTTGGCGCTGGACCACCACTTGCCTTGAATGATCTTGTCTCCGGCGGGCGGCGCGTCAGCCCAGGTCAGGCTGGCTTCGCTCAGCATGCGCCGGGGAAGGTGCTGGTCCTTGAGCTGGTCAAGGGTCTTGCCGTTGAGTGCGGTAATGCGGCCGCGCACCGATGGCATGAGGTCGAGCGGCTCGATGACGCCGGGGAGGTGATTGAAGAGGGTGGCGAGCGGCGCGGACTCCTCCGTGGTGATGTCGACGAGAAACATGTTGGGGACTTTGGGAGAAGCGGTCTCGCGGATGTCGCGGAGGATGGCGGACTGCATGAGGTAGACGGCGAGGATGAGCATGACGCCGGTGCCGAGGGCGGCGAGGACGGCGGCGGATTGGTTGCCGGGGCGATAGAGGTTGGCCAGGCCGTGGCGGAGGAAGCTGGGCAGGCGCAGGCGGACGCGGTTGAGCAGGAAGCGGAGCACGCGCAATGTGACGAAGGCCAGGGCGAGCAGAACGAGAAGAGCGGCGGCGAGGCCGGCGGCGAACCATGTGCCGACGACGCGCGAGTCAGAGAGCGCCCAGGCAATGCCGCCGAGTCCGGCGACCACAACGATGGCGAGCGAGAGCTGGAGACGGCGGGCCCAGATGCGGGCGAAGAAACCGGGGATGGTGGCAGGCGAGGACTCGACCAGGCGGCGGAGGACGAGCACGGGGCGGACGGCGCGAACGTCAAGCAGCGGCGGGAGGCAGAAGAGCAGCGTGGTGAGCAGTCCGGTGCCGAGGCCTGCGCCGATGGAACGCCAGGGAAACGCGAGCACGGTGTGGACGGGGAGCAGGTTGCCGAAGATGGCGGGGAGCGATTCCATGACGGCGAGACCAGCAGCGACGCCGAGCAGGCCGCCGGCGAGTCCGAGGCCGAGAGTTTGCAACAGGAAAATGCGGAGCAGATCGGAGGAGCCCGCGCCGATGGCTTTGAGGATGGCGAGAACGTCCATGCGCTGCTCGAGATGGGCGTGCATGGCCATGGCCACGCCGATGGCGCCGAGAACCATGGCGACCAGACAGATGAGCGAGAGCAGCGCGGTGGCGTGATCCAGGCCTTCAGTGAGGGCGGGATTGCCTTCGCGATAATCCATGACCTGCGCATCGGGGAGGGCCTGCTCGAAGTCCTTGCGCAGCGACTGAGGAGTGACACCTTTGGGCAACTGAGGAGGCAACTTGATAATGAGGCGCTCAGTGGCGCGGCTGCCGGGCGCGATGAGGCCGGATTGGTCGAGTTGCCGGCGCGAGATGAGAACGCGCGGACCGATGCCGGCGCCGGCGGAGAGGCGATCGGGCTCCTGGGTGATCATGGCGGCGATATGATACGTGCTGTTGCCGAGGCGGAGGTTATCGCCGACGTGGGCGCTGAGGCGGATGAGGAATTCGTCGGCGACGGCGACGTTATTGCCAGCGAGGGCTTGCGCGAGCGGCATTGCGGGCTCGAGCTCGACCGCGCCGTAGTAGGGATATTGCGCGGGATCGACGGCCTTGAGCGCGACCAGCAGCGGGACCGGATCGGAGGGAACGGAGGCCATGGAGACGGTTTCCGTGATCCAGGAGGAGCGCATGCCGGGGATTTTCTGTTCGAGGGCGGCGATGCTTTTGAGGTCGGCGGGCGTGGGCAGGCGGAAGATGCGGGCGCTGAGGTCGCCGGCCATGAGCGAGCGGGCTTCAATGCCGAGGGTGCTGCGGAAGGCTTCAGCGAATCCGCGGACGCCGACCAGGGCGGCCACGCCGATGGCGACGGAGAGAATGACGAAGGCGAATTTGCCGGGAGCGGATTTGAGGTCGCGCCAGGCGATGGCGGCGGCGCGGCGCCAGGTTAGGGCGCGATTGCGGGGGAGGGCGGTTTTGGGATTTATTGAAGAATTCACGCGCACATCCCGCAGGGGCTAAAGCCCGGATCCTTTGTTTGGGCGGCTATCGGCGGGACTGAAGTCCCGCCCTGACGCGTTTTGAGACCTGGCGTCCAGTCTTTCCACGAGCGGTCCAATTGCATCGTGACGCGACTGAACGCCACGGTGGAGTGTTTCGAGATGCGCTCAGGCATGAGGGGCCTCCGCGGGTGCAGGCGCTTCGGATGCGGGATCGGGGCAGGGAAGCGTGTCTTCGACGATGAGGCCATCGCGAAGGACGATGCGGCGATCGGCTTTGGTGGCGATCTCCTGATCGTGAGTGACGAGGACGAGGGTGGTTCCGGCGCGCTGGTTGTGTTCGAGCAGGAGGTCGAGGATCATGCGGCCGTTGGTGGAGTCGAGGTTGCCGGTGGGCTCATCGGCCATGATGATGGGCGGCTCGACGACGAAGGCGCGGGCGATGGCGACGCGCTGCTGCTCACCGCCGGAGAGCTGGATGGGATAGTGGTCCATGCGATCGGCGAGGCCGACGGAGGTGAGGAGTTCGCGAGCCTTGCCGATGCCGGAACCGGCGACGTTGAGCTCGAACGGAAGCAACACATTTTCAAGCGCGGTGAGGGTGGGGATGAGCTGATAGGACTGGAAGACGAAACCGATTTTGCGGCCGCGCACCTGGGCGAGCTGGGCTTCAGCCAGGTTGTGGATGGGCACGCCGTCAAGCCAGATCTCGCCGGAGGTGGGCGAGTCGAGGCCGGCGAGCAGGCCGAGGAGGGTGCTTTTGCCGCTGCCGCTGGCGCCCACGACGGCGATGAACTGGCCCTCGGGAATGGCGATCGAGATTCCCTTGAGGATGTCGACGCGGCGAGCGCCGTTCTGGATGGACTTGGTGGCGTTGCGGACGACGATCAAGAGAACTCCAGTGGTCAGTGATCAGTGATCAGTGGTCATCCTTCAGCTTTCAGCCATCAGCTATTTGGTCATACGGATTCGGGCGGTTTGGGTTCCATGAGACGGCTGGGTGCCCGTTCCCTGACCACTGATCACTGACCACTACACTGTTGATGTGGACGTACGGCGGCGGGTTCTCGTTTCAATTCTGTTGCTGATTGTGGTGGCGCCAGGGTTTGGGGCGCGGCGGCCGGTGCTGGTGTGCTTTGGAGACAGCATAACCGCAGGATACGGCGTGGCGCCGGGGAAGGCCTACCCGGATGCGTTGCAGGCCAAACTGGACCGGGACGGCTACGACTACACGGTGGTAAACGAAGGCACGAGCGGGGCGACGACGAAGGACGCGGTGGCAAGCCTGCCGGAGGTTCTGCGGCTTCATCCGGAGGTGGCGATCGTGGAGTTCGGTGGAAACGACGGGCTGCGCGGGCTGCCGCTGAGCGATACGGAGAAGAATCTGGACACCGTGATCACAGCGCTCGAGGCGGCGCACGTGAAGGTGCTGCTGGCGGGGATCACGCTGCCGCCGAACTACGGGCCGGACTACATTCGCGCTTTCGATGGGATGTTTCGCAAGCTGGCAGCGGAGCATCACACGGCGCTGGCGCCGATGATTTACAAGGACCTGGTGCACGTGCCGGGAACGATCCAGGCGGACGGAATTCATCCGACGGCGAAGGGCGCGGCGATGGTGGCGGATACGATTTGGCCGGTGCTGAGGCCGTTGCTGCGCAAATGAGCCGGTAGCTTGTAGCTTGTAGCCGGTAGCTTCGGCGGTGGCATTCGAGCTACTGGCTACCGGCTACAAGCTACAAGCCTCTTGCTGTTTCTTCATCCCAGCACGGCGATGGGCTGGAACAGCGTGCCGGCGATGCGCTGGGCGATGGCGAAGAGGTGGCGCTGGCTGGCGAAAACCTTGACCAACGGGGCGGACGAGAACTCGTGCAGATTGGCTTGCATGCCGTTGCGGAGCTTGCCCAGGGTTTGCTCATCGGCAGTGACAGAAGGCATGGCCGGCAGCAGCGCGCGGGGATGGATGCAAAGGTCTTCCAGCGCGGGAAGGTTGCCGGCGAGGGGTTGGAGTTCGTCGAGAGTGTGCGCATCTTCGAGAGTGAATGCGCCGGCGCGGGTGCGGCGCAGGCCGGCCAGATGCGCGCCGCAGCCGAGCGCCTGGCCCAGCTCGTGGGCAACGGAGCGGACGTAGCCGCCGGCGCTGATGCGCATGGTGAATTCGGCTTCGGCTCCGGCGAACGAGAGGATCTCGAACGAGTCGATGGTGACGGCGGCGGGCTTGAGTTCGACGGGTTTGCCCTGGCGGGCGAGCTTGTATGCGGGAGTGCCGGCGATTTTTTTGGCGGAGAACGGGGGCGGCATCTGCTGGAGCTGGCCTTGGAAGCGGGTGGCGGCGCCGCGGATTTGGTCGAGGCTCAGATGCGGTGTAGTTTGCGGGACGGTTTGCGGGCTTAGGGGCTCGCCGTCGGCGTCCCAGGTGTCAGTGGCGAAGCCGAAACGGATGACGCCGGAGTAGGATTTTTCAGCCATGCTGAACCACTGCGCGAGGCGGGTGAATTTGCCGAGCAGAAGCGGGAGAACGCCGGTGGCAAGCGGATCGAGGGTGCCGAGATGGCCGATGGATTTTTCGCCGGTGATGCGGCGGAGGCGGCTGACGACGTCATGGCTGGTGATGCCGGAGGGTTTGTCGATGACGATGAGGCCGTTCACGGGAATACTTTAGCAGTGCGAGGCTCGTTGCCTCTTGCGGTGACGCGGAGCAATAGTATGTTCGCGGTCTGGCAATCCCCGGATATTGTGCTCGAACCGAATGCGATGTGCGTGTAGTTTTATGGTCTCCCAGGTCCCAAAATCGGGACCTGGGGCACCCAAGTTCACAGGTTGACCACAAAATCACGTGGGTTCGGCATCGGCGAAGAGCAAATGCAGATCCTTCCCCTTCACTCCGCTCAGGGTCTGGATGACACCATTATTAGTAACGCGGCAACTCGGCACGACTGAAGTCGTGCCCTTTCAAGACATGGGCGAATGCTACGGCGCAACTGAAGTTGCGCCCTTACGCGTTGGTACAGATCGCGCCGAAAGGCTTGCACTAATCGCCGCCCGGGCTGCTGGGCCGCACCAGCGACAGGAACTCGGAGCGGGTTTCCTTTTTCTGGAAGCAGCCGACCATGGCGGAAGTCACCGTGGAGGAGTTCTGTTTTTCGATGCCGCGCATCATCATGCAGAGGTGACGCGCCTCGATGACTACGCCCACGCCCTGCGGCGCGATGGCTTCCTGAAGGGTGTCGGCGATCTGGCGGGTCATGCGCTCCTGCACCTGCAGGCGGCGCGCAAAAACTTCGACCAGGCGCGCGATTTTGCTGAGGCCGATGACTTTGCCCCTGGGAATGTAGGCCACGTGGACCTTGCCGAAGAAGGGCAGCATGTGGTGTTCGCAAAGGGAGTACATCTCCACATCCTTGACGATGACCATCTCGTCGTAATCGACGTCGAAGAGCGCGCCGCGAAGGATTTCGTTGGGGTCTTCCCGGTAGCCCTTGGTGAGATAAGCGAGCGCCTTCTCCATGCGGCCGGGCGTGGCCGTGAGGCCGTCGCGGTTGGGGTCTTCGCCGAGGCGGGCGATGATCTCGCGATAGAGTTCCTGGGTGCTGAAATCCTTCAGCGATCCCTTATCCATCAGCGCGTTGAACGTGGGCCTTGTCATGGGCACGGTCTTTGCCATGCGGCGATCCTTTCGTGAGCGGCGGTGCGGCTAGAAGCTGTCTCGTAATTGGCTCAAAGCATCCCTCAGGGTCTAAATCCCCATCCAATTAGAAGTATTCTTCAGGCACGACTGAACAGCTTGGTGAAAAACGGTATTTGGAGTCATCGGCTAGAGGAAAACATCCCTCAGGGGTTAAAGCCCGCATTGGTTTTGTTGCCTTTTCGGCACGGATGAATCCGTGCCCTTTCAAAACATGCCCCGGGGAAAGAAGTATTTCGCCAGGCTGTAAATCCGTGCCCTTTCAAAACACCCTCAGGCACCTATTCTAGGCGTCGCAGCACTCGAAGAAGTTGTTTTCGGTTTCTTCCACGCGGACGTATTCGAGCTTTCCCGCGGGCAGGTGGTTGCTGACCAGGCGAAAGATTTCCCGGCACAGATTCTCGGTTGTGGGAACCTGGGATGCAAACAGCGGATCGAGGTTGAGGTTGGCGTGATCGAAGCGGTCGAGGACCTGGGCGCGAACCACGGCGTCAAGGTCGACGAGATTGATGACCATGCCGGTTTCTGGCTGCACCGGGCCGCCGATAAGGACTTCGACGACGTAATTGTGCCCGTGGCCATGAGGGTTATTGCATTTGCCGTAGGCGGCGCGGTTGGCGGCGGGCGAGAGCGCATCGGAGTGGAGGCGATGGCTGGCGCTGAGGGTATAACGGCGGCCGAAGCAGGCGGTCATGCGCGGGGCTCCGCGGATTCGCTTCTGTATTCGGCGAAGATTTCCGGCGTCTCATAGACGCGAATACGGCTGAGGCGCGCGCCCCTGGCGGCGCTGATGGCCGGCTCAAGGCGACGCCACGCGGCGATGGCGATGTTTTCAGTGGTGGGAATGGCGGAGGCGAACTCGGGGACCTCAAGGTTGAGATGGCGATGGTCCCACGCGGACATGATGCGGTCTTCGATGAGATCCTTCAGCCATTTGAGGTCGACGACGAAGCCGGTGACGGGGTCGGGCTCGCCGCCAACAGTGACTTCGAGCGTGTAATTGTGGCCGTGCCCGTTGCGGTTGGCGCAGCGGCCAAAGACGGCGCGGTTCTTTTCTTCGGTCCACTCCGGGTTCCAGTAATAATGTGAAGCGGAGAAGGTGGCGCGCCGGGTGAGAAAGATCATCGAGGCCTCTGACGGAGTGGATGAACCAGCGATGAGAAAGGGTTCATCCGACTGGCCCGCTTGGTCTTATGGTAGGCGAGGCGGGCGGCGACGGGATAGAGGGATGGCGGATGAGCTGGCGCCGGGCGCGGGAGACGACGCGGCGGGATGTCGAAGGTAATCAAAAAGATCAACAAAATCTGCAACGCGCCACAACTTTCGGCGAAGTTTGCAGTCACTACCGGGCAGAACGTCCCATGCCGCACGCCGGGGCTCGACCTTTGGCGCGAAAGGCTGGTTAAGTATTGCCAATCAACAGGCGAATTCTGCAGCCGGTTCTCTCAGATCTCAAAAAAACAAGGAGACGGAAGATGAAGCCCACACTCCCCCTTTTATGTGTGCTTGGCGGCGCCGTATTGTTTTTTACCGCGGGTTGCGGCGGCGGCGGCGGCAATCAGACTCAGAATCCACCATCTAACCCGACCGCGCAGACCGGCGCCGTAACCACCATGATCAGCGACGACGCCACCGAGGACTGGGCGATGATCGGGGTGAAGGTGCTGAACGTATCGCTGGTGCCGAAGGGTGGCGGAACGGCGGTTACGGTGTATACCGCGCCCTCGACGCCGCCGATGATCAACCTGGTGCAACTGGATCAACTGAGCGAGATCCTGGGCAACAACGCCAACATTCCGGTGGGCACGTACACGGCAGCGATCCTGACGCTGGGAGCCAACAACAGCGGCACGAGCTGCGACGTGGAACTGGTGGCTTCGGGAGATCCGGAGAGCGGGTTCGGCGTGCCGGCCGGCTCCAGCGTGGCCTGCGGCCAGACCGTGATTGCGGAGGCGCAGGGCTCGGCGGGAAGCATGACGGTGCCATTGACCGTGACCCTGGCTTCGCCGCTGACGGTTTCAGTCAACAGCAGCAATGCGCTCGACCTCGAATTCGACCTGAACAATCCGGCGCTGATCGTAGAGCACGACCCGGCGGGCGCATCAGCTCCGACGTGGGTGGTGAATTTCAACGGACCGGTGCGGCATCATCCGCGCCCGGACCCGACCACGATCATCCTGCGGCATCACTACGGGCAGGTGAGCAGCGTGGCGCAGGACGACTCCTCGATCACGATCAACCCGGCATTTCCGGCGCACCCGATTACGAGCCCGGAGACAGCCATTGTGGATACCAAGAACAGCCTGACCCTTGCAGCCGACTCGACCAACGGAACCCTGTTCTACGATCTCGACACCAGCAGCGCGCCGAGCACGATCATGAACTTCTCCAGCGTGGCATCGGCGCTGCCAACTCTGTATGTGCGCGCCGCGGCGCGGTACCAGCAGGACGGATCGCTGGTGGCTACGCGCATCTACGCCAGCAGCAGCTTTGACAAGATTTGGGAGAATCCCGAGGGCCACGTGCTGCATGTGAATACCGGCAACAACACAATGTGGGTGACGACGGACGACGGCAAGGCGAAGCAGTTCGCCATCGGCGCCAACACGGTGTTCTACTTCCAGTCGAGCAACACGGTGATTGGAATGGGGACGGCGTTCTTTGACGGCGCCACACCGGGAGGATTGCCCAACCTGCCGCGCGGGTTCAAGGTGGATTTGACCGCCGATCCGCTCTCGACCACGAAGCCGCCAACGGCGCTGTCTGTCGAGATCGACACAGCGCGCTACAACGGCGTGATCAGCTCGCCGACCGACAGCGATTTCGAAGACACAAAGGTGTTCGCGATGGCGGACAGCCGCGGCGGCAAGGACGACTACACCGGAACCATCGACTACTCCACAGGCCCGAACGTGGATCAACTGGGGAATGCCGTCACGGGGTTCTACTGGTGGAATTTCGCGTACCCGACGCTGGACGATACGGGAAGCAATGCGGTAAGCGATTTTGTGGCCGCCACGGGAGGATCGGTTAACTTCGGCGGCGAGGTGGGTGCGCTGAAGCCACGGGGCCTTAGCAATGCAATCTGGAACGATCCAGCGGCGGCGAATACGTGGGCAGCGCGATGGACGATTCTGACGCCGGTGCCGGCGCCGCTGGGCGCAATCTCCACGGCGTTCTCCACCAGCACCGACAGCTTCATCTTTACGGTGCCGGTGCCGTCAAGCGCGCCGGCGAACACTCCGGCCGCGCAGCCTGTGGTTGCCGACCTCAGTACCACGAGCGGCAGCGCCACACTTGTTTACCAGGTGGACCGGCAGAACGGCGTCATCACCATAACGCCCGAGGACATCAGCAATTCGTCCACGCTGGCCACCGTGGCGCAGAGCCTCGCCGTGGGCGTGCCGGTGAAGGTGTTCGGCGTGCCGCAGGCAGACGGAAGCCTGAAGGCGTACACGCTGTTTTATTACGCCGGCACCGCTTCAACAAAGTAATTGGAGTGTTGCGATGAGCGCCGCTGCCCTGGAACGGGGCCGCGGCGCATTTTCATGCGGCCCGTGCCGGCTTGTATTCGCCTTCTGTTCGCCTATAATGGCTCTGTCATGTTCGACCCCAATGCAGGGATGCCCCGTCCCAATCGCACGCTGATCTACCTGGGCGCGTGCATTGTCGCCGGCCTGCGCCTTGCCCGCGAGCGGCAGGTGAATGTGCGCGTCATTCCGACCGGCCACGCCATCGAGGAGTCCATTGACCTGGCGCATGAAATCTTCAATCGCGTCTTTCGGCGAGTGCCTGAGAAGATGGAAAAGATTGGAGGCGGCTGATGTGCGGACGGTACGGACGCCGGGCAGACAAGCAGCGTATTGCGGAGTGGATGCAGACCCACAATACGAACGTGTTTGACGAGTCGTATTTTGCGCCTTCGTACAACGTGGCGCCGCAGAGTTTTCAGCCGGTGGTGCGGCTGGATGGCGAGAGGGGCGAAAGGGAACTGGCGGTGATGCGCTGGGGCCTGGTGCCGTTCTGGGCCAAGGACACCAAGATCGGCTATTCCACCATCAACGCCAAGGCGGAAACCGTGGCCGGCAGCCCGACGTTTCGCGAGCCGATGAAGCGCAGGCGCTGCCTGGTCCCTGCCGACTGGTTTTACGAGTGGCAGAAGATGGATGTGAAGACCAAGCAGCCGTATGCCATCGCCATGAGGGACGGTTCGCTGTTTGCGTTTGCCGGTTTGTGGGATGCGTGGAGGGACAAGGCCACCGGCAAGACGCTGGAGACGTACACCGTGATTACCACGGATCCCAATGAGCTGATGGAGCCGCTGCACAACCGCATGCCGGCGATCCTTGGGCGCGAGGACTACGGACGCTGGCTCGAGCCCGGCGACCCGTCGCGGCTGCCGGTCGATCTGCTGCGGCCCTACGACGCCGATGCCATGACCGCGTGGAAGGTGAGCGCGCGCGTAGGCAATGTGCGCAACAACGATCCGCAGTGCGTGGAGGCGATGTGAAGAGCGAGCCGGTAGCCAGTAGCCGGTAGCTAAGAACCACAAGCTACAGGCTACTGGCTACTGGCCTTAAGCTTCTTGATCTGGATGGCCCACCGCTACTGCGCGTAGGTCCGGCCTTTCCAGCTGACCTGCTTGAGCACGCGGTGCTGGAACCAGCTTCGATAGAGCAGGAAGATGAAGAGCGGGAGGCCGAGCGGCGACAAGGCGCAGTCGGCAAAGGGAAAGTTCGATTTGCTCACGCGAAGGTAGAAGCGGAAGAGGGTGCGCGCCCAGAGCAGCGCCAAGACCCAGCCGGCGCCGAGCCACTCGAGATTGTGCGCACTGAAGCGCGCGCTCCACAACTCCACGGTAACGATGGGCAGGCAAAACAGGAGCAGCAAGTCGATGGCGCGCCATGCCGCAAGCGGGAGGGCGTTGGCGAACAACAGCGCCAGGTTCTTGGTCCAGCCCTCGAACATGGCGGCGGTGGTGCGATACATGCGCGTGGCGACGGCGTCGTCAGCATAGCGAAAGCGCAGGCCCACGCGGCGCCGCTTGGCGATGAAAGCCAGCTCCACGTCTTCAAGGACGCGATCGTGCACCGCGGCATGGCCGCCGATGCGGCGATAGGCCTCGCGCTCGACGAGCAGATATTGGCCGTTTGCCGCGGCCACGCGCTCGGCGGGATCGGAGACCTTGGCCGGCGGATAGGCGAGGGCAAGCTCAGAGAAAATGAGGGGCATGAGCGTGCGCTGCGCGAACCCCGAGACAATTTGGAGCGGCGAGTAGCTGAGCATGCCGGCCTTGTGCCGCGCGGCCTCGTGGATGCCGTGGCGCAGCGAGCCGGGCTGGTGAATGGTGTCCGCATCGGTAAACAAAAGCCAGCGGCCGCGCGCTTTGCGGGCCGCGGTCCAGATGGCGTTCGCCTTGCCCGTCCACCCGGGCTTGAGCTTGTCGGCGGCCATCACGGTGACGCCCGAAAAGCCGCGGGCGATTTCCGCGGTGCGATCCGCCGATGCATCGTCGACCACGATCAATTCCCAGTCGCGGCCAAGCTCAAAAATGTCCTCCGACTGAGCCACCAGAGACTGGAGGCAGGCGGCGATCGACGCCTCCTCGTTGCGCGCGGGAACGATTACGGTGAGCTCGATGAGCGGATCCGGCTCGGGCTGATCGAAGACGGTTCCGGGGCGTGCAAGCCGCTCCTTCGGCTCGGCCGGCTCATCGGAAAGACCAAGCACCGGCCTGTATTCGGAGGGCGCGGAGCTTTCGGGCAAGTCGTTATCTTTCGGCATTTACGCGCCTTTCCGTGCCCGATGATGGAGCGTCGATCGAATCGTCCCGAAAGAGGTGTGACGGATGGCATTCCGCTACAGCCCTCCCGTTCCGTATTATAAGAATGTGCAACAGCGGTTCCTCAAATTGCTTGCGGCCGCGTCGGTGGCCGGCTTGCTGATTCTCCAGGGCTGCAACCGCGGCGACCACCCCGTACAGGTGGGCAAGAAGGCTCCCGACTTCACCGTGAGCGATGGGACCAACACCGTTCACCTGGCCGGCTATCGCGGCAAGGTGGTGCTGCTGAACTTCTGGTGGAGTCAGTGCGCGCCGTGCATCGAGGAAGCGCCGGGGCTGGAGCAGTTGCACCATGACCGGCCCGACCTCGAGATCATCGGGGTGAGCATCGATACCGATGCGGACTCCTACCATCGGTTCCTTGAGCGTTATCACGTGGACATTCCCACCGTCATGGACCCGGACCAAAAAGCTCCCAAGCTCTACCACACGGAAGGCTGGCCGGAAACCTACATCATCGACCGCAAGGGAATCATCCGGCGCAAGGTTGTGGGTGATCCGGACTGGTCGAACCTGGAGATGCGGGCGTTTCTGAAGAACCTGTAAAAACAGTTGTCGGTTTTCAGTTTTTCAGTTGTCAGTTCCACTCCCCAATTATCGGGTTGCAGCCCTCAGCTCTCCTTTCCTGAAAAAACCTGTTGACAGATTTCCGTTCTAGTGTACTATTTGTCTAGTACACTGATCCGCCATGAGCCGAACCCCCAACCCGACCTTCCACTTTCACCTGGACCAGAACAGCGGCGTTCCGGTTTACCGGCAGATCGTCGACCAGGTGAGGGGCGGAGTGGCGTCGGGCGCGCTGGGCGCGGGGGACCAGTTGCCCACCGTGCGCCAGCTTGCCGTGGATTTAGAGATCAACCCCAACACGGTGGTGCGGGCGTATCGCGAATTGGAATTCGGCGGCCTGCTGCAGACACAGCAGGGAACAGGGACGTTCATCAGCGAGAAGAAGGTGGCGCGGGCGGACGCGGAGCGGGAGCGGCAGTTGAGCCGGATTGTGGCCGACTGCGTGGCGCGCGCCGGGGCAGCGGGATTCACCGTTGCGGAATTGCTGGAAGAGCTGCGGCAGTGGGAAGGGCCGCGCAGGAGGTAAGACGATGATGTTGGAAATCGGAGTGCAGAAAATCAATCGGGTCGCGGTAGCCGCGTGTATCTTTTTGACGGCGGCGGGAACGATTCCCAGCATTTTGACGAGGGATCCATGGCCTGGCATTGCCGGTGTGCTTGTAGGGTTGTATCTGCTGTTCGCCCTCAAGGTGGTGCAGCAATGGGAGAAAGGCGTCAAGCTGCGGCTGGGACGCTACGTGGGATTGCGCGGGCCGGGACTGTTCGTGATTGTGCCGGTGATCGAGACGCTGAACCTGTTTGTGGACCAGCGGGTGCGCGTGACCAGCGTGACGGCGGAGTCGACGCTGACGCGCGACACAGTGCCGGTGGACGTGAACGCCATTGTGTTCTGGATGGTTTGGAACGCGGAGAAAGCGATCCTCGAGGTGGAGAACTATCTTGAGGCGATCACCATGAGCGCGCAGTCGGCGCTGCGGGAGTCGATCGGGCGGCACGAGCTGGCGCAGATGATTACGGACCGCGAGGCGCTGGGACACGAGTTGCAGAAGATCCTGGACGAAAAGACCACGCCGTGGGGCATTACGGTGCAGTCGGTGGAGATTCGCGACGTCAAGATTCCGCAGGCGCTGGAGGACGCGATGTCGCGCCAGGCGCAGGCGGAGCGGGAACGGCAGGCGCGCATCATCCTGGGGCAGGCGGAGACGGAGATCTCGAACAGCTTTGTGCAGGCGGCTGGCGCGTACGCGGAGAATCCGATTGCGCTGCACCTGCGGGCCATGAACATGCTCTACGAGGCGATCAAGGAAAAGGGATCGATGGTGATCGTGCCGTCCACCGCGGTGGAGACCATGGGGCTGGGCGGATCGCTGGCCACGATGGCGCTGGCCAAGAATCCTGGCTAATGACAATGTGAGTATTTCAGGCGCGACAAGTCCACAAAGAAAGGAAATAGACCATGAAAGCGAAATTGGGCACTATTGCCGTGCAGCTTGTGATGATTATGGCAGCCCTCTCTTCATTGTCTCCGCCGTGCGCGGGACAAACCGCGCCAACTGATACGAAAGTGCTCCTGGGAATCTGGCAGGGGCAGGGAGCGGCCCAGGAGACAGGCATACCGTTCGTCACACTCACTCTCATCGACGATGGCGGCAACCTCTACGGCGCAATTCTGCTCTCTGTCATTCGCCTGGAGCAGGGCAAACGCGTCGCTTCGGCCCCAGGAATTCCGGAGCCGATTCTCAACCCGAGTTTTGACGGCCGGACATTGAGATTCCAGATAAGATACCGGGGACCGCTGCCTCCAGGCATTTCGTCCGATGGCCCGGTTTTGACATACCGGCTTAAGCTGACTCCTCCAAATAAAGCCGAACTCGCAATGGGCGGCCTGGTCGCCGATGCCGAGGCAATTACCGGATCGCCAGTCCCATTAGGGCCTCCGATCCAGATGGTCAGAACCGCGAATTAACGAACAGCCAACTACTCCCGCCAATGCACTGCACCGGCAGGAGCATGAGAATTGAGACGCACATGAGAAACCGATGGATTGCGCTTCTGCTCAGTTCGTTTCTTTTCCCGGTCCTTTGTGGCGCGCAGGATCAGGAAAAGGCATGGCTCGGCGTGTGGCAGAGCAAGCTTGATGGGCAGACGGCCGCGGTGGTGACGCTGGCCGACGATGCGGGCCAGCCCGGCGGCACGGTGGTGCTCAACATCGTCAGAAATGAAGGCAGCGAGGCGCGCATCGTCGGCAGCGAGCCGCTGTTGCTCATGCATCCGCGCCTGAACCAGAGGACGCTGACCTTTGAGCTGAAGAGCCCGCGCCCGCCGGACAACATGATGGACTTCACCATGGTGCTGAAGCCGGACGGCACGGCGACCATCCATTGCACCAACTGTATGGACGCGCCGGTGGTCGAGCTTACGAAGGAATGGTGAGGAGGAAGCCGCGATGAAAACCGTATTCGCAAGTCTGGCATTTGCGGCGTTGTTGTGTGCAGGCGTCCAAGCGCAGAACGCGCCGGATGCGGCTCGGACGACGGCAATCACCGGCGTTTGGCGCGGCGATATGAATGGATTGCCGGCGGTCGTGATGGTGGTGTCGGACGAGGGTGGGCAACTCACCGGGGCCGCGCTCTTTTATCTGCAGATCAGGAAGAACGCAAGCAGCCCGACGACCTCCACTGCCGGGATAGCGGAGCCGATGCTTCAACCCACATTCGATGGAACCACGCTGCGGTTCGCGGTGAGCCATCGGCGCGCGCATCCGCCGCACACGCTGAACGATCCGCCGATGCCGTTTCATCTCAAACTGATCGGGCCAGACAAGGCCGAGCTACAGAATGAGCGCGAAGGCCCACCGCTGGTTGTGACGCGCAGCGCATATTGAGCCGCTGGCCGGCTGCTATGCTGGAGGCTATGACGAACGTGGAGATTCTGTTCCGCTATGCCACGCAGCCGGCCGAGGCGGTTTTGTTTGCGCTGGGCGAGGCCCGCGACGTGTACGGAATCCGCAAGCTGGCCTTCGACCGCGAGGCGAAGACGGTTCGCGTTGAGTATGACGCGACCCGGCTGAATGCCGGCATGGTGACGGGACTGTTGCGGCGCGCGGGTCTCGAAATTGTCGAGGAGCTGCCGCTGATTCCGCTCCCAGCGCCGGCGCCGGAAACGGCCGCTGCGGAGCCTGCAAAGGCGTAGGCCTGCTCTCGGCGGAGCGCCGCGCAGGCTTTCGGCGGAGCAATTGCGTGAGCCCGCGATCCTTGATAATCTAGTTCAGGCTCATCCTGAGCCCGAGTGCGCCCGTAGCTCAGCTGGATAGAGCGACTGACTACGAATCAGTAGGCCGGGAGTTCGAATCTCTCCGGGCGCACCATAGAACTATATTAGAATCAATTAATTAATCCATAAATCTCCGGCTCACCAAACTTCCAATTCAAACTGTGTCACTACGGCGTCACTGTTGCCGAACGGTGACTTCTCTCGCAGTAGAACACCCTAAACAGGCAATCTCGTTATCGGCAAGATCGTCGTCTAGAAGTTGTTGAACAGTGCAGCCCGGACGGTGATTGTCTGTAGGCCTGCGCTGTAAAGTTCTGGCCATATCTGTAAATTCGCCCGATCCGCTGCTCAATGTCCATCGGACTCCAGGGCAGGTCAAAATTGAATAGAATCCGTGCGAATTGCGGCTTGATCCCTTCACGGCTCGCTGCTGTGCAAACCAGCACTCGCGGCCCATCCTTTTGGCGAAAGCGGCGCTCAGCGGCAACCTTGGCTCCATGATCGCCGCCGCGCCGTACCAGAACACCTTGACCGGGGAACATCTGCTCAATCTCGCGCGCGATCAGGTCCACCGTTCCGAGGTAGGTCGCGAACACAACGATCTTTTCGTTCGGGTTCTGTCGCCATAGCGTGCCAAGTCCATCGAGCAGTTTCTGAGCCTTGGTTTCGCGCTGCGTTGGAAAGCTGCTAAGCAGTTCGCCGATCCGCAATCGCTCCTCCGACAGATGCAATTCAACAACGGCCGAAGCGACTTCCTCCGCCTGCAGCCAACGCACTGCTGCCACACCCGGAAAGGATGCGGCAGCCAGTGTAATCTTCGACTAGTCGACTGTGAGCGAAACTGTTCCCGTTTCAGTAGTGGTTCCCGACGTGCCCGTCACGGTAAGCGTGTAAGCTCCAGCCGTCGTGCCAGAATTGCCTCCACCTCCACCGCCTCCACCACCGTTGCCGCCGCCGCCGCATGAGAGCACGCCGCCAGCCATTGCTACGAGGAGCACGAACATCCCGAGCATCGACCGCCATCTACGCTGCCGAGTCGGTACGCAGACCAACAGCAGGCAGGCGAGTGTCGCACCGCCCGCCGCGTACCAGGGAATTCCCGGCCCGTTGGGATTGGCCAGCGAACTGCTTGTAGCTGCGGTTGTGGTGATGGTCAGTGTGGCCGTTCCGGCGGTGGTGCTGGTGATGCTTACCGGGGTAGTTGTGCCGAAGCTGCAGCTGGGTAAGTCTTCTGCTCCAGATGGACTCGAAGTCAGTGCGCAGGTCAGAGCCACGCTGCCAGTGAATCCGCCGCTTGGAGTCACGGTAATGGTCGAGGTATTGCCGCTGGCTGCGCCGGGCGCTACGGAAACCGCCGAACCGGTGATCGCGAAGCTGGCGTTGGAAGCACTCGTCACGGTTAGAGTGACCGGTGCGGACGTTGAGGCGGCATATGTCGTGTCGCCACTGTAAACGACTGAGATGGAATAAGTGCCTGCCGCCAGCGCACTTACGTTATAGCTATAACTCGCCGCGCCGCCGCTGATCGTGGCCGGTTGACCGAGTTGCGTGGTCCCGTTGAAAAAGGTCGCAGTTCCGGTGGGCGTTCCGCTGCCCGAGGCCGGCGACACCGTTGCAGATAAGGCGACTGGGGTGGCGGAGCCCGCAGCTATGGAATTTGGTGCAACGGTGAGCGTAGTTCCGGTTGTCGCAAGCGTTGTTACCGTTAGTGTAACCGCCGGTGACGTTGAGGTCGCATACGTGGTGTCTCCGCTGTAGACTGCGGTGATGGTGTAAGAACCTGCCGCCAACGAACTTACATTATGGCTGTACGTCGCAACGCCGTCGCTGAGCGTCACCGGTTGGCCAAGCTGTGTGCTCCCGAGGAAGAACGTTACAGTTCCGGTGGGTGTCCCGCTGCCAGAGGCCGGCGTCACGGTTGCCGTTGCAGCCACCACGGTGCTGGAGCCTGCGGTTATGGAGTTTGGTGTGACAGTGAGTGCCGTTGTGGTGACGGCAAGATTCGTCACAGTCAGGTTGACCGGTGGCGAAGTTGAGCCCTTGTAGGCTGTACTCCCGCTGTAGACGGCGCTGAACGGATAGCTGCCTTTCTGCAGAGCACTCGCGCTGTAGCTATAAGTTGCTGCGCCGCTGCTGAGCGTGACCGGTTGACCAAGTGCGGTTGTCCCCTGGTAGAAAATCACCGTGCCGGTAGGAGTTCCGCTGCCAGACGCCGGCGCCACGGTCGCCTTTAATTTGACCGGGCTGGCGGAGCCCGCGCCGATTGAAGTTGGTGAAAGCGTGAGTACGGTAGTGGTGGCCGGAAGATTCGTCACCGTCAAGTTGACCGGTGGTGACGTTGAGCCGCTGTAAGTTGTATCCCCATTGTAGACGACACTGAACGGGGAAGTACCTGCCGGCAACGAGCTCGGGTTATAGCTATAGGTCGCCGCGCCGCTCGTTAGCGTCACCGGTTGACCTAGCTGCGTTGTCCCCTGATAGAAGGTCACAGTGCCGGTCGGCGTTCCACTGCCGGAGGCAGGCGCCACCGTTGCGGTTAGCGTAACTGGACTCTTGGAGCCCGCGGTTACGGTATTAGGCGAGAGGGTCAGCGTGGTTGTAGTAGACGCAAGAGAGGCCGTCACCGTTACAGTAGCCGTGCCCGTAGCGCTGGTGTAGAGCTCGGAGCTGCCTGTATCCGGCGTGTAAGTTGCGGTCAGGGTATCGCTGCCCTTGCTCAGGGAGCCTGCAGGGATATTGATGCTGGCGCCGCCGCAGTTAAGAGTATGCGCAGCCGATGTGTAGCTTCCGCTGGTAATTGTAACGGACCCGGTCGGTGGGTGAGTTATGCAGACGCCGAGGGGTTGCGCAATGACTCGAGTTGATGTAGAGCTACTACTCGTTGCGCTGAGCGTAACTCCTACCGAAAGCGCCTGTGCGGCAGTGATGCTGGTCGCGGATGGATTAACCGTCACTGTCGGCGTCACCAGTGGCGCTGCCGTCACAGTCAACGAATAGGCATCGGTGCCTGTCGCGCTGTTATAAATAGTCGAGCTGGCGGAGTCTGGCGCGTAATTTGAGGTCAGATTATAGGTGCCTGCGGCCAGATAGCCCGCCGCTATGGAGAACGAGGCGCTGCCATCATAAAGTGTTTCGGCCGGTATGCTGTAACTGCCGATGGCCAACGTCACTGTTCCGGTGGGTTCGGGATTGTTGCCTCCACCGCTGACGGTAACCGTCACGGTGAAGGCCTGTGCTGTGGTTTCAGTCTCTGGCGCAGTCACCGTCACCTTGGGTGTCGCTGTCCATGAGTTCACCACGTTGGCCACGTTGAGAGAGCCCAGGCCGGTGGCCAGGTCGTAGCCGGTGCCTGCGCTGTTGGCGTTCATAATGCCGAAGGCGTCTGAATCGTTGGACCGGGTGCATCCATCCGAATTGGGAGCGCAAGGCGGGGCATTGGTACCCCGATCGATGTCGTTGAAGTAGCAGCTGCTGGAAGTGGTCACGCTCTCAGCGCTGCAACCCGAGTAACCTTGTTTGCTGGCCAGGTCGTAGAGCTCTGCGTTGGGACTCCCCTGCGGCGCGCCTGTCTTCTGGTTGATGAGCGCCATTACCCCGGCCATGGCCGGCGATGACAGCGACGTTCCGCCGACCTCCTGGAAATCGACGATCTCTCCCTCTTCGCAGGAATAACCTGGGGTGCTGACGCAGATGAGATAGGCGCTGCCCGAAACCAGGCCGGTGGCGGCAAAGAAGGAAACGTCTGGTACGTCTCGGGCCTGATCGTCGGGAATACCGGTGACGTCCGTTTGCCAACTGGGCTTTGAGTACCCGTGCCAAGTGCCGAGGGTCTGCGAAACGTAGCTGCTCTTGCCGCCGCCTCCGCCCGTCACACCGACAAAGGGGAAAATGTTTACGAGACTATCATCACTTTTGTACTCGATCCCGTTGTAAATGGCAGCCGCCCATGTGTACACGAAATTACAGGCTGACTCCGCGTCCGTTGGCTCGGCCGCGGTCTTATGTAGAACTGATTCCACCTGTGACCACCAGCCCTGCAAGTCGTACACGCCCATGGGGCTGGCGCAGGTATCGTTCCAGGGCTGCTCGGGAATGTAGCCTGTGGCGTTGGCCTCCGTGACTGAATTGGTCGTATTCCAATACGGCGCCACAGACGTCCAGTAAAGATCGGTGCCGCCCACCGCCGTGTCGTACGGGGTAGAAGCCATTCCATTCACCGCAAGCCCCTGCGTCGCGACCACCCACGCCGAGTCCGTTGGCTCTGTGGCGCCGGCATCGCACATGGCCGAGCCTGAGTCTCCTGCCGCAACAAAAACGGCGAGACCCTCCGCGGCAGCAGTCTGCCACAGCGAGCCATACAATTTGATGGAACCGTCGGTGTACATCTGGCTTTCGCACTCGCCATAGCTGTAGCTCATCACCGCCGGCGACGTTGGAAGCTTCGGTCCGTGGTTCACAATGTATTCGGCGGAGAGATAAGCGCCATCGCTTGTCGCGCTTGCTCCACAGGGATTTGCGCTTGTGACCCCGCAGGACGTGACCAGGACAATATTTGCGCCGGGCGCAATGGCATCGGCCATCTCTACGTCGGACGTATTCTCTATCAGGTCACCATAAGGGTCATTTGTATACCTGTCTTCTTCTCCCGGATCGGAGTTGGTGATGATGACGTTAACTGGGTTAATCGGCAAGCCGAATGTTTGTTGAAAATACCGGATATCGGTGGGGAAGATGTTGCTTTGCCCGGCTATATAGATTGTCTGGCCCGTGCCGTTGATGGGCGTTGACTCTCTCCACAGCGGCAGCACGTTGTAGATGGTGGCGAAATCCCAGGGCGATACATCCTCGTACGTGTTCCCGTTCGGGTGCACGAAGACCGTCTCTGGGTGCGCTTTTACAGAAGAGACTTCGCCATTCGCTGCAAAGTTGGAACCCGGACCACCAGGGACGCGCTCCCACTTGTGCGTACTGGGATTTAACCTTACCCGGCCGCCCACGTGATGCAGGGGCCGCGGGAAGAAGTTGTTCAGCGATTTTATGCCTACCACCACCGGGGCCAGCGCCGCCGGAATCTGCGGATCGCTCATATTGGCGATGTGCTTCTCGCCATTCACGTCGAGATTGTGCATCTCAGTCTGAAAGGCGTTCTCCACCAGCTCCGCAGTGCCGTTGAAGCGGATGGTCATGCGATCCTTCGCCACCTGGACGATTGAAAAGCCCTGGCTGCTCAGCCAGCCGGAGAGGGCGCTGATATCGCTCTGCGCCAACCCAAACCTTTGGCCCACCTCGTCAGGCGTGAGCCAATGGTGGTAGTTCGGCGAGTTCTCGTCGTACTGGCTGGCGACAAAGGCATCGAACTCCGCCTGCATCTCGGGAGTACGTTTCAAAACCAACACCAGGTCATTCATAATCGTGCCCGGGGCGACCCGGCCGCGGTCGTACTCCGCACGCGCCAGCGGGTGGGTTTGTCCGGTGAGCGTGACGCGCTGGTTGTCGTCGATCGGTCCAACAATTTGTTGCTGTGCTGAACTGGGCCCCTGGGCCATCATTGCCGCACGGCAAAGCATTCCGCCGGCCAACAAGAAAAGAATCAGGGCGGCTTGACGAGACAGCCTTCCTCGTCCTGCAAGATGAAGCCAAAAGAATGGGCGTGAGCAAACAGAGGGATTTGGCATGACTGCCTCCTGTGATGGAAGCCTTGCGCACAAATTCCCTTTTGCACGGATGCGGATCGGCTCTGCGCCGCGCCTGGGTGCAACCTGTCGCTTTAGCGGCTTCCGGTTTTGCCTTTCCGTTGATTCGGTCTCACTGAGACGCATCCGCTCTCCGCAGCGGATTGATCTATCTCTTACCGCGGTGCGGTGCAGCCCTCAATAGACGGCAGATAACCCGGAGATAAACTCCAGGTCAACCGGAGGTCAACTGGCCCTAAGTCCTTTGTTTCCGTGCTTGCTGACCCGGCGCGGCGTAACCTTGACGCGTGTAGCAAGGAGGATTAGGCTGGTTGCGAATTTCCATTCCCGCCCAGCCCGGCGGGTTACGAAGGGTGCCGAAACCAGAGCCGAGCCGCAAGCGGCAGGGAAAACAACCAGGAGAGATTCAAGGAAAGGAAAGTGAACCTCTCGTGTCCCATCCCACGCAAAACCGTCAGCGGGTTCGGTTTGGGGTTTTCACGGTAGACTTTGCTGCCCGGGAGCTTCGCAAAAACGGCGACAAGACCCCGTTGCAGACCATTCCGTTTGAAATTCTTTCCATGCTGGTGGAGCGGCCAGGGGAGTGGGTCACGCGGGAAGAGCTCCGCGAGCGGCTCTGGGCGGCCGACACCTTTGTTGATTTCGACCACTCGATCAATACTGCCGTAAGGAAGCTTCGCAAGGTACTCGGCGATGACGCCGAAGAACCCCGCTACATCGAAACCCTCCCGCGTCACGGCTATCGGCTCATCGCCTCGCTGGCGGATCCGCCAGCGCACGAGGATTCCGAAGGCGAAAAGAAGAGATTCTGGAAGTATGTTGCGCCTTCCGCTGTTTTTCTGCTGCTTGCCCTGACGGCGGTCTGGCTGTTCCATCCGGAGCGTAAGGTCCAGGCACTCACCGACAAAGACACCATTGTTCTAGCCGACATCGAGAACAGGACCGGCGACGAGGTCTTCGACGATGCACTCAGGCAGGCGCTGGCCGTGGAATTGGAGCAATCTCCATTTCTGAACGTGATCTCCGATCAAAAAGTCAACGAGACCCTGGGAATGATGGGCCTTCCCGCGAACCAGCGCATTACCGAAGAGGTTGGGCGCGAACTATGCCAGCGGGTGGGCAGCAAGGCTTTGCTCATCGGAACCATCTCCCGGCTGGGCAGCCACTATTTGATTGGGCTGAATGCGGAGGCGTGCAGAACCGGCGACACCCTGGCCAGGGAACAGGGCGAGGCAGCCACCAAAGAGGACGTTCTGAAGGCCGTCAGCCGGGCTACTGCCAGCCTGCGCAACAAGCTCGGTGAGTCGCTTCCTTCGGTGCAAAAATTCGATGTGCCGGTCGAAGCCACGACGTCATCCCTTGAAGCCTTGAGATACTTCGACGTCGGCCTGACGCTGCGGCGCAAGGAAGGAGATGCGGCGGGCCTTCCGTTTTTGCATAGATCCGTCGAACTGGACCCCAACTTTGCCTCGGCCTATTCCGAGCTGGCCTTATCCTACGACAACCTCGAGCAACCGTCGCGCGCGCTGGAATATGCCGGCAGGGCCTACCAGTTGCGCGATCGGGCCACAAAAAAGGAGCAGCTGAGCATCACCGCACTGTACTTTGGCGCAACCGGAGAACTCGACAAAGAGATGCAGGCCTACGAGGTTTGGGCCGCTGATTATCCCCGCAGCCCGGTGCCACACTTCAACCTGGGCGCCGACTACGTGCTGATGGCGCACTATGACAGGGCGCTTCCGGAACTCGAGGAAGCTTTGCGCCTGGCTCCCGACAATGTGAACATTTACACCGGCCTGGGGTCGACATTCCTCTACATGAACAGGCTGGATGAAGCCAAGTCCACTTTCGATGAGGCACTGGCGCGAAAGCTGGACGATGGCGGAATCCGTCAGTACATGTACTACCTTGCTTTTCTGCGGGGAGATGCCGCGCAGATGGAGGAAGATGTCTCCTGGGCCGCAGGCAAACCCGGCGACGAAGATACTCTGTTTGCGCTGCAAGCAGATACCGAGGCGTACCACGGGCAGATGAACAAGGAGCGGGAGTTCACCATCCGGGCAGTAGATTCGGCCATTCGGGCTGACTCCCGGGAAACGGCGGCCATGTGGAAAGCGCACGCCGCATGGTGCGAGGCTGAAGTGGGCAATGCCGCCTCGGCCCGGCAAGCTGTGGCCGAGGCCCTGGCGTTGTCTCGGGGACGGGACGTGACGGTGCAGGCAGCCCTGGCGTTGGCGCGCAGCGGCGATGAATCGCAAGCCAACTCCCTGGCCGAGGATCTGCGCAAGAGCTACCCAAACGACACCCTGCTGAAACTCTATTGGCTCCCCAGCATCAACGCCGCCATCGATCTCAATAACGGAAATGCGTCCCATGCTCTTTCTGTATTGGAGGGCGCTGCGCCCTTCGATTTGGCTGAAGGATTGGCCCTGCATCCGGCATATCTGCGCGGCCTGGCATATTTGCAGTCACATAATGGAATGGCCGCGGCCGCCGAGTTTCAGAAGTTGCTGGATCACAAGAGCATCGTGTTGAACTTCGTGACCGGATCGTTAGCCCATCTTCAAATCGGCCGCGCTTACGCCATGGCTGGAGATCGCGCCAAAGCGAAAGCCGCCTACCAGGACTTCTTTGCCTTATGGAAAGACGCCGACGCCGGCAGCACTCTACTGAAACAAGCCAAAGCAGAATACGCCAAACTTCAATAGTCTCCGCTATTTGACACTGCGGTTCCGCGTCTCCAGAAACAGCTGAAATCGCTGAAACCAGCATAACCACTGGGGTTCAGACGTTTTCTCACCTTCTGCATTTGGAAGTGATTGAAAAGCATTTGCAACAACAGACGAGTAACAGCCGACCCTACCAGCGGCTCAGAATGTGATGGACTGCCTTCGAGAACGCTGATAGGGAATTCCAGGCATTCTGCGAGTTGAAGCAGAGGCATCGTTAGGACTGACCTGCGGTTTTCAGCACTAACCCGAACGGCGACATCCGGGGTTTTCAGACCCGCGGTTATACCCCGCAGGAATGGCGGCAAGACGCAAGGGGAGCCTCGCCATTGCTCGATCAGGTTGCGGAAATCTATGCATCGCAACGGGAAGAATGCGGACGATTCTTCATCGACGAGCGTGGAGCGTTCTTTAAAGGGGAGGATGGAGCGGATTTCCAGTTCGTGAAGTGGAATTCCTGTCAAGGGCGCCGCTTGCGAGCCTTCACGCCTGAAACCTCCTTATAGCGGAAACACTTCACGTCGTGGTCGTTCACCATGCCGACCGCCTGCATGAAGGCGTAGCAGATGGTCGAGCCCGCGAACTTGAACCCGCGCTTGAGCAGGTCCTTGCTCATCGCGTCCGACTCCTTGCTCCGCGCCTGCAGGTCCTTCATGGACGCAACCCGATTCCGGATCGGCGCGCCGTCCACGAATTGCCAGATGTAGGCATTGAACGAGCCAAACTCCTTCTGCACCTGGAGAAATGCCCTGGCGTTTTGAATCGTGGCCGCGATCTTGAGCCGGTTGCGGACAATGCCCGCATCGGCAAGCAGGCGCGCCACGTCCGCATCGGAGTAACGCGCAATCTTCTTGGCGTCGAAGCGGTGCAACGCCTTGCGGTAGTTCTCGCGCTTGTTCAGGATGGTTGACCAGGAAAGCCCGGCCTGCGCGCCTTCGAGGATCAGGAATTCGAAAAGGATGCGATCGTCGTGCACGGGCACGCCCCACTCCGCGTCGTGATAGGCGGCCATCTGGGGCGTACCGGCGGCCCAGGCGCAACGGATTGGTTCCGATGAAGCGGGCATGTGCAAGAAGCGTAGCACTGCGGCTTACTCGTTTCCCAGGTCCCAAAATCGGGACCTGGGGCACCCGAACTTCATTGCTGGGCGGGCAGGATCACCAGCTCGACGCCGGCCTCGGCAAAAATGGTTCGCGTGATCTCGAAGCTTTCCGCCCAGCGCTCGTTATTGCTTTCCAGTGTGACCACGCGCTTGATGCCGGCCTGCACAATCACCGCGCCGCAGCTGGAGCAGGGCATGAACGGCACAACGTAGAGCGTGCATCCATCCAGCGGCTGCCGCGCGGAAAGGATGGCGTTGAGCTCGGCGTGGATGATGGTGCGGTATTTCATCTCGCGGTCCTCAAGGCGCGCAGCGGAGTCCTCAACGCCCGCCGGGTGCCCGTTGAAGCCGAGCGAGACCACGAATTTGCCCCGCGTGATCACGGCGCCCACCTTGGTGCTGGGGTCCTTGCTCCAGGTGGAGACCAGCGCTGCCATATCCAGAAAACGTCGGTCCCAATCGCTCATTGCATTTCCATCCTCTTGCGCATTCCGAAGTACAGGTTAGCAGCAGGCGTGCGCCCCCCGTTCTTCGTTTGAATCCGCTTCGCTATTTCACACTCCGCACACGGACGGAGAATCGCTGAATAGGGAATTCGGCGCGCGTCCTTTGCCAGTCGCCCCTCTTTCCCCGTGTCCCCCTGTTCCTGCCTTCGTGTTACCATGCACCCATCCGGCGCATGCGCCGGCCAACCCCCTAGGAGGTCCCGCATGAACGGCTACTCACGTCGCGATTTCCTCAAGACCGGCATCGCCGCCGGCACCCTCGCCGGCGTCGGAGCGCCTTTGCTCCAGGCGGAGAAGCAAACCGCGTTCTCCAAAGTGACTCTGGGCAAGTCCGGCGTCCAGGTCTCGCGCCTCGCCTTCGGCACCGGCACCGACAACGGCTACGTCCAGGCCAAGCTTGGCCAGAAAGCCTTCTCCGATCTGGTCGCCTACGCCTACGAGCGCGGCATGCGTTTCTTTGAAACCGCCGAATCCTATGTCACCCCGGCCATGCTGGGCGAAGCCCTGAAGCCCTACCCGCGCTCGAGCTACGTGCTCATGTCCAAGGTGACCACCGATCACAACGCCGATCCTGCCAAGCGCTTCGACGACATGCTGCACACGTCGCAAACCGAGTATTTCGACATCATGCTCCTGCACTGGCAGCACACCGGCGACTGGGTGGAAACTACCAAGCGCTGGCAGGACGGCGTCGACCAGTTCCAGGCGAAGAAGGCCATTATCTCCCGTGGCGCCAGCGTCCACGGCCTGCCCGCCCTGCGCCAGATGCCGGGCAATCCCTGGCTCCAAATCGCCATGATCCGCATGAACCACAAGGGTACGCGCATGGACGGCGCCAACGGCCTGGACGATACCAATCACCCCCAGGACGTTGCCGAGGTTGTCCAGCACGTCCACCAGGTGAAGAAGGAAGGCATGGGCGTTATCAGCATGAAACTATGCGGGAACGGCCTCTTCACCCAGCACAGCGACCGCGTGGAAGCCATGCGTTTTGCGTTTCAGAATGCCAATGTCGATGCGGTCACAGTGGGGTTCAAGAGCCGCCAGGAAATCGACGAAGCCATCGACAACCTCAACCTGGCCCTTTCGTAAATCCTCCCCGGCGTGTCGTCCCCCCGAATCCATCCTCCGTCTAAGTCTCCGGCGCACCACAATCGCCACGGAGGATCGCAGCCCATGAGGAATCTCTTTTTCGTCCTTGCCCTCGGAGGCATGCTCGCGCTCGGCGTCTGCGTCGCTGCCCAGGCGCAGGACAATTCCCAGCCCCAATCCGGGGGTCAGGAGATGCACGGCCACGGGATGAACCCCGACCGCCAGTTGGAGCGCCTCACCCGCCAGCTCAACCTCACATCGGACCAGCAGTCTCAGATCAAGCCAATCCTCGTGGATCGAAACCAGAGGATGCAGGCCCTGTTCCAGAATCAATCGCTGGCGGAGGACGATCGCCGCACCCAGTCCAAAACCATTCGCGACGATACCGACGCGAAGATCCTGGCCATCCTGAACGACGACCAGAAGCAGAAATATACAGCCATGCAGGAGCGGCCTCGCCACCGCGGCGGCCAGGACCAGCCGCAGGAATCCTCACCCCAGCCCCAGTAGGAACCTGGCCCAGCCGCAGCCGGCAACGCGCGGTAGGCGCAGTGCTCGCTCGCCCCGCGCCTTGGCGTGGGAAAGTCCTGCAATGCTCAACCGGCATCAATCGCTTGCCCGAAAGTCTCGCGTGATGCTATAAATATGTTGCAGGGCCGGGTTCACGTATACCGTGAATCCGGCCCTTGGGCTTCAGGGGAAAAAAGATACCCCCCACCCCCCCCTATACTATGGTCCACATAGTGGGAAATTTTAGGCACATAGCAACATAAATAAGCTACTTACGAGAAAAGCAACACCTGAAAACGTACCACATCGTGAGCGATCCCACTCTTGCGATAGATTTCCCACATCGCGATATGTTTTAGGGCGCGCCATTGGCTGGCGTTAGCCCGCGCTGGCGCAGTTCCTCCTGAACCGGCGGCGACATCAGGTAATCGAGCAACTTTTTCGCTGCCGCGCGCTCGGATGATTTCGAAAGAATCACCGCTCCCTGTTCGATGGGCGGGTAGAGATCGCGCGGAATCACGAAATAGCTGCCGGAGGAAGCCAGTCTCGGCGTCATCGCCGCCGTCATCGAGATCAGGCCCGCGTCTGCATTGCCGGAGTCGACAAACTGCGCCGCCTGGGCGATGTTCTCCGCCGTCACGAGGCGCGGCTTGAGCGCGTCGTACAGGCCGAGCTTCTGCAGCGCGGCAACGGCCGCCTTGCCGTACGGCGCGCGCTGGGGATTGGCGATGGCCAGCGTCTTGAGCGCGGGGTTGCGCAGCAGCTCCAGCGACGGCGGCGGCAGGTGCGCATCCTTGCGCGTCCACAGCACCAGCGTTCCCCTGGCGTAGAGGATCGGCGTGCCGGCTTTGCCTTCGCCCGCGCCCTCGGCCAGCCCGTCCCCGATCAGCCGCTTTGGATAGTCCATGTTTGCTGAAAAGAACAGGTCGAAGGGCGCGCCGTTCTCGATCTGCGTGGTCAGCGCCGCCGAGGACTGGTAGGTCGCCTCGGCGTCGATGCCGGTGGTGCGGTGGAACTCGGCGAAGAGGGGCGGCAAAACCGGTTCCAGGTCGGCGGCCGCGGCCACGCGCACCATTTGCGCCGCGGCCGGCGCGGCGAGGACGACGAGAAGCAATCCTGCGATGGAGAGGAAACGGGGCATGAAAACCTCCTTCGGCAAAAGCAGATTCCCGGAGGGAATGATAGAAGGAAAAACAAGGGCAACAGCAAAAGCAAAGACCGCCCACTCATCGCGATGAGACTGCGATGAATGGGGCACAGTCCGAACAGCAGATTCCCTGCGGGAATGACAGAAAGAAAAACAAGAACAAAGGCGAGAACAAGGGCAAGAGCAAAACTTCACGCGACACTGCTAGGCTATCAGAAGGCATGAACGACAACCTGCACCAGTTGCGCTGCTTCGGTTGCGGGACGCGCATCTCCGGAGCCCAGGCGCGCCCCGACTTCCGCTGCGCGGAGTGCGGCGACCTGTTTGAGGTGGATTATCCCGGCTGGGCGCGGAGCGGGAGCCCGGGGGCGCCCAACACGGACCGTCCCAATCCCGGCGCGCTGAAGTGGCTGTGGCGGGAGCGGAAATGCTCCTCTGAATCGCTCGATCAATCGGGCGTGTGGCGCTTCCGCGAGCTGCTGCCCATCCTGGATAACTTCGGCCACGCGGTCTCGCTGCGCGAGGGCAATACGCCGCTCTATCCGCTGCCGCGCGCGGCCCGGGCGCTGGGAATGGACCAGCTCTTCGCCAAACACCAGGGCATGAATCCGACCGGCTCGTTCAAAGATACGGGCATGACCGCTGCCCTGAGCGTGGCCCACGAACGCGGCTTCGAGTGGGTGGCGTGCGCCTCCACCGGCAACACCTCGGCGGCCATGGCCGCCTACGCCGCGCGCGCAGGGCTGCGCAGCCTGGTGCTCGTTCCCGACGGCAGGGTTGCGTGGGGCAAGCTGGCGCAGGCCATGGATTACGGCGCGGTGACCTGCCAGGTGAAATCCGATTTCGACGGCTGCGCGCGCGTGCTCACAGAGATCGTGCGCCGGGCTCCGATTTACCTTCTCAATTCCGTGAATCCCTATCGCCTGGAGGGGCAGAAGACGCCGGCCTTCGAGATCGCCGAAGCCTTCGACTGGAATGTGCCCGACCACCTGATTGTTCCCGGCGGCAACCTGGCCAATAGTTCCGCGCTGGGCAAGGGCTTCCGCGAGCTGCGCGAGCTGGGACTGGTCTCGCGACTGCCCAGAATCTCGGTGATTCAGGCGGCCGGAGCCAATCCGCTGGTGCGCAGCCTCAAAAAGAGCGGAGGCGCAAAACTGGAGCCCATGGAGGCGCATACCCGGGCCACCGCCATCCGCATCGGCAATCCCGCCTCCTGGCGCAAGGCGGCCCGCGTGCTGGAGGAAACCGGCGGATGGTGCCTGGACGTGACCGAAGCAGAAATCGCCATGTCCAAGGCCGAGCTGGGAGCCGAAGGCCTGGGCTGCGAGCCGGCTTCAGCCGTAACCCTGGCCGGGCTGAAGAAGCTGCGCGCACAGGGCAAGGTCAACTCCACGGATACCGTGGTTCTGGTGCTCACCGGGCACACCCTGAAGGATGCCGATTACACCATTGAATTCCACCGCGGGACGCTGTTGAGCGCCGAAGAAGCCGCCGGCAACGAAGAGCAGATTGCCCGCTTGCGAAGCAACGGCCTTGTGGTGGAAGCCACGCCGGAGGCGGTGCTGGCGGCCATGAAAGGAGCCGTAGCATGAGCGGCGCGGCCCCTCGGAAGCTGCGCCTGCGGCTTCCCGCCACTTCAGCAAATCTGGGTCCCGGTTTCGATGCCGCCGCCGTGGCCCTGGACATTTATCTCGAGGTGGAAGCGGAGCCGGCGACAGCTTTTTCGATCACCGCGACCGGCCGCGACGCGGATCGCTGCGGGCAGATGGAGGACAACCTGGTCCTTGAGCTGTACCGGAAGGTGCTCGGGGACAACGGCCGGCCCATCGTCCCGATTGCCCTTCGCATGCGCAATGCGATTCCGCTTGCGATGGGCTGCGGATCGTCCGCGGCAGGCCGTCTGGCAGCGATCGCGATGGCAGTGCACTTTGGCCGGCTGGGGTGGAATAGCGAGCGCATCCTGGCTGAAGCGGCCGCCCGCGAGGGCCATCCCGATAACGTGGCGGCGTGCTGGCTGGGCGGATTCGCGGCGGCAGCTAACTCCGGAGGCGCGGTTCAGGTGGCCCGAGTTCTTCCCCCGGCCAAGTGGCGCGCTCTAGTGGTTCTTCCCTCAGAGCCCTTGGCCACCAGTCAGGCGCGCGCGGTTTTGCCGGAGGCGTTCTCCCGGGCCGATGTTGTGGCCAATTTGCAGGCCGTCGGCTTGTTGGGGCTGGCGTTCGCACAGGCGCGGGGTGACATTCTGCGCTTCGCCATGGCAGACCGAATCCACCAGCCGTACAGGGCAGCAATCTGCCCGCAGCTTCCCCGCTTGCTCCCGCTTGCGGGAGCCTCGGGCATCCTTGGAGTGGCTCTCAGCGGAGCCGGCCCCGCAGTTCTTGTTGTAGTTGACGCAGAGGAAAACATCGATGCTGCGCAATCGGCTATTCGCAATGCGCTCATTGATTTGCGGGAGCCGGAACTGCTTGTTTGCCGATTTGAGCCGCGAGGCGCGGCATCCATGTTCAACGCGGTGGCGAATCATCCATAAGGAGTCGAGGGCGATCCGCTTGCTCTATTATTGTCCCTTGGCTGATGAGTGTTTCTGTGTAACTCTTTGTTGTTCTGCATTATCCAAGTGGCTAATACCCCGTTGGTGACTACTTTACGGGTTACCTAAGATAGCTTGATTCTCCCATTAATAACCCCTACATTCGCTGCGTGGGCAGTTCTGGGGGAGGGCTGCTCTAGCGCCCGAGATTCCTTAAAGGAGTCCGGGCGCTTCCTCTTTCCCTGCAAACATTTTCCCAACCTGACACCCTCTGCGACTTTCCCTCAGCTTGGGGCATCCCACCCTTGGAGTGCTGCCTGTAAACTGAATCGGTGTAGTTCAGGCAAGGAGGAACATGGCGGGAGCGGGTGTGATGGAAGTGACGGATGCAAATTTCGACCAGGAAGTGCTGCGCAGCGAGCAGCCGGTGCTGGTGGACTTCTGGGCTGCGTGGTGCGGTCCGTGCCGGGCGATTGCGCCCTACGTGGACAAGGTGGCCGAATCGTACGCGGGGAAGATCAAGGTGGCCAAGGTGAACGTAGATCAAAATGGGGCGACGCCGTCGCGCTACAACATCCGCGGGATTCCCGCGCTGCTGTTTTTCAAGAATGGGCAGGTGGCCGACCAGATTGTCGGGCTTCCTCCCAGCGCGGCCGAGGTGATCGAGGAGAAGGTCCGGCGAGTGATCGGCTGAAGCAGGGAACCGATCTGAGGAACAAGGCCCGGCCAGTCGCCGGGCCTTAGTTTTGCAGGGCGCGGATCGTCCTCAGGGCGAGCGGGGACTAAAGCGCACTTCTCACCAGGTTCAGTTCTGGGCGGGAGAATCAGTGTCCAGCAGAGGCGGATGCCGCTGCGGGGGTCTGGAGACCCCCGTTACAGCCGGTCTGGAGACCGGCGGTACGGTTTCCTGAGGCCTGTGAGAAATGCAGGCTAATGATGGGATCAGTGATATTTGCGCAGAACGCCAAGAACCCGCCCCTGTATGGCCACGTTGGCCGCGGGCACATAGATGGGTTCCATTTCCAGATTCGAAGGCTGCAGGCGCACCATGCTCCCTTCGGCGTAAAAGCGCTTCAACGTAGTTTCCGAGCCGTGCACCAGCGCCACCACGATCTCGCCCTGGCGGGCGGTGCGGGTGCGCTCCACCAGCACGTAATCGCCGGAGACGATGTGCTCGTCGCGCATGGAGTCGCCGCGCACCTCCAGCGCAAACACGTCGCGGTTGCCCACCACGTCGTGCAGGGAGATGGTTTCAGCCGTCTCCAGCGCCTCCACCGGCATGCCGGCGGCGATCCGTCCGGCCAGGGGCAGGCGGTCGCTCGAGCGCGAGCGCGCGCCCGGCGGCAGCACATCGATGGACCGGCTGCGATTGTGAACCCGGTCCAGCATGCCTTTCTTTTCCAGGTTGGTGATGTGCTTGTGCACTGTGGCCAGGCTCTTCAGACCCATGCCCCGCGCGATCTCCTCGAAGGAGGGCGAGTAGCCGTTGCGGGTCACGAAGGATTCCAGGAAGTCGATAACTTCTTTTTGTCGCCGTGTGACAGCCATGGGCGCATTATAGCGAACAAAAAGCGAATCGCAAGGCATTTTTTTCGCAAATCATTCCAGGGTGGGTCTCCAGACTGTAAACAGAGCCTTCTTCTCCCCAAATCACCACAGGCCCGCAGCTCGGCGTGAGCGGCGGCCCCTCATGCCGGCGGCCGTTTTCGCCGATAGAGTGCTCAGAGGGCCGGTGCGCCGCGCACCGGGGGTTCGATGATTTCCATCCGCAAATATCTTGAGGCGCAATCCGCGCCGGAGGCGGTTGCGCCGATGGCGCCGCCGCGCAGGCGCATCAGCGCAGAACTGGCAGCGCCCCTGGTGGAGGCGTACCGCTCGGTACTGGTTGAGATGGGCCGCAGCGGCACGAATGCGTGCCCGGCGACCGGCGCCGAACTGTCTCACCGCCTTGCCGAATTGGGCGAGAAGCTTGCCGGCGGCATCGATTCCGCAGCGCTGGCGGAAGCCGATTCCGTTACCCGCGCCACCCTGGAGGACTGGGGCCGGCGCACCGCGCGCTACTTCCAGCAAAAGGCCGGCGAAGTGAAGGAGATGCTGCTGGCCATGGCGCGCACCACCGAATGCGTGGGCGAGCGCGACCAGCGCTGCGCCCACCAGATCGACGAGGTGACCGCGCAACTGCGCCGCATCGCCACCCTCGACGACATCTCCCAGATCCGCCTTTCCATAGAGAAGAGCGCCTGCGAACTGAAAACCTCAGTCGAACGGATCAACGCCGAGGGCAAGACCGTGCTCGATGCCCTGCAGGCAAAGGTGGTCACGTTCCAGGCCCGCGTTGACGAGGCCGAACAACTGGCGTCACTGGACGCGCTGACCCGGTTGCGCAGCCGTCTTTGGGTGGAAGGCGAGCTTGAGCAGCGCATTGCCGGCGCGGCCAGCTTCTGCGTCGCCATCCTCGATATCGACGGCTTCAAGGCCGTCAACGACAGGCATGGCCATGTCGCCGGCGATGGGCTTCTGCGCCAGTTCGCCAACGAGCTGCGCGCCGCCTGCCGCTCCAAGGATATCGTCGGCCGGTGGGGCGGCGACGAGTTCCTGATCGTGCTCGATTGCCCGCTCGCCGATGCCGAAGCGCAGATCGAGCGCGTCCGCGCCTGGGTTTGCGGCCCTTACACCGTGGAGGGAACGACGGGAACGCTCAAGGTGGAAGTCAGCGCATCCATGGGGCTGGCGGCGTTTACTCCTCCGGAAATACTGGAGCAACTGCTCGACCGCGCCGACGGCGCCATGTACCGGAACAAGTCCGCCGCCAAGGCGGGAACCGCTTCGGGGGCAGCCGTCCAGGAGCGGCGCAAGACCGCCTGAGGGCGGTATGCGCGGCCGGTCCGCGGGCTCAGTCGATCGGGTCGCATGGCTGCGCCCGTTTTGAAACTCCCTTCAACCTGATTCCTGTTGAGGGAATCGCGCCTCATCTTCCCGCGCGATTCTCTTGAGTTCCCCTGCGCTTCACGCGAAAGTGGTCCGTGTTCGATTAGCGGCTGCTAACCGAACTGGCCCGCAAATGGGCAAAGCGCTGCTGAAATGCTCCAATGCCGACGCGCATCCTGGCGGGGACGGCAACAGGGAAGGAAACCATGAGGCTTTTGATTGCGGAAGACGACCGGGCGCTGGGGCAGTTCCTGAGCCGCGGCCTGGAGGCAGACGGTCATCGCGTGCATGTGACCCTCGATGGCGGCGCTGCCGTCGAGGCGTTTCGCGCGGATCTGCCCGACCTGACCATCCTGGACCTGAACCTGCCGGTCAAGGACGGCGAGCAGGTGCTCGAAGAGATGCGCGCAGTGGATGCCGAGCTGCCGGTACTGGTGCTGACCGCGCGGCAGGAGGTTGAAACGCGGGTGCGCTGCCTGGACAAGGGCGCCGACGACCTGATGACCAAGCCCTTCAGTCTGCATGAGCTGAGGGCGCGTTGCCGGGCGCTGTTGCGGCGGAAGCGAGAGGCGCGGCTTACGCTGCGCGCCGGCGATCTGGAGCTGGACCGGATGGAGCATACGGCGCGCCGCGCCGGCGAGTCGGTTTCGCTCACCAACAAGGAGTTCGCGCTGCTGGAGCACCTGATGCTCAACCGCGGCCAGCCGGTTTCGCGCGTCGAGCTGCTCGATTCGGTCTGGCGTATGGAGCCGGCGCAAACCACCAACATTGTGGATGTCTACGTGAATTACCTCCGCCGCAAGATCAAGGATCCGGCGCCGGGACGCGTTATCCGCACCGTGCGCGGGCAGGGCTACGTGGTGCCGTCGGAGGCCGAGCTGGCGGTGCCTGTGATTCTTGCCGCCCAGGCGGCATCCGAGCCCGCTGCGGTTGAAATGAACTGAACATCCGGTCCCGGACCACAACCCCGTCTTCCAGGAGATTCTCCGTGCAGGCACCGTTTCCTCTACCGCTTTCGACACTCGCCCCCGCACCGCGCCCGCGGCCGCGCACCGCCATTGTCATCAGCTCCGATTCGAACTTCCGCAGCCGTCTCGGCCAGACCCTCAGCGGCCTGCGCTGGCAGGTGCGGGAAGCCTCATCGGGCGCGCAGGCGTGGGCCGAAGCCAGCGCCTCCATACCCGAAGCCGTGCTCGTGGATGCGTGGCTGCCCGACCTGGAGCTGGCAGAATTCCTGCGCGAGTTCCGGGGCGCGTTCCCGCACGTCGATATCGTCGCCAGCGAGGGATCGCAGCCCGAGGGTTGTCCGCGCAGCACCTACCGCCAGGAACTGCTTTATGCCCTGCGCAGCTGCCAGGACACCGACACCGCCGCCTGGAATACAGCCTGCGATCTCGGAGACGCGAGGCCGCGCCAGGTGACCGGGGAAGGCAAGAAGCCGCCCCTGAGCGCAGCGCCGGAATCGGTTCTGAGCGCCCCGGAAACGGTAGTCTCCGCCTCGCGCGGGCCGGTGCTGGTCAGCGTGCCGGGCGCCGCGCTGCCGCGCACCGCGCCTCTGGTCGAGCGCTTGCCGGAGCTGGTGGGCAACGCGCCGGCGATGCTCGAGATCAGCCGCCGCATCCGCCTGGTGGCGCCGCGTTCCACGCCGGTTCTGATTGAAGGCCCCACCGGCTCGGGCAAAGAGCTGGTTGCCGAAGCGCTGCATCGTCTTTCGTCGCGCAGCCGCAAGCCCTTCTTCGCGATCAATTGCGCCGCCATTCCGGAAGCGCTGCTCGAGGCTGAGCTGTTCGGCCACACCCGGGGCGCGTTTACCGGCGCGGTGCAGGGCCGCATGGGCCGCCTGGAGGCCGCAGACGGGGGCACCATCTTTCTGGACGAGATCGGCGAGATGCCGCTGGCGCTGCAGGCCAAGCTGCTGCGCTTTGTGGAGTGCGGCGAGCTGCAGCGCGTGGGCGATAACGAGACCGCCCGCGTTGACGTAAGGGTGATCGCCGCCACCCACCGGCAACTGGCCCGGCACGCGGCCGAGGGCACCTTCCGCGCCGACCTTTACTTTCGCCTGGCGGTGTTTCTCATCCGCACCCCGGCGCTGGCCGACCATATGGAAGACCTGCCCTTTCTGGTGAACCATGTTCTCGACAAGCTTGGCCGTGCGGAGCCCGTCAAGCGCATCGACGAGGTGGCCGTAGCGCGCCTTGTTGAGTACGGCTGGCCGGGCAACGTGCGCGAGCTCGAGCATGTGCTCGAGCGCGCCGCCATCCTGGCCGGCGAAAACCCCATGATCACCGCGGCGGAGATTGATTTCGGCGCCCCAGATCAGTAAAGAGCAGTAAGGAGGCAGGCATGCGCATCGAGAACCTCATGAGCGACCGCCTGGAACGCTATCTCGATCTGGCAACGGACGAGGTGAAGCTGACCGCGGGAAACATGGCCAATATCGACACCCCGGGATACCGCGCCGTGGGCCTGGACTTTGAAGCCGAGATGCAGAAGGCCGTCGGCGGGGCCCAAGCCGATGGGAACGCGCCGCCGGTGCACGTCAGGAACGAGGACGGGCTGGTGGCGCGCCCCGACGGCAACAACGTCTCCATGGATCGCGAGAGCCTGAACCTGGCCGAGGCGCAGCTGAAGTTCCGTACCGGCATTGCGCTTCTGCACCAGCAATTCCAGATGACCATGGACGCCATCCATGCAGACAAGTAGGAGGAGCGAATGAATCTGTTCGGGTTGATAGACCTCCAGCATTCTCGAGGGGCGATAAATCTGTTGGGGTTGATGGACCTCCAGCACTCTCGAGGGGCGATGAATCTCTTTGGGTTGATGGAAACCTCCGGCACTCAGGAGGGGCGATGAATCTCTTTGGGTTGATGGAAACCTCCGGCAGTGAGGAGGGGCGATGAATCTCTTTGGGTTGATGGAAACCTCCGGCAGTGAGGAGGGGCGATGAATCTCTTTGGGTTGATGGAGACTTCCGGGAGCGGAATGCAGGCCGAGCGCATGCGCGCCGAAGTGGTGGCGGCCAATATGGCCAACGCCGAGACCACGCGCACCGAGTCGGGCGGGCCCTATCGCCGGCGCGAGGTCGTCTTTCAAGCCAATACGGGCGACAACACGTTTGCCGACGCGCTGAGCGGGGCCGCGGGCGCGGCGTTTCCGGCCCAGCCGCTGGCTTTGAATCCGCTGGGCGCGCAGTTCTCGCCCGAGGCCGGGCTTCCGGCGGGGGGCGTGCACATTGCCGGGGTGGTGGAAGACCCCGCGCCGCCTCTGCGCCGCTACGATCCCGGCCATCCCGACGCCGGCCCCGACGGCTACGTCGCCTATCCGGACATTAACCCCATCACAGAGACGGTGGACCTGATGGGCGCAACCCGTGCATACGGCTTGAACGGTTCGGCGGTGCAGGCGGAGAAGGGAATGATCTCTTCGGCGCTCGACATTGTGAAGTCGTAGGCGCGCGCGAACGCGAACGGGAGAGCGCCTTCGAGCGGGCCGAAGCACAGAGGGAGGGAGGGGAGCATGGCCAGTCCGATTCATGCAGTGCAACAAGTGGCCGCAGCCGCGACGTCCTCGCTGCCCGGCCTCGGTTCAGTCTCTTCCGCGCCGGTGGCAGCGAGCACGCCCTTTTCCGATTTGATGACCGACGCCATCGGCCAGGTCAACAACCTTGAGAATCAGGCCAACGCCGCCGTCACCGGGCTGATGACCGGCACCGGCGTCGATGTGCATACGGCCATGATCGCCACCGAGAAAGCCGACATGGCGTTCGAGCTGGCGCTGGCGGTGCGCAACAAGGCGGTGCAGGCCTATCAGCAGGTCATGAGCATGCAGTTTTGACAAACAGCTCTTAGCTTTTAGCCATTAGCTTTCAGCTTGTTTGTCGCCAGGGCGAGCATTTGCGAAATGGGTAGCGGGGAATCGAAGGACGAGGACTGAAGGCTAAGAGCTGAGAGCTAAAAGCTGAGAGCTGAAAGCTGAGGGTTAAGAGCCAGAAACCAGGAGCTGCATTTCACGGCGGGGCGCGACGAACATGGCCACGAACACACAGTTGGAAAAATCCGCGCCTTCTTTATCCGCCAGGGCTCCGCTGGGCGGCGGCCTGGGCCTGCTGTGGACGCGCGCCCGCATTGTCTGGGCGGGCATGGAGCCGCGGCAGCGCGCGTGGGCGGCAATTTCGGGGGTGCTTCTGGCGGGCCTGATCGGTTTTCTGTTCTGGTATGCCCTCCGCCCTGACTGGCGCATTCTCTATGCGGACCTCGATCCCGACGATGCGCGCCAGATCGGCCAGGACCTGACCCAGGCGCAGATTCCGTTCGACGTGGCCTCCGGCGGCGGCCAGATCCGCGTGCCCGCGGCCCAACTGGACAAGGCGCGCCTCGCCACCGCGGCCAAGGGCGGGGTGCGCAGCGGCCGCATGGGGTTTGAGCTGTTCGACAAGCCCAACTGGGTGGGCTCGGAGTTCGACGAGCAGGTGAACTACCAGCGCGCGCTTGAAGGCGAGCTCGAGCACACCGTGGCCTCGCTCAGCGATATTGAAAGCGCGCGCGTGCACCTGGTTCTGCCTCACGATTCGCTGTTCCTCGACCAGGAGCGGCCGGCCAAGGCATCGGTGGTGCTGAAGCTGCGACATCGCACCCTGGCCGACGGCGAGCCCGACGCCATCCGTAACCTGGTGGCCTCGGCGGTCGACGGTCTGATGCCCGACCGCGTGGTGCTGGTGGATGCGGCCGGCCACGTTCCCCTGGGGCCGAGGACGCCGGACGCCTTGCGGCTTACGGCCGAACAGGCTCTCGAAGACAAGCTGGTTTCAACGCTCGAGCCGGTGACCGGGGCGGGCAACGTGCGCGCCTCGGTCACGCTCGACTACGACACCGCCTCGAACGACGAAACCGCGGAAACCTACGACCCCAACCAGACGGCCACTCTTTCCATGCAGCGCACCGAGCAATCCACGGGGCCGCAGGCGGTGGCCGCGGGGGTTCCGGGAACGGCCTCGAACGCGCCCAACTCTCAGGCGCTTCCGGTGTATCCGCATGAGACCGCTCCTCCGCAGACGGCAAAGAGCGAGTCGGGAACGTACGGGGTTTCGAAAACCGTTCGCCACATCACCCAGGAGCCGGGGCGTGTCCACCGTCTCACCGCTGCCATCGTGGTCAACGACCGCGAGCTTCAGCCGGCCGGCAAGGACAAGCCCGCGGCGTGGCAGCCGCGCTCGGCCGGCGAGCTGCGCAACCTGACTGCGCTGGCCCAGGCGGCGGTAGGCTTTGACGCCCAGCGCGGCGACGTGGTCACGGTCGAGGACCTGGCCTTTGAGGACAATCGTGCGGTCGCCCCAAGCTCTCTGGCCACGCGGGCGCTCGAGGACGCGGAGACTTCACCGGAGCTGGTCAAGTACGTGGCCATCCTTCTAGGCCTTCTCCTGGTCATGGGATTCGGCGTTCGTCCGGCGCTGAAGCGGGCAGGTACGGTTCAGGGAGGCGTAGCCCGCGGCAAGGAGCTTGCGGGCTCAGCCGCGACGCCGCTGGCCGCGGCGGAGGCGCCGCAGCTCGACGCCGAACGAGTGCGCGCGCAGGAGATCTTCGAACAGGTCACCGGACAGGTAAAGAAGCAGCCGGCGCAGACCTCGCGCCTGCTGCAAAGCTGGATTCACTCCGACTAACCCGGGAGAGGAACAACGTGGCCGAGGCCAACATAGCGGAAGGAGCCATCACGCGGCGCGGCCGGTCGCAGTTGACCGGTCTGCGCAAGGCTGCGGTGCTGCTGGTTGCGGTCGGCGAGGATCTGGCCAAGGAGATTCTGCGCGCTCTGCCCGAAGTGGATGTGCAGCGCCTCACCGAGGAGCTCGCCGACCTGCGCGGCGTAACCCCGGAACTCTCCGCCGGCGTGCTGGAAGAATTCTGGCAGCTTCTGGAGACCCAGAACTTCATGGTGCACGGGGGCCTGGATTATGCCAGCCGCCTGCTGATCGAGACCTTCGGCAAGGACCGCGCCGAAGACCTTCTTCTCATGGTGCGCCATTCGCAGCAGGAGGCGCAGGGCAACCTGGCCAAGCTGCAGCTTACCGATCCCCAGCAACTGGGCAAGCTGCTCGATTCCGAGCATCCCCAGACCATCGCCCTGGTGCTGGCGCATCTCGATCCGCGCCGGGCCTCGCAGGTGCTCGACAACCTGAGCGAAGAGCACAAAGTGGTCAGCGTGCAGCGCCTGGCGGAGATGCGCCAGTTCTCGCCGGAGATGGCGCAGAAGGTGGCGCACACGCTGCACCGGCGCCTGGAGAGCATGGGGGACACCGCGCGGCGCAGCTACTCCGGATTCAAAGCGGTGGCCGATCTGCTCAACCGCCTCAACGCCGAGGAATCCAAGCACATTCTGGAGGCCATCGAGGACAAGGATGCCGAGCTGGCTCTCAACATTCGCAACCTCATGTTCACCTTCGAGGATCTGATCACGGTTCCCGCGGCCACCATCCGCGAAATTGTCTCCGGGGTGGACAAGCGCCAGCTCGCGCTCGCGCTCCGCGGCGCCAATGAAGAGCTGAGGGCGCAGATCTTCAAGGCGATGAGCTCCCGCGCCGTGGAGATGCTCAAGGAAGATATGGAGGTGCTTGGACCGGTGCGCTCGCGCGAGGTGGCCCAGGCGCAGCAGGAGATCCTCAACCTCGCCCGCCGCCTGGAAGCCGAGGGAAAGGTCATTCTGAAGCTCGAAACCGGCGACGAGATGCTGGCCTGATGCCATGGAGACGAGCATGAGCGGCGCTCGGGAACACCCGGGAAACTGTGCCCGGCTGGAGCCCTACACCTATACTCCTTCGGTCGATCCGCCGCAGTCCTGCACCAGCCTGGACCTCTCGCGCGTCGACGCCACCGGCCGCCCCATCGCCTCCGCGGCTTGCCCCCCGGTTGCCGGTCCAGAGCCTCGCGAAGACTTCAAGCAGCGCCTTACCGATGAGGCCCAGCGCAGTTTTGCAGCCGGCCGCGAGCGCGGTATCGAGGAAGGCCGCGGAGCCGAGCGCGCCGCGCACGCGCCCCTGGAGAAGCATCGCGGGGAACAACTCCGCCGCTTGCTCGAAGACTTTGCCGGCGAGCGCGACCGCTACCTTCACGCCGTGGAGCACGAAGTGGTTCGCCTTGCCCTGGCGATCACGGCGCGCATTCTTCGCCGCGAAGCGCAGATGGATCCTCTGCTGCTGATGGGCGCGGTGCGCGTCGCTCTGGGACAGCTTGCCTCCGCGACTGAAGTCCGCCTGCATGTGCCCGCCGCCGATGCCGATCTCTGGAAGGAGTCCATCGCCCTTCTGCCCAACCCTCCGGTGCGGCCGGCGGTGGTCGCCGAGGCCGACCTCGACCTGGGCGAATGCCGGCTTGAGGCCAGCCTGGGCCAGGCCGATCTGAGCCTGCGCGCGCAGCTCGATGGAACCGAGCGCGTCCTCTTCGCCCCCCGTTCCGCTTCTACCCAGCCGCCTGCCGCCGCGGAGCCGCTCGAATGACCCCGCTGCTCGACGCTTACTTCGCCCGCCTCAACCGGCGCCAGCCGTGGCGCTGGTCCGGCCAGGTCATCCAATCGGTGGGTCAGACTGTCGAGTCAGCCGGGCCTCCCGTCTCGGTGGGCGAGTGCTGCGAGATTCTAGACCGCTCCGGCCGCGCTCATCCCGCCGAAGTGATCGGATTCCGCGGCTCCAGCGTCCTGTCCATGCCGCTCGAGAGCACCGAAGGCGTCCGCTTCGGCGACTCCGTTCTGGCTCTGGGCGAGCGCCCGCAGATCGATGCCGGCCCCGCCCTCATGGGACGGGTTCTGAACGCATTTGGCGAAGCCATCGACCAGGGCCCGCCGCTCTGCCTGCCCGCCCGGCTGGCTCTCGACGGCGCGGTCCGCTCCCCGCTCGAGCGCGCGCCGATACGCCAGCCCCTGGGCACCGGCATCCGCGTCATCGATGCGCTGCTCACCGCGGGCCGCGGCCAGCGCGTGGGCATTTTCGGCGGCTCCGGCGTAGGCAAAAGCACCCTCATCGGCATGATGACGCGCAATACTGAAGCGGACGTCACCATCGTAGGGCTGGTCGGCGAGCGCGGACGCGAGGTGGGCGAGTTCCTCGAAGATGCGCTGGGCGAGGAGGGCCGCGCCCGCTCCGTGGTCGTGGTCTCCACCTCAGACCAGTCGCCGCTGCTGCGCATGAGGGCCGCGCTGGCCGCAACCACCCTGGCCGAATACTTCGCCACCCAGGGCCGCAGCGTGCTTCTGGTTCTCGATTCGCTCACCCGCTTTGCCATGGCCGCGCGCGAGATCGGCCTGGCCGCCGGCGAGCCTCCCACCAACAAGGGCTACACCCCCAGTGTTTTCTCCCGCCTCGCCCGCCTGATTGAGCGCACCGGCAACTTCCGCACCGGTTCGATCACCGCTTTCTATACCGTCCTGATGGAGGGAGACGACCAGCAGGACCCGCTGGTCGACGCGGTGCGCTCGCTGCTCGACGGCCACGTGGTCCTTTCCCGCTCCCTTGCCGCAGAAGGCTGGTACCCTCCAGTGGAGGTGCTCGATTCGATCAGCCGCCTCATGCCCTCCGTCACCGAACCCGCCCATCGCGAGCAGGCCGCGCTGCTGCGCCGGCTGATGGCCGTTTACGCGAGGAGCGAGGATCTGGTGCGCATCGGCGCCTACAAGGCCGGCTCCGATCCCGAGCTCGATCGCGCCCTGCGCGCCCGCGCTGCGCTCCGCGGCTTCCTCATCCAGGATTCCGCCGATCGCGCGCCGTTCGCCGAAACGGTGCGCCGCCTGGCCCAGCTCGCTGGGGAGGTCTAAATCCATGCCCGTCTCGGGAGCTATGCGCCGTCTGCTGCGGGTTCGCCATCTTGAAGAGGAGCAGCACCGTCTCACCCTCGAATCGGCTCTGGCTGACCTCGGCGCCCTCGAGCGCGCGCTGGTCATGGCCCGCGCGGCAGAGCGCCGGGGGCGCGCGCGCATTGCCTCCAGCGCGCCGGCCTCAGATCCCGCCGACCGCATTGCCGCCGTGGTCGAGTCTTCGTCAGCCGCGCGCCACGCCGCCGCACTTCGACCCCGCATCGCCGCCGCCGAACAGGAAGCCGTCCGAGTCCGCCGCCAGTTCCTGGATAAGCGCACCGAGCGCCGCCAGGCCGAAACCCTGATCCGCGAACGCGAAGCGAACGATGCTGTTGAAGCCGGACGCCGCGCGCAACAGGCGGTCGACAACTGGTTCTCTTCCCGCGCCCGCCAGGGCGAAGCTGGGCGCGAAGCCGATTCCACTCGTCAATCTGCGGAAGAGCTTTAGATAAAAGAGTCCACAGAAAGGCTCCTGCTTCCCGATCCGGGACACGGGTTCCAAACCTCGCAACTCTCTAACGCCGCAATGCCTGAATTTGGCACACCGTATGCACTATCTGGCCGGCATGCCCTTAGCCGTAGCCATCCCAATCGTCGTCGAGCCCGGAGAGCTGGCCGGTCCGTCCAGGCCCGGCGCAACCCCGAATCCGCAACCCGGCGCAGCTGCTCTTCCGCTGGAGGCCAGCTTTCGCGCCCAACTGCAGACGATGTTTGCCGCGGATTCGGACAATTCCGAATCGCCGGATGTTGAATCTCCCCCGGCGCTTCGAAGCGCAGATTCTCAAGTGCCGAGCGCAGATTCTCAACAGTCCGGAGGACGCACCGGCGCAGCGCAGGCACAATCCGCCCCTCGAAATCCGGCGCCAAATGTTTCCCCCGGCGCCCGCTCCTTGCCGCAGCCTCCGGCCACGCGCGCGAGTTTTGCTGCTCCGCTTCCCGCCGAAAAACCGGCAGCGCCGCAGTCCGCTCCGGCCGCACACTCTGCTTCACCTCGCCGCGCCGTCCCGGAAAGGTCCTCGCACTCCGGCGCGGCCATCAATCCTTTGCCACCATCGCCTGTTCTCCTGGCCGGCGCTACGATGCCGCAACCGTTTGCCGCGCCGTCCAAGTCGCCGGTCCCGCCGCCAACCGCGCCAACGCCGCACATCGAGGATGATCTCGAGCCGTCATTGGCTCGCACCAGCGGGGCAACCGGGGAGCCTGCCGCTCCCACGGCGTACGCGGGAACGGCCGCGATTCCTCGATCGGCCGCATCCCGCCAGCATTCCGAACCGTCCCCGCAGCCCGGAGCGATCACGGCCCATTCCGCAGTCTCCGAAGCCGCGGCCTCTGCTTCCACTTCTGAAGGCACGCCGGCGCTCAAGCACGCGGCCGTGCCGGCGCTCGAACACGCCTCCACGCCGGCGCCTGCTCGGGAGCCGCAGACCGACCTGCATCCCGCGGCTGCGTTAACAAGTTCAGCCGCGGCTGTTCCCGCGCCACCTGTCGAACACGCGGAGAATTCGCAGCCGGCGCCTGCTCCGGAGTCGCAGGCCGACCTGCATCCCGCGGCTGCGTTAACAAGTTCAGCCGCGGCTGTTCCCGCGCCACCTGTCGAACACGCGGAGAATTCGCAGCCGGCGCCTGCTCCGGAGTCGCAGGCCGACCTGCATCCCGCGGCTGCGTTAACAAGTTCAGCCGCGGCTGTCCCCGCGCCGCCTGCCGGACACGCGGAGAATTCGCAGCCGGCGCCTGTCTCCAGACCGCCCGCTGAGCGCGCAGCAAAATCGCAAACGGCGCCTGTGATCGCGCCCATGCATGCACCGGGCGCCACTGAAAGTCCTGCAAAGCCATCGGCCCCGGCGCCGGCCGCCACTGAAGCGCCGTCTGCGGAGAAGAAAGCTGAACCGACAGCGCGCTTCTCCAATGCATCGACACCCGCGCCGCCGGCTCCCGGGCAGCACGCCGCAACGCCGACGCCGGCCTCAGCTCAACTTGCCGCCTCGCCCGCGCACGCCGCAACGCTCATCGCGCCCCGCGAATCGGCCAGCTCCTCCGGCTTGGCGAGCACGGCTCACGCTGACACGTTTGCCGCTCTCGACGCCGAACCCACAGCCCCACCCGCCACCTGGATTCACGCCGGCCCCACCCGCGCCGAAGCAGGCTTTCTTGATCCGTCGCTAGGCTGGGTCGGGGTCCGCGCCGATGTCGCGGGCAACACCCTTCATGCCTCCATCGTTCCCTCGTCGGCCCAGGCAGCACAGGCCCTGGGATCGCACCTTGCCGGCCTCAACACCTACCTGGCCGATCATCAGGTCGCGGCGGCCCCGTTGACCATGGCGCCGCCACCATCGAGTCAATCCTTGGCCGGAGATTCCGGCTTCAATCCTTCCGGCCAGCAAGCGGGCCAGCAGCAGCGCGACGGCCAACCCTCGGCCGCGTCCAACTTCGATTCAACCTCGCCGCACGCCGCGGATGCTTCATCGGCTCCGCCCGTTACGGGCTTTGAAACAGCAGCCGCACCGGCCTGGTCCGGCGGCCACATTTCGGTGATCGCCTGACAAGCGATCGCGCGCGGTTCGCTTCGAGATCCGCGCCAGGGAGAGAAGAACATGGCAACCTCATCGCTGATCTCCACGCAACATGCCGCGGCGAGCATCTCGCTCGCCAGGTCGCACCCGGCCGCTTCCTCGACCGCCAGCACCGGGTCGTCCGCATCCAGTGATGACGGCGCCACCATTACAGCCAACGATTTTCTGACTCTGCTGGTGACCGAGATGCAGAACCAGGACCCCACCGCCGATACCGATCCCAACGAGTACATCGACCAGCTCGTCAACGTAAACAGCCTGGAGCAGCTCATCCAGATCAACCAGACGCTCTCGACCGCCCTGCCGGCGCCGTCGTCCGGCACCGGGGGCTCGTCCAACCTGGTCCACAGCATCAGCGGCGCCATCGGCAATGCGCCATCGAGCCCCGCCGCTGCATCCACACAACCGGCTTCGGCGCCGCCCTCGGCGCAGGCGCTCGCGCTCACGGGCGCGCCTGCCCCGGTGACGGCTCCGGTAACCTCCGGCAACCTGAGTATTCCGGCATCCAATCCCGCTGCTCTGCGAGTAGCCCGCGCTCTTGGCTCTTCGCGCCTGCGTCGGTAGCCGCGCATTGCTGCCATCCGACCTCAGTTTTAACCAAGGCCTTCACGGCCGATCACCGAAGGAGATTGAACCATGGCAAGCTTCAGCATTCCCTTGACCGGCCTGGACGCCGATTCCACCGCGATGAACACCATCGCCAACAATCTGGCCAACATGAACACCACCGGCTTCAAGGCCCAAACGGTCAACTTCGCCGATCTCTTTTATCAGCAGATCGGCGAATCCGGATCGGGCGATCCCCTCCAGGTAGGCGCGGGAACCCAGGTCGCGTCCACCTCCACGGACTTTTCCAACGGCACGCCCACCTCTACCGGCGTCGACACCGATGTCGCGCTCCAGGGCAACGGATTTTTTGTTGTCTCCAATGGAACCAGCCAATACCTGACCAACGCCGGCGACTTCAGCATCGCCGCGAACGGCAATCTCATCACCGCCGACGGCCTGAACGTAATGGGATACCCTGCGGTGAATGGCGTGGTGAACACCAACGCGCCGCTGGTCCCCATCAACATTCCCCAGTCGGCCATCCTGCCGCCGCAAGCAACCACTTCGTTCAGCATGACGGCCAACCTCAACTCGGCCGGGGCCAATCAAACTTTCCCCGCCACCGAGACCATTTATGACTCCCTGGGACAGGCGCATACGGCCACCATCACCTACACCCAGACCGGCGTGAACACGTGGAGTTACTCCGTCGCGCTTCCGGCAGCGGACTTCGCGGCCGGGGTTTCAGTTCCGGTTACCGGCACGATGACCTTCGACGCCAACGGCAATCTGGCCACCGTCACTCCTACTGGCGCCGCGGGACCGGAGACCGTGGGCACAGCGGCAGGCGACGTATCCTCGATTCCGGTCGCCTTCACCGGCCTGGCGGACCAGGCCAGCAACCTGAACATGAATTGGAACCTTCTGGGCACGGCGGGCACGCCCACCATCAGCCAGGTGGCCGCCCAATCCGCGGTCTCCGCCAGCAACCAGAACGGCTTCGCCAGCGGCCAGTACCAGAGTTTCACCATAGGCTCCGACGGCACCGTGACAGTGAGCTATTCCAGTGGGCCACCGCTCAACGTCGGCCAGATCGCGCTCGGCACCGTGGCCAATCTCCAGGGCCTGCAGGATGTGGGCAACGGCGATTACGCCACCACGCTGTCCAGCGGCAACGCCGTCATTGGCACGTCGGGCACGTCCGGCCTGGGCACGCTCCAGAACGGCGCCCTGGAAAACTCGAACGTCAATATCTCCCAAGAGTTTTCCGACCTGATCATCGCTCAGCGCGCGTTTGAAGCCAACTCAAAAACCGTCACCACCTTCGATACCATTACCCAGGAAACTATCCAGATGATCCATTGAGTCTGCTTCTCGGTTCTCTGACGCGTTTCTCCCCCTTTGCCCCGGTCACCGCCTCACCATGGCGGCAGCCGGGGCGTTCTTTATGCGCAAATCATGAAAACTGTTACCATCACTCACAACTGAAAACCGACTTCTGAAAACTCACCCCATGAAACGCCATTCTTTCACCGCTCTCCTGCTTTTCCTCCTGCTCTTTCAGCCATCCTTTTCCCGCGCCTCGGCACCGCAGTGGGTCCAGGTTTCCAGCCCCAACTTCACCCTCTACACGGACGCGGGCGAGAAGAAAGGCCGTCATCTCCTCGATCAATTCGAGCGCATGCGCTGGGTCTTCCAAACCCTGTTTCCGCGCAACAGCGCTGGCGCCGCATCCCCCATCGAGGTCTTCGCCACCCGGGATGAGCGCGGCTTCCAGGCGCTCGAACCGGAGGCCTATCTTGCCAAAGGCCAGCTCCATCTCGGAGGCCTGTTCCTTAGAACGCCGGACCGCAACTACATCCTCGTCCGCCTCGACATTGAAAACGACCAGCACCCCTTCGCCATCGTCTTCCACGAGTACACCCACTTCGAGTTCTCAGCCGACGCGGGATGGATGCCGCTCTGGCTCAACGAAGGCCTGGCCCAGTTCTTCGAAACCACCGAGATCCGCGACAAGAATGTCCGCCTGGGAGTGGAGAGCCCCGATAGCATCATGGCTCTGCGCCAGTCCGGCCTCATGCCGCTGCCCGTGCTGCTCAAGGTGGATTTCACTTCGCCCTACTACCACCAGGAGCAGAAGGGTTCCATCTTCTATGCCGAGTCGTGGGCCCTCACCCACATGCTCATGATCGACGATCGCGTGCACAAGACCGCGCACCTCGACGACTACATGCGCCTTGTCTCCCAGCACCAGGATCCCGTGGCCGCCGCCGAACAGGTCTGGGGCGATCTCAACAAGCTCCAGACCGCGCTCTCCTACTACATCCAGAAAAACATCTACAGCACGCTGATCCTCAACAGCGCCGCCGCGCCCATTGACGAGTCGTCCTATACCGTTCGCCCTGTCACGCCGGTCGAGGCCGACGCCGAGCGCGCCGGCGTGCTGGTCAGCGTGGGCCGCTTCGAGGATGCCCGCTCGCTTCTCGATTCTGTTCTCAAGCAGGATCCGAACAATGCCATCGCGTGCGAGGAGATGGGCATGCTGGCTCTGCGCCAGAACGATCACGCTGAAGCCCTCAAATGGTTCGCCCAGGCCGTCAAGCTCGATTCCAAGAGCTACTTCGCCCATTACTACTTCGCCATGATGACCCTTTCGGCAAACGGCTCCAGCGACCCGCAAGTCGAAGCCAGCCTGCGCCAGGCCATCGCCCTCAACCCGGGCTTCGCTCCGGCTTACAACGAGCTTGCAATGTACTACGGCATGCGCCGCGAGCACCTCGACGACGCACTCCAGCTCATCACCAAGGCCGTCCAGCTCGATCCTGCTACCGTCGGCTATCGCATAAATGCGGCCAGCGTGTTGAGCGAAATGGGCCGGTTCGATGAAGCCGACAAGGTGCTCAAGGCCGCGCTGAAGGTCGCGCGCAATCCGCAGGAAGCCGCCATGGTCGAGAGCCGCATCGAGCAGGCCATGCAACCCCATGCGACAAGGGCGCAACGCGATCGCACGCCCGTCCTGGGCGAGGCCGCGGGCTCGCCCCAGGTCATCGTGGTCAACAAGCAACCCCCGCCCAGGCACCCCACCGAGCCGCCCACCGGGCCCAAACACTACGCCCAGGGTGTGATCAGGAACGTGGTCTGCAGCTATCCCTCGGTGCTCGAGTTCCAGGTGGTCTCGCCCGGGAAAACCGTCTCCGTTTACATCAACGACTTCTACAAGCTCGAAGTCACCGCCAGCGGCTTTACTCCCACCGGCAACATCAGTCCGTGCTACGACTTCGAGGGCCGTCCGGCGAAGGTCGAGTACGCCGAATCGTCAGATAAGACCGTCGACGGCCAGGTTACCTCCGTCGAGCTGCACAAGTAACTCAACTGGCGCAGCTGCGCTTCCGTTAGCAGGTCAGCGGCAGAGGCGTCAGCGGTGCGGGTTGGGCTCGGATTTGACGTGCTGCGGTTCGCGGCGCGGGCTTACCTCGACGAACAGGCCTTTGCCGTGCGCCAGCATGGTTCCCCCGGCATCGAGAATCTTTGCTTCGGCCCAGTGTTTGCGGCCTTCGTTGCGGGTCACGCGCGCTTCCATCCGGATCGGCGCCAGCGACGGAACCGGCCGCAGATAATCCACTTCCATGTGGCGGGTCATTCCCACAATGCCGTGCGAGCGCACCGCCTTGCTCATGATCTCGTCCAGCAGCGTGGCGATGATGCCGCCGTGAAGCAGCCCGTGCGGTCCTTCGAAGGTGTCAGCCACCCGGGCCATCGCGACCACCTTGGCGTCGTCGGCGAGAAAGAATTCCAGATGCAGGCCGATGGGGTTGGCTTCGCCGCATCCAAAGCAGCGGTTTTGCGCGGTGTGGGGCAGCGGAGTGAGGTTTTCAATCGTGTGCTTCATGGTCATGTGCTTCAGATGTTGCCGGCGAGAACCTCTTGGTAGACATCGCGGTCCACGTTGGCGCCGGTAAGTACGATGCCGATTCGCTGCCGGTCCTGCGGCTCGGCGAGAGCTCCGGCCAACGCCGCCGCGCCGGCTCCTTCGGCAAGGTTATGCGTGTCTTCATAATAGACGCGCATGGCTTCCGCGATCTGCGCGTCGGAGACTTCAACAATCCGCGCAACGTTTGCCCAGATCGCTTCCATGGCGCTGGCGTTGGGCGTGCGGCAGGCAAGTCCGTCGGCAATTCGAGTCTGCGAAGGCGCCTCGACGACGCGGCGCTCCCGGAAACTGAGGGCATACGAAGGCGACGCCGCAGATACCACGCCCACGATTTCAGTGGTGAGACCGAGAGCGTTGCGCGCGGCGGCGACGCCGCAGATCGACGAGCCCAGCCCGATGGGAACATAAACCCGCTCCAGAGGCGGCGCGCCATGGAACAGCTCCAGCGCGTAGGTGGCCGTGCCCATCACCAGGCGCTCATGGAACGAGTCCACCATCGTGAGTCCGCGCTCGGCGGCGAGGGTGCGGGCGAACTCGAGCGCTTCCTGGAAGTCGTGCCCGTGCTCGATCAGTTCCGCGCCCTGCGCCTGCATGGCGCTATTCTTTTCCGGGCTGTTGCCGTGGGGAACCACGATGACAGCGCGGATGTCCGTGAGCCGCGCCGCCATGGCCACGCCCTGCCCGTGATTGCCGCGGGTTGCCGCAACCACGCCGCGCAAATCCGCGTGAGTCCGGCGGAGCCACTCCGTGTACACCAGCGCGCCGCGCAGCTTGAAGGCGCCCACCGGCGTGTGGTTCTCGTGCTTGACCCACGCTTCGGCGCCGAGCCGCGGGTTCAGCAGCGGCCAGGCGTACTGCGGCGTCGGCGGCATATGCCGGTAGACCACCTTCTGCGCCTCGTGGATCTGGTCGAGCGTGGGCAGCTGCATGCGATCAGCATAACGGAAGCGCCCGGAGCGGCTGAGGGCGCCGGCGCATGGAAGGCGGGCAGCGACGAGTGCGGACTCGGGAGCGGTATAACTGGAGAAGTGACACTTTCCCCGGTACAACTTCTCGCTCTCGCCGGCGCGATCGCGGGAACGGCGCTCGGGTGCGCCGGTCTAGCCGGTTGCCACTCCCAGCCGCCCCTGACTGCACAGCAGGAGCAGGGCAAGCACGTCTACCAGGCAGGCTGCGCCCACTGCCACGAGGACAACGACCTCGCCCTCAGGAAGGTTCCGCCTGATCTACACCACCTGTTTGGCCGCAAGACGCTGCCCGACGGCGAACCGGCTACCGACGCCGAAGTGGAGCGGGTAGTCATGACCGGAAAGGGCATGATGCCTTCGTTCGCCTACCAGATGACCCCGGAGCAACTGAACGCGCTGCTTGCGTACCTGCACACCGGGCTGCGATGAAGCAGAGAAGAAGCATGCCAGCGGTTCTATCTGTGATAGGGAACGTGATTTTGCCGTGCGGCGGCGGTTTCCTCCTCGGTGGCTTGACCCTGGAAGCAAATGCCGAAACTGTCAGGGTCTGTGAGATAGAGCTGTTTCATGCCATACCAGGCCACCTTGGGCGGGTTGGGCGTGAGGCCCTGGGCGAGCAGATGCTGGTAGGCGGCGTTAACGTCGGGGCAGCCGAAGTAGAGGCAGGTGTCCTGGTGCCCGGACCAGCGAGCGGCGTCTGGTGCGGCGTCTGGTGCGGCGTGAACTTCGTCCGGGTCGTAGGCCGTATTAAGCATGACGCAAGCGGGGCCGAGTTCAAGCATGCACCAGCCGACATCGTCGGGGTCGTCTGAGAACGAGGCGGATTTGCCGGTGAGGGTAAAGCCGAGTTGGTCGCGATAGAAGTGGATGGACTTCTTCATGTCGAAGACCTGAACCAGCGGGGCGACACCGTTGACGTTGATGGACATGGGCAGGCTCCGGAAAGACAGGGAGTAGGGAATAGGTGTGAGGTTTCAATAGGTTGTCCATCTGATCGGGACCTGTAGGCTGGGTTTGTCAAAGACTCAGTCATTCAGGAGACCAGATGGACTATCACAAGAATGCCCGAACAACGGTGTGGAGTCGAGAGCAGATGGTGAAGCAAGTGCTGGAGGATGGGCTGACGTTGGCTGCGGCTGCAGCCGCAGCCAACGTCAGCCCAAAGACGGCAGCCAAGTGGGTCCGCCGTTTTCGCGCGGAGGGCCGCGCTGGCCTGGTGGATCGCAGCTCGCGCCCGTGCCGGCTGCGCAAGCCCACGCCGGCGGAGCGGGTAGAGCGGGTACGGCTGCTGCGCAAGGAGCGCTGGAGCGGCCTGCGCATCGCCCTGCATACCGGCCTCAGCCAGGCCACGGTAAGCCGCATCCTGCGCCGGCTCAAGCTCAGCCGCATGCGCGATCTGGAGCCTCGCCCCGAGGTCAAGCGTTACGAGCACGCCGCCCCCGGCGATCTGCTCCACCTCGACATCAAGAAGCTGGGACGCTTCAGCGCCGAAGGTATGCGCATCCACGGCGACCCCAGCCGGCGCACCCGCGGCCTGGGCTGGGAGTACGTCCACGTGGCCATCGACGACCACTCCCGCATCGCCTTCTCCGACATCTTCCCCAACGAGCAGGCCGATTCCGTGGTGGAGTTCCTTCACCGCGCCCTGGCCTACTACGACCGGCTTGGCATCCGCTTCAAGGCCGTGTTGACCGACAACGGGCCCGCCTACGCCTCGCGCCGCTTTGCCCAGGCCTGCCGGCTGCTCGGCCTCAAGCACCGCCGCACCCGGCCCTACACTCCGCGCACCAACGGAAAAGCCGAACGCTTCATCCAGACCGCTCTGCGCGAGTGGGCCTACGGCCGCTCGTATCAGAACTCAACTCAGCGCGCCGAAGAACTGCCCCGCTGGGTCCACCAGTACAACTGGCACAGACCACACGGCAGCCTCGACGCTTCACCACCCATCAGCCGCGCAGGGCTTGATCGGAACAACCTATTGACAATGCACAAATAGGGAGTAGGGAGCAGAAAAAGAGGGAACAGGGAGACGAAGGGCAGGGCGGCTGAGGGCCGCGCATCCCTCGCGGAGCAACTGCGCGAAGGATGAGTTGCCAGGTTTGTTGATGAAGGTCCGCTCAGGACCACTGTTTGCCGAGAGCATGGAGGTCGGCCTGGGCCAGATCGGCAGGAGTCATGGCGGGCTCGAAGATTACTTCGGCATTGAAGTGAAGGAACCACGGTTCGGCGAAGCGGGGAATATCCGAGGCGTGGTCGAAATTCACCACGATTACGCCGCCGCGGCGACCATCCATGCTGGTGAAGTAGGCAGCCTCGGGCTTGATCGCGTCGAGAATCTTCTTCATGGTGGCGCCGGCGGTGCCGTTGCGGACGGCGGTGTTGAAGGGCTCCACGGGAAGCTTGACGAACATGAGCATGCGCATGATGAACCTCTCTCTGTTGGGCTTGAAATGGGGGGAAATGGGGATTCAAGGTAATCAACGGAACAATACTACGGCGACTGCGACCTGGGGAAATGAAAATACAGGAAACGAGGGAGCATGAGACAACGCCCAGACACCTCAAGCCGGCCGGTTTGTGCCGGCGTGAGATGGATCACGGTATACTTTAGGGTGTCATGGCTGCCGAAGTTTCCCCACTGATTGCCGGAAAAACACTGAATGAGCAGCAGGAGAAGACGTTTTATCTGGAGACATTCGGCTGCCAGATGAACGCACACGACTCCGAAAAGGTGATCGGCACGCTCCAGCAGGAGGGCTATCGCAGGGTTGACTCGGAGGAGGACGCCGGGCTGATTCTCTACAACACCTGCTCCATCCGCGACAAGGCGGAGCAGAAGGTCTTTCACCGCCTGAACGACTACAAGGCGCTCTACAAGGCAGGGAAGCGCTTTGGCGTGCTGGGGTGCGTGGCGCAGCAGGAGGGCGAGAAGATCTTTGACCGGGCGCCGTACGTGTCGCTGGTGTCGGGCTCGGCCAGCTACCGCAAGCTGCCGGAGATGCTGACGCGGCTGGAGGCGGGCGAGCGGCGGATCACCGGCCTTGACGACCGCCAGACCGAGGAGACTTTCGAGACGGAGTTCACCTCGCGCCAGAATCCCTACCGGGCGTACATCACCATCATCGAGGGCTGCGACAAGTTCTGCGCCTATTGCGTGGTGCCGTACACGCGGGGCAAGGAGCGGAGCCGGAGTTCCAACTCAGCCCTCACCGAGGCGCGGCGGATCGCAGATCAGGGATACACGGAGATCCAGCTCCTGGGCCAGAACGTGAACAGCTACAAGGATCCGGAAGGGAAGTTGAGCTTCGCGGAGCTGCTGGCGGCGGTTGGCCAGGTGCCCGGAATCCGCAGGGTGCGGTTTACCACCAGCCACCCGCGAGACTTTACCAGGGAGATCGTGGAGGCCATCGACGCGGTGCCCACGCTTTGCGACCACGTGCATCTTCCGGTGCAGTCGGGGTCGACGCGGGTGCTGAAGGCGATGGCGCGAGAGTACACGCGGGACTGGTATCTGGAGCGGATTGCATGGATCAGGAGCGCGCGGCGGCCGATTTCGCTCTCGACGGACATTATTGTGGGCTTTCCGGGCGAGACGGCGGACGAGTTCATCGAGACCATGGACTTGCTGGCGGAGGTCGAGTACGATTGCGTGTTCGGATTCAAGTACTCGGCGCGGCCCAACACGCCGGCGCTGGTGATGATCGACTCAATTGCGGAAACGGAGAAGGCGAGGCGGCTTCAGGTGCTGCTTGACCGCCAACGAGAAATCCAAAGAGTGAATTATGCCAGGCATTTGGGCCAGATAATGGAAGTGATGGTTGAGGGACAGAATCCGGCGCGAGGACAGATCAATGGCCGCAGCAGTCAGAACAAACCAGTGAATTTCACCTGGGGACAGCCCATTGCGCCTGCCCCGGGCAGCTACGTGCAGGTGCGGATCACGGCAACGCATCCAAACAGCCTGGTGGGCGAGGCAGTTTAGACGGGCCGGGAAGGGGTTCCTATGGATATCGAAGTGCGGGTTCGCGGGCTGATGACGGACCCGGCGACCAACATGCCGATCGTGGTGCTGAAGGATACGGCTTCCGACGCGGTAATGCCGATCTGGGTGGGGATTCCCGAGGCGAATGCGATTGCGGTGGAGATTGAGAAGCTGACCGCGCCGCGTCCGATGACCCACGATTTGACGCGAAACCTCATCGATTGCCTGAATGGGCGGCTGGAATGTGTTGTTATTACAGAGATTAGAGAAGAGACGTTTTTTGCCAAGCTATGGCTGAGGCAGGGTGACGAGCCGGTGTTGGTGGACGCGCGGCCGTCGGACGCGATTGCCTTGGCGCTCCGATTCGATTGTCCCATCTACGTAGCGGAGCCGGTGATGCAGTCGGCCAAACTGACCACGGCGAGCGCAGCCGAAGGGCAGACGGGCGAGCAGCTCAGGGGCTGGCTCGAAGGGCTGAACGACGAGGACCTGGGCCGGTACAAGATGTAAAAGTCAGGGACCAAGGGAACGAGGGACCAAGAAAACAAGGGCGCAGGGAATCGTCTGATTAAGCTTGGTTGCGGGCGGCATTCGCTATCGTTTCCCGGTCTTCAGCTTTAGTTAACAGAATATCTGTTATCGGACATTTGATCCGTCGTCGGATGCGCGTACGGAGGGGCGCTGGATCCATCCCCGTTGCTGACGTTTCGGTCGATCTGAGACGAAACCATCCGTTCTCCGCGTGTATGATGATCAGGAATCGTATGGATTGGCAAGCGTTTTTACTTACCCTGCGGCTGGCGGGGCTGACCACGGCGATCCTGATGCTGATTGCGGTGCCGCTCGCCGGCCTGCTGGTGCTGGGGCGCGGGCGATGGCTGGCGGGGCTTGAGGCCGTTTCCGCCCTCCCGTTGGTGCTGCCGCCCACGGTGCTGGGATTCTTCCTGCTGGTTCTGCTGGGGCCCAGGACGGCCTTCGGTCGTGGCATCGCCGCCGCGCTCGGGCATCCCCTGGCTTTCTCATTTTCCGGGCTGGTGGTTGGCTCGGTCATTTACAGCCTTCCCTTTGCGGTGCAGCCGATGGTGGCGGGGTTTGCCGCGGTGAACCCCGCGCTGGTGGACGCGGCGCGGCTGCTGGGAGCCGGTTCGGCGCGCGTGGTCTGGACGCTGCTGGCACCGTTGGCTCGCCGATCGCTGATGACCGCGGCGGTACTCAGCTTCCTGCACACGGTTGGCGAGTTTGGCGTGGTGCTGATGCTGGGCGGCGACATTCCCGGTGCGACCCGGACGCTGTCAATCGTTCTCTACGACCAAGTCGAAAACTTCGACTATTCCGCTGCCGGCCGGACGGCCGCCCTGCTACTGAGCCTGAGCCTGGTCGCGCTGGTGGCGATGTACGCCGTGGGCCAGGCGCGCAGGAGGCCCAGTGCTTGAGATCGCGCTGGACGCGCACCGCGACAGCTTCCGGCTGGACTTTGCCTGCCGGCTGACGGCGAGCTGGACGGTGGTTTTTGGCCCTTCAGGCGCGGGCAAAAGCACGCTGCTGCGGCTTCTGGCCGGGCTGGACCGGGAGACCGTGCGCGGCGGTAATGCTCGAGTTGTCCATGAAGGAAAAGTTCTATCTGATTCTTTTGATAGAGCTTGGCTACCGCCTGGGCGGCGCGGGACGGCGCTGGTAGCGCAACAGCCCGCGCTCTTCCCTCACCTGAGCGTGCGGTCGAACGTGGCCTACGGGATTGCAAATCTGCCGTGGAAGCGGCGCGAGGAGCGAGTGCAGCAGATGCTGGAGTTGGTGGACGGGCTGGAACTGATGGACCGGCATCCGCGCGGTCTCTCCGGCGGCGAGGCGCAGCGGGTGGCGCTGGCGCGCGCGCTGGCCACTGGGCCAAAGCTGCTGCTGCTGGACGAACCGTTTTCGGCATTGGACGGGACGGCGGCCGATTCCCTGCTCGATCGGCTGCACGCCTGGGTGCGGGCGCACGGCATACAGACAATCCAGGCGACGCACGATGCGACGGACGCGTTCATCATTGGCGCGGAGGTTATCCTGTTGCACGAAGGACGGCTGGCGGCGCAAGGCCCTGCAGACACGGTGCTGGCGCCGGAGCGGGCGCGGTTGCTGGGTTGGCTCAAGCAGCAAACGCCTTAAACGGCTGCGATCACTAGCAGCGTGGCGTCGTCGCGGAAATGGCCGCCGCAGAATGCGTCCACGCGATCGAGCAGGAGGTTGTTCAGTTCCGCCGCAGGCCGATGCCGCTCCAACTGGGCGAATTCGGCGATTCGCGATTCGCTGAATTCTTCCAGTCCAGGTCCTTCCGCCTCAGAGATTCCATCAGTAAACAAGAGCAGGCGGTCTCCGCGCTCGAGCTGCACCAGCCGCTCCTCGTATTTCCATGCGGGGAATACGCCCAGAACTGCGCCACCCGAATCGAGTGCCGCTGTCCTGCTCCCTCTCACCAGAATTGGAGCAAGATGCCCTGCATTGCAATAGGCGAACGAACGCGTCTCGGAATCCAGTATCCCGAAAAGAAAGGTGACGAATTTGCCCACGGCGATGTTCTCGCAGAGGAGGCGATTGACCTTGTCGCATAGAGAGGCTGGAAGAACGTTTTCGATCGCGAAAGCGCGCACGGCGGCCTGGACATTGGCCATGAGAAGCGCAGCCGAAACGCCCTTGCCGACAACGTCGGCGATGCAGACGGCGACTCGGCCCTCGCCGAGACGAAAGGCGTCGAAGTAGTCGCCGCTGACTTCAAGTGCTGGGCGCCAGGCCGCAGAGATTTCAAAACCGTTTAATTGAGGAACCACTTTGGGCAGCAGCGACTCCTGGATCTCACGGGCGCGTAGCAACTCCTGCTTCTGAACCTGAATCTCCGCCGCGCCTTTCTCCACGGTTTGCTGCAACTCCAGGTTGCGGTTTTCCAAACGTTCCTTGGTGATGCGATAAGCGAAAATGCTGGCGCTGAAGACAACGATAATCACCACCGGGAACTTCCAATTCTCGGCGAGGTATTCAGCCAGCGGCGGGTGAGTTGACGGCGCGATCCGCCATACGATGGTGGTGCATAGAACGTAGATCGGCCCGACTACCGCGAGCAGCAATCCCCAGTAAGTGATCCAGTTCCACGGAAACGGCCGGACCGAGTAAACGCGCCAAAGCGCCCGCATGGTGGGCGAGACGGTGTTCCCGAACAACAGCGCATAGAGAACAATGATGAGTGGGTTGACTTCCTGGCCGGTGGCCCAAAACACAGCAGCCACAACGGCAGCCATGGCGAGGAACAGCACCTCCTCATGCAGAACACTGGTCAACGATTTGCGGCTGATTTTCAAGAAACGACGCTCGGGCTGGATGTCTCTGACGATGGATTCTAAGGCGCACGAATCCGCGAATCCGTAACCGCTATCACGTATGGTTGCGCAGGGTCTTTAAGATCAAAATCCCACGAACACCGGCTCGGGCTGTAGCACCACGCCGAAGCGCTGTTCCACGGTGGAGTGAATGCGGGCGGCGAGATTGAGGATCTCCTGGGCGGTGGCGCCGCCGCGATTGATGAGAGCCAGCGTATGGCGCGAGGAGATGCCGGCGTTCCCGTCGACCGCACCTTTCAGGAACCCTGCCTGCTCGATGAGCCAGGCCGCGGACAGCTTCACCCGGCCCTCGCCGGCGCCGTAACGCGGAGGGTCTTTACCGGTGAGGTCGGCGATGCGCTCGGCCTGAGCTTCATCCACGATGGGGTTCTTGAAAAAGCTGCCGGCGCTGCGGCAATCCGGGTCGCCATCGACGATCAGCATTCCCTTCCCCTTGCGGATGCGGCGCACTGCCGCGGCCACCTCGGGCAGGATGGGACAGGCTTCGGGGCCGAACTCCTGCAGCAGATCGGCGTAATGCAGGGAGAGCTTGCCGTCGCGCGTCAACTGGAAGCTGACCCGGGCGACGATGAAGCGGCCGCGGTCGGTGGAGTTGAAGCGGCTCTTGCGGTAGGAAAAATCGCACTCGGCGGCCGAGAACTCGACCATGCGGCGTTCCCGGGTGTCGAAGGCGCGCACCCGGGAGATGACCTGCGAGACCTCCTGCCCGTAAGCGCCCACGTTCTGCACCGGCGTGCCGCCAACGGTGCCGGGGATGCCGGCGAGGCACTCGATGCCGGAGCAGTTTTGCTGAACCGCAAGCTCGACCAGGGCGTCCCAGTTTTCGCCTGCCTGGGCCGAGAACAGGACGCCTAAGGCGCCGGTAACCTCCACATCGATGCCTTTGAGCGCCACCTGGAGCACCAGGCCCGGGAAGCCGCCGTCGGAGACGAGAACATTGCTGCCGCCGCCAAGAACAAAAAGCGGGATGCCGCGGCTGCGCGCCCACTCGAAGGCTTCGACGATCTCGTCCTCGGAGCCCGCGCGCACAAACCAGCGCGCCGGGCCGCCAATCCCCAGGGTGGTGAGGGCGGCGAGCAGCTTGTTCTCTTCCAACTGCATCTATTTAAGGCTACATCTTCCGTTCAAGTACAATCGTGATAGACGTTAATGCCGGAGGTTCATTCCCCATGTATCCAGAATTGATGGTGATCCCCATGCGCGAGGAGCTTGTGCGCGCCGGGATCGAGGAAACCAGGACTGCCGATGAGGTGGATACGGCCGTCACCCAGCCGGGCACCACGCTGTTGGTGGTCAACTCGATCTGCGGCTGCGCCGCCGGCAAGATGCGTCCGGGCGTGCGCCTGGCGCTGGCCAATGCGGCCAACCAGCCGGACCGCAAGATCACGGTGTTTGCCGGCCAGGATCGCGAGGCCACGGAGCGTGCGCGGAGCTACTTTGAGGGCAATCCGCCCACTTCGCCGGCCGTAGCCATCCTGCGCGACGGCCAGCTGGTGTACCTGATGCAGAGGTTCATCATCGAGCAGGCCACGGCGCAGCAGATTGCCGGGGAATTGATCCGGGCGTTCGATGAGTTTTGCGCGAAGACAACGGCGTAAAGGCAGCCTTCAGCCGTCAGCTATCAGCTTTCAGCTTAGGGCCTCCGACGGGGCGCGGCGGGTTTCCGCTTCGATTTGGGCTGATCGACGACACCATCGTTGATCGGAACGACAAAGGCTTTGGGCCATCCATTTACCGTAATGACGAAAGAATTGCCTGCGGCGGCCTCCTCGAGTAGATCTTCGAGGTGCTCGCGGACTTACTCGATGTCAAAGTAGCGCATCATGGCAAGCCCCTGAGTCGAATCATCGGCACAGTCTCAAGAAGTTTGAACGGCAAGCGGCCTCCCGCGCGGGAGGCCGTTCGCTTTGCTCGAATGAAATGCAGCTCAGTCCCCTGCCGCCACCTTCGCGGCTAGATTGCGCCGGACCTTACTGTGCTTGCGGCTGTAGCCGAAGTAGATGAGCAATCCGAAGACCAGCCAGCTTCCGAAACCGATCCATGCGGGCCGGTCGAGCGAGAGCATCAACGCGACCGAGACGATCATGCCGCAGATGGGGACGAGCGGAACCAGCGGCGTGCGGAACGGCCGCTTCATCTCCGGATGGCGCACGCGCATCACCCACACGCCCAGCGAGACGATAGTGAAGGCCAGCAGGGTTCCCAGGCTCACCAGCTCGCCCAGAAGGGTGATGGGGAAGAATGCGGCCAGCGCGGCGGCAAAGATGCCGACCACGATGGAGGTGATCCAAGGGGTGCAGAAGCGCGGGTGCAGCTTGCCCACCCAGGGCCAGAGCAGGCCGTCCTTGGACATGGTGTAGAGGACGCGCGACTGGCCCAGCATCATGACCAGCATGACGGAGGCGAGGCCGCAGATGGCGCCGAGGTCGATGAGGACAACGGCCCAGCGCACGCCGATGGCGACGGCGCCGTCGGCCACGGGAGCGGGCACGTTGAGGCGGGTGTAGGAGACCACGCCGGTCAGCAGGCCGGCCACCAGGATGTAGAGGGTGGTGCAGATGATGAGCGATCCGAGGATGCCGAAAGGCATGTCCTTCTGCGGATTGCGGGCCTCCTGGGCGGCGGTGGAGACGGCGTCAAAGCCGATGTAGGCAAAGAAGACCACGCCCGCGCCGCGCATGATGCCGGACCAGCCGAACTGGCCGAAGTGGCCGAGGTTCTTGGGGATGAAGGGATGCCAGTTGATCATCATGTGCTGCCAGTTGGCGAAGGCGAAGGTGGCGGCCAGGCCGATGAAGATGAGTACCACGGAGACCTTGATCATGACCGCTGTGCTGTTGAAGTTGGCGGACTCGCGCACGCCGACGACCAGCACAACGGTGATAAGGATGAGGGCCGAAAGCGCGAAGATATCGACCTGAGCGTGGAGGGGGTGGCCGAACACCGTGAAAGCAAGATGGGGAGTGGCGTTGAACGGCAGCGTGACCCCGAAGAAGTTGACCAGGTTGCTGACGAATCCGCTCCAGCCCACGGCCACGGTGGCCGCGCCGAAGGCGTACTCCAGCACCAGCGCCCAGCCGATGATCCAGGCCACCAGCTCGCCCATGGTGGCGTAACCGTAGGTGTAAGCCGATCCGGCAATGGGCATCATGGAGGCGAACTCGGCATAGCACAGCCCGGCGAAAATACAGCCGATTCCCGCGATGATGTAGGAGATGACGATGGCCGGTCCGGCGAACTGCGCCGCTGCCGTTCCGGTGAGCACGAAAATGCCCGCGCCGATAATGGCGCCGATGCCCAACGTGATCAGGTTGATGGGACCGAGCGCGCGCTTGAGCGTGTGCCCCCCTTCGCCCTCGCCCTGCGCCTCCGCCATGATGGTGTGGATGGGCTTGGTGGCAAACAGTCCTTTAGCCATGCGCAACCTCCGGGGAATAAGCCTTACGGCGCACGGCTGGAGCGGGCGCCGGCTTGGAATAGCTCGTGAATAGTCTCTCAATCAACAAAGAGCATCCTCCCACAGAATTCATCACGATTCCCTATTCAGCTTTGTTGCTCTTGCCCCTGAGGCGAACCCGGCTTCGGCCGTGACCATAGGAAATAGACGGGGATCCCAAGCAATACGAGCACAAATCCCGGCCAGGTGTACTGGGGCTTGTACCGCAATAATACGATACAGATCCATCCGGCCATCACGATATAGAGGGCGGGCAGAACCGGGTAGCCCAGCGCACGGTAAGGGCGCGGCGCGGCAGGCCACTTGAAGCGCAGCACGAACAGCCCCAGGATGGTGAGGATATAAAAGAGAATCACGGAAAACATGATGTAGTCGAGAAGCTGGCTGTAAGTGCCGCTGAGGCAGAGCAGCGCGGTCCAGATGGCCTGCACCACCAGGCCGGCGACGGGCGTGTGGTACTTCGGATGCAGCTTCCCAACCGCTTTGAAGAACAGGCCGTCGCGGCTCATGGCGTAGTAAACGCGCGCGCCGGCAAGGGTGAGGCCGTTGGCGCAGCCGAACGTGGAGACAAGGATGGCCGCGGCCATCAGTTGCGCGCCGCCGGAGTGGAAGATCTGCGAGAGCGCGGCGGTGGCCACGCGATCCTCAGTCGCGTACTGGACGCCGCGGGCCAGCGCCGTTGCGCCGTGCGGATCGCCATGGAACGGCAGCACCAGGATGTAGGTCAGCGAAGCGAGGAAATAAACGGTGAGGACGAACCCCGTTCCCAGCACCAGCGAGAGCGGAATGTTGCGGCGCGGATTCTTCACCTCGCCGGCGGTGAAAGTGATGTTGTTCCACGCGTCGGAGGAAAACAGCGATCCCACCTGCACCACGCCGAGGATGACGAACACGTTGACCAGCACCATCGGCCCGCCTATGCCCACCTGGACGGGGTGCAGCGAGGGCCAGCCCGCGTTCTGCCAGAAGTGGCTCCAGCCCGCGCCGAAATTGGCGTTCCAGGCCACCGCGTTGACCCCGAACACCAGGCCGACGACCACCAGCCCGGCAAGCGAAAGCGCCTTGGCCGAAGTGAAAATATTCTGAATCAGCGCGCCCAGCTTGACCCCGAAGATGTTGACGAAGGCCAGCAGAAAGACGATGACGATGGCCACAAGGTTGGCGGTGCTGAGCCCGATCTCCATGTTGCCCAGCACCATGGGGCCGACGCGTATGGGCGGCACGTGGGCGATGTGCCACAGCCAATGCTCGGTGGAAACAGATGGAAAGAAGACGCCCAGGAATTTGCCAAAGGCCACGCAGACGGCGGCGATGGTCCCGGTCTGGATGACGAGAAACAGGGTCCAGCCGTAAAGAAAACCCCACACCGGACCCAGCGACTCGCGCAGGTAAACGTACTGACCGCCGGCCCTGGGCATCATCGCGGCCAGCTCGCCGTAGCTGAGCGCGGCGATGAGTGTAAGCACGGCCGTGACCACCCACGCGCCCAGGTAGAGCGCCGGGGAGTTGGTGTCGCGGGCGATCTCCGAGTCCACGATGAAGATGCCGGAGCCGATCATGGAGCCGATCACCAGCGCCGTGGAGCTGAACAGTCCCAGACTCTGCACCAATTTGGGCGCCGGTTTTGCGGTGGGGGCGGCCTCTGAGCGGGGAATGATTTTCGGGGTCGTCACTTCGTCTGAAGTTACTCGCTTATGGTGTGGTTTGTCTCTACTTTTTCACGCAGGCGAGGGTCTCATTCCAGCGGCGGAACTCGGCCGCCGGATCGGCGCTCAGGAAAATCGCGGCGCTCACGGCCACCGCGCTGGCCCCGGCCTCTAGCACCGCGGGCGCAGTCTCCAGCGTGATGCCGGCTGCCGCGGTCAGAATCGCGTCCGGGCCGGCTTCGCGGCGCAGGCGGCGCACGCCCTCCACGCCGATGGGCCGCTTGTCCGTCTGCTTGGTCGTGGTGGTGAACACCGGGCCGACGGCGAAATAGTCCGCGGGCTCGCTCAGTATTCCCGGCAGCAGCGCATCGCCGCCGCCAAACGTGCCTACAATGCGGTCAGGTCCGACCAGTCGCCGCGCCTCGCGCACGGAAACATCGCCTGCGTCCACGTGCGCGCCATCGAAATCGACTGCATCGACGAGGTCGGCGCGATCATCCAGGATCAGCTTGACCTGGCCCGCGGGCATGGCGGCGCGCAAGGCCTCGGCGTCGCCGCGGATCTCGGTGTCGGGGCCGGTCTTGTTGCGGTATTCAAGAAGGGTCACGCCGGCATCGGCCAGCGAACCGCCCAGCCGTCGCAGAAACTCATCGCGCGCAGTCGATGGAATCTGCGAAGCATCGAGAATGGGATAAATGCGCGGAAACTTCCAGGCCATACTTCCAGAGTAGATGCGCATACGAGCCACTGTCAGTGATCGCCCGCCGCCGGAACCAAGAATAGCAAAGGCAATGAGCCCATGTTCTGACTCCGAGGAAACGAGCCGGTGTGCAGCATGCCAGCATGCGCTGCCGGCCCGTCCCATTGTTCCCTTGGTCCTAGTTCCCTGCCCTTACATCTCGTCTGCCGACGGCCCGAACATCCCCGGCACCTTCGCGTCCAGCAGCCGCAGGTACACGCCCAACTGCGCCCGGTGATGCCCCATGTGACCCAACACCAATTCTCGCCACACGCGGAACCTGGTGTTCGAAATCCAGGTTTGGCCGTTGGCCCCGAACTCCCAGGTGCGATCCCATTTGTCTCCGGTGGTCGCAGCCAGCGCCTTCCTTGCCTCCGGCACCTGCTTGTCAAATTGGGCCAGTACCGCGGCCTTGTTCGCGGCTGGCGGAGGGTTCTTGGAGGGGTCCCAGTCCAGCCGGTCCAGCGTCAGCGTAAACAGCGCCCAGTCGCCGGGAATCTGCGAAACATGGTCGGCAAGCTTGCCCAGAGGCATTGACTTGGCATGTGGGGCAAAGTTCCAGTCGGCGTTCTCGGGGATCGCCTCCAGCATCTTCCGCGTCTTGGCGGACTCGATATCAAATTCCTGGATCAGTTCCTGTTGAATGTCCATCCGTGCAACCTCCTATTGTTGCGTTGACAGCATACCCGAATACAACGTGAAAAAGCGAAGAAAAAGCGATAATATTTTGCCCCGCTCAGCCTGGCCCTGCAAAAGGCCGTCGATCGAGGTCCTGAACTCCGGTGTCGCGTTTACGGCAGCGCGAAGGCCACGTAGGCGCTGCCCTGCGGAGTCTTGGGATCGCGGGTGCCGCTGGCGCCTATAACCACGTATTGCCTTCCGTCAACCATGTAAGTGGCCGGGGTGGCGACGCCGGCATAAGGCAGCGTGGTTTCCCACAGCAGCTTTCCGCTGGCAGCATCAAAGGCGCGGAATTTGCGGTCGTGGACCGTAGCGCCGATGAACAGAACTCCGCCGGCAGTCACCATGGGCCCGCCGTAGTTCTCTGAGCCGGTATTCTTCATTCCCTGGGCAACCAGCTCGGGATACTCGCCCAGGTTGATCTTCCACAAGTACTTCCCGGTCTTCAGGTCGATGGCGTTGAGTGTTCCCCATGGCGGCTGGAAGGCCGGGTAGCCGTCGGGGTCAAGAAACTTCCGGTAGCCGGTGAAGACGTACTCCGGCGCTGCGCCGGCGGCGGCGTTGGGCGCCGCGGGCTGCTGCTTCGTCCCCACCCCGAGATAGCTCAGCAGAGCGGCCAGATCCGAACCCGCAACATCGGGCTGGCCAGGCATGGCGCCCTTGCCCTTTTGGATGAGCTCCTTGACCTGCGCGGCGGACATGCGGCTGCCCAGCCCGACCAGCATGGGAATCGCAGGCGCATTGCCCTCCATGTGCTCGCCGTGGCAGATGCCGCATTGGTTCTGGTAGACCGTTGCTCCGGCGGCGTTCTCCTGGCCTGGCTTGGGCGCGGGCGAGACGGCATCGGAGCCCATCTCCTTCTCCGTGCCGGAGGGTTTGGCCGGCGTGCGCAGATAGTCCACCAGGGCGGCCACACGCTCTGAGTCGAGATTTGGAAATGACGGCATGCGGCCGTTGCCATTGCGGATCTGATCGGCGATTTTCTCCGCCGGCAGCTTCTTCGTGACCCCGACCAGGGATGGAAACGTCGGCGGGGAGCCGGAGCGATCGATGCCATGGCAGACGGCGCACTGCTCGCCATAGACGCGCTGGCCCTCGCTGCCGCCCTCGACCGCGGCCAGTCCGCCGGTCCACACCATCTCATTGGCATTCACATACAAAACTTGGTGGACAGGATCGACGGCTGGACCGCCCCACTCGGCACCGCCGTCAAAGCCGGGGAAGACGACGGTCTGCTTGTCCACCGCGAGGGGGACGAACTGGCCGTCGCTGCGAAATTCGCTGAAGGCCTTCACCGCCCAGGCGTGTGCCTCCGGCGTGCGCGTGGTCAGCATGTCCACGGTCAGGCGCTGGCGGGCAAACGGCGCGGGAAAATCGGGCAAAGGCTGCGTTTCGGCCGCCATTTCGCCGGGAACGGCGCTGGGCGGATAGGGGCGCTCGGTAATGGGATAGAGCGGGTTGCCGGTGAGTCGGTCAAACTCGTAAAGCCAGCCCTGTTTGGTGGTCTGGGCAATGGCCTGGATGGTCTTGCCGCCGCGCCGCATCGTGAATAAGGCCGGGGGCGCGGGAAAGTCGCGATCCCAGATGTCGTGATGCACTCCTTGGAAGTGCCACAGGAGCTTGCCGGTGTTGGCGTCGATGGCGAGCAGCGTGTCGGCGTAGAGGTCGTCGCCGACGCGGTCGCCGCCGTAGAAGTCCATCACAGCGGAGCCCGTGGGCGCGTAGACGATGCCGCGCTCCTGGTCGAGCGCCATGCCGGCCCAGTTGTTGGCGGCGCCGGCGGTCTTCCACGCCTCGGCAGGCCAGGTCTGGTAGCCGGGCTCGCCGGGGCGCGGGATGGTGTGAAAGATCCAGCGCAGTTGGCCGGTGCGCACGTCGAAGGCGCGAATGTCGCCGGGCGGCGCGGGATAGGTCTCGGGCTCGCGGCCACCCACGATAATCGTGTCCTTGTAAACGATGCCGGGGGTGGTGAGCGCGATGGATTGTTGCTCCCAGGGCTCGCGAAGCCCCTTGCGCAGATCGATGCGGCCGTTCTCGCCGAAGCTGCCGATGGCCTGGCCAGTCCGCGGATCGAGGCAGTAGAGGTAGTTGAGAATCCCGGCAAAAAGGCGGCTGTCTTTGCCATCGGTCCACCACGCAAAGCCGCGCGAAGGCTGGGCAAAGCCGAGATCGCCAGAGCCCTTGGCGCCGAGGCCGGGATTGAAGGTCCACAGGAGCTTGCCCGTAGCTGCTTCAAGCGCGATGACGTTGAGGGATGGCGTAAAGGCGTAAAGGGTGCGGCCGACGACGAGCGGATTGGTCTCGATGCCGCCCTGTTCGCCGGTATCGAAGGTCCAGGCCACGCGCAGGCGAACGACATTGGCGCGGTTGATCTGGCGCAGAGGCGAATAGTGGTCGCCGTCCTTGCCGCCGTTATAGGCGGACCAGGAGACGTTCTGGGCGGAGGAAATGGCGCATAACGCCAACAGAAGCGTGCAAGGCAAAACAAAGCGGCCAACTGCGCGGAGCGGCATCAACGGGCGACCCTCAGAGATGGTTTGAATCAAGGTGAGATTGTTACACCTCTGGTGGAGGCGGGGAAAGTGAAACACCGACAGATTCTGGGTCGAAGTCGGCGTCACCGTGCAGCAGCGAGGACGGCATGGAGAATGGTTCGCGAGCCGGCGCGACTGAGGCGCGCCGGGCGAAAGCGCCGCGCGTGGAGAAAAGGGGGCAGCTCCGGCGGCGCGGAGGGATGGGCCGAGAAACGGACGCGTGGCGAAGGCCGCACGCCCGATCCGATTACTTGCGCTGGCTGGAGAACATGGCGCGCAGTGAGCCGGCCAGTTCGTCGGCCTGAGGCTCGTGCGGCAGTTCCTGCTTGGGCGGCAGAGCGTTGCCCAGGGTCTCAATGGTGCTGCCGGCCGAGGAAAGGCCTTGCCCCTGATAAGTGGGGGCGGGGGCGGAGTTCGAGAACCGCCGCTGCAAACGCTCAAGGGCTGCCATATCCAACCGATAATCATCTTCGATCTGACGCCGCAAAGCGTCCAACTGTTCCCTGCTAAATCCTGCTGACATGACCTTCTCCTGTTTTCGGATGTCTTGCAATACCAGCCTAGTGTGCCACAGCGGAAGGACATTGCAAGTGGCACTTAGGATGTAGGGGCATATCGCTTTGGAATCAGGGGGTTCACGCCATGGTTGGATGGAGGGCAGCGGCGCGCGAATGGGCTATATTCGCCCCTCCGGGCGCGTCCGCGGCTGCAAACGCGGCGGGCGAGACTTGTACACTTGAAACAGCGGCGGCCATCGGGCCACGGAATTCCGCAACCAACGCGCATGGCGACCATCCAACCCATAGCTGGAACCAACGAGCAGCATCCCGACGTGGCCCTGGTGGAAAGGGTGCGCGGCGGGGACGTTTCCGCATATGACGAGTTGGTGCGCAAATACGAGCGCCAGATTTTTCGCATCGCGCAGCACATTACGCAGAATCGCGAGGATGCCGAAGACGTGGTGCAGGACGCGTTCCTCAAGGCATATGAGAAGCTCGATCAGTTCCAGGGGAATTCGAAGTTCTACACATGGCTGGTTCGCATAGCAGTAAACGAGAGCCTGATGCGGTTGCGCCGCCGCCGCACGGGCAAGATGGTTTCAATCGACGAGGACGTGCAGACCGAGGAAGGCAGCGTTCCGCGCGACCTGGCCGACTGGGCCCCCGACCCGGAGCAGACCTACACCCGCACCGAACTGAATCGCATCCTGCGCAAGACCATCAAGGGGCTGCCTCCGGGCTTCCGCGTGGTGTTCGAGCTGCGCGACATCCAGGGACTCTCCACCGAGGACACGGCCGAAGCGCTCGGCCTCTCCGTGCCCGCGGTGAAATCGCGGCTGCTGCGCGCACGGCTGCAGCTCCGCGAGCGCCTTACCCGTTATTTCCGCCGCAGAAAAGGGGTTGAGAAATGACCTGCTCCGAATTTCTTGCCCTGCTCGATGACATGATCGATTCGACCGAGCTCCGCGCCGACCTGAAAGATCACCTCATGTCCTGCGAGCACTGCGAAGTGACTCTGAACACCACCCGCAAGACCATCGAGATCTACCGCTCGCACCAGATCTATGACATGCCCGCGGGGCTGCGCGAACGGCTTCACGCAGCCATCATGACGCGCTGCAAAAAAGGCTGCTGATCCTGCGCATTTTCCCGATCTGCCCTGAATTCCGCCGGTGTCCTCGTCTGCAATAAGTTGGAATGCGAGACCATTCCACTGCCTCGCCGCGCGCTACACTCATCTCCATGGAAACCGTCTGCACCCGCTGCCACGCCGTTCTCGCGCCCGGCACCAAAGCCGACTGGTGCCCGGCATGCGGCGCCGCGCTTGTCGAGCGCGAAGCCCCTCCAGCGCTCGCCGGCACCGCCGGGCCCGCGCCGGAAGTGGACCATCGCGGCATCCTGCTGCCCCGCCGCCACGCGCTCGGTGGCATCATCACGCCGCAATAGCACTCCGCTTCCCTTCCCTCAACCCGCCGGTGATACACTTCTCCCCGATCAAGGACGGACCGGGAAGGCCAGTTTGTGCGCACTTTAAGCCGCATGTGCGGTCCGCGCAGCTGGGGCATGTCCGTTCAGACGAGGGAGATAAAACGGTGTACCGATTCACATCCAGAACCCATCGCATTGCTCTTGCTTTCGTTTTCCTGTTCGTTGCGGCCACATTTGCCGCGGCTCAGGCCGTTCCCGTGGTTACGGGCGACGCACGCGTGGACAAACTGCTGAGCCAGATGACGCTTGAGGAAAAGATCACGCTGATCCACGGCGCGCAGGAAGATCCCAAGGTCTACCAGGGCCAGGCCGGCTACCTGGCCGGCGTGCCGCGGCTGGGCATTCCGGGCTTGCGCTTTGCCGACGGACCGCCGGGCGTATTGACCCGCATTCCCTCGCAGGGAGAATCGGCCACCATGGCCGTGGCCGCCACCTTCAGCGTCAAGGATGCTGAAGACAACGGCCTGGTTATCGGCCGCGAAGCTCGCGCCAACGGAATCGATGTCGCCCTGCAGCCGTTCGTGAACATCGATCGCGATCTCGAGTTCGGGCGCGGCTATAACACCTTCGGCGAAGATCCCTATTTGACCTCGCAGATGGGCGTGGCTGAGGTCAAGGGCATCCAGTCGCAGCACGTCATGGCGCAGATCAAGCACTACGTCGGCTATGACTCCGACAACGAGAACACCTACATCGACGACCAGACGCTGCACGAAGTTTACGTGGCGCCATTCGCTGCCGCAGTCAAAGCCGATGTCTCGTCCATCATGTGCTCCTATAACCGGCTCAACGACACCTTTGCCTGCGGCAACAAGGACACGCTGACCACCATCCTGCGCGACCAGATTCACTTCAAAGGGTTCGTCACATCGGATTGGGGCGCGGTCCACGCTGTCAATTTCATCAAGGCCGGCCTCGACATGGAAATGCCGGGGCCGCTCCCAGGAATGGGCGCTTTCCTTCCATCGTTCTTCAATACCAATCCGCCTCCGCCGCCCGCGAAGATGTCCATCGGCGACATCGGCGACATGTTCGGCGGGCACATTCCCGAAGAGCCTGCGCCCAAGGGCAATTTCGGCGGCGGCGACAACTTCGGCGTCAAGCTTAATCCAGAAAAGATGCCCGAGGCGCTCAAGGACGGCAGCGTCACCGAAGCGGACGTAACCCGCGCCGCCGGCCGCGTGCTCTATGAAATCGTCCACTTCGGTTACATGAACGGGATGCAGAAACACGATGTGACCGCGCAACCCATCGAGGCGAATGCAAGAATCATTCAGAAGACCGGCGAAGACGCCGCCGTGCTGCTCAAGAACGAAGGCGACGTGCTCCCGCTCAAGGCCGCCGACCTCGCCTCGGTGGTGCTGATTGGGCCCACGGCGGGACAGGTGGATTCCATCGGCATCAACGGCGAGCGCAGCGTTGGCCTGCCCTGGCGCCAGGTGGGACCGCTGGCCGCGATGCGCAAGATCTCCGGCAATGCGAACATCCAGTTCGCCGTGGCCGACGACATGGCCGGGGCTACGATTCCGACCAGCATCTTCTCCCACGACGGCCAGCCGGGTCTGGTGCGCACCACCGGCGACGCCACCCAAACCGACGCCGAAATCAACTTCACCACCAAGGGCCACAACGCCCTGGCGCCGAATTCCGTCGTCACTTGGAAAGGCACGCTGACCCCGCCGCATGCGGGCACCTACTGGATTTATCTGCAGGCGATGGGAACCAATGCAAGGTTGAAGCTGGACGGCAAGAACCTGGCCAGCACGGGCGCCTTCCAGGGCGGCGTGCACGGCGACATTCTGCAGGCCAACCAGGACAACGTGGTGCCCACGCCGGACGGCCTGGACAATGTGCGCCGCGCCGTTGAGCTGACCGCGGGGCCGCACCAGGTTGAAATCAGCACTTCGCCGGACAGCTCCAATGCGCCGGTCCAGGTGCGGCTCAACTGGTACACGCCGGAGCAGCGCCAGGCCGATCACGACGCAGCGATCGCCGCGGCGAAGAACGCGAAGGTTGCGGTTGTGTTTGCGTGGACGCGCTTGCAGCCGGTCTTCGGGCTTCCCGGCGATCAGGACAAGCTGATCGATGAAATCGCCGCGGCCAATCCGAATACGATCGTGGTGCTCAATACCAGCCAGCCGGTGGCGTTGCCTTGGATCCACAACGTAAAAGCTGTGCTCGAAATGTGGTGGCCGGGCGACGAGGGCGGATGGTCCACGGCAAACCTGCTGCTCGGCAAGGTCTCTCCCGCAGGCCGCCTGCCAGTCACCTGGGGCAAGAGCCTCGACGACTACCCCGAGACCGACCCGAAACACCCGGAGCGCAGCAAGAACCCGCCCGATCACAAGACCATATACAGCGAAGGCGTGAACGTGGGGTATCGCTGGTTCGACAAAGAGAATATCGAGCCGCTGTTCCCGTTCGGCCACGGCCTCAGCTACACCACGTTCGCTTACTCCGGCCTGAAAGTGACCAAGGCCGCCGACCACGGGCTGGACGTAAAGGTCCGGATCAAGAACACCGGAGCGATGGCCTCGGATGAAGTGCCGCAGGTGTACCTGGGCGCGCCCAGCCAGATACCCGATGGCGTCCAGTTCCCAATGCGCGCGCTGGCTGCATTCGACCGCGTCCGCCTCGCGCCGGGCGAGGAGAAACTCGTAACCCTGCATGTGCCGGAACGCCAGCTCCAGTACTGGTCCACCAGGGATCAGCAGTGGGTGACGGCCAGGGGCACACGCATCGTAAGCGTGGGCGGCTCGTCTCGCGACCTGCCGCTGCACACGGAAATCGACTGATCCATTTCCTGCGGTATGAGAAAGCCCGGACCGCGGCATGCGGCCCGGGCTTTGCTCGTGAAATTCTGAAATCCGCCTCATAAGACGAACTGCGGAAATGAGCGTAGAGTTGGGGTATGACCGAAGGCACGCGAACGATCCTATCGCCCACAAGGGAATCTGCAAATTGGCGATGCTCTGATTGCGCGTGGTCGCAACCATTTGTGCGGCAGATCGAACTGATACCGGATGTGCCATCAAAAGCGACGGAGGACGCGTTTAACCGGCATAAGTGTACGGAGCATCGACGCCCTAAATGGATTCGATAGAGCCTTCGATGCACTTCACAGAATCTGCGCCGGGGAAGCAACCGCAGGCGATCCGAAGGGACCTGGCTCGATCGGATGTACTTGATTTCAAACTCTGCCACTACCCATCCGCGAGGGAAATGCGGAAACATGCTATACTGATTTTGCGCTCAGTGATTTGGTCGTGAGCGGCGTTTTGCCTCTGAAGGCAACTCTGCCTTGCACAGATTTCCCCAAGCCCTTACAGCGTAACCCTTGAGTTCACCGGGGGCTCAGATCCTGGCCAGAGAAGGGACCAGGACGACTGAGCAGAATTGCCGCTTCAGAGGTTGCCGGCAATCGATCCGGTTCCACGCATTCAATTGCGCGACACAAGGGAGCCGATCGGCAGTGTGCCGATTGGCATGCAGCGTGGGTCAGTTCCGTGGCGCGGGCATTTGAATGCCTGCCGCCAGTCCCAGGGACGATTTCGGTTCTTCCTTACGCATAGTTTTTTTTGAGAAGGCTCGCGCCCATCCATGCGGCTGCACGCCTCTTGTGTCCGGCTCCGTTTGCAGGCCCCCAAGAAATCTCGGGCTCCGGAGCCTATAGAAAGTTTGTTTGTTTTGACCACTCAGTTTTCACAGTTTTCACTCTCCCCCGTTTTGCTGGCCCGGCTCAAAGCCAACCAGTTTGAAACTCCCACGCCGGTCCAGGCCGGCGCAATTCCACCCGCGCTGGAAGGCCGCGACGTGCTGGCCACCGCGCAGACCGGAACCGGCAAGACCCTCAGCTTCCTCATTCCCATCGTGGAAATGCTGCTCAAGCCTGATTCGCAGAGGATGGAAGGACGTGGAGCGCAGGCGCTCATTCTGCTGCCCACGCGCGAGCTGGCCATGCAGGTCGAGCAGGCCTTCAAAGCTGTCCGGCCCAGCCCCGTGTACCCGGTTGCGCTGGTGGTCGGCGGCATGAATGAGCGTCCGCAGATCGAATCTCTGCGCCGCGGCGTGCGCCTCATCGTGGCCACTCCCGGCCGCCTCGAGGACTATCTCAAGCGCCGCCTCGTTCGCCTCGACCAGGTGAAGATCCTGGTGCTCGACGAGGTCGACCGCATGCTCGATATGGGCTTCGAGCCGGCCATTCGCCGCATCGCTTCCATGGTCCCTGCCCAGCGGCAGACCCTGTGCTACTCGGCCACACTGGAAGGCAAGGTCAAGGAAGTTGCGCGCAACTACCTGAATAGCCCGGTCCGCGTCGAGATCGGCTCGGTGATGAAGCCGGCGGAAAACGTCGAACTGCGAGCCTTCAGCGTGGAGGCGGACAAGAAGCAGGAGCTTCTGGAGCACTTGCTGAACGTCGAGAAAGGCAGCTTTCTGGTCTTTGTGCGCACCAAGCATGGCGCTGACCGGGTAGCGAAGCGGCTAGCGCGCTCCGGCCACGCGGCCATCCAGATTCACGGCGACCGTTCGCAGTCGCAGCGCAACCAGGCGCTGCGCAACTTTACTGAGGGCCGGCATCGCGTGCTGGTGGCTACCGACGTGGCCGCCCGCGGCCTCGATGTGGCCAACGTGGCCCACGTTGTCAACTTCGACATGCCCAAGGTGGCCGAGGATTTTGTGCATCGCGTGGGGCGCACCGGCCGCGCTTCGGCCCGGGGCGTGGCTTCAACCTTTGCCGGACCCGCCGAACGCAACGATCTGCGCAAGATCGAGCGCGCGCTGTCGATTCAGATGAGGCACTTCCGCGTGCGCGGCGTGAATGCAGGCGCAGTGCGCGAGTACGCGGCGTAGTTCGGGCCCCGGTTCGAGCAAGCATAACGTTGAACGCCTGGCGGCGATCCGAAAGGATCGCCGGCCATGCGATTCGCATTTTTGGCCGCGAGCTTGCCGGTTCCGAAGTGGTTGCGGATGTGAAAAGAGAGTAACGTAAATCAAATTAGAGGAGCCACCAGCAACGCGTCGATGGCAGGAGGAGGCGTGATCTCCGGCATTTTAACATCTGTATAGCGGCCTTCAGCCACATCGGTGAATACTCGATTGAGTGTGTCTTCAGTTCGGCCGGAGCTGACGTGCAGCATGCGCGCCGCGCGCATCACTGTTGCGGATAAAAGAAAACGGTTTTCGATTCTAAGCCCAGCCAGGTACACCAGTTCGGATCGCATGTGCGCTCCCATTCCCGGTAGTCGTGCGTTTGATTGAGAGCCGGGCTCGTCTTGGTGTAGTCCGCTGAACCAGTTTTTGCTCATCTCGTTCTGCGCCGGAAACACAAGGAGGAGGAGGCCGAAGATGGGAGAAAATCCTCCCATGTCCTATGGGTTGAGCATACGCCTGTTGCGGCCCTTTTCCTAATCGTTGGTAGTGTCTGATTTCTGCGTTGACGGAAGAAAGTTGAGATTTCTCCCCGCGAAACCGGCCTGTTTGGCCTATGGCGTGGTAGACAAATGGGGAGGTGCGCGTTTTTATGGCGACTGCTTCGCAGGAACTGGATTGGGTAAGGGCGAGAACGAATTGCTCAGTCCTAACGGTATTCAACGAGCTTCGCCTCGGGGTGGAAGCAGATGTGAAGATCGCAAATGCGATGCCGCGACCGTCTGAGCTCCCATCCTTGCCTTTTGGGTTTCGGTCCAACACTGTCGGAGATTACTTCATTGTGTTTCGGCAGGAGAATGCAGGTGTGCGGGTTGAGTTCAACTGCGAGGCCAATCGCATCGTCGTCAGAAATCAGGACAGAGAATTTTCCGTCACACTCACTCTCAATAATGAAGGCCGCTGCAAGCTTCGCGTGGATGGCGCCGAGGAGTTGGAGCAATGGCAAGTACGCCGGATCGCCCTTGAGAAGTTGTTTTTTGAAAACAGCTAACGCTTGCTTTTTAGTTAAACCCCTCGTATCGTCAATTCATGGCATCGCAACGCGCCGAACTCCGCACCCTGAAAAACCTGCTCTCCCAGGCTGACCGCATCCTTGCCACGTCTCCCGAACTGCCAGAGAACCGGACGGCAGCTTGCCGGGAGTTGCTGGGCGCGGCGCTGGCGCTCACTGACGATCTGCGGAAACAGTCTGGCATTGTGGCGTCGGCCGCGGTCTTGGGACGCAAGGGCGGGAGCACGACATCCCGCCGGCACGGTCCCGAGCATTACCGTGCGATGTCGGCAAACCGAAAGACGTTCGGCGGCGGAAGGCCGAAAAAGAAAGCCGAATAGCGCCCCTGCCCGGTAAAATGGTCGCTCTCCTGAATTGCAAGCGATGAGCGAAGTTATTGGCGGGTCAACCAGAGATATTCTTAAGCGGTTGCAGCGGAACTTGGAGCGTCAGAAACAGCTTGACCACGCTCGCGAGCTTGCAGCGATCCGCGTTCAATCTCATGCGCTCGTGTGGGCCGGGACTCAAGCGGAACTGGTTGCGATCATCAGCGGATGGTATCAATCAGGGTTGATTATTGCCGCGAGTGTTGAAGATGCGCTGGACAAAGCCGCAATACACTTTGTGAAGCCAGATGGCGCCCTCGTGCTGCGCTCCCCTTCCGCCTTCCAGCAGGCTGCGGACACGGTTCCTCTCGCGCAAAACCCCCGCCAGGCGTTTGTACTCCCGTTTTTGGAAAAGAAAGGCTGGTCCACTGGAGATTGGGCGATAGAGGCGCAAGTATCGCCTGCGACGGCGCAGGATTATTTGACGAATTCCACTAAGCCGTACCGTTCTACCCGCGTCAAACTCGCAAAGGCGTTAGGCGTTCCAGTTCAACAACTTCCGCATTAACTTTCCCCGACTCTCCCCGATTCCGGCCAGCTCTCCCTAACTCTCTCAGAGTCTGATTCTCTCCAACTCTCCCCTAGTCTGTCGGAGGTTTAGGCGTGTCTGCGCTGACTCTTGCGCCCCGCTGCTCCATGATCGGGAACTATGAGGGTTTCGGTGATGAGAACAATTCGCGGGCCACCAGACAAGCATCCCCGATGGGGGCGCAGGATCAACGCACATTTGTCTTGACAACAGCTAACGCTAGCTGTATTTTCAACGCATGATTAACGAATCCCAATCCGCACACGGAATGACCTGCGAAGCCTGCAAGGTGGATTGCCAGCGTTTCGGGCGGCACCGCAACGGCTTGCGGCGGTTCCGGTGCCCGAACTGCAAGAAGACCTACACGGAAGCGCACACGCGGGTTTTGGATACCATGTACATCCCCGAAGACAAAGCCGTCCTGGCTCTTCGCCTGTTGCTTGAAGGCAACTCGATCCGCAGTACCGAGCGCATTACTGGGCTAGACCGGAACACGATCATGAGCCTGCTTGTGAAGGCGGGTGACCGCTGCCTAACGCTGATGATCTCGAAGATCCATGATCTTCCCGTGCAAGACGTGGAAGCGGACGAGGTCTGGGGTTTTGTCCAGAAGAAGGAAGGCCACAAGACGGCCGGCGACGGCGCGGAAGTTGGCGATGCATATTGCTTCGTCGGCATGGAGCGGACAACGAAGCTGGTATTGGCCTTCCACCTGGGGAAGCGTGACACCGTGGCGACAGACGCCTTTATCGGCAAACTTCGTTACGCCACCGGGGACAGCCGCTTCCAGTTGACGACAGACGGATTCAAACCCTACGTCAAGGCCGTCAAGATGCTGCTAAGAGATCGGGCCGACTTTGCCCAGTTAATCAAAGTCTACGGAACGCCCCGCGATGGGGAGCAACGCTACAGCCCTGCCGAGGTCGTTGATTCAGTCCCAGTCGAGATCATGGGAAGGCCGGTCAGAGACCGGATTTGCACTTCGCACATTGAGCGCCAGAATCTTTCAATCCGCATGGGAATGCGCCGCATGACCCGGCTCACGAACGGATTCTCAAAGAAGTGGGCCAACTTGGAAGCCGCGTACGCGCTCTGGTTCGCCTATTACAACTTCTGCCGCGTCCATCAAACCCTGCGCGTGACGCCGGCCATGGAAGCCGGGATTGCTGGGCATGTTTGGACCATCGGCGAGTTGATCGCCCGGCCGGAATAGCGCCAGTCTACGCGTGGACTGGAAAATCAAGGCTTCGGCGCAGTAGGTTTCTCGGCTGGTTCCGGTTTCTTGGCGGCGCTGCTCTCGTACACGACCTGATAGCCCCCCGCATAGAGAATAATGACCGTAACCACCACAGCGGAAATCCAAAGGCTTTCAATCGAGGTCATCATGTCGAGCGCCTGACCGAGAGACATTCCCAGAAACAGGTTGTGGACCCATTGCGCAAGAAACCAAACCGGGATCAGGAACAGACGGCGATTGAACATAACGCGCTCCCCGCCAAAGCCATGATTTCAGTCTATGCGTAGACTGGATTACTTCGGTGTAGAATCAGGGACAAATAGAAAAGCCCCGGTTCCAGCCGGGGCCTTCGGTGTGGCGAACTCTCAGCGACATCATCGCATGAGGTTCGCCCAAATGCAAGAAACCTCTACTCCGAAGGATCAATCTCCGTGGCTCCATCCACCAAGCGCCGAAGCTCCTCCGTCCATCGAGGAGGTAAGGCTGGTTGTGGATGAGATTCTGAGACGGACGAGAGAAGTGTTTCGCGAAGCCATGAAAAAGCGTCCGCCCGGCTGGTGATAAATTCTCGCTCCTGTGTTTCAATGAACGCCCGAAGCGCTTGTCTATCCAATCGTTTTTTGCGTCCAATTGCACATTGCAACCCTAATTCCAGCGCGGCATTCTTTGCTAGAAGCGACTCCATTATCCCAAACAACATCTCGATAGTTGCAGATGTTTCCTCTGGCGTCACACTTAAGCCCCAACGCCATCATACCCGCCCCTATATCCCGCAGAATAGACCCGCTCACCGCTTATGTTGGGATTATGTACCCGCTTTTTCGCCCACACTTGCGCCTATATTTCGCCACGCCACACGCTCAACACGTTGATTCCACTAGACGGGGAAATATCGCTGGTAACCGCCGAACGCACTATTCTGGCGCGAACATGACGCTAATACGCCTTAATGCTGCTCGCAGAGCAAGCGCCTTGAAAGCAAAATCGGGGTTGTTCTGGATTCAACGCAGATTTAAGACAGGACCTAATCGTTGGCCCCAAACACCCCTTTTTCATCGCCATACAGACTGGCTGAAATCCGCTGGCATGAGTCAGAACTCCATCCGTTTGATTTAAAAGAGTGATACACTAGAGACTGATCGTCGAATCTGACTTGGTGTGCTTGCCTGTTCTGCTATTTTGCTCAACTCGCAATCAATTCCACTTGAGTTCAGCGATACATCAGCAGCAAAGGAATAGCAATGGAACAGGGAACAGTGAAATGGTTTAACGATGCCAAGGGGTTCGGCTTCCTCAGCCGCGCCAACGGCGAAGACGTGTTCGTCCACCACACCGCCATCAAGAGTGAAGGTTTTCGCTCGCTTAAGGAAGGCCAGGCGGTCGAGTTCGACGTCGTGAAGGGGCCCAAAGGCTGGCAGGCCGAGAACGTCCGGGCCGTCTAGTCGAATGAATCGCCGGGAAGAGGTCTGCTGGAAATCGTTCCGGTTTTCGCCCGTTCACCTGAAGATTCCGCCGTTCGGCGGCAGCGCTTTTGCTGCTCTCCAGGTACTGATGCCCGCGGACTGCTCCGACGACTTGGACATTCCCTCAATCCCCTGGCTGCCGGCAGAAGCAGACTCGAATCGCCTGCCTGGCCAACTTAAGAGGGGATTCATTTGACATCTCATTTGCCGGCAACCAGTCAATGAGTTCAACGGGCTTTGCCGCCGACAGTCGGCCGTGATCGCAAGCGGCCGGCGCCCTGCAGCAAAGCTCGATGGTAGGTTCGAACGCAGCACACATTTGTAACATGTACGAAAGGAACTTATGGCTGAAGATCAGCAACTCATGTGCAGTGATTGCGGGCAGTCCTTCACGTTTACTGCGGAGGATCAGGAGTTCTTCCGGGATCGCGGTTATTCGGCGCCCAAGCGCTGCAAAGCATGCCGCCAGGCCAAGAAGAACGAACAATCATCGGGTGGCGGCGGCGGCGGGGGTGGCTATCAGCGCAGCGCGCCACAGAGTACCAGCGTGATTTGTTCCGGGTGCGGACAGCAAACCACGGTTCCGTTCGAGCCCCGCGGCGACCGTCCCGTGTACTGCCAGAACTGCTATCAGAGCCGGAAAACCAAGACTGATGGCGGCAGAGGCAAGCGAGGCGGCTTCGGCAGGGGCCGCTAGGAGACTAGAGACCCCGTCTCAAGCTTGCATCGCCGCGCTCAGGCTCGAAGTTTCCAACTCTCACCTCTGTCCGAGGAGTTCCCCATGAAAAAGCAAGTGCCGCACGACAAGTACTTTCTCAGATCGCTCCATCAGGAAATAGACCTCTACGATCGGAAGCTCGCCTATCTGGAGAAGTATGTCGAGTTCGAGTCGACAGCTGATCGCGAAGGGGCTGAGAATAAGTTGATCTCGAAACGGGCATCGCTTGCGGAGACGGCAAGGCAACTGGTTGCCGAAGGAGTGGAATTCAATCGGTCGGATCTCCCCCGGTCCTTCCGCGCTTCGGCGGAAACCAGCGCGGAGGGTTAATCTCGGCCCGGTCTCCGGCAGGTCCATTCTTGCCTTTCCGCAGCCTTGCGATCGGCCTCGTGGGATTCCTTCGGGGGAAACCGTGAACTATCATCCCAAGGCGAGATTCTCCCCTTTGTGTGATCTCCACCATGCCCCCATGCGGCGCGTCATGCTTGAGGAATCGGCAGCGGACGAAGGCCGGTCGTTTCACCAGTGCGAACGGCGCGATTGTAGCCGCATCTTCCGCAATGGATGCGGCTATTCCGATTTCGCCGGCGGGCAGTTTGATGCCTCGCGCCCCTCTTCCCGGACGTGTCCCACCTGTGGAGGGACACTCTACCTGGCTGAAGTAAACCACGATCTGAAGGTTGAGACGTGGGAATGCGCGGAGATGCAGTGTGACTACACCGAAGACATTCACTCTCCGGCATCGCGCTAGACCTTCCCACGCAAACTCACACGCAACCGTGTCCCATTTGCTTGTAAATCCTTCGTTTCTTGGTGCCCGGAGGGGGACTTGGTCTTCGAGCCCTTCAGCGCCGTCCGTAACTTACTGATTCTACGTTAAGCCAGACATGCCAGAAAAGGCAAAAATGCATGTCGTGGGCACAATTTGGGCACAGCGATCTTGGGTGAACGTATCAGGCTTCCTCAGAGACCGATGGTGTTCCAAGTCCCATCCATCTCTCAACGTGAACGGCTGTTTCTGACGGCGAGTGACCAGATGCAGAACGAAGAATCCGCCCGTACGAATAGAGGTCGTTAGGCCCTTCCGGCAAACCGTCGATATACTGCATGATCAGCATAGCCTCAATCGGTGTGCCGCTCTTCGCCGAGTCGCCGATCCCCGATGTTCCGCCTCCGCCGCCTTGTGACTCGTCGATCCGGTCGATGGCGAAGTTCTTGATCTCAGTCAATTCCGACCATTCCGGCATTTCGCCCCGTTCAATTCGTGCAGGGTCAATGAAATCGGTTGTCAGCTCTTTCGTCAACAATGAACCGTCCTGCTCATTTCTAAATCCTGCAAAGGAGACGGAGACAGGTCCTCGGTAGTAGCACCGCTCGACCTTCAGCAGCACCTCGATCTTGATATGAGCTTGCGTGGTTCCGACGTTGACGAGGGCATGTTCGGCCAATGTAATTCTGTAGTCCCCAGGTTCATGGAGAGTTTCATCGTTGTTCCATTTCTTGCCGAGCAGGACGATGATCGGGCCGAGAGGCGTACCGTCCTCTGCAAAGGTCTCGATCAACGGAAAAGGAATGTTAGTAGGAACTGCCCATCGGTAGCCAGGCACGCCCGAAAATGAAGCCGCCCAATCGAGCTTTACCCGCACGAGCAACACCGGGATTGCGACCTCTGTGCGCCAATCCACACCTTCAGTATCAACGTAAGTCCGCGTGTCAATTCCTCGCGCGCGCGCCATTTCAATTGCTGCTGGCGTATAGCCGCTGGTCGATATCATCACGCCCTTGTTGGCCTTTACGTCTTCTAGCAGACTGACGAATGAGCCGAGCTCGCCCACGTCGATGGGCCGCGCTTGATCTTTACACTCCACCACGATGAGAACGTCGTAGTGAGAGACCTTGACGCGAATGGATATGTCAATTTGGCGTGGAACTTTCGACTGGCAGCCGATGATTTCATCGTCGAGCTTGATAGTCGCTCCCTCCGGTGCCCATTGGGTATGGATTTCATGGATGAGCTTCTCGAAACGCTTCCATTTCGGATCGGTCACGGGCATCGTCTGCACCCCCGCTCTCCAGTATCGCCCGTGCGTCTGGTAATCGTCAGCCCTGTCTCCTCTTCCTGCTGCCCTTAGATTGAATGGTTCTGAGGCGCGTTAGCGCCGAAGTCTGATTAAGCCGCGCAGCGAAGCGTAGCGGCCTTCTGTTTTGGTTCTTCGTGACGGACTTACCCACCCCCGCCGTCGCCAGCGCTGTGGGGCGCGCTAGGCGGGCGTGGATAAGTCCTACCAGAACTTTGTTTTTATATATAAGAAAGAGAACATAGCTAAGTCATTGAAATACATAGGGGTGATTCGACAGATTCTGTCGCGCGAACGACGATTTACGACGTTTAACCGTCAAAAACCTGTTGCCATTCTGTCGGTCTAGTGCCAGCATCTTTGTCGAACTGCGCCAAAATGCGGGATGAAAAATGACGGAAAATGGCCAAAAACACGCGGAAGTGATTCGGCGGAAACGCGGCGTCGCGGTGTATACGACGAACCCTAGTATTTTGGCAAAGGACGACATCAGCCGGACCAGGAGAACGCGGATCGGAACCGAACAACGGGGATTGGTAATCGACGGAAATTCGGGTGAGATATTTGGTCGCGGTGGCGCGTACGCGTATGAATTCGAGGAAGTGGACAAGGAGCGTTTCGTCAAGCTGTTCCTGAGTGGCCTCAAACAGGCTTCCGGTCTCTCCAAGGCGGGGCTCGCCGTGTTCGAAGTTGTCTATCATCAAATCCGCGAAAAGCCCAACTCTGACGAAGTTCAACTGAGCTTCTATCGGGCGGGCCAGCACATCAAAGAGTTGAACGACCGTACCTATCAGCGTGGTTTGCGTGAGTTGTTGGACAAGGAATTTCTGTTTCGCAGCCCGGAAGATGGAACGTTCTTCATCAACATTCGCTATATGTTCAACGGTGACAGGCTAGCATTCGTGAAGGCTTATCACCTCAAGGACTCTCAGCCGTCCCTACCCTTCTCCAATTCGGAACCGCTGCCGGGGCTGCCCCCGCCAAAAGATTGAAACCGAGTCTTGAGAGTTGTCAGCTATCTAGCAGCTAGTTTCTACTTCTTCTTAGCCGCCTCGTAGGCGTCTAGGCCGCGTTCCAGCACTTCCACCAGTTTCAGCCCGTCGCGTTGCGCGATTTCGCGGAGCTTATCGTCAAATTCCCAGCTGACCCTCGTCGCCAGTTGCAGCGTCCGGCCCGATTTTCTGAGGCTACGGCCATCTATTCGGACGGAGGGCTGGTGACCTACCGCTTTTGCCTTAACCGCGTTCCTTGGCCTTACTGGCGCGATTGCGGGACTATCGGCATGTACTGGTTCCAGCGCGACAACGGGCGCAATCTCCGGCGCGCTGAGGTTCCGGCTCGCCTCCTCAAGAGGCGGCGGCGCGCCCAATGTGTTGCGGCGTTTCAGCTTCGATATATCGGCCATTGTCATCCCCTACCCTGTTAATCAAAGCCTGAATGAGTGCGTCGGCTCTGCTGTTCAGAGTGCCAAAACTCGTTTCGGTTACGGAGTGTCCGAGATTCTGCGCTTTGCGATAAGCTGGCCGCTCCAGCAAACAGCCGTCAAGAACGGCATATCCGGCCTCGGTGAGGAAGGCCCGCGCTTCGGCCTCTTCGGTTGGCGTTCCGATGTGGTTGAGCGCAAAGATCAGCTTGTCCTTGGCGATTCCCGCTTTTGCGAGGGCATGAAACTCCCGGACTGCCGGTCGCAAATCGTTGCGAGAAGCGCCGGTCGGCTGCACTACAAGATCGGCGACGGTGGCGATCTCCAAGGTGCCCTTACTCGTGCGTGCGGGGCCATCGATAATCAGGAGATCGTATTGGTGGGCAATCTTGAGAGCCTGGGCGGCTGTGGCAAAGGATTCTGCCGCTATCTCGGGTTGAATGCCCGCGTTGAGTCTATCGCGATGCCAATCGACTGTAGTCCCCTGCTGTGTATCGAGGTCGGCGATTTTGGTCCTGAGACCGCCGACGACCGCTTCGCGCGCCAGGGCTTGCGAAAGAGTCGATTTGCCGACGCCGCCCTTTTGCGAGATGAATGCGATGATGGTGAACATGAATCTGGCCGCTAGATGGAAGATAGGTTGCTGCAATCTAGCTGCAAGGTAGCTGCTTGGCAAGCGCGGAATGGTGATTGCTGCAAGATAGCCGCTAGGTAGCCGCTTTCTATGTGCTGTCTAGCTGCAAGCTAGCAGCTTTCTTTATGCTATCTAGCCGCAGGATGGATGCTGGAAATGAACTTGGCTACAGTCGGCAAGTCAAAGACAAGGACGGAGGGTGGCCAATGGCTTTAGTGGTGTTTGCACGAATTGGGTGGATGAAGTGGTATCGGGGGCCACAGCCCGACGATGAAGCGCCAATCGGTGGCGGAAAATACAACAAGAGTGCGCTTGGGCATGAGGCGTTTAACTTTCTTCCTCTGAATGGAAGGATGCTCGGCTATTTTCAGCCGAGACTGATTCCGGGACGTTCATCGACGGTGGCGCTTGAACGAATAAAGGCTGGCTTCAAGGGCGACGCGCTCGATGATGTCACCGTGGTGTTTGTGGCAACGCATCCTACGCTCGGACGGCAGCGCATCATCGGATGGTATCTCAACGCCACGGTTTATCGAAAAGACCGACCGTCGAACGCTGCCGCGAGAAACCAGTTCACTTACTTCGCCGAGACGGATGCGAAGAATGCTTTTCTTGTCCCGGAACCGCTGCGAATACATGAAATTCCCGGAGGAGGAGGGGGCTTCGGCCAGGCGAATGTCTGCTATCCGCTGGAAATAAACGGTCATCCCAAAAACGCGCAATGGATGGACGATGCTCTGGACTATGTTCATACTTACGCGCTGGAGAACATCGCTCAGGAGCCTGAGAGCGGAGCCGATCACGATATTGAGGAACAGGTCAGCATCGCAATCGAACATGGAGCGGGCTTCCAGAGCAATCCAAAAATCCGCAGAGCCATCGAACTCTATGCCATGAATCGAGCCAAGGCGCATTTGCTGAAGCTCGGATATGCTCCGAAGGATAAGAGCAAGACGGAATCTTTCGACTTCCTCTGCACGGTAGACGGTTCCGACTTGTATGTGGAGGTCAAGGGTACGCAGGACAACGGGCTGTCGGTTTCGCTGACTCCCAAGGAAGTCGATCATGCGCGCGATTATCCAAACTCGGCCCTATTCATCGTGCATTCCGTAAAGGTCGAAGGCCAGCGCAAGCCGGTTGTGTCGGGCGGCAAGCAAATCTTCATACATCCGTGGAGCATTGCGGATGGAATTCTGAAGCCGCGCGGATTTGTTTTCACGCTTGGCGAAGCTCAGCGACGGCAAGCGTAGTGCGCGGGCAGGGGCCTCATGCGGCCCGCGCCTGTTCCATCGCCAGCCGCTCGGTTGCGATGGCGTGATATTTCGCGTCAAGCTCGACGCCGAGCCAGTTGCGCCCGAGCATCTTCGCCGCGAGCAGGGATGAGCCTGAACCACTGAAGGGATCGAGCACGAGATCGCCGCGTTTCGAGAATGTTTCGATCAGCGGAAGCAGGACCGGCAGTGGCTTCTGCGTCGGATGCAGCTTGTTGCCGCTGTAGGTCCAGTCGATGACATCGCCGATAGTCGTCTGCGGAAACTGCGGATTTCCTTTCGCCAGTAGATAGGCGCATTCGTGCTGATAGCGGAGATACTTTTCCGACGACGTATAACGCTTCGGAAATACGAAGTGACCGACGATGCGGAAACCTGCCTCGCGCCATGCCTGCATGAACTTGTCGGCATGAGGCCAGCCATAGAAGCTGACCGCGAAGCTGTCCCGGCGAAGAACGCGGAACATCTGCACGAAAGCTGGCTTGAGCCAGGCATCGTTGTCATCGTTCGGGACGGTGCGCCCGTCGCGCGAAACGTAACGCGCCAGATACGGCGGGTCCGTCAGGATGAAATCCACGCTGTTCGGCGGAAGCTGCGGGAGAACGCCGAGGCAGTCGCCCTGGATGATCGTGTTGCGGAATGTCGAAACTGCGTTTGTCATGATGTGCCTCTCTTTCGTTGTTGCCGCCCTGTCGGCGGGGATGAGAGAGGCGCGGAGCCGCCGCAACCGAGCGCGGCTGTCATAGGAAATTGGGGGTGACTGAGACGCGCAGGCGCTCTTTGCCGAGCGGAGCAGGGGGAGCCGATTTCCGTCATTGACAGCAAGCGGCGGCGGCCAGAGTGCCGGTTCCCCGTCCGCGTTTGGGCGGCAGGAAAGAGAGGTCATGTCAAAATGTAGTGAGAAGCGCCTGCAGGAGTGCAACAGGCTGCAGCTGCGGTTGCGCCGGTACTGACTTTCGCCTATTGTGCGAAAATCAAGGAAGGGAGGGCAAAGCGATGACGATTGAAATTCAAAAGCCGGAACTCGAAGCCCTTATCCTGGAGCGGATGCAAAAGGGCGGCTTCGCGAGCATCGAAGATGCTTTGATGCAGGCGTTGGAAGCGTCACCCATGGTTGCCGAGCATCAGGGAAAATCCCGCGATCAGCGGACGGGAGCCGATCTCATTGCGGCTTTGCAGGCTTCGCCATACCGGGAACTGGATATTGAACCGTCGCGCTTTCGTTTATCCATGCCTGCGCGTGACGTGACCTTCTGATGGCGTGGCTTCTCGATACCAATATTCTTTCGGAAATTCGGAAGCCAAGGCCAGAACCGAAGGTGCTGACCTTTGTCTCCGGTACGCCGCTGAATGAACTTTACGTCAGTGCGGTGACGCTTGCGGAACTTCGCTTCGGGATTGACCTGCTGAGCCACGGCAGCACACAACGGGCGAACCTCTCCCAATGGCTTACGCATACAATCCGGCCCATGTTCGACGACCGGGTATTGCCTGTGACCGAAGACATCATGTTCCGATGGCGTGTTCTGATGGAAGATGGTCGTAAAAGCGGCCATACGTTTTCACAGCCGGACCTCATCATTGCCGCCACAGCTTTGCAACACGGTCTTACCGTCGTGACGCGCGACCGCAGCGATTTCGACATGGCGAAGGTTTCGGTGTTGAACCCCTGGCAATCCACGTAGACAGTCAAAAGCGCTGTATCGCCTAAAACTCATTGAATAGACGTAAGGGATAACTTCAGTTTCCCCGTGGAGGTTCGCAGGACCTGAAGCATCTCGTTGTGCGGCAGGCCGGGATCGCCCATTTCCTTCGTCAGCCAGACGGCTTCCTCAGTTCGGCTGACGATCCATGCTCCGGTGACACCGAAAGGGTCTTCAATCTGAATCTGACCTTCCGTCTCGGTAAAAGTCAGCGGCAGGCGCAGCGAACGGTCTATCGCAGAATAACGGAAAAAACCAAGATTCTCCTTGAGCACAAACAGGCTCCCGTCAATTTCGTGGGCGATCTGGCCGTCGGCGCGCCGGTACACCGAGACGGTGAGCATCTGTACATCGAGGCCCCGGAAGCAGGCGCTCCACTCCACGCTGCTGCGGTTGGCGACGACGACGACCGAGCGGGGAATGAACTGCAGGAATGAAACGGCGCGCGCGTAGTCCATTTCCGGAATCGCTTCGCTAAGCAGCGCGGCGCTGGAAGACATAGGGTCGCCGTATCGAAAGCAACGTACCTGCGGCACGACATGGCCCATGAGGGAGTGCGAGAGCAGTTCCACCTCCACGACGAACCAGTGCGAAAACGATTTGTGAACGAGCGCAAGGTCGGAGCGGCGAATCTGGTTTTCGAACGAGAAGTCGGCGCGGAACGGGATGCATCGATAATCCGGGAAGCCGCAAACGAGGGCCTTGACCGCATGCGCCTCGAATTCTCCTTCAGTAAACGCCGAAGGGTCGAGCAAGTTAAACGCAGCGTCGCTGCTGCAGTTGCCGCCGATGAAGATTTTCATGCCCGGCTCCAGCGGATGGAAGCAACCCCTTCAAGCAGATGTTCTTCTTCCTTGAGCCGCTCGATTTCAGGGCGTGTTGCGACCAGGGTGTAGATGTTCGCCGCGTCCTTGTCCGGGGCAGGGCGCACGATTCTGCCGAGCCGCTGGATGCGCTGCCGCCGCGTTGCCGTGCTGGCGGCGATGATGCCGAGCTGGGTCTCTGGGACATTGAATCCCTCGTCAAGCGCCCGGCATGTGACCAGCACCTCCGAACGCCCCGAGCGGTAGTTGCGGAGCGCCTCGGCCCGTGCCTTAAGGGACATGTTGGAGTGATAGATTCCGTTAGGAACGCCAGCCTTTGCGAGGACCGAGGCGATTATCTCGCAAGCCTGGATGTCTTCATGGAAGATCAGGGTCCGTTTCGAGCGGTTGATCGAAACCAGCTTGAGCGCGATCCTGACGCGGTTCAGGCTGAGATTAAGCACACGCGCGCGCTTCAGCATGAGGGCAATGGTTCTCTGCCCCTCGGGGCCTTCTTCCTGCATCGATCGCGCGATGGCCTTGCTCAGCTTGTCGTACTCGGCTTGCCGGTCCTCTTCGAGTTCAAAGACCACGTTGTTCAGCACGAAGGGCACGATAACGCCATCGGCCAGAGCTGCGGCGTAATCGTAAGTGAAAATCACGGGGCCGAGCGCCGGGACAAGAACGTCCTCCAGCCCGTCGTCGTAGGGACGCTCCGGCGTTGCCGACAGGCCGAGAGAGGCGACGGTCTTGAGATCCAAAACTTTGCGGAAACTGTCGCTGGCCGCTTTGTGGCATTCATCGACGACCAGGAACAGCCGTCCCCAATTCCCCGTTGGCGGCAGCTCCGACGCTGTATTGATCACCGCGAGATTGATGCTGCCGGTCTTTAGTTTCCGCGCGCTTCGGACGATGTGAATCTCTTCCAGCGACAGCGAGAAATAATCGGCGGCTTCTTCCCACCATTGCTCCAGGAGCGCGGCGGTCGGAACCACGATGAGCGTTGTATCAGGCCGCAGTTCGGCAATGCATGACAATGCAAAAACGGTCTTCCCGCCGCCAGTAACGACACTGATGATGCCGCGATGAGCGGCGTCAATCCACCGCCGCATCGCCTCGACCTGCCACGCTCTTGGCGGATATTTCGGCATCTCGGCTAGTTGTCGGGGGAATCTTCGTAAAGCGCTTGCCTGTTCCGGATTTGAACGTCGAAATTCGCGTTTTCGTTCTGGTGGATCGGCACCTTCAGGAGCGCGTCTTTTAGGCGTCTCACGGTGTCAGGGACTATCCGGGCTGAAAGCTGGTGCGCGCGATATTCGGCGACAGCGTCGTAAATGTACTGATGGATACATTCCTCGGCGGCGCAGGTCTCCAGCGATTGGTAATAGGGGTGGAGCGCATTGATGATGACATGCACTTCGCCGGGAGTCGCGGCGGGGCTCATGGTCAAATACGGATCGTTTTCGCTCCGGTCCTGTAGGGAAACGATGATGGTCAGATGGTCCGTGACGGGCAGGGTGGCGACGTGGTCGGCAGGCGTCAGTGATGCCACTCTTTGCTGGTTGGTCGCCACGATGGACTCGATGGGCGGCAGGGATGCCATGTTCACCGCATCCTTCATCTCGCCGCTGGTGAATTCGCTTGTCAGGCTCTGAACGATGTCGCGTATCTTTTCTTTGCTGAGCGAGAACGGCCTGGCGGCACGGCGCGTGATTGCGTACTTGCGGTAATCGTCGGTTTCCTTGTCGAGGAACTTGATCAGCTCGTCCTCTTCATCGTTCTCGAAAAGCACGGCGTCTTTCGTATGCGACACGGCGAATTTCGGGTCGAGCAATAACACCCCGGTGAGGCGCTGCGCAATAAGGTTGTTCGCGCCCTCGTCATCGACGCCGCCATATATCTCGGATGGCTTCCACGCGGCCGGAAATCCGCGAATTTGCCGACCGTTCTGGAACAACGAAAACCCGCCGAATTTGCGCCCGCCTTTCTTGAGGACTCCAACCCAGCCTTCGACGCTTTTGCCGCCAATTAGTGTGGGTGGCAGCTTTTTGTAGTATTGGTTGCCGGATTGATCGATGTCCCATTCCGCATCGGTCGGCGGGGTGATCTGCGTGCCGTTGAAGGTGAGGACGAGCGGAATCTGATCGTCCCCGGAAGGCTTCAAATCGAACATATACATCGACCCGAGATACTCGCGAATCGTTTCTTCGGTGCGCTTCTGTACGCGGCGGCGCAATTCGGTGATGCGGATTCGCGTGTAATGCTCGTCGGTGCTGACGGTTTTGGGCGTTATCAGAACCTTGCCGCCGTGATTGGCAATCGCGTCCACGTCCACTTCGGCGGTCCACTCGATGCCGCTGCCGTATTCGCAAGTGGTGATGCTCCACTTCTTCCCGAGCCAGCAGGCGGCTGTTTTCATGCCCATACCGTAACGTGAGCGGCCCTTGCTGTCCTTTGTCGGATTTGCGATTTTCAGCGCCTCGATGAGACGTTCCTTCGGCATTCCGATTGAGTTGTCATCGATCCGCATTTCCCGGAAGGTCGGGTCGTGGACGATGTTTACTTCCAGCGTTTTTCCCTCGGCCTTGAGAACGTCATCGATGAAGCTCTCATAGTTGAGGCGCGACTGCGTCGAATTATCGACAAACTCCGCGAGCGCATACCACATGGTGTAGCTCAGGCGGCTGTAAGCATCGATAGCGCCGGGGCCGATTGTTAGATCGGCCTCGAAAGACGAAGGCAAGCTGAGTTCATCAGATGACATTGCATGTCCTACCCTTCAACCAAGTCAGGAAATCTCCCCATCGAACCCTGGATGTACTTTTCTTCGGCTTCGATTGAGATCCAAAATCGATCCAGTCTCTCTGCTGCCGCGCCGGTCGTGTTGCTCCCTCCGAAGGGGTCAAGGACAAGGTCGCCGGGGTCGGTCAGAAAGTTGATAAAGAAGCCCGCGAGTTCAATCGGCATCCGCGCGGGATGAAGCTCGATCTCGTTGTCGCGGCAATACACCTGGTAATCGTCATTGGCCTGCGTATTTGCGAAGGTGAGGACGCTGCCCGGTATCGCGCCGCCGTTATCGAGGAGGAATGACTGCTCCCCGATATTATGTTCGGACGGACGCTTTCCCGCGTTGTACTTGCCGGTTTTGAGCAAGTCCTTCATGGACTTGCTGTACTCTTGCAGGACGCGGCGGTTGTCCGCCTTCGGTTTCGGCGAAGCGGACATCCACCAGATTTTTGTAAAGCTGTCTTTAACCCGCACGCGGTCCACATTCACCCATTGCGCAGGGGAGGGGAGCTTGGCGGGATTTTGCCAGACGAATTCCTGGCAGAGATAAAGCTCATTGTCTTCCTGGAATCGCAGCAGCGACCGGATGGGCAGGGTGGACATAACCGGCGATCCCTGTTCCCAGGCATTGCCGACCTCCATCACAATGGAGCCGCCCGGTGTGAGCATTTTCTTGAGCAGGGGGCCGTAAGCGCTCAGCCACTCGATGTATTCATCGCCTGTCTTATTGCCGTATCGCTTCTTTCGGTTCAGGGGGAACGGCGGAGACGTGAAAACGAGGTTGACCTTGCCTTCAAATCTTTCGAGAGTGCCAGACTTCAGAATGTCGTCCGAAAGGCCGTGCAGCATCCGACCGTAAGCTGTTTGATAGGCCACATTTAGTGGCGGTCTTCCCCTGAACGGGCTGGTTACTACATCATCGAGCTGATCGGCGGCAGCAAAAGGACTCATAGGTCAAGGGATGCGACGAGTTTAGTGTCGCATATCCCGGTCCTGTGCACTAAAAATTGTGCAGGTTGCGTACACGGTCAGCGAATGCAGAAAAAGCCCGCGCCGATGCTGCCGGCGCGGGCCTGCAGGTCAGTATTCGGACGCGAGCAGGATGGTGAGAACGCGAACCGTCTGCTTCGGATCGGCGGGGTTCTCGCTGCCTTTGCTCAGCGTCGTGTCGTAATAGTCGATTTTCCAGAAAATGTGCTTGCCATCGTGCTCGAACGCGCCGAAGTCACGCTCGCCGTGCGGATCGTTGTCCGGCGTGAAGACGTTGAATTCCTCGACCTTCTCGCGGATCGCCGATTGATGCCTGGGCGGCAACGCGGCGATGCCGGGCGTTTGCACGACGCGGCAGGCAACGCCCATAGCGCGGCGGGCCAGGTCGTTGAGCGAAGCTATCCGGCGCGCGTTGCGCTGGCGGTTGTCGAGATAGTCGAGGTCGTACTTCTTGCCGTACCAGTGCGCGAAGTCTTCCGGCGTGTCGCCCGCTTGCTGAAACTCGGCGATGAGGTCGGCCTCGATGCCCGCATCGGCGGTGTCGATACCGAAATGTCTCATTAGGGCCGCGTCCACGGCATGCCAGTAGTCGATGAAGGCTTGCGGTTGTTCGTCATTCATGATGTGCCTCTTTTTGTTTGAAGTGACCCCCAAGGCGGGGGCGCAAGAGGCACGACAGGCCGCCGCAACCGAGCGCGGCTGTCATAGCTTGTCGGGGGGACCGCTCGCGGGGGAGCCGAGAAGCGTCATTGACAGCAAGCGGCGGCGGCTAAAGTGCCGTCACCCCGCCGTGCTCGGGTGACGCGAATTTGCGTTCTGGCCTTACGTTTTCTGGGGAGTAAACGAATAACCGATGTACGACCGACCGCCAGGCGCTTGGCGATTGCCCGGTTGCTTAATCCGCTCTTGCGAAGCCGCTGCATCTCCCTCACGAGCATGGCGGCGGTTTTGGGTCGTCCATGCGGCTTGCCATCACTTCTGGCCTGAGCAATCCCAGCCTTCACACGGTCCCTCAATATATCCCGTTCGAACTCGGCGAAGACCGCGAGCATGCCTGCAAGCGCACGCCCACTTGGCGTGGTGAGGTCGAGCGCCTCGGATAACGACACGAATCCGACATCGAGCGCGGTCAATTCCTGAAGTGTGCTGACGAGATCGACCAGTGATCGTCCCCAACGATCCAGCCGCCAGACCAGAACAAGATCGATCTCACGCCGCCGGGCGGCTCCGATGAGATTTTCACGCTTCTGACGCTTTGTTGCTCCCGACCCCACGTCTTTAACTTCGGTGATCACGGACCAGCCTCTTTTTTTGGCGTAGTCCCGCATTGTCGCGAGCTGCATGGGAAGCGTCTGCTGGTCATGCGTGGAGACACGGGCATAAAGCCCGACGCGCGGCGAATTACCCCTCTGTCCAAAAACCCCCTTGCGTTTCGGGAGTGAACGATGCTGTTTTTGCTGGATTTTTGGCACGCGGTCCTGCTATGTCCGAAAAGTAAAGTTTTTAGTCAGGGCTGCATCCTATGCCACATCAGGATCTCTTGTCACCCGCGCAGCGGCTTGAAGTTCTGGCGCTGCCTGTTGGTCTCAAAGAAATCGCCGAGCTTTATACACTGTCGGCGGCGGATCAGGATTTTTTGGTCAAGCGGCGCGGCGGCAGCAACCGTCTCGGATTTGCGGTACAGCTATGCTTTTTAAGGTTTCCAGGGCGTGCATGGACTCGCGAAGAAGTCATACCGGCAGCTATGCTGCGCTTCATCGCGCAACAGGTCGGGAGCGACCCGTCGGTGCTTTCCGTGTACGCAACGCGGGATGAAACGCGGCGCGAGCATCTGGGCGATCTGCTGAAAGAATACGGCTGGAAAACTTTTGCGCAACGTGAGTACCGCAACCTATCTCTGTGGCTCGCGGACCAAGCACGCAGCACCGACCAAGGGCTCGCGCTGGTAAATGTCCTCGTCAGCGAGATTCGCCGCCGACATGTTGTCGTACCCGCTTTGCCCGTCCTTGAGCGTTTAACGTTGCGGGCCAGGGCGAAGGCGCGACGGGAAGCATATAGGGAGCTCACCAAAGACCTTACCGCCGAGCAGATGTCCCGGCTCGACAGCTTGCTCGATAAGCGACAGGACGCTTGGCAAACCACACTTGGTTGGCTGCGGCAGGCAGCGGGAACAGCGAATCCGATCAATATCGTTAGTTGCATCGAGCGCCTGAAGTTCATTCGCAATCTCGGAATTCCACCGGAGTGGACACGCCGTATTCATCAGAACCGGCTCACGCAGATCGCGCGCGAGGCGTCCAACACTCCTGTCACGCACTTTCGTGATCTCGGCGAAGAGCGGCGCTACGCAACGCTTGTGGCCGCCGTTCTGGATACGGCAAGCCTGATCACCGACGAAACCGTGGACATGCACGAGAGCTTTCTCGGAAGGCAGTTCAAGAGAGCCGAACGCAAGCACCTGAACAATTTCCAGGAGAACGGCAAGGCGATCCATGACAAGGTACGCCTCTACGCCACGATTGGGCAGGCGATCATCGACGCGCGCGAGTTGTCGGAAGATGCGTTTGCCGCGATTGAACGAGTGCTTACGTGGGATGCCTTTCGGGAAAGTGTGCTGGAGGCAGATAAAATCTCGCAACCTGAAGGATTCGATCATCTGGCCCTGATCGCTGACAGCTATTCTCAACTGCGACGCTATGCCCCCGCTTTGCTTGAACACTTTGAATTCCGTGCTGCGCCGGTGAGCGACGACCTGCTCAAGGCCATCGAATTGCTTCGCGCGTTGAATGCGGGCAATGCGCGGCGCGTGCCGGAAGCCGCACCTCGCAGTTTTGTCCGGCAACGTTGGGCGAAGTATGTCTTTACCGAGAACGGAATTGACCGGCGCTTCTATGAGACATGTGTATTGTCCGAACTCAGCAAAGCGCTGCGCGCAGGCGATCTCTGGGTCGCGGGGAGCCGTCGGTATAAGGATTTTGAGGAATATCTATTGCCCAAAGCGGCGTATCAGGATTTGCGAAACGCGAAAACGCTTGGCCTCGCGGTTGATGGCGACTGCGAATCCTATCTCCGACGGCGCAGTGAACAACTGCATCAGGCGTTGCAAAAAACCGGGCAACTTGCCAAAGACGGCGGGTTGCCGGACGCCTCGATCATCAACGGAGTTCTGAAGATCGCGCCCCTGGACAACCAGGAGCCTGACGAAGCGATGTTACTGAACAGGCAAGTGTACGCTTTGCTGCCGCGCATCAAAATCACCGATCTCCTTGTCGAGATTGACGAGTGGACCGGCTTCACGCGGCATTTTACACACCTAAAGAGTGGCGCTGCGCCACAAGACCGTGAATTGCTTCTTGCCGCCATCCTTGCTGACGGCATCAATCTTGGCGTGGCGCGCATGGCGGAAGCCTGCCCCGGCGTCTCGGCGGCGACCTTAAGCCGCGTCGCCGTGTGGCATATCCGGGAGGAGACTTACTCCAAGGCCTTGGCCGGAATCATCAATCATCACCATCAAATCGAATTCGCCGGTCATTGGGGTGACGGTACTACCTCATCATCTGACGGGCAGCGTTTTGCCACGGGAGGAAGGGGCGATGCGCGCGGACAGCACAATGCTCGGTATGGCAGCGATCCTGGAGTGACTTTCTACACTCACATTTCCGACCAGTATGGACCTTTCCATAGCAAGCTGATCAACGCTACGGTCCGCGACGCCACGCATGTGCTCGACGGGCTGCTTTACCATGAGAGCGATTTACAGATAGAGGAGCACTACACGGATACGGCGGGCTTTACCGATCATGTTTTCGCGCTCTGCCATCTGCTTGGATTCCGCTTCGCGCCACGGATACGCAACATCGGTGAGACCAGGCTCTATACCATCGATAGACCAGCGAATTATCCAGCCTTGGAGGGACTCATCGGCGGCATGATCAATACGAAGCACATTCCGTTGAATTGGGAAGACGTTTTGAGGCTGACGGCATCCATCAAACATGGCACCGTTTCGGCCTCACTCATGCTACGAAAGCTTGGAGCTTATCCCCGGCAGAACGCGCTTGCCATTGCTCTCAGGGAGATCGGCAGACTGGAACGGACCGTATTCCTGCTGGATTATATCCAGGACCTCGACCTGCGGCGACGCATTCATACCGGGTTGAATAAGGGAGAGGCCCGCAATGCTCTCGCGCGAGCGGTGTTTTTCAACCGTCTGGGCGAACTCCGCGACCGTACCCAGGAGAGTCAGAAAGGTCGGGCAAGCGGGCTTAATCTCGTTGTAGCCGCCATTGTGCTGTGGAACACCGTCTACGTTGAGCGGGCCATCAGCGTATTAAGGCAGCAAGGCCAGGATATATCCGACGATCTTCTGGTTCATGTATCGCCGTTGAAATGGGAGCACATCAACCTGACCGGGGATTATGTATGGCGCAGAGACGGCGGCCTGCGAAACAAAGGCTTACGTCCATTGCGATCATCCATCCAGGCGCTCGGGAGGGCCGCTTAACGTACAATATTTCACCATTACAAATGTGACCCCTACCTCATCGGTGCGCCTGCTCCCATTGCCGGTGAAGTTCTTCCCATCCTTTGATCGAGAACGGGCCGCAGCTTGGGCCTGGGTCGTCATCGTCCGGATCGATGTTAATGGCATAGTCGATGCGCCCCGCCCTCAGCGCCGCCCGCGCTGCACGGTCCCGGTACGGCGTCAACTCCTTCAGCCGGTCGGCGACGCGCTGGATGTCGGCGTTGTTCGCCGCGTGGCTTTCAGGGTGATCGAAGAAAGGCGTGGTCAGCAGGTCCAGAAGCTCGAAAAGGTCGCCGCGCATCAGTTCGATGGTTTCGTAGGGTGTGCGGCGGGTGAGTGGCATCGTCAGCGCGTGCTCCCAACGGTCCTTTGCGCGGTCCGGGTGCGGCCTTTTCATGCCATCATTTTCGGACAGAGTTTCGGGACGCGCAAGCGCACGTCGTTAGCGGGTTCGCAAGTCGTCCAAAATCTTACCCGTTTCGGTGAAAACTAGTTAACCGGATAGCGCCCACTATCCCTTAAAGCCGGGTCACCAACTACAAGCGGTGCTGGTGTTCAGGATGTTCCACGCGGGTGTCGTGTCGCAGACGCAGACTTGAGCAAGATGGGTGAGAGCGACTGCGCCCTCGTTACTGCTTGTGCATGTCGCTGGTGCTGAGGAATTGAGCGCGAGGCGGGCGAATCCTTTCACGTCGAGCGTGGCTTGCGGACTTGTTGTCCCGATGCCGACATTGCCGCCCATAAAAATGCCCGGATAGGCCGTGAGGCCACTCCCCGCAGTGAGATTGGCGTAGACGCCGTATTGGGTGCCCCCGGTTGAACCTGAATCGCTTTGAACATAGAGACCATAACCCACATCGCCCGCGCCAGTGCCATTATGCGTCATAAGGTCCGAATATTCGCCATACAAAGTCTCAACGTGGTTATCTGTCATATCCGCGCGAACTGTATTGTAAACCCCATATAACGTGCCCGGATCACTGGTTGTTGCGGAAACAGTGTTTTCCGTGCCGATATCATAACCTCCACCCGGACCATACGACGTGTTATGCGTAACGGTGTTATGGATTCCTGTGTTCTGGTCGCCACCGCTGGCGCTAATGGAAAGGCCGATACTGGCAGTGCCACTGGTAGTAAGTGGGTTCGTATGCGTATTGGAGATTTGTTCGCCATAGGTGGTGTTATTACTGGCATTCGCGCCGCTAGCCGAAATATTGAGAACCGTCTGCGTGTTCGATGCCGCCGCAGTACTCGTCGTCGCCAAGTTGACCAGATTGCCGCTCGTCAGGGATGAACTTGAGACATCGAGCCCGTTGCCGGTGGTGAGAGAATTGGCCACAAGCTGCATCGCCGCCGTCGCCCCTGTTCCGGTTGTCGCGCCAGACGTCACAACCACTGGCCCTGTGCCATTCGGTGTAATATCGATGGCCGCGTTGGAACCTGTGCTCTTTAGTGTCAGCGCCCCGCTACCCGCATTCAGGATCAGCCCCGCCGATGTGCCACCGACGCCGATTGTGGGCGCCGCCGAGATTCCCGGCGTTATGCTCACATATGTGTTCCCGCTCGCCGCTGTGTTCCATTGCATCGCCTCGATGCCGCCTGCCGCCACGCTGACCGTATCCGCCGCTGGCGAATAGAAACCCGTCGTCGCGTCGCCGTTGCGCTGCGGGTTCGTCGCGCTCGCCTCGGTGCCGAGGGTAATCGTAGCTCCGCTTCCCGGCGCGACCCATGTGGTCACGCCCGAGCCGTCGGTGCTGAGAACATAGCCGTTGGTGCCCGCGCTTGCGGGCAGCGTCATTATCCAACTTCCCGATGTGGTCGAGGGCTGCACCTGCACATAACTCGACGCCGTGCTGCTTTCCAGCCGCAACGTCCCGAGCGTCGTACCGGCTGTGCCGATGTCCAGCAACGCGCCGGGAGATGAGTTCTGGATGCCGACCGTACCGAGAAAGTCAATGCTCAACGGGCTGGCCGTGGCCGACCAAAGCGACCAAAGCTGCGAGCCGTCACAGATGTAGGTTGTGTTGTCGTTGTGCCCGAGAAAGGTCGGTGAATAGACCTTGTTAAGCGTGTTGCACAAACTGCCCTGCACCTGCGCGAGAGCGAGGCCGGGACAGATGCAGCAGAGAACGAGAAGGGCTCCGGCGATGCCGAGCCGGTCGCGTTGCCGCATGGTGTCAGTAGTTCTGTGACAGGCCGAGGCCATAGTAATTTACGCCGTCGTAGAAGATACTGAGGAAGTCTTTCTTGTTTGCAGTGGTGGTGAGTGTCGGCGGGTGAACGCCCGGCCATCGCAAGGACGCGGGCCAGGTGACGGTGCGCGAACCGTGAGCGTCCTGCTTGAGGACGAGAAGATATTTTCCGCCCTTTTCACCGTTCGAAAAAATGAGCGTGCGATTGCCGTGCAGCGTCACAGCCTGTGTGTTGCTCTTGCTCCAATCGACCGTGATCGTCGGCGCGTCCTTGAGATCGACATAGGCCCGAGCGCTGTCACCGGCCCAGGCGGGATGAAGAGGCAGCAGGAAGAGAAAAGCCCACAGGGCCAAGATGCGTTTGCTGAGCATGGGCACGGCGGTGCTAGAGTGAACCAATGTCCGGCAAACGACCCTTTTTCGGCGGTCACTTTCCGGACGACGAAGGGCATAACTATCGCGCAGAAACGGGTTCCTGTCCAGACGCAACATTAACGTGCAAGCGCCTCATACAGGGTTGAACGTGCAACCGAAAACCGCTTGGCAACCTTCTGCGGCGACTGTCCGGCTTCCACCATACGCCGGGCGCGCGCAATCTGCTTCGGCGTGAGCTTCGCCCTCCGGCCCAATTTCTTGCCGCGCCGCTTCGCCGCCGCCAGGCCCGCTTTTGTTCGCTCGCTGTTCAGCGAACGCTCGAACTCGGCTAGTGCGGCCATCATGTGCAAAACGAGCCGTCCGCCAGCGCTTTTCGTATCAATCGGGTCAGATAGCGAACGAAAATTCACGCCACGCGCGCCGAGATCCGTAATCGTCTGGACCAGGTGAGCCAGAGAACGGCCCAGCCGGTCGACCTTCCAAACGACGAGCGTGTCGCCGGGCTTCAAAGACGCTAATGCGCGGTCGAGCCCTCGCCTTTGCGTAACGCTGCCGCTCACGCCTCGGTCGGCGAATATCCTTTTGCACCCCGCCGCTTTCAGCGCATCGCGTTGAAGATTGATCGTCTGGTCATTTGTGGAGACGCGAGCGTAGCCGATAAGCACCGCCGAATTTGCGGCGCGCTCCGTCCGTCTGGGAAAGGGTCGTTTGTCGATCAGCAAGAGACGAAGGCGACTTGAGTCTAAGCGTCTTCGACTTCAGAAGGCTCGCCGGGCCGTTCCGGCTCGGACTGCGGCGGTTGCGCGCCCATTGGGGCCAGATACGCATAGCCGTTAAATCCGCCGATGGGTATCCGGTCAAGGAAAAGATGAATGACCCCGGTGCTCTCCTGCCTGGCGGTGCCGATCTCAAGCCAGCGGCCATACTTCTTGCCTTCCCGTTTCAGGGCGAAGGCGGTGTGCGTCGGTGCTTTGCTGTCGGGCATGCGAACCGGGTATCACGGTTCCATATGCGAGAAAAGCTGATTTTGTTCCGTGTGATGAGTGTCCTCATTGATCTCGGCGCAACTGACCGTGCCATGATGCCACGGGTTCAACCAGTCCAGCGTGTCCGAAAGGAACGCGACGGCGGCATAGGCTGCTTCCGGAATTGAGACGGTTCGGCGGGCGAATTCCGCTGCCGCAAGCCTGAATCCCCCACGCGTTCCCTCGGTGCGTTTACCCTGCGCCGGTTCCGGCTCCACAACATGGCGCGTCAGTGCCGATGCAACCCGCCGGAATTGTTCCCTGAGTATTGCGGATAAACGAAGGGCCTTCCGGTACTGCTTGGGAATTCGGTCATCGCCGCGAGGTTCCCGAGTTTCGCGGCTCTCAGCGTTCTCGTCCGTGTTGCTCCCGTCGTCGGACCGCTTCGCGCTCCTGTTCCTGCTGCCGCTGCTGCGCCAGTTCGGCGGTGTAGCGGGTGAAATCGATCACGTCCTCCGCTTCCACCTCCCGTTTTTCTCTGATGCGCTCGCCGTCACGTATCTGCTGCGGCGTCATGGTCGGCGCAAACAGGGATGTGAAGGCATCGCTCGCAGCGTCCAGCGTCTTGCCGATGGTTCGCGCAGCGGTGTCGGCAACGGAGAGGGTTCGTTTCGCGTTTTTCCCGGCAAACGTCGTGGCGCGGTTCTTGATGTTGGTGGCCTTCTTAAACCGGATAGCGTTCCGGTGTTCAGCGCGTTGCTGTGCGCGGTCGTTGAGCGCCTGCAGGGTCGCATCGATGCCTTGCAATCGCCTCGGTTTATCGAGGGCTGCTACGAATGTTTCCGCCGCTTTCTGGTCCAGTTTATGGATACGCGGAGCGGGTCCCACGACCTGTCCGTTACGCCTGTATTCGAGCGTGGGTTCTTTGACGGCGACGATCTCCCCTTCCCCATAACGCGGAGCGCGGTTGCCTACGGCCTTGGCGAATTCCGCTTCCCGGTGGCTCCGGTCCGCTTCCGCCTTCGTCACGCGGGCAAGGGCTATTCCCTCGTGATCCAGTACGGCGGACAAGGTCTTCCCCTTCGCCTCAATTTGCACGGGATCGTTCCAGAGCGCTTGCAGATAGGTCATGATCCGATCACTCATGCCGGTCAGCTCTTTGGGCGGCGAATAGCTCTGGTTGCGACCTACCACTCTTGCGGCATCCTCGAAGTGGTATTCGGGGGATGTCCGGATCGGCTCTGGTGTGGGTGGCGCGACCGTCCATTCCTTTTTCCTGCTGCCCGCCCTTCCCTGCCGCCGCTCCGGCTCCGGCTCGACGAATTTCCGTTCGGTCTTTTCGTGCTCGATGGCCGCATTGATGACGGCATCCTGCCATTTGCGGTCGTCGCGCTCTCGGTCCCATGTCGGCTCGGGCTTGGCCTGTTTCCGCTCCTTCTTTTCCTGCCGCCCCTGCTCCCGGACAAATGTCTGCGCGTAGACAACGGAGGGCAGATCGTCCCGCGACAGGTCGGACAGCCGGTCGCGGACCTTCGACGCCGTCATGTCGAGAATCCGCTTGCCCAGCGGGTGCATCCCGCCCGCTTGATCAATCACCACGAAATCCCGTCGCTCGCCTTTGGCAAGGATGAAGCCTTCATGCTCAAGCGCGGCCTGAAAGCTCCGCCCGTTGTCGGAACGATCCCAGAGGTCGCGGATGGCGTTCTGAACCTTGTGAATATCCAGCCCGAGACGGCGGGCCTGTTCTTCCTGGGCCTTTGTCGGGGCATACTTTATCTTGCTCTCGCGGTGATTTGTCACCGGCTCCAGCCCGAAATGTAACTCCAGCTCGCGGCTGATGTTCTTGAGCCGTAACTTGAAGAACGGCACCGGCTTCGCCTTCATCGTGTCCTGATCGATGCGGCTCCAGGCGACGTGCATGTGCTGATCGTTGTTGTGCTCGTAAGTGTGAAATGTGATCGCGCGCGGCTGGCCGGTGAGGCCGAGCATGCGTTCGATCCGGTCAGCGGCGTATTCGAATTGTTGGCGAGTCATGATCTCGCCTTCGCGGTTCCGCACCTGGACATGGAAGAAGGGCTGCTCCGCTTTTGTGGCCCCGGCCATTACGTCAACGCAGCGAAATGCGTCTTTAATCGTTGTCGCCGCAAAGCCGCGAAGCTCCCACAACTCGGCACGTTCGCCGTCTTTGCTGGTTTCCATATAGGCAGCAAGCGTGTCGTGCTGTTTGAGGATTTCGGCCAGTTGCTCGACCCCACCGAAGCTGCGGAGCGTATCGAGGTGGACGGTCGACGGCCGGGCCGGACTGGGCGGCTCGCCGCCGGCGCGCTCGGCCAGATCCGCTAGGCGAGTGAGGAAGACAGGCGCTTTGGCGGTCTCCTCGCTAGGCTTGCAGTCCACGCCAGTATCTTGAAAGAGCTTGCGAAGCTTCATCTTCTCGCGGGCGTTGAGCGTAGCCGTTTCACTCCGAAAATCAGTCAGGGAGATCTTCGCCTGGTCGAGCTGGCCCTGCGACAGCGTCATGCCCTTGTGCGTAGCGCGAAGATGGCCGCATGTGTGGAGCGTGATGAGCGCAGCGTCTACGGCGTCACGCGGCCAGCCGTAAGGGCTGGCCTCGAAAGCATCGCGGACTTCCTTGCCACGCTTCCCCGCGCCAGCCTCTGAGAGCACAGCCGCGCAGACGGGGTGCTTCTCGGGCGCGTCGGTCCAGTCCACTGCGGAAAGGGCAGCTTCGTCGCCGTTCTTGGCACGGTTGATGACGCTTGCCCAGCGGCTATCGTCAGCATCTTTGAAGCTGGGGAAGAGCCGGTCGAGCGACGCCTGCGCGGCCGCTTCTACCTTAACCACGAGATTCAGTTCCAACCGCTCACCGCCGCCACCTTGGAGGACTTTTGCGCGGTCGATCAGGTCGTTGACAATCAGGTTCCTGCCCGGCCCCGATACCGGGCGCCTGATATTTGTGACCGGGTTGGCCGGCAAGTTCACGCCCCACTCTTTAATCGCAATGGTCAGCAGATGACCAAGAAGGGCCAGATCGAGGCGAACCGTACTGTTGGTTCTCGGTTGCGGATTTCCGGCTGCATTCTTACGATCTTCACCGGCCAAGCGCATATCGCGAAATTGGGCAATGACCTCGGGCGTAAGCGAGGTGAGGGAATACCTGCCCAGATGCTTCACGATAATCTTGGAGCGCCTCAAATCAGCCGCCTGTGTAGTCGGCCGCTTTGAAGGCACCACGTCCGCCAGATAGCGTTTCATTGCAGCGGCGACCGTCATACGGTCGCCAGCAGCCCGCTGGATGAATGCGCCCCGGACCATGTCGTCCTCTGTTCGGCGAGCCCAGTCTCCAGCGTCTCGCTGGGTCCGAAACGTCTTCACCGTCAGAGGCCAACCGGCCCTGCGAATGATCGCCTTCCACTTGCCGGATGGGGTTTTTACGAGAGTGGCCATCGGGGTCTCCAGAGAGTGCGTTTGTACCTCGTTTGTACCCGCTGTACTCGCACTGTACCTGAAATTGTACCCGAAAAGCAATGTACTACTCAATACTTGAAATTACTCAAGGCCAAGTTCAACGACAAATCTGCGCCTATTTATCTCATTTTATTGGGATTATTTCAAGATTGTTTTGGTGCCCGGAGGGGGACTTGAACCCCCACGACCTTGCGGCCTGCGGATTTTAAGTCCGCTGCGTCTGCCAATTTCGCCATCCGGGCACATCTTTCAAACAAATGATTCTACAATATTTATCGCTATCTTCTCGTTTGCCGCACAAGCAGCTAATGTGAGACTGTGTAAGAAAATGTGAAAATTTCTCGGATTTTGCACGGTTCGTTTCACTCCTCGATGAGACGCTTTGACCCCGTTCTCGGGCCAAGATACTCTCACAAGTTCTAAGAGCGCGCTATGCGACATTTTACTATCCATCGCGCACACGACCCCATCTCGGTTACGGTCCTGCGTTGCGTCGGTTGCGGTGTGTTGAGGTTGTAATGGTCTGCCTAACCTTGATTCTGCTTGCCAAGCCTCTGTATGTCACGCATGCCAAGCTGCTGGCGAGCACTCCTCAGCCCACGCTCAAGCCTTGCGCGGTCCCTATGTTCACCGATTGCGGCTCGATTTTCTGCGTTGCTGCTGGCTCCTGCTGGATCGCGGTCGGGTGCGACACGTCGCGGCTCAACTCATATCCCAGGGCCTTCGCGTCATTCGTGTACATCTGCACGTCAAACTGAGCGCGCGACACCGACACATAGGCCATGCGGCTGTTCACGAGTTCGCCGGGAGCCTGTTCTGTGTCCACGTGGATCAGCACGCGGTCGGCGGTCTGGCCCTGGCTGCTGTGGCTCGTCACCGCATAACCGTAATCGAGATGCGGATGCTGCCTCGCGTTGAACTCGACTTCGCGCCCCGAGTTCGTGCGGAGTTTCAGATTGCCGTCGCCTTCGATCCGCTCGATGGTCGCCAGCTCGCGGTTCGCGAGTTTCTGTTCATGGTATGGGGCCGTTAGTTGCACGCGGTCGCCCTGCGCGAACTTGCGCTCGCTGTCGCGGTAGACTGTTACACCCTGCAAGCGGCGCGGATCGTAGCTGAGTTCTCCGCCACCGTGCCGCTTCACTGTGAGCGTGTTGGTTTCGCGGTCTACGTGCGAGACACGCGCATATTCTCCCGGCTCGACGCCGAGAGGCTTGCTACCTTTCGAGTAGCGCAGAACGTCGCCGCGCTCGTAGTTCTGCGCGTGCTGCCGGTCTGCGCCAGTCACATCTTGCCGCGCGTAGAGCACGTGTACGCGCTGCTCATCGGTCGAGACTTTGCCCTCGCTCTGCATCGTGCGATGGATGGCCTCGTTGATTTCACGGCGGGACGCGTTATCCGGCGACACAACCAACGTCCGCTCCGGCGAGCGCACGTACTCGCGGGCGATTTCGCCGATGCGTTCCTGTCGATCACCAATTTCGTGCACGCGGCCCTGGCTGTTTAGATTGCCGATGGCCTCGCGCACTTCGCCACGCGCAAGCTGTTCCACGGCTTCTTTGAGCGCCGGGTCTTTCTGTCGGATGATCTCGTCCAGTCTGGCCGTACGCATTCCCGCTTCCTGCAACTGCGCATAGGGCCGTCCTGCTTCGACCGCCTCATGCTGGCGCACGTCGCCCACGAACAGCACGCGGTCGTTTTCTTTCAGCCGCTCAACGAACGTGTGCAACTGCTTCGTGCTCGCCATGCTCGATTCATCGACCACGTAAAGCCGTTTCTGTCCGTCGTCTTGCTGCTCGCCCCGTGCAAGATGCCTTTGCAATGTTTGCGTCTCGATGCCCGCTTCAGCGAGTTTCTGCGCGGCCCTCGATGTCGGCGCAAGTCCTTCCACCTGATAGCCCGCACGCTCCGCCCCTTCACGGACAGCGGCTAAGGAAGTCGTTTTTCCGCCCCCGGCTACGCCTTCAAGCGCCATCATGCGGTCGCGGCTCGTCAGCACATCCTCTACCGCGTTCCGCTGGCTCGCACTCAAGTGCGGATGCTGCTCCATCGTCTGCTGCCGTACTTGGCCGTCTGCCAATACCTCGCGCGTGCCCTGATCCAGCTTCATCCGCTCGATCAACTCACGCTCGTATCCCTGCATCTCGCCTGTCGTGAACGCGCGGCCTGCGAGTCCCGGCCTGCGCTCCACTTCGATCAGTTCTTGGCGTTGTGCACGCTGCTCGAACTCGGCACGAACCTCCAGCAACCTTGCCTCGCCCATAGTGTGCTTGAGGGCATCGCGCATCAGCGTTCTTTCATCAGCTACGGCCTCGCGCTCCATGCCGCGCTCGCGCGCATAGCTCACGCCCTCGTGCGCGGCAACTCCCGCTTGCTCCGGCTTCAGTTCCACACCGGGCCGCTGCGCCGCCTCTTTTACAACGTGCTGCGGCTGTTGGCCATGTTCGGCTGCGAGTCGCTGATGCTGCGCTCGCACATCTTCATGCGATAACGGCTGCTTGGCATCGCGCGTCTGATGCGCCGCGATCTGCGCGGCGCCAGCCCCGCGCACTCCTGCCTTTTCCATATGCTCTTCGATTTGCTGCCGCCGCGGACTCGAAGCCTCCAAATACTCGCGCGTGTAACCCTTGATCTCCGGCTGCCCGTGCGCGCCGCGTTCGATTTCGTAACCAAGCTCCTGCAACCGCGCCGCCAGTTCCGAGCGGTACACCGCTGTCGCGTACTGCTGTGTTCTGTAAAGCTCCTGCGGTTGCAGCGCCCGCGTCTGGCCCTCCGCCGTCTCGGTCATATTGAAGATCACCGCGTGCGTGTGCAACTGCGGTGCGGCGTAGCCGTCCACGGGCCTGCTACTGTCATGCTCGAACTTGGCGACGGCCCACTGGCCCGTTGTCTGCGCCGGGACATTGCCGCCCATGCGCGCCTGCGCGTACTTCTCCATCTCGTCAAGCGCCGTGCGCACGCTCTCCCTGTGGGCATCTCGCACGCGGTCGTCGCCGCCAACAAGCGCAGTCAGAGATACCGACTTCGGCGCGCTGAACGTCGCATCCCAACCCGCCCGGTGCTCCATCGTGCGCACCGTGTCGCCCTGGGCGTTGACATATTCCCGGGCCGTCTGATGCCGAACCAACTGCTCGCTCGTTTCCGGGTGCTGGCCCTCGGCCAGTCGCGCGAACTGCTGCTCCTGTACCTCACCCTGCAAGCCCCAGCGAGCGGCAAGCTGGCCCTGCCACTCGCCGCGCACACGTTCGCCCTCTGTGTAATAGTTTTCCCGCGCATTGGCGAACTCTTCTTTGTGGTACGCTTGCGCCTGGCCGGAGCTGATCGGTTTCGACAGCGTAATCATCGCTTCACTCGAAGAACGGCGTCTGCTCGTTCACCGCCGCTGGCTGCTGCGCTTGCTCCTGCTTCTTTTGGACGCTGCGCACCGGCTTTCGTGCCGGCGCTGCAACCGGCTCCGGCTCTGTCGCCGGCACCGCCGGCGTCGTCATCTTCCGCTCGATGAACTTCTCCGCTGGCTCCTCCAGCTTCAGATACGGTATCCGCATCCGCACAACCAGGTTGCCGTGCTTCAAATACCCGTGCAGCGGCTCAAGCCCGCCGATCTCCGACGCCATGACCAATGGCTCGCGCGTAATCTCCCGTTGTTCGTTCTCGCGCTGATGGGGGAACACGCCCCGCGTCCTGCTCTCCCGGAACCGCTCTACCTCCACCTCGCCGATGGATTTTGAAATCCATTCCGACGCATGAGGCTCGCTCGTCTTAAAGAAGATCTTCGTTGCGGGCTGCGATAGCATTGCCTCGGCGATGTGACCGTACAGCGCCTCCATCTGCGCTTTGCCCTGGAAGCCGAGGACCATCGGGTTATTCGATTTCCGGCCCTCCGTGATTGCCGTCGTCAACTGCGGCAGCCGTTGCAGCGTCGCCAGCTCGTCCAACACGAACCATGTCTTCCGCGCCCCGCTTCCACCCTCATTCATGAGCCGCAGCACTAACAGGTCCAGCCACAGGCTCATCAGCGGGCGCAGCCGCTCGCGCATGGTCGGCTTCGACGTGAGGAACAGCCAACCGCGCCGCTCCCGGCTCCACGCATACGCACTCCAACGCTGCTTCGTTTCCCGCTCAGGTGGCAGCAGCTTGAACGCATCCGCGACCATGTTGAGCGACCCCAGCACTCCCGATCTCTGCGGCGGGGCCGTCGCGTGGATCATCGCCGCCAGTTCCGTCCCCCGCACCCGCTTTTCGATCTCGTCCTCGTGGCACATCCAGTACGTCAACTGCTCCGGCGTGGGTTTCAGGTTGATCAGGTGCGCGAAGATTTTCCTCGGCGCGTCGACGAAGAACTGGTTCTCCCGGCCCCGGTCCGGGAACAGCGAAGCCGCCACCGTCAGCGCCTCCGCCTCGTGCGGCACTTCGTCGCCCGGCGTCCAGAACGGGCAGCGCGCGTCCAGGGGATTGAGGATCACGTCGCCCCGCGATTCACGGTAGAACTGCGGCACATATTCGAGGGCCGGATCGTACACAATGGCCGTCTCCCCGCGCTCCCATATCTGCGAGAGAACCTGCCGGATGGCCGCGCTCTTGCCGGTACCGCTGTCACCCACGACTAGGAAGTGCATCGCCTCCCGCTCGCGCGGGACGCGCACCCAGCGGCCCCGGTCCCGCCTGAGCAGGCTGTCGTACCATGCGCGCTCAAGATTGACGAACGCGATCCCATCAGGGAAGTCGGTCGTCAGCCATTTCCTGCGCCCCAGCTTTTCGTTGAACTCCGCCGTCGTCGCAAGCTCCGGGCCGCGCAGACGCCGCCCGAACTTCCACACCATCCGCCGCGCCCGGTCCTTCGGCACCGCCACGAACAGCCCCAGCACGAAGAACGCAAGCGTCCAGTACGTAGGCCGCTTGGCGAAGTCCCACAGGGTTTGGTTCTGATAGACCCACTGACCCAGGAACCCGTGCAGCCGCTGATCGTTGTACACGTCCGTCACGTATTGCAACCGCACTAACCCGGCCTTGATGCCCTCGTCGGTCAGGACATACCCGTACCGCCCGTCCGCACCCTTCACCGCCTGCACTTGGTCGTCGATCACGAGCAACATCTGCCCCTTCGCGTTGAAGCCTTGGAGCAGCGTGTACTTCGACTGCATCTTTGGCCCGGCCTTCGCTCGCGCGCCGCTTCTGAGATAGTCCGACAGGTACAGCCGCTCCGCGACCGTCCAGTTCTGTTGCCCGTCGAGCCACACCATGAACACGAAGAACAGGCAGCTAAGGAAAAATGCTCCCCACGTCCACACGTGCGCCCGGCTCGGCCACGGTTTCGCGTACTGCTTCCGGCCCCACTCCGCCATGTTCAACCCTCCTCCGCCTGTGTCTCTCCGGCCTCCGGCTTCTCAGCCGGGACACCGGCCTGCTTCCTGGTCTGACTCCGCGCCGCTTCGATCCGCTCCCGCGCCCGCTCTCCCTTCACCGCGTCGGCCCGCTCGATCAGCCCCCGCATCTCGGCTTCCGTCATCGGCCCCTGCGCCTGCCCGCCGTTACTTGTCCGGAACTGGAGATTGAGGAACAGCGTCCGCAACGCCAGTACCTCGGCCAGCGTCACCCGCCCGGCCAGCGCCGCGTCGTCGTCGGGAAGCTCCACCCCCGGCGCGGCCAGCAACACCGCCCGAACCCATTCCGAGAGCGTCATGTCAGCCTGGCGCGCACACTCCTCCAGCGCCGCGAATTCCTCCTCGCTCACCTTCGTGCCGATGGACTTCGTGCGCAGCGGAGCCTTCATCGCTCACCGCCCGCTCGATTGTGTTGGGGATTCGGGCCGCACGCTGTCTGCGCGCCGCAACGTACAGGACACGGGGCCGTGCCGAGCCGCTTTCTTGCTAAGGGGAGGGGAGTCATCGGGTTACCCCTTCAGCAACCGCTGGTTGCTACCAGAGTAACCCGATTTCAAGAATTTTGCCTCCTCGCCATTACCCCGCCGGACGGCGAACGATTCGCCGGACAAGTTTTGCAAAGACTCCGCTCTATCAAGTCGAAATTTGAGACATGCGCAGCGAGCCCTATACTGTGCAGAGCCAGCGGGAGGCGCGTAGGGAATCTGCTATGGAGACCAAGCTCATTTCGGCAATCGACCTAGCCTCCGAGTTGGGCCGACGGAAGCAGACCATCTTCAAGGTAATTAACCGGCTCCGAATCGAGGGACAGAAGATGTCCACCTCGGACAGCCGGGGCCAGATGGTCCTTCATATTACCGAGCAAGACGCAGAGCGAGTCCGGACGGAGTTGGGTCTGCCAAATGCCGTGCCGGACGGCGAGATTGAGACTCTGAAACGCGACGGATACGTCCTTTCTCAGGATGGAGTCTTCTATGTCATCCAGCTTGAGCCGAAGTATGATCCGGGCCGGTTCAAAGTCGGATTTACGACCGATCTCGACGATAGGCTCCGTAAACACCGCTGCTCAGCCCCCCATGCAATCGTGCTCAGGTCGTGGGTATGCAAATCCCTTTGGGAGAAGACCGCGATCGACTGCGTAACGGTCGGATGTGATCGCCTTCACACAGAAGTGTTTCGGACTACGTCAATTGACGACGTTATTGGCAGGTGTGAGCGTTTTTTTGATCTGATGCCGAAATGATTTCGTAGCCGCCTCAAAGCCGCCACAGATCGGAGCGGAGGCTACACGCGCGTGAGCGCGCCGGGATGCCGGTTCCGGCCTCTCACTCTGTGCTTTCAACAGGTTCCCCGAGTGTCAGCAGCAGGTTACTCCGCCAGTAACCGTGAGCAACTCATTTTGCGCTCAAACGCCATGCTTTGAATAGGTTCCCGCCGCAGGAACCTTCAGCAACCGCGCAGCACCCGATCCGGGGTGACGTGTCACCATTCCTGCCGATGCCGTAGGCAGCGCAGTTCTTCGGGAGGAGGGCACACCAAGAGCGACCGCAAAAACGCCATCGTGCTGGTGCGCTGGTGATGGTGGGCCACAGACTGGGACTGCCTCAGGAGCTTTCGAGACCCGCTTATATAATTCGAAGCAACGTTATGCACAGAGGCTGATTATGCTTTATGCCCAGAAGGCGCTGTATCGGATCGTGCCCAGCGGCGATTACCTGCACGTGGTTTGCGAAACCTGCGGGGAGGCGTGCGAGTTCGATTACAAGGGGCTCGACCCGTCAATTCCACTGATCGAGATCATCTGTCCGAAGTGCGGAACTTGGGGCGAGTGGAAACTGCATAACGCGGGGGGCGGCTTCTACGATTTAACGAAACCGAGCGAAAGCGAACGAGGCGAGTGATTATGCACGATGGCAATGGCGTGACCGATTTTGCTGATCACCTCGCGGCACTCGCATATTTCGTGCTGGTTATCGGTGGACTGGCGGGCTGGGTGATACGATCCGCGAGAGGAGTGTGTGGATTTTTCCTCTATCTTGCTTCCGCAGCGGTCGCAATTGATGTATGGCTCTGGAGTGCCCTGTTGGTAAAAGTTCTCTGGGGAACCGGAGCAATGATTCTTGGCATCGTGCTTGGAATCGTTGGCGTGATCCCTATGGCGCTGATAGCCACGATGGTTCATAGGGATTGGGTGCCGTTCGGCTATTTGATAATCAATCTAGTCATCCTGTATGCAATGCAGTTCATGGGCGGCCTAATGATGGAGAGCCATCGCAAACCCGTACCGCAGTAAATGCGAAGTCCGTGTACTCAACGAAGCCGGGAGAGAACGGATGACGATTGGCGACCTTGAAGCGTTGATGAAGAGGTTCTCCCTTCTGATAATGGTTATCGGAGGCGGATTGGCTGCGTTAGGGCTTTCTGGATACGGCGGGAATCGTTATTTCATTGGTTGGAGCTATAGCGACAGGATCGAAATTGCCATCGGCGTTGCTCTGTTCATATTGGGGATGTTCTTTCGTAAATCGGCGTAGTAGAAAATCAGCAAACTCCTCTGTACTTAGTACGTGCTCCAACACCGCGTACTGAGCAATTCCAGCGTCCAGTGCTTACGCCGGGAAGCACGCTACCGAGAACCGTCTGTGGGAACTAGTCCGGGAGTTTCTCAATCAGTCCGTCGGCTGCGGGAATCAGTTGTTTGATTCTTCGGATCACTTCCTCCAAACTGCCAACATAATCGCCAGCAATTGGAGTTTCCCTTTCGATATCGTCGCTCGATCCGGTCAGGGTCGATAGTTCATACGAACGCGCGGCGACTTGAGCTTTGACAATTTCCAAATTGGCGAGTTGATCGTAAAAACGAATTATCTCCAAGACGACCGAATCGGAAACATCTCGCAACCTTGCAAGTTGAGAGGTATAAACGCCGACCTGGAATTTAGGAGAAAGGTGCAGAGCTTTTCGGGCACCCTTTTGTCTGAGGCCATCAATCACCTCTGTCACGTCTTTCAAAGTCCCTTCAAGATGCTTGCGCAGTGTGGTTAGTTCAATGCGAATAGCTTTCAAGAACGACCTCTTGATTCTTCGAGAATCGAAGTAATCCTTGATTTGCCCTGCGACAAAACCCAACATCGCGCCCAAAAGCACAAAAATAGCAGGCACAGCAACATGTTCAACCAGCCACGGCGTTCGTTCACAACACATAATTTGGAAACCTCTTTCCCCCGCAGCAACCGGCCATCAACAAGTCCACCACTGTCGAGAATCAATCACCGTTCTCAACCATGTCCCGAAGCCGCTCCAACGCCCCTTCAGCATCCTGACTCATGCCATAGGTAAGACCCCCTACATCGTCTCCTTGCAGCTTGGTGTACAAACTAATTGCCTCATGCAAGTCCTGCTGAACCCCCGTACCTGATTCATACAATTGTGCAAGGAGAAAAAGTGCATCCGCATCATTCTGCTCCGCTGATTTCTTGCACCAGCGCACTGCCTCATCAACATCCTTCGCAACACCTTTCCCATTGAGATAAAGGGCCGCGAGATTGTATTGCGCGTTACAATCGCCCTGATCGGCAGACTTGCGATACCACACCGCCGCCTCTTTCAGGTTCTTCGAGACTCCATCCCCATTTTCGTACTTCGTCCCCAATATCCACTGCGCAGACGCATCTCCCAGGGATGCCGCCTTGCAATACAGCTTTGTCGCCTTCTTGTCATCGACGGGAACGCCATTGCCTCTGCTGTACATGAATGCCAATTCGCACAGCGCATCTGGGCTTTCAGTATCTTCAGTGCGCCGATACAGGCGCGACGCGTTCTCGGCATCTTGATCTACGCCAACTCCGTTTTCGTACATCCATGCTAATTGTATTTGTGCGCGAACGCTGCCCTCGGTTGCTGCGCGTCGGAACCACTCTGCGGCCCGGCTGAAATCTCGTGAAACGCCTTCGCCGTCGAAGTACATCCATGCGAGCCTAGCCTGAGCGTCTGCATTACCTCTTGTGGCTGCTTCTGTGTACCACTTCGCCGAGAGGCTAAGGTCCTTGGGAACACATAGTCCATCTTCGTATGCAAAGCCTAAGGACACTTGTGCGTTTACTTCACCAAGGCGTGCTACTGCTTCGATTCGCGCGGCAATTCGCTCGGAATCCTCGATGTCGTACTCACCATCATCGCGCCGCCATGAGTTAAACCAAACCATCCGCACTTTCATACGGGCATCGTGCCTGAGACTGCTTCGTCGATCAATGTCGATGCTTCTCTGATTCCAAAAATCCCGCTGCTCTTGTGAGCGCCTTACTCCCTTCCCTGTGGAATACATGCCTGCCAATCGACCCGCTGCATCCCGGCTTTCTTGTTCCGCTGCCTTCTGAAACCAGAGTGCAGCCTCTTTTCTATTTTTCAGAGCGGCGTCTTCATCTTCGCAGCCGTCAGTCCCGTGGTAGAGGAGTAGAGCTAGTTCCCATTGCGCACCTTCGTCGCCTTGCTCCGCTGCCCTCCTATACCATGACGCGGCTTCCTGAAGGTTCTTCTTTACGCCATCGCCCTGCGCGTAGCAGTTGCCCAAGCAGAACTGCGCGTGCGCGTGTCCACGGTCGGCGGCGTCACGAAAGTATTGAATGGCCCTCACCTCGTCGCGCTCCACGCCGCGCCCACCGTTGTATGCAACTCCAAGCCAGGTCATCGCCTCAAGATGTTGCGATTCGACTGCCAATGCCCTCTGAAGAAAATTTAGGCTCTTGTCATACTGTTTCCTTCTACGAAACATCAACGCCAGCTTGAAGAGGCTATCTGCGCTCCCTCTGGTCTGCAAGTCGGCGAGTCCGCGCTTTGCCAGACTTGCAGGGCCACTCAGTGTAAGTGCGTTAGTTTGCGACAACACGAGAGGGCTATTTGCCTTTTGCTCGCTCATGATTTTGCGCCCTCGTTCGATTCGGAATCGAACTGTTGCCGAATGACATTGATCCTTCCCTGGACACTGGCAGCCATTTCCGCAAACAAATCGAGCCCTTGCGCAGCTGAAAGGGCCTCTTTTGCCTTCAACTTGGCAAGATCGGTTTCGGCCAGGCCTGCAATCGCCAATTCAATTGCGGCAAAGCGGTCTCGAATCTGTCTCAATTGGCGCAATACGCGAATTAAGTCTGCGCCAACTCCCGAACCCGGTACCGTTTCCGGACTGTTATCGAGGTTAGCGAGAATCCTTCGCAGTTCGCTTTCGTCTCCGCTTCCATAGGCGGCATTCACTTCCTTCATCAGCCGCTCACGGCGGGCGCGGTCTGCGTCGTCAATGGCCGTATCAGGATGAACGCGCTTTGCGGCCTCGCGGTAGAGCTTCTTTAACTCAGGAGAGAGTGTGACGGGTTGGGCCTCTGCCGCCTCGCTGTGAGCCGCAGAATAAGACTCTGTGGCCTGTGTCCGTGCCGCTGCCGCTTCTGAATTTGCCTCTGGCGTTGCAATCTTCTTGGCCTTGAGTTCCGCCAGACGTGCGGTCCACTCGTCAAGTTCGGCGTAGAGAATTCCAACCCGGCGAAGGTACAGGCCCTCGAAGGCCGCCAGTTCCGCCTTCAGACTGGCGAGGGCAAGCTCTCGGTCTGCAAGTTCTGCTTCGAGCCGTGCCAAGTCTTCTCGCTTAGCAGCCAGTTCCTCCTCCTCCGGTGAAAGTCGGCGCACCACTCCACTTGTCATCCAAACTCCTCAAAGCGATGTTGCTGGCAATTTTACTTCTCCGAGCCGCTATCCGATAATAGGTGTACGTGCGAGGCTCCTAATGACGATCCGAGTCGAACTCAACCCAGAGATGGAAAAGCAACTTGCCGCTGAAGCATTAGCGGGTGGCGTTGCGCTGGAATTGTATGCACAAAGGCTCCTCCAAGAAGCAATCGCTGCTAGGAGCAAAGGCCGCATTCGCGCAAGTCAGGAAGAATTTCGCGCCTTTCTAGATGCCCTTGCAAGCAAAGCGCCCAATGTCCCTCAACTGCGAACCGAAACCTTCTCGCGCGAAATGATCTACGGTGAACACGCCTGATGCCCGGCTCGTCCTACTTGGTGGACACGAACATTCTGCTCCGCCTTGTACAACCCGACAGCCCCGAATATGGAACGATCCGGCAATGTACGGATCGTCTTTGGGAGCGCGGAGCGGACCTCTTCTACACGTCTCAAAACTTGGCTGAATTCTGGAACGTGTGTACTCGACCGGCTGATCGGAACGGGTTCGGATTCTCTGTTGCAGAGACGGATGAACGCGCAACTCTGATCGAATCCAAATTCTCTTTTGCCGCCGACAGCGAAGCAACACATCAAGAGTGGCGGAGAATCGTAGTTGCGGCGGGCGTCTCCGGTATCCAGGTCCACGACGCCAGAATGGTGGCCGCTATGCGCGTGCATGGAATTGCGAATCTGCTGACGCTCAATGCCAAGGATTTTCGCCGATTCAGCGACATCACTATCCTTTCGCCAGATGACGTACTGGCCTCCTTCAGCTAGGGGCCGTGCCACCTGACTAAATGCAGAGCGCCTTTTCCGAGTCCTTGTGCGCGTAGGGGGGAGCGCATGATGTAAGGAGAAGCGCCGCCTGCTTTCGTGTGCAAGCGATTTGCGATGCCTGGCCCGGTTCCGGGCCGGAGTGGGGCCGGTTCCGGGCCGGAGTGGGGCCGGTTCCGGCCCCCAAAACCATGCCAGGATGGTTCCATCCTGGCTCACTGGATAGCAGTGTTTCGGTCGTCAGAAAGCAAGTAGTGCTGATCTACGCTTCCTCGGCCAAACGGACGGCCTCCACTCGTCCGGGGCCTTTCCTGGGAACCGTCTTTTTCTTCGACCGTGGCCTCATGATGTTGATGGCGGAAGCATCAAGCTGCGTCTTCAAATGCGCTGCATAGTATTTCTCAATCATCTCCACGCTTGTCCGGCAGTTCTTGGCAATCTGATAGATGTCGGCACCTTCAAGCAAGCGCAAGCAAATGTAGGTGTGGCGCAGGCTATACGCCGTTCGCGGCCTTCCGTCACGGTCGCTGCGAAGCTTTTCTTCCTCAAGGATTGCATTGAACAACTCGCGTTGCCATTTCGGGAACAGAAGATCGGTGGGTCCGGGCGCGTGCCACTCACCGTTGGCCATTGATGCGGTACGGCTGCCCGATCTTCCCGGCCCTCCATCTGGACGCGGGCGTGCCTTCAGCCGCTCGAACGGATGCACGGCACCTGTTGTGCTCTTGCAATAACCAACACCTCGCTTTCCACGTACTTCGATCTCAAGGATGGTTTGGCCGCTCCCCTCGTCTTCGATCACCGTCACATCGCGGAACTGAAGACGCCTCGCCTCGTCGGGGCGGAGTCCGGTGTTGGCGGAGAACAGAACATAGTCGTGAAGTTGTTCCGCTTCCCACCGAAAACGGGGCTGCTTTGGGTCCTGGGCGCGTCTCCGCGTTGCCTCATAAAGCTGCCTGTACTCTTCCGGTGAGAACCATGCTCGATGGGAAATCTTGCCGGACGCGCGATATGGCGCTGAAAAATCCGGGAGATGATCGACCCATCCGTGCCGCAGAGCCGTTTTGAAAATCTGGCGCAACGTCACGGTCTCCTGGTGCATGGTGCTATGCGCTGGAGGCTTGCCGCGCATCGCCTTACATTCCTCAAGGCGATGGATACGATATTCATTGACCTTGCCAGCCGTGATCTCGGGAAGGACCATGCTGCCGAAGAATGGAATCAGGTAGCCGTTTGTCCTCGCGTGCTGTCCGCGCGCATAGGTTGGGCTGCGCTGCCCCTGCGTCATTATGTCGAACTCGCGCAGGTACAACTTCGCAGCCTCGCGGAATGGTTTGCCGCTTTTCAACTGACCGTCGCGGAGCTTGCCCCGCAACTGCAAATACCAGTCTTCCGCGAACTCCTTCGCTTTTGAGAGGCTGTCTTCTTTGGTGGTGGTGCGGCGATTCTTCCCGGCTAGATAGGTTGCGCACTGCCAGCTCGAACTGTTCGGACGCTTGTAGACGTGAACTTTGCCACCGAGGATGGCGTAATGCTCTGCCATGTGGCTGCACCTCCCGCTTCCTCTATAGAAGCACAAAAGTGTGCAAGAGTTGCGCAAGGCTTGCGCAATATTCGGTATTAATACAAGCTATTTATTTTCAACAATATGTATCAATATTGCGGCTTTATAAGCCGATTTTAAGTCCGCTGCGTCTGCCAATTTCGCCATCCGGGCAAGAATGGGATTCGCATTTCAATTATCGTACGTGACTTGCCGGTCTCGGAGCGATCAAAGGCCGGCGGACGTTGGCAGCCCACAGCGCAAAGCGCGCAGCCGCGTGCCGCAGCATGCAAACCGATTTGCATGCCCGCGCAAGGCTCGGCGCCGCAATTTTATTGCGGCTTCTTGAAGCAGATGTTCTCGCCGTCCAGCTGATATTCGGCCGAGCAGAAATCGCCGCCGCAAATCATGGGCTCAACGCCGCATAACTGGCGCCGCGTGATTAGCCCCATGGTGCCGCAGCGCGGGCACGACATGACCGCGACAAATGGGTTCTGCGCATTGCCCAAAGTGGTCTGGTTTTCCAGGACGAAAACCGTGCCGGGGTCCATTCTTTCCGGGATCCATTCTTCCAGAAACTGCAAGTCTGCTGACATCTTGCCCTCCACGGGTTGAGATGCAACAGAGCCGTTGCGATGTTCCCGCCGCGACGCCGTTGTTGCAACAACTGCAGGCTGCGAAGCAACCCTGGGAATTGGACGCCACAGGGTCGAAAACAGTTTTGCCCCTGCGCGCGCGTTCGTCAATGAGAATTGACGGAAGATAGTGCCGAATCGGATTCCTGCATGTGAAATCCCATTCCGGGGCACATTTCCGGCTCACGCCCTCCAAGCGCCATCGCCCCTACTTCTCCACCGTGGCCAGCCGCGCGGTGGCATCGGCTCTTTGCCCGGCTGGTCTGCCTTCCACCGCCCGGGGTTCCACCACGTAGAGATCGGTGCGCAACTCATAGGGCAGGTGGGTTCCGGGATCGAGGAACGTGAGCTTGACGGGCGCATCGGCCGCCATAGAGGCCGGCGCTCTGAAGCGCACATCGTAGTCGTATCGGGTGTCGGCCAGCGCGTGGCTGATCGCCTCCGCCAGCTTCAGCTCGTGAAAGACGCCGTCGGAGTAGGCGCGCTCCATTTTGCCGGCGGCGCTCGAAAACGGGTTCACCCCTGGGCCGTATCCTTCCTCGGCGGAGGGCGAGTACGGCATCTGCGCCTTGCCGCCATCGCTCACGTACGCCGGCGACAGCCGGTCCGCCGTCGAAGCCAGCCAGCGCACAAACTTCTCATCGGATTTGCCGCCAAGATCCACCACCACGACGCGGTAGCCGGGCTCCGCGCGCAAATCTTCGATGGCGCTCGCAATCGTATCCAGACCCGCATCCGCGTGCGCCGCTTCAGCGGGCTCGGCGAGCTCACGCCGCAAATCTCCCTCGTGCGCGTAGGGCGTAAAGGTGCCGTCGGCGCGGCACGCGCTCACCAGCCATCCCACCGCCAGCACCCGTTTGAGCCTCGCCAGCAATTCCGTGTCCGCGGGCCGCTTGATTCCCGGCGCGAACCCCACCAGCAGATGAACTGGAACCGCACTGGACCCCGCCGCTCCGCGGCCCCGCGGCTGCGTCACACCCACCGGTACGCGCACCCCGCCGGCCGTCACGCGGATGTTACCGGCCCGTACCGACTGCGTGCATCCATAGAAAAAGCAGCCGGGAAGCGTGTTCACTTCAATGTGGTATTCCCGGCCGGAGCGCGCCGAATTCCCTTCCCGCACCGGCGGCTTCGGCGCTGCCTGCGCCCATGGCTGGTTGCACCAGCACGCCAGAAGCCCGGCCACGACCAGCCGGAGCGCTGCCATCGTCACCCGCATCTCTTGCGCCCCTCGATCGCTACCGCGACGCGATCCCCGTCTGCCCCTGCGCGCCCGCGGCCGCATCAATGGAGCGGTAGATCTCCTCGTTGCGCAGGATCGCCTCCACGTATTCGCGTGTCTGCGTGAACGGTATCGATTCCACGAATTCGTCCATCCCGCTGTACGGTCCCGCCGCCTGCCAGTCCACCACCCGCGAGTCGCCCGCGTTGTACGCCGCCAGCGCGTACTCCTCCACGCCCCCAAAACGGTCCAGCGTCTGTTTCAAGTATTTGCATCCCAGCCGGATGTTGACTTCCGGGTTCAGCAACTGAAACGTCTGGTAATGACTTATGCCTTCTTCGCGCGCCAGCTTCCGGCCCACATTCGGCTCAATCTGCATCAGCCCCCACGCGTTTGCATAGGAGATCACCGACGGGTCGAACTCCGACTCCTGCCGGATCAACGACGCCACCATGTACGGATCCAGTCCGTTCTTCGCGCTCTCTTCCTTGATCGTGTCCCACCACGGTTCGGGGAACAGGATGCGCCAGTACCCCAGCGGAATCGACCGGATGGACGCCGAGGTGTAGTACGGCATGGCCCGCTTCAGCGCCCGCATGGCGCGGAACGTCTCCCCGAACGACGCGTAAATCTGCGCCTCCGCCAGCGCGCTCCACGACGCGGAATCGGGATCGGCTGCAATCTCCTGCCCCACGTACTCGTTCAAACCCGCGTTGGCAATCAGCCGCGCCTTGGCGATGTGCGGGCTGTCGGCAGGAAACGTGTCCACCAGGTGCGGCACCGGCGGCGGCTGAAACGCGCCTGTCTGGTTCACTCGCTCCGGCAGCCCCATCGCCTTCAGCCGCTCCCGCGCCATCTGCGCATAAAAGTAATGCTGATATCGTCCCGCCACCGCGCGATAGTCGGCCGCCGCCAGCGCCGGCTGGTGATCCTGCGTCTCATGCAGCCGCCCGCGCCAGTAGAGCGCCGCCGCGCTGTCCGTATCCTGCGGATAGAGCCGAATCTGCTCGTCGAACAGCCGTTCCGCCTGGCTGAACTGTCCCTGCCGATAGCTCAGCCAACCCGCGCGCCAGTGCGCCGCCGCCGCGTGCTTGTACCCGGGAAAGTGCGTGGCCAGATAGCTGTAATCATCCACCGCCCGCGGATAATCCCTGAGCAGCAGGTACATGTTGCCGCTCGAGTAGAGCGCCTCGGCCAGCCATGGGCTCTCAGGGAACCGCGACTGCATCTCCTCCACCAGCCGCTGCTGTTCGCCCTGGTTCTCGTGCGCGCGCGCCAGCTCCATCAGCAGGTAGAGACGCCGCGCGCCATTCTCGTCGTCGGTGTCCGGCAACGCCTCCGCTTCCCGTTCCGTCAGTAACTTCAATTTCAAATCGCACGCCGCCGCGGCCACCTCGAACCCAGTCCGCTCCGCCGCAGGCAGCTCCATGTTCCGCGCCAGCGAACGGTACTGCTCCTCCGCCAGTTCGTAACGGCCCGCGTTGTAGTAGGCGTCGCCCAGGCTGCGCAGCTCCGCCGCCGTCAAGCTGGTCTCGGCGCCCATCGCCGTCAGCCGCGCGCGCGCCTCCTCCGCTTCCGGGCTCAGCGGATGACTCAGCAGCAGTTGCTTGAACACCCGCTCCGCCTCGTCGTTCTGCTGCATGGCATAGGCGATCTTCGCCTCCGTCAGCTCGTAGTTGGGCAGGTCGCGCGCTTCGTCGGCCACCGTCAGCAGCGCCTGTTGCGCCGCCGTGGCATCGCCCTCGGCCAGCAGCACGTTGGCCTCCATCTCCGGCGCCTCAATATCGAAAATGGTGTCGGAATACCGCTCGTCGAACCCCTTCAGCAGCGCCTCGGCCGCCTTGTCGTTGTTCTCCGCGTGCAGGCACTCCGCCCCCAGAAAGTCAGCGTAATCGGCCAGCACCTCGCTGTGCTGCTTCGCCTCCGCATACGCAGCCACCGCCTCGCCGAAGCGCTTGTCCATCTGGTAGGCCCGGCCCAGCGCCAGGTACGCCGCGCCCGCCGCATCGCCCGTATGCCGCCGCGCGTAGCCGCTCACGCCCTCGTACGCCGCCGCCGTCCGCAGCGTCATCAACTGCTCCGCCATCGGCCGCAGCTCCGTCGACGCCACAAACGCACGCCGCAGCCGCGCCGTCCGCGCCCGCCGCTCGGCCAGCGTCAAGCGCCGCCTGCGGTGCCGGCTGGTTGTCCTTCTCGTTTTGGCCGCCGCCTTATGCTGCACCGTCTTTTTATGTGGTGTCGAGCTCGTCTCGCTCGTGGTCTGTCCCGCAATCGGTCCCACGGCAACCAGTAAGCACAGCATTCCAGCCAGCCAGGCCCTGCTTAACCTGGAGGGAAAAAGTGGGGAGATCCTTACCCTCATACTTCCAATGTAGCCGCAAATCGCATCGAGCGGCAGCGCCATGCATCACAAAACAGGGACCGAGGGACCAAGAGAACAAGGGACCAAGAAAAACGTCCCCCGCGTTCCCGTTCCCTCGCTCCTCTGCTCCCTGCTCTTCTTATCCATGCTTTTGCACTCCCTGTTCCCTGTTCCCTGTTCCCTGATCCCTGTTCCCTGCAGTTACGCTTCCACCGGCACATTCTCCATCCCTGCCGTCCCAAACACCCTGCGGTAGCGCTCGATCTCCTCCGGGGTCCCCATCGCCTTCTGGTAGTTGTCGCTCAGCTTCACCGCCGGCCGCCCATCCACCTCCGTCATCTTGCACACCAGGCTCACCGGGTCAAAGCTCCCATCCCCGCGCGGATTCGAGTTCCTGAAGTCGTTGGTCAAAAACGTCCCCCAACCCGCGCTCAACCGGATCCGCGCCTCGTGCCGCCATCGCGACCCATCTTCGAAATCCGCCGCCGTCCGGAAATCCCACGCGTCTCCCTGCACAATCCTCCCGCCAAAGTAGGCATGCAGCGCCAGGATCTTGTCCACGTCCAGGGCATCCGACGCAATCAGCCGCTTCTTTCGCGGATCGCGCCCCCGCTCCTTGAGCCACGCAATGTACTCGTCCCCCGCCGTAAACGGGTCCTTGCTGTCCATCCTCTGCCCCGTCCAGTCCGCCACCCACTCCGGCGCGTGGCGCAAAAACTGCGTCGTCCCAAACGTGTCCGGCAGCAGAATCAGCAACTCGCCCGCGTACGTCTGCTGCCACAACTCCAGCAACCGGTACTGCGCCGTCTTCAGATCCTCATCCGTTTCCGCCTGCGCCGCCAGCGCCATCGGCAGCTCGTGCGCGTTGGTGCCCATCGCCTCCAGGTCGTGCTTGTAGGCAAGGTACGTGTTCGAGCTCCCCGTAAAAACCTTCCCCAGCGTGTCCTGCATCGCCAGCAACACGTACTCGTGCCACAGAAAGCTATGCCGCCGCCGCGTCCCAAAATCGCTCACCGCCAGCCCCGGCACGCCCTTCAGCCGCTTCATCTTGTCCCACAGCCGCGACTTGGCCCGCGCGTACAGCACGTCCAGCTCAAACTCGCTCAGCCCCTTCAGCGCCGCCCGCGTCTTCAACTCGTCCACAATCGACAACGCGTAAATCTCCCACATCGTCGTCTCCGTCCACAGCCCCTCGAACTTGAGCGACACCTGCCCATCCTCCACGCCCAGCTCGAACTCGCTCAACCGGAAATCCTTCTCCAGCCACTCCAGGAACGCCGGCTCAAACATTCCCCTCCGTCCGAAAAACGTGTTGCCGGCCAGCCAGATCAGCTCGCTCTTGTGGAACCGCAACTGCCGCACCGCGTCCAGTTGCTCCCGCAACTCTTCGAGATGCACCACCTCGCCCAGCCGCACCTGCGCCGTCCGGTTCTGCACCGCAAACGTCGCCCGCGTCCCAGGAAAGTGTTTCCAGATGAACTGCAGCATTAGCAGCTTGTAAAAGTCGGTATCGAGCAGCGACCGCACAATCGGATCGAGCTCCCAATTATGGTCATGCGCCCGCCGAGCAATGTTGATGATCACAGAACTACTTTATAGGACCCCGGCGACCGCATCGCTCGCGGCACAATGCAACCTCAGCCGCCGCTACCGC
>CAVYBV010000003.1:0-148388 GCA_963766785.1 uncultured Acidobacteriota bacterium
CTGGAGAAGGCAATGGAGGGCAAGACTCTGGGCCTTGCCGAGGTGTTTGGTACATACGGGCGATGAGCCGGCCGCATTGCCATTGGACTACGCTGACCGTCGCCTTTGGGGCAACCCCTGGTAGAAAGATCAAGTAACGAGATCAATTCAATCCGCGCCGCTACTTTCGAAACGAGATGAAGATCTCTGGAAAGTCGGGCTGCGCGAAAGGAGGTGATCGAGATGGTCAATAAGATTGGTGAGACGGCTGGAGAAATCTGGTCGGCCTTGGTTGAGGAGAACAAGGCTATGACTTTCAGCCAGCTCAAGAAAAAGACCAAGCTACCGGAAAATCTGCTTTACATGGGAATAGGCTGGCTGGCACGTGAGGACAAACTTCAGTTCTCTAGTACGTCTGAGAGCATGAAAGTTTCGCTCAAATAGCCGAGACGATTCGCTTGAAGGCCCTGCAACAATACGTTTGCATTCGACGCACGTTCTGGCGCCTGGCGCAAGTACTTCGCCGATACGCCATTACGGGTCAGTTTAGCCGCCGAGCGTTGCCGCGAGGCGCTGGCTGAAGCGCTTGAAGCCCTCATGCCCACTCGTGACCAACGGCTGGCGTCTGCTCCCGTACCATACACGTGTCGATCTGGTCTAACCCAGCTCAATTGCAAAGAGTACGTTACACTTGGTCATAAGTGGTCTTCGGTCTACCTATCAAATCAAATTGGGGTGTCCCGATAACAGTGTTGCAGCGGGAAATTATGTCATGTTTTCATGGCAGCTTTCTCAGCCTTTCACGTGCTGATAGTTGGAGCACCTGGGAGACTCTGTTCGCCAACCGTTGACCGGCCCCGGTACAGCAGAATATCCTTGCAAGAGGCGGAGCATTCCGTACCGAGGTTGATCCCCAGCGTTCGATCCAATCGTCCACAAGGTGCCGATGATGAACTTCAAAAAGACCTGTTTTAACCTCTCTTACCGTGGCGTCCCCCCATGGGACACAGGAAGACCCAACCCCGAAATCGTCAGCCTGGAAGAAGCAGGCTGGATTTCAGGGAGCGTTTTGGATGCCGGTTGCGGCACCGGAGAGAACGCACTCTACCTAGCGAGCCGCGGGTACGAAGTCTGGGGCGTGGACGCGGCCGCCAATGCTATCCGCAAAGCCGTGAAGAAGGCACAGGAGCGTGGCATATCGGCCAGGTTTCTCAGAGCCGATGCTTTGAAGTTGGATCGGCTTGGACGCACATTCGACACCGTCGTGGACTGCGGTTTGTTTCACACTTTTTCCGACCGGGAACGCGAACGCTACACCGCAAGCTGTGGGTTCCAGAAATTATGGCGTTCTTTTTCCAGATATTCTGGCGGTATCTTTTCCTGGCTCTCTCGTACTGTCAAGGTGGAGATGACGGGTCCGGTATGAGGGACCGTCCACCACGATCAGCCGCCCTTTCTCCAGCACTCTGTCGACGATTGCCTCCGCGAGATCGTGATCGTGAAGGACTTCGCCCCACGTGGTCAGCGGCGACTTGTTTGTTGTGAACAGCATAGGTCGGCGGCGAAGGTGACGCTCGTTGACCACGTGGAATAGCACGTTGGCCGCGTCAGGGCCGTAGGAGAGATAGCCCATCTCGTCGACCACCAGCACGTGAGGCTGCAGGTAGATGGCGAGGGCTTCTCGCAGCCGCCCTTGGCCGCTGGCGTGGGAGAGTTCCTCGATGAGTGCTGCGGCGGTGACGAAGGAAGCATTGAACCCGTTCTGGATGGCGCGGTAAGCGATGGCCACGGCCAGATGGGTTTTGCCTCTACCGCTCTTGCCCAGGAGGATCAGGTTGCGGCCCTCACTGACGAACTCGGGGGTAAGATAGCTGCCCAGAAGTTGCACCCGCAGGGACGATTGCAGCGAGAAGTCAAAGTCATCGATGGTCTTGAGAAACGGGAAGCGGGCCTGACGGACGGCTCGCTGGACGCGGGTCTGCTGGCGTTGGGCGACCTCTTCGGTGACTACTACTCCGAGGAACTCCCGGCATGACCAGCGCTCGGTTTCAGCCCGCTGGACCAAGGATTTCCAGTTCCTGCGGGCGTTGGCCAAGTGGAGACGCTTGAGAAGACCGTCGAGGTCGACGGTAGCCGCATCGAAGGCCAGGGTGGAACGCGTCTTGGTGCTCATGCCGGTACCCTCGTTGGCGCTGGGGCGCCGAGGCCCCGACCCAGGCACTGCGCGATGAACGCCACGGTGAAGGCATCCGGCTTGCACCGCGGCGCGACACGCTCGCTCGATCTTCTCGGGCCCAGGGACTGCAGAAGCTCATGGAGTTGGTCGATCTCGGGATACCATCCGCGAGGGCTTCGGTGCACGATCTCGGTGAGCACCTCCACGGTGGCCTCGCCGCACTCGAACAACTGTTGGCGCTTGAGGTAACGCTTGCCGCGCGCCCCTGCCATCGCGGCAAGATGGGCGGCGCGGTGCTCGGGTAGCCGCGCGATCTGACCCTTGGCGATGAACCGCGGATGCTCAGCCTGCCAGCGTCCGGCCACGATTTTCACTCGGTTTTCGTAGAGAAACAGCGTGGCCGGCAGCCCGGCGGCCTCGGGGGGCATCGCATAGCCACGACCGTCGTAGAACACCTCCGCGGTCGGACCCACCTGAACAGGAATGCGAAGGGCGAGCTCCGCGGGCGCGATCCGCAACGGCCGCAGCCGCTTGCGGTCCTCGGCCATTCGCTCCTGGGGGATCACCCCGGTGGCACGGCAGGGCCGCTGGGTATTGGTCTCCTGCAGCCACTGAGCGAGCTGCATGGCAAGATCTTCCTCATCGTGGAACCGCCTCTGCTTGAAGAATGAGCCCTTCACCCAGCCCACCAGGTTCTCCACAGAACCTTTCTGCCGAGGCTGGTGCGGCCAGCAGACCTCCGCGGTGAAGCCCAGTTCCAACGCCGCATAGGCGAAGGTGGGGTTCCATTCCGTGACCTGCCCGTCCTCGCGCCAGCTGAGAGCCACCGTCTTGGGCCGATCGAACACGGCACACAGCGGCACACCGCCAAAGCGGGTGAAGTGCTCGGCCAGTTTTCGCACCAGCGTCTCAACGACCTCGTTGTCCACCAGGCTCACCTCGACCCACCGTGACCACTTCAGCCGCGAGGCGAAGAAGTGCACGATGCGGCAGCTGCCGTCGATGTAGCGCACCTTCACCTGACCGAAGTCGTGCTGACTGAACTCGCCGGGCAGGCCCTCGAAACGCATCTGCACCCGCACATGGTGAGGTCGCAGGCTTGCCACCAACTGGAACAGCGCGCTCTTGCCGCCTGAATACCCCTCCAGCCGCGCCCGCCTCAGGATCTCCACCGAGAGAATCCCCGGCTCCTCCTTCAGGAGCTTTTCGGTCAAGGCCCTGAACGGCTCCGCAGTCGAGGGTCGCCCTATGCGACGTCGAGCGCGTTCCTTTTCATCCTCGACTGTCTCGATCTCTGGCTCGATGACTACCCGTTGCACGGTGCGCAACGACACCTCTGCTATGCGAGCCGCGTCGGGCTGCGTGTGCCCCGCCTTGAGCAGAACCTGGATTTCGTATCGCTTCAGTTGGGTGATCAACGAGGCCTCCCTTGCGGAAGCCTCATGATGCGTCCCAGACGGCACTACTTCAGCAAAGCCTCTCGTGCCCACAGTTGGCCGTGCGCGTCGCTCTGAACGCGTTCTCCCCTGCGTCTTCTGCCACGATTCCCCCATTCTGGCCCTCCTTCAAACACGCCAGAATTTCTGGAATTGTTGTGGCCATAATTTCTGGAACCCGCACCTCGAAAACGCCGACGAAACTTGGCAATTTCTTGTTGAACTAAACGCCAAGCCGCCAACCTATGCCGGTTGCTGGGGAGTTATTTGTTCAAGTCTCCGGTTCATAGGTTTCTTTCCGCATAAAAGATCGGGGTAAACCACAAGAATCTCCCTAAGGATGTGCACTATTGCCTCTGCCAATGCATAGGTAATCCATATGCGTGGCTACCCAAATTACCGCAACGAAATTCTTTCCAAGCTCACCCAAGAAGCCAAAGCCCACAACTTGAATGGTACATCGGTCTTCAGGTGCCTTGTGGAAAGCTGGATCGCCGCTGGATGTCCGCCCAGATTTGAGGTCAAGAAAAAAGTGCATACGCAGAAGTCTTCCAAAGAACTTTGGCTGACAACTAATGGAGGCACGATCCCAGATGTACTGAATCTGATCCTACAAGCCAAAGATAGGTTCTGAAAAGCATAGTTGAAGATGAGGATTGATACCCTCATATAGAACAAGATAAAAAGAAGCCCGTAGTGGGCGAGTGGTCGAATGGCAGGCTTGCTTGTTCTCCTGCCATCCAACTTGACCGTATCAAACTCGCCCATTAGGGGCTTTTTCATTTTCTGAACAAGGAGAATGTGCTATGGAGATTCGAATCTACCGACCCACCGACAAGACCAAGTTCTGTGCTGGAAAGCTCTGCAAGTACGATCGCACTCCAGTCATAATCACGACACCCGAAGAAATGAAGGCAGTCATTCGATATGACCATGTCTTCTGCAAGTACAAGAATCAGAACCAGATCGACCTTTTCCCTCCCGAGATAGGTTGGAGGAACGAGACCAACTTCGAGGCGTCGCAAACACTGTGGGCTGACTTTGATAACAGTCATTCCGAAAATCCCGCCGACTGGGTTTCGATCGGGGACATTAAGACAAAGTTTGCTGGCATAAAGGCCGCCTATTACACGAGCAAGAGCCACTTGAAGGAAAAGGAACCAAAGGACAAGGACGCGCTTCCAGAAAAGCCACGCCCGAAATGGCACGCCTGTTTCCCACTCTCCCGTGAGATCACGACGATATAGAAGAAATGGACAAGCTCCTCGATCGAATCAAGGGCTTCATCGCATTTAAGGACTACCACAAACCACTGCCGTGCGATACCTCCGTTTTTGAGCGCTCTCGGCAGTTCTTTGGCTCTGGCGAGAACGAAAACGCCCAAATCATTTTCTCTGATGAGGAAGGGAGCAAGTGTTTCGACGAACTTGACCTGCATGCAGTGGACGAAGAGATGGTACGAAGCGTCTTCGATGGACTCGCCATGGAAACGGATGATGACCGGGAACTTTCTCCGCTTGCAAGAAAGCTGCGCCAAGGGATGGAACTCAAGGCAGGATGAAGGACAACACATGTGGGTTTTCCAGGCGACAGAATCGCTTTGGCTCAAGAGTGGCCTGAATTGGAAGGAGGTCGAAGCGATCATCAAGGTGATGGTTCTCGGCATATGGAAGCATACGCCCAAGGAATGGGCCGAAGGTGAGGACAGCTTCAAGGGCAAGTTCGAGGAAGGAAAACGCTGGATCACCCGCAAATCGGCTGACGCTGAACTGATGCTGCAGCAGGTCATGACTGAATACGACAAGAAGTACACCGTCATGTGGTGGGGACAAAACAAGGTCCTTTGGGACAACAAGGCGGACACGATCAAAGAGCTTTCCGGCGTCGAGTGCGAGGAAATCTTGGATGAGCGCGACAAGTGTTATCTACAACCAATACGACAGAAAGCTGGGTAAGACCGTCCTCAGAATGGGACACAAGTTCTCCTATTGGTACATGAAACGGAGACAGGAGCAACTCTACCCCACCTTCAACCCTGCACTTCCCCCTATGCAGATCGTCGTGGAGGATGGGGTTCGAAAATACAATTTGTTCCGCGGAATGGGATGCGAGCCTGACCCGTCGGGAAGCTGGAAGCTGACCAGAGAGTTCATCTTTGAAGTCATTTGCCGAAGCGATCCCGAACGCTACGAGTTTCTCCTCGATTGGATGGCCCGCATTGTCAAAGATCCCCTCAACCGTCCAAGAGTCCTGCTAGCACTGTATTCCAAAGATCACGGAACTGGAAAAGGAACGTTCTTCTTCATCATGTCTTGCCTCCTCGGCGAGGACAACTACCTGGAAGTGAGTGACATCGACAAGCTTGGTTCAACGGTTCAATGCTCTTGCATCCAACAAGCTCTTGGTGTTCCTGGACGAATGCTATTGGCCTGGTGACTCCAAATCGGGCGAGAGTCCTGAAAAACCTCATCACCAGCGATTGGGAGATTGTTGAACGCAAAAATATCGACAGCGAAAAGATGAAGACATACAAGAGCGTTGGCATTGCCTCGAACCGAGTACGCTACGCCCAAGTTGAGCCGTCGAATAGGCGGATTGCCTGTTACGACGTCTCAAATGCCCACATGAAGGACTGGGACTATTTTGCCGCAATCAGGGAAGAGATTGCGAGACGGTGGAAAAGAGGCGATGATGGCAGATCTCTCGATCCGCGACACATCCAAGAGGGACTTTGAGAACACGATCCCAAAGACTCCAGAACTGTTCAGACAGATGAAGCTTGGATTCTCGAAGATCGATAACTTGATTTATGAAAGCTTACTAAACGGGCAGATTGACGAGTCAAAATGGAGCATAGTGGACTTGCGCCCAGAAACGCGAGTTCTCGACTTTCAACAGGACTGGATCGCAAATGAAGATTTCGACGGCATCTGGGAACGACATAAATGCGAGTTTGGTGAAAGGGAGAGAACTGGAAGGGGTGCCAGGGAAGTCATGAAGACAAGGTTCCCGAAAGGAATGATCGAGTTGCAGGTCAGGCCAAAAGGTCAGAGGAAGGGAATCCAACGATGGGGGATGGCGTTGCATGGGACGTTGGAGGAGTTCAGGCAGGCATTTGCGGACTACTGCGGGATGCCCGTGGAAATCGTCTTTCCTCTCAATAAGGTCATTTTCGATTCTCCAATCCATGTCACACACACCGCAAGGTCTGCAAGCATCACAGGATTTGGAGACTTCTCGGCGACCTGGGGATAATGTCGTAGGTAGCGGTAGCGGGTAGCGGTTTGAATAATTGAAATGATACCAAATACAAATTAGTTTTTGTCTGTTACTATCTATCTGGGAATAGAACTGATTTTGTTCCACCCTCCCGCTACCGCATACATGATCGTTCATCGAAGAAGGCTTCCTTTGCTCTTGACTGTTGAAGTACCTGCAGAAAGTCTTCGACTATTTTTCGATTAGTTGCATTCTATTCGGTTACCTTGCAAAGATAGTCTGCGGTGGAAACCATGACTCAACTATGTAAAGGATAGGAACTTCACGGTGCATGCAATAACTGGGACCACAGAGGATGCCAAGCGTTTGCTCATCGTCCTTGCTTTCCAAGAGAGAAGCATCGGACTATTCATCCAACTCGTTCAATCAACCGCCGTGTTAGTCTCCTTGCTCAATTCGATGACATAGGGGCAATCGAATTTCGCGGGAATCCAAAAACTATGATATAATGAAGGAACTCAACACAGTGGATACTTTGCACGGCCGTCTTGGCTCAGAGAGCAATTACGTCCTCTTCGGGTGTTTAGTTGATGCCACGGAGACAGCCTAATGTTGCTTGGAAACGCCAGCCGCGCGTCTTTGACGGAGGCACAGAAACGGGACGTGGCGCTGCTCGAATGCGGCGCGCCCGCGCTCCCGCGCCCGCACCACATTCGTCATGTCCACCCGGTACACCATGTAGGCGTGGGGGATGGTCCGACGGCTCTCCAGCATGCGCTCGGCAATAATCAAGCGCATGCGCGACATGGGTTCCAGGCGTCCCGCAGCCGGTTGCGGCGAGGGCGCCCGCGCATCAGCAGCCGCACCGGCGGATACTTCGCGCTCAGCGCCCGGCGACGCGATGGCGGCAGGCGTAACCCTGGCCGGCTCTGCGGGAATGCGCTCCACTGCCGGCTCGGCTGCGCCTTCCTTCATGGCGCGCAGGACATCCTCCTTGGTGATGCGCCCATTCGCTCCCGTGCCGCGAATGTGGCCGAGATCCAGGTTGTTCTCCCGAGCGATGCGGCGCACCAGCGGCGAGCTGCGCAGCGGCTCCATGGATTCGGGCTCCGGCGTGGCGTCCGCGGCCGGCGGCAGCATGGTGGCGGGCGAAGGCGGCGCGGCGACGCGAACCTCAGTCGCCGGTCCGGCTTGCGTGGCCGCGCCGGGCGCGGGCGCCGCGCTGCCGTCCGGCTGGGCGACCGCTCCAGCTCCGCCGATGACAGCCACCACCGTGTTGACCTGAACCGTTTCGCCGGCGGGAACGCGAATCTCGCGCAGGATGCCGGCGACCGGCGCCGGAATCTCCGCGTCCACCTTGTCGGTGGAGATTTCAAACAGCGGTTCGTCCTTCTCCACCGCGTCGCCGGCCTTCTTCAGCCACTGCGTGATGGTGCCCTCGAAGATGGATTCACCCAACTGCGGCATCACCACCAAGGTTGACGGGGAGGATTCGCTCGCCTGGGGCTGGGGCGCCGGCTGCGATTGCGGCTCGGCCGCCTGCGGATTTGCCGCCCGCGCCGCCGCTGTCCCTTCCCCAATCACCGCCACCACGGTGTGCACCTGAACCGTCTCGCCTTCCGCGGCCCTGATCTCGCTCAGTATGCCGGAGACCGGCGAAGGAATCTCGGCGTCCACCTTGTCGGTGGAGATTTCAAACAGCGGTTCGTCCTTCTCGACGGCCTCGCCTGGCTGCTTGAGCCACTTGGTGATCGTGCCCTCGAAGATCGATTCGCCCAGTTGCGGCATGACAACGTCAGTCGGCATGAGGGACTCTTCTCCGGGGAAGCGCCGGAAACGGCAGGTTCCTCGGGGATTATAGAATGCCGGGCACAGGCCTGACCTCTGAAACCTGATCCCCGCTGCTGCCTTCAATGCACTCCTTTCGCCTTTTGCCCCGACCATCGTTGTCGATCGCCCTCTTATTGAAACTGCGCCAACTGCGCTTCCGTGGGCCGCGGTGTCAGCAGGCTGACCAAAACCATTGCCACCAGGCTCACCGCCAGCGCCGGGAAAATAGCGTCGCGCTCGGCGACGATCGGCGGAAACATCTCCTTGAATCCGGGCACGTCCCACGCCAGCGTCACCACCGTTCCGCCGGCAATGGCCGCCACGGCTCCCCACGCCGTCACGCGCTTCGAGTAGAACGCCGCCAGCACCACCGGCGTCAGCGCCGCCGAGTAGATGGTGTACGCCCAAAGCATCTTTTCCAGGATGCTGGGTGCGTAGATGGCCTGATAGAGCGCCCACACGCCCAGCAGGACAACGGCAAGACGGGAAAAAATGAGGACCTGCTTGTTTGAGGCGCTCGGCGCCAGGTAGCGCACGTACACGTCCTCAATCAGGTTGGAGGCAGGCGAGAACAGGTAATTCGACGCGGTGGAGATGACCTTGGCGAAGACCGCGCCCAGCAGGACGGCCCCCATCACCGCGGGCAGGCCGTGCCGCGCCGTGTAGGGAATGATCTCGTAGGGCTCTCTGAGCACCTCGCCGGTGCGGTACATGGCCGAGCCGAACACCGCGATGGCGACGATAAGCGTCTCCAGGACGACGGTGCCCACGATCCAGCCCACAACGGAAACGCGCGCATCCTTCTCCGACCGCGCAGAAAAGAATTTCTGGTACATCACCTGGTTGCCCAGCATCAGCATCAGCGTCGGCACCATGAACTCCATGGCGCGCACAAAACTGAGATTGCCCAGCACCTCAAAATGAGTTTCCGGCAGCGCCGCATGCAGGCCGGCCCAGCCGCCGGCCTCATGAAAAAGCCACGGAGTCGCAATAATGCAGATCACCGTGACCAGCGATCCGATGGCTACGTCCATGTACGCCACCGAGGACATGCCGGCCAGCGCGGTGGTGACGATGACGAAGGCGGCGATGATCCAGGTACCCTGGTTGGGCGTGAGCTGGTCAGGGAAGATGAGGTGGAGGACGTTGCCGCCGCCCTTGAACTGGTAGCTGGTAATGCCCACGTAGGCGAACAGGATGGCGATGGTGCCGAGGACGCGCGTGACCTGGTTATAGCGTGTTTCCAACAGATCCGGGAGGGTGAACTGGGCGAACTTCCGTGCGCGCGGCGCGATGAAGTAAATGAGCAACAGGCCCAGCCAGCCGCCGGCGGGCAGCCAGAGAGCGGCAAAGCCGTTGCGGTAAGCGTTCTCCGCGCCGGCAAACAGCGAGCCCGCGCCGATCCACGAGGTAAGCAGCGTGAGCACCAGCACAAATGCCGGCAGCGAGCGGCCGGCAACCAGGTAGTCGGCCTTAGTTTTGACACGCGAGGTGCGGTAGATGGCCACCGCCAGGAGAACGGCGACGATGATCGCCAGGACAACCACGTAGAGCTGGGACATGCGGCAACGACCTCGCGCGGGAGTTGCGGTGATTGCCAGCAGTGTATCGGATGAAGCGCGGGTTTGGGCCCAAGCTGCTTCTGGCGCCTGCGGTTCGGGCCAATCAGGAGGGCAGACTTCGCTACCGACGGGGCCTGCGCCCCGGTTGACGCGGCGGGCGGCGATGTGAGGTACTGATCTGTTTCCAAGCGCCCAATTACTTCTCAGATTGGATAAAGATCATGAGCAATCGCGCCCGCCTGCAAGCCATCCTCCTCGGCATCTTTCTTGGATTCGCGTCGTCCGGTTTCGCTCAGCCGCAGTCACCCAAAAGCGCTGACGCCGAGCGCCCCTGGCTGGACTTCTCGCTGCCCCTCGACCGGCGCGTCGACGATCTCATCGGACAAATGACGCTCGAAGAGAAGGTTCAGCAGATGCGCGACCACGCCCCCGCCATACCCCGGCTCGGCGTGCCCAAATACGACTGGTGGAACGAAGGGCTGCATGGCGTCGCGTTTTCCGGCTACGCCACCAATTTCCCGCAGGTGATCGGGATGGCCGCGACATGGGACACGCCGCTGGTGCACCGCATGGCCGAGACCATCTCCACCGAAGCCCGCGCCAAATACAACCAGGCCATCCGGGAGGACGATCGTGAGCAGTTCTTCGGGCTCACCTTCTGGGCGCCCAACATCAACATCTTTCGCGATCCGCGCTGGGGCCGCGGCCAGGAAACCTACGGCGAGGATCCTTTTCTCACCGGCCGGATGGCCGTCGCATTCGTAAGCGGCATGCAGGGAGACGATCCGAAGTACCTCAAGGTGGTCTCGACTCCCAAGCACTTCGACGTGCACAGCGGCCCGGAGAGCACCCGTCATCGCGTCGACGTCGATATATCGAACCACGATCTCGAAGACACCTATCTGCCTGCGTTCCGCGCGGCCGTGACCGGGGCGCATGCCCAGTCGGTGATGTGCGCCTATAACTCGATTGACGGCGCGCCCGCCTGCGCCAACACCATGCTCCTCAAAGACCATCTGCGCGACGCGTGGCACTTTGACGGATACGTCGTGAGCGATTGCGCGGCCGTGGCCGACATCTTCACCGGCCATCACTATGCGCCCGACATGGCCCACGCCGCCGCCGATGCGGTCCTTGCCGGCGCCGACCTCGAATGCGGCTATGGGGAAGGACAGGCATTTCCGTCGCTGGTCGACGCGGTCCACCAGAACCTGATCGGCGAAGCAGACCTCAATCGCGCCCTGCATCGCCTCTTCCGCGCCCGATTCCGCCTGGGCATGTTCGATCCTCCCTCCAGTTACGCCTACGGCCGAATCGGAATGGACGAGAACAACACGCCGGCGCATCGCATGCTGTCGCTGGAGGCCGCCCGCGAATCCATGACGCTGCTCAAGAACAATGGCGTGCTGCCGCTCAAGCCCGGCCTCAAAAAGATTGCCGTCATCGGACCCACCGCGGAATTGGTTCAGTCGCTCCAGGGAAACTACAACGGCCCGCCGCCAAACCCGGTCTATCCGCTGGCCGGCATCGAGAAGCGCTTCCCCTCGGCGCAGATCGCCTACGCCATGGGCTCCAGCCTCGATGAGGGTTACGCCATGCCAATCGAGCACACGGCTCTGCACCCGTCAGCCGACAGCAACGACTTTGGTCTCAAGGGCGAATACTTCGCCTCCGGCGACCTCACCGGCGCTCCCGTGTTCACGCGCGTCGACCGTAACGTGAACTTCAACTGGGACAAGGTCGTCCCCGTAAAGGGGCTTCAGCGCAACAATTATTCCGTTCGCTGGACCGGCGCCTTCACGCCGCCGGCATCGGGCGATTACCGCCTGGGCGTCCGCATCAACTACTGCTACGCCTGCGAGAACGCCGAGGGCTTCCGGCTCTATCTCGACGGCAAGCTCATTGCGCAAAGCGAGTCTAAGAGCGGCGAGCGCGGGGAAGTTTTCGAATCGCCGGTCCACTTCGACGACACAGAGCCGCACGCCATCCGCCTGGAATACCTGCACAAGACAGGGACCGCCGGCATCGACCTCACCTGGCAGGCTCCCGCCCAGGTCCTGCGCGATGAAGCTCTCAATCAGGCCAAGGGTGCGGACATCGTCATCGCCTGCCTGGGCCTCTCGCCGGAACTTGAGGGCGAAGAAATGCCAGTCAAACTCGAGGGCTTCTCCGGCGGCGATCGCACCGACATTGTTCTGCCCGCGGTTCAGGAGAGCCTGCTGGAGGCCCTTGTCTCACTTGGCCGGCCTGTCATCGTCGTCCTCCAGAACGGCTCCGCGCTCGCGGTCAATTACGCGGCCGACCATGCCGCCGCCATCCTGGAGGCGTGGTATCCCGGCGAGGAGGGTGGAACCGCGATTGCGGAGACTCTGGCCGGCGACAACAACCCCGCCGGACGCCTGCCCATCACCTTCTATCGTTCGCTCTCGCAACTGCCTCCGTTTGACGACTACGCAATGAAGGGCCGCACATACCGTTACATGACAGAGAAGCCGCTCTTCCCCTTCGGCTACGGGCTCAGCTACACCACCTTCCGGTACGGCGCAATCAAGCTCGCGGCGAACAGCGTGAAAGCCGGCGATTCGGTCCATGTGCAGGGCCAAGCGACGAACACCGGCGACATCGCCGGCGACGAGGTGGCCGAACTCTATCTCGCGCAGCCGCAAACGGAGGTTTCGCCGCGTCTGGTCCTCGCCGGCTTCCGCCGCATTCATCTCCAGCCGGGAAAATCGGCCGAAATCGATTTCACCCTCGATCCCCGCACATTGTCTGAAGTGGACGCTGACGGAAAACGAGCGATCATGCCCGGCGAATACAGGATCTTCCTGGGCGGCTCGCAACCCGGGAATGAATCTCCGGCAAATACGGCGGTTTTCACGGTGAACGGGACCATGGAATTGCCGAAGTAACCGTCCTCCGGCGCCGCCTGTGTCTGTGACCCCTCAAACAGTCCCGCGCCGGCCGCGTGCGTTATACTCCCCTAACGCAATCCATATCGCTTTCAAGGGGACAGAATCATGCGCTTCATGGGAATAGGAAAGCTCGTCGCAGCCGGCGCCGCGGTCGTGTTCATGCTCGCACCGCCCGTCCCGGCATCGGCCCAGGCACAGAACATCATCCTCACCCGGACAGACGCCCAGAAGCTGTTGCCCCCGTCCGTTTACTACAAGGGGCAAACGGCTGCTGTTCAGGCGCGGAACTCCGGGGGCGTCAAGTTCTCCGATGGCGCTTACTTGCTGGCTACCCTGGTTGACACCAGCGGCTATGCCAGCGACGTCGCCACCAGGTACCAGGGCTACTTCATCGCCGAGGTCCCGCTGAAGATCGGCGGCCAGGATCTGCCCGCCGGCGCTTACGGGTTCAGCTTCATCGGCGGGGACAAGTTCCTCATCACCGACGTGGGCGGCCACGACGTCCTGACTGCGAATTCCGCCATTGACCAGGGGATGAAGCGCCCGGTGCCGCTCCAGGTGACCGCCGATCCGGGCGGCGGCTACCGCTTCTACAACGGACGCAAGTACGTGGTTCTTACCCGCTAAGCCCGCGGCGCGCTCCTGCGCGGCTTGACCAGCGCGCTCTTCGGCGCGAATCAGTACTAAACCTATGTGCTGCAACCGTTTGTACGGAACCAGTCAGCGGAAACGGAGACAGCGCAACTTCCCCGGCGCTGGCTCCGTCCATTCTTTAAGGATTGGTTATTGTGCACTCCAAGCTGGGTAAAACCCTCCCCCCGGAGGGCAAGATATGCGTGATCTGAAAAGCATTGCCGTCGATGACGACCCGCGGCTGATTCCGCTGTGGGCTATCGTTATTGCCGTGGCCGCGTTCGTCGGAGTCGAATACTACTTCTGGATGGTGCTGCCCGAGCAGCGACACCATCCCGGCCCGCCCATCGGTTTCCGCATTTACTTCAACCTCTCCTGGGGCATCCTGGCATCGCTCTACTTCCTCATGATTGGCTACGTCAGCAAGGATGCGCCGCGCCGCTCCATGAGCGCGCGCTTCTGGATGCTGATCTGCTTTGTCATGCCCGGCGGAATCGGCGCGGTGCTGTATTTCCTGCTGCGCCAGCCTCTGGTCTCGCGCTGCGCCGCATGCGGCACCTTTGTGCAAAGCGATTTCCATTTCTGCCCCCAGTGCAACTACCAGTTGACCGCGAGCTGCGGAAACTGCTTCCGCACTGTCCGCACAACCGATCAGTTCTGCACCCGCTGCGGGCACGAGCTGGCCGTGGACCAGATGCCGGCCCGGCTGCACATGGTGGGCGATTGACGCTGCACGCAAAGATGACAGCCTGAGGCCTGGATTCCTACAATCGAGCATCGGCATGTCTCTCTCCGCGCTCATCATCGACGACGAACAACTGGCCCGCGACGAGCTCCAATACCTGCTCGAATCCGTGGGCGGCGTGGATGTGGTCGCCCAGGGTGCCAACGGGATCGAGGCCGTCAACCTGATCGAGGAACATCGCCCCGACCTCGTCTTTCTCGACGTGCAGATGCCGGGCCTGGACGGTTTTGCCGTGCTCAAGCGGCTCAAAGAAAAGATCGGCGCCGGCGGGCATTCCCCGGCGGACCGGTACCCGCTGCCCCAGATCGTCTTTGCCACCGCATACGACCAGTACGCGGTGCGCGCTTTCGATGTGAACGCGGTCGATTATCTGCTCAAGCCGTTCGATCGCAATCGCGTGGAACAAGCCGTGGAGCGCGTCAAGGCGCGCATCGCCGCCGGCCCGTCCGCGGCGCCGGAGACGCAGATCGACGCCCTGCTCAAGCTCCTGCACCGGCCGCAAGCCGCCCCCCAGCCCGCCAAGCTGATCGTGCAGGCGCAGAGCCGGCTGCTGCTCATCGATCAGGCCGATATTTGCTTCGCGGCCATCGACGAGGGCGTCATCCGGGTGGTCACGCAGAGCTTCGAGGGCCAGTCCAAGTGCCGCACCCTCGAAGACCTCCTCGATCTGCTCGACCCCGCTCTTTTCTGGCGCGCCCATCGCGGCTTCGTCGTCAACATCAATCACATCCGCGAAGTGGTGCCCTGGTTCAAATCCAGTTACCAGTTGCGCATGAACGACAAGAAGCAGACCGAGATCCCCGTAAGCCGCGCGCAAACGCGCCGCCTGCGCGAGCTGTTCAACCTCTAGCGCGATTGTGCATTTTCGCCGCCGCCATCGCAGCCAACCCTCCCATCAGCAAGATCGACGTCACCGCGGAGGCCGCGAGAATGTCCGCTGTGCGCCAGGCCCTGCCCGATGCATCCACGCTGAGGGGTGGGTACCGCCGCGTCAAAAGTTGCAGTGCGTTTCCGGCGGCACAGAGCACGTAAAGCGCCAGCGCGGGCCAGGCTGAAGCGGCGCGTTCCAGCTTCGCTGCTGCTTCATACAGCGCAAACAGAAAAAAGATGAGAAAAACGTTGAGGAACCAGCCGAAGTAATTCTCGAGCGGCACGCCGAACCATGGGCCGCCATCCCGCCATGCCCAGGCATGAAGCATGGTACTCCATACCGGGTCCTGGGCCACGTCCCATGCGGTCATGAAAAACGCGGCTACAAACGGAACCGCGAGCATGCGCGCGCGCGATCCTGCTCCCCAGGCGCGCCCGACCAGCACCGAACCCAGCGTCCACGATGCATAGGCCATGCCGATGTATGCCAGGCCCAGCAGCACCGGAACAACCAATAACTTCGGGCCCATAATCGCCAGGAACTGGTAGCGCCCATACGGGAATCCCGTGGCCACCCCAATGTTCTCAACCACGTTGCCAACGACAGTGCAGATGGCCGCGAATACGAGAATGCCGCGCATGCCCCAGGCGTGTGCGCCATCCACCAGGGCCAGTGCAAAGGCAGAAAAAACCTCCATCGCAACCAGCGCAGTAATTGCCGGCGGACCGTGCACGACCTGGAGCACGCGGCCGCAGGCATAGCACGCAAGAATCAGGCAAACCGCAACCGTGTGGACAGGCAACCGCATGGAGCTCACAGGAGTAACGCTATCGCCGACGCGCCCTTCGCGGATGGTCTGAGCCATGCTTTCTTGTTCCCTTGCTCCCTGCTTCAGTCGTAGCGTTCGGAGACAATCTGCTTGCGGTGCCAGCCGTAGTCCTTCAGCCGCTCCCGCACTCCGGAAACCATGTTGTTCAGCCCGCAGATGTAGGCGTGAATGTCAAAGCGGAGATCGGTTGCGGGGATCGCGGGATCGACGGGCGCAAGCGGAAGCGGCTGGTTGAGCCGCTTGGCGCGTTCCTCGATGATGTGCGCCACGTGCTCCTGCACGTAGCCGCGCAACCCCGTCCAGCTTGCATCCGCGCGGCTCAGCGTCGCCAGGTAATGGAAATTCGGATGGCGCGCGGCCAGCGCTTCAAACTCGTCGCGATAAAATAGCTCCGGCTTATAGCGTGTCCCGTGCACGCACCAGATATCTTTGCCCTCGCTGCGTTCCGTGCCGTCTTCGGGAAACAGCCACTGCACGTAAGCGCGCATGGGCGCGATGCCGGTTCCGGTGGAGATGAAAATGGAGTCCGTCATCGGCTCGCGCAGCAGGAAATACCCGTGGGGTCCGTTAAACTCGATCGTGTCTCCCGGAGCCAGGTCCGTCAGATCGGCCAGATAGTTGGAGAAGAATCCGCCCTCCACGCGGTTCACGCACAGGTCGAACCGGTTGCCGCGAGAGGCCGAGGCGACGGAATAGGCTCGCGTCTGTTCCTTGCCCCGTGAATCCATCGCCACTGTGGAGATGAACTGGCCCGCGGCATAAGGAAAGTTTTCCAGTTCGTCCACGATAAACTCGAAATGATAGCATTGCGCCGATTCCGAGATGCAGAACTTGCGCTCCAGGCGCGCTCTATACTGCTTCCGTTCCAAGGCAAGTACCCGCAGGAAGAGGAGTCGGCGGTACCAGAATCGCCGCTCCTGAGTATTTCACGATGGGCGGGCGAGCTGGCAAACGCAGCGCCACTGCCTTCTGAAACCGATGGAAGCCCCATTGTGGCAGCGCACGCCTATTGCGAACCTTGCGGCTCGCCTCGCATACTACTGAGCGGGCAAACTCCAGGTCCTGAGAGGTCGCTTCATTGGCTCGCTCCAAGGTCTACCCCAATGCGGACTCCGCCCTCGCCGGCATCGTCGAAGACGGCATGACCATCGCTGTCGGCGGCTTTGGCCTCTGCGGAATTCCCGAAGCTCTCATCCTGGCCCTGCGCAACACGGGGAAGAAAAACTTTACCATAGCCAGCAACAACGCCGGCGTCGACGGATGGGGTCTCGGGTTGCTCCTCGAGACCGGGCAAATCCGCAAGATGATCTCCAGTTACGTGGGCGAAAACCGCGAATTCGAGCGCCAGTACCTTGCCGGCTCGCTCGAGCTCGAGTTCAGTCCCCAAGGCACGCTGGCGGAGCGCATGCGCGCCGGCGGCGCAGGAATTCCCGGGTTTTACACCCGCACCGGAGCCGGCACCATGGTGGCCGAAGGCAAGGAACATCGCGAGTTTGACGGCCACATCCACATCCTCGAACGCGGCATCCGCGCCGACCTTGCTCTGGTAAAGGCGTGGAAGGGCGACACCGAGGGCAACCTGGTCTATCGCAAGACCGCGCGCAACTTCAATCCCAACGCCGCCACCTGCGGCCGCATCACGGTTGCCGAGGTGGAGATGCTGGTCGACATCGGCGAGCTTGATCCCGACCAGGTTCACACTCCCGGCATTTTCGTTGAGCGCATCGTGCACAATCCGCATCCGGAAAAACGCATCGAGCAACGCACCGTCCGGAAGGCGTAGGTCAGAAAGGCATAGAGGCCGCAACCATGGCATGGTCCCGTGAGCAAATGGCGCAGCGCGCCGCGCAAGAACTCGAAGACGGATTCTACGTGAATCTCGGCATCGGCATGCCCACCCTGGTGGCCAACTACGTTCCCGCCGGCATCCACGTCACCCTGCAATCGGAGAATGGCATGCTCGGCCTCGGCCCATTCCCGACCGACGATGAAGTTGACGCCGACCTGGTGAACGCCGGCAAACAGACCGTGACCGCATTGCCCGGCGCCACCTTCTTCTCCAGCGCCGATTCCTTCGGCATGATTCGCGGAGGCCACATCGACCTCGCCATCCTGGGCGCGATGCAGGTCTCCGAACGCGGCGACCTGGCCAACTGGATGATCCCCGGCAAGATGATCAAGGGCATGGGCGGCGCCATGGACCTCGTCGCCGGCGTGCGCCGGGTGATTGCTCTCATGGAGCACACGTCAAAAAACGGTGAGCCGAAAATCCTGCATCAATGCACGCTGCCGCTGACGGGCGCGGGCGTGGTCAGCCGTATCGTCACTGATCTTTGCGTACTGGACATCACGCCCGGCGGGCTCAAGCTGGTTGAACTGGCCGCCGGAGTCACCCGCGATGAAGTCCAGGCGAAGACCGAAGCGAAGATCCTCGCCTGATCACAGCTAACTTGCTGACTCGCCGGCTCGCTTCTTCATCGCCTTCGCCACCCGCGATTGCGTCTCCCGGCCCAGCCTCTCGCAAATATACGCGCCCGCAGCGATGAGCCTGTCGAGGTCCACTCCGGTCTCTACGCCCATGCCGTTGAGCATGTACACCAGGTCTTCGGTGGCCACATTCCCGGCGGCTCCCGGCGCATATGGGCATCCACCCAAACCGCTCACAGATGCATCGAATACGCGCACACCCAGTTCCATCGCCGCATAGATATTGGCCAGAGCCTGGCCGTAGGTGTCGTGGAAATGCCCGGCCAGCGATGCGACCGGTACGCGCTCGGCCACGCGCGCAATCACATCTTTCGTACGATTCGGCGTACCGACGCCGATGGTGTCGCCCAGCGAAATCTCGTAGCAGCCCTCATCCAACAGCTTTCCCGCCACTTCCGCCACGCGCTCCGGAGCCACTTCGCCTTCGTACGGGCAGCCCAACACGCAGGAAACGTACCCGCGCACGCGGACGTTCGCTGCTCGCGCAGCCGCGAACACAGGCGCGAACCGTTCCAGGCTCTCGGCGATGCTGCAATTAATGTTCTTCTGAGAGAACCTCTCCGACGCGGCAGCAAAGACCGCAACTTCGGTAGCTCCCGCCGCCAGCGCAGCTTCAAAGCCCTTCAGGTTGGGCACCAGCACCGGATAGCTCACGCCCTCGCGCCGTGGAAGCGCGCGCAGAACCTCCGCATGATCCGCCATCTGCGGCACCCATCGTGGCGACACAAACGCGGTCGCCTCGATCGTCTTCAAACCCGCGTCAGTCAGCAGGCCGATCAGCGCGAACTTGGTCTCGGTCGGAACCGTCTGCTTCTCATTCTGCAGCCCGTCCCGCGGCCCCACCTCGACAATGCGTACCTCCTCCGCCATTACTTCGCCTTCGCCTCTTCCGCAAACTTCAACAGTTCCGCTCCCTCGCTCACCTGGTCCCCGGGACCGAAATGAAACGCCTCCACGCGCCCAGCGGCCGGCGCATAGATGGTACATTCCATTTTCATCGCTTCCAGCACCAACAGGGGCGCGCCTTTTTCCACGCGCGCACCCGGCGTGGCCGCCAGCGCAACCACTCTTCCCGGCATGGGCGCCATGAGGCTGCCTTCTCCGGCATGGTGATGCGCTTCGACTTCCAGCGGATCGTCGTAATGGAAGATGAAATATCCGCCATCGTGGAACACGTGAAGGTCTTCGTGCGTTCTCACCACTGTCCCCGCCACCTGCCGCTCGTCGATCACCGCGTCGACCTCGCTGCCAAGCAACTCTGCATGCGCCTCAAGCTCTTGGTTGCCAATCGTCATGCGGAACCCGGCAGCGCGATAGGCCACCTTGACCGTGGCCGCCAACCCGCCGGTCTCAAATTGCAGCGTTCGCGTCAGTCTTGAACCCAGGCGCCACCCGTCCCGCGCCGCCCAGGGCGACTGCGGTTCGCCGCTCGCTTCGCCTGTATCATGTTCACGCAACAACACGGCCAATGCCGCCAACACCAGCGCCTCCGGTGGCGGCTCGCCCGCGCCTGATTGCAGCCACGCCCGCTCGCGTTCCATGAGGCTCGTGTCCAGGTGCGTCTTTGCAAACGATGCGCTCGTCACCAGCCGCCGCAGGAATTCCACGTTGTTGGTCACGCCGACGATCTGGAATTCGATTAAGGCCGCGGCCATGCGCCGAACCGCCAGTTCGCGGGTCTCGTCCCACACGATCAGCTTGGCGATCATGGGGTCGTAGAACGGCGTGATCGCGTCTCCCTGCTCTACGCCAGTATCGATGCGCACGTGTTCTGAAGCCGCGGGCGCGCGCAGATGCACAATCTTCCCAATTGACGGCAGAAAATCGCGCGCCGGATCCTCGGCATAGATCCGCACTTCTATCGCGTGCCCGCGCATTGCAATCTGCGCCTGGCCGAGCGGCAACGGCTCGCCCGCGGCCACGCGCAGTTGCCACTCCACCAGGTCCAGCTCAGTGATCATCTCCGTAACCGGATGCTCCACCTGCAGGCGCGTGTTCATCTCCATGAAGTGCAGCCCGCCGTCGCGATCGAGCAGGAATTCCACGGTGCCCGCGCCCACATAGCCAACCGCGCGCGCCGCGCTGCGCCCCGCCTCCGCAAGCGCCTCGCGCAACTCTTCTGGGATCAGCGGCGCCGGAGCTTCTTCGATCACCTTCTGATGCCGGCGCTGCACGCTGCAATCGCGCTCAAAAATGCTCACCACGTTGCCGTGCGTGTCGCCGAAGACCTGCACCTCCACGTGGCGCGGCTCAACCAGGTACTTTTCCAGCAGCACAGAATCGTCGCCGAACGACGCTGCCGCCTCGCGACGGCAGCTCGCCACCGCATCGGCGAACTGCTCCGGCGCATCCACGCGCCGCATACCCTTGCCGCCGCCGCCGGCGTTGGCTTTGATCATCACTGGGTAGCCGATCTTTTCCGCCTGCTTTTCGAGGAATTCCGGCGACTGTTCCCCGCCGTCGTATCCCGGCGTCAGCGGCACGCCCGCCTTCAGCATCAGTTCCTTTGCCGCCGCCTTTGAGCCCATGGCGCGAATCGCCGCTGCCGGTGGGCCGATGAATACCACGCCCGCCGCCGCGCACGCTTCGGCAAATGCCGCGTTCTCTGCGAGGAACCCGTAGCCCGGATGGATCGCCTGTGCGCCGGTTTGCTTCGCCGCTTCGATGATCCGCTCGATGCTCAGGTAGCTCTCGCGCGAGGGCGGCGGCCCGATCCGCACCGCCGCGTCCGCCAATCGCAGGTGCCGGCTCTTGGCATCGGCATCGGAGTAGACGGCGACGGCGCGAATCCCCATCTTTCTGCATGTGGCAATGATGCGGCAGGCAATTTCGCCGCGATTGGCAATCAGGATGGTTTCAAACATTGTTAGCCTTGGTGGGCCGGCTCCATGCCGCAGGACGCTTCTCCAGGAATGCGCTCAATCCCTCCCGCGCTTCCTCGCCCGCGCGGATCTTTGCAATCCTCACCGCCGTGTCGTCAATCAGTTCCGTCGTAACCGGCTGCCCCGCAACCGCGTCGATCAGATCCTTGGCTGCGCTCTGCGCGTCCGGCGCTCCGGCCTCAAGATCGCTCACAATTGCTTCGATGCGCGCGTCCAGAGCCTCCGGCTCAACCGCTTCATGCACCAGGCCGATGCGTTCCGCCTGCGCCGCCGTGATTCGCTCCGCGGTCTGGAACAACCGCCTGGCCCAGCGCTCGCCGATCGCGCGCACCACGTAAGGGCCGATGGTTGCGGGTATCAATCCCAGTCGCACCTCGGAGGCGGCAAACTTCGCCTCCCGCGACGCCACGGCAATATCGCACGCGCTCACCAGGCCCAGTCCGCCGCCAATGGCTGCGCCGTTCACCCGCGCAATCGTGGGCTTTCTCGACTCTGCGATGGCGTGGAACATTGCGGCGAGCTCGCGTGCACTGGCCAGGTTCTCCTCAAAGGCCGCCGCTCCCTGGCGCTTCATCGATTCGATGTCCGCGCCGGCGCAAAAGCTCTTGCCCCGCCCGGTAAGAACAATCGCGCGTACGCCGGCATCCTGCTCCAGCGCGCGAAAGGCCTGCGTCAGCTCCGCGATCAGATCCTCGTTCAATGCATTGTGCAGCTCCGGCCGGCTCATCCACACCCACGCCGCCGCGCCGCGCCGCTCCATCTCCACCGTTCGCTCGCTCATCCCTGTTCACATCCGGAACACGCCAAACCGCGTCGGCTCCGCCGGCGCATTCTGCGCCATTGCCAGCCCCAGCGCCAGCGCGCGCCGCGTCTCCTTCGGGTCGAGGATTCCGTCATCCCACAACCGTGCTGTCGCGTAGTAGGGATTGCCCTGCTCCTCGTATTGCTGCCGGATCGGCGCTTTGAATTCTTCCTCGGCCTCGGCGCTCCATTCCTTGTGCTGTGCCTCCAGCGCGTCGCGGCGCACGCGCCCCAGCACGTTCGCCGCCTGCTCGCCGCCCATCACGCTGATGCGCGCATTGGGCCACATCCACAGCAGCCTGGGTCCGTACGCGCGCCCGCACATCCCGTAGTTCCCCGCGCCAAAACTGCCTCCCATCAGCACCGTGAACTTGGGCACGCGCGCGCATGCGACCGCCATCACCATCTTGGCGCCGTCCTTGGCAATGCCGCCGTTCTCGTACTTCCTGCCCACCATGAAGCCTGTAATGTTCTGCAGAAACACCAGCGGTATGCCGCGCTGCGCACACAGCTCGATAAAGTGCGCGCCCTTCAGCGCCGACTCCGAAAACAGGATGCCGTTATTGGCCAGGATGCCCACCGCGTAGCCGCAGATGTGCGCGAATCCCGTCACCAGCGTGGCGCCGTAGCGCTGCTTGAATTCGTCCATCCGGCTGCCGTCCACCATGCGCGCAATCACCTCGCGCACGTCGTAGGGTTTGCGCGTATCCGCCGGCACAATTCCGTAAATCTCTTCCGGATCGAAGAGCGGGTCCTCCGCTTTCTGCTGCGGCCCCGGCGGTTTGGGCCGGTTCAGGTTGGCCACAATCCGGCGCACCACAGCCAGCGCATTCGCATCGTCCTCGGCAAAGTGATCGGCCACGCCGGAGATGCGCGTGTGCACGTCCGCTCCGCCCAGCTCTTCCGCGGTCACGTCCTCGCCCGTAGCCGCCTTCACCAGCGGAGGGCCGCCGAGAAAGATCGTGCCCTGCTCCCTGACGATCACGGCCTCGTCGGACATTGCAGGAATATACGCGCCGCCGGCGGTGCACGAGCCCATCACGCACGCAACCTGCGCAATTCCCTTCGCGCTCAGGTTGGCCTGGTTAAAGAAGATGGCGCCGAAGTGCTCGCGATCGGGGAACACCTCGTCCTGCAAGGGCAGAAAAGCGCCTCCCGAATCCACCAGGTAGACACACGGCAAATTGTTTTCGAGCGAAATCTGCTGCGCGCGCAGGTGTTTTTTCACGGTCAACGGAAAATACGTGCCGCCCTTCACGGTCGCGTCATTGGCAACGATCACGCATTCCGTGCCGCTGATCCTGCCCATCCCGGTAACCAGCCCCGCGCCCGGCACATCGTCGCCGTACATTCCGTTCGCCGCCAGCGCAGACAGCTCCAGAAACGGCGATCCCGCATCCAGCAGCAGGTCCACGCGCTCGCGCACAAACAGCTTCCCGCGAGATTTGTATTTCTTTCTCGCGGCCTCCGAGCCGCCCAGCGCCGCGTGCGCCGTCTTCTCGCGCAGCTCGCGCACCAGCTCCCGCATCCGCTCGGTGTTGCCGCGGAATTCGTCGCTGCGCGTCTGCACCTGAGATGGTAGAACGCTCATCGTCCCGCCCCTACGCCGTCTCCTTGAACAGCTCGCGCCCAATCAGCATGCGCCGAATCTCCGACGTGCCGGCGCCGATCTCGAACAGCTTGGCGTCGCGCCATAGCCGTCCCGTGGGATGCTCGTTGATGTAGCCGTTGCCGCCCAGCGCCTGAATCGCCTGTCCCGCCATCCACGTCGCCTTCTCCGCCGAATAGAGGATGGCTCCCGCGCAATCCTTGCGTACCGATTCGCCCCGGTCGCATGCCTGCGCCACCGCGTACACGTACGCGCGGCAGGCATGATACGCCACGTACATGTCGGCCAGCTTGCCCTGCATCAGTTGAAACTCGCCGATGGCTTTGCCGAACTGCTTGCGCTCGTGCACATACGGAATCACAACATCGAGGCATGCCGCCATGATACCCAGCGGCCCGCCGCACAGCACCAGCCGCTCATAATCCAGTCCCGACATCAGCACCCGCACGCCGCCGCCAACCCGCCCCAGCACATTTTCTTCCGGCACTTCGCAATCGCGGAACACCAGTTCGCACGTGTTCGATCCGCGCATACCCAGCTTGTCCAGCTTGGGCGAGCTCGAGAATCCCTTGAATCCGCGTTCCACGATGAATGCCGTGATGCCGCGCGATGCTGCTGTCGCTTCTGTCTTCGCGTATACGATCAGCGTATCGGCGTCGGGACCGTTGGTGATCCACATCTTGGATCCGTTCAGCACAAAGGCGTCGCCGCGCTTGTCCGCGCGCAAACGCATGCTCACCACGTCGGACCCGGCCTCGGTCTCACTCATGGCCAGCGCGCCCACGTGCTCGCCGCTGATGAGTTTGGGCAGAAATCTCCGCTTCTGTTCCCTGGTTCCGTTCTTGGCCAGCTGGTTTACGCAGAGATTGGAATGCGCACCGTAGGAGAGGCCAATCGACGCCGACGCGCGCGATATCTCCTCCATCGCCACCACGTGTTCCAGGTAGCCCAGTTCCGCGCCGCCGTACTCCTCGTCCACCGTGATGCCCAGCAACCCCAGATCGCCCAGCCGCCGCCAGATCCGCCGCGGAAACTCGTTTTTGCGGTCCACCTCCGCGGCTATCGGCGCAATCTCATCCTGCGCAAACTGGTGCACAGTCTCGCGCATCAGCGCGATGGACTCGCCCAGCTCAAAATTCAGTCCCTTCACATCGATCTCCCAGAAATCCCGCTTTGCCATGCGGCCAGGATTGGCTCACTCGCAGTCGCTTGCATTGCATTCGGTACGGCCGCGGCAGCCGCGCTCCGCGTTGCCAAACCGGGGATGACCGGCCCGCTCCACCTGCTGCTTCGGGACGACAATACACCCTGCGCGCTGCCTTCGTCCATACGACATCGACTCCTTTCGCCAGCCCTTAAGCGGCTGTTACCATTAGATGGCAATGCAGCCGGAAGCACCGGCTGTGGCACTCATCGCATTCAGAGAGGGTATTCGTGGCCGATACAAAGAAAATTGAAGACAGGCAGGAACGCAAGAAAGTGAAGCGCGCCGCGCGCAAAAAGGCCGCACCCAAGGCCAAGCGCACCACCCCCCGCGGCTCCGAGAAACGCAAGGTCAAGAAGATGGTTCGCGGGCAGACCAAGCGGTAAAGAGACAGCCCTCAGCCGTCAGCTCTCAGCCTTCAGCTCGATTCTGGCCGATCCAGCCGGAATCCTGAAGGCTGAGCTTTTGGCGAATCCGCCATGTGAATTTCTTCGGGCCAAAAGCTGAGGGCTGACGGCTGAAAGCTGAGGGCTGCTTTTCAGGGGCTGCGTCTCCTCGCCGGAAGGCTGTATGCTGTCGCTATCGTTCCCGCTTCCGCGATGAGGAGAACTCGACTGCCCAGCCAACTCGTTGCCCGCAAATCCATCGACAAGCTGATCCGCGAGTCTGAAGAGCCCGGCCAATGCCTCAAGAAAACCCTCGGCCCGTGGTCGCTCACGGCCCTGGGAATCGGCGCGGTCATCGGCTCCGGCATTTTCACGGTCATCGGCACCGCCATGGCCGGCCAGCATTTCGACTCGCCGGAGATCGCCAACACTCCGCTCATTCACTGGGTCATCTTCCACACCGCCCTCAACGGCCGTCCCGGCGCCGGCCCGGGCCTGGCGCTCTCGCTGGTCCTGGTCGCCATCGTCTGCGCCTTCACCGGCCTTTGCTACGCCGAAATGTCCTCCATGATCCCCATCGCGGGATCGTCCTACACCTACACCTACGTGACCATGGGCGAGCTTGTGGCCTGGATCATCGGCTGGGACCTCATTCTCGAATACGCCTTCTCCAACATGAGCGTCAGCGTCGGCTTTGCCGCCCACGTCCTCGACATGATGGACTGGTTCGGCATCCATCCCTCGCTCCGATGGATCTCGCCCGCCTTCCTGCCCACCGGCCTCCAGGACATGGCCGGCAACAACCTCTACAACCCCGGCTGGCACTTCGGCTTCAACGTCCCCGCGTTCCTCATCGTGATGATCCTTACCGTCATCCTGGTCCGCGGTATCCGCGAGTCGGCGCGCACCAACAACATCCTCGTCTTCGTCAAGATCGTCGCCATTCTCGCCTTCATCATCGCCGCATCCAGCTTCATCAAGCCGCATAACTGGCACCCGTTCATGCCCAACGGCTGGGGCGGCATCCTTACCGGCGGCTCCATCATTTTCTTCACTTACATCGGTTTCGATTCCGTCTCCACCGCCGCCGAAGAGTGTCGCAACGCCCAGCGCGACATGCCCATCGGCATCCTGGCCACACTGGCCGCCTGCACCGTCCTCTACGGCGGAGTAGCCATCGTCCTCTCCGGCATCGTGCCCTGGCAGTCCGTGATGGGCGATGCCGCTCCGGTTGTCAACTCCCTCAAGCGCCTGACCCTCCAGACCGGCTCGCATGAGCTGCACTGGGTCCGCCTGGTCGTCCTCATCGGCGCCATGCTGGGCATGATTTCCTCCATCCTCGTCTTCCAGCTCGGCCAGGCCCGCGTGTGGTTCGCCATGTCCCGCGACCGCCTGCTGCCCCGCGTCTTCGGCGTACTTCATCCGCGGTACCGGACTCCTGCGTTTGCCACATGGGTCGCCGGCTTCGTGGTCGGCATTCCGGCCGGCCTGCTCGACATCGGGACAGTTTCGAATTTGTCCAACATCGGCACGCTGTTCGCCTTTGTGCTGGTCTCCATCGGCGTGCTTATCCTTCGCTACCGCGAGCCCGATCGCAAACGCGGCTTCCGCACGCCCTTCGGACCGGTCATTCCCATCCTCTCCATCGTTTTCTGCATCGTGCTGATGATGGGCCTGGAAATCCTGACCTGGATCGCGTTCTTCATCTGGCTCGCCATCGGCCTGGTCATCTACTTCACCTACAGCCGCTATCGCAGCGAATTCGCGCGGGCGCGTTGATCAGCTCCTCACGATAAACTGACGCTTGGACACGACTCTCCCAACCCGCCCCAGCTGGGCTGAAATCAGCACCCGCGCGCTCGAAGACAACTACCGATTCCTGCGGCAATTGGCGGGAGCGGGCACCGAGTGCCTCACCATCGTGAAGGCCGACGCCTACGGCCACTCGCTCTCGCTCTGCGCACCCGCCGCGGTCCGCGCCGGGGCGCGCTGGCTCGGCGTCACCAGCGTGGAAGAAGGCGTAGCCGCGCGCGCCCTCTGCCCCCATGCGCGCATCGTCGTCATCGGCGGTGTGTTCCCAGGACAGGCCGCGGCAGTGTTTGAGAATCGACTCACACCGGTGGTCTGGGAGCGCTGGCAGATTGACGAATTGGAGCGCTACGCGCGTGCCCACGGGTTCTCGCCGGCGTCCATGCCGGTTCATCTTGAAATCGACACCGGCATGAGCCGCCAGGGCGCCGACCTTGACCGCCTGCCGGACCTGCTCGCTCGCTTGACCGGCGATTCTCCCGTCGCCCTGGAAGCGGTGATGACGCACCTTTACGCATCCGACGAGTCCGGCGGGGAAACGACAGCGGCGCAGATCGAGTGCCTCGACGAAGCTCTGATCCTCATTCACTCCGTGCTGCCGAGGAAAGCTGGCAGCCACATCTGGCTCAGCGTCGGCGCTTCGGCGGCGCTGCTCGGCGGTTCGGCGGACAAACTCGCGGCGCTCGCACGGCAGCACAACCTTGTTCCCATGTTGCGCCTCGGCCTGGCTCTTTACGGGCTGGTTCCGCGCTTCGATCCGCCCTTCGCTGCGCCGCATGAACCCGCGCCGCTGGCCGCCGCCCGCGCAAGCCTTAAACCCGTCCTCACCTGGAAAACCCGCGTGGCCAGCGTTCGCAGCGTTCCCGCCGGCGCCGAGATCGGCTATAACGGCACCTTCGTGGCCACTGAACCCATGCGCCTGGCGCTCATCGCCTGCGGATACGCCGATGGCCTCGACCGCCGCCTCGGCAACCGCTTCAGCCTGCTCGTCCGCGGCGAGCGCGCCCCGCTCGTGGGCCGCATCAGCATGGATCAGGCTGTCCTCGATGTCACTGAAATTCCCGGCGTCGAAGCCGGCGACGAAGTCGTTCTCATCGGCTCACAAGGCAGCGAAACTATCTCAGCATTCGACCACGCCGACGCCGCCGGCACCATCCCCTGGGAAATCTTCACGCGTATCTCCTCACGGGTCCCACGTGTAGAAGTCGGGAGCTTGTAGCCTGTAGCCAGTAGCTCGTAGCCTACAGCCAGGTCGCCTCAGCCAAGCTACAAGCTACCGGCTACTGGCCAACGGCTCCGCCACCCGCAGCCCGGCCGCCGCGCTCGCCGCCGCAATCATCGCTTCGGTTCCCATGCAGGAGTTCAGCAGCATGTGGTAGCCGCCGCGCGCGCACCAGTCCTGGTTGTAATATCGCTTGACCGCCGCCGCGCGGCGCTTGTCCGCCTCGGCCAGCTCGTGTTCGGCCCGGTCGGCTTTGTCAGGAAACGTCTGCGCAAACCAGTCCCGCTTGGCCGCCAAGGTGGCATACACAAAGATGTGAAAGCATCCCGGCTGTCCGGCGAGCGCAAACGCCGATCCGCGCCCCACCAGCACGCAGTTGCCCGCCCTGGCCGCGTCCACAATCTCCTTGCGGATCAGCGCGTACATGCGCTCACAATCGAAGACCTGGTCGTCGCAGGGCCCGTTCGAGTAGTACATCGAGTCCTGCCAGAACACTTTGCCGTAGCGGTAATACCACGGGTCCAGCCGGTCGTCGTACCTGGCCGCCTGCGCCTCCGGAACGCCGGCGGCGCGCGCCGCGCCGGTCACCAGCTCGGAATCGTACAGCTTCCATCCCAGCCGCGCCGCAAGATCGTGCGCGAACTCCGCGCCATGAGAGCCGTACTCGCGTTCCACCGTGATGACTCGAATGGGTCCGTGCATGAGGTTGACCTCCTCCCGCGAGGGAAGCATACAACGAAACAGATGCTGGCTGCCAAATTCGTTCTCCTGGTTGGAGCTCACGAAGAGGGATTTGCGGGCCAGAAATTACCGCGACTGCGCCCTGGCCCGCGTTTCACAAAGTGGGAAATTGCATCCCGCAGTGGGATTCATCACGATGCGGGACGATTTTTGTGCTTGCTTTTTTCCTAACCTTAATGTTTTCAGATTCGATACAAGAAAAGTACCACATTGTGATCCATAGTGAGGGGGGGGGTGGGGGTACCTCGTCTCTAAAAGCTTCAGGGCCGAATCCACGGTTGTGGATCCGGCCCTGAAGTCCTTTATCGCACCGTCCGCACGGCTCAGACAGTGACCGCGGTCACGCTCGGCGCGCTGCCTCCGCACCCGCACAGCGAAACCGGCCTTGCCGGCCATAGCCGGTCAGGAAACCACTTCGGAATTTATCTTCGCAGCAGGGAGACCGGCGTATGCTGGCTTGTTCCACTCGAGTTGGATGCCGGTTGAGGGTGAATCGATCCGTAAGCGGCCGCCACGTCCCTCCTTCCCCGATCGCCGCGGCGGCTGGGAAGGAGTTGTCGTCATGGATCCCGCCGTCACAACGCCTGGCCTCGAGGAGCGTGCGCTTGCTTCGCGGGCGCGGCTGCTCGCCAACGTCCTGATGCGCGCCGTAGTGTTCTCAGGATTCCTGGGGGCGTTGTTCTTCATTCCCGCCGGAACCTGGCGCTTCTGGCAGGCGTGGGCTTTTGGCGCGTTTTACGTGCTGCCAGTCATCGGCTTCATGCTCTGGCTGGTGGTGGTCGATCCGCGGACGCTGGAGCGGCGCCTGAAAGGCCGGGAGCGGGAACCCACGCAGCGCAAGGTGATCCTGGCCTTGATTCCGCTGCTCCTACTGGCCGCTATGGCTCCGGGCTTCGATTACCGTTTTGGCTGGACGCGGAGCCTCTTGGGGCCGGTGCCGGCGTGGCTCAGCCTGGCCGCCGATTTCCTCTCCCTGGCCGGCATTCTGCTCGTCTTCTGGACCATCGCCGTCAACCGGTTCGCCGCGCGCACCATTCGCGTTGAGGAAGGCCAGAGCGTCATCAGCTCCGGTCCCTACCGGCTGATCCGCCATCCCATGTACGCCGGATTCAGCCTCTCGCAGATTGCCATGCCGGTGGGGATGGCCTCGCTCGCCACCCTGCCGCTGTTTCTGCTTTTGATTGTGGTTTACGTCGTCCGCCTGCTCAACGAAGAGAAGGTCCTCAGCCGCGAACTGCCCGGATACGCCGAATACTGCCATCGCACCCGCTGGCGGCTCATTCCGTTTGTCTGGTGATAGAGACAGGGATTAGGGAGTAGGGAATAGGTGTGAGGTTTCAATAGGTTGTCCATCTGATCGGGACCTGTAGGCTGGGTTTGTCAAAGACTCAGTCATTCAGGAGACCAGATGGACTATCACAAGAATGCCCGAACAACGGTGTGGAGTCGAGAGCAGATGGTGAAGCAAGTGCTGGAGGATGGGCTGACGTTGGCTGCGGCTGCAGCCGCAGCCAACGTCAGCCCAAAGACGGCAGCCAAGTGGGTCCGCCGTTATCGCGCGGAGGGCCGCGCTGGCCTGGTGGATCGCAGCTCGCGCCCGTGCCGGCTGCGCAAGCCCACGCCGGCGGAGCGGGTAGAGCGGGTACGGCTGCTGCGCAAGGAGCGCTGGAGCGGCCTGCGCATCGCCCTGCATACCGGCCTCAGCCAGGCCACGGTAAGCCGCATCCTGCGCCGGCTCAAGCTCAGCCGCATGCGCGATCTGGAGCCTCGCCCCGAGGTCAAGCGTTACGAGCACGCCGCCCCCGGCGATCTGCTCCACCTCGACATCAAGAAGCTGGGACGCTTCAGCGCCGAAGGTATGCGCATCCACGGCGACCCCAGCCGGCGCACCCGCGGCCTGGGCTGGGAGTACGTCCACGTGGCCATCGACGACCACTCCCGCATCGCCTTCTCCGACATCTTCCCCAACGAGCAGGCCGATTCCGTGGTGGAGTTCCTTCACCGCGCCCTGGCCTACTACGACCGGCTTGGCATCCGCTTCAAGGCCGTGTTGACCGACAACGGGCCCGCCTACGCCTCGCGCCGCTTTGCCCAGGCCTGCCGGCTGCTCGGCCTCAAGCACCGCCGCACCCGGCCCTACACTCCGCGCACCAACGGAAAAGCCGAACGCTTCATCCAGACCGCTCTGCGCGAGTGGGCCTACGGCCGCTCGTATCAGAACTCAACTCAGCGCGCCGAAGAACTGCCCCGCTGGGTCCACCAGTACAACTGGCACAGACCACACGGCAGCCTCGACGCTTCACCACCCATCAGCCGCGCAGGGCTTGATCGGAACAACCTATTGACAATGCACAAATAGGGAATAGGGACGAAAGGGACCAGGGCGTCGGGGCTTTCTACTCCCTACTCCCTATTCCGTATTCCCATGCGCTACAGGATGTAGCGCGACAAATCCTGATCCTTCACCACGCTGGCCACCATCTGCTTCACGTACTCGTCGGTGATGAGGAAAACCTTCTCCGGGCCTGACGCCGTCATCCGCTCCTCGTAGGGCAGCGGCGCCGAGGCCTCGTTGCGTACGTGCTCCGCCGCGGGGCCGCCCGGCTCTGCCGCGCGCTTCACCACGTCCGGCGCCAGGAAGCTCACGTCCTCCAGAACCCGCTCCATGATGGTGTGCAGCCGCCGCGCGCCAATGTTCTCAGTGGACTCGTTCACCTTGAAGGCGAACTCCGCCATCTCTTTCAGCGCCTCAGTTGTAAACTCCAGCTTCACGCCCTCGGTTTCGAGCAGCGCCGAATACTGCTTGGTCAGGCTCGCCTTGGGCTCCGTGAGGATGCGCAGGAAGTCTTCCACGGTGAGCGATTGCAGCTCCACGCGAATCGGAAACCTGCCCTGCAGCTCCGGGATCAGGTCGCTCGGCTTGGACACGTGAAACGCGCCCGCGGCAATAAACAGGATGTGGTCCGTGCGCACCATTCCGTAGCGCGTGTTCACGGTCGTTCCTTCCACGATGGGCAGGATGTCGCGCTGCACGCCCTCGCGGCTCACATCCGGCCCGTGCCCGCTCTCGCGCCCGGCAATCTTGTCAATCTCATCCAGAAAGATGATCCCGCTCGACTCCACCCGCTCCACCGCCGCGCGGTTCACGCTGTCCATGTCGATCAGCCGGCCTTCTTCCTCCTGCACCAGGTAGTCGAACGCCTCGCTCACCTTCATCTTGCGCTTCTTCGGGGCCGAGCCGAAGATGTTGGGCAGCATGTCCTTGAGGTTCATCTCCATGTCCTCAAGGCTCTGGTTGCTGATGATCCCGAACTGCGGCGTGTTCGACTGCCGCACCTCGATCTCCACCATCCGGTCGTCCAGCTTACCCTCGCGGAACTGCTGCCGCAGCTTCTCCCGCGAGCGCTGGTGCGAGTCCTCGCCGGGCAGCGTCAACTGGCCCTCGCGCCCCGGCGGAAGCGCCGGCGGAGGCGGCAGCAACACATCGAGCAGCCGCTCCTCCGCGTTCATCTCCGCGCGATCCTCCACTTCCTCCAGCCGCTCCTCGCGCACCATGTCGATCGAGATCTCCACCAGGTCGCGGATCATCGACTCCACGTCGCGGCCCACGTAGCCCACCTCGGTGAACTTTGACGCTTCCACCTTCAGGAAAGGCGAATTGGTCAGCTTGGCCAGCCGCCGCGCAATCTCCGTCTTGCCCACGCCCGTCGGCCCGATCATGATGATGTTCTTGGGCATGATGTCTTCGGCAATGTCGGGGGGCAGCTTCTGCCGCCGCTGCCGGTTGCGCAGCGCAATGGCCACCGAGCGCTTGGCCGCGCGCTGGCCCACCACGTGCTTGTCCAGCTCGGTGACGATCTCGCGCGGCGTCAGCTCGTCCAGCGAGACGTCCGTTTCTTCAGCGGATGCGGGAAGATAAATCGCCATTCGCGTTTCGAATACTCCTGACCAATTCTCAGACTCAACCACTCTCTTCCAATCGAAGCTTTGTCATCCTGAGCGCAGCGAAGGATCTGAGGCTGCATTCCTGTTCCCTGTTCTCTGTTGCCTGTTCCCTGCTATTTCAGCTCCTCAAACGTCACCTTGTCGTTGGTATAAATGCAGATCTCCCCGGCAATCTTCATGGCCCTCTCCGCAATCTCCCGCGCGTCCAGCTCCGTGTTCTCCATCAGCGCGCGCGCCGCGGCCGTGGCATAGCTGCCGCCCGAGCCGATCGCCGCATACGGCTCATCCGGGTCGATCACGTCGCCCGATCCCGAAATCAAAAACGTCTGCCCCTTGTCCGCCACCAGCAGCAGCGCCTCCAGGTTGCGCAGCATCTTGTCGGTGCGCCAGTCCTTGGCCAGCTCCACCGCCGAGCGGTTCAGGTTGCCCGCGTACTGCTCCAGCTTGGCCTCAAAGCGCGTGAACAGGTTGAACGCGTCGGCCGTCGAGCCGGCAAATCCGGCCAGGATCTTGTCCTGGTAGAGCCGCCGGATCTTCTTCGCCGTATGCTTCAGCACGTGGTCGCCCAGCGTCACCTGTCCGTCGGCGGCCATCACCACCTGGCCGTTGCGGCGCACGCAGATCACCGTCGTCGAGCGTATTCGCGATCGTTCTTTCATCGCCCTCATCTCGTACTCGCGCACGCCGCAAACCGCTGGAAATTCGCCCCTCTCAGAGGCGAATTTCCGCGCAACGCGCAGAGTCGAGTATAGCGCAGCGAGACCCCCCGCAAAGCGCCCGCGCCGCCCTCTCATCCCGCTCGTTGACAATCCCACGCGCCACGCAATAGAACCTAGCCAACAGCCCTTTTCGCTCATCATTGGTTCCGGCTTCCATCGCTCACGACTCCGAGGCCCCATGAGATACGCTGCACGAATCTTTGCGTCGTTCGCCCTCCTTGCCGTCTCCGCCATTGCTGCCCGGCCGCAGGCCAGATCCTCGCTTCCCCCGGTCACCAGCGCAACCAGCGTCACTGTCTCGGGCCCCGGAGTCGGCGGAGCCTCCAAAACCCTCTCCCTGCCCTTCATGAACAACTTCAAAGGCAAGGGCGATTGGTACGTTACGCCGGCTGAAGCGCACGCGGCCTTCTTCGTTTCCGACGCCCTCGCCATGAAACAGGGCCGCATCGACCTGTCTCTCAACGGAACCCCGCAGGCAATCCTGAACCGGCCGTTCGTCATCACCCGCGACAACAACAAGGACACCGGCCACAAGACCGATCAGGGTTTCGTGGTGATGGTGGGCACCGCTCAAAAGGAGACCTCCTTTTCGCTCGTCGACCCCGGCGACTCTCTCACCATCACGGTTAGCAGGATGGATACGCTCAGCTTCGAGGCCACGTTCACCGGCACTCTGACTGAGCTGGGCATGATGGAACGCGACGGCCACGACACCCATCGCGTCCAGGTCAGCGGCGTCATCCGCCTGCACCGCCCCAGCGCTCCGCCCGCCGTCTCCAGCGCGGCCTGGACCAACTGCGACCCCGTGGTTCATGACTGGCTCAACCAGGCTGAAAACCGCGCCGCCTCCGACTGCGAGACCAAATTCGACCTTCATGTACGCACCGCAATGAGCAAGGCTTTCTCGCCGTTGGTCTCCGCGCTCCAGACGCAGCAGTGGAAGACCCCCTGGGGCCTGGCCGACCTGGACACGGCCTACCTTGCAGCCCCGCGCGGCAGCGAGATGCAACCCTTCACCGGCCAGGGCTGGAGCCTCCGCATGCAGATGGATCCCGGCTCTGACCAATACCAGCGCCTCAAGGCGGTCGCCGACCAGCCCGATCCCGAAATGATGAAAGAAATGGAGTTCTTGAAGCAGGGCAAGTACGCCGAAGCCCAGGCCATCGAAAAGACGCGCAAGCCCAACAACTCCTTAGGCGACTTCCGCGACAACACCGAGTTCAACGCCACCGCGTCCATCAATTCCGGCGGCCTCGGACAGGTGAACTTCCACGGATCGTTCAGCGTCTCGCCGCTTCCCGGCGGCGGCAGCATACTTTACCTTCCCGCCGCACAGCCTCCCGGCGGCGGCGGCGAAGGCGAGCCATGGACCTACGTTCTGCTGGGCCCCTGGAGCCAGCCCACAGCCACCCATCTCGACGGCGACACCACCCGCGTTCAGGTCAAAGCCCAGCTCAACCCGTCGCCCGCCCGCCTGAGGGCGCAAACCGTCGTCGTCCGCATCCGCTCCAGCCGTGAACTGGCCGAGCAGGTGATCCAGCAAATCGACTGGTCCAGCCTCCGCGCCCTGCTCACCGAACAGTGACACCATCTTCCGCGGAGGCGCCAATCTCACCCCGGATTCCCGCCTGCGCTATCCTCATTGCAGGACCTTCCGCTCGCGCGCGGCCCGCCCTTCATGAACCTCCACGACCCCAAAATCTGGGAGATTGCCGCCGGGGCTGCCGTCATGGCCGGCGCCGCCGGCTTCGGCGCCTGGCTCATCTTCCGCCGCCGCCCCACTCCTGAAGAAATCGAACTCGCCCGCCGCCAGTTCCTCACCCAGTCCGGCCGCATCGTCGACGGCACCCTCCTCGACCTCGCCGAAGTCCCCGGCCCTGGCGACCGCACCCTCTCCATGCTCCTCTACGAGTACCGCATCGGCGGCGTCGATTACGAATGCTCCCAGGACATCTCATTGCTCGGCGACATCGTCAGCCCCGCCCAGATTCGCGTTGGCTTTCCCTGCTCGGTCCGTTATCAGCCCGGTAGCCCGCAAAACTCCATCGTCCTGGCCGAAAAATGGTCCGGATTGCGCGCCTCGGTCCCCGTCCTCCGCGCCTACGACGACCCCGAACCACTCGACACCTCCCACCTCCACCCCAATTCTTAATCCCATATGCCTGTCTTTCTGTTCCCTGATCCCTGTTCCCTGCTCCCTGGTTTTCCATACCCATCCCGGGTATACTAGCCCCATGCATGCCCACGCCGCGCCCGCGCGCTCCGGCTCCGCGCCCGGCGCCCAACTAACCCAAAACGTTCTCCGCATCTCGCTGGTCGCCACCGCGCTCTACGTCGGCGTCACCCTGGTGGCCGGCATCCGCGCCCATTCCCTGGCCCTGCTGTCGGAGTCCGGCCATAACGCATCCGATTTCCTCGCCCTCCTGCTTTCTTTCGCCGGCGTCTACTTCCAATCCCGCCCCGCCGACCCCGCACGCACCTTCGGCTACCAGCGCGCCGGCGTTCTGGTTGCCTTCATCAACGCCGCCACCCTCATCTTCATTTCCCTCTGGATCGCCCTTGAGGCTATCCATCGCCTTTACACTCCCGTCGCCGTCCATCCCCGAATCATGATGTACGTGGCCGCCGCCGGAGTCGTCATGAACGGCGTCATCGCCGCGCTCCTCTGGCGCGTTGCCCGCGACGTCAATCTCCGTTCCGCCTTCCTCCACATGGCCGGCGACACCCTTTCCACCGCTGCCGTCATCGTTGGCGGCGCCGCCATCCTTTTCACCGGCAAATACTGGATCGACCCCGTTCTCTCGCTCGTCATCGCCGCTCTCATCCTCTGGTCCTCCTGGGGCATCGTCCGCGAAACCCTGAATATCCTCCTCGAAGGCGCACCCTCCGGCGTCTCCCTCGCCTCCATCCGCTCCGCCATGGAGAGTGTCCCCGGCGTCCGCAACGTCCACGACCTCCACATCTGGTCCCTCGGCTCGGCCTCCCGCGCCCTCGCCTGCCACGTCACCATCGCCGACATCCCGCCCTCCGAGTCCGCCTGCATCCTCGACGCCCTCAACCACGTCCTCCGCGAGCACCACAACATCTGCCACACCACCTTCCAGTTCGAACACGAAAACTGCCCCGAACAACACGGCTGCGTCGTTCCCATCGAGGCAATGTCCAGCGAACCCTCAGACCCCCACCACCACGGCCACGCGCACTGAGCGGAGCAAGTCGGCAAGTCAACGAGTCAACAAGTCAGCAAGTCAGCAGGCCAGCAAGTCGGGGAGCCGGCGAGCCGGCAAGCCAGCCCCACACAAGCGCTGTCATCCTGAGTCCGCCGCGGCGGACGAAGGATCTGCATTTGCCGTCGCCTTTGCCGTTTGCCATTGGTGAACCATGCCGCTCCTTGGCCACGGCTCCCAGCGCTAACTCGCTGACTTGCTGGCCCGCTGGCTCGCAGACTCGCTGCCCATCTTTTTTCTTGACAATCGAGAGACAATCGCGTGTGAATCGCGCTACACTGCATTTCCATAATGGCCGGGAACCCGCGGGTAAGGCGGGCAGGCCTAGATCGGCTCAAAGGAAGGCTCCCAATGAAGATCACCGACACGATCGAGATGCTGATGAAGCGCAAGGCGTTCAACAAGGTGCTGGAACTGGATCCGGACATGACCATGTTCGAGGCACTGCAGATGATGGCGGAGTATGACGTGGGCGCGCTGATGGTGATCCGCGAAGGGAAACTGGTGGGCATCCTCACCGAGCGCGACTACGCGCGTAAAGGCGCGCTGCGGGGGCACGCGTCAAAGGACACCATGGTGAAGGATATGATGACCAGCCCGGTCGTGTTCGTGACCCCGGAACATACCGTGGATGACTGCATGAACCTGATGACCGAGCGTCACTTCCGCCACCTGCCGGTGCTCGAAGGCGACAAGGTTGTCGGCATGGTATCGATCGGGGACCTGGTGAAGTGGGTGATGAGAGGCCAGCAGCACGCCATTGAAGCGCTGGAGGGGTACATCACGGGCGGGTACCCGGCGTAGAGCGTGAAGAGATCGCACTTCGCAATTCCGCCAGACGGTTTAGCATGGAGCAAGCGATCGACCCATGCTGCGAATCTATCTGGACGCCTGCGCGCTGAACCGGCTGACCGACCCTCCCTCGCAGCCACGCATTTCGCTTGAAGCCGCCGCGGTTGAGCAGATTCTGCTCCTTGTGCGCTCGGGCAAAATGCGCTGGGTCGCCAGCTCGATTCTCGGTGCGGAGCTGGCAAGGAGTCCTAATCGCTTGCGCCGCAGCGCGGCCTTCGCCCTTTTGGAGCTCGCATCCGAGATGAAGTTCTTGAGCGCCACTGTTGCCGCCGGTGGCAAACAGCTTGAAGTTGCCGGCCTCAAAGAATTCGATGCTTTGCATTTGGCGGTTGCCGAGGAGTGTGGATGCGACGTGTTGCTCACTACGGACGACCGTTTCCGGAAATGGGCCTATCGCAATCCCAACACCTCTTCCGTCCGCATTGAGAATCCACTAGACTATCTAAAGGAGGTGCTGCCATGGCCCCCGTCGAGGAAATGACCGACGAGCAGTTCGAGAAACACACCCTCGCGATTCTCGCTAGAGAATTAGGGCCGCTCGGTATGGCGCGCTATCTCCGTACGCATCGCACGGACGCAGAGGACTACACCGGCAACCGGGATCGCTGGCTGGGCCATCTGACGATTGACCAGATTCTTGAAGAGGCTCGAAAGCTTGAGACTGAGCACCCCGACCTGCTCCGAATCGCTGCGGACCGGCCTTAACCGATCACCGCAATCTTCGCCCGCTTTCCAACTCGCACGGTGAGCCGCAGCGGGGCGGATTCGGTTGGCCCTGGCGTGCCCGTCCGGGTGTAATATCGACTCTTTATCTCTTGACCATCAATAGTGAGACTGGTTATCTTTTCCCCCTCGATGTAGACTGCTCCGCCTTTTATCAGCCTTGTTGCCTCCGTAGCAGAGGCCAATCCCAGTTCTCGAATCAGCTTGACAACTGAGAAAAAGCCGACTGCGCCGTGATATGAGGATTCTCCACTCATGGCGCGGCGATTTGCTTCCTCATCCTGAGCCAAGAAGATCTCTTCTTTCCCATGTTCATCTAGTGCTTGAGCAAAAGGAACGCGGATTTTACCGGCTTCCACGCGGACCGACTCTATGTCCCCTGCCACGATCTTCTGCTGAAACATCCGCGCCCAGTTTTCCCCCGCCTGCTCGGCGGCGGCTTCGCCGTGGAATCCCGCAACAATGCTGCGGGCCAGGTTCTTCTTGGCCTGCATGGGGTGCAGCGCGCCGGAGGCAATCTCGGCCATCATGGCGTCGATCTCCGACTGGCGCAGGTCCGTGAGAAACACCCAGTACTTGCGCATCAGCTCGTCGGAGATGCTCATCAGCTTGCCGTACATCTCGGAAGGCGGCTCGTTGATGCCGATGGCATTGTTCAGCGATTTCGACATCTTCTGCACGCCGTCCAGGCCTTCGAGAATCGGCGTCATCAGCACGATCTGCGGCTTCTGGCCGTAGTCGCGTTGCAGCTCACGGCCCATCAGAAGGTTGAACTTTTGGTCTGTGCCGCCGAGCTCGACGTCGCTGTTCAGGGCGACTGAGTCGTAGCCCTGCGCGAGCGGATACAAGAGTTCATGAAGACTGATGTCCTGCTCACTGCGGAAGCGGGTGAGGAACTCTTTGCGGTCAAGCATCTGGGAGAGCGTAACCTTTGCGGAGAGGCCGATCAGACCGGCGTAACCAAGCTTATCGAGCCACTCGGAGTTGTAGCGAACTTCGGTTTTTTCGGCGTCAAGAATCTTGAAGACCTGCTGCTTGTAGGTCTCGGCGTTGGCATCAATCTGTTCCCGGGTCAGCGGCTTGCGGGTGGCGTTGCGGCCGGTGGGATCGCCTATAAGCGCGGTCGAGTCGCCGATGAGGAAAATGACGGTGTGCCCAAGCTGCTGGAAATGCCGCAGCTTGCGCATCAGCACCGTGTGGCCCAGGTGCAGGTCGGGCGCGGTGGGATCGAAGCCGGCCTTCACGCGCAGCGGCCGGCCGCTCTTGCGGCTCTCATCCAGGCGCTCGCGCAGATCGCTCACGCGGATGATTTCAGCCGCGCCTTTCTCAAGAAGATCAAGTTGTTCGTCTACCGGTGGAAACGTGCTCATGCCGTCTTTCAGTATACGGTCGCACGCATCGCGCGGTTGGGTTCCGGCATGCCCGTGCTACCCTGAGTGCGTTCCGCGTTCAACCGCACAGGAACCGCGTCGCGGCCCCAGATCCAGCGTGCAGCGCTGGCCGGCCGACGCGACTCCGGAGGGGGAGGAAATGACCCATCGTGCGCCGCTTCTTGCGTTGGCGATCGTGGCAGCTCTGATGACCCTGGCGCTGCCCAGCCCCACCGCAGCGCAGGCTGCTTCCTCCACCGACTTTCGCACCGCCGCGCGCTGCGCCACATGCCACAGCAACATGAAAACCGCCAAAGGCGAGGACGCCTCCATCGTCGGCGACTGGCGCTCGAGCATCATGGCCAACGCCGCGCGCGACCCCTACTGGCAGGGCAGCGTGCGCCGCGAAACCCTGGACCATCCCCAGGCCAGCGCCGCCATCCAGACTGAGTGCGCCACCTGCCACATGCCGCTACAGTTCCTTGCGGACAAAGCGCAGGGCCACGGAACGGAAGTCTTCAAGCGGCTGCCGCTCCACCCCGGCGACCCGGACGACGCCGCGGCCGACGGCGTTTCCTGCGCGGTTTGCCACCAGATCCAGTCCGCCGGCCTGGGCACGCCCGCCACCTACAATGGCAGCTTCAACGTGGCCGCGCCGGGAACGCAGCCGCGGCCGCTCTTCGGTCCTTTCAATTCGCCTGACAACATAGGGAAGATCCACGCGGTAGCCACCGGCTACACCACGGTCGAATCCGCGCACATCCGCGATGCCGGCCTGTGCGGAAGCTGCCACACGCTTTACACCACGACCCTCGGAGCTGACGGCAAGCCGGTGGGGCGCTTCCCTGAGCAGATGCCGTATCTCGAGTGGCTGAACAGCGACTACCACAACAAGCAAACCTGCCAGCAGTGCCACATGCCGGCGCTGGAGGGGCAGGCGCCGATTGCGTCCATCATGGCGCAACCGCGCGACGGCGTCCGCCAGCACACATTTGTCGGCGCCAACTTCGTTATGCTGAACATGCTCGGGGCGCATCACGACGATCTCGCCGTCGCCGCCGATCCTGCCGCGTTGACATCCGCCGCCGCGCAGACCACGTCGTTCCTTCAGTCGCAGGCCGCGCAGATTGAGATTGTCCCGGCGCAGGTCGAAAACGGCACGCTCGCATTTGCCGTGCGCGTCAAGAACCTCACCGGCCACAAGCTGCCTACCGCCTACCCGTCGCGCCGCGCGTGGCTCCACGTAACCGTCACTGCTGCGGACGGCCACATCGTCTTCGAGTCGGGCAAGCTGAACCCCGACGGGTCAATCGTAGGAAACGCGAACGACGCCGATCCCACGCGCTATTCGCTCCACTATCCACTCATTACAAAAGCCGACGAGGTTGAGATCTTCGAGCCCATCCTCGGCGACAACCAGGGCCACGTGACCACGGCTCTTCTCTCGGCCACGCAATACCTAAAGGACAATCGCATACTTCCCACCGGGTTTGACAAGCAATCCGCTTCGGCTGACATTGCGGTGCGCGGCAAGGCCGCGGACGATCCCGACTTCGCCGCCGGCTCATGCCTGACGCACTACAAAACTGCCGCCAGCGGCGCCGGCCCGTTCCGCATCGCGGCCGAGCTGCTTTATCAGCCCATCGGCTACCGCTGGGCGCACAATCTCGCTCCCTATCAGGCAGCGGAGACGCAGCGCTTCGCCCACTACTACGATGACGCCGCCGCGCATTCCGCCGTAGTCCTGGCCCACGCCGAAGCGACCGGAGGGGCCCACTGATTCTGATCTACCGTGCGCCGTTTTGAGAAAAATCCCGCATCGGGTTTTTCGCTTTTCTACTCCCTATTCCCTACTCCCTGCCTCTAGCACCCCGTCCCCGCCTGCTCCAGCGCCTTTTTCAACCCCGCAAAGCTCACCCGCGTTGAAGCCTCCGCCGTTCCTGCGCCGCGCCAGTGCGTCTCCAGGCTCACCGCATGCCGGTAGCCGTCGCGCTTGAAAGCCCGCAGTTGCCCAACCCAGTCCACCACGCCCTCTCCCACCGGCGCCCACTCCCACTTGCCATCCGGCTTGCGGATCACGCTCTTCGCGTGGCAATGCCCAATGCGCTTCTTCGGCAGCAGATCGTAGCCTTTCGGATAAGGCATCGTGTCCGGAAACGTGGCCGCGTTCCCCGGGTCCCAGTTCAGCATGAAGTTCGGCTCGCGAATCTCGTTCAGCGTCGCCGCCGCTTCGGCGCCCGTGGCCGTGTTGCAGTCCATCTCGTTTTCCAGCAGCAACACCAGCCCGTCTTTCGCGCACCGCCGCGCCGCCCCGCGCAGCTTGTCGTTCATCGCCGCGCGATACGGCCTCACATCGTCCAGCCGCCAGAAATCGAAGCAGCGAATGCGATCCGTACCGAACATTTTGGCCAGCTCAATGCAGTGCTCCAGCAGCGCATCCTGCTGTTTGAACCTGTCCTCGGCGTGGAACTGGTCGCGGTGCTCGCTCTGCTTTGAGACCGGCGCGCCCGGCCAATCCACCTTGTAGAGCGGGCTGGCAATGTCCGTCACCTTCAGCTTGTATTTGGCCAGGATTCGCTGCGACTCCGACAGCTCGCTCGCGTCCAGCGTGGTCAGGTTCTTGTTCCACATCCCGCGCAGCTCAATCCACTGGAGCCCGAAATCCTTCGCCACCACCGAGCACGCATGATCGAAGTCCTGCGAGATTTCGTCGTTGATGACGGCCACGCGAAACGGACATGAAGCCGCCATCGCCCGCACCACGCGCGGCGCCAGCGCCACCGCCGCTCCCGCCACTGCCCCCGCAACAAACTCCCGCCGAGAAACTCGCATGTGAACCGCTCCCTGAAAACTGCGTGTCTCCAATAGGTCTGTTTTCTACTCCCTACTCCCTATCTTTTCCCGTACTCCTTCGTCTTCCCCGTCCGCGAATTCGTTACGCTGAAGCTCCCATTCTCCCGCGCTACGACCTTGAAGTACTGCCCATCCGGCGCAGTCGATCCTTTCGGGTTCGCAATCAGCTCCTCCGCCGAGTTATGCGCCGCATCCGAGCCCTCCGCCGTGTGCAGCATGTACAGATCATCAAGCCCGGGGCTCGTGTGCACCGTCTCCCACGCCTCCGGGCTGCCGCCTTTGCGCGCGCCGTTATTCATGATCGCGACTCGCGGCGCAATCGCCCACACAAACGCCTTGCTGCTGGAGAGATTCATCCCGTGATGGTTCACCAGGTACAAATCCACGTGCCCAATCAAATTGTCCGGGCACACCAGCGGAATTTCTTTCGCCTTGGTCAAATCGCCCAGGTCCAGGAAGCGGAACCGCCCATACCGCACCAGGATTCCCGCCGACCGCGGATTCTCCGTCTGGTCCAGCTCCCATTTCGGCTCGCTCGCGCAATACGGGTTCGGCTTCGGCGTCACTCCCGGCACTTTATCAATGTGCTCCCCGTCCGCGGAGAGCACAATCACGCTGAGTCCCGGCACGTCAATCGTGTCTCCCGGATGCACCGTCCGCCGCGGCGTGTCTCCAATCGCCTTCACGTACGCCGCATAATCGTGTCGCGTAATGTCGCTGTCCTCGCGGTTTGGCCCGTGGTCAAGAAACTCGCCCACCTTCACGCGCTTCACCAGCTCCGGCACGCCGCCCACGTGGTCCACGTGGTAGTGCGTAATCAGCACCTTGTCCAGGCTGGTGATCCCCGCATCCTTCATCGCCGCTTCGATACGTTCGGCGTCGCGCCCAGGCGCGCCGCCAAAACCTCCTCGCCAACCGGTGTCCACCAGCAACGAAGCGCCCGTGGGCGAGACCAGCAGGGTTGACTGCCCGCCCTCCACGTCAATCGAGTAGATCAGCAGACCATGATGGCTCGGCGGCGGCGGCTCCGCATTGCCCGGGCGCACAGCGCGGAAGAGCGGCAGCGCGCAAGCAGTGAGCAGCAGCATCCAGATCAGGGAACGAGGTTCGCGGCGGAGAGGGGAATGATTTTTCATGCGCCAGCCAGTGTACTGCACAGCCCACCCGCCCGCGAATATCGCCATCAATCGCGCTCCAACGTGTACCGCCGGTCTCCAGACCGGCTGTCGTGGGGACCTCCTGGTCCCCACGTTCTCAGCACCGCCATCTCCGCCCACCTGCTAAACTAAACACTGCCGCACTGTGCGCCTGCGCCACGCACGGGTGCCCCAGGTCCCCGGTTTTGGGACCTGGGAAACGACCCTCCGCAACGAAATCAATTGTCCGCGTGCAGCCCCACAGGCGCCGCGCGACCCCAGACACCCAGGATGAAGGACCCCGAGCTCCAGTGACCCAGACGATACGCAATATCGCCATCATCGCCCATGTTGACCACGGCAAGACCACCCTGGTCGACGCCATGCTCCGCCAGTCCGGCACCTTCCGCGCCAATGAGCAGGTGGCCGAGCGCGTCATGGACTCGAACGAGCTCGAGCGCGAGCGCGGCATCACCATCCTGGCCAAGAACACCGCCATCAACTACGCCGGCGGCAAAATCAACATCGTTGACACTCCCGGCCACGCCGACTTCGGCGGCGAAGTGGAGCGCGCCCTCGAAATGGTCGACGGCGTCATGCTCCTCGTCGATGCCGCCGAGGGTCCGCTGCCGCAAACCCGCTACGTGCTCTCGAAGGCCCTCGAAGCCAAGCTGCCGCCCATCGTGGTCATCAACAAAATCGACCGCCCCGACGCGCGGCCGCAGGAAGTATTGAACGAGATTTACGACCTCTTCATCGATCTCGACGCCGACGAACACCAGCTCGAATTTCCCGTCCTCTACGCCGTCTCCAAAGACGGAACCGCAACCACCGATCCCGCCCAGCCCGGCACCGACCTGCAGCCGCTCTTCGCGGCCATCGTCAACACCATCCCCGAGGCCACCGGCGACCCCGACGGCACGCTGCAAATCCTGGTCACCAACCTCGACTACTCCGACTACTTCGGCCGCATCGCCATCTGCCGCGTCTTCCAGGGCACGCTCCACGTGGGCGACGATGTCTCCATCTCCAAACGCGACGGCTCGCTCCAGAAAACCCGCATCACCAAGCTCTTCACCTTCTCCGGCCTCAAGCGCATTGAGACCACTGAGACCACCATGGGCGATATTGTCGCCGTGGCCGGCGTCGAGGGCATCACCATCGGCGAAACCATCACCAGCGCCGAGAACCCCGCGCCACTGCCGCTCATCGTCATCGACGAGCCCACCATCGCCATCCAGTTCAACGTCAACACCTCGCCCTTCGCCGGCCGCGAAGGCCAGTACGTGACCAGCCGCAACCTTCGCGAGCGCCTGGAAAAAGAGCTGCTCACCAACGTCTCCATCCGCGTGGAGGAGACCGGCTCGCCGGACGCGTTCAAGGTCCTCGGCCGCGGCGAATTGCAGCTCGCGATTCTGATTGAAATGATGCGCCGCGAAGGCTACGAGCTCATGGCCGGGCGGCCTGAAATCGTCACCAAGGTCGTGGACGGCGTGCGCATGGAACCGGTCGAGCACCTGACCATCGACGTGCCCGAGCAGTTCACTGGCGTGGTCATTGAGAAGCTGGGGCCGCGCAAGGGCGAGATGACCAAGATGCACAACCACGGTTCCGGCCGCGTGCGCATGGAGTTCCGCGTGCCCTCTCGCGGGCTCATCGGCCTGCGCAGCGAAATGCTGACGGAGACGCGCGGCACCATCGTGATGAATTCGCTCTTCGACGGCTACATGCCTTACCAGGGCGAGATCCCGCAGCGGCCGACCGGCGCGCTGATCGCCGACCGCCTGGGCTCCACCACCGCTTACTCGCTCAACGGATTGCAGGAGCGCGGCATCCTCTTTGTCGGCCCCGGCGTGGAGGTCTACGAGGGCATGGTGGTCGGAGAGCACTCCCGCGACAACGACCTCGACGTCAACGTGGTCCGCGAAAAGAAGCTCACGAACATGCGCGCTTCCACCGCCGACGACGCCGTCCGGCTCATCCCCTTCAGAACCCTCAACCTGGAGCAGGCTATCGAGTTCATTGCCGAGGACGAGTTTGTGGAGGTGACGCCGAAGTCGTTGCGGCTGCGCAAGAAGATTCTGCAGCAGAATCGCCGGCCCAAGCGCTGGGAAAAGGTTGAAGCATAGGACGACGATCCAGACTTCAGCCGTCTGGCCAGCAAGGCGCGAAATAAAAAAACGGCGATGTGTAATGGATTGATGAAGTTACGAGCTAAAACTGCACACATTTGCAGCTCGTTCTGCTGCTGGAGTCCAGGCGGCTAGGGTATTTTCCGGACACGGCTCCGTTCGGGCGGCGGGTAGACGAAAATAAAAACGGAGATGTCGAATGGAGTCTTGGAGTTAAGGGGCGAAAATGCACAGAATTGCAACTCTTTTCCTCCCCAGTTCCGGGATGGGTCGGGAAGGGCTGGTTGGCGGCTCCCGGGTTCAGGCTGTTGCGGTGACGGCATGAGTGCTTCCTTCCAGCCAAATCTGGCCAATGAAATCGGCCGGAAAAGAAAACGCCCGCTGTTTGGGCGGGCGCTTTTCTGACCTTCTAATGCAAGCGATGCGCGTCCCTGCCACATTCTGGAATAATGATCAGGTTCTCCGTCTATTCCGTTCACGAGAGGAGCGAAACGACTATGCGCGGAAGGTTGTTCTGGATGAGCATCCTAATTTGGTCATTTGCGAGTCTTCTGAGTGCCCAGACGCCAGCCGCTTATCATCTCGACGACATAAAGTCCGCCTCGGTCCTCGTCGAGCATTACGACAATATTCCATGCGCTCCCGCCGTTGATGACGTGAGGACAAGTGTAAACTTCATTCTCGGCCAATCGGCGATCAAGATAAGGAAGGGAGCAAAAACCTATGTCTATATCGCCTTGAACTTCACTGATAACTGCGCTGCGGTCGATGTGACTCTTGAAGTTCTGGCCCCCGTACGGGTTGTAGACACGAATACTCTTATACCTACCGCAACAATTTGGGACGATGGCACCCTACTTACTGGTGCATCCGATATGAGATCACGAATACTTGCAACAGTGGAAGAGGAATGTAAGCGATTTGTCGTTGACTGGAACTCAATGAACAAACGCTAAACAGAAGGCCCACTCAATGAGGCGGGTGGCCCGCTCATCGGTTCTGAATATTCGGCTTTGGCTTACCGGGGCTGTGCCCCATTCATCGCAGTTTTATCGCGATGAGTGGGCCGCGTGGCCTTGCCTGCCGCTGAGGGTATCCTCGCGCCCTGACGGGCGCGAGGATACCCGAATTTTTTGGTTGGGCTTGCCCCCGGGTTCCCGCGCTGCTTCCGAGCGCGTCCACCCGGGGCTATTCTCTTCCGCCCCTCCGGGGCTGATCTCGGATGTGCGGTGCGTTCCCCCAGGACTGAAGTCCTGGGCTGCCCAGCGTGGCTCACTCCGGGAGCGGGGAGTCGCGGGCGGCGCGGCGAAAAGCAGATTCCCTGCGGGAATGACAGACGAGAAAAGCAAGAACAACGGTGGGGCGGGCTTCAATGTTTCCCTCCCTAGCCGCAAAAAGCGCGGTTAGGATGGGGCACCCGGCTTGGGAGGTTTGGAAGTCGCGAATTCATTGTCGTTCTGCGCGGGCGGGGACGCCCGCGCTACAGCCGGCCGGGAGGCCGGCGCTGCGTTCCCTTGGTTGGCGGCGCTTCGCAGATCGGGAGCGCGATGGATAGAACACACGGCGGTGGGAGGGCGCGGGCTGAAGAAGCAGATTCCCTGCGGGGGCGACAGATAGAAAGGCAAGAGCGGCGCAGCCCGCCCGCTCATCGCGATGAAGCTGCGATGAACGGGGCACAGCCTTGAAGCAGATTCAGAAGGTGAAGCGGGAGCCGAACTGGAACTGGCGGGGCGAGTTTACTGTGCCCGTAATCAGCCCGAAGTTGGCCGGGACCGTGAGGCTGGAGACATTGGGCATGCCGAACTGGGCGTAGTTGAACAGGTTGTAGGACGATATGTCGAAGCGGAGGACGCGGTCCTCGCCGAACTTGAACTCTTTATAGAGGGAGACGTCCACGTCGTGCGCGCCGGCGGTGCGCATGCCGTCGATATAGGCTGGCGCCGTGCCTGGAACCAGAGGGCTGGACGGGAAGCTGAAGCAGGTCATATCGAACCAGTCGGCGGACGTGCGTGGCGCTTTCGCGCCGGGATTGCAGGTCATGTTGGCGCGCTGGGCGAAGTAGGAGGGCGAAGTGCCGGTGCCGGGCGAGGGGATGGGAACGCCGGTGCTGAGGTAGACGATGGTGTTGGTGGTCCATCCGCCGAGCGCCGCATTGGCGAACCCATGCAGGTTGACGGCGCGGCCGGCGCCGACGGGCAGGTCGTAGGAGACCTCGCCGGTGAACTGGTACTTGACGTCCTGCGGGCTGACGGAGTGCTCGAGGTAAAGGTCCTGCGTATCCTGCGCTCCGCCGTTGTGGGAGCCGACAAAGCCGAGGGGAGGGTTGCCGTCATCGGTGATCAACTTGGCCCAGGTGAAGCTGGCCAGGGTTTCAAAGTGTTTGGTCAGGTGTTTCTGGAGCTTGGTCTGGAGGGAGTTGTACTCGGAATCGCCGGCGGGATCGCCGTTGACGATGATGCCGTTGCCGGAGCCGTAGCCGCCGTTGCCGAACTGGGGGTAAGCCTGGAGCGCGACCCAAAGGGGAACCATGGACGCGCCGTAGTTGTTGTTGGTGGAGGGCTGGATGGGCGCCCAGGTGTTGGGCACCATCTTGCAGGTGGGCTGGGAGGGATCGACGCAGAGGGAGTAGCCGTACTGGGCGATCTGCTCCAGGGAGAGAGTGTTGAGATCGATGCCGCCGAAGGGCAGGAAAAGGCCGCGGCTGCCCACGTAGGCGGCGCTGAGCACGACCTGGCGCGGCATCTGCCACTCCAAGCCGAAGTTGTAGTTGTAAACGGTGGGGGTGCGCTGGGAGTGCAGCACCGTGGCCAGGGAAATGCCCAGGTTATTGGCCAGGCCGGCGGGAGGCGTGGTGAAGGTGGGCACCAGGCCGCCGGGGAAGGGATTGGAGAGCGAGTTGGGGCCGGTGAAGACGTCGGGGGTGCTGACGCCGCCATTGCAGGCGGGATCGCCGTTGAAGACGGTGTTGCCGTCACCGTTGGTGCAGGTGGCGTTCCAGGCGGTGTAGGAGGCGAAGCCGTCGCTGTCGAGCGAGGCGCTTCCGGCCATCTCCGGGCTGGGGCCGTAATACATGCCGGCGCCGCCGCGGAAGAGGAGATTGGGATAAACCTGCCAGCTTGCCCCCAGGCGCGGGCCGAGGTTGGTGAGGTTGGTGGTGAACGCCGAACGGCTGCCGCTGTTCACGTACTCTTCGGCGCCGGTGTAGGAAACGCCGTTGGCGGAACCCTTTGCCGTGGGGTCGAAGTATTCCAGGCGGTTGTGGCGCTCGGTGCGGCCGGCGAAGATGTCCCAGCGGAGACCGGCGGTGACGCTGAAGGAGCTGGCGGGACGCCAGGTGTCCTCGACAAAGCCGGCGTAGTAGGGGTTGGACTCGGCCTCGAACAGATCCTTGGAGAAGTTGGGGTAGTCGTTGGTCTCGTTGCCGGGATACTCGCCCATGCCGATGAGGAGCGAAGCGAAGTCGCTGCCGCCATTGGCGGAGGAGACGGACTGGTCAGTGGCGGAGATGTCGAAGGAGTATTCTCCCGACGGCGCGATGGGCTGGCCGACGTTGAGGAAGCGCTTCATGTACTCGAAGCCGGCGGCGAGCTCATGCTTGCCCCATGCCTTGGTGATGGAAGCAATGGCGTCAGAGTTTTCGCTGGCGTACTGGAAGGTGTTGTAGTCGGCGGTGCCGCCCACGCCGCCGCCGTTGTCGTCGAAGACGACGAAGGGAAGCAGCTTGTAGACCTCCTGCGCGGCGAGCGACGCGGGGAAGCCGAGCTGGGTGATGTTGAAGCCGTTCTGGCTGGGGTCGCCGCCCTGGTTCTCGTGGTGGCGGACGAAGGAATAGCGCAACTGGAGGACGGTGGTGGGATTCAGGGTGTAGTCGTCGGCGACGAGGACGTCGCGGCCGTTGGTTAGGTTCTGGGCGTAGTTGAGATCCCACATGTTGCCGAAGGCGTTGAAGGTGGCGAGGAGGAGACGGTCGAAGGAAAAGCGGCCGAAGATGCGCTGTTTATCGCTCTTTGCCCAGTCGATGCGGACATCGAACTTGCGGCCGTTGTTGGGATCGAGTCCGGGCTGGAAGAAGTTGTAGGTGAGGTCGTCGGAGGAGGCGTCGCAGTTGGGGCCGATATTGCACTTGGGCATCTCAGAGAGGAACTTGAGGCCGGTGGGGTTGGGGGTGGGAATTTTGTTGAGGGGGAAGGCCTGGCGGGTGCCGTCGGGGTTGTCGGGCTTGGTGGGATCGTAAATAGTAAAGGCGTCGGCGGAGAAGTCGCCGCTGCGTTCGGCGGTGGTGGGAACGACGAAGTAATTGGAGCCGTCGTAGCGTTCTTCCTGGGTGTCTTCGTAGTCGCCGAAGAAGTAGAGCTTGCCGTGCTTGATGGGGCCGCCGATGGCGCCGCCCTCCTGGTAGCGGTGGTAGTCGAGGGGCGCGTTGGGCTGGCCGTTCTCGATCTGGCTTTGCTTGTTGAACCACTCGTTGGCGCTGAGGGCGTTGGGGCGGAAGACGCCGAAGGCGTCGCCGTGGAACTTGTCGCTGCCGGACTTGGTGGCGAGGGAGATGACGCCGGCGGCGCCGCTCTGGTAGGTGGCAGGCGTGTTCTGGGTCTCGACGCGGACTTCGTCCACATCGTCCTCGGGCAGATCCATGGCGGGGATGATGGCGGCAGCATTGTTTTCGGCGATGCCGAGCGGGCTGCCGTCCACCATGTAGTAAACCGAGCCCTCGATGGCGCCGTTCACGGTGTAGGAAGAGACGTCGACGCCGGGGCGGCCGGAGGAGATGTTTTCAATGGCGAAGGAGCTGGATGAATTGTTGGCGCCATTGGCGGGAGTGACGCCGGCCGAGAGCTGGATGAGGTCGTAGACGTTGCGGGTGAGCAGGGGGACGCGGTCGATGGTGTCGGCGGAGATCAACTGGCCGACGGTGGAGTTGCTGGTATCGACCAGCGAGGTGGTTTCAGTGACGGTGACGACCTCGCTGACCTGGCCGACTTTGAGGGAGAGATTGATGGTGGTGACCTGGTCGACGGAGACGGGGACATTCTTCTGGACGACGGTGTCAAAGCCCTTGGCGGTAGCGGCGACCTGGTAAGTGCCGGGAGGAAGCGAGACGAAGGTGTAGAGGCCGGCGCCGGTGGTGACGGTGGAAAGCTTGGCGCCGGTGGCGGCGTCAGTGGCGGTGACGGAGGCTCCGGGAATGATGGCGCCGGTGGGATCGGAGACGAGGCCGCTAATGCCGCCGCGGCCGGCCTGGGCGGAGGCGAATGCGGCCGCGCCGAGGAGGGCCGCGGCGATGGCGATTTGCCTGAAAAAGAGGACGGATGATTTTGCGCTTTTCATTTCCAACCTCCCGGAGTATATTGATTCAATCGTTTGAATAACGATTGACTGAATATAGGTTGGAGGCCGGGTGCTGTCAAGGGGAAAGTGCGGAGTAGCGAGTAGGGAGCAGGGAGTAGTAGGCGCGCGAAGGAGGAGCATGGGGCAGCGGAAGACCGGCCACGTAACCCTGGGGGACATTGCGCGGGCGAGCGGTTTCTCCGTATCGACGGTGTCGATAGTGCTGGCCGACGCGCCGCTGGCAAAGAACGTAGCGGCGACGACGCGCGCGCACATCCGCGCCATTTCACGGAAGCTGGGCTACCATCCGGACGCCTATGCGCGCAGCCTGCGGCGGCGCAGCACGCGGACGATCGGGATCCTGGCCTTCGATCTGTCCGACCCGTTCTGCATTCCCATCATGCGCGGGATTCAGGAAAGGCTGCATGCGGCCGGGTACCTGCCGCTGCTGATGGACGCGCAGACCGAGCGCAAGCTGTTCGACAAAACCCTGCACATGATTCTGGAGCAGCGGGCGGAGGCGGTGATTGTGCTGGCGAGCTGGGTGTTTGAGGAGACCAACCTGCTGGGCGACATGCGCAAGAACAACGTACCCATCCTGATTGTGGGGCGCGACCTGACGGCGCGGGGGATCAGCTCGATTTTGGTGGACAACGAAAGCGGCGGAGCGCTGGCGATGCGGCACCTGGTGGAGCTGGGACATCACGAGATTGCGGTGATCCGGGGGCCGAAGGAGATGTGCGACAGCGAGCCGAGGTGGGCGGGAATCGAGCGCGTGGCGGCGGAGGCGGGACTGAGGATCGATCCGCGGCTTATATTCGAGCTGCCGGGGCTGGCCGATCCGGCGTCGGGGTTTGCGGGAGGATTGAAGTTCGTGCGGCAGATGCTGAAGAGCGGCGCGCCGTTCACGGCGGTGCTGGCGTTCGACGACATGACGGCGCTGGGAGTGGTGCGCGGGCTGCGCGAAGCAGGAGCGCGGGTGCCCGAAGACTGCTCGGTGATGGGATTTGACGATGTGCTGCCCGCGGAGGTGGCGACGCCGGCGATGTCGACGGTGCGGCAGCCGCTCAAGGAGATGGGGCGCGAGGCGGCGGATGCGGTGTTGAAGGCGATCCGGCAGCCGGCCGGCCGGGCGGCGAAGGCGAAACTGCATTTGACGGCGCCGGAGCTGGTGGCGCGAATGTCGACGGGGAAGGCAAGCTCGTAGCCCGTAGCCGGTAGCTTGTATCTTGCGGCTACTAGCTACTTGCTACTGGCTCGGGGCTGTTGGATTGTTTTGTGAGGTGATGAGTGACAACAGCGATTAGGAAATGGATGTGGCTGTTGGTTGGGTGCGCGATTGCGCCGGGCGTGTGGGCGGCGGGGACGGTGATGCCGCTGCACGAGGGATGGAAGCTCGAGTCGGCGTGCGTGGTGAAGGCGGACGGCGCGGCGATTTCGGCGACGGGATTCGCCACCGATGGCTGGCTTGCGGCAACGGTGCCGACGACGGTGCTGGCGGCGCAGGTGGCGGACAAGGTGTTGCCCGATCCGTACTTCGGAATGAACCTGCGCCAGATTCCCGGGACCGAATATCCGATCGGCCATGAATTCTCCAACATGCCGATGCCGTCGGACAGCCCGTACCGGTGCGGGTGGTGGTACCGGACCGAATTTGCCGTGCCGGCCGCGGCGGAGGGCCACGATCGTCGCTACTGGCTGCACTTTGGCGGAATCAACTACCGCGCCGATGTCTGGGTGAACGGAAAGAAGGTGGCGGATTCGTCGGCAGTGGCGGGCGCTTACCGGACGTACGACTTCGACGTGACGGACTTTGTGCAAGCGGGCGGGAAGAACGTGCTGGCGGTGGAGACGTTTGCGCCGGCGGAAAAGGATTTGGGGATCAACTGGGTGGACTGGAACCCGTGTCCGCCGGACAAGGACATGGGCCTGATTGGCGAGGTGAACCTGGTGGAGACGGGCGCGGTGGCGCTGCGCTCGCCCATGGCGGTGACGCACTTTACCGATCCGACGCTGAAGACGGCGGAGCTGACCATCTATGCCGAGTTGCACAACGGAGCGGATCACGAGGTGCAGGGACGCGTGGAAGGGACCGCGGCGGGCGCGCACTTTGAGCAGCCAGTGACGCTCGCCAGCCACGAGGACAAGACGGTGGTATTTTCGCCGGAGCAATTTCCGCAACTGAAGCTGCGCGACCCCGAGCCGTGGTGGCCGGCGCAGATGGGCACGCCGCATTTGGAGCAGCTGACGTTGAGCTTTGAGACGGGGAGCTTTGAGACGGGGAGCTTCGAGACGGGCGGCGCGAAGTCCGACGAGAAGACGGTGCGATTCGGGATACGCGAGATCACGTCGGAGCTGACAGGGACGGGCGCGCGGCTGTTCCGCATCAACGGCAAGCCGCTGCTGATTCGCGGCGGAGGATGGTCGCAGGACATGCTGCTGCGCACGAACACAAAACGATTGGAGGACGAGTTCGCGCTGGTAGAGGACATGCATCTGAACACCATTCGCCTGGAAGGAAAGCTGGACACGGACGCGTTCTTCAACCTGGCAGACGAGAAGGGAATCCTGGTGCTGATGGGATGGTGCTGCTGCGACCACTGGGAGCACTGGCGGGATTGGACTCCTGAAGACCTGAAGATTGCCTCGGCGTCATTGCGCTCGCAAATGCTGCGCCTGCGATCTCACCCGAGCGATCTGGTGTGGCTGAACGGGAGCGACAATGCGCCGCCGCCAAATGTGGAGCGCGCGTACCTGGACGTGGAAGCCCAGACGCACTGGCCCAATCCGACGCTGCCGTCGGCCTCGGCGACCAACACCGTGGGCGCGGGGCCGAGCGGGGTAAAGATGACGGGGCCGTACGATTACGTGGCGCCGAGCTACTGGTACGTGGACAAGCAATTCGGCGGGGCGTGGGGGTTCAACACGGAGACCAGCCCGGGGCCGGCGATTCCATCGGAGGCAAGCCGGGCAAAGTTTTTGACCGACCCGAACGCGTGGCCGCCGACGGCGGACTGGTCGCTGCACATGGGAGGCGGGGAGTTCACCACGCTGAAGGTGTTCGACGAGGCGATGGCGGCAGAGTACGCGAAGCCGGCCTCGGCGGCGGAGTACACGCGGATTGGGTCGACGATGGAGTACGACTCAGAGCGCGCGATGTACGAGGCGTATTCGCGCAACAAGTACACGTCGACGGGGGTGATCCAGTGGATGCTGAACAATGCGTGGCCCTCGATGATCTGGCATTTGTTCGACTACAACCTGGAGGCGGACGCGGGCTACTTTGCCACCAAGAAGGCGTGCGAGCCGGTGCACATCCAGTATTCGTACGACGATCACTCGATTGTGGTGGTGAACAGCACCTACAAGCCGGCGGATGGATTGAGGGCGAGTGTGGAGGTGCACGGGCTGGGCTGGAACAAGCTGTTTAGCGCGGAGGCGGCGGTGAACGCGGCGGGGGACAGCTCCGAGCAGGTGTTGCTGCTTCCGGAAAAGCTATGGTCGGGCGTGGAGCGGATTTTCTTTATCGACCTTACGCTGAAGGACGCGAGCGGCAAGGTGGTGAGCCGCAACTTCTACTGGGTGCCGTACATGCTGACCACGTTTGACTGGAGCGGCACCGAATACACGCACACGCCGGCGGAGCTGTACCCGGATTTGCAGGCGCTGACCACACTGCCCGCGGCCGAGGTGACGGCGACGGCGGAGACGGTGAAGGGCGAACACGGGCGTACGCTGCGGCTGCATCTGGAGAATCGGGGGCAGACGCTGGCGTTCCAGATATCGGCGGCGGCGCGGACGGCGAACGGAGGGCTGGTGGCGCCGGTGTTCTGGTCAGATAACTGGATTGAGCTGACGCCGGGCGAGAGCGAGACACTTACGGCCGCGCTGCCGGAAGACGCGCCGGAGGATACGGTGATCCGCGTGGGCGGGTGGAATGTGGCCGAGCAGACGTTGCATCCGGCGGCGGGACATTAATGGAGGGCGCGCAGGCAGAAGGGCAGACGCTGGGACTGAAGCGGAGCCTGAGGTTCCGCGACCTGGTGCTGTACGGGATCATTCTGATCCAGCCCACGGCGCCCATGCCGGTGTTCGGCGTGCTGTACGACAAGTCGCATGGGCAGGTGACGGCGACCATTCTGCTGGCGCTGGTGGCCATGCTGTTCACGGCCATCAGTTATGGGCGGATGGCGCGGGTGTATCCGCACGGAGGATCGGCGTTTCTGTATGTGGGCAAGGAAATTCATCCCAGCCTGGGCTACCTGACCGGGTGGTGCCTGGTGATGGACTACATCATCAACCCGCTGATCTGCACCATCTGGTGCTCCAGCGCGGCGATGAATTTTCTGCCCCACGTGCCCTACGTGGCGTGGGCGGCGTTTTTCGCGATTCTGTTCACGACGCTGAACTGCAACGGGATCGAGACTTCGGCGCGGATCAATGCGCTGATGGCGGCGGCGCTGGGCGGGGTGATCGTGTGGGTGCTGATCGCCGCGGTGCGCTGGGTAATTGGCGTGGCGCATCCATCGGCGGCGATGTTCATTGACCCGCTTTACAACCCGACGAGCTTCAGGACGGGCGCGGTGCTGCGGGGAACGGCGACGGCGGTGCTGACCTACATCGGATTCGACGGCATCTCGACCTTGACCGACGAGGCGCGCGACCCGGAGCGCAATGTGCCGCGGGCGATCGTGATGACGTGCCTGATCACGGGCATCCTGGCGACCGTCGAGGTGTATTTTGCGCAACTGGCGTGGCCGCGCGGGGCGGCGTTTCCCGATATCAACACGGCCTACGTGTACGTGTCAGGGCGTATTGGCGGGCCGGCGCTTTTTGCGGTGGTGAATTCGGCGCTGCTGCTGGCGACGATTGGATCGGGCATGGCCTCGCAGCTTGGCGCGGCGCGGCTGCTCTACGTGATGGGGCAGGACGGGGCGCTGCCGCGGCGGTTCTTTGCGGAGGTGGACCGGAAGAACCGGATACCGCGCAACAACGTGATCCTGATCGGGGCCATCTGCCTGGCCGGGGCGTTCGTGATGAGCTACTCGCTGGGCGCGGATCTACTGAATTTCGGCGCGCTGCTGGCGTTCATGGGCGTGAATGTGTCGTCGGCGCTGCGCGGGTGGCGGCACGGGGGATGGCGGCAGTGGTTGCCGATCACATCGTCGCTGGCGGGGTTTGCCACCTGCGGGGTGCTGTGGTGGAACCTGGATCCGAAGGCGAAGATCGCGGGCACGATTTGGGCGTGCCTGGGGATTCTGCTTTGGGTGGTGCGGCGGAAATATACGGTACTGCCGGCGGAAGGCAGTTCATAGTTCACAGTTCGCAAGCACTGTCACACTCGAAATCGTGGGATGACAGCCACGAATTGTAAGACCAGTGCCGCACAAACGAGCATCGTTCTGACCAGGTGGTAATTGCCCCATTTGTCACGGAACGCAGTCCAATTGTCCGGAGGTGACAGGTGACTCCATGTATGCACGAGGTCATTAATTGGCACTACAAAACGTATCGTAATGAAGGTAGCCACAACGACCAGAAGCAGAGCGACAAGAGTCAGCCAGAACTCAGCTCCTGCCCTGGGACGAAGCTGAATCAAGAGGGCAACCAGCAAAATCGCTGTTACATTTACCAATGCACGATAGCGAATGTGTCCCACTCGGGTATCTGACTGTTGCGCCTCAATGAAGGATGAGGCGGACACTGCGCGCATGGCAGGAACCATGATGTATGCCCCGTTGAAGTAGCCTCCCGCCAAGAGAGAAAGGCTCAGGATGGCGACCAAACGTGTGACGTAGAGCATCATTCAATAACCTCCCGATTCGTCTTTTCCCATGGGCGCTCAGCGTGTTTTGCGTGACAAGTGCTGGATCACCATCCAGAACACAGCCAATCCGTTCAAGGTAATCAAGGTCGCGCGTATCCAGTGGGTGCTCATGGCGCGTACATACATGGGGTCGAGCGACCCGTCCGACAGCTTTGCATAGTGTGTCTGCGCCTGCCAGCGTGCCCAGAAGGCAACCGTCAAAGTGTAGGTCGCCACATGCAGGGCAATGTTGAGCCAAACGGGTGCAGCCGTAACGCCTTCGGGCCGCCACCAGATCAATGCGATCGACCCGGAAACCGCGATAGCCGCTACGGGGAAAATGACCGGTTTGATCATCGCCCACCACGCGTTGTGGTATGCACCAAAGTCATCGGGAGCAACATACGACCACAGACGCCAACCAAACTGCGTCATCCAAATGTTGCCAATGCCATAGAAGCTGGCTGCGAACGTTATGATGAGAACCCATTGAGACCGATTCATGGTTTTCTCGCTTTCACTGTCGATACGACGGGCTCCGAACCGGAGACAGTCGATTCCCCGCGAGTCTCGGAGTCCGGACGTGGATATAGCTTTTCTGACCCCGGAAGGCCCTGTGCGAATTCATCGAGCAGCGCCAGTAACTCGCGCCTCCGGGAATCCTTCATGCTTTCCAGTCGTTTCACGAGAACACTGTTTGCATCCATCTTCGGGATCTGGCCAAAGAGCGAAATGCCCTTTTTCTCCAGCGAGAGAGGTTCGCGGCGGCGGTCATTCGGATCCTTGCCTCGCTTCACCAGCTTCTTTTTGACCAGTCCATCCACGACATATACCAACGTGGAGGGCGCGACCCCCATCAACCGGCTGATTTCGGCCATTGAATCCACACCGCGGGAGAGGTGGCGAAGGACCCCATGTTCAATGGCGCTGATCCCGGAATCATGGTTGTCCAAGCGCGTTTGGAGGTCTGCGCGAGCAATTTTTGTGATGACGGAGCACAAGGAGCGTATCTTGTCCGCCATGGCGATCATTTCGGCCGCTGCAACCTGCTTGCAATCCATCCACATAAGTCAATTCGAATAATTCATATTGAATAATATTGGACGATCATTGGAACTGTCAAGGACGCGTCGATGCACGACACCAGGGCGAGGCGCGTTTCCAGGCTCGATTCGGCCCGTTTTCAGGGTTCTGACGGGACTGTCGGCAAATGATAGTTAAATTGGATTTTGCACGCGACGTGTCGGCTTCAGAAGCAACTGCCGATCCTTCGTCCCTGCGTTCCTCAGGATGACGACGTTTGGGTATTGTAATTCGGGGAATCGACGCGATGCCGCGACTGTGACCGGTAGGCTTCCGCGGCCTTCAGGAAATTTCGGCGGTTTCCGCGCCTGCCGGTTCATACATGGAGTCATTCTCCGCCAGGCGGATCAGGCGGTGCAGGTATCCGCGCGAAATGGAGAGGCTGCGGGCAGCCATGGTCTTGTTGCCGTTGTGCTCGCGCAAGGCGTTCTCGGCCAGCTTGATCTTGTAGTCGCGGAGCTGGCGCTCGAAGGAGCCTCCGGGAATGCAGTCCACCTCGTTAGCGACCAGCTCCTCGCGCAGGTTGCGGGGCAGATCGTCGGTGCGGAGGATGGTGCCCGGGGCCAGGATGATGGCGCGCTGGATCACGTTTTCGAGCTCCCTCACGTTGCCCGGCCAGGGGTATTCCTGGAGCACGGCCAGTGCGCGGGGCTCGATGTCGGCCATGGGCTTCTGAAACAGCGTCGAGTAGTGGCGCAGGAAGTGGAGGGCGATCTGGGGGATGTCCTCGGCCCGGTCCTGGAGGGTGGGCACGTCGATCTTCATCACGTTGATGCGGTAATAGAGGTCCTGGCGGAATCTGCTCTGGGCGACCATTTCGCGGAGGTCGCGGTGGGTGGCGAAGATGAGGCGGGCGCGCAGGGGAGTGACGCGGCTGGAGCCGAGGCGGCTGAACTCGCGCTGCTGGAGCACGCGCAGGAGCTTGACCTGGGTGTAGAGGGTCAGCTCGCCGATCTCGTCCAGGAACAGGGTGCCGTCGGCGGCTTGTTCAAAGAAGCCTTCGCGGGCGCCAACGGTGCCGGTAAATGCGCCTTTTTCGTGGCCGAAGAGCTCGGCTTCGATGAGGGTTTCAGGGATGGCGCCGCAGGCAACGGCTACGAAGGGACGCCGGGCGCGGGGACCGCTGGTGTGGATGGCGCGGGCGATCAGTTCCTTGCCGGTGCCGCTTTCGCCGCTGATCAGCACCGAGGCATCGATGCCGGCCACGCGTCCGATCAGGTCGTGGACCGCGACCATGGCCATGCTGCCGCCCACCATCTGGTTGCGTTCGGTGAATTCGGCCAGGCGTTGTTTTTCGGCGCCGAAGTCGTGGCGCTGCATGGTTTTGTCGTGGGCGCCGCGCACCATCACGCGCAGTTCGCGCAACGAAGGCGGGCGGCGGCAATAGCTGAAAGCGCCCTCCCGAACCAGCTCATTGGCGGCAAGCCGCACGGCGTCGTCGGCAAGCACAATAACGGAAGTACTGCCGGCGATGAGGCGGCGCGCGCAATCCAGGCGCGCTTTAAGGCCAGGCTCGTTGGAGTTCAGGTCGACAATAACAACCGTACAATCTGCGACTTCGATCAGCTCAGTAATTCCGGTCTCGCTGGACTCGAGAGAGATTTCGAACTCGTTCCCCAGGCCGGAGGATAAGAGCGGCTGGAGAGCGGAGTCCTGCGACAGGAGTCCGACGCGGATCAACTGAGCAGCGAGTGTCATGCGTAGAGGTGAAGGTAAAGGATGATCATAACCGAGTAAATACAACAAATGTGCCCCTGGTAACCAGAATCTCCCCCAAAGGTAATCAACCGGATTGTTTCCGTTTGTGCCTTGGCGGCTGTATACGGGTGGTAACAGTTGCCCCCGATTGTCTGATGATAAAGGACACGGATTGAGCGATTTACTGAGATACTGGGTTTGGAATACCGATTGCTTTCCTGAGGGAACAGAGGGTCCAGGAGGTCGGATTTGCGGCGTGAAGGCGGACCGTACCTGGCAGAAGACCTCCGGAGAAAGCGATTGGGCGCACCAGAACCAACGCGCCTCGGGGAAGCGATATGGTGCAGAGCGTGGCAAGGAATCAGCCGGGATGCAGGGGTCGGAGTTTGGTCCAGAGTCCGAGCCGGATGCGTGGCGGCGCCAGATCGACCCCGCTTGAAGCTTCGGAGACGAGTGAGGCAGAATCCGCGGCAAGCGTTCCGGCCTGTTCGGGGGAGCCGGAATTGCTGCCGTCAGTTCACGAGCCGCAGGTGGAGCACGCCGGAACCATAAACACAATGCTTGTAGCAACCGTAGAGAAATACAATTTGCCAATGGGTACGTCACAGCAAGCTGAGGGACTTGGTTCGAATCTCTTGTCGGTAAGGCTGATTGGCCCCGACGGAAGGCGTCGTCTTGCCGTGGCCGAAGCGTTGGCCGGATCACCGTGCCAGCTCAACGAGCAGATGGCATCGTATCCGGACCTGGACCAGGCCGCGCAAGTTCAGGAAGACATCGTGATCATCGACCTGGACAGCGACGTGGAGCAGGCGCTGGAACTGGTGGAGACCATCTGCGCGAACCTGGCCGCCACGGTGATGGTGTACTCGGCCAATCTGGACTCCGAGATCATGCTGCGGAGCATGCGCGCGGGAGTGCGCGAGTTCCTGACCTATCCGCTGAAGCAGAGCGCGCTGACGGATGCGATTGTGCGCGCCGCCGCGCGCCGCTCCACTCTGCGCGCGCCCAAGAAGGGGGATGGGCGGCTGTATGTTTTCTGCGGGGCCAAGGGTGGAACCGGAGTGACCACCATCGCCACTAATTTCGCGGTCACCGTTGCGGTGGAGACCGTCGGCAAGGTGTTGCTGATGGATCTCGACATGCCTCTGGGCGACGCCGCGCTGCAACTGGGGATCACGCCGCAGTATTCAACCGCGGACGCGCTGCAGAACTCGGTCCGCCTGGACTCCAATTTTCTGTCTCGTATTCTGGCGAAACACGATTCGGGGCTGTTCCTGTTGGCCGCTCCCGGCACTTTCGCTTCCTATCAGTTAAATGCAGAGACCGTGGCCAAGCTGATCCAGGTGGCCCGCCAGGAGTTCGACGTGGTGGTTATCGACGCCGGATCGCGGTTCCAGTTGCACGGGACGGCGCTGTTCGACCCCGATGCCCTGGTTTACCTGGTGACCGATGTGGGAGTGTCCGAGCTGCGCAATGCCAACCGCATTGTTTCCGAGCTGTTTCCGGCGGCCCGGCCCAAGCTGGAGATCATCCTGAATCGCTACACTTCTTCCACTCTGGGCATGGACGAAGAGCATATTACGCGGGCATTGACCCGGGCGGCGCAGTGGCGCATTCCCGAGGACAAGGCGACGGTGCAGGAAATGCACAATACGGCCACGCCATTGGCCAACCGCGACACCCCGGTTTCAAGGGCCATCCGCCAACTGGCGCGGTCAGCCTGCGGGCTGGCGGTAGAGCCGGAGAAGAAGAAGAAGATACTGGGCCTTTTTTGAAGCCGCGGGCAAGGGGCTCGCGCAGAGTTTGATTTGGCTGACGAATTCGAGGAGAAAGGAGAACACGACATGGACAACGCCACAATTATCCGAATTGTTTGCGGGCTGCTAGGCGTGCTGGTGCTGGGCCTGTTGATCCAGCGCCGCCGCTCTCGCGTGAAGTAGTGGGCTGCTGGGAAGACCGCGCCCTCCGCGGAGGGTGTCAGAAGATGTTGCGGGTGAGGAGAGCGCGCACCGCGCCTCCGCTTCATTTTGCCGCGTACCCGGTGGCGAGCCGCTGATCTGCCGCCCGCTTGGATCAGCGGGCGCCGCCGGGAAAAACAGGATTGCCTCGACAGAATTCAGCTTGGAGAGGTTGAGGGAAAGAGGAAGTCAGTTCAAATTGAGAGAATCTGTGCATTGTTTCGATTGCCTGGCTGAACGACATTAGAAACGAGGATCTGCGACTATGGGTAGCCGGCGCTATTGCGTCTACAACCAGACAAATGAGTGCTTCCTGAGCCTTGGTGTCGCCGCTGCCCGCACCGCCATCGAGCGGATCAAGGGAATGCTGGAGAAGCGGCCGCCGGGCAACCTGGAAGGATATTGGCTCGACCGGCCAATCTGGAATCACGTTCTGGCGTTCTTTAACGCCCGCGACCTGGTGTACCTGGACGAGGGCAACAAGGTCATCCACGTGGTCGAGTCGCTGCCGCCGCGGCGTTTTGCCAATTTCCGCGGACCGACGGCCAGCGTGCTGGCATTGCCGCCGGGCACCGTCGAATCGTCGCAAACGCAAACCGGCAACCAGATCGTAGTGTGCGAAGCCGAGGAGATGGTGTTCCGGCTGCGTGCAACATCCAAACCGGATGGGGAAGCCGGATCCGCCCGATCGGCGAAGCGCGGCCGGGCGGGCGAAACACCTGCCCGCCAACAGCAGGCCAAGGATCGGCGGATCTCACCGCGCCGGCGGTGGCCGCACCTGGCGGCTTTCAATGCCGAGGGCGAATCCCTGGCGCTTCACGGGGTCCGCGACATCAGCACCACGGGGCTCTACGTCGTGACCCAGGAACGCTGGCCGATTGGCACCCAGGTGCGGCTCAGCCTGCAAAGAACGGATGGGCTGGACGACAGCTCCATGATTCCCACCACAGTGGAGCTGCGGGTAAGCCGTTGGGGCGAGGACGGCGTGGCCCTGGAGTTCGTCAAAGCCGATCCCGAGCACGCCGCGCTGGTGTCGATGCACGTCCGATAACCCGAATTGAAAGGCGCCGTTTCTCCCGAGGCCGGCCACGCCGGTCAAGGGGGAGGTTTTTTGGGGTTCATCAACACCGCGGCCTCATGGCCAGTTCAGCGCGCGCGCCGAATCCCTTTTTCCGCCCTTGATCCGCGCTTTGGCAACCCAATTGCTACCTTCCGCGGCAATCAATAGTTCACAAAATTGTCAGGGGATCCTGGTGGAGCCTTAAGCCTGAGTGGAAAGGCGAAGGCCGGGAGGGCGGCATGCTGACAAGATTCGCCTTGATTTGCCTGGATGGAGCAGCTCACGGGGTTGGCGCAAATGGGGTAATCAGGCGGAAGATCACGCCGGGAGCGGGCAAGGCGCTGGAAATCCTCGCTCATGCCCTGGAGTATCTATCTGACGAATGCGCGGTCAGCGATGCCGGAGAGCCGTGGCTGGGCGCGCGCATGGACGCCATCAGGCTGCTGAAGGCATTGAATCGGGAAATCTACCTGGAGTGCCCTCAGACGCCCAGCGCCGGGGCCCGCTTCAGGGCGTTATTCCGGCGCTGCTTCAACTAGGGCAAAGCCAGGCAAGATGCTCCGCCAGGCCGGCAACCTGGGCCAGCAAAATCGCCCGGCGCGATCTGGCGGCTGCAGGCCCCTCATGGCCGCGGCTGTGCCGACGCCCGCCCTCTAGCGAAGCAGAAGCTGCCCGGAACCGCTCTGCCGCCCAGTCCTTGACGATTTCAACGGGGCGCGGGGCCTCCCCCATTGCCAGCAGGCCGCAATTTAGGTTCGCGCTCTGCTTACGGCCTTTCGCGCCCCAAGAGTGTAAACCGCTCGGAGCAATCATGTTCCGGGCTTGTTCACACCCGTACACAGTTTCCCCGGTGAGGGCGGGAGAAACTAGGCGATCTGAGGGGTTTGCGCGGCTTTGAGGATTTGGCAAGAGGATTGCAAATCTACCATCGCCGGTCAATGCCGGCAAATCTCACTTCGGGGGAGAATCTTGCACATGAAGGACACCATGCTTAAGCTGTACGTCAAAGCTCAGAACCTGCTCTCCAGCGATCAGGGCCAGGACCTGGTGGAATATGCCCTGGTCATCGCGCTCATCGCTCTTGCGGCCACCGCCGGCATGAACGCTCTGGCGTCGGACATCAGCGCCGCGTTTACGACTGTGGGCACCACGATCAACACAGACGTGTAACCCATATCCGCTGACCTGCTCCTCTGGAACCCTAAGTGCTGAGGCGTCGGGCGGAGCCAGGAGTTGACGATCGATTTCCTCCTGCGCGCCGCCCGTCCCACAGAGGACCAACACCATCGGCGAATTCAACCGCTTCGGCAAGGCGCTCCTGAAATCTTGCCGCCGCCAGGATGGCCAGAACCTGGTGGAGTAGGACCTGGTGATCGCGCACATTGCTTTTGCGGGAACCGCGGGCAGGTGCACTCTGGCATTGGAGATAATCAGCGCGTTTGCGGCTGTGGGAGCTCAAGATCGACGCAGAGGTTTACCCCGCACCGCTTGCTCGCTCATTGATGGGAACCCGAGGCGCCGCGGAACGGCGGGCAGTAGCGTCACACGAAAACAAGTTCATGCTCTGCGCCGCTGTTTCTGAACGCCCGGTTCTTTCGCTAGACGGAGAAAAACCATGCGTGCTGATGTAGTGAAACTCGCGAAATCAGTCTGGAAGCTCGTGGTCCGGAAAGACGGCCAGGACCTGGTGGAATATGCCCTGATCATCGGGCTTATGGCGCTGGCGGCAACGGCTGGTCTGCAGACGCCGGCGCAGGCCATCTACCATGCGTTCAGCAACGACGGAACCACATTCAATACCGATATCGGCGCGCACTGAGACGGTGCACCGACGAGGCGCGGGGTTGCCCTGAAATCCGGGGCAAACGCGCTCGCACCGAGGAGCTGCTGTTCATGACTCAGGCCCCCAGCTATGGGGGCCTGAGGTTTTTTTGCGCGTATTTTCCCGCGCGCTAAACCAGCCTGGCGTCCAGTTCGATGCTGGTGTTGTTGGCGAAGAGCTTGGAGATGGGGCAGCCGGTTTTGGCGTCGGCGGCCGCTTTGTCGAACTGCTCTTTGCCGGCGCCCGGAACCTTGGCGGTAGTGGTGAGGGCGATTTTGGTCACGGCAAAGCCGGAATCGGTTTTGGCCAGGGTCACGGCCGCATGGGTTTCGATCCGCTCCGGCGTGAGGCCGGCGCCGCCGAGCTGCGCGCCCAGCGCCATGGAAAAGCAGCTTGCGTGGGCGGCCGCGATCAGCTCCTCCGGGGTGGTGCCTGACTGCGCGCCTTCAAAGCGGGTGGCGAACGAGTAGTTGGCGTTGTTCAGCACGCCGGTGGCCGTCGAGATGGTGCCTTTGCCTTCCTTCAGCGATCCAGTCCAGACCGCGCTTGCCTTGCTTGCCATTGCATTCCTCCTTATGGGGTGGGAAAAATCATGTGGTTAGCCTCGGGATTCCGTTTGCGGCCGCTCTGAAGGGGAAGCCAGAACGATCGGCGGCGCGGCGGCGGAGTCCCAGGGATGATGCCGTGGGCTCTCGGGCGCATGGGATCGGCCCGAAAACCTCTCTTCCATGCTAACCTCTTACCCATGCTGCCGGAGCGCCCCAGTTCCCTCGATCCCGGATGGAGCCAGAGAACTCCGCCGGTTCATGTGCAGCTCAGTAACGAAAGCGCGCCGGTGGAGCACCTCTGCCAGGTATGCCCCACCTGCGGAAACCGGCTGAGCGGCCATCGCTGCAAGCTGGTGTGCAGCGTGTGCGGGTATTACATGAGCTGCGCGGATTACTACTAGGAATGACTCTTCGAACTACCCACACCCAAACTGCCGTCATCCGGAGCAAAGCCATGGGCCGGCATGAGATGGGCGCGTGAGAGCACCTTGCGCGCCAGCCCGGTGAGCGCCATTTGCGGGAGTTCTGCGACCTGGACCCAGCGGCGACGCCCTGATTTGCGGGTCAAGTCAGTGACTTTCTGCTGCGCAACCTTGCGGATGCGCACCCGGTAATTGATCTGCATGATGGCATGGCGGAGTGTTATCGCAATCAAGCCGGGAGCAAGCTCGGTCTCGCGCAACGCGGGTAACTGCCACAGGCCGGGCATAACCGATTCCGCCGCGGGGCGTTGTTCCAGCAGCACCGCCGGTCTGCTCGCCCGCGCCCCGCGAACACAGAGGGCGAAGCCCGCATCCCGGGTTTCGATCCGCGCGCGCGGGGCTGTCTTGTGTTCGCCGCGAGTGACGCATGAGGCCCAGAGAGGACACTGGGGACATTTGGGATTGCGCGGCAGGCATACCGTCGCCCCCAACTCCATGATGGCCTGGTTGAAGTCGCCGGGGCGAACAGGATCGACCCACTGCGCAGCCAGTCCGCCGATCCTGCGGCGGAGCGCGGACTTCCCTGCCCCGGCCGATGCATCCCACCCCGCCAGCCGGCAAAGGACGCGCTCCACGTTGCCGTCCACCACGGCTACGGCCTGGCCATGCGCAATACTGGCGATGGCTGCCGCGGTGTAGGCGCCGATGCCGGGAACAGCTCGCAACTCGTCCGCCGATTGCGGCAGCGCGCCGCCGCGCTCCTGCATCAGCTGCCGCGCGGCCTGGCGCAACATGCGCGCGCGGCGATAGTAGCCCAGCCCGCTCCACTGCGCCAGCACCTCCTGCTCCGCGGCCCGGGCCAGCTCGCCCACGGTAGGAAAACGCGCCATGAAGGCCCGGTATCGGTCCACGACAGCGGCGACGCGCGTCTGCTGGAGCATGATCTCGGAGACCCAGATGGCATAGGGATCGCGGGCGCCGCGCCAGGGAAGGTCGCGCCGGTTCGCTTCGTACCAGGCCAGCAGCCGCCGACGCAGTTCAGGCGCGCTACGGATGTGGGGCTCCGCCTTTCCCATGAGTCCAGCTTACGGCAGCGCCGAAAGAGGGCGGATTCCGCCACGCACCATTATGGATAACAGACCGCACTTTAGTTGTAAGCAGCGGGATTCGACCTGTGATAAGTTGGTTTACCAGACCATCCAGGGAGACTCGTTTGCGCCCTTTCACGCTGTGGAGGAAGAGGCCCCCGATGCGTCGGCAATGTCATATCGAGCCTGGAGGCAAGAACAATGAAACGCACTTTGGCCCTTGCAGGGATGTTGATGCTCGCAGCAATCGGGTTCGCCCAGACGCCTGACTCGTCCAGCCAGGCAACGCCTCCGCCACCCGCTCAATCGCCTGATTCGTCCAGCCAGGCAACGCCTCCGCCGCCTTCCAAATCGTCCACGCAAATGATTTCGCCCCTGGACGTCCCTGCATTCTCCCGGGTATCGGTGGGAGCGGGACTATCGCCGCTCGGCATCGGCTTGCAGGTTTCCACAGACGTGAACAGGCATTTGAACCTGCGCGGAATCGGCAACATCTTCAGCTATTCCGCCAACTTCACCACCAGCGGCATCCCCATAACCGCGAGCCTGACCCTGGGGTCAGGCGGCGTAATGGCTGACTACTATCCGAGCCGTTTCGCATTTCGCGTGAGCGGCGGGGTGCTGTTTATAAACGAGAATGGAGCGTCGGCAACGGCGAGCATTCCGGGAGGCGACAACTTCAAGCTCGACGGTCAAACCTACTACTCGTCCAATGCCAATCCGCTCACTGGAACCGGCAACCTGGCGTTGAACAGCACCAAGCCGGGGGCAGTGTTCACCACCGGCTGGGGAAACCACGTGGGGCACAAGGGGCACTTCTCGATACCATTCGAGATCGGCGCGGCATTTGTGGGGTCGCCCAAGGTAAGCATGGCGCTCTCCGGGACCGCCTGCACCGACCAGGCACAGACGATGTGCACCGACATTGCCAGCTCCACCAACCCAATCGCAGTGCAGTTCCAGAGCAACTTGAACTCGCAGATCGCCAAGTGGAACAGCGACCTGAATGTGCTCGAGGCTTATCCGATCATCTCCGTCGGGATCGCTTACAGTTGGCAGACCAAGGCATACTAACCAGTTCCAGAGCGTCTGACATACGAGGGGCCGGCTCGATTTGGAGCCGGCCCTTTTGTATTTCTCACCGGCCAGCCTACGCCAGCATGTCGCCGACGATCCCGGGAGCCGCGGCCAGGGCGGCGTCGATCTGTGCCTGATCCTTGCCGCCGGCCTCTGCAATTTCAGGCTTGCCGCCGCCCGAGCCGCCGACCAGCTTGGCCACGGCGCCCACCAGCTTGCCGGCCTGGATGCGCTTGGTGAGTCCGGGCGTGACCCCGGCGATGATGGCGACCTTGCCCTCCGGCTGCGCCGAGCCCAGCACCACCACGGCCTCGCCTGCCTTCTGCTTCAAGTTGTCGACCAGCGTGCGCAGTTGGCCGCGCTCCAGATGATCGGCGCGGTGCACCAGGACCTTGACGCCCTTCACTTCCCTGGCGCGCGAGAGGACTTCGTCCAATCCGCCGGCGGCCGACTTCATGCGCAGCTCGTCCAGCTCGCGGCGCAGGCGCTTTAGCTCGTCGTCCTGCGCGGCAAACTTCGCGCGCAGGCCTTCGGAGAGATTGTCCATCGAAGGAACGAATTGGCCGGCCACTTGCGCCAGCTCGAAATCGCGGCGGAAGGTCGAGAGCGAGCCGAAGCCGCTGATGGCCTCCACGCGGCGAACGCCGGAGCTTACGGATTCCTCGGCGGTGAGCTTGAGCAGGCCGATTTCGCCGGTGGCGGCGGTGTGCGTGCCGCCACAGAGCTCGGTGGAGAATCCGTCCGACAGCTTCACCACGCGCACTTTGTCGCCGTACTTTTCGCCGAAGAGCGCCATGGCGTGGTACTCGTTCACGGCCACGTCGATGGGCACGTCTTCGAGCGTCTCCACTTTGGCGTTGGCCAGCACTTCGCGGTTGACGATGTTCTCGATTTCTTCGAGCTCCTCATCGGCTACCTGCGCGAAGTGCGAAAAGTCGAAGCGCAGCCGGTCGGGGGCGACGAGCGAGCCGGCCTGCTTGACGTGCGTGCCCAAGACCTGCCTGAGCGCGGCGTGGAGCAAGTGGGTGCCGGTGTGGTTGCGGCGGATGGCGTTGCGGCGCTCGCCGTTCACTACGGTGTTGACGCGGTCTCCGACGGCGAGGTCGCGCTTGAGCACAGCCTTGTGCGCGCGCACGCCCTGCACGGGAAGAACGCAGCCGGTGATTTCGGCGACGGTCTCGTTGCCATCGGCCGAGGTGAACCAGCCGGTATCGCCGATCTGGCCGCCGGAGTCGCCGTAAAAGCTGGTGTGGTCGAGAACGATTTCAACTTGCTCGCCGGCTTTGGCCGCGGGCACGCCCACGCCGTCTTTCACGATGGCGAGCACTTCGCAATCGGTGGAGTTGAGCGAGCGGTAGCCTTCAAATGCGGTCCGGGGCAGGTCGCGGTAGGCGGGGATGGCGGATTTTTGCGCGCCGCCTTTCCAGGAGGCTCGGGCGCGGGCCTGTTCTTCGGCGCGGGCGCGCTCGAAGCCTTCGTGATCGAAATCTATGCCCAAGTCATGCACTGCATCAACCATAAAGTCGAGTGGCAGTCCGAAGGTTTCGTACAAGTGGAATGCTGTTCTGCCAGAGAAGGCCACTCCGCCGTTTGAGCTCGTGGCCTCGCGCACGAGTGCGGCTCCCCAGGTGGTTGCTCCCATCCTGAGCGGGCTAGCTTGCCCCGTCCGGAGAATCTCGCGGAACAGGTCACCATTGGTTGATCGCTCCACTAGGGGTCTAACAATTTCTGTTGGTAACGCATCAATCCTTTGTCCAACCTCCAAGGCAAGTTCCAATTCGAGGCGGTTGGTGCCTTCCTTCAGGACGCGATCGAATTGCTTCTCTTCGGCCTCGACGATCTTGGCCACGCGATCGGCGGAGTCGATCAGGTCGGGGTACGCGCCTTTCATCTCGTCGCGCACTGCGTAGACCATTTGGAAGAGGAATGGCTTCTCCTGGCCAAGCAAGCGGCCATGCCGAATGGCGCGGCGCATGATCTTGCGCAGGACATAACCGCGGCCTTCATTCGAAGGCAGCACGCCATCATTGATGAGGAACGTGGATGCACGCGCGTGGTCGGCTATGATGCGCAGGCTGGCATTGTCGAGGAGGCGTTGCAATGTCTCAGGGGCTAAAGCCCCGCCGTTGGGTGAGCCGCTTTCGGCACGACTAAAGTCGTGCCCTGTTACAGTGCTTCCTTGCGATGATCCTGAGAGGTCGGGCCCTGTTACAAGGCCCGAGGTTGATTTGTGGTCTGCCGGCTCGCTGGCTTCTTGGCTTGGGGGCTCGCTCGTGCTTAGGCCGGTTAGTTCAGCGGCTCGCTGGATCAATGGCGTAAATAAGTCGGTCTCGAAGTTGCTTACCTTCCCTTGCAGCACAGCGGCCACGCGCTCCAGACCCATGCCGGTGTCGATGGATGGCTTGGGCAGCGGCGCGAGCCTGTACGTGGTTGCCTTGGTTGCCCGGTCCACGATGGCGAGGCGGTCGAACTGCATGAAGACCAGGTTCCAGATTTCGACGTAGCGCGCTTCGTCTTTTCCGAAGGGCAGATCGACTCCGGGCGTCTCGGCGGCTTCGAGGCCCAGGTCGTAGAAGATCTCGGAACAGGGGCCGCAGGGGCCGGTTTCGCCCATCTGCCAGAAGTTGTCCTTCACGCCGTACTCGCCGATGCGCTCCCTGGGCACGCCCACTTCCATCCAGTAGCGCTCGGCTTCGTCGTCGCGCGGGACGTCAGCCGTGCCCTCGAAAATGGTCACGTAAAGACGGTCTTTGGGAATGCCCATCCATTCCTCGCTGGTGACCAACTCCCACCCAAACTGGATGGCTTCGCGCTTGAAGTAGTCGCCGAAGCTGAAGTTGCCCAGCATCTCAAAGAAGGTGTGGTGGCGGCGGGTGAAGCCGACGTTTTCAAGATCGTTGTGCTTGCCGCCGGCGCGCACGCATTTTTGGCTAGTTGTCGCGCGCGAGTAGTCGCGCTTTTCCGCGCCCAGGAAAACGTCCTTGAACTGGTTCATGCCGGCATTGGTGAACAGCAGCGTGGGGTCGTTGGCCGGAACCAGCGACGAGGAGTGCACGCGGCGATGGCCCTTGGTCTCAAAAAAGCGCAGAAACAGCTCGCGGATTTCGTTTCCTGTGCGGGATTGCATGGCACTTTCAGTGTAGCGGAGCTAGCGGTGCCAGCGGAGTTAGACCTTAACCTGCTTTGCCGCCGCGGAGCCGTGGCATTGCCTGATCAGTCAGCGGCTATCACGCGCTCCGCCCTCAAGAGAACTCCCAGCGCCGCGCGACTCTTCGCGCAATGACGAAGAGCGCGATGCCGATGGCGAGCAGCACGGAGACCTGCGGCCAGAGGGCAGAAATGGGCAGGTCGCGCCAGAAGACTTTGGTGAAGCCGTCAATGGCCCAGGCGTTGATGGTGAACAGGCCGGCCTTCTGCACCGCTTCCGGCATGAGGAAGCGGGGGAACATGCTGCCGCCGAGCGACGACATCATGAGGATGAGCAGGGTGGAAACCGCGCCCAGTTGTCCGCGCGAGTGACACAGGCTGGCCAGGAGAATGCCGAATGCGGCAACGGCAAAAGCCGTGCACACGCCCATGACGATGAAACCGGGGATGTGGGTGAAGAAGTCGAGATGGAAGACGGCCCATCCCCACAGGAACATGACCACGAGCTGCACGAACGCGAGCAGGGTGTTGAAGGCGAGCTTGCCGGCCAGGAGCGTGGTCATGGTGACGCGCGAGCTGAGCACGCGGTCGAGGGTGCCCGAGTCCTGCTCGTCGAGCAGCGCGCCGGCCGAGCCGCTGGCGGTGAAGAGCAGGAACATGACGCCGATGGCCGCGGCGTAGAAGGAGATCATGTTCTTGTTCTGCTGCTCGCCCACCACGCCGCGCGTGTGAACGGCGACGATTCCGGCGCCGAAGGCAGACGAAGAGCTTTCAGAGCTGCCGGCGGAGGCGGGTTGCTCATCGCGGCGTTTTTCGATGGTGTTGAGGGCGGCCAGGTTGGCGTCCCAGCGCTTCTGCTGTTCGGGCGTGAGGCTGCCCATGTACTGCTTCATGTATTTTTCGCCCTCGCTGGCCATGGAAGCGGGCATCGAAGTCATGGCGGCCTTCTGCAGGAGGCCGCTGACGATCTGCGGCGCGATGGCGTCGCTCTGATCGTTGAGCAGCTGGATTTCGGGATTGTTTCCGTTGCCGCCGCGGAAGGCGATGGGATGCTGTCCCCATCCGGCGGGAATGATAAGCGCCACCGGCGCCGTGCCTGCCTTGACGGCGGCCTCGGCGGTGGCGGCGGTGTAGTCGGGAGCGGGCGTGTTCTTGCTCTTGGCATCGGGATGGGTGGAGATGATGAGCGAGCCCTCACGCTGAAGCGCGCGGACCAGGTCGCGCGAGGCGGCGCTCAAGTCCTGGTCGACCACGATGACGTGAACTTGCGGGATGGTGTCGTGCTGGCCTCCGAAGATGACGGCGAAGATGCTGAAGAACGCGATGGGCAGCACGAAACTGAGCGCCAGCGCGGCGCGGTCGCGGCGCAGTCCGGTGATGGCGGTGCGGACAATGGGGAGAATCAATCGCGCAGCTCCCTTCCGGTGAGGTGGAGAAAGACGGATTCGAGGTTGGGGCGGCGCAGGGAGACATCTTCGACGCCGAAACCGCGCGCGGAAGCCTCTTCAAGCAGCGGCGCCACGTCGGCCGGGCGGTCGATGGTGAACTGGGCGATGTCCGCGCTGATGCGGCCGCCGCGCTGCTGGACCCAGGACGCGATGGCCTCGGCATTGCCGCTGAAACGGGCCGTGACCCCAGTGCGGGTGCCGAATGCGCCGCGAACCAGTTCCTCATTGGCGCCTTCGGCGATGATGCGGCCATGGTCGATGATGGCAATGCGGTCGCAGAGGCGCTCGGCCTCTTCCATGTAGTGGGTGGTGTAGAGGACGGCCATGCCTTCGGCGCGCAGGGCCTCGATCATCTCAAAGATGCGATGGCGCGACTGCGGGTCGACGCCGACGGTGGGCTCGTCCATGAGCACCAGGCGGGGGCGGTGGATGATGCCGGCGGCCATGTTGAGGCGGCGCTTCATGCCGCCGGAGAGCTTGCCGGCCGCGTGATTGGCGCGGTCCTCGAGCGCGGCCCATTCCAGGCACCACTTGACCTGCTGGGCGAGGCGCGCGCCGGAGAGACCCTGATATTTGCCGAAGGCGAGCAGGTTTTCGCGGCAGGTGAGGCGCGGGTAAATGGCGATCTCCTGGGGGATCCAGCCGAGAGACTGGCGGGCGGCGCGGGAACCGGCGGCGGCGCCGAAGATGCGGATCTGGCCGGAGTCGGGGAGGACGCGGCCCACGATGCCGCGGATCAGCGTGGTCTTTCCGGCGCCGTTGGGGCCAAGCAGGCCCAGGCACTGGCCCTGATCGAGGCGCAGGGAAACACCATCGACGGCGGTGAGCGCGCCGAAACGCTTGACCATATTCGAGACTTCAATGGGAAGCGCGGTTACGGCGGGAGGCGCGCTTGCGGCAGCAGCCATCCGGACCTCCAGGGATGCGCGAACAAGCCTATCCTATCCCGGAAATACGTTTGCGCGTGTGAATTGGTTCAATCGGTGGGAGGATTTGCCTGCTCGTCGGGGAGGTTGTCGAGGGCGGTCAGAAACTCGTCGGGCACATTCCATTGGCGCAGGATTTTGTAGATCACTCCGGTTGAGAATCCGGCAGCGACGAGGCGGCGGGTGACGCGCGCGGATTCTTTCTCGTCCGTGGGCTTGGCGATGCGCTTGCGCTCGAGGTATTGCCGGGCAAGGACTTCTTCATTGGTGCCGGCGTAGCGGGCGTCTACCGTCTCGCTCACAATGCGGGCCGATACACCCTTCTGCTGGAGCTTTTGGCGCACGCTGCGCTGGCCGAGCTTCTCGTTCTCCTGGCGCAGGCGGGCGAAGGTTTCGGCGAAGGCTGCGTCGTCCAGGTACTTCTGCTCTTTGAGCCGCGCGATCACGGCGGCGATGACGGTCTCGCCGGCGTCGCCGGGCTCGACGCGCTGGTGCATGAGGCGGCGCAGCTCAGATTCGGTGCGCATGCAGCGGCCCAGGGCGTTCACGGCGTAGGCGTAGAGGCCGGCTTCGTTGAGAAAGGCCCGGGGCTTGGCGGATTTGCGCTGGAACGGCAGCTTCTATCTCCTAGATTCAGAAATTAGCTTGTAGCCTGTAGCCAGTAGCTTGGGGCTTTACAATCATGGCGGCCAATAAGTCATCCGGCTACAAGCTACCGGCTACTGGCTGGCTTTTCCCGTCCACTTATCCACCCACGCGTTCACCGTTTTCCACCAGAGCTGCGAATTTTGCGGCTTCAGCACCCAGTGGCCCTCGTCGGGGAAGTAGAGCATCTCGCTGGGCACGCCGCGCAGTTGCAGCGTGGTGAAGAGTTGCAATCCCTCGCTCACGTCGAGGCGGTAGTCGAGCTGACTGTGGACAACGAGCGTGGGCGTTTTGAAGTGTACGGCCGAGAGCGACGGCGACCACTTGCGGAACGGGTTCTCCGAGTCGGGCTTGCCGTAGTAGTCCCATGGATGGCCGCGGAACTCCCAGATGTTGAACCAGAGCTCCTCGGTTGATCCGAACGCTGACTCGGCGTTGAACATGCCGTCGTGGGTCACGATGCACTTGAAGCGGTCGGTGTGGCCGAGGACCCAGTTCGCCATGTAGCCGCCGTAGCTTGCGCCGAGGGCGCACTCGCGGTTTTTGTCGATGAAGGGATAGTGCTGCTCGGCGTAGTCCAGGCCCTCCATCAAATCGGTGAAAGGCTTGCCGCCCCAGTCGCCGTTCACGCCATCGACGAAGGCCTGGCCGTAGCCGGTCGAGCCGCGCATGTTGACCATGACGACGACATAGCCGTTGGCGGCGAAGAGCTCGGGGTTCCAGCGGTAGCTCCAGGAGTCGTCCCATGCGCCTTGCGGGCCGCCGTGGATGAGAAACTTGACCGGATATTTCTTCGCGGGATCGAAGTTGGGCGGCGGGATCAGAAAGCCTTCGACTTTGGTGCCGTCCTTGGCGGTGAACCAGAAGGACTGCATCTTGGGCAGGTCGAGCTGGGCTAGGAGGGCGTCGTTGAGGTGGGTAGCAGCAGATTGCCTTGCAGGCTCACTCAAGGTTTTTGGCATTTCGGTCCCACCGGAATAGGCGATCTCCCGCAGGGTGTGTCCGACCCCAGGCGTGTCGAGAATTACGCCTTCTCCGGGAGATGCTACAGTGACACGCGTTGCCAAAACCTCCATGCCGTTGGTCGTGGGATGCAAGTCGCCATAATCGCCACTGCGTGTTATTTGGATGATAAAGGGATTCCTCCCTAAGCCGGCGCCAAGCCCGACACCGTCGATCTCGAACACCGGTTCTTCGCCTTCGGTGCCACTCGTAAAATAAATCGCGTTCGATGAGGTTGGTCCCCATGCAAACTCGTCTACCCAGTTATCCCATTTCGGCAACAGATCCTTGACCGTCTTCGCTGTGCAGTCGTACACCACCAGCCGGAACTTGTCGCTCTCATATCCCGCCCGCGCCTGGCTGCGCCACGCAATATACTTGCCGTCAGGCGAGTAGGCGGGGTTGAAATTGCCGCCGGCGGAGGTCGAGATCTGCTCCGGCTTGAGCCGTCGCGATCGGTCAGGTCGAGGGTCCAGATGCGCGGGCTGGTGGAGATGGCGGGAACGGGATCGGGGTTGTCGGTGTAGACCAGTTGCTTCGAATCGGGCGAAATGTCGCATCCGCACCCGCCGCCTTCGAGCGAGAACGGCGGGACATCGTGCGGGTTGTGCGGCGTGAGGTCGCGCCACAGGAGGGTTGTGGGCACTGCGTTCTCGACATGAACGAGGAAGAGATGGCTGCGCTTTTCGCCGGTGAAATGATCCCAGTGGCGATAGAGCAGGTGGGTCCAGAGTCTGCGCCTTGACTTTGCTGTCGGCCGCGGCCTTGTCGCGGTCGGCGTTGCATTTGTCAGCCTCAGAACCCTCCGTGGACATTGCCTCCGTGAATGCCGGGCAGTCCGGATAGACATCGGCAGTGAAGACGATGAACTTCCCGTCGGGCGACCACTTGGCGTTGTCCGGCTCGACGGAGTTGTGGGTCAACTGGAAGGGACCGTCAAGAGGCGCGGCGTCATACAGGTTGCGGGTGGCGCCGGTGGCGGAATCGAATGCCGCCAGCCAAATCTGCTGTGAGCCGCTGCGGCCGGAGAGGAAGAGGATGCTCTTGCCGTCGGAGGAGAATTGCACGCCGGAATCGCCGGGCTGGGTGACAGCGATCCGGAACGGCTCGCCGCCTTCGATTTTCTGCAGCCACAGCTCCGGTGTCTTGGTGTTCTTTGCCAGATCGACGGTGGTGACGGAGTACGCCAGCCACTTGCCGTCAGGCGAGACGGCGGTATCGCCGAGGCGCTTCATCGCCATCATGTCCTCGAAGGTCATGGGACGCTTGGCGGTCTGCGCAAATGCGACTGGAAGTAGAAGGGAAGCGAGAGTGCAGCAGAGGAGGGTTCTGGAAGCGTTCATTCTTGGCCTGCCTGCGCGCGAGATCGATGAGCCTTGGCGCGAAGAGCAAGTTTACACCGGTACAGCGCCGCCCGGAGACCCGCCTCAGGCTTTAGCCCATCCCACCCTTGCGCCGGAAAAAAGGCGCAAGGATGGGGCACCCAATTTTGTTTCTCACCGCTCGTTTTCAACGCAGGATCATTGCGCCGTGTGCCCGATGTTCTTGTCGGCCCACTGAATGAACCACTTCATGTTGGGCGCGTCGGTGTGGCCGCCGTCGTGCTGCCGCCAGGCCAGCCGCCCATCCAACAAGCCGTCGTTTGCCGGCGGCATCTTAACCGTCGTGTAGTCGCCCGTCTCATCCGCATTCAAGACCAGCCCCGTGGCGCCCAGCAGCGCCCACACCGGACTGGCGTTCACCGTCGCCATCCAGCTTCCCTCGTGGTCCAGCCAATGGGCGTCACCCTTCTCCGGCACGCCGTAGCTGATGAACGTGAGCCGCGGCGCGCACAGCGCAATCAGCTCGTTTGAGTCCACGGGAATCTGTCCCGGATTGCCGCTGCCGAAGGTCGCCTCGCTGGCGCCGTACTTCATAAAGTTGCCGGCCATCCAGTAGTACTCGCCGCCGGTCAGGCTTTCGACCGCTTCGCCGAAGTTACGGCGGAGCAGCGTGGCGCCACCCTTGCCCGAGGAGCCCACCAGCACAATGGCGAACCGCTGGTCGAACGCCATGGTCACCAGAGCGGCCTTGCCGTAGCGCGACACGCCCTCGATGCCGACGTGCTTGGCGTCCACCGCCGGATCGGTTTCGAGATAATCGAGGCCGCGGCCCGCGCCCCACGCCCAGGCGCGCAGCGCGCCCCACTGGTCCGGCTTGCGCGGCTGGCCGTGATTGCACAGGCCGATGATGCCGCGCGTGATCCCCTCGCCGTTGTCGGCCTGCACGCTGGTCGGATCGATGCGCACAAATCCCCATCCCGCCGCGAGAAGCTGCCACTCGTTGGGCAGGCCGCCGTCCGCGTTTAACTCCGGCCGCTGGAAGAACGGGCTGGCCTTGAGCGGTTCCCACGCCGGATGCTGTGCGAACACCTCTTTGAGCGAGGGATCCTGCTGAATGAGCAGCGCCTTGAACGCGGCGTTCACCTTGTCCAGCTCCTCGCCGCGCGGCTCGTTGGGATTGGGGAATCCCGCCGGCCCGAACATCATGAGCACCGGAACCGGCCCCTGCGCGCGCGCCGGGAGCACCTCCGTCATGTGGATCTTCACGCTGATCGCCGGATACGCGGAGTTGTCCACCTCGCCGATGAGGTCCCTGGCGATGACCGGCGTAAAGCCGATGAATTCGTGATCGACCGTGGTGACGGTCCATTTCACTTTGGGCACGTCCTTGGGCACAAACCCGTAAACGTACTTCGAGTACGCTTCCACGATCTGCGGCCGGCGCTCTTTCCACCACATTTCCGCCGTCGTCACCTTCCGGCCGTCGTTCAGCGTGAGCGGGTCAGGGACATTCGGATATGGATTGGCCAGCGACTCGTCGTAGTTGGCGTGGTTGGGCGCTTTCTCGTTGCCGCTCGGGCCCGGGCGCAGAGCCTTGATGCCAAGCTGGTCCATCATGTTCTGGTGATCCTGCTCGGCGGTGAACGTCACCGGCGGCGTGGCGGAACTCTGCGCCAGCGCGCCTGGGGCACAACAGCAAACACAGGCAATTGCAAGAGATGAACGGAAAACGATTCGCACGCGGCTCCTCCAAGTGATATGCTGGCTGCGCTTTTTCATGAAAAGCGATTTATTTCAGGGAAATCATGGTAAACCTTCGCTTATGAATCTGGCACCAAGAATCCTTGCCGCAGCCGCGATTCTCAGCTTGTCTGCCTCTGTGACGGCCAAAAGACCGCCGAAGTCTCCGGACTGGATTTCCACCTGGGGCGCTTCGCAACAGATTCCCGAGCCCTCCAACGCGATTCCCCGCGACGACCTGCGCGACGCGACCGTGCGCCAGATCTTTCACCTTTCGGTCGGCGGATCAGGGGTGCGGGTACACCTCTCCAACGCATTTGGAACCGAAGCGCTGCATTTCACTTCAGTGCATATTGCCCGGCCGCTCTCGCCGGCCTCCGCGGCGATTGATCCAGCGAGCGATCGCGCGCTACTGTTCGACGGCAAGCCTGACGTGATTGTGCCTCCCGGCGCTGAATACGTCTCCGATCCGATCGATTATCCGGTCGCGCCGCTCTCCGATATTGCCGTCTCGTTTCATCTGGACGAGCCGCCTGCGCCGGAGACCGGCCATCCCGGCTCACGCTCCACCAGCTACTACGTACACGGCGACCAGGTAAGCGCGGCGGACCTGCCCGGCGCAAAGCATGTCGACCACTGGTTCCAGGTGACGGAGATCGATGTTCCCGCCGCGCGCAAGGCGGGAGTTGTGGTTGCGCTGGGCGACTCCATCACCGACGGACACGGCTCGACCACCAACGGCAACGACCGCTGGACCGATGTGCTCGCCGCTCACTTCGAATCCTCTGCGAAGACGCGCAACATCGGCGTCTCCAACGCGGGGCTAGGCGGCAACCATCTGCTGATCGACGGACTCGGCCCCAACGTCCTGGCCCGCTTCGACCGCGACGTCCTTGCGCCCGCCGGCGTGAAGTGGGTCATCGTCTTTGAGGGCGTGAACGACCTTGGCGGCCTTGCCCGCATCCACGAAGTCTCGCCCGAGGAGCACGCGGCGCTGGTCCAGCGCCTCATCGGGGCGTACCGGCAGATCATCGCGCGCGCCCACGATGCCGGCCTGCGCGTTTACGGCGCCACCATCACGCCGTACGCCGGTTCGGGCTATAACCATCCCGGCCCCTTGAGCGACGCCGACCGCGAAGCAGTGAACCGCTGGATCCGTTCTGCCGGCAACTTTGACGCCGTGATTGACTTTGACGCAGTGGTCCGCGATCCCGCGCGTCCTGACCATCTTTTGCCTGCCTACGATTGCGGCGATCACCTGCATCCATCGCCCGCCGGTTACAAGGCGATGGGCAACGCCATTCCGCTGGCGCTGTTTGCCCGCTGATGTGCCAAGCAGAGAAGTCCTAGCGCCGAAGGCGAGCGGTGCTCCAGGGGCTAAAGCCCGGCTCCTTATTATCAAGCGTCTATCGGCACGACTGAAGTCGTGCCCTGACACGTCCAACTCCGCAAAAGGGGGTCCTCGAATTCCAATGTGCTCGCCTGGTCAGTTTCAGGCGATCTGGCCAAAAACTCCATCATTCATCTACCCTTCGGGCGGGCCCGCTGGTACATTTGGTTGGCAGGGGATCTCATACAGGATGGCCGGCAAGCTGTACGAACCCATGATCGATGTGGCTCGCGCGTCGGAGATGATGGGCATTCCGCCGCAGAGCGTGCGCGAGCTGGTTCGCTCCCGCCAGTTGACCGCGATCACGTTCGCCGGCTCCGGCGGCGCTCCCATTTACCGCTTCCGGGCTTCCGATGTTGACCGCGCCATGCGGCGAATCCACAACGCCAGGGGTTTTTCGCCGCTCTATGCCGCCACCAAGTGGCAACCGCCGCCGCCCCGTCCAGGTCCGGGCATCTCGCACCGCGGCCGGCCGCGCATGGTCTTCGACCTGGCTCGCGCCGAGCAGCTGCGTCAAGAGGGCATTGGCTACGTCGAGATCGCGCGCCGGGTCGGCGTCTCCTCCACCACTGTGGCCAATGCCCTGCGCTCCGGGCTGCGAGAAATTTACCGCGGGCCGGGCAGGCCCAGCATCCAGTTCGACCTGGACAAGGCCGTCGCCCTCCGCCGCGAGGGCAAAACCTTTGTTGAAATCTCGGCCGCGCTTGGCGGCGTCTCCACCGGCACGCTCAGCAAGGCCGTGCGCGATGCTGCTCCGGAGCTGTTGCGCCCTCCCGGCTTCCGCGACAACGATGCCGTGGCGCGGATGGTGACCATGCGCCGCAGCGGAGCCACCTTCAAGGAAATCGGCGAGGCCTTCGACCTGTCCACCGAGCAAGTGGCCCACGGCTTCAAGGCCCTCGGCATCCGCAGCCCTCGGGTCCGCCGCGGCGTTGCTCGGGCGCAGTTCGACGTCCCCCGCGCGGTTGAGATGCGCAGCGCCGGAAAGACCTATGCCGAGATCGCCAGGGAGTTTGGACGATCCCCCGTGACCGTTACCCGCGCCATTCGCGAAAACTCCGGACTCAAGGGCTCCATGTTCGCATTCGACATCAAGCTGGCCATGAAGATGCGCCGCGAGGGATATGGCTATGCGGAGATCTCCAAAGCGGTGGGCGCCTCCCGGCCCACGGTCACCAACGCCATCAAGATCAAGATGCTTTCCGAGCCGATGCGCCGCTTCCAGCCGCCGTTCGACATGGAAAGAGCCAGGGCGATGCGCCGCGAGCGCAAGTCGTATGGCGCCATTGCCGAGGCCCTCGGCGTTTGCGCCGCGACCGTCGCCATCCACCTCAAGCGCGGCGGCGCGGAGGCCGCTGTGCGTTCCGGCCCGCGCTTCGATCTGGACCTGGCCAGGCGGCTGCGGGGCGAAGGCATGAGTTCCTCTGAAATTGCCAGGCAGTGCGGGGTCTCGCCGCAAACCATCGCGCGCTACCTGAAGACCGCGCCGAATGCGGTCGCCGCGGACGGGCAGACTGCCCCAAATTCCTCCAAACTTGCGCAATAGCCCGAGCCCCCGCTCTACGGCTTGGCTCTACGGCTTGGCGGACGTTGGCGTGGCCGGCCGGTCCCAGGGAAACTTCTCCGCATCGAGGCCGCTGGGCGACCATCGTCGCACAATGACCCGCCCCAGTCTTGCCAGCGTGAGCTCGCCTTCGTTTTCCGGGGTCCAGCGCTGGTCGGCGTTGTCCTGGGTAAATGCCGCAATCACAATCAACCCGTTCTTGCCCGCGATCAGGGCCACGTCGTTGCGCACCTGGTTCAGCGCGCCGGTCTTGTTGGCGATGGCCGATCCGTGCTCGCTGGTATCCATCGTCTGCAGATAGCGGGGAAGGCTGTCGCGGTCCTGCTGGTTGCGCAGCATGTGCAGCATCGCGCCGCAGATGGCTGCATCGCCCGGCGACGCGGTCCCCACGCCCGGTGCGTTCAGATCCAGCCGGCAATCGGCAAACCGTTCCATGATCGATGCCATCTCCCGCGGCGTGGTTTTGCCCAGCCCGTACTTGGGCTGGTCCGCGGGAGCGTTGGGCGGCGGGGGGAGAAAAACCTTCTTGTACAGCACAGTCTGTGTCAAACCGGCTGCGCCGAGCGTCCGGTTGATGTGCTCCAGTCCCAGGCGGTCGATCGCCATGTTGGTGGCCGTGTTGTCGCTCAGGATCACCATCAGCGTCAGCGCGTCCTTCAGGGTCAGGGTCAGGGGCGTGTCCAACTGGCTCAGCACGCCCGAGCCCTCCACCTGGTTGTCGTGCTTCAGCACCAGCTTCTCTGAGAGCGCCGCGTGTCCCTCGCGAAGCTGCTCGGCCGCATCCAGCAGAATGCCCAGCTTGATGACGGAAGCCGTCTGCACCGGCATGTCGGGCTGGAAGGACGCCGTCGCGCCTGTCTTCAGGTTTTGGGCAAAGACGGCCACTCGCCCGTGATGCGCCCGGGCAATGGCCGCAATTTCGCCATCCAGTTGCACGTCCTCATGGGCCGCCTGTCCCCATGCCAGCGGCGTTGCCACGACGGCCGCAATCAAGCACAAAACCCGCAGGGTCATGGCGCTAGAGTAACCTGTGGGGCGGACGCACACGACCGCATGGCCCCCGGCAATGGGTTAAGTTGATGGAGAAGGCCAACTTGCCGCGAAGATTGTTCTCGCCATCGTCGTCATGCTCCTCGTGGTCGGGTCGCTGGTTGCCGACTACTACTGGCGCCGCTGGATGGACCGCCAGCGCGAGGAGCGCGGGCGCGATGACCGATCCTGAGTCCTGAGGAGCTATTGCGATCACCGCTCATTCGTTACAATCGGATAGAGGGGGTCGTCCAATCGTCATGCTTCATCTCGTCGCCCGTGCCTCGCGCATCCGCATCGTAAACGCAGTTGCCGTGCTTGGCCTTGCCGCCGCGCTTGGGCCGGCCACTCACGCCCAGTTCGGCCCGCCGGCAACGACCCAGGTGCACGACCCCGCCGCTCTGAGGCCTCCCGCGGGCGCGCGCGTCGCCATCGTCGAGTTTGAAGACATGGAGTGCCCCGATTGTGCTGCCGCCAACCCTCTGCTCAAGGAAGCCAGCGAAAAGTACCACATCCCGTGGGTGCGCCACGACTTCCCGCTGCCCTTCCACGCCTGGAGCTTCCAGGCCGCGGTCAACGCGCGCTGGTTCGACTTGAAGGGCAAGAAGCTTGGCGACGAGTACCGCGACACCATCTTTGCCAACCAGGCTTCTTTCGGCGAGGATCCGGCGCGCATGGAGGACTTCACCCAGAAGTGGGCCTCCCAGCACGGTATCGCGTTTCCCTTCAACGTGGACCCGCAGGGGAGGCTGGCCGCCGAAGTCAAAGCCGACTACGCACTCGGCCAGCGCGTCGGCATCGAGCACACGCCGACTATCTGGGTGGTTACCGACCACTCCAAGGGAGCGCCGTTTGTGGAGGTTGTGGACCGCAGCAAGCTGTACCAGTTGATTGACCAGGCGCTGGATGACACCCGGGTGTCCGCATCAGGGCCGCGCCACTCCGGGCGATAGAGCCGCTCCGCGCGAAGACGCCCGGAAGGGACGCCGGTAGCGCCTCAAAATCCCATGATGTTGTAGCCGCAGTCCACGTAGATGGTCTCGCCGGTAATCGCGCTCGCGAGATCGCTGGCGAGGAAGAGCGCGAGCCCGCCCACTTCAAGCTGATCTACGTTGCGATGCAGCGGCGCTCTCTCCATGTGCGCCCTCATCATCTCGCTCAGATCGCCGATGCCGCGCGCGGCCAGCGTCTTGATGGGCCCGGCGGAGATAGCATTGACGCGGATATTCTTCGGGCCGAGGTTCGCGGCCAGATAGCGGGTTGCGCACTCGAGGGCCGCCTTGGCCAGCGCCATCACGTTGTAATTGGGCACAACTTTTTCAGCGGCGTAATAGGTCATGGTCATGATGCTGCCGCCCTCGGTCATCAGTGGAGCGGCGGCGCGGCTGACCGCAATCAGCGAATAGACGCTCACATCCATTGCCACGCGGAACCCGTCGCGGCTGGTGTTGACGAACTCGCCTTTCAGGTCGGCAGCCGGCGCAAAAGCCACCGCGTGCACCAGGATGTCGAGCTTCCCGTACTTCTCCCTGAGGGCGGCGAACAGGGTATCGATCTCCTGATCGCTGGAGACATCGCACTGGAAGCCGGACGCGCCGGGCAAATCCGAGATTAGGTCCTCTGCCTCCAGCTTCATGCGCTCGTTCTGGTAGCAGATGGCCAGGGTGGCGCCGGCAGCGTGCAGCTTTTGCGCGATGCCCCAGGCGATGGAGCGCTTGTTGGCCAGCCCGAACACAACGGCAGTTTTGCCTGCCAGGTCGATCATGTCCTGAAGTTCCTCCAGACCCTCATGCGGGAACCAGCTGGCCCAAACCTTGTTGCATTCGTGGGGTTTGGGCCGACGAACAACATCCCTCAGGGGCTAAAGCCCGCATGTTGTTGTTGCGCTGGCGGCACGGCTGAAGCCGTGCCCTTTCAAAGCCCTGCCGATGCGACTGGTTCTAGGATAGCAGCCGCAGAAGCCCTCAGCCCTCCAGATCAACCAGCTCCACCTTGCCCGTGGGCCGACCCAGGAAACGCGATCCCAGCCGCTCGAACTTGTCCACCGAGTCGGTGGCGAAGCAGCGCACCTCGGCCGTGGCCGGCTCATTCTGCGCGTGCTCCTGCCCGAACAGCCGCACCGCCGCATCCGCCGTGGCCTCGGCCGAGTCAATCACCTGCACGCCCGGTGTTACCGCCTGCTCCAACATGGGCCGCAGCAACGGATAGTGCGTGCACCCCAGCACCAGGGTGTCATAACGCAACCCCTGCTCGCGGGCCTGGGCCCGCAACTCCTCCAGATAAACGCCGATCACCTGGGCAGTCACCGGATGCGCTGTCCATCCCTCCTCAACCAGCGGCACCAGCAGGGGGCAGGCCTTTTCCAGAGCGCGCAATCCCCGCGCCCGGCAAGCCGCGGCATACGCATGGCTCTGCACCGTGGCGTCGGTCGCGATCACCAGCACATCCCCGGTTTTCGAAGCCGCTTTTGCCGCCGCCGCACCCGGCTCGATCACTCCCAGCACCGGCACCGGCACCGCCTGCTCGATCGCATCCAGAGCCAGCGCGCTGGCGGTATTGCACGCGATCACCAGAAACTCCGCGCCCTGCTTTTCGACGAGGAATTGCGCCCCCTCCGCAGCATAATGCGCGATGGTCCGCCGCGACTTTGATCCGTAGGGCAGCCGCGCCGTGTCTCCGAGGAACGAGTAGCACGCATTCGGAATGCGCTGGAGCAGCGCGCGCAGCACCGTCAGTCCGCCGAAACCTGAGTCGAAGACGCCGATACGAGGCGCCGGCTTCATGGATTTACCACCTCAGCCGGCGCAGCATCGGAGGTGAGATACGTCCGCGTGAGGTCCACGTGCCCGGCCAGAGACTCGCGCGCCCCGCCATCCACCAAAAAACGCACCTCGGTAACTTGCGGCAGGTTCGCCTTAAGCGTTCCGCAAATCGAAAGCACCGTCAGCGTCTCCGTCTCCAGCCCCGAAGGATGCGTCGCCGCAAAGCTTCCCTTCAGATTCACCACCGCCAACTCCGGCCCGGCGTCTGCAGCGTTTGCCGCCTTTGCCGCAGCGGCTTGCGGGGCCGCCGTTTTCGCGCCGTCCTCGCCCTGGGCCGGAAGCAGGAACACATTCTCGACTGATCGCGCTCCGCCCGGCACCGGGTGTGTCGAGCCTTTATCCGCGTACAGCTCCAGCAGCTTGTCCAGCACCGCCCGCGCCCGCGCCTCCGCATCCGCCGGCAGCGGCAGCATCAGCGATTGCGGCCGCAGCGAGTTGTCGTCGTCATCGGCCACCAGCAGCGTGGCCTCGACCGGCGGCGCCACCTCCGGCGCCTTTGTCGGCGCCGAATCCTGTCCCGTGAGCATGGTCTGGTGTTCCTTCTCCAGGGTGTGAAACAGCACCACGCCCATGGTCAGCGACGAGAGCACCAGCACCGAGAATATGATCGCCAGATGCCGCGGGATCATCGCAGGTGCGCCTCCGTGCGCCACTCCAGCAGCGCCGAGGCCAGCGTCGCCGCCACCTTGGCCTGGTAATCCGGATTGTCCGGCTCCGCCAGGGTTTTCTGGTCCGAGTCCCGCTCCGGCGCCAGCTCAATGGCCACCGCCGGGCATTCCATGCTGTCGATCCCCGGCAGCGCCGTCCGTCCCAGGGTCACGTTCACGCCTCCGCGCTGGAGCGCCGAGTTCAGGACTCCCATCAGGGCAAGGCTGGGCGTAACCCAGCCCGATTGCGCGGTCTTCCACGGCATGAATTCGGCGGCCGGCGTGGGGGCCAGGTTGGATGCGTAAAGGTGTACGCCGCTGCCCGTCTCCGCCGCATGCAGGCTGAGGCAGGCCTGTGCCCGCGCCCGGTTGGCGGTCTGTGCCCGTTCGGCCGGGTCCAGCGACTGATCCGTCTCCCGCGTGGTCACCACGTCGATGCCGCGCGCCGCCAGCAGCGACCGCAGGCGCACGCTCAGCGCCAGCGTGGCCGCCTTCTCAAACTGTCCGTCATTCAGATGCCCGCCGGTGTCGTCGCCGCCGTGGGCCGCATCCAGCACCACCACGAAGCGCGGCGGCGCCGGCTGGCTCCATGCCGGCCCGCTCAGCCCCAGCGCCGCCAACAGCAGCGCTGCCGCCGCGAGCCTCGCTCGCCCACGCTTGCCGTCAATCCAGCGCATAAATAGTCAGACCGCTCAAGAGCTTGGGATAAAAATCTGTCGATTTCTGCGGCATCACCTCGCCGGCAAACGCCACCTCGCGCAGTTGCTCCATGGTCACCGGATTGGTGAGCAACGCCACGTCGGCCTCGCCGCGCCGCACCTGGTCCACGGCCTCGCCCGCATCGCGCAGGTAGCGCAGATTGGTCTGCTCGCGGATGTTCTCGGGGGTCAGGCCCAATACGTGCTCCAGCAGCACCTTGTGCAGCACCGTCAGGTCCAGTCCCTTTTGCCGCTCCGGCAAACCCTCCAGCATCGGCAGCACCGTCTCCGCCTTCGGACAGAGCAGCCACTCGCCGTCTTTGAGCACCGCGACAAAGGCCGTGCCCGCGTGTCCGGCCAGCTCGTGCAGGCACTTCTCCGCCGTCGCATCGTCCAGGTTCTCCGCGACGAAGAACTCTTCTGCCTCGGCGAGAAATCCCGCGGGACTGAATTTCTGCACTCCGTGCACCACCCGGTGCGTGGGCAGAATCACCAGCCCGTCCGAGTCCATGTTGACGAAGGTCATCATCGCCGCCGCTTCCGGAAGCGTCGGGTGCGGCAGGTGGCTGGTGTGCAGCTCCCTGCGCTCTCCCACCGCCGGCGCATGCTCTCTGGCATAATTCAACGCCGTTTCGTAGCGATGGTGCCCATCGGCGATGATAAGTTTCTTGTCCTGCATGGCCGCGCACAGCAGCCGGATCGCCGCCGGGTCGCCGATGCGCCACAGCCTGTGCACCACACCGTACTCGTCTGTCACCTCCGCGTCGGCCGCGCCGCTGCCGTCGTAGAGGATGCGCTCCACGCTTCCCGCTGGATCCGAGTACAGCATGAAGATTTGGCCAAAATGCGCGCGCGTGGCTTTGAGGAGGTTCAGCCGATCACTTTTCGGCTTGGAAAGCGTCTGTTCATGACGAAAGACTACCTGGTCGGTGTAGTCATGCAGCTTTCCCAGCGCGATGAATCCGCGGCGCTCTTTGGTCCCTTCGCTTCCCGGCACTTTGAAGCATTGCGAATAAGCGAAAACACACGGCGTCTTCTCCTGGATCAGCACGGCCTGCTCGCGCCAGGCGCGAAAGTCGCGCGCTGCGCGGCTATAAACATTTTCCCCGCGGTCGGCATCGAAGAGTTCAGGCAGGCCGAGGATGATGCGGACCAGATTGTAAGGACTGCTTTGGTAGTAGGCCTGTTGCATGGCCGGCGTGATCTTGTCGTAAGGCTGGGTCACCACGTCATCGAGCCGGACTGCGGCCGAATTGTAGCGCCAGGCGCGGAACGGAAAGACGTTGGCCATGCGGAAGAGTTCGCTCCATGTTGAAAGGGCGGCAGTTACGCCGCCGCTTCCGGGATCTCCCGGTTCTGGAATCCCGTCGGGTTCTACGCTCGATTGTATCGCGGGCACCGGAGTTGGCCAGGCACACGGTTACCAGCTCATGAAACCGCAAAAGGAAAACCAGCCCAGGATGCGCCCGCCGTGCTAACATCACGTTCTATCTACCGGTGCAGCGGTATGAGGAACTCTCCAATTCTGCGTTCATCACCCCACGGATGGCAGCTCCCCCGTCGCCTGGCTTTCCTCGCCTGCATGCTTGCGTTCGCCGTGTTCGCGCTCCACGCGCAGGACGATCCGCTGAACAAGGTGCATGTGCCGCCGCCGTCCAGTTCCACTCCCGCAACCGGGGCCCCCGCCGGTGCTGATCCGGCCGCCGTTACCGGCGCCGACGCCCTCAAGGCGCATCCCGGCAGCTTCATTCGACTGAACGTGAACCTGGTGCTGGTGCCGGTCACCGTGACCGACCCTATGAACCGCCTGGTCACCGGACTGGAGCAGGAGGACTTCCGCGTCTACGAAGACAATAAGGAACAGAAGATCTCCTCGTTCGCCAGCGAGGATGCTCCCGTCTCCATCGGCATCATCTTCGATCTCTCTGGCTCCATGACCTCCAAGCTGATGCGCGCCCGCGAGTCCATCCTCCAGTTCATCAAGACGGCCAATCCGCAGGATGAATTCTTCGTGATCGGCTTTAACGACCGGCCGGAGCTGATCGAGGATTTCACCAGTTCGGTTGATGACATCCAGTCGCGCCTGGCCACGGTGCGCAGCGGCCACCGCACCGCCCTGCTGGACGCCATCTACTACGGCGTGGAAAAGATGAAGGATGCGCGCCACGAGCGCAAGGCTCTCCTCATCGTCTCCGACGGCGGCGACAACCGCTCCCGCTACACCGAAGGCGAGGTTCGCGCCCAGGTCCGCGAGTCCGACGTCGAAATCTATTCCATGGGCATCTTCGACCCCTACGCCGCCACCCCCGAAGAGCGCACCGGCCCCCTGCTGCTGAACGATATTTGCGAAGAGACCGGCGGGCGCATGTTCCGCGTCGACGACCTTTCCGAAATGAGCGACATCGCCGAGAAAATCTCCACCGAGCTGCGCAACCAGTACGTGATTGGGTACAACCCCAGGGACCTGCGCCGAGATGGCAAGTGGCGTAAAGTAAAAGTCAAGCTGAATCCGCCCCAGGGACTGCCGCCGCTTACGGTTCATGCACGTACGGGCTACTATGCGCCATTGCAATAACGCGATCTCCGCGCTTCTGATTGCCGCCGCTTTTTTGTTGCCGGCACAAAAAACGCCCACTCAGGAAGTTCCGTCCGGCTCTCCCGGCCAGGCGCCTTCTCTCACCGTGGATCGCGATCCGGTTCGCGCGCCCGCCGGCCCCGGCCCCAGCGCGCCTCAATCCAACGTGGAAAAGGAACACGGCGGTTACGTGCTGCGCACCGACGTTGAGGAGGTTTCTCTCAACTGCACGGTGCTTGACTCCTCCGGGCGCCTCGTGCAGGACCTGACCCAGAGCAACTTCCAGGTCCTTGAGGACGGCGTCAAGCAGAACATCATCAGCTTCCAGCACACCGATACGCCGGTCTCCATCGGCATGGTCATCGACAATTCCGGCTCCATGTCGCGCAAGCGCCCTGCCGTGAACAAGAGCGCGCTCGACCTGATTGAGGCCTCCAACCCCCAGGACGAAGCCTTCGTTGTCAACTTCTCCGACGAGGCCTTCATTGACCAGGACTTCACCTCCGACGTGAACAAGCTCCGCGACGGTCTCGCCCACGTGGAATCCCGCGGCGGCACCGCGCTCTACGATGCCGTGGTCGCCTCCGCCGACAAGCTGGCCGCCGATGCCCGCCGCCCCAAGCAGGTGCTCATCATCATCACCGACGGCGAGGACAATGCCTCCACACTCGATCTGGAGCAGACCATCCGCCGCGTCCAGGCGCTCTCCGGCCCCGAGATTTACACCATCGGCCTCCTCTTCGGCGACGAGATGAGCCGCGCCGAACAACGCCACGCCCACCGCGCTCTGGAAATGCTCTCTACGGAAACCGGCGGCATGGCCTTTTTCCCCAGATCGATGGAGCAGGTGGACGATATCGCCGCCGAGGTAGCCCGCGACATTCGCAGCCAGTACACCATCGGCTATCGCTCCACCAAGCCGATGAGCGTTCCCGGTTTCCGCCGCATTGAAGTGGTCGCGGAGAACGGCCACAAGCTCAACGTCCGCGCCCGCACCGGCTACTTCCCGTCTCCAAATCGCCCCCGCCACAGCAATCGGGCATCGAACTAGGGCCGGCTGACAGGCGCTGGTGACCGGTTTTCCACCGGCGCTTCCCGCTGCCAACCGCACGCCCGGGGATTTAGACTTCTCTCCCATGGTGGTTGACAATCACGCTCTTCCTCAGCTACGCACGGCAAGCGACATCACCCACCTTGTCGGCAACACGCCGATGCTCCAATTGACAAGGCTCTGGCCCGAGCCCGGCGCGCAAATCTTCGTCAAGCTTGAATTCCTCAACCCCGGCGGCTCCATCAAAGACCGCGCGGCGTTGGGAATGATCCTCGACGCCGAATCGCGCGGCCTGCTCAGCCCCGGGTGCACCATTCTTGAAGCCACCGCCGGCAATACCGGCGTCGGCCTGGCGCTGATCGGCGTCAACCGCGGCTACAAGGTCAAGCTCTTCGTTCCCGAGGGATTCGCCGAAGAAAAATGCATTCTCATGCGCGGCTTCGGCGCCGAAGTCATCCGCACGCCCGAAGCGGAGGGCATGGCCGGCGCCATTCGCCGCGCCAATGAAGCCGCCGCCTCCATCCCCGGCTCGTTCATGGCCGGGCAGTTCTCCAACCAGGCCAACCCCAAGTTTCACCACGACACCACTGCCGCCGAAATCTGGGAGCAGCTCGATGGCCGCATCGACGCCTTCATCTGCGGCGTGGGCACCGGCGGCACCTTCTCCGGCATCGCCCGCTTCCTCAAGGAGCGCAACCCCCGCGTCCTCACTGTGGCCGTCGAAACCGAAGGCTCCATTCTCCAGGGCGGTGAGCCCGGCAAGCACCGCGTCGAGGGCATCGGCGTCAGCTTTATCCCGGAAACTTTTCATCGCGATGTCTGCGATCGTGTGGTGATGGTCAAGGACGACGACGCCTTCGCCATGGTAAAGCGTCTGGCCGCCGAGGAAGGCGTCGTGGCCGGCTCAAGCTCCGGCGCCAACGTCTATGCCGCACTCGAAATCGCCCGCGAGCTCGGACCCGGCAAGCGCATTGCCACGATTATTCCGGATTCAGCAGAGCGGTATCTGTCGAAGAAAATATTCGATGGCGGAGCGTGACTTGATGCGGCGTTGCGTTCGCTCGCTCATCCCGCGCGGCCGCTTCGTCTCCAACAGCTAAGCTAGTAAGCAGGAGCCAGCACCAGCAGCTACCATGTCCCAACCCAAGTTCGCCACACTCGCCGTCCACGCCGGACAGCATCCCGACCCGCTCACGGGCGCCGTCAACGTTCCCGTTTACCTCACTTCGACGTTCGAGCTCACCGGCATCGGCGCCGACAGGGGCTACGACTACTCGCGCGCGGGCAACCCCACCCGCGACCGCCTGGAGCAGGCGCTGGCCGCGCTTGAAGGCGGAGTCTGCGGGCACGCGTTTGCCTCCGGCATGGCCGCCATCTACGCCCTGGTGGCCACGCTCCACAGCGGCGACCACGTTCTCTGCTCGCGCAACGTGTACGGCGGGACGACGCGGCTGTTCAACCTGATCGTGCGCAACTACGGCATCGAGATTGAGTACATCGATACTGCGAACCTGGACGCTGTTGCCGCCGCCATCCGCCCCGCCACCAAGCTCATCCACATTGAGACGCCGACCAATCCGCTGATGATTCTCACCGACATCGCCGCGGTCTGCCGCATCGCCCACGAGCGCGGCGTGGAGGTCAGCGTCGACAACACCTTCATGTCGCCCGCGCTGCAGAGCCCCATTGCCCTCGGCGCCGATATCGTGATGCACTCCACCACCAAATTCCTCAACGGCCACTCCGACGGCCTGGGCGGCGCGCTGATCGGCACCAAACCCGAGCACAAGGAGCGCTTTTCGCTGGTGCAGAAGGCGGCGGGCGGCATCCTGTCGCCGTTTGAATGCTTCCTGGTTCTGCGCGGCATAAGGACGTTGCCGCTGCGGATGCGCCAGCACGAAGAAAACGGCCGCGCGGTAGCGGAGTTTCTCTCGACGCAGCCCAAGGTCAGCCGGCTCAACTATCCCGGCCTCAAGTGGCACCCGCAACACGAGCTGGCCGTCCTCCAGCAGCGCGGCTTCGGTTCCATGCTCAGCTTCGACCTCGGCTCCCGCGCCGCCGCCGGCCGCTTCCTCCTGGCGCTCAAGTTGTTTTTGAACGCCGAGTCGCTGGGCGGCGTGGAGTCGCTGGCCTCGCACTCAGCTACCACGACGCATGCGGCCCTCAGCGACGAAGAGCTTGCGCAGGTGGGCATTACCGAGGGCCTGGTTCGGCTCTCGGTCGGGATTGAGGACAAAGAAGATTTGATCGCGGACCTGGAGCAGGCGCTGAGAGCGGTTTAGGGGTACAGCCGGAACCGAGGAGGCGTATCTTAAAAGCGTGGGCTCCGTACGGTTCGCGGGAGTTCGATTTGTTGCTTACCCGCAAGACCATGAGCCCGTGCACGTGCACGGGTTCTATGCGGAGACGGAAGCGATTGTCGAGTTCCGCGAGGGCCGGCGGGAAGTGGCTCTGGCCGGCCGGAACGACGCCCTTCGGCCGCACAATGCCAGCCGTCGAGACGTGCGTCATATCTTGGAAGTGGCGGCAAATCATTTCGACGAATTGGTCGAACTTTGGAGAAGCGCACATGCCTGAACCGGCAAGAGTAGTAGCGACGGACGCCGAGATAGAAGCGGGAATCCGGCAGGCTCGCGTGCTCTCGAAATACGACCAACGCGTAGCGCGGGCAAGCTACTCGGCAAGGAATCGCCGCTTGTCGCTGCGCATGGAGAACGGCACACTCCTCACCATTCCAATCAAGCTGCTTCAGGGCCTCTCTGAAGCATCGCCCTCTGAGCTAAGCCGGATTGAACTGTTGGGCCACGGAACGGGCCTGTATTGGCCCGCCCTCGACGTCGCACACTTGGTTTCAGGGCTGCTTGCCGGAGTCTACGGCTCCGCGAAATGGATGAGGGAGTTGGAGGGGCAGTCCGAGCCGAAACGAATTCCCGCCTAGACCTCAGCGCCCCGCCGCCGTCGCGGCCATCTTTTTCGACCGGTGCATAAGGACGGCGTCGGCCGGGCTTTGTTCCGCCGCGGCGCCATGTCATGCTGAAGGGGAATGAGTGAACCGCCGCAACCCGTGAAGAGCCTGCTGGCGCTGGGCATCGACACCTGCGGGCCTTCGGGCTCCGTCGCGCTGGCCCACTTGGCCGACTCCGGCGTGCACATTCTGGGCGAAACGCCCCTCGAAGGGCGCACCTACTCCGCCACGCTGGTGGCTGCTGTTGCAGCGCTGCTCAAGTCAGAGAATGTTCGGCTGGGCGAGATTGGCGCGCTCGTCGTAGTCAACGGCCCGGGGAGCTTTACCGGCGTCCGCGTTGGAGTGAGCGCCGTCAAGGGGCTGGCCGAGGGCGCCGGGCTGCGCGTGATTGCGTTGAGCCGGCTGGCGGTGCTGGCGGACAAGGCCGGAGTGGCGAATGCCGCCCTGGATGCGCATCGGCACGAGGTTTACCTGCGCCTGGGCGAACAGGAACGGCTGGCGGGAGCCGAAGACCTGGCCAGCCTGGCGCCACCCGCGCGGGTGGCCGTGTGTGACGACGGCGCGGAAGCCCTTCTGGCCGCGGCATGGACTGGGGCCGATCTGGTCCGGGTTGCCGCGCCAACTGCATCCGACGCGCTCCGCCTTGCCACGGCACGCATGGCCGCGGGTGATTTCGACGACGTGGTTCTCCTCGACGGGCATTACCTGCGCCGCTCCGACGCCGAGATCTTCGGCGAGAAGGGCCGGCCGGCGGAATCCTGCGGGAGCCCCGGCCGGTGAACACCGAGCTTCGCATCCGGTCCATGACGCCGGCGGACATTCCCGCCGTGGCCGCGTTGGCTGAGTCCCTCCCGGCCGCGCCGCACTGGCCCCAAAGCACGTACGAGTTCGCGCTGAACCCAGCCAGCCAGCCGGAGCGGATTGCGTTGCTGGCCGAAGGCCCTGACGGGACACTGGCCGGCTTTGCCATCGCTTCCATTGCCAGTGCTGAAGCCGAGCTCGAATCCACCGCCGTTGCGACCCGTTTCCAGCGCCAGGGCGTCGCCGGCAGCCTGTTCCGCCGCCTGGCCACTCTGCTCCGCGAGCGGGCTGTCCAAACGGTCTTTCTGGAGGTCCGCGCCTCAAGCAAGCCGGCCCGCGGGCTCTACGCTGGACTGGGTTTTGCGGAATCGGGACGCCGGAAGGGCTATTATGCCGATCCCGCTGAAGACGCCGTTATTTTTCGCCTTGAGATCGGTTGCTAGAGCAAATCTCGTGACCTGATTTGCATCACTTCCGTGGCGATTCCGCCCAAAAATCCACGCCTCAGCCGATTTTGCCCTGCATTCCCGCTTGCCAACTCCCCCACCTCGGAGCTATTTGTTAATGTTCGGGAAATGATGGAGGGCAAGATGGACGAAAATCAAAATCCGCTGAGCGAAGAAATAGATCGCCTGCACGCCGAACACCGTCGCTACGCTCAGCGGTTGGATCAGTTGATTCAGAAACCTTATCTTTCGGATGACGAACAGCTCGAAGAGGTTCGGCTGAAAAAGCTGAAACTCCATGCCAAGGACCTCATCTACGCCCTGGAGCGCCGGCAGGCGGTGGTGGCGTAGCTCCGCTTGAACGCGGAAGAAGACAAAGGTCGAGACGGAGCGGCGCAATCCAGCCCCTGCACGGCAAGTGTGTCTCCTCCCCGCTCTTATCCAGCGCCAACAACCGTATAATTGATAGAGCCTGCCGCGCAGATTTCCGTCTCTGGACCTGGTGCGGAGGCTCATCCATGCGATGGTGCGTGACGGGTACATCTACGGTTTCAGCCTGGCGGCAATCGCCGCCTTGCTGGTGTGGGTAACGCGCAGCGGTTGGTGGGCCATTCCGCCGCTGGTTCTGGCCGCATTCTTCCTCTGGTTTTTCCGCGATCCCGAGCGCGCCGTTGCCTCCGACCCGGGGCTGATTGTCTCTCCCGGCGACGGCCTGGTAACGGAAACCATCGCGCTCTCCACGCCTGACGGCCCCCGCCAGCGCATCAGCATCTTCCTGAGCGTCTTTGACGTGCACGTGAACCGCGCGCCCATTGCCGGGGTCCTCAGCAGGGTGCGCTATCAAAAGGGCAAATACCTGAACGCGATGAACCCCGCCAGCGCCGAGCGCAACGAACAAAACATCGTGACCATGCGAGGCGAAGGCATCGAGGTGACGTTCAAGCAGATTGCAGGGCTGCTGGCGCGGCGGATTGTGTTCCCTTTCCGGGAGGGCGACCGCGTGGAACGCGGCCAGCGCGTGGGCCTGATCAAGTTCGGCTCCAGGGTTGACGTACTGATCCCCGCCGAAGCCGAGCTGGAGGTCAAGGTCGGGCAGCGGGTCAAGGGAGGCTCGAGCGTCCTCGCCGTCATGATGGACGGCGCCGCTGCCGGCGTGGGTCCCGAGCGTCTGCGCTCCTTGAGCGCCCATGCCGAGCCGGAAGAAGGAGAACTGCGGTGAACGGGCAGGATGCGCGAACGCGGGCACAGGCGAGGGCGCGGTTGCGCCGGGGCATGTTCCTGCTGCCCTCGCTCTTCACTGTGGGCAACATCGCCCTGGGCTACTTCTCCATTGCCCAGGCCATCGCCGCCATTGGCGCCAACGCCAACGCGCAGGCCCACCTCGACCTCGCCTCCCTGGCCATCCTTTTCGCCATCCCCTTTGACGCGCTCGACGGCCGCATCGCGCGCATGACCAACACCACCAGCGAATTCGGCAAAGAGCTCGATTCGCTGGCCGACATCATCACCTTCGGCGTCGCTCCCAGCCTGCTCGCCTTCATCTGGGGATTCCAGTTCCTTCCCGGTTCAGAGAATCCCCTGCTGCGGGAAAATCTCCGGCACCTGGGGCCGTTTGTCTGTTTCCTGTTTCTCATCGGCGGCGCAGCCCGCCTGGCGCGCTTCAACATCAGCTATAATCCCGTGCCGCGCAACCCCGGCCGCCCTGACCGCAAGTATTTTGTGGGCATGCCCATTCCCGCCGCAGCCGGCATGGTGGCTGCCACCGTGCATTTCTTCAGCGGCATTCCCATTCAGGCCTGGTGGGTCGCCATCATCTGGCTGGTCCTGGTCGGCGCCTGCGGCTACCTCATGATCAGCACCTGGCGCTTCTGGTCGGGCAAGGAGATCAGCTTCTCCCGCAGCCATCCCTCCCAGATCCTCCTGCTGCTGGCCATCATGCTGTTTCTGATGGTGCGCTACTCCCAGTTCGTGCTGTTTGCGTTCGCGCTCGTGTACATGTTCTCCGGGGTCTGGGCGCGGGCGGCATATTCCTGGTCGCGGCGGCGGCGCAACCGTCCACCGCCGGCGCTTCACTCGAGGGACGCGGATCCGCGAACCCTCTAACCTGCTGCATTGAAGGAAGCCTGTGTACCGCATTGCAATTACCGGCGCTTCGACCCTGCTGGGCAAGGAGCTGAAGGACGTCATCGGAGAATCGCCCCTGGCCTCGGCCACGTTCACGCTACTGGACGACGAGCCGGCGCAAGGCCAGCTCGACCAGGTGGGCGACGAGATCACCTTCATCCAGCCCATCCTCGCCGACACCTGGGACAAGGTTGACTTTGCCTTCTTCTGCGGCTCGCGGGAGATGACCCTGAAGCACTGGAAAAACGCGCTTCGCGCCGGCTCAACCGTCATCGATCTTTCCGGCGCGCTCGATGCCGAGCCGGGCGTAATTGTCCGCGCGCCCTGGCTGGAAACTGAGGCCTCTGCGGAGGATCTGCTGACGCCTGCCATCGTCCCCGCGCATCCGGCGGCGCTGGCCCTGGCCCTGCTCCTCGGCCGACTTCAGCAAGCTGCGCCGGTGCGCACCGCTGCCGTTACCATGCTTGCGCCGGCCAGCGAATTCGGACAAAGCGCCATGGATGAGCTGCACCAGCAGACCGTGAGCCTCCTCAGTTTCCAGGCCATGCCTCGCGCCATCTACGACGCCCAGGCGGCCTACAACCTGCTTTGCGGCATGGGCGAGAGCGCCCGGGCCGGCCTGCCTGAGTTGGATGCCCGCATCCGCCACGACTACGCTGCGCTGGGCCGCGGCCGATTGCCCGCGCTGGCGCTCCAGGTCATCGCCGCGCCCGTCTTCCACGGCCACGCCTTCTCCGTCGCCATCGACCTCGACCGGCCCGTGGAACTTGCCGCCCTTGAAGAAGCTCTGGGCGGCGAGCACGTTGACCTTGTCCTGGAAGACACGGATTCTCCCTCCAATTTGGCCGCCACCGGGCAAAACGATGTCCTGGTGCGGCTCCGTCCCGTGCAGCAGGGCCGCAATCCCATGCAATCCTCCCGTTTCTGGCTGTGGGCGGCTTCAGACAATCTGCGCCTCGGGGCCCAGAACGCCGTCGCCTGCGCCCTCGACCTCCGCCGCCTCCGCCCCCAGGGAACGGTCCAGAAGCGTCCGAATTCGCGGCCGAAGTCGACTCCGCACACTTGAGCATTAACGTCTAGGCGCTCATGCCTTGCCGTCGCCTCGACAGTCGCGTGATGCTCTGGCTGCTCTTGTACCGATCGTGAGACAGACGATTCTTTTCGACCAGTGCGCCCGTGGGACACACCTGAACGCATTTCCCGCAGGCGGTGCAACTGGCCGCCGAACCCCACGAGCTGGAAAGGTCGCTCACGATCTGGGAGGCGACTCCGCGGAAGGCAACTTCCCATACCCCCGCCCCTTCCACATCGGAACAGGCGCGAATGCAGCGGGTGCAGAGAATGCAGCGGTTGGGGTCAAAGACGAACCGGGGATGGGTCATGTCGACGGGCAGAGGCGGCCGGCTGTATTTGTAGCGCACGTGCGCAATTCCCAGCGCCTGCGCCAGCGACTGCAGTTCGCAGGAACCATTGGACACGCAGACGCTACAGACGTGATTGCGCTCAGAGAGGAGCAGCTCCACGATCATGCGCCGATATTGAGTCAGGGCGGGCGAGTTTGTGCGCAGGGACATGCCGTCCAGCAAGGGCGTGGTGCAGGCGGGCACCATGCGCTGCGATCCGGCCAGCTCCACCATGCAAACGCGGCACGCTCCGGCGGGCTGGAGGCCTTCCAGGTGGCACAGGGTGGGAATATGCCGGTTGTGATCGCGGGCCGCCTCCAGGACGGTTTGGCCCTCCCGGGCGGTGATCAGCTCGCCGTCGAAGCGCACGGAAATGAGATTGGGCGGCACGTTAATGTCCTCATGTTGCCGGTGCGGCAACTCGCAAATCGCAGCGGAGGCATCGAAGACACTCCTCCGCAGCCTCGGTTTCGGAAAGACCGGCGACGACCTCTTCGCTGGACTGAACACGGGAAGCGGCCGCAACAGAGCCGCCGCGATGGCGTTTGCTCAGGCTGGGCGCATCCGGCGCCGCGCGGTTGTAATCCAGGTCGGGGAACATGCTGGCCCATCGCGACCCGCCCATCAAACGCTCATCGATGACGCGGGCAGCCTGCTTGCCTCCGGCCATGGCGTTGGAGACATTGGACGCGCCGGTGATGACGTCGCCTCCGGCGAAGAACCCCTGCCGGCTGGTCTCCTGGGTCAGGCGGTCGACCACCAGCGTGCCTTCGTCCTTCAGCGCCAGGCCGGAGGCGCGGCAGAAATCCAGATCGAAGGTTTCGCCCACGGCAAGGATGACGGCGTCGCACTCGAACCGCTGCACCTCTTCGGTCGGTATGGGCCGGCGGCGGCCGGACTTGTCGTATTCGCCCAGGCGCGTCTTCACAACTTCGAGGGCGCGGACGCAGCCGGCGGCGTTGCCCAGGATGCGATGGGGCGCGGCTAGGAACACGAAGCGGACGCCTTCTTCTTCAGCCGCATCGATCTCTTCTTCAATGGCCGGCATCTCCTTGCGTTCGCGCCGATAGAAGATGGTTGCGGCGGCGCCCTTGCGGAGCGCGGTGCGCGCGGAGTCGATGGCCGCATTGCCTCCGCCGATGATGGCCACGCGGCTGGCTTCAGGCAGCGCCTGGCCGGTAACCGAGGACTGCAGGTAAGGAAGAGCGGGCAGCACGCCCTTCAATTCCGTGCCCGGCAGGTAAAGCCACGACTCCTTCCACGTTCCGATGGAAAGAAAGACGGCGTCGAAGCGATCGGCCAGCTCATTCAGCGAAACGTCCGTTCCCACCCGCGTGTTGCAGGCCAAGGTGACGCCCAGTCCGCGAATGAGTTCAATCTCGCGGCGCAGCACCGATTTCGGCAGCCGGTATTCGGGGATGGCATAACGCAGCATGCCGCCCGGCTCCTGGTGATCGTCGAAGACGGTGACCTCGTGGCCGAGAAGAGCCAGGTAAAACGCTGCGGTGAGGCCGGTGGGGCCGGCTCCGGCCACGGCGATCCGGTGGCCGGTGGGCGAGAGCTTGCGCGCCGCCACGCGATCGGCGACGGCCTGAAAGCGATCGGAGGCAAACACGGCATCGGCGATGAACCGATGTGACTGGCGGACATTCACCACTTCGTCGAACGCCTGCCGCCGGCATCGGTTCTCGCATGGGTGCTGGCAGACCCGACCAGTGGACGCGGGGAGCGGGTTGTCGAGGATGACGGACACAAACGCATCTTCCAGCCGGCCTTCATGCAGGAGTTCGAGGAAGCGGGGAATGTTCATGCGCAGCGGGCAACTGTTCTCGCACGGCGAAATGGCCAGCTCCTGGCAGACGCCGGCGCGGCAGCGATGGGCCAGGATGTGGTCGTCGTATTCCTCGCGGAAGTGGCGCATCGTGGTCAGGACCGGATTGGGCGCGGAGTGACCGAGACCGCAGAGGGAAGTCTCGCGAATCATGCGCCCGAGCTCCTCCAGCAGCGCCAGCTCGCGTTCGGTTCCGTTGCCGCGGGTGATGTCGTCCAGGATGTGCAGGGCCTTGTCCAGCCCCACGCGGCAGGGCACGCACTTGCCGCACGACTCCGAGTGGGTGAACTCAAGGAAATAGCGCGCCACGTCCACCATGCAGTTGTCTTCGTCCATCACCACCATGCCGCCGGAGCCCATGATGGAGCCGATCTGCGCCAGGCTTTCATAGTCGACCGGGGTGTCGAACATTTCCGTGGGAATGCAGCCGCCTGACGGGCCGCCGGTCTGCACCGCTTTCACCCTGCGCCCGCCCACCGCACCGCCGCCCACGTCGTAAACAAAGGTTTTCAGCGGCGTGCCCAGCGGCATCTCCACCAGCCCGGTGTTTTCCACTTTGCCCACCAGTGAGAAAACTTTTGTCCCGGGGCTTTTCACGCTTCCCGTCTCCGCGAACCAGTTGGCGCCGCGGGCGACGATGGGAGCGATGTTGCACAAGGTTTCGACGTTATTGATGACGGTGGGCTTTCCCCATAACCCGCGCTGCGCCGGATAGGGAGGACGGGGACGGGGACGGCCGGCCGAGTCTTCGAGTGAAGCGATCAGCGCCGTCTCTTCTCCGCAAACAAATGCGCCCGCGCCCTGCACCAGGTCGATATCGAATGCGAATCCGCGGTTCAAAATGTTGGGCCCGAGCAGGCCATACTCGCGCGCCTGCTCGATGGCGCGGGTAAGGCGGCGCACCGCCAGCGGATACTCGGCGCGGACATAGACGATGCCGCGCGTGGCTCCGGTCGCGTAAGCGCAGATGATCATGCCCTCAAGCAAGGCGTGGGGGTCGCCTTCAATCTCGTTGCGATTCATGTAGGCGCCGGGATCGCCTTCGTCGGCATTGCAGATGACGAACTTGGCGTCGCCTTTGGCGCGGGCCAGAAACTCCCATTTGTTTCCGGTGAGGAATCCGGCGCCGCCGCGGCCGCGAAGCCGCGCCGCCTTGATCTGCTCGATCACGGCTTCGGGCCGCTCATCGATGAGAATCTTGTAGAGCGACTGGTAGCCGCCGATGCCGATGTATTCTTCGATGTCTTCAGGATTGATGAGGCCGCAGCTGCGCAGCACGATTTTGCGCTGACCGTGAAAAAAGGGGATGGCGTCCCAGGAGGCGATCTCAGGGTAACCGGCGCCGTAGCGCAATTGAGCTGTGATGTGATCCCATTCTTCGATCTTGCAGTAGATCAGTTCAGGCGGCATCACCTGCCCGGCAACGCTCTCGAGCACGCTCTTGGCATCCTGGGAGCGCACCCGGCGCAGCATCACCAGAGGAGCGCCGGGGATGTGAACGCCCACAATCGGCTCCTCAAAGCACGCGCCAAAGCAACCCACGCTCACCAGCTCGACGTCCTGCCCGCTGGAGCCGATGGCCTCGTGCAGCGCATGCAGCAGAGCCTCCGCGCCGTTGCCTTGCCCGCAGGTTCCCATGCCCACGGTAATCCGTGGAATCGGGGGCATCAGCTTGGCCAGCCCGGCTTCGCGAACCGCCTGAAACTCTCCCAGATCGTGGATGCGCGGCATCGTCAGCCCCTCCTCGGCATCAGGGCGTGCACCTCGCGCTGCAAAGTGCGTTCGTTCACGTGACCGAGAACCTGGTGATTGATTTCGGCCACCGGCGCCAGGGCGCACTGGCCAAAGCAGGCCACGGTGCGAATGGTGAACTTGCGGTCCGCCGTGGTCAGCGAAAGCTTGTCGGCGCTGCTCAGCTCGTGGCCTTCGCCGGCGGATAATCCCAGGTCCATGCAAAGCTTCTCGAGAAGATCGCGCGATCCCCGCGTGTGGCACGCCGTGCCGCGGCAGACGCAGATGGTGTGTTCCCCCTGCGGAACCAGGTTGAAGAGAGCGAAGAAGCTGGCCGCGCTGTAAATTCGCGCCGCGGGCAGTCCGGTTTTTTCCGCGATGGCTTCAAGCGCGGGCAGCGATAGAAAGCGGTGGGGATTGCCCCGCTGCACAGCTTCCAGAATCCCCAGCAACGCGCCCGGCCGGTTCTCATGATTGCCGACGCTTTGCTCGATGAGGAGCTTTTCCTGCGGGCTCAATGGATCTGGCGTTCGAACCTGCATCGATCCTCCTACTGACTTTTCAGCGAGCCCTCTTGCCATCCGATTCCAGGTGTACTGGCCCATGGCGTATCCCCGGAGAGCACGCTTGCGTGAGATTCGGCGTAAGCGAAAATCCTCCAGCGCAACCCGCGCAAGCGATCGATTTCGCAGACCGTTGCTTCTCCGTGCGAGAAGCGAATCCGGCTACAGAGCATACTCCAAACCGACCCACCAGCGAAGTGATGCAGAGAAAAAAACGCATTGAGAATCAACGGAATGGATGCGGTCGTGACACTCATCACAGGAATGCGGCACGAAAACGTGCTATCACAAGCAGTGCTCCGCTAAACGCTGCGGACTGCGGTCCTGACCTGCCGGCAGACGCTCCCCCGCGAAGCACTGCCGGCTCGTGCACGTGGGACCCGAGCGGGCATTTCGGAATCAACCCCACGCGTAAAGAAACTGGGCCATTGGTTGCAATGAGAGGACTCGATGCCGGCTTCAGGCAATGCCGCGCTTCTTCCACTTCCATTCGTTCTTCTTTGTGCCGGCGCGTTGTTCGAACTGTTGATCGGGCGGCTTTTCTCTTCCCGGATAAAGGGCGTCATCGCCGTGCTCAGTTCCATTTCGGCACTGGCCGTTGTCGTCGCACTGCTGCCGGCGATCCGAAATGGAACCACCTTCGATCTGCGTTTGGGAACGTGGGACGGTCCGCTTGCCATCGCCCTGCACGCGGACGCGCTGAGCGCGCTGTTTGCCCTGATGGGAACCCTGCTCGGGACCATCGTGCTGCTTTACTCCATCGGTTACATGGCCCGGGATCCGGCGGCCACGCGCTTCTACGCCACCATGCTGCTCTTCATCGGCGGCTTTGTGGGCCTGGTCTTCTGCGCCAATCTCCTGCTCCTCTATCTCTGCTGGGAGCTGATCGGCCTTTGTTCCTTCAGTCTGGTGGGATTCTGGTATCGCCAGCCCGAGGCAGTTCGCGGCGCGCGCAAGGTGCTGCTGATGACGCACATTGCCGGCTACGGTCTGCTTGCCGCCGTGCTGGTGTTGTACTTCAGGTCGGGAACGGCCATCTGGACCGACCCCGCGATCGCGCACAATTTTTCTACCGGCGTGTTTCTGCTCATGCTGGTGGCGCTGGTCGCCAAGTCGGTGCAGGTTCCGCTGCATACCTGGATACCGGACGCGATGGCCGCGCCCACTCCGGTCAGCTCGCTGCTGCACGCGGCCTGCTACGTCACTGCCGGCGTCTACCTGGCCGCGCGCATGCACAGTTTCGCCGCGTGGGCGCCGGCGTGGAACGCGATCCTTATTGTCATCGCCACCACCACCATGCTTGTGGGCGTGATGTACGCCATGGTGCAGAGCGACCTGAAGCGCATGCTGGCCTTCTCCACTGTGAGCCAGATCGGTTACATGCTGCTCGGCATCGGCATCGGCACGCCCCTGGGCATCATGGCGGGGCTTCTGCATTGCCTCAATCACGGATTCTTCAAAGGCGGGCTGTTCCTCAACGCCGGCGCGGTGCAGCATGCTGCCGGCACCCGCGACATGAACCGCCTGGGCGGGCTGGCCGCGCGCATGCCGCGCACCACGCTGGCCTGGATGGTGGGCGTGGGCAACATGGCCGGCATTCCCCTCATGAGCGGCTTCGTCAGCAAATGGATGCTGTATGCCGCGGCGCTCCAGGCGGGCTGGGTCGTGCCCGCGGTGGTGGCGTGGATCGCCAGCCTGGGAACCGTGTTCATCTGCGCCAAGGCCACCAGCGCGGTGTTCTTCGGTCCAACCACCGAATGCACCCGCGAAGCCCACGAGGCTTCCCCCTCCATGCAGTGGGCGATGGGACTGATGGCGCTGGGCAGCGTTATTCTCGGCATCGCGCCGCAGATTGCCGCGGTTCTGTTCTTCCGGCCGATGCTCTCGGCATTGGGCCTCGACAGCGCGCTGCGCGTTTCCTGGCTGGGATTTTTCAGCGGTGCGGGCGTGTTTTCCACCAGCGGCGGTCTGGTGCTGGCCGTGTTTTCCTTCCTCCTCGGCGCGGCCATCTTCGCCCTGGCGCGCGTCTCCAGAACGGCTCCGGCGCTGGCTGCGGCGGGAGCCGGAGGAGGCGTGCTGGCCAGCGGAGGCGGCGGCGTCTTTACCGGCGGCGAACCGCTGTGGAGCCAGGATCATCTGACCGCAAGCGATTTTTCCCTTATCTTCGAACAGAACTGGCGCGGCTTCTTCCGCTGGTCGAACGTCGATCGCGCCTACGCGTACCTGCTTGCCGGGGTGAGAGCGGTGGCCGGGGCGCTGGCCCAGCCGGTGTCGTCTATGGCGAGCCGTCCGCTGGGGTGGCTTGCCGTGCTGCCGGTCGCACTTCTTCTCGGCATCCGCTATGCGGTGCATGCGCCCCTGCTGGCAGCGCAGTTTCCCGCGCTTCCCGTGCCGGAATTGCTCACCGCGGGCCTGTGTTTTGCAGCCGTCGCGCTGGTTTGCGCCGCCGCTGAAACCAGCGAAGACCGCTTCTTGCCCCTCGAAATCGCCCTCGTTGCCACCTTGTCGATTGCCGGCTGCATCACGGAGCACGAAGGGCCGCGGTACTGGCTGCTGGAGGCATCGGCGCTGCTGAGCGTGCTGCCGGTGTGGAGAGCGGCGCGCACCCGTTCTTCGCGCCTCCTCTATCTTGCCGTGGTGGTTCTCTCCGCACTATGCCTCGGAGTCTCGCAACTGCTGAGCGGCCCTGACCAGATCGACTGGAGCCGGGCCTTCTTCATCACCGGGATCTGCGTCAAGCTGGCCGTCATCCCGTTCTTCTTCTGGATTCTGCGCCTGGCCGATGAGCTGCCCGCGGTTTTGCTCGGACTGATCGTGGCCGTCATTGACATGGCGGCTGTGGGCGAGGTCCTGGTGCGCGCTCAATCCGATCCCAACCAGTTCGCGCCCGCGGCCTTTGGCCTCATCCTTGCGTTCCTCTCGAGCTTTGGCGCCGCCCTGCTCATGGTGGCCCAGCGCAGCCTCAAGCGCCTGCTTGTCCTGTCCAGCATTGAAGACGTCGGCTTTATCATCCTCGGCCTCTCTTCGTTCAGCACCGTGGGCCGCGACGGCGTTCTGCTGGCCGCGGTAACCCATACCCTGGCCAAAAGTCTTCTCTTCATTTCCATCGCCGCTCCCGAGCGCGACGGCGTGCTGGACGCGAGAGGCACCGGAATGGCGGCGCGCTACCCGTTCAGCGCCTTTGCCTTCGTCATCGGAATGTTCGGGATGCTGGGCGTGCCCCCGCTGCTCGGATACGCGGGGCGCTGGAGACTCTATGAGGCAGCGCTTGACGTGCATCCGGCGCTGCTGGGCGGATTCATTGCCGCTTCCATCCTCGCCCTCATCGCTTACACCGGCGCGCTGGCCAGATTCTGGTGGGGCGCCGCGCATGTTGCCGGGCAGAATGAGATTTACGGCAACGAATCCCGGTGGCACTCTCCTTCGCTGCTACGCGAATCGTGGCTGGTAAGAGCTGTCATGTTCGTTCTTATTTCCATCCTGGTGGGCGCGGGGCTCTGCCCTCAGTTCGTGCTCCAGGCGTTCCAGGGAGGCCGTCCATGAGCTGGTGGAATCGTCTGCTTTGTCTCTGCCGCCGCCGCAGCCCGTGGATCTTCCACATGAACTCGGGAAGCTGCAACGGCTGCGATATCGAACTTGTCGCCGCCCTCACCCCGCGCTACGACGCCGAGCAGCTCGGCGTGCTCCTGCAGGGCAGCCCGCGCCATGCCGACATTGTTTGCGTAACCGGTCCGGTCACGCGCACCGCTGCTCCGGCCATTCGCAGGGTCTTCGACCAGGTCTGCAGTCCGAAAGCTGTCGTCGCCATCGGATCGTGTCCGGCAACGACCAACGTTTTCATTCAGAGCCGCACCCTGGAGGGGCCGCTCGAAAAACATATTCCGGTCGACGTGTTTGTCCCCGGCTGCCCGCCGCGGCCCGACGCCATTATGCGCGGGATCGCCGCAGCCGCCGGTTTGCTTGCCTCCCGCGGCCGCGAACCCGGCCATCCGTCGCAGCCTGCACCGGAGATTCAACAGGAGGCTGCGAAATGAACCTCCTCACCACCCTGGCGCGATTCTTCATCTTCCCGGGTTTGCTGTTTGCCGTTCCCGCGGCATGGTTTGTTCTCTGGCTGGAGCGCAAAGCGGTGGCGCTGCTGCAGCGGCGGATCGGACCTCCGTTCGGGCAGCCCTTCTTTGACTTCGTCAAGCTGCTGGGCAAAACCACTCCGCCACGGCCCGGCCTCGAAGGCGCGCTCTTGCGCGCATGGCCGCTGATCGCGGTATCCGCCGCGGCCGGAGCGGTGGCCATGCTGCCGGTCTTTCCCTCGCGCGGCGGGTTCCCCGGCGACCTCATCCTGCTCCTTGCGCTGATGGAGATTCCCGCCATTTGCCTCATCGTCGCCGGTTTTACCTCGGGCTCGCTGTTCGGCGAGATCGGCTCCGCCCGCGAAGCTGTGCTTCTGGTCTCCTACAACGTTGTCTTCCTGCTGGCCGCCTTCTCCATCGCCTCCACCCAGCACACCTTCCGGCTTGAGGCCATCGTCACCGGCCCCGCAACTCCATGGCGCTGGCTCGGCGTGCTTGCCATCCTCATTTGCCTGCCCGCCAGGCTTCATGTCAATCCTTTCTCCCTGCCCAACGCCGAGCAGGAGATCTACGCCGGACCGATGACCGAATACGCCGGATTCGAATTAGCGCTTTGGCAGCTCAGTCACGGGCTGGAATGGATCGCCGGAGTGGGCCTGGTTACAACTCTCGCCATCCCTCCATCCCCCCAGGCGTGGCTCACCGTCGCGGAGTTCCTCTTGTTCGGATTTGCCATCGTGCTTCTGCTCTCCCTGGTCGCCGCGGCCACCGCCCGCCTCGCCATCGACACTACCGTTCGCTTCTACTGGCGATGCGCCCTGGTGTTCATCGTCGCCGCGTTCTCCTCCGCAATCCTGGTGAGGTGGCGGTCATGAAAATGCTGCGCTTCCTCTGGAAAAACTTATGGAACGGAATCGTGACCCTGCGCTTTCCCGCCCGGCCTGCGGTCGAGGAGCGCTTCCGCGGAAGAATCTGCTTCGATCCGGAACTCTGCACCGGATGCGCCATGTGCCGCTTCCGCTGCACCAGCGGAGCCATCCGTTTCACCGCGGCCGGCAAGGCCTTCACCTGGGATTACAACCCCGGACAATGCACGTTTTGCGGCCGCTGCGTTGAAGGATGCAAGGACCACGCCCTCAGCCAGGAATCGGACAGCCCGCCGCTGTACGAAACGGCCGGGGGCCTGAAGGTCAGCTATACCTTGCAGCGCAAGACGCCGCCGCCCAAATCGCCAGCCGCCCCTGCCGCTGCTACTCAGCCCGGAGGCGCTTCATGAACCCTGTCGAGACTGTTGCCGAACAACTCAAGATCAAGGAGCCCACAACCGATGCGAGCGGCGTGAGCTGGTTCCCGACCGAGAACCTCGCCGTGCGCGAGACAGCGGCTGTCCTTCGTTCCGCGGGAGCCCGCTTTATCACCATCACCGCAACGGAATTGCCGCCCGGCCAGGGTTTTCGCCTCGAATACATCTGGGATCTCGAAGGCATGCTCCTCGGTTTTGCCTTCCTCATTCCCGGCCGCGAGACCTTCAGCATCTACGACATCACCGAAGCTGCCGACTGGATCGAGCGGGAGGTTCACGAGGAGTTTGCGATCGACTTTGCCGGCCGCGCCTGCGAGCCGCTTCTGCTGCGCGAGGGCAGCCGGCCCGGCGTGTACCTGCACGAGGTAGCAAAATGAGCTACAAAATGCCGATGGGCCCCTATCATCCCGGCCTCGAAGAGCCCTACAAGCTGGAGATGATCTGCGAGGGAGAAACCATCTCCGACGCGCAACTCCATATAGGCTTTAACTTCAGGGGCATCGAAAACCTGGCCGAGGGGCGCAACTATGTCCAGGTCGTCGCCCTCATGGAAAGAGTCTGCGGCATCTGCTCGTTCATTCACACCCTCACCCTGTGCCAGGCCATGGAAACGCTCACCGGGCTCACGCCGCCCCCTCGCGCCCGCTATATCCGCGTGATTATGGCGGAGTTAGAGCGCCTTCACTCGCACGTCCTGTGGGCCGGGATTGCTGCAAAACTGATGGGATTCAAGACGATGTTTATGGCGTGCTTTGAGTACCGGGAGCAGGTGATGGACATGCTGGAAGCCATCTCCGGAAACCGGGTGAACTACTCCATGAACCGCGTGGGCGGCGTCAATCGCGATATCGCCGACCCGGAGGCCATCCTGCGCATGGTGAACGCGCTCGAGGGAGAAATTGCCCGCGTGCTTGTGCCTGTGTTCACCAGCAGCGTAACCGCGCGTTCCCGCTGCGCCGGCATCGGCGTCCTGACCCAGGAAAAGGCTGCATCCTGCGGCGTGGTCGGCCCCAATGCGCGCGCTTCCGGCATCGCCCAGGACCTGCGCCGCGCCGCGCCCTATGCGGCTTATGAAGAGATGGAGTTCGAAGTTCCAGTTGAGACCGCAGGGGATGTGCGAGCACGTCTGATGGTGCGCGCGCTGGAAATGCTGCAGAGCTGCGGCATCCTTCGCCAGGCGCTCACCCGCCTGCCCGCCGGCGAATTTCACTGCGGCGAAGGCAAACTCTCATTCCCAACCGGAACCGCCGTCAGCCGCGTGGAAGCCCCGCGCGGAGAGGTCTTCTACAGCGTGAGCTGGAAGGAAAATTCGCGGACTCCGTCCCGGGTTCATGTGCGCACTCCCACCTATGTGAATATGCCCGCCGTGCGCTGGATGGTGCGGGGCGCGCGCGTCGCCGATGCGCCCCTGATCCAGGCCTCCATCGATCCGTGCTATTCCTGCACCGACCGTTAGCCAGGGCCGAGTTTGCGCGAGCTGACCACTGCTGATTATTGGCAGCTGCAGCGCCGGCAGGTAAAATCAACCATTGTTCGCATCAACCGAAGGCTTTCCATGGCGGCGCAATGACCGAGCAAAACCAGGCGTCTGTGACTCCGTCCTTCTTCGTGCATCCGCACGGTATCGCCGAAAGCAGCCGGATCGGCGCGGGAACCCGCATCTGGGCCTTCGCGCATGTCATGCGCGGCGCTGAGGTTGGGGAGCGGTGTAATGTCGGCGAGCACGCCTTTATCGAAACCGGGGCGATTGTCGGCAACGACGTCACCGTGAAAAACGGCGTCTCCGTGTGGTCCGGCGTGGTGGTTGAAGATGAAGTTTTCCTCGGCCCCCACTGCATCTTCACCAACGATCCCAATCCGCGCTCCTTCATCAAGAAGGGCCCGCAGGCCCTGGTGGGAACCTGCGTGCGCCGCGGCGCCACCATCGGTGCGGGCGCGGTCATTGTATGCGGGCATGAGATCGGCCGTTACGCATTTGTCGGCGCCGGAGCGGTCGTCATTCGCGATGTTCCCGATTTCGCGCTCGTGGTCGGCAACCCCGCCGGCCAGATCGGCTGGATGTGCCTCTGCGCGCAAAAGCTGCCCCTTTCCTTGACCGCCGCAAGCGGGCAACGCTCGGTCTGCCCCGCATGCGGCTCCGAGTTCGAACGCGTCGAAAGCGGCTTGACCGTGATTTGCGACCGCATCCGCGGCAAAAAGGGAATTCCATGACTCCCTCTGTCCCCTTTGTCGACTTGAAGGCCCAGTACGCCGACATTCGCGCTGAAATTGAGCCTGCAATCCAGGAAGTTCTCGAATCGGCTCACTTCGTCGGCGGCCCGGTTCTGGAACGCTTCGAAAGCGAGTTCGCGCATTTCTGCGGGGCAGCCTTTGCCCTCGGCGTCGCCAACGGAACCGACGCTATCTCGCTGGCGCTGCGCGCCGCCGGCCTCGGCCCCGGCGACGAAGTGCTGGTGCCGGCAAACACCTTCTTTGCCAGTGCGGAGGCCGTCTCCAACATTGGCGCCGCTCCTGTCTTTGTCGATGTGGACCCGCGGACTTTCCTGATGGATCCGGCTTCCGCTGCGGCGGCTGTCACACCGCGCACGCGAGCCATCCTTCCCGTCCATCTCTACGGCCGCGCATTGGACATGGGCCCCTTCGTCGAACTTGCCGCCGCGCATAACCTCACCATCGTCGAGGATTGTGCCCAGGCCCACGGCGCCACCTTTGCCGGCGAGACGATCGGCGCTTCCGGCCGCCTGACCTGCTACAGCTTTTACCCCGGCAAAAACCTGGGGGCCTATGGAGACGGCGGCGCAGTTACCACCAACGACCCCGAACTGCGGCAGCGCCTGCTTGAGCTGCGCGACCACGGCAGCCCGCGCAAATACGAACACGCCCGCGTGGGCTACAACTCCCGTTTGGACGCGCTGCAGGCAGCGGTGCTATCGGTCAAGCTGCGTCACCTGCCCAACTGGAACGCGGCCCGGCGGCGTCATGCGGAAACCTATGCGGCCGCGCTCCAGGGTTCGCCCATCCTGCCCCCGGAGATTCCGCCTCCAGGCGGGCATGCCTTTCATCTCTTCGTCGTGCGCTCAAGCCTCCGCGATCGATTGCAGCAGTTCCTCACCCAGCGGGGTATCGCCACCAGCATCCATTACCCCACTCCCCTGCACCTTACCCAGGCCTATCGGCGGCTCGGTGCGCCTGCCCGGGGTTCCTTGCCTGTGGCTGAAACCATCGCGGGCGAAATCCTTTCCCTTCCCATGTACGCGGAACTCAGCGCGGAGCAACTGCGGTATACGGTCGAGGCGATACACGAATTCATTCGCATCGAATGCCCCGCCGCGCCTCCCCAATCCCCAACCCACAATTCCATCGTGCGCAGTTGAGCCGCGCGATTCGTACCCCAACCCCATTCCTTCTCGCCCGATGAACGCGCCTCTCTGCTTTCAGAAACCGTTGCGCCCTTCCTCCAGAGAATTCCGGAGACGACTACCCGAATTTGCGGAAGGCCTGCTGATCCGCGACATCAGATTTCTGAAGTATCGTGTTCGGGATTACCAAGGACGCACTCGATTCCATTCCAATTTGAGAATGCTGAAATTTAACTGTTCACTTCTTGCCCGGGACCGCTAATATGGACAGAAATAGGCCTTCAGTTTGGGTTCTCATATCCCTGATACAGATGTAGCCCCGTAGCCTTATCCAGTCAGCGCGTTCGATCGGTTGACCGGCATCAGGCTCAAATCTCAACCCAACGCGTCCCGGCGGTGGCTTCCTAAAAACACCACACGGGCGTCGCGATCACCGGCATTGCCGCAAGCTTCAGCAGTCCATCGAACCAATGCCCATGCTTGCGGCTAAAATGAGTTCTCTTCGGAGTCCTCTGCTTCGGGCCTGGAGGCGCAGTTAACGTGGCTACCATTAATTATTCGCAAGCTGCCGATAAGAATCGTGCTTTGGCCGCCACCCCCCGGATACAAACAAGCCGGGCCGGGCAACCTGAGACCTCAAAGCTTTTGGTTTGCCTCGACATCGTTACCGCGCTTGTTGCTTCCTTGCTTTCGTGGATCATTTTTAGATCGATGCATGGCTCATCGGGCGTTATCGCATGGCGCTTCGATCCCTCCCTCGAAATTACCGGCCGCGAGCTAATGGCTCCCCTGGGCGTCTTCGTTGTCTCTCTTATTGTGGTCAGCCGGTATCTGCATCTTTATTCGCCCGCCCGCATCGGCGGCTACCTTCACGAACAAAGGCTCACCGTGCAAGCCTGTCTCACGGCGGGGCTCCTTGTCATAGGGATGATGTATTTAACCCATATCCTCGAAGTTCCGCGCAGCCTTCTCTTGATTATGCTTGCGCTTGTCACCAGCCTCCTGGGTCTGCGCCGCTTCGTCCATCGCTTTGTCTTGGAAAAGCGCCATCTCTCCGGGCTGGCTAACCGGCACATCCTCGTGGTGGGTTCGCTACCTGAAGCGGCCGCGGTAAAACAACACCTCGACACCCTTCGCCATCTCGGGTTTTTGGCCCAGGGGATCATCTCCCTCCCCGGCACCGCGGAGCCGGTCAGCGAAGAGGAATTCAGCCGCATCTTTGAACAAGCGCGCGCCCAATTCGTTGACGAAATCTTTCTCGTCAATCCCTTCCAGGCGGGAATCGCGCGCGAGATGCTGCGATGGGCTCGTGCCTATGAAATCGACCTCAGAATCGTGCCCAGTCTGTACGAGGGTTTGACCTGGAATCGCGCCATGGAATATGTCGGCCAGTTCCCCACCTTCTCCTTGCATCGCGCCAAAATCCCTGAATTCTCTCTCTTCATCAAGCACACAATGGATTTCGTGCTCGCTGCTCTTTTCCTGGCCATCGGCGCCGTCCCCATGCTGGTGATTGCCGTCTTGATCAAACTGGACTCCAAAGGCCCGGTCTTCTACCGCTCCGAGCGCGTAGGGCGCAAGGGGCGCATTTTCAAATGCACCAAGTTCCGCACCATGATTCCGGACGCCGATCTCAAGTTGGCCGGGTTGATGCATTTGAACGAACGAAATGGCGCGTTCTTCAAGCTCTCCAATGACCCGCGAATTACTCGCGTTGGCCGTTTCCTGCGCAAGTTCTCCATCGACGAGCTGCCCCAGCTATTTGACGTCTTGCGCGGCGAGTTGAGCATTGTGGGGCCGCGCCCCCCTATTGCCAGCGAAGTCATGCAGTACGACGTGCACCATCTCCGCCGCCTTGAGGTCACCCCCGGAATTACCGGACTCTGGCAGGTGCAGGCGCGGCAGGATCCCTCCTTCGACAGTTACATTTCCCTCGACCTGGCCTACATCGAGAACTGGAGCGTCTGGCTCGATTTGAAAATCATGATTCGGACCATCGGCGTCGTCCTGGCCGGCACCGGATCGTAATTCTTCTAATCCGCTTCAAGGCCACGACGGATGCTTCCCTTCATCTCGCTTCAGGGCCTTGCTGGTTTTGCCCTGCCTCCGCCAGCTTCCTGTTGACAAACAGACTATTAATATGTAGAACTTCAACAGGAAGGAAAACATGGACGGAAACAAGCCGGACATCCTCCAGGGCACCCTCGATCTGATGGTGCTCAAGACCCTTGAATCCATGGGCCCGCTGCATGGTTACGGCATCGCGCGTCGCATCGAGCAGGTGAGCGGAAACACCCTCATCCTCAACCAGGGCACTATCTACCCCGCGCTTCTGCGCCTGGAACAGCGCCGCTGGATCAAGGCCGAATGGGGCATTTCAGAGTCGAGCCGCCGCGCCCGCTTCTACTCCCTCACCCGCACCGGCAGGAGCCGCATCGCTGAAGAAACCCGCAACTGGGAGCGCATCGCCGCCACCATGGCGCTCTTCCTCACCGTGTCGAAATAGGAGTCGATCATGGAACTGGTTCGCTCTCTGCTCAGCCGCATCGCCTCCATGTTTCGCGGGCGCAGCCTCGACGCTTCCCTCGACGAAGAACTCCGCGCGCATGTCGACATGGCCCTGGAAGACCACATCCGCCGCGGCATCCCTGAGGCGGAGGCTCGCCGTCTCGCCCTGCGCGAATTCGGCGGCGTCACCCAGGTTCGCGAAGCTTACCGAGTGCAACGCGGCATGCCGCTGCTTGAACAGGTCCGCCGCGACCTGCGCTACGGCATCTTTCAACTCTGGAAATCTCCGGGCTTCACCCTGACCGCCATCCTCACGCTTGCTCTCGGCGTCGGCGCCAACACTACCGTCTTCTCCATGATCAACGGTCTGCTCCTGCGCCCGCTGCCGGTTCCCCAGAGCAACAGGCTCGTTGTCCTCGGCATGAACTTCGGCGGTCCGCAGCCTGCCTACAGCTTTCCGGAACCCATCTTTCGCGCGCTTGAGCGCCGACACGGCGCCTTCAGCTCCGTATTCGCATTCGACCGCTCGCCATTCCAGGTGAAGAGCGGCGTCGCCACGGAAATCATCTTTGGCCAATACGTCAGCGGCACGTTCTTCAGCGCGCTTGAGACCCCGCCGCTGCTCGGCCGCACGCTCACCGCGCAGGACGATCGCAAGGGCGGCGATCCCTCCGGCTTCGCGACCGTCATCGGCGAAACCCTCTGGAACAATCGCTACCACCGTGACCCAGCCATCCTCGGCCGCCGCATCGTGCTGGACAACGTCGCTTTCACCATCGTCGGCGTGATGCCGCGCAGCTTCTTCGGCGCCGATCCCATCCAGCGTCCGCAGATTTTCGTGCCACTTGCCGACGAAGAAGTGCTCGCCGGCGAACGGAGCATGATCAAGTTCGCCGAGCGCGCCTGGTGGCTCAACGTGATGGGCCGGCTTGCTCCCGGCGCCACTCTGGAGCAGGCTAACTCCGAAGTCTCTTCCGCTTCCAGCGCCATCCTGCATGAAGCCGTGCCCGATGCCAAGTGGGTAGCAGGCATGGAAAAGCGCCACTTCAGCCTTTCCGCCGAGCAAGGCTCGAACGGCTTCACCTACATGAGGCTTCGCTTCCGCAAACCGCTGGTCGCAGTCTTCGCCATGTGCGGCGGAATCCTGCTTCTGGCCTGCCTCAACCTCGCCAGTCTGCTCATGGCGCGCGGCACGGCGCGGCAGCGCGAGCTGGCCACCCGCATGGCTCTTGGGGCTTCCCGCCGCCGCCTCATTCAGCAATTGCTTGTGGAAGGCCTGCTGCTCGGAATCGCCGGCACCGCCGCCGGCCTCGCCATTGCGCCCGCGGTCAGCCAACTGCTTGTTACGGTCCTCATCGGCGGCCAGCCGGGCGCTTATCTCGATACCTCGCTCGATGTGCGGGTGTTCGCCTTCGCCGCCGGCGCTGCCGTCCTCGCCACGCTGCTATTCGCGCTCGTCCCCGCCATCAAAGCCACCTCACGCAGCATCATGGAGCGCATCAAAGACGGCCAGCACTCGACTCTGTCCCACGAGCGCCGAGCCATCTTCCCTCGCATCCTGCTCGGAACCGAGGTCGGCCTCGCGCTCATCCTCGTGGTCGGCGCGGGACTCGTCGCCACCAGCCTCCTGCGCCTTTACAGCTCCGGGGAGGGCCTCGATCCGCGCGGCATTCAAAGCATCGATTTCCGCATGGAGAATGCCGGCCTCAAAGGCGACGCGCTCATGAGCTTCTATCACGAGATGGCCCTGCGCCTCGCCCAGCAACCCGGTGTCACCGGCGTCAGCTATCAGCGTGTGTCTCTGTTCACGGGCGGCGTTTGGGACGAGGACCTCTCCGATACGCGAGGCGTGAACCACGACACTTACATGAATTCCGTGGCGCCCGCATACTTCAGCACCATGCGCATCCCGCTGCTCTCCGGACGCGAGTTTACCTGGAACGACACGCCATCTTCCGGCTTGAAAATCATCCTCAACCAGTCTTCCGCGCGGCAGCTATTCCCTGACGGCAGCGCGCTTGGCCGCTCCTTCAGTCACAAGGATGAAGACAAGATGAACGTCTATCAAGTCGTCGGCATCGTCGGCGATGCCAAGTACAGCGACCTGCATTCCCCAGCGCCACCCACCGCGTACGTTGCCATGCCGCAGGACAGCGGAATGCAGGGCCCATCCTACTCGGCCGTGGTGCGCACCACCGCGGCTCCCGGCCCGCTGGCCAGTGCCGTCCGTGCCCTCACCGCGCAAATGGCTCCTTCCGTCCCCGCGCCGGAGGTAACATCCGTGCAGCAGACCATCGACGACTCACTCGGAGCCGAGCGCATGATGACCATGCTGGCCGTCTTCTTCGCCGTCTGCGCGCTGGTGGTCACCGCCATCGGCCTCTACGGCACGCTTGCCTACGCCACGGCGCGCCGCACCACCGAGATCGGCATCCGCATGGCCCTGGGCGCGCGCAGAGCCGCTGTGGCTGCTATGGTCTTTCGCCAGAATCTCTGGGTGGTCATGGGCGGAACCGTCATCGGCCTGGTAGCCGCACTCATTGCCACTCGCGCTCTAGCCAGCTTCCTGTTTCAAACCACCACGCGCGATCCGTGGGTGATTGCCGTATCCATCGCCGCGCTCGCCCTCACCGCCTGCGCCGCATCCCTGCTCCCCGCCCTCCGCGCCGCCCGCATTCAGCCCATGTCGGCCATTCGCTGCGAATAATCCGCGATTCGGACGGATGGACCGGGCCGTGCGCCTGGATTCTCCATTCGCCCGGTTTTAAGGCCGGTGGTCCATGGTCCCTGCTGTTTCACGCCTCGAAATCCAGCTCGACCGCCTCGATCAGCGGCACCAGCCACTCCAGCAGCTTCAGGTGCGCCGGATGCGCCGCGTAGGCATCGCAGGCGGCGCGGTCAGTGAACGTCATTAGTCCCACGAACTCGTAGCCCAGCCCCCGCGGCGACAGGTTCGGCCCGACTTTGGCATCGGCCAGGCCCGGAATCACGCCGCGGAAAGCGAGAGTCTCCTTGCGAGCGCGGGCCTTGTCGGCGTCGGTCGCTTCCGGCTTCCAGCGAAACCCGAAGATGTGAATGAACATTGCCCCTCCTTCAGCTTCAGCTTGCCAGCGCGAACTGCCGCGCAGACTCAAGCAGCCGCTTCACTGCTTCCTTCGATGTCGATTCGGTATAGATGCGCATCAGCGGCTCCGTGCCGCTGGCACGCAGCAGAATCCACGTCTCCGCCGCGTTCGGCTTGGTCGCGGCCTCCGGATTGTCGAGGTAGAACTTGACCCCGTCCAGCGTCTCCTGGCGCAGGATCTTCATGCCGTCGAATCCGATATCGCCCGGCTCAAGCGCGCGGGCCCTGGCAATCGCCGCATTCTTGACCTCGTCCGGCAGCGCCAAATCGATGCGGCCGTAGTGATGCTCGCCGAACTCCTGCTGGAGATCGGCGACGAGCCGGCCCAGCGTCTTGCCCTCTTCGGCCATCACGTTGGCCAGCAGCAGCGCGTTGAGCAGGCCGTCGCGCTCCGGCAGGTGGCGCTGGAAACCGATCCCGCCCGACTCCTCGCCCCCCATCACCACCTCGCGTTCCAGCATGTAATCGCAGACGAACTTGAAGCCGATTCCGTGCTCCAGCAGCTCGCGGCCGTACTTTAGGCAGATGCGGTCCAGCATTTTGGTGGTATTGAAGGCGCGGGTGACGGCGCCGGGCCAGCCCTTGCGGCGCAGCACCCAGTCGAGCAGGACGGAGTAGATCTTGTGCGGGTCCACGAAGTTGCCGTGCTCGTCGGTGGCTCCGATGCGGTCGGCATCGCCATCGGTGCACAAGCCGGCGTGGCAGTGGTTGGCTACGACGGCTTCGCCCAGGGCGCGGATGTGCGGCTCGATGGGCTCGGGGTTGATGCCGGGGAAGAGCGGATCGGGGGTGCCGCGGATCTGGACGTGCTCGACGCCGAGGCGCGAAAAGATGTCGCAGAGGATGGTCCCGCCGGCCCCGTACATCGAATCGACTGCGAACTTCATGCCGGAGCGGGAGATGAGGTCGAGATCGGCGAAGCTCTCGATGGCTTTGAGGTAGTCGGGCAGGAAGTCGAACTCGCTGATCGCGGCGGGCTGGACCGATTTCGGCACGGGCTGGCCCAGGAAGCTCTCGATCTCGGCGATGATGGAAGGCTTGCCGGAACCGCCGTACCAGGCCTTGTACTTGACGCCGTTCCACTGCGCGGGGTTGTGCGAGGAGGTGATCATGATGCCGCCGGCCGCGCCCTGATGGCGCACGCCGTAACTCAAAGCCGGGGTAGGCGTGATGTCGTGGGCCAGGAGCACGGGGATGCCGGTGGAGGCAACGGCCTCAGCCGCGGCGCGGGCGAAAGCCCTGGAGCCGAAGCGGGTGTCATAGCCGATGCAAATGCCGCGAGCCGGGTCTTCGCGATCGGAACCGCGGCGGGCGTGCAGATAAGCGGCGATGGCCGCGGCGGCGATGCGGACGTTGGCGAAGGTAAAGTCGTCGGCGATGACGCCGCGCCAGCCGTCGGTGCCAAACTTGATCTGCGGATGGGGCATGCGGAGGGTCGTGCTCCTTGTGAATAGAACAGTGTAATCAATGCGAAGGCGGCGATGCTGCGGAGCGCCTTGGGGCAGGCGCACAGAAGATCAGGATGCAGCTCTCTTTGGCAGCGATACGCGGTTCTTCTTTGGCGGGATGTAGTGGAAGCGAACCAGGTAGATATTTTCGCCGGGGCCGTGTTTGGCCACCTTGAGCAGGTCAATGACGCCGAGGAAACCGGATTCGCGGGCGAGCTCCGGGGTGATGTCAGGGAAGCCGATGGGGGTGATGGAGTCGATCTCGATCTCGCCCTCGTCCATGCGGTAGCGATGCCCGACTTTGACGTGGGGGCTCTTCCAGATGCGCACACTGACGGTGATACGGCCGGAGCGGACGCCGTCGCGAAGGCGTTTGGTGAAGACCATGGCGCGATTATCTCGCAGCAGCCATCCCGGGTTCCTCCGCCGCGGCGGACGAGGGACCAGCGGCACCCGGCCTTGGCTTGTTGGGCCGATTGCGCCGATGGTAGCATCTGAGCCATACAGGAGGAATGGGCGGCGATGAGCGAAATCATCTTCGAGGTCCGAGAAGACGAGGTGGATGGGGGCTATACGGCCTCTGCGCTGGGGTACGGAATCCACACGCAGGGGGACACGCTGGAAGAGCTCCGCGCCATGGTCAAGGACGCGGTGAAGTGTTATTTCGACGAGTCGATGGAAGCTCCGATGATCATTCGGCTGCATTTTGTGCGGGATGAAGTGCTCGCCCAGTGAAACTTCCGCGCGATATCGACGGCTCGAGGCTGGTTAAAGCCTCAGGGGCCTGGGATATGAGGCAACTCGGCAGTCCGGCTCGCATGTTCGCGTGACGACGCAGCGCGACGGCGAGAATCACGAAGGCTTTCCGCAACACCGTCCGATCAAAACAGGCACTCTGGCGTCGATTCTGAAGCGGATCGCCGCGCATCACGGCATGACCGTCGACGAACTGCTGCGCATTCTCGAGTTGTAGAGGCGCTAGATCAGATCCGTGCGGTCGCTGAGGCCGAGTTCCTTGACTACCTTGCCCACGTCCTGGGAGTGCTCGCGGTCGACGATGAGCAGGGCGTCTTCAGTGTCCACGATGACCAGGTTCTGCACGCCGACCAGGGCCACGTATTTGCGCGGGCTGTAGATGTAGTTGTTAGCGGCGTCGATGGACATGTGGCCATCGGTGTCCGCCACGTTGCCGTCGCCGTCGCCGCGCAGGCGGGTCTCAACCTGGTACTCGTAAAGGGAGGCCCAGGAGCCGAGATCGTTCCAGGCAAACTCGGCGGGCAGGCAATAGAGGTTGGAGAGGTGTTCGCCCTTGGCCGAGCGCGGCTCCAGCACGGCGTAATCCACGGAGATGTTCTCGCATTTTGGATAGAGCTCGCGGAAGATCTGGTCGAACTGGGGCGTGCCCCAGGCCTCGGCGATGGACTCGAGCAGGGGCGCGGTTTCCGGCACGTGCTCGCGCACGGCGTTGGCCAGAGTGGCGGCGGACCAGAGGAACATGCCGGAGTTCCAGTAGTAATTGCCGGCGGCTACGAACTCCTGGGCGCGGTTCAGGTTGGGTTTCTCAATGAAGCGGCGGACGTGGAGGGCGATGTCGTCGCGGGTGTAGTCGCCGGTTTCGATGTAGCCGTATCCGGTTTCAGGACGGGTAGGCTCGATGCCGAGGACGACCATGTTTTCTCCGGCTGCGGCCAGCTGGATGCCCTTCTGGAGGGCCTTGAGGAAGCGCGGCTCGTCGGCGATGACGTGATCGGAGGGAAAGACGCCGAGGACGGCCTCAGGGTTCTGGCGCTCAATGAGGAACGCGGCCAGGCCGCAGGCGGGCGCAGTGTTGCGGGCCACCGGCTCCTGGACGATCTGGTTCTCAGGCACGCCCGTGAGCTGTTCGGCGATCTCCTGGGCGAGGAACTCGTTGGTAATGACCCAGGTGTGGTCAAGGCCGGCGAGTGGTTTGAGGCGCTCCACGGTTTGCTGGATCATGGAGCGCTCGCCGTCAAGGGCGAGAACCTGCTTGGCGCGGGCGCGGCGGGAGCGCGGCCAGAACCGGGTGCCGCTGCCGCCGGCCAGAATCACGGGACGAAAATCGATCGGCTTCGTCATGAGAGACACATCCTACCCGATAAAACATGGGATTGAACAGTGATGGCGATTACACCTGAGGACACTTCTACTCCAGGAGCCCCTGGGGGAGGAAGAAGATCAAGGATTTCAGGCAAGCTTTCCCAGAAACTCTGCCATGCGCCGGGTGCCCTCGTCGATGTTCTGGCGGGTGACCGGGTAGGACAGGCGGATGTGCTCGCGGGTGCCAAAGGCTTCGCCTGGGACGGTCACAACGTGGGCTTCGTGAAGCAGGCGGGTGGCCAGCTCGGCCGGGGTGTTGATGCCGCCCTTGCCCAGGAACGCAGAGATATTGGGGTAGACGTAGAAGGCGCCTTCGGGCCTGGTGCAGGTGACGCCGGGGATTCGAGCCAGGCGGGCCAGCATGTGGTCGCGCAGCTTAATGAACTCGGCGCGGAATTCGGCCACGCATTCCTGCGGACCGGAGAGCGCGGCAACGGCGGCTTTCTGCACGATGGAGGTGGCATTCGAGGTCTGCTGGGACTGGAGCTTGGACAGGTTGGCGACGATGGGCTTTGGGGCCATGGCAAATCCCGCGCGCCAGCCGGTCATGGAGTAGGTTTTGGAGAGCGATCCGAGGACGACCATGTGCTCCTTGGCCCAGGTGAAGGAGCCGGCGGAGACGGGCCTGCCCACGTAGGTGAGGTAGGCGTAGCACTCGTCCAGGAGCAGGTAAATGCCGCGCTCATGGGCGATGCGGACGATGTGCTCCAGATCCTCCGCGGAGACGATGGAGCCGGCGGGGTTGGAGGGGGAGTTGAGGATGATGGCCTTGGTGCGCGGGGTGATGGCGCGCTCAATGGCCTGGGCGGTGATGCGGAAGTTCTCTCGCTCGCTGGTTTCAAGGAAGACGACCTTGCCGCCGGCGTACTGGACGATGTCTTTGAAGCTGACCCAGTAGGGGACGGGCAGGATGACTTCGTCGCCGTGGTCGACCAGGATCTGGACGGCGTTGAAGAGGGCGTGCTTTTCGCCGGTGGTGAAGATGGCCTCGTCGACGGAGTAGTCGGAGCCGAAGTCGCAGGCGTGGCGCTCGACGATGGCCTTGCGCACGTCGGGGATGCCGGGGACGACGGTGTAGCGGGTGAAGTTGGCCTCGATGGCGGCGATGGCGGCGTCTTTGATGTGTCGGGGGGTGGCGAAGTGGGGCTCGCCGGCGCCGAAGTCGACGAGGTTGGCGCCCTGGGCGCGCAGCTTGGCGGCCTCGGCGGCCACGGCCATGGTGGCGGACACTTCAATGCGGCCAATGCGGTCGGCAAAGATTTTATGAGGAGCGGCAACGGTCGTCGTCATGCATTCATCTTCGCAGATTTCGGGCGGAAATGGGGAGGGGAGGCGAAAAGCGATTTCCGCAGATCAATGCCGGGGCGGAGGATGGCTGGGCAGGCGCGACCGCGGCCGGCCCGCCGGCCTCCCGGTAAGTCTACCGCTATTTTTCCCCTCCCAGGCTCCAGCGGAGGCCGCCGTAATAGATCGGTTTGTAATACTCGCGTTGCACCATGTATCGTGGGCTTCCGTTGTAAAAGCCCAGGACCGCGTTATTTGCGTTCTCTTCCGACGCGGTGAAAGTAAATCCTTTGCCCATGTAGTAACTCGCCTGCGCATCAACCTGGGTCCGCTCATAGTAGTAGTTATCCCCGTTCGGGCCATCGATCCCGCCCAGCAGGCCGTCCTGCCATTGGTAGGCGGCAATATTGGGGCCATCGTAAGAGATGCCCAGAGATACAGTCGCGCGTTTCGTTGCGTAAGTCGGGCTGATGTTATAGGACCACGGCGCCTGGCCCACCAGCGGCGGCGAATCCGAGCGTCCAGTCAAGTCGTAGTTTCTCGATTGGGTGTAGGTTAGGTTGGCATCGATCCGCGCGTTAGACAATACTCCCGGAAGATAGGAAAGACGCTGCTGATAGGCCAGCTCTACGCCCTGAACGTATGCGTGGCCTCCATTGACCCATTGCACCAGGAGAACATTTGGAGTAATCGGATTGGGAAATGGGTTGGGTACGGTTGTCTGCGTTTGAAAAAGCGGCTGAGTCAGATATTTGTAGAAGTATCCGCCCTCAATCATGCCCACCGAAGGCAGGAACTTCTCGTAGAGGAAATCGAAATCCTGGGCATGTTCGGCAACCAGGGCCGGGTTGCCAATGTTTTCGGTGTTCGGGGTCGTCGACTCATCCAGCGTCTTATAGGGCACCAGATTGTATGGGTCGGGCCGGGAAATCCCCTGGCCGTATACGACGCGCATGTCCGAACTGGAGTCGACGTTGTAACGGAGCTGCACGCTGGGCAGGAGATTGTAATAGGAGCCGCTCGCGTTCACGGGCTGTGTGGAGACGTAGTTGCCATTGGTATCGTCGATCACAAGGTAGCCGGTGTTCTGTTCGTTGGTGGCCTCGACGCGCAGCCCGGTCTGAAGGCGGAACTTGGTCCCCAGGTCCACCGTGTTCATCACATATCCGGCGGTAATTCGCTCCTGCAGGTTGTAATCGGCAGGGTCAGAGTTAAGATGGGTGGCTCCTACATCCAGAGGGAGCGCGCCCGGATTTGCCGCCAGCCACTTTGCTACCAAGTCGAAGTTGGTAATTGGGCCGTATTTGTAGCTGCCTCCATAATAGGAGGGATTTGTAAAACTAGTCGTAAACTGGCTCATTAGTGGAGGCGTTGCAGTGGAGGCAAAGTTATCATATGTGGGTGAAGTTGCGTCCTGGCCCTTGTGAGCGTTGCGGACTAGCGCGCCAAACTCGAACACCGATGCATGCGTGCCGAGATGGTAGTTGATCCCCATGGATGCGCTTCCCTCGAGATTGATCTGCGACGACTGGCCGGTGGTCAGGTTCATGTCGTGCAGGGCGTACTTAGTGGGGTCGTAGATGGCATCGCTCCCGCAACTGAACTGCGGCCGGTAGATGCTTTTGTTCGCCGATGGATTGTAAACACAATCGTTTCCAATCACGGGGTTTCCGTTCGCATCAACGAGCGGATCGTAGTCCGCGCCTGGATTGCCGGCCGCGCCTCCTTCGCGCGAGTGGGCGATAGCAGCTACATATCGGATGTACGAATGGCTGAAGGCCTGGTTGCCTCCGAGAATCAGATCGGAAATCTGATATTGCGGGCGGCGGACGCTTTCGCTGGAACTAATGCTGCCCGCCTGGCCCAGCGACGGGTAGCCGGCATTGATGTCGTAATGGGACACGCTGCCGTAGTCCTTGAAGTTAGTGAACAGGCCGTGCGCAAACAAATCGGAGCCCTCGTTGAGCTTGTAATCCATGCTTCCACCGAAGCCCCAGCGGGTGTGATTGTAGAAATACTCCCGCAGCGAGATGGCGTTAAACTCCGGAGTTATATTGTCCACCGGGCTGATGTCAGGCACAGGCTCCACGTCATCGGTGCCGATATCGTTTGAGTCATAGCTGTAACTGATCATAAACCCGAAGCGATTTTGGGCGCCGAAGCGTTTCCCAAAGGTCGCATCGTCCCGAAACCACCCCTGGCCGGTGTCGATTGGGTTATATCCACCCAGGCTTTCAAGATCGAGCGTGGGACGGCTGCTGGTGGCCTGCCGCATGTGCAAGTTCACTGAGCCGCCGATGGCGTCTCCCTCCTCGTTGGCCGAGAGCGTCTTGTTGATGTCGACTTCTCCCATAAGGTCGCCGGGGATCACCCACAAGTCAACCTGCCGCACCTGCGGATCGGGGCCTGGTATGGAGATGCCATCAAGTGTTGTGTTGCTGAGTCGCGGCTCGGTTCCTCGAATCTGCACGTATTGCGCTTCGCCCTCGTTGATCTGCACCGTTACGCCCGGCATGCGGCCCAGGACGGTGGCAACGCTCTGATTTGGGAGGTTCTGGATGGTTTCCGCCGTCATCACATTCAGAATGTTCGCAGAAGTGCGCTGCTCGTTGATCTCCGCGACGTCACCCTCCAGGTTGCCATTCACTACTACCTGCTGACTCGTCGAAGCGACTTTCATCGTCGCGTCCACGGTCATGTTCGCTCCTGCGGTAACGGTTACGGTGGATACCGAGTTCTCAAAGCCCACGGCGGAAACCGTGACCGTATACGTGCCCGGCCTCACGTTTTGGATGGAAAAGTCGCCCTGGGCATTCGAGGCAGCCGTGGTGGCTGTAGGTTGGAGGACAATCTGCGCGCTCGGCAAAACAGCGCCCGTCGAATCTTTGACAGTGCCGCTCAGGCTGCCGCTGCCAGTGCTCCCACCGCCGGCGGGTCCTTTTGCAGATTGCGCAAAGGCCAATGAAGAGAACAATATCGGACAAAAAAGCCAGATGATCGCAAGCGTAAAGCCTATTAACCGGGGGGCAGATTTCATCACCTTCTCCTTATTTGCCGCTGCGCATGGCAGGCGGATCAGGGCGTGCCAAATCTCCAGGCAATTCACCCGCAACTCGGATGTAATGTCCTGAGCTTGCGCGCCTGATGCTGAAGCAACGCTGAACCGGATGTGACAAGCTTGTAAATTCCCGTTCACACGTCTGAAATTCAGGCTGCCTTCAGCTTTCCGCGGCCACACTCGGACTGATTCGAGTTGCTGGCGCCACTTGCGGCTTTCGGAGTAATTTATGTCATTGCTTCGTAAGAGCTTCTCTTTTCTGGCATCGGACCGCCATCTGGTCTACACTGTCGCCAATCAAAACGGCCGGTTCATCCTGTTGGAGACCGGCCAATGAGCGACGGTCACGGAGGGATGGTGCGCATACTGGTCGTGGAAGATCATGCCGGGCTGGCCCGCAACATCGCTCGCGCTCTTCGCGAGTCGGCAGGCTATGCCGTGGATGTATCGCTCGACGGCGAGGACGGTCTGTACCAGGCGGTCTCTAATCCCTACGATCTGATCCTTCTCGATCTCATGCTGCCAAAGGTCGACGGCATCGAAGTGTTGCGCTCGGCGCGCCGATCCGGGGTTAGCGCACCGGTACTGATTCTGACTTCGCGGGACGACAAGAAGACCACCGTGGAGCTGCTGGAGGCCGGCGCCGACGATTACCTCACCAAGCCGTTTGACGTGGCGGAGATGGTGGCCCGCTGCCGCGCCCTGATTCGCCGCGCGCACGGAATTGCCGCTTCCCAGATCCAGGTGGGCGACCTTCAAGTTCATCTCGAAGAGATGACGGTAACCCGCGGCGGGCGCGCCATCAATCTGACCGCAATGGAGTACAAGCTGCTCGAGTACATGGCTCATCGTCCGAACGCGGTTCTCTCCAAAACGGAGTTGCTTGAGCATCTCTACGACCACGATTGGGAGAGATTTTCAAACGTGCTCGAGGTCTACGTCAGCTCCCTTCGCCGCAAGCTTAATGGCGAGGGCGCGGCGCAGCTTATTCACACCCTCAAGGGCCGCGGCTATGTTCTTACGCGGTAAAGACGCGCGCTGTAACCAGGCCTTAACAAAGGCCGGCGAAGATTCCGCCTACAATCGCATCATCCGCCTGCTGCCGCGCATGAACATTCCCATCCGAATCCGGCTTTCGATCAGCTATTCTCTGATCTTTCTGGTCGCGGGCACGCTTCTCTGCGGGGCCTCATACTGGTTGGCGCGCCGCAGCCTGTATTTCGCGTTCGATCACGAGCTGGACGAACACATCGATGACGTGCACGATTTCTTCGCCGCACACTCCCTTGCCGCTGATCAGGCGCGAGCCATATCCGAAGTGAATGCTGAGTTTGTTCTGAAGGATGACGGCAAATGGCTGCAGATCGCCGACGATCAGGGTCACTGGATTTATCGGGCCAGGCGCATGCTGCTTACGCCCCACGATATCCCGCCCAGCTCTGCGCTGCCGGCCAAGGGTTCGGTTCTGGAATTCAGTGCCGGCGACAAGCAGGTTCGGTCGCTGCGGCGGGCCTTCAAATTGGATGGCCACACCTTTTTGGTGGAAACCGGTGCGACCCTCACCAAGACCAATCAGACGCTGGCCCTGTTTCGGAACAGCTTGCTTCTGATTTCCCCCATCATCTTCATTGCCGCCGGATTTGCCGGCCATTCCCTGAGCCTCCGCGCTCTCGATCCTGTAGCTGCCATTGCCCACGAGGCACAGCGCATCCACGACGGCAACCTGCAGCTTCGCCTGCCGCAACTGAAGTCGGGCGATGAACTGGCCCATCTGTCGGCAACTCTCAACGACATGCTGGAACGGATAGAATCCAGTGTCCGCAGCGTGCGGGACTTCACCGCCTATGCGTCCCACGAGTTGCGCACACCGGTGGCGTTGATTCGCACCGAGGCCGACCTCGCACTGCAGTTCGAGCGCTCCGGCAAGGAGTATCGCGAAGCCATCGCGGTGATCGGCTCGGAAGCGCAGCGCATGTCGTCCTTGCTCGACAGTTTGTTATTCCTGGCGCGCGCCGACTCCGGCGCAGAACAGGTGCGGCTGGAGCCGGTGGACGTTCGCCTGGTTTGCAGGCAGGTCTGCGAAAAATGGAAGCCGCTGCTGAAGCGATCGCAACTTCAATTTATTGCCGGCCTGACGGATGCGCCGCGGATGGTGCTGGCGGATGGCCTCTACCTGCAGCGGTTGATTACAGTTCTGCTGGAGAACGCGTGGAAATATACGCCTCCCGGCGGATCGGTTTGGCTCAGCCTCGATCCTCTCGAAGATTCTGTCCGGATCTCCATCGGCGATACCGGAATTGGCATTCCCCTGCAGGATCAGCCGCACATTTTCGATCGATTCCGGAGGGGCAGCAATGTCCAGCAATCCGAGGCCCATGGGTCGGGCCTCGGATTGGCGCTTGCCGCGTGGATAGCCAAATGCCATCGGACAGAAATTCAGTTGGACAGCGCTCCCGGGACAGGCAGCACCTTTGCCTTCACTCTGCCCGTGGCACAGAACACCCGGAGCCACTTTGCGACCCTCAGTGAGCCGGAAGCGACCCTCCGGGCTTGAATGACCCGTTTGGATCGGACGCGCGGCGCAAGCCGTGGCCTTCGCCGGGCCGCAACAGCCTGCCAATTGAGACGGAGCGGAAACTCATCTCGCTCTATGTACAATTGAGTTTGATTTCGACTCGCGGGCTGCGCCTTCATCAACTTCATCGGGCTTTGCGCCAACATTGACCTGCACACTCCACGGGAGGCTTCTTGTTCCGCTACCGTCTTTCTGCCGCCGCTCTCTGTCTTGTCCTTTTGCTTTGCGCGCCGCTGGCGCTGGCGCCCGCTGGCGCTGTCGCGCAGGAGGTTTCCGCGGCGCAGTTGCAGGCCGTGGCCGGGGAGTACGCCGATGCCGCCGAGCCGGACACGCCGTGGAGTTTCTATCCCCAGAGCGGGAAGCTGGTTTGGGAATCGGAGCGGAGGGTGCCTACGGAGCTGAATGCGGTTTCAGGAACGGAATTCGGGGTCCCCGATTCCCGATTCAGGTTCAAATTCACCGTGGATGCAACGGGGAAAGCGAGCCTGACTGATTCCGCGGACCCGGAGACGACGTACCAGCGGACGGGGCCGCCGGTGCACCACGTGTTTCACGATTACCAGCGCACGGAAGCGATGATTCCCATGCGCGACGGGATCAGGCTGCACGCGGTGATCCTGAAGCCGGCGGACATCGCCACGCCGTTGCCGCTGCTGATTGAGCGGACGCCGTACGGAGTGGACGGGGCCACGCGGGCCTCCATCTTTGCGCGGCGGCCGGAGCTGGCGCGCGACGGCTACATTTTTGTGGATGAGGACATTCGTGGGCGATTCAAAAGCGAGGGGCAGTTCGAGATGAACCGGCCGCTCACGGACCACAGCAACCCGAAGAACACGGACGAGAGCACGGATGCGTACGACACCGTGGCGTGGCTGATGAATAGCGTGCCCGGAAATAACGGGCGGGTGGGATTTGTGGGGACGAGCTATGACGGATTTACGGCGATCGAGGCCGGAATCGATCCTCATCCCGCGGTGAAGGCGATTTCGCCGCAGGCGCCGATGATCGACGCGTGGATTGGCGACGACTTCTTTCACAACGGGGCGTTTCGCCAGAGTTACGGCTACGACTACGGGCTGATGATGGAGACCAACAAGGAGAATGCGGAGGTCAGCTACGGCAAGGACAAGGATGGCAAGCCGGTGGACGGCTATAACTTCTTTCTGGAGCGCGGCAGCTTTATTGAGGACGTGAAACGTTCCGGCTCAAAGACTCTGCCTATTTGGCAGCAGTTCGTCGATCACCCGGCGTACGACCAGGTGTGGCGCGAGCATGGTGTGGAGAACTACCTGAAGACGGTTGGGGTGCCCACGCTGACGGTGGGCGGCTACTACGACCAGGAGGACATGTGGGGCTCGCAGGAGGAGTACAACGTGCTGGAGCCGCACGACACCGAGCACGAAAACTTCCTGGTGCTGGGGCCGTGGCGGCATGGATCGTGGGCGGCAACCACGCGGCATTTGGGCGACCTGCAGTACGGGGAGCCGATCGGAAAGGAGTTTCGCGCGCAGATTGAGGCGAAATTCTTCGGGCATTATCTGAAAGATGAGCCGGGATGGGATCTGGAAAACACGGCAAGTTTCCAGACGGGTTCGAACAAGTGGATGCGGTATGGGCATTTTCCTCCGGAGGCCGCGGAGCCGACCGCTTTGCACCTGGAGGGCGATGGCAAGGCGACCTGGGACGACGTGAAGGCGGCGACGAAGACGGAATACGTGAGCGATCCGGCGAGCCCCGTTCCTTACCGGCACCGGCCCATCCAGCCGACGTACGGGCCCGGCTCACAGTGGTACGACTGGCTGACCGAGGACCAGCGTTTTGTTGCCGGCCGCAAGGACGTGGCCGAATGGAAGCTGCCGGTGCTGAAAAAGGACCTGATTGTGACCGGCGACGTGGTCGCGGATATCTTTGCTTCGACCACGGGTACAGACAACGACATGGTGGTGAAGCTGATCGACGAATACCCGGACAACGATGCCGATCCGACCATGCGCGGGTACGAGCTGATGACCAATGCGGAGATTTTTCGCGGACGGTATCTGGATGGCTACGACCGGCCGCGAGCGATCCGCGCGGGTCAGGTGCGCGAATACAAGTTCAGCCTTCACGACGTGGATCACGTCTTTAAAGCGGGGCACACCATGATGGTGGAGATCCAGAGCACGTGGTTCCCGCTGTATGATCGCAACCCGCAAACGTTTGTGCCCAACATCATGCTGGCGAAACCGGAGGATTACAAAAGGGCGACGATTACGATCTACTCCGATCAGCAGCACGATTCGAACGTGCAGGTGCCGCTGATGAACCAATGCGCCGCGGTGGCGTGCTTTTAGTCCGTTCAGTGAGCATATACTGATTCGCGGTGAAGAGAACCCTCTGGATCATTGGTCTAGCGTTTGCGTTGCTGACGTTCACTGGCGTGTTCGCGCTTTGCATCGCCGCTCTCGTGCTTCGACATCACTTGAACGCGAAGGGGTATTTCATGCTTTTCGCCAGCGCGTACGGTGCTTGGCACTTTCTCGGTCGCCTGCGCGTCACCCTTAAGCACGGGGATCCGACAGCGGATTTCCAAAGGGAGGAACCAGAATAGAATCTCATCGCGGGCGACAACCCTTTCGCGATAAAATAGAAAGCGGCGTGATCCTCCATCAGCCCATCCCGGCTCTCCTCTAGCGGCGCCCGCCGCAAATACTGTTCTGCGCCTTTTTCCCGACCGAAATCATGAAACTAAATCGAGCACATTCGCGCCCGCGTGAGGCGAGAGGTTTGACATGTTGGACCGACTGGAACAAATGGAGCAACGTTACAACGATCTGCAAGCGCAGTTCGCGCTGCCCGAAGTCATGAATGACCACGAGAAATACTCGAAGGTGAGCAAGGCTCTGCGCGAAATCCAGACGCCGGTGGAGAAGTATCGCGAGCTGAAGCAAATGCGGCAGGGATTGGCCGACGCGCGTACCATGTTGGCGGAGCCCGATGTCGACCTGCGCGCGATAGCGCAGGAGGAGATCGCCGCATTGGAGCCGAGGGTTGGCGCGCTCGAGGAAGAGCTGAAGATCCTGCTGTTGCCCAAGGACCCCAACGACGAAAAGAACGTGATCCTGGAGATCCGCGCGGGCACCGGCGGCGACGAGGCCTCGCTGTTCGCGGCCGAGATCTTCCGCATGTATACGCGCTTTGCCGAGCAGCACCGATGGAAGGTGGAGGTGATGTCGGTATCGGAGTCTGGCGTGGGCGGCACCAAGGAAGTAATCGCCATCATCGAAGGCGCCCGCGTTTACTCGCAACTCAAGTACGAGAGCGGCGTGCACCGCGTGCAGCGTGTGCCGGAAACGGAAACGCAGGGGCGCGTGCACACCTCGGCGGTGACGGTGGCGGTGCTGCCCGAGGCCGAGGAAGTCGATATCAAGATCGAGGCCAAGGACATTCGCATCGACACGTTCTGCTCCTCAGGCCCAGGTGGACAGAGCGTGAACACAACTTATTCCGCCGTGCGCATCACTCACCTGCCCACCAACACTGTGGTGAGCTGTCAGGACGAGAAGTCGCAGATCAAGAATCGCGAGAAGGGCATGCGCGTGCTGCGTTCGCGGCTGTATGAGATGGAGATGGAGAAGCAGAACGCGGAATTGGCGGCGGCGCGCAAGTCTCAAGTGGGCTCGGGCGACCGCAGCGAAAAGATCCGCACCTACAACTTTCCGCAGAACCGCATGACGGACCATCGAATTGGGTTGACGCTGCACCAGCTCGACCTGGTGATGGATGGGCGGCTGCAGCCGATTGTGGATGCGCTCATCGCGCACGACCAGGCGGAGCAGTTGAAGGCGGATACGCAGGCGGCCTGAATCGTGCCAACCGTGAAATCGTGCGCATTAACTGGTCGGGCGCGTCTCTCCACGGGACCCCATTGCGATCGTGCGCAATGGGACGCTGAGACGCTTTTGCTCCATGTCCTCGATAAGAACCGGCCGTGGCTGCTCGGCCACGGTGATGACGAGGTCACCGATTACAACTGTGCCCGCTACATGGAAACGTTGGAGCGTCGTTCCCTTGGCGAGCCCATCCAGTACATTACCGGCGAGACGGAGTTCTACGGCTTGCCGTTCCGCGTAACGCGCGACGTGCTGATTCCGCGGCCCGAAACCGAGCACCTGGTGGAACGGGCTATCGCGCTGGCTGGCGCATTGCAACAACCGAGGATCGTGGATGTGGGCACAGGATCGAGTGCGATCGCGGTGGCTTTGTCGCGCCATCTGCCGAAGGCGCAGGTCACGGCGATTGATCTTTCGCCGAAGGCGCTCGCGATTGCCATGGAGAACGCCGCGCGAAATGGGGTTGGTGAACGCATCCGTTTTCTGAAAGGCGATTTGTTGGCGCCGGTTGCGGGCGAGGGGTTCGATCTCGTTGTCTCCAACCCGCCGTATGTGGCCGAGTCCGAACGAGGCACGCTGGCGGTGGAAGTGCGCGATTACGAGCCGGCGATGGCGCTGTTCGCCGGCAAAGACGGCCTGGATGTTTATCGCCGACTGATTCCGGCTGCGCACGACGCGCTCGTCCCCGGCGGGTTTCTCGTGATGGAGATTGGTTGCGGCCAGGCGAAGAGCGTTGCCGCGTTATTCGCGGACGCGGGCTTTGACGCCGTGGAATTCGTACCCGATCTGCAGGGCATTCCGCGCGTGGCTTCCGCACGGCGTGCGGCCGCGGCTTGAGCGCATTCCCCGGTTGCGGTTGACACACGGCTTGCCACCTCTTTATGGTTGCGCAAGTTCCTTCCGCCGGAGCACAGATGAAGCCGCGCGCTATTCTCACTGACAGTCACTTCCTCATCCCGCTCGCAGTGTTCTTATTTGGCGTGGCGCTTCTGGTTGTCATGCATTGAACCCGCCTGATTTTCCGCAACAGGAAAGGACACACCGATGAGCACACAGCCTGAGACCGCGTCGGCCCTGCGCATTGCATCGCGGCACGGGCTGGGTGTGCTGTGCGGCATCGGCGCAGGCGTTTGGCTGGGCGCGGCGGAGGCGCCGACGAAGCTGGTGAATGCGGGGCTATCGCCGTACGCGGTCTCGCTGTGCATGGTGGCGGGCGTCTTTGTGGCGCGCTGGAGCGTGCCCACGCTGCTCAAAGGGACTCGCGCAGTGTTCCGCGATCTCGGCGCCAACCGGCAGCTCATTCCGTTCGCTATTCTCGCCGGCATGCTGTGGGCCGTGGCCAACACGCTCACCGTCTTCGCCATCCGCGACGTGGGCCTGGCCATCGCATTTCCGCTTTGGAACACGAACTCGCTGGTAGGAATTCTATGGGGGCGGCTGCTCTTCGGCGAGCTGAAGGGAGCGGGCGCAGCCAATGTGCTGAAGGTGGTGCTGGGCGCGACGGCGATCGTCGCCGCCGCGGTCATGCTCGGATTCAGCACCATTCAGTTGGGTCCGCACGCGCACCACGCCGCCGGCGGCATCCTGGCTGCGTGTGGCGCAAGCCTGCTTTGGGGATCGATGTACATTCCCTATCGCAAGGCCTACCTGAGCGGCATGAATCCGCTCTCGTTCGTCACCATCTTCACCGTGGGAGAGCTCGGGACCATGCTGGCGCTGGTGCTGGCGTTCGACGGAGGCGTGCACGCGGCGGTATTTCATTCGCCCACAGTTGCGCCGATGCTGTTCTGGCTCTTCCTCGGCGGATTCGTGTGGGTGGTCGGCGACATCTTCCAGCAGTTCGCGACGAAGTATCTCGGCATCGGCCGCGGCATTCCGCTCTCGAACACCAATCAGCTTTGGGGCCTGGCGTGGGGCGCGCTGGTCTTCGGCGAGCTCGCCGCTGCCGACGCAGCGCACCGGATGCTTGTTGTCGCCGGATCGCTGGCCATGATCGCGGGCGCCATCGCCGTCAGCTCGGCTGTCGCCACGGAGCGCGAGAGCGCGTCGACCGCGGCGGCCATCCGGCGCGAGTGCGACCGCTACGGCCTTCAGCACGCTGAAGTGGTGCGTGTTTTTCTCGGCGACGCGCCGCCCGAAGCGGCCAGGCGCGAGTGGTGGGACTGGCTGATCCTGGCTTGCGCGGCGGGCGTGTTTGTGGTGCTGGGACTCAAGGCGCGTGTGCCCGCGCTGAACATGAATCTCGAGTGGGCCGCTATCCTTGCGGTGGTGCTCGTGGCCAGCGCGGCCGTGTGCGCATGGGGACTGGGCAAGGCCACTCGATTCTCGTGACCACAAGTACAATGAAGCCTATGCCGAGTGTGCCGATGGTGGATGTGGTGGGAGTGGGACTGAACGCCACCGACACGCTGATCCCACTGGCCAGCTTTCCTGAACGCGGTGCCAAGCTCGATTACGCCCACGCATCCGTAATGCCCGGCGGGCAGACCGCCAGCACCATCGTCGCCTGTTGTGCGTGGGGACTCTCCGCGCGCTACGTGGGCAAGCTGGGTGGCGACGACGCGGGGCGTTTGCACGGGCGCGAATTCGCGCGCGTCGGCGTGGATGCGCGGCTCATTGAGGTGGCGAACGCCGCCAGCCCCCAGTCGCTCATCCTGATCGACGGCGGCGGCGAGCGCACTGTGCTTTGCCGGCGCGACGAGCGGTTGCTGCTGCAGCCCGACGACCTGGACCGCGAGTGGATTGTAAACGCGCGCGCGCTGCACGTAGATGGATATGAGACCGCCGCGGCTACGCAGGCGGCGCAGTGGGCGCGTGCGGCTGGCGTGCCGGTGATTGCCGATCTTGACGAAATCTACAACGGCGTTCGCGAGCTTGTGCGCAATGTCGATTACCTCATCGTGAGCCGCGATTTTCCTTGTCGGCTGACCGGCGAGCGCGACCTGCCCGGCGCACTCAAAGCCATGCGCAGCGAGTACGGGTGCAGGCTGACGGCGGCAACGCTGGGGCAGGACGGCGTGTTGGCGTGGGACGGCGCGCAGTTGCTGCATCGCGCCGCCTATCGCGTAAACGTGGTAGACACCACCGGCGCCGGCGACATCTTCCATGCCGGTTTCATCTACGGGCTGCTGCAAGGCTGGCCGCTCGAGCGCCAGCTTGATTTTGCGTGCGCGGCCGCGGCGCTCAACTGCATCTGCCAGGGCGCGCGCGGCGGTATCCGCGGCGTCGCCGACGTCGAAGTGCTGATGTCCTCAGCGCCTCGCTACGATGTGGCCGAACTGAAAATTGACCACTGACAACTGCTCTTAGAACGCCGCCGGCCGCTCGCCCATCGCGTTGAACTCCGCCTCCAGCGCCATGCCTGCCTGGCACAGCACCCCTTCCTCAAACAACCTGCCGATCAGCGTGACCCCGTGCGGCACGCGGCGGGGCGGCGAGAACTTCGGCAGCGGGTGCGCCGGGTCGGGCGCCCAGTCGCTGCGCGCCTCGCTCACCTCCACAAATCCCGCGCGCAGGGTGAGCGATGGATGTCCGGTGTTGTTGGTGATGACCAGCATCTCGTCGCGCAGGCTCGGCACCAGCAACAGGTCGACCTGGCTCATCACGCGCGCCATCTCTTCCGCCACCTTGCGGCGGAAGCGGTCGGTCTGCACAAGGTCTACCGCCGACAAGAATCGCGACTGCCGGAACACATTGGGCCACGCGTCCGGCACCTGCATCTTCAGCTCGTCGAGTTTTCCGCTCAGCACCAGCTGGTCGAACGCCGCAGCGGCCTCGGCAAACAGGATCAGGTTCAGCGAGTCGTAGGGCCAGTCGGGAATCGACATCTCGACCGGCGTCATCCCCAACTTGCTCACCGTGTCCAGCGCCGCGCGATCGACGTCCGTCGCCGGCGGTTCCTTCATCCAGGCGGGGAAGTAGCCCACGCGCAGACCCTTCACGCTCTGGCCCGAATCAAAGGTCAGTTTCGCGGGCACGCTGGCCAGGTCGCCGGGATCGGGCCCGCTGATCGCCTTCAGCACCAGGATGGTGTCCTCGACGCCGCGCGCCATCGGCCCCAGCTTGTCCAGGCTCCAGCACAGCGTCATCGCGCCGGTGCGCGCCACGCGGCCGTATGTCGGCCGCAGTCCGGTGATGCCGCAGCGCATGGACGGGCTGACGATGCTGCCGCCGGTTTCGCTGCCGATGGCAAACCCCACTAGCCCCGCCGCCACTGCCGCGCCCGGTCCCGCGCTCGACCCGGACGATCCTTCCTCCAGCATCCATGGGTTCAGGGTTTGTCCGCCGAACCACACGTCGTTCAGCGCCAGCGCGCCCATGCTCAGCTTGGCCACCAGCACCGCGCCGGCATCGTTCAGCCGCTTTACCACGGCGCTGTCCTGGTCGGGCACGCGATTGCGATAAGGCTCGGCGCCGTAGGTCGTGGGAATTCCAGCGGTATCCAGCAGGTCCTTCGCGCCCCACGGAATCCCGTGAAGAGGCCCGCGATAATTCCCCCGGGAGATTTCTCTGTCCGCTGCCTTCGCCTGTTCGAGCGCATGATTGCGCGTCAGCGTGATGACGCACCGCAGTTGCGGCCCGTATTGTTCGAGCCGTTCGATATAGTTTTTCGTCAGCTCCTCCGACGTCAGATCCCCGGACTCGATCCACTTGGCCAACTGCGTCAGCGGCGCGTAGGCAATGTCTTCTTTTTTGCGCGGCAAATAACCGGCGGGCGGCATGGCGGGCATAAACACGCCATTGCCTTCGTCGAGCTGCACTTGGGGAATGGCCGGATTCCACAGCGTGGCCGGCGACAAGGTGTCTTCGAGCGCCAGCTTGCGCGGCCCGGTGCGCAGCTCGTAGTTGGGCGCCATCTGCATGCGCCAGTTGCCGGCGGCCTCGGCGCGCTCGGCCTCGGTCAGCGTCGCCTGCACCAGCTTTTCCGCATGCGCAAGGTCGTCCGAGGTCACCACCGGCCCCACCGCCGGCGACGTGCCAAATGCCGTCGGCGCGCCCGGCGTCTGCTGTTGCGGCTGAGGAACCTGCGCGCCCGCATTCGCGGCTGGACTCGACTCCAGCGCCGCGGCCAGCGCGGCAAACGAACTCAGCGTCATGAATTCCCTTCGTGTGGCCCCCATGTGTCCTCTCTTTCAGCAGCCGCGCCCACGCGCCTGCGCCTAACGGGCACCCGCCGGTTCGTGATTTTCAAGGTAGCGCGCAATCAGCGAATAGACATGGAACGACGTCCCGCTCCCTTCGCAGATGCAATGCGTGCGGTTGGGATAATCCATGAAGTCAAACGGCTTGCCCAGCTCCACAAATTTGTTTATCAGCAACTCGGTTCCCTGATAGTGCACATTGTCGTCGCCCGAACCGTGCACCACCAGCAGATTCCCGGCGAGCCCCGAGGCAAAGTTGATGGGCGAACCATCGTGATAGCCCTGCTTGTTCTCCTCGGGCAGACCCATGTAGCGTTCCTGGTAAATCGAGTCGTAGTGGCTCTCATCGGCCACCGGTGCCACCGCGATGCCCGTCTGATACACGCCCGGATAGCGCAGCATCATGTTCAGAGTGTTGGAGCCGCCGCCGCTCCAGCCCCAGATGGCCATGCGCGACGTGTCGATGTAAGGATGCTCGCGGGCCAGCGCCGCAATGGCCTCAGACTGCTGCGCGCTGGAGAGCACGCCCACCGCGCCGTAAACGATCTTGCGCCACTCGCGCCCTTTTGGAGCCGGTGTGCCCTGGTTGTCAAAGCTCAGGATGATGTATCCCTGCGCTGCAATAGCCGAATGAAACAGCCCCCGCAGGCCTTGCCACTCGTCGCGCACGGTGGCGCCCGCCGGCTCTCCATACACGTAGGTCAGCACCGGGTATTTCTTCGCCGCATCGAAGTCCGGGGGCTTTACCATCCACCCGTCCAGCGTGACCCCGTTCGCCACCGGCACTTTGAAGAACTCCGGCTCGCTGAGCAGCGGTTTCACCTTCGCCGCCAACTCGTCGTTGGAGACCAGCGTGCGCAGCAACTTGTGCTCCGGCAGGCTCACCATCTCGATCCGGCTCGGCGTGCTGAAGGTCGACATTGCGTGCACCGCATACTTCGCGTCCGGCGCGATGTTGTAGCCGTGCCAGCCGGGCTCGTCTGCCGGCGTCACGCGCTCGGGCACGCCGGTGCCGTCCAGCCGCGAGCGATACAAGTACATCCGCACCGGATCGTCCGGCGAGGCGAGAAAGTAAAGCCATCCGCCGTCCGCATCGACCGCCTCTACGCCCATGATGTCGGCCGCAAAATTCGTGATCAGCTTGGCCTGGCCGGTCCGGCGATCCACGCGATACGCGTGCCGCCAGCCGTCGCGCTCGCTCACCCACAGCAGGTCCGGCTCTGTCGCGCCCTCCTTGCCGATCCACTCAATCGGCTGGTAAACCACCCACGCCTTGTCCGTGTCCTCGAAGAACAGCTTCGCCTGCCCCGTCGCCACGTCAGCCAGCAACAACTGATCGTGTTGCTGCAGCCGGTCCAGGTACTCGATCATCAGCTCGCGCGAGTTGCCCGCCCACTGCATCTGCGCGATGTAGTGCTGCCGCGGATCGCCCTCGAGCGCCATCCATTTCGTCGCCCCGCCCGCCGCCGACACCACGCCCACGCGCACCGCTGAGTTCGTCGTCCCTGGCTGCGGGTACTTGTACTTGAACAGCACCGGGTACTCCGCTTCCGTGTCGTTGATCAGCGTGTACTCGCCCACACCCGACTGGTCGAACTGCCAGTACGCAATCGATTGCGAATCCGGGCTCCAGCGGAAGCAGTTGCGCAGATCCAGCTCCTCCTCGCTCACCCAGTCCGACGTGCCGTTGATGATGTCCGCTGTCCCGTCCGTGGTCAGTTGCGTGATCTTCTCTGTGGCCAGTTCTTCCGCGTACAGGTTGTGCTCCTCCACCCACGCCACCCGCGTCGAATCCGGCGAGAAAGTGGCAAACATCAGCGACGACTCCGGCGCATTGCCGCCCAGCTTCATCAGCTGGCCGGTGGCCTCGTCGAATACCCAGTAATCGCCGCGCGTAGGCAGCCGCCAAACCTTCTTGCCGTTGGTAAAGATCAGCAGCTTCTTCCGGTCCGCGGACCACGAATAGCCCTGGATGCTCAGGGGTTCGCTCGCGCCGGTCGGGGTCAGTTTCGCCGCCGCAATCAGCACCGTGCGCGCGCCCGTGGCCGTATCGTAGGCCACAATATCCCTGCCCTTGCCCTTGGCCGCCGGCTCCAGGATGGTGTAAATCGCGCCCTCCTTCTGCCACGCCAGTTGCACGCCCTTCGACTCGTACTCGTGCCGGTTGAACATGGCATCGAGCTGCGCGTTCAGTGTGGCGCGCGCCGCATCCTCCGGCCCCGCCCACAGCGCTACCGGTGCAAGGAAACAACCCGCCGCCAAACAAACAGACGCGACTCTTCGACCAAATTTCAACACTGACAAACCTCCGCGACAATTCAGCACAAGTGTTCGTGCGTATTTTCTGTCCCCCGATTATAAGCAGTCGCACATCACGCCGCTACCGCGGCGCGATGCGGTCTGTCTTTCCTCCGGCGCCTACACGCTGCGGGTTACATCCGCAATGGATGCTGGCCTTGCCGACAACATTTGGTCGATGGGGAAATTGATCGGATTGTTGGAGCAGAAGGAAAGTGTTGCTGCGGCCTGGAATTCAAGCTGCAGCATTGCCGGTATCGGTCCAATACCTTAATACGATGATTGAGTATTGCGATACGCACTGGAAGTTCACGGCTGTTGCGTAGTGCGCGGCAACCGGCAGGGCGGCAATGAGGCGGCTCGTGTAAGGGTGGGCGGGATTGGTGAACAGCTCGCCCGTGGGGCGGCATTCCACGATCTGTCCCTGGTGCATCACGGCCACGCGATGGCTGATGGCGGCGACCGAAAGAAGATCGTGCGAGATGAAGAGAATGCCCATTTCCAGCTTGTGGCTCAGTTCGGCGAAAAGGCGAAGTATCTCGGACTGGGTGACGATATCGAGGGCGCTTGTGGGCTCATCGGCGATGAGAAGGGACGGCCGGTGAAGAATGGCGATAATGACCCGCTGGGCCTGGCCATCGCTGAGAGCGGAGGGGCGACGGCGAAGCAGGTCGGGGTCTGCGGGCAGGCTGACATCGGCGAGGCATTGGAGTATGGCGCGCATGCAGTCGTCTTTGCAGTAAGGGCGGCGATGCGCGCGCCAGGTTTCCTCGAGCTGATCGCCAATGCGCAGCACGGGATTGAGAGCCGATAGCGGACTTTGCAGAACCAGGGTCATCTGGCGTCCGCGAAGGCGGCGCATTTCCCGCTCCTTGAGCTGCAGAAGGTCCCGGCCGCGAAAACGGACGTAGCCATGAACCTGGCCGCGCCTGAAACCAAGGAGGCGCAGGATGGCGAGGGCCAGGGTGCTTTTCCCGCAACCGCTCTCGCCTACGAGTCCCAGGATTTCTCCTCGAGCCAGTTCGAGTGTCACATCGCGTAGAACGCCCGGGTGGCCGGGGTAATCGGCCGAGATGCCGAGCGACAGCAGGGAATCGAGCATGCTTTACCTCCTGTTCCCGGCCTCCCGCGCGAACCATAGCCATTCGATGTTCCAGTAGAGCTGCGGGCGCAGTGGTACGGGCGCGACGTTTTGCAGCCGCGGCGATACGGCGGCGAGCGCCTCCTTATTGACGAGGTAGATAAACGGCTGCTGCTCACGAACGATCTGTTGCACGCGGTCGACGGCCTGCTTGCGATGCCGGAAGTCGGGCATGGAAGCCTGAAGACGCATGAGCCGGTCAATCTCCGCCTCCCACGGAGTGGCCGGCGACTTCTGATTCGGGTTCCACTGATGATTGTCGGCGGAGCTGAGCCAGATGTTCAGCTGGGCATTGGGGTCAAGATCGTCATTGACCAGGCCAAGGAGACAGGCCTCGTAGTTGAAGGTGCGCGAAATGCGCTCGATCAGAGAAGGGAAGTCGAGGGTAACGATGTTCAGTTGAATGCCAATATGCTGCAGGTCCTGCTGGATCATGGCCGCCATTTCTTCCCGGCTGGTGTTTCCGGAGTTGGTGATGACGGAGAACTCAACCCTGTGCCCATCGGCATCGAAGAGGGCCCCGTTGCGCAGCGCGAATCCGTCGCCGCGCAGTTCCGCGAGCGCAGCCGAGGGATCGAACTGGAGCGGCGGAAGCTCGTTGTTGAACCACGTCCGTTTGGCGCGCGGAATCAGGCCGGCCGCGGGCTGTGCCAGTCCGCGAAAGACCACTCTGGCCAAATCCGCACGGTCGATGGCGAGCGAGATGGCCTGGCGAAAGCGGGTGGAGGCGAACCAGGCCCGCTTGTAGGCGGGAATGGGCGCGGACGGTACCTGGTTGAACCAGATCTGCTCTGTGTCAAAGCCGGCGCCGGCATCCACGGCCATTCGCGGAGCTTGCGCCTTCAGTTGATCGAAAGTGGCCGGGATCGAGCGAATTGATCAGATCGATCTCTCCGCGGAGAAGGCGGAGCATTTCGATATCGCGACTCTGTTCGACTTCAAGGCGGACGGAGTGAATGTATGGGAGCTGCCGGCCGGCTGAATCGTGTTTCCAGTAATTGGGGTTGCGGTCAAGCAGGACCCAGGCGCCGGGCTTGTATTCGGCCAGCCGCCACGCGCGCGCGTTTCATGGCTGCATCTCCTTGCTTCCTGCATTTGCAATCAAATCGGCGGCCAGGTTTGCGCCCAGCGTAACCAAGGTGAAGAGCATGGTGAGATTCACCAGCAGGGGCAGATCGCGGCTGAGCGCCGCCTGCCACGCCAGCTGCCCGATTCCAGGCGAGTCGCACAGGGCCTCGAGGGGGATGCTCACGGCCAGGGCGGTGCAGACCGTGACCCCAGCCAGGGCGAGGATCTGCGGCGTGGCAAACCAAGCTAAGGGTCACACTACAGAACGGGCACACCGAAACGATTTTGGTAAACGAGGCCTATGATGGTTTCCCAACCCGGCAGTTCTTCGGGGGATCAGTTCTAAAGTTCATTCGAATCCGATACTTCAGTTCTCCTATAGACACCATCTCTGTGCAATTTGTAAAGCCTAGTGGAGCGAACATTCAACTGTCGCCAGAGGAATTCGACCCCAAGTTTTTCCGTGGGCGTAACCATCTGGAAGCACGACTCGACAGCCATGCTCTGCTAACGATCGAGTCTAACGGAACCTCCAAATCGGTACGCGCACCATATTTCACCCAGGTCGGCCTGAGCGCAAGAAGACCCTTTAACTTGCGAGATCTGAGTGCTCCAGATTTCTACCCCGACGACAACTAATTGCCAGTTGACCAATTCCCTCATCTCTGGTTTTGAGCTCTCCTAAAAGGGTGCGAAGATGGAAATGGCAGGTGTTCGTTGCCAAAGCGCCAGAGTTCCTGTTCTGAACACGGCACCGGCACCAGAACCGGCACCGGCGGAAACCTCGCTCACAGACCGCGCCGGATTGACTGGCGTAACTTCAATGTTTGCAGTGGCATAAAAGCTCAATGGGCCTGTAGCTCAACGGTTAGAGCAGGGGACTCATAATCCCTTGGTTGGGGGTTCAAATCCCTCCGGGCCCACCAGGAAACACGCCCACGATGCCTACGCGCCTTGACACCATCCTGGCCGCCACGCGCTCCACTCTGGAGGCAGCGCGTGCGTCTGTCCCGCTGGCCGAACTGGAGCGCCGCGCCGCGCTTCACCAGCCGCGGGGATGGGCCGCGGCCCTGCGCCGCCGTGCCTCGCCCGGACCTGCGCTCATTGCGGAGATCAAGAAGGCGTCGCCGTCAAGGGGGCTGATCCGCGCCGATTTCGACGTGGAATGGATCGCCCGCCGCTATGAAGCAGGCGGCGCTGCCGCGCTCTCAGTGCTCACCGACGAGCCCTTCTTCCAGGGCAGCCTGCGCAACCTGGAACTTGCTTCCCGCGCCGTCCGCCTGCCCTGCCTGCGCAAGGACTTCATCCTGGACGAGTACCAGATCGTCGAAGCCCGCGTCCACCGCGCCGACGCCATCCTGCTCATCGCCGCCGCTCTCAAGCCGGAGGAAATCAAGCGGCTCGCCGCCGCTGCCCGCGCGCTCGCTCTCGATCTCCTGGTCGAGGTGCATAGTCAGGAAGAGCTCCAGATGGTCCTCGACACTCTGGGAGAAAACGGCGCCAGCGCCATTGGCGTGAACAATCGCGATCTGCGCACATTCGAGGTGGACATTGAACGTTCGCTCGAACTCGCCGAGTCAATCCCGGCCGGCGTTCTCCACGTGGCGGAAAGCGGCATCTCAAGCCATGCCGACATTGCCCGGCTGCGATCGGCCGGATTCGACGCGTTTCTCGTCGGCGAAAGCCTGATGCGGGAGCCCGATCCCGGCGCAGCGCTCAAGGAGTTGATCGCCGGCGCCCCGGTGCGGTCATGAGTCTTTGGATCAAGATCTGCGCCAATACGTCGCTGGCCGACGCCCTGCTTGCCGCGGAATCGGGCGTCGACGCGGTGGGCTTTGTGTTCGCACCCAGTCCCCGTCGCGTCTCCCCGAAGCAAGTTTCCGGGATCGTCTCCGGATTGCCTGCGCACCTTGAGAAGATCGGCGTGTTTGTCGACACGGCAATCGAGGACGTGATCTCAATCGCGCGCGAAAGCGGCCTCACCGGCGTGCAGTTGCATGCCGCCTACTCCGCTGTCATGCCGGCGATGTTGCGGCGCGAATTGGGCGCCGGGCTGCGTATTCTTCGTGTCGTCCACTTCGGCCCCGAGGCGCCGCAACAGGCCAGCGCCTTTGCCGCCGATCCGAATGTCGATGCCATCCTCGTCGATTCCCGAACGGCGACGGCGGTGGGCGGTACGGGCGTTGCGTTCAACTGGGCTGCCGCGTCGGAGACCATCTTCAGGAATGGCAACGCACGCCTGATTGCCGCCGGGGGCCTGACTCCCGCAAACGTCGCTGAAGCCATCGCCACACTGCGGCCGTGGGGCGTGGACGTGGCCTCGGGCGTCGAGTCTCAACCTGGCCGCAAAGATCCTGCCAAGGTCCGCGCCTTTATTGCCGCCGCCCGCGCCACTCAAATCAAATGAAAAGCTACATTCTCACCGGTACGCCCAGCGCGGGCAAAACCGCCATCCTGCGGCAACTCGAGCTCGATGGCTTCGGCGTGGTCGAAGAGGCAGCCACCGACTTGATTGCACTGTGGCATGCGCGCGGCGTGGACCAGCCATGGATGGAGCCATGGTTCCTGGATGCGGTGGCAGCGCTGCAGCAGCAGCGCCAGATTCGCGCGGCCAGCATGGCCGACGCGATTCAGTTTCACGATCGATCCGCAATCTGCACCGCGGCATTGGCCGCTTTTCTCGGCGCGCCGGTTACTCCAGGGCTCGCGGGCGAACTTGAACGGATCCAGCGCGACGCCGTTTACGAAAAGCGCGCCTTCTTCATCCGCAGTCTCGGATTTGTCGCCCCGACCGCAGCCCGGCGCATCTCCCCTGAGGACGCTCTGCGTTTCGAGCGGATACACGAAGAAACCTATCGCAAATTCGGATTCGAAATCGTCTCGATTGAGCCGGGCAGCGTAGTGGAGCGGGCCAGGGCCATTGCGGACGCGGCCCGCCCAAACACAGGAGATGTAACCACTCGCGGCGCACAGCCGTAATCTGTTGAGAGGAGCGGGTTCCACTTTCCCTGAGCCGCCCTGTCCGTTCCTCTTTTCCATCCGCACGGAGGTTCGCATGGACACGTTTCTTTCCCCAATCGAGAAGCCGCAAGGTCTGATCAAAAAACTGGTCTATGCCGGGACCCGCCGGCAATTCGGCAAGGTGCCGACACCGGTAAAGGTGGTCTACTCTCGCATGCCCGCGGCCTTTGGCATGTTCATTTCCAAGATTGCCAAGCTCGACAAGAAGCTGGAATTATCAACGGAGACGCAGATGCTCATCCGCGAGCGCGTGGCGCGTATCAACGTATGCGAATTCTGTATCGACATCGGGCGTTTCTTCGTTATCAAGGCGGGCATGAACCAGGCCAAGTTCGATGCACTCGAGGATTATGCCACGAGTTCCCTTTTTACTGAAGCCGACCGAGCGGCCCTCGACTACGTCACCGAGCTGACTCGCGGCAAGCAGGTGAAACCGGAAACCTTCGACCGGCTGGCCCGGCACTTCTCTGAGCGCGCCATCTGCGAGATCGTGTGGCTCGTCGCCAGCGAGCATGTTTACAATATGACCAACATCGGTCTCAACATCCACTCCGACATGCTGTGCGACTTGAGCCTGAAGGGGAAATCCGGATGACCGTCCTGCGTTCCTAGTACACTGGAGAGTTCCCCTTTCGAGGACAAGAGCGCAGGAGTGTCCCATGTCATCCGTCATTCTTCCCTCGGCTCTCTCTGAGTCGCGGCCCGGCCGCTTCGGCATCTACGGCGGCCGCTACGTGCCGGAGACCCTCATGGCCGCTCTGGTCGAGCTTGAGCGCGAGTACGAAGCCGCAAAGGCCGACTCTGCGTTCCAGTCCGAGCTTGCGCAGCTTCTGCATAACTTCGCTGGCCGTCCCACTCCGCTCTATTTCGCCAAGCGCCTGACGGAGCAGCTCGGCGGCGCCAGAATCTACCTCAAGCGCGAAGACCTCCTCCACACCGGCGCGCACAAAATCAACAACGCGCTCGGCCAGGGGCTGCTCGCCCGGCGCATGGGCAAGAAGCGCGTCATCGCCGAAACCGGTGCCGGCCAGCACGGCGTGGCCACGGCCACTGTCTGTGCGCTGCTCGACATGGAGTGCGTCATCTACATGGGCGACGTGGATATGGAACGCCAGGAGCTGAACGTGCTGCGCATGCGGCTGCTCGGCGCTGAAGTCCGCGGCGTCTCTTCCGGGTCGAAGACCCTCAAAGACGCCATCAGCGAGGCCATGAGGGACTGGGTCACCAACGTCCGCACCACACACTATCTTCTTGGCTCGGCGCTCGGCGCCCATCCCTACCCCACCATGGTGCGCGACTTCCACCGCTGCATCAGCCGCGAGATGAAAGAGCAGATTCTCGAAAAGGAAGGCCGCCTGCCCACCGCCATCATCGCCTGCGTCGGAGGTGGCTCCAACGCCATCGGCGCATTTTACGAATTTCTCAACGATCGCTATGTTCGCCTCATCGGCGTGGAAGCCGGGGGCCGCGGCACCGTTCTGGGCGAGCACGCCGCACGCTTTTCCGGCGGCATGCCCGGCGTTCTCCAGGGCACGTTCTCTTACGTCCTTCAGGACGAAAACGGACAGATCGCGCAGACCCATTCCGTTTCCGCCGGACTCGACTACGCCTCCATCGGCCCCGAGCACGCTGCCCTTCACGACTCCGGCCGCGCCGAATACACCGTGCAGGACGACGCCGCTGCGCTCGACGCAGTTGTCCGCCTCGCTCGCACTGAAGGTATCCTGCCCGCGCTTGAAAGCGCGCACGCCGTAGCCGAAGCCCTGCGCATCGCGCCTTCAATGAGCCCGCGTGACATACTTGTAGTGAACCTCTCCGGACGCGGCGATAAGGACATGGGCATTCTCGCTCGTGAGCTGCACATCCAGGGGGCCTGAACCGCGATGCCGATCGTCTTCCATCAAAAACCGGGCATGGTTGCGTACTTGACGGCCGGCGATCCTTCGCTCGACGCGACCCGCCGCATCGCCATCGCCGCCATTGACGCGGGCGCAGACGTCATCGAACTGGGCGTCCCTTTCAGCGACCCTCTTGGTGATGGTCCCGTGATCCAGCGGGCCAGCGAGCGCGCTCTCGCCCGCGGCACGCGTCTGGCTGACGTTCTCGCCATCGCGCGCGACATCCACAACGCCCGCCCCGCCGCCGGCCTCATTATTTTCACTTACTTCAATCCCATCCTCCGCTACGGCCTCGCCCGCTTCGCCGACGACGCAAAGGCTGCCGGCGCCGACGGTGTCCTCGTCATCGACATGATCGTTGAGGAAGCGCAGGAGTATCTCGCCGAGATGCGCCGCACCGGCCTCGCGCCCGTTTTTCTTGCCGCGCCCACCAGCCCCGACGAGCGCCTCCAAGCCATTGCCGAGCACTCGCAAGGTTTCATCTACGCCATCTCGCGCACCGGTATCACCGGTAAGCAGCAGTCGGTCGCATCCGATGCCGCCGCACTGGTCGCCCGCATTCGCCGATGGAGCACGCTGCCGGTGGCTGTGGGATTCGGCATCTCCAACGCGCAGCAGTTTGCGCATGTCGCGGAGTTCGCCGATGCCGTGGTCATTGGCAGCGCCATCGTGGAGCTGATCGAAAAATCCGCTCCCGAAAGCTCGCCGGACGCGGTGGCCCGATTTATCGAGGGTCTGCGCCAGCCGCACGCTGCGCAGGCCCGGTAATAAGGGCAGCTCTTAGCTATTAGCTGCTCCGATGCCAGATCGTGCCGGCGAAGCTCAAGCCGCGAAGAGCTAATAGCTAAAAGCTCGTTGTTAGAGGTCGAAATGACGATCGAAGAATTGCGGGTACGCATCGATGAACTGGACCGCCAGCTCGTGGAACTGCTGAGCCAGCGGGCCCGCGCCGCGCAGATGATCGGCCATCTCAAGGCCGCCACCTCGCTCCCGGTCTACGAGCCGAACCGCGAGAAGATCATCTACGCCAACGTGCGCGCCGCCAACAAGGGCCCGCTGCCCGACATCGAGCTCACCCACATCTACGAGCGCATCATCGACGTCATGCGCGCCTTGCAGCGCAACGAGCTGGCCTCAGAAAGACACGCCCGCGAAATCGCCGCCGCTGCGGACGCCGATTCGGGCCCCGCATCGGGCAACCACGCCCCGGAGATTGAAGAAAAAGCCATGATTGTCGCCATGCAGGAAAGAGCCACCGAAGAACAGATTGACGCCGTCATTGAGGCGCTCACCGAGGCCGGAGTCGAAGTCCATCGCACCACCGGCGAAATGCAGACCATCCTCGCCGCCGTGGGCCAAACCGCATCCCTCGATCTGGCCAAATTCGAGATCATGCCCGGAGTCATGCACGTGCACCGCATCAGCTCGCCCTACAAGCTCGCCGGCCGCAGCTTCCGCCCGGAAGGCACCGTCATCGAATTCCGCAACGGCGTCACCGTCGGCGGAAAGCAGGTGGTCGCAATGGGCGGCCCGTGCTCCATTGAGAATCGCGATCAGATGTTCGAAACCGCCCGCCGCGTCAAGGGCGCGGGCGGCAGCCTTCCTCCGCGGCGGAGCTTTCAAGCCTCGCTCCTCGCCTTACTCCTTTCAGGGCCTCGGCATCTCCGGCCTCGAGGTCATGCGCGACGCCGCTGAAGTCCATGGCCTGCTCGTCGTCAGCGAAGTCATGGAGATCGCCCAGATCGAGCTCATGCTCCCCTACGTCGATCTCCTGCAGGTGGGCGCGCGCAACATGCAGAACTTCAACCTTCTGCGCGAACTCGGCCAGATCCGCAAGCCCGTCCTGCTCAAGCGCGGCATCGCCGCCACCATCGAGGAGCTGTTGCTCTCGGCCGAGTACATCCTCTCCGGCGGCAACTACAACGTCGTCCTCTGCGAGCGCGGCATCCGCACTTACGAAACCTCCACGCGCAACACCATGGACATCTCCGCAATTCCCATGGTGAAGAAGCTCTCGCACCTGCCCATCGTCGCCGACCCTTCGCACGGAACCGGCCGCCGCGACATGGTTCCCCCGCTGGCCCGCGCCGCAGTAGCCGCCGGCGCCGACGGCATCCTCGTCGAAGTCCACCCCAACGCCGACAAGGCCACCAGCGACGCCGCGCAGACGCTCTACCCCGACCAGTTCGACACGCTAATGGGCGAGCTGCGACTGATCGCGCGCGCTGTGGGAAGAACACTATAATCTGAATCTGTTCGGGGGGACGCTATGCAAGTAACCACGAATAGGATGGTCAGCGGCTACGCAAGAATGTGGCCCAGAGCAGTGTTTTACGAGAAGACCCTCAGTCAAGAGAGCGGGAGAGAGAGGAATCTCGGAAAAGAGCTGGAGTTTCTGCAACGCGGCGGCGTTTATGTGTTGTATCACGATGACACGCCTTACTACGTCGGGCAAGCGGATTTGCTGAGGAAACGATTGCATCAGTGGGCCACGAAGCCCAGCACTCGCCATTTCCATTTCTGGAACTACTTCTCCGCTTTCGCAGTTGAGGATCGAAACAGGCGAAGCGAACTGGAGGGTGTGCTCATTGCGGCCCTGCCCATGACGAATAACGGTGCCAAGCCACTACTGAAGAGCGATGGAATGCCAAAAGAGGTGGCGGAATTATTGCGTCGGGCGTATGGCGGGATGCCCGTTTCCAGAAAATGATCCAACGCATCGCCATCCTCGGCACAGGCCTGCTGGGCGCTTCCGTCGGCTTGGCCCTCCGCGCCGCTGGATTCGCCGGCTCCATCGTCGGCTGGAATCGCGGCAAGGACGGTGCGCAAAAAGCTCTCGACATGGGCGCCATCGATTCCATCGCCACCGACCCTCTGGCCGCCGCGCGCTCCTGCGACGTCACACTCATCTGCATCCCTATCTACGCCACGCTCGACCTGTTGGCCAAGCTCGCTCCCATCCTCACGCCCGACCAGCTTGTTACTGACGTCGGCAGCACCAAGGCTGCGATCGTGGCCCAGGCCGCACGCCTCTACAACGCACCCGATCGCC
>CAVYBV010000004.1:0-215173 GCA_963766785.1 uncultured Acidobacteriota bacterium
CCTGCGATCTGTAGGCGCCTTTCGATATAGGTCTTCGTTTCATCCTTATTCAAAGGATCCAAGCGCGTCCGAATCGCTATTCTCTGTTTCAGCGATTTAAGTCCAATGGAATCCAGCTTTTCGTCAAGCTCCGGCTGTCCTACCAGGACAATCTGAAGCAACTTGTGGCCGGGCGTTTCCAGGTTCGAGAGCAGACGAACTTCTTCAAGGAGTTCTTCGGACAAGTTGTGTGCCTCATCCACAATAAGCACGGTTGTCATTTGCTTTGAATTCTGCGACGCCAGAAACTTTCCCAGATCAAATAACAGTTCACTTTTGTTCTTTCCGGAAGCCGGAAGCCCAAAATCCAGCAAAATATATTGGAGAAACTCAGTTGGTGTTAGCCTGCCGTTAAAGACATAGGCGTAGGAAATGTCTTTACTACGTTCAAACAGGTGGAGCAAACATCTCAACAGTAGGGTCTTACCCGTTCCTATCTCACCAGTCACCACGACAAACCCCTTATGCTCCCTAACTCCATGATGAAGCGCAGCAAGTGCCTCAATGTGTCGTGGCGTCGACACAAAGCAGGTTGGATCCGGAGGGAGGTCAAAAGGGTTGCGTTTCAGATTGAAGAATGTCTTATACATTCAAAATCCGCGCCTATCTGTGAAGAAAACTGATCGCTGAGCCCGCAAGAATAGCCAGGACCACCAAAGCGGAAGTAGCCCATCCGAGCGACAGTCTCATCTTCCTGGTTCGTTCATCTGCTGGGCTGCTGATCGTTGGAATCTCAGCAATCACCGGAATTGACAACAGCGCTCTCAACTCTTGTTCTTTGTGGATTCGGTCATCCAGGACTTCGAGCACAATCACCAGAGTTAAACCTAATGCCAAACCAACGCCAAGGCCCATCTCACAGAACTTCAGTCGGTTGGGAAAGGCCGGCCTCAAGGGCAAACTTGGAGGATCCAGTATCGTGAACCGCTCGCCTTGCTGCATTTCTTCCATGCTTGTGGCCATCTCGGATTCGTTCTTCTTTTTCAGAAGATCGTTATAATCTGTCTGAGATTGATCGTAACCGCGGGTCAAGTCCGCAAGCTGCTCTTCGACAGCAGGCTCACCATTCAAGCGAGTCTGATAGTCGTCAATCCTTGCCTGTAACGCGGCAATTGAACGCTCACGATTCGTGATTTCCAGCTGGTTGGCCTGCAACTGGCCTTGCATCTGCAACAATGTGGCGCTTTCTGCAGAATCTGTATTCTTGTCTCCGGCCGCGCTCTTGCCGGACTCTTTACTCTCCGAGGCCTTTCGCCTTGCGTCCGCCTCGATCTTCTGCCGCATCTCTTCAACGTCTGCAATTTGCTCCTTCAGCGCTATGACCCCCGGGTAGCGGTCGGTGTAGCGGGAACTGAGGTCCACCAGCTTAGTCCTGAGTCCGGCAAGTTGCTCATCGATAAGATCGATTGGTGAGGATTGAGCCGGTGTACCGTCAGCCTTCAGTACAGGCGGGGCTTCTCTGTACTGTTCGATCAGCGCTTCATAGTAGACCCGCTGCTGTCGTGCGGTGTTCAGTGCGTCCTGTTCGCTTTGGAGTTGCGATTGAAGACCGCTTAAGATTTGCAGATTGCTTGCCTGCTGGGAGGGTAGATCACCTTCGTGCTCCGCTTCAAACTCCCGCACTTTCGCTTCCTGCGCCGCCAGGCTCGTCTGCGCGCTATTCAACTGGTTCTGGAGAAAGGTCGTGTTATCTTGGGATTCTTGTTGACGTGTCTCCAGGTTGTCATTGATAAACAGTTTTGTTAGTTCGGTGGTCACGCTCTGCGCGATATGAGGATCGCGGGCCGAGTAGGAAACGGTAAATGACGTGATTTCATCCAGTTGATTCCGTACCAGCTCAATGTCGATGTCTTTGCGCATCTGCCCGACTTGCCAATCTGGCGTCGACGACGACTTGGCATCTCGATATAGATGCAGCTTATCGATGATGAACAATAATCGTGTCCGGCTAAGGATCTGCTGTGTAATACTTTGGAGTCTGTCTTGTAGATTGTCGGAGACGTTTGGCGCAACGTAGTTCTTTGGCATCGTCGGCTGCTCGACAAGTATAAGCGTAGTCGATTTATAGCGAGGAGGCAGGAGCCAACTCGCCCCCCAGACCGTGCACCAGCCCAGGAAAAGCAAGAGAAGAAAAGGCAGGTGACGCCGATGCATGAGGTCGAGAATACTCTGTAGGTCAAACTCTTGAGGTGCCTGTTCTTTCAAAACTTCTCCCATAACTACCTTCCCAGAGCCCTCTTGAATTCGTAAGCGATGGAGATGAACTCCCTGTCGGTGTCAGGGGCACCGGATATCGCTGCAATGTCGCCATAGCTCTCGTGCAGGCGTGAGTATCCAATCTGTACTCTGATATTCTGCGAGATCAAGCGTTCGATTGAGGCGGTTCCTGTCACGCCATGTCCACCTGGATTCGAGGAGCTAAGCTGCGAGCCCACATTCTCGCTGATGAAATAGCTTGCTGCCGAATCGATTGTCCAATCGCGCGACAGTTGCCAGTGCAGGCCTCCGTTGGCGCTATTGGAATTGTATTCTCCTAGAAAGCCTCCCCCAGACGTGACGGCTCGTGCATAGCCAATCGAGACACCTGCATGGCTCTTCTCCCATGCAACGTCTGCGAGTACACTCGGCGTCCACGATGACGAAGAGGGCGCCTGAGGCAAAGTGATGTAAGATTTCTCGGGGCCGGAGGATACTGAAAATGAGAATTCATCTCGTAACTTAAGGGAGTAGAAAAGCGAAAGGGTCTGCAATTGTGTGGTTGCGTTTGCCGATGGTGTCGAAACCGTTGAATACGCATAAGTTCCACCGATGTACTGGTTCCTGGAGAGAAGGTGACTGTAGAAGCCCTCCCCTACCCCTGTTCGGGAATTGTAGAGGCCGGGAACTTGCTTCGGGTCAGGGTAATCAAGCAACGCAAAGGTGGCGCCCCCACCAATCATTCCAACGCTGCTGAACTGATAGGATAGGTCTGCATTGGCGGTATTCATGTAGAGGTCGGCGTACGGTGTGATGACTGTCGCCGTTGGCAAAGAGGTCGATCCGCTCGCAGTTCCATCAGAGAGTGCAAAGGGCTGGTTGAATACATTCGAGTTCTGTTGAAAGGTGTCCTGCACGTCGATTGTCGCGTGGGGGCTCACCCGATATTCAGAGTTCAGAGCAGCACTTTGGTTCACGGCATCTAGGACGCTTTCACGCCGGTAGAAGGTGAAACCTGAATTATATAGGAATGACATGCTCTGTCTCGTCGTATTGTGTTCGAGTTGGATCTTGGGCCAGATCGAAAAAGTACTGTCACTGACAGGGGTTACGGCAGAGCCTGCAAGGACGTTGTCAGTGTAGGCTGCATTGAAGACAATTCCGCCCTCGACATAATTGGATTGTGTCTCTTCTCCGAGTCCGGACTGGAAGCTTCCTCCACCCAGGATAGGTGGAATCATCATCGGGGCTCCTGCCGTATAAGTAGCGCCTCCGGTTGCGCTGGGCTCCACCTGAGACCAAACCGGAACGGCGAAGAGCAAGGCGACGATTAGAAGGATGCTCGCAAGCATGAGCTGTGCTCAGGGGACAATTACAGTATCGTTCGGTTGAAGCGTGATGTTCTTGACGTTGTGCCGGCCCTTGATAAAGTCCGTGTAGTTAAAGGGTATTCTCGACTCTGAACCATCCGGGCCCTGCCGAAGAATATACACCCCTTTCTTCTTGGCGAAATCGCGAAAACCCCCAGCGAGTGCAATGGCATCCACCACGTTCGTAGCCGCGGTGACGGAATATGAACCGGGCTTCATCACCTGCCCGAGAATATTGAACTTCTTGCTGTTGATCTGCTCGACCATGACCGTTACTACTGGGTCGGTCATATAGCTTCGAAGTCGATCTGTGATTTCGAGTTCGAGCTGAAGTGGGGTCCGCCCTGCCGCCGGTATTTCGCCTACCAAAGGCAACGAGATTTTTCCGTCCGATCGCACCGGAATTGATCGAGTAAGGTCCTGCTCCTTCCACACGTTGATCGCCAGAACATCCTCATTGCCTATTATGTAGCCGGGGGCGTTCGGTCCATTGCTCGCGCTTGATTGGGCTTCTGAGCGCGCCGTCGGTGGTATCGAATGTTTGCTATCGATTTGGGCGGCAGAAGAGAGTTGTCCCGATGAGATCGCCAAGAAAACTACCAGAAATAGTCCAAGGTGAGTTAAATGTCTGCAGCTGCACTTCATGTCGATTCCTGTTGCCTTCGAAGGTCTCGTCGTTTCAAACTTTGTGGTCGTGGTCGATTTTTTATATGTTGTGTGGTCGATCCTCGGTGCATCGTGTTTGAGAACGCTGGCGCTGGTAGTTTTGCGGCATCAACTTCGTTTCGCGCCTTAAGGCAGCATCGCATTAAGGCTTCCGTGAAGTGCCGATTGTCCAGCACACAGGATTCTCTTCGAACTTGGAGCAACCACGGGTTCCACATCCGAGGCTTCAATTTCCACTGCGACCGATTGAGCCAGCATGTCCACAGAAAGAACCAGGCGACTACTGTTCTTCTTGCGGATCAGAATTCCCTGAACGCCTTCAAGCGAGCCCTTCGTCACTCGAACCCGGTCGCCATACTTCAGAAAGGGGTGTGGCTCAACTTTGAATTTCCCTTCGACCGTCCTTCGTATAGCCTGAATCTCATCTTCGGGGATGGTCGCCACGCGTTCGCCGTTGTACAAAATCATATGAACGCCCGGCGTTGTCACCACTTGCAATTTGCGATTGAAGGCTCCCCGGATGAACACATAGCAGGGAAACAGGGGAAGAGAGAGCAGCTTCTTCCTGTCTTTCCAACGGTGCACCGACTCATAGAGGGGCAGAAAGACTTCGAAGCCCTTTGTGGACAGCATCTCTGTCACCATCTTTTCATGCTGATGCTTGGTGTAGAGCGCCCACCAAGCTGAGTCATCTTCCATTCTGACGTCCTTCGGCATTTTCGCTCTCCCTTCTCTCTACCTCTGCAATTCAATAATGGGAGGTAGATACAGCTTCGCCCTGTGGGTCACATTTTGGCCCTTTATCAGTCAGCTCAGGACGTCGAGATGGTCATCCTCGATGTCAGCACCGCAGTGAAAAATACGCCATTTGGGGCCGGGGAAGTCGCCAAATCTTGCATCACCATCATTCCAAGGGGTATCGGAACCAACAATACCCAAAATGTGCCAGGCCATCGAGTGTTTGGTAACATCGCTTGGTTACCTTCAGACCTTTCAAATGGCTGCTCCTAACAGCTAATTCCCCATACGACAATTCATGCGATCGAGGTTAAGCCGCCGCTGCCCTTTTAAGAGTCATGCTCACATCAGTCCCCGAAGCTCTACATCTCACCCCACGCCAGAGCCCAGAGCTTCCGGCCTAGCGCTCACTCCTCAACCTGGCCACTCATTCCCAATCAAGATCTGCCTATCTCCGATCCTGCAAACGCGCCACCTTACGGTATCCGTGGGCGGCCCGTGCTACGTCGGCATCTTTGAGGCACATCCTCTTCGTGCTGCTCCCGGTGCAACGACGGATAACGTAGGCTTAGCTTCCCATCTGCCCTTGCCCTGATCCAATCGTTGGCCCAAAAGACCTTCAAGATGGCATCCTCGGATGGGCCCGAGTCCGGCTGCGGGATTTCCATCCCCCTGCTCAAGGCCATATGACGTCCAAGTTCCGCACTCAAAGCTTTCTCATCGCTAAGGATGATGACTCGTGCTATGCCGTTCTCGAGCTCACGTAGATTTCCCGGCCAATTCCATTCCTTCAGTTTGCTCAGAGCTCCCGGAGTCAAGTGAGGTGCGCTCTTTCTGAACCTTTTCGCCAGCTTCCGCGCGAAGTAATCCCACAGTTGCGGAATGTCCTCCTTGCGGTCACGCAACGCCGGTAGATGCAGGCACAGGGCGTCGATGCAGAAGAATAGATCCTGACGAAATCTTCCACCATTCACTGCGGCGCCCAATTCGATTCTTGTGCTACAAATGACACGCACGTTTGCCCGGCGCTCTCTGAGGCCAGCACTTCGAAAGTAAGTGCCAACCCGCAACAGCTGTAACAATTGCTCCTGCAGAGTCCACTCCATATCACCAATCTGAGCCAGAAACAGGGTCCCGCCTTCAGCCAGCTCAACCAAACCCCGCTTCCCGACATTCGCCCCGGGGAATGAGCCCTTTTCATAGCCAAGCAGCTCTCGCGCGAGCAAGTCCCCGGTGAGGGCAGAGCAATCCAGCTTTACGAACGGTCCCTTGGATCGATTGGAGCGGCTATGCAGAAATCGTGCGACCAACTCCTTGCCGGTTCCACTCTCCCCTTGTATGAGTACCGGAGAGTAGCTGTTGAGAACAGAATCGACTCTGGAGTGAACTTCTCGCATCGCAGCAGTATTGCCAAATATGACTGCCTCGCTGGGCAGAGCCGCCGAATCTATGTGAAGGCACTCGACCATTTCTCTTAAGTCACTTTCTGCCCTTTTGCGCTCACTTGCTTCCTTAACAGTGCACGTAAGTGGCCAAAGAACTTGCGATCCCGGCGATGGGTAATGACCGAACTTAGCGCCGACCTTCTCTCGATTTGGGCCATTTCATAGGGGTTTAAGCGCTGTCACGCGAGTCCCGTTAGAGTGCTTTCCTCCGGAAGTTGCAATGATTTGCACACTGTGCCGATCTTTTGCACACTTTCAGGACCTAACTCCGCAGAAGCCTGTAGAAAGCGCAATCCGGTTTCCTCCTACCCTTGTCCGATAAGAGCCTCTATGAGAAGACCTGGACACTACCCGTCGTAGCCGTCGCGCGAGTTTCTGTTTCAAAGACCTCGATTGGCATTATCGAATCAGCATCAAAAGGTCTCAGCTTTTAGCTGCCCCTTTTTGTCTTCGTCTGCCGACAATTCCTCCGGTCAATGATCCCAACGAGATCACTCCAGGTACTTTGCTTCTCTTATTCGATTATCTTCTCAGTTGAACAGAATTTGCATGAACGGGAATTCATCCGAGGAGCCGGATCCGCTGAATGACACTGTCAGCTCGGTGTCGAAGGCTATGAAACAGTCCCTTCACTATGTCTCATGTTTTGCAGAATAGGTCTTACAAGCTTACCTCCCGGAAATTCCCACCTCCGCGGGGGGTCAAACGATGTTGTTGGATTTTGTAGAGCAGCGCGCGGTAGCTGATATTGAGGGCTCTTGCGGCGTGGCGCCGGTTCCAACCAGAAACGTCGAGCGCCGCTTGGATCATTTTTGCTTCCGTGCGCTCTTTGACATCGCGAACGATCGATTTCATGCCCGCGCCACTGGAAAGCTCGTCGACCGAGCCAGGTAGTTCGCGCTGTTCCCTCGTTGGAGTAATTCTTGTCTCCAGCTGCCGCAAGGCTGCATCCGGGTCACGCATGATGATAGTCCGAGTTACGAAATTGCGTAATTCGCGCAGATTTCCGGGCCAATGGTAGAGAAGGGCGACATCTAAGAGCCGCGCGGGAAACCAAGTGGCGCCGCCATTCTTCATTCCGGCCGGCGCTCGGCGTATCATCTCGTCGATCAGATAGGGGATCTCCTCACGCCGCTCTCGGAGAGGAGGAACCGTGATTGTAAACACGCTCAGACGATAAAAGAGATCCTCTCGGAAGGTTTTGTCGAACAATGCTCTTTCCATTTGAACGTTGGTGGCAGCAAGAACTCGGACATCGACCTTAGTATGCTGCTGGGCGCCTAGTCGGGCGAAGTGGCCGTCTTCAAGAACGTGGAGCAATTTAGCCTGCAACTGAACGTCGATTTCACCAATCTCGTCAAGCAGCAGAGTACCGCCATTGGCTTGTTCGAACTTTCCGGGTCGATCCTTAATTGCGCCTGTGAATGCTCCCTGCACATGCCCGAACAGCTCGCTCTCAAGTAGATCTGCCGGCAACGCGGCGCAATTGACTTTGAGAAACTTCTTGTCTGATCGCTGTGATTTCTGGTGAATCAACCGCGCAATGAATTCCTTGCCAGTTCCGCTCTCGCCTAAGATCAACACATTCACATCAGTATCGGCGATTAACTTTACTTGACGATGAATTTCAAGCATCGTGGGAGTTGCCGCCAGAAAAAAGCTTCCCTCTCCAAGTTCCTCGATGAACGGAAGGGAACGGCTGTCCGTCGGTTTATTCCTCTGGGGCGCGAGGGCGCCTGCAGCAAATGAAGCGACTTCGCCGTCGTTCTCGGAACATATGTCAGTGTGATTTAACTCGCTGACTATCGCCTTAAGAACATCGGGAGGAACCGGCATGTCCAGAAAGTGGCGGATCCCAAATTCAATTCCTTCGCGGAAGGGAACCTGCTCTCCGATTCCGGTCACGAGCCACGTCCTGCCCGCTGGGACGCACTTTAGCATTTCACGGTATTGATCGGATGCAAGCGATGCAGCCGGCATACAATCCACCAGGAGAAGATCGGGATCAAGCCCGTTAGCCAGCAGCAACTGGGCTTGTGCGTATCCATCCGATTCCACTACTCGATGGCCGGTGGACACAAACGCTTTCTTGACCAACGAGCGCGTCTGAGGATTCTGAATGATGGTTTGTACAAGCAGAAAACGTGTCAAGAGATTACCTCGGCAAAGACTCGCGGTGAGTTCAAAATTCGTTCGAATACTTGGTTACACATCGCTCGAGTCTCAAATGACTCGTCTTCTCTGCGATTTCTGGCAGTCGTGCTGTTGTTTCAGCGAACACAAACAACATAAATGCAGTTGTTTGTTAGGGGAATTCCCGCCGGCCTCGCCGGGATTGTTGCCGCGGAAGTCTGGCGATCTCTTCGGGCCCTGACACAAATTGCGATACATCGCCTCAGCCCCGAGGCTTACGAAGGTGAACTGCGCTTGGGAAAGCCCTATGACCTCAGAGATTCTTCCGCTCTCTTGAGAGATCTGTTTTCCTCACGCAACAGCGTTGAGCATTCTCTCCATTGCACCTTATGTGATGATCTGCCGAGCAACTCCACCCATGAGTACGGTCAGATCGTGCGTTCAACATGGCCTCATCAAAAAGCCACCGTTTAGCGACCGCTGTGACCGCGAAGAGCGGCGAGCAAAAATCCGTTACATCGTGAAAAATCTGCATACTGAATACAATCGGTCATGAAAGCCTCCCCCAAAAAGGCGAAAACTCGACTGGGGAGGTGACCGAATTGCGGCCCCATACATCCCGTGATGGATGGAGGGGGGAAGCCTACCGCAAAAAGGCAGCTATAACTGCCGGTAATGCGCTCAGGGCGTACCCCACCGTGGGGAAGCCTACCGCAAAAAGGAAGCGATAATAGCCTCTCGTGGATGTGAGGCTTCAAATGGGCATGAGCTTAGTCGTGCCTCAAGTGCAGCATAATCAAATGGCCTTTAGCCCGTGAGGGATAGCAAGTCAGGAATTTCGATATTTGCCACAGGCCGTTAAACTACGGCCTTACCCTCTCAACTTGCGGCTCAATCTTACAGCTATCATGCTTGGCCGTACCAAATGTGTCAATAGGTGCTTTGGTAATACGCGTAAAAATCGTTGGTAATGCACAGAGGTAACTGCGTCATTCCATGAAATCTCCCTGCCACCGAGGCCACCATCTCGGCAAGCCATGCATGTTTTAACCGCCCTGCTTAAGGAAACAGAGCGGAAGGAAAGTCCTGGTCTATATGGACGAAATCTTGTGCCCAAAATTCCGGCTCGACGACGGTGTAGTGATCGGCAATTTTAATCCGCGTAAGGAGAACATGCAGGCGAGAATCGAAGCGGTAGGAGCGACTTTGTTTTACCTGCCGCCCTATTCCCACGGCCTGAGACCCATCGGGCAGGATTTGGCTAAGCTCGAGGAACAACTCCGCGTGGCCAAAGCTAGAGCCAAATACGCACTCGATCAGGCCACCGCAGATTTGCTGTCATTGCTGACCGTTCGGGCTTTCCTACTCGGGCGTGCCTATGGAATGGTGATTGGGACGGGACTCGACGGAGCGCTCTGATTCCCCGAGGCATCGATGCTTTCGACGTAATAGCTGTAGGATGTGCCGTCTTGAACACTGGTGTCAGTGTAGAGTGGGGTTGCATTGACGGAAGGATTCACGAGGGGTTGCTCCCTGTGGCCCGATAGATGCTATAGCCGACCGCCGGACCCGCGTTGAGCCGAATTGTTCCGCGCAAACCGTCATCCACATTGCCTCCACCGAGCGGATTCAATCAAGTTCCCTGTCATCAGGGTTGACCCCAACCTTGTACCGCCGACGGAACCGCAACTTCCGTGACCCTGGACGCGGACACAGGGAAACTGGCAGGGCGTGCGCGAAGCCGGACCGCTGGCACAGGTGTGCACTCCTGGACGGGGCCGAATACTGCCGTTTACACCGCAAGCGAGGGTGGCACAATCGCGGATGACATTGCTGCCACCTGATACACCCTTTGAGGAGGCAGGTCTTCACCGAGGCAAGAACGCCGCCTGGAGCGTAATGCCTGAGACCACTTGGCCCGCTGAAGAAATAAATACCTGTCCCGTGAAGAATTTACACGGAGGGAAGTGTGAAGAGAAGACCAATACATGGTTTTCCACACCCAAGCTCATTTGCCAGATGATCATTCCTTGAGATTTGCTCTGAGACAGCGTTTTAGCTCTTTGGAATGTAAATTGCACTTGATATTGTTGGGGTCCAAATCAAAGTTGAACGACCGCCCATTCTGGATCACTAGTGTTCTGGATCACGAGAATTGAGGCAAGCGTTCCATAATGTAGGGTTGATTGTTTTTTCCGAATTTGCGGCTCAGAGAGGTTGAGACGCATGAGGATTGGCGCGATTGCACGGCATTTTCCCCGGCCGGCTCGGTGCACACGGAGACTTTTAGGGGTGGTGCAAATGGAAGACTTCCCAGATGGCATTTCCGTTGGCCCGAATTTTCGGGCTGCCATGCTGCATCCATGCGACCACAGGCCTCTTCCTAACCAACTTCATGCGCACAGCCTCGCTCGCCTGGTACGCCTCTTCGGCTGGTGCACCGGTTTGCTGGGGGTGGTGTTTTGTTGCATTGCTCTGTCTGGTTGCGGTTCTGTTACCGCGACTAGCGCGAGCACGGCGGCTACGGGAACTCTTGTGGGGTCCCCTGCAACCGTCAACTTTGGCACGGTGACGGTCGGGCAATCGGCCAGCGCAAAGGTTTCCCTGTTGAATCAGGGTCCAGGGTCAGTCGAAATCTCCAAATTGACACTGGCGGGGCAATCCTTCGCCTTCAGCGGTGAGGGCAACCTCCCCGTAACTCTCGCGGCGGGCAGCTCCCTCAGCTTGAATGTGCAGTTCGCTCCGACGGCGGCGGGCGCTGTCTCCGATCAGTTGACAGTCACAAGCAGTTCGTCTACCGATCCCACGCCGCTGGTCAGCCTTAGTGGGACCGGGGTCGCGGCAGCCGGCACGGGGTCGAGCACGGTGAGCGCGTTGTCGTGCACGAACTCGTCGATGACCGGCGCGGGCACGGACGCCTGCACGGTCACATTGACTGCGGCGGCGGGCACGGGCGGGCTGACAGTGAGTTTGTCGAGCAACAATGCGGCGGTGACCGTGCCGTCCTCGGTAACGGTGGCTGCGGGAGCCACCAGCGCCGGCTTCACGGCCACGGTTTCGGCGGTGAGCACGACCCAGACCGCGACCCTGACGGCCACAGCGGGGGGAACGACCCAGACTTTTGCCATTACCGTGGATACACCGGGGCTCGGGTTGAGCGCGTCGAGCCTGAGCTTCGGCGATGACACGGTGAACACGACTACGAGACAGACGGTAACCCTGACCTCGTCAGGCAATGCGCCTCTGACCATAAGCGCGGGGAGCGTGACGGGCACAGGCTTCAGTATGTCGGGGATGAGCTTCCCGTTGACGCTGAATCCCGGCCAGACCTCCAGCCTCACTGTGCAATTCGATCCAACGGCGGCGGGCGCGGCGAGCGGAGCGGTGACGCTGACCAGCAATGCTCCTAGTGGCGGGACGGCAACCATCGGCTTGAGCGGGACGGGCGAGGCGGCGCCGGGAACGTTGAGCGGGCTGGTCTGCAGCAGCGGCACGATGACCGGCGGCGGCAGTGACTATTGCACGGCGACGCTAACCGCGGCGGCGGGCTCGGGCGGGCTGACAGTGAGTTTGTCGAGCAACAATGCGGCGGTAACCGTGCCGTCCTCGGTAGCGGCGGCTGCGGGAGCCACCAGCGTCAGCTTCACGGCCACGGTCTCGGCGGTCAGCACGACCCAGACCGTGACCCTGACGGCTTCGGCGGGGGGAGCCACCGAGACCTATGCCCTCACCCTAAACGCAGCCACAGCGGCACTGACACTTGGCTCCAGCAATGTGGCCTTTGGTGACGTGAATCTGAACTCGCCGGCGACACAGACTGTGACGCTGACTTCCTCGGGCACGGCAAACTTGACCATCAGCGCGGGGAGCGTGACGGGCACAGACTTCAGTATGTCGGGGGTGAGCTTCCCGGTGACGCTCGATCCCGGCCAGACCGCCACGCTCACTGTGCAATTCGATCCGACGGCGGCGGGCGCTGCGAGCGGCGCGATGACGCTGACCAGCAATGCTCCAGGTGGCGGGACGGCGACGATCAGTCTGAGCGGAACGGGACAGGCTGCCCAGTATCAGGTGAACCTGACCTGGGATGCGCCCACCGGCTCATCCGATCCGGTGGCGGGGTACAACGTCTATCGCGCCGTCAGCGGTAGCTCCACTTACAAACTCCTCAATTCGTCCCCCGAAGGGTCGACCGCCTACAGCGACACCGGCGTTCTGAGCAGCACGTCCTACATCTACTTCGTCGAAAGCGTCGATGCTGAGGGGAACGCCAGCGTTCCTTCGAAGACCTTCACCGTAAGCATCCCGTAGCCGATATCGGCGATCAATCTCGAAAACTCTGAAACAGGCGAGGACGGAAAAGTGCGAGGCACTTCCACTCCCTTGCATTGTTATTCCTCAAGCTCGTCAGGACACGCAAACACCGCCTCCCGCCTTTTTCGTTGGCGAGAATGGCCCTTCGCGCCATCTTCGATCACCATAGGAGGCGCAAAGAGTGTCGCCTGCTGTTTTGATGCAGCCCGCCCGTAAGCATTCACGGCCAGAGACTTCCATAAAGCTCAGTCCTTTCGCCGGATGCACTCGAATGGTTCGCCGCGACTCATCGGCATGCTCTCCAAAGCTCGCCAGCCTTGTCCGCAGACTTGCTATTGGGGGGTGGTTCCTGATGTTCTGATTCGAATATTCGCGCGGCGCGAGTGGTCTGTTATCCAAACAGGTCAATGGCACGCAAGCCACCCGGTTCCAGAGGCGTGGCAGTCATGCGGGATCATACACCGCTGCACCCATAAGAGCTTACAGTACACATGAGGAGGCTACTTAACACTTTAGTGGGTTACTGTTGCGCGCCAAGGTAACCGCCAGATTACCCCACCGTTACGCAGTGGGAACAATCTGTTGAAGTATTTCAATGAGATATTGATAGATACTTACCTCGTTACCATCTAGATTCCCTAAACCGGTTGGTCAGTTTTTAAATTCCAAATTGGCTTCCCCTAGGCCGAATGGAAAATGCATATGAACCGCTTTCAGTTATTTGCCCTTGGTTTTTCTCGTTTTCCTTTATCGATCCGGATTATGGCCTATGCAGCCGCCCTGCCTGTGTGCATGGTTGCAGGGTGCGGTGGTGGCAGGCTCATTGCCGGCCCCGAAGCGACCATGACGGGAGAGACGGCAGTAGCCGTTCTTGCAACGAGCACCGCCAACGACAAGCTGACTGAATTCAGTATTCAGTTCACGGGAATCAGTTTGACGAGCCAGTCAGGCAAGACCGTCAACCTGCTCACAGCGCCCGTCACTACAGAGTTTATCCATCTCAACGGGGCCGCGGAGCCGCTGGTCTTCGGAAGTGCTCCCCAAGACGTCTACACCTCTGCCAGCGTGACCCTGGGAAGCGCGTGGTTCACGTGTACGAACTTCGATTCGTCCACGGGGCTTGAAAGCGCCACCTTTGAAGACTTGCAGGTGCCCGCTTCCGCCATTACGGTTTCACTTCCCGGGCCCATTCAAGTGACAGGAACAACCTTGGGGGTATCGTTCGATCTGCTGGCTTCGCAATCGGCAAGCTACTCAGCATGTACGAGCGGTGGCAACGCCACATTCTCTATCACACCGAAGTTCACTGTCTCCCCAGTCGCAATCGCAGCTGATCCCACCAACAGCACGAACGGCGAGGTGACGGGAATGCACGGACTGATTAGCTCCGTCGATACGAGCGGGAGCAATTTCAGCGTGCAAGGTGCGGACGGTTCCAGCTTGTTTGGCCCGAGCTGGCAATTCAGCACGGACAGCGGAACTGCGTTTCAGGGAGTCAGCGGGTTAAAAAAACTGGTCAAGGGAATGCCCGTGGATATCGATGCCGTCATTCAACCAGGCGGCTCGCTGTTGGCCAAGCGAGTGGGGGTTTACGACACTGACACGACAGACCTGAATATATTCACGGGCCCGGTGAATATGTTGGGTTTCTCTCCGCCAGTTTTCTCGATCATCGGCCAGGAACAGGAAGGATTTCTCGACGACTCCTCGTATTATGTAGGTGCATTCCCAGTGAGCGCGGAGAGCGCCAAGTTTCAAACATCAGGAGCCCTGACCAACCTGGAACATCTCCCCTTTACGGTCAGTTTCAACGCTGGAAACGTCGTTTCCGGTCAAAGCTACTCCGTTACATCCCATGTGCCGGGTCTGTCAGGGGCAACCTTGCCTGTCGCCACGGTCACATTGATGCCCCAGACGATCAATGGCGTCGTTAGTTCAATTTCAAATGACGGTGCATTTACGACGTACACGGTCACGTTGGCCCCTTATGATGCATTTCCGAATTTGGCGAAGCAGCCGAGCGAGGCCAACGTGCTTTCGAATCCAGACACCATCGTGGTGTACGCAGATGGCGATGCCCAGCAGCTTAATTCCACGCCTCTCGGACTGGGCGGTCTGTTCCGATTCAATGGTTTGATCTTCAACGACAAAGGCACTCTGCGCATGGACTGCGCACGGATCAACGACGGCGTGGCGGAGTAGCCCCTGGGATCGTTGTAGGAGTATTAACCCGATTGGGCAGGTGAATTATGGTTCCCATAATTCGCAAGCGTCACGGGATCGCCGGCTCACGTCGGTGTTCCCAGCACATTTGAAGAACAGATCCGCGGCTCCGGCCAGTTGAGCGCACCTCTCGGTTTGCGTGTCCTGTGCCAGGCGCTCGTTGCGACGCGCGAAAATGGATGGAAAAACACTTTCTTTGCCTCTGGCCAAAGAGGCGAGGCCGCGGCTGCTGAGCAGGAGCCGATCTCGCTTACCGGCGCCAGCAATCACGTCGCAGAAATTGCCCGCTAAAATAAGGGCCCGCGCGTCGTCCAATGAGCAACCATTACTAGAGGTTACTTTTTCTTAGAGACCTCAAAGAATCAGCCCTATTCCCAGAGATTTTCTCTCAACACATTATTTATTATCAATAGTTTACAAACAGCACTAAAGTAATCTTAAAAATAGGTAACTTTAGTGGGACACCAGCGGTATACTACCTGCAATTGCTCAATGTACTTGCCGGTTTCATTGCAAAGGGAAAAAGAAATCCCTTGCTAATCAGAGATCACAGCGTGGACGACTGGGTGCACTCGAAGACTTTTGAGGTAGTGCAAATGGAAGACTTCCCAGATGGCATTTCGGTTGGCCCGAATTTTCGGGCGTTTATGCTGCATCCGTGCGGCCACGGGCCTCTTCCCGACCAACTTCACGCAAGCGGCCTCGCTCGCCTCTTCGGCTGGTGCACCGGTTTGCTGGGGGTGGTGTTTTGTAGCATTGCTCTGTCTGGTTGCGGTTCTGTTGCCGCGACTAGCACGAACACGGCGGCTACGGGAACTCTTGTGGGGTCCCCTGCAACCGTCAACTTTGGCACGGTGACGGTCGGGCAATCGGCCAGCGCAAAGGTCTCCCTGTTGAATCAGGGTCCAGGGTCAGTCGAAATCTCCAAATTGACACTGGCGGGGCAATCCTTCGCCTTCAGCGGTCAGGGCAACCTTCCCGTAACTCTCGCGGCGGGCAGCTCCCTCAGCTTGAATGTGCAGTTCGCTCCGACGGCGGCGGGCGCTGTCTCCGATCAGTTGACAGTCACAAGCAGTTCGTCTACCGATCCCGCGCCGTTAGTCAGCCTTAGTGGGACCGGGGCCGCGGCCACCGACACGGGGTCGAGCACGGTGAGCGCGTTGTCGTGCACGAACTCGTCGATGACCGGCGCGGGCACGGACGCCTGCACGGTCACATTGACTGCGGCGGCGGGCACGGGCGGCCAGGCGGTGAGCCTGTCGAGCAACAATGCGGCGGTGACCGTGCCGTCCTCGGTAACGGTGGCTGCGGGAGCCACCAGCGCCGGCTTCACGGCCACGGTTTCGGCGGTGAGCACATCGGAGACGGCGACGCTGACGGCGTCGTCGGGAGGCGGGACTGAGACCTACGCCATCAGCCTGGGGGCGGCGGTGCCCACGCTCACCCTCAGTACGGCCACCGTCAGCTTCGGGACGGTGGCGGTAGGCGCGACAGGAACCGGGTCGGTAACGCTGACCTCTTCGGGCACAGCTCCGCTGGTCCTCAGCGCGGGGACGGTGAGCGGAACAGGTTTTACGATGTCGGGGGTGAGCTTCCCGCTGACGCTGAATCCTGGCCAGACCGCCACGCTCACGGTGGGCTTCGCTCCCACCGCGGCGGGCACGGCGAGCGGAGCGGTGACGCTGACCAGCAACGCCCCAGGAGGGGGAGCGGCGACCATCAACCTCAGCGGGACGGGCGAGGCGGCGCCGGGAACGTTGAGCGGGCTGGTCTGCAGCAGCGGTACGATGACCGGCGCGGGCACGGACGCCTGCACGGTCACATTGACTGCGGCGGCGGGCACGGGCGGGCTGACAGTGAGTTTGTCGAGCAACAATGCGGCGGTGACCGTGCCGTCCTCGGTAACGGTGGCTGCGGGAGCCACCAGCGCCGGCTTCACGGCCACGGTTTCGGCGGTGAGCACGACCCAGACCGCGACCCTGACGGCCACAGCGGGGGGAACGACCCAGACTTTTGCCATTACCGTGGATACACCGGGGCTCGGGTTGAGCGCGTCGAGCCTGAGCTTCGGCGATGATACGGTGAACACGACTACGAGACAGATGGTAACCCTGACCTCGTCAGGCAATGCGCCGCTGACCATAAGCGCGGGGAGCGTGACGGGCACAGGCTTCAGTATGTCGGGGGTGAGCTTCCCGTTGACGCTCGATCCTGCCCAGACCGCCACGCTCACTGTGCAATTCGATCCGACGGCGGCGGGCGCGGCGAGCGGCACGGTGACGCTGACCAGCAACTCGTCGAGTGGAACGACGTCGGCGATCAGCCTTAGCGGAACGGGGCAGCCGGCGCTGAGCGGACTCAGCTGCACGAGCGGGTCGATGACGGGAGCAGGGACGGACGCTTGTACGGCCACGCTGAACGCGGCGGCGGGCACGGGCGGCCAGGCGGTGAGCCTGTCGAGTAACGCAACCGCAGTAACGGTGCCATCGTCGGTGACGGTGGCGGCGGGAGCCACCAGCGCCGGCTTCTCGGCCGCGGTCTCCGCGGTGAGCACATCCGAGACGGCGACGCTGACGGCGTCGTCGGGAGGCGCGACAAATACCTATGCCATCAGCCTGGCGGCGGCGGTGCCCACGCTCACCTTGAGCACGGTCACGGTCAGCTTCGGCACGGTGGCGGTAGGCGCGACAGGAACCGGGTCGGTAACGCTGACCTCTTCGGGCACAGCGGCGGTGACGGTCAGCGCGGGGACGGTGAGCGGAACAGGTTTTACGATGTCCGGGGTGAGCTTCCCGCTGACCCTGAACCCGGGCCAGACGGCCACCCTCACCGTCGGCTTCGCTCCCACCGCGGCAGGCGCGGTGAGCGGCACGGTGACGCTGACCAGCAACTCGTCGAGTGGAACGACGTCAGCGATCACCCTCAGTGGAACGGGTCAGCCGGTGCTGAGCGGGCTCATCTGTACGAGCGGGTCGATGACCGAAGCAGGGACGGACGCCTGTTCGGCGACTCTGAACGCGGCAGCCGGCACGGGCGGCCAGGCGGTGAGCCTGTCGAGTAACGCAACGGCGGTGACGGTGCCGGCGTCGGTGACGGTGGCGGCGGGAGCTACCAGCGCCGGCTTCACGGCAACGGTATCGGCGGTGAGCACATCGGAGACGGCGACGCTGACGGCGTCGTCGGGAGGCGGGACTGAGACCTACGCCATCAGCCTGGGGTCGGAGGTGCCCACGCTCACCCTGAGTACGGCCACGGTTAGCTTCGGCACGGTGGCGGTAGACGCGACAGGAACCGGGTCGGTAACGCTGACCTCTTCGGGCACAGCTCCGCTGGTCCTCAGCGCGGGGGCGGTCAGCGGAACAGGCTTTACGATTTCCGGGGTGAGCTTCCCGCTGACTCTGAACCCGGGTCAGACGGCCACCCTTAAGGTGGGCTTCGCTCCCACCGCGGCCGGAGCGGTCAGCGGCGCAGTGACGCTGACCAGCAACTCGTCGAGTGGAACGACGTCAGCGATCACCCTGAGCGGAACGGGACAGCCGGTGCTGAGCGGGCTCAGCTGCACGAGCGGGTCGATGACGGGAGCGGGGACGGACGCCTGCACGGCAACGCTGAACGCAGCGGCGGGCACGGGCGGCCAGGCGGTGAGCCTGTCGAGTAACGCAACGGCGGTGACGGTTCCGGCGTCGGTAACGGTGGCTGCGGGAGCCACCAGCGCCAGCTTTACAGCCACAGTATCGGCGGTGAGCACATCGGAGACGGCGACGCTGACGGCGTCGTCGGGAGGCGGAACCAAGACCTACGCCATCAGCCTGGGGTCGGCGGTGCCCACGCTCACCCTGAGTACGGCCACAGTCAGCTTCGGCACCGTGGCGGTAGGCGCGACAGGAACCGGGTCGGTAACTCTGACCTCCTCGGGCACAGCTCCGCTGGTCCTGAGCGCGGGGACGGTGAGCGGCACAGGCTACACGATCTCCGGAGTGAGCTTCCCGCTGACCCTGAACCCAGGCCAGACGGCCACCCTTACGGTGGGCTTCGCTCCCACCGCGGCCGGAGCGGTCAGCGGCACGGTGACGCTGACCAGCAACTCGTCGACGGGAACGACGTCAGCGATCACACTGAGCGGAACGGGACAGCCGGTGCTGAGCGGGCTCAGCTGCACGAGCGGCTCGATGACCGGAGCGGGGACGGACGCCTGCACAGCAACGCTGAACGCAGCGGCGGGCACGGGCGGCCAGGCGGTGAGCCTTTCCAGTAACGCAACGGCGGTGACGGTGCCGTCGTCGGTAACGGTAGCTGCGGGAGCCGCCAGCGCCGGCTTCTCGGCCACGGTATCGGCGGTGAGCATATCGGAGACGGCGACGCTGACGGCGTCGTCGGGAGGCGGGGCCAAGACCTACGCCATCAGCCTGGCGGCGGCGGTGCCCACGCTCACCCTGAGCACGGCCACGGTCAGCTTCGGGACGGTGGCGGTAGGCGCGACAGGAACCGGGTCGGTAACGCTGACTTCATCCGGGACGGCGGCGGTGACGGTCAGCGCGGGATCGGTGAGTGGAACAGGTTTTACGATTTCCGGAGTGAGCTTCCCGCTGACTCTGAACCAGGCTCAGACGGCCACCCTCACGGTGGGCTTCGCACCCACTGCGGCCGGAGCGGTGAGCGGCACAGTGACGCTGACCAGCAATTCGTCGACGGGAACGACATCTACCATCACCCTGAGCGGAACGGGACAGCCGGTGCTGAGCGGGCTCATCTGTACGAGCGGGTCGATGACTGGAGCAGGGACGGACCCCTGCACCGCCACGCTGAACGCGGCGGCGGGCACGGGCGGCCAGGCGGTGAGCCTGTCCAGTAACGCAACCGCGGTGACGGTGCCGTCGTCGGTAACGGTGGCTGCGGGAGCCACCAGCGCCAGCTTTACAGCCACAGTATCGGCGGTGAGCACATCGGAGACGGCGACGCTGACGGCATCGTCGGGAGGCGGGACAGAGACCTACGCCATCAGCCTGGGGTCGGCGGTGCCCACCCTCACCCTGAGTACGGCCACGGTCAGCTTCGGCACGGTGGCTGTAGGCGCGACAGGAACCGGTTCGGTAACGCTGACCTCTTCGGGCACAGCTCCGCTGGTCCTCAGCGCGGGATCGGTGAGCGGAACAGGTTTTACGATGTCGGGGGTGAGCTTCCCGCTGACTCTGAACCCGGGCCAGACGGCCACTCTCACCGTCGGCTTCGCTCCCACCACGGCAGGCGCGGTGAGCGGCACAGTGACGCTGACCAGCAACTCATCGACGGGAACGACATCTACCATCACCCTGAGCGGAACGGGGCAGCCGGTGCTGAGCGGGCTCAGCTGCACGAGCGGCTCGATGACTGGAGCGGGGACGGACGCCTGCACAGCAACGCTGAACGCAGCGGCGGGCACGGGCGGCCAGGCGGTGAGCCTGTCCAGTAACGCAACGGCGGTGACGGTGCCGTCGTCGGTAACGGTGGCTGCGGGAGCCACCAGCGCCGGCTTCTCGGCCACGGTATCGGCGGTGAGCACAGCGGAGACGGCGACGCTGACGGCGTCGTCGGGAGGCGGGACCAAGACCTACGCCATCAGCCTGGCGGCGGCGGTGCCCACGCTCACCCTGAGCACGGCCACGGTCAGCTTCGGCACGGTGGCGGTAGGCGCGACAGGAACCGGGTCGGTAACGCTGACTTCATCCGGGACGGCGGCGGTGACGGTCAGCGCCGGAACGGTGAGCGGAACGGGCTTTACGATATCCGGAGTGAGCTTCCCGCTGACTCTGAACCCGGGTCAGACGGCCACCCTTACGGTGGGCTTCGCTCCCACCGCGGCAGGCGCGGTGAGCGGCACAGTGACGCTGACCAGCAACTCGTCGACGGGAACGACGTCAGCGATCACCCTGAGCGGAACGGGACAGCCGGTGCTGAGCGGGCTCATCTGTACGAGCGGGTCGATGACTGGAGCAGGGACGGACCCCTGCACGGCCACGCTGAACGCGGCGGCGGGCACGGGCGGCCAGGCGGTGAGCGTGTCGAGTAACGCAACCGCGGTGACGGTGCCGTCGTCGGTAACGGTGGCTGCGGGAGCCACCAGCGCCAGCTTCTCGGCCACGGTATCGGCGGTGAGCACTGCCGAGACGGCGACGCTGGCGGCGTCGTCGGGAGGCGGGACCCAGACTTATGCCATCAGCCTGATTGTGCCGGTATCTACGCTGTCCCTGCAGTCGACAAGCGTAGCCTTTGGGGATGTGAATGAGGGCACGCCTAGCTACCAATTGGTGACGTTGACTTCATCCGGGACGGCCGCCGTGACGGTCAGCGCCGGATCTGTGAGCGGCACAGGCTACTCGATCTCCGGGGTGAGCTTCCCCTCGACTCTGAACTCGGGCGCAACCGCAACCCTGGATATCGAGTTCGATCCCACAACAGCAGGAGTTGCGGACGGCACAGTAACGCTGACCAGCAACTCGTCGACGGGAACGACCTCCACGATCAGCCTGACCGGCACGGGCGTGGCTACATCTTATGAGGTAAACCTAACCTGGGACGCACCGATCGATTCTTCCGATCCAGTGACGGGCTATAACATCTACCGCGTAGTCACTGGCGGGTCCACGTACGCATTGGTGAACCCGTCGGTGGTCAGTTTAACCTCCTATAGCGACACGAGTGTTGCGAACAACACTTCTTACACCTATTACGTAGTGAGTGTCGACGCCGAAGGCAATCAAAGTGTACCTTCGACGACCTTTACTGTTTCGGTTCCATAGAACTCAGGTTCGGTCGGGGCTGGGACTTTACCGGCGAGCCGCTCCTTCCTCGACGTGCCTGGCTAACAGCCCGTGGTGCAATAGCTACGTGCCCAGCAAGTTCGCGGCAGCCGCAGCTGTTCGATCCGGGCTTCATCCGCGGCGCACTTGCACCCTCCCGGGACGCTCATGCGTTGCTGTAACAGGCACAAGTGCAACTGAAAAGCAGCGGCCTCAGAGCGATGCCAACCCGCGAGTTAAGACGCGCGAGGCCGCTGCCACCAATCATGCGGTCCAGGCGGCAGGGCGGGTTACGCGGCTGTTGCCGGAGATGAAGCCCATGTCAGACGAGATGCCGCGCACGCACTGGAGCAGGTGATTGGCGATGGAGGGCAACTTCTGCGCGGTGACGCGGAACGAAGGTCCGGAGATGCTAACCGCGGCCACCGGGAGGCGTTGCGCATCCAGCACCGGAACGGCGATGCAGCGCAGTCCCTCCTCCAGTTCCTCGTCGTCGACGGCATAGCCACGGCGGCGAGTCTTTTCGATCTCCGCGCGCACTGCCTCGACGGTGGCGAGGGTATGGGGCGTGAACCGCTCGAAGCGGGTGCGGCGGAGGATGTCCTCAATGCGCTCCTCCGGCAGGAAGGCGAGTATGGCCTTGCCCACCGCCGTGCAATGGACCGGGTTGCTGGCGCCGATGCGGGTGATCATGCGCACCGAACGCGCCGGCTCGATCTTGTCGATGTAAATAACGCGCGCCTGCTCCAGGATGCAGAGGTGCGCGGTCTCCTCGGTTTCGGCCACCAGGCGGCGCAGGTGCGGCTGGGCGCGATCGCGAAGGTCGTACTGCTCGATAGCGCGGTTGCCGAAGTCGAACAGGCGCAGGCCGAGGCGAAACTTGCCGCCGCCGGTGCGTTCGACCATGTGGTGTCGCTCCAGCACCATGAGGAAGCGGTGCGCCGTGCTTTTGTGCAATTGCAGCGAGCTCGCTACCTGTGCGAGTCCAAGCGGCGTTTCGCTTTCTCCCAGCAGATCGAGGACAGCAAAAGCGCGGTCGAGGGCCTGAACCTTATATGTACCATGAGGGGAAGAGTCTCGCATAATGGTTCTCCGTTTCGCTAGTTGATCTATTTCAGTCTTTCAAAATATGGAATAGGATGTCAAACCCCTATAGTTTTTTGCAGAATATCACTCTGGATGTGACCAGTCGCACAGATTCGGGCTCGCTGTGCGGAAAAACCCGGCGCACGCGTTTCTTATGCCGGTACGGCGTCTCCCTCGCCGGGAGCGAGGAAGAGATTGGTCTCCAAACCATGCTGACGGTTGTAGAGGTCATAGTACCGGCCGCCCAGGGCGTAGAGCTCAGCATGGTTGCCACGCTCGACCACCCTGCCCTGCTCGACGACCAGGATCTGGTCGGCGCGGCGGATAGTGGAAAGCCGGTGGGCGATGACAAAGGTGGTGCGCCCCCGCATGAGCTCGGCAAGGCCGGACTGAATCATGGCCTCGGACTCGGAATCGAGGGAGCTGGTGGCCTCGTCGAGGATGAGGATGCGCGGCTGGGCCAGAAGCGCCCGGGCGATGGAGAGGCGCTGGCGCTGGCCGCCGGAGAGCTTGACCCCGCGCTCGCCTACGACGGTGTCGTAACCCTCGAGGTAGCGTTCCGCAAACTCGTCGACGCGGGCAATCCGGCACGCTGACAGGAATTGCTCTTCGCTGGCGTCGGGACGCGAAAACAGGATGTTCTCGCGGATGGTGCCGTCGAATAGAAACGAATCCTGCAAGACCACGCCAAGCTGCGAGCGGTACGTGTGCAGGTCAACGTGGGCCAGGTCCACGTCGTCCACCAGGACGCGGCCGCTGTTGGGCGTGTGGAAGGCGCAAAGCAGGCTGATGATGGTGGATTTTCCCGAACCTGACGAGCCCACCAGGGCGGTGACGGTGCCCGGCTCGGCGCTGAAGGTGACGCCGTGCAGTACCTGCTTATCCGGCACGTAAGCGAACTCGACGTTCTCAAAGCGAACGCGGCCCTCGATGGGCGGCATCGGGACGGTGCGGCCGGGAACCTGGTTCTCTTCGATCTCGGCCAGGAGCTCATTGGTGCGATCAAGTCCGGCGAAAGCCTCAGTCAACTGGGTGCCGACGGCCACAATCTGGAAGATGGGCGCGACCATGAGGGCAAGGAAGACGTTGTATTGGAAATAGGAACCAACGGTCCAGGAGCCCTTGAGCACCAGATTGCCGCCCAGCCACATCACCAGCGCCGACACCGCGCCCAGCACGGTGGTCGAAGCCGAACCAAGCACGCTGGTCATGGTGAGCGACTTCATCACGTTCTGAAGCAGCCGGTCAACGCCGGCGGAGAATACTTTGTGCTCGCGTTCTTCGGCGTGGTAGCCCTTGACCACACGAACGCCGCCCAGCGATTCGGTCAACCGACCGGTAACCTCGGCGTTGATTTTGCCCCGTTCGCGAAAGATGGGCCGGATCTTCTTGAAGCCATATTGGAGGACAAAGACGAAGCTGCCGACAACCGCAAAAACAGTGAGAGTAACAACGACGCTGCGATAAAGCAGGAAGAAGAAAACCAGAACGGCGGTGAGCATGCCGCCCACAAACTGCACCAGGCCGGTGCCGATGAGATTGCGCACGCCCTCGACGTCAGTCATGATGCGCGCCACCAGCGTACCGGCGCGATTCTCATCGTAGTAGGCCACGGAGAGCAGGCCCACGTGCCTTTGCACGTCGCGGCGCAGATCGGCAATCAGTTTCTGGCCGGCCACGGAGAGGAGCTGGGTGAGGGAGTATGACGTGATGGCCTGCACCACGGTGGCCGCGAGCACCGCCGCGATGATTTTGGGCAGAAGGCCGGGCACCGGATGCGCGGTGGAAAGCACCTTGTCCAGCAGGGGCTTTGAGACCAGCGGCAGCACCAGTCCGGCCAGGCGGTTGACGGCCATGAGCAGCAACCCGCCTACGATCAGCCCTTTGCGCGGGGCGATCAGCGTCCAGATTTGCGGACCAATCTTCCTGAGACTGGGCTTGCGCTTGGGCAGGTCGGCCTGGCCCATGCGCGCACTGCGTCCGCGGGCGCCACCCTCGGCGCGCATGCTCAGACCGGGACCCCGCATGCCGCCCATGCGCTACACCGCCCTCGCGCGGCGCGCTTCAATGAACGAGCGCACGCACATCAGCACGTAAACGAGGAGAATAAGCGCCATGGCGGATTGCGCGATGATGGCGACATAATTGGGATCCGCGCCGAGAGAACGCGCGTTGCCGAATTCGCGGATGGCCTGGATGGCCGCGCCCAGGAAGCCGATGAGGCCGATAGTCACATTGATGTGCATGAACAGCTTGCGACGGCCCTCATTGGGGCTGATGGCAAGAAAGCCGAAGAGGCCCAGCGCCAGGCCGAACCAAAGGGGAATGAGCGCGGTGGGATGCTGGCTGCCGGTTCCGAAATAGAAACCCAGGCCAAGGATGGCGAGCAGGATTGCGAAGACCAGACTTACCTTTGCCAAGGTTGCGCCTCTCTCTTGTGTTCTATGGCCAGCATACCAGTGAGATACCGTGGAGGGCGCGGGGATTCAGGAGATTTAGCCAGGCAGCAGGTCAGCAAGTCAGCAGGTCAGCGAGTCGGCGCGGGTGTGGACACTCGCGGTGAGGAACGCGTCAGCGCTGAATGCGGGCGGAGCCGCCGCGGGCGACTGCGCGCACCTGGTCAAGCGTGGCCATGGTGGTATCACCGGGAAACGTGGTGAGCAGCGCGCCATGCGCCCACCCCAGCTTCACCGCCTGCTCGGGTGGCTCGCCGGCAAGCAGGCCATAGAAGAATCCGGCGGCGAAGCCGTCGCCGCCGCCCACGCGGTCGTAGACGTCCAGCTCCGCGGTGGGCGCGGTGTAGGACTTGCCGTCAACCCACGCCACCGCGCTCCAGCTATGGCGATTGGTGGAATGCACTTCGCGCAGCGTGGTCGCGACCACCTTCACATGGGGCAGTTTCCTCTTGACGTTGTCGATCATCGCAAGAAAGGCGCCGGGGTCGAGTTTTGATTTTGAACCGACTTCAGGGCCGGGAATGCCGAGTCCCTTCTGCAAATCCTCCTCGTTGCCCACCAGCACATCCACGTTCTCCACGATGCGGGCGATGGTCTCCACAGCATGATCCTCGCCGCCTGCCACCTTCCACAGCTTTTCGCGGTAGTTGAGGTCGAAGGACGTGACCGCGCCGGCATCCTTCGCGGCCCTCATCATCTCCGCGGCAAGCTGGGCCGTGGTGGGCGAGAGCGCGGCAAAGATGCCGCCGCAGTGGACCCAGCGCACGCCGCCGGAAAAGATCGTCTTCCAGTCGAAGTCGCCGCGCTTGAGCTCGGCGGCGGCTTCATTCGCACGGTTATAAAACACCACCGGCGGGCGCACTCCAAAGCCGCGATCGCTGTAAACGGTAGCCATGTTGGGGCCGTTCACGCCGTTGTGCTTGAAGTGCTTGTAAATGCCGCGCACGCCCATGGCGCGCACGCGCTCCGCAATGAGATGGCCGATGGGATAGCCGGACATGGCGCTGACGATGGCCGTCTTCATGCCGAAACAGTCGGCCAGGTTGGCGGCCACGTTGAACTCGCCTCCGCTGACATGAATGCGGCACTCGACAGCTTTATGGAACGGAACAATGCCCGGATCCAGCCGGTACACCAATGCCCCCAGCGAAAGAAAATCCAAATCTCCGGAGTTGGCGATGTGCAGCCCGTTGCTCATTGACCGCTCCTCCACAAATTAAAGATGAAATCGAAAGACGCCGGGACCAGCCTCGCCCCGATGGCTCGACGCGTCAGGCGCCGGCGGCGGCGTGCTTCACGTCTGCGAGCACCTCGCTCACGGTCCATTCATTTCCCGGATAAAAGCGAATCACCTTGCCGTCCGCGCCAATGAGCGTCGTTGACAGCGTATGCGTGATGGTCGAGTCCAGCGCGCGCGTGATGCCGACGTCGAAGTAGAGCGCCATCTTTTCCAGAGTCTTCTCATCCGGCGCCGCAAAATCCCAGTGGTCAAAAGCATTCTTTGCGTCGCTGCCGATATATGTTGCGCCGTAAGCGCGCAGGCGTGCGGGCGTGTCATGCTCGGGATCGAAGGTGACGCACAACAGGTGCGTCTTGCGGTAGACGGCCGGATCGGCGATCAGCTCGCGATTGATGACGGCGAAGTTATGCGTGACCAGCGGGCAGAAGTTGGGCAGTGGGCAGCGCGTGTAGATGAAGGTGATGAGCAGGTCCTTGCCGTGGAAATGATTGAGGGCGATGGTTCGCCCGTCCTGGTTACGCAAGAGGAAATTGGGGACCACATCGCCGGGCGCGGGCACGTGATAGCTGACCTTGGGGCGGTAATCGGGCTTGCCTTGGGCGATGACCACAATATTGTCGAGATACACATCGGCATCGGCGCCTTGAGAGACGAACACGTCCGCGGTGATCACGTCGCCGGGATGAAGGTCGCTCATGATGCCGGGGTTCTTGAGCTTGTAAGGCATGGTCATGGCGTCCATGAAGCCGGGAATGGCTTCGTGGTCCACCGTGATTTCGCCGGTAGATGCATCGGTGGCGACGATTTTTCCGCGCAGTTTGTAGACCTTGTAGTTTGAAGTGCTGGCTGCCTGCGATGCCGGCTGGGGCGCCCGGTGGCATCCGGTTGCAAACAGAACGGCGAGGAAGGTGCAACTGAGGAATCGGCGCATCACACCTCAGTGTACAACCGCGCGCGGCGGGGAAACTGTGGATGCAAGGCGGCGCGGGATGAGCGTATAACCCTGGCATGGGGACAATTGCGGCCTCTGAGCTGGACGCGTGGTTGAGCGCGGACGGGCTGGTGGTGACCTCGAGCGAACGCGCCGCGCGCGCGCTGCTGCGGGCGTATCACCGTGCGCGGCGGAGTGAAGGCAGATCGGCATGGGATGCGCCCAGCGTGACCCATTGGCAGGTGTTTGTCTGCGAGGCGTGGGAGAAGAGCGCGCGCGATGGGCGGCTGGTGCTGAGCCCGCAACAGGAACTCTTGATTTGGCGCCGGATTGTGGAGGCCAGCGGGCCACCCGCCGCGACGCTGCCCGGACCGCGGAGGAAGCTGGCTGGGCTGGCCATGGAAGCGCATGCGCGAATATGCGCCTACGCGCCGCAGTACCTGGATGCGCGGCGCCGTGCCGGCTGGGACCAGGACGCCGCGGCTTGGAGCGAATGGCTGGCCCAGTTCGACGCCTCATGCCGTGACTGTGATGTGGTGAGCGCGGAACGCGTTGCGCTGGAATTGCCGAACCTGCTGGACCAGCGCGAGCAGCGGCCGGGGCTGGTGCTGGCCGGGTTCGACCGGCTGACGCTATCACAGCGCGGGGTGCTGGACGCGTGGGGCGAGTGGCGGCAGGTTGCGGCTAGCGAGCCGGCACAGAACGTGGCCTTCTATCGCGCTGCTGATGCCAACTCCGAATTGGCAGCGTGCGCGGCCTGGTGCCGGCAAGTTGTGAAAGCCGGGCCGGAGACGCGCGTGCTGGTGATTGCCCGGAACGTAGCGGAGCGACGCGGCGAGATGGAGCGCGCCTTTCTGCGTGAGAACGAGCGCGGGGTGGATTTACGGTTTGAGTTTTCCCTCGGCGTTCCCTTGGGTCAGACGCCGGTTGCGCGCAGCGCGGAGATGGTGCTGCGCTGGCTGGATGGCGTGCTGGAAGAGCAGGAACTGGACTGGCTGATTGCCGGCGGCCACGCCTCAGCAAGCGAGCAAGAAACGGCAGAGCTTGCGGCGGCCATGCGCGCAATCCGTAGGCGTAACCGGCAGCGCCCGCGGTGGAGCTTGCGAAATTTCGCCGCGGAGTCGTCGCCCCTGGCGCGCACTTGGGCAGACCGCATGTCAGCCGCGCGGGAACAGCTGGCCGCCGCTGCGGGACTCGAGCGGAGCCCATTCGAGTGGGCGGAGATTGCTTCGCACCTGCTGGAGACAGCGGGCTGGCCGGGCGCGCGGCCGCAGTCAAGCGCAGAATTCCAGGCGGCACGGCGATGGAGCCAGGTGGTGGGGGTATGCGGCTCACTCGGCTTTGAGGGGCAGCGCATGAGCTGGAGCGATTTTGCCGTGGAGCTATGCGCCGCGCTGGACGAGACGCTGTTCGCGCCCGAGTCGGAAGACGCGCCGATTGTGATTGCAGGCCCGGCAGAATCGGCCGGCCTCAAAGCCGACGCGATTTGGTTTCTTGGCGCGAATGAAAATGGGTGGCCTGCCTGCGGCACGATGAATCCGATGTTGCCGGCCGCGGTGCAGCGCGAGGCGGGAATGCCGCACGCCTCGGCAGCACTCGATTGGGAGCTGGCGCAGACCGTCACCCAACGGCTGCTCAGGTCCGCGCCCCAGGTGCGCTTCAGCTATTCCGCGCAGATGGATGGCGCTGACGCGCGGCCTTCGCGGCTGGTTGCGCAATCGGCCGCAGTGCCGGAAAAGGTGCCTATCGAGCTCGCTGCCCCGTCGTCTGAGGACCCAGTTGTGGTTCCCTATGAAGACAAGAGCCAGGTGCCGCTTGAAATTGCACCTGAGGATGATGCAGGCCAGCCGGCGGCCGTGCATGGCGGGTCTAGGGTAATTACGGCGCAGTCGCAGTGCCCGTTCAAGGCATTCGCCACGGCGCGCCTGCGGGCAGAGACATGGGACGCTGCCGAGTCCAGTTTGACGCCCGCTGAGCGCGGCGTGCTGGTCCATGCGGTGCTGCACGCGGTGTGGGGTGGGCCGCCGCATGGACTGCGGTCGCTGGCCGATCTGCGCGCAATAGCGGAACTGAACACCTTCGTTGCGCAGCATGTGCAGAGCGCGATGGCAGGCATCCCTGGCCGCGTTCGCGAGCAGATGCCGGCCCGTTATCTTGCACTGGAGGAGGAGCGGTTGACTCGGCTGGTTACGGCATGGCTCGAATACGAACGGACGCGCGCCGAGTTTGTGGTGGAAAAAACCGAACTGGAAAGACCCGTCAACATCGTCGGTCTGCCGCTCAACCTGCGGTTGGACCGGCTGGACCGGCTGAATGACGGCACCTTCCTGGTGATTGATTACAAGACCGGAAGGGCGACGGACCGCGCGTGGAAACTGCCAAGGGCGGAAGATCTGCAGTTGCCTTTGTATGCGGGGTTCGGGCTTGAAGACGGCCAGGTTCTTGGCGGCCTGGTCTTCGCAAAAGTGCAGACCGGCAAGGATATGTCTTTTGCGGGTAGCGTGGGCAACGCTCTGGACACGCTGCTGCCGGATCTCGGTCGAACCTGCGCTCTGGTCAAAAAGCCATTTGAGGCGGATCAACTGATCGACTGGCGCGAGAAGATCCAAGAACTGGCGCACGATTTTCTCGCCGGCCGGGCCGATGTGGATCCGCGCGACCCGCCCAAAACCTGCGAACGATGCGGCCTGCATGCGCTGTGCCGCATCCAGGAGCGCCAACCGCCGTTCGCCGAGGACGACGATGCCGAGGAGGAAGGCGATGCCTGAGCACGCGTTGTCCGCACCTCCCGACCAGGCGCAGCGCGATCTGGCGCTCGATCCCGCGCGCTCCGTCATGGTGCAGGCGCCCGCCGGATCGGGCAAAACCGACCTGCTCACGCGCCGCTTCCTGCGCCTGCTCGGCGAAGTCGACGACCCATCGCAGATCGTCGCCATCACGTTTACGCGTCCAGCCGCCGCGGAGATGCGCAATCGCATCCTGGCAGAGCTGGAAAAGGCTGCGGCATCGCCCGCTCCGCCGCCGGATGAATTCTCTATGGAGTCGCTTGCCGCACGCGCGCTGGAGCGTTCGCGGCGGCGTGGCTGGAACCTTCTGGAACTTTCCTCGCAGCTTCGAATTTCCACCATCGATTCGTTCTGCGCCGAAATCGCCGCGCGCCAGCCCCTGCTTTCTACCCTCGGAAGCGGCCTCCGCGTCAGCGATGACCCCGACGAACTCTATCGCCGTGCCGCCCGCGCAACCCTGATTCAACTCGGCGCCGACACTCGACCAGCAAACGCGGAACTCGCCGGCGCCATCGAGACCCTGCTCGAGTGGCGCGACAACAACTGGCACGAAATTGAAGAGCACCTTGTGCAGATGTTGCGGGAGCGCGACCGCTGGATGCAGGATTTTGTCCTCAACCACGAGCAGGATTGGGAACTCCTGCGCGAGCGCCTGGAGCGGCCGTTCGCGCGCGCTGTTCGCGGAGCGCTGTCCAGGGTCGATCGCCTGCTTTCCACGTCGCCCGGAGCCTACCAGGAGGCAATGGCCCTGGCACGTTTCACTTGTGCAAATCACGGAAATGGACTTCATCGCGAACTGGCCGAGATGGCCGATTTTCCTTCCGGACCCTGGCAATCAAACGACGAGCTGGAGGACGCGCGCCAGGGATTCGAGTGCCTTGCGGATCTGGTGATGAAGGATGACGGCGAGATCCGTAAGTCTGTCGACAAGCGTCACGGATTCCCCGCCGGCACGCGATCGGAAAAGGCCAGGCTGCTCGCATTCGCCGAAGATCTTTTTAGCATGCCTGGCCTCCCGGAAGCGCTCCATGAAGTCCGCGATCTTCCCCCCGCCCGCTACACCGACGACGAGTGGCGCATCGTCCGCGCGGCCTTCACGCTTCTTCATCACGCGGCGGGACAGTTGCACGTCGCCTTTGCTGAAGCTGGAGTCGCGGACTTCGTGGAAGTAGCGCAGGCCGCGCGCGGCGTACTTCAGGATGAGAACAGGCAGCTTACTGAAGCTGCCCTGGCCATTGCCGACTGCATCCGTCACCTGCTGGTGGACGAATTCCAGGACACCAGCCGCCGCCAGCACCAGCTCCTGTCCGCTCTGGTCTCCGCATGGCCCGATCCCGCCGGCCGCACCCTCTTCGTCGTCGGCGATCCCATGCAATCCATCTACTTTTTCCGCGATGCCGACGCTGAGCTTTTTTCGCGGGTCCAGTCCATCGGCCTCGAACTTGCGGATGGCGAACGGCACACGCTCGGCGACGTGCGCCTCACTTCCAACTTCCGCACCGCGCCTGATCTCGTCACCGCTCTCAATGACACTTTTTGCGTGGCCTTCGCGTCCGACGACGGCAGCGGCATTCGCTTTGGCGCTTCTGAACCGGCGCCACCTGCCAAGGCTTCAACCGGCGCCCGCATGGAGCTGCACACGGAATTCGTTCCGCAACTCCCCCTCGCGCGCAACGGAGATCCTGATTCCGAGCAGGACCGTCAGGATGCCGCGGATGCGCGCGACCAATCGGCCGCCTCGCAAATCGGCGAATTGGTCGAGCTCATCCAGCGTCATTTTGCTCGCGCTGTTCAGGCCCGCGCGCGCAGCGAGAAATACCGCATTGCCGTGCTCGGCCGCGCCCGCGCGTCGCTGGCGCCCATCGCGCAGGCGCTCCGCGAGCGGGGAGTTCCCTTTCGCGCCGTCGAGCTTGAGCCGTTGGTCATGCGTCCGGAGGTGCTGGACGCGCTCGCGCTGGCGCGGGCACTTTACTTTCCCGAAGATCGCGTCGCCTGGCTGGGCGTGCTGCGCGCGCCGTGGTGTGGTCTGTCGCTCGCTGACCTGTACACGCTTTGCGCAGACGACGGCACCCAGCGCCCCATCCCCGAGCTGCTGCGCGAGCGTGCGCACCTGCTTGGCAACTACGGCCGCGCGGCCGCAGCGCGCGTACTACAAGCTCTCGACGCGGCTTCAGCAACGCGTTCCGCACTGCCCACATCCGCGCTGGGCACCTGGCTCGAGCAGATCTGGCTCAGCCTTGGCGGCGCGTCCTGCGTGGACGCGCAGGCACGCACCAACCTCGACATGCTCTGGCGATGCCTCGATCACCTGCCCAACGGAGAGCCCGATCTTCTGGGCAGCGGCCTGGAGCCGGCGCTGAAAAAATTGAGCGCTCAACCCGATCCCCGAGCCGACGGCGATTGCGGCGTGCAGTTGATGACCATCCACAAGTCCAAGGGCCTCGAATTCGAGATCGTCATCGTGCCCGACCTGCACGCCCGTAATGGAAAAACGACTCCAAAAATGCTCTCCTGGCTGGAGCGCGGCCTGGCTGAAGCCGATGACACGGGCGAGATCACGGAATTCCTGATCGCTCCATTCCAGCCCAAAGGGGCCGACCGCAGCGCGGCAAAGAAGTGGGTCGACGACGAGCGCAGTAAGCGCGAGCGCCAGGAGATGCGCCGCACTTTCTACGTTGCCGCCACCCGCGCCCGCGAGGAGCTGCACTTCTTTACGCGTCTCCAGTTCAACAGCGACACCGGCGAGCTCCGTCCGCCGCCGGAGAGCTTGCTCTCGGTCGCCTGGCCCGCATTCGAGCCGCAGATACGGGCGCAATACGCCAAGTGGCAGGCCGATCGGAATGTGACGCAGGTGGCCCAGATTGCGGCCAGCGGCAACAACGTGGTGGCGATGCCGCCGCCCGCGAAGCACGCCATCGTGCGCCGGCTTCCGCCTGATTTCCAGCCGCCGCAGTCCTTGCGCCCGGCCGCAGCGCGCCCACCCGTGTCAGGCAACGGTACGGCCGCCCTGTTCACGCGCCACCAGGGCGGCATGGAATCGCGCGCGCTCGGCGTCGCGGTTCACTCCTTCATGGAAGAGATCGCTCGTCATCGCGCCGCGGGATTCGAGGCGCGCCAGTCCATGCTTGCGCTCCAGGCGTTCCTCTCTCGAGTAACGGCGCAGATCCGCGCCATCGGAATGGACCAGAACGCCGCGGAGGGTCTGGACGCGCAGGCGCTCGAGCTCGCATCTCGCGCTGCTCAGGACCCGATCGGCGATTGGATTCTTTCGCCGCATGCCGAGGCCGGAAGCGAAGTCCGCTGGACCGGCGTTGTGAACGAAGCTATTCACACCGTGCAGGTGGATCGCGTCTTCCGCGCCGGTGCTGTGCCGCGGGCCGAGGGCACAAACGTATGGTGGATCATCGACTACAAGTCCGCGCACACTTACGACCTCGATACGGCCCAAGCCCTGCTCCGCCTGCGTGAGCTCTTCGCGCCGCAACTTGAGATTTACGCCGAGGTCCTGCGCGGCCTCCATGGGCGCGACATCTCCATTCGCGTGGGCCTCTACTATCCCCGCATGCTCGCCTTCGATTGGTGGGAACCCTAGTCTAGCCGCGCCGCATCCGTTACGATTACGGAACGGCTTCTTCCACCGCGGCGTTCTCTTTGAATTCGTCGTATGACTTCGCGCCCACCGCCAGTTCCCTGGGCAGCGGAGCTTCTTCGTCCAGGTCGAGGCAACGCAGCACGCCCGGCTCGGTTTCAGCGTATCGGTATCCGCTCTCCGGACACGCCATTGCGCCGTTCGCATCCGCCGCGCCCAGGCGGTGGCCATGCCGGCTCATCCAACCCTTCTGCCGCGCCGGGCTGCCCACCATCAGTGCGTAGTCGGGCACGCTGCGCGCCACCACCGCGCCGGCGGCGATGAAGCAATATCGGCCCAACTCGATTCCGCACACAATGGTCGCGTTGGCGCCCACCGTGGCCCCGCGCCGGATCACCGTCTTCTCGTACAGCGCGTGCCGGTTCACCTGCGATCGCGGATTGGTCACGTTGGTCAGTACGCACGAGGGGCCGAGGAATACATCGTCCTCCACCACCGTCCCGGTATAGATGGAGACGTTGTTCTGCACCTTCACGTTGTTGCCGATCGTCACCTTCTCGCCCACCTGGCAGTTCTGACCGAAGATGCACCGCTCGCCGATGATCGCTCCGGAAAGAATGTGCGAAAAGTGCCAGATCTTCGTGCCCCGCCCGATCCGCGCCGGCTCATCGACAATAGCCGTCGGGTGCGCAAAGTAATCCTTGCTGGCTTGCACCGGCTCCTTCGCCGCCGGGGTCACGCGATGGGTTGCGAGCGCCTCCTCGCACGCGGCCAGCACCTTCAGCACCCGCACTCCTTCGCGCGCATCGGTCCTGGGCGTCGCCCGCTGCTCCACGCACTCCAGGAAATGCCGGCACTCGCTGTTGAGCGGCTCCGTGTTCTCAATCTCCACCTTCTCACCCATCGCCTTCACCGCGTTGGGCACGCGATCCCTCCACTCCACGCGATGCGAATACAGCACCAGCTTGTCCGCCGCGGTGTCGTCGAAAACCGCCATCTTCTCCGAGCCAACCACCACCAGCCGCTGCTCCTTGAACGGGTGCAGCCAGCTCACAAAGATGTGCGCGCGAACCCCGCTCGCAAAGGTAAGCTGGCTCAGCGTCACGTCCGCCACGTCCAGATTCAGGTACTCGCCGCCATCGCACGTCACGCTCACCGGGTCTTCGTCCAGCAAGCCCAGCACCACGCTGATGTCGTGCGGCGCAAAGCTCCACAGGATGTTTTCCTCGGTGCGGATCTTGCCCATGTTCAGCCGGTTCGAATAGATGTAGTCAATCCGGCCCAGGTCGCCCGATGCAATCAGCTCCTTCAGCTTCAGCACCGCGGGATGGTACTGCAGGATGTGGCCTACCATCACGATGCGCCCGTGCCGTTCGGCCAGGGATAAAAGCTCCGCGCCCTCATCCACCTTCAGCGCCAGCGGCTTCTCGACGTATACATCCTTTCCCGCCTCTATCGCCTGCCGCGCCATCTCGAAATGGGTAACCGCGGGCGTGGCCACTACCACCGCGTCCACATCAACGTCCGCAAGCACCTCGGCGTAGCTCCTTCGGAATACCGCCTGGGGATATTTCTCGCGGATTTCCGCTTCCACCCGTGGATTCCCGTCGCACACCGTATGCAGCGCGCCTAGCTGGTGAAAGTTGCGCACCAGGTTCCGGCCCCAGTACCCGCTGCCGATGACTGCAATCCGTCGAGCCACTTTCGCTCCCATCTCAGGCCAGCACGATCTTCTCGCGGTTGGCGCGCACACCCTTGGTGGCATTGCGCGTATCGATCACAAGCCGCGACAGCCGCACGATCCGCTCGTAGTCGAACGCATCGTGGTCGGTCAGCAGCAGCACGGCGTCCGCTTCCTTGAGATCGGTGTCGGTCAGCGCGCTCAGTTCGGTCCCCGGCAGCCCCCCATAACGGTGCGAGACGTACCCTGTCACCAGGGGATCGAAGTAAACAATCGAATACCCGCGGTCGGCCAGCAGCTTCAGAATCTTGATCGCCGGCGACTCGCGGCAATCGTCCACGTTCTTCTTGTACGCAAGCCCCAGCACCAGCAGCCGCGCCGCCGTCGAAGCCACTCCGCGCGCGTTCAAGTACTCGCCCACCCGGGCCACCACTTCGTACGGCATGGCCGTGTTCACTTCGCCGGCCAGCTCGATGAACCGCGTCGAAAAATCGTACTGTCGCGCTTTCCAGGAAAGATAAAACGGATCGATGGGAATGCAGTGGCCTCCCAGCCCCGGCCCCGGATAAAACGCCTGGAACCCGAACGGCTTTGTCCGGGCTGCATCGATCACCTCCCAGATGTTCAGTCCCATGCGCTGCGAAAGCAGCTTCAGCTCGTTCACCAGCGCAATGTTCACGCAGCGGTAAATGTTCTCCAGGATCTTCACCATCTCTGCCGCCTCGCACGACGAGACCGGCACGATGGTGTCGAACGCCGCTCCGTAAAACGCCTCCAGCGCCTGGCGCGACGCCGGGTCGTTGGCGCCCACCACCTTGGGGATCGTCTGCGCCGTGAAGTTCGGATTGCCCGGGTCCTCGCGCTCCGGCGAGTAGCCCACAAACAATTCCTCGCCGATCTTCAACCCTGTCTTTTTCAGGATCGGGATCACCACTTCCGTCGTCGTTCCCGGATACGTGGTGCTCTCCAGGATCACCAGTTGTCCCGGCCTCAGATGCGGCGCCAGCGACTCCACCGTGGTGCGCACCGCCGTCAGGTCCGGCTGGCGCATGTCATCCAGCGGCGTGGGCACGCAGATGCTCAGCGTATCGGCTTCCGACGCCCGGGAAAAATCCGCCGTCGCCATCAACCGGTCCTGCGCCACAATCTCGGCGATCGCCGCCGACGGAATATGCCGGATGTAGCTCTCCCCGCGCATCAGGCGCGTGGTCTTGTTGCTGTCGATATCGATCCCGATCACGCGGAATCCGCGATTGGCAAACAGTTGCGTCAGCGGCAGACCGACATAGCCCAACCCCACCACGCCCGGCCGCAGCGTCCGCCGTTCAACTTTTTCCAAAAAACCGCTCAGGTCGGCTGCCGGTACCGTTTCCTGCATGCGCATCTCTCCTGATTGCAACTTTTAGCGTACACTCACACCACCCAATTCGCATCCCACGAGAGGGTCATCGCTCACCGGTTAGAGTCACCTTCGGGAACGAACGCCGGGGCCGCCGGCCGGCCGTCATTGTCCACTCCCAGCCCGATCCCGCGCATCAGCTTCAGCGCATTGCTGGTCTCCACCGGGCCCGGCCGCAGCCTGAAATCGAACACCAGCGCATCGCCCGCCAGCCGGTCCTCAAAGTGGGCATTGAACGCACGCACGCCCATCGCTTCGGGGATTCGCGTCAGCGCCAGGTCGTGCGTGCTCACCACCCCGATCGCCCTCCGTCCGGCCAGCGTCCCCACCACGAACTCGGTCCCCTTGAGCCGGTCATGCGAATTCGTCCCCGACAGCAGTTCGTCCAGCAGGAACAGCACCGGCACGCTCCCTTCGGCCATATCCGCAATCGCCTTCACTCGCCGTATCTCCGCATAGAACCGCGATACTCCCCCGCTCAGCGAGTCCAGCACGCAAATTGATGCGGCCACCCGCAGCGGCGACATTCGCAGTTTCCGCGCGCACGCCGGCGCGCCGCACTGCGCCAGCACCGCATTCACCCCGATGCAGCGGATGAAAGTGCTCTTTCCTGCCATGTTCGGCCCGCTCAGGATCATCGCCTGGCTTCCGCCGTCCAGCCGTACATCGTTGCCCACGGCCTTTCCCGGCAGCAACAGCGGATGCGCCAGTTCCTCCGCCTCAAACAGCGGCCCTTCGCCGGCAAACTCCGCAAACGCGTACTCCGGGTGTTCATAGGCAAACGCCGCCAGCGACGCCAACGCTTCCAACTCGCCTGCCGACTCAAGCCACACCCGGATCGCCCGCCCGTACCGGCGCTGCCATGTTTCCGCCAGAAACACAAACTGCGCGCTAAAGAACAGCACTGGGTCAATCAGCTGCACCATCAGGTTGTGCCGCCCTTCAATCGTGTCAGCCAGCCGCGCCAGCCGCCGGATCAGCCGCGACGCGGCCACTCCCTCCCGCCGCACCTTCGCCTGCAACTCCTTCAGTTTCGTCGCCGCAAACTCCTCCCGCTCAAATAGCGCCAGCACCTCGGCCAGCAGCCGCAGTTCTGCCACCGCCTTCTCGATCGCCTCCGCGGCACGGCCCCATCGCGAGAAAATCCGGTGCGCATAGGCCACATTCGCCACCGATACCAGCACCAACGGCAGCCACGTTCCATAGAGCGGCCACGCCGCCAGGCTCGCCAGCCACGCCAGCCCCAGCACAGTCGCCGCCACGCGCGTCACCATCGTGGTCAGCACCGGTCCGCTCTCGCCCCACGCCGCCAATCTCTCCGGATCAACGCCCGCGCGCACATCCTCTCCGCACGAAGCCAGCTTTTCTCTGAACTTCACCTTCGGCCCCAGCTCCCGAACCGCCGCCTGCCGCGCCAGAACCTCCTCCACCGGCGCCGCATCCAGCAGCCACGCCGCCAGCCGCGCCTCGCCCGCCCGCGTCCGCGCCGCGCACAAATACTGGAACAGCGACCCCTCCCCAAACACATCCAGATCCCGCGCGTACGGGTGCGCCGCATTCAGGAATCGCTCGCCGCGCTCGCCCTCGCCGGCCCAGCTCCCCTCCAGCCGCGACCTTCCGCGCCGGTAAAAGCGAAGGGCGCGATCGCGTAATCGGATCGCGCCCAGCACCTTCTCGTGCACTACCGCCAGCAACACGAATAACGCGCACGGCAGCAGCAGCCACGCCATCCGCGCATTTTCATGGATGAGCAACGCCGCCGCAATCAGCGCTCCCGCCGCAACCAGCAGCTTGGCGATCCCCAGCGCCCGCTCCCGTCGCTGCGCGCGCGCCTGCACTTGCTTGAGGACGGCAATCTCTGCCGCATACACCCCCGCCGCATCGCGCCCGCCGCCGCCCACAGTCTCCGTGTCAGCCCGCATAAGCCTGCACCAAGACTACCGCCCCGGCCCGCCGCCATCACCTTCTTAAGTTTTACTGCTTGGGATTCTGCCCCGCGCCGTCCGGCGCCGCCGCCGCGGCCGCCGCCTGCTTCGCCATCACGCTCTTGTGGTGGCGCACGTCCGCGCCCTGCACCCAGAAAATCACGTCCTCGGCAATATTGGTCGCATGATCCGCCACCCGTTCCAGGCTGCGGCAGATCATCAGCGCGCTCAGCGCCTGCGGCGCCAGGTGGCTCTGCTCTTCCATCAGCTTGGTCAGCGCCTTGTACGCCGAGCGGTTCATCGCGTCCACCGCATCGTCCATCGTCAATACGCTCCGCGCCAGTTCCGCGTCGCCCTCGATGAACGACTGCAGGCTCTTCCGCACCATGCCCGAGGAAAGCGTCGCCATCCGCGGAATATCCACCGGCAGCTCCGCCGCCGGCAACTGGTCGATCGTCCGCACCCTCTCGCTGATGCTCTTGGCCGCGTCCCCCACCCGCTCCAGGTCCGCGTTGATCTTGATCACGCTCAGAATGAACCGGAGATCGCTCGCCATCGGCTGCTCCATCGCCAGCAGGTCCAGCGCCGCCCGGTCGATGTCTCGCTCCATTCGGTTGATCGCCGCCTCGCTGCGGTTCACCAGGTCGACGATCGAAAGATCGCGCACCCGGTACGCCTCGATCGCCCGCTGGATCGCCTGCTCCGCCAACCCCGCCATCACCAGCAGGTTCTCTTTCAAATCCTCAAGGCTCTGTTGAAACCGTATCCGCGTCATCCAAACCTTCCCGTGATGTAGTCTTCGGTCCGCTTATCACTGGGATTTGTAAAAATCTTGTGCGTGGAGTCGAACTCCACCATCCGCCCGTTCAGGAAAAAACCCGTCTTCTCCGCCACCCGCGCCGCCTGCTGCATGTTGTGGGTAACAATCACAATAGTGTACTGCGATTTCAGCTCGAAAATCAGGTCCTCGATTTTCGAAGTGGATACCGGGTCCAGCGCCGATGCCGGCTCGTCCATCAGCAGAACTTCCGGGTCCACCGCCAGTGCCCGCGCAATGCACAACCGCTGCTGCTGCCCGCCGGAAAGGCTCGCTCCTGATTTCTTCTTCAGGTCGTCCTTCACCTCGTCCCACAGCGCCGACTTCTTCAGCGACCGCTCCACCGTCTCGTCCAGCACGCTCCGGTTGCGATAGCCGTTCAGCTTCAGCCCCGATGCCACATTGTCGTAGATCGACATGGTAGGAAACGGGTTCGGACGCTGGAACACCATCCCCACCCTCCGCCGGATCTGCACCGGGTTGGCGTCCGCGTAGATGTCCATGTCGCCCATCACCACCGACCCCGTCACCCGCGCAATCGGATTGGTCTCGTGCATCCGGTTCAGGCAGCGCACAAACGTACTCTTGCCGCATCCCGACGGCCCGATCAGCGCCGTGGCGTGGTTCGCCGGAATGTGCAGGTTGATCTCCTGCAGCGTATGGTTGGTCCCGTACCACGCATTCAGATTTGTCACTTTAATGCTGACGCCCACGTGCCCAATTCTCCTTGCTCTCTACCGAACCCACTCGCTCGCCGGCCCGTGGGTGCCCCAGGTCCCCGGTTTTGGGACCTGGGAACAGGCGGCCTATACAAAAAACGGACCACCACCGCCCACTAGCTCGCCCCCTTCAACACTCCCCGGCTGGTCACATACCGCACCAGCGATACCGCCGCCACAATCAGCGCCAGCGATCCGTAATTGAACGGCAGTGCGCTGAAATGCCCGTTCACCGGATCCCAGTAGATGGGCTCTCCCGTGATGGGATCGTGGTCGGCCGTGAAAAAGAATCTGCCACACGTGTGCAGCGAGAGCTTCGATTGCAGCACCAGCTCAAACACAATGAGCGCCACAATCCCGAAGATGCTCAGCCCGCACAGCACCATCAGCCAGTGGAACACACGATCCGTCCCCGCCGAGTTCCCGCGCGAAAGCAGATACTTGCGAACTTCTGACTCTGCGGGACCACCGGCAGGCGGCTCCGTGGCCGGAGATTCGGATTTTGCACGCAACTCGACTTGGGGAATACGAATCTCTGGCACTGGTTCGCTCACCTGACACAGGCTACCGGCCCAATGTGAACATTAGGTTACAACCCAGCAAAATCAAATGCATACCGCCTGGTTTTTGAGGAAATCCCGTGCCGCTCGCCTCCGCGCCGCCCAAACCGTGTACAGTGGACCCCGGAAACCTCCCGGAGATTGTATGCGCACCGTGTTCGCCACCGCCTTCCTCATTGCCGCATCCTGCATCTCAGCCGCCCAAACCGCGCCCCTCCTACCCGATCCGCCGCACCGCGACTGGCACGCCTCCTGGATCACTCACCCCATCGCGCCCCTCCGCGAACCCATCGTCCTCCACTTCCGCCGCTTTCTCACCCTCCCCGCCGTCCCCGCCACTTATATCGTCCGCGTCAGCGCCGATAACCGCTTCATCCTCTACGTCAACGGCCAGCGCGCCGGCGACGGCCCCGCCCGCGGCGACTTGTCCCACTGGCGCTACGAGCGCTTCGATCTCGCCCCGCTCCTCCAGGAAGGCTCCAATCTCATCACCGCCACCGTCTGGAACTTCGGCGTCTACTCCCCCATCGCCCAGATGAGCGACCGCACCGCCTTCCTGCTCGAATGCGAAGCAAGCGGCGATAGCGGTATCTCCACGCCGGGCAAATGGCAGGTTGAAATCGAGCCCGGACAATCCCCGCTTCCCCGTTCCACACTCTCCTACATCACCTACTACGCCTCTGGCCCCGGCGAAGAGCTCGATGCCTCCAAATTTGACTGGGATTGGAACTCGCCCACCGCCCCCAGCTCCGCCTGGGTCACTCCCGGCGACCCCATGCGTGACAGCGCCTTCCCCGGAACCAACCGCGCCCACTCCGCCGACGAAACCGGTGACAACCCCTGGGGCTTGATACCCGACGAACTGCCGCACATGGCGTACACCCAAACCGAGCCGGGAAAAATCGTTCACATTGAAATGCCTGGCGGTTCGAATCTGCCTCCTCTTCCATCCTTTGACCCGCCATCGGTCCTTTCGCCCAGCTCGCATTACCACCTCATCCTCGACCGCAAAACCCTCACCACCGCCTACCCACGGCTAACCGTCTCCGGCGGCATAGGTTCAACCATCCGCATCACCTACGCCGAAGCCCTCTACGACAACCACCAGCGGAAAGGCGACCGCGACGCCATCACCTACAAAGACGCGAACGGTGTCGATCATCCCCGCGTAGCCCTCGGCCTAAGCGATCTCTTCCGCCCCGATGGCGGCTCGCACCGCACCTTTGAGCCCCTCTGGTGGCGCACCTGGCGCTACCTCGACATCGACATCACTACCGCCGATCAACCGCTTACGCTCGAATCCCTAACCGCCAACTTCACAGCCTATCCCTTCGAGGAACGCGCCAAATTCGACACCGCCAGCCCGGCCTCCGATCCCGCCCTGGCCCCCGACCTCGCCAAAATCTGGGACATCTCCTGGCGCACCGCCCGCGACGACGCCCATGAAACCTACATGGACACGCCCTACTACGAGCAGCTCCAGTACATCGGCGACACCCGCATCCAGGCCCTCATCTCCTACGCCGTCGCCGGCGACGACCGCCTCGCCCGCCAGGCTCTTGAAGCCTTCAACGACTCGCGCATCCCCGAAGGCATCACGCGTTCCCGCTATCCCAGTTCCCTGCCCCAGAACATCCCCACCTTCTCCCTGCTCTACATCGACATGCTGCACGATTACTGGATGTACCGTCCCGACCGCGACGGTTTCATCGCAAGCAAACTCGATGGCGCGCGCGCCGTCCTCCGCTGGTTCAACCAGTACGAGCGTCCCGACGGCCTCCTCGCGCAAACTCCTTGGTGGTCTTTCATCGATTGGGTCCAGGACAAGCAGGAGATCCCCACCTACTCGGCCAGCGGCGAATCCTGCGTCACCACTCTGGAATATTTAGGAGCGCTCAATGACGCCGCCGATCTCGAGCAAACCTACGGCGACCCGCACATAGCCCAGCAGCACCGCGAGCGCGCCGCCCATGTCCGCTCAGGCCTTTACAAGCAGTGCTGGAGCACCAGCCGCAGCCTCCTCGCCGACACTCCCGACAAGAAGATCTTTTCCCAGCAGACCAACATCCTCGGCGTCCTCTACGACGTCATCCCCAACGCTGACCAGCAAGCCGTCCTCAAGCAGTTGCTCACCATCCAGCCCGGCACCACCCCCAACGGCATTCTCTCCGCCTCGTATTACTTCCGCTTCTATCTCGCCCGCGCTCTCGACCACGAGGGAATGGCCGACTCCTACCTCGACTCCCTCAAGCCCTGGCGCGACCTGCTCCCGCTCCACTTCAGTACCTGGCCGGAAACTCCCGGCGAAACCCGCTCCGACTCCCACGCCTGGTCCGCCCACCCCATCTACGACCTGCTAACGCTGGTCGCCGGCATCGAACCCTCAACCCCCGGCTTCAAAACCGTCCGCATTGCCCCGCATCTGGGCCATCTCCCCTCGCTCACCGCGTCCTTCCCGCATCCCGCCGGAATGATCGAAGTTCACTACGTCCGTCACCGCAACAGTCTCGACGCCGACATAACCCTCCCCGGCCAGCTCACCGGCACCTTCGAGTACGCCGGCCGCTCCTATCCGCTTCACCCCGGCCCCAACCACTTCTCCGCCACCGGCCACTGACCACCAATCACTGACCACTGACCTCCGCACTCCCCCAAACCGCCCCAACCGTGTTACAACTCCAACATGGCAAAGGGCAAGAGTTCCGATCCACCGGGCCACGTAAACCTGCGCACGCTCGCCGAGCACCTCGAGCTTTCCCAGACCACCGTCTCGCTCGTCCTCAATAACTCCCCTTCTGCTCGCTCCATCCCCCCGGAAACCCGCCGCCGCGTGATGGAAGCCGCCCAGCGCCTCAAATACCGCCCCAATTACTTCGCCCGCTCCCTGCGCCAGAGCAAGTCCATGTCTGTCGGCGTCCTCGCTCCCGACCTCAGCGAGGGCTACTTCACCCGCGTCATGAACGGCGTGGTTCAGGAACTCACCGCGGCACATTATTTCTACTTCACCGCCTGCCACGACTGGAAAAAGGAGCTGATCGAGCAGTATCCCCGCATGCTCGTGGAGCGCGCCGTGGACGGATTCCTGCTGCTCAATACGTCGGCTGAAAGCCTCAACGTTCCCGTTCCCGTCGTCGCCATCTCTGCGCACTCGCCGGCCGAGAACGTCACCAACATCGTGCTGGACCATCACTGCGCCGTCGAACTGGCTCTCCGCCACCTCTACAATCTCGGCCACCGCCGCATCGCCTTCATGCGCGGACCACGCGCCATCCCCGACTCCGAATACCGCTGGGAAGCCATCCAGCAGGTCGGGCGCGATATCGGCCTCAGAATCGACCCCGCTCACGTCATCCGCATCGATACCGAGGGCTGGTCCATGAAGACCGGCTACCACCCCATGGCCCCTGAGATCGGCTACAAGCCTATGAAGGCCCTGCTCGAAAAAACCCGCGACTTCACCGCCGTCTTCTGCTTCAACGACATCGCCGCCATCGGCGCCATCCGCGCTCTCAAAGACGCCGGCCGCTCCGTCCCCGAGGACGTCTCCGTGGTCGGATTCGACGACATCCAATCCGCCGCCTTCACCACTCCCTCGCTCACCACCGTCCGCCAGCCTCTCATGGAAATGGGCAAACGCGGCGCCCAGATCCTGCTCGACCGCATCGCCAACCGCGAAAAACAATTCCCCTCCGAAATCACCATGACCCCCGAACTAGAGATCCGCGAATCCACCGCCGTCGCCAAAGGCTAGACTCAATCGCAGCTTCATCGGGATCAATGAGGAGCTGTGCCCCGTTCATCGCAGCATCATCGCGATGAGCGGGCGTCGCCTTTGCTTTTGCTGTTGCCTTTGCCCTTGTTCTTCTGTCTGTCATTCCCGCAGGGAATCTGCTTTTGTGGCGCAAGCCCGCGCCCAATGCTCACTCACCACTGTCCACCGTCCTCTTCAACTGCCCGCAAGCCGCATAAATATCTCGCCCGCGCGGCTTGCGCACATACGCGGCAATTCCCTCCTCGAGCAACACCTGCCGGAACGCCTCTACGGATTCCGCTGACGGCATGGCATACGCGATCCCCGGCCCCGGATTCCACGCAATCAGATTCACCTTCGCCGCCAACCCCGTGCGCCGAACCACCCGCGCCACCTCCCGCGCCAGCTCCGGCCGGTCCGTCACGCCGCCCAGCAGCACGTACTCAAACGTGATCCGCTCCCTCGGCCGCAGCTTCACCGCGCGCACGGCATCCACCACCGCCTCGATCGGCCATTTGCGGTTCACCGGCATCACCTCGCTGCGCACCTCGTTGTTGGGCGCATTCAGGCTGATCGCCAGCTTCGGCCGCACCTCTTTGGGCTCCATCGCGAATCGCTCGATCCCCGGCACAATGCCCGAAGTCGATACCGTCATCCGCTGCGGGCTCATCCCGGCTTCCTCCACCAGCAGCCGCACGGCAGCCATGAAGTTGTCGTAGTTCAAGAACGGCTCGCCCATCCCCATAAACACAAGGTTCACCCGGTTGCGGCTCACCTCCACGCCATGCCGGTCCAGAACGGCAATCACCTGGCCGGCAATCTCGCCCGCCGTCAGGTTGCGCTTGAGGCCCAGCCGCGCAGTCAGGCAAAACTGGCAATTCACGGCGCAGCCCACCTGGCTCGACACGCAAATAGTTGCGCGGGTCCATATTTTCGCCGTATCTTCGCAAAAACCGCCCTCAGCTTCCGAGCCGTCGCCCGTCTCGCCCTCATCCCCCTCCGGCATCCACACCGTCTCCACGGTATCGGCGCCCGCCACGCCCTCCACCAGGTAGCGCTCCGTTCCGTCAACTGACCGGAAGACCTGCCGAATCCGCGGCCGGCCCACCTCCCAGCCCTCGTCCGCCAGCCTCTGCCGCAGCGCCAAGGGCAGCGTAGTGATTTGGTCGATATCCGTAACCCGCTGACGATAAATAGCTTCGCCAACCTGCCGCCCGCGGAATGCCTCCTCGCCCAACCCCGCCAACAGGCCCGTCAGCTCCGCCCGGCCCATGCCGAATAGCGCCCGCCGCACCGCCGGTTCGCCGCCCAGGCCCACCAGTTTTGCTCCCGTTCCTTCCATGTCCTGATGCCCAGAATATGCCAAATGCACCACCCATGCAGCCCCCGCAGCCTCATCCGCCATCCAACCCTGCAACCCCATTGCGGCGTATCCATTCGCCCAGTTAGCCCGTCCCCCTTCATGGCCCCCACGTCCTCTGGCCTAGAATTGAGTCTGTACCTGTGATGACCACCGAGCGCAATCTCCGCCGTACCGTCCTCCCCAACGGGCTCATCGTGCTCACTGAGCGCATGGAGCACCTGCGCTCGGTGGCCATGGGCGTCTGGATCAAGTCGGGCTCCCGCGGCGAGGCGGCGGAGTCGAACGGCATCTCCCACTTCGTCGAGCACATGGTATTCAAGGGCACCCGCAACCGCTCCGCGCTGGTCATCGCCCGCGAGATGGATTCGATCGGCGGCAACCTCGACGCCTTCACCGGCAAGGAGATGATCTGCTTCAACGTCAAGTCCCTCGCCGATCACACCCCCATCGCCCTCGACGTGCTCGCCGACCTGGTGCTCAACCCCGTCTTCGCCTCGCCCGACATCGAGCGCGAGCGCGGCGTCATCCTTGAAGAGATCAAGATCGACGAGGACAACCCCGACGTCCTGGTGCACGAGCTCTTCACCCAGAGCTTCTGGAAAGATCACCCCCTGGGCAAGCCCATCCTCGGCACCTCCGCCACCGTCAAAGGGCTGGACCAGCCCAAGCTGCTCAACTACCACGCCGGCCGCTTCCACGCCGGCAACATGGTCTTCTCCGCCGCCGGCAACCTTGAGCACGATCAGTTTGTGGAGGCCATCAAGGAAAAATTCTCCGGCCTCAATGCCGGCCAACCGCTCACTGAGCTGCCTGCCCCCCAGTCCAGCGCCCGCATCCTGCTCAAAAACAAGAAGGCCCTCGAGCAGGTGCAGATCTGCCTCGGCGTCCCCGCCCCGCCCATCACCGACGAGAGCCGCTACGCCACCCTGATCCTCAATACCGTGCTCGGCGGCGGCATGAGCTCGCGCCTCTTCCAAACCATTCGCGAGGATCGCGGCATCGCCTACTCCGTCTTCTCCGATCTCAGCCCCTACCGCGACACCGGAACCCTCTGCGTCTACGCCGGCACCTCCGTCGGCAAGGCCCTCGAATGCATCGACCTCATCCTCGTCGAATTCCGCAAGCTGAGAGACGCGCTGCTGCCCGATGAAGAGCTCACCCGCGCCAAGGACCAGCTCAAGGGCAACATCCTCATGGGCCTCGAGAGCTCCAACTCCCGCATGGCCAACCTCGCCCGCCAGGAAATCTACTTCGGCCAGTTCTTCACCGCCGACGAAATCATCGCCCGCGTCGAAGCGGTCAGCGCCGAGCAGGTCCAGCAGATGGCGCAGCGGCTCTTCGACCCCGCTAAAATCGCGGTCACGCTCCTCGGCCGCCTCGACGGCATCAAGCTCAACCGCCATCGCCTCGTCTGCTGACGCCTGCAACCAACTTGGCGTGCTATCGAAACTACTCCGTGTTCTGTTGAAAGCAGTCGTGCCCCTTGTGGTGTTTGCGGAAGGCGAAAGCGTAAGGATTTTCTTCCCTTTCCGAATCGGCGGAGAAATCCGCACAGAGCCGGTACGCAGTCTTGCTCATCACATCGTATTCATAGGGTTGATGCGTGACCGGGTCCCTCCAGTTCGACAGCGCCGAAAGACCATCCTTATTCTCTACCGCATCCAGCCGATCCGGAAGAACCTGATGACTGCGGTAGTAGGCTTTAATAGCAAAATCTATCTGCTGTAGTCCCTGCAAGCGCTCTTGATCGAGTGCATGTGCCTTAACCGCCGAGGGCGGATTCAGATAGATTGAGACCGTGACAGCAGCGACGGCTGCGATCGATCCTGCAATTGCAAGCAGCCTTCCTAAGGATTTCGTATTCATTCCTTTTCCTCCTTGCGCAGGTCAAGAAGGTAGTAAGTGAAACACGATCCCGCAATCAGCGCCACCACCAGAATCTTGAGCACAAAACTGATGGTCAAATCGCCGCCAAGCAGATTGAAGACCAGGGTTGTGATATCGCCCAGCAATGCGCCGGACGCCAGAAAAAGTGTCAGATAAGTGAGCCAGCGGCGAGCCGGAGAGAGACGCTTGAAAGGATTCAGTTCAACCTGTTTGCCGATGTAACGGGTCAAAAGCAGAAAAACTGGAAATCCGATAATAACGGCCGCGGTAGACCAGCGTTGCATTTCACCGGGATAGAAGCCGCCATTGTTTTCCGGGAATGCTCGATCGATAAAGATGAAGAGCAGACTGCCTAGATTCCATGCTGCAAAATACAACGTGCTGAACGTCACCAGATAAAGGAAGGCTTCCCGTGCAGTAAGTGAGGGCCTTGGCTTGGGCACGGGAACTGGAAAAGGGATGTCGGCATAAGCATCCAGTGCATTGGCGATCTGCGCGCCTGGCCAGCCCGCGCTTGCCAGCGCCTTCGCAATTTCATCCCTTGTTTTGCCGCTCTCGAGCGATTCCTTGACGAATGATTCCAATTGATGACTGTCTGTCGCCATACTCTTCCCCTGTAACCAGGATTGCCATTGTGGTTAGCTGGACGCCGCAATTGTACACGCCGGCACGGTTTTGGCGGGTGTCCGCTTCCTCAGCAAGCCAGCCCTGTCGCGAAAGATCGGGCGCCCCGGGCCGGGTTAGTGATTGAGCTTTGGGGACGCACCGCTGGGCCGCCTTCATTCTTCAATCGAATCCTCAGCCGGGATTCGAAAATCAGTCTTGCAATTTCCACTTGACATGCAAGTGGAGTGAGTGTCTACTTGGATGACAAGTGAAGAAAATGACCATCCCTATACTGCAAGGCACGCTCGATCTGATGATTCTCCGCACCCTGGCCACCATGGGTCCACAACATGCTTACGGCATCGCCGGCCGGTTGCAGCAAGTGTCAGAGGATGCTCTCAACCTGAACCAGGGCACCATCTATCCGGCCCTCGTCCGTCTGGAACAGCACGGCTGGACGCGCGGCTCCTGGGGCAAAACGGAAAACAACCGCGAAGCGAAGTACTACGCCATCACCCGCGCGGGACGGAGGGCGCTGGAGGAAGAGACCGAGCGCTGGCGGCAAATGGCCGTCGTCGTGGAAAAGCTGCTGGCGGAGGAGCAATAGCGATGCTGGGTGCGAGACGACTCCTGTCAAGGTTGCGCACTCTGTTCCGCCAAAACCGCGCGGAACGGGAACTCGCTCGCGAAGTAGCATCGCACCTCACGCTGCTCGCCGACGATTTCGAGCGGCGCGGCATGTCGCCGGAAGAAGCTCGGCTGGCCGCCAGGCGCGCGTACGGCGCCGTGGAGCAGGCGAAACAAGCACATCGCGACGAGCGATCGCTGCAGTGGATGGAACAGGCGATACAGGACGTGCGTTATGCCCTGCGGATGCTCCGGAAATCGCCGGGTTTTGCCGCGGTTGTAATTCTGACGCTGGCACTGGGCATCGGCGCCAACACGGCAATTTTCAGCGTGATTGATGCGGTGATGTTTCGCGCGCTGCCTGTTGCCGACCCGCAGCAGCTGGTGATCTTCAGTTGGACGGCGCACCACAAGCCAAAACACCTCAGCTCAAGCAGCTATGGCGATTGCGCCGCCGACTGCTTCGTTTCCATGCCTTTTTTTGAAGCTGTACGCGCGCAGACAAATTCATTTTCCGGCGTGGCCGCATTCGCCGGCCCTCCGCAAATCGACTTGAGCGGGAACGGTCCCGCCAGTATTGCCGATGGCCAATATGTCTCCGGCGACTATTTCAATCTGCTTGGGCTGAAGACCGTATTCGGCCGTCCGCTGGGTCCGGCGGACGATACTCCCAGCGCGCCGCCGGCCATTGTGCTCGACTATCGTTATTGGCAGCGCGCCTTCGGCGCCAATCCTGCCGCGGTGGGCCGGACCGTTCGCCTGAATAATGTAGAGGCACTGATTGTCGGCGTGGCCGACCCGCGATTCACCGGACTCACTCCCGGAAAAACCCAGGACTTTTTCATGCCGATCTCGCTGGTGAAGCGGGTTCGCAGCCAATGGTGGGACGATACTCAGGATCGACTTGGCGATCCCAACATATGGTGGGTGGTCGTCGTCGGCCGCCTCAAACCTGGCGTCACCGTTGCTCAAGCCCAGGCTCAGGCAAGCAACATTTTCCGCAATGAGACGCTGCACGGCGCCAAGCCCTTGTTTGCCGAGGCCGATGCACCCGCCATCAAGCTTTTGCCCGCGCGCGAGGGCCTCAACGGGGAGAGCAACGAAATTGCGCCCATGCTGAAACTCATCATGGCAGCGGTTGGGTTCGTTCTGCTGATTGCCTGCGCCAATGTTGCCGGCCTGATCCTGGCGCGCTCAACCAAGCGGCAAAAGGAGATCGCGGTACGGCAGGCGCTGGGCGCACGCCGCGCCCGTATCGCGCGCCAATTGCTCACGGAAAGCCTCCTGCTCTCCGTCGCCGGCGGCGCGCTAGGCATTGTGGTTGCGTTCTGGGGCGTCCACGCCCTGACCAAGCTGCTCTCCAGCGGCTTTGACGAATCGTTCCCCTTCGTCATCGCAACAGATTGGCGCGTCCTCGCTTTCACCAGCGGCGTTACGCTCCTCACCGGAATCCTCGCCGGCCTTGCGCCCACGCTGAGCACGGCGCGGCTCGACCTAACGCCCGCGCTGCGCGAAAATACCTCGTCGCTTCCGGGCGAATCCGCCCGCTATGGCCGCGGTTTCCGGCTCGGCGATGTGCTGGTGGTGGCGCAGGTCGCTCTGTCCATCGTCGTGCTCGCTGGCGCGGGCTTGCTGGTGCGAACGCTGCGGAATCTGGAAACCCTGAATCCCGGCTTCGATACGCACAACATCCTGCTGTTCGCCATCAATCCCACCATGGCCGGCTATAAAGATCGCCAGACCGCCGATCTTTATCGCGATCTGCAGCAGCGCTTTGCTGCGCTGCCGGGGGTCCTGTCGGTCAGCTATTCGGAGGAGGCACTTCTGAGCGGAAGCGAATCGAGCACCGGTGTGCACCTGGATGGCGCGCCGCACAAATCGAATCTCGATACCAACATCCTTCCTGTGGGCCTCGATTTCCTGTCGGCCATGCGTATTCCCCTGCGCGGAGGCCGAGCCCTTAATTCCGCCGATTTTGCGTCCGCCAGCGAAACCAGGGCCGCAGTGACAGCAGCCGACGAACTGGCGAGCAAAGCACGCACAACCGGCGCTGCACCTGCCGCGGCTACCGCTGTGAAACCAAGCTGGCCGCCGACCGCGCCCGTTCCGGTCATCGTCAACCAGACATTCGTGCGCAAATATCTTTCCGGCCGCGATCCGCTTGGCCTGCACATGGGCAACGCCGAAGGTGACGAGCCGCCAACCGGTCCGCGGCCCGGCTATCGCATTGTGGGCATCGCCGCAGACAGCAAATACTACAGCCTGCGGCACGAGATTGAGCCAACCATTTATTCGCCGCTGGTCAGCAACCAGGCTTACTTCGAGCTGCGCGCCGCTGCGGACCCCAACGCGCTGGTTGGCCCGGTGCGCCAGATCGTCTCCCACGCCGACAGCAACTTGCCCCTGTTCGATGTGCGCACGCAAACCGGGCAGATTGAGCAAACCCTATTTCAGGAGCGGCTCATGTCGCGGCTGTCGAGCATCTTTGCGCTGCTGGCCCTGCTGCTGGCGTGCATTGGGTTGTATGGGCTGCTCTCCTATGAAGTGGCGCGGCGCACCCGCGAGTTGGGGATTCGCATTGCCCTGGGCGCGCGCAAGTGGGAGTTGATGCGGCTGGTGGTGCGTCGTGGGCTTCTGCTCGCACTGGCCGGCGCGGTACTGGGCATCGGCGTCGCCATGGCGGTCACACGGCTCATGGCCGCGATGCTCTACGGCGTGCGCCCTTACGATCCTGCTACGTTTGCAGGGGTTTCCATCCTGCTGGTGCTGGTGGCGCTGGCCGCGTGTTCCATCCCCGCGCGCCGCGCCACGCGCATCGATCCCATGGTGGCGCTGCGCGACGAGTGATGCGCCTGTCAAAATGGCTGTTCCTGACCCATTAAATCCTTCGGATTCATGGAATTAAAAAAATATTTCGCAAAAACAGCCCAAAACTCGCGTGTCAAGGGGCCTGCGTGAGACGATTCACCATAATACGGTAACGTGTCTGCAAATATCTCATTAGCGACAACTTCCATACCACCCCTGAATCGCACTTTTCTCCCTCCGATGTGCACCTTTCCCCTCCGGCTCAGGTACACTGGTCTTAGATGGGTGGAAAAAGGCTCGCCAGACGCGGGCCTTTTCCTTTTCCGCCCCAAACGGCGCCCGGCCACGGCAAAGCCCTCGCCAGTGCAGCCGGACGGAGCAAGAGAGAATGAAAAGCGATGAAATGACGAACACAAAAATGCACTTATACCCCGTAACCTCAAGGTCCCATTTGACATCGCCGTTTTATTTTTTCCTGCAAATCTTCGCAGTCCGTCCCTACTCCCTACTTCCTATTCCCTGGTCCCTCGTCCTTGCGCCTTAGCCTTCTCGTAGAATCAGGGAGATGGCAGAGACATCCCATGCGCAACAACTGCTCTCGCTGCTGGCGCGGTCCAGCTTCCGCCTGGGCCAGTTCAAGCTGTCCTCCGGAGGCACCAGCGACTACTACATCGACTGCCGCATCACCACCCTCCATGCCGAAGGCGGCCGGCTGACGGGACTCGCCATCCTGGACCTGCTCAAGCAACGCGGGATTGAAGTCGAGGCCGTGGGCGGACTCACCCTCGGCGCCGACCCCATCGTCTCCAACGTGGCCACGGCCAGCGCCTGGCGAGCGGTGGAGCGGCCCGGCGCGCCGCTCATTCACGGATTCCTGGTGCGCAAGGCGGAAAAAACCCATGGAACCGGGCGGCGCATCGAGGGATTCTGCCGCGAGGGCGCGCGCGTGGTCATCGTGGATGACGTCTGCACTACCGGCGCATCGACCATCGCGGCCATTGAAGCGGCGCGGGAGGCGGGGATGGTTGTGGCCGCGGCGGTTTGCATCGTGGAGCGCGAGGAGGCAAATGGCCGGCCGGCGGTCGAAGCCGCCGCCATGGGAGCGCCGTTTCTGCGCCTGTTCACCGCCAATGACGTGCGCGCTGAGCATGTGCGGCAACGAGCCGGCGAGACAACGAGCTAGCCAGTCAACAAGTCTGCGAGTCGCGCAACCCGCGTGCCAAAGGCGGGACCCATGGCGCCCGGCAAGCTGGCGGTTTTGGGCCCGCCGGCGCACATATAGTTCATTCGTCACTGCAAGTTCTTGCAAGTTTGTGAAACAATGCGCGGATGGTAACCCTTCCCAGGATTATTCAGGGCGGCATGGGTGTGGGCGTCTCCAACTGGAGGCTGGCGCGCGCCGTGTCGAGTATCGGGCAGCTTGGGGTGGTCTCTGGAACGGCCCTGGACCAGGTATTTGTGCGGCGGCTGGCGGATGGCGACCTGGGCGGACACATGCGGCGCGCGCTGGACGCATTTCCCTTCCAGGAGATGGCGCGGCGGCTGTGGAACGAGTACTTTGTCTCCGGAGGCAAGGCCGCCGGAGCGCCCTATCGGGCGACGCTGATGCACCAGTTGCGCGAGCCGAGGAAGCTGATCGAGTTGTGCATGGCCGCCAATTTCGCCGAGGTGTTCCTGGCGCGCGAGGGCCATAAAAACCCGGTGGGGATCAATTATCTCGAGAAGGTGCAGCTTCCCCACCTGGCGTCGATCTACGGAGCGATGCTGGCCGGTGTGGGATATGTGCTGATGGGGGCGGGGATTCCGCTGCACATTCCCGGAGTGCTGGACGCGCTGGCGCAGCAGGTGGCGTCGGAGTACAAGGTAACAGTAACGGGCGCCGTGGCGGGGCTGGGAGAAGACGCGATCATGCGGCTCGACCCGGCGGAGTATGCAGAGGGACCGCTGACGCCGCTGATGCGCCCGCGCTTTGTGGCCATTGTCTCGTCGCACACGCTGGCGGCAACTTTGCTGCGGCGGGCCAACGGGACGGTGGACGGATTTGTGGTGGAGGGCCCCACGGCCGGCGGTCACAATGCGCCTCCGCGGGGCAAGCTGCAACTGAACGAGACGGGCGAGCCGCTGTACGGCGAACGGGACATCGTGGATGCGGCGGCATTCCGCGCGCTGGGCGTGCCGTTCTGGCTGGCGGGCGGCTACGGCAGCCGCGCCAAGCTGGAAGAGGCGCTGAGCGAGGGCGCGGCAGGCGTTCAGGTGGGAACAGCATTTGCGTTCAGCCGTGAATCGGGATTGAGGGAGGACCTGAAATCGCGGCTGCTGGCGCAGGCTGGCGAGGGAACAGCCCAGGTGTTCACCGATCCGCTGGCGTCGCCGACGGGGTTTCCGTTCAAGGTGGCGCAGTTAGAGGGAAGCCTGTCGGACGCGGAGACGTATGCCAAGCGGACGCGGGTATGTGACCTGGGTTTTCTGCGCGAGCCCTACGCGCAGGAAGATGGCAAGATCGGGTACCGGTGTTCGGCCGAGCCGGTGGACAGCTACACGTCCAAGGGCGGCCTGGTGGAGGCCACGGAAGGGCGGAAGTGCCTGTGCAATGCGCTCCTGTCAAACATCGGGCTGGCGCAGGTGCGGGCAAACGGGGCCCTGGAGGCTCCGCTGGTGACGCTGGGAAACGATTTGAACATCGTGCGGCGGTTCCTGCCGGCGGGGGGCACAAGCTACGGGGCCGCGGATGTGGTTCGGACGATTCTCGGGCAGCGGGAAGAAGCGAGAGTGGAGAACGAAGAACTTAAATTCTCCTCGATGACGTAGGCTCTTCAGTCGCTCCGCTCCAAGTCCCTCTCAAATTGCCTGTAACAATCGACGACGGCGGGTGGCCCACCCTTGCTATTCTTTTCCCGCAACAAATGTGGGTGCCCCATCCTTGACGCGGCTTTTTGCGTCAAGGGTGGGAGGCCGCCTCAGCCCGCAGCTCTCTTCGCCGCGCGGTCCATTGCGACTCGATCTCCACCGCTCCCTCCTCCCCGGTCGCATAGTGACGAAAGCTCGACCAGGGCCAGTCCTCAGGCCTTGCAACCAGCCCGCGCTTCACCGGGTTTCGGTGCATGTAGCGCAGCTTTTCCCGAACCTTCTCTTCGCTCCAGACGTTGAAATCATAATAGCGGTGCTGCCAGAAATGTTCCTTGCCCGCGGGCTTGAGCTTCCGCGAGGTGCGCTGCTTGAGAACCTGCAAGGCCACTGCGAGGCTCTTGAGGCGCGGCTCACTGACCAGAAGGTGCACGTGCTCGGGCATCAGCACATATCCGGCAACAATAAACCCGTATTGCCGACGCGCCGCCTCGAGCTCCTGCTCAAACGCGCAGCACGCTGCCTTGGCCGACAGAAGCGGAAGCCTTCTATAACAACTGAAGGTAACAAAGTGGAACACTCCGCACTTCTGATAGCGGACAAGGCCTTTGGGCATGGTTGAAGGAATTGTAATCCCGATTGCAGGCTGAGTTCGGCCTCGGTGGTTCCCACCCTTGACGCAAAAAGCCGCGTCAAGGATGGGGCACCCACATTCGCGACTGGGGCGCTATGGAAAAACGAGGGTGCCCCCGAAAAAGTGAAGGGCAGCCTTTTGGGGCTGCCCTTTCGATTCCCAGGAGACTGTAGTCGGACCCGGACACTGGCGTGTCCAGGATTGCCGGATTAGTGGGCCGGCCGGCGGACCGCGCGGCGCCCTGGGGCGGGCTTCTTGGCGGGTTCGGCGGGAATGACCTGGCCGTCGCTGAGCACGATCTCGGCCGACTGCGACGTGGTTGCGGTAGCCGGCAACTGGCGATACGTGCTGTAAGTGCCGACCAGCTCAGCCGCGCCGGGATTCACGATGAAGTCGGAACCCACGGCCGGAATGTCCTTGCAGGAGGCGGGGTCCTTCAAATTGACGATGAAGTCGGGCACCTTGACCGCCTTGGCGTCCTGGGTAACAGCCACCTTGACGGTGGGAACCAGGCCGACGATGGAGACGCGGCGAATATGGCTGCCTTCCTTTTCCATCAAGGCGCTCAGCTTGTCGTCGGGAGTGACGCTGTTGTTGATGAAGTCCTTGCCGGCGTCCGCTTCCTCGCCCTGAGGCAGAGCGCTGCAGGTCGTGGGCGATTTAAGCGGCTCGCTGGCAAATTCCTCGGGCCGCGGATGCCCAACGACGGTGACGGTGATCTTGGCGCTGGTGGCGTTGGCCTCAAGCACGGTTCCGGGAACTTGGGTCTGCTGCCCCTGCAGCACGGCCCACATAGCGTCGGCGTCGGGCTTGGCGCCCATGGCCAGGACGGTTTCCTTGTCGGCCAGAGCCAGGGTCTTGGGATCGGTGGTCTGGAGCAGAGCGTGAATCTGCTGCTGCGGGCTGAGAGCAGGAGTCAGGGTCCAGCCGGCGGGCGGGAAGTTGGAGGCCTGCGCCTGCTGCTTGAGCTGTTCAAGGCCGTCGAGCTTGCCGTGATACCTCTTGTAGTAGTAGTCGAGCTTGGGCTCGATCTGATTCTTATAAGCCTGGGGCGCGAAGTCCCAGACACGGGAATAGAGCCAGCAGGCGAGGGGCAGGTTCTGCGCCGAGCCGGGCATGCTGTAGGCCTGGGCGAGCAGCAGGGTGTCCTGGAGGCCCATGGACCTGCTCTGCTGATCGTTGTACATATTCAGCTCGTCCGTGTACTGGCTCTGCGCGTCCTTGTAGTCCTTCTTGGAAATCACGTCGTCGAGCGCAATAGCGGAGTGGAAGACGGGAAATGCGCCGGCGGTAAGCTTCTGCCACACGTCGTCCGTCATGGAAGCTGGCTTGGCGACCTGGAGGCCCTTCTGAGCCAGAGCCGCGGCGTCGTCGCAGGTCTGCGCTTCGCTGGTGGTGCCGCACTGGCCCTTCTTGATGGCGACGGAGTAGGCGATGGCCTCAAAGTTGCTCGGGTCTACCTGAAGTAGACGGGTAGCAGCGCTGAGGGTGCCGTCCTGGTCACCGGCGGCATAGTAGGCCTCCATCATCTGCTGCAGCACCGTCTGCTTGGCGAGGCTCTGCGGGTACTTCTTGAGGAAGTCCTCGCCGGCCTCGGTCTTGGCCTTGGGATTCTGCTGGGTGCTGAACATTTCGTAGGCGTTGTACTCAGCAGGATCCTGGATCTTGAGCGTGCCCTGATCCTGGGCTCGCAAACTGGGCGCCACAACGAGGCCGATGCTCGCCAGCGCCATCATGGACGCAAAGACTAACTTCTTCATTCAGTGCTCCTGGGAAAAATCGGAATCGGAATCAATCGTCAAGCATGCTATGGCCCGAGGCCAAACGGTTCAGCTTCTGCGGCCCACCGCCCCCGCGCGGGTTGTAAGCGTTGCCACGGCTACCGTTACGGTGTTGCAAGGATTATAGAAACACCGGCGTCCACTGACAAGCAAAGTCGAGCAGGGGAAGAAATTCCGCGACCGACCGGCCCGGAGCGGGCACCAATGGGAATTGTATCCTGTCCAACCGGCCTCAGTATTCTCGAGGAGACCCCCGGAACCATTTTCCCCGGACAAACGCGACGGATGGGGCTTCTCTGCCTTGCCAACGGCGCAATGTCCATCCCCCGACGCCGCACCGGCCCTAGCAGCTTAGACACCGCGGCCCCGAGAACTGTTCCAGCAGAGTTGGACGCGCGGCGGGATGCTGTGTTACCCGGATGGGGCCGAGCTAGCGCAGAATTACGGCACCGGCGATGGCGGCGGCGAGCGCCAGCGGCATGGCCACCGCACCCACTTTCAGGAAGCTCAAGAAGCTGACATGCACCCCCTCGCGGCGCAGCGCGATGAGCCACAGAATCGTAGCGAGCGAGCCTGTCACGGAGAGATTCGGGCCAATATCCACGGCGATGAGCACGGAATGTGCAATCAGCCCGTGGGCGTCGATCAGCCGGAGCGTGCTGCCGGCGATCAGGCCCAGGGGCAGATTGTTGACCAGGTTGTTGCCGACGCCGACTACCGCGGCAGCGAGGAATGCGCCGGCTCCGGCGGGCAGGTGCTCGGCGCGAATGAGCAGGCGCGCGGCGAGGCGGCCGGCGCCGACCTGGTCCATGGCCTCGACCAGCACGAACAGCCCGGCCACCAGCGGCAGGACGCTCCAGGCGATGGGTCGTGCGATGCGCACCGGGTTGGTTCGGGCCGCGATCGTCACAACGGCGGCGATGGCCAGCGCGGAAAGGCAGGTGGGCAGTCCGAGATTTCTGCCCATGGCCGAAGCGGCAAGCAGCACTCCGGCGGTGATGAAGATTCCGGCCAGCACGAACTTGCCGGTCGGGGTGAAGGGTGGATGCTCGTGATGGTCGGGCACAGCGCAGCGAAGATCGCGGCGGATGGTCCAGCGCAGCACCAGGTAAGTAACGGCAATGGACAACGCCGACGGCAGGCCGAATGCGGCGATCCAGTGGGCCAACGGCGGCATGTGCGCGCGGTAGACCACGAGGTTGGCGGGGTTGGAGATGGGCAGCACGAACGAGGCGGCGTTGGCGATCATGGCGCAGGCGAACAGATGGGGCAGCGGCTCAGCGCGCGAGCGGCGCACGGCGCTGAGCACCGCAGGCGTGAGCACCACGGCGGTGGCGTCGTTCGACATGAAGACGGTGACGATGATGCCCACGGCATAAATGAGCGTGAACAGGCGCGCGCAGGAGCCGCGGGCGTGCTCGACAGCAACGGAGGAAGCCCAGTCGAAAACGCCGTAGAAGCGGGCCAGTTCAGAGAGCAGCATCATGCCGGCGAGGAAGAGATAGACATCCGTTCCTTCGGCGATGGCATGAACGGCCAGGCGCAGCGGAACGAGACCAAAAACGATCAACAGCACCGCGCCGGCGCCGATCCACCAGACTTCCGCTATGCCGCGCGGCCGCAGCAGCATGAGCAGGATGCTGAGCAGCACGATGGCAATCAGCAGCAGGTGCGCAGGGGAAGGCAAGAACATGAAGGTGTGGTCGCAGTCCTCGTCGGATCAATTCTGTTTCGATGCCGCCAACCCATTGTCGCGTATCGCTCTATGTTCCGGAAACGTGGGTAATCGTGCAGTTTCCGGATTGCCGACCATACATCCAGAGCCGAAGGACAGGACTGAGTTGGGCTGGAAACACGGTTTGAGCCGTATGCGTCTGTTGACCTCCCAGAGAGTTCGGTTCGCCTGTCATCTAAGCGCTGCATTCCATTCGTGAATTGCAAAAGCTGGGTATCTGCTTAGCTCATGTTGCCACAAGATGTTGTGGTCGCTTGCATGACTTTTCATCACAGGCAAAGTGTGGCACCCATTTAGAGAGGTTAAACCATCTATTTCGTAGGGTTAGCCCATTTTTATTGGCGGTTGTAGTCCCCGCCTCCCTCTTCGGAGAAGTTGGTGCAGGCTTCATCTTCAACAAAACCACCCTTGCCAATAGGGAAGCAGTACTGTGTCCAATGGGCATCGCCGAGAACGTCAAAGTAGTGAGTGCGCTCTTAAACAGCAATATATTTTCGGCCGGAATTGAACCCATCAACTTCAGACTTGGATGGGAAAAAAGGTTGATCGTCCAGGCTCTGAAAACTACCCCAATCCTTCGGGAAAAGAATTCCGATTTCGCTTTGGTGGTGCGGTCGAGTGCTGCATCGAGTGTTTTGCTTGATAGACTGCCCGGCTTCCAATATCTCGAAGCAAATTGCGACGTAGATTTGCCTGGCAGCCGTGATCCCTATGTTCTCAACTCGGATGTGGGCATTAAGAGATTTTTTATCGACAACGTCCACAGCTTTTTCGGGCTCAGTATCCCCCAAGTTTACTTTTACCCAACCTCTTTGTTCGATACGCTGCGCGGCAAGCTGGCCGTGTATGATTTCGGTCTGGCGGCAGGCAACCACCGCAAGGACAGCCGTAAAAGCTACGAGGCATGAATCTGCCAGAGTGGTTCCCTGCGCGAATTTGCCAAGGAGCATGAGACATTTGCAACTAGCGTGTCTATGGTTGTCGGGGTTGTTGGTTTCTGGATCGCATTCTTCGGGGGCCGCTACTACCTCAATGTTGAGCGTAACATCTGGCGTTTTCTGCTGTGTGTTTGCGCTATCCCGCTTGTTCTTGTTTTTGCGACGATTATTGCTCATCTTGCCTTCGATTGACCTGCCGGCTGTTTAACCAGCGCGCCTGTACTTGAAACAGATTCTGAAGCCAAGAAAAAACAGGCCCCCCTATGTGCCGGTCGCTCGATCCATCGAGTGATCGGCATTGGTTTCCCTCGCCGGAACTTTTCGTGGCGGCAGCTTTCGGGCCGGTTTCTTTTCTGGATGAAGAATCTTATCCAAAGAAACCGGCTCGACAGCTACTGCCTGCTGGACCAGCCTGTAGAACAGCTTTCCCCTGTTCATCGACTTGCGCCGGTTAAACCTGAACGTGAATTCATCCAAGTAGTAGTCCAGATGTTTGTGACTCACGGCACCCTGGTGCGTCCCCATTAGCCAGCGTTTCAGCAGCGAGAGCACTAGAACCAGTCTCGCCAATGTATCTGGGCAATAAAGGCTTGCTTTGTGCTGGAAGTTGAAGCAAACCAAAAGCATGGCTGATTTGAGTGACTTTCAATGGGAATATGTTCGGCCATTCGTGGAGTGGGATCAACAGCGACGGCAGCGGCCGGATGGTCGCGGCGGACGTTGGGGCGACGCGCGCCCAGCGCTGAATGGGGTGCTTTGGATCCTGCGCACCGGGGCGCCCTGGCAGGATCTGCCGGCGCGTTACGGTGCATACCAGACCTGCCATCGCCGTTTTCAGCACTGGCAGCGCGCGGGGGTGCTGGACGGAATCTTGTGGGCCTTATGCGAAGACCTGCTTGCGCGGGGACAGTTGGGGCTGGACGAGACCTTCGTCGACGCCTCGTTCAGCGGGGCAAAAAGGGGGGCGATCGCATTGGTCCAACGCGCTGCGGCAAAGGGAGCAAGATCATGGCAATCGTGGACCGCGGCGGTCTTCCTATCGCCGTCGGGGTTACAAGCGCTTCGCCGAATGAATCCACGCTGGTCGACCAAACGCTCGACCGACGCCACGTCAGCGCCTTGCCCAAACGCGTGATTGGCGACAAGGGCTACGACAGCGATCCACTGGACGGACGTATGCGGGACAGAGGCATCGAGATGATCGCCCCCAACCGGCGGCAGCGAGGGAAAACGCAGGATGGCAGACCGCTGCGGCGTTATATAAGGCGCTGGAAGATCGAGCGGTTGTTCGCTTGGCTGAAGAACTTCCGACGCATAAGCAGCCGATGGGAGCGCAATGCCCTCAATTTCCTGGGCATGGTTCAACTCGGATGCGTGTTAATCCTGTTGAGGCATCTGTGAGACTGGTTCTAGGGAACCTCTGATCAAGCCATCGAATTCCTGCGCATGAAGAAAAATATCATCGATGCGGCGATTTCCTGCGCGCCGGGCACTATTTTTCCGGCTTTACTTTGTGCTGTATGCCTCGTTTTTCGTCTCCGCAGGCCGTTTTGCGGCCCGCAGAGACACTACGCCCCGCACGGGGCCAGCGTGGGCAGCGCCTTCAACAGCCGCTTACGGTGCTGGTACACATTGACCAGCGCAAAGGCCGCCAGGTGCCAGTGCTGGTTTTTCACCAAGCCCCGATAACGCACCTTGGTGTAACCAAAGACCCGCTTCAAGATGCGAAAGGGCCACTCGACCTTCGCCCGCACACGCGACTTATTGCGATTCTTGCGCCGCTCCTCTTCCCTCACTTCGCCCTTGTGATTCTTTGCGCGCCGGTTGGTCATATCCTGCGCCGCGGGCGCCGCCTCGCGGATCACTTCCGTCTGTCCCTGATAGCCGCCATCGCCCCAGACTTTCTTCTCATCGCCGTGCAGTAAGTCGGGCAACATATGCACGTCAGAAACGCTCGCCGCCGAGGTGCAGACCGAATGCACCACGCCGGACTTACTATCGACTCCGATATGCGCCTTCGCGCCGAAGTACCACTGATTGCCTTTGCGCGTCTGATGCATCTCGGGGTCACGCTCTTTCTTTTCGTTCTTGGTCGAACTCGGCGCAGCGATGATTGTCGCATCGACGATCGTGCCGGTCGTAATGCGCAGCCCCTTCGAGGCCAGATCGTGATTCACCACGTCCAGCATTTCACCGCATAAATCGTGGCCTTCAAGCAGATGACGGAAGTTGAGAATCGTCGTTTCATCGGGCACCGGCGCGCGTCCAAGATCGATGCCGCAGAAGCCGCGCAACACCGGCGACTCATAGAGCGCGTCCTCAGCGCCGGGATCGGAGAGCGCGAACCAGTGCTGCAAAAAGTAAATCCGCAACATAACACTGAGGCCGACCGGCTGACGTCCCTTGCCCGCCTTGGGATAGTGTGGCGCAATGCGCTCTTCAAGCTCGGCCCAAGGGATGATGGCTTGCATGGTGGAAAGAAACTCTTCGCGGCGGCTCTTGCGAGCGTACTTTTCAAAACTCGGCTGTGTGGCGAATGTGAGTTGGCGCATTGCGTTTTATCTCCACCTATACGATTAGACGCAATCGACGCACGTAGAGGACTTGATCAGAGGTTCCCTAGATGAACGTGCGGCAACAGTTCTGACGCCTGCTCTTTCCGACCTTTCAGAACGGTTACCTCGTGCTCGAATCCAATGGAACCCACTTTCCGGTAGCCCTTCCAACCGTCCGTATGGACGACACTGCCGGGCGCGACTGACTCCAGAAGAAAACGATCGAGAGTTGCCGCGGAAGCGTTCGGGATCTGGCGAAAACGAATTCGTCCTATCCCGGTGCCGTTCTCTTCGACCGCAACAACCACGAGGGCCTTATCGGATCTTCCACGGCCGCGCATCTCTTCTTCCGGCGCGCCGATGTAGCATTCATCAACCTCCAGCCTTCCAATCAGGAGTTCCCGACCGGGCCGGACCATCGCCCGGCGAAGTTTGTGCATCCATGCCCATGCTGTTTCGTAGCTCTTCAGGCCCAGAATTCGTTTCAGGCCCATTGCACTGGCGCCGTTCTTCTGAGTGGTTACCCACCATATCGCTCGGAACCAAACCGTCATGGGAGTACGTGTCTTATCGAAGATCGTTCCCGCTGTTACCGACGCCTGATATTTGCAGGCTGGGCATTGAAGCAGTGTCTTACGGATAGGCCAGGTCGCGGATGGCTTTCCGCAGCGCGGGCAATGGAAGCCTGCGGGCCACCGAAGGCGAGCCAAGTAGCCCCGGCAGGCCTCCTCTGTCGAGAATTGCGATTCGAGTTCTAACAGGTTGCGCGGATATTCTTCATCCATAAGGAGATATTCGCAGTCTTCGCGACATGAGTAAAGCAGATAGGGTTCCTTCTCGCCAGGTATGGACTGGAGGCGAGCGCCCATCTATCAGCACTTTTGAAAACGAATCGAGGTATCATAATGAGTATGGCAACGATCCGTATCTCTGAGGCCGAGGCAATCCGCGACATCGCGGTTTTGCTGGCCCGTGCTTATCGGGGTGAGGAGATCGTCATCGAAAAAGACGCTACGCCTTCCCTTGTGTTACGCACAATCATCGAACGCCCGATGCGGCGCCTCTCGGAATCTCTACGACTAGCCAAAAAGCATGGCTCTACGGCCACGCTCGACGGCGGTTTTGGCCGGGATCTTGAAGCAGCTGTCAACAGCCATCCCGAGCCTCTGGAAAACTTATGGGATTGATCCTCGACTCCAGTGTCTTAATTGATGCGGAACGTCGTAGGGATAATGTCGAAAAGCTGATTGAACGAATCGTCTCCGTAGCGGGCGATCAGGATGCTGCGCTCTCCGCGATGGGAGTGACGGAGATTGCTCACGCTATCTATCGTGCGCAAACTCTGGAAATCCGGTTGCGCCGGCAGGCGTTCATCGACGATATTCTGCGCGCTTTCGCAGTCTATCCCTATACCACAACCACAGCGTTGCTTGCTGCCAGAATCGACGGTGAGCAGCAGGCTCAGGGCGTGAAGATTCCTCTCCCCGACTTGCTGGTTGGCGTTACAGCGCTGGAACTCGGCTTCTCAGTTCTAACGATCAATGTGCGCCACTTCCGTCTGATTCCCGGTCTGGATGTAATTCAGCATTAGCGCGAATCGTAACAAACGAAGGCCTGGCAATCCTGATTGGAATTGTCAGGCCTTCGTTGCAATAACATACTTACTTCCAATACGTTACACTTCATCGATAAGCAACCAAGAATTACGGAACTCGGACCGCTATATCTTGTGGCAACATGAGCTAAGCAGATACCCAGCTTGCAAAATTCACTGAGGGTTCTGGGGCATCGCGGTAAGACGCAGCCGCTACTGATTGTTCCCCTTGTCTTTCCGTCGCAGGACTACAGGCGGGGAAGTGATTCCCTTAATTCAATTCCAGACGAGATCTTCAATCTTAGCTTTTCCAGCCATAGCGCAGTATTTAGGAGGTTTTGCAGCTATGGTTCCTAGTGCTACACTAAACACAATGCCAAAGACGTCACCGCCGCAGCTCCGGGTTTTCGCGCTTAAAGGCTTTGCCCGGTTTGCCCGTCGGATGCGCGTTTCGGATGAGGCTCTTTGGGAAGCCGTACTTTCTCCACCAGACGCCGATCTCGGCGGAGGGCTTTACAAGTTCCGAATCGCCAGGCCGGGAGAAGGCGCAAGTGGTGGCGGTCGGGCGCTGGTTGCGCTGAAAGTCGGACGCCGTGCAGTCCTGATGTTCGGATGGGAAAAGAAGGATATGGAAAATATTACTTCCAAGGAACTCAAAGTCTACCGGCTTCTTGCAAAGCGTTATTTGGAATTCACTGATGGCGAAATGAGCATAGCTGTAAATGACGGAACCTTGCTAGAATTCCGCCCACCCCGATAGGAGGACAACATGGCAAAGACCTACAAAAGCAGAGCCCTCGCAGAAGCGCACGAGAACGCCAGCGACCTTTACCGTCTCGGACTGATCGACAAAAAGACGATGCAAAATTTTGACCGTAGCTGTCTTACTCCGGTCAAGATGCTGACTCCGGCCGCTATCCGGCGTATCCGCTCCAAAGCCGACGTAAGCCAGGCCGTTTTTGCCGCTCATTTGAACGTCACGGTTGGCGTTGTCAGTAAGTGGGAACGCGGCGAGAAAACTCCGAGTGGACCCGCAGCAAAGCTGCTCACATTAGCGTCCATTCACGGAATCGACGCCATCGCCTGATTGGCGGCCGGGCGGCGTAAGAGCCGACACTTTCCAACGGTAGTCGTTCAGTATCTCGTTTGAATAGGGCTGGCAAGGGAAACTATGCTCCAGCCGCTTGATCCATCGGGAGATCGAAACTTGTTTCTCTTGCCGGTGTTTTGCGTGGCGGCAACATTCGAGCCTGTCACTTTTCGGGATGTAGAATCTTGTCCAGAGGCACAGGATTCGATAGCCACAGCCTGCTGAACCAGCCTATAAAACAGCTTGCCCCTATTCATCGATTTGCGACAGTTAAACCTGAATGTGAACTCATCGAGGTAATAGGTAAGCGTCGTTTTCAGCGAGCCACGCTACTCGATATGAGGCTCTGCCCAAATCACCTGCAAACCGGAAACTGCGCCACCACCCAAGCCTGCCCCTGTTTGACGCTCCCGCTTCGCCTCTGAAAAACTCTCCCCATGCGCTACAGCGGCAGAGTGGAATATGCGGACGCCCGCAGGATGCGAACCCGCAACAAGACCTATTACCGGTTCCTGCACTGGCCCATCTGGATCTGGGTGTTCTTTCTGGCGCCGGGGCCGCTGACGTTCTCGCTGTTCGCGCACGGGTTCAGCGTGGCCAATTCGATCTGGCTGGCGGTGGTGCTGGCGGGCACGGGCATCGCGGGCTACTTTGGGCAGATGCCGGGGGTGGAGCCGGCGCCCTACATCCTCCGCTTTGACGAGGACAAGCCCAACCCGCTCTACCGCAAGGTTTGCTACACCTTTGCATGGAACGCGGTGCTGAACTTTGCGCTGCTGAACCTCGTCGGGCTGACGATTGCGATCGTCACCGGAGTGTGGGTGATGAGCCAGTTGTATCACTATGTTTATTTGCCGCTTTGCGTCGCGATTCTGGCACTGGGCGCGGCGGGGCTGCTGCCGCGGGTGGGGCGCTCGACCAGGAACGAAGGCACGGAGCGGCGGTACTTTTACGGGTCGGTGTGGGCGGTGACCACGGCGCAGACGCTGCTGCTGGTGCTGTGGAAGGCGATGCCGGAGGCGCTGGCGCACACGCGGACGGGCAGCGCCATCAAGCTGGCGGTGTACGCGGGCACGCTGGCGGGGATGGGCATGGCGGCGTGGCAGGGCGCGCTGCCACGGACGCGGCCGATCCTGCCCGGCGAAGTGATGGTTGACTAGGCGAGTGTGCGCGCGGGCTCGCTCCGGATGCGAGTGGCGCAGAAGGATGGCGGGATGAATGCGAAGGCCGTGTACCTGTTCGTATTTGGCGGAATGGCGGATTGGGAGCCGGCGTTTGCCACCGCGGCGATCAATAATCCCGCGTTTCAGCGGCAACCGGGACGCTACCGCGTGGTGACTGCGGGGGCGGCAGGCGCGTCCATCGTGACCATGGGCGGGCTGCGCATCCTGCCGGAAACGACCCTTCGAGAGACGGAGCCGGCGAACAGCGCCTTGCTGATGCTGCCCGGTGGACAGGCCTGGGAGCAGGGCGGGAACGGGGAGGCGGTGGATGCGGCGCGCCAGTTTCTGGCCGCGGGCGTGCCGGTGGCGGCCATCTGCGCGGCCACTTTGGCACTGGCGCGAGCGGGATTGCTGGATGACCGGCGGCACACCAGCAACGCAGCCGCATACCTGGCCGCCTCAGGATACAAGGGCGCCGGATTGTATTCGGATGCGCCGGCGGTGACGGACGGAAACGTGATTACGGCTTCGGGCGTTGCGCCGATCGAGTTTGCGCGGGAGATCTTCCGCAAGCTGGAGCTCTATGAAGATGCAGTGGTGGAGGCGTGGTTTGCTCTCTACCGACATGGGGATGCCTCTCAGTATTACAAGCTGGCCTCATCCACCTGCTAAACTCTCAACCGTGATGTCCCTTGCAAGTGTTTTGGTTGGAGTCATTTCGTATTTTCTGGGGTCGATCCCCACGGGATACCTGCTGGTGCGCGTCTTCCGCAAGCAAGACATCCGCACCGTGGGCAGCGGCAATATTGGCGCGACCAACGTGATGCGCTCGGGGAGCAAGGGCCTGGGAGCGGCCACCTTCGTCCTGGATGCGGCCAAGGGCGCGGCGGCGGTGCTGCTGGGGGCATATGTGTTTGCGCCGCTGCTGCCGGCCTGGCCGCCGCGCAATGTGGAGGCGCTGGCGGCGCTGTGCGCGGTGCTGGGGCACATGTTTTCCGTCTGGATGGGATTCAAGGGCGGCAGAGGCGTGGCTACGGGATTTGGCGTGTTCCTGGTGGCGGCGCCGTGGGCGGCGCTGGCGGCGATCACGGTGTTCGCCCTGGTGACGGCGGCGACGCGGTACGTTTCGCTGGGCTCGATCCTGGGCGCAGCAAGCTTTCCGGCCTTCGCGTGGCTCACGGTGCGCGGGGATAGGCCGGCGTTCTTTATCGCCGCGCAGATCGCGGTGGCGCTGCTGATCATCGTCAAGCATCATCCCAACATTCGCCGGCTGCTGACCGGCACCGAGCGCCGGATTGGAGCGGTCAAAACGGCATGACAGTCCTACCGATCAGTCCGCGTATCGTGGTGCTGGGCGCCGGCGCCTGGGGAACGGCGCTGGCGCTTTCGCTGGCGCGCAACGGGCGCCAGGCGACCCTGTGGGCGTTCACACCGGAGCTGGCCAAAACGATCGACGAGGCCAGGGAGAACGTGCAGTTTCTGCCTGGGTTTTCCTTGCCGGAAGCGGTTGCGGTTACGGGCGACGACGGAGCCGTGGCCCATGCCGACATCGTTTTTTCCGTCATCCCCTCGGAGTTTCTGCACGCCACCATGACGCGGCTGCGGGGCCAGATGCACGCGGGGCAAATCCTGGTGAGCGCGACCAAGGGACTGGAGACCGGGACCAACCTGCGCATGACGCAGGTGATCGCGAACACGCTGGGGGAGGCCGGGCTTACCGATATTCCCGTGGGGGCGCTGAGCGGGCCGAGCTTCGCCATGGAAGTGGCGGAGGGCCAGCCGACCGTGGTCACGGTGGCGTTTGCGGATCACGCGGTGGCGGCGCTGGTGCAGCGCGAGGTTTCGTCCCAGACGCTGCGGCTGTACACGTCGTCGGACGTGATCGGCGTGGAGCTGGGAGGCGCGCTCAAGAACGTGATCGCGATTGCGGCGGGGGTTGCGGCGGGAGTAGGGCTGGGACACAACTCGTCGGCGGGGCTGATCACGCGCGGGATTGCGGAGATTACGCGGCTGGCGGTGGCGTGCGGGGCGCGGAGGGAGACGCTGTCAGGGCTCTCCGGGCTGGGCGACCTGGTGCTGACCTGCACCGGCTCGCTGAGCCGGAACCGCACCGTGGGCATGGAACTGGGCCATGGGCGCGAGCTCAGGGAGATTCTGGATTCGCTGGGCGGGAAGGTGGCCGAAGGGGTGTTGACGACGCGTGCCGCACTGGAACTGGCCCGGCAGCATCGCGTGGAGATGCCGATTGCCGAGCAGATGGAGCTGATCCTGGACAAGGGCAAGGATCCGCACGAGGCCATCCGCGACCTGATGCTGCGGCCGGGCAAGCATGAGCACTGAGGGGCTGCGAGCCGGCGAGTTAGCAAGTCAGCGAGTCAGCGAGCCAGCAAGTCAACGAGTTAGCGAGTTAGCAAGTCAGCGAGCCAGCAAGTCAGCGCGCCGGCACGAGGGTCGTGCTTACAGTGACTTCCGTAAAACCCAGCCGAGCGACACTGCGCTCGGGCGCAGCGGATGGGCGGCCTATACTGGACAACGGAAACCGGGGCGCACGCGAGCTCCGATGGAAGGAGCGATAAGAATGGACCAGATCAGCCGGCGCCGTTTTCTTGCCACTGCCGCCATGAGTGTTGCGGCCACGCGATTGCGGGCGCAGGGAACCGCGCAAGTCACATTGGAGATTCCCGCCGAGGCCAACGGGCCGCACATGCCGGAGGACTACATCGGCCTCTCGTACGAGGTGCAGCAGCTTCTCGATCCGACATTCTTTTCCACCGCGAACACGGGATTGATCCACGCGTTCAAGGCGCTGAGCGAGCATGGCGTTTTGCGGCTGGGCGGGAACACCAGCGAGTACGAATGGTGGAAGCCAACGCCGGAATCGAAGGAGCCCGAACATCCCGAGGTGCGCGAAGTGATCGGCCAGCCGAAGGCGCAGTATTACCCGGTAACGGCGGAGGCGGTGCGCAACCTGGGGGGGTTTCTGCGGGCAACGGGATGGACTTGTCTTTACGGGATCGGGATGGGCACCAACACGCCGGAGCACGCGGCGGCGGAGGCGGAGTACGTGGCCAAAACGCTGGGCGGCCGGCTGCAGTATTTCCAGATCGGCAACGAAGTGGACCTGTTCGGCAGCCACCTGCGCGACCCGAAGACGTGGAACTCGAAGGCGTACCTGGACGAGTGGCTGGCGATGGCGCGCGCGGTCGCGAAGGCGGTGCCGGGAGCGCGATTCGGCATGCCGGACGTGGCGGGAAACATCTCCTGGCTGACGGAGATTGCGGGGATGTGGCCGTCGATCCAGGATCCGCCGCACGTGACCACGCTGACGCATCATTACTACTTCGGCGGCCCGGCGACCAATCCCAACGTGAACATCCCCAACCTGCTGAAGCCGGCAACCATGGCGCGGGTGCAGCGGACGGCGGATGCGGCGACGGCCGCGGCGGACAAGATGGGCGCGCGGGTGCGCATGACCGAAGGCAACACCTGCTATCGCGGCGGCAAACCGGGCGTGTCCGACGTGCTTGCGGCGGCGCTTTGGTCGGCCGACTACTCGCTGCTGCTGGCCAGCAACAATTACTCCGGCGTAAACCTGCACGGCGGGACCGGCAAGTCAGTGGCGAACTCAGTGGGCGGATTCTTGCCCGGGGACGTCATGCTGAAGGACGCGGGGGCCACGCCGGAACAGATTGCGAGCCATCCGCACCCGTTCTACACGCCGATCGCGACGTTCGGGGACAAGTACGAGTTGGAGCCGGTGGGCTACGGGCTGAAGTTTGCGGGAGCGCTGTGCGGGTCCACGCTGGTGAAGGCAGACTTGACGGGACAGATCCAGGCCACGGGCGTGGATGCGACGGCGTACGCGGCGAAGCTGCCGGATGGAGCAAGGACGGTGGTGATCCTGAACAAGGATGCGGAGCGCGATCTGGATCTTACTCTCGATTTCGGCTCGAGCCGCAGCGGCAAAGTCGAGACGGAAACGCTGAATGCGCCGGCGCTGGACGCGCGCGAGGCGCACATTACGCGCGAGGCAAAGCGCGGCGCGCTGAAGCAGGGGAAATACGCGGTGACCGTGGCGCATGGGTCGGGGATGCGGGTGACGGTGGGACGGTGACGCCGCTGGGGCGGGAACCAGGGCTTTCGCCGGTTGGATGCAGGCCAGTAGCTGGTAGCTCGATGTGGTAGCTACAGGCTACAAGCTACCGGCTCTCAGCGAATCTCAGATTTTTTCGCGCAGGAATGCGATGACGTGATCGGCGTGGACTACGCCGACCATGCGGCTCTGCGCATCCACCACCGGCAGGGCGTGCAGGTTGTACTTGTCGAAGACTTCGGCCAGCTCGATCTGCCTGGTATCGGCGGGACAGGAGAGCACGCGGGGCTCGGCCAGCACGTTCAGGCGCGCCTCCGGCTGGGCCATCACCACGCGCGCCAGCGAGACGGCTCCGCGCAGCACGCGCTTGTCGTCGAGCAGGTAAATCTCGGTGATGGACTCGGGGTCGCCGTCGAATGCGCGCAACGCCTGGACCGCCTGCGCCACGGTCGCCTCCGCGTTGACGGCGACGAAGTCGGTGGTCATGGAGCCGGCCGCGGAATTCTCGTCGAATTCGAGCAGCTCCTCCACCTCCTGCCGCTCCTCGGGCTCCATCTCTTCGAGAATGGCGTCGGATTGTTCCTCGGACAGCTCGCCCAGCAGGTCGGCGGCGGCGCCGGGATCCATCTCCTCCACGATGTCGGCGATCTTCTCCTCGTCCAGCTTTTCCAGCAGCGATTTCTGCATCCTGGGCTCGACTTCCTCGAGCGCGTCGGCGGCAACCTCTTCGTCGAGCGAGGTGAAGACAGCTTCGCGCTCGGCGGGCGGCAGATCTTCCAGGATGTCGGCCAGGTCGGAGGGATGCATGTCGGCCAGGCGTTCGTAGGCGATGCGCAGCTTTACCCGGCGGGCCGGGTCCACCTCGATCATGTCGACGAATTGCCAGGGGATGATCTTGGGGACGATGCGGCGGGACAGCGCCTCAAGGCGAGCGCGCGGCAGCAGCCCCTTGAAGACGCGCCTGAGCGCGCCACGCAGGCCCACTTCCACCTCGGCCACGCGCAGCAGGTGCGCTGAGCCGTGCCCGGTCCACTCCAGGTCCACGTCGTTCACCCGGACCACCTTGCGGCCGTCGACATCGATGATCTGGCGGTCCACCAGGTCCTGCTGCAGAAAAATGTAATTGCCGTCGTCGCGCAGCGGGGTCATGGCCTCGGGCGTGCGCAGCTCCAGGGTTCCGGCGGGCGTTTCCATCACTTCCTGCGAAGGCACCAGGCAGAGGCCGGAATGGGTCTTGAGCACCAGGCCGGCAACTTTTCCCGCGTCCGGGCCGGTGGCCACGGCAATGTCCTTGAGGCGCCCGCGCAAATGGCCCTGCGCGTCCGTAACCGGCGTGCCCAAAAGGGCGGTAAGACTGACGCGGGTTGGGAGGCCGTTGTCCATCATGAAGAGTGTAGCCGGTTTTTCGACGGCGTCGGTGCCGTAATCTGCCCTGCCTTGACACAATCCCTTCCAGCCATGAAACTTGCGAACAGGCTCCACAGCATGCGCGGCCGGCATCCAAATCCGGTTCGCCGCTAGATCACCAGCGGGGTTTTGAAGATCGATTGAGCGGACCGAACCGAGGACGGCAGACCATCTCGCTCAGTTCCACCATGGAGAGCGTGGGCGAGGTGGAGGCCATGGCGGAGAAGCTGGCGGGGCAGGCGGGCATGGACGAGGACGAATGCTTCCGCGTAACCATGGCGGTGCGCGAGGCGGCGGTGAACGCGGTTCTGCACGGCAACGAATACGATCCCGCCAAATGCATCACCGCCAGCTTTGAGAACACCGGTAAATCGCTCGTCTTCGTGATCAGCGACCAGGGCCGAGGGGTGGATCCGGACACGCTGCCGGACCCCCGCGACCCGGAAAACCTGTTGCGTGGAACCGGGCGCGGCATCTTCCTCATTCGCTCCTTCATGGATGAGGTACACTTTCGTCAACTGCATCCTGGAACCGAGCTGACGCTGGTCAAGTACCTGGCGCCGCCGGGTGAAAAACACTAGGCGCCCCGGGGGATGGGAGTCGTCCGGGCCCGGCATCCCCGGTGCGGCCACCGATCGGTCAAAGGTGCTATAACCGTAATACCCGAAAAAGGAGGAATTTCCTGTGGCATTGACAATTGCTTCCCGTGAAGTGGACGGCGTCACCGTTCTGGACCTGAGCGGGCGGATTACCCTTGGCGAGGGCAGTGTGCAGTTGCGCGAGGCAGTCCGTGACCTCATCAGCAAGGGATCGCGCAATATTCTGCTGAACATGAGCGACGTAAACTACATCGACAGCTCCGGCCTGGGCGAGCTCGTGAGCGCCTTCACCACCGCGAAAAACCAGGGCGCAAGCGTCAAGCTGCTGGGCCTGACCAAAAAGGTCAAGGACGTCCTCCAGCTCACCAAGCTTTACACCGTCTTCGACGTCTACGAGGACGAGGCCGGCGGCATAAGGTCGTTCAAGTAGTTTGGATTTGGAATTCGGCCCCGATGCAAAGGCCATCCCGCACGGGATGGCCTTTGGTTTATGGCGAGTGTGGACTACGGCGAGTGTAGCGCCGGCCTCCCGGCCGGCTGTAGCGCGGGCGTCCCCGCCCGCGCCGGTCGCGCCTTCAGAACTTGACCTTCGGCACCTGTCGCGAGGCTTCGCTGGCCTGGAAGTAAGCGCTGTTCTCGTGGAACCCGAGCATGTTGGCCCAGATGCTGTTGGGGAACTCGCGCACGAAGGTGTTGTAATCCTGCAGCGCCTCGTTGTAGTGGCGGCGGGAGACCGCGATCCTGTTTTCGCTGCCCGCCAGCTCGTCCTGCAGGCGCATGAACTGGTCGCTGGAGCGCAGAACCGGATAATTCTCCGTCAAGGCCAGCAGGCGTCCGAAGGCCGAATCCAGCGTGCCGTTAGCGGCAATCTTGGCCTGAGGACCCTGCGCGCTCAGCAGGCCCGCACGCGCGTTGGCAATATCGGCATAGACGCTGTTCTCTTCCTTGGTGAAGCCCTTCACCGTCTCCACCAGGTTGGGAATCAGGTCGGCGCGGCGCTCCAGGTTCACGTCCACTTCAGACCACGACTGCTTCACGTTCTCGTCCTTCTGCACCAACTGGTTCTGCGTGCTCTTGAAGCTGCCGTACACAAACAGCCCGGCCAGCACAATCACCGCGATCACTACCAGAAACACCATCAATCCACGACGCATATCGTTCGATTCTCCTCCGGCTCTCGTTCGAGCCCCTTCGTCCTACTCACTACTCACTACTCCCTACTCCCTATTCCCTACTCCCTGCTCTTACCAGCTTCCTCCGGCTCCGCCGCCGCCGAAGCTGCCGCCGCCAAAGCCGCCAAACCCGGAACCGCCTCCACCACCCCCGCCGCCCCAACCGCCGCCGCTGCCCCAGCTTCCGCCGCCCCAGCCGCCGCCGCGCCAGCCGTTGAAGAGCATGGCGCCGAAAAGCAGGCGTGAAATCCACGAGCCGCCGAAGAGCACGAAGAAAATGATGAAAAAGATGAGTCTGCCCAGCGGAAAGCCGCCATGAACAGATTGCGGCGCGGGCTGCTCGGACGGCGGCTGTTCGGCCAGCGTGACGTGGGCATCCTGCGCGATCACCTGGCCGATTTCGCCCACCGCCTGCAGCACCGCACCGTCATAATCGCCCTGGCGCAGGTCCACGCGCATCTCGCGGCCGATATCGCCCAACTTGCCGTCGGGCAGAATGCCCTCAAGCCCGTAGCCCACATCGATGCGGTACTGGTGCACGTCCACGGCCAGCAGCAGCAGCACGCCGCGGTCAGAGCCCTTCTTGCCCATGTGCCACTTGTCTTCCAGCCGGCTGGCCCAGTCGGCCGCGTCGTCGCCGTCCAGGTTGTGCACGATAACCACGGCAACCTGCGCGTTGGCGGCGGTGTGGTCCAGCTCGCTGCAGATGCTGTCGATGCGCGCAATCGCATCCGGCGAAAGCACGTGGGCGTAGTCATTCACAAAGTCGGTGGGCTTGGGCATGTCTTCCACGCGCTCGGCGGAGGCCCAAGCAGCGCAAAAGAAAAGGGTTGCCACCAATGCCAGCCGCAACCCCGCCGCACCAACCCGATTTAAGGTGTTCATCGTTTCAATTGTACGGCTGGCGGCTTCTCGCGGTTCCGTTGCGGCCGGATGAGTCCGGCACAATAAACTGGTATGGCAATGAACGAAGATCAGGTTGCAACTCCCCCAATAGCCCCACAAAAGCACACCGAGGTTCAGCTTCACGGCGTCACCCTCGGCGATGACTACGCCTGGCTGCGCGACAAGGAGAATCCCGACACCGCCGCCTACCTGGAAGCCGAGAACGCCTATGCCGAAGCCGTGATGGCGCCCCAGGCGGCGCTGCGCGACCAGCTCTACAGCGAGATGCTCAGCCACATCAAGCAGACCGATGTCTCCGTGCCCTACCGCGACGGCCAGTACTGGTATTACTCGCGCACCGAGGAGGGCAAACAGTACGGCATCAGTTGCCGCAAGCTCGGACTGGGATCAGGTCCCCTCTACAACGCGCCCGAGGAGGTGCTGCTGGACGGCAACGTTATGGCTGAAGGCCACCCGTTTTTCGCCATAGGCGCCGTGGACGTGAGCGACGACAGCCGCTGGCTGGCCTACACCGTGGACTACACCGGCTTCCGCCAGTACCGGCTTTTCATCAAGGACCTCGAAACCGGCAAAGTCCTTGCAGGCTCGGTGGAGCGGGTAGGATCCGTGGTCTGGGCCGCCGACAATTTCAACCTCTTCTACACGGTCGAGGACGAGGAGCAGAAGCGCCAATACCAGCTCTGGCGGCACATGCGCGGCACGCCCTACTTCGGCGACTACCTCATTTACCAGGACGATGACGAGCGCTTCAACCTGGCCGCCGGCCGCTCCCGCGACGAACAGTTTATCGTCATGGAATCAGCCAGCCACACCGCCACGGAGTGCTGGTTTATTCCCGCCGGCGATCCCGAAAGCAAGTTCACCGTCATCGCCCCGCGCGAGAACGAGCACGAGTATAGCGTGGACCATCGCGGCGGGCTCTGGTTCATCCGCACCAATGACCGCGGGCGCAATTTCCGCCTGGTCACCGCGCCCGTGATCGCTCCGCAGCGCGATAACTGGGTCGAGCGCATCCCCCACCGCGACGACGTGATGCTCGAGGACGTGGATCTGTTCAATCGCTTCTTCATCGCCTGCGATCGCGAAGGCGGCCTGCCGCGACTGCGCCTGTGGAGATTCCAGGGAGATACCGCCGAGGCCGAAAACATCGGAGAGATCGCCTTTCCCGAGCCCGCCTACAGCGCCCATCCGCACGTCAACCGCATCTTCGACACGCGGAAATTCCGCTATTCTTACCAGTCGCTGGTCACGCCCGGATCGGTCTTCGAATACGACTTCGGCACCGGCGAATCCACGCTGCTGAAGCAGGTTGAAGTTCCCGGCGGCTTCGACCGCACCCTCTACGCCAGCGAGCGCATTAACGCCACGACGCCCGATGGCGCGCTGGTCCCCATTTCGCTGGTCTATCGGCGCGACAAACGCGAACCCGGCAAGAATCCGCTGTATGTCTACGGATACGGCTCCTATGGCTACTCGCTGCCGCTGGGCTTCGGCTCCAACCGGCTCAGCCTGCTCGATCGCGGCGTCGTGATGGCTTACGCGCATATCCGCGGCGGGGGTGATCTGGGCAAACCCTGGCACGATGCGGGCAAGATGCTGGTCAAGCGCAACACCTTCACCGATTTCATCGCCGCGGTGGAGCATCTGACTGCGAGCGGTTACGGCGATCCCGCGCGCGTCGCCATCGAAGGCGGCTCGGCCGGCGGGCTGCTGATGGGGGCGGTGGTGAACATGCGCCCCGATCTCTTCCGCGCGGTCCTGTCGCACGTGCCGTTTGTGGACGTGATGAACACCATGCTGGACGCGACCCTTCCGCTCACCGTGCCCGAGTACGAAGAGTGGGGCAATCCCAACCAGGAAGAGTATTTCCGCTACATGCTGAGTTACTCGCCCTACGATAACCTGAAGGCGGGGAGTTATCCGGCCATGTTAATCAAGACCAGCCTGCATGACAGCCAGGTAATGTATTGGGAGCCGGCGAAGTATGTGGCCAGGCTGCGCACGCTGAAGACGGATAACAACCCCCTGCTGCTGGTGACTAACATGAAGGCCGGGCATGGCGGGGCGAGCGGGCGGTATGACTACTTGAAGGAGATTGCGTTCGATTATGCGTTTTTGCTGCGGGAGCTCGGAGTGGAGTGAGCACCATGCAAGGAGATTGAGTTCGCCGGTAGGGCAGCCGAAAAGCAGATTCCCCGCGGGGAATGACAGAAAGAAAAGCAAAGGCAAAGACAACGCCCGCTCATCGCGATGAAGCTGCGATGAACGGGGCACAGTCCCTACAACCACCGCAATCCGTTTTAGCCAAGCCTCGACCGGTGCGCCCAAAGGCCGAGCGCTGGGTTCGCTATGAAGAAGATATCTTCCCCGTGCACGCGGTTATACCCGTGATGTAACTTCGTTGGGTCGTACTTAGCCAGCATGTTATTCAGGTCGCCGTACGCGAACCCCACGCCTTCAATCTCTTCCCGCGTCAGCTTGCCGGGGCACCAGGTGATCTTGAACCTTCCCTCGCTCGATGCATGAATCAGGTGGGCTGCCGCGCCTAACTCTCCGGCCAGATCCGCGTTTTCCTCGACCGCCTTAAGCGTCGCCGGCGTGCCGCGGTAGCCGTACTTGCGGATCAGCTCATCGATGCGCTGGTCCTCGCCAAACTCCTTGACGCCCGGCGCCAGGATGATGAGCTCCGCGCCGTCGGCGAGCGCCATTCTTGTGCGGTACACGGCCTTGTTGCCGATCCACGTGGAGTGGTACTCGTGCGGATCGAGATAGACCACGGCTTTCTGGATCGGCTCCTCCACCAGTTCGAAATTCACCTTGACGCTGAGCTCCGCCGCCCGCAGGAAGCATTCCTCGTCATCGCCGATGAAGAGGCCGCGCACCGCAAGCGTGCCCTCGGCGCTCCGTCCCACCACCGTCTGCACATAGACAATCGGAACCTGCTTCAGGAACCGCTCGCTGGCATAATTCAGCACCGCGCGCACGGGATTCTGCGCCTTGCCCATGATGCGCTCCATGCCGTAGACCGCGCCCAGGTAATGGCTGCGGTTGATGCTCTCGCGCCCGCCGGTGCCCACCAGGATGTTCTTGTTGTAATTGGCCATCCCGATGACTTCGTGCGGCACCACCTGGCCGATCGAGAGCACCAGGTCGAACCCGTCCTGGACGATGTGCCGGTTCACCTGCGCCGGCCACGAATAATGCAGCTTGCCCTCCGAGACGCTCTCGATAAACTCCGCCGGAACCTCGCCCAGCATGACCGGATCCGTGCGCCAGTTGTGAATGAGAAACCGCTCCTGCGGGACCTCTCCGTACATCTGCGCAATCTGGTCCGGGCGCATGGGCGTGTGCGTCCCGATGGCCGGCAGCACCGCTTTGAGCCGGTCGCCGTAATAGCGCCAGGCGCACTGGGTGAGGAATCCGGCTTGAGAGTGGAACCGCGTCATGTCTGGCGGAACGGCCAGCACCCGCTGGCGAGGCCCCAGCCGCTCCAGAGCCCCGGCCAAAAGCTGTTCCAGCTCGGCCGGCTTGAGTTCCCGGTCCACCCCGCCCACTGCGCAATAGAGGCTCACCTGCCAGCTCCTTTCTTTCATTATCGATCCGGACGGGGATTCATGGCCGGCGTATTGGACCGCAAGCTGCTGCATCTCCGGCTGCAGAGGCTGCGAAAAAACTCGGGAATGTGCTCAGGCCGAAACAGAAAACCTCAGGGGCTGAAGCCCGAGTCCTTTATTTGCGCGGCTGGTGGCGGGACTGAAGTCCCGCCCTGACGCGCTTTTGCCCTTTCCAGAAAGTTTTTCCGCTGCCAGAAAGGCGCCAAAAAACATCCCTCAGGGGCTAAAGCCCGCAGTTCTATTGACGCTTTGCGGCACGACTGAAGTCGTGCCCTTTCAAAACCTGAACCGATTTGAGTTTTTCCGAAGCGGTAAAGGCCAGGTCCCTTAATTTGGACAGCTGGCGGCGGGACTGAAGTCCCGCCCTTACGCGCTTTGGTTCTTCCAGCGAGTTTTTCCGCAAGCTGTAAAGCCCGTGAAAGCAGATGATTTGCTACCCAACTCGCCGGATTGCCCGCGGCTAAAAAATTTCCTGTTTTCGCGGCGGATTGCGAACAACTTTGGGCGCGCGCTGTGCATCCAACTCCGATCAGAGCATTCCCCTGACCGTGCACCGTGACTCCCGATACGACCCGGATACGGGCTTTTTTGAGCAATTCACGATCCCGGGATTGCCCCAAGAATCTGAACAGCTTGCGCGCAGGAGCAACTTGAAAATGGCTACCTCAGTTGAGCGGCCTGGCCTTGGCCACGACGACCCGAATCACCCTCCCCTCGAAGATCCTTCAAATGGCAACGGACTGGCCGAACCCCAGTATCTCGCGTCCATCCTGGAGTGCCTGCAGACCATGAAGGACGGCGACTTCAGCGTGCGCCTGCCGGTGACCTGGACCGGGCTGGCGGGCAAAATCGCCGACAACTTCAATGAGATCGTTATCGGCAACGAGCAGATGGCGCAGGAGCTGAAGCGCGTGGGCCAGGCCGTGGGCAAGGAGGGCCGCACCCGCGAGCGCATCCGCTTTGAGCGCCACCGCGGCGCCTGGGACGAGATGGAAGTCTCGGTGAACACGCTGATTGAGGACCTGCTGCGGCCCACCAACGAAGTGACGCGCGCCATTGCCGCCGTGGCCCAGGGCAGCCTGACCCAGACCGTGCGGCTGGACGTGGATGGACGGCCGCTCGAAGGCGAGTTCCTGCGCTCCGCCAACATTGTCAACACCATGATTCAGCAGCTCGGGGTTTTCACATCGGAAGTGACGCGCGTGGCGCGCGAGGTGGGCACCGAGGGCAAGTTGGGCGGCCAGGCCGTGGTGCCCGGCGTGGCTGGAACCTGGAAGGACCTGACCGACTCCGTCAACGCCATGGCCTCGAACCTTACCAGCCAGGTCCGCAACATTGCCGAGGTGACCACCGCCGTGGCCTCGGGCGACCTTTCGCGGAAAATCACGGTAGACGTGCGCGGCGAGATTCTGCAGCTCAAGGAAGCCATCAACACCATGGTGGATCAACTCCGCTCGTTTGCTTCAGAGGTGACTCGCGTGGCTCGCGAGGTGGGCACGGAAGGCAAGCTGGGCGGCCAGGCCGTGGTGCCCGGCGTGGCCGGAACCTGGAAGGATTTGACGGACTCCGTCAACGCCATGGCGTCGAATTTGACGAGCCAAGTGCGCAACATTGCTGAAGTGACCACCGCCGTGGCTCGCGGCGACCTCTCGCGCAAGATCACCGTCGACGTGAAAGGCGAAATCCTCGAGCTCAAAAACACCATCAACACCATGGTGGATCAGCTCAACGCCTTCGCCGGCGAAGTGACCCGCGTGGCCCGCGAAGTGGGCACCGACGGCAAGCTGGGCGGCCAGGCTATGGTGCCCGGCGTGGCCGGCACCTGGAAGGACCTTACCGACTCGGTCAACTTCATGGCCGGCAACCTCACCGCCCAGGTCCGCAACATTGCCGAGGTTGCAACCGCCATCGCCAACGGCGACTTGAGCCGCAAGATCACCGTGGACGTCCGCGGCGAGATCCTGCAGCTCAAGGAAACCATGAATACCATGGTGGAACAGCTTCGCTCCTTCGCCGCGGAAGTAACCCGCGTGGCCCGCGAGGTCGGCACCGACGGCCGGCTCGGCGGCCAGGCCAACGTGCCCGGCGTGGCCGGCACGTGGAAGGACTTGACCGACTCGGTCAACGCCATGGCCGGCAACCTCACCGCGCAGGTCCGCAACATCGCTGAAGTCACAACCGCCGTGGCCCGCGGCGACCTCTCGCGCAAAATCACCGTCGACGTGAAGGGCGAAATTCTGGAGCTGAAGGACACCATCAACACCATGGTCGACCAGCTCAACGCTTTTGCCGCGGAAGTTACGCGCGTGGGCCGCGAAGTGGGCACCGAGGGCAAGCTCGGCGGCCAGGCCAGTGTGCCCGGCGTTGCCGGTATCTGGAAGGACCTCACCGACAACGTCAACGTGATGGCCGCCAACCTTACCGAGCAGGTCCGCGGCATCGTCAAGGTGGTCACCGCCGTGGCCAACGGCGTACTCACCCAAAAGCTGACCGTGAACGCCAAGGGCGAGGTAGGCGCCCTGGCCGAAACCATCAACAACATGACCGATACGCTGGCCACCTTCGCCGATCAGGTCACCACCGTGGCCCGCGAAGTCGGCGTGGAAGGCCGTCTGGGCGGCCAAGCCAACGTGCCCGGCGCCGCCGGCACATGGAAGGACCTTACCGGCAACGTGAACCTGCTGGCGGCCAACCTGACCAACCAGGTGCGCGCCATCGCTGAAGTCGCCACCGCCGTCACCAAGGGCGATCTGACCCGTTCCATCCAGGTGGAGGCCAGCGGCGAAGTGGCCGAGCTGAAGGACAACATCAACACGATGATTGACAACCTTCGCCTGACCACCGACCGCAACACCGTGCAGGACTGGCTCAAGACCAACCTGGCCCGCTTCATGAACATGCTGCAGGGCCAGCGCGATCTCTCCACCGTGGGCCGCATGCTTCTCTCTGAGCTGGCTCCGCTGGTCAACGCGCAGCAGGGCGTCATCTATCAGATGGAAAGCGAAGCCGCGGCCCCCGCTGAAGGCACCCTCTTCCTGCTTTCCACCTTCGCCGACACACCCGAAGGCCACCTCACCGAGATCCGCATCGGCGAGGGCCTGGTGGGCCAGTGTGCCGCGGAAAAGCGCCGCATGCTCATTACCGAGCTGCCCAAAAAGACCGCCCCCATCCGCAGCGGCCTCTTCAAAGCCGTCCCCAAAAACGTCATCGTGCTGCCGGTCCTGTTTGAAGACCGCGTCAAGGCCGTCATCGAGTTGGCCAGCCTGAGCGCCTTCACGCCCTCGCACCTCGCCTTCCTCGATCAGCTCACGTCTTCGATCGGCATCGTGCTCAACTCCATAGAAGCCACCATGCAGACTGAAGGCCTGCTCAAGCAGTCGCAGCAGTTGGCCGCAGAGCTCCAGACCCAGCAGAAGGAGCTGCAGCAAACCAACGAGCAGCTTGCCCAGAAGGCCCAGCAGCTGGCCGAGCAGAACTACGAAGTGGAGCGCAAGAACCAGGAAATCGAGCAGGCACGGAGGGCCCTGGAAGAAAAGGCCCGCGAGCTCGCCCTCACCTCCAAGTACAAGTCCGAGTTCCTGGCCAACATGTCGCACGAGCTGCGCACCCCGCTCAACTCCATCCTGGTGCTCGGCCAGCAGCTTGCGGATAATCCCGACGGCTCGCTCTCCCCCAAGCAGGTCGAGTTCGCCCGCACCATCCACGCCGCCGGCACCGACCTCCTCAACCTCATCTCCGACATTCTCGACCTCTCCAAGATCGAGTCCGGCACCGTCTCCATCGAGGCCGAGGAAATCTTCTTCGGCGCGCTGCTTGAAACCGTCGCCCGGCCCTTCCGCCACGAGGCCGAAAACCGCAGGCTCTCCTTTGAGGTCGCCGGCGATCCCGCGCTCGGCCGCAGCCTCGTCACTGACTCCAAGCGCCTGCAGCAGGTGCTCAAAAACCTGCTCTCCAACGCCTTCAAATTCACTGACCAGGGCAGCGTCAAGCTGCGCGTTTCCGCCGTCGCTCGCGGCTGGAGCCCCGACCACCCCGTCCTCTCCGGCGCCGGCTCCGTGATCGCCTTTGAGGTCGCCGACACCGGCATCGGCATTGCCCCGGAAAAGCAGCGCATCATCTTCGAAGCCTTCCAGCAGGCCGATGCGGGCACCAGCCGCAAATACGGCGGAACCGGCCTCGGCCTCGCCATCAGCCGCGAACTGGCCAACCTGCTCGGCGGAGAAATCCAGCTCCGCTCCACCCCCGGCCTCGGCAGCACCTTCACCCTCTTCCTGCCCCAGACCTACGTCGGGCCCGCAACGTCCTCCTTCATCAGGCCGGAGAGGCCCGGCTTCCAGCCTCTGCCGGCGCAGACGCCCGTCTTCCTCGCCGCCGCCACCGTCACCGAGCAGGAAGCTCGCATCGAGGACGACCGCCGCAACATCGTCGAGGGCGACGCCGTCCTCCTCATCATCGAGGACGATCCCCACTACGCCCGCGTCCTCTGCGACCTCTCCCGCGACAAGGGCTTCAAGGTCCTGTGCGCCATGACCGGCGCTGAAGCCCTCTCCCTCGCCCGCGAGTACAATCCCACCGCCATCTCCCTCGATGTCTTCCTGCCCGACATGCTGGGCTGGACCATCCTCAACCACCTCAAGCAGGATCCCAGCACCCGGCACATCCCGGTGCAGATGCTCACCCTCGACGAGGATCGCCACCACGGCCTCTCCCGCGGCGCATTCTCCTTCGTCACCAAGCCCACATCCACCGAGGAGCTGGATCAGGCCCTCACCCGCATCTGGGACTACTCCCAGCCGCGCCGCAAGCGCCTGCTCGTGATCGAGGACAATCCCGCCGAGCAGATGTCAATCCGCGCGCTCCTCGGCCACAAGGACATCGACATCGACACTGTTGCTACCGGCAAGGATGCGCTGGCATCGCTTGAGTCCGGCAAGTACGACTGCGCCGTGCTCGACCTGCGCCTCCCCGATATGACCGGCTTTGAGGTGCTGGAAAAGATGCGCGACACGCCCGCGCTGCACGACATGCCCGTGATCGTGTTCACCGGCCGCGACCTGACCGCGGAAGAAGACACGCAACTGCACACCCTGGCCCGCAGCGTCGTGGTCAAGGACGTGGAATCGCCGGAGCGGCTGCTGGATGAGACTGCGCTCTTCCTCCACCGCGTCATCTCTGACCTGCCCGAGGAAAAGCAGCGCATGCTCGATCGCCTGCATAAATCCGACGATGCCCTGGTTGACCGCATGGTGCTGGTGGTCGACGACGACGTGCGCAACATCTTCGCCCTTTCCAGCGTCCTGGAACGACGCGGCATGCACGTGGTCACCGCCGGCACCGGCCGCGAAGCCATCCACATCATTGAAAACACCCCCGACCTGGCCATCGTCCTCATGGACATCATGATGCCGGAGATGGATGGGTATGAGACCATGCAGGTCATCCGCCAGAACCCATCCCTGCGCCGGCTTCCCATCATTGCCCTAACGGCGAAGGCCATGAAAGGCGACCGCGAAAAATGCCTGGAGGCCGGCGCCAGCGAATACCTGGCCAAGCCCGTCAACACCGAACAACTGCTGTCAGCCCTGCGCATGTGGCTGCACAGATAGCCCCTAGCCGGTAGCTTGTAGCCGGTAGCTGGCAATTGGAAGCTACAGGCTACCGGCTACTGGCTACCGGCTCAACTCAACGAGGGAACAACCGCAATGAAGGCCGATGAGAAGGTCAACATCCTGATGATCGACGACCAGCCGGCAAAACTGCTGAGCTACGAGGTCATCCTTGCCAATCTGGGCGAAAACCTGATCAAGGCCGCTTCGGCCCGCGAGGCCCTCAACATCCTCCTCAAAACCGATGTCGGCGTGGTGCTCATGGACGTCAGCATGCCCGACCTGGACGGCTTCGAGCTCGCCGACGTCATTCGCCAGCACCCGCGCTTCCAGAAAACCGCCATCATCTTCATCTCCGGCGTCCACCTGACCGATGCGGACAAGATCCAGGGCTACAAGTCCGGCGCCGTCGATTACATCTCCGTACCCGTCGTCCCCGACGTGCTCCGCACCAAGGTCAGCATCTTCGTCGAACTTTTCCGTAAGTCCCGGCTACTGGAAGCGCTGAACCTCGAGCTGGAGCGCCGCGTAGCCGAGCGCACCGAAGAGTTGCGCACGCGCGCCGACCTGCTCGACCTCGCCACTGAGGCCATCCTCGTCCACGATCTCAGGGGAAAAGTGTTGTTCTGGAACACCGGCGCCGAAACTCTCTACGGCTGGTCCCGCGAGGAAGCCATCGGCCAGGACATGCACAAGATTCTGCACACCGTCTTCCCGGCTCCGCGCGAGGAGGTCGAGAGCCTGCTGAGGGAGCAGAAGTGCTGGCAGGGCAATATCATCCAGAAGACCCGCTCCGGCACCGAAATCGTCGTCTCCTGCCGCAAAACCATGAATCACGAGGGCAATGCCATCCTCGAGGTCAGCCGCGACATTACCCAGCAGCTTCAGGCCGAGGAAGCCCTCCGCGAAACCGAAAAACTGGCCGCCATGGGCCGCGTGGCCGGCATCATCGCCCACGAGATCAACAACCCGCTGGCCGCCATCACCAACACCCTCTACCTGGTGCGCAATCACCCCTCCCTCGACGACTCCGCCCGCCACTTCGCCGATGTCGCCGAGCAGGAGCTCCAGCGCGTCTCCCACATCACCCGTCAGACCCTCAGCTTCTATCGCGAATCCAAGCAGCCCATCGCGGTCAACCTGTCGGAGATGCTCGATGACGTCCTCGAACTGCAGGATCGCACCCTCACCAAGAACCGCATTCGCCTCAGCAAGCACTACCTCGTCTCCCCCGTCATTCAGGGCTTCCCCGTGGAGCTGCGCCAGGTCTTCCTCAATCTCATCGGCAACGCCATTCAGGCCATGCCGGAAGGCGGCACGCTGGGCGTTCACGTGCGCGAGGTGACCCAGTGGCAAGGCAATCGCCGCGGCACCGCCATCTCCGTCATCGATACCGGCGTCGGCATCCACCCCGAGGACGTCCGGCGCCTTTTCCAGCCCTTCTTCTCCACCAAGTCCACCAAGGGCACCGGCCTCGGCCTCTGGATCAGCAAGGGCATTGTGCAGAAATACGACGGCGCCCTCACCTGTCGCACCTTCCACGGCCCACGCGGCAATGTCACCTGCTTCCGCGTCTTTCTGCCCGTCACCGCCGGCATGGCCGCAGCCCCCTACGCCGCCGCCGAACCGGCGCGCCAGCCCCAGCCGCTCGAATCCACACCCCGCCGCTCCACCATGCAGCCCACCAACTAACCGACGTGTATGGGCACGCTCCGGCGATACAATCACGCCCCATTCCTGGCGATGCAAAGCACCGCCTCTCTCCCAAGCTTTCGCAATGGCCCGGCCCGCCGCCGGCCGCTTGACTCCCTGTTTCCCGCTCCCTTGCGCCCTTGCTCGCAGTCTTCCCTTGTCGCGCGCTATTCTTTTTCTTGGCCATGCCCTTTCTCCCAGCCTTGCGCAACCGGATTCGCCGCCAGCCGCTGGCCGTCATCGGCTTCGCGCTCCTGGCGGTGTTCGTCATTGCCGGGCTCACCGCGCCGTGGCTGGCGCCGGACAGTCCCTCAGCCATCGACCTGATTCACCGGCTCCAGGTGCCTTCGGCGGCGCACTGTGCGGGCACCGACGAGCTGGGCCGCGACACGATCTCACGGCTGCTGTGGGGAGCGCGTCTGTCTCCGGCGATTTCCGTCACTGTCGTCGCCGTTGCGTTGGTCGCGCGGTCCGATCCAGAGGATAAGCAGGATGGCAGGCAATCCTACGCAGCTGGTCAGGAGGAAGAAGTCTACCCAGCCGATCTTCTCTGACAACACCCCTCCGGAGGAGGCCACCACGGTGCGGCTGAGCGAAGCCAGCGAGGAAAGCAACGCGAACTGAGTGGCTGTAAAAGCGGGTGAGCACAGGCTGGAAAGCCAGGTTATCAGCGCGGTCCCGGCCATTGCACCGGTAATGTTTTCGGCAGTCACACATAGAGCAAGGTAGCCGATCCGATGCCCACCTACAGCCTGCAAAACAAAGAACAGGTTTCCGAACGACTGCAAAACGCCGCATAGAATCAGCGAGGTGCGGATGCCGAACCTGGTGGTCACCACCCCGCCAATGAGAGCCCCCACGACAATCGAGAAGAATCCGAAGATCTTCGAAGCGGTCGCGATCTCACGCAATGAAAACCCCAGAGAGATATAGAGCGGTGTCGACATCACTCCCGCCATGGCTTCGCCCAGCTTGTATCCGAAGATGGCGATCAGGATGATGGGCCAAAGGGGCCGACGCATGAAATCGCGAAAGGGCCCGATGACGGCGGTGGCAAAGGCGTGGCTGATCACCTGCCACGCCGATCGCGCAACGTATGCGCTTTCCGCCGGTACCTTGGGTTCGGGAGCGAACAAAAACACCAGCAGTCCGATGCCGAGCAGCGCAGCCATGGTGGCATAGGCCGCGAACCAGCCGGTGGATGCCGCGATGAACAGCGCTCCCGCCCCGGCCGCCAGCATGCCGATGCGGTAGCCGGACTGAATCATGGCTGCCCCGGGAGCCTGCTGATCGCTCGTCAGGCTCTCCACGCGCCAGGCATCGATGACGATATCCTGACTCGCGGATAGAAACGCAACGGCTACCGCCAGGACCGCCATGAGCGGCAGGTTGTGCTTTGGATTGCACGTTCCCAACGCAAGGATTGCGGCAATGAGAAGAATCTGGATGGTGATTCCCCAACCGCGCCGCCGGCCCAGCGGAAGCGGTGGAGGGACGCGATCGATGAGCGGCGCCCAAACGAACTTGAATGAGTAAGCGGTACCAACCAGCGCGATGGCGCCGAGGGTTGACCGCCGCACTCCCGCTGTCGCAAGCCATGCCTGAAGAGTGGAATAGGTCAGCAGGAGGGGCAATCCGCTGGCGAATCCGAGCCCAAGCACCTGGAGGACGCGCGGCTGAGTATACTCCGCGAACGCGCGCCGCCAGTTTATTCGGGCATGTCCTTCGTTGATCCGGGCTGATTCCTTCATACAGTTTTCGAGCTGCCTGTTTCAGACTTCAGCCCTGCTTCAGCGTCTCGAATGAAAATCGCTGGAAGCAATCTAAGAGCGGGCCGGCTTGGCGCAAAAGAAAGACTTAACATAACACGAAGGGCCACGCTCACTCCCGATCCCGGTATCCGGCGCCGGCACCGAGCTGGGGCGCCATGCTGAACGATGCCCGCGCGCACCTGTTCGACTCGCCCCGCCTGGTGCTGTTTCCTTCGGCAGCCATCGCCGGCGCCGTACTGGGATTCAACTTCCTGGGCGACGCGCTGAGGGACCAGCTCGATACGAGAACGCGGCTGGAAATGGGGCTGTAGAAACAGTCGTCAGCTTCCAGCTCCTGGCCCCTGGCTTTGGCCTTGAGCCAGGAACAGCGGCAGCGGATCACTGCAGGGCGCATCTGTGCGGAGGTATGCTTTTATCCATGTGCGGAAAGCCCGAAAGTCGGGGCCGCTGTCTTCTTACTTCGCGTGGCGGGAAAGCAATCGCTGCTGCTCTGGGCCTGGCAATGGTGCTGGGAGGATGCGCGGACATCACCCCGTCGACGACCACTCCGTTGGGACAGCGGGATCAGAGTGTCTCGCCCTTTATGGGGGGAGAAATCCAGGGCATCGCAATCGATCCATCGGGAGATCATTTCGTATCGTTCACCCACTCGATTTACGCATTCGATGCGAACTGGAAGTTGCTGTGGAAAAACACCCAGCCCTTTGCAGGCCTCGCAGCAACCGTGAACCACATTGGGGACGTGGAATACTCCAACGGATTGATTTACGCGCCGGTTGAGTATTTCGAGAAATGTGGAGACTTCTCATCGCAATTGATCGTGACCTACGACGCGGGGACGGGAAGGCTGGTGAACTGGGTGGATATTTCAGGCGACGCGCACGAGGCGAGCGCGGCAGCCGTGATTGCCAAGAACGGGCAGGTAGTGATTTCAAGCTATTGTGACGACAATCACGGCGCGAGCACTCTCTGGGTTTACAGCCTGGATGGGGTAACGAACGGGCCCGCGGGAAGCGCGTTGACGAAGCAGGACACAATCGCGCTCTCGCAACGGATCATCGAGATCCAGGGCTTGAGCTGGGATCCGCAGACGGATGAGTTTCTGATGTCGTCCGATTTGTTCGGTCACGTGGGCTATTTGTGGCTGGTATCCGCCACCGGGACGGTCATGGGGCCGGCGTACACGGTACCGCAAAGTGAGGGGAAAGAATTGGAAGGCGTGGATGCGACGCAGGACGAAGCCTATTACGCGGAACAGGGTCATATCTACCGGATGCCAATGCCCAGGAGTCCGTTGGAGATGGACTCGTCCACCGGCCTCCGCCCGCGGAACGACGGAGAGGCATGGGGCCTGCCGTCCCATGCCAATGAGATTGCCGGGAGAGACCTCATAACGGAGCCGTCGGCCGGCAATCGGCCATGAAAATCGGCGTCATCAGCGATACCCACGGGCTGCTGCGGCCGGAGGTGCTGCCGCGGCTCGAGGGTGTTGAACACATCCTGCACCTGGGCGACGTGGGAGACGCAAAGATTCTGAAGGCGCTGCGCGGCATTGCGCCGCTGACGGCGGTGCGCGGCAACGTGGACACCAGCGGGCAATGCGCAAAGCTGCCGGAGACCGAGGTGGTGCTGTTTGAAGGCGCCTACCTTTACCTGCTGCACGATATCGACACCCTTCACCTGGATCCGGCGGCGGCAAAGTTCGCGGCAGTGCTCTATGGGCACTCGCACAAGGCGGAGATCCGCCGGCACAAGGGAGTGCTGTATTTCAATCCGGGCTCGTGCGGGCCGCGGCGATTCAACGTGAAAGTGACGATGGGCTACTTGCACGTCGGCGCGAATGGAGGCGTGGAGGCGGAAATTGTCGATCTCGGCGTTCCCATGCAGGAGTGACTCACGCGCGCATGCGGGGATTGATCCAGCGATAGGCCAGGTCGGTGACCAGATTCACCAGGACGTAGGTGAGGCCGATGGCGCGGGAAGCGCTATGCGGCCGCGAGCGCGCGGCCGCCCGGTACGCCGCTCTCGCAATGGGGACGGTCGGCGGCATTCGGTCGCGGATTTATAACCCACCTACGCGGCGGGATTTGTTAGCTTGGTTGTGTGACCAATCAGGCTCGTATTTCGCTCGCTGCCGCAGTGCTTGTTGCCGCCCCGCTTGTTTCCGCGCAATCCATCGACCTGCCCACCAGCAAACAGCTTTTGCCCGGCGTGCCGGGGCATCCGGAGCGGCTGAACAGCCTGCCGGTATCGATGGCGGTATCGCCGGACCAGCGCTACGTGGTGACGCTGAACGACGGCTACGGCACGTTTGAGTCGAATTACGAGCAATCGCTGGCGGTGTACGACACCGCGACCGGTGCGCTGCGCGATTTTCCCGAAGAACGCACCCAGATGCGGGTGGATCACCAGACGCTGTATCCGGGGCTGGCGTTCAGCCCTGATGGCGCGCATCTGTACGCGAGCATGGCTTCATTGACCGATCCGAACGGCGAGGGTGAAAACGACACCGGCAACGGCATCGTGGTGTACAGCTTCAAGGACGGCGCGATCGCGCCGGAGCGATTCATTCACATTCCCATGCAGCAACTTGCGCCGGGCCGGACGACCAAGATGCTGGGCAGCAAGGAAGGCAGCATGGCGATTCCCTACCCTGCCGCGATTGCGCTGGTGGGCTCGGGGGAAAAGCTGCTGGTTGCAGATAATCTCTCCGACGATGTGCTGCTGATCGATGCGGCGACGGGGGGGATCGAGCATCGCTTCGACCTGGCCGAGAGCGCAGCCGTACCCGGCGTTTATCCCATCGCGCTGGCGGTTTCGCGGGATGGGCGGCGCGCGTTTGTGGCGCTGTGGAACGCGTCGGAGATCGTGGAGCTGGATCTGGATAAAAACACGATCGGGCGCAAGCTGGCGCTGCTGAAGCCGGCGAGTCCGATCGCGGCAGGCTCGCATCCCTGCGCCTTTGCGCTCTCGCCGGATGGGCGCATGCTGTACGTGACTCTAGCCAACCGCGACGCCGTTGCAGCGGTGAATGTGGGCCGGGGTGAGTTCAGCACGAACGGCTACTTTGATACGCGGCTGCCGGGGCAGAGCTACTTTGGTGCGGAGCCGGTGGCGCTGGCATTGGAAGCGGATGGCCGCAAGCTCTACGTGGCCAACATGGGATCGGACGCCGTAGCCGTGATCGACACGGACAAGCTGACGGCGAAAACGGCGAAGCGAGGCATGGCGGAGCCGGTTGGCTTTGTGCCCACGGAGTGGATGCCGATCTCGATGGCATTCACCGGCGGCAAGCTGTACGTGGCTACCGACAAGGGCAAAGGAACGGGGCCGAACAACATGCCGCAGCGCGAGGTTCCGGGGGCGGCGGCGCGACGGCCCTCGACAAGCACCTACATCGCCACGCTGCTCTACGGCTCGCTGGCGGTGCTCGATCCGGCGGAGATCGACGAGGACTTGCCGCAGCTCACGGAAACGGCGCTCGAGTCGAACCGCATGAAAGCAGCGGCGGAGGAGATTCCATTTGCGGGCGGCAGGGCGAACCCGATCCGGCACGTCATTTACATCATCAAGGAAAACCGGACCTACGATCAGATCCTGGGCGACCTGGAACAGGACGGGAAGAGTGCAGGGAACGGCGATGCCAGCCTGACCATGTATGGCGCGGCGATCACGCCGAACCTGCACAAGCTGGCGCTCGAGTTCGGCGTGCTGGATAATTTCTACGATTCGGGCGAAGTTTCCGGCGACGGGCACGTGTGGTCGAATGCGGCCATCGGCTCCGATTATCTCGAAAAGAACTGGCAGCAGAATTATCGAGGCAGCGAGCGGCCGTACGACTTTGAAGGCGCAGTCGCCAACGGATATCCCATCAAGCAGCGGATTCCCGATGTGAATCAGCCGGCAAGCGGGTACTTGTGGGGCGACCTGGCCGCGCATCACGAAACCTATTACCACTTTGGCGAGTACATCTCCACGATCTTCTGCACCGATCCGCAAGCGCCCGTGCCGCAAGTGAATCCGCAGCAGGGACCGGTGCTGCCGGGGCAGCCGTGCGCGCGGCGCGCCATTGAGCCGGGCGGAGCCATTCCCGCGGAGTGGGGCGGAGGAACGAACAAGTGGCCGTGGCCCATTCCGCTGATCTACAAAAACACGGCCACCAAGCCGGAACTGGTGGGGCACTTTGCGGTGGAAGCGCCCGACTTCAACCTCTACGTGCCCGACCAGATTCGCGTGGACATTTTTCTGCGCCATCTGAAGGGATGGCTGGCCGATCTGAAGCAGGGCCGCGACACCATGCCGAATTTCATCCAGCTCCGCCTGCCCAACGATCACACCGCGGGGACGCGGCCGGGAGGGCCTTCGCCAAAGTCTTCTGTGGCCGACAACGATCTTGCCGTGGGCCGCGCGGTAGAGGCCATCTCGCATTCGCCATTCTGGGATTCGACAGCATTCTTCATCCTCGAGGATGACGCGCAGAACGGCGCCGATCACGTGGATGCGCATCGCAGCATCGCGCTGGTGGTGAGCAAGTACGCGCCGCACGAGCTTTGCGTGGACAGCCATTTCTACACCACCGTGAGCATGATCCGCACCATGGAAGAACTGCTGGGCCTGCCGCCCATGAACAACGACGACGCGTTCGCGCCGGTGATTGCCTCGCTGTTTTCCGGGCCGGGCGACCAGCCTGCCTATACCGCGGATACCTCGAACCGCGACAACGACCTGATCTATACGGCCAACCCGACAAATGCTCCCGGAGCGCGCGAGAGCATGAAGATGGACTTTCGCCATGCCGATCATGCCGACGCGCGCAAGCTCAACGTGATCCTGTGGAAAGACGCAATGGGCTCAAAGCCCGTACCGCCGATGCTTCTGGTACCCACCAAAAAGCCGGCGAAAACGGACGACGACGATTAGCGTGACCCGATCCCGCGGGCGGTCCATGCGCGATTGCCCGAGCGCACCGCAGATAATGGAGTCATGCCTTTCAAAAATGAGCCAGGCTCTTCGACCGGCGATGGGGTTTGCGTGGCCATCATCGGCGCGGGACCGCTGGGCCGTTGGCTGGCGCTTGCCGCTGCCGGCGCGGGCTTTCGCGTGCTGCTTGAGGATGTGATGCCGTCAAACCTCGACCACGCACAGGAGGAATTGCGCCGCGCGCTCAGCCCGGCCAATCCCGCGGCCGTGCTCGAGAACGTTGCTTTCGTCAACTCCATTGAGGATGCGGTGCGCGAAGCCGATCTCGCCATTGATTGCGTGCCGGACGAGCTCGAATCGAAGCTGGAGATCCTGTGGCTGCTGGACCGGATGGCGCCGCCGCGCACGGTGCTGGCCACGCCGACGACGAATCTGTCGATCGCCGACCTGGCGGGCTGCACCTACCGGCCGGAGAAATGCATCGCCATTGCGCTCGATCCGCGGGCGTTCTCGCGGCCGCCGGAATCGGGCGTGATTACGCTTAAGAAAACGGCGAGAACGGATGATGCCGCGGTTGCGCTGGTAGGAGGATTATGGAAAGCGCTTGGCTTCGCGGTCAGCGTAGAGGAAACGCCGGCATGATTCAGCCGGCCGGTTGCGCGTTGAGGAACGACTCGTAGAAGCGCACGTACTGCGGTATCACCAGCGAGGCGCAGTACCGCTTTTGCGCCGTGTGCCGGGCCGCGTCGCGCATCTGGCCCAGGCGCTCCACATCGCGGAGCAGAGCGATGGCCGCATCAGCCATCGCGGTCACGTCGCCCACCTTGAACAGCAGGCCGTTGACGCCGTCTTCAATCAGTTCCGGCACGCCGCCCACGCAGGTTGCAATGGTTGGGACCTTGCACGCCATGGCCTCCAGCGCCGCCAGTCCAAACGACTCCAGCTCGCTGGGCATCAGCATAAGGTCCGCCAAAGGAAGCAGCTCGTTGACGCGCTCCTGCTTGCCCAGGAAGTGAACCCGGGAGTGGATGCCGAGGTCGTGGGCCAGCCACTCGGCCGCCGAGCGATCCGGCCCGTCGCCCACCAGGATCAACTGCGCGGGCATGGCGCGCGCCACCTGCGCAAACACGCGCACAACGTCCACCACGCGCTTTACCGGGCGGAAGTTGGATAGATGGATCAGCACGGCCTCACCATCGGGTGCGAACCGCAGCCGCGCCTCGGCTCGAACTGCCTCATCGCGGATGGGCTGATAGACATCGCAGTTCACAAAATTCGGAATCACTTCGATGGGCCGGGTGACGGCGAAGTCCGCAAACGTTTTGGCCTTCAGGTACTCCGAGACGCTGGTCACGCCGTCCGACTCCTGGATGGCGTAGCGCGTAATCGGCAGGTAGGACCGGTCCAGGCCCACCAGCGTGATGTCGGTCCCGTGCAGCGTGGTCACAAACGGCAGCCGCCGCTTGCGCTCAGCCAGCATCTGCCGCGCCAGCAGCGCGCTCACCGAGTGGGGAATGGCGTAGTGCACGTGCAGCAGGTCGAGCTCGCAGAACTCGGCCACCTCCGCCATGCGCGAAGCCAGCGCCAGATCGTACGGAGGAAACTCGAACAGCGGATAACTCGAGACCGGGACCTCATGGTAGAAGATTCCCTGGTCGCGGCCGTTGAGGCGAAAGGGCTGGGAATAGGAGATGAAGTGGACCTCATGGCCGAGGGCGGCCAGCTCAATGCCGAGCTCGGTAGCCACAACCCCCGAACCGCCATAGGTGGGATAACAGGTGATGCCGATGCGCATGCGGACTCGCTTGTCTGAGGAGGATTCGAGATGTCCTGCGCATTGGACGAGTACTGGGCCAGCAAGGATGCAGAACCAGCAAAGGTTCGCTTAAGACCGGCTTACGCGTCGATCAGAGCGCTGTGACGCAGGTCGCGGTACGAGATCAGGCTGATCCCCTGGCGGTCCCTGAGCCGCTCCAGGGCGCGCATTTCCGTCTCCCGCGACTCGCGCAGGCGCGTTCTAACCTGGGCCAGCGCGGCGTCGTTGTAGCCGGGATGCGTAACCAGCTCCCAGATTCCGTTGGGCGCGCGTTCCAGCAACGACTCGATGGTGCGGCCGTCGAGCGTGCCGGTGGCCAGTACGCCCAGCGCGCCGGAGGTGGTGCGAAATCCCTCTTCGGCCACGATGCGCCGGAAACGAGACTCGAAGCCGCGCAACACCCGCACTTGCGCCCGCCGCAACTGCGCCGCATGGGGAGTTGCGCGCACGCTCCAGGCCGGCTCAAAGGGATTGCGGACTGCGGAAATGCCGCACGCGCGCGCCGCCCGCAGCAGCGGCCGCAGCACTGCCGGAAACATGTGCGTGTGCTTGTGCGTGTCCACATGGCTGAGCACGATGCCGCGGTCTTGCAGGCTCGCGATCTGCGCGCGCGCCTCGGCCTCGATCTCGTCTTCCGCAATCCGGCCAGTTAGCAGGTCCTTCACAAACGCGCCCAGGCTCGGGCGAAAGCGACCGTCGCGCGCGGGAACCAGCGTGTGCAGCTTCGCGGATTCAAGCACCGCTTCACCATCCACCAGCACCACATGGCATCCCACTCCCAAACTTGGTGTGTCCCGCGCCATGGCAATCGCCTCACCGGCGGAGGCGGCGCGCGCCATCAGCGTGGCGCTGGTCAGCGCGCCGGCGCGATGCAATTCCAGGATGGCGCGGTTCACTCCCGGCGTCAGCCCGAAATCGTCTGCGTTCACGATGAGAAAGATCACGCGCTGAGTGTATCAACTCCCCGATAAACGGCCGATGGGGCCAGGCTGTCGTTCATCCGGGCCTTTCCTCGTTTACTCCGCTTCCAGCGCTTCCACGACATCTTCCACGCTCGGCTTGGCGTGGCGCAGATGGTCGTATACGCGCGCGCGCTCCTCCACGCTGAGCGTGGGGATAAACGCCAGCATGCGCCGCAGCGTCACGGATACATCGTCAATGTAGTTCATCAACCGGATTGCTTCTCCACTCAACGGCATTCGCAGTACCCCTCGGGCTATTGTAGGCGCTGGGCAGCAGGTGCGTCAGGCGGGGCGCACGTCGAAGAGTCCGGGCAGCACTTCGCCCGCCTTGCCCTCAACGATCGCTGTAAACGAGGCGGCGTTCAGGGGACGTTCCGGGCCCACATAGACCGTGCGCGCGCCGGCATGGCGGGCCCAGTTTACAAAGCTGGCCGCGGGATAAACGGAACCGGAGGTGCCGATGACCAGCATGAGACTGGAGCGCGCGATCTCCGCCTCGATGCGGCTCATCTCCAGGGGCATTTCGCCGAAGAAGACGATGTGCGGCCGCAGCCGCGCGCCGCATGTACAGCGGCCCACCTCCTCCAGGCTGCGGTAAATGGCGCGATCCTCCATCGGAGGGCGGCCACACTCCGCCTGGCAGCGCGATTGGAACAACTGGCCGTGCATGTGGACCAGGCGCCGCGACCCCGCCCGCTCGTGCAGGTCGTCCACATTCTGCGTGCACAGGAAGAACCGGTCGCCCACCTTCGCTTCCAACTCCGCCAGAGCGAAGTGCGCCGCATTCGGCTTTGCTTTCACGCAATCGGCGCGCCTCATTGAGTAAAACTCCCACACCAGCGCCGGATTCTCTTCGAGCGCCTCCGGCGTGCATACGTCCTCAACCCGATGCCCCGCCCACAGCCCATCCGACGCGCGAAACGTAGGCAGCCCGCTCTCCGCGCTGATGCCGGCGCCGGTAAGGACGAAGACGCGGTCGGCGGGGCTGATCTCGATCTTCTGCAACGGATTACTCTCCATGCGAGCCATCAGCCATCAGCACTTGCGCAAATGCTTCCAGCCGGACGAGCGAAACTCAAGGCTGATGGCTGAAAGCTGACGGCTGCTCTTACGGCTCCAGCAGAATCTTTCCCGTCGTCTTCCGGCCTTCCATGTCGGCCTGCGCCCGACCCGCTTCGGTTAGCGCGTAGACGTGCTCCATGCGCAGTTTCAGCGTGCCGTCGGCCACCCAGCCCAGCACATCGCCGGCGCGACCTTCCAGCTCGTCGCGCGTGGCTACGTAGTGCCACAGCGTGGGCCGCGTGATGAACAGCGATCCCTTGCCGCTCAACTGGATCAGGTCGAACGGAGGCACCGCGCCGCTCGATCCGCCGAAAAGCGCCAGCAGCCCGCGCGGTCGAAGACAGTTCAGGCTGCCTTCGAACGTCGTCTTCCCGACTGAGTCGTACACCACATCGACGCCCCTGCCGCCGGTGAGCCGCTTCACCTCGGCAACAAAATCCTGCTCGGTATAGAGGATCGCATCGGAGGCGCCGGCCTCGCGCGACAGCTCCGCTTTTTCTTCGGTCGAAACCGTCGTGATCACCCGCGCCCCCAGCCGCGCGGCCATCTGGGTCAGGAGCAGCCCCACGCCGCCTGCGCCGGCATGGATCAGGCACGTTTCGCCCGCCTTGAGCGGGTGCGTTGAGTATGCCAGGTAGTGCGCGGTCATGCCTTGCAGCATCGCCGCCGCAGCCTGCTCCGGTGTCAGCTTGGCGGGCACCTTCACCAGTTGCGCCGCGGGAACCAGCGCGTACTCGGCATAGCTGCCCAGCACGCCGGTTGAAGCCACCATGTCGCCGGGCTTGAAACCGTTCACGCCGGGCCCGCATTCCTCCACCGTGCCCGCGGCTTCGCTGCCCGGTACCATCGGCAGCGTGGCCTTGTACTGGCCCTTGCGAAAGTAGATCTCGATGAAGTTCACCCCGATGGCTTCAACGCGAATCAACACCTGCCCCGGGCCAGGTTCGGGAATGGGCAGATCGGCCAGGGCGAGAACTTCCGGCCCTCCGGTCTCGCGAATTTCAATGGCTTTCATAACAGGCAAGGATACTGCACTACAGGGAGCAGGGAGTAGGGAATAGGTGTGAGGTTTCAATAGGTTGTCCATCTGATCGGGACCTGTAGGCTGGGTTTGTCAAAGACTCAGTCATTCAGGAGACCAGATGGACTATCACAAGAATGCCCGAACAACGGTGTGGAGTCGAGAGCAGATGGTGAAGCAAGTGCTGGAGGATGGGCTGACGTTGGCTGCGGCTGCAGCCGCAGCCAACGTCAGCCCAAAGACGGCAGCCAAGTGGGTCCGCCGTTATCGCGCGGAGGGCCGCGCTGGCCTGGTGGATCGCAGCTCGCGCCCGTGCCGGCTGCGCAAGCCCACGCCGGCGGAGCGGGTAGAGCGGGTACGGCTGCTGCGCAAGGAGCGCTGGAGCGGCCTGCGCATCGCCCTGCATACCGGCCTCAGCCAGGCCACGGTAAGCCGCATCCTGCGCCGGCTCAAGCTCAGCCGCATGCGCGATCTGGAGCCTCGCCCCGAGGTCAAGCGTTACGAGCACGCCGCCCCCGGCGATCTGCTCCACCTCGACATCAAGAAGCTGGGACGCTTCAGCGCCGAAGGTATGCGCATCCACGGCGACCCCAGCCGGCGCACCCGCGGCCTGGGCTGGGAGTACGTCCACGTGGCCATCGACGACCACTCCCGCATCGCCTTCTCCGACATCTTCCCCAACGAGCAGGCCGATTCCGTGGTGGAGTTCCTTCACCGCGCCCTGGCCTACTACGACCGGCTTGGCATCCGCTTCAAGGCCGTGTTGACCGACAACGGGCCCGCCTACGCCTCGCGCCGCTTTGCCCAGGCCTGCCGGCTGCTCGGCCTCAAGCACCGCCGCACCCGGCCCTACACTCCGCGCACCAACGGAAAAGCCGAACGCTTCATCCAGACCGCTCTGCGCGAGTGGGCCTACGGCCGCTCGTATCAGAACTCAACTCAGCGCGCCGAAGAACTGCCCCGCTGGGTCCACCAGTACAACTGGCACAGACCACACGGCAGCCTCGACGCTTCACCACCCATCAGCCGCGCAGGGCTTGATCGGAACAACCTATTGACAATGCACAAGTAGGGAGTAGAAGACGCGGGGTGACTGGCGAAGCTGAAAACAGCGACTGATCGCAAAAGCAGAAGCCCCGCTGTCTTTTACCAACGGGGCCTTTGCTTTCTACTCCCTACTCCCTGTTCCCTACTCCCTGCCTTATTACTCCCTGTCGTTCAGAATGCTCGGCTCTTCCGGCGCGCGTAGTCGCACCAGGCGGTCAATCGTGTACGGCGTGTGGCGCTGCGTACTGTAGTAGTGGCGCACCTGCAGCTCGCCCAGCAGCCCCAGCGCCAGCAATTGAACGCCGGCCAGAATGAGCACGCCGGCAATCACGAACAAGGGCCCGTGCTGGTCCATCACGTTCTGGTGGGGATTGAGGATCTTCATCCCCAGAAGCACGGCCGAAATGAAGCTGCCTGCCATAATGCCCAGCGCGCCGAAACCGCCGAAGAAATGCAGCGGCCGGCCCATGTACCGGAGCAGGAAACGGATGGTCAGCAGATCGAAAAACACGCGGAAGGTGCGCCCGATGCCGTAATGGCTTTTGCCCCGCTCGCGGTTCACGTTCTTGATCGGAATTTCGCAGATCGACGCGCCGTACCAGCTCGCCAGGGCCGGAATGAACCGGTGCATCTCGCCGTAGAGCGGCACATTCTGGATCACCTCGCGCCGGTATGCCTTGAAGGTGGTGCCAAAGTCGTGAATGTTCACGCCGGACAGCTTCGCCATCAGCCAGTTGGCAATGCGCGAGGGGACGCGCCGCATCACGAAGCTGTCGATGCGCTTCTCCCGCCAGCCGGAAACCACGTCGTATCCCTCTTCCAGCTTTTCCAGGAAACTGGGAATGTCGTTGGGATCGTGCTGCAGGTCGCCGTCCATGGACAGGATGAACTCCCCCGATGAGTGATCGAATCCCGCCGCCAGCGCCGGCGTCTGCCCGAAATTCCGCCGCAGCTTGACCACCAGCACGCGGCTGTCCACTGCGGCAATCTCTTCCAGCAGCCTGTAGGTGCGGTCGCTCGATCCGTCGTCCACCAGGACCAGCTCAAAGCTGTCGCCCACCTGCTCCATCACCTGCTTCAGGCGCGCGTACAAAGCGGTTACATTCTCTTCTTCGTTGTGGAAGGGAACCACGATTGAGTACTTCGGCATACCACCAGTATAGATGCGGTGTTGACCGAAAAGAGAGCGCAAAAAATCCCGCTCCGGCGCCGCTGTGCCGTCCCTGAAACTGCTTGCAATCCCTTAGGTTTAGCGTTCCAGCTCGTCCAGCATGCCCTGCATCTCGCTCAGGGCATGGCGGTTCCCCGTCCGCGCCGCGCAACTGATGCCTGCCTTCAGGCGCTCAATGGCTTCCCCCGTGCGCCCCGCTTTTGAGAGCGTCTGCGCCACCATGAAATACCCGGCCGTATAGTCCGGATCCTTCTCCAGCAACTGATCGAACTCCATCATCGCCGCATCGGTCTCGCCGCGGTTGGCCAGTTCCACGGCAATCCCGTACCGGGCAAAGCTGTTCTTCGGATCCAGGGCGAGAATCTCTTTTAAGCCTGCGATCTTGTCCATCGTACTCATATCGTTGTTCTCGTATAGGGAACTTCACGTTATCCGCAGCGGAAATTTGCGTTATTTGAACGGATTGCCGAAACTGGAACAGTAGGTCCCCCGACCGGTTCGGCCCCTCACACCATTGTAGCTGGAGTGAAGCTTTTCGGGTTGCCTTTTCCGTCGGGATCGGAGTAATCAAGCCATGACTTCAACCGAAACCCTTTCCCCGCCGGCGCGCCTGGTCTCCGAATCGCAATCGGAGATGAATGAGATCGTGCTGCCCAATGACGCCAACGTGCTGGGGAACCTGCTCGGCGGGCGCCTCATGCATTTCATTGACCTTGTCGGCGCCATGGCCGCCTATCGCCACTCCCGCGCCCACGTGGTCACCGCCGCCATGGACCACATCGATTTCATCCAGCCCGTCCACGTCGGCGATCTGCTCACCCTCAAGTCCAGTGTTAATCGCGCTTTCACAACATCCATGGAAGTCGGCGTCAAGGTGTGGGTGGAGAACACCCAGACCCAGGTGATGCTGCACGTTGCCAGCGCCTACCTGGTCTTCGTCGCGGTGGATCAAAACGGATGCCGCGTGCGCGTCCCCGAGCTCAAGCCCGTCACCGCCGACGAGCAGCGCCGCTACCATGACGCGCTCCGCCGCCGCGAGCACCGCGAAAAGGAAGCTGCGCGCCGCAAACACGAACGCCAGTCCACCAAAGCCTCCGCATAGGCGGAGCAGCACCCGCCCCAGCGTGGCAAATCGCGCGCTCCAGGCGGCTACCAATAGAAATCAGGAAAAGGAGCAGCAAATCTCTATGGCGCATTCTCATGCCATGCCCCAGCCGGTGGCTTTGCCGGGCGTCTCCAAAATCGTCGCCGTTGGTTCGGGCAAAGGCGGCGTGGGCAAAACCACCATCGCCGTCAACCTCGCCATCGCGCTTTCCAGGCTGGGCCAGCGCGTGGGACTCATGGATGCAGACGTCTACGGCCCCAACGTGCCGCTCATGATGGGATCCAGCCAGCAGCCGCGCGTGGGCGAAGGCAACCTCATCATCCCCAACCTCACCCACGGCATCAAAACCATTTCCATCGGCTACATCTCCCCCGGCGACAAGCCCATGGTGATGCGCGGCCCCATGCTGCACCAGATCATCCGCCAGTTCCTGCAGCAGGTGGACTGGGGCGAGCTCGACTACCTCATCGTCGATCTGCCTCCCGGCACCGGCGACGTCGTCATCTCGCTGGTGCAGACCGTGCCCCTCACCGGCGCCATCGTCGTCTCCACACCTTCCGACGTCAGCCTCCAGGACGCGCGCAAGGCGCTCGAAATGTTTGCCCAGGTCAACGTCGAAGTCCTCGGCATGATCGAGAACATGAGCCACTTCACCTGCCCGCACTGCCATGAAGTCATCGACATCTTCTCCAAAGGCGGCGCCGAGCGCACCGCAAAGCAATTCAACGTGCCGTTCCTCGGATCCATCGAGCTGATCCCGGCCATCCGCGAAGGCGGCGACCGCGGCCTGCCCGTAACCCTGGCCGGCCCCAAGAGCCCGCCGGCCACGGCATTCTTCGATGCGGCGCAGAAGCTCATGGAGCGCGCCGAAGTGGCCGCGGCAGCCAGCGGCGACGTGATCGAGATCAGCTAAACTCCGCATCTAAACAGGAGCGTACCCATGAACACGGTTGCAGGCCACCCCCACATCACCCCGTTCCTATGGTTTGACACCAACGCCGAAGACGCGGTCGACTTCTACACCTCCGTCTTCCCCAACTCGCGCCGTCTGGCGGAACTGCGCAACCCCGGCGCCGCGCCAGGCCCGAAGGGCGGCATTCTCACCCTCACCTTCGAGCTCGACGGCCTGAAGTTCATCGCTCTCAATGGCGGTCCCGATCACAAATTCAACGAAGCCGTCTCCTTCGTGGTGAACTGCGAAACCCAGCAGGAAATCGACTACTACTGGGAGAAACTCCTCAGCGACGGCGGCAGCGAAATAGCCTGCGGCTGGCTCAAAGACAAGTTCGGCTTGCGCTGGCAGGTCGTCCCTGCGCGCATCGGCGAGCTGCTGCAGCATCCCCGCGCCATGCAGGCGATGATGCAGATGACCAAGTTTGACATTGCCGAACTGGAGCTCGCTGGGAAGGACTGAAGAACCTGAAGGTAATCCTCAAATGAAACGCGTCCTTCTTTCTTGGAGCAGCGGCAAAGACTGTGCCTGGGCGCTGCATGTGCTCCGGCAGCAGCCCGGCATTGAAGTCGTCGGCCTGCTCACCACGCTCAACACCGAGTTCGATCGCGTGGCCATGCACGGTACCCGCCGCTCCGTGCTGGAAGCGCAGGCCGCCGCCGCGCAGTTGCCGCTCTGGATCATTCCCCTGCCCTGGCCCTGCTCCAACGAAATCTACGAGCAGCGCATGGCCGAAGCCTGCGACCGCGCCATCCGCGAACGCATCCACGCCATCGCCTTCGGCGACCTGTTCCTGCGCGATGTGCGGGAGTATCGCGAAAAGCAGCTCGCGCCCACCGGCCTTGAACCGCTGTTTCCCCTCTGGGAAATTCCCACCGGCCAGCTCGCGCGCGATATGATCGCGGCCGGCCTGCGCGCAAAACTCGTCTGCGTCGACCCCAGCCAGCTCGATTCCGCCTTCGCCGGCCGCGACTTCGACGCGACCTTCCTGCGCGACTTGCCAGCGCACATCGACCCCTGCGGCGAACGCGGCGAGTTCCACTCCTGCGCCTACGCCGGCCCCATGTTCTTTGCGCCCATCGCGCTTGAACCAGGCGAAATCGTCACCCGCGACGGCTTCGTCTTCGCCGACTACCAACCTGCTCCGGCCACCACGCTCTAAGACCGCAACCCGCAAATCCACCCATACTCTGTCATCCTGAGAGCAGCGAAGGATCTGGGGTTGCTCTTCGCTCGCACCACCACCAAAGGCCGGGGGCCCTGAGTCTCGGGAACATTCTCCTGCTCCGCGGTGTCTAACCCACCAACGCCTATGTAGAATGCTGCTTGACGATCAACACACATAGGGACAGGCATCATCGGGGTACATTCATTCATGCTTGAACTCCGCCGCGTCACCAAGCTCTTTGCAGGTATCCCCGCCGTCGATGACGTGAGCTTCTCCGCCCGCCCCGGCGAGGTCACCGGCTACCTCGGCCCCAACGGCTCCGGCAAATCCACCACCATCAAGATGATCACGGGCCTCCTCGAGCTGACCTCCGGCCACATCTTCTTTGAGGGCAAGCCCATCGAAGACGATCTCTTCGCCTACAAGCGCCGCATGGGCTACGTCCCCGAGGAGCCCTACCTCTACAACCATCTTTCCGGCGTCGAATATCTCACCATGGTGGCGCAGCTCCGCGATCTGCCGCCGCGCCCAACCTCGGAGCGCATCGACGGCCTTCTGCGCCTGCTCTCGCTCCACGACGACCGCCACGCCTCCATCTCCGGCTACTCCAAGGGCATGCGCCAGAAGGTCCTCATCGCCGCCGCGCTCATGCACAACCCCGACCTTATCCTGCTCGACGAGCCATTCTCCGGCCTCGACGTCGGCTCCGCCCTCACCCTGCGCAGCCTCATCCAGGAACTTGCCCGGCGCGGCAAAGTCGTGCTCTTCAGCTCCCACGAGCTCGACACCGTGGAGCGCATCTCGGACCGCGTCGTCATCCTTCATCGCGGCAAGCTCGTCGCCGACGACTCCATCGAGCGCCTTCGCTCGCTCATGGAGCTGCCCACGCTCGAAGCCATCTTCTCCCAGCTCGCCGTCGAGCAGGACTCAACCTCTGTGGCGCGCCAGATGGCGGAGTTGATCGATGGATGAGCGGGTTGGAGACGCGATCGCGGATGGCATGGACTGGGTCTTCCGCCAACTGCGCACCGCGCCGCGCCGGCTCTTCGGGCAGCGGGCCCAGCAGCTGCCGCTGCATTTTCGCGTCCTCTACAAGCAATTCCTGCTGCGCGTCATCGACCTCGAATCGCTTTCGATCGAGGCCGACATCCCCCGTTTCCTCGGCCAGTTCGCCGGCATCCTCATCATGTTCAGCTTGCTGCGCGCCGTGGGAATGCTCTTCTTTCCACCTCCCCCCGCCGCCGCACTGTCCATTCAGCAATCGCAGTTTTCGCTCATGATGCTCATCGCCGGGCTCATCACCGTCATCTCCTGGGATTCCATCTTTCCCGATCGCCGCGACGTCATGATCCTCGCCCCGCTGCCTGTCCGGCCGCACATCATCCTCTTCGCCAAGCTCGCCGCATCCGCCGGCCTCATTGGCCTCGCCATCTTCTGTTTCAACTGCGCTTCCGCCTTTGCGCTCTGCGGCCTCTTCGCCGGACCCGCAGGCTTTCTCCGTCTCTCTTTTGCCTGGTGGTTCACCATGGTCGCGTGCAGCGCATTTCTCTTCTGCGCCGTGCTCACGGTTCAGGGACTCACCGCGCTACTGCTGCCGCGCAGCCTCTTCTTGCGCTTGTCCGCGCTTCTGCAGCTCGTCGCGTTTGCACTCTTTCTCGGCGCTTACTTCCTCGCCCCCACCTTGCCCTCGCTCACTGACTTTACTGCCTCCGCCAACCACACCCTGGTCGTCAGGATGCCGTCTTACTGGTTCGTCGCGCTCTTCAACCAGTTAGCCGGCCGTTTGCCTTTCGATCTCACTTGGCTCGCCACCCGCGCATGGATCGCCCTTGGCATCGTCGTCACCGGCGCCGTGGCTTCCCTGCTCCTTTGTTACACCCACACCATGAAGAAGATTGTGGAAGAGCCGGACCTCGTCCCTGGCGCGGCCGGCTTCCATTGGGTTCCCCGATTCGGCGGCTCGCTGCCAAGCGCCATCTCGCTCTTTTCCCTCCGCTCCATCACCCGCAGCCGGCAACATCGCCTGGCCCTCGCTTTCTCCTGGTCCGTCATCTTTGCGCTGGCTCTGGCCTGGATCCGCAGCGAGCTCAAGACCCCGCCCGAGCCCGTCAACATTGACTTCCTCATGTCCACCTTCCTCATGATGTGCTTCGCGGTCCTCGGCCTGCGCGGCGTTTTCTCCCTTCCCATCTCGCTTCACGCCAACTGGATGCTGCGCGTCACCCAGCTCCGGCCGACCACGAAATACCTCGCGGCAACCCGCCTCTGTCTTCTTCTCTTCGGCGTCGCTCCCATCTGGATCGTCGCCGCCGCATTCTCCTTCCACTTCACGCCGTGGCAGCCCGCCTCGCGCCATCTCGCCTTCCTGGCGCTCACCGGATGGGTGCTCGTCGAGCTCGGCCTCATCCGCTTTTACAAGGTTCCCTTCACTTGCTCCTATCTGCCGGGCAAAACCAACATCCAGGTCATCTTCTGGGGATTCGGCTTTGTCGTTTTCATCCTGGGATTCACGCTGGCCAATTACGAGATCGGCGCGCTGACCAATCTCCCGCAATACTTCACGCTGATGGCGTTCGCGGCAGCCGCAGTCGCCGGACTCTTCGCCTATAACCGCGTCAAGGCAAGTTCCGCCGTGCTCTATTTTGAGGAGTTGCCGCCGGAGATCATCACCCGCCTGGGCCTCGTCTACGTCCCCCCCGCCAAACCCGCGTCTACAAGAACTTCTTCCAACTAGGTCTTTCTTTACTGTTCCCTGTTTCCTGCGTTACCGGCTCCACGCCCCCTGCATCATCTCGATCTCCTCCGTCAGCACCTCCGCCGCCCTCATGCAGTGTCCGCGGCTCACGTCGTTATGCGTCACCAGGCGGATCGCGTTCGGCCCCACCGTGCTGATCAGCACGCCCCGCGCCTTCATCCGCGCCACAATCTCCGTCGCCGAAAGCCCCGCGCCCACGCGGAAGATCACGATGTTGGTCTCCACCTTTTCCGGATCGATCTCCACGCCCTCCAGGTTCGCCAGCGCCTCTGCCAGCAGCTTTGCGTTGGCGTGATCCTCCTGCAACCGCTTCGGCATCTTTTCCAGAGCAATCAATCCCGCCCCTGCCAGCACGCCCACCTGCCGCATCCCCCCGCCCAGCGCCTTGCGGTAGATCCGCGCCTGCGCCATCCGCTCCGCACTCCCCACCAGCATCGACCCCACCGGCGCGCACAGCCCCTTCGACAGGCAGAACATCACCGTGTCGAACCCCCGCGTCAGCGTCTTCACATCCATGCCCAGCGCCGTGGCCGCGTTGAAAATGCGCGCACCATCCAGATGCACGCCCAGTCCCTTGTCCTTCGCCTTGGCGCAAATCTCTTCCATCACAGCCGGCGGCGTCACCCGGCCCCCCGCCATGTTGTGCGTGTTTTCGATTTCCACCGCGCCCGTGGCCGCGCGAAAATTGCCCCGGCCATAAATCACGGGCTCAATTTGCTTCCAGCTCAGAATCCCGTCCGGCGTGGCTACGGTTCGCAGCAGGCAGCCGGAAAACACCGCTGCCGACGCCATCTCCCAGTCCAGAATGTGCGCCCGCGCGTCGCACACGATCTCCTGCCCCGGCTGCGTCAGCAGCCGCAGCGCAATCTGGTTCCCCATGGTCCCGGTGGGCACAAACAGCCCCGCCTCGCGCCCGAAAACCTCCGCCGCCCGCCGCTCCAGCAGGTTCACCGTGGGATCCTCGCCGTACACGTCGTCGCCCACCTCGGCCGCCGCCATCGCCATCCGCATCTCCGGCGTCGGCCGCGTAACCGTATCCGACCGCAAATCGATTAAATCCACCTCGTCTGTCACTTTTGCGTCCTCTGCGAATAGCCTGTAGCTCGTAGACAGTAGCCGGTAGCTTGATAGATTGCAGCTAGTAACTTCTCGCTCTAAACTACTGGCTACCGGCTACCGGCCAGCTACTCGCTCCCTTGCTCCCTCGTTCCCTGCCTCTACGGGATTTGCCCCACCGGCAACTCCATCACCGGCGTCACTTTCCCCCCGTGCGACGCGTACGCCCACATGCCATGAAAGCTTTTGCGCAACTCCGGCTTGGCTTTCAGCAGCGCGCTCAGCACAGCCGTCGCCTCAGTCCGCTGCGCCGCCGGATCGGTAACCCCCGTCGATTCGTACGTCACACCCAGGTCAGGCTCCCGCAGGCTCGGGTCGAAGCGGATCGAATCAATCTTCCACGTGCGGTCTCCCGCCGTCACGCTAAAGGGAAACCCATTGACAGGCGAATCCGGGATCTGCGCCTCTTCCTGTCCCAGCTTCTCCAGGTTCGGAGAGGCAAGAATGTCCACCGGCAATGACAAATACCGTGCCGCCTCGTACAGGTAATACGCCGCCCATGGCGCCCCTGCCTGCGTCATCTGCCGTGCCTGGTCCCAATACCACACCCCGTCGTGGCCCTCCAGCATGCCCGGCCGGATGAATACCCCGCCCAGCTTCCACGCGCCGCCTTCAAGGCCCAGAATGAACGCCATCTGCCCGGCGAGCGGCGTGCCCGTGGCATCCGCTAGCACCAGCGCATAGCGCCCTGGCGGCAGCTCCCGCAGCGTGATCGTCACCGTCATCGAACCGCTCGCGCTGGAACAGAAAAACTGCGTGTCCTGGGGCGCCGTCAGTGTGCTCGCGTCCAGTGAGTACAGGCTGCGCAGCTGCACCTGCCCGCCCTTCACCACCGGCGCGCTGTACTCCACCGCCTGGCGTATCCCGTCCCATTGCGACGCCACCTGGGGCAGCAGCGCGCTCTGGAGCGTCGCCATGTCCTGCTGCACCACCGCCGTGCCCAGCCGCTGTCCCGTCGCCGCCAGGGCATCGCGCTCCGGCGCGCTCATCTCTGCCTGCGTGGTGCAGCTCGTCGCATGGCTCGCCGCCGGCACGGCCAGAAATCCGCCCAGCACCACCAGCGCGACCCAGCTTCTATTCAGGCGCATCGATACCCTCTCTTCTGATCCCTCTTCCTTTTCCCAGTTCCCTGACCCCTGATCCCTGTTCCGTGCATTTTGAGCGTTCGCCGGCCACTGTTAGTCTAGTACACAGATGGGTGGCGCGCTCGGTCCCCACCTGCCGGAATCCAGGTTCCATGAAGCCTTCGCATCGCCAATCTCCGGCCCGCACTCACGCTGCGGCCTCGCCCTGCGCCTCCGCTCGCCTCTTGCGCTTCGCCGCCATGGTTTGCGCGGCTGCGCTTTGCGCGTTCGCAACCTCTTTCGCCCAGCCGCAACCCCCGCAGCACAAGTCCGCGCGCCATCGTCCGGCCACGCCAAAACCCGCTGCCGCCCTCCCCGCGCAGCCCGTCTCCGCACCCGCGCCTCCGCCCCAGCCCAAATGGCCCGCAAACACACCCCCCTCGCCGCCTGCCGTCACCTTCAACAGCCACGGCCTCCATATAGTCGCCGATAACTCCAGCCTCAATTCCATCCTCGACCAGATCTCCACTGAAACCGGCGCCAAAGTGGAAGGCATCTCCGGTGACGAACGCGTCTTCGGCGATTACGGCCCCGGCCAGCCCCGCGAAGTCCTCGCTCAGCTCCTCAGCGGCGTCAATTACAACATCCTCATCGTCGGCGACCAGGCCCTCGGCGTGCCCCTCCACGTTATGCTCAGCCCTCGCCCTAGCGGACCCGCGCCCAACAACCACGCCCAGCCGCAGGAGCAGGAGGACGACTTTCAGTCCGAGCCGGAAGAGCAGCCCTACCAGCCTCCCATCGTCCGCCCGCCCATGAATCAGCAGCCTTTCAGCAACCACCCCATGACGCCCCAGGAGCGCATGCAGGAGATGCAGGAGCGCCAGCGCGAGTTCCAGCAGCAACAGCAGCAACAACAGCCGCAGGATTAATTCCCTTTAAACCCCTCCAGCCGCCTGCGCACGGTTTTGTTCTTTATTATATTCCTTGACACGTATATGCCAGTTGAGGTATATCAAAAGAGTGGAATCCGTATTCGAAGTCATTGCCGAGCCCAACCGCCGCGCCATCCTCAGCCTCCTGGTCGCGTCGCAACAGTCCGTGGGGGAGATTGAGCGCCGTCTGCGCATGCCCCAGCCGGCCGTCTCCAAGCACCTGCGCGTGCTCCGCGACGCCGGCTTCGTCGAATCCACCGTGGATGCGCAGCGCCGTCTCTACCGGTTGAGGCCGCAACCGTTCCAGGAGGTCGATATGTGGCTGGCTCAATTCCGCCGTTTCTGGTCCGCTCACGTCGATGCCCTCGAACGCCACCTCGACCGCATGCCGCCATTAACCGCGAAGAAGAACAATTCCCCAAATCGGCCCAGTCCAGGCCGCAAACGCCACAAAGGAGAATCAAAATGAAAATCAAACTCACCAGCGTGTTCGTCGACGACCAGGAGAAGGCCCTGCGCTTCTATACCGATGTGCTTGGCTTCCAAAAGAAGGCCGACTTCAGCAACGGGCCGTACCGCTGGCTCACCGTGGCCTCGCCCGAGGACCCGGACGGAACCGAGCTGCAGCTCGCGCTCAACAACAACCCGCCGGCCAAGGCTTACCAGGAGGCCATCTTCCAGCAGAATCAGGCCGCGGCCAATTTCTTCACCGGCGACGTCGAAGCCGATTACGAGCGCATCAAGGCTGCGGGCGGTCAATTCACCATGCCTCCCAACGACACCGGCTATGCCACCATCGCGATCCTCAACGACACCTGCGGCAATCTCATCCAGATCACGCAGTTGAAGTGGCAAGGCTGACGATTACCGGCAATGCAGCATGGAGAAGACGATGAGCCATTCAGCACAATACGTTCCTGGCCCGGCCGGCGGAGCGCGCGTTGAAGAACATGGAGAGAAACGGACGCTCATTCTCGTCCGGCAACTCCCTCACCCGCCGGAAAAAGTCTGGATGGCGATCACCCAGCCCGAGCATGTGCGCGAGTGGGCTCCCTTCGATGTCGATGGAGACCTGGCCAGGGTTGGAGCCACGGTGCGCCTCACCTGGCTGGGCACCGGACATGTTTCGGAAACCACCGTAACCCGGGCCGAGCCTCCTCGTGTGCTCGCGTACAACGACATCCGCTGGGAACTCGAGCCTTCCGAGGGCGGCACGCACCTCACCCTGTGGCACAGCATCAACCGCCGCTATGTCACCTGGGGCGCGGCCGGATGGCACATCAGCCTCGATGTTCTCGATCGGCTCCTGACCGGCAATCCTATCGCCCGCGTCGCCGGCCCGGACGCAATGCATTTCCCCGGCTTTCAGCGCCTGGTCCTCGAGTACGGCAGCCAGTTCGGCATCGAGCCGCCCAAATGAGCGCCCAAACCAACCCGGAAATCGTGAATGAGGAAGACACAATGAATTCGACCCTGCACAATCCCGCTCTTGCGGCTCGTCGCGCCACTTCCAAGACCATCCCCATCCTCTTTTGGATCTTCACCGCGCTCTTCTGCCTGGAGATGAGCTTCACCGCTTACTACGAGCTGCTGCCGCAGGGCTACCTCGCGTTCGCCCGGCTCGGCTTCCCCAACGGCGCGTTCCGCTTTGAGCTTTCCCTGGCAAAGCTGGCCGGCGTCGCCGTGCTGCTCGTCCCCATGGTCCCCGCAAGGCTGAAAGAGTGGGCCTACGCCGGCTTTGCCATCAACCTGGTCTCGGCCGTCATCGTCCACGCCTCCATCAGCGATCGCCCGCTGGCGTTTGTCCCGTCCTCGCTCACCAGCGTGCTCTGGGCCATCTCCTACTTTTCCTGGCGCCGCATGCATGCCGCGCGGGAAAATCAATCCAGCAATTGAGGAGGTCACCATGGCCTTTACCAAGTCCGCAAAGAAGGGCGCGAAAACCTCTGCCAGGTTCAGTGCGGCGACACGATTTACCGACGAAGAGCTCGCCGCCATGCGCGAGCGCGCCCAGGAGATGAAACCGGCGCGCCGCGCCAACAAGGACGACACAGAAGCCACGGTGCTCGAGAAGTTCGCCGCCATGGCGTCTCACGATCGCGCCATCGGCGAGCGTCTTCATGAAATCGTCACCGCCCACGCGCCGTCCCTCACCTCGCGCCTGTGGTACGGAATGCCCGCCTATGCCAACAGCGAGGGCAACATAGTGTGCTTCTTTCAGGACGCGCGCAAATTCAAGACCAGGTACGCGACCCTCGGCTTCAGCGACAAGGCGCGGCTGGACGATGGCCCAATGTGGCCCACCTCCTACGCGCTGATGGAGCTTGGCTCGGCCGAGGAAGCAAGGATCGCAGCGCTGCTGAAGAAGGCCCTAGAACCAGTCTCGCCAATGTATCTGGGCAATAAAGGCTTGCTTTGTGCTGGAAGTTGAAGCAAACCAAAAGCATGGCTGATTTGAGTGACTTTCAATGGGAATATGTTCGGCCATTCGTGGAGTGGGATCAACAGCGACGGCAGCGGCCGGATGGTCGCGGCGGACGTTGGGGCGACGCGCGCCCAGCGCTGAATGGGGTGCTTTGGATCCTGCGCACCGGGGCGCCCTGGCAGGATCTGCCGGCGCGTTACGGTGCATACCAGACCTGCCATCGCCGTTTTCAGCACTGGCAGCGCGCGGGGGTGCTGGACGGAATCTTGTGGGCCTTATGCGAAGACCTGCTTGCGCGGGGACAGTTGGGGCTGGACGAGACCTTCGTCGACGCCTCGTTCAGCGGGGCAAAAAGGGGGGCGATCGCATTGGTCCAACGCGCTGCGGCAAAGGGAGCAAGATCATGGCAATCGTGGACCGCGGCGGTCTTCCTATCGCCGTCGGGGTTACAAGCGCTTCGCCGAATGAATCCACGCTGGTCGACCAAACGCTCGACCGACGCCACGTCAGCGCCTTGCCCAAACGCGTGATTGGCGACAAGGGCTACGACAGCGATCCACTGGACGGACGTATGCGGGACAGAGGCATCGAGATGATCGCCCCCAACCGGCGGCAGCGAGGGAAAACGCAGGATGGCAGACCGCTGCGGCGTTATATAAGGCGCTGGAAGATCGAGCGGTTGTTCGCTTGGCTGAAGAACTTCCGACGCATAAGCAGCCGATGGGAGCGCAATGCCCTCAATTTCCTGGGCATGGTTCAACTCGGATGCGTGTTAATCCTGTTGAGGCATCTGTGAGACTGGTTCTAGGCTGAAACACGAATGTCATTCTGAGTGAAGCGAAGGATCTGCGGTTGCCCTTGGCGACCTCCGCAACCGGCAGGGAACAGTGCCGCCTGGACGCATCCGATCAAGTTACTTCTCCGCCGGCCGCGTCATCTCCTCCGGCCGCACCCATGCGTCGAACTGCTCGGCCGTCACCAAGCCCAGCTTGAGCGCGGCTTCGCGCAGGCTGATGTTTTCAAGGTAAGCCGTCCGCGCGATCCTGGCTGCTTTCTCGTACCCGATATGCGGATTGAGCGCCGTCACCAGCATCAGCGAGTTTTCCATGTGTTCCCTGATCCGCTCGTCGTCCGGCTCAATGCCTTTCGCGCAGTGTTCATCAAAGGAGTTGCAGCCATCGGCCAGCAGCTCGGCGGACGTAAGCACGTTGTGCAGGATGACGGGCTTGTAGACGTTGAGCTGGAAATTGCCCTGCGAACCGGCGAACGCGACCGCGTGATCGTTGCCGAACACCTGCACCGCCACCATGGTCAGCGCTTCGCATTGCGTGGGGTTCACCTTGCCCGGCATGATGGAGGAGCCCGGCTCGTTCTCCGGAATCCTCAGCTCGCCGATGCCGGCGCGCGGCCCGCTCGCATACCAGCGCACGTCGTTGGCGATCTTCATCAGCGCCCCGGCCAGCGTGCGCAGCCAGCCGCTCACCGCAACCATGCCGTCGTGGGCGGAGAGCGCGGCAAACTTGTTGTCCGCGCAAACGAAGGGCTTCCCGGTTTCTTCCGCGATCCGCCGTGCGGCCACTTCGCCGAATCGCGGATGCGCGTTCAGCCCCGTGCCTACCGCCGTTCCACCGATAGCAAGCGGATACAGCAGCGCCAGCGACTGCCCGACCCCCTCCCGGCACTGATCCAGTTGCGCCACCCAGCCGGACATCATCTGCCCCACCGTGAGCGGGGTTGCGTCCTGCAGATGCGTGCGGCCGATCATCACTACGTCGCCGTATGCCTCCGCTTTGGCATGGAGAGTGTCGCGAAGAGCGGCGACCGCGGGAAGCAGCCGGCCGCTGATCGCTTCCACCGCGGCGATGTGCATCACCGTGGGAAAAATGTCATTCGACGACTGGCTGCGGTTCACGTCGTCGTTGGGGTGGATCGGCTTTTTGGACCCAACCACGCCGCCGGCAAGCTGTATGGCGCGATTGGCGATCACCTCGTTCGCGTTCATGTTGGTCTGCGTGCCCGAGCCGGTTTGGAAAACCACCAGCGGGAACTCGTCGTTCCATTGGCCGTCTATGACCTCCTGCGCCGCGCCAACAATCAGGTCCACCTTTTCCCGGGAAAGCTGGCTGAGTTCGCCGTTGGCTTCAGCGGCGCACTTTTTTGCGATCCCGAGAGCGCGAATCACCTGCCTTCCCCAGCGGAATCGCTCCACTCCGATGACGAAGTTCAAACGCGAGCGCTCGGTCTGTGCGCCCCACAGCCGATGCGACGGAACTTCCACCTCGCCCAGCGCATCCTCTTCCATGCGAAAACCGTTTGCTTCGTGGTTGGCCGTCATGGTGTAGCCTCAGTGTCTCAAGTTTATGAGGCCGGGGGAAGCAAACCTGTCCGTGGATCGAAAACGCGAATGATAAAAACGGCGATGTCCTGTAGATTGATGGAGATGAGTGCTGAAAATGCAGTGAATTACGCACCTCTTTGGGGAGCGATTCCGGCGGAGCGGGCTGGCGGCTGGAGAACCGGGGCGGGGGTGCAGGGAGGGCTCGGATTGTGGCGGGCACGCGCATGGCTCAGGTTATCCTTTCCGCGCCAAATGGAAACGCCCGCGAGCGATCGCGGGCGTTCTATGGGCTATGGAAAATAGCTTAGCACTTCCAGGGAGATTAATACTTACTGCGCGAACGCCCGCTCATCGCGAAAAGGCTGCGATGAACGGGGCATAGCCTTTTAGTCGATCCCGGGCCACACTTCTGAAGAGGCCCGATCTCTGGGGAAGAAATGGCCGCAAAGAAAGTCGGTGACCGGCGCAAAGACCGGCGGGTATACTGAGCACAGATTCAGGACAATACAAGGGAGTCGGCGCGATGGACCTTCATTCACGCGTGGCAGGGAACGTGTCGGGCTGTGTTCGGCGGGTGCAGGACTTTGTCCGCTGGATGAGTTTCCTCATGCTGTTGCTGGCAGCGGGGGCGCATGCGCAGCAGAATGCCGCAGTAAGCGCAAAGGTAATTGCGTGGGCCAACCAGAACATCTTCGCCTACAAGTCCTACACTCAATTTGCTCAGCACGCGCCCAAACCAACCGTTCCCGTCCCGCCCATGGTCGATCCGCCCTGCCACGTTTGCGGCAGTACGGCACAGACACAGGGCGAGGCGCAGGTGGCCGCGTGGGTGGCGCAGTCTCAGCAGCCGGAGATGAACTACATCACAGCCCTGCTGACAATGAGCAAGTACATTCAGCTGGTTGGCGGAGCCGACTCCGAGATGCTGACCGCCCCGGCGCAGAAGGCTTTGGCGCAGTTTGGGACTCCGGACTCGATCATGGCCTCCGCAGCCAAGTTGGCCGAGCGTCTCATGGTCGGCAAAGCGATTCCCATGGCCGAGCGCTACGATAGCGAGCCCAAGCAGGCCTATGCCGGAATTACGTTCCTGCTGGCGACGGCTAAGGATGATGCGCTGCTGGGCAATGACCAGGACCATGCGCTCGAAAACCAGGCGCTCGAAATGACTGAAAAGTGGGAAGACTCCATCAACCAGAAAATCCAGAGCGATGTTATCTCCGGACACAAATACAATCTCTGCCCGGTGTACGGCGAGATTGTGAGAACGGTGGCTCTGCTGGGCGGGCAGGAGCCCCAGAACATGGATCAGTATGCGCAGATGCTCAAAAAGCTCCAGAACCTGGTGAAGTTCAATGTGAGCCTGGATCTGAAGGTGACGATCGAAGCCGCCAATGGTTCGCACATGAACGCGGAATGGCAGGGGAACGCAAAGCTCACGCTGAACCTCGATTTGGCCAACAGTTGTTACACGCCGGAGTTCGACAATGGCAGCCAGATGGCGGTGAAGGTGACCAACTGGGAGATGGTGAACATCGCCATCAATCCGAATGGGTCCAAGGAGACGATCCCGATAACGCTGACCAGTTCGCACGCGTACAACGTGAAGCTGGGCACGCCGCAGTTGAATCTCTGCGATCCGCAGCCGATTTTCCAGATGCCGATGCCGGTCAGCTCTCCGCCGGAGCAAATAACCGCCAAGGGAAAAACCTCGAATACGGTGTTGTTCGGGTCGTTCATGGGAGCGGTCGTGGCCACGAACGAGATCAACAGCAAGTCAACCAACGCAGTCACCGGCCAGACGCCTTCGTTGCCCGGCGGCAACCCGCAGGCGGGCGGTTCTTCGTCGGGGTTGGACCAGGCCAAGGCCGCGGTAGAAGCACACAAGGGGGATGTGAGCTGGCTGATGTCGCCGGCTGGACAGGCGGCGATTGCGCAACTGCAAAAACAAGTCCTTCAGACGGCTCAATCCAAAATGGCCGCGGGGGGCGTGGTGGTCCCCAATGCAACCAGCTTTGCGCAGTTGGGCCAGTCGATGTCCAGCGAGCATCTGCCCTGGACCAACGGCCAGACCGAGCCGGTGAACAAGACGCTGCATGTGCAGAAGGACACCACGAACATAACTCTGGCCGTCACCGTGCAACAGTCGCAGCAGTAAGGCGCTGAAGGCGGTTTGAAGCCTGAGCGCCCCATGGGGAATCTCCGGCAAGGCTGAAGTCTTCCCACCCAGCGGCCGTCAAGCGGGCACTGCCCGTTGCAGGGTACGGACAGTGATGTCGCCTTCCTGGCCGAAGGCCTGGGTGGCCTTCGCGAACGCCCGCTGTCGCCGCGGCGACCGAAAAAGCTACGATGAACGGGGCACAACTCTGAGTGCACGAGAGCTGATCCTGGAGTCGATGAGCGGGCCATCTGCCTGAGGGTTCTCGATTCATCCGATACCGTGTGATCCCCTGGCGGCTGCTTTGTGCATCTAAAATGGCAACTATGACTCCTCCACTGCCAAATCGCCGGCGCGCCAAGATGCCCCCGCCCGGAGAAACCGGCCAGGAAGCGCTCTATCTGAAATCCCTGAGCGAGCGAAAGATTTCCGTCAGCGTGAAACTGCGCGACGGCGAAGTGGTGAAGGGCTGGATTGAGTACTTCGACGACGGCATGCTTCGCCTGACGCGCGAGGGCAAGCCCAACCTGTTCATTTACAAGCACCAGATCCGCAGCATCACGGAGGCGGGCAAGCGCCGGTCACCGATGGCGCCGGCTGCGCCAGCCGCGCCTGCCGCGCCCGAGATTCCGTGAGCGGCGTGGAAAGCCGCTGGGTTCCGGCCGCCTCGGCCATTGCGCGCGAAGCAGGCGCGCGCCTGAGGGAGTTCTTCGCCCAGGGCGTGGCCACCGAATACAAAGGCGACGTGGACCTGGTGACGGCGGCGGACCGCGCCGTGGAGAAGCTGATCCGCGCGCGGCTGACCGAGGCATTTCCCGACCACGGCATCTACGGCGAGGAAGGCACGCGGGAACGGCTGGAGCAGGAGTTCCGCTGGTACGTGGACCCGCTGGACGGCACCACCAACTTTGCCCACGGCCTGCCGCACTTCTCGGTCTCGCTGGGGCTGGAACACCGCGCGGCAGGCCTGGGGCCCGGCGAGGACGGCACGGTTGAGGCTGGCGTGATCTACGACCCCATGCTCGACGAGCTGTTCACGGCCGAGCGCGGGCGGGGCGCATTCCTGAACGGACGGCCGATTCATGTTTCCAGTGTGCCGAACCTGGCCGAGTCGCTGGTGGCCACGGGCTTTCCCAGCCGCAAGCGGCACTCGAGCCCGAACATTCACTTCTACCACGAGTTCACGCTGCGCTCGCACGGGGTGCGGCGGGCGGGCTCGGCGGCGCTGGACCTGGCCTATGTGGCCTGTGGGCGCTACGAGGCGTTCTGGGAGTTCCACCTGAACCCGTGGGATACGGCGGCAGGTTTCCTGCTCGTCGAGGAAGCGGGCGGGCGCGTCAGCGACTTCAGCGGCGGGCCGTTCCGGCTGGACAGCCGCGAGGTGCTGGCCTCAAACGGGCACATTCACCAGGAGCTGCTGGGGCTGTTCGCGGACATGTTCGCGGGACGGGAGCTGACGGCGATCCCGACGCCGCGGGAGTTTGCCGAGCGGAGAGCGGAGCGGCGGGCGGCCGGCTAATAATCCTTGGGCACGTAGCGGGTTTTGGCGGGAGGGTCGGAGTAGTAGCCGGCCTTGCAGCGGATGTTGTACACGCCGGAGGCGGCGCGGGGCACGATAACGCTGATGCGATGGAAGCTCTGGCCGGGGACCTGCTTGTGCGGGTAGTAGCCGATCAGGTATTGCGTGCGCAGGTCGTCTGAGACCTTCTTGAAGGCCTTGTCGAGGCCACCCTCGTCGACGTAGAAGCTTTTGCCGCCGGTCTGCTCGGAAAGAGTGATGAGGGCGTGCTCGCCGCCGAGGTCGCGGCCGGCGCTGGCCTCAATGGGCACGTCGATGAGCGAGTAAATCATGACATCGCCGCGCTGGGCCTGCTCGAGCGCCTGGGGATAATCTTCATCGCCGGTGGTGTTGTCGCCGTCGGAGACGACGATGAGGACCTTGCGGCCCTGCTTGGGCGCGAGAGAATGGGAGCCGAGGTAGATGGCATCGTAAAGCGCGGTGGCTTCGCCGGGCCGGAGTTCTCCCAATCCGCGATCAAGGCGCTTGAGGTCGCTGGTGAAGGGGACGAGCTGGTTGACGTAGGTGGCGAACTGGATAAGGCCCATCTGATCCTGCGGGCGCAGCAGGTCGCGGGCGAAATGGCCGGCGGCGCGCCTTTCATCGCTGAGGTCCTTGCGCACGCTGAGGCTGGTGTCGATGGCGAGCATGATGCTGAGGGGGAGCTCGGACTGGCGCTCGAAGATGGCGATGGTCTGGGGACGGCCGTCCTCGGCGACGCTGAAGTCGTCCCGGGTGAGGCCGCCGACGATGGCGCCGGATTGGTCGGTCACGTTGACGAAGAGATTCACCAGATTGGATTCGATGTGGAAGGTGGGGGTGTCCTGGGCGGGGAGGAGTGGCGAGAAAACGAGGAGGAGGAGGAAAGAGGAGATGAGGAGAAAGGCAGACCTTCCCGCGGGGGCTAAAGCCCCGAATCTTTGTGAGAGCCGAATGTACGGGCTAAAGCCCGTACCGTTCACGCCCGCAGATTGCCACGACAGGTCACGATGCATGCGGGGCCTCCGGGGGTTTGGCGGCAATGCTTTCGGGGAAGGGTTCGCCGTCGGCCCAGACTTGGCCGTCGACAAAGGTTTCCTTCTTCCAGATGGGAACGGTGCGCTTGAGGGTGTCGATGAGCCAGCGGGAGGCTTCGTAAGCCTGGGCGCGATGGGCGGAGGCGACCACGATGAGGACGCTGGTTTCGCCAACCATGAGGCGGCCGAGACGATGGACGATGGAGACGTGGCGAACGTTGAAGCGGGTGCGGGCCTCGCCGGCCAGCTCGCGCATCTGCTTGAGGGCCATCTCCTCGTAGGCCTCGTAGTCGAGGTGGAGGGTCTGGCGGCCGCGGGAGTTGTTGCGGACGATGCCGTCGAAGACGATGACGGCGCCGTCGGAGCCGTGCTTGGCGGCGGAGACGAGCTTTTCCGCGTCGATGAGGTCACGGGTGAGGCGGATTTCGCCGGTTGATCCGGGGTCATTGCCGGCTCCGCCGGAGACGGGCGGGAGCAGGCCGACTTCGTCGCCTTCGCGGAGAATGCGCGTGGGCTGCGCGTACTCGTGATTGACGCTGACAGCGATGGAGGCCCAGGCGGCGGCGGGAATCGGGACTGGACCGGCGGCAAGGCGAGCGAGAAGCGCGGCCACGGTCGAGCCCTCGGGAACGTCCACGGTGGAGGCACCCAGCCAGTCTTTGAGAATGCCGAATGGGAGTACGCGCACTTGCATCACGGTTTGAGGATAACGTCTCAAGAGAATTAGACGTTAGAAGCGGCGTTAGCGGAGCTAGCGGGGCCAGCGGAGTTCGAGAGTTGGTTCGCCCTGGGCGTAAAAGGCGCATTCAGGACCGAAAAGCAGGCGGCCCGATGTTTGGGGCTGTTTGTACCGGGCAGTTCCCTTGCGTGGGCCGGGAGGCCCACGCTACAGCCGGCCAGGAGGCCGGCGCTACCTAATTACCTGGAGCGCCGGAGTGCTGGGGGCCGATCACGACGACCCATTCGCTGGGAGCCAGGAAGTTTCGCAAGGCGAATCCAATATGAAAAAGGCCGGCTGGTTGGCCGGCCCTTTTCGCGGAGGTGAGAACAGGTTTCACGCCGCGGCGGTGGCGGGCTGCTCGACCTTCACTTCAGCGGGCTTCTCCAGCGGCACCGGCTGCGCCTTGAACTGCGGCAGGGCCACCGCGAGGACGTCCTCGATGGTGCGGGCGTAGTGAATGACAACGCCCTCCATCATGTCCGCGGTCAGGTCCTCCTCCACGTCCTGCCTGTTGTCTGCGGGGAGGATGACGGTGGTGACCCCGGCGCGGCGGGCGGCAAGGAACTTCTCCTTGATGCCGCCGACGGGGAGCACATTTCCGCTGAGGGTTATCTCGCCGGTCATGGCGGTCAGCTTGTTCACGGGGGTATCGGTGAGCAGCGAGGCAAGGACCGTGGCCATGGTCACGCCGGCCGAGGGGCCGTCCTTGGGGATGGCGCCGGAGGGGACGTGAATATGGATGTCGAGGTCCTTGTTGAAGTCCTCTGCAAGGCCGAGGCGGGCGGCGTTGGAGCGGACCCAGGTGAGCGCGGCCTGCATGGATTCCTGCATGACCTCGCCGATCTGGCCGGTGATGGTGAAGTTGCCCTTGCCCTTCATCTTATTGGCCTCGATGAACAGGATGTCGCCGCCGGCAGGGGTCCAGGCCAGGCCCACAGCTACGCCGGGACGCTTGACGCGCTCGGCGACCTCGGTGTCGACGCGGACCTGGATATTGCCGAGGAACTCCTTGACCACGTCGCGGGTGACGGCGAGTTTCTCCTTTTTGCCTTCGACCACGCGGCGGGCTTCCTTGCGGCAGATGGTGCCGATGGTCTGCTCCAGCTTCCTCACGCCGGCTTCGCGGGTGTAATGGCGGATGACGTGGCGGACCGATTCCTCGGGGAACTCGATCTGCTCGGGCGTGATGCCGTTCTCCTTGATCTGGCGCGGGATTAGGAAGCGATTGGCGATGTGCACTTTTTCCTCTTCGCTGTAGCCCTGGAGGGGGATGATCTCCATGCGGTCCATGAGCGGCGGCGGCACCGTGTCGAGCATGTTGGCGGTGCAGATGAAAAGCACCTTGGAGAGGTCGAAGGGCACGTCGAGGTAGTTGTCGCGGAAGGTGTTGTTCTGTTCCGGATCGAGCGTTTCGAGCAGGGCCGAGGAGGGATCGCCGCGGAAGTCGCGGCCGAGCTTGTCGATCTCGTCCAGCATCATGACGGGATCGCGGGTTTCGGCGCGGCGGATGGACTGGATGATCTGTCCGGGCAGGGCGCCGATGTAGGTGCGGCGATGGCCGCGGATTTCGGCCTCGTCGTGCATGCCGCCCAGGGAGATGCGCTGGAACTTGCGGCCCAGGGCGCGGGCGATGGAGCGGCCGAGCGAGGTTTTGCCCACGCCCGGAGGGCCGACGAAGCAGAGGATGGGGCCCTTCATGTCGGGCTTGAGCTCGAGCACGGAGAGGAAGTCGAGGATACGGTCTTTTACCTTGCGCAGCTCGTAGTGGTCCTCGTCGAGGATTTCGCGGGCCTTGTTGATGTCGATTTTGGAGCCGGAGCTCTTGGACCAGGGCAAAATCGCCAGCCACTCGATGTAGTTGCGGGTGAGCGAGTAGTCGGCGGCCATGGGCGACATGCGGCCGAGGCGGGAAAGCTCCTTGAGGGCTTCCTTCTTGACGTCGTCGGGCATGCCGGCTTCGTCGATTTTCTTTCTCAGCTCTTCGATTTCGCGCTGGCCTTCGTCCTGCTCGCCCAGCTCCTTCTGGATGGCCTTCATCTGCTCGCGCAGGTAGTAGTCGCGCTGGGATTGCTGGACCTGGTCCTGAACTTCGTTCTGGATTTTGGCGCGGAGCTGCTGCACCTCGATCTCTTTGGCCAGGTGGGTGTTAATGAGCTCGAGGCGGGCGGAGATGCTGGGGGTTTCGAGCAGAAGCTGCTTGTCTTCGGTGGTGAGGAAGGGCAGCGAGGAGGCGACGAAGTCGACCAGGCGGCTGGGCTCATCGATGTTGGCGGCGATGGTGCGCAGCTCGTCGGAGAGGGTGGGCGACTCGGTGACGATCTGCTGGAATTGGCCGATGACGATGCGAACCAGGGCCTCGATGCCGGTGTTGGATTCGGTCTCGACGTTTTCGAGGGTTTCGACCTCGGCGATCAGGAACGGCTCCGTCTGGATGAAGCGGACCAGGCGCACGCGCTCCACGCCCTCGGTAAAGACAAAGCGGCTCTGGTTGGGCATGCGGACGACCTTGTGGACCGTGGCAAGGGTTCCGACGGCGTGCATGTCGTCCGGGGTGGGGGAGTCGAGCCGGGCGTCTTTCTGGGCGGTAACGGCGATGGTGCGCTCGTCGCCGAGGGACTCGATCAACTGGATCGAGCTTTCGCGGCCGACCGTAAGTGGCAGAACAGCATGGGGAAACAAGACAGTGTCCCGGACCGGCAGGACAGGGACGCGGCGCAGGTTGCCGGCGGGTTTGCCGGCAGGAGGCGGCGCAACGTGCTTCTGGTTAGGCATTGAGTGTCCTCGTATCAACTTCTCTTACATTAGAGAGCGCAGTATATCAAAAGTTTCAACTTTGGGCTGTGAAAACCGCTGCGTTCTCTTGCCGACAGCCCTCGAAGACCATTACGCCAGGGCCGGGAGGGGTGTTCCAGTCGATTCGATCCATTGTGCACCTAAAGCCGATGTCTGCCGGAATGGTAAAGTCGGCGGGGTGCGCCTGGACAGTCCCAGCCAGTCCAGGTGGGGCAGCAACGCAGCCCCCACGTGTTATCGGCCATGCCAACGGGATAGTGAGCATGGCCGGGATGCGGAGCAGGGTTCGAGCGGGTGAGGAGAGAAGGCGGCCATGTGGATTCCCTCCCGAAGTGCGAGGACGAACGGCCCCGTCCGGGGCAGGAATCACTTTCTGCTGGGCTCGGTCTCCTGCTTGATGGCGGACTCGATCTGGTCCCACAGGTGGTCGGGGGGATCCTCGACAGGAAAGAGCTGTCGCGCGGCCTCGGCGATGGTCTCCAGGTCGGACAGGAGGGCGCGGCAGAGGGCGCAATGGAGCACGTGAGGGTGGGAGTCGGCGTCGCCGCCGGAGCCGATCAACTCCGGCATGTGGGCCTGGAACTCCTCGCAGGTCATGTTATAGGGATCGTGGATCATCGCCTCCCCTCCCTTCGAGGAGCGGTCCGCATGGCATCGCGCAGCTTCAGGCGCGCTTTATGGAGCTGGGATTTGCTGTTGCCGATGGAGCAATCGAGCATGGCCGCAATTTCATTATGCTCATAACCCTCGATGTCGTGCAGCACAAAGATGAGGCGGTAACCGGCGGGGAGCTGGGCGATGGCGCGTTCGAGGGCGAGCCGGTCGATGGAGCCGGTGAGGGAGAGGTCAGGGGCGCCGAAGCTGCGGCCGGGACCTTCATCGGGGGTGGGTTCCATGGCCTCGTCAAGGGAAATGACGGACAGGCCTTTCTTTCTGAGGTGCATGAGGACGACGTTAATGGCCAGCCGGTGCAGCCAGGTGGAGAAGGCGGAGTCGCCGCGGAAGGTGGCGATTTTGCGATGAAGCTGAAGGAAGGCCTCCTGCGTCAAATCCTCAGCCTCGGCAACATTGCCGACCATGCGCAGGCACAGTGAATAGATACGGCGTTTGTGCAGGGTATAGAGCTGGGCAAAAGCGTAGTGGTCGCCGGCCTGGGCGCGGGCCAGAACTTCGGCGTCGCTGCCGGGTTTAGGAGGGGGTGCGGTCTGAGTTTCGGGGGCAGGACTCCGCGGCTCGGGCTCATCTTCGACGGCGGGAGCAACGCCAGGCCTGAGCCGTGATGAAAGAGGTTCAGTCGGTTGCGTGGATGCTCTTGTCATTGGTTTCCTTGGGGAATGGGCCAACCCAAAAAGCTGCACCGCTCATCTTTCCTCGTTAGTATAGGGGGCAGCGGTTGAAGTGGCATAAATCGGCTTAGAGGGCCGAAGGCGTAGCCTCGCTGATGCAGGATTGGATGCATCCTGAACGGCATGGGTTGATTGGCGCAACCTTGGGGAGACATATTTTGCGGTTCATGCCTCGGGAGCAGGGCAACGGCGGGGGCTCGATCGGCGCTCGGCTGAGGCGGCTGGCGGCCGCACTGCTCGGAGTCTCGCTTTTATGCGCCGCTCAGACTGGAGCACAGCCGGAGGCGAGCGCGGTGTCTCAATGGGCAAAACTCCCAGTAGTCCGGATCTCGTATGAGGGCGTAGCCGCGGACAAACTGATTTCTCTGCGTGGGCACCTGCCGCAGGCGGAGGGCGCGCCCCTGGATCCGGGCAAGGTGGCGGATTCGCTGCGGGCGCTTTACGCCACCGGCCTGTTTGACTCCGTGGAAGTGTTGGGGCAGCGCAAGGGCTCGGGCGTGGCGCTGATTTTCCGTGGCGCTCCCCGGACGTTCATCGGCACGGTTACGGTGGAGGGCGCGCGCGGGGCCACGGTGAACACGCAACTGGAGCGCGCCGGCCGGTTGAATCCCGGCGCCCGCTACACCCAGGCAAAAATGACCGAAGCGGTAACCGTGATGCGCGAGGTCCTGGCGCAGAACGGCTACTTTGAACCTGCCATCACCTACGAACTGACGCCTCATCGAGAGGAACAGCTTACCGATATTGCCTTCCACGTGATCTCAGGGCCCCAGGCGCGAGTGGGCGAGGTGACGGTGACCGGCGATCCGGGGATGAGCCTCGAGGCGTTCCGGCGGGTGGCGCATTTGCGGCCGGGAACGGCGGTGACTCGGGAGACGGTGAGCCGCGCCCTCGGAGACGTCCTGAAGCTGTACCAGAGGGAGCGGCGCCTGGAGGCGGAGATCAAGCTGACGTCTGAGACGCATGCCGCGCACAAGGTGAACTACTCGTTCTCGGCAACGCGAGGCCCGGCGGTGCGGGTGGTGTTTGAGGGCGTCCATCCGGACCCGGACCGGGTGAAGCGGCTGATCCCGATCTTCGAAGAAGGGACAGTGGACGACGATCTGCTGAACGAGGGCAATCGGCGGGTTCGCGATTACTACCAGAGCCTGGGCTACTTTGACGCCAGGGTGGAGCACAAGGTGGAACCGCCGCGCCCTGACGAAGTGCTGATCGTCTACAGCGTGGATCTGGGCCTGCGGGGGAGGGTGGAAAGCGTCGCCGTCGAGGGCAATCGCTATTTCGATTCGGCCACTCTCAGGGATTTGTTGAGCGTTCGCGCCGCTTCCGCGCTGGACCGGCACGGCCTCTACAGCCAGCAGATGGTAACGGCGGATGTTCAGTCGCTGGAGACGGTTTACCAGAACAACGGTTTTGCCGGCGTGAAGGTGACGGAGGAGACCAGGGCGGCAGGAACGGCTGCGCCTGTGAGCGGGACGAATGCGGAGGCTCGCTCCGCGCCCATCGCCGTGGTGTACCGGATCGCGGAGGGGCCGCAGCAGCGCGTCAGTTCACTCGAGTTCGAGGGCAACGACCACATTGCCGCTCAGAACCTTCTTCCCCTGCTGAATACGGAAGCGGGGCAGTTGCTTTCGCCGCGCAACCTGGCCAGCGACCGCGACATGCTGGCGACAGAGTACATGCGGCGCGGGTTTGACCAGGCGCGGGTGGAAGTGGAGGAAAAGATCGATCCGCGCGATCCCAACCGGATGGCGGTGGTGTTTCGCATTCATGAAGGGCGGCAGTTTTTTGTTCGCAACGTATTGCTGACCGGCTTGCATTACACGCGGGCGGGCACGGTTGCCGGCGCCATCACCGTTCATCCGGGCGACCCGCTGAGCCAGGCGGCGCTCGAGGACACGCAGCGCAACTTGTATGAATTTGCGCTGTTCAACGAGGTGAATGTGGCCGTCGAGAATCCGGACGGCGACGAGGCGCACAAGACGGTGCTGCTGGAAACCACGGAGGCGCGGCGCTGGACGTTCAGCTATGGCGCGGGGTTTGAGGTTCAGACCGGCACGCCGCAGAACGGCTGCCAGGGCTACCTGGCGGCGGGGGTAACCACCTGCTCGCCCAACGGCCGCACCGGCATCAGCCCGCGGGTGCTGGCCACCCTGACGCGCAACAACCTGTTCGGGCGTGAGCAGTCGGCTTCAGTGCAGGGCAACTACGGTCTGCTGGAGCAGAAGGTCGACCTGATCTACGACAATCCGCATCTCAGGAACAGCCGCAATTTCGATCTGACGTTCACCGGCGGCTACGCCAACAGCCAGGACGTGACCACGTATGTTGCGTCGCGCATCGAGGCCGGCTTCCGGCTCACGGAAAAAGTGAATGGCTCGAGATTTGCGCTGTCGCGGGCCAACACCCTCATCTACGGCTACGATTTCCGTCGCGTCAAGGTGGCGGAAGACACGCTGCAGGTGTTTCCGGATTTCGTCCCCGTGCTCTCGGCGGCGGTGCGCGTGGGCGGGCCCAGCCTGACCTGGCTGCACGATTCGCGCGACAACCCCGTGGATGCGCACCGCGGAACCTATACCAGCTTTCAGGAGTTCCTTTCCGAAAAACCGTTTGGAGCGGAGGCGCAGTTCAACCGCATCGACACCACGTGGTCAAGCTACTACGGCTTCGACAAGGACAAATTCGTGATTGCGCGCAACACGCGCTACGGCAACCAGCGCGCGTTCGGCACCGGCTCCAGCGAGCTGATCCCGCTGCCGGAACGGCTTTACGCGGGCGGCGCCACCTCGCTGCGCAGCTTCTCCATCAATGCCGCGGGGCCGCGCGATGCCGACACCGGATATCCGATTGGCGGGGCCGGGGCGCTGGTGCAGAACACCGAGCTGCGCCTGCCGCCCACTCCCCTGCCCTACTTTGGCGACGCCGTCAGTCTGGTGCTCTTTGAAGACATGGGCAACGTGTTTGCCAACGCCGGGGATATCTGGTCCAGCGCCATCCGCACCCGGCAGCCGGACAAGGACGCGTGCAGGATGCTCACCCCGCCCAAGGACGGTTACGTTTCCCCGCCCACCGCCCATGAGACGTCGCTGGGGCCGCTGGGGACGTGCAGCTTCGACTACTTCTCCCATGCGCCGGGCGTCGGCGTTCGCTACCATACGCCGGTGGGGCCCATCCGCCTGGATTTCAGCTATACCCTGAATCCACCCATTTTTCCCGTAAACGTCAACTACTCCGAGAGCGCCCCGTTCGCCAACCAGCATGTGGGCGAAGCTTCGCACTTCAATTTCTTCTTCAGCCTGGGGCAGAACTTCTGATGCGCGCTGCCGGCACAATTCGTCTTGCGCTATTCTGCTGTGCCGCATTGCCAGCGCTGTGGCCGGGCGGCCGCGCGGGCGCGCAACCGTCCAATGAGCCGGTGGTGCTGGACAGCGTTGTGGCCGTGGTGAACAACCATGCGATTCTTGCGAGCGATGTGGAAAGCGCCATGCGGCTTTCCGTGCTGGAGCCGCCGGAGAGCGCCGGCTCAAAGCCTGACCGGAAAGCGGCGCTCGATGAACTTATCAGCCGCGAGCTGATTGAAGAGCAGATGACGCCGGAGGAGAAAAACGCCGCCGAGCCGGCCGCCAAGGAACTGAAGGTGCAGATGGCGCTGCTGCGCGAGGATCTGCCCGCCTGCGCGCGCTACCACTGCGCCACGGATCGAGGATGGACCGCGTTCCTGGCCGCCAAAGGTCTGACCGAAGACCAAGCGGAGGCGTATCTCCGCCTGCGGCTGTCGCTGCTGTCCTTCGTCGAGAACCGCTTCAGCGAGGGCATTCGCATCTCCCCGGAGGAGATTGAGAGCTACTATCGCGAAACAATGGTTCCGCAATATGCGGCCGGAGAGGCGCCGCCGGCGCTCAAGTCGGTGTCGTCGCGCATCGAGGAGATTCTGCTTGAGCAACAGGTGAACCAGCTCTTCAGCGCATGGCTGGACAACCTGCGCAGGCAGGGCGACGTGGAAATCCTGGATTCGACGCTGGTTCCGGCCAACCAGCCCGCGCGGACAGGCGGCGATCAGTGAGCGCCGCGCCTGCCGGGGCAACCGCGCCGCGGCGCCGCCGGCGGCTCTTGTGGAACACCGTGGGCGTGGCCGTGGCGCTGGCTGGAATCGTGGCCGTGCTGGCGCTCTGGGCCGGCTCGCTGCAGTTCGAGCAACTGGTACGGCGGCGGCTGGCGGCGCAGCTCCAGAACATGACCGGCGGACGGGTGGACATCGGCTCCTACCGCTGGCGCCTGATGACGCTGGAGGCGCAGGCGGACGCAGTGGTGATTCACGGCGACGAAGGACCAGGCGAGGCTCCCTACGCGCGCATCGAGTCACTGCGCGTGCACGTCGGCATCCTGGGCGTGTTCAGCCCGCGCATCGAGCTGCGCCAGCTCGAGATCGACCGGCCGCAGATTCACCTGATCTTCTATCGCGATGGCGAGACCAACCAGCCGCATCCGGCCAAGCCGATCGCATCCTCACGATCCGGACTGGACCGGCTGTTCCGGCTGCACGTGAACCATCTTGTGGTCAAGAACGGCGGGATCGACCTGGATAATCGCGCCGCGTATCTGGATTTTCAAAACCGCTACCAGCCTCTCGACTTCCGCGCCGACGATGTCTCCGCCGACGTGGCGCACATTCCCGCTTCAGCGCAAGCGCCGGAGGCCTACCGCGTGGAGGTCAGCCTTCGCGATCTGAACCTGGCCCGCGGCGGCAGCCTTCAGGGAAACATCCCGCCGGTGCACGGCGTGATGAAGGCCACGCTAGACCTGAGCCGCGACAGCGTGACTCTGCGCTCGCTGACGCTGAGCGCGGCAGTGCCCGGCGCGGCGGATCGTACCCTCAGCGTCACGGGCTGGCTCCAGCATTTCTCGCGGCCGCACTGGCAGGCGGAACTTGCCGGGGAGCTTGACATGCGGTTGCTGAACCCGGTGCTCGGCTACCCCTTTGCGCCCGAGGGATTGGCGTACCTGAATCTCGATTGCGGCGGCATTGGCGGGCAGTTCCACATCGATGGAACAGTGCGGGTGGATAAGGGCAGCTACATCGCCCCCGGGGTGACGGCGCGCAACGTGAACTTGACCACGCGCGTTCACGCCGACCAGGACGCGCTGCGGATCACGTCCATCACCGCGCAACTGATGCCCGGCCAAACCATCACGGGCGAGGTGCTGCTGGATCACTGGATTCCTCCGACGCCGCGACTGGTGCTCGAGTCCGCTGAGGAAGAGCCCGAAGTCCGCGAAAGGCTGCCGCACAAGAAAAAGGGTGCGGGCTCGGCTGTCATGGCGCGCAAGCCTTCGCCCCCTTCGCATTCCACGCTGTTGAAACAGATCCAGCCAATCATCCCCGTCGATGGCCGCGTTCACGCCGAATTCCACAACGTGTCGCTGGACACGGTGCTCGAAACCGTCGGCCAGCAACCATTTCAGCGCCTGGGTATTGACACGCTCCTCAACGGACCCGCCGAGGCCGTGTGGAATCGCGGGGATGTGCAGACGCTTGCGGTTTGGGCCAATCTGGGCCTTTCGCCCTCGGGGCGTCTCATCCCGGACGAAGCCCCGGGCAGCGGCGCTGTCGACGCCACCTACACGCAGAAGGACGGCGGCGTGGACGTGCGCACGCTCATTCTGAATCTGCCCGCCAGCCATCTGACCGCGCGCGGACACCTGGGCGCGTATCCGCTCACCAGCGCGACCGGGCTCACAGTGGATCTCCGCTCCGGCAACCTGGGCGAATTCGATACCGTGCTGCGCGACCTGGGTCTGGAGCGAAACGGTCGAACTGGGGTGGCTGCGCTGCCGGTCACGCTAGCCGGCCAGGCCGGTTTCCATGGCGCCTGGACCGGTTCGCTGGTTTCGCCTCGCCTGGCCGGCACGCTCAATGCCACTGAGGTCGGGCTGGAGCTGCCGGCCAGCTTTAACACCAGGCAGGGTGTGCAGCGTTTCCTGCATTTCGAGTCGATTGCAGCCGACGGCAGCTACTCCGCCAGCCGCATCGCCATCCAGCATGGGCGTCTTCAGCATGGCGGCGCGCAGCTTCTCATCGACGGCTCGCTCTCCGCGTCCCAGATTCCGGCTGCAACCCTGAAGGAGGCGGCACACGGCAATACGCGGCCTGAGTTTGACCGAGACTCGATCCTGCGCCTGCAGGTTCAGGCCGCCAAGGTGAATGCGGCCGAAGTGCTTGAGCTCGCCAATCTCGATCTTCCCGTTACCGGCCTGCTGGATGCCGAGATCGCAGCCGATGGCCCCCTGAACGCAATGAACGGCTCCGGCTGGGCGCAGTTGAACGACGCCGTCATTCACGGCCAGCCGGTGACGAGCCTGCGCGCGCAGGGCACGGTGACTGGGCCGGCCGTGAAGCTAACCTCCATTACTTTGCGCAGCCCGGCCGGCGCCGTCACCGGTTCCGGCGCGTACGATCTGCACCAGAAGAGTTTTCAGCTCGAGGCTGACGCCGGCGGCATCGACGTATCGCGGATCGAACGCCTGCGCACGCTGGGCACGGATGTTTCCGGCAAACTCAGCCTTCATCTGGCCGCTTCCGGCACGCGCGATCGGCCCAAGATTGACGCCCGCGCCGGCATTGACGGTTTGGCGGTGGGCGGCGAACCGATGGGGAATCTGCACGCTACCGCCCACACCACCAACCACGCGCTGGAATACGAAATCGGCACGGCGTTCGACGCTGCCAAGCTCTCCCTGCGCGGCCAAACCGAGCTCGGTGGAGACTACCCGACCCAGGGCAGCATGGATATTTCCCAGTTCGATATGGCCATGCTGTTCCGCCTCGCTCACATCCAGAACATCGGCGCGCAGTCGGCGCTCAGCGGTACGGCCGTGGTTTCCGGTCCGCTGGCGCACCCGCTCCAGATGCGCGGCGACCTGCGCCTGCAGCAGATGGCCGTAACCGTGGCCGGTGTTCACCTGAAGAGCGAGAGCGGCGTGCATGCGGCGCTGGACAACGCGCGGCTCAGCCTCGATCCCGTGCACATCACCGGCGAGGACACTGACCTGCGCCTCTCCGGCATGTTTGCGCTTCGCGACACCCAGCAGATCGACTTTGCCGCCAGCGGCTCCGTGAATCTGAAGCTGGCGCAGACACTCGACAGCGACCTGACCGCCGACGGCACCGCCACGTTTCAGGTGGAAGCCCATGGTCCGCTCCGCAACCCGGGCCTGCGCGGGCGGGTCGAGTTCCAGAACGGTTCCCTTTCCCTGGGGGACATTCCCAACGGCCTGAGCCAGCTCCACGGAGTGCTGGAGTTCAATCAGAACCGTCTTGAGGTGCGTTCCCTTACGGCAATGACCGGAGGCGGCCTGCTCAGCGTGGGCGGCTATCTGGCTTACCAGCACGGCATCTATGCCGACCTCACCGTCACCGGCAATTCCGTTCGCATCCGCTATCCGCAGGGCGTCAGCTCAGAAGCCGACACCACGCTCCAGCTCACCGGCACGCAATCCAGCCTGCTGCTCAGCGGAAACGTGCTGGTGACGCGCTTCACCGTGAGCCCCGACTTCGACGTGGCCGCGCTGGCCGCGCAGGCCGCCGCGGTGCAGCCGGTGGCGCCGCCCAACGCGCCGTCCAATCACGTGCGCCTGGATGTGCGCATTCGCTCCTCGCCGCAGTTGAATTTCCAGAACGCATACGCCAAGCTGGGCGGCGACGTGGACCTGCGCCTGCGCGGCACGGTAGCCTCGCCGTCCCTGCTGGGCCGCGTCTCCATCACCGAGGGCACCGCCACCATTGCCGGAACCCGGTACGATCTTCAGCGCGGCGACATTGCCTTCACCAACCCGGTGCGCATCCAGCCCATCATCGACCTGACCGCAACCGCGCGCGTGGAGGACTACGACATCACCCTCGCCGTGAACGGCACCCAGGGCACCCCAATGAACGTGACCTTGCGCAGCGATCCGCCCCTGCCCGAGGCCGACGTGGTGGCGCTGCTGGCGCTGGGCCGCACCCAAAGCGAGCAGGGCCTCTACACCCAACAGCAACAGCAATCCGTCAGCCTGGCGCCCTCAACCGACGTGCTCCTGGGCGGCGCGTTGAATGCCACTGTGAGCAGCCGGGTGCAGAAACTCTTCGGCGCCGGCTCGGTCAAGGTGGATCCGAGCTACCTGGGCGCGCTGGGCAACTCGACCACGCGCATCACCGTGGAGGAGCAGGTTGGCCCCAACGTCACCCTCACCTATGCCACCAACGTGGACACCACGGCGCAGCAGCTCATCCAAGCCGAGATCGCCGTCAACCGGCACGTCTCCCTGCTGGTGGCGCGCGACGAATCCGGCGTCTTTTCCATGGTGATCAAAGCGGTCCGAAGGTACAAATGACAGGGAACAGGGAGTAGGGAGTAGGGAGCAGGGAGCAGGGTTCTGGGATCAGCGGGGAACCTCCCGGAACGAACGGGCCTGATTCACTCTTGAAATCCCGGTCAGGATCTGGAAATCACCTCTTCAATGAGGGCGCGGCCGTTGTCTGCGAAAGTTTGTGCTCCTTCAGCAACTCGTTCCCCAGCAGCCATTCGCCGCCACGTTTGCGGACCGACACCATCATGGGGTCAAGGTGCAGCACGTAATCTCCGTCAGGGAAATCCGCCGGCGCATCCAGAAGCCGCAGATCGGAGTAGCCTTCCTTCCCCTTCCCAGCGGGATCTTGTCTTTTAGCCATAACTTCGCACGGAGCTTCCCGTCCCATGCCTCTTAGCCTACCCTTTAGCAACACGGAAACCTGCATAACGCCCCGAATAGAGAGGAATATAAGAAGACGCACACGTCTCAAAACTCGCGGTAGCGGGTTCCGTTCACAGGGGGGAGGGCCTGCACGTTTGCAACGCGGAACCCGTTCCGCGGCTTTCGACACGCTTTCGTCCTTATGTCTGTTGGATGACGGAGACGCCGGACGGGGTTGCCCCGGTTGCTTGCGGCAAATCTGTTGAAATCTGGTCCGAAACCAGCTCGCTTAATCGGCGTACCCTTCACTAGGCCCATGAACCCCGCCACCGCAGGCCATGCGCTATGCTTCTGTTCATCGGCTTCCCCACTGGGAGTCCAATTCCTGTTGCGCCGGAGCACCATGCACCCACGCGTCCGCCAGCTTCTTATCGCCCTTCTCGTTTTGGCCTGCGGTCTGGCCGCCGCGCGCGCCCAGGATCGCAACTACGGCCGCTCCATGGTCATTACGCCCTACGGCATCGTGGCCACCAGCTACGTGCAGGCCTCGCAGGCCGGCGCGCAGATCCTTGCCCGCGGTGGCTCCGCCATTGATGCCGGCATCGCCGCCAACGCCGTCCTGGGCGTGGCTGAGCCCATGATGAACGGCGTCGGCGGCGACCTCTTCGCCATCTACTGGGACGCCAAAACCGGCAAGCTCTACGGCATCAACTCGAGCGGCTGGGCGCCGAAGGCCCTCGCCATCGACCGCCTCCGCGCCAAGGGCCTCGCGTCCATGCCAATGTACGGCATCGATTCCGTCACCGTCCCCGGCGCCGTGGACGGCTGGGCTAAACTGCACGCGCACTTCGGCCGCCTTCCCTGGGCCACGCTCTTCCAGCCCGCCATCGTTTACGCCGCGCGCGGCTACGCGGTCCCGGAAATCATCCACGGCTACTGGCAGGAAGCCGCACCTGAACTGAAGCACGACCCCGAATCCACGCGCGTCTTCCTGCCCGGCGGCAAAGCGCCCGAGACGGGGGAAATCTTCCGCAATCCCGATCTCGCGCATACGCTTACGCTCATCGCCACACAGGGCGAATCCGCCTTCTACCGCGGCGCAATCGCGCAGGCCGTTTTGAAAACCTCGCAGGAGCTCGGCGGCACCATGACCGCCGCGGACCTCGCCGATTTTTCCGCCGAATGGGTCGAGCCCGTCTCCACCAGCTACCGCGGCTGGCAGGTTTACGAGCTCCCGCCCAACGGCGACGGCATCGCCGCCCTGGAAATGCTCAACATCATGGAGCAGTCCCAGCCCGATCCGGCCGGGCCGCTCAGCGCCGCCGAGCTGCACACGCGCATCGAGGCCATGAAGCTCGCCTACGCCGACGTCAAGCGCTACGACGGCGATCCGCGCTTCAGCAAGATCCCCGTCTCCGAGCTGATCTCAAAGAAATACGCTGCTCAGCGCGCCGCCCTCATCGATCCCAGCCGCGCCAACTGCGACGTTGCCCCCGGCGCCCTGCCCGCCAGCGACACCACTTATCTCTCCGTCATCGACAAGGACGGCAACATCCTCTCGCTCATCCAGAGCAACTACCAGGCATTCGGCTCCGGCATCACCGTGCGCGGCGCGGGCTTCGCCCTGCAGGATCGCGGCGCGCTCTTCAACCTCGATCCGCAATCGCCCGACGCGCTCGCCGGCCGCAAGCGCCCCTTCCACACCATCATTCCCGGCTTCATGGAGCGCGGCGACCAGCACATCGGCTTCGGCATCATGGGCGGCATGAACCAGCCCCTGGCCCACGCGCAGTTCGTCTCCAATCTCGTCGATTACCACATGAACATCCAGGAGGCGCTCTCCACCGCGCGCTTCACCGTCAGCCACGTGCCCGCGCATTTAGGCTGCAACATCGTTATCGAGTCGCGCGTGCCCGCGGACGTCCGCGATCAGCTCACGCGCATGGGCCACGTCTTTGACGTGCGCGGCGCTTACTCGACAGCGATGGGCCGCGGCCAGGCCGTACTCGACGACTCAACCACGCACGTGCATTACGGCGCATCCTCTCCCCGCGCCGACGGCTCCGCCGAGCCTGAGCCTCCACCGTTGCCGTAGCCGGCCTGTACCGCCGGTCTCCAGACCGGCTGTAGCGGGGGTCTCCAGACCCCCGCAGCTCAACCTCCTGCCTCGACCATACCTGCACGAGGCCGGAGCCGGTCGAAGGACAGGCCTATTCGTAGCGCAGCGCCTCCGCGGGCAGGATGCGGGACGCGGCGTGCGACGGATAGAGCGTGGCCAGCAGGGAGATGCCGATGGCAACCACGGAAACGAGAATGCCGTCGGAGATGCGCGGCGCAAACGGCAGCGTGTCGATGGCGTAGACCTCCGCCGACAGGTGGATGAAATGATAATGCCCGCCTGCCCATGACGCCACGTAGCCCAGCACCAGGCCGATCGCGGTGCCGATCACGCCGATGAGAAATCCCTGCATTTGAAAGATGCGGCGGATCTGGCCGGGCTCCACGCCGAAGCTCATCAGCACCGCGATGTCCTTGGTCTTCTCCATCACCATCATGGTGAGCGCGATGAGAATGTTGAGCGCCGCCACGATCACGATAAGCGCGATCACGATGACGGTGACCACCTGTTCTTCGCGCATGGCGCGGAAGAGCTCGCGGTTCTGGTCTTCCCAGTTGGAGGACATGAACCCCTTGCCCGCGGCCTGCTCGATCTGCTCGCCGGCCTGGGGCGCAAGGTTCATCTTGTCGAGCCGGAAGCTGATGACAGAAACAAGATCGGGCTCGTCGTAGAGGCGCTGCGCGTCGCCCATGCGCATAAAGCCCCATGCCTGGTCGTATTGATAGAAGCCCGAGTGATAGGTGCCCACTAGCCGGAAGGAAGCGTACTGGGGAGCGAGGCCGAGCGGAGTCAGCTCGCCCTGCGGACTGACCAGCATCACGGAATCGCCGACCGTTGCGCCGATTGAGTCGGCCAGGTCCTTGCCCAGCACGATGGGCGGAACCGGCTGGTACCTGCCGGGCTCCAGCGCCTCTACCGCACCGGGCGTGGCGTCGCGCAGCAGGTTGCCGACGCGCATTTCGTATTGCGGCAGAATGCCCTGGATGAGCGCGAAGCCGGGGCGCGCGCCATGCGAGACCATCACCTCCTCGTTCAATTCCGGCGCGGCGGCAACCACGTGCGGCAGCCTGCTCAGGCGCGCCAGCAGCGGCTGCCACTGGCGGATGCCGTCGGCCTCAATGCGCATCAGTTGCACGTGCGCGGTGGTGTCGAGCAGGCGGTTCTTGATATCGCGTTGCATGCCGTTGGTGATGGCCATGGCGATGATCAGCGCGGCCACGCCCGCGGCCACGCCGGCCACCGAGATGGACGTGACCACGCCCACCACGGCCTGCCGCCGCTTGGCTCTCAGGTACCGCGCCGCAACAAAAAGTTCAAAGCGCATCGCAGTTACTTTGCGCCCGCGCCGGACCAATCAACAACGGTCTTGCCCAGGCCAACATTGTCGTGCCGGTCGTAAACACGCACCGTGAGCAAATGCTCTCCGGTCTTGCCGCCAAACGCCGACGCAGGAATGCGGAATTCGTAGTGCTCATGGCGCGCGTCGGACAACCCGCCGACGGGATCGATGTACTGCCACGATCCCAGGTCAACGGAGTATTGCGCCTTGACCACCGGCGACATGGCGTCCTCGGCATCGAAGCTGACGGTGGCTGCGCACGGCGGCTTGGCGCAAGCCGTCGCCTCCGCGGCATGCAGGTTGGTCACGTTGGGCGGCGTGGTGTCCACTTCAAACCGATCGCTGATTTTCTCGCCCGTGAGCGCATCGGCAGGCGTGTGCGAAGGCGAATCGGAGGCGACCACCTTCAACTGATACCCGCCGTCCGGCATCATCGATTCATCCCACGAGTACGCTTTCTCGGTGATGTTGTCCTTGAGCATGCGCCAGACGTGCTCGCCGTCGCCGCGCAGGTAGAGCGAGAAGAGCAGCTCGTCGCCATTGTCGTCGTGCGCCCCCCAGCGCGCGGTGATGGCGGCCGTATCTTTGACGGCGGTGATATTGGACGATCCGTCGAAGATGACGGTGGTGCCCTGGCCGGAAGAGGGCAGAGAAATATTGACGGTCTGCGGCTGCGCCGGTTGCGCCTGCGTGTTCAACCGCGCGCCGGGTACCACCACGACCTCATCGACCACGGGCGCCGAGTTGACCGGCAGGTAATTCACGCCCACACTTCCCACCACGCCGCCGGGATTGAGCACCACTTTCCACTGCAGGAATCGCCCCGCGGGCGACGCCACGCTGCCGGCCTTCAGCGGTTCCCAGTCGGTCCAGCCGCGCACCGGCTGCTCCACGTTGCCCGTGCGCGTGAACAATTCAAATTCCTTCGATCCGGGTTCGACTTCGAAGCGCCCAAATCGCGCCAGCGCTCCCGCATCCAGCACATCGCTTACGTATTCATGCGTTTCCTCGGCGCCAAAGGAGACCAGCTTGCCCGTATTGCCGGTGCCGATGAGCAGGCCGTCGGCGGTTGGCGCCAGGCAAAGTCCCTGTTGCGCCTCCAGGTGCCCCACATCGGCAAAGTCGCCTTTGTCCTCTATGCGGAAGATGCGCCCGCGATTGCCGCTGAGCGCAATCAGCCCGTCAGGCTGGCGCAGGAGAGCGTATACGATCTCGTCCTTGCCCGACCAGATGAGCCGCGGCGCCTGGCCCTCGCTGAGCGCGTAAATGTCGGTGCCTTCGGGCGCGGAGGCGCTGGCGTTGGCGGCCTGCATGGAGCCGGGCTGCACCACGGTGAACGTGACCACACCGGTTCCCTGGATGGGCAGCGGCGGCAGCGGGTTGCGCGTCTTATCGCCCACGCTGGCCGCGTAAATGGTTCCGTCCTCGGCAATGGCGATGGCGGGAATCTCGCGCCGCGGCGCGTCAAACAGCACGTAGCCCTTCCCCTGCGGGCTGATGCGGTAAATCAGGCCGCTGCCGTCGGTGCCCGCAATCAGGTTGCCTTTCTTGTCCCAGGCCAGCGCGCGAATATGCTGCTCATCCGACTTGAAGAACAGCTCCGGTGTAGCGCCCGCCTTGTTTATGTCCACGCGATACACCGCGCCCGGGCCCCCGGTGGCGATGTAGAGCCGGCCCGAGCTGTCGAACGTCATGTCCCAGATGTAGCTGGATTTCCCGTCCTGCCTCTCCACAGGTTTGTCGGCGGCAGGCTTCGCTTCAGGGCTCGCCGGGGCCTTGTTCCCTGCTGCTCCCAGATCGAAGACAAGCTTGGCCGTCGACTCGTCCTGCTTCGCCGTTGCCGCCGGATTCAGCCGGTAGACCTTGCCGCTCGGCATGGTGGCCGCGTAGAGCGCGCCGTCCGGACCAAGGCGCACCACCTGCACGCTCAGGTCCTTGGTCTCGAAGAGCGTGAAGGGCTTGCCGTCAGCGCCCACGCGCAGCACCGTGGCTGGCGACGCAGTGCCCAGATACGCGGCGCCGGATTTGTCCACCGCAATCGACCATACAAATGTGGAAGGAGTGGTCAGAATCTCCTTCAGGCCGGGCGCTTCACGCAGATGGCCGTCGCTGGTGATGGCTACGCCCTGCGGCGTGCCCTTCTCGAATTCGTCCGGATGCGACTGCGTCCACAGGTGGGTGCTTTGCGGGCGCGCGGGGACGAGGGCAGTGGCGAAAAGAGCCGCGAATGCAGCCAGTCGCCAGGGGAAGCAAAGCCGGGAAAGGCCAGTAAAGGATGGCACCATGCTGCTGTTGAGTCTACTAGAGTTGGGCAGCCCGGCTTCCCGTGCGCGCGGCCGGCTCACCCTCCGCCGCGGAACTGAATGATCCGCCTGCGGTCGCGTTTGCTCGGCCGCCGCTCGGGCAGGGGCGCGTACTCATGCAAAGCCCGGCGCTCTGCCGCCGCGCGGGCGCGCGCCTCCTTGCTGGCTTCGGTTTCCCGGTAGAGAGTTTGCGCCACCGCCGCGGGGCCGCGCATTTCGCTCAGCCCCAGCACTTCCACTTCGAACTCGCCGCCTTCGGTCTTCACCTGCAGCATGTCGCCTGCGCGCACCTCGCGCGCCGGCTTGGCCTCGATGTCATGCATGCGAACCCGCCTCAGGTCGCACGCCTTGGCGGCCAGGGCTCGCGTCTTGAAGAATCGCGCCGCCCACAGCCACTTGTCCATCCGCATGCTGACCATTCTAGTGGCTATTTCATAACCCGGGTTTGAAAGGGCACGGCTTCAGCCGTGCCGTAGCAGAATCAATAGAATCGCGGGCTTTAGCCCCTGAGGGAAGGTTCCAGGAAGTTGGAAGCGGCTTTGAAACAGCTTCTGGCCAGCAGCGCCCTTGTCGCGAGCTTTACTGGCGTAGCGCAGGCGGCGTGGCCGCGTTGGCCAGATCCGGTTCCTTCAGGCGCTTCTTCGCTTCCTTGGCATGCTTCGAGTCCGGATCGTATTCCACCACCTTCAGGTAATTCCCCTTGGCCGCCGCAAACTGCCCCAGGTTGCGCTCGGCCTCGGCCAGGCCCCAGTACACGTCGGGATTGTCTGGATCGAGGACGACCGCCGATTCAAATCGCGACAATGCGCCCTTCCAGTCGTGCTGGTCCAGGTAGAGACCGCCCACGCTCTCGTCTTCCTTGGCCGATTCCTTGTGCACCTCCGGCGGCTCCAACTGCTCATCGCCGCGGCGATGCTTCTTGCCGGCGTCGTCGCCCGGCGGCGGCTGGATGCGGTCCATCGGCACCGCGCTCGCTGAATCGCTCCAGTCTGAAGACGACGATGTGCCCGGCACCGGGTCGTCCGGGCTGCGCACCGGGTCGGTGTCGTCTGATGGCAACGCCGGCGGCGGCGCGGCATAAGCAGGCGCGGGGGTCGCGACTGAATTGCCGCTGGGCATCACCGGCACGTTGTTGGTGTCTTCCGGAAACGGGTTGGATGCTGCCGGCTGCGCGGGCGCGGGCTTCTGCTGGTCCGCGGGCTTCGGTCGTTCGGGAGGGTTGGCCTGGGCAAAGGCTGCAGCCGCCAGGCACACCGCAAGCGCCGCTGCGGCCACCCCGGCCGTTCCTCCCAACCTGTTTACCCGCCCGATCATCGTGAGCCCCTGCTGCCTCCGGAGTGATAGGATGCCGTCCATGGGGGCGCGGCGCGGCGCGCGCCACATTCCCCAAGGAAAGCATCGCACAAAACCATGGCCTTGATCATCCGCTCGTCCGCCATTCACGCCGCCGGCTGCTACACCACCTCGCCCATTCCGAAGGGCAGCAGGGTGGCTGAGTACACCGGTCCGCGCCTGACCAAGGCGGAGGCCGACGCCCTCTACGAGGAGTCGCCCCTCACCTATCTCTTTGGACTCGGGCGTGGCTCCGTGGTCATCGACGGCCACTGCATGGCCATGTTCATCAACCATAGCTGCGACCCCAACTGCGAAACCGGCGAAAAGAACGGGCGGGTGTGGATCCGTGCCATCCGTAACATCCCTGCCGGGGCCGAAATCACGTACGATTATTGTTTGTACGATGGCGGCAACGAACAGGCCGTCTGCAACTGCGGCGCCAGAAAGTGCCGCGGAACCATGTACTCGCGCACTGAGATGCGCAAACGAAAGGCCGGAGGAGCAAATCCTGGGCGGGAAACCCGCCCCAACCGCGCTGCTGGAGTGTGATGATCGACGAATCCCAGCTTCCGCACCTGACCCAGCATCAGCAGGAGGTGCTGCGCAGGTTTGCCTGGTTCGACGCAGACATCGACGAACTGCGCGAGGCCATGGCCGGAGTCTTCGAGTTCGACCTCCAGCGCGGCCACCGCGCCGCCCGCACCGGGTTCAAGATGCCGGAGCCGGCCATCGCCATCACCCGGGGGCATCTGGAAAACGCGCTCACCCGCAAACGCGAAGACCTCATCACCGAGCGCGATCTGGTCGACTGGGCCACGCTGCTCCTGCTCAACGACGCCTACGTGCTCGACCCCGGCGACGAAGACCTCATCGCCGAATGGCTCAACGACATCAGCCTGCACCTGGACGCGAGCTGAGCAGACCCATTCTTCGTCCTGAACCTCGCCCCGCCCCAAACGATACAATCCCTTTCAGGCGTTCGCACATATTCCGCGCGCGTCCAGGGAGCAACTAACGTGGGCTACCAGGTTCTGGCCAGAAAATATCGTCCCCAGCGCTTTGCCGACGTGGCCGGCCAGGACCACGTCACCCGCACCCTGCTCAACGCGCTCGCCCAGAACCGCATCGCCCACGGCTACATCTTTTCCGGGCACCGGGGCATCGGCAAAACCACCATCGCGCGCATCCTGGCCATGGCGCTGAACTGCCGCACCGCGGTGGGCAGCGCGGAGCGCCCCACCCACGAGCCCTGCCTCCAGTGCGTCTCCTGCCGCGAAATCTCCTCCGGCGGAAATCCCGAGTCCGGCGAGCTGGCCACCCACTCCTTCGACTTCATCGAGATTGACGCCGCCTCCAACCGCGGCATCGACGACGTGCGCTCCATCCGCACCCAGGCTTCCGTTCAGCCCGCGCGCGACAAGTACAAAGTTTTCCTCCTCGATGAAGCCCACCAGATCACCGATGCCGCCTTCAACGCCATCCTCAAAACCCTCGAGGAGCCGCCCGACTGGACCATCTTCATGATGGCCACCACCGAGCCCGAAAACATTCCCCAGACCATCCGCTCGCGTTGCCAGCACTTCAGCTTCCACGCCGTCAAGTTCGACGACATCCTTGCCCAGTTGAAGATGATCGCCGCCGCGGAGAAGGTTGAAGCCGAGGACACCGCGCTGGCCCTTCTTGCCGAAGCCGGCGACGGCTCCATGCGCGACGCGCTCTCCATCATGGACCAGGCCATTGCCTCCGCTCCATCGAACGACTCCGGCCACGCAGTGCTCGCCGCCGCGCTGATCCGCGAGCTGATGGGCGCCGTTTCCAACGCCATTTTCGAGCGGCTCATGGAAGCTGTAGCCGCGGGCCAGAGCGCCGATCTGATGGAGCAGGCAAACGTGCTCCTCAACGCCGGCCACAGCCCCCTCGCGCTGGCGCGCCAGCTCGTCCGCTACCTCCGCAACGCCCTCATGGCCAGGCTGGGCGGCGAACAGACCGGGCTGCTGCAAATCTCCTTGGACGAGCGCGCCCGCGCCTCGCGCACCGCCTTGCTGTTTACTGAAGAAGAGCTCACCCGCAACCTCCAGATCGTCCTGCGCACCTTCGACGACCTGAACTTCCGCCAGGAGCAGCGTTTCCACCTCGAACTCGGCTTGCTCAAGCTGGCTCATGCACAGCGCCTCCTGCCGCTGGAAGAACTCCTGAGCAGCGTCACCGGCGCTGCGCCCGCCCGAGCCGGCGCGCCCGCGCATCAGCGCCCCGCCTCAACTCCCGCTCCTGCGGCCGCCTCCACTCCCGCGCGGCCGGCGCCGCTTCCCGCTTCGCCATTCGCTTCATCCCGATCCTGGGAATCCGCGCCCAGTGCCACCATGAGCGCATCCCAAATTGCCGACCCGCCCCGAAGTTCAAGCCCCGCCGCGCCGCTTCCCGTCGCCCCAGCGCAAGCCATTTCAGTCCAGGCCATTTCAGCCCAGGCCATTGCGGCCCAGGCCGAACCGCTGACTGAAGGCGCGCTGGCCAAGGCGCCCGCCGCCCTCCCCGCGGAACCTCCCACAGCAGACGCGCTTCGCCACGCCGTGGTTGCTGCTCTGGCTCAGGCGGGCCACTCCTCGGCATCGCAGTTGCTCGCCGCCGCCCTGTGGCAGCTCGACGTCTCCAGCCTGCGCATTGAAGTTGCCGGCCTCGGCAAAAAAATGCTCAGCCTCACCATCAACGCCGCCGCGGAAAAAATCATCCGCCAGGAACTGCAGCGCCTCGGCGGCCCGGCGCGATTTATGGTGGTTCCCGGCGAAGGCGCGGCCAATGCCCCGCGCGCTGAAGCTTTGGTCGTTTCCGGAAGCATCCAGGAAGAAGCCTTGAAAAACCCGCTGGTCGAAAAAGCCAGGGAGGTTTTCAATGCCGAGGTGCGCAGCGTTCTCGATCTGCGCACCCGCTAGAAAGGTTTGGAATTGCAAGTTCAACAAACTCAAGGGGTGCCCCAGGTCTCGATTCTGAGACCTGGGAACGTGAAGCCGGACGAGCCTGACTCCTCGGCAACGCGAAACTTGTCTCCCCGCTAACCACTCTCGATTCGGAGCAATATCATGTTCAATCCCCTGAAAATGGGCGAAATGCTGCAGCAGGCCGGGCAAATGAAAGAAGAGATGCAGCGCAAGCTGGAGCAGACCATCGTCGAGGGCTCCAGCGGCGGCGGCGCGGTCTTGGCCACCATGAACGGCAAAAAGCAATTGCTCAAAATCCACATCGATCCCGCCGCGGTCATCGGCCTCAGCGGCGAGAAACCGGATGTGGAAATGCTCGAGGACCTGGTCGTCGCCGCCGTCAACGAAGCCGGCCGCAAAGCCGAAGACGCCATCCAGGCCAGCATCAAGGGCGTGTTCGGAGGCTTGAATATTCCCGGACTAACCTAGCCGGCCCCGATTTTCACCGGTCCTGGGCGGCCCGCTTTCAGCGGCGGCGGAAGGAGCAGGGGCCTTCAGGCCCCTTGAATCCGGATAGAGATGCGTGGGCCTTTAGGCCCGGATGGGAGCAATCGCAAGTGGACGCGGTCGAGATCACGCTAGCCGTCACCGGCGCTTCGGGCGCAGTCCTTGCGCGCGAAATGCTGCGCGCCCTTGAAGCCGACCAGCGCGTCGCCCGCGTCCACTTCGTCGCCTCTGAAAGCTCGCTGCGCGTCATCGCGGAGGAGCTGGGCATCTCCGGCCGCAATGACCTTTTGCCCCGTCTCCTCGGCAGCGTCCCGGCCAAAACCGTCCAGCTTCCTGACGCCAACATCGGCGCGGCCATCGCCAGCGGCAGCCATCCCTCCGCCGGCACGATCGTCCTTCCCTGCTCCATGGGCACGCTCGCGGCCATCGCCAACGGCCTCGCCAACTCGCTCATCGCGCGCGCCGCCGACGTCGCTCTCAAAGAGCGCCGCCCGCTCATCCTCTGCGTCCGCGAAACCCCGTTCAATCGCATTCACCTGCGCAACATGACCCTAGCCACCGAAGCCGGCGCGGTCATCTTCCCCGTCATCCCCGCGTTCTACTTCAAACCCGTCGACTCAACGGAAATCGCCCGCCAGTTCGCCTGCCGCGTCCTCGCCCACCTCGGCCTGCCCCAGCCCACCGCATTCGTCTGGAAACCCGACGAATAGCTGACCCCTGACCGCCGGCTCCTGACCACTGTCCACTATTTCTGCCAACGCGGTAAACTGGACTGGATGGACTTCGCCCGCAGTGCAGACAGTCCAGGATCTGAATCCTCCGCTCCCGCAACGGCGAAACCGACCGATCCCGCGCGAGCGGCAGAGCTCTTTGAGCAGTCCGTGGCCATCATGGCGCGCCTGCGCGCTCCCGGCGGCTGCCCATGGGATCGCCAGCAGACCTTCGACACCATCCGCAAGTACACCCTGGAAGAAGCCTACGAGGTCTTCGACGCCATCGAGCGCCGCGACTTCCCCCACCTGGCCGAAGAGCTAGGCGACCTTCTGCTTCAGGTCCTTTTCTACGCCGAGATGGCCGCCAATGAAGGCCGCTTTACCATCGCCGACGTGCTCGACGCCCTCAACCGCAAGCTGATCCGGCGCCATCCCCACGTCTTCGGCGACGAGGCTTCGCGGGCGGCCGGCAACCGCGCCGATGTAGACGCAAATGTCCAGGGCTCGGCCAGCGCCGTTCTGCGCAACTGGGAAGAGATCAAGGCCCTGGAAAAGACGCCGGCTGCGGCCCACCAGTCGCGGCTGGACAGTGTTCCGCGGGCGTTGCCGGCACTGGCCGAGGCCGCAAAGGTCGGAGCCGAGGCCAACAAAGTCGGATTCGACTGGCCCAACTGGGAGCATCTGTTGCCCAAAATCGCCGAAGAAGTTCGCGAGCTGGAGGCCGAAGTGCGCGCCTTTCCGCGGCGCGACTCCCGCATCGCAGATGAGCTGGGCGACCTGCTGTTTACGGTCGTGAATCTGGGCCGTCACCTGCGCGTGGATGCTGAAATGGCGCTGCGCGGGTCGAATCTGCGCTTCCGGGAACGGTTCCGCGCCATGGAGCAGATGGCGGCGCGGCCGCTCGAAGAATTGAAGGCTGAGGAGCTGGAAGAATTGTGGAGCGCGGCCAAAAGGCGGCTTGCCGAGCCGCACCCGGAGGCCGAGCCGTGATCCTCATCCGCAACTGCGAAGGGTTTGACGAGCTCGAGGCCTGCGTCGAGATGCAGGTGGAGACCTGGGGCTACGACCAGGCCGACATCATCCCCCGCAAGGCCTTCCTCGTCATGCTGAAGGTGGGTGGCCAGTTGATCGGCGCGTTTGACACCAGCCTGCCCGGCTCCACCCCCAACGGCGACGCACATTCCCTGATCGGATTCGCCATGTCTTTGCCGGGTGTCAAGCCGGGAAAGAATTTTCCCGACGGCCAGCCCCGGCCTTATCTTCATTCTCACATGCTGGCCGTGCGGGAGGGGTACCGAAACCAGGGAATTGGCGCGCAACTCAAGCTGGCTCAACGCCGCGACGCCCTCGACCGCGGAATCCGGCTCATGGAATGGACCTTCGATCCCCTCGAAATCAAAAACGCATTCTTAAATATCCACAAGCTGGGCGCAGTAGTTTCCACATATCGCCCTGATTTTTATGGTGTATCCTCTTCTCGATTGCAAGGCGGGCTTCCAACTGACCGTTTACTGGCAGAGTGGCAACTTGACTCGGCGCGCGTTTGCTGTCACTTGGAAGGCCGGCCAAACACGGTTTTCATCATTGAAGAACGCATCACCGTTCCTGCTTCCATCTACCAGTGGAAGGCCAGCGATCCGCTTCGACACCTCGCTCTCGGCGTGCAAACTGAGAATCGAAAAAGGTTTCAGCAAGCTTTCTCCCGCGGTTTGGCCGTACTCGGCTTCACCCGGGATCCGGAAGGAAACGGAATCTATGAGCTGGGGCAACTCACCCAGCCTGAAGCAGGCATCCAAGCAGCCAAGGAAAACTGAATATGCAAATCGATGGAATTATCTTGCGGGAAATCCAGTTGCCGTTGGTGCGCCCTTTTGAGACCAGCTTCGGCGTAACCCGGGACCGGCGCATTCTCCTCGCTGAAGTGCGCTCCGAGGGCCTGATCGGCTGGGGCGAGTGCACCGCCGGCGAACACCCGTTCTTTTCCGGCGAATCCACCGATACCTGCTGGCAGGTCATCGTCAACGAGCTCGGCCCCATGCTGGCCGGGGCTGAGAATCTCCAGCACGGCGGCGACTGCCCCTGCCTGTTCAAGCTGGTGCGCGCTAATCGCATGGCCAAGGCCACTCTCGAAAATGCTATCTGGGACCTCGAAGCGCAGCGGGAAGGAGTCTCGCTCTCCCATCTTTTGGGCGGCGTGCGCGACGCCATCCCGTGCGGCGTTTCGTTGGGCATCCAGAAGTCCATTCCGGAGCTGATGGAGATCGTCGAGCGCGAGCTCAATGCGGGCTATCAGCGCATCAAGCTGAAGTGCAAACCGGGATGGGACATCGACGTCTTCGAGAAAGTGCGTTCGCGCTGGCCGGGCATCATGTTGAGCTGCGACGCCAACTCCGCCTACCGCCTCCGCGACGCCGACCACATCTGCACCTTCGATCAATTTGACCTGCTCATGATCGAGCAGCCCCTCTGGCACGACGATTTCTACTACCACTCCATGCTGCAGAAGCGGCTCAACACCCCCATCTGCCTCGACGAATCCATCCGCAACCGGCGCGACGCGCTGGCGGCCATCGAGATGGAATCCTGCAAGATCATCAACATCAAGCTGGGCCGTGTAGGCGGATTCTCTGAGGCCATTGCGGTCCACAACGCGGCCCTCGAGCGCGGCGTCCCCGTCTGGTGCGGCGGCATGCTTGAAGCCGGCATCGGACGCTCGCACAACGTCGCCCTGGCGACGCTCGAAAACTTCTCCCTGCCCGGCGACGTCTCGGCTTCCGCGCGCTACTGGCGCGATGACATCATCGAGCCCGAAGTGACGGTAACTTCGAAAGGCGAGATCGAAATTCCCGACTCCCCCGGCCGCGGCTTTGAAGTAAGGATGGACCTGATCGAAAGCCTCACCGTGCGCAAGGAAACCATCCGCGCGTTCGAATTGGTCAGCTAGGCAGCGTTTGACGAATCCAGATTTGCAGTTTCCGGAGGGAGCAGGGGCCTTCAGGCCCTTGAATTGCGGCCCGAATGTCATGGGCTTTAGCCCCGGCCTTTTGCGCGGCGCGCTGAATGCCGACTCACCAAACACCGTGTCCGCGTGACCTTGTAATCGAACCTTGAATTTGGGTGCCCCAGGTCCCGATTGTGGGACCTGGGAAACCACAAACCTGCACGGACACCGCCCTTGCAGCTCCCGCAATCACGCAAAAAAGCTGACGGTTCTGTCCGCAGCGCCGCCCACCTCCGTGCGCTCCTCTTCGCGCGCCGCGCCGTCCTCCACATCGTCCTCTTCCAGCCCCCGCGACGCCTTCTGGTTGGGCGAGTCCTCTGCGTTCTTGCCCTGGTGCCGCAGCTCCACCGCAAACACGCCCGTCAGATCCGCCCCTCGCTCCGCGGCATTCACCATCGCCACGGGACGAAAGCCGTTGATCGGGCCAATCTCCACTCCCCGAGCCTCCCTGCCTACCGCTTAGGGGAAGTTCATCGGCAGAATCCCACAACTCTTTAATCTTTTTCGCCGCCTTTTGTCCAAAATTGACACACCACCCAGCCCGCCTGACCTTTCCGCTAACCCGCTGACTCGCTGACCTGCTGACTTGCTGCCTCACTAACCCGCTGACTCGCTGACCCGCCGACTCGCTGACTTGCCGCCTTGCCCCGCTCGTGTACCATCGAATCAGCGATGCGGCGTCCCCTCTCCATCCTCATCGTCGCGCTTTTCGCCGTGGGTCCCTTGTCGGTGCTGCTTCCCGGCGGCACTGAGCTGCAGCTCCCCGCGTGCTGCCGCCGCCACGGCAAGCATCACTGCGCCATGTACGCCACTATGGCCGCCGCCATGGCCGCGCCGCCCCCGGGCACGTTCTGGCTCATCGCTCCCAACCGCTGTCCGCTCTACAACGCCGGCCATCTTGCCCCGGTTCCCGTCTTTGCCCTCGCCCACGCCCCGGCCGCACCGGGCCTCGTCGCCGCACTCCTGATCCCCTCCCGTTCGTCCTCCACAACCCTCCACCGCTCCAGCATTCCCTCCTCGCGCGGCCCTCCGCAAGCCTGCTAGTTCCACTTCGGTTTGTACCGCCGGTCTCCAGACCGGCTGTCGTTAGGGACTCCAGTCCCTCACAGCCTTCGCAGCGTGCGCCCGCATTCGCTCGCACCGTCACGCCGTCTTGTCCGTCTGCGCCCCCGCGCAGCAAGGAGATCGTTCATGCGCGCCTTGCCCATCCTCGCTCTCGCCGCACTCATCGCCGCCGCCGTCCCCGCGCGCGCCACCGTCTTTTCCACCGTTCGCGGAGTCGTCCACGATCCCCAGCACCGCCCCATCGCCGGCGCTTCCATCGCCCTCCAGTCCCTCCACTCGGCATTCAAGCTCAGCGCCACCTCCGGCCCCGAAGGCGACTTCACCCTCGCCAACGTCCCCATGGGCGGCTACCGGCTCAGCGTTCAGGCTTCCGGCTTTGCCGACTCCACCCAGACCATCACCCTGGTCTCCGGCTCCAACCCCATTCTCCACATCCCGCTCTCCATTGCCTTTACCACCGAATCCGTCACCGTCACCGCCAGCTCCGCCGCCGTCGCCCAGGGCAATGTAACCCCCACTACGCTCATCAACCGCGAAATGATCGAAACCACCCCCGGCGCCGACCGCACCCTGGGCATGGAGATGATCACCGACTTCGTCCCCGCCGCTTACATGACTCACGACATGCTCCACATGCGCGGCGGCCACCAGACCAGCTGGCTCATCGACGGCGTCGACATCCCCAACACCAAAATCGCCTCCAACCTCGGCCCCCAGATCGATCCCAAGGACATCGACCAGCTCGAAACCCAGCGCGGCAGTTACAACGCCTCCATCGGCGACCGCACCTACGGCGTCTTCGACGTCCTGCCCCGCAATGGCTTCGAGTTCAGCCAGGACGCCGAACTGACCGTGCGCGGCGGCAATCTCGGCACCGGCGAAGCCCAGCTTTCCCTTGGAAACCACTCCACCCGCACCGCCTGGTATGCCAGCGGCACCGGCTCCCGCTCCAGCTACGGCCTGGCCACGCCCGTCTCCCAAATCCTCCACGACGCCACCAACTCCCAAAGCGGCTTCGTCTCCGTCATCCGCAACCAGACCGCCAGCGACCAGCTCCGCCTCGACGCCCAGTACCGCCAGGACCACTTCCAGATCCCCTACGACCCCAACCCCAACGACTTCGAATGCGCCTCCGGCTATTACTGTTCCACCGGCCTGCGCGATGCCCAGACCGAGCGCGACGCCTTCGCCATCGCCAACTGGGTCCATACCTTCTCGCCCCGCGCCACCCTGTCGTTCGCGCCCTTTTACCACCTCAATCAGGCCGACTACGACTCACCCCCCAACGACCTTCCCGCCGCTACCACCTGGGATCAGTCCTCCAACTACATCGGCGGCCAGTCCGACGCCCGCATCGTCGTCGGCCCCAACGCCTTCTCCAACGGCGTCTACACCTTTTACCAGCATGAGAACGACCTCTACGGCGTCATCGTCAACGACGCCAGCGCGCCCTCTGAGCCCAACACCACCGCCCTCACCGCCGCCGCGCTCTACGAGTACTACCTCGCCGATACCCTCCGCCTCGGCCGCTACATCACCCTCCTCGGCGGCGAGCGCTTCAGCGTCTACCGCTCCGCCCTCAACGAATCCGCCATCTACCCGCGCATCGGCGCCACTGTCGAAATCCCCCGCCTCCACTGGGTCCTGCGCGGCTTCTACGGCCACTTCTTCCAGCCCGCGCCCGTTGAAACCGTCTCCAGCGCGGTGCTCCAGTACGCCTCCCACGTCACCGGCGAAAACGCCTTCACTCCCCTGCCCTCTGAGCGCGACGAAGAGCACCAGTTCGGCATCGACATCCCTTACCGCGGCTGGGTCCTCGACATCGACACCTTCAAAACCCGCGTCAACAACTTCCTCGACCACTCCAACCTCGGCGAGTCCAACATGTTCTTCCCCATCGCCGTCGACGGCGCCCTCATCCGCGGCTGGGAGACCACGCTGCGCTCGCCCACCGTCGCCCGCTTCGGCCAGTTTCATCTCGCTTACTCCAACCAGATCGCCGAGCAGCGCGGCAACATCATCGGCGGATTCACCTGCACCATCCCCACTGACCCGGCCTGCGACCTCGGCCCCGGCTACATCTCCCTCGATCACGACCAGCGCGACACCATGAATGCCGGCTTCACCGCCAACCTGCCTACGCACACCTGGTTCGCCTCCAACGTCTACTACGGCTCCGGCTTCTCGAATGGCCTGGCCGGCTCCGGCCAAGGCCCGTATCAAGGCCCCTACCTGCCCGTCCACACCACCTTCGATTCCTCCATCGGCCACAACCTCGGCGAAAACCTGCGCCTCTCCGTCGACGCCGTCAACGTAACCAACCACCGCGTCCTCTTAGATAACTCCATCACCGTAGGAGGCTTCCACTTCAACGATCCCAGAATGTTCTACGCCGAACTCCGCTACCGCTTCCACTTCTAGAACTGGCTGCATAAATCGAGTTTTGAAAGGGCACGACTTCACTGCCTGGCGAAAAACGCCTGACGGTAGAACCAAAACGCGTCAGGGCGGGACTTTAGTCCCGCCGAGAGCCGTAAGCAAAGCATTTGGGCTTTAGCCCCTGAGGTCCTCAGCAACTGTTTCGGTGAAGTTTTCCCCTTTTCCCCCAAGTTGTTCACTCGTGCCGATTGCCCCAGGTCTCCCGGTTTTGTAGACCTGGGAAACGTCAAAGCTCGATTCACCATTAACAAGGGGTGCCCCATCCATTCCGCGCTTTTTGCGGAATGGGTGGGAAACGAGAATGCCAGGAAACCCGGGCGCAAAAGGTCCCGTAGGGACCGCAGGAAAAAACGCCCCAACCGCCAACCCCGCCAAAGATCTACAACCCACCACCCTGGCTGGCCGCGACGCGATCGGAGGAGACGAAACTTCTGGCGTGGGCCAGCTCCGGGCGGGCGGACTGCGCGCCGTTGCCGGTTGATTTGAGCAGCGCAGCGAAATAACCTTCGGCCGCGGTCTTGTCGCCGGACTCTTCCGCGGCAACCCCGGCGTTGTAAAGGCCGTTAAAGCGGTTGGGGCTAAGTCTGAGCGAGACACGATACTCGGCCAGGGCCCCTTGCGGTTGATGAAGTTCGAGCAGCATGTCGCCCAGCATTTCGCGCGCCGGAATGTCCACTTCGCCCTGGCCAACCTTGTCCTGCAGATCCGCGGCGTCGCGCATATGCTTCAGCGCATCGTTCTGCTGGCCTCTGGCAAAGCTGGCCCATGCCGCAATCTCGTTGCGCTCGACCCGCGCGCCGGTTGAATCGGCAAGGTAGGCATCCGGCCCCTTCCTTACCTCAGCCATCAGGGCATCGTAATGCGCCAGATCGGCCCGCGCCTGCTCCGCGCGGCGCAGATGCCCGTCGGCAATCGCGTGCCCCCACCACGTCATTGCGGCGTCCTCGGGCAGCGCGCCGGCCACCGGCTTCAGCGCCGCCTCTCTCTGCCAGTCGCGCAGCTCAAGCGCGTAGAAAACCTGGAATTTCGTCCGGTAGTATCCCGTCATCCCCGCCATTCCCCCCATGTGATCGCCCATCCCGGCGGGCATGGCGGCAATGCGGTCGACCACCGCGACGGTCTTCTTCAGCACCTGCTTCGCGCTCTCGTCCTGGCCGCTCTGCAGGTAGGCGTACATCAGGAAATCGTAGGAGTGGGGCTCGTCCAGCAGCCCGGGTTCGGCGTGCGCCTCAGCCGCCTCAGAGGCCTTGATGGATGCCAGCTGGGCGTCAATGTCCTGCTGCCACATGCCCAGGCGAGCGAAGATGTGCCCCGGCATGTGGGTCGCGTGCGCCCCCGCAGGCGCGATCTCGCCGTAATGTTCCGCTGCCGCCAGTCCTTCCTTCGCCATCCCGGGGTTATCGCAGGAATGAATGATGTAGTGCACCACTCCCGGATGGTCAGGATATTTGGCGAACAGCGGCGCCAGCACCGACATCGCCTCATGCTCATGCATCAGGCTGGTATCGTCGGGCGCTTCAGATGCGAGCAGAGAGAGCGCGTAGAATGCGCCGGCATCCACGTCGTCAGGATATTTCCCGTACAGAGCGCCCATCGCCGCCGAGTAGGCGGTTACGCGGGCCATAAAGTCCTCTCTGCCGGGCCTGTAAAACGTGGCCAGCGCCGCAATATAATCCCGCTCGCGCTCGGTCCTGGCGCCGGCGTTTTGCGCCTTTTCAATCTCCTCCCACCCCAGCTTCATCGATTGGTCGCTGGGCCGGTCCCATATCTGCTGGAAGCCGCTCATCGCGATTCCCCAATGAGCCATGGCGCAGCTCGGATCGTCCTTGGCGATGCGCTCGAACTGGAGCGGCGCTTCGGCGTACCAGAAATCGTGCAGCAGAGCCACGCCGCGGTTGAACTCCGCCTGCGCCTGTTCGGAGCAGGACACAGCAAACGATACCGTGCCCAGCCGCTCCGGGGGCTCCGCTCCCGCGTTCACCGGCATTGAGGATTGGGCCAGAGCGGCAACAGAAGAAGCAAGCAGCAGGGGAAATGCAAAAGTTCTCATGGCGGGGAATCTCCGTGCGTTGTGCAGTGACAGTCTACGCCTCCGGCATGTGGCCCGCTCAACCGGTCGTAAATTCCCTTGGCATGCGATGACACGTTTTTGAGGGCGGTGAGCGCGGATCGACCGGCCGGCAGGCGCGAGAATGTCACGCCTGGAAATTGTTATCACTGGGCTGCCGGGGCCGCCTTCTTGTGCTCCACGAAGATGTGTCCTTGATGACAGCTCACACACGTCTTGCCATTCATGAATGGATCGGACTTCAGTTGTGCCACCTGATCGGTGTGACAGGCGTCGCATGTGCTTAACGCCGGCATGCCCGCGAAGTCCTTTGATGTTGGCTCGCCATGGCACACGGTGCAATCGATACCGTTGGCGGCATGCGGGCTGGCTTTCCATTGGTCATAGATCGCCTTATGGCAGGTGGCACAAGTATCCCCGGCTGGAATTCCCCGATGGAACACATGCGGGGCTTGATCCTGCTGAGCAATGGCAGGTTGGACGGCAATAGCCGAAACCAGAAAAACCAACAGGGTGAGACCGAACATGCGCGCGCAGAAACTATTCACGGACAAATCTCCTGAGTAAGGTAATCAAGTATCGAACCGGCGATGGCTGCAATCAGTGATACACATCACGTCCCACCGGAATGCGATCTTCTCCGGCCGTTCCGCTCCCCGCGCACCGGCCCTGTGCCCACGGGGCGTTTTGAAAGCACACGACCTCACAGGCCGCGGGAAAAAACTCGTCGCGGAAGGAGGCGGGGGTTTCAACCCCGCAAGACCCTCGCAAAATGAGCCGGGCTTCAGCCCCGGGGGCACGCCGTTGCCGAACTCGGCACGTGCCCCGCCCATCGGTCGAAAGCTGTGCCCCGTTCATCGCTCCTGACCCTGAGGGGACCGAAGGGGAAGGACCCGCGCGATGAGCGGGCGTCGCGCAAAGCGTCCCGTAGGGACCGCAGGAAAATCGCCCAGGCCAACCCCCGAAGTTCGCCGCGGCGAACGAGGGGGGCAGCCCTGGGAACCCATCCACAAGAATTGCAAACGAAGATCGCGTCCCGCAGGGACGCGATCTTCTCCGCCTGTTCCGCTCCCCGCGCACCGGCCCTGTGCCCACGGAGCGTTTTGAAAGCACACGACTGCACAGGCCGCGGGAAAAAACTCGTCGCGGAAGGAGGCGGGGGTTTCAACCCCCGCAAAAGCCTCGCAAAATGAGCCGGGCTTCAGCCCCTGCGGGACGGTCTTGCCGAACGCGCCCTCGAAATCCGACTTCTCCCGCAGCCGCGACCGCCCCACCACGGAACGCCAACCAAATCATCGCGCCCCAACCCGCCGCCAGACGCCTAGTGGAACCCCGCCCCAGCGCAACGCCCAACCGCGAACCCCACCAGAAACATCAGTCAACGCTGGGCGACATCACGGGAGTTATCGATCTCGGTCAGTGAATTGGCGTAAATTGGAGACGTCTGAGTGAATGCATTCGCTGTTCGATATCGGACAACAAAAACTGGGAGCGGACATGCGCGTCGGCTTGTCTGACAGTAAGTTAGTTGTTTTCAACGTGATTTTTGGCGACTGAATTGCCGTTTGGTCGGGCAGATTCCACATACGTTTGGTGCCGGCGCAATTCACTTTCCGCAGACACGAGGAGAAGAACGATGCTCCAATTCCTTCGTGACATACGCTTCGCATTCCGCAAGTTCATGCGTTCTCCTGGTCTGAGTCTCGCCGCTGTCGTTACTCTGGCGCTCGGGATCGGCGCAAATACGGCGATTTTCAGCCTCGTGGATGGGGTCTGGCTCCGGCCCTTGCAGATCTCCGATCCCGCCCACCTCGTGGCGATCCAGAGTTTGAAGGCAAAAGCCGACGCTGACTCCGAGCGGGACTCGGGTTCTTCGTATGCGGAGTTTCGCGATGTGCGGGAGCGCGCTCAAGCGTTCTCCGACGTTATAGCTGTGAGTGGACGCGGCGTGGTGGTTGACCGCGGAGACGGCCTGAAGCTTCTGCTTGCGCGCGTGGTGAGCGAAAACTATTTCGAGGTTCTAGGTGCCCGCGCGGCGCTGGGACGCCTGCCCAGCCAGGACGAAATGTTGCATGCGGAAACGCCGGTGATGGTGCTGGGCTATGGCGCGTGGAAGAGCGTTTTTGCCGGCGACCCCGCGGTGGTTGGATCGACTGTCAAGCTCTCGCACGGCGTCGGACACATTATGGGCGTTCTCGCGCCCGGGTTTCGCGGTACTGACCGGATGCTGGACCCCCAGGTTTACGTGTCGCAGGCCGGCTGGGTGACATGGGACCCCGATGAGCGGAACACGCCGCGCACCATCAGGGAGTTCGATCTATATGCCCGGTTGCGGCCGGGGGCCACGCTGGAACAGGCGCGGGGACAGCTGGAAACCGCTGCTGCGCAACTGGGAACTTCATATCCGCAGTCCAATGCCGGCCGCACATTTACTGCCCAGTGGGAGCCGGAGGCGGGCGATCCCCGGATCAAGACCCTGAGCCTGCTTCTGCTGGCGGTCGCGGGCGCGGTATTGCTGATTGCGTGTACCAATATTCTGAACCTCATGCTGGCTCTGAACGATGGGCGGCGGCGCGAGATCGCGATGCGGGTGGCACTGGGCGCGTCGCGCGCGCAGATGCTGCGGCAACTGCTTACCGAATACTGCGTGCTGGCGGCGGCTGGTATCGGCGGGGCAATCCTGCTGGCGCAGAGAATCATCGTCCTGGTCCCGGCACTCATGCCGGACACCGGGTATCCCGTGGGATTCGATTTCAGGATCGACTGGCGGGCGATGGCCTTCACTGCAGCAGCGGGCCTGGTGTCGGTTTTGTTCTGCGGCCTGGCGGCGGGGCTCGCATCCAGCCGGGTTTCCGCCCTTGAGGCAACGCGGACCAGATTCATGCCGACCGGACGGTTGAAGATGCCGGCCCGCAAAATCTTCGTTGTGGCCCAATTGGCCATGTCGATGGGCCTGCTGATGGCGACTGGCCTGCTGGTGCGCACGCTGATCCATATTGAGTCGATGGACATGGGATTCAACCAAGCGCAGAATGCTGTGCTGCTGGATGTAGCGGTGAGTCAGGATGGGCCCAGGCGCGCAGCGGAATTCCAGGCTCTCGCGGACCGGCTGGGGTCGCTCCCCGGCGTGCAGGATGCCAGCGTCGCCCGCGTTGTTCCGTTCCCTGACAACGGGGGCGGGGCGTCAAAAGTTGTGCTCGCGCCCGAAGAGGTTGCCACCGCGACCGCCGGCACCGCGGTGTGGTTCAACTTGGTCGACGATGCCTATTTTCGGACCGTCGGAGTTCCGCTGATGCGGGGCAGGACCTTCGACCGGCAGGATCAGTCGGGCAGCGCACGCGTCGCAATCGTCAACCAGACTCTGGCAAAGAAGTTGTTCGGCAGCGACGATGTGGTGGGCAGGCATTTTCGCGTCGGGCGCGAAGAGCCTGTGGACACCGAAGTTGTGGGCGTGGCGCAGGACGGTAAATACGGAGACGTGACGGAGTCGCCGCAGCCCTATCTCTATCTGCCGCTGGACCAGAATGGCTGGAGCGAGGTGATGGTGATTGGCACGACCAGCGGCAATCCGGATGCGCTATTGCCCGCTGCGCGCAGAGCGGTGCGAGAAGTGGACCCGAACATCCTGGTCATGTCCGCGCAGACCTTGTCCGACCACATACGCTTGCACACCTATATGAATCGAATCGCTGCCTGGCTCACGGCCTCGCTCGGTGGCCTGGCGCTTCTGCTGACCGCGGTCGGCTTGTACGGCGTGACCGCCTATTCGGTTTCCCGGCGGACCCAGGAAATCGGAATTCGCATGGCGCTCGGCGCGCGGCGCACGACGGTGTTTTCCGCAGTGCTGCGCGAGGGCCTGAGATTAGACCTCATCGGACTGGCACTGGGCGCGGCCCTCGCCTTTCTGATTGGGAGGGCGATGAGCGGCGTGCTGTACGGCGTGACGGAATTCGACCCCATCGCTTTTGCGGGCTCGGTCGGATTGGTGGTCGTTGTGTCCGTGGCAGCTCTTGCCGCACCCGCCCGCCGCGCCATGCGCCTCGACCCCGCGGATGCGCTGCGCGAGGAATAGGAAGATCGTTCATGTCGGCGGACAAATCAGCCGATGACAACAACCCGAAGCACGTTTCGACCGGGGGGGCTAGATAGCTCCCCGAAAACGCCGCAGGCGCCCGGAGGGCTGCTCGGTTTACGCAAATCCCCAATGCGCTCGCCGATAGCGGAGACAAGACCAATGCCAACACAGTTCCGGTGCTTGCATCATCGGGCTATCCAACTCCAATGTCGAAATCAACCCTGGGAGCGACCGATCTGATTCGGATGCCGGGGTGCTCATCCAGCTTCCTCCAAGTTGTACGCAGGCAACGTGGTAAGGCGTCTGTCCTCGACTGGGCCACCCACCGTGAAATGGTAGAAGCTCTGCCAATCGCGCGAAGAGATACCGAACACCTCGTGAACCGGATCATCGAAGTAGCAGCCGATCCCGGTCGCACGAATTCCCGCCTCTTCCGCCTCGAGGTACAGCACCTGGCCCACGAGGCCGGCCTCCCAGAAGAGATTTCGGTAGAAGCCCGCGCCATAGACAACCAGACTGTCCATGTACTCGGCAATCATCCCAAGGCTGAAGGCTCCGTCCCCCGCGATGTGTTGCCCGCAGGAGACGGTCGCAGCCAGAGTGCGGCAGTCCCCCTCGTTCAGTAAGTAAAGCGGAAGGCCGCGCGGACATGAAGCAGGGCGTTGCCACAGGAACTCAGGCCGCATCGCTTGCCGGAGTTTCTCGACCTTTTCCGGGTCCCGAGCTAGCACGTAGAGACCAGGAGGCAAGTCGTTCACGCGGTGCACGAAGATGCCCAGGTGGATGCGCGGGCGCCAGGGCAGGGCGTCCCACGGCATCGATCGGCCGTCTCGGGTGGGTACGAGACGAGCCAGCATCCGGAAGAAGGTCGCCGCAGAGATCGCTGTGGCCCCGTCCATGCTCACCGCGCTTCTGCGCCCCAGGATGACTTTTTCCGCAGTGAAGGCTCCGGACCGAACTGGCACCCCAAATAGCTCTTCCTCCGAAGGAAACTTGGAGAATTGTTCGTCAGCCGCAATCCTCGAATTCGTGGTGGCGACAGCCACATGGTCGATTACTGGCCAGTCGACGCCGTGCTCGGGACTCAGCACATTCGCCGTGCCGTACCATTGAGACGCGGCCACCTGGGATACCAACTCCCTAGACAGGCAGAGGCCCCGGTCACTGTCCCATTTCTCCCTTACCACAAGCCCCACGAGTTCGGGATGCTCTCGCTCCGCGCAGGTGTAGTCGGCCTCGCGATCGAGTCCGAGAAGTTGTGAGACGGCAGCGTTACCAACACGGTTGAGGAGGCAAAATTTCCACCCGAGTGCGGCCGCCGCGAATCGCATCGTCCCCAGCGCATGGCCAATATCGTGTTGGCAGTACCGGAACGCGCGCTCGCCATACTTCCAGGCCTCCCGCCAAAAAATGGACGACAGCCCTACGAGGAATGAGCCCTCAGGAAACGCTGCCGTCAAGGCCGCCCAAACCGAGGGATCAATATCAGCTCGAAGCTCGAGACCGTGCGTGTTCGATGCATAGTGGTATACGCCGGGACGGATGTGATTAGCGTTCAACGACGGCAAGAGCACATATCCCTCCGTCGGGTGGAGGTTCCCGCTTGACGGATTGGCACGCAGAGGCCATGTGGTTCCCTCGAACCGTTTCCAGGCTGTGAGCGAGAATGCATAGCGCAAGAAGAGCGAGATGGAGTCTACCGAAAGCGGAGCCGGCACCACGTTGTCCGCGACATAGAGCTGCCAATAAGGAAGCGCTCGCCCCTCCTCGGGTAGAGGAAGGCGAACTAGCGACGCTCCGTCGTAGCGGCGGAACGGATCGGGCTGCTTAGCCCAATCCATGTATCCAAGCGCGGCGGCATAGCGGTGGTAGTGGTGCTTCGTTCTCTCGTGGTAAGCCACCACGACTTGCTCGGCAGGAACGTCGAGGCCGTCAGTATCCGTCTTCAGGGCAATATCGGGAGGAGTATTTGCTTCCATGACCATCGTTGCCTTCCCGTCACCTGCGGGTAAATGCCTCGTACGGATGAAGGTCGACACGAAACGCCGGGGAGTTCGTGACGGAGATCTACCGAACGCTTTGGGAGTACAACCCAAGGGCACAATCCGCCATCGAGAGGTCTCTCTCAGTACTTGCACGGCAGATTGCAGCGTAACAAAAAACGGCGAACCCTTGGCGACATATCGGGACTGATCCTTGCGCGCCAGTCCTAACTTTTTTGTTATTAAAAAGGTTGCATTTTTCTTTCTGAATGATAGTCGCGGTCCCTCGCTGCAATCGGTCTGTGCTACTGATCTTCATCAAACGGTGTCCGGTCTTCAAAGGATTCCCGGTTGCATGTGGCATAACCGAATTCAATCAGTTGCCCCCATACCTTAACTCTACCGCTTATCAGGAATTTCGATATCAATATCACAGGGAGAACGAGGATTCAGCGGAATGATGCGCCGACGAGGGGGACGCGGTCTCAGAACGGCCGATTTACGATCGCTTCATTATCCGGTGAGCGCGGAGCGGACATTGGGCGGTGTATAGTGGTGGGGTCTTCTCAATTCATTTTGTCGATGGGGTCTTCCAGTGCGACTTTTTGGCCGAATTGGATGGTCGCTTCCTCTGCTTGCGGTTATCCTCGGCTGTTCCACGCGGGCTTTTGCCGCTCAGTCATTTACAGCCAAGTTTCCTCTGGTTTTTGTACCGAACCGGGGACAGGCTCCCGCAGGTGTGCGGTATCTGCTGCACGATGGCGCGCTGGAGGGCGAGTTTCAAAAGGGCGGCGTTAGCCTGAGACTTTTGGGCCGCGCGAAGCTTTGCTCGCAGGTGAGGATGCGGCTGGTGGGGGCGCGCGAGGACGCTGCGATTGCCGGCGGCGGCACGCTCCAGGGGTATACCAACTATCTGTTCGGCAGCGATCCGGCTCACTGGCTGCGCAGACTGCCCAACTATACGGAGATGCGCTACAGCCGGATTTACCCAGGAACCGATCTGGTGTTTTACGGCAAGGATGGCATTCTGGAGCACGATTTCGAGCTGCAGCCCGGAGCCGATCCAAAACGCATCGCCTTTCACCTGGTCGGCGCAGAGGCCCTGACGCTGGGTGAGAACGGGGATCTGCGGATCGGACTGGTGGATGGAGCAATCACCTTTGAGCGGCCCATCGCCTTCCAGACCATAGCGGGCATACGCCGCAACGTGGATGCCGCGTTTTCGGTGGATAAGGACGGAACGGTCCGCTTCCGGCTGGGCAGTTACGATCGAGCGCAAAAGCTGGTGATCGATCCTGTGCTCGTCTTTTCTACCTATCTTTCACCACTGGCTTCGGATGCGAACGTGATTGCCACCGATGCCAGCGGCAACAACTATGTGGCGGGATATGCCACCCTCGGGTTTCCGGTTACATCCGGTGCGTTTGCAGGATGCACAAACTGCACAGCGAATACTACAGTGACCTTCATCAGCAAGCTGAGCGCCAATGGTACGAGTCTCATCTATTCAACCGTGCTCGGCGGCAATAGCTTCGCCCAGCCCACCGGGATTGCTGTCGACGGGAACGGGAATGTGCTGTTATCGGGCTGGACTGGTGCGTCCGACTTTCCGACCAAGAACGGGCAGCCCATTGCTCCGCCCGACAACGCCTATCTAGGATTCCTGGTTTCGCTATCGGCGGATGGGTCGTCGCTGAACTATGGGACGATGCTGGGCAGTCCGCCATCCGTTTCACCCGCGGCGATGACGTATGCGACGGCCGTGGCTGTCGATTCATCCGGGAATGCTTACGTAACCGGAGATACAGGGGACGGATTTTATACCACTCCAGGCGCCTTGGACCAGGAAGCTGTAACCGGCGAGCGCAATTCCTTCGATGTGTTTCTGGCTAAGTTCAGTCCGACAGGAACTCTTGTCTATAGCGCAGTTCTGGGAACGGCGGATCCGCAGAATGGCGGCGGAGGACCGATTGGAGCTTCTGCTATAGCCGTAGATGCCTCCGGTGACGCGTTCGTTGCCGGCCAGGCTTGAACTTTGTGGCCCATTTCCAGCAACGCATACGTGAATCAAATTGCCGGGTCGATGCCTTACGCAGACCCCTTTGTAACCGAAGTTGCACCGGATGCGGAGAGCGTTGTCTATTCCACCTATCTGGATTATGCGTACGTCGTAACTGGCATCGCAGTTTTGTCCAATGGGAATGTGTTTGTGGTGGGCAACGACGCGGGTCCAAGCTATCCAACTACGGCGAGTGCTTATGAGTCAAACTCTGGCAGTGACCCCGCATTCCTGACCGAACTGAACTCCAGTGGATCGGGTCTGGTCTACTCGACGGTGATCGGCGATTCGAGTTATACGGTCAATGGAATGGCGCTCGATGCCGATGGCGATATCTGGCTGGCTGCGCAAACTTCGAATCCGCAGTTTCCGCTCGTGGCGCCTATTCAAGGCACCTTCCCCACTTCCGGGCCCGCATCCCTTGTGAATGAGTTCGATCCTACTGGTCAGACGTTGATGTTCTCGACTTTTCTGGGCGGGAACGCTCCGGGCTACGCCAGCAGCGTCGCAGTTGATGCCAACGATAGAGTGCATGTGGCCGGGGCTGCAGAATATGGGATGTATACGACGCCGGGCGTCTACGCTGGATCGGTTCCAACGCCCGGCTCCGCGTACAGTGAGTCGACCTATGCCTATGTCGCGCTGATCGATCCTGCCACGGCCAGCGGCACGCTGTGCCTGGGAGGATCGGCGAGTGAGGGCCTCTCTTTTGGCTACTTGGTGCCTCAGACCACAGAATCGCAAAACGTGCAGGTGACTAACTGCGGCAGTGGGCCTCTGACGATCAGTTCGATTGCTTCAAGCAATGCGGCATTCACTGTGCCGACAGGCAGCAACGGCTGCACAGGATCGCTGGCGGCGGGCGGCTCATGCACGGTGAGCGTGGAGTTTGCGCCGACGGCAGTACAAACCTATTCTGGAACGCTGACTTTCACCTCCAACGCCTCTGTCTCTACAGCCTCGATTCCGCTCAGCGGCAGCGGCGGAGAACCGGCGGCTGGGTTTGGGCCGCCGGGCGTCACACAGACGCTCATCTTTCCGCCGGAACTGGTGGGGCAATCCAGCCCCGCTGAGATCATCGCGCTATACAACAACGGTACCGTTCCGCTCACCATCTATCTGTCGCAGATAACTGTCAGCAGCGGATTTGCGCTGGCGCCGGGCGGCACCTGCACCAGCTCGCTGGCCGCCGGCCAATCGTGCTGGATTTTTGTGGAGTTTGCACCCGAGACGGCTGGAACGTTTAAAGGGACGCTTTCGGTATCGAGCAACGACCCTGTAAATCCCACCATCAGCACGTCTCTGATGGGCACCGCTTATGCCTCCTATCCAATCGCCACTATCACCGCGCTGTTCAATCCTTCGTATCCGATCGGCGGAACGTCGCCGATTACGATGACCGTGGAGGGAAGCAATTTCTTTCCCGCCTCGGTGGTGTACATCAATGGCGCGGCGCAGGCCACGACTTACGAGAACGGCACGTTTCTGAGCGTGACGTTCCCGTCGTCGCTGTTGAATGCCGCCGGGGAGTTTCCGGTGACGGTGGTCAATCCCGCACCGGGGGGCGGCAGCAGCGCTTCTTATCCGCTGATTGGCTATCTCTCCATTCCGCTGACGGCCAGCGCGTTGACCGTGGATCCGGTTGGTGGACTGCTCTATGCCGCCATTCCCGCCAGTGCATCGCAAAATCCGAATACCGTTATCCCAATCAATCCGGCGACCGGCGCCACAATGACGCCGATCGCAGTGGCCAGCGGTCCGGTGGCGCTGGCCGTCTCCGACGATGGCAGCGAACTCTATGTGGCTTCGGCGGGGGTATTGCAGCGGTTCAACCTGCAGACGCTGGCGCTCGAAAGAACCTTCAACTTGCCGGTGGACCCTGAGTGGGGACAGACATACGTTCAGGAGATGCACGTGGTCCCCGGCTCACCGCAGTCGATTGTCGTGGAGTTGTTTGCCAACGTGGACCCGGCCGAAGACGGAGCCGCGCTCTACAACGATTCCGGCCTGGTGAGCTGGATTCCGGGTGTGGGGGCTGACGGTTCTCCCTCTTCCCCACCACTGGAAATGGATAGCTTTTCCTTTACCTCGTCTTCCATGATCTATGGATTGCCCGAACCGGAGGTTGGCACCTTCTTTCTCGAAGTCCCGGTCAGCCCTTCCGGACTTTCGTATACCGGCACAACCGTTGGAGAAGCGAACGTGCCGCTCAGCTCTATTGTCCGCTCCGACGGGACCCTGCTCTATACCAATTCGGGCGAAGTTTGGAATCCCTCCACGATGACGCTGCTCGGAACTTATCTCGAGCCCAGCGGAGATCAAATCTTCTACTCGCCCGGCGTTATTCCCGATACCGCCAACGGTGATACGGACTTCCTGGATAGCGACGCGGGTTACTCCGAATACCAGGCGGTGACTATCGACGTCTACGATCAGGCGAACTATGCGCTGCTGGGGACGGTCCCGTTCACGAGCATCTACCCGCCCGACGTAACCGACCTGGTTCGCTGGGGCAGCAACGGGTTTGCCTTCCGGTGCGTCGACATAACCGGAGAGGAGCCGAGCGCCAACCAGATCGTAATTGTCACCAGCAGCCTGGTTACGCAAAGCAACGGGGCGCCGGTTCCGATCGTATCGTCGGTCTCGCCGGCAACGGTCTATTCAGGCGGACCGGCCTTTACGCTGCAGGTGACCGGCAGCGGCTTTACGAGCGCATCGACGGTCCTGATCAATGGTAATTTGCGCACTACGACCTACGTGAGCGGCACTTCGCTCACGGCACAGGTGCTGGCGACCGACATTGTCCAAAACGGGCAGCTCAACGTCCAGGTGACCACACCCGCGCCGGGCGGCGGAACATCTAACGACGTGGTGGTGTCGATAGAAGCCCCGCCGCAAACGACACCGACCGTCACCGTGACTCCGTCGGCCACCAGCATCACTACGGCGCAGGCTCTGACGGTGATGGTCGCGGTCACTGGCAGCACGGGCAGTCCGGCGGCGACCGGCACGGTGAAGCTGACCAGCGGCAGCTACGCCTCCGCAGCCACGACTCTCAGCCGCGGCAGCGCCACCATCAACATCCAGGCCGGCTCGCTGGCCGTGGGCAGCGACACTCTGACGGCTAGTTACACGCCCGATTCCACCAGCTCTGCCACCTTCAACAGCGCCACCGGGACGTCTCCGGCGGTGACCGTGACGCAGGCAACGCAGACCATCTCCTTTACGCAGCCGGCCAGCTCGGTAACTTACGGCGTCAAGCCCATTGCTCTTTCGGCGACGGCTAGCTCCAAGCTGGCTGTTGTTTTCAGCGTAGCCTCCGGACCGGTCAAAGTGAGCGGGACCAACGGCGCAACGCTGACCATCACCGGCGCGGGAACCGTGGTGGTGGCGGCCAAACAGGCCGGCAACGCGGATTACTTAGCCGCCCCCGAGCTGACGCGGACCATCACCGTGAACAAGGCGGCACAGACCATCTCCTTTATACAGCCTGCCAGCCCGGTAACTTATAGCGTGAAGCCCATTGCCCTTTCGGCCAAGGCTAGCTCGAAACTGGCTGTTACCTTCAGCATCGTCTCCGGACCGGCCAAAGTAAGCGACACCAACGATGCAACGCTAACTATTACCGGCGCAGGTACCGTGGTGGTTACAGCCAAGCAGCCCGGCAACGCGGATTACTTAGCCGCCCCGGAGCTGACGCGGACCATCAAGGTGAACAAGGCCGCGCAGACCATTACCTTCCCGGCCATCGGCAGCCTCACCATCGGAACCAAGCTGGCGCTCTCCGCCACCGCCAGTTCCAAGCTGACGGTCAGCTTCGCCTCCCTCACCAAATCCGCCTGCACGGTCTCCGGCGAAACAGCCTCGCTGGTCGCCCTCGGAGCCTGCACCATCCGGGCGTCGCAGGCGGGCAACACGGCGTACAACGCGGCCCCAAGCGTCAGTCAAAGCTTCACCGTCGGTCACGCGCAGACCGTCACCTTCAAGCAGCCGGCAAGCCCGGTAACTTACGGCGTCAAGCCCATCGCCCTTTCGGCGACGGCTAGCTCCAAGCTGGCTGTTACCTTCGGCGTAGTCTCAGGACCGGCGAAAGTGAGCGGGACACACGATGCAACGCTATCCATCAAGGGCGCAGGTACCGTGGTGGTGGCGGCCAAGCAGGCCGGCAACGCCACCTACGGGGCTGCGCAGGTCACGCGCAGTATCGTGGTCAACAAGGCAACGCTGACCGTCACCGCCAACAACCTCACCATGAAGCAGGGCGCGACCGTTCCCAAACTCACTTACACCATGAAGGGGTTTGTGAACGGAGACAAACAGGCCAAGGCGACCACCGGCCAGCCGGCACTCTCGACCAGCGCAACCTCAAAATCGGCGCCGGGCAAATATCCCATCACAGTGAAAGCCGGAAAGCTGGCCGCCGCGAACTACAAATTCGCCTTCGTTAAAGGAACGTTGACGGTCACGAAGTAACCGGAGGAGACGCGAATCCCGGTACATTCCGCTCGGCGTGGTGCTAGAATTGCGGCGTAAAATTAAAATCTTCCCCCTTGACGCTTCAGATCTCGGGCCGCAGCAACTTCCCTCCAATAACACCTGGTTCTTGAAGGGCAAACCGGACGATTTCTGCGCCGCAAAATCAGGGGTTTTACGGCGCCGAATTCCGGCAGGTTTTTGGAACGGCCATGAAAGGCGTGGTGTGCTGGTGCTGGCAATCGACGTCGCTCGTCGCCATAGCATCACCTACCGCCACTAGGGTAAATCACGGATTGAGAAGGGTTTCTGCGTCAATTTCCATATAGGTCCCCGGAAACGCCGCAGCGCCATGCCATCCGCCTCTTTGAGCGTATCCGGCAGAATCCAGGATACTTGGCGACTAGTCGGGACTAATCTGCCGTCGACGCACGCATTGAAGACGTGGAAGAGAGCGATGCGCCGCCCAATGAAGGCCCCTGTCTGTCGCGATTTCATCGAGCGACCACGACCTAGGCAAGGCTCACCTCGCCCCACGCTTGCATGAATAATCATCGGACATTTTGGCATCCGGACACGATTCCTGCCTTCGCTAAAAGTCCAATCTGGATGAAATTAGCGAAAAATTTGGAAAAAACTGCATCCTTTACGGGAATTTGCATAAGTAGTAGAATTATTTTAAATTCCGGTCAAGATCGGAGATATGATGGCCAGAAACAGCAAGTCAACCCCGGCCGTCGCGCCAGCGACTCAGCGAAAGTACGTTAGTCAAACGGACGTCCCCACCAGCCCGCTCAAACGAGCATTACGGATTCCCCAAGCGATCGCTGACAACTACGGCTACAAGCCGACCTCGCCGCTGCAAGTGGCGGTCGCGCTGGATGTTCAACCGTCTTCAAGCGGGTTCAAGATGCTCGCCGGGGCGGCGATCGCCTACGGCCTTACGTCCGGCGGGTACAACGCCGACACCATCTCGATCACGCCCCTCGCGATGCGGATCGTACGACCAACCACCGAAGGCGACGACACCGCAGCAAAGCGCGAGGCATTCCTGAAGCCCCGCGTGATTCGCGAGTTCCTTCAGAAGTACGATCGGGCGCCAATCCCACGAGATGACATAGCGCGAAACGTATTGATGGAATTCGGAGTGCCGGCCGATCGCGCAGCAGAAGTACTCAGCCTTATAGCCGAAGGCGCGAGGGAACTTGGTTTCCTTCAGCAGATAAAGGATCGCACGTACGTGGACCTATCCAGTACGAAGGCGCCCGTCGAAAGGCAGGCCGCGGAGATTGCGTCGACGACCGCAAGCGAGAAGGATTCAGACGAAGTGGAAGAGGCGACTCAACCGAACGCTCCCCCAGCCTCTGCCGCGACGAGGCTACCGGACGACGCGGCGCGGCTGCGCCGGGTCTTCATCAGTCACGGTAAGAATCGAGCCCTGATCGAGCCGATCAAGAAGTTGCTCTCGTTCGGGGAGTTCGTGCCAGTCGCAGAGATCGAGAACCAAACGGTCTCGCAGCCGGTACCCACGAAGGTCATGGCCGGTATGCGATCTTGTGGCGCGGCGATCATTCACGTCGAGGATGAGCGACGCATCACGGATGACAAAGGCGAGGTACACGTCACGCTCAACGAAAACGTGCTGATCGAAATCGGCGCGGCGATGGCGCTCTACGGCGAGCGCTTCATCTTGGTCGTGAAGGACGGCGTAAAGTTGCCGTCGAACCTCCAGGGGCTCTTACAGCTACGCTACAAAGGCGACACGCTCGACGTGAACGAGACGGTCGCGCTCATGGAGGCGATGAAGGACATGAAGGGTCGGTCGTTGCCGCCGACCGGCTAAAAAGTTATGGTTCCGTCGTCTAACGGATAAGACGCCGATCAGGTCTTTAGGCTTCGCGGACAACTACCGGTTGCAGCGGAGAGTGTCACTGAAGCCTTCCCCGGAGATGCGGGTTCAATTCCCGTCGGGACCTACCACCTTAAACGATTGAGCCGACAAACGCAAAATCGCGGAGCCCCCTTCGCTTTTTTCAAGCAAAGGGCAGGAAGCCACGAGCTCCTATTTGGGCGGCCGGCTCCCTCGCACATGGGGACCGGGGATTCCACCGGCCTCAACAGGCCAGAGCATAAATCACGCATCACTCCCCATAAACGCCATTTAGTTCAGCCACTCTTGCCGACTCGCGCCCGCGACCACCAATGATCTCGCCCAGAACGCGCTCCCGCCTGCACCGAACATTGAAGCCGTAACTTCACCATTCGCCCAAAACGCGCTCGCGCCCGCGCCAGATACTGAAGTCATAACTTCACTATCCGGCCCTTCCCGCCCAAAACTGCACCGCATCCCGTGCGTCCGCCCGCAACTCAACCCCAGAAACACTCGCGGAATCACGCAGTTTTTCGTCGTTCCCTGGATCCCTTGCTCCTTCTTGCCTCGATCCTTAGTCCCTACTCCCTACTCCCTACTCCCTACTCCCTGTTCCCTGTTCCCTGCAGCTATGCACCATTTCTGCGACATGCCGTCAAGCTCCACACACTGTGGAAAACACAATTACCCCAATCGAATGTAGAAGAAAAAATAGTTGCTCAGATATTCAGTCTTAAGTATCTGGGGGAGTAGACTGGAAACAGTCAGAGAAAAAGGCGCCCGCGCCCAGCGCGGGCGCCTCCATTTTGGCCGTCGGGATTTGAAGGGTACGGGCTTCACAGCTTGCGGAAAAACTCCCGCGCGGAGGAGTTTTGAAAGGGCACGACTTTAGTCGTGCCGCTAAGTGGCATAAAATCAACAGGGCTTTAGCCCCTGAGGGATGGTTTGCCGCACTTTTGGACGCGGAACTGACTTTTTCCGCAGCCTGTTCAGCCCGTACGTCCGGCCCCTTAAGCAACGCGGGCTCTTGTCGACCATAATGGCTCGCAGCAGCCGGAAATCAGTGCGCAATTCACTGCACTTTGATGGCTTAACTCCATCAATCTGCAAGACATCGCCGTTTTTTTTATTTCACACGCATTTTTGCCTTCGGCCCCGGCAAAACGACGCTGAGGGCTGACGGCTTAGCGCGAAACACCGCGCAATTCACTGCACTTTCATGGCGTAATCGCCTCATTCCACTTGACATCGCCGTTTTTTATTTTGCACGGTTTTTTCCCCGGCCGCACCAACTTCTGCCCGGGCAACAACCACCGCAATCAGCCGCCTGCTATGCTCACATCACGCATGAGCCAGAAGGCTGCCGCCGTGAGAGCCAGCACCGCGCCCGCCGGGCATGAGAGCGACCTGCCGCGCGTCCTCGGCGCCAGCCAGGCCACGGCCATCGTGGTCGGCACCATCATCGGCAGCGGCATCTTCCTGGTTCCGCGGGAGATGATGCAGGACGTGGGCTCGTCGGCCCTGGTTTACCTGGCGTGGATCGTGGGCGGCCTGCTGTCGTTGTTCGGGGCCATGACCTACGCCGAGCTGGGCGCGATGATGCCCTACGCCGGCGGCGAGTATGTTTACCTCCGCGGCGCCTATGGCGACACCACCGCGTTCCTTTACATGTGGACGTGGTTCGCGGTGGCCAAGCCGGCGTCGATCGCGGCGGTGACCACTGGCCTCGCGCGCACCCTCGAAGTGTTTCCGCAGTTTCACTGGCTGATGGCCGCAGTGCCGGGAACGCCGCTGTTGTGGTCGCAGGTGTTCGCCATCGCGGCCACGTGGCTGATCACGGGACTGAACTATCTCGGCATCAAGAAGGCCGGCGACTTCCAGCTTGTGTTCACGGTCCTGAAGGCGATCCTGATTCTGATTGTGGCGGCGTTCTGCTTTGCCTGGGCCGGGGGCGCGTGGAGCAACTTTGCTACGGGCGTGCCGCAGGTACACGGTCTGGTGAATGGATTCATGGCGGCGTTGATTGCGACGCTGTGGGCTTACGACGGCTGGAACGACCTGACCATGGTGGCGGGCGAAGTGCGGCGGCCGGAGCGCAGCCTGCCCATCGCGCTGATCGGCGGGCTGGTGATTGTGGGCGCGCTGTTCATGGCCACCAACGCGGCCATCCAGTATGTGCTGCCGGCGGGGAGCATCGCCCTGAGCGAGCAACCGGCCGTATCCGCGCTGACGGTGGTGGCGGGCGCGCGGGGAGCGGGCTTTGTGGCCGCGGCCATGGCGCTGAGCATCTTTGTAACGCTGAACGGAACCATCATGTCGGGCGCGCGCATTCCTTACGCGGCGGCGCGCGACGGCCTGTTCTTTCGCCGGTTCGCGCATGTAGATCCGCGCTTCCGGTCGCCCTCGACGTCACTCATCGTGCAGGGGCTGATTTCGACCGTGCTGCTCCTGTTTCTCTCCCAGTTTCAGCAGCACTTTGAGCTGGCCGTCTTTGCCGAGTGGCTTTTCTACATGCTGACGGCGACGACTATTTTCGTATACCGGAAGAAGCATCCAGAGATGGCGCGGCCATACCGGATGTGGGGGTATCCGGCGCTGCCGGCGGTGTTCGTGGTGTGCGCGGCGGCGGTGCTGGTGTCGAGCTTCGCCAGCAACCTGGAGGGATCGCTGATCGGGACGGGATTGATTGTGGCGGGATTGCCGGTGCTGTGGGTGGTGCGGCGGATGTACGGCGTGCGGACTTAGTGGGGTGAATCGACTCAAGCGATGTGCGCGGGTCTGGAGACCCGCGCCACAGCCGGTCAGGAGACCGGCGGTACCTTCAGGAACGGCGGCAGAGCTAGCCTTCCTGGCGCTCCGCGATGAGGCGGTCGACTAACGGGATGAGGGCTTCGCCGCTGCGGGGCAGAGTGAAGGCGGCGGCGACGGGATTCCAGTCGAGCTTGAAGCTGGTGGCCAGCGCGGAGATCCAGATCTGGCGCACGGGCGTGTTGGGAGTAATGACGAACTTGCCCGGAGGATCCTCGAAGGTGACGTTGAGTGCGCCGCTCTGCTCTTCCACTTCAAAACCAGCCTCGTCTTCCTCCTCACGCTGGATGAGATGGCGTTTCAGCGATTCGAGGGCCTTCTCGGCGGCGCGGCGAAACTCCTGTTCGTCCATCATGAACCCAGTGTAGCAAGAGGAGTGGAGAGTGCGGCGCGGCCGGCGCGGATCGAGGCCATGGTCAGAAGGGCTTTTCCGGCGGGAAGGGTTCGGTTTTGATGGAGCCGTCGCGCTGCTTGATGAGGAGCTGGACCTTGCCTTCGGCGGCGTCAATCTCCTGCTTGCACACGGCGGAGAGGTTCACGCCCTCTTCGAAGAGCTTCATCGAGTCCTCCAGCGGCAGGTCGCCTTTTTCGAGCTGGTCGACGATGGATTCGAGTTTCTTGAGCGATTCTTCAAAGGTGGGCATGCCGGCTGCTCCGATCGGATGAATCTATTTTAAGACCGAGGACATCTCTGGCAAACTATCTTGCAATGGGAGGGCTCATGCAATGCTTCGCACGGCGTCTTTGACACTCATTCTCGTTTGCCTGGCAGGCGCATCCGCACAGACCAGCGTGTGGAGCGGAGTGAAGCCGTTGTTCGCTCCGCCCCGGCTGGATGCTGCGCATCTTTCCGATGTCCAGCGCGCCGCGCTCGAGCGGCTGATGCGCGCCAGCCCGGAGTTGGGCGGTTGGCAATGCGATCCATCGGAGATGGACCAACTGCTGAAGAAGGCGCAGGTGCAAGACATAGCTGTATCCGCGCAGGGGCAAACAGTGCTGATTGAGGCTCCGTCCGGGTGCGCGCGGGGCGGGCAGGGAGCAAACGGCGCCATGTGGATCGCCGAGTTCAACGGCTCCCATCCGCGATGGCTGGCCACGCCAAAGGGCGAATTCAACGGCTGGCTGTTCTCCATCCAGCCGCAGATGAGCCACGGTTACCACGACATCGTGCTCGGATGGCATATGAGCGCGTTCGAAGCCGGCCTGGACTACTTCCGTTTCGACGGGGCGCAATACCGGTCCCTCGGCGGCGCGATGCTGACCACGGATGAAAGCGGCAACCGCGTGATCAAGCCGAAGTAATGCGGCCCGTTATCAGGCGGTGGCCTGCGGCAGGACGCTGGCGATGACCTCGGCGGCGGCGTTGTAGCGGCCGAAGGGGGCGCTGACCTGCACGCCCTGGACGTAGGGGCGCACGGCTTCGAGCATTTCCTGCGCGATTTTGATTCCCTCTTTGCGCGCGGCATCGGGCGAAGCGGCCTGGGCCATGCGCTGCATGATGGCTTCGGGCATGGAGACGCGCAGGTCGTTGCGCATGAACTCCGCGTTGCGCAGGCTGGTGAGCGGCCAGATGCCGGCGATGACGGGGATGCGGAAGCCTTCGATGCGCTTGAGGAAATCCTCGAGCAGGCCGAGATCGAAGACCGGCTGGGTGATGGCGTACTCGCCGCCGGCCTCGACTTTGTATTTGAAGCGGCGCACTTCGTGCTCGATGTCGGGCACGCCGGGATTGGCGGCGACGGCGATGGTGAAGTTGGTGCTGGCGGCGATGGAGTTGTTGCCGATGTCGAGGCCGTGATTGAGGCGGCGGACGACGTTGACGAGGCCGATGGAATCGACATCGAAGACGGCGGTGGCGTCAGGGTAATTGCCCAGCTTGGGCGGATCGCCGGTGAGGCAGAGGATGTTGCGCAGGCCGATGGACGAAGCGCCGAGCAGGTCGGACTGGATGGAAAGCAGGTTACGGTCGCGGCAGGTGTAGTGCAGGACGGTTTCGATGCCGGTGTGCTGCTGGATCTGGATGCAGAGGCTCTGGGCGCTCATGCGCGCGGAGGCGCGGGGCGAGTCGGGCACGTTGATGGCGTGGACGCCGAGCTGGGCCAGGATGCGCGCGCCCTCGATCTCCTTGCTGCAATCGATGCCGCGGGGCGGAACGATTTCGACCAGGGTGATGAATTTGCCCTCTTCGACCAGGGCGCCGATGCGGGAGCGCTCGCCGAGGCGCATGGGCGGGGTCTCGCTGCTGATTTCTACCGCGGCGCCGCCCTCCTTGACGTGGGTCTGGGCATGGATGGCGCGCATGGCGGAGCGCATGGCGCGGGTGTGGTTGGGGGTGGTGCCGCAGCAGCCGCCGACGAATTGCGCGCCGGCGGCGATGGCCTTGCGGGCGAAGCTGGCCATGTACTCGGGCGAGCAGAGATAGATGTTGCGGCCCTCGACGGCGCGGGGCATGCCGGCGTTGGGCATGGCGGCGATGGGCAGGGCGGTGGCGGCGCGCATGGCCTCAATGGCGGTGAGCACGGTGGCGGGGCCGGTGGAGCAGTTGACGCCGACGGCATCGGCGCCGGCCTCAGTGAGCACGGAGGCGGCGTGCGCGGGGGAGGAACCGTCAAGGCAATTGCTTTCGTCGTCCACGGTGACCATGACCAGCACGGGGAGTTGCGGGGCGGCTTCGCGCGCGGCCAGCAGCGCTTCGCGGGCTTCATTCAGCGCGGGCATGGTTTCAATAACGATGAGGTCGACACCGGCGGCGGCGAGCGCGGAGATCTGTTCCTTGAAGGCAGCGCGCGCCTCGTCGAGGCCGGTCTTGCCCAGAGGCTCGAGGGGCACGCCGAGCGGCCCCACCGCGCCGGCGACCCAGGCTTCGCCGGCCTGCTTGTCGCGCAGATGGGCGACGGCCTGTTTGGCCAGGCGCACGCCGGCGGCATTGATCTCAGCCACTTTGGCGGCGAGACCGTGGCGCGCGAGGCGGAAGCTGTTGGCGCCGAAGGTATTGGTCTCAAGGATTTCAGCGCCGGCCTGGAGGTACTCCTCGTGCACGGAGAGGATCAGTTGCGGGTCAGAGAGATTGAGCTCGTCGTAGCAGCGATTGATGAACACGCCGCGCCCGTAGAGCACGGTGCCCATTGCGCCATCGGCAAGGACGGGGCGGTCGCCAAAGATTTCTCCAATGCTGGCCATGATTCTTTCATGGTACTAAAAAGGCGGGGATGGGCGGCTTGGATTAGCGGAGCTGGCGGGGTTAGCGGAGCCAGGGCGGGCTGTGGTGGCTTGGGGTTGAGGCCTGGGGATGGTCCGGCTCGTAGAATAGAGGGGTAAGCCTCGACGGCCGATGAGCGACGACGCGAAAAAGCATTCCCCACAGAGCGAGAGGCCGGAGGCTGAGGCTTCCGACGTTGCTGCCTCAGGGGCTAAAGCCCCGGGCTCATTCGGAATGGATGATGTACGGGCTGAAGCCCGTACCCTTCAAGCTGAAGCCCGTACCTTACGCGACGAACGCGCTGGGGGTGGCAACGGAACGGACTTTTCATCCCAGGTCTCAGAATCGAGACCTGGGGCACCCAGCGCCAATCAACCCAGTGCCAAGCGATCCGAAAAGAAGAAAGCCGACAAGAAGGCGGATGAGGACCCGGTGGGGAAGGTGTACGACGCGGTCCTGATGCGGAGGCTGGGTCACTACATCAAGCCTTATTGGATGCAGGCGATCGTCTCGTCCGTCAGCGTGACGCTGAAGTCGATGAGCGACGTGGGCGGGCCGTACCTCGTGATGCTGGCGATCGACCGCTACTTTCAAGGCGGGGCGGACCGCCATGCCGCCACCAGCGTGCTGCACGGGTTTGGATCGGGGCACTGGCTGACGCGGCATCTTTCGAGCGACCCCTGGCAGGGCATTACGGAACTGGCGGGCATTTATGTTGCGCTGCTGATCTCGTCCTACCTTTTCGAGTTCATCCAGACCTACCTGATGCAGTGGATCGGGCAGAAGATGATGTTCGACCTGCGCCGCGACATTTTCCGGCACATGCAGCGGCTGGACGTAGCGTTCTTCGACACGCATGCGGTGGGGCGGCTGGTGACGCGGCTGACCTCGGACGTGGACGCGATCAACGAGATGTTCACGGGGGGAATTCTGGCCATCGTGGACGATTTCTTCACGCTGAGCTTCATGGGCATCGTGATGCTGACGATCAACTGGTGGCTGGCGCTGCTGGCGTTCTGCGTGCTGCCGGTGATTTTGGTGGTGACGCGGATTTTCCGCAATTCGGTGCGGGAGAGCTACCGGCGGGTTCGGGCGGCGATTGCGCGCATCAACAGCTTTACCCAGGAGCACATCAGCGGGATGCAGGTGGTGCAACTGTTCAACCGCGAGCAGCGGGCGTTCGACGACTTTGAAGTGGTGAACCGGCAGCACATGGTGGCGTTCAAGGACACGATTTTCGCCTACGCGCTCTATTACCCGGCGGTGGATTTCCTGAGCGTGGTGGCGGTGGCGCTGGTGATCTGGGCGGGGGGCGGGAGCGTGATCGCGCACGGGGCGGTGACCATCGGGATGCTGGCCACGTTCAACATGTATTCGCAGCGGTTCTGGCGGCCGATCCAGGACCTGAGCGACAAGTACAACATTTTGCAGGCGGCGATGGCGGCGTGCGAGCGGATTTTCAAGCTGATGGACACGGAGCCGGAGATTGTGTCGCCGGAGAGGCCGCGGCTGGGGGATGGAAGCAATCGGATTGAGTTCCGGCATGTTTGGTTTACGTATCAGAGGCTGAGCGGGGAGCAGCGGGCGGCGGTGGTGAGGGCGGCGGGTTCTTCTGCGGGCCAAGAGCAACCGCGGATCCTTCGCTCCGCTCAGGATGACAACTTTAACGTTGGGGACGACAACCTGAATTTGACGCGAGGCGAAGGCAGGAATGGGGATGAGCTGCGCTGGGAGCGGGTGAGTGCGGCCCTGGCGGCGATGAAGGACATCGATTGGATCCTGAAGGATGTGTCGTTCACGATCGAGCCGGGGTCAACGGTGGCGATTGTGGGACACACGGGCGCGGGTAAGACCACTTTGACCAGCTTGATGATGCGGCTCTACGACGTGACCGCGGGCCAGATCCTGGTGGACGGCCTGGATGTGCGCGAGCACGACTTGAAGGAGCTGCGGCAGCACTTTGCGGTGGTGCTGCAGGATCCGTTCCTGTTTACGGGAACGATCGCCGATAACATCCGGCTGGGGAACGAGGCGATTACAGACGCGCAGATGGTGCAGGCGGCGCGGGACGTGAACGTGCTGGACTTTATCGAGACGCTGCCGCGCAGGTTCGACGATCCGGTGGAGGAGCGGGGCAATTCGTTTTCGACGGGGCAGAAGCAGTTGATCAATTTTGCGCGCGCGCTGGGGTATAACCCGCGAATCCTGATCCTGGACGAAGCGACTTCCAGCGTGGACACGGACACCGAGCTGAGGATTCGCGGGGCGCTGGAGCGGATGGTGGAGGGACGGACCAGCGTGCTGATTGCGCACCGGCTGTCCACGGTGCAGCGGGCGGACACCATCCTGGTGATGCACAAGGGGCAGTTGCGGGAGATGGGCAACCACCAGGAATTGCTGGCGATGCGGGGGCTCTACTGGAAGCTGTACCAGTTGCAGTACAAGGAGCAGGAAGAGAACGTAGGGAGTAGGGAGTAGGGAGTAGGGAGTAGGGGCTTTCGCGGGGATGCGGAGGCCCTTTTTGATGGCCGGGCGTCGGCCGGGCAGGCTTTCTACTCCCTATTCCCTACTCCCTTTTCCCCGCCTTTGGAAACCTTCCTAACCGGGGAGTAGACTTGGTGGTCAAATGAGGAACATGGGCCAGGACGACGGAGCGGCGATCGAGGCAGTTCTGGCCGGCGACCGGGAGGCGTACGGGTCGCTGGTGGTGCGGCATAGCCGGATGCTTTTCCGGCTGGCGTACCGCATGACCGGGAACGAGGCCGATGCCGACGACGTGGTGCAGGAAGCGTTTCTGCGCGGATTTCAGAAGCTGGAGACGTTTGAGGCGCGGGCCAATTTCGGCACCTGGATTTACCGGATCGCGGTGCATTGCGCGCTGGACAGGCTGCAAAGCCGACGGCGCGAGCTGGCGCGGCAAGTGAGCGAGGAAAACGATCCGGAGCAGGGCGCGGTGCAGGTAGCGGATATGGCCGCGGGCCCGGAACGGCTGGTCCTGAGCGGGGAGATCGGCACGCTGGGCGACCTGGCGATGCAGGCGCTGACCGCCATGGAAAGGACGGCATTCGTGCTGCGGCACATGGAGGACAGGAACACCGAGGAGATTGCGGCGGCGCTGGAGGTGGCGCCGAATACCGCCAAGCAGACGGTGCACCGGGCGGTCGAGAAGATGCGCAAACGGCTGGCGGCGCTGAGGGTGACGGCATGACGCAAATGGAACATTTGGAGACTGAGGTATTGGTGGAGATGTATTACAAGGAAGCAGCGCCGGGAGATACCGAGAGCGCGCGGAGGCACATGGAGGAATGCGCCGAGTGCGCAGCGGCATACCGCGGCCTGGAGAGCGACTTGAAGGCGCTGGGGACGCGGGAGGCGCCGGAGCGGGATGAAGGCTACGGCGAGCGAATGTGGCAGAGGGTTGCGGCGGAGTTGCCCGTTGCGGCGGAGTTGCCGGACCGGGTTCTGCGGCCGGCCGGGAGATGGCGGCCGTGGTTATGGATGGGGCTGAGCTATGCGGCCGGGTGCGCGGTGCTGGTTACGGCGGCATTTTATGTGGGCACGGTGTGGGAGCATCAGCAGCATCTGAAGCGGGAGGCGGCGCGGGAAGCGCAGCGGAAGTTGGCCGCGCCGGAGAAACCCAGGGTGGTGGTTGTGATTCTGGGCGACCATCTGGACCGCTCAGAGCGGCTGCTGGTGGAGTTGAAGCACGCGGACGCCGATAACCAGGAGCTGGTGAGGCCGCTGCGCGACGAAGCGCGGGGATTGCTGGCGGCGAACCACGTGTTCCGCGAAGACGCGGACAAGTCGGGCGACGAGGCCCTGGCCCAGGCGCTGGACAAGCTGGACAAACTGCTGACGGAGATGGCAAACGAGCCCGGCGGGCTGAACGCGGCCTCGCTGGAGCGTCTGCAGAGCGAAATGACGAACGAGGGGCTGCTGTTCGAGGTGCGGGTACTGCGATCGAAGAATCCGTATCGGGAGACGGCGGTGCGGGTGGTTGGGAATGGAGGCGCGGCATGAGGACGGGAATGCGGGTTTTGACGATGGCGCTGGCGGCGCTGGGCGCGTTCGGGCCGGCTCTGGCGCGCGCGCAGGCGCTGTTGCCCAACGGCGTGGCGGGCCAGGGATTTGTAGACGCGGCGACCAGTTTCGATGCGCCGGACGCGCAGCAGTATGCCAGCGGAACCAAGGCGATCCGCGAGAGCCGCTGGGCGGACGCGGTAAAAATCTTCGACAAGGTGGCGCAGGCAAAAGGGTCGCATGCGGCGGGCGCGCTCTACTGGAAAGCGTATGCGGAGAGCAAGCTGGGCGACTCCGGCAAGGTGCTGGAGAGCTGCGCGGCGTTGCGGAGCCAGTATGTGGGCAGCACGTGGATTGACGACTGCGGGGCGCTGGAGATTGAGCTGGGGGCGAAGAACGGGGAGCCGGTGCAGCCGGAGCGGCAGCAGAGCGACGAACTGAAGCTGCTGGCGCTGGCGGCGCTGATGCAGAAGGACCCGACGCGGGCGAGGGCGCAGATTGAAGAAATCGTCAAGGGCGACTCGTCGGAGCGGCTGAAGGAAGGCTCCTTGTTCATCCTGGGCAGGACGCAGCCGGAACTGATCTATCCGGAGATTGTGCGCATCAGCTACCTGGAGGGCGATGTGCGCATTGCGCGCGCCAGCAAGAACGAGGGTGGAGGCAAGAACGCCGCCTGGGAAACGGCGGTGATGAACCTGCCGCTCAAAGAGGGCGACAACCTGGTGACGGGCAAGGATGGGCGCGCCGAGATCGAGTTTGAGGACGACTCGGCGGTGTACGTGGCGGAGAACTCGGCGCTGAACTTTGAGGACATGCACTCGACCAGCGGCGTGCCGCACACGGAGCTGGCGCTGGTGAGCGGCGCGGTGACGTTGCATCTGGACTCGCTGATGCCGGGCGAGACGTTTGTGCTGCATACGCCGACCGATGAGTTGCTGACGCGCTATCCGCAAAAGGCCGAAATGCGGGTGAGCAGCTACCTGGATGGGATTACGGTGACGCCGCTGACGCCGGGGCAGTTGGATATTGGGAACTCGGGCGCAAAAGAAGCGGTGGTGGCGGATAAGACGCTGGCGTTCGAACAAGGGCATAAGATGACAGCGGCGGCGCCGGGACAGACGACGGATTACAAGGCATTCGACGCGTGGGTGGCGGACCGTTACGCGGCGCGCACGGCGGACACGCAACAGGTGATGCAGGAGGCGGGGCTGCAGAGGCCGATCCCGGGACTGGCGCAGCTCAAGGGCAAGGGCGCCTTCTACGATTGCCAGCCGTACGGAAAGTGCTGGGAGCCGACGCCGGCGAAATCGCTGGTATCAAGCGGCGGCGGTGTGGGCATCCCCGGCGGCGCGGGTTTGATAGGCGGCGCAGGCTCGCCGGTTTCCTGGGGAATGGATTCATTTTTCCCCTGCATGCCGTGGGCGATGGGGTACGACTATTACCCGGGATTCATGACGTTCCAGCCGGCCTTGCCGATGCCGGCCGACGTTTCCTACCAGGGGATGTACGGGGGAATGTACGGCGGCATGTACGGCGGCATGTACGGCGGCATGTACGGCGGCATGATGGATCCGTATGCGTGGGCGATGTGCCACGCCGGCTACTGGATGCCGCGGAGGAACGGCGGTTACGCGTGGGTGATCGGGCGCGGATTCCATCTCCATCATCGTCCGCCGGTTCGCTGGGTGCGCTTTGGCCGGACAGTGGCGGCGGTGCCCCTGAATCCCCGGGACGTGAAAGGGCAGCCGCCTTTGAACCGGGCATTCGGGTTTGTGCCGGGAAAGGGCAAGCAGGGGATACGGATCACGCTGGTGAAGTTTGACGGATCGCACCCGGTGGATCTGATGAAGGAGGCGCCGCGGGAGTATCGCAACGTGGAAGAGCCCAAGCTGGCAAAGGCGGAGGCTCCGCACATGATGGCGCACTCGCTGAGAAGCGGCGAAGGCGCCAAGCCGGGCGAGGCGCGGGCGGGCATTCCGCTGACCTTCAACCGGCAGCAGGGCTTTATGGCGACGCGGCAGGTGATGCAGGGCGGCCGCCCGGTTGCGGTGGCCACGCCGGTGGGCCGGTCCGGACCCGTCTTTGCCGGACATGGGGGCGGAGCGACGGCGGGATTTGGGGCTTCGAACGGCGGATTCCATGGCGGCGGTGGCGGATTCCATGGAGGCGGCTTCAGCGGGAGCAGCGGCGGATTCTCGCATGGGAGCGCCACGACCGCGTCGAGCGGATCGATCAGCGTGTCGTCGGCGCCGTCCAGCGCGAGCGCTTCGAGCGGAAGCCACAAATAGAAGGTGACAGCAATCCATGTCGATCGACAACGACGAAGATCTTGCCGGGATGGAGCGAGCGGGAAAGGCGACGAGGGCGGTGCTCGAAAGCATGAAGGCCGCGGTCGCGCCGGGCATCTCGACGCGCGAGCTGGACGAGATCGGCGCCCAGACCATGCGCGAGCTGGGCGCGCGGTCGGCGCCGATGATGGTGTATAACTTTCCCGGCTACAACTGCATCAGCGTCAACGACGAAATCGTGCACGGTGTTCCGGGCGGGCGCAGGCTGGCCAAGGGCGACCTGGTGAAGCTGGATGTAACCGTGGAGGTAAACGGCTACATGGCGGACGCCTGCGAGACAGCGGCGGTGGGACGGGTGAGCAACCAGGCGCGCCAGTTGATGGAGTGCGCCAAGCGCGCGTTCTGGGCGGGCGTTTCCGCGTCCAAGCCGGGCGCGCGCGCATTCGACATCGGCCGCGAGGTGCAGCGCACGGTGGCGGCTGCGGGATACTCCGTGGTGCGCAACCTGACCGGCCACGGGATCGGCCGCACCATCCACGAAAAGCCGACCATTCCCAACCAGTTCGACCCGCGCTTCTCTGATTTGCTGCACGAAGGGTTGGTGTTCACCATCGAGCCGATGATTGCGGTGGGCACTTCGCGCACCGTAACCCTGAAGGATGGCTGGACGGTGCGTACACGCGACCGATCCCTTTCAGCGCATTACGAGCACACACTGGTGCTGATGAAGGACGGGGCGCGGCTGCTGACGGCCTGAACGACGGCTGTCCGCCTTCGGCCCGAAGGCGTTCGCCGTGAAGATTCGGTCAAAATACCTGCAGAGGTACTGGCCACGCACCGCGATGTTTGCTATAGTGAGTTATAGTGAGTTACTTAGATAAGATGCGACGACTCACATTCGTGAGTTTTCAGTAAGTGAAGGCAACCAACAGCGAGTTGCCTGCATCTCGTCTTCACTTCGGATGCATCGTGTTCGCTCACTGAAAGCACCGAGCGCAGTCTCACAGTTAGAGAGTTGGCGGCGGCAACTTGCCGCCCGCCCCGCGCGTCAACTGCTTGTTAGCGACAAAAACGTTGAAGGAACCTGGAACGTCTTCAGGACTGGGTAAAAGCAGCGAGCTCGCTTCCCGGCGCCGGCGTCATCGGCCAGGCGGGTCGATCATCGATCCTCTGGTTTGGCAACCGGCCTGGAAGCACTCTCCTCCCTGGTCTGTAACTTCAGTCGAAAGAAAAACAGAGCAGGTGGTTATGGTAGTCAAGGCGCAAAGCATCGGTCGCGGTCTCTCCGGGCTCCACGTCGGCACCGACAATGTCCGGCGTTATTTTCCGAAGAACGTATCAACCATCGAGTTACAGTTGGATCATCTCCGCATCCAGTGTGGGCTGGCTCCCGAATTCTGGCAGGGGCGGCCCGACATTTATGACCCGCGCCTGTGCGCATGGCTTGAGACCAAGCACATGCACGCCAGCCGCGGCCGAAGCCCTATTGCGCTGGCCATGATTCCCGCGGGCGATAACTCGTTCCGGCTTCAACCTGTGTCCGCGGATGCGGATGGCCGGGCCCGCGTACCCACCCGCGCTGCCGCCTGAGCTCGCGCCCTGCCCGAGGGGAAGAAGCGCCGCCACCATCCGCGCTGCTGCCGGCGTTTCGCATTGATCCGTTCAATCGATTCGCTATGAATTGTTCCCTCCGGCTTCGCCTGGCAACGTTTCCCCGCCCGAGTTGATAGACTTTTCCCGATGAACCTCAATCAACTTCAGAAGGCGGTGGAGCGTCAGTTTGCCGCTGGACCGGCTGCTGTCGGCGACGAAGCGGCGCTGGCGGTGTTCCAGGAATTCCGTGCGGCGTTGGAGCGCGGTGAAATCCGCTCCGCCTCGCCAGATCCCGACGCGCCCACCGGCTGGAAGGTGAACGTGTGGGTGAAGCAGGGGATCCTGCTGGGTTTCCGGCTGGGGGTGCTGGAGGATTACTCAACCGGCAGCTTCTCGCTGGTGGACAAGAGCACGTTTCCGCCGCGGCGGCTGGGCGTGAACGACGGTGTGCGCGTGGTGCCGGGCGGCTCGACGATCCGCACCGGCGCCTACATTGCGCGCGGCGTGGTGTGCATGCCGCCGATGTACGTGAATGTGGGCGCCTACGTGGACGAAGGGACGATGGTGGACTCGCATGCGCTGGTGGGTTCCTGCGCGCAGATCGGCAAGCGGGTGCACTTGAGCGCCGCGGCGCAGATCGGCGGCGTCCTGGAGCCGGTGAACGCCAGCCCCGTCATCGTGGAAGACGATGCGCTTATCGGGGGCAACAGCGGCGTGTACGAGGGAACCGTGATCGGCGCCGGCGCGGTGCTGGCGGCCGGAACCATCCTCACGCGCGGCACGCCGGTATACGACCTGGTAAACGGCACCGTACTCCGCGCCACGGATGAGCTGCCGTTGATGATCCCCAAAGATGCGGTGGTGGTGCCGGGATCGCGCGCGGTGACCCGCGGCAAAGGCCAGGAATGGGGCCTAAGCCTCTCCTGCGCGGTCATCGTGAAGTACCGCGATGACAAGACCAGCCTGAGCACGGCGCTGGAAGAGCTTCTGCGGTAAGTGGCGGGTCGAAGTCCGGGTTTTGCGCAAGTGCGCCGCCCCAGCCATGAACTCTTCAAGCAGAGGCTAGAATAGTCGTGGACAGGCGCAACTGCCGGAGGGTATAAGAGCAGTCATTCCCTCAACACTCCAATGACCAGGGGGCCGCCATGTTTGCAGTGATCCGTCACTACCACTTCGACCCAAAAAACGGCGCTGAAATCGACAAGCAGGTCCGCGAAGGATTTGTGCCGCTGATACGGAAGGCAAAGGGGTTCAAATGCTACTACTGGCTGGACACGGGCAAGGGCGAGGGTGCGTCTTTCGGGCTTTTTGCGGACAAGGCGGGCGCGGACGAGTCAATCGAGCTGGCCAAGGAATTCGTCCACGAGCACCTGTCGAAGCTGATGACCCAGAAGCCGGAGATCGTTGAAGGGCCGGTGGTGGCGCACGACTAGCGAGTCAGCAGGCCAGCGAGCCGGCGGGTCAGACCGGCGACTGCGCCGATGTTCTGGGGCACCCGTATTCGGTCACTTTATTCCAGGGGAGGGCCAATGTACGCTGTGATCCGCCATTACCATTTCAAGCCTGAGGACAGCGCCGAGATCGACCGGCTGATCCGCGAGGAATTCGTGCCGCTGATTCGCAAGTCCAAGGGATTCGTGCGCTATTACTGGCTGGACAACGGCGAAGGCGAGGGCACGTCGTTCGGGCTGTTTGAAGACCGGACAGGCGCGATCAATTCGATCCGGCTGGCGGCGGACTTTGCGCTGGAGCGGACGGTAAAGCTGGTGACGGTACGGCCGAAGGTGGTGGAGGGGCCGGTGGTGGCGCATGACTAGCGGGTCAGCTAGTCAGCGAGTCAGCGGCGCGGCTCAGGCGTTTGCTTTTGAGGTTTCCCAGGCCTCAAAACGGGACCTGGGAAACCCGGCAATGAAGCCGCGAAAAGGATGGGGCGCCCGGCGGTCCATGCAGCACTTATAGAATGGTGTCGGCCATGAGCACGTTAATTCCCGGCAGCGAGTGTGTAGGACGCGTCGTCGAGGGGAGATTCAGGCTTCTTCACTGGTTGGGGGGCACGGAGCATAGCAGTGTTTACCTGACGCTGATCGCCGGCGATCCACCGCGATCGGCCGCAACCAAGTTCCTTGCGGCCAATGGTGAAGATGCGGAGGCGAGCACCAAGCAGTGGACAGCGGCCGAAACTCTGTCGCATCCGCACCTGGTACGCCTGTTTCACTTCGGACGCTGCGAGATTGACTCAAACACGTTGCTCTACACCGTTTCGGAATATGCGGAGGAGGTTCTCGCCGAGGTTCTGGCGGAGCGGCCGCTATCGGCAGCAGAGACGGCGGAGATGCTGCCCGCGATTGTGGACGCGCTGGGGTACCTGCATGCGCGGGGCCTCGTGCACGGCGGGCTCACGCCGTCGAACATCCTGGTGGTCGAGGATCATTTGAAGCTATCGGTAGATGGGCTGCAGACGGCGGGCGAGCCTTTGCGGCGCGCTCGCCTGCCCAACGAATACGACGCTCCGGAGGTCACGACGGAGAAAATGTCGCCGGCGATGGACGTGTGGTCGCTGGGGGTGGTGCTGGTGAAAGCGCTGAGCCAGGAAATGCCGGCGTGGAACAGGTGGATCGGCGGGGAACCTGTTGTGCCGGACAATCTTCCCGAGCCGTTCGCCGGCATTGTGCAGGATTGTCTGCGGGTTGATCCGTCACGACGTTGCACAGTCGCGGATATCAAGGCTCGCCTGGCCCCTTCAATAGCTGCAAAGCCGGCCGACAAGGGCGCGGGGACTGTGCATTCAAAACGGTTGATTGGGCCGAGGACGAGGATCGCGCTCGCGGTGATGCTGGTTGCGGGCGTGGCGATTGCGGCGGTGGAGATGCGTTCGCATCGCACGCAGTCGGCGCCCGCGGCTGTGACGCAGAATTCCGCTTCGTCACCGGCCGAATCCGAGGCGCAGCCGCCGGATGAGGAAGCGCTGGCCGTGAAGGGACCTCTGATAAAGGGATCCGTGACTGACCAGGTAATGCCGGAGGCGCCGGAAGCCGCGATGGAGACCATCCACGGGCACTTCAAAGTGGGAATCCGCGTGGAGGTTGATGCGGGCGGCAACGTTTCCAACGCGACCATCGACGCGCAGGGCCCGAGCCGCTATTTTGCCGATTTCGCGCTGAAGGCTGGGCGCGGGTGGAAGTTCCGGCCGGCCGCGAAAAATGGGCGCGCGGTGGCCAGCACCTGGATGCTCCACTTCATGTTTGGGCAGAGCGGAGTTGAGGTGACGCCGGTGGAGACGGCACCGTAAATTTCGAGCACGATGGCTGACGTTTGCCGCGCTTGCCGGTGTCGGTTTCGGTTCCCGAGCCTCAGAATCGGAGCTGCGAGCCATAAGAAAACAATGTGGATGCGGGACAAGCCTTTTAGAATACTCATGAGGGCTCTGAAATGTACTTTTGGATACACATCGTGCCAAGCCGTTCACCGGCAGGGCCGCGTTTTATGTTTTCCGTGGCCAACATGCAGGGTCCGGGCGGCTCGGTTCCCTATCTTACCTTTGAGACACCGGACAGTTTGACGGCCTGCCTGCAGTCCATCAATGTGCATGAAGAACACATCAGCGAAATGCGTAAGGTGCTTGCAACTGGAGAGGCTTTCAGCCTCCCCAACGTGTACCTTACCGATGAGGACCTAAGAAAGCTCGGCCTCTATGTGCTTGCAAATGTACCTGAGAGATTCTCGGCCGTTTCTGCGGTAGAGGGACTGAATCTCGGTTCCGAAGGTGCGGAACGCCTGAAGCGCACCAACGGCCTTCGTCCGGAAGAACGCCGAGCAAACACGATTCACGCATTCAAGCAACTTCGGAAGCGTGGATGAACACGGCCGACTACGATGCATTCGAGGACCCTTACTCCTATCCTGGCACCTCGATCCTGAAAAATCTGCTCGACCTTCGAGACCCGCGTGCTCTGGAAGATTTCGAAGTGGAAATCTTCGCGCTGCGCTCGGAAGAACCCCTGCCGATTGGCGCATTTGATCCTGCCCATTACTGCAGCATTCATCATCACCTGTTTCAAGACGTCTACGAATGGGCGGGACAATACCGGACCCTACGTACATCGAAGGGCGGCAATGAATTCTGCTATCCGGAATATATTCCAACGCAGATGGATAATCTCTTCCGGTCCATTCGCGGAGGAGCTGCATTTTTTGGGAAGGGCAGCCATGATTTTCTCAAAGAAGCGGCGCGATTTCTGGGAGAGCTGAATGCAATTCACCCGTTTCGCGAAGGAAACGGGCGCTCACAGCTCGCCTTCATGGGATTGATTGGATCAGCAGCTGGCCATCCGTTCAAGTTCGAAAAACTCGACAGAAGCACGTTTTTGCAGGCGATGATTGATAGCTACTTTCGGAGATACCAGGCGCTGACCACGGAGCTCGAGAAGCTCTTACGCTAAGTTAGCAGCGAACGTCGTGGGCTCTGCAACGCCACCGAACCGCGTTTTGCAGGTCTATTCGAGCTTCTCGGGGTGGAGGGCGATGTTCTTTTCGCCGGAGGCTTTGCGCTCGTTGTAAGCCTTGACCCAGTCTTCCCAGTGCTTGCCCGCGGCGCGGTCCTTGCCGCTGAATTCGAGGCGGGCGATGTCGGCGTAGCTCAGGCGCTGCCTGGCTGCGACATTGGGAGCGAAGTAGTCCACCCAGGAGTCGGCGAGGGTCGAGCCGGTCTGTCGGTTAAAGATGTAGGCTTCGATCTTCTGGCCGGACCTGGTGGTGATGGTGACATCGCCGCGGTAGTCGAAGGCTTTCTCGAGAGCCTGGCGGACTTCGTCGTCGGTGGCCAGCGAAGGGATCGAGCCTTCGAGCTGCTGGTGCTCGGCGCCGGGAGCGAGTTCGAGGGATTCGATTTGTTCGAGCGAGTAGCGTTGGACTTCGGCGGTCATGTTTACCTTAGCGGAGCTAGCGGAGTTAGCGGAGCTAGAGCTTGGCGAGTTCGCGCTCGGGCTGTTCGATCTGGATCAGCGGGGCATGGTTGGGCAATGCCCAGTCCTGGAGCAGCTTTTGCGCGTGCGGGTCCTTGTAGGTCGAGAAGGTTCCCTTGACCATGCCCCAGAAACCCTTGAGCGAGCCGAAGCCCTCGATGACCGCAGTGGGCTCATAGCCGCAGCTCACCATGCAGTTGGCGCACTTTGGGTTGCCCGAGGCCACGCCGTACTCTTCCCACTTCGTGGTTTCCATCAGCTCTTTGAACGTCTCCGCGTAACCGTCCTGAAGCAGATAACAGGGCCTCTGCCAGCCGAAGATGTTGAATGCGGGCGAACCCCACGGCGTGCACTCGTATTTGCGGTCGCCCATGAGGAATTCGAGGAAGAGCGGCGACATGTTGAATTTCCAGCTCTTCTTGCGGTTCGACAGGATGGCGCGGAAGAGGCGGCGCACGCGGGCGCGGCCCATGAAGTGGTGCTGATCGGGAGCCTTCTCATAGCTGTAGCCGGGCGAGAGGACGATGCCCTCGACGCCCATGTCCATCACCTCGTCAAAGAAGCCGCGGACGGAGTGGGGATCGGTGCCATCGAAAAATGTGGCGTTGGTGGTGACGCGGAAGCCGCGCTTGACTGCATCCTTGATGCCTTCTACTGCGATCTCGTATCCGCCTTCGCGGCAGACTGAAAAATCATGATGCTCGCGCTGGCCGTCGAGGTGGACGCTGAAGGTGAGGTACTTCGACGGCGTGAACTCCGGTAGGCGGCGCTTGAGCTCGAGCGCGTTGGTGCAAAGGTAGATGTACTTTTTGCGCGCGATGAGGCCATTGACGATTTCGACGATCTGGGGATGGAGCAGGGGCTCGCCGCCGGGGATCGAGACCATGGGCGCGCCGCATTCCTCGACCGCGGCGAAGCACTCCTCGGGCGTGAGCATGCGCTTGAGCACGTGCGGCGGATACTGCACCTTGCCGCAGCCGGCGCAGGCCAGGTTGCAGCGGAAAAGCGGCTCCAGCATCAGCACCAGCGGGTAGCGCTTGTTGCCCGCGAGGCGCTTCTTGATCACGTAGGAGGCTACCGTGGCCATCTGGGACATCGGAACTGCCATTGGTCTTCTTTTCCCTCAGGGGCGGTGGCCCCGAAAAACAGCTATCAGTTATCAGCCGTCAGCTTTCAGCGACGGGGGCAGATGCCCCTGGCTCCTATTGTCTCAGGCTTTCGATGCCGGCGGTTAAATTCGGGATCGTCAGCCGTTCGATTCGTGGTACCGGGCTCGTGGTTCGTGATGCGTGATCCGTGGTTCGTGATGCATAGCTCGTGATTCGCAGTTCGCGATCGGGGGCTAACCCGCATTTCTCACCAGCCGCCCAAACGTGTAGCGCCGGCCTCCCGGCCGGCTGTAGCGGGGGTCTCCCGACCCCCGCAGAACCATCAACCCTAACCCAAGATCCTCGTTTTTCGCCCAAAACAGTGAGAAATGCACCACTAAACAGGCTGCGGAAAAACTCAATGCAGGAACAAGTTTTGAAAGGGCACGACTTTAGTCGTGCCGCTAAAGCCAATCAATCGCGCCCGGCTTTAGCCGCTGAGGGAAGCCCTCCGGGGAAATAGGCCAGGCATATTCGTTTTTCCGCACCCTCAAAAGCCCCGCTTCGTTTGTCTTTCGCCCCCGGGCACAACTATTGCCGCGCCCTTTCAAAACTACGCGGCGCGTTCCATCGCCCGCCGATACGCGGTCAACGCCATCAGCGGGAAGTAGTGCCGGTACATGGTGTAGGCCAGGTAAAACACCTTGGGGAAGCCTGCACCGGTGATGATACTCTCGCGCCTTGCGCCCTCGCCCATCGATTCGTCCCAGCCCCCGTCAGGGCGCTGGCGCTCCAGCAGCCAGCGGACGCCTTTGGCGATGGAGTCGGAGCGATCGTCGCCGGCGGCGAGCAGGCCAAGCAGCGCCCAGGCGGTCTGCGACGGGGTGCTGGAGCCGATGCCGCGGAGGTTGGGGTCGTCATAGCTGCCCACGGTTTCGCCCCAGCCGCCGTCGGCGTTCTGCACCATGCGGATCCACTCGGCTCCCTGCTGCACCTGGGGTTCATTGTGGTCAAAGCCGATGGCGTCAAGGCCGCGCAGGACCAGGAAAGTGCCATAGATGTAGTTGACGCCCCAGCGGCCGAACCAGCTACCGTCCGGCTCCTGCTCGCTGAGGATGAACCGGATGGCCTTCTCGACGCGCTTGTCCTCGCGGGTGTAGCCGTAGCAGGCCAGCATCTCCAGCATGCGCCCGGTAATGTCGACCGACGGCGGATCGAGCATGGCGTTGTGGTCGGCGAAGGGGATGTTCTGGAAGATCATCTTGGTGTTGTCTTTGTCGAAGGAGCCCCAGCCGCCGTTGCGGCACTGCATGGCGAACTCCCAGGCGATGGCGCGCCGGCAGACCTCGTATTGGTAGCGCTCGCGGGGGTTTTCGACTTTATTGAGGGCGAGCAGGACCTGGGCGGTGTCATCGGTGTCGGGATAAAACTCGTTGTTGAACTCGAAGTACCAGCCGCCGGGCTCGGTGCGGGGCGCCTTCACGGCCCAGTCGCCTTTGTGGCGAACTTCCTTCGAGAGCAGCCAGTCGGCGGCCTTGATCATGCGCGGATTGTCTTTGGGCACGCCGGCTTCGCCGAGGGCAAAGAGGGCCTGGCCGGTGTCCCACACCGGCGACATGCAGGGCTGCATGCGGAAGGTGGGTTCCGGCATGACGTCGCTGGCGGGCTCCTCGATGCCGAGCTTTTCGAATTCATCGCGGGCGCGGATGACCTGGGGATCGTCCTCGGAGTAGCCGAGGCAGCGCAGCGCGAGGATGGCGTTCAACATGGCGGGGTAGATGGCGCCGAGGCCGTCTGACATCTCGAGGCGATCGAGCATCCATTTTTCGGCCCGCCTGAGTGCCAGCGTGCGCAGGGGACGGATGTGCACAGCCTCGAACCAATGGGTCATGCGGTCGGACATGAGGAAAATGTTGCGCCAGGAGAAGAGCTTTTTGCGGTCTACACGCAGGCGCAGGACGGCATTCTCGCGGCCGCCGACGAAAAGCTCGTCAATGCCCTGCTCGGGCGGGATCTTCTTGAACGGCTTTTTGGCGTAAATGATGGCCAGCGGAACCAGGATGCCGCGCGACCACGCCGAGATCTCGTAGATATTGAAATAAAACCAGTTGGGGAAGAGGACAATCTCCGGCGGGATGGCGGGCACGGCGTCGTAGTCGTACTGGCCGAGCGCGCAGAGGTACATTTTGGTGAAGGTGTTGCAGGCGACCACGCCGCCATGGGCGAGGGCCCATTGGCGCGCCTTCACCATGCGCGGATCGTCGGGACCCAGGCCCATGAGCTTGGCGGAGAAGTAGCACTTGACCGTAAGCGAGATATTGCCCGGGCCGCCGGGATACAGGCTCCAGCTACCGTCGTCGTTCTGGTAGCGCATCATCTCTGTGAAGGCGCGCCGCAGGCGGCCAGGGTCGCCGGATTCGAGAAGGGTGTGGAGGAAGATGTAGTCGGCCTCGAGCATCGAGTCGGCTTCGAGTTCGCCGCTCCAATAGCCGTCAGGATGCTGGCGGGAGAGGACGTACCGCGTGGAGCGCTCGATGGCGGTCCCGACCTCGGACAAGTCTGCATCGATTCTTCCGAACCGGGGTGAAGCGGCCGTTGCCCTATCTTGTGGTTCTTCCATGCAGTCCTGGTATTCCTCAAGCTCTGGCAGGGTTTAGTCCAAGTCCGCGCGCCTGACAGCATGAGCGATCCGGCTTACCCGCTACTTTAACCCCAAACCGGAGCTAAAGGCCGGAACAGGCGCGTATTCCTTTGAGTCCGAAACTGCCCGGCAGGTGGTCCGTCCTCTCACCGGCAACGAAAAGAGGTCAGCGCACGGAAACGGATTCCCCGCCCGCACCGCCAATCGCCTGAACGATCTCAGGAGGCAGCCCGAAACGAACATTCTCCGGCATAACCTCAACTTCTTCGACGCTGCTGAAGCCGTTCAGACGCAAATAATTCACCACATCCTCGACCAGAACCTCCGGTGCGGAGGCGCCGGCAGTGACCGCGACGTTGTCGACGCCTTCAAGCCACTTTGGGTCGATAGCCTGTGAATTATCAATCAGATAGCCGATGGTTCCCAGGTTGCGGGAGACTTCAACCAGGCGATTGGAATTGGAGCTATTGGTGGAACCGACAACCAGGACCATGTCAGCGTTGTGGGCCACATTGCGGACCGCAACCTGCCGGTTTTCCGTGGCATAGCAGATGTCCTGGGAGTGGGGGCCGACGATGTTGGGGAATTTTTCCTTGAGTGCGTGAATGATATCGCGAGCCTCATCGAGTGAAAGCGTGGTCTGTGTCAGGTAGGCGACACGGTTGGGGTCGGGGACCTGGAGATTGGCGACTTCTTTTGCGCTAGATACGACCTGGGTGACGTCGGGAGCCTCACCTAAGGTGCCTTCGATCTCATCGTGATCGCGGTGGCCGATGAGGATGAGCGAATAGCCCTGGCGGGCGAACTTGACGGCCTCGATATGGACCTTGGTGACCAGCGGGCAGGTGGCGTCGATGACTTTGAGACCGCGGCCCTTGGAGCGCTCGCGCACGGCAGGAGAAACGCCGTGGGCGGAGTAAATGACGCGCTGGCCGTTGGGGACATCGTCGATCTCGTGGACAAAGATAGCGCCTTTTTCCGCCAGTTCATTGACTACATAGCGGTTATGGACGATCTCGCGGCGCACATAAATGGGTGCGCCAAAGGTTTCAAGGGCGATGCGGACGATGTCGATGGCGCGCACCACGCCGGCGCAGAATCCACGCGGCTTGAGCAGCAGAACGCGCTTGGTGGCCGGGGAAGCTGCCGTCTGATTACCGCTGGAAGTGGGATCGAGGACAGTTGTGGTCACACCAGCAGTATACAGGGGGATCGATTTCGGGAGAAAGGTTTCGGGTTGAGGAGGGCAGGCCGAAGCAATCCCGTATCGCCGTACGGGGTTCGTATTGAACCGGTAGCGCACTCAGGATTCTTTCCTCTGCCGGGAGGACGAATGAAGAGTAGCAGGATTCTGCTGGTGGCGGTTGGGGGCACGTGCGGCGGCACTGGAGCAGATCCTGGGTTGATGGGTCCTGGCCGGGAATGCATCGGAGCGCGGACGAGGACGTCCGCGCCACAGCCGGCCGGGAGGCCGGCGCTACAACTTCATGCGGAAATCGTCGAGGTATCCTGTCGGGAAACTGACGGCATCTAAGAACACGTGCAGGGCCGTACAGGGAACGAACCGCGGACGTATGGCGGCGAATTTTGCCGAGGCGTCCGCGAATGGCGATAGCGGCGAGGACCAACGATCATGGCAGGGCTTGAGGGAAACCGCAGGATTCTGGTTGTCGATGACGAGGAAGCCATCGCCGATACCCTATCGCTGATCTTCCGTTCAAACAGTTATTACGCGCGCGCGGCGTACTCCGCGGAGCAGGCGCTGGAGCTGCTGGAGACGTGGCAGCCTGACCTGGCCATCATTGACGTGGTGCTGCCGGGGATGAACGGAATCGAATTCGCCATCTTTCTCAAGGCCAGCTATCCCCACATCCACTTCCTGCTGTTCAGCGGCCAGCCAGGCACCGGCGGGTTGCTGGAAGAAGCCAAGAAAAAGGGGCATCTGTTCGAGATCCTGGCCAAGCCGCTGCACCCAACGTTCATGCTGGCGATGGTGGCCAATATGCTGTCGAGCGCTCCGGTGGCAGCGAGCCAGTTGCCGAATTGAGAAAGGCAGGGAACAGGGAACAGGGATAAGGGAACAGTTTTCAATTGTCAGTTGTCAGTTGTCGGCAGTCGCGGAAACCGATGCGTCCATCCCGGGTCCCCAAGTGCGAGGGGCCCGGGGCACCCAGCAACGTTCTCACGATCTCTCCTTTCTAACTGCTACTTGCTGGCGGCGATCATCTGCGCGGCGTGCTGGAGGCTGGTTTCCGTTACCGTTGCGCCGCTTAGCATTCTTGCCACTTCATGGGTGCTGGCGCGCTGATCGAGGAGGCGGACCTGCATCTTGGTGCGGCCGGCGGACTCGCGCTTCTCGATTAAGAAGTGTTGGTCGGCAAAGGCGGCGATCTGGGGCAGGTGGGTGATGCAGAGCACCTGCTGGCCGCGGCCTAGCGCCTTCAGCTTCTGGCCCACGGCTTCAGCGGCGCTGCCGCCGATGCCGATGTCGATCTCGTCGAAGACCAGGGTGCGCGGGGTGGGCTTCTTTCTGGATTTGGCGGAGGTCTCTTCCACCGCGACTTTAAGCGCCAGCATGACGCGGCTCATCTCGCCGCCGGAAGCGATTTCATCGAGCGGCTTGAGGGGCTCGCCGGGATTGGTGGCGATGCGGTATTCAACCTCATCCCAGCCGGAAGCGGTCCAGTGGGAGGTTTCCGCAGGGGCTAAAGCCCCACCCCCTTTTTTTGGGGCACTTTCGGCACGACTGAAGTCGTGCCCTGACACGTTTCCTCGGACGGACGCGGCGTTTGAGTCTTGCCCTGACACGTTTCCTTGTGTGGACGCAGCGTCTGCTTCGTGCCCTGACACTTTTCCCCGATCAATAGCGGGGTTTCCATTGTGCCCCGGCGCAGTAACGGCGATCTCGAACTTCACCTTCATGGCCAGCGAGTTGATATGCCGCTCCGCGAGTTTCGCCAGCCTTGCTGCGGCGGCCTGGCGCTGCTGAGTGAGCGCCACGGCCTGTTTGCGGTACTCCGCCGCTGCCGCTTCGAGCTCCACGCGTAAAGTCTTCAGGATTTCGTCGCGGTCCTCGACTTCGGCCAGCTTGCGGCTCACCTCCTCGCCGAAAGCGATGACCTCGGCGACGGTTTTGCCGTATTTGCGTTTCAGCCGGTCCAGCAGCGCCAGGCGGTCTTCGATTTCGCCCAGCCGTTCGGGGCTGGCGTTGATTCGCTCGGCGTAATCGCGCAGGCTGGCGGCGATGTCTCCGACCACGGCGCGCGCCGAGTCGAGCTGCTGGGCCGGCTCGACAAACCTGGCATCGTAACGCGCCAGTTCCTGTACCTGCTTGAGCGCGCCGCGCAGGCAGACTTCGGCCGACGCGCCACCCTCGTAGAGCTGCTCGAATGCGCCCATGGCCGCGGCATAAAGCTTTTCGGCATTGGCGAGCACGCGCTTCTGGGTCTCGAGCGCCTCGTCTTCGCCAGGCTCGAGGCGCGCCGCGTCGATCTCCTTCTGCTGGTAGGTCCACAGGTCGACCATGCGCAGGCGGTCCTGCTCGCCGTGGAGCAGATCGTCGAGCCTCTCCGCGGCGTCCTTCCAGTGTGCGAAGGCCTCGCTCACAGCCTCGGTGGAGATGCCGCCGAAGCGGTCCAGCAAGTGGCGTTGCTGGCCCTGATCAAAGCTGGTCAGGGTTTCGGTTTGCGCATGGACAAGCGCCAGCTCCGGCGCAAGCTGCTTGAGGAGGACGACGGTGGCCGGCTGGTTGTTCACAAACACGCGGCCTTTGCCGCCGGACTGGATCTCGCGGCGCAAAATGATCTCCGTGCCTTCGGCGTCAATACCGTTCTCTTCGAGAATTGCCTCCGCGCCCGGCGTGGACTCAAAGACGCAGGCCACTACGGCTTTTTCCGCGCCGTGGCGGACGACCTCAGCCGAAGCCTTGCCGCCCATCAGGAGGGCCAGGGTGTCCACCAGGATCGACTTCCCTGCCCCGGTTTCGCCGGTAAGCAGGTTCAGCCCCGGTCCAAAGACGGCGATGGCGTGGTCGATGACCGCGTAGTTTTCCGCGCGCAACTCGATTAGCATGGGTTGGTCCCGGCCCCGGCGCCGACTATGAAAGAATCCGAGCGCAGCATAGCACGGCAGGCGTGTTCCCGCGCCCGGTTGACCGCATCTCACATCCATAGGAGCATCCGGTCCGTAACTTGGATCGCACCCCCGGGTCTGCTACCGTTAAGAGTGAGGTGAATCCCCATTTTTACCGCTGCATTGCTTGCTTTCCTGCTGCAGAACGATACCGCCGTGCCGCCTCATGAGGGCTTCGCTCATGGCATTAGCGGGCTGATGGAGCTGATGAGCCAGCTCAGCGGCGTGGCAATTGGCGTACTGATGGTTCTGCTGATTGCCAGCCTGTATTCCTGGACCGTGATCTTCGGCAAGTGGGCCTCGTTCCGCCGCGCGACCAATGAGAGCCGCCGTTTTATCCGCAACTTCCGCAAGGCCAGCCGCCTGCAGGAGATCGCCGCCATTACCGGGGACTACAAGGCGAGCCCCCTGGCGCAGGTGTTTGAGGACGTCTACGAGACCTACAAGCGACAGACCGGCGGCTCAGGACCGCCGCGCAACCTGGTGCCGCTGGAGCGCTCGGCACAGACTGCGGCCAGCGAGGCCGTGACCAACCTGGAGCGGCGCATGACCTGGCTGGCGACGATCGGCGCAATCAGCCCGTTTGTGGGCTTGTTCGGCACCGTCATGGGGGTGGTGGAAGCGTTCCACGGATTGGGCACAGCCGGATCGGCCACGCTGCGCGCCGTGGCGCCGGGCATGGCGGATGCGCTGATCACCACCGCCGCCGGCTTGTTTGTGGCCGTGCCCGCGGTGGTGGCATACAACCAGTTCAACGCGCGCATTCGCGTATTTGCCGCCGCGCTCGACGATTTTTCCCGCGAGCTGCTCAACACCATGGAAGAGTTTCAGATGCTCCGGTCCGCGGCGGCGCCAACGCGCTCCATTGCGGAAGCCGGCCGCGAATTTCCCACGCGAGGTTGAACCGTGGCCTTTACCACTGCAACCGGCCAAACCCGCTCTTCGCTGGCAGACATCAACATTACACCCCTGGTGGACGTGGTGCTGGTGCTGCTGGTGATCTTCATGATTACCGCGCCGGTGCTGCAATCGGGCATTGAAGTGGACGTGCCCCATACGCGCACGGTGAAGGAAATCACCGAGCAACGGCTCACCTTGACGATTGACCGGGAGCAGAACCTCTATCTGGACGACAAGCCCATCAACATCCACGACTTGCCGCAAAGGCTGCACTCGAGTGACCCGGCCAGGCAGATCATTTACCTGCGCGCGGATCAGCGCGTGCCGTTCGGCGCTTTCGCCAACGTGATGGATGCCGTCAAACAGGCGGGGATTACCAACATCTCTATCATCACCCAGCCCCTCAACGAAAAGGCCGGTGGTGGAGCGAAGTAGCGCCGCGGATGAGCACGCTTATAGAACACGAAGAGCAACTGGATCGCGAGCTGAGCGGCGAGCGAGTGGCCGCGCCGGCCACGAGCTCGGTGTTGCTGCATCTGGCGCTGGCCGGAGCGATCGTGACGTATTACGTGGCCGGCGGGTTTTTCCATTCCGACACCTGGGGCGGCGCCAATAGCGGAGGCGCCATTCGCGTAAACCTGGTTTCCAGCGCCATCCCGCTGCCCGCCGACCAGCCGCCGAACCAAAACGTGCTGGCCACGCAAACGCCCAGCCAGGCGCCCGCGCCTCCCACTCCCAAGGCAACCCAGAAAATCGACGAAGACGCCATCGCGATCCAGGGCAAAAAGGTGCAGCCGAAGCCCGAAACCGCGCCGCGCACGCCGCCGCGCGTGGTACAGCAACAGCCAGACAACCGCGCGGAGTATGGCGAAGAGCAGGCCAACAACCTGTCGCGGGGGGTGCAGGCGCAGTCCAACCCCGGCCCCACGTCGATTACCCAGGGCGACTTCGGCAGCCGTTTTCCGTGGTACGTGCAGCAGATCAACAGCAAGATGGCGCAGACGTGGAACAAGTTCGAGGTGGATCCGCGAACGCCGCGCGGCGCCCGCGTTTATCTCGATTTCACCATCCATCGCGACGGCTCGCCCTCGAACATTCAGCTTCAACAGTCCAGCGGAAGCCCCACGCTCGATCGCTCCTGCATGCGCGGTGTCGAGCGCGTAGACACATTTGGTGCGCTTCCGCCCGGTTACAGCGGCAGCACCTTGAATGTCTCTTATTATTGTGAGTATTGAAGCGATTGGGGCATCCGCATCCCCATCGGCTCGTAAACGGCAGCTCCTTTGAGGCCAGCACAAAATCATCCTCCGGAAGGATCGCCAGGCACATGAAGGTAAAATCCGCTTTTCTTTTTCTCTTGATGGCTGCCCAGGCCTGTTTCTTCTCCGCTTCCGTGCGGGCGCAGGACTGGGTTCATACCGGCACTCATCTTGGCAACATCCGCATCCGGCTGGCAGTGGCGGACTTCAAGCCGGTGGGCACGGATCCCCTGACGCCGCCGCTGAAGGCCACCTTTGACGCCACCCTCTTGAACGACCTTATGAACGCCGGCATCTTCGATATGGTGTCGAAGAGCATGGTCCCGCAGGGAGAGCCCGGCTCGCCGGAGGAGATCAACCTGCCGCTGTGGACGCAGCCGCCCGCAAGCGCGCAGATGGTCGCCTTCGGCGCGTTGAAGGCGGAGAATGGCCGCCTGGTGGTTTATGGCTGGCTCTTCGACGCGCAAAACCCCTCCAATCCCCAGGTTCTCGGCAAGCAGTACAACGAGGTCGCCAGCCAGGACATGGCCCGAACCCTCGCCCACCGGTTTGCCGATGAGATCATCGCCCGGCTGGGTGGCGGCATTAACGGCATTGCCGAAACCAGAATCTACTTCATCAGCAGCCGCTCCGGGAACAAGGAAGTCTGGGTGATGGACTACGACGGCCAGAACCAGCACCAGATTACCCACCTGGGCACCACTTCGCTGTCTCCCCGCATCTCACCGGATAACAGCCGAATTGCGTTCTCTTCTTTGGACAGGAATGGATGGGACATCCGGATGTATTCGCTGGACCTCGGTCGCATGGTCGGTTTCCCGGGAGGATCCGCGGGTGGCTCCAATTTCTCTCCCGCCTGGTCGGGCGACGGAGCCAGAATCGCGTTCTCCTCGGCACGATCCGGAGATCCGGAGATATGGGTTGCCGACGCGAACGGTGGCAATCTGCGCAAGCTCACCAGTTTCAAGGGACCCGATGTCGGTCCCACCTGGAACCCGCGCACCAACGCCCAGATAGCATGGGAGAGCGGCCGTACCGGACTGCCGCAGATCTACATCATGGACCAGGACGGCGCCAACATCCAGCGCTTGACCGACGGCGGCTACGCCATCTCCCCTTCCTGGTCGCCCGACGGCGGCATGCTCACCTTCAGTTGGAACCGCAAGTACGGACCCGGCGCGCCCGGCGGCCAGGATATCTACATCATGGACATCGCCAGCAAGCGCTGGCAGCAGCTCACCCACGATTCGGGCTCGAACGACTTTCCGTCGTGGTCACCCGATGAGCGCCACATCGTCTTTGAGCGGGCCATCGGCCATCACACGGAAATCTGGTCCATGCTGGCGGACGGCACCCAGCAACAGGAGCTGACAAAAGATGGGGATAACTTTATGCCCAACTGGAGCTGGAAGTAGAAGTGGTTTTGGCCCCTGACGGAAGGATCTGGGGTGAGCAGAAGCTGGTTATGGCGGTTCTTAGGTTTTTCTGCAATATGCCGGCCTGCGGCGCGCTTCGGGGGGGGAAGGCCGGGACATTTCCCGCTCCCTCCGGGTTGGGCGACGTGCAGCCATCTCAGGGCGTTATCATGGAACTGTTGTCTCGAAACCCTTGGCCGGAACCTGGAGCAAGCCGGCAGTAACAGGCCCAAAAGCACCACGGCGTCCACCGCCCCCAGCGAACGCATGCGGTTCACGGTCATTTTCGCCATATAGGAATTACAATGTACGGTTGCTTCGAAGACATCGCCGCTTCACACATGCAGAAGGAGATTCCATCTTGAAACGACTCGGCCGCACCTTCATTTCGCTTGCATTTCTGGCCTCGCTGATTGCCATTGCCGGTTGTCATCACAAGCAGAAGCCCCTGCCCGCAGCGGAAACCGCGCCGCCTTCATCCGCGCCCGCGCCCACGGCGCAGTTGACGGCCACGCCGGCCACAATTTCTGCCGGCGATCAGGTGGTCCTAACCTGGCGCACCACCGACGCCACCAATGTCTCCATCGACGGTATCGGCGACGTGCCGACCTCCGGCGTGAAGTCTGTTACGCCTTCCGCCACCACCACTTACCATCTGGTGGCGCGGGGCGAAGGCGGTTCGGCGGATGCGTCGGCGACGGTCACGGTCAATCAACCGCCCGCCGTTTCCGTGCCCTCAACAGCCTCGGGCGCCGGGGATACTTTCAAGGCCAATGTGCAGGACATCTTCTTCGATTACGATACCGCCGACCTGCGCAACGATGCCCAAGCCACGCTGTCCAAGGATGCGGCGTACCTGAACAGCAACCCCGATATCAAGATCGTCATCGGCGGCTACTGTGACGAGCGTGGCTCCAACGAGTACAACCTTGCCCTCGGCCAGAACCGCGCCGATGCCGCCAAGACCGCGCTGGTAAATGCCGGCGTCGCGGCCAATCGCATCCGCGTAATCAGCTACGGCAAGGAAAGGCCATTCTGCACCGAATCCACCGAGGACTGCTGGCAGCTCAACCGCCGCGCCGGCTTCTCCGCGGACCGGTAGCCGCGCTGCTTTGATGAATTTGGTGGACCGTCCGCGCTCCCTCGGCCGCGGACGGCTCTCCGAGCACTATCCACTGTCCGCTAGGTGACTTCATGATGAACACACGCACGCTTCGCCATCGCCTCCTGGCCGCGGCCCTGTTGGCCGCGATGGTCAACCTTGCACCGGTTCACGCCCGTGCCGCTTCCAAGGAAATCATCGCCCTCCAGACGCAGGTCCAGCAGTTGCTGGACATGGTGCAGAGGCTGCAGTCAACGCTCGACACGCGCTTCACCACCGTCCAGACCCTGGCCCAGCAGACCGCCGACAATGCCGCCAGAATGGAAGCCACCATGGAGACGCTGCAGCAGAAGCTGGCCGCGCAAAATGAGGCCATCAGCGGAAAGGTCGACTCGGTCTCCGGCCAGGTGCAGTCGGTCAGCGACTCGATTGAAGAACTGAAATCAAGGCTGGACAAACTGCAGTCATCGGTGCAGGCTCTGCAGAGCCAGTTGCAGAACATGCAGGCCCCGCCGCAGCCGGTCCAGCCAACCGGTCCCGGAGGCGCGCCCGGCCCCAACGGCCAGCCCGCCGGTCCCGCCGCCAATGCCGCTCCACCGCTGCAGGACACATTCCAGGCCGGGGTGCGCGACTTCAACGGCGCCCGCTACTCCGTGGCCCAGGGCGAATTTCAGGACGTGGTTCAGAATTATCCGACGGATGACCTAGCTGGGCAGTCCGATTTTTACCTGGGCGAAATCGCCTATCACCAGAAGGACTACGACACTGCAGTAAAGGCCTACAACGCCGTGCTGGAGAGTTTTCCCGACAGCTTAAAGGCTCCGGCCGCCCAGCTTCACAAGGGCTATGCCGAACTGGACATGGACCGGCGTTCCTCCGGCATCGAGGAATTGCGCTCGCTCATCAAGCGCCATCCGCAGTCGCCGGAAGCCCAGCAGGCCCGCCACAAGCTCGACGGCATGGGCGTGCGGATCAATCCCCGCTGAAGCGCTCGCAAATCAATCGTCAATAACAGAAAAGCCCCGCATTTCCCGGGGCATTTCTGGTTGGTACCTTGTTCCCTCGGTCCCTTGGTCCCTGCTTTACTGCAGGTTCGCCATCAACTGCTCCAGCGCAGCCTTCGGAGGCCTCACCATCGACTCCGGCAGCGTGCCCAGCGGCACGTCCACCACGTTCAGCAAGTCGGTGAACGTCGGCTTCTCCGTGTTGATGTAGAACACGCCCGTCAGCACCTCGTCGTTCTCGTGCGCTTCCATCAGCGTGCGCACGGCGTTGGCCTTGTCGGTCGGATCGTAGTCTTCCTTCAGCTTGCGCAGGCGGAGGCTGGAGCCATCGTGCATGGTCACGTCGTACACCTGGCCGGAGTCGTAGTCCACCTCGATGTCGTCGAAGCTGGCCACGAATCCGACTTCGTTCACCGGCTCATCGTGATCCTGCATGAAGCGGTAGCTTTTGGTCGAACCTTCGTGGTCGTTAAACGTCACGCAGGGGCTGATCACGTCCAGCATCACCGTGCCCTTGTGGGCGATGGCCGCCTTCAGCATGGTCAGCAGCTGCTTCTTGTCGCCGCTGAACGACCGGCCCACAAACGTCGCGCCGAGCTGGATCGCCAACGCGCAGGTGTCGATCGCCGGCAGGTCGTTGATTACCCCCGTCTTCAGCTTGGACCCGATGTCCGCGGTGGCCGAGAACTGTCCCTTCGTCAGCCCGTAGACGCCGTTGTCCTCGATGATGTAAATCATGGGCAGATTGCGCCGCATCAGGTGCACGAACTGGCCCATTCCGATCGATGCCGTGTCGCCGTCGCCGGAGACGCCCAGAGCCATCATGGTGTGGTTGGCCAGCACTGCGCCCGTGGTCACCGACGGCATGCGCCCGTGCACGCTGTTGAACGAGTGCGCGCGGCTCATGAAGTAGGCCGGGCTCTTGGATGAGCAGCCGATGCCGCTCATCTTCAGCACCCGCTCCGGCTGAACGCCCATCTCGTACATGGCGTCGATGATGCGCTCGCTGATGGCGTTGTGGCCGCAGCCGGCGCACAGCGTCGACTTGCCGCCGCGATAGTCCACGATGGGAAGGCCGATGCGGTTCACTTTAGGATTCGGTGTTGCTGTCGCTGTTGCCATTTTCTCTATTCCTTTGGCGGATTGTTTCAAGCCCTTGATCGTCGCGCAGCCGGTAGCCAGTAGCCAGTAGCCGGTAGCTTGTAGCCAGTAGCTACCGGCTACGAGCCCTGTAACTGCAACCTGCTCTCACAGGCCTTCCTTGGTGGCAAATTCCTCGGTAATGCTGCGCGCATCGAGGGGCAGGCCGTTGTAGTGCAGGATGGAGCGCAGCTTCGCCGCCTGCTCCGCGGGCAGATCCAGCTTGAGCAGGCTCTGCATCTGCGCGTCGCGGTTCTGCTCAATCACGTACACGCGCTCGTGCGAGGCCACGAAATCGTGAATCTCATGCGCGAACGGATAGGCCCGTATGCGCAGGTAATCCACGTCCGCCTTGTACTCGTGCTTGATCTGGTCCAGGCTCTCGCCGACCGCGAAGTCGGAACTGCCGTAGGCGATGAACCCGATCTTCGAGGTCCCGCCCTTCTCGATCACCGGCGCCGGAACCAGCTTGCGCGCGTTTTCAAACTTTCGCGCCAGCCGGTCCATCACTTCCTGGTACTCGTCAGGCTTTTCCGTGTAGCCCGCGTTGGCGTTATGGCCGGAGCCGCGGGTGAAGTACGATCCCTTGGGATGGTTGGTGCCGGGCAGCGTGCGCCATCCGATCGCGTCGCCGTCCACATCCTTGTAGCGCGCGAATCCGCCCAGCCGGTTCACATCCTCCGCCGTCAGCACCTTGCCGCGATCGAGCGGCTTCTGGGGATAATCGAACGGCTCCGACATCCAGTTGTTCATGCCCAGGTCCAGATCGCTCAACACGAACACCGGCGTCTGCAACCGCTCCGCCAGGTCGAACGCCAGCCCGCCGAACTCGAAGCACTCCTTCACCGAGCCCGGAAACAGCAGCACGTGCTTGGTATCGCCATGGGAGAGGAACGCCGTGGAAAGCACGTCTCCCTGCTGGGTGCGCGTGGGCATGCCCGTCGAGGGCCCGGTGCGCTGCACGTCGAAGATCACGCCGGGAATCTCGGCATAATACCCCAGGCCGGCAAACTCCGCCATGAGCGAGATGCCCGGCCCCGAGGTCGAGGTCATCGACCGCGCGCCCGCCCAGCCCGCGCCCAGCACCATGCCGATGGCCGCCAGCTCGTCCTCGGCCTGAACCACGGCAAAGGTCGCCTTGCCTTCCGGCGTCACGCGATATTTCTTCAGCAAGTCCGCCGTGGCTTCAATCAGCGACGTGGACGGCGTTATGGGATACCACGCCACCACGGTTACGCCGGCAAACACGGCCCCCATGCCGCACGCCGCGTTGCCGTCAATGATGATCAGCCCCTTGGTGCGGTCCATGGCCTCGATCGCGAACGGATCCTGCTTGACCAGCTTCTCCTGGGCAAACTCGAAGCCTGCCTTGACCGCGCCGAAGTTGAGGTCGAACACCTTCTGCTTCTTCGCGAACTGCTTCCTCACGCTCTGCTCGATGATGTCCAGGTCGAGATGCAGCAGGTTCGCCACTACCCCCACGTACACCATGTTCTTGACCAGCTTGCGGAGCTTGGCCTCGGAGCACACGGCGGCCGTGATCTTGTCGAACGGGACCGGATAGCAGACCACGTCGTCGCGATACTGCTTCAGGTTCATGTTCTCTTCGTAGATGGCGGCGGCGCCGGCGGGCAGCGCCAGCATGTCGTCCTTTGCGGTTTCGGGATTAAGCGCCACCAGCACTTCACTCGAGCGCCGGCGGGCAACGTAGCCGTCTTTGCTGGCGCGAATGGTGTACCAGGTGGGTAGTCCGGCGATGTTCGACGGGAAGAGGTTCTTGCCGCTGACGGGAACGCCCATTCCGAAGATGCTTCTCAGCAGAACGCTATTGGCGGATTGCGAGCCGGACCCGTTCACCGTTGCCACGTTGATGCTGAAGTCGTTAATCACGCGCGAGCGCGCGCTCAATGCGCCCTGTTCTTGACCCAGGGCAAGGTCACCAGTCGCCATTTGGCGGAATTCCTTCCGAAAATGTCGTTGCGGAGGGTTCTAGCTGCTCCTTTGTGATTATAGTCACCTGGCAGCTTTTCCGTCGTTCCGCGAACCCCAAGGGTAATACCCATAGTTACCGTAATATGGTACGCGGTTTCGCGTTTTGCTCCCAGTCAACAACCACGCACTGCCGCTCGATCGGCATCTGACTCATCATGATGAGTCACATACACTCATTGCATGGCTAAGAGGCTGCAGGTGATCGTCAAGGACCCTGAATATCGCGACATCCAGCGCGCGGCGCGGTTGCGCCGCATGTCCATTGCCGAATGGGTGCGGCAGGCGCTTGTCCAGGCCCGCAGGAGCGAACCCAGCCGCGAGGTTGCGTCCAAACTCGAAATCATTCGAGCGGCGGCGCGCATGGATTTTCCCACGGCCGATATCGACCGCATGCTCGAAGAGACCGGGCAGGGTCAGCCATGCCCGGAGCAACGCCGCTAGCTAACCAAGAAGCGCCGTCGTCTGTCTCTCCGAGTCCCGCTTCCACCGCACCAGCAGCGCAGCCGCAATCACAATCAGCGCCAGCGTCAGCCCGATCCACAGCCCGTAGATCCCCCAATGCATCGCAAAACAAAGGACAAATCCAAGCGGCAGCCCCAGGATCCAGTAGCCCACAAAATTCGCCACCATCGGTGCCCGCGTCTCGCCCAGCCCGCGCAGCGCGCCCGTTGATACCGTCTGAATGCCGTCGAAGATCTGGAACGCCGCCGCGATCCACAGCAGGCTCGGCCCCACCGCCATCACCCGCGGATCCCGCGTGTACAGCTCGATCAGCGGCCGCGGCGCCACCAGGAACACCACCGCCGCCGACAGCATGAATGCTGTACCGAGCCCCAGCGCCAACCATCCGGCCCGCCGCGCCCGCGCCGGGTCACCTGCGCCGATCGCATGGCCCACGCTCACTGCCGCGGCCGCAGAGATCCCCAGCGGCACCATGTAGGTCATCGAGGCGTAGTTCAGCGCAATCTGGTGTGTGGCCAGTTGCACCGGGCTCAGCCATCCCGCCGAGAACGTCCCCAGGTTCCACGCGCCCACCTCCAGCAGGATCTGCCCCGCCGCCGGCGCTCCAATGCGGACGAGCTGACCGATCCTGTGCATGTGCGGCCGCGCCCAGTGCCGGAACAGCGGATGCCCCCGCTGGCGCTCGTAGCGCCACGCAAACCCAATCAGGCACGCCGCCATCCCCACCCGCGCCAGCACCGTGGAAAACGCCGAGCCGCTCACGCCCATCGCGGGCATGCCCAGCCTGCCGTAGATGAACACCCAGTTGAAGAACCAGTTCACCAGGTTGGCCAGGACAAACGTAACGGTGATTACCCGAACCTGCCCAACGCCCTGCAAGTACCGCCGCGCCGCGCCATACAAAAGGAGCGGTAGCGTGCTCAGCACCAGGATGCGCAGATAGCTTCCCGCCGGCCCGGCCACCTCCGGCGAGATGCCCACATGCGTGAACCCGTAGCTGACCGCAAACAGCAACACCATCAGCGGCGCGCTGGCGATGCAGGCCAGGTACACGCCCTGCGCCAGCCAGTGGTGGCAGGCGTCGTGGTCGCCGCGCCCGTAGGCCTGCGAAACCAGCGTGTCCAGCCCCAGCACCAGCCCGATGCCGAACAGCGCGGGCGTGTAGTACACGGCATTGCCCACGGCCACCGCGCCGATGGCAGCCGGCCCCAATCTGCCCACCATGATGGTGTCCACCACGCCCTGCAGCATCCATCCCAGCTCGCTGAGGACCACGGGAACCGCCAGCGAAATCATCGCGCGCAGTTCATTCCGCCAATTGGATTGGGCCGGACCCATCTTCCCCATGATACGGAGCGGTGCCCTCACCAGTGAGCCTGGGTAGTTTGAACGAGCACGGCTTCACAGCTCGCTGAAATATCGGACGGCAAGGCGCCAGGGCACGAGTTCACTCCTGCGGTAGGACCCGAGGAGTCAATGAGGGCATCACAGGCCGTTGAAAACCCCCAAAATCCACAGAAATCTGCGCCAGGGCGGGACCGGGGAACCCGCCGGGAACCGGGGAGCCCCCTGGGCCGGGTGCGGGCCGCCCGCCTTAGGCCGCTTAAACAAAGGACTTGGGCTTTATCCCCAACATCCGACGAGGCATAACCGTGGTCCGAGTCTGTTCCCCAAAGGAGGGATGTTCCCGGCGAGCGGACATCCCGATGATAAGGAGGGGTATTTTCATCAACCGATGCTGCGAGCAGAAATGATCGGGCCAATCCGGCTTGGCTATCTGCGGGTCTTCCCGGCCATGTTGCTGTTGGCTTGGGCACCGCTGCTGGCGCAGTCTGCCCAGAATCCGCTGACCAGCATTGCCACGGTGCGGCATCTGAGCGCGGCGGAGGCGGCCAAGGCGCTGGCCGTGGACGTGACCGGCGTGGCGACGTACAGCAATCCCGCGGAAAGCGATCTTTTCATCCAGGAAGGCAACGGCTGGATCTACGTGCTGCCGGACAAGAAGTACGCGATTGGGCCGGGAACGCGCGTTGTGGTGAAGGGTACAACGGGGGCGAGCTACAGCACGCAAATCGCGGCCACGTCGATTCAGGTGACGGGCCAGGCGCCGCTTCCGAAACCGGCGTTCCTCAGCTATCAGGAGGCGGTGAAGCCGGCCAACGACTGCCGCTACGTGACCATGCAGGGCATTGTGCGAGCGGCGTCGTACCAGACCACGGCGGGATCGAGCCTGTATCTGCTGCGGATGGAAGACAGCGGCAAGATGGTCGACGTGGTGGTGCGCGATTACCCGGAGTTTTCTCCCAGCCGGCTGCTGGACGCGACGGTGCGGGTGACGGGCGCGCTGGGCGGGACATTCGACGTGACCAACGACCGCATCCTGGGACTGCGTATGAATGTGTCCAGCAGTGACGCAATCCAGGTTGTTCATGCGGCCGGTCCAGAAACGGCGGAACACGAGCTGATTCCGCTTGCGGCGCTGCTGGAATCGAACGAAGTGCTGAGGGTGCGCCATCGAGTGTTCACGTCGGGGATCGTGACCCTCTACGATCCGGGCGAGAAAATGGTAGTCCAGGATGGCGACAGCAGCCTGCTGGTGGAAACCCGGCAGACAGATCCGGTGAGCATCGGGCAACGCGTGGAGGTGACGGGATTTGTCACCGCGGTGGATGGCGTAGCCGGCCTGGACTCAGGACAGTTCTCCATCTTGCCCGGCGGGATGACGATAACGCCGCGCGTGATCACGTTCGCGAGGGCGATGACGGGGCTGTATAACAACAAACTCGTCAGCATTGACGGCGAGGTGATCTCGCAGACCCGGCAAAGCCACCTGGACACGATCAATCTACGCTCCGGCAACGACGTGTTCCCCATCGTCTACCGCAAGCGGGTGTCCGATGTGGACCCTTTCCCCACCTATCCCCTGGGCACGCGCATCCGCGCCACTGGAGCTTGCATTGTGCACGTCCGGGGATTCTGGGGCGCGGTGGAGAGCATTCAGGTGCAGGTGCGGTCGCCTCAGGACATTGCCGTGGTAGCGAGGGCATCGTGGTGGACGCTGGGGCACCTGTTTCTGGTGACGTCCGCGATTCTGGGATTCGCGCTGCTGGCCCTGGCGTGGGGTTTGCGCATGCGCCGGCGCCTGTTGGACAAAGAGAAACTGCTGCGCCTCAAAAGCGAGCAGGAGGCGTCCCGGCTGAGCACCCTGGCGCGGATGGAGCAGCAGCGCAGCCACGTTCTTGAACTGATCAACAGTTTCCAGCCTTTGCCGATTGTGCTGGCGGCAATCCAGGCCTACGCGGACGATATGTGGGCGGGACGCAGGGGCTACACCCACGTGCTGAAGAATCGCCGGCTGGAGCTGATGACCCGCGCGCATTTGGCGCCGGAGGCGATGGCGCGGCTGGAGGATCTGAATCCTTCAGAGAGCAAAGAGGCCTGCGCGGAAGCGGTGCGCAGCCACGGACTGGTGGGACCGAGCGATTCGCGCAACATTTGGTCGCGGCCGATCCTGTCCAGCCGCGGAGAGGTGCTCGGCACCATGACGTTCGAGGGCGGTGAGGGCGACCCGCTGCCGCTTAACGTGAAAGCCTTTGAATTCGGCTGTAACATGGCCGCCATCGCCATCGACAACCGGCGGTTGTACGAAGACGTGCTGCACCGGTCGGAACACGATCAGTTGACCGGGCTGGCAAACCGCTCGCTGGTACACAGAAGGCTGGAAGAGGCGCTGGAGCAGGCGCACGCGAAGGGATGCCATGCCGCGCTGCTGTACTTGGATCTGGACGATTTCAAGACCATCAATGATTCGTATACGCACCGCGTGGGCGATGCGTACCTGATGGAAGTGGCGCAGCGGTTCAAGGTGTGTCTGCGGGAGTGCGACACGCTGGGGAGGATCGGGGGCGACGAATTCATCGCGGTGCTGTCCGACCTTGGGGATGTGGAGATCGCGCACAGCGTCGCGGAGCGTCTGGTGCATGCGATGGACGAGCAGTTTGAGATCGAAGGGCACATGATTCGCGGAGCCGTGAGCATCGGGCTGGCGTTCTATCCATCGTCGAGCAGCAGTGCGATCGGCATCATGCAATTCGCGGATCACGCCATGTACGCGGCCAAGCGCGCAGGTGGAAACCGGGTGAGCTATTCGGAGCCGGACCTGGTGCCGGGCGGCGCCAGGGTGCCGCGGGCGTAGGCGGCGTTCACCAATTCTGCTAACCCCGCTGCCTCGTGTGACCCCAGCTGCAGCCACTCCGGCAAAACCTGCCCATACTCGATGCGGAAAGGAGCTTCCCGTCGAAGCCCCTTTCCGCGTTTCGGGGAAAAATAAATACACCCACCCCCCATATGCATTCCTAATTTGGAACAAAAAGGCGAAATAGAAGCGAAAATAAGCCAACTCGACGAGATAAATATCACACGCTACTGATATTGGAGAGCCGCCATCGGAAGGCTGAAGACGGAGACGGCTGAGGGCTGAAAGCTGAGTGCTGACGGCTGAAAGCTATCTTTCACCGCGTCATCAGCACTTCAGACAGCGCGTCCTTGGCCAGGAATTGGCGATGGCCGCTCCAGCCGGAGAACAGCCGCTCGATGCTGCGGTTGGTGAACGCGCGCTGGATGGGGAAAGGCTCGCTGAGTTGCACCTCGACCTCGTCCCGGTCGGTGACGTGGAAGCGGCAGTTGACCGTCTCCTCGCCCTTGGTGCGCGTGTGAAAGAAGGCGAGCACCGCGCCGCCAGGGTTGGTCGAGTCGTGCAGGCGCTGGACCACGGGCACAACCAGGGCCTCGGGCAGGTAGTCGAGCGTGGTCCACAGCAGCACCACGTCGAACGTCCTGCCGGAAAAATCAAGACACGAGGTGAGGAAAGCATCGGCGTCCCAAATGGGATTGCCCTCCTCGTCGTTCCCCCGCGTCCATTTGCCAGTGCAGGCGTCGTGCACCAGGTCCGCCATGTACACGCTCTGGCCCAGGCTGGTGAGATAGTTGATGTTGCTGGACGAGGTGGCGCCGGTGTCGATGACGCGCAGGCCCGGCTCGGATTCGAGGCGCTTGCGCAGCGTGGCCCACGCTCCGGAATAGCGCGCGAATCGTGGCGCGGAACTTCGCGCAGAGGCCGGCTTGCCCTCAGCCTGCCTTCGCTCCAGCCAATGTATCATCGGGATCGATGCCTTTCCGGCGGGGGAATGCGCCTGGTGCGCCGGATTGAACTCGCTTAGACGCCGGCGACCGGAGCCGGTGCATGCTCCGCGGGCTTCTGCGCCGTCTGCGTCAGGTCTACCTTGCCGCGCAGCACGGCATTGTCCTCAATGGCCAGCCGGAAGGCGCGCACGTCCCCCTCCACCACGCAGCCGGCGCGCAGCTCCACGCGCCCGGTGGCCACCAGGTTGCCATGCACTCTGCCCAGCACCAGCACATCGTGGGCGGAGAGATCGGCGTCCACGTCGGCGTTGGGCCCGATGGTTAGACGGTTCTCGGAGAGTTGCACGGTGCCTTCCACGCGGCCGTCGATCACCAGATCTTCGCCGCCCTTCAGTTCGCCGCGTATCACAATTGACTTGCCAATGCGTGCAACGTTGTTGTCTACGGCCATTGTTTGAATCCTTTTTCAGTCCTGGTCTACTCTGGTTCCTCACCAGTGTAGCCGGTTTTCTTGAAAAATGGCGCACCGCTTCTGCAGCAGGCGAAACGGCAACTGCAAATGTGCGGGAAAGCCCGGTGTCGCCGGCCTTCCTCCAGGAACCGGCGGGCTGGACAATGGTTTCCGCCTGAATACTTTCAATCGGCGCCGAAGGCTTGCATGGGGTTGTGATAATCAGAATGCAGGCGCGAGTGCTCGATCCCGGAACTCACAATCACGCCGCATAGCACAAGAATCCTGGATTCAAGCCAGGCCAGGCCCTTGAAGCCATACCTCATCCTCGTGTTCCTCGGCGCTCTCCCTGCGTTTTGCCAGAGCAACACCGGAGAACTGCGCTTGACCGTTACCGACCCCTCTGGTCACGCCGTCCATGCCCAGGTCCAGGTGGTCAGCGAGGCCAATCAATATCGTTACACGTTCACTACCGACGATCGGGGCGAGGTGGCCGCCAGGCGGTTGCCCTACGGAAACTACCAGATCCAGATTCAGGCGCCATCGTTTGCCCCGGTCACCGAAGCGGTTGCAATACGCGCCGCTCTCCCCGTGGAGCAAACCATCCAGCTCAAAATCGCTCCCGTTTCCCAGTCGGTTACGGTCCATGCGTCGGGCACATTGATCGATCCTTATCGCGCAGGATCGGTGAATGAGATGGGGCTGCAAACGGTCGAGAACCGGCTGACCGCGCTGCCCGGCCGCTCCATTCAGGACCTGGTCAACTCAGAGCCGGGCTGGCTCTATGAAGGCAACGCGGTGCTTCACCCGCGCGGTTCGGAATATCAGACCCAGTTTGTGGTGGACGGCGTACCGCTCACCGACAACCGTTCTCCCGGTTTTGGCCCGGAGATCGAAGCCGATCATATCCAGTCCATGAGCATCTACACCGCCGGCATTCCCGCCGAGTATGGCCTCAAGATGGGCGGAGTGGTGGTGGTCAATACTCTCAAAAACGAAGAGCCGGGATGGCACGGGCACGTCAGCTTGTTGGGAGGCAGCTATGCCACCGGCGGCATCGATACCGAGGACCAATACACCTGGAAAGGAAATACGCTTGGCCTGAGCGCTTCGGGGGACATGACGGGCCACTATCTCAACCCTGTTGTTCCCGAGAATTACACCAACAACGGCACCACGGGAAGTTTCGGGCTGAGTTATGAGCGGCAGTTCACGCCCAAAGATCATCTGACGGCGATTGCCAGCCACGAACTTGCGCGCTACGAGATTCCCAACGAGCTGGTGGAGCAGAACGGAGCCTTTCTTCCAAGCGCAGACAATGACGCCGGCTGCCCGCCCACTGGCCCGGAGCCAGGCGGTTGCGTTTTTGTTCCCGGGGGGCAGCTCCAAACCAGCGGCAACTTCGAAACCATGGGGAGCGTCAACTACCAGCACCTGTTTTCCTCGAGCGCCATTGGCGAGCTCAGAGGAATGGCCCGTGACAATTCCCTCGACTTCTATTCGAACCCCTCCTCCTGGCCCGTGATTGCCACCCAGCACAACGACTTCAAAGAGATCTATTTCCACGGCAGCATGTCGGTTGATCTTCGCAACCAGGAATGGAAAACGGGCGTCGAATCCGAAGCCAAATTCCTGAACGAAGACTTCAGCTATCTCATTCCCGACTGTGCCGACCCTTTAGATCCGCAATGCCCCATCAATCTGGGTATCCTCAATGCTGCCGCGACCACCTTTGCCTTCACCGGCAACCGTCCCGACCTGGAGCAATCGGCCTATGTTCAGGATGCCATTCAGCTCGGCGATTGGTCGATCGATGCGGGGCTGCGTTGGGATCACTACCAGCTCCTGGTGAACCAGAATGCGGTAAGCCCGCGGGTCGCCGTCGCACGCTACTTCCCCTCCGCCGGGTTAAAGGTTCACGGCTCCTACGACCGGATTTTCCAGACACCGTCGTTCGAAAATCTTCTCCTGTCCAGTTCTCCGGCAGCGCAGGCACTCGACACTACCGTTCCCATCGTGCAATTGCCGGTAGAGCCGTCGCACGGAAGCTTCTACGAACTGGGAGCCACGAAAGCAATTTTCGGCAAGCTGCGGCTGGACACGAACATGTTCCGCCGCGACCAGAACAATTACGCGGACGACTCTCAGATTCTAAGCACAGGAATCAGTTTCCCCATTGCCTTTAGCAAGGCCGTTCTCTACGGTGCGGAGGGCAAGCTGGAAGTCCAGCAATGGGGGCGGTTCTCAGGATTTGCCAGTTACTCCTACATCGTGGGCAATGTGTGGAACCCGGTCACTGGAGGGCTCTTTCTCGGTGGTCACGCCAGCGGCGCGAATACCAAGCTCGCGGGACATTTCCCTGACTCGCAGGACCAGCGCAACACGGTCCGCGACCGCATGCGCTATCAGGCCGCAAAGCGCTTGTGGTTCGCCGTGGGAAGCGATACCAACAGCGGATTGCCGTTCGCGGCGGACTTGACTCCCGGGCAATACGCCACGGAATACGGCCAGGTAGTGGTCCATCACGTTAACTTTGACCGCGGCCGCATCCATCCCTGCTTCACCCAGAATGCTTCAGTGAGCGCGGAGTTATATCAGCGGGATAAGCTCACGATGCGCTTGCAGGCGGATGGCGAAAACCTGAGCAACACGCTTGAATTGATCGACTTCGGCGGGCTGTTCTCAGGAAATGCAATCGGGCCGGCCCGCCAATTCATGCTGCGCCTGGTGACAGCATTCTAAAAACGTCGCCGCGCGGGCCAAATCCGCCGCCAGCTTGCGCGCAGTATCATGAATGCGAGATCTCCCGCAACCTGACCGAGAACCCTCGCTGCGGGGCACGGACAGAATAAGTACCGCATGGCGGTCAATGCAGCTTCAGGCTCTGTTCGGCGTGGACAAATAACAAGAGGAAGCAGACCCGGCGTGTTCGATGTGCACTATCACCTGATTTTTGGTGTAGACGATGGGCCAAAGACCATCAACGACTCTATAGCACTGGCGGAAGCCTCCATTGCGGAAGGGGTCACGCATATTGTCGCCACGCCGCACGCCAATCTTCGCTACCCATTTCAACCAGAGCTCAATCTTGAGCGGCTGGAGATGATCAAAATGTCCTTTGAGGGCCGCCTTACGCTCGGTCTGGGCTGTGAATTTCATCTCTCCTACGACAACATCGCCGATCTGGAGCGCCACCCAGGCCGGTACACGGTGAACGGCAAGCAGTATCTTCTTGTCGAGTTCGCCGAACTCGTCATTCCGCGCTCGCTATCGGATGTTCTCTTGCGCATGCGCGATAGCGGCATTGTTCCCGTCATTACCCACCCCGAGCGCAACCCGGTGCTCGCTGCGGATCCGCAACGCCTGGACGAATGGATCGAAATCGGATGCCTGCTGCAAGTCACCGCCGGATCGCTTTTGGGAGACTTCGGCCGAAAGGCGGAATCAGTGGCGCTGGACCTGATCCGCAGGAATCGGGTGCATCTGGTCGCCAGCGATGCCCATGCGATGTCGTGGCGCCCGCCCTCCATGCGCAGAGCGTATGACCTGCTGCAAGGCCAATTCGGCCAAGCCACTGCAGACCGGCTCTGTCTCCGCAATCCTCGCGCCGTCTTCTTCGGCGAGCACTTGCCGCCTCAGCCAAAGCCCGCTGAGGGCCCCGTCCGCCGCCAATCGCGGAAGAGAGGACTGCTTTCGCGGCTCCTCGGCAAATAGAGAGCCATGGTGCACAATGGCCGTATGCGCTCCTTTCGAGCTTCCCTGCCCGCGCTGGCTCTCGCTTGTGTGTTCGCTTTCTCTTCCGCGAGCGCGCAGCGCCCTACCCCACCCACGCGCGATCCCCACGCGCCCGGCTATCCCGCGGCGACGGATCTGCCCGACGGCGTCGTCCCTCCGTCGAACGCCGACGGCAACTTCGTTATCGGCCCCACACACACGCCCGCGCCCGAATCCCTCCCGCACGACAACGTGCCCCATGGCAGGATCGTTGAATTCACCATGCTCTCCACCGAGAGCAGGCTCTATCCCGGCATCGCCCGGGATCGCGGCACCTTCGGCACTGCCGACCCGAACGACTCCGCGAGCCTGATCGTGACCACCAGCCATCCGGCTCCGTACGGGCGTAAGGTAGCCGTCTACGTCCCCGCGCAGTATGTTCCCGGCACGCGCGCGCCCTTCATCGTCGGCGCCGACGGCCCCGATCGCCTGCTCTTCACCGTGCTCGACAATCTCATCGCCGAAGGCAGGCTCCCGCCCATCGTCGCCATCTCCATCGCCAACGGCGGCGGCGACGCGCAGGGCAGCGAGCGCGGCCTGGAGTATGACACCATGTCCGGCCGCTACGCCGAGTTCGTCCAGATGGAAGTCCTGCCACGCGTGGAGCGGGAGGCGCACGTCCGCCTCACCCGCGATCCCGAGGGCCGCGCTGCCATGGGCGGCAGCTCCGGCGGCTCCTGCGCGCTGGCCATGGCCTGGTACCACCCCGGGTGGTACCATCGCGTGCTCACTTACTCCGGCACGTACATCAATCAGCAGTGGCCGCACAACGACCGCACGCCCCACGGCGCCTGGGAATTCCATGAGCGGCTGATTCCCAGCAGCCCACGCAAGCCGATTCGCATCTGGCTCGAAGTAGGCGACCGCGATCTGTACAATCCAAACGCCATGCGCGATGGAATGCACGACTGGGTCCTGGCCAACGAGAACATGGCCCGCGTGCTCGCCGCCAAAAGCTACCACTACCAGTTCATCTTTGCCCGCAATGCCGGCCACGTGGACCGCGCCACCCGCGAGCAGACTCTTCCTGAAGCCCTCGAATACCTCTGGCAGGGCTACCGCGCCCGCCGCTGAGATTTCCGGGCGATCGCCGTCCCGTTTCGCCGCACGTTGACACGTGCCTGAAAACGTTGTACAAGGACTCGCATCGAGCCAATGCGCAAAAGCGGGCGCGCTGTGTGTTGAGAGCGTTCGAACCAACGCGCCTCGTCCAAAGGAGACCCATGAAAACGATTGCAATCGCTCTGGCGTTGCTGGCGTCAGGCGTGTGCTGGGCGCAGCCCCCGGCGGACTGCAAGCCTTCCTCGCTGAATATCCCGGGAGCGCCGTATCCGTGCGTTTTTCCCGATCATCATGCCATCTTCCGTGTCTCGGCTCCCGACGCCCAGAAGGTGCGCGTCCGCATCGGCGCCGGGTTCGACATGACCAAGCAAGCCGACGGGCTCTGGTACGCCACCACCACGCCTCTGGTGGAAGGATTCCACTACTACCTGGTCGATATCGACGGCTCCGCTGTGTCCGATCCGGCCACGCAGACGTTTTTCGGAAGCGGCGGGTGGAGCAGCGCCATTGAGATACCAGCGGCGGATGCCGACTTCTACAGCCACAAGGACGTGCCCCAGGGCGCGGTGCGGATAGAGTGGTATTACTCCACGGTGACGCAGCAGTGGCGCCGCTGCCTCATCTATACTCCGCCCGGTTACGACACCAGGACTCGGGAGCGCTATCCGGTTCTTTACCTGCTGCACGGCTGGGGAGAAAACGAGTTCGGCTGGACCTTCCAGGGCCACGTGGATCAGATCATGGACAACCTGCTTGCCGCAGGCAAAGTCAAGCCGATGCTCATTGTGATGGACAACTTGAACGCGGTAAAACCGGGCGAGGATGGCTCGCTCTACTACGCACGCAGCGTGTTGACCCAGGCTGTTCCTCATCCGCTGCCGCCGATGGGCCCACCGCCGCCGGCAGCCGGCGGGCAGCGCTCCGCAACGCCACCACGCCGTCCCATGTTCCATCTCAGCACCACGTTCTCCGAGATGATGTTCACGGACCTGATTCCGATGGTGGAGAAGAATTACCGGGTTGCGCCGGGCCGCGACAACCGCGCCATGGCGGGCCTCTCCATGGGAGGCATGCAGACCTTCACCACCGGACTTGAAAATCTGGACAAGTTCGCTTACCTCGGCGGTTTCAGCGGCAATTGCGGCTCATTCGGCGGCCCGTTCGATCCCAAAACAAGCTGCGGCGGCGCGTTTGCCGATCCCGCGGCCTTCAATGCCAAGGTCAAACTTCTGTTCCTCTCGACCGGATCGGTCGAAGGCCCACGAGTGAAGCAGTTCAGCGACGCGCTGACCGCCGCCGGCATCCACAATGTCTATTTCGAGTCTCCGGGAACAGCCCACGAGTGGCTCTCCTGGCGACGCGCTTTTGCCGACTTCGCTCCAAGGCTGTTTCGATAGCACCGCTCAAACACAATTCCGAACCCCCGGCGAGCGTCCATTCCTCGCCGGAGGCGGCATTCCCAGCACCGAATCAAATCCGGGCATCCTTGAAACTTTAAGGCCACCCGGTCGTCATCTTCCACAGGAAAGCATTTACAGCGGCATTCCAGCAGGAGCCCGATACGCTCACAGTACCCGCTGCCAGCCTCAACGTTTATGAGTTTCAAGTGCGGCGCTAACAGCAGAGATTGGTCCTCGTCCAAATTCAACCCCGGAGAAAAACATGAAAAAACGCGTGACGCAAATTGTCGAGTGCATTCTCGCGTGTACGGGAGCGCTTCTCTTGAGCTCCGTTGTGCCATCTGCATTCGCCCAGGATTCCGCGAATCTTCCCTACATGAATCCACAGCTGTCGCCCGAGCAGCGCGCCACCGATCTGGTTCGCCGCATGACCCTCGCGGAGAAGGCCTCCGAGATGCAGAACAACTCCGCGGCAGTTCCGCGGCTCAACATTCCCGCGTACCAATGGTGGAGCGAGGCTCTGCACGGGGTGATCAACCAGGGCGTGACCGAGTATCCGGAGCCGATCGGCCTCGCCGCCACCTTCGATGCGCCGGGAGTTCACACCATGGCGGGCCAGATCGGCGTCGAGGGGCGCATCAAGCACGTGCAAAACCAGCGCGAGGGCCACATCGGCATCATGGGAGGCCTGGATTTCTGGGCCCCCAATCTCAACATCTTTCGCGACCCGCGCTGGGGACGCGGGCAGGAGACCTACGGCGAAGATCCGTTCCTCACAGGCCGCATGGGAGTGGCCTACGTGACCGGGATGCAGGGCGACGATCCAAAATACTACCTCACCATTGCCACGCCGAAGCACTACGACGTCCATAGCGGACCGGAACCAACACGCCACTTTGCCGATGTGGACGTGAGCAAGCACGACGAGGTTGATACCTACGAGCCCGCATTCCGCGCCGCCATCGTGGAAGGCAAGGCTGGATCGATCATGTGCGCATACAACGCGATCAATGGCCAGCCGGCGTGCGCCAATCAATACCTGCTCGAAGACCAGTTGCGCGGCAAGTGGGGTTTCCAGGGGTACGTGGTCTCGGACTGCGACGCGGTGCGGGATGTTGCCGCCAACCATCGCTACCGTCCGACGCAGGCGCAGGGCGTGGCCATCTCCGTGTTGCGCGGCATGGACAACGAGTGCGTGACTTTCACTTCGCGATTCGGCGAACCGGTCGACAAGGCGTATATCGATGCGGTGCAGCAGGGATATCTGCCTGAAAGCGACCTCGACACCGCGCTCATCCGCTTGTTCACCGCGCGCATCAAGCTCGGCATGTTCGATCCTCCCGACATGGTTCCCTACACAAAGATCGACGAGAACGAGCTTGACAGCGCGGAACATCGCGCGGAGGCGCGCAAGCTGGCGAACGAGTCGATGGTCCTGCTGAAAGATGACGGCCTTCTTCCGCTTAAACCGGGCATCAGGAAAATCGCCGTGGTCGGACCGCTTGCCGACCAGACCCAGCCGCTGCTCGGAAACTATGCCGGCCAGCCAACGCATATTGTTTCCATTCTCGATGGCCTCAAAGCCGAGTTTCCCAACGCAACC
>CAVYBV010000005.1:0-150337 GCA_963766785.1 uncultured Acidobacteriota bacterium
ACTTTGGCGACGGCGTGGTTGCCGATGGCGCTGTGCTGACGCACACTTACACGCGCGAAGGCAGCTACACGACCCATCTTCGCGTGGAGGGAATCGACGGTCTCTCCTTCGAGAAGGATTACCCCGTAACCATCAAGGGCGCCGTTCCCCTACCCCCGCCCAGGCGCGGGCCCGCCAACGGTGGGGAAATGTAACTGTTTAGGCCGTCTCGGCGGTTCAACCAGTCAGCTCGGTGCTAGGCGTCGGAATAAAGCTCAGCGTCAGATAGCCGCCGTCATTGAAGACGACGGGGCTGGTGCGAGGGAAAAGGTTCAGGAACCAGACATCGAATGCCTGACCGAGGTTGCTGTTCTTGTTCCAGTGGGAAGCAAATCCGGTGAAGAGATGTTGATGCCAGTTGTCCGGTACGCCCATGGCCGCTTGGTTGAAATTGGCGCCAGGCACCGGATACAGTGCCCATGCCCTCGGTGATCGGGTTAAATCCGGCCATACGTGATCGGGTTAAAAGCGGCCATAGAGAGTGGCCGAAGACGTGATTGTTTTACCTTGCCGAGGTGTATCTTTGCAAGGCGGCCAGCGGCGCGTTGATGTTCAGACCCTTTTATTTCGTGTTAGTGTTGTACTCGCTCCGCCGGGGTCGCGCCTTGCGGAGTGATCCAGGGCCGATGACACGGGGCTGGCTCCGAAGGAATCGGTAATCGAGACCCTCTGCGGTTTGGCTCAAGAGCTGGCCGTCGGAGGGTTTCGTGTTTTTGCCAGCATTCCTAAGGTGAGGCTCCGTCGTGGGAGGCCTCTGGATCACGAGTCGCGACGCCGCCGGGCGTTCTTTGCCCGGCATCCATATCGCATTTGTCTTTGCTTTTGCTCTTGCTGTTGTCATTGGCCTTCTCCAGGGCTGCCGGTTTTGGTGCGCCAGCTGCGCGGGCCGCACTTGAGAACGTGTCCGTGATGCAGCAGGCGATCCAGCATGGCGGTGACAGCGGCGCTGTCGCCCAGCAGTTTGCCCCAGTCGTCTACGGGCCGATTTGACGTCAGGAGTGTACTGGCGCGTTCATAGCGGCGCATGATGATTTCAAGCAACTCCTCGGCGGCCGTCAGCGGCAGCTTGCGCATTCCCAGGTCGTCGATGATCAGCAACGGCACGGTGGTCAGCATTTCCATCAGTTCCTTGCGCTTGCCATCGAGCGTGGCGTCGGCCAAGTCCTCCAACAGCCTGTGGGCTTCGCGATACAGAACACGGTAGCCCTGCTGGATGACGGCGTGTCCGATGGCCTGTGCGCAGTGACTTTTGCCGCTGCCAGGCGGACCGAGGAACAAGGCATCTTCGCGCTTTCCGACCCAGTTCGCGGTGGCCAGGTCGAAGACCAGACTGCGGTTCATCTTTGGATTGAACTGGAAGTCGAAGTTATCGAGTTGCTTGTTTGGGTCACGGAACTGCGCCTGCTTGTGGCGCCGCTCCAGCAGTCGCTTGCTGCGACAGTCAAGTTCGTCGGAGACCAGGATAGAGATCAGGTCGATGGGTGCCATGTTCTCCGACTGCGCTTGCAGAAGGCGGGTTTCCATCACTGCGGCCATGCCGCTCAGGCGCAGTTGTACCAGGGAGCGATTGAGTTCGATCAGGTTCATGGATTGGGTTCCTCGAAGTTGATGCGTTGTTGGATCAGGTCGCGATACTGGCTGAGTTCGCGGATGAGCGGATCGACTTGCCGCAGAGTGAGAGGAGCCTTTGGACGGCGCTCCAGATAGCGGCGTACGAAGCGATACTCGGGGACGCGCAGTTCCAGCGCCGCCGCACATGCATCGTCCGAAGCCACGCTGCCATACTGCTTGACCAGTTGGAGGACACCCTGGATGCGGCGCATTCCGAGTTCGCCCTGGCGAGCATGGATCGCATCGCAGACGGCGCCGATATTGGCTCCCGCCTTGTGCGCACGCGCCAGCAGTTGAAGCAACGGCGGCGGCGTACGACGCGGACGGTCCGCATCGCGGATGCGATGCCCTCCGCGCTTGCCGCTCAGATGCTCGCGCAGTAACGCACCGGTGCGGGGATCGAGCAGACGGACGAACATCGCGTCCCACTGCACGTTGACCTTCCGGCCGATCCAGCCCGGCGGCGCTCCATAGTAAGCCGCATCAACCTCGACGCAACCATCGATATGCACCGTGCGCTCGCCGTATTGGTAGTAGCGGAACGGCTCCAACGGCAGCGGTTGCAAGAAGGGCTTCTCTTCGGCGAACATCGCCGCTACCTGCCGCTTGGTCCGGCCGTGGATGCGCGTGTCGGCCCAGCGCTCTTCCCAGTGGTCCAGGTACGCCTGCGCCTCTTCCAGGCTCTCGAACTTCTTGCCCTTCAACGGCGTCATCTGCGCGTGGTTGACGCCACTCTCGACTTTTCCTTTTCGATCCGGATCGCGCACTTTGCACGGCAGCGCTGTCACGCCGTAGTGCGCCAGAACATCTCGATACAAGGGGTTCACGCCCGGATCGTAGAAGTCTGGGGACAGCACACCCTCGCGAAGGTTGTCCAAGACCACGATCCGTGGCGAACCGCCCAGCCGACGAAATGCCTTCTCATGAAGCTCGGCCCACACCCGCGCACTGGAACGGAAGACCAGCAGCCGAACCGACTTGCGACTCCGGCCCAGCGTCAGGACGAACAGCCGCGTGCGCCGGTACTTGCCGCTATGCGGATCGCGCACCATCGGGCCCGTACCGTAATCAACCTGGGCCTCTTCACCGAGTTTGGTCTCGATGATCGCCCGCGCTTCCGGCGTTGCGGCGCCGTGCAAATTGCGCACGAATCGCCTCACACTCTGGTAGCCACCCGCGAACCCATGGCGGTCGACCAGATCCTGCCAGATTCCCATCGCGTTCCGGTCGCGCTCCAACTCCAACGCGATCAGTTCACGGTATGGCTCGCAGCGGCTCGCCGGTCCGCAACCCGGTTTACTGGCCAAAAAGCCGGTGATCACCTCTATGGCCGGTTTTGAATCCGCGCGATCAGAGTCGGTGATCGGGTCTATGGCCGGTTTTGAAGGACCGTGGCGTCCCCAGCCGCCGGGACGCCGCAGGGCAATCCCCGCGACGCGAAGATAGTCGCCCGCCGTTTCCCGGCGCACTCCAGTCGCCTGCTCAATGCGCCGCAGCGACCAGCCAAGCCGGCCCAATGCGATGACTTGTTCTCGTTTTTCTCTGCTCAAGACGTGGCTCATGACCACAGAGGGTAACTTCCCCCCGAGGCAGCTCTGCCTTAAGCCTTCTCTCTATGGCCGCTTTTCACTTGATCATCTATGGCCGCTTTTGGGTGATCACCGAGGCCCATGCCAACAAGCAGGCGAAGAGGATTCCGGCCAGCGCCGTCCACCGTCAGAACCGTCCTCAAATAACCAGAGTGCCGGCAGATATGTAAATTGGCGGCGACGCCACTTTCATATCTGCCGGCACCCTGGTTCGCTAAAGTGGGTTAGAACTTGAGTTTCAGCGCCATCTGGAGAATACGAGGATCACCGGCAGAGGTGATTGCCCCGAAGACACCAGCGCCATCCTGAAGGCCGGCATCGGGAGTGCCGAAATTGACATTGTTGAATACGTTGTAGAATTCCGCCCGGAACTCGTACGCAACGCGTTCGCCTGCCTTTCCCGTCTTCAACAGAGCCAAATCCGTGGTGAAGAGCCTTGGCCCACGGAGAGAGTTTTTGCCGATGTTGCCGTAAGTGCCGATAGCATTCGGGACAAAATCAGCAGTGTCGAACCATTCGTTGACCATCGCGGCATGGGAGCGGCTTGAACTTAGCTGCGTCTGTTTAATGTTAGGCACCGTAATGTCGGGACGATCATTGCCCATCGCGCTGAAGGAATTGTCGTCCTCTGCGAATACCGTAAACGGAAAGCCCGTTTGCCAGTTCGTGATGGAACTCAGGTTCCATCCGTTAATCGCCTTATCCCCAAACTCCCTAATCGGTACTCGAGGAAGGGCATAGTTTCCTGAAAATCGGATGACCTTATTATCGTCTCCGGAGTCAGGACCGTAGTCAAGGGAGCGGCCACAGCCGCAGGTATTGATGCCGTAGACGCCAAAGATTCCGGGCTCTCCGCCGGGACCGTAGTCATTCAAACCGCGCGACCAGGTGAAATTCGTCTGGAAGGAAAGGCCATAGCTGAGGCGCTTTTCCAGCTCCAACTGACCGCCATTGTAGTTGCTGTTCACTCCGGAGTTGATGGAAGCGATGAATCCGTAGTTTGGATAGATGAGCCGCGATTGAATATTGCTCTCCGTCGACTGCCCCGGAATATATACCGAGGGGTTCAACTGGAGCAACCCTGACTCTTGATCTCCGGTGCCGCCCAGATGATCTCCGTGATTTCCCGAGTATTCTGCCCGTATAAACCAAGTGGCGCCGAATCCACGCTCGAGGGTCAGGTTATAGATCAGGATCTGGGGGAGGCGGAAGTGTCTGTCAAAGATCTGCGTAAACGAAATGTCCTGTGGAAACGTAACCGAAGCGCCTGGATCGATAGGGCCAAACGATGCGGGAAAGGGATCTTTCACGCCGGCTGTTGAATAGGGGTTGGTGAAATTCGTATTCGTAATACTCACGATCGGAGCAAATGGAGGAACGCCGACAACGTCTTCAAACGCTACCCCATTGGGGGCCTGGTAATAGTATCCTGCTCCGCCACGGATGCTGGTTTTGCCGTCTGATGTTAGTTGGTAGGCAAAGCCCAGACGCGGGCCAATATTGCCCAAGTTGTTATAGATCGAAGATGCGGGGCATCCAGGGTCGTGGTTATTGCCGCCGAAGATCAGGTCCTGAGGGGCATTCGGGTAGCGCGTCGATTGCGCTCCCGGCACAAAACATGCCACCCGCCCCTCGCTGTCCGTGTAGGGGAAGAACGGATCCCAGCGCACGCCGGCGCTCACGGTGAGACGCGAGGTCGCGTGCCAATTGTCCTGGACGAATGCGCTCCAGAGGTTGCCGCTGAAGTTCAGATACAAGCCGCCTGCCTGGACAAATGCGGACGCATCGCCCAGCATAAAGTCGGAGAGATTGTTTCCGCTCAGATCGCCGCCGAATGTGTAGTTGCCATCCGCCTGATAGGTATTGCCCATGGGCAGGTTCATGTGTTCCCATTCGCCGCCAACCTGGATCTCATGCGTTCCCCTGACAAAGGTGGCGATCTCACGATCGGAGATGTCGCTGTGATTCCAGGTGCCGGTAGAGGGCTGCTCGCCTACGGTAAACTCTCCGGCTACACTGACATTGAGCGTTGCCGGAAAATTGGTTGGCTGGGGGATATTGGCGCCCGCCGTAGCGATATTGAAGGGCGCGGGTGATTCCGTCAGTCCGGCCTTCCGTGTCAATCCGAAATAGCTATTGAGAAGAGTTTTGGCTGAAATCGAGTAGATATCGACGATGCTGATATTCTTTAGACTCTGTTTTTGTGGATCTTCTCCATTGCCTTCAAAGATGTTGCTGGTGGGCGGGATGATGATCGGGACATTGAACTCGAGCTGGAAATAGTGCCCGCTCAGATGATGCTTGCCGATGTTGTAGTCGATCTTGGCCAGGTATTCGTCGGTATCGAGAATCGATGGCGCACCATTATAGAGCAACTGGTTAGGATCCCCTGAAGAGGCGTCGTTGGGAAGAGGTATGTACTTCAGCAGATAGAGTGCGGTGGGGTCAAAGGCTGCTGGATTGATCATGTTGTTGCTGTTGAACTGATAGGGCGAGGATGGGTTCGGGTTCGTTAAAACCGTTCCTGGAAGAAGAGCTGAGAAATCGCCGTTGCGCTCAGCCATGGTTGGCACCTGGGAGATCAGGCCATTGTCGGTGGTGTTCTGACGCGTGCCTTCATACGATCCGAAATAGAACAATTTGCCCTTGAGAATAGGCCCGCCGACAGTGCCTCCAAACTGATTCTGCTTCAACGGGTTGGGCCCGGTAGCACTAAAGTAGTTGCTGGCATCCATCGCATAGTTGCGAAGATACTCAAAGACATCGCCATGGATTCGATCGGTTCCCGACTTGGTTACGACATTGGCCACTCCGCCGGTTGCGTTTCCATAGGCGGCGCTCATGTTATCGGTTTGCACATTGAATTCCTGCAACGCGTCAGGGCTTGGGAAGGGTAGATTGGTGTTGATATACATGTCGTTGTAATCGACACCATCCAGCAAGTAATAGACACCGTTGGAGCCGCCGCCATTCACCTTGGCATATTGCTCGCCGGGCAGAACGCCGCCTTCGCAATCGGCGCCGCAATTCTGCGATGAGACATCGACCGCGCCGGGGACCAGAAAGACCAATTGCTGTGCTTCGCGGCCATTCATGGGCAAGCTTTCCATGCTCTTCTGATTGATTACCTGCGAGACGGCTGGATCGTCTGTGGTTACCTGGTTGGTACTTCCCTCCACCGTGACCTGTTGGGTGATCGCGCCGACCGCCAAGGTGATCTTTTGGCTGGCGGCCTGTCCCACTTCCAAACTGATGCCCTTTTGCACATAGGTTCTGAAGCCGGCCATTTCAACCGTCAGTTGATAACTTCCCACGGGGAGGCTGGGAAACAGGTATTCGCCGTCGGCCCCAGATTTGACGGTTTGCTTATAGCTGGTTCCCGTCTGTTCAACCGTTATAGTCGCCCCGGGGACCACCGCACCGGTTTTATCCTCCACGGTGCCGCTCAACCGAGCCGTCGTGTACTGGGCAACCGCCGTTGTTGCCCACAGAAGGACCACGAACAATGATGAGAAAAGAAGGGCTCGTTTACGTCGTGCACCACTGAAGATGCGCATTCTCATATTCGTGCTCTTTTCGCTTGGTCTCATTTGCGCTGTCCTCCGTACCCTTGAAGTGTTCTGTTCCCAATGAATCGCTACGGGTTCTTGTCTTTTCTTTTGAACTTCCGGCCTGGGTGGCTTCGTGTTCGATCAAAATTTGACGTTTCCGATCGTATTTTGATGGTTTTACGATTTCTCTGTTGATTTTGTCAAGCGAAAAAGTCATAAGGGCCTTGCGCCACCTTTCCGCACAAAGTGGGCCAGACATTCCCTCGGACATCCGGCCGGCACGCGTTTGGCCGGTCACTATGCATCGGCACACGTTCGGGCAGGGCAGGGCGGAGCGGTGTGACAACTTGTGGCGATGCAGGCTGCATAGATGACTGCGAGGGGGCTCGGCAAGTACCAGATCTGGTCCAGCGCCGCTCTTCACCCCCCGCTGCAACATCCCGCCACCGATGCCAGAACCTTGCCGAAGCTCAGGCCGCGCCGTTGCGTGCCGGTTCAAGGATGCGGAGAGCGTTCCGGCGGTAAATCTTCTTCAGCACGGCATCCGGCAGACCGAGCCCATAGAGGGGCCACATGTAATCGAGATAATCCTCGTAGTAGTAGTGCTCATCCAGGGTTTCCAGGGTTCGAAATGTGGAGCGAAGCTCTCCCGGGCTGTAGGTGAAATCGGTTCCATACAAAATGCGGTCCTGGTACTGCTGAAAGAACAGGTTCGCAAAGCGCGGGATCGTGGATATCTCTGCCATGCGCGCCGCGAAGTCCACGTTGAGGTTCGGATTGCGGTCCAGCATCACTCCCAGGCGCGTGAGGTCATAGTCGAGATTGGCCAGATGGCAGGCAATAAAAGTAGTGCCGCGGTGCTTTTTGAGTGTACGCTCCAGGCTCTCCATCAGACCATCATGTCCTAGAAGGCCGGCCTTGTCGTCCAATCTCCAGTGATAGGCAGTCATATAGCCGTCGTTGTGGGTATCCATGGGAAGGTATGTCCAGATCGGATCCGCCATATGGATGTTGACCGGCAAGCCCAGTTCCGCGCACCTGGCAAACAGGAGGTCCATGCGCGGGTCGTCCGGATGGGGGCCAGGGCCGCTGAACTCGGTCGGCTTATGCCAGCTTTTGGGCTCCGTTCCTACAGGGGCATCCAGTCCCCTGCCCTTGTCGTGGAGTTCGCCCACGCCTTGTGCTCCCAAACGATGGCATTCCTCCAGCGATCTCAATGCGCCGGGTCCGAAACCAGGATCGTTTACTCCGCGAAGGTCGAACAAGCACCATAGGTAGAACCTGTCCGGGTAAGCGGAGTACATCGCGCGGGCTTGTGCAAATTCCTCGGGCCTCCCCGTACCGGCGAAGATGACGGCCCTTTCCACACCCGTCGCGTCCATTGCTTTCACAATCTCACGGGTCTTTTCCGCGCTGTTGACCCCGTGATTGTGAACGTCGATGACCGGATACCGCGCCTTCACAACTTCCGTCACGGGAATCTTATAGATGGATCTGGGCCGCCAGTCCTTGAGTAGCAGCCTGTCGGGCAGATCGTCACCCTCGCTGGGGGAGTGAGCTTCAGATCCCCGCGGCTGCTCAATCGGATCAGCGATGGCGAACCTTGCAGCCAATGTCGTTGCTGAAAATACCATCAGTTGCCTGCGATTCATATCTGTTTCACCCCTTGATCTTGCGTACTCTGTCGCATCGACGGCATTCTTGTTCGTTCCTGCGCGACTTTGCATGCTGCGGGAACCATTCAAAGGATGACGCCATACTCGTGTGTCCTAAGTCAAAGATGACTTCCCGTTGCCTGGCATAATCACGGTCGCCAGTCGCACGCTGATTGTCCAAGGGCCTTGCCGGGGTCAACCCCTCCGGCAGGAATGGCCTCTGACCAATCAGGGAACCTCCCGCTCGAGAGAGCATGGTTCCGATGCGGCTGAGGGACAACGGCCGGGGATGGAACGCGGTGATGCCGAGGCCCGGAGAGGCAAAACGGCTATCTCTTCGAAGTCCATCTTAATTGCGGGCGGCCTTGACGCTCGCAACGATGACCTGCACTCCCAGATCCTTGAGCGTTTGCAGATCTGCGGGGGAGGTGCCGGAATCGGTGATCAGCGTCGTCAACTCCGTGACCGGACCCACGTAGGCAAAGCCCTGCTTGCCGAATTTGCTGTGATCCACCAGCGCGACACGCATCTTTGCGGACTTGATAATGGCTTTCTTGATGGTTGCCTCGGCATGGCTGGCCGTGGACATGCCATACGCGGGATCGATCCCGCTGACCCCCAGAAAGGCCTTGTCGACACGAATTTCGCTCAGGGACCGCTGCGCCCACACCCCCGATAAATAGAACACGTCCCGCTGCAGGTCTCCCCCGATGCACATCACGTGGATTTCCGGGTTACGCTGCAACTGGCAAATAATGAGCGGGGAGTTGGTCACTACAGTCAGGCGATTGAGGTGCTGCAATCTGGAACCGATCTCCGAGACGGTCGTGCTGCCTTCCAGGAATACGGTGTCGCCGTCCAGGATCAACTTGGCAGCCTCGGCCGCGATGGCTCGCTTTTCCTCGGGATTCGTGCGTCCCAGCGTGTCATAGGAAGGCTGGAAATTCGTGGAGGGAGACTTGGAGACTGCGCCCCCATGGGACCGAACAAGTAGTCCCTTCCGTTCGAGATCCGCCAGATCCCGCCTCACCGTCGCCGCCGTCACGCCGAGGATATCGATCAACTCAGAAGCACTCACGGTGCGTTGCCGGGAAAGGAGTTCAGATATTCGAAAGCGCCGCTCTTCCGCCAGCATGGATGGCTCCCTCCCGCATCGTTGTGCGTTGATCCCGCTGTGCCGGCCGGCAGCCTCGCAATCAGAGAAAAAATGCTGCGCGTGACCGAAATCCTACGCCCCGGTCAACCAGTAGCGCACCGGCAACGAAAAGCGCGTTGCGCGCAAGCTTTCCTACAGGGCAAAGACCAAGGCATGAACCGTAGTCGGAACAATTTCCCAACCCACCGCATCTTCCCTGGGAGCGAAGATTTCGATCGTGCATCTCGGTTCGATTGGGAGCGAATTCAATTGATTATGCCTGAATTACTTCATCCCGTGCAATGCGCCTGCCGGTCTGTTTGGCGGCCAGGAAATGCCTCGGCAGAGAGGGCACAGGCAACAGGGCAACCGAGCCTGCCTCGCCCGCGGGTATGCGTGGACAGAATCATCCAGGCAGCCACGCAGCGGCGGAGCTGCCTTGCCCAGCGCGGCAGCTTCCCAGAGGACAAACCGAACGTCCTTCTGTATATTTCGTTTTATTGCGTTCGATGTGAGGCGTGATTGTGTTCATAGCCATCGGAAATATTCGCAACCTGATTTGTGAGGGAACATTCAGCGGCGGGCCGAGATGAGCCGAGGCGCCGTATCCGCGCGACGCCTGGCTGATGCAGCGCGAATTTGGCATTCCCACGCTGCTCTTCGGACCATGTGGCGCGGGCGCCCACAATCCGGACGAATATGTCGAGTTCGAATCCGTGCTGCGGACTGCTGAAGTTTTGCTGACCGCCGCTCTGGAATGGACCAACGGATAGAGCGCGGATGGTTTGCTTTGCCCGGTGCGGTTTCAGACCTCGCCGCGCCCTGGCGGCTCGCATCAGAGCGCTTCCGTTGCCGGGCGCATCAGCCGCCTGTCCGGGCGATCGAGGCGCTCCTGCTCAAATCTGCAACTCCGGCGCCTCGCCGCCCGTTGACTTCCGAATAACGAAGTAGAGCAGCAGGCCTACGGTCATCCATGCGGCGCCGAGCAGTTTGGCGTTGAGACTGAGGTTAAACCAGATGAAGGTGCAGACAAGAATGCCGCAGAGCGGAGACAGCACCGCGAACATGACCTTCTCCCGGGAGCGGAACCTGTAGTGCACGAGCGCGGCCCCATTCACGCCGATGAAGGCGATGAACGCTCCGAAATTCAGCAGCTCGGCTCCCTTGTCGAAGGTCAGCAGAAAGCAGCCCAGCAGGGTTACGGCGCCGAGCAGCAGCACGTTGTAATGGGGAATTTGCGTCTTGGGGCTGACCGCGCCAAAAACCCTTCTCGGCAGCGCATCGGCTCGCCCCATTCCATAGAGCAGGCGCGCCGCACCAAATTGCGCCGCGATGCCGGAGCCCATATTGGCGATCAACAGAGTTGCATTCAGCAGTTGGAAAAAAAACTTGCCGCCTACCCGATGGGCAACTTCCACAAAGGCGGTGTCGACCATCGCGGCAGGAAATGACGTGCGCCCCGGCCATACCAGCTGCGCCAGATACACTTCGACGGCGGAAAGCACGCCAATGGCAAAACACGTGAAAACCGTAGCCAGCAGAATGTTGCGGCGGGGATTTTCCACTTCCTCCGACATCGTCGAAATGCCGTCGAAGCCGATATAAGTCAACACTGCGATCGAGGCGCCGTGGAACAGGCGGCCAGGCGTGAACGTGGTCGGGTCGTAAAACGGCAGCAGCCACTGGCCTCCCATCGGCCGAGCCACCATGGCAATGTAGCGTATCGCGTCCGCAATGAAGATGACAACCACAATGCCCATGCCCAGGGCTAGCAGAGAGTTCACACGGCCTGAGGTTTGTACGCCACGCAGATTGAGGCTGGTAAACACAAGAACAAACGCCACAGCCCAGGCAGCATAGGGAATCTGCGGCACGATGTTTTGTGCCGCCATGCTGCACCAGATGGCGCAGATGATGGGGTTCAGCATGTAATCCATCAGCATCGACCAGCCCACCATATAACCGGCCAGCGGGTGAATCTCCTTGCCCACATAGGTGTACGCCGATCCCGCGCTTGGATAAACGCGCGCCATCCTGCCGTAACTCACGGCGGTGAACAGCATGGCGACCATGGCGATCAGAATGGTCGTGACCACGTGGCCCCGGGCGGCATTGCTGACCACTCCGTAGATGCTCATCGGCGCAGTGGGTTGAATGATGATGATGCCGTATAGGATCAGGTGGCGAAGTTTCAGCGTGCGGCGGAGTCCTGGAACAGCCAGGTCGCGTCCTGCAGTCGCGCCCATGCTTGGGAAATCCTCTCTTGTTGCTGCGTTTCTCTCCAGAAACTCGGTCGGGAGCCGGAACTTTGAGCGCAACGATCGATAGTTGCGCAGAGACGGGTCTCACCAATTGTACTTGCGACATGTTTCGATTTTTCGGATCAATGATGCGAAATTCTTCCGATTTTCCACGTTGACCGCCCTGGCGTGTGAAAAGTTCAGAGCGAACGCCGGAAATTTGTAGTTTTACCATCGATTGCCGCAACAGCGCCATGCCGGCCCTCGTTGCAGGCGCTCCGCACAGGCAAGTGCAGACAGATTATGGCCCGCGGGCACCCCGTATCCCTCTGCGCAGCGGTGAGGCCGCCTTCCAGACAACAGCGCATTGAATCGCTCACAATATAACAGTTTCGATCAAAAACGAATTGACGGGTAGATGGCGTCGGGATAATCTTAAGCGGAATGTAGGGCGTGGAAGGAGTCGCACTTTGAGTGATTTTGGCAAGAATATCCGGCTCAACCGGGTTTTGAACGAGCAGGGGCGCGGCACCCTGGTAGTGGCTTTCGATCATGCTCTGGTGGTTGGGCCGATCCCGGGCACGGAAGATGCCTGTGGCCAGATCTCCCGATTTGTGCAAGCCCGTGTGGATGCCCTGCTGCTCAACCTTGGCCTGATTCAGCGCTGCAATGCGTGTTTTCCCCGCGCGGCAACGCCCGGAATCATCGCCAGAATCGACTGGACGACGATCTGGAATTCGCTCAGCCAGGGCGAGCGTGGCGTGATGCGCAGCTGTCTGCTCGCCAGCGTGGAAGATGCGTTGCGGCATGGCGCGGACGCCGTTCTCAGCTACCTGGTGGTGGGCACGGGCGATGCCAACTTTGAAGCCGAGGAGATTGCCCGCAATGCGCAACTTGCGCGCGAATGCGAGCAGTTGGGCATGCCGCTGCTCATCGAAACGCTGGCTCGTGGCAAGGAAGTGGAGAACCCCGCCGATCTCAAATGGATCAAGTGGCACACGCGGATCGCCACGGAGCTTGGAGCCGATGTCATCAAGACTGACTACGCCGGCAGCGTTTCGGCCATGCGCGAGGTGGTGGAAAGCTGCCTGATTCCAATCCTGGTGCTCGGCGGCAGCCGCAACGACGGGGCCATGGATGTTGTTCGGGGCGTCATGGAGGCTGGAGCCGCGGGTGTTTTCTTCGGACGCAATGTTTTCCAGTCCGACGACATGGCGGCGTTTCTGGGCCAGGCGCGCAGCATTCTCAATGGAGAGGGGAGATGAGTTTCTCGCCTGTCGAACACCTCGCGAATGTTCTGGATGAGCGCGCGGGCTTTTGCCTGCGGGGCGAATGGGGACATCTCGCGGCCGTGCTGGGCGGAGGACATATCTGCCAGCTGGTCAGCGAGAGGCATGCCGGGCTGAACCCGCTGTGGCGCCCGCAATGGCATACGATCGACCCGGAAAGATATTCTCCCCAGGATGACGAGGCGCGATTTGGCCCTCTTCCCGATGGGCGGCTGCTCGCCGGCATTGCTGGGCATAATATCAGCTTCGACCATTTTGGACCTCCCTCGCGGGAAGAGATTGCCGCCGGCATGAGCACGCATGGAGAAGCTCCCGCGGTGCGATGGCAGGTCTTTCGTGAAGTTGAAGAGGGCCGGCCGGGGGTCGAGTATGGCGCCCGATTGCCGGTCGCGCAGATCGATTTCAGGCGCACCTTGCGCATCGATCCAATGCATCCGGTGGTGTATTGCGAGGAAAAGGCGCTCAATATGAGCCGTGCCGATCGTCCCATCTCCTGGACCGAGCACGTCACCGTGGGACCGCCATTTCTGGCATGCGGAGAAACCCGGGTCGACATGCCGGCAACCCAGGCCAAGGTAAACCCGGCCAGCTACAGCGACGCCATGATCATCGCCGCCGATGCCGAATTCCAGTGGCCGCACGCTCCGCTGGCAGGCGGTGGCTTTCATGATTTGAGAACCACTCCGGATGGCTGCTATCTGCGCTACACGGCGCAACTGCTCGATCCCCGACGCGAAATCGGCTATACGGCGATCGCCAATCCCCGCGCAGGGCTGCTGCTGGCTTATGTCTTCCGGCGCGCGGATTTTCCCTGGGTAGGCAATTGGGAAGAACGTTTCTTCTTGAAAAAGGCTCCATGGGACGGAAAGACATTTTGCCGGGGAATCGAGTTCAGCTCCACGCCGCTTGCGGTTCCCAAACGCCAGACGATTGCTGAAGGACCGCTCTTCAATGAATCGACGTACCGCTGGCTTCCCGCGCTCTCTGCAACCACACTCCGTTACTTGACGCTGCTGGTCGACATCCCTATGGATTTCAAAGGCGTCGAAGGAGTTTCCTTCGAAGCTTCCCGCATCGTCCTCCTCGAATCGGTCAATGCCAGGACGTATTCTGTCCCGGCGGATGGTTCCTTTCTGACAGAAGAAGTAAACGGCGAGCCATGAGTTTTCTCTCCATCGACGTGGGATCAAGCCGATGCAAGGCGGCCATCTTCTCCTCTTCCGGAGAGATGCTGGCCATGCGTTCGGCTGTCTACGCGCCCCACTGTCGCCGCCCAGGCTTTGCCGAACTCAATGCCGATACTTTTTTGCACGTCGTCATCAAGCTCGCCAGGGAACTAGCCTGCATTCCGCTCCCTGAAGCGGTTCAGGCGGTGTGCTTCAGTTCGCATGGGGAAACTGTCATTCCCGTCTCCGCCGCAGGACAGGCGCTTGGCCCGGCGATTCTGAACATGGATATGCGGGCCGTCGGGGAAGCAGTCTGGATCGAAGACGCCATGGGGCGCAGGCAGCTTTTTATGCTGACGGGACATACCAGCCACGCCATGTATTCGATGCCCAAGATCCTGTGGTTGCGCAGCCATGCGCCGGAAATATTCAACGCCGCCCGCAGCTTCCTCAACGTCACCAGTTATCTGCTGCTGCAATTGGGCCTCCCTCCCTGCGTCGACTTTTCGCACGCATCGCGCTTTCTGGCCTTCGATGTCAAGCGCCGCATCTGGTCCAGCGCGCTGCTTGACCTGGTGCGAATCGCGCCGGAGTTGCTTCCTGTCCCCGTACAGGCGGGCAGAGTAACGGGCAAACTGGACAGCAACGCGGCCGCGATGTTGGGCGTTGCTCCCGGCACGCCGGTGGTGGTGGGCGGGCACGATCAGGTGATTGGAGCCGTTGGGTTGGGCGTGATTGAATCGGGGCGCGCCGCAGGCTCGCTGGGGACATATGAATGCATCACCGTCGCCTCCGATCAATTGCTGCTCAATGACGCCGCGCTCAACGCCAGCCTCAACTCTTATCCGGGCGTGGTTCCCGGCCAGTTCGTCACCATCGCCTACTTTCCCGGCGGCATCATGATGCAGTGGCTGGGCAATCTGCTCCATGGATCGGCGAAGAGCGAAGAGGAACACCACTTTGAGGATCTGGAGCTGGCAGCTCCGGCAGGTCCAACAGGCCTGCTGATCACGCCCCACTTGATCGGCAGTTGCAATCCCGAATTCGACGCGCAGGTGCGCGGAGCGATCAGCGGCCTCAATTTCGACAGCACGCGCTCGCATCTCTACAAGGGGATTCTGGAAGGCATCGCCGCGGAACTGGCAATTATCATCGAGTGCCTTGAGGCTGCCGGCTCCACCTTCCGCGATTTGAATGTCTTTGGCGGCGGCGTACGTTCCGCGCTGGGGCTGAGGCTGCGCGCCGCGTTCACCCAAAAGCAGCTGCACATTATGAGTTGCCAGGAGTCCGTCTGCCTCGGCGGAGCCATGCTGGCCAGCGTAGCAGTGGGCATCCACTCCGATCTGAAATCCGCCGCGCAGGCCATGGTTCGCGAGCAGGAATGCGTTCCGCCCGATCCGCTCCTCGCCGAAGAATACCTGCCGCAGATCGAGGGATATCGCCATTTCCGCTCCATGCTGGTGCATCGCCCCCATCACAACAACCCGGATACAGGAGAGTGATCATGACGCAAGCGACAGTCGCATTCATCGTCTATGGAGTCCACAAAGATGGCCTGCAGGATCCGATGGGCACTCCATTTGTGGATGATGCCCTGATTGCAGAGGCAAAAGATGCCCTCATCAGGGCCGGGCTGCGGCTGGTTGAGCACCAGACCGTGATTGCGAGCAAGCGCGAGGCTGCAGAAGCTCTGAAGAAGATGAAGCAGGACGACCGCGTGGATGCAGTGGTGCTCTTCAGCGGCACCTGGGTGTGGGCCGCGCATCTGGTAGGCGCCATCCGTGATTTCGCCAACAGTGGCAAGGCCGTGCTGCTCTGGACGCATCCCCGCTCCCAGGGCTGGAGGCCAGTTGGCGGATTGGTGATGCACGGCGGCCTTCTGGAAATCGGCGTGCCACATCGCTTTGTGTATGGAGACATCAAGGATACGGATACCGTGGGCCGCATCGTCAGCTACGCCCGTGCCGCGCACCTGAAGAACAGCCTGAATCTGTCCACCATTGGTGCCTTCGGCGGCAGAGGCATGGGCCAGACCTGCGGAGCCGCCGATCCTTCGCAATGGATGCGCATGTTTGGAATTGATATCGACTCCCGCGATACGACGGAACTCATGCGTACGGCGGAGCGCATTTCGGCAGCTCAAGTGGAGGCGCTGCAACCTCGCTTGCGCCAACTGTTCGGCGCCATACCCGAAGCAAATCAGGTGAGCGATCGCTCCATCCGTCTCTATCTGGCGTTGAAGGAAATCGTTGAACGCGAACGCTACGCTTTCTACACTATCCAGTCGTTCCCCGGCTTGGCGGATGAATACGCGGCCACCTGCTTCGCGCAGAGCATGATGCTGGAGGATGGTTACGGCACTTCCACGCTGGGAGATTTCAATACCGCGCTCACCGTCTTCCTGCTGACGCGCCTGAGCCGGGAACGCGTCTACTACGGAGACCTGCAGCACATCGATCGCAAGACGCGCGAGATCAAGATCATTGGCGACGGGGCGTGCCCGCCCTCGCTGGCGTGCGAGGTGGGACCGGCAGGGTTTGCGGAGCACGGAATTCCCACCGAAGGCGACGCGGGTGGTCTCTCCGTGAAGCTGGTCTGCAAGGCCGGTGAAGGCGTGCTGGCCCGGATTGGCCGCGTCAATGGCGAGCTTCGGATGGTCATCACCCGTGCCACCGTTGCTGCACCTTCTCCGGAGCATGTGCAGCAGCGCTTGGACGAATGCGGCATCCCATTCTGGCCTCATGCATTCGTCACGGCACATTGCGACATCGATGCGCTGCTCCAGAACTGGACCAATGAATATGCCTGCCTGGGCTACGGGGAGGATCTGTATCCCGCGCTGGCCGACTTCTGTGAGCTCACCGGCATTAAGGCAGTTCTGCTCTGACCCAGGGCCAACAGAACATCCCCATCACGACAAAAGCCTCTACGCTCCTTTCAATGGAACGTAGAGGCCTTCTTGCATACCTTGAAGCAGAGGTTCCCCCGGGGAACCCGGCTCACCCCGCAAGTGCCAGTCCACACGCGTTCGCATAGCGCGCCAGAGATTCCTGGACCTTGTGATGAATCATCGTAATGGGATTGTTGTCGATCGCTCCGCTGCGAATCGCCTCTGCCTGCCGGGGAAGGTATTGGGCAACCAAAGGCAACGGAGCAGGGGACTCCTGCAGGTTTCCGATCAACTGCGCAAGGGCCTTGGAAATGTCGCCATTGGGCCAGTAGTAGCGGATGCGATCACTCAGGCTGTACGCCCTTGCGAAGCGCTGCTGGCTTGCGTCGCCATGGTAGTAGGCCTTCCAGTTCTCAGGATGCTCTACCATGACACGCTCGATGATTGCCCTGATCCCGGAATGCCGTTCGCCGGCGATCCATTCCTCCTCGATGCGGGCCAGGCCAAAGATTGCTTCCCGCATCACAAAGGTCAACTCCGGGCCTACTTTCAGAATGCCAAAATGGCCGCTTACCAGTTGGCTGAGCGATTCTGCTGTCTGATAGTCGGTGGAATGAGCTTCGAAGACAATGCCTTCCTCCTGCAGGATCGATTGCGTCAAGGCCAGAGTCTTCTCCGGCACATAGTCTGCGACCGTGTCGTGGCCAAACTCAACTCCCGGCTGAACGACAACCCCGATGATCCTTTCCCAGGCGGCCGTAAGATGCCTTCGTGAAAAGGCCTGGCGATGAATCTCCAGGGTTTCCTTTAAGCTCGCCGTGGAGGTAACTTCGATCTCCATCTCCTCCTGCGCTCCGCCGGGAGTTGGCACTTCGGTGCCGATCACATAGACTGGTCTTCCTGCGGAGGCGCGCGCTGGCGACTCCGCAACCTCGCATAGCCGCGCCGCGCGCTCAGCAATCTCCTCGTTCGCAAGCACGCGCGGGTCGTCGCCGCAGGCCATGCTTGCATCCAGATGAATCTTGCTGAACCCCGCCGCTGCGTACGCTGCAACCATCGCACAGGCCTTTTCCATGGCGGCATCCGCAGACTGGGCGCGCCAGGGATTTGGACCAAGATGGTCTCCTCCCAGAATCAGCCTCTCCATGGGAAAACTCATGTCCTTCGCAACGGCGTGGACATAGTCCCGGAACTGTGCCGGCGTCTGGCCCGTATAGCCGCCCTCCTGATTGACCTGGTTACATGTTGCTTCAATCAACAGCGGGCTGCGATCCCGTCTGGCCTGCGCGAATGCCGCCTCGAGCACCAGAGGATTGGCCGAGCACACCGAGTAAATGCCTCTTCGCTTGCCGGCGCGGTTTTCCTTCAGCAGGCCGCGCATCTCTTCCACTGAAGAACAAACTGCAGCCGATTCTTCGACCCTTGACCTGCTATCCATCTCTTGCAAGTTTGCCTCCATCGATTCTGATCCATCCTCGGCAAAAACTCGTGCCCCGCATCGTCGCTTGACTCCAGCGCGCCGGTACCTGGAGAACAGATCACTCGTTTCTGGCGCAGCTTATGGCACCAGCGTGTTGTGCACCCAGTGCCGTTCAAAAAAAATCTGGCGATAAGCCGAATCGCTAAAGGCTTCCGTTCCGCCGGAGCGTGTCACGGATAATCCCCCGGCCAGATTGCCATAGGCAACACAGGTCTCCAGCGGAGCCTTGCGCACCCATTGATGGAGAAAACCCGCATCAAATGTGTCGCCCGCACCCACCGAATCGATAACATCAACCCGGAGCGAAGGTACGTCGATCCTGACCCCATTCGTGTAGGCAGATGCTCCGCGCGCTCCGCGCTTGACAACCAGCAGCGGCACTTTGGCCGCAACATGCTCCGCGGCGTTCTCTGTCTTTGCGATCTTGGCCAACTCATCCTCAGTACACAACAACAGATCCACGAGCGACAACACCCTATCCAGCACGCCCCCCCACTTGTCTTCCGGATCGTCGTTGGTATCCAGTGAAGTAGTCAGCCCGCGTTGCTTCATCTCAATGAACAGATCGGGGATGTGCGGAGATAGCTTTCGATGCAGGAAAAGCGACGACAGATGGAAATGCTTGGCGCGGGCAAGATAGTCAAGGTCCAGATCCTCGATCCCCATCTCGAACATGGCGCCCGGATAAGTCAGAATGCGGCGCGTGGTTGCCAAGGGAAGGATGAGAGTCACTCCGGTGTTGCTTCCGGCAGTAGAGCGAACCACGCGGTCCACCTCCACGCCCGCCTCGCGCAGCCTGTCGCGGCACATCTCTCCCAGCACATCGCCGCCGATGCGCGAGCTAAAGGTCACCTTGCTGCCAAGAAGCGCCAAATTGTGCGCGAGAATGGCCGAAGAACTGCCCAGCGCGAGGGTAAAACCATTGGCCAGAATCTCGCGTTCCTCAGGCAATTCGCGCGGCAGCCCATAGACAATCAAATCCGGATTGAGCTCTCCCACAATAGCAACGTCCGGCTTTTGCGAGACGTTTTCATGTGCGTTTCCATTCAGCATTTCGCTTGCGTCCATGTTCTCAACCAATCCGGCTGTCGAGCCAGCGCCATTCTATCCGTCATGGATACCGAAGTACCCGTGACGCTTTGGTCCTTCTTCACCGGTCAACAGTTCGTGCGCGGGAGCGGATTGATCGAAGCCGGGCCGCTTTATTCGGGGCGTTTCTTTTCGGCCGGCACAAAACGTGTTGCAATGGTGCCCGCTACCGTGACTGCGAGTGTCTTGGAACTCGTTGTTGCCCCAAGGCCCATAGCGGTGACCTGCACGTGGTATTCACCTGGCTGCGTGTAAGCGTGCTGGACACGCATCCCTTCTACCGAGGATCCATCGCCGAAATCCCAGCGGCTCGTCAGCACGGGCGCTTCTGCGTGTTCCCCCTTGGCGCTGAAGGTCAAAGTCTCTCCCGACTTTGCTGTCGATGGCGCGCGTACCTGGAATGCGGGCCCCGTTTCCAGGACGGCCTTGTCAATCAGCTTGAACATGCGCACTGAGTGGGCCGGCTGAGCAAAATCGATCGAGTCCGCGGAATAGCTGCAGCAGCTTTGATCGCCAAACACTTCCGTGATCTGGTATTGGCCTGCGTCCTTCAATCCCAGACTCTTCACATTGATGGAGCGCTTGAGTTCTCCCTCTGACCAGTTGAAGACGGTAAGGATGGATTGGCGATTATCCTCTTTCAACAGAAAGAAGCTCGGTTGCAGATCGCTCGCCGCATAAGTCATCAGATCAGTGGGTGTGGAGGAACGGCCGAGACGTGCGATGTCAAGGAGGTCGGGGTTCTTGACCAGCGCCAGCCGTTCCGGAGAGGCTCCCAGCGTGGGCAGATCGTCTCCAATTTCGAACATGCCCCCCGACACCGCCGCCAGAGCGATGGAAACCTTTGCCTCATCCAGCGTGAGCGGGCGCTCTCCTCCGTGCCAGGACTGATCGTCGACGGTCTGGTTCGAGACAGTGAACGCATCCGGATCGGCAACAAAGAAATTACGATTCATGTAGTAGCGCGCGGCAATGCCCGAGGCGGCGTCGCGGGACGCTTCGAAGGTGTGGCCCGTGTCCTGCGAGATGCGGCCCGTATCCACAATCCCAACCGGGTTGAGCATGGGGCTCCCGTCCTTATCAAGGACCACATCTTCTCCCACTGTGCTGCGAATGATCTTCAGACCGATCCGTTGTGCCTCCAGGGCGGTTGTGTTGGGGCGATAGTAGGCGCCTTCAACGGCTGAGTCATCCATGAAGTCCATCTTGATATAGCGGACGCCCCAGTTGTAAAGCGCGGTGTAGGTCTGGCGCAGATATTCCTGGGCGCCGGGGTTAGTTGTGTCCAGCACATAGAGCTGATCGTTGTCATCGGTAACGGTGCCAATGTGGATCAGCTGGCCGGCGGCATTATGCAGCAGCCAGTCCTTATGATTCTGATACACCCAGGCGCGCTCGGACACTTCAAACGGCGCTGTCCACACCCCGAAGGTAAGGCCATTGCGGCGCACAATGTCGCCCACGTACCCCAGCCCGCGGGGAAACAGATTGACATCGGGGGTTGCGTATTCGCCGCGTGCGTATTGATATCCTTCGTCGATGTGAAAGTAGTTATATCCACTCTGCTTCAGATTTTCCGCCAGCCACTCCGCATTGGTAATGGCAGCGCCCTGGTTGAGCCCGAAATAAAAGGCGGTCCAGCTCCACCACCCGATGGGCGTAGGCGTATCGACACGGGCCTTGTGCAGCTGGTGGATGACGCGTCCGTACCGCTCCAACTGTGCGTGATAGTCGGCTCCGACGGCGAACATGAGCGGCTCGGATGACGAAATGTCGCCGGGACTGACGGGAAGGCTGAGGCTGACCTGTTCAGCGGCAGGCGAATTCCGGAGCGATTCCCCTTTCAGGATCTCGGTCGTACCCGTGGCCTCGGCTTCATAGGAAAGGATCTGCGATTTGGCGCCTGCAAACTGTTCTTTCAGGTGAAAGATGGTCAGGAGCCGGTCAGAGGTTAGTGCGCCAAGGAACAAGCTCTGACCGCTCTGGCGGTTATAGATAAGCTGGGTTCCCACCGCACGGTGCATTCCCCGGCGCCCGTTGCCCAGGTCAAGAATCGCCAGCTGGGGCCGGTCTTCGCTGTAACTGTCTGACAAGATGCGATCGGCGGATTCCGGACCGTTTAAGCGGATGACCGGAGCCTCTGTTGCCTGAACGCTGCGGATGGCCTGCACGGTGATTGCGGCGCTCGTCGTGTTGAGCACCTTCACGGTAATATCGCCCCACGGTTGATCGCGGTAGAGACGCAAGGTGCAGAGCAGATCGGGCTTGCCCGCCAGGCCGCTGTGGGTAACGGTCAGTTCAGAACCGGAACCGAATTGATCATGAAACTCCGACTGCGCCATTTTGTGCTGCGGATATGCAGACGACCGCAACACCTGGGAATCGACGTCGGCCTCGACATCTGAGCGCAGCACAGTACCGGGGATGTCCGCCTGCGCAATCGAATAGGTTCCATCCGGGTTGACGCTCACTGACAGGGATTGCCCGTGGATCGACACGGCGCGGCTCATACTATCGGTCGGCGCCTGCTGGCCAGGTTGACTCGCAAATAGCGGGCTTGCAAAGACGATCAAGCCCAGCGCAAAAATTGCGCACATATTCTGACTAAACCGTTGCTTCACGTGAACTCCTTTTTTCAGTACACACTTTTCAGGATTCGCAAAGTGCAGCCCTGTCCGTGCCGTAAACCGGGTCGAGCGAGTGGGGTATTCTCAGGATCACGCGTTCGCGCCACGCTGAAGAAAGTCTGAGAGCACGGGACGGCTGGCGCCGAAGCCGAAGACCACCGGCGTCCCCCGAGCTGGCTTCCGGCCTCATCGGTCGCACAGGGTGCGCATGCAGGTCCGATGCCGCCAATCCGAGAAAAGCCGGCCGCCGCCTCGCTGTCAATGACGTGGCCGGCCTCGAAACAGACCGCCTGAAAGAGCGGCACGGTGCCGTAGAGCAAAATCGGCTTCTCGCTCTGACCTCGCTTTCGCTCTGCGCCAAGCTGCGGATTTTTTCCAACATAACGATGCATCCCAGCAACAGCAGTTGATGAACCGGAGGCCCCTTGATGATGCATAGGATGAAACCAAGGAAGTTCGTTAACGGTGAAGGATTGATCGAGCCGCCTATCACACAGATGTCTGTCGGCGCCCTTCGGAAAAACGTGCCTATGGGCACACGAAGACAAAGAAAAACATTTTCATGCTTCGCTATATTATGAATTCGATCGTTTTCTGTCAATAGTGATCTTGGCAAGACTGGGGGCCCCGCAGACGACTCGCCAGCGACGCGGGATACGCAGGAGCATTGCTTGAGCTACATTCCTGGAGGCAGGCGGTTGTGAATAGGCAGGAGGAATTCTCGCACGTGGGATCGCCGGTTCGACCGTTGAAATGAAACCGCACCAGGAGCGTTCAGGACAGCTAAACAAAGAGGTTGAAGCGCCATCGTCAAGCTCTACACAACGCTCGATGTACGTGCGGTTTCATGCCCGGCCACCCTTTCCATGGCGAAATGGCTGCTGATTCCGCGGTCGGAATAAGGACGAAGGGGCTTGATGGGGCGGCCGCTCCTGCCGTCGGGTAGTTCGTGGAAAAAGAAGAGCGCTTCGGCAACGGCAGGACTCATATCCGGCTCCTGCATTTCATGGGATCGGATCTTCCACAATGGTTTCGTTCTTAGGAAAGTGAAAGACTTGACGGTTGCACAATGCTAATATATCGTTCCGTAGAGCTTCGTATTTGATCTATTCGCGAACTGCAAATTTGCCGCTGACTGGAGCGCACCCGCAAAGAGGAACGGAGTTTAAATGTCACACGATTCGAAAGTACTCGCGGAGGATGGCCACCAGACCGCGCCCGAACACACTTTGCAGGAGATCCTCCGGCAGCCCATTCTTTGGCCGGTCACGGCGGAAAGCGTTCGCACCGCATCGGAGCGGTTGCAACTGGGCGTCAAGCTGCAAGATGCTCGCGTCCTGCTGACCGGAGCGGGAACTTCGGCCCACGCGGCCGCAGCTGTGGCCGCAGCGTGGCCGCGGGCGCGTGTCGTCCCCACCACCGACCTGCTCGTCGATGCGGAACGATACCTGCTGGATGTCGACGCAGTGATCTCTCTGGCCCGCTCCGGCAATAGTCCGGAAAGCGCCGCCGTTGTCGAGCGTGTTCGCACCCTGCGGCCGGACATTTTGCAGTTGGCGATCGTGTGCAATGAAGATGGCGCATTATCCCACGCGAGTCTTGATGGGCTCATTGTCCTTGACCCCCGCACCAATGACCTGAGCCTGGTCATGACCAGTTCGTTTTCTAATTTGGTGGTTGCCGGGCTGGTTTTGGCTCAACCGGATGCGGTTGTGGCCGCGGCCAATGAGTTCAGCAAGCGCGCAGCCGCGTTGCTGCCCGACATTGATCGGGCAAGCCGCGGTGTGGCCGCCGGCGTCCGCGACCGGATCGTGATTCTGTCCTCATCGCCCCTGCTTGGATGGGCGCGTGAAGCTGGGCTGAAAATTCTCGAAACGACCGCGGGCCGCTTTCCCGTCGTCACTGAGACTCATCTGGGGCTTCGTCATGGCCCTATGTCTTTTGTCAAAGCTGACACACTCGTGCTGTGCCTGCTATCCAGCGATCCGGTTCGCCGCCGTTATGAAGCAGATCTGATCCATGAGCTTCGAATGAAAAAGCTTGGTTACGTGGTTGGCATCGCGGACCCGGCCGAATCGGAAGGCTTGTTTGATGCGCTTATCCCCGCCGTCGCGCCGCATGCCGACGACGCTTTGCGTACCTTCTTTGAGATCCTGGGCCCACAGTTGCTCGGATACCATTTGAGCTTGAGCATTGGGTTGAATCCCGATAACCCCAGCCCCGACGGCGTGATCAACCGCGTGGTTCAGGGCGTGCTTATTTATCCTGCCAATCCTCGCGACCCTGTGCATTCAATGCAAAGGAGTCACGATTGACAGAAGAGGTTGCTCAAGCGAAGTTCTACCAGGTCGGCAAAATGAAGGTCGAAGTTCATCCCAGCGCGCATGCTGCCGGTGAAGCGGCGGCGCATGCTGCGGCGAACGCTCTGATCGAGTTAGCAAAAAGTCATCGCTCTATCGCAGTGATCTTTGCTTCGGGAGTCTCGCAGCTGAAGATGCTGGAGGCGCTTACCGGCATTGCCAATCTTCCCTGGAATCAGGTTCTCGGCTTTCATATGGATGAATACGTCGAATTAGCCGCGGATCATCCCGCCTCGTTCCGCCGCTATTTCCGCGAAAGATTGACAAGTAAAGTGCCGATGAAAGATTTCTTTGAGATTGATGGAAGCGCGCCGAATCCAGTCAAAACCAGCCGCGAGTATGCCGGGAAACTTCGCTCCGCCGCCCCGCAACTGTGCTTTCTCGGTATCGGTGAAAACGGCCACCTGGCCTTCAACGATCCTCCGGTAGCAAACTTTACCGATCCCGTGGATGTGAAGATCGTCCAATTGGACGCCGCGTGCCGGCAGCAGCAAACAGCGGAGGGTTGGTTCAGCAGCGTCGAGCAGGTGCCGGAATATGCCATCACACTCACCATCCCTGCCTTGCTGCGTGTGCCCAGGCTTATCGTTTCCGTGCCGGGAAAACGCAAGGCGAAGATTGTGCGGCGTGCCTTCGCAGAGCCTGTTTCCACGGCGTGTCCCGCAACCGTCCTGCGCACGCATCCGGATGCAACCATCTACCTGGATCTGGAATCCGCGAATGAGCTGGGCGAAGTGCTGGTTTCTCAATGGGCCTGTAACCAGACCTGATACTGCCAACAGCACGCCACGGCGATTATGGAAGGGATAGGGGGTCTTGTGACAAACGAACCGATTTCCGGAACCGATCGCAGAACATTCTTGAAGCAGGGAGCGGGCACCATGCTTGCGGCGGGAATGACCGCAAAATCCTATGCGCGCGTCCTCGGCGCCAATGATCGCATCCGCATCGCGCAACTCGGCTGCGGCGACCGCAGTGAAGGGCATGTGCACATGGTCTCGCTTGCGGCCAGGCAGATGCCTGTGGAGACGGTTGCGGTCTGCGACATCTGGAGCCTCGCGCGGGAGCATCGCGCTGCCCAGGTCAAGCGGCTCTTCAACCTGGAGCCGCAGAGCTTCAAGTACTCCGAACAGATGCTGGCCCAGAAGGACATCGACGGCGTGATGATTGCCACCGGCGACTTTCAGCATGCCAAGCTGTGCGCTGAGGTGGTGAGAGCGGGAAAGGATTGTTATGTGGAGAAGCCGTTTGCCAACGTGCTCCCCGAGGCCATTGAGACGCGCGACCTGGTGAAGCAGTCCAGGCAGATTGTCCAGATGGGAACCCAGCACCGCAGCCAACCCTATCCCCTGGCCGTGCGCGACATCATTCGTTCCGGGCGAATCGGCAGCATTGTCCATATCGAGCAGGAGTGGAACGTGAATGAAGAGCGGTGGAGATTCACTCCCATGGACACCGGCATCAACAAGCAAATGAAGATGGACATCCACATGGAGTGGAAGCAATGGCTGTATGGCCGGACCTCGAAGCTGCGCCAAGAAGACACCGACTGGAAGCGCTGGCTGCTGGGGAAGCCGGATCGCCCGTTCGACCCGCACGTATATCTCGAATTTCGGCTCTATAAGGACTTTTCCTCGGGCATCTTCGATCAATGGCTTAGCCATGGCTGCGACCTGGTGCATCTTTGGACAGATGAAACCTATCCGGAAAGTGTGGTCGCGAATGGAGGAGTCTTCACATGGAAAGACGGCCGGGACAATCCCGATACCTGCGTGACGGCCATCGTGTATCCGAAAGGGTTTCTCTACACCTATAAGACAATCTTCGGCAACAGTTACCGCAGCTTCTCCCGCATTCACGGGCGCGACGGCACCATCGAGAATTATGGCGGCGAGGGTGCGTCGCTGTTTACAGTCACCCGTGAAGGGGGAAGGCAGCAATGGGATCCAACCGAGTCTGGGCCGGTCTATACCAAGCTCCCGATCGTGGGCTCGGCACAGGACGGTGAGGAGACGGTGCATGTCCCCGGCGCACCGGCGCCCAACTCGCTTGGCCCGGATGACGACGACGCGGGCCATCTGGTGAACTGGCTGCATTCGATGCAGACGCGCACCCAGCCCAACGCGACCGTCGATCACGGCTTCTCCCATGCGCTGGTGTGCATCATGGCGGCCCAGTCGTACTGGAGCGGTAAAAAGCTGTATTGGGATCCGCGAAACGAAGAGATCGTCGATCATCCGGTCACAGAAAACACCGTCTGAAGCAAGCACTCCTGGCGAGAAGCGATGAATCCAGCAGATGTTGCGCGGCAGCGGGAAACGCCGGTCAAGGCTCGCGGCCCGGGGCGGCCACGCTCGTGGATTGTCTGGTCGTTGTTTTTTTCCACGGTGATCAATTACATCAGCCGTCAGACCTTCTCCGTCCTGGCGCCGTTGATCACCGCGCAATATCATTTTACCCACACGGACCTGGCCAAGATCCTTGGCGCGTTTCAGATTTCCTATGCGGTCACCTGGCTCCTCGGCGGCATCTTTCTTGATGCCGTGGGAACGCGGCTCGGCCTGGCCCTGGCCGTCGTCTTCTGGTCGGTCGTCAACATCCTCACCGGCTTTGCTTCCTCGGTGTTCAGCTTCGCCGCCTTTCGCTTTCTGCTGGGGATTGGAGAAGGCTTTAACTGGCCCGGAGCCAGCAAGACGGTGCCCACCGAAAATCGCGCGCAGTATACTGATCCGGCATCAGCCAGTCGGACTGCATCAACCCGAGTTTCGCGATTCGCGCGTTTGTCGGTGTGCAAACAGTGTGCCGGCAAAGTCGAGGGAAACTCAGTCGGAACGAGATCGGGGCGGTCGCCGCCCGTCCTGCCTCTGGCCGACAGAATTCGCTCACAAGGCGTTCGGATTGAGAGCAGATTTTGCACACGAAATGCAGTCCAAAGGCGAAGCTGCACTGCGTTCCGGAGGCAATGGCGTAAATCAGTTACCGCCGATTCGGTTGGGTACCAACGCCCGGGAACATGATTTTCCCGGGCACGGGCATGCGGCGAGGGGCCAATCCTCTGAAGAACGCGCTCTATCGTTCTAAGCTCAATCCCGGACCCTGCGGCGTTTATCGGTACGTTTATTGATCCCGCCGGTTCGTGATGCCACCAGTTCACAAATTTGGACTTTGTGCTGAATGAATTCGGTAACCAGCTATGGGAACGAGGACTTGTGCAGGTCGCACAGAGACGAATCAGGGAGCGATGTGGCCATCGAAAGGCTATTTGCTGAAGGGAACACCAAAAGCGAGGATCGCTGTGCGAGGCGGGCGAACTTGCGTACTGATTATTTTCGGTATGTTCCCCATCTCTTCCCAGACCCGGATTGCCGTGGCATTCATATAAAGCAGCCGCAGCTGCTCGCGGCTTTCTCCTCGGAGGCTATAGATGCTGATTGCTGTCAGGAGCCTTATCTGTCCTGACTTGAGCAAGTACGGTCCCATGCTGACGGCTGGTGAATTCTCGATGTTCTGCACGTCCAACGCACTTTGTGCAACGACCTGATAATTCAGCGCTGGCGGGGTGGATTTCGCGATAAGGCTTTCCAGAAGATCATTCGACGTGGAACCCGAGTCTTGGAGGATGCTCATTCCGGACCCCGAAGGCAGAACCAGTAGAACCGCCGCCAGCAAAACTTGCAACGAACCGGGTGAAGAAAGAACATGGCGAGAAGGCCATCGAACCAACGCAGCTCGCCTGCCTTGAATTGAGTAGAGTTGCAGCGGGGGCAGGCATGGCGGAACCACAATACCCGCGGCAGCCAATTCGGCCAGGTGATCGATGCTGCGTTCATTTGAAGCTTCCTTTCAGCGGGGATTTGGAATGAATTACCGATTGGTTCCGTCTCCCGCGCTGGGATTTGCGTCCAGCCATGAGAGCAGGCAACGGACGCTGCCCGTGGCGAGGGCCATGCAGGAATCGGCAGCCCCGTAATAGAGGTAAATCGTATCCCCATCCGCGCCGATGGTCTGGCCGCAGGGAAAAACGACGTCGCTCACATCTCCGCTCCGTTCGTAAGGCGCTTCGGGGCCGAACATCCAGGAGTTTCCCCGTTGCAGGCAGACTTCCGGCCTCTCCAGGTCAAAAAGCGCGAGGCCCAGGCGGTAAATGCTTCCCGCGGCTGTCTGGCGCACTCCGTGATAGATAGTCAGCCAGCCTCTGGGCGTTTCAATCGGCGGAGAGCAAAGACCAATCTTGTTCGCGTCCCACCATCCCCCGCGGCGCGCTTCCAGAATGACTTTATGTCTGCCCCAATAGCGCAAGTCCGGGGAGTACGAGATCCACATGTGAGCGCCGGTCGGCGTGACCGGGCGGTGGATCATGGCCCAGTAACCATTGATTCTTCGCGGCAGCAGAGCAGCATCCTTATCCTCAGGCGGCATGATCACGCCGAATCGCTCGAAGCGGCGGAAGTCTTTGGTGAGCGCCAGCGAAACCCCCGGTCCGCCGCGCGCAAATGAAGTGTACGCCACCGCATATTGTTCGAGTTCGGGAACGAAGGTGATGCGCGGATCCTCTATGCCCCAGATCTCTTCAGGGTAATCGCGCGGATTGGCCAACAGCGTGGGCTCGGGATCGATGCGCCATCCGTCGATTCCATTCTCCGAACGTGCCGCGCACAGGTGCGACAGGCCACTCCTGTCTTCCACGCGGCAAAGCAACAGGGTGTCGCCGCTGGATAAGCGGACTGCCCCCGCATTGAAGACGCTGTTGATTGGATAAGGCCAATGCTCACGACTGAGGATCGGGTTGCCGGAATAGCGCGTAAACAAACGGAGGTCTGTGCATGGTCCCGGATTCTGTTGACTCAGAGGCAATTCCTCAGGCAAAGCCGCGGCAAGACTAATTGGGTTCAAAGGGAGATACTCATTTCCTGTTGCACTTCATTTTCGTGGGTCACTGTCGCACCTTGCATTTCGAGGAGCGCCATCAGGAACGAAAGCGTGGATTCCGCTCCCTGGTTTTCATTTACGCGATCGGGATGAAGCCCGTCTCTGCAGCCGCCTGTAGATGGATCGTAGAGAGGTACTTGCAGGTCGTTATTGCCAAGGAACCACTTGAAGACCCGTTCGGCTTCTTCGCGCCAGTGTTCTTCCTGCGTCAGCCCGTATGCCTCAAGACAAGCAGAGATTGTGGCGCAGGCTTCGACGGGCTGCTGATCGAAACGGGCCCTCTCAGCACCCTCGGCAAATGTTCCACTGGAGCCGATGGGCACAAAAACTTCGCTGTCACCGCAGTGCTGGATCGCTACGAGCCATTCGAGGGACTCAATTCCCGCTGCGATCATTCTCTTGTTATTGCTGCGCCGGCCGGCCAGGATAAGCGCCTGCGGCAGCCTTGCATTGGAATACGAAAGACTCTTCTCAAACCAATGCCAGGCCGGAGAGTGACTGCGTTCGTAGATATCCAGAAGGCGATTGGCGAGCGTGTTACGAACCCCTTGCATGGCCCTGTCGCCGGGGAACCAGTCGAGATAGGCTTGCAGCCCCAGCACCGTGAATGCCCAGGCGCGCGGACTGTTGAAGGTCAGAGTCGCCGGAACGGCGGCTTGAAAGAGCCTTCCCGCCGCTCCCCGCAACCCGGCATTCTGCGAACGGCCGAGCACATCGCCCAAAGCCCAAATCGCCCTGCCATGGCTGTCTTCCGATCCAACGTCCTCCAACCATTTGCGGTCATATCCCAGGAAGTTCCTGAACCGTCCCGTGTCGGAATGGAATGCAAGCCAGAGAAAGCTGAGATAGCGGCGGGAAAGATCGAGTTGTTCTGCCTTGCGTTCAGGCGAAACCGACTCACCCAGGCGAGTGGATACGATGAGCGCCCGCGCGTTGTCATCGGTGGTGTAGCCCTCGCGCGTATTGGGCACGGAGAAGATGGCGTGCTGCAACATGCCCGTTTCGTCGGTCATGGTTGACAAATGGGCAGTGTTCAGAAGAGGCAAGGCATCGTTTGAAGCCATCGGATCCACAGCCGCATCGCGCGATTGAGAGCCTCTTGGCAGCAGCGATCGTTCAAAGCGGGCTCGTTGGAAGCTCGCCATGTAAGCCCGCGCTGTCTTCGGCCATGTGGTTCCACGGGAGTGAAGATAAGCGCGTTTGCGCATGGCGTGGCGTTCCGCATCGTTTTCAAGAAGAGCGACGACGGCTTGCGCTATGGCATCCGGACTTTCAAAAGGAACGATTACGCCCCTCTTTTCGGCGAGCAGCTCGTTAGCGTGCCAATAAGGCGTGGAGACGATCGCTTTGCCTGCGCCCAGCGCAATTGCCAGCGTGCCGGAGACCACCTGCGCCTCCTGCCGGTAGGGCGTGATGTAGATGTCGGCGGCGCCTACATGTTCCACAAGCTCTTCCGCACTCACGAATCGGTTGTTGAGGATCAAATGCGAAGAAACACCAAGCTGCACGGCGAGAGCCTGCAACCCTTCGCGGTAGCGCTCGCCTTCGCGCCGTCGAATATGAGGATGGGTTACACCGGAGACGATGTAGACCACATCGGGATGACTCAAGAGAATCGCAGGCAGCGCCCGGATGACGTTTTCAATCCCCTTGTTTGGAGACAGCAAGCCGAAGGTGAGCAGAACGGACTTGCCTTCCGTACCAAAGCGGTCTTTGAAGTAGTTGGGGTCCATAAACGGAAGGTCTGGAACGCCGTGTGGAATCACGTCGATCTTCCCGCCCGGAACCGCGTACACTTCGCGCAGCAGTTTGGCAGCCAGCTCGCTCATAACCACCAGACGATCGGAGAGCTGTCCGATCTCTTCAAGGACGATGCGTTGATTTCGGTCCGGTTCCCGGAGAACCGTATGCAGGGTGGTGACCAGGGGCATCTTCAATCTGCGCAGCAATGTCAAAATGTAGCGGCCCGCAGCGCCGCCGAAGATGCCATATTCATGTTGCAGGCAGACAAGATCGTTGCCGTTAAAGTTCAGGAATTCCGCTGCCCGCTCATAGGAGACAAGATCCTCCTGGGCAAGTTCCAGACGCACCTGCTCCGGGTAGTCGTAGCTCGAATCGGGATCGTTGACGGGAATGGCAAACAGCCGCCCCTCTCCGAATTCGGCGGTGAGAGCATTACAAAGGTCGGTGGTGAAAGTGGCGATACCGCACTCGCGCGGCAGGTAATTTCCGATAAACGCAATACGCGTGGGCAGAGGCGGAGTGCAGGCCTTCAGTACGATAGGCGATGCAGCCAAAGGTGCGGGTACTTCAATTGGCCCGAGCGAACCTATGATTTCATGAAGAGTCATCCTAGCCTGCTTTCAAATTGCGAACCCGGCCGCGCCTTGATGTACTGCACAGGAAGCTTGCGGATGCACGGTGGACGCGGTTCAGAACCTTCGCCTCCTGCGTTGCTGCTGCCGACTTATCCTGCCGGAACCGGTTGGGGATGCTGCCCGGCGGCAACGTTCAGCGAGGCGTGCCGCTGAATCTGGAGGGTCTGTATGGTGACATTCGCGATGTGGAATCCCGGGTACTGTGTGATCTGAACAGAATCAAGCTCCGCGGCGTTGAATCGTTTCGCTACTCCTTTGAGCGCATGGGACAACGCTCGGCGGGTCGCCGCGTCTTCCGTCAACCCAATGCCTCGGCGGGAACAGGCCTCCTGCAGCCAAATGAAATGCCAGCCAGCCTGGCGGATCATAGTGTCGAAGACGAGCGCAGGGATCTCTTCAACAACAGACCAATCTTCTCCGATGGGCTGCCGGCAAGGGTCTAACCGATCCGGCAGGATGCATCCGTTGCGCAGGAAGACCGAATGCAAATTCACGATTGCACGCTTCTGGATGTTGCAGGCGCCTGCGGGCCGATGGAGCCAACCAAAGGTTTGTCCGGCGCGAGGGCGGCGCAGGAGGGCGAGTGTTCCGCAATAAAATCCTCAGCAAAACTCAATGGATTTGCCTGGATTGCATCCGGTTCGCCAACCGAGAAGCCGGTTGCGTCGGGCTGGCTTTCCGGCTCGCACAAATGGATCTTTGTGCGGTAGCGAGGAGACAGGTGGTTCTTTACATCGCTTTGAGTAATCAGGCTCATGGCTGCTCCAGTCGTTCGGTTGCGTACTTGAAAGATGCTCGTCTGGAGCGGAGCCTGGAATGCCGAAGGCGAGAAAAGCGGAGATTACTTCTACTTCAAGCATACGCCTAATGCTGACCACGTGCCGCCGGGCTTCTATCGAGAGGATCTCAAAGGATCAAATCGGCGTATCCCGGAACCGATTTGAATCATCGGCGAAGACCAATACTCGAAGCGCGCCTTTCAGCGCGGGAACAAATTGCTTCGGTTCATCGCAATTGTCTCTCATGCTGTGTCGAGGCTGGCTGGTCTGAGGCAGGTTTGCCTTTTCAGTCCATTCCAGCGCGTTGGTGTGCAATCTTGCCAATTGTTCAGGCGTAGACCGTTTCGCCATGAACGGCGTAAGAACTGTGTTCAGTCCCCGCGATGATGTCCTTGGCCTTGTTTACGTCATCCGGTGTGCCATGGACAATGAGCAAAAACTTGTCGGTTTTCAGGGCCACGTCGTACTTGAGGACGCTGTCCTTGGGTATACCGATGCTTACCAGGCCTGCCCCCACTGCGCTAACTCCCCCGACAACAGCGGCTCCTTCAAGACCGGCGATGATCCAGGCTACCAACGGGCCAGCCACGAGAATCGGCCCAATGCCCGGTATCGCGAACAACGCAGATCCAAATAGCAATCCCCAGAAACCGCCCCAGAACGCACCGACCTTGCCCCGGTACTTCATGCGGTCACCGGCGTTGTAGTAGCCAACTACATGTTCGTCGGTGTGCGTGTCTCTCGCGGCAATCGAGAGACTCTTCATGTCGACTCCAGCCTGCTGGAGTTCTTTTACCGCGAGCTCCGCCTGCTCGTGGGTATCGTAAATTGCTACTACAGAATTTGTCGTTGTCATTCTCTTCTCCATGCACATCGGTTGTCTGGGATCGGTTGAGGCGCCGTTCAAATAGGCTCCGCTATGTCCATAGAGAGTGTGTCAGAGTGGGATGCTCACTAGATGGTCACTTTTGACCGGTGCCGAAACAAGCCCCCGTATCGTTTCGTCCACCGAGCAAGCGGCGGCAAATCTTATTGGCTCAATCTGGCCCGTTTGAGAGTGGACAAAAGAGCACAGCCTTATTCCTGTATCAGGAGGAACATGAGGTTTGAGCCGCCTCGTTGATCCGGCCTGGAGATTGTCATGCCTGAAGTTCGTGCTTTCCCGTCCATCCCTACGAAGATCCTACTGCCCATTGACTTCAGCCCGTCATCCCAGGCCGCTTTGGAGATGGCAGCGGACCTTGCTCAACATTTTCACGCCGAACTCTTCCTCTTAAATGTGATCCCGATGTTTCCCACCACAACTCTCCCCGACATGATCCCGGAAGCCGATTGCATTCAGCAGGCTCGGGAATACTCGGAGCGACATCTTGCGAAGAGCCAAGCTGTTCTTGTGGCCAGGGGGATCAAAGCAACCCCCGGCGTCGAAATCGGAAATGACGTTGCGGGAAACGTTTTGGAGGTAATTGAGCGAGAGCATATCGATATGGTCGTAATCTCGATACACGGCATCTCAGGCTGGCACCCGCTGGTATTCGGCTCAATCGCCGAGAAGGTCGTCAAGCTGGTGGAATGTCCGCTGTTGCTTCTACGCTCGGCCAAGCCTGAAAGCGGTGTTAAGACTGGGGCAGGCCGCGCCATGGAGTGGTGGTAGCAGCTATCCGAAAAACTCTTCTGGGAACCTGATTCGCGGGGGATGATTTACGGATCTTCAGCGGAAATTGCTCGTGGGGGGACTGCAATCACGGGATTCTGCGAGTTGTGCTCTGGCAGTAGATCGAGCAATACCACTTTGAGTAAGGACTTATGCACCTGTATGCGGCCGTTGTACTCAATGAAGCCAAGCTTGCGAAGCCACGGCGTCGAATGTGGCAATTCTAGGATTCATTTTCTGCATACCGGCTCCTGACGGGCCCTTCGTTCCGTGGTACAAGGATGCTCCGCATTCATCCACATTGGACAGAGCCTGGTTTCATATCGCAACGAAAAGGCCAACGGCAAACTGGCAACGTTGCAGAGCAAAAAGGCCAAGAATATTCAGGCGGCAGCAAAGGAGGCTGGAAATTGTCTGTCGCGCGCAGGCCTCTCCATATGGTGGCCTCAACAGGCCTCGAACGCAAACAACACAAAACCTTTCCTAGTTTAGCCTTGATCCGGAACGTGTGTCTGGTTCTTTTTGCTCACAATTTGTGGGTTTTCGCGAGACAAATCCAGATGCCATGCTGACGTGCACGCGTTCAGGCTTTGCACCGGTCAACCATGAGAGCAAAAGTGCACAGATTCAGAACAAGTGAGGGTCCATGGTGACAACAGGAGCAAATCACCGTGCCAAAACAGTTTGAAAACTCAGAAGCAACGAAACCAGAAGACGAGACGATCTCGGACGCACCTGCCGAGAAAAGGATTGAACGCGCGGCTGATAAAGCTGCGGAGAAATCCACGAAAACTGAACAAAGGTACGACAGAGATCACAGTATATTTTCGAAGTAATTTGCTCGTCGGAGCATTTCTCCTGTGATTGGTCTGTCATCTGTACGCAACATTCCAACCCTCGGGCACAGGACCGGTAGTACATCTCCGCCATTCAACAGTCTCCTAAGCCTCTCTCTGAAGCGCGTCGGCTGGCAGGAGCAAGAACAGGAGAACATCCATCGTGACAGCGATTGCAGAGAAGCCCGAGTTGAAGCCTGAACTAAAGCACGACCCCGACCCAGTGTCCAAGGATGATCTGAAGACCCTCCCGATGCCGGAGTTGCAAAAGAAGTTGGGGTCGACCCCGGATGGACTCAGCCAGGCCGAGGCCGAGAAACGGATGACACAATACGGGCCCAACGAGATTACTGAGAAGAACACCAATCAGTTCTTAAAGTTTCTCTCCTATTTCTGGGGCCCGATTCCTTGGATGATCGAAGGCGCCGTGATTCTCTCAGCGCTGGTGCTGCATTGGCTGGACTTCTTCATCATCCTGCTCTTGCTCTGTTCCAACGCAGTAGTAGGATTCTGGGAAGAACACCAGGCCGGGAACGCAATTGCCGCTCTGAAAGCCCGCCTGGCGATCCTGGCTAAGGTCAAGCGAGATGGCAAGTGGCAGAATCCCAAAGCAAGTGAACTTGTAACTGGAGACGTAGTCCGACTGCGTCTCGGCGACATCGTTCCTGCCGACGCACGCCTGCTTGACGGCGATCCCATTGAAGTGGATCAATCCGCATTGACCGGCGAGTCCCTGCCCGTGACCGCCAAGCCAGGTATGGCCGTTTTCTCGGGCTCGATAGTCCGTCAGGGCGAAATTGACGCAATGGTATATGCCACCGGAACGAATACCTATTTCGGCAAGACCGCGCAGATGGTGCAAGAGGCGAATACCGTAAGCCATTTCCAGAAAGCGGTGTTGAAGATCGGTGACTACCTCATCGTTCTTGCCGTAGCGCTCGTGGTGTTAATCCTGATCGTCGCTCTATTCCGTGGCGACAAGGTTCTCACTACGCTTGAATTCTGCCTGGTCCTGCTGGTTGCCGCCATCCCGGTAGCCATGCCGACAGTGCTCTCTGTGACCATGGCGGTGGGTGCTCGCCTGCTGGCGAAGAAAGAAGCGATTGTTACCCGATTGTCGGCGATTGAAGAACTCGCTGGCGTGGATGTATTGTGCTCGGACAAGACCGGTACGCTAACACAGAACAAACTGACGCTGGGCGATCCCTTCACCGTGGACGGCATTGCTCCCGACAAAGTTATTCTTTGGGCCGCGCTCGCGTCGCGAGCCGAAGACAAGGACACTATCGACCTTGCAGTGATCGGTGGAGTGAAGGACGACAAGGAGCTGAAGAGCTTCAAGGTACTTCACTTTCAACCCTTCGATCCTGTGCATAAACGCACAGAAGCCACGGTCAAAGGAGCGGACGGAAATCAGTTTTTTGTGTCTAAAGGTGCTCCCCAGGCAATCCTGCAACTGGCAAACAACGCAGATGAGGTGAAGGCAGCAGTCGAGAACGCCATCAATGAATTTGCGGGGCGCGGCTTCCGCTCTTTGGGCGTAGCGAGAGCCGATGAGGAAAGCAAATGGAAGTTCGCGGGCATGTTGCCTTTGTTCGATCCGCCGCGCGAACAGGCCAAGGCGACAATTGCGAGCGCCCGGCAGATGGGCGTGGACGTGAAGATGGTTACGGGCGATCAGATCGCTATAGCCCGGGAGACCTCGAAACAACTCGGATTGGGCACTAACATACTGGATGCCGGCGCCTTGGGCGACACGAAGAAGCAAGAGTCAACCCAAACTGAAGAAGCCATCGAAAAGGCCGACGGATTCGCGCAGGTATTTCCCGAGCACAAGTATCACATTGTCGATATTCTTCAACGGCGCGGCCATATCGTGGGCATGACCGGCGATGGCGTCAACGACGCTCCTGCATTGAAAAAGGCCGATTGTGGAATCGCCGTTTCGGGCGCCACAGACGCCGCGCGGGCAGCTGCATCGATCGTACTGCTCACCTCGGGGTTGTCGGTGATCATCGATGCAATCAAGGAGAGCCGCCGCATCTTCCAGCGGATGAACAGCTACGCGATTTACCGCATTGCCGAGACGCTGCGTGTGCTGTTCTTCATGACGCTCGCAATCCTGGTGTTCAACTTTTATCCTCTCACCGCGGTCATGATCGTGATGCTGGCCCTGCTCAACGATGGAGCTATCTTGTCCATCGCCTATGACAACGTCCTCTACAAGAACAAGCCGGAATCCTGGAATATGCGGCTTGTGCTCTCGATCTCCACTGTGCTCGGAGTGATCGGGGTCGCCGCTGCGTTTCTTCTCTTCTATCTCGGTGAGCGAGTCTTCCACATGGACCGCTAGCACATCCAGACACTGATGTACCTGAAGCTTTCTATCGCCGGGCATCTGACCATCTTCCTCACGCGTACGCGCGGTCCCTTCTGGTCCATACGGCCTGCGCGGATTCTCTGGATAGCGGTGCTGGGTACACAGACCATTGCGACGCTGATTGCGGTCTATGGCTTGTTCATGGCCCCGCTCGGCTGGAAGTGGGCAGGATTCGTGTGGGCCTACGCTCTGATCTGGGCGCTCATCAATGACCGCGTGAAGCTACTGGCTTACCGTATCTTCGATCCGGCCAAGCCTGCGCTGCTTTCGAGGATGCCTGCGGACCGCACCTCAGAGATCGCAGCCCGCGCCTATGAGCTTTATCAGCAGCGAGTCCATGGCGAGAGTCAACAGGACCAGGATTGGCTTGAAGCCGAGCGCGAAACACGCGGCGACGCGGTGGCCAGGAAAAAGATCGCATGGAAGCACGTTGAACAGCGAAGGGACAAGATGACGATCGATTCGAAAAGCTATCGAGTGCCGCCAGACAAAAAGATCGACCTCAGCAAGTGGCCGACGAGTGTCGATCATTATTACAAGTCAAAAGAGCAATATAAAGAACTTCTGCAGCAGCACATGGAGAAGCTAAGCTCGCTGCAGGATCTTCACTTTGCCTCCAACCGGCATGCATTGCTGTTGATCTTTCAGGGAATGGATGGCGCCGGCAAAGACGGAGCCATTCGGCATGTCATGTCCGGAGTCAATCCGGAAGGCTGCGAGGTGTTCAGCTTCAAGCAGCCGAGTGTCGAAGAACTCGAGCATGATTTTCTCTGGCGCACCACATGCCGTCTTCCCGAACGCGGTCGGATCGGCATATTCAATCGTTCCTATTACGAAGAAGTGCTGGTCGTTCGCGTTCATCCGGAGCTTTTGCGCGGACAGGGATTGCCCGAAGAGTTGCGTGACGAGAAAGACATCTGGGCCCAAAGGTATGACTCGATCCGCGATTTGGAGAAGCATCTTCATCGTAACGGAACAAAGACCATCAAAATATTTTTTCACTTGTCTTACAAGGAGCAGCGAAAGCGATTCTTGGCGCGCATCGATGAGCCGGACAAGAACTGGGAGTTCAGCTCCGCCGACATTCACGAGCGGAAGTATTGGAAGCACTACATCAGCGCCTACGAAGATTGCCTGCATTCAACAAGCACTCACAATGCGCCGTGGTACGTCGTCCCCGCAGACGATAAGGAAGACGCGCGCCTGATCGTCTCCCAAATCGTTCTGGATGCGCTTGGAGAACTCAAGATGGCGTATCCCAGGACCACCGCGAAGCGCCGCCTCGAACTGCACGCGATTAAGAAATTGCTGGCGAAATAATCTCAGAGAGCATCCGCAGGCGCATCCCGGATGAATCAACGCCTTAAATCGCCGCCGCACTTTTACCTGCCGCGAAGAAGTAGAAAAGGAACTACAACATGGCTACGACCGAGCTCCCTTTAAGCACTGACCCGGTTGCGAAATCCTCCGCGTTCATCTTCGATGTCGCTCTATCAACCGCGATTGCCGCAAACGGAAAAACGGAGGCCCAAGCACTGGCCCCTAAAGGACCGCTTTCGCCGGACATGCTCAACAGGATGAATCGCTACTTTCGCGCAGCGAATTATCTATGCATAGGCCAGATCTACCTCTTTGAGAATCCCCTCTTGCGAGAACCGCTCAAAAGGGAGCAGATCAAACCGAGGCTGCTCGGCCACTGGGGAACCTCGCCGGGACAAAACCTCATTTACATCCACCTGAATCGCCTCATCAAAGAACATGATGCGGACATCATCTATATCTCAGGGCCGGGACACGGTGGCCCGTCGCTGAATGCTTGCTCCTATCTGGAAGACTCGTACACCGAAGTCCATCCCGAGATTACGGCCGATGAAGATGGCATGCGGCTCATGTTCCGCAAATTCTCTACGCCCGGAGGGGTGCCCAGCCATTGCGGTCCGCACGTTCCGAACTCCATGCATGAGGGTTGAGAGCTAGGCTACTCGCTGGTTCACGCGTTTGGTGCGGCCTTCGACAATCCCGACCTGATTGTTGCCTGTGTCATCGGTGACGGGGAATCCGAGACCTGTCCACTTGAGGGAAGCTGGAAGTCTGTCAACTTTCTTAATCCCGCGCGGGATGGTGCGGTCCTTCCGATTCTGCACCTCAACGGCTACAAGATATCGGGTCCGACCGCGCAGGGACGCACCAGCGATGCTGACTTGAAGGCCCTCTACACCGGCCGCGGCTACAAGCCTTACTTTGTCGAGGGGGACGATCCCGAAGTCGTGCATCAACTTCTTGCTCAGGCGCTGGACGATTGCTACACGGAGATTCGGTCAACTCAACAGCAGGCCCGCAAGAGCGGATTCAAAAGGCAACCCGTCTGGCCTATGATCATTCGGCGCACGCCAAAGGGATGGACTTGCCCTAAAGAAGTGGATGGAATCCCAATCGAGGGCACCTTCCGCGCACACCAGGTTCCACTTGCGACCGTTCGCGAGAATCCCGAGCATCTCAAGGTTCTTGAAGCTTGGATGAGAAGCTACAAGCCCCAGGAACTCTTCGACACGAATGGCAAGTTCATTGAAGAATTGGCGGTGCTCGCGCCTCGCGGCAACAGGCGCATGGGTGGCAGTCCCCATGTGAATGGCGGGCGATCGCTCATTACACTCGCTCTGCCAGATTTCACCGATTATGCACTCGAAATCCCCGGACCGGGGCAGGTTCTGGCCGAGGCCCCGCGCAAGCTTGGAGATTTGTTCCGTGACATTTTCAGGATGAATCTGACGAACTTTCGCATGTTTTGTCCCGACGAAACAAACTCCAACAGGCTGAATTCCATCTTCGAGGCGACAAAACGCTGTTCGATGGCAGAGCTTGTCTCGATCGATGACGAACTCGGCCCCGATGGCCGTGTGTTGGAGGTATTGAGCGAACATCTGTGCGAAGGATGGCTGGAAGGCTACCTGCTTACCGGGCGGCACGGCGTGTGGTCGTCTTATGAAGCATTCGCACAGGTGGTCGATTCCATGCTGACGCAGCATGCTAAGTGGCTTGAGCAATGCCGCGAGTATCCGTGGCGCAAGCCGATAGCATCTTTGAGTATTTTGCTCACAAGCCATGCATGGCGGAACGATCACAACGGCTTCAGCCACCAGGCCACCGGATTTGTTGATAATGCTCTGGCGCGCAGAAGTGACACCATTCGTGTCTACTATCCGCCGGACAGCAATTGCCTGCTGAGCGTCTTCGATCATTGCCTGCGGAGCCGCAACTACGTAAACATCGTCACTTGCGGAAAGCAGCCGCAACTGCAGTGGCTGAACATGGATGAAGCTCTGGAGCATTGTTCGCGCGGCGCATCGACCTGGAAGTTTGCTACCAACGACAAGGGCGGAGAACCGGATGTCGTTCTGGCCTGCGCCGGCGACGTGCCGACGATCGAAATCTGCGCGACTTCATGGCTTCTGCAGAAATATGTGCCTGGGATCAAGGTGCGAGTTGTCAATGTAGTTGACCTGATGACCCTGATGTATCCAGACAAACATCCGCATGGGATGGACGAGATGTCCTTCAATGCGCTCTTTACCGAAAAGGCGCCGGTGATTTTCGCCTTCCACAACAATCGGTGGCTCATTCATACGCTGGTTCATGGACGCGCCAATGAGGGCCGCTTCCATGTGCATGGCTATATTGACGAGGGAACAACCACTACCCCGTTCGACATGGTCGTGCTGAATGAGATGAGCCGCTTCCATCTTGCATTGGACGCTCTGAAGCACATTCCGCGGCTTCGCGTGCAGGCTGCCAGCGCAATCCAGATGTTCGGCAAGAAGCTAAACGAACATCATGACTACATTCGCGAACACCTTGAGGATATGCCAGAGATCAGGAACTGGCAGTGGACGGCGGACTTCAGCGATTCGGCCGCGCCTGCACCATTGGCCAAGGGACATCCAGGAAAGGCGATGTTTACTGACAGCTAAGCAACCTTGGCCTATGAGCCCATCATCCGGATGTGCCTATGCGGCGGGGTTATGCCAGTCGCCGTCTGCTGCGATGAGCGCGTTCGCCGCCTTTGGCCCCCATGTGCCTCGCTTGTAAGAATAGGCGGGGTGATGGTGCTTGAGCACTCGATTGACAACCAGCCATGCGGCTTCAACCGCGTCTTCTCGCGTGAATAGCGCTCCATCGCCCTTCATGGCGTCTCCCAAGAGCCGTTCGTATGGCGTCTCCTCGCCTAGCTGTTCATCTGAGAGATAAAGCTCTCGCTCCTCTCCAATAAACTCCTCTCCCGCAGCCTTCACGCGGGCAGCCAAGGCAATTGCCGAGTTGGGAGAGAGCCGAAAGCGAATATAATTCGGCCTGCTGTTCGCCTGGACCGCATCGGCAAAAAGACCTTGCGGAGGCCTCTTCAGTTTCACCAGGATTTCGGTCGCGGTGACCGGTAAATACTTACCCGAACGCACATACCAGGGAACTCCGTTCCAGCGCCAAGAGTCGATGAAGAGCCTCAATGCGCAATAGGTCTCCACGTCAGAGCTCTTCGCCACATCCTTCTCTTCGCGATAACCGGCATACTGGCCGCGCACCATATCATCGGACTTCAGAGGGCGCATGGCCTTGAATATCTTGGCCTTTTCGTTGTGCACTTCTCCAAAGTCCCTCCCCGCGGGCGGCTCCATGCCGAGCAGCGCCACGATCTGGAAGAGATGATTCTGAATCACGTCGCGCAGGCATCCTGCCGACTCATAAAATGCGCCGCGAGAGCCCACGCCGAAATTCTCCGACATTGTGATCTGAACGCTTGCCACATAATTCCGGTTCCAGATCGGATCCAGAAACGAATTGGCAAAACGGAAGTAGAGGATATTCATGATCGCTTCCTTTCCCAGGAAGTGATCGATCCTAAAAATGGAGTTTTCAGGGAACACCGCATGTGCAACTCTGTTCAACTCGCGCGCCGAGGCTAGATCGCGCCCAAAGGGCTTTTCTACAATCACACGCGCATTTTTAGCCAGGTTCCCGGCTCCCAACGCTTGAATCACTGTTCCGAAGAGCGAAGGTGGAATGGCTAGGTAGTACGCGGGTCGCCGCGCGTTGCCAAGAGCCTCTCTAATTGCGGCGAACGTGTGAGCGTCTCCGTAGTCGCCGCTCACATACTTGAGCAGTGACAGAAGGCGTTGTAATGCTCGCTTGTCGTCGATTCCCCCTGATCGTTTAATGCTGTCCGTTGCGCGCCTCTGCAACCGCTTCAAACTCCACTTCGGCAAGGCAACCCCAATCACGGGTACATTCAGTGCACCTCGCTTCACCATGGCGTAAAGCGCGGGGAAGATCATTTTGTGGGCCAGATCGCCCGTCACACCGAACACCACCAGAGCATCTGATTGCGACTCCGCCATTCCGCGCGCCTCCTGCCCAGCACATTGTTCCTCAGGGCCACTGAACTGAGATTCTAACGCGGATAACACCGCGCGGACACAAATGAACTGAATTGCTTCCGCATCCAGCCAGCTTGTTCACAATTGACCGGACTTGATGCCGTCTTTTCATCGATGATTGCGATGCAGGCCACGCACTCTGCATCGCGTACCCGAATTGGTCGGCTATTTCTTGCACAACGGAGCACCCCGGTGAAATCGCCATCACTCGCAGACACTGCGACTGCTCTCTTCGCAGATAGCAAAGGTTTGCTCGCGATGGACGAGAGCAATCCGACTTGCAACAAACGATTCGCCGGTTTGGGAATTCCTCAGACCGAAGAGGCGCGCCGCGCTTATCGGGAAATGATTGTGACGACTCCCGGGCTCAGTGACTGCATCGGCGGCGCGATCCTCTACGACGAAACGATCCGGCAGAATAGGAGAGACGGCGCACCGTTCGCGCAAGTCCTCATCGAGGCGGGAATCATTCCTGGAATCAAAGTGGACATGGGCGCCAAGGACTTAGCGGGCCATCCCGGAGAAAAGATCACTGAGGGCCTGGACGGACTGCGCGAGCGACTGGCTGAATATTCCCGCTTAGGCGCGCGCTTTGCCAAATGGCGCGCGGTGATCGCGATCGGCGAGAAGATCCCCAGCCAGGGCTGCATTGAGGCCAACGCGCAGGCATTGGCTCGCTATGCTGCGTTGTGCCAGGAAGCCGGACTTGTTCCCATCGTAGAGCCAGAGGTTCTTATGGACGGCGACCATAGCTTGCAGCGTTGCTTCGAAGTCACTGAGAAAGTTCTTCGCGTTGTTTTCTCCCAGCTCAATGCGCAAGGAGTGGTGGTGGAGGAGATGGTCCTCAAGCCCAACATGATTGTTCCTGGATTGACCTGTCCCACACAAGAAGGCGTGGAGGAAGTGGCCGACGCAACGGTGAGTTGTCTCTTGCGAGCCGTCCCTGCTGCGGTTCCGGCAATCGCGTTTCTCTCTGGGGGGCAATCAGCCGAGTTGGCTTCCGCCCGTTTGAACGCGATGAATATTCGCTTCAAATCGCGGTTGCCCTGGGCGGTGGCGTTTTCGTATGCCCGCGCTATCCAGCAGCCGGCTTTGGAACTGTGGAAGGGCCTGGATGCGAATGTGCCGGCAGCGCAGCAGGCTTTATATCACCGCGCACGCTGCAACCGGGCCGCTCGCCGGGGTGAATATTCGGCGGAGATGGAGAAGAAATGACGGGGAGCAAGCATAATCACGAAGGAAACAGCAGCGGCAAAGGTGAGCCCGATCCGGGTCCGTACTGGAGGCGGATGCATCGCGACTGGCGTTTTTGGTTCGGTGCGCTTTTTATGGCAGCGGCGCTCGCCATTTACGTGCTAACCGGCGACCTGTCCTGGCTGCCACATGGACACCGGTTTCCGTAAGTCGGCGCGAATGAACTGAGCGGTCGATGTTGACATCGATCAGGCTCCGAGTCTTGATCATGTGATCGAGGTGGCAATCAATGGGTTCGACAACTTTGTATCCTCTGCGCTTCGAGCCGATCTATCAATACCGGCTATGGGGCGGCAGACGCTTGTCGGGAATACTCTCGGCGCCGTTGCCGGGCGACGGACCCATCGGAGAAGCGTGGGTAGGTTTAACGCCTCCGAGAGTCTGTCCGCAACGCCACGCGCACCAAGGCTGCACCGTATTCGAATGAACCAGCCATTCGGATCGAGAAAGCGTGACAATAGGCTTTTTAGTCTTCGTCGGCGCTCGCTTATACCCGCAGTCGGGAGTGTAGAGCACGGTTTGGAAAGGGATCCAGCGGGATGGCGACACCTGATTCGAATCACGCGGTTGAGACCTCCTCAGCAAAGGCGAACGCCGGCGCTCTCGGCGCTACAGCGATTCTTCCCCCGCCTGACGAGTCTCAAATCCCCGCAAAGGCAAAGCAGCATAACATTCGCGTATCCCCCGCTGTCCTCGAAGCTGCGGGGAAAGACGGGGATGACCTGCTGCAATCCCTGCACACGGCTCCCACGGGCCTCACCCAAAGCGAGGCCGACTCGAGAGCGCTCATGGCGGGGCCGAATGAGGTTGCTCAAGAGCGACAGCGCGGCTGGTTTATTCGCCTCTTGATCATCCTCCGCAACCCGCTGGTCATTCTGCTTGCGGTTCTATCGTCGATCTCCTTTGCAACTGGCGATCCGCGTGCCGGAAGCGTCATGGCAGGCATGATCGTGCTAAGTGTCACGCTCCGATTCCTGCAGGAAGCCCGCGCCGGCGCCGCTGCGGCGAAGCTCAAGGCGATGATCCATGTAACCGCCACGGTGGTCCGGGATGGCAAGCCGCGGGAGATCCCCCTTCGCGACCTTGTTCCGGGAGACATCATCAATCTGTCGGCTGGAGACATGATCCCAGGCGATGTGCGGATTCTGTCCGCGAAAGATCTTTTTGTCAGCCAGGGCACGCTGACCGGAGAGTCGCTCCCTGTCGAAAAGTTCCACGATGCCGACCTACACGCCGCAAACTCGGCGGTCGAACTCACAAACACATGCTTCATGGGCACAAGTGTTCAAAGCGGCACAGCGACCGCGGTCGTAGTCGTAACCGGAGTTCATACCTATCTCGGCACAATGGCTGGTTCCATCACGCAGGAAGGAACGCCAACAAGCTTTGATCAGGGCCTGAGCCGCTTCACATGGCTCATGATCCAACTGATGGCGGTCATGGTACCCCTGGTCTTCTTCATCAATGGATTTACCAAGCACGATTGGAAAGGAGCTTTCTTTTTCGCGATGGCGGTGGCCGTTGGCCTGACCCCGGAGATGTTGCCCATGATTGTCTCCGTCTGCCTTGCCAAGGGCGCGATTGCCATGAGCCGCAAGAAGGTGATCGTGAAGCGTCTCAACGCCATCCAGAACTTCGGCGGAATGGACGTGCTCTGCACCGATAAGACCGGCACGCTCACCGAAGATCGAGTCGTCCTGCAACGGCACTGTAATGTTGCTGGCCGAGAGACGGATGAAGTGCTTTGCGATGGCTACCTCATCAGCTATTTTCAGACCGGCCTGAAGAACCTGCTGGATACCGCGATATTGAATAGCTCCGATTTCCACGAACAGGCCCTGATTGAGAAATACAAGAAACTTGACGAAATTCCATTCGACTTCACCCGGCGGATGATGTCCGTGCTTGTCGAGAATCCTGAAGGCAAGGCCATCCTCCTGACCAAGGGCGCTCCAGAAGAGATCTTCCATCAATGCTCGCAATTTGAGCTTGACGGGAAGTTGTCACCCATGGACCCCGCACTGATGAAGGGGTTGAAAGACCAATATGCAAGTCTGAGCAACGATGGATTCCGGGTTTTGGCCGTTGCGGTAAAGGAGTTAGCCGGCAAGACTTTCTGCGCAAAGGAAGATGAACACGATCTTGTGTTGAAAGGATATGTCGCATTCCTCGACCCGCCCAAGCCAACCGCTGCAACCGCGATCGAAGCGCTGCACAAACATGGCGTGGTGGTAAAGATCCTCACTGGCGACAACGACCTGATTAGCCGCAAAGTGTGCCGTGACGTCGGGCTCCTTGCCGACCCAATGCTATTGGGTGATGACGTTGAGAAGATGTCGGACACCGAGCTGGCAGAGGCGGCAGAGAAGACGACGCTATTCGCCCGCCTCTCTCCCGCGCACAAGCAGCGAGTTGTTCATGTTCTCCGGACCAAGGGACACGTTGTGGGATTCATGGGCGACGGAAACAACGATGCTCCCGCCTTGCGTGCCGCGGACATTGGCATCTCGGTCGATACAGCGGCCGATATCGCCAAGGAGTCGGCCGATCTGATTCTCTTGCAGAAGGACCTGATGGTGCTCCAGGGCGGTGTCATCGAGGGCCGGAAAGTCTTCGCCAACATCATCAAGTACATCCGCATGGGAGCCAGTTCCAACTTTGGGAACATGTTCAGCGTGTTGGGAGCGAGCGCCTTTCTGCCATTCCTTCCCATGGCCCCGATCCAGATATTGACCAACAACATGCTCTACGACTTCTCGCAGGTCCCGATCCCCAACGATGCGGTGGACGACGAGCTGGTCGTGCGGCCGCGGCCCTCGAATATTGGAGAGATCAAGCGGTTCATCCTCTGCATCGGGCCCATCAGTTCGATCTTCGACTACACCACCTTCTTCGTCATGCTTTATCTATTCAACTGTTGGGATCCATTCCGCGCCCCGCTCTTTCAGACGGGCTGGTTCGTTGAGTCCATCATGACCCAGACGCTCGTCATCCATATCATTCGCACGAATAAAATCCCCTTCTTTCAGAGCCGTGCAAGCTGGCCGTTATTGATCACGACATTGACTATCATGCTCTTCGGAGCGTGGCTGCCCTATTCTCCGGTGGCCTCCTCGCTCGGCCTCACGCACCTGCCGGCGATGTATTGGCCGATTCTCCTGCTGACACTCCTTGCCTACACGGGCCTTACGCAAGGCGTCAAGGTTTGGCTGCTGAGGATGAAATGGATCTAGGGCAGGGCAAGTCAATCACGCCTTTAGGCAGTTCCATGGCAAAATTGCGCGTCCGTTTTACCTTTGGAAGATAAGCTACTGAAACTAAGCAGCTCAGAGACCCTATGACGAAATTGAGTCAGCCGCCTTGAGCGTGCCAGATCATGAGGAGCGAATGGTGCATCCTCATCAGTTGGTGCTAAATCGCCATGGCGACGCGAATCCCGTGCCTGGGGGTCCTGGTGAGGGTCCCGTGATGCTCCCTGACCCCGCGGCGTTTGTCAGGACCGATCCTCCGAATGAGGCTCGACCCACGTTCAATGAGCGCTTTGCCCCGGGGTCTACAGTCGAAAGCGTAACCGCTATTCCGTGCGAAGTGCAGTCAATGGTTCGACGCTCGCAGCGCGACGTGCAGGCAGCGCACTTGCAGCGAGCGCGACGGTCGCCACTCCCATAACGGCGAGCAGGTAGCTTGCACCATCCAGCGGCGTCACGCCATACAACGACGACGCCAGCGCCCGCCCCATCACCATCGCCAGAGGAACTCCCGCCGCCACCCCAATCGCCGTCAGCACCAGCGAATCCCTCAGAATCATCCACACCACCTGCCCGCGCCTCGCGCCCATCGCCATCCGTATCCCAATCTCCGCCGTCCGCTTGCTCACGCGATAAGCCAGCGTTCCATAAAGCCCCGCGGCCACCAGCGCCACCGCCAGCAGCCCAAAGAACCCGGCCAGGCGCGCAAACAGCACCTGGCTTGAAATCGTCAGATCGTATTGCGCCCGCTGCGTCATCGGCCGTATCAGCGGCAGGTCCGGATCCATCTGCTGCACCACCTTGCGCGCGGCCGGCAGAATCGCCAGCGGCTCACCCCGCACCCGTATCTCCACCGCCATCTTTCCGATTACCGGAATCTGCGCGTACTCATACCACGCCATCGGAATCGGCGCTTCGTCGATGCTCCGATACTTGTGATCCTTCACCACCCCCGCAATCGTTATCGGAAAGGCCCTGTTTTCCGTGTCGATTACATGCCCCAGCGGATTCTCCCCAGGGAGAAAACGCCGCGCAAACTCCTCGTTGACAATGCCCACATGCTGCGAGCTCGCCGTGTCGGAATCGGCGAAGTCGCGGCCCGCCAGCACAGGCACGCCAAGCGTCCTGAAGAAACCAGGACCCGCGACATTAATGCGCACCGTTCGCGATCCTCCATCGGGAACCTCCGGCAGCCTTCCGTCCACCAGCATGTCGGTGTTATCGGACGACCAGGATCCGATGCGCCACATCGTCACGCCCACCGACTCCACACCCGGAATCTCCCGCAACTTGGCCGTGAGCCCGCGGTAGAACTCCCTCCCTTGTTCCAGCGAGTGAATCTCCGGCTTCACGTCGAACACCACCAGCCCATCGGTGTTGAATCCCAGCGGCGTATTCTCCAGATCGCGCAGCGTGCGGATCAGCAGTCCCGCGGCCACCAGCAGCACCACGCACACCGTCATCTGCAGAGCCACAATCATCCTGCCCAGGCGCGACTTCCCCCTGTTTGCCCCGGAAACCGCGGCCGATGTCTTTATCGCCAGCGACGGCCCCGCCGCCATTGCGATACGCATCGGCACAGCGCCAAACAGAACCACCGCCACCGCCAGAACCGCAACCGTAAACCGCAGCACCGCTCCATCCGGCGCCAGGCTCGACTCAATCCGCGCCCACGCCCCCAGAGCCCTCGTCGCATACACCGCGAAGAACAACGCCAGCAGCCCTCCTGCGGTAACCAGCAGTAGACTCTCCGTCAGCAGTTGCCGCAGCAGGTCGCCGCGCCCCGCTCCCAGCGCTAGCTTCATGCTGAACTCCCGCTGCCGCGCCGCGTTCCGCGCCATCAGCAGCATCGCCACGTTGGTCAGCGCGATCAGCAGCACCAGCCCCACCAGTCCCATCAACAACTGAAGCTGCTTGCCATACTCATCGCCGGATCCGGGAAATCCTTTTGCCTCCGCCACGCTCAACACCGGCTTCCGCTCCCCTGCCCGCGGCGAACCAACCCCGATATATGCCGCCCTCTGAAACACCGGCTGCAATTGCGCCACCGCCTGCGCCTGCGTAACCCCAGGCTTCAACCGTCCAATCAGCCGCAAACACCACCACGTCGGATCGGTCATATACGTCTTGCCGTTTTCGAGAGGGTTCCCCCACGCATTCAGCTCCCCACGACTCTGCAGCGGTATCCAGAAATCCGTCGATAGGCCCGCCTCCAGTCCTTCAAACCCGCGCGCCGCCACTCCAACAATCGTGAATCCAATCCCATTCACAAGCAGCGTCGTCCCCAGCACCTCCGGATTCCGCGCAAATCGCCGCGTCCAATAATCGTTGCTGATCACCGCGAGCGGCGCGTGATCCTTCTCGTCCTGTTCCGTGAAGCCGCGCCCGCGCTGGAGCCTCACGCCCAGCCCGGAGAAAAAATCTCCACTCACCATATCGCCTTCGGCTTCTTCAGGCGCCGGCCCAATGCGCACCGCCACCTTGCTCCCCGATAGCGGCACGTATGCCATCACCGCCGTCATCGCGCCGGTCTGCTTGCGCAGCGCGTCGTAAACCGGGTAGGAGAATGTCTCGGTCGTTTCCACCGTCCCCGTCCCGCGCGGCGGTTGCGTGGTCCGCAGATACACCACGCGGTCCGCATCCGCCACCGGCAGCGTCCGCAGCAACACCGCATGCATCACGCTGAACACCGCCGTATTCGCGCCCACCCCCAGCGCCAGCGTCACAATCGCCGTGATGGTGAATCCCGGGCTCTCCCCAAGCGACCGCACCGCGTGCTTAAGATCGCGCATCCATTTGTCCAGCCACACCCACCTGCTCTGCAAATAGAAGCGCTCCTGCTCCCGGCGCACGCTGCCGAACTTTAGCCGCGCCTGCCGTTGCGCCTCTTCCCCGCTCAACCCTTCGCGGCGCAGCTCCTCGGCTTCCATGTCAATGTGCGCCTGCATCTCTTCGCTAAAATCCTGCGCACTGCGTCTACGTCGGAACATGATCACGCCTCCTCTGACTTCGCCAGTTGATCCGCATCGAGAATCAGCCCCACCGCGCGCGTAAGTCGGCGCCACTGTGTGGCCTTCTCCACCAACTGCTCGCGCCCCTTCTTGGTGAGCGCGTAGAACCGCGCCTTGCGGTTGTTTTCGCTCACCCCCCACTCCGCGCGTATCCACTTCTTCTCTTCCAGCCGCTGCAGCGCCACATACAGCGATCCATGCTCCACCAGGAAGACTTCTTCCGATTGGCGTTGAATCGCTCGCGCAATCCCCTGCCCGTGGCATGGAGCGAAGACAAGGCATTTCAGGATGAGCAGGTCCAGGGTCCCCTGCAACAAGGCAATGCGATCTTCGTTGTTCTCTCGGGTCGTCATTCTACCCAAGTATCCAGCCACTCGGGTAGAATGTCAACCTGAATCACGATTGGATTACGGTTCTGTGAAAAATCGCCAATTCACTGGCCGAGGCCGATTACTCCTGTGATGTCGCCATGGCGACTGGAATCTCGTGCCCTGCCGCCGGAACCGGCGTCCGAGGAGCCTCCCGGAGCCTGCGGCGTATCCCAGGATCTATTCCGAGATGGCTTCCGTGTTGCGGTCGAGGCTGGATTGCAAAAGAGAGCCGCAACGACGCTTTTGCCATGGGTTGGTTACTATGAAAAGCAACCCACGATGTCAGCTCCGGCCGAAGCACCGTTCTTTTCACGGCGATGGCTGGTTGCCATTGCCGTTATGTCCAGTGCGATCATGGAGGTGCTGGACACCTCGGTGGTCAATGTCAGCCTGCCGCATATGGCAGGGAGTCTCTCCTCTACGGTGGACGAAGCCACGTGGGTCCTCACATCCTACATCGTTGCCAATGCAATCATCCTGCCGATTACCGGTTGGCTTTCGAACTATTTTGGGCGCAAACAATTATTATTGACGGTCGTAACCGGGTTTACGTTGTCCAGCGTCCTCTGTGGACTGGCGCCTAGTCTGCCCTTCCTGATTTTCTTCCGGGTGGTTCAAGGCATCACCGGCGGAGGATTGCAGCCTCTTTTCCAATCCGTGATGTTGGAAGAATTTCCCGGAAAGGAACGCGGCAAAGCGATGGCATTTTGGAGCCTGGGCATTATCGCGGCCCCGGTGCTGGGGCCCACGTTGGGCGGCTGGATCACGGATAACTACTCGTGGCGCTGGGTCTTCTATATCAACCTGCCCATCGGAATCATCAGCCTGATCCTGATCTCTCTCTTTGTGTATGACCCTTTGTATATCAAGCGCGGAACCATGCGATTCGATGCGTGGGGCATGGGAATGCTGGCAATCGGCATGGGCGCCCTGCAAATCATGTTGGATAAAGGGCAGGAAGACGACTGGTTCGGCTCTCGCTTTATCAAAACGCTGGCCATCACCGCGGCCGTCATGCTGGCGGCATTCATATTTCGCGAATTGAAGACACTGCAGCCTCTCGTCAAGCTGTCGCTTTTCGGGTACCGATCCTTCGCGGTCGGTATCGTAATCACAACGGTGCTGGGGTTTGTGCTTTATGGCAGCCTCGTGACTCTGCCCCTGTTCATGCAGGAGTTGCTTGGCTGGACTGCCGAAACTGCCGGCTTCTGGACCAGCCCGCGGGGGATTGCCACGGCCGTTTGCATGCCGGTAGTCGGCTACCTGCTGGGTAAGCATTGGGACTACCGATGGATGGTGGTTCTCGGATGCCTCATAGGAAGCATGGCGTTCTTCGGCTATTCGAGAATGGACCTGAACTCTGGAACATGGGACATTTTGATCCATCAGATCAATCAGGGGCTAGGTCAAACGTTTATATTCCTGCCATTGACCATACTGATCATGGACCCTATTCCGAAGGAAGATACACCCTACGCCACCAGCCTGTACAGCGTGATGCGCAATATTGGGTCCAGCATGGGAATATCCTTCGTGACCACCTTGCTGGCTCGCCGGTCGCAGTTCCATCAGGGCCGTCTTGCCGGCAACATCTCACTCTCCAATCTGCAGTTGCTGCAGGCGCAGAATCAGGCTGGGGCAATGTTCGCGCAGGAAGGCTCCGACTCCGTGACCTCCGCGCATCAGGCTCTTGGATTTCTGTATGGCTCGTTACAACAGCAAGCCACATTGTTCAGCTACATCGACGTGTTTCGTGTGATGGCATGGCTGTTCCTGCTGACCGCCCCTTTGGTGCTGCTGATGAAGAAGCCGAAGTGGGACCCCGATCCTTCAATGGCAGTCCATTAGAACCAGCCCGGCCCGTGCCACTGGCTCATAGACGAATACCGGTCCCGCCAAACGGATGGGCGCCGATAGGCTGTTTTGCCCAAATTCAGGCGAATCGTAGACGGCCTTAGCAGCAAGCGAACAGACCCCGCGGTCATTTTCTGTTGGCTTTCACAGAAACATAACCGGGAAGCCTGGGGAGGTTTTGAATCGGAAGTGCACTCGACAACTTCACGGCAGTCCAGGTCGGCTCAGCTCTTCCCCTTACGGATGACTTCCACCGGCATGTGGCTCAACTTCTCATAGATTCTGCCGCGGCGGCGCAAAGGCCACCAATCGTAAAGGTAGATCTGCATCGGGCGCCACATCGCGACCCAGCCCGCGATCGTCAGACTTTCCTGCAACACGCTGGCCCACGCGCCCGCCTCGCCGTGCAGCAACACCCTGCTGATGATGAGACACGTGGCTAGGCATGACAGCCCAATTAGCAGGCTCGTCCAGCCTTGCTTCATCAACGCGCTGAACTCAAAGCGAGTCAGTTCGGCGCGGTGGGCGAAATGGTTGTGGACAGCCTGCAGGATCAGTTCCTTCGGGTCGTCTTGCGTTGGCCACTGCTCCAAATGAACCCGCAGCCTGACGTGTGCATCTGGCGGAAACTCTTGCGCCCAGCCCACGATGAATTCTTCTGCCCTGTCGTCGAGATCCTTTTCGATGAATGGAGAAGGATCCATCGAATTGAAGAGTTGATTTAGGTCGCGCAGATTCAGGCTGATGTTGTGCGAGTGCGCCGGGACAGCCACAACTTCAACCGCTGAGGATGAGCGCATCGGATTATCTCCATCGGGAGTTCCCAGAATCCCTCCCTCACGAGGAGGATATTGTCGGCGTCGTCGTCATAGCGTTTACGGAGGAAAAGGCTGTGAGGGCTTGAAGTTTTCCAGATTGCAGAGTTCGCCCAGAACTTCACCGAGGGTTCCCAATGAGCGATTCTACTGTCCGTTATCATCTCTTGTCAGCGAGACAGATTCGCCGCAAATCGCACTATCGGAAAAGTCCAAGCAAATAGCACACCGATAGAGTGCCCGAACTGTACCGAGCCCTATGCCGGTGCCGCCGACTGCGCCCACCGGCTGTAGCCACATGTGGTTTTAGCAGCCTGCCTGCGGCGGGCGCCATCCATCTAGCCACGCAAACTGCCGAAGGTCTCCGAACCGTTCTGATGGACACTCCGTTTTGGGAAGCGCAACGGAATCAGCTCATCATTCAGATGTTGGATTTTGTCCACCGACCTGACGCCACCCCGAAGCCAGAGCGTCTGCGCACGATCATTAAGATTCTGCTCTCGTTGAACGAAGTGTTTGAACTCAAGCCCAATTTCTTCGGAGTCGGAGTGAACGTCAATAAACTGATCGGGAAGCTGGCAAAAAGAAATCGGCAACGAGATGTATGCGTCCAGCGAAGGCTGGCATAACCAGTGGGTGAGAGTCCCACCGGTGTAAGAGTCCAAGCCCCGTAGCTTGAATAGCAGGGTGGAGAGGAAACTTTCCATTCTGAAGCCTATTGACGAAGCCATCTTCAAGGATGGTGAGCGAGTCACCGGGCCGTAACGCAAGTAAACCCATATGGCCTCGAAAGTACTGCAACCCGAAGGCCGAGCCCTCACTTTTCGGGCGAAGGCAGCATGGCGCGTCGCAAGGGACTGATGCGGCGAACCACTTCGGCGGGGTTGGTAGGGACAGCACGGTGACAAGGTGATGCCAAGCAACTGGAGAGACCCTCCTCGCCCCGACGAGAAATCGCCGGAGCAGGGAAGCCGTATAACCGGGGACCCCGGGAAATCGGCCGACGGCGAGAGGGGATCGGCTGGGTTCGTATTAGCGAGGAAGCGGAGTAATGTCCGTGGAGCGAAGGAACCCTGCTGTTTGTAGTGGCTCCGACAATAAGGGAGGCAAGGGTGAATGACAAAAGCGCCCATTGGTTTGCAGGACCTGAGGAGGAGCCTATATGTCAAGGCGAAGACTGAACCTTCTTGGCGTTTCGGGGGAGCGTACCGTGCCCCGGGACGACAAGGCTTTGGCTGGAAGCGGTAAAGTAGCACATGGTTCTATGAACGGCTGGGCTTGTTTAACGATTACAAGCTTCGTCGATGGACCAGTACGAAAGTCGCCCCAGCACAATAGGCCACATAACCCTTGATACGAAGCAAACAGGTGCGCCCAGTGCGGGAAATCCGCACGCTGGGTGCGATGTGGCGGGGGCTGGAAACGGATTTACGGTTGGGCTACTGAGACACTCCAGAGGAAACGGGGAGCAACAGCTAGGCTTGACCTACGGAATACCGCGCCAGTCCTCGACCCGACCGGCAAGGGACCAGTAAATGCCAATGCCCGGGAAAAACCGTTTCCCGGGCCTTGGCTCAAAATGCCCGAACATGTGAAATTGGGCCGGCTCTCTTGTTCCATGCCCCAGCGAGGACTCTCCAGCCCGAATCAGCGTCTAACAAAAACCGCCCCTAGCGTCCAAGCATCGGCGGGGACAGAATTGCGGCTACTGATCCGGCATCAGTCAACCTGAGGACGCGTGATTGCGATTGCACCGACGATCTGAATAGGCCGATGTGCGAAATGTGTGCCGAGAACCTGAAATGTCCCCTTATCTGAGGTCAGCACAGGGCTTCAAGGTTACTAACGGTCTGTCGATTCAGTGCTCGGACCCTCTGCAGCAATTTGGCGGCCCAGTCTAGACGACCGCAGACGGATGCGCTTGCTTGATCGATCCGAAGAAATGCGCCCAGAGATCTCGTTGTAGCCCCGCAGGTTATCGCTACCTTTCGGTTCCTTCAACTCACCATCATCCTGCGAAATGGCTGGCTCGATGTTCACCGCCATGAACCTGCCTAACGTCTGGTAATGGCACCGAATCCGCGTGAGTGATCAACCATTTCGGACGCGGCAAAAACACCTTTCCTGTGCGCAGAGTCTCCTCCAGAAAATCCGCCCAATCCTGCATCATCATGGTACGTGGCTCCAAGTACAGGGCATGGTCATATGCGCCCTTAACCTTATCTTTCTTGAGGTGTGCAAGTTGCACTTCGATATGCGAATCCGGATAGCCGGACTCATGCAGGATCGTCGACGCCAGTCCTCGAAATCCGTGACCAGTCATCTCGCCTTTGTAACCCATGCGCTTCAGCGCCATCAGGATGGTACCGTCGCACATCGTAGGGTTCTTCGGCCCTGCGCCGGGAAATACCCACTCGCCGTCTCCACTCAGTTTTTTGAGCAGTTCCAGAACCTCCAGGGTTTGGCGTGAAAGAGGGACAATATGAGGCTTTTTCGTCTTCATGCGCTCCTTTGGTACATCCCACCGCGCATTGATGAAATCGAATTCCGTCCACATGGTCTCCAGCATTTCGTTGGTCCTTAAAAAAGTGAGTGCCATGAGCTTCATAGCCAGCCTGGTTAGCTGGTTGCCTCGATACACTTCAATATCCCGCAGAAGTTTCGGTAAATCGCGACGCTCAATTCGCGCGAAATTGACCACGTCTCGAGATTTCAGCACATCTTTGGGCTTTATCCCGGCAGCTGGATTATGTTTCGCGTGACCGTGCGCGATCGCATAGCGAAAGATCTGCCCGGTCGTTTCCAGCGCGCGCTTGGCTATATCCAAGGCGCCACGATCCTGGATGTCCGTAAGCATTTTCACGATTTCAGGGGTCTCAATCTTTTCGATAGGGCGTGCGCCAATGGCTGGCAGGATGTCAGCATTCATGCGCCGTTCGACAGTGTCGGCGTGGCGCTTGCTTTTGCCGTCACGCCAATGACTCAGCCAGAGCATGGAAATGGTCTGGAAGGACTTTTTGCTCGCGATGTTGTTTTCGTTTTTCTTGGCCATTCGTTCCGCCATGGGGTCCATGCCAGCCGCTAGGAGCGTCCGCGCCGCCAAGTGCAGTTCCCTCGCTCTCGCCAGACCTACGTACGGGTATTTTCCGTAGGACATTGTTTTGCTCTTGCCATCGAACACGTAGCCCCATCGCCAGAGCTTCCCGCCAGCGGTTGTTACCCAGAGGTAAAGGCCCGCACCGTCGCTCATGGCGTAGTCTTTCTCTCCGGGCCTGGACTTCTGGACTGCAAAATCGGTCAGCTTATTCACTTCCATGACCAATGCCTCTTGCAAAAATACATGGTCAATCAAGAATACATGCCGATTTACGTGCTGGCAAGTGGAGGCTCGGCTGGAAATGGATGGACGCGGTTGGAATATAAGTGTATGATTTTATTTGCTTTACTTTATTTCATTGGCCTTGGTTGGAAATGGTTGGACGCGGCTGGAAAGGCCCTTGGCGGAGAGGGAGGGATTCGAACCCCCGATAGCCTTACGACTATGCCTGATTTCGAGTCCGGCCTACATCCTATAACATATTTATTATGTGTAACTTACAGGATCAGAAGTGCCGGTGCTCACTGTGGAGTCAGTTGAGGGTCCTAGCTTCGGGTAGAAGTTCGTGGCCGCTGCAATGGCCGCAACCTGTCCCTTCTACGCTGAGAAAAAGGTCGACAAATATATGCCATTGGCATATAGTTTTCCTATGCAAACGGTGGTCGAAACGCCGATGTACCTGAGAGCCGCCGAAGACCTCTATAGCGAAGCAGACCGGGAAGAAATCGTGCGAACCATTGCCGCTTACCCGGAGGCCGGAGACTTGATGCCCGGCACAGGAGGGTACCGCAAGCTGCGCTTTGCACGTTCCGGCATGGGAAAACGCGGCGGCGCACGAGTCATTTATCTGTACGGCGGTGAGGATCTCCCGATCTTCCTCATTACCGTGTATGCCAAATCGGAGAAGGGCAATTTGAGCAAGGCCGAGCAGAATGCCCTGGCCAAGATGGCAAAGAGATTCTTTGCCGATTACAGGGGGAAGCAATGAGCAAATTGTTTAAGGAGATGGCACAAGGAACGGCTGAAGCCCGCGCCTACATGGACGGTGAGCGCAAGGGTTACAAGGTCACTCTGCCGGAGACCGTGGACGTGCGAGGTCTCCGTAAGCGCCTGCGCCTAAGCCAGGGGCGTTTCGCAGATAGTTTTGGCTTGTCGGTGGATGCAGTTCGTCATTGGGAGTCTGGGCGTCGCCAGCCGGAAGCCGCTGCGCGCGCGCTTCTTATCGTCATTGCCGCCGACCCTGAATTTGTGATGCGTTCCTTGGCTAAAAGTGCGTGAACATGAGTAAAGGGTCGCCCGCCCGAGTGGATGCGCGATGGCCAGTCGCCTCACCGACCTCCCCGGTCCCCAAAAGCGAGGGACCGGGGGCACCCGGAACTTTGTAAGATCCCTGTGAGACCGGGCCCACCCGCCAATAAGGAGTTTGCAATATGTTCTCGCATGAATCATTCAAGAAGAAAGTGAGCGGGATGTCGAATGTTGAGCTTTACCGACTCCTGCGCTTTCATTTTCAGGGTTACTCTCATGATGCGATCAAAATTGCTGGCGAAGAATTCAAAAGCAGAAAACTGGACGAAGAAACCCGAAGACTTACAGAAGTCGAAGCGCGATCTCTGGAAGGAGTGGTAAGTAAAACCGACACAAATGGAGCCGGTACTCAAGGTTGGCATGATATAGGAGCCAAAGCCATTGTCGCCCTGATCATGTTGGCATTCTTATTTCTATTTAACTGGGCGTTCTATGCAATTCTTCCTGATCCCAAAGAGCCCTCTTTCTGGATTACCGCAGATATAGACAGAGGCCTAGATTCCGCTGGTTTGATACCCCACAGAGTCCAAAGCTCCATTACCGCTCAGGCGGATTGGATGGTGGGTGAAATTAAGACCTGCCAAACCTTTCCTCTCGACCCCATGAGTGCGAAGCAATATGGCAGAAACGAGGGGTACGCTTTTCAGAATGTTCAATGTGACTCTGGGCCTACCCACAATATGCGGATTGAGTTTTGGGGAGCTTCAAATCAGTCAGTGAATACCGTGGCCGAATGGAATTGCACTCGGACAGCCGAATCATTTGTTTGCAGGCAAACCGGAGCTTCCGAATCGCTTCCCCATCCATGATTTACTACGCCAGAGTGGGAAGTATTGGGGGGTGGCCCCGGTCCCGGTAGACTTTTGCGGTCAGGATGTGGGTGCCCCTGCTCCCTCGTCCGCCGCGGCGGACGGACCGGGGAGCCCGGCAATCCCGGCCTTCCCGGACAAGATACTTGTAAAACAGGGAGCCCCTCAAAATCCTTTTGTGAGACGATGTGACGATCAGTCCTGCCAGACAAGATCATGAAACCGATTAACGATCAGCCACGCGTAGAACAACACTTGAACGGCGAGGTACTTTTTGTTTGCCTGATTTGTGATCGTCGATTCCGGGTGGTTGAGCATAAGCGCCGTAGGATGGATGAGCTTTGAGCACAGCCTAAAATCGTATTCCTCCTCGTCGCAGGTGCGCTTCGGTTTAACCCGTTCACCAGCTACTTTTGCGGGCAGAGGTTGGAGAGCGCCCGGAAACGCCCTATCCATCTTGGCGTGAAGCTCCTGAATATCTATGTTCACCTCAAGCAAAAAGTCGGCTGCTTCCTTCGAGCCTTCCGACACGAAATCAGCCCACAACCGCAATTCAATCTGGCTGCGTAAGACAATCGCCATCAAATCGGCCTCGTCCTCAATCCACCGAACGGCGCGAGACAACTGAAGGTCCAGATACCGCAGAATGTGAACCCGCGCGATTTGTTGGTCTGAGCTATTGTCCTCCGCGACCAGTTGGGCAATGACCTTGCGGCACTCCCCGATGGCAAACCGAAAATGATCAGGGCTATAGTCAGCCTTCAAGTCGTAAATCGCCTGAATGTGATAGGGCCGCTTTTCTTCTGCCATAACCCCTACTATAGCAACGGCGTTAAACCTACTTTTGTGGTCCGAATCGACGCTTCGCGAGCGGCGGTTGGCCCCGATCTCCGGTAACCTTTCCCAGCCCTGACGAGGGTGCCCCCGGTCCCTCGCTTTTGGGGACCGGGGAGGTCGGCAGGCCCGGTGTTCAAGGACAAGATACCCGTAAACCCGGAAGGCCCTCAAAATCCTTGAGGCTCGTGGTTAGCAGAGCATAATCGTTTTCAATTGCCAGAGCAGCTATCCAAAGATCGTTGATCCGCGTTCTCGGCGACCGGCCCGACTGTTTCATGAAGGCGGCCAGGATGCCGAAGGAGGAGGCCCTAACCGGCTTTAACCGGTTTGGCCTTTTCGGTGTCAGTTTTGGTGTCAGTTGGATTTGTATTCCGGTGCCTTTCTGTGCCCTCAAGTGCACCTTTTCCTCAGAAGGCATGATCTGGCCCAAAAAGAACGGGGCCTTGGAAGGCCCACGTTGTGTTGGTTCTACTGAACTTGTGGCGGAGAGGGGGAGATTCGAACTCCCGAAGGCCTTGCGACCTTGTCTGATTTCGAGTCAGGTGCATTCAACCGGGCTCTGCCACCTCTCCGCTTTTGTTTGCAACAATTTGCGGCGCTTCCCCATTATACTAGTTCGGACGATTACGCAGAGAGATTGACGTAGCCCGTCTTACTCGCTTGTAACCGCCCACATGCCCAACTTCCAAGTGCTGGATGAATGCTCCTCGGTCCCGCACCTCAGGTCGCAGAGGTGGTTATGCCCAGCAGCCGTTTGAGCCGCGTGCGCAGGGCAAGCTTCATGCGCCACTCGCGAATCTTCCTGGTGTCGCCGCGGTGGACACTGATCGCAAATTCAAAGCGCGTAGCGTTAGGCCCGATATAAGCTCGCCGCAACCGGTGGGGGTCGCTTGAAAGATAGTTCAGGCCCTCTTCCACGCCGAAGGCGATAGGAAACTCCTTGCCCACCAAATCGACAACCGCGTCATTCGAATCTCCGTGCGGATAAGCGAAAGATGCGGGAGGGTGACCCAGCAACGCGGCAAGGTCGTTTTTGCTGCCCTTTACCTCTGCCGCCATCTCGGGAAAAGAGAGCTCTGTCAAATACGGGTGCGTACGACTATGCGCGCCGAAGTCGATCCCCCGCTCCGCCCAATATCGAATCTGCTCGGCGGTCATGAGCTGAAGCGTGCCACAGCCCCGAGCCTCGTCCCAGGTGTTAGTCCCGCCGGTTCTTGCGGTAACGATAAACACCGTAGCCCCAAATCCGTAGCGGCGCAGGATGGGCAGGGCATATTGGGCGATGTCGGCATAGCCATCGTCGAAGGTGATCATGATCGGCTTGCGCGGCAGACCGGTTCCATCCCGAAGCCATCGCAGCCAGTCGGAAGGCAGGATTCCCGTATAGCCGCGCCGCGCAAGCCAGCGGATCTGCCTTGCAAACGCCTTCGCGGAGATAGTGAGCTGATGGTAGGTGCCCTCCCGCAGAGGACCGACATGGTGATAGAGAAGCACAGGGCAGCGCCGACCGAACTCACTCTGGATTGTTTGCCAGGAACCTGCTGTCTGCGCCGCGCTGCGTAAGCGCGTAAGCCTCTCCGCAAGGTTTAGCAGATGCACACCGGCCCGGCGCAGCGGAGCGAGAGGATACATCCACTTTTCAAATCGCAGCGGAAACGCGATTAGCGGTACAGGCGAAACGGGACACCCAACTAATGCATGCAACAGCCACCTTTTTCCCCACCATGTCTCGCCCAGAGAGGCGAGGGAAGAACAAGGTCTATACTCAGGATGCTTGCGGCTCGCGCGTAGGTCGCCGGCGGCCACGGCCACTGCCTGAGCGTGCAAGTAGTGCCGCGAGTTCTTTACATAATACTCGTACGCAGCCGCCGCGGGCAGGTAGCCAAACACGCACCCCGCCTTCCATAAGCGCAACCCCAGTTCCAGATCTTCGGCCGCTAGAATCTCCTCATCAAATCCTTCGCATTGCAGAAGAACATGCCGTGGCATGGAACTATTGACCAGCGAGGAGAGCACCGAAAGAGAAGAATCGATTCGTCCGGGATAGCGGAATTCCATTGCTGGATCGAGCGGCCGGTAGTATGTCTCATAGAACGTTTCGGTTACGTGCCGGATCATGGATCGCGCGCTATCCGGAGCAACATAGATCGGTCCGTGGACAACGCGCGGCTCAGGCCCAGGATGAGCTGCCACATGCTGGCGCAAGAGATCAGGAGCGCAGAGAAGGTCGTCGTCCAGAAAAAGGACGAGTTCGCCGGCGGCAGCGCGAATTCCCACGTTCCTTGCCGCACCCGCTCCGCGAGGTTGCGCTGCCAGCTTCTTCAGCGTGCACCGGGGCTTAAGCGAGTTCAGCAGGTCATCGGTGCCATCGGTTGAACCGTTCACCACGACAATAATCTCGTATTCGTCCGCAGGCAGGCCCTGAGCCAGCAACAGAGGCAGGGTGCGTTCGAGGACTTGACGGCGGTTGTAAGTTGGAATGATGACGGAGAGCTTAAGCATAGGAAGTCACGCTATGTCGCCGGACGACGGAATACGTACAGCAAATAGGGGGAGAAGTAATGGTCGAGGCGTGTCGAGCGCAATTTGGCGAAACCTCTTGCCTCAATCAATTGGAGTCCCAACTCCTCGGCCTGGCGCACCACGAAATTCGGAGATCCATAGAAAGTGTACGCTCCGTCAGAGAAAACGTAGTTCCACTCCTTGAACGCTTGGTTGCAATTCCGTATTTTCCAACGAAGCTGATCCCGGTAGTACGGTGAGAACCAATGCAGTGACTTGAGATTGTGGGAGGAGTAGATGAGCGTACCGCCGGGTTCGAGCACACGAACGCATTCCCGCAAGGCGGCAATCCTTTGGGCGAGGGGAAATGCATAATCGATCCCGTTAAATGAGATCAGTACATGAGGAAAGGAGGCATCCGGCTCATCGATGCAATCGTAGCTCCCTACCCGCAAGTCCAGATAGGGGAAACGCCGTCTCGCAGTCTCAATGAAAACATCCGAACGATCGATCCCTCTTACCTTCAGGCCCATTTCATGAAGAAGAAGCGTGGTTCTGCCCATCCCGCAGGCAAGATCGAGAAGCCGGTCACCAGGCTTGTAATAGCGGGGGAAGATGTATTTTTCATCCGGATGCAGCCGGTATACAGCAAACTCTGCAACAGCGCTTGCCGTCCGATAAGCCGCCAGATTAACGGCCAGCTCGTTTGGAATCTCTTCCGGCATCGCGATGTTTCTCTCCACTATCATCGATGACAGATTCCACTCTGTATTGGGTCACACCGATTGTACATGGAAGGCTCTCTCCACAACTTGTTGGTTCGTCGTTCCTCCACGCGAAGCGCACCGCACGGGCCGAACGTAGCGTCTGACTATCCGTGGTCAGACTTCGTGCTGGCGGCGACCGATGATGAGTTTGTAAATGTGGTAGAAGGTTTGCGCTGGGCCCCAGAGCCAAGGAGCGTATGCGAGTAGCAGGAGCTTGGGATTGGTTGGACAATCGCGAAGCGCTTCGCGCGCGGTCCGCCGTGAGGCCGCCGCATCGCCCCTCCCGCGCTGAAAGAAGATAAGATCCAACCACAGCTCGGGTATGCGGGACCGAAGTTCGGCACGAACTGCATTTCCCGCGTTGCCGTAAACGTAGCTGTTGACCCTCGCTATGATTTCGTACTGAACCAGATCATCCTGCCCGCTAAACATTGATCCGGGATGAATGCGATAAGCGCCCATGATCTCGTGCAGAGACGCCGCATAGCCGAATTGAAGGCAATGCACCCAGAGCGGAAAATCGCCTACGGGCGCGGAACAGTACCATTCGGGCAACGGCAGAACGGCAATGCGACGGACCATCGATGCCCCGGTCGCTACGACCACACGGCCGGCGAGAATGTCGCGGCGAGTGTAGTTGCTATAAGGGAGTTGCAATGGCTGATCTGGGAGGCGGGCGCCAAATTCATCGATATATTCGACTTGATGCCAAGAGAGAACACACTCCGGATGGGTGTCCATGAACTCTGCTTGCTTCTGAAGCTTTTGCGGCGAAATCCAATAGTCGTCGCCCTCGAGCAATGCGACGTACTCGCCATGAGCGGCCATAATCGCCCTTTGCACCACCCATGGGCTGCGCACGTTGGTTTCAGAAAGCAAAAGGCGGATTTTGTCTGGATACCGCTTCGAGTACTCGAAGATAATCTCGCGTGTTGTATCCGTCGAGCAATCCTCGCTGATGATCACTTCAAAGTCGAAGCTGGTTTGCTGCGAAAGAACACTATCCAGAGCTTGGCGAATATAGCGCTCGTGATTGTACGTAATGACGACGACGGAAACTTTTACCATTGCGTTTCCGCTCCTGGCATGGGTAAGGGCCACCGTGACCGTAATTCGGCTGCGTTGTGTGCTGCGAAGCTCAGCAGTTCGCAGGTGTCGCGGATCTCGTCCGGGCCCACGGCAGTTCCGGTGGGCAAGCAGAGAATTCTGGAGCAGGCATGCTCCGTTCGCGGCAGGCGAAGTCCGGCATCGGAATACAGGGTGCGGTAGGGTTCCATGCGGTGGCAGCCGGGGTAAAAATAGCGCCGGGCCATCAAATTTTCCGCATGCAACAGCGCGTGCCACTGATCACGATCAAGCCCGGATCGCTCATCCACATCCACAACAACGTACTGGTAGTTGTTGGACTCATGCGCATCGTAGGGCAAAAGATTGAAGCCAGGAACCGAAGCGAGCGCTGCCGCATACTCGGCGTAGTTGCGCTGATTCGCGGCAATGAATTCCGGGAGCTTCTCCAGCGAGGCGATTCCCATGCTGGCATGCAGCTCGCTCATCTTGCCGTTGGTGCCAATGGATAGAACCTTGTCCTCACCAGCGAAACCGAAGTTCCTCAGCCTCCGGCAGGACTCGGCAAAGGCATCGTCGTTGGTCAGGACGGCGCCGCCCTCGGCTGTATTCAGGAACTTGGTGGCATGAAAGCTGAACACCTCCGCGCAACCAAAGCCACCCACCATGCGCCCATTTCGGCTGCATTGAAATGCATGCGCGGCATCGAAGATCAGCTTCAATTGCCGGCTACGGCAGATTTCCTCCAGTGCCTCAACGTTGCACGTGCGTCCCCACAAATGCACGCCGAGAATCCCGCTGGTGCGCGGCGAGATGAGTTCTTCCACGCGGCGCGGATCAAGGCAATACGTCTCATCGATGTCGCAAAAGACGGGCGTGATTCCCAACCATTGCAGCGCGTGGGCGGTGGCGACGAACGTAAATGACGGCACGATGACCTCGCCCGTCAATCCGGCAGCGCGGATAGCGATCTCCAGGGCGATGGTGCCGTTACAAACAGCGACACAATTGCGCACCCCGCACAGTTCGGCGATCCTAGCCTCGAAATCACGGACCTCGGAACCATCGTTGGTAAGCCAGCGACGCTCCAGCACCCCGCGCAACCGCGCGAATAGAGCCTCCGTCGAGGGCAGATTTGGACGGCCCACGTGCTGAATCTGAGAAAACAGGGGCGAACCGCCCAGGATGGCCAGGTCAGCCGGCGATGACTTGCCACGCGGCGTTGAAGAGGAACAGATCAATGAATGTCCTTGTGCAGGCGATCAGATACTTCCGAGGTCTTTGCGAGGCCCTGCCGCGCGAGAGCCGGATCGCATGCACGATTGAACAGCCTGCGTCCGGGAACCGTCGCCGCAAAGCCGATGCAATTCGCCGAACCGATCGCCGGAGTCCAAAAACAGGTTACATTCCTGCTTGTCAATCAGTCCAACTGTGGACTCGGCGCGCTATCGCCTCACGTGCATCCTGGCACGCTCGGGCACACAGGGCCGGGGGCCTGCGGTCTTTAGGCTAATTCGCGGTCGACCCGCTTTGGCCGCCACGAATCAGCGCATCCATCCGATAGTTCCACAAGCTGGCGGGCGGATTCATGATCTGCACGGAAAGTCCATGCCCGGCGCAAAGGGTCTCAATCTCCTCTGCCCTCCACCAGCGCCCCACTCCGTCATTGGTGTCAGGGTGAGTCCGTTCATTTTCAAGATGGCGCGCGACCCGTTCGGGGGTGTTATAGAAATTCGCTTTTAGCTCGGCGTTGGGGATCTCCTCGATCAGGAACTCGAAAGCGCGTTCGTCAAGATGCCGCCCGATGTTGCCCAGAATTGCGCTCAGTTCCCGAGGCTGAAGATAGCCCAATGAACCAGCCATCAGAAATTTGTTTGGAACTTGATCCCGGCCAATCAGCGCCGACAGCCGGTCAGTTATATTCCCAATGCGATACCGGATGTTCGGGCGCTGCTTTAAGCGCTGTGCGGCATGGATCATGTTCTCGGCAAAGTCGATTGCAACGATCGATTTCACATGCGGCGCCAATTCAAAATCGATGAGACCATTTCCGCAACAAAAATCAACCAGATCGTCGTTCGGTGAGAGATCAAGGATTGCCGCGATTTTGTTCGCGCTTTGTCGGATCGTCTCCAAGGGAATCGGTTTTCCGTTCACAGTTCTTGCAACCTGACATAACAGGCCCTCGTCATCGCATGGCGCTTTCGCGTAGCGAGTATTCCAATAACAACGCCAGTAATCGATCGCTTGCTCATCGAATTTCATGGTCGATTCACTTCCCCGCCTTCGCGCGGTCGACTAGCTCAAGAGGCATTTTACCTTCTCTGTTCCCTTCTGCCCGAAGACGAGAAGTTCAGATGTGACGGGCAGAGAGAAATCCGGGCGCGCACTCCGGCCCCGGATCGACGGCGCCCAAAGGCAGCTCCAAGCCGAACATTCCGCCAACGATCCGGTTCGACATGTGAGAAGCCGCTTCAGCCATCATCCGTATCCTCGTCTTACACAGCATTGGTCCTATGATCGCTTGAAGAAGCCGGCGTACTTGCGGACACTTCCGTGTGCGGCGCGCGGTAGGCGGGGAAGTACCCTTGGCGATCATCCGGATTGCCCCCACAACGATCGCAGAGCTCTGCATAGCGCTCAGGCGCGAGAACCTGCTTTACCGCGTAGCACATTTGAGGAGTTGCTCCAAAGAGGCCCTTGAACTGTGCCAACTGATCATTGCGCGATAGCCCGCCACCCAAGTTCAACGACGGAATGCCCTTCCGGTGGACTTCGGCAAGAGCCTCCCAAATGAGGGCAGTGCTGAATCGGCTGGTTCCAGGAAGTTCGAAATAGAATAGGCCTTCGGCGGCGTAGTCCGTGACGGCGATGACGATAACCGACTCCACCCCAGAATCTGCTCCAGCACCGAGCAGCAGCAGATTCTCCTGCTGGAGAAGGAACTCCATTGTTCGCGAACTGAAGTCGTAAACCGCAGAGGCGTTCTTCCAGCGATAGAACTGACGGTAATGCTCGAGCACGAATGACCTGAGCTCGTCGCGGTCCGTGCGGAGCCCGGTTCGCGTCTCCCACTTGCGAAGGTCTCGTCGGCGACTGCGGGCGAGGTTTTCGAATAGCGTCTCAAGGCCTGCGGTTGCATCGAAAATATACAGTTCCTTCTGCTCGAAGAGAGTAGCGGGATCGGCATAATCCGGTCGAAAGAAAAGCGGATGGAGATTCAGGAAAACGCTGATGTAACCCCGTGCTGTGGCGAAGCTACGCCAAAGCTCGGGCAGGGCCGCAAGTGGGCCGTTGCCGGCGAATCCCGAAAACCCGTAGGGCGTTGCAATGTCAACGTACCCTCCCAATGGCCGCTCGATGAACGGGCACACGACGCGCACGCCTTCTGACTCCGCGCAATAAAGGTAGGCCGGCTGCTTGTGTGTCAGGTGCATGGCATAGCTGTGTTCCCAGGTATGGAAGAAGCTATGCGGAATACCTTCGAGTGCAGCCCTCCATTCTCCGGGCGACTCAAGTGGAATGGCGTGCACCACAGGGGCTGCACTTTCATCGAGCTGTCGCCGTGCCGCGGTAAGCGAAGAATTCACCCTGCCTCCAACGCCGGACCCATCTCGATCACCTCAACGTTCCTGGAAAAGTTGAACCGGTCTTCTACGATCAAGCGGAAAATGGGGAAATTCCAGCTCGAGCGGTGCTCGTCACGCGGAAATGGACCGATTATTTCAGCTGTCGAGACCTCATTGTAAAACAAGATCGTGGAGAAGACGCTCCTACAGCGCAAAAACTCGTTGCGCCCGTAGGAGCGACGGAGAGAGCACGCGCCGGCTTGACGACCGTCCCGCTCATGCGCCAGCAGTCGGCCGAACCCGGAGCTTCAGATATGCCGCGGCCTGCAGGCGCGACCTTAAGCGGTTATTCCACACGATGATTCTGTATCGACGATGACAGCCCGTACTCCAAACAGTCTTGTACTCTTCCTCTCCACGCAGAAAGTCGTATTCCTCATACCCGTGTTCAAAGCAGTAGTCCAGCAGCGCTGGCAACAACAGCGTGCCCGGAGCGAAACGAGAGAACGATCGGTCGTAAGCCTTGGTATAGTCCCAGAGTCTCTTGCCGCAACGGAACCCGAGCTGAAAAGCGATCGGCTGCCTATTCTGTTCCAGCATTGCAACGTAAAGCGATCCACGCGGGCCCAGGTCGTCAAACAGCGCCTGAAAGACCTCAGGATGAGCAGCCAAAAAAGGCGGCGACGATCTGTGCGCGTGCTTCTTCCAGTCCAATGCTGCCAGGGACTCAATCAAGCCTGGCTCTCGGTCGGGCCTTTCAATAATACGCAGGCTCAAGCCTTCGGCGGCGGCGCGCTCCCTTCTCCTGCGTAACGTGCGCCGGACATGCCCGGAGAGCTTTTTCATCAGAAAAGCAGCGTTTCCTTCCACAGTCAAAAATGGGCAACCTTCGCTTTCGGAAAACACGCGATAATGAAGGCCAGTACGCCGCAATGCCTGCTCGATGATCCCGGCGCCATCCGTATCGCGTAAGTCTCGCAGGTCGGCGATATCCCAACACTTGGTGTTGCCGGCCAGAAAGTTCACCACGGCCTCAGTCTGGCCGAATTGGTCACTTCCCAGAACCAGGTCGTTGTAGTCGGCGTGAGGGGTAGAGAACCCAAGTTTGCGCACGCGCAACAACCGCGAGGAAAGGCGCAGGACCAGGGGCGAAATTCCGGCAACTTGGCCGTTCTGCTCGAGGACCAGCACCCACGGCTTCAGCCTGCCAGGACGAACCTCCTGAGCATGGCGCTTGGTCCACGCTCGAAACCAAGCAAACGACGCAAAGGGGTTGGGATGTACTGTGGCGTCGCTGAGATGATTCCAGTCTCTCTCCAAGGCCGGTAAGAACATGTCCGATTGCACCACTTTGACGGCATAGAGTTGGTTTGCAACCCCGTCGTGCGAGTCCACATTCGAAGAGCAAAGCATCATGCGATTACCAGAGAGAGTGCGGTAGCAGAAGGGCCTGGCACGGGAAAACCGCCTTGACCCCACCACCGATATACTTAGGATCTCACTTACGCGGGCTTATCTTCCATTGCGAGAGACGATCGCGTACGGTCCTCTTCATTGCCTCGTCTCTTCCTGTTGCATGTTATCGGGCAGAGGTTCGAGTAGCTCTCGTGTCCACTCTAACTGCGGCCGCACCGCGCCGGGCCATTCGTCTAGATAAGAGCCCCTTGTTTCACCCGCGGCATCTCGTACCTCAAACGTAACCAAATCCTCCCACTCAGCGATGGCGGTTGATCCGTTGAGCAAGGCAACCAGACCGATCTGGTAGGTTCCATTGTTCATCAGATTGGAGGGGATGGTGAATGCACCTCGCAGGAGACCTGCGGGAGCTGCGGGAGCTCCGATGCGGCCGGTGTTAAAGACGCTGACCCCGTACTCATTAACGACTTCCACGGCGAGATCGATGCAGGCATCCGGGTTGACCTTCCAGTACTCGAACTCGACCAAGATGGGCGTGGTCACAGTCATCTCATCGGATGCGGAGCCGTGCAGGGGACGAACACACGCGCGGCGCAGGCGTATCTGGTCGTTGCCGGGTGCGGAGTGGAAGTCTCGATGCACTACTTCCTTGAACGTGGGCAGCCAGGTCTTGAGGTAGTGCGAAGTCACCTCCGAGGGCCGGCCTTCCAACACCATCTTGCCCTGGTGAAGGCAAATTGCGCGGGTGCACAGGCTGTCGACGGCCAACATATTGTGGCTCACAAACAGCACTGTCCGGCCTGCGCCTGCGGCCTCGCCGATTCTGCCCAGGCACTTTTTCTGAAACACGGCGTCGCCAACGGCAAGGACTTCATCAATCAGCAGAATCTCCGTTTCCAAATGGGCCGCAACCGCAAAGGCGAGCCGCACATACATGCCGCTCGAATAGTGTTTCAAAGGAGTATCAAGCAGGCGTCCACATTCGGCAAACTCCACTATCTCATCGAATTTGCGCGCGATCTCCCTGCGTGTCATGCCCAGAATTGAGCCATTGAGGAAGACATTCTCTCTTCCCGTGAGTTCAGGATGGAAGCCGGCCCCGACTTCAAGCAGGCATCCGATCCGGCCGCGAATCTCTGCCTTGCCTTCCGTCGGTTTTGTGATGCGCGACAGGATTTTCAGCAAAGTCGATTTGCCGGACCCGTTTCTTCCGATAATGCCGAGCACCTCGCCCCGATCCACATGAAAAGAAACTTCGCGAAGCGCCCACAGGTCCCGCTCCTCGGCGGCGGCCTTTTGTCCACGGCGCGTAAGCGCGCGAATTGGAGCGAGGGCCATTCCGGAGAGGGAGTCGCGCAGCGTGAGATAGCGTGGGCGCGGACCGATCCGGTACCGCTTGCCAATGTTTTCGCAGTAAATGGCGGGTTGGCGGCCACTGTCAGATGAAGTCCGCAAAGTTGTCCTCGGTTCTGCGGAAGTAGTAGAGCCCGGTGACCAGCAACAGAGAACACACACCTACCGCGAGCACGACCGAACGCGCGGGAAAGGGCCCCTGGCTGTGAAGCGCCCATCGAAATCCGTCCAACGCGCCCACCATTGGATTCAACTCATAGAGCAGGCGCCAGCGCAACGGCACGGCGCTAACAGGATAGGCGACCGGAGTGGCGAAGAACCAGAACTGCACCAGAAAACCGACCGTATGCCGAACGTCGCGAAACTTAACATTGAGGGCAGAAAGCCACAAGCCTACACCGAGTGATGAAATTATCGCGGGCAGCACGAAAAGCGGCAACAGCACGATTGTGATCGACGGTGCAATGTGGAAATAGACGAGAAACAGGATCAAAGCCACAAGGCTGACGAGAAAATCGACCGAGCTCGCCAGGAACGAGGAAAGCGGTATAAAAAGCCGCGGAAAGTAGACCCTGGAGATCAGGGGCTCGTTTTTGATTGTGCTGTGGCTGGACTCAGTCAAACCTTGGGCGAAAAACTGCCAGAGCACCATGCCCGAATAGGCGAAGACCGGATAGGGCAGGTTCGTCGATTGTATGTGAACAATATGACCAAGGAATGCGGCCATTGCGAGCGCGACCGCCAACGGCTGCACAATCACCCATGCCACTCCCAGAACGGTCTGCTTATAGCGAACCTTGATATCGCGCCAAGCCAGGAAATAGAGAATCTCCCGATGGCGAACGAGATCGGCCCACCCCAAGCTCCAGAAACTGCCTGAACTCCTGATGATTGTCGTGGCAACAGTGTTCGGTCGATGGTTATTCAGCGAACTCATTTGGCGACTTAGGATTGAGGCGACTATTCACGCGAAATATTGAGGCTAGAATAGCTTAAAGACCAGGAGAAATCAATTGAGCGGCTCTGCGGCTCCGAAACAGCCGATTGCAACCGAAGACCTGGAGCGTTCCCCGCAAGCAGAGGCAGGAATTCCATACCATCAGACTGCCATAGTTCGATCGAGCGTCCCGGTGTGCAGCAACCGAACTGGTGGCGTTTCAGATGAACTCGGCGTCGCCGGAGCGCGCCAGCCGATCCTTGAGCAGCCGATCATAAAAACGGAACATGTGGGTCGCCGTGGCCTGTAAGGAGAACTCCGCCTGGGCTCGCCTCCAACCCGCCTGTCCCATCTCCGCCAGCCTGGCTCGATCATTCGCCAATGTGGCGATGTGATCGACGAGCGCCGCGGTTTCCTCGGGTGGAATCAACTCTCCAGTCACTCCGCCCACTACGATTTCCGGGAGACCGCCTACCCGCGATGCCAGAACGGGACGTGCGGCTGCCATTGCCTCCAGGGCGGAAATAGGAAAGCTCTCATCAAGAGAGGGCATTAGAAGCAGATCCCAGTTAGACAGCAATTTGCGGATGTCTTGTTGCCATCCTAAGAAGCAAACCCTGTCAGTTACTCTGAGCTCTGCAGCGATGTGACGAAGCTCAGGTTCGGACGGTCCCGACCCAGCTATATTGACTTGAATCTCAATCCCCTTTTCTCTTAACCGAGCGGCAGCCTTTATGACCGCTCCAATGTTCTTTATGGGAGTCAAGCGAGACAACACTCCGACCTGAAGCGGCCCTGAATGCTCCGTCAGGGATTCTGGCGCGGGATTCACTTCGATTCCCGCGTAAATCACCTCGGCTCGGTGACTCTTGACACAAGCGGCCACTGCGTTTGAAGAAGCAATGACCGCATCCGCCCAGGGAAAGGAAATGCTCCCTGGGATTTCGCCGGTGATTTCATTGATTCGGCCGTGCACGTGCTGTACGACAGCCGGTGCGCCGCCGAGCCGGCAAATGGCTCGCACTGCGCGCCCTCCCCAGTGCAGATGCGCGAGATCGGCTCCCTTCCGCCGCAACCAGAGACACACTCGAACGGCGCCCACAACATCCTGGAACGTGCCATTCCAGGGAATGGCGTGAGCACTGATTCCGGCAGCCGACATCTGGGCCTTCAACGGACCGTCTGCAAAGAATAAAACTCTACATTCGTATCCATTTGGTTCCGCGTATTTGGCCAGGCCCATGATGATCCGGCATATGCCGGTGCATTCCGGCTGAGCGCTTTTCACCAAGTGTATGCTGCGGAACAATCGGACCACTCCCTTTTTGAGGACTCGCGAATGATTGGCGTTGTATTCCTGTTTGAGTCCAATCTACCAGACTCGATTGCGATGGAAAGTAAACCTGGGGAGCGATGTCTAGCGAATTCTTGTGGCCGCTTTCAATGCGCCTGTGTGCTGCCGCTGAATGAAGTTATTCCTGGAATTCTGGCTTGAGTGCGGTCTTGTGCAACCATGCGTCGCGGCGCACCCGGGAATTTTCAGCGGCATGCTCTCGAGCGATGGGCAAAGGAATCTTACTGGGAAAAGCAAGCTCGCCCGCTTCCGCGGGGTGCTGCTTTCATTCCTGATGCAATGCGCACTGGGGTCCACCCGCTCCGATCGGTGATACTGATGACGTTCGGCATCTCGACTGGGATCGGCCAGTTCGCCGCATGTGAGCCGAGGGTGATGCGGCAGCTACCACGAGCACGACGATTGCCTATGATGGAATTCCACATTTCGCGCAGCGCACGCCTGCGGTATCAGTTTCCCGACACGCTTTTCTCATGGAATGGCAACGTCGTATTCGCCAACATGCCCGCCTGCCGCGCCTTTGCCCATGGCATGAACCAGGTGCGAGAGGCCGACAAGCATCCCGAGCGCGCCGTTCATGCCGGCGCAATCTACGCCATGGGCATGATCGACGAAGCCAGCCATGTGCTGATGGCGCGGTACCGGCAACAGTTCGACGCCCAGGTTCTCAAGGACGCGCTTGCGTTTTTCGGGCAGCAGGTGGGTCACGAGCAGGTGGACAAGCTGCTGCTCACATTCGTTGAACACTTTCCGGGTTCGGGTATTATCAGAGGCGATCAAACCCCGCAGGAGTGGCTGGCAGGCTCGACCGCCGGCCTGGCGCATCGCGAGGCGGCGCTGGAAGAGATGCTGCTGCTGTGGATGGCCAATCGCAATCCTGCCTTCCAGCCATTCGCGGAGCTCTTTGAAGACAAGCCGCTGGCGGAGCGCACGGTCTACAAACAGGTGACGCAGCAACTGCCGGGCTACTTTGCCACGCGGCCGCTTGTGCCGCTGCCCGGGGCGGGCCAGGTGAATCTATTTGACCTGCTGCGCCGTCCCGCCGAGAGCGCGCCCACTTCGCTCATGGATCAGCTCGAGCTGTTGCGCACGCTGTGGAGGCCGTTGCTTGGCGACGCGCTCGATCGCCACCTGAGCATCGCCGGCGAGATCCTGCGCGAAGAAGAGCTGGCCATCTGGATGCAGTTCAATCCCGTTGCGGCGCACACCCGCGCCGCCGCGGAAGAGGCAGCGCGGCGCCGGCGCGAACGCGGCCAGCAGCAGTGGCCCAGTCTGGCGTCTACGGCGGAGGTCATCACCTTCGGCGATCCGGCCCACGAGTACGAGAAGTTTTCGCCGGACACGGCCTGGATGCCGACGGCGGTGATGATCGCGAAGAGCACATGGGTGTGGCTGGCGCAGCTCTCGCGCTTCTATGGCCGGCACATCCGCTACGTTTCCGACGTTCCCGACGAAGAGTTGGCTGCGCTCGCCGCGCGCGGCATCAACACCCTCTGGCTGATCGGCATCTGGGAACGCAGCCGCGCATCGAAGACCATCAAGCTGCTTTGCGGCAATCAGGACGCAGTCGCCTCGGCATACTCGCTGTTCGATTACCGCATTGCCGACGATCTAGGCGGAGAGCAGGCTTACATTCGTTTGCGCGATCGCGCCTTTCATCATGGAATCCGGCTTGCTTCGGATATGGTTCCGAACCACATGGGCATCGACTCGCCCTGGGTGGCGGAGCATCCCGAGTGGTTCCTCTCGCGCTGGGAGTCGCCGTATCCTGCTTACAGCTTCAGCGGCCCCGATCTGGCCGCCGACTCGCGCGTTGAGATTCGTATCGACGACCATTACTACACCCAGTCCGACGCCGCTGTGGTCTTCCAGCGCCGCGACAGAGCCACCGGCGAGGTCCGCTACATTTACCACGGCAACGACGGCACCAGCTTTCCCTGGAACGACACCGCGCAGCTGGATTATTTGAACCCTGCCGTCCGCGAGCAGGTGATTCAGGCCATCCTGCATGTTGCGCGGCTGTTTCCCGTCATTCGCTTTGACGCGGCGATGACGCTGGCCAAGCGGCATTTCCATCGCCTGTGGTTTCCCGGGCCCGGTTCCTCGGGCGCCATCCCGTCGCGCGCAGAGTCCGGCATGTCGCAGGTCGAGTTCGACAAGCACATGCCCCACGAGTTCTGGCGCGAGGTGGTGGATCGCGTCGCTGCCGAAGTTCCCGGCACCCTGCTGCTGGCCGAAGCTTTCTGGCTCATGGAGGGCTACTTCGTCCGCACCCTCGGCATGCATCGCGTATACAACTCGGCCTTCATGGTGATGACACGCGACGAGGACAACGCCAAATATCGTTCCGTCATCAAGAACACGCTCGAATTCGATCCGGACATCATGAAGCGCTACGTCAACTTCATGTCGAATCCGGACGAGCGCACCGCAATCGACCAATTCGGTAAGGGCGACAAGGCCTTCGGCGTTACCGTGATGATGGCCACGCTGCCCGGCCTGCCCATGTTCGGCCACGGCCAGATCGAGGGCTTCACTGAGAAGTACGGCATGGAGTACCAGCGCCCGCGCTACGAGGAGAATCCCGATCCGTGGATGGTGGAGCGGCACGATCGCGAAATCGCTCCTTTGCTCAAGCGCCGCTGGCTGTTCGCGGAGAGCTACAACTTCCTTCTCTACGATTTCTTCCACGACTCCGGCTCCGTGGACGAGAACGTGTTTGCCTATTCGAATCGCGTCAACGATCAGCGCGCGCTGGTGGTCTATAACAACGTGTACGGGCAGACGCGCGGGACCATTCGCATGTCCGCAGCTTATGCCGACAAGGGCTCAGGCCGTCTGCGTCAGCGCTCGCTGTGGGAAGGCCTCGGCCTGTTCGACACTTCATCCATCCTCGCCTTCCGCGATTCCCTTACCGGTCTGAACTTCCTTCGCCGCGCCGGCCAGCTTGCCGAGGGCGGGCTGCGCCTGGAGCTGCATGCGTACCAGTGCCACGTTTTTCTGGATTGGCAGGAGCTGCGGCCCACCGCGGACAAGCCCTGGGACCGCCTCTCGGATTACCTCGCCGGGCGGGGCGTGCCCGCGCTCGACGATGCCCTCATCAACATGGAATTGCGGCCCGTGCACGATGCGCTGAAGGCAGTGCTCGATCCGGTCCTGATCCACTTGCTGGCGGAGAATGCGGAGTTTCCGGCGGCTCCGGGCGCGCCCGCGCAAAAGGCCAATATCAAGGCTCAGAATTCCGCATTCGATCGCCTCTGGGATGTCTGCGTTGCGCTGCTGGCGCCGGCTTTGAATTCATACGTGCGCTTCCTCGGCGGGCGGCCGGATTATCACGCCGTGAAAGCCGAGTCCCTGGCGCCATCCTTCCGCAGAATGCTGCGCGACGCCTCGCGCATGCCGGCGCTCGAATCGCTCTTCCCGTCCAAGTGGCCGGCCGGCGCGCGCCGTGTCCTTCCCACTGAGCACCCGCAGCTTCCGGCGACGGCGCTCTGGGGGCCGATTGTAGCGTGGTCGATTTTGCAAATTCTGGCCCAGGCCGCGCGCGACTCCGGTGCAGCTACATGCGATGCAGCAACTCAAACGGCGCTCGATCTCTTTGACCGGCTGCGGTTGCGCGAGCCGCTGGCGCAGTCCTTTCACGCGCTCGGCCTCGACGGCGAATTGGGCTGGCAGGGGGCCGCGCGCATCAAGGCTCTCCTGCTGGTGGAAAATGAGCGAGCCCGCCAGGCGGCCGCCACGGTTGAAACCGGGGGAAGGGAAGAGCCGATTCCAGGCGTTGACGAAGGCATCGCTCGAGCCGAAGCAGCCGCCGAAGCGCTGGCATCGGAGGCCGTGTCCAAAGCTCCGCAAGCCCAGTCGGAGCTTCTAATCCCGCCCGACCTCTGGTCCGACGCCGACATCTGCTGGCTCACCGGCGCGCACATTGCCGACGGCCACACCTACCTCGTGCGCGAGCCGTTCGAAGAATCGCTCTGGTGGTTCGAGCTTCCGCATCTCTTGCGCCTGGCCGCCTCGCCACCTCCACTGCGTGCCGATGCCGAATCGATCGCTGCGCGCATCCATCGTGCGCTGGCCGCGCTGGAACAGGCCGGCTACCGGCTCGATGCGCTGCTGGAACCCGAGCTCTCAACGGATTCGGAGCCTGAGCCGCGTGCTGCGTCAGGAGCGCTCAAATCCGTTCCCCAAACCGGCAGAATCGACGATCCGGCGCCCGAGGATACTCGTGCGCAGGACCCGGTTGCCGCAAGGCCTGTTGGGTCGGCCAATCCCGAGGAACCGCCTGAAGATGATTGATGGGAGACCGTGAGCCTGGCCGGGGAAGAGAAAACAATGGATGGGCCGCGGTCCTTACATCTCTCAGTCCGCTCCGAACCAATTGGCAAAAGCGCGGTAGAAAGCCGCAGCCGTTTCCGGGCCAATATCCTTGCCCTCGCGGCACGGCTTTTTCCCGTTCACAAAAATGTGCCAGTAGAGCGTCGGCCCCAGGAGCAGTGCGATGGCCACTTCGATGTCGAGGTCGCGCCTCAGCGCCCCTTGCCGGACGCCGCGCTCCAGGATGCGCCTGAGACTTTGCCGCGGCGGTTCCATCACGTTGTGCCGCCAGGCGCTGCCGAATTCTGGATGCACGGCGGAATAGGCAATCAGCGTTGGCATCATTCGCATGCGCGCCTCTTCAAACTCTCCCGGCGGCTTGCGGCTGAGCACGATGGCAATGTCGCGCTCCAGGTCGCCAGTGTCCACGTCCTCCGGTTCTCCGTGCAGCCCATGGACTAAGAGCATCACTTCCATCAGCAGGGCTTCCTTGTCCGCCCAGTGCTTGTAGATGGTGGCCTTGCTCACGCCCGATGCGCGCGCAATCGCATCCATGCTGGCCGCATCGATGCCGCGCTCGCCGAACAGAGTAAGCGCGGCCTGAATCACTTTCTCGTGCGCTTCTTCGCTACGCGACCTTACCACGGCAACATCCTAGACCTCGATCTTGCTGAATCGGTACGCCCCGAACATCATCAGCAGGCACCCCAGCACCGCCAGCACCACAAAATCCAGTCGCGGATCGAACGCCGCCAGCGGCGATCCAAATGCGTTGCGCATCCCGTCGATCCCGTATGCGAGCGGATCGGCTTTGGTTACGTACTTCATCACCACTCCCAGCCCGGCCAGCGGAAACAGCGCGCCGGACAGGAAGTAAATGGGCATCACCAGGAAGTTCATGATGAGCTGGAACCCCTGCATGTCCTGTAGGCCTGACCCGATCGCCATCCCCAGCGCCGCAAACAAAAGCGCGATCATCACCATGAACACAAACGCCAGCGGGATGAGCGCAAAGTGCGCCGGCCGGAATCCGGCAATCAGGCAAATCGCCATCACCAGCGTTCCCTGGATCACCGCCACCGTCGCCCCGCCCATGGTCTTCCCCGCCATGATCTGCATCCGCGAAACCGGCGCCACCAGCGTCTCTTTCAAAAACCCGAACTGCCGGTCCCACAACAGGCCCAGCCCGGAGAAGATCGACGAGAACAACACCGACATGCCGATCACGCCCGGCGCAAGGAACTGCAAATAGTTCCCCGCGCCCGCACGCTTGAACACCGGCCCCAAGCCGAACCCCAGCGCCAGCAGGTACAGCAGCGGCTGGCCCAGCGAGGCCACAATCTGCGCCCGCGACCGCGTGTACCGCTTCAATTCCCTCAGCCACAAAATGTAAATCGCGCTCATCCCTTACCTCCTGCCCTGCTGCCACATTTTGGCGAACTGCCTCAGTTGATCGGTCGAACCCGCGCTCTCATCGCGAATCGTCGAACCCGTCAGCTTCAGAAATGCGTCCTCCAGCGTCTCCGTCCCCGTGCTGTCCTTGATCTCCTTCGGCGTCCCTTGCGCCACCAGCTTGCCGTGGTCGATCACGCCTATTCGATGCGCCACCCGATCCGCTTCGTCCATGTAATGCGTTGTCAGCATCACCGTCACCCGCTCCGATTCGTTCACGCGCTTCACGTGGCCCCAGAGCTGGTTCCGGCTTTGCGGGTCAAGCCCCAGAGTGGGCTCATCCAGAAAGAGGATCTTCGGCGTGTGCAGAAATCCGCGCGCGATCTCCAGCCGCCGCTTCATGCCGCCGGAAAACTTCTTCACCTGCTCGTCACGCCGTTCCCACAGCTCGAACAGCTTCAGCAGTTCTTCCGTGCGGTGCTTCCGCACCTTGTGCGGCACGTGATAAAGCACACCATGGATCTCCATGTTCTCTTTGGCCGTCAGATCGCCGTCCAGGCTCGGGTCCTGGAACACGATCCCGAAGCGCTTGCGCACCTCGTGCTGTTGTTTCAGCGGATCCAGCCCGTCGAGGCGCATGCTTCCCGAGGTGGGCGGCAGCAGAGTCGTCAGCATCTTGATGGTGGTGGTTTTGCCCGCCCCGTTCGGACCCAGGAAGGCAAAAATCTCCCCCTCGGCCACCTCGAACGTGACGTCGTTCACGGCCGTAAACGAGCCAAAGGTCTTCACCAGGTTGTTGACTTGAATCATTCCATCGACCTCCCGAATGGATCATGACAATACTGAACGGTTTAGTTCAGTTATGTCAACAGTAAAACTTACCCTGGGTCAGGCTGCGGATCGCAAATCGAGAACCAGCACTGCGGAAAAGCGATTTTATCCCCGCCGAATCAACCCCTTCCCGCTGGTCGGCAGCAAAAGCAAAAGCCCCATCCGGAAGGGATGGGGCTTAATATTGCGGTTCGTCGGATTTTCCTGCGGTTCTCGCCACGCGTCTTCACTTCCTATTAGCGACGTCGGGCTTTGCCAGGAACAATTCCGGATGCAGGTAGGTTCCGCGCTCGCCGGCGGGCTTGTCCTCTTCAACCTTGACGCGATGCGCCTCGGCGTATGCGTCGTGGCGAATGCCGGTCACCTGCCACGAGACTTTCACTTGAGGCTTGTCGGTCTGGATGGTAAAGCGGTTGTTGGCAATCTCCTGGGCCACGATGGCCTGGGCAAACTGGCCGATCACCGTCAACTGGTAGCGGAAATCCTGGTTCAGAGCCTCGAAGTAACCGGGCAGCTCCACCGTGGCGAAGCCGTGGCTGTCGGTGACCACGTTGCCGTTGTAGATGTTCATCATGTCCGGCGACTCGACGAAGGAGTGGGAGAGGAATTTGTTGGCCGGGTCGAGAGGATGGTCGATGATGAAGGTGCCGGAGCCCTTTTGGATGGAGCCGTTCACCCAGAGATTCCCGTCAACCTTGAGTCCGCTGGTGACTTCCAATGCAATGTTATTGGGAGTTGTCAGGTTGTTGATCTTCATTCCATTGTTAACAGTCAACCCGCCGACAATCCCTCCCTTGAGCGAAGTGGCACCGCTGACACTCAGCCCGCCGCTCAGCGTCGCGGGCCCCTGGACACTCAGCCCGCCACTGGTCTTGATATTGCCGCCGCCATCTACGCTGAAGAAGTTCGTTCCTTTGGCGCTGGCCGAAAAGGGAGTCCCGGTAACTGGCGTCGCGTAGTAGGTGATGTTAAAGCCGTTCATTGCGGGGCCGTAGGCATCGCCGGCGTAGATGGTGTGGTTTCCTGTGGTCGCGGCGTTGGTTGCCTGGACCACGGGGTCGTTGCCGTCGTTCGAGTAGGCAATCAGAGCGCCGCCATGACTTCCGGCTGGCACGTACCCCATTAGACCGACTCCGAAGGCGCTACTGTTTGTCGAGGCCGCCCGGCCCAGAACGCCTATGGAGACCCCACTGCCAGAGGATGTCCCGACAATTGCGGAGGGTACGGTGGAGAAGGAGACTGACCCGCTGGCAGCCGGCCCGTTCGTCGTGTCGGTTACATTCAGCACGCCGGCCGGAGCCTTGGCAGCGCCCTTCCAAGTGATCGGCAGCGTCACGGCCGAGGTCTGAGTGGTGCCGTCGGGGAACCGGAATCCGCCCGCGCTGCTCTGGATGACTCCTGCCACGGAGAGCGGATACAACGGGGCCTTGGTCCCGATGCCCACGTATTTGGGCGTCTCAAATAGCAGCGATTTGCCCAGGTCGCCGGAGCTGTCGCTGAAGACCGGCATGTATCCGGCCGCTGCGCCTGTGACCTTCATGGCGGGCTGTGCGGCCTTGCCGGAGGCGGCGTTGGCCGCGGCCGGGCCGGCATCGGAGGCGGACGCGGGGACGGCGCCCGCAGGCATGCCCTGCCGCTGAAACGACGAGGCGGGCAGCCCGCCTAGCGTCTCCGCGTCCAGGGCCTTCATCGCGTAGGGAACGCTGGTCAGCAGCACCCGCTCGAACTCCGCGTGTCCTGAAACCGTGACCCCCAGCCAGCGGGCGTCGCCGTTGCTGAAGACATCGGCAGGAATGCCGCCCCGCGTGTTCGCCCCCAGCAGAACTGCATAGCGCCCACCGGAATCGAACTCGACGCTCTGCACCTCCTGCCAGAACGGAACGCTGTCGGTCTGATCCCTGTAAAGGGCAAACAGAACTTCAGCCTTGCCCGGTGCCATGCCTGCAACCATTCCGTTGAATGGAACCAGTTGCGGCACCACCGAGTCGTCTTGTGCTGCTCCATTCGATGACGCCGGTGGCGAAACCACGGCCATGTTCTGGGACCAGGCGCACACCTGGAGAATGGCCGCACAGAAGAACGCCGCCCCAAGGCGGCGAAGTGTGGGATTGAAGCTATATGTGCATAAAACCGGATGAGTCATGGAATTCCTCTCTCATGTTTCTCTCCCAGGGAAACGCCAGGAGAACAGAGGAACCGCCAACCCGGACTGCCCAAAACGAACAGGTGCTGTCCCCGGAAGAAACGGAGTGTACCGCGAATCGTGGATTACAAATGAATGCTGCGATCAGTAGAGACCTCGCGCATTCATATGTCAATAACGCGAAAGCGGCGCATGGCAAGGGCGCAGCTCGCGAGGCTCCGTCTCCATGTGCGCGCTTCCGCTCCTTAAGCGCGCTCAGCCGGGTCCTCCAACCCAACCCCTCAATCGTTTCGCTTTGTTCTTTCCCCCCTCGCCTCGTAGAATCGGTGGAGGGCGGCGCGGACTTGTGTCGGCCTGCCCTCAAGGTCCCGATGAGCGAGCAGCAGACTGGCACCACCACGCAGGCTCCGGCGGTCTCCGCAGCCTGGATGAAAGTTGAGCGGGCGCGCCATCCCCAGCGGCCCTACCCCATGGAATTTTTCGACCGGATCTTCACCGATTTCAGCGAGATTCACGGGGATCGCGCCTTTGGCGACGATGAGGCCGTCATCTGCGGCATGGCTCGCTTTCCCCGTCCCGGCGCAACCGACCCCTCGAACGCCGACGAGGTCCTGCTGATCGGCATTCGCAAAGGCGGCTCCACGCGGGAGCGCATCCGCCGCAACTTCGGCATGCCCAACCCCGAGGGTTATCGCAAAGCCCTGCGCGCGATGAAGCTGGCGGAGAAGTTCAATCGTCCCGTCATCGCCCTGGTTGACGTCACCGCGGCTTTTCCCGGCCTCGGCGCCGAGGAGCGCGGGCAGGCTGAAGCCATCGCCCGCAATCTGCGCGAGATGGCGCGCCTCCGCGTCCCCACCATTTCCGTCATCACCGGCGAAGGCGGCTCCGGCGGCGCCCTCGGCCTTGCCGTTGCCAGCCGCGTGCTCATCCTTGAAAACGCCATTTACTCCGTCATTCCACCCGAAGGCGCCGCCGCCATCATGTGGCGCGACGCGGTTCACAAGCAGCTCGCCGCCGACGCCCTTCGCATCTCCGCCAGGGACGCGTTCGAGCTTGGCTGCGTCGACGAGATCGTTCCCGAACCCGCCGAAGGCGCACACGCCGACCCCGATGCCACCGCCCAAATCCTCGCAGAAACCCTTCGCCGCCATCTCGACGAGCTCATGGCCATGCCCGTCGACGCCATGGTTGCCGCTCGCCAGGCGAAGTTCCGTAACATCGCGCAGTTCTACACCCAGCCCTGATCGGAGCATCGGAATCCTCATGCGGCTTGCTGTTCGCGCTCTCCATGCTCATTCACGGTCCACTCGCCGTCCTTCGTCAAGGCGGTGCCAGTGACCGCCCCCAACCGCGCTGACAGCCGCCTGCGCGCCTACGGCCAATTCCTGGTCGCGCTCTTCTACTTCTTCTTCGTTACCGCGCTCGCCCAGCACGCCGCCCGAGTCCTCGCCAATGACCAGTGGTCGCCATTGCTCGAGAAGGCCCTCCTCGCTTTTCTGCTCGTCTTCGGTTATGCCGGCTTCGGCTTCACCCTCAATCGCCGCCAGCATTCCATCGCCGATCAGGGCCTGCCCGCGCGCCCCGGCTGGACCCGCGAATTCGCGCTCGGACTCTCCATCGGGTGGGGCATCGCCGTTGTCTGCGTCCTCGCCATGGCCCTCTTTGGCGGCATTGTCATTAGCTTCTCCTTGGCCATCGCCAACTGGGGATGGCTCCTTGCCGACGGCGCCTGGTTCGCCCTTGCCACCCTGGCTGTTGAGGTCGCCTTTCGCGGATACGCCTTCCAGCGCTTTGCCCGCGCCACCGGTTCTGCCGGCGCCGTCTTCGGCTTTTCCCTCCTCTACGCCTTCCTTGAGAGCATGCGCCCGGGCGCAACCCGCTTCAGCGCGGTGGTGGCTTTTATTCTTTCCGTCGTTTTGTCCACGGCCTATCTCCGCACCCGCGCTCTCTGGGTCGGCTGGGGACTCAATTTCGGCTGGCAGGGGACCCGCGCCCTCCTCTTCGGGCTCGCGGTCCGCGGCAACAGCTCCAATTCTCCAATCGTTCAAGGCGACCCTACCGGACCCTTCTGGCTCACCGGCGGCGGCTACGGTCTTGACGCAAGCTGGCTCGCCCTGGCCGTCCTCCTTCTCGCCCTGCCCGTCCTCTATCGCGCCACTCGAGACCTCGACTTCCGCTACAACGCCCCGGAACTGGTCCCCGCCGGCATCCCCGTCGACCTCGATGCCGCAGCGCGCCGCCAGCATGAAGCCGCCATGGGAGCGGCCGAACCCGCCCCGCCGGCGCTGGTTCAGATCGCCGGCGTCGCCGACCCTCCCGTCCTGCCTGCTCCGGCAACCAATCCTGAACCCGCCTCCGAGTACCCCCAACCCGAGACAGGCAACGAATCCCACTGACCCGGACTCCCACTATGTACCGCGGCGGGCTGCAACAGCAGCGGTGAAAGGCGGCTCCAGGTCTTACTCAATTGCGTTCACACTGGGCTTCGCAGGGCCTAACCCCTGCATAGTCCTGCGCGTCAAATGAGTGCAAATCTCCGGTTCTTTGTCGGGAGTCGGGACTCTTTCGGGGTCCCGGCGCATCCCGGTCCGGCCCGCCGCTTGGTGGCGCGGTTAAGCCGGATCAAACCGATTTCGATCTTTGCCCTTGATTCGGCCGGGTCGGTGCGCCATCCTTGATGCAACCATGGGAGGATTGCCCATGTCGGCGCCAAAATCCGTGCACGGCCTCGTTCCCGTCTCAGTCCCTCGTCGTCTCGTCTTTTTCGCGGCGCTGGTCACGCTGCTCGCGGCACCCGCGGCCAGAGGCCAGGTCGTCACCATTGACACCAACGGCAATCCGATTGGCGCCCACAGCGCTCCCGTCGACCGCCGCTTTGCCCAGATTCAGCCCACCAACATCCAACTTCCCAAGGGCGCCATGGACGCTCGCGCCAAAACCGCCCTCCTCCGCAATCTTGAAGGCGAGCAGGGCTGGGCCATGCGTCCCTTCCCCGGGGGCCACAGAGGACTCACATTGATCGCCAACGGCAAGCTCGATCCCGCCGGCGAGGCCTACCTCGACATGGTCACCACCAACGGCATTTCCGCTAAACCGGGCGATGCCGTCGCCATTACCGATATCAAGTTCGATCACGACAAACTCGTCCTCAGCCTCAACGGCGGTCCCGACGCCAAACACCGCTTTCTCCAACATATTCAGATAGGCATCGACCCGACAATGACCACGCCCGTCGTTCCGGACAACCCCGAAAACGATCCCCAGGGCGCGCACGTCACCCTCGCCTTCAAGGGGCGCATGCCTCCGGTCACCCCCGCGCAGGTCAAGGCTCTTCTGGCACCACTCATCTCCTTCGACATGAAGACCCCCGTCCAGGCCTTCACCGATACCCTCCCGAAACCCCTCAAGGACGCTATTCTCAGCCATCACGTCATGGTCGGCATGACCACCGACATGGTCATGTTCGCCCTCGGCCAGCCCAACCAGAAAGTCCGCGAGATGGACGGCCAGATGCCCTTCGAGGAGTGGATCTACGGCATGCCGCCCGATCCCGTCCAGTTTGTCCGCATCAACGGCAATCGCGTCATCCGCCTTGAGATCGCCAAGGTCGGCGAACCTATACAGATCTTCACCAAGGACGAGGTCGATCCCTTGATGCACGCCGGCGCCGCACCCATCGCACCGGTGTCCAACACCCGCACCGTCGCCGAGGGCGATACCCACCCCAACCCCAACATGCAGGCGCCCAACGCCCCGCCCACTTTGCGCAATCCCGGCGAGACCCTCCCCCAGGACGACCCCAAAAGCGACGTGGGGCAAGGTGCTATGCGCCCGGTCGAGTTCCCGCAGCAGAAGCCCGAAGACTACCCCGACGCTACCAATCTTCCGCGCACACCTCAGCCCGACGACTCCACCAAGCAACAGGACAATGGGCAGAAACAAGGGGACAGCCAGAAGCCAGCCCAGAGCCAGCAGCCCGAGCAGAACCAGCAGGACAAGTCCACCCCGCCGAAACCCGCCGACGGCCAGCCCGCCCCCGCTCCGAGTCAGCAGCAGCCAAGCCCGCAGTAAAGCCAGTAGCCAGTAGCCAGGAGCTAGAAGCCAGCAGCTACCGGCTACCAGCTTCCGGCTACGGGCTACAAGCTACGGGCTCCAAGCCAGAAGCTGCTACACTAAAAACCAGCGAGTCGAACTCCCTCCCGTTTCGTCCCCGATTCAGCGGAGAGTCCCGTACCGCGCCGTCGAAGCCGCGTGGCGCATCGCCGCGCGTGAGCCGCAGACACCCACAAAGGAGACCCCACCACCATGGCCAAGATCGCAAAGACCGCCGACCGCAAGAAGATGATGGACACCACCAAGTCCACCGACTGCCCCAGGTGCTCCAAGCCCACCCGCATCGTCAAGCGCGTCAAGGACCGCGAGCGCGGCATCCCCGGCGGCGTCTACATCTCGTGCTCTGCCTGCGACTTCTACGAGAAGCTCTAAACCGCTGCTTTAACTCCTGATAACCAAAGCGCGGCCACCATACCCGGGCTTTGCAGTCCGCTGTCTGAGCTGAAAGCCAAGAGCTGGTTCTTGCTTTAGTTCACCGTGACGCCGCCCTTGCGCGACGTGCGCAGCCACTCGTAAAAGCAGTTCTCGTGCTCCGCCGATTCAAACCCCGGCGTCGGCGCCATGCCGATCTCCTCCATCACCCGCACATCCTCGCCCATCAGCGCCAGAATCATGTGCAACTGGTCTGAAAAAGCCGTAATCCGCGAGAGCGCCGTGAACAGCGCCCGCGAGGCGTCATCGCTGACGGCCACGCTCTTGTGCAGATCGGTCGCTTCCACGGTGAAGGCGTTGAGCGATTCGCCTAGATCCTGGAACATTTCTGCAAGGGGGGAACGCATTTCCGGGATCGAAGAGGGGACCTGTTTTTTCACGTCTGGGGGACCTGCCAAATCAAATATGTCCCAGTGTAGGGATATTCCCGCCAGGAAGGAGTGATATAAATCACAGGATATTGAGCCCTCTAGAACTGCATCATGTTTTAGCGTCAACCATCTCATTCGAAATATAAATAAGGCTTCCAATATCCCCGTGTTTCAGCCCTGCAGCGCCGCCGCCATCTCCTCCAGCACCCGCTCCGCCGCCTCCGCCGGATCCGCCGCCTGCGTAATCGGCCGCCCGACCACCAGGTGGCTCGCTCCCGCGCGCAGCGCCTCGGCCGGCGTGGCCGTCCGTTTCTGGTCGCCCGCCGCCGCGCCCGCCGGCCGAATTCCCGGCACCACCAGCGTTCCCCCCGGCCCCGTCATCGCTCGCAGCGCCTGCACCTCGTTCGGCGAGCACACAAACCCCCGGATTCCCGCCTCCATGCCCATCCGCGCCAGCAACTCCACCTGGGCTCCCGGCTCCCGCTCCACGCCCACTGCCCTCAGTTGCAGCTCGTCCATGCTGGTCAACACCGTCACCGCCAGCAGCTCCGGGGGATTCGCCGCCTCGCTCAACGCCTCGCGCGCCGCCGCCAGCATCGCCGGCCCGCCGGCCGCGTGCACCGTCAACATGCGCGCGCCCAGCGTCGCCGCCGACCGCACCGCCCCCGCAACGGTGTTGGGAATATCCAGCAGCTTCAGATCCAGAAAAACCTGGTAATCGCGCCGCAGCAGCGGTTCCAGCACTGCCGGCCCCGCAGCCACAAACAGTTCCAGTCCCACCTTGAACCACGAGCAGGTATCGTCCAGCCGTTCCACCAGCACTGACGCCGCGGCTGCGTCCGCCACGTCGAGGGCCACAATCAGCCTCTCCCGCGCCGCGTCGCGCGGGTCCATCTTCCGCTGGCTCTGAGCGCCGGCATTGGCAATCGGTGGTGTGCTCGCCATGTCTCCATCGTAGGACAAAAGCCTTTTCCGGACGGTGGAAAAACTGCTCGCCTTTGTTCTTGCATTTCTTTCTGCCATTCTCGCGGGGAATCGGTTTTCGCCTTCGCACCCCGCTCCGCTATCCTTGAACTGGAACCCCTCCGCGCGCGTCTGGGGACCCTACGATGAGGAGACGACTTCCGGGCCTGACGATACTCTGCTGCGCCCTGCTGCTGGCTCTGGGCGGCGCAGCCGCGGCCTTTGCCGCCGACGCCCACACCAATCCCCTCAATCGCGATCCCATTGTCCGCCAGGCCTTTCAGCACTTCTACAATCTCGATTACCCCGGCGCCATCCAGCTCTTTCAAGGCGTCCATCAGGCCCATCCTGGAGATCCTCAGGCCACCGCCCTGCTGCTCGAAGCTAACGTCTTTCAGGAGCTCTACCGCCAGGACCTGCTTGACACCACGTTTTACGCCAATGACGGCTTCCTCACCGGCAGGCACGCCACTGAAGAGGACCCTGAGGTCCGCAATCGCATCTTCGCGCTTTCAGACCAGGCCGTGCGCGAGGCCGACGCGCGCCTCAGCCGCAATCCCAACGACGTGGACGCCCTCTACGCCCGCGGATGGGTCCGCGCCCTCCGCTGTACTTACGTGGCTATGGTGGAGCGTGCCTATGGCGCCGGTTTCCGCCTCGCCACCAAGGCGAAGGACGATGAGCAGAAGGTTCTTGAGCTCGATCACGACTACGTCGACGCCAAGCTCGTGGTGGGCGTCTACGACTACGTTGTCGGCGCGCTGCCGTTTCCGTTCAAGGTCCTCATCGGCTTTGCCGGCATCACCGGCTCCAAGTCGCAGGGCATGAAGCTGCTGTGGGAGGCAGCCGACCACGGAGTCGCCAGCAGCGTTGAAGCCCGCACCGTCATCGCCCTGTTCCTGCGCCGCGAGGCCAAATACCAGCAGGCCATCGAAGTCGTCCGCGGACTTGAAGCCGAGTACCCCCGCGATTATCTTTTCGCGCTCGAGGAGGCCAACCTGCGCAAGGATGCCGGCGAGGGCATGGCCGCCGTCCACACCTACCAGGACATCGTGGCCAACGCCGAAAAGCCCGGCTACTTCGCCTCCGCGCGCCTCGAGCTCACATACTTCGGCCTCGGCGACGCCCTGCGCGGCCAGCGCCACTTCGACCAGGCCGCCCAGGCCTACGAGCGCGCCGCGTTTACCCAGCAAGTCGGCCCCGAGCTAAAGATTCGCTCCATGCTCGACGCCGGCCAATGCCGCGACCTCATCGGCCAGCGCCGCCAGGCGCTTGAGGACTACCAGATGGCGATCGACGCCGGCCCCAACACCTCCCGCGCCGGCCAGGCCCGCCGCTATCTCCACTCCCCCTACACCGGAGCCTGAAAGGCAGCCTGGAGCCGGTAGCTCGTAGCCTCGAAGCTCAGGCTACGGTCTCCTGGCTACAGGCTACAGGCTCAGGCTACCGGCCCCGAGGCCCCTGTCCTCGGAACTAACGTGGCAGGCGCGCCGTATCATCACCTTGAGAGCAGTGGAGGTTTCCGTCATGCCAGTCTTTTGTTATCGCTGCGGTTCGGGGTTGCCGTCCACGGCGCGCTTCTGCTCCAACTGCGGTTCAACCGTCAACGTGGCCCCGCCGGCCACCAGCCGCCCGCTGCTGCGCCCCCATGTCGGTCGCCAGATCGCCGGCGTTTGCATCGCCCTGGCCCAGGCCTACGGCTGGGACGTCGCCATCGTCCGCATCTTTACCGTGCTGGGCTTCTTCTTCTCCGGCGGGCTGGTCGGTGTGGCCTACCTGGCCGGCTGGATCGGCATCCCCGAAGAGCCGTTCCCCTTGCCGGGTCAAGCCCCGCACCAACCGTGAGAGGCTCATACACAAACGACGCCGTCACGCTGAATTACGTGGATACCGGCGAGGGAACGCCGGTCGTCTTCCTCCATCCCACGCCGCTCGAACACAGCTACTGGCGGCCCATGGTCAAGCGGCTCGGCGGCGTGCGCGCCATCGTGCCGGATTTCCGCGGCCACGGCGCCTCCGAACTAGGTGCGAACCTGCCCGTGGGCGGCTTTGCCCGCGCGCCCGGCGCTCCGGTGCTCTCCATGGGCCAGCTTGCCGAGGACGTGCTGGCGCTGCTGGATACGCTGTCGATTGAGAAGGCCATTTTTGTCGGCTGCTCCATCGGCGGCTACGTGCTGCTGGAACTTTGGCGCCGCGCGCCGCAGCGCATGCAGGCGCTGGCCTTCATCTGCTCCAAGCCTCAGCCCGATGGCGAGGCGGCACTGGCGAAACGCGCGGAGAACATTGCGAAGGTGCGGGCCGAGGGCGTGAGCGGATTTCTGGACACGATGGCGAACACGCTGCCCGGCGCAACTTCGCGGGCTCGGAGGCCGGAACTGGTGAATGAAGTCCGCGCCACCATGACCCTGACGGCCGAAGCGGTGGTTGCGGTGCAGGCAGGCCTGGCCACGCGGCCTGACTCGCTGCCCACCGTGGCCACGATCAATGTGCCGGTGCTCGCCATCGCCGGCGGCGAAGACTTGAACATCGCGCCCTCCGATATGGCCGCGTTCCAGAACGCGCCGGGCGGATGTGAGTGGCATCTGCTGCCCGACGCCGGCCACCTGGCCGCGTATGAACAGCCCAGCAGCGTGGCAGGTCTGCTGGGCGAATGGTTGACGAAAATCTGAGGCTGTCGCGGAGAACATGGCCGTTCAAAACACCTCCGATTGTTCCAGACGGGTGGAACAATCGGGGGTGTTTCGTACCAGACGGGTGGAACATTCGCCCCTGTTTCGTACCAGGAGTAGAATATCTACATCATCGCTTGAATCTTCCCCTGTAAACCCTTTCGCTCGAATGCCTTACCACCCAAGCACATACGCAAACATCAGCGGCGCCACAATCGACGCATCCGACTCGACAATGAACTTGGGCGTCTTCTCCCCCAGCTTACCCCAGGTAATCTTCTCGTTCGGCACGGCGCCGGAATACGATCCGTAGCTCGTCGTCGAATCGCTGATCTGGCAGAAGTACGCCCACAGCGGCACGTCCTCCCGCTGCAAATCCTGGTGCAGCATCGGCACCACGCAGATGGGAAAGTCGCCGGCAATTCCTCCGCCAATCTGGAAGAACCCCAGCGGCGTCTTGGCCGTCGTCTCCGTGTACCACTCCGCCAACTCCATCATGTACTCAATTCCCGTCCTTACAGTGTGTACATTATTGATATCATTCGAGATACAATGGCCGGCGTACATATTGCCGAGGGTGGCGTCTTCCCAGCCGGGAACAAACATGGGGAGGTTCTTTTCGGCCGCGGCCAGCAGCCAGGAGTTCTTTGGATCGATCTGGTAGGACTTCTCTAACTGCCCTGAAAGCAATATCTTGTACATGAACTGGTGGGGGAAAAAGCGCTCGCCGGCCTGGTCGGCCTTCACCCATTCGGCGAGCACCTCGTTCTCGATGCGGCGCATGGCCTCCATCTCGGGAATGCAGGTGTCGGTGACGCGGTTCATGTGGCGCGAGAGCAGTGCGGCCTCGTCGGCGGGCGTCAGGTCGCGATAGTGCGGGACGCGCTCGTAAAAGTCGTGGGCGACGAGGTTAAAGACGTCCTCTTCAAGATTGGCGCCGGTGCAGCAGATGCCGTGGACCTTGTCCTGGCGAATCATTTCGGCCAGCGAAAGGCCCAGCTCGGCGGTGGACATGGCGCCGGCGATGGTCATGAACATCTTGCCGCTCTTCTCGAGATGATCGACGTAGGCCTGGGCTGCGTCAATCAGGGCCGCGGCGTTGAAATGACGGTAATGGTGCTTGATGAATCTGGTGATTTCAGACATGATGAGTTTCCTCACTTTGGTGGAGCGTTGATTGCTGTTGGATTGATCACGAATCGTCTCCCGCGGATTTTCCTTCCTCACGCGAGAGGCAGCGGGCGCGCTCCTGAGGGCACACCGGTCGGAACTGCTCAGTTAAATAAGCTACCACAGGGGATGGGGCGGGATGATGATGGCGGAAGGTAGCTTTCAGCCATCAGCCATCAGCTTGTAGCCAGTAGCTCCTGATGCGCAGCTACAGGCTACAAGCTACCGGCCCGGCGCCTCGGTGGCCAAATCACCCAACTGAGGCGGCTTCACATCGAAGCCGAGCTCGCGCAGGCACTGGATGGACTGCTGCGCCGAAATGTGATGAACGAAGATGCCGCCGGCCTGTTCCCAGAGCTTCCGATACTTGAGATAGTCGTCCACAAGCACGTCGCCGGTGTGCTTCATGTGCAGGACCTTGTCGCGGGAGGCGCAGGTGATGACGTGCACGCCGGGGAAATGCTGCTCGGCCCAGGCGACCTTTTGCGGCTCCGACCATCCGCCGCGCGGGCAGCCGGTGAGGATGACGGGATGGAGGTGCTCGACGGCACGGTAGAGTTCGAGCGCATCGGGGAGCAGGGGAAGATCGCGGTAGAATTTGCCGCTCGTGCGGATGCAGCGCCAAAACTCCTCTTCGCCGAGAAGGTCCTCGGCTTCCCGCGATTCCATGCCGAAGATTTGCCTGGCTGCGCGGTCGAAATCGGCGAGAACGCCGTCGCAATCGAGAAATACCTGATTCATGTTTCAGGATAGCAGGGCCAGCCGTCAGCTCTCGGCCGGTAGCCGGCAGCTTGTGGCTTACAGTTCCCGGGCCTTAGCTACCGGCTACTGGCTTCTGGCACGCTGCGCTAACCTGCCAGCAGCTCGTTCACTTTTGCTATCACTTTGAAGGCGTCGGCGATGTAGACCACGTCGGCTTTGCCGCGGGTCCAGCCGCAGTTGGGGTCCAGCGAGATGGCGCGGCGCTCCCCGATGAAGCGCCAGCCGACTACGTGGGGCTCCTCGCCGTGGCAGCAGGTGGAAAGGCCCTTGGCGTGACGCGGCGTGGAACCGGTTTGGCCGACCTGGTTCATGTGGGTGAGGAAGGGAAGAACGGGCTGGCCGTCGGAGCCCTGGTCGACCAGCGATTTGCTGCTGCCGAGCGATGCGCCGGCGGCGTTGATGAAGCCTAGGATGAGGTTCGCGGCTTCAGCGGCGTGGGTCTGGCCGTCGGCTTGTTTGCGGGTCCAGCCGGCGCCGGCGACGAAGAGAAGTTTGGCGTCGGGGCGGATGGTCTGGGTACTGGTCTCTGCTGCTTTCAGCCCGATGACCTGGGTGCGCAGCTCCGGCAGCACGGCGGTAACGGCAATCTCCTCCGGTTGAGGCTGCGGCTCATCGCTGGTGAAAGCGGCGTTTGTGCCCGAATCGAGCATGAGGAACCATGGGCGCTTGTCGCGCGTGAGGACGGATTCGATGCGCTGGCGGTAGAACCAGCGCGAGACCTCAATGTTCTCCGTTCCGCCGATCGCGGTCACGTGGGTATCGATGGCTCCGCCGACGCGATATGCGACGGCCGCCATCACGCGGGCAAAGCGCGAGCTGTCGGGAGCGACGACGATGGTGGCGAGCGTGGCCCTCCACAGGGCCTCGCAAGCGGCGGCATCGGAAGCAAAGCGGGGCTGGGCGAATGCCTCGCCCTGGACAGCGAGTACTCGCTTGGTTGCGCCTGCCAGGTGTCCGGCCGGTATGGTCGCGTGTTTCGCCACGATTCCAATGGTCAGCTCCGCGCCAATCCTGGCGGCGAGTTCCTTGCCGGCGGTGACGGCCTCAAGCGAGGCTTTGGTCAGAGCGAATTTTTCGTCGGTGTGGGTGAGAACTAGGATGGATTCCATGGGTCTTCTTTCCAGGCCAGTAGCCGGTAGCCTGTAGCCAGTAGCTCTCTGGTCCCGGTCTTGGCTACGGGCTACTGGCTACAAGCTACAGGCCTCATTTCTGTAACCATTCCAATAGCTCGCGAGCAATGTCCTCTACGCTCAGGTTCTTCTCCACGCGGGTCTCGCGTTGCTGTTTGGGCAAGCTGGCGGAGACGTAGCTGAGGCCGTTGGCGGCGAGGGTTGCGGGTTTGGCGCGTTGCAGCGCGGGCATGACGGTGCGCATGTTGGCCATGCCGATCTGGGGGTTGTTGCGCGGCTCGGGCAGGTTGCCTGTGGCCCAGCCGAGGACGGCCGGCGGTGCGGCGCAGAGGCTGGCCTGGTGGCGTCCGCCTTCGACGCGTTCCAGCACTTCGAAGGAGCCATCGGGGCGGAGATCGATCTGGTCGACGCCCTGGAACTGGTCAGTGATGCCGAGGCGCTCGCCGATAAGCTGGAGGGTGACGCCGGCGCCGCGGCAGGCCGACTCCCATCCACCGAAGAGAAGAAGTTTGCTGCGGTCGAGGCCGGGGATGGCGGCGATAGTGTCGGCGAGAATGGCGGCGGTGGAGTGCGCGTCAACAAAGCCTGACGCGGGGCCATCGACTGCGACGAGCTCGAAGGCGGCCTTCTGCGCAATGGTCATCATGACTTGCTGCAGCTTGGCTTTGGGCGCCATCGAGACTAGCCAGAGTTTTGTGCCGGGATTCTTCACGGCGAGATTTGCGGCTTCGTAGAGTGCGCTCGCGGCCCATGGATCGAGAATGGCGGGCAGGACGGATTCGTTTTTGATGCCGGGGCCGTTCGGGGTTGCGATTGGTTCGAGTGTTTGTAGTGGATCGGGGACGATTCCGGCGCAGACGACGATTTGCAATGCACTTGCCACTTGTTATCCCCCATTCTTGTTTACGCGGGTTAGTCGGGGAACCCTCTCAACCTGCAATTCCCGTTTGAACCGCAGGACGGCGAGGTTCGAACCGGATCCTGAGTGTGCTGCCGGTCGCGCGCGCCAGGCGCTGCAGAGTCTTGAGTGACGGTTGAACGCGTCCGCTTTCCATCCTGGCGACCACCGGTTGCGTGGTGCCCATCTTGCGAGCGAGTTCAGACTGAGTAAGACCTGCGCGATTCCTGGCAGCGATTACGGCTCGGGCGATCGCGAATTCGTCCTCAAGCGCCGCGTATGCCTTCCGATACTGCGGTTCTTTCATCCACTCTTTGTGCATTTCGCTAATGCGAGTCATCGATATCTCTCCTCAGAGCACGGCTGCTGCGCGAGACAAAGCGAGATCAATTTCATGCCGGGGCGTCTTTTGAGTTTTCTTGACGAACACCCGCACGATAACCACGCGTCGGGCCTTTGCCACCACGTAGAGCGCCCGCGAAATCCCGCTTTGTCCCCGGAGCCGCATCTCCCAGAGCGGTCCATCAAGATGCTTCACGTGAGGTTCGCCCACGCGTTCCAGTCCCATTTCCTCGATCAACGTGGCCACGTGCGAAAGTCTGGCCCTCATATCGGCAGGCAAAGCCGCCACTTCGGTGTCGACCGTTTTGTTCAGCGTCTCGACAGTCCACTTCATTTCCAATATACCACCAAAGATATAATGAGTGCGCGCTCCGACCGGCTAATTCTCCGCCGAATGCAAGCCGCCCGAGCCGGCGCGGAATTCGATATTGCCGTGCTCGCCGTCCTGGGAGTGGCTGCAGTTCCAGATGCACGCGCCGCAGTGGACGCACTTCTCGCGTTCGAACGTGGGCAGGCCGTCGGCGTTGAGCGTGATGGCCTGGCCGGAGCACATGGCGATGCAAGTCTTGTCATCGCATTCGGCGCAGAGGGTGAGGTCGCGGAAGTGGACGTGATCGGCGAAACCGGGCGCGGCCTGCACCTTGCCGCCCATCAGCAGCGCGTCCTGGTGGGTGACCAGCAGGCGGCCGTCGAAGGGGATCTCCGGCCAGCCGCGGGCGGTGAGCAGGGCGTCGTGGAAGGGGCGGCCATCCTGCACCGCAAGCTCGGCGGCGGCGCGACGGGTGAGCACATCTGCCTGACGTTTGCGGGCGCGGCGAATCTGCACCCAGGGCGGCGGCGCGCTGCCGGCAAACGAAACGCGGCCGCGAGTGAGCCCGGCCAGCGCCAGGCCGATGAGTCCGCGGATGGTGCCCCGATGGAAGCCGATGCGGGAGTTCTCCGCTTCGCGCGCGCCCTGCTCCACCCAGCTTGCGCGGCGGCGCGCGCCGTAGGTCAGGTCAAGATTCTCGGCGGTGAAGGGCTTGCCCGCGCGCAGCAAATCGACGACGGCCTCGCCGAGCTGGACGCCGGTGGTCCAGGCCTCGTCGACGCCGGAGTTGGTGAGGAGGTTGGTTGAGCCGGAGCCTTCGCCGATGCGGGCAAAGCCGTCGCCGTAGAGGAATGGCTCGCCGTGGCGGCCGGACTCCTCGAGCGATTTGGCGCCCCAGGAGCGCAGCGTGCCGTTCTTGAGGTAGCGCCAGAGCGCGGGATGCTGGATGAAGTGCTGCAGGTAGCGATAGGCGGTGCGCGCGGGATCGTGCATCCACGAGGGGACGACGATGCCGACGGAGACGAGACGGTCGGGATGGGTGTAGAGAAAGCCGAAAATCTCCGGCTCGGGATAGCCGATGGTGTGCCAGATGGTGCCGGGCTCGAGTGCGGGCTCGGTGCTTTGCTCCGGCAGCTCGATGAGGAACTTCATGCCCAGCGCCCAGTCGCGGCGGGCGTGACCCTTGGGCGTACCCAGAATCTCATCGATGGCCTGGCCAATGGCGCCGACGGCGCCGTCGCCGACGACGGTGAGGCGCGCCTGCACGTCCATGCCGGGCAGGTAGCCTTCAGCGGGCGCGCCCTGCTTGTTGACGCCCTGGTCAGCCAGGCGCAGGCCGGCGACGGCGCGATCGGTGAAGAGCGGCTCGGCGACCGGCGTGCCGGGCCAGATCTGCACAAAGCCGCTCGAGAGAAGCTGCGATGCGACCCACTGGTTGAACTGGCCGAGCGAAAGCAGCAGGCCTCCGCGCTTGTGCAGGAAGCCGGGAATCCAGGGCAGGGCGAAGGCGTAGTCGCGGACGCGGGCTGCGCGGCCCAGGGTGCGGAGTAGCGTGTCGGCGATGCGCAGGCCGAAGGAACGGCGGCCGGCGCCGATGGGATCGAGCAGGTAGAGCACGCGCTCCTGTCGGATCTCGGTGGCGAGCGGAATCTGGTCTGCCTTGAAATCGGGAAAGCTCAAGCGGATGCCGCGGGCGCGGGTGACCACGCCGCTGACGGCGGCGGCAAGATCGTCGGCGCGCTCATAGCAGACCACCTGCAGGGGCATGCCTTCGGCGACGGCACTCTCGAAAGCGGGATCGGCGGGATTCTCGCTCCACGCGCGGGTGAGGGTGGTGAGGAATCCGCCCATGGCGGGACCGAAGCCGGCGCAGGCGATGTCCACGTCCATGTTCTGGCGAAGATCCTCGCCTAATCCGTCGGCTTGGCTGAGTGCGTTCATTGCGGACCTCGCTTTGGTGTCATTGCGGCCTCACTGCGGGTAGTCCAGCGCCTCGGGAATCATGACCGTCGCGACGGTCTCGGCGGCGCGGTCCTTGGCCAGGCGCGATCCGCTGAGGCAGCGGCCTAGCTTGCTTTGCAGGTTGAGAAAGTCGCTTTCGCGGGCGCAGGCGGCGCAGGGGCCGGCCTTGTCGGGATGGCTGCCGTCGGCCCGGAGCACGTCGAGCACCATGGCGGTAATGCCGGGCATGGTCTCCTCGAACTCCTCGATTTCGTTGGCGGAGAAACACTCGCCGCAGCCGGCGTCGTTCCAGGAGGGATGGCGCTTGTAGCCGAAGACGAGCTCGGCCGAGATGCGGCTGACCTCGCCGGCAGCCTTGGCGGCCTGCACGTGGCACAGGTCGCTGAGGAACTGGACGGTGCCGGGCAGAAGCTCGGCCAGGGCGGTGTCGCCGGCGCCGCGGGCCTCGAGCTCGAGCACGTCGAGGATCTGCGAGCGCGAAGCGAGCAGCCAGCAGAGCGCGTCGGCCATGGCGAAGGTGACGCCCTGGCGCTGGCTGTGAAAGAGCTTGCCGCCGCTGGGATCGGTGGAGTTCTGGAGGTGGTTGAGGGTCCAGAGCCACATCTGCATGGCGGTGGCCAGGGTGCATGCGCCGGTGCCGGGGCGGATGGAGGCGATGCGGCGCATCTCGGAGGACCAGGCGCGGAACAGGGCCAGAAATACTTCGCTGGCCATGGTGACGGTGAGCTGCCGGCGCTGCACGGCTTCCGGGCCCTCGTACGTGGCTTCAAGCTGCGCGTCCATCCATTTGGAGGCGAGGAAGCCGGGGCAGTCCTCGGTGATGCCGTAGCCGCCCATGAGGCTGACGGCTTCGCGCATGATGTTGGCGCCGTGGCCGGTGTTCCAGAGCTTGGTGGCGGGGCAGAGGACGTTGGCCTCGGCGTCCATGAGCGCGAAATGGACGAGGGGATCGGCGGCCAGCTCGGCGCGGCGGGGGTCGCTCGAGCGCATGCCGAGCAGCTCGATGGCGCGCAGCTCGGATTCGCGCAGGGCCTTGATTTCCGCGCGGCCGCCGGAGATGCCATGGCCCATGAGGATCAGGTTCTTCTGTTCCTCAAGCGGGTCGAGCTCGTCGAAGATGCGCGCCGCGGCAAAGCCGAGCGACGCGGCGGCCTCGCCGCAGGCCCATACGTCGACCAGACGATGCAGCGCATCCTCGCGCTGCTGGATGCCCTGCTCAAAGCGGATGGTGCCGGGACGGGCGCCCTCGGCGCCGCGAAAGCGCGAGCGCTGGTAGCGGATGACGGGCTCAATGGCGGAGAGCAGCTTGGCCGCGGTCATCAGGCCCACGGTGACGCGGGTGCGGCGGAAGACGGCCTCAATGACTTCGCTGTGGGTGAAGTTGGGAACGATGACGCTGTCCTTGACGGTGTAACCGCCGACGATGCGGCTGGCGGGGACCGTGAGGTTGAAGACGGGATCGCCGGTGGAGGAGAGCTGATGAACCAGCTTTTTGGTTGCGGTGCCGCGCTCGAAGGTGCCCTCGTCGGTCTCTTCCAGGATGACGACGCAGGTGCCCTTGATGCGCGGGTCGTCGGAGTTGACGGCGGCGGTGACGAAATTGGCGGTAGCGATGTTGGTGATGAAGCGGCCGCGCTTGTCCACCTGGAGCCAGGGCTCTTCGTCCTGGTTCCAGCGGGCGATGCGGATCTTGCCGCCGAGCATGCCGGTATCGACGCCCACGTAGGGAATGGGCTCGGTGAGGCAGAAAGCGCCGCGAAGGGGCTTGCGGGCCAGATTCGAATCATTGGGACCGGGCTGCGCCGGGGCGGCCAGCGACATGTAGTGCCGCACCTGCTCCGGTGTGCCGCGCTCGTGGATGGGCGAGAGCGCGAGGAAGCCGGCCAGGCTGGCCGTGGCCGCGCCGCCGTCCACCCAGGCCAGCTCGAATGCCGCCAGCGCGAGGGCCAGGTTCTTGGGGCCGGCGATGAATCCGCCCTGCTCCGGCTCCATGTAGATGGCGCTGAGTCCGGCGCGGTCGAACGCCTCCAGCATCTCTTCCTTGAGCGGGGTCCACTCGTGGGTGTTGCGCTCGCCAGCGGCGACGAGCCGGGCAACCGTAGTTCGCGCCACACCGCGGGAACTCTGCACCAGCATTTGCAGGTCGAAGCGGTCGGCGAAGCGCCATTGCAGTTGTCGGACGGCGTCAGTGGGCAGAGTGAGCATGGTCCCGACGCCGGAAAGCGCAGCCGTAGCCATAAGGCATTCCTCCTGCAGCGCGCTTATTGTGCTTGAGCGGAGGGACGTTAGCCTGTGATTGGCATCACGTAAACGGGACAGGTTTGGCGGGACAAATTAGGAAAACGCGAGACTGGGAAGGAGAGTGCGGTCCCAGGAAGCGGCGCGAAGGAGGCGCAAGTGTCCGTTTCGCAGCTCAATGTGCGATTTCGACCGCCGGATCTTTCGACTCGATAGAACTGAGACGTGATCGTGTTTACGGCCACGAGTGCGGTCCGTGCGGGTGCTCAGATTGTGATTGAAATCGCAGAATTCACAGGGTCGGCCGGTCACCGGACACAAGAGATTGTGATGAGAGTCACTGTGCGCATGCGAGCAAAAGGCGTGTCATCGCTGGTTGCACTTCATTTCAGCGCTCGCACACGTGTGCGGGCGGCTGGCCGGAACCGGAGCAGAGCAGTTCTCTTCCGTCCCGGAGAAAGAAGACGGCAGAATGGCGGAAGCCGCGCAAGACAAGACCTCAGCCCCAGGGCCACGCATCCTTGTGCCAGGCGTTCATCCCGGTAATCCGATCCTGCGCTGTGTGCGAATTCCGGGAATCACGCCACTGCTTACGCTGGCTCTGCGCCTGGGAGCAATGGGATTATTGCTGGGGTTGGGCGCGACCTCAGCTGTTGCCCAGACCGATTGCCTGGCCTGCCACGGCGATCTGACCATGACCGACAGCGCCGGGCACAAGATCGGCGTGGACGGCGACAAGTTCCATTCCAGCATCCACGGCAGCCTGCAGTGCGGCGATTGCCACGCGGACATCAAGGCGTATCCGCATCCGGATCACCCGGCGCAGGTCGAGTGCGCCACCTGTCACGCCGACCAGGAGAGCGCGTTGAAGGGCAGCGTGCACGCGGACTCGAAGGATCACCCCTGCACCAGCTGCCACGGCGACGCGCATGCCATTTTCCCCAAGACGGACGCGCGCTCGGCGGTTTATCCGCTGAACGTGCCGGCCACCTGCGGAAAGTGCCACGGCAATGACGGCATGGCGCAGAAGCACGGATTGGCCAGCGTCTACCCGCATTACATCGACTCCATTCACGGCTTCGCGTTGAGCAAGGAGGGCCTGCTGGTGGCGGCCAACTGCCAGAGCTGTCACGGCTCGCACCACATCCTGAGCCACAGCGATCCGGCCAGCGCGACGTTCAAGGCCAACATTCCCAAGACCTGCGGCAAGTGCCACGCGATGATCGAAGTGGATTACGAGCAGGGCGCGCACGGCAAGGCCATTGCGCAGGGAAAGTTGAAGGCGCCGGTTTGCACCGACTGCCACACGGCGCATGCCATCCTTCAGCCTACGGAGTCGGAGTTCCGCATGCAGTCGACTCCGATATGCGGCTCCTGCCACACCGACAAGCTATCGACCTATCGCGACACCTTCCACTCGCAACTGGGCTCGCTGGGCGGCTATGTGGAGACGGCGCGGTGCTGGGATTGCCACGGGGCGCACAAGATCCTGCCCGCATCGGATCCGGCTTCGCCCATTGCGCCGGCCAACCTGGTGACGACGTGCGGGCGCTGCCACGCCGGCGCCAACCTCAGTTTTGTGCAGTATCAGCCGCACGCCAACGCGCGCGACCGCAAGCTGAATCCGGCGCTCTACTTTGTCCGGCTATTCATGAACCTGTTGCTGATCAGCGTGCTCACGTTCTTCATCATTCACACCATCCTGTGGCTGGTCCGCGCCCGGCTTGACCAGGTCAGGAAAAACTCGGCGGGGAGAAACCACCATGCCTGAGCTCGAACCGGCCGCAGAGCCGAAGCCAACACCGGCGACCAGCCACCTCACTGACGAGGACCTGTCCGCGGGGACCCCGGCCACCCACCCCACGGACGAAGGCCTGTCCGCGGGGACCCCGGCCACGGGCCGGTATTTCACCCGCTTCACCTCCGCGCAACGCACTCTGCACGCGGTGCTGTTCACCACCTTCCTGGGCCTGGCGGCCACAGGATTGCCGCTGCGCTTCAGTGAGAGCATCTGGGCGCGCGGGCTGGCGCGTGCGGTCGGCGGATTCGGCGCCATCCTCTTCCTGCACAAGTTCTGCGCGCTGGCACTGACCATCGCGTTCCTGGTGCATGTGAAGGACCTCGTCCAGCGTGCGCTGCAGCACGAGAAAGGCATCTTCTGGGGGGCCACGTCGATGGTGGGCAACTGGAAGGACGTCAAGGACATCTTCAACCACATGCGCTGGTTCGTCGGTCTCGGCCCCAAGCCGCACTTCGAGCGCTACGCCTATTGGGAGAAGTTCGACTACTGGGCGGTCTTTTGGGGCATGATCGTCATCGGCTTCTCCGGCTACGCCATGTGGTTTGCGCCCTTCTTCGCGCACTTCCTGCCGGGGTGGGCGCTGAACGCGGTGCTAATCATCCACAGCGAGGAAGGCCTGCTGGCGATCCTGTTCATCTTCGCCATTCATTTCGTCAACACCCACCTCAGGCCGGACAGCTTTCCTATGGACATGGTGATCTTCACCGGGGTGGAGAGCGAAGAGGAGTTCCGGCACAAGCGGCCGCTCGAATATGAGCGGCTGGCGCGGGAAGGGAAGCTGGATCGGAAAGTGGGCGAGAAGCCGCAGCGGTGGTTCGTGAATTTTTCACGGATCGCAGGGACCGCCGCCATCGCCTTCGGGCTGCTGCTGCTGGTGCTGACGCTGACGGCGTACTTCGGATAACAAAGACTCCGATCGCCGGGAGGCTCGAACGAGATTACGCAGGGGTGCGGCTGAAGTCGCGCCCTTACGCGACCGTAACGCCGTTGCGCAACCGTCGCGCCCTTTAGCGTCAATTGCTTTCTTACGCGCCCAAGCGCCTTACGCGCCGTCTGCTTGCTTACTCCGCCACGGCTAGAAGCGGAAACTCGGTCCGACCGCGATGCGCAGGTTGTTGTACGCGCCGTTGTTGACGATCATTTCGTCACCCGCTTCGGTAAGCCGCCCCAGTAGCTTCTCCCCGCGTGTTTGGCGGGTTTCTGCGTTTGTGACCCGAGTCACTGCGGAAATTCGCGCATCGTCGCATGGTTATTGCGTGAACCCGGCAAGACTTTACCTGATACGAAGCATTTATCTCTGTCTTCCCTTCATTTGCTGCACTCTCCCCGCGCAACACAAGCTCAAGGATCAGGACTGCCTTGCCTGCCATGGCGACGCCACATTGACGGAAGAGGTCAACGGCAAGCAAGTCAGCCTGTTTGTGGACCAGAAGAAGCTGCGATCTTCGATCCACGGCAGCATTTTCGGGTGCGTCGATTGCCACAAGGACGTGAAGAGCCTGGCGCATGACACGCCGCCGAAGAAGATAGCATGCGCGGATTGCCACGAGGATGCACAGACGGCGTGGGCGCACAGCACGCACGCGAAACTGACCGCGGCGAAGACGGCGGCGGCCACCTGCGCCGGCTGCCACGGTGGGGCGCATGAAGTGCTGGCTGCCGATGATCCGCATTCGCCTGTGAGTCACGCCAATATTCCCGTCACCTGCGGCCGCTGCCACGGGCAGAAGTTTCTGATGGAGTCGAACGGCGAAAGCGCGCAGCCGTTCCTCTCCTATCAGGACAGCGTGCATGGGCGCGCGGTGGAAAATGGCTCAGCGAAAGCGGCGGTTTGCACGGACTGCCACGGCTCGCACCTGGTGCTGCCGGCCAACGACCAGCAGTCGCCCATTTACAGGTTCAACGTGCCGGCCACGTGCGGCAAATGCCACGCGGCCATTCAGCAGACGTTCATGGCCAGCATTCATGGCCAGGGGCTGGCTCACGGCAACACGCTGGCGCCGACGTGTACCGACTGCCACGGCATCCATACCATCAAATCGCCGGGTAATCCAAGTTCGCCTGTGGCGGAAAGAAATCTCTCGCGCGACACCTGCGCGCGCTGCCATGAAGGCGTGCGCCTGTCGCAGGAGTTCGGCGTGCCCGGCCAGCGCGTCTCCAGCTACATGGACAGCTATCACGGGCTGGCCACCGAGGGCGGCTCGGTGGTTGCGGCCAACTGCTCCAGCTGTCATGGCGTACACGACATCCTGCCCTCCAGCGATCCCCGCTCCAGCATCAACCGCGCCAACCTTGAGGCCACTTGCGGCAAGTGCCACAAGGGCGTGACCCGGAAGTTCATTCTCACCCGGGTGCATCTTTCGGACGGCATCGGGCACGACGTCGATTCGGTAGCCGTACACTGGGTGCGGCTCATCTACATCCCGCTCATCATCCTGGTGATCGGCGGCATGTTCCTGCACAACGCCATCATCTGGCGCAGCAAGCTGATGGCGCGCCGGCGCACGCAGACGGTTACGGTGATGCGCATGACCACCAATCAACGCTGGCAGCACCTCATTTTGCTGGCCAGCTTCATGGTGCTGGTGCTCACCGGTTTCGCGCTCAAGTATCCGGATTCGTGGTTCGCGCACCTGCTGGGGCTCAGCGAGCATCTGCGCAGCATCGTGCACCGGGTGGCTGGAGTGGCGCTGATCGCCGCGGGCATTTACCACGTCTTTTACGCGGCCGCCGCGCGCGAGGGACGTCGTATGCTGCGCGACATTGCGCCGGGGCCGCGCGACGTTACGGATGCCTTCCACACGATGCTTTATTACCTGGGTCTGCGCCGCGAGAAGCCGAAGTTCGGCCGCTTCAGTTACGCCGAAAAAGCCGAATACTGGGCGCTGGTTTGGGGCACGGCGCTGATGGGACTCACCGGCATCATGCTCTGGGCCAAGGTGTGGGTGGGCAACGTGCTGGCGCGCTGGTGGGTTGACGTGGCCACCTCGGTGCACTTCTATGAAGCCATCCTGGCCACGCTCGCCATTCTGGTCTGGCACTTTTACCAGGTCATCTTCGATCCCGACATCTACCCCATGAATACGGCGTGGTGGGACGGCAAGATGCCGGCCGACCACTACCGCGAAGAGCACGAATTGGATGTTGAGGCGACTGGAGAGCGGGAAAAAGGGAGTAGGGAATAGGGAACAGGGAATAGGGAGTAGAAGGCGCGCGCGCCGGTTAGTTTGCCGAGCCTGGCACCTTGAAGGTGACGCCCTCGGCTTGATTGGCGGATTCGGTCGCGGCCACATCGATCTGATTCACGGGAATCTGCTGGTACTGCGCGTCGAGCACGGTGAGCGTGCTTGCAGTCATCATGTAGTTATGGATCTGCTCCGGCGGGCGTCCATCCTTGAAGATCACCATGATGGTCTGCTGGGGGAGGGCCGCAGTTGAGCCGGTGTACGGCTGCTGCGGCGCGAAGCCGGTCTCGGGATACGGCTGCGGCGCGTAGTATTCGCCTGACGGCGCGGGCCCGCCGTATGCGTCGCCGGACTCACCGTAATCCGCATAAGGCGCGGGAATGTTGCCGCCGTAGTCATTCTGCGCAGCTTGATCCGAGTCGTCGTCCCAGTCCGGCCCGAAGAGCCACGGGTCGATGTCGTAGGGATACAACGGGTACGCCCCGTAGTTATACGCGTAAGGGAGACCGTTGAATCCGTTGTAATAAGGCCTGCGGTGGGGGGAGCGACGATCGTGGTCGCCGCCGTTGGGAGTACGGACGCGAGAGCCGTAGGCATTGACCTGGCGGCCATAGACGTTCCCGCGATACGGAGCGCGGCTCATCCCGGCACCGGTGCGGGGCGCATATCCGGTTCGACCCGGTCCCATGAAACCGCGCGGAGCAAAGCCACGCGGCGCATAGCCGCCATAGCGCGGTGAGAAGCTTCCGTAACGGGGGGCTAAGCTACCGAAACGCGGCGCAAAACCTGGGCTACGTGATGCGAAACCGCCAAAATGCGGAGCGGAACCGCCGCCGAATCCGCCGTGAGCGGTAAACCCGCCCGCATGTCCCGCGAAACCGCCGGAAGCATGGCCGCCGCCGGAGCCGCCTCGCGCTCCGCCGCGCTGCGCCATGACCGGGAAGGCCAGCAGAGCGAACAGTGCCGCGACCGCAGCCGCATGCTTCATAACCCGATTCTACGCCTCATTCAATTCCGCCGCGCGCCACTCGCCCGGCGTACTATAAGACGCGCTCCGGGGTTCCGGCGCTCATCCCCCGGATTACACGCGCCAGGTATCCGCCCGCCAGCTCCTGATCCGCTCCTTGATCTGCTTGCGGTTCAGATGCTCCTCGAGCGCCTTTTTCGCCAGCTCGACGACCTCGTCATCGGCGGCGAAGCGCAGTCCGATGAGCTGGTCTTCAGTGAGCCGGTAAATCTGCGGGTGCCACTGGGCCGGGGCCAGAGCCTGCAGCCGCAGCCGCTCCTCCAGCCGGATGACGCGGTCCTGCACCTTCAGCGGGTACATCCGGATGAGGAAGACCGGGATGAAGATCGCCACCGAGAGCACGGCCAGCCAGGTGTTCCAGATGCCGAAGTGGCGAACGTCATGCCAGAGGGCAAACCCCAGGTTGACCACCAGGACCAAAAAGGTGACTACGTGGAAGGGGATGTGGAGTCTGCCGTGATTCTTCAGGTTTTGTTCAACTTGGGTTTTACTCATGTTCGTCCATGATCGCTTTCATTCCCGGAGCGTCCGCGCCGGCGATGCCGGGCCGCGGAGGGTTGACTGCCGCGCCGGACTGGATGGCGCCGGCATCCTGATTTAACCGCGGCACATCGCCATACGTCAATGCGGCCATCCGATCCGGGCCGAGCACATCCGGATGCCTGGGAACGAGGGGATAGCGGCCGCGCACCAGGTAATCGACAAAAATGGCGCCCGCCAGGCAGGGATTCATGATGGTCAGCGGCACCGCGTAGCCGGTAGTGACCAGCGACGCTGCCACGCTCTTGTTGGGACGACAAAAGGTCGCGGACGAGTTTCCCACCTTGAGACGATTTCTGATAGCGTTCTCCTTTCCGGGGAGATGTTCCCGCAAATCGGCGCGTGTCTGTTCCGGCGCGCCCGTGGAGGCTGCTCTTGAATCTTCGATCGTTGTTGCTTCTTGCCCTGTTCCCAGTTGCGGCCGCTTCAGCCCAGGTGACCCTGCCGCGCGTGCTTTCCGATGACATGGTGGTGCAGCGCGAACTGCCCGTGCACGTGTGGGGAAAGGCGGCTCCGGGCGCCAACGTCACGGTGGCTTTTCGCGGCGAGACGCGAACGGCGGCCACGGACGCGCTGGGGCATTGGAGCGTCTACCTGAAGCCGGGGCCGGCCGGCGGCCCGTTTGAAATGACGGTTGAGGGAACTCCCGCCGCAAACGGGACCGCCGATGGAAGCGCGCCTCCAGCCATTACCATCCACGACATTCTGGTGGGCGACGTGTGGCTCGCCTCCGGCCAATCCAACATGGAGTTTCCCTTGAGCCGCGCGGCCACCGCGGCCGAGGACATTCCCCATGCCGGCAACGACCGCATCCGCCTGCTCATGGTGAATAAGAAAGCCGCCGACTACGCATTGGAAGATGTGGATACCGATGGCTGGAAGCCCTCCACGCCGGACAGCGCGAAAGACTTTTCCGCGGTCGCGTGGTATTTTGCGCGCGAGATCGAGCAACGCGAGCACGTGCCGGTCGGCATCATCGACTCCACCTGGGGCGGGACCGTTGCCGAGTCGTGGGTGCGCCTGACTGCGTTGGGCGAAGACGCCGCGCTTAACCCGCTGTTTGCGTCGCGGGGCAAAATGCTGGACCGAGGCGCCGACGCCGCAGCGGAGATCGGCGACGAGCAGCGCCAGCAGGCCGAAGCCAAGGCGCAGGGGAAGGCCATTCCGCAGTTCCCATGGCATCCACCGCTCGAAAGCTGGGGTCCCGGCAACCTTTGGAACGGCATGATTGCGCCGCTCACGCCGATGGGGATCCGCGGCGTGATCTGGTACCAGGGCGAGAGCAACAGCGCGCTGGAGCGCTGGCCGCTCTACAACCGCATCATGCGGGCGCTGATTGAGGACTGGCGCCGCCAATGGGCGATCGGGCCGTTCCCGTTCCTTTACGTGCAGATATCCAGCTTTAAATCGACGCCGCTGGAAGACTGGGCCGCGCTGCGCCAGCAGCAGGTGGAGACGCTGGGGCTGCGCAATACCGCCATGGCTGTCACCATCGACATCGGCAACCCCGACGACGTGCACCCCACCGACAAGGTTGACGTGGGCCACCGGCTGGCGCTAGCGGCGCGCACGCTCACTTACGGCGAAACGTCGCTGGAGTACTCCGGGCCAATGTTCCGCGAGGCAACGCCCGAAGGCGGCCAAATCCGCGCGTGGTTCGATCATGCCAAGGGCCTGAACGCGAAGGGCGGGGAAGTGACGGGCGTGGAAGTGGCCGGGCGCGATGGCAGATTCGTGACGGCCCAGGCCCGTATCGACGGCGAAACGCTTGTCGCATCCAGCCCCGGCGTGCCCGCGCCGGTCGCCATTCGCTACGGGTGGGCCAACAGCCCGCAATGCAATCTGTTCAATGGAGAGGGACTGCCGGCTTCGCCGTTTACTTCTGCGCGGTGACCACTGGATCGTTGTAGCCAGCGAGAAACGCGCGCCAGTTGTTTTCGGCTTCACCGAACGGCTGGCCGAACACCTGGCTAAATCGAGACATTGTCACCGCCGGGGAATCGCTGAATCGCGCTCCAGGAAACATTTGCAGCACCTTCGGCAGACCGTGTTTCTCGATGAGAAAAAGGACGAACGATCCCGCGACCGGATAGGCGATGCTCGCATCGGACCGTTCGAAGGTGCTTCAGTATAGAAGGTGCTCAAGCGCTGGGACTGAACCTGCCTGGAGGAATTGCTTGGCCCAATGGTGCGGCGAATAGCCGTTCCAACGGGCCGTGTACCGGTGATCCAGTGGATCGGCCTGGTTCGCTACCGCGAAACCTTCGTTCAGGAATGGAGTGGGAATGCCGATCATCGACGTGAGCAGATGGGTGGTCTCATGGCTGTCCGTGGGCCAGATGGTGTACAACGCGCCCTTCCCCGGATCGGAATCCGCGTTCCCGCCGCGCCCGGTCAGAAGCTCCTTCTCGCGTTCGTCGGTGAACTTGTAGAAGTGGATCTTCCTGCCATACTCCACATGGAGCTGTGCCGACATCCAGTCGTAGAACGCTTCCACCGATGCGGAATCGACGTGATCGCCGGGCGAGTAGTGATAGATGTAGTGGGCGGAGGTCTCTGTAATCGTCAGGACCTTCTCCAGTGAAGGCCGTCTGCTGCCGCAGGTGACCGGAATGAAGGCTACTGAGAGAAACGCGGCCGAACGGAGGAAACGCAGGCCTGCGCTAGTCATACAGAACTCTTTTCCGGGGAAGCAGATCAGATTATCACCCGGCATAAACTGGAAAGAAGCTTCAGCTCACCGCGATGTGCGCATGCTCGGCTTCTTCGTCCACTTCGCCTACCCTGTCGCTGAGGCCGCCGAAGCGCCGCTCGCGCCGCTGGAAATCGGCAATTGCCTCGAGCAGGTGGATGCCGCGGAAGTCGGGCCAGAGCCGCTCGGTCACGTAGATTTCGGTGTACGCGATCTGCCACAGGAGGTAATTGGAAAGGCGCATCTCGCCCGAGGTCCGGATGAGCAGGTCGGGATCGGGCATGTGCGCCGTGTAGAGATGGCGGTGAATATCTTCTTCGCCGATCCGCTCCAGCGCCAGGTGCTTGTGCCGCATCTCCAGGGCCAGGGCGCGGAATGCGTCCACCATCTCCGAACGCGCGCCGTAGTTCAGCGCCAGGGTCAGCGTGGTTCCGGTGTTGCGCGCGGTCATCTCCGCGGCCCAGTCCATCTTGTCCTGCACTTCGGGCGGCAGCTCGCGGGTTCGGCCGATGTAGCGGATGCGGACGTTGTTGTCCATCATGCGCTGGACGTTGCCTTCGAGGTAGCTCCTGAGCAGGCGCATCAGGAAGTTCACTTCGGCCCTGGGGCGGCGCAGGTTGTTTTCGAGAGAAAAGGCATAGAGCGTCAGCCAGGGAAGGCCGATCCGCGATGCGGTTTCGGTAACCAGTTGCACGCTTTTCGCGCCCTGCTGATGGCCCAGGAACCGCTTCAACGACCGGCTGCCCGCCCAGCGCCCGTTTCCGTCCATAATGATGGCTACGTGCTGGGGCAGACACTCAGGCTTCAGAGTCGCGTAAACCGCGCGCTCTTCCGGCGTCAGCTCGTGAATGCGCAATCTGCCTGCAGAATGCAAAGAACCCACCTTCTAATTCCCGCGTCGGCTGCCTGATTCGCGCCCCCGGAAAAGACGCCCGCTTTAGTGTATCGTTCCCGCATCCGGGGAGTGAACGGCGAATCTTCCTGGGCGCGCTAAAGTATGGCGGCCGGCGCCCATCCTCGATTCAATTCGACCGTAGCACACTGCGTGGGACGCCGCAATCGTGCGCGCCACCGGGTAGTGTCCCGATTTCAGGAGCGGTGTGTCTCCGGGGCTAGAGCAGTTCCTGGGTTGTGTGCCCTAGCGGGGAATGCGTTTGAGCGCGGACAAGGACGTCCGCGCCACAGCCGGCCGGGAGGCCGGCGCTACACGGTCGTGCCCTGTTACAAACCCCCCGTAACAGGACACAGCTACCCGGAAACAGCACTAAAGCCCGCGACACTCGGAACTCAAATCAGGGGCCTGAAGGCCCCTGCTCCCTCCGGAAACTCCGAATCTTCCTCCGGAAACTCCAAATCAGGACACTACCCGTCACAGCGGCCCTCCCGGCGGCAATTTTGGGCTCGACGAGGCCAAAATTGCACCTGGCTATCGGCGGCTGAAAGCTGAGGGCTGACGGCTGAAAGCTGACGGCTGGCGGCTGAAAGCTACCCGCCGCCTACGCCGTCCGCCGCTGTCCTGAAGTCGCTGCCTTTTCCCTGAGGGCGCCGTAGAACATCGTCCGCTGCAACGGATTCAGCCGCGGCAGCAGGGAAGCCAGCTCGGCCAGGAACGGATCGGACAGGATCGCTTCCACTTCGTCCTCGCGCCGGCTCCGCGCATCCCGCACCAGGTGCGACATCCCCACTTCCAGCGCGCGGGCCAGCCGCTCCAGCGACCCCAGCGTCGGAATGGCCTTGCCATTTTCAATCTTGGAAATGTAGGTCCGCGGCACCAGCATCCGGCCGGCAAGCTGGCGCTGACTCAAATGGCGCGCCCGGCGGATTTCCCGCACCTGGGTGGCCACCTGCATCCCCGCTTCCAGGGCCGGCTGTTGGCGCGGATCGGGCACCGGGACAGGTCCCAGCGCCGTCGGCTCTTCAACGTCAAGGGGTTTGTGGCAGCGGCGGCATAGCGAGTTGCGGGTGCGAAACTGCACCAGCGTGCAATGCTCACAGTGGACAACTTCGCGAGAGTCAAAGCTCACCAAAGTAGTCGCCATCGGTTGTGTGCGGAGGGCCAGAGCTTGCCTTCCGGGGTGCTGCCTTGCACCACGATATGTGCTACTGTCGGGGGAGTGAACCATAATTGTCAAGTAGAAATTTAGGCTCAGACCTAAATTCTCCCCATCATACCCGGAAAAACCCTGAAAATCACGAACCAAGTTGTGCAACAGGGAGTAAAAAAATGAGCGGTGAAAATCCATACGGGCGCGAGCAGGCCCTGGGCCTGTTACGGGAATGGACAGCTAGCGAAAACCTCCGCAAGCACGCCCTGGCCGTGGAAGCCTGCGTGGTGGCTTATGCAGAAACCGAAGCCGACCGCCTGGGGTTGGCCGGAGCCGAACGCGAGGCCCTGCTCAACCTCTACTCAACCACCGCGCTCTTGCACGATTTCGACTATGAGCGCCACCCCACCCGCGAGGAACACCCCTTTGTGGGAGTGCGCGAACTGGAGCGCCAGGGCTGGCCGCCGGAGCTGCGCACCGCCATCCTGGGCCATGCGGAATACTCCGGCACGCCCCGCGTCACCCATCTGGACAAGGTCCTCTTTGCCTGCGACGAACTGGCCGGTTTTCTCACCGCCTGCGCGCTGGTCAAGCCCACCAGGGCCATCGCTGATGTGGAAGTCCCCAGCGTGAGAAAGAAGATGAAGGATAAAGCCTTTGCCCGCGGCGTCAATCGCCAGGACGTGATTCAGGGCGCGGCCGAACTCGGAGTCGATCTGGACGCTCACATCGCCTTCTGCATCGGGGCGATGAAGAAACGAGCGGCGGAGCTGGGACTGTAGAGCGGGAAGAGGCGATCTTAATCGAAAGCGCGCACCGGCAGCCGTCCCCGGTCCCTCCGCAGCGGCGGACGAGGGACCGGGGGCACCCCCAATGTGGTTTGGACAGGGCACAGGGATCATGGCCACCCGCCCGCGCCGTTTCCCACCCTAACCGCAAGGAGCGCGGTTAGGATGGGGCACCCATGGTTTGAGGTGGTGCGGCCTTCCGCAATGCAGGTCTCTCGACTGCGCAGCACGAAAAGGCCGCGCTGCTTCGCTCGGGATGACGGCCGGTTGGTGGTGGAGTCGGCTGCGTCGTTTCCCACCCTAACCGCAAAGAGCGCGGTTAGGATGGGGCACCCGGCGCGGTTAGGATGGGGCGCCCAGGCTGGCGGCGGTGATTGGTATTGATGAGCGGGCCGCCCGCCCTGTCAAAAGAGAGCTTGCAGTCCAACGCCGCCTCCCTTTTCTGGTATATTCCTTTATGGGTTCCCGCATTCCCCATATCCACGTTCCATTGGTGCTGCTATTCCCGCGGAGGTCGTGCATGCCTTTTCGCATTAGAGCCCTTTGTTTCGTAGTTCTCGTCCTCACATTTCAAACCTGTTGCGCCCTCCAACCCGTTGTGCACCATCCCCTGGATGGACTCACGCCGGATGAGTACTGGAAGGTTTACAACACCCTGAACGCCGCCGGCAAACTGGGCGAAAAGACGCTATTCGCGAGCATTCTCCTGGAAGAACCGCTGAAGTCGCAGGTACTGGCATGGAAGCCGGGCGATCCCATCGTACGCAAAGTGGATGTGGTTCTTTACGACGACGGGAAGTCCTACGCAGCGGTGGTGGACGTGACCGCGGGCAAACTCGATTCGTTTGCCGAACTCAGCAAAGACCAGGCGCCCGTATCTTCGGCTGAATTGAGCTTCAGCGACGGTCTCAAGAAGGATCCGCGGATTCAGGCGGCGCTTAAGGCCCGCGGCATTACCGACATGCGCATGGTGAGTTGCTATATCCACCCGGCGGGCTTTGTGGACTTGCCGGAACAGACCGAGGGCCGCCGCATTGGCTGGGGCGGATGCTATTACGTCGCCAACTCACTCAATGCCTGGGATCGCGAGATCGCCGGCATCTTCTTTGTCGTGGACCTGAAAGAGAAGAAGATTACGCGCTTCTCTGATTTCGGCGCGGTGCCGATGCCGCCGCCCACCAACTATTACGATGCCGACGGCGGTCCCGCGCTGCCGGGAACCAAGCCCATTGTGACCACGGAACCGGAGGGTCCAAGCTTCACCATCGAGGATGGCGAAGTGAGCTGGCAGCATTGGCATTTCCGCTTTCGCCTGGATCCCCGCATTGGTCCGGTGATCAACCTGGTCGCCTACGAGGATGGGGGCAAGCGCCGGTCAGTGCTCTACGAGGGCTCGCTCTCCGAGATGTATGTGCCTTACCAGGATCCGGATGAGAGCAGGAACAAGGATGTATATATGGATGCCGGCGAATATTTCCTGGGCGGCATCCTGAAGCCGTTGCAGGCGGGGATCGATTGCCCGGTGTATGCCCGGTTCTTCACCGGAACTTTTTTTCACTCCAACGGCCTGCCTTACATTCGCCCGCAGCTGGCCTGCCTCTTCGAGCGTGTTATCGGCGACCCGGTGTGGCGTCACTACGACGGGATAACCGATGCGGTTATGGGCAGACCCACCCGCGAGCTTGTCTTCCGCACCGCGGCCACGGTGGGCAACTACGATTACGTCTTCGACTGGCGGTTTGAGCAGGATGCTTCGATCACGGTTGGGGTGGGAGCCACAGGCATTCTGGAGGTGAAGTCGGTGAAGGATCAGCGCGCCGACGGGCCGCTGACCGAAGCCATGGCGGCAAAAGATCCTGAGGGTCACGAGGTGCAGTTCGGGCAGTTGATCGCGCCCGGAATTTCCGGCATCGATCACGACCACTTCTTCAGCTTCCGGCTCGATCTGGACGTGGACGGTGTGAACAACACGCTGATGGTGGATAAGCTGGTTCCTTACAGGCTGCCCGACACAGCGCTGGGCCGGCATTGGATATGGGCGATGAAGCCGGAGATGGTGAAGACCGAGGGGGACGCCAAGTTCGATGTTTCGGTGGAGCATCCGGCCATGTGGCGCATTGTGAATGAGGGCGTGATGAACTCGCTTGGCCAGCCCACCAGCTTTGCCATCATGCCTGGAGAAACAGCAATCAGCCTGTTGCCCTCCAGCGAGTGGCCGCAGAAGCGCGCCGGCTTCTCGGAACACAATCTGTGGGTAACTCCCTATGACCCCAACGAGCGCTACGCCTCGGGCCTGTATGTGATGGGCAGCAAAGGCGAGGACAGCCTGCCGCAGTGGATTAAGCAGAATCGCAACATCATGAACACGGATATTGTGGCCTGGTACACCATGGGCTTCCATCATGTGCCTCGCCCGGAAGACTGGCCGCAAATGCCCATCATGTGGCACACATTTACGCTGTTGCCCTACCAGTTCCTGCCCAAGAACCCCACCATGGACCTGCCCCTGGTTCCTTGAGGATTGGGCGGGAGAGGTTCACGGATTCTGAGTTCCGAGCCAATCACGCAGGCATCAGGATTCCGTGATGCAGGCCACTTACACATGCGGCTAAATTTGCGCTACGATAGGCTTCGCGCCGATGTGCCTCGGTTGAACGGAGAGGGCCATGAGCCAGTTTCGCCACATCCTCACTTATTCAGAAGACGGCGTCAAAACCATCACCATGAACCGGCCGGACAAGCGGAATGCGCTCTGTCCCTTGCTGATCGAGGAACTTGCCCACGCTCTCAAGGACGCCGAAACCTGCGATTGCGGCGTGGTCATCCTTACCGGAGCCGGCCCATCCTTCTGTGCGGGGCTGGATATGGAACACCTGGCCACGATGAAGGCTCGCACGGCGGAAGAAAACCGCCGCGATTCAGAGAACATGGCGCGGGTGCTGCGCGCCCTTTATGAATTCCCCAAGCCGGTGATCGCCGCCGTGAATGGCGCCGCCCTGGCTGGCGGCATGAGCCTGGCTACGATACCTGACTTCACCCTGGCGGTGCCGGAAGCGAAATTCGGCTATACCGAAGTGAAGGTTGGGTTTGTGCCTGCCATCGCCGCTTCGTTTCTGCTGCGCCAGGTGGGGGAAACCCGCACCCGCGAACTGCTGCTCTCCGGCCGCACCATGAAATCCCAGGAGGCCTTCGATCTGGGCCTCGTGACCCAGATTGTGGCTTGCGACGAACTGATGCATTCTGCAAGGGCGCTGGCGCAATGCCTGCTGAACAATAGTCCCCAGGCGATGCAGCAGGTGAAACGGCTACTTGCAGAGCATTCCCGCCAGCGGCTCGACCGGGAACTGGAGGCCGCCATCGAGGTGAACGCAGAACAACGTTCCACTGAGGATTTCCGGGAGGGAGTGCAGGCCTTCCTCGAACATAGAAAGCCGGAATGGCCCAGCATGCGCGTCAAAGTCTGAAAAGCAGGGAACAGGGAATACGGAGTAGGGAGTAGCAAGCCGGCCCACCATCCCCGCTCCCTACTCCCTACTGCCTACTCCCTACTGCCCACTCCCTATTCCCTGTCTTTTCCATCCCCCCAATCATCCTTGCAGCCATACCAATACGAATACACCTCTGCAAGCTACCTTTTTTGAGAGACGTGATTCCGGTCCTTGCCAGTCGTATTTGGGCGGGACTAGTATTCCTGCTAGTTCGACTGGGTGTATCACAATTCGATCCGGCTGTACGCCAGCATGCAGTTAACCCCGGGTTTTCGGGAGTTCCACACAAAGCTGCGCTCACCCGCGCCGCAGGGAGTAATCCAACATGGCATGGTATGCCTACTGCATTGGTGAAAAACAAGCCTTTCCTGAATTAGCCAGACATCGCAAACCAGTACCTTTAGAAACCGTCCTTGGCGTCAGTGGAAATCAAGTCTTCCTCTATCCTGCCAGCGACCTTGCCGTGATTGTTTCCGAGCACAATCCTACTGAAAATCTGAACCACCAGGCCGGTATGGATCATGCCCGGGTCATCGCCGACTGTTTTCAGCACTCCACCGTCCTGCCCTTCCGTTTCGGGACTGTTTTCAACGACGACGAATCGCTGCGCAAGTCGATTCGCTCCAACCAGCGGCAGTTTCTCTCCAATATCGACAAGCTGCGCGGCAAAACCGAGATGCACCTCAGGATCTTCGTGGATGACTTCTGCAGAAAGGACCTGGGCAAGCACCTTCCCGCGGAGGGCGTGGGCCGCGAATACCTGACCAACCTGCGCGAAAACGCGGTGCGGCAGCGGGAACGCCAGACCCGAGCCCGGGCTGTCAGCTTCCAGATGCACCGGCTCTTCAATCCCCTGGATGAGGAAGTCAGTTGCCGGCTTGCCGAGCACGGCAAGATGGTGCTCGACATCGCCCACCTTATCGATCGCAAGTGCGTGGATCGCTACCTGAACAAGTTTGCCACCACCAGCGCCGCGTTGCGGGACTGCCAGATGCAGCTCTCGGGCCCCTGGCCGCCCTATCACTTTGTCCACCGCCTCACCCGCGGAGCTCAAGCTCCGACAGCGCATCTTCCGGTGGCGCCTGGCGCGCCCGTCCCCCACATCCCGGAACCCGTGCCCGCCATGATGTAAGCAGGCGTTCCGCAGGCTACGGCAGTACCCGCTGCGAGAGAAAGCCCCGGCTTCGGCCGGGGCTTTCTTGTGTTTCGTACTCTCGTTGTGAATGTCGAACGGTCCCTGTGTGAGCGTCATCACGGACGTCGTCAGACTCGGGCATTCTAGAATTCGCGCGCGCAGGCGTTCGCCTGGAGGGTATTGCCAGTGGGTACTGGACGGCGTCTGCGAAACGTCGAGCGGCTTAATCAGCCATTAGGGTTCGACTCCCTTGCCCTCCGTTCGCCACTCGATTAAGGTCGCTCCGGCGATCTGCCGATGTGCTATAGTGTTATTGGTTTCGCAGACGCCGTCCACACCATCTGGCGTGAAGTGGATCGCAGGCTCCGGAGTGATTAACCGGAGCCTGTGGTGTTTTGGAACTTATCGCGCCTCTGCTGCCGGTTGGCTTAATTCGCCCGTTGCGTTCCCTTGCGCCGGCTCAACACAAAGGAACTGCGCCGGTTCTTCGACGCGTGGTCGATCTGCTTCCAGAAACCCACAAAATAATCTACCGCCGAAATAATCGACACCACGACGGTGAAATAAATCGCGGTGATGGCCGTCCACTTCACCGGGAGGATAAGCCAGCCGATCGTCCACTCAAACCAGTGGTGCGCCAGGATGGCTGCCACCACCGAGACGATCTGCAGCACCGTTTTCATCTTGCCCAGGTCGCTGGCCTGGATGGTGAATCCTTCTGAGGCGGCGATCGAGCGCAGCCCGGAGATCAGGAACTCGCGCCCGATAATCACCACCGCGATCCACACCTTCACCACCTGGGGCTCGTATGCCACCAGGGCGATAAACGCCGCCGTCACCATGATTTTGTCGGCCAGGGGGTCCAGCAGCATGCCCATCGTGGTGATCTGGCCGCGCTTGCGCGCCAGGTAGCCGTCCACCCCGTCGGTGATGGACGCCAGCACGAAGAGGATCGATGCCAACACCTCCTGCTCCGGGCCTGCCTGCCACGGAAAGTGCGCCGACAGGATCCACAGCAAAAGCGGGATCATGACGATCCGGCTCATCGTGATGGAGTTGGGCAGGTTCACGTGTCCGCGTTTCACCGGGAAATCTTCTGTATTGCCGGTTTTGACCATTATCGCACCGGAACAGCGTTGCCCGCTCCGTTATTCGCACAGTTCCTTCCGGCTTGTGTTATACGATGCAGGTGCATGTTTCTTGACCAGGCGCCACTTTCCGCACATGAAGTCCTGCTCGTGTTCCACCGCGAAGAGCCCGCGCTGTTTCTCGGTGCGGCATTCAATACGGTTGCCCTCATCTGTCTCGGCTTCTGCCTGGTCCGCCGCCGATTCAATACGCTGCTGGTCTGGCTGGGGCTGTTCGCTTCACTTTACGGCACGCGCATGTGGCTGGAATCGGACATTGTCCGCCTCTCCCTGGCGCCAACGGAGATATTTCATCGCATCCGCGTGGCCATCAACTTTCTCGTTCCCATTCCGGCCTTCTTTTTCTTCCAGGCCACCGGTTTGCTCCCGCGCCGGGGAAAGCTTATCACCGGTATTCTTGCGCTCTTTTTCACCAGCCTGGCTGTCGTAACCATGCTCGAGGGTTCGATTCCGCTGGTGCACCACATCAACAACGTGGTTGTGATCCTTGGCCTGTTCTGGGTTCTCCTCCGCGCCTATCGCCAGGGCCCGCGCGACCGGGATTTCGTCGTGCTGCGGGGCGGGCTCCTGTGTTTTGCCGTGGTCGTTTTCTGGGACAACCTGGGCGGCGCCGTCTTGCTGCATTTCGACCTGGAGCCCTACGGTTTTGCCGTCCTGCTGGCGACTCTCGGCTACGTAGCGGCAAGGCGGACACTCCAGCGCGAAGAGCAATTGAATGAAATCCAGAAGGAACTCTCGCTGGCGCGGAGCATCCAGCTCTCTCTTCTGCCCGGAGAGTTTCCCGTCTCTTCCTCCTTCCGGGTTGCCGCGCTCTATGTTCCCATGACCTCGGTTGCCGGGGATTTCTACGACTTTGTGGTAGCCGACGAGGCTTCTGCCGGGTTGCTGATCGCCGATGTCTCAGGGCATGGGGTTCCGGCGGCGCTGATCGCGTCCATGGTGAAGATGGCGGCCATTTCGCAGCGCGAGGAGGCGGCGCACCCAGGCCTGGTGCTGACCGGAATGAACCGGGCGCTCTACGGCAACACCCAGGGCCAGTATGTGACCGCGGCCTATGCCAGCCTGGATGCGGTGCGGGGCGAACTGCGCTATGCGGCCGCGGGACATCCAGCCATGCTGCTGCTGCGCGGCGGCGAGGTAAGCGAAGTGGCGGAGAACGGTCTGCTGCTGGCCGCTGTTGACGGCATCGAATACAGCGAGCGGGCATTGGCGTTGATGCCGGGGGACCGGATTGTCCTTTACACCGATGGTATTGTCGAGGCGCGGAACGCCACGGGCGAATTCTTCGGCGAGGATGCGCTGGTCTCCGCCATCAGGACCAGCGCCGCGATGTCTCCGCGGGAGGCGGCGAAGGAGGTCATTGGCGGCGTGCAGGCATGGGCGACAGCGCAGGAAGACGATCTGACCATCCTGGTATGCGATTACGCCGGCCAGTCCGTCGTGTCCGCGTAAGTTGAGTTCAGGCGGAGGCTGCACCGCACCGCGCGTCTAATGCCTTGCCTTCGACAGACTCATGGGGAATGTCGAGACCAGGTACCGGCCCTCGTCGCTGTCAACGGGATCCAATTCAAGCACGTCGACTTCGCCGGACAGCAATAATTGCGTGCGATAGAAGTAGGTTTTCCCGGCCTCCACAATCAGGTGTGCGAGCTCCACTCGAGGATCGAGGAAGGAAGTTTGTAACACCGCGCAAAAATGGTGTTCGCCGGGCGAAGCATCCACTTGGAAGAACGAGTTGCCGCGGTTCGCGCCCACCCATGATCCGTCCATTGCCATCTTTACCGTGGGGTAGGTAAGAGGCATAATGTCGCCGGCGGTTGCGGCGTCGTGGATGAAGTAGATCCGCGCCCTGCCCGCGTCCGGCGGTTCGACCGAATGCAGAGATTTGTCGAGCTTGACTTTGAACGCTGTTCCGGCTGGCCCGCAGGCTGCGGCGGGATTCTGGGCAAACGCGGGAGCGACTGTAAGGATCATGACAGCAAGAACAATTCTCATGCCAGCTCTCCGAATTCCAACTGCACTGATTTGTGCCGTTTGATGCCATGCCGGTTAGCAGAAAAAACGGGCGAGCCACCAAGGCTCGCCCGCTTCATCCTCACACTTTTTACTCTTCGCGTCTTCGCCGGTCAGCGACCCTGATCCCTGATCCCTGCTTCTACGCGTAGATCCCCCGCTGCTTGATGGTGAATGCCACCCGATCGATGGCCAGCATGTAGGCTGCGATGCGGTTGTTCACGTTGTGCGCCTCGGCGTAGCGGATCACGTCTTCGAAGCTGTCGCGCAGGATCGTCTCCAACTGCTCGTTGACGATCGCTTCCTTCCAGAAGTAGCCCTGCCGGTCCTGCACCCACTCAAAGTAGCTGGCGGTCACTCCTCCGGCGTTGGCCAGAATGTCAGGCACGATGAAGATGCGCTTGTCGGCCAGGATTTCGTCGGCTACCGCCGTGGTGGGGCCGTTGGCGCCCTCTACAACAATGCGCGCCTTCAGCTTATCCGCGTTGCGGCTGGTAATCACGTTCTCCGTCGCCGCCGGAATGAGGATTTCGCAATCGGTAACAATCAGCTCGTCGCTGGGCATGGCTTCCGCGCCCTTGTAGCCCAGCAGCGTGTTGTTGCGGTAGCGGAAATCCAGCAGCGCGTGGATGTCGATGCCGTTGGGATTGTAAAGCCCGCCGTCCTTCTCCGCGATGCCGATAATCTTGTAGCCGTGCTCCATCATCAGCCGCGCCGCGTTCGACCCCACGTTGCCAAAGCCCTGAATGATCACCCGGCAGCCGTCGACGGACATCTTCAGGTAGTTCAGGCTCTCGTTGCAGACCACCATCACGCCGCGGCCGGTGGCTTCAAGGCGTCCGCGCGAGCCGCCCAGGGTGAGAGGCTTGCCCGTCACCACGCTGGTCACGGTCTGCCGCATGTGCATGGAATAGGTGTCCATGATCCATGCCATGGTCTGCTCGTTGGTGTTTACGTCGGGCGCCGGCACATCTTTCTCCGGCCCGATGAACTCGATGATCTCCGACGTGTACCGGCGGGTCATCCGCTCCAGTTCGCCCGTGCTCATCTTTTTGGGGTTGCAAATGATGCCGCCCTTGGCGCCGCCAAAGGGGATATTCACCACCGCGCATTTCCAGGTCATCCAGCTGGCCAGGGCGCGCACTTCATCCAGGGTCACGTCCGGTGCGTAGCGGAGGCCGCCCTTGGCCGGCCCGCGCGCCTGCGAGTGCTGCACGCGATAGCCCGTGAACATCTCTATGCGCCCGTCATCCATGGTCACAGGAAAGTGCACGATCACCTCGCGCGCGGGCGAGCTCAACACCTTCCAGATCCCTTCATCCAGGTTCAGCTTGCGTGCCGCGAATTCGAACCGGGCGCTTTGCGCCTCCCACGGATTGATTTCCTGGTCCAATGTCACGGTCGGGGTCACTACAGCCATACAGTCTCCAACTCCCTTCTCTTTCCTGCCGCCGCCGCCCAATATGGATCCGGCGGCAAGTTGAACATGCGGCAGGTCTTCTCCGCTTTTTGGCGGAGGCACAACACAGGTTCGCCGGCTCTTTTCGCTCGGGCTCAGGGCGTTCCTAACCCCATTGTGCCTGAAAGAGCTCAAACCCCAGTGAGTCTAGGCCGTCGAAAAGAGAACCGTCAAGCCGGGATGAACCCAATTCAGCACCTTTAGTTTCGCTTGTCCCGGAAGTTCCGCCCCAGTTCGACTCCGGGAAACTCGCGGCGCGAACTCCGCTAACCCCGCTAACACCGCTAACACCGCTAACACCGCTCTCCCTGTAAAATCATCCTGAATCCCGTCTGAAGACCACCCCAACAATCAAAGGCAGCTTGTTGGGGAACCCGGTTAAGCCGCCTCTGGAGGCCACTTGCTTTACTGGCTGCTCTATCAAAAGCTCTATCCGTTCTTTCACCAGTTCCGCATCTTTCGCTATTTGACCTTCCGCACTGCGTTTGCCTCCGGCACCGCTCTTCTCATCACCCTGCTCATCGGCCCTTACGTCATTCAGAAACTGCGCGAGTTCCAGATCAGCCAGTACATCCGCGAGGAAGGCCCCAAGTCGCATCAGAAAAAGTCCGGGACGCCCACCATGGGAGGCGTCCTCATCGTCATCGCCATTCTTCTGCCAACCGTGCTCTGGTCCGATCCCTCCAACCCTCTGGTCTGGATCTGCGTCTTTTCCACCCTCGCATTCGGCGCCGTGGGCTTCGCCGACGACTACATCAAGGTGGTCAAGCGTCGCAACCTCGGACTGACTGCTCGCGCCAAGTTGCTGGGGCAGGCAATCGCCGCCGTCGTTGTCGCCGCGGCGCTGGCCATTCTCCAGCAATTCGAGAAGTTCTCCACGCAGCTCTCCGTTCCCTTCATCAAGACCCTGCGCCCATCTCTGCTGTGGCACTGGCCCATGCACGTTCCCCATCTCTACTTCCTCGCCTTCCTCCCGTTCACCGCATTCGTGGTCTTCGTCCTCCTCGGTTCATCCAACGCCGTCAACCTCACCGACGGCCTCGACGGCCTCGCCATCGGCTGCACCATCATTGCCGCCGGCGCCCTCACCGTGCTCACTTACGTCAGCGGCCACGTGGTCTTCGCCGATTACCTCGAACTCCAGCGCATGCCCAACGTCAGCGAGGTCACCGTCTTCTGCGGCTCCATGGTCGGCGCCTCCATCGGCTTCCTCTGGTACAACGCCCACCCCGCTGAAATCTTCATGGGCGATGTCGGCTCGCTCGCCCTCGGCGGCGCCATCGGCACCGTGGCCATCATCATCCGCCAGGAGCTGCTGCTGCCCTTCATCGGCGGCATCTTTGTCCTTGAAGCGCTCTCCGTAGTGCTCCAGGTGGGCAGCTACAAACTGCGCAAAAAGCGCATCTTCAAAATGGCCCCGCTCCATCACCACTTCGAGCAGCTCGGATGGAGCGAATCAAAAGTCATCGTCCGCTTCTGGATCCTGGCCCTGGTGTTTGCACTGTTTGCACTCACCACCCTCAAATTGCGCTAGCCGCCAAACGCCCCTCCGGGTCCAAGGTGCAAAATAAAGGAAGCCCGCTACTGGCCGGTTTTGAGCTTGTTTTGAAAGGGCACGACTTTAGTCGTGCTGAAAACACAATAGAACCTTCCGGGCTTTAGCCCTGGGGGGGACGACTTCGCTGCACATTTCGCGCGGCCAAACGCCGCCAACAACGAAGGAACCCGCATGATGGACCTCAAAGGCAAGAAGGTGCTGGTGGTCGGGCTGGGCAAATCCGGCCTGGCCGCCGCCCACTTTCTCCGCCGCCGCGGCGCCCAGGTTACCGTCTCCGATATCCGCAGCGACGAGGCCCTCGCCAGGGACATCCCCGGCCTGCTTGAAGCGGGCATCAACGTCGAGGCCGGCGGCCACGGCCTGCTCACTTTCCGCCGCCAGGACCTCATTGTCGTCAGCCCCGGCGTCCCCCTCGATACTCCCGAGCTGGCCCAGGTGCGCAGCTTCGGCCTGCCCATCATCGGCGAACTGGAACTGGCTGCCCGCTTCATCAAGGGCAAAATCCTGGCCATCACAGGCTCCAACGGCAAAACCACCACCACCACATTAGTGGGCGAAATCTTCAAGGAAGCCGGATTCCCCACCCTCGTCGGCGGCAATATCGGCGTGCCCGTCGTCGCCCTCATTGATGACAGCACCGATGAAACCTGGTCGGTCATCGAAGTCTCCAGCTTCCAGCTCGAAAGCACGCTGGAGTTTCATCCCGCCATCGCCGTCATCCTCAACATCACCCCCGACCACCTCGACCGCCACGGCACCTTCGAGAACTATGCCCGGGCCAAGGAGCGCATCTTTGAGGCGCAGTCCGAGCACGATTTTCTGGTCCTGAACGCCGACAACGCGCGCACCGCTGCCGCCGCCTCGCGCACAGCCTCCCGCGTTTATTGGTTTTCGATGGAGCGCCCGGTGCAGCAGGGCGCGTGGGTCGAGAACGGCGCAATCTTCTTCCGCCATTCGAAATCCGCGCCGCCGGAGCCCATCGTCCCCTTGAGCGCCATCCCCCTCAAGGGCTCGCATAACGTTGAGAACGTGCTCGCCGCCGTCTGCTCCGCGCGCCTGGCCGGCTGCCCGGGCGCAGCGGTCCGCCGCGCCATTGAAAACTTCCGCGCCGTCGAGCATCGCCTCGAATACGTCGCCAACGTCAACGGCGTCGAGTTCTACAACGACTCCAAAGCCACCAACGTTGACGCCACCGCCAAGGCCGTCGCCGCATTTCCCTCCGGCATTCATCTCATCCTCGGCGGCAAGGACAAAAACTCCGATTACACGCTGCTCGCTCCGCTGCTCCGCCAGCGCGTCCGCGCCGTTTACACCATCGGCTCGGCAGCGCAGAAGATCGAGTCGCACCTGCGCGGCGTGGTTCCTCTGCGCTCCTGCGAAACCCTGGAAAAAGCCGTTGCCGACGCCGCCGGCGCAGCCCGTCCCGGCGACGTCGTGCTGCTCGCGCCCGCCTGCTCCAGCTTTGACCAGTTTGAGAGTTACGAACATCGCGGCCGCGTCTTCAAGGAAATTGTTCTCGAGGGCCGGGGCTTCAAGGTATGGCAAAACTCGTAGGCGTCGACAAGTGGATCTTCTTCACCACCCTGGTGCTCGTCGCCCTGGGCCTGGCCATGGTCTTCTCTGCCTCCGCGGTGGTCTCTGAAGCTCGCTACCACTCCCCGTACATTGACGTGGCTCGCCAGGCCGCCTGGGCCCTCGCCGGCGCGCTCGCCATGTTCGTGCTCATGCGCATCAATTACGAGCACTACAACACTCCGCGCTTCATCTATCCCGCCATCTCCGTCACCACCATCCTTCTGGTGATGGTCTTCTTCTTCCGCAACTCCCACGCCACCCATCGCTGGATCCGTTTTGGCGGCTTCTTCACCTTCCAGCCGTCTGAGATCGCCAAGCCCGTCCTTATCCTGTTCCTCGCATGGTTCCTGCACACCCGCCTCGACCGCATGCGCGACTGGCGCGAAACTCTCCTGCCCGCCATCGTCATTCCCCTGCTCTTCGTCCTCCTCATCGTCAAGGAGCCCGACCTCGGCACCGCGCTCGTCCTCGCCGGCGTCACCGCCATGATCCTGGTGCTGGCCGGCATGGAATGGAAATGGCTCCTGGCCGGCGTCGCCGCCTCGCTCCCGCCGCTCGCTGCCCTGCTTCTGCTGGTGCCCTGGCGCCGCGCCCGCATGCTCGCGTTTCTCCATCCCGGCGCCGATCCCCAGGGCGCAGGCTTCCACATCAACCAGTCCCTCATCGCCGTCGGCTCCGGCGGACTCACCGGCCGCGGCTACATGGAGGGCATGCAGAAGCTCTTCTACCTGCCTGAAGCCCAGACCGACTTCATCTTCGCCAACATCGGCGAGGAACTCGGCTTCATCGGCGCCATGATCATCGTGGCTTTGTTCGTGGTGTTCGCCGTGCGCGGCCTGCGCGTGGCCTTCCGCGCCCAGGACCCATTCGCCCGCATCCTCGCCTTCGGCATCACCACCGCGATTCTGCTTCAGGCCTTCTTCAACATCAGCGTGGTGTTGAGCCTCGTGCCCACAAAAGGCATCCCGTTGCCGCTGATTTCGTCGGGCGGTACCTCGATCTTCATGACCCTCGCCAGCATCGGCATCCTGCTCAACATCTCCCGCAAGGTGGATTGAGACATTTGTAGCGCCGGCCTCCCGGCCGGCTGTAGCGCGGGTCTCCCGACCCGCGCAGCCATGAATGTCGAGCTTCTCTCGTCGCCTGACCGCATCACGCCGGGCCTGCACAATTAAGATCAATCCGAAAGGACCCACTTGCCCAACCCCCGCATCCTAATCGCCGGCGGCGGCACCGGCGGCCACATCATCCCCGCTCTCGCCGTCGCCCGCGCCCTGGTCGAGCGCCACCGCGCCGAAATCCTCTTCGTAGGCACCCCGCGGGGCCTCGAAAACCGCATGGTCCCCGCCGCCGGTTTTCGCCTCGAGCTGATCCAGGTCGGCCAGCTCAAAAACGTCTCCCTGCTCACCAAGCTCCGCACCGCCGTCGACCTGCCCGCCGCGATCCTCGCCTGCCGCCGCATCCTGCGCGGCTTTCGTCCCGGCGCAGTCCTCAGCGTGGGCGGCTACGCTTCCGGCCCGGCCAGCGCCGCCGCGCTCCTCGCAGGCATTCCCCTCATGGCATTCGAACCCAACGCCATGCCCGGCCTCGCCAACCGCCTCATCGGCAAGCGCGTCGCCGCCGCCGCCGTCAACTTCTCCGCCGCCGCGCGCTATTTCGCGAACGCCGAGGTCACCGGCATCCCCGTCCGCCAGGAATTCTTCTCGCTGCCCGCGCCGCCGCCAGCATCCCCGCCCCACCTGCTCATCTTCGGCGGCTCGCAGGGCGCGCGCCTCTTCAACCAGACCCTGCCGCAAATCGCCCCCGCGCTGCTCGACGCCGTCCCCGGCCTCACCATCCTGCACCAATGCGGTGCGCGTCACTTCGAGCCCACCGAATCCGCCTACCGTGCCACCGGCGCCGATCCCGCCCGCTGGCAGGCGAAGCCATTCCTCGACGACATGCCCGCGCGCGTCGCCCAAGCCCATCTCGTCATGGCCCGCTCCGGCGGATCCACCGTGGCCGAGCTCGCCGCCGCCGGCAAACCTTCGCTCCTCATCCCCTTCGCTGCCGCCGCCGACAATCACCAGAAGCGCAACGCCGAGGAGCTGGTCAAAGCCGGCGCCGCCGTCATGCTGGAAGAGACCGAGTTCGCCGATCCATCCGCCCTCCGTGACGCGCTCATCGTCCTGCTGCGCGACCCGGCCAGGCTGGCCCAAATGTCCTCGGCCGCGCGCACCCAGGCCCACCCCGACGCCGCCCAGCGCATCGCTGACCGCCTCGCCGCCCTCGCCAACCCCTGACCCCTGACCCCTGATAGCTGACCCCTGACCCCTGATCCCTCGCCCGCTACCACGCGCTATTCGTCAGCCCAGTCACCGCAAACAACCACCCGCCCTCCGCCTGGCGCCGCACCACATGTACGCTCTTGCCATTCGTCTGCATGCGCACGCTGCCAGGTCCATTCGTGAAAAGCGTCCAGTGATCGTAAATCACGGCCAGGTCCTGGCCCACCAGCACAATCTTCTTCACCCGAACGTGGAGTTCAGGCTCCGTTGCGGCGAATTGTCGAAGATCCTGCCGCAACGCAAAGTGACCGTGCGCCGCCGTGCCGTCGTGCCTTACGTTGCTCCCATCCGGCTCGTAGAGTGCCACAAGGGAGTCGAAGTGCCTCGTGTTGAGGTGGCGTGCGTACAGTTCGTCGCACGCTTCAGGACTTTCGGCTGGCATCGTCAGCCTCCTTTTCGTCGCCGTCCCGGATTGTAGCCTGCTCGGAGCTTATCTGCGCTGTGATTTAGAACACCACATCGCAACAAAAAAGCCCATTCGCCGCGGCGAATGAGCCCTTTCGTTCCGGGCCTCAGACGCCCGGTTCAACGTCGTCAGTTACCGGCGTCCGCCGCCTCCGCCATGGAAGCCGCCGCCTCCGCCGCCGTGGAATCCGCCTCCGCCGCCGTGGAATCCGCCTCCGCCGCCGTGGAATCCGCCGCCGGCCGCCCCGCGGAAGCCTCCTCCGGTCGCGCCGCGGAAGCCTCCGCCAACGCGTCCGCCGCCCACGCCGCCAGGACGCGCGTATCCACCGCGATATCCGTTAGCGCCGCCCCGTGCGTACCCGCCGCCGTATGCGCCCCGGTATCCGTTAGCGCCGCCCCGTGCGTATCCGCCGCCGTAGCCGCCTCGGCCATATCCGTACCCTCGGCCGTAGCCGTACCCTCGGCCGTAGCCGTACCCGCGGCCCCAGCCGTACCACGGCCCGACGCCGATGAACACGCCGCCTGCAAACCAGTCAGGCCCGTAGTAGCCGTAGGGAGCGCAAGCGTAGGGATAATAAGAGTAATAGCCCCACTCGCAGTCCGGAGGCCCGTAATACCCATAAGGCGCCGCCACCACCGGCCCGATCCCCACGCCGATGCCCACCTGGGCATTGGCCTTCATTGAGAACGGCAACACCAGTAGAGCAGCCAGCAAAACCCAACGCAAACCCTTCATAACAACCTCCTTGTGCTGCCCGGTCCCGTCTTCCTCGGATCGGCCCGCGCCAGATCGCTCTCCGCGTTTTCAGCACCTCCGGCCAGGATCTTTCAAATCCATCGCCGGCTTTCACTCATTAGAACAGCAGTCGAGGTCAAAAGTTGCGCTCCAGTTCGCGATTCTCTCCCTCGCCGCCCTTTGCCTGCTTCGCATTTTACTCCCCAAATGGAAACGGCCCCGGCAGGTTTTGCCAGGGCCGTCTCGGGCCGACCGTCCGCATGGCTTACCGGCGGTCGCGGAAATGATTCCGGCCGCGATCAAAGCCGCGGTAATGATCACCATAGCCGCCGCCAACCGCCACGTCCCGGCGTCCCGCGTAAACGCGATCGCGAAAACCGGCAAAGTTCCAGCGCCCCGGCACCCAGTAGCCATTCGCATAGTAGCCTGCCACCCACGCATATCCCGGTCCCGGGCAGGGTGGAACATAGGCCGCCGGCCCACCAACGTAGATCCCGATCTCCGCCGCCTTGGCCGGCGTTGCCGCCAGTCCCAGAGCGCCCACCGCCACTGCCGCACCCAGCATCCATTTCCCTGCGTTCTTCATAACTTCTCCTTCCACTTGCCCCGGGCTTCTAAGCTGAGGGCTCACCTGCGGCCGGCCGATCGTCTTTCTCATTTCCTCAGGGCCCGCCGCGTATGTCCGCTCAAACCACGCTCATGGAAGAAGGTTGCGGCCCTCCCGCGAAAATAAATCCCCGCAACTTTTCGCGGCTCCGGTGTTTCCTGCTCGCGAGTTCACAGTTTTTCAGTTCACATTTCACAGTTGACGGTCAGTTTTCAGTGGGCAATGGCGTCTCACGCTATCTTCGAAATTCGAACTGTGAACTACGAACTGTGAACTACGAACTGTGAACTACGAACTGTGAACTATGAACTGTGAACTACGAACTGTAAAATCCCAGCAGAGGACCCGCACATGCCCATCGCTCACGGCGCCTTCACCGTCGATGTTCGCCCGCTCGCGCCTGCGCCCGCCGAAGGCCTCGGGCGCTTTTCCATCAACAAGCAGATTCACGGCGATCTCGAAGCCACTACGCAGGGCGAGATGTTCTCCGCCGGCGATCCCCGCGCGGGCGCAGCCGGCTATGTCGCCATTGAAGTCGTCAGCGGCGTGCTCGCAGGGCGCTCTGGCAGTTTTGCGCTCCAGCACTTCGCCACCATGGACGCGCGCGGCCCCAACATGCAGGTCATCGTCGTTCCCGGCTCCGGAACGGGCGAGCTCACCGGCATCTCCGGCACCTTCACCATCCGCATCGAAAACGGCCAGCACTTCTACGAATTCGACTACACCCTCGCCTCTGCCTGACGATTCTGCTGCTCGCTTGACAAGGACAACTGACAACTAACCTCCGGCCCACCAGCCTGCTACCCTGAATCCCTGCCATGTTCGCCACCTCCCAGCACGCCCACTTCATTGGAATCGGCGGCATCGGCATGAGCGGCATCGCCGAAATCCTGCTCAACCAGAACATGCGCGTCTCCGGCTCCGACCTGCGCCACACCCCCATCACCGACCGCCTGGCCAGCCTCGGCGCAGTCATTTACGAGGGCCACGCCGCCGCCCACATCGCCGGCGCAACCGTGGTCGTCACCAGCTCCGCCGTAACCGCCGACAATCCCGAGGTCGTTGAAGCGCGCGCGCGCAAAATCCCCGTCATCCAGCGCGCCGAGATGCTGGCCGAGCTCATGCGCCTCAAGTACGGCATCGCCATCGCCGGCATGCACGGCAAAACCACCACCACCTCCATGGTGGCCTCTGTGCTGGCCGCCGGCGGCCTCGATCCCACCGTGGTGGTCGGCGGCCGCGTGGATGCGCTGGGCTCGAACGCCCGCCTCGGCACCACCCAGTACCTGGTGGCCGAGGCCGATGAGAGCGACCGCAGCTTCCTCAAGCTCTCGCCCATCCTCGCCGTCGTCACCAACCTGGACCGCGAGCACATGGACTGCTACCGCGACATGGAAGACGTGGAGCGCGCGTTCCTCTCCTTCATGGACCGCGTGCCGTTTTACGGCGCCGTGACCGCGTGCCTTGACAACCCCCAGCTTGCCGCCATCCTGCCCCGCGCCCAGCGCCGCGTGTTTACCTACGGAACCGCGCGCGAAGCCGACTACCGCCTGCAGCCCGAACCGCCACAATCGGGAGCGCCTGAAGAACCACGACCGGGGGTGCCCCATCCAAGCGGCGGCCTTTTGCCGCTTGGGTGGGATGGGCAAACCTCCGACCCTTCGCGGTTCAAAGTCATCACGGCTTCAGGGATTCTGGGCCCCTTCGAGCTGCACGTTCCCGGCCGCCACAACGTTCTCAACGCAACCGCCGCGGTGGCCATTGCCCACCAGCTTGAGGTGCCTGCCGACCGCATCGCCGCCGGCATCCGCAACTTTCGCGGCGTGGACCGCCGTTTCCAGCTTCGCGGCAAGGCGCGCGGCGTCTCCGTTGTGGACGACTACGGCCACCACCCCACCGAAATCAGCGCCACGCTGGCGGCGGCTCGCGAGTGCGGTTTCCGGCGCATTCACGTCGTCTTCCAGCCCCACCGCTACACGCGCACCGCCGACCTGATGGACCGGTTTGCCACTGCATTCACCCTTGCCGATTCGGTCTTCGTGCTGCCCATCTATGCCGCCAGCGAGAAGCCCATCGCCGGCGTCACCGCGGAGCGCCTGGCCGAGCGGATTGAAGGCCCAAAGGTCCATTTCGTGGCCGATTTTCCCGCCGCAATCGAGGCGGCAACAGCAGCCGCCGCCGAAGGCGACCTGATCCTCACGCTAGGCGCGGGCAACGTAAGCCAGCTAGCGCCGCAAATCGTGGATGCGCTGAAGACGCAATAAAGATAGCCAGGACAGCGGTTTCCGGTTGAACTTCTCGATCAGCTGGACTACAGTTTTGTTTGGGCGGCAGGCCGGGGTGTTGAACCCCAATCCCTTCCGAGGATCGTTCGCGGGTTTAAATCCGCTCAGGAGCACCGGCTCTGGGCCTGCCACCTTACATCACAAAAACGTGATGTTACCTTCGCTTAGTAAAATATCACAAAAAGGTGATGAGAGTGGCCTTTTGCCTGTACGATTTCATTGATGAGGCTGGTGAAAGCATCATCTTGTCGTGGAGGAACGGGCTCACATCCCGAAGCAAGGCACAGCTGGACAGCAAACTTCACATGCTCGAAGTCAGCGGTCCGAGTTTGGGACCGAAGCTGCTTGCGGGGCCCATCAAGAAAACCGGCCACATTTATAAGCTCATAATCCACGCGGACGTCATGCTAAGACCGATGCTGTGCAAAGGCCCATTTCAGATGGAAACGGAATTTACGCTGCTTGTTGGAGCAAAAGAGATCCAGGGAAAACTGATTCCTGGACCGGAGGTTGCCTTAGAGAACCGGGCAATTCTTCGTAAGAACAGCAGGAGGCGAAAGCCACATGTTTGGTGATATTGAATACGCGCTTCGAAAGAATCTTCGGGACGACCGGGAGTACGCCGAGGAATACGCAAAATCGTTTCTAAATGCCCATGTCGCAACCCAAATCAAAGTGATCCGCGAACAGCGCGGGATGACGCAGTCGGAGCTTGGAAGCCTCACCGGAACGACCCAGGCCGGAATTTCCCGGTACGAAGATGTGAACTATTCGTCATGGAGCCTGCGAACCCTAATGAAGCTAGCGCGCGCCTTTGGCGTGCGCCTTCGAGTCTCATTTGATTCGTATGGCACATTGCCGGACGAGGTCGTTCGATTTGACCGCGAGCGCCTGCAAGTCGCGAGTAGAGAAAACGATCCCAGGCTCTTTGCCGACGACAAAGCCGAGCCTCCCCGCGACTTCACTTCGGTGACCGACATTGGAGCCTATAAGGCGCTTGCAGGAATTGGGCAACCCGACGACACACAGGCTGGAGGACGGGAATATGGAGCTGATCGCAGTAGCGAAAGCGCGAGCATTGGTAATGATGGAACTGGACGCGCTATCCAACCAAGGCAAAGTTCGACTGGCGGACTGTATTCAACCATTGGTGAGGCGATATGACTTCAAAACCTTTCCCACAAAGGCGGAAGATTTCGACCTTCAGGAGAAGGGGGCACGGTTCGAATCTGGAAAAGCGGGAGAGTTCTTGATTGACTCGCTCGTAGTTTACAGTGGGGCGATTCTCGTTGACACTCTGGCATCCAGCGACGTCTCAAAGCGGATATTGTCAGAACTCTTGGAATGGGGCCGCGAGGAACTCGGCCTCTCCTTTGAGGAGCGCTTGATACGCCGTTGGGGATACATCAGCCAGGTTGTGTTCAAATCGAGCGTGCCTCTGCTCGCGCAACACAGTTCGCCCGTTCAGAAGCTGGCCGCAAAAGCATCTGCATTCACCGAAGAGATTTTTGACGGTCTCAAATACGAGGCATCGCAGATATGGATTGGCCACGATCCGATGCTACGGAAGCACTCGATAGCCGGCTTGATGATCGCACACCGAGTGAACACCCTATTTTCAGAGAATACGTTCTTCTCCGAGGCCCCGCTACCGACGAATTTGCACCTTCAATTCCTGACAGAGTTTGAGCGCGATGTGATGCAGTCAATGAAGTGAGAAGCCGAAAGGAGCTAATTCGAAACCTGCTCAATCTGGGTGCCCCAGATCCCTCCCTTAGCGGGCCCTGAGCTCGTTGAAGAGGCTTCCCGACGCTGGAGGGCTTGGAAGGTCCCCACACTCCGAGGTAAATCGCCAGACATTCGCACCTGAACCGGTGCAAATCCAGCACCGCAGTGCACCGGAGTCAAGCCCCCCACCCTGTGGAAAACTAATCCAAACCTGCATGAAATATAGCGAAAATAAAATTGGCGGGATCATCAGTCTTAAATATCCGGAGGAGTAGACTTAAGACAGTCAGAGAAGACAGCGCCCGCGCATTGCGCGGGCGTTCGCATTTGGGGCCTTCAGTTTTCAGCAAAACCAAGCTGACCACGGACGGCAAAACAACGCAATTCACTGCACTTTGAGGGCTTAACTCTCTCAATTTGCAAGACATCGCCGTTTTTATTTCACGCACTTTTCCAGCACAAGCCCCAGCAAAACCAAGCTGACGGCTGAGGGCTGACGGCTGGCGGCGAAAACGCCGCTGCAATTCACTGCACTTTGAGGCCTTAACTCCCTCAATCCGCAAGACATCGCCGTTTTTTATTTTGCGATAAATGGGCCACATGGCACCGACGGGTCAGTTCGGCTTTGCCAGCATGTGGTGGAGGACCTGGGCGGCGTGGTGAGGGTCGCTGTGCCTGAGCGCCGGCTCGATATGCAGAACCTGCGCGGCGGGCGCGAGCGACTGCAGCGTGGAGGCGATGGTTTCAGAGGCTTCCGGGCGGGTGCTGGGGCCGATGAGGATGCAATCGACCTTGTACACCTGAAGCAGAACTTTGGCGTCGCGGACCAGGTTGGCGGACATCACGTCGTGATCCTGCTGGGTGAGCACGGCCGCGGCGAACGCGCAGAAATCGGGAGACTGGTCAACCAGAAGGACGGAGCGGTTCACCGGGCGCGAGTTTTTGGGCGCCGCGTGCCGGGTGAGGAAAGACAGGATGGCTTCCTGTTCCGTGGGAAAGACCCGGACGATGGTATCGATGCGGGTGAGGCGAAGGACTTCCATGACCGGGTGGCAAACATGGGTGAGGCGGAGGTCGCCTCCGCGCTTGCGCAGGGAGGACATGTTGCGCACGATCAGGCCGAGGCCCAGGCTGTCGATCCTGTCCACCGCGGCGAGGTGGAGGACGACGTGGTGGACGTTACGGCACCAGTCCTGGCGCAGCGATGCGTCGAGGGCCTGCCCTTCAGCGCCGGCCAGGATGCGGCCCTTGCATTCGACGACGTGGACAGTACCGCAGAGGCGGGAGTTGAGTTCGAGGGGCATGGTTTGTCTCCAGGACGCTCGGGATCTTTCGGGTGTTGGCCAGGGGACCGGGGAAGGGGTACCGGAACAGTGTACCGGAAGAGGTAGGCTCCCCCTAACCGGTTATTCCGTCACCGTTTTGCGTATGCTAGGGTTCCATTCAGAGGCGCGCGTCGGGCGCAGGGGGTTGCTCGCCCTGCACAGGCGAGGGAGCTGGAATGCCGATGTTGGTGATGAATCAGCAGTTGAACGTAGCCGGACGGTGGCTGCGGATGGCGCGGCTGGACGGGGACGGCTATCGCTTCCTGGCCGATCCGGAGGCGTTCATTGCGGCCCTTCGCGAGAGGCCGGACCGCCCGGACCTGTTCCATTTTGTGGAAAGGGTGAATGTGACGGAGCGGCGTTATCCATTCCGCATGGAGTGGGACAACTACGCGGTAATTCCGGTGAGCACGTTCGAGGAATATTTCACCAGGCAGATTAACAAGGGCACCCGCAATCGCGCGCGGCAGTTGGAGAAACGGGGCGCCGAGGTCCGCGAAGTCGAATTCGGCGACGAACTGGTGCGGGGCATCTGGGAGATCTACAACGAGTCGCCGATGCGGCAAGGGCGGCCGTATCCCCACTACGGAAAGGACCTGGAGACGGTTTACCGGGAGGAAGCCACGTTTCTGGACTGCGCGGCGTTTGCCGGCGCTTATTTCGAGGGCGAGTTGATCGGGTTCATCAAGATTGTGTGGGACGACCAGAAGGTGCAGGGCGCATTCATGAACATCCTGTCGAAGCTGGCGCACCGGGACAAATCGCCGACCAACGCGCTGGTGTGCGAGGCGGTGAAGATGTGCGAGCGGCGCGGCTTGAGACACCTGGTCTACAGCCATTACGCCTTTGGCAGCAGGAAGAGGGATAATCTAACCGATTTCAAGGACAACACTGGGTTCAAGCGGGTGGAAGTGCCGCGCTACTGGGCGCCGCTGACGGCATGGGGGGCCATGGCGCTGCGGCTGGGGCTGCACCGGCGCTGGGCCGATCGGCTTCCGGAGGGACTGGGAGACAAGCTGCGCGGCCTGCGCGCGGATTGGTACCAGTGGAGGCATCCGACGGCCAAGGCGGGGGCCTGAAAGGCGGCCATGCCAGGAATCGCTGGGATCATCACGAAGCGGCCGCGGGAGCAGGCCACCGGGGAGCTGGAGCGGATGGTGGCGGCCATGCGCCATGAGCCGTTCTACGTTTCCGGTACATGGACGGATGCGGATCTGGGCATCTACGCGGGGTGGGTGGAGCTGAATGACCCGGGGCGCGGGCCGATGCCGCAAACCAACGAAACGGGCGACAAGGTGCTGGTGTTTTCCGGCAGCGATTTTCCCCAGCCGGGGACGGCCGAGCGGCTCGGCGAGCGCGGACACCGGGTTGAGGAAGGCGCGCTGGCGCACCTGATCCATGCGGCGGAGGAAGATCGGGAGTTTCCGGCGGGAGTGAACGGGCAGTTTCACGGTTTGCTGGTGGACCGGGCGCGGGGCACGGCGCGGCTGTTCAACGATCGCTATGCGGCGCGGCGGCTCTACGTGCACCAAGCCGAGGACGGGTTCTACTTTGCGGCGGAGGCCAAGGCGCTGCTGGCGGTGCGGCCGGAACTGCGCCGGGTGAGCGCGCGGGCGCTGGGCGAGCTGGTGAGCTGCGGGTGTGTGCTGGAGGACCGCACGCTGTTCGATGGGATCGGCATTTTGCCGTGGGGCGCGGCATGGACGTTCCGCAATGGAGCGCTGGAGGCGAAGGGGAACTACTTTTCGCACCGGGAGTGGGAAGAGCAGAGCGAGCTCGAGGACGAGGAGTATTACGGGGCCATACGGGACGCGATGGTGGGCAACCTGCCCCGCTATTTCCGCGAGACCGGGCGGATTGGGATGTCGCTGACCGGCGGCCTGGACACGCGCATCATCATGGCGTTTCATCGCCCGGCGCCGGGCACGCTGCCCTGCTACACATTCGGGGGAGGCTACCGGGAGTCCCGGGACGTGAAGATCGCGCGCCGCGTCGCCCGGGAATGCGCGCAGGCACACCAGGTCATTCCCCTGGGGCAGGAGTTTCTGCATGACTTTCCGTACTACGCGGAACGGTCGGTGTTTTTAACCGATGGGACGGCCAGCGTGTCCCGTTGCCCCGGAATTTATGTGAACCGGAAGGCGCGGGAGATAGCTCCGGTGCGGATGACGGGGAACTACGGCGACGAGATGATGCGGCACTTTGTGGTCTTTCATCCTTCGCCGCCGGCCGATGGGGTGTTCAACCGGGAATTCCTGCGGGAAGCCGCGGCGGCCGGCCAGACCTATGCGCGGAGCATGGGGGAGCTGAAGCCGGTGCAGGCGTCGCTGCGCCAGATTTCGTGGTTCTTCTACGGGTTGCAGGCGCTGGAAGGCTCGCAGATTGAAATGCGCACGCCGTTCCTCGACAACCAGTTGGTCCGGACCATTTACCGGGCCCGTGGAACATTCCATGCGGCCAACGACGTGCGGGTGCGGCTGATAGAGGAGGGAAGCGCGCGGTTGGGGCGAATCCGCACCGACCTGGGTTACGCGGGCAGGGGCGGGAAGGCGGCCACGGCATTCTGGAATCTGTTCCATCGCGGAACCATGCGCGCCGAGTACGCCTTCGAGCATGCGAACCCGCAATGGCTGGCGTCGGTCGACCGCTTGTTTTTGGGTAGACAATTGGAGAAGCAGTTCGTGGGGCTGCACAAGTTTACCCATTTCTCCCGCTGGTACCGGGAGGAGCTGGCGGGCTACGTCAGGGAGATTCTGCTGGACCGGCGAACGCTCGAGCGGCCCTACCTGAACGCGAAGGCGGTGGAGTCAGCCGTGGAGGAGCACTTGAAGGGTACGGCCAACCACACTCCCACCATCCACAGCCTGCTTACGCTCGAGTACATTCACCGGCTGTTTGTGGACGCGACATGAAGCTGATTGCCACCGTCATCACGCTTGCATTCATGGTGCTGCTGCTCAGATGGAGCCGGGAGCGGGATGCGCGGGTGTCGTGGGCGATGCTGATCCCCACGGTGTGGTTCGCCATCGTGTGCTCGCGGCCGGTGAGCGAGTGGATTCATCTGGACAAGAGCGCGAATTTCATGCAGCGGTACTCGGAGAGCAGCCCGCTGGATGCGACGTTGTACGCGCTGCTGCTGGTGGCGGCTCTGCTGGTGGTGAACCGGCGGATGCTGCGGCTGAGAGCGCTGCTCAAGGCCAACTGGCCGGTTCTGCTGTTCTTCTTCTACACCGCGGTCAGCGTCACCTGGTCGGACGATCCGGGAGTCGGGTTCAAACGCTGGATCAAGTCGCTGGGGGACCTGGCGGTGATCCTGGTGATTCTGACCGAGGAGGATCATGAGGCGGCCATCCGGCGCATGTATACGGTGGTGAGCTCGGTGATGCTGCCGCTCTCCGTGCTCTTCATCCTGTATTACCCGTCGCTGGGGACAAACTACGATCCCATCGATAAAGTGACCATGTTCACCGGCGTGGCGACGTTCAAGAACCTTCTGGGCATCACCTGCATGGCGTGCGGGCTGGCGGCGCTGTGGATGCTGATTCTTGCCTGGCAGCATCGCGAGGATCCGGATCGCAAGCGGCATCTGTTTGTGTACGGGGCGAATCTTGTGCTGGCGCTGGGGCTGGTGGTGCGGGCGAACTCGATGACCTCGTTCTCCGCAATGGTGCTGGGCGGGGTGGTGCTGGTGACGGCGTCGTTCCGCTGGGTGCATCGCCGGCCGGCAGTGGTGGTGACGTTGATACTCGTCGCCATCGGCATTGCCGGGTTTGCGCTGTTCCTCGATACCGGCGGCGAGATGGTGAAGGAGCTGGGGCGCAATCCCACGCTGACGGGCCGGACAACGATCTGGCGGGCGGTGCTGGCGCAGCACAGCAACCCCATCGTGGGCGAGGGATTCGAAAGCTTCTGGATGGGCAACCGGATGCTGTCGGTCTGGTCCATGAGCCAGCAGGGAATCCAGGAGGCCCATGACGGTTATCTGGAGCTGTATCTGAACCTGGGGTGGGTAGGAATTGCGCTTCTGGGCACCATGATCCTGACCGGATACCGCTACGGCCTGGAACTCTACCGGCGGGACGCGGAGGCTGGCTGCCTGCGGTTGGCGTTCCTGACCGCAGCCATCGTTTTCGGATTCACCGAAGCGGGATTCCGCATGATGAGCCCGGATTGGACGGGATTTCTGCTGGGGGTGATGGCGATTCCGGCGGGACTGGAGCTGGCGGCGCAGAGGTTGCCTGCGCTGGCCCGGGAGCAGGAGCGGCAGCGCAAGGAAGTTCGCGTGCTGTATTGAGTATGGATGGAGCCCCGATCGCGAGGAGCACGATTGAAGCCGTTTGACGCAAGCGGCGCGTTTGCGCCGACGGTGCCGCCGGGAGGAACCGCTCTGCGCAGCCTGGCCGTGCGCGGCGCGGGCATGAATATTTTTTCCGGCGCGACCGGCGTCGGCATCCAGATGGTGGCCACGGTAATTCTGGCGCGCTTGCTGCTTCCGCGCGACTTCGGCCTGGTGGCGATGGTGGTCACGTTCAGCCTGCTGCTGACCAACACCACCCCCAACGGATTCATCGATTCCATCCTGCAGCGCAAGGAGATCGACCGCGCGCTGGCCACCAACCTGTTCTGGATCAACCTGGGGCTGGGGGTGTTGCTGGCCGGGATATTCGCCGCGGCGGCGCCGCTGGTGGCGCGCTTCTACCACGAGCCGGCGGTGGCGCCGATCACCCTGGCGTTCTCGCTCGCCATCCTGCTGGGCATCGCGCCGTGCATTCATGCCTCGCTGCTGCGCCGGGCCATGCGGTTTCCCGCGCTGGCGCGCAACGATGTGGTGGCGCGGGCGGCTTCGGTGGTGGTCTCGGTTGCTTTCGGGTTCGCAGGCTGGGGCTACTGGGCGCTGGTGATGGGACAAATCGCGCTGTACCTGAGCACGTGCATCGGGGTGTGGCTGCTGTGCCCATGGCTTCCCGGACTGCCGCAATCGCGGGCCGGCACGCGCAAAACCATGGTGTTCGCCTTGCACATCAGCACGCGTTACGGGGTGAACTACTTTGTGCGCAACTTTGACAACCTGCTGGTGGGCTGGCGATTTGGAGCCAACCCGCTGGGTTACTACAAGAAGGCATACGACCTGTTCGCCATGGCGATGACGCAGATCGTGTCCGCCAATGCCAACGTCGCGGTATCGGCGCTGAGCCGGGTACGCGACGACCGGCCGCAGTTCCTGCGCTACCTGCTGGGAGCCACCGGGATGCTGGCGTTCCTGGGCATGGGGATTGCGGGGGATTTCACCCTGATCGGCAAGGACATCATCCGCGTCCTGCTGGGGCCGAACTGGGGAACGGCGGGCTGGATCTTCACCTTTTTCGCGCCCGCCATCGGCATCATGATGGTGAACGGGGTGCACGGGTGGATCCACGTGTCGCTGGGGCACGCGGACCGGTGGCTGCGCTGGGGCATCTTCGAATGGGCGGTTACGGTTTCGCTGTTCCTGGCCGGATTGCCGTTCGGTCCGCAGGGAGTCGCGGTGGCGTGGTCGGTGTCGTTCTGGGTTCTGACGCTGCCGGCAATCTGGTATGCGGGGCGTCCCATCGAGCTGGGCGTGGGCCGAGTGATCGCCGCCATCTGGCGCTACATCGCGGCAGCCTCGGCGGCGGGCGTGGTTTCATACCTGATTCTGCATCGCCTGCGGGGGCTCGACGAACTGCCCGGGGCAAAGGGAGCGGCGCTGCGGATCGGCTTTGTGACCCTGGAGTTTGCCGCGCTTTACCTTGCGGGAGTGGTTCTTCTGTACCGCGGCCCGGCGCCGCTGCGCACCGCAGCCAAGTTGCTGAAGGATTTGCGGGGAAGAAAACAACAGCTAACAGCTGACAGCTGACGGATTCCGCAGCTACTACCTCCGAGGGAGAAATTGGGCGCCGAGGTAGCATCGTCAGTCCCGGATGCGCTTTGATGGGTTGATAGAAAGGACCATTACGCCGATATGCGCAGAATGAGAAGCAGCCCGTTGAGGACGGCCGAACCATGAGAGTGTGCATGGTGGCGTATTCGTTCTACAACACGGACAATCGCGTACGCCGGTACGCGGAGGCCCTGGTGCGGCGCGGCGACCAGGTGGATGCGCTTGCGGTGGGCCTTCCCGGGCAGCCGCGGAAGGAAGTGATCGCAGGCGTGCGCGTGTTCCGGCTGCAATCGCGGGTGCGCAACGAGGGCGGTCCGGTCAGCTACCTGCTCAAGATGCTTTCCTTCTTTCTGCGCACGGCCTGGTTTCTTTCGGTGCGCCAGTTTCGCGAGCCTTACGCCCTGATCCACGTGCACAATCTTCCCGATTTCGAGGTGTTCGCCACCCTCGTTCCCCGGCTGATGGGAGCGCGGGTGATCCTGGACATGCACGAAATCACCCCGGAGTTCTACCAAAGCAAATTTGGCATCGGGGAGCGGTCATGGATGTTCCGCCTGCAGGCGCTGGTGGAGCGGCTCTCGATCGCCTACGTGGATTCCGTGATCATGGTGAACCACATGGTGGAAAGAGCGGTGCTGGGGCGGGGAAGCGTGCGCCCGGAAAAGTGCATGGTGGTGCTGAATTATCCCGACCTGCGCATCTTCCCCGGCCCGGCGCAGGCCAGGGCGGCAGGCGAGGAGTTCACGGTTTGCTATCCGGGGACGCTGAATCGGCACCAGGGCGTGGATATCGCCGTGGAGGCGGTGGCGCTGGCGCGGGCAGAAGCGCCGCGTCTGCGTTTTCTCATCATCGGCGACGGAGCGGAACGCGAGAACCTGCGCCGGCTGGTGAGGGAACGGAATCTCGAGGACGTGGTGACCATGCAGGGCATGGTTTCGCTGGAGCAGGTGGCGGAGACCATGGGGACCATCGACGCCGGCGTGGTGCCCAAGCGCGGCGAGGGGTTTGGAAACATCGCCTTCAGCACCAAAATCATGGAATTCATGGCCATGGGTGTGCCGGTGATCGCCTCGCGCACCGCCATCGACGAGTTCTATTTCAATGACCGCCTGGTGGAGTTTTTTGAGCCGGGCAACGCGGCCGACCTGGCGCGCAAGATCGTGCATTTGATGCAGTCGCCGCAGCGGGCGGCGGAGCTGCGCCAGCAGGGATCGGACTTTATTGCCATCAACAACTGGGAAGTAAAGCAGGGAGAGTATTTCGCGCTGGTGGACCGGCTGGCGGGTAAGCGCAGCGTGGCAGCCGGGGTGAGCAGCGCGTAGAGGCGGGCCAATCCCGAATGCCCCGTGCACGAGCCTGGCAGTCTGCGGAAAAACTCCCAGGAAAATGCAAAGACGCGTAAGGGCGGGACTTCAGTCCCGCCGCAACCGCGCAAACAAAGGGGCCGGGCTTTAGCCACTGGGGGATCCTCTTTCCGGACTCTCAGCCATCGATGCACCCAGTTATTGAACGCGCCCATGCGGGGTTACCATTAAATCTTGCCGAAATTCCGCGACGCAGCATTGAATAAGGATGTGACCTCGTCAGCCCGCAGAAGGCAGGTGGATGGCGTGACGCGATGCGCCTGGGCGCTGGCGCTCGTGGCTGCGCTGTGCCCGGCGCTGGCCTCAGCCCAGGCGTGGAAGCCGTTGCTTGCTCCGGATCGCGCCATCGACTGGTCGGCGGCGGGAGTGGGCGGAATTCCGCCGCGAGCAACGGTCTGCGCCCGGCTCACGGCAACAGCCACGGTAAACAACATCGATGCGGCCCTGGGTGCGTGTCCCGCGGGCCAGACGGTGCTGCTTGAGGCTGGGACTTACAGCATTGCGGGGACCATCCACGTACCCGCAAATGTGACCCTGCGCGGCGCGGGAGCAGACCGGACCATCCTGAATGCGACCGGATCGGGCCAGGCCGTGATCGCGATGGGGAACGGAGACGTGGCGTCGAAGCCGGTGGTTATTACCGGCGGGGCGACGGCAGGCTCCGCGCAGATCGAGCTGTATTCAGCCGCGGGCGTGGTGCCGGGCACTTTTCTGGCCATCGCCGAGCAGAACGATCCTCGATTTGTGACCGCGGCGGGGAGCGGGGGAAACTGCAACTGGTGCGATGGAGGATGGACCCGTGACGGCGGCATGGCCCGCGGGCAGATAGTGGCCGTGACTTCTGTGCGCGGCGCCATCGCCGGCATCTCGCCGGCGCTCTACGGCGCCTACACCCACGGCGCGGTTGCGGTTCCGTTTGATATGGCGGCGAGCTTCGCCGGGGTGGAGGATCTCCAGGTGCGCGCCAACAACACCGGATACGAAACCAACTTCAAGCTCTCCATGTGCGCATACTGCTGGATCGAGGGCGTCGAGTCAAACTACGCCGACGGCGATCACGTGGACGTGTTGTGGGGATTCCATGACGAGATTCGCTCGAGCTACTTCTCCAATGCCTACCGGCACGCGCCGGGCGCGCACGATTCGGACGTTGACCTGGCTTTGAAGACCACCGCGACGCTGGTCGAGAACAACATCATGGAGCGCTTGCACGATTCCGTGATGCTGGAATGGGGCGCGGCGGGCAATGTGATTGCGTACAACTACATGATGGGGGAGTTCGACTCGGGCGCGCCCAATGTGGTCATGGGAAGCATCGACTTCCACGGCGCGCACCCGCAGTTCAACCTGCTCGAAGGCAACGTGCTGGGGTCTATCTACGCGGATTCGGTGTGGGGCAGTTCGAGTGGGACCACGGCATTCCGCAACTGGGTGGTGGGAACCAGCCGCGTGTGCACGCCGCTTGAAGGGCGGGCCACGGTGAGCTGCGCGGGCGCGAATGGGCATTTTGCATTCCAGGCAGCGCGCGCGGTGCAGCTTTCATACCTGGCCACGCGCAATAACCTGGTGGGGAATGTGCTGGGCAGTGCGCAGATGCAGTCGCTGCGCGCCCCCGCCGGTCCCGTGCCGCAGACGGCTTCTATCGAGTATCCGGCGCACCGCGCCTACGAGACAGCCACGGCGATCTCATTCGGCTATGGCAGCGAAAACGACGACGGGCAGGGCAACGGTTGCGGAGGAGGCGTGCCGCCGTGCCATGCGGCGGGCACCTCGCAAACAGATGGGTTCAACGGCAACATCAACAACATTACCGGAGCGACAGAGTGGCTCAACAATACGAGCCGGACGCTGCCGGCATCGTTCTATCTGGAAGCAAAGCCGGCCTGGTGGGGTTCGCTGCCGTATCCCGCCATTGGCCCCGATGTAAAGGGAGCGGGCGGACCGGCGGGGCATAGTGCTGGAAATCCGGCGGAAACCTGCTATACCAAGATCATGGGCGGATCGGACGGTGGACCGGCGAGTCCGCTCACCTTCGACGCCAAGAGATGTTATGGCGGCGCATACTGAAGCTGCCGGGGCCAGGGTAACCATTACGAGGGCAGAAAAACGGCTGCAAATTGTGGCTTATTTTATTGAAGCGATGAGGCTTAGTCTTCCCATTCGGCGGGGGCGCGGGCGGTTACCAAACGGGGACGGCTCTTTACCCCGGTTTGTGGGATAGAGGTTTCGGTTCCAATCACTTAGCCTGTACGGCAGAGCATCTTCCGTGGTTTTTCACGCCAGCCGTAAGCCCGGCCGTAGTTGCCCGGCATGGGACTGGAGGATGCGCGGGAACGGGGCGTCAGACCCCGGAAAATGCGATCCACGTTGCCATCGATCGGGACGTGCTGCGCTTCAGACGTCAAATCCGTCCGGATCCATCTCGAGGCAGATGGAGACGGTGCAGAGCGGAAGAGCGGAAACATGAGCCGGTACTCTTCGATTTCGATGGTTTCTTTGTTGGTGGTGGCTGCGGTGGGTGTTTGCGCAGGACAGGAAGGGACCGCCGCGCCCGCCGCTGCCGCGCAGGCTTCCACGCAGGAGCAAAACCCGCCCGATCCGCAGCTCAAGCCCAATCCTCTGGAGGCGCTGAGGAAGTTTGAGCCTGCTGCCGACGAGGAGTATCGACTGGGGCGCGGCGACGAGATTACGGTCGATTTTTCCGGCCGTCCGGAGTTGCAGGCCAAGCTGGTTGTGGGTCCCGACGGGCGCATTACTCTGCCGCTGGCGGGTGATGTGATGGTGGCGAACCTGACCAGGGAAGAAGCCGCGCGCAAGGTGGAACAGGCGCTGACGCCGTATTACGCCAACCTGAGCGCGATGATTACAGTAACCAAGTACACGGCCAACCGAGTGCTGGTGCTGGGCGCGGTGGATCACCCCGGTCCGGTCACCTTCGACGGAAATCCCACGCTGCTTGAGGCGATTACGCGCGGCGGCCTGCCCACGGTGGGTCCCGACAAACGCCCGCAGATTCCGGATCAGTGCACCATCTACCGGGGCAGCGGCCAGGTGATGACGGTGCAATTGCGCGCCCTTATTGACTCGGGGAGCCCGCTTGCCGATCTGCGGCTGCGGCGCGACGACGTGATTTATGTTCCCGATCCGGCAGAGCGTTTCGTTTCGGTTCTGGGCGAGGTGGGCCATCCCGGCGCCGTGCCCCTGCTGTCCAATTCAACTCTACCCAAGGTCCTGGCGGAGGCCGGCGGAATCACGGAAAAGGCGGGGGGCCATCCCAAGATCGTCATTGTCGATCCCTCCACGGGAAGCAAGCGGACCGTCGAGTTTAACGACCTGCTGAATCCCGCCAAGACGCTGGAAGTAACGCTCAAGCCCGGCGAAATTATTTTCGTGCCGCAGAGCGGGTTCTACCGCTTCACCTGGTATGTGTCGAGCCTGAACCCCTTTGCCGAGCTGGCCACGCTGGCGGCAGTGAACGGAGCGCTATGAAGAGCATGCGCGAGCTGGCTCCGTACGAAGAACCTCCGCGGGGTCCGATGAGGGGCGCGGCCGCCGAGGCCAATCCGATGCGCCGCATGCCGGCGATCAATCCGGAGCAGACCTTTTTCCACTTCGATCTGTTGCGCGCTCTGGAGATGCACCGCGGGCTGGCGCTGGGGATTTTTCTGGCCTCGGTGGTGCTTTCGGGAGCCTACCTGGCGCGGCGATGGAACAACTACAAAGCGGAGAGCCTGGTTTACGTGCAGCCGGCGCCGCCGCATCTGCTGGAAAACCCGCAGGGGCAGCAGAGCTGGCCTTACGACGCCAACACCTACGAGTCCTACATTGAACAGCAGCTTCATAATGTGACGCGGCAGGACGTGCTTGCGGATGCGGTGCGGCGGGTATCTGGCTTCCAGGGAGCCAACGAGAGCGTGCAGGCGGCGGCCGACCGTCTGGGCGGCAACCTCCAGGTTGACCGGGTCAGCACCGGATACCAGATTGCGATTACGGCGACGGCGGGCAGCGCCTCGGAAGCAGCGCAGATGGCCAATGCCGTGGCCCAGAGCTTCATTGACAGCACCACTAGAGAGCTGCGTTCCGGCGATCAGGCGCGCATCGCGCTGCTGGGCGAGGAACGCGACCGGGTGACGAAAGAGCTGGCCAGCGACCGCACCGAGCAGGATACGCTGAACAAACAACTGGGGGTGGCGGCGGTGGGCACAGCCACGCCCGATCCGTACGACGACCAGATTGCTGCCATTCGCGCGGAACTGGTGAAGGCGCGCACCGACAATGACGAAGCAGCAGCCAAGCTGATGGCGACGGCGGGCGGCGGGCCGTCCTCGGCGGCGCTGGACGCGGCGGCGGACGCGATTGTGGCGGCCGATCCCGGCCTGGTAAGCATGAAGACGGCGCTCAACAAGCGCCGCTCCGACCTGATTTCGCAGATGGCGAATCTTACGCCCCAGCACCCGCTGTACAAGCAGGATGCGCAGGAACTGGCCAAGATCAACAGCTCGCTCGAGGCCATGAGCCAGAATCTGCGCGCCAAGGCCGCGGAGCAGATTGAGCAAACGCTGAAGACCGATCTGGAGCGCACGTCAGGCGTTGAAAACCGTCTGAATGGGCAACTTGCGCAGTTGACCCGCGCGGCCGGCAGCGCCACGCCGCGCCTGCAACGCGCCAACGATCTGGCCACGGATATCGCCCGCCTGCAAGCTCGCTTTACCACGGTGGACGAGCAGTTCCGCAACCTGACCATCGATAATGCCGCGCCGGGAGCGGTGTATCTGTCGGCGCCGGCCATCGCTCCGCTGCACGCCGACCGCAAGAAGATCTACCGCAACGCCCTCATCGTCCTGCTGGCGGGGATCATCTTCGCGCTGGGGGCGGCGCTGATTGCGCACAATCTCGACCCGCGCATCTACATTGCCGCGGACGTGGAGCGGGTGCTGGGATTTGCGCCCATGGCGCTGCTGCCCGACCTCTACGAAGTGGGCACGGGCGTCGCCGAAGAGTACACGCTGAGGCTGGCTGCGGCAGTGGAGCACGCGCATCAGCAAGGTCACCTGAATAGCTGCATTTTCACCGGGGTGGCGCCCGGAGCCGGGGCTACCACGGTGTCCAGGCGGGTGAGCAACATGCTCCAGGCCATGGGCCGCTCCACCGCGCTGGTGGATGCGGTGGGCATGGCCCCCGAAGAGGACGTCGATCCCGGAAGCGATCTGTTGCACATGCCGCGCGGCAGCCGTTCCACCGCGCTTTTGCAGCAGATGACCGGGGCCAACCGCGAGACCATCGTGGTTACCGATACGGCCCCTCTGCCCATCTCCGGCGAAACCGAGTATCTTGCGCGCTTCGTTGATTCCGCCATCGTGGTCATCGAGTCCGGGACCACCACCAAGGCGCAGTTGCGGGAAGTGGCGCAGACCCTGGAGCGGCTGGATGTGGCGGCGGTAGGGTTTGTGCTCAATCGCATCACCATGGCCAAGGGCAATGCCGCGTTTCGCCAGTCGGTGCACGCGGTGGAAAAGCATTTGAAGGCGCAGGCGCGGTCGTTTGACCGGAAGCTCTCGCGGGGCCTGGCGCCCGCCGGGGATGCCGCGGAGACTGCCGAGCGTCCGACGGCGTACCAGAGGCTGTTGGAGGCTGTGTCCGAGCCGGCGAACAGGGCTGCCGCGACACTCGAGGACGAACCCAGGAACGGAAAGGAATTCGTCCCGGCGCGTGAGACGATATCTGTAAACCAGCCGCAAGGCGCGGCTGAGGAGGAGCCTGCAGCGCGGGCAGCCAGGGCCGAGACGTCCGCGGGCCGGCAGGCGGAGAGCTTGATGCCGCCGGAGAAGGGAGAGAAAGCGGCCGCCGAAGATGCGAGGCGCGAGATGAACCCATTCGAGCCCCGGACAGAAGATGCAGACGGTTTCCTGCCCTGGGAGGCAGAAGCTCCCGCGGACCTTCGCGCCCGGTTTGCCCGGACTATGCCTCCTGCATACACGGGCGAATCCGCCGGCGCCGGCGGCGAGGCTTCTATTGGCGATTCCGCGCCCGAATCGACTCCCGAAGATGCCGGCTCGCCGCCATTGCATGGTCGCACGGCCCAGGAATCCGCAACCGAGCCGGACTATGCGGCGTTTCTGAAGGATCCTCTGCAACCCGCGGCGGTGGACGCAGTGGAAACGCCTGTGTCTTCGCCAGCCGCGGATTCCGGCGAGAACCGCGCGCAGAGCTGGAACGCAACACCGGCGAAGCCGGCGCGGGGCCGGGAAGGCGTGCAGGTGGTCCTGGGCGGACCCCGATCTGCTCCGCTGACCGGCGAAGAGGTGCCGGATGCGTGGCGCGAACGGCTGCGGCAGGAGGCTGAAACCGCGGACCCGGTTGTTTTGCCATTGGGACAGGAAACCCAGGCAGCCGCCAGCGCGTCTGCGGAGAGCCTGGAAATGCCTCTGCGCCGCCCCGATCCATTCGCAGAGATGAGGGAAGCAAGGGAGCGCCGGAAGCCGCTCAAGGAATGGTGGGAAGAGCTGGTCGCGCCGCTGCAGCAGGCGTCCGCGGCGGATGCCGCCGTCCCGGAAGACGCACCAGTGCCCGTCGAGCGCGAAGCCGCGGCGCAGGCTGCCGCAACTTCAAATGCCGGGTCGATCACAGAAAACGACGAGGCCCTCTACATTGCCGCGAGCCGCTTGAGCGGATTGCGCAATCTTCTGGTGTCGCTCGGAATCGAGACCCTTCACAAGGGAGTGGAGCAGCGCAAAGCCGAGGCCCAGAGCGAAGCGCAAACTGAACGCGAGGCGCAAACGGGGAGGCTGCCGGAGCGCGCCATCTACGCGCAGCCGGTTGATCCCGACGCCAGCGGCGACCAGCCCGGCGATTCCGTGACCGCGCGCCCGGAGATCATTCCGCCGCGGTTCAATGCGGAGACCGCGGAGCGCAAGAAGGCGGCGAAAACGCCGAAAACGCCGAAGACGCCGGTTAAATCCCTTCGCGTCAATTCGTGGGAGATCCCCGACGACGTGGAAATCCTCCCAGCCCGGCGCGGCCAGTACCGGCGGAATCACTGAGTCTCCACCTGAGTGTGTCATCCCGAAGGGCCGCACGCCTGGGGCCCCGTCGCGGCTTTTTGCGATGGGGAAAGCGGCCCGAGGGATCTGTAGTTGCCTTTCGAGCACACACCACAAAGCCAATCGATCCGCGCGCCAGGTTTTGGCGCCCGCAACACCAATGCCCCATGACTTTATATTGCCGGCCAGGCGGGAGCAGTTTGCGCCCGCTCTATTCCTTCTCCCCCATCCACTTACCGTAAGCGCGGTAATCAATCGCCGGCGCCGTGCCGCACCCCTGCAGGCGCGCCATCAGCTCTATCAGAAAAGTGCCGGGCGCTCGCGGATCCAGCTCGAAAGCGGTCGATTCCGCCCCGCCGCATCCGAACGTCCCCACCGATGCGCAGCACCCAAAGTCCAGTTTCCCCGGCCCCTCATCGGCCGCCAGGCGTCCCCGGATGGCGCTGGCATCGGGTGGCTTTCTCGTATCCAATGCCAGAAAACCGGCCAGGATCCACTGCGGCTTCTTCTTGAAATTCCCGTTGATCGTCGGAATCGTCACGCTCGTCCGCGTCAGGTTGCGCACCGTGGCGGCTTTGGCCTGCGCATAGGTCAGCGCCTCGCCGCTGAAAATCTGTTTGCACTCAAACACCGCATAAACCGCCTCCGCCGGCACCACCGTCGTGCCTTCAAACTCAAACATGGTGGGCGAGTACTGGCGGTCGAAAATCACAATATCGATCTGGTCGCTGAACTTCCCCTCGCTGTCCATCACCGTCGCCGAGCGCGCCCGGTACCGCTCCGGCAGGTAAGTATCGAATATGCGGATCCAAACCTGCTGGCTGGCCTCGCCCAGGTTGCTTGAGTGGCCAATGGAGTCGTGGGCCAGCCGAAGATCGCGCTCAACCTTCTCCGCCAGCCCCTGCAAAATGGCGCTGGCTGACCAGGATACAGATGGACCATTGCGAGCCATGAACGTGTCCTCCTTCAATGCGGACAGAGTTATCCGAGTATGACTCGAAGGTATAACTCGCACGGTGATCCAAGTCACTCGACAGGAAAGTGCCGCAATCCCTTCCCGAATCGCTCCAAATACAAAGCACGCCACCGTTCGCCGAGGAGCTTTGTATCAGGGCGCGAGTTTACTCGCGCCGCAACAGGCGCCCAAAATGATGCGGGCTTTAGCCCCTGCTCCGCTCATTGAGGCGATGACTCAAACCCATAACTCGCGCGGTGATTTAAGTCACCCGACAGGAATGTGCCGCAATCCCCTCCCGAACCGCTCCAAATACAAAGCACGCCACCGTCGCCAATGAGCTTTGTATCAGGGCGCGAGTTTACTCGCGCCGCAACAGGCGCCCAAAAAGATTTGGGCTTCAGCCCCTGCGCTTCTTCTCTGCCAGATAGTCATAGCAGTATGGATATTCTCGAGCCCGCTCCGCCAACCCCGCCTTTACCGGATTCTGCGCAATATATCTCCGATACCGCTCGAAACTCGCCGCATCGTCTGCCCGCGACTCCGAAAATCCAACTTGCCAAACCTCTCCCAAGTAGCCGCATTCACGCTTCAGCCGATACGAAAATCGTCCCTTGATCAACTGCATGGCCTTTTCAATTGTCGTATCTCCGCCAACGCTCAAAAGCAGATGCAAGTGATCCGGCATCACGACGAAGTCCTGCACGGTGAACTTTCCCGCAGCCATGTAGAAACGCAGAACATCGATCAGCAGGGTCGCGTTTCGTTCCGATTGCAGCAGGCGTCGTCCAGCGTGGGTCTTGGTTGTGGCGAAAAATGTCCGCCAGGAGCTTAGCGCATTTCCTTGCGGCGCATTGCGAACGGGCCGTGCCATAGCAGGGGCTAAAGCCCCGACTCCTTAATGGAAGCGCATTTCGGCGCGGCTGAAAGCCGCGCCCTGATACAAGTCAAAATTGCCGAAGACTGTGCTTCCATCTTAGCCGCAATCTCAGCGAAAAAGTCGAACCTCACGCCGCAAGTGTAGTTGGCCCTGATCCAAGTGTAGCCGGCCCTGTATCAGGGCGGGACTTCAGTCCCGCCGCAATCCTTTCCCGAATCACTCCAAATACAAAGCACGCGGCGGAGCCGCGCGGTCATAATCTGAGCTTCACGCCACCGTCGCCAATGAGCTTCGTATCAGGGCGCGAGTTTACTCGCGCCGCAAAAGGCCAATAAAACCGTGGGCTTTAGCCCCTGAAACCCTCACGCCGCAAGTGTAGTTGGCCCTGTTTCAGGGCGGGACTTCAGTCCCGCCGCCAACCAAGCAAGCAAAGGACATGGGCTTTAGCCCACGAAACCGCCCGCACCACTCCAGCCATTCCCGTCCGCCGCCAAACCCACCCAACACCGGCGAGCAATTCGCATTCGCGAATGCGCTCCCCAACATCCTTCATGAGCGCGTCGGCCGGCGCCCATCAACCAACACCCGGACCCGGCAGCATCACTGAACCAAAGCCGACTTATCGGGACCCATCGGCGCAGAGAGTCCCGTAGGGACGACCGAAAATAGCCCAGGACAACCCCGAAGGCGCAAGCCGAAGGGGGCAGTCCTGGGTAAGCCATCCACAAAGTGAAGAAATGAAGGTCGCGACCCGAAGGGTCGCGACCTCACCCTCAGCTTCCTTCCACGACCAACACGCGAAGAGGATACCCCCACGCTGGCCGACTATCCGGGACTAATCGTTTGACTGTATTGGGTCGGCACTCTTCGCCGGTATATCGGAACCAAGGGACGATCCTTTTCCGGACCGCCGTTTGGAGAGCTTCAAAATTTATACCCGCCCCAGAGAATGCGGCCTTCGAATTTAGGAGCCCATCTGGGTTTCTGTTAGGCCCTTCGACTTCAATGCACAGATTTTTTCCAGAATGGCCTCCAACGAATTGCTGGTGATCTTCTGTTCCGCCAGCTTAGCTAACGCTTGTCGCATGATCGCCGGTGCCTTGATTGCGTCGTCCTTTCGTTCCACCGAGAATTCTTTCATTGCTTCGGAAATCGCGCCCTCAAATTCATGGGCACCCAACTCCTCTTCCAGAGTCTTTTCCAATTTCCATTCAAAGCATGCAAAGTTGTCGGCGATTATATTCCCAGCGGCCACCTCATCGCCATCTTTCGCGCCCAACAACCTCTGAAGCGCACGATTTGCTGCTTCGCCCTCGATGCTTTCTGCTGATTTATCGCAGTCCCATATTGCGTATACGGGAATCTCCAGTGACATAAAAATGGCCGCCGGTCGATCTAAATTGTTCTTCCCGTTTACGCCGAGGACAGCTATTCCCATCGCCTCAAAATCTACTTTCTTTACGGCCGCGATCGCCTTGAGCGCAGCGCGATCGCTCTCACCTTCGACGAGCACGACCACGTCAGCAAAGAAACCTTCCGCTATCTCAGGCGTGATTATGTGCAATCGTGACCGAAGTCCAGCTTCTGTAAAAGTGCCCGCTGGCTTCCGATGTGCGTTCTCT
>CAVYBV010000006.1:0-3098 GCA_963766785.1 uncultured Acidobacteriota bacterium
AACGCCATTGCGCCTGTTGCGTCCCGCGCCGTTCTCCCGTCGCCATGCCGGATAGCCGCCCCAAAGCTCATCGCCAATAAGGTGGACCTGCGTTGAGCCTACATATCGGTCTAAAGCGCCTTCGATGATGGCGCGAACTTTCCTGGGCCGCGCCGCGCTGATCTCTCCGCGCTTCGCCCGCGCCTCCTGCATCAGCAGATACTCTCGCCCCACCTCGCGGAAGGGATGGTTGAACACAGGAACGTCATGCTTTAAGCGGAACCGGATGTCTGCGTCCTGGTCGAAGGCGCGTTCCCGCGCTACCTCAATGTCGGTCGTCTTGAGCGAAACCGTCTTGTAGCGGTCGGCTTTGGGTATTTTCATGCGGCAATACCACATCCGATGATCCACGTCGCCACGCCGGAAGAGGACCAGGCCCGGCTTGAGTTCCGCTTTGTCGGTGACGAATGCCATGTTCGCCTCTATTGTTTTCGATGCGTCCTGTGCAGATTCCGTGCAGATTTTTCCGGCAAGTCATTGACTTTGCGTCTCTGTGCAGGACTTGTATAGATGATATCAAAATATTATGTTGCTTGTTTATATATATTTACGATATATTTGTCATCCTGAGCGGAGCGAAGGATCTGCAGTTGCCTTTCGCCGGCCCGATGAATCGGCCGCCGTGCCCCATCCTCCGCGGAGATTCACCGTGAGCAGGGTGGGAAGCCATGAACAACACTGCCGGAGATAACCCCGTCGTCTCCGCTTACACTAAAACCACCCATGATCCAACGCATCGCCATCCTCGGCACAGGCCTGCTGGGCGCTTCCGTCGGCTTGGCCCTCCGCGCCGCTGGATTCGCCGGCTCCATCGTCGGCTGGAATCGCGGCAAGGACGGTGCGAAAAAAGCTCTCGACATGGGCGCCATCGATTCCATCGCCACCGACCCTCTGGCCGCCGCGCGCTCCTGCGACGTCACACTCATCTGCATCCCTATCTACGCCACGCTCGACCTGTTGGCCAAGCTCGCTCCCATCCTCACGCCCGACCAGCTTGTTACTGACGTCGGCAGCACCAAGGCTGCGATCGTGGCCCAGGCCGCACGCCTCTACAACGCACCCGATCGCCCCGCGTTTCTCCCCGGCCATCCCATGGCGGGCAAGGAGCGCGGCGGCGCCGAGCTCGCGGACGCCAATCTCTTTCGCGGCGCCGTATGGCTCTTCACCGACGACCCAGCCTGGCAGCGCTCCCCGCGCGGCGCAGAGCTCACCGCCGAATGGCGCTCTCTCGTCGCCGCCATGGGTTCTCGCATCATCGACATCCACCCCGCCCGTCACGACGAGATGGTCGCCTGGGTCAGCCATCTGCCCCAGTTCACGGCCACCGCGCTCAGCGCGCTCTTGGAAGAGGAAATCGGCGCTGCCCCCGAACTCAAGGACGTCGGCGGCCGCGCCCTGCGCGAAATGACGCGCCTCGGCGCCAGCCCTTTCTCCATGTGGCGCGACATTGCCCTCACCAACACCGTGCCCATCGAGCGTGCCCTGCTCGCCCTCGAGCAGCGCCTCGCCCACATCCGCGAAAACCTGCGCACACCCGCCCTGCGCGACGAATTCAAGCAGGCCAACAAGTTCCGTCGCAATTCCTGAGCAGCGCACAAAAGAGCCTTGTCCTTCAATCGGGATGGCTTCTCGAACTCAAGACGACGCCGCGACCAGAGACGGCTCGGGCGCCGGACCGAGTTTCTGCAGTTTGATGCTGACGAAGCTAAACAGCACGAGAGGTGCAACGGCCAGCCACATGGCTTTCGGTACAAAAAGAAAGATCATGGGTGCAACCAGCAGGGCGGCCACACTTGCGAAGGCGAGCCTGCGGTATGGAACTTGGTCCGGCTTTCGCGTCGCAAGCACATCGAGTGCAGCGATAGCGGGTATGAGCAATACGCTCATGTCGTGCACGTACATGTAGTAACTGACCAGTGCCGCGATGGGAATGGCGAAGAGCAAATGACCCTCCGCCGAGAGAGTGCGCTCGAAAGCCGCGACGATTAAGGTCAAGATCGAGGCCGCAACAGTGAGTCCAACCACAGGTCCCGTCCCGCGAAGGAGCACCGCGATGGCGCCGTGAAGATTCGCCATAAGACTCATATCGAGGGACGGCCCCAAAACGAATCCGAGCTTCTTTCCCAGTCCGATCATTGTGCCCAAATAGGTTGCGGTTGCCGCCGGACCCGCGAGAGCAATGGAAATAGCCGACAGGATTGCCGCTGTAGCCGCAAACCCCGCGCAGAATCGCCAACGCCTCCATAGCAGCATGAGAAGGAAAATGGGGAGGACCATCTGCATCTTGAAAAGCCCCAATGCCACCAGTGTCCCGCTGATCACGGCGGCATCCTTGCGCAAGGCGCGCACTGCAGCCGCCAGCAAAACGGCAAGAAGAATCGAATCCTGCCCCTGCAGAATGGCGACGATCAGCGGCATGAAAAGGAGCAGGAGGTTCGGAAGCGCCGGATCGAGGGAGCGTATGTGAACGAGCCAAGGCCGGATCATGACCAGCAGGACGATTATGAGAAGCAGGTTGAACAGAAAGAAGGCGAAATAGCTGGCGCGGAACGGCAGATAGGAAAATGGCGCGAAAAGAAGGGCTTCGAATGCGGGCCGGATAAAGGGAAGGGGAACTGCGGCTGGCGAGACGAGCTCATTCTGCAGCCGATTCTGCAGGGCAAGATCGTAGATGGAATGGGCCTGCCCGGAACGGACGATATACCCGGCCACATAGAGATTGCGGTAGTCGACGGTGCCGCTGCGCAGCGCGGGAGAAAAAAACAAGAAGCACACCAGAAGCGCCGGCAAGAGCAAAAGGAACGGTCTCAAAAAGTCCGGAGGTTCGAGATTGCGGAGCCTCAGTTCGCGCACATCTACCCTATTTCCATGACCAATTTGGATGTAATCCTCCGAGGCATCTCAATCCGGAGCAGTCAAGCCGGGAGCGGTTTCCCTCTATACCGTCTCCGCTTCCGCCACCGGCTCCTTCGCCGCCTCGGCCTCGGGATTGATCGTCTCCAGCCCCTCCACCCGCGCCGCATCCAGCAGCGTCTTCGATGAGGAAACGAAGATAATCG
>CAVYBV010000007.1:0-276033 GCA_963766785.1 uncultured Acidobacteriota bacterium
CGGGAACAGCCCACGAGTGGCTCTCCTGGCGACGCGCTTTTGCCGACTTCGCTCCAAGGCTGTTTCGATAGCACCGCTCAAACACAATTCCGAACCCCCGGCGAGCGTCCATTCCTCGCCGGAGGCGGCATTCCCAGCACCGAATCAAATCCGGGCATCCTTGAAACTTTAAGGCCACCCGGTCGTCATCTTCCACAGGAAAGCATTTACAGCGGCATTCCAGCAGGAGCCCGATACGCTCACAGTACCCGCTGCCAGCCTCAACGTTTATGAGTTTCAAGTGCGGCGCTAACAGCAGAGATTGGTCCTCGTCCAAATTCAACCCCGGAGAAAAACATGAAAAAACGCGTGACGCAAATTGTCGAGTGCATTCTCGCGTGTACGGGAGCGCTTCTATTGGCCTCCGTTGTGCCATCTGCATTCGCCCAGGATTCCGCGAATCTTCCCTACATGAATCCCCAGCTGTCGCCCGAGCAGCGCGCCACCGATCTGGTTCGCCGCATGACCCTCGCGGAGAAGGCCTCCGAGATGCAGAACAACTCCGCGGCCGTTCCGCGGCTCAACATTCCCGCGTACCAATGGTGGAGCGAGGCTCTGCACGGGGTGATCAACCAGGGCGTGACCGAGTATCCGGAGCCGATCGGCCTCGCCGCCACCTTCGATGCGCCGGGAGTTCACACCATGGCGGGCCAGATCGGCGTCGAGGGGCGCATCAAGCACGTGCAAAACCAGCGCGAGGGCCACATCGGCATCATGGGAGGCCTGGATTTCTGGGCCCCCAATCTCAACATCTTTCGCGACCCGCGCTGGGGACGCGGGCAGGAGACCTACGGCGAAGATCCGTTCCTCACAGGCCGCATGGGAGTGGCCTACGTGACCGGGATGCAGGGCGACGATCCAAAATACTACCTCACCATTGCCACGCCGAAGCACTACGACGTCCATAGCGGACCGGAACCAACACGCCACTTTGCCGATGTGGACGTGAGCAAGCACGACGAGGTTGATACCTACGAGCCCGCATTCCGCGCCGCCATCGTGGAAGGCAAGGCTGGATCGATCATGTGCGCATACAACGCGATCAATGGCCAGCCGGCGTGCGCCAATCAATACCTGCTCGAAGACCAGTTGCGCGGCAAGTGGGGTTTCCAGGGGTACGTGGTCTCGGACTGCGACGCGGTGCGGGATGTTGCCGCCAACCATCGCTACCGTCCGACGCAGGCGCAGGGCGTGGCCATCTCCGTGTTGCGCGGCATGGACAACGAGTGCGTGACTTTCACTTCGCGATTCGGCGAACCGGTCGACAAGGCGTATATCGATGCGGTGCAGCAGGGATATCTGCCTGAAAGCGACCTCGACACCGCGCTCATCCGCTTGTTCACCGCGCGCATCAAGCTCGGCATGTTCGATCCTCCCGACATGGTTCCCTACACAAAGATCGACGAGAACGAGCTTGACAGCGCGGAACATCGCGCGGAGGCGCGCAAGCTGGCGAACGAGTCGATGGTCCTGCTGAAAGATGACGGCCTTCTTCCGCTTAAACCGGGCATCAGGAAAATCGCCGTGGTCGGACCGCTTGCCGACCAGACCCAGCCGCTGCTCGGAAACTATGCCGGCCAGCCAACGCATATTGTTTCCATTCTCGATGGCCTCAAAGCCGAGTTTCCCAACGCAACCATTAACTTCGTTCCCGGGACCCAGTTCCTGCGCACCGATGGAAACCCCGTGCCGGACGCTCTTCTGACCACTCCCGACGGTAAGCCCGGCCTCAAGGCCGACTACAACGAAGGCATGATGCGCGGGCGCCCGATGCCGGGAGCGAGCACGACGCCGATCGCCAGCCGTACTGAAACCAACGTAAAACTTAATGAGAGCAACTTGCCGTCCGAGATCGCCGGAAGAAAAACCTTCGGCGTGCAATGGTCGGGCTTCCTCACGCCCACCGAATCCGGCGACTATACTCTCGGCATTCGCTGCGAAGGCTTTGGCAGGCTGACGGTTGATGACAAGCAGGTAGCAATGGCGTTCAGTCGCGGCGGCGGGCTCGCAGCCGGTGTCGGCCGCGTACACCTCGAGAAGGGCCACAAAGTCGCGCTCAACATCATGTACGGCAGCACCAACGGCAAGCCGCATGCCGAATTGATCTGGGCCAAGGCCAGTAACGCGCCTTCGCCGGAAGCGATCGCCGCCGCGAAAAATGCCGATGTCGTCATCGCCGTCGTCGGCATCACCAGCCAGCTTGAGGGCGAAGAGATGCCGGTCAGCGAACCGGGCTTCCTCGGCGGTGACCGCACCAGCATCGATCTTCCTCAGCCGGAAGAAGACCTGGTTGAAGCCGTGGCCGCCACCGGCAAACCCCTCGCCGTGGTTCTCATGAATGGCAGCGCCCTGGCCGTCAACTGGATCAACCAGCATGCCAACGCGGTTCTTGACGCGTGGTATCCCGGCGAAGAGGGCGGCGCGGCCGTGGCTGAAACCTTGAGCGGAAAGAACAACCCCGCCGGCCGGCTCCCGATTACGTTCTACACCGGCGTTAATCAGTTGCCGAACTTTGAAGACTACGGAATGGCGAACCGCACCTACCGCTACTTCAACGGCAAGCCGCTTTATCCCTTTGGCTACGGCCTCAGCTACACCACGTTCAGCTACGGCGACCTCAGCGTGCCTGCGCAGGCTGTGGATGCGGGTCAGCCCGTGGGCGCAGATGTGACGGTAACCAACACCGGAAAAGTCGCGGGAGATGAGGTGGTCCAGCTGTATCTCAAATTCCCGCCAGTCAAGGGTGCACCCCGCATCGCTCTGCGAGGGTTCGAGCGCATTCATCTCGATCCCGGCGCCAGCCAGAAGATCCATTTTGACTTGACGCCCCGCGACCTCGGCATGGTGACCGAGAACGGCAATCCGATCATCGCGCAAGGCGATTACACCATCAGCATCGGTGGGGGCCAGCCTGAAACTGGTGCGCCGGGCGTCACCGGCCAGTTCCACATTGACGGCCAATTTGCGTTGCCCCAATAGTGTTTGAACGCGAGCCCGACGAGACGGCCCAAACAAGCGAACAGCGGGGCGCAAGCACCATCGCACTCCGCTGTTTGCTCAACCGCATAAAGCTGCGCCCCCGTGCGAACCGGGGTGTAGAATTCGGACACAATTTGATGCATCGCTCACCGCGGCATCCAAATGGAACGAGGATACGACGTTGAATTCCCGAAACAGGCTGATAACGCTGGCGCAAATCGCGCTTCTGATGTGCATTGCTTCGCCGCTGCTCCTGAACGCCGACGAAGGTATGTGGACCTTCAACAATTTTCCGTCTCCCGCTGTCGGCGCAAAATACGGCTTCGCTCCCTCGCAGCAGTGGCTGGATCACGTACGCCTGTCCTCTTTACGGATTGCGGAGGGATGTTCTGCCTCATTCATTTCTTCAGAGGGCCTGGTGATGACTAACCACCACTGCGTCCTGCAATGCGTCCAGCAGCTCTCCACATCCGGGCAGGATTTCGTCCAGAACGGTTTCATCGCCCAGACCCCCGGCGAAGAGAGGAAATGTCCTGTCTTCGAGCTCGATCAACTCATGCGCATCAGCGACGTCACCGCCGATGTACAGGGAGCCATCGCGGGAAAAACCGGCGCCGCTGCCGTGACCGCGCTGCATGCCAGGGAAGCTGAGCTGGAAAAAAGTTGTGGCTCGGATCCGGCCACTCTCTGCCAGGTCGTCTCGCTTTACCAGGGCGGCGTCTACGATCTTTACCTCTACAAAAAGTACACCGACGTGCGCCTCGTCTTCGCGCCCGAGATGTCTGTGGCGCAATTCGGCGGCGATCCCGACAATTTTAATTTTCCCCGTTTCGATTTCGACATCGGCTTGGTGCGCGTCTATGAGGACGGCCATCCGATCGTGAGCCCCAATTATCTGAAATGGAGCGCCAACGGCTCGAAGAACGGCGAACTGGTCTTCGTTTCCGGCAATCCCGGCGGAACCAGCCGCCAGCTCACTATCGCGCAGCTCGCGTTCGAACGCGACACCGTTCTTCCCAATATGATTCCTGCCGTCTCCGAGCGGCGCGGCCTTCTTGAGCAATTTGTTGCCGAAAGCCCGGAGCGTTCCCGCGAAGGCGGCGAAGCCCTGTTTTTCGATGAGAACACCTATAAAGTCATCTTCGGCCGAGAAGAGGCTCTCCTCGATCCCGGGTTTTTTGAAACCAAAGTGCGGGAAGAGCAGCGCCTGCGCAGCGCCGTGAACGCCAATCCCAAGCTGGCCGCCGATGGCTCCGCCTGGAACGATATCGCGCAAATTCAAACGGTGCGCGCCAACGATTTCGACCAGCAGTTTGCCATCGGCCTGTTTCGCTACTCCACCCTGCTGAGCGACGCGATTACGCTGGTGCGCTCGGCTGATCAGCGGATGCTGCCCAATAGCGAACGCCTGCCCGGGTACACCGATCAGGCGCTGGTCCGCATTCGGCACAATCTCGCCGCGCCGGTGCCGGTTTATAGAGACCTGGAAGAAATGGAGCTCAGCTTGATCTTTTCCGAGGCCCGCCGCCAGCTCGGAGTCAGCGATCCGCTGGTGATGAAGATGCTGGGCAAGGAGTCGCCCGATCAGCTCGCCCAACGGATCGTCAGCGGCACGCATCTGGACCAGGGGGGAGTCCGTGAGGATCTCTACAACGGCGGCGCATCCGCCATCGATGCCTCGACCGATCCCATGATCGTGTTCGTCCGCGGCATCGAGCCCGATCTGCTTGCTTTCCTGAAGCAGTCAGAGTCTCAGATCGACGCCCCCACGCGCGCCGCCGCCGAACGCATCGCCAAAGCGCGGTTCGCCATCTACGGCGCCAGCATTTATCCCGACGCGACTTTCACTCTGCGCCTCAGCTACGGTTCGGTGAAGGGCTTTACTGACGCGCGCGGCCAGCTCGTGCAGCCCTACACCACGATTGCCGGGCTTTTTGAGCGCGCCACCGGCGCACCGCCGTTCAACCTGCCCCAAAGCTGGCTCGACGCCAAGCCGAGCCTGAACCTGTCCACGCCGATGAACCTGTGCACCACAAACGACATTATTGGCGGCAATTCAGGCAGTCCGATGATCAACCGAAATGGCGAAATCGTCGGCCTGATCTTCGATGGAAACATCTTTTCCATCGGCGGCGATTACGGCTACGACGCGGCCAAAAACCGCGCCGTCGCCGTTGACAGCCGCGCATTGCTTGAAGGCCTGAGCAAGGTTTATCACCTCACACGCATCGTGGATGAGATCCAATCCGGCAGCCAGTAGCCGCGAAGTGGCCACTGCGGCGCCGCGTGGCGCCTTGCTTCAGCTCTTGCCGAAGTTGTCCCGCATCTGGATGGCGACAACTTCGCCGCGCGCGGTGGCGACTCCTTCGGCGTAAATGGTGGACTCGACGATCGCTTTGCGGTCCTTGATCTCCTTGACGCGGCCGCGAATGGTGAGCGGCGGGCCGAGAGGTGTGGGCTTGATGTAGTCGACGCGCAGCGAGGCGGTGACAAAGCGAAACGGCGGCTCGGTGCCGGGTTCGCGGCCGGCAGCGCGGTAGGCAGCGGCGGCGGCAGTGCCGGTGGAGTGGCAATCCACAAGCGAAGCGATGAGGCCGCCGTAGACATAGCCGGGAACGGCGATGTGCCAGGGTTTGGGGATGAAGACGGACACGGTTTCATCTCCATCCCAATCGGTGCGGATGTGGTGGCCGTGGTCATTGAGCCTGCCACAGCCGTAGCAGTGCGCCAGATTCTCGGGATAACGATCCTGGATGGCCATGGTCCTGACAGTTTATCCGGCTGGACCCCCGTATGCGCGGTTTCCCCCGATCGGAGGCCGCAAACGCGTGCTCGGAGAGGTTTCGGGAGATGCGAATCGGCCTTTTGGGAGAGCCTTCGGCGGCATTTCCTCAACCCGGGCGGGGAGGCGACACCTCGGCAAAGGTTTGCATTGCCGGCGATCCGGGCATGAGGCTGAAAATGGGCGCCTATTCATCGGCTGTCAGCGGTCGGCCGCGGACGGATCTTGCTCGCGAAATATACAAAAGCAGCGACGAAGTTTCAGGATTTAATCGGCGCCCGGACGGGCTCGAAAGGGTTGTTGGTAGCGCTAACGGGAATCGAACCCGTGTTTTGAGAATGAGAATCTCACGTCCTAACCCCTAGACGATAGCGCCTTTACTTTCAGCAACTTACCGAAGTTTTATTGCTTCCTAGCACTCATACTAGCACTAATGCTAAAATCCATTCCATCGAGCACGCCCGCAGGGCTGCTCTTCCTAGCACTCGTACTAGTACGAGTGACAGGGCTCAAGGAGAGGGCGGAATGGAAACGAAGCGTCATTCGGTAAACCTTAAACAGTATCGCAAGGTGAGCGGGAAATGGCAATTCGTGCCCGTCGCTCGCGACGCCAAAGGAGCGCCCGATCCACGCCTTGTTGTCATCGATGGAGAGCCGACCAGCTCGAAGGGCGGCACCTTCTACCTCGAATTCAAACATCATGGAAAACGCCGGCAGGAGTCCATCGGGACAGTTCCGAGAGAGGCCCTGGAAGCCTGGCGGACGAAGTGCGCGGTTCTCAGCGGATTGATCGAGCCCGAGGAGGAGCCGGAGGAAGTCGTAAGCGGCTTGACGATCGAGCAGGCAATCGAAAAATACCTGATCGAGGTGCAGGCCACGAAAGGCGTGAAAACCTACCGGCAGTATCGCAATGAATTGGAGTGGTTCCGGAAGCACTCCAAAAAGCGGTACGTCTCGCAACTGAGCCGGAGCGATGCGATGGCTCTGTTTGCGCAGGGGCGCAAAGAACTGGTGGACGGCAGGCCGCTTAACCAGAAAACGATCAACCGCCGCGTGATCATTATGCTCCACGCCATGCGCAGCCAGGGCGCGGTGATCATCATGAACAAGGGCGACTGGCCCAAAACCATCGAAAAAAAGGTGGAGATGTACCAGCCAGAAGAACTGAAGCCGTTCTTGGCTGCCTGCGATCCCGAAGAGCGGCTCATCTTCCAGGTCTTCCTCTGTACCGGGTTCCGCGAACGGGAGGTGGCCAACCTTGCCTGGACGGACATCAATTGGAAGGAAGGCAAGCTCGCGGTCTCTGCCAAGCCCGAACGCGGCTTCACGCCCAAGAGCTACGAGGAACGCAGTGTCCCCATCCCGATGGCGCTGATTGAGGCTCTTCGGGAGCGCAAGCGAAACAGCGGCTCCCTTCTGGTGTTCCCTACCGAGCCGCATCCGACGCGGCCAGAGTACGGCAAGGGCGACAGCCCCCACGGTCATTTGCTGGAATTGTGCAAGGAGATTGCGTTCCGCGCTGGCCTGAATTGCAAGCATTGTGAAGGTGAGTACACCGTCTACGTGCTGAACAATGGCGTTCGGAGTACGGCGAAGCGAGCGTACAAGTGCGACACCTCGCCGCGCTGCGCAAACTGGTACCTGCACAAGTTCCGCCATACCTTTGCGACAAACATGCTCCAATCCATTGATATCCGAAGCCTGCAGATCATACTCGGCCACAAGAACATCTCGACAACCGAGAAGTATTTGAAGTCGCTTCGACTCGATCAGCTCCGCGATAAGATCGAATCCTCCGCGCTTGCTGCCTACGTTTAAGCGTCAGTCACTTAGCAACGATCTTTGTCAGCTAGATCGGCGCGATTGTGATTTGCAAAACACCGATGGGGAAGGCTCGAACCTTCAGTTCATAATAGGTATATGTATTGTACGTACTGCAACTTGGATCACGATGAAGACACGAAATCGTCGAGTGAACATGTCATTCCGTTTGCGATTGGCGGGACAAACGCTCTCACGATTTCAGTGTGCGAGCGGTCAAACAACAGCCTTGGTGGTTTGGTAGACAAGCCCTTCACTGAATCCCTTTTTATTAGAACCCAGCGTTTCCTATTGGGTCTCGAAGGAACAGACGGCACTGAGCCAACGCTGGACTTGAGCGGTACATCATTGATTGATGGGCGCGCAGTCCGTGTTCTTTATCGCATCTCGAAAGAGCAGAAGGATCTGAAGCTCGGTGTTTCAGTTGTCAAAAGCACAACACCTTCTGGAGAAGAATGGCAGGTTGGCGGAAGTCCAGAGGCGGTCCGGCGCATTTTAGAAGGGAAGCTTGGCAGCCAGTTGAAAAAGGGAAAGGCGATGCAGGATTCGGAAGGGACCACGTTGACCTTCGCTTCTATTGATGACCTAATCAACGACACTGGTGGTGTGAACAGCAAATTAGTGACGCCGGAGATATTAATAGAGAGAGATTTCAACAAGTTGGATTTTGTGCGCTTCTTCGCAAAGCTAGCATTAGCGACAGGACATTTTCTCTTAGGTAAGTCTTTTTCGACCTCGTCAAATGCAGCTCGATTTCGCAGTGCGATGCAAGCGCAAAGCATCAGCGACGTGGCATTGACAGGCGCCGCAATATGGCCTGACGTGAGCGGCGCTGAAGACCTATTGTCTCTCTTCTATGCGGAGGATTCACATACACTTGCGATTATCGAAGGTGAGCCGTCCGTCTTCATTGCAAATTTGTTTGGGAAGTTTGGCGCTGTGATTCCGCTTGATTCTGCTGCAAACGGAAAACCAATGTTTCCGACGATTGAGGGTATGGTGCTCCGGGTAGAGCTTCCCTCGCGAATCCTGAGCCGATACAACTTCAAAGAGTACATTGACGGATTGGTTGTTTCGCAAAAAGTTCTATCATCGTTCCTCCCTCCTCGGAGCGCCGTTTAGTGCTTGGTGCACTTCTTGGGTGACCAATCACAGCTGAGTCGGCGAGTTTCCTTAACTTTCGCGTCGGGGAAGGACAATGAGCTGATGTGCGTTTCTGTGAAACTCGATTTGGATTTGGGAGATCTCCGACGTAGGGTCTTTCGGCGCTCAAGCCGTTTTGAGTCGCCTCGCTGCCGTGGCAAGCGATGGCTCCTTCTTCGACAGCCATAATGCCAGCACCGATGGATCGAAGCAGCGTGACCCCCCGATCATTAGCGACGGAATCTTTCGACTCTCTGCCATGCGGTAGATGGTGAAGATGGACTTGCCTAGAAGCTCCGCCACGTCGCGAACCGAGAGCAGGCCGCGAGCCGATTCGAGAGCGAGCAAGATGTTGAACATCTCCGGTTCGTCCGGATGCTGATTGCCCGAATTGGCGGTGTGGATCGAAGCTTCTGACGCTGGAGGGAAGGCGGAAGTGTGGCGTGGCCTGACCGAATTTCGCATGGGCTGAATCTCCATTCGGCTCGGTGGGCGAGCCTTGTGGCAACTCTGCCTATTTTCCGCCGGGCTGTCCAATGACAACTAGATGGGTTCTGATAACTGCCGCGCATCACATCGCACGAAAAACGGTTTTCGCAGGAGGAATCAAACTTGACAATAGTTTGCAATCATTCCAAACTTGTGGAAAAGAGGTCGTTTTGGTGGAAAACTTGGACGTTTTGGAAGAATTGTCAGGCTTGGTGCCAATTTCTCAATGGAGGCAATCTTTCCATGCGTCCTCACTCCTCCCTCCAACTCGATCATCTCCGTATCATCGTTGCTCTCGCTGAAGAGTTGAATTTCCATCGCGCCGGCCGACGGGTCGGGCTAAGCCAACCTGGAGTGACTCGCGTCGTGGCTAGAGTAGAACGCCATGTGGGTGCCTGCCTCTTTGAACGAAGTCACAGCAAGCGTGGAAGCGTTTCACTCACGGATGCGGGAAGAAACTTTGTCGAGCGTACGAGAGTGGCCCTCGCGCATTCGGAGAGAGCATTCCTGGCTGCCCGCGACAGTCAATGCGGAATAGAGCGAGAGATTGTGGTGGGGCGATCTCCACATATCGATCCGCGATTGGTCGATATTTTCCGCTCGATGGAGCTCCCTCTCTATCCAAACCTGCGTGTTCATCTGCAGACCGCGTACGCTGGCGAGCTTCCGGGCTATGTGCGCTCAGGAGAATATGATCTCGCAGTAATTACAAATCCACCCGACGACCCGCTTCTTACATCCACGCTTCTCAGTAGCTCGCCATTTGCTGTCGTGGTACCCGAGAACCATCGATGCGCGAAGAGCAAAATCGCTAGGTTGGACCTTCTGAAATCGACGCCTTGGATATTCTTTGATCGGCAGGTTCATCCAACGCTATATGACACATTTCTGGATCGCGCCTGCAATCTCGGTGTTGGTCCAGAACGCATTTACCACATCGCCGGCGCAGAGGAAGCGTGCAGGTTAGTGATCCAAATCGGCGGAGCCGCCTTCTTGTCGCCACGCGGCGCTGCGAGCGCAGCAAAAGACGGAGTGGCCATTTGCACTCTTCGGGAAGAAGACCTCTCGCTGAATACGCACCTGGTAGCCCGCGCAGAGAATGGCTCGAAGGTTTTAGGCGAGTTTGTTCGGAGTTTCGTGAAGCGCTTGAAGCAAGCCGGTCTCTACGAGCCCTTGGCTTCGGAACCCGCGAGCCATGCCCATTGTGCTGCATGATGCAGGCGAGCAAACCATTTTCAGCTTTCAACCCAGCGTCTAAATGGCGCACGCAATTCTGTACAGGCAGATTCGGAATGGGGCTTCGATCTCTGTTGCGGGGTTATCGGATACCGTGGCAGGCTCATTCAGACTCCTCTTCGGACGCATCGGGAGCCTGGAGCATGAGGCTCCACTCGTGGAGCTTTTGCTGCAATACGGCCTTGGGGATCATCTTGGTTTCGTATTGGGCGACAAGCGCGGGGGAGAGGTGGCGGCTCATTGCGTATTCCACAACTTCATCATTCTTGCTGCGGCAGAGCAGAACGCCGATGCTGGGGTTTTCGTGCGGGCGCTTACGGTCGCGATCGAGCGCCTCCAAATAAAAGGCGAGCTTGCCCAAATGCTCGGGCTCAAAGCGCACCGCCTTCAGTTCGAACGCCACCAGACATTGCAGGTCACGGTGGTAAAAGAGCAGATCAAGTTCAAAATCCTGATTGCCCACCTGCACGCGGACCTTTTCGCCGACAAATGCGAAGCCGTCGCCGAGTTCCATGAGAAATTTGCGCAGATTGCGCAGCAGGCTGGTTTGCAGATCGGCTTCGCTGTGACGCAGGGGCAGGTCGAGGAAGTCGAGCAGGTAGCTGTCTTTGAAGACGCCGGTTGCGTCCTGGGGCAAAAGTCTCGGCAGTGCTGCGAGTTTCTTGTCCGACAGGACGGTTCGCTCGAAGGCCGCAGTTTTGATCTGGTGGGCAAGTTCGCGCGAACTCCACTTCGCTTTCACCGCCAGCCTCAGATAGAACTCGCGCTCCTCCGGCCGTTTGTTCTGCCCAAGAATCATGAGGTTGTGCGTCCACGGCAAAACTCGCAGCAGTGCTGCGAGTTTTGGCTGATCGGCATAAACATCGTAGAACTGTTTCATTCGCCATAGGTTAGACGCGGAGAACCCCTTGAGATCTGGAGCCTGTCTGAGGAGCCAATCGGACAGCTCCCGGACCACCCCTTTGCCCCAACCTCCTTCGGCCACTCTGCTGGACAAGTGCGCACCAACCGCCCAATAAGTGTCAATCAACGCAACGTTGACGGCCTTATATGCCTTGGCGCGGCCAGCCCGAATGATGCCAAGCACCTCAGCGAATTCGGAGTCCTTCTTGACCAGTTTGCTGCTCATTCGGTTAGGTCCTCCAGCATGGTCATGATCTTAGCCGTGACGCCCTTCAGCGCGGCGGCTGAAGACGCAGAAGTGCCGGCTGAAAGGGATCACCTTGCCGTACTCGGACTGCTTGTAGCCGCCACGCAACAGATCGGCAACTGACCGGATGAAGGACGACAAACTCATGAGCAGACTCTGCGAGAGAAGGATGCAGTTTTCACTGCCTCTAATCTTAACTCTGCAAAGTCGAAGATCACTGACGGCGCAAGATTGAGTCCGCCTGTCAATGTGTGAAGGGATTGCGGTGGAATAGCTCAGACGTGAGCCGGACAGTACTGGCATTGCCATGCCCGTCGGGTGGGATCAATCTGGTGCTCCTGCCACGGAGCAGGAGCCTCAAGTGCGGGCGGGAAGACGGGCATCGCACACAAAAACGGCGGAGCCTGGGGTTTGGCACCGCCATCTCGATTGGTTGGACTATGCCGACTTGGGCTTCTTTTCCGTCTTGGCGGCTGGCTTCGGCGCGGCCTTATGGCTGTCTCCGCCTTGTCCTTGGCGGCGAATTGCTATCCAGCGGAACGATGGCGATCTGCACCTGGCATTTGCCGGCGTAGTTCCTCGAAAAACTCATGGATGGCCACGCGCATCCCTTCGCGACAGCCGGTTTGTTCGATTTCCGACCTCCGCCATGGCGCGCAGGGCGTTTCCATAGTTAGCTCCAAAGCGATTGCCTTCTCCAATTCGTCAAGGTCGTTGATTCCATCCTTGAGTTGTGATTGGAGTCGAGCCCGTGTGACATTGCGGCCCTCAATACGGGCGAAGCGATACTGTTCAAATTCGCGATTCATCGTAATTCTCCTTAGTCGGGTGATCTTGGGCAGAAGAAAGCGCCAGCCATCGGAACCGATGGCTGGCGCGGGATTACATTGCTGGCGTTTTAATGGCTCAGGAACAGTTTGCCGTCCGCGTTGAAGGCACTGCGAAGGATGATTCTTGCTTCACGGAGATTACGATGAACCGTACTCCGATCAGTCCCCATCGCTTGGGCAATCGCATTCGGATTAAGGATCGGCCTTCTGCCTCTTTCCCGTTTCCATCTGTCAGGATCACCCGATGCCGTGAAGGCGTGCTCCTTGAGCGCCTCGTCCGGACCGAGTGCTCGAATGCAGAGTAGAGTTGCGCACACATCGGGTCGCAAGTTCGGGAAGCCGGTTACCTGATCGAGTAGTTCCCGAGCGATGATGTCCTGCTCGGCCGGATTGTTGTGCGCCTTGATATGGAAGGGGAGCGCAGAGAGATCGGCGACTGCCCGAATGCCGTCGTTCTCCTCGCGCTTAAAATACGATCGCACGGCTCCCAACGCCAGTGCACGAAGTAGATAGCGTCGAAAAGCATTGGTTCCCGTCTCCACGGCAAAGTTGCACTGAAACACGGCAATCCCCGCCGCAACTGCGCCATCGTACATCAATTCAAGTTGCCAATCTGAGGGGTAAATGAATACCTTGTGCGCCCGGCGGCGCGCGGCCTTCTCAGCCAAGGGAAGCGTGCAGGCAAGGAATACATCCAGTGCGCTCGGATGGCCGTGATCGTGGCGGTACACGGCTTCGGCAACCTGAATGCGTTCTGTCTTCTCGGAGGTTGTGAACAGATGGTGCAGTAGATCCGACATCTGTAGAGTGTCGAGAGAGGGAATTTTGTTGTAGGTGAGCAGATTCCTGACGGTGTCGATGATCGGCATACGATGCTCCTGATGTCGCCCGCTTGGGGCGGAGTGGCGTCCACGAGCAAGAGCACCCAAACCCAAATTTCTTTTGTTGAGTGTCCCCGCTTCATGGCCCTTTGCGGCGGTCAGGGGCGGGAGGGTTCTGTCAAGGCCGCCACAGGCGCCGCGGCAGCGGTCGGAGTGAAGCGGAGAGCCTTTACAGGTTCCTCCCGCCTCTGCCAGAACGCCGCCTGAAGCGGGGGCACTTGATGAAAGAAGAAATTTAGGAGACTTCCTTACTGCGCCACGCGCATTCGGGTCCGACTTTTCGGACGCTACCAACACCGATGGAAATCTCCCAAAGAAAAATCTCACCGCCTTGTCGCGAAAAGATCATTGCTCCTCCACTAGTTCTATGGAGCACTTTGAGGTCTCACCAGATGCCGAACGCCATGGTGGGTTTCCGATTCTGCGCAAGTTGGTGGCAAACGAATGGAGAAGGCGTCTACGACATTGACGAATCCGCTTCTTCCTCTGCGAGCTGCGCACTACGTGCGTATGTCCACCGAGCATCAACAGTACTCCCCTGAGAACCAGCTGGAGGTGGTCCGCCAATACGCCGCCTCCCACCAAATGGAAATTGTTCGTGAGTACTCGGATCATGGGCGAAGTGGTCTAAATATCGCAGGACGCGAAGGGCTGAATAAGCTCATGTCGGACGTGGAAAACAAGCGGACAGACTTTTCCGCACTGCTTGTGTACGACGTCAGCCGTTGGGGGCGCTTCCAGGATGTAGATGAAAGCGCCTATTACGAATATGTGCTCAAGAGAGCCGGCATTCGCGTCCATTATTGCGCTGAGCAGTTCGAGAACGACGGGAGCATGTCATCTTCCGTTCTTAAAACCTTGAAGCGTTCGATGGCGGCCGAATACAGCCGGGAGCTGTCAGTCAAGGTCTTTTCCGGGCAGTGTCGTCTGATCGAATTGGGATTCCGTCAAGGTGGTCCTCCCGGATATGGTCTGCGGCGACAGTTGATTGACCGGGACAGGAATCCCAAGGGGCTGTTGGGTCGAGGAGAGCGAAAGAGCCTGCAGACAGATCGCGTCATCCTGGTTCCGGGCCCGGAATTGGAGGTTGAGACAGTTCGTCAGATTTACGAACTGTTTGTCGCTCAAAAGAAAATAGAACGCGAGATCACGGCCGAGTTGAACGGTCGCGGAGTTTTGGGAGAGGATGGGCGTCCATGGACACGCGCGACAGTCCACCAGGTACTGACCAACCCTAAATATATCGGCGCTAACATCTACAACCGCCGATCCTTCAAACTCAAACACCGACGCGTTAACAACCCAACGCAAATGTGGATCTGGCGCGACGGCGCATTCGAACCCATCATCTCGGCGAGTGTCTTTGAAAAGGCAAGGTTGATCATCGAAGCACGTCATCACCATCTCTCGGATCAGGATCTTCTTGAAAAGCTTCGTGAATTGGTGCGGGCGCGGGGACAACTCTCAGGAATCCTCATCGACGAAACCGAGGATATGCCTTCGAGTTCTTGCTACTCTTCGCGCTTTGGCAGTCTCACACGCGCCTATTCGCTCATTGGATGGACACCAGACAGAGACTATGCCTACATCGCAATCAACCGCTTGCTGCGACGGAGACATGCAGACATTATTGCGTCGATGCTGGATCGACTGCTCGCCTTGGGGGCAACGGTCAGCGTCAACCAGCAGACAGACTTGTTGACAATAAATTCCGAATACACGGCGTCCCTGATCCTTGCAAGATGCCGGCAGACTCGTGCAGGTAATTGCCATTGGCAGCTTCGATTCGATGAGAGTTTGCAACCGGACATTATCATCGCAGCGCGTCTTCAGCCGGGAAATGAAGAGATCCTCGATTACTATCTCCTGCCCCGTCTTGATGTCCTGACGGAGCGGTTGAGTTTGCGACCTGACAATGGTCTGGCCTTGGACGTTTATCGCTTCACCAATCTCAACTTCTTTTTGGAAATGGCAGAGCGCGTGCGAATAGAGGGGGCCGCATGAAAGAACAGCACATCGAGATTATTTCAATCGCCCAGATTTATATTGCCAATCCCAGGCCAAGAAGCCGTGGAAGGTGGCAAATGATCGTCGCCAATATCCGAGAGGTCGGGCTTAAGAAGCCGATCACGGTGGTGCGACGCAAGGAACCAGATCCAGAGGGCAAGCAATTCGATCTTGTCTGCGGTCAAGGAAGGATCGAGGCCTTCGTCGCTCTTGGCGAAACGGCCATACCAGCGATCATTATCGAGGCAACGCGCGAAGATCAGTTCCTCATGAGCCTGGTTGAGAACATCGCAAGGCGGCCGCCCTCCAATAGGGATATCATTCGCGAAGTCCGAAGCCTTCGGGAGCGCGACAATAACGTTGCGGATATTGCCAGAAAGCTCGGAATGGAGCGCATGTACATTGCTGGCATTGTGCACCTGGTTGAACACAAGGAAGCTGCGCTCATCGAAGCCGTAGAGGCGGGAAGATTGCCAATCAGCGTCGCCGCACAAATTGCGACCGGAAAGGATGCGGAGATCTCCCAGGCTCTTTCAGAGGCATACGAATCGGGGCAATTGAGAGGAACAAAATTGGCCGCTGCACGGCGCTTAATCGCCAAGCGAATCGAGAAGAGGCAGAAGGCGGGCAAGGCAGAAGATGTCCGGCGCAAAGTCACAGGCAACATGCTGGTCGAGGTATATAAGCAGAGGGTTCGGGAGCAAAAGGCTCTGATCGCGAAAGCGGAGATGACGAAAGAGCGCCTTCTTTTGCTCACATCTGTTATGAGGCAACTTCTGGACGACGAAAACTTCATCACTCTACTGCGGGCGGAAGGTATCAACGACATGCCCAAGCAGCTTAAGGCTCGACTAGAGTAGGGGAAATCGCGATGTCATACGATCCTGTGAAAGCGGCTTTTGAAAAGCAAGTCGTATTGCTGCCACTCGATATCATTGTCCCCCAGAGAGAGGTGACGCACGGTCATCGAAGCGGAGAGTTCTATAAGCAACTCACTGCTTCATTGAAACATGTTGGCGTGATTGAACCCCTGGTGGTCTATCCGAGAGGTCCTGGTGATTATCTTCTCCTCGATGGCCATGTGCGTCTCGAAATACTGAAGTCGATTGGGACGAAGGAGGTCAAATGCCTGCTCGCCACCGACGACGAAGCCTACACGTACAACCGCCACGTTAACCATATACCGGCCGTCGCGCAGCATTTCATGCTATTGGAGGCACTTAAAAACGGCCTGACAGAAGAACGCATCGCGGCTGCGTTGGATGTCAGCCTGGACACCATTCGTGCAAAGCGCGACTTGTTAAATGGAATCTGTTCCGAAGCGGTTCAAATATTGGCAGACAAGCAGCTCAGCCCCAAGGTTTTCTGGATCTTGCGCAGAATGAAGCCCATTCGCCAGATCGAGGCCGCCGAGCACATGGTGGCTGGTGGAACATTTACCGTTCCCTTTGCAAAGGCGCTTCTGGCCGTCACCAAACCGGAAATGCTAGAGGAGCAAGCCGCTGCTGACAAAAAGCTACAGGCGACATCGATAGCCGCCCGGTCAATGCTGGAAGAGCAAAACGAGTTTCTTCTCAGAGATCTGAAATCAGTGGAAGAGTCATACGGGACGGATGTCCTCACTTTGACCGTGGCTTGCGGTTATCTTGATCGATTGCTGACGAATCCCAAGATCGAGCGTTATATGGCCCGGAATCACGCGGATATTCTTCAGGCCCTTCAGAAACTATTGCCGGACAATGGGATACGGGTCGCAGTTTCTGAAAGCGGCCATCGATAAGAAGGCGAATGTCCGCTTGTCCTTGTTCATGTCCCATCGTTAGCACACCCCTTCATACAAAGCGATAGTGTGACGTGTCTCCTGGCGGTGAGATGCCCGCAAACTGCCCGCCAGACATGGGTAGCTCGGTCTGGGAAGCGATATTTCCCTCCCGTTGTCGCGAAAGTCAGCGTTTGCGGCCACTCGTAGACAGCTAATTCTTATCGGCTGGCGAGTGCCGTGAACGAATCTGATGCAACCGACTTATTGACGGCGCTCTATGACCGCTGGTACACGGCGCTCGTCCGCTATGCGCTCCGGACGACCTGCAACTATGAACTCGCTGAAGACCTTGCACAAGACACCTTCATGCAGCTTTATCAAGCATTGAGATCCGGCAAGAGCATCGAACATCCAAAGGCGTGGACGATTTGCGTATTGCGCCGGGCGATGAACAGGCAAATGAAGTACCGGAATCTACATGAGCAGCTTGATGAATTGGAAATAGCCGGAGCACCTGTGGCAGAAATGTCTGGCCCCACGGATGTCCGAAACCTTCTTTCGGTGCTCTCACGGCGCGAAGAGGAAGTCCTGTTGCTCAGACTCGATACACTGAAGTATCGCGAGATCGCCGAGCAGTTGGGGATCAGCATAAACTCTGTCAATACTCTCTTGGCACGTGCATTACGAAAGCTCCAGGAAGCGACATCGCGGCACGTCAATGAAGAGAGGACAAAGAGATATGCTAAGAAACCGGTCACGCGAGCATCCTAACGATGAAACCCTTCTGGCCTATCTGGATGCCGAACTGTCCAACCTACGAATGCGTGCCATTCGGACCCACCTCCAGATTTGCTGGAAATGTCGTGCCGCATTGGCGGAACTGGAGTCTCAGGCAGTGGCCATTTCGCGCCTTCTTGCTGAGAAATCGCAGGATGAAATTGATCGATCTGTTCAGGCTCGGGAGAAATTCTTGCGATGGAAGACTGATTTTGAAGGCCGGCAGAGGTTTTTATTCAGATGCCAGCCGCCTCAATTGGATAGATATGTCGCGGGCTCTGTTCTTGCATAGAGCGAGGCTCGCGGCGCGCGTCCTCCGCCTGCGACAGCGGCAACCTGCGCTCGGCGCCCAACAAAGCTCAGAGTCCGCGGGGCAGATGAACTTTGTTTCCCCCCTTCCGGGCAAGCTCGATAGACGCTTCTATCCGGAAGGATATGCGGTAAGAACGACATGAAGAAGAAACCAGGCAGTCAGCCGTTACGCTGTGCGATCTACGCGCGCACCGCCACCGTGAAGAAATCCGATGAAGTCAACTCCATCACTCAGCAGGTTGAGAGGTGCAAATGCTTCGCCAAAGAAGAAGATTGGATCGTTAGCGATGACTACATCTTCACTGATTCTGGACAGTCCGGATTAAGGGTGAACTCCGGGCTGAAGGATCTGATGCGTATCGCCGCTGTCAATCCGGAACCGTTCGACATCCTGCTTTGCACTTCAATCGACAGGATCGCGCGAGACACTGATCTTGTGATCCGAATCCATAGAGGCCTTAAAGCGTTTGGCGTTGAAATCCACTTTACGGAGCATGGCGATATCCCGGCTTGAAACAAGGCACCCGGCCAATGCTGCGGGCTTCAACCCCATATTCTTCGATTCGAGGGAAAGTTGACGGTGTGTTCACTCGCGCAATGAGCAAATCACATCACGTCAACTCAGGATTATCATACGAGGGAGAACGAATTCTCAATCTAGTGGAGTCCTAAACCCGTGGCGTCCATTGATCAGGTCTCAATCGCTGGCTTCTCTGAACCCATAAGGCTCGTCGAATTGCGCGAGACACGGTGCGCGAGTGTGCCCGCTCATGCTGGCATCTACCTGATCGAAAGAGAGCCTGAGAGCGCTCCCCAATTTCGAATCCCGAGTACTGGTGGCTGGTTCAAAGGCCAAGATCCCAATTGCACAATGGACGTCATCGGGGCAAAATGGGTAGGCAGCGCCCACATCCTCTATATAGGTAAAGCTGCAGGCAAGAAGGGGCTCAAAAGCCGCTTGCGTCAATTGATCGACTTTGGATACGGAAAGCCGGTCGGCCACCGTGGCGGCAGACTGTTATGGCACTTGCAGGACAGCGAAGAATTACTTGTGCGGTGGCGTACCTGTACGGCGGATGAGGCTGATCGCGCAGAGACGACGGCGATAGCTGATTTCAAGAGGTCGCACCGGGGCAAACGTCCCTTTGCGAATATGAACAAGTAGAGAAGGTCGCACTGCCAGCGGTGCGCGGGGCAGAGAGGCGATGTCCGCAATTGCGCGTGAAACGAACGTCCTCTTAAAGCAGTCGCCAGATACACTTTCAATTTCCGAGACGCGCCGCGTGGCGGCGCGTTCATGCCCGTCGGGTGGGCCAAGGATGCTCTCCCGCCGAGGCGGGGGCGCGAATCAGGGTGGGAAGACGGGCAGGAATGCACAAAAGTGGCGGAGCCTTTTGGGTAGGCTCCGCCGGAATGCTGGATGGGCCTAGGCCGCCTTGGGCTTCTTTTCTGCCTTGGCGGCTGGCTTGGGAGCGGCCTTCTTTGCAGCTCCCCCCTTGTCCTTGGCGGCAAACTCTTGCTTGACCTTGGCGGTGATGGCGTTTACGTCTACTTTGTAGAATTCGGCTGCTTCCTTGAGAAGCTTGCCAGAGTCGTTCACAGTGCCTGCCGAGTGGAGAATGACGATCTCCACCAATAGGCGTCCGAGAATGCTCTCTTCTGACTTGCGGATGAAAGCTGCAAGCAGCTTGCCCGGTGTGTCGGCAGGGCCTTTCGCCTTGCCGATGCCGTGCTGACGGAGAACGATGGCCAGTCGGGGCTCGTCCAGCGTCGCAGCCAGTCTTTCGACTATGAAAAACAGGTCGCGCTTCATCAGACGAACGGGAACGGCCTCGACAATGGCATTCAAGACCCGCAAGCCGGTTGCCTGGGCGAGTGCTTCCTCGCGACGGCGCTTTTCCTGTTCGGCCTTGACGCCCGCGTCGGCGGCAACGTTTGACCGTTGCTTCTTGGCGTGATGCACTGGGCATTCGGGATTCGCGCAGACGCGCCGCAGTTCTCCCTTTTCGCTGCCTTCCGTAACGATGGCCTCAGTTGTGAACTTGCAGGTTTTGTACTCCGGCCAATCGCGCTGCTTCTGATTGGTCGGCTTGTTGTTGCGAATCTCAACGTACTTGTTGCGGGGCACGACGGCGCTGCCATCCTTTGGCATTCCATAAGCAGTACTGATCTGTACCAGCTTCGGTTTTGCTGCAACGGTCTGTCGAACGTGCGCATCGACCTTCGCGGCGTAGCATTTCGGATCGGAGCATTGGTCCGCTTGGGTGAGGCCCTCAAACAATAGAACATTGTGGCCAGTGCGCTTGGGGCAATCGAGGCACGCTCCGGCCTCGGACACAAGCGCCGCATCCTCTTTGGAGAACGGCGCGGAAGCAAGCTCCAACAGAATGTTGTGCTCGATCCATTGCTGCAAATGCCGTACCGGAAGCAAGATGCGCTTGGCCTTGCTGCCGTTGGCGTATTGCTCCTGATAGCAAGCGGCGAGGGCTTCCTCCTGCTGCGCGGGCTGCAACTTCGCCAGCAAGAGAGCATGGCCCAAGCCTATTTCGTCTTGCGAAAATGACTCGACCACTGCGGGGACAAGCTCGACCAATTTCAATCGAGCGAGGATGAATGCCGGGGCCTTGCCAACCTTGGCGGCAATCTGTTCGACGCTGTACTTCGGCTCTTCAAGCCGCATCAGCGCAGCGAAGCCGTTGGCCTCGTCGAGCGGGTGCACGTCGCGGCGCTGAAGGTTTTCGACGATGCTGGTTTCGAGGGCCTGGGCGTCGGTCAATTCGACAATGCGGACGGGCGCGGTTTCGAGTCCGGCCAGTTGCGCCGCGCGGTAGCGCCGCGCTCCTGCGACGATCTCGAAGTGCTGGCCCACGGGCCGCACAACGAGGGGCGCAAGGATGCCTTGCGTCTTGATGGACTCGGCCAGTTCGCTAAGCGCCGTTTGATCGAAAGTGCGGCGTGGATTGGATGCCGACTCAGTGAGGCTCACGAGCGGCAGGTTCCGATACTCGGATTGCGTTTGAACTGCGGTGGTCATGGGATTCTCCTTGTTTGGTTGTCGAGCGTGAATGCGTCGGCGGGCATAGCCATTGCCCGCCGGTCGAATGGCGAGTTACTAGCTCCGGCTGCGGACAAAGGCTTCATAGAAGCCCTGAGACCGGAGGTTTCTGTCCCAAGTCCGGGCGAACGCTTCGTGCTGCTGTTTCAGCCCTGAGAGGGTAAACAGTTTTTGCGAGTCGTCTCGGTAGCTCGAATACTGCTCGATGCCGAGATAGTCATTGCGCCAGTAGTAGGGATCGAGCGAAAACTCGCTCCCCTCGCGGCGCATCTCGAAGAGCATCTCCGGATCGCGCATGGCGTCGCCGTTCTGCTTGCCGTAGTGCGCAACAGAGACGGTCGGTAGACCGTTGGGACCGCTCGTCTCGATGTCCTCGATGTCGAGTGGCATCCATGGCGGGTTGTCGATGTGAAGATGGAAGCCGGGCGGGAGCGGCCCGGCCTCCATCAGGATGAGAACCAGAGTCCGCATTACGCCACCTCCGCGACGGCCTCGTTCTCTTGGGTTGACTCTTCCGCTTGAATCGCGGCGAGAATAACAGCGGAAGTGCGCTGGATGACTTCAAGGCTTTCGGCCAAGAGCGCGGCATTGCCCGCGTACATCTGGATGTAATCGCTCGAAGCGGTTCCCATCTCCAGACCAACACTCTGGCCCACGACGAAGGCCACGGCCTCGGCTTCGGTTTCGCGCACGGTCGCGGTGGTCATGGTGCGGCGTTCTGATTTGTGCAATAGTTCATGCGCCGTCTCGTGAACCAGCGTGGTGAACTCCTCAGCCTTCGACTGGCCGGGAAGCAAAGCGATCTTGCCGCCGTAGGAGACGCCCAGCGCCGGGGCAATCTTCTCGTTGAATTCCAGCTTGATGTTCTGCTGTGCGAGGAATGCAATCATCCGGTCGCGGTACTCGCCCACTTCGCCGGTGATGTTGTGCTCAAACTCCGGCAGCTCCGCGCCCTCGGTCTGGTTGAGGTCGAACACGTAGACGGCACGGAAGCCAATCAGCATGGGTGCTGGCTTCGCGTCCTGCTCCTGCTCTGCCGTGTCTCTCTTCCGGCGATGGCCAATGATCGGTGCGAGAATCTGAATGCCTTTCTCTCCCTTCTTCACAAATCGGCCAAGCTCGTTCCATGCACGAATGCCCGCTACTCTGGTGGCGGTCGGCCGCTGCAAAGCACTCACACACTACCCATGTTTCGTTGACGGTTCACTATCCTCATCACCCGTTCTATGGACAAACTGTAACTGTGGTGCGCAGGTCCGTTTCGTTCGGACCTCATCAGGTGCAGGTAGCTCTTACGAGCGGCTATCAGCTTGTGATTCCTGATTGGATGCTGGATGAAGAACAATGCCGTGGAATGGATGTTGTCGCACATCCAATCGTGGCGTTGTCAGCGCTCACGGCGCTTCGCTCACTTCTCGATGCACAATCGCCTACCTCTTCTGCTCCTGGTCCGGTAGCTTCAGAAGCATCTTCATCGGGAGGTGCTCATGAGTCCACCACGCCAGGAAGTGTTTCTGTGGGAGATTCCAAACACGCCGGAGCTTCCGGAGACAGTGCAGGTGCGTTGCCGGGAGCTACTCAGCCACATGCTGCTCGCAGCCGTGAGCGGAACAACCAAGGAGGAGAGCGATGAGCGAGAAGATACAGTCAATCCACACCGAGCGTGAAGCCTATGTATATGTCCGCCAGTCGTCGATGCAGCAGGTGCGCACACGGCTGGAGGGGCAACGACGCCAGTATGATCTGCGCGAACGCGCTCATACACTTGGTTTCCAGCGCGTTACCGTGATCGACGAGGATCTGGGCCGCTCCGGCACTGGATCTGTCGAACGTCCTGGCTTCGGCCGGCTCCTGACTGCGGTCTGCACCGGCCGAGTAGGAGCCGTGTTGGCGTTGGAAGCATCACGTCTTGCCAGGAACAACCGCGACTGGCATCATCTGATCGATCTCTGTGCCATGGCAGGCACGTTGGTCATCGATCACGATGGTGTCTATGATCCCGGTCTGTTGAACGACCGGCTTCTGCTCGGACTGAAGGGCACCATGAGCGAGTTCGAAATGAGCTTGCTCCGGCAGCGAGCGATGGAAGCTCACAGAGATAAAGTGCGACGCGGTCTTGTGTTGACGCAAGTGCCCGCTGGCTACATCCGGACAGACGACGAAGGCATCGAGAAGACGCCTGATCGCCAGATCCAAGAAGCCATCACTGGTATCTTCCGCAAGTTCCGCGAGTTGGGAAGCGTACGCCAGGTCATGCTCTGGTATCGGGATGAAAAGCTGCTGATCCCTGTGTTATCGAGCGAGTCTGGCAACCGCAAGGTGATCTGGTCAGAGCCGGTCTACCCAACCATCATCGGCATCCTTAAGAATCCTACCTATGCCGGCGTCTTCGTCTGGGGCAGGAAGCAGACCCGCACTGCCATCGTCGAAGGCCGCGCTCACAAGACTCGCGGCCACGCTCGTCCGCAGGAAAAGTGGGAAGTAGTGATTCCTGACCACCATGAAGGTTATATTACGTGGGAAGAGTTTATGCGCAACCAGGAACAGATCCGGTCGAATGCAGGATGGAATGCCCGCATGGGACAAAACCAGGGCGCGGCGCGCAACGGCCCGGCACTCCTGGCGGGCCTGTTGCGATGCAGCCGCTGTGGACGGGCTCTGCAGGTTACCTATACCAACAGCAAGTTACACGGTCCCCTGCCACGCTACTGGTGTAGCGGTGACCGCAGCCGGCAACTGGTGCGCTCCTGCATTACCTTCGCGGGGACGCGCGTGGATCAGGAAGTGGCCGCGGAGGTTCTCGATGCGCTTGGACCTGTCGGCATACAATCTGCGTTCGATGCACTGGAAAAGAGCCAGACGCAGACGGACGAAAAGCGGCGCGCGCTGGAACTTGCTGTGCAGAAGGCGCGCTATGAGGCCAGCCGCATCGAACGGCAATATCAAGCTATCGAGCCGGAAAACCGGCTTGTCGCGGCCGAGCTGGAGAAGCGCTGGAATCACTCTCTGGCGCAAGTTGCCGAAATGGAGCGCCGCCTGGAGGAAGCCACTATCGCAGCGCCGCAGTTGACTTCTGAACAACGAGAGCAACTGCTCACGCTTGGCGAGGATCTGGAGAAGCTATGGGATCATCCAAGTTCGCCAGCATCCCTGAAGAAGCGCATCCTTCGCACCGTACTTGAAGAAATCGTGGCGGACACCACGGACGGGCCTCCGACGGTGCATCTCAAGCTCCACTGGGTTGGCGGCGTTCACACCGAGTTGACCGTACGCAAGAATCGAACCGGCCATCACGATCACGTCAACTCGGCGGAAGTAACGGAGTTGATTCGTGAGCTCGCTCTGGTCTGTGAAGATAGCGCAATCGTCTCTATCCTGAACAGACTGGGGTATCGCACCGGCATCGGCAACACATGGACAGAAAAGCGTGTACAACACGTCCGCCACACCAAGGGCTTCCCAGCATGCCCGCCGCCGGAGCAGCGCCGCTGGATCACCATGCAGCAAGCCGCGGTCATGTTGAAGGTCAGCGATGCTGTCGTGCGAAGACTGCTTGCGCAAAAGACGCTCCCGGCAAAACAGATCGTCAAGTTCGCTCCATGGATGATCGAACGCGAGCATCTCGACCTTCCGGCAGTCCACAGGGCGGTTCGCCTGGTTCATACCGGCCGCCGCATTCCATCGTGCGTATCCAGCGACGCGCAAACCCGCATGTTTACTGACTCCAGCGAGGTGTAGCACTATGTCACTGCTCTCTGTCTGGCGATCTGCAAAATGTTGCCAAACGAATAGGAATGAAACCTCGCCATCGCGCCAAGGTACGCGGTCAAGGCTTCGCTCTTACCTGCCTCAAGCTGCTGAATGAGGTAGTCCACTGCCTGCTTGATGAGTTGCTGTGTGGGGTTGTCTTTCTGGCTGGTGCGCTGCTGGTAAGGCGACTCGCTGCGGTTCTGCCGTGCCGCATTTTTCCTGTGCGGCGCGGAATTGCTGATAACGGTTGTGTCATTGCTGGCGGCGAAGGCTGCGTTGCTCATGGTGGTTGGCATGACTCTGTTCCTCATTTGCTGCCCGCTGAGGGGCGATTTGCGTGCATGAGGGAGAGCACTGCCTGAAACCCAAATTTCTTTTGTTGAGTGCTCCCGCTTCATGGCTCTTGCGGCACGGCAGGGGCGCGGAGGGTTCTGTCCAGGCCGCCGCAGGCGCCGCGCCAGCGGTCGAAGCGCAGCGGAGAGCCTTGACAGGTTCCGACCGTCTCTGCCAAAAAGCCGCCTGAAGCGGGGGCACGTGACGAAAGAAGAAATTTAGTGGCATTGCCGTATTGATCAGTGCACGTCAGGCCCGGGCGTTGCAGGGTAAGCACAGGCATGGCTGGGAAACGGAAAGCGCCGGCAAGTTCGGCGGCTGTAGTGGGGGAAGGGCAGGACAATAAACCCACATTGCCGCATGAGCGGAAAACAGAGAACCCGCGAAAGTGGAGAAGACGGAGTTCACGCATCGATTGCGTATTGATCTGCTTGAAAGCCCTCGCAGGTGATTCAAGACGGCGTGCGCAAAAAGGAAGAAGTAGATGCTGGCCGAGATCACGAATTTCATTGAGCGTCGCATAACCGAGCTTGAGAGGGGTTAGAACCGTGAATGCGCAGCCAGGAGGCTCCGGTTTCCCGTTATGATTCCTGATGGCGAGAATTTGCAAATTTGCCAAGCGTCGTAAGGCAGAGCTTGAGAGAATAAGCCGGAGCAAAGAACGCGATGGACATCATGACGCCGGGTGAGCGAAGCGACCGGATGCGGCTGATAAGGGCCGCGAATACAAAACCGGAACTCGCCGTTCGGCGAATTGTTTACGGAATGGGCTATCGGTACCGGCTTCACGGCGACGATCTGCCTGGACGACCGGATATCGTGTTCAGGAAAATGCGCAAGGTAATTTTTGTGCATGGATGCTTCTGGCATCTTCATCGCTGCCCGAGCTCACGGCCCCCAAGGTCTAAGCTCGACTACTGGGTGCCGAAACTTCAGGGAAACGCCGAGCGTGATAAGACGGTGCGACAGCGATTACGCCGCATGGGTTGGAAGACGCTTATTGTATGGGAATGTCAGCTCAAACGGATTGACCGTCTTTCCCACAGGATTCGAGTGTTTCTCGAAGAAAAAGCGAAAATTGTTGATTGAAAAATAGATCGTCGTTGCTATACTCACGTGTGGAGCCTATATCTGCGATGATTTCGGGACGCTATACCATATCTAGTGGTATAGCCGCAAAAACATCAATATCCGGTTGGACGACAAGGGTGTCAGAATGAGCACATTACTGTACCCGCCGCCACGGCTCGAATCACCGCTCAAAGCGAATAACGGCGGTCTCCTCCTGCCTTTTCCAGAGGTCTTGCCTCGTGGACGTTCCGCGAAGAAGGGCGACAAAAACGCTTATCTGGACCGACTCTCTGCTTTCAAGCAGAATTTGCTCGATGATCCGCCATTCACGCTGATCAGCCTATTTTGCGGCGGAGGCGGGCTTGATCTTGGCCTCAGCTTTGCCGGTTTCGGTACGCGCGTCGCCAGCGATGTCGCCCCTGCCTTCGTGGAGAGCGTGGTCAACAATCTCCCGCATGCAAAAGCCTGCCCGGCAGACGCTATGGAATTGACGAAGGAAAAGCTATGCGGGCTTGCTGGAACAAACAAGATTGACCTTGTAGCCGCGGGGCCGCCCTGTCAATCGTTCAGCGTATTAGGCCAGCGCGGTGCTTTGGCCGATCCACGTGGCAAGCTAGCACTCAAGTATTTCGACCTCATCGCGACGATAAAGCCAAAGGCGTTCCTATTCGAGAATGTGCCGGGCTTGCTCAGTGTCAACAAGGGAGAAGATTGGCGGACGCTCGTCAGCTATGCGAAAGAGAAGACGGGCTATTTCTTGCATTCCGCTCGGTTGAACGCTGCTTCGTTCGGAATCCCCCAATTCCGTGAGCGAGTCATTCTCGTGGGTCTGCGACAGGACGTGAAATTCGAGTTTCCGACCTTGCCGAGTGGTCCGAAAGCGAGTGAGATAATCGCGGCGCTTGCCGAGCGAAATGGGGAGGGGGTGCCGAGCGCTTTGGCTCTTGAATCCGTAAAGGGACTTCCGAACCATGACATTCGCGAACATGGCCCTCGCGTGAGAAAGCGCTATGAGAAGATCGCGCCAGGCGACCGGGATAGAACTGACCATACGGACAGAATTGATCCCGAAAGGCCATCTGGAACGGTGCTGGTTGGATCGGGCGGCGGGGGCGGCCGTCCGCATATCCATCCGACTGAGCCTCGCGTCATAACAGTGCGGGAAGCCGCGCGGCTCCAGAGCTTTCCGGATTGGTACGTCTTTCATGGAACAAACACTGCGCAGTACCGGCAAGTTGGCAACGCTGTGCCACCTCTGCTTGCTTACGAAGTGGGCAAGAAGATCGCGGAAGCCCTCGAACGCTTCAGGTAGGGAGACAACCGATCGTGTTTCCTGATGTCCCGTATCCCGGCTACTCGTGGCGTCTCAATCACCACATGGGCAGGGTGACGCCCGATCATCTTTACCACATTCTCTGGGCAGCAAATCGTTTCTCACGCAACGCCGATCCCGCTGCCGACATAAACAACTATCTGATCGCAAATGGCCAATGGACCCCCAACGTAAGGGAAGATAGCGGACAACCGGAGGGCTGGCGCGACTATCAGCAAACGCTCAGCGAGTTGGGCCTGATTTATTCTCTGGAAGTTGTCCCACAAATAACGCCGACGCCTCTCGGCTTCGCGCTTCTTGACGGTTCTCTCGGTTTTTCCGAAGTGATTACGTTGCAAGCGCTGCGACTCCAATATCCGAATGGACACCATGTCGCTTTGAGCCCGCCGGTAAGGCGGGATTTGGCAGGAACGCCATATTCGACCGTGGGAACCTTCACGGAGGTTCAAGGACTAGCGGGAGTCCAGATCAGGCCAGCGGTTTTGGCGTGGAGAGTTCTTCGCGGACTCATAGCGCGGGGGAGTGCGGCAACGCTTTCTGTCGATGAGTTTGAGAGCTACTTGATGCGTTGCGCAGTCAATGGTGACTCTGCGGCATGTACTGACGCAATAGCATCGGCGAGGAATGGCGGAGCAATCCTTCCTCGACTAGGAACAAGGCAAAGACGGAATGCACAGGACTGGATCAAGTTTCTCCGGCTCAGCTCAATATTCTCAGCGACCGATGGCAGCCCGACGCTCCTGACGATCAGCGAATTTGGCAACGCTCATAGTCCGGAAATAGATGAGATTTGCGCGGCGCTCGAAATGCCGGGATCCTTTTGGAGAACGACGGCGGTAACAGCAGCCGAGCGGTCGAGGTGGTATTCGGAGTATGGCGGGGTGGACCTTTCCATTCCGGAGTTGCCGGAAGTTGAGGTTGCTCCAGAGCAGGGGCAGCACGAGTTTGTTGGAGGCGAGGAAGAGGAAGACAAGCGGGAAACCTTCGAGTCAACGGTGACGGGCGGGAGGATTGAGTTGCGGGCGTTTCAGGGGATACGGGTTCCCACGATGCTGCCAACGAATCTGACGATCCAATCGGTTTATAGCGCGGAGCTGACCGCGAGCGCCCATCGCCTTCATGATCAGATGGTTCTGTTGATCGCGCAAACCTGCCAGGCCAGAGGCGCTTCAATTTTTGAAGACCCCGACACCGTCGATCTTCTTGTGCAGCACCAACAGCGAGAATTTATTATCGAGGTTAAGAGCGTAACGCCGCGCAACTTTATCGCGCGACTACGGTATGCGCTAGGCCAGGTGTTGCACTACGACTTCCTCCGCAGTGCGACGGCTGAATTTCCCCGGCGCAAGGTGATCGCATTCGCTGCGCAAATTCCGCCTCAATCGTGGTCTGTCGCGTTTTTGAATAATCATCTGGATATGGATTTAATAACGCTCGAATCCGGCAGGCTGAGAATTCATTCTCCGTCGCAAGCCGCTATCGAGCTTTTCGGCTAGGAACCGGTGGTCTTAGATAGCATTAGTGACGCGTGTCTTAGCAAATGCCTCCGCGCTAGGCCAATCAGGCGAAACGTACAGGTCGTCAGCCTTACCGTTGCTGGCTTCTGTAACAACAAAGAATGAGTAGAGACTTGGGTCAGTCCGCACATCTTCCCGAGCAGCGTCACATATTTCCTCCCAGAGGAAGTCGTCATAATCGTTTCCATTAGGGTCCGGAATGTCCGCCGGCTCATAATTCTTTTTCAATTCGAGGGCTTCTGCGAGAGCCTTCCTGGCTTCAGTGTCAATGCCATTGAACACCTCTCGTGCATATGACCGATCATAGGTTTTTAGAACCTCGACACGCCGATTCCCCGAAATCTGTTCGAAAAACACTTCCTGCTTCGGCATACGCTGGCCCTCCACTGATTCATTATCCTGCATGATTGGGACAGAGTCCAGGCCAGCGGGAAAGCGCCTTGTTTGGTCATAGAGGAAACCGGGAAAGGCTAATCAACGGGTAATGAAGGTTTCACAAATCCGTTCTCGCGACCAGAGTACTCAGCAACGCCGAGCGCTTCGAATATCCGACCCACAACTACAAAACCACAATGGCCCGAGGAGTCGGATTGAGGGCAACAACTGCGAAACGACTTACGGTCAAACTTGCCGGTGTACATATGGTGCTGAAACGCCTTGTGAATCTCTGAGATGACAACTCGTTTGTGGCGAAGTTTGGCACCATCGTTTGAATCGAACCAGTAGTACAGTGACGGTGAATCGTAGCGATCATTGGCCCAATGATCGAAATAGTAAGGCTGTCCAGCCTCCAACTTCGCAAACTCACTGACGGTAGCAGGAATCAATTTGTGCAGTACCGACCGAAATTTATTTGCCGATGTCTCGGGATTCACAATCACCTCAATATTGTTCGAAAGGGTACAGGTCTGTTTCCGCCAAAAACACCGTTCACGCTGCAAATATTACTCCCAAAGTAGAGCTACTTTGTTCGACCTTACCGTGAAATCATGCCGAAGTGTTTTTTTAGTTTGGCAACCAAATTTGAGTACGGGGAGTCATTCAAGATCTTGTAGTGCCTATACGCACAGATCGCTGCCCCGACTGCTGAGCCGGCGACAATCGCGAGCATCACAACAATCCAGATGGCCCAGCCCCACTCACGCTTTGAGAAGATGTTGTCCCAAGTCGCCGCGATCAGGCCAATCAACCCGACCAATCCACTAATGAAGAAACCTAGGCACATATCGCGACCAGCCCTAATGCCGCCGACATCCCCATCAAGGAGCACTCGAAAGCCCATCTCGGTGAGCGCAACAACCTCCTCGTCCGGCTGTATCTTGATGACCTGATTACCCACCAACAGCGTGTTCGCATTCGTCGGAGTGAACGACGCGCTTATTCCAGGACTGGCTTGGCCGCCGAGGCCTTGGCCAGGGAGCGGGACATTGCCGCCACCGGGATTGGTTGGCTGGCTCATCTTTCCTGTGGGACGGCTAGCCCGAGCGCGTTCAGATTGTGAAATATCGTATAGCCGCAATTCTTGCAGACGATCTGCAGTAGCAGAATTCGACCGGGGAAGTAGGAGAGGGGCATGTGGGCAGGAACCCCTTCGATGGGAATAACATCGATTGCAATCGGATCGACAGACCAGTCGAATACGTCGCAGCGCGGACAATTGTTGTGCTTTACCTTGTCCTTCAAAACCTCGAGCGCTTGATTCACGAGTTTTATTGCTGCTGGTTCGAGTGTGTTTGGCATTGGCTCTCATTTTATATCCGGCAGGTGGCCCATCCTTCAATATCCCCTAAGTTGGGATGCCAACCCCATTTGTTTGGGAAATGTAGACCTAGAGCAAGGAGAGGAAGGAGGCCTCAGCGTGTGGTCAGGATTGGTTCCAGGCCGACTTTGCTTTCGAAGGTGTTTGCGCCTGATCGGGCTACGGCGAAGCGGTTCACGTCATCCCGAGCCCTTGGCTGATTGAGGATCCCTGACGTAGTTCCAAAGCTGTTGCCTTAGTGGATTCGGTTCCGATTTAGTGGCTTAACTTCACGGCGTTGTCAGTAAATGATGACCTCGTGGATGGCGTGCGAGATCGAGACGTGGCCGAAATGGGAGATAAGAATATCTGGACGAATCCCGGTGGCGGCATTGACCAAAGCACGCTCCGCAGTGAGCCCCTCGGAGATGGCGAAGCCCGGACTCAGCCGGTACAGACGGAGTATCTCGATATTCATCCTGAATGTGGTTGATAATCATCCACAGGAAGGCTGATTATGCGCATTGCTATCAGCGAGGTTGGCCGCGTGCTCGACAAGGGCGGGAAAGCAATTTACGTCGTCGGCGAACACTCGATGCGGGGCACGTACATTCGGAATTCAATCGTCGTTTTCCAACTCGCCGATTTGGCCGGCCTGACTTTAGAAAAGCGGAGCACTCGGAACCTGCCCCCAAAATCGCCGTTGTATGCCGCCACCAGCTGCAAAGGACGGCACGCTGGATGGGAGAATGAGGCGCGAGGTAACCCTGACCTTCACGAAATAGGGCAGAGCACTAACCTCAGAGATCAGTCCTCGGAAGTCGGACAGAATCCTGGAAATGAAAGTCGGGCGAATGGTGCGAGGCCACCTGAGGTCACGGATGGCTCAGGTGCAAGCGTTCATTTGTTGGGCTCGAAGTCCCCAGTCATGTCAATATAGTTCCATTATGGAACCATATTGACATAGACTTTAGAAAGAGAAATTGCGCGTATTCCATTTATATACAGGGTGTTACATGGGCGTAATCAAGGTTCTTTCAACACGGTCGCAAGAATTCGCCAGACACCGTCTGGCGAATCTGCCGGTCATAATTTTTCGGGTGGTGCCTTGAAAATTCTCGGCAAGGCATCAACCCATTCCGAGGTCTTGTCCAATGGACACAGACTGATTGGTTTCAAGAGCCGAGGTCTTTGATACATCGGCTGCAAGTTGCGGGCTGAGCTTGTTCATATCGTCGGTGAATAGGATGGCGTCATGGCTGGCACGTGAGATGGAGACGTACCCGAAGCGAGAGTTGAGTAGGTCCGGGTGGACGGCGGTGTCGGCGTTCACAAGGACGCGCTCTGCTGTGAGGCCCTGGGAACTGTGGCTGGTGACGGCGTATCCGTGGTCGAAGTGGCGGTGATCTTGGGCGTTGAACTCGACTCGGCGGTTGTTGTCGAGGCGAACTGAAATGCGGCCGTCGTCCGCGATGGACTCGATGGCGGCAAGGTCGCGGTTGGCGACGCGGAGCGACTTGTCGGGTGCGGTGAACTGCATGCGGTCGCCGACGGAGAATTCGCGGTCGATCTCACGGTAGACGCTGACGCCAGTAAGGCGGCGCGGATCGTAGGTGGCCTGCTCACCGGAGGACTTTTCGACGGTGAGCAGGTTGGTGGCGGGATTGATGCCGACAATCGCTCCATAGCTTCCGGCATCGATTCCGGTGGCCTTGCTGCCGCGTGCATAGCGCACCACATCATTGATTTCGTAGTGGTTCGCCCAGGAGCGTTCGGCGCCGGTCATGTCCTGGCGCTGAACGAGCACGCGGAAGCTGTGGTCCTCCGGCGCAAGTGTTCCGTTCGCCTTTAATTCCTGTCGAACGGCGACGTTCAATTCGCGGCGGGACGCGTTGTCGGGCGAGACGATAAGGGTCTTTTCGGGTGATTCAACGTAGCTCCTGACGATGGCGCGGACGCGCTCGTCAGTGCCGGGAATCTCTCTGACGCGGCCCTGTTGCTGGAGCGAATCAAGGGCCGCGGATACCTGGCCTGTGGCCAGCAATTCGACAGCGGATTTCAGCGCTGGGTCTTTCTGCCGAACGATCTCATCCAGTCTGGCGGTGTGCATTCCGGCTTCTTGCAATTGCTCAAACGGACGGCCTGCTTCGACGCCCTGGTGCTGGCGCGTGTCGCCAATCAGGAGCACACGGTCGTTGGGGCCAAGACGCCCAAGCAATTCCCGCATCTGGTTGGTGCTGGCAAGACTGGATTCATCGACAAAATAGAAATGCCGCTGCTGTTCGGTGGCAGGGTTTTGGGAACGGGCAAGGAAACCTTGCAGGGTTCCGGATTCAATGCCAGCCTCGCCAAGCTGACGGGCGGCACGGGAGGTCGGGGCGAAGCCCTCGACCTGGTAGCCATGCGCCTCAGCAGCACTGCGGACAACGGAGAGTGTCGTCGTTTTTCCCGCGCCTGCGTATCCCTGGACTCCTTGAACTCGGTCGGGAGAGCTGAGCACATCCTCGACCACGCTCTTTTGGGCGCGGTTAAGATACGCGCTCTGGTCGGTAACATCGATGGCTTGCTGGCGCGACATGACCGCCTCGACCGTGTTCCGTCCCTCGCGCACTCGTCGGACGATTTCATGCTCAGCTTCGATGGTCTTCGCCGTGGTGAACTGGCGAACTGGTTGGCTCTGCGAACGTTGAACAATTTGGAATTCGCCACTGGCGAGTCGTGCGTCGAGGTTGCCGCGTACCTGGGCAAACGTGACCTCGCCCATGCCGCGGCGGAGACCGTCTCGGATCAGTGCCCGTTCATCAACGACGGCCTCTCGCTCGAAGTTCTTGTCGCGGGAAAAGGTAAGTGACTCACGGACTCGGTCAAGGGAGTTGACGGGCTTCTCCTGATGCTGAACTCGATCCCGCGCGGCGCGGACGACCGCTTCGGCCTGGTGGCCGAAGTCGGCGGCGAGCTTCCGATGCGCCGCCATGACTTCGCCGGGAGAATGGATTTCTTTGCGGTCGCGGGTGGAGTGCGCCGCGATCTCGGCGGCCTCCTTCCCGGTGCGACCTGTGCGCTCAAGATACTCACGAATCTGCTGGCTGCGCGGGCTGGATGCGTCAAGGTACTCCTGGGTGTAGCCCTTGATTTCCGGGGCACCACTGCGGCCAACGGCAATTTCATAACCGAGCTGTCGGAGTCGGTAGGTCAACTCCGATTGATAAATGGCTGTGGCGAATTGTTGCGATGCAAAGAGGCTCTGAGGCTGAATCGCTCGCGGCTGGCCATTCTCGCGCTCGGTTACATTGAAGACAACCGCGTGGGTATGAAGCTGAGGCGCAACGTAACCATCGACCGGGCGGGCAGTATCATGCTCGAATTTGGCAGCTATGAATTTCGCCGTTGTTTCGGGAGCATGATTTCCGCCAATGCGGGCCTGCGTGTACATTTCAAGCTGTTCCAGCGCCACTTGAACGCTCTCTCGATGAGCGACGCGCACATTGTCGTCGCCGCCCACGAGCGCGGTGAGCGAGATGGATTTGGGCGCGGAGAACGTCGCATCCCAACCGGCACGGTGCTCCATTGTCTTGACCGTCTTGCCGTCCGAATCCTGGTATTCATAAGAGGCGCGCTGGCGAACAAGCTGCTCGCTGGTGGTCGGATGCTGGCCTTGACTGAGTTTCGCAAAGTCCTCAGCGGAAACTGCTCCAGCAAGGCCGAACCGCGAAGCAAGCCGGCCTTGCCATTCGCCCTGAATCATGCCGCGTTCTGACCAATAATTCTGCTCTTTGGCCGTGAATTCCTTGGCATGGTAGCTTTGTGCCTGGCTAGCGGAGAGAGGTTTGGAGATAGTGAGCATGAGTGCCTACTGCATTCCTTGTCCAAGAGCGGAATTTGCATGTTCTGGGAACTGGAATTGTCCCTGAATCGGCTCCGGCTCGACTGGCAGCGGAGTGCTGGGTACGATGAAGTCGTCCATCTTGCGTTCATCGAAGCCAGGGCTTTTCTCCTGGAGCGCAATAAAGGGAAAGGAGAATCGGGCAACGTGGTTACCGTATTTGAGGAAGCCCCGAAGATCGTCAAGGCCAGAGACTTCGGAAGGCAGAACCAGCGGTTCCGTCTGGCGGTCGAGTGCAAAGTTTTTTCCGGAGCGTGACCCGTCATAGTGGGTCTCACGGAGCCGCTCGATCTCCACTTCGCCGATGGCCTCGCTGACCCATTTGGCTGCGCGAGGCTCCGTGGTGCGCAGGAAGATTTTCGTGGCAGGCTGCGAGAGCATGGCTTCTGAATCCTCTCCGTACCGGGCCTCCATTTGGCTGCGGCCCTGAAATCCGAGAATCACAGGGTTCTGAGACTTGCGATTCTCAGTGATCGCGGTATGAAGTTGAGGCAGACGTTGCAGGCTGGCCAGCTCGTCAATCACGAACCAGACAGGTTTTTGGTCTGGCATGGGCTCATTCAGGAGCCGCAAGACAAGCGTGTCGATCCACAGGCTGATGAGGGGGCGAAGCGCCTCGCGCATCGTCGGGCGCGATGTGATGAAGATCCAGCCACGACGTGTCTCGGCCCAGTTGGTAGCCGTCCAGACAGAAGTCGTTTCGCTCTCCTTCGGAAGCAGCCGAAAGCTGTCCGCACTCATGTTGAGGGAGCCGAGTACGCCTGTTCGCTGCTGCGGAGCCTTCGGATCGATCAGCATCCAATACTCAGTGTTCTGAACACGCTTGTCGATCTCCGAAGGGTCGGACATCCACTTGATGAGGTCTTCCGGGGTGGGGAGATAGGTGAGCAGATGCGCGAATATCTTCTGGGGAGCTTCAACGAAAAAACGATTCGTCACGCCCTCAGGTTGGTAAAGTGAGACGGCCAGGGCCTTTGCCTCGGCCTTGCGGCGCAACTCTTTCGACGGATTCCAGTACGGCATCCGGGCATCGAGTGGGTTGAGAACGATGTCGCTGCGGTGCGGGTCGTAGAATTGCTTCACGAACTCGCACGCCGGGTCATAGACGATGGCGCTGTCGCCCCGTGCATCCACCTGATAGAGCATCTGACGGATGATGCTCGACTTGCCGGAGCCGGTGTCCCCTACGATGAGAAAATGCTTGTTCTCGGCGTCGCGCGGGATGCGCAACGGAAGCTTGGAATCGTTGGTCGTGATGCCAATGCCATTGCCGGTGACGGCCTTGGTGAACTCTTTTGCGTTGACCAGAACTGGGCCCTTGAGGCGGCGGCCATAGCGTAGTTGTTTGATGCGCGCGATGTCCTTCTGAATTGAAAACGGAAGCTGCAGGACGAACGCAGCGAGTCCAAAAAGGAGCTGCATCTTGAAGAGGTCATAGATCGGAGCGTCCCCGTAAATCCAATGGGTGAGCCACGCGTGGAGCGTCTTGTTTGGGTAGCTGTGCGGGTCCTCGCGCTCAAGGAAATATGTGCCATGGATTGCGGCTTTCGGGGTAAGCGTGAGCGGGATTGACGGACCGCCAGATGGTGGAGTGGAACCAGGCTGAACATCGGCTCCGAGCGCGGCTCGACGGTCCGACACGCCATCCGAGACATAGAGCATTTGGTATTTGCTCACCGAGTGTGCGAGCCCCGCAGTTTCGCTGCGTATGTAGTACGGCAGATAGTACCGTTGGAGGGGAGCCAACCCAAATTCAAAGCGCAAATAGACGAAGACTCCGGTTGCGATGACTGCCAGAAAGAATGCGCCGAGCGTATAAAGGTAGCCGCGCGGAGGCCAGATAACGGACTCTCTGCGGCCCCACTGTTGAACGTTTGGCATTGTCTATTTCTCCTGCTTCTGGCTGCGGCGTGCCAAGAGTTCTTGAGCCTTAGCAGCCTTAGTAGCCTGAACCTGGCGGAAGAGAACGTTGAGCTGATCCAACGCCATCTTGTCGCCGCGTAAATGTTGCTCGTTCGTTGCCAGCAAGAGCATCTGGATGCCGACAAGCTCTGTAAAGATGTGCAACTGCATTTCCTCCGAACTGAAGTCTGCACGATTGCTCAGCAATACGTCGTGCGCCCAATCGGCAAGTGTTTTGCGGGACTTCCATGCCGTCGCTTCAAGTTCGGAATACTCTATTTCCGTGAGCCGGATTCCAACTTGTCGGCTTCGCACGGACGGACGCCGCATAGTTCCCGAAACGGCTTGCATCACTGTATTGGCGGCCATTGCTCACCTCCAGTTTTGGTCGGCAGCACTCCACACCTGCCGATACCATTCGCTAACGCAGTTTTTGCAACTGCAATGCTCTAAACGTGATCCCGTTCGCTACCACGCGGTAGCGAACGCCACCCTTTCAGGGGTGGAGTGTCGAAATAAACCCGGTGCGCAGCACCGAACGGGGACTTCACGCCTGAAACACTAGCTGCGAGCCCGCGAATCATTGCTGGCCTCCGCCCCTTTGGCAGGCTTAACCAGATCCGGCATGGCATTCAAAGCATGACCATTCTGCTGCGGGGTTCCGTCCGCAACAGACCCAACACGGCGCGCACGGAGCTTCTGAGGGACGCGAGACGCTTCGGGAGTTCGCAGGAACTCCTGAAAGTCGCGGTCCTTCGAGAACACGTATGCAACTGCCTTGTCCACAACTTCATGGGGCGAGGCATGGAGGAAAGCGGCGTACTGGTTGATCTGCTCGGCGGTTGATTCGTCGAGGCGGATGGTGGCGTTCACATAGTGGGTTTGGACAATCTCAAGCAACGGCATTGCGAGGCTCCTTATGGTGGTGGATTGGTTCGAAGTTGGCGCAGGCGACGGCTGCTTGGCGGACGGCGCAGGCAACCTCCATCGCATGGACTCGGGCAGCGTGCGGTGTAAGCTCAAACCGATGGCGCACTTCAAGCATCGTGACGACATCGGAGAGCGGCAGTCCTGAAGCAAGCCAAAGGCGAGCCGAAGTGGTATCGACGAGTTCCCTGGCAGCGTGGGTGCCGAACCCAGGCTGATGGGCTATCTCGCGGGTCAGTTTGAGGGCATCGACGCCGGCGTCGAGCGCTGCCTCGACGCATGCCGCAGGATCGGGGAACGGGAAGCAGTTCAGGAGGGGTTTCACAGGGGCATCTCCTCGATGATCGCGGGAACTTCGGATCGGTAGACTTGCTCCATACGGAAAGCCTGCGCGGCGCGGTCGTAGCCATCGAGCCGGATCACCTCCCGAACGACTCGCCGACCGGGCTCCCGTTCGATGTGGACAACGAAATCGACGGCCTCGCCAATCTCCGCCTCGACGTCAGCGAAGGCCGCTTGCGAGTGGCTGCGCAAAACCAAATTCGCGAACCGGGTGAGGGCCTTCGCGGCGGAGTTCGCGTGGATTGTCGCGAGCGAGCCTTCATGGCCCGTGTTGAAAGAGTCGAGCAGGGTGCGTGCTTCGACTCCTCGGACCTCACCGAGAATGATCCGGTCGGGCCTCATGCGAAGGGAGAACTTCAGCAGATCCTCAAACGAAACGCTGGCCTTGAAGGTGCCGATCTGACATTCGGTCCCGACGATATTTGGTTTCTGGATATCGAGCTCGGCCGTGTCTTCGATCACGAGGATGCGCTGGTGATCTGGGATCGCGTTCGCGAGTATCCGCAGCAGGGTGGTCTTACCCGTTCCTGTCCCGCCGCTGATCAGCAGCGTCTTGCCGAGGCGAATCTGGTCCTCCAGAAAGGTGGCAATGGCACGCGTGAGCGTGCCGCGCGCGACCAGGTCATCGACCGTATAGTGACGGCTGGTGAACTTCCGGATAGCGACGCATGGAGCCTGCTTTACTAGGGGTGGGATCAGCGCTGCGATGCGGCTGCCGTCGGGCAGCTGCGCGATGAGCAGCGGATTGTCTTCATCGAGTCGTTTGCCAAGCTGGTTGGCAATGACTTCGAGGCCGGTGCGCAGACTGCCGGCGGCGAAGGCAACGCCCGGTTCGCGGAAGAGTTGTCCCTCGCGCTCGTACCACCAGGACTGGTCGGGATTGCCCATGATCTCGCTGACTTCTGCGTCAAGCAAAAGCGTTTCGATGGGACGGAGGAATGGAAGGATCAATTCAAAGTTCACTGTGGAAACCTCATTGAGATAGGAAGCCCGGCTATCCGCCAGGCTCCCGAGAGTTTGTTGGGAAGGGGCCTCAAGCGGCCTCTTCCTCGGGGTTCAAATCATCGTCCGACTGCTCTTCTGGGCTGGCCTTCTCGGCCCGGTCGAGCTTGAGGATCGAAGCCACGCGCACTTCCCAAACGCGCTGCTTCTGGCTGGTCTTCTTGTCCACGCGCTCGCGGCTCCTGAGTTCGCCTTCAACCGATAGGTGCGCGCCCTTCGTGAGGGTCTTCGCGTACTCGGCCAAACGGCCCCAGACGATGCAGTGGTGCCACTCGGTGTGGTCGATGTACTTGCCGGTCTTCTTGTCCTTGTACGAGCTCTTTGTCGCAAGCGAGAGAACGGTGAAGCTGGCGTTGTTGGCTGTGCGGGTGACGGCATCTTGGCCGAGGAATCCGATGAGAGTTACGCGGTTCTGATACATGGTGAGTCTCCGTTGTTTGAATTCCCGGATTGACCGGGTCACCCATTGGCGAAGCCTGAGCGAGGAGCCCGGCTCCCAAGTGCCGAGCCGCGCATTCTGGAGCAGGGGCCCAGACTTGCTCTGGGAGAGGAGTCCAGAAAGCAGAGCGGCGACGTGCCGCCGGGCGCCGGAGATGGCCCGAAGCGTGGGACCGGACAAGTAAGGGATGGAACCCGGAGAGGAACGCTTCATGACCCGCTTCGAACGAGGCATAGTCGGGATGCTGACCCCGCGCCGATTGCTGCGATTTCGATCGCTCGATACTTGGCAGCAAGATGGCCGATGCAATCTCACCGGCAACCGCCGCGCGGTACGGCTGGGGACACGCCACTTTCGAAGAAACGAAGGGCCTATCGGCCGCGAATTGGAGCCGCGAGTGGACATGAATCACCCCTGTTGCGAAGTGGCTTGGTCGTCTAATCGAACGCCTGGTCGGCCCTGAATCGGACAATGGTCAATCCGAGAGGATCAACGGCCAGTTCGTTGTTCTTTACGGTCTCGCGGAAGACATACGTCACACTGGCGGTCCAACGCTCGCGCTTCAGCTCTGTATGATCCGCCGGATTGGTAAACACCTCTTCGAACTCGATGCGCGCCGAATAGGGCGACTGCCGGAGATCGTCCAGGACAACTTCCCTCACCTCGACATCAACGTAGGGGAGGGTGCTGTCCTTGAGGTACGTCGGGATGATGTTGTCCTTACGCTCCTGGTCAATCACCGCCCGCTGCACATCGCTGTTCAGGAAGTAGAGAGCGTTTGTTTGGTCGCGCTCGATGGTGAAGCGATTCCGGCTGAAGTAAAGCTCGGCCCAACGAGTCAGGTAATACTTGTTCTCTGCTTCCTGGGGGCGGTACTGGAAATTGCGGTAGTCGATTGCTTCCGCCCGGCCCACATCGTTGATGCGGACGATCAGAGGATGCATGTTGGCGAGTGCCTTCTGGCTCTTAAAGAGAAGCGCCGCCAGCGCAAGGCACACCACGGCAAGCACAAGGATGGTGATCTTCAGATAGGTGTTCATCACCAGCGGTTCGCCATACTGTTCGAGGTACCGCTCCGCGGCGCGCGTGATTTCGGGCGATGGTTTCGTTGCCGTGGTCATTCAATCCTCCAGTCCGCTCACAAGCCCTTGAGCAGGGCTGCCGTAATCAGTCCGCCCATTCCGCTTCCATGGCCACCTGTATGACCAGAGAACAGGGATGCTGTCATGGTCGGAATCTTGAGTAGGATGAAACCCGCGACAATACAGAGAATCAGGAGACCAGGCATCAGCGTAATTAGTGCTCGGGGATCGGTGGCGTTATTGGCTCCGCTTGTTAAATAGGTAATGAGCAGGTGACTCATTACGCTCAAGGTGGCAGCTGCGACAACTTTGTAGAATTCAAAGCCAACAAAAGCCTTGAGCCAACCCCAAAACAGAAACTCTGTTTTGTCGAATACCATCCAGGGGATGAACACCGGCCCAAGCAAGCCAATGATCGTTGCACCAATGGCCCCATAGGCAATGATGACCCCGATGAGTGCCGTAAGAATCGACAAGATGATCTGAACTGTGTAAGTACATAAAAGCGTGTACGGTTCCGTAAGTGAAGGGGACATAGTCCCAACTTTGCTCAGAGCTGTGTGAATTGTATTTTGAACTTCCTGGGTCGAGTCGCTGCCGATATAGTCAACCAGGCTGCTGGTGCCGCCGCTAACGAAACCCTTGAGCGAATACCCAATACCGGGAATGCTACCGTCATAAAACTTCACAAAGGAATATGCGAAGGTAATGAGTACAAAGAAGCTCAAGAACTTCCCAAGGCTAAAGCCGGGACCTCCTTGGGCCGATGCGAGTGCCTCCTGGATGCCGAACCAGACGAGCATGATGGTGGCAAGTGAGAGGATCATACGAAGGCCGAGCGCGTCTACGGACGGCGCAACTGTTGCAGTGAGGTTGTCACAGCCGTTCTTAATGAGGATGAGGAAATCCATCGCAGATTCTCCGTCTTAGTAGTGGAATGCCCAGTTGGTCCCGGCACTGGTCTGTTGGGGTGTGACCGCATTGAAGTTCTGTTGGTAACCGTTCGCTGTGATGAAAAGCGACTTGAGATTGTCCTGTTGCACCTTCTGTCCAACGATCTGCTGTAGCGCAGTAGCTTGGCTCATCTGATTGGCTTCCTGCTGTTGCTGGATCAAGAGGATCAGTGCCTTATTAATCCGCTGCAAGGCTGCCATTTCCGTGTGCTCCGCTGGATCTGAAGACTGCGAGGCGCTAATCAGCGCGTTGATGTCCGTCTGGCGTTGTTGCGAATTGGCTCGTATCGTGCCGAGCGTTTGCATGTTGCTCGTTGTCACCGAATCAGTGAGATCTACCGTCGCTCCTTGGGCCGCGATTTGCTGTTGCCCCAACGTGCTGAGATTCCCATAGCCGTTGATCTGGGTGGTTCTTGGAAGCGAGGCCTGTTGGTATGCAAAGCTCACCCCGATGCCGGAATTTATGGAGTTCGTCCATGGCTGCGAATTGCCGTATGTGTTCGCCGCTCGATTGATCGCCATCCAATATGTTGAAGGCGAGAGGAATGGCTGATAGAGGTTTTGCGGGGCAATCGCCATCTGGTGCGCGAGGTTGTAGGTGGCGATAGCGTTGTCAGCCAGCCGGACGGAGTTTGTGAATATCTGCTGTCCCTGGCTGATCTGCTCGATTGCGTGCGCCGACTGTGTGGGGTCGTAAACGATCCCGGAACCAAACTGAGCGTACGCGGGCAACACTCCAACTGTCGCCGCGAGGATCGCGGTCGTGAGGGCAATTCTCATTTGTTTTCTCCGTTACTGATTTTTTGCGCGTTCAGCCTGTAGCTGATTCCAGGCATCACCGAGCTTTTGTTTTTCGTCAGCGCACTTAGGACTCAGTTTCTGTGGCAGATTTAGCATCTCTGCAGAGCAATCCTTCTGAAACTGATTTCCAAGTTCGTCGTAATGCTTTTGCAGTTCTGACACTCGCGATACGTGGCTCTGGCATCCATTCAAAGTGATGGCAAGAGTGACCAACATTGGGAGGAGTATTTTTGTGCCGCACATGAAATGCTCCTAAAACGTCTGGGGTATGGTGTGGTTCTCGTACGCCGGCAAGAGCATGTCCTGGGTGAAATAGACCTTCACTCGGTGCCCCTCCCGGATTGTGATGGTTGGCGGGATTTGCATGAAACGATCAAGAACCGAGGTCGCAGACTGCGAAACGCTCGAAGCAGACCCGGTCGTGAATGCCTGGGAACCGCTCGTCGTAATTGTTCCGCCGCCCTGCTCGATCTCACCAGCGCCTGCGATGACTCCCAAGGCGATGGAAGTACCGAAGATTTCAAGGTAATGATTGTTGACCTTGTCCTTCAGCCCTTCCTCGCCGATCTGGTCGAGACCGTGGAACTGGTCGAGGTCAACACTGTACCCGTCCGGCATAATCATTCGATGAAACACGACTGCGAGCCTCCGCTGTTGTCCAAGGCCATTGGACCCGATCTTGCGGGCTTCACCTAACACGATTGTCCCGTCCGGAATCAGAACATGCTGGTGATCATGCGAGTAGACAGGATTCGATACCAGCACCTTCACTGGTCCAACTGCGTCGCCATCCAGTCGATTCATAAGAACGGCGTCCATCGACAGACCCTCATAAACGACATAAGGCTGCCCGGCGGCTGAATCGATATTCACTTCCGGTCCGTGCTTGATCGAAGCTTGCCCGGTGGCCGGGGCCGGCGGATCGCCTGCTGTTCGCGGAGCAACAAGACTACTTCCCGGCTCGCCGGCAACCGCAGCGTACTGGCTCGGCGGATCAGCCGAAATCGACTTACCTTCGGAATCAGCCGGAAGCTTCTGCGGTGGCCCGTCGGCCGGGTGCGCATAAACAAGATTAGATGCGAACCGGGAGTTGTACGCCAACTCGCGGTCTTTCGCGGCCAATTGTTGAGCTTCCTGTTGTTCCGGCGAGACTTGCTGCTGCCCCATCTGTTGTTGCGGGCATGGCTGGCCCGGAAGACACGTAGCGGCCTGACCGGTTGGTCCATATCCCGCCGCCGCTGCTTGCTGCGCAGGCGTGGTGTTAGCCATCGATGGATCGGTTGGGTAACCAGCGCCCGCTTGAGCCTGTCGCTGCTGACCGGCAGCGACAGTATTTCTCAAGTCGGCAACATTGCTTTCGGTATTGTCCTGGAGCATCGGCTGCGGACCCTGGCTTTTGGCGGCTGCCTGGACGGGCGGCTTTTTGCTGTTGGCGCTGAAGAGCCCCGCGACAATCACGACCGCGCATGCCCCAAGGAACACAATCGTCTTCATGTGCTTTTGCAGAACGCCGCTTGGGACGGTAGCTTTGTTGGTGAGTTCCGCCTCTGCCATGGTTTTATCCCTTCCGTGTGAAGTCCATACGCTTCTTCCCGAGTTCCAGGTATCCCGAATCCATCACTTTTGGAATGATGTAGGTGCCGTCGCGAAGGTCGTAGTTGACTAGATCCGGCTTTCCGTCCTTCATCTCGTAGATGCTGAACTTCTCCGGCGCATTCGTCTTGATATAGGTGAACTTGTCGTCGTGGTAGATGGACTGAATATCAAACGGTGCTTCGTTCGTTTTGTAGGTATAGTCAAACTTCAGCGCAAGCGGATAGGTGCTCTTGTATTCATCGACCGCCTGCGTGACATGAGACTGGAGCGCAGCCAGGTCCTGCTTCGATTGCTGCAATTGCGCCGCAGGCACATATTGCGCGGGACCCGCAGACGCAACAATGGACGAACGGTCAGCGGGCGCAATGAGAACCTTCAAGTCCGGCGTTTCGGCGGTCCCGGAAATATCCTGGAGCGTGAAGGAATAGATATTGCCCTTGTCCGTGATCAGATTGAGATTGGAACTGATCCCAGCCTTCGCGGGATGGACGAAGCAGAAGTTGCCGACAACATCGACCACCCAGAAATCCTTGTCCCCGGTGGCCGCCTCCATGATCTTCTCGGTTGGTGGCACTTCGATCAGCGTCGTGTACTTCATCTTGGCGTGGATCGCGACGATGTCCTGCGAGTGATATTGGACGGTGCGGGCCGAGGCGTCCTGGGCGGTGCCATCAACCGACGGCAGAGCCACGGCAATTGCGGCGACGAAGATAAGCGAGAGTTTCATACGGCGGCTCCTAATGGGTTGGAATTGACGGCGCCGGCGAGCGTGCGCGGCCGGAATGGATAGTCTTCGGCAAGTTTTCGCAAACCCTCTGCGATCCCGTGGCGCTCAAAATACTCGCGCTTGGTGATGTTGGCCGGGGCGCTGTTGGTTGCGGTCCAGTGAGTAATGGAATCGACATGCAGATGCACTTTCTTCGAGGACTGCGCCATGCGGATCAGCATCTGCCCTGGCGGAACCAGGCCGGCGATCAGATCCAGTTCCGTATCGTTCAGATGGAACGCCTCTCGATAGAGATCGCGGTCCATTTCCGGATTTGCGAGGAATATCTTTGTCGGGCAACTCTCGGAAACAATCTGCAACATGCCGGATTCTTGAAGCTCCTTGATTGACTGAGTTGCGAGGATCATCGCGGCGTTGTGTTTCCTCCAGGTTTTCTGCGCCTGAACAATATAGCTTCGGATCGTTTCGTTCTTGATAAAGAGCCACGCTTCATCGAGCAGGAACATTTTGAAGGTGCTGAGCTTCCTGGGATCGATGATTTCGTTGCTGGCCCGGTGGAGGACATAAAACAGAAGCGGTTCCAGAACTTCCGGCGCATCACCCCAGCCTGCGAAGTTGAATGCTTGGAATCGGCTGAACGAAAGCGTGTCCTGGGGATTGTCAAAGAGAAATCCATATTGCCCACCGCGAGTCCACCGGTGCAGGCGATCCTTCAACTCCCCAATAATGTTGCTGAGATTGGAAACGGTTCTCTGCTCCGGCTCCAGTGCATAAACTCGCTTAATCGCATCCCATAGCTTTCGCTCCTCTTTGAAGTCGAGCCGGTAACGTTGTTCGCTCCCTTCAATCAGTACGCGGAAGAAGCTGAATAGGAATTGCAAGGTGTCTTTGCCATAGGGCAGCGAAAATGGATTGATCGTGAAATCGCGCGCCTCTTGGCCGACATTCAGATACGATCCGCCGAAGATGGTTGTGAGCGATTGAAAGCTTCCGCCGATGTCGAAAATGAAAGTGAGCGGCGCATATTTCTGAGCATTTTGGAGGATGAAGTTCGCGAAATACGATTTGCCACTTCCTGTCATTCCAAGGATCAGCGTGTGGGCAACCTCGCCGTTATGAAGGTTGAGATAGTAGGGCGTACTGTTGTCGGTTTCCAGCACTGCAAGGTATTCGGTCCCAAGATGAGAGTTGACCTTTTCGCCTGGCAGGATCGTAAACAGGAAGCTCAGGTCGGCGTAGTTAGTATTCAACAGGTACAACTTGCGAAGGTTGAGCGCATAGTTGCCCGGCACAGTCGCAAAGTACGCGTTGAGCTGGTTGTAGGTTTCAGCGAAGAGGTTGCCGTCGGCGTTTGTGAACACCCCCGTCATCGCACCTACGAGCTGTTCGAGTCCCTGGCGTGAGGGACCATACAACACGATGGTGAATGAAAAGTCACCAAGCTGCTGGCCATCGCCCAATGCACGCAAGCATTCGCCAAGGTTCTCGATATCCGCCTGCTTCGATTCATCTACCAGTACATCACGCTGATTCGTTGTGCTTGGATCGTTTCCCATCTGGGAGACGAATCCGGTCTTCGAGATATTGAAGTGCCGGCGGCGTTTGTTGACCTCCTTACGTGCCTTGCTGGTTTCAACCGGCGTCCATTCCGTCACAACGTAGAAGTTGGCGGGGATCTTAAGCAGGGAGTCGAGTACCAGTGGCCGCGTCTCAGAAATTGCTTCCTTCATCGTCAAGATGCGAACAACGTGATCGCCAACGCGCAGATGATCGCGCTCGGCTTCAATGTTTGAATTGACAACCTGGTAGTCGAGAAATTGTGTTGACTGCGGCTTGCCCGCAATGCGCCAGTCATCATAATTGAGCAGGCGACGGAAGAAGCTGAACTGGCCCTGCTGGTTCAAAACCTCGATCTGCATGAAGTCGCAGAGCTGGCGCACGAATGCCTGGACTCGCTGCTCAAGGCGCCCGAGATCGCTTTCGATCTGGGCGCGAAGCAGCGTCTTCATACTGCTGCTCGTGAACTGGGTCTTCAGTTCACCGAATGCGCCGACCGGGTCGCGCAACGAGCGGGCGAGCGCGGCGCCAACTCCGGTTTTTGACCGGGCGCCTTCGAGCAATATGCAGTAGAAGATTTCGATTTGATAGAGGTCGTCACGCTTCGACTTGAAGAGCTGCCGGCGTTGATCGATTGCCGTTTCGACAACTGGATCGTCATAATGCGCAAATGGAATCTCTGGCCGGTTCTGCTTGAACATATATTGATAGATATGAAAGCCGGGGCCGAAGGCTTTGAGGGCAGCTTCGAGCCGCTTGACAGCGTATTGCTGCTCGGCATGATCTAGGCTTTCGTAATCCACGCCGGGAACTTGCAACACCATGCCCAGGTCCCCGGATTTAGTGAGGAATGCCGTCTCGTTCCAGAAGCCGTAGAGATTGATGTGGTCATTCAGGGAGGCCGCATCCTTCCATGGCTTGATCACTTTATCAAGGCGCAACATCAGAGCACCTCCACGCGTGGGACGGTTTGCTTGGCCGCGTCGTAGCGCGCGTTGTATCGTTCTGATTTTGCGAGGATGCGCAGGAAGGCCGGGTCACTATTGGTAACCCAGTGGCCAAATGCATAGCCGCCGATAAAGACGGCCAGCCCGGCAATCAAGCTATTGAAGAGATTGAATGCGCCAACCGCTCCGACGCAGACGAAATAAAACAGCGTGCGCTCGACGCCAAGGTAAGTGAGGGGCTTGTGCAGGCTTTTGAAGACCCGGTTTCTGCGACGGGTTGTCGTGTGTGTCTGCATGTTCGCCCCTCACGCTTGAAATGCTGATTCTCTTGGGAATTGGCGGCGGAAACATCGGGAATTCTTCAGATGCCCCAGAGCCAGGACAGAACGTTTGTGGCAAGAACGGCGATTCCTGTACCGGCTGCTACGCCCGCAAGGGTCTTTTTTGCACCTGGTTCTCCGTGCGCAAATTGGTAGCCGCCGACCACGATCGCAATCAGACTGGCGACTTTTGCGACCGTTCCTGTAAACAGAGTCTGCATGGCGGTGAAACCGGTATCGAACGGCGAACCGCTCTGTGCGTGAGCGAGCGCGGGAAACACGGCTAGAAAGGTTAAGAGGTTGACGGCAGGACGAATCCAGCGCAGAACTTGCCCGCGTGCGATTCTGCGAGGGAAGATAGGTAGAAGCGGGGCTATCATCGGCACCTCCATCGGCCCTTCAGGGCTGCGATATGCCGCAACATTGCTCCCGTTTGTTGCCTTGCGTCCAATGACAAAACAGAGGTTAGTGATGACAGGGAGTCATTACAGAGGTTCCTTTGAGGCCGCCCCAGTCCGTAAACCCTAACTAAGGTCAGGTGCCGCCGTCTTGAGTAATCCGTCTCATGTGTCCCCCTCCCGCTGCTAAAATTGGCTGCAATGTACGAGCGATTTCAAGAGGATCGAGCAAAGAGCATCTGCCCCATATGCGACCAGCAGGCGATGTCCACTCGAATGTCGGACCGCGACGTGTTCCAGATTATCTGTAGACGCTGTGGTGCGTACCGGGTCTCTGAGGAGTTTACTTGGGAGATACCAAAGCCAACGAGTCCTTTGCACGAATTTCGGTACCGAGTGAGTTGGGTATTCCGAGCCGCATCTGAGCGAATCTCGGACCTAGCCGATCTTCCCGTCCACATGCGGATTGAGGTCCTCGCGCTCCTGAATTCCCCTGACCCTGCAGTTGAAGACAAACTTGGCTTACTCCTGGCGTTTTTGGCAAAACGCTCCAAGAGTCCAGGGAAGAGCGCGTTCTTCGATTACGCCAACGACTGCAGCATCGTGTGCGCAAGGGATGCCGAAGAGGCGCGGTTCCTTCTTGAGTCTCTCGGCTACCAAAAACTCGTTGAACTCCAGGGAGAAATTCTGGACGGGACCGGCCAAGCCTGTCGGCTCTCAACCACTGGCTGGTCGGAACTGACTCGCCGAGCGAGAACCGGGGCCGAATCTAATAATGTCTTCATCGCCATGTCCTTTGACCCCGGGAGGGTTGCAGTGGCCGAAGCCATCGCTAGAGCTATCTCCGCCTCCAACTACATGCCGTTTCGCATGGATCAGATTGAGCACTTAAATCGCATCGACGACGAGATTCTCTCACGGTTGCGATCCTCAAAATTCCTGGTCGTAGATCTGACTCAGCAGAATCCAGGTGCCTACTTCGAGGCTGGCTTTATGCTGGGGCTCGGACGTCCCGTCATTTGGATATGCTCAACCGAGGACTTAGAGAACGTGCATTTCGATGCGCGTCAGTACAACATCATCGAATATGATGACAACGAACAACTTCAAAGCCGACTGCAACTCCGAATTGAAGCTGCGATTGGCAGGGGAGCACAATCTTAATCGCAAGTTCCCCAATCGGAGGGCTTAATGGCTCGAAAGGTTTTCTTTAGCTTTCACTATCTCGCAGACGGCTGGCGGGTGTCCCAGGTCAGAAATATGCACGCCCTCGAAGACAACTGCCCTGTTTCGGACAATGATTGGGAGACGATTAAGAAGGGCGGGGATCTTGCCATCAAGCGGTGGATCAACGGTCAGATATTTGGGAGAAGTTGTGCCGTCGTGCTCGTCGGCGCAAGTACGGCGAATCGGAAGTGGATTAACTATGAGATCGAGAGAGCGTGGTCTGAGGGAAAGGGAGTCGTCGGCGTACGCATCCACGGCCTTAAAGACCGCCAAGGAAACACCTCTAGCGCGGGGGCGAATCCCTTCGATTACGTCTCCCATCCGACGACAAATCGCAGACTTTCCGAGTATGTGAAACTCCATGACCCCACTTCCTTTTGGGGGAGCTCCGAAACTTACTCGACAATCAAGAGCAATCTGGCAAGCTGGGTTGAGACAGCAATCAACCAGCGCGAGTAATACCCAGGTGGCAGGCATGGCTCCAATCTCAAAAGCGGAATTTCTGACCAGATTCAGCGCCAGCTTGATCGAAGGCGCCGCAGCATTCTTCATTGGGGCTGGCCTATCCCGAGCGCAAGGTTTTGTGGATTGGCGAGGGCTGCTTGAAGGAATTGCTAGAGACCTTAACCTCGATGTATTGAAAGAAGCTGATCTGCTTGCGCTCGCTCAATATCACCAGAACAGCCGGGGCGGTCGGGCACGGATCAACGAGGTTCTAATTGAAGAGTTTAATAGAGATACGGTGCTCGGGGAAAACCATCGGTTAATCGCCTCACTGCCTGCCACTTCGATTTGGACAACCAACTACGATGGGTTAATTGAACAGGCCTATCACGCAGCTCGTAAGAGGCTTGATGTAAAGACAACGCCAGCTAACCTAGCCCAGACCTTACCCCACAGAGATGCCATTCTTTACAAGATGCATGGGGACCGATCGCAGCCTCAGGAAGCGATATTAACGAAAGACGACTATGAGACTTACAACGAAAGACGCGGAGCGTTCTCTACTATTCTTCAAGCAGAATTGATCGAGCGTACGTTTCTATTTTTAGGGTTTAGCTTTACCGATCCGAATATCGACTACATTCTTGCACGAGTTCGCGGCCTTCTGAAGGAACACCAGCGAGACCATTACTGCATAATGAAATGGCCGAATGCTCCGGCACCTGGGGCCACCTCCGTTGCGCAGGCCGATTACGAATACGAGAGGCGAAAACTCGATCTCCGGATCGCCGACCTTCGGCGTTATCACATACAAGCGGTGATGATCGACAGCTACAACGAGATCACAGAAGTGCTCCAATCTCTGGACAGGCTGACCCACTCAAAAGATGTCTTGGTCTCGGGTAGCGCAATGGATTTCGCCCCTCTCGGGCAGGCTCATGTCGAAGAATTCTCGCGGCAATTAGGTGCCGAATTGGTGCGGCGCGGATTCCGCCTGATCTCCGGCTATGGGCTGGGTATCGGAAGCTCAGTGGCCTATGGTGCCCTGAGCGAAATTCACTCCAACCTGAGTCCACCCGATAAGGCAATGTTAATGCCATTTCCGCAAAATCTGCCACCCGGGACCGACCGGGAAGCGTTCTATACCTCACACCGTGAACAGCTCGTTCGAGCATCCGGATTCGTAATATTCATTAGTGGAAATCGCGAGACCCCGAGCGGGCCGGAGCCTGCCCCAGGAGTGCTTGAGGAATTCGCGTTGGCTGTAAAATTCGGGCGTGTTCTGATCCCAATTGGTGCGTCAGGATGGATGGCTTCACACATCCTCGGTGAGGTGAGAAAGGATCTCCCGAGGTATTACGGTACCGCCGATGTTGCTGCTGAACTAGATGCCCTAAACGATCCCCATTCCCCTAACCAAGCCTTCATAAATGCGATATTTTCAATAATTGAAAAAGTGCAAACATAAGGCATTCCCACCTCATCGTTCACATGCGGAAGTGGAGAAGGCGTAGAATATCCGCCATGATTATCCAGACAAATCCAGAAGTATTTTCAAATCGACTTCCAGTGCACACGGTGACAAACATAGACCGACCCAGGGGGATCGTCACCCTAAGTGGATCGGATGGTACGTCGTTGAATGTCCGTCTGGACTCCTGGGGAACTATGGAAGCAACGCAGCCTGTCATTGGAAGTAGAGTCCAGCTACTCGAAAACAATTAGCGTGGTTCCATCAGGTTGGAGCGGTGGGAGAAGATCAGGAATAGTAACTGTCATCAACTTCCAATGAAGGCTCGAATCGAGCAGCAAGATATCTGATTTCACCAACCTCCCGAGGCACCTTATTGAGCCGATCTAAGACCGTATTGATGCGTTTTGCTTCGGCTTCGCGAATGTAAAAGCGACGTTCCTGAAGCCAATTTTGATCCGCGTGATAGTCCTCTGTTGACGCCATTTCAAATGACAGGATTCTTGCATTCAGTTCTTGTTTCGAAATTGGGGGTCGCAGGAGAGGCACGAGATCCACGGTTCTATCTTCCGACACGACAATTGCCATCCGAGGAACAGGCGCTACTCCGACATAACGCAGTGCCGAATTGTACCTCGATCCACGCGCAGGTGAGCATTCTTCAGTAGCAGTTCCGTCAAGGATTACTCCGATGGCATAGCAACGACCGGCAGGGTCAAGCAGAATACTCCCATCAATTCCGGTTACTCGATGCAAAAGATCGAGCGTCATCAGGACAGGTTCAACGGGAGTGCCTTGATCCTTCAGGCGATCGGCCTCTGTTTCGGCATCTTCCGATACGACGAGCATAGTGCCATGCTCCAGGCTCACGCACGCTTCAAAGAGTATCCACGCATTATTCGCATCCGTTGAGGACGCGGTCTTAAAGAGTCGGAGATAGTTGGATACGAACTGCGCCCGCTCGATAGACATTTGCGGAAGCTTCGGCTCCCGAAAACGGGAATACATTAGCACTTGCGGACCGAGGCGCAGTTCCCACTGATAGTGATCGAGGAAGTTGACAGTAAATGCATCCTGTTGTCCCGGCAGATGCAATTCAGCGAGATTGCCAATGCCGTGAATCTTTCCGTCGCTGCAAATCAGCGCAAAGCGCTCAGAAGCCATTTGGAGAATCTTTCGCGCCCACCGCGGTTCATTCAAGGGAATTGGCGTCCGAAGCCGGACAGCATATTTGAGGAACGTGCTGTCAGGTCTCGCCAGAATTAGGGTTCCCAATCCTTCGTGACCTTCATAGAAGAGTGAGGACAGGATATTCAGTCTCTGGAAGAGATCTGTTGCCATGTAACCAAAAGTTCCGGTCAGGAAATTCGGGATGTGCAGGAACTGTTCTGCCGCCTCCCTGGCAATATCCGATGCCGCACGCATGTCAGACGACAGATTTCGGCCAGGATCGGGGAGCAATAAGTATTCACTGGCATCGTCTAGAAGTACATGCATCACTGAATGGATTAGGCTATGCTCCCCCTTCGGCGTGAAATCACGTCCTGTATCTGGGAGCGATAGGGGAGGAAACTTCTGGAATACCGCACTTGGAATTTGAAAGACGGGGACTACATAATAGTCCTCGACAGGGCGTGCTGAACCGCAAAACGAGCGTACATTGTTCGTTTGATCGAAGGAGACAAGCGCTTCACGAACAGCCATACTCACTGAGGAGCGCCGCATGTTTTCGGGTTTGTCAGTCATGCTAGGCGCATCGCCATAAATTATGTTCCGGAGAGGATGTGTGGCTTCTATTTCGCGAAAACGCTTGGGAAGGTTCGAGAAAATGCCGAGAGGCCACTTCTTCTCTTCTGGCTCAATACAGACAGGATGCTTGCCCGTTAAGTCCGGCTTCAGAAGCCCGACCAACAAAACATCGGGCTCTAGGTCGATTCCCAGTTCAGCAAAAACCTTCTTTGCTTGATACCCGAGACTGTGGGCAAAATGTGGCTGATAACCCCACATAAACAGATTGATTACCTTCTTCATCCGGAAGCTCCTTCTATCGGTCGTCTCAGGAAGGGGGACAAACTCCGGGCGGAAACACCCAGAGTGTCCAGGATTGAGCGATGGCTACCAGTTGTTCCACAGCGCGATCACTGCGTTGATAAATTTTTGGCCGGCATCACATGCCCAGCAGGTTTCGCAATCGTCCCGAAGCAAGTAGTATTGCTCGTTCGCACATACGAATTCGATGCGGCTACTCGTCTCGTAAAGCCATTGCAAAATCTTCAAGAATATATCTTGGTAATTGCCGACAAATCTATCGTCGGGAACATTGTAGAGAAGTCCTTCCACGTAGTACGACGGCGCGGATCCTTTCGCAATGAGGCCATCTTCGATGAGCTTTGAACGGACGTTCTTGAAAATACGCACCATAGGTTTGAATTTGTTCTTTGTGGCCTGATGTTTTGTCGTAAGATTTTCAGAATGACGAAGAGGGTAATTAGCGATTCGTGTTCCATCGGACCCGAAAAAGCACATGCCTGTCACATGGCTTTCATCGGATACACCCTTGAACTTGTAATAACGCCTATATTCAAAAGCAACAATGACGTCCGCATTTCGGCGATTGCCATTTCCCTCAATTAGGACCGCCTTCTTCCCAGGTTTTACTGCGTTTCCAAATTTTGCTTTCAGGGCTTTTGTAACGTGTTCTTTGAAATCGCTATATCCGTATGTCCCCGAGTTGGGAAACGCGAGGTTGAACGCGGTCTGTTCGGCCAATGGGCGTGTCGTGATGTCGTGGAAGAACGCCCCGTCGTAACGGATAACTACATCTACATCGCTTTCAGCGTAGATGTTTGTGTCGTTCCCGTACGATCCCTGAAGGAAGACCTTGAAATTACGGCTCGCGTATGGCGCATTCGTGTCCTCAAGCGCCGCCTTGATTGAAGCATACGTATTCTTCGACTGGGTAATTGATCCCTGTGCCGACCACGTTTCGAGCTGCGAGAGAGGAATTGTCACGACGTTCTCATTTCTACGGGGTTTCCAAGAGCAGGTTCCTTATCGTCTGCTCGTGGGACGCGAAAGACTCCCACCCCCTCTGGTAGAGAAGGTTCAACTTACCCAAGTCGGCTTCCAGGAGGTCTGTTGCCATTTCCGGCTGCTGGAACGTGTCGTTGATGCGAACCGTCCGAATCCCGTCGAATAAGATGGCGCGCAACTGCTCCATGGAGACCGTATTCACGTTGAGAGTTTTTTGCAACAACTGTAAACCGGTAAAGCCGAGGCAAGCCTTAGCGAGCCAGGCGGCCATGTATTTCGGCGTGACCCAATGCTTCGGCTCGGGATACATGCCTACGCCAACGCTAAGCACTCTAAGGTCGGTATATGGCCTCCGCAGTGCCTTTACCGCATCGGCAATCGCGTACAGCGTGGGGTTGTTCGCGCAGTATCCGCCGTCGAATAACTCCACTGTGATTCCTTGACCCGTCGTCAGAACACATCGATCGAAGTAAGGGTAGGCGGAACAAGAAGCCCGGACCGCTTCGCGTATTTTGCAGCCAAACCCTGGAAGGAACGTATCTTTCCGACCGTGAGCCTGAACCACGCTGGTCTTAAAGATCATGGGCTTTTCGAGCTGCCAATGCGTCGCGACGATTCCAACTCCGGTTTTGACGTGCGTGAAGTCCCGATCGCCAAACACCTCCATTACGAGATTATCCAGCGCTTTGGTCCTCCCCGCAGCTGTGCTGTGCCGCATGACCGTGGGAACGTACTCTTTGTAGAGCGCGAGAATGTCCGCCACGTTGTAACCCAATGACAATAGTGCGGCAATGATAGCGCCTGTGCTCGTGCCGAAGATAAGGCCGAAATGCTCACATAGAGGTTTACCCTTGAGCATCGCTTCCACTTGAGCGAGTACGCCGATGGTATAGAAACCTTTCGCACCACCTCCATCAAGAGAGAGTATGCGGCAAGGTATGCTGCCAGATGCGATATCCAAGTCCAACTCAGGAGCCAAAGCTTCGTTCAGTGTCATAATGGTCCCTCTCGAACAGCAGAGCGCTTTTCTTCCATTACTGTTGTGGCGTTTGTCTTATCAGTTAGATAGGCAATTCTACCTCGTTACCGAACTCGATCGGTAACCTGAAGTCGGCCACTGTCCGCTGATCTGCATGGGGATGATCCGCAGTTGATGATTGGGGCTGCGACGATTCGGAGGCGTAATCGCCGCATCGCATGCGCCGATTAGTGCTTGATATTGCGGTGAATAGGCGCTATATTCTCTGCAAATGGTGCGGAGAATAAAGCGAGGTACCTACATTCACGAGCGGTCGAACTGGCCGGAATTTCGCTGGGATTCCGAGAGAATTTCCCAGCGTCTGGTTGAGTTGCGACACCGGCAGGGACGCCTGATTGGCCGTATGGAGGGGCTTGGCTTCCAGCTTCGAAAGGAAGCCGTACTGAACACCCTAACCGAGGATGTTCTCAAATCGAGCGAGATCGAGGGGGAGAAACTCGATCGGGACCAGGTTCGTTCCTCAATCGCGCGTCGGCTTGGAATCGACATTGGCGGCCTGACGCCCGCGGACCGTAATGTTGAGGGCGTTGTTGAAATGATGCTGGATGCAACCCAGCACTACGATCAACCATTGAGGGCGCAGCGCTTGTTCGACTGGCACGCCGCGTTGTTCCCGACCGGCCGAAGCGGAATGTCGCGGATCAACGTCGGCGCATGGCGCAACGATAAAAATGGCCCGATGCAAGTAGTTTCAGGACCGATTGGCAAGGAGCGAGTTCATTATGAGGCGCCATTTGCCGCCCGTCTACGCGGGGAAATGAAGAAGTTCCTGGACTGGTTTGAAAAAGAGAATTCAACCGACCTCGTGCTCAAGGCAGGCATTGCGCATTTATGGTTCGTCACCATTCATCCCTTCGAGGATGGCAACGGACGTATAGCGCGCGCCATCGCCGATATGGTGCTGGCGCGTTCAGAACGTAGCCCCCAACGCTTCTACAGCATGTCGGCTCAGATTCAGCAGGAGCGGAAAGCTTACTACGAGATCCTCGAAGCGACGCAGAAAGGCGATCTCGACATTACGCGATGGCTCGAATGGTTTCTGGCATGTCTGGGGCGCGCATTCGATCATGCGGAGACCATCCTGGCCGCCGTGCTCAACAAGGCTCGCTTCTGGGATCGCTTTGCCGGAACGGAGTTCAACGAGCGACAGCGCAGCATGATCAACAGGCTCTTGAATGACTTCGATGGCAAGTTGACTTCTTCGAAATGGGCCAAGCTTGAGAAGTGTTCGCAAGATACCGCTCTACGCGATATTGAGGATCTCATCGAAGCGGGCGTCCTGATCAAAGATTCGTCCGGGGGGCGGAGCACGTCCTATTCGCTTGCGAAGATCAGTCCAGATGTATTCCAAATCTAGAACCGTGGTGCGCGCCTTTGAATCTCGGACGAAGCTCTTTGAGATGTCAATCGGACCGCGATTCCTGGCACTGTTAACTAGCGCAAGCGCTAGGAAATTTAAGGGCTCACTGAGACGTTTCCGCCCTGAGCTTCCTAGCACTGTTTACTAGCACTAGCGTCAAAATTCTAAGGGTTCGCTGATCCGATTCCGAGCTAAATTTCCTAGCACTATTTACTAGCACAGTCCGCAAAAAGTGCCTAAAAGCAGCAATTTTGGTGCATTTTTGGCGGTATTTGAGCGCATGGGGATTCACAGTATAAGTGCATTAGTTTGAGTTAATTATCTGATTTTAGAGGAGTTACATGGGGCGGCGGCAGTCGAATCTCACGTCCTAACCCCTAGACGATAGCGCCTTTATTTTCAATAACTTACTAGAAAACACCGGTAAAAATACTGCTAGTAAATCTGCTAGTAAGCCTGCATTCCGCTCGGTTCTACGCCAAACACGCGACTTCCGCATGCCCTAAAGGTGCTGATTAAGGTCTAGAGACAAGTGGTATCTCATCAGCTACTTGAGTAGACAGTTGGCGGCAGTTTCCTTCCCATTCGGGCCAAGTTTAGTATCGCCGAACCGAGTGAAAATGGCAATTCTTAAACCAGGTTTTGGGCTTCGGGGAGTTGGTAAGGTTCTAACCCTTATACGGAATATTCCCGCTGTTGTGGGAAGTGTGGGGGGATTCTCTCAAGGAAAACCGGTGACGCCAGGATTCCGCGGAGCCGCGATCAGTGATTTGAGGGCCGCAGCGTTGCCGATAATTGCGGATCGGGTCCGTCATCGAAGAGACTATTGTTGCTATGTCGCAATCGGGTCGGAAACTCACGTTGGAAGAGCGGGTCGCGCGGGCTGCGGAAGCCGCGTTGTCGCGCCAGCAGCACGTCAGCGCCATTGATGTGTTGTGCGGAATGGGGCTCTTGCTGCCCATGCACGTAGACTCCTGGCGCAAAGGACAGTTGGATTACCTGGAGCAAGTCATTCAAGGAAATCTCCACAAGATTTCTTCGTCCATGGAAATATTCCGGCGCTGGGCGCGGGAAAAGGGCCTGAAGCCAAGTGAAACTGGCTACGTGCGCAGAGCGCGGTCCGGGACCATCCCTTGCAATTCAGCAAGAGCGGAGACTCGGCAATCGAGCAGAGCTATCGCACTCATTACATATCGTCCGCGCTCTCTGAGCGGAAGCAGGAGAAGCTCCAGGAAAAACTGAATCGCGCTCCACAACCAGTGGTATTTCAGACCCTGCGCAGCGCGCAGTGCTCGGAGTGCGGCGTGGGGATGGGCGAGGGATCGTTCCTTTTGATGGAAGCCGAGCAGCCGCTCTGTCTAGCGTGCGCCGGTCTCGGCGACCTCGAGTTTCTTGCCGCGGGCGACGTGGCTTTGACGCGCCGAGCATCGAAGCATAGTTCGCGAAACGCTGTGGTGGTCCGCTTTAGCCGGACCCGAAAACGCTACGAGAGACAGGGTGTCCTCGTCGAGACATCAGCCCTGGAATAAGCCGAGCGGGAATGTGCGGAAGATGCGGATGAACGGGCGGCTGGACGCGCGCGCGAGGCCGTGCGACGAGGTCAAGAAGACCGCAAGCTAGTTGCTCGCATGGCTAAACAGATCGGGGTTTTGTTCCCCGGCTGCCCGGCTCATGAACTCGCTACAATCGCCGAACATACCGCCGCCAGGGTGACTGCGGCGGTTATCGCTGCGGTTCGGCATGAACATACCGACTACGACAAACTCCTTGAACGAGGAATGGATCGCGGTACAGCCCGTCAGACAGTCGGCGATAAGATCGACGAGGTTTTGGCGTCTTGGCGAACGTAAGGTCCATTCGACTTGGCATTACCGACTATCTCGCGGAGATCCGGGAATCAGACGTTTGGTCAAAGCCGATGGAACCCACCATGTGTAAGAGCGATTCAATCGCCCGGTGTATTGGCCCGTGGCGGCGGGCCATGTTGTACGCTCCTGAAGAGGCAACTTTCCTATGCTCATCGAACAGCAGATAGCCGAGCGGCAGCAGAGGGCTGCCGCAGCGCCGCTGAAAATTCTGAAACGGCCGGCGGGCGGTCCTTACGGCGATTACACCGTCAAAGCTTCTAGCGGTCGAACCTATCGGGTGGCGATTCGCGGCCTGGGACTCTTTGAGAATTATTGCTCCTGCCCGGATTTCGCGGTCAACACGCTGGGAACCTGCAAGCACATCGAGGCGATGCTTCTGCGGCTCAGGAAGCGCCATCAGAAGACGTTGGAAGCCGCCAAGTTCAAGCGAACGCGCGCATCCATTTCTCTTCAATATGGGAACACCATCGAGGTGCGGCTGCGCATGCCTGCTTCACCTTCGCCTGCGCTCTTGTCGCTTGCGGCAGAATACTTCGACGCCAGCGGTTTTCTGCGCCGCGATCGTTACCGGCGATTCGCCGAGGTGCTCGAGGCGCTGCGCATCGCAGATGGTCAGGCGGTTATCTATAGCGATGTCCTGGATTACATCGACCGGGAAAACGAGCTGGCCGAAGGTCTGGAACTGGAGCGCAAGCTGCTCGCCAAATTAAAGCGCGGGCTTGATCCCACCGCCGGCATTCTTAAAGCGAATCTTCTGCCCTATCAGGCGCGGGGCGCGATCTTCGCGGCTTGCCGCGGTCGTGCAGTCCTGGCCGACGACATGGGGCTGGGCAAGACAATTCAAGCGCTGGCAATGGCCGAACTTCTGCGTCAACGGCGCGGGATCGAGAGAGTGCTGGTGATTGCGCCGGCCTCGGTCAAATACCAGTGGAAGACGGAGATTGAAAAGTTCACCGACCGTTCCGTAAGGATCATTGAAGGTCTCTTGCCGCAGCGGCGCGCGATGTATGCGTCCCCGGAGTTTTTTACTCTCACCAACTACGAACTCGTGCTCAAAGACATTCGATACATGCAGGAACTTCGTCCGGACCTGATCGTCCTCGACGAGGCACAGCGAATCAGAAACTGGACCACCGCCACCGCCCGCACCATCAAACAATTGAAGAGCCGCTACGCTCTGGTGCTCACCGGCACTCCACTCGAAAACAAACTGGAAGAGCTGTTTTCAGTTGTGGAGTTCGTCGATGGCCGCAGGCTGGGGCCGGCTTTCCGCTTCGTCGACGAGCACCGCATGCTGGATGACAAGGGCCATCTGACCGGCTATCGCGGCCTGGATCGGATTCATGAGCAGCTGTCCCCAATCCTGCTGCGGCGCACGCGCCCCGAGGTGCTGAAGGATCTGCCCGAGCGAACCGACAAAGTCTTCCGCGTGCCGTTGACCAGCCAGCAGGCCGAGCCTTACTACGAGCAGAGCGATATGCTGGCTGCGCTCATGCGCAAATGGGAACGCCAGGGCTGGCTCTCCGAGATCGATCAGAAGCGCGTTCTATGCTACATCCAGAACATGCGCATGTTGTGCAACTCGACGTTCCTCTTCGACAAGCAGACCCATCATTCTCCCAAGCTCCAGGAGTTCCGTGAGATCATGACCGACTTCGTGTTGGGCGAGGAGCGCAAGGTGGTGGTGTTCAGCGAGTATGAGCGAATGACGCATCTGGCGGGCGAGGAGATGCGCAAGCTGGGCATCGGATTTGTGTCGCTCCATGGTGGCGTACCCTCTCGGAAGCGCGGCGCTTTGATCGAGCAGTTTCGCAACGATCCGGCCTGCAAAGTCTTTCTCTCGACCGATGCGGGAGGCGTTGGCCTCAATCTGCAAGCAGCCTCGGTGGTTGTGAACTTCGAGCCCCCGTGGAACCCGGCACGGCTGGAGCAGCGCATCGGGCGCGTGCACCGGCTGGGGCAGTCGCGGCCCGTACACGTAATTCACATGCTCACGGAGAAGAGCATCGAAGAGCGCGTGTGGGAGACGCTTGCCCTAAAGAAATCTCTGTTCGCCGGAGTCTTCGATTCTCCTACGGACGAGGTGAGCTTCGCCAAGCTGGGCCGCAAGGCGATGCTACAGGCAGTGAAAGAGATTTTCGCCGAACAGCCGGGACGGCCGAAGCCGGTAATTGATCACGCTCCCGCCGAGGCGGTTCCGCTAACGCAGCCGCAGCAGGACGTTCAGACGCAGCCGGACGGTTTAGCGAGTGCAAGGGTACCAGCGCATGCAGGCACTCGTCCTTCGCCTCCGGCACCTCCTGGTGGCAATGGCGTCGAACTGGCTGCGGCTTCATTCATCGAGGCTGGACTGCGATTGATCGAGTCAATCACGGCGGGCAGCGTGGTGGGTGGCACGGCGGCTCGTTCTACGGCCGCTTCCGCACCGCGCGTGTCTCAAGTGTTGCCAACCCTGTTCACGAGCGATCCCCGGACGAACCGCCCCGCCTTGACCATCCCTCTGCCTGATTCAGTGACCCCTGAGCGGCTAACCGGTGCGTTTTCGGCTCTGCTGAAATTGATCGGAAAATCCGTGAGCGCGCCTGCCACTCCAGAGAACCAGAGTTGACCGGCATCAACCGAAGAATAAGTCCATCGACGTGCAACCAGTGGTCGAGTTTATGCCCGGTGAAGGTTCCAATCAGACAAAGTGAACGGGGGCTGGGATGGCCTGGGAAACGGTATGGTTACGGGTTTGAGACTTAAAGAAAAGACAGCCGGTCAGGCGCTTGGTCGATTGAGTACCCGATTGCGCTGTAGCCCCTCAATCTGCGCTCGTACATTCTTGCCAGCATCGGGACCCCGTTGTCGATGTAATCATAGACTTGTACGACGCACTTGTTGTCGTGGAGACGATGGAGGCGGCCAGCATATTGCTGCAGTGTCCCCTTCCAGAAGATAGGCATGGCAAGAAACAATGTGTCCAGGCGCGCATCGTCGAAACCTTCGCCGATATAGCTTCCTGTCGCCAGAATCACACGCGATTCGTTTTCTGGCACAGCAGCCATAGCTTCTGCGGTCAGCCGGCGCTGCTTTTTGCCCATACCGCCCTTCAAAACAAAAACGTGTTGGGCGGCACCACTGAGCCTGGTTGCGAAATACTGTAGATGCTCCGTCCTGCCCGTCAGGAGCAGAGGCGATCGTCCCGACTCGATGGCGCGTACGATGTCGTCGGCGATCATTGCGTTGCGCAGCGCATCATTCGACAGCGCACCGTAGACATCCTGAATCGTCACTTCGGTGAGATCGGGCGGCATCCGGAAATCCGTGTGACGGGGCACCACCCTATGTTCGAAAGGGTTCATTTCCGCCATTGCCTTGGCGCTCATGCTGAACCGGACAGGGCCACACTGCATATAGATAATTGGGTGGTGTCCATCTTTTCTCGTCGGGGTGGCGGTCAGACCAACTACATATTTTGCTTTCACCTGCTTCATCACCTGCTCAAACGTAAACGCAGATATGTGGTGGCATTCATCGACGATGACTTGGCCGTATTCAGCAACAAAGTCCTTTACTGCTTCTTTCTGATAGAGGCTCTGAATGACCGCGACATCGATGTGCCCTGTCCGGTGGATCTTTCCGCCGCCGATATGCCCAATCAAGACTGCGGGCATATTCAGGAACATCGCCAGCCGTTCCTGCCATTGATCGAGTAGTTGTTGCCGATGAACCAGAATCAAAGTATTGACCTTGCGCTTTGCGATCAGCCACGCCGCCACGGCCGTTTTCCCAAACGCCGTCGGGGCGCAGAGAATTCCCTCGTCGTGGACGCTGATCCCAGCGACAGCCTCCTCTTGGACGGGCCGAAGCTGACCATCGAAATCCACTGTGATAGGTGTGCCTGCGAACCGTTCGTCCCGGACTTCGGGCCGGATTTTGTTGGCCTGCAAGAGGGCCATTACCTCCGTCAGACACCCACGCGGTAAGGCAATGTGCTGGGGAAAATCCTGGCCGCACGCGATCACGCGCGGTTTGGCATATGTCGGAAGCCGCATCGCCTGCGACTTGTAAAACTCCGGGTTCTGGAATGCCGCCAGCCTGAGCAGACGATTCAACATGGCCGGTGGCAGACCCTGCTTTTCCACGTAAAGAAGATTCGCGCGGACAATTTGCACCGTTTCAGGGAGTGGCCCCTCAATCGGCCGCTCCATCCGCCTTCGTGAAGGTGGCAATGTCCATGGATCTTGTGCATCTTCGTCATCGGCAATACTAATGCGAACCCCGATCAGATCGCCATTGCGTTGGGCATCGGCGATGACATCTTCTGCGGCTGTGGTAGACATCCGTCGAATCGTAGAAAGAAACCCCCACTGGTCAGGATACGGACGGAGGCTGGCATCGATGAAAACACTGTTGTCCGACTTGCGCGGTGCAAACTGCAAGGGAAGCGCAATCAGGTTTCCGAACCCGCCTTTGGGCATCGTGTCCTGGTTTGGGAAGAAGCGGTCATAGGAATCGAGGCCTAGTTGATGCCGGCGTTCCATGGTCCGCGTGAGGACCGCGCATCCAAGTTTGCGTGCGGTATTTGCCGGAATTGCATGTTCAAAGAAGATCCAAACATGGCCGCCATTTCCAGAGCGCGAGCGTTCCAGGGCCGCTGGCACGTTCAACTCCTGGCATGTATCGAGAAACGCGCGGGAGTCATCAGTCCATGTTTTCTTATCAAAATCCACGGCGAGAAACCAACAGGTCTCGTCCGGAAGTAGAGGGTAAATGCCAATAATCTCTTTTCCGAGGAGATGATTCTCAATAACCACGTCGCTCAACGGGATGGATTTCCGCGTATTCCGATCGACCTTCTTCCGATCCTCCGGCCTGCTTGAATTGATGGCTTTCCAATCCTTCAGCGCTGCTGGTGAATATCCTGATCGGCCGTCGGAATTCTCCCATCGCCGCGCATAGACATCTTCTCTCCCGCGAAACAGGCTCCGGAAGAGCGCGATTCGTTTGCGAGCGCGTTCCTCCTTGTTTTCCACTGCCGCGGGCGTAATCGTTTTGACCTGACGTGCTCCGTCTGGTGTGACCTGTGGAACAGGGATGCCGTGAGCGGCCAGAACACGACGCAGCCTAGCATTCTCTTCCCGCAGCAGCTGATTCTCCTCGTCACGCCGCTCGAATGAAACTGATTCTGAACTTCTGCTGGCCATCTCCGATCACTGCTCCATGCCGCCTACCAGAACATTTTCGAGGAACTCGCGCACGTTGTTGAAGACCGCAGCGATGTCCGTCTGCAGTCCACATTCTTCAGCCAGCGCCCGGAAGGGCGTTTGCCATTCCGGCGGCGGTACGCTCAAGCTTGTTGGCAAAGCGTGAGTCCGCCTTCGATCAAAAGTCAGATGCAATGCGTTGATTACCCTCTGCCGGTCAAGTTGGTTGTCTGCGATCAGAAGAGCCAGATCCACCAGATCCTTCACCCGACTATTCGGTGAGCTTCGCGGAAGCGTGTAAGCGTGAATCTTCTCGGCGAATTGCTGTTCGCGAGAGATCATCCGTACACGCGGCTTCTCGATTCCTGCAAACCCGAGCCAGTCATGGCACTCGGCGGTTTCAAGAGGCTGTATCACCACATCACCAACGCCTGCATCGAGATGAAACCGGGCGAAGATCCTCCCATCCATACGTGTCTCTACCGAATAGCGAGCGCCGCCGTAAGGAGCAGCGGTTAGATCCATAACGGGTGGTCCAATCGTGTACTCGAACCAATCATCGAATGAGACACCGGCCATCGCCTGCAGCATCTCTCGTATTGCTTGGACTGGATCGCTACCTTCCACTGTCCCCACGACCCGCTGCAAGGTCAGGTCAATATCGATTGTGGATCGAGCGGATTTGAAGCGGAGTTCCAGTGCATAACCGCCCTTCAACACCCAAGGCGCCGGGTCTTCCCGGAATAACCTCGCCAGCAAACGATCGAAGGATACCTGACGTCTGAGGCGATTGATATCGATCTGTTCGGTCTGGGACATGCTCTTCAGACGTTCTTCCAGGGCCCTGCGGAAGGCTCCCGCCGTCGCATAAGTTCTGGGAATCGCCATTATGCAGCCCGCCGCAGTGCATCTTCGACCATCTTGCGTGAGGTCTCGCTCAGTTGTGCGTTCCGAAGTTGCTGGCGCGTGATCAGCCCGCGGTCAACAGCCTGCCGCAGCGCCTGGCGTATAAACGTCCGCTCGACCGTGCCGGCCTCAATCAGGTCAAGAATCGTTCGCAGCGGCCGAGTGTATTTGTAGCCAGGTCCGGCCTGTATTTCGCTCTTGAGCAGGTCGCGATAGTGGAGCACGACAATGCCAGGGATATCGCTGTTACGCCGGAAGTTCGTCGGAACGGTCATATGGAGTTTGGCCGGGTTCAGGTCGGACAGTTCATGGAGGCTCAGCGCAGTCTGATGACTATAGACACCATCGACCTCTTCCTTCCGGTTCCGAGACCAGAGCGACCAAAGTACAAGATCGGGCCGATCCGGAGTGGGAAACAGCGCGAGACGATAGATTCCCCGATGTTCGCGGATCCAGTTCCCAGCATGCACATGATAGGGATGGGTGTTCTCTGCGAATCCGGCAGCCTTGGCCTGCTTCGTCGTGAAGAAGCCTTGCTGCTGTTCGGCGAGGTCGAAGAGCCGACTCGATGCTTCTCGGTGAGACTGGGCCATAACACAATACTACAATTTATTTGTAGGTATGGGACTACTTTTTCCTAGCACTATTTACTAGCACAGTCCGCAAAAACAGCCAAAAAGCAGCAATTTTGGTGCAATTCGAACAAAAAATGATCGCAGGGATTTTGCCGCATAAGTCTATTATTTTGAGTTAATTAATTGATTTTATGGGAGTTGCAAAGGGCAGTATTAGGCGAATCTCACGTCCTAACCCCTAGACGATAGCGCCGCATTGCTGCTGGGGATGGCCATCAGGCCACTCGTCTACTCTAACAAAATTCTCGCTCGTTCCCAAGCGCCGCGCGACCACCACGCGCCTCACCCGCCGGTTTTCTGTTCCCTGTTCCCTGTTCCCTGATCCCTGCTCTTAGATCCCCAGCTTCCGCACTTCCTCGTTGTAGTACTTGCGGTACAGGATGTCCCACTCCTGTGAGCCCTCGAGGATAATCTTCCTCTGGCTGGCGATCTTCGCTCGCGCTGCCGTGTCGATCCGCGCCTCTTCGGTCAGCAGCGTCTCCAGTTCCTTGCGCGCCTCCTGCCGGATGGTGTTGCGATCCTCCAGAAAACCCACTGCCTCAACTTCCGCCAGCGTGTCCGCCACCGTGTGCGCCAGCTTGTTCAGTTTGTCCCGGCTGATTCTCATAGAACCGCCTTGTACTTGCGCGTCAGCTCGCCCTTTACCCTCTTGAACATCTCCGAGTACTGCGCTCCGGTCTTGCGCATCTCCTCTGAGTAAGCTTCGAGGATCAGGCGGACCTCGTCGTTGATGCGGTCCTCCAGGGCGAGCTCCTCGGTCAGGGCCGCGCTCACGCGTTCTTCGGTCCCCTTCAAGTCACTCGTGGTAATCAACTTGGCGTCGATCAGGTGCTTGACCGTACGACGGCCAAGATAACCAATGTATTCGCGGGAAAAGATCATGGACTATGCGTCAGGATAGCGCATCGAGCCCGGGTCTGTACATTGCCGCGCGAGCCGCTCCCGCCCGCAAATCCGCTCACATCGAGATCGTAAGTCGAAGCGGGACGTCGTTTGCGGCTGGGACCGCGGCCGTGATCGAGCCGGTTCTGCGCGCCACCGTTCTCCCGGCGGAAACCGCGTCCAACTCGTAGATCACTTCGACCGCAGCCGGCGCCGCGCTGCCCTGCCACGCCAGCGGAATCTCCAACGCGCACTGCCGCCCCGGCCCTGAAGCCACCACCCAAGCTTCCGCCGGCTGCCAACTCCCCCCCGGCGAGAGCGGCAACACCCGCGCCCGGCACGAAATCAGAACTCCGGCAGGCATTGGCGTCCCCCCATCCCATTGCAGCCTCAGCAACAGAATGCCCCCACCTCGCGCGGCAGCCCCGGGAGCGGGGATATCGAGCGGCGCGGCTGCCGCGGAAACCGCAATAGAAAGACAGGCCAGAAAGATCGGAAAGCGGCGGCTCATGGCGGAGTCCTCCGCATTCGCTTATCGGCTTCCGCTCCGAAACAATCACCCCAATCGGCGCGCCACTCCCCACCCGGCCGTTACCAAAGTCAGCCACCCAAGGACCCGGAACTAGCTCCGCTAACTCCGCTAGCTCCGCTGTCTCTATGCGGACACGTCTTCGCGTTGACACAGCTCTGGGCAATGCGCAGCCGCTCCACCGGCCGCCCCTTCACCAGGTGCTCCTCCACAATTTCCGCTGCGTCTTCCGGCCGCACTCCCCCGTACCACACCGCCTCCGGATACACCACCACCGTGGGCCCATGCTCGCACTGGTCCAGGCACAGGCTCTTATTGATGCGCACGCGATCGGCGATGCCCGCCGCCCGCGCCAGCGTCTGCAACTGCGTGTGCAGTTCGCTCTTTCCATCGCTGGTGCACGACGGCCGCGGCGCCCCCTCCGGGCGCACATTATGGCAGACAAAAACGTGATGTTCGTACAGGGGCAAGCAGCTGATCCTCCTGGTACCAGCTTAACCGGAATCGGATGCCTAACCGGAATCGCATCCAATCCAGCCCAACTGGAATCGCATGCAAATGGCTCCATGCAATTGACTGAGCATCCCTCTGTCGCCCACGCCTCACACTCGCCCCGTGCGGCTCCCGGAGGGAGCCAATGAGAATAGCCCCGGGTGAAACCCGGGGAACCATGCCAACCAACGAACCCTGCCGTCCCGTAGGGACGGCCTGATTCAACCTTCGTCAGCCCCACCCTTGAGCGCGGTTCCCCGGAGACGAAAACTCCCGGAGCCGCTGGAGCCGTACATGCTTTCCACAACATCCCCTTCCAACCCCGCCCCCATCTGAGAGAATGTTCCCTTGAGAGTATGAGCCAAGATAATCTTCTCGCGCTGAAAGATGACATGGTGGCTTTCATTGAAGGCCACGGCCTGCTGCGGCTCCCCGGCTTCGTCACTGAGGACATCTCCTCCGTCCTGTGGGACGGCAAGGACAATCCCGACGCGTGGAAAGACTTCGTGGAAATGGCCAAGCACGTGGGCGCGCCCTTCATCACCTTCAGTGAGGTGACGCTGGAACGCGATGAGTTCGACGCCCTCATCGAAGAAGCCGGCGAGATGAACTTCCCCGACGAAGAAGCCACCGAGCTGGTCGAGGCACAGTGGCTGCGCAAGTATGTCGGCATGCTCGGCTACATTCAGTTGGGCTTTGTCTATCAGGGCCTCGTCTTCCTGCATGAAACCACCACCGAGTGGTACGAGCGCTACCAGTCGCTGCTCGAAGACGTCGAGAGCTTTCACGACATTGTCATCGACGACGCGCATGAACACGGCCACGACGAGGACGAGTGAGCGCGGCCGCATCTCCGGGGCCAACAATCGCAGCCGCGCGCCGTTATCCCGCACAACGTTGGGTCGTGGCCCCGGCCCATCCTGAAGAAGCCGCCGCGCTGGCCGCATCGGCGCATCTGCCGCCAGTCCTCGCCGAACTGCTCCTCGCCCGCGGCGTAAAAGATGCCCGCCAGGCGCACGACTTCCTCAATCCCGATACCGCGCAAATGCACGACCCCTTCCTGATGCTCGGCATGCGCGCGGCCGTCGACCGCATCCAGCGTGCAATTGATCAAAAAGAAACCATCCTCCTCTACGGCGACTACGACGTGGACGGCACCACCGCCGTGGTCCTTCTCAAAACCGCCATCGAAATGCTCGGCGGTCCAGATCTGGTCCGCTTCCACGTGCCCCACCGGCTCAAGGAAGGCTACGGCCTGCAGTCAAGCGTGCTTGAGGCTGCCAGCGCCGATGGCGTGCGTCTCGTCATCACCGTCGACACCGGCATGCGCGCCTTTGCTGAAGCGGAAACCGCGCGCCGCCTCGGCCTCGACCTCATCGTCACCGACCACCACCTGACCAGTGCCGACGACCGCCTCCCCGACGCCCTCGCCATCCTCAATCCCAACCAGGCCGGCTGCGCCTATCCGGAAAAATTCCTCTGCGGCGCAGCCATCGCGCTCAAGCTCGCGCAAGCCCTGCTTGAAGCCCGCGACCCTGTGCGTACCCGCGAGAAAACCCTCCCCAGCTTCCTCAAAATGGCCGCCATCGCCACCATCGCCGATGCCGTTCCTCTGCGCGGCGAAAACCGCACCATCGCCGCCCTCGGCCTGCGTGAGCTGCGCCGGCCCATGGGCGCGGGCCTGCGCGCGCTCTTCCAGGTGGCCGCGCTCGATCCTTCCACCAGGCCCCTCACCGGCTTCGACGTCGCTTTCCGTCTCGCTCCGCGCATCAACGCCGCCGGCCGCATGGACGTCGCCTCCCAGGTCATCGAGCTCTTCACCACGCGCGACAGCGCCCGCGCGCTCGAGCTCGCCACCAATCTGGAACTGCTCAACCGCCAGCGCCGCGAGGCCGAAGCCGCCGCGCTCACCGCCATCGAAACCCGCCTCGTTGAAGATCCCGAGCTCGCCCAAAGCCGCCTGCTCGTCATCGACGGCAAAGGATGGCATCGCGGCGTCATCGGCATCCTCGCCTCCCGCGTGGTCGAGCGCACCGCCAAGCCCGCCATCGTTGTCAGCGTGGAGGATGGAGTGGCCCACGGCTCCGGCCGCTCCGTCGATGGCTTTCCCCTGCTTGAAGCCATCGAGACCTGCGCCGATCTCTTCACCCGTTTCGGCGGCCACGCCTTCGCCGTCGGCTTTGCCCTGCCCGCCGATTCCCTGCCCGAGCTCAAGCGCCGCCTCGCCGCGCATGCCGCCGAGCGCCTGGCGGAACGCCAGCCCGAGCATCTCCTGCGCATTCACGCCGAGCTGCCGCTCGACCGCATCACCACCGTCCTCGCCGGCTGGCTGGCCAAACTCGAGCCAATGGGCCACGGCAATCCCGAACCCGTCTTCGCCGCCCGCGCCGTCCGCGTCCTCGCCCCGCCCCGCGTCATGAAGGACCGCCACATCGCCCTCGATCTCCGTCAGGAGAACAACGGCCTCGCCGCCGGAACCGCAGTCATGCGTTGCGTAGGCTGGGATTGGGCCGGCCGCTGCATGGACCTGCAACTCGAAGCGGGCAGCCTGATCGACATCGCCTACAAAATCCGCAACAACGATCACCCCGAGTACGGCGGCATCGAGATCGAACTCGCCGGCATCCGCACCGCCTCAACCGGAGAGCCCGGCCTCTGACCACGGAATCAATCAGCCGAAAACAAGGTGTCATGCCCCTAACCACGCTGTCATCTTGAGCGCAGCGAAAGATCCGCGGTTGCCTTTGCCCTCGCTTTTCTTTCTGTCATTCCCGCTGGGAATCCGCTTTTGCATTTGTTCTTGCCTTTCTTTCTGTCATTCCCGCAGGGAATCTGCTTCTGCATTTGTTCTTGCTTTTCTTTCTGTCATTCCCGCAGGGAATCTGCTTCCGCGTCCTCGGCCCCGTGCATCATCCATCGCACAGCCTCACCGTGCGATGGGTGGGAAGCCCACCAGCTCGCTCCCGCTGACAATCAACCAGCAACAACACGCTGTCATCCTGAAACGCCGCATGCCCTCCGGGACCCAACGACAGGTTCTTGCGCACGGATCCTCATCGCGGATTCATGCGATGGGGAAACCGGCGCCAAGGTTCTGGGGTTGCTGTTCGCCCGCACCCGGGTAACGCGCCGGTGCGCCACGCTCGTCACTGCAGTCCCCTTCCCTGCAGGCGTATCCTGATTCCCAACATTTCCCAGGACGCCCTCGTGCAAGCTTTCTCGCGCACTCTCGCACACTTTGCCTCCGACAGCCGCTACGCCCTTCGTCTTGACAGGAGAAACCCCGCCTTTGTATTGCTAACCTGCCTGTCTCTCGCCCTCGCCATCGGCGCCAACACCGCGGTCTTTTCCGTAGCCATGCAGTTGCTTTATCAGCGCCTCGCCGTGCCCCATCCCGAACAATTGCGCTTGCTCGGCTGGAGCGCCGATGCCTCCGTGGTCCGGTTCTCCTACGGTACAAACTTCGACGTGCGCGACGCCGGCATGACCTGCGAATGCTTTTCCTATCCCGTGTTCCGCCAACTACGCGAACACGACCGGTCGATGTCCGGACTCTTCGCCTTCTGGGATCGCCCTGCAACCGCATCCATCGCCGGAACCCCGCAACCGGTGCGCGTCGAACTCGTCTCCGACAACTACTACCAGATCCTGGGCGTCCGCCCTCAGTTGGGAAGTCCCATCCTTGCCGCCAACAGCAAACCGGGCGCGGATGCCGTCGCCGTCATTAGCGACGGATTGTGGCAGCGCCAGTTTGGCCGCTCCCCGTCGGTGCTGGGCCAGTCGATCACTGTCAATCACGCGCCGCTGACCATCGTCGGTGTCAATCCGCCGGGTTTCACCGGAACCCGCAGCGCGCTCCAGTCGCCGGATCTCTTTGTTCCCCTTTCCATGCAGCCGCTGATCGACCCTTTCATTCCGGAGGCGCCGTCAATTCTCTCCGATCCGACGGTTTGGGAACTTGATGTCATGGGCCGCATCCCGCCGGGAAAAGACCAGCAGCAGGCGCGCAGCGCGCTCAATGTCGAGCTCGCCGCCGCCGTGCGCAGCTCGCTTCCCGTGCGGCCGTTTGAGTCCGTTCCCCAGCTTGTCCTCGTCGACGGCGCGCGCGGACTGCATCTGTGGGATCAAACATTCAAGAAACCCGTGAGCGCATTGTTGGTGCTCGTCGTGCTCGTGCTTCTGCTGGCCTGCGCCAACACCGCCAATCTCATGCTGGCCCGCGGCCTCGGCCGGCGCCGGGAATTCGCCGTGCGCGTAGCCCTGGGCGCCAGCCGCGCCCGCGTCGTCCGGCAACTGCTCACGGAAAGCCTCGTTCTCGCGGTCATCGGCGGCAGCCTCGGCCTGCTGCTCGGGTTCCTTGGCCGCAATCTGCTTCCCCACCTCCTCGCCTCCAACGGCCAGCAGAGCGCGCTCAGGATTCATTTCGACTGGAACATCTTTGCCTTCACGGCAGCGCTGACAATCCTCAGCGGATTGTTGTTCGGCCTGGCGCCGGCGTTTTTCGCCGCGTTCACTGAAGCGCGAGGCAGCCTGCAGCGGGCGGCGGCAAACAGCTCCGGATCATGGACGCGCGGCGGCAAAGCGCTCGTTGTCCTGCAAATCGCGCTATCCGCTCTCCTGGTCATGGGCGCGGGACTGTTTGTGCGCACTCTCGCAGACCTCAACTCGATCGACGTGGGCTTCCCCACCGGGCATCTTTTGCTGGCGACCATTGACACCCCGCGCGAGGTCTATCCCGGTGTAAAAAGCATCCTGCTGCACCAGCGGCTCCAGCAGACCATCGCCGCTCTTCCCGGCGTCCAGGCCGCGACCTCGATGGACAGCTCCTATTTCACTGGAGATACTTCCAGAACCACGTTTGTGACGGAGCAAGACATCGCTCACCCCGGCCACGCGGAGGACGAGCTCGTCAACACCGTGGGAGACGGTTTCTTCTCCGCCATGGGCGTTCCCATCGTCGCGGGCCGCGCCTTCTCGCCGGCGGACAACGCAACCTCGCCGCCGGCCGCAATCGTCAATCAGACCCTGGCAAAGACGCGCTTCCCCGGCCAGAACCCCGTCGGCAAACGATTTACTTTCAGCTATAAACCCGGGGAAAAGGACTGGATCGAAATCGTCGGCGTCGCCCGCGACACAAAGTACCAGGACCTCCGCGAAACACCTCCGCCGCTGTACTTTTTGCCTTTGGCCCAGGGGGGAACGATTTACGACATGACCTACGCCATCCGCAGCCGTCTCGATCCCGCCGTACTCATTCCTGAGTTGCGGCGCGCGGTCGCCTCCGTCGATCCCAACCTGCCCATCGCGGACATTGGCACCCAGCAGAAGCAGATCGACGAGAACATGAGCGCGGAGCGGGCGCTTGCCGATCTCACCTCCGGATTCGGCGCGCTGGCGCTGGCGCTCGCCATCGTGGGTATTTACGGCGTCATGCTCTGCTCCGTGGAACAGCGCCGGAAAGACATCGGCATTCGCCTCGCGCTGGGCGCGCAGCGTCGTCAGGTGCGAAACACGATCCTGCGCGAGAGTGCCTGGCTGGCACTGGCGGGCATTTCGGTGGGTCTCGCGGCAACCCAGGCCTTCACCCGCGTTCTCGCCTCAATCCTCTACGGCATCTCGCCCCGGGATCCGCTCGTCCTTTCCGCGGTCGCCGCGCTGTTGCTGCTGGTCGCCCTCGCTGCCGCATGGATTCCCGCGCGCCGCGCCGCGTCCGTCGAACCAATGGAAGTCCTCCGCCACGAGTAAGAAAATGCGGCCCACGGAACTCCGTGGGCCGAAGGCTACTTTCGCATTGAGAGTCCTCTAAACCGAGCGAGAAGGAAGGATGGGCGCGGCCCGATCACAGGCTGCGCCCGATGCTCGTCTCAGCGCCGGCGAGGTTCCTTATCCTTTTGCGGCTTGGACTGCGGGCGTGACTCGGGCCGCGATTCAGACCGCGGTGCCTGCTGCGGGCGGTACTGTGGCCGCGGTTGGGATTGAAGCCGGCTTTCCTGCTGCCCATTCGGCCTGTAGGCGTTCTGCCGCGCCGGCCGATATGCGCCACGCGCACCGGCGTTGCCGTTCATGCTGCCAGAACGGCTCTGGACTCCCGCGTTGGCGCGCCCGTTCGAGCCCATCGGCCGCTCCGTGGCTGCGCGCTGCGGCTGCCCGTGGTTCGCGCTAAAGTAGCTTCCGTGATCGGCGCGGGCGGCCTCGACGTGCGCCCGCTGCGCGGCCGTGGCGCCCATGTGCTGCTCGTGCATGAAGGTGCGCTCCTGTGCGGTGGGCGGATGGTTGATGCCGCCCGGACCGCCGCTGTACGCCACGCGGCTGTCGCGAGCCACCGTGTTGCGCTCCACAATGGTGCGGTCCTCGTAGGTGTTGTGGATGACCTCCCTGTTCACGCGCATCACCGCGGTGTTGTAGGCAAACTCATGCCCATGCCAGGCGCCGCCGACGAATCCGATTCCCATGTAGCCGAAGCCATAGTTGACGCCCCCGTAGTAGCCCACGTGGAGGCCCCAGTAGCCGGGATGGAAGACGTAAAGGCCGCCCGCAAAGCCCCAGTAAGGCGGGGTCCACAGGGCGCCGTAATAAGGCGCCGGAACCCAGTCGCCCGGAACCCAGTAGTAGCCGTCGGGGCCGTAGCCCCAGTAGCCGGGCGACCACATGTAGCCTGGCTCGGGACACGCGGGCTGCACATAAACCGGGAGAATGGGCGGAGCAAAGCCGACGCTGATGAAGACGCCGGCGTGAGCCTGCGAAGCTGGAATAAGCGGAAGCAGCAGCGCCAAAAGGAGCCATCGAACAGAACGGAACAATTTCATGGGGGATCCTCCTCGATCGCACGCGCCCGCCTGCCTTAAGAGGGACTGCGGTTAGGGGCAGGGGGAGGTTCGATTTTCCTTATGTTTACGGCCTACTTGCGGCCGGTCCGGATGCTTGCTTTCTCCGGGCTATGGAATCGGACACGGGGGATGCTGAGAAGTTGCGAAACGCGCTGATACAGGAACCGGGATAGCAGGGACCGGAAACCCGGGACCCTTCAGCTTTGATGCGTGTAGAGCCTGGGAGGAGATAGAGCAATAGAAAGAAAAAGGCCCGCGGCAAACCGCGGGCCCGGTGGAGGATGAATGTTCCGCTTAACCGTTGGGTTTCTCGGTTTTGGGCTTGGGTTTTGCAGCCGGTTTTGACTCCGGAGGCGCCGGCCTCGGCGCCGGCTTCGCAGCCGGCTTGGGCGGAGCCGCAGGATGCGGCGGAGCGGCCGGGTGCGGTGGTGCAGCCGGATGCGCCTTCGGAGCTGGCGGCGACACAGGCTTGGCCAGCGCTGGTGTTGTTCCGTGCGCTTTTGGGGCGGGCGCTGGATGCGGCGGCGGGGGATTCTTCTTTACCGCCGTTGCGGTCTTGGTGGAAGACTCCGCCGCAGCCTTCTGCACCGATAGCGGAGCCTGAACCTTGGCCAGTTCGGTCATCGGCCTCGGCGGCGGAGGCTTGAATCCGGCTGGCGCGGCATGATGCTCCACGGGCAGCGGCTTGGTAAGCGCAAGGTTAGTGGGATGGCCGCCGTTATTCTTCGAGAAGTTACCCGGGTTGGACTTGGCCTGATTCTCGGCCTGCGTCTGGTAGCTTGTCCGCTGCACATGCTGATCGTGATCGGCAATCTGCTCCTCGGGGGTTGCAACATGCTGCACCCCGCCGGGGCCGCCTGAGTAAGCGACGTGGTTGACGTTGACGATGGTCGTCTGCTGGACGATGGTCTGGTTCACGTAGACGTTCGTGACCACGGTGCGATTCACATTAATCACCGCGGTGTTATAGGCAAAGTGGCCGCCGTTCCATGTGCCGCCGGCGTAACCGATTCCCATATACCCGCCGCCGTAGCTCACGCCGCCGTAATAGCCGATGTGCGGGCCCCAATAGCCTGCATGCCACATGTACACGCCGCCGGGGCCCCAACCCCAGTAGCCCGGCGTCCATAGCGCGCCGGTGTAAGGCGCTGGAACCCAGGCGCCGGGAACCCAGTAGTAATCGGCGAAGTCCGGATCCCAGGACCAGTGGCCGGGGGTCCACATCAGGTCGGGTGCGGGACACGCCGGCTGCACGTAGACCGGCATGACCGGCGGACCGATGTTAACGCTGATAAAGAACTGGGCAGGTGAAGCTGCCGCAAAAAACGCGACCGCGACGGCCAATGCCAGCCCGCGGACCGAGCGCTGAATGTTCATAATCGAGAATCTCCTCGTGACTTTCGTCCCGTCTTGCCATAGCTGGGAACAAGAGGAGCAGGTAGCTATGGGCTTATGCCGATGTACCGTCGCCGGTGAAACGGCGAGGTTGCGAAGAATTTACCGCTATTGCGAAGGTTCTGCCGTTGAGGACACAACCCCGCGCGTAAAGTTGTTGGATCAGTTGAGAAAGATTAACACATTCCCGCGCGAAGAAGTGGCGTTTGTGAGGCAGGGCCGGTAGATGCTTCCGGGTTGCGAATCAGGCGCCGGGACTGCTCGCTCCTCTGGACTCTTGTCGGCCTGTTTCCTCAAGCTCAGACAGCGCCGTTCCAGGCGCCCAGGATGCGGCGGAGCAGCAGGAGCTGGCCCAGGTGGTAGCTGTTGTGGTCGGCGGCGACCAGCGCCTCGCGGAGGATGGTCTGGCCGCTGCCGTGGGGAATGCGCGCGAAGAGATCGGTCGTGTCGTCGGCGATGAGGGCGCAGAGCGAGCGCAGGTCAGTCGAGAACCTGCTGACGCTGCGGTCCCATGCCTTCACTTCGGGCGGCTCTGGCTGGGGCGGCCAGTAGCCATCTGGAAAGGAAGGCGAGACGTGGTTGGGATCGCGGGAGAACTCCAGGATGTCCCACTGTGCGATGCGCATGTGCTCCAGCAGCTCCCACGGCGAGTGGGGCGAGCCCTTGGGCCGCTTGCCGCGCAGCTCGGCGGGAAAGTCCTTGATGGCTTCGGCGAACTCTGTGTGGGCGTTGCCGGCCTTGAGGTTGTCAATGAGCTGCTGGCGCAGGGCTGCCTGAGTGTCCATGGTGCGCGCTCCCTTCTGTGTCCGATTAGATGACGCGCAACGGCTGGGAGAAGATGCTTCTTCAGCATCGATGGGCGAACCACCCGCCGTGATTTCACTTATGCCTTATAGTGGAACACGCAAATCATGACAACGCAGAATGCCGTAAAACACGCCATTGCCACGCAATAAAGCCGCCACTGACGAGAAGACTTAGGCCACCACCCGCCCACCAGGAATCCCATAGAAAACGCAAATGGCGCAATCAATACCACCCAGAGCCACGTGGGCAATCCAGCGTAAGGCGCGGTCATGGAGACATTCTAGCGCCGCTCTCTGGCTCGCAACGTCACCCCGCCGTCACCCGCTCGGTCGCCCCGCGTCTGCGGAATTTCTTCCGGTAATATCCCTGCCAAATGACGATCCCCGGCACGCCCACCATCGCCGGCCCCAGCCACACCCACCACGCGTTGCCGAAGTGCGGCGCCAGGTTCACCACCACAAATGCCGTCACTGCCGCAATGTAGCTGGCGATCATTCCCCTCATGTGCAGATACCACCAGAACTGCTTCTCATCCGGCGGCTGCAAAAATGTCGCCAGCGATCGGCCCGCGAGAAGCATTCCCAGCCCTCCGAATACGATCGCTATAACGCCCGTGCCTGGAACCAGCCGCGGCCGGAAGTAGCCCACCCACGCCAGGCCGGCGCTGGCCGCAAACGTCACCAGCGCCGCCGCCCAGTCAAACCAGCGCGGACGGCCACCCCGCGCCAGGTCCTTCAGGAACAGAATCCGATAAGCAGAGAACGCCGCGTAGAAGCTGAACACGGCCACCAGAGCCAGAAACACGATGGGCAGCGCAATCGACAGGGCCAGCGCCGTGGCCGCCACGCCCGCCATGGCCCAGAAGTAGATCTTGCCCCAGCGCCTGTGCGTTCGCCCGCCCTTCGCCGTCAGCAGCGCCACCGGCGCGCACACAAACGCCACGCCGCCGCAGGCAATGTGCGCCCACAGCAGCACTCGCAAAGACAGAGCCCACCCTGGATGCATTGTTTCTCCTCGTTTTTCAGGATCGCCGGGGATCCGGCGCGCGAGCCGCGCCGTTCCTCCACAGTACGAGCAGAAGCCGATCCTGGTTCCACCACGCCACTACGGTGTGCGCCAGAACTGCTGAGAAAGGGCGTCATCAGGCTGCTTTGCAGAACTCCCTGTCTGAAATTCATATTCAAGGTGCCATTAAATATGAATTTATGTAGCATGGCGCGGCGTTCTTATGAAAATTTGGCCCATTCCATACAGTTATGCTTTGGCAGATCAATTGCATATTAAAGAGATTATCAATTCCCTTGTCTTTATCTTGTTTTTTTTGCTTCGAAACGTGCGTCAGGTTAAACCCACATGACAGTCTGCCGCGCGGTTCGAACGGCATCATTGCTCGAAGCATAAAATGCCAGTCAGTTTGCAATACCGCTCGACTTGCATAACCTCCGGTTTCTCGATACGTTTGAGGCGCAACTGAACGCGAACAGAACCGGCTCGGTACGTAGGGGTTGATCAGTGATTTTCTTTCGAGGAGCATGACATGATGAAACTGAATTCTCTGTGGCGGTCTATACCGTTGGCGATCGCGGTTCTCCTTGCGCTCGCGTTACCCGTGGATCTGCGAGCCCAGGCATCATCGACGGCATCGATAACCGGCTCGGTTACCGATCCGACGGGCGCAGTGATTCCTGGCGCAACCATTGAACTTTCAAACCCGGGCACCGGTCAGACCTACAAAACGGTTGCCAATCAGGTCGGCTCCTATACCCTCACCAACGTTGCCCCCGGTCCCGGCTACAAGGAGACGGTTTCGCACGACGGCTTTGAGACGACGGTGCTGAGCGGTCTTTATATGAACGTGGGTTCAACCCGTACGCAGAACGTCAAGCTGGCGGTTGGCGCGGTAACCGCGACCATCGCCGTATCGGCCGAGAACCAGACTGTGACCCTGGATACGACCGATGCCACGGTGGGCAACAACTTCCAGGTCCAGTATATGCAGGATCTGCCGGTCATGGTCCGCGACACTCCTCTGGAGCTGCTTACGCAGCAGCCGGGCATGACCAATGATGGCTCTTCGACGGGCGCGCGCACCGATCAGTCCCGCGTGACCCTGGATGGCCTGGACGTGAACGACGAGGCCTACGGCTCCTTCGGCGCCGTCGTCGCCGGCGCCCCGGTGGACTCGGTGCAGGAGTTCAAAGGCACCACCGCGGGCATGCTTTCGAGCAACGGCGCCGGTGGCGGCGGCCAGTTCGATATGGTGACCAAGTCCGGCACCAACCACTTCCACGGCGATCTCAACGAATATCACCGCGACACCGATCTCGAGGCCAACGAGTGGTTTAACAACTTCGACGGTGTAGCGCGCGCCCCACTGGTCCGCAACCAGTACGGTGGCTCCATCGGCGGTCCCATCTGGAAGGATAAGGCCTTCTTTTTCTTCGATTACAACGGTCGCCATGACTCGCTTTCAACCATTGCAACGCGGACCGTGCCGATGACCCCGTTCCTGAAGAACGATTCCATCAGCTACTACACCAATATTACTTCGGGGGCGAAGGACAGCATCAACGCGGCGCAGGTGAAAGGCTTCGATCCACAAGGCGTCGGTTTCGATCAGGGGATGATTACGACTCTTGCCGCCCGGTATCCCGCGCCGAACGACTTTACCGGTGACGCGGGCGACCTGGTGAACACGGCCGGTTACCGTTTCAATGCTCCCGAGCCGTACATCGAAAAGAACTACGTGGGCAGGCTCGATCTGGACCCGTTCCCCAACCACCACTTATTTGGCCGCGTCACCTACAACAACATCAATTCGGTGGCCGGCGCGCCGCAATTCTCGGGCGATCCTGAGACCTACCCGTATCTGGACACCAGCCATGCGTGGGTGGTGGGGTGGGACTGGACGATGGGCACCACCAAGACCAACACTGTGATCTGGGGCAGCACCATCGCCAAGGTTTCCACGCAGGATACCTATAACCCGTTAGGGGCGAACCAGTACGAATTCGATGGAGATCCCACCGGCGGCTACTTCCTCTCCGGCCCTTACGCCGGCGCCGGCGGGTCGGCGCGCTATTTTCCGATTCCCGTAGTGCGCGACGACTTCCATTGGGAGAAGGGGCGTCACAGCCTGACCTTCGGCGGCGATTTCAAATACCCCAGCCCGCATTACGCCACCTACGGCGACTATAACGGTCCCATCGTCGGATTGGGCGGCTTCGTGACCGGACTGCCCACGAATGGCACGTCGGAATTTAACTTCGATCCGAGCAATCTGGACAACAGCCAGACCAGCCTGACCGTCTACCAGTCCGCGCTGGTGCTTGCGTTGGGCCGTTTTGAAGATACCAACGACACCTGGAACTACAACTCATCGGGCAGCGCGGTGCCGCAGGGTACCGGATTGCAGACCACCTTCCGTTATTACGAGACGGAGTTCTATTTCGGGGATACCTGGAAGATGACGCCGTCGTTAACCTTCACCTACGGTCTGCGCTACGAGAACTTCACGGTGCCCTATGAGATCCACGGCATCGAATCGGACCAGAACTTGAGCTTCTGGGACTTCATGAACGCCCGTATCGCGCAGAGCAAGGCTGGCGTGAGTGGGCCGGCGTCGGTGCCGGGCTACGGCTCATCCGACATTGTCCCATACGTCAAATACAATCTGGCCGGCAAAGCCAACAACGCCCCAGGTTACTATCAACCGGACAACAAGGACTTTGCTCCCCGCGTGGCCTTTGCCTGGACACCTCCTGGCATGAACCGCAAACTCGTGGTTAATGGCGGCGGCGGAATCGTCTATGACGAGTCGGTCGTCAATGCGTTTCTGCAGGAGGAAGCATCGTATTCCTATCTGTTTGAGAGTTCCGGGACCAAGGATTATGGCGTGCCAGCCACTTCAGCCCATAGCGCGGCCTATAATTCGTTGCTGGAGAATACGCGCTTTACGTCTTATGGCAACCCGCCGCCAGGCCCCGGCATACCGAAAATCACCAAGCCCTTCATTCCGTTTGTAGGCCCCGGATCTCCGGAGTGCCCCACGCCCGGGCCTTGCGGCCTGGCCAATGGCGGCGCATTCAATATCTCCGTTGACCACAACCTGCCCACGCCATACAACATCATGTACAACTTAGGCTTCCAGTACGAGCTCAAGGGAGGCTACATCGCCAAGCTGGGTTACGTGGGCCGCCTGGGACGCCATTTGCTGGCCCAGACCGACGCCGAGCAGCTTATCGACTTCCCGGACAAGGTCTCCGGGCAGGAACTGAGCACGGCCATGGCCAACCTGACCACGTGGCTGCGGGCCAATCCGAATGCCCCCCTGACCAGCGTTCCGGCGCAGCCGTTTTTTGAGCACGTGCTGTACCCGAACGGGACCGGCATCAGTAACACGGCCTTTATTGCGGAAAGCATGGCCCCGTATCCGGCGCGCGGCGACGTGGCAGACAGTGTCGACCTGATGTCCGGTTACGGTTTGCTGCCCGACAACGTGGGCATGGCCGCACAGCTTTCGGAGAATACCTTCTTCACCGACCTGGGCTTCTCCTCGTACAACGGCGTGCTGGCTACGCTGCACAAGAACACCGGCTACGGTCTGCAGTTCGACCTGAACTACACCTTTTCGCATTCGATCGACAATGTCTCGCTGGTTGCCAACTCCTATGCCTACGAGGGTTACGGCTATATCTGCGATGTCCTGCGGCCGCGCCTGTGCCGTGGGAACTCGGACTTCGACGTGACCCAATACGTGAACGGAAACGCCCTCTACACGTTGCCGTTCGGCCGGGGCAAGCAATTTGCAGCCAATATCCCGCTGTGGGCCGACGAGTTCATTGGCGGGTGGGAGTTGAGCGGTTTGCCGATTTACCATACCGGCCAGCCCTACATGGCCAACTCGATTGCCTTCCTCATGAGCTACTCCAATGAAGACCCTGCGATTCTGTCCGGCAGCCTCTCGGGTTTGACCAAGTCCCATGTGACCGTGGGGTCGGATGGCGTGGTCAGCACCTTCAAGAATCCTGTGACGGCCTTCAGCCAGTGGCGCGGTCCTGTGGGCTTTGAGATGGGTTCGCGCAACAACCTGCGCGGTCCCGGCTTCTTCGACACCGATCTCGGGCTGGGCAAAAGCTTCCCCTTCCCGATCTACCACGAGGGTATGACCCTCAAGTTCCGCTGCGATGCCTTCAACGCTTTCAACCATCCCAACTTCCAGCATCCGAGTTTCCAGTACAATATGGACCTGACCAGCCCGCCCAACGAGTTTGGCACCATTCCGGGCACGGTAACTCCCACCGGCAGCGATCTATCTGCCCGCGTATTGCAGGGTTCGCTGCGGCTGGAGTTCTAAACATCTGAGCGGGCTCGTCCTCGTTCAGCACACAACGCAAAGGCCCCCTCCCCAAAGACCTTTCTGGTCGGGAGGGAGGGGGCCTTTGCTCTCTTGCGGGCCCGCCTTTTCAACGGTCCTGACGCCAATCGAAATCCTGCAACGGCCGCGTCCGAATACTCGTTCATCGTTCGCCGCGGCGAACGATGAACCGGGCACAGCTCCTGCAACCCCGACGAGCGGGCCACCTGCTTCGTTTCCCAGGTCCCAAAATTGGGACATGGGGCACCCAGAATCCTGCTACCCAAGCGGTCACTGCTGGAACTTGAACGCCTTGTCCGGATGCGGAGGCGGCGGCGGGACCGGCCTTGGATCTTCCTTGATCTCCTTGCTCAGTTCCTTGAGCGCGGCCTCTAACTGCGCATCGTCCCCTGTGAAGCTGTCGTGGGGCAGGTTGTCGACGACGATGTCGGGCTCGACGCCGTGGCCTTCGATGAGCCATTTGCCGTCGGCATAGACGCCGGTTTCGGCAGCCGTGGCCACGCCGTTATCGGCCTGAACGTTGGAGCCGGATAGCCAGATCTCGCCGCCCCAGGTGCGCATGCCGATGACCTTGCCCAGCTTGAGCCGTTTGAATCCCTCGCTGAAAGCCTCGCCGTCGGATGCCGTTTCGTGATCGCAGAGGACCACGATGTGGCCGCGGAAGGCGTACTGCATGTTCCAGTTGGGAATGCCGACGCGCGGCTGCCAGTAAAACCAGGCCTGGCGCAGCAGCTTCGACAAAAGCCATGAGTCGATGTTGCCGCCGTGGTTGTGGCGGACGTCGATGATGAGGCCCTGGCGATCGTATATGGGGTAATAATCGCGCGCCCACTGGTCGATGTCGCCCGAGGTCATAGCGCGCAGGTGGACGTAGCCGATGGTCGAGTTCGATGCCTTGTCGACGGCGAGGCGTCGCGTGTATTCCCATTCGGAGTAGCGCATCACGGCGTCCGAATGGAAGCTGATGGGCTTGACCAGCACATCGCGGCCCTCGCCCTTCTCGTTTTTCACGTGAATGAGAACCTGCTGGCCGGCCTTGCCGCGCAGCAACTCGGTTTCGTCGACGACGCTGAGCGGGTCGACGCCGTCGATCGAGGTGATGACTTCGCCTTCCTTCACCAGCGAGTCGGGACGGGCGAAGGGCGGCGCCTGGTCGGGCAGGTCGGGATCGTGGGCGTAGATGTGCTCCACCACGAAGCCGCCGGCCTTCTCATCGCGGCGCAGCCGGGCGCCAAAGGTGGCCAGGCCGATGTGGTCCTCGGGCTTGCGTGCGTCGCCGCCTTCGACAAATGTGTGCAGCGCTGAAAGCTCGCTGACCATCTGCGCGATCACGTCATTGAGCTCGTCGCGGTCGGCCACGCGATCGACCAGCGGCAGGTAACGGTCGCGCATCGCAGGCCAGTCCACGCCGTGCATCTTGCGGTCGTAGAAGTAGTCGCGTTCCAGCCGCCAGGCGTCGAGAAAGATGCCGTGGTACTCCTGGCGCGGGTTGGTGGTGATGGTCCAGTGGGAAAGATCGATTTCGGCCTTGCCCTGCGCCTTGGCATCGGGAGTCTTCACGTCGGCGTCGAAGATGTAGAACTGTTCCTTTTTGGCGATGAGCATCTTCTTGCGGTCGGCGGAGATCTCGAAGCCGCGCACGTCGCTGATGACGTTGTCAGGCTCGTCGCCCTTGTTGGCAATATCGAGGCACTCAAGGGAGATGTGCTCGCCCATGTCGTCTGCGGCGTTCAGCCAGCACAGGCGCTTGTCGGTGGCTTGCAGGCTGCCGTAATTGCCGGCGGGCGCGGGGACTTCGGTGACGCGATCGGCGAGACCGGTGAAGTCGATCTTCACCTCCGGCGGTTTCTTTTCCTCGGGCTTTTTGTCGTCGGGCTTCTTTTCGTCGGCTTTCTTGTCCTCAGGCTTGGCAGCGGCGGTCGAGTCCGCGTGCTTCTTGTCAGAAGGCTTGGCATCCTTCGCGTCGGCGGGCTTGGTGTCCGGCTTGGTATCGGGTTTGGTTTCCGCCGGCTTGGATTCGTCCTTCTTCGATTCGTCCTTCTTGTCGGGATGGAGCTCATCCGGCGGCAGAAACGGCGAGCGCAGGCCTTCCGTGAGGGCGAGCTGGTAAATCTTCACAGTTTTGTCGAAGTGCGGCTCGGGCTCGCGCGGTCCCCACGGACCGGGGATGGTGGTTTTAAGATTGCGGTCGGAGAGGAAGTAGAGCCATTTGCCGTCGGCGCTCCACTCCGGACTGCCGGAGTTGAAGCGGTTGTCGGTGATGGTCTGGATGGCGCTCGAATCGACGTTGAAAAGCTTGATCTGCTGGAAGGAGTTGTCGGCGGTCTCGGAATAGGCCAGCCACTTGGAATCGGGCGACCAGCGCAGATCGCCGAAGTCGCCGTTCATCGATTGCGCGATGCGGCGGTTCCATGAGCCGCGATTTTCCGATTTCTCAATGCGCTTCTCCTCGCCGGCCTTGATGTCGTAGATCCAGAGTTCCTGGTCCTTGTTGAAGTGGGCCAGCCAGCGTCCGTCGGGGGAGACGACGCCGTCCCAGCGCAGCACTTTGGCGTCGTTGGTCCACTGCTCGGGCTTGCCCACGCCGTTGGCCGGGAACTTCCAGAACTCGGCCTCGCCGGACTGGGTGGAGAGCGCCAGGATGGTCTTGCCGTCAGGCAGGAAGCGGGCTTCGCGATAGCGGACCGAGGAATCGGATGCGACCTTGACGATGCGGCCGAATTTGGCGGGAATGGCGAAGACTTCGCCGCGGGCGGTGAAGACGGCCGCGGAGCCGTCGGGCGAGATATGGACCTCGGTGAGATACTCGAGCGGCTTGCTCACCCAGTGCTGGCGCATCTGGTCGAAGTCTGACTCGAGGGTGACGGGGAGTTTGTCCTCGTGGCCGGTGGCGAGGTCGGTGAGCCAGAGATCGGCAGCGGAGGCGTAGACGATGTGGCCGTCGGAGACGGATGCCGATTCGACGTCGAAGATCTTCTGATGGCTCTCTTCCTTCAGGTCCTTGCCCTGATCGTCCATCGACCAGACGTTCATGATGCCGTCGCGGTCGGAGAGGAAGTAGACGCGGCTGTTCCAGACCATGGGATGAGCGGAGGTTCCGTCGTAGTCGGCGGTTAGTGGCTCGGCCTCGTGAGTTCCGTCGAAGCGCCAGAGATTCTCCGCCCATCCGCCCTTGTAGCGCTTGGTCTCGCTGAACTGCTTGAACCAGCGGGTGAAGAAGAGAGTGTGGCCGTCGGCGGACCAGGCGCCCTCGGCAGCTTCAGCCAGGGGAACGATTTCGCGCTTGCCGGTGGAGTCGACGAGGACAAGTTTGTCGCCGGGCAGCGTCGAGTAGCGCTGGGTGGCGATCACGAGGCGGCCGTCCGGCGTCCAGCCCTCGGGCTCCACGTCGCCTTCCCAGGTGCGGCGCTCGGGCAGGCCGCCGTTGACGGGCATGGTGTAGACCTCGCTGGGGCCTTCGTAGTCAGCAAGAAAGGCAACGGTCTTGCCGTCGGGCGAGATCATGGGCTCGGTTTCCTCGCCAGCTCCGGTGGTGAGCCGGTGGGCCACGCCACCATTAATGCTCACCGTCCACAGGTCGCCTTCGGAATTAAAGACGATCGTGTCTCCGTGGATGGCAGGCGAGCGGTAGTAGCCGTGGCGGCTGGTCTCGGCGCCGCTTGCGTCAGGCGAGGCGGCGAAGAGCGGAGCGGCGAGAAAAGCGATAAGGCAGGCGGCAAAAGCAACAGCGGCGCGGCGCAGGTTCAATCCCATGATGGAAGCTCCCTTTACATCGAGATGGGCCTGGAGGGGACGGAACGGGCGCGTCCCCGGAATGATTTGGGTATACCGGAACCAGGGGTCTCTTGATCTGATTTTGAAGGATACTACGGCGCGCAGGACCGGCGAGGGTTTCTGATCCATTCCCGCGGCCGTGTCGAGGAAATGGGCGGGGGCCGGGCGCAACCACGCCAAAGAGAAAGCTCTTGACAAATCGGCGGCGGGGAGACTTAGTCGTTGTTGGATATATCGTTTATCGATATACGAGGTCGTTGAAGATGCCAAGGCAAAAGTTCACTCCATTACCCTCGGCCGCGTTTCAGATTCTGCTTTCGCTGGCGGACTGCGATCTTCACGGCTACGGCATCATGCGGCAGGTCGAAGAACAGACTCGCGGCCGCATGCGGCTCGGGCCCGGGACGCTTTATAGCTCGATTCAGGCGCTGCTTGAAGAGGGATTGATTGTAGAAGCCGACCATCCCGCAGAGCTGCAGCCCGGCCACGAACGACGCCGCTATTACAGGATGACCCCGGCGGGACGAAAAATGGCTCGCGCCGAGGCGGAAATGCTCGCCGGAATTCTACAGGTGGCTCGCGCCAAGAAGATCCTGAGTGGGGACTATGTTTGAGCGGCTGTTTGCCTCTCTCTTACGCCTTTATCCCTCTCAATTCCGAAGGGTCTACGAGGACGAGGCCCGGCTATTGCTCCGAGAACGATTCCGGGATGAAACAGGCCTGTTGCGAAGGATGCGGCTCTGTCTGGATCTCATCGGCGATATTGCTGTTGGTTTTCCTCAGGCCTGCCGGACCCTTCCAACCCAGGTCGTCACGGTCTCGATCCCGCAGCATCGTCATGGGGTTCCCTCCTTTCAGGTTCTCAACCATGAACGGCCGGGGACCGGGCCATTTCTGGTTGGCAGCGCTGTCACGTTAGCCGCGCTTAATCTTCTCTCGTTTGGCCTGACCCATCTGACACCCGACCGGCCCTCTTCCGCTTCCCGTGGGCCAATATCTCCAATAGAGGTTGTCATGCGGCGCCTCAACCTGCCCACACCCCCCAGTTTGACTAAAAATGCAGAGTCCGAGAATGGTGCGCGGGGAGCAAGTGGCGTGGTTTTGCCTCAAACACAGGCGCCGTTCTCTTCGCCCTTTGACCTGCCGGCCCGGGCCACGCAGGAGAAGCAACCGGCCGGTAGCAGCTTCGAACGCAAAGTTGCGGCGGATGAAGGATCCGCCACCAGGGGCGAGCAGCAAGGCTCCAACTCGAATCCGCCACCCGAACCCGAAAAGCAGGGGAAGGCATGGGCTGTTGCTGTCTCATCGGCGTTCGGCTCACTGCAGACAGCACCAATTCGGGCTCAACCGGGGACGATGCCCGGGTGGCAAAAGGCAGCGGGCGGAAAAATGGAGTTTGAAGTTGCTTCGGTGCGGTTGAATCCGGGGCCAATGGAGCCGTCGAACTTTCGCTTGAGTCCGGACAATGCCTACGGGAACACCGGCGGTCTCTTAATCGCAGACTTTCCGCTGGAGACCTACATCGAGTTCGCCTACAAGATTTGGTCCACGCGTGAACAGTGGCTGGCGATGTATGCGCATGTTCCGAAATGGGTGCAGACGGAGAACTATGAAATCCGTGCTCGGGCCCCCATGACGAATCCGACCAAAGACCAGATGCGTCTGATGATGCAATCGCTGCTGAAACAGCGATTTGGGCTGGTGGTTCATTTTGAGTCGCGGGAGACACCGGTGCTGGCGATGACTTTGATAAAGCCGGGAACTCTGGGACCGAAACTGCGTCGGCATGAGGACGGGCCGGCATGCGGCGTTAAGGTGACGCCGACTCATGGGGCGGAGCTGAAAGACTCGAATTTATTTCCGTCGCAATGTGGTGGTGTCGAATCGGAGCTCATGCCGAACAACATGATGCTCACCGGGTCGCGAGACACGACGATGGAAATGATAGCGAAGTCATTTTCGATTGCCAGATTGGGTCGGCCGGTGGTGGACGCGACCGGATTGACCGGGAAGTACGACTTCACGCTGCACTGGACTCCAGACCCTGGCATGTTCAGGCAGAATCCTGGGGCGCAATCCTCAGAGGCCGCCGCGCCTGAACTGCAGGGAACACCATTTCTGGAAGCAGTGAAGGAGCAGCTCGGATTGAAGCTGAAGCCGGGGAAGGCTCCGCTGAGGCAGTTGGTAATCGATCACGTGGAGCGGCCCTCCGAGAATTGACCCTGCACGCCAATCCAGAATCACTCAATAGAACTGCGGCTTGGCGCCGCTTCCATTGCCAGCAGCCGCGCCGATCCATCGGAGGGGAACCTATGCCGTTTTCTGGACGGCGAGGGCAGCCTGTCCCTCGGCGGCATGGCGTCGTTTGGCGATCCAGACCAGCAGCGCCGCACCCGCTACAACGCAAGCGGCGCTGGCCAGTTGTGCGTTGGATAAGCCCCATAGAACCTTGGGGTTGCGGCGCAGGAACTCGACCAGGAAGCGGGCGGTGCCGGTGAGGATGAGGTATTCGCCCAGGATGCTGCCGGTGGGCCGGTGTTTGCCCCCGCGCATCCACAGCCAGAGGCCGATCAGGAGACCGCCAGCCAGCTCGTAGAGCGGCGTGGGGTGCACGCGCACGAAGATGGGGTCGGTGCCGTTAGGGAAGGCCATGCCCCAGGGAAGCTTGGTGGGGATACCGTAGCAGCCGTCGCCAGAAAGGAAGCAGCCGATGCGACCCAGGCCGTAGCCGATGGCGGCAGCCGGAGCGGCCAGATCGAGCATGCGCAGGGCGCCGATTTTGGCGCGCAAGCCCTGTATTACCAGCGCGGTAATGCCGACAGTAAGGCCGCCGAACCAGGCAAACCCACCGGTATCCCAGAGCACCCGCCAGCCTTCTTCGCGGAATTCTAAGGGCGTATCGAGCACGTGCCAGAGCTTGGCGCCCACAATCCCGGCGATGACGGTGATGGCCACCATGCCCACCGCGTCGGCCGTGATCTTGAACCGGCGGAAATTGCGGTCCATGACCAGCCCGGCGGCAACCGCGGCCACCCACAGCATAAGGCCGAAGGTGGGAATGTCTCTGTGGAAGGAGCCGAGGCTCAGATGAATGTAGGGATACATCTCAACTCTCAGTATAGACGCGAATGAGGGGACTAATGATGCGCCTCGCTGCCACGACGTGGCAGTTTTTTCACATTCGCGGTGCCCCTCAGCCGGGTATTCAGGCGATACTGTCCCCATGGCCTCTACCACTTACCAGGGACTGCAGGTTCTCTATACGCGGGAGCAGATTGCCACTAGAGTTGCTGAGATGGGCGCGGAGATCACGCGCGACCTCCATGGCGAAAAGCTTGTGTTGGTGGGCGTGCTCAAGGGCGCGGCGCCATTCCTGGCAGACCTGTCGCGAGCCCTGCAGATCGATGCCACCTTCGATTTTGTGGCGGTTTCCAGTTACGGAAAGGGTCAGCGCACGTCGGGCGCGGTCAAGCTGATCAAGGACCTGGACGAGAGTGTGGAAGGCAAGAACGTGTTGATTGTGGAGGACATCCTGGACACCGGGCTGACGCTCTCCTACCTGCGAAAGCTCATCATGCAGCAACGGCCCCGGACCCTGCGGATTGCCGCGCTGCTGGACAAGCCTTCGCGGCGGATCGAGAAGATCGACGCGGATTACGTGGGTTTCTCCATTCCAAATTTATTCGTAATCGGCTATGGAATGGATTATGCGGAGCGGTACCGGAACCTGCCCGACATCTGCCTCATGACGCCGGACCATCCGGAATAGAAATCCATGGAGACTACACGCGAAATCCTGCTGGCCGCCTACCGCGACTTCAACGCGCGCCGCATCGACGCGGTGCTCGCCCGCATGCAGCCGGACGTAGCCTGGCCGAACCGGTGGGAAGGCGGCTATGTGCATGGGCATGAGGAAGTTCGCGATTACTGGACACGGCAGTGGGCAGCGCTTGATCCGCACGTGGATCCGGTTGAGATCAGTGCGGAAGCGGACGGCAGGGTGACGGTGATGGTTCACCAGGTGGTGCGGGACCGCGCAGGCAATCTACTGGTGGATACCATGGTGCGGCACATTTACAGCCTGCGCGATGGGCTGATCGAGCGGATGGAGATTGAGCCGGCGGATTGAGCCGGGAAAACGTATCATTCACAGCCAATGCGCCGTCCAATGGGGCAGCGCTTTTGTGGGATGGTCACTGGCCCGAAAGACGGTCTATACTCGGTCCCCGGAAATGAGCCCCCGGGCGGAGGCGCGAGCAACGCCGGGATGGCGAAAAGGAGTCAAGAGATGGCGGCACCGACCGGCCTTTCAGAAGCCGATCTCGAGTTTGACCACGGGAGCTGGGATGCAGCGGCTTTTGCCGCAAATGCTCTGGCGGGCTGGCAATCGCTGGCCGCGGTGATCGATCACACGCTGCTGAAACCCGACGCCACGCGGGACCAGGTGGAGACCCTGTGCGACGAGGCGGTGCGCTACCGTTTTGCCTGCGCGATGGTGAACCCGGCGTGGGCGACGACGGCGGTTTCCATGCTTGCGGGAACCGGAATCCCGGTGGGCGTGGTGGTCGGATTTCCCCTGGGAGCGACGCTCGATTCCACGCTGCGGCAGGAGGCGGCGGCGCTGACGCGGCTGGGCGCAAAAGAGCTGGACATGGTGATCCCGGTGGGTCAGTTGAAGAGCGGAGACCATCACGCGGTGCATCGCACCATCCACACCACGGCGACGGTGGCGCACCATCACGGGGCCATTCTGAAGGTGATCCTCGAGACCTGTCTGCTCAACGTGGAAGAGAAGCTGCGCGGCGCGGAGATCGCCATCCAGGCGGGCGCTGACTTCCTGAAAACGTCGACCGGGTTTTCCATAGGCGGAGCCACGGCCGTCGATGTTGCCCTGCTGCGCGGCGTGGCCGGTGGGCGCTGCGGGGTGAAGGCCAGCGGAGGCATCCGCACCCTGGCCGATGCGCGCACCATGCTGGAGGCGGGAGCCAGCCGGCTGGGCGCTTCGGCCAGCGTGGCGATTGTGCGGGAAGCGGGAGCGGAGTAAAGCAGGGATTAGGGATTAGATCACGAGTCCTGCTTTCCCAGCTTGTTCATGATTGCAACCAGCATCCGCCCCACTTCATTAGAGAGGCTCTCCGCGGAGCAGTGCATTTGCTTGGACCCGTAGGCTAGCTCTCGGGAGATGAGAAGCTGCGTCTGTAGTTCGAAGATCGATCCGCGTGCGTGGCCGAGATAGAGTCTGTATTCGCCCCTTGTCGATTTTCCATATCCCTCAGCAATATTGCTTGCAATCGAGACGGAAGCGCGGCGCATCTGGTTTGTCAAGCCAAACTGTTCCGACACCGGAAAAGAGCTTGTCAACTTGTAGGTCGCAAGGCTCAACTCAACAGCTCGCTGCCATACGACCAGGTCCCTGTAAGAATTGCTCATCTATTTGCCCTCAACCAGATCGCTCTTGGCGCATGATAGGGAATGAGGCCCTGCGGCAACGGTGATCCAAGACACTCTTGGCATACGATTCGGTAATTTTGTCTAATCCCTAATCCCTAACCCCTAATCCCTGTTCCCTGTTCCCTACTCCCTGCATTTATCATTTCCATTCGGCCATCCCATGTCCCGACGCCCCACCACCGAACACGAGTACGAGGGAGACTATCGTCCCTCGGCAGGCACGCACATCGATCCAACCAACGTGCGCGTGGAACCGGCCGACCTGGCGTACCTGGTGCAACTGGCCGACGCATTGAACACCACGCTGGATCTGCAAACTCTGCTGGTGCGCACCTCGGAGCTGGTGCGCGCCATCATTCCCTACCGCATCTTCGCCATCCTTCTTCTGAACGACCGCACCAACGAGCTGCGCATGCGGTTCCAGATCGGGCACACGCCAGAAGTGGAGCGGATGCCGGTTCCCATGGGCAAGGGCGTGGTGGGGCAGGTGGCGCTGACGCGTCAGCCCATGCTGCTGAATGACGTGGCCGCGGAGCCGGCTTACATAGCGGCAAATCCCGATGTACGCTCGGAGCTGACGGTGCCGCTGATCGCCAAGAACCGCCTGATCGGAGTGCTGGATATCGAGAGCGAGCAGGCCGACTACTTTCGCGAGGAGCACCTGCATCTGCTCACGCTGACGGCGTCGCGCATCGCGCAGGCAATTGAGAACGCGCGGCTGTACGCGCGCGTGTCGCGGCAGGCGCAAACCCTGACGGTGCTGAACGAGATTGCCGCGGAGCTGACCTCGATCCTCCAGCTCGATCCGCTGCTGGAACGCATCGGGCAGCTTCTGCGCCGCCTGATCGACTACCAGATGTTCACCATCATGCTGATGGACGAGAAGGGCGAGACGCTGATCACCCGCTATGCGTGGCGGTTCGGATATGCGCACGCGCCGCGGCGCCGTTTGCCCATCAACAGCGGACTGGTGGGCGCATCGGTGAGGGAGTGGCGCCCCATCAACGTGCCCGACGTGCGCCAGGACCAGCGCTACGTGGAGATGAATCCGGAGACGCGCTCGGAGCTGATTGTGCCGCTGTTTTACAAGGGGCGCGTGATCGGCGTGCTGGACCTGGAACACACGCGCGTGGGCTTCTTCAACGACGAGCACGCGCGCATACTGACCACGCTGGCGGCGCAGATCGCCATCGCCATCGAAAATGCGCGGTTATATCAGGCGGTCAGCCGGCAGGAAAAACAACTGGAGCGGGATATCGCCATGGCGCGCGAGGTGCAGCTCAGGCTTTTGCCTCAGTCGCCGCCGGAGCACGCCAATGCGGACCTGGCGGTGCGCTTCCTTCCCGCGCGCACCATCGGCGGCGACCTGTATGACTTCCTGGAATACAGTCCGGATGAAAGCGCGATCGTGCTCGGCGACGTGAGCGGCAAAGCCGCGCCCGCGGCGCTGTTCGCGGCGCTGGTGAGCGGCATCATGCATTCGGCGGCCAGCCACCGGCTGCAGCCGGCCAAGATGCTGGCCATGCTGAACGACGCATTGCAGGAGCGCAAACTCGAGTCGCAGTACGTGGTCATGCTGTTCGCGCTGTGGAACGACCAGACGCGCATGCTGACGGTGGCCAACTCCGGCGCGGTACAGCCGGTTTTGTGCCGCGAAGGGCAATCGACAGTGGTGCGCGCGGAGGGCTTTCCCCTGGGCATGTTCCCTGACGTGGCCTACGAGGAGCTGACCATGGCCACGCAGCCGGGCGACGCGGTGGTGTTTGTGTCCGACGGCATCCTGGACGCGGACAACGCGCAGGACGAGGCGTACGGCGAAGAACGCCTGGGCCAGGTGCTGTGCGGGCATCGCGACCGTTCCGCCGCGGAGATTGCGGAGGCCATTCTGAATGACGTTTCGCGATTCCAGGACGGCCACGACCGCTTCGACGACGAGACCATCATCGTGCTGCGAGTGAAATGAGCGGCTTGTTAAACTCAACCTATCCCCGTTCGCGGAGTTCGCTTGCATACCTCAACCGAAGAACGCATTATCCGTCCGGCGCGCAACATTCTGGGCAGCCTGCGCCTGCCCGGCGACAAATCCATCAGCCACCGCTACGGCATGCTGGCCGCGTTTGCCGAAGGCACGTCGCGATTCACGAACTTCTCCACCGGCGCGGATTGCGCTTCCACGCTACGCTGCATGGAGGCGCTGGGCGCGCGCGTAAACAGACTTGATAACGGCGCGGTGGAGGTGACTGGCGTCGCCGGCCGCGTAACGCCTGCGAGCGGCCCGCTCGACTGCGGCAACTCCGGCTCGACCATGCGCATGATCTCGGGGCTGCTGGCCGCGCAGGAGGGTGCATTCACGCTCATCGGCGACCAGTCGCTGTCGCGCCGGCCCATGGAGCGCATCCGCAAACCGCTAACGGAAATGGGCGCGCGCATCGCGCTGACGGATGGGCACGCGCCGGTAATCATTGAAGGCACGGCGCTCGAGCCGATCGACTACACCACGCCGGTGCCCAGCGCGCAGGTGAAGACGTGCGTGCTGCTGGCCGGCCTCGAAACCGCCGGAACCACCACGGTGCGCGAAGCCGTGCGCACCCGCGACCACAGCGAGCTGGCGCTGCGCGCATTCGGCGCGGAGGTTGCGCGCAGCAGCGATTCCGTTTCCATCGCCGGGCCGCAAAAGCTGCACGCGATTGAGGCTGCGGTTCCCGGCGACATCTCCTCGGCCGCATTCTTTTTCTGCGCTGCCGCGCTGTTTCCGGGCTCGTCGCTGGTGCTGGATTCGATCGGGCTCAACCCCACCCGCGCGGCGCTGCTGGATGTGCTGACCGCGCTGGGCGTGCACATCGCCGTGCTGAACCTGGAAGAAAAGCATGCCGAGCTGGTGGGCACGGTGCAAGTATCGGCGCCGCCGGACGGGCTGCGCTCCGCGGCGATCACCGGCGCACTGGCGGCGCAGCTCATCGACGAGCTGCCGGCGCTGGCGGCCATTGCGCCGTACACCTCGGGCGGCATTCGCATCCGCGACGCCAGGGAGCTGCGCGTGAAGGAATCGGACCGCATCGCGCTGGTGGCGCGAAACCTGCGCGCGATGGGCGCGGAAGTGGAGGAGTTTGAGGATGGCCTCGACGTGCCCGGCGGGCAGACGCTGCATGGCGCGATGATCGACTCCGGCGGTGACCATCGCATTGCCATGGCCTTCAGCGTGGCCGCGCTACGCGCGGAGGGCGAGAGCCTGATCCGCGGCGCGGAGGCAGCCGCCATCAGCTTCCCTGAATTCTTTGATCTGCTGGACCAGGTAGCGGAGCGGTAGTTCTTAGCTCGCAGTTCGCAGTTCACAGTTCACAGTCGTTGCGGGACCGGCTGTCTCTACAGCTCCGCCGCCCACTCCGTCATGGCCAGCGTGAGCAGTAGCACGCGTCGCAGTCCCAGTTCTCGATCCCTCGGCTCGTACCATTCGGCCAGGGTGTGCGCGCCGCCTCCTTCGCCGCCCGCGCCCATTGAAAGCGCCGGAATTCCCAGGGAGATGGGGATGTTGGCGTCGGTCGAGCCCAGCCGCAAGCTCGACGGCAAGCCCAGGTGGCGATCCACTGCGCGGAGCGCGTCCAGGATGGGCGAATCGCCGGCCAGTTGCGCCGCGGGGCGGTTGCCGATGGCGGCAATCGAAAACCTGAGCGGCCCGCGCGCGCGGCCTGCCGGCGTGGCGCGCGCGTTCCATTGGGCAACTGCATCCTCGACCGCGCGATGCAGCGCCACCTCCAGCCGCACCAGCTCATCCGCGCTGGTGGAGCGCGCGTCGATGGTCGCGGCCGCGCTCTCCGGAATCGAGTTCACGCTGGTTCCCCCGTGAATGGTCCCCACGTTGAGGATGGTGCGCGGCTCTTCCGGGAGCGGCGTCGAGGAAAGCGCAGCCAGCGCCGAAGCCAGCGCTGTAATCGGGTTCGGCGTCCCCGCATCGGTAAAGCTGTGCCCGCCTGGTCCGGAGATCGTCACCTGGTAACGCCGGCTGCCCAGCGCCTGCGTCACCGCGGAATCGGCGCCGGCGCCGTCCAGCACAATATGGGCCGCGATACGCCCCGCCAGCGCGCTCCGGCTGTAGAGATGCCGCATGCCGCGCAGGTCGCCTTCACCCTCCTCGCCCACGTTGCCCACAATCAGCAATGCCGCCGGCAGCTCGATCTTCGACTGCACCAGGGCGTGCGCCAGCGCCAGGAGTCCCACCACTCCGGCCGCATTGTCGCAGGCGCCCGGAGCTTCCAGCCGGTCGCGTCCCTCCACTGTGCGCACCATCGGCCGCAGCCGCGTGTCCGCGGGAAACACCGTGTCCAGATGCGCCGAGAGCACAATAACGGCGCCCGTGCTTTCAGGGTCCAGCCGCGGCGCGGGCACAAAGCTCAGTACATTGCCGGCTTGGTCGATCTCAATCTCCCTGAGCCCGGCGTCGCGAAACCGCTCCGCCGTCCACTGCGAGCGCGCGCTCTCCCCGAACGGGGGCGCGGGAATCGCGCACAGATCCCTCTGCCACCCCAGCAACACGCGCTCATTGGCATGCAGCCAGGCAAACGCCGCATGGACGGTGCGCCTGGACGCCAGTGCGGTGATCCTGGAAAACGCTGCGGAGCGGGAAGAAAGCACCATGGCTGCTTATCCCAGCCTAGCAGGACGCCGGTCCGGGCCCCCGCCTGCGCCAAGGCGCCGCGCGCCGCCCCGCCTGCCAAAACGGCTCGCTTCAGCTGGAATGCAATGGCTTGCTTTTCGGTTGATCCTGTTGCCTCTTTTTTGCCGCGTACATGCCGCTGTCGGCCGCGCTCAACAACTGATCGTGGGTTTCGCCGTCAGCCGGGTAGATGGCAATGCCAAGGCTGGCTGAGCCGCGCAGGGAATGCCCTTCGACCTGGATGGGAGACTGGAAGCAGCTCTCCAGCCGCCGCGCGATCTCATCCACCTCGGCGCCGCTGCGCACATTGGAAACAATCGCCGCGAACTCGTCGCCGCCCAGCCGCCCCAGCAAGTCGCCCGGGCGTAGCTGGCGCTTCATGCGATTGGCGATCTGCTGCAAAAACGCATCTCCCACCTGGTGACCGTAGCGATCGTTCACTTGCTTGAAATCGTCGAGGTCGATGTAGATCAGGGCGAAGACGGTAGCGTCCTCCCGCGCCCTGCGGATCCGCTCCTTGAGATAGTGGTTCAGCGAAAAACGGTTATGCGCGCCGGTCAACGCATCGAATTCGGAACGGTAGGTCAGGTCGGAATAAAGGCGGTGGGTTTCGATGGCGACGGTGGCCAGCCGCGCGCCCATCTGGATGGCCTGGTACTGACGCCTGTCCGCGCGCGAGCCGTGATGAAGCGCCACAAAGATGGTGCCCAGCACCGCCCCTCCCTGCCCCGACAAAGGTTGCGATACCACCAGCAGCGAAGCCGTGTTCTCGGGTTGCTTTCCCAGCCGGGCGCCGCCGACAACTTCAAACCAGCAATCGGCGCCCAGCGCCGAAGCCATCATTTCGGCAATCTTTTCCAGGATCTCCGCCAGCGGCCGCGAGGTGCTGATGCTTTCCAGAATGCTGCTTCGACGCTGCTCCAGTTGCGCCATGGATTCGGCTTGCCGGTGCACCATGCGCTCCTGCGACCACCCGTAGGCCCCAGCCAACAGGGCAATCACCAGAAGCAGGCTGGTAAGGATGAGCAAATTGCGGGTGCTGAAAAGCGGCGGACCGGACGCCTGCTGCACATCCGCAATCGAGCGCAGAAGAATCTCAAATGGGACCGTGCCCGGAGGATTGATCGTATTCAGATCGGCGATGGTGCAGATTCCCGTCACCCGCACGGTTGATCCCCGCGAAAAACCGGGGAGCGGTGGCCGGTCTGTACCCTCGGAGCGATACAGGATGGCCGAGAACAGGTGCCCGCCCGAGTCCAGCACGAATTCGTCCTGGAAAGGTTCCCTCACCTCCGTCACCACATGGCCCTCAATCGACACCAGGTCGTTCTGATGGCCGACCGGCTGATTGTCACTCCAAAAAGCCAGTTGCTCCCAACTGGCAACCACCGGCTTCAACACCCCGGCCACATGCTCGTCGGTGATCTCCCCGTCACTGAGCGAAAGAATGCGGTCGTGTTCATCGGGAAATCCCGTGGCATAGGCCCTGTCTCCCACGGTGAGCAACGCTCGAGTGTGGGTGGCCACCCACAGGCTCTCATTTCCGTCCTGCAAGACCGCCGCGATCCCCGGCCGGTAATACGTGATCGTCCCCTGGACGCGCACGCGGGGAGAAGAATCGTTGACCCGGTAGCGCTCCAGGATCCGGTCCATCGGCGTAAGGGGCAGCGACCACGGTTCTTCCGCACTCTGTTGCAGCACCCTTACATCCTTAAGCCCGGACACGTACAGCACCACGCCCGTGACCTGCATTTTGTCGTTGAATTTGCCGGCCACGGCGCCGGTGACCTCGACATCCGCATCCAGAAGCCGCTTCAGCTCTGCATCGCTCGCGCTGTCGATGTTTACTTCATACCGCCCCCCGTCGGTAACCAGCTCCATGCGCGAGGAGGTGACCGGCGCCCCTGGGGTTACAAACAGATCGGCAGAACGAACTCGTCCCTGAACGGTAACCAGCCGGCAGTCGAGCGCGCCGGTGATCAATTCCGCAAATGTTGCCGGCAGCGGGTTCGGCCGGACAGCGTGGTTCAGCAGCTTCATGCCCCCAACCACGATTGGCCGGTAGCTGTTTTGCGTCCGTCCCTTGACCAGAACGCGGTCGCCGGGTTGAAACACTCCCGGCGCCTCCACAAAGACCGCCTCGTTCCCATCCTGCACGAACTGGAGCTTCTCTGCGCCGCGGGAATAAACCACGGTGGCCTGGAACTGGGCCGGAACCGAGCGGCTGGCCTGCTGGTTGCTGAGTGCGGCCACCGCTGCTAGCGTGGTGACGGTACCCGGCGTAGCCGCATGGCCAGCCAGGGCCACGCCGGACAACACCACCATTAAGAGTGTGCGGTTCACTCGCCGTCTCCCCCACAAACAAGCGCCCGCCCAGGTGCGCCCAAAGGCACCCCGCATCGGAATCGTTCCACTTTCATCAGCTCGTTTTTCGCCCCCCAGTGCGCGGCGATGGATGGGTCTGTAGGAACACGCCAACGGTACCACTTCGTGGAAATCCGCGAAATCCCTCTAAATGGGTATCGTCATGAATTGACACGATATTAGACATACTCCACGGAGTGGAGGAAAAGTCCGCTCGCCGGCGCGGTGGGTCCCGCCGCCGCCCGCGACCGCGCCGCCAGCATCCCCGGAAGGTCGCTCGCCTCGCGAGAGCCGCGTCCCACGTCCAGCATCGTCCCCACCAGATTTCTCACCATGTGGTGCAGGAAACCATTGCCGCGCACGCGGTAAACCAGCAACGTTCCCTCCCCGATGTGTTGTTCCTCCCATCCTGACGCGAACACGGTGCGGATCGCCGCCGCCGGACCAGTTTCGTCCCCGGCAGCCGGCCCCCTTGCCGCCCGCGCCGTCGCATCCGGATCGGTGGCCGCGAAGCTGAGAAAATCCTGCGTGCCCACAAAGTGCCCCGCGGCTTCATTCAGCCGCTCCAGCTCCAGCAGCCAGGGGTATGGGTACACGTAGCGCGCCAGGAACGGCGGGCACAGCGTCTCACCCCCGCTGGCTCTCTCTTGAAACACGCGATACTCGTATGTCTTGGCCACGGCCGAGTGCCGTGCATGAAACCCCTCCGGCACCTCCTCCGCGCGCAGCACGCGGATCGCCGCCGGAAGCGTGCGATTCAGCGCCCGGCGCAGATTGTCCGGCGGAATCGGCGCTTCCAGCACAAAGCTTGCCACTTGTCCCAGCGCATGCACGCCCGCGTCGGTGCGCCCCGAACCCTGGGGCAACGGCGCTTCACCGGCTACTCTTCCCAGCGCCGATTGCAACTCACCCTGAATCGTCGGCTCTCCCGGCTGGATCTGCCACCCGCTCCAATCCGTCCCGTCATACGCCAGAGTCAGCTTCCAATTCCTCATCGCGCGCGTCCGTAATCTTGATTCACCCAGATTTGCTCATTCCAAGTCGTTCATAACAGGGTACTCGACTGCTGCGGAACACAGAAACAGCCGCTGCCCCTGCGCTATACTCAGCTTTCTGCATGTTTTCGGCTGAATCCGGCCCTCGCAGCGGAACCGATCCTGTCCGCCTCGCGTAAGGAAAGATATGCAGGATTGGCACGCCTCCTGGTGCGCGCCGGATTGCGCATGGGATGAAGTATTTTTTGCGTCCGGCAGCACGCTCCGGGCGTCTCAAGAAACGGCACCCCACATGCCTCAAAGATCGTGGAGAGGAATCATGCATTTTTACCGTACAGGTGTGTTTGAGCGCCGGGCCAAGTCCCTGCGCTCGCGCCACGCAGGCATGCCGCTGCGCGCGGCCGCGTCGGTCATGCTCACGCTCGCTGCGTGCCTTCCTTCGGGGTATTCGCAACAGGCTGCTCCCAATCCGCCCAAAAACCCCAACACCTCCGCACTGCCCGCGGCGCCCACTGTTAAGCCTACTGAGCCGTTTAACCTGCGCGATACCGCACGCGATTTCTCCAAGCCCTACGCCGGCCTGTTGACCGCGCCCTGGAAGCCCTACACCCCTACCAAAGTGGTTCCGGCCAGCTTCGCCAACTCGGTCCGCCTCGACGATCTGGTCAAGGACGGCAAAATCTATCTCAGCCTGTCGGACGCCCTGGCTCTGGCCATCGAGAATAATTACGACATCGCCATCGCCCGCTATAACCTCGACATCGCCGACACCGATATTCTGCGCTCCAGGGCCGGTTCCACCCTCAACGGCGTCAACACCGGCATCATTTCCAACACTCTCGGCGGCGCGTCCTCCACGCTGAGCGGCGGCGGCGGACCTGGCGGCACCACCGTCGGCTCCGGCGGCGCAGCCTCCGGCACCGCCGGCATCGTGCTCACCACCAACGGCGCCGGTCCGCTGCCTGAGACCATCGATCCTTCCGTCACCGGCACCATCCAGCTGGAACGCGCCGAAGCCCCCCAGGTCAACACCCTCTTCTCCGGCGGCAAATCCGAGCTCTCCACCAACACTGACCAGTACAACTTCACCTACAACCAGGGCTTTGTGACCGGCACGGCGCTCACCGTCGGATTCAACAACAGCCGCGTCACTTCCAACAACCCCTTCGACAGCTACAGCCCGCAGTTGACCTCGTCCTTCAAAGCCACCGTCACCCAGAATCTTCTCCAGGGCTTCGGCATCTTCATCAACAAGCGCTTTATGTACCAGGCGCTGAACAATCGCCGCATTACCGATTCCAGCTTCCGCCAGCAGATCCTCTACACGGTCAATCAGGTGGAAAGCATTTACTGGGGCCTGGTCAGCGCCTACGAGAACGTGCAGGCCAAGGAGCGCGCTCTGACCCAGAGCACGGAGCTCCTCGGCGAAACCCAGAAGGAACTCCAGATCGGCACCATGGCGCCGCTGGACGTGGTCAACGCGCAGCAGACCGTGGCCACGGACAAGCAAACTCTGGTCAGCTCGCAGAACGACCTCAAGTACCAGCAGATGGTTATGAAGCAGGCCATCGCGCGCAACCTGAACGATCCCGCGCTCGAGTCCGCTGACATCGTCCCCACGGACCGCGTGAGCCTCGAAGAGGTGCCGGAGGAAACAGAGCCCGTCGACGATCTGGTAAAGACCGCCTTCCAGGAGCGGCCCGAGCTCGAACAAGCTGTTCTCGCCCTCAAGAACGATGAGATCGGTCTCAAGGGCGCCAAAAACGGCCTCCTGCCCACATTCAACGTCTTCGGTTTCTACAGCGCCAGCGCTCTGGGCGGCGCGCAGAGCCCCAGTTGCCTTGATTTCTTCACCGGCAAGGGTTGCACCCCGAACACCTATCCCGCTGTCGGCTACGGCTCGGTGCTCAGCAATCTCGTCAACTCCACCGGCCCGGACAAGGCCGCGGGCTTCAGCCTGACCATCCCCATTCGCAATCGCGTGGCGCAGGCCGAACAGGCTCGTTCGCTGATCGAGTACCGCCAGGCCGAGCTGCAACTGGAGCAGCGCTACACCCAGATCCGCATGCAGGTGGTCAACGCGCAGTTCGCGCTCACCAACGACCGCGCCCAGGTGCTGGCCTCGCGCGCCGCGCAGGACTACGCCCAGCAGAGCCTCGACGCCGAAGAGAAGAAGCTCCACCTCGGCGCCTCCACCACGGCCAACGTGCTCTCGCAGCGGCGCAGCCTGGCCATCGCCAATTACAACATGATCAATGCCGAGACCGCCTACGCCAAGGATCGCGCCAGCCTCTACCAGATAATGGCTACGACCCTCCAGCACTACGGAATCAATATTGGCGACGCGGCTTCTGGCGTCATCCAATCCGTTCCCGCGGTGCCCGGCCTCCAGCCGGCAAAGGACACCAACCCAGCGCCCGCCACGCCTTCGCCGGCGCAGCAATAAGCGGGGCTGCTAGACTGAACCTCAAATGCCCGGCCATCGCGCCGGGCATTCCCTTATCCCTTCTCCCTTTGTCCCTTGTCCCTTGTCCCTTGTCCCTTTGCCCCTTTGTCCCTTTGTCCCTTGGTCCCTTTCATAGCCCTTCCCTGTCATAATTGCCTCGTCCCATGAAGCTCCGCGCCCATCTCCTCATGCTCTTCGTGGTCGCCGTGTGGGGATCGACGTTCGTGCTCATCAAGAGCGCCCTGGCGGACGCCTCGCCGGCCGCCTTCAACCTGGCGCGCATGACCCTCGCCTTCCTGGTCCTCGCCATCGCCTATCACCGCTCCTGGCGCGGCATCCGCCCCTGGCATATCGGCGCCGGCGCGCTCGTCGGCCTATGCCTGGCCGCCGGCTACCAGTTCCAGACCATCGGCCTGGTCTATACCACCCCGTCGAAATCCGCCTTCATCACCGGCCTCGTTGTTGTCCTCGTCCCGCTGCTTTCTTCCCTTCCCGGTCTGCGTCCGCCCGGCGCGCACACGCCGCGATGGAACGCCTTCCTCGGCGCCGCGCTCGCCTTCCTCGGCATCATCTTCCTCACCGCGCCCGCCGCCAATCGCGCATCCGGCGCGTTGGCCGCCCTCCTGCCCGATCTCTCCTCCATCAACATTGGCGACATCCTAACCTTCGGCTGCGCCGTCGCCTTCGCCTTCCACTGCCTCGCCCTCGCTCACTTCTCCCCGCGCATCGACTTCCGCCCCCTCGCCCTGCTCCAGGTGGGCTGGTGCGCTGTCCTCATGGCCCTCAGCCTGCGCGTCATCGAGCGCCCCCACATCCTCTGGACCCCGCGCATCTTCATTGCCCTCGCCATCGCCGCCGTCCTCGCCACCGCCGCGGCCTTCTCCATCCAAAGCTGGGCGCAATCCATCCTGCCTCCCACGCACACCGCCCTCATCCTCACCATGGAGCCGGTCTTCGCCTGGATCACGTCGTTTCTTGTGCTCGGCGAGCGCCTCGCCCTGCGCCCCGCCGCCGGCGCCCTCCTCATCCTCGCCGGCATCGCCCTCACCGAGCTCATCCGCCCGCCCCAGCACGTCTCCACCGCTCACGAAGCCTGAACTTCAAGAGGAGAAAGCTGTGCCCCATCCATTCGCGCTCCCGCGCGCAGCCAAGGATCCTGCGCGAATGGGTGGGAATCCTTCCATGCGACCCGCCCGCATTCTTGCGCATTTGCATCTTCCGGTGCATCATTATTTGCAATTCACTTTGTTGTTCACATTGGAGGCGAAATGCCAATCCCTGTGCTGAAAGCCACCGCCGCGCACGCCGAGACATTTGCCGGAGTCACCTACCACATCGAGGGCGAACTCGTTCCCGTGCTTCATCTCGAACTCGGCGGCATGCCCGTTTACTTCGAGCATTACATTCTTCTCTGGAAGGACCTCGGTGTCCGAATCGGCATCAGGCCGCTGAAGGGCGCACTCAAGCGGGTCCTGTCCGGAATGCCCGTCTTCCTCACCGAGGCCGGCGGTCCAGGCCAGCTCGGCTTCAGTCGCGATGGCGCTGGCCACATCTTCGCCATTCATCTCAATCGCGGCCAAGGAGTGGATATGCGCGAGCATCAATTCCTCGCCGCCACGGGCAGCGTCGACTATTCCTTCACTCGCGTGAAAGGCGTATCCAACATGCTGCTGGGAGGCACCGGGTTCTTTATCGACCATTTCCATGCCCTCGACGGAGACGGCATTGTCTGGGTGCACGGTTACGGCAACGTCTTTGAAGTCACGCTGGGCCCCGGAGAGCAAATCGACATCGAGCCGGGCGGTTGGGTGTACAAGGACTCCACGGTGCAGATGGAAACACAGTTCCAAAAGCTGACGACCGGAATGTTCGCAAGCGCCGGGAACCTGGTATGGAACCGATTCACCGGCCCGGGTCGCGTGGGAATCCAGTCAATGTACGTGCACATGCCCACCGCGGAGTAGACCATAACCCCGGCGTCGCAGCCCATGCTCTAAAACTGCTTGTATCTGGATCGGAACAGTGCTACAAAATAGCAGGGCCGGATCCGCCAGGATCCGGCCCTTGAGCTTTCAGGGACGGGGTACCCCCACCCCCCCCTCTACTATGGATCATATTGTGGGATAATTCGAAGGCTTGTATTGCAAATACTATAGTTATACGAAAAGCAAGGCAATAATTCGTACCACATCGTGACCAATCCCACTATTGCGATACAAATACCGCAATACGATACGAATTGACCCCGGCGCTAACTCCCCGATCTGCCAACTCGCTAGCTCCGCTAACTCCGCTAACCCCGCTAACTCCGCTCTCTCCGCCGCCTCACCAGATCCTCCGCCGCCGCGCGCCACTCCGGAAACTGAAAGTCGAATCCCGCGTCCAGCAGCCGCCGCGGCTTGACCCATCGGCTCTTCAGCACCAGCTCCGTTTCGCTGCGCAGGAAAAACGCTCCCAGCTCCAGCAGTGGAGCCGGTGCGGGAATCCCGTTGGGAATGCCTGCCGCCTCGCGCAACTCCGCCATGAACTCGCGGTTGGGCAGCGCGTTCGGCGCCGTCATGTTCACCGGCCCGTCCAGGTCGTCGCGCTCAATCAGAAATTCGACCGCCCGCGCGAAATCCAGCTCGTGAATCCACGACACCATCTGCCGCCCGTTGCCCTCGGCGCCGCCCAGGCTCAGCCGAATCAAGTTCAGCAGCACGCTGAATGCGCCGCCCCGCTCCGGCCCCATCACGATGCTGGTCCGCAGCGCCACCTTGCGCACGCCCGGCGTGTAAGCGGAGAACAGCGCCGCCTCCCAGTCGAGCGCCACGCGCACCGGAAAATCCCACTTCTTCGGCGTGCGCCTCCGCGGCGAAATCATCTCCCCGCCGCCGATCTCGCCCGTCGCCTCGTCCATCGGGCGGTCCGTCGCGTGCCGGTAAATGTTTGCCGCCGACGCGTTCAGCCACACGCGCGGCGGATTCTCGAGCCCGGCGATCACTCGGCCCATCAAGCGCGTGGAATGCACCCGCGAGCGCAGAATCGCATCGCGGTTTTTCGTCGTGTAGCGGCAGTTGATGCTTCGCCCCGCCAGGTTAATGCAGACGTCCGCGCCCTCCAGCGTCTCCGTCCACTCGCCTGCATGCTCGCCGTCCCAGTGCACCGTCTGCCACTCCGCCGCAAACGGACTCCGCGTCAGCACCGTCACCTGGTGCCCGCGCCCCTGGAAATACGCCGCCAGCGCGCCCCCGATCTGCCCGCTTCCGCCAGGGATCACGATGCGCAGCCGCTTCTCCGGCAGGCTGAAGGTCATGCCATCAGCATGACAGACCCAGGGCAAACCCGTCGTGCTACGCTCTTTCCCATGAATTTCAATTTCCCCGGAAGAGTGCTTTCAGCAATCTTCCTCGTCCTGCCGCTCGCGCCCGCTGCCCTCGCCCAGTCCAACTCGCCGCAAACCTCCGCCGCCGTCGATCCCCAGCTTCGCGCCTTCATCCGCTCCATCCGCGCATTCGACAACCACGCCCATCCCGTCCTGCCTCCGCCCAACGACGCCACCGACCGCAACTTTGACGCGCTTGCGGTCGACAACATGGCTCCCGACACCGATCCCGTGGGCTGGCGAGCGGACAATCCCGAGCTTCCCGCCGCATGGGCCGCGCTCTGGGGCTTCAAGGCTGCCGCGCCTCTCGATGCAAAAGGCATGCAGGCTCTTGATGCCGCTCGCGCCCGCGTCAAAGCCCGCGAAGGCTTGCATTACGACGAATGGGTTCTTGACCGGGCCGGCATCGGCGTCATGCTTGCCAACCGCGTCGCCATGGGTCCTGGCATTGAGCCGCCGCGCTTCCTCTGGGTCCCCTACGTGGACGCGCTGCTGTTTCCGCTCGACAACTCCGGGCTCGGGGAGGAGAATCCGGACCGCGCGCATTTCTTTCCTCTCGAAGACAATCTGCGCGCCGTTTATCTCCAGGCTGCCGGCCTGCACACGATTCCCGCAACGCTCGATGAATACCTCGACAAGGTCGTCACCCCGACGCTCGAACGGCAAAGAAAACAGGGCGCGGTGGCGGAGAAGTTTGAAGTCGCCTATCTGCGCTCGTTCCGCTTCTCTAACCCAACGCGCGCGCAGGCGGACGCGGTGTACGCCAAATGGGCCGCAGGCGGACGCCCCGATCCCGCCGCCTACAAGACCCTCCAGGATTTCCTCTTCCGCGCCATCGCTCGCGAGTGCGGCCGCCTGGGCATGGCTGTCCATCTCCACGGCATGGCCGGGGGAGGACGCTATTACGACATCGCCGGAACCAACCCGCTCCTGCTCGAATCCGTCCTCGACGATCCCGCGCTCCGCGACACGCGCTTTGTCCTTCTCCATGGCGGCTGGCCGTTTGTGCGCGAAGCCGGAGCGCTGCTGCAAAGGCCCAACTTCTACCTTGACCTGTCTCAGGAAACGCTGACTTTTCCGCCGCACACCCTTGCAACCTGGCTGCGCGAGTGGCTCGAAACTTATCCCGACAAGGTCCTCTTCGGCACCGACGGTTACCCCTTCTCGGATTCGCTGGGCTGGGCGGAATCGGCGTGGATCGCCGCCGGCAATGCCCGCGAAGCTCTCGGAATCGCTCTTACCGGCATGCTCCGCGATAACGAAATCAGCCGCGCCCGCGCCAACGCCATCGCCACCGAGGTAATGCGCGCCACCGCCGAACGCCTCTACAATAGGCCCGAATAAACGCCAACTATCGAGCGGAAATTCTTTGTGTGATCCAGATCATAGCCTGTGCACGTGGTCATCGCGCACGCTCGATATGCGAAGGGTTGATAATTGAGGCTGTTACCTGATCGCCCGTAACCGCGCTCGCGCATATTCAGCACCTTGTCGCATCGTAAAAATGACAAATAACTGCCATCATTTTCCTTTCTTCCCGATCCCAGCTCCCAAGCGCGTATGCGGGAGCTTCGCTTGCCTCGCGCACATTGCCGCATGGTTCTCATTTGTCTTGGTTCAGGTCCTGGCGCTGAATCTCACTGCCTTCGGACAAAACCCTCCGGCCGCCGCAAGCGGCCAGCCAAAGCCCGCACAGCAGCCGGCTTCCATGCCCCAATCCATGAATGGCATGGCCAGCGGCGCCCCTGCGCCGGCCGAGTTCGACAGCCAGCACCGGCCCATCACTGCAGGCGGATTTGTCAAAACAGGGCCGATCGTCTTCATGGACGTTGCGGCAAAGGCCGGGCTCACCAAGTGGCATCACATCGCGGGCACGAAGGAGAAGCGCCTGATTCTTGAAGCCAAAGGGCCGGGAGTCTGCCTGCTGGACTACGACAACGACGGCTGGCTCGACATCTACCTGGTCAACGGCTCGACCTACGACGCCCTGGCGGGCAAGGCCGCCGCTCCCCATGCAGCGCTCTTCCACAACAATCACGACGGCACCTTCACCGATGTCACCGACAAGGCCGGCGTGGCCAACCAGCGCTGGGGTTACGGATGCGCGGTGGGGGACTACAACAACGATGGCTGGCCGGATCTCTACGTGACCAACAACGGAAAGAACCGGCTATACCGCAACAATGGCGACGGCACGTTTACCGACGTTGCCGAGAGCGCGGGCGTGACCGTTGGAACCTGGTCGACCGGGGCCACGTTTGGAGATTACGATGGCGACGGCAAGCTCGATCTGTTTGTCGACGGCTACGCCAAAATCGATCTCAACAACCCCCCGGTTTCGCGATCCAAGGCCGTGGGCTACGCTCCGTGCCTCTATCGCGGCATCGAGGTGATGTGCGGTCCGCGCGGCCTGCCCGGCGAGCATGACCATCTCTTTCACAACAACGGCGATGGAAAATTCACGGATGTCAGCAAGAAACTGGGCGTAGACGATCCCAGCGGATATTACGGCCTCGGCGTTCTGTTCGCCGACGTCAACAACGACGGCAAGCCCGATCTGCTTGTGGCCAACGACACCTCTCCCAACTACCTCTACATCAACAAGGGAAACGGGACCTTCGAAGAAGACGGGTACATGAGCGGTTATGCCCTGAATAAAGACGGCCGCGAGGTCGCCAACATGGGCATCGCCGCGGGCGACTACGAAAACAACGGGCATCTCTCCATCGTCAACACCGATTTCGCCGACGACTACAACGTCCTCTTCCAGAATGACGGCACCGGGAACTTCACCGACGTTTCCTCCCAGGCCGGAATCGCGCAGTCCTCGATGCCCTTCGTCAGCTTCGCCGACGGGTTCCTCGACTACGACAACGACGGATGGAAAGACCTGCTCATCGTCAACGGCCATGTCTACCCGCAGGTTGACCAGCATCCCGATTGGGGCGACAGCTACGCGCAGCGCCTCTTGCTCTACCACAACCTGCACAATGGAAAATTCGAAGTGGTTCCCGCTGTCGAGGGAACCGGACTCGCCGTCGTCATCGTCGGCCGTGGAGCGGCGTTCGGCGACATCTTCAACGATGGCAAGATCGACGTGGTCATCAACGTCATGGATGGCGTTCCGGTTCTCTTGCGGAACGTGAACCCCGATCATCACCATTGGGTGGAACTGAAGCTCATCGGCGGGGGCAAAAGCCCGCGCGACGCGGTGGGAGCAACGGTCTACCTGAAGGCCGCGGGCATGCGCCAGCGCGGCGATGTCCTGAGCGGCGGCAGCTATCTCTCTTCGAACGACATGCGCGTTCACTTTGGCCTGGCCGATGCAACGACTGTGGACGACCTCGAGATCCGCTGGCCCAGCGGCGCCGTGGAGCACCTCAAGGTTCCCTCGGTCGACCGCATCTTCACCGTGGAAGAAGGCAAGGGCATCGTCGGCGAGCTGTGCACGGCGTGCGCGACAGCCGACCAACAGGCCGCCAAAAAGCAATGAGATGCTGGACCGCTTTCGTAACCTGGATTTGCAAGGGCACGAGCTCAAAGCTTGCTGAAAACGGCTTTTGAGAACGGCAAAGTGTCAGGGCATGACTTCAGTCGTGCCGCTAGCTGCCCAAATTAAGAGCTTGGGCTTCAACCCCTGCGGTCTTCTGCTTCGAGGTGAGTACCTTCGCGACTTTTTCCGCAGCCTGTTTAGCCCCTGCGTGGGTAGGCCAACCCTGGATCTGCTTTAAGATAGTGTGCGGATCGGAGGTGCGGCGTGGTGGATCTGACTGTGGCGGATGGGAAGCTGGTGGTTCGAGTGGAGGGCATGGACAAGCTGTGGGCGCTAAGGAGTTCGCTGGAAATTCCGCTGGAGCACGTGGCGGGGGTGCGGATTGATCCGGAGGCGGCACGGGGATGGTTCCATGGACTGAGAATGCCGGGGACGAACATTCCGGGAGTGATCACGGCGGGCTCGTTCCTTCAGAGCGGCGGCTTTGTGTTCTGGGACGTTCACGATCCGGAAAATACAGTCGTGATTTCGCTCCGCGATGAGCGTTACAAGGCGCAGATAGTGGAAGTGGCTGACCCCGGCGCGGCAGTGCGGCTGGTGACCGAGGCGACCCGCTGACCCGCTCAGCACCTGGCTCTGCTCACTCCTTCGCCGCCATCAGGTCCTTCTCCGCCTGGCGCATGGTGATGGCTTCCGGCAGCGGTACGAAATTCCACTTCACGTCATCTTCCTGCTCGCTGATGGTCTTGAAAATCAGCGCATGGCCCCGGATGTGCACGTGGGTTGCGGTAATCTGCCAGACACCGCCTCCGGTTTCGCGCCGCTCCACGTCGAAGGTGCCGCCTGCGTCGAGCTGCCCCAGCAGCCCGCCAAAGATCTTCACATTCTGGATAAGCGTGCCCTTGATGCTGGCGATGCGCATCGCCCGCGCGTTCACGCGCATCTCGCCTTCCATCGCGGCAAACACCTTTGACTCCAGATCCGGCGGCCTGAAGTTCGGATCGGGCTGAAAATGCAGCAGCACCTCATCGCCATTTTCCCCTTCGCGTGTCCATAAGAAGGCACGCGGCAGCAGATTCAGCATCTCCTCGGCCTCGCGGTCGTCGTGGGCCTCGCTCTTGCGCAGCTTCTCCTGCAGGCTGGGATTGTCCAGGTAGGCGCTTACGTGCTGTTGCTGCTGCTCTCCGGTAAGCTTCTGCCCGTCGATCTGCACCACCCGGGTCAGGTTGCCGTCGCTGGTCTCCGCCACCCACTGCCGCACAAAATGGCCCGGCCTCAGGTCGCCTTCAAAGAACAGCCAGTGCGAGTGGTCGGCGCGGTCCTGCGCGAGCTCGTTGTTCACGGCCCGCTGCACGAACTCAACGGGGCTCTCCGCACTCGCCACTGCCATCCACTGCCCCAGCAGAACCGCCCCGAGCAGCCAGCCGCTCACTCCGCGCATGATCGTTCTTGTTCCTTCCAGAAATATCCTCGGTCCCGCCCACCATCGACTCGGATGCACTCCTTGGGCCCAACAGAAAAACTGAGGCAAAGCCGGCTGGCATCCAATTTGGGGAAGCAAGTGGCCGCGGATCTCACTTCCACTTTACAATGGACGCCTGAGTGGCTTGCACCATTCAGGTTCGCACCGGATCAGGAGAAAACCCCGATGTCTGCTTCCCCGCTTCCCGAGGCGGAAATCGCTTCCCGTCTCAACTCCCTCCCGTCATGGCGCCGCGAAGGCAGCGAAATCACCCGCACGTTCGCGTTCGCCGACTTCCGCGCGGCGCTCGCTTTCGTAAACAAAACGGGAGACTTGGCCGAAGCCGCGGGCCATCACCCGGATATCGACATCCGCTACAACAAGGTGCGCCTGGCGCTGGTGACGCACGACGCGGGTGGACTCACCGCGAAGGACTTTGATCTGGCCGCAAACATCAGCCGCCTGTGAGCCCTACAGCGGCTCCAGATGGGCCGTGAAGTGGCGCAGAAACGGCGCCTCGTAGGTCAACCGCATTCCCCGTATGCGCTCGCGATTCTTCCACACCTCCAGAATTACCTCCACCAGGTAATCCACGTGACTCTGCGTATAAACCCGCCGCGGAATCGCCAGCCGCACCAAATCCATTTGCGCCGCTCCGGCAAACATGAGGGTGCCGATCTCGACTGAGCGCACGCCGCCTTCGAGGTAAAGCTCGCAAGCGAGCGCCACGCCGGGGAATTGCTCGAGAGGAATGTGGGGCAAGAAGCCGCGCGCGTCCAGGTAGACGGCGTGGCCGCCCGGAGGCTGCACAATCGGCACCCCAGCCGCAGCGACGTGGTTTCCGAGATACGCCGTGGAGGCAATTCGATAGCGGAGATAGTCCTCCTCGAGCGCTTCCTGGATGCCCACGGCAATGGCTTCGAGGTCGCGCCCGGCCAGGCCGCCGTAAGTCGGGTAACCTTCGGTCAGGATCAGCAGGTCCTTCTCCTGTGCGGCGAGCAGATCGTCGTTGGTGCAGAGAAACCCACCGATATTGGCCATGCCGTCCTTCTTGGCGGACATGGTGCAGCCATCGCCCAATGCGAACATCTCCTGCGCAATCTCCTTGGGCGACCTGTCCGCGTAGCCGGGCTCACGCAGCTTGATGAACCAGGCATTTTCCGCAAAACGGCAGGCGTCGAAATAGAGAGGGATGCCGTGACGGCGGCAGACTGCGCTCACCTGCCGCGCATTCTCCATGCTCACGGGCTGGCCGCCGCCGGAGTTGTTGGTCACCGTAAGCATGACCAGCGGGATGCGCTCGCGGCCCACGCGCGCGATCAGACTTTCAAGCGCGGCCACATCCATATTTCCCTTGAACGGATGTTCGACGGCGGGCTGCTTCCCTTCCGGGATGAGCAGATCGACCGCCTCAGCGCCGGTGAACTCGACATTGGCGCGCGTGGTGTCAAAGTGGGTGTTGTTGGGGACGACGTCGCCTTTCCTGCAGGCCACGCCGAAGAGGATGCGCTCGGCGGCGCGTCCCTGGTGCGTGGGAATCACGTGCTTGTAGCCGAAGATGTCCTGGATGGAGCTCTTGAAGCGGTCGAAGCTGCGGCTGCCCGCGTAGCTTTCGTCGCCCTCCATGATGGCGGCCCACTGATGCGTGGACATGGCCCCGGTGCCGGAGTCGGTGAGCAGATCGATCAGAACGTCGTCGGCGTGAAGTAGGAAGAGGTTGTAATGCGCGGCTTTGAGTCGTTCTTCGCGCTGCGCGCGCGTGGTCCAGCGGATGGGCTCGACACTCTTGATGCGGAACGGTTCGATGATGGTCTTGATGGGCATGGAAGTACCGTAGGAATTCTAAGGCACGGGATGGTGGTAACGGACCGGATTCACCGGGCGTGAAGAGGCCGCGCCTGAGGCCCAGCAGAAATCCTAAACGTCAGCGCGCGTAGATGTAGGTGCCGCAGAGATTGGCATTGCCGCCGGAGATAGCTTCAAAAGTGAGCGTGGGCGCCTGGGAACCGGAGAAAAAGGCCGCCTGGAGGGTTTTGCCGTCGACGTAAGTCGCCATCCATTGCGTGTCGTCGCTGCCGCACAGCGTGTTGCGATGCACGAATCGCGCGGATGCCGGAATCAACAGGCGGTAGAGGTTGCCCACGGGGCCGGCGTTTGGATCGGCGGCAAATACGGCGCTCAACTCGGCCGCCTTCAACGCTCGGATCTGCGCCAGGGGATACGAGCGCAGGTTGATGGTGACCTTGCCATCCTTGATGACGATGTCGCCGGTGACGGTATTGGAGGAATCGCTGGCCGAGTACCACATGCCCTTGTCCTGGTTTTGCGCCATGGCGGGAACAGAGCAGGCGAGGATAAGGATGGCGGCAAGCAGGGGAATCTTCATGACTCTAGGATGGCATTTCGCACGCGGCACATGCAATTGGACACAGCTCGAGAGCGATCAGACTCAATCCTCAGCCAGTAGCCTGTAGCTTGCAGCATTCGGCTACCAGCTACTGGCTACAGGCCCACGCATCATCAGGCTATGATGCTGAGTGTGTTGGAACGGAGGGTGAGCTTGGACGAATTTCGACGGGACTTTCTAAAGATGGCCGGGCTGAGCGTGGCCGGCGGGGGCACGGTGCTGCTGCCGAACCCTGCCGCCGCGCAGCAGATGGGAACCGCGGAGACCGGAAGGCAGCCGGTCGACTTCGACGTGCGGCGGTTTGGAGCAAAGGGTGACGGAACCAGAATTGACTCGCCGGCGATCAACAGAGCAATCGAAACCGCAGCTAATTCAGGCGGTGGAACAGTAGTCTTTCCCGCGGGCGTCTACGCCAGCTACTCGATTCATTTGATGAGCAAGGTGGCGCTGTATCTCGAGCAGGGCGCGACCATCCTGGCGGCGCCCACGCCGTACGACGGCATGGCGAGCGGCGGATATGACGAGGCGGAGCCGCAGGGCGCGTGGGAGCCATACCAGGATTATGGGCACAACCACTGGCACAATTCGCTGATCTGGGGCGAGAACATCGCGGACTTCGGCATCTTCGGGCCGGGACTGATCTGGGGCAAAGGGTTGAGCCGCGGCCACGATGAGAAGACGCTGCCCAACACTCTGGCCAAGGGAGTGGGCAACAAAGCCATTGCGCTGAAGAATTGCCGCAACGCGATCCTGAGCGATTTCTCCATCCTTCAGGGCGGGTGGTTTGGCATTCTCGCCACGGGCGTGGATAACCTCACCATCGACAATCTGAAGATCGACACCAACCGCGACGGCATCGACATCGACTGCTGCCGCAATGTGCGCGTTTCCAACTGCACGGTGAATTCGCCATGGGACGACGCCATTGTGCCCAAGAGCTCGTATGCGCTGGGCGAGGCGCGGACCACGGAGAACGTGACCATCTGCAATTGTTTTGTGACCGGCGGGTACGAACTGGGCAGCGTGCTGGACGGGTCGTGGAAGGAGATGAAGCGCAATGGGGGCTGGGGCACCGGCCGGATCAAGTTCGGCACCGAGTCGAACGGCGGATTTAAAAACATCACGGTGGCGAACTGCGTCTTCGAGAAGTGCCACGGATTCGCGCTGGAGACGGTGGACGGCGCCATCTTTGAGGACATAACGATCACCGGGATCGCCATGCGCGAGGTGGTTGCGCCGTTCTTCCTGCGGCTGGGGGCGCGGCTGCGCGGGCCCAAGCCACAGACGGTGGTGGGACGGCTGAAGCGGGTGCTGATCTCGAACGTGACCAGCTCGCATGCGGCGATGCTGCCTTCGATCATCGCGGGAATTCCGGACCATCCGGTGGAGGACGTGAAGATCAGCGACGTGTACCTGGAGCAAGTGGGCGGCGGAGGGCCGGAGCTGGCCGCGCTGAACCCAGATGAGAAGGCGAACGCGTACCCCGAGCCGACCATGTTCGGGCAGTTGCCGGCGACCGGCTTCTACATGCGCCACGCGAAGAACGTGGAGCTGACGAACGTTGAGATTGCCACAGTGGCGCCGGATGCGAGGCCGGCGTTTTATCTCGAAGACGTCGAAAGCGCGGACTTTTTCCGGATGCGGATGCCGCAGACGAGCGGACAGATTCGGTTGAAGAATGGGTCGGATTTCCGGGTGTTCGGGTGCGCGCATTATCCCGATGCGAGGGTGGAGCAGGCGGAAGAGGGAACTGTTTAAGCGGAGCCAGGACTGCGGCCGCTGCTTTCCGGCTGCAAGCTCTCGCGGAAGTAAGGCAGCGAGAGTTCCAGGCCTTGGCGCAGGGCGATTCTGGGCTCCCAGCCAAGTAACTCGCGAGCCTTGGTGATGTCGGGCCGGCGACGGGAGGGATCGTCTTCAAGGGCGGGCTCGTAACGCAGCGGGCTGGACGATCCGGTAACTTCAAGAACGGCCTGTGCGCACTCCAGAACCGTGAATTCAGCGGGATTGCCGATGTTGACGGGCAGGTGCTGGTCGGCGCGCGCCAGGCGCACGATGCCCTCGATGAGGTCGCTGACGTAGCAGAAGCTGCGCGTCTGCGAGCCGTCGCCGTAGATGGTGAGGGGCACGCCGCGCAGTGCCTGCGTCATGAAATTGGAGATGACGCGGCCATCCTCGGGATTAAGCCGCGGACCGTAAGTATTGAAAATGCGGACAAGATGCGTGTCGACATTGCGATAACGGAAGTAAGCCGTGACCAGCGACTCGGCATAGCGCTTGCTTTCGTCATACACGGACCGCGGGCCGATGGGGTTGACGTTGCCCCAGTACGATTCGGACTGGGGATGGTCGAGGGGGTCGCCGTAGCACTCCGAGGTGGAAGCTTGCAGGAAGCCCGCGTTGTATTTTTCGGCGATCCGAAGCGCGTTTTCCGTGCCCATTGAGCCGACGCGGAGGGTCTCAATGCCAAGCCGCATGTACTGCGGCGGGCTGGCCGGGGAAGCGAAATTGAAAACGTAGTCGACGGGGCCTGGGTCGAAAGGCTCGCAGATGTCGAGCTGATCGAAGGCGAAGGCAGACTCGTGGCGGAGGTGGGCCAGGTTTTCAAGGTCGCCGGTGCAGAGATTGTCGACGCCGAGGACGGAATGGCCGTCGGCGAGGAGGCGATCGACGAGATGGGAACCGAGGAAGCCGGCGGCTCCGGTGACGAGGACGCGAGTCTTCAAGTGGCGTGGGCTCCGAAATGCGTTGCTCAATTGATTCTAGATGACGAACGGCAGGGACCAAGGGACCAAGGGAACGAGGGACCGAGAAGGCGGGGACAATGGACTTAGGAACTAAGGCACCAAGGCTACGACGCCAAGGGTTTGGAGTAGATTTCGGCGTTGCGGCCGCGGGCGTAGTAGTGGTCCTCATGGCCATGGTGGGTGAATCCGTGGACGCCATAGAGGCGTATGGCGGCGGCGTTGGTGGACTCGACATGCAGCCAGATGAGGCCGGCGCCGGAGGCGCGGGCTGAGGCTTCAGCGCGGCGCAGCAATTCGGAGGCGATGCCGCGACGGCGGAATGCGGGGGCGACTTCGATGGTCTGGATGTAGGCGACGCGTCCGACTGAGGGCTCGCCGTACCACTCGACGATGGTGAAGCCGGCGAGCTCGAAGTCTTCCTCGGCGACCCAGGTGGCGGAGTCTGTGCTGGCGATGAGCCGCTGCATGTAGATGCGGCTGAAGCGGATGGGCGGCTGGAAACAGAGTTCTTCGATGGCGTAGAGCGTGGCGAAGTCGGCGGGGGTGTAGGGGCGGTAGAGCATGGTGGAGCCAGCGGAGCTGGCGGAGTTAGCGGGGCTAGCGGAGCCAGCGGGGCTAGCGGAGCTAGATTACAGCCTCGTGGTTTCCCAGGTCTCAAAGTCGAAACCTGGGGCAGCCGCATTTCTTCCCACTCTAACCGCAAAAGGCTGCGGTTAGGATGGGCACCCGGAACGCGACTCTGGAGCGCTCCGCCCGCTCATCGCGGAAAAGCTGCGATGAACGGGGCACAGCTCCGAATTGGATATTGCTAGACCTTGGCTTCGAGGTCGTGGATGGCGTCGAAAAAGCGCTGGTCGAGGCGGCGGTTCTGGGCGATGGCATCTCTGATGGGAATGTCGGTGATGTCGATACCGCGAAGGACGGCGATGCGGCCCCACTTCTTCTGGTGGACCATGTCGATGGCATGGAGGCCGTAACGCTGGCCGAGCAGGCGGTCGTAGGCAGTAGGCACGCCGCCGCGCTGGGTGTGGCCGAGGTTAACGCTGCGCGTCTCAAAGCCGGTCTTCTTTTCGATCAGGTCGGCGAGAGCTTCTCCGATGCCAGAGAGGCGGGCGTGGCCGAATGCATCGACTTCCTTCGAGCCCGTGATCTGGCCGACTTCAGGCAGATGGCAGCCCTCGGCGACGACAACTACACCATAATGCTTGCCGTGATCGTAGTTGTACCTGAGCAGGGCGCAGACGTGGTCGATGTCGATGTCTTTTTCGGGGACCAGAACCACGTGGGCGCCGCCGGCGATGCCGGAGGCCATGGCGATCCAGCCGGCGTCACGGCCCATGACTTCAACCACGACCACGCGGTTGTGCGAGTCGGCCGTGGTATGGATGCGGTCGACGGCCTCGGTGGCGATCATGACGGCGGTGTCGTAGCCGAAGGTGGCGTCGGTGCCGCTGATGTCGTTGTCGATGGTCTTGGGGACGCCGACACCGTTGATGCCGTTCTCGCAAAGGTACTCGGTGACGGATTGGGTGTCGTCGCCGCCGAGGGCGATAAGCGCATCGATTTGATTGGCTTTCAGGACCTCCTGCACCTTCTCAATGCCGCCGGGGATTTTTTTGACGTTGGTGCGTGAGGAGTGGAGGATGGTGCCGCCGCGGAGCTGTATGCCGTCCGTGCTCTCCAGAGTGAGGGGAATCCAATTGTTGTCGAGGACGCCGCGCCAGCCGTTCAAGAAGCCGATGAATTCGTCGCCGTAATGGTTGATGCCCTTTTTCACCGCCGCGTAGATGACCGCATTCAATCCGGGGCAATCGCCGCCGCCGGTCAATAAAGCTACTCGCATGAAAGGTCTCCTGAATCAGATTCGCGCAGCCAGCTCGGAAGGCCGCTGTACAAGGGCAAGGATCGCCTGGCCGGTGGCCGCTTTCCACGCCCTATACAGTTTACTCCGAGGTTGTAAAGGAAAAAGTGTGAGCGCGGTCACGGGTTAGCGGGGCTGTTTCAATGTCGAGCTTCTTCGCGAGTGCCATTTCAGCACGGCGATTGCAAAGCTGATCGTGCTCGCACTATCGCTGCATGGTGTAGGCGGAGTTTGGGACCTTGGCGGTGACTTGCTTCGGGTTGGGGAGCTGAGAGCTGTCCCAGCCGCCGCCGAGCGACTCGATGAGGGTGACGGCGGACAGCATGTTCTCCACTTGGAGCGAGTTCAGCGATGTCTGCGCCCCCAGCAGGGTGGTCTGGGCGATGGTGACGTCGACAAACGGGTCCACGCCGGTCTTGTAGCGCTGCATCTCCAGGTCGAGGTACTGCTGCGCGGACTTGACTTCCTCCTGCTGCTGGAGAGCCTGCTGCGAGTAGTTGCGGGTGGCAACGAGCGCGTCCTCGACCTGCTGGAAGGCGGCGAGGCAGGTCTGGCGGTAGGTGGCCACGTCGGCGTTGTATTCGGCTTCGTACTGGTGCAGTTCGGCGCGGTAGAGCCAGCCGTTGAAGACGGTTTCGCTGACGCTGGGTCCGACCGACCAGAGGCGGCTGGGCCAGTCGAAGAGGTGGGTAAGGGTTGAGCTCTCGTATCCGGCCTGGACGCCCAGGGTGACGCTGGGGAAAAACGCGCCATAGCCGATGCCGATGGTGGCGTTGGCCTCGGCGACGGTGCGCTCTGCGGCAGCGACGTCGGGGCGGCGCTCAAAGAGCTGCGATGGCACGCCGGTGGGGATGGGCGGGGGCGTGTAGATGAGGGGCCGCGCAGGAATGGAGAAGCCGGTGGCAACCTTGCCGGTGAGCATGGCGATGGCGTGCTGGTACTGGGCGCGGAGAAGGCCCACGTTGATGTCCGAAGTCTGCGCGGACTGGAGCGTGGTCCTGGCTTCGACCACGGAAATGTAGTCGCCGGTGCCGGCGTCATAGGCGCCCTGGGCGGCGTCGAGCGCGGCCTGATCGGCTTTCACCGTCTGGTCGAGGATGGTCTGAAGCATGTCCTGGCCGCGAATCTCGAAGTAGGTTTGGGCGAGGGTGGCTTGCTCGGTAAGCTTCTCCAGCTCGAGGTCGGCGGCGCTGACCTGGGCTGCGTACTGGGCGGAGCGGACCTGGTTGCGGATCTTGCCGAAGAAGTCGGGCGTCCAGGAGATGCTCATGGGGGCCGACCAGAGCGTGGAGGTCTTGCCGGTATTGGCGATGGAGGAGCTGGTCAGGTTGCTCGAAGAACGGGAGCGGTTCCATGACGGGCCGACGCTGATGGTGGGCCAGTACTGGGAACGGGCCTCGGCGATGACCGCGCGGGCGGCCATGAAGTTCTCAAATGAGACCTTGATGTTCTGGTTGTCGATATTGAGCTGTTCCTCGAGGGCGTTGAGTTCGGGCTCGTGGAAGATCTCCCACCAGTTGCCGCGGATCATGGCTTCCTGGGGGCTGGCGACCTTCCAGCCGGGCTGGTCCTGGAAATTGACGGTGGACTCCTTGTAATTGGGCGCGGTGACCTGGGGCGGCGTGGGGGCGTGGTACTTGGGGCCGACGTTGCAGCCGGCGAGGGCGAGAAGCCCCGAAAGCGCGGTGATGCGGATGATGGTCATCCGGCCCAAAGAGCTGATGGTGCGGGTCGGGAGACCCGCACGACAGCCGGTCAGGAGACCGGCGGTACCCGTTGCGACGGAGCCGGATGCGGCGTGACGGATTGGGTGAGCGGTCTTCATGGTGATTCTCGTTTTCATGAGGCGGCCTCCACGGGCTGGTGGAGCGGGTCGCGCGTTCTGCCCAGCGCGCGCAGGCGCAGGCGGTCCATGGTCAGGTAGACCACGGGAGTGGTGTAGAGGGTAAGGAGCTGGGAGAGGAGCAGGCCGCCGACGATGGTGATGCCGAGGGGGCGGCGCATCTCCGAGCCGGTACCGGTGCCGAAAGCGAGCGGAAGCGCGCCCATGATGGCAGCGGTGGTGGTCATCATGATGGGGCGGAAGCGGAGCATGCAGGCTTCGAAGATGGCATCGTAACTGCTTTTGCCCTCGGTGCGTTCGGCCTGGAGGGCGAAGTCGATCATCATGATGGCGTTCTTCTTGACGATGCCGATCAGGAGGATGATGCCGATGATGGAGATGACGTTGAGATCGATCTGGAAAAGCATGAGGGCAATCATGGCGCCGACCGAGGCCGAGGGCAGCGTGGAGATGATGGTGAGGGGATGAATCAGGCTCTCATAGAGGATGCCAAGGACGATGAAGACGGCGAGCAGCGCGGTGATGACGAGGTACTTTTCGCTGGAGAGCGACTGCTGGTAGGCCTGGGCGGTGCCGGCGAAGAAGCCGTGCACGGTGGATGGCATGCCCAGGTTTTGCTCCATCTGGGTGATCTCGCGGGTGGCGTCGGAGAGCGAGAAACCGTTGCCCAGGTTGAATGAGACGGTGACCGATGGGAACAGGCCGGTGTGGTTGATCTGCAGAGGCGTGGTGCTGGTTTGGGCCGTCATGGTGGTAAAGAGCGGCGCCACGGAGTTGACGCCGGCGCCGGAGCCAGGCGCGGTCTTGAGATAGATGTTTTTGAGGCCGGAGGGATCCTGCCAATACTTGGGCGCAACCTCCATGACCACGTAGTACTGGTTCAGCTGGGTGTAGATGACGGAAACCTCGGACTCGCCGAAAGCGCTATACAGAGCCGAGTCGAGGCCCTGCGAAGTCTGGCCGAGACGCGCGGCGGTGACCCGGTCATAGTGGAGCAGTTCCTCCAGGCCTCCGTTCTGTTGATCGGTGTTCACATCCTGCAGGCCGGGGAGCTTGCGCATGTTGGCCATCAGGATCGGCCCCCAGTGAGCGAGGCTTTCAACGCTTTCGGTTTCGATGGTGTACTGGTATAGGGCGTTTCCGCCGCGGCCGCCGATGCGAATGTCCTGCGCGGGTTGGAGGAACGTGGAGGCGATGGGCAAGCGGTTGAACTTGGGACGCATGCGGTTGATCACGTCCATTGCGGAGGTATGGCGGAAGGCGCAGTTGGGGCCTTCCTTGCAGGGCTTGTCGAACACTGTGGGCAGCGGCTTGAGCGACATGTAAACAAAGCCGCCGTTGGAGGAACCGCGGCCGCCGGTGTAGGCGTTGACGTGGAGGACGGCGGGGTCGGCCTTGATGATGTCCACGATCTTCTGCATGGAGAAGTTCATGAAGGGGAAGGAAGCGTCCTGCGGTCCCTGCACGCCGCCAAAGATGGCGCCGGTGTCCTGCTGGGGGAAGAAGCCCTTGGGGATGCGGTAAATGACAACGAAGTTGAGGGCGATGGTAAGCCCCAGAACGATGAGCATGAGAGGGGAGTTGTCGAGGACCCAGCGCAGCGAACCGCGGTATATCGAGATGAGAAAATTAAAGCCACTCTCGCTGGTGCGGTAGAACCAGTTGTGCCGCTCATACTCCGCACGCGCTTTGAACAGGTGGGCGCACATGGTGGGAGTGGTGGTGAGCGAGACCACCATCGAGACCAGGATGGCGGTGGACAGGACCACGGCGAACTCGCGGAAAAGCCGGCCGACGATGCCGCCCATCATGAGGATGGGGATAAAGACGGCGATCAGCGACATGCTGATGGAGAAGACGGTGAAGCCGATTTCGCGGGCGCCGCGGAAGCTGGCGGCGAAAGGCTCCATGCCCGACTCGAGATGGCGGGTGATGTTCTCCATCACCACGATGGCGTCGTCGACGACGAAGCCGGTGGCGACGGTAAGGGCCATGAGCGAGAGATTGTCAATGCTGTAGCCGAACAGGTACATCACCGAGAAGGTGCCGATGAGGGATACGGGCACGGCTACTGCGGGAATAAGCGTTGCGCGGGGGCTGCGCAGGAAGATGAAGACGACCAGAATCACCAGGATGACGGAGCCGACCAGGGTGCGCTCGACGGTAGAGACCGAGGCGCGGATGGTGGTGGTGCGATCCATGACCAGGGTGGTCTTGATGCCGCTGGGCATGGCGGCCTCAAGAAAAGGCAACTGCGCCTTGATGCGGTCCACCGTGCCAATGATGTTGGCGTTGGGCTGGCGGAAGATGATGACGGAGACGGAGCGGACGCCGTCGGTATAGCCGGCGGTGCGGAGTTCCTGGGCGCTGTCGACGACGTCGGCAACGTCGGATAGCCGGACCGCGGCGCCGTTGTGGAAGCCGACGATGAGCGGCTGGTAGTCGGAGGCGTGGGAAATCTGGTCGTTGGTGAGGATGTCGTACTGGCGGCGGCCGTCGGTGAGCTGGCCGCGCGGCTCGTGGGCGTTCTGGAGGCTGAGGACGCCCTGGACGTTGCCCAGGGTCAGACCGAAGCTCTCCAGCTTCTTGGGGTCGATTTCGACGCGGACCGAAGGCGTGGCGCCGCCGCCGGCAAACACCTGGCCGACGCCGTTGATCTGAGAAAGCTTCTGGGTGAGGATGGTCGAGGCGAGGTCGTAGACCTTGGTGATGTCGTATTTGTTCGAGGTAAGGCCGAGGATCATGATGGGGGAGTCGGCCGGATTCACCTTGCGGTAGGAGGGGTTGGAAGGGATGTTGATGGGCAGGTAAGTGCGGGCGGCGTTGATGGCGGACTGGACGTCGCGGGCGGCGCCGTCGATATTGCGGCTGAGGTCAAACTGGAGGGTGACGCCGGTGTTGCCGAGGGAGCTGGAGGAGGTCATCTCAGTCACGCCGGCGATATGGCTGAACTGGCGCTCCAGGGGCGTAGCCACAGAGGCGGCCATGATCTCCGCGCTGGCTCCAGGCAGGCTGGCGTTGACGCTGATGGTGGGGAAGTCCACCTGGGGCAGCGGCGAGACGGGGAGCACGGTGAAGGCCGCGGCGCCGGCAATGGCCACCGCCACGGTGAGCAGCGTGGTGGCCACGGGGCGGCGGATGAATGGAGACGAGATGTTCATGCAGGCTCGGCTCCGGCAGGCGGGGGCTGGTTGCGCGGGGCCGTGTGCGAGAGCCTGCGGCCGGTGACGCGCATGCCGAGATTGTCAAAGAAGATGTAAATGACCGGGGTGGTGTAGAGGGTGAGGACCTGCGAGAGCAGCAGGCCGCCGACCATGCAGATGCCGAGGGGGCGGCGGAGCTCGGAGCCGAGGCCGGTGCCGACGGCGAGCGGAATGCCGGCGAGCAGGGCGGCCATGGTGGTCATCATAATGGGGCGGAAGCGCAGCAGGCTGGCTTCATAGATCGCTTCGGTGGCGTCCTTGCCGCGCTCCCGCTCGGCCTCGAGGGCGAAATCGACGATCAGAATGCCGTTCTTCTTGACAATGCCGATGAGGAGAATGATGCCGATGATGGCGACCACGCTGAGGTCCTGATGGAAAAGCATGAGCGCGAGCAGCGCGCCCACGCCGGCCGAAGGCAGCGTGGAGAGGATGGTGATGGGATGGATGAAGCTCTCATACAGGACGCCGAGCACGATGTAGACAGTGACCAGAGCGGCGAGGATGAGGAGAGCCTCGTTGGAAAGCGAATTGCGGAACGAAGCGGCGGTGCCCTGGAAATCGGCCTGCAGCGAGGCGGGAAAGTTCATCTTCTTCGCCAGGCTGTCGATTTTGCTGATGGCGGTGCCGAGCGAGGCGTTGGGCGCCAGGTTAAAGGAGACGGTGACGGAGGGGAACTGGCCCTGGTGATTGATGGAAAGCAGCTCCGTGGTGGCCTGCATGTGCGTGAAGGCGCTCAGCGGGATGGCGTTGGCGCCGACGTTCGAGGTGGCGGTGTTGGGGGTGGTGCCTGAGGTGAGGCCGGTGACCGGAGACGAGCCCGAGGTCGAGGTTATGCCCGCAAGCACGGTGCCGGCGCTGGTGAGGACAGCCGATGACGGCGTGTACTTTACCGAAGTGGTAAGGGCGTTGCTTCCGGCGGCGGCGGATGCGGATGCGGCAAACGAAGTGGATGCTCCGGCGCCGCTGGCGCCGGACGAGGCATTGCCCTGAATATAAATTGAACCCAGTGCGGCGGGATTCTGCTGCCACTGGGGCGCGGCCTCGAGCACCACGTGGTACTGGTTGGTCTGCGTGTAGAGGGTGTTGATCTCGCGCTGGCCGAAAGCGTCGTAGAGGGTGTTGTCGATGGTGGTCGGGGCGATGCCGAGGCGCGAGGCGGTGACGCGGTCGATCACGAGCTGGATGGCGCGGGCTCCGGTCTGCTGGTCGGTGGCCACGTCCTCGAGGTCGGGCATCTTCTTGAGTTCGGCGACAAACTTGTCGCTCCACGTGTTGAGCTCGTCGGGGTCGGGATCCTCAAGAGTGTACTGGTACTGGGTGCGGCTGATGCGGTCGTCGACGGTGATGTCCTGCACCGGCTGCATATAAAGGCGAATGCCCGGGACCTGGGCCAGACCCTGCTGCAATCGGCGGATGACGTCGGAGGCGCTCATGTGGCGCTCATCGAGCGGCTTCAGGTTGATGGAGATGCGGCCGCTGTTGAGCGTGGTGTTGATGCCGTCGCCGCCAATGAAGGAGGAGAGGCTTTCCACCGCCTGGTCCTGAAGGATGATGCGGGCCAGTTCCTGCTGCTTGGCGGACATCTCCGGGAAGGAGATGGACTGGTTGGCCTGGCTGATGCCCTGGATGACGCCGGTGTCCTGCACCGGGAAGAAGCCCTTGGGGATGTAAATGTAAAGCACCACGGTGAGCACAAGGGTGGCCAGGGCGATGAGCAGGGTAAGGGTCTGGAAGCGGAGGACAACCTTCAGGGTGCGGCCGTAAAAGGCGATCAGGCGGTTGAACACGTCCTCCGACCAGCGGTAGAAGCGGGTCTGCTGCTGGCGCGGATCGTGGCGCAGGATGCGCGCGCACATCATGGGCGTGAGGGTAAGGGAAACCACGGCCGAAATGACGATGGTGACTGCCAGAGTCACCGCGAACTCGCGGAAGAGGCGGCCCACAACATCGCCCATGAAGAGCAGGGGAATGAGGACGGCGATCAGCGAGACGGTCAGCGAAACGATGGTGAAGCCAATCTGTCCGGCCCCGGTGAGGGCAGCCTGCAGGGGCGGCATGCCCTCTTCCAGATAGCGCGAGATGTTCTCGATCATCACGATGGCGTCGTCGACCACGAAGCCGGTGGAGATGGTGAGCGCCATCAGGGAGAGGTTGTCGAGCGAGAACCCCAGCAGGAACATAACGGCAAAGGTTCCGATGAGCGAGAGCGGAACCGCGACGCTGGGGATGATGGTAGCGGAGAGATTGCGCAGGAAAAGGAAGATGACCATGACCACCAGGCCGACGGTGAGCATCAGCTCGAACTCGACGTCATTGACCGAGGACTGGATGCTGGTGGTCATGTCGGTCAGGGTGGTGACACGGATGGAAGCGGGCAGATCGGCTTCAAGCTGCGGCAGGATTTGCTGGATGCGGCGGACCACGGTGATGGTGTTGGCGCCGGGCTGGCGCTGGATGTTGACGATGACGGCGGGCGTCTGGTTCATCCACGCGGCCTGCTTGGTGTTTTCCACCCCGTTGACCACGTCGGCGACATTCTTGAGCAAGACCGGCGCGCCGTTGGAGTAGGAGACAACAATGTTCTTGTAGCCGTCGGCGCTGGTGATCTGGTCGTTGGCGTCGATCTGGTAGTCCTGGCGGGGGCCGTCGAAGTTGCCCTTGGCGGAGTTGACGCTGGACTGGACCAGGGCGGAACGCACGTCCTCCATGTTGAGGCCGTAGGAAGAAAGCTGGACCGGGTTGACCTGAATGCGGACGGCCGGCTTCTGGCCGCCGCTGATGGAAACCAGGCCGACGCCGGCGAGCTGGGAGATGCGCGGAGCCAGCCGGGTATCGACCAGGTCCTCCACCTGCGAAAGCGGCATGGAGTCGGAAGTGACCGCGAGGGTGAGCACGGGCGCGTCGGCGGGGTTGGTTTTGTTGTAAACCGGCGGCGTAGGCAGGTCGGACGGCAGGAAAGTCTGCGACGCATTCATCGAAGACTGGACTTCTTCTTCGGCGACATCGAGACCGAGGGCAAGGTTGAACTGGAGAACGATGACGGAGACGCCCCCGGCGCTGGTCGAGGTCATCTGGCTCAGGCCCTGCATTTCGCCGAACTGCCGCTCCAGCGGCGCCGTGACCGTGGTGGCCATCACGTCAGGGCTGGCCCCGGGATAGAAGGTAAGCACCTGGATGGTCGGGTAGTCGACTTCAGGCAGCGCCGAAACCGGCAACTGCACGAAAGCCACGACGCCGACGAGCAGGATGGCGGCCATCAGCAGCGAGGTGGCGACGGGCCGCAGAATGAATGGCCGGGACGGATTCATGGGGCAGTGCTCGCGGAGGACTCGGACGTGCTGGGCAGTTTGACTTTCGAAATGTTGATTTCGGAGCCGTTCTGCAGCTTTTCAAAGCTCGAATCGGCAACGACATTGTCTTGAGCCAGACCCGTAACCGCGGTGTTGCCGTTGTCGGTGACGCCGGACTTGACGTTATGCTGAGCGGCCTTGCAGCTTCCCCGGGCGGCGCATTGCTTGTCCGCATCGGTGACTGGCTGATTGGTCTTGGCATTCACGATCAGGTAGACGAAATCCTGGCTGCCGTTGTGCTGGATGGCGGAGGCCGGAATCAGGATCTGATTATTCAGGGTGCTCACCAGCAGGCGGGTGTTCACAAACTGGTTGGGGAACAGCGCGCCGGCGCGGTTGTCGAACTGGGCGCGGAGCTTGACCGTGCCGGTGACGGTGTCGATCTGGTTGTCAACGGCGGTGAGCTTGCCTGCGGCCAGGCGGTTGGAATTGCTGCGATCCTCGGCATCGACCTTGAGGGTCTTGCCGGCGCGGACCTGCTTCATCACATCCGGCAAGCTGTCTTCCGCCAGGGTGAAGACAACCGTGATGGGCTGAACCTGGGCGACGGAGACCAGCGTGGTGGTGGAGTTGGCGGTGACCAGGTTGCCGGGATCGACCAGGCGCAGGCCGACGCGGCCGTCGAACGGCGCAACGATGTGGCAGAAGCCGACCTGGACCTGGTCGTACTGGACCGTGCCCTGGTCGTTCTTGACCGTGCCCTGTTCCTGCAGAACCAGTTTCTCCTGGTCTTCGAGAGTCTGGCGGGGAATGGCGTTTTTGGCCCAGGCCACCTTGTACCGGTCGAGGTCCATCTGGGCTTCGGCGAGCATGTTCTGGTCGCGCTCGAGAGCGCCCTGGGCCTGCTCCAGGGTGGCCTCATAAGGCCGCGCATCGATGTCCACCAGCGGGTCCCCCTTGTGCACGGTCTGCCCTTCCTGGTAGTGGACCTCGGTGATCACGCCAGTGACCTGTGCGGTGATGGAGTCGAAGTGGACGGGCGTGACCGTGCCGATCGCATCCAGATAGATGCCGACGTCGCCGCTTTGTGCGACGGCGGTGGTCACCGGCACCACGCCGACAAAGTGGCCGCGGCCGCCCCCCTGAGTCGCGGCCTGGCTCTTCTGCTCGTGGTGCCATGCCCAGTAGAAGAGGAGGGCGAAAGCCGCTAGCACCACCACCCATACCCAGCGGTGGCGATGCTTATGCACAGGGTTCGGCGAACCTGCAGCAGACGGTTTCGCCAGGTTCTCATGCGGAGCAGGTGTGTTCGGGTCCATTTTCTTTTCTGGTCTCGTTCTTTTCAGTTGCTGGTCTGGAGCGATCCAAAGCCCGCGGCAGTTGCGATCGCCAAGAAGGGCCGGATCGGACAGTTTACCATCGGGAGAAAACCTTTGGCATGAACGGAGATGCGCTTCAATCTCCGCTACGCGACGGAGGCCCGCTTACGGCTTTGCAGCTTCGGAATCCAATTCGTTCGATTCCGAATATGTTGACGAACGGAAGGGTTTGTTAGTTGCAGAATCGATGCGAGTTGGAGCGCGCGCGAAGCGGCCGGGGCGGCCGGCGCTTCGCGGTATTGAGACGGGTGCTGCGGGCGGGCTTCAGACGCCGCGGGGCACGTCGCGATGGATGGCTTTCACTTCGTATCCGGCGTCGTGCAGCCGCCGGCACATCTCCTCTGCCATCATCACGCTGCGATGCTGCCCGCCGGTGCATCCGAAGGCGATGGTCAGATAGCTCTTGCCTTCCTCCACGTAATGCGGCAGCAGGTAGAGCAGCAGGTCGGTCAATCGGTCGAGGAATTCAATGGTTTGGGGAAAGCTGGCCACGTAGGCGGCAACCTTGGGATCCTTCCCGGTCTTCCTGCGAAACGCCGCCACAAAATGCGGATTGGGCAGAAAGCGCGCGTCGAAAACAAGATCCGCATCCAGGGGAACGCCGTTCTTGTAACCGAAGCTGAGGCATGAGACCAGCAGGCGATGAGCCTGCTTCTCCTGGCCAAAGCGCGTCTGAATATGCGCTCGCAGCTCGTGGACATTGAAGTCGGACGTGTCGATCAGCGTGTCCGCCACGTTGCGGATGGGGTCAAGCAGCTGCCGCTCTTCCACGATGGAGCGCGCCACCGTCTCCGATTTGCGCAGCGGATGAGGGCGGCGGGTCTCGGAGTAGCGCCGCACCAGCACCGCATCCTGTGCATCCAGAAACACCACCTGCGTGGGTAAACCCATCTTGACGCTTATAAGGATCTCAGGCAGTTGATCCAGCGTCGGGCCCTCGCGCACGTCCACCACGATGGCCGCGCTCTGAATCTCGCGCGATTTCTCCACCAGCCGCGCAAAATCCGGCAGCAGCTCCAGGGGAAGATTGTCGACGGCGTGGTAACCGAGGTCCTCAAATGCCTTGAGGGCAGAAGCCTTCCCAGCCCCCGAGATGCCGGTGACAATCACCAGTTCCTTGGAGGATTGGTTCCCTTTCCGCATGGCCGCAGGAGCCGCGCCCATTCTGGGAGGTGACAGCATGCGCTCATCGTACACCGAATCCGGTTGGTTGGTTCAGAGGGAAACACCGCAGATCGCACCCGCGCCCCCGCAAAAGGGAAGAAATAGCCAGCCCGATCTTCGTCAATCTCCGCCGCCGGCGCGGCTGCGCACCGCCGCCTGCTGCGCCTGGGCCGGGTCCAGCGCGCCGCCCAGCAGGTATCCCTGCCCCAGTTCAACCCCCAGTTGGTGCAACGCCTGCGCCTGCTCGCGGGTCTCAATGCCTTGCGCCAGCACCTCTATCCTGGTGGCGCGGCATATATGGATCAGCGATTCCAGCAGCGCGATCTGCCCGCCTCCGCCGGTGGCGCCCGCGGTCAGTTTCGTATCCAGCTTCACCAGCGCGATGGGAAGGCGCAGCAGGTGATTCAGCGGAGCCAGGCTGGAACCAAAGTTATCCAGCGCCACGCCCGCCCCTGAATCCACGATCCTCTGCACGATCGCCAGCGACCGATCCGCGTTCTGATTCAGAACCGTTTCCGGCACTTCAAACATGAGCCGGGATGCGGGGATCCCGCTGGCCGCGGCTGCTTTCTTGAACTGCTCCACCAGCTCATCGTGATGAAACTGCCGCTCCGTCAGATTGATGTTCAGCCTCAGGCCATTCCCCGGCATAACCTGATCCCATGCCGCAAGCTGCCGGCACGCCGCCTCCATGGCTTCGCGGCTGAGGCTGATGGAGAGCCCGGTGCTTTCCGCCACCGGCCATAGCTCGCGAAAACTCTCCAGGGTGCCGTCGCCGCGCCGCCACCGCAACAATGCCTCAAAGCCCTCCACATGACCCGTGGCCAGGCGGAAGATGGGCTGGTAGTGGAATTCGAACTCGTGCGCGGAGACCACGCGGCGCAACTCCGACTCGCGTTCCTGGTGGCTGGAAACATTCGCTTCCAGGGGCGCGTCGTAAATGGCAAATCGGTGGCCGCCCTCCTGCTTGGCCCGGTACATGGCCAGGTCGGCGTCGCGGATCAGCAGATCGGCCTCCTCGTGTCCTTCGCGCGCCAGGGCCGCACCCATGCTCACCTGAGCCTGCACGCGATGTCCCAGCACCTCGAAGGGCCGGTTCAGCTCCGCCAGGATCCGCTCCGCCACCGTCTCCAGGTCCTTCATCGTGGGCACGTTCTCCACCACCACCGCGAATTCATCGCCGCCCATGCGCGCCGCCGTGTCCTCGGGGCGCAGCACCGCGCTCAGCCGCTCCGCTACCCCCACCAGCAGCATGTCCCCGGCCGCATGGCCCAGCGAGTCGTTCAAAACCTTGAAGCGATCCAGGTCGAGAAAAATCACCGCGCATCCGCGCTCCCGCTGCCGCTCGCGCCGGCTCAGAGCCAGTTTCAGCCGGTCCAGAAACAGGGCGCGGTTGGGCAATCCCGTCAGCACGTCGTGCATGGCGTCGTGCTGCAGCTTGCTCTCCACCTCCTTGCGCTGGCCGATGTCGCGAAACGTCAGCACATAGCCGGCTTTATCGCCCCCCACCAGCAGCGGCGCCGCCTGCAGTGACACGTCAATCAGCTCGCCCGCCTTGTTCATACGCACCGTTTCCAGGTGCACCCGCCCCTGCTCATCCACCAGCCGCTGCAGCATGGCGTGCTCGCTCCGCCGCGTCTCCGGCACAATGAAATCGCCCAGGTCGGCCCCGCTCATCTCCTCCGCGCTATAGTCGAACATGCTGCTGAATGCCGGGTTGGTGTAAAGGACCCGCCATCCGTGCAGGATGACCACGCCCTCCGGGATGCTGGCCAGGACATCTTCCATCAGGCGCGACTTGGGCGCGCGCTCCCGCTCCGAGACCTGCGCCACAATCACGCCTTGGCGCAGATCGGAATCCAAAATGCTGTGCGTGCCTTCGACCGCGATCATGCGCCCGCCCTTGCCCGCCAGCGTGGCGTGAAACGGGCTGCCACGGTGGCTCCCCGTCAGCGCCGTGCGCGGCTCCGCGGTGCCCGGAAAAAGACCCCATAAAACGTCCTCGACCGGCCGCTGCACCCATTCGCCCTCAACCCCCAGCGTGCGCATGGCTTCCGCGTTGGCAAACACAATCAGCCCTTCGCGCTCCAGGAAAATGAGCACGGGAAGAGCATCCAGGACTGCGCGCTGCAGCCGGGACTCCGAGTTTTCAGGCAGGTTCAATCCGGACTCGCTCCAAGCAAGCGCCGCCATGCGCCTCCTCCTTCGCCTCAGCTTTCTCTAGCGGCCTTGCTATGTCCCCGGGCCAGGCAGTCCACACTCTCCCGTAACCGCCCCGCCCCTGTTTCAGGCTTACCGCCATTCGGCGCTGGAGAGCGAAAGGCAGTCGCCCACACTACGCCGAATGTGATTGCATACTACGGCTTGTCGCAGCCCATCAACCATCCCTCAAAGCGGGTAGATGGTGCTACAAAAGTCCCGTCTTATCTTCATTTTCCCGGCTGAAACCGGCTAACCCGCAGGCAGATCCATGTTAGGAAAGACACGTGCGGCAATCGCTCCGGATCGGGGCCCGGATTCTCTTGCCCCCGCCCAGCTTCACGCGATCTCCACCAGCTCCATCTGGCCGTCCCGGCGGCGATGCAGCACAAACAGCTCGCCGGCGGAATTGCGAAACACCAGCAGGTCGCGGTCGCGGAATTCGGCTTCCTTCACCGCCTCCTCCAGCGTCATGGGGCGCAGCGCGATGGCTTCGCCGCTCCTCACCACGTGCGGTTCCACCACCGTGCGCCGCGCCGGAAACGAGTGCACGGGAATGGACGCGCCCTGCCGCGCTTTCCCCTGCGAAGTTCCCTCCCCGGATGTCTCCTGCGCCGGACGCACCTTGGGCCGCGTCACCGGCGGCGATAGCGGCGTCTTCTCTTCGGTGGGCAGCCGCTTGCGCGTCAGATGCCGGTCCCGGTAGCGCAGGGCCTGCTGCTCGGCATGCATCAGCGCCGCCCGCAACGCCGACTCCTGCGAGTCGGCCTCCCCGCGCGCGGCAATGGTGTGCATCCGCGCCTTCACCGTCAGCTCCGCAATGTGCAGATGGCGCTGGGTGCGGAACGTGATGGCGGCGCTCGCCGTTTTGCCCAGAATGCGGGCGATGTGGTTCATTCCCTCTTCGGCCTGCTCCCGCAAAGCCTTGGGGATCCTTACTTGCCTGGCGGTCAACTCCACTTCCATGGTCAGTCCTCCGCTCTTCTGCATCTTTCCCCGGCCGAACCTTCCGGTCTGAGAATTCGGATTCTATAGCATTTCCTTTGTTTCTGTTTAGACGCCCCGCGGGAAGCGGGGATGCATCGGAACGCAGCATTCGGCCCAACGCGTAAAGGCGGGACTTCAGTCCCGCCGCCAGCGGCGCAAATAAAGGACTTGGGCTTTAGCCCCTGTGGTATTTTGCTTCGACATGACCACTCCCACGAGTTTTCCGCAACCTGCCTGGCCCCCGAAGGACTCGCGCCCGGGACACGACGCCATCAATCCAGGATTCAGTCCCGCTTGCGCCGCTGGTGCGTCGACGGGATGCTCATGTCCTCGCGGTACTTGGCCACCGTCCGCCGCGTCAGCTGGATGCCCTGCGCCTGCAGCATGGCCGCAATCTGATCGTCGGTGAGCGGCCGCTTCGGGTCCTCCTCTCCGATCAGCTTGCGCACCTTCCGCTTCAGCACCAGCAGAGGCGTATCCGCGCCTTCGGGGCCGTTCGCGCCTTCCGAGAAGAAGAACCGCAGCTCGATCACCCCCTGCGGTGTGTGCGCGTACTTGTTGGCCACCGCACGGCTGATGGTGGAGGGATGCACCCCGATCTCCTCCGCCACTTCCTTGATCATCATCGGCCGCAACGCCTCAATCCCCTGCTCCAGGAAATCCTGCTGCCGCCGCACAATCACCTCGCACGTCCGCAGGATGGTGCTCTTCCGCTGGGCTATGTTCCGCATCAGTTGCAGCGCCGACCGGAACCGCTCCTTCACGTATTCCTTCACTTCCCGCTCGGTGTTCTGGTTCATCAGCATCTGCCGGTAGCGCCGGCTCAGGCGCAGACTGGGCAGGTCTTCCTCGTTCATCGTCACCACCCACTCGCCCCCGCGCTTGGCAAACACCACGTCCGGCTCGATCAGCCGCGTCTGCTCCCGGTTGTACAGGCGCCCCGGACGCGGATCCAGGGTGCGGATGAACTCCACCGCCGCATGCGCTTCGTCCACGCTGGCGTGCACCGCCTTCGACAGATCCTTCACATCCCGCTTCTGCAGCAGGCTCAGGTGACCGTCCACGATCTGCGCGGCCACTACCATGGCCCGGCGCCGCTGATCCAGCTCGGCCTCGGCTGCGGCCCTCAGGCTGCCGTGAACCTCCCCTTCGGCATCCGGCTCCGCCATGTGCCGCCGCGCATAAAGCTGGCTGAACTCCTGCTGCTGCGCCGCCACCTGGATCAGCAGGCACTCGCGCAGATCGCGCGCCCCCACCCCCGCCGGATCCATGTGCTGCACCAGGTCGATGCCCCGCCGCACCAGCTCCCGCGCAGCTTCCAGTGCCGCGCCGTCCGCCCCCGCACCGGCTCCGTTGCCCGCCGCTGCCGTCTTCGCACCCTGGGCCGCGGCCAGATCGTGGAACGACGCCACCAGCTCGTCTTCCGTCGCCGCCAGGTAGCCGCCCTCGTCCAGGTTGCCGATCACGAATTCAGCCGCCGTCTCCAGCCCCGTCTCCAGCGTCAGAGCTCCCAGCTGCCACGCCAGGTGATCGGCCAGGGTCGTAGGCTGAGAAAGAAAGTTCTCGAACGAGGGCTTTTCGCTGTCTTCGTATTCCGGCTGCGTGCGGTAGCCGGGATCGAGATATTCCTGGAAATAGGAACCGAAATCCACCTCGTCGAAGGGATCCTTGGCCGTTTTCTCCGGCTGGGCCTCTACCCTGTGTTCCAGGCCCCCGTCCGGCCCCCGATCCAGCCGCCGGTCCAGGAGTTCCTCTTTCCCGACCACCTCGTCCAGCATCGGAACCGTTTCGTCAATCTCCTCCAGAACGGGATTCTCCACCATCTCGGCATCGATCATCTCCTTCAGCTCCAGCTTGTTGAGCGCAAGCACGCTCACCATCTGCATCAGGCCAGGGGTAAGGACCTGGCGTTGCGCCACCTTCAAATTCAATTTGGGCTGCAACAACGGCATGAGAAGATTCCCGCGTGAACTGCCTTAAGTGTACTGGAGGCGATTATGCTCCACGCGGAAAACGTCCTCAAGATGCCCGATGGTTCCTGATTCGAACCAGAATCGTCCAATCCCCGCCGCCCTGCGCAGCATGCCGGAGGAGTCCCCGCGGATTACCTGCCTGAATAATCATCTTCCTAAAGCGCGCCTGGCATCCCCCACACGGGTCTCAAGCCGGCCTCAGCGGGCGAAAGACGGTAGCCCCATGGGGCCAGCCTGGGGGGGGCGATTTTCAGCCGGTTATCAGGCTCAATTCAGCGAAAAACCTTCGCCCAGGTAAATCCGCCGTACCTCGGGATTGTTCCCCAGCTCGTGCGGAGTCCCCGACATGAAGATCCTGCCCTCGTTGATGATGTACGCGCGGTCGGTCACGCTCAGCGTCTCGCGCACGTTATGGTCGGTGACCAGGACGCCGATGCCGCTCGCCTTCAGGTCGAAGATGATTTTCTGCAGCTCCAGCACGGCAATGGGGTCGATGCCGCTGAACGGCTCATCCAGCAGGATGAACCTGGGCTGGATGCACAGCGAGCGCGCTATCTCCACCCTCCGCCGCTCGCCCCCTGAAAGCGCATAGCCGCGCGTGGTGCGGATGTGGCTCAGGTTGAGCTGGTTGATCAGCCGCTCCGCCCGCCGCCGCCGCTCACGATAGCTCAGCGGCTGGCCCTCCAGCACCGCCAGGATGTTCTCCTCCACCGTCAGCTTGCGGAACACCGACGGCTCCTGCGGCAGATAACTGATCCCGTAGTTCCGGGCGCGCAGGTACATGGGAACATGGGTGATTTCGGCGTCATTTACCAGCACCCGCCCCGACTCCGGAACCACCAGGCCGACGATCATGTAGAAGCTGGTCGTCTTGCCCGCGCCGTTGGGGCCGAGCAGCCCCACCACCTCGCCGCGGGAAATCCGCAGATCGACCCCACGCACCACCTGCCGGCCTTTGTACGATTTGCCGATTCCCTCGGCGATCAGTGTTTCCATTCGTTCTCGAATTCCAGCTTCGGGTGCCCCAGAGCCTGTCCTTGAGCGGAGCGAAGGATCTCGATTTTGAGACCTGGGAGCGGTCTAGCCCCGCTAACTCCGCGAACTCCGCTAACCCCGCTTACTCCGCTTTCTCGGCGCCACCGTCTCTGTCTGCGTCTTCCCGCCCCCGCCTTCGATACTGACGCTATCATCGCGGCTGCTGAAAATCAAAGCGTTGCCGGTCACCGTCCCCCGCACCGGATCGGTCAGCTTCGGGGGCGCCTCCGCTGTCCCCGTCAGCACATACTCGCCGCTCTCACTGCTATAGACGAGCTTCTCGCCGGTTCCGCGACGCCCCTCGGATGTAATCACCACATGTCCTTTCGCCGTCATGCTGTCCACCTGCCCGGCGCGCCCCTCCGGCCTCGCGCGATGGTCAGCCGGCAACAGCGTCAGCTCGGCCTCGCTCGATTGCACCGTGGCTCCTTCTGCCACAGCCACAACGCCTCCCCCTCCATCCCCGTTCAGCACCGCTCTTCGCTCCGCCGCAGAGTACCTCAGCTCGCCCGCTCGCACCTGCACCACCTGGGGCGCCGCTGCCTCACCCGCCTTCTTTTTCCCCGCCCGCTCAGGGTTGGCCGCGCTCAGCAGTACCAGGTTCACCGGCTGCGCCGCGCCTCCGCCGTGCGCCGCCAGCGTCTGCCGCGTCCGATTCAGCACAATCACCGGCGCTGAAACCGAATTCGCTCCCTGCCACAGCCGCGCCTGCCCGCGGAACGTCGCCTCATCGGTCGTCCGCCGCATCTCCGCCTGCGCCGCAATCACGTGCGCCGGCTCATTGCCTCCCAGCCCCACTCCGCCCGCCGCCGCAGCCCCTCCGGACGCGGCCTGCTTGCCATCGCCCATCCACGTCGCCTTCACATTCCCGCGCGCAAACGCATCCCCGCTCGCCTCGGACACATCCACCGCGTCCGCGGTCAGCTCCATCCCGCTCTCCTCAATCCGCGGGCTCGCAGTCAAATGCAGCCACTCGCCCGCTCCGTCGTACACCGCGTGGCCCGATGTCGCGCGCAACTCGGTCCCCGCCTGTCCCCCCTTGGCCGGCTCCTGCTGGGTCATCACCACGTGTCCATCAACCACCGCCGACCGGATCGATTGGTCGCCCTCTGCGGAACCCTGTTGCTTTCCCGTCGCCGGCGCAAACCGCGCCTCAATGCGATCTCCGGAGGTGGTTTGCTGTGTCGGGGACCCTTTTGCCGGCACGGTCATCTGCTCCAGGCTGGCGTCACCCACGCCGGTCAACTCCAGCAGTTGCTGTCCCGGCCCAAAAACTCCCGTCACCTCATCGGCCGTCATCCGCGACGGAGCCCCAGTCCCGCCCGCGCGCTCGGTCAGCCCGGTCATCACCACCCCGCCGGTCCCATGCACCTGCTCGAGCTCCGTGCGGCCTTTTTCCGTGTGAAACTCCACGTCCGCCACCGGCGAGCGCCAGTCGCGCACCACCCGCGCCCCTCCGCCGCCATCCTGTTCGCTGTCGAGGTTCACCCCCTGCTCCAGGTGCGCCTGCCGCAGGTCCCCCTTGGGCGAAAACTTCAGTTCAGCCGTCGGCGCGCTCCCCGTTGCCCTCCGTCCAGCGCTCGCTGACTCCATGCTCACGCCGCCCTCGAGCCTGCCCTGCTGCGGCTGGTTCTGCTGGTTGAAATCGATCGAGCCGATCGGCGCTCGAATCTTCGCGCCCGTCGCCGTCGTCATCAGAAATCCATCCCGCGCATCCAGCCGCACCGCCGAGCCATTTTCTCGAAACAGTATCCGCGCCTGTCCCGCCTTGGCCTCGCCGCCGCGATACTCCGCCGCCGCCTCGTGCAGCTCGCACGTTAGCTGGTCGCGTTCGAACTCCGCATGTTGGGCATGGATGGTGACATCCTCATCCCCCCGCCGCAGGTTCAGCTCCACCGCGCGCTCCAGCACCAGCGTGCCCTCATCGGAGTCGAACGCCGCACCCTCCGAGCTGCCGCTGCCCTGCGCCGTGGCAAATTCCACCCGCTCCGCCGTCGTCGCCGCGCCCGTATCCGAATCGAACGTCAGCCCGCTGGTCTTTACCTCGATCTGCCCCTTTTCGACCGACTGCGCCGCCGCTTTTGCCGAATTGCTCAACGGCGTGGCCGGCGCCTTCGGCTTCGCCGGCTTGGCACCGCGCATCCCTTCGGCCACCGCCGCCGTCGCCGTTGGCCGCATGACAAGAATCTCCACCGGCCCCGCCGCAATCGCTTTCTTCGTCTCCGGGTCCCACTCGAACTGGCCGCCCCGGATCCGGTCCACCGTCTCCCCGTCCTTGCCGTACAGCTCAATCTCCACGTCGTTCAACAGCGCGCGCTCGCCCTCCTTCAGCCGCACCATCTTCGACGCGTGCATCTTGAACTCCGTGTGCCCGCCGTGCGCCCGCGTCAGCGTAAACCCGTTTTCCTCCACCTGGATGTTCACGCCCAGCCGCTTGGGCAGGTCGCGCACGTTGAACCGGCTGCGCAGATGGGCCAGCAACAGGAAGCCGGCCAGGGCCACCAACAGCGCGCCCCCCGCCAGCAGCACCAGCGTTCGCATCCGCTCAATGGTCAGGCGCACTGGCTCAATTCCTTTGCCCGCCCGGCAGCTCGGCCAGCCGCTGGGCCAGTCGCTGCGCCAGGCTCTCGCCCAGTTCGCTCCACAGCAGCCGCGCCGTCGCCCCCGACGCCTTCTCCACCGCCGCCGTCAGGTCCACAAGCTGGCGCACGTTTTCCGCCATGTGCCGCGCGGCCGTCCCGTCCAACTCCGCCTCTTCCTCCAGAAACGGCGTATCGGCGCCAAAGTCGATCCGGATGTGCCCCTCCTGCTCAAACGCGCCCTCGTCAAACAACGGCCCATACCCCGTCACCCGCACCAGCCGCGAAACCCGCGCCCACCGCCCATCACCGGTACCGCCGGTCTCCAGACGCGTACCGCCGGTCTCCAGACCGGCTGTAGTGCGGGTGTCCACACCCGCACCATTTCCGAGCGCCGCGCCCTCCAATTCCCACAAGCTCCACCCAATCTGAAACTCGTAAGCGTAATCCTCATGCAGCAGCTCCAGCGTCTCCTCAACCGCCGCCCGCGGCTCCGCGCCCACCACCGGCATCTCACCCGGCGCAGCAGGCGCAACCACCCGCCCCCAAACCCGCTGCAACACCGGCGCTTCCTGCCAGCTCACCGGCCAAACCGTGGCCGCGTACACCCGCGCCTCGCCGCCGTGCCGCGCAAACTCACCCAACACCGCCGCCAACTTGTCCGCCAGCCCCGCAAGCCGCAGATTCGGGTACCAAAAGCTCAAATAAAGCGCATCGGCCATCTCCATCGATTTTAATGCTTTTGCCTTTGCTTCTCTTTCTGTCATTCCCGAAGGGAATCTGCTGTTGCCTCTGTCCTTGCCTTTGCGTTTGTCTCTGCTCTTGCTTTTCTTACTGTCATTCCCGAAGGGAATCTGCTGTTGCAGCTCGATGGTCCACCGGCACCGAACTACACTGATGGCGTATGCCGCGCGCCCTCCTAACCGCGTTCGCTGTCTTCGCCATTCCCTGCTCCGCCCAATTTCAGCTCCAGACCTCGAACTCGACCGCCGACCTCCGCGGCATCGATAACGTCGGCAACGGCGTGGCCTGGGCCTCAGGCACCAGTGGCACGGTCCTCCGCACCGAAGACGGCGGCTACGTCTGGCAAACGTGCGCCATCCCGCCCGGCGCGGAAAAGCTCGACTTCCGCGGCATCCAGGCCTTCGACTCGAACACCGCGATCGTCATGTCCTCGGGCACTGGCGATCTATCCCGCCTCTACAAAACCACCGACGGCTGCCACACCTGGAAGCTGCTCTTCACCAATCCCCATAAAGATGGCTTTTGGGACGCGGTGAAATTCGCCGATCGCAAGCACGGATTCCTTCTTGGCGATCCGGTCGAGGAGAGCGGAGTTCCGCAAAAGCGGTTCGAGCTGGAACAGACCTACGATGGAGGCAGCTCGTGGAAGCTTTGGGAGGACAAGATCGGTGATCTCGAATCAAACGGCGAGAGCTGCGCTTTCGCGGCAAGCAATTCATCCCTGTTGGGTGAACACGAGTTTGACACCGCATTCGCCTCCGGATGCCAAGGAGGAGCCTTCGTTTTTGCCGTCGAGAATAGCTCTCCCGGCTTCTGCGATTGCCACCCCATGCCGTCGGAAGAGGAATGGAACAACCAGCTCCACGTCGTCCGAAGCGCGCCTGCTCCCTTTCCGGGCGACGAGACGGGGGGCATCTTTTCAATCGCTGACGGGCCTGGAGTGTTGGTAGCTGTGGGAGGCGATTTCAAACAACCCGATTCCTCTTCCCATACCGCGGCAGTATGGAGTCCTTCCTCCAAAGTTCCCTGGCACGCCGCCCAAACCCCACCCCACGGCTACCGCAGCAGCGTAGCTTACGACCCCGCCCTCAATCTCTGGATCACCGTAGGCCCCAACGGCACTGACGTCTCCACCGACGACGGCCGCAACTGGCGCGCCGTCCATCCCAGCGCCGCCCTGCACGAATCCCCCGACGCCGACCGCAACTGGAACGCCCTCTCGCTTCCGTACGTAGCCGGCCCCCACGGCCGCATCGGCAAGCTAGACCCCGCCGCCCTCGGCAAGTGAATTCGATCGCAGCCAGGCACCGCTGCCCCCAACTACGAAGTGTCATTCTGAGCGCAGCGAAGAATCTGCATTTGCTCTTGGGAAGCCCGCTACGAATCCATCCTGTCCAAAGCACGCCGATAATCGGCAGGCTCAACGTCGTACCGGTTCCTGCTCAAATCAACCCATCCGGGGTTGGACCCCTCGATGAGCGCGAGCTTCCTCTTGCGCAGCCATCCCTTGAGCACCTTCTCGCGCGCAATGGCCTTCGTCACCTCCTGAAAGCTCTCAAACCACACCAGGCGATCGCAGTTATATCGGGCGGTGAAGCCATCGTGCTCCCGCCATTTGTGCTCGAAGACGCGCTTGTGGAGATTGCCCGTCACGCCGATGTACAGGGTCCGGCTGCGGCTGGCCATGATGTAGACGAAATAGCTGCCTTCATGCATGACGCGCATGGTATTGCATAAATGAGACACCATACGGTGATGCAACGCACGAAAAGCAAATGCAGATCCTTCGCTGCGCTCAGGATGACAACCGAGAGTGAGCGGAAGGCTGACAACTGAAAACTGAGGACTGAAAACTGCCCCTAAACCGCCGGCTCCGCCTGCGTCTTCACCGCAGCCACCTTGGGCCGCGGCCTCATCAGCGCGAATCCCAGGCGGAGGATCCAAAACGCCATCAGCACCCCAAACGCCATGGAGCCGACCGACGCGCACGCCAGCATCAACAAATCCAAACCACTCGACATAAAAATCAACCACCCCGGACCCGGCGCCGGCCAAAACAGCCTTTCCACCCTGCTCCCTGGCGTGCGTGGAGCAGAACGGCGCCTGCGGCCATTCTCGCAGACTTTCTGTTTCGTTGACCCGTCATTCTGTTGACCACTAGAATACCCCTGAAGCCTGCTTTGCGGAGGCTTTTGTGCCAACTTGAATGCGGCGCGTCATCTGGCCTTCCCAAAACCGTCCCAGCCCATGTCGATCAGTCACATTTCGGTACGCGGCGCGCGCCAGCACAACCTCAAGGACATCAGCGTCCGCATCCCCCGCAACACCCTTACCGTGGTAACCGGCCTCAGCGGCTCCGGCAAAAGCTCGCTCGCCTTCGACACCATCTACGCCGAAGGCCAGCGCCGCTACGTTGAAACCCTCTCCGCCTACGCCCGCCAGTTTCTCGATCAAATCGAGCGCCCCGACGTCGACTCCATCGAAGGGCTCTCGCCGGCCATCTCCATCGAGCAGAAAACCACCAGCCGCAGCCCCCGCTCCACCGTCGGCACCATTACTGAGATCTACGACTATCTCCGCCTCCTTTACGCCAGCGTGGGCACGCCGCACTGCCCCAACTGCGGCCGGCCCATCGCCCGCCAGACCGCCGAGCAGATTGTGCAACGCATCCTGGAGGTTGGCCGCGGCGAGCGCGTCACCGTCATGGCCCCCGTGGTCCGCGGGCGCAAGGGCGAGTTCAAGGACCTGCTGGATCAGTTCGACACCCAGGGCTTCCGCGCCCGCATAGATGGTCAGATGCAGGATTTGTCCGAACCCTTCCAGCTTGACCGCAGGAAAAATCACACCATTGAAGCCATCGTCGACCGCATCCTGCTGAAACCAACCACCACCGAGTCCTCTACAACCGTGGGTGCCCCATCCTTGGGGACAGTCTCACCGTCCCCAAGGGTGGGACCCGCCGATCCCCACTCGACCGCCAAACCCTCCGTAGAAAAGCGTCTCGAATCCGCCGTCGTCCGCGCCCTCCAGATGGCCAACGGCCTCGTCCTCGTCGCCTTTACCGGCGGCCAGGAACAGCTCTTTTCCTCCTCCATGGCCTGCCCCGACTGCGGTCTCGACGTCCCCAAACTGGAGCCGCGGAGCTTCAGCTTCAACTCCGCCTTCGGCGCCTGTCCTGAGTGCCACGGCCTTGGCTCCATGTACGATCTCGACCCGGCCAAGGTCATCACCGACTGGTCCAAGCCCCTGCTCGATGGCGGCCTCGGCCCCGGTTCGGCCTCGCAATACCTGCTCCGGCTCATCAACCTGGCCGCGCAGCGCTATTCCATTGACCTCAAGAAGCCGTTCGAAGATCTGCCCAACGCCCAGCAGCGCATCCTGGTCTACGGGCCGCCCAAGGGCGAAACCTCGCGCACCGGTTTCCACGGCATCCTCGCTTACCTGCGCTCCACCATCGAGGAAGCCCGCAGCGACGGCTATCGCGAGTACATGATGAACTTCATGAGCGCCACGCCCTGCCCCGCCTGCCGCGGCAAGCGCCTCCGTCCTGAATCGCTCGCCGTCAAGATCAACGGCCTATCCGTCGCCGATTTCACCGCGCTCAGCCTGCATCGCGCGCTCCAGGCCGCCTACGAGTTCCAGTTCACCGCCCGCGAGGCGCTGGTGGCCGACCGTATCCGCCGCGAGATCATTGAGCGCCTGGAGTTCCTTTGCGCCGTCGGCCTCAACTACCTCTCGCTCGACCGCAGCGCGGCCACGCTCTCCGGCGGCGAAGGCCAGCGCATCCGCCTCGCCACCCAGATCGGCTCCCGCCTGCGCGGCGTCCTTTACGTCCTCGACGAGCCCTCCATCGGCCTGCACCAGCGCGACAACAACCGCCTCATTCAGGCTCTCGAAAAACTCCGCGACCTGGGCAACACCGTGCTCGTGGTCGAGCACGACGAGGAGACCATCCGCCACGCCGACTACGTGGTCGATCTCGGCCCCGGCGCCGGCCGCCTCGGCGGCAAAGTCGTCGCCGAAGGCACGCCGGAACAAATCATGCAGTGCCCGCAGTCGCTCACCGGCAAATACCTCTCCGGCGCCATCGGCATGGTCGACCGGCCGCACCCGCGCCCGCTTACCGGCAAGTGGCTCAAAGTGGCCGGCGCGCGCGAGCACAACCTCCAGGACATCGATATCCGCATCCCGCTGGGGGTCATGACCGTGGTCACCGGCGTCTCCGGCAGCGGCAAAAGCACGCTCATCAACGACATTCTTTACAAGTCACTGGCCAAGTCGATTTACGGCTCGCGCGAGGAGCCGGGCGCGCATGAAGCGCTCGAAGGCGCCGCCCAGCTCGACAAGGTCATCCGCATCGACCAGTCGCCCATCGGCCGCACCCCGCGCTCCAACCCGGCCACCTACACCCAGGTCTTCTCGCCGATCCGCGATTTGTTCGCGCAGCTCCCGGAGGCCCGCGAGCGCGGCTACAAGCCCGGCCGCTTCAGCTTCAACGTGGCCGGCGGCCGCTGCGAGGCCTGCGAGGGCGACGGCCAGAAGCGCATCGAGATGAACTTCATGCCCGACGTCTACGTCCAGTGCGAGGTGTGCAACGGCCGCCGCTACAACCAGGAAACCCTGGCGGTAAAGTTCCACGGCTACTCCATCGCCGACATCCTCGAGCTCACCATCGAGGACGCGCTCACGGTGCTCGCCGACGTGCCCACCATCAAGCAGAAGCTGCAAACCCTCGCCGACGTCGGCCTCGGCTACGTGCACCTGGGCCAGTCCGCCACCACGCTCTCCGGCGGCGAAGCCCAGCGCATGAAGCTGGCGCGCGAGCTCTCCAAGCGCCAGACCGGCCGCACCCTTTATCTCCTCGACGAACCCACCACCGGCCTCCACTTTGACGACGTCCGCAAGCTGCTAGAAGTCCTGCATCGCCTCACCGATCTCGGCAACTCCGTCATCATCATCGAGCACAATCTGGACGTGATTCGCAACGGGGACTGGATCGTCGATCTCGGTCCCGAGGGCGGCGAGAACGGCGGCCGCCTCGTCGCTGAGGGCCGTCCCGCGCGCGTAGCCCAGACTGAGGGCTCGTTCACCGGCCAGTTTCTGCGCCGCTATTACAAGAGCGCCAAGGGCCGCCTGGAACCGCTCCACGCCGACCCCGATCCCAGCGAGGAGGACACCTCCGCAAGTTGCTATCCCGACTTTCTCTCCCAGAGTTGTCATCCTGAGGAGCGCAGCGACGAAGGATCTGCGGCCGCTTCTAAGACAGCCATATCCACGACCAACGTGGGTGCCCCATCCTTGGGGACAGTCTCACCGTCCCCAAGGATGGGATCCAAAGCTGCTCGACCCAACCGACCCACCCGCTCCCGCAGGGAGCCAGGGTCTCTAGCCCAGGACTTCAGTCCTGGGAAAGCCGCCCCCAATGATTCGAAGAGTCCCGTAGGGACGGCGGAAAGCCCCAAGCCGGCGACGACCCGCGGAAAGCCGGTGCGCGCATGAGCACGCTACCCGATCCGCAACCGGACGATACCGGCGACAGACCCGAGCCCGACCAGCCCACCACCCCTACACCCGAACTGGGACGGGATGTCCCCCAATCATCCGAGCCGGAACCGATCGAACAACCTCCCATCCTCACCTACGCTCCGCCGCCACTCTGGCCTCCTCGCTTCCCCAACTGCGGCGATCTTCTCCTGCTCGCCTTCCTGCTCGGCTTGGGGTTTATCTGCGCCGGCGCGGTCACTTACCTGGCCCTCCACTTCCATCTCTACGGCGTCACCACCGTCAGCCAGGCGCTCACTGACATCCACTACACCCTGGGCAGCCAGGTGGCGTGGTACTGCTTCACCTTCCTCGGCTGTCTGCTCATTTTTCCCCTCATCTGGCACACCGGCTTTCTGCGCGGCGTGGAATGGCGCGCCCGCGCCGCCTTCCGCCTGCGCTGGAAGCTGCTCAGCGCCGCCTTTGCCTGCTTTGTCCTCGCCGTCATCGATGGCGTGCTGCTGCCCGGCCCCACGGAAGCGCCCATTGACGAGATCTTCAAGCTGCCCGGCGCGGCCTCGCTGCTGTTCCTGTTCGGCATCACCCTGGCGCCGTTCTTTGAGGAGCTGGGCTTCCGCGGCTTCCTGCTGCCGGCGCTCTGCACCGCGTGGGACTGGACCACTGAGCGCTTCCAGCACCTGCCGCCGCGCCAGCCCGACGCCGAAGGCAAAACCCGCTGGTCGCTCCCGGCCATGGTCGCGGGCTCGGTATTCACGTCCATCCCCTTTGCCTTCATGCACGCGCCCCAGATCGGCTACTCGTTTGGCCCCATCATCCTGCTGGTCTGCGTCAGCCTGGTGCTCTGCTGGGTGCGGCTCAGCACCCGCTCGCTCGCCGCCAGCACCATGGTCCACGCCAGCTACAACCTGCTCCTGTTCGCCACCATGGCCGTAGCCAGCGGCGGTTTCCGGCATCTGGACAAGATGTAAAAAAGGCAGCGAACAGAGAAGGACTTGGGCCGGGTGCAGGAAACCGCCAGGAACTCAGGCGGTCATTCCGCCCTTAACGCCACCAGTGGATTGATCCGCGAGGCGCGTCGCGCGGGCACATAGCCGGCGATTGCAGCCACTGCCAACAGGGTGACCGCCATGCCGATGTAGGTTGCGGCGTCCCACGGCGAGGTGGCGTACAAGAGCGAAGCCACCAGCCGCGCCGTCATCAACGAGATGGCCGCGCCCAGCACGACGCCCGCGCCGGCAAGCCGCAGCGTCTTGATCAGCACACGTCTCCGCACTTGCGCCGCGCTCTCGCCCAGGGCCATGCGAATTCCAATCTCCTGCGTTTGCCGCGTCACCCCGTATGAGATGACGCCGTAGATGCCCAGCGCAGCCAGCAGCACGCCGAGGGCGGCAAACACCACCACCAGCAACATGAAGAACCGGCGCGGCGAGTTGGCATGATCCACAAGCATCTCGATCGGCTTGAACTCCGCCGCCGACTGTTTGGGATTTGCCTGGCGCAGCAGGCTCATCACGCTGGCGGCCAGTTGCGCCGGCGGCAGCGTTGTCCGCACCACAAGCTGCGGCGTTTCGCCAAACGTCTGCGCCCACGGATAGTAAATCTGCCAGCCGTTCTCGCCCTCGACGCTCTCGGTGTGCACATCCTCGGCAACGCCCACCACCAGCAGGCCATCCTTGCTTCCGTTGTCCAGAACGTGCCCCACCGGATCGTTGTTGGGCCAGTGCGCATATGGGGCAAGGAAATTCGCGTATCCCTTGTCGATAATCACCACGCTCTGCGTGTCTGAACGGTCGCTCCAGGTGAAGTCGCGCCCGCGAAGAGCCGTTCCCAGCGCGCGCAGATAGCCTGGGGAAATCACGTAGACAAGCGGACCGGACACATGCAGATTCTTCGGCTGCTTGGCACCCTTGGGAAACGGCAATCCCCACGAGCGGTTGCCGGCCAGCGGCAGATAATCGGATATCCCCGCCGCCTCCACGCCGGGCAGCGCGTTCACCCGCTCCAGCAATGGTTGGAAATAGGCGCTTCGTGCCGCCAGAATTTTTGCTCCCGTATCCGGCGCGTTGCTTTTCGCGAGCGCCGGAGAGTCGTCATAGTCCACCGTCACCGCGGCCGCGCGCTCCGGTTGGAAGCCCAGGTCGACGTCCAGAACCTTGAGAAAACTCCGCAACAACAGCCCCGCGCCCACCAGCAGCATGCAGGCCAGCGCCACTTCGCTGACTACGAGCACCGAACGCAGGCGTTCGTGCTTGCGGCTCTGCCCCGAACCCGCTCCCGAGTCCTTCAGCGCCTCCTGCAGATTCCCCCCCGCCATGCGCAGCCCGGGCACCATGCCAAACAGCATGGCCGAGGCTACGGCGATGAGCAGCGTCCATCCCAGAGCCTCGCCGTCAATGTGCAACTGGCTCAAGAGCGGCAGCGCAATCGCTCCCTGTGTCCGCAGCCACGCCACCACAATTGCCGCCAGCAGCAGTCCGAGTAGCGCGCCCGCGCCCGATAGCACCAGGCTCTCCGTCAGCAGTTGCCGCACAATCCGTCCGCGCCCCGCGCCCAGCGCGCTCCGCATCGCAAACTCTTTTGACCGCGCCGTAGCCCGCGCCAGCAGCAGGTTCGATAGATTCACGCAGGCAATCAGCAGAATCATCCCCACCGCCCACCACAACACCGTCAGCGATTGCCGCAGCCTCCCCGTCACGTAGTTCTTGAGCGGCACGGGAACCACATATCCGGTGTACCCGCCGCACGACCCCGGAAAGCGATTGTTCCAGCACATGGTCGGCGCAACCCGCGCCGCTTCGCCCACCGCCTGTCCCAGCGTGACGCCCGGCTTCATCCGCCCAATCATGGTGACCATGTTGCCCTCGTCGCGCGGCGGCCCATACAGATTCAGCGGCGTGATCGCATCCACCTTGCTGCCCGGCGCAAATACCGCTCCAAAATCGAACGTCGGTGGCAGCACTCCAATCACCGTCGTCTGCTGCCCATTCATGTCGAACGCCTTTCCTACGATATTGGGATCGGCATTGAACTGGCGGCGCCACCACGCATCCGTCAACACAATCACCGGAGCCGCGCCATTGCGCCCATCCTCGTCGCGGAACAGCCGCCCCATCTCCGGCTGCACCCCCAGCACGTTGAAGAAATTGGCGATCACGTCGATGCTCGTCGCCGGCTCCGGCGTCCCGTTACCGATTTGCAACTTGAGGTTGCCGGGACTTGAAAACGCATAGTATCCGGTCACGTCCTGATAGGACCGGCTGCCCCGGCGAAACTCGTCGTAGGCATCGGTGGAATAAGTGGCGCAGGAGAGGCCGCATTTTGAGGGCGGCGGCGCAATCCATACCAGCTCCTGCGCGTGGGGGAAAGGAAGCGGGCGCAGCATCAGCGTATTGACCACGCTGAACACGGCGACATTTGCTCCGATGCCGAGCGCCAGGATGAGCACCGCAACGATCGTGAATCCGGGATCGCGCACCAGCTTGCGAATCGTGTACTTCAGGTCGTGAACTAAAATGTCCACCTGCATGAGTCCTCGCGCCTCCCGTTGTTTTTCCCGCGCCTGTTGCAGTCCGCCAAACCGCGCCAGCGCCAGCCGCCGCGCCTCAGCCGGGGCAACGCCGCGCTCGACGTACTCGTCGATGGCGAGCTGCAAATTCGTTTCGAGCTCCGCCTCGAGTTCCGCGTCCAGCGCCTTCTTCGCGAAGAACGCCCAGACGCGCCGCCGCAACCGCTTCATCCCGCTCATGCCTTGCCGGGCTCCTCGTCCGCGCCCGCGTCCATGGCAAACATGCGGTCCATCACTCCGGTGAGCCGCTGCCAGTGGCGCGAGTCTCTTGCCATCTGACGGCGTCCCGGCGCGGTAATCGCGTAGAACCTGGCTTTGCGGTTGTTATCGGAGACGCCCCACTGGGATGCGATCCAGCCGCGCTGCTCGAGGCGCACCAGGGACGCGTAAATCGTCCCCTGATTCAGCAGAACCTGATTGCCGCTTACCTGCTCGATGCGCCGGGCAATTCCATACCCATGCAGCGATCCCATTGCGGCCAACGTTTGCAGCACCATCAGGTCCAGCGTTCCCTGGAGCAAATCCAATTTCGAAACGGCCAAGTTGTCCCTCCTGTGGGACGGCCACATCAGTATGGCACATCTTCATGTGGTTGCGCCACAGGAGATTTCTTTGAGCCCGGTTTTGTGGTTTTCAGGCGGCCTTCCATCCGCTCGTTTCGGCGGCGAGTGCGGGCGAGGACGCCCGCACCACAGCCGGCCAGGAGGCCGGCGCTACCTCGACTCCATGCTTGCACTACAGCCGGTCTGGAGACCGGCGCTACCTTGCTTCCCTGATTGCTTGCAACAGGCCGCGGTGGCGGAGCTCGGACATTACTCTTTCGACTTTCCAGTCGAGAGCGCCGGTGCCGTCGAGGATGAGGTCGGCGTGGGCGGCGGTGGGGCGCACCCACCGGAGGCTGGCGGGGCGGACGGTGGCTTCATATTGCCTGCGGACGGACTCCGGGGTGCGGCCGCGATCGACGACATCGCGCTGGAGGCGGCGCTCGAAGCAGACATCGTCGGGCGCCTCCAGGTAGACGCGCAAGTGGTAGTGGGGCAGGATCTCAGGGTAAGCGAGGGCGAAGATGCCCTCGACGAGGACGAGCGCGCCGGGGGTGACGGTTTCAGTTTGGCCGGGGACGCGGGAGTGGGTGGAGAAGTCGTAGAGAGGGCGCTCGATGGATTCACCGCGAGCGAGTGCGGCGATGTGGGCGGCGAGCAGCGGGCTCTCGATCAGGTCGGGGTCGTCGAAGTTCTGCAGCGGGCGCTGGGCGGGCGCGAGGTGGGAGAGGTCGCGATAGTAGTGGTCGAGGGGGAAGTGGAGGCCGGCGAGGGTGCGGGAAAGCTCGACGGCAAGAGTGGTTTTGCCGGAGCCGGAACAGCCGGCCAGGCCCAGGATGAAGGGCGGAAACGGAAGCAGGGCGGGAGCCGAGTCGGGGGTCATGGCGCCTCGTCGAGGGCGGCGGCGATACGCGGGGCGAGGCGGGCGAGCAGCGCGGCGAGGTGGCGCTCGACCTTGCGGCCGGCTTCGAAGACCTCCTGGTGGCTGAGCTGGGATGCGCCGAGGCCGGCGGCCAGGTTGGTGACGCAGGAGATGCCGAGGACCTCGACGCCCATGTGGCGGGCGACGATGGTTTCAGGCACGGTGGACATGCCGACCAGGGTGGCGCCGAGGGTGCGGAAGGCGCGGATTTCGGCGGGGGTTTCGAAGCTGGGACCGGGGGTGGCCAGGTAGACGCCTTCAGCGAGGTCGCCGAGGCCCTCTTCGACGGCGGCCTGGCGGGCGAGTTGGCGCAGGCGAAGGGAATACGCCTCGGTCATGTCAAAGAAGCGCAGGCCGGCGGCGGGGATGGAGGCGAAGCGGGGCTCGTTGGGGCCGGTGAGCGGGTTCCAGCCCATGAAGTTGATGTGATCGGCGAGAAGGACGAGCTGGCCGATGCGGTAACCGTCCTCAATGCCGCCGGCGGCGTTGGTGAGGACGACGGCGCGGATGCCGAGGGCGCCGAGCACGCGCATGGGGAAGGTGACCTGGGCGGGGGTGTAGCCCTCGTAGGCATGGACGCGGCCCTGCATGACGAGGACGGCTTCGCCGCCCAGCGTGCCGGCGACGATGCGGCCGGTGTGGCCTTCGACGGTGGATTGGGGGAAGTTGGGGATGTCGGAGTAGGGGACGAGGACGGGATCGGCGACGGCGTCGGCGACTGCGCCCAGGCCGGAGCCGAGGACGATGCCGAGGCGCGGGGCGGGTGCGCCGATCCGGCTGCGCAGGAACGCGGCAGCGGCGTGGACCTGGTCGTAGTAAGAAAGATCCATTGGAAATACTTTAAGGCAGGGAGTAGGGACTAGGGGCTAGGGAGTAGGGAGTAGGGAGTAAACGGCGCGCTAGCGCTGGGGCTGGTGCGAATTGGCCGCTGCGAGCGGGTTTGCGGGCTGCTGGTGATGGAAGAAGGCTTGGACGAGGGCCTGGAAGCGGAAACGGGGCCGCGCTGCGCATTTTGGAGAGCGGGTTGGGTGCGCGCGGCGCGATTCAGGCACGCGGAGGCCTGGCTCAAGCGCGCTGAGGAGGCGGCGCGGGGAAAGCGCGTCCGGCGGTGAAGGTCTGGATTTCGAGATCGACGCTGGCGATCTCAGAGCCGCAATCGCGGCGCTGATTGCGCGTGCACTGACAAAGCTCAGTGAAGCGGATGTGGCCGGACTGGCTGAGCTCGACCCCGGCGGCTATGAGAACGCTGTAGATGTCGACGCAAGCCTGGCGCTCGAACTCGAACAGCATGTTGACGGTGCCGGCATCGCTTGCGCCGCGGCTTAGGACCCAACCGCCGCAGGCCAGGATTGCACCGGTGAGGGTGCAGACGAGGCGCGCGGGCTCAATCTGCGAGACGGCCTTCATTTCCATGGCCCAGGGAATTGTGGGTGGCTGCACAGCCGGCCGGTTGAGCACGGTGAACCTCTCTGCGGCGTTTATCGGAGGCGGCAGATGGAGCTTGATGCCTGTTGCGGAGTCGAACGGTGATTGACTTTGTTTGGAACAGACAGTGGCATTGGGGAGCGGTGGAAAAATGCGCGGGTAATTTGAAGGCAGGGAACAGGGATCAGGGATCAGGGATCAGGGGGTAGGGAGTAGGAGTGGTGACCGGTAGTCTGGGGCTGGCGACTGACAACTGTGAACAGTGAATGTTGAACTTTGAACCGGGAACGGTAAGCTAATCATCATGATCGTCGGCACGGGCATCGACGCGGTGGAGATCGAGCGCATTGAGCAGGCAATAGAGCGATATGGCGAGCGGTTTCTGAACCGGGTGTACACGGCGGGGGAACAGGAGTACTGCCGGCGCAAGAGGAGTTCGGCGGAGAGCTTTGCCGGGCGGTTTGCGGCCAAGGAGGCTGGAGCCAAGGCGCTGGGGACGGGAATAAGCCGGGGCGTGACGTGGACGGAGATTGAAGTGGCGCGGGAACGGGGCGGCAGGCCGACGATAGAGTTTCACGGCCGGGCTCAAGAGATTGCGGCGCGGCTGGGGGTGCGGAATGCGGCGCTCTCGCTGACCCATACCAAGATGCTGGCGATGGCGAGCGTGGTGCTGGAAAACAGGGAACAGAAAGACAGGGAGTAGGGAGTAGGGAACAGGGAGCAGGGAGCGTGGAGCGTGGGACCAGGAAGGCAGGGATTAAAGGACAGAGGGGCTAAGTGACTGAGAGGGATGGGTGGGGGTGGCGGAGTGCTATGCTCAGGTCAAGGCGGGTTGAACCGTCCATTTAGAGGGAAATAGTGCCAAGCCGGAAAGAGATCAAATGGGCGCAACTGAAAGTCGGCACCCTGGTGCTGGTGGGCGTGGCTATTCTGGTTGGACTTATCTTTCTTATGTCGGGCTCGACGGGAGGATTGTTCGCGCGCAAAGTGATCCTGCGGTCCTATTTCCGGAATGCTTCCGGGTTGAAGACGGGGGCGCCGGTTGCGCTGGAGGGGGTCACGATCGGGAATGTGCGCAGGATTCGCGTAGTGCCTTCGCGCAACCCCACTCCGGTGCAAGTGACAATGGAGGTGGGCGCGGGGTCCCTGCCCGGGCTGCACACCGACTCGACCACGTCCATTGAGCAGGCGGGAGTGCTGGGCGACAGTTACGTCGATATCTATTCAGTGAATGCGACCGGTGCGCCGCCGGCCAATGGGGCGGAGCTGAGGGCGCGCAATGTGCCCAGCATCCAGCAGGTGGTGGATACGAGCCAGGATGCGCTGCTGGAAGCCACCACGATGATGAAGAAGGTGAACACGCTACTGGACACGCTGAATTCCAAGCGCGGAACCGCCGGCGAGCTCATCAACGATCCCACGCTTTACGAGCACCTGACGCGCATCGCCGCCAACCTGGATGTGGTGACCGACAGGCTGGCGAACGGGTCGGGCACCCTGGGCAAGCTGATGACCGACAGCTCCATGTACGACAAGCTGAATGCGACCGTGGACCGGCTGAACACGATCTCCGAGTCGATTGCGGCGGGCAACGGAACAGTGGGCAAGCTGCTGCACGACGAGTCGCTCTACAACAACCTGAACGAGGCGGTGAAGAACACCAACACGCTGGTGGAGGGGATCAACGCGGGCAAGGGCGCGCTGGGCAAGGTGGTAGCGGACCAGGCATTTGCGGACAAGCTGGACAGCACCCTCACCAACCTGGACACCATTGTGCAGGGGCTGAACGAGGGCAAAGGCACGCTGGGACAATTGATGCAGGACCGGGCGTTCTACGTTCACGCCGACCAGACGATGCAGGAGATGCGGGACCTGCTGAAGGCGATCCATGAGAATCCGAAGAAATACCTTGTGGTCCGGATGAAGATATTTTAAAGACAGGGGTCGGGGGTCGGGGGTCAGTGGTCAGTGGTCAGACGTGAAGGCCCTGCGTAAACGGTGTTTCGAGAGGTCATCCTGTGAAAACAAAGCCGATGCTTGCGGCGGCGGTGGGCCTGGCGGCGGTTGCTTGCCTTCCCCTGTGGGTGCGAACGGCGCACGTGGCGCATGCAGCGGCGACGGACACGCCGCGCTATGCGGCCAATGGCGATATGCTTCCCCCGGCCCATTATCGCGAGTGGATCTACCTGAGTTCGGGGATCGATATGAGCTACAGCCCGAAGGCGGCGATGGACCATTCGACGTTCGACAACGTGTTTGTGAATCCTGAGGCGTACCGGAGCTTTGTGGCGACGGGAACGTGGCCGGACAGGACGGTGCTGGCGCTGGAGGTGCGGGAGGCGCAGTCGAAGGGATCGATCAACCAGAGCGGGCATTTCCAGGGCGAGGAGCTGATGGGGTTCGAGGTGCACGTGAAGGATGAGGCGCGGTTCAAGGGCGGGTGGGCGTTCTTCGATTTTGACTCGCCGGAGAAGAACGGGACGCTGATTCCGAGCGGAGCGCCGTGCTACTCGTGCCATCAGGCCCATGGCGCGGTGGACACGACGTTCGTGCAGTTTTATCCGACACTGCTTCCCATTGCGCGGGAGAAGAAGACGGTTGCGAGCTTCTAGCTTTTAGCTCTTAGCTTCTGGCCGTTAGCTTCCAGCCATTAGCTTCTTGCTTCCAGCTTCTCAACTGGGCTGGGGGCTTTTATTGTTTTTCAGGAAGTGCGAGCAATTAACTTCGCCGAGTAGAATTTGCGGTGGAGGCGGAAACGTTTTCTGGAGTGCTCCGCCGCGGAGGGGACCGATGAAACTGAGCCGGAGGAGTTTTCTTAGCGGGGCGGCGGCCGCGGGCGCGGCCGCGGTGGTGCGGAGGCCGGCGAGTGCGCTGGACGCGGCGACGGGCGGCGCGGCCGTGGATGTGGCCACCAAGGACCTGACCCACTCGGCGGTGGCCAAGGTGCAATGGAAGGCGGAGCCGTTCGCGATGACCGATGTGCGGCTCCTGCCCAGCTTCTGGAAGGAGACGATGGAGCTGAACCGGAGCTATCTCTATTCCCTTCCCAACGACCGGCTGGCGCACAATTTTCGGGTGACGGCGGGGATCGCGTCGGATGCCGATCCGCTGGGCGGCTGGGAGCGGCCGGACTGCGAACTGCGCGGGCACTACATCGGGCATTATTTGAGCGCGTGCGCGATGCTGTACGCGAGCACGGGGGATGAGTTTATCCGCGCCAAGGCGGACGAGCTGGTGGAAATACTGGCCGCGTGCCAGGCCAAGGACGGCTACCTGAGCGCGTTTCCCACGGAGGAGTTCGACCGGCTGCGGGAGTTCAAGGAAGTGTGGGCGCCGTTTTACACCTACCACAAGATCATGGCGGGCATGATCGACATGTACGAGCACGCGGGCAACCGGCAGGCGCTGGAGATTGCCGAGGGCATGGCGGGGTGGGCTGCGGCGTTCTCGCAACCTTTCAGTGACGCAGACTGGCAGAAGGCGCTGCTGGTGGAGCAGGGCGGGATGATGGAGTCGGCCTACAACTTGTACGGGATTACGGGAGACGAGAAGTATCGCGAGCTGGCGGTGCGGTTCGAGCACAAGAAGATTCTGGATCCGCTGGCTGCGGGTGAGGACATTCTGGCGGACAACCATGCGAACACCAACATCCCCAAGATTATTGGCGCGGCGCGGGGATACGAGCTGACCGGCGATGAGCGGCTGCGGACGATCAGCCAGAATTTCTACGGATTTGTGACCGAGCATCACGCCTATTGCACGGGAGGGACGAGCAACGGCGAGATGTGGCGGCCGCCGGACGCGATTGCAAAAGAGCTGGGGCCGGATGCGGAGGAGTGCTGCTGCAGCTACAACATGATGAAGCTGACGCGGCACCTGTACGGGCAGAATCCCGATGCGAAGTTCTTCGACTACTACGAGCGGCTGCTCTACAACGTGCGCTATGGGACGCAGGACCGCAACGGGATGCTGATGTATTACGTGTCAATGAAGCCGGGCGAGTACAAGACGTTTGGCACGCCGCTCGACAGCTTCTGGTGCTGCACGGGGACGGGCAGCGAGGAGTACACCAAGCTGAACGACTCGATTTACTGGCACAACGAGAAGACGGTGTTTGTGAACCTGTACATTCCGTCACGGCTGGAGTGGCGTGAGCGCGGGCTCAAAGTTCGGATGGAGACGAAGTTCCCGGCGGAGGAGCGGGTGACGCTGACGGTGGAGTCTGCGCCGGAGGGGACGACGGGGATCGCGCTGCGGGTGCCGTATTGGGCGACTGAGGGCGTGACGGTGGCGGTGAATGGAGAAGCGCCGAAGGCGGCGGAGCCGAATCCGTCGAGCTACGTGATTCTGGAGAAGCAGTGGAAGCCGGGCGACGCGATCACGCTGGACCTGCCGATGAGGCTGCACGTGGATACGGCACCGGACGATAAGACGGTGCAGGCCGCGATGTATGGGCCGCTGGTGCTGGCGGCGCGGATGGGGACCGAGGGGCTCACGACACGGATGATCTACGCCGGGCCGGGGCCGCAGTGGGGCGACGACGGCTACGCGATGCCGGTGGTGGATCTGCGGCCGATACGGAGGCCGGGCGGCACAGTGGCGGACCAGGCGGCGGGGCAGAATCCTTCAGAAAACGGCGCGTGGTTCGAGCGCGTGGAGGGGTCGCGCGAGTTTCCGCTGACGTTCCGGACAAAAGGGAGGGGCCCGGTGCACACGCTGGTGCCGCTGAACCGGATCATGGATGAGCGGTATTCGGTGTATATGAGGGTGGAAAGCGCGTAGGGAGATTACAGTTCCCAGTCCACTGTTTGAGGGCCCGTAGCCGGTAGCTTTTAGCCGGTAGCTGGAGTCGGGGAATCACCAAGCGCGCTAGAATAAGCCACGGAGGGTCGGTCTTGAAGCCAAGGCGAAAATTCACGGTTCTGATTGAGCAGGATGAAGAGGGTTACTTGGTCGCAACCGTACCAAGCCTTCGCGGATGCCACACACAGGCCAAGAATCTGGACACGCTGATGAAGCGAGTGCGTGAGGTTATCCTTCTTTGCCTGGAAGACGATAAAGGCCTTTCCAGAACACTCGAGCTCATTGGCATTCAGCAAGTATCGGTATGACTCGTCTTCCACGTCTGAAGGGGAAAGAGCTTATCCGCGCACTGGAACGTCAGGGATTCGGTGTGGATCGGACTCGCGGAAGCCATGTATTCCTGAAACATCCCGACGGCAGGGCTACTGTCGTTCCAGTTCATTCCGGCGAGAGAATCGGCCCCGGCCTGCTTCGGGCGATCCTGCGAGATGCAGAAATCACACTGGAGGAACTGATCAAACTGCTTTAACCGCTAATACGCGCGCAGATCGAGAATCGCCTTGAGGATCTTTTCAGGCTGGGGCAGGATCGCGTCCTCGAGCACGGGCTGGTAGGCGACAAAGGTATCCATGCCGGCAATGCGCTTGACCGGCGCGTCCAAGTCCTCAAAGAGCTCGTCGGCGATGCGGGCGGCCAGCTCGGCGCCGTAGCCCCAGCTCAGCATGTCCTCATGAGCGACTAACACGCGGCTGGTTTTGCGGACGGATTCGGCGATGGCTTCCCAGTCGTAGGGGTTCAGCGTGCGCAGGTCGAGGACTTCGACGTGGATGTCGTGCTTGCGCTCGGCCGTTTGCGCGGCCTGGAGCGCGCGGGGGACGACGGCGCCGTAGGTGATGAGGGTGAGGTCGGTTCCGGGGCGCACGATGCGGGCCTTGCCGAAGGGGATGGCGAAGTCGGGGCCGGGATAGGGCGCGCGGCCGTAGGTTTCGCGGTAAAGGCGCTTGTGCTCGAAGAACATGACCGGGTCGTCGCAGCGGATGGCGGTGCGGAGCAGGCCGTTGGCGTCGAGGGCGTTGGAGGGCATGACGACGCGCAGGCCGGGAATGTGGGTGAAGATGCTTTCGCCGGACTGGGAGTGGTAGATGGCGCCGCCGGTGAGGTAGCCGCCGATGGGGACGCGGAAGACGGCGGGCGCGGCCCAGGCGCCGTTGGAGCGCCAGCGCATGAGGGCGAGCTCGTTGCGGATCTGGTGCATGGCGGGCCAGATGTAATCGAAGAACTGGATTTCGACCACGGGTTTCATGCCGCGGAGGGCGTAGCCGACGGCGCGGCCGACGATGTTGGCTTCAGCCAACGGCGAGTTGAAGACGCGCTCGGCGCCGAATTCGGATTGCAGGCCGGCGGTGAGCTTGAAGACGCCGCCTTTGCCCTTGACTTGAGAGAGCGCGGCTTCACGGCTGGAGTCGGCCACGTCCTCGCCGTAGACGACGATGCGCTGGTCGCGCCGCATCTCGTCATGCAGGCAGGCATTGATGAGGTCGGCCATGGTTTTTGGAGCCGTGCCCTTGGCCGACTTGGATTTTCCCTCTCCCGGGCGTGGTTCCTCGGTGGCAAACGAGGGGCCAGTGGGGTCGAGATCGTGCGAATAGACGTGATGGGTGATGCTGTCGAGCGCCGGCAGGGGTGCGGCGAGCGCGGCTTCGGCGGCCTCGGCCACCTCGCGGTCGATCTGTTGCTCGAGCTCGGTGATCTGTTCCGCGGTCAGGATGTTTTCGCGTAGCAGGCGCATCTGCATGCGGCTGATGGGATCGCGGAGGGCGTCGGCCTCGCGCTCCTGGACGGAGCGGTAGAGCTTGTCGTCGTCGGAGAGGGAGTGGGAGTAGGGGCGGATGCAGTGGCCGTGGACGAAGGCGGGGCCCTGGCCAGAGCGGCAATAGCGGGCCGCATTCTGGAAGGCGCGCAGGCAGGCCTCGGCGTCGGTCCCGTCGATCTCCTGGAAATGGAAGTTGGGAAAGTTGGACACCAGGTGGGAGATGTTGCCGCCCGGCGTGTTCACTTCGACGGGCACACTGATGGCGTAGCCGTTGTCTTCAATGAGGTAGATTACGGGCAGCTTCTGGTTGGAGGCGGTGTTGAGGGATTCCCAGAACTCGCCTTCGGAGGTGGCACCCTCGCCGATGCATGCCAGCGCGACCTCATCGCCGTGGAACTCGACATCGTGAAAGGCGCGGTAATCCCGCCCCGGCGACGAATCGGCGGGGGCATCGGGCTTTTGGGCGGCTTCAGGATGGTGGCTGAAGTAGCGGCCGGCCTCGGCGCAGCCCACGGCGTGAAGCATCTGCGTGGCAGTGGACGAGGAGGTGCTGACGATGTGCAGGGGGCGGGAACTCCAGTGATTGGGCATCTGGCGCCCGCCGCTGGAGGGATCGGTGGCGGCGCCGACGGCCTGGAGAAACATGTCGGTGGCGGAGAGGCCAAGCGCCAGGCACAGGGCGCGGTCGCGATAGTAGGGGAAGAACCAGTCGTAGCCGGGCCGGAGGGCCAGGGCCGCGCCAACCTGGAGGGCTTCGTGGCCGGCGCCGTTCACCTGGAAAAAGATCTTCTGCTGCCGCTTGAGCATGATCTCGCGATCGTCGATCCGGCGGGAGGTATACATCAGCCGGTAGATCTCGACCATGGTTTGCGGATTGAGAGGCCCATCCGAAGCGATGATCTCGGAATCGCGCAGACTTGAAACCGCCACGTTCATGAGGCGTCACTCCCTTGGAATTCCCGCCGGCAAGCGGGAGTTGCGGTCACCGTGTCATCCCGCCCTCTACAGGATGGCAGGACGACCCTATCGGTTGCGCCTGACTTATTGTCAAGAGCAGCGGGAAGCCATCGTTCGGTTGTGCAAACCCGGAAACCAAGGGAGATTGTATCAATCCGGCAGGATGCCCGGCATTCCCTGAAACGGGAATCGCGGACCCAGGCGGCCTCAGCGGGGCGGCTGCAAGGGGGCATCGGTATCAGGCGGAGGCGGCGCACCGATGGCAAAAGTCATTTTATCGCGGACGGTTTTGGCCAGTTTTTCGATCTCTTCAGCCTTTTCCATGCGTTCGGCCGCGCTCATGACGGGGTTTTCGGCGATGGCATCGGCATTCAGCTCGCGGGCCAACTGAAGGATCCTGTCGGTATCGTCCACAATGGCCTTCTGCCGCTGGATATTAAGCATTTTGGCCTGCCGGACTTCCATGGTGACTTGGCTGAATCCCGTGAAGGGGTTCAGGACCTGCATGTGCGGCTGGGGAGGAGGTCCCTGCGTTCCAGGCGACTGCGCGATCATGGGACTACCTATCAAAAGCGCCGCGGCCAGGACGCGAAGGCTTAAGAACGAACGGGCACGGCGGTGAAGCTTCTCCAGCGGAATAGGGAATACAAGAGGCATCCAGAAATCTTTCGTCCGGCGACATCTCGCGGTCAATCGGCGCCCACGGTGAATTTCATCTTGACTTGCACGTTGTGGGCAAGGCGCTCGATTTCGTCTGCTTTGCGCACCACGCTGAGAGAAAGTGTGTCCTGGGAAGTCCCGTCGATCTCGCCCTTCAGTTCGGAGGCGAGCTTGAGGATCTGAGCGCTTTCGGTATCGAGCTGGCGCTTGCGTTCGGCGTTGGCAGCCTCATAGCTGGCGCGCTTGAGCTTTTGCTGCTGCATCTCCATCGGTTGATTGGCGTCGGGTGTGGGAATGACGCCGGCGGCGAGGACGGAAGTGAGGTGCGGCAGGGGATTGGAGAGCTGGTCCTGTGCCTGGGTTCCGGTCTGCTGCAACTGGGCCGACACCGGGGAAAGAACAGCCAGCAGGCCGGCGCAAACGCAGAGGCAGAATACAACGCGCGCAATACGGCGCGGGCGTATCGTTCCCGGGGCGCTGCGGATGGAGATGGACGTCATACGAATCCTCCGATTACCTCTGGTCGGCCATGGTATCGAGATCCTGGTATCAGCTTGACCCGGCGGTCAGCTTCATCTTCTCCTTGACTCCCTTGGCCAGTCTTTCAATGGACTCGGCCTTGCGAATGACATCGAGCGAGAGTGTGTCCTTGTCGGTCTTGTCGACCGCGGCCTTGAGCTCGGTTGCCAGCTGAAGCAGCCGGGCCGCATCGTCGGCAATCTGCTTCCTGCGCGCGGCATTGGCGGCTTCGAACTTGTCCTTTTTGCCCTGCTGCTCCTGCATCTGTATCTGGTCGATGGGGTCGGGAGGGTGATTTTTCAAAGCCTCGGTGGCGGCATTGGGGCAGGGCTGCGAGATGCAGGGGGTTTGCGAAGACTGTTGCGACAGGCCCGCAGACACGCTGAGGAAGGCCAGCCCAATGAGAGCGGAAGGGATGCCCAAGCGGAGGGTACCGAAAAGAGCAGGCCTGGGGAACGAACGCGCGCGATTCGATGAATTCAGCATGGAAATCCTCCCCCGCATTTGCATTCCGATCGGGACCCAGTGGTCAGCTTGCGCCGGCGGTCAGCTTCATCTTCTCCTTCACTCCCTTGGCCAGCCTCTCGATGGTGTCTGCCTTGCGAATGACGTCCAGCGAGAGCGTATCCTTGTCGGTCTTGTCCACCGCGGCCTTGAGCTCGGTGGCAAGCTCAAGCATTTTGGCCGTGTCATCTTCGATCTGTTTGTGGCGCTGGGCGTTGGCAATCTCGAACTTGTCCTTCTTGCTCTGCTGCTGGTCCATCTGCATACGGTCATTGGCATCAGGGACGCGGTTAGCTGCCGGGGAAAGAACTGGTCTGTCAGGATACGGGGACGAGTTGGGATTGATATTTCCCCCCGGTTGCATTTCCGGCTGCTGCTGCGCGCAGGCCAACAGTGCGGCCGAGGCGAGCAGGGCAACCGCGGCCAGTCGGACGAGCGCCAACGGACCAGGGCGGGTTGAGAGTGCCTGGGGTTTACAGCGATGCATGGGGACCCTCCTTAATGAAGACGGGAAAACGCCGGATACACGCAGGAATAAGGGAGGACGTTCAAGGACATTCTCCCACGGTAGAAGGCGAAAAGCGAGGCAAGTGCGGACGATTTATTTGTTGGACTCGCAGGGCCGCAGGGCGTTGGATTCATGGCACATGGCTTCGGATGGGCCGGTGATCGCCGCGGCGGCGGGACTGGAGAGCGCCCGTAAACATGGGGTTAAGCGACGCGACCCGATGCCAGCCTCGGCCGTCCTTTGCACAATATAGATTGGGAAAAGGGGGAAACGGGATGCATGGATTGGCCGCAATTGCGCTGCGAACTGGAATCTTTGCCCAGGGCCGGTTCATGGGCAAGGTGCTGGACGAGTGGGCAGGGGACACGCAGGAGTTCATCCGCGCCAAGCTGCCGCACCTGGTGTTGGTGGCGATCGTCGCGGTGGTACTGGCGCGGCTGCTGCGGCTGATCACGTCGCGCATGATCCGTATTGCGGAACGGCACGCCGCGGGACAGGCGCGGGTGGCGCAGGTGCGGACCCTGGCGGGGGTGGTGCGCACCACTGGCCTCACGATCATCGGCGCCATCGTGAGCCTGCAGTTCCTGGCCGCGGTGGGGGTGAACCTGGCGCCGCTGCTGGCGTCGGCGGGGATTGCCGGCGTGGCCATTGGACTGGCGGCGCAGAACATCGTCAAGGACGTGCTGAACGGAAGCCTCATCCTGATGGAGGATCAGTTCAACGTGGGCGACGTGGTGACCTTGGCCGGGCTGACGGGAACGGTGGAGGCGATGAGCTTGCGCAAGACCACGGTGCGCGGCGGCGATGGCACGCTGTACGTGATTCCCAACTCGAACATCACCACCGTGGCCAACCAGAGCGCGGATTTCAGCGTGGCCACGGTGAACGTGAGCGTGGACTTCTCCGCCGATCCCAACCAGGTGATCGAGATCCTCAGCCGCATTGCCAACGAGGTGCGGAATCTGCCGGAATATAAAGAGCTGTTCCTGGCCGAGCCGCAGATCCTGGGAGTCGATTCGGTGAAGGGATCGCAGTTGATCTTTCCCGTGGTGTTCAAGACGCGGGCGCAGAAGCAGTACGGGCCGGTACGGGAGTTTCAGCGGCGGGTCAGGCTGGCGCTCGAGGAGAATCACCTTTTGCCGGGCGATCCGATGCGGGTGTTCAACGCATTTGGAGCGGAGGGTCAAGCATCCGCGGCCCAGGCGCCGGCGGAACATGAAGCGCCGGAACCGGCCAGGCCGGATCCGACCACAATCAAGCCGCAGGAGACGAATCCGTTTACGGGCGAGTGATCGCGTGCTCGGCGTAGTCTCCCAGGTCCCAAAATCGGGACCTGGGGCACCCCGATTCTCAATTGGTTCAGAGCTCGCGGGCCTGCTCAATGGCGCGCAACACGGCGCGCGCCTTGTTCATGGATTCGTGGTACTCGGTCTCGGGCACGGAGTCGGCCACGATGCCCGCGCCGGCCTGGATGCTTCCCTTGCCGTCGCGGACGGTGAGCGAGCGAATGGCGATGCAGGAGTCGAGATTGCCGGAATAATCGGCGTAAAGAACGGCGCCGCCATAAGTGCCGCGCCGCGCCGGCTCCAGCTCTTCGATGATCTCCATGGCGCGCACCTTGGGCGCGCCGGAGAGCGTGCCCGCGGGAAAACAGGCGCGCAGCGCGTCCACCGCGGTCAGCTCGGGACGCAGGCGGCCCTCGATGGTGCTGACAATGTGCATGACGTGGCTGTAGCGCTCCACAAACATGAGGCGGTCGACCTTGACGGAGCCGTACTCGCTGACGCGGCCCACATCGTTGCGGCCCAGATCGACCAGCATCACGTGCTCGGCGCGCTCCTTTTGGTCGTGGAGCATTTCTTCCCCGAGGGCGATGTCTTCCTTCTCGGTGGCTCCCCGCGGGCGCGTGCCGGCGATGGGCCGGTACTCGATCTTGCGGCCGTGCACGCGCACCAGCAGCTCGGGCGAGCTGCCTGCCAGCTCAATTTTCAATGGCATTGACGCGCGCGCCTTCACCTTTCGCGCCGGCTTGTTTGGCGAGCCCAGCGGACCATCGGTGGCAAAGCGCAGAAAGTACATGTAGGGGCTTGGGTTGACCGTACGCAGGGCGCGGTAGACCTGGAACGTGTCTGCTCCTGGATCCACATCGAAGCGCTGCGAGATGACAGCCTGAAAGACGTCGCCGGCGGCGATGTACTCGCGGGTGCGCTCGACGGCGGCCATGTAATCGCGCTTGCGCGTGCGGTGGTCCACCTTGAGCTTGCCGGTGGTTCTGGGAGCACGGATGCGGGGAAGGGGCTGGTTGAGGTGCCTTTCCAGGCGAGCCAGGCGGCGGACGGCGCGGTCGTAGGCCTCGGCGGGCGGATCGAGCGTGACATCGGCGGTGACCACCATCCAGATCTGCTTGCGGACGTGGTCGAAGGCGAGGACCTCGTCGAAGAACAGCAGGCAGGCATCGGGGACGCCGAGTTCGTCGGCGGCTTGATTGGGGATGCGCTCGATCAGGCGGACCGCGTCGTAAGCGAAAAAGCCGACGGCTCCGGCGGTGAAAGGCGGCAGGCCTGGCAGGCGCGCGGGTTTGTGGCCGCCGAGCGCGTCGCGCAGCGCGGCGAAAACGTCGCCTTCAATATGGGTGGTGCGGCGGCCCTCGGTTATGGCCAGCGAGCGGCCACGGGCGACGATGCGCTTGTAAGGCGCGAGGCCGATGAAAGTGTAGCGGCCCACCTGCTCGCCGCCTTCCACCGATTCCAACAGGAAGCACTCGGGCGCCGACCAGGCCGCGCGCAGGAATGCGGAGACTGGCGTCTCCAGGTCGGCGGTCACGGTTCGGCAGACGGGCACCAGCGTGTGCTCGCGCGCGAGCTTGAGGAACTCCTGTCGGCTGGGATGGACGGATCGTTCAGCGGCAGTCACAGACCCAGTGTAACGGGTGCGCTAAATGCGGTTCAGCGGTCCGGCGAGGCGAGTTTGTTCTCTCCGCCTGAAGCGCCTGTTGCGATCTCGATGGCGCGCTCCAGACCCACGCCGCGCGAGCCTTTCACCAGCACCAGATCGCCTTTGCGAAGGTTTTTGCCAAGCCAATGGCCGGCGGCTTCGGCGTCGGGCAAAAAGAGCGCGGCCACGCCGCCGGTGCAGGCGGCAGCGGCCAGATGCTGGGCGTTGCCGCGAACGCCGACCACGAAATCGATGCCGGCCTCCGCGGCCGCCTTGCCGCAGGTGTAGTGCAGGACAGGGGCGTGTTCGCCCAGCTCCAGCATCTCCCCGGCCACGAGGATGCGGCGGCGCGCGGGGCGCAGGGCGAGGGTGCGGATCATGGATTGCAGAGCCTCGGGGTTGGAGTTGTAGCTGTCGTTGAGGATGGTGGCGCCGGCCAGCGAAATGGTCTGGCCGCGCTTGTCGCCGGGCTCGAGCGCCGCAATGGCGGCGGCAGCGGCATCGGTGTCAACGCCCGCTCCGATGGCGACCGCGAGGCCGGCCATGGCGTTCTGCGCGTTGTGCGCGCCGGGCATGCGCAGCGCGAGCGAGCTTTCGCGATCCCCGGCGCGAAAGCGGATGCGGAGACCGTTCTCGTCTTCGGCGACCTTGAGGATCTGGGGATCGGCGCAAGGGCCGGCGCCGAAGTAAACTGCGCGTCCGGCAAAGTCGCGGCCGAACTGGGCCACGTAGGGGTCGTCGCAGTTGAGGAAGGCGACGCCGGTCTCAGGCAGCGCGGCTACCAGTTCGAACTTGGCGCGGGCGATGCCGGCCTGCCCGTCGGGAAAACCCTCAATATGCGCGGTGCCGACGTTGGTGACCACGCCCCAATCGGGCGCGGCAACCCGGGCCAGCGCGGCAATCTCGCCAGGGTGATTCATGCCCATCTCGACCACGGCGTACTCGTGCTCCGGCTCAATGCGAAGAATCTCGAGCGGCAGGCCGTAAGCGTTGTTCAGGTTGCCTCGCGACTTGAGCACGCTGAAGCGCACGCCCAAGGCCGCGGCGATGGCTTCCTTGGTGGTGGTTTTGCCCGCCGAACCTGTAACCGCGACGATGTGTCCTGCCCAGCGGCGGCGCACATGCGAAGCCAGCGACTGCAGCGCATGCAGGGTGTCATCGGCAATCAGGAGCGGAGCGGAAAGGGCGGCATCGGACAAGGAGGCCGCGCGCGCTCGCGAGACCACGGCGGCGATGGCGCCGCGCTCCACGGCGGCAGCCACAAAGTCGTGCCCGTCGAACCGCTCGCCGCGCACCGCGAAAAACAGCTCGCCCGAAGCGATGGTGCGGGAATCGATCGAGTAGCCCTGCGCGACCAGCGTGCCGGCGTCGGGGAGGGTTGGCGGCGCTTCCATTACCGCACCGGCGCCGATGGCCGCTTCTGCCAACGTGAGCTTCATGGTTCCTTACCATATCCCATCCGGGCGCCGAGTTCAGTGAGCTCGGCGCGCGCCACTTCGGCATCGTCGAACGGGATGGTGCGATCGGCGAGAATCTGCTCCTTCTCATGCCCCTTGCCGGCGAGGAGCACAATGTCGCCGGGACGGGCCTCATGGAGGATGAGGCGGATGGCCGCGGCGCGATCAGACTCGACGGTGTAGCGCACCCCGGTTGCCTTCAGGGCAGGTTCGATTTCAGCCAGGATGGCCAGCGGTTCCTCGGAGCGCGGATTGTCGCTGGTGGCGAGGACGAAATCGCTTCCCTCGCCGGCGGCCTGGCCCATTTTGGGGCGCTTGGTGCGGTCGCGATCGCCGCCGCAGCCAAATAAAGTCAAAACGCGCCCGCCCGTCGAAGCGGCCATCTGCCGCGCCAGCACGATCAGGTTGCGCAGGGCGTCGTCGGTATGGGCATAGTCCACGATGACGGTGAACGGCTGGCCCGCGTCCACCGGCTGGAAGCGCCCGGGCACCGGCTGCAGGCGCGCAACCGACGCAGCCAACTCTTCGAACGGGATGCCGCGCGCGTGCGCCGCGGTGATGGCCGCGAGCAGGTTCAGGATGTTCACTTCTCCGGCGAGCTGAGACAAGACGCTCGCCGAGCCGAAGGGCGTTTCCAGCCGCAACTCTGCGCCGCCCGGTGTCAGCCGGTGTTGGGAAGCGCGCCAATCGCCGAGACCGATGCCGTAAAAGCGGACTTCCGCCTCGGCATTGCGCGCCGCCTCAGCCAGCTCCACGGCGCGCGGATCGTGCGCATTGATCGCGGCCACGCGCGGCGCGGGATAGACGGTGCCGTCAAACAGCAGGCGTTTGGCCGCAAAGTATTTCTCCATGGTGAGGTGGTAATCCAGATGATCGCGGGTGAGATTGGTGAAGACCGCAACGTCGAACGGGATTCCCGCTGCGCGGCCCTGTTCGAGGGCGTGGCTGGAAACTTCCGTGACCAGCTCGGTAGCGCCGCGGGCCGCGCCTTCGGCCATCAACTCGAACAGATCGCGCGACTCCGGCGTGGTGTGCACCGAGCTGCGAATCTCGCCGGCAATGTGGCACTCGATGGTGCCCACGAGAACGGATTTACGCGCGGCAAAGTTCAGGAGCGATTCAATGAGGAACGCCGTGGTGGTTTTGCCGTTGGTTCCGGTAATGCCGGTGGCGGCGAGCTTTCGCTCCGGATGGCCGAAGAAGGCCGCACTGGCCTCGGCCAGCGCACGGCGGCCGTGTTCGACGCGGAGCAGGGCAACTTCCGGGCGATAGACCAGCAGGTGATCGAAGGTGTGGGCCGAATCCGTGACAATGCCGGCTGCTCCGGCAGCGATGGCCTTCTCCACGAAGCGGTTGCCGTCGGTCGAGCCGCCTTTCATGGCCACGAACACCGCGCCCGGGCGCACGCGGCGGGAATCGTACTCGATTCCGGCAATTTGCGCGCTTGACCGGCCCGAGACCTCGACCGTGTCTATTTCGGCAACGAGCTCATCCCATGTCATCAGGGCCATTGTATGGGCTTAAACCTGTGGCCGCGCGGCACGAACAAGGGTAAACTACTTAAGTCCCGTGGACTTGGCGTGGAAGTGTGCGCGGGAACGGACGAGATTCAATAGAGTGCGGCAAATTGCGCAAAATCCGAGGCATCCGGCGCGCCGGCGTTCGACCCTTGCGGGAATGGCTGGGGCGGCTCTGGGAGTGTTGGCTGCGGCTACGCTGGCAGGCTGCGGCGGCGCGGCAGGCGCGGCAGGCGGCGGCACACCTGCGCTCTCGATCACTCCGGGAATCTCCAGCCTGGACACGAACTGCACGGGATGTAACGCCTTGGACGCTCACGGTGCGGCGGTGGAACAGTTTATGGCACTGCAACCGAACGGCAGCGCGGCCCGCGTGAGCTGGTCGGTGGCAGGCGGAGATGCGGCGATCGGCCCCGGCACCATTGACGCGGAGGGACGGTACACGCCGCCGAGCTATCTTACGGCAGATTCGGTTGAAGTGATGGTGACGGCGCGCCTCAATGCCGATCCGGCGCTCGAGGCCAGCGCACGGGTGACCCTGACCCCGGGATTTCTGCAACCGCTGACGCCGGAAAACGCGGCGCTGGGCGCGAACGGGACGCTGACCCTGACTGGTCGACTGGCCGAGGCCGGCGGAAGCGCGGGCATCCGGTTTGCGGTGGCTGCGTCCCCGAACGGCGTTTCCGGCGCCGGCAACATGGGGCTGGGCGCGCTGAGCCCTGCCACATGCGAGCGCGACATCAAGGCGTTCACCACCTGCACCGTGACCTACACGGCGCCCGCGGCCGTTGCGGCCACTGAAGTGGTCTACGTTGCCGCGCAGGCGGGAAATTCGCGCACCGAGTCGGCGATCCTGCTGAACACGGAGGGCGTAGCGAGCAATCCGGTGGACCACCAGGGAGAGATGGGACCGCTGCTGCCGCTGGGCAGTTCTGGAGGAAACAACGGCGACTTTGACGCCCGCGGCAACACCATCGAGGACTGCTGCAGCGGGACGCTGGGCGCGCTGGTCGAGGACAATTCCGGAAAGCAATACGTTCTCAGCAACGACCACGTACTGGCCAAGAGCGATCACGCAACCGTCGGCGACGCGATTGTGCAGCCGGGACTGATCGACAACAATTGCACACCCAACGGGGATGGACCCGGCACTGTGCCTGTTGCGGCACTGTCGGAGTGGCTGCCGCTGAAGTCGAGCGCAACCAACGTGGATGCGGCAATTGCGCAGGTGGGCAGCCGGATGGTGGATGGAGCCGGCGCCATCCTGGAGCTGGGCGGCCGCCAGGCGGATGGAACCCTGGGCGCCGCGCCTCCCGGCACTTCGTCCACCGATGGGCGGGGCGAGACGGCAAGCTTGCAGATGAGGGTGGCCAAGAGCGGCCGCACCACAGGGTTGACGTGTGGCGGCGTGACCGCCGTCGACCTCGACGTCCAAGTGGATTATTTTTCTGACTGCGCGGAGACGAAGCCTTACACCACCAAGGTGTTCACCAACCAGGTGGGGATCACGGGCGATCGCCTGAGCGACGCCGGCGATTCCGGCGCGCTGGTGGTGGATACGGCCAATGCGGAGCCGGTGGGGCTGTTCTTCGCCGGCGGCACGGACGCGGCCGGAGTTGGACAGGGCGTAGCCAACCCGGCGCCTGAGGTGCTGAGCGAGCTGGGGGCAGCCGCCCTGAACGGGACCAGCTTCAGTTTTGTCGGCGGACCCGATCACGGCGTGAGCTGCTTGAGTTACGGCAACAGCACGGTGAACGCGGCGCAATCCGCGGAGTTGCCCGATGCTGAGATCGAGCGCGGCCAGGAGGCCCTGTATACCGCGCGATCGCTGGTGAACCCGGCGAACGGCATCCTGGGCGTGGCCATGGGCAAGAGCAGCGACCGCCCGGGCGAGGCCGCGGTGCTGGTGTACGTGGGCGCGGCGGCGAAAGGGACGGTGCCGGCCACGATTGAAGGCGTGCGGACCGTGGTGATCCAGACCGGGCAGGAGGCCGTGGCCATGGGCACGGCCCCGCTGGACAACGGAGGCGCGGGCAACATCGGCCTGGCGCCGTCAGCGCTGGGCCGGGCCATCCGCGTGAAACAGCAGTTGGCGCGGAGCCTGATGCGCAACCCGGCGTTCTTTGGCATCGGCGTGGGCCAGAGCCTGGACAGTCCACGCGAGCCGGCGCTGGCGATCTACGTGGACCGTAACCGGCTGCCGGCCAGCCTGCCCGCGACCATGGACGGCGTGCGCACGCGGTACGTCGTCATGGATCGCCTGCACGTGACGCGATCGTACGCGACCGGTTTGATGTCGCGGCGGCATTGCATGGCGCATGAAGCGGACGATCTGTTGCCGCAGGAGAAGATCAGGTTCTAGGTATCAGCCTTCATCCCTCAGCCCTCAGCCTTCAGCTCTGAACTTCGGCAACAACAGCGCCGAGGCCTTCCGGCAACTTCGAACATCACGGCCAGCGCGGCGAGATGCGGATGAGGTCGAGGCCGCCGCGATCTTCGACGGAAAATGGAGGAGAAGCCGCCGCGATGCAGGCGATGCCGCGGGCGGGGAGATCGACAGGCGCAAACCCAGGGCCGGAGAGGCGTGCGCAGCCGGCGGCGGCAAAGAGATAGGCCAGCCCTGGCGCCGGCTCATCGGCGGCAGCCAAGGTTGCGCTCGAGCGCGCGCCCGCAACCGGGATCCGCTCCACGCGGAAATACTCCACGTCGATGAGGATGGTGCGGTCGGCGAGTGGGCGTGGAGGAACTTTGCCCGCGCGCGTCACCAGGCGCACCGCTTCCAGCGATTTCTCAATATGCAGTTCGCGGGGACGGCCGTAGTCGTACATGCGGTAGGTGATGTCCGAGTTCTGCTGGGTTTCAAGCAGGATGGAACCCGGCCAGATGGCGTGCACGGTGCCCGCATCCATGAAGATCGTGTCGCCGGCAGAAACTGGAACCATTTCGAGGCTCTGCTCGAGCGTGCCGTCGCGGATGCCGGCGCGAACCTGGTCCATGGTGACGCCGGGCTTGAGTCCGACCGCGACCAGCGCGCCGGGTTCGGCCCCGAGCGCGTACCAGCACTCGGTTTTGCCGCGCGGTTGGCCGTACTTCTGCGCCATGCGATCGTCGGGATGGACCTGGACGCTGAGCTTTTCCCGGGCAAAGATGACCTTGACCAGCAGCGGCGACTGCTCGACCGGCGCATGGGCGCCCAGCAGCTCCCGGGGAAAATCACCAAAAAGCTCGGCAAGCGATTTGCCCGCAAACGGACCGGAAGCCGCGCGGCATTCGTCGCCGGTAAGCCAGACCTCACCGATCGGATCCTGGCCGGGCGCCGCGGCGCGCTCGTACCAGGGCCGGAGATCGCGGAAGCCCCACACGCGCTCGTCGAAGAGCGGCTCAATCAGGAATGGAGGCAGCGAGGAGCAGTCACGAACTGGCGAGGTCATCACAGAAGATTCTGTCATGCTGGAGGCGGCCCGAGGAATGTTGCTGTTCTCAAACCCGATCCGCAACGCGATCGGGCATGTGGGTGAGCCGCAGCATCGTGCACCGGCACAATGGCCAAATGCTGGTAAAAACCGGCGCCCGGCCCGGACACTCAGGCACGGTGTTTGCGGTGCTCCTGCCCGGCAGCGAGGCGGAATCCCGCCGCAAGCACGATTCCAGGCTGGAACGCGCCGCGCGGCCCAGAGCGGCGTGACCTGCGGGTGCGCGCTGCGGCGCCAGGGAAATTCAGACATACCGAGGCACGATTGCCGGAAGCGATGGTGGGCGAGGCGGGAATCGAACCCACAACCCCCGGCTTAGAAGGCCGGTGCTCTATCCACTTGAGCTACTCGCCCGCGCATATTCATTGTAGCTTTATGCGGTTTTTTCCTGGGCCGGATTGGGGCAAAGGGAATCCGCCGAGGCAGAGATTGCCGCCGAGAGCGCGGTCGCGGCACCATCCTGGCTGGCGCCGCAGGCGGAGAGGTAGGCCGTGATGCCCAGCGACTCACCTTCTCCACCAAGCACAGCGCGGCGCACGATCAGGTCGGCCCGGCAGCATCGTGCCGGAATCAATCTGAGAAGGCCGCAGAGACGCCGGCAAAAGGCCTCCATTTCTACCAGGCTGGACCTGTCGGCGGCGGCGCGTGGCAGCAGGTCAATGTAGCAGGCAAGGGCGCAGGCGGTTTCGGCGGCCGGCGCGTCCAGTTCGTCGGGATCGATCGCCTCCGGGGTCCAGACATCGCACTTCACCGTCCACACAGAGGACCAGGCGCTGTTCAGTCGCAGCAGCGCCGGAGCGAGTGCGGGAACGAGCGCGGTTTCGCCGACCTCGTCGACGCGCTCGGGGTTCCGGCGCAGATCGACAAGGCCGGACCAGGCGGCGTCGATAACCGGGGCGCCGCGGCCGATCTCGATCTCCCAGTCAGCCTGCATGTGCGTTCGCGGCTTGCTCCAGCAGATAGCGCACCACTGTGGCCTCAGCCCAGTGCATGTCATCGCCGCGCTGCGGGCACAGATAGGCGCAATGGCCGCCGTGCGGCGTTTCCACCAGCGCGATGTGCGGATTGGCGAGAATCTTGGCGCGCGTCTCGGGCGTAAGACGGATGAAGGGATCGTCGAGCGCGCGCAGGATGAGCGTGGGAACAGCTACGCGGTCGATGACGCGGGCAGCGGCAGCGCGATAGTAGTAGTCATCGGCATCGCGAAAGCCGCAATAAGGCGCCACGATCCTGTCGTCGAAGTCGCGCAGGGAGCGAATGGGGCCGGCGACGGTCCGGGTGTAGAAGTGAGGAAAGAGCGCGGTTTTACGGTGGAAGCGCTGCATGAGGCGGCGCAGGAAATGCCACTCGTAGACGCGGTTCGCGGGCTGGTGCAGCGCGTCGGATCCCGCGGCCAGATCGATGGCCGGGCAGACCGCCGCAACCGCTGCAAGCGGCGGACGCGCGCCCCACTCGCCGGCCAGCTTCAGCACCATGTTGCCGCCCATCGAGTAACCCACCAGGGCCACGCGAGTCAGGCCGCGCCGTTCGGCGTAGTGCTCCACGACCGCGCCCACATCGCCGGAAAGAGCGGAGTGATAAAGGGTGGGCGTGAGCGCGTCGGAATTCCCGCAGTTGCGCATGTTCATGCGCACTACGTTGCAGCCGGCGTTCCACGCGCGCACGGCGATGCCGCGGATGTACTGCGAGTCCGCAGAGCCTTCGAGTCCATGCACAAGAACCAGCGTCAGGCGGCCGGCGCGCACCGCATCCGGCTGCCAATGGCCGTGGCAGAGCACGCGGCTGCTGTCCGCGGGATCGACTTCAACGGCCTCCGCCGCCGACTCCAGCTGAAAGGGCGGACGCGGCAAATAGTTGCCGACGACGGTTTGCAGATGGCCATTGCTGAGCCAGCGGCGCGGGGTGAAATCAGTCAGCCATGCGGGCAGAGATGTCCGGGACGGAGATTCCGAAGGAGCAGCCGTGGCGCCGGATTCGGTGGGTGAGGAGGGGATCACGAAAGCCGTTAAAGGTGACAAGCTGCGGCGCAGTGCGCCGCAGCGCCGTTTGTGGGGGCTGGGGCGGCTAGTGGGGATCGAACCCACGACATCCTGAGCCACAGTCAGGCGTTCTGCCGCTGAACTATAGCCGCCGTAACCCCTTGATTGTACCATCGAACCTGCTTATCCCGCGTCGCTCACGACCTGGCTGTGCGGCGCTCGATGAGAGCCTCTGCATGGCAGAATTCTTCGTCCCATCCTGCAACGAAAACCAGCTCACCAGCGTTCCTACGGCCTGCGCACACGGAGTCGTTTTTGCCCTGCCTGGCGCGCCGTTTGTCTGGCTCATGCTGTGGCTGACGCACCGGTAAATGCAGTGACGCATTCGCTGGTTGGGCTGTGGAGCTTCTTCTTTGTTGAGAGCGTTTTGTTCGCGATACAATCAAGATCGGGCGTCGGGGCGTAGCGCAGCCTGGTAGCGCATCTGCTTTGGGAGCAGAGGGTCGGGGGTTCGAATCCCTCCGCCCCGACCAATCCTTCCGCTTTTTCTCCAACGAATCCAGCGGTTTCTGCTCAAGCCGTAATAGCTTCCCGAGGAGCCAAAGAAGACGCAGCCGAGAGGCAGAGCAGCGGACCGGCGATGTTAAAGAACGCGCGGGCAGTGTTGCCGCCTGCGGCGTTGTAGGCTCCCATGAGGAGAGCAAGGGTAAAAGTGGTTGCCGCGGCCCAGATCCAGCGGCGATCCATGGTGCGGATGCGCCAAAGGCCGAGGGGCAAGAGCCACGCAAACGTGTACCAGAACTCGCGTGCCGTCAGGTTGCCCAGGAACGCGCGGAAGAAGCCGACGTACCGATAATCGCCCATGCCGACGGTGAATCCGACTGCGCCGGGAGAGTTGCTTGTGCCGCTGCCGAGTACGGCGTTGACGCCGGGAGAATGTAATTCGGCCACTACGGCGCCGCAGCCCAGCGCCGCGGCCAACGCGATCCAGCCGGCACGACGCCAACGCAGAGGGCGGTCGAGGAGCCACCAGGTGAGCGCGAAAACCAGCGCAAAGGGCGCGTATGTCTCCTTGGAGAGGCTGCCGGGAATGGCCCAGAGGGGCAGCAGGTACCAGCGATTGGAGAGCATGGACCAGGTGAGAAGAACGAGGCATAGCACTTCTCCGGAGTCGACGTAAGCCGAAAGGCTGAAATTGGGTATGGTCCAGTCGAGGAGGAAAAGAAAAGCGGCGATAAGCGACGTGGCCCATGGCAGCCCGTAGCGCAACCCGATGACGAGGATGCCGATCATGGCGCCGGCCGTCAGCATGGAGTTAGCCATCAACATGCCGAAAAGAGCGGGATCCCAGGTCTTAATGTGCCCTGTGGCGATCAGGTAGAAGGGGCGCGCGATCCAGGGGACAAAGGCGCGGTAGTCGATGTGGAATGGGGCGCGGACCAGAGCGCAGTATTCGGCGGCATCGGAAGTGGCGAGAGTCTTGCCCGGGTCATAGCGATTGAGAGTGGGATAGCCGAGGCCGAAACAAAAGATCACAAAAAGAACCCAAAGGGGCAATGCGTGGCGCAGTGGGAGTCGGTTGGGCACATCGACCTCGCGATCCATTCAAATGGAAGACGCGTGAATTGCGGCTGAATGAGGCAATTGTAGCGCGGGGTAAGGGTGTCGGCAGGTTACGCCGGAAGCATCGAAAATCCGCTGAGAAGCAGCCGTCATTGGGACGCGATCTGGGATAATTCGGAACCGGCAAGCAGGAATGCCCCGACACCGTAGACGTAGCTCGAAGAGGGCTTGAATTGGCCGGGTTCGGCGCCGATGGGCTGGATGTTGCCGAGGCGGCCGGTGGCGTAGACGTGGGCGAGCATTCCGCTCCAGGAACGGGAAACGACGGGAAAAAACTGCTTGCGGCCGAGGATGTGGCTATTGATGCCCCAGGCGATGGCATAAGTGAAGAATGCGGTGCCGGAGATCTCAGGGGCGGGATAGGCGCCGGGATCGAGGAGGCTGGCGCGCCAGAGGCCGTCGACAGGCTGGAGGAAGGCGATGCGCGCAGCCATGTCGCGGAAGAGCGCGACATACTTTGGGCGCAGCGGCGAATGTGCGGGCAGGCGCTGGATGACCAGGGCGAGGCCGGCCAGAACCCAGCCGTTGCCGCGCGACCAGAAGACCTTCTTGCCGTTCGGCTCACGCATCGTGAGGAAGCTCTGGTCGCGATAGTAGAGGTGCTCAGCGGGATCGTAGAGGGCGGCCGTGGTCAGGTCCCACTCGTGGTCCATGAAGCGGATGTAGCGCTGGTCGTCGGTGGCGACGGTGAGCTGTGCGAAGACGGGCGGCACCATATAGAGCGCGTCGCACCACCACCAGAGGAGGTTCCGGGGATCGTCGGGGCGGGCGAGGACCTTGTCCAGGTTGTCGCGCGTGGGCGCGAGCATGGCGGGGTCGTGTTTCTCCTCGTAGAAGGCGAGGTAGGTGAAGCCGATTGCTTCGTCGTCGGCGTGGCCGAGGCGCGGACCGAGTTCCCAATGGTTTTGCTGGGCGACCTCGAAAACGCGATCACGATAGCGGGAATCGCCGGTGGCGCGATAGGCGGCGAGAAGTCCATCGTAGAGCGCGGCGTAGGTCCAGCCGGTGTTGTATTTGCCTTCAGCCTCCTGCAACTGCCAGTCGGCCACCTTCCTCATGGCTTTGAGGATGTCGCGGCTTTTCAGGCGCGGCGAGAGATCGTTGGCCAGCGGCCCGGGATTGTCCGGCTGGCTACCGGCGGCGGTGAGTTCATCAAGGGCGGATGGTGCAGGCGCGGCGGGGTGATTTTGTGCGCGCGCCGGCGCGAGGGACGCGAAAAGAACAATCAGGGCAACGAAGAGAAGAGTGCTTTTCATCGGCTGGACCGGTTTCCCGAATCCAAGATTAAAGCACCAGAGCAGGCTCTGTGCCCACGCCCTGCGTCGGCAGGCGCAGATGCGTGGATCTCGCGACAGAGAAAGGATGGAGCACCGGGCGGGAATTGAACCCGCGAATACTGGTTTTGCAGACCAGCGCGTTAGCCGCTTCGCCACCGGTGCCATTTCCGTCGCGTCTCCTTGCAGCGGATGCGAACGATGAGCCGTACTTCCGAATCGCGATTACTGCGGCTGGGCAGCGGTGCGGAGGTAGGGCTTTACCGTTTTGTAGCCGGGAAAGAGCTTGTCCGCCTGCTCGTTTGAAACCGCGCCGGAGATGATGATGTCCTCCCCCTGACGCCAGTTGGCGGGGGTGGAAACAGGATGCTTTGCGGTGAGCTGGATGGAGTCCAGGGCGCGCAGGATCTCATCGAAGTTGCGGCCGGTGGACATGGGATAGGTAAGGGTGAGCTTGATCTTCTTGTCGGGGCCGATGAGGAACACGGTGCGCACGGGCGCGTTCAGGGCCGGAGTGCGGCCTTCCGAGGTGTCGCCAGCGTCAGCAGCCAGCATGTCATAGAGCTTGGCAATCTTCAGCTCGGGATCGCCGATCAAGGGATAGTTGACGGGATGGCCGCCGACATCCTGAATGTCCGACGCCCACTTGTTGTGGTTGCCGACCGGATCGACGCTGAGGCCGATCACCTTGGCGCCGCGCTTGGCAAAGTCCGGTTGCAAGGCCGCAACCACGCCCAGTTCCGTGGTGCAAACCGGGGTAAAGTCCTTGGGGTGAGAAAAGAACACTGCCCATCCGTCGCCGATCCACTCGTGAAAGCGGATCGTTCCCTGGGTGGTTTCGGCAGTAAAATCCGGCGCAACATCGTTAATGCGAAGTGACATGTGAGATTTCCTCCTGGGGAAGCTCCCGTTGTTGACCTGGCGATGAATGGTAAAAATCAAAACCCACTGGCCAATCTGGCGAGTGGGTTATGAGCGTCTCGAAACTCGGTTCGAATCTTCTCTAAACACACACCCGCGGCACACTGCAGCAACAGCAGCACTGGCGCATACGGGTTGAAGAGATCGATCTCATTTGAGGGGAATGCGACACTGCACAATTCTTAGGTAAATCCAGCGTATAGCCGGATGGAGGCTGTGTCAACCGGGCCGAAAATGTCCTGGCGCCCGCGCGGAGGTCGCAGGAATCTGTCAAAGAGAATCCGATTCCGAAGCAGCCGATTGCGTTGATAAGAAAAAAGTAAGTTCTTTATTTCCTTCCTGTTTCGGGAAAACATGCACAAGAATTGCAGCAGATTGAATTGACAAGGGAGGGTCCTTATAGGCGAATATAAGGCGAATACATTGCATGCCGTCCGCAGCCACAATCCGTCTCCAGATCGAAACCAGCCTCGCTCACCGGATTCCCGCCGCACTCACCCCGCGGCAGCATGTGGTTCGGCCCTTTGCGCCCACCGGCATCGAGAGCGTCGATGCCCTGCTCGAGGGCGGTTTACCGCTCGGCGCCATCTCCGAGCTTGCCGGGCTGGAGTGTTCCGGGCGGACCTCGCTGGCGCTGTCGTTTCTGGCGCGCATGACAAAAGACGGCCGCGTGTGTGCATGGATCGATGTTTCGGACGCTCTCGATCCTGCATCGGCCGCAGCGGCTGGAGTCGACCTGGCGCGGCTGCTCTGGGTGCGCTGCGGCGTTCAGCCTGCTGCGCATCCTGCGGCGCGGCCTACGTTTACTCTTCCCGAAAAGTGCCTCGTTCCTCCGGCGATCACAAAAGGACTGCACGGCGGCGGCTTCGGGCCCCATCCGCGCACGGAGGCAAAGGGGCTTTCAGAAGCCGTTTCCGGACTGCTTCACCCAGAAACCGCCGCCTCCTGTGCCGAGCCGCAGCGCCGCCCACTGGTTATCAAAGAGACGTTCGCGCCATCTATGAAATCGGATGGCGCGAGCCGGCCGGCCAACCGCAATGCAGCCGGCAAGCCGTGGCCGCGGATGGAGCAGGCGCTGCGGGCTGCCGACCTTCTGCTGCAGGCCGGCGGCTTTGCCGCCATTGTGCTGGACATGGCTGGCTTTGCGCGGGCGTGCGCCACGCGCGTGCCCACGGCGACGTGGTTCCGCTATCGCGCCGCGGCGGAGAGGACGCAGGCCAGCTTACTGCTGCTGACGCAATCTCCCTGCGCCAACAGCAGCGCGGAGTTGCTGCTGCGCTTTGAACCCGGCGCGGCGCGATGCGATGAGACTACCGTTTTTACCGGAATCGAGCAGTGCGTGGAACTGGAGCGGCAGCGATTCGCGCAGGCGACAATGCGCGTGGTTCCCATGCGCAAGCCGCCGCAGCGGGAAACCGGCGCAACCTGGCGCAGCCACGCACCATGGGCAGGTGCGCGATGAGCAAGCAAGACGTGATGAGCAAGCCAGACGAACTCTACGCCTGCGTACGCGCCCGGGAGTTTCCCGCGCAGGCGTTGTTGCGCCTGCGGCCCGAGCTGCGCGATTGCGCCTGTGTGGTGATGGAAGGATTGCCGCCGCTCGAGCAGGTATGCGCGATGAACGAGCGTGCGCGCAGACTCGGCACGGAGTACGGCATGACCCGGGTGGAAGTGGAGACGTTTCCCCATCTCGCCATGCTGGCGCGTTCAGACGAGGAAGAGACGGCAACGCGTGCGGTCCTGCTCGAATGCGCCGGGAGTTTTTCTCCGCGCGTGGAAGAGTGCAGTGAGGATGGCGTTTTCCGCTGCGTTCTGGATATTGCCGGAACAGAGAAGCTCTTCGGGCCGCCGGAGCGGCTGGTGCGGACTCTCCTGGACCGCATCAATGGGCTGGGCATCGCGGCGTCAATTGCGGTCAGCTGCAACTTTCATGCGGCCGTTGTGCTGGCTGCCGGGCTGACGGCGGATCGGCCGGTGTATGTGATCGCTGCGGGCGAGGAGAGCGAGGCGCTGGCGCCGCTGTCTCTCGCTCGACTTGGTCTTGCCGGCGACCAGGCGGAGACTTTTGCGTCATGGGGAATCTCCACTCTGGGCATGCTCGGCGCGCTCCCTCAAAAGGAACTCATCGCACGCATGGGGCAGGACGGCCATCGCCTGCGCCAACTGGCGCGTGGCGAAAAGCCGCATCTTTTTCAGCCCATCGAGCTCCCTTTTATGCTTGCCGAGCGAATGGAGCTCGACGCGCCAGTGGAGTTGCTGGATTCCCTGCTGTTCGTCGTCGCCGCCATGCTCGATCAACTGATCCTGCGCGCGCAGGCGCGAATTATGGCGCTGGCCGCGGTCACCGTTACGCTCTCGCTCGACGGCGGCGGAACGTACGCGAGGACCATTCGCCCCGCGCTGCATTCGAACCAGAAGCAGATCTGGATCAAACTGCTTCATCTGGATCTGGAAGCGCATCCGCCCCATGCAGGAATCGTCGGCGTGGCACTCACAGCCGAGCCGGGCAAAACCGGTAAGGTTCAGCTGGGCTTGTTTTCACCCCAGTTGCCGGAGCCTTCGCGGCTGGATGTGACGCTGGCGCGAATCCGCGCGCTCGTCGGCGACGGCAACTGCGGTTGTGCCGTGCTCGACGATATACACTCTCCGGACGCCTTTCGCATGGAGCCTTTCGCCTTGCCCACGAGCGGCAGGCGCGCGGATACGAGTCCACCGAGCGCGCGCCTGGCCATGCGGCGGCTTCGTCCGCCGGCGCGAACTTTCGTAGCCCTGAATCACGAGAGGCCGGCGTCGTTTGCCTTCCGCGATCGCCGCTACACGGTGGAACGAGCGTATGGACCGTGGGCTTCCAGCGGCGAGTGGTGGAACTCGTCGCTCTGGAGTCTGGAAGAGTGGGACCTGGTGGCGCGCGCGCAGGACGGTTCCCTGCTCTGCTGCTGCGTAACCCGCGATCCTGCGCGGAACCTCTGGGAAGTGGCGGCGCTGTATGACTGAGCGGTACATCGAGCTGCACGCGGCCAGCGCCTTCAGCTTTCTCGAAGGCGGTTCGCTGCCCGAGCAGCTTGTGGAGCGCGCGGCGGCATTGGAGATGCCGGCGATGGCGCTGCTGGATCGCAATGGTGTGTACGGCGCGGCGCGCTTCCACACCAGCGGGCAACGCAACCATCTGCGTGCGCACGTCGGCGCGGAGGTTTCGGTAACGAGCTTCGGCGCGCGCCTTACTCCTCCGGCATGGCTGCCGCACCAGCACGCGCAGGAACCGGCCCGTCTGCCGTTACTGTGCGCATCGCGCGCGGGGTATCAGAACCTCTGCCAGCTCATCACGCAATTCAAAATGCGCGAACCCACAAAGAACGAAGGCGCGGCCGCGTTCGACGATCTGCGGCAATACTCGGGCGGCCTGGTCTGCATGACCGGCGGCGATGAGGGACCGCTGGCTGCGGCGCTGGCCCGCGGCGGTGAAGCTCAAGGCCGCGCAACCGTTGAAGAGCTGGTGCGAATCTTCGGCCGCGAAAACGTCTATGTCGAGTTGCAGCGCCACCAGGAACGCGAGGAGGAGTGGCGTAACCAGGCGGCCATTCGCATCGCCCGCGCGCTCGAGTTGCCTCTGCTGGCTACCAACGGCGTGCGCTACGCGACTGCGTACGATCGCGAGATCCTCGATCTATTCACGGCCATTCGCACCCATACTCCCCTCGATCGTGCCGGCCGACTGCTGACCGTCAATGACCGCCGCTTCCTGCGTCCAGCCCATGAGATGACGGCACTGTTCCGCGATGTGCGGGAAGCCATCGCCCACACCGTCGAGCTTTCGTCACGGCTCAATTTTGCGCTGAACGATCTCGGCTACGAGTTTCCGCGCTACCCCGTGCCCGATGGTGAGACCATGGACAGCTTCCTGCGCAAGCGCACGGCCGAGGGCGTCATGCGCCGCTACGGCTCCGGCAGCCGCGACCTGCTGGAGCGGGCAAAAAGCCAGGTGGAGCACGAGCTTGCGCTGATTTCGAAGCTGGGCTTTTCCGGATACTTCCTTATCGTCTGGGACATCGTCCAGTTCTGCAAGCAGCATGGCATCCTTGTGCAGGGCCGCGGCAGCGCCGCCAACTCCGCCGTCTGTTACGCGCTCGAAATCACCGCAGTCGATCCGGTCGGCATGGAGCTGCTCTTCGAGCGCTTTCTGAGCGAGAGCCGCAACGAGTGGCCGGACATCGATCTCGATTTGCCTTCGGAAGCGCAGCGCGAGCAGGCCATTCAGTACGTCTACCAGCGTTACGGAGAATTAGGCGCGGCCATGACCGCAAACGTCATCACCTATCGCGGCAAATCGGCCGCGCGCGAGGTGGGTAAGGCGCTGGGCTTCGATGAGGAGGCGCTGGGACGGCTCTCCGGCCTGGTGGGCCATTGGGAGTGGCGCGGCCAGAACGACACCATGGCGCATTCGTTTCAGCACGCGGGTTTCGACATTCGCCATCCGCGCATCGCCCGGTATCTCGAGCTGTGCATGCGCATCCAGGACCTGCCCCGTCATCTCGGCCAGCACTCCGGCGGCATGGTTATCTGCCAGGGGCAGTTGAATCGCGTGGTGCCGCTGGAGCGCGCCTCCATGCCCGGCCGCACCGTGGTGCAGTGGGACAAGGAGGACTGCGCCGATCTCGGCATCATCAAGGTGGACCTGCTCGGCCTGGGCATGATGGCCGTGCTCAAGGATTGCCTGGAGTTGATCCCCCAGCATTACGGCCAACCTGTTGATATTGCTCATCTTCCCGAAGACACCGAGGTCTACCGCACCTTGCAGAAGGCTGACACGGTGGGCATGTTCCAGGTGGAGAGCCGAGCCCAGATGGCCTCGCTGCCGCGCAACTACCCGGAGCGGTTCTACGATCTGGTGGTGCAGGTTGCCATCATCCGCCCCGGCCCCATCGTGGGCCAGATGATGCATCCCTACATGCGGCGCCGCCAGAAGAAAGAGCCGGTCACCTATCCGCATCCCATGCTGGAGCCTGTGCTCAAGCGAACGCTGGGCGTGCCGCTCTTCCAGGAGCAGCTTTTGCGCATGGCCATGACCGTGGCCAACTTTACCGGCGCCGAGGCGGACGATCTGCGCCGCGCCGTGGGCATGCGCCGCTCCTGGGAGCGCATGAAGAGCCTCGAAGGCAAGCTCCGCGCCGGCATGACGGCCAACGGCATCGATACGGCCACGCAGGACACGATTGTCCAGAACATCAGCTCATTCGCGCTCTACGGTTTCCCTGAGTCGCACGCCGCCAGCTTCGCGCTCATCGCGTATGCCTCAGCCTATTTCAAGGTGAAGTACCTCGCCGCATTTACCGCGGCCATCCTGAACAACCAGCCCATGGGGTTTTACGCGCCTGCTGTGCTGGTCAAGGATGCGCAGCGGCACGGCCTGCGCATAAAGCCGATCGATGTGCAGGTCTCCGAGTGGCCCTGCACCATCGAGCATGAAAGCGGTGGCGCGCTTTCCCTGCGCCTCGGTCTCGGCTACGTGAAGGGCCTGGCGAAGCACGCTGCCGAAGCCCTGATCGCTGCGCGCAATGCGCACGGCCTCTTTGGTTCCGCGGAAGACCTGGCCCAGCGCGTTCCCACGCTGGCACGGCGAGAGTTGACACGGCTGGCGCAGATCGGCGCGCTGAATCAGCTCGACGGCATCCACCACCGGCGCGATGCGCTCTGGCAGGTGGAGCGCGCGGGCAGGCCGGAGGGCCCGCTGCTACGCCAGCAGAGCGAGTGGCTCCGGGATGCATCGGAGATGCTCCCCTTGCGGCAGATGAATGTAGAAGAGCGCCTGGTGGCGGACTATGCCGGCACCGGGCTCACCGTCGGCAAGCATCCCATGGCGTATCGCCGCGCGGAGTTGCGCAGCGCCAATATTCTCTCCGCTGAGGAGCTCAAGTTACGCGCGCATGGCGAATTTGTGCGCGCGGCCGGCTGCGTGATCGCGCGCCAGCGTCCCGGCACGGCCAAGGGATTCATCTTTATCTCCATGGAAGATGAAACCGGCATCGCCAACGTGATCGTTACGCCCGATCTCTACGAGCGCGATCGCCTGGTGGTCACGCGCAGCCGCTTTTTGCTGGTGGAAGGTCCGCTCCAGAACCAGGACAACGTCATCCACGTGAAGGCAACCCGCCTCACTGCTCTCTCTGACGCGGCACTGGAATTGCGCTCACACGATTTTCATTAAGCGTGCATCGCGGTACAATCCGGACACCCACGGTTGTACAGCCGGGAACGCCATGAATTCACCCGCGCTCATTGACAGCCCGCAATGCTGGCCTGCTCTGCCTTACGCATCTTGGCAGCTCACCTGCGAAACCCTGCACATGTGGACGCAGATCGTGGGCAAGGTGCGGCTTGCCCTCACTCCTCCTGTCAATCACTTTTGGAACGTACCCCTTTACGTCAGCTCGCGCGGTCTCACCACATCGGCCATCCCATACCGCGGCGGCGCCTTCGAACTGGAGTTCGACTTCATTGACCACCAGCTCGTATTGCGCATGGCCGAAGGACAGGAACTCACGCTTTCTTTGCACGCGCAACCGGTTGCCGAGTTCTATCGTCAGTTTCGGGATATGCTGCGCGCCGCCAGCATCGATGTGCGCATCTGGAAGATGCCCGTGGAAGTCCCCAACCCCATTCCCTTCGACGAAGACCTCACCCATACCTCCTACGACCGCGATGCTGTGCGCCGATTTTGGCAAATCCTCGTATCCGCCGGAACAGTTCTCAATGAATTCCGCGCTCGGTTCATCGGCAAGTGCAGTCCCATACATTTCTTCTGGGGAAGCTTCGATCTCGCGGTCACGCGCTTCTCCGGCCGGCGCGCGCCCGGCCGCCCAGGCGCAGACGCCATCACCCGCGAGGCTTATTCGCATGAAGTCAGCAGCGTGGGATTCTGGCCCGGGGCGGGCCTCGGAGATCCAGCGTTCTACTCCTATGCCGCGCCGGAGCCGGAGGGATTCTCTTCCGCAGCAGTGCGCCCGCAAGCGGCCCGCTACGATACCAATCTTAAAGAGTTCATCCTCATGTACGACGATGTTCGAAGCACGGCATCGCCCTCCGGGGCATTGCTCGATTTCTGCGAGTCCACCTACGATGCCGCGGCAACCTTTGCACACTGGGATCGTAACGCTCTCGAACGCCGGCCCTGATCGCGCGATCCTCGCTCCATCGCGTCAAGAGCCCTCAGTCGCTCACGTATTCCTCGTGGATCGGACGGATGCCAACCAGGAACAACAGCTTGCCTGCGTGATCGCACAGCTTCACCAGCAGCGCCATGAAGCGGTGTTGTCCTGCAACCAAAGAAAACGGCAGCGCCAGAGAATACAAAGGTACGGCGATGAGCGATTTGATGATGCTCACCGCGCCGCAGTCCGGCTGCATGGCCGCATAGCCGCCGTGCAAAAACGCCTTGCGGACGTAATAGCTCCGGGTCCATCGCGCCGGAGGCAGCACCTCATAGGTGATCGCCTCGGCCGACCACACAAAGCTGCACCCCTCGAGTTCCTTACGGCGGAAGAAGTCATGATCCTCGCCCGATTTGAACTCCACGTTGAACGGCGCCTCATCGCCCGAGAACACTTCCCACTTGAGCAACACGTTTCCGGTGCGCGCTTTGCGCCACGCTGCCGGCATTCCCGTGGGGTTGACCGCGCGATCGTAGAGGCGGCTTCGCTTCAGCCATGACGGCGGGTCGCCATCGAAGTACCGCTTCACCGGTCCCAGCACGCCGTCCACATCGTAGCGGCGGAGCGTCAGCAGCAGGCGCAAGAGCCAATCCTCAACAGGAAACTCATCGTCATCGATCAGCGCCACGTAATCGCCCTCTGCGTTTGCCAGCACGCGGTTGCGTGCTCGCGCGATTCCCCGCTGCGGCTCGACGCAATACTTCACCGGAAACGAAAGCGCTTCGCGGATTTCGTTGATGGCTGCTTCCCCGGAGCGCGCCTCGTCGTTGTCCGCCACCACCGCAGAATACGCAAACAGTCCATCCGTCTTTTGCCGATCAAGTTCACCAAGCAGGCGCTTGAGCGGTTGCGGACGCATGTAGGTGCATATGCAGACGCTGATGTGCGGAATTCTTCCGCCGGGCGCCGCGCCACTCATATCAATTGCGTTTCCAGGGCTGTGGTCAGATTCTCCCCGCGCCTGCCGCGCGGTTCCATCGCTGCGCCGCAGCACATACACGCGGGACACATGCACGCGCCCCAGCTCCTTGAGCCGGCCTTGCATCAGGAACTCGTATTCCTGGTCACGCTCCGGATGGCATTCGATCTCCACAATGGCGTGCCCCGCCACCTTCAGGATTTCGCGCAGGCGTCCCTCTTCCAACGGCATCAGATTGAAGAAGAAATCTGCAATGCGATATCGCCGCGCCAGGTTTCTGTCCTGCATACCGCGATAGAAGCGGTTCAGCCCGCCCTTTTCTCCCGCGCGAAAAGTGAAGTTGCGCCGTACCATGATTCCCCTGGGAATCAGCTTTTGCCACTGCACATTCGCGCAGAGATGAGCGTGGTGATGACCGTCCACTCGGTTCGGCTGCGCCCCGTACAATCGCGCGAACTCATCCACCTGCGTCCGCACGGCGTACTCGAACGAAGAGATCAGCAGCGGATGGAATTTCATGGGTGCGAACCGGCCCTTGCGCAGAAAGCGTGCGATGCGCTCCTGGTGAACAGTCAGTGCCGTGGGAACTCTTGCCGCGGTGAAAGGCGCCGTGAGATTCAGATGAAGTCCCGCATCCACGTTGTGCTGCCGCGCCAGACCTGCCGCGCGTTCCGAGTCCGCCATGAAGACCATGGCGCTGGTCGAAGAGATCGAGGACCGCAACAGGCAATCCAGAATACGATCGGTGGCGGCTGCGCGATCGCCCCAGTCATCGGCGTTGATGATCACCGTTGTCGCGGCGTCTGCTTGCTGCACTTTCCCCTCTTCCCCGCCTATATTCCAGCTCAACCCGCGGCTTGCGTTCCACGCGAAGAGCTCGCCGAGTCGCTTTGCTTTGCCTTAAGCCGGAAGAACCGAGCCAGTTGCGCCATCTCTTCCTTGCGCCGGAGCGCCTGTAGTTCCCGGGGTAGGGGCCGCTCTACGCCCCGAAGCGCCGCCCACACGTAGCCGGCAAGGATGGTCATTCCGCGTAGCACGTATGGCCTCTTCGTCATCTGGTACAAGCCCCGGAAAACCTCCCACAGCGGATGATTGCCGATAGCCCAATCTTGCTTGCCCAGATCGAACCTCGAATGCATCGGCCCATGTTCCGCTGTGCCGACCAGGCGATGATGAAGCGAGGTTTTTTCGGTGAATGTCTGCGTCTTCCAGCCCCTGCTGCGTGCCATGAGCGTAGCAACCGAATCGATGAACCCCCCGCGGGAGGGCACATACCCGCCGATCGCCTCGAAGCACGCGCGCCGGAACACCTGACATGCGCCGGGAACATGATCACTGCTAACATATCTGGTGTCGTAGCTATCGCCGCCCGTGTCTTTGTACGGCGTGCCGGCCACGCCAAGCTGAGGATCAGCGACCAGCTTTCCCAGGAGAAACTCAAAGTAATCGCTGGCGAATGTAATATCCGCATCCAGGCTGGCAAGAACCGCATACGGCAGCCCCTTCATGCGTTCCAGCCCCGCGTTGAACGCGAACACTTTGCCGGCAAAGTGCCGCTCTTCGCGCTCCGGCATCCGCACCAACTCGATCCAGTCGTGCTCGGCGGCGTACCGGCTCACAATCTCGTCGGTCCCGTCTGTGGAACCGTCGCTCACAATCGCCCAGCGCAAGGGGCGCGCCGTCTGCGCGGTCACCGCCTGGATGGTCCCCTCGATGAACCGCGCTTCGTTGCGCGCCGGCGTCACCAGCACGTATGCCGGCAGCGTTCCGGTCGATAATTGTGCCCGCTCCGACCCGTCCGCCTGCAAGTTGCCCGCGATGGAATCCGGGCCTTTCATAGCTTCACCAGCGCCCCGCGTTGCCTGAGCGACTCGCTTGCCGCCTCCAGCATCTTCACCACGCGCAGACCGGCGCGGCCATCGTTGAACGGCGTTTGTCCATTGGTAACGCAATCGACGAAATACTTCAGCTCCAGTTGCAGAGCTTCCACCTGTTCTAGTTGCGGCGCCAGCATGTCCCCGGAGCGGTAATTCACCAGCAGCTTGTACACGCCTTCCTGCGAGGTGGTCTTCACGCCCCGGTCATACACCCGCACTTTCTCGTCCGCCACCAGGTCGTTCCACACCACCATCCGCTTTTCGCCGCCAATCAACGTCATCCTCACCTTGACCGGCGATAGCCAGTTGACGTTGATATGGGCGATGGTTCTGCCCGGGAAATAGAGGGTCATGTAGGCCACGTCTTCGTAGTCGTTCAGGTGCTTCTCGCCCGTGGCCACCACGGCCTCGGGAATTTCCCGGATCACGTGGTCCATGATGGAGAGATCGTGCGGCGCCAGGTCCCACAAAACATTCACATCGTGCTGCAGCAGTCCCAGGTTCACCCGCATGGAATCGTAATAGTAGAGCTGCCCCAGCGCATTCTCGTCGATCAATTGGCTGATCTTGCGCACCGCCCCGGTAAACAGAAAGGTGTGGTCCACCATGATCTTCAGGTTGCGGCGTTCGGCCAGCTCCACCAGCTCCTCGCCCTGGGCTGAAGTCAGCGTAAACGGCTTCTCCACGAACACGTGCTTGCCGTTCATCAGCGCCGTCTTGGTCAGCTCGTAGTGCGTCCACACCGGAGAAACCACCGCAATCGCGTCAATCCGCGTGGAGGTAAGGATCTCAGCGGGATCGGACAGGACCTGAACCGACGGATAGGTCCGCTGCGCGCGCTGCCGCGCGGCGCTGTCCATATCCGCAATGGCGATGATCTGCGAACCTTCCATCATCGCGAGATTCCTGGCGATGTTCGGCCCCCAGTATCCGTAACCGATCACCCCGAAGTTCACTAGCAAACCGCCGTTCTGAATAGGTGCAATGTACGCCTCGATGGATCCGTTTCAGGCAAGCAGACGGGCTCCTCGCGCGCGTCGGGCCGCACCGTCCTCAGCGCGCCGCACATACGCGATGTCAGCAGGCGCCCGAGCCGCGAATCACCGCCATGGGGGTGCGCAGAAGGATCAGCAGATCCAGCCACAGCGACCACGAAGTCGCATAATTCAGATCCAGTCGCACCATGTCGTCGAATTTGACCAGGCTCCGGCCCGTCACCTGCCACAACCCGGTAATGCCGGGCTTGGCTTCCAGGATTCGCCGCCGGTGCCAGGTTTGGTAGGCCGCCAGCTCGTAGGGAAGCGCCGGCCGCGGTCCAACCAGCGACATCTCGCCAAGCAGTACATTGACGATCTGCGGCAGCTCGTCCAGGCTGGTGCGCCGCAGGAAACGGCCCAGGGGAGTGATGCGCCGGTCATTGGTCAACTTGTATACGCCGGGACCGGCGCCGTCTCCTCCGCTCCGTTCGGCCTGGTCCGCAATCAGCTTCAGCACGTATTCCTTGTGCACGGCATGATCGTTGTTGGCGTACATCGATCGGAACTTGAAAATCGCAAACTGCCGCCCGTACTGGCCGACCCGCTGCTGCCGGAAGAACACAGGCCCGGCTGATGTGAGCTTGATCGCCGCGGCGATGATCAGGAACAGCGGCGAAAGCAGCAGCAGCCCCGCGCCGCTCACTACCGCGTCGATCACGCGCTTCAGCGTCAATAGTCCGCGTTTGCGCTTCCCCGGACTCATCAGGTCAGGGTACAGCGCGGTGTTGCTCGGACGCTCGGAACTGCCTTGATCCCAATCGTCGGGGAAGAAATGGAAGGAGAGGCTTACCCGGTTGAATTGTTCGAACGTCAATTCGTGCCGCAACATCTCGCTGACACGCGTCAGAATGGTGGTCAGGATCAAGCTTTTGTCGGTCACCAGCAGCCCGGTGAACATCACCCCGAGGATCTCCTCGTCCTTGTACCAGCCAATGACATCCGTATCCCGGCTGGACGCCCGCAGCACGCTCACCATCCGTTGCAGTACCTTCTGGTTTTCCCGCGCGCCCGGGTTGCTGCCGATTTCCACCAGCATCAGGAGAAACGGCTCCCTCGATCGCTCGCTCCGCTTGCGTTCAACGGCAATGGAGCGCTTGAAAGCCGGTTCGCTTTGAATCGCGCGATCCCCCGTCGGCATCGCTTCGATGAGGTTCTTTCGCTTGGGGATCTCTTCAACCCGCAGTGCTTTCACAAATAAATCTCCCGCAATCGGCCCCGATTGCAGACCTGGATTCGTTGGCAGGTCACGACCTCACTTCGACTCGCCGTCTGGCATCCGGGCCTGGAGCTTTGCATCTTTTTGCCCGTGATCCCCCACATTCGACCGGCGGATCCACTACTCACGGATCGCATGATCCTCCGAAGAGCTACAAGCTGCCTGCCCCCGCAAAAGCAGCCAACGCTCTGTACTTATAGGCTAGTGCCATCATAGTTCGAGGTTTAGCGCAAACAATCACACATTCGTGCTAACACAACCGGTACTGGCTCGGGAAATTACTCACGTTACCTTCCCCGCATTACTCCCGAAGAGTCCAGAGCACATTCTCACGTCCGCTGGCACCCTCCGGATTCCAAAAAAAGCAAGTTATTTGTTGCAACAAATAACCCATGAGGGCATCCTATAGTTACGCGCCTTTGCCTGCCGGGCCATTGCTTCTCAAGCCCGGCTTTCCCTCGACCGCGTGAAGCTGCAGCCGGAACGCCGCCGGTACCTGACCCGAAAGGACTTTATCCCTATGAATCGTCTCCCCATTGCCCTGGCCGTTTTAGCTCTCGCCGCACCCATGGCGCTCGCCCAAACCTCCACCTGGGCTACCGATCCGAACCACTGCGAGGTCGATTTCGTGGTAAAGCACATGAGCCTCTCCAACGTGCATGGCCGGATCGGCGGCGTCAAAGGCGCCATCGTCCTCAACCAGAATGACATCTCCAAGTCGTCGGTAACCGTCGCCATGGACGTAACCACGGTGGACACCGGCGTTACCATGCGCGATAACGACCTGAAGAGCCCCAATTACTTCGATGTCGCCCAGTTCCCCACTGCCACATTCTCGAGCACCAGCGTTTCCGGATCGGCTGGCCATTTAACCGTGATGGGAAACCTCACCCTGCACGGCGTCACCAAGCCGGTGACGCTCGACGTGGAGGGTCCAGACGGCCCCATAAACGGAATGGGCAACAAACAGCACGAAGGATATAGCGCCACCACCACACTCAACCGCATGGACTTCGGCGTTGGCGCCAAGACGCCCAGCAGCATCGTCAGCGACGAAGTCAAGCTCACCATCGAATTGGACGTAGCCAGGCAGTAGCCTGGGCGGGTTCCGGACCTGCCCGGTTAGCACGTGCAGGTTCGGCCCCGCTCCCGTTGGGAAAGAAGCAGCGGAGTGCATTCTTGACCAGCCTCAGAACTGAGATCGCGCAAAATCGGCCATTTGCCAGCCAGGCTGAGGAGGCCATCCTCAACCTGATGCGCACGGCTGACTGCCTTCAGCGCGCTTTTCAGCACGCCACGCGTCCCTGGGGGATCACGTCCACCCAGTACAATGTGCTGCGCATTCTGCGCGGCGCGCACCCCGGCGGGCTCACCTGCTCGGCCATCGGGGAACGCATGATCACTGCCGTGCCCGACATTACCCGGCTCCTGGCCAGGCTCAAGGCGCTCCACCTCATCCGCCAGCACCGCGACCGCAACGACCGGCGCATTCTCTGGACGCACATTTCGGATGCAGGACTGGCTCTGCTGGCAGCCATGGAAGAGGTCATCGCGCGCCTCCCGGCGGAGCTCCTGGGACACCTCTCGGAGCGTGACCAGGGCCAGTTGATCCGGCTGGTGGAGATGGCCCGTTTGAAGTGCCAGCCCTCCGCCGCGCCGCCCACCTGCGACGGCAAGCCCGCGTGCGAAGGCGCACCGCCGGCCGTCCCCGCCGTTTAAAATCAACCTAATATGAAGTGTCCATACTGCGGGTTCGCCCAGGATCGGGTGGTGGACTCGCGCGAAAGCAAGGAAGCCGACGCCATCCGCCGCCGCCGCGAGTGCGAGAAGTGCAACCGGCGCTTCACCACCTACGAGCGCATCGACGAGATTCCTTACATGGTGGTGAAGAAGGATGGCCGCCGCGAGCGCTTCGACCGCCAGAAGGTGCTGAACGGACTGCTGCGCGCCTGCGAGAAGCGGCCCATCTCCTCCAGCCAGTTGGAAGAGGTGGTGGACGCCACCGAGCAGTTCGTAATGGACGCGCAGGAGCGCGAGCGCACCACCAGCGAGATCGGCGAGCTGATCATGAGCCACCTGAAAAAGCTCGACACGGTGGCGTATATCCGCTTTGCCAGCGTATACCGAGACTTCAAGGACGTGCGCGAGTTCAAGGAAGAGCTGGAAGGGCTGCTGGAGGGGCATCGCGGCGGCAAAGGGAAGAAATAGCTTCAGTCCCGTAGGGACGGCGAATCGAAAACCCGCTTTTGAGAAGCCGCCATAAGGAGTGGCAATGCACTATCTGCTCTTTTACGAACTGGATGCCAACTACCTCGCCAAGCGCGGCGAATTCCGCTCGGTGCATCTGGCCATGGCATGGGCCGCGAGCGAGCGCGGCGAGCTGGTGCTGGCCGGCGCGCTGGCCAACCCTGCCGACAGCGCGGTCCTGCTGTTCCAGGGCGATTCACCCGCCGTGGCCGAGGACTTTGCCCGCACCGATCCCTACGTCCTCAACGGCCTGGTGAAGCGCTGGCATGTGCGTGAGTGGACCACCGTGGCCGGGGCTGGCGCCGCCATGCCCGTGCGGCCGAAATGAATTCACGGCAAGGCTGGACGGTTTGCGCCCTGCAGATCATCGGTGGGTTGTGAGCTGGCCGGCCTCGACCGCTTTGGCCACGCGCGCGCGCCGCACCGGCAGATAAAGCAGGAGAAAGAGGATCAGCGCCACGCCTTCGGTGCTGAGAATGTAAAGCGGCCAAGTCCCCAGGTAGTCGAGCAGCGAGGGGTCGGCGGGCTTGGCGCGCAGAAAGAAATAATCGGTCCCAAAGAAATAATCGAATGGCCCATCGATGAGGGCGACGACGTTGATGCCGATCATGGCCCGGGCCACCGACCATTTGCGTGGCCGCGCCTGTTGCGACCACACCAGGTAAAGCACCGCGGCCACGGTAAGGCCGTGGGTGATGAAAAACTCCACCGTGGCGAAGGATGGAAACGGCTCATTCAGATTGGGCGTAAGCAGGGCCATGGAGGCTCCGGCCAGCGCCCAGTAATAGGCCAGATCGAAAAAGGCTGCCTTGAGGCTGAAGAGCGACAGAATGGTGAGGAACAGCGAGAGATCGCAAAGCTCCAGCGGCAGATGATTCGGGAACGAGAGCCGGTCGCTCCAGCCGTAGAAGAGAACCAGGTTGACCATCATCGCCGCACCGAGTCCCAACCGCAGGCCATGTGCCGCCCCAGGTACCTTGTGGTGCACCAGGGCGAACAGGCCGGCAAGAGCGGGAACCGCGGCCAGCATCGCCAGATGCGCCGGTCCGAACAGGTGAATGTAGGGATTCATGCTTTCGCGAGCCTGATAACAGGATGCCACGCCGACGTGCTTCGCGAAGGATCGCTGCGCCCAACCGCGGCATTCATCGCTTGCCGGAGATGGCCCGCACAATGGCCGTCAGGACCACTGCACCGGCCACAGCGATCAGGATGCTGACGATGAGCCCGTGCTGGCCCACGCCGCCCAGGCCAAGATGCGACGAGATGAAGCCACCCACCAGCGCGCCCACCAGGCCGACCACCATGTCCATGAAAAAGCCGAAGCCGGAGCCTTTCATGATCTTGCCGGTGAGCCAGCCGGCGATCACACCGATGACAATCCACGCAATGATCCCGTGTCCCATGCTTCCTCCTCATTTGGCGTGATTGGATGCGGCCTTCAGGACTCGCCGGTCCGGCGGCGCGCATCGCTTGGGGAACCGGGCGGAATTGTTACACGCAAGCGGCGCTCCTGTACACTGGAATGTTTAACTGCGATGCAAAACAAAACTCCAATTGGCATTCTGGGCGCGACCGGGATGGTCGGACAGCGTTTCATCCAGCTTCTTGAAAACCATCCCTGGTTTGAGGTTGCCTGGCTCGCCGCCAGCGACCGCTCCAGCGGCCGGAAATACGGCGAAGCCGCCAGGTGGCGTCTCGATACTCCGCTCCCCGAGCGCATTGCGCGCATGACCGTGTCGCCCGCCGATCCCGCCCCCGCCTCGTCCGGATCTGTCCCGAAAATTATTTTTGCCGCGCTCGATGCCGACATCGCGCGCGAGATGGAGCCTGCGTTCGCCGCCGCCGGTTGCGCGGTGGTCTCGAATTCGAGCGCCTTCCGCATGCACGCCAATGTGCCCCTCGTCATTCCGGAAGTGAACGCGGATCACCTGCACCTGATCGAGGAGCAGAGCTGGCGGCGCGAGTCCGGCGGCTACATGGTCACCAATCCCAACTGCTCGGCCATCGGCCTGGTGATGGCGCTCAAGCCGCTTGAGGAGCGCTTCGGCATCGAGCAGATCTTTGTCGCCACCATGCAGGCCGTCAGCGGCGCGGGTTATCCCGGCGTTCCCTCCATGGACATCCTGGGCAACGTGGTGCCCTACATCAAAAACGAAGAAGAGAAGATGGAAGCGGAGACGCTGAAACTGCTGGGGCACCTTGAATCGAGTCCAGCCGGGCACGCCGTGAAGCCGCTCTCTGCGCGCATGAGCGCGCATTGCAATCGCGTAGCGGTGGAAGACGGCCACACGGAGTGTGTTTCCATCAAGCTGTGCCGCGGCGCTTCGCGCGATGAGATTCTGGCGGCTTGGAGCGAGTTCCGCCCGCTCGCCGCCCGGCATCTGCCCATGGCGCCGGAGCAGCCGGTGGAGTTTGCGCCCGAGGACGATCGCCCGCAGCCGCGGCTGGACCGCAATCGCGGGCGCGGCATGGGAGTAACAGTGGGCCGCCTGCGCCCCTGCACCCTGCTCGACTGGAAGTTCACCGTGCTCTCGCACAACACCATTCGTGGCGCGGCCGGCGCGGCCATTTTGAATGCGGAGCTGCTGGCCAGCCTGGGAAAACTGGAACCGGTTGCAGCGGCCGCTGCCAAGGCATAAAAAGGGCAAGTGAGACGAATCGCATGAGCCTCGTGGTCATGAAGTTTGGCGGCACGTCGGTGGAGGATCCAGCGGCCATCGCGCGCACCGCATCCATCGTTGCCGGGCGAGTGGCCGCGGGCAAGAAACCGGTGGTGGTGGTCAGCGCCATGGCCCGCGTCACCGACCAGTTGCTGCGCTGCGCTGTTTCATCGGCACAAGGCGACCGTACCGGCGCGCTGGCCATCAGCTCGCGCCTGCGCTCGCGCCATCGCGACACCGCCGCGGCTTTAGTGAAGGATCCCAAACAGGCCGGCGCGCTCATCAACTGGATCGACCAGAAGTTCGATCAGCTGGACGAGATTCTGCGCGGGCTGGCTGCCATCCTGGAACTCACGCCGCGCATCTCCGACCTCATCGTCAGCTTCGGCGAGCGCATTTCCAGCCGAATGATCGCGGCGACTTTCGCCGAGCGCGGCGTGGACGCGGCCCATGTGGACGCCCGCGACATCATCATCACCGATTCCCAGTTTCAGAAGGCCATTCCCATCGATTCGATCGTCGACAAGCACGCGGCGGAGAAGATTCGTCCATTGGTGAACGCCGGCAAGGTGCCCGTGATCGGCGGCTTCATCGGCTCCAACGAAGCCGGCATCACCACCACCCTCGGCCGCGGCGGTTCCGACTTCACCGCCGCCCTGCTCGCCGGCGCCATGCAGGCCGAAGCCATCGAGATCTGGACCGACGTGAACGGCATCATGACTTCCGATCCGCGCGTCTGCCCCGACGCGCTCCGGGTTAAAGTCATCAGCTTTGAAGAAGCGTCCGAGCTGGCCTACTTCGGCGCCAAGGTGCTGCATCCGGCCACCATCCTGCCCGCAGTGAGGAAGAACATCCCCGTGCTGGTGCTCAACAGCCACAACGCGGCCAACGAAGGCACGCGCATCATCTCCCTGGCGCCGCACTGCAAAAGCCCTTTCAAGTCCATCGCGGTTAAAAAGCAGCTGAGCATCATCGACGTTGTGGCCAGCCGCATGCTCATGACCCACGGTTACTTGAAGGAGATTTTCACCATCTTCGACAAGCACCAGACCCCGGTGGACATGGTGTCCACCAGCGAAGTCTCGGTCTCCCTCACGGTTGATTCGAATGACAAGTTGCCGCTCATTGCCGCCGACCTGAGCAAGCTGGCCGATGTGAAATACGAGGGTAAGAAGGCGCTGGTGTGCATGGTGGGCGAGGATATTCGCGGACAGAACGGCATTGCCGCGCAGGTATTCTCGGCCATCCGCCACATCAACGTGCGCATGATCTCGCAGGGCGCCAGCGAAATCAATATGAGCTTTATGATCGATGAAGACGACGCCGACGAAGCGGTGCGGTCATTGCACGCGGCGTTTTTCCAGGAGCCCGATCCGGAGATCTTCGACGTGGAAGCGAGAAAACCAGCCGTCAGCCTTTAGCCGTCAGCCCTCAGCAGCCTGTCGAACCGTCTTGTGCGATAGTCAAATCTGGCTGCCACGATCTGATAGCTGAGGGCTGAAGGCTAGAAGCTAGCAGCTAGGAGCTACGCATGCTGTTCCTCGTGCTCGGCAAAGGCAAAACCGGCTCGCTGGTCGCAGACGTTGCGCGCGAGCGCGGCCACGGCGTGCGCGCTCTTGAGATTCACGAGAACCGCGCCGCATCGGCCCTCACCGCGCCCACTCTGGCCGGCGTCGACGTCGTCATCGACTTCACCAATGCCGAGTCCGCTATGGAAAACATGCGCGCGGTTCTCGCGCTCAGCTCCAAAATCGTCGTCGGCACCACCGGCTGGTACGCCCAACTCGACGCCATGAAAACCATCGCCCAGCGCCGCGGCGGTTCCCTGCTCTACGGCTCCAACTTCTCCATCGGCGTGCAAAAACTGTTCCGGCTGACAGCCGAGGTGGCACAGCTCGACGGCTACGCGTTCTCCATCGCCGAGACGCATCACGAATCGAAGCTCGACGCGCCCTCCGGCACCGCGCTCACGCTTAAGCAGATCATCCAGTCCGTGCGGCCGGAAGCCGAAGTGCCTATCGCTTCACACCGCATAGGTGACGCCAAGGGCGAGCACATCGTCACCGCGAAAAGCGATGTGGACATCCTCGAACTGCGTCACGACGCCGCCAGCCGCCGCGGCTTTGCGTTAGGCGCCGTCCGCGCCGCCGAGTGGCTGGCCCGCCAGAAGCAGCCCGGCGTGTGGGACTTCCGCGAAATCTTCGACCAGCTGTGAGCCTAGCTCCGCGGGCCCCGCCGCCCGTGACCCCTGACGCCTGACCTCTGATCCCTGCGGGTATAAACTAGCCTGTCATGGAAACAACAGGATGTGGCACGGCGATCGTCACGCCCTTTCGCGCGGACGGATCGGTGGACGAGCAGGCCCTTTGGGCGCTGGTTGATTGGCAGATTGAATCGGGAATCGACCTCATCGTCGCCTGCGGATCGACGGGAGAGGCGGCGACCCTCGAAGAAGATGAGTGGCTGAACGCCATCCGCATCGTGGTGGAGGCTTCGCACGGGCGCGTACCGGTGTGGGCGGGCTGCACCCACAATTGCACCCGCACCCTGCTGCGCCTGGCCGGCCGCCTGCGCCAGGTCAACGGCGTCCGCGCCGTCCTTTCCGCCAACCCCTACTACAACAAGCCCACCCAGGAGGGCCAGTTCCAGCACTTCCTGGCCCTGGCCAAGGCCATTGCGCCGCTGCCGGTATGCCTCTATAACGTGCCCGGCCGCACCGCGGCGAACCTGGAGCCCGAGACCGTGATCCGCCTGGCCGAAGCAGCGCCCAACATCCAGGCCATCAAGGAAGCCAGCGGCAAGCTGCCCCAGATCGCCCAGATCGTTCACGGCGTCAGCCGCACATTCAAAGTCTTTTCCGGCGACGACAACATGGCCCTGGCCGCCATCGGCATCGGCGCCCATGGACTCATCAGCGTGGCCTCCAATGAAGCGCCCGCCGAGGTCGGCCGCATGATCCGCGCCGCCCTGCTGAACGACTGGACGCTGGCGCGCGAGATCGAGCGCCGCCTGGGCCGGCTCTTCGAAGCCAACTTCTGGGAGTCCAATCCCGCCCCAGTCAAGACCGTGCTCAACCTCATGGGCAAATGCAGCGACGCCGTCCGCCTGCCCCTGGTGCCGCCCACAGCCGCAACGCGCGCCAAACTGGAGCGCCTGGCCGGCGAGTTGGGCCTGCTCAAGCTGGCCCCCGTCGAGGGCGATCTGGGTCTGTTCTGAGCGCAGGATCAACTCTCGGGCGCCAGGGCTGGGGAATCGGCGCCCTCTTCAAGAGCCGCCTGCCCCAGCCAACCAGACACCTGTCCTGCTGATTTTAAAGAGAGAATAAGGCCAATAGGTCCGCGCACCACTTCATGGCGCCTTATCCCGGCAACCTGTTCAGGCCGCCCTGCCCCGCAAATCCTGCTCGGCGCGGAACCAGTCGTCCATGTGTTGACCATGCTGGCCGCCGCGCTGCTGCCAGTAGCTGTGGGCCAGCCGCGCCACTTCTTCATACGGCAGCGTCCGCCCCTGCGGCGCGCCGTGATGGTTGTGCGCTGTCTTGCCGGCGCTCACTCCGTTGCCGCTCTTGCTTGCCGCCTTGCGCGGCTTCGCCGCCGTCCTGGTCTTCTTCACCGTCTCTGCCATTCCTGTAACCTCCGGGGGATTGAGGCCCATGAACGGGCCGTCCCTCTCAGGATACCGAAAAACAGGGACGTAACATACCCCATTGTGAGGCGCGCATCCAGGTTCGCAACCCATACAGGCAGATAAACTCTTAATTCATTGAAAAATAATCGGTTATTAAAAAACACCAAAGAGCGGACTCCCTCCGGCCAGGGCCCGCTTTCTTTCTCCCGGAGCCCGCACCAGCTCTTGCCGTCGCTCACCGCCTGGTCCGGCACGCCCTCGTTCCTATTTGCCCGTCCCGGCCCGATTCCACTTCTGACCCGGGCGCGCAACCTGCCACATTCGCTCCCCAATCTCGTCGAAAAGCCCCATGCGGTCCTTCCCCACCCCGTACAAGTCAAAATGGGTCCGCCCCGGCAGAAAGTGAAATTGCGCATCCGCGCCCAGACGCCCCAGCACCGCGTCCAGCTTGTGCGCCGCGCCATCCAGGTAGAACGTGTCCGCGGTGCCCACGTACAGGTGAATCCGGCCCTTCAAGTCCGCGCCGCGCTCGGCCCAGTGCGTCTCAGCCATCACTGCCAGATCGTAGTGCGCGCGCCAGTAAGCCACCACCTCGGGATCGACATCGCCCGTGGTGTGGTCGAACATCGGTTCCGGCGCGCCCGACGGCGACTTCGGCGAGAACACCCAGTCGAACGACTTGATCTGTCCGCCGTAGGCACCCATCACGTCTTCCAGATGCGTGAACTGTTCGAACGTGGCCACCACCTCGCCCTGGTTGCGCACCAGGGGATAGGGCGTCCCGTCTGCGCGATGAAATACGTTGGCGTGCGCCGCGTAGAGATCCACGCCGGTGAAGTCGTGAAAGTCGCTGGGATCGGGCGAAGTGGACCAGGTCCCGCCAAAAATCTTCGGGTAATCGATCTCAAGCTGCAGAGTGGCCCAGCCGCCGCTGGAGTGCCCGTTGAGAAAGCGCCCATCGCGCCGCGCGTCCATGCGGTACTTCGATTCCAGATACGGAATAAACTCCGTGGTCAGCGCCGCGCCCCACGGACCGTTGTTCACGCTGTCGTCGAACTCGTGCGTCCCATCCGCGCACGACTCGTCCAGCATCACCCAGATCATCGGCGGCATGGAGCGGGCCTTCATGCGCTCGTAGATTCTCAGCCCGGTCACCAGGGCGCCATTGAGATCGCCGCCGAAACCGTGCGTCCAGTACGCGGTCGGGTAGGTCGGGTACGACCCCGCGCCACCGGAGTAGCCCGGCGGCAGAATGACCCAGGCGCGCAGGCTCACCGGATGGCCCCAGAACTTCGTCAGCAGCACGCTCTGGAGCTCCTGCAACTGGGCCACATCCGGCGTCGCGGCCTGCTTCAACCTCTCGAACGCGGCTAGTCGCGGCGACTCGGGCGGATGATGATCGAGGACAAGCTCCGGCTCAGCCGCGGATCCGGGATGCCATCCGGCCAGCGTAACCACCGGGCTCACCCAGTCCTCGGTGGTGCGGCCGTGGTAGTTGTAGTCGTGATCGACGTCCAGCACCGCCTGCGCTTCATACATTCCCGCGCCCAGCTCCGAGAACGGCTGCGGGAAAGCAGTCTCGTCGGCATCCACTTCAACCGTGTCGCCCGGCTTCAGATCGCGCACTTCCCGGGCGCAGATCCAGGTGCCGGTGGGATGCATCTCGTCGTTGTCGACGGCGTTGGCACCGGAGCCCGGCTTGAGAAAAATGAGCAGCCGGCCGCTGACCGGCGTCGTGAGGGCGGACGCGGCCTGCACTCGAAAAAACGTGTGCGCCGCCTGAGCTTCAGGCTGCGCAGTGCCTGGAATGACTACGGCCTGCAACAGCCCCACTGCCGCAGACACACTGCGCGCGGCACGGAACATCCTGCCCACAAATCGAGACCGCATCGGGAACCTCCTGGGGAATGGAAAAGGCCTGGCGAGAAGCTCCGCCGCAATCGCCCGGATCCCGAGGTTGTATCGACATATAGGGGTGGGAGGCGTTGCGCGCGAAAATCGGTCGAGGCAAGGCGGAGGACGACGGCTGTGGCGGGCCCACCGCCTAGGACGAGAACGAAGTATCGGCCGATTTTCGCCGCAACCCGAAGGGACGGGGCCAATTTTCCCCATCTCTGCGTCGCTCGTCGCTAGGAGACACCCGGTATCCGTCTCTCCTCTCTCCTTGACCTGGAAAAAATTGGCTCCCGTCGCCCCCATCCCTATATGTCGATACAACCTAGGGAATCGGTGTCCTCTTCAGCATGGCACGGCCCGCCGCCTTTTCCCCATAGCGCGCCAGGAATTCCTCCGCTGGCATGGGACGGCCCAGGAGCCACCCCTGACCCAGGATTCCCGCATGCGCATTGCGGAAGTAGGCCGCCTGTTCCTCGTTTTCAATCCCTTCCGCAATAACGGTCAAGCCAAGGCTCTCGGCGATCTCCAGAATCTGCGGCACTACGGAGGCGGCCAACGTGCCCACCGTCTGCGTGAACGCGCGATCGATCTTGATCGCATCCACGCGCAGGTCCTGAAGATAGGAAAGGCTGGAATAGCCAGTACCGAAGTCGTCGATATAGACGGCAAAACCTGCATGCCTCAGCCGCGCGATTGCCGCTTTGGCTGCCTCCAGATCGGCCGCGGAGTGCTCGGTAAGTTCTACCGCGAGTGAGAGCGGCGGAACTCCGGCGCGCAGCACGGCTTTCCCCAGGTCCTGAAAAAACGCTGGATCGGCCAGATCGTGCGCCCCGATGTTGATAGCAATCCGGAAGTGTTTTTGGCGCAACAGCGGCGTCATTTCATCCAACACATGATCGAGCACCAACCGCGACAGCGCGCCCACAAAGGCCTTTTGCTCCGCTACCGGCACAAAGATCTTGGGAGGGATGGATTCGCCGGATTCCGTCACCCACCTGGCCAGGGCCTCCGCGCCGACGCAGGCGCCAGAGTCCAGATCGATGATCGGCTGATACGCGCAGGCCAGCTCGCGCAGCCGGATGGCCCGTCGCAGCCGAGACTCCAGGGATCCCCGCTCCACCAGGAACAGCAGCACAATCGACGCCGTGGTATTGCCCAGCAGCGCTCCGTAGATGAGATATCCAGCCAGGTCCGCACGGTGGCGCCGGAGCATAGCCGTTCGGGCCTCGGCCGCCACCATGCACACGGCATATTGCCTGGAACACAGGGGAAGGTAGTACACGTTCCCGCGAAAAACCGGAACCTGTGCCGCCGCTTCCGCATAGCTGAGGGGCTCGTCGTGGCCAAACACCTGGAACACCCGGCTATGCGCACGATCGACGACCACCCCTGTGGAGAGCATGGGCACTTCGTCGAGCGCGTCGAAGGTCTCGCGATTGAGCACCACCGAGACATTGCGGCTGTTCACCATGATGCCGGTGGATTGCGGCGAGATCAGTGAGAGCGAGGCGTTGCGAAGCACCTGCGTCCCGCCCACGGTGAAGTCTCCCGGCGCCAGCGGAACTGGAACCGGAGTCGGCAGCCGGCCATTCGTCGACGTGCAATAGAGAAGCCCGTCCTTCACCCGGCCGATGTCGCGCACGGTGCTGGCGTTGAAAACAAAGCCGCGCATGACGGCGAGGTCTCCATCCGAGCAAAACGGCTGTTGGTCGCCGGAAATCACGTTGATGGCGGCGCGTGCCTCATCGGCCGTCATCTCCTCTGCTTTCAGGGTGCGCTGCGCGTACGCGCGCAACTCTTGTTCCCCGGACCTCAGTTGATGACCCACTGCGATGGGCAAACTCGCGAAGAATCCCAGCGCCGCTCCAAGAGGAAGCAGCAGGATAAACTGGGCGCGATTGTTACCTTTAATCAATCAGCTTGTTTCAAATAAGCCAGTCGGGGCCCAATGGGAATAATCCTGGGTAGAACCATAGCACGCCCGCATTAGAAGTCTCTAAAGTACCGCGAGGCCAGCGGTTTACTTCTCAGGTTCGCCAGCAGGCAACGAGGAATCGCTCGCCCGCGGCTCCTGCGCTGAAGAGCGGCTCCTCATGCGCAGCTGGACCTTGAACTCCTGAGCCGCCACCGGGCGTCCGAAGAGCCATCCCTGGCCGCGGGCGCCGGGGCAGGCGCGGCGGAAATAGGCGGCCTGCTCCGCGGTTTCAATTCCTTCCACCACGATCTCCAGTTTCAGCTTGCTCGCCATGTCGATGATCTGCGGGACCACCGAAGCGGTGACCGCCTCCGTGCCCACCGTGCGGGTGAAGACTCGGTCGATCTTGATGGCGTCGGCGTGCAGATCGTTCAGGTAGGAAAGGCTCGAGTAGCCGGTCCCAAAGTCGTCCACGTAAACGCAATGGCCTGCGGCTCGCAACCGCGCGATACCGGCCTGCGCTTCGCCCCCGAGAGCCGTTGCCCGCTCCGTGATCTCGAACGCGAGCGAGCGCGGTGGAACCCTGGATCGCTTGAGCGCCCGTTCCAGGTGTGCAAAAAAACGGGCATCGCTCAGGTCTGTGGTAGACAGATTGATGGCGACCTGGAAGCCGGAACCAGTGAGGAGATAGTACATGTCATCCAACACCTGGTCCACCACCAGGCAGGTGAGCGCGACGATCAAGCCCTTCTCTTCCGCGACCGGGATAAAGACGTCGGGCGGGATGACCTCGCCGGACTCGTCGGTCCATCGCGCCAAAGCCTCCGCGCCCACCACGGCGTAGGTGGCGAGCTCGACCACCGGCTGATAGGCGCAGGTGATCTGGCGCATGCGCACGGCGCGGCGCAGCCTGCGGTCGAACGAGCGCTGGCGATGGAAATAGAGTAGGATGCACCCGGCAATCGAGATGCCGAGGACCGCTCCCACCGTGGAAAACACAACCGAAGTGACGGGGAAGCTGATGAAGTATCCGTGATGACGGCCCACCATGTCAGCTCGTGCCTCGGAGGCGACGACGCAGACCGCGTATACAGGCGAACAGAGGGGCTGATAGAAAATGCCGCCGCGCTCGATCATGCGCTGGGCCAGCACTTCCTGGCTGGAGAGAACATCCTCCCGGCCAAAGAGGGGAATCACGCGCTGCTGCCCGGGATCCCGAACCAGGCCGGTTGCGTGCATGGGAGGGCTGTCCAGTCCGGAGAAGACCGCTGGATTCACCACCGCGGTGAGGCCGCGGATGGCGAGGATAATGCCGGTGGAACTGGGAGCGATGGCGAGGCGCTGGCGCGGGAAAACTTCGACTTGCGCGGATTGCAGCGTACTGAAAAACGTGAAAACCGGGACCGGCATGTGCAGCGGTTGGGGCAGCCGTCCCAGAACCGACGTGCAGTAGAGCATTCCGTCGCGTTCCCGGCCCAGATCCCTGATGATCGCCGCGTTGTAGACGAAGCTGCGCATCGCCGCGATCTCTTCGTCGGAGCAGAAGGTTACGCCGTCGTTGCCAAACAGGTGGACGGCCGCGGACAACTCCGCAGCGCTCGTCTCAGCCGCGCGGAGGGTGATTTTTGTATATTGCAGCAGCGCTTCCTGGGCCAGCCGCAGCTCCAGTATGCGCGCCGCCTGGAATGCCAACAGGGCACCCACGGCTCCGCCAAGGATGAGGAGTGCTGCGTTGCCGGCGCGTTGACGCGATGTGCTCATCTGGCCCTGCGTTCGGACGGACCTGCCTCGGCCCCTGAGGGAGAGATTACGGGAAACTTATCACATTCTGGCCTTCTATCGGAGATTTTCCCACCCCGGATGGCGCAGCCGCCGGGGTGCGGACGGAAACAACACTACCCGGCCAGCGCGCTCTTCACCGCTTCGCTCACCAGCCGGCCTTCCGCGCGCAGCCCTGAGCCCTGGATTCGCCCCTGCACCGCCTTGATCACCGGGCCCATGTCTTTTGCTCCCGGCCGCTGTCCCGTCGCCGCGACGTGAGCAGCCACAACCTCTTCCACAATTGCCCGCAGCCCCGCTTCGTCCAGAGCCTTGGGCAGAAATTCCTCAATCACCGTGATCTCCGAGGCTTCCTTCGCCGCCAGTTCCGGCCGGTTGCCCCGCGTGAACTGCTCAATCGAGTCGCGCCGCTGCTTGATCATCGTCGCCAGCGCCTGCTGCTCCTCCGCCGCAATCAGCGGCGCGCGCTTCTCGATCGCCTTGTTCATCAGCGCCGCCTTGATCATCCGAAGCGTTCCCGTGCGCTCCGCGTCCCGCGCCTTCATCGCGGCCACAATCTGCTGGCTGATCAGCGTTTCCAGTGCGCCCTTTTCATTCATCGCATCCATCCTCAACTCCCGATTCTAACGGAGGATCGCGCACCGGACCTTGCTCGGCTGCCGATGCGGCGAGACCCCTGCGCGATGCAAAAAACCCTTTGCTTTTGACTCCACGCAAGCGATCTGCCCGCCCGCCGCCGCGGCGCAGGAACTTCTCGCCGCTCCGCGCATTAACAAAAGTGAGGGGATTAAAGCGATGAACACCAGGATATTTAGAATCGCGCTGCTCGGTATGGGCGCTCTAAGCCTCGCGGCATTGCCGGTCTTCGGCGATACTCCAACCGAGCCATTGAATCAGGGTTACCCCGAGCCTGGTACGCTGAACTATTTCCAAGGCTTGGCTTATCTTGACGGATCCGAGATCAACCACAAAAATATGGGCAGCGAGGAGCTGAATCCGGGCGAGGTGCTGCACACCAGCATGGGTAAGGCCGAAATCCTGCTCACGCCCGGCGTCTTCTTGCGCCTCGGCGACCACAGCGCCGTGAAGATGATCTCGCCCGACATCGCCAACACCCAGGTCGCTCTTCTGCGCGGCGAGGCGGGCGTGGAGGTGGACCAAATCCACCCCCAGAACGACCTACAGATTATCGACAATGGCGTCATGACACGGTTGCCGCAGCGGGGATTTTACGAGTTCACCGCCAGCCAGCCCAAAGTGCTCGTCTTCTCCGGCAAGGCAGAGGTCGAAACCGGCGACGGGCAATACAAAGGTGTGAGAAAGCACCATGAGATGGCGCTCGTCGCGGGCGTCGATCAAAAACCGCACGGTTTCAATGCCAACCATGCCCAGGACAACCTTTACAACTGGAGCATGCTGCGCTCGCAGTACCTGGCCGAGGAAAATGAGCAGGCCGCCAACGAGTATGGCTGGAATTACCCTGGCTGGTACTGGAATCCCATGGCCTTGGGCTGGGATTGGGGCCCGTGGGGATGGGGTGGTTGGGGACCCTGGTGGGGCGGCGGCTTCGGTTTCTGGGGCGGCTATCCAATCTATGGCGGGTTCTATGGGGGCGGGTACTATCGCGGAGGCTTCCGCGGCGGCGGAGGCTTCCGCGGCGGCGGAGGCTTCCGCGGCGGAATAGGCGGCGGTTTCCATGGCGGCGGCGGTGGAGGCGGAAGACTCTAAGTAACTAACAATATGGCAGTTGAATTTTTTTCCCTGAGCCCCGTCCGGCATTCCGGAACGGGGCTCTTCTGCGTCATGAACGCGAACTCCCGCTAGGTTTTGCACAAGATAAAAATTCACATAACTAACATTATTGTGTACTATGTGATCGACGCCTCCAATCCTTTTTCACCTGTTCACGGCGTCAGGAGGACCAATGATCCGCAAAACCCGCCTTTTTACTCCCGGTCCCACCCCCCTGCTGCCCGCCGCCCAGTTCGCCATGGCCGCGGCAGACATCCACCACCGCACTCCGGAGTTCCGCGCCCTTTTCCAGAAGGTCCTCGCCCAGCTCCAGGTCTTCGTCGGCACCAAAAACGACGTTCTCGTTCTCACCTGCTCCGGCACCGGCGCAATGGAAGCCGCCGTCTCCAACCTCACCTCGCCCGGCGACGCCACCCTCGTCCTTACCGCCGGCAAGTTCGGCGAGCGCTGGACCGGCCTCCTCAAAGCCTTCGGCTGCACGCCCGAGGTCGTCTCCGCGCCCTACGGCCAGACCTTTGACCTGGCCGAAATTCGCAAGGCCCTCCACCCCGGAATTCGCGCCGTCTTTTTCCAGGCCACGGAGACTTCCACCTGCGTCCGCCACGACGTTCAGGCCATCGCCAGGCTCCGCGACGAGCTCGCACCCAGCGCCCTCCTCGTCGTCGACGGCATCACCGGCCTCGGCACCACCCACTTTGACGTGGACGCCTGGGGCATCGACATCCTCATCGGCGGCTCGCAAAAAGCCGTCATGATCCCGCCCGGCCTCGCCTACCTCAGCGTGAGCGACCGCGCCTGGGGCGCCATGGAATCATCCAAAAATCCGCGCTACTACTTCGACCTGCGCAAGGAGCGCAAGAACGCGGCCAAAGGCGAGAGCGCGTACACGCCGGCAGTGGCCCTCATCGCCGGCCTCGGCGCCGCGCTCGACTACATTGCCGGTCAGGCCGGCGGCGACCTCGAAAAAGGCCGCATCGCCCTCATCGACAACGCCGAAGTCAACGCCGCCGCCGCTCGCGCCGGCCTCGCCGCGCTCGGCTTCACGCTCTTCGCCCCCACCGCGCCCGCAGCCGCAGCCACCGCCGTCGCCGTCCCTGAAGGCATGGATTCCAGCGCCGTCGTGAAAGCCCTGAAGGCCCGCTTCGCCTCCATCATCGCCAACGGCCAGGGAGAAATGCAGGGCAAAATCTTTCGCATCGCCCACCTCGGCTTCTTCGACTATCTCGACACCGTGGCCCTGCTCGCCGCGCTCGAGCACATCGCCAAAGACACCCTCAACCTGCCCGTCGAGTACGGCCAGGCCGTGGCGGCGGCACAGAAGATTTACGCGGAAGCAGTCGCTCAGAAGAGCTAGCAGCGCCCGGGTTAAACCTGGCTCCGCTGGCACCACTGGCCCCGCTAGCTCCGCTTCTCACAGAAGGACCCCATGCCAGACCTCACTTTCGGCGAAAAACTCGTCATCGCGCGCAAGCAGCTCGACCTTTACCAGTACCAGATGGCCGAGCGGCTGGGCGTTCACCCCAACTCCATCTGGAAATACGAGCGCGGCGAGGGCAAGCCTCACGCCGCCGTCGTCCGCATGTTCGATCTGCTCTGCGAGAAGGAAGGCATTGGCTTCGACGAGTACGTCTCCGCCGCGGCGGACAAGGGAGAAACCATGAAGATTGTATTGGCGGAGAAGGTGTCGTCATCCACCCTTGAAGTCTTTGCGGCCGAGCCCGGATGGGAAGTCCTGACGCACGACAAGCTCCCCAACGGCCTCGCCTCCGCTCTCGCCGATGCCGACGCGCTCGTTGTCCGCAGCGCCGTCCAGGTGGACGACGCCCTGATGGAAAAGGCGCCCAGGCTGCGCGTCATCGGCCGCGCCGGCGTCGGTGTCGACAACATCGACGCCGATGCCGCCACCCGCCGCGGCATCGTGGTCATGAACACGCCCGGAGCCAACGCCGTTGCCGTGGCCGAGCTGACCATCGGCCTCATGATCGCCCTCGCCCGCAAGCTCCCCGCCGCTGATTCCTCCATGCACGCCGGCCGCTGGGAGAAAAAATCTCTCCAGGGTTCCGAGCTCCGCGGCAAAACCCTCGGCATCCTCGGCCTCGGCCGCATCGGCCTTGAAGTTGCCCGCCGCGCCCGCGGCTTCGGCCTCGAAATCGTCGGCAGCGATCCCTTTGTCTCCGCCGCCGTCGCTCGCGAAAACGGCATCCGCCTCGTCGCCCTCGACGAGCTCTTCGCCGCCTCCGATTACCTCACCCTCCACGTCGGCCTAACTCCCCAAACCGAGGGCATCGTCAACGCTAAAACCCTCGCGTCCATGAAGAAAGGCGTGCGCATCGTCAACTGCGCGCGCGGCGAGCTGGTGGACGAATCCGCGCTCGCGGATGCGCTGAAATCGGGCCACGTGGCCGGCGCGGCCCTCGACGTGTTCACCGTCGAACCGCCCAAAGACTCGCCCTTGGCCAATCTCGACAACGTCATCCTCACCCCGCACATCGCCGGCTCCACCACCGAGGCGCAGGAGGCTGTCGGCATTCAGATTGCCCGCCAGGTTCGCGAGTACCTCAAGCTCGGCGTGGTGCAGAACGCCGTCAACCTGCCCTCGCTCACCCACGAGGAGTACGTCAAACTCGCCCCCTTCATCGATCTCGCCGGCCGCGTCGGCTCCTTCCTCGCCCAGGCCGGCTCCGGCGGCATCGAGTCCATCCAGCTCTACTACGGAGGCTGGCTTACCGAGGCCAAAACCGAGCTGGTCCGCAACGCCGCCATCGCCGGCCTCCTCGAAGGCTCTGAGAACGTGAACAACATCAATGCCGCCGCCGTCGCCGAAGAGCGCGGCATCCGCGTGCACGAAGAAAAACAGGACGGCCATCGCGGCGGCGCCGCCAACCTGCTCGCCGTCGAGCTGCGCACCACCTCGCGCTTGCGCCACGCCACCGCAACCGTCATTCACGACGCCCAGCCGCGCCTGCTCGAGTTCGACGGCATCGACGTTGAAGCCCCCCTCGAAGGCAACCTGCTGGTCTGCCGCAACCTCGATGTCCCCGGCGTCATCGGCAAAATCGGCACCATCCTTGGCGAGCACGGCGTCAACATCGCCAACTTCGCCCTCGGCCGCGACCGATCCGGCGTCCAACCCGTCAAAGCCCTCGCCGTCGTCCAGGTGGACGCGCCCGTCACCCAGAATGTCCTCGATGCGCTGATGCAAATCGAAGCCCTGCTCGAGGCAACCCTGGTCACGCTCCCCGAGTAAACTCGCCCGCCTCATTTAGAATGACAAATGGGCCAGGGCCAATCTTTTCGCGCCGTGAGCGCAACCATGCAAGGAGTTTCTCCATGGCGATTCCCGCCACCCAGCTTCGTCCTGGGATGGTCATCAAGCACAACGACCAGCTTCATCTGGTCTTCAAGGTCGAGCACCGCACCCCCGGCAACCTCCGCGCCTTCATCCAGGCCAAGCTAAGAAACCTTCGAACGGGGGCAATGTTCGAACACCGGTTTCGCTCCGCGGATGCGATTGAGAAGGTGGTAGTGGACGAAATCGCCATGGAGTTCCTTTACAATGACGGCGACGATTACTACTTCATGAACCCGCAGGATTACGAGCAGACGGTGCTGAAGGCCTCCACGCTGGGAGAGGCGGTGGAGTACCTTACTGCCAACCTTCAGATCCACGTGAGCTATCACGACGGCCAGGCCGTTGGCATCGAACTGCCTGCTTCTGTGGAACTTAAGGTAGTGGAGACGGAGCCGGGGCTGAAGTCGGCAACGGCCTCCAGCGTCACCAAGCCGGCCAAGACCGAGACCGGCCTGGTGGTGCAGGTGCCCTCGTTCATCAACGAGGGGGAGAAGATCCGGGTGGACACCAGCGAAGGAGCTTACCTGAGCCGCGCATAAAACAAGACGGGCTCCCCATAACTATGTTTTTAGGGTGCTGTTGCGTGACTGCGCCGCACAATGAAGTTACCGGCACACGCCTAAGTCCAAGCCAGATGCAAGTTAGAGGACGCCTTCGGGCGTCCTTTGTCATGCGCGAGGCGTAGGGGCTAAGTCCTTATTGATCGCGGGCCGAACGATGGGTGTGCGATGATGCAAAAGTACCTGGCATCCCCATCTCGCCGGAGGTTTTCATGCCCGTTCCCGCCGTTATCGCCACAGCCGCGCAGCAGTACAGCTTCAACAAGGGCTTCCTTGAAAACTCAGTGAAGGATCTGGCAGCCGAGGAATGGCTGCGCCGGCCCGACGACAAGGCCAACCATCTCGCCTGGATTGTGGGCCACCTTGTCTGGTCGCGGAAACAGGTCCTGCACCGGCTGGGAACGGAGTGGGACCTGCCTTGGCTGGGAATGTTTGCGCGCGGCCAGAAGCTCAATGCCGAAGCTGCCTACCCTTCTGGCCATGCCCTGCTGGACGGCTGGAAAGACGCGGGCGAACTACTCGCGAAGGCGCTCGAGAACGCCGAGGAAGAAAAGCTGGCCGCTCCGGCGCCGCAGCCCGGCCCCCCCAGCGCCGACGGCAAGCTCAGCGGCACCGTCAGTTTCATGGCGTGGCACGAGACCTACCACGTCGGCCAGGTATCGTATCTGTGTTGCTGGCTCGGACACAAGGGGCTGATGGAGTAGAAGCAGGGACCGAGGGACCGAGGGCACCCACACGAGACCTGACCCATCGGCCAGGTCTCACTGCGGACTCTTGGTGAGCGCGTATCATCGAGATCAAGTTCCCCGGGAGAATCGTCATGATGCTTCGGTTTTTGCCGCAGGCGATGCGGCTTGCTGCGCTCGCGGCCGTGTTCGCGCTTTTCACCCGCGCCGGTCTCGCCCAGGGCGTCGCTGTTTCGCAAAGTGGCTCGAATCTTCTGGTAACCATCAGCACCGAGGCCGCCAACATCGGCTTCACATTCACCATGAACGGATGTGACAAGAACATCCCGTGCCTGGTGATCAACGCGGGCGTGGGGATGACCGGCCTACCGGTGTCAGGATGCCTGGCCAAGATGGGAAATGCATATACGCCAAGCGCGATCGAATGCCCGGCATCGGGCGTGGGGTCGATCACGTTTCAATTCATGAAAGGGGGATCTTGGGCAGCCTATTCGGGCGGCGGCGGATAGCATTCCGGTGGGCCGTGCTCGCCTGCGCCCGTGACCATCAAGACCCGCCCGGACGGCGGGATGGTGAGCGTGAACTCATGGAACGGTTGCACGGAGACGGTGATCTGCGATTCGCCTGCGTCGATGTTTACCGTTGTGGAAGCGGATGCGGCCGATGTGATTCGGGGGACGTGCTCGTCGATAGTTCGGCACTGAATTCGCGCTACTGAACCGTTAAGGTGACGCTTACCACGGTGGCGCTGATCGAGCCCGCGGTGCCGGTCACCGTGATCGTGTAAACGCCCGGCGTGGTGCCGGAATCTCCACTGCCGCCGCTGCCTCCAACGCCGCTGCCTCCGCCGGCGCAGCCGCCTGCGCCTAGACATGCAAAGAGAAGCAGCAGTCCCATCGTCGCCAGCCAGTCACGCCGCCGCTTGGGAACCGCGAAAAACAGAGCCAACGCCAGCGTCGTCCCTCCCGCAGTCGGCCAAAAGAGTCTCTTCATCTGATTGCGGGCGCTCGATGCCCCCGTGGTGGTGACCCTTAGCGTCGATTTCCGGGCGTCTGTCCCGCTGAGAGTCACCGAGGTTGGGATCAGGCTGCAGCCCGGCATGTCAATGACGTTGGCCATCGAGGTGGTGACCTGACAGCTCAGGTTTACGGTTCCGCTAAACCCATACGTCCCCACAACACTGATCGCGGCGGCCGAGATTGCGCCGGGCGAGATGGTAAGGGAGGTCGTTCCGCCGGAACCAGCGGTAAAGGCGGGCTGGGCGGTGATGGTGAGGGCAATGCTGGTGGCCGCCGTCAGTGTGCCGGAGCTTCCCGTAATGATCACCGTCAGCGGCAACGAATGGGCCGCAACCGAGGTGGCGGCTGTGAAGGTCAGTTTCTGCGTTCCCGCCGCGGAGCCGGCGGCAAAGGAGGCGGTGACGCCGCTGGGCAGCCCGCTTGCGGACAGGGTGACGGCGCTGGAAAAGCCTCCCACGCTCGTCACCGCAATGGTGCTGGTTTCGCTGCCGCCCTGGGCTACCGAAACGGAGGTTGGCGAAGCGGAAAGAGTAAAGCCTGGCGGCAGATTCACGGTGACGGGTCCGGTCCCTGTCGCCGTGGAGTAGGTGCTGTCGCCCGAATACGCGGCGGCCAGGGTGTCGATGCCCACGGCCAGCGAGCCCGCGGGAACGTTGACGGTGGCCGCGCCGCTGCTCAGAGTTGCCGCCGCCGATGTGAACTTTCCGCTGCTCAACGTCACTGAGCCCGTGGGCGTGGGTGTTCCGCTGCCGCCGCTCACCGTCAGCTTCACCATAAGAGCCTGGGCGGTGTCGACGCTGGAAGCGCCCGGCGCGACCGTCACCGTAGGCACAGCCTCCGTGACCGTCACCGCGCTGGCGGCCGAACCTGTCGCCGTGGCGTAAATCGAAGAGCTGTTCGTGTCCGGCGTGTAGCCGGCTGTAAATGCGTAGCTGCCCGCCGCCAGCGTTCCGCTTGGAAGGTTGATGGTGGCCGCGCCGCTGCTCAGAGTTGTCGCCGCTGAAGTGTACTTCCCGCTGCTCAACGTCACCGTGCCGGTGGGGGTGGGTGCCCCGCTGCCGCTGCTCACCGTCACCTTCACCGTGAGAGCCTGGACGGTGGTGATGCTGGAAGCGCCCGGCGCCACCGTCACCGTGGGAGCAAATGCCGTGACCGTCACCGTGGTGGCGGCCGAACCTGTCGCCGCGGTGTACATAGAAGAGCTGTTGGTGTCCGGTGCGTAGCCGGCGGTGAAGGTGTAGCTGCCCGCTGCCAGCGTTGCCGCTGGAATGGCGATGGTGGCCGCGCCGCCGTTCAGAGTTGCCGCCGCCGATGTGTACTTCCCGCTGCTCAGCGTCACCGAGCCGGTGGGGATGGGGTCTCCCGTCCCGCCGCTCACCGTCACCGTGACCGAGAGAGCCTGGGCCGTGGTGATGCTCGAAGCCCCCGGCGAAACCGTCACCGTGGGAGCAAATGCCGCCACCGTCACCGCGCTCGCGGCCGTGCCTGTCGCCGCGGCGTAAATCGAAGAGCTGTTGGTGTCCGGCGTGTAGCCGGCTGTAAAGAGGTAGCTGCCCGCCGCCAGCGAGCCTGCCGGAATGTTGATGGTGGCCGCGCCGCCGCTCAGAGTTGCCGCCGCCGAAGTGTACTTCCCGCTGCCCAGCGTCACCGAGCCGGTGGGGATGGGATTACCCGCCCCGTCGCTCACCGTCACCGTGACCGAGAGAGCCTGGCCCGTGGTGATGCTCGAAGCGCCCGGCGCGACCGTGACCGTGGGCGCAACGGCCGTGACCGTCACTGCGCTCGCGGCCGTGCCTGTCGCCGCGGCGTAAGTCGAAGAGCTGTCAGCGTCTGGCGTGTAGCCGGCGGTGAAGGTGTAGCTGCCCGCTGCCAGGGTTGCGCCGGGGATAGCGATGGTGGCCGCGCCGCTGCCCAGAGTTGCCGTCAGCTGCGTGGACGGCGACAGGTAAATGACCATTCCTCCAGCTACATAGCGCAGCGTTGAGGTAGTGTAATCCAGTCCTTCCAGCTCCCCCTGGGCGGAGGTCTGATAGACCGGGGTCACCGTTGTGCCGTCCAGGCTCACCTGAAAAATCGTTCCCCCGCCGCCAGTAGGGAGATTGGTGCCGGGGTACAACACGTCCGCGGTGACAAAGAAGGAATTGGTCGCCGCATTGTAAGAGATGCCCTGTAAGTAGTCGATCGTGTACGCCAGCGGGATCGTCTCTTCAAACGCCAGGGTGGTCAGATTGAAGACCCACATCTTGCTGCCGTCGCAATAATCCACCAGGTACAGGGCGTTTTGCGAAGGGACCACGGCCACCCCGGACCCGAGCGCGCCTCCGGTATCGTAAGCCGTGATATTGGCGCTCGTCACCAAAGGCAAACCTGTTGCCGTGGCGCTGAAAATCGCCAGGTAGGATGCCTGGTTTGCAATGCACCCGCCGTACGCCTGCAAGCTCAGGTACAGGTTCCCGTTGTAGTAGGCCCCGTCTCCCTCGTGATCTACGCCGCTGATCCCTGTCAACGTGTCGGGGTTGCTATTCAGCACCGTGCTCCACGTTGAGTTGTATTCCGTAATCTCACCGGAGCCGGGGGCGGAATCGAAAAAGATATAGTTATTGGTGCCATCCGTGGCATAACCCTGGTTGATGTAGAGGTCCGCCGTTTGAAATGTCTGCGTGTACGGACCAACAGACAGGTACTTCCCGCTGCTCAGCGTTACCGAGCCGGTGGGGGTGGGATTCCCTGTCCCGCCGCTCACCGTCACACCCACCGTCAGAGCCTGGGTGGTGGCGATGCTTGAAGCGCCCGGCTCGACCGTGACCGTAGCCGCCAAGGCGCCCGTGCCACTCACGCTGATTGTCTGCGGGCTGCCCGCGGCGTTGTCGCTGATGGATACGGTCCCGGTGAGCGGACCCAAGGCCGTCGGCGCAAAACTGATGGACAAAGTGCAGCTTCCATTTGGGCCAACGCTCCCGCCGCAGTTGTCTGTTTCAGTAAAGTTGGCGCTGGGCGAAATACTGGAGATGTTCAGGGTAATGTTGCCCGAATTACTCAGCGTCACGGGTTGAGCGGCGCTTGTGGTGCCCACCGCTTGCGGAGAAAACGTGAGGCTCGGCACAGACAACGTTGCTCCAGCGGTCGCCTCAATGGCCAGAACCAACCCCGATGAAATACCGCCCTGGGGCGCGGGACTGGAGACGGTGATCTCGCCCCAGCCGTTGGGATACGGCGGGGTTGCGGGGAAAGCGGAGGCAAAATCGCCTTGCGGGATGGTCGCCGTCAGCTCGGTCGAGCTCACAAAAACAGTGGGCACATCGGATTCGTTCCAGCGGACGGCCGAGCCGGAAACAAAATTCTCGCCGTTCACCTGGATGGCCACGTCCTGGGTGGGCGGCGCCGAGTCAGGGCTGATGGAGGCGATCTCGGGGGTGGGGTTTCCCGTGGTGACCAACTGCAGAATCGCTCCCACGTCGCCTACAGCCCAGACGGAGTTCCCCGCGCCAGTTACCGCGGTCAGATTCTCGGTTGTGGGCGACGCCTCGGCCGTCCAGGATGTTCCGTCGAAATAAAGAATGCGCCCGTTCGATCCGACCGCGTACACGTCTGACCCATTGAAGCCCCAAACGCTGGTCAGGTCGTCTGTAACGCCGCTCGCCTGGGCGGTCCAGCCGGTTCCGTCATAGTGCAGGATGGTTCCAAAATCCCCGACAGCAAAAGTATCTGCAGCGCTGTCTGTCCAAACCCCGTTGAGCCGTTCAATGGTGGGCACGCCCGAGACCGGGGTCCAGGTGTTTCCATCCCAGTGCAGAATCGTTCCCTGTTCGCCTACCGCGTAAACATTATCGGCGTCCGTGCCCCAAATGCCGGCCAGGTCCAGCGAAATCCCGATGCCTTCTGGGGAAGTCCAATTCTGTCCGTTGTAGTACCCGTACAGGGGATAGGGCGTGCTCACACCGTAGTTGCTGCCAACCGCGAAAACATTGCCGGGATTGCTTCCCCACACGCTGAGCCACGCCGCCGCGCCGGTGGTGCAGCCCAGATCGCTGAATGAGTTCGTGGACGGATTGAATTGAAGGAATTCCGTGCACCATCCCGTCGCCCACAAACTGGACGGGGTAGCGCCCCAGATTCCGTACAGGTGGTCCCGCCCCGGACTGGCGATCGAGGACCAGCTGCTGCCGTCGAACTCAAGAAATGGCGGACCGGAGGCTTCGCCGCTCGAGTAAACGTGGGAATTGTCGTAGCCGAATACAGCCTGCAGCGACATATCGACCGGTGTCCCCGAAACGATCCAATTGCTGGAATTGGGGGATGGGTTAACCGATGCCCGCGCGGCGCCGGCATTCGTGCTTTCCTGCAAAATCTGGCCGTAGACGGCAGTTTCATTATTCTCGTTCCACACCGCCAGAATCGTGCCGCCTGCATAGCCCACGCTTGGCGCCCATTGTTGGTCGAACCCCGTGGCAACCGGCGAAGGTTTCTCGTCCAGGAGCTGTCCCGCCGTGGAGATCCTGGTTCCGAATACATCCGCAAGCCTGAACTTCTCAAACTGGTCAACGTGCCAGGCCACAAAGTAGTTGGTGCCGTCGAAGACCGGCGGAGCGCGCGATTCCCATAGCTGCTTTGAATTGATGGCGATTGCGGGCTGGTCCAGAACCACGCCGCCAGGCGTGACCCGCGCCGCCGATCCGCTGCCATTGTTATACACATCGGAGTTGGCCCAGTTGTGCCACGTCACCAGGAAGTTCGATCCATCGAAAGCGGCAGCCGCAAAGTCTTGCAAGTCATTGGGGTCGCTGCTGATGGCAAAGCCCCCGGGGTCCAAAACCTGCCCTGCCGGAGTTACCCTGGCGCCGGCAATAGCCAACGCGCCCACGCAGCCTATCGCTTGCGTACAACCTCCGCCTCCAGATCCGCCGTAACCCTGGTGCCAAACGATGAGATATTCGCCGCCGCCGAAGGCAACCCAGGGATAAAAGCGGCCGAGGTTGGTGCTGCCGGCGGCCACCATGAATCCGGAGGCCGCGTCCAGGTCAACCAGCGCGGTGGAGAATCGCGCCGCCTCGATGTCGTCGTTCTGGTCTCTCCACGCCACCAGAAAATTCTGGTCCGTGCTGTCGAAGTCCACTCCAATGGGCCGGAACTTGGCTTCGGCGCCGCCGGTGATGTCAACCGGCGTGGTATCCAGCACCGTGCCGTCGGGCGACACGCGTGCGGCATATACCTCGCCATAACCGGGAGAGGTGGAGGGCGCGGCGCCAATCCATACCACAACGTAATCCGTTCCGTCGAACACCACCGAGGGGTCGGAGATTCCATTCGGGTTGTTGACCAGTTGGATGGGTGTTGTGTCAAGCACCACGCCGGCCGCGGTCACTCGCGTCGCGTAGACATCGGTGCCAAGCTCGCTTGTGCCGGTGTTGGCTGTGACCACGATGAAGTCAGTGCCGTCGGTGGCGACATCGGGGGCGCCACCCGCTACCTGGGCGTTGGAGGTCGCAACCGGGAACGACGGACCCGCGGGCACGGCTCCCACCTCGTTGCCGAGAACCTGGGCCAGCAAGGGGAACGACCCAAGCAGAAACAGGGCAACACCAACGGCTGCAACTTTCGATCCCATTGCGAATTCCATCACACGACGCTGGCTCATGCGGCGCGCGCACCCTCGGATTGCGTCGATTGTTCCCTTGCCGGCTCTATCATTGTGCTTGATCTGAGCCGCAAATGGGCTGTGGCCGCAGGCGAATTATGCTGCTGATTCTACGCCGGCAATTGCCGCCCGCAAATGAATTTGCGCGGCGCTTTGGGCTCGTTCACGCAGCCGGCGTTGGGGGAAATCAACCGCTGGGGAACGCTGAGGACGATGGCGTTTGGTCAGCCATGTCAGTCTCCGGCGGGCACCAGGCGGCGCTGCAGGGCTTCGAGGGTTTGGCCCTTGGTTTCGGGATAGAAAAACAGGACCACGACGAACTGCACGGCCGTCATCGCGGCGAAGAAAATAAAGGGCGCGCTGCGGCCGATTTGGGCCACGAGCACCGGGAACGCCAGCGCGATGACGGCGTTCATGGTCCAGTGGCTGCAATTGCCCGCGCCCTGCCCCTTGGCGCGCACGGCGTTGGGAAAGACTTCGCCGATGTAGACCCAGATGACCGCGCCCTGCGAAAGGGCAAAGAACGCGATGTAGGCGATGAGAATCCACACCAGCGCGCCGGGATGCGAGTGGCTGGCGAAGAGCCAGGCCACGGCGCTGAGGCACGATGCGGTTCCGGCGGCGCCGATAAGCAGAAGCGTCTTGCGCCCGAGCTTGTCAATCACGCTCATGCCCACGATGGTGAAGACAAGGTTGGTGAAACCGATTGCGATGGCCTGCTGATCGCCGGAGAGCTGGCTGAAGCCGGCGGCCTGGAAAATGTCGTTCAGGTAATAAAGGATGGCGTTGATGCCGGCCAGCTGGTTGAATGCGCCGATGGAAATGGCGAGAAACAGCGGGTAGCGGTACTTCCAGCGGAAGACGGGGACGTGCGCCGATGCGTGCTCCTGGGCGAGCGCGGCGCGGATGTCGGCCAGTTCGCCCTCGGGGTCTGGCTCGCCCATCATTTTCAGCACGGCCAGGGCCTCGTGGTTGCGGTCCTTTGCGGCGGACCAGCGCGGGCTGCGGGGAATGCCGAACAGCAGGACAAGAAAGGCCAAAGCGGGAATGGCGGCCACGCCCACCTGCCAGCGCCACTCCGCCGCGCCCAGCGAGAGCGTGCGGATGAAGTAATTCGACGAGTAGGCCACGAGGATGCCGAAGACCACGTTGAACTGGAACGCGCCGACGAGGCGGCCGCGCCACTTGGCGGGCGAAAGCTCGGCAATGTACACCGGGCCGAGCACCGAGGACGCACCGATCCCGAGTCCGCCGATGAAGCGGAACACCATGAGCGCCGGCCAGCTCCAGGCCAGCGCGCTGCCCACCGCGGAGATCACGTAAAGGATGGCGGTGATGCGCAAAGTTTCGCGGCTGCCCAGCTTCTGCCCCACCTGCCCGGCGGCGAGCGACCCGATGATGGTGCCGATCAGGGCGATGGCCACCGTCCAGCCCTTGCCCTGCGGGCTCAGGTGGTACAGGCGCACCAGCGCGTCGATGGCGCCGGAGATGACCACGGTGTCGAAGCCAAAGAGCAGCCCGCCGAGCGCACCGGTGAGCGTGGCCTTCATCAGGTTCAGGTTGGGCCGCATGGGATCCTTGGTGGAACAGGAACATGGTACAGGAGACAGGGACCAAGGGACCAAGGGACCAAAACGGCAGGGGCTGAGGGACCAGGGCCTAGGAAACAGGGACCAGGGAGCAGGGAGCAGGGACCAGGGACTGGAACCGGTTGCATAGACCAAGTCTTGAAAGGGCACGACTTTAGTCGTGCCACAAAGGACCAATAAAACTGCTGGCTTTAGCCCCTGAGGGACGTTTTCTCCGCACTCCCGGCCACGTTCCGAGGGCGCGCGGCGCGCGCATCAAAACTATCTTTATGCCTGCGAAGGTCATTTCTAAGAGTGATGAAGGAATCGCAAATAGAAGGCTGCAAACACCAGAACGATTCCGATGTTCACCATCAGTCGTTCCCGGAAATGGTTCCTGAAGACTAGGAAATCCAGAGTGACGATGACGGCTATCATCGCCACCACGTAAGACACGGTTATCGCTCCCTTTACCATTGCGATTCCCACCCCACTATCTCGCTTCCCCAGCGGTAGTGTTCAGCGCTCTTGCACTTTCTATGAAGCCGCGCCGCTTCGCTCAGCATGACGCAACGCCGCCCGCACTTGAACCATCTAAAATAAATCCAGTTCAGGCTCCGGTTACCCATTCCCCCTATGACACGAGGACGAGGCAATTTATGAGCAACTCTTTGAAGTCGAATCCCCTAGCGCAACTCTGTTTTCTTATCCTGTTCTTCACTCTTATCCCGGCTGCGCGCGCCGGCGCGCAGAGCACGCCGGCGGCTGCGGCCCTCGACGTGCTCGTGCTCAGCAATGGCGACACCCTGCACGGCACCCTGGTGAAGGAGCTCGGAGGCACGGTCACGTTCCACACTGACGCCCTGGGCGACGTAAACGTGCCCTGGGACAAGATCAAGGAGCTGCATGCAGCGGGCAGCTACGGAGTGCTCGAGAAGGGCGTGAAGCTGCACGGGCGCAGGAACCAGGGCCAGCTCCCCATGGGCACGGTGGAGGTGGAAAGCCAGGCGGTGACCGTGCACCCGGCGAACGCCGTGGCGCCGCCGCCCATCCCGGCCAAGGATGCGGAGTTCATCATCGACCAGAAGACGCTGGACAAGCAGATGCACCACGAACCCGGATTCCTGACCGGCTGGAACGGCGGCGCGACGGCGGGCGCGACGCTGGTCACCGCCACGCAGAACCAGTACACCGTTTCCGGAGCGCTGAACCTGGTGCGCGCCGTGCCCTCGGTGGCGTGGCTGAACCCGCGCAACCGGACCTCCACTGACTTTACCGGCTCCTTTGGCAAGATCACGCAGCCCGCCTACACGGTGGCCACCGTGTACACGCCGGCTACGACCACCAAGACCGCGATCTACCACATTGACGGCGAGCGCGACGAGTACTTCTCGGCCAAATTCTTCGCGCTGGCCGAGACTTCCTTTGACCACAACTTCGCCCAGAACCTCCAGTTGCAGCAGATCTACGGCGGCGGCGTGGGCTGGACCATCTTCAATACCCCGAAAAACGAAGCCGACCTCAAGGGCACCATCCAGTATGAGAAGCAGGACTTCATCAGCGGGCCGCCGGGATCGAACCTGAACCTGGTCGGCTCCACGTTTTCGGCCGACTACACCCGGCACGCCAAGCTGTTCAACTACACCCAGAACATTGCCTACATTCCGGCGTACAACATTCCCCGCGCCTATTCGGCCGGCGAAACGGATATGGTGGCCTTTCCCACCTACAAGAACTTCGCCTTTTCGCTGGGCACCATCGACACCTACCTGAACGACCCGCCGGCTTCAGTGCCGCCCACCAAGCTCAATTCGTTCCAGTTCACCATGGGACTCACCTACGCCATCAAGTCGAAGTACTAGCGTCCCGTCCACGTGATTTTGTAATCGACTTTTGAATTCGGGAGCCACAGGTTCGGCGCGTCTTTGTTTTTGCGCCTAACCTGGGATACCACGGACCTCAATCAAGACACAAAAGCATCCGGTCAGAGACCTGGCTTTCGATTCTGGATCGCGGATCTCTATGCCGGAACCATGACTCGCATCATTAAGGCTGGCATCCGTGTTCCAGCGAGATCCGAATGAGTCCACTATCTTAAGTAGACGTCCCTGCCCTGTACAATCGCATCGTCCAGGAAACCAAAACGGGGACTGAACAGGAGTCGAACCCGACTTATGACTGGGGTACCGCACTGGGACGAAAAACAGAAGGTTTGGGACTGGGGTAGTTGGGACGGAAGACGCTGGGTGTATCCTAGCGGCTCGTCTGGCGGCTGCCTGGGGATTCTCCTCGGATGGGCTTTTATGGTCCTGTTGGCATTGCTTGTCCTCTTTGCACTGATTTCACTTGGGGCCGCTTATCACTTTTATGCTACCCATTTCGAAACTCGGCATACTCCGGCTGCCTCTCAACCTTCTCCCAATATGAAAAACGGAGCAGCAAGCGCAAAAGCCCTGGCGGAAAAGAGTAAGGGTTCTGTGGCTACTCTTGACATTTACGCTTGGTACGGTTTCGCCAACGGGACCGGCTTGCGGGATCGAGACGCTGAACTGCGCAGGAACTGCGGCAGCTTCAACCGGGTTGACGTGCCCGAGAATGCAGGCAACAGATTTAGCGACTTATGCGAATCCCGAAATGAGAGCTGCGTGAAGGTATGCGATTGGGAGGGGAGAATGCTGGCATGTGACAGCCTGCCGCTGGGAGGAGGACGGGACGGCACCCGAGTTGCTCTCTGTGAAGGGGCTCCGCCGACCAATCAATCGAGATGACGTCGTACGGCTCCTTCCGGGGTCCGCAAGTCCGGATTCGCGATCGTTGATGCAAATTGCGGCCGATCCCGCCCCCTTCAGGCCCGTGACTCGGGTCACAGGCGCAAACCCTCCCCATGCTTAATCATTCTTGTGCGCGCCCGGCTCGCGCGCGTGAAGAGTCCTGTTGCCAGTTGTACCCCTGTCGGGAGCGAGCCCTGAAGCGCCGATCGGAGCCGGCGATTTATGTACAGGATCATTGAAGCGCGGCCGGTGGGTTTCAACATCAAGCAATTCGTCATTGAGGCCCCGCGCATCGCGCACAAGCAGCGGCCGGGACAATTTGTGATTCTACGCCTGCACGGAAGAGGCGAGCGGATTCCGCTCACCATCAAGGCGGCTGACCCCGCGGCGGGAACCGTCACCGTGGTGGTGCAGGGCGTGGGCAAGACCACCAGCCTGCTCAACTGCCTGGAGACGGGCGACTATGTGCTGGACATGGTGGGGCCGCTCGGCCGCCCATCGGAGATCGAGCATTACGGAACGGTTCTGATTCTCGCCGGCAGCGTGGGAACGGCCATGGCGCTGCCCACGGCCAAGGCCCTCAAACAGGCCGGCAATCACGTCATCTTTGTCGAAGGCGCGCGCTGCCGTGAGATGGTGGTGTTCGAGGAGGAGCTGCGCGAGGCCTCGGCTGAAGCCTTCTTCATGACTGACGACGGCAGCTACGGCGAGAAGGGGCTGGTCACCGCCAAGCTGAACCAATTGCTAGCGGCGGGCCGCAAAATCGACTTTGTGCTGGCCGTGGGGCCGGTTCCAATGATGCGCGCGGTGGCCGAGATCACCTGCCCGCTGGGAATCAGGACCGTAGTCAGCCTCAACACCATCATGGTCGACGGGACCGGCATGTGCGGCGGCTGCCGCGTGCTGGTGGGCCAGAAATCCATGTTTGCTTGCGTGGACGGACCGGAGTTCGACGCCTCCCAGATCAATTTCGAAGTGTTGATGCAGCGCAACGCCATGTACCGCGAGCAGGAATGTGAATCGCTGAAGCAATTCGAGGAGCACAAGCAGGAAGACCTGGCCGAACTGCGCAAGGAACTGGCCTCCAGGGAAGCGGAGCTCGAGCACCTGCGGGCCGAAATCGCCGACCTCGGCGCGGCGGCCGAGGCGCGCCATGCCTGACCGGAACACGCTTCCGCTCAAGCAGCGCATGGCCCTTCCGCGCACCCTCATGCCGGAGCTCGACCCCACCGCGCGCAGCCGCAACTTTGAAGAGGTCAACTGCGGGCTGCCGCCGGCCAATGCCAGGGCGGAGGCGCAGCGCTGCCTGGAGTGCGCCCGGCCGGAGTGTGTAAAACAGTGCCCGGTGGGCGTCAAGGTCAAGCAGTTCGTCGCCCTGATCTACGCCGGCGACACCCTGGGCGCGGCCGCCAAGCTGCGCGAGGACAATGTCCTGCCGGCCATCACCGGGCGCGTGTGCCCACAGGAGACGCAGTGCGAAGGCGGATGCGTGCTCGGGCGCAGGGGCGCGCCCCTGGCAATCGGCCACCTGGAGCGGTTTGTCGCCGATGCCGAGCGCGCCAGCGGCCGGCCCGGCCTGCCCCACATCGCGCCGCCCACGGGCAAATCGGTGGCCATTGTGGGCAGCGGACCGGCCGGACTTTCCGCCTCCGGCGACCTGGCGCAAAAGGGGCACCGCGTGCACGTCTTTGAGGCCCTGCATGAGCTGGGCGGGGTCCTGGTCTACGGAATTCCCGAATTCCGCTTGCCCAAAGCCATTGTTCGCGAAGACATCGACAACCTCGCCCGGATGGGCGTCGAGTTCGAAATCAACGTAGTGGTCGGTAAAAGCGTCACCATCGATGAACTGCTGCGCGACGAAGGCTACGATGCGGTATTTGTGGCCACCGGCGCCGGCCTGCCGCGTTTCCTCGGCATTCCCGGCGAACACCTCAACGGCGTTTACTCGGCCAACGAATTTCTGACCCGCGTCAACCTGATGCGCGCCTATCGCGCGCTGGAATACGACGAGCCGGTGTACGACTGCCACAACCGCGACGTGATGGTGGTGGGCGGAGGCAACACCGCCATGGACGCGGTGCGCACCGCGCGGCGGCTGGGCGCGCGCACGGCCACGCTGGTCTATCGCCGCTCGGAGGCGGAGATGCCGGCTCGCGCCGAAGAGGTCAAGCACGCGCGCGAAGAGGGCATCGAGTTTCGCATGCTCACTGACCCGGTGGCCTTTGTCGGCAATGAAAAAGGTTGGCTCACAGGCGCGCGCTGCATGCTGATGGAACTGGGCGCGCCCGACGCCGGCGGCCGCCGCACCCCGGTAACCATCAAAGGCTCCCAGTTCGTGCTGCCGGTCAATGCGGCCATCATCGGCGTCGGCACCACCGCCAATCCGCTCATCCAGAGCACCACCCCCGATCTCCAAACCAACGCGCGCAATTACATCGTGGCCGACCCTCAGACCATGCGCACTTCCAAGCGCGGCGTCTTTGCTGGCGGCGACATCGTAACCGGAGCCGCCACCGTGATCCTGGCCATGGGAGCCGGACGCAAAGCCGCGGTCTCCATTCACCAATTCCTCACCACCGGCGCATGGTGAGCTGCGCGGTTGAGCTCCCCCGCTCCCTTTGTCTCTCGGTCCCTTGGTCCCGGCTCCAAAAAAATGGGCGGCAAGCTCTCGCCTGCCGCCGCCCTGTCCCTGGGTTTTCTTTTGAAGTGCTTCAATTGTGCCTTACTGCAAGAGCTTGAGGACTTCCTGTTCCACGCTGTTGGCCTGCGCCAGCGCGGCAATGCCGGTCTGCGACAGAATCTCGTACTTCGACATGTTTGAAGTGGCGGAGGCGTAGTCGGTGGCCTGGATCGCGTTCTGCGCCGAAGTTATGTTCTCCTGCTGCGTGCTCATCACCTGGCTGATGGAGTTGAGGGTATTGATCTGGGCGCCGATGTAGCCATCCTGCGCCGAAACGTCGCTGATGGCCAGGTTCAAAAGGCCCAGAGCTGTTTCCGCGTCAGACTGAGTATCGAGCGAAGTGCCGCTCAATGACTGGCCGGCCGCATCGGTGTAGCTGATGGTCGCGATTCCGCCGCTTCCGTTTGTGTCTCCCGTCACGCCCGCAGCTGCGGCCTGGGCGGTGCTCGTGTCCGTGACGGCGCCGGAAATGCCCACGCTGTAGTACGCGCCGGCTACGGTCGGAGTATTCACGAGGTCGGCCCCCGCCGTAGCGTCCGTCGGCAACCCTGTCAGGCTGACACTCGAATCCGAAGACGTAAATGTCAATACGTCCTTCGCCGCGGAGTTGGCATCGGCGACCGTGACACCCCAATCCTGAGAGTTGATGTAGGTCGCCAGGCTAGTCGCGGTATCGTCGGTGGCGCCGATGGTGAAGGTGTGCGTCGTGCCGTCGGCTCCCACAATCGAAACCGTCCCGCTAAGCGTGTCTTCGGTGCCGCCGACCTTATTGGTGACGGTCATGGAGTCAACCACGCCCGGAGCCGTGCCGGCGGAAACTCCCATGCCGGAGATGATGATGCCGGTGTCGGTTCCGGCCGCCTGGCCGCCGCCGGCGCTAGTCGCTGCACCTGACGCTGCGGTTCCAGCCTGTGCGGCGGTGCCAAAGGTCGCGCTCAGCCCCAGACCCGAGTTGTTGATCGCGTCCATCAAACCCTGCGCGGTGTTCGCATAGGTGGTGCCGTTGCCCACGGAGATGGTAGCCGTATTCGTAATCGCCGCGCCGTTTGCTCCGGTCGTCAGGTAGTTCACGGTGATGGAAGTGGTCGTGCCCGAAAGGCTGTCGGTCGCGGCGGCGTTGGTCGTGGTGGTGCCATCGTTATACGACAGATCCAGGAAGGCGTTATTCTGGCCGCTGCTGTAGGCCATCGTCCCGTCGGTGTCACCCATCGAACTGGACGAGAGAGTGCGGATGTTCAGGTCGTCCAGCGACGCACCCGCCGCCGAAGAATCACCGGTGTAGATAGCAACGTTCTCGCCGGAAAAGACCTGCTCCTGGTTGTAAGTGGTGGTGGAGCCGACGTTGTTCACTTCGGCCAGTATCGATTGATATTCCTGGTTGGCCGCGGCTTCCTGGGTGCTGTTGAGGGTGCCGTTGGAAGCCTCCGTGGCCAGCGTGACTGCGCGGTCCAGCAGGCTCGTCACCTGCGACAGGGCGCCGTCGGCCACCTGCAACAAGCCCACGCCTTCCGTGGCGTTGGTGGAGGATTGCGTGAGAGCGGTCGAGTTGGCCTCCAGGCCGTTCACCAGCGAAAGGCCTGCGGCATCGTCTGCGCCTGAGTTGATCCTCGAACCCGAAGAGAGCTGCTGCAGAACTGTCTGCAAGCTCGCATTCGTGTTGTTCAGATTGTTCTCAGCATAGATGGCTGACAGGTTATTCAATACACCGAGGGCCATGGAAGGTCACTCCTTTTCCCGATGCGCGATTGGCCGCCGGATTACTGGTAACTCCACCCGCCGGCGGCTTGCCTTGGGCCTTCGAGCATCCACCCCCTTCATCGGAAATGTGCGGAATAACTTTAGTGATGTATGCAAGATTCTTTTTAGGACACTTTGCGCCATCGCGAAACAAAACCATCCGGCTTTCGCTCAGCAGGTGTTTCATTCCACGCCAGAGAGTGCCCGCCTGTGTACACTAACTGTCATCGAATGGGACACCGGGAGCCGCGCGGATTCAGGTTTGTAGGGAAATCTCACCATCCAGTGGAGGCCCAAAAAACTCTCGTCTTGAAGCGTTTGAAAAGGCACGACTTCACAGGCTCCTCAAAAAACTCTTCGGAGGCAGGAAACGTGTCGGGGCATGACTTCAGTCGTGCCGCAGACCGGAAGAACAAAGGATTTGGGCTTTAGCTGTCGTGTCTCAAGAGGTTTTTCGTATCGACTTCGCCGCTTCCACGAGTCTTTCTGCAGCTTGTTTAGGCCCTGCGGGGCGTCTCTTCACGGAATTCGCTCGCTCTTCACCGTTCTTCCCCAGCCTGTTCAGCCCCCGCGGGACCCACCCTCCGAATCCGCTCGAAACCAGGGAAAAAAATCGGCGGCGGGAGTTTATCCCGCCGCCACCGGTTTTTGGCTTCAACCGTATTTGCTCTCTGCCTGTTTTCTTTGATGCAGAAAATCGCTACTCGAGTGTCCCGGGATCTGAAGCCGGATCGGGACTCGGAGCCGGCGGCAGCATGGATTCGGGATCGGAGGGTCCCGAGGGCGGAGGAGCCGCTCCCGGCGCGCCCTGCGGCGCCGGCGGCTGAGCGCCAATCGGTCCCGGCTGGCTTCCCGGCCCGCCGTTGCGCCATCTCTGCATGTGCTGTTCGCGCCCCGGCCGATCTCCCCGGCCCTGGCGCCCTCCCCGATCCTCGCGCCAGCTCTTCAGCTCCTTGAACTGCTCCGGCGTCAGCTTGGCCCGGATCGCCAGCAGAAAGCGCGCGTTGGCCTTTTCCAGCTCCGCCCGCGCCTGCGCAATCTTGTCGATTTGCGCCAGAATGGCCTGCTCGTTGGGCTGGTCGGCGCCCACCAGCGGCTCCATCGCAAGCTCAGCCTTCTCCACGGCGCCCCGCATGTCAATCAGCTTCTCGCGGTGCTCCAGCAGAATCTGGTCCATCTCCTTGCGCTGATCGTCGGTCAACTTCAGCCGTTCTATGGCCTTGGGGTTGTTCCACCAGCGGCCCATGCCGCCAGGCCCCAGAAGCTGCTCCATGGGCGGGCGGTGCATGCCGAACCCCGGTCGACCGGCAGGGCCGGGCTGCGCGCCCGTCGACCCCGCCCCGGACAAAACAATCGCCAGGGCCACTGCGGAAAATGTTGTCGCCAATGCTTTCATTCCGTATCTCCTCATCTGTCCTTCTCCCCAATCTCCCTGAATCTGCCCGGACTTTCCTTCACTCGCCGACCTCTCGGAAAACAGGCCCCAGGCGCTGAACCTCTTGAAAAACCATCCCCTTAAATCGTTGTCCCCGATAAACTCATCCCCTATTTGCTGCTGCCGTTATCCGTCATCATCCGGGCCAGCGGCTCCAGTGCGTCCGGCACTTCCTGGGAGACGTCGCGGTCCACGTTGGCCAGCAATTGGTCCATATCCGCCGCGCGCCGGGCGGCCTGGGCGCGCTGCTCAAGTTCAACCTGCCGCTGCTCGGCCTCACGCGCAAGAATCTGCTGGCGATGGCGCTCATAGACGGCCCCTGAAGCAGCTCCGACGGCCAGAACTACCCCGATGGCCCAGGCCACAGTGCGCCGCCACGCAACAACATGCGGCGCCAGGACCACGGCCGGCGAGAAGGTGCGCATGCGCGCCTCGCTCCAGGCATGGATGCTCGCGCGAAAGTCCCCCAGCGCCTTCTCCAGCCGCGCGTCTCCGGCTTCCGGCGACGTCATCCCCGTCATTTCCAGTCCCTTTGCACCCTCATCCCGCAACATCATCGCTGCCCATCCATTTCCTTGCGCACCCTGGCCAACGCCCGCGAAAGGTGCGCCTTCACCGTTCCCTGGCTCAGGCTCGTGGCCGCCGCAATCTCGGCAATCTCCATCTCCTCCACGTGGCGCAGCAGAAACACCGACCTCTGCCGCGGGCTCAGCCCCTCCACCACGCGCCACACCTGTTTCACCTGCTCCCGCGCCAGCAGATGCTGCTCCGGCGAGCCCCCGCCCGAGGGCAGCCATTCGCTGGCCTCGTCCACGTCCACCGAGTTGGCCCGCGTCGCCCTCCAGAACTGGATGCGCCGGTTCCTCCAGTGGTCCTTCTGCACGTTGATGGCGATCCGCATCAGCCAGGTCAGCGCGCTGGACTCGCCGCGGAACCGCCCCCAGTTGCGATACGCCTTCAACATGCAGTCCTGGGTCAGGGTTTCAGCCAGGTCCGGGTCGCGCGTCGAGGCCAGCAAAAACCGGAAGATCTGCGCACGATGATCGGCCGCAACCTGGGAGAAATCCAGTCGAGCGATCTCAGGTGCGGTGGCGATAGTCATCGGTTCGAGCGCGATTCCGGCTGCCATCACTCAGGTAGACGCGGAGGGCTGGAGCAAGTTTACAGCGGAGTCAGCGGAGTTGGCCGGGTGCCCCAGGTCTCGATTTTGAGACCTGGGATGGAAGGTCGCCCTTTCACTGATCGGGAGCTGTGCGCCACTCATCGTGATGAGTGGGGTACAGTTCCCGGTCGATGCGCGGGCCACAGTCCCCATGCAGTCGCCGCCGGCCGCAGATTCGCTGGCGGCGCTGCAGCCGGGCTGGTAGGCTCTGAGTTGAAAACGATTACGCGTTTCCAATGAGGAATGACGCCATGCTGCTGGCTGCCCTGCGCGAAGACGTACTGGAGGCTAACCGGGAGATTGCCCGGCTGGGGCTGGCGCCGCACACCTTCGGCAACGTGAGCGGCATTGACCGCTCGGGGGCCGAGGCGCTGGTGGTGATCAAGCCCAGCGGTGTGGCCTACGAGAAGCTGCGACCGGAGGACCTGGTGATAACGGACCTGGACGGGCGCGTGGTGGACGGCGGGCTGCGGCCGTCGAGCGACCTGGACACGCACACGCTGCTCTACCGGGAGTTTCCGCAGATCGGCGGGGTGGCGCATACGCACTCCGAATTTGCCACGGCGTGGGCGCAGGCAGGCCGCGAGATTCCGTGCCTGGGGACGACGCACGCGGACTACTTTCATGGGCCGGTTCCGGTAACTGAGCCGCTGACCGAGGCCGAGGTGGCGGAGGCGTACGTCCGCAACACGGGAGCGGTGATCGTGCGGCGGTTCTTGAGCGGAGGCCTTGACCCGGCGGCGGTTCCGGGGGTGCTGGTGGCCGGGCATGCGCCGTTCGCATGGGGCAGCACGCCAAGCCAGGCCGTCGAACATGCCGACATCCTGGAGTACGTGGCGCGCCTGGCCTTCCGCAGCATCCTATTGGGAGCGCCCCAATGCGGACTGCCGGCATACGTTGGCGAACACCACTACCAGCGCAAGCATGGAGCGCGGGCGACCTACGGGCAGCGCTGAGCGCCACCTGTGCCGGAAGAATGCTTTCTTCCAGTATTAAGTTGCGGAATTTGCGGCACTTGACGTTTTTTGAATTGCGTAGCGATTACCGATTTTCATAGTCTATATTTGAAATGCCATATTCTTTGGACAAGCTTCAGGCAGAACTCATGCGAATTCGGAGGCTATCGCTCTCATATTTTTCGCCACCATAGTCAAATAGTTGTATTTCTCCTCGGTTATTGCAAACCCGCTTTCGCTTGGCAACGGACGTGCATCCCAATCTGGAGTCCAGGTGTCCCCAAACATGGAGACAAGTTTTTCCAACCGCTTGCAAGCGACGCTGTTGGCCATCCTGACGGTCGGCCTGGTGTTGCTCGCGGTGTTGAACTTTGTCCAGGAGGGGGGGTCCGCGCTGCCCTGGGACGGGGTGTGGTGGACCGAAGCGGCCCACCATGCGGGGTTGATTGCGGAAAAAGTTCCGCCGGGCACGCCGGGCAAGCTGGCCGGCCTGCAGGCGGGCGACCTTCTCAGCGCCGTCAACGATGTTCCGGTCAGGCGGGTTTCCGACTTTGAGCGTGAGCTTATCCGCATCGGGCCGTTTGGCGATGCGCATTACACCATCACCCGCGACGGCATCGCGCTGGAAGCGCCGGTGCTGGTCATTCCGGAGAAGCAGGATCGCAGCCTTTACCAGGCGCTGCGGATCATTGCGCTCATCTATCTTTCGATCGGGATTTACGTCCTGTTCCGGCGCTGGACCGCGCCCCGGGCGACCCATTTCTACGTTTTCTGCCTGGTGTCTTTCGCGCTCTATGCCCTGCACTACACCGGCGTGATGGACGGCCTGGACGCCACCGTTTACTGGTGCAACGTGCTGGCGGAAGCGCTGCAACCGGCTGTGTTTGTGCACTTTGCGCTGAGCTTCCCGGAGGAGCGGCTGAACCGCCGCGGGCAGCAGTGGCTGCTGCCGCTGATCTATTTGCCGGGCGCGGCGGTGGTGGGGCTGCGGCTCTATGCGTTTCACTTCTGGGAAGCCACGGAGATGCTGCTGCACAAGCTGGACCAGGTGTCAACAGCATACGACACCGTGTTTTACCTGTTGGCGACAGCGCTGTTCCTGCGCAGTTACGCTCGCGCCGGCACACCTCTGCTGCGGCAGCAGTTGAAGTGGCTGACGCGGGGGACGCTGCTGGCGGTGTTGCCCTATACGGTCCTCAGCGCCATTCCATTTCTGCTGGATTTGCGGGTTCCGGCGCCGCTGCACCGGCTGGCGGGCCTGTCGCTGGTGTTCCTGCCGCTCACATTCTGCTGGGCGATCGTGCGCTACCGGCTGATGGACACGGACCTGATTTTCAAGCGGGGCGTGGCCTACATCGTGGCAAGCGGTTTGATCCTGGGCGGCTACTTCGGGGTGATCGCCGGTGCGGCGGGGATTGCGCACAACCGGCTGCCGGAGTCGGCCCGAAACTGGGGCGAGGCCATCGCCATCGTGCTGGTGGCGGCGTTTTTTGAGCCGCTGAAGCGGCGCATCCAGAGCTGGGTCGATCGCGTGTTCGACCGGCACAAGTACGACTACCGCAAGGCGCTGATCGAATTTGGGCGGGGGTTGAGCTCGGAGACGGACCTGACCGCGCTGCTGAACTCGATTGTGGAGCGGCTGCCGGGGACGCTGCTGGTGTCGCGGGTAGCGGTCTTTATGACCGGCGAGGACGGAAAGCTGCGCCTGGCCGCGGGACACGGGTTGCCCGGCGAGGTGCGGGCGGCGCAGGATTGGATCGGCGGGGGTGGACTGGAACTGGGCTTCCTGAACTTCGACCAGGACAACCGGCACTCGCATATCTTTCTGGAGAACGCGCAACAGGCATTGCATTTGTCCGCGGGCCAGCGGCACACGGCGGCACAGCTTGACCTGAACTACTACCTGCCGTGCCGGGTGCAGAACGGCGCCCGGGCGCGCACCATTGCGGTGATCGGGCTGGGCCGGACCGAGGGCGGGGACTTTCTATCGAGCGAGGATGTGGAACTGCTCGAGTCCCTCGCCAGCTACATCGGCATCGCCCTGCAGAATGCAAGCCTGTACACCCAGCTCGAGTTGAAGATCAGCGAGTTCGAGCGGCTCAAGGAGTTCAACGAGAACATTGTCGAATCCATCAACGTGGGCATCCTCGCCGTCGATCTGAACGGTCGCATCGAGAGCTGGAACGCGCAGATGGAGGCGATGTACGCGTTGAGCCGCGGCGAAGTGCTGGGCCAGGCGCTGGGCAGCGTGTTCCCTTCCGATTTTTGCGACGCCCTGGACAGTTTCCGCAACGAGGCCGGGGTGCATCACCTGTACAAGTTCCGGCTGACCACGCGGGCGGGCGAGCAGCGGACGGCAAATGTGGCCGTGGCCCCGCTGTTGTCGCGGGAGTTTGTGCCCGTGGGCCGCATCGTGCTGGTGGACGACATCACCGAGCGGGTCTCGCTGGAGGCGCAACTGGCGCAGGCCGACAAGCTGAGCTCGATCGGCTTGCTGGCGGCGGGGGTGGCGCACGAAATCAATACGCCGCTGGCGGTGATCTCGAGCTACGCGCAGATGCTCACCAAACAGCTTCGCGGCGACGCCAAGCTGGGACCGGTACTCGAAAAGATCACCTACCAAAGCTTCCGCGCCGCGGAGATTGCCAACGGGCTGCTGAATTTCTCGCGCACTTCCACCACCGAGATGAAGGCGACCGACCTGAACCAGGTCATCCGCGACACGCTGTCTCTGCTGGAGCACCAGTTCAAGACCGCGCAGATCCAGGTGGAGCTGGCGCTGGCGGCGGATCTCCCCCCCATCCAAGGAAACTCCGGCAAGCTGCAGCAGGTGTTCCTGAACCTGATGCTGAACGCCAAGGAAGCCATGCCGGGCGGAGGGCGCCTGAGCATTGCCACGCTGGTGAATGGACACGTGGAGGCGGTGGTGAGCGACTCCGGTTCGGGCATTGCGCCGGAGCACATGAAGCGCATCTACGATCCGTTCTTCACCACCAAGACCATGCCTCGGCAGGGCGACAAACGCGGCACCGGCCTGGGATTGAGCGTCTCCTACGGCATCATCCAGGAACATGCCGGCAAGATCCAAGTTGAAAGCGCGGTCGGAGCCGGCACCACATTTCATCTCGCCTTTCCGCTCTTGAGGAATTCTGTCCATGCCTGAGGTCGATCTCCCGTTAAATCTATCGGCGCCCGCCGCCACCAGCGCCAACACCGCAAGCGTGCTCGTCATCGACGACGAAGCGGCGATCCGCGACTCGCTGGAGGTGCTGCTGACGCTCGAAGGCTACGCGGTGAAGATGGCCGGGGACGGCGAGCAGGGCCTCAGGATCCTGGAGCTCGAAAACTTTGACCTGGTGCTGCTGGACCTGGCGTTGCCGGGACGGAGCGGGCTGGAACTGCTGCCCATGATCAAAGAGCGGCAGCCGGAAGTTCCCGTCATCATGATCACCGCCTACGGCACGGTGGACAACGTGGTGGAGGCGATCCGGGCGGGCGCGGAGAACTTTGTCCAGAAGCCATGGGACAACGAGAAGCTGCTGGCGGACATTCGATCGGCGGTGGCGCGGCACAAGGCCGAAGAGGAGAACCTTCAACTAAAACGCACCCTCAAGCAGCGCTACAACTTCACCAACATCGTGGGCAAGAGCGACATCATGCTGCGTGTATTCGACCTGGTGGCGCAGGTGGCGCCCAGCCGTTCGACGGTGCTGATCCAGGGCGAGAGCGGCACCGGCAAGGAGCTGATCGCCAAGGCCATTCACGCCAACTCGCCGCGGCGCGACAAGCCGTTTGTGCCCATCAACACCGGAGCCATGCCCTCGGAGCTGCTGGAGTCCACGCTGTTCGGGCACGTGAAGGGCGCATTCACTTCGGCGGTGGCTTCAAAGAAGGGCCTGTTTGAAGTGGCCAACGGCGGCACCCTGTTCCTGGACGAGATCGCCACCATGGGCACGGATACGCAGGCCAAGATCCTGCGCGTGCTGCAGGATCGCAAGTTCATGCACCTGGGCGGCATCCAGGAGATCCAGGTGGATGTGCGCATTATCGCCGCCACCAACGTGGATCTGCGCCAGGCGGTGCGCGACGGCCGTTTCCGCGAGGACCTGTTTTACCGCCTCAACGTGATCACGGTGGACCTGCCGCCGCTGCGCGCGCGCCGCGAGGATATTCCCCCTCTGGTGCAGCACTTCCTCGAGTTCTACTGCAATGAGAACGGGCTTCCGCCGAGGAAGCTCTCACCCGACGCCATGCGCGCGCTGATGGACTACGACTGGCCGGGCAATGTGAGGGAGCTGGAAAACTCGATCGAGCGCGGGGTGGTGCTTTCCTCGGCCGCAGTGATCGGCAGCGACCTGCTTCCCGGCCACATCAGCGGGCGCAGCTTCCAGGACGCGCTGCTGGAGCACAATCCCAATGCGTCGCTGTTCGACATCCTCGAAGACATCGAGCGGCGCATCATCGTGGAGAAGCTGGAGCGCTGCAACTGGAACCAGACCGACGCGGCGGAGCAGTTCCGCATTCCCCTCTCCACCCTGAACCAGAAAATCAAGCGCATGAACATCGAGATCCGCAAGCGCAACCGCGAGTAGAGCTGTTACGGGGCCAGGCGCGCCGGGACAAATTCAGAGCGTATTCCGAGCAGTTCAGGCTGCCCGCTTCCGCGGCTCGCGCTCGAACGCCTTGTACCAGCGCTTGAGGAACATTCTGACGCCGGAGGGCGGCTTCAGCCATACGTCGGCCGCGGTCTGGCGCGGCTCGGGGCGCATGAGCACGCTGAGGTGGGGGCTTTCCACGCCGCTCATGGCGCGGAAAGCGGCCTCGTCGGTGACATCGTCGCCCACGTATGCCACGGGAGTTCCCGGCGCCGCTTCAGCGATCAGCGCCGCCACTGCTCCGCCCTTGTCGCGGCCGACGCGGAGCTCGAGGCCGCCCTCGAACTCGAGCAGCATCAATCCATCCATGTGCGCCATCGGCTCAAAGAGCTCGCGGGCGCGCATCTCAATGAACCGGGCGGTGCGCGGAGAAGCGCCCCGCCAGTGCATCACCGCGGCGTTGGGCTTGTCTTCAAATTCGCCGCCGAGGTTGTTGTGGCGCAGGAACTCGCGCAGCTCGTCGAGCTTGCGCTGCGTAGTGACGGGCGCTTGTTCGAGCTCGCGGCGGCCGTCGGCGTAGATCCGTTCGGCGCCGTGCAGTCCCCAAACCTCGACCGGCTGATCGACAACCGGAGGGTTGCCGCGAAGCAGGAACGCGATCTCGCGCGCCGGCCGGCCGGTGATGACAACCAGGCGGGTCTGGCCCTGATGGAGAATGCGCGCAATGGCTTCGCGCACGCCGGAGTAGGGGCGGGCATTGAAGCGATCCACGCGAAACGGCGCGAGGGTCCCGTCGTAATCCAGCAGGAGCAGCGGTTTTGCCCCAGGATGAAACGCGCTGAAGAAAGTTTCGAGCGCATTGGCGGCTTCGTCGGTCACAGTATTGGGTCCTTTTTAGGTCATTGGTGGAATGAGCCGATACGATTTCGGGCGCCTGTTCGTGGGCGCGTGTTTCGCTCGCGGAGCCGCGCGAAGGTGGGCTGGTCTCTCAAGCGCTTTCACGCTCCGGCTCGTCGCTGCCCTCGAGCATCAGGGAATCCTGCGGGGCGCCGGCAACCGCATCCTGATTTTCGATGCGCAGCTCGCGCAACTCGCCCAGCACGCTGGCTGCCCAGCGGTACACGTTGTGTTCCATAATCTGCCGCCGCATGCGCTGCATGCGCAGGCGGCGTTCCGAAGGGCTCATTTCCAGGCCGCGGTGAATGGCCTCGGCCACGCCCTCCACATCATACGGATTCACGATGAGCGCATCGCGCAACTCGACCGCGGCGCCGGTGAACTTGCTCAGCACCAGCACGCCGTCCTCGTCCTCGCGCGCAGCCAGGTACTCCTTGGCAACCAGGTTCATGCCGTCGTGCAGGGAAGTGACCAGGCAGAGGTCGGCGGCGCGGTACCAGGTGGTCACCTCCTCATGATTGCATTGGCGCCCGATGAGGATAACCGGACGCCAGTCGGTGGTTTGGAAGCGGGCGTTGATGCGGTCGACGGCGGCCTCGACGCGGCGGCGCAATTCCGCGTAGCTGGGAATGCGGGTGCGGCTGGGCGCGGCAATCTGCACCATGGTCACGCGCTCGCGATGCCAGGGATGCGCTTCGAGAAGAAGTTCAAAAGCGTTCAGGCGCTCCTCGATGCCCTTGGTGTAATCGAGCCGGTCGACACCGAGGATCAGGCTTTCGGCGCGGGCGCCGAACTCGCGCAGCAACTCGTCGCGGGTTTTGCCCCAGGCGGCGCGATCGGGTCCGGCCGGATCGATGGCCACGCTGACGGGATAGGGGCGGACGGTGGTGGTGTGGCCGCGGCGCCGCGCGGTCATGTGCTCGCGGTCGGTGCGCGATTCCAGCACGTGATCGACGGTGTCCAGAAAATTGTTGCAGTGGAGGGCGATGTGGAAGCCGATGAGATCGGCGCCCAGCAAGCCCTCCAGCAGTTCGGACTGCCAGGGGCAGATGCCGAAGGCTTCGGGATTGGGCCAGGGGATGTGCCAGAAGATGGCGACGCGGGCATGGGGCCGCGCCGCTTTGATCATGCGCGGCAACAGGGCAAAATGGTAATCCTGCACGAAGACGATGGGGTTGGGACAGCCTTCCATCTCGTGCAGCAGGGCGAGCGCGAACTTGCGATTCACCTCCTGGTAGCATTCCCAATCCGAGGCGCGAAACAGGGGCCTGGTGTGGGCGATGTGGCAGAGCGGCCACAGGCCTTCATTGGCGAAGCCATCGTAGTAGCCGTGCTCCTCCGCCTCAGAAAGCCAGACCCGGCGCAGGGTGTAGCGCGGGTTTTCGGGAGGAACGCGGAGGCGGTCGTGCTCGTCCACCATGAAGCGGTCCTCGCTGCCGCTGCCCAGGGCCACCCAGACGCCATCGCAGGCGCGCAGGACGGGCTCGATGGCGGTCACCAGCCCGCTGGGAGGAACCACGCAGACGGTTTCCCTGCCCTGCCGGATGTGCATGTAGGGTTCGCGGTTGGAGACCACGAAGATGCGTCCGGCGCCGGTGCGCTGGCGGACGTGGACGGTGAGGCGCTCGGCGGTCCACAGGTTTTCGCCCGCCTCCCTTAGGCGAGCTTCAGCGGCGGCGGCGGCGCGAGCCTCCAGCAAGCTCTCGGTGATGTTTTCCACTTCACGGGCGATGGGCGTAAACAGGCTGAGGTCCTCGGCGTGGCGGGTCATTTCGTGGATTGGCTCACCCATGCGCAGCAAGCGCAACCGCTCCGCCAGGCGGCTGACCGGCCGCAGAAGAGACCAGCGCACAACCACGGCGGTGACCGCCACAATCAGAAGCACAAGGGCGACAATGCGCCAGAAGGTCTGTCGCCAGACTTCAGCGGATTCAGCGCGAATGAATCCGGCATCTTCCAGAACCACCAGCGCCCCGGCGGGACGGCTGGCCGCGTGCAGAGGAATCGCCTCTTCCAGCCAGTTTTGATCGCCGGTGTGGCCAAACGCGGCGGCATTCGATCCCCGCTTGATGGCGAGCCTGACCGGATCGATGGAAAGCGCTCGAATGACGAGCGAGGGACCCACCGCGCTGACCAGCGCTCCATGGGCGTCGTAGATGGCGAGGCCGAGAGCTTCGTCGTGGCTGCGCAACTCCTGGGCCACGGCGGTGATGTCGGGCATGGCGCCCGCGGCCAGCGCCTTCTCCACGAAGGGCTGGAGGCTGGTGGCGAGCCAACCGGTCCGGCGCTCCAAATCGCGGCGCAGCACGTGCTTGCGCGCCAGCACCTCAAAATACGTGGAGGCGAGAGACACCGCGGTAATGCCCGCGACCAGGGCAAGGATCAACCGCGTGCGGAATCGATGCATTCCTTCTCTCCGTGTATTGCGCACACACCCCGGCTACGTCCCACCCATGTTGCACGCTGAGGGCCTAATAGTAAGATGCCTGAATCGGTCCACCTGGCCGTTTCGACGGTTCATTTAATCAGGGAAATTCTTTCCCCGCCAGGTAAATTCCACACCAGGCTGCGGTGATCCGCGGCCGAGCGGCGAGCGGGGTGGCATGCTGCATGCGCTATTCTGTCGGGGAGGGCAGCGCGCCGGCGTTATCGGCCGCGTTCCGTGTACGAGCGGCATCCGATGGCGTTAGAGACAATCGATAGAACCGCCAAGCAGCTTGTGTTGACCGTGCAGGATTTTACCCTGTTCGTGCTCCGCGCTGTGTCCAACCTGTTCTCTCGTCCCATTTATTGGTCAGACTTTGTTCTGCAATCGGACATCGTTGGCGTGGGATCGGCCATGATTGTCATTTTTGTCGGGTTCTTTACCGGGGCGGTGCTGGCGGTGCAATCGGCGGCCACGCTCTCGGCTTTCGGCGCCACCTCGGTCACGGGACGGTTCGTTAGCATGTCGATGATCAAGGAACTGGGCGCGGTTCTGGCCGGCATCATGGTCTCCGGGCGCAATGCATCGTCGATGGCCAGCGAGCTGGGCTCCATGGTGGTTACCGAGCAGATCGACGCCATGCGCGCGCTGGGCGTGGATCCCATGCGCAAGCTGGTGACCCCGCGCATCGTGGCCATGGTATTCACTCTGTTCTTCCTCACTATTGCGGCGGATTTCTGCGGCATCCTGGGCGGGGCGGCCGTGACCGTTTTCATGAACCACCAGAACGGCACGCAATACTTCCACCAGGCATACGAATTCCTGACCTTTCCCGACATCCTGCAAGGACTGGTCAAGCCGCTGATCTTCGGCTTCATTGTCGGGTCGGTCGGCTGTTTTTACGGCATGCGCACAACCGGCGGAACCCAGGGCGTGGGCCGCTCCACGATCTCCGCGGTGGTTTTTGCCTCGGTGCTCATCATTTTTGTGGACCTGTTGATCAGCACCGTAATGGTCGCGATCTTTCGATGAGCGCCATGGCCAAGCCCGTACCCGCAGAGGCCGAGGAGCAGGTTGTCGCCTTCCGCGATGTGAGAGTGAGTTTTGACGGGCCCGCGGTCCTGGACGGCGTCAGTTTCAGCGTGGGGCCGCGCGAGACGCGGGTGCTGCTGGGACCGGCGGGCGTGGGCAAGAGCGTTCTGTTGAAGACAGCCAATGGCCTGGTGCGCCCCGATTCCGGCAGCGTGTTTCTGCTTGGAGAAGACATCTCCCGCATGCACGAGTCAGAGCTATTCCGGCTGCGCCTGCGCACCGGCATGGTTTTTCAGGAAGGCGCTCTGTTCGATTCGCTATCGGTGCGCGACAACGTGGCTTACCAGTTGATTCAGGAGCGCGTGCCCGACCAGAAGATTGACCAGCGGGTTCAGGAGGCGCTGCGATTTGTGGGCCTGGAGGCCACCTTCGCGCTCTATCCGGGGAGCCTTTCCGGGGGCATGCGCCGGCGCGTGGCCATTGCGCGGGCGCTTATTCGCCAGCCTGAGCTGTTGCTTTACGACTCGCCCACCGGCGGCCTGGACCCGGTGACTTCGACGACGATTATCGAGCTGATTGTGAAGCAGCGCGATTTTTACCGGACGCCATCGATCCTGGTGACCCATCGGCTGCAGGACGCGTTCACCATGTGCACGCACCGCTTCGATGCGAAGGCCGACGCCATGGTGCCGCTGCCGCAGGGGGAAGTGGATCCCAACACGACCTTCCTGATGCTGAACGAGGGAAAGGTAATTTTCGACGGCTCCTTGCACGACCTGGTCCGCTCGACCGACGCGTTCGTGCGCGAGTTTCTGGAGTAGCGGACATTGCTGGAGCGACCCGCCACTGCAATCTGCGACTGACGCGGCTTCCTATGCGGCCATGCCGTCTGCTAGCCTTGCTGTTTCGGATTCTTTCCGAATAGCAGGTGCACGATGGCATTCAAATTTCATGGTGTGGATTTTCTCGGTCTTGATTCCAGCTTCAGCGAAGACGAACTGATGGTGCGGCGTACGGCGCGAGATTTTGTCGAAGACAAACTGATCCCGATCATCGAGGGGTGCTTTCGCGAGGGGCGTTTTCCCCGCGAGCTGGTGCCGCTGATGGGTGAGATGGGCTTTTTCGGGGCGAACATGGAGGGCTACGGCTGCGCCGGCATGTCCAACGTGGAGTACGGCCTGGTGATGCAGGAGCTGGAGCGAGGCGACTCCGGCGTGCGCAGCTTTGTCAGCGTGCAGTCGGCGCTGGTGATGTACCCCATTTACACCTTCGGCTCCGACGAGCAGAAGAACACGTGGCTGCCCGGCCTCGCCACCGGCGAGAAGCTGGGCTGCTTCGGGTTGACGGAGCCGGAGTACGGATCGAACCCCGGCGGCATGAAGACCACGGCGCGCAAGTCCGGCGACGGGTACGTGCTGAACGGCGAGAAGATGTGGATCACGACAGGGCACATCGCGGATGTGGCCGTGGTGTGGGCCAAGGTGGAGGACGAAGATAACACGGTACGCGGATTCCTGGTGGAAGCGGACCGGCCGGGATTCAAGGCGTATGACGTGCACGGCAAGTGGTCGCTGCGAGCCTCGGTGACCAGCGGGCTTTCGCTTGAGGACGTGCACGTGCCCGCGGCCAACCTGCTGCCGGGGACAAGCGGACTGAAGAGCCCGCTGATGTGCCTGAACCAGGCGCGGTACGGCATCAGCTGGGGAGCGATCGGCGCGGCCATGTCCTGCTACGACACGGCGCTTCAATATGCCAAGACGCGAAAGCAATTTCACAATCAGCCCATTGCGAGCCATCAACTGGTGCAGGAAAAGCTGGTGTGGATGATCAGCGAGATTTCCAAGGGGCAGTTGCTCAGCCTTCATGTGGGGCGCTTGAAAGACGCCGGCACGGTGGGCCACCAGCACATTTCCATGGCCAAGCGGAACAACGTGTGGATGGCGCTCGAATGCGCGCGGCTGGCCCGCGACATCCTGGGTGCCAACGGGATTACGGAAGACTATCCCATCATGCGCCACATGATGAACCTCGAATCGGTGAAGACGTACGAGGGCACGCACGACATCCACGCGCTGGTCATTGGACAAAACATCACCGGCATCGGCGCGTATTAGCCGACGGGATTTCTCATCGACAACCCGAGGCGGATGCGGCATAGTCGTATGCATGCGGAAATATGAGGTTCACGTTGGCTTGTTCTGCCGCGCGGCGTTGGCCGTGGGCGTCGTGTTCGCAGCTGCAACCGTATTGATGGCGCAGCAGCCCGAGTCGAAGGCGCAACCGATTGTGCTGCATGCTTCGCGCCTGCTCGACGTGCGTGCCGGAACCGTGGTCCAGCCGGGCGAGGTGCTGGTCGAGGGCGACCGCATCAAAGCCGTGGGCCAGTCCGTCGATCATCCGCAGGGCGCTCGCGTCATCGACCTTGGCGACGTGACGCTGATGCCGGGCATGATCGACGCGCACGTACACCTGTTCCTGCATCCCGGCGCGGAAGACCTCCAGACCGTGGAGGAGTCGGTGCCGTGGCGCACCATCCTGGCCGAGCAGGCGGCCAGGGCCGACCTGATGGGCGGATTCACTGCGGAGCGCGACATGGGCACCGAGGGCGCGGGCTCGGCCAGCACCGCCGTCCGCAACGCCATTAACTCCGGCATCATTCCCGGGCCGCGCATGCGCGTCTGCGCCAACGCTATCGACATCCTGGGCGGCCACGAGGACGCCAACCACTACAATCCCGCGCAGAACGTGCTTTCCAATGCCGACCGCGCCAACGATACCGAGCAGATCATCGAGACCATGCGCGAGCAGCACAAGGAGGGCGCGGACTTCTTCAAGATTTACGAAACCGGGCCCGACCGCATGATCGACGGCGAATTTCATACTCCTTATCAGTACACCGAGGAACAACTGGCCGCGGCCGTTGAAGAAGCCAAGCGGATCGGCACCAACGTCGGCGTCCACGATCAGGGCGAGCCGGGCGCGCTGTTTGCAGCGCAGGCAGGCGTCGCGTCCATCGATCACGGCACGCAGCTGAGCGACGAGACCATGCGATTGATGAAGGAGAAAGGCATCTTCGCCGTGCCCACGTTCGCCATCTTTGAGTACTTTGCCGATCACGCGGCGACTCCGGAACAAGGAGCGCACGAGCATGCGATGCTCGACTACAAGATTAAAGAATTCAAGAAGCAGGTTGCCGCCGGAATTCCCTTTGCAGTCGGCTCCGACGTCGGGCCCTTCCCGCACGGCACGCAGGCGCGGGAGCTGGAGTTGATGGTGCAGTACGGAATGACGCCGGCCGCGGTGCTGCAGGCGGACATGATCAACGGCGCCAAGCTGCTGCGGTGGGCGGGACAGATGGGAGAGCTGAAGGCTGGCTACTTTGCCGACATCGTCGCCGTAAAGGGCAATCCGCTCGAGGACATCTCGGCAGTTACGCGGGTGAGCTTCGTGATGAAGGGCGGGGTGGTGGAGAAGCAGGAATAGCCAGGCTAGCGGTCAGCGGTCTTTTTTTGCCGCTTGGCCTGAATCTTCTCCAGCGCTTTCCAGTAGCGCTGCGGCTGCGGCTGCTCCAGGGATTCCTTGATCGCCTTGCGGTATCCGCCCAGAAAAATGGAGTACATGATGGCGAGCGAGCAGCCGATGCCCCACATGAATCCGAAGATCAGGCCGAGAATTACTGCTGGGCCAAAGACGTTCATCGCCCCGCCTCTCCTTGCCGGCTCCAATTAAACCGCGACAACAAAGCTGTCCTCGGTGCGGGTAACCGCGTGGTAAAGCGTGTCCCGCTCCACGGGAACGCGCCCGGCCTCGGTAATCAGCCGGCACAGCTCCTTGCGCGTCAGGCCCTGGGGCGTGGTGGCGCCGGCATCGTGGTAAATCTTCTCCTCGATCACGGTTCCGTCTAAATCGTCGGCGCCGAAGCGCAGCGCGATCTGCGCGATCTTGGGCGTCATCATCTGCCAGTACGCCTTGATGTGGGCAAAGTTATCCAACAGCAGGCGGCTCACCGCGATCTGGCGGATGTCAGTCAACCCGGTGGTTACGGGCAGATGATCGAGCGAAGTATTCTCGGGATGAAAAGCCAGGGGGATGAATGTCTGAAACCCGCCAGTTTCGTCCTGAAGGGCGCGCAGCTTGAGCAGGTGGTCGACACGATCCTCGTCGTTCTCGATGTGGCCGTAGAGCATGGTGGCGTTGGAGCGGAATCCCAGCTGGTGCGCCAGGCGAGCGGTCTGGAGCCACTCGTCGCCGTCGATCTTGTGGTCGCAGATGATGGACCGCACCCTCGGCGCGAAGATCTCCGCGCCGCCGCCGGGCATCGAATCCACTCCCGCGTCGCGCAGCTTGCCGAGCGTCTCCTCAATGGTGAGCTTGGCTCGGCGCGCCAGGTAGGCGATCTCCACCATGGTGAAGGCCTTGATGTGCACCCTGGGAAAGCGCTGCTTGAGCCCGCGCACCAGGTCAAGGAAGTACTCGAACGGCAAGTCCGGATGCAGGCCGCCGACAATATGAAATTCGGTCACCGCTTCCGAGTATCCGGAAGCCGCTGTTTGCCACGCTTCTTCCAGAGCCATGGTGTAGCCCGCCGGATCGCCCTTTTTGCGCCCGAACGCGCACAGCTTGCAGGCCGCCACGCACACGTTGGTGGGGTTGATGTGGCGATTCACGTTGAAGTAGGTTACGTCGCCATGCAGGCGTTCGCGGACGGCATTGGCCAGCCACCCCACCGCCAGCACATCCTGCGTGCGATAAAGCGCAAGCCCATCCTCGGCGCTCAGCCGCTCTCCGGCCGCGACCTTGGCCGCAATCGGCTCAAGGCGTGGATCGTAGGCGCGGAAACTGTGCCGCGTGCCGGCGGCGCTGGTTTGAGCCTGCATACTTAAATGATACAGAAAACCGCGGATGGCGCGCGTCTTCAATCGGACGAGCGGCCTGCCGGGCACATCACCGCTCGCTGGTTTGGGTGTCCACCGGATGGGGTTCCATGAGCACGCCATCATCCAGGGATGCGGCCAGCAGCCGGCCGCCGGCGGGGCGCGCCAGCAGCAGCTTGTAGCCGGTTTTGTGCCATTTCCAATCCAGCGTGCGCGCATCGATGGCGTAAATCAAGTCGCTGGCGCGGGAGGTCACCAGGATCGTGTTCTGTTGCGGATCGTAGTAGAGATCGCTCACGTCCGCCAGGGGCAGCCGGTGCACCCACATCCACGATTTACCCATGTCCCGGGTAAAGTAGACGCCTTCCCGCGAGCCCAGCCACAGCGACCCATCCGCGGCAAATGCCACGCTGTGGATCCGCGTGACCACGGTGGGAATGCCCATCGGCCACCAGGTCTGGCCCGCATCGCTGGAGAGGATGACATCGCCTGAACGCGCGGCAACCAGCGTGTCCCCATGCGCCGCCACCGCGATGTAATCGCCCTCGCCCATGACCGGGCCACCCTGCCAGGTAGCGCCCTTATCCTTGCTGGTGAACAGTCCGCCGCTGGTTGCCGCCACCCACGACGCTCCGGATAAATCCAGCGCATACACCCGGCTGTCAATCTGGCGCACCGGCTCCTTCAACTGTTTTTCCACGGTCACATGACGGCCACGCACCATCTTGTTGACCGGCTTCGCCGTGGTGTTGGCAATGGTGTTTCCGGGTTGCCAAAGGCCGTCGCGAAGGGTGAAGATTCCGCTGTTGGTGCCCGCCAGCAGGTCGCCATCCGGCGACTGCGCCAGGACAAACACGTCGCGCCCGTCCAGCCCTTCGGCCAGGTGTTTCCACTGGGTTCCGCCGTCGGCGGAGACAAACACGCCGCCGTATTGCTTGTCGTTCACAACGCCGGCGTAGACCCGCATGGGATCCTGCCGGTCGACGATCAGCGCCTCCACCTTGCGCGCGGAAAACCCGTGATTTTCGGGCGCAAAAGACTCGCCGGCGTTGTCGCTCTCGAGCACCCCGCCGCGGTCGGTGGCCAGCAGCACCCGTTGCGGATTGGCCGGGTCCACGTAGACGTCGTTGACAATCACATCGGGCCCGGTCATGCGGCGGAAAGTCCGCCCGCCGTCCGTGGTCTTGTAGAGCCCTTCGGTGGTGCCCGCGTAGACGGTCTGGCGGTGCTCGGGATCCTGGCGCAGCACGCGGGTCCTTCGTGCCTCCGAGGGAATGCCCTGGATCTTGTGGAAATGCAATCCGCCATTCTCGCTTTTGTAAATCCCGCTGCAGGCGCTCAGGTAGACGATGTTCGGATGCCCCGGATCCACGATCATGGAAAACACGTCGGAGTCGACAATCAAACCCTCCTTAATGTTCTTCCAGTGCGCTCCGCCGTCGATCGTCTTCCACGGCAGATGCCATGTTCCCGCGTAAACGATCTCGGGATTGCGCGGGTCAATTGCCACCGACTCGATCTCGTGAATCTCGCGGCTCCCCTCCGGGCTGATCAGCTCCCAGGTTGCCCCCGCATCGTTCGACCGGAACACTCCCTGCAAGGTGCCGGCGACCAGGATGCGCGCATCGGAGGGCGCCTGCGCGAATGCCATGACCGATTGCCCATGCAGCCCCGGCAACTCCTGCCACGTCCTGCCCGCGTCGTGGCTGATCCACAAGCCGCCGTCGGGATGATCGAATTTCCATGCCGCCGCATACAGCGTCTGCGGATCGCCTGGCTCAACCACAATATGATCGATCACCAGATCGTCGGCCGAGTCGAGTTTGGCCAGCCGGTGCCAGCTCGCGCCCTGGTCAGTGGATTCGTAAATGAAGCTTTCGGTGGTGCCCAGATAGAGGTGGTTGGGCTCCCCCGGCACGGCCGCAATGGCGCGGGCATCGCCGCCGTCGGGTCCGACCGGGCTCCACAGGCCCTGGCAATGCGCGGCACATCCGGCGGCGAGCGAAAACACGCAGATGAGAGCAGCACAGCACCGGTGCGCTCGGGTTTCATTTTTCAACTGAAGAAGCAATCGTTCCATCCAGAACAAAGGTGATGCGGCTCAGGCCCAGACTACTTTGTTTTTAAGCTCCCGGCAACGAACGGGCTGACCGGCGAACCGGTCAGCCTCGACGTTTGCTGAAAGAGTTGGCCGCCCCCGCCAGTCTGTACTCAGAATTACCGACCGGCGGGATTACTTCGCTTCCTAGGCTTTTACATGGCCGCTTTCTTGTGGTGGTGGCGCTCGGCCATGGGCTTGCGCTCCTGCGGCTTCACCGTGTTCTCGTCCACCGGCGTGGTGCCCGGCACGTCGACGCTGAAGTCCGCTCCCGCCGGCACCAGGTAGTCCTCCACCTGCTGGTTGTCGCCGGTCCCCGTGGCCACCGTGATCCGCGACGGATCGATGCCCTTGTCCGTCACCAGATACTGCTTGGCGTTGACCGCGCGCTGCGCCGAGAAGTTCTCCACCGGTTTGGGATGACGCAGCCGCGCCTCGCGCTTCTCCATCTTCTCCTGTTCGGCCTTCTCCTTGGCGTTGGACTCGCCCACTACCACCGCCTTGGCGTCAGGCTGCTTCTGCAGGTCCAGCGCCACTTCGTCCAGGCAAGCCTTGGCTTCGTTGTCCACCCGCGTCGGACGCTTTTTGTCGGTCGAGAACGTGATCGAGCACAGCGCTTCCGTCTTCGGCTGCGGCGCCGGCGGCGGCGCTTCAATCGTCACGCTCGTCTCCGCCGAGGCGTTGTGCCCCTTGTCGTCCGATACGTTGCAGGTGATCGTCACCGGGCCCGTCGGCGCTCCCGTCGAGGAGAACGTCGCCGTCGACCCGCTGCCGTTGACCGTCCCCGCCGACGCCGAATAGGTGTAGGTCAGCGGACGGTTCTGCGGGCTCATCCCCGTCGCCGTGATGGTCGAGCTGTCTCCCGGCTTCAGCGTGGTCGGGTTGGCCGAGCAGCTGATCGTCGGCGGCTCAAACGCCTTCACCGTGAACGTCGCCGTCGATTCCATCGCGTTCTGGTAGGGCTTGGCCCCTTCCTTGCCCGGCTTGCCTTCCTTGGCGTCGCACTTCACCGTGTGTGTCCCCGCCGAAAGGCTCCCCGTCGTCACCGTCGCCGTCGTTCCCGTGGTGGTGCCGTTGATCCCGTCGCCCGAGATCGACGCAATCACGTTCTCCTTCGGCATCTGATTGCCCACCGTCGCCGTGGCCGTCACCGGGTCCCCGGGAAACACCATGGTCGGGTTCACCGCGCAGGCCACCGTCAACTGCGGCGGCGGAGTGAACGAGCCTCCGTGAATCACAAGCCCGGCGCTCAGCTGCGCCATGTTGAAGCTCCCGTTGCCTCCCGTCCAGCTCGCATGCGCGTACTGGTAGTCGACCTGGGCGATCCGGATTGCAATCCGGTGATGCCACAGCGGCGTCTCCAAATCCAGGCCGCCGCCGCCCTCAAACCCAATTCCCAAAACACCATCGGTCCCAGGGTTGAGACCAACGCGTTGCGCCCCTACAAGCGCGTGCGCAAACGGAGTCACAAAGGCGCCCGGATAACGCAAGATCACACCCCCGCCACCCCCCGAAAAGTCCGCGTTGCCCCACGTTGACCCGCAACTCGGGCATGCGGGATAGTACGCGTTCTCATTGGGGATGTGCTCGTCGGCCTCCAGCTGCACTCCCACATACTTGTTGAAGTAATAGGAAAAGCTATAAATCGAGCCGAAATCGATATTCTGCGGAGTCACTCCGTTCGAGGCCGTGCCATGGGGCGACAGATAGCTGTAGCCGACAAAGAAGTCCCACCGCGAGGGCGAGTCCGCGTACGACGCGGCCGGCGTGGCCGGCTTGGAACTCCCTTGCGCGCTCATCATGACCGGCGCTGCTGCCAGGAGAAATCCCCCCAGCACGCGGGTCACACATTTCACACCATGCAAGTGCATTATTAATCCTCCAGAAGCTGCAAACTTTCAGTGAAAATGAGCACATGCTCAAGCGAATCCCAGTTGCTTTCACGCATGTGCGATTGATTAAACAAGAATCACGGCACTATCAAAATTATCATAGCGACTGAGTCCAATGCGGATTCCCGGCGGTTTGAAAACACGGGCACCAACTGAGCCCATGCATTTCCGAGGTGTTTTCTCATCGGGCAGGCGCGGTGCCGGCCCACGTTTCACCTTGGTGTTGCGGCGGCGCGGCCTTCAGCCGACATTCAGCGTCTTCAGAAGGCTCCGCGGCTCCCGCTGAATCTTCTCCTGCAACAGAGTAATGGCGTACATGAGTTGCTCCGGGCGCGGCGGGCAACCGGGAACATACACATCCACGGGAATAATCTGGTTGACTCCCTGGACCAGGGCGTAGTTCTGAAACACGCCGCCGGAGGTGGCGCAGGCGCCCATGGAGATGACCCACTTAGGTTCCGGCATCTGGTCGTATAGGCGGCGGATGACGGGGGCCATCTTCTGCGACACGCGCCCGGCAATAATGATCAGGTCCGATTGCCGCGGGGAAGGCCGGAAGACCTCAGAGCCGAAGCGGGCAATATCAAAGCGGGATGCGCCCATTGACATCATCTCAATGGCGCAGCAGGCCAGCCCGAACGTCATCGGCCAAACCGAGCTCTTGCGAATCCAGTTAACGGCGAAATCCAGCGTGGTGAGGAACACACCTTCCGGCTGTTCAAACCCGTAGTTGACCTCCCGCACCTTGGCGCGATTGAGCGCGCTGCTCTCCAGGTTGCCAAACAGGTATCGGTCGCGCTCCGGCGTTTCTGCCATGTCTTTATGATACCTCTTTAGGGCCCTGGCATTCTCCTGACCGCCGAGCCATTTGCGGCAGTTCTGACCAGCGATCGCGCGGCTATTGTCCGCATGCGGCGGCCTGCGTGCGATCCCCCGGCGGCAAGTTCCATCCCGGCGGCAGCCATAACACCACCTCGAAGCGCATCCAGTTCAGGGTTCCTCTTACCGCGGCCTTTCCGCCGGCAGATGGATCGATCTGGTGCGGGGTCAGCGAAGATGCCCGTGCCCATGCCTGGGCAAACGGCGCCGGATCGGCGACGCCGGGCGAAATATGTGCGTCGAGAATCCGCAACTCGCCTCGGGAAGCGCCCGCCGCAGCTTTCAGCAGGAACTCCGACGCGCCCTTTTCGCGTTGACTGGTTTCGTCCTTTCGGTGAACAAATGCGAGGTCGTAGATTCCCTGCGCCAGCCGAAATTTCGCCGGATCGGTGAGGAAACGGAAGCTGCGCGGATTCCAGCCGATGGCATCCTGCGCGCGCAGCCCATAGGTGGTTCCGATCTCGCGCTCGTTGATTGAGTTGTACGGCGGCGTGGCCAGATCGAGCGCATCGGGAAAACCTGCCGGCGGAATGCGGTCGAGCACAAGATCCCATCCGCTGTAGCCCGCTTCGAGCGGCGGAATCGGCACCAAGCGGAACTTCCATCCCTGGCCGATGAGCGCGCTCCACTCCTGCCCCGCGCTTACATCCCCGTTGAGTACAAGCCGCCCGCACGATTGCGGCGCGCCCGCGTGACAAGGCCGGGCGGCCAGGCACCCTGCGCACGCAATCGCGGTCCACGCGCATACCCAAGCTCTGTTCATCCTGATTTTCGCCTTCCTTGCTATGATCGCCGATCGGGATAAGCTCCGGCTTCCGTGCGCTTCCATGTGCAAATCCGGCACGCTTTCCTCCCCGCCAACCATAAATGCCGTGAAGTTGCCAGAGTGAATTCGGATTTCCTCATGCAATCTTTACGGGCCGCATGCAATATTGATGGACAGAACCGTTTGCAATCCACGGGAAAAAAGGCGCTTATGGCCGCGCGCCGCTCTGGGGCGTGCTGGAATCCGGGAGCCGCTGCCGTCCCACACATAACTGCCTTCTTTCAACGTGATCGGGAGTTTATGCGTCGTAACATTGCTGGACTTTTTCTCCTCCTTTCCTTACTCGCCAGTCCCGGTTTGATGCCGGCGCAGGCTGCGTCTTCGCAACCGGCTTCCCAGGCCCAGGTAGCAGCGCTGCAGCAAGCCGTCCAAAATGCGCAGACATCCGGCGACAACGCCTGGATGCTGGTGTCAGCCGCCCTGGTCCTGCTGATGACGGGCCCCGGCCTGGCGCTCTTCTATGGCGGGCTGGTTCGCAAGAAGAACATTCTCGGCACCATGATGCAGAGCTTCGCCATGATCTGCCTGGTGACGATTCTGTGGCCGATTCTCGGCTACTCGCTGGCTTTCAGCCATGGCAACGCCTTCATTGGCGGTTTCGGGCACGTGTTTCTCCGCAACGTCTCTCTCGCCGTCGACCCGCATAACTTTTATGTGCAGACGATTCCCGAGCAGACCTACATGGTCTATCAGCTCATGTTTGCCATCATCACGCCGGCGCTGATCACCGGCGCATTTGCCGAGCGCATGAAGTTCAGCGCCATGGCCCTTTTTCTTTCGCTCTGGTCGCTCGTGGTGTACTGTCCCATGGCGCACATGGTGTGGGGTGTGGGCGGCCTCCTGAACTCCAACGGCGGCCGCATTCCCAGCCTGGATTTTGCGGGCGGCACGGTGGTGCACATCACGTCCGGGGTCTCTGCCCTGGTCACCGCGCTCTATCTCGGCAAACGCATCGGCTATCCGCACACCAAGATGGCGCCGCACTCGCTGGTGCTCAGTTTCATCGGCGCGTGTCTGCTTTGGGTAGGATGGTTCGGCTTCAACGCGGGAAGCGCCCTCGGTTCCGGCCCGCTCGCGACCAGCGCCTTCATCAACACTCAATTTGCCACCGCGACCGCGACTCTGGGCTGGACCATCTTCGAGTGGCTGCACAACGGCAAGCCCACGGCCCTGGGCGCTATCTCGGGCGCTGTGGCCGGGCTGGTGGCCATTACTCCGGCTTCAGGCTTTGTGCCGCCGATGTCGGCTCTGGCGATCGGGCTCATCGCAGGCTTTGTTTGCTCCTTCATGGTGTTCAAGGTGAAGTCCGTGTTCGGTTACGACGACTCCCTTGACGCCTTCGGTGTACACGGAACCGGGGGCACGGTCGGCGCACTGCTCACCGGCGTCTTCGCCACCCAGATCATCAACCCGGCCTTCGGCAAGGGTGCGCCCACCGGAGCCATGGACGGGCACTGGAGCCAGATTGCACACCAGGCGGCAGGCGTGGCCATCGCGTGGGGCATTTCCATCGTGGGCACGCTGGTGCTGCTCTTCCTGGTGGATAAGGTCATCGGTCTGCGCCTGTCCGCTGAAGACGAGCACGAGGGCCTTGACCTGTCGCAACACGGCGAAGAAGGATACGATTTCAACACGTGATTCGTTTCTCAGGAAAAAACCACGCCGGGCTCATTCACTCTGTCCGCCCGGCCTGATAGGCTGTCAACCGAGGCACATTGCACCATGGTGAAGATCGAAGCAATTCTCCAGCCCTCCAAGCTGGATGCGGTCAAAGATGCGCTGCTGGAAGCGGGCATTGAGGGCATGACGATTCTGGAGGCGCGCGGCCATGGCCGTCAGAAGGGCCATACCGAGTTCTATCGCGGCCGTGAATATACGGTGGACCTCCTGCCCAAAGTCAAGATTGAAATGGTAGTGCCGGATGCGCTTCAGGAAAAAGCCGTCCAGGCCATCATTGGCGCGGCGCGCACGGGCCGGATCGGCGACGGCAAGATCTTCATCAGTCGCGTCGATGACGCAATCCGCATCCGCAACGACGAGCGCGGCGAGACGGCGCTGTAGCTGGAGTTTGCTGCCCAATTCCGGTTTGCTGCCCAATTCCGGTTTGCTGCGAGCGACGATTCTGGCCATTTCATGGAAGAAATACGCGGGTGTTACGCCAGCACCTTCCGCCCGCGCTTGTCCACGATATCCAGCAGCTTCAGCGCCATCCCGCTCGGCTTCTTCGCGCCGGACTCCCACTTCTCCACCGTGGACTCGCTGGTATTCAGATAACGCGCGAATACGCTCTGACTTACCTTTTGGGCCGTGCGGATTCTCTTGATGCGGCTTGGGCTTAGGGGCTTGAGGAGGCAGCTTTCATCGAACTCGCGCATCGTTGCCTTGTTGATGGTTCCAGCCTTAAACATTCCCACAACCGAACTGTGAACCGCCTCACTAATTTCGCTCCTGTACTTCGGCTTCCCCGTCATTGGAGTTCTCCCAGGCGTCTTCCGCGGCAACCCACCAGTATCATCATGCGCGACAGTCCGGCCTTGCAATCCCGCTTTAGCTGACCACTGATCACTGACAACTGACAACTGGCCCCTGCCATCTTTACGCCGCCACAATTCTCCTTTCCCCGCCAATGGCTTATCCTGATTGAACATCCTTATTGCTTCAGCTCCACACCCCTACGACCCATGGACCCAATCGCAATCACGGTTGACGATTTACGGGAGCAGTATCAGCGGGAGATGGCGCTTGTCTCGGCCACCTACGAACGAACCGGCGACGGCACCGCCGCCATTCGCCGCCGCTCCGCCATTGTGGACCGCATCCTGATTGAAATGTGGCGCCGCGCCTTCGCCGGCCAAGCCGGCATGAATGTCTCTCTGCTCGCCCTCGGAGGCTACGGCCGCAAGGATCTGTTTCCCTGCTCCGATATCGACGTTCTCTTCGCTTTTGCCGACGACAAAACCGAAGAGCAGGCCCGGGACTCTGTACGCGCCATCTACCAGGGCATGTGGGACGTCGGCCTTCGCGCCAGCCCCGCTTCGCGCACCCTCAAGGAGGCCGGCCGCTTCGATCCCGATAACCTCGAGTTCACTCTGGCCACGCTCGATCGCCGCTTTCTCGCCGGCCATTTTCCTCTCTATCAGCAGCTCCACCAGTCCGTGTTTCCCGGCCTCATCCTCAGCGAATGGAACGCCATCGCCCAGAAGCTGGGCGAGATTGCCCGCGCCCGGCACTCCAAATACGGCAACACCATCTTCCATCTGGAGCCCAACCTGAAAGAGTGTCCCGGAGGCCTGCGCGACTACCATCTCGCCGTCTGGTTCGCCCTGCTTTTCCATCTGAAGGAAACCCGCGAGTGGCCGCGCCAGCGCGGCGGCGTCTTCCAGTCGGCCCGCGGCGAAGCGGAAGCCGCCTTCGATTTCCTCGCCGCCGCGCGATGTTTCCTCCACATCCGCCACGGCCGCGACGACAACATCCTCGACTGGCAATCGCAGGACGAAGCCGCCGCCAACTCCATCGGCCTGGAAACCCGCGGCACTGCCGACCCCGCCTACTGGATGCGCACGTATTATCGCCATGCGCGCGTCATCTATCGCCGCGCCGCGCTGCTGATGGAAAACCTCCCCGCGCCGGTCAGCTTCTACAAGCAATTCCGCCGCCGCCGCACTCCCATCGCCGGCACCGAGTTCGTGCTCGACCAGGGCCGCATCGACATTCTACCCGGCGCCCAGTTCTCCGACACCTCCACCATCCTGCGCATCTTCTCCCTCATGGCCACGCACGGCTACTCGCTTTCGCAGGCCGCCGAAGACCGCATCACCGACGCCATCCCCGCCCTTGCCATCCACATTCCGGAAGGTCCGTATCTGTGGAACTCCCTGCGCGAAGTCCTCCTTGGCCCGCACGCGGCTCATGCTCTCAGAACCATGCACGCGCTCGGGGTCCTGGAGATGCTCATCCCCGAGTTCCACGGCATTGACGCCCTGGTGATTCGCGACAGTTACCACCGCTACACCGTCGACGAGCACACGTTCCTCACCATCGATAACGTGCATAGCCTGCGCACTCCCGCGCACGACTACGAACAGCGCCTGGCCCAGCTTCTGCCGGAAATCGAGCGCCTCGACCTCTTCCTGCTGGCCCTGCTTCTTCACGACACCGGCAAAGGCCGGCGCAGCGGCGAGCATACCGGCCAATCGGTCGAGCTGGCCGATAGTTTCATGGCCCGCCTCGACTTCGATGCCGAGGAGCGCGAAGCCGTCCTCGGCCTCATCCGTCAGCACCTGGAGATGTCGAACGCTCTTCGCCGCGACATCTTTGACCAGGAGAATGTGCGCAGCTTCGCCGACAAAATCGGTTCGCCCGCCCTGCTCAAGATGCTGACCTTGCTCACCTACGCCGATATCAAGGCGGTCAACCCCGAGGCGCTCACTCCCTGGAAGGCGGAAAACCTGTGGCAGCTTTACATGGCCACCGCCAACTTCATGGATCGCAGCGTGGACGAGATCCGCTATCACGCCGCCATCGATCCCACCCTCCTCAACCGCCTCCGCGCCATGGTTACACCCGCGCAATACGACGCGCTCGGCCGCTACCTGGAAGGTCTGCCGCAGCGCTACCTGCAAACCCGCCTGCCCGATCAGATCCGCAACCACTTCCAGCTTGCCGCCGACCTCGAAAAGGATCCTGTCCAGCTCGATCTCCGGCCCCAGCGCCAGCTCTTCGATCTCACCGTGATCGTGAAGGATCGCCGCCGCCTCTTTGCCGACGTCGCCGGCGCGCTCGCCGCCTGGGGCATGAACATCGTCAAGGCCGGCGCGTTCTCCAACGACGCCGGCATCGTCGTCGACAGCTTCCAGTTCTCCGACGTCTTCCGCACCCTTGAGCTCAATCCCACCGAGGAGCAGCGCTTTCTCCGTTATATCCACGACGTGATCGTGCAGAAAACCCCGGTGGAGCAACGTCTCGACGGCCGCCGCAATGCCAGCCACTCGGCCGGCATCAAGGTCCATGTCCCCACCCGCATCCAGTTCGACTCCCTCTCGTCAACCCACTCCACGCTCCTCCAGGTCATCGCCCAGGACGTTCCTGGCCTGCTGCGCCGCATCGCCCTGGTGCTCTCCAATCTGGAATGCAACATTGCGGTCGCCCTCATCGACACCGAAGGCGAAACCGCCATCGACGTCTTCTACCTCACCCACGACGGCGCCAAGCTGAATGACGAGATCCAGCACCGGCTGTTCTCCGAGCTCACCACCGCGCTCGAAGAACTCCGCATCCCCGCCGGCGCGTAAATCAACTCAAAACAGGGTTGTCATCAAGCAGAGTTGTCATCAAACAGAGTTGTCATCAAATAGGGTTGTCATCCTGAGCGGGTGAGAATGATTTTGGAAATTCCTCATTCAAATGAGCATAGCTCCGTAAATTTTGGCTGTGTAGGAACTGTGCAGGAGAATTGTGCAAATTCCAGCCAATACAGGTTTCTCTGGACCTCTCGGGCATGAGGAGCATACTGCTTTCTTGTGGTGGTGAACACTCGCAGAGAGCCCTCCGTCAAGGCCGCACGTCTGGTGCGCGTTCATCGAAGCGAAGCTGAAAGCCTTCACAGATAGTGTAGCGGAGAGGAGAGGTAGTTTTTAGAAACCCATTCCAAAGCCCGGCCCCTGCTCGTGGCGCGGCCCGATCTCCTGCTGCGCCGCAATGGACTGCTCGGGCTTGTGCGCTGGCACATGGGCACTCTCACGGGAAACCTCGTGGCCCAACGCGGCAGGCAGCTTCTCGCGGTCATTGGTAAAGAGCTGCGCATCGTGCGCGCCGCGCGAGACCGAGACATAAGCCATGCGGCTGTTGAGCAAATCCCTGGCGCCCAGTTCTGTATCCACATTGATCAAAACGCGCTCGGCGGTCTGCCCCTGGCTGGAATGACTCGTGACCGCATAGCCGTGATCGAGATGCGGATGCTGGCGCGGATCGAGCTGAACTTCTCGGCCGCCGTCGTCCATCTTCAAACTCAGCCGGCCGTCCCGACCGATGCTGTCGATAGTGCCCAGCTCGCGGTTGGCCACCTTCAAGTCATTGGCCGGCGCGGTGAACTGGATGCGGTCGCCAACCGACAAGCTGCGAGGCTCTTCGCGATAAACGGAGACGCCCTGCTGCCGGCTGGGATTGTAGGTCCGCTCCGTGCCATCGGCGCGCACCACGGTGAGCAGGTTGTTGCGGGCATCGATCTCTTTCACACGCGCATACTCGCCTTTCTCGATTCCGGTCTCCTTAGACGTGCGCGCGTAGCGCAGCACGTCGCCGATGTTGTACCGCTCGGCCCACGTACGTTCCGGTCCGGTAAGGTCCTGACGCGGTAGAAGCACCTCGATCCTGTGCTCCTCTTTGCCGACCAGGCCGCGCCCCTGCATCTCTGCATGAATCGCCTGGTTGATTTCCGTGCGAGAACGATTGTCGGGCGAGACGACCAGCGTGCTCTCCGGCGATTGCGCGTATTCGCGGGCGATAGCCGCGATGCGCTCGGCCGGGTCTTTCACTTCATGCACGCGGCCCTGCCGCTCCAAGCGTTGCACGGCCTCGTGCACCTCGCCGCGCGCGAGCTGCTCGACCACCTGTTTCAGTTCCGGGTCTTTCTGGCGCACGATCTGTTCTAGCTTGACGGTCTTCATGCCCGCATCCTGGAGCTGCGCAAAGGGCCGTCCGGCTTCAACCGCCTCATGCTGTCTCCGATCGCCAACGAGCAATACGCGATCGTTCGGATGAAGCCGGTTTACAAACTCGTGCATTTGCTTGGTGGACGCGAGCGAGGATTCGTCGAGCACATAGAGACGCCGCTCGCCGGTATCCGGACTCTGGCCACGTGCCAAATGTCTCTGCAATGTCGAAGTCTCGATGCCGGCCTCAGCCAGTTTCTGCGCAGCGCGAGACGTGGGCGCGAAACCTTCGACCCTGTACCCTTGAGCCTCCGCGCCTTCGCGGATGACGGCCAGCGCCGTCGTTTTGCCCGCGCCGGCGACACCATCCAGGCCGACGATCTTTTCGCGCGAAAGAAACACCTCTTCGGCCGCCTGGCGCTGGCCAGCATTCAGCTCCGGGTGCCGGTCCAACGTTCCAAGGCGCGCCGGGAATTCGGCAAGCATTGGGGCGCCATAGCCGCGTTGATTGCCCTCCTGCATCCGCGCAACAATCTCCCGCTCCATGCCAACCATCGCGGCGGTGGTGTACTGCGGCCTCGCGCCGGGATGATCGACTTGGCGAAACTCCCCGGCCTGGGCCCGGCGCTCGAACTCCTGCCGCACCTGGGCATACGTGGTTTCTCCCATGCCGCGGTTGAGCGCTGTTTCGAGAATCGCCCGGCGGTCCTGGACGGCCGCGCGTTCAAAAAGATGATCGCGGGCGTAAGTCACGGCCCGCTGCGCTTGTCTCTCCGGCTCCTGTGATTGGCGCTGGCCCCGTTCCCGCGCCTGGGCCACGACGCGGTCGGCCTGATGCCCATGTTGCGCGGCCAGCTCGCGGTGCCGCTCTAACACTTCTTCAGGCGACAGCAGCTCCTTGCGGTCGCGCGTCCGGTGCGCCGCCACCTGGGCGGCTCCCGCGCCGTCGATCCCCAACTCGCGAAGATGGTCCTTGATCTGCTCGCGTCGCGGGCTCGATGCTTCCAGATACTCCTTCGTGTAGCCCTTGATCTCCGGCTGCCCATGCTTGCCGCGCTCCAACTCGTAGCCCAACCCTTCTAACCGCATCGCCAGTTCGGAGCGGTAGATGCTGGTTGCGTAGCGTTGCGAAGCGAATAGCTCCTGGGGCTGCAAAGCGCGCGTCTGGCCGTTGTCGCGCTCGGTGACATTGAAGATGACAGCGTGGGTATGCAACTGCGGCGCCGCATAACCGTCCACGGGACGGGCAGTGTCGTGCTCGAAGGTCGCCGCAACAAATTTGCCCGTGGTCTCCGGGGCATGCACATTGCCGATCCGCGCCTGCGTGTACCGCTCCAGCTCCCCCAGGGCGACGCGCGCGCTTTCGCGGTGCGCCACTCTCACACGATCATCGCCGCCCACAAGAGCGGTGAGCGAAACCGACTTGGGCGCGGAAAATGTGGCGTCCCAACCGGCGCGATGTTCCACGCTGGTCACTTCTTTGCCGTTCTTGCCCTCATACGTTTTGGCGGTCTGATGCCGGACGAGCTGAGCCTCGGTCTCCGGGTGCCGGCCTTCGCTCAACCGCGCGAAGTGTTCGGAGCCAACTTCACCTTGCAAGCCCCATTGCTGGGCAAGCCTGCCCTGCCACTCACTATGTCCCTGCTGGTCTCGGCTCCAATAGTTCTGCTGCTCGGAAGCGAACTCGCGCGCATGATACATCCGCGCCTGACCGGCCGAAAGCGGTTTGGAGATGGTGAGCATGGGGGATGCTCCTATCTGTAAGAATTGTAGGAGCATTGCCTGGAAGCGCAAACAGACCTTGACCTCTATTCAGGCGTACGATTATTGTTTATCCAGTGCTGTAGGGCGCAACGGACCTTCGGGCCGGATGGGCAATGCCCGCCTACATACCAATTAGGAATGCGCCCAATGCCCAATCTCGAAAATCTGAAGAAGCAAGCGAAGCTCTATCTACGTTGGCATCGTGATCGTTACTACCCGGTCGCGGCACAAATTAGAGCAATGTTGCCACGCTTCCGTCATTTGACCGATCAGGCTGTGCTCGCGCACAGCTTCAAGTTATCTGACGCTCAGGAGTTGATTGCGAAAAAGGCAGGATTCGAGAGTTGGGAGGCGCTCCTTAAAGGAGTCCCCGCTATGAATGGTCTACACATTGAAACTCAGCCCAAACCGATACTTCTCGCCGCAGAACCCCAACTCTTTGTTGCCGATATTGCCGCCTCATGCGATTTCTACACGAAAAAGCTAGGGTTCGAGATTGCTTTCACGTACGGCGAGCCGCCCTTCTACGGACAAGTGTGCCGGGATGGCGCGAGTTTGAATTTCCGCTATGTGGACGAACCCGCAATGAATACTGAGCTTCGGCATAGAGAACACCTGCTCTCAGCATCCATCACTGTCGATGATATAAAGCCGCTCTTCCTTGAATTTCAAGCAGCGGGCGTGGCATTTACCCAGACACTGAAAACAGAACCGTGGGGTGCTCGCACATTCATCGTTCGTGATCCAGATGGCAACCTCATCCTCTTTGCAGGCAATCGCTAATCAATTCCATTCGACTCGTCCCATACAAACGCCTCATTGGGCTTTTCGGTAGGCGCATCGAAAAAGGAGCATGGCCTGTAGACTAGAAAGGCTCCATTTGCGGGCAGTCTGGCCTTGTCACTCGCTATGTCCCTGCTGGTCGCGGCTCCTGTAGTTCAGCCGCTCTGACGCAAACTCCCGCTCATGGCACGTCGGCACCTGACTTGCCGAGAACGGCTTGGAGATGGTCAGCATGGGATGATTCCATGCCTACGCAGGTTGGTATGCAGAACCGGTATGCTGTTGCCTGACCGTCAAGGAGAATGTTATGAAGATTGTTCCTGTAATTAAGTCCAGTAATTTAGAAAAATCTGTCCAGTTTTATACGCAATTCCTCGACTTTGAGCGCAAGTGGCCCGCCTATGAAGCTCAGGAGACGGCCAACGGCGTGGCTCATTTGGTTAAGGACGGAGCTGAGATACAGCTCTCATGCCATGCTGGGGACGGCGTTTTCGGTTCTCTCAACCGAGTGTTTGTGGACAGTGTTGATGAACGTTATCTGACCTTTCGCCGACGCGGTCTCGATACTACGAAGCGACCTGAATCTCCAATTCATACCGCGCCGGTCAATCAGACCTGGGGGTTGCGTGAGTTTTCCGTAACTGATCCGGATGGCAATGGTCTGTGCTTCTGCGCGCCCATAGAATAGTCGCAAGCTGTATTACGACTGGGAACGCACGTTGATTCACTCAATCCCCTTGGACTCATCCCACACAAACGCCTCTTTGGGCTTCGTGGCAGGCGCTGGGGATAGCGGGAGAACGGCCTGGGCCGCCGCCCGCTTTGCCGGTAGCTTTGCGGGTGCCGGCGCCGCCGGCATGGTGAGTACCGGCCTGGGTGTGACCTTCGGTATTCTGCGCTCGATGAAATCCGGTTGTCCGCCGCGATTCTTCGCCAACCGAAAATGAACCGGCACAACGCGATTCTCCTGCTTGAGGAAGCCGCGCAGCGGTTCCAGTCCGGAAATTTCGGAAGCCATGATGAGCGGCTTGGTGGCGATCTCCATTGCATACGATTTTTTGCTGCTCAATAGCCCCATGCTGCGCGATTCCTTCAACCGCTCGACTTCGATTTCCCCGATGGCCTCGGAGATCCACTTGGCCGCGCGCGGCTCGGTAGTTTTGAAAAACATCTTGGTGGCAGGCTGCGATAGCATGGCCTCAGCGTCCTGGCCGTAACGCTTTTCAAGCTGGCTGCGCCCCTGAAAGCCCAGCACTACCGGGTTGCCGTACTTCCGGTTTTCGGTGACGGCCGTGTGGAGCTGGGGCAGCTTGTTGAGACTGGCCAGCTCGTCCAGCACGAACCATACCGGCCTGGCGGCATGGTCCTGGCAATAGCCCATCATGCGCAAAATAAACAGGTCCAGCCATACGGAATGCAGCGGCAAGAGCTTCTCCCGGTAGTCGGGATCGGAGGTCAGAAACACCCATCGCTTGCGGTCGGTGTACCACTCGCTCGTCGCAAAGGTCTTCCCCTTCGCCTCGTCCCACTCCGGCAGCAGCTCCAGGCAGTCGGCTACCATGTTGAGGCTGGAAATAACGCCCGCCTTCTGCGCCGGGGCTCCCGGATCGAGCAGAGCCGCCAAAGGCGTTCCCTTCACCATCCGCACGATCCACTCGTCCGGGTCGGCCATCCACCTCAAAATATCCCTGGGCTGCGGCTTCCGCTTGAGCAGATGGGCCAGTACCCGGCGCGGCCCATCGGTAAAATACTCCTTCTCGTACTCCTTCTCCGGAAGGAACGCGGCGGCGATGGTTGTGGCCGTTTCCTCGCGATTGATCTCTTCTCCCAGCCCCCAATAGGGGCACCGGGCGTCGAGGGGATTCAGGATCAGATCGCCGCGCGCCGGCGAATAAAACTCACCCACGAAGTCCATTGCCGGGTCGTAGACGATGGCGCTCTCCCCGCGCCCTTTGACCTGGCGCAGAACCTGCCGGATGGCGCTCGACTTGCCGCTTCCGGTGTCGCCCATCAGCAGAATGTGGCTGGACTCAAGCCGGCGCGGAATCCGGTAGACCGGCCCGAATGGAAGCCAGCTCAAAAGCGGGCTCTCGAAGTGCAGCCGGAAGCCGATGCCGGTGGCCTTCCGATTGCGAAACCATTCAAACGCGCGCCGCAACTCCGGGCCTTTGGTCCGCCGTCCGTGGCGCTCCTCGTGCCTTGCCTTGGACCTCCACCATGCCCGCACGGCGAGCAAAAGGAACAGCGCCGCCGCAACCCAAAAGAAGGGTCGAAGCATGAACCACCAAGAGCTCTCCCCGCCGTAAATTTCGTTCCTCAGATACGCGGCGAGTGGCGCGGAAGGAACCTTGACGCTCGGCCCTTCGACCACGTCCGACCAGCCCTCGGCCCTGGCACCGGCCGTCAACTCAAAGGGCGCGTGCGCGTTCTTTCCGATGCCATTGTTGAACAGGTGCGCGGTCACGTCTTTCTCGGCCGCGAGTTCCGGCTTCCGGTTCGCCGCGGTCTTATAGATCCAGCGGATCTCGGTCTTGGCTCCGGGTTGCGCCCTGTGCTCGGAACTGTCCACATAGGCCATCAGGTAGAAGCTCCTGAGCGGCGGACCGGAGGCCCAGACCAGAGCAACCAAAGGGATGAAAAGCGGCAGGGCGAAGACGAACGCGAGGGGCACGACCAACAGCCACGGGAACCGCCTCGGAAATCGCATCGGACGGGTCACTTTTGGCCTCCGTCCTGGCCTCCGTCGTGGCCGAGAAACTCCTGGAGTGTCTTGCGGGCTTTGGCTAACTTCTGGGCGTCGGCCTGGTTGCGGATTTTGAGCACGGAATCGGGAAGCAGTTGCTTCCCCTCAGAGTTCGCCAGAGCCGTCGCGTGGAAGAGATTCAGCAGGGCGTACCGGGTGGCCATCTGCTCGGCCAGGAGAATTTCGATGCAATCGGCCGACCGCCCCCGGGCCGTTCGCAGGGCGATCTCGCGCAGCCACTCGGCGACGGTCTTTCCATCGCGTTCGGCGGCGGCTTCCACCTCGGCCAGCTCCTCGGGTGTAAGCCGTGTGGCTACGGTTTTGGCACGGAGAACTGTGCGGGCTTCCTGGGCAGGAAACGCCTGGGTCTCGGGGGAAGAACTCGTGCGGGTAGGAGTCATGGGGGAAGACCCGCCTTGCCGACAAACTAAAACACTCTGTTTCTCCCCGTCAAGCCGCGTAAACAGACTCTTTCAGACAAGCCCCGCAGAATCAATGTGTTTACGCCGGAACCGTTCTGGCGTTTACGCGGTCGCTCGCCGAGCGCGCCTGAGTGCAGATCGAAGGAACCAAATCGCAGATTCGGAAAATGTTAACCGCGCGGTAGCGTTCGTTAACCGTGCGGTTCCCAAGTGGGGGTGACGTGTCATCGTGCATCCGCTGCGCAGCAGCGCGAGTCTTATGCCGCTGGACACTACGGCATCCACAACGGGAGGACAGGGCGCAGGCGCTTGGCCTGTCCATCAGCTTGGGTGCTTGACCTTCTCCGTGGCTGCGAACTCCCGCTTTTACCGTGGCGGAGGCAACACCGTTGACCGGCACCCCGGTTGCCCCGAAATGCTGGTAACCAGCACGTCTCAGTGTGCGCCCGCGCTTCTGCTTATAACATTAGACCGGCTCTCGGAACCCGACCGGCGAATTCCACTTTCGATCAGCGGCCATCATCGTTTCAGTCAATGTGCGCGCCGCGCAGCTAATCTGCGCCGCGTCAATGTGACCGTCCTCTTCCAGTGCAATCAGCCCGGCCAGAATGTATGCCTCGCGCAGTTGGGCAAAAGAGAATCCCTCAGTCATGCGCACGCACTCACTCAGATCCTCCGGTCTCAAAGCCGCGTTCATGTGACCGAGATAGCGTTCCCGGAGTTCAGCGGACGGGCTTTGAAACCCAACCACACGATCAAACCGTCCGGGACGGCGCAGAATCGCCGCGTCCAGCATGCACGGATTATTTGCGGTCGCCACAACGATAATCCCGTCCTGGTTCCCAACCCCGTCCAAGTGATTTAGAAGTTGCTGGAGCGAAATGCGACAGCCCGACTCGCCTTCCTTGTTCATCGGAAAACATCGGTCGAGGTCTTCGAGAACGATGATCGCTGGCGTGGACTGGGCTGCTTCAGCGAACATTGCAGCCATCATGTCGTCATCGGTGAAAACGCGGAACGGATTGAGGGTGAAGCCCGAAATTCCGGCTGTCGAGAGCATCGCACGAATCACGCTGCTCTTTCCGTTTCCCGGAGGGCCGTGAAAGAGGTATCCGCGACGGAACGGGAGCCGGTGTCGCTTGTACCAATCTTCTCGTTCAAGAAACAGCTGGAAGTCGTCCTTGACCAGGCGAACGACCGAGCCGTCCAGGACAAGGTCGCCCCAGGCCAGCGGCTGAATATTTACGCTCTCTTCACCCATGACCTTCAACGGGCGATGCACTCCAAAGGCCGCCTTCATGAGGTCCAGCAGGGCGGGAACATCCTCCCGTTTCGTGAGCGTCACTTCTCGCCACTCAGAACTGTGGCCGGCTCCGTCAACGCAAGGCAGATTCGCTGCGATCACCGGCCCGGAGAATCCTGAGAGGTACAATGCAACCGGGCAATCCAGCCACTCTGCCGCCCAGTCGTGCGAGGTTTGCGGCAGTGAAACCAGTCGCAGTCTGATGGCGGGTGCGGTTTCGGGAGGGAATTCGATCCTCTGAAGCCTCTTTTCAAGGGCCGTCCGTCCTTGGGGCTGCATTGCCGTTCGGCAGCGAGCGCCCATCAGGTGATGGGCGGCAATTGCGGCCAGGGAGTGGTCGAACCTGAGTTGGACGAGGTTGTTCTTTTCTTCCGCCATGCATGTCCGAATCCAAGGCATGTGCTGATCGAGCGCATTCCGAATCGCGGCCGATTTGCTTATCAGGCTGAGGTGTAGGGGTCTTATCATGGAAAACATTGAATCCTGCCGGTGCGACACATCCGGTCGCCCGCGAATAAAATTTGCGGCGCACGACCTGATCTGTCGTACCCACGCGCCAGGATCGAATTGGGAAGGATTGATCATGCTGTGAGAGGCGACCAGTTAACCCGGCAGTGGCGAATCGTCAGCCTCCTTTCAGGCAGGATCGGGCTGTCACTTGACCAGCTCAAAGCCCAACTTGGCGTGACGAAGCGAACGATACAAAGGGACATTAGTGTACTGGAAGCTGCCGGGTTCCCAGTCATATCCGAGCTGCGGAATGGAACCGTGTATTGGCGGCTCATGGACTCAACGAAGGAGTCTCCCGAGTTTTCCTTTACGCTGCCGGAACTCATGGCTCTATATTTCAGCCGCGATCTGCTGCAAGTGCTCCATGGCAGCCCGGTGCAGGATGCCTTGAATTCAGCATTGCAGAAAATAGGTGCGCGGTTACCGGCATCGGGACACGACCTCTTACGTCGCCTGAAAGAACAGACGGCGGTTTCCGTCACAGGCTGGAAAGACTACAGCAAGTCATCGAAGATCATTGACGCACTGAGCCGCGCCGCTCGACATCGGCTCACAGTCCGTATCTCTCACAAGCCGCTGAGGGCTGCTGAAGCCCGAATGCGCGAGGTAGACCCATATCGGCTCTGGTACGCGGGCGGCGGGCTCTACCTCGTGGCATTCGACCATTTGAAAAACGCTATCCGCACCTTCGCCGTCGAGCGCATTATCAATATCACTGCTACGAATCAGCGCTTCACAATCGAGGATGACTTCGATTTCGAGGCATTCCAGCGAACGGCATTTCCGGTCCACGGTGGTGAGCCTCAATTAGTCCGCATCCGGTTCTCGCCGAATCAGGCGCCGTACGTCATGGAGCGGCATTGGCACGATTCGCAGAACTTTTTTCCGCAGGACGACGGAAGCGTAATTATGGAACTCCAGATTGCGAACTTGTGGGAAGCGAAAAGGTGGCTGATCGGTTGGGGAGCCGACGCCGAATTGGTCGAGCCACCGGCTATGCGGCAGGCGATCGTAGACGACTGCAAAGGAATGCTTGCTAACTACCAGCTTGGAAAGAAGAGGAATGACAAAAATGAGCCTGCCTAACGTTCTTAATCTTCTCGGCGTCACCGGGAAAGAGGATGTGCATACAAATCTCTTCAAGTACTGCATCGAGCATTCGCCTCAGTTTCGCAACTCTTTTTTTGCGAGTGTTCTTGGATGGCCGACAGACACTGAGCTTAGCGATGTTCGGACACGCCTTTCGCTTCGCGGAATTGGCGTACCCGATATCGTTGTCTCGGGTACACATGGGAGACGTAAACGATTGGGAGTTGTCGAGGTTAAGCTGCACGCAGAGGAAGGCCACGACCAGACAACACGCTATGCGTCAAAGGAATGTTTCCATGAGATTTGTGAAGCATTCGAGCTTGAGAAAGATGATTTGACAGCTACAGATCTGGTCTTCTTCACTCTCTACCCTGACCAGTTCCCAGACAACGAGGATTTCCGTCCAGTGTGTATCAAAGGGTTTGCGACAGAGTTGACTCGCCATCCAATCAATGACGACCCGACAGCGGCAATGCTGCTCTGTTCCTGGACCGATTGTTTGAACGAGTTCTATGAAGGTGAAAATCTGGATGATAATGACTCGCTAGGCCACAAGCTGAATGGTGGCGGCCAGCTTGGTTCAGGATTCCTGGCCTTTTCTACTTTCTTTCGCTCAATCCGGATGCCCAGCGTGGAGTTCTGCCGGCCTTGGAGAGGTAATCCAGCAGGTCATCCGTATTACGGAATCAACTTTGGGAAAATACATTGGGCACCCGGCAACGTTACTGAGGACCGCGCTGGCGAACCTGACTGGACCAAGTTCGACCCGACAAAGCATTTCAACATACATATCGAGTGCCAATTTGATCGCATCAGTGAGGATATAAAACTCTTCGTTCATTATGAAACTAATCCCTATTGTCCTCATATCAAGAGGCTTGTAACAGAAGGCAGGCTACGGCAGGCTCAGTTCGAGGAGCACATGACGAGGCGAAATGAGTTCAGGGATCACCTCATGCGTTTCCTCTCCGACCAATTCACATCAGCCCGCAATGGTTCTGTCAACACGATTGCGTACGCGACGGTCCCAACTAAGGAAAAGTCTGTTGGAGATGCGCGGAGCGCGGTCGGTAGCCTCTTATTGGAAATGACGCACGCGGTTGATCGAACCCTTAAGCTCATGGGCACGAAGAGGGCGAGATGATATGTGTTAGTTGTGCGCTGAACTCGAAATGCAGCACAATTGTGCCCTCAGTGCGGCGCGGCTGTGGCAAAAGGTGTCGATTCGGTCGTGCCCACAATGGATAAGCCGGTTAAACGCGCCGCCGCGCCGAGAACAGCATCACGTGCCGCTACGCACTACAGGCGGCACTGCCCGTCGGGTGGGCCGAAGATGCCGCCCCGGCTAAACCGGGGCATCAGACAAGGGCGGGTAGACGGGCTCCCGACAATTCTTCTGAGTGCGCCGAACCGCGTCACTGAATTGTCGCCGTAGCTATAAACGGCCTTGCCGCAATGCACAGACTAACTACCAGCACTCCCATGTGTTCCCGGCGAGAGCGGTTCGGCGCTGCCCGTTGGGTGGGCCGAAGATGCCGCCCCGGCTTCGCCGGGGCATCGGACAAGGGCGGGCAAACGGGCAGTCGGACATAGAAATGCGGAGCCGTTCTTGCTGGCTCCGCGAAAGGCTCCCGGTTGGTAGGGGTTATGCCGCTGCTCTCTTTGTGGGCTTCGATGCCGGCTTTGGCGCGGCCTTCTTATTGGCCTTCCCTTTCTCCTTCGCCGCGAATTCCTGCTTGACTGTCGCGGAAATGGCGTCCACGTCCACCCTATAGGTGTGCGCCGCATCGCGCAGAATCTTTGCCGCGTCGGTCTGGTTGTGCATGGACACCAGAATGACAGTCTCCACCAAAATGCGGCCGAGTGTGCTTTCCTCAGCCTTGGGCAGAAACGCTGCCAGCAGTTTTGCCGGGGCCGCGTCGTTGGACTTGCCGATGCCATGCTGCCGGATGAGAACGGACAGGCGCCGCTCGTCCAGCATCGCCGTCAGGCGCTCGGCCAGAAACAGCAGGTCGCGTTTCATCAGCCGGACGGGAACGGCTTCGCCGATGGCTTTCAGAACGCGCAGTCCGGTTGCCTGGGCGTGCGCTTCCTCCCGGCGCTGTTTTTCCTGAGCGGCTTTCTCCACCGCGTCGGACTGAACCCGCCGCTGCTGCTTCTTTGGGTGATGCACCGGGCAATCGGGGTTAGCGCACACCTTGCGGATTTCGCCCTTGTCGGTGCCGTCCGCAACGATGGCCTCGGTGATGTACTTGCATGTTTTGTATTCCGGCGCGTCCTGCTGGTATTTGTTCTTGGGCTTCTCCTGCCGGATTTCGACATACTGGTTGCGGGGTACAACCGGGCTGCCTTCGGCGGGTTTGCCGTAGGCGGTGGTGATCTGTACCAGCTTCGGTTTCGCTGCCACCGTCTGCTTTACGTGCGCGTCCACCTTGGCCGCATAGCAGGCAGGATCGGAGCAGGAATCGTGCTGCGCCGCGATGCCCTCGAAGAGCAGCGTGTTGTGCCCGGTGCGCTTGGGGCATTCAACACAGGAACCTGCCTCGGGCACAAGCGTTGCATCCTCTTTCGAGAACGGCGCGGTGGCGAGTTCCAAGAGGATGTTGTGCTCGATCCATTCCCGCAGATGGCGAACGGGCAGCAGGATGCGCTTCGCCTTGCTTCCGCCTGTGTAACTTTCCTGCCAGCAAGCGGTCAACGCTTCCTCCTGTTGTTCCGGCTGCAATTTCGCAAGCAAGAGCGCATGGCCCAAGCCAATTTCGTCCTTGGTAAAGGCTTCGACTGCGGCGGGCGCAAGCTCGGTCAAGCGAAGGCGAGAGGTCACATATCCGGCGCTCTTGCCGCACTTGGCCGCAATAAGTTCGACGGAATACTTCGGCTCCTCAAGGCGCAAGAGCGCGGCGAAGCCCTGCGCCTCATGGAGCGGATGCACGTCCTGCCGCTGGAGGTTTTCGACTAGCTGCGCCTCCAACACCTGAGCGTCTGTCATCTCGCGGATGCACACCGGCACGGTCTCTTTCTCGGCCATCGCAGCGCCGCGATAGCGGCGTTCTCCGAAAACGATCTCAAAGCTCCGCTCCGTGCGAGGCCGAACCAACAACGGCTGCAACACGCCGTTTTCGCGGATGCTGGCGGCGAGTTCCTGCATCGCATCCTCGTCGAATGTCTTGCGCGGGTTGGTGGGGGATATGACCAGCCAATCAAGCGGCAGGTCGCGGTACTCGGACTGAGTTTGCACTGTGGTAGTCATGGGGAATCTCCTGTTCCGGTTGAATCTTGCGTAATGGCGCAAGCGGGCACACTCCGAGCGCACCCGCTCAGGATGTGTGCGTTAGCTGGCCGCTGCGAACTGCTCCGGCTGCTTGGCCGTTTTCGCGCTTTCGTCGTCACGGATTGCGGCCAGAATCACGGCGGAGGTCCGCTGGATCACTTCAAGGCTTTCGGCCAGCAGGGTTGAATTGCCGTTGTACATCTGGATGTAATCGCTCGATGCGGTTCCCATCTCCAGTCCGATTGCCTGACCCACGATGAAGGCCACGGCCTCGGCTTCCGTCTCGCGCACGGTTGCCGTGGTGAAAGTACGGCGCTCTGCCTTGTGCAAGAGTTCATGCGCCGTTTCATGAACCAGAGTGACGAACTCCTCCGGTTTCGACTGGCCGGGGAGCAAAGCTATCTTGCCTCCGTAGCTCACGCCCAAAGCCGGTGAGATTCTTTCGTTGAACTCAAGCGCAATGTTCTGTTGCGCAAGAAAATCAATGAGCCGGTTGCGCTGTTCGCCCACTTCGCCGGAGATGTTGTGCGCGAACTCCGGCAGGTCTTCGCCCTCAGTCTGCGCCACGTCGAAAACGTGTACGACCCGGAAGCCGATCAGCACACGCTGAGGCTTCGTTTCCGGCTCCTGCTCTGCCGCATCTCCCCCGCGCCGGAATCCGATCATGGGCGCAAGAATCTGGATGCCCTTCTCGCCGCGCTTCACGAACCGGCCCATCTCTTTCCACGTGCCGAATCCCGCTACGCGCTTAGCGTCGGGTTTCTGCCGCGCAATGGCAACGATATTGCCAAAGCTGTAATTGTGGAACCGCGCCATCGCGGTCAGGTACGCGGCAAGTGTTTCGCTTTTGCCTGCCTCGACCTGCCGGATAAGATAGTCCACAGCCTGCTTGATGATGAGTTGGGTCGGATTGTCTTTCTGCGCTGTCCGCCCCTGATAGGGCGAATCGCTGCGGTTCGGCTGCGCCGCATTTTTCCTGTGCGGCGCAGCTTGGCTGCTGGCTGTGCCATTGCTGGCGGTGGTGGCTGCAATGCTGGTAATGCCGTTTCTGCGCTTCATAACGATGCTCCTGCGAAGCCCCGTTGGGGCCGATTGGCGTCCAGAAGCAAGAGCACCCAAACCAATTTTTTTCGTTGAGTGCCCCCGCTTCATGGCTCTTCGCAACGGGCGGAGGCGAGAAGGTTCTGTCCAGGCCGCGCGTTTGGTGCGCGTTCATCGAAGCGCAGCGGAGAGCCTTGACAGGTTCTTTCCGCCTCTGCCAGACCGTTGCCTGAAGCGGGGGCACTCAAACGAGAAAGAAAGTTGGACCACTTCCTTATTGCCGTACGCTCGTGCGCACGTCAGGGAGGGGCGTTGCGGGGAAGGATACAGGCCCCGCATGGATGGGGAGCGGAGAACGGCGGCTCTTTCGGCGGTCGAAGCGTGGGAAGGGCAGTGCATCCTTCCCATGAAGAGTGAAACAATAGAAATGAAATGATAAGAACAATATTCATACTCGGAGCAGGTTTCTCGGCGGCTGCACAATTTCCGCTTGTTCGCGGTTTGAAGGAGCTTGTAATCAAATTCGTAGAGGCTGAACGGCACGCGAGTTACAGGGCCTCTCTTGAGCCGGGCCGGAATTTAGGACGCGGGGAGTTTTATGCGGGGCTCGATCAGGTAGACGAGAATTCGCAACAAGGCTTTGAGGAGCTGCTTATTGCGTTACGGCATATCTGTGCAAGTGCGGACGGCTACGATCCACGACATGCGACGCTGCGCGTTTTGAGAATTGGTTGCGCTCGGCTTCTGTGGCAGCGGCAGAATGCAATTATGAAAGCTCCTGCGATTTATGAAACTTTCGCCAAGCGATTTTTTAAGCCAGCCGAAATGCGTGGTAATATGGTCATCTCTTTTAACTGGGATCTGCTCATGGAACGGTCGTTACACGATGCGGCTGTTCCTTGGGATTACAACCCCCGCTTTCCGGGCGCGACCCCGGTTCTCAAGCCACATGGTTCGATTAACTGGAGTTCATGGCTGGAAGGTGGAGGGCACTGTGATTACGGAGGTTGGCGCGCAATCGCGCCACAAAGCAAATTGTCCTTCGATGTCACACAGCCGTTCGTAGACCCAGACGTGGATGAGATCAACCCGGATTATCGTTACATGCTCTTTCCAGGCGATCCCGAATTGCCGGAACAGAACGCAAATCTGAAATTGATATGGTCGGATGTGCAAACAGCACTGGAGCAGAGTGAAGCTCTGGCGTTTATCGGATACTCCTTTCCGCAGTACGATCCTTATTCGGCGGAGATATTTCGACGGTACGGTGTGGGCAGGCAAATCGAGGTCTACAATCCCTCTGTCGAGCATCTGCAACACTTCCGGCGGCAGCTCGGGGATCACGTCGAGTTGTTTGCGCAGAAATTCGAGGAGTGCCCGTATGCGCAAGTTTCGTAATTGGGTGCGTAAAGGCAGTGTATCTCTGTGGCGGATGTGCGCGAAACCGCAACTGCAAGGCGTCGGCACGGCTAGACACGACGATGTCTACAGCCGCACGAAAACATATGAATTGATATGTGATGGACCAAGTGAGATGACATCTCCGGGTTTCAGCTCCGCTGCTGGTTCTTTATCCGGCTCTGTTCGGAGTCGTTCTCCATTCACGTACGTTCCGCAGGTGCTGGCAAGGTCTCGGACAAAATATCGCATTCGCTCGTCGCCTAACCTAAAAACCATTGCGTGGTACCTGGACACTTCGCGGGGGACCAGACATGGAACATCTTGACAAAAGATGTCAACGGGTTTGTCCAACGGGTCTTCCATTGGGGTCGCCAATCGCCCCAGCACGACCTCGTCGGCCATGATTGAATAGACTCCTTGCGTATATGGACCCGAACCAACTAGATAATCGCCATGACCCAATTGCTCAATGACAGCGGCAATCTTGCCAACTCGCTCTAGTTCGGATTGCGACAACAACAGAGATAAATCCTGCACTCTGGCAGTTCGCGCAAGTCGGTCGATTTTGTTGGCCACTTTCACGATATAGTCGTTCAAAGGACGATCCCTCTCTTCCACAGCGAGAGCATTTCCGCATACCGTTCTCGAACCCTTGGATCAAGATGGCAGGCGCGTTCGAGTACTTCGATTGCGTCGTTCAGCGTGTCAGCTTGTTCCGCGAGCTTTCTCGCCTCTGTGACCAACCCCGAAGCGTCCTCAGTTGCAACCGGGGCCGCTGATGGGCGTGGTTCGCAAGCAACAATAAACTGAGCAAGGAAATCCTGTGCAGTAACTGGGCGTTCTTCATAGTCATGAGCCAGCGCACTTTGAAAAAGTGCGTTCCATTGATTTCCGAGCTCCGAACAAAAGTCAGACACATTCGGAATCGACTGTACGCGCGATTCGCGCACAATACTGGCCATTTCAGACGCTGTTGCTGAGACGGAGAGCCCGACACGAAATGGATGCCTTCCGGTAAACAGCTCAAAGAGGACAATTGCCGCCGAATACACGTCCGTTGCCGTCGAGTGTTTTCCTAAGAAACTCTCCGGCGCCATATAGAGGTACTTGCCGGCGGCACTCGCAACGAGAGACTGAGGATCTACGTGCTTTGCCAAGCCGAAGTCGCTTATTTTCGCGGATAGGCGCCCGTTGCTTCGGTCGATTAGGATATTTGTTGGGCTAATGTCGCGGTGAATAATCGGTGGAACCTGCGAGTGAGCGAATGCGAGTCCAGATAGAATGTCCCTGCCCAAGCCTATTCGGGCCTTAATAGGCAGATCAGAATGCATTATGTTGAGGAGCGTACCGCCGTCAACATACTCCATGCTGAAGTAACCGCAAGTCTCGCCGACGCGCTCAAATTCGTTTGCTTCAAATACGCGAACAATATTTGGGTGGCTGAGTTTCGTGAGAAGGTAGGCTTCTTCGAGCGCGTCGGTGCCCTCTTGACGAGAAAACACCTTCAGCGCCTGCAATCCCATATACCGATGCCTGGAAAGATAAACATCACCGAATGCACCACTGCCAACGTGTCGCACGATGGTATATGTATCCCGGATTAACTCTCCAGCAACAAGTCGCTCCAGATTCACACTCCCTGCCCTCGCGCCTTACGAAGGCCAGCATCGTCAAAACGCATATCGAGCTTCCCTTGTTGCCAAGTCGGCAACAAGCTAAAGAGGTCCCATACAATTGTTCGAAGCGAGCTGATATCCTCTCTTTTCAATGATCTCAAACCCTCTTCCTTTAGCCGTTCGGCTTTCAGAGGATCGACGAATTCGGTCTCTTCGTAAAGCGTTGCGAATTGAGCTTTCCAGAAGTCATCCTGTGAAAGCGTTATGGCCCAATAAATGTCCCGGAGCCGCTGAACGCTCTTCCTTAGCAAATCTAAGTCATGATTGGACTCGGCATCCGCAGCCGTCGTCAGGGTTTCCGTGTAATTTTGCTGCTGCTCGGGCTTGCCAAGAGCCTCGATTCGTATAGTCGCATCCCTGAACCCGTCAAGATCGGCCAACAATAATTCCCACTCCGACGACATCTGGAGTGCATCGACGGCCTGCTTGAACTCTATTAGCCGTTGCGCTGCTTTTTGGGCCGCGTCGTGATCTTCTGCGGCAGCTCTTTTTCCCGCTCAATGACGATAATTTGATGGCCGATTTGCGATCCGACCTTTTCGGGGGCAGCACGTTCGATCTCAGCCAATCGTTCCTTTTCTTTCCTGAGTTCAAATTCGATATCGTCAGGGCCAAGCTCCGGACGTTCGGGCCTGTACGTAATCTGTTTTGCTTCTCGGATAGACGGGAAAACCGCCTCTGCCGACAGTGTTTTCGATTCGTCCAGTCGATACGTGATTTCTACTGTTTCCCCGGCAGGCAACGAGCGCTTGATCTCGTCACCATTGAGCACGATCTCGCCAATTTTTATGTTGCGGTCGGCCCGGGGATTATCGCCTTCGAGAACGTAAATCTTGAGAGAACTCTTCCTATTCCCCGCGACGACTTCGTGCGCAGTTACGAACTTCTGCGCGCCCTTCGCGGGAAGCGGAGACCCGTTCTGGATGATAATTTGGACTTGGTTGTCTTCCAATGCCACTCCGAAGGCTCTCGATGTTGTAGCTTGTGCGGTAGCCAGACCATGAGTAATCGAGAAACTGCATTCACTCGACGTCGGAATCAGTGCCCCTGAAGCATCACGAAGTTGGATATCGAAAGCGTTGGATTTTCTCGCACGAAGAACAACCGCGGTGTCAACCCTACCATTTGCCGGCACAGCGATTGCCCCGCTGCTCCAGCCACCATCCGAGCGTGTAATAGAAAGCGTCGCGCCAGGATGAGAGGGCCGGACCGAAATGGCGATGTCCGCATCGAGATCAGCGGAGACTGGGTTGTAGGCAACCTTGACATCCACTGAACCAGCAATCGTATCTTTCGATCTGCGCGAGGGTAAACGCTGCGTTGAGGCGAATAAAGCTGCGCCCGACGCAACAACCGTTAGAGGGTCAAGCCGGGATTCCACTTTTCCAAGTTCGTTGGCAACCATTTCTCGAATGTACGGAGTCTGTGTCTGTCCGCCGACTAGAAGTACCGCAGCTAGGTGATCTGGCGACAGGCGAGCTTCTTTGAGAACCCGTCTACAAATCGTTATGCAGCGATCGGTGAGATGCTCCGTAGCTCTTTGCAGGTCGCTCGCAGTGATTTGAACGACCGTATCGATTTCATCGAAGTCGCCTCCAAGTCGGTTCACTTCAACATTGACAGTCGATGAAAGAGAAAGTGATTTCTTGGCATATTCTGCGACGTGCTTCAGCTTCGCCATCGCTCGCCGCGCAGTGCCATCGCGGCTCAATCGAAGGTGTCGGTATTCTGAAGCCAGCTGTTGACTGATGACCTCTACGAGCGACCAATCATAGTCCTTGCCGCCCAATTTTTCATCTCCATCGTTTCCAACAACAACCAGTCTCCCTTCTCGGACAGCGAGAATCGACGTGTCAAATGTTCCGCCTCCAAGATCAAATACTAGGAGATTGCCGTCTAGGCTCTCGGCGCGATAGCCGTACGCCATTGCAGCGGCGACTGGCTCCTGCAAGAGCGGGCACATCTCAATTCCGGCGAGTTTCGCAGCCGCTTTTGTATCTTCACAAGATGGGATGAGAAACATTGCCGGAACAGTAATTACAGCCGCATTTATCTCTTCGTCCCCGAACCGAGAAGACGCACTCGCTTTCAGGACTTTCAGCACTTCGGATGACAACTCTGCGCCGGTCATGCGTCTGCCGGATTTCTTGAAAGTAAATCCGCTATTACTGGCGTTTCCCATCCAACGCTTGAATTCGCTCACGGCGTTTTCCGGGTCATATTCGAGCTCGTCGTAGGCGTTTTGACCTACAACGACGGTGCCTCTTGCATCCACTTTCACCGCCGAAGGTGTTATCTCGCTTCCAGTCGCCTTGTTCTTGATGACAACGAGGTCGCCTTTGTCCATACATGCGATTTCGCTGTTGGTCGTCCCCAAGTCGATCCCGAAGTCAATCGTTGTACGGCTCATCTACTCGTCCCCCGTTCCCACCGAGACAATCACCTTTGCCTGGTTAACAAGACGATCATTTAGGTAGATCGCCGGCTCAAGAGTCTCGGTTATCATTTTCTTGCCTGCTGCAAGGCTGGCCGTTTCTTCGAATAATGCGACTCGGAGCGTCATTCCCTCGCGGAATTCGCATTGCTCAGGGTCTTCGATTTCAATACCAATCCCGGCGAGTTCCGAAATCATTCTCTCGACGCTGCTTTGGAGAACCAGGAATTTCTTATTGTCAGCAAACTCCGGAAGCATTTTCCTAATCCTCCAACACTCGGTTGCGAACAGCGACGCAGATGCCGCACGAGTGGACTGAGAGCTAAGTTGACTTACGGCGCTCGCCCTAGCCTTCTTTGCAAGCTTCTTTTTCAGTCGAGTCTTCATTGCGTTGAATTGTAGCGGTTTACTCTTTCATTGAACGCCGCTATCCTCTCTTGATATTGTTGGAGATCCGAGTTGTAACTCCGCACTGCGGCATTAAAACTTGGAAGTTTGTTATTGTAGTCATCCACTGTCGTGTTGTATTGTTCCCGAACGTCTGCTGGAATTGTCTCGTCCGTGTAAGTGTCTTTCACGGAACGAATGTACGATTCCATGCGCTTCAGGTCTGCCGACTCTTGGTCTAGCTCTTGCTTTTGCAGATCGAGAGAATCACTCAGGCGCTTCAGTTCGGCTCGTTCAGATTCGATTGCGTCTTTCTCGCTTGTTCCTGAGACTCCGACCGACGGAGACTCTGTTGACTGAGGCGATACAGAGGGCGACGTGTACGTGCTTCCGCTAGTTCCATTGGAACTGCCGTTGACAACCATGAACCAAATCACCAAAAGAGCGACAGCTGCCACGACGCCCCAGCGGTATTTGCGGAGGAATGGTGTCAAAGGAACGCGGCCGTAAATTGTGTAGAGGTTATGCCCCCGATCCGATATGCGATAGCAGGCGAGCGGAATAATTGGAAAGTAGAGAAAGACAAACCAGTGAACTGTTATATAGCTGTTGGTTTCTGCGTCGAAATCTCGCCGGCCGTAAAAGCGTGCGCCAATCCCGTTGAATGTGCTTAGCGAAGGGCTGCGCTGGGCAATGTCTACGTCGCGAAAAACGCACGCCCGACGAACGCCTTGTTGTAATTCGACGATCTCAGCTTTTTGCTCTTCGGTCGAAAGCGCCAGGGCAACTGCAAGCTTCTCCTTGGCTGCGGCATAGTTCTTTTGTTCAACCAACGCAATCGCTTCTGAACAGGCCAGCGATCTACGGATATGCCTGCACCCATCCTCGGCATCTGTTTTGAGTTGCGGATCGCGGGCAAGGGCGCTAGCTTCCATCGCAAGGCGAAGCGCTTCTTGTTCGTCTCCGACGAGATTGAAATAGGCAACTGAAAGCTTCTTGAGCGCAAGCGCCCGAACGTCAAACAGGCCAGCAAATGCGTCTCTCGAACCGAATGCCTGAACAATGGCATCGAAATCTTCCCCGATTCTGTGCAGGTCCTTTTCAGCTGCATCCAACGTGGTCCTTGCTACCGCCTTGTCAGATCCTTCGCGAACTGCTGTTACGCGATCCAGAATGCCACCAATCGCAACGGAGCCGTCTTTCGCCATCCGATTTCCAATGGCGTTAAGCGTGGAATCAGCGTCAAGCAAGTTCTTGTATTCGCGCGCGATGAAAACGAGAGAAGCAATCTCGCTGTAGGCGCGATTGTCCACTGCTATCCAAACTTGATTTTGTATCGCACGCTGAATTGCTTCACGTGCGATGCTCCGCAGGTCGTCCGGGGGCAGAGGGCCGCCATTTCCATCAGCGAGTTCGTCGCGGTCCTGCATGAACTGCCAGAACACATCGTTCGCTAACGTCGCGTCCCAATACCGGATGGCGTCTCTCCAATAGTCGAGACGGCGGGAATCATTCAGCCCCTGAGCGAGACACGTAAGAATAACGGCTAGGTTGTGCTGCGCCACTGAGCCTTTAGTGGTGTTCTGCCCTGCATCGGCGCGAAGGGTGGCCAGTATCGTATCGATGTTCCCTGTATCGAAATCAAACTTGCCGGCAACCTGGTGGACCCAAAAGAGCTCTTCTAGTGCACGCTGTCTTTCGACTCGGTGGACGGCCTCCAGGATTTCTTCTGCACTGAGGGGGATCTTTGGAAGGAACGCAAAGCCGGAGTCTACGTCGTCATCCCCAAGCTCAAGTGCGTTCTTGATCCTCTGTTGTTGCCGATAAATCTCCTTCGCCTGCGCATCGGCAGGCAGAGACAGCACTCGAAATGCATTGCGCTCAAGAGCAGCAGCAGCATTGTCCACGGACATACCCAAGGCCATGTAGCACTCAAACGGCGAAAAGCTCGCTGAGGCCATGCTTCGCTCTCCCCTGACCGAGAAGGTTGAAGCTGGCGCCAAACTGCGATCAGCAGCATTCTTGCTTGGTTCTTGGTTCTCTTTGAACCAAGGCGAACAGGCTGTAGGCCACTGTTAGCAACCAGTTTAAGCTGGGAAGCACGACTCTCGCAGGTATTTTATTGAGGGTCCGGTAGCAGAAGGGCCCAATCTCCGTAAGTTTATGAATCTAAATCTATAGCGAGGAGAATCCAGTCCTGATACAGAAGCCGCGACAAGCATTCTGCAACCGAATCCTAAGGGCATCTGCGCATCGCAAAGGGCATTTAATCTGTATTTGATCGTTATTGTATTGGTATTTTGCGGTTATTTTGATACACTGGGTGGCAGAGGAGGCTTCCATGACAGCTACCGCTGCGCAGTCACGTCCTGGTCTCACCGCTCATCGGGAAGCTATTTCCCTACAGTGGCCCGAAGTCGTCAGTCGGCTGATCGAGGTTCTTGGGAGGAAACTGACGGCGTACATCGCGGGCGTTCGGGATGTGCGCGCCCTAGATCGATGGGTTGCCGGAACAGCCCCATACGGCAACGTGGAAGCCAGGCTGCGCCTTGCGTATCAAGTCGCCAAAACGCTCGCCGAACACGATACGCACCAAGTCGTTCAAGCCTGGATGACCGGCGTCAATCCCGAACTCGGAGATCGCGTGCCGTTGCGCCTTCTCCGGGAAGGCGATCTGGACGTTGTTGCGCCGGAGATTCTGGGTGCCGCGCGTGCGTTTTTGGCAGGAGCTTGATCGATGGTTGATACTTCGGCGACTGACAGCTGGCACGAATCCGTTCATCGTATTGAGGAGGCCCCGTCTGGGCTGGCCTATGTAATGCGGCAACGCGACGCTGTCTTTTATAAAGAGCGCGGTAGCGTCTATGTGATCGATGTACCCAAGCGAACTCGCAGCGGTAATCGTGATCATCGCGTGTACGAAGAATGGACCATCAGTAAGGACAAGGTCGAATTGATGAGCAAGGACCTGGATTTCGGTATACCCCCCTTGCGGTTCGACCCACAGCCTCCACAGAAGCGCCGTCCGGCACCGGGAAAGAGATGGGGAGGTAAACGGTAGGATCATTCTGCCGCGTACGAATCACATTAGACGTTTTCTATGCGGACGGAATCGGAGTTTACCTCGATGTTTGAAACGCGAACACCGTTCGGCCCAATTTATCGACTCGGACGATACCCCGATCCGTGGGCACCGCCTGATTGGTCACGGGCTCAGCCGGACGGTACATTCGGCAATCGGTTCGATGATCCTACTGGCTACTATCGCGTGCTTTATGCGTCCTGCCAACGTCTTTCATGTTTTCTGGAAACCCTGGCTCGATTTCGGCCTGATCTGACTTTGCTGGCAGAGTTGCGAGAGATTGAGGGCGAGGACGACTTCTTTCCATTGACTCAGATTCCGAAAGCATGGTGCAGAGCTCGCCTCCTCGGAGTCGGCAGAAGTCGAGGGCATTACGCCGATATTTACGCAGCCGAGTGGGTGGGGCATCTCCGCAGCGTGCTTTCAGCGGAGTGCCTGAATCTTGGCCTTGCAGATCTGGATGTAGCCGTTTTGCAGCAGGGGCAGCCGCGCAGATTAACACAGCTTGCCTCTCTTGAAATCTATAAAGTGGGACTCAACGGCATCTATTACCGATCCCGCTACGGTCATGACTTGGAAAATTGGGCAATTTTCGAGCCGTTCGATGTTCAAGTAGCAGCCGACGCCGAACCTATCAGTGAAGATGATCCCGATCTTCTTGCCGCGTGCGCCATCCTCGGTGTTGTGATCGAGCGATAGGAGCCCGGCTGTCTCTACTTGTAAACGGAAGGATAAGCAGGTAAGCCGTGAGCAAATTCAGAACAGTCATTCGCCCGGAAACATCAACGGCCCGCCCGTTGGTGCGCAATTCGCATATTGTGCCTCGGTTTTACCTGAACAAGTTTGCCGACACCGCAAAGTTTGTCTTCCAGTATGTTCCGGGTCGTGATCCGCAACGAAGATCGACCAGAAGCCTGTCCTCTGAAGAGGATTATTTCGAGTACACCGTGAATGATGAAGCAACTGCAAATCGGTATGAAAATTGGTTCCAGAGATTCGAGACCGATGCAGCTGCGATCTACCCCATAATCCACGCCGGGCAGCCGCTTACCGGCAAACAAGAGATCGTGTGGTCATCGTTCGTCGCGACTGTGTTCCTACGCTCCCGCAAGGTGCGCGAGCAATTCGGCCCGGCACTGACCCGGATGATGGATGCAGAGAATTACGACAGTGAAGAACAAATCAGGGAAATGCAATGCGAACTTCTGAGACAGGGAATTTTTGTTGATTCAAAGGACATGCGCGCAAAAGTTAGGCAGACTTTGGAAGAGATGCGTGCGCCTGCTTTCGGTCAGCTTGCCGGAATTGAAGATAGCGCCAAGATGATTACGAAGAACATCATCGAAAAAGAGCGTTGGTTCATTTTGGAAGCTGCGCCCGGCTGCGAGTTCGTGACATCGGATTGTCCGGTTCAAACTTGGGCGTTGAACGGACCACAAGCTCCTATAACAATGGGCACTGGATTCGGCCATCAGAACACTGCGATAGTGTTCCCGCTCTCACCGCAGATGCTGTTTTTTGCGGGCAATGGTGTCCGCTGGAACAGCAAAGTGCTCAGCGTGGAAGATACTGTCAAAGTTAATACTGCAACCGTGCAGTTTGCTCACCGCGCAGTCTACGCACTCAGTAGAAATGTGGAGATTGAAGCTCTTGTGGATCGTGAGCTAAACAAGTACACATTCGGCGAGAATTGCTTTATCCCCGCGAAGGCGCAGACATAACGGGCAAATATCGGTGTCAAAACCGGCCCCTGTTTACACACGCGAACCTGTAAGAAAAATCCCACAATTTTCCTACGAGAGACGGCGTCCCCGCCTCCGCTTCACCAGCCGGATTCATCTTCACGCCAATCGGCTGGAAATGTATACCTTCATCCCCAGTGAGGCGGAGGAGTTTTCGACCGGCGAAAAACGGAATTTTCAAACTGGCGTTGAAACGAGCATCCTTCCCGGCAAAAAGGGTTGGAACTGCACGAAGAACAGCCGCCAGCGGCGGCACGTGCAGAGAGATTTGCCGCTAAGAACGCCCCGGCGGGGCAGCGGCAAATCTGGACAATCTCAGTGACGAGCGTCCGGGCCGGACAAATGTAATAACACCTCCTTGCGCCAGCCTCCGCCAGCGGCTCCGGCAAGAACGGCCTCGGGAGATTCAGGGTCAGCGCGGCCTGTAGCGCTGACCTCTTTTATCTTTGTCGTGTGTCTCCGCCGCTTTCGACGCCTTGGCCCTGGTATCGTCTGGTTGCGGCAACTCCCATCCCGCCATGCCCTGCAACACGCGGTCGGCGTGCTTGATGGTGTTCACGTGTCCGTAGTGGCTTTCAATCATGTGGACGGAGGTTCCCATCTGCTCGGCGAGGAAGTACACGTCTACGCCCTCCTGCAAGCGGAGCGTGGCATACGTGTGCCGGAAACAATAGGTCGAGCGCGGCACGCCCTGCGTGCCTTCGCGCAGTTTTGCTTCGTTCAGAAGATCGGCAATCAGCGAGCTGTAAAGAGTTATTGCGGGCTTGCCTGTGACGTTGGTAAAAACTCTGTCGTCCGGTTCCGTGGCTTTGGAGATTGCGCGGATGCGTTCCAAATAATCTCCGACACTCTTGG
>CAVYBV010000008.1:0-3678 GCA_963766785.1 uncultured Acidobacteriota bacterium
GCCCAAGGTTTGCTGAACCTTGGTGCGGCGCTCGGCTTCCGTATCCGCGAAGGCTTGCGCCATGTCGGCAGTGACTTCCCGAACGCCATTGCGCCTGTTGCGTCCCGCGCCGTTCTCCCGCCGCCATGCCGGATAGCCGCCCCAAAGCTCATCGCCAATAAGGTGGACCTGCGTTGAGCCTACATATCGGTCTAAAGCGCCTTCGATGATGGCGCGAACTTTCCTGGGCCGCGCCGCGCTGATCTCTCCGCGTCTCGCCCGCGCCTCCTGCATCAGCAGATACTCTCGCCCCACCTCGCGGAAGGGATGGTTGAACACAGGAACGTCATGCTTTAAGCGGAACCGGATGTCTGCGTCCTGGTCGAAGGCGCGTTCCCGCGCCACCTCAATGTCGGTCGTCTTGAGCGAAACCGTCTTGTAGCGGTCGGCTTTGGGTATTTTCATGCGGCAATACCACATCCGATGATCCACGTCGCCACGCCGGAAGAGAACCAGGCCCGGCTTGAGTTCCGCTTTGTCGGTGACGAATGCCATGTTCGCCTCTATTGTTTTCGATGCGTCCTGTGCAGATTCCGTGCAGATTTTTCCGGCAAGTCATTGACTCTGCGTATCTGTGCAGGACTTGTATAGATGATATCAAAATATTATGTTGCTTGTTTATATTTATTTACGATATAATTGTCATCCTGAGCGGAGCGAAGGATCTGCAGTTGCCTTTCGCCGGCCCGATGAATCGGCCGCCGTGCCCCATCCTCCGCGGAGATTCACCGTGAGCAGGGTGGGAAGCCATGAACAACACTGCCGGAGATAACCCCGTCGTCTCCGCTTACACTAAAACCACCCATGATCCACCGCATCGCCATCCTCGGCACAGGCCTCCTCGGCACGTCGGTAGGCCTCGCCCTCCGTGCCTCTGGCTATCACGGTTCCATCGTCGGCTGGAATCGCAGCGCAGAAGGCGCGAACACCGCGCTGCGCATGGGCGCGATCGACTCCATCGCCACCGACCCCTTAGAAGCCGCACGCTCAAGCGACCTCACCCTCATTTGCGTCCCCATCTACCCCACCCTCGACCTCATGGTCCAGCTAGCACCCATCCTCACCACCGATCAGCTCGTCACCGACGTCGGCAGCACCAAGGCCCAGATCGTAGCCGCGGCCACACGCCTCTACAACGCGCCCGACCGCCCCGCTTTTCTCCCCGGCCATCCCATGGCCGGCAAGGAGCGCGGCGGCGCCGAACTGGCCGACGCCAATCTCTTCCGCAACGCGGTCTGGCTCTTCACCGATGACCCCGCCTGGCAGCGTTCCCCGCGCGGCGCAGAACTCGCCGCAAGCTGGCGCACTCTCGTCGTCTCCATGGGTTCTCGCACATTCGACATCGACCCCGCCCGTCACGACGAGATGGTGGCCTGGGTCAGCCATCTGCCCCAGTTCACGGCCACCGCCCTCAGCGCGTTGCTCCAGGAAGAAGTCGGCGATGCTCCCGAACTCAAAGACGTTGGCGGACGCGCCCTGCGCGAAATGACGCGCCTCGGCGCCAGTCCTTTCTCTATGTGGCGCGACATCGCCCTCACCAACACCGAGCCCATCGAGCGCGCCCTCCACGCCCTCGAGCAGCGTCTCGCCCATATCCGCGAAAATCTGCGCTCGCCGGCTCTGCGCGACGAATTCGGCAAGGCAAACCAATTCCGCCGCGAATAGCGGCCGCGCCGCAATCTCCGCTGGCTTGGTCTGTGCTTCGGCTGCGCAACAACCCTAATGCGCCGGCTCCCCTTTGATCCGATACAGCAAGACCGTCGGAAACTCCCCGATACGCGCGAACCGCGGATTGGAATCGAGATAGCCGATCGGCGGTTGAGCCGGAGGTCCCCCGGCGCCCGCCGGCTTGTAAGCAATCAGGACACCTCCGGCGGGCAACTGCTTCAGCGACGCGTACAATTCATCGCCCGATGCCGGCAGAGCGTTGACCGTCAGGCCGGAATAGTAAGCAAAATCGGGATAATTTGTGTTGGCATAGATCATCGTCGTGGTAGGAAGACTCCCGCGGAGATACTTTGCAACGACCATTTCGTCGGAAACGGAATGATCGACGAAGCTGTCGCTCAAGTGGCGCAGGCTGGGCCAGAAAGTCGCCATCATCGCAGCCGCCAGTGCGCCGGCTCCGGCCAGTTTCACCGCTTTGCGCGGCATCAGCAAAACCCAGCTTAGGCCGGACCCTGCCAGCAGCAGCAACGGCGCCGCGATGGGAATCCCATAGCGCAGCTCCTTGTGGCTCAGGATGCTGAAAAATAGAAACACACCCGCGGCCCACAGCCAGAGGAACAACTCCCACCGGAGGGCAAAGACGGCGCCCATTGCACTGCCCTCCGGCTTGCCGCTCCTTCTCCATTCAGCCACATCGGCGCTCCTGCGAACGAACCAGAGCGCGAGCCCCGCCATACCCAGCCACGAAATCATCAGCGGCAGATGCCCTGCAAAGTAATCGAACGGCTCGGCTTCGCCGTCGAAGTTCCACCAGCCATTTATGAAGGTGTATAGGAAGCCCCCGTATTGCGCGCGCGACCAGCACAGGTACGGCGCCATGCCCAACAGGAATCCACCCGCGCAGCCGCAGGATGCGCGCACGCGTCGATCTGCGGCAAGCAGAAGCAGCGCCAGAAATCCAACGCTCGACAACGAGGCGAATCGCATCAGCACTGCCATGGCCATGCTGAATCCGAACGCGGCAAAGCGCAGATCGGTTTGCTTGGCCAGCGCGCGAGTTCCCAACCACAGGGCGAGCAGAATCAACGTCAGCGCGGGGCAGTCGGTGCGCAGGCTGTGGCCGTTGCTGTTCACCGCCGCTCCGCCCCCATCTGCAGTGAAAATGCCGATAAAGAACGGAACAAATGCAAGAAGCAGCGCGGCGATCGCAGCCGCGTTGCGTCCCACGATTCTGCAACCGGCCAGAAACAAGAACAGCGGCCCCAATGCATTCAGCAGCATGGCCACGATTTCCGCCGCGTAGTCGCTGTGCCATGCGTGGAACGCGGCCGCGAACAAAAGAGAAAGCAGCGGCGGCCGCGAATCGATTTCGAGATATCCGGCGTGTCCCCCGTAGAAATACTCCGCGTTTAGAAGGTAGACATTCTCGTCCCAAAAGTGCATCTTCGTGACGCCCCAGATGCGGATCAGAAAGGCACAGGCGACCAGCAGCGCCAGGGCCGCCCACCGCCACGCGGATCGCCCGCGATTCTTGAGCCGCCCGGACGCGGAACCGATATCGGCGTCCGCTTCCGGTTGCGCGCTTGCGGCCTGCGCTGTTTGCGCCATTTCGTGCCTTTCCGGTCAAACAGCTTCAGCGGACGGGGACTTCGGGGACTGAAGTGCCCTGGCGGCGTTTCCGATGGAGGAGATTGTCTGTCTGCGAAGATGAGGCGATTTATATCACGCCAAATGGTGACGACGCAATTCGGCTGGCACAACCACATCCTGCGTGTGTTCTTGCCGGCCCTCACACGCCGTGCTCGTTGAATTCGTATGCTGAATGAACTGCGGGTAATGGCCGCTAAGCGGGCTCGGCCTCTTTTGCCGTTTCGGGTTCCCGTTCCAACTCGTTGGCCGGATTCACGGTCTCCAGGCCCTCCATCCGCGCCGCGTCCAGCAGCGTCTTTGAGGCCGACACAAAGATGATCG
>CAVYBV010000009.1:0-369386 GCA_963766785.1 uncultured Acidobacteriota bacterium
CCTACTCCCTGTCTTCAAAGTACCCGGCGCAGCCAATGCCCGGTGTGCGAATGCAGGTTTTCCACCACTTGCTCCGGCGTTCCTTCCACCACAATCCGTCCGCCGCCCTCGCCGCCCTCCGGTCCCAGGTCGATCACCCAGTCCGCGCTCTTGATCACGTCCAGGTTGTGCTCGATCACCACCAGCGACCCGCCTCCGTCGATCAGCTTTTTGAACGCGGTCAGCAGCTTCGACACGTCGTCGAAGTGCAGCCCCGTAGTCGGCTCGTCCAGGATGTAGAGCACCCGGCTGGCCTGGCTTGGCATGGCGTTGGCATTGGCGCTGCGCACGCTCGCCAGGTGCGCCGCCAGCTTCACCCGCTGCGCCTCCCCGCCTGACAAAGTTGTCGCGCTTTGCCCCAGCCGCAAATACCCCAGCCCAACTTCATCCAGCACCGCCAGCTTCTCCAGCAGCCGCGCATGGCCGGCAAAGAACCTCAACGCCTCCTTCACCGTCATTTGCAGCACCTGGTGAATGTTCCTGTTCTTGTAATGCACCTCCAGGATGCGCGCCTGGTAGCGCGTCCCGCCGCAGTCCTCGCAGGGCAGCTCCACGTCGGCCAGGAACTGCATCTCCACCGTCACCGTCCCATCGCCCTCGCACGTGTTGCAGCGCCCCCCCGGCACGTTGAAGCTGAAATGCCCCGGCGTCAGCCCCATCCGTTTCGCCTCCGCCTGCGAAGCAAATATCTCCCGCACCAAGTCAAACCCCTTCAAATAAGTCACTGGATTCGACCTTGGCGTCCGGCCTATCGGGGTTTGGTCGACTAGGACCACGTCGTTGAGGCGCTCGACGCCTGCGAGGGATTTGAAGAGGCCGGTGGGGTCTGCGCCGTCGGCCTGGCCCAGGGCCCGCGCCACCGCGCGGTACAAGACCTGGTGGACCAGGGTGGACTTGCCCGAGCCGGAGACGCCGGTGACGGCCACCAGCAGCCCCAGCGGAATCTCCACGTCGATCCCGCGCAGGTTGTTGGCAAACGCGCCTTTCAGCACCAGCTTCTCGCGGCCCGGCTGGCGCCGCCGGGTGGGCACCGGAATGCTGATTTGACCCGATAAGTACTTGCCTGTCAGCGAGTTGGGATTGGCTTCAATCTCCGCTAGAACGCCCTCGGCCAGCACCTTGCCGCCAAACTCGCCCGCGCCCGGCCCCAGGTCCAGCAGGTGATCGGCGGAGCGCAGCACGTCGGCATCGTGTTCCACCACGATGATGGTGTTTCCCAGGTCGCGCAGGTCCTTCAGAATCCGGATCAGCCGGTCGGTGTCCCGCGTGTGCAGCCCGATCGACGGCTCGTCGAGCACGTAGAGCGCGCCCACTAGCTGCGAGCCCAGCGAAGTGGCCAGTTGAATGCGCTGCGCCTCGCCGCCGGAGAGCGTGGAAGCCAGCCGGTCCAGGGTCAGGTACTCCAGGCCGACCGCATCGAGGAATGTGAGCCGTTGCCGCACCTCCTTCAGGATGTCGCCGGCAATCTCCTCCTGCATCGGCGTAAGCGTCAGGCGCTCGAAAAACTCCTTGGCCCGCCCAATGGGCAGCGCCGTGGCCTGGCAGATGTTCAGCGCACCAAATTGCTGAGTCGCGATCCGCACCGCGCGCGCCTCCGCCCGCAGGCGCTGCCCGCGGCACTCCGGGCACTCCGCGTAGCCGCGATACTTCGACAGCATCACGCGTACGTGCAGCTTGTACTTTTTGCGCTCCATCTGGGCAAAGAACCCGAACACGCCCTCGAAGCTGCCCTTTCCGCGGAGCACCGTTTCGCGGACCTCCTCGGTCATCTCCCGCCAGGGAACTTCCAGCGGCACGGCGAGCGCCGGCGCCTGCTTCTTCAGCTCCGTGAACCAGCTTCGATATTTCGGCCGGTTCCAGGGATCGATGGCGCCGTCATTCAGGCTCAGCCCCTTGTCCGGAATCACCAGGTTCAAGTCGAAATCGACTGTATTTCCGAATCCCTGGCACCTTGGGCATGCGCCGAAGGGATTGTTGAAGCTGAACAGGCGCGGCTCCGGCTCGCGGCCGGGGCGGTGGCAATTGACGCACTCGAAGGCGGCGGAGAAGCGATGGCGGAGTGGTTCCGTCTCCACGGATGGGGAGCCCGCGGTGAAACGATCGTCGTCGCTTCCCATCCATGGAGACGATGAGGCCGTCTCCATGGATGGGGCACCCGAATTTTGTGGCCGGTCAGAGACCCGGCGCGCTGCCTCTTCGAAGATGACTTCGCCGGCCTCGCGGTAGGCGATCTCGGCCGCATCGACAATGCGGGCGCGGTTCTCCTGGTCGACCACGATGCGATCGACGAGAACGAAGACGGGCAGGGTGAAATCGATTTCGAGCAGCGACTCGGGGGTGGAGAACTCGAAGATGCGGCCAAGCTGGTAGAGGCGGTTGAAGCCGCCCGAGCGCAGGTCCCCAAGGCGCGCTTTCAGGGCATCGGTCATGGGACTTTCAAGCTCGGCCCTGGTTGCGGCTTTGGCCGCGGCCTTGGTGGCCGCCCTGGTCCCGGGCCTTGGCGGCGTTTTTTCGGAATGGGCGGATTTTTGGTCGTCGTGCCGGACCGGAAACAGCACGTTGAGGCGTGCGCCCTCGCCCAAAGCCAGCGCCGCGGCGGCAATCTCGTCCATCGAATCGCGCCTCACCAGGCCGTCGCAATAAATGCAGTGCACGGTGCCGCAGCGCGCATAAAGCAGGCGCAGGTAGTCGTAGATTTCAGTGGCCGTGGCCACGGTGGAGCGGGGGTTGCGGGTGGTGTTTTTCTGCTTGATGGCGATGGCGGGAGCGAGGCCGTCAATCTCGTCCACGTCCGGCTTTTCAATGCGCTCGAGGAACTGCCGCGCGTAGGCCGAAAGCGACTCGACGTAGCGGCGCTGGCCCTCGGCATAGATGGTGTCAAACGCGAGCGACGACTTTCCCGAGCCGGAGACGCCGCTGATGACGGTGAGCTTGCCGTGGGGAATCTCGCAGGAGATGTTTTTGAGGTTGTGAGTGCGCGCGCCACGGATGACGATGGCTTCGTTGGCGGTCAGCGTCGCGGCGGGGTCTTTCGCTTCGAGAATGGCGTCGGTCAAGGGGATGAATCCGGTTGAGAGTTCGGCCAGCACGCACTGTGCGACCCGCGGGAGGGTTCGCGCAGGGTGGGCCAGTATTGATTATAGGTGGTGGGGATCAGGTGTCAGGAATCAGGTGTCAGGGATCAGGGATTTGTAGAATCCGCGGTGGATCGGGGGTCATCGTTTCCCAGGTCCCAAAAGCGGGACATGGGGCAGCCGTTCGTTGCGGTTCGGTTTGCTTTGCGAGGGCCGCGCTGACCCGGCCGTAAAAGCAGATTCCCCGCCGCGGCGGGGGAATGACAGAAAGAAAAGCAACAGCAAAGGCAACGGCAAAAGCAAATGCATGTGCTTCGACGGCACCCCGGCTGCTTCTGAAGCGCGGGTTCTGTCGCCCCTACAGGGCTCTTCGATTCTATTTTGGCGCTTTCCCCGGGTGACGTCCTCCGCTGGCGCGGCGGACTCTGCCCGGGGCTATTCTCGCGGCATCCCTACGGGATGCTTTTTGCCGCTGCGCGGGCATGGCCAGGGATGCTACAACTCGTTGCATAAATGGTCGCGAATCCTGAAGGAACGTCCCTCAGGGGCTAAAGCCCGCAGTTTTATTGAGCGTTTTTCGGCACGACTGAAGTCGTGCCCTGACACGTTGCTCAAGGTTCCCGATTCGTCAGACACTGCCTAAAGCCCGCAGTCTTATTGGTCTTTTGCGGCACGAGACCCACCCGCTGGGTGGGTTCCCCGGTCGTGCCCTTTCAAAACCCATTTATGCAGCCAGCTCTAGTGAAACGCGCCCAGCATATAGCACACCAGCACGATCAGCAGGACCGTGCCCAGCCCGATGCCTCCACCCCCGCGCATGCCCCACCGGCCATAACCGTAGTAGCCTCCACCCATACCAAATACCAGCAACAGCACAATAATCGGTATCAGCATTTCCCTGCTCCATTCATCTGGAACAAATACCGGGCGACAGACCCGTGTTCCTGTTCCCGAATCCCTGTTCCCTGCTTCTACGCCACGTTTCTCACAGGCGAGGTTTCCAGTTGCACCAGTTCGTCAAACAGCGAACGGTACTGGATCATTGCCGTGCGCAGTTCTTCCGTGGTCGTCTCGCCCCGGCCCGCCCGGATGGCGGAGCGGTGCGCGGTGCGGTAGTACTCCACCAGCTGCGGGTGGTTGACGGAAATATCCGCGGCGCGCCGATCGAACTCCGCCGGCGGATAACCCCGCGCCAGCAGGAGCGCGGATATCAGCTCATCGGCCTCAGTCAACGCACCCTTGGGATGATCGAGAAAACGCGATTGCACCGCCTGCCAGTCGGCGATAAATCGCTCCCGCTCCGTGGCCCCGAGCTGGCGGATCTTCATTGCTTCCACCCTGGTTTTGCGATCCTCAAGCTTGCCCTCGGCCTTGCTCTTCGATCCATGTGTCGTTATCGCCCGGCCATATTCCGGCCCGAAGCGGTCGCGCAAGCCCGCGGTTCTGTTCCTGCGTCCGCGCAGGATGAAAAACACGCTGAAAAGGATGATGAGCGCCACTGCAATTTCGGCGGCGATCAGCCACGTATTCGTCCAATCAATTTTCGTTCAGTCAATTCCCATTTCACTCTCCGGGCATCGAGTGCCGGCAGCGGCGAGCGCGCGGGCAGCCTGGGGAAGCCGCCGCGCCCTGTCGAGGACACGATGCCTAGTGAGTATGGAACTTCGATAGTCCCCAATGCTGATCAGAAATGCTCAATCCTGCAGCTTGGTGGCAAGAGATGACTTTGCCGGCTGCGGGGAATGACGGAAGAAAAGCCAGAGCAAAGGCTACGCCCGCTCATCGCGATGAAACTGCGATGAACGGGGCACAGCTGCGAAAAGCGGATTCGCTGCGGGGAATGACGGAAGGAAAAGCAAGAGCAAAGACAAAAACAAGGGGGGCGCTCATGAGTCGACAGCGGGCGCGGACGGGGACCCTTCGGCTACGCTCTCAGGGCAGGCTGCGCGCTACAGCCGGCCGGGAGGCCGGCGCTACACGGTATCCTTGCGCGCCCGCTCATCGCGATGAAACTGCGATGAACGGGGCACAGCTCCGCTGGTGTATCGGTCATCACATCCGTCGTCCGCCGAATCTGCGTAAAGTAGCTTGGTTAGTTGAATTGCGCCCGCACCTTGTGCGGGCGTTCGTGTTTCTGGGGGAAATGGAGAGGAGACAGCGGGTATCGTTTCCCACTCATTTCGCAAAAAACGCGAAATAGATGGGGCACAGTTGGGATTCTGGGAGGAGAGGAGGAATGGTGAGCACACAAGTTTGGACATTTGCTCCCCTGGCGGGGGCGGGAGTTGAGGTGGACGCCGGGCTGCGCGCGATTTTGCGGCGCGAGGCCGTGGACGACGGCGTGGGCGCGCCGGTGCGCGGGGTGCAGGCGCGGCTGACGCCTCTGATTGCGCGCTGGGCGGGGGCGAGCCTGGTGGACATTTTTCCCAGCGGATCGTTTGCCAAGGGGACGGGCAACCGCAGCGGAACGGACATCGACCTGTTTCTGTCGTTGAGGGAGGAGACCGATTGGAGCCTGGGGGAGATTTACGACGGCCTGGACAGGATGCTGCGGGCGGCGGGATTCGCGGTGCGGCGGCAGAACGTGAGCCTGAATGTGAAGGTGAACGGATGCAGCGTGGACCTGGTGCCGGGCAAGCGGCAGAACCGGCTGACCGGGGACCACAGCCTTTACCTGCGGCGGCGGGACACCTGGATCAAGACCAACGTGAAGAAGCACGTGCAGTGGGTGGGCAGGACGGGACGGCGGGCGGAGATGCGCCTGATGAAACTTTGGCGGGACCAGCGGGGGCTGGACTGGCCGTCGTTCTACGTGGAGCTGGGGACGGCGCGGGCGCTGGAGGAGCAGATTTTGCCGGGGACGCTGAGCGGGAATTTGCGGCGGGTGCTCGAGTTTGCGCGGGACCGTGTGGAGCGGGCGCGGCTGGTTGATCCGGCCAACGGGAACAACGTGGTATCGGACACCTTGACGGGGGAAGAAAAGCGGTTGATTGCGCGGGCTGCCGCGGCGGCGCTGAAAGAGACGGACTGGAGGAGGATGGTGCGATGAGGAACAAGACCAAACTGACAAAGAACATCAGAGGCACGCAGGCGAGCGTGTGGTCGTTGACGCGGATGATGGACGGGCTGCATCAGCGGGTGGAGCGGGAGCTGCGCCTGGCGCGGGAGACGGTGGGGCACAACCCGACGCTGGGAGAATCGAGCCAGCGGGTTTGGATACGGCTGCTGGAGACGTACCTGCCGGAGCGGTACCGGGCGCGCTCGGCGACGGTGATGGACAGCGAAGGGAACTTCAGCGACCAGATCGACGTGGTGATTTTCGATCGGCAGTACTCGCCGCTGCTGTTTGAGTTTGAAGGCGCGGTGGTGGTTCCGGTGGAAGCGGTGTACGCGGTGTTTGAGAGCAAGCAGGAGCTACTGGGGCACTTTGTGGCGTACGCGCAGAAGAAGGTGGCGAGCGTGCGGCGGCTGAAGCGGACCAGCGTGACCATTCCGACGATCAACGGGTCGTTCAAGAAGGAGCCGCAGTGGATTCTGGGAGGATTTCTGGCGCTGGAGGCGGTTTACCGGAAATCGCTGGAGGGGGTGCTGGTGGAGCGTCTGAAGGAGGAGCAGGGCAAAGGGCGGCTGGATCTGGGCTGCGTGGCGTCGCTGGGGACGTTCGGGTGCGGGGGCGCGAGTTCGACTGAGGTGCGATTTGACACGAAGGCGGCGACCAGCTTTCTGTTCGAGCTGATGACGCGGCTGCAGGAGTGCGGGACTGCGCCGGCTATCAGCTTCCGCGCGTACGCGAAGTGGCTGGCGCCGGCCTGAGGGGGTTGGGAGCGCGCCGGGCGCAGGATGACCGATGCTTCTGCTCTATTCGAGCGGAGCGGCTTGCCTGGAGCGATAGCGAGGCTTTTTCATCAGGTAGCCGATGGGGATCAGACAGATGGTGAGGATGACGAGGGTGTGGATGGTGTCGATGTAGGCGAGGGTGTTGGCCTGCTGCACCATCATGTCGTAAGTGCGAGCCATGGAATGGCGGGCGGCTCCGGCGATGGAGTAACCCTGGGTTTGCATCATGCCGTCGAGTCCACCATTGAGCAGGCGGTAGTTGGCTGAGCCGGGATAGACGTGGGCGGCGAGATAGTTCTGATGCACCTGGGCGCGGCGCACCAGCATGGTGCTGATGAAGGAGATTCCGAGGCTGCCGCCGATGTTTCGAGCCAGGGCAGTGAGGCCGGAGACCTCGTTATTTTTTTCCTGGGGGACGCCGACGTAGGACATGACGCTGATGGGGACGAAGAGGAAGGGCATGCCGATGACCATGATGACGCGCCAACTGGCGGCGTCCCAGAAGCTGATGGTCAGGTTGAGGTCGGAGATGCGCCAGATGCCAAAGCTGACCCAGGCGAATCCGAAGCAGATCATGGCGCGGGGATCGATTTTCTGGCCGATGAAACCGACGATGGGGAGGAGAACGATGAGCACGAGTCCGCCGAGGGAAAGCACCATGCCGGCCTCCATGGCGGTGTAGCCGATGACCTCCTGGAGGAACTGGGGGATCATGACGGTGGTGGCGTAGAGGGCGGAGCCGATGACGAGCATGATGAGCTGGGTCATGGTGAAGTTGCGGCTGCGATAGAGGGAGAGGTCGATGGCCGGGTGTGCGGTGGTGAGCTCGCGCCAGAGGAAAGCGGCCAGGCCGATGGCGGCGACGAAGGCGAGGGTGACGATGAGGTGGGAGCCGAACCAGTCTTTTTCCTGGCCCTTGTCGAGCATGATCTGGAGAGCGCCGATGGTGATGGCGAGAAGGCCGAGTCCGATGCCGTCGACGCTGCCGAGTTTTTTGCGGGCGCGCTTGATGTAGGGCGGGTCTTCAACGATGCGGCTGGTGAGCACGATGGAGAGAATGCCGACGGGGATGTTGAGGAAGAAGATCCAGCGCCAGGAATAGTTGTCGGTGATCCAGCCGCCGACGGTGGGGCCGATGGCGGGAGCGACGACGACGGCCATGCCGTAGATGGCGAAGGCGACGCTGCGTTTTTCCGGAGCGAAGGTATCGGCGAGGATGGCGCGCTCGCTGGGCTGAAGGCCTCCGCCGGCGGCGCCCTGAAAGATGCGGAAGACGATGAGCAGAGCCAGCGAGTTAGCCAGACCGCAACAGAAGGAACAGACGGTGAAAGCGACGACACAACTCATGTAGAAGCGCTTGCGGCCGATGCGGTTGGCGATCCAGCCGCTGATGGGGAGAATGATGGCGTTGGAGACGAGGTAGGAGGTGAGAATCCAGGTGGCCTCCTCGTAACTGGCGCCGAGCGACCCGGCAATGTGGGGGAGGGCGACGTTGGCGATGGAAGAATCGAGCGCTTCCATGAAAGTGGCGAGGGTGACGGTGAAGGCGATGACCCACGGATTGAAGCGCGGTTTCCAGGTCTCGTCAAAATGGAATTCACTGTCGGCATCCCGCGATTTCGCGGTTGATTGCGCCATGCGCGCTCCCTGAGTTGCCAGAGCCTGTTTCATCAATGGCTCAGTGGGCTTGCCGTGAGTCCCTCAGGGGCTAAAGCCCCTCGTTTTACGGCTGCTTTCGGCACGACTAAAGTCGTGCCCTGACACGAAACCGGTTTGTGAAACAGGCTCTATGAAATTTCTGAACCGGGACTAAGAGAGGCCGGTGCTGCCGGGGCCGAGGTTCTCCTCGCTATGCCGGGGAAGTCCAGGAACACCGAAATCGCGAGCTGTCCTGCTGACAGGATAAAGCACACTTATTGCGGGGTGGAGGCGTTGCGGCTTTACGGGTTCGTTACGGGAGTGTTTGCGGAAGCGGGATTTGGGTGAGCCGGGCGGTATCGTTTCACGGGTCCGAGAATGCCCGCGGCTAAAGCCGGTGAGAATGGGCGACGATTCCGGGGCCTGAAGGCCCCGGCTCCTTCCGAATTGCGGCGGCAGCGCGTTGCTGGAAGCGTCATCGCGTCCCGATGGGACGCGGCATCCCTCCGGGATGCGCTACGCCGCTGCGCGGGCCGGGCCATTCGGCGCGGTTGAAGGCGGCTCCATCCAAGGGTGGAAGTGCGCTCCCACCGATTGGGGGAAGCGCAGGCGGGCGCGGAACGGCGAAACTCATCGGGAACCCTGGCTCTTCCCTTGTTGTGCGGCCCCGGATTTTCCCCGGCTGCGCGGCAGTGCAGGGTGCGTTTCCCAGGAAACAAATGAGGCGCGAAGCGCCCGCAGGTTCCCCACGATTCTCGACGATTTTCAAGGAGTGTCAATGATGCGCAGGACGTTCTTCTCCGCCGCGGCGGTGCTGTATGCCGCCGCCGTAGTGTCTGTTTACGCACAATCCATCCCGGTTGCCAACGGCCATGGCAATGTGCTTCCCACGCAATCGAGCCGGACATTCTTTGGAGGTCAAGGCTGCCGATGAGTCTCTTCCAGACAGGCGCCGGTTGCGCGCGCCGTTTCCTATTCCTCACTTACCTTTCCCTGCTTGCTGTCATAACATTGGTTGTTCCCGGCGTGGTGGCACAATCCGCCGGCAAGTCTCCGGTAAGTGTCTTCGTCTACGACCGCACCCGCATGGATGCGTGGCAGTGGTTCGCAGCCCCGCCTTATGACAACAGCTATGCGTACGTGCAGACCTTGCAGCGGTTGGGAATGACGCAGCGTCTCCATGGATGGGACTGGGAGCTCGAACTCTCTCAGCCCAGTGTTCTGGACGCGCCCGACAATGCCGTTTCCCCTGTGACCGCGCAGGGCCAGCTGGGATTGGGCGGGACCTACTATGCATCGAACAGCAGTAACTCCTATCCCGCCGCTGCCTTCTTTAAGCAGGGATGGGCGCGCTTCGATGGCGAAGACAAGAACCTGCGTGTGGGCCGATTTGAGTTTTTTGACGGGGAAGAGACAAAGCCCACAAATCCTACGCTGGCGTGGTTGCAAGCCAACCGCGTGTCCAATCGCTTTATCAGTAACTTCGGCTTCACCAATGCACAACGCAGCTTCGACGGTTTGGATGGGCACCTGCAGTCCGGCAGCTGGAACCTGACAGCGATGGCAGCCCGAAGCGATCAGGGCGTCTTCAACATGAACGGCAATCCAGAGCTCAACGTCGATGTTCAGTACCTGGCTCTGACTCATCCGGAAGCGCGGGAGCACGCACTCTGGCGTGTGTTCGCCATTGGTTACCACGACGGACGTACGGGAATCACCAAAACGGATAACCGCCCCCTGGCGGTGCGCTCGGCAGATCATGCGAATATCCGGATTGGCACCTACGGCGGTAACTTCACGGCTGTCATTCCTGCGGGAGCGGGCCAGTTTGATTTTCTTTTCTGGGGTGCACTGCAGAATGGGCGCTGGGGTTCTCAGAATCAGCAATCCGGAGCAGCAGCTCTAGAAGCGGGATACCGCTTCGGGAAACAGTCCGCGGCGCCATGGATGCGGGGCGGCTGGTTCCGCGCTACCGGCGACGATAACCCGAATGACGGCACACATAACACGTTCTTCCAGATGCTTACCACACCGCGCCTTTATGCTCGCCTGCCGTTCTATAACTTAATGAACAGCACTGACGAGTTTGTACAGGTTATCGAGAAACCGATGAAGCAAGTCACCCTCCGGTCCGATCTGCACTGGTTGCAGCTTACTTCCGGAAAGGATCTCTGGTACGCGGGCGGAGGTGCTTTCGACAACAAGGTCTTCGGATTTTCCGCCCACCCGGGAAACGGCCACACCTCGTTTGCATCCGTTCCCGACATCAGCGCAGACTGGGCGGCTACAAAGAACATCAATCTCAACTTCTATTATGGCTATGCCCAGGGAAAGACCGTGGTTGCGGCGATCTACCCCACTGGCACAAATATGAACTTCGGTTATGTTGAGTTCATTTATCACTGGAGTTCCGCGCCAAAACAAAAGAAATAGCCGCCGCGAAGATCTTAGGGACCAAGGGACCAAGGGAACGAGAGACCAAGGGAACGAGAGACCAAGGAACCAAGGGACCGAGGGACCAAGGGACATAGGGACAACGTAGCCATTCGTTTGGGGGCGGGGAGCGGAACGGGGATCGGCGGTGTCTAATGAGACAGTCCGAGTTTTCCCCGGAGGTTCCTGATGGATCGGACGCGGTGGTGGCTAGCGGCGGGCTTCGTGTTCGCGGCGGCCGCTGGATTCATGGGGCAGACCGCCCCTGCGCAGACGCCTGCGACGGAAAAGCCGGCGGCGCAGAATGCAGCGCAGCCGCAGGTGCAGGTGCGCGCACAGCCAATCCCGGCCGGGCAGGGTTCGACGGCTGTCCAATTGGCGCAAAGCACCAGTGTGGTTACGACAGCCCCGGAGAGCGCTCTGCCCAGTCCTGGGGCCGTGTACAAACAAGCCATGCATCCGCTGGAGGTGGTGAGAGGGTCGCTGGATAACTGGTCGGATGCGGAGCTGGGCGCGCTGGCGGTGGGTATGCATCGCGCGCGGGAGGCGTGCGAGGAACGGAAAGCGGAGGACTACTCGGGCGACGATTTGTACGACCTGGCCCGATTGTGCTCGTTCGGGCAGGACTGGAACGATGCCAACGCGGCGGCGACGCGCTACATTGACAGCCATGCGCAGACCTGGCTGGCACAGGCGTACGCGCTGAGCATCAACGCGATGGTGCATTTGAACGGCGTGGAAACGGCGGTGCAGTTGGCCGGGCTGATGCTGCAACGGCTGCCGTACGACGCCGAAGTGGCGTACGCGGTGCGCTACCTGAAGGACTACCTGGAGCAGGCGGGCAACAAGCAGGCGGTGAAGCTGGCGGAGGATGAGCACGCGGCCATGGTGCAGGCGCTCAAAGGCGGCACGGCGCTGAAGGCCACTCATGGCGATGCGGTGATGAGCCTGGGCCTGGTGTACGACTCGGCGATGGAGCTGGCGTTCTTTGACAAGTATGCTGGGCGGGAGATGGCGGCGGAGCAAGCCGCGGCCGATTGCGACGATGCGCTCAAGAATGCGGCGATTGCGCCGGAGGACCGGCAGCGGATCGAAGCGGTGCGCTTGCAGTTCGGGCTGATCGGCAGGAGTTTGCCGGCGTTTACGGTGACACGGGCGCTGGAGTCAGCAACGGCGAAGCCGGCGATTGAGGGCGCCCTGGGCGAGGGCACGGTGCTGGTGCTGTTTCCTGACTGGTGCGCGCAGTGCCGCGCGATGATGAAGACGATGACCGAGTTTGCGCGGGTGAACGCGACCACTCCGCTGCACGCTTATGGACTGATGTTTGCCGAACAGGACGACGGGACGGGCCGGGCGGCGCGGGAAGCGATGTACAAAGAGCTCCAGGGGACGCAAACGTTTGTGGTGCCGGAGGAGACGGCGAAGACGCTGGGCGCGCTGGATTTTCCCACGGCAGTGGTGGTGGACGGCCAGGGAACGATCCGGTTCATCGGCATGATTCCGGGGCATGCGTTCAACGGCGGCGGGTACATGGAGAAGGTGTTCACGCGGATGGCGGTCGAGGAGGGTAGGGAAGCGGCGGGCAGGTGAAGGTGTGCCGGGGAGTGAGGGAGCTTTCAATGAAGAACCTTTTTCTTTTCTTTGTAGTCCTGTGCTTAGTAATTTGCGCAGAGTCCCAGATCAAGCCGGCAACTGGCGGCGCGGATCCGAGCCTGGCCGCGACTTCCTCGCAGAGTCCGGCAGAGAAAGCTTCGCCTGCGGGCGCGGTGGTGAATGCAGCAGAGTACCCCTCGATCCAGGCCGCGATCGATAGCATTGCCGCGAGCGGAGGACAAGTGTGGATTCCGTGCGGAACGTACGTGGGCAACATCACGATTACGAGCAGCAACCTATGGCTGCATGGCGCCGGATGGCAGTGCGTGAACCTGGAGCCCAAGGTGGAAGGAGACATGGTGGTGCTGGATGCGACCCAGGCGGGGCCGAACGGCATTAACTTCGATCGCATCGACAACCTGATGCTTACCAACCACAAGGGTTGGAGCGGGTCTGGCCTGGTGCTGAAGGGAGGGCCCCACCAGCCCAACGACTGGCACACATTCGATGCCATGGTGATCACGGGCTTCTACAACGGGATCGATATTCGCGGCCGCGATATCTGGTCCACTTACAAGCAGATTTACGTGGCCGATTCAACTAACAACGGCATCAATGTCGACAATGCGTCGGCATCGGTGAATCACGACGCGTTTCGCGATGGACGCATCTTTAAATCAGGGAATTATGGCGTGTACTGGAAGGCGATCCATGCATCCAGCATCGTCTTCGATCACGAGAACATCGAGTTCAACGGATTCTCCGGAACGCTGAAGGACTGCGCCGGACTCTACATGACGCGGGTGGGGACGGCAGAAATACAAAACAGTTACTTTGAGGGTAACTGCGGCAAATCGCCTGACGGACTAGGCGCCGATATTCGTCTCAGTGGGATCTTCAACCAGGCGGTCAATATCACCGGTTCGCTGATATGGTCGCAAACCGACTACGGCATCCTGAACGACGCGGTGCTGACCACGGGGAGTTACTGGGGTAATTACATAGCCAATAAGTCGGCGTATCCGATCGCGATTGCCACCAGGCATGCATTCAGCATGATTGACGTGGGATGCAACTTTGAAAACGGCGGCACTAACAAGTACATTGCCGACGCCAGCGGGAACGACCACGTAATAGACAGTTGCGCGGGGAAGCGGAACCTGGTCACGATCGGCTCGGCGGGGGGAAAGACGATCAGCGTGGCCAATACGAGTTATGCGGAAGTGGCGGGCGGGCCGTACACCATCAACGCGATGACCGGAGGGTATACGGGGCAGATGGTGACGCTGGAAGCCAAGGACGGGGGATTGACGATTGGGAGCAACGCGGGATCGGGGGAGGCGAACTCGTTCACGATGCCGGGCCAGGCAAGCCTGGGAATCCCCGCGGGCGGAGCGGCGAGCTTTGTGCTGGCGGCGGACCAAACGTGGCACCTTCTTGCCGGGACTTACGTGACCAGCTCGCCCACGCAGACGGCGGGACAACTGGCGTGCATCAAGTCGGCGGGACCTCCGGCGGTGCTGGGCACCTGCACGGCGGTGAATGGCGCCGTGTGCACGAAGTGCGAGTGAACCGGGGTGGGCGACGTCATCGGCGGGAGCGGCGCGGAGTTTGGCTTTGCAGCCACGAGCGGAGGACGCCGTCAGCCCGCCTTTGCCAGCCTTGACCGGTGGCGCGGAGCCCATCCGCGACGTCAGCGGAAAGACGGATAGAAACGGGGACCTTGCGTGGGGCTTTCTGGGGACCGCGACGGCGCAGGGACTTGAGCATTCTCTGCTCGGCTTGGGGCAGGGCGGAGAAGGGTACAGCGCGAGCGAGTTCTTCCGCAGTCAGTTCACGCACCTCATCTTCGGCATCAATCAATGGTCTGCGCTTTGCCATATTTCTTTGCCTCCCTGGCGTTGGTCTTGCGGAAACTGATGACTCGCAGTCCATCAGGCTTTGGGATGTAACAGAGCATGTGAAGCCGCCAATCGAGGCAGCCGACCGCCACGCGCCGAACCTCTCCCTTGCGGAACCCGGTGTATTAGATGGCTGTTTCAAAGTCGAATTCTGCCGCGCGATCGAACGATAGGCCAGGTTCGCGAATGTTTCGTTCATTCTTGGCGGGATCGTAGGCGATCTCAACCATCTAATTGTATATGCGATTTGCCGTTTGTGCGGTAATTTTCGACTGGATTAGCAGATGCGGCTCTTGAACGTGTTGAGGTGAAGAGGCAACCGCAGTCGTACGTAGCGATCCAAAGGCCATGAGGACGGGGCCGCGATCCGGGCCTACAGGCCGGGCGTCGTCCCTAATAGGGATCAGGGAACGGAGAACTGGGAATTGGAGTCTGTTATTGTGCTCGCGCGCTGTTGGATTTTGGAAGTTTCTTGGACTGTGCCGCTTGGAGTTGCCGCATCAATGGCAGGGCTTTAGATTCTTGAACCGCTCAGTCACGCAACGCGCCTGCTTCTTGCCGTCAGGTGAAATCGATCGGATCTTGTAAGTGAGCAGGGCGCGACCAGAATTGTCTACGGAGATCGCCGGATTGGTGGCCGGCTCGAGGCAAAGCAGGGTGTTAAAGTTGGCCGAAACTGAGGCAGCTTTTCGCACCTCATCGGAGGCGTACCGATTCAGCCTGAGCTGGAGCGTTTCAGTTTCCTCATTGTCGTGCGTGATGGTGGCGCATTCCGCATCCACGGTTGAGGCCACGTTCCATGCGCCATCGTCGATCAAAAGGACGTCACCTTGTGTGTTCTCATCTCTGCAAAACTGCGGCAGACCGAGCAAGGGGAGTTCCTTTCGCAGATCGATAGAAGCCAGCTCGCGCTTACCGACTTCAAAGGGGATGAAACAGACGTAGCTACCCTTTCCACCGTGCTCGATCACGCTCTGGGGCAGGTAGGAAATCACACAACGGTATCGGTAGTCGCCAGAGATATTCAAGCTGATCGGGTTGGGGCCTTCTTGCGTGACCCATGTGCTGCGGCAGGATGCAAAATCCATGACGTACTTTCCGCCGCGAAATGTAATTGGCACTTCCTGCCTGAATCCAGCCCGTTCCTTCTCACGGGGATACACGTCGGGGTAACGATGTTGCCGGCAGCGTCCGAATTGATCGCACTCTCTCCACTGGCCCACCTCCCGGCCCAGCGAATACTGGCCGCGATATCCAGGCTCGCCCACGCTGTACCACGACTTATAGGGGCCATCCTTGACCGCGAGGTTGCCCGGCTCGACGACCTCGCAAAACTCCTCTCTGCCGGCGTCTTTCCTCAGATCGCGGTAAACATGGCCGGCCGGACATCGGATGGTCTTTGTCCATTGGCTGAAGGAGTTTGGAGCGCTTAAGGCGATAAACACGAGGATGAACGCAAGCCGGATACGGCTGAGCAAAGGTGAGGGCCGCCGGTGAGAGCGATCCAGAGGGTGAGGAAACGAGATCATTTACCTTCTTCCGATCACTAGCCAATCATAAAGACGTCAGTCTGGATCTTCCTCGGGATGAAAGTGCCGGCGGATGGTTTCGGCGGTTTTCCTGGGGACCACGGCGGCAAGGGATTCAATGGTGGCTTGCTGCACATCGCGAAGGGAGCCAAAGTGAGTCAGGAGGCGTTGGCAGGTTTGTGCGCCAACACCGGGGACGTTCAGCAATTCGGAGCTGCGGTCGCGCATGGCGCGGCGCTGGCGGTGGTAGCCGACGGCGAAGCGGTGGCTCTCGTCGCGGATCATCTGGATGAGATGGAGCACCGGAGAGCGGCGGTCGAGGACGATGGGCTCGTCTTCCGCGCCGTAGAGATAGATGACCTCCTCCTTTTTGGCGATGGCGGCGAGCGGCTGCGAGGTGATGCCGAGGGATTCGAGGGCCTCGGCAGCGGCGTGGAGCTGGCCGAGGCCGCCGTCGATGAGGATGAGCGAGGGCATGTTTTTGGGATCTTTGGCAGGCTTGTTTTCGGGAGCTGCGGATTGGGGTTCGTGGTTTCCCACCCATTCCGGCGATGAAGCTGCCGGAATGGATGGGGCACCCAAATTCGTGGTTGAGCCAGTGTTTTGAGCCTCGAGGATGCGGCGGTAGCGGCGATGGACCACTTCGCGCATGGAGGCGAAGTCGTCGACGCCGAGGACGGAGATGACCTTGAATTTGCGGTAGGCGGACTTGTTCATCTTGCCGTCTTCCCAGACCACGAGGGAGGCGACGGTTTCCGCGCCCTGGATGTGGGAGATGTCGAAGCACTCGATGCGGCGGGGCAGCTCGGGGAGCATGAGGGCGTCGGCGAGGGCTTCCTGGATGGCTTTGCGCGAGGGCTCGAGCACGCGGAAGCGCTGGGTGTAGGATTGCTTCGCGTTTTGTCCGGCGAGGTCGACGAGGGAGCGTTTTTCGCCGCGCTGGGGGACGGCGATTTCGATCCTGTGGCCGGTGCGCTCGGTCAAAAGTGCTGCGAGAGCCTCGCGGTCGGGGAAATCGGCGGGGACGAGGATGGTGCGCGGGACGTAGTGCTGGTCAATGTAGAGCTGCTTGAGGAGGGCGGAGAAGACGGCGCCGGGGTTGAATTGGGACTCGTGGTTTCCCACCCATTCCGGCGGTAAAGCTGCCGGAATGGATGGGGCACACGGATTCATGGTGGAGTGAGGACTTCCCTCAGGGGCTAAAGCCCGGCTTTCAATTTGTCGATCATCGGCACGACTAAAGTCGTGCCCTTTCAAGAACGGCGCGCATTGAGGTTCGTTGTTTCCCACCCTATCCGGCGATAAGACCGCCGGATAGGATGGGGCACCCTCTTCCGTGGTGAAGTCGGCGGCGAGGGCGTCCATCAGGTCGGGCAGGTCTTCCCAGAAGAATTCGCGGCGGTCGACGATTTTGCCGTTGCGCATGTGGAACAGGTTGACGGCGAGGGCGCCGTTTTCAAAGTGGTAGCCGAAGACGTCAGCGTCGTCGTCCTGCTCGGCGGTGGCGATGCGCTGTTTTTCCTGGAGCTGGTGCACGGTGGAGAGCTGGTCGCGGAGGCGTGCGGCGGCTTCAAACTGCTCGGCTTCAGCAGCGGCCAACATGCGCTGCCTGAGAGCGCGTTCGAGTTCGGCCTGCTTGCCTTCAAGGAAGAGCTGGGCGTCGCGCACGGCCTGGCGGTAGGTTTCCGGCGTGGTGAGGCCCTCCACGCAGGGGCCGAGACAGCGGTGAATGTAGTACTCGAGGCAGGCGCGCGGATGAAAGCGCGCGAGATCGACCTTGCAGGAGGGCAGCAGAAAGCTGCGATGGATGAGCTCGGCTACGCGATAGGCGAGATTGCCGGGAAAATATGGGCCGTAGTAGGCGGAGCCGTCCTTGCGCAGGCGGCGGGTGACGAAGACTTTGGGGAAGCGGTCGGCGAGGGTGAGCTTGACGAAGGGGTAGGTTTTGTCGTCGCGCAGCAGGATGTTGAAACGGGGCTTGCGCTGCTTGATGAGGTTGTTTTCGAGGGCGAGGGCCTCGTGCTCGTTGGCGACGAGGATGGTTTCGATGTCGACGGCCTCGCGCATCAGGGAGCCGGTTTTGGCGTTGGCCTGGTTGGCTGCGAGCAGGTAGGAGCGCACGCGGGAGCGGAGGTTGTTGGCCTTGCCCACGTAGATGATCTCGCCCTCGGCGTTTTTGTAGAGGTAGACGCCGGGCTGGGTGGGCAGATTGCGGATTTTCTCGTAGAGATCCATGGGGGCCGAAGCGCCGAGGGGCGAATGTCTATTTTAGGTGACGGGTTTTAGATGGCGTCAGTGATCAGCCGTCAGCTTTCAGCCGTCGGCTTTAACAGCTTGGTGAAAAAGGAGAAATGTCGTCGAAACTGGAGCTAAGAACCTTAGGGGCTAAAGCCCACGTCCTTTGTTTGCGGTTTTCGGCGGGACTAAAGTCCCACCCTTACGCGTTCTCTTCTGTCCGGCCGCTGGTTTTTCAACAAGCTGTTTCAGCCGTCAGTGATCGGGCGGCGGAAGTCCTTACAGGAGCGGTAAAGATTACATGGTTTTGACTGCGCGACGTCGTTTCGCAATATGGGATTAAGATTCTTGTTTTGTGACGGTTGCGGGAAGGTTTACGTTTGGCCCGCGGGATGCATCTGAATGAATGAAAGGTTTGAGTGTCGGCGGTGTGTTTGCCGGCCGAGGAGGATAAAGAAAGCTATGAATTCTCGCATTGGAATTTGGACTGGGCTTTGCGTTGCCGCGACGGCTTTGGCAGGGGTGACGGGTTGCGCGACCAAGAATTACGTGCGCACGCAGACGGCTCCGCTGGTGGACCATACCAATACGCTGGAATCCAAGACGGCGGAGAACAACCGCAACATCCAGGACGTGGACCAGAGGGCGCAGGCGGGGATCAAGCAGGCGCAGGGCTCGGCGGACCAGGCTACCCAGAACGCCGAGAGCGCGCAGACGGCGGCGGGCGATGCCCAGACGGCGGCCAACAACGCGGTGCATCGCGCCGACTCCCTGGACGCGGTGGTAAAGAACCTGGACAACTACAAGCCCATGGCGGACGTATCGGTAACGTTCGGGTTCGACAAGTCGACCCTGACCAGCGACGACAAGCAGCAACTGGATCAGTTTGCGTCGCAACTGGGATCGCAGAAGAGCTACATTCTGGAAGTGACGGGTGGAACCGACTCGACGGGCTCTAAGGAATACAACTACGGATTGAGCAACCGGCGCGCGGACACGGTGGTGCAGTACCTGGCAACGAAATATGGCGTGGCGCCGTACCGGTTCTACCTCATCGGGATCGGCAAGGACGAGGAAGTGGCGCCGAATACTACGGCTGCGGGACGGAAGGAGAATCGCCGGGTGGAAATCAAGATGCTGACCAACATGGCCCCGGAGAACGGAACGCAGGCGCAGACGACGCCGTCGGGACGGTAGTCGCGCGGTCGAAAACGGAAATGGTGAAATAGGTCCCGCTTGCGGGACCTATTTCTTTGTTTGGGTGGAGCGAAGTTCGTTATTTCCCAGGTCCCAAAACCGGGGACCCTTCGGCAGGCTCAGGGCAGGCTCTGGAGCACCCAGCGAGAAAGAACAACTGCAAAAAGCAGATTTCCTCCGGGAATGACAGAAAGAGAAGCAAGAGCAACAGCAAATGCAACTGCGGATCCTTGCCCTTCGCGACGCTCAGGGTCAGGATGACACCGCTTTGGTGAGAAATGAGTGTAAAAGCAACAGCAAATGCAGCCGCGGATCCTTCCCCTTCGCGACGCTCAGGGTCAGGATGACACCGCATTATTTGAGTGAACGGCCATTATCAATCGAATGGGTCACGCGGCGCCGAAGCGCTGGCCGCGGCGTTCGCGGCCGATCCAGGCCATGAAGGATGCTACGGTGAAGACCACGATGGCAGTGAGAGCCAGGGCCGCGGAGTAGCTGGTGTGCTGCGCGTAAAGAGCTTCAATGTAAACCGAGGAGCTGGCAATGAGGCCGGCGCTCTGGTAGGCGAAGCCGGGCAGAAGAGCGCGGACGGAGTCGGGGGATAGCTCGGCCAGGTGAGCGGGGATGATGCCCCATGCGCCCTGCACCATGAACTGCATGAAAAACGCGCCGGCGATGAGCAGGGCCTGGTTGGGCGCGTAGGCCCAGACAGGGATGAGCGCGGCGCCGAGGACGAATGCGGTGACGATGGCGCGGCGGCGGCCCATGCGGTCAGAGAACCAGCCGAAGACGAGCCCGCCTACGAAGGCGCCGACGGCGGAGATTCCGGTAATGACGGCGCGGCGCTCGGGCGTCATGTGCCACTGGCGCTGAAGGAAGGTTGGGTACATGTCCTGGGTGCCATGCGAGGCGAACATCATTGCGGTCATGAAGAGCAGCAGGTAGAGGAAGAGCTTCCAGTGGGAGAGAATCTCGCGGTGCTGTTGCGCCCAGGAGAGAGTGTGGACCTTGTTCTGCTGCCAGACGGTGGATTCCTTCACAAAAAAGGCGATGTAGAGGACGACGGGAATGGCGGGGACGCTGGACAGAATGAAGAGCCAGCGCCAGCCCAGGCGGTCGAAGCAAAAGAAGTAAAAGACGGCCGCAAGGACGTTGCCGGCGGCGTAGCCCTCCTGGAGGACGCCGGAGAGCAGGCCGCGGCGATGGGTGGGCGCGCTCTCCATGGCCAGCGAGGCGCCGACGCCCCAGGTGCCTCCCATAACGATGCCGAAGAGGGCGCGGACGATGAGCAGAGTGGTGAAGTTGGGGACCAGACCGGTGAGGACGCCGGCAATGGCGAAGAATCCCATGTTGACCATGAGCGGCCGGCGGCGGCCGTAGCGGTCGGCGAGCAGGCCGAAGAGCAAGCCGCCAAGCGGGCGACAGGCCATGGTGGCGGTGATGAGCAGTGCGGCCGCGGCGTCGGATTTGTGGAACTCGCGCGCGATGGCGGTGAGGCAGAAGGTGATGAGGAAGAAATCGAAAGCGTCAAGGAGCCAGCCGGCGAAGCCGGCGACGACGGCGGGGGGATGGGCGACTGGGGATGGATCGGATTGCGGGACGGTGCGCTCGAGCGGCGGCATGAGGGGGGCTTTCGTCTCCACCAAGCTAACAGAAGCGGGTCAGCGAGTCAGCAAGTCAGCAAGTCAGCGAGTCAGCGAGTCAGCGAATGTGCGGCCGGACCGCCAGGATACCTGCAAAAAGGAGTCAGCGATCAGGCGCCAATCGATTTCACGCGGCTTCGGCGCGGGGCGGCACAAAGGCAAAGTCGTTGCGCATGGCTTTGAGAAGGGATTTGCTGCGCGGGATTTCGTGCAACAACAGTTCCGCCGACTGCACCAGGGTGTTGGAATGGAACCATTGCTGCATGACGCCGCCGTGCAGGCAGTTGACGATGGCCAGCAGCGACATCCCCTGGTGGTGGGCCATCCATTCGCGCACAATTTCGCCATTGGGCATGCCGGTTGAATAATCCACGGCCTCGTAGAAACCGTACCTGCCCAACCAGCCCGCGGAGGCCATGCGCTTCAGGTTGCGGAGAGTCTCCTCGGTGTCCATTTCGAGCGCGAGGAAAGTGGAATAGGGTGAGACCACCGGACCCGCCGTGGCTTCCCATGAGGCAGCGGTCTGCGGAACGCCGAAGGCCCGATAGCTGTAATGGCCGGCGTCGTCGCGTTTGGCGTTTCCCGACTCTGAAATGCCCCAGGGAATGCCGACGGTGCGGGCGAATTCTTGCTGGATGCGCACGCAAGCGGCCAGTGTGGTTGACAGCAGGGTGTTGGGAAAGGTGCGCATCCAGAGCGACGGCATCAGGTACTCGAACATGGTCCCGGTCCAGGACATGAGGACAGGCGTGGCAAACGCATAGGTGTATTGACGCCCGAGCCGGAACCAGCCTTTATGGGCGAGGTCGCCGCGGGCGATGGCGAGGAAGGTGGCCAGGCGCGCCTCGGATGCCAGCAGGTCATAGCACGAGTTGTGGAGCTCTTGTCTGCGCACGTTGTAGCCGAGGGAGAGCAGTCGGCGGGCGGGGCTGACGAGGAAAGCAAAATCAGTGCCGGCGGCGAACTTCTCCGCTTGATGGGCGATGGATTGAAGAGTCTGCGAGAGCGCGCGAAGCCTGGCGATGGCGGGTTGCAAGGCCAGTCCGAGCTGTTCCGCAAGCGACTGCTTTCCGGAAGAGACACGCTGCGCGTGCGCGAGCTTCTTGTCGAGCTGCTCGGCAAAACCAATGGCCCAATCGATGGAAAGCCGATCCGAGGCGGCGTTGATGGCGAACTCGGAGACCTGGCGCAGGGGCTCAAAGCGCGGATCGGACCAGGGTTGGTAGTCGCGCACCAGCCGAAGGATGGCGTCGATGCGGCGGCGAGTTTCGGAGTACCACCAGGGATCGCGATAGGACGGCGTGGGCGCGGAGTCGAACGCGGTGGCGGCGGAGTGCAGCCAGGCCAGCCAGTCGGCGAGCGGGGCGTAGCCCGCGGGCGGCGCCAGGCGCGCCAGCGGCGCCGGCAGCTTGCCCTCGTGCTGCATGAGCTCCCAGTGAGAGCGAAGGCCGGAGAACAGCGCCCGCGAGAGCAGCGGCCGATGCAACAGGGTTTTGACTCCCGCGTGGAGAGTGAGCAGCGAGGCCACAAAGTTGCCGCTGTCCACGGAAGAAACAAAAGGATCGGCATCGAGCGGCGAGCCGGTGCGGGTGTCGTACCAGTTGAAGAGGTGGCCGCGGAACTTTTCCAGGCGGACAATGGTGGCAAGGCTGCTTTGGGTGAGGGAGGCGAACTCAGGCAGGGTGAGGAATCCGAATTCGACGGCGGCCTGGCGCGCATTCAGGAGCAAGCCGATGTTGGTGGGCGAGACGCGCGCGGCCTCTGTTTTTCCCTGTTCCTCCACGTTGTCGGGAATAAGGAAACTGTGACGGTCGGTTGCGAATTCGCGGAAGTAGCGCCAGATGCGCAGGGCGTGACGGAGGAGCAGATGGCGGTCCAGCGCGCTGAGCTTGCGCGCCGGCCGCGGAGGACGATTCAGCCAGGCGGTGAGAACAGTGGCCAGGCACCAGAGAAGCAGAATGGGAGAGGAAACCAGCAGCGCGATGCGATGGCGGGAGACGAAGAAGAGCAGGATGGCCAGGCCGCAGGCGATGAAGGGCACAAGGGTCAGGTAGCGGTCGACCGCGGTCACCTTGTTCGCCTGGAGTTCCGATTCCGCGGCGGTTTCCCATTCCAGCAAACGCTCGCCGGTGATGAAGCGGCGGATGAGCGAGCGAATGACGGCATCGAGAACCAGCAGGGCCTGGTGGGGAAGGAAGGCGAGATTGAGCAGAGCCACCAGGGCCGCGTCGCCCGAGCCTTCCAGGGCCTGGCCGACGGCGCCTTCGCGATCGCTGGCCAGGGCGCGGCCGAGCGCGAATGCGAACTGCAGGATGGTGGGGATGAGAAACAGAGCCAGGGGTACGACCGTCCAGTAGACGGGACCGCCGGGGAGCCAAAGCCAGCCGGCGACGAAGAGGATGAAGGTGAACGGCTCCACCAGGGAGCGGCGGAGGTTATCGAAAATCTTCCAGCGCGACACCAGGGAAATCGGGTTGGGCGCCATGCGGTTGGATTCGTCGGGCACGTGGGCGAACATCCACTGCGCAATTTGCCAGTCGCCGCGCACCCAGCGATGCTTGCGCCGCGTGTAGGCGCTGTAATGGGTGGGATAATCGTCGATCACCTCTATGTCGCTCGCCAGTCCGGCGCGGGCGTATGCGCCTTCAATCAGGTCGTGGCTGAGCAGGGAGTTGCGCGGGAAGCGGCGGTTTAGAACCGTGTGCAGGACGGAAACTTCATAGATGCCCTTGCCGGTGAAGCTGCCTTCCGCGTAGAGGTCCTGGTAAGCATCGGAGATGGCCTGCGTATAGATGTCGAGGCCGCTCTGGCCGGAGTAGAGATTGGCCAGGCGCGACCGCGAAGCCGAGCTGACGCTAACGCCGACGCGCGGCTGAAGGATGCCGTAGCCCTCAACCACGATGCGCAGCTTGGGATCGATGATGGCCTGGTTCAGGGGATGAGCGATGGCGCCGATCATGCGCGCGGCTGAGCCAGCGGGAAGTTGGGTGTCGCAGTCGAGGGTAAGAATGTAGCGAACGGTTTCGAGCGCTTCCAGGCGGCCGGCCTTGATGGGAAAGGCATCGTATTCGCCCACCAGCAGCTTGTTCAGGTCAAGCAGCTTTCCCCGTTTGCGCTCCCAGCCCATCCAGACTCCCTGGCGCACATTGAAGATGCGATGGCGATGGAGAAGAAGAAATCCTCCGTGGCCCGGCGCGTTGTAGCGCGCATTCAGATCCTTGATCAATTGCAGGGCGAGGCTGACCAGGGGGCTGGAATCGTTGTCGTGCGGCTTGTTGACGGAATCGGGAAGATCGGAAACCAGCGCGAAGTGCAGGTTGGGATCGCGATTGGCGAGAAATCGCACCTCCATCTCGTTCACCAGGTCGCGGACCTGACGCTCGCTCAGCAGAAGCGTGGGAACCACGACGAGGGTGGCGCAGTCGCCGGGAATGCGCTCGCTGAAATCCATCTTGGGCAGCGCTTCGGGATCGAAGATTGCGGTGACGGAGTTGTTCATCAGCTCCACCACGCACTGCATGGCCGGCATGATCATGAGGACAAAAGTGATGGCCAGCTTGCCCAGGACGGGATAGTTGGGCAGCAAGGGAAACAGCGCGGCGGCGATAAAGAAAATGGTGACGACGGCGATGCCGGTGATGTAGAAATCGTCGGCGTTGGCGCGAATGGCGGAGCGGATGCGCAAGGAGATGGGCGCATGAAAGCCCACGCGGTCCCCAAGCAGGGCAAAGCCCTTGTTGACCAGAAAGTAACCGACGTGGCTGCAACGCGCCAGCATGCGCGGATCCTTATAGGTGCGCCATGAAGCTTCCCGCGCCAGCTCCAATGCCTGCTCGGCAACCTGCGATTCGGTGCAGTCGGAGTGGCGGGCGAGGAACGCGACACGCTGCCGGTAGCCTTCGCGGGATTCAAAGTCCATGCGCGCGTAGGTTGCGGTCGGATCGCGGCGCAAAATGGCGTCGAAAACGATGAGAGGCTCGAGGACACTTATCCATTCGTTGTTGGAGACGGCGCGAATGCTGGCCAGCAGACGGAGGATGGGCGCGCCGGAACGCGCTGCGCCGGCCAGCAGATCGTCGGTCGCCTTCAGGAGCTCTTCAAGAAGAGCGAAGTAGAGGAAAGCAGGGAACTGCCAGATTTCAGCCAGGGTGAGTGGCTCGTGAGCCTGGAATGCGCGAAGAAAAGCTGCCGCCGTAACCCCGTCGAACTCCCCGTGAACCGCGTGAACATAGGCGCTCGCCAGCGCGGCTGCGCGTGGTTCATCGCGGGATCCATCGATCACGCGCGGCAATTCAGCTCGAGGCCGCTCTTTGAGATCGATAGCGGTGGCGGCCATGCGCAGCAGGCGCGGGCAGTGGCCCAATTCCTGCAGCACAGGGATGCGAGGATCCGTTTTATCCCCGTTCTCCTCAATCGCGGCGAGGTTCTTCTCCAGTTGAAGCACGCCTTCACGCGCGGCGGCAATACGACGGGAAAACGCGCCGGGTTGGGACGGGCGGAGATCGATATCCCACGTTGCCGCCAGGGCAGCCGCGCCGGCGAGGGCATCGCGGACGCCCGGCGGAAGCGTGTTGTGCGAGTCGGGAATTGCGGCGGTGGTAGTCATTCGGCCTCAACGATAGCTGGCTGCCTGCATTTCAAACATGGCGGCATAACGGCCGCCCAGGGCGACCAGTTGCGCGTGGTCGCCATCTTCCACCAGGCGTCCGCCTTCAAGAACTACGATGCGATCCGCCATGCGCACGGTGGAGAAGCGGTGCGAGATGAGAAGCGCCATCTTGCCTTCGGTAAGCTCGGCAAAGCGCTCGAAAACTTCCAGTTCGCTTCGCGCGTCGAGCGAAGCGGTGGGTTCGTCCAGGATGAGCAATTGCGCGTCCCTGAGGTAAGCGCGGGCCAGGGCGATTCGCTGCCACTCGCCCCCCGAAAGGTCCACGCCGGAGACAAACCGCCTCCCCAGCATCTGGCCGTAGCCGCCGCGCAGCTTGGCCACCACTTCCGCGGCCAGGCTTTTTTCCGCGGCCGCGGCAATCTCTTCGTCGCTGTGCGCAACCTCCACCTGGCCGATGCCGATATTCTCCCGCGCGGTCATCTCGTAGCGCATGAAATCCTGGAAGATGACGCCGATCTCGCGGTGGAGATCCTCCAGGGAGTATTCGCGGAGGTCAATTCCGTCGAGCAGTATTTTGCCTTCGCTGGGATCGTAGAGGCGCGTAATCAGCTTGACGATGGTGGTCTTGCCCTGGCCGTTTTCGCCAATCAGGGCGATGCGTTCGCCGGGCCGGAGACTGAAATTGAAATTCTTCAGGACCCTTCGCTGCGTGCCCGGATAGGCGAATGAAACATTACGGAATTCAAAGCCGCGGCGAATCGAGCGCGGCGCGGGCAGCGCATGGGGCTTGCTTTCGACCGTGGGCTTCATTTCAAAGAAGGCGATCAGATCGGTTAGGAACAGGGCCTGGTCCGCAATGCCGGAGGCGGTGGAGAAAGCCTGCTGCAGATTCGAGCTGGCCTGCTGAATGGCCTGGGTGACCAGAACAAAAGCGGCGATGTTGGGATACTGGCCGGAGATGGCCTGGTAGATGGCGTAGAGGTATGCGCCGTAATAGCCCAGAGTGCTGACGAGCGACAGCAGCCCGCCCCACAGCATTTTGCGATTGGCGAGGGCGACGTTCTCCTCGTAGATGCCCTGCGACAGATCGCGAAAGCGGCTGGTGAAATAGGCGCTCAGGTTGAAGAGCTTCAGCTCCTTGGCGGATTCCTTGCTGCCGCCAACCTGGCGCAGATAGTCCATGATGCGCTTGCGCGGCGTTTGCCGGAAATTCTTTTCGTAACCGAGGAAAGCAAAGTGAGTCTCGCCGATAAAGGACGGGAGCACGCCAATGGCGAGGGGAAGAATCATCAAGGGCGATCGGTAAATGAGGACGGCGCTCCAGATAACGGTCATCACGATCTGCTGGAACAGCCGGCCCATCTGCTGGATCATGGCCAGGCGGTCGGTGGCCTGCACGCGCGCCCGCTCCAGGCGATCGTAGAACTCGGGATTCTCATAAGTGGTCAGGTCGAGCCGCGCGGCCTGCTCCATCACCTGCACGCTCACGTGGTTGGTATAGCGGTCGGCGAGAATCTGGTCGGTGTAATCCATGGAGCGGGCAAGAAGACCGCTGAAGAGCGCGAGCGCGACTTCAGCCCCCACCCACCACCAGAAGTGCGCCAGGGGCGACTGGCGCTCAATGGCTTTGGTCACGCCGTAGACAATCTCCGCGGCCACAATGCCGATGCCCAGCGAGACTGCCGGCTGAACGACACGGAGAATGAGCCCCCAAACCACGATGGAGCGGCCGGCCTGCCACAGGATCCCGAGCACCAGCGGCACGTTCTTGAGGGCGCGCAGACGCTCGCTCCACGCTCCGCTTCCCGCCTGCGTTGGCTCCAGCGGAGAAGCGCCGGTTGCCTTGGATTCATTCGTGGTCGAAGACATATCCCCCATTTCGATAGTGCCGGCGCCGGCATGTTCCATGCATGATCGAAACCAAGGGCCTGGGCCAAATTCAGGATGGGTCTTGGGTTCGGAACCTGCTCAGATTCGCAGTTCTCCCCACGCGCGCCTGCCCAGCTTCTTCGCAGGCAGGCATCTGTTCCATCGAAGGAAACAAGCTGATTCGATTTACAAACCTATTTTTTTGAAATCCTCTGCCGCCAATAACAGATCTTTCCTGGAATCCGATTGCGCCTGTCGCCGCACTCCCTGGTGCTCCTGGCTCCCGCCCCGCGCATGGTGCGATGCGGAAACTGCCCTGGATAATGCGATGCATCGCGCGCGAGGCGCGTTGTTTAAAGCCGATCTGGACACGCGATCGAGGCCGGATGGCAGCCGACCGGCGCAGTCAAGCCTTTGCCGGTGCGGGCGTATCCGGCTTGAAGCCGGCTGCGTCCATGCCTCGCTGGGCTTCGGCGTTCTGCATGAACGTCTCCCACACGAAGCCCGTCCGCGCGTTCTCGGCCATCAGCATGGTAATTCCGGTGTCGATGCCCACCACATCGGTGTCGTACCAGTCCGTCAGCGGATTGAAGGCGTCCACGAATCCATAGCGGCACCAGGCCTTGGAGTAGTGATCGTGGATCGTATGCAGCACGCGCATGGTTGCTTCCGGCAGGAAGGGGATGGAGCCGCCCGCCGCGGCGGGAACCACGGTGCCGTCAATGGGTCCCATGGCCGGCGGTCCGCCCCAGACTACGTACCCGCGCGGGGAGTCGGAGGCGGTGATCCCCCACAACGCATTGCTGTAGTCGGGGAACTGCGGATTCAGCTCGATGCAAAAGCGGCGGTGCACATCGGTGGCGATGGTCGAATTCTGAAAGTAGTCGGCGAACCTGTCGCGCTTGTTGCGGAAATCGAACCAGGCCTGGGAATACTGATGAACAAAGAGCGGAGCGAACGAGCCGATATAGCGCAGCCCGTCGTACTCAAAGATGGTGCGCTTCCATGCGTTCCACGCATCCGCGGGCAGAGGATGCGATGCCGATCCCATCCCCAGCAGGTACATCATCATCAGCTCGCTGTAGAAATCCCAGCGCGAGTTGATAAATCCCAGCTCCGGCGTCCAGCCCTGAGAGAGGATGGTGGTGTCTTCGGCCACCCAGGTCCAGTCCACGCGGTTAAAGATAGCGTGGGCCAGCTCCTCGATATCGCGGTCGTGGAAATGCGCCTTGCAGGTGAGCGCGCCGCAAAGCAGGATGGCGGTGTCGACAGAGGAAACCTCCGAGTCCCAAATCCGCTCGCCGGTGTTGATATTGGCAAAGTGATAGAAGAACCCACGATGCGTGGGCAGCTTGTGCCAGATGAAAGCGAGCGCGGAGATCACGCGCCGGCGGGCCTCCGGGCGGCCGATGTAGCCGCGCTTTTCCCCGATGCAGATCGCGGTCAGGCCGAACCCGACCGAGGCGATGCTGGCGGCGAGGCTGGTGTCGCTGGCGCGAACGTTGGCGCGATCCTTGATCAGCCCCGTCTGCGGATTGGCCTGTTCCCAGAAAAACAGGAAGTTGGCCCGCTCCAGTTCGTCCAGGAACTTGTCGTCGTCCGGGTCCAGCGGCTTTGGCGCGGGCGCGCGGGCAGGCTCAGGTAAAGGCTTGATCGGCGTAAATCGCGAAGCAGCCCTGGCGCCGGCCAGCGCCGGCGCACTCACCAGCGGCAGGCCGGCGGTGGCGCGCGCCATCTGCCAAAGGAAGTCGCGGCGGGACAAGCCGCGCCCGTCCGCATTGCGCCCTTGACTCCCGCGCGCCGCGCAATTGATTGGACCTGTCTCCCGGAAAACCGTCAATTCGTCTGTCCCCGCAAGCAAGAAAGCCTGGCTTCGGTGCACCTCTTCGGTTCTCATTGGCTTAGATGCGCGGAACACCGCGGTGATTGGCAGGGAAACAGACAGCGAATAGGGCCAGCAAGGAATCCAATACGGTAACGGGTGAATCCGCGTTCGATGAAAGGTAAAACAGTCACCGTCGTGGCCGCGAGCGTCGTGGCAGCCGCCGCCGTCATCGCCATCCTGGTTGTCCGCAGCCATCGCTGGCGGCCGCGCAACATTGTCATCCAGGGAGCGGTCATACGCCAGGATCCGGACCCGCTGGGGCAGTTGCCGATCAGGAACGTCCACATCGTCGCCACCGACGGCGTGATTCGAACCTCCACCGAATCGGACGCGTCCGGCTATTTCCTCCTGCGATTTCGCGAGAACATCTGGCCCGGCCAGATCCTCCAGATCAGCTTTCAGAGGGCCGATTACAAACCCTATGTGTTGACCGTACCGCTGCACTACAGGATGGCCTTGAAACAGCTGTACGTGGCGGCATTGACGCCCATAGCGCAGGCAGAACCGCAGCCGGGCGAGAAAGCCACGGTGATTTCCAACGTCCGCATCCGCTATACGGTCAACAGCGAAGGCGACGAAAACATCGGCAGCGAGGCTAAGACCTTCGCGGTGGTCAACCAGGCGAACGTTCCCTGCAACCGCCAGGGACCGTGTTCGCCGGATGGAAACTGGAAGGCGGCCGTGGGGTCGATCACGCTGGACGCGGGCCCCGGCAACGAGTTCCGCAATGTGCGCGCCTCCTGCATCGCCGGTCCCTGCCCGTTCACGCGCATTGACTCGAGCGGCTTCGAGAACGGCGGCCGCATCATTACCGCCAGCGCGCTGGACTGGTCGAGCACGGCCACGTTTCTGCTCGAGGCGGAGGTCTTCCGCAAATCCATCGCTTCCAACGTGCGCGAATCCTACCCGGTCATCTTCGGCCGCACCCTCAATTTTGTTCTGCCGGGAAGCCAGGAGGGAGCAAGCATTGAGGCCGAGCTCGACGGCACGCCCATGGTCTTCCCGCTCGGGCCGGAACTCTATCTGAGCTGGGCCGCCTGCTCTTCCCGCCCCAGCCGCGATAACGCCAATTCCAACGTCTTCCGCTGCGAACTCAAGCCCGGCTATCGCTTCTAGACCGGATTACGCAAGGGTGTGTCCGGGCCCATGTTTTGTAACAGGGCACGACTTTAGTCGTGCCGCAAGAGACCAATAAAACCGCGGGCTTTAGCCCCTGAGGTTTTCTGCTTCGGCCTGAGCACCTTCGCGACTTCTTCCGCAACCTCTTAGCCAGCCATTTTCGCCGTTTGTTTTACCATGGAAGCAGGATGGAAACTGCCTCCAAACCCCCTGCCGTGGTGCTGCTGAGCGGTGGACTGGATTCGTCCACGGTGCTCGAAATCGCGCGCCGCCAGGGCTTTGAAGTGAATGCGCTTTCCTTCGCTTATGGCCAGCGCCATGCGTGGGAACTGGAAGCCGCCCGGCGCGTTGCGCAGGCGGGCGGCGCGGCCCGGCACCGCATCGCCACCATCGACCTGCGCGCATTCGGCGGCTCCGCGCTCACCGACGACATCGCAGTGCCCAAGGGGCGCGCCCTCGACGAAATGAGCCACGGCATCCCCGTGACCTACGTGCCCGCGCGCAACACCATCTTTCTTTCGTTTGCCCTGGCCTGGGCTGAAGTCCTGGGCGCGAGCGACATCTTCATCGGAGTGAATGCGCTCGACTACAGCGGCTACCCGGATTGCCGGCCGGAGTTCATTCGCGCCTTCGAAAGCATGGCCAACCTGGCTACCAAGGCGGGCGTCGAGGGGCGCCAGAAGCTGAAGATCCACGCGCCCCTCATTCACATGACCAAGGCGGAGATCGTCCGCAAGGGCCTCGAACTCGGCGTGGATTTCAGCCTGACCAGCAGTTGCTACGATCCGGCTCAGGACGGCGCGCCCTGCGGCGAGTGCGACTCCTGCATTCTGCGGCGCAAAGGCTTTCGCGAAAACGGCATCGAGGATCCGCTCGTTTATCGCGGCCGGCCTCGACGGGTAGCGCCATGAGTTACGCGGTCAAGGAAATCTTTTTGACGCTTCAGGGCGAAGGCGCGCAGACCGGCCGGGCCGCGGTCTTCTGCCGCTTCTCCGGATGCAACCTCTGGTCCGGCCGCGAGCAGGATCGAGCCGCCGCTGTCTGCCGTTTTTGCGACACGGATTTCGCAGACACCGATGGACCGGGAGGCGGAAAGTTCACCGATGCCGACGCGCTCGCCGATGCAATTGCGTCCAAGTGGCCCGCGCACGAACGCCAAAGCAAACAATTCGTCGTCTGCACCGGAGGCGAACCGCTGCTCCAGCTCGATGAGCCGCTCATTCGAGCGCTGCACGCGCGCGATTTCGAGATTGCCGTCGAAACCAATGGCACCCTCGAGGCTCCCGGCAGCCTGGATTGGATCTGCGTCAGTCCCAAAGCTGGCGCGCCCTTTGTGCAGCGAACCGGCGATGAGCTCAAGCTGGTGTTTCCGCAGCAGGGAATTGAGCCTGCGCAGTTTGCCGGGCTCGCGTTCCGCCACTTCTTTTTGCAGCCCATGGACGGGCCGGAGTGCAGCGCCAACACCGAGCTGGCGGTTCGCTATTGCATGGCTCATCCGCAATGGCGGCTGAGCCTGCAAACCCATAAGATTCTTGGAATTCCCTAGAATCCCCCGGTATCCGGGTTTTGAAAGGGCACGACTTCAATGGTGCCGCAAAGGCCCGAGAATGAAGGAGGGCTTTAGCCACTGAGGTCAGGCTCATCTGAAATCGGGACGCTGCCAAGGTGCGGCGGGAGCTCGCTCCAGAGCATCCCGCCCGCCTTGCTTATTTGTTCTCTGAGTCCGTGCGCGTGATGAACGCCGCCACGCGGTCGTGCAATTGCTTCAGGCTGTCTTCGCGCACGTAGACCATGTGCCCTGACTCGTACCAGTCGTACTCGATGTTCTTGGCCAGCGACTGTGGAATGGGCAGGTGCTTGTCTTCATATTGCGCGGCAAAGAACGGTGTGGCCAGGTCGTAGTAGCCTCCGTTCACCATCACCTTGAGCCGCGGGTTGGTCTTTATCGCTTCGGCCAGGTCCGGTGCCACGTTCAGATTGCTGGGATTTCCCCTGTGCGTGTTGTCCCACTGGAAGGACCCGAAAAGCGCCTCGGGAAGGTACGTCTGGCCCTCGCCGTACTTCAGCACCTTGCGCACGTAGCCGTTGAACAGCGAAACGTAGGCTGACGATATGGCCGAGCCCTGCGGATCGTATTCGGCGCCCTCGCTGAGCGGGTCGAGGGTGGGTCCGGAGAACCGCGTGTCCAGCCGGCCGGTGGTCAGGTCCTGCTCGTCCTGAAGGCTCTTCTCAAACTCGCCGCCGCTCACGCGCAGGTCTGCCTTCAGCAGGTAGGAAACCGGGAGCCCGGTGTACTCGTGCAGTTTCTCCGCCGTGGCCTGCTTCTCCTCGGGGGAAATGTCCGTTCCCAGCGCCAGCGCATGGGTGTACGGACCCATGGTGAACTCCTCCACTTCCTTCAGGAACGGCTCCAACGCCGCCGGCTGCTGCGCCAGCTTCTTGTGGTACATGGCCGTTGCCGCGTAGGTGGGCAAGGCCAGCACGTACGGCAGGTCCACGCCCGGGTTTCCCTGCGGGCCGTCGATATCGGTGGTGAAGTTGAAGATCTGCGAGAGCAGGATGACGCCATTCAGGTCAATGCTTTTCTCATTCTCCAGAATGTCGGAGAGCACCGCCGAGCGCGTGGTGCCGTAGCTCTCGCCAAAAATGAACTTGGGCGAATTCCAGCGGTCGTACTTGGTGAGGAAGCGCTGAATGAAGCGCGCAAAAGCGTTGGCGTCCTGGTCCACGCCCCAGAATGCCTTGTCCGCGTCCTTGCCCAGCAGGCGTCCGAAGCCGGTGCCCGGCATGTCGATGAATACCTCATCGCTCACGTCCAGCAGCGAATTGGCGTTGTCCACCATGGTGTAGGGCGCCGCCGGCATGTGCACGTCGGTATTGGTCACCACGTGCTTGGGTCCCAGCGAACCCATGTGCAGCCACACCGTTGAGCTGCCTGGACCGCCGTTGTAGAAGAACGTGATCGGCCGGTCCTCCGCTTTCTCGTCGCGTTTGAAGTAGGCAACGAAGAACATGCGCGCCGTGGGCTCTGCATCCTTTGCCTCCTTGGGCTCGGAGTTGGCCAGCTGGCTTCCCGGCTCGGGCTCGCCGTTCAGCCCCAGCTGCGCGTCTTCCGCATCGGTTGCGCCCACCGTGATGGTTCCGGCAATGGAGTTGTAGAGAATCTGTTTTCCGCCCACCGTGACCGAGCCCTGCGTGGTTACGTCCACATCGGGCTTGGCAACCGCTGGCTTGGTTTCGGATTTTGTATCCTCATCGTCGGCGCGCAGGTGCGCGGCGTAGGCAACGAACAGCAAGACAAACAGGACGGGTAGCAGGCGTGCGTGACGGCGCATCGGTAATTTCTCCGTTTCATTTGAGATGATTGCGGAAAGGGGCCGTGAATGCTCAGTGTATATCGCGCGCGAGCTGCAGGGCGATGCCATTGGTGAACGCGGGCGATTGCAGAACGTGGGTTCCTCCGCTGGCCTTAAACGCCACGACCGGCCTGGTTTCGCCCGTCTTCGTATCCAGCCACTCCCCGCGATACCGCCCCGGCGGCAGGCGCAAATCGAGACTGGTCGGGCCATTTCCGTCAAGGTAGATGGCGTACACGCCGCGCGCGCTGGAGAGAACATGGGCCCTCACGCCGGCCGCATGCGTCACCGCGCCGTCATTGGGCTTCATGGCTTCAAGCGGCAGCCCGGCCAGAAACTTCACCAGGATTCCCAACTCCTTTCTGAACTCGGGGCTCCCGCCGCCCGGGCCGTTCGGCTCGGCATCGGTTCCGTCCTCGCGCCCCACGCTGAACGAGTAGTCCAGCGCGTCGAACACACTTCCGCCCGCAAGCATGAAGTTCCACGCCTGCCGCCGGTAAGCGTCTTCGCCGCGCCCCAGGAACCCGGTCTCGTCGTAGGCAATGGCCTTGTTGAGGCCGTAGTTCATTCTCACAGCCTCCGCATAGGCGTAGTGGAAGTTCACAACGTCTGCGCCTGGAATCAGCGAACGCACCGGCAGGCGGAAATTCGAGTAGCACTGCGCCACCAGGTGCTTCTGCGTGAGCTTTGCTTCTTCGCTCGCGATCCACTCCGCCACGCGCGTCTGCCACGCAATCGAGTCCGGGTCGGCCACTTCAATCGAGTTGGGGTATTGGTCGCGCGCCGGCGGGCGCAGGTACGGATTCACCACGTCGGTCAGCACCGGATGATCGGACCACGGCTCGTTCTGAATCTCGAAAATCACGTTCGGATACGAATTGGCCTCGTCCACCAGCTTGCGAACATAGCGCTCCTCAATCGCCAGCAGATTGCCATTGTGCAGCGTGTTGATGTCGTTGCGATCGATCGCGCCGGTCTGGTTCACGTTGTTTCCCGCGTGAAACGGGCTCAGCTTCCACTGCGGTTCGCCGTATTGCGAGGAGAACAGCGAAATCTCCACCACCACGCCGCGCCGTTGCGCCTCTGCCATAAAATCGCGCAGCCGGCGAAAGTACTCCGGATCCCACTTTTCCAGATCGAACTTGTTGCCGCCGCCCGCGTATCCGGGCTCCGAACTCCGCGCCCAAGGCAAAATCAGCCGCCCCGGCGCCGGCGCCAGCGTGTTGCGCTTGATGCCGAACGACGTGCCCGGCGCCTCCACGTAGCTTCCCCCGAACAGCCGCGTGTAGTTCAGACCGTCGGCCGCGATCGTAGCCAGGTATTTGTGATAATCGAAATCGGCATTGATCACCGAGCCGTAGTGCTCCCCGCTCGTGATCAGCGCAACAGTCTTGCCCTGGTAAAGGAAGTAATGCGGGTTGCGCGGGTCCAGCCGGATCGGCGCGGGCGATTGCGCAGCCTGCGCGGTGCAGAAAAGCACCCACGCAACCAGCACCGCTCCCAACCATCCAATTCGCGTCATCTCTTCGGTTCCAGGCTGCCGATCTCAAACCAATGCAACTGACAACTGAAAACTGACAACTGAAAACTGATAACTGACAACTACTTCTGCGGCTTGTTGAACGGCTGCTTCTCCGTAATCTTCGGACGGTCCTCGCTCCGCAGTTGTTTGCTCACCGCCTGCACCTCGCGGAACACCCGCAGCAAATTTCCGCCCAGAATCTTGCGGCAATCCTCCGCCGAGTAGCCGCGCGCCATCAGCCCTGCCGTAATCTTGGGCAGGTCGGCGGGCGAGTCCATTCCTTCCGGCGTCTGCCCGTCCACGCCGTCGAAATCCGATCCCAGCCCCACATGATCTACTCCCGCAACTTTCGCAATGTGGTCGATTTGGTCGATCAGGTCCGAAAACGGCGGGCGCGGAATGCGGTCGGCAAACTCGCGCTGCACCTTGGAAATGTCGTTGTAGGTCAGCGTGCCGCCCTCGGCCTGAGCCTTCGCTTTCAGGTCCGCAATGGCTTTGTCCACCTCCGGCTTCTGCGCCTTCTGCGCGTTGCGGTATGCCTGGGAGACAAACGCCGAGTAGAAGTTGACCTGCACCACGCCGCCCTTCGAGTCCGGCCCTCCGGAGCGCGCAATCGCCCGCAGCATGTCGTCGGTCATGTTGCGCGGCGCATCGCAGAGCGCCCGCGCTCCCGAGTGCGACGCGATCACCGGCGCGCGCGAAATGATCAGCGTGCGGTAGAACGTTTTGTCGGAAACATGCGACACGTCCACCATCATTCCCAGCCGGTTCATCTCGTACACCACGTCCTTGCCAAACTCGCTCAGGCCTTCCTTGGTGTGCGCCACGCTGGGGTCGTCGAAGTCCCCGGAGCTGTCGGCCCAGCCGTTCGAATTCGACCAGGTGAGCGTCATGTAACGCACGCCCAGGTCGTAGTAGTCGCGCAGCAGCGCCAGCGAATCCTCAATCGAGTGTCCGCCCTCGATGCCCATCAGCGCAGCCAGCTTGTGCTCGCGATGCGCCCTCTCGATATCCTCGGGCGAGGTCGCCAGCATCATGTCCTTGGGGTGCTTGGCCACCTGCTGCTTCACCGCGTCGATCAGCACCAGGGTGCGGTGCGCATACTGCCCCCGGTAGAGGTTCGGTTCCACCCAGATGGAGAAAAACTCGGCGCCCAGGTTGCCCTTCTTCGCCGTTTCCAGGTTCAGGTTGCCGCCGTTCAGCGGATCGCCCATGTCGAAGCCTTCGTCGACGAACCGCTGCGTGGTGTCGGCGTGGGTGTCAATCACAATGGCGGAATTGTGCACGGCTTCAGGGGAGAGTTTTCGTGTCATCTTTGGTGAGGGCTTTGCCTTGGGTTTGTTAGCCGGGGTCTGGCCGCACACCAGCGCGGACAAAGAAACCAGGAGCAGGGAAATAAGAATGCGGGTACGCATAGGCCTTGCCACGAGTATAGACCGGTGAGCGATTCCGGTTCCTTGTGAGCCATTGGGAAACGAGCTCGACGCCCGCTCCAGGCTCGGCCTGCCTGCATTCACTTCGCTGGATTCAATCCCAGCGCCCGCACATAGCCCGCATTCACGCGCTCGTTCGCAAACCCGACCTTCTTCAGCAAATCGTCGAAGATTGCCTGCGCTTCTTCTGGCGATGGCCGCGCGCCAATGCGTTTCTCCGCGTTGCCGGTCCCCGGCGCCATGGCCGCCAGCTTCACCACTTCGTCCCAGTTCTGCGGCCTGTCAAACGTCACCACGCTCGAGGTTGAGTCCATCTTCTTGTAGGGCCAGAAGCACCATCCCACATGGTTTTCTTCAAGCGTCTTCCGAAATGCGGCAATCCACTCGTCCTTGTTCTCACCCGACTCGCCCAGCCAGATCGGCACATGATATTTACCGCGGAAATCCAGGTACTCGCGGATCACGCTCGCATCCGTCGCCGTCCAGTATTTGTGCAACGTGTACATCGCGTTCTTGTCGAAGGGCGGCCCGAAGACTTTGAAGTTCGAATCCCACTGCGCGCCGCCCAGGATCATCACGTGGTTAGGGTCCACCGTGCGAATGGCCGCGACCATCCGCCGGTACAGCGGCTCCAGGTCGCTGTTGTACTGCTGCAATTGCGGGTAGTGCGGGATCGGCTCGTTGAGCAGGTCGTAGCCCAGCACGGCCGGCTCATTGGCATAATGTTTTGCAATCCTGCGCCACACCGCGATGGTTTGCGCCTGCGCTTCTTTATCGGAATAGAGCCAGGGATACCCATCGCTGTCGTCGATGTTGGTGCCGGTTTGCCCGCCCGGCGCGCAGTGCATGTCGATGATGACGTAAATCCCGTCCTTCTGCGCCCACTTGACCAGCCGGTCCATCAGCCGGAAGCCTTCCCCATCGTCGTTCGAGAAAAACTTCCAGTGAATGGGCACGCGCACTGAGTTGAAGCCCATCGCCTTGAGCCGGTCGACGTCGCCCTCGGTAATGTAAGTCTCCCGCCATTGCCGCCAGAATGCGGCCGACTTTTCCGGGCCGATGAGCTCCGTTGTCAGGTCTTCGATCTCCCGCGGCGACTGCGGGCCGCCGTCAAGAAGGAACATGTACCCTTCCGGCTCAAACCAGTTGCCCAGGTTGATGCCGCGCAGCATCAGCGGCTTTCCCGCGCCGTCCACCAGCTCGGAACCACGGGCGTGAACGAATCCGCGCTGCTGGGCATGAAGCGGAAAAGGAAATGAGACCGCGAAGAGCAAGAAAAGAGCAGGCAATTGGGGGACTTTCATGGCCCGCCAAGTATAGAACACTCAATCCGAGCGCACCGCCTGATCCCCGGACGTGCTACCATTTGCTTGAGGTTAATCAATCTTCATCAATGGCTACCATCCATCGGCTTCCCATTACCAAGGCGCGCATCAACCTCGGCCAGATTGCCCGGCGAGCGCACAACAGCAACGAATACTTCATCCTGGAGAAGGATGGAATTCCCGTCATCGGCATCATGGCTGCCGACGAGCTTGAGGACTATCTCGAGCTGCGCAATCCCAAGGCAAAAGCCTCGATTGCCGCCAGCCGCAAGGATCGCGCCGCAGGCAAGACCCGGCCCGCCGCAAAACTGCTGGCCGAATTGAAGCGGAGCGCCATCAAGAAGACCGCGTAGTTCGAATTACCGTATTGACTGCGCCCGGGAATTGGCATTGGGTTTAGTGCGGGTTTTCCTCATGTCTTCGGCACAAGCCTGGTTCCGGCGGCGTCGCTCGCCACTAGAATTTACCTAGCCATGCCCGAATTCACCCACCTCCATCTGCACACCGAGTACTCCCTCCTCGACGGCGCATGCGACCTCACCAAGCTCATGAACCGCGTCGCCGCCCTGGGCCAGAAGTCCGTGGCCATGACCGACCACGGCAACATCTTCGGCGCGGTCCACTTCTTCACCGCCGCCAAGGAGCGCGGCATCCGCCCCATTCTCGGCTGCGAGCTTTACGTGTCGAAGAGCGAGGACCATCGCGCCCAGGTTCCTCCCGACACCAAAAACGAGTACAACCACCTCCTCGTCCTCGCCGAAAACCAGGAGGGCTACCAGAACCTGATTCGCATCACCTCCGAGGCCTCGTTGCACGGCTTTTATCGTAAGCCGCGCGTCTCCAAGAGTTTCCTCGCCCGCCACGCCAAGGGCCTCATCGGCTCTTCCGGCTGCCTCTCCGGCGAGCTTTGCGAACTTCTCCTGAATGAGGAAAACAAGCACGACGCGAAGACGGCCTATGAGAAAGCCAAGGGCGTCGCGCTTGAGTACCAGGACATCTTCGGCCGCGGCAACTTCTATCTCGAAATCCAGGACCAGGGCCTCGAAGCCGAACGCAAGATCCACGACGATCTCTTCCGCCTGGAAAAAGACCTCGACATCCCCCTCATCGCCACCAACGATTCCCATTACCTGTGCGGCGAAGACTCGCACGCCCACGACGTGATGCTCTGCGTCCAGACCGGCTCCAAGATTCACGACAAGGATCGCTTCAAGTTCGACTCCGACCAGTTCTTCGTCAAGAGCGCGGACGAGATGGCGCGCGTCTTTCCTGACCACCCCGCCCTGCTTGCGCGCACCATGGAGATCGCTGAGCGCTGCCACTTCAAGCTGCACCCGGTGGCGGATCCGTTCCCGGCCTTCGCGGTCCCCGAGGGCCACACCATCGACAGCTACTTTGAGCAGGTGTGCCGCGAGGGATTCAGGAGACGCCTCGAGACCTCGATTCGCCACCTCGAGTCCGGCGGCATTCTCCGCTCCCCCATCCACGAGTACGAAGCCCGCCTCTCGTACGAGATCGGCATCATCAAGCAGATGAACTACTCGGGATATTTCCTCATCGTCTGGGACTTCATCAAGTACGCGCGCGATAACGGCATCCCCGTTGGTCCGGGGCGCGGTTCCGCCACCGGCTCGCTGGTGGCCTATGCCATGGAGATCACCAACATCGATCCCATGCAGAACGTGCTCCTGTTCGAGCGCTTCCTCAATCCCGAGCGCGTGACCATGCCCGACGTCGACGTGGACTTCTGCATGAACCGGCGCGGCGAAGTCATCGATTATGTCACCCGCAAATACGGCCGCGAGCAGGTGGCGCAGATCATCACCTTCAATACCATGGCGGCCAAAGCCTCCATCAAGGATTGCGGCCGCGCCATGGATTTGCCCTATGGCGACGTGGACCGCATTGCCAAGCTGATTCCGGCAACGGTGGGCATGACGCTGGACCGGGCGCTGGAAGAATCGCCTGAGCTCAAAAAGAACTACGACAACGACAAGACCGTCCGCGAGCTGATTGACACGGCGAAGAAGCTGGAAGGGCTGGTGCGGGGCGCCGGCGTGCATGCGTCCGCGGTGGTCATCGCGCCCCGGCCATTGATGGAGCTGGTGCCGCTGAACCGCACCAAGAACGACGAAATTGTCACCGCCTACGATATGAAGGCGGTGGAAAAGATGGGCCTGCTGAAGATGGATTTCCTCGGCCTGGCCACGCTGACGGTCATCGACGACGCGGTGAAGCTGATTGAGCAGACCCGCGGCGAAAAGCTCGATATCGAGATGATTCCCATCGACGATCCGGAGACTTTCCGCCGCGTGTTTCACACCGCGCTCACCTCCGGCGTTTTCCAGTTTGAATCCTCGGGCATGCGCGACATTCTGCGCCGCTACAAGCCGGACACGGTTGAGGAACTGACGCAGTTGAATGCGCTGTTCCGGCCCGGGCCGATGGCGATGATCGAGGACTTCATCGAGCGCAAGTGGGGCCGCAGGAAGGTTGAGTATCTGCTGCCGCCGCTGGAGGCGATCCTGAAAGACTCGCTGGGGGTCATCGTCTATCAGGAACAGGTCATGCGCATCGCCAACGTGCTGGCCAACTACTCGCTGGGCGAGGCCGACCTGTTGCGGCGCGCCATGGGAAAAAAGAACGCCAAGGCCATGGCGGAGCAGCGCGAGCGGTTCGTCAGCGGGGCCGCGGCCAATGGCTTCGCCGAGGCGCCGGTGGAAGAAATCTTCGAGCAGATGGCGAAGTTCTCCGGCTACGGGTTCAACAAGTCGCACTCCGCGGCCTATGCCTGGGTGGCCTACCAGACCGCCTATCTGAAGACCCATTATCCGGTCGAATTCATGGCCGCGCTGCTCACTTCTGAAACCTCAAAGCCCGACAACGTGGTGAAATACATTGGCGAATGCAGGGAGCTGGGCATCCAGGTTCTTCCTCCCGATGTGCAGGTTTCCGGGGCGCAGTTTACGCCTCACAGCACGCCCGAGGGCGATGCCATTCGCTTCGGCCTGGCCGCGGTGAAGAACGTGGGCGGCAACGCCATCGAATCCATCCTCAAGGCCCGCGCCGAGGTGGGCGGCCTCTTCCGCAGTCTTTGGGAGTTCTGCGCCAAGGTCGATCTGCGGGTGATGAACAAGCGCGTGGTCGAGTCGCTCATCAAGGCCGGCGCGCTGGACTCGCTGGGCAAGCGCGGCCAGCTCTTTGCCGCCGTGGATAGGGCCATGGAGCGCGCGCAGAAAGCGCAGAAGGACGCGGCCCAGGGCCAGACCGGCCTGTTCGGCCTGTTCGACGAAGCCCCCGCACCCGGCCGCCGCACCGACGATCTGCCTCATGCCGCCGATTGGGAGGAAAGCGAGCGCCTGGCCAACGAGAAGGAGGTTCTCGGCTTCTTTGTTTCCGGTCATCCGCTGGATAAGTACGCGGAGAAACTGCACAATCTGCCCGGCGTGATTTCCGTCGCAGAAGCCCTCGAACGCAAGCCGCCGGAGCGCGCGTGGGGCCGGCAGTCCGACCCCGCCGACGACATTCAGGTGGCCGGAATGATCCACGGTCTGCGCGTGCAGAAAAGCCGTCGCGACCAGAAACTGTACGCGCAGGCGCAACTCGAAGATGCCACCGGCCAGATCGACCTGATTTGCTTCTCCCGCGAATATGACCGCCTGGCCGAGCAGCTCAAGATGGAAGCGCCGGTCCTCATCCGCGGCACGCTCATGGGCGAAGAAGATTCAGCTCCTAAAATCTCCATCATCTCCATCCAGGCTCTCGACGATGTGCAGGTGAAGCTCCCGACGGGCGTGCGCATCCGCATCAACCTCGATCGCGCCACGGAAGAGATGTTCGCCGAGCTGCGCTCCGCCGCCGAAGCCGCGCCCGGTCCCGGCAAGGTCATGCTTCACCTCGAAAAGAAGGGCGAGTACGCCGTCATCCTCGAGCCCGAGCAAATGTCGGTAGCCGCCGACCGCGGCTGGATCGAGCGCGTGGAGGAGTTAGTGGGCAAGGGAACTGTCCAGCTGGTCTAGTAGCGCCGGCCTCCCGGCCGGCTGTCGCGCGGACGTCCCCGTCCGCGCCAGCTTCGCTCCGTCCGCTTACGCGTAACTGCTCACGCCTGCCCCGCGCCCGCCCCGCTCGCGCACAATCTTCTCCACGTACCCACTCTCTTTCAGCGCCTTCAGCGGCTCCGGCTGAATCCCCCGCGCCTCGCGCCATGCCGCCAGCATCGGCCGCACATCGCGCCAGAACGCATCGCGGAACAACTCCTCCGCCTCGACCAGCTCGCACGCATCCTGCAGCCGCGCCAGCTCTTCCCGCTCCACCAGCGCCGCCTTCACCCACAGCTCCTGCGCCGTGCAAACCGTCTGCACCATCGCTTCCATTTTGCCCTTCAGGTTGTGGCTCTGGTCGATCATGAAGGCAATGTCGAGGCTCAGCCCGTCCGCACCCGCCGCGAGGATTTCATGAAAGATGCGAAACACCTGGTAGGGATCGATGGAGCCCAGTGTGAGGTCGTCGTCCGCATAGCGGCGGTCGTTGAAGTGGAACCCTCCCAGCATTCCCGTGTGCAGCAGCCATGCCACAATCTGCTCGATGTTCTGTCCCGCGTAATGATGCCCCGTGTCCACCAGCACCCGGGCCTGCGGCCCCGCCCGCCGCGCCAGCTCTGCAGCCATGCCCCAGTCGGCAATGTCGGTGTGGTAGAACGCCGGCTCAAACGGCTTGTACTCCACCAGCAGCCGCTGCTCCGGAGCAAGGCGCGCGTGCGCCTCCCGCAAACCCTCCTCCAGCCAGCCAATCCGCGCGCGCATGCTCTGCGTCCCCGGATAATTCGACCCATCCGCCAGCCACAGCGACACGTCGCGCGATCCCAGTTGCTGCGCCAGATCGATTGAGTCAATCACGTGCTTCAGCGCGCGATCGCGAATCTCCGCCGACGGATTGCACAACGATCCGAACTTGTACTCGCGGTCCTGGAACAGGTTGGGGTTGATCGAACCCGCCCGCACTCCGTATCGCCCCTCCAGCATCCGCACCGCGGGCACATCGTGGCTGCCCTCCGGCAAATCCCACAGGACGTGCAGAGCCATCGTCGGCGTCGCCCCGGTCAGCCGGTTCACTTCGCCGGCGTCGGCAAACTTCTCCTCCAGGCTTGCCGCCGCCCCATCCTGCAGGAACTTCCCGAACCGCGTCCCCGTGTTGGCAAAGCCCCAGGAAGGTATCTCGATCCGAAATGCATCCAGCGCCCGGAACGCCGGCTCAACCAGCTCTGGCTGTGACATCCTCATGCCTCGCTCCCTGCCACCGGCTCCCCTGCCTTGCAGCATTACTCTCGTTTACTGCGCCCATCCCGCCGCCACTTTTTCGCGTGACGGATTCGCGATGAAGTGCCATACTGCTACCACAAGCTACAGTGTTCCGGTCTTTATGTCTAATGTTCGCGTTTTCAGCCGCTTCCGGTCCGGTGCGCGGTCGTGCCTTGCCCGTTCTTTGTACCGGAAGCTTGTTCCCCCTTCGCGCTACTCTCAAGATTTGGCTCGAATCCCCGATCTTTCTCTCAGAGCAGCTTCTCCAAGTCGATTGGAGATGCGGATGTCAGACCGTTTGGTCCATGAAGAACCAGAGCAGGATCAATTCTTCTGCTCACTACCAATAACTGAAGTTGCCTAACGTCACAAGGGATCTACAAAAGAAGATCCAGGAGATCGTTCATGAGCCGTTTGCGTGCCCTTCCGTCGATCGCTTTCCTCTGCGCGCTCTGCTGTTTCCCGCTGCTGCGCGCGCAGGCCGCCAACATCGCGCCGCGCGTCGTCGCCCCAGTCAATGAATCTTCGCGGATCACTCTGGGGGGCAGCGTGTCGGCTTTGGCGCGGCCGGAGTTCGACCATGGCGAGGCCTCGCCCGCCACCGAGCTCCACAACGTGCGCCTTGTCATCCAACGCTCCCGGCAGCAGGAGACGGCCCTCGACAACTTCATGGCCGAGCAGCTCGACCGCCATTCGCCCAACTTCCACCACTGGCTCACTCCGGATCAGTTCAACAAGCTTTACGGCCTGGCCGACTCCGATGCCGCCGCCATCAAGCTCTGGCTGCAGTCTCACGGCCTCAAAGTGGAAAGCGTCACCGGCACTGACATCGCCTTCTCCGGTGCGGTCCCGCAAATCGAAGAGGCCCTGCACATCTCCATTCACACTTTCGTAACCCCAAGCGGCCACCAGTTTCTCTCCACCACCACCGAGCCCAGCATTCCCGCGGCCTTCTCCAGTGTGATTCGCGGCGTAGCCTTCCTCAACACCATCCAGCCACGCTCCTACGCCATCCCCGGGCCTCAGGGCAAATACGATGCCCAGACCAAAAAGCTGGTGCGCACGGAGTCGTCCACGGTTAAGCCGCTTCCCGACCTCACCACCAGCGGGCCGTTTCTTTACGTGGTCCCGGCCGACGCGGCCACCATTTACGACACGCCTAACAGCTACAACGTCAACTTCCCCACGTCCGGAACCACCTACACCGGCTCCGGCGTCACCATCGGCGTCGGTGGCGACAGCGCCATCCAGACCGCCACGGTGGTCGATTTTCGCACCCGCTTCCTGAATGGCGACACCACTCCGCCCACGGTCATCGATGCCGGCGCGCCTGCCAATCCAGCTCAGGTCAACAGCGACGAGGATGAAGCCTACCTCGATAACGAGACCTCGGGCGGACTCGCGCCCGGCGCCACCATCGACTTCTACGTCGCCGACCAAACCACCGCGGGCGGAATCTCAACCGCCATTCCCCGCATGCTCTCCGACAACACGGTTGACATCTTCAGCCTGAGCTTCGGCTACTGCGAGCTCTACCTGGGGACCGCGTCGAATCAGGTGATCGCCGGCTGGTGGCAGCAGGCGGCATCGCAGGGCATCACCGTCGTGGTCTCCACCGGCGATAGCGGCTCGGCCGGCTGCGACAACCAGGATAAGGTGACCATTGCCTCCCTGGGCCTGAATGTCAGCGGCTATTCCACCACGCCATACAACGTCGCCGTGGGCGGCACCGATTTCTATGGCCTGCTCAACGGCGGATTCTCCACCCACGTCAACAACAACTCCAGCTCGACCAACTCCTACGGTTCTGCCCTGGGCTACATTCCAGAATCCACCTGGAACGACTCCACCTCGACCAACGGCCAGATCAGCGGCAACGTTGCGGAAATCAACAGCCAGAGCGCCACCAATATCATCGGGGGCGCCGGCGGCGCGAGCAACTGCTCCGTCAACACCACCACCTTCAGCAACACCGGCGTGATGACCGCGGGCACTTGCACCAGCGGCTACCCCAAGCCGTCTTGGCAAACCGGTCCGGGCGTCCCCAAAGATGGCGAGCGCGACGTTCCCGACGTCGCCCTGCTGGCGGCAAACGGCTTTTATGGCGCCGCATGGCTGGTCTGCACCGACGATACCGGGTCGAACGGAGCTAACCCGCCGGTGACGGTGACCGCAAACTGTACCAATCAGACGGACGGCAATTTTTACTTTTCCGGCATCGGCGGCACTTCGGCCTCCACGCCTGCATTCGCGGGCATTCTGGCCTTGGTGGTCCAGGCCAATAAGGCAGCCAATGGGGGTAACGGCCGCATTGGCATGGACGGGGCCAAGTTCCTCTACGAAATCTACAACGGCAGCAGCGGCGCTACCGCCTTCCACGACATCACCCAGGGCAACAATTCTGTCCTCTGCACCTCCGGCACGCCCGATTGCACCGTGGCGGTGAGTGGCGGCGACTTTTTCGAGAGCGGCTACAACACCGGCACCGGCTATGACCTCGCCACCGGCATTGGCAGCGTCGATGCCACCCAGCTGATTGCCGGCTACCTTGCGCTGTCCAGCAGCGGAACCGGCAGCCTGACGGCCACGGTCGGCGTCACTCCCACGCCAGCCAACCCCACCACCGCGCAAGCGGTGCAGCTGGCGGTCGCCGTTACCGGACCCACCGGCGATCCAACCCCGTCCGGGACCTTCACCGTCTCCTACGGCAGCTTCTCTTCGCCCTCGCAAACCCTCACCAGCGGCGCCGGCGCCTACACCATCCCCGCCGGCTCGCTGACCGCCGGCACCGATACCGTGACCGTGGACTACAGCGGCGACAGCAACTACGCCCAGGCCACCGGGTCTACCCCGGTTACGGTGACCACCGGCCCAGCCTTGCTTACGCCTACCGTTACGGTTACGCCGGCCAGCAGCAGCATCGACACCGGGCAGCCGCTCGGCGTTACCGTGGCGGTCTCCGGCGGCACGGGCAACCCCATACCCACCGGCACCGTGACCCTTACCGCGAGCAACTACACGTCCTCGGCCACGACCCTGGACAAGACCGGGTCAGCAAGCTTCACCATCCCGGCCGGCACCTTTGTGACCTCCACCACCACCAGCATCAACATGTCTGCTGCCTACAGCGGCGACGGCAATTACAACTCCGCCACTGGACAGGGCAGCGTCAACGTCGCCGAGTCCACCTACACCATCGCACCCACAACTCCCGCAGCCGTCAATGCGGGCTCATCGGCAACCTCCACCATAACGGTGGCTACCACAACCTATTACGCCGGCACCGTTAGCCTGTCCTGCATGCTGAGCAATTCGCCTTCAGGGGCCAGCGACGTGCCCACCTGCTCCATCACGGCGGGGTCATCGGTCACCCTCAGTTCGACCACGACCAGCACGACGGCAACGGCGACGGTGACCACCACGGCTGCCTCGAGCTCCAGCCTCGACCGGCGAGGATTGCCCGGGTGGCTGAGCGCGGGCGGCGGAACCGTGCTGGCGCTGCTGATCTTCTTTGGCATCCCGGCGCGGCGCCGTAGCTGGCGCAACCTGCTGGGCCTGCTGGTGGCAATGGCGGTTCTGGGTACGCTTTCCGCCTGCGGCGGCGGCAGCGGCGGTGGTGGTGGTGGTGGCGGCGGCGGTGGCGGAGGCGGCACAACGGCCGGCACCTATACGTTCACCGTCGTCGGCAACAGCACCCCATCGGCCAACAGCCCGGTGAACGCCACCTTTACCCTTACCGTCAACTAACCTCAATCCGGCAACAACAGCGGGGCACATCCATGAAAGGATGGGCCCCGCTTTTTCAGGCCATTGGCGCAGGCGGGGATGGGGCACACTTCCCGAGTCGAGAAGTGGGCCAGATGCTAACCAGTTCTAGCGATTGACGCCGGATGCGGCGGCGAAGGCCGCAGCTTGAGCGGCGGGAATGGTATGGGCGGATGCCGGCCCATTGCTGCCGTTGTTGGCGGCCACATCCTTGGCGTTGATGGCGGTGGAGTAATCGGGGCCAAGCCCCAGGGCCTTTAGGGCTCGCGAGTCGGGCATCAGCCTGGTCTGCCATCCGTGATCGGCCTGGTACTTTTGCATGGCGGCCTGGGTGGCCGCGTTCCACTGCCCGCTGGGATCGCCTGTGAGGTAGTGCTCGCGGATCAGGGCCTGCTGGATCTCGGTCACCCGATCCGGCGCAATGGCCTGCTGGCCGTGTACGCGATGATGGCGGTGGCGGGAGCGGGAATGGAGCGAACTGCGGTGGGCCGCACCGGAATGGCTCGACGCCGCGGGGTGATGCGTCGTGGTTGTGGCCCCAGCCGGAACGCACGCCACCAGCGCTGCCAGAGCACAAAAAAGGCAAATCTTTGAAAAAGACACTCTGAGAGCACCTCCAGGCAAAAAGAATTTGCGGCGCATCTCGTCCGCTAAGTATAGCCAATGTGCCGCGGTCCAGGTGAGAAAAAAAGACGGCAGGGCGCGCTCCGGTACCGTTCAAGCAACATCCGGGACGCCCTGGGAAGGCCCCAGGGCGCACCCGGCTATCTCTATTGCAGCGTTCCGGCGTACAGATTGATCCCTAGTTCCGGATGACGCGGATCCATGACCTCGAGCACCACGTCGTCGCCGGTCTTCAGCTTGCCCACTACATCGTTGAATGCGGCGCGGCTGGGGGTGGGTTGCTTGTTTACCTTGGTAATCACCAGGCCCGGCTCCAGACCCTGGAGGTCGGCGAAGGATCCGGTCCGTACCGACTGGACCATGACGCCCTGCTGTTTGATCTTGGCCACGGTATCGGGCGAAAGGTCGCCAATCACCACGCCGAGCTTGCTTTCGCCGGGGTTGGCATTCTCGTCCGGCATGGGGTTCACCTGGGGATTGCCGAGGTCGGCAAACACCTTGTCGCGATCGCCGATGGTGACCGCGGCATCCTGCTGTTGCCCGTTGCGAAGGTAGCCGAGATGGACATCGGTGCCGGGGCGGCGGCTGGCGATGTCATTGACCAGGTCATCGCCGTCCTTCACCTCGCGGCCATCGATGCTGGTGATGATGTCGCCGGGCTTGAGGCCGGCCTTGTCCGCAGGACCGCCTGGCTGAACCTGCTGCACCAGGACGCCGTTCTTGAAGCCGTAAACGCGGTTCACCGCGCTCGAAAGCCCGTTGCGGAACTGGATGCCGATCGATCCGCGGGTCACTTTGTGGCTGGGGCTGATCAGGTCGTTGTAAATGCTGACCACGGTATTGGAAGGCATGGCGAAGCCGATGCCCTCGTAGCCGGCCGACTGGGTGTAAATGGCGGTATTGACGCCGATCACCTCGCCATTCATGTTCAGCAGCGGTCCGCCGGAGTTGCCGGGGTTGATGGCGGCATCGGTCTGAATGAAATGCTGGAACTGGCCGGGGGCGCCGGGCTCGATGGTGCGGTTCTTGGCAGAGACGATGCCGGCGGTGACGGTCTGAGCCAGGGCAAAGGGACTGCCGATGGCCTCTACCCAATCGCCCACCTGGGTCATGTCGCTATTGCCCATCTTGATGGTGGGCAGCGGCACATTGGTGTCGATTTTGATCACGGCCAGGTCGGTGGCCTTGTCCACGCCGATGACGCGGGCGGGACGGCCCAGGTCCTGGTTGTCGGGATCGGTGGAGAGCTTGACGTAGATCTTGTCGGCCTTGTCGACTACGTGGTCGTTGGTGACGATGTAGCCCCTGGGGTCGACGATGAAGCCGGAGCCGAGGGACTCCCTCACCTGGTCGCTGCCGTCATCGCCCTGGTCGGGGATCTGCCCGCCGAAGAAGTGATTGAAGAAGTCCTGGAACCCCTGGCCGCCGTCGTCCTGATCGCCCTGGCCGTTGTCCCCGTCGGGGTTCTGGGGCTGCATGCGGCGATTGGGGAGCCGTTTGCGATTCATCGACTGCTTGGGCAGGGTTTGGGTATTGATGTTGACCACAGCCGGACCGACTTCCCTGGCGATCTTGACAAAGGAGTTAGGCGGGACGGGGGTGCTGACGACCTTGAGCGGGGTGGCGTCGGCACTGGGGTTCTGGTTCTCCTGGCCGCTGACTCCGTGCGCGGCATAGGAGCCCGCCACGATGGCGGCGGACAGGACGCCCAGCAGGACAAATGCCGACGAAAGACGGCGCGACCGCAGCCGTTCGAAGAACGATTTCATGAATTTCCTTAACCTCGTCAGTCCGGTAGCTTGAATGCACCAATCTTCAGTATAGCGGCAGGGGACACCTTTTTATTAGACGCAGATGCGGGTGGGCCGGTCGCGTTTCTTGAAGGGCAGGGAATAGGGAGCAGGGAGTAGGGACGCGGCTCACAAGTGAGCTACGTCACCATCGAGCGCGCCTCCCCTGCGCTATTGTGCGGAAGAATGAACCCTTCAGCTTCAGGAACGGCAACCGCCGTCGCGGCGCCGCTGGAAGAAGACCGGCTGGCGTGGCTGGCGCTGGCGCTGACGCCGGGGCTTGGCCCGCGGCGGGTCACTGAAGCCGTGAAGGAGATTGGCGCGTCTTCGCGCATCTTCGAGCTGGCGCTGACCGCTCTCGAGGCGCTGAGGTTTCCCCCGGAGTCGGCGCAGTTCATCTTCGACGGCAAAGCGCGCAAGGCGGCGGAAGCGGAGTGGGCGGCGGTGCAGGCATTGGGCGCGACCCTTGTGACCTACGGCTGCCCGGCCTACCCGGAGCGGCTGAAGGAGATCTACGATCCTCCGCCGGTATTGTGGGTGCGCGGCGACGTAAAGCTGCTGCCACGGCCTGGGATCGCGATTGTGGGCACGCGGCATCCCACGCCCTACGGAACCGGCGTGGCGGAGATGCTGGCGCGCGACCTGGCGGCGCGGCGGCTCCTCATTATCAGCGGGATGGCGCGGGGAATCGACAGTTGCGCCCACAAGGGCGCGCTGGCCGCGCGCCGGCCCACGCTGGCGGTGTGGGGAACGGGCATCGACGTGGTCTATCCCAAAGAAAACAAAAAGCTGGCGGAGGATATCCTGGCCACGGGCGGCGCCATTGTGAGCGAGATGCCCCTGGGCACGTTTCCCGCGCCGCAGAATTTTCCCCGCCGTAACCGCATTCTGAGCGGCCTGAGCGTGGCCGTGCTGGTGGTGGAGGCGGCGGAAAACTCCGGGACGCGGGTGACGGCGCGCTGCGCCATGGAGCAGAACCGCGACGTCTTCGCCGTGCCAGGCAATGTCACCAGCAAAGGCTCCTGGACCCCGAATACATTGATAAAACAGGGCGCCAAGCTGACAGCTAGCTGGGAGGATGTGTGGGAGGATCTGCCTTCGCAGGTGAGGGTGGAGCTCGAGGCCGAGGCGGGAGTTGAATCCAAACCCGACGCTCAAGCATCTCTTTTGCCTGATCCGGTTCTACGGCCCGAGGAGGCGCTGGTGCTGGAGGTTCTGCGCGCCGACGAATCGCTGCAGATCGACCAGATCCTGGAAGCGCTGGAGACGCAACTGACCTCTTCGGAGGTGTTTACCGCGCTGTTTGAGCTGGAGATGGCGGGGCGGGTGCGCTGCCTGCCGGGCAAGAATTACGTGCGCGTGATGTGACCTCCGCGCGCCACCTGCCTGGAACCGATGTCAACTTTATTTTTTCCCCACGCCGCGGGCGCGGAAACCGTTGCATGCGCGTGCATTTCAGGAAACAGGCGGCTCGCTAGCCCAACGGAAAAGTGGAAACCGACCCGCATTCCGTGATAGCGTGCAAGTTTCGCGGCCAGTTTCAGCGTGAGCCGGGCAGCCCACCCGTTGAAACCTTTGGGCACGATCCGGAATCGGAAGGTAAACGGAACTCCCGCGAATGAGTCGAATGACAACGGGCGGGGTCTAGTAATAAGGATGGCAATGAGCAAATCACTGGTGATCGTCGAGTCGCCGGCCAAGGCCAAGACGATCGGGAAATATCTGGGACCGGGCTACGAAGTGCTGGCCTCTGTGGGCCACATCATGGACCTGCCCAAGAACGAGATCGGCGTGGAGCTGGAGATGCGGACGTTCGAGCCGACCCTGGTTGTGTCTCCGGGCAAGGAGAAGGTGGTCAGTCAACTGAAGAAGGCGGCGGCCAAAGCGGACCAGGTTTACCTGGCGCCCGACCCCGACCGCGAAGGCGAGGCCATCGCCTATCACCTGCTGCTGCAGCTTGCTCCGTTGGCCAAGGATCGCAAGAGGATTCATCGCGTCACCTTCAACGAGATCACCAAGAAGGCGGTGCAGGACGCATTCCAGCATGCGCGCGACGTGGACCAGAACCTTGTGGACGCGCAGCAGACGCGGCGGGTGCTGGACCGGCTGGTGGGCTACCAGATTTCGCCGCTGCTCTGGGATAAAGTGCGGCGCGGGCTTTCCGCCGGCCGGGTGCAGACCGTGGCCTTGCGCTTCATCGTGGAGCGCGAGCGCGAGATTGGCGCGTTCAAGCCGGTGGAGTACTGGCCTATCGACGCGATTTTGCAGTTCAAGGCGACGGACACTACTGATGCTGGGCCAACGTTGTTGACCGCACGATTTATTGGCGTAGACGGCGAACCGGCGCGTGTTGCCAATGGCAAGGACAAAGACGGCAAGGAACAGTTCATCGCCAATGCATTGCCTGACGAAGAGACTGCCGCGGCCATTGTGAAAGCCGCGACAAGAGCGTCCTGGACGGTGCGATCCTTTGAGAAGAAGGAGCGGAAGAAGTATCCTTTGGCACCTTTCACGACAAGTACTCTGCAGCAGCAGGCAGCCGGGCGGCTCGGCTTCAACGTGCGCCGCACTATGGGCGTGGCGCAGCGGCTCTATGAAGGCATCGATCTGGGCGCGGAAGGAATGACCGGCCTGATCACCTACATGCGTACCGACTCGCCGCGCACATCGCCGGAAGCAAAGCAGACCGCACGCGACTGGATTGCCGCGAACCTGGGACCGAGGTATCTCCCCGACGCGCCCAACTCGTATAAGGGCAAGAAGGACGCACAAGATGCGCACGAGGCCATCCGTCCAACGGATGCATCCCGCACACCGGAATCGATCGCTCGCTACTTGTCTCAAGAGCAGTTGAAGCTCTACCGGCTGATCTGGCAGAGGTTCGTTGCATCGCAGATGGCGCCCGCCATTTACGACGTGACCACTATTGAGATCGATGCGGTCGGAGACAAAACCTATAACTTTCGCATCTCCGGATCGGTCCTCAAATTCGATGGATTCTTAGCCGTTTACAGTGCCGATGACGAAGAGGAGGACCGGCTGCCTGACATCCCGGTAGGTGTGGGGTTACCGCTGGCCACTCCTGACCAGTTGAAAAAGCTGGCCGTTGATGCAAGGAACGCGAGACTGGAGCAGGCGCGAAAAAAATACGACATTGAAGTTGCGAAGATCGAAGCAAGGAACGAACGGGCGACTACAAGAGACGACGTCGTGCCAATTCCCGAATATGTCGAGCCTGAGATTCCGCTCGAATTGAGGCCGGCAGTCCAGGCTCTGCAGAAGTTCACTTCGCCGCCGCCGCGCTACAACGAAGCCTCGCTGGTGAAGGTGCTGGAGGAGCGCGGCATCGGCCGGCCGTCGACCTACGCCTCCATCATCAACACCATTCAGGACCGCGAGTACGTGACCAAAATCAGCGGGCGGTTTTTCCCCACTGAAATCGGCATGGTGGTGTGCGAGCTGCTGGTGGACAACTTCCCCTACATCTTCGACAGCAAGTACACGGCGCGTTTGGAAGAAGAGCTGGACGACATTGAAGAGGGCAAGGAGAAGTGGACGGACCTGCTGAAGGGCTTCTACGGCTACTTTGAGGAAGAGCTGAAGGACGCCGGCAAGCACATGAAGAACATCAAGCGGCTGGAAGAAAAGACCGACTTGATGTGCGAGCTGTGCGGATCGCCGCTGCTGCTGAAGTGGGGCAAGTTCGGCACGTTCTATGCCTGCTCGGCCTACAACAAGAAGGACCCCGCGAGCTGCACGTTTACCAGGGAGAACACCGCCAACAAGCCCGACCTGAACACGCCGGAGGCGCAGGACGCCGCCGAGCAGGACGAGTACTGCGAGAACTGCGGCAAGGTGATGGTGCTGCGGCGGGGGCCGTTCGGCATGTTCCTGGCCTGTCCGGATTACAACGCCGATCCGCCCTGCAAAACCTTCCGCAAGCTGAGCCAGAAGCAGCAGCAGAAACAGTCGGCGCCCACGCCCACGGGCGAAATGTGCCCGCAGTGCGGCAAGCCGCTGGTGCTGCGCCAGGGCGCGTACGGCGAGTTTGTCTCCTGCTCCGGCTACCCCAAGTGCAAATACATCAAGCAGAACCTTATCGAAGGGATGAAGTGCCCCAAGTGCGGCACCGGCGACCTGGCCGAACGCAAGGCGCGCAGGGGAAATATTTTCTGGGGCTGCACCAATTATCCCAAGTGCGATTTCACATCGAACCTGAAGCCGGTGGCCGAGAAATGCCCGGAGTGCGGCAGCGCGTATCTGGTGGAAAAGACGCTGAAGAGCGGCATCTATCTGGAGTGCCCCAACAAGAAGCGGGGCGCCGAGGAAGAAGCTGCACCGGCGAAGAAGGGGCGCGGCAAGAAAGCTGCCGCAGCGCCCGCGGCCCATCCGCATGGGCACGCGGTTTGCCACTATTCCAAGCGCATCGGCGATGCGCCGCCTCCGCCCACCGCCGAGACTCACGGACCGGTCCCGGAAAAGCAGGAAAAGAAGCGCGAGTTGCAGCCGGCGTAGGATAATTGCTCCCGAGCAAAAAAAGGGGGCAGGCATGGCAACACGCAGAACACTTCTGGGATCGATGCTGGGCGCGGGCGCGCTGCTGGGGTTGAATGCGGGCGCGGCGGCGGCTGAAACAGGCGCGGAAGCGAACGCGCCGGCGGGCGATGGCCTGCTGACCATGGCGCGGCTGCGCGGCTACAAGGCGCGCCGCTCCTCAAGCTGGGACCGCACCGGGGGCAACGCCGACGCGGTTGGGGTGGAAGCGGGCCAGGCCGCCACGCTGCTCGACGTCGACGGCGCCGGCGTGGTCACGCACATCTGGTTCACCATCGATTCGCGCGATCCGCATCACCTGAAGAACCTGGTGCTGCGCGCGTGGTGGGACGGCGAGCAGTCGCCGTCGATTGAAGCGCCCATCGGCGATTTTTACGGACTCGGCCTGGGCGAATATTTCCTCTATCAATCCGCGCTGACGGCAGTGGCGCCCGAAAAGGCGCTGAACGCGTACTTCAAAATGCCGTTTGCGAGCGCGGCCAGGATCACGCTCAGCAACGAGGGGCCGGAGCGGACGAACAGTCTTTATTACGCCGTGGATTACGTGGCGCTGGCTTCGCTGCCTGCGGATGTTGGGCGCTTTCACGCGCAGTATCGCCAGGCCGCGCCGTGCCAGGGATGGACCGGCGACTGGCGAAGCAACGGCGACCCGCTGGTGAACGGCAAAAAGAATCTGGACGGGGCAGGGAATTACGTCTTCCTCGAAGCCGAGGGCCGCGGACACTTCCTGGGCGTGACCCATGCTGTCGAGCAGAACCAGGACGGCTGGTTTGGCGAAGGCGACGACATGATCTTCATCGACGGCGACCCCATGCCCACCATCAACGGCACCGGCAGCGAGGACTATTACAACGGCGCGTGGGATTTTGGCGGGCAACCGTTCGCGTACCTGCACAACGGCGCGCCGTATATCGTCGATCCGGAGCGCATCGGCGGGCGCTATTGCCTCTACCGCTGGCACACGGAGAGCCCGATTGCATTTGAGAAGTCGATCCGCGTGACCATCGAACACGGGCACGCGAATCACCGCTCCGACGATTTCTATTCCGTGGCGTACTGGTACCAGACCGAGCCGCACGCGGCGTTTCCGGCGCTGCCGCCGGCCAGAGAGCGGCTGCCGAAGGTGTTTGCGGTGAACGGGCCGGGAGCGGCGAAAGAGGGCCAGTAGCCGGTAGCTGGTAGCCGGTAGCCAGTAGCCGGTAGCCGGTAGCTGGTAGCCAGTAGCCGGTAGCAAGTAGCCGGTAGCCAGTAGCCGGTAGCCAGTAGCCGGTAGCCGGTAGCCGGTAGCCGGTAGCCAGTAGCCGGTAGCCAGTAGCCGGTAGCCGGTAGCCGGTAGCCAGTAGCCGGTAGCCGGTAGCTGGTAGCCAGTAGCTACAAGCAACGAGCTACAAGCAACGAGCTACAAGCTACGAGCTACAAGCTACGAGCTACGAGCTACAAGCTACGAGCTACAAGCTACAAGCTACAAGCTACGAGCTACGAGCTCACTCCCCCAGCATGATCCTCTGGATCGACGTGGCGCGGCCGGTTTGCTCGTCGCAGCCGATGAGCGCCGCGCACATCTTGGGATTGCCCTTGGCGGCTTCGAACTTTCCGGTCAGCCCGGTGCGGAAACGGTGCAGCACCAGGTCGGTCTGCACGCCGATCACGCTGTCGTAGGGGCCGCTCATGCCCACGTCGGTCTGGTAGGCCGTGCCGCCGGGCAACACGCGCTCGTCGGCGGTGGGAACGTGGGTGTGCGTGCCCAGAACCGCGGTCACGCGGCCGTCGAGGTGCCAGCCCATGGCAACTTTCTCGCTGGTGGCCTCGCCATGAAAATCGACCACGATGATTTTCGCCGCGATGGTTTTCAGCGCCTCGTCGATGGCGTGGAAAGGATCGTCGGTGCCGGCCATGAAGACTTTGCCCATCAGGTCAACCACCGCGTAGGCAACGCCGCTCGCCGTCGTGCCCTGGTACACGCCGTAGCCGGGCAAGCCGGCGTGCATGTTGATGGGGCGCAGAATGCGGCGCGCGCGCTCCTGGCTGTCGGCGGGCACGGCCAGGTAGTCCAGCAGCTCTTTTTTGTCCCACACGTGGTTGCCGGTGGTGAGCACGTCCGCGCCCATGTTAAATATGTCGCCGGCGATCTGGGGCGTGACGCCGAAGCCGCCGGCGGCGTTTTCGACGTTGACGATGGTCAGCTCGACGCCATGCGCTTCGCGCACGTGGCCGATGTGCTCGGCGACGATCTTGCGTCCCGCGCTGCCGAAAATGTCGCCGACAAAAAGGATGTTCAACCAGCTCTCCTCAATCTCGAATCCAGGCCCTCGCCTCAGAAATCACTCCTTGCAGCAAGGTGGTCAGGGAGTCTGGCCGCGCACGTACAACACCGGCCCGCCCTTGTTCAACCCTTCGCCCAGCCGCTTCGCCTCCGCCGCGCTCAGGGGAGTCACGGTGATTGGCGCGGCCAGCGCGAAATCGATCTCCGATTCCGCCGGAATCCACACTCCAGGTCCCGGCGTCAACGCGGACACTGCCGTTCCCACGCCCGCCCCAATTGCCGCGCCCGTGGCCATGCCTGCCGCACGTCCCGCGCCGCTCGAGTGTTGTACGCCTTCGCGGCTCACCCCGCTCGCCATGCTGCCCGCAATCGTTCCCAATTCGGCCCCTACCAGCGCCTTCTCTTCCGTGGGCTTCGTCTTGCTCAGCCCCTTCACCTCGAACAGATACGTATACAGCGGATATCTGCGCCCGCCCAGGTCGAGTTGAACCAGCTTCAGTGTCAGGTCGGGACTGCCCGTCAGCACGCCGCTCTTCTCCGCCTTCACCACCACTCCATGCACCGTGGCGCCGCGCGGAACCGCCACCACGTCTCCCACCATCACGTCTTCGCTCACCGTGCACAGAAACGGCGCGTTTTCTTTCGCGCGCTTGCTGTTCAGGGAGTCGTTCGTCATCACCTGAATCGGCGTATCCTCGAGCACCGTCACCGGCGCCACGCGAGCCGCCTGCGCCCGCGCGGCCCCATTCGCGAACGGAGAATTCTGCCGCGCCGGCTCATCCGGCAGCGCCGATGGCGCGGCGCCGGCGGACGACGATGGCTTTGGATTCGGCCGAAACGCCTGCGCCCCGGCAACGGTGCTCGCCAAAGCAAGCACTGCCCCGGTGGCAGCTGCACGGCAACTTCGGCGGAGCAAAGCGAGCATCATCGCAGCGCCACTCCAATCATCCGTTCGACCCCGTATCGGCGGCGGCCTCGCTGCTGCCTGTTGCCTGTTCCCTGTTGCCCGAATTTCGCATCAACGGGAACAGAATCACGTCCCGAATCGACTTTGAACCCGTCAGCAGCATCGTCAGCCGGTCGATGCCGATGCCTTCGCCGCCCGTCGGAGGCAGGCCGTACATTAACGCGCGGACGTAGTCCTCGTCCATCTGGTGGGCTTCGTCGTCGCCGTGGGCGCGCTCGGTTAGCTGCTGCTCGAAGCGCTTGTGCTGCTCCACCGGATCGTTGAGCTCGCTGAAGGCGTTGCCGATTTCGAAGCCGCCGGCGAATATTTCAAAGCGCTCGACGTGGTCTGGGTCGTCGGGCTTTTGCTTCGAGAGCGGCGAGACTTCGGTGGGGTATTCGTAGATGATTGTTGGCTGGATGAGGAACGGCTCAACAACGGCTTCGAAGAGGTTGTAGACGGCTTTACCGATCGGCGCTTCCTTTTCGAGGTCACGCTGGATTGCAAATAGAGCGCTCAGAATAGTTCCTAGTTTGTGCTTCCACTCACGAACTTCGTGAATGTCACCGGCTGGCTCAATGATGTCCTGCTCGTCGTTGGCCTCGCCGTCGGAATTCGCGTCATCCAGGGCTGTGCTCAGACTTGAAATCGCCGACTGCAGCAGGGATTGCAATTTGTCCGGCGAATCGAGCGCCGAGACTTCCGGCTTCTCGCCCGCTTCCTGCGGCCAGAACTCGATTATGGACTGTGGCATCGTGAGGCGCGTCCAGCTGCCGAAGTCAATTTCGACATCATTGAAAGTGGTTTTCGTCGTCCCGTTCACTTCCATGGCCACAAACCGGATCAGCTCTTCCGTCAAATCCATCAAGTCATGGAAATTCGCGTACGCCTGATAGAACTCGAGCATGGTGAACTCGGGATTGTGCTGCGTGCTTACGCCCTCGTTGCGGAAGTTGCGGTTGATTTCGTACACGCGGTCGAGGCCGCCCACGGTGAGCCGCTTCAGGTAAAGCTCGGGCGCGATGCGCAGGAACAGGTCCATATCCAGCGCGTTGTGGTGCGTGGTGAACGGCCGCGCCGCCGCGCCGGTCGGCACGGCGACCATCATCGGCGTCTCCACTTCGAGATAGCCGCGCTCGTCGAAGAATTTGCGCAGCGCGCGCAGCACCTTGGCCCGCTTCACGAAGACTTCGCGGCTGTCGAGGTTGGCGAACAGGTCCACGTAGCGCTGGCGGTAGCGCAGCTCCACGTCGGCGAGGCCGTGGAACTTTTCCGGCATGGCCAACATCGCTTTCGCGAGGAAGGTGATGGTCTCAACATGGACGGTGAGCTCGCCGGTGCGGGTGCGGAACAGATAGCCGCTCACGCCGATGTGGTCGCCCAGGTCGAGCAGCTTGTAAAGCGCGAATCCCTGCTCGCCGACGGCGTCGAGGCGCACGTAAATCTGCAGGCGCGCGCCGTCCTGCTGCAGGGTGGCAAAGCCGGCCTTGCCCTGCGCGCGGATGGCCATGATGCGCCCGGCTATCGCGACATTCACGCGCTCGGCTTCGAGGGTTTCGCCCGTGGCCGCGTCGTATTGGGCGCGAATCTGCGTGATCGAGTGCGAGAACCGGAACTGGTTGGGGTACGCGGCCTGGCCCAGCTTCTCGATGTCCACGAGTTTCTGCCTGCGCAACTCAAAAAGACTGCGCTCAAATTCGGATTCGAACAAAGAGTCGTCCATGTTTCCTGCCGTGGGTCTAACGGCCAGTATAGCGGCTTGGCTGCTCCGGGCCCCGCTCCCGAATCCCGCTTGTTCAGTCCGCGGTGTTCTGCAATAATGTCTCAACCTTTCCGGTCAAAATAACTGCGTTTAGGAGAAAGCACATGAGGCTCAAGGCACCACTCGCGGTCGTATGTCTCTTCGCCGCCATCTCCATCAACGCCACGGCGGCACGAATCCTTCCCCCGGCTTGCGGCGACGACGCCGTCAAGTTCAAGGTGAGCGTGCAAAAGGGCATGCTTCAGATTCCGCCGCCATCCCCGGGCAAGGCTGCCGTGGTTTTGATTGAGAACATGAACAAGCACGGCGTAATGGGGGCTGCCGCCAGCACCCGCTTCGGCATCGATGGCGCATGGGTCGGCGCCAACAAGGGCAATTCGTACTTCGTGGTTGAAGTGGACCCGGGCGCGCATCAGGTCTGCGCCAACTGGCAGGCCGAATCCGCCATCGGCAACAGGGTCGGCGTGATCGCCATCAACGCGGTGGCCGGCCAAACCTACTACTTCGAGGCCGCCATCCTGGAAGTAGCGGTAAACACGGGGCCGCCGGGCGCGCCCGGACGCGTAGGCACCCAGGAAAACTTCAACTTTGTCCGCCTCAATCAGCAACAGGCACAGAATCGATTGCAGATGTCCGGACTGAGCAATTTCACGTCCAAGTGATGTGAGCGCCTAGAGCAGTTCGTGGGTTGGTGTGTCCTAGTACTACAGTTGTAATTGCTTGGCATCGTAGGGATCCGGGCCTAAAGGCCGCTTGATTTTGGCCGATTTTCAGGGGCCTGAAGGCCCCTGCTCCCTCCGAAGCTTCTAACTGCAACTGTAGTACTAGCCGGGAGTGCATCTAAGCGCGGACGAGGACGTCCGCGCCACAGCCGGCCGGGAGGCCGGCGCTACACGGGCGTGCCTGCGTGCCCGGGCGGAGGACCCATTGCATAAGCTCATCTCCGATCTCCGGCTGGTTCTGCGCCAGTTGCGCAAATCTCCCGGCTTTACGGCCACCGCCGTGCTCATGCTCGCCTTCGGCATCGGCGCCACCACTGCCATTTTTTCCATCGTCGATGGTGTGCTCCTGCGCCCACTGCCCTTTGCCGATCCCGACCGGCTGGTCACGCTGGGCGACCAGCTCGCCGGCACCGATTGGGGCGAGCACGACTCGGGCCCAGTGACCGCGCCCGAGGTTGTCACCTATCAGCGCGAGACCCACGCGTTTGAAAGTCTGGGCGGCTACGGCTTTACCGGCTACGAGCTTTCCGGCATCGGGCAACCGGCTCAGATCAACGCCTCCCGCATGACCCCGTCCGTCTTCACCGTCCTCGGGGTTGCGCCTTTGATGGGCCGCGTCTTCACTGCCCAGGAAGACACGCAGAAGGTGCAGGTGGCGGTGTTGAGTTATGGCACGTGGAAGGACCGTTTTAACGGAGACCCGCGGGTTTTGGGCAAGAAGATCCTGCTCGATCGCAAACCCTACGTCGTCATCGGCGTGATGCCGCGCAGCTTTGAATTCCCCCTCTTCCCCGGGCACCAGTTTCGCGCGGAGCTTTGGGTCCCGATGAGTTTCACCGCGGACGAGCTTGCGCCGGAGGCCGACGCCGACTGGTTTCTGCTAATGGTTGGACGCCTCAAGCCGGGAGTTACTCCGGCGCAGGCCGCAGCGGATGCCAATCGCGTGGCCGCCCAGATCATGCGCAGCTACCCGCCGGATGAGGCGAATTTCCGCATTCATCCGGTGGTGTTTCCTTTGCAGCAGATCACAGTTCTTGAAACCCGTCCCCTGCTGCGCGTTCTTTTCCTGGCCGTGGTGGTGGTGCTGCTGATTGCCTGCGCCAACCTGGCCGGCCTGTTGCTGGTGCGCGCCATTCGCCGCCAGCGGGAAACCGCGGTGCGCCTGGCCATGGGCGCGCCGGCGCTCGCCCTGCTGCGGCAAACCATGCAGGAGAGCGTCGTCATCGGCTTGGCGGGCGGGCTCATCGGCGTCGGACTGGCCGCTGTGGCCGTCCGGATCGGCCGCAACTCTTTGCCGGATACGCTGCCGCTGGTCGACTCCATCGCCCTCAACTGGACCGTGGTTGGCTTCGCGCTGGCGCTGGCGCTCGTCACCGGCATTTTCTGCGGGCTGGCGCCGGGCTTTGCCGCCCTGCGCACCAACGTCAACGCCTTGCTGAAGGAAGGCGGCCGTACCGGATCGGATGCCGGTGGGCATGCGCGTCTGCGCTCAACGCTGGTGGTGCTGGAGATCGCCGTGGCCCTGGTTCTGCTGGCTGCGTCCGGCTTGCTGCTGCGCAGCTTCCGTGCCATGAGCGAAGTGAATCTGGGCTTTCGTCCCGACCATGTCACCACCGCCGCCTATTCGCTGCCGCAGAAGGAGTACTCCAAGCAGGCGCAAATTGACACATTCAATCGCCGGTTGCTCGACCAGTTGGGGCGGCTGCCCGGAGTGCAGGCGGCGAGCCTCACCAGCACCATTCCCACCACGGGCGACGGCATCTGGGCCTTTGTCGCGGACGGCTATGTGAACCCGCGAGGGCCCGACCTCACGTCCGCCTCGCCGTTTCAGGTGATCGGAGATTACTTCCGGGCGATGGGCATTCCGCTCGTGGCCGGCCGCTATTTCACAGATGCGGACAACGCCGATGGCGAGCTCGTGGTCATTGTCAACCACGAGTTTGCCGCGCACTACTGGCCGGGCCAGAATCCGATCGGCAAGCGCATGCGCCTGGGCACGCTCAAGTCCAACACTCCGTGGTTGAGCGTTGTGGGGGAGATTGCCGACGCCAAGCTGGAAAGGCCCGACGCCGACGCGCGGGAGCAGTTTTACCTGCCGGTCGCCCAGCTTGAAAAGGACGCCGGCGCGAATGCCCGGCCAACAGATCTGAATGGCCAGGGCGGCTACGTCGTGCTGCGCTCCGCTCTTCCTCCCGAACAGATGGAGAATTCTCTTCGCAAGGTGGTTCGTTCTCTTGACCCACTGCTGCCCCTCAGCGACGTGCAGACCATGGACGAGGTTGTCGCCCAGAGCGAAGCTCCGCGCCGATTCAACACCGTGGTGATATCGAGCTTTGCAGCGGCTGCGGTCCTGCTGGCGTTGCTAGGCATTTACAGCGTGGTCGCGTTTTCGGTGGCCTCGCGCCTGCAGGAGATGGCCATCCGCATGGCTCTCGGCTCGCAGCGCTCCCACATTGTGCGCCTGGTGGCGCTTTCCGGCCTGAAGCTGGCCGCCATTGGCTCTGTTTTGGGACTTGCCGGAGCCGCCGCTGCTTCCACCGTCCTGCGCAGCTTCCTGTTTCACGTGAGCCCCTTCGATCCCATGGTGATGATCCTGGCAACTGTCGCGGTCTTTGTCCTGGCGCTGGCCGCTTCGGCGCTCCCGGCGTGGCGCGCAGCCGCGATCAATCCGCTGGACGCGTTGCGCGCAGAGTAGGGCGGCTCACTATGGCGCGCCTTAACCGAAGCTAAAGCGCATGTATCTGAGAGGCTATCGAGACGTCTTCAGCCGGCGTGTCTGATGCGATAGACTGTATGCGAGGCTGATTGCTCCAAAGGATGATCCCAACGTGAATCTCGTCGTCAGGTCCTGCCTTGTCTCGCTTCTTGTTCTCAGCGGCCCAATCGGTAGTTTCTGCCAATCTGCGGCGGGTGCTCTTCCGTCTGACCCAACGGCATTGATGAATCTTGGAAGGGAGAAGAACGGACTCGCCGGGCCGAGCTTACACCCGTGGCATATCCGGGGAACCTATCGCTCGTATGGCAAGCATGGAAAGGCGGAGTACGAGGGAACGTACGAAGAGTGGTGGTTCAGCCCAACGAAGTACAGGAGGACGTTTTCGGGCCTGCATCTCACGCAGACCGATTACGGCATGGGGACGGCTATATTGCGCGAGGGCACGCAGGAATGGCCAACCGGTGCAGAAATCCTTTTGCGTGAGAGCCTAATTGATCCTCTGCCCGGTCCGCAGGTCCTTGGCGAATTCGGGCTAAAACGTTCTGCCATGAAAGTCGGGAAAGCGGATATGGATTGCGTGTCGCTGACCTATCGGATTCCTGGCATCTTTCCGGCCTTGCGCAACGTTTTTCCGACCGCTTGCTTTGAACAAGAACAGCCAATACTGAGGGAATTCTCCATTGGGAATTCGTCTGATGCTGTTTATGACAACGTTACCCAGTTTGAGGGGCATTATCTGGCTCGGGAACTCCAGATCTATCGGTCGCGGAAGCTGTTGGCAGACATGACCATCGATTTGATCGAACCTCTGGATGAACAGCCTGACGCGATCCTTGTGCCCCCTCGCAATGCAAGCCCTGTCAATTTAACTGAAATCACGATGACGGGGAAATCGACCGAGTGGCCGCCAGTGTTCATGAAGGTGGCTCCGGTCTATCCTGATGTTGCCAAGCCCCTCCGCATTCAGGGCACAGTGGATCTTGAGGCGACGATTGACATGGATGGGCACGTGAGTGGCGTCCAGGTGATTGACGGACCGCCTGCTCTGCAACGGGCTTCGGCGGATGCCGTCGCAAAGTGGATCTACCGGCCATTCGAGGTGATGGGTGCGCCGCATCCCGTAAGAGTAGTTCTTCACGTCATCTTCTCGCTCGGTTGATGCGCCCGAACCTGGACTCTCTAAGACCGACTAAACGGGTCAAGCGTGTCGCACCGGTGGGAGAAACCGTGTATAACCACCATGGATGCCCTGGAACAAGCCCATCCCGGACCACAACAAGCCGCCGCAAAGGGACTCCGGCGGGCTGGCTACGCTGGTGCAGGCGGAAAAGCTGTTTCAGATTGCGCTGCTGCTGCCGTGCGCGGCGTTTGTGGGCTGGCTTTTGGGCGCATGGGCCGACAAGGCCTTTCACACCGACTGGATTTCCATCATCGGCATCGTCGTGGGCGGAATCTCCGGCCTGGTCTACGTCATCCGCCTGGTGATTACGACCGGGACCGACGACGACCATCCCGGCGGCCTGATTTGAACTGCCATGAACCCTGACGACAATCCCGAAATGAACGCCAACGCGAGCCCTGCTGCGAGTCCGGACCCGAGACCCGCTTCGAGTCCGGACACGCACCCCATCGTCGCTCTCACCGACGCCGCTCTGGCAGCGATGATGAAGCGGGCGATGCTGATTACGCTGGTTCTGGGCGCTGTGCCGGCCCTGATTCTCTGGATCGCCTCGGGCTGGCGCAACGCCGCCATGCTGGCCACCGGCGCCGCCATCTCCGCGGCCAGCATTCTGGAGTGGCAGCGGCTGATCCGCCTCTTCAATGCCCGCATGGACCGGCACAAGTTTTCGCGAGGAGCTGTGACAGTGGTCACCTTCTTCCTCCTCCGCCTGCTTATCTTTGCGGGGGCCATTTATGGTAGCCTGATATGTTTCCGAGGGTCGGTGATCGCGCTGCTCTGCGGCCTGGCCCTGGCCGTTGTGGCCATCGCATGGGAGGCGCTGAAAGTGCTCCGGGACTGACGTTCCCAGACGCTCCCTGACGCGCTCAACCACTCGGCCCGGAGACAGAAAGACCTTAGCTCGGATGCACCATCTCTACTGGATTACCCGCCTGTTGAATTACTTCTTTGCGGGCGCTGTTACTGCGCTGCTGAAAGGTGTGGGCGTGCCGCCGGCCAACCCCGCGGCGCCCATCAACAACACCTTCTCGCTTGAGGTGCTGGTCGCCTTCTGTCTGTTTGTCTTCTTCCTCATCGTGCGCTTCACGCTCTCGGTGGAAAGGCCCAATGTGGCCCAGCAGCTTGCGGAATTGATCCACGAGTTCACCGGCACCCACGCCGACCAAATCATCGGCCATGGCTACGAGAAGTACCAGGCCTTTATCACCGCTGTGCTGCTCTTCGTCCTGTTCAACAACCTGATGGGGCTGTTTCCGGGCGTGGAAACGCCCACCAGCGCGCCGGTGGTGCCGCTGGGCATTGCCGCCTGCACCTTCCTCTATTACAACTTTCACGGCATCAGGGAGCAGGGCGTTGTCGGCTACATGAAGCATCTTGCCGGGCCAATCTGGTGGATCGCGCCGCTGCTGTTCCCCATCGAGATCATCTCCCACTTTGCGCGTATCATGTCGCTCACCATCCGTCTTTACGCCAACATGTTTGCCTCGGACCTGGTCACGCTGGTCTTCTTTTCATTGATTCCGATGGCGATTCCCGCGGTGTTTCTGGGCCTGCATGCGTTTGTTTCCATCGTCCAGGCCTACGTGTTTTTCCTGCTCTCGGCGATTTACCTCGGGATCGCGGTGTCGCACGAGCATTGAAGCTAGAGGCTAGAAGCTAGCAAAGGTTTCTGCCGGGGAGCGCTTCCGCCCCGGACCAACAGACGGCCGCAAGCGTGAGGGCGCCAGCACGGTGAGCGTCAACCACCCACTGGCGGCCAATCTCAGGGAAGCTGGAGAATTATGAGGAAACTGCAATATCTTTTCATGACGCTGTCGGCGTTGTGCTTTGCCCTGCCGGCGTTCGCGCAGACAACCGCGGGCGCGCCGGTCAACCTGGTGCCGATCGGCGCCGGCCTGGGCATGGGACTGGCGGCGGGGCTTTGCGGCCTCGGCCAGGGCCGGGCCACTGCCTCCGCTACCGAGGCGCTGGCGCGCAATCCCGGCGCCCGTGCCGGCATCCAGCTCCTGCTGGTGCTGGGTCTGGCCTTCATGGAGTCGCTCACCCTTTTTACCCTGGTCATCGTGTTCGCGCGCGTCAACAACAAGCTTTAAGGAAAAGGACGAAGGCCTCCAACGGGAGGAAGGAATCGGCCCTGCCCAACGGCGGGGCCGCTTTGTTCGTAGTAGGCGACAAAGTGAAGGAGTGAAGGCGTGAAGGGCCGGATCAGCGTTCTGCCGTCTGGGTGGGCGCGGCCCGCAACAAGGCAATGGCATTGCGAAGGCCCAAGGCCGGCGGCACGGGAGCAAACCGCGACTCGGTCTCGGTGGTTTCAAAGACACGCGTTTTGATCAACACTCGCGCCGACATCGCCATCTGGAACTTGACGATGCGCCATTGGCCGCGGCCCACATCGGCCTGATCGATGGTGATCCAGCCGCCCTTGTAGAGCCGGCCCAAAATGCCCCAGCCAAAATCCACATCCTGCTCGACGGCGCCCTGGAGCCGCGCCACGCGCGCCTGGGACGGGTCGATCCAGATTTCACCGCTCATTTCGGTGAGCACCTGCGTCTCCAGGTTCGGCGGGGAAAACCTTGGATTCGGCCTGAACGCATAGCGCTCAAGGGTCCCGGGCCCCGGGCCCGCGTACCGGTAAAGGAATGCGGTCGGGAGCGCGCGCAGAACTTCCATGGCGCGCGCGGCATCGGTGTCCTCGGCCTGTTTGCGGTGCTCCTGCTTTCCGGGGTCGGCCAGCAGGGCATTCAGCCTGTCCTGCTCGCGGGCCTGCTCGGGGAGGCTCAACGGCCGGTCATTGACGGCCACCAGCATCGCCACCATGCCGTCGCGCGTCTCGATCATGTCCTTGGTGGTAGTCAGGCGGGGGCTGGATTTGCGCAGCAAGTAGCGCATGGGGTGGCCGGCGTCCTGCGCGGCCGCTACTTCATTGGACAGGGCGCGCTGCACCAGCCCAGGGTCCGGCGCGGATTGCGCCGGCGCCACCGCCGCCATTGCCAGCCAGAGCGGAACCAACTTGAAAGACATGCGCAAACGGGTGAGCCCTATTCCCTTTTTGAGCTTGAATCCTCATTTGCTTAGACGTGCAGACGCCGTTCCGTGGTGCAACATTGTTATCATGACAGGGAGGAATCGGCCGGCTGATCCTGGCGGCCGAACGAGGCTGCGGAAAAAGGTACGGAGGTGCTCAAGACAAGGCAGAAGGCCTCAGGAACCAAAGCCCGAGTACTTTATTGGGGCGGCGAGCGGCACGACTAAACAGCTTGGTGAAAAAGGGAAAATTCAGTCGAAGTTGAAGCGGAAACCTCAGGGGCTAAAGCCCAGGTCTCTTGTTTGCGTCTTTCGGCGGGACTGAAGTCCCGCCCTGACGCGTTTTGGTTCTACCGTCAGGCGTTTTTCACCAAGCTGTGAAGTCGTGCCCTGACACATTGCTCAAGGTTCCCGATTCGTCGGACACTGCCTAGTGCGCCAGCCCGGAGGCGACGCCGACTGCGTGGGTCGCCATGCCTGAGATCGGCGGAATCCACCATGCCCTGGCGCGATGCTTCTTCAGGTAATAGCTTCCGCCCGCGCTGTAGGCAAACAGCCCCACGGTCACGCCGAGTTGTCCCGCCATCGACGACGGCATGAGCGGATTGCCTTCCTTGCACTGGTGGCTGGCAACGCAACGCTGGGTCATTCCAATGTCAAGCAGCCCCATGCCCAAATGGATTCCGTTGAGCAGGAAGAATTGGCGATCCATAACCGGCGGCTCGATCGACTGCGTGCGCGGCGTGGTGACGATGGCAGAGGCCGGAATTGCGCTCGAGGAAGAGCCTTCACTGGTTGTAGAGGCAACCAGGTCGGACGCTCGCCGCAGCTGCGGTTGCGAGTTCTGTTCAATCTTGTCGAACGGGATCAAGGGCAATTGTGCCTGCAATGTGATGCTACCCGCGGCAAATCCTAATACGAGTGCAATTCCACGCCTGTTCATGCTTGACTCCCGTCCGTGGGAATGCACGGACAAGGGGGTCATCGGCGGAGCAGGACTAGCCAACGAGCGGTGGGGTCGTTTTGCGCAACCCAAATGGGAATTCGGCCCTCATGCGGAGGGTAATTCTCCCAAATTGGAACAATCGACGACATTTTGCGATCGCGGAAGTTGCAGCGCGCAGAGTGCGGTCGCTTGACCATGAGAAGCGCTGGGTTAGAATGGGCGCATTGTCAGCTCAATTCAGTTTCGCGACGGCCGGTCGCGGTAAGCCTCGCCAGCCGGCGGCGCGGCGCAACCTGATATTCGTCGGCGCGCCGCTGCTGTTGCTGCTCCTGTTCACCACCTCCACCGTGTTTGTGCAGCAGGCATGGGCGCTCCAGTCCTTCCAGATGGGAATCTATGCGCTGGTTGCGGTAACCCTGCTGGCAGGTATTGGCGAGGGATGGGAAAACCTGGCGCCAGGCTGGACCCCCTGGCTGGTGTACCTGATCCCGCTTTGGGGGATGGTGCAGATCGGGGCCCACTCCACGGCATCGAGCTTTGAAACTCGCCTGGCGGTGCTGCGATGGGGCTCCCTGGCCGGCGTGTTCTTCCTCGCCCAGGTGGTGGGACGGAGCCAGGCCGCGCGCCGCATTGCGCTGCATGCATTCCTGTTCTTTGCCGTGGCCATGGCGGTCCTCTGCCTCACCCAGCTCTTCACATCGCAAGGCAAAGTCCTGTGGCTGTTTTCCTCCGGGTATCCAGACGTGTATGCCACCTTTCCCAATCACAACAACTATGCCCAGTTCGTCGAGCTCGCTCTCCCCATTGCGGTATGGTGGGCGCTCGGAAAAGAGTCGCATTCCTGGGCCTACGCGCTGGCGGCCGCGGTGATCTATGCATCGGTGATCGGCTCCGCTTCCAGGGCCGGCGCTTTTCTGTGCACCGCGGAACTCCTCATCCTGCTCGGAGCCGGCTCCTTCTTGTCCTTCCGTCACCGGGCGGGATGGACGTGGCGCGCCACCCTATCCGTATTTGCTGTCGTGCCCGTTCTGGCTGCGGTTTTCACGCTCGCCGTCGGTTGGCAACACGTTTGGCAACGGTTCCAGCAAAGAGATCCGTTCGAGGGCAGAAGGGAGTTCCTGGTAGCCGCGATCGATATGGCCAAACACCGGCCGCTCGTGGGCTTTGGCCTGGATACCTTTCCTGAGGTCTATCAGCGCTTCGCCATCGTGGATCTGGATGTATTTGCCAACCACGCCCATAACGATTGGGCGGAGTTCGCCGCCGACGGCGGAATCCCCTTCTTGCTCCTGGTGTTGATCCCGTTTGCCGCGGCGGTTCCCATCGCCATCCGGCATCCCTGGGGATCCGGTCTGATCGCAGTCATGCTGCACGCGTGCGTGGACTATCCCTTCCCGCGCCCCGCTGTCTCCGCCTGGATGTTTGCCATGCTTGCCCTGCTCTACATGGCGCAAGCTGAGGATCGCCGGCATCTGCGGCGCGCCCCCGCTTCAGCCCCAGCGGATACAACCTAGGTATTGGGCTTCAGCCGCGAGGGTGGCGCTGACGGTTCGAAGTGACTGGATGGTCAAGCTGCCGAGCGCAACGAGGATGCGGGAACCAAAGTCGGCGGCGATTCGCGCGTCACACTTCGCTCCTTTTCGATGAAAAAACGCAAAAAGAGCAGAAAGAGTGCGAATGCCAGGAGGAAGATGGCGATCATTTCCAATTGCCGCAACAGGCGCGCGCGCTGCCTGAAGTCTCGGTGTCGAGATTTTCGCGGCCGGGAACTTTTATCTTTGGGATTGCGGTCCGCGAGGGCAGTTTTTGCGGCATAGAAGCGATGCCTGCACTGGCGGCAACGGAATGCCTTCCGGCCGAGCATGCGATGGACTCCATCCAGCGTGTGGGCTTGCTGTGAGGCGCGGATTGAGCTTTTTCCACAACGGGGACAAACCATCGTCGTTACCGGCTCGATTCAATCTGTACAGATGCTGTCATCAGCCTGCCTGAAATCCGCACGGCGCCGAGCGGCCGCTGATAGGCGAGGCGAATGCGCAACAAAGATACGCCCTGGGGCACAGAGAAAGCCATCATCGCCGCCTTCATGTCGTCGCTGGAAAGGTCGGGAGACTCCTCCAGGGGTTTGTCCGAAGCGGCGTCGACGATCTGCCACTTCAAGCCTGTGCCAGGTGAAATTCCGGAAGTGCGATAGACGTATTCGAGTGCGTATTTGCCGGGCGAGAGCACAATCGACTGTTCCGCGACCGTGCAGGCTTCCGGTTGTCTGCCCGTGAACTCCGATTCCAGGCCGGCTGGCCCGGTCCAGGAATTCAATCCATCGTAGGCCGGCAGGCTCCAGTCGAAACTCACCGGCAGCGGATCGCGCGCGAATTTCGGATTGTTCACGGGCGTGGTATCGGCTTTGATCCACTGCCGGACAATGAGCGCGCGCCACAGTTCCATCGCGGGAGTTCCATCGTGAGCCGCAACCAGGCTGTTGACGGTGGCCAGGAGCTCGGGTGTGTCGCTTGCCGGATCGCCATCCCGGATCAGTCGCTGTGCGACCGAGGCCGCGGCCGGCAACTCATCCTTGGTAATGAGAAACTTCATGTACTGGCGGATCAGTCTCGGGTTATCGTTCAGTACGGCGTTGGAGATTTTATCCGCATCCGGAGACTCCCGCCAGCACAATTCAAACAGGGCGCTGGTGTCATCCGATGGCATCCTGGCCGCGCTGCGGGCCCAGCCCCAGAACTCTCGCTCGTCGCCCCGGCGAAAGTAGAAATTGGCCAGTGCCCAGCGCGTTGCGAAGGTATGGTCGATGGCGAAAGCCTCCAGCATGAGCCTCTCTGCCCGCCCATAGTCCCCGGCGCTTTCAGCATCGAGGCCAAGTTCAATGTTCGCGGGCGCATTGTAGGGGTCAAGCTCGAGGGATCGTTCCAGGAGCTGCTCGGAGTGAGCGTCGTCGAACTCGGACAGGCGCATGAAGTATCTCCACGCGTCCGGTTCCAGTGGAATGGCCGAACGAATGGAGTCTTCCGTATCCAGCCGGAACAGATAGTCAGCCCGGGCCTCTTTCCAGGAACACCAGATGCCAAGGCAACAGGCTCCCGCAACCACGATGCGGGAAGCAATCGACATCAGCCTTGTTCGCAGGTTGGACACGGCTTACCAGACTAACACCAAGCAGCGTTTGACGAATTCCGGCGTGAAAGGCTTTTACAAAGCTTCCTCTCGATCGACTTTTTCCCCAGCCTTTTCAGCGGCCGCAGTGTGTGTGACGAGCGTCATACGCAGATTCTCGATCACAAAGCTCCTTAGCCCTTGAAAACCCGGACTCCCTGACGTATACAAGAGTCGTACCGGTGGACAAGTGTGTCCGTCCAGCGTGGAGGCAGCATCATGTTCGCCAAGCCCATTGCGGTTGCGGTCGCTCTGTTTTCATCCTCCCTGGTTTTTGCGGCTTCATCTGCCATTGGCACCGTAAGCACCCGGGGCGAGATCCGGGTGGGCGGATATTCCGTACGGGGCACCGCCACACTCTTTGATAACACGGCGGTGGAAACCAGCGAGTTTGCCGCAATACTGCGCCTCGACAAGGGAACCGAGATAAAGCTGGGCGCCGGATCGAGCGGCACGCTCTTCCACGATCGGCTGGTTCTGTCGCGCGGCGAAACGGAGCTCACGACCAAAATTCCATTCCAGCTTGAGGCAAGCGGCTTCGAGGTTTCACCCAGTGGTCCCGATACCAGCGGCATTATCGTCGTTAGTCCGCAGAACACGGTCGAAGTGGCTGCTCTTCGTGGAGAGCTGCGGGTATCGGATAGCCACGGAGCCCTGCTGGCCCATGTGACTGAGGGGGCGACTCTTTCGTTCTCCGCGGCGCCGGATCAAAATGGAACGGCCTTCTCCGACATCGGGATCGTAAGCTTTCAACAGGGTCATTACTATCTAACTTCAAGTCAATTAGACCTGACGTACGAAATCACGGGCAATGGTCTGTCCAAGAACGTGGGCGCCAAGATCGTCCTTAACGGAAAGCTGCTGCAAGGAACCCTCGACCATCCCATTCTGGTGGAGGTAGACTCCTCCCGAATCAATGGTGGGGACACCGGCATGTCAAAAAAGGACAAGTTCCTGCTCCTTTTTTTCGGAGCCGGCGCGGCAGCGGGGATCGGATACGCAATCAGTGCGGCGAGCATCTAATCGCAGATTTCCTGCCAGGCATAGCCCCTTTTCAATCGATCCGTGCGGTTGGTGTGAGTCTTCGCGACCCGCAAAGATGAATCAGGCGGCGCAGCCTGGGTCTTTGACCGTGTGAAGTTGTACCCATCGTCTGGGTGCCCCAGGTTCGGCGCGTCTTTGTTTTTGCGCCTAACCTGGGATACCACGGACCTCAATCAAGAAACAAAATCATCCGGTCAGAGACCCAACCGCGCCAGGCCGCTGCCGGCCAGGTCACCCAGCGCCCGCGCCAGCGTCCGCGAGCCGTTCAGCGATTCGGGCCTCTCCAGCCGGATTCCCTTCGCCCGCGCGCATTCGCGGAAGGCGATGTCCACGTCGTAGAGAATCTCCACGTGATCGCAGAGAAAACCTATGGGCTGAAGCATGAGCGCCTTCACGCCCTGTACGGCCAGCCGGTCCAGCGTTTCTTCCACGGTTGGCCCCAGCCACGGCCCGCCGCTGATGCCCTGGCTCTGAAACGCAAAGTGCCACTCCGGAATTTCCGCCACGCTGGCCGCCACCAGTTCCGCGGTGTGGCGCGCTTCTTCGGCGTATGGATCGGCGCCCTCGCCCGGCCAGAGTTTCGGGCCGCTCTCTGGCGTTTCCGTCGGCTGAACCGTACGCGTCGGCACGCTGTGCGCCGTAAACAGCACCGGCACGGGGTGTCCAACATCCTCCGTCAGCCTGCGCAGCGCCGGCCGCAACCGCTCCGCGAACGCCTCGATCAGCAGCGGATGCCGCGCCCACGCATCGGTAAAGTCCACGCGCAGCCCCCGCGCCTCCGCCATCACCGCGCGCCGGTAAAGGCCCACGCTGGTGCGCGAGTTTTGCGGCGCCAGGCAGATCGCTGCCGTCTCTTCCACCCCATCCGCGCGCATCGCTTTCACCACCTCGGGAATGTAGGGCCGCCAGTTGCGCATGCCCACGTACACCCGCACCGGAACCCCATTTGCGGCCAGCTCCGTCTCCGTCAGCCGCGCCTGTTCCATGGTCAGCTCCGTCAGCGGGCTGCGCCCGATCAGCGCGTAGCGATGCTGAATCTCCTCCACCACCTGCTGCGGCATCGGCCGCCCGCTCACCACGTTGCGCAGGTACTCGGGAATCTGCTCCACCGTCTCCGGCGTCCCATGCGCCAGCAGCAGCACCGCCTGTTTTGCCATCTCATGTCCTCTGCGGCAAAGCCATAAGAAACAGAATTGCCAGCAGGGGACTCGCAACCAGCGAAAACACAAACCAGAATCCCGGCTTCTCGCCACGCCGCTGAGCCACCCAGGCAAGAACCGCAGCCATCGCGATCCACCAGGCCACAAGGAAAATACCCCAAGGGTTCATGATGTGCCTCCAATTACTCGCGGGCGCGCCGGCAAACTCGCAATCCGCCACGCCGGCTCCGTCTCACGTCAAGTCCTCAGTCCCCAATTCCCCCGCCCCAGTCCCTACTCCCTACTCCCTACTCCCTGCTTCCCGTACTCCCGCACCATCTTCACCACCGCCTGCACATTATCCACCGGCGTTCCCGGCACAATGCCGTGGCCCAGGTTGAAAATGTGTCCTGGCCTGCCGCCTGCCGCACGCAGGATTTCCTTCACCCGCTGCTCCAGGATCTCGAGGGGCGCAAACAGCGTGATGGGATCCAGATTCCCCTGCACCGCGTGCCCATTTCCCACCGCGCGCCAGCCTTCGTCCAGCGGTTCCCGCCAGTCCAGGCCGATCACGTCCGCGCCCGTCGCCGCCATGTCGCCCAGCAGCCCCGCCGTCTCCACGCCAAAATAAATCACCGGCACGCCCATCGCCTGCACCGCGCGCACCAGCCGCTTCGACGCCTCAAACGCGTAGTCGCGATAGTCGGCCAGCCCCAGCGATCCCACCCAGCTATCGAAAATCTGGATCACATCTGCGCCCGCCTGCACCTGCTGCCGGCAATACGCCGTCAGCACCGTCACAATCTTGTCCAGCAGCAGCCGCCAGCTCGACGGATCGCGATACATCAGCTTCTTGGTCTCGATATAATTCCGCGACCCGCCGCCCTCGATCATGTACGAGGCCAGCGTATAGGGCGCGCCGCAAAACCCGATCACCCCCAGCCGGTCCTTGAAGTGCGCCGCCACTTTCTCAATCGCCCGCGCCACGTATTCCAGCTCATCGGCGCGATCCGTCTTGAGCGCCCTCACATCCTCTGCCGAGCGCAACGGGCGATGCACCACCGGTCCCTCGCCGGCCTGAAACTCGAAATCCAGCCCCATCGGCTCCAGCGGCAGCAGCAGGTCGGCAAAAATAATGGCCGCATCCACTCCCAGCTTTTCCGCCGCGGTAATGGTCACCTCGGCGGCAATCTCCGGCTGCTTGCAGATCTCCACCAGGGTGTGGTGCTTGCGCACCTCGCGATATTCCTGCATGTAGCGTCCGGCCTGGCGCAGGAACCACACCGGCGTCCGGTCCACCGGCTTGCGCAGGCAGGCGCGCACAAAGCGGTTGCCGTCCAGAATGGTCTCTCCGAGGATCGTCTCCCCCGCGGCGCGCTCTTCGTGTGTCTTCTCCATACAGGGTTGATTTTACTGGGCGGCCTCCGCCTCGCGGCCCAGCGCCCCAAACAGGTGTGCCTTTCGTCACCCGGCGCCTTCTCTCATGAAGCTGTCATCCTGAGGACCCTGAGCGCAGCGAATGGGGACGAAGCCCCCGCTCTTGCTCTTCGTATCTTCATTTCTCCCGCGAGCTTCGCCAAAGAACGCTCCAGCGGACGTCCAGCTTTCCCGCAATGTGTGAGGCAGGACACAGACCGCGCTGCTGTCGGAGAGGAATAGTCTCCATCGGCCCGAAGAAGCGTTTGCGGGAGCTGTCAATTCTTTTGAGCCCCCGTCCGGCTTCCCGGCCAATCTACGCCAGCTTTTGTTTCGAGCGTGGCGAAAGGAATTTGCATGCTACATCTTGACACGGGAAATACGGGGTTCATGTTGCTGTGCACCAGCCTGGTGATGCTGATGACCCCCGGTCTGGCTTTCTTCTATGGCGGCCTGGTTGGCCGCAAAAATGTCCTCGCCATCATGATCCAGAGCTTCGTTTCCATGGGCTGGACCACGGTGATCTGGTACGCATACGGTTACTCGCTCTGCTTCAGCGGCGACTGGCACGGGGTGATCGGCAATCTGCATTATGCGTTCCTGCGCAACATCACGCTCAGCACCCCAGCGCCGTCCAACGACACCATTCCGTTGATTGTCTTTGTCGCTTACCAGATGATGTTCGCCATCATCACCCCGGCGCTGATCTCCGGAGCGTTCACCAACCGGGTCACCTTCAAGGCCTACATGCTGTTCCTCACCGGGTGGCTCACATTTGTCTATTTCCCGTTCGTGCACATGATCTGGGGCGGCGGCTTCCTCCAAAAGTGGGGAGTGCTGGATTTCGCCGGCGGCATCGTGGTGCACAACATTGCCGGCATGGCGGCTCTGGCCAGCGTGCTCTACGTGGGCAAGCGGCGGGTGCAGGATCGCGGGCCGCACAGCGTTCCCCTGGTTGCGCTGGGCACAGGGTTGCTCTGGTTTGGTTGGTACGGTTTCAACGCAGGCAGCGAGTTCCGTGTCGATGCGGTAACCGCAACCGCCTTCCTCAACACCGATGTGGCCGCTTCCTTTGCCGCCGTTACCTGGCTGGTCGTGGCCTGGCTCATCGAAAAGAAGCCCACCTTCCTGGGCTTGCTCACGGGCGCGGTCGCCGGCCTGGCCACCATTACCCCGGCGGCCGGCTACGTTTCGCCGACTACCGCGGTCATCATCGGCATCGTCTCCGGAGTGGTTTGCTACTACGCCGTGGCCATGAAGAACAAACTGCATTGGGACGACGCGCTGGACGTTTGGGGCGTGCACGGAGTGGGCGGATTTCTCGGCATCGTCTTGCTGGGAGTCTTCGCCGACAAGACCTTCAATCCCGCCGGGACCAATGGTCTGCTGCACGGCAATCACATATTCTTTTTCAAGCAACTGGCGGCCACGGTCTTCTCCTCGGTGTGGGCGTTCGCCTTTACCTTTGGCATGTTGAAGGTGATTGACCTCTTCACGCCGGTAAAGGTGACACGGTCTGAGGAGCAGTCCGGGCTGGACAGCTTCGAGTTCGGCGAGCAAGCCTATGAGGACGCGCTGGCTGAAGATGTTCCCGAGCCGTAAGCACCGAGGTCTGAGCAGGAAACGGGTTCGCGTTGGGGCGGTGCTTGCGCTGCCCCAACCATTCGCGCAGCCCGGGGTACCGGCGACAGGTCTTCGTCGCTGGGCGGAGTCTCGCCGCGCGAATGGGTGGGAACCGATACTGCCCCAATAGAAACCAGGCTGTCATCCTGAGGACCCTGAGCGCAGCGAATGGGACGAAGGGTCTGCAGTTGTTCTTCGCCGGCATAGCCACGAAATTGGGTGCCCCATCCATTCGCGCAGCCTCATCGCGCGAATGGGTGGAAATCGATACTGCCCCAATGAAAAGCACGCTGCCATCCTGAGGAGCGAAGCGACGAAGGATCTGCGGTTGTATTTCGCTGCTGATTCCGTATGGCTGGCGATACGCCCGGAATCATGTTGTGGGAAGATGGTCCGTAGAATGGAACGTTGGTAAAGCGGAGCCCAATATGAAGTTCCCATTCAGGACTTCGAAGACGTTGGTATGCTCGTTCGCACTATTACTTCCAGGTGCAAGTCTTCTCGCGCAGCAACCAGCCACTCCGAACCACAACCTGCAATTGGAGGAATCCGAACAAAGCGTAAGGGGTCTGGCCAAGCAGTTCGCCGAAATCCTCGCTTCCACGCCGCTCGAATCTCAGTTGGGCGCCCGGTGCGGCGCAAACTGCAGCGCCGTCACGGATTCCCATACGGGCCTGACAGTCGCACAGGAATTGGATCGCATTGAAGCCGGCAAGCTGGCCAGGATGAGCCGGATTGGAGCCGAAATCCAGCATTCCGCGAACCAATACGTGATGCAATCGGTGAACACGAGGGATGAGAACCTCGACCGGAACGCGCTGATCGAGGCTCTCTCGCATATTCTCTCGGTCGCAACGGACCAGCCGCCGTCTATCTTCGTTCTCGCCTCTGGTCAAAGCCGCTCTCTTCTCATCTTCGACAACATACAGAATGGCACCATGGGCGGCGACTCCTCCTACGCAACCCTCACAGCCTTCAACGTCGACGGGCAGAAACTGACCGAGTCCGATTCCACAGGCGGTGACATGGACGGATATGGCCGCATTGATGTAAAAGAACTGCCCTCTCCCGTGCAAGGCGAGATTTGGCTATTGTTTTCCGGGTATATGACCGGAGCCAATGGCCCGAACTGCCGCATGAGGGTATTCGCTTACGATGGCAAGAAGTTCAGAACGGTTTGGGCGCCGGCCAATATTTGGGGATCGTTCAAAACCCAGGTTACGCGCGACGGATTTGTGGTCCGCGGGGACTACTATCAATCGCTCAGGCAAAGGGTCGATCGTTATCAGCTCGCCGCCGACGGACTTTATTTGGCGCCATGGGAGAAGTGACTCAGCCGTTTTTTGGCATTGAGCGCGACCAACCCGATCTGGGTTGTGATCGGTTGGTCGCCCTCGCGTATCTTACTCGCACTCCCCCACTCGTTCGCCTCACCACGCCCTCCTCTGCGTCTTTTCCCACCACCCGTCTCGTCCCCTCTTCAGAACAACCATCAAGCTCCGCTCTTAGCGCGCACTCCAACTCACCCCGCGCGCCCGATCTATCATGCCAATGACGAGGTGATACCCAGTGAACATCGAATCGACCCTCTGCCGACTCCTTCCGTGCGCCTTTGCCGCGGCCGCTCTTTTTGCCGCCGCACCCACGGACTCAGCCCAGTTTCCCCGCCAGGCCCCGCCGCCGCACTACGCCTGGTCTGACCAGAGCCTCTCGCCCGACCAGCGCGCCGACATGGTCATCAAGGAGATGACCCTCGACGAAAAAATCTCCATCCTGCACGGCCAGGGCTTCTCCTTCGGCCAGCAGCGGCCCAGCGGCCCCACGGAATCGAACGGCGGTGCGGGCTACACCGTCGCCATCCCCCGCCTCGGCATTCCCGCCATCCAGATGGCCGACTCCGCCTACGGCGTCACCCGCGGCGCGTTCATGGGACGCTACTCCACCGCCTTGCCCAACAACCTTGGCGCGGCCTCCAGTTGGGATCCTCAGGCCGCCTACGACTACGGCCAGCTCATCGGCCGCGAACTCCGCGACCAGGGCTATTCCATGTCTCTCGGCGGCGGCGTCAACCTTACCCGCGAGCCGCGCAACGGCCGCACCTTCGAGTACCAGGGCGAAGATCCGCTGCTCGCCGGCACCCTCGACGGCAACGTGGAAAAAGGCGTCCAGTCCGAGCACATCATCGGCGACCTGAAGCACTACGCCATCAACGACCAGGAGAGCGGCCGCAACGCCGTCAACGCCAACATCGGCGCCCGCGCCATGCGCGAATCCGACCTCCTCGCATTCCAGATCGCTCTCGAAATCAGCGATGCCGGCGGCGTCATGTGCTCTTACAACCGCGTCAACGGCGACTTTGCCTGCGAGAACAATTACCTGCTCAGCGATGTGCTCAAGCGCGACTGGCACTTCAAGGGCTTTGTCCTCTCTGACTGGGGCGGAACCCACTCCACCGACAAGGCCTCGCACGCCGGACTCGACATGGAGCAGCCCGGCTCGACCTTCTTCGGCGACGCCCTCAAGAAAGCGGTCGATGACGGCTCCGTCTCCCAGGCCGAGCTCGATGAGCATGTCCACCGCATCCTCCGCACCATCTTCGCCACCGGCCTCTTTGACCATCCCGTCGTCCGCCAGGTGCCCGACGTGGCAGGCGGCTTGGCGGTCGCGGAAAAAATGGCGGACAAGAGCATTGTCCTGCTCAAGAACGAGCGCCACGTTCTGCCGCTCGGCTCCTCGGTCCGCTCCATCGTCCTCATCGGCGGCCATGCCGATAAAGGTGTGCTCACCGGCGGCGGCTCCGCGCAGGTCAACCCGCCGGGAGGCAACGCTGTCCCGCCGCCCCCGCCCGCGCCCGGCCAAATGTCCTTCCAGCGCGAGGAATGGCTCCCCGATTCGCCCCTCGACGCCTTCAAGGCCCGCTTCGGCGAGGGCAAAGTCACCTACGTCTCCGGCGATGATCCCTCCGCTGCCGCAGCAGCCGCCAAATCGGCTGACGTCGCCATCGTCTTCGGCTACCAGTGGGAGTCAGAAGGCATGGACCTGAGAACTCTTGCCCTGCCTGACGAACAGAACAAGCTCATTGAAGCCGTGGCCGCCGCCAACCCCAAAACCATCGTCGTGCTTGAAACCGGCAGCCCCGCTCTCATGCCCTGGGTCGACAAGGTCTCCGGCGTCATTGAGGCCTGGTACCCCGGCATCCGCGGCTCTGAAGCGCTGGCCGCCATCGTCTCCGGCGACGTAAACCCCTCCGCCAAGCTCGCCATCACCTTCCCGGTAAGCGATGCCGACCTGCCTCACCCCACCATCGTGATGCCGCCGCCCGAGTCGCAGCCGCACCGCCCCGCCCCGGGCCAGAACATCTCCGACTTCATGGCGCAGATGCAGCGCGGCCTGCCCGCCTTCCAGACCACCTACGATGAAGACCTCAAGGTTGGCTATAAGTGGTACGACGCCGAAAAGAAGCCGGTCCTGTTCCCCTTCGGCTTCGGCCTCTCTTACACCACTTACGCCTACTCCGGCCTCAACCTGACCAAGGGCGACGGCCTCACCGTTTCCTTCACCGTCAAAAACACCGGCCGCCGCGCCGGGACTGACATCGCCCAGGTCTATACGTCCTTCCCTGACGCCGCAGGCGAACCGCCCAAGCGCCTCATCGGCTGGGCTCGCGTCGATCTCGCCCCAGGCGAATCGAAGCAGGTCACCGTAGCCGTTTCACCTGACCGCTACAGCGTCTACGACCCAACCTCCGACTCCTGGAAAGTGGTTCCCGGAAGCTACAACGTCATTGTGGGCGCGTCCTCCCGCGACCTGCCGCTAACCAAGCCGGTCACGATGGAGTAAGTCAGCTCAACCGAGTTACAACGCAAAAGCCCCCGGCGAAAACCGGGGGCTTTGCATTCTACGGAAAGCCTTTTGGAAACAACCCGGCCCGCCGGTGCTTCCTTGCCCCCTGTTGCCTGGTTTTCTCGGGTTTAAGGCCGACCGGAGGCAGCCGCTGACGGCGCGGTCTGCGGCAGATTGTGGATGGCATCGACGACAATCCCGGGCGTAAGTGCTTCAGGAAGCAGCGTAGGACTGCCCTGGCCCGGTGGATAGAGCGCGTAGGCGGGCACGCCGTTGCGGCCCAGGCTCTCAAGCGCCTGCGCGATGGCCGGATCCTGTTGCGTCCAGTCGGCCTTGAGCAGAGCCACGTGCGCATCCTCAAACGCCTTCATCACTTCCGGCCGGGTGAGCGCCACCCGCTCATTCACCTGGCAGGAAAGACACCACTTGGCGGTAAAGTCCACAAAAACAGGCCGCCCCTGCCATTGATATTGCCTCACCGCCGCGTCGGACCAGGGCTGCCACTCGCCGGATTGTGCTCCGGCAGAGGCAGAAATCCGCGGCGCGGCCAGCACCTGCTTTGAGTAAGCTCCGAGAGCGACAAAACAAAGGATGATGAGCCCGGCCAGCACGGCGGACCAGCCCTTCGCGGGCCAGCGGCCCAGGAACCATCCGGCGATGGCCAGCAGCAGGAAGCCGGCGAGTAAGGCCGCCAGCATGGTTGAACCATACGAAGCCGCGATGACCCACGCCAGCCAGATGACGAAGCCGAAGATGGGCAGCGAGACGATCTGGCGCAGGATCTCCATCCATGCGCCGGGGCGGGGCAGGATGCGGGTCCATGCCGGCTGCAGCGTGAGCGCGACATAGGGCGCGGCCAGGCCCAGGGCCAGCGCGGTGAAGACGGCGAATGTGACCAGCGCAGGCGCCGTGAGCGCGTAGCCGATGGCGGCGCCCATGAACGGCGCGGTGCACGGCGTGGCCACGATGACTGCCAGTACGCCGGTGAAGAAGCTGCCCGCGTAACCGTGTTTCGCCGCCAGCGATCCGCCGGCGCTGGTGAGCGTAAGGCCGATCTCAAACTGGCCGGCCAGCGAGAGGCCGAGGAAGAACAGCAGACCGGCCATGAGGAAGAGGAACATGGGCGACTGGAACTGGAATCCCCAGCCGAGGCGCGCGCCCGCCGAGCGCAGGCCGAGCAGGACGCCGACCAGCGCCCAGAAAGAGACCAGGATGCCGGCCGCATAGACCAGCCCATGCATGCGCAGCTTGTGCCGCTCTTCGCGACCGGAGTTGACCAGCGCCAGGCCTTTGAGGAACAGCACCGGGAAGACGCATGGCATCAGGTTGAGGATGATTCCACCGAGGAAAGCGAGGCCGATGATGCGGAGGGCGCCGGAAGAAGCGGAGTTAGCGGAGATAGCGGAGTTCGCGGAGTTAGCGGGGTTCGCGAAGTTAGCGGAGTTAGCGGGGCTAGCGGAGTTAGGGGGGCTAGGCGGGGTTGGCGGGCCTGGCTTCGCTGCGATCTCATACGCGCGGCCGCCGGAGAGCTCGAGTACGCCGCTTAGCTCCGCGGGCGGTTGCTTCAGGTCTGCGTCCTTCTTGAGTTCGAGCGTAAAGCCTTTGGCCGTGGACGTGATCTTCTGCGGCGCGGGATTGCTGAGGATGTTCTGGTCGGCGGGAAAGAACGATGCCTCTGTTTCGCGCTGACCGGTGATGACGGTCAAGCGGAATCCTGCCGCAGTGGAGACAAAGCCGAGCTTGTCGTTGGCCGGCAGCGGGTGGGGCAGGTTGTTGCCCATGTGGGCGAAGAGGCCGGCATCCGGTTCGACGGACGCGCCGGCGGCGGGGCCGGCGGTGACGGTGCGCGTCAGCTCAAGGTCGGCTTTGCCGGGAATGCAGACTTCGCGGCAGACCAGCCAGCTCACGCGGGCGCGGAGCGTGGCCGGGCCGGTGGCGGCACTGGAATCCACTGTCAACGTGAATGGGAACAGGACCTCGTTCTCGTAGCCGAAGTCCATTAGAGGGCCGAGGGGCAGGCGGCTGGGCGGAGGAAACTCGAGCGCGCCGGCGGCGATGCCCGCGGGCAGCGTCCAGCGGATGCGGGGCGGCTCGCCGGAGTCACCGGCGTTCATCCAGTAAACGTGCCAGCCTTGTTCGAGCTTGAAGTAGAGGCCGGCGTTTGCAGCCGCGCCGCGCGGCAGCGTGGATGACGGCACGACGATCTGAACGTGGAGGTGCTCGACGTCAGCGGAGCTTGAGGCCGCGAGCAGTGGAAGCGCGGCGGCCATGAAGACCGCGCTGGCGACGAATTGGAGGAGACGACGCATCAGTCCGCGATTGACCCCAGATCTCTGGACTCAGTTTATTCGACGCGCCGTCCCATCATGTCGTTACAGGAAACTATCGGGTTCCCAGCGCGGCGTGGCGGCGGAAGATGCAGTCGTTTTGCACGCACAGGACGCCGGCGGCGCGGGCTTTGGCGATGGCCTGGTCGTGGATGACTTCATCCTGAAGCCAGAGGAATCGGATGCCGAGGCGGATCACGTCATCGACGATGGCGGGCACGTGCTCGGAAGCGCGGAAGACATCGACGAGGTCGATTCCGGCGCCGGTCTGCTCATTTGCTGCGGCCTGCGCGGCGTCGAGATCGGGGTAGCAGGGCAAGTCAAGGATTGACGGCAGCGCGGGATTGACCGGGAGCACGCGATAGCCCTGGTTGACGAGATAGCGGCCGATGTTATGGCTGGCGCGCCAGGTTTTGTCGCTCATGCCGACGACGGCGATGGTGCGCGAGGTGCGCAGCATGTGCTCGATGAGGTCAGGCGAGTCCATTACACGTCCATTTCGTCGTCGCCGGTCGAGACGGCGGTGCCGCGGCGCCTGGCCAGCAGATAGCCGCGCAGGAACGGCTCCAGGTAGCCGTTCAGCACCTTGTCCACATCGCCCACTTCCACCTTGGTGCGGTGATCCTTGGCGATGCGGTAGGGCTGGAGCACGTAGGAGCGGATCTGGGAGCCGAAGTTGATGTCGAGCTTGGAGTCTTCAACTTTCTTGGTTTCGGCGCGCTTCTTTTCGAGCTCGTACTCGTAGAGGCGCGAGCGCAGCATCTTCATTGCCTTGTCGCGATTCTTGTGCTGCGAGCGCTCATTCTGGCACTGGACGACGATGCCGGTGGGGAGGTGGGTCATGCGCACGGCGGAGTCGGTGGTGTTGACGTGCTGGCCGCCCTTGCCGCCGGAGCGGTAAGTGTCGATGCGCAGGTCCTCCAGCTTGATGTCGACGTGAATGGTCTCGTCGATTTCAGGAGACACGTAGACGGACGCAAACGAGGTGTGGCGGCGCTTGGCCTGGTCGAAGGGCGAGATGCGAACCAGCCGGTGCACGCCGCTTTCGCCGGCGAGCATGCCGAACGCGTAGTCACCCATGATGGTGAAGGTGGCCGACTTGATGCCAGCCTCATCGCCGTCCTGATAGTCGTTCATTTCGGTTTTGTAGCCTTGCTGCTCCGCCCAGCGCAGATACATACGGAGCAGCATCTCGGCCCAATCCTGGCTTTCGGTGCCGCCGGCGCCGGGATGGACGGTGACGATGGCGTTGAGCGCGTCGGCTTCGCCGGAGAGCATGGTCTTGGCTTCGAGTTCCTCGGCGAATGCGCCCAGGTCCTTGATGGACTTTTCGAGATCGGCGAGCACGTCTTCGCCTTCGCGCGCCAACTCGAAATATGCGTCGATGTCGCTGGTGCGGCGGACGAGCTCGTCGTCGTCGCGGATGAGCGATTCAAGCCGTTTGCGATCGCGCATCAGCGGTTGGCTCGCGCCGGAGTTCGTCCACAGCGCCGGATCGGCTAGCTTCTTTTCAGTTTCGGAGAGTTCCCTGCGGAGGCGGGCAGGGTCAAAGATACTCCCGCAGGTCGCGCACCTGGTTGCGCACCGGGGAGTAGGCAAATTCGAGATCGTTCAGCGACATAAAACGATCATACCAATTCCGCGGGCAGCTCTTCGACGTAAAATTTGGATGCTGTTGAAGTGAAGTCCCGGCGCAAGGGAAAGGAGTCCCGATGAAACTGCGCGAGGCATTTGTTTTTTCGGCGCTATCGATTGCAATTTGCGTTCCCGCGAGCGCGAAGAAACCGACGTACCCCCTCACCGTTCACGTGGAGTCCAGCGATTTCGGCATTAGCTGCAATTCAGGCTACATGTGCTACGGTCTGCAGAAACTGAATGTGACGATCGATGGCAAGAAGTACATCCTGGCGAGCGAAGACGCGGCAGTTGTGACCGGAGTTGGCCAATATTTGGCGTATGTGCTTAGAAACGGAGATTACCCCGGGCGAATCGTCAAGGAGGACGCGGAGGATGCGGCGGAGTATCACCGCGTCATCGAGTTGCAGGTTGCCGACGGAGTGGCAAGAAGGTACACGGTGGTGGGCGAAGGGGCAAACTGAGGCGCGATTGGGAAAGAGCGTGTCCGTCGCCGATGGAATCATCCCTCAGGGGCTAAAGCCCGCATTGATTTTGCAGTCCTTTCGGCACGGATAAATCCGTGCCCTTTCAAAGCCTCGCCAAAGCAGGCCATTACGTGCTAGCGCGGTTGCAGACTGCCTGGCTTGCTCCATGACGCGGCGATGATGCCCGCGGCAATGATGGCACAGAGCCAGGCGAAGAGGTCGCCGTGGGCGGTGTAGAAGGTGATGTCGTTGCGGAAGGCGAACTGGGCGGGGAGGGCGTCGACCTGGTGGCGGGGGATGGACTGGCGCACGCGTCCGTAGGGATCGATGGAAGCGGTGACGCCGTTGTTGGTGTCGCGCAGGAGCCAGCGGCGGTTTTCGATGGCCCTCATGCGGGCCATGTTGAGGTCCTGCCAGGGGGCGCTGGTGTCGCCGTACCAGCCGTCGTCGCTGAGGTTGACCAGCACCTCGGCGCCATTGCGGGCGAAATGGCGCACCTCGTCGGCAAAGACGGATTCATAGCAGATGAGGATGCCGTAGCGATGCACATCGCCGTTGGCAGACTGAAGGCGGAAGACGGTGCGCATGGTTCCGGGAGTGTAGTTGGAGACTTTGCCGGTGAGCTTGCGCGCGAAGAAGAAGAGCTTGGGGAAGGGCACGTATTCGCCCCAGGGCACGAGGTGGATTTTGTCGTAGCGGCCAATCTCGTTTCCGTCGGCGCTGTAGACCATGGCGGAGACGTGATCGACCCATCCGCCGGCCAGTGGCTGGAAGTCCGAGCCGACGCCGCTGACGATGAGGGGCGCATTGCTGGCGCGGGCGATGGCGGACATGGAGCGCTGGAAGCGTGGTTCCTGCTCGAAAAACGGGGCCGGGGATTCGGGCCAGGCCACCAGATCGGGATGGGTGGGGAAAGGCGGGCAGACGATTTCGCCGGTGGGCGCGCCGGTTTGGGGGATGCCGGCGATGTAGGTTTTGCATTGTTCGGCGGCGAGGCGCTTGAAATCGGCGATGTGCTGGTCCCACTCCTCGGGCTTGAGCCAGAAGCCGGTTGTATCCACGTTGAGATTGGGCTGGATTAGGACGGCGCTGGAGTTGGGCAGCGGTTGGGCGGGCTTGATGAAGATGCCGCGAAATGCGCCGACAAGGAGGAGCAGACCGCAGGCGGGCAGAGCGCCGCGCCGGAGCCTTGAGCGATGGCGGCTGCGGGGCGGAAGCAAACCGGCGGCGAGCAGCGCGTTGACTGCAACCAGGAGGAAGCCGATGCCGTAGACGCCGGTCCAGGGGGCGAGTTGAGTCACGAGCGCGTTGTCGACCTGGGAATAGCCGAGCTGATCCCAGGGGACGCAGGTGATGCGGGCCGCGGCGAGGTCGATGGCGGTCCAGAGAAACGGGGCCAAGGCGAGGGCGAGATAGGTTGAGCCGGTTCTGCGCTGGACCAACGCGAGGCCCAGGGCGAAGAGGCCGAAGTAGGCGCCGAGCACCAGGCTGAAGAGGAGCAGGACCAAGGCCGAGAGCAGAGGCGGCAAGGGGCCGTGGATCAGCATGGTGTAGTAGATCCAGTAGCAGTTGCCGGCGTACCACAGAACGCCGCAGACGTGGCCGACCAGGAAGGCGCTGCGCAGTGGGTGGCGGCTGCTTTGGGCGATGCGCATGACCGCCCAGATGAGGGGAACCAGGGCAAACCAGGCCACGATGCTTCGAGGCGGAGACAAGGGTCCGGCCAGAGGAAACGGCAGTTCCAGCAGTCCCGCGCTGAGGCCGGCTGCCGCCCAGTACTTCGGTGTGTCCAGTTGCATCCTGGGGCGAGTGTAACCCATGGCCGGCGTGGGGCCAGTTTCGGAGGCAGCCGGGGATCATCATGCGGCCCTCACGCGCACGCGATAGAATCGATACATGCTACCCCTCGCCATTTTCGGGATGCGGGTTCTCGAGGTCATGTTTTTTGTGGGCCTGGTAGGGTCTACGATCGTGATTCTGATCAGCTTCGTCGAGGATGCAAAAGAGCTCTTTGGGCAAGACTAAATACTTGCAGGGAAGAGCTCTATGTTGTCTTCATTGACTCACGCGCGAATCGGCTCTAGACTCAGCGCAGGGCGGGCGCGGATGGCGCCACTTCCGGAAGGCCCTGGGATACAAGAGCGGCCGGGCACGTGGCCGGCGACCGACTGATGGCATCCACTCGTACGACCGTAGCCCCACCCTCCGACCGCGTGCGGCTCATTGTGGCATCCTCTGTGATGCTGACCTTCATCTCCTTCTGGCGCGCCGCCGCCATTGTTCTCAATGACCTTGGATCGTCAGCGTTCTATGCCGGGGGCATTGCCGAGCAGGCCATCGGCAAGTCGGCGCCGTGGTTCATCCTGGGCATCATGCTGTTCAGCTTCGCGGTCAGGGCCGTGTACGTGGAAAGCTGTTCCATGTTCACGCGCGGAGGGGTCTACCGCGTGGTGAAGGAGGCGCTGGGGGGAACGTTCGCCAAGTTAAGCGTGTCGGCGCTGATGTTCGACTACATTTTGACGGGCCCGATTTCGGGTGTGTCCGCGGGGCAGTACATCACCGGGCTGATGAACGAGCTGATGGGGGTCATCAACCAATATCACTGGCTTCCTCCGGCCCTGCAGAACGCGCATGGGGGCGCCATCCAGTTCGACATGAACGGGACCGCGGCCCTGTTTGCGGCCATCGTGACCATTTACTACTGGTGGCAGAACATCAAGGGCATCGAGGAGTCGAGCGACAAGGCGCTACGGGTTATGCAGATCACCACGGTGATGGTGATCGTGCTGCTGGTGTGGGGCATCTACTCGGTGATGATGCGCGGCGTGCACCTGCCGCCCGCGCCCACGCCCTCGAATCTTCATTTCAGCAGCGACGCATTAGGGTTCCTGAAGGGAACGAGCCTGGTGCCGCTGTTTGGCCTGTTCGGCATCGTGATGGCATTTGGCCACTCCATCCTGGCCATGTCGGGAGAGGAGACGCTAGCCCAGGTCAACCGCGAGATCGAGCATCCCAAGCTGAAGAACCTGAAACGCGCGGCCATCGTGATCGCAATTTACAGCCTGATCTTCACCGGCGGAGCAACGCTGCTGGCGTCGATGCTGATTCCCGACGGGCCGCGCACCCAGATCTACCAGAACAACCTGATCGCCGGCCTTGCCATGTACATGATCGGGCCGATGGCCGCCCGGATCGCCTTCCGCATTTTCGTGGTGGTGGTTGGGTTTCTGATTCTTTCCGGCGCCATCAATACATCGATCATCGGATCAACGGGCGTGCTGCAGCGCGTGGCCGAGGACGGCGTGCTCGCAGATTGGTTCCGCAAGCCGCATCGCCGGTTCGGCACCAGCCACCGCATCGTGAATCTGGTATTCGCGCTGCAGATGTTCACGATCATCGTCACCCGGGGCAACATCATCACCCTGGGCGAGGCGTACGCGTTTGGCGTGATCTGGTCATTCACCTTTAACTCCCTTGCCATCCTGGTGCTGCGCTGGAAGTACCACGGGGAGCGGGGCTGGAAGGTTCCGCCGAACATCCGCATCGGCAAGACCGAAATTCCGATCGGCCTGACTTGTGTGTTCCTGGCGTTGCTCTCGGTGGCTGTGACCAACCTGTTGACCAAGTCGGTGGCTACGATTAGCGGCGTGGCATTTGCGGCGGCATTCTTCATCATTTTCAGCATTTCAGAGCGCGAGAACCAGCGCAAACACGCCCTGACCGCGCGGCAGATGAAAGATCATTTCCAGTTGGAGCACCAGGATACGATCAGCCGCGAGTCGGTAGCCATCCGGCCGGGCGGAGTGATGGTGACCATGCGCGACCCCGCCAATCCGTTTGCGCTGAAATGGACGCTGGCGCGCCATGCCAACGACGAGACGGACGTGGTGGTGCTGAGCGCGCGCATTATGGGGGCCGGGGGGCCGGAATTTCTGAGCGCGGAGGAACAGAGCTTCAGCGAGCACGAACAGATGCTGTTTACCAAAGCCGTCTCGGTTGCGGAGAGCTTTGGCAAGAAGGTTTCGCTGCTGGTGGTTCCCGCCGGCGACATTTTCGCCGCGCTGGCGCAAAGCGCTAACTCTCTCGACGTAGACTCGGTGGTTTCAGGCGTCTCCACCAAGATGGATGCCGAGGAACAGGCTTATCACCTGGGGCAGGCCTGGGAAGCGCTGCCCGAACCCAAGCGGCAGTTCAATTTTTACGTGGTCGATCCCGGCGGGCAGTCAAAGGTTTTCTACATCGGGCCGCACGCGCCCGCTCTGGGCCCCGATGACGTGCAGCTTGTGCACCGGCTTTGGCTCAACATGCGCCGCGATCCCTCCGTCTCCGACCTTCATCACAGCGACATCATCACCTTTGCCCTGACGCGGCTGGCCAGCCAGTACGCGCGCGAAAAGACCGAAGTTCTCCGTGAGCTACGCAACTGCCGGTCTGCCAACGCCGCCGAACGCGCGCTGCAGGCTCCCTCTGCCTCCCACCCGCCCGAAGACGCATCGGACAGCTCGGCAAGCGCCTCGCGGTTACGTTAACTGCGGCGCGTTCTCTGTGCTGGTGCGCCCTCTGGAGGCTGTGGTGAAGGTCGATGATCGAACGAAGCCGTTCCACCGCGGCCAAAGCCGGTTCGGTTCTTGACGCTTTACGGCACGACTAAAGAGGCTCGGAAAAGACCGTGGGAGTGGTCATGTCGAAGCGAAATACGTCAGGGACTCAAGCCCCGCCCTTACGCGTTTTTGGCATGATTAAGGAGTTTTTCAGCAACCTGTAAAGTCGTGCCTCGTCAAAACTCGACTTTCACCGCGGGCTGTTTGAGAAGAATGCGCATTAATCCTGTGGGAATCTCGCCTGAAACTCACCCCTTATTCGACGCCGCCGCTAAGTGCACAGCGCATTTGATTACTACGGTCCACACTTTGGTGCTTGCCTTATCCTTTAGGTAACTTGGTGCGGTTTTTGTTTGTCATTGCATGAGATGGTTGCGTATTGTGATCGAAAGGATCGTGGCTGACCCGGGCCCAGCTGAATGGCAATTCACGGTTAGACCACCCTATACGAAAACAAGCCACAGGAGGATACCCGTGGGAGTAACTGAAATTCTTGCCCAGATCGATCGTGAAATCGCGCAATTGCAGAAAGCCCGCAATCTGCTGGCCGGCGCGCAAGGAAAACCAAAAGCGGCATCCGTCGCCACGAAGAAACCGGCGAAAAAGCGCCGCCTCACACCGGAAGGAAGAAGGCGCATTGCGGAAGCAGTCAAGCGGCGCTGGGCCGAACAGAAGAAAGCACAAGCTCAAAAGCAGTCGGGAAAATAGGTTCCCCAGTTACAGATGAAGGCTGTCGCAGGGACAGCCTTCTGTCTTTTGCGATTGCGTTCACTCGAATCCCAGGGGATGGTGGGCCATTTGCTCCCGGCACGCTTTCCAAGCCGGAGCCGGGGCACAGGCGCGCCTTGGAGATCCCCGTGGACCAGGTTTCAAAAGACATCCCCAGGCGACCACTGGACCACATTCACGTCTTTCTCCACCAGTTCTGCGAGCTGGGCGGGGGTCCCGGTCAGCATGGGGAATGTGCCCCAGTGCAGGGGAAGAATTGTTTTTGCGCCCAGGTACCTGGCCGCGAGCGCCGCTTCCCGCGGTCCCATGGTGAAGTGTCCTCCGATGGGCAGCATGGCTACTTCCGGCCGGTATAACTCGCCGATCAGGCGCATATCGCCAAAGACGTGGGTGTCGCCGGCGTGGTAGAGGACCGGGCCGCCGCGCGGCGCGATTACATAACCCGCAGCCACGCCCACGTAGTGGGTCCCGCTCGAGTCCTGCGCGCCCGACGAATGTTTGGCGTCGACCATGCTGGCGGTCATGTCGCCGATCTCGACCGTGCCGCCCAGGTTCATGCCGACGGTCTTCTCCACACCCTGTTTGGCCACGTAGTCGGCGAGCTCGTAGATGGCGACGACCGTCGAACCATGTTTCTTGGCTACGGGAGCCGCGTCCGAGATGTGATCGCCGTGGCCATGGGTGAGAAGCACGTAGTCGATTTTCGAAGGCAGCTTGAAGCTCTTGGGATACTTCGGATTGTGCTCAATGAACGGATCCACCAGGACGGTGGTCCCGCCGGCGCTCTCGATCAGGACCGTGGCGTGACCCAGCCACGTAATCTTCAATCCTTGCTGCGATGCCATTGAATTTGCTCCCAGATGCAGGTGTCAGGTTTCGGGGCTGAGGCGAAATGTCCGCCTCGCAGGTTGAATTTCTCAGATGGCAGCCATTCGGCCGCAGACGCCGGGCGGGCACGCTGTGCAATCCCAGAATATCTCCAAAGTCGTCTCCAACCGCAGTCTGCTCTTCACGCACGCCATCAATACGGCACGGCTGAAACAGCTTGGTGAAAAAGGGAGAATTCCTTCGAGATCGAGGCGAAATCCTAAGGGGCTAAAGCCCAAGTCCTTTCTTTGCGCCCGGCGGCGGGACTAAGGTCCCGCCCTTACGCGGTTTGGTCCTTCCGTGGCGCGTTTTTCACCAAGCTGTGAAAGTCGCGCCCTGACACGAGCTACGCTGCGGGCAGGTTCCTTCTGCGGCGTAGGGCACCCTGATAATCTTCAGCCCTCCCGCAACACCGGCACAGATGGACGCGGTTCGACTGGCTTGACGGTAATGGTAAGCTGTGCCGGAGTCAGCACGGGAGCGTCCCATTGGGCGGGGTCCTTGGCCGCCTCAATGTGAATTTCGCCCGGCCGCTTCATGCTTTGCACAATCACCTGCGCTAACCCGTTGAACAGCGACCGCATGGGCGCCTTATCGCTCTCCTGGCAATTGGGGTCGCCGTTGCCGACGCCGATGAGCTTGCCCGCGCCGGAGATGTTGAACGCAACCGTGTTCTTCGCCGTCGGCACCGGCCGGCCGTCCTTATCCAGCACTTCGACCTTGAGGATCGCCAGATCCTCGCCGTCCGCGTTGATCTCAGTGCGGTCCGCGGTGAGGCGAAGCTGCGCGGGAGCGCCGGTGGTTTCGCGCTTTTCCGTCAGAACCACCTGGCCGTTATGCGAGGCGCGTGCTTCGATCGCGCCCGGCTCGTAGCGCACCTTCCACTCCACGTGGCCAAGGTGCGGAACCTTCTGGCTGCCCTGGCTCTTGCCGTTGACGAACAGCTCCACCTGGTCGAGGTTCGAGTAGACCCACACGGGAATCTCGTCGCCTTCGCGGCCTTCCCAGTTCCAGTGCGGAAACAGGTGCAACGACGGCTCCATCTTCCACCACGCCTTGTAGTAGAAGAAGTAGTCCTTGGGAAATCCGCACATGTCCACGATGCCGAACTGGGAGTTAATCGAGGGCCAGCCGTAGGGGGTGGGCTCGCCGCGATAATCGAAGCCGGTCCACGCAAATCCGCCGGCCTCCCAATCGCGCGTGCCGTAGAAGGTCCACCAGGTTTCCGGCGTTTCGCCCCACGGCACTACGCCGTTGTAGGAGTTCACCCAGTTGCGCAGCCGGTCGGTGACGTAGATGCCGCGGGTGCTGATGGCGCTCGAGGTCTCCGAGCCGTACAGCGGCCGCGTCGGATTCGCCGCGTGATATTTGTCGGGAAAGCCAAGGTTGTAGTTGAATCCAATAATGTCAAACGCGTCGGAGACACCTTTCTTGTTATCGCCATTGACCGCGGCCGAAACCACGCGCGTGGGATCCAGTTCGTGGCAGCGGCGCACCATGTCGGCGGCAATCCGCGCGCCCTGCTCAGCCATCGGCCCCTGCAATTGCCCCTCCTCGTTGCCGATGGACCAGATGATGATGGACGGCGAGTTGCGGTAGCGCTTCACCATTGCTTCAAGCTGTGCCATGCCCTCGGGATTCGAGCTCATCTGGCGCGTTTCGCACATCATCATCACGCCCATGCGGTCGCACGCATCCACCCACTCCGGGGTGGGCATATTGTGCGAGGTGCGCACGCCGTTGCAGCCCATCTCCTTGAGCACGCCCATGCGGAAGTACTGCAGCGCGTCGGGCAGCGCTGCGCCGACGCCGGCATGATCCTGGTGATTGCAGGTTCCCTGGATTTTGAGCTGGTTACCATTGAGGAAAAAGCCTTTGTCGGCGGTGAACTCGGCGGTGCGCACGCCGAAGTTGATGCGCTCGGCGTCGGTTGCCTTGCCGCCGGACTCGACGGTCACGAGGGCGGTGTAGAGATTCGGATTGTCGGTCGACCACAACGCGGGATTCGCCAGCCTCGCCGTCGCGCTGCAGGTTGCCGAGCCGTCCGCCGCGATCGTCTGTGCGGGCGCTTCCGCCGTTGCCACCGTTGCGCCGCTTGCGTCCAGGATCTTCCAGGTTACGCGCGCGCTGGCCGGCTCCTTTCTCTCGTTTTTTACAAACGTATCCAGCGAGAGCGTGGCCGCATTGCCTTTCAGCGCGGCCCGGACGGTCGAATCCCATTGGCCCAGATGCACCGGATCCGTTTTGATGAGCCACACGTGCCGGTAAATTCCCGCGCCCTCGTAGAACCAGCCGTCGCCGAAGCTGGCGTCGACGCGCGCCACTATGTAGTTCTTTGCGCCGTAGGTGAGGAAATCGGTAAGGTCGAAGGTGAACGGCGCATAACCGTTGTCGTTGCGTCCGATGAAGCAGCCGTTCACGAACAGCAGCACATTGCGAAAGGCGCCGTCGAACTGCACGCTGATGCGGCGGCCGGCGTCGGTGGCCGGGATTTCGAACTCGCGGCGGTACCAGCCCACGCTGGTTTCAGGGTAGCGCCGGCCCAGCGGCTTGTACCCGTGCGACGCCTGTTCCCGGTCGTCGACGAAGGCCAGCTCCACGGCCCAGTCGTGGGGCAGGTTCAGGAGGCGCCATTTGGAATCGTCGAACTTGGCTTTGGCGAACTCGAACTCGCCGGTCTTGGCAAAGTCGCCCTGGCCATAGCCGAAGCCGAGGTCCTTGGTCGGGTCATTGCCATTGCCGAAAGTGAACTTCCAGCCAAAGTCGAAGAGCAGCTTTTCGCGCGGCGCCTCGGCGGGCCGGGCGGCGTCGTTTTCCTGGAGCGCGGCGGCAGCGCGCGCCCAGGCCGAGCGGCTGAGGAGAGACGAAGCCGTCAGCGCGACTCCTGCGCCAAGCAGTTCGCGGCGAGTCACATTAGACATGAGAATCCTCCGAAGATTGCGAATTGGATTGCGCTCCGGCGCAGATGCATCTGGTTGAGCAAGGCCGAAGGATAAACCAACGCCCCATGGCGACGGAAGTAAACGGTTCCAGCAGCACCCGCATGGAGCGATGGCGTGCGTCGGCCCGGCGAATGCCGACGCGCGAAACTGGCGCAGATGCGGCCTCAGGAACTGCGCGAAACCGGCGCGCAATACTCTGGCTGCGGCCCCGTTCGCGCACTTCTCGATACAGCCGGCCGTGTTACATTCAAGAGGGCGGACCACGGCTCCGGAGAGATGGCCGAGTGGCTGAAGGCGCACGCTTGGAAAGCGTGTTTAGGGGAAACTCTAACGTGGGTTCGAATCCCACTCTCTCCGCCATCACTTTTGTGTCTCTTTTTAGATTCAATAAAAACAATAAATCAAATAAAATCAGTAAATGCCGCTCAAAGCATCCTTTGCAATCTTGGCTAGATTTACTCTTTTTCCACCCTGTGAACCTCAAAAATCCGAACATCCGAACATGGAAGCGGTCCATGTTCGGGTCCGGCGAAAGGGCACAGGGTCCATTTCGGCGCAATCGTATGGAACTGAAAAAGCGGCCACACGGTGATCCGAACATCCAAAGGAAGACGGCCAAGCCGCGGTTCGCCGAACCAGATTTTCGCCAATGACGATGGCACGCTCACCGAAAAGCTCAGGCCCGATGTGTCCAAAGCATCTGCGAATCCCCCTTTCTCCGCCATAACAATGCATCAAAACCTTCACGATAAATAAGTTAGTTAAGAATAAATAGATTACCGTTGTCGGGCTTCCCGACAAAATGCGCGCAATCTTCGCCGAATTTACACTTCTTGCACCCTGTGAAGGCCAAAAACCCGACAATCCGACAACGGCAGCTCTGGCGTAGACCGCCGCTTTGACAGGGGTTCTCGGCTCCTCAGACCCGGTCTATCGCAGCTCGTCGTGCGCCGTCCTCCTGGTCGCCTCGCCCTGTCTCCTCGCCGTCTGGCGTTATGAGCTGCGGATCGTCCGACCCGCCGCCGGCGCCTTCTGAACCGTGGTCCTCGCCGCGCTTTACCTCATCTGGTTTGCGCAGAGCCGCCGCTTGCTCTTCTGCCCGGTCTACGCGGTCCCTGACACTAACCGCAAACCCCGCGCAGCTGCCGTATGATTCTGGACCTCGGTCCTCTGCAAAGAAACCGCTGCCGCGTTCGCCGCCTTCTACGCCGTTTGGCCGTCTGCTCCTTCCGCTCTCGCAGCCGCTCCAGAGCCGCCCGCCCCTCCGCGATGCCGCCAGGCTCGCCAGCGGCGTCCTCCCGCTGGGCACCTGGTAAGCTTGGTACCGCTTCAAAACGGGCCACCTCTGCTGGATATAGTGGTTCGCTGCCACCCGTTATGCTGCTTTGCTGCCGGCCTGTCGGGACCGGAGCGGCCAAGCCTCTTCCTGCGAAAATCTGGCAAAGTTCCGCATCGCCGGTAATTCGGGACCGTGGCTGAATCGTCTGACGTCGCCAGAGGCCTAATCGCGAACGATCCGCTCCGTTGCTTGGTTCAGGTGGTCTACGAGCGCGCCTGCGATCTCCAGGCATTCCGGCCAAAGATTCTGGTCGATGAAATCTCCCGGCGACGCAAAGGATGTGTAATCTTGTGCAAAGATAGTCGGATTATTTGGGGAATCCTCGCGGTCCTGCGTTGAGTTGGCGGAAGGCATCGTCTGCGCTGGTTTTCAACGGCCGCGGAGTTAAACGACAGTTCGTTTACTCGATTGCCTCGGAGGCGAAAGACTGATGGCACTAGATCCGGTCTCCTCATGCAAGCGATTGTGTCTGCTCTCTTTCGCGTCAGCAGCGAGCGTGGCCTTCCTGCTGACCCGGCCAGCCGCAGCGCAGGAGATTCGGTCGTCTTACCCGCCAGTTCCCATGCAGCCGGCCGATCGCGACGGAGCCCAGTATCGCTGGCTCAATAAGCCGGTTCTGAGTTCCCGGCTGCTGGACGAGATGGAAGACCTAAGCGGCTGGTCGTTCAAAGGCGAAGGAGAGATGAGCCTTTCGTCCGAGCACGTCAAAGAGGGCCGGCACTCGTTAAAGATTCAGTCGACATTGAATATGGGCCGGGTCGATGGCAGCGGGGACTGGACCGACCTCGTGGCCACGCGCAAATTCCCTTCAGAGGACTGGAGTGGCTTCAATCGAATCTCGCTTTGGGTCTACCCGGATATCGACGGAGCGCCGGCCATCTCCTCATCGCTGGTGCTGCACAATGAAGGCGCGCACATTCTGCCTGATTCCACAAACGAGGGCCGCGATGATTCCATCCCCTTGAAGAACCGCCAGTGGAACCACGTCGTCTGGGAGATCGCGCCTCTCGACCGCGACAAGGTCACGGCTCTGGATATCGGCTACGGAATGCCCAAGATGTTTCCCGATCCCGGCGACAAGACGGTGCTCTACATCGATCACCTCACGCTGGAGACGGTTGTACCGGATCATGTGGAGGGCTGGGATGTAACGCCCGATCGCATTGCCTTCAGCCATTCCGGTTATATGACCGGATCGTCCAAGAGCGCCATCGCGAGCGGCCTCAAAGCCGGCGCGTTTTCGCTGGTGAATGCCTCGACTGGGGCAACTCTCGTGACCAAGCCCGCGGAGCAGAGACAGACCGCGCTGGGCAGCTACCAGGTTCTCGACTTCACAGAGGTGCAGAAGCCGGGGCGGTATTTCTTGCGCGCCGGCTCGGTGACCACGCAGCCCTTCCGCATCGGCGACGATGCGTGGCGCGAAAGCATACTGAAGGCGCTGAACTTTCTGTACAGCGAACGCTGCGGAACCGTGATCCCCGGCATTCACGGCATCTGCCACCAGGATGCCTATACGACTCACGACGGCAGACGGATCGTTGTGAATGGCGGCTACCACGATGCCGGCGATTTGAGCGCGACGGGCAACACACCCGGGATCGCCTACGCACTTTTCGAATTAGCCGAACGGTTGAACCGCCAGCAGCAGGATCCCGCGCTGGCGCGGCGCGTAATGGAAGAAGCGAAATGGGGCCTGAACTGGGTTCTGAAGACCAGCTTTGGAGATGGTTTCCGCAGCACCGGACAACTGATCAGCTACTGGACCAACGGCATTATGGGCGATGCCGACGATCGGCACGGTGAAGCGGTGAACGATCCAGAGTGGAACTTCCGCGTCGCCGCGGTAGAAGCGCTTGCCGCCCGGGTGTTGAAAGATGCCGACCCGGAGCTTGCCAATCGCAGCCTTGCGACCGCGAAGCAAGACTGGAGCTTCGCCATGGAAGGCTTGAAGACTGCTAGTCCGCTGGCGGAGGTCTACGGACAGAAGGACGAGTTGGAGCGCATCTCCTTCGGCGCCATCGCTTCGATTGACCTGTACCGGTCCACCGGCGACATATCTTATGCCGACGCCGCCATTCAACTCGCCGCCAAGATTCTGGCTTCCCAGGAGCGCACTCTGCAGCCGTGGAGCATCCCCATGACGGGCTACTTTTATACCGGCCCCTCGCACGAGAACATCTTCCACCGCTTTCACATGGGCGAAGAGGAACAGCCGATCGTGGCACTAGCTGATCTCTGCGAGGCATTGCCCGACGATCCTCACTGGATTCAGTGGTACTCCGCCATCGTGCTGCACGCAAAGTATTATCAGGAAGCTGTTGCCGCCGTGAATGCTCCCTACGACGTGCTGCCCGCGGCGGTATACCGCGAGAGCGAAGTACAATTTTTGCCTGAATCGAAGACCTGGACGCCTCTTCGGAAAGCGGATCGAGATGACTATCTTGCTCAGATGCGCCGCGGCATCCCGTTGGGGGACGGAGTCTACCTGCGGCGTTTCCCCGTTTGGTTCGATTTTCGCGGCAACTCTAGCGTTCTGCTGTCCGAGGCCAAAGCGCTCTCGGTGGCCAGCCATTTGCGCGGCGACGTGCAGGGTGAAGACCTGGCACAGAAACAAGCCCAGTGGATTGTCGGCCGCAATCCTTTCTCCAGCAGCATCATGTACGGCGAGGGTTATGATTGGAACCCTCTGTACAGTGTCCGTTCGGGGCAGATGGTCGGAGCTATTCCGGTGGGCATTGAAACCAAGGGCACTGCGGACGCACCTTATTGGCCGGCACAGATCTGCTGGACCTACAAAGAGGTCTGGACCCAACCGGTGGGTGAATGGATCTGGCTCATGCATGACTTGAGCGGCCCGGCGGTCGTCGAAGGCGTTGCAGATTCCACCAGCCGGAGCCCTGTGCAGCTTGTCGATGAGAAAACCGGGCATGTGCTAGCGGCCGCATGGGAAGGGAGTCCGGGGCATTTTCGCGCCGTGGTCCCGCAGGGGCGCTACACGGTGAGGCAAGGCGCGGAACATACTTCGCTCGCGGTCCTCTCAGCAGGCTATTATCGGACGGATCTGCGCAAGGGCAACGCCGTCGAAGCAACGGCTCGGGTTCAGATCGAGGGGCCGCAAAATTTGATAGTGCAGCTCGAGGCCGAGGGCACTGGGCCGCACCGGTTTACTCTTCGCGCGGACAACCTGCAACTCAGTGAACCGGCGGAGCAGGAGACACGCCTCGAGCAGGGACACAAGCATGCAATAATCTGGCACGCCCGCATCGCCAATGTCCGCACGCCGTGGGTTGGCGTCATTGTGCAGGACGGCGATGTGGAGAAGCGTATTGAGCTGACCGGAATGGCGCCCGGACACTGATTTCGAGGCGCCGCTCGCGTTGGTTGGGGGCAAACAATGTTCTTGATCCGGCTGGGAGGCATTGATGTTCTGGCACTATGAGAGCGAACTGTCCGGCCAACTGCTGGCAGCAGTCAACCATGCGCTGCATCGCATTCCCGCTACTCACAAAGAGGCTCAATGATCGCCACCACAGTTTCGCCCGCTGCTAGTCGGACTACAGACGCTTCCACATCCCGCGTGGTCTCAATCGACATCTTTCGCGGATTGACCATGGCGGTGATGATCTTTGTGAATGCGGTGGCCGAGGTGCAAGGCCTGCCCTGGTGGACCAACCACGCCCATGCCTGGGAAGACCGGATGACCTACGTGGACATGGTCTTCCCCTTCTTTCTCTTCGCGGCCGGAATGTCGATGCCCTTGGCCGTGGCGCAGCGCCTCAAGCGTAACCCCTCCACCTTCGCGCTGTGCCTGCACATCGTCACGCGCGCGCTGGGTCTGCTGGTGCTCGGATACATTCTGGCGAATGCGGAAAAGGCCGACCCCGCAAAGATGCCCCTGAGCGGCGGTCCGTGGGCGCTGCTGGGCCTGCTCTCTATGATGCTCGTTCTGAATGTCTATCCTCGATGGGAACGCTTCCCGGCCTACGGGACCGTGCTCCGCTTCACCGGGCTGGCCGGCGCCGCCCTCCTTCTGTCGCTTTTCCGCAGGACCACGCGCAGTGGCCAGACCGCTTGGCTCGATCCTTCCTATCCCGAGATTCTCGGCCTGATCGGTTACACCTATCTGGCTGTTGCCTTCCTCTACCTGGTTACCCGCCGCCGGAGATGGGCCCCTGCTTTCTGGTTTGTACTGCTGGTCGCGCTCTGCGCATTCTCAACCGCGCGGATCGTCGCGTTTCCCGTTCGCCTGCCCCTGTATTTCTGGCCCTTCGGCAATGGGGCAATGGCCTGCATCATGATGGCCGGCGTGGTGACTTCCATCCTCTTTCTGGGCACCGGGCAACGGCCCTCGCCGCGGTTCTCGATCAGCATAGCCGCTGGTTTCGCGCTGCTCACACTTGTTGCGGGCGCGGCCCTCACCCCACTCGGCATCTCCAAGATCCGCGCCACGCCCACCTGGTCGTTGTACAGTGTGGGCGCCGCCATCCTCCTCTTCATCCCCTTCTACTGGCTCTGCGATCTGAAGCGATGGACCGCCTGGACATTCCCGTTTCGTTCTGCCGGTTCCAACACTCTCTTGACCTATCTTCTGCCCGACCTCTGGTATTTCCTCTTGGTGTCCGCAGGGATCACATATCTCGACTCACATTGGAATGTGGGAGTGCCGGGCGTGATCAAGTCGCTGGTGTTCACCGCCCTCATCCTCGCGCTCTCGGCGCTGCTGACCAGGTCCAAGATTCGGCTGCAGCTATAGGTTCTGTGGAATGGCTCATTGAGCACTCAACCTTGTTGCAGTGCTAATGGGGAAAAGCAAGCTGATCCTGACCAGCTGCGGCTTCTACGAGCAGGACTGAAGGCCGATGCGCTGAAGGACTAAAACGGAAGAATCCTAAAGGTCCGAATGCAAATCGGCGAAGTTTAGTTGGTCTATCGTGTGCGATAATTCCATGGCGTGATCTGGCTTACGTCACTTCCGAATCGCCGGTTACACGCCCACGACTCACGGATCGGGCGCCATCGCCGAACAATACTCGGGGCTGGCTGAGTGATTTACATCACAACCGATCAGCACTTGCTTCTCCATCAGCGGCACTTAGAACTGAATCGCCGTCACAACACAAAAACAGCCTATAATAATTTGTCTTCACACGACATCGAAGCTTCGTTCCCTGGCGGTCGCACAGTGCCGCAGAAGACAGGATCGAGGCATATATGAGCTATGCCGTTGCGTTAGTTCACAAGACTGTCCAACTACTTAAAGGCCAACATGGTTTAAGCGCTCTAGCTATATTCATTTTTCTTGGTGTCACAGCAGGCATACCGGGTTGTGGGGGAGGCAGCAGCACTCCGCCTGCACCGTCCGGACTCTCTTATAGCCAGTCGGCCATCGTGGCCACGATGAACCAGGCCATTAGTTCCGATATGCCTACGGTTACGGGAACGGTCACGTTGTATGCCGTCAGTCCGGCGCTTCCCGCAGGTCTAAGCCTTAGGAACTTGTTGAAATTGGCTGCATTGCAGCGCGTTTCCTGATCATTTGCATCTTTGCTTGGTTGAAAGTTGTTTAAAAAAGGCCTTTGGCCAGTGTTTGTGCGGGCCTCAGGAGGCATCCCAGGGGCCAGCAACCGGCGTTCAGGCACACTGCTCCCTGAGCCTTCCCGGTGGTTGAGCCATCAGTCGTGGCAGCCGGATCAGGTTATGTGCCGCGCAGCGGAAGACAAACAGCCAATCCACTTTCTCCAAGCCTCGTAACTTGACCTGGCGCAGTGGGCCGGTTTGCTTCAGCCAGCCAAAGCCCTTCTCCACCAGCCATCGCCGGCTCAGGCTTAAAGCGTAGCCTGGCTGGCGTGTGGTTCTGCGGTCCAGATTGCTGGCACGCCCTTTGTCGTTCTTCGTCACATGGGGCGTCACGTTTAGCTCCCGCACCGTGCGCACGAAATCCTTCGTGTCGTACGCCTTGTCCGCACCCACTGTAATGCGCCGCGAACGGCCCTCCTGCTTTTGCTGAAGCATCAACAGCGCGGCGTCGCGCTCGGCGAAACCATCGGCGTGCGTCACCATCGCCGCGGCAATCAACCCGTTGCGGTTCTCCACCAGCGCGTGGCCCAGGTAGCTCAGCTTCGACTCCTTGCCATAGCTCTTCTTGTAAAGCCGCGCATCTGCATCGGTGGTCGACTCATGCGTCTTGTTCGAGCGGCTCTGGCCGCGGAAGTCCGTCCCGTCGCCATCGCCGGAACCGTCCTTCGAGCGAAAGCTCTTCTGCGAAGCCCATGCCTGAATCAGCGTGCCGTCTACCGTGAAGTGCTCGTCGCTCATGAACCGCTTCGCCTGCTTGTTCACTTCCGCGAAGAACTGCTGCGCCACGTCGCTGGTCAGCAGCCGGTCGCGGTTCTTCGAGAACACCGCGTGATTCCACACCGCATCGTCCATGCCCAGGCCCACGAACCACCGAAACAGCAGGTTGTAATCGATCTGCTCCACCAGCAGCCGCTCTGAGCGCACCGAGTAGAACACCTGCAGCAGCAAAGCCCGCAGGATGTACTCCGGCGCAATCGATGGCCGCCCCGAATCCGCATACAGCGCGTCGAACTCCTGGCTCAACGTCCGCAACACCGTGTCCGTCAGCTTGCGAACCGCACGCAGCGGATGATCCTGTGGCACTCGCTGCTCCAACGAAACATAGCTGAACATCCCGTCCTGAACCCGCTCGTCTCCGCGCATACCTATTAGACGAGCAACACCTTCGCAACGCCCCAGAACGGTACCTATTTCAACAAGTTCTTAGTGCTTCCACCGGTATGATCTCGGGAACGCCCACGGCGCTCGCAGCCAAGGCATCCTACACGGTCACCGCATCCAATTCCGGCGGTTCGACAACGGCGTCAATCCGGATCACAGTAAATCCGCAACCGCCTTCCGGACTCTCTTACAGCCAGTCCTCCATCGTGGGATTCGTCGATCAGGCCATCTCCCCGGATACGCCCACAGTTACGGGAACTAATATCTCCTATGCCGTGAGTCCGACCCTCCCCAAGGGATTGAGCCTGGACTCTTCCACGGGAGTTATCTCGGGAACGCCCACGGCGCTCGCAGCCAAGGCATCCTACACTGTCACCGCATCCAATTCCGGCGGTTCGACAACGGCTTCAATCCAGATCACGGTAAATCCGGAACCGCCTTCCAAGCTCTCTTACAGTCAGTCCTCCATTGCGGGCTTTGTCGATCAGGCCATCTCTCCGGATACGCCCACGGTTACGGGAACAGATATTTCCTATGCAGTGAGTCCAACCCTCCCCAAGGGATTGAGCCTGGACTCTTCCACGGGTACGATCTCAGGAACTCCGGCTTCGACCTCCCAGGACACGTATACCGTGACCGCCTCCAATGCCGGCGGGGCCACTACGACGAAGATCGAAATCACAGTGACTTTGCCCCCCCCGACCGATCTGTCTTATAGCGAGCCGGCCGTCGATGCCGCAAAAGGCCAGGCCATCTCTGCGGATGTTCCCACGGTTACAGGCACAGTCGATTCGTATGCGGTTGCGCCTGCGCTCCCCGCCGGGCTGAGCCTGAGCAAATCTACCGGTACCATCTCCGGCACTCCCACTGCCCTTGCGCCTTTGACCGCATATACCGTGACCGCTTCCAATCTGGGTGGTTCCACCTCGGCGACTGTCCTGATTTCGGTCACCGTGCTTCTTCCGGCGCCGACCGAGATCGCCTATCCGCAGACGGTGATCGGCACCTACGTCGGCCAGGCAATTACCCCCGATATTCCCGCTGCCCAGGGCACAATCACGAGTTATGTCATCAGCCCCGCACTCCCGGCAGGCTTGAGTATTGACCCCTCTACCGGCGTCATTTCGGGGACTCCCACGGCTGCGGCGCCTCGGGCCACCTATGTCGTCACCGGGGGAAACTCGGGCGGGAGCGTCACCGCAGCCATCAACCCGAAGATTACGGTCACTCCGGCGCCAAATATCCTGCTTCAGCTCGGCAATCAGGACCGCATTGGTACGCTTGAGTTCGCGAATTCCAGAGTTCTAAGCGAGGACTGGTATGGATTGTGGATCTTGTGGGACTACAAGGCGGGCACGGTCCTGGCCAACGGCGATGCCGGACTGGGCGGAGCGAATGTAACAGGTTTCTCATCAATATACGTCCCAGCCCAATCCGCGATGGCCGGCCCAACCGTTGCAATCGGAATACCGGGGGGGATTGAGGTTCTGTCGGCTTCAGACGGGCATCTCCTCAGCACAATCGTGTCGCCTGGCTTCAGCTTGAGCAGCCCCGGTGGCCTAGCTGAGGGGGGCGCGTGGCAGTTGGCAGCCGATGGAAGCTACATCGCAGTGGAAACACAGTCTGGACTCTATGTCTATTCAACGGCCGGTCAACTCCTTCTCTCGGGGGCGGGCAACTACGTTAACCCCAATAACCCCAATGTTCCTCCCGACATTTTTGCTGCGCCTGGCCAGGTGCAGGTTGCCTATGGACCGGTAGGTTTGAATGTCATTGAAACGATTTCCATTGTCAATGGCACGGATACAATCAGTCCGCCATTTTCAGGATCGTTTACGTTCTGGTTTGGCGACGGCGAACGTTTTTTGGCCGGCAACTCGATTTATTCCAAGTCCGGCGTCTTTGAGGCAGCTTCTCCAATCTCGGCATACCCTCCATACGGCCAACTCAACCTGGGAGAAGGCGGCTTGGGCAACTGGATCTGGCTCGATTCGTGCTCACAAAGCACTAACCTATGCACCCTGGAGATCTATGCGGTAGGCAACGCAAACCCGGCTCTGAACGAAGTGGTATTGCCTGACTTTCTTGTCCAATCCGGAACCGCCCTAGGCGTCTATGGGCTGGGTTCGGGGCTGGCAGTGATTGATTTGTCGGGCGCCGCTCCCACTGAAACGGATCCCACCTTTCCTCCTCCTATCAACAACGCATCTCGCGATCAGGTCAGTGGGTTTCCCTTCGCGGCGGTCTCGAGCACTGAGTGGGTGACGGGATTCGCCAATGGCCTCATCCTGGATGGGGCGAGCTTGCAGTCGAAAACCCCGCGTTTCCTCGGGATAGGTTCTGCACTGAGCATTTCGGGGAGCACGGCGAACGCTGCAATCGCCACGGGAAGTGGCCGGATTCTCTTTTTCGATCCAGCCAATACGACTGCGCAGGGATCGGTCGGCCTCACCAGCGGGGAAGTTGGGCTTTCGTCGGATGGGACGGTTCTGGCCGCGTCGTCCCAGGATGCAACCTTGCTCAAGATTGAGTCGCTCCCATCGGAAACGGTTGACCATACCTTTTCCTATTCAAGCCAGGCTTCGCCGGGATTGTTGTTTGATTTCACTCTGTCGGGCTCTGGCGCCACGCTTGCACAAGCGATGATCGGGCAGAATTGCTGGGTGCAGGTCTCGCCAACTTCAGGCAGCCCAATCATTTGGTCAAACACATCTACGTCCAACATCGAAGATTATTGTGGACCGCTTCTGCTTTCGCCGGACGGAACTTTGATTGCCGAGAACGCCAACAGCGGCGCGGCAAGCAATACCTTAAACATCTATCAGAACGGCCATCTGAACGCGACCATTGCCGGCACCGCGGTTGGCTGGATCGATAACGGCCGGCTGCTGGTGAACAAATACACGCAAACTGCAAACGGGCCCGTGTTTTCGGGTTGCATAATCTATAGCCCAGCGGGTGCGGCTCTTGCCACCCCTCCATTACCGGAGTTGGCAGGCATCCAGACGGTGACACCCGACACGGTCTATGCTCCAAACCTGAATGCGATCTACTCGCTCACAACAGGCAAGGCAACCTGGACGAGTCCTTACCCGCCGGATTCCTGGAACAGCTCCGGCAACGCCTGGATGGGCGCAATAGCGGACACATACGTCGTGTTCGAATCGGAGGAACGCGTCATCGCAGTGAAGTACTGATTGTCGGCCATCCGGAAGCACCGCAAACTCCAGCCTCCCTATTTCGTCCCAGCCCCATTCCCCGTCGGTGTCATTGCGAGTTGCTCCTGCAGGAGTGAGCATTCCCGCATGCGAATGAATCTCAGCACCCGACCCTCGCGTCCTTCGGCATCCCGGGCAGGGCCGGTGCCGCTGACACTGATAATCCGCCCGGCGTGCGGGATTCCCGGCGACTATGAGTGCTCAATGGACAGCGCGACGTTGCTGCGCCTGCTGCGGAGACAAACCGATCTGCCCGGTTACGTCCTTGAGGGTTTTGAAGCGAAGCTCCGCCTCCCGATTGGCGCCCGGTTGACCGGTGTGGAATTGAGCGACAGCGTCCTCACCGACATCGGCTACTTCATCGACTAGCAGCCTCGCCCGTCTCCCTCTCTGGGTCGCGCTGAAGCAGTTCCCGGATGGTCGGCAATGGTGAGATTAGGAATCCCTGTCTGGCGAAAATGTGGCAAAGTTCACCCTTGCCGGTCATCTGCCCGAAACCCGATCCGCTGACCAACCCGTCGCCGCAATTCGGTTAAGAATCTCCGATAGTTCCCAATCCTTTTTAAGACTGGCTTAGTTCGGCGTCGGCTGCTCGTCGATATGGTCGATCACCAGGACCGGTTCCGGACGCTTCTCTTTTATCAGTTTCAGCCCAAGCTCCCTGCTGACCGCGTCATAAAACGACACCGCTCCGTTCGGATCGGACGCAGTTTCGCTTCCCGCATCGGGCGGATCCTGTCCTGCGACGCCCGGCATATCCGCAGCGGCGCCGGGACGAACCGCGCCTCGTGAGGACTGAGTAATGATTGAGACCTGTACGCGTTGTAAATTGCGGCAATACGTGCCGGCGAACGGCAAATGCCGCTGCTGTGGCGCTTCGTTTGGCATTCACATCATCGAAATCAAATTGCCCACCGGGCTCGCTCAAGCAAACGATGCGCATGGCCCCGCCTTACAGCTTGGGAACGCGATCCGTTGGCTACGCAGAAAGCAACATCGAACTCAATCCGAGTTGGCGATGTCCGTAGGTGTAGGGCGCTCGATCATTTCAAGGGCGGAATGCTCGGCCTCGGCGCCAAACACAAAAACGCTCGGCAAGATCCTGTATGGGCTGCGCGTCGAGAGCCTCTGGTTGGTTTCCCGAACTTCGCTGCCCCCGTAATCCGCCTTTCGTCGTGGAAGGACGGGAAGATGGCATATTTCCCAAATGCCTTCCTATCTTGACATTTGCGGCTAACGCGGCCATGATAATTACCACGGCCACGATAATTAACGTGGCCAAGGTAAACCTATGGCCTCCTCGCTTTCCAATCCGAACTCCTCCGGCCCGCGCAGCGAGCGCGAGTTTGAGGACCTCCTCGCCAACCTCTTCCGCCAGCGTGGCTGGCGGGTGAAGAAGGAGCATTCGCTCGCCGACAAGAAACCGGATCTCGTCGTCGCACGGGGCAACGAACGCTACATTATCGAACTCAAGGCCGCGTCCGAGGGCCGGCCGGACCGGCTCGTGCCTCTGCTCTCCCAGGCCATCCTGCAAGCCCGCGCCTATGCCCAGGCATTCCCCAAACCGGCAGCGCCGCTCGCCGTCGTCGCCGCACCCGCGATCTCGCCGAGCGCCGCAAACAGCCTGGTCAGTTTTCTCTCCCAGTTCGCGCCCGACGTCGCCGTCGGCATCCTCGACCGTGAAGGCTTCCGGCACTTCGTCGGGCCCGGCCTCGAAAAGCTCAATGCCGCGCCTCCCCGTCGGGCGCACCGACAGAAGCTCCCTCCGCCCGAGTCGGCGTATCTATTCTCTGATCTCAGCCAGTGGATGCTGAAGGTCCTTCTCGCGCCCCTCGTTCCCGAAGATCTTCTTCGCGCGCCGCGGCGAGAATACCGCAACGCTTCAGAGCTTGCGGCGGCAGCCGAGGTCTCCGTGATGAGCGCCTTCCGTTTCGTGCGCCAGCTGCGGCAGGAGGGGTTTCTCGACCAGAACCATGAACCGTTGCGCTTGGTGCGCCGCAAAGAGCTTTTGCGTCGCTGGCAGGCGGCGCATCTGCGCGGCGCGCCCGAGCTTCCCCTGCGCTGGATTATTCAGGCAAAGAGCGAGCGCCCGCTGCTGGCGGCGCTTTACGCCTATAATGCCCAGCCCGACGTAAAGCGCGAGCCGGCGCCACGCGCCTGTCTCGGGCTCTTCGCCGCAGCCGAATCCCTCGGATTCGGCTTCGTGCATGGCGTTCCGCCTTACTTCTATCTCGAAAGCCTAGACCGGGATGTCCTCAGCCGCATGAGGCTTTCCCCGGAGGGCGCCGAGCAGAGGCCGGATGTTTATGTGCGCATTCCCGCCTTCCGGGAATCCGTTTTCCGCGCCGCAGTCGTCCGTCACGGCGTTCCGGTTGCCGACATCCTGCAGGTCTGGCTCGACGTGAGCTCCCATCCGGCCCGCGGCGAGGCACAGGCAGATGAGATCCGCCATCGCGTGCTTGCGCCGGTCTTCGAGGAGAAACCGTGATGGCCGTCCCATCCGATGTCGGGTATTTCGCCCGCCTGGTCGACGCCCTCGACCCGTGGCTCGATCAGGTCGTCATCATCGGCGGCTGGGCGCACCGCCTCTATCGCCAGCACCCTCTCGCGCAGCCGCTCGACTACGAGCCTCTCGGAACCTTCGACACCGACATTGCCGTCCCGCTCGAATTGCCCGATACCGGCGAGCAGATACGCGCGCGGCTGCTCGAAAGAGACTTCGGCGAAGAGCTGATGGGCGATATGCAGCCTCCGGCTGCGCACTACCGCGTCGAGAGCGGAGACAACAGCTTTTACGTGGAATTTCTGACGCCGCTTGTGGGCAGCGCGGTCAAGCGCGGAGGCAGGCGCGACGTGACGGCGCGCGTCTCCGGCGTGTCTGTCCAGAAGCTCCGCCATCTCGAACTCTTGCTCGCCAATCCCTGGGACTTGATGATCGCCCCGGCCCTCGGATATCCGACAGCAGGCGCACGGCGCATCCTCGTTCCCAACCCGGCGGCGTTCCTTGTCCAGAAAATCATGATTCAAGACACGCGTGATCGCGACAAGCGCGCCAAGGACATCCTCTATATCCACGACACGATCGAGACATTTGGCAGCAATCTCGCCGCGATTCGAGAGCTGTGGCAAACAAGTGTTACGCCTGCGCTTCACGCGAATGCAGCCCGTGTGGTCGAGCGTGCCGTAGAAGAGTGTTTTGGCGAAGTCGATGACACCATCCGTGAAGCCGCGCGCATCGCTACGGGCCGCAATTTGACACCGGAAATGGTGCGAGAACTGTGCGCATTTGGGTGGCAGCAGATCTTTAGCGCCTGAAAGAAGGAACCATGTATCTCACCCCTGTCTGCTCCCCCAAATTCCGCTTGTTGAGTCGCCGCACCACGGCGCCGCTCTCCGCACCGGACCACAAAACAGGCGCGGACGGTAAGGGCCGCTCTGATGTCGGGCAGACGTTGATGGACTTCTGAGTGGGTCAAATTCGAATAGCAGCCGGGCACCGAAAAAAGAGGTTTGCCGGTGATGCCCTGGGATTGAACTTTCCCGGGCGTCAGCCTACTTCCGAAGCCCAGCCAACCGGAGTCTGCCATATTAAGGGCAAGGAATGGCTCAGCCCGGTACGATTCGGCTCAGTCAGCCGGCATTCTTCTCTCGGATGTTCTTGTTGGTTGAGTTATGGAAGTGCAGGGGCACTGCGACGGCACGGGTCACGGAGAGAACGCTGATGTCATCTTCCTGGCCAAAGTTTTGGGCTGCCGTCGCCACTTCCGCCGCAGTTACGGATTTTCGCAGCAATTCTCGAATACGCTCAAATCCAAAAAGCTGGCCGTGGTCGTTCTGCGCCTCGGCAACTCCATCGGTCATTAGTGTCAGTTGATCGCCAGGTGCGAGTTGGAAGTGCATCATGGAGAACTCAGCTCCCTCGATGATGCCCAGCGGCAATGCGCCTTCCATCGACAGTTCGGTTCCGTGGAGGTAGGGCGGCAAATGTCCGGCATTGGCCAGCGTGACCGCGCCATCGGATGCGATGCGCAGCGCGAGACAGGTCGCATGGGCGTGGCCGCGACCACAGAGCCGATAGTTCAATGCCTGCAAGACATGCAACGGATCGGGATCGTACTGCGCCGCCGTGCGGATCGCGCCGACAAGCAGCGCCACCAGCATTCCGGCCTGCAAGCCCTTGCCTGTTACATCGCCGACGACAATCAGTACGCTGCCGTCGGCGGGATGGGGAAGGATCTGGAAGAAGTCGCCGCCAACCTCACGCGCCGGGCGGTATTCGCTCTCAATGGTCAGTCCTGAAACCTGCGGCAACTCTTCCGGAAGCAAGACCTGCTGCACTTCTTGCGCTTGCCTCAAGTCGTCGGTCATGCGGACGTTTTCGCGCTGTTGCTCGACAAAGCGCAACAGGAAGACAACGAGAACGGCAAGCGGAACACTGACAAAAACAGACTCAGTAATAAGAACGAATCGCCCCTTTCTGGCAAACAATTCGAAAAGAATCAGGTAGAGCGCAAAGAGCAAGCCCGGCGTCAGCAGGAGCCATGCCTTTCTTCCCAACGTGCGCAGGCCATCGAATGTGATCGCCAGCAGCAGGAAGACAAAAGGGAGATAAGGCGCCAGAGTGGTGCTATTGATGTGATCAATGAGGACAGTGGGTGGCAGGAGGTTGAGAGCCAGGCCCAGGGGCACAAGACCGTAGGTGGCAATCACGGCAAAGACCGCATAGTTGGCGCGCCGCCACAGTGGTCTGGGCACGCGCAAGAGGTACATGGCAGCCAACGGCAGCGCGAAGAACCCAACGCAATACGCGACGAATGCGGCCGCATAAGCCAGCTCGAATGGAATGCTCGTCTGCTGCACACGCTCAACCGCTGTAGCAGCCGCCACGATGGCCAAGCTGGTCAGGCTGATCCCGGCCCACAGGTACTCACGCTGGCTGCGGCTATAGAGGAACAGGAACAAGGAGATGATGCCTACCGCGCCGCAAGCGGCGGTGAACAATATTAAGTACCAGGCGGGCTGACCTGTCTGCTGTTGCACGCTCTGCTGGAAGACGCGGAGCAGTTCAGATGAACCCAGGAGCGGTGCGCCGCGCAGACCTCCATTCAGGTTCTGTCCACTTGGCAAGCCATCATTGCTGTAGTCCCAGAATCGCAGGGCAAGTGTTACAGCTCGATCGTCATTGAGCGCCGTGGCCGGAATCGAGAAGAGCATCGGTTGTCCGGGATAGGTGGCACGCCATCCATCCAGCTTTCCGAAACTGCCGATCTTCCGGCCGTTGACATATACGTCGTATGCCTCATCGACAAACCGCGGCATCAGCAATGCGAACTCATGAGTGTCCGGCAGAGTCTCTAACCGAATGCGATACCACGCATAGCCGGTGTAACCCGGGTGCCCATGCTGCTGCCATCCCGGTAGTTGAGCGGACTGAATTGCCTCGAAAGCAGTCTGTTTTGGGTTATCGGGGTTAATCGTGTAATCCTGCCAGCTGGAATCGTCGAAGCTCGGCTGCGTCCAAAGCGATGTCCCGATGCTATTCGGCTTCGGCGAATCGCCGGTGTGGAACTTCCACGGCCCATTGAGCACCATGATCGACGGGCGGTCCGTTTTCGGATCGAAGGTCTGGGCGAGTAGTCCTCGGCACGCAGAAATCAGGAGCAACGAAGCAAGTAGAGTTATCTTTTTCATGCGATAGCCGCTTTCAGATTTGCCACCCGCGCCACGGTCAATACTGTAATGTCGTCCTCCTGTCCAAACACATATGCAGCCTGGGCAATGTGCTCGGCATCCTCGCGGCTGATGTCCTGCGTGCGCGAAAACCCGAAGAGTTCGCCGTTCTTGCCGCGCGCCTCTACCACGCCATCGGTCACTAACGTCAATTGCTCATTTGCAGCCAGGTCGAAGCACGTTTCGATATACGTAGCCCCCGTGGAAAGCCCGAGCGGCAACCCGTTCTCCACCGGCATTTCACGCCCGGCCACGTAGGGAGAAATGTGTCCAGCATTGGCTACGGTCACCCGTCCGTCAGCAGCTACATGCGCAATCAGGCAGGTGGTGAAACCGCCCTGCGACCGGCCCAGCATGCGCTGGTTCATCGCCACCAAAATCTCGCCGGGGCTCTGCGTATAGTGCGCCAGCGTTCTGACCGTTCCCACTAGCAAACTCACTGTCATCGCTGCAGGCATTCCCTTACCGCTTACATCTCCAATCACCGCGAGCACGCCACTTCCCGAGGGCAGGATCTGGAAGAAGTCTCCACCTACCTCGCTGGCAGGCTTATAGACGCTCTCAATTGCATACCCGGGCACTTGCGGAATCGCCTCGGGGATGAGGACCTGCTGGACCGTGCGCGCGGCTTCCAATTCACCGGCGATGCGCTGCTCCTCACGTCGCGTACGCGCGAAACGATTAATCAGGATCGCCAACATGGCCAGCAGGAATAGAATTTCCGTGGCATCATCCATCGTGAAAGCGAAGGGCCGGGTGAACAGGTTTAGAGAAGGATTCGTTACCGTCTTCTGCCAACCGAGCTGATAAGTGCCATCCAAAGCGTTTTCAACCGGATTGAGCGTCAGGGCAAGCAGCACCGGCACAAGCAGAAGTCGGGCGTCGGGAAGGCCCACTCTTGATTTTCGAATCAGCAGGTCGGCGGCCCAAACCAGGATGACCACATAAAGAAAGGCGTCTGTCAGATTCATCCAGCCGACATAAAAGAGGCCGAACTGAAGCAGAAAATAGCCAAGAAAAACCGCTAGAAGAGCGGCAATTGCGAGATACAGCAGCACGGTGCGGCGGGCACGCAGAAGCGTGACGAGAAATGCAATAAAGAACAGCGCTGACGCTAAATTGAGGACGTTGTTTACCCAGTCGCGTGTAATGATCGTGACGGGGATCACCCGACAGTAAATGAAATAGGCGAACGCCGCGGCATTCGATAGCGCATTGCCGGCGAACCATAGGTATTCCCGCTCCGTTCGTCGGATCAGAAACAAAAGCAGAGCCAGCGATCCAGCGATGCCTTCCGCTAGCGCGAGGGTATAGTCGCCACCACTCTCGAGCAGGCGGGAATCGTGGGAAAGCTTTGCTTGCGGCTGGAGCAGAAGGGACTGCCCCACAAGACCGCCGCCGGTTTGGGGGCCGCCGCCGTGGTAGCGCGACCAACCGGGCCAGTGCCAGACCCGGAGCGCAATTGCGATCGAATGCGGATGCTGCGAAGGCGTAATCTGCATGGGAAACATCGTCGGAAGTGGAACCGTGCCCGTGCCATTCGGAGGCATCCGGCCTACGGTCTTAACCAGCTTGCCGTCGACAAATACCTGATAGCTGGTCAGGATGGGCGGCAGTAAAAGAGAGAGGTCGCGCTCTCCGGGCGGGGCGGCAACCTGAAACCGGTACCAGGCGTAACCGCTATAGCCGGGATAGCCTAGTTTGGCCCAGTTTTCATCGGAGCGCAGCAGCGGCCACTGCGAGTCGTCGAAATTCGGACTGGCCCATGCCGGATTGTCGCCGGTATGAAAGCGCCAAAGGCCATCGAGAGACGCAACTGGCTCGCGCCCAGTGGCAAGGCTGAAGGCTTGCGCGTGGAGTCGGCCATACGTGCAGGCAAGAAACAACACCAGGATTAAGATTGTCTTCTTCATGCGATGGCCGCTTTCAAGTTTCCTGTCCGTGGTTCAAACCGCACGGTAATATGATCCCTCGGAGGTCCCAGACTACTGCTACTGGGACCCAAAACCCCGGCGGCCGCGTGCGCAAGCTGCGCGAACCATCGCCCGCAGCGCCCAGTCCCGATCCAATCCCCGCCGTCGGCTAACGCACGCCGCCCTGCGGCGCGCTCATCAGGAAAGAGATGTCCCCCTCTGTGTAAATCACCTTACCCGTGCCCGCCGGAGCTGGCGCGACTTTGCCGTTCCTCACCATTTCAAACGCGACCACTAGCTGCTGCAGCACCGCGGGAGACGCCACCGGAACATTGTGGGAACCCAGCACCAGCTTGACCTTCGGTGCCAGCCCCGCCAGTCGCCGGATTGAGCGGTCGTACGCGGCCAGGTCGGTTTCCGGTCGATACAGCCAGATGGCTCCAGGATAGTAAGTGTCTCCGGTGAACAGCAGCCCGCCCCCTGGCTCAAACAGCGAGATCGAGTCGGGCGTGTGGCCCGGTGTCGCAATAATCTGTAACCGCCGTCCTCCGAGATCGATCCAGTCTCCGTCGTGCAAGAAAGACGAAATCTTCCAGGGTCGCGTCGCATAGGCCTTTCGATCAAACCCCGCGGGCAAGCTGCCGCAAATCTCACCAGGCTCGATCTCCGCCTGCGCGTCTTCCCTCGATCCCAGCGCATTGTGACGGCCGAAGTCCGTATCCATGCTGTAGACCGTAGCAAACTGCCAGTTATCGCCCACATGATCGTCGTGCGTGTGCGAGTTAAGCACGGCAATGGGCAGTCGCGTCAGCCTGGCCGTCAAGGCTTTCAGGTTGCCGATGCCCATTCCTGTGTCCCAAAGCAAAGCACGCATGCTGCCGAGGATCAGGAAGCTGATCGCCTCCTCTTCCTGATGCGGCTCGTAGATGGCGAACACATTCGGAGCGACCTGATAAACTTCAAACCACGAATCCTTCACCGGCACGCGCTCGAGATTGCTGAACGCGGGATGCGGCAGCGCGCGGCACCACGCGGGAATCTCTGTCTGCGCTTCCATACCCGAAGACGCAATTGCCACCCAGAGGAAGCAACAGCCCAGCACGCGCCTCATCGCTTGGCCGAGCATACCCACAGGAACATCCCGCAGCATCTTTCCGCCACGCCCACTCTGATCTCTCACGCGAACCTCGCTCTCTCTTACCCCGCAGCTCTTACGCCGGCTGCCCCGCGATCGCAGCCGTTTGCACAATCCAATCGCAGCAACCCGCCGCCCATCGCCCAGACCGCAAAGACGAACCATGGGCTCCTTAAATGGGCGAATATTTCGCCGGGCGTGAGCAGGATGCCCGAGCCAATCGTATTGCCGACAATCACGGCGATTCCGAAGCCCACGCCAAGAATCCGCAGAAGGTGTCCCTTCGGGCGGGCGACCGATCGCGGAACCTCAGAGATGGACGAGTGCATTGAACCTTGGGTGATAATGTGGTTTGGCTGGGGAAGAATTAATCATAGTCCGTGAATGGGCGCGCGTCTATGAAAAGTAGGAATGTGACAGCCCACAGCATCGTACTTGGCCGATGCGTTGTCTGAGAGAACGTCCACAAGTGTACGACGCACTGCCCGCACCCAAACGTTGGCGGTGTAGCCGGTTGGGACGAGAATTTCGCTCACTGCCCCACGTGGAGCGCCACCGGGTTTCCCGGCCACACTATGAAATCAGTCGCGCTGCCGGTGCGCACCCTGGACACGGAACATCCGGAGTGTGTCCCGGGTTTACGGACCGCTCGAGTTTTTTGAAATGATGCCGTTTGCAGCTGCGCGAGCGTGAAGGGACCGGGCGTCCTGCTGATTCAATCGTTGCAGTTGCGGATGGGCGTTCTTCGTTCTCTTCGCGGAGGTCTCGTCGGGGGCGGCAGGCTGTGTGTGGACGCTCCGAAGGAGAGTGCCTGCGCGATGGAGTGATTGGTTCACGGGCATATACAGCCGCACGCTCCTGCTCGAGCGCGCGACTGAGCAGAGGCGGCGACCACCATCGAGCACTCCCGTATTTCCAGATGTATCCCTGTATCAACGTCGCGCAGAGACCATGATCATTACCCAGGCTGACCAGCCACGCTGCTTTGATGTGCAAAAGGGGCTCCAACGATTTCTGTTCTGGTGCACATTGCCCCCATTCCAATACCCAGCTACCTTATGCGCGTCGGGGGCGTTCTGCGCGTCCGCTTTGAGCGGCGCCGCAGGTTCGTCTCCGGCGAAATCCAGGCCTGGGAGGCCTTTTATGTCTGTTCCAACCAGCTCTCGTCTTTCTCTCGCTGACCGAATAGAAGCATACGATCACGCGCTGACGGCCCAGGAACTCGCTGCATGCCTCGACTGTTCCGATAGCAACATATACAACCAAGCCCGTGCAGGGCGGATTCTGCACATCCGCTTTGGCGGCTCGATCCGCTTCGACCCCCACGTCACCGCCGAATGGCTTCGCGAGCATGAAGTCGACATCGCCGCCTCATCGGACCACCTGCAGCGTGCGATGGTCCTCAATCCCGTGGCGGCAGGACGGGCTCCTGCCGCTCCAGCAATGGCCTTGGTCACGGGATCGCAGTACCTGGCTGAGGCCTTTACTCCGGCCTGCCGCTCCGGCACGGAGAGAGACGTTCGGCTCGGGCCTGAGGCGGGACTTCCGCTCCGCTGATCTGGCCGGCCCGATTCACAGTCACGCCTCGCCTGTATGCACAGCTGGCGCGCAAGCCCACGCGCAGACCATCGTTCTCCTTCGAGATATTTGGTCAATAGCCGGCTCCACGATAAGCAACGGTTGAGGCCAAGCCAATCAGCCCCGCCAGCGTCGCTCCGGAATGGCGCTGCCAGGCGCGGGCTCACATCCAGCCTCACAAATTCCGGCCCCCCCCAAAAAAACCACACCAAAAGGAGGAACCATGGCTGCATTGCCGATGCTCGTTCCCTGCAATACCGCCCCTGATAAGCTTGCCGCTCTTCGCTTGATGCTGGTGAACGCGGTTGTTTCCCGCCACAGCAAGCGCGCCTACGCCAAGGCGTTCGATAGCCTGTTCGCGTTGGCCGGCGACCGCCCGATTTCGCGCGCTCTCCTTCTTGAGTACCGCGCGCAAATGGTCGATCAGGGCCTTTCGGCATCCACTATCAACCTCAGACTCTCGGCCATCCGGAAACTGGTCCGGGAGGCCCGCGACAACGGGATCATTGATCCGGCCGAGGGGGTCCGAATCACCTCTGTGCCCGGTGTGCCGCAACAGGGTATTCGGCTTGGCAACTGGCTCACTCGAGAAGAGATCCGGCGCTTGCTGGCGGTGCCCGACCGCACCCGCCTGATCGGCAAGAGAAGCCACGCCATCCTCTCCTTGCTCGTGTACTGCGCGGTCCGCCGTGAGGAGGCCGCGACCTTACAAATGTCGCGCATCCAGATGCGTGAGGGCCGCTGGGTGATTGCGGACCTGGTGGGCAAACGGGGCCGCGTTCGAACCGTGGCCATTCCCAAGCAGGCCAAGGCTGCGCTTGACGAATGGACCAACGCTGCTGCCATTCTTTCAGGATCCATCTTCCGGCATGTCTTAAAAAATGGCCGCGCACTCAACCTGGGGCTGAGCGCGTGGGCGATATGGGATGTCGTGGTGACCACGGCCGCAAAAGCCGGGATTGGTCATCTGGGGCCTCACGACCTTCGCCGGACGTCCGCCAAACAGTGCCGCAAGGCGGGCGGGGATCTGGAGCAGGTGCAGTTTCTTCTTGGCCACGAGGACCTGTCCACGACGGCCAGGTATCTGAACAGCACGCAGGACATTCGTGCGGCCGTGAATGACCGCCTGAGCTTCTGAGCTATAGCCCCTGATAACGGACTTTATCGTGGCCTATCCCGCTCGCATCCAGAATGGAAAAGCCACATGTCCGGAATCGATTTTGAGGAGGCAAATCGAAGCGTGCGGAGGGCTGTTCTCATCATCGAAAGACAAGATCGGCGAACACTGGGCGACATTTCAGGACCGATCGGCGTTCGGTGAGTGCATCGGCGATTTGCCGAGACCGGATCCCTCTTTCCTTCACTCTTCCCGCAGCAGGATGATCGGGTCTACCGCCAGCGTTTTTTGCGCTGGAATCCACGTAGCCGCCAAGCCGAGCATTAGCATTGTGAGCACCACGCCTTCCAAGACCAGCGGATCGTTCGGCGCCGTCTGGTACACGATGTACGACAGCACCTTCGTGGCCAGAACGCCGAGCGCCAAACCAGCCGCCGAGCCTACGGACAGTAACAGGAATGCCCGCCCCAGCGCCGTCCGAAGCACTTCCTTCCGGCGCGCCCCCAGCGCGATGCGAATCCCCAGCTCGCGCGGCCGCTTGCTCACCGTATACGAGGCCATGCCGAAGATTCCCGTCACCGCCAGCATCGCGCCCAGCAGCCCCAGCACGCCCAGCGCCACGGTCGCCACGCGGGCGGCGAATAACGCCGTGCTCATCTCCTGATTCCACGTTCCCAGAACCAGGGGCAAACCCGCGTCCAGCCCATGCAGCTTCTGCTCCAGTGCCCTGGCAATGTCGCCAGGATCGCGCCCCGACCGCAGCAGCAGCCATGTGCCGCTGTCCTGGTGCTGCTGAAACGAAAAGAACATCGCAGGCTGTTGATTCTCTGTCAGGCTGCGGTATTTTCCGTCTTCCACAACGCCCACCACTTCCGCCCGCTCTCCGCCCCAATACTTGAAATGCCCGCCGATCGCCTTGTCTACCGACCCAAAAACCTTAACGGCAAACTCCCGATTCACCAGCGCCGCCTTGAGCGCCTTGCTGTCGTCGTTCAGGGTCAGGTTTCTCCCCGTCAGCAGCTTCGTGCCCGCGGCGTCCAGGTAGCCCGGCGAAATGTTGTAGTTCATGGCGTCCGTGACCGCGGTAGTCGGCCTGAAATCGGTCGTGCTGTCGGTATAAACATCCGAGTCGCTGCTACTCAGGCTCAGCGGCAGGCGGTTGATATAGCCCACAGCCTTGATGCCCGGAATGGCCGCTGCCGCATCCAGCATGCTCCGCTGCATCAGCGGTACCTGTTCGTAAACGTAGCCCGCCATATGCAGGTCTGTCTCCGCCAGCATCACGTTCTGCGGCTCAAAACCGAAGCTGCCGTGCATGGATCGCACCAAGCCGCGCACCGCGACCAGCGAAGAAGTCACCAGTACTGCGCAGATCGCAATCTGCAACGCCAGCAGAACATCGCGCAGCGTGAACCGGCGCATTCCGCCCACCCCGACCGTTCCGGTGCGAATCACCTGCCACGGGTTAGCCCGCGTCACCTGGCGCACAGGGACAATCCCGAATAGCAGGCCACTGGCCAATGCCAGCCCCAGCGCCACAAGGTGCGTGCCCACGTCCGGATTGACCGGCACATTGATGGGAATATTTGGCATGGGCTGCCATGCGCTTAACAAGCGGAGGATTACCACGCTTCCGGCGAGACCCAGCGCTCCTCCTGCAAGCGAGACGAGGACAGCCTCAGTCAGCATCTGGCGCAGGATTAACCCGCGCCGCGACCCCAGCGCCAGGCGCAGCGCCGTCTCCTTGGCGCGATCCGCCGTGTGGGCCGCAAACAGGCTGCCCAGGTTGGCGCACGCCGCCAGCAAAATCAGGCCCGCCAGCAGAATCAGTCCCCCCATGAACGCGCGCGCGGCGCCTTCCAGCATGTCACCCATCAGGCCCGGATGAGCCAGGGTAAACTTCACGCCATCGTCGTCGGCCGGATACGTCTTTGATAGCCAAGCGGCAATGGTATTCAGGTCCGCTGCCGCCTGCGCCGGCGTCACGCCCGGCTTCAGGCGTCCCCACACAAGTGCGGAGTGACTGCCGCGATATTGAAGCGAGTCGTGGCCCTCGACGGTGGGCTGCTCGACCATCGGAATCCACATGGCTGGCGCAAAGAACAATTCCGTACCGCGAAATGCAGGAGGCGCAACGCCGATGATGGTGAACGGGTGCTTATTGATCTCGACCGCCAGCCCAACTACGCCTTTGTCGTCTTGAAAATGGCCATGCCAGTACGCATAGCTCAGGACCACATGCGGAGCGCTGTTCTTCCCGTTTTCGTCGGTAGCGTGAAAGAAACGGCCCAGATATGGCTGAATGTTCAGTGCATCGAAGTAGTTTCCACTCGCCAGGTAGGGCCACGCGGTGGAGGGATTTTCGCCGGTATCGACGCCCACCGGACCAATGATGCTGAAGGAAGCCAGGCTCTCAAACGCGCGGTTCCGGTCGCGCAGATCCACGTAGTCGAGATAGGATTGCGACGAGTACTGTCCTCGTTGCACGAGGTAAAGATTCCGTGCATTCGGCACCTTCACCGGGCGTAGCACCACGGCGTTCAATACGCTGAAGACCACGGCGTTCGCCCCAATCCCCAGCGCCAGCGTCACGATCGCCGTCACCGTGAACCCCGGCGATTTCCACAACTTCCGCAATGCAATCTTCAGATCGCTCGTCATCTTGGCCCCCCTTGAACGCAAATACGGCTGCGGCTGGAGCCTGGTTCCCCTTGAATTGCGATGTGACTTCTTTCGCTCTTTTCTCTCCCTTTTCCCCGATTCCCTGGCTCGGCGTATTGGTGATTCATCAGGAAGGACAAGGTCGGCAAGTGATTGCCGATCTGCCTGCACACGATCCTCAGTTGACGCCCACATCACTCGTCTGAGCGTGAAATATGTGTTGAATTTCGGATAGGTCCCCGAAAACGCCGTTCAGTCCCCGGATCATCCCGGGTAAAAGCGAGCGAGGAGAACCAGGCGTGATTGGGATCACGATGGGTCAGACTTGCCGGTTAACCGCTCAGAATGCCGAATACTCGCGCTATCCGCTTCTCGGAGTTGGCAACTTTCTTCGCCCGGGTGTATGCTCGCCACACTCATTCTCAGGTCAGCCCTTGTGGAGATTATGTGATGCAGATTCATCGTGGGTCAGCGCCACAACTTCGACGCAATTGTCGAGCTTTCAACGTCGCTGCGGTAAGCGCGCATGCCCGTCTACAGCGTCTCTGCAGCGGATACCGGGAGCCCTTACACGAACATGTATCGGGACTTGTTGAAGCCGGTGCGGACGTGGCGGCAGGCGGAGCCGGGCAATCTGGCGCTGAAAGTGCTTGTGACGCAGAGCGGAGGGCTTACGCTTGGGCCGGACATTGACCTTGCCGGCCAGATCGCTCGATGCGTGGCGGATGCTAACGCGTTCTACAGAATCTCGTTCGATCCTCCGCACGCGAAACAGGGCGACGAGTACCACGGCTTGCAGGTGGTTGTCGACACGCCAGGAGCCAGCGTCCGCACGAACTCGGGGTATTACAACCATCCTTAGGTGACAACGCTTGAGCGCCCGGCGCTCGAATGCAGCGTTCATCGCCACCCGCGAGCGAGGCTCTCGAATCCCGGCGACACGCGGAATCGGCTCCTACATAGGCGATATCGATCGTCGTTCTTAAAGTGCCGCTGAGGAGAATGTTCTAGCGAAGCAGTGCGGCGATATTCCGTTCAAAGGAATCCTTGTCGACAACGCCGGCATGAGAGTACGCAATCCGGCCGTGACGATCGATCAGGAGCGTGAGCGGCATTTCCTGGACTTTGAAACGCTCACCGATGGCACCCGTACCAACCGCCACCGGATACGTCATGTGCGACTTCTCCATGAAGGGCCTGATAACCAAAGGGCTCTCGCCGAACATGTCGATGCCTATGAGCTGCAGACCGTCCCGATGGTATTTGCGATCCAACTGGACATACCACGGGATCTCCAGCCTGCATCCGCCGCAGTGCACCGCCCAGAAGTCCAGCAGCACAACCTTGCCCTTGTACTTGGCGAGGTCGATCAGCTTCCCGTCGATACTCTTGATGACAAGAGGTGGGGCAATTTGGCGCAACCCTGCAGGGATAGACAAGGTGCTCGGCGCGTCTGTCGATCCGGGAATCGCCGCAGCACGCACTATTGCAAGCTGCGCGCTTCCGAAGACCAGGGCGCCGGCGATCACGGCGCACGCGATGGAACCGCAGATCCCTAGGCTGATCGATATTTGCCGATGCCGCTTGTCACTCGCCATTCAAATCCTCCTTACCAACTGCTGAACTCGATGAATTTTAGCTGACGGCGCGTTACGCTGACCAACCCATGGTCGTTGAGAACGAGTCAAGCCCGATGGAATGGCGTGCTACGATGAGGCGGCAAGATCAGTTGCAGGGAAGAGACGAAGATGTCGGAGCGATTGGAAACCCTCGCAGACGATCCATTCAATGGCCGGCACCCAACCAGTCACGAACGGACGGCGGGACTGGCCTGGGATGCATCGGAACAGCATGGCGCGCGCCTTGGAATATCGGCAACCCGCAGCCGCGCAATCTGGCGCATGGCATCCGAATGCGGATTTGCCCGAGCGGTGCTCGACGCGGGCGGCGGGACCGGCGAGAACGCTCTACACGTCGCCTCGCTAAGGGAGACGAGGACAAATATCTACGGGTATGACTACAATTGGAGCGCTATGCGCGTGGCTGCGTTCATTGGAAAACTGTTCACCCTGCTGTGCATGGGGACGTTTGCAGTGGCGATGATCTCAGAGCAAGGGTTCGCGCAACAATCATATGCAAACCTGAAGCAGGCGAATGATGCATACCGCGCCGGGCAGGCAGCCTTAGTTCACAGGGACCTTGCTTCAGCGCAGAGAGACTTTGCGCAAGTCGTGCGGCTGGCCCCGCAGATGGAGCAGGGCCACAGCGCGTTGGGCGCGGTCATGGTGAGCCGGGGACAGATAAGCGACGGCATTCGCGAACTTCAAAGGGCGTTGGCCATTCAGCCCAACGACGACACGGCGCAGCTGAATCTGGCACTGGCCTACGTGCAGACCGACCTTCCGCAGAGTGCACTCTCTTTATTCGCCGCACTGGAAGCACACGCCCGCGAGCAAGGCCATGAACTGCCGTCCAATGTGCTCGTTGAATATGCCCGTTCCCTTGTTCAGGTACACCAGCTCGGGCGCGCCGAGGCTAAATTGAAGGCAGCCGTCTCGCTCAACCCCAACAATGCGGTACTGCGCGATGATCTCGGGTCGCTTTACGCACAGCAGTTGCAGTGGGCCAATGCGCAACGCGAATTCGCACTGGCCGTTCGCCTGCAGCCCGACTTCGCCGGGGCGCACATGCATCTTGCTCTTGCAATGCGTGCGCAGGGGGAAGCAGGTGAAACGATGGAGCTCCTTCATGCGTCGCAGCTCGCGCCCGGGGATGCAATGATTGCGCTTCAGCTTGGCAATGCATTCGTGGCTGAGGGCAACGACGCACGGGCAATTCAGTCTTTCCGTCACGTGCTGCAACTGGCCCCAAGCTCGATGGATGCAACGTATCAGTTGGCCCTTGCCCTGCAACGTACTAACGAGGCAAACGACGCCATTCCTCTGTTCAAGAAAGTGGTTGCGGCGCAGCCCAAGAACACGGCGGCAATGACGAATCTTGGAATGGCGTTATGCCAGGCCCAGGATGCGACAGAGGCAGTGCCGGTATTGAAGCGCGCGGTCAGTCTGGATCCCTCGAACGTAACCGCACGCGAAAATCTTGCTGCGGCGTACGTGCAGCTCAGCCAGTTTGACGACGCGATCAGCGATCTGCGCGATGCGGTCAAACTCGCTCCAAATGATCCCCCGCTGCACTATGACTTAGGGGTTGCCTATAAATCGCAGGACAAGGCCGACGACGCGATTCCGGAGCTTGAGACCGCGGAGCGGCTCAACCCAAACGCGCCTGAGGCGCCGTATCTTCTGGGCATCCTTTACATGCAGGAGGGCCACTACAGCGATGCCGCACGCGAAATGAGCCTTGCGCTTAAGCTCAGGCCGAAAGACAGCGACGGATGGGCCACACTGGGGAGCGTTTACCAGAATCTGAACGAATTGCCGCAGGCGGAGTCAGCTTTGCGCGAGGCAATTCGTCTGGCCCCGAAACAGGCGGACGCTTATCTTACGCTCGCCTCCGTGCTCGTGAGACAGAACAAGCTCCAGGAGGCAACCGAGGAGCGCAAGATTGCGGCCGACCTGATGCGCGCGCATATGAACTTTCAGCGTGCTGAGGTCTCCACCCACGCCGGCGAAGCCATGCTGCGCACGGGAGATGTCGCGGGCGCGATTCTTGAATTCAATGATGCGCTGAGCTACGACGCCAACTACGCACTGGCCCATCTCGGCCTCGCCGAGGCGCTCGACAGGCAGGGCAAGACGATAGATGCCGCCACCGAGCGCGAAAAGGCAAAGGCCGCCGGCACAACGGCCGCACCGTCTTCGAATTAAGGTCATCGGCCGATGGCCAGCTCCTAGCGCTTAACGGTTCTTGTATATTGTGGTGTCACCCGTTTGCTATAATCCCCGCGATCCGAAGATTGTATCCGGCTCGCCTTCCTACGCGGTACCTTGAAGATGTCTGACTGCAAGGGATGGCAGTCCGTTCTCTTCGCTGCGCTCTTGCTGTGGGATCTATGAGGTCGTTTAGACGCTGCCCGTATCCTCTGCTTTTGATCCTCGCGGAAGTGTGCGTATCGCTTCTGCCTGACACGCAAGCAGCAGAACATCTTCCGGCGAAGGGAGACAACGGGCTGGCCGCCTACACAAAAAAGGTTGAGCAGACCTATGCCTACCCGTTCCCCAACGGGCAGAATTCGTTTCCCGGAAATGCGACGGTGGTTGGAAACAACTTCCTGCCCTCTTCGGCCTTTCCAACTGCGGCCTACTGCGGACACTGCCATCAGGCGGCCTATCACCAGTGGAGGCAGTCGCTGCACGCGAACGCGTTCCGAACGCCCTTCTACCGCACGAGCGTCAATATCCTGACCCGGACAAAAGGCATCGTGTATGCCCGGCACTGCGACAGTTGTCATAATCCGATTGCGGTTGTTTCCGGAATGATGACGCCGGCCGCGCAGGGAGATACTTCTTACAGTCAGGACGGCGTTACCTGCATGGTTTGCCACTCGATTCAGAGCACCGCATCCAAGCTCGGAAACGGCAGCTATGTCATGGGCATCCCCGCGGTCATCGTGGATGAGAATGGTAAGCCCATTCCGGGCATGGTGCCCGATTCAGAAATCTTTGCGCATATGGATCGTCACGTAGAAGCCGTGATGAAGCCTTTCTACAAGAGTTCGGAGTTCTGCTCCGCATGTCACAAGGCGAACCTGCCGCCAGCGCTCAACAATTATAAATGGATTCGTGCATTCACAACCTATGACGAGTGGCGAGAGTCCAAGTTCTCGGAGGATACTCCGCTCACTTATTACACAGCAGATTACGCGGACTGCCAGGACTGCCACATGACGCGCCAACCGATCTCCCGCCCAGACTATGGCGCATATCAAGGAACGCTGGCGTCCCATCGCTGGCTGGCCGGCAACACAGCGGTTCCGTTTTTTTACGGATATCAGGAACAATTGCAGAAGACAATTGCGTTCCTTAAGAGCGGCAATTATCTGAACCTCGATATCTTCGCGCTCAAGATCGGAGAGATGGGGCCAACCATCGCTCCGATCGGATCGGTCCCGTTCACGCTCCAGGCCGGGTCCTTGGTCGAAGCCTACATCGTGATCCAGAACAAGAACATCGGACACTCGCTTCTGCCCGAGGTGCGCGACCTTTATCAGGCATGGGTCCACGTTACCGTAAAGGACGCCAACGGAAAATTGATTTACCAGAGCGGCTTTGTCAATCCCGATGGTACGGTCGACCAGCGCGCACACATCTTCACAAATCGCCCCGTAAATGAATCAGGAGAATTTGTCGATAACCACCAGGTATGGACTATTCACTCTGTGGCGTTTGACAACACCATTCAGTCCGGATCCTCAACGCTGGTGCGTTATCAGTTCCTCATCCCGAAGAATGCCGCGGGACCGCTGACCATCACTGCCGGCGTTGACTATCGCCATTTCCGCCAGAGCTATTTGAACAATGTCTTCGGCAAGAATCATCCCGCCTATCCGATCGTGCTACTCGCATCGCGAACACGCACGCTGAAAATCGGAAAGAATCTTCCCACTCCGCCGGAGGCGGGCGACAATCCCGACTGGATGCGCTGGAATAATGCGGGCATCGGATTTCTTGATGAACTGCAGTACGCGTATGCCATGGATGCCTTTGAGCACGTCGTAAATCTGCGCCCAGATTATAAGGACGGCTACGTGAACTTGGGCGTCAACTACATCGCATGGGAGCAATATTCCCTGGCCCGCGCCCCGCTTGAGAAGGCCCTCGTGTTGCGTCCCAACGATGCACGCGTGCTGTATTATCTGGCCCTGGTGGAGCGCCGTGAGCGGAATACCCGCGCTGAGATCATCGATCTTGGAAAGGTGGTTGAGCAATATCCCGATTGCTCTGAGGCGCGCAGAGAGCTGGGTATTTCGTACTACCAGCAAGACCTCAGCAAGGATGCGATTGAGCAATTCCAGGCGCTGCAGAAGATCGATCCGGATTCTCTTGCAGCGCATTACAACCTTTCCATCCTGTACTACAGAGAAGGCAAACGAACGCTGGCCCATGAGCAGGCTGAACAATACAGCATCAAGCGAATCGACCCCTCAGCGCCCACTTATTCGCTCAACTATTTACGCAAGCATCCGGAAATTTCAATCGAAAGCGTGCCCTGGCATCTGCATACAGACCTCAAGCAAGGGGCGGTAGAAGCCGCAGGAAAACAATAATGAAAAGATAAGGATGGTATTCCGTTGAATCGCCGCAAATTTATCCGCTCGCTCAGCCGCACGGCACTTGTTCTTCCGTTTGCCGATATCATTGCGCTGGCCGCACGTCAACAGCAGAACGGACCCGACCAGCGCCAGCATATCGGCCCGCATGATCGGGAATATGACGCCATCGCAGCTCCTCCGCCACCGGGACCCACATCGCCGATTGAAGGCACGCCATTGGGTGTGACTTTTACCGACGTGGTGAAGGAATCTGGCCTCGACTTGGTAACCACTTACGGAGGCATAGGCAAAAACAAGTATCTGCTCGAGACCACCGGCTGTGGGCTCGCCTTCTATGACTACGACAATGATGGCTGGGTCGATCTCTTCATTGTGAACGGCTGGCGTCTGCAGGGCTTTCCCGATGGAAATGCGCCGCACTCCCATCTGTTCAAGAACAACCGCGATGGAACATTCACAGATGTAACGGCGGGATCAGGCCTTGAGCATAAAACCGGCTGGGGGCAAGCCTGCTGCGTCGGCGATTACGACAATGACGGCCATGACGACCTGTTTGTTACGTACTACGGGCAGAACGCTCTTTACCGTAACCACGGCGACGGCACGTTCACCAACGTTACCGAGCAGGCGGGACTTATGCAGTCGGGGCCCAAAGTCAGATGGAACACGGGCTGCACCTTTGTCGACTATGACCGCGACGGGCATCTCGATCTCTTCGTCGCAAATTACGTCGACCTTGATCTCAAATCCGCACCCACGCCGCAGGACGGCCCCTGCACGTACAAAGGGTTGCTGGTGGCCTGCGGGCCCCCGGGACTGCCGGGCGGCAAGAACATCTTGTATCACAACAATGGAAACGGCACCTTTGCCGATGTGAGCCAAAAAGCAGGTATGTGGACCGCGATCGGCACTTACGGCTTGAGCGTAGCCGCGTCCGACCTGAACAACGACGGATGGCCGGATATCTATGTGGCGAATGACTCGGCTCCGGCGACGCTCTATCTGAATCAGAAGGACGGCACGTTTCAGGATGTCGCGATCGAGGCAGGCGCGGCCCTATCCGCTGAGGCCAAGCCCCAGGCCGGCATGGGAGTCTCCATAGGTGACTATAGCCACACCGGCAGCTTCGACATCGTGAAGACGAACTTCGCCGGCGACACAGACTCTCTGTATACGAATCTTGGCGACGCTACCTTCGAGGATCGGACCTACCCCGCCGGACTGGGCGTGAACACGCGCCTCCTTGGCTGGGGCGTTGGCTTCTTTGATATGGATAACGACGGCTGGCTCGACATCCTGATGTCGAACGGGCATGTTTATCCCGAGGTCAACGAGTCCCATGCCGACCTGACATATGCCGAGCACAAATACCTCTACCGCAACATGCGCAACGGCCGCTTCGAGGATGTAACCGACCAGGGGGGCCCAGGCATCATGGAGCGGGCTCCCGCGCGCGGTTGCGCCTTCGGCGACTACAACAACGACGGCGCCATCGATGTTGCCGTCAATTGCGTCAACGCGCTGCCGCAGTTGCTGCGATGCGACTCCGTGCTGAACCGGAACTGGATTAAGTTCAAGCTGATCGGCACAAAGTCCAATCGCTCGGGAATCGGCACCCGGGTGATCGTGACAGCAACGACAATTCCGGGCGCGCCAAAGCCCATTGTGCAGACGGACGAGCTGCGAAGCGGAGGAAGCTACTTCTCGCAGAACGATCTGCGCATGCACTTCGGGCTTGAGCATGCTACTAGCGTAGATACTGTTGAATTACGCTGGCTCAGCGGGCAGGTGGACAAGCTGCATAACCTGAAGGTGAACCAGCTTTACGTGATTCAGGAAGGCGGCAAAATCCTCGAATCCGGCCCGCTCGAAAAGGCCAAATCCAGCCCGAAAGCCTGACGCCAACGTGCTCATTCGATGGCCATACTTGTTGCTGCTCATGGCAACCATGGCTGGTGCGCAAATACAGCCTGCCATGAGCGCGCCGCAGTCGGGTGCTCCCACGCAGGGCAGCGCCATGGTTGAATGCCCATGGCTCACCCGCGGGACGGCAGCTGCAGTCCTGGGTGGGGACGAATTCCTAGCGGTGAGCATCGAGAGCCATGCCGAGGGCTCCTGCATGTTTCACAACCAGCAGAAGCCGCCTGAGGCGCTTGCCATCACGGTCAGTAGTACGGTTCCCCGGACGTGCAGAGAGAAGAGCGTCAACCTTGCCGGCATCGCGAACTGGGCCTCGCTATGCAGTGTTTCGCGGTCGCACCACCGCCATATTGAGTCGGTAAGCGGGCAAGTGCGCAACACCTATTTCACCGTCGCGCTCTCTTTCCGCCAGGAGACGAAATGGCGCGCCAGAGACACAGATATTGAACAAATTGCCGAAATTGTAGCCGGGAACCTCTACTGATCGTCGGGCTGCGCTTCTGATTGCTTAGGCGGCAGTGGCGGCATCCACTGACGGCAGCCTGGAGCGATCTTGCTGCGGCAAGAAGTGAGGAACTCGACCAGATCGTTGACCTCATCCTTCGTTAGATCTCCGCCGAACGGCGGCATACTGTGACCGCCGGTCATAATCTGTTTTCTGATCCGGCCTGCACTGCGCTTCAGGCCTACGTTTCCGAGGTCCGGCGCGCGGACTCCGCCGACTCCGGTGATGCTGTGGCATCGTTCGCAACCAATCGTTTCGAACAGATAGGCACCACGTCGGCGCGCTGCTGTGCTCGACGCATGAACAACGTTATGGCTGGCGGGGAGGAAGAGAAAGGCTGCAATCCCGAGAAGGCAGACAGCGTTCAAGAAATGACGCCACAACGGCCAACTCATATTCCCTCATTTTACCGGAGTCGGCAAGCCGCAGTTATGCCTCACGCCCTGCGAAGGCAGCTTATAACTACCCCCAGCGCAATGTTGCTGCGTGATCGACCCGCATCGCACGCCACGCCGGAAAAATCCAGCCGCCAGCGTCATCAGCAGAAGCGCAACTCTGACGAAGGTGAGCGTATCGGACGGAGTCACGCCGAAGAGCAGAGACGATAAAGTGTGCGGTGACAGAAGAGTCACAAGTATTGTCGTTTTCAGTGAAGGTCAGGACGTTCGGTCGGCAACTTTACCGGCTGATTCACTTGCAGTGTACGAGCCCCTGACGGAGTAGTAAGCGACAGAGGCGCTCCCGACGTAAGCGTTACTGTGGTCACGAGTGGTCCTATTGCGATTGTCAGCGACCGTCCATGATAGCGAAGTCCGTGCATAATAATGCCTTGGCTGAGCTGTGGGGGTAGAGATGGAGCGAGCATCAGCGCCGATGGACTCCAACGCAGTCCCGCAAAGCCGTACGGGAACATCTGCAGAAAGCCACCGGCTCCGGTGGCGAAGTTAAATGAAGGCGGGCCCTGATGCGCCGAAGGTGTTAGATATCGGGTTTCCAAGAATTGATCGTAGGCTCCGCGCAGAAATGGCAGATAGGAATCCTGCAGGAGGGTGAAATCTAGAAAACCAGGTTGCCTGACCTGCGCAGCGATGATGCCCTCTACGGACGTTGTCATGGCCGGGCCGCCAGGGTCAGTGACTGCCATGTACCGGATAAGGTCAGCGGCGGCTACCGCACGGTTGGTCACGTACTGAAAGGGATAAGTCATCAATACGGTATCCGCTTGTTTCACTGTCTGGTGTGTATAGCCCACATATTCGGGGTGCGTTCCATCGGAATCCACCGCGATATAGATGTTTGCTGCGACCTTGGCCCATTGCGGCTCAGGTGACAGACCGACCGCTTTTGCCGCGGCAACCGCTTCTCCCAATGCCACGATGGCCCCCGCATTTGTCGCAGATTCGTCGTTGACACCTGCAGTAAACTCATCCGGCCCGGTGACGCCAAGGATGTGGTACTTGCCTTCGGATCCGAGCGTGACCCGACTCACCCAAAAACTCGCAACATCCTTGATCACGGGGTATCCGCGCAGCGCCAACCATCGCCTGTCCCCAGTTGCCTCGTAATACTGCCACTGCGCGAGAGCGATATCGGACTGCAGGTGATCCTCGTAGTGAGCGCAGGGAGCAAGCCCGCCACAGGCTCCGGTGGGGCCATTGTCCCAGGCCCAGGATCCGCCTTTATAACCGGCGTGAGCAGCATTCGCCTCCGCAGCCGACTTGGTGTCATAGCGAAACTCAACGATCGATTTTGCCAGTTCAGGATGAAAGGCGAGCAATGCAGGGAACATCCAGGTATCGGCATCCCAGAATATCTCTCCTCCATAGTTGTCGCTGGACAATCCAGTGGGCGGGATGCTCCACGCCAACCCAGCCCGGATACTCGAGAAGAGGAGGTAAAATGCACTATTTACCGCAGCCTGCAACCTATTTTGCCGGGGCACCGAGATGTTGTGCTCCCACAATTTTTCCCATGCAAGACTATGAGCTTTGAGCAATGCCGACCAGCCGGCTTGGGAAGCTGCTCGCAGGGTAGCGGACCCGACGGCCGCGGGTGCACCGGGATCGTTCGAAGTAGAGATTCCCACGTACTTGATCACCTGAAAGGTTCTGTCCGCACTAACTTCGATCGTCCATTGTTCTCCAGCGGTCGCGCTGTCTTCCACGGGAATCAACGCAGAACGACGCACCACCTTTATGCCGGGCCCGGCGACCAGCAACTGTTTCTCGACGACGCCGGTATTCCTGCCGGGCGTTCGAAGCGTGACAGTCGAGATGTCAGTTGCAGTATCAGTATCTCGCGATGTGGCAGCGATCCGTTCTGCGCCATTTCCGTTCAGCAGACCTATAAGGCTGAGTTCACCGCTCCAGAACGGCTTAAAGGTGACCTTGACCTCTCCCAAATGCATTAATGCGCGGTTGGTGAGTACCTGGTAGGTAACGTCCATGGCTTTGCCGGGAGAAGGCGTCCACTTGAACGATGTTGACACAGTCGCATCGCGCATGTTGATGCTTTGCCGATATTCGCTAATTTGGCGCGTTGATACGCTTGAGTTTAGCGTCTGCCCGTCTACCGTGAGATCCAATTCCGACCAGGTTGGAAGTGAGGAGATGTAATCCGAAGCTTTCGCGTTGTCGTACACGCCCGCCACCAATGCCGAGGTATAGCGGTCGTTGAAAAGCGGGAAGCCGGATTTGCCCAGATTGCCGCCTTGATAGCCCTCGCCAATGGCCGGTATGCGCAGACCGAGATACCCATTGCCCACAAACGGCTCTTGCGTAAAATCCTTCGGGCTGTAGGTGTAGTTCCACAGTATCCATGGGTCGCCGGCAATTTCGTCTGCCCGCATTTCTGTGAGCGAATGGCTATTTGTATGTCCCGGGCCATGCCTGCCAGCGGAGGACCCAGGAGACTGCATTTGGTCCGGCTGCCCAGTCCAGGAAACAAAGCAAAACGTAGTTGCGGCAAAAAACAGAAAGCTCTCCCTGAACACTCGCACAGACATCAGAACCTCCCGCCCACTAGCCCGGAGAGCTACGATACGGTTCGTCGCCCCCGGTCTTTCCTCACGCTCGCAGTTTTCCAACCAGTTCTCTCTGCAAAGGTCAGCGAACTTCACCGATATATACGCCATACGGGCCGAGGTGAACCGAACTAAAGGTTTGCGGATTGGGTGCGCCTGGAGTCTTCAGAAGCGTCTTCACATGTGCGCTCTTCATCCCCTGCAGGTTTAGATTGAGGTTTACGGTCTGCGGCTGTGCCGTGAAATTGCAGGCGACAACGACAACCTCTCCATTCGGGGCTTTGCGCAGCCAGGAAAGGACGTGATCGTCGGAAGTGTTCATCATGATTTCCGCGCCTTCGTGGAGCGCCGGATCCTGCTTTTTAAGCGCGATAAGCTGCTGGTACCAGTAGAGCATGGAATCCGGTTCGTGCTCTTCCGCAGCAACGTTGACGGTCTTGTAACTGGACGGAATGGGCAGCCACGTTTTGACGCCAAGCGCGGAGAAACCTGCATCGGGACCGGCATTCCACTGCATAGGCGTGCGCTCTCCGTCGCGGCCTTTCTCTTTGGGCCAGCCCCTGATGCCGATGGGGTCTCGCACGTCCTCTTTGCGCGTGGGCGGCGTGGTCACCATGCCAATTTCGTCACCGTAATACATCATGGAGGTATCGTGCGAGGCGAACAGAACGGTCGCGATGACGCGGCCGATGTCGTCGTGATGAGGACCATAACCGAACACCGGCGCTCCCGAGGCGCCGATTTGATAGCGGTCCCAGCGCGGATTGTCGTGGTTGTCGAAGACGAAGAGCGGCTGGTCGCCGTCGAGCTGGGTTTCGGCCTCGTTGATGCGGCGCCGCAAGAGCGCGACATCGAATTTGTTGATGAAGCCTACCTGCATATCCATGGGTAGCTGCAGCTCGTCGTTGCCGGCGCCGTACATCTTGCGCAGGTCGGCGATGAAGTTCAGATAGGTCTCTCCGATCAGGACGACATTGTCGCCGCCGGAATCTTCGGCGACTTGGTGCAGTTGCCGCAGGACCTGGTGAATCTTCGGCAGGTCGTCGGTGTAGATATTCGACACTTCTTTGTCGCCGTAGGCGTCAATGCGGGGCTTGCCATCGGGGCCCAGGATGTAAGGCTCGTCGCGATCGAGCGGATCCTCGAAGAGCGCGGTGATGGCGTCGAGGCGGAATCCGGCCACGCCTTTGCGAATCCAGAAGCGCTCCACGTCGTACATCGCTTTGCGAACCTGGGGATTATTCCAGTTCAGGTCCGGCTGCTGCACGTAGAACTCGTGGTAGTAGTACTGCTGGCGAGCGGGATCCCATTGCCAGGCGGACCCGCCGAAATCGGATATCCAGTTGTTGGGCGGCTCGCGATGGCCGTTGACCATCTTCGCATCGCGCCACATGTACCAGTCGGCTTTGGGATTGGTGCGCGAGCTGGCCGATTCCTTAAACCATGAATCCTGGTCGGAAGTGTGGTTCAGGACCAGGTCCATAATAATGCCGATGTGTCGCTTCTTCGCTTCGGCCACCAGCCGATCGAAGTCGGCCATCGTGCCGTACTGTGAATCGATGGCCTCGTAGTTCGAGATGTCGTAGCCGAAGTCGACCTGCGGTGAGGGATAGATGGGAGTGAGCCAGATGGCATTGACGCCAAGCTTCTGCAGGTAATCGAGACGCGAGGTGATGCCGTTCAGGTCTCCAATACCATCGCCATTGGAATCTTGAAAACTACGCGGATAGATCTCGTAGATCACCGCATTCTTCCACCAGGCGGTGCTCTTCGCACCTTGCCCGGTGCGCCCGGCCGGCGCCGCTGTCTGTTGAGCCGGCGTCGGCTGACCTGCACTCCATAGCGACGCAGACAGCAGCAAAAAAACGGACCCGATATTCTTCATGGTTCGCTCCTCACAAGTCACGTGTTTTGATAAAGCCGTTACGGGCTAAATGGGGACGGCCGGACAGAGTCGAATAGTAACACAGTTCAAGATCATTGCTGGGGAAGGCGGGCGAGATTGGCGCGTGCCTGCGCATGGTCAGGTGCAAGCTGCAAGGCGTGTTCGAAATCCGCGCGCCACGGCGGTTTTGCCCGTGCGCGCTTCCAGGACACCCAGGTTGTTCCATCCGTCGGCGTCCTGCGGCTGCAAATGCAGTGCCTGATTTTGCTCCTCGATCGCCTGCTGCAACTGTCCGGTGCCCGCCAGAACCTGCGAGAGCAGCGCGTGCAGATTCGCATCGCCGGGCTTTAGCCGCTCTGCTTCGCGCAGTTGCGTCAGCGCGTCTTCCTGCCGGCCCAATTGCGCGAAGGCCATCGCCAGCCGTTCGCGGGTGTCGACGTCGTCGGGGCGCTGGGCGGCGGCCTTCTGGAGCAGATCGATGGCGCGTTCCGGCGGGCCCGACTCGATTGCCATTTCTCCCAGATGGTAGAGCGCCGCAAAGTTATTCGGATCAAGTTCGAGTGCGCGCTCAAACTCCGCCTCTGCGGATGTGGAATCGCCTTCACCATCGAGCGCAATACCTAGCCCGCTGTATCCGCCCGCGTCGCCGGGGCATTGCCTCAGCATGGCGCGGAACTGCTCTTCAGCCTGCGCATACTGCGTGCGCTTCAATTCCAATCCCGCCAAATTGAATTGCGCGTCGCATGTGTCAGGCCTCAGCGCAATGGCCTGTGTAAACGCTTGATCGGCTCCCTGCCAGTCTCCCTCATTTTCAAGCGCGGCACCCAGGCTGTTCAGCGTACGCGTGTCGACCGGTCGCGCTGCCAACAGCTTGCGATAATCCGCCGCTGCTTCCGAGTAGTGTCCCAGCCCGGCCAGCGCCGACGCCAGGTTGTACAACGCAATCCAGTCTTGCGGATTCTTGTCCACGCGATGTTCCATCCACGCCTGCTCCAGCAGCAATCGTGGATCGGGACTCCCTTGGGGCACATCGACCGGCAGAACCTGAATCCACAGATGCGCCATTTCGTCCGTCGAGCGGTTGCCGGCTCGCACCCGAATCGGAGGATCGTTCGGATTATGCACGTTGTCCTCGGAGTTGTCGTAGACGTAATACATATGGAGGACCGATCCGCGGGGCAGGAAAACGGGATTGCGATAGCGATAAACCGATTGGCGATCAATATCCCAGTTCGGAATCCGGATCAGCCACTTCCTCCGGCCGTTGGGCAGCGTGGCCCATCCCTCCAGCTCCTTGCCCAGATAGTGCGCGTGAGGATAAATCCCCAGAGCTTCCACATCGATAGGGAGTTTCAGTTCGTCCTGAACAACGAAGCTCCGGTCATTAGCGGGAATATCCAGATCGCGGTCATCCTCGAGCTCGAGCAGCATGGGATGCTTTGACGCCGGCTCCGGAGTGAAATACAAACCGATCCGCGCGGTGATCGTTTCCGGCTTGCCACTCGGCTTCAAGTGCATGTTGAGAATGAGATCGTTGCCGGGATCGAGCCGCCACGGCATCCCCTCGGGTTCCACCAGCACCGGCGTATCCGGTTTCCAAAAGAGAAGATGGCTGTCTGGATCGAAGGTATTGCCCGCATCGACCTCCAATTCCATGCCCGGAACCCCATCTTTCCAGTCAGCAGGATGCTGACGCCGGAACGAAGCCGTGCGATCGATCAGCACGTTGCAGTGATGCACGATGGAGGACACGCTGGGCAGAATCTCCATGGCGCGAATGTAGTGCGTCTGCGCGAGCGGATAGGGCAGGATGAAGTTGCGAAAGACGTCGAAGCCCGACGCGGTCAGCGCATAGGGGCGCTGGACGGTGAGAATCAGATCGGGTTTTCCCGCCTGCCAGGTGGCGTCGTACTGCGGCGGCGGAGGAGCCTCCACGGGATTGCCCTCCGGCATGCCGGACTCAACCCACTTTTTTATCAGCGCCACGTCCTCATCGCTGATCCGCCGCGCGCCGGCAAAATTGCCGTATCCCGGGTCCGGCAGCCACGGAGGCATGAAGCGCGACTGCGTGACCTGGACCATCTGCGGTCCGCGGCGGCGCGCATCCTGAAACGTGAGCAGGCTGAAGGGCCCGCCTCCGCCGGGGTGGTGGCAGGTGGCGCAGTTCTGGTAAACGATGGGCGCAATCTGCCGGCTCCAGGTCACGGGAGCCTCGGCGGCTTCAGCCGCGCCATGCGGGCGCCAGAAGCTCAGCAGCAGGGCGCATACGAGCGCCATCGAGATCGACATCGAGATCGAGCGAAGAAATCTCATTGCGCGTTGAGCGGCACAATGGAGCAGCCGACGGTCGGACCTCCCGGTGCCGGAACGGGCCGGTCGGAAAGCACGTCGCGGATGGCCTCCTCCAGATCGTGCCTCATCGCCCTGGGGCGTTCCTGGCCCAGCGCGATGTAGCGATCGTCGATGCGTCCCCGGTAGACCTCGCGCAGCCCTGTACCCGCCGGAACCAGCACGGCGACTTCGGGCGTCATGGTGGCATGCGCCAAGTGCGTCAGCCGCTGTTCGGTATCCAGCACCGGCGCGGCGTGAATGTTGAATTGCCGGTCGTGCAGCTGAACCACCGCCGCGGTGTCTCCGGGGTTCGGGTATACCCACCAGAAGCGCACGCCGTCGGGCGCAAACTCACCGTCAAGCCGCTCGATCTCAGGAATGTAGCGGTTTGAGATCGGGCAATCCGACGCGGCAAAGAACAACACCACCGCTTTGGTTCCCGCGGGTGCGATCTGCTCAATCGGGTGGCCGTTCAGATCCGTTCCGAAGGGCTCCGCGGCCCACGCAGTCATACATAAACTTGAGAGCAAAACCACCGCGGCATGCCAGGGGATTGACATTTGCGCCCGATTCTAGCATCCAGATGCGGCGAGATCAAATAGTCTCCTGATCGATTAGCGTCCTAATTTGAAGTCCAAAACCTCGATCCCTCCTCGTACAATTGCGGAATTATGCTGAAACCACTGACGATTCTCGCAATTGCGATAATGGTTTTCCCTGTCTATGCTCGCCAGCAGGCAACCAGCGAAAAGTAAACTCAGGCCAGCGCAAAGCCAGGTCGCCAGATTGTTGCCGCGCCTGCAGAACAAGCCGCCAGCGCAGATCGCCAGCACGCAGATCAGAAGGACATTAAGGCCGACGTAAAAGTAGTTACTCTCCCCCGGAAAGACTGGGAGGATACAGCGACCCTTCGCATAAACTTCGCATTGGGTCTGGCTGCCTTCGCCGGAATCGGAGTCGGGATCTGGACGCTCTGCTATATTCGCCGTCAAGTCAGAGAGATGCAGAGGCAAAACAAAAGCATCGTGCGGCAAAGCGCGATTCTCGAGAGGCAAACCAAGGCCATTGAGGCAACTCTGATTCAAACCCATAGACCGAAAATCAACGTCAGAACGTTCTACTTTAGACACTTCTCTGATCCGCAAGAACCGAATGGCATATTGGCCGGATCGATACTCATGGGTCAGTTCTACATCGTTAATTTGGGAGGGAGCAGAGCGACCGTCAAGGAGATTCTCTACGAGTTTTTTATAACTGGGGAACCTCATCTGCTCAGTGAACGTCCTTGGGAGGGTAAAGAAGGGGCTGAATATGAGAGCATTTTCGAAGCAGGGCAATCTAAACCATTCGTATTTGGACGGAAAGAACCGCTCTCGGGCGGGCAAGCTTTCGAAATTCTCTCGGGCAGCAGACGCCTGTATCTCATGGGCTGGATAGATTACGTTGATGGCCTCAACATAGGCAGAACCACCCGTTTTTGCCGCCTGTACGATCCAGCCTCTTATCGCTTCACCGTGGTAAACGATCCCGAATACGAGAGCGCAGATTAGGACCAAAAGCAGCGTCCCCAGGTAACTTAGGACACCACCCCGATCAAACACTCCGCGGCTGCGGAGGCAGGAATATGCAACGGCGTGGTATCTTTGCTCCCGATGAATCGCCGGAGATTTCTCGGTTCCCCGTACCGCTTGGCGTTCGCGGTTCTGCTCGCCGGCCTGCTGGGAACCTGCTGGATGGCCGCGAGCGCGCCGGCCAGCGCGGGGTCCGAGAGCGCCGGCGCGCAAGCTCCTGCGCAGCAGCAGGATCCCGACGCAGTATGCGCGCAGTGCCACCGGCAAATCTTCGACTCCTGGAAGCGCACGCCCATGGCGCACGCCAGCGGTCCCGCGGCGGAGGGCTTTATTCCCGCCGATTTCACCCACGCGGCCTCCGGCGTTCACTATCGCGTTTATCTCGACGGGGGCCAGGTGTGGCTCTCCTATGAGCGGCCCAATTCTCCGCCGGGCCGCGAGCTCAACGGCAAACAGCAACTGCTCTTTTATCTCGGCTCCGGCCGGCGCGGCCGCACCTGGCTCTACCAGCGCGAAGGCTACTGGTATGAGATCCCCATCAACTGGTACGCCAAGAAGCACATCTGGGACATGACTCCCAACTTCCTGAACACCAAGGAGATGCCCTTCACCCTGCCGGTCGATCCCGGCTGCCTGCACTGCCACGCAAGCAACGTGGCGGAGTCGCTGCCCGACGCGCGCAATCGGTTTGCCGGACCGCCGTTTCCACGCGGCGGCATCACCTGCGAGTCCTGTCACGGCGATCCGAGGCAGCACCTGGCGCAGAACGGACACGGCCCCATCCTCAACCCCGCAAAACTCGACCCAATCCGCCGCGAATCCGTCTGTCTGGAGTGCCATCTCGAAGGAGAAGTGGCCGTGGTGAAGCTGGGACGCAAGATCGGCGGCTTCCAGCCCGGCGACAATCTATTCGACTACGCGGTCTTTTTTGAGGACGGCAGCAAAGCCGGTCCCGGAGGCCGTGCCACCAGCCAATGGGATTCGCTGCTGGAGAGCGCCTGCAAACGCGTCAGCGGCGATCGCTTCACCTGCACCACCTGTCACGATCCCCACGCCACGGTGGCCGCGGAGGATCGCGTGAGCTATTACCGCAGCAAGTGTTTAACCTGCCATGCCGGTCTGACATCGGGGCATCATGATGACCAGCCCGACTGCACCTCCTGCCACATGCCCCGCGAGCAAACCCAGGACATCGCGCACGAGCAGGTCACAGACCACCGCATCCAGATCGTCGGAAAGCCCTTCGTGAGCCCGTATTCTTCGCAAACGCTGGTTCCCATTGGCGGCATTCAACCGGAGCCGCGAGACGAAGGCGTCGCGTGGGCCCAGCTTGCGCTTCTGGGCGATCGCAACGCGGGTGAACACTCGATTCAGTTGTTGCTCCAGGCTGAGCGATCCAACCCCGGACACGCGTCTGACTCGGAACTGCACATGGAGCTAGGCTTTCTGGAGCAGGTAAGCGGAAGCCGCGACCGGGCGGCGCAGGAATATCAGCAAGCGCTCCGAGCAGATCCGTTGAATGAAACCGCAGCCGCCAACCTCGCAGTACTCAAAGCACAGCAGGGCGATTTCGCAGCCGCCTTGCCTCTGTGGGAGACGGTATTCAAGCACGATCCGGGGGCCAGCGCGGCAGGCATCGATTTGGCCGTGGGGCAGTGCCGCCTGGGCGAAGCGGACGCGGCCGAACAGACCTTACGGCGCGTACTGGTCTTTTCACCGGACGATGGTGCGGCCAGAGGTCTGTCCCTGGCGATTGCGGCGGGCACCCAACAGTGCGGCGCCCGATGAAGGGGATTTCCAGGGACGGAAAGGCGATGAGCAAGAAGATAGGTCGAGTGCTGCTGTTGATCGTGATTGCAACTCTGCCGGCGGTCGCTCAACAGCCGCCGCGCGAGAGCTGGCAGATTGGCCCCTTTACTCGGCCGGCCAGCGGGAACCCGGCGATCAGTCCGAATCTCGAATCTGTTTTTCTTGATCCCATCCGAAAGGCGCCGGTGCATTGGGAGGCGCTGCACACCTTCAATCCTGCGGCTGTGGTCAGAAACGGCACGGTCGATGTGCTCTACCGGGCTGAAGACAATACTGGCGCGATGCAGATCGGCATGCACACTTCGCGTCTTGGGCTTGCCGAAAGCGCCGAAGGCATCCACTTCACGCGCCGCGCCACGCCGGTGTTCTACCCGGCGGAGGACAGCCAGAAAGCTCGCGAATGGCCAGGCGGCGTCGAAGATCCGCGCATTGTAGAAGGAGAAGACAGCACCTACGTGCTGACTTATACGCAGTGGAACCGCAAAACTTATTCGGTGGGCATCGCCACCTCGCGGGATCTGCTGCACTGGATCAAAGACGGTCCGGCATTCCTCGATGCGAAAGGCGGAAAATACGCGAAGCTCAAATACAAGTCCGCGGGGATTGTCACGGCTCTGCGGAACGGAAGGCTGATTGCCGTCCGCATTGGTGGCAGGTATTGGATGTATTGGGGCGAAGGAGCCATTCATCTGGCTACATCGCCGGACCTTGTCCACTGGACGCCGGTTGAGGATGCGCACGGCGAAGCAATCGTGGTGCTCAAGCCGCGCCCCGAACACTTTGACAGCGGATTTCCCGAAACTGGCCCGCCTCCGGTGCTTACCAGCCGCGGGATTGTCGTGATCTACAACGGCAAAAATTCCGCCTCGGACGGCGATCCCAATCTTGCTCCGAATACCTACGCCGCGGGCGAAGCCCTGTTCGACGCGCAGAACCCCGCGCATCTTCTGGCGCGGACGGAGAACCCGGTTCTGGAGCCTGCTGTGCCCTACGAGAAGACCGGCCAATATGCAGCCGGAACCACCTTTGCGGAGGGGCTGGTTTACTTTCACGGCCGGTGGTTTCTCTATTACGGCTGCGCCGATTCGCTGGTCGCCGTGGTCACGGCCCCGTAACCCGCGCGCGCCGCCGGTTTCAGGCATTCCGGCGGCGCACAGCACTCAGGCATTCAATTCCGCACCCAACCATCATCGGTTTATCATGGGTCGTCGCCGATTGGCGCAGCTTCCCCATGGAGGTCCCGATGAGCAACCGGCAGCCGTTTTTGGACTGCAGGCAAAGCCGCCGTAAATTCCTGAAAACCGGCGCTGGGGCCACAGCGGCATTGCTCACATCCGCCGCCTGGCCGCAGGCAGCCAAATTGGGCAGCGTCTATCTGCCGGCAGGAACAGAGAAAATGGCCGCGTTGCTGCGCCGTATCTACGAGCAGAGCGACTGGAAGGCCGATCCCGATAAAACCGCTCAGCGCGCCGCATACTACCGCTCTCTGCTGAGCAACCAGCTAACGCCAGCACAAGAGGTCACGGTCCAGCTTGAAATGGGTAAGGAGTTATTGCGCACCGGCGAAAGCGAAGAAGCGCTGCACACGCTTGAGGATCTGGCGAACCGTTGTCAGGACCGCGGCTTTATCCTGCCGGACGACATAGACCGGCAACTGCATCTGTTTCTTGCGCTCTCCTATCTTCGCTTGGGCGAACAGGAAAACGGTTCGAGCACGCGCGGGTGGCAATCCAGCATTTTTCCGTTTCACGGGCCGGGCGTACACTCCTTAACCCGCGGCGCCGAGGGAGCGGTAAGAGAGTTCACCAACATGCTGGAGGAAGACAAGCATGACGACGCTTCACGCTGGCTGCTGAACATCGCCTATATGCAACTCGGCAAATACCCGCAAAGCGTCCCCGCAAAATGGCTGATCCCGGAGGACCTTTTCAATTCCGAGTACGACATCGGCGAGTTCCTGGATGTTGCTCCGCAGGCGGGCGTGGATATTGTCGGTCACGCCGGAGGCGTCATTCTCGAGGACTTCGATGGGGACGGCTTCCTCGACCTCATGATTTCGTCCTCTGGTCCTATGGATCAGTTGCGCTTCTTTCATAACAACGGAGACGGCACGTTTACTGACCGCACCGCCGAGGCCGGGCTTCTGGGTGAAACGGGCGGCCTGAACATCGTGCTGACCGATTACAACAATGACGGGCATCCCGATGTGCTAGTGCTGCGCGGCGGATGGCTACACCGGTTCGGCGAATACCCCATGTCGCTGCTCAGGAACAATGGCAACGGCACATTTGACGATGTGACCGAAGAAGCGGGCCTGCTTTCCATGCATCCCACCCAAACCGCGGCGTGGGCCGACTACGACAACGACGGCTGGCTCGATCTCTTTGTCGGCGTTGAATCGACCCCGGATAACCCGCACGTCTCGCAGCTCTTCCACAACAATGGCGACGGAACCTTCACTGAGGTAGCGCAGCAGAATGGGCTGGCGAATCTCGGATTCGTCAAAGGCGTAGCATGGGGCGATTTCAATAACGACGGGCGGTCCGATCTCTATGTCTCCGTGATGGACGGGCCCAACCGCCTGTTCCGCAACGATGGCCCGCGCGACCCGCGGCATCCGCGGGCGGATCAGTGGAGATTTACCGACGTGACCGCGCAAGCGGGAGTGGCGGAACCGCTCAGAAGCTTTGCTACCTGGTTTTTCGATTTTGACAACGATGGATGGCCCGATATTTTTGTAGCAGGATACGGGATGGATTCCAGAAAGGACATGGCCGATTTCGAGATGGGTAAACCCTTTCGCGCCGAGTTGCCCCGGCTCTATCGCAACAACCGCGACGGAACCTTCACCGAAGTGAGCAAGGCAGTTCATCTCGACCGCGCGATTCTGCCCATGGGCGCAAACTTCGGCGACTTGGATAACGATGGATGGCTGGATATCTATCTTGGGACGGGAGACCCGTTTTACGAGACTCTTTTGCCGAACCGAATGTTTCGCAACCACGAGGGCAAGAATTTCCAGGATGTAACCACGTCCGGCGGATTCGGCCATTTGCAGAAAGGGCACGGCGTTGCTTTCGGGGATATCGAAAACAACGGCAACGAGGATGTGTTTGAAGTGATCGGCGGCCATCTTCCCGGCGACACCTACCAAAGCGTTCTTTTCCGCAATCCCGGCCACGGCAATCACTGGATTACGTTGTTGCTCGAAGGCGTTCAGACCAATCCAGCCGCATTCGGCGCGCGCATCGCAGTTACCTTCAAAGACCAGGGCGTGCGACGGAGCGTTTATCGAACAGTTGGTTATGTCTCGAGCTTCGGAGGGAATCCACTCCGTCAACACATCGGGGTGGGAGGGGCACAATCGATCGAGAAGATTGAAATCTTCTGGCCGGTCTCAAAGACCACGCAGGTCTTTGTGGATGTTGCCATCGACCGCTCCTATCATGCGCGGGAAAGCAGCTCGAAACTCAACCTCGTGAGCGCAAAGGGTTTCGCTTTTCAAGCCGTTCCTATGAACAACGACAGCGTTGGAATGGAGCACTGAGGCATTTCTCCTCGTGTACGCCGTCCGCCTCGTGGAGCACTTAGGCCAGAGACGGCGCACCAGCATGAGCAGCGAAGGCAGGATCGTTTCGCACAAAACAAGATTCGAGCTGCTGCGGGATACCCAAATCCTATAACGCACACTCCCCTTTGATAAATCGATCAACTAAGGTCATCAACCATAAGCCTGATTTTCTCTTACATTTTAGGGTTGACAACGGGATTTTAACGGGGGTAGGGTATTTCAAATCTGGAAGCGACCTTTTATGCTCCCCGAGTAATTTCTGGGAGCGGAGCTTTCCGGTTCTCGTGCAAGTCTGCTGCTCGGCAGCTAAGCTTTGCTTCCCCGCGAAGTGTGCGTCCCCTTTGTGCACTTCTGTTGCCGCAAATAGTTCAAAAAAAGTAAACAATCTTTTTTAGGAGGTCGCATGAACAAGTTTCGTGAAAGTGTACTTGTGTTCGCGCTTTTCGCGATTGTGGGCCTTTTGGCGATGCAGGCCCATGCGCAGGCAGTATACGGATCCATCTACGGTACGGTGACGGATCAGAGCGGCGCGGTGATTCCCGGCGCCACCATTACGGTGACGGACGAGTCCAAAGGCACCGTCGTCACCGCCACTTCCAACGGCGCCGGCGATTACGCAGTTAACCACCTGATCCCGGACGTCTACGACCTCAAAGCCACCGCCAAGGGTTTCCAGGCGTTTGAAACAAAGGGCATCAACGTTCTGGCCGATACCTCGCCGCGCATCGACCCTGCGCTCCAGATTGGCTCTGCCACTCAAACCATTACCGTGAACGCAGAGAGCGAGCCGGAGTTAAAGACTGACCGCGCCGATGTGGCGACCGTCTTCGACCAGCAGGAGGTGGCAAGTTTGCCGGTGGAAGACCAGAACTTTACCAATCTGCAACTGCTGCTGCCGGGCGCGCAGATGCTGGGCTGGGCCCACGCGGCCGATGAAAATCCCCAGGCATCGAAGCAGATTCAAATTGACGGCCAGGCCTTCGGCGGCGTGGCCTACGAGCTGGATGGGGCCGACAACCAGGACCCAATTCTGGGCATTGTCGTGGTCAACCCCACCACCGATGCGGTGACCGAAGTCAAGATCACCACCCAAGACTACGACGCTGAAGAGGGCAAGGCCGTCTCGGCGATCATGACCGCGCAGACGCGCTCCGGCACCAATCAATTCCACGGCGACATTTACGATTTCCGCACCGGCAACGCCAACGCGGCGCGCGATCCCTACGACCAGGCCCCCGGCTCCATTCCCGCCGGCCTGAAAAACCGCTTTGGCGGTTCGATCGGCGGGCCGATTCGCAAGGACAAGATCTTCTTCTTCGGGAACGCGGAATTACAGCGCCAAAAAGTCGGCACCTCGGCTGTCGATACGCTGCCCACCGTCCTGACCACCGAGAGCTGTCTTGGCACTGCGGCGAAAACGATCACGCCAGACTCGCAGGGAGGCAATGGCTGCGACCTCAGCCAATATCTCGCTCAATTCGGAGCCGCGGGCACGATCTACGACAACCTCGGCAATCCCAACCCCAAGGCTGCGCCCAGCGCCTACCCCCACAACATCATTCCCAGGTCCGAGTTGGGCGCCAATTCGGCTCCGGCGCTGGCCTTGCTGAAATATCTCGAGCCCTACGTCCTCGCCAGGAACATCACCTACAGTCCCGGCGTCGGCTCGGAGAGCGGGTTGGATTCGAACTTCGCCGAGTCGGGCACGGGCCTGTTCAACAGCCAGCAGTGGACGGAGCGCGTGGACTACACGTTGAGCGAAAAGACCCACATCTTTGAACGCTTCTCCCGCTTCAATGACCTCCTGTCGGGAGCGGTCATGTTCGGCTCCGCCGGCGGTCCGGGGTTCGGCATCAACAACTATGGAGGCAATTCGAACGGCGCCGACGACAGCGATGTCGCTGGCGTGGACGTTGCCATCAATCCCAAGTTGCTCACCGACCTTCGCCTCGGCTACGTCCGCTACAACATCATCGACAACAAGCATGATGAGGGCACGGAGTTCGCCAAAACGCTGGGCATCCCGGGCATCAACCTCGGCAGCTCCATCCTCTCCGGTTCACCGGGATTCTTTGTTGACAATGTGCCGGGCGGCGGGGGTGGAACGCAAGGGTCACCAGTCTTTGGCGACGGCCTGAACGTGAACCGCTGCAACTGCCCGCTGATCGAGCGCGAGGACCAGTTCCAGATCGTCAACAACTGGACCAAAATTCTCGGCAACCACGCCCTCAAGCTGGGCGTCGACCTTCGCTACGGGCGCAATCTGCGCGTGCCCTCAGACAACGACCGGGACGGTTTGCTATATTTCCACTCCGGTCTCACTGAGAACACCTCTGCTCCCACGCCCGGCGGATTGGGTTGGGCCACCTTCATGTTGGGCCAAGTGGCCGACTTCAACCGTTACGTCTCCACATCATTTAATGCCAAGGAGTTTCAGAAGCGCACCTTCTTCTACGTGGAGGATAGCTGGCGCGCCACGCACAAACTGACCTTCAACCTGGGCGGCCGTCTGGATCTGTTCTGGCCAGAGAGCGTCAACGGCGCCGGAAACGGCTCATTGTTGAACCTGACGGACGGCTATCTCCACGTCGCCGGTGTCGGCGGCGTTCCCTCGGATATGGGTTGGACCGTGAGGGCGCTGAAACAGCTTGCGCCGCGCCTTGGCGTGGAATACCAGTACGATCCCAAGACCGTCATCCGCGCGGGCTACGGACGCAGCTTCGACATGGGCGTCTTCGGCTCCATCTTCGGCCATACGGTTACGCAGAACATTCCGGTTCTGGCCAACCAGTCGATCTCTCAGCCCAATGCCATCACCTCGGTATTCGATCTGAACGTTGGCCCCGCGGCCTATGCCTTCCCGACGGTGCCTTCGAGCGGCCTGTTGCCGAATCCTGGCTACGCCGTCAGTTCGGCCTCCCGTCAGAACCCGCTCACCTTCCCCACTCTCGATGCGTGGAATCTGGCCGTGCAGCGCTCTCTGACCCCTACGCTTAGCGTGACGGTTTCCTACGTCGGCAATAAGGGAACGCACACGCTGGGTGACGGCGATGGCAACACCACCAACCCCAACGAGTCGACCAACACTTTGCCTGGCCAATTCAGCGTGACCGGGCAAAGTCTTACCTTCAATAACGCGGTGCCGGCCGGAGAGATCGTGAACAATCAGACCTCAACAAGCAAGTACCTGACGCGTTACTACGGCGGTTCGTTGGCGGCCTGCAGGGATCCGAACTACATCTCGCTCGCCGGCCTCCAGGCTGCGGATGGCGATACCACTTACCTCAAGCCCGGTATGTGCGGATGGACGAACGGCGTCAACGACCGGTGGGACAACCAGAACACTGAGTACGACGCTTTCCAGGCGACTCTCGCTGAGGCATACCACCATGGCCTTAGCATGACAGCCAACTACGTGTGGGCCAGCGCGTTCGACGAGAACACCGACTATTACACCTGGAGCCCCGCGGTCGCCCACCAAAGGGACAGCAACGTGCGCAGGCAGCAACTGGTCGGGTACGGCAGCTACGACCTGCCCTTTGGCAAAGGCAAGCAGTTCATGCCAGACGCCAATCGCGTCACCGACCTGCTGATCGGCGGCTGGCAGTTGGCCCCGGTGGTGAACTGGGCAAGTGGTTTGCCGTTCTCGGTGAGCTACAACGAATGCGGCGCCAACGTGGTGAATGGACCATGCGACCCGAGCATTATCCAAGGGGAGCGTCTCAAGACCCACCTTTCTGCCTTTACACCGACTACAGGCGGAGTCGGTGTGCGCCAATTCTTCTCGCCGGCGGCGCTAGGCAGTAGTGGCAGCCCCTTCTATAACCCAGGCCTGGACACCTTCGGTAACGCGGGTCAAAACACTTACTTCGGGCCGAGGTACTTCGGCACGGATATGGCGATGTCCAAGATGTTCAACATCTGGGAGACTGTTTCAGGCCAGTTCCGCTTTGACGCCTTCAACGTCTTTAACCACATCGCCGCGGGCAACCCGAACGGCAACGCCGAAACCGGTGGCACCATCACAGGGGGTGCCCAGGGTTACGGCCAAAGCCAGGATTTTGGCCCTCGCCAGCTTGAATTTTCAGCGCGGTTTCAGTTCTGAGCCTACAAAGGAACAGCGACGAATAAAGAGGGGAGTTTCGACTCCCCTCTTTCTTGCAACATACGTCTTCTACAGCGGCGAGGAGTGCGCCCGGATAATGCGCATCCTGGCCCAGGGCAAGGTAGCTCCGGAATAAAGGAGGAATCCCAAGAGCCATAAATAGACAACGCCTGCCAATGTCGCACTTTTATTAGCGCCAGTTTTGCGATTGGTCTTAGACTAAAAGCCGGAGCCTCATAATGCTGCACAGATTCACTCCTGCAATCCTCATTGCAATACTGACACCTGCCGCGCACGCGCAGATGCGGCCAACGAGCCCACAGGCCGGCGCCGATGCGGTGGCGCCAACTTACGCATCGGCTCGGGACCTCGCCGCCAAAGGCCGCCTGCACCAGGCGATGGCAGAGCTAAATCAACTGGCTGCTCAATCCCCGGAACCAGCGGGCGTGGAGCGTCTGCGCGGCAACATCTTTTACCAGAGTGACGACTTTCAGGACGCCATTGCAGCCTTCGCCAAGGCCGCAGCCGAAGACCCGAACGATCGCGAGTCGATCGAGATGCGCGGCGTGAGCCTGTTCCGCATCGGCCGCGCTCCCGAGGCCATCGTGTATCTGGAAGAAGCGCGCGCGTCGGTGCAACAGGCGAACATCGATCCCGATTACGTTCTGGCGGTGTGCTATGCAGAGGTGGGGCGCTACGACGACTCCCGTCACGCCTTCGCCGCGCAGTACAGCTTTCCCCCGGATTCCGCCGAAGCCTATCTTCTGGCTGGCCGGATGTTCCTTCGCCGCGAGCTTCCCGACGAGGCCGCGGCGCAGGCGACAAAGGCTCTCGAGCTAAATCCTCGGTTGCCTCTGGCCCACGAGCTTTTGGGCGAAATCGCGCTAGCCAAGGGCGACCTGCCGGGCGCCATCCGCGAACTGGAGGCCGAGCGCAAAGTTGATCCGCTGGACCCGGACCTTTACGACCGGCTGGGCGACGCCTATCTCCGCACTGGGCAATACCCAGATGCGCAACAGGCTTTGAACCGCGCAGTGGTGCTGGAACCCTATTCCACCGGGCCATATATTCTGCTCGGCGAGCTCTTCCTCAAGCTCCACGATCCCATACAGGCAATTCAATACCTTGCCCATGCCGCGCAGATGGATCCAACTAATTACATGACTCACTATCTAATGGCCAGAGCCTACACGGCCACCGGCGAGGTGACGGAGGCCAATCGCGAATACAAGATGGTGGTGGAGTTGCAGAAGACCGGGCTGAGTGGGGCCCCGGAGAAATAGCCAATGCACTATGGATGGGTGATGGTTTGTACCGTTGCAAGCTGCGTGGCGCTGCTTCTGATGCACGGGTCCGTGGCGCAAGCGCCGTCGCGCAAAGAAACTCAGGCGATCAAAAAGGCGGAGACCGCATTTCACGCCGGATATGCGGCGCAACAGAAGGGCGACCTTGAAGCGGCGCGGGCGCAGTTTGCCAAGGCGGCTCGGCTCGCGCCCCAAATTCCTGAGGGGCACGAAGCGCTGGGCACGGTCCTGGTGGAATTGGGCAGGCCAAAGGAGGCCGTGCCGGAGTTCGAGGCTGCCGCGAAGCTCAAGCCGGGCAATGAGGGCATTGAAGCCGATCTGGCTGTCGCGCTGGCGCAGGCTGGAGAGGCGGCGAGCGCTATTCCACATTTCGAAGCGGCGCTTCGCTGGTCAAAGGAGCCAGGGCAGACGCAGGTCAACCCCGCATTCTATGAGGTCTATGCCCGCGCTCTGGCGGCCACCGGCGAGCCGGACAGAGCCGCTGATGCGTTCGCGAGTGCGGAAACACTTACTGGTCCGCGCGCCGACCTCGATGACGAAATCGGTTCGCTGTACGCGCAGATGGGCCAATGGACCGAGGCGCGAAGCCGGTTCGAGGCCGCCATCGCATTGGACAGCGGGTATGTTCCCGCGCGATTTCATCTGGGTGTTCTCCTGGGCCGTGAGCGGGACTTCGACGGTTCGCTGGCGCAGTTCGAAACCGCTGCCCGCATGGAGCCCTCCGATGGCGAGATTCTGTTCGAATATGGCCGCACATTAGAGGCGGCCGGCAATGACGCGGATGCGGCTCAGGAACTTACCATGGCCGCCAAGGCAAACCCGCAATTGCCGGGCGTGCAGCTTGAACTTGCGATGTCGCTGCAGCGCCTGGGACGGCAAGACGATGCCATACCCTGGTTTCAGGAAGCCATCAAGCGCGATCCCCGCAATCGCAGCGCTCTTGACAACCTCGGACTGGCGCTTACGCTGACAGGCAACGGTAAAGAGGCGCTGGACCTGTTCCGGAGGTCGCTGGCCGAAGATCCCAACGACGTCGACGCGTATAAGGACATGGGGACGGCCCAGGTACAGCTATCGGAGTTCGACGATGCGATTGCGGACTTCAAGAAAGCGCTGGCGCTGCACCCCAATGATCCGGATCTCTATTACGACCTCGGTGTGACCTATAAGTTTCTTGACCATTTCGACGAAGCCATTGCGCAGTTGAACCGCTCCGCGCAGCTGGACCCATCTTTGCCCGATCCACCCTACGCGCTCGGCATTTTATACATGCAAACCGGAAAGCTGGACGAGGCAGTCGCGCAATTGAAGAAAGCCGTGGCACTGAGTCCGGAGAACGGCAACACCTGGGCCATTCTGGGGAGCACTCTCAGGCAGGATTTACGGCTTGATGAAGCCAAGGACGCGCTCAGCAAGGCCATTTCGTTGCTTCCCGCACAGCCCGGCCCGCGCGTCACCTTGGCAAGCGTTCTGGCTGAACAAGCCGCAACCCTGGCGCAGCAAGCCAATGCAGCCGACTCGGCTGGAGACCAGCAAAAGGCGGCGCAGTTGCGGAGCCAAATGATGGATCTGCGCGCCGAGGCCGCGGAATACCGGCGCCAGGCCGCCAACCTCAGCCGCGCGGCCGTCAGCCGGCAGCGCGCAGAGTTTGCCATCAGCGCCGGAAACGAGCTCATGCTGCACGGCCGCATCGCGGACGCGATCGCGCGTTACCAGGAGGCTGTTGCAGCCGATCCGACTTTCAATGAGCCCCACCTCCAACTCGCCATTGCCTATCAGCGCCAGGGACGCAGCAAAGATGCGGCCGCCGAACTTGCCGAGGCAAAGGCGCTTGCGCCTGCCAAGTGACATGCTTCCATGCGGAGGCAAATTTCATGAACTGTGGAAGCTGATAACGATACCAGGAGGTCTCTTAATTGCCGTCTACCCGCCGTGGATTTTTGAAGTCGCTATCGCGAACCGCGCTGGTTCTGCCGCTGGAAGATGTGTTGCGCATGGCGCGGCCGGCGTTTGCATGGGATGGTCAGAAGACTATACCGCAGCAGCAGTCGGCAGCGGCGGCGCGACAGACTTACTCGGCTCGGGCCCGTCGGGCGCCCAAGGGAGCGCCGTCGCCCGTAACCGGAACTCTGCTGGGTGTGCAGTTCGTCGATGTGGCCCGCGAAGCCGGACTTCATGTGGAGACCATCTTCGGCGGCGTTCATCACAACAAATATCTCCTTGAAACCACCGGTTGCGGCGCGGCCTTCTTCGATTACGACCAGGACGATTGGCTTGATATCTTCCTGATAAACGGCTCGCGGCTGGAAGGCTTTCCAAAAGGCCATCAGTCCGTGTGCCATCTCTTCAAAAACAACCGTGACGGCACGTTCACAGATGTCACGCTCAAGGCAGGCCTGGCGCGTTCCGGCTGGGGTCAAGCGTGCTGCGTGGGCGACTATAACAACGACGGCTGGAACGATCTATTCGTCACTTATTACGGACAGAACGCTCTCTTCCGCAACAACGGCAACGGCACCTTCGCTGAAGTGACGAAAGAGGCGGGACTGCTGCAAGACCGGCTCAGGTGGAACTCCGGATGTACGTTTCTTGACTACGATCGGGATGGCAATCTGGATCTTTTCGTGGGCAATTATATTGATCTCGATCTGAAGACGGCGCCAACACCGGCGCAAGCACACTGCACCTACAAGGGGATTCAGGTAGCCTGTGGACCACCGGGCCTCCAGGGCGGCAAGAACATTCTCTACCACAACAACGGCGACGGCACGTTCACCGATGTGAGCGAGAAAAGCGGCATGTTTACGGCGCTGGGCACTTATGCCCTGAGCGCAGTGGCTGCCGACCTGGGCAACACCGGCTGGCCCAATATTTATGTGGCCAACGATTCCACCGCTGCCACGTACTATGTGAACCAAAAGAACGGAAAGTTCCAGGACGAGGCCGTCGAAGCGGGTGTGGCCTACTCGCCCGACGGCAAACCACAAGCCGGCATGGGCGTCTCGGTTGGCGATTACAATCGCGACGGCCTTTTGGACATCGTCAAGACAAATTTCGCTGGTGACACGGATTCGCTCTATATGAACTTGGGCGAGGACTCCTTTGACGACCAGACCTATCAGGCCGGCCTGGGCGTCAATACCCGCCTGCTGGGCTGGGGCGTGAGTTTTATGGATATTGACAACGATGGTTGGCTCGATATCCTTGTGGCCAACGGCCATGTCTACCCGGAAGTGGACGGAACCCAGGTGGACGCGCCTTACGCGGAGCGGAAATATCTCTACCGCAATCTGCGTAATGGTCAGTTTGAGGACCTCAGTCTGTTGGGCGGCAGCGGCATCACCACTCCCGCCAAGGCGCGCGGCTTTTCGGTGGGCGATTACGACAACGACGGCGACCTCGATGCTGTGGTGAACTGCGTCAACGCCATTCCGCAACTGCTTCGCTGTGATTCGACGCTAAAGCGCAACTGGATCAAGATCCGCACAGTCGGAACCAAGAGCAATCGTACCGGGATCGGTGCCCGGCTCAAGGTGGTTGCGCATACCGGCACGCCCGTGATGGGCGCCAAACCGGGCTCTCCGCTCACGCAGATCGATGAGGTCTGCTCATCCAATGGATACTTTTCGGCCAGTGACCTGCGCATCCATTTCGGCCTTGGCAACGCGGCCAAAGTTGATCTCGTGGAGATCCGCTGGCCCTCCGGAACGGTCGACGTTCTTTCAGATCTGGATGTGAATCGCTTGTTCGTTATCCAGGAAGGTGGCAAAATCCTGAAGTCCGACGCTTTCCACACAGAGCAGAAGGCGTAAAAGATCCGTGCCGACCTTACAGGAAACCCAAATGACGAGCAAGATGGCAGGGCCGAAGTCTATTTTTTCCGGATTCCTTCTGTCGAGAACCAATTACCACGACAATCGAACAATCTTGGACACGTACCCGCTGCCCACCGGAAATGTGACGGTGACAGCTCGCAGGCCATCGCTGAGAGCTCCCAGCACCGCGCCCTCCACCCGAACCTTCAGATTGGCCGCATTCTCGCGCAGTTGCAGTGTGTACGCCTGCCCACTCATTCCCGAAAGTGTCAGTGTGTACTGCCGCGCCGCATTTTGCTGGTCAAGCACCTTCAACTGGCTCGTTTCTTCACCGAACGCTGGAAGACGGCCCTCAATGGCCACTTCTACTGCGGGCAGAGGAATGCGGATTGTGTCGCCGGCAATCCTGGCGCCCGGCGCATTCGACGCCAGATGCAATCCGTGCGGTGCATGAACCGCTGTTACCACCAGTTCGGCCCCTGAGCGTTTAAAGCTCAGGTCCAGCCGCGCATTGCCATAAGGGACGTTGCGCAATTTGGCATCCTGCCAGTCGGCAGGCAGATGCGGGGTCACGCTCAGGGTGTGGCCGGGCACGTTCCACTCCAGGCCGAAAAGGCCCCGTACGAAGGGAGAGATGACCATCCCGGATGACCACAGTTGATGCGCGGTACTCCGCCCGAGGGGCTCAAAAAAACGGCCCGAGAGCAGCTCCGTTACGTTGCCCAGGTCCTGGGACCAGGTCAGATCGGCATTCTGCATCAGATGTGCATAGCCCGAAAGTGTGCGCCCCGTGCGATACTCTGCGACCGCTACCCATCCGGTAGACACCGGCCACACCGAGCCTTGATGGTAGCTGATTGGATCGTAGAAGCTCGTCTGACCGCTCAACAGTCGCGTTCCCCAATCCGTCGAGAATTCGTCCGACGCCCAGCGCGACAGCATTGCCTGCGCATGAGACAGCGAGTAGTCGCCATCCCACCACGCCACGGCGGGAAAAATCGTAGCCGTCGAATCAACTTCGCCCTCGCCGTTCCAACTGAAGGCATAAAACTTCTCGTCCGGAAGAAGATACTCTTCCTCGATCAGTTTTGCCAGGCGAGCAGCGCGCTCTTTCGCTTCGGCAGCCAACTGATCGTGTCCTGTGACGCGGGCCAGATTTGCAAATGCGAGACTCGCCTGTTCGTCCAATGCGGCGAGGTAAATCTCCTGCCGCGGCATCGCGGGCACCCACGACTCTACCCAGCCTGTGCCGGAAGCATTGTCATAAATCCCGTCGCCGTTTGAATCATGCGTGGTCTCGTACTTCCATGCGCGCTCGAGCCCGGCCCAGTGTTCAGCAACAAATTGCTTGTCTCCGCTAATGCGCAGATAATCGTTCATCGCCATTTGCAGCAACGGTGTCGAATCCGCCGAAGCAAATGCATACGGAAGGCTCTTCCAGTCCACAAGGTTGGCTGTTTGCGACCACTCGTGCGGGATCTTACCCTCCGGGCTTTGCCGCCGCAGAAGAAAGTCCATCTCCTGGCGCGCAGTTTCAAAGCTCCCCACGCTGTCGCACGCGTAGAGCGTCCAGAGCGCATCTCGGCCGAAGTACCATCCAAAGCCTGGTCTCACCGAGTCCCCGGAGGCAACGAAACCGGCCGTCAGCGGTTTCTCGCTGTGATCCGGCGTCGTTTCCACGCGAAGCTGTTCTATGGAGACTTCCGCCCAGGCAAAGGCATCGTTCAAACGCTGATTGGCGGTTTCAATGTTCATGCTGGTTGAAAGCAGGTGCTCATAGTGCTCGCGATTGCTTTCATAATTCGACTCCGTGGCGCGATCCAGCGCAGTAAGCTGCTCGGCAAACGCTTGCTTTGTTGTCGCGGTCTGCGTGTCGGCGGTCGTCACCAGCAACGGGAAGAATGTGTGCGCATCGCGTGCCGGATCGAATCGAAGAACAAACTGCAAAGGATAAAACGCGGCGCGCTCCTGGTAAGGCTCGAGAATCCCCGGTTCGGCCGAAGGCATGGCAATCGCCGCCGCGTGCTGCGGAAAATTGAGATGAAGAATATAGAAGCCGCTCGATGCGCCCGTCGAAACCCACTCCGGACTCGGCTGGGGGTCCGACTCTGCCGGCCACATGCGTTGCATCTCCGGCTTGAAGCTGAAGGTGACTGTCATCGGACGCGCAGCTTCAATTTGAAAGAAGATCTCCGTTCCCGCACTTTCCTGCATGTGCGTCGGCGCCAGGATGATCTCGCGAATCGTAAAGTTTGCATGCGAAAACGTGATAATCGTCGAGTCGGGGCGAACCTCAATCCATTTGGCTTGGTGATTCACGTCAATGGGGACCGGATAGCGATCCATCCGAGCGGAGATCCGCAGGCCGCTCAAAACCTTCCACGGAAACACCCACACCTCAAACGCTCCATCCTCCTGCCCCAGCACGGCTCCGCGCGGCCCGACAACCGAAAACGGCCGCGAAGGATCGGTCTCGCGCTGAATAGAAATCTCCTGCTGCGATGAAGTGAGAGCAAATGCCGGTACACGTGCAGGCGTCTGCAGCGCACCTTGCGCATACACCACGGCTGACAAGCAGAAAAGGCCGGAGTACCCAAAAGCTCGGACAATTTTATCGCGGCCCAATAGCGCAACCTCCTTCACGACCGGAAGTTCGGAAACCAAACTCCCATCTACCAAATGCGGCCGGGCGCGCCTAACCATGCGTGTGCGGCGTAGACATGCGAACTCCTCCGTCTCTGCCGCACTCCCTGCAACATGGGTGACGTTTCAGCCTCCTCGCCAGTCCTCAATGCCGCCGCAGAATAAACAAGTTGAGGACCGCGGGTAGCGGCGTCGGCGCGTCGCCGACCCTTCCTGAGCAACGATAGCATCAATCAAACAGAACTGGCTCTGCGGTCTATGCAGCCGCTCGGCTGGCCCAAGTTCGGACGATTGAAAACTTTGGTACATGCAGCATCAATTGGAAGCCAATTCTTCCGGACGAAAATCGAGTTTGGCTGTCTCAAGAGGGTGCTGCCGAAAGCGGGCATTTATTGATTTCTGCATAAATAATGCAATAACGCAGCGCAAAAAGGAAGGTAGCTCGGATTGCAGGATGCAGCCACGGAGCTTCTTTGCTGAGCTGCGTACGCCGTCGATGGAACGTAGAACGTCTTCCATCAGTTCATCCACGTCCTTGGGGCAGCTGTTGGCCAGTTCCTGCTTGGCCTGAGACTAGACTCCCTCATCAGGATTGAGTTCCGGCGCGTAGGAAGGAAAGTACTCGATGCGCAGGCGCGATGTTGCCGTTGAAGTTGTTGGATGGGGTTTCCCTTGTGGGTGGAGGAGTTGTCCAGCAGCACGATCAACGGGCCGCGCAGGTGGCACAGCAGTTCGCGCAAGAAGCGGCAGACCTCCTCCTGGCCGATGTTGTCGAAGAAAAGCAGATAATAGAGACCCAGTCGACGCCGCCGCGGGCTGAGGGAAATGCCGGAGATGACACTGATCTTGTCTCGCCGTCCCTGGCGGTGACGATGAATGGGTGTCTGCCCCTGCGGCGCCCAGGTCCGCACCACGTTGGTGATGAGCAGAAAGTGTACCGGAGCTTGTGCGCGGCGTGCCAGCTGCGGCGAGAGATTTGGCTATCGGATCAGATGTGTGTAATGGTACACATGGGTGACCGCGATCAGGCTCGAGCGTCCCGATTTCATGGCATGCTTTTATCAGCCGGCAATGGAGACAGATCGATGGAAGACATGACAGACCGGGACGGACGCGAAAACACGAATGACGGGCGGGTCGCGATCTACGACCCGCCCGACTGGATTCCAACCGAACAACTCGATACGGAACTATACAACGCGATCTTGGAGGACTCGTAGGGAGTTACGGAGGACGAGGACGGCGACTTCGACGACATCGATGCATACTTCGACGACGAGGACGACTACGAGGATGGAACCGGGCAGAGGCGATCGACGTTGCGCCTTCTCGCGATGATGCGGCCACGGCGGGCGAATTGCTCGGCGCACCGCCGGCAGGGTAGCGCGAATCGGACAGCAAGCGCTCGGCGCAGACCGCGAATCCGAAGCATCAGAGGCTGTTCCGGAGACTTGTGCGTCGCCAACTTGCCGACACGCCGTTCCGCAGTGGATTGCGGCATGCAATGCCGCTCGCTCGATCGAGTCCGTCATGGTATCGACGTGGCTGTGCTCGATGGTCTGGATGAGCGATCCCGCCGAGCGTAGGAAGCGTGCCTTGTACGTATCGAGGATGGCGACAAGCGAGACTTCGAGACTTCGGGCAGGTCCAGCCCTCGTTCAGCAGGGTTCCTACATTTAGCCTTCCCACGCAATGCCACTCACGCCCGCGATGCCGGACTTGCCTGAGGCCGGGCGCGCATAGACCATTGTGGTTTGTAGGTCTTCGTGGCCGGCATAGCGCATGATGGTTACAGGATCAAATCCGGCGCGAAACAAGCTTGTGATGTACGTGGCACGGAATTTATGCAGGTAGTAATCGTCACACCCGATCTGACCGGTCACCTTCTTAATGCAGTTAGCGCATTTTCCGCAGCCGAGGCCGGCTCTACGCGCAAGCCCTTTCAGCATCGCCAGCAGCTTCCCATTCGGATTTCCGCTGCGGGTAGGAATGATTAGGGTATCTTTGGGATTCCGAGCTCGCCACTCTTCCAACTCGGCGTAAAGGTCGTCCCCGATCGGTATCAACCTATCCTCATAGTCTTTTACCGTCCAGTTGAATCTTGGTTTAGATTGAACATGAAATAGACGATCCGTCCAAAGGACATCCGTCCACTCCGCATGCTGGGCTTCACCATCCCTCAGTCCCAGCTTAAGCATCAGCGAACAGGCCATGTGCTGATGTTTGTCAGCGGCAGTCATCAGTTCCTTAATCTGATACGGCTCATAGATGGTAGGAATGGTTTTTACAATGCGCGGCTTGCCGGGGAAGAGATTCGCATCAATGCCGGCGAAGCGAAACCAACTCTGCAGCCGCTGGCGTTTATTTCGGATGGTCCTGGCACTGCGGCCCAACTTGCGCAGTTCGTCATCAAATGTCAGGATGGCGTCCCGGGTGACCTCGTCGGCGTATGTGAGGCGCGTCAGAGCAGGGAACTCGGCAGCCACCACGCGGGCCTGCTCCATAGCCTCTAGGACATTGCGCTTGCGGCAATCTTCGATATACAAGTCTGCCGTGTCTTTGAGGGTGGGCCGGGATGTTTTCGATTCTTCCGGATCGATCACCGTCATTCCTAGGTTTTTGGCCTGGGCCTTGACATCCTTCTTTTCGATCATCCGCAGCCGTTGCGCCTCAGCGTCGGTATGATTCTGGCCAGCGGGCTGATACCGCGTGCTGCCGTCCTTTTCGATCCGAATCTCGTAGTGGTAGGGAATGCCAGGAGCTAATTCGACGGCAACCTTATTTCCCTTTTCGTCAATCGGCCCTGGCCACATGGCTCCTCTTTGGACGCGACCGGTTGAGGTATAGGCGGCCGGTTTGCGCGGCCATTTTGTGCCGTCCTTAAAGCGCACCATCAGAGTAGGTTCGGCCATGTTCGGGGTATCCTCTCTAGGCGGAAAGTATACCCCAATTTCCCGAACACGTCCCGAACATAATCAATAACTTGTTTGTTATCAGTGTGAGTGTTCGAATCCCACTCTCTCCGCCAGCAGCCTTTCGCGGGTACCTTTATTTCGGCGGAAATCAAACTGAATTGTTTAGCTTTGGTAGCTTAATGCGATATCCGGATAGTCCGCCCTGTTCAGAATAATCCGGCCTGGATGCCTTTGTAGCGTCGATTTGTATTACCCCATCCGCCTCCGCAAACCCAATAAATGAAACGGCTGGACCTGAGTAATCCAGTCGTTCGGAAACCTATACCTTCAATAGCACCCCCGGCCCTCACAGTGCCTGCCGTTATCCGAGATTCGAATTCCCGGCATTTTGGCAGTTCTGCGCGCCCAGAGTTTCCACGGAGCCAGGATTGATGCACCTCGAAACTCGAGTCGTTGCGACCGCGAGGAAGCGGCGACCTCGCACAACAGCACCAAGACACAGCAGTCTTAATCCCGATCAGGTCAAAGCGCCGTTCCAGCCATTTTCTGCTGAGGGCCTTGCCATGCGCCTCAACGTTGACGTTTACGAAAAAGGAATTGGTGTGATTGCCATCACATCTGGATGTTGGTGAGCTACATCACACTGTGTTCATGCTCGGGATTTGAGATTGTGATAAGCAACACCAAACCCCATTGCAGAACGCGCAACGGACTCCGGTCCCTCGTCGTTGGTTGGTCATAGGAGGCTTCATGAGACGCAGCATCTTACTTTTTACGGCTGCAATTGTCGCCGGAGGTTGGGGATTTGTTCCCACCGCCCTGGCGCTTCCCAGTTACGCTCGCCAAACCGGATTGCCGTGCAGCGGATGCCACACGACTCCGCCGGAGTTGAACAACGCCGGGCGGCTTTTCAAGCTGATGGCGTACATCGACCGCACTCAGAACACGAGCATTACCGCTGAACCCAACGCGCGCCGCTCACCCCTGAATATGCTGGAGACGCTGCCGCTGAGTGCCTTCTTTGAGACCTCGTTGACCAGTACCAAAGTTCCCCAACCAGGCACCCAGAACTGGAATTTCCAGTTTCCGCAGGACATTTCTCTCTTCCTGGCCGGAGCCTGGACCTCCCACCTTGGCAGCTTTCTTCAGGTGACCTACGAAGTGCAAGATGACCACTTCACAATGGATAACACCGATATCCGCTATGCCAACAAAACGACGGTGTCAGGCAAGGAACTGGACTATGGCCTGACTTTGAACAACAACCCGACGTTGGAAGATTTGTGGAACAGCACGCCGGCGTGGGGCTATCCATTCATCGCCGCGAACGGTGCTCCAGGCCCAGCCGCGGCGCCGCTCATCAACGGGCTGCTGGGTCAGGATGTAGCTGGATTGGGCGCATACACCATGTGGGACCAGCACGTGTACTTTGTCGGCACCCTTTACCGCTCCGACCATGTCGACGATGCCCAGCCCACAACCGGGACCTGCTGCACCTATAACATCCAGGGCGCGGCGCCCTACTGGCGGCTGGCATTTCAGCAGAACGCACGAACCTCAAGCCTTGAAGTCGGCGCCTACGGCATCCATGTGAAATCGACTCCAGGCGCTGTAACCGGGCCCGAGGACAGCTACACCGACTTTGGGCCGGACATCCAATATGACCGGACCATCGGCAAGGATGTTCTCTCGCTGCGCGGCACGTATGTCCGTGAGAACGCTGCACTGGTTGGAAGCGCAGCAAGTGGCGCTGCGAAGCCAGGTCCACATCATCTGAATGCGAGTAACGCCAACGCAGAGTACCACCTTGGCAATCGATTCTCGGGAACCTTGGGATGGTTCCTGACAGACGGCACTAACGACCCGCTCTTGTACGCTCCAGCCGCAGTGTCGGGCAGCGCCAATGGGGGCGCCAGAAGCGAGGGAATCTCGGCGAACGTCTCTTACTGGCCATATCAGAACATCGACCTTGCCGTGCAATACACCGACTACACACGATTCAACGGCGGCGCTACCAACTATGACGGCGCAGGGCGCGACGCAAGCGACAACAACACCGTTTATCTGCTGGCTCGCTTCGTGTTCTGATGCGAGCGGAGATGGGTGCAGGCGCGCCACCCCGAAACCTCAACGAGTTACCACCAGGAGATCCTATGAAGCCCGTTACCCTCGCAGCAATCGCGGCATTGGCCGCAATCAGCACGGCGGCCTATGCCGGCACCATCCACGGCAAGGTCTCCGGCGTCAAAAGCCAGTCGGTTGTCTACGTCGATGCCATTGCCGGCAAGACATTCCCCGCGCCCTCGCAGCCCATCACCATGGACCAGAAGGGACTGATGTTCGTGCCCCACATTATTGCCATGCAACAGGGCACGACGGTCGATTTCCTCAACAGCGACAGCGTCGCACACAACGTCTTCTGGCCTTCCATTAGCGGCAACAAGAAGCTCGGCCACAACCTGGGCACGTGGCCTCAGGGTCAGCGGAAATCATTCAAATTCGACACTCCCGGCATCGTTCCGCTGTATTGCAACGTGCATCCTGACATGTCCGGCTACCTGGTTGTTTCTCCCACCCCGTATTTTGCCACGACGGATAGGACAGGCGCTTACAAGATTGACAACGTGCCCGACGGTACATACACCGTGACTGCCTGGAACGAAGGCGCCAAGAGCAAATCCAATCCTGTGAAAGTCGCCGGAGACGCCACTGCCGACTTCACACTGAGCAAGTAAATCCGCGGGCGGCAGAGTCTACCCTTGCTGCCCGCAGTTTCGTCCTCCATCGAGGGAGTCCCGGGATGCTCGAACGCTATGTCGACAAGAAAGTTGACAGAGATTGGCTGAATACCAACTTCCCTTGCATGATGGCCTGTCCCGCGCACACCAATGCCGGCCGTTATGTTGCGCTCATTGCCGAGGGAGAGTTTGAAGAGGCCTATCGCGCGGCACGCGAGCCTAATCCCATGGCCAGCATCTGCGGCCGCGTCTGCGCACACCCGTGCGAGACGGCCTGCCGCCGTGGAGCGATCGACAAACCCATCGCCATCCGTGCGCTCAAGCGCTTCCTTACCGAGCGCCACGGGCCGGAGTCGCGGCGGCCCATCAACGTAAACGCAGGGCGCACTCAGCCTCGTCTTTCCTTTCGCATCGCCGTCGTGGGCGCGGGACCTGTCGGCCTGTCTGCCGCACACGATCTGGCGCTGATGGGTTACCCAGTCACCATCTTTGAAGCGTCGCCGGTGCCGGGCGGGATGCTCTATCTCGGCCTGCCCGAATATCGCCTGTCGCGCGACGTGGTGGAAGCGCAGGTGCGCGAGATTCTCTCCACCGGCGACATCACGCTGAAGCTGAATCATGCGGCCGGCCGGGACTTCAACATCGCCGATCTGCGCCGCGAGTTCGATGCCGTGCTGATCGCCGTTGGCGCGCACCGCAGCCGCGACCTCACCATTCCCGGCGTCAACCTTGACGGCGTCTACAAGGGCATCGATTTTCTCCTCAATGTCAATCTCGGCTACACCTTCACCATCGGGAAAAAGGTTCTGGTCATCGGCGGCGGCAACGTGGCCATGGATGTGGCCCGCTCCGCTGCCCGCGAAGTGCTGCGCCAGCATGCCGGGGGCGTGGAGAACTTCGAGCCGTCGCAGGGAAGCATGGATGCATTGGCTGCGCGGGAGATGATGGACGTTTCGCTCTCCGCCTTGCGGCTGGGCGCGCAGGAGGTTCACCTGGTATGCCTGGAGAATCGTGCGGAGATGCCGGCCGCGCTTGAAGAAATCGAAGAGGCCGAGGAAGAAGGCATCATCATCCATCCCGGCTTCGGTCCCAAGCAGATCATCGGTGAGAACGGGCACGCAGTCGCGCTTGAAGTGCTCAAGACGAAATCCGTCTTTGACGCCAACCGCCGATTCAGCCCCACCTTCTTTGAGAACAGCGAAACGCGGCTGGAGTGCGACACGATTATCATGGCCATCGGCCAGGCGCCGAATCTCCAGTTCCTTGGCCCCGACGACGGTGTCGATGTTTCGCCGCGCGGCCTGATCGCGGTCAATCCGCAAACGCTCATGACTTCTGCGTCCGGCGTCTTTGCCGGCGGCGACTGCGTCTTCGGCCCGCGCCTCATTATTGACAGCGTGGCCGATGGCAAGCGCGCCGCGGTGGGAATTGACGAGTTCCTGCGCGGCACGCAGCATCCTGACCCCATCGTGGAAGTCGAAGTGCTGGAGCGCCATCGCATGCCGCTGGAGTTGCTCGACCTGGCCCGGCCGGCGATTCCCATGCTGCCTCTCAATCGCCGCACCGGAGTTACTGAAGTCGAGATCGGCTTCGACGAGGAAACCGCGATGGCCGAGGCGCAGCGCTGCCTGCACTGCTGGGTCAACACCGTCTTTGAAGGCAACGCAGCGGACGCCACATCCTGCATTCTCTGCGGCGGCTGCGTCGATGTCTGTCCGGAGAATTGCCTGGAACTGGTCTCGCTCGACCGCATCGCCTTCGACGAAGAAACCACACAGCAGCTCGCCGAAGTTCGCGGCCTGCTTGGCGTAGAACTGGACGATATCAAGGCGGAAGAGCTTGGCGTCATAACCGGTTCGGCCATGCTGAAAGATGAATCGCGCTGCATTCGCTGCGGGCTGTGCGCCATGCGCTGCCCCGCCGGCACCATCACCATGGAATCGTACAACCTTGTCTCCGCGGACCCGACCGGCTTGATCTCCGTGGAATCCATCGATCGCCCGTTGCGCCCCAAACCGCCGCTGGCAGCCGCGCAGAAGAGGTAGAACATGCCCGACGAAGTAAGAACAATCGCGAAGAGTCTTCCCACCGAGTTCGACCGCCGAGCCTTCTTCACTAAAATCGGCCTCGGGTCGCTGGGCATCGCCGCCGCGGGCACCATTGCTTTCTCTTACGAATACCTCTCGCCCAACGTCCTTTACGAGCCGTCGCCCATCGTCAATGTTGGCAAGGTGGAAAGCTTCGCGGTGAATTCGGTCACCATGGATGTCAACTCCGGAATCTACCTGGTGCGAACCGACGAAGGCTACTTTGCCCTCAGCATGGTGTGCACACATCTGGGCTGCTTGACCACGTGGAACCAGGACCTGGGCATCATCGCCTGCCCCTGCCACGGCAGCAAATTCAAGCGCACCGGCCAAAAGATCGAGGGCCCGGCGCCCAAGCCGCTGCCATGGCTCAGGATCTGGGTCAGCGACGACGGCGACGTGATGGTCGACCGCTCCACCGAAATCCCCCCACTGCAGTTTTTGAGGATATAAGCATGCCCTTGAACACCGGCCAGATGATCGACAAAGTACGCGGGAGCAGGGTATGGCGCTCGGTCTTTCGCAGCGGCACGGGCTCGAGCACGCTCCATCGCGCTTTGGCGATCCAGCAGAATATATTTCTTCACCTGTTTGCCACCAAGGTGCGCAAACGCATGGTCCGCTTCAGTGTCACGTGGTACCTCGGCACGCTGACCTTCGGCACGTTCCTGATCCTGGTTATCACCGGCATTCTGCTCATGCTTTACTATCACCCTTCGGTGCCGCAGGCCTACGCGGACATGAAAGACCTGCAGTTTGTTGTATCGTCGGGACTCTTCCTCAGGAATCTGCACCGCTGGTCGGCGCAGCTGATGGTCTTCCTGGTCTTCGCGCACATGTTCAAGGTCTTCTATCGCGGCGCCTACCGCACGCCGCGCGAGTTCAACTGGGTCATCGGCGTTGTGCTCCTCGTTGTTACGCTGCTGCTCAGCTATACCGGCTACCTGCTGCCCTGGGACCAGCTTGCATTCTGGGCCATCACGGTCGGCTCCAACCTGTCCTCCGCGGTGCCGCTGGTGGGGGCCAAGATCCACTTCCTGCTGCTGGGCGGCAACCAGGTCAACGCCAATGCGCTGCTGCGCTTCTATGTGCTGCACTGCGTCGTGCTTCCGCTGGCGGCCATCCTCTTCATCGCCGTCCATTTCTGGCGCATCCGCAAGGACGGCGGCCTCTACGTGCAGCAGTCCGAACCAAAGCCGCAACCGGCGCCTGAAAGCGCGGCTACCACGAAGGAGGGGCAATGAGCGACTCGAAAGATTTCGTCGCCGGCATCGACTCTGACCAGCGCCGCTCGCCCACCCGCGTGGTCTTTGTCACGCGGCGCACCTCGGCGCAGGTCCGCGTAACCCAGGAAGACCAGGTGCAGACCTTTCCCGAGGTGCTCTTTCGCGCAGCGCTGGCGATTGAGCTGCTGGCCACCGCGCTGGTTCTCTTCTCCCTGTTCTTCAATGCGCCCCTGGAGGGCATTGCCGACCCCACGCACACGCCCAACCCCGCCAAGGCGCCGTGGTACTTCCTGGGTCTGCAGGAACTGCTCCATTACTTCCCGCCCGTGGTGGCCGGCGTGCTGGTGCCTACGCTCCTCATCCTTTCTCTGGTGGTGATTCCCTATTTCAACGTCAATATCGAAGCCAATGGCCTGTTTCTGAAAGATCGAACCCGGCGCGTGCGTCTGTTCTACCTCACGGCTCTGGGAATGTTGATCTTTCTTCTTGCATTTCATGTCTACGTCGCCGTCGCGCCCACCGTGCTTGTCGCACTGGCCATGATCGTCGCCGCCTTCAGCACGCCGGATTCGCCGTCGCGGCTGCGCCGCTACCTGGCCCTGAAGCCGCTGGCTTACTGGATCATGACGTGGTTTCTTCTTGAATTGATTGTGCTCACTGCTGTCGGCACATGGTTCCGCGGCCCGGGCTGGTCCTGGGTCTTGCCCTGGAGGAATTAAGTGCGATCGATCGGAAAACTTGTTTCCTCTGCGTGGCAGACGCTGTTCGGCGATCCGGTGCGGGCATTCGGCGTTGTCAGTCTCATCCTGTTGCTGACTCTGGCCATTGCGCCGGCAAAGGAGCACTTCAGCCAGTGGCACAGCTATCAGCGCAAATACCTCGCGTTGATCCACGATCGCGGCGATGCGGTCAGCCTGCGCCGCCACGTGCAGCCCGGCATTCACCAGATCTGGCTGCCGGAGCTGGGCGTTGTGGATCGCTGCACCACCTGTCACCTGGGCCTGAAGGAAGCCAGCCTTTCCGACGTAACCCAGCAGCCATTCCGCAAGCACCCCGTGATCCCGCATTCGGTGGATGGATTCGGCTGCGTCATCTGCCATGGCGGCCAGGGACAGGCCACCACGGTTGCTGAGGCGCACCACAGTGAGCGCGCCGGCGAAGAGCCGATTCTGCCCATGCGCTACATCGAATCCGGCTGCGGCCAGTGCCACCAGAATGCGCTGACCGGTACGCCGCAGCTCAACCTGGGCAGGACCATGCTCACCCGCTACGGCTGCGTTCATTGCCACGGAATCACGCGGCCTGACGGCTCGAAGTTTGAAGCCACTGACCACCCTCCATCGCTCGCGCACATCGCCGACAAGACCACGCGCGAGTGGATCTTCAGTTGGCTCAAAGACCCGCTCTCCTACGCGGCATCGACCACGATGCCCAACTTCAAGCTCAGCGATGCCGATGCCAGCGACATCTCCGCCTACCTGGTGAGCAGCAGCACGCCGCAAGCGGGCGATACCGTCGCGCCTGGCGCCAAGCCCGCCGCCGATCCCGCCGCGGGACCAAGCCTCTATGGCGAATCCTTCTGCGCCTCCTGCCACTCCGTCCAGAACGCCGCCGGCAACTTGGTGGGCGGCGACCTGGGGCCGGAACTGACGCGCATCGGCAACAAGGCAAAGCCCGAGTGGCTTGCCGCATGGCTTCAGAATCCTCGCGTCTACGACTCCACCACGCCCATGCCGCACTACCGCTTTACGCCGCAGCAGATCGCCACGCTGGTTGGTTTTCTGCTGGCAAAATCGGATTCCGACTACGGCTCGGGCGTTCATTTGGATGCGGCCACCCCGCAGCAGATCGCGCACGGGCGGCAGCGCATCGTTGAACTGGGATGTGCGGCCTGCCACCAGATCAACGGCGTCGAAAAGCCGGAGAACTTCGCGCCCGATCTCAGCACCATCGGCAGCAAGCCGCTGGCGCAGATCGTGTTCCTGCCCGGCATGGAGCATTCGCTGCCCAGCTACATCGCGGCCAAGATCCGCCAGCCGCGCGCCTTTGGCGCCAGCGTCAAGATGCCGCAGTTCACCCTCACCGCCGCGCAGACCGATGCGTTGACCACGGCTCTGCTCGCGCTCACCGCCCGCGGCCAGTCGATGCCCGACAGCCTGCGCGTCGCGGCGGTTGCTGAGACCAACTATCAGCCAGCAGGGCACGCCGGCAAACTCATCAATGAACTGGCCTGCTTCAGTTGCCACCGCTTCAACGGCAGGGGCGGCGATATGGCGCCCGATCTTTCCTGGGAGGGAAGCTCGGTGCAGCGGCAATGGCTCACCGCCTTCCTGCACAACCCCAACACCCTGCGCCCGTCGCTCATCCGGCGCATGCCGCGCTTCAACCTGAGCGACAGCGATACCGCTGAGTTGACCGATTACATCTTGACCGTCTATCAGTCGCCGGCCATCGACGCGGATCTTGTGCCAGCGACCACTACTCCTGAGTCCGTGGAGCACGGACGGCAATTGTTCTATTCGAAATATGCCTGCCAGGCGTGCCACATCGTCGACACCAAGACCGACAAGGGCTATATCGGGCCCACGCTGACTCAGGTGGGTTCGCGCCTCACTCCAGCCTGGATCTACGCCTGGCTGAAGAACCCGCAGGCGCTTCGCCCCGGCGTCGCAGAACCGAATCAGAACCTGAGCGACGAAGACGCCCGCGCGTTGACAGCCTTCCTGATGTCGCTGAAAGCCCCAGGCGGGCGAGGAGCGAAGTAAAGATGACGCGATCGACTGCAAACAGAAAAATCGGGGCCTTCGCAGCAGCGGCGTTTCTCTCGCTCGCCACGCTGGCCGGCTGCAGGCATTCAGCTACGCCCCATGCAGGACTGAAGCCCACAGCGCAGGGAACCGCTCTGGTTGAGTCCAGCGGCGGCCACCAGGTTGGCGCAACCGGTACCGCGCTCAATGATCCGTTGGTGGTGCAGGTCAACGACGATCAGGGAAACGCGGTTCCGGGAGCTCTGGTTGAATTCGACGGCCCCGCCGGCGTTAGCTTCGATCCCTCCTCGGTGCTCACCGATTCCAGCGGCCAAGCTACTACCGCGGTCACTTTGGGCGATACCTCAGGACGATATCGGATCGAAGCGTTTACCCCCGGCAAGACCAAGCCGGTATCGCTGGCGATTGTGGAAACGGCGCTCGACTACCAGGAGCGCGTCGGGGCCATTCTTGCGGACAAGTATTGCAGCCGCTGCCACGATCCGGAGTCGTCGCCGGAGCGCGTTTCCAACTACGACAACCTTGAGGTCAAGCCGCATCCGTTCACCGAAGGCAACACGTTGAACAAGATGAGCGACGCCGATCTGGCGTCGATCGTTCTGCACGGCGGCCCGGCCTTGAATCGTTCGGCGCTAATGCCGCCTTACGGAAATACGCTGAGCGCCGCCGACGTAAAAGCTCTCATTGCGTACACGCGCGCGGTGTCCGATCCTCCCTATCAGCCGCCAGGAACGGTTTACGAGCGTAAGTGAATCTGAATCTCTAACTGTGAAACCATGCGCCCTGATGACCGGCGAATCGAAAGTTGCTTGTGTTTCGGAAGGATAAGTACCGGCAAACACTGTTATCGCGGAGGCTCGCTCCTTGCAGCCATCATCGACATCTCGATCGGCCCTCGCAGTCGCATTGTTGGCAACGGGCTTCTTCCTGGGAGCCACGCGGGCTCAGGCTCCACAAGGCTCGCGGCGTGGCGCGGAAAGCCCGCCGCCTGCGTCGCCCCGCACTTTTCCCGCGCCAACCAACCTGCAGTTGTTGCCCAAAGAACTCTCTGGTCAACAGGTTCACGACATCATGGAGCAATGGGCCAGCTCCCTTGGCGCCCGGTGCGATGCGTGCCATGTCGAAGACACGGAAAACGCCGAACCCGATGGCCGGCCACACCTCGATTTTTCAGATGATTCCAAACCAATGAAAGCCGTAGCGCGCCGCATGTACACCATGACCGAGGAGATCAACGGCAATTACATTGCCAAGGTCAACGGCTCAGGCATGCCGGTCACTTGCGGTACCTGTCATCGCGGGCGGGTGAGTCCCGAGCTTTTCACTGTTCCACCGGCCGGCGAGCAACCTCCTGCCCAAGTGCTGCCGAGTGCGAAAGAGAGCCGGCAGCCGTAATGAAAGAAAGCCGCGAAGCCGCCTCCCTTAAGCGCAGGATAAGCTGGCAATCCTCTTGTCTACTGGTGTTCAGTGCGGGGACGCTTTGCGCGACAGTGATGGCAGCCCAGGCTGGGGAAGCCAGGCCCGGCGGCCACGAGGCCACGCAGCAGGAATCAAGCAACCGAGTGAGTGCAGCCGCCTGCGCGAAATGCCACCAGGAGATCGTGAAGAACTTCGACAACAATCCACATAGCCGGCCATCTCCGGCACATCGCGGAAGAGGCGTCACCTGCGAGAGCTGTCACGGCCCCGACAAAGCGCACGCGGAGGGCGGCGCCGTTTCTCTGATCTTTGACCCCGCACGCGCTGCCGCCAAGGACGTGGATGAAAGTTGCCAGGAATGCCATGAAGCCAGACGCGCCCACTTTGAACACTCAGTCCACGGCAACGCAAATCTAAGTTGCATCGACTGTCACGTTATTCATGGTGCCGGGGCATCCAGGTATTTGCTCAAGACAGAGCAGCCCGAACTCTGTATCCAATGCCACAGCGACGTGAAGCAACAATTCTCTACACCCTTTCACCATAAGGTTCAGGAAGGGTTGATCAACTGCACTGACTGCCATGATCCTCACGGCGCATTGGGAGAGAATTCGCTGCCATCTGCTACCTGGCAGTTCATGGTGTGCACCAAATGCCACGGCTCGATAGCCGGACCATTCGTCCATGAGCATGCAGCGGTCAAGGCCGAAGGGTGCACTGCCTGCCACTTCCCACACGGTGGACCGAACCCCAAGATGCTGATTCAAGCCAGCGTGAACACGATCTGCCAACAATGCCATTTGCCGTCGCCGAACTCCACAGCGGGCCTGCCTTTGCCGGCGCACATCCATTCGGCGCATAGCCCGTCGTGTGTCAGCTGTCATGCGAGCATTCATGGCTCCAACATCAGCGCCGTGTTCCTGAAACCCACGCGTGGAAATAGCGAGCATTGAAAAAACAATCGGATGTCAGAGCCAGCCCGCAGTTCTCTTATGCCGCGGCGGAGGAGACCCTGGATCCTGCGAGGATAACGGCAGGCACTGTGAGGGCCGGGGGTGCTATTGAAGGTATAGGTTTCGGAACGGCTGGATTGCTCAGATCCAGCCGTTTCATTTTTTGGATTCGCGGAGGCGGTTTTTCACTGCCTTTTGGAACACGGGTTCAGGCAGCCTGCACGGGGGCGGTTACGGCATCACGGAGCAGGCGGTGAACGTGGCCATCTCGCGCAGGTCGCGCAGCTGGGTTTGGGGGAGCGGCAGCATCAAAAACAGTCTGTGCAGGGACCAGGGGGCCGGAGGTTCAAATCCTCTCTCCGCGACCATCATTCTCAATTGTTAACATCCAGGCGAACCCAACCACCTGGTATTGCCTACGTGCTCCACGGCCGGAAGGTGCGTCATTATTTGGCGTTTCCGTGAGCTGTAATGCTTCGGCTGACACAGATTTGACGATGGCCGAATCGAAGGCCGTGGAGTAAGCAGCCTCCCTGAATTCTGCGCTGCACCAACAATTCCCCTCATCCAAAACCACTCAGAGCCGATCAGCGGTGACAGGCCCAGCGGTTCCATCTCGCCGTTTGCCGGCAAGTGCCTGAGGATGGTGAACGCCAGCAAAAGCGGTTGGCGTATTGTGCAGCGCCAAGTCACTTCGCTTCAAGAGTCAGGGCATAAATGTCGTCGCTTCCCATATCGCGAAGAAGTAGCGGCGCATCGGAGGAATCCAGGTTCATCCACGACGTAAAGAAGCCAGTGAAGTGTTCGTTTTTCACGTCGGCAAGTATCTCTGCTTTTGCGTCTCCAGGGCGAATTCGAACCAGAACTGCATCACCCTTCCACTTGAGGTAGTAGATAAACTTACTGTCGTGCGACCATTCAGGGAATGCGACTGCACCCGTGTCAAGCTGCGACCATTTTCCAGTCGCAATGCTGAGCACTTTCATACTCATCGCATCCAGAGTCATGGCTGAGATGAACTTCCCGTCAGGAGACCAATGTGGCGTCACCAGGCCCTCCGATCCGGGAATCAAGGCAACCTTTTCGGCTGCGAGATCGAGGATGCGCAAGTCGCACTTCGTACTCGCTCCCAGAGTGGGGCAAGTAGAATACACAATCTTCTTGCCGTCGGGCGACCAGCTTGGGTCCGTCTCATTTTCGGTGTCGTTGGGCAGAACCAGGCGTGGAGCGCCACCATCCGCAGCGAGGATGTAGACTCCGTTGGTGCCCTTGGGAGTGCGATCTACGAAGAGGATCTTTGTTCCGTCAGGAGACCAGCGCAGCGATTTCGGGTAAACCGGCGGAGACGTGAGCTGCAGTGGATCGGTTCCATCCCCGTTGGCCCTCCACAGAATGCCCTCGGGGTAAGTGACATAGGCCACGGTTTTCGCGTCGTTTGTAAACGTGACAAACTCCGCGGAAATTCCAGCGAGGAAGGGCTGCAATTGCTTCGACTTTGCGTCAAAGCGTACAAGCTCACCGCGCTTGGTGCGTCCCGATGCAAAGATTGTTTTCCCGTCCCTGCTTAGCACGGGCCGGTCCCAGGCAGTTGGGCCAAATGTCAATTGAACCGGCTTTTCCGTTGGAATTCTCCCGAAATGTGGCCGTTGATCGAGCGCCCATATCTGGCCATCGGAAACAAAGTAGTATCGGCCGTCTTGAGCCCACTGGCCGAAGAACTGGGAAGCAGAATTGCTCCATCCGGGAAGGACCTGGCGCAAATTGGATCCATCGGATGATATCTCCCACAGCACGCCATCCCTTGAGAAGCGGAGTTTGGTCCCGTCAGGCGACCACGCAAGCGACCGGATAAAGCCTCCGGGGCTGGCCAACTTATGGTCCTCGGTTCCATCGCTGCGAATGACAAAAATGTCGCCGGTGGCAGTTGCGTAGGCGACCCGCAATCCATCGGGAGACCATGTTGAGTCGATGGCGCCGTTGGCCAGCCTCCGAAGCGATCCTCCGATCAGGCGAAAACTCCACAGAGAATCCGCAGGGCCCATGCCTCCAGACTCGGAGATGACCAACAAGGTGGATCCATCCGGCGAAACGTCCCCCGCCCACGGCTCCTTCACAGACACGCGGATCGGGTCGACCGCTCCGCCCGAAGCAGACACTTCGGCAATAGAGTCTGGCAACTCCTTAGTGAAATAGACCCTGCTTCCATCGGTGCCGCCGATGAACTTGGACTGGCCGTCATGGGTAATCTGCTTATAGTCCGATATGCGCAAAGCCGATGGACGGTTCAGCCGCACCACGACAAAGGCGACAAGTGCGAGTACGGCGAGAATGGCCGCGCCCCACACGGGCCACCAAGATCGAAATGGCGTCGAAGACCTGTTCGCCGCTGGCCGCATTTCCCCGATGACAACCTGAGTACGTTCCCGGATGTGATGAACGATGTAGTCCCCGGAACGCTGGGGTTGTTCAGCCCCAAGGGCTGCTTCCGGCTGCATGGAAACCTGCACCTGAGCCGTGAACTGGTATCCGCGGCCGGGAATGGTCACAATGCAATCCGCCCTGTCTCCCAGAGCCTTGCGCAGCGCAAAGACGTGCTGGGAGAGATTGCTCTCTTCCACGAAGGATTCAGGCCAGACTGCTTTCAGCAACTCATCCTTCGTGACCACGCGTCCTGGGTTAACCACCAGATAAGCGAGGACCTCAAACGCCTTGGGCGATATCGATACGGGCGTGCCGTTGCGCGCGAATGAGCGCCGCGCAGGGCTCAGCTCAAAATCGTCAAATCGATACACGTCGCTGATAACAAGTGACATAGGAGGCCTTAAGAAATTTTAAGAAGAATTAAAGGCAGGCTTGAAGACTTTTGCAGCCCGTCCGCTGTCTAGTGATGCCATCGAAACTGCAGGCTCACAGAAACACCCATATTGAATTCTATCCCCCCTGTCGGCGGCTGCGTAAGAAAGTTGCGGGAAAAAGGGCCTGGGGCGCCGATAGATCGGCGTATTGAGATTACGGTGGAGCGGGAGATTGTTTCGGTTCTGGTGCGAGGCCGGCAAAGAGCCAGCCCGCGGAATAGGCAGGGATCAATCCCGGGCCAGAACCGGTTCCCCATGGTTTTCCGGGACTCGGCAAGAATCACCGCTCGAGATTGATTGACTTTTTGGTCCCTTCGCCCCGGAAAATTCGCCCCTTCCACGAAAGGTCGCACTATGCAACATCCGAACTTGCTAGAGTCAGCGTGGATGCCGACGTGTTTGTCTGCCGCCAAATTGCTTCTTGCCGGGTCATGGGATGCGGGAGCTCAAATCGTCGCGACAAGCTCCATCAAAATTCCTCTTCCCTCCGCGGTGTGCGTGTCAGGCATCGACCCGAAACGCCCCGAACTCGAATGTCCCTTCTGTTTTCATCGACTTACTCGCAGTCTCCAACTTGTCAGGACTTGTCAGGACTGGTCACTCGCCTTTTTGGGGCGAATGCGCGAACATTCGTGGCCAGCACCGGGAGGACGTACGAAACGAGTCCACCAATGGCTGAGCCAACGGGCAAGCTTCTTCCGTTCTCGTTCTGAAGGGTGCGGAAGCGGCGCCACGCGTTACATGCTTGGGCGGAGGTTAGTCGCACCGCTTAAGTTCGGTCTCCTATGTTCCCCGCGACTCTTTTTGTTTCAGTGTTGAAGCCGCACTTAAAGCGCCTTCAGAGATTTTGATAAGGATTCATTTCCCATCCCCGACAATCGTCGGTACGTTTACCGGCATCATGCAGCCGCATCTCCTTCTTGCTGACCGCGGCTCAACTTTTGGTTAGGAGAATGATCGTATGATACGCCAGGAATCCAGCACCCCCCGCCTATCGCTGAGCCCATTCGCCGGCTCCAGCCTCGCCCGCTGCAACTGGATGTCGCGCGCGGCAGCACCCACCCTCCAGGCCCTCGGTGCCATCGCATGCCTGGCCTTGTTCTGCCTCCTGGCCGCCGTGCCCGCTCTTGGCCAAACCCTGGCAGCGTCCAACAGCATTCAAGCCCCGGCAGCGACAAACATCCTTGCCGTGCACACGCCCACCAAGGTCACGGACGGAACGGCCACCCGGGTCAGCCATTACAACCCCGAGCAGATGCTGCGCCTGGCGCTGGCCATCCAGCCGCCGCACATGGCGGAAGAGCAGCAGTTCATTCAGCAGCTCGTAACCAAGGGCTCGCCCAACTTCCACAAGTTCCTCACCCCAGAGGAGTGGAATGCCCGCTTTGCGCCCTCGGCCGAGGATGAGCAGGCTGTCGTGGACTGGGCTACCAGCCAGGGCCTGACCGTGACCCGTCGCTATCCCAATCGCCTGATCGTCGACGTTGAAGGCAAGGCCGGGGTCATCGAAAAGGCATTCGGTGTCACCATCAACAACTACCAGGTCGGCGACGAAGTCGATTTTTCCAACGACCGCGATCCGGTTATACCAGCCAATCTCTCCGGCATCCTCCACGAAGTGCTCGGCCTCAACAGCGTCGAGAGGGCCCACAGGCTGAACTCCAGGAAGCCCACGGTAAAGGGCCCGGACTATGTTGCCGGCCCGGCTATCTCCCTGGCCTTCTCCAAGCACGGCAACGGCGATCCGACCAAAGCTCCCTGGAACCGGGCGGCCAGCGAGGCGGCCAGCAATATGTCCAATCCAACTCCCTCGGATAGCTTCCCTCTGGACGATAGGAGCGGCACTTACGCAATGGATCCGGACAACATTCAAAGTTCTGAAGCGTACGACTTTAACGCCTTTCAGAAGTTGAGCCACTGCTGCAACGAGCCTGGCGATTCCGCGGGCTCACCCCCTGAATCCTCCATCGCGCTGGTCGGATATGGAAACTTCAACGACAGCGACGTGGAAACATTCTTCGGGGCCTACGGGATGGCATACTACTTCTACGCCTACTACATCAATGGATCGGGCTTTCCGGGCGTGGACGGAGAAGCTCCCCTGGATGTCGAGTACTCCGGCGCAATGTCCAACAGCTACGGCTCTTACCTTGACACTGCGCGCATTTATGAGTACGAAATGCCGAACGGCCTGTATGCCACCTACGCCGACGCCTTCGAGGCGATTGACAGCGACAACTATGCCGATGTGGTTTCAACCAGCTACGGATGGGAAGAAAATGTTGGCTTCTCCGGCACGGTAGCCACCGGCACCATGGAGCCCATCTTCATGACCATGACCGGTGAAGGCAGGACGCTCATCGCCTCCTCCGGCGACAGCGGCGCCAGTGCCGGCTGCGGAGATGCGACCGCGCCGGTGTACCCTTCCACCGATCCCGATTTCATTGCGGCGGGCGGCACAGAGTTGACACTGAACGACTCAGGCATTTATGTGAGTGAACTCGGCTGGCAAGGCGAAGACTGGACAGGCGGGACCAACGACAACAACGGCGCATGTGCGAACAACCATGGCGGGAGCACCGGCGGCGTAAGCGTCCTTTTTGCTGCGCCTTTCTGGCAGACCATAACCAATTCCACCTACCCGACCGGCGTCGAATCCCCCTACTACGAGTGGATCGGCAGCACGGATTACATTGTCACCGGCAACACCAACCGCCTGACGCCCGACATTTCGTTGACGGCCAACCCGGATGTTCTGGGTGAGTGGTACTACTCCGGCGGGTCATGGCAGGACGAAGGCGGCACCAGCATTGTGGCGCCTGAGCTGGCCGGCTTCTTTGCCCAGGAAAACAGCTACCTCGACTACATCGGCAACAAGTGCGGCTCGGGGAGTTCCGCATGCTCCCCGGTTGGCAATGCGGCTCCTTTCATCTATTACGATGCCATTTTCGGCGCGCCGCACAATCCCTTTTATGACATGGTCGGCGGTTCCGACGGGACCGGCGGCTGTAGCAACAATGACATTACGGCGAAGTACGGTCTGGTATATTTCTGCACCTATTCCGGCTACGACCTTGTTACCGGCTGGGGTTCGGCCAATATGCTGCAGTTGGCCTGGGGCATCAACTGGGAATTGATTCCCGCCATCGGCAGTCCCTCCATCGCCTTCAGTGGCCCGGCCACAGGTTCAACCACCTGGTATAACACCAACCAGCAAGTCGATTGGACCGTCTCCGATTCCGGCACCCCCACCCCGCCCGGCGTAGCCGGATTCACGCAGGGCTGGGATTCTATCCCCACCGATCCCACCACCGAACCCCATGGCGGCGATGGTAACTCCTTCTACTGGGGCCCAGAGTACGCCTTCGGCGTCAACGGATGCCTGGCTTTCACCGCCAACGGCTGCGCCGGCAATGGCGGCGCCCAGGGCTGTCACACCGTCGAAGTGCGAGGCTGGGACAACCAGGGGATTACCGTTTACAAAACCTACGGCCCGCTCTGCTATGACAACGTGGTGCCCACCATCGCTGACTCCACCAACCCCGCCACTTCCCTCTCCGTCTGGGTGGACCAATCCGTCGTGGTCACGCTGACCGCAACCGATCCCGGCGGCAGTAACGCATCGGGCATCTACAAGACCTACTACGGCGGCCTCAACTCGAACAGCTGCTACCCCGGCTCTGTCGGCACCTGCAACGTCTACACCGGTCCATTTACAGTCTCGACGCAGGGGCAGAACTACATCTACTACTTCACCGAGGACAACGCCGGGAACACCTCGACCGAACCGTATCAATGGATAAGCATCGACGAGACCCTTCCCGTTACCACGTCCAGTTTGAGCGGAACCATCTACAGCGGTAGTACCTATGAGACAGCCGTGCAGGTGACCCTCAGCGCCACTGACAGCGGCCCCAGCGGCGTCAAGGCCACCTACTACGAACTCGACGGCGGCACGCAAACCACTTACTCGGGAGCCTTCACCGTCTCGACGCTGGGCAGCCATTCCGTCAAATACTGGAGCGTGAGTAACTCCGGCGAGACTGAGTCTGCACACACCATCGCTTTCACTGTCGACTCACCGACCACCGCGACGCTGGTCGCGTCGCCCAACCCATCGCTGTTTGGTCAGTCGGTCTTGATGACGGCAACCGTAACCGCCACTCTCTCCGGCACGCCCACCGGCTCGGTCACTTTCTATAACGGAGCCACCAGCCTTGGCGCCGGGACTCTTTCAGGCGGCGTGGCAACCCTCTCAACCACAGCTCTGCCCGCGGGCGCTCTCACCTTGCAGGCGACTTACGCGGGAGCCGGTAACTTCCTGGCCACCAACTCCGCTCCCTACGACCAGACCGTAGACCAGGCGCCGGCGATGACCACTCCCACTCCGGGTACTGAGCTGAGCGGCTCGGCGGTGACATTCGACTGGAGCGCAGGTGTGGGCCCGACCAAATACACGCTGAATCTGGGCACCACAGGCGCGGGTTCCTACGACGTGTACCACGGCGCGACGACGACCGCGCTCAGCGCCGCGGTAACAGGGATACCCACCGGTTCCGGCACGATTTACGCGCAACTGAACTACTATCTGAACTCAGTCTGGTACCACATCAACTACACCTACTCCGAGTTCGGAACCGTAACCCCCCCGGCGCTGACCACCCCCACTCCGGGTACCGAGCTGAGCGGCTCGGCGGTGACATTCGACTGGAGCGCGGGTGTGGGCCCGACCAAATACACGCTGAATCTGGGTACCACAGGCGCGGGCTCCTACGACGTGTACCACGGCGCGACGACGACCGCGCTCAGCGCCGCGGTAACAGGGATACCCACCGGTTCCGGCACGCTTTACGCGCAACTGAACTACTATCTGAGCGGAACCTGGTACCACATCAACTACACCTACGCCGAGTTCGGAACCCCAACCGTCCCGGCGCTGACCACTCCCACTCCGGGTACCGAGCTGAGCGGCTCGGCGGTGACATTCGACTGGAGCCCGGGTGTGGGCCCGACCAAATACTCGCTGAATTTGGGCACCACAGGCGCGGGTTCCTACGACGTGTACCATGGCGCGACCACGACCGCGCTCAGCGCCGCGGTAACAGGGATACCCACCGGTTCCGGCACGATTTACGCGCAACTGAACTACTATCTGAGCGGAACCTGGTACCACATCAACTACACCTACGCCGAGTTCGGAACCCCAACCGTCCCGGCGCTGACCACTCCCACTCCGGGTTCCACGCTGAGCGGCTCGGCGGTGACATTCGACTGGAGCCCGGGTGTGGGCCCGACCAAATATTCGCTGAATCTGGGTACCACGGGCGCGGGTTCCTACGACGTGTACCACGGCGCGACGACAACCGCGCTCAGCGCCGCGGTAACAGGGATACCCACCGGTTCCGGCACGATTTACGCGCAACTGAACTACTACGAGAGCGGAACCTGGTACCACATCAACTACACCTACGTAGAAGCCGCGACCACAGCTTCGCAGGAAGGCGGAAACTAGAAGTCACGCCGAGTTCCACGATGACGCCACCTTCGGTTGGACAGCCGAAGGTGGCGTCACCATGGCAGCAGTTCTGCGATGCGGTTGATAGGCTGCTCGGCGATGGTCGCCAGGACGAGGCGGAGACAGAAGGCCGGATCAAGCCCGCTCAGCTTTGCTGTTCCGATGAGGCTATAGAACGACGCAGCGCGTTGGCCGCCGGAATCGGGGCCCATGAAGAGATAGTTCTTGCGGCCGATGGCCACGGCACGCAGCACCCATTCCATCCAGTTGCGTAGATCGTCGAGCAGCGGCTTTGCTCGTGCCTGGCGGATCGAGCAGCGAACTTCGGCGGGCTTGCCGCGGACCTCGTCCTCGCTCCAGACGCTTGGCAAAAGGGCACAGGCCATCTCCGTCCCACCACAAGAGCTTGACGATGTCGCCTCTGCGGCCGCGGAATACGAGGACGTGTCCGGAGAACGGCTGCTGTTCGAGAACCGTCTGCACCTTCGCGCTCAGGCCATCGAAACCGCGGCGCAAGTCCGTCACGCCGGCGGCGATCCAGATCCTCGTTCCGGTACGCAGTTCGATCACTTGCGCAAACTCTCAAGAATCGAACGAACCAGTATAGGTTCGGCACCGCTCTCCACACTGATCGTCGCCCGGCCTGGAAACTCGATGTGGATGGAACCGGTCGCCGCCGACAGCTGCTGCGCCACAGTCTCTCGTATCTCGGCCTCCCTCGAAGCAGATACCGTGACCGGAAGCAAAGCCGTAGTTGGAGCAACCCGTTCAGCTAACTCACCGCTCCTGAAGGCGCGCCGCCATGCAAACACCTGGTTGGCGTTGACCCCATGCGCCCGCGCCACCAACGCCACACTCGCACCTGGCTCCAACGTCAGCTCGACAAGCTGCTTCTGCGATCGTTCTTTTCGGCGGCTCACTTCAGAGCAGCCCGCTGTGCCGCGGTCTGCACGAGCGCGAAATGCGGCGCCAGGGCCAGAACGATTTCCGTGGCCGCAGCGAATGGTCCAAGCGCCCACAGCGCGTGCCGAGCCCAGATTGCGGTTCCGCAGCTTGCATCGAATCGATGGCCCTCAGCATCCATTTCATTGGCTTGTCCAGCGATTTTAGATAGTCGGAAGGCCGCCCCGATATTCAAGAACGGAATGGTGCGTCGCGGCTGCCAGTGAGCGGCAGCCGCGACGCAAGCCGCCTACGGGAAGACTCCGGAGACGCAGATCAGATACTGCGTGTTATTTGGAGCCGCCGCTTTCAGATTGGGCAACACGAAGGTGGTAGTGCCGTTGCCGCCGTAGTTGGTCCCGAGCAATGAGAAGAGCGCGGTGTTGGAGGCGATCTGCATTGTTCTGCCATCGGCAGGGAGGTAGTTGCTTGGATAGGCGGACGAGGCGTTCAGGAGAATGGAGCCAAGCGTACATTGGGTTGTCCCGCCTTCGCCCGCGTTGAAATTGAGGGAATTCGAGCCGAAGATGCCCGACGTGCCGGAGGGTCCGGTCGGTCCGGTGGCGCCATTGGCTCCATTCAATCCGGTCGAGCCGGTTGCCCCGGTTGCGCCATTAACCCCAGCCTGCGCCACGATATCCCAATAGGCGTTGTTTCCGCCTACGTTCGGGGCCTGCCCGGTATTGGCCTGGATGGCGATATAGGTGGAGTTGAGGACCGCGCCGGCGTCGTCATAGGAGACCGCATCGCCGATGTTATAGGCAGTCGTGCTGGAGTAAGGGCCCCTGAAGTTGACCAGGCCTGTAGCCCCCGTGGCGCCTGTTGCGCCAGCGGCACCCGATGCGCCATTGGCGCCTGTTGCGCCTACAGGACCTTGCGCGCCAGTTGCGCCATTGGCGCCAGTTGCGCCAGCGGGACCTTGCGCACCCGTTGCGCCATTGGCGCCTGTTGCGCCTACAGGACCTTGCGCGCCCGTTGCGCCATTGGCGCCTGTTGCGCCAGCGGAACCGGCGGGGCCAGCAGCGCCCGTGGCGCCTGTTGAGCCTGCGGGACCGGCCGAACCAGCGGGGCCGGTTGCACCCATGGGGCCGACGGGACCGATGGGACCGACCGGCCCCGTTGCACCGGTGGCGCCGGCGGGACCTTCGACGTTCCACGTCAAGGGCTCTTCGTCACGGCGGCACTCGCTGGTGGAATTAACGATGCGGAGCTGCTTGAAGGTGCGGTTGTAACAGGCATTGATGACGGTGGGCGTAGACGCGGGTGCGGCCCCGGCGATGGCCGTGGCCGTTGCAAGGACGAAAAACAGGCTAGCTGCCAGAGTGGAGCGAGCGCGCATACGAACCTCCTGGTGAAACCGGTGAGAGCGTGAGACCAGCAAACGAATTTATGGTGGACTCAAGAGTTGTAAGACATAGATGCGATTCACATTCCTCGTCGGCCGACAGGTGACGGCACACGTATGATCCGACACATATCATCGCGGCTCGCCGTCAACGTCCGGCGTTCAATAGTGAATCGAGCCCCACATGCAGAGCGAGTCGGCCTGCACGCCCGTCATCCCTCGCCGATATGTACTTTCTTCGACTTAGGGCAGTTTTGACTGCCATGGGAAATCGTACGGCCAAGCAATCAGCGCTGCGAAAGGGAATCAGATTCTTCCTATATCCGAACCAGGCTAGGGTTTGCAAGTGAATTTTCTCTCTTACGCCCAAAGCCTGCCGCCAAGGGTAACCGAGGGGCCATTTTTGTTGCGCACTGGGCAACCCCTGGTGAAACTGGCAGAATATTGCTCATAACCGGCCTGAATCGGTTCGTCCACCCTTCCCAGCCAAGCGGAGGCGCGTAGTGTCTCGTTCCCGGCAAGCGATTTGGTTCGCCGTCCTTGTTCTGGGGGTCTGCCTTGTCTACTCCAACTCCTTCCATAACTCGTTCCACTTTGACGACTCCCACACCATTGTCGACAACCCCAATGTCCGCAGCCTGCACAACGTTCCCCGCTTCTTCACCGACGCAAAGACTTTCAGCGTCCTTCCCGCCAACCGCACCTATCGCCCCTTCGTCTCCGCCTCTCTGGCGCTCGACTATGCCCTTGGCCGCGGCTACAAGCCTTTCTGGTTCCATCTCTCCGCCTTCCTCGTCTTCCTGCTGCAACTGGTCTTCATGGAGGCGCTCTTCACCGCCATCCTGAATGCCGCGCGCCCCGAAACCGCGTCAACCAACCGTTGCGTCTCCCTTCTCGCCGTGGCCTGGTATGGCCTTCATCCCGCCATGGCCGAGACGGTCAACTACATCATTCAGCGCGGCGACATTTACTCCACCATCGGCGTGGTTGCGGCCCTGGCCATCTACGCCCGCCTTCCCCGCCTGCGCAAAACCGGCCTGTACCTCGCGCCGCTGGCATTTGCGCTGCTCAGCAAACCGCCCGCCGTCGTCTTTCCCCTCCTGCTGTTTCTCTATATCGCGATGTTCGAGCGGGAAGGGAACAGCCGCTACGCCAAAGCCGCCCTTGCCTCGCTCCCGTCCCTGGTCGTCTGCGCCGTCCTGATGGCCTTTCAGGGAACCATGACGCCGAAGTCCTTCGCGCCCTCCACCATCTCAAACTTCAGCTACTGCATCACACAGCCTTTCGTCCTCATGCGGTACTTCGGCGCGCTCTTTCTGCCCATCCACCTCAACGTGGACACGGACCTGCAGCCGTTCGCCTCATTCAATGGCGAAGCCCTTCTCGGTTTCGTCTTCGTCGCGCTGGTTCTGGCTGCCGCATGGCTCACCGCGCGGCGGCGCGCGCTGCGTCCCATTTCTTACGGCCTGCTCTGGTTTCTCATTGCTTCGCTGCCCACCTCGCTCTATCGCCTTTCTGAAGTCGAAAACGATCACCGCATGTACATGCCCTTCGCAGGGCTTGTTCTCGCCGTGGTGTGGGCGGCTTACCTCGCAATCGAGAAGGCCGCCGCCGGAGCCAACAAGCCCGTGGTCTGGCGCGCCGCAACCGCAGCCTCCCTGGTCCTGCTCGCCATGTACGCGGTTGGCGCGCACATACGCAACCGCGCCTGGCGCACGGAGGAGTCTCTCTGGCTCGACGACGTCGAAAAATGTCCGCGCAACGGACGCGGCCTGATGAACTACGGCCTCACCCAGATGAGAAAAGGCGCGTATCCCGTTGCCCTCGATTACTTCGAGCGCGCACTCCTATACACGCCGAATTACCCAACCCTTGAGATCAATCTCGGCATCGTCAACGGCGCCCTGGGCCGCGGCGCAGAAGCCGCTGAGCACTTTCAGCGCGCCATCGCCCTCGCTGCCTCTGACGATCAGGTGCACTTCTACTACGGCCGCTGGCTCTATCAGTCCGGTCAGACCGCCGCTGCTCTTGACCAGTTGAGCCAGGCGGTGGCCCTCAACCCCTCGCGCCTGTCCGCCCGCGATCTCCTCGCCTCCGCCTATCTTTCGAGCGGCGACCCGGACGATGCGCGATCCACTGCCGCCGCAACGCTCGAGCTATCGCCCACCGACCCCGCAGCCAAAGCCATCCTCGCCCAGCCCGCCGCCCTCACCGCCGACAACTGGATCAACGCTTCGCTCTACCAGTACCGCAAAGGAAATTACGCGGGCTGCATCGAGGCGGCCAAACAGGCCCTCAAATTGAATCCAAACTCCGAGCTAGCCTACAACAACATTGGCGCCGCCTACGCCGCCCTGGCGCAGTGGGATCAAGCCATCGCCAACGAGCGCCAGGCGCTCGGCATCAACCCGCGCTTCACCGTCGCCCAAAACAATCTGGCCGCTTACGCAAAGGAGAAGGCTGCCAAATCCGCCCCGCCAACGACCGCCGAAGAATGGCTCAGCGCCTCGCTCCGCGACAACCAGGCCGGCCAATACATGAAGAGCATCGCCGACGCACGCCAGGCGCTCCGCCTCCGTCCCGATTACGCCGAGGCCTGGAACAATATTGCCGCTGCCTGCAATTCCATGCATCAATGGGATCAGGCCATCGCTGCCGCCGAAACCGCGGTGCGCCTCAAACCCGATTTCCAACTGGCCCGCAACAACCTCGCCTGGGCTGTAGGGCAAAAGAAGCTCCAGCCGCAATAAGCTTCGGGCGTAGCCGCTGGACCCCTTGTTACCGGCCGTTCAGCTCGCCCTTATAAGCAAAAACAAGAGTCCTTTGCACGGAGAAGCTGACCAGCGAAAGCGATGTCTCGACCAGGATCTTTATCGCCACCACGTTCCAGCCAAGCCAGTAGGAAAGCCCGCGGATGGCGCCGTATGAAATCGCTCCCAGCACCGTTGCCAGCAGATAATAGCGCCACAGCGAGCCCTTGATCGGGTCGGCGTTGTGAAACACAAGACTCCGGTTCAGGGCAAAGTTGATCAATGAACTGACTCGCCCCACGGCCACCGAGATCAGCACATTCCCGGTAAGCCAGAAGGCGATTGAGAATCCGGCCAGATCCAGCCCGGCTGAGAACAGCGATGAAGCGTAGAACCGCAGCAGCACAAAATAGATGCGCATCGAGTCGCGCACCGGATTGAAATGCGAAGTCCGGTTTCCGTCCAGGTAAATCGTCGCGATCGGCACTTCCAGCGGTTCATGCCCGTGCCGGCAAAGATGGGCCAGCACCGTCATCTCGTACTCATACCGCTCGCCGGTTAACGCCAGCAACTCCGGGAGCAGGAAGGCCGGAAAGCCGCGCAGCCCCGTTTGCGTGTCGGATAATCGGCTCCCGCTGACAAAGTGAAAAACCGTTCGCGTCAATTCATTGCCCAACCGGCTGCGCAGCGGCATATCTCCTCGAAATCTCCTCGAACCCACCACCACCCGCTCCGGCGCAGCCGCCAGCGCTTCGGCCACGCGCACAATATCTCCAGCCGCATGCTGTCCATCCGCATCCGCGGTGACCAATGCCGCAAACCCGGGCAGCTCCGTAAGAAAAAAATTGAACCCTGTTTTCAACGCGCGCCCTTTGCCCAGGTTCGCCGCATGGCGCAGCAGGTGCACGCGAGGCCTATGCGCCAGCGCATCGAAACCCATCTTGTCTTCGCTCGGACTGCCGTCGTCGACCAGGACGATCGCGCCGAATCCTGCGTCCAGCAGCTCGTCAACCAGCGGCGCCAGCGCAGGCTCCAGTTGCCGGGCGGGGATGAGCACGGCTATGCGGAGTCGATTTACCATTTTGCTGCCTGCACCCATGCTAACCCCAACTTCGCGATTGAAGCTGTGGCGCGCAATGCCCGGGCGGCGGTTTAGAAGGTTGCACACTGTCCCTGTTTGGATTTTGCAATGTTGTGGCCGCCGGTGATGTTCAGGTCGCCATGGCACAGCAGGTTGGCGCCGATGTCCGATATTGCGCATGAAGTTCATCATGCCTTCGGCAGAATTTTTCCTGTTGGCAGCCAGCCCGACATAGCCGGCTAGGGTCAGCGGCACCAACATGAACGGCATTGGGGAGAGATTGCAGGACACGCGGCCACGCCGCATTGCCGAAACTGACGAGCAGATCGGTTTGCCGCGCTCATGACACCGCCCAGGGCCCTTGTCCTTGACAATCCAATTTGCCTGGTGTGTACTACGATCAACATTGCGGTGACGGAGTTCACCCTTAACCGCTGTCCCTCCATTCGCGTGGCCGGACAGATGATGACTCCTGACAGGGAATCCTGTGGCGGAGTTTGTCTGTGGCGCGATTCCCAATCACAATCGGAAATGAGATCCATGGCGGGCGCATGGCTTCCTTCTCATTTATGTTTTGCATTCTCGACGGCTGCGGTATTGTGCGACGCGTCACTTCCGCTTCCGGTAACGATCGGGAATCTCATTCCGATTATCGCGGCCTCATTCGTTCTTCTTCCCAATGCGGCACGGCCGGGCGAACGCTGCAAGGGGCCGGTGAAAGTGTAGCCAATCGCACGCGGTGTTGGAGTCCGCCGGAAAAGCTCGTTGGGGCAAATGACTCCTCGAAGCGCACTTACTTGGAGGAGTCATGCCTGAAGTTGGACCCGATGCCGCCGCAACACGCCATCGAGGCGAGCTCAACAGCAACCAGCAGCGGCGTCTGTATATTACCTGTTCCTACATCGACAAGCTGCTCGTCGAAATAGAGCAGGTTCTCCACGAGACAGCCTCGCCGTCTCCGTTTCCACGTCACGTTATCGACATAACTCCTGCGCAAGCGCGGGTGCTGGAAGACCACATTCGCCGCCTTCGCGAACAGCTTTTGCGCTCCCTCGCCTGGCAGCAAATCCAACCCGAGCCGCCGGAGATCCCAGCCACACGCTCGGTCTTGTCTCATCTTGAATTCGTTGACATTGCGGTTGAAGAGCTGAAACCAAGTTACATGCGTGGCTCGGGAGCGGTTCCGACCGACGCCGTCGATGAACTGACCGGCGTCGTCTACGAGCTGCGATCCATTGTACAGAGCATGCAGCGGTATATTCGCCAGGAGTTTGGAATCAACCTGCAATCGCGACTTGAAGAGCTGGAACATACCGGACATGACGTAGGTCTGCTGCGCCAGCTGGAAGAGATCGTTACCCGGCACGGCCTGGTGGAATTCCGTTCGCGCATCGCGTCTCTCACCCATCGCCTGGAGGATAACAATCTCGAAGTGGCGCTCTTCGGCAGGGTTAGCTGCGGAAAGTCTTCGCTACTGAATGCGCTTCTGGACACGAATGTCCTGCCCGTCGGTGTCAATCCCATCACCGCGGTGCCGACGAAGTTGCGCTATGGAGCTGCTCTACGGGCTGAGGCGACCTTTGCCAGCGGACGCGTGGAAGAGGTTTCGCTGGAGGAGTTCGCGCAGCTCATCACCGAGCAAGGTAATCCAGGCAACATGCGCAACGTGGTTCGCGCCATGGCGGAAGTTCCGTCGCCCCGCCTCAAGAAAGGCATCCTTCTGGTCGATACGCCCGGGCTCGGCTCGCTGGCGCGCCGCGGCGCTGCGGAAACCCTGGCCTACCTTCCCGCCTGCGACCTGGCCCTGCTGCTGATCGATGCCGGCGTATCTCTGAACGATGAAGATGTCGGAACCCTCCGTTTGCTGTACGAAGGCGGCATTCCATCCATTGTGCTGCTCAGCAAAGCCGATCTCCTGCGGGAAGGCGACCTTGACCGGGTCACCGGGTATATCCACGCGCAACTGAAGCAGGAACTCGGGATCGACACCCGGATCCATCCCGTAAGTTCCTTGCCGCAGTATTCTCCGCTGCTTGATCAGTTTTTCGAGAGTGAGTTGTATCCCAGGTTCGAGCAGGCCCGGAGCCTGCGGGAGGCGTCGGTGGCGAGAAAGATCGGAGCTCTTCGCGAGTCGGTCATTGCGGCTCTTGAGACCTCGCTCGACCGGGAGAAGCGAGGACAAGGGGCCGCCAGCCTGCTGGATACCCACGAAATCGAAGTCCGGCTTCGCAGCATCAATGGAGAGATCGGGGAACTGCGTAGTATCCTCTTCCAGGCATTCCTTGAGCTGGGAGAACAGCCGGACGCGATCGTAACCGAGCTTGCCGAGACCATCGCGGCGCGGATTGCCGCCGGCGGCAAGAAACACTTCACCCCGGTTGAGATTTCCGAGTGGACGCACGATGCCGTGCAGAGACGAGTAGATCGGGCCATCGCTCGAACGCGGGATAGTCTCATGAGAGCCGTGGGAACATTGACGGATATCGCCAGAGAGATGGCCCGCTCCGATTTGCCTTCGACCGAAGATGCGGAATTGATGCTGCGCGAAGTGCCGCGCTTTGAAATGGAAATCATTCCTGTAAACATTGCCGCCGCTCGCTGGCGCTGGATGGGAAGGAGCACCGTCCGGGCGCTGGTGAGGAACACTTTGCGGGAACATCTTGGTCCTCTGCTCAAGGAGGAACTGCATCGCTACAAGCGCGCGCTCGAGCTATGGACGGAGCAGACAAGCAGAAAGATGGTGGCATTCGTAAATTCGTTTGCGGACGCGTATCGCGCGCAGCTCAATCGCGTTCGCGGGCTGACGGCTGAAAACGAGGCATCGCCGGAATTACCCACCGATCTGGCGCGGCTTCTGGAGTGGGTTTCGGAGAAAAACGCCGACGCACGGCAATCTTGACGATCGAGAAAAGGAGCGGGGGGCTTGCAGAAATACTTCTACATCGGATTGGGAGGTTCGCTGGGAGCCATCGCCCGCTATTGGGTTGGTTCTGCAGTCGCCAGCCGGTTGGGAACCAGGTTTCCCTACGGCACTTTTGCCATCAACATCAGCGCCTGCCTCATTCTTGGATTCTCCTTGACCTATCTCGGCAAGCGCGCCGGCCTGAGTGCGGCGTGGCGCTACCTGATTCCAACCGGATTTATCGGGGCTTACAGCACCTTCTCAACCTATGAATGGGAGACGCTTTCATCTCTTCGCACCGGTGCATTCTCTCTTGCCACCCTTTATGCAATAGGAAGTTTGCTCTTAGGGCTGGTGGCCGCGTGGGCAGGAGCGGTCCTGGCGGAGGTAGTTTCGTGAGAGCACACCGGCTAATCGTACTTCCATCGAGAACAACCGCAAGAGGAACTGCTACAGTTGCGAAAGTATCCAGCCGTTATCGCTCAGGTTGGGGGCGCACTTGGTCGCGCCGCGGAGTTCCTGGTTGCACAACGTGGGCTCGGAGCAAAGGGGAGGGAGAATGCTAAGCGCCGGGAAGGCTCTCAAGGTCTGCATCTACGTCAGCGAAGGTACGACGCATCATGGAGTCGCGACCTACTCGAGCATCCTCGATTTTCTTTTCTACCGGGGCGTGTCGGGAGCGACGGTAACGAAGGGCATCGCCGGGTTTGGCGCCGACCACCACATTCACACCTCGCGATCCGTTGAAATCTCCGACCGTTTGCCCTTGAAGATCGAGTTCATTGAGTCACGCGAAAAGGTCACGGAACTGCTGGGCAAGCTCGAAGAGCTTGTCGGCACCGGAATGATCGAAGTGCAGGAAACCACAGTCGCCAAGCCCGCGCAGAAAACCAAGTCCAGGAGTGTCATCCCTCCCGCACATCTGAAAATTGAGGGTAAGGCCAGGATGATGCGCATTTACATCGGAGAATCCGATCGCTGGCACGACAAGCCGCTGTACAGAGCCCTCGTTGAGGCCATGCGCGCCAATGACATTGCGGGCGTCACCGTCTATCGAGGCATCCTGGGCTTCGGGGCGCACCGCCGCATTCACAGAGACCGCCCACTTCACCTCTCGCACGACTGCTCCATCATGCTTTCCGCCATCGATTCGGAGGAAAAGCTGCAAGCGTTCATGCCCATCGTCGAGCAGATGGTGGAAGAGGGCCTGGTGGTTCTCTCCAATGTCGACGTCATCAAGTACGCTTATCGCGCCGAAGGCCTGGAACATGCGGAAGCCGTCTCTTCTTCTCCCAAAGCGCCTGCGCAAGGAGACCAAAGGCCATGAAAGAGCAATTCGAGGCCAGGATGCTGCGCATCCATTTTGGTGAGCGCGATAAGTGGCAGGGCAAGCCGCTGCATGAAGCTATCGTCGCCAAGTGCCAGGAATTGGGAATGGCCGGCGCCATCGTCTACCGCGGCATCGAGGGCTACGGGACCAGCACCAGGATCCATCATTCGAGCCATTGGACTTTCTCGAGAGACGCTCCCATCATGGTGAGCATCATTGACACCGAAGAACAGATCCAGAAGCTGATTCCCCACCTGGACGGAATGGTGGAAGAAGGCTTGATCGCCATGTCTCGCGTCGAGGTGATTCGCTACTCGCGGGCAGCCGCGAAGTAACCGTTTTTGGCGAGAGTAGGATGGTCAATCCCCAGCGTGAGAGGAAATTGGCCGCGTTTGTCCAGTTAACCAGGGGCCGTTCCGGCGCGGCAGTAAGGAGGCGGTTCGTTCGGTTTTCAGCCCTCGTCGCGCTGCCTCATCGCTGAAGTATTGCTGCGCGACGACCGGCACATAGTCACCGGCGCAGCCCACCAGGCAGCGCACCTTCCAGAACGCCTGCTCCTCCTGGGTCTTCAAAAAACGTTCGCCCCGTCCCCGGTAGTACTCCACGTGCGCTTTCGGGAACCCGTCGTCGGAATACACGTTGCGCAGGTTCAGGTTTCTGTCGAAATCGTACCATTGAACGCAGCCTTCATTCCCATTGCACTCTCGCACCGAGAGCCGCAACACCCCGTTGGCAAAGGTCATCTCCCCAGCCTGGTTATAAGCATTGGTTGCGCGGTTCAGGTTGCTGCGCGGAAGAAGCAGCCGGAAACGTTCGTGAGCAATGCCCATTCCATGAATCTGCAGCTCCGGCCGCGCCGTTTCCAGAGATGCCCCGCTCAAGTGATCCGGATCCAGCACTACCAGCGTCGCCTCGTCGTAGCCGTTGCTCTCTCCAAATGCAAGGATCTTCTGCCGTCCATCGCCGTCAAGGTCCGCCAGCATCATCTGATCCAAGTGCCCGGAATGCCAATACTCCGAAATAGTCTTGCCGTTCGCGTCGACCAGCGCAACCTGCGTTGGATACTGCGGATAGTGCCAGCTCATCACCACGATCCGCGCCGGCGTGCCTGGCTTGGACTTGAGCACGACGGTCCCTACGGTACGATAGATTGCCGGCTCGTTTCCCAATTCCGGAAGAACACGTTTGGGCTTCCAGCGCCACTTCTCCTTGCCATCCTGGGAAAAGCAGATCAGCTCCGATGACCGCGACGTAGCATCAACGGCTGGGTGGTACACCATCAGGACGCTTGTACGCCCGCTCCCGTCGAGGTCGCCAAACCACATTTTCGGGGCCAGCCCGTCCCTGTAAAAGTCCTTCCAGAAACCTTCGGGAAAACTCTGACTCCACAGCTCTTTGCCCTTGGCGTTTACCACCACCAGGATGTTTCCGTCCAGCCGCGCGGTGCTCGGAGGGCCATGACCGCCCCGCATCAGCATGATCCCGGCCACAAGGCAGCAAGGGAGAATGGCGGCGGCCGCCAGCCACCATCTATTCCGTTTCGATTTCACGGCGCTGCCGTTCGCGGCTTCAACCTTGCCTGTCGGCTCCATCACCGCCGCCGCCTGAGGCGCTCCGGGAATCTCTCTCGGCTCCGCCGCTATCCATATTTGCGCGTGGTTATCCGCCGCCTCTTCGCCGCCGCGCCTTGGCAGCCGGATTAAGACTTCATCCTCGGCCCCTGCTTCGGAGTAATACGTTTCCAGCGCCCTGCGCAGCCGGTTCATGGCCGTCGCCAGGTGGCTCGAACTGCGCTTCGGTTCATCCGGCCATAGTTCCCGCATCACGCGGTCCGGCTTTAACGTGCTCTGCCCTTCGAAATGCGCCGCAAGAATTCCCAGCAGCCGCTGCAACTGCGGCTTCGATGCGAGCCCTCCGCTGCGAAGGATTCGCTCTACGTGATTGTCCACAACATTCCGGTCCATCAACATCTGCCAAGGGTAGGGCTTGCTAGCGGGGCCCAAAAGGGCTTTAAGGAGACGAATAAGAATCGCACAAATCAGGGCGCAATGCCTATGTGGAATATCAACAGCTTGCATCCTCTGTGGAAAAGAGGGAAGCCAACGGTCAATATCTACTCGATATGTAATGCGCAATTCGGACCCCTTTTCATCAGGCAACGAATTGAGGCTGTGCTATCTATCAACGAGATTAAACTCCTCTCCTCAACAGCAACGATAGGACACCGCGAAAAACCTGCCGCAAAAATGACATTCTCCGCCCGCAGTGCGGTCGCGTACAGAAAGGGCCTGGCAATGCAATCTCTCTCGCGCACGTGGGAGCAGGAAGTCGCTACCGGTCAAGAATTGGAGCTTCATCCCTGGAATGTCCTGCACGTTCGGTCGAACTTCGAAAGACGCGTCGCGGAACATCTTACGATCCGCGCCGTGGAACACTACCTGCCGCTATACCGGGAGCGCGTGCGATGGTCAGATCGGACCGTCGTCACCGAACGGCCGCTCTTCTCCGGATACATCTTCGCCAGATTCCCGCCCGAGGCCCGCATCACAGTGATCAGCACACCAGGTGTTGTCCGTTCGCTGGGCCACGATGAAGGCAGCCTTGTAAGCTACGCGGAACTGGAGAAGATCCGATCGGGGTTGGCGAGCGGGCTCCCGATTCGCCCACATCCCAACATGGGCGTCGGAGCCAGGGTACGAGTTCGCAGCGGGATCTTTGAAGGCGTTGAGGGCGTTGTGGCGGACTTCCGGCAGCAATGTAAAGTGGTCATTGCGCTGGCCGCGGTGCGGCAGTGCTTCTCGCTCGAGTTGGATTTAAACGACATCGAGATCCTTAAGCGGCCGCTGCCGAAGGCGCAGATGATCCCGGCAATAGGGGGATGGTCAATGTCCACGCCGGCGGAGCCGATCAGAGAATAATCAGCCTGCGCGGGTCCATTTCCAATCGTCCGCCCAACCGAGGGCGAGGTTCCCTTGTAATCCGGCTCACAGTCGGGCTCTTCCACACAATGCTCTCAGCGCCAGGGGCAAGCTGCCCCATTGCGCCCAGCCTCTCAATCAGTCGCGCGTTTTGCTCCGCCATGTGGTATACGTTTCACCATGTTGCGCACTCATATCGAATGGATCGCAAGCTTGGCCGTTCCGCTGGCTTCGCTCTTCGCGGCAACGGATACGGGTAAGGTAGCGCCAACGCCCCCAATGGGTTGGAATAGCTGGGACGCGTACGGTTTCACCATCGACGAGGCCCAATTCCGCGACAACGTGAAAGTGCTCGCTCGCATGAAGGAGCACGGCTGGCAATACGCCGTGATCGACGAAGGGTGGTACATGCAGAACCCCTTCGGTGCCAACACGGCGGAGCAGAAGTACCTCTACGACAAGAATGGTTTGCTGGAACCGGTGGCGAGCCGGTATCCATCGGCCGCCGACGTTGCGGGTTTCAAGCCGCTGGCTGACTGGGTGCATGGGCTGGGGATGAAGTTCGGCATCCACATCTTGCGCGGAATTCCCCGGCAGGTGGTGGATGAGAACCTGCCCATTGCGGGATCGAGTTTTCATGCCGCCGACGCCGCGGACAAGCAGGCCACCTGCCCGTGGGAAGACGCCAACTACGGCGTGGCCGACAACGCGGCCGGCCAGGCCTATTACGACTCGATGCTGAAGCGCTATGCGCAATGGGGAGTGGACTTCATCAAGGTGGACTGCATCAGCGACCACCCCTACCGGCCGACGGAGATCCGACAGATTGCCGAGGCCATCCGCAAGACCCACCGGCAGATTGTGCTGAGCCTTTCGCCGGGTCCGACCAGCCTGGCGAACGCCGACGAGGTGGCCAAGTACGCCGAGATGTGGCGCATCAGCAACGACCACTGGGATGCCTGGAATTTCAAGAATCACACCCCGGACGGCTACCCATTCGGCCTGGGAGACGAATTCGATCGGATCGCGGAGTGGAACAAGTACGTGAAGCCGGGGAGCTGGCCCGATCCGGACATGCTGCCCGAGGGCTACCTGGGACCGCATCCGGGCCTGGGCGAGCCGAGACAGTCGCGCTACACCCAGGATGAGCAGCTCACCGAATTCACCCTGTGGGCCATCTCGCGGTCGCCGCTGATCTTGGGTGCGAATCTGACCAGGCTGGATGACTTTACCCGCGGGCTGATGACCAACGAGGAAGTGACCGAGATCAATCAGGACGCGTCGGAAAGCGGGCCCGCTCTGATGCCGATTGACGACGGCAAACCGCTGCCGTGGCGCGCCTGGTATGCCAAGGTGGGCAGCAAGAACTACGCCGCCGTGTTCAACCTGGGCGACGACGCGCGCGCCGTGGATGTTCCCTGGCTGAGCTTCCACGTGAGCGACAAGCCGCATGCCGCCTACGACGTGTGGAACAGGCGGCGACTGTCTACCGCGAAGGTAATGCACGTGGTGCTGCCGCCGCATGGATGCGCATTGTGGCGGATTGAATAGGGACAGGGAACAGGGAGTAGGGAGTAGGGAGTAGAAGAGCACCGATGCGGACGTAATGCTGAAATCTGGTCCAAAGCCCTGTTGCGGTATGCGAGAATCATCTTTCTGCCCGGAAAGCAGTCCCCGTGACCCCGGGCAGTAGAGCTCGTTTATGGCCCTTTTGCGCTCCGCCTTCATCGCCCTCTCCCACAATCGCAGCCTCCGCCGCTTTGCCGAAAGCTCCTCCGTCGGCGTCAAGCTCAGTTCGCGTTTTGTGGCGGGCATGGAGATTGAAGACGCTTTGCGTGTGTGCGCGGCGGTCAACCAGCAGGGCATGACGGTCACGCTCGACTCGCTGGGCGAAAGCGTCACCGACGAGCTTGCGGCGCACCGCGCCGCCGAGGTGTACCACAAGCTGCTGGACGCGATTGCCGCGCGCAATCTGAACGCCAACATCAGCGTTAAGCTGACGCAGATGGGCCTGGAGCATTCCCATCAACTTGCCGAGAGCATCGCCGAGGACCTGACCAAGCACGCGGCTTCGCTGGACAACTTTGTGCGCATCGACATGGAGGACTCGTCGCTGACGCAGACCACGCTCGACATCGTGCGTCGCCTTCACTCCAAGCACGGCCTGCGCGAAGCCATCGGCGTCGTGATCCAGGCGTATCTCTATCGCTCCCAGGCCGACATTGAGCAGCTCATGGCCGACGGCATCCGCGTGCGCCTGTGCAAGGGCGCGTACAAGGAGCCGGCGGAGGTGGCGTTTCCGCGCAAGGCCGACGTCGACAGGAATTACATGCTCCTGACCAAAATGCTGCTCGACAGCCCCGCGTATCACGGGCTGGCAACGCACGACGAGAATATGATTGCGGCAGCCAAGGCGTTCGCGCGCGAGAACGGGATTGCGCCCAGCCGCTTCGAGTTCCAGATGCTCTTCGGCGTGCGCCGCGACCTGCAACGGGCCCTGGTGCGCGATGGCTACAACATGCGCGTGTATATCCCCTTCGGGCGCGAGTGGTACCCGTACTTCATGCGGCGGCTGGCGGAGCGGCCAGCCAATGTGTTCTTCATCGCGAAGAACATGCTGAGGAAATAGGGTTCAGGGTTCGCATTTCAGGTGTCAAAGTCAGAGCGATGCCGGTTTGATCCCTGCCCCCCGGATCCCTGACCGCGGCTACTGCACGGGCCGCGCTTTGCCGTCCTTCAGGCTCTGGTCGATGATGGTGAGGATTTTGCCGTCCATTTCCCTGGCGATGCGGCCCTGCTGCTCGCCCAGGCGGCCCTGCTGGGCTCCGAGCTTGCCTTGCTGAGAACCCAGCTCGCCCTGCTTTTCGCCCAGATCGCCCTCGCGGCCTCCCATATCGCCCTGCAAAGCTCCGAGCTGGCCCTGAACTTCGGCCAGTTCGCCCTCGATCTCCGCGAGCTGTTGCTGGGTTGCGTCTTTGCCCTGAATGGCGGCAAGCTTTGCCTCCACCTCCAGGAGCATTTGGCGTTCCTTCTTCATGTCGGGAGTGGGAACCTTGAGCTGCTCCATCTGCTGGCCGAGCGCTTCCTGCTGCTTGCCCAACGCTTCCTGTAGCTTGCCGAGGTCCTCCTGCTGCTTGCCCAGCGCGTCCATCTGATCCTGCATGGGCTTGAGCGAAGCCAGGAGCGCCGGGTCATCGATCACATAGGATTTGCCGTCGCGTTCGAACCAGACGAAGTCGCCGTGGGCCACCTTGCGCGCTCTGTCGATCTCTTCGCGGGAACCGTCGAACCAACCTCCCGAATAGTGAATGCCCTTCTCTCCCTCGCCGGTGACGTAGGCATAGGGGTTGCCGTCATTCCAGAAGCCATTGCGGATGAAGTTCTTCCCATCGAGGGACATTTTGAGGGCCATGGCCTGCGCGATCTGCGCCTTCAAGAGGGCGCGCGCCCGCGCATCGCCTGCCCAGGCCTGCGCGTTCGCAAGCGCCAGCGCATCGGGCACGACATACGGAGCAATTGCGCCGTCGATCTGGGCAGCACTGGAGCCCGGGCCAGAGCTGGAGCCCGGGCCCTGGGTGAGATTGTCATCGCCGGGAGCAGACAGCGGAGGGGGCATGGGCGGCGCGCCATCCGGCACAATGGTGGAACCGGCGGCGGGAGGCTTGGCGGGTGAATCGGGAGACGACGGAGGCGCGGGCGCGGACTGGGCCGGCGCGGACGCCTGATCCGGCGCCGTGGCCGGCGCGGGCGCCTGCTGGCTGGCGGCGTGGACGCGCACCATGGCCGTAGCCCCAAAAAGCGCAACCGGAACCAGCAACACGGCTGCGGCAAGGCGCGCGCGTCCTCCGCTGAAGGCCTGGCGGAAGCTGTTCTCGTTCAAAAGGTGTTCAATGCGGGACCGGAGATGACCGCGATGTGCCATGGCGACTCCTATGGTGATGGGGCGCGGAAGCGCCGCGAATTCGAGCAGGACCTGGGCGTAGGAAGCGTGGCTGGCGGCGTGGCGCACCGCCGCGCCATCGCTGATGGTTTCGCTCAGATCGTTGAGTTTGCGCTTGAGCCACCACCCCAGGGGGTTGAACCAGAAGAGGGCGACGTAGAGCGCGGCTGCAAGCTGAAGGATGAAGTCGCGCTGGCGGACATGCGAGCCTTCATGCGCCAGTACGATGCCGAGTTTTTCCGTGTCCCAGGCGGCGTAATCGTCGGGCAGGACAATGCCCGCGGCCACCGTCACCGGGGAAGCAATGGCGCGGCTGCTGCGAACGCCGCTGCAGGCTCGAAGAAGGTCGAGCGCGACCGGTTCCGCGCGCCGCCACAGGCTCATCGCGGCCCATGTGCCAAACAGAAGCCGAAGCAGGAGCGCTCCGCCGACCGCGAGATAAAGCAACAGCAACGTGCGCGCCGGGTTCAGCCACGCCATGCGGGCGCGCAGGGGTTCCAGCAAAGGCGGGGAGCTCGCGGAAGGGGCTGCTGCTGCGGTGTCATTCATCCTGTACGCGATGGCCGGGGCAGGGAAGCGGCTCAAATCCGCCGAATGCGCCGGCACCGCCGGTTCAACCGCGATCCGCTGCGCTTCCGCATCAGGGCGGCGGCTGACAAAGGCTTTTGCCGTTACGGCGACGCGCGGGGCCTGTGTTTGTGCGGTGACGTGGGACCAGACTGCGCCCGGCACAACAAACGTATCTTTGTCAGGCAGCCAAGTAATGTGCGCGGCCCAGCGCGCCACCGCGGGCATGGCCAGGCTGGCGGCAAGCACCAGGATCCATGCGGCCTTCTGCGCCACCGCGTTGCGCACGCGCAGAATCCATAACCCGCAGCCCACGGCCCCCGCCAGCAGCAGCGAGCGCACCGCGGCGTCAGCCAGGGATGTCAACAACGATGCAGCCGGGATCATTTCGCCTCCTTCTTCTGCGGCTTTTGCGCCAAGGCGATGCGTTCGGCCAGCCGCCGCAGCTCCTCGCGACCGAGGACCTTGGAATCGACCATGCCCACCAGCAGCGCCTCCACCGAACCATCGCAGAACCAGTCCACGATGCGTTTGACGGCGCGGCCCGCTACGCGCTGCCGGGATTCGGCGGGGCTGTAGATGAACGTGCGGTTCTCCAGTTCGTGCGCCAGGTAGCCCTTCTCTTCCAGGCGGCGCAGGACCGTGCGGATGGTGGAATCCTTCAGCGGACGGCGAAGTTCCTCGCGGACCTGCTCTGCGGTGACACTGCCCAGCCGCCAGACAATCGAAAGAATGTCGCGTTCGAGCTGGCCGAGCTCGACGGGATCGTGGCCGGACTCAGTGTTACTCACCATAGTGTTACTGACGGTAACACACACCCGGGGTGAGCCGTCAAGCGCATTTTTTTTGGATCCCGCCACGCTGGGTCGCGGCTGTGCTGCCGGGCGGCTACCGGCCCTGGCCGTGGCGCGTCCCTACGATAAGCTGATGCGGAGGGATGTCTATGCGTTTGCGAGCGTTGCGGCGCGCGGCGGTGGCGGTGGCGGCGTTGGGCCTGGTGCTGATGGCCTGGGCACAGCCGGCTCTGAATCCCGCCCTGCCGCTGGCGCACGTCGAGAACGGCGCCAACTCCGCCGCGGCCGAGAAGGCGCATTACCTGGTGCTGGTGTCGCTCGACGGCTTTCGCTGGGACTATGCCCAACGCGACGGCGCGCGCCATCTGCTGGCCATCGGCCGCGAGGGAGCGTGGGCACCCGATGGCATGATACCCAGCTTTCCCTCGGTCACTTATCCGAACCACATCAGCATCGTGACCGGGCTCTATCCCGAGCACCATGGCATTGTCGCCAACTCGTTCTATGATCCGGCCCGGCAGGCGCGCTATTCGCCGAAGGAGACCGTAGCCGATGGAACCTGGTACTCCGGCGTGCCGTTGTGGAGCCTTGCTGAAAGCCAGGGCATGCGCACCGCGTGCCTGTTCTGGCCGGGATCGGAGGCCGAGATCGCCGGCCATCGCCCCACATGGTACCTGGGCTACGACGAAGCGGAGTTTACCGAGGCCTCCGAGCAGGCGCGCATCCACGATGCCGCCGCGCTGCTCAAGCTGCCTACGGCCGAGCGCCCGCACTTTATCGCCGTCTTCCTTAGTGACACGGATGAAGTGGGACATCGCTACGGCCCCGATGCGCCGCAGACTCGCGCCGCGGTGCTCAAGATGGATGCGATGGTGGGCAGGCTGAAGGCCGCGCTGGACAAGACCAAGCTGCCCATCGATCTGGTCGTGGTCAGCGATCATGGCATGGCGAAGATCGACCCGACCTGGGTCACGCTGGAGGATTACGCGGATTTGTCGAAGTTCGAAACCGCCGGCCAGCTACTTTACGGCAAGAACGAAGAGGATCGCGCAAAGCTCTACGACCAGCTCAAGCACGAGGCGGCGGAGTTCAAGGTCTACCGCAGGAAGAATGTGCCTGGCGAACTGCATTACGACGCCAATGTGCGCGAGGGCGATCCAGTAATTGTGGCCACGGGCCCGTATGCCATTCGCGCGCATAAGCCGGCGGCGGGGCAGCCCGACGAGCCTCCCGCAAAAGGCAACCACGGCTTCGATCCGCAAATTGTGCCGGAGATGAAGGCCATCTTTTTTGCCGAAGGGCCGGACATTACGCCCGGTAAGACAGTCCACCCCTTCGAAAATGTGAACCTTTACCCCTGGATGGCGCGCATCCTGGGGCTTACGCCGGCCAAGAACGACGGAGATCTGAATATTCTGGCCGGAACCCTGCGCGATAACGGGAGCGCTGCGCGGGAAGACAGTGAACAGTGAACAGTGAACAGTGAAGACCTCCCGCGAGCCGCGGGCCACGAACCACGATCCACGAATCACGAAACAAGAAACTGTTTGACCGGAGACTAAAGGAACGAATGAGCGCATTAGTTCTTGGAATTGACGGCGGCGGCACGCATACCCGCGCCTCCATCGTGAACGGCGACGAAGTGCTGGCCTTTGCCGAGGCCGGCTCCATCAAGCGGCTGCGCGTGGGCGCGGCTATCGCTGAAGAGAACCTGCGTTCCTTGCTAGCCGAAGTCTACAGACAAGCCGGCGTCACAACAGTGCGCGCTGCCTGCGTGGGAGTGGCGAGCGCGGTCATGCCCGGCGTACGCGAGTGGATTGCCGCCGTTTGCGCGGATTTCGCTGTGGAGCGGCACGAAGTGGTCGGCGACGAGATCGTCGCGCTCGATGCCGCTTTCCGCGGCGGGCCGGGCATCCTGCAAATCGCCGGAACCGGCACCAACACCATCGGCCGCGCGCCCGATGGCGGCCGCGAAACCGCTGGCGGCTGGAGCTCGCGCCTGGGCGACGAGGGCTCCGGTTACTGGATCGGCCTGCACGCCATTCGCCGCGCCCTGAACGCGCATGATCGCGAAGAGCCTTCACGCGTTCTCGAGGTTGTGGGCCAAATCTGGGGCGCCGCGGATCTCGACGAATTGATCAACATCGGCGACGGCACGCCCGCGCCGGATTTTGCCGCACTCGCCCCGGCCATCGACAGACTGGCCGAGGAGGGTGACCCAGTGGCGCTGGGAGTCATGAAGCAAGCCGCCACGGACCTGGTCGGCCTGGTCCTGCTGGTTCGCGACAAGCTCCGCCGCAAGCGTCACCCGGCCGAAGAGGTTCCTGTGGCCTGGATCGGCAGCGTAATCGGTAAATCGCAACTGGTTCGCGAAGGATTCTTCGCCGGCCTCAGCGCCGCCGCTCCCCGGATGCCCATTCGAAGCGAGGAGATCAAGGGAATTGATGGCGCCATCTGGCGCGCCCAGCGGCTGGCGGAGCGATTTACGTCGCGCCATCCACCTCACGATGGAGACCTTCCCAACGCTCGGGACGTACACTGAATGTGTCTCCGGCTGCTTCGCAGGTTCAGCCCGGAACGGAACCCGCACCCATGAAAAAGCTTTCCATCGGCCTCTATGCCGCCATTGTGGTCGCTCTCCTGGCCTGGGGTTACTACCAGGCTATCTACGTTGCGCCTGAAGACGCGATGCAGGGCGAGATCTTCCGCATCATTTACTACCATGTGCCGTCCTTCGCCACGGCGTTCTTTTGCTTTGCCGTCAGCCTGGCCGGCTCCATCAGCTTTCTGGCCTTCCGGCGCAGCCGTCCGGAGCGCGCGCAGATGGCGGACGCCTGGGCGCTGGCCGGCGCGGAGATCGGAGTGGTGTTCTGCACCGTGGGCCTGACCACCGGGCCGCTTTGGGGCCGCCGCGCCTGGGGCATGTGGTGGGTCTGGGATCCGCGCCTGACCACGACCCTGGTGTTATGGCTGATTTATGTGAGCTATCTGCTCCTGCGCCGCTTCGCCGCCGGCCCGCAGATGCAGACGCAGGCCGCTGTGCTGGGCATCTTCGGCGCTCTCGACTGTCCCATCGTGTACATGTCGAACCGCTGGTGGCGCACCCAGCATCCGGCTCCGGTCTTTGGCGGAAGCGAGGGATCCGGTATGGCCAGGAGCATGGCGATTCCGCTGCTCTGGAACATATTGGCGTGGTTCGCCTGGGGCATCCTGATTCTCATCCTGCGCTACCGCGTCGAACGGCAAAACCAGAAGGTCGCCGAACGCCAGGCCCAGGAGGCGCTTCGGGCTTAGGCGCCGGAATGGAAAACGAGGCAAACACATGAAAAGATACTTCTTCATTCTGCTCGCCCTTATCTCAGCCGCTCTGTTTGTGCGGGTGGCTTATCTGGTGCTGGCCAGCCCAGCCGATCCCGCGCTCAACGCGCCCAATCACGATGCGGTTGTCGCCCACCTCAATCATCTCTTCCGGCAGGCCGCTTACGCCATCACCTGGGCCATTCAACTGGGTTATCTGGCCTGGCTCGGCCTCAAGTGGCGCGCGGAGAGGCCCGCGGACGGCACGCACGCGAGCAAATAGGGGTCGGAAAAGCCCGCCCCCAAGGCGCTGGCTGGCCGGGCCTCACAGCCGATCCATCGGGGAGTCACTAACTCCTGTATGGCTCGCGCCGGCTTCCACTTATCCACAAGTTTTCAGGCCGGTTGTACAACCTTCGTGTAGCACCTTATACCACCGCCATTCTTATTACCTTCCGCTCTTTGGGGATTTAAGGAATCTCGGACCTTGGCGATGATTCTTGTGTGGCAAGGACGATTCCTGCCGCACAGGCGAACCGGAGCTTCAAACGACGGCCGCCGGGAGACCCCATCAATGTATGAACTTATGATTGCCCTGGCGTTTGCCGGTATGGTGATTGCCCCGGCCATTGTGGTAGCCACCGTGGATACGATGCACCTGGGCGAATAGAGCCCCACTTTTCCCGGAGCTGCCCCCAGATCTGCGTTGTTATTTCGCTCGGCCTCACTGTTCAGGCATGCCGTTCACTGGTATTGAGGTTCACTGAGGACCTCGGCTGGTTGCCTTGGATCCCCTCATTTCATTGCCCTTCAGGCTCTCAAACGGTACACTCAAGGTTTGAGGGCTTCCCATGCTTGTCGTAATGAAGGTGCACGCGACGCCGGAACAAATCCAGGCGGTCTGCGACGCCATTGAACAATTAGGCTACCGTGCGCATCCCATGCCCGGCGCTCAGCGAACCGCTATCGGCATCACCGGCAACCAGGGTGAAGTCGATCGCGGCAACCTGGAAGAGCTATCCGGCGTCGCCGAAGTTATCCGCGTCAGCAAGCCCTATAAACTGGCCAGCCGCGATGTGAAGGAAGAGGACACCGTCATCCGCTTCGAGGGCACCGATGCCGCCATCGGCGGCCGCAATCTTGCCATCATCGCCGGGCCCTGTTCCATTGAAAGCCGCGAGCAGGCCTTCGCCATCGCCGAGCGCGTGGCCGCGGCCGGCGCGCAGTTCTTCCGCGGCGGCGCCTATAAGCCGCGCACTTCGCCCTATGCCTTCCAGGGACTTGGCGTTGAGGCGCTCAAGATCATGGCGGAGGTCCGCGAGCGCTTTGGACTGCGCATCGTCACCGAGGCCATCGACAACGAAACCCTGGAGCTGGTGGCGGAATGGGCTGACGTAATCCAGATCGGCGCCCGCAATATGCAGAACTTCTCCCTGCTGAAGCATGCCGGCCGGATGCGCAAGCCCGTTCTGCTGAAGCGCGGAATGAGCGCCACCCTGGATGAATTTTTGATGGCCGCCGAATACATCATGAGCGAGGGCAACTACGAGGTCATCCTCTGCGAGCGCGGCGTGCGCACCTTCGCCGACCACTCCCGCAACACCCTCGACCTCAGCATCGTGCCTGCCGTGCAGCGACTCAGCCATCTGCCCATCCTGGTCGATCCCAGCCACGGAACCGGCAAGCGCGACAAGGTGCTGCCCATGGCCCGCGCCGCCGTCGCGGTGGGGGCTGACGGCGTCATCGTTGAAGTGCATCACCAGCCGGAGAAGGCGCTGTCCGACGGCCAGCAGTCGATCTACCCCGAGCAGTTTGTCACCATGATGAGCGAGATCGAGCAGATCGCGCCCGTGGTTCAACGTACGCTCCCTCGCGGCATCCACGTCGAATCCGCAACTGGAGCCCATGACGGACGCATCAAGTAAGCGCGTTCCAGTCCCGTCCCGTGCTTCCTTCGTGCGCGGGTTCTTGCGCATAACCATGACCTTGGGTGCCCCATCCATGCGCGGTTTCATGCGCATGGGTGGGATAGCTGCCTCATTACTTTTTGCACTGGCTTTAATCGGCTGCCATTCGAGCGACTTTCCCCAGTACCCGCCCGACTATCGCGAATACGCCTATGTGACCAACGGCGAGAGCGGCACCGTCAGCGTTGTCGACGTGGTCAACGTCCGTCTGGATCGCGAGATTCCGGTCGGGATCGATCCGGTCGCGGTCGCCGCCAGCACCACTCGCAACGAGGTCTATGTTGTCGATTCCGGCAGCCCCGGCGGCCAGGGATCGCTGGTGGTGCTGGACGCGGAGAAGAACGCAGTCGCCGCGGTCGTTCCCCTGCACCGCCAGCCGGTTTCGGTCAGTGTGGATGCCGGCGGCAAGTTTGCCTACGTTGCCAACTCCGGCTCCAATTCCATCTCCATCCTTGACCTCGCCGCGCGCAGCGAGGTCGCCCAGCTTGGCGTCGGCGAGCAGCCCGCCGAGGCCCGGCTCTCGCCGGACGGCAAAAGTCTGGTGGTTCCCAACCGCGGCGGCAACTCCGTCACCATCATCGGTACCCAAACCCGCCGCGTGCGCGCCATCTTCGGAGACTGCCCCGGCGCCAGCGACGCCGTGATCCTGCCCGATTCCTCGAAGGCTTTCATAGCCTGCTCCGCTGGCCACCAGGTCATGGCCATCACCCTCGCCAACTCCAAATTCAACCCCAACGGCCCGGATCGCCTTGAAGCCCTCATGGACGTCGGCCATGCGCCCGTCCAACTCGCCCTCAAACCCGATGGCGGCGAGCTCTTCGTCCTCAACTCCCTCTCTGACACCATCAGCGAAGTCGTCACCACCACCAACGACGTCGGCGGCGCGTACATCATGGGCGACGACCCCATCAACGGCCTCGTCACCAGCGACAACTCGCTCCTCTACGTCGCCGGCCTCCACTCGCAATTTGTCAACATCTACGCCATCGACGAAGGCAGGCGCTCCGGCTGGATACACGTCGGCGACGACCCCTCCGCCATGGCGTTTTCGACAGCCGGCCACTTGCTCTTTGTGGTGGATTCGCGCTCCGGCGATGTGGCCGTGGTTCGCACCTTCACCCGCTCGCTCTTCACCATGATCCCCACGGGACGCGGGCCGAACGCGATTGCGGTGAAGGCGTTCAAGGCGCAATAGGGAATCAGGCCACCGCCAGCCTCCGCCGGCCAACTGACCGCGCCGCGGGCCTCACCTTGATTTCGATGTCGTAGCCCAGCCGGTTCAGGCAGCTCATCAGTTTTTGTTCCGAAAGGTTTGCGAAATCGCCGCGCATCAGCCCCGACACCTTCGCCTGCGAAATCCCCATGCGCTGTCCCGCTTCATGCTGCGTCAATTCCATGCGCCGCATGGCCCGCGCGATCTCGATAGCCAACCCCGACTTGATCTTGAGCTGCTCGGCATCCGGCAGGTCGAGGTCCGCAAACACGTTGCCGGAACTCACCTCATATTCGACCTTCTTGCTCGCCCGTTTTGCCATCTCCAATCTCCTTTGCCAAAGCCGCTGCGATTCTCAGCCGGCGGTGAATCGGCCCTGGAACTGGCTGCATAAATGGTCGGGAGCCCGGGAAGAACATCCCTCAGGGGCTAAAGCCCGCGGTTTTATTGGTCTTTTGCGGCACGACTGAAGTCGTGCCCTTTCAAAGCCCATTTATGCAGCCTGTTCTACTCTCTTCTTGTCCCCATCCTCGCCACGCTGACCTGCGCCCCGGCAAACAGAATGAGGCCGGAAATATAAGCCCAGAAGAGCAGCCCCACCGACACGTAGAAAGGCCCGTACAGCGCCTTCAGATCCAGGTGCGGCAGCACATCAACGAACACGATCCTTGCGCCCAGCCAGACCAGTCCGGTGACAATCGAGGACCGCATGACCGACTTGGCCGGAACCTTGCAGTTGGGCAGGATCCAGTAAATCGAAAAGAAGAACAAGATGCATGCCAGGCCGGTGCAGATAGCGAGCCACACGTAGCTCACCGCGCCGTACAACCATCCCATGAAGCCGGCATCGGTGTGGTGAAAAAACAGGAACGCCAGGATCTGCCGCTGACCCGCGCTCAACAGCATCGCGGTCATGCCCAGCACCACCATCCAGATGGCCAGCCCGAAGGCGATGGCCTGGTTGAGCAAGTAGTTGCGGCTCTTGCGCACGCCCCACGCCTGGTTCAGCGCCACTTCCAGGGGGAGAAAAATTCCCGTGCAGGAGATGAGAATCATGAGCAGCGAGAGCGCCTGCACGCCGTGGCGCGACGACAGAGCAGCGGCAAACTCCAGGTTGCTCGCCAGCCAGTTCGGCTGCCTGGTCACCGATGGCAGAAAGTAGTTCACCATGTCGTTGACCACACCCGCCATGGCCTGGGAATGAAAAACCGAAAGCGCCAGAGTATAAAGCAAAACCGTCAACGGAATGAACGACAGGATGGCGTTTGCGGCCACGCTGAACGCGAACGTATGCACCTCGCTGTCCAGCAGGTACCGCGCCATCGCCGTGCCGTTCTGGCGCAGGCGGAACCACTTCGCCTGTTGCGGGCGTGGGGCAGAGGCAATGGGCGCGGCTGGAGTACTGCCTTCTTCTGAAGTGGGCGCCGGCAAATCGGCATTTGCCGCCGCTCTCACATCCGCATCCCGCGCGGCAACCCCGCTCTCGGACTCCGTTTTCGTACCAGCATTTGGGACGATTGCCATCTGGAATCCTCTCCTTTAACTCGCTCTGCGCCCACCGCGCGGCAGCTTTCAAAACTCCATCTCTGACAAGAAAGTATGTCCCTTCAGGATACGGCTTTCCCGGCTTCTTCGCCGGCATGGGCGCATGTTGGCGGGCTCCGGCCGCATAGTTTTTTCTTGCATCCGTTGTAAATTCCTGTCATAACTGAGGCACGGCGCGCCGGGGTCAACCAGCCCCGCGCCAATCGATCTTCCCCCTTGCATGCCTTCGCTCGGCGAGAAATTGCAAATGCCATGAGTCCGGCCGGCATTTAAAGCTGTGCCTTACCCATAGAGGAGAACCTCGATGAAAGAACAGGGTGTAGTGAAGTGGTTCAACGGGGCCAAAGGCTATGGTTTCATTCAGCGCTCCACCGGCGAAGACGTCTTCGTCCATTTCTCCGCCATCCAGGAGAAGGGTTACAAGACGCTGAATGAAGGCGAGAACGTCGAGTTCGAATGTCAGCAGGGCCCCAAAGGCCTCAGCGCGGCCAACGTCCTTCGCGTTTCGTAAGGGCGCAAGTTCCAGGGAGAGTTCGTCTGATGTTTCGGTAGTCAGCGGTCATCTGCGGTACTTCCCCGATCTTCCAGCTTCTCGAGCGCCCAGGCCGCGGCGGCGCGCAATCCTTTATTCGCCGCGCGCGTCCATTCGTGCAATTGCGCCCGATATTGCATCTGTCGGCTATTCCCCATCGCGATGGCGACATTGCGCCGCAGCCCGTCGAATCGCGCCCTGCGCACCGGCGAGCCGTTGAATTCGCGCGCGAAGGCTTCTTCGTCGAGCGACCCTAAACCCTCCAATGCCGGATTCACGAGCTCCGGGCGCGGCGCCAGCTCCTCGTCGGCGGCAATCGGCGCCTTGCGATTCCACGGGCAAACGTCCTGGCAGATGTCGCACCCGAACACCTGCCGCCCCATCTTCTCCATCAACTCCGGCCGAATGTCTCCGCGATGCTCAATGGTCAGATACGAGATGCAGCGCGTCGCATCCATCTGGTAGGGCGCAATCAACGCATCCGTCGGACACGCCTCGATGCAGCGCGTGCACGACCCGCAGCGATCAGGCACTTTCAATCCCGCATCGCGGCCAGTCTCCCCCGCATCGCGTTGGCCCGGCACGGCTGACTCGCCGGCTTGCTGACTCGCTGACTCGCCGACTTCAAGCGACGTGATCAGCACGGCGAGAAACGCGTACGAGCCGAGCTTGGGATGAATCAGGCACGTGTTCTTCGCCGTCCATCCCAGTCCCGCTGCCGTGGCCAGCGCGCGCTCCACCACCGGCCCCGTATCCACGTAAGCGCGCGATTCAAACTCTCCATATTCGTCGTGCAGACGCGACTCCAGTTTCTTCAGCCGTGTCAGCAGAACCTTGTGGTAGTCCGTCGGGCTCCGCCGGCCGCGTTCGGCTGCATGAGCGGACGGGCGACTGGTCCACGCGTAGCGCGCAATCCATCCCGCGTCGTCGGGCGCCGCATCGGTCGACTTCGGCTGCGCGCTGTTGTAGCTGGCCATGCACACAATGGCCGAGCGCGCCCAGGGAAACGGAAGCGAAACACGCGCACGCACCAGCTTTCCTTCCCCGTCGGCGCGGCCAAGATATTGCATCTCTCCCGCCCGTCCGGCATCTATCCAGATAGTGAATCGTTCCGCGTCGCGAGCCTCTTGATCGTGCGGCAACCGCACCACGCCGGCTTCTGTGAATCCTGCGTTAACCGCCAGCGCGCGCGCGCCGTTGTAACTAAGCAGAGCCGGTAAGTTCCGCTGGTCGGAATTCATGGAACGCCGCGCCTCCCTTCTGCGTAGTTATGAATGTCCGAATGCGGACACCAGGCGCGCAAACGGACACCGGACAACACATGGGGATTCGCCAATGCAACTGCTTATCCCCTCTGCATTCAGCATATTTCCCCGGCGTGGCCATTTGGCCTGCCGCTTGCAAGCTGAGAAGGCAGCGCATCCCAGGGGTTCCCATGATCCGGGATGCGGGGAAGGATTGGAGGTTCTCATGAAATCGAATTACAGCCAGCCCGAAGAATTGTTGGTGGTCGAGCCGGCCGGCTTAACCGAGCTTGTGCGCGGCGCCGAACAACAGATTATTACGCTGTTTGCTCCTATGGTGAAGCGCCAGAGTGTCGCTCTCGACCTCGCCAAGGTCGAACGCATCGATGCCGCCGGCATCGCCGCGCTCATCACGCTCTACGCCGACGCCATCCAGTCGGGTCACACGTTCGCCGTCTGCAATCTTTCCGCGCACGTCGCGGAGATTCTTTCGCTGGTGGGGCTGGCGCCCATCCTGCTTGCCAAGGATGGGGCGTCCGCCCTCGACAACCCAGGCCTGTGCTCGTGCGCGGCCGCGTAAACACAGCTATTTTACTGTTCGACCTACGCAATCATTTGTCATTGCTGCCCCCGGTAATGTAGAAAGACCCGCGAGGGCGGGCAAGAGCCTAATCCCTATTCCAGCGGATGGCGTCTCATGATCCAGGATTTCTCTCGACTGCATGCACCCACCGGGGCGCTGGGGCCGCGGCCCGCACACTGGCAGGATTGGCGGCAATATCGCCTCAGTGACGAGCAGGTGGCTCTGTTTCATCGCGACGGGTTTCTGGCCGGCGTCGAGGTGCTCGACCAAGCCCAGGTGGACACGCTGTGCGCGGAACTGGCGGGGCTGATGGAGCCATCGCATCCCGCGCACGAACTGTTCCACGAGTACCACTCGAACGAGTCTGCCAACCCGGACACGATCCTGTTTCATGCGCTGGGCGCGTGGCGTACCGGGCCGGCGTTTCACGACGTGCTGTGGAGTCCGGCGTTCCTAATGGCCGCCTCGCAACTGCTGGATGCGCCGGTGCGCTTCTGGCACGACCAGCTTTTCTGCAAGCCGGCGCGCCATGGCGGGGTGGTGGCGTGGCACCAGGACTACTCGTATTGGACGCGCACGCAGCCCATGGCGCACCTGACCTGCTGGATGGCGCTCGACGACAGCACGCGGGACAACGGCTGCCTCTATTACGTTCCGGGCAGCCACAAATGGGACCTGCTGCCGATTACCGGGCTCGCCGGGGACATGAACGAGATCATGACGGTGTTGAACGACGAGCAGAAGGAGGCGTTCCAGCCGGTGCCGATTGAGCTGAAGCGCGGGCAATGCTCGTTCCACCATCCGCTGATGGTGCATGGGTCGTACGAGAACCGCTCAGACCGGCCGCGGCGGGCGACGCTGGTGAACGCGTTCCGCGACGGCGTAAAGTCGGCGAGCGACGAGCCGTTGCTCAAGGGCGTGCCGGCGATTCCCAGGGGACAGAAGATGGAGGGGCGGTTTTTTCCGCTGCTGTTCGATCCTAAGAGCAGGGAACAGGTATTAGGGAACAGGGAACAGGGATAGATAAAGTGCAAAAAACTGTAAATATCCCAGGTCTCGGAGTCGAGACCTGGGCATGCCGTCAAGAGGCAGCGGTCGGCATGATCACCGGGGTCCAAAATCGCGAGGAAATGTAAAACATTGAGATTCTCTGGAAAGGCGACACTTTATCCGCCCCTTGCATCCGTTGTCTAAGTCGAGGAACTCTGGATGCGAAACTTCAGCCGCCTTTTACTTGCCGCAGCATTGGCCTTGCCGCTTTTCAGCACCGGCTGCGCCGAGCACCGCCCGGTGTACGTGTGGGGGCCGGGCGAGACCAACTATTACGTCCAGTGGGAGCACGAGACGCATCGCGACCACGTTGACTGGGACAGGCGCAGCGACGCCGATCACAACGATTATTGGAAGTGGCGGAAGCAGCACCACGATCACGATTAGGTCCATCGACAACTGAGGCGGGAAGGGCACAAGGCGTCGCGGGAACAAGGCCTGCGGCGCCCTGAGTTCCGGAGCGCGTGCGCATGCTGGAATAGAATTCTGGGTATGCGGGTTACGGTGGGCGTCTCGGGCGGGATTGCGGCGTACAAGGCTGCGGAAGTGGTGCGCGAGTTGCAGCGGGCCGGCGCCGATGTGCATGTGGTGATGACCGAGGCGGCCTGCAGATTTGTGCAGCCGCTGACGTTTGCGGCGCTCTCCGGTCACAAGGTGATCACCAGCTTGTGGGAGGATGCGGGAGATGCGCAAGGGGCTTACGACTCCTCCATTGAACATATCGGCGAGGCGCAGTGGGCGGAGGCGCTGGTGGTGTGTCCGGCAACGGCGAATGTGCTAGCCAGGTTTGCGCACGGGATTTCCGATGACTTTTTGACTGCGATGTACCTGGCGACTCCGGCGCAGGTGCTGGTGGCGCCGGCGATGAATGTGAACATGTGGGAGCACGCGGCGACGCAGGCGAATGTGGAGATTTTGCGGCAGCGGGGCGTGCGCGTGATTGAGCCGGGGACGGGCGACCTGGCGTGCGGGATGGTGGGCGCGGGGCGGATGGCGCAGCCGGAGGCGATTGCCGAGGCGGTGCTGGACGCGCTGGGGCGGCGGCTGGACCTGGCCGGCGAAGTGGTGCTGGTGACGGCGGGCGGGACGAGGGAGGCGCTGGACCCGGTGCGGTACCTGGGCAACCGGTCGAGCGGGAAGATGGGGTACGCGATTGCCGAGGCGGCGCAGGCGCGGGGGGCGCGGGTGGTGCTGGTGAGCGGGCCCACGGCGCTGTATCCGCCGGCGCGGGTGGAAACGATAAAGGTGATCACCGCGGACGAGATGCGGGCCGCAGTGCTGGATCGCATGAACGAGGCCACCATGATTGTGAAATGCGCGGCGGTGGCGGATTACCGGCCGGTGTTCGTGAGCGGCGAAAAGCTGAAGCGCACGGGGCCGATCACGGTGGAGTTTGAGCCCACCGAGGACATTCTGGCGGAGGTGGCGCGGCGGCGGCGGCCGGGGCAGCTGATTGTGGGATTCGCGGCGGAGACGGCCAACATCATGGAGAGCGGGCGCGAAAAGCTGCTGCGCAAGGGCGCGGACGCGATTGTGGTCAATGACGTGTCGCGCGACGGCGTGGGCATGGACGCGGACGAGAACGCGGTCACGTTTTTGACCCCGCAGACCGCGGTGGAGATGCCGCGGATGCCGAAGCGGAAGCTGGCGGACCACATTCTGGACGAGGTGCTGGCGCTGCGCCGGCCAAAGTCGCTGGTGATGGAGATGGAGGGGGACTCGGCGCAGGATGAAGTGCTGAAACACAGCTTGAACGCTCGACAGAAGATTGTTGTGGAATAGGCGATATGACGGGATTGGCGGCGGAGATGCGGGAGGCGCTGGCGGCGCGCGTGCGGTTTTATCGCGAGCTGGGGATTGGGGAGTTGTACCGGCGCGAAGTTGACGGCTCCAGGTATGCAGATGTGGTGATTGAGGAGGAAGATATTTCGCCGCGTAAATCGAGCGTTGAAGAGAGTAGTTCTGCTTTCAGGCCGGCACCGCATCTCAAGTCTCCAAAAGAAGAAGAGACGGGAATCCCAATCAACAAAGTTGAAGCGTTGAAGCTGATTCGGGAGGAGATTGGGGATTGCACGCGTTGTGCGCTCCACAAAGGGCGGCACACCATCGTGTTTGCGGATGGAAGCCCGGAGGCGCGGCTGATGTTTGTGGGCGAGGGGCCGGGCGCGGACGAGGACGCGCAGGGGCTGCCGTTTGTGGGGCGCGCGGGACAGCTATTGAACAACATGATCGCGGCGATGGGGCTGAAGCGCGAAGAGGTCTACATTGCCAACATTGTGAAATGCCGGCCACCGGGGAATCGCACGCCGGAGCCGGACGAGGCCAACACCTGCGTGCAGTTCCTGAACCAGCAGATTGAGGTGGTGGGGCCGGAGGTGATTGTGGCGCTGGGCGCGACGGCGGCCACGTATCTGCTGGGGCAGCGACAGCCGCTCGCCGGGCTGCGCGGGCGCGTGCACCAGTTCCGCGGGGCCAAGCTGATTGTGACCTACCATCCGGCGTTCTTACTCCGCGATCCGCGGCAAAAGAAGGAGGCGTGGGCGGATCTTCAGATTGCGATGCGGGAGCTGGGGCTGAAAAAGCAGGGAACAGGGAACAGGGAACAGGGAACAGAGGGCACGGAATAGGGAAAACGGCTCCAGGGATGCGCGAGGCCGGCAGCGTTTGCCGGTCTTTTCATTTGCGAACACCTCAAGGACGATTCTGGAGGCGGGCGGCGACAAGCATCGTGGCGATTGCGAGCCAGGACGCGGCAGGCACTGCCAGGAACGCGAACGTAGCGGTGTGGCCGGGGGCGAGGACGGAAACGGCGGCGTACAAAACGGGCGGGATGAGCGCCAGCAGCAGCGTGGAGGCGTGGATGGCGGTAGCGATGTCGCGGCGGGCGCGGGAGGCAAGTCGGTCGGCGGCAAAAAGGCCGAAGTAGGGCAGGAGGGTCCAGCCGGCGAAGAGTGCGACCAGCACGACGGAGCGATTATGGCGGCCGGCGTAGAGGGTGAAGGCCAGCGAGGCGAGTGCGCCGAACCAGCGCGCGTAGAGGGCGGCGGAGCGCAGGCGCGCGCCGGAGTTAGCTCTGTCGACGGAGGATGCGGGACGAGAAGGCATACGTTTGTGGACCGCGCTCAGGAGCGCCTGCGCTTGCCGCTGAGGGTTTCGTCGCGCCACAGGGCCACGCCGCCGAACAGGCCGGTCTCGTTGGACACAATCGTGACGTCCTTGGGCAGCTCGAAGTCGATCTTCTTGGTGTTGCCGCCGCCCAGGTAGAGGTGGTCCCAGTTGAAAGTGGCGGCGGTCTGGTTGATGGCTTCGAGGAGGTGCTTGTTCCAGCGTTTCTTGCCGTATTTGTCCAGGCCGCGGCGGCCAATGTAGTCCTCGTAGGTGTAACTTTTCCAGGGGTGGTGGCCGAGTTCGAGCGGGAAGGCGCGGCCGGAGGTGAAGAGCGTGGAACCCATGCCCGTGCCCAGGGTCAGGATCATCTCCAGACCGACGCCCTTGATGGCGCCGTAGCCCTGAATGGCAGCGTCGTTGGCCACGCGAACGGGCTTGTGCCAGCGCTTCTCAAGCTGCTGCTGGAGCGGGAAGCCGACCCACGCGGGATGCAGATTGACGGCGGTCCACACGGTGCCCCGCTTGATAACCCCGGGAAAGCCGATGGAGACGCGGTCGAACCGAGGCAGCGCTGCCTTCAGCTTGTCTAAACGGGCGATACAGGCGCGCGGCGTGGGGATGGCGGGCGTGGCAATGCGTTCGCGTTCGCTCACGGGCCTGCCCTTGGCGTCGAGCAGCATTGCTTTGAGGCCGGAACCGCCAACGTCGATTGCCATGGTGATGGGGCCGCGGCGTGTGGTGGTCTTCCGGGACGGAGTGGCAGCGGGAGGTTTGGGTTTCACCAGACGAATTGTACTAAGAACAGGGATCAGTGGTCAGTGGTCAGTGATCAGAAGTGCAGCGAAAAGGTGAACAAACGAATAAGTGAAGGAGTGAAGAGGTGAAGGAGTGATGGAGTCGAGAGGCGACGGGCTGGGCGGGCGGAATCTCCTACACTGAGGATTGCCGCTCATGGGAGAGACCTGCGAAGTCGCGCTGCCGGTGCCGCTGGACCGGACTTTTACCTACGCTTTGCGCGATGGGCAGCGGCCGGTGCGCGGGTCGCGGGTGATTGCGCCATTCCGCAATGAAAAGCTGATTGGGATTGTGGTGTCGGTGGGGCCGACCGGAGCCAGCGGAGTTAGCGGGGCTAGAGAGGCCGGCGACGATGGCGCTGAAAGCGGGAAATCCGCCGACTACGAGGTGCGCTACCTCGATGCGGTGCTCGACGAGGAGGACGGCGAGCCGCTGCTGGGCGAGGGATTGCTGAAGCTGGGCGAGTGGATGGCCGGATACTACATTGCTCCGCTGGGCGAGGTGTTGCGCGGCATGCTGCCGCTGACGGCCGAAGTAAAGCGCACGGTCTACTACCGCATCACGGACCAGGGGCGCGACCTGCTGGCCGGGAGCCTGGATGGCGACGGGCGCGGGGTGAGGCGCGGCAAGCTCTCGCGCGAAGAACAGGACCTGCAGTTTCGCGTGTTGCAGCGGCTGGCCGCGGGCGAGCCGGTGAAGGTGTCCACGCTGCGCACCGCCACCTCGGCCACGCTTCCGGTGCTGGCCTCCATGCTGCGCAGGAAGTGGATTGCGCGCGAGACCTCAGCCGTGGAACGCGATGCGCGGCGCATGGAGCGGTTCGCAGTGCTGGTGCCGGAGGCGCGCATTCCCGCGCTGACCGCGAAGCAGCAGGCGATCCTGGCGGAGCTGGCGGCGTGCGGCGGCGAGATGGCGCTGGCCGAGCTGCGCGCCAAAGGCTTGCCGCACTCGACCCTGCAAACGCTGGTGCGGCGCGGATTGGTCCGCATTGACGAGCGGCCGGCGGCGTTCCGGCTGGGCGGCATTGAGCCGGGCGCGGCGCCCGTGCGGCTGAACGAACCGCAGATGGACGCGCTGGCGTCGATCGCGTCGTCGCTCGGGACTTTTCGCGCCTTCCTGCTCTATGGCGTAACCGGATCGGGCAAGACGGCGGTCTATCTTGCCGCAATGCGGCGGGCGCTCGATCGCGGCATGTCGGCGATCCTGCTGGTTCCGGAGATCGGGTTGACGCCGCAGACCGTGGGCCTGCTGGACGCGGCCTTCGGCAGCAAGGTGGCGCTGCTGCACTCGGCGCTGACCCCGGAGGAGCGCAGCGAACAGTGGCGGAGGATCCGGCGCGGCGAAGCGCCGGTCGTGGTGGGCACGCGCTCGGCCATCTTTGCGCCCGCGCCCAACTTAGGTCTGATCCTGGTGGACGAGGAGCACGACCAGAGCTACAAGCAGGAGGAGACGCCGCGCTACAACGCCCGCGACGTGGCTGTGATGCGGGCAAAGCTATCGGACGCGCTAGTGGTGATGGGTTCGGCCACGCCGTCGCTCGAAAGCTGGCAGAATGCCGTCCAAGGCAAATACGCGCGCATCGAGATGAAAGAGCGGGTGATGAACCGGCCGCTGCCCGAGGTTGAGCTCGTAGACATGCGCGTCGAGTTCAAGCAGGCGGGGCAGGAGAGCCTGTTCTCGCGCTCGCTGATTGAGCAGACGCAGCTCGCGCTCGATCGCGGCGAGCAGGCGCTGATCCTGCTGAACCGGCGCGGATACAGCTTTGTGGCGATGTGCCGCGCGTGCGGGGCCAAGCTGGATTGCCAGAATTGCGCCATCGCGCTCACCCATCACAAAGCGGTTGGCGAAGAAGAAATTGCGCAGGCGGGGCAGAGGCTGGAGTGCCATTACTGCGGCTATCGCCGCACGGTGCCGGAGTGTTGTCCCAAGTGCGGATCGGAGCACCTCTATTTCCTCGGCGCCGGTTCGCAGCAGGGCGAGGAGCGGTTGCAGGAGATCTTTCCCACCGCGCGCATCGGGCGCATGGATCGCGATACGGTGCGCGGCCGGCACGACCTGGAGCGGCTGCTGGCGCGGCTCCATGCGGGCGAGATCAACCTGCTGGTGGGCACGCAGATGATCGCCAAGGGACATGACATTCACGGCGTGACGCTGGTGGGCGTGGTGGGCTGCGATCACGCGCTGAGCATGCCGGATTTCCGCGCCGCCGAGCGGGTGTTCCAGTTGATGACACAGGTGAGCGGGCGAGCGGGCCGCGGCGAACTGCCCGGGCGCGTGGTGGTGCAAACGTATTATCCGGATCACTACGCAATCCTGGCCGCGACGCAGCACGACTACATGAGCTTTGTGGACCGTGAGCTGAAGTACCGCCGCTGGATGCACTATCCGCCGTTCGGCGTGCTGGCCAACGTGCTGGTGCAGTCGGCGAAGCTGGAAGAAGCGGCGGCGTGGTCGGCAGAGCTGGGCCGCTGGTTTCAGAAGACCGCGTTCGAAGGCGTGCGCGTGCTGGGACCATGCACGGCTCCGCTGGCGCGCATCAAGGGCATTTACCGCTTTCACCTCATCCTGAAGGCCGCCTCGCGCAAGCTGCTGAACGCGGCGCTGCGCGGGATGCTGGCGCACGTGGACGCGGCGAATGTGCCGCGGCGCAATGTGGTGGTGGATGTGGATGCGCAGCGGCTCATGTAAGCTGCCGGGTCCGCGCATCTGGCGGCCTCGTCAAACCTCTTCAGGACCGTCCTCTGCAAGCGGAGACTCCAACGCTTCCGGCCACACGACCCCGCGCACGCGCCGGAGAGCTGCGACTGGACCCAACCCGGCTCACTTCGCGCTGGTGGCGTTGCCGTCCAGTGCGTGCAGATCCTTGCCCGGTTTGAAGCGGACAGCCTTCCCCGGCGTGATGCTGACCTCCGTGCCCGTCCGCGGATTGCGGCCGATGCCGGTTTTGCGCGCGCGCACGCTGAACACGCCAAAGCCGCGCAGTTCGATCCGCTCGCCGGCCGCAAGAGCCTGTTTCAGGCCCTCGAAGACCGTGTCCACCGCCGCCTCCGCCTTGGTCCGGGGCAGGCCAGTTCGCTCAATTACCTGGTGCACGATGTCCTGCTTAATCAAAGGGGAACCTCGCTCGACCGTTGGTTTGAACTCCTCAAAACCACTCTACCCTAGTGATACTACAGGTTTTGCGCCGTTTGGGAAACAGCGGAAATCTTTCCCTCAAAAGTTTTTGCCGTCTCTCGAATCCAGTCTTGCACCCCGGCCCGCCCCTTATCACCCCCACATCGCGCTTTTTCCTCGCCCAAAAGGCGTTCTTTACTATCGCGCCAGATTCCTTCCTTTACATCGGATTTTCAACTCAGGTTGGCGCCGAAGCTGCCCAGAGCTTGCCCATTCATGGACAAGGTGGCAAAGTAGCTGGACTTCTACGCCGCGCGCGGCACACCCGGGCGCCTGATGTGGCATGATCGAAAGTGTAGCTCGATGTCGCGCCTGTTGATGGGAAGACTCTTTACTCACCCATGACCAGCCAACTTCGTGTTATCCGCAATGTCTTACTCCGCTCGGGGGAAACTGGCGGAGTCTTAACCCTTCAGCGATCCGTCCCTTGCGAGTTACCTGGTGGCTTCCGTTGGACGCAACGATGGAGGCTGCCCGGCGAAAGGTCCTCGGATCGGGATTTCAACGGCAGCCCCAAAGACGTTAACCCGCACCGTATCGGCGAACTTGCTCGAGTTGGCCCAGGGAGCTGGAATTGCCTGTAACTGAGAATCCGCAATCGATCCGCATCGGCGTTCTGGCCGGCGAACCCATCCGCCTGGAAGGGTTCACCATGGCATTTGAAGAACAGCCGCAGCCAGGGCGGCCCAAACTCTCTCCGGTCGTCGGCACCCTGGCGGAGCTGGTGGCCAATTCGGATGTGGACTATCTCGTGGTCGACCTGAACTCGACTTCCGGCGGATTCGAGTTACTCGATGAAGTGAGGCGCGCGCGGCCAGGCCTGCGCCAAATCGTCATCGGTCCCAAGAATGACGACGAACTGGTCCTGAAAGCCGTGGTCGCCGGCGCGCGCGCCTATCTGGATTCCGATGCCGGTCCCGACACCATCCGCCAAGCCATCGACGTCGTGGTCAGTGGATCCATCTGGGCGCCGCGCCGCCTCTTGTCCCGCCTCATCGACCGCCTCCTCGGCGTTCCTCAGACCAACGCCCACGGTGGGGGGCCCCAGCTCACCGACCGCGAGCGCGAGGTCCTCAAACTCATCATGCTGGCCAGGTCCAATCGCGAGATCGCCGCCCAGCTCGGGATCGAGGAGCGCACTGTGAAGGCCCACGTAGCCCGCATGAAGCGCAAGCTTGGGGCCGAAAGCCGCGTCGAGCTGACCATGCAGGCCATCAATCGCTCGCTGCTAGGCGCCGACGGAAAGAGTTAATGACCTTCCTCCGTTTCCCCCGTTACTTTTTTGGTCCCTAGTACGTTACTAAAATCCACTGGCCTTCCGTACTCTTGTTCGATTTTCCACTCAACCTCACACTAATGCCAGAAACAACGCAGATCTGGGGAAAGGAGTTCCCTGACGCTTGTCGTCAAGGAACTCCTATTTTTTCTGCATTTTACGCCATCCCGACCGCAAAGCTTTTCCCTCCCTGAGCCAACCCCTTCCCTTTCGAGCACCGTTTCTGACCTTGGGTGCCAGCCCCGCGCCGACCCGAGCCGAATGCGGTAGGCTGTCTTTGCGGGCTCCTTGCTCCGATCCCCATTATTCAAAGGGCCTGCCACTCCAATGAACTCAACTCAAACTTCCGTGCAACTCCGGAAAGGATTGAAAATGAAGAAATTGATTGTCTCCGTCTGCATCGCTGTGCTTCTCCCGGGTGCAGCCTTTGCGGCATCCTCCCGCGACGATCTCCAAGCCCGTGTTGACGCCGCCAAGACGGTGCTGGACCAGATTATGAACGCGCAGGATCGCGGCATCCCGTCCGACATCCTGGCCCACGCCACCTGCGTGGGGGTGGTGCCGGGGCTCATAAAGGGCGCTTTTGTCTTCGGCGTGCAATTGGGCCAGGGCGTGGTTACCTGCCGCACCGGCCATGGCTGGAGCGCGCCCGTGTTTATTCGCATGGCCGGCGGTTCCTGGGGCCTGCAGATCGGCGGCCAGTCCACTGACCTGGTCCTGATTGCGGTCAACGATCACGGCTTCCAGGATCTGCTCAGGGACAAGTTCAAGATCGGCGCCGATGCCGCCGCCGCCGCGGGCCCGGTGGGCCGCAACGGCCAGGCCGCCACTGATTGGAAGATGAGCGCCGAGCTGCTCACCTACTCGCGCTCCAAGGGCCTCTTTGCCGGCATCGACCTCGACGGCACCTCCGTGAGCCAGAACCAGGGTGACACCACCACCTACTATGGACACGAGTATCGCTTCGATACCATTCTCCACGGCAAAGTAGCCGTTCCGGTCGGAGCCGTGCCCTTCGTCCGCGACGTGGCCCACAACTTCGTCACCGCCAGAAACGACAGGTAAGCTCTGGCAAAATGGTCCGGGCACCCACGTTCGCCGGTTCGCGCTTTTTTGGAACCGGTTAACGTGGGATCGCCGTGAACGAGCCGACCCGCTCGTCTGCTCTACACTTGTCCTTTGCCCTGACCATGTGGGAAAGGATCGAGTACTGGCTGGTTACGGTGGTGGCGCGCTTTCTCGGCCGCCTACCGCGGCGCGTCGCCCGCGTCGTGGTGCGCCTCATCACGGCTTGCGCCTATCTCGCGCTGGCGCGCCTTCGCCGCGTGGGCCGGCGAAACCTTGAGCTGGCCCTCCCCGAGCTCTCCTCCAGCGCCAGAGAAAGAATCCTCCGTCGCCTCTTCCGCAATCTCGGCTGGCAGCTCGTCGAGTTCTGCCGCATGCCCCGCTATACACTCCAGAACACCCGCGGCTGGATCCGCACAGAGGGGCTCGAACACTTCCTCGACGCTCAGGCGCGCGGAAAAGGCGTTCTGGTTCTTACCGGCCACCTGGGCGCGTGGGAGCTCTCCAGCTTCTACCACTCCCTTATGGGCCACCCCATGGGCATGGTTATCCGCCGCCTCGACAACCGCCCCCTCGACGATTTCGTCAATTCCATCCGCTGCCTCCACGGCAACACGGTTCTGCACAAGGACGACTTCGCCCGCGGCCTGCTGGTATCCATGCGCCGATGCGGGACGGTCGGCATCCTCGCTGACACCAACATGACCCCGCCGCAGGGCGAGTTCGTCCGCTTCTTCGGCATCGCGGCATGCACCGCGTCGGGCCTCGCCCGCGTGGCCCTGCGCACCGGCGCCGCAGTCCTGCCCGGATTCTGCCTGTGGGAAGAACGCGAGCAGCAGTACGTCCTCCACTTCGGCCCGGAGCTCGAATTTGCCCGCACCGCCGATCGCGAGGCCGACATTCTCGCCGCAACCCAGCAATGCAACGACGTGCTGGAGTCGTGGATACGCCGCTATCCTGGCCAGTGGCTCTGGATCCATCGCCGCTGGAAGACGCGCCCACCCGGCGAACCCAGCCTGTACTGACCGGTCTTCGGCCACCAACCTGACGTAATCTTGTAAGCGAATGAAACTCAGCGACCTCATCGAACGCCTCGGCGGTACGTTAGTCCAGGGCAGCCCCGACCATCGCCTGCGCGGCGTCAGCTCGCCCGCCCAGGCCGGCGTTACGGACATTGTCTTCGCCGAAGACGCCCGCTCCGCCGCAGAAGCCCTCGCGTGCAACGCAGGTGTGGTCGTGCTTCGTTCCGGCTTCGCCGCTTCCTGCCCAGCCGCCAAGTGCGTCGTTGAGACACCGCAACCCCGCCTCTGGTTCGCCCGCGCCGGCAAGCTCCTCCAGCCCGCTCTGCCCGTCACTGGCGTTCATCCCTCCGCCGTCATCGGCGCGCACGTCGAGCTCGGCGACGACATCACCATCGGCCCCTGCGCCGTCATCGGAGACAACGCCCACGTCGGAGCGCGCACCCGCATTGAGGCCGGAGCAGTCATCGGCCGCGGAGTCCGCATCGGCGACTACTGCCACATCTACCCCCGCGCCGTCCTCTATCCCGGCGTCACGCTCGGCAACTGGGTGGTGGTCCACGCCGGCGCGGTCCTCGGCGCCGACGGCTTCGGCTACGTCTGCAACCCCGCCACCGGCGCTTACACCCTATTCCCGCAGCAGGGGACTCTTGTCATCGAGGACGAAGTCGAGATCGGCGCCAACTCCACCATTGACCGCGGCGCTCTGGCTGAAACCCGCATCCGCCGCGGCGTCAAGATCGACAACCTTGTCCACGTGGGCCACAACTGCGACATCGGCGAAGACGTGATCCTGGTCGCGCTCACCGGCATCTCCGGCTCCAGCTCCGTGGGCAAGGGCGCGGTGCTCGCCGGCCAGGTCGGCATCGGCGATCACGCCCACGTCGCCCCCGGCGTCGTCCTCGGCGGCCAGTCCGGCGTGTTTAACGGCAAAACCGCGGCCGCCGAGCCCGGCACAGTGCTTTACGGCACGCCCGCGCGCCCGCTCAAGCAGGTGCTGCGCGAGCAGGCGGCGCTGGCACGGCTGGCCAAGGGCCGCGGCCGCAACAAGTCCGCCGATCCGGAAGGCTAGCCTGCGAGGGCCTGCTTGGCGCGTCCGGGCTAACTTCAATCGCTCAAATAAGAGCGAACCATGGACGCGATCTCTCGTTTGAAGGTTGGAACCTGAGAGAAACCGTGCGTCGCGGCGTAGTGCACTGTCCCCTCAACCGCCCCCGCCAGCACCTGCGCGATGACGCGATGGGAGACAGCCTTACGACCGCTTACATGCTTTGAGACAAACCGGTAATAGCCCTCGAGGTATTCCTTTTCGAATTTCTCGTGCATTGCGGACCCTGTTCGGAACCGTGGCGCATCTTCCAGCAGCGCTTTGTGCAGTGATGGGTTGGAGTTGTGTATGCGGAGCATGCCCTGAATCAGACAATCCACGCTCGATTCCCCCGGCTCGGCGCATGCTTCTTCGAGGACGGCGATTACGCCGTCGAAATGACGGCGTCGAATCGCTTCGATGAGTGAGAGTTTGTTGGGGAAATACTGGTACAGCGACCCGATACTGGCGCCTGCGACGCCGGCCACTTCGTTGGTGGTGAATTTTGCCCAGCCCCGGCGGCCCAGAACGTGAGTTGCCGCATCGACGATCGCTTCCACAGTCGCACGGGAACGCTCTTGTGACGGCACTTTCCGCATCTCATGGGCCTTTTTGCGAATGCGAGTAGACATGAGCCGATCTCCGCTCAAAATATAAACATGTTGCTCACATTTGTGAAGAAGGAGCCGAAATGATGTCAATTCCCCAAACCGGCCGCGCGGTCAGGTTGAAAACGCGGCCGCGCGGACTGCCCCAAGTCAGCGATTTCGAAGTGGCAGACGTGCCTGTGCCGGAACCCGCTGAAAGTCAGATCCTGGTTCGCAACCGCTTCACCCGCGCCTCAGCCTCTTTGCGCATGATGATCGGCGAGGGTGCGGAGAATGTTACAGGCGTTCCGTTCCCCGCATTGCGCCCCGGCGACTTGCTGGCAGAGGAAAGCATCGGCGAGGTGATTTCTGCGCGGGCAGACAGCGGATTCGCGCCCGGCGATTTGGTGCTGCACCATTTGGGATGGCGCGAATTTGCTGCGGTTCCCATCCATGCCTGCGCGCGGGTTGAAAACGATTTGCCGGAGGTTGCCGCCCATCTATCCCACGGATGGACCGCGTATGCTGCCCTGACACGCGCCGCCCGGGTTCGTCCGGGAGACACCGTCTTCATCACCAGCGCGGCTGGAGCCATCGGTTCCATGGCCGGCCAGATAGCCCGGCTCCTCGGCGCCGGCCTGGTGATCGGCAGTACAGGATCGGAGGAGAAAGCGGTCCGGCTCGTTCGGGAGCTGGGTTATGACGCCACCGTCCTCCGCGGTTCGGCCCCCATTGCCCGGCAGCTTGCCGAAGTTGCGCCCGAAGGGCTGGATCTCGTCATCGACAATGTAGGTGGAGAGCAGTTGCAGGCGGCCATCGGCGCGGCCCGGGAAGAAGCTCGCATCGTAATCCTGGGCGCCCTTTCCGGCCAGCTTGCACGGGAAGGCTCTGGCCGAACCGCACCGGTTACGCTCGATTCGTTTCCCATCCTGCTGAAGAAGCTTACGCTGCGCGGATACAGCGCCGACGACGATCCGGACGCCCGCTCCGAGTGGACGGAACGCTTCGGCAAGTGGCTCAGATCGGGAAGCATCGTATTCCCGCACGTAACCGTGAAGGGCCTCGATAATGCTCCGGAGACTCTTGAACGGGTTGCGAGGGGGCAGTATTTCGGAACGGTCCTCGTCGAATTGTGAGCGATGAAACCAGCACGTTAATCCTCGCCAGCCAGTCGAGAACACTGTTCGCCGGCACGATGTAGGAAAACCGTTCTCGACTTTCTCGATTCCAGCCTCGGCAAGTGGCTTTCGGTTTCGTAACCGCTCGTCTCCGCCCGCTCAGGTATCATCGGGGCATCGCTGCATTTTTTCTTCAATGCATTCATTCGAGGGGAATCGGTTGTGTCTGAGGCGAAACCAATTGAGGCAGGAGATTCGCGGCGAGTCAGGCCGCTGCGCATTGCCATCTTTGGATTCGGAACCGTAGGCAGCTCGGTGGCGCGCATCCTGATCGAGTCAAAGCCCGAGGGCCTCGCGCTCACCCACGTCTTCAATCGCAACATCGCCCGCAAGCGTGTAAGCTGGACCGGCCCTGCCGTGGTGTGGTCCGAAGATGCGGACACGGTTCTTGCCTCGGACGTGGACGTCATAGTCGAACTGGTCGGCGGTCTCGATCCTGTCGGCGCGTGGGTGCGCAAGGCTCTTGAAGCCGGCAAAAGCGTGGTCACCGCCAACAAGAAACTCATCGCGTATCACGGCGTGGAGCTGGAGCGTCTGGCCGCGGCCCGCGGCGGTCACCTCAAGTACGGCGCGGCCGTCGCCGGCGGCATTCCCGTTATTCCCGGCCTGGAGCAGGGCATGGCCGGCGACCGCATCGAGCGCATTCAGGGCATCCTCAACGGCACCTGCAACTTCATCCTCAGCCGCATGGAGCAGGGCGCCGAATACGCCACCGTCCTCGCCGCCGCGCAGGCCAAGGGCTACGCCGAAACCGACCCCACCGAGGACGTCGGCGGCTTTGATGCTCGCGCCAAGCTCGCCATCCTCATGCGCCTCGCGCTGCGCGTCGAAGTTGACCCCGAAGCCATCGTGCCTCGGCCCATCACCGACGTTGCCGCCATCGACTTCAGCTACGCCCGCGATCTCGGCTGCACCATTCGCCAGGTGGCACGCGCGGAGACTACTCTGGGCGTCGTCGCCGCCGCAGTTGGCCCCATGCTCGTCGATCGGCAGTCGCCGCTGGCCTGGTCGCGCGACACCGAAAACATGGTCATCCTCAGCGGCCACTACGGCGGCGACGTCGTCTTCAGCGGCCACGGCGCTGGCGGCCATCCCACGGCGGTAGCCGTGGTCAGCGACCTTATGGCGCTGGCCCACGGCTCGCGCCGCGTCGAGCTGCCCAGCGCTAAAGCCAGCATCGCCGCCGAATTCGAGGTCCCGCATTACATCCGCTTCCTCGTCAACGACCGTCCCGGCATCGTGGCCGAGATCACCGGCGCGCTGGCCCGCGAGCGCATCAACATCCGCGCCATCATGCAGAAGGCCGGCTTCCCCCAGCATTCGCTGCCGTTTGTTGTTACCGTTGAACCATGCAAATCCTCGGCGCTCAAACGCGCCCTCGAAAGCATTCGGTCCGCGTCCTACCTGCTGGAACCGCCGCTCGATCTGCAAATGCTGGAATGAAACAGCGGGCAAGAGAACAGGAAAACAGACCAGCTACAGGCTACGAGCTACAAGCTCCGGGCCAGTAGCTTGTAGCCGGTAGCCAGTAGCTAGAAGCTTCTTTTGAGGAGGCCGAAAATGATCGACACCATCTATCGATGTGAAATCTGCGGCGAAGAGAGCGACCACCCCGTGCACTGGATCGTGATCCATTGCAGCGACGCGCAACTGACCATCTTCAAGTGGACCAAGGAAGCCGCCGACGCCAAAGGCGCGCGCCACTATTGCGGCGAAGCCCACGCCCAGGTCTACATCAGCCGCTGGTTCGAGTCCCTCTGCGGATAAGACCGCCGGCGCGATCCCGCACATCGACGGATAGTCGCCCGCGCCACGCCGCGCCGCAGGAACGCCCCTGCACCATCCGCCGCGTCCTTTATCGACAATCCGCGTCAAAACCGGAGTAAGCGCCCCGCTGCGCCGTGGCGTCTACAATCGGAAACCTCCGTGCGACGGAAAGGAGAGCGTCCATGAAGCCCCTGCTTTGCGCGTTCCTCGCCATCACGGCTTGCGGTGCAACACTGGCCGCGCAGCAGCCTCCGGCCCACCCAACCGCCCCTGCTGCCGATCAGGCCCAGGCCGTCCGCGGCAGCAACCAGTTCGCCGTCGATCTCTATGCCCACCTGCGCGCCCAGCCCGGCAATCTCTTCTTTTCCCCGGAGAGCATCTCCACGGCGTTCGCCATGACTTACGCCGGCGCGTCGGGTGAAACAGCCAGCCAGATGGCGAACGTCTTCCACTTCACCCTCCCGCCAGACCGCCTGCACCCGGCCATGGGCGCGCTGCTCAGCCAGATGAACTCCGCGCACGCCGGCTACGAGCTTCACGTGGCCGACGCGCTCTGGGCGCAACAGGACGAGAGCTTTCGCCAGAGTTTCCTCACCCTGGTCCGGTCCGATTACGGCGCGGGCTTTCACCAGGTCGATTTCCGGACGTCTCCTGAAGCCGTGCGCGGCGACATCAACCGCTGGATCGAGAGGGAAACCAACGACAAGATCAGGGACATGCTCGGGCCCGGAACCGTCACCCCGATAACCCGCCTGGTGCTCACCAACGCTATCTACTTCAAGGGCAGTTGGGTTAATCAGTTCAATCACAGCGCCACCCGGCCTGACGCCTTTCACGTCACCTCGTCCGAGTCCGTCCAGGCCCCATTCATGCACCGCACCGGCGGGTACCAATACCTCGACGGCGGCTCGTTCCAGGCCATCGAGCTGCCCTACCAGGGCAACGATCTCTCCATGGTGATCCTCCTGCCGAAGCAAATCGACGGCCTTCCCGCGCTCGAGCAATCCTTCACTGCCACGGCCCTCGGCCAGTGGATGCAGAATTTCCATTTCGAGGACCGAGTGATTCTCAGCCTGCCGCGCTTCACCTTGACCCGGCAGTTCGAGCTCAGCCGGACCCTGGCCGCGATGGGAATGCCCCAGGCATTCACCAATCAGGCCGATTTCTCCGGAATGTCCGCCAATTCCGGGCTGAAAATCTCCGCCGCCATTCACAAGGCATTCGTCGACGTGAATGAGACCGGCACCGAGGCTGCTGCCGCGACCTCCACCATAATGACCGCGGCAGCAGCGATGAGAATGGAGGCGCCGCCCATCGTCTTCAATGCCGACCACCCGTTCCTTTTCATGATCCGCGACATGAAGTCGGGAAGCATCCTCTTCCTCGGCCGCGTGGCAGACCCGAGCAGGGATTAAAGCTGACGTCGCCGTGCGGTTAGGTCGCAAATGGAATAGGGCGAAGCACCGACAACGGCACTTCGCCCCATGCTTCATCACGACTGGACCACGTCGAGTTAATCGCCGTAATTCAGGCTCTCCAGCCCCAGGTAGGCCGCGCCCGATCCCAGCTCTTCTTCGATCCGCAGCAACTGGTTGTACTTGGCAATGCGATCCGTGCGGCTCACCGATCCGGTCTTGATCTGGCCCACGCCGGTGGCCACCGCCAGGTCGGCAATAAACGTGTCTTCGGTCTCGCCGCTGCGATGGCTGATCACGCTGGTGTACCCATAGCGCCGGCCCAGGTCGATCGCCTCCAGCGTCTCCGTCAGCGTGCCGATCTGGTTCACCTTGATCAGGATGGAATTGGCTACGCCTTCCTCAATGCCGCGCTGCAGCAGCTTGATGTTGGTGCAGAAGATGTCGTCGCCCACAAGCTGGATGCGCTGCCCCAGCTTCTCCGTCAGCACGCGCCAGCCTTCCCAGTCGTCCTCGGCCAGCCCGTCTTCCAGGTTGACAATCGGATACTGCCGCACCCAGTTGTCGTAGAAGTCAACCATCTGCTCGCTGGACCGCTCGCTCTTGTCGCCCTTCTTGAAAACGTATTTCTTCTTTTCCTTGTCGTAGAACTCGCTGGACGCCGGGTCGAGAGAGATCGCAATCTGCTCGCCCGGCTTGTACCCGGCCTGCTCGATGGCTTCCAGGATCAGCTCCACCGCTTCGTCGTTCGACTTGAGCGACGGCGCAAAGCCGCCTTCGTCGCCCACCGCGGTGTTGTAGCCCTTCTTCTTCAGCACGCTTTTCAGCGTGTGGAACGTCTCCGAGGACCAGCGCAGCGCCTCGCTGAACGCTGAAGCGCCCACCGGCATGATCATGAACTCCTGAAAGTCCACGTTCGAGTCGGCATGCGCGCCGCCGTTCAGCACGTTCAGCATCGGCGTAGGCAGGATGCTGGCGTTCACGCCGCCCAGGTACCGGTAGAGCGGAATCTCCAGCGTCTGCGCCACCGCGCGGGCCGTGGCCATGGAGACTGCCAGAATCGCGTTCGCGCCCAGCTTGCTCTTGTTGGCCGTGCCGTCCAGCGTGATCATCGTCGAGTCGATCAGGCGCTGGTTGGCCGCGTCCATGCCCTCCAGTTCGGGCGCAATCACTGACTCCACATTCTCCACCGCCTGCAACACTCCTTTGCCCAGGTAATGGCTCTTGTCGCCGTCGCGGAGCTCCACGGCCTCGTGCTCGCCGGTTGAAGCGCCGGAAGGCACAATGGCGCGGCCCTGCGCGCCGCTCTCCAGGATCACATCGGCTTCCACGGTGGGATTACCGCGCGAATCAAGCACTTCGCGCGCACGGATGCTAACAATTTCGGTCATATCTGTCCTCGCAATGCGGTGCTGCAGCCGGTCGTTCAATCGGGGACGGTGATCCACAGGAAGAGCTTCACCGGCGGCATTCTGAATGGTTGTCAGAAGCTCCTGCACGCTGCGCATTGTGTCTCCATCCCTCTCAAAAAATGGCGAATGTTTCCAAAAGGATTCTAGCAAAGCGGCCCGCGCAAGCACTTGTGCCACCGGTCACACGCAGGAACGGCAAAACCGGTTGCACCGCCCACGCTGCACCGGGGTTATCCAACAAGATTCGTGCCCGCCAGGGCACTCCTCTCCGTCGGCGGTGCTGCTCGCACTCAACTGCGCGCTAGGCTTGAACTTAGGCGGGTTGTCGCCGGGATCGCGGCTGCGCCAGGACAACTTTTCGCCAACGGCGGGGTCCAAATCGATAAGGGTAGTTCCGCCCGCCTGAAGGAGTTTCCATGCATCGCTCCATTCTGACGTGTTTCTTCATGGCCGCAGTCTGCGCCGCCCTCAGCGCCCAGCAGAGCCCGCAACAGCCTTCGCCGTCAGACCCTTACCAGGGCGTGTCGCATCCGCCGTCGGATGACACCATCGTGGCCAACGAACCGTCCAATCCGCCCCAGCCCAAGCCTCAAGCGGGCAAGCCCCTTGTGCAGCCGGCAGCCGCCCAGCCGGCGCAGGCCGCGCAGCCGCCACAAGCCGCGCAGCCGCTTCCCTCCTCGGCCGATCCCAGCGCTAACTATCCCAATCCCGCCGCCACCGGAACCGACGACGGCATTGTTGCGGTTGCCCCGCCCACGGCCGATTCTTCGCCTGATTTCTCCGCGCGCGAAGCCCCCGATCCCGACGGCGATATTGTGCATCCGGATCCGGTCACGCCCGGCGATCTGCCTCCTGGCGCCATGATCCGCGTCCATCTGCTCACCCGCCTCTCCACCGCCGACAGCCATCGCGGCGACGAGTTCCGCGCCCGTGTGGCCAGCGACGTGTTGCAGGACGGCCAAGTGCTCATCCCCGCCGGCTCTGAGATTGATGGCCGTGTAGTCGACGTCTCCAGCGGCAGCCCCGGCGGCCACGGCGCCATGCGCCTGCGGCCAGACTGGGTGGTCCTGCCCAATGGATCCAAGTACCAGCTTGACGCGCAGGTAACCGGCACCCCCGGCTCCCACACCCGCGTCGGCAGCGAGGGCGTCATCGCTGCGGGCTCGCGCTTCAGGAAGGACGGCCTCGAGTACGGCGGCGGCGTGGGCGCCGGAGTCGTCACCGGCGCGGTCCTCGGCGGACCCGTCGGCGCTCTTGCCGGCGGACTCATCGGCGGCGGCGCCATCACCGTGCACCTGCTCATCGATCATCCCCAGGCAACGCTGGAGCCGGGATCGGTGCTGATCTTCTCGCTCAACAGCCGACTCAACCTCCAGGCCCCAGGCGCCACCGGCAACTGATCCACCATAGCTCGAAGCCAAGCGGCGCGGCTCACTCTGCCGCGCCGTCCTTGTTTCTGCCGGCCAATCCGTGACTGGCATCACGGACAGGCGTGCCGCCGCCCGTCGAGCATGGTTGGCAATCCGCATGCCTGCCGTTCGCGCAGCCACGCGCATCGGCGGGCACGCGGGGAATGAGGGCTCGAGTGTTCAACCGGCGCGAGCTTCTGGCCGGCGGCGCCGCCTCCGGTGCCGCAATTCTTTCGGGATGTCTCACCAGCCGCAGTCGCTGGGGATTCTTCTCCGAGGACCAAGCCGCCACCCTGGCCCTGCTCTGCGGCCAGATCGTTCCCGCTGACGATTTTCCCTCTGCCTCCGACGCCGGCGCCGTCGTCTACATCGACCGCCAGCTTGGCGGCCCTTATCGGCGTCATCGCCGCGCCTATCGCGACGGCATCCGGGCGGCCGAGGAGCTCTGCCGCTCCCGCTTCGGCGCGATCCTCACCCTCGTCTCGCCTGCGCAGCAACTCGAGCTCACCCGCGAGCTCGAACGCAGCCAACCGGCGTTTTTCGAGCTCGTTCGCCGCCACACCATGGAGAGCTTTTACGGATCGCCGCGCCACGGCGGCAATCGCGACGCCGTAAGCTGGCGCATGCTCGGGCTGGACGAGCCGCCCCTGCGCGGCCGCGCGCAATACGACCTGGCGGCAGGCCCCAAATCATGAAGAGCGTCAACGCCGTCGTCATCGGAGCGGGCGCTGCCGGGTGCATCGTCGCCAAGGAGCTTGCCGTCGCCGGTCTCGGCGTGGTTCTGCTCGAGCGCGGCAAGTGGTACACGCCGCACGACTGCCGCAAGGACGATCTTCGCAACCAGCGCACTACCGTTCTCGGCAACGCCTTTGGCCCCGACGACGACGGCAATCCCCGCGTCATCGTCGACGCCAGGGGGATCGCGCGCCAGGTCCTGCCCAGCGACGGCGCTTACCAGAACAATGCCGCCTGCGTGGGCGGAGGCACGCTGAGCTACGGCGCCCAGGCCTGGCGCTACATGCCGCAGGATTTCCGCATGCGCTCCACCTACGGCGCGCCCGAAGGCAGTTCGCTCGAAGACTGGCCCCTCGGCTACGACGATCTGGAGCCGTTCTACGAGAAAGCCGAATACGAGATCGGCATCTCCGGCGACTACTCCGCCACGCCCTTCAAAGGCCCGCGCCGGCGCCCGCTGCCTATGCCGCCGCTCCCGCCCAATCGCGAGTACGGCATTCTGGAGCCTGCCGCCCGCCGCCTCGGCCTGCATCCGTTTCCTCTGCCCATGGCGCGCAATTCCGTTCCCTACAACGGCCGTGGACCTTGCATGCGCTGCCGCTGGTGCTGCGGTTTCGCCTGCGAGGTCGACGCTAAAAATGGCTCCCAGAACACCGCGCTCCCCGTCGCCCTCGCCACCGGCAACTGCGAATTGCGCACCGAATCGATGGTCACTCAGATCGTCACGGACGACCGCGGCCGGCCGCGCAGCGTGATCTATGTCGACAGCCACGGCAACCGGCAGGAGCAGCCTGCGGACATCGTCATCGTTTCCGCCTGCGCCATTGAGTCCGCGCGCCTGCTGCTGAACTCGAAATCGCGCCAGTTCCCGCAGGGGCTGGGCAATCGCTATGACCAGGTCGGGCGCCATCTGCAAGGCCATCACTACACCGGCGCCATCGGCTACTTCGATTTCGAAACTTACGACGACGTCGGCCCCGGCGCCAGCATCGCCGTCACCGACTACAACCACGGCAATCCCGGCCTCTGCGGCGGCGGCATGCTCGCCAACGAGTTCATCCGCCTGCCCATTCACATGGTGGACCGGCTCCCCAGCGGCACGCCGCGCTGGGGCCTCGCCCACAAGCAGGCCATGCGCCAGTGGCACAAGCGCAGCATCGTCGTCATGGGCCCCACCCAGCAGATTCCCACCGCTTCCGCCCGCGTCACCGTCGATCCCGCCGTGCGCGACAAGTGGGGCCTGCCCGTGGCGCGCATTTCCGGCAATGTCCATCCCCACACCTACGACATCGGCGAAGTGCAGGCAAATCGCGCCGACGCCTGGCTCAAGGAGGCTGGCGCCATCCGCACCTCGCTCATGTCCAACCGCGGCCAAACCGTGAGCGCGGGCCAGCACCAGGCCGGAACCTGCCGCATGGGCTTGGATCCCCGCGGCTCCGTCGTCAACCGCTTTTGCCAGGCGCACGACATCGACAACCTCTTCGTCATCGACGGCAGCGTGCACGTAAACAACGGCGGATTCAATCCCGCGCTCACCATCATGGCCGTGGCTTACTACGCTTCCGATGCGCTCATCCGCAACTGGAAGGGAACGCGGTTCCGTTCTTGAAGCGCCTCTCAATTCTCGCCATCGTCGCCGCCGCGGCAGCGGTGTGCCTGGTCGTTGCAGACAGTTACGGCTCGTCCCTCTACTACGCCGCAGGCCACGGCTCCGCCTGCGCCGACTGCCATGAAATGTCGGACCAGGTCGGCGCCGTCCACGCCTCGCCGCATTACAACGCGCAATGCACCGACTGCCACGACGCCACCACCGCCGATAAGCTTCGCCACATCGGCCGCCACCTCACCCGCAGCTACCCTGACGGCGTGCACATGCGCGAAGCGGACGTGCAGACGATGGTTGCGAAGTGCCAAAGCTGCCACCAGCACGAGTATGCGAGCTGGCACGCCGGGCCGCACTCCGCCACCTTCCGCCAGATCTTCCTGGACGCCGGCCACAACACCCGCCGCCGCCTCAACGACGACTGCCTGCGCTGTCACGGCATGTATTTCGATGGCGCCATGCGCGACCTGGTGCAACCGCAGGACACCCGCGGACCCTGGCGCATCGTGCGCGCGAATCTCGCCGGCGAACCCACCATCCCGTGTCTCGCCTGCCACTGGATCCATCGCCAGGGCGCCCCGCAGTCGAAGCCGCCATCGCGCATCTCCGTCGCCGGCCCACCGCTGCGCGATTCGCTGGCCTTTTACGATCGCCGCGAGGAGATGCACTTTCGCGCCGCCTCGCTCGCTATTCCCGCGCTCTACGACGGCCCGCGGCCGGTGAAGATCAGCCCCGACCCGCGCCAGGGCGTCTGCTACCAGTGCCACGCGCCGCGCCAGCCCGACACCGGCAGCGCCGCCGCCCTCAATCAATGGGGCCCGCAGGCCGGCTCCGGCGACGACCGCACCCCCATGGGCGTGCACGAAGGCCTGAGCTGCTTCGCCTGCCACAGCGGCCACAACGAAAGCGCTCGCGCCTCCTGCGCCACGTGCCACCCGGCGCTCTCCAACTGCGGCCTCGACGTCGAGAAGATGGACACCACCTTCGCCGATGCGAAAAGCGCTCACAACATCCACTGGGTCAAGTGCGCCGACTGCCACCAGCACGGCGTGCCGAAGGTGCCCCGGAGGGACGCCGCGAAAATAGCCCAGGACGAAGTCCTGGGAATGGGGGCCAAATCAACGGCCCCAGCCCCGTAGGGGCGGCGCGAATCCCAAACGATTACAATATGGAGATGGAACCACGCAGTCCAACCGCGCCGTGCGCGGCACAACATCGCACCAGGGCGGTCCATCCCGCATGAAGCGCGTCTGGGGACTGTTGCGATTCGGGCTGCCCTACTGGTTCACATGGCTGCCCGGAGTCGCCTTGCTGGCCGCCGTGGGCGCGCTGGACACCTTCCGCACTCTTCTCTTCCAGCCCATCTTTGACCAGGTGCTCCGCCCCGATGCGCCGGAAGGCCCCATTCTCCTCGGCCTCAAAAACTCAAAGTGGCATTTCGATCTTCGCGCGCTGATTCCCCATGTCCCTCACATTCACATTCACAACGCGTGGACCGTCGTCGCGATCTTCCTCATCGTCTCCACCATCGTCAAGGGCCTGTGCGATTACCTCGGCACCTACCTGGTGAACTACGCCGGCTTCGGCTTGATCACCGACCTGCGCAATCATCTCTACGAAGCCACCATGCGCCGCTCCTCCAGCTTCTTCCACAAGCACGCCACCGGAACCATCCTCTCCACCCTCATCAACGACGTGGACCGCGTGCAGTTCGCGGTCAGCTCCGTCATCGGCGAGTTCCTGCAGCAGTTCTTCACCTTTCTCGTCGGCATCGTCTTCGTCATTCGCCTCGGGGGCGTGCTCAGCTGGTCGCTGCTCCTGTTTGTTCCGGTGGTCATCGCCTCCTCGCGCAAAATCGGCGGCGAGGTGCGCACCCGCACCCGCACCGGGCAGGACAAGCTGGCGGAAATCCAGAACATCCTGCACGAAACCGTCACCGGCCATCGCATCGTTAAAGCCTTCAACACCGAGCTGTGGGAGATCCTGCGCTTCCGCGGCGCTGCCCGCCGCCTGTTCAAGGCCAACCTGCGCAGCGTGCGCATCCAGTCCATCAGCTCCCCGCTCATGGATACCATCGGCGCCGTCGCCATCGCCATGTTCCTGTTCATCGGCCGCGACCAGATCCGGCACGGCCGCATGACCATGGGCCTGTTCGCGGCCTTCATCATCCTGCTCTTCAAGCTCTACGATCCGGTCCGCAAATTCGCCTACTTCTACAACAGCTTCCAGCAGGCCATGGGCGCCTCCGGCTCCATCTTCGGTTTTCTCGAGCATCGCGACGACGTGAAAGAGGCCGCGCATCCCCGCACCCTCGCCGGCTTCCGCTCATCGCTGCGGTTTCAAGACGTCGGCTTCTTCTATTCGAATGAAGAAGGCGAGCACCAGATCCTGCACCACATCGACCTCGATGTGAAGGCCGGCGAAGTGCTGGCCCTGGTCGGCCCCAGCGGAGCAGGCAAGACAACCATCGCCAATCTAGTTCCGCGCTTCTTTGACGTGACCTCGGGGCGCATCCTCATCGACGGCATCGACGTGCGCGAGCTGGGCCTGGCCTCCCTCCGGCGGCAGGTCGCCCAGGTCACCCAGGAGACCATCCTGTTCAACGACACCGTGCGCAACAACATCGCCTACGGGCAGCCGGAGGCGAAGTTCGAGCTGGTGGAGCGGGCCGCGCGCAACGCCCTTGCCCACGACTTCATCCAGCGCATGCCCCAGGGCTATGACACCGTCATCGGCGAGAAAGGCTTTCGCCTCTCCGGTGGCGAGCGCCAGCGCATCGCCATCGCCCGCGCCATCCTCAAGAACGCCCCCATCCTCATCCTCGACGAGGCCACTTCCGCCCTCGACTCCGAGAGCGAGTCCCTGGTCCAGGAGGCGCTGGCCAACCTGATCGAGAACCGCACCGTCATCGTCATTGCCCACCGCCTCAGCACCGTGCGCCGCGCCACTCGCATCGCCGTGCTGGAAGACGGACGCATCACCGCCATCGGCTCCCATGACGAGCTGCTCACCACTTCGCCCACCTACCGCCGCCTGTACCAGCTCCAGTTTATGAACGGGGCGGAGCACGGCGCGCCGGCCGAACGCGAGATGGAACAACTGGAACCCGAATTGCCGCAGCCCGACCGGCTGCTTCAGCCCGCGACCTCGGTCGAGGGTGAGGACTAGCACCATGGCCATCTACTCCATGACCGGCTTTGCCCGCATTCAGGCGCGGGTGAATGAGCAACTCGGCTATACGCTCAGTCTCAAAAGCGTGAATCACCGCTTTCTTGACTTGCAGTTGCGCATGCCGTCCGGGCTGGACGCGCTGGAAATGGAGCTGCGCCGCATGCTCAAGGAGAACCTGGTGCGCGGCCACGTAGATCTGTTGCTGAGCGTGGAGCGCACCGGCCAGCAAGCGGGCGGATACAACCGCGAGCTGGTGGCGGGGTACCTCGCGGCATTCCACGCCGCGCGCGACGAACATGCGCTTACCGGCCAGCCCGACCTGAACACAATCCTGCGTCTGCCCGGCGCATTGCAGGCCGACAATCGCAGCGATGACGACCTGGCCGCGCTCACTGAGAGCGTGCTGCGCGAGATGGGCCCGCTGCTGGGCCAGCTCAAGGTCATGCGGGCGCGCGAAGGCGAGTCGCTCGAAGCCATCCTCCACGCCTCCCTCGACCGCTTGGCCGATGCGGTGCAGGGCGTGGCCGAGTTGCGCACCGACGTGGAGCAGCGTTACCAGGAGCGCCTGGCGCAGCGGCTTACGGCCGCCGTGGGCGCGGACTTCAACCGCCAGCGCGTCCTCGAGGAAGTTGCCGTGCTCGTCGACCGCAGCGACATTGCCGAAGAACTGGCGCGCCTCGCCACCCACATCGGCCACTTCCGCGAGTTGCTCACCGCCGGCGGCGAAGTGGGCAAGAAACTCGATTTTCTGCTCCAGGAGATGAACCGCGAGGCCAACACCCTGCTCTCCAAGACCGGCAGTGTGAGCGGCAAAGGCACCCGCATCACCGAGCTGGGGCTGGCCATGAAGTCCGAAATCGAAAAAACGCGCGAACAGATCCAGAACGTGGAATGATCTTCACTTTTTCACTCGATCACTTCTTCACTCTTTCACTCGTTCACTGACCACTGACCACTGACCACTGACTATGGCGGGAATTCTCTTCATCATCTCGGCGCCTTCGGGCTCAGGCAAAAGCACGCTGGTCAACGAGCTGCGCAAGCAGGTAACCGGCATTGACTTCTCCATCTCCTGGACCACGCGCGCCCCGCGCGGCTCTGAGGAGGATGGGCGCGAGTACCACTTCGCCACGCGCGAGCAGTTCGAGCGCATGATCCGGGAAGGAGCCTTCCTCGAGCACGCTGAAGTCTTCGGCAATCTCTATGGAACGGCGAAGTCGTCGCTCGAAGAGGCGCGCCGCCAGGGCCACGACCTGCTCCTCGACATCGACGTGCAGGGAGCGGCGCAGGTGCGCAAATCCATGCCGGAGGCGGTCAGCATCTTCGTGCTCCCGCCCAACCCAAAGCAGTTGCGTACGCGCCTGCGCAACCGCTTCCGCTCCGAGGGCCAGATGAACGAAGCCGAGCTCTACCGCCGGCTCTCTGAGGCCAGCAAGGAGATTGAGAACTACCGTGACTACACCTACATCCTCATCAACGACATCCTCGACCGCGCCGTCGCACAGCTTGAAGCCATCGTGCTGGCTGAGCGATACTACCGCAATAGCGAGACGATCCCATTAAACTCGCGCCGTGTGCTTGAAGTTGCAGCGGCCTGCCGCCAGTCAAACTCCCAGGAGCGGCTAAGACCCGTTCTGGAAGCGTTTGGAACTGGCAATCCCCCGGAGCAGCAGCAGTTCAACTTTAACGAGGACGTCGATGAAGATTGAAACCGAGTTTGACTCGAACTACCGCAAGGTTCTGGTCGCGGCTCGCCGTGCCCGCCAGTTGCAGAACGGCTCGGCGGCGCTGGTTCCGACCCATTCCACCAAGCCGTGCAAAATCGCCCAGGACGAGATCGAGGCGGGCAAGATTGCCTACGTAAAGAAAGAAGATACGCCGGTGGTCAAGCCGTTGGTGGACGAGAACGGCGTGGCGATTCTGGGGTAAAGCGCGCAAAATAAAAAACGGCGATGTCCAATGGATTCTTGGAATTACATGCTGAAAGTGCAGTGAATTGTGCGCTGATTCGCGGGCTGTTTTGCGGCCGGTTCATGACGGGCCCGCTTCCGGCAAGATGCGGATGAAATGTCCGGACAGCGGGCGGGAAGAAAGGCCCGGCGGTTGACCGCCGGGCCTCTTCTCCCACTCTGATGCTATCTTACTCCCTGCAAGACTTAAGACTGAAGATTCAGACAAAAACTTTTTCTCAATTTGAATCAGAGGATTGCCACGTTTTAAACAGACCGTGACCATTGACTGGCTGCGAGCGGGACGCCTTTTTGCACCGGAAGAGGTGCTAAAAACAGGCTGAAACAAGGGACAAATGTGCAGGATCGCATGGAAAATGGGGTGAGAACAGGGGAGTGATTCGATGTGCCGGAATATCAGGATGCTTTTCAACTTCGATCCGCCGGTGACGGAGGAGGAGATACTGAAGTCGTCCCTTCAGTATGTGAGGAAGATCAGCGGGTTCCAGAAGCCTTCAAAGGCGAACGAGGCGGCGTTTGCGCGGGCGGTGGAAGAGGTTGGGGCGGCCTCGGGGCGGTTGCTGGCGGCTCTCGAGACCAGCGCTCCGGCGCGGAATCGCGAAGAAGAAGCGGCCAAGGCGAGGGCGCGGGGTGCGGCGCGGTTTGGGTGATACAGGGAACGAGGGAACGAAAGAGCAGGGATAAGGGACAAGGGGCAAGGGACCAAGAATGCCAGGACCGTCAGCTTCCTGGTTTCCCAGGTCACAGAATTGAGAGCTGGGGTACTCGCGGAGCAATATGCACCAATAACGGGGCTTTCTCGGGGAAAAAACTAGTTGAACTAGTTGATTTTGGCGGTTGATGACTGATGGAGAATGGGTTATGTGTACCTTCGCGCTTCGCGCCGGCGCGTGGTGCATGAGGGCGAGGGAGTGGTGCGTCCGAGGCGTGAGGCGGGGTTGGGTTGACGATGCAGATGAAGGAAATTGTGGCGGTGATTTTTGGGCTGGGGTTGGGCGGCAATGCTCTCCTGTTTGTGCCGCAGGTGATGGCGGTGTGGCGCAAGAAGACGGACGAGGGGATTTCGCTGATCACGTTTGGCGGGTTCAGCGTGCTGCAGGCGATCGGGATCGTGCACGGGGCGTATCAGCACGACTGGTCGCTGTTATTGGGGATGGCGGCGAGTCTGCTGACGTGCGGGAGCGTGACCGCGCTGACGGTGTTCTATCGGGTGAGGAGGGTGCGGAGGGACGCCGCGGCGGGGTGAGGGCAGGCTCTGGGGCACTCAACTGTCCTTGAACGCGCTTGAGCCGGCGGAGACGCATCCAAACCGCCATGGATGAGTCCGGAGCCGCATCCAGTCCGCAACGCCGCATCCGCCCGCGTTGGCTCGCCCTCGCCTGCGGGCTGATTCTGGGCATTATCTTCAGTGTTTTGCTTGGGTTTGCGCTGGTTGTGCACGCAGGGCTTTGGGCCCCGATCGCCGCGCTGGCCAAGGGCCGCACCACCTCATTCAATGTCTCCTCTCCAGCCGTTGTCGACAAGATCCGCCAACTCAACCGCCTTGAGTCTGTCGATTACAACATTGACAAGATCGTCGAAGGCAACGAGCAAGCCCCTCGGATCCCCAGCTTCCTTGTAGGCGACCGTCTCCTCCTCATCGCCCACGGCGAAGTGATTGCCGGAGTGGACCTGAGCCGGCTGGACGGCAATGCCGTACAGGTGAACGGCGACACAGTCCACGTGCGCCTTCCCCCGCCGCAGATCCTGGTTTCGCGGGTGGATAACACCAGCACCCGCGTCTACGAGCGCTCTACCGGCATTCTCGTGGCGCCCGATCCCAATTTGGAGTCAGCAGTGCGCAAGACCGCCGAGCAGGAGATCGTCCAGGCCGCCCTTGCCGATGGCATCCTGGACAAGGCGCGCCAGAATGCACAGGTCTCCGTATCCGCGCTGCTTTATGCGCTGGGGTTCCGGTCGGTCTCTGTCGAATAGCGAACCGGAGGGGACCTCAGGCGTGGTCGTTCAGCGACGGCGATTGGGGCATGGGCCACGGAGCTGTGGCAGGTCTTCCAGGAAGCCGTAGAATTCTGGTCGTCGATGACGAGGAAGCGATCGCCGATACGCTGGCACTAATTTTCCGCTCCAGCGGCTGCGGGCGCCGTCCCTATGGGACTCCGGGGGGGGGGGCATTTTTGGGCAGCTTTCCCCACGCTCCTCCACCCCACGGACGAAGACCTGTCCGCGGGGACCCCGGGAAGCGCGGGGCTAACGAACGCTGCGCCTACGGCGCGGGACGGGTTCGGACGGCGCGTGAGTCAGCTTGCTTGTTTCCCAGGTCTCAAAATCGAGATTTGGGGTACCCATATGTCGTAATGGAATGGGCTTCCCGAGGAGTGGGCCACCCGCCCGTGAGACGGTTTCTGTGTTGTCGAAGGGCCCGGGCCTAAACAGGCTGCGGAAAAACTCCCGAAATCGGCTTAGATCGCTCAGCGAGCGAGGCAGGGGCTAAAGCCCGGTGCTTTCTTTTGAGCGGCATAGCGGCGCGACTGAAGTCGTGCCCTGATACAAAGCATCGCAGATGAGAGTTTTTCCGCAGCCTGTAAAGGCCTCCTCTTGATTGATCTTTTTCATGAGCCTGAAGGCCCCTGCTCCCTCCGTGTTTCCCAGGTCTCCAAAACCGGGAGACCTGGGCCCCTATCATTGCTGTGGGAAGGGTTTTGTCAGGCCGCTTGGTCCCGCGGCTTCACCTTGCTCCAGGATTTTTCTCGCGACGCAATCCAGAGGTCGTGGCCGCTTTGCAATCCGATCCAGAACTGCGGGGAGTTGCCGAAGTAGCGGCTCAGCCGGAGAGCTGTATCGCCGGTGATGCCGCGCTTGCCCCGGACGAGATCGTTGACCCGCGGAGCAGAGATCTTCAGATCCTTGGCCAGGCGGTACGCCGTCAGGCCCAGCGGCTCCATGAATTCCGTGCGGAGGATATCGCCGGGATGAATCGAGAATGCGAAAGGGATGATGTTCATGGTTGATCCTCAGTGATAATCGACGATTTCCACTTGGCACGCATCCGGCGTGCCGCCGTCTTTTCTGTCCCTTGTTCCTGGTACTACAGCTGTAATTGCTTGGAATCGCAAAGATCCGGGCCTAAAGGCCACTCGATTTTGGCCCATTTTCAGGGGCCTAAAGGCCCCTGCTCCTTCCGGAAACACCATTCACAACTGTAATACCAGGTGGCTGAGGAGAAAGGCCCGCGTAGAAATGAATTCTCGCAGCAAGTGTAGCGGGGCTAGAACCAGTCTCGCCAATGTATCTGGGCAATAAAGGCTTGCTTTGTGCTGGAAGTTGAAGCAAACCAAAAGCATGGCTGATTTGAGTGACTTTCAATGGGAATATGTTCGGCCATTCGTGGAGTGGGATCAACAGCGACGGCAGCGGCCGGATGGTCGCGGCGGACGTTGGGGCGACGCGCGCCCAGCGCTGAATGGGGTGCTTTGGATCCTGCGCACCGGGGCGCCCTGGCAGGATCTGCCGGCGCGTTACGGTGCATACCAGACCTGCCATCGCCGTTTTCAGCACTGGCAGCGCGCGGGGGTGCTGGACGGAATCTTGTGGGCCTTATGCGAAGACCTGCTTGCGCGGGGACAGTTGGGGCTGGACGAGACCTTCGTCGACGCCTCGTTCAGCGGGGCAAAAAGGGGGGCGATCGCATTGGTCCAACGCGCTGCGGCAAAGGGAGCAAGATCATGGCAATCGTGGACCGCGGCGGTCTTCCTATCGCCGTCGGGGTTACAAGCGCTTCGCCGAATGAATCCACGCTGGTCGACCAAACGCTCGACCGACGCCACGTCAGCGCCTTGCCCAAACGCGTGATTGGCGACAAGGGCTACGACAGCGATCCACTGGACGGACGTATGCGGGACAGAGGCATCGAGATGATCGCCCCCAACCGGCGGCAGCGAGGGAAAACGCAGGATGGCAGACCGCTGCGGCGTTATATAAGGCGCTGGAAGATCGAGCGGTTGTTCGCTTGGCTGAAGAACTTCCGACGCATAAGCAGCCGATGGGAGCGCAATGCCCTCAATTTCCTGGGCATGGTTCAACTCGGATGCGTGTTAATCCTGTTGAGGCATCTGTGAGACTGGTTCTAGTCAGATCCCGAGTTGGTGTGTCCCAATCGGGAATGTATCTGAGCGCGGACGAGGACGTCCGCGCCACAGCCGGCCGGGAGGCCGGCGCTACTCGGTCGTGCCCTTGTTACAAAGCATGACACCTAGAGTTTTTCCGCAGCCTGCTCGGCCCCTGCATTCACCCCAGGAACATGCCGGCGATTGAGGCGCTGATCAGGTTAGCCATGGTGCCGGCTAACATGGCTCTTACTCCTAACTTGGCTAAGTCGTTTCTTCTTTCGGGGACTAATGCGCCTATGCCGCCGATCTGCATGCCGATGGAGCCTAAGTTGGCGAAGCCGCAGAGGGCAAAGGTGGCTATGGTGAAGGAACGCGGGGCCAGCGCGGCCTTGTGCGCGCCGAGGGCAATGTAAGCGATGACCTCGTTGAGGGCCATGCGGGTGCCTAAGAGGTTGCCGATGACGGCGCAGTCGTGGGCGGGGATGCCGATGACCCAGGCTACGGGCCAGAAGGCGTAGCCGAGGATCTGGCCGAGGGATGGCGGGATCCATGGAATGCCGAGGTGGACCCAGGCGAGGATCATGTCGAGCAGGGCGACGAGGGCCAGGAAGCTGATGAGCATGATGGCGACGTTGAGGGCGAGCTTGCCGCCGTCGATGGTGCCGCGGGCGATGGCTCCGATGAGGTTCTCGTCCTTATGCAGCTCATCCTTGGGGATGATGACCTTGCCTTCGGTGTCAGGGATTTCAGTTTCAGGGACGAGCATTTTGGCGATGAGGATGGTGCCGGGCGAGGTCATGACGACGGCTTCAAGGAGGTGGCGCGCCTCAATGCCCTGGGCGATGTACATGGCCATGATGCCGCCGGAGACGTGGGCCATGCCGCTGGTCATGATGCACATGAGCTCGGAGCGGGTGGCGCGATTGAGGAACGGCCGGATGGTGAGCGGTGCTTCGGTCTGGCCCATGAAGATGCTGGCCGCGACGTTCATGGATTCGGCGCCGGAGATGCGCATGGTTTTGAGCATGATCCAGGCGAAGAGGCGGATGATTTGCTGCATGAGGCCGATGTGGTAGAGGACCGCGAAAAACGCGGAAATGAAGATGATGGTGGGCAGGACCTGGAAGGCGAAGATGGCGCCGGAGTTGGGCGAGATGATGCGGCCGAATGCGCCGGAGTTGGGCAGGCCGAGCTCGCCGAAGAGGACCTGAGTGCCGGCGAAGGTGGCGGAGAGCATCTGGGTGATGGCGTCGCCGGCGTGGCGCATGGCGATTTGGCCGAAGCTGAAGCGCAGGACCAGGAATGCGAAGCAGAACTGCAGGCCGATGCCCCAGGCGACGGTGCGCCAGCGGATGCGGCGGCGGTCTGTCGAAAACAGCCAGGCGGCTGCGAGCACAGAGAGAATGCCGAGAATGCCGGTGAAGCGGGCCAAGGGGTGCTCCTTTGGAGCAGCTGCTAGCTGCGAGCCGTCAGCCATCAGCCGTCAGCCTTCAGCTCAAGACCTGCGGCGCGCGGACGGGACTGGTCATTCGAGCTGAAGGCTGAGGGCTGAAGGCTGAAAGCTGTCTTCGATTACGTTACAGCATTGGCGAGGTGGGCTTGAGCGGATTCGCGGGTAAAGATGCGGGAGACTAGCGGGATGGGCGGCGGGGGATCGGGGGCGATGACGATGGATTGGAGCAGGAGGCCGAGGGGTTCGACGACGAGGTCGTGGTTGGAGGCGTAGACGGTGGCGAGGGGCTGGCCGGCTTCGATGGCCGAGCCGAGGCGGGCGTGGAAGAGGATGCCGGCGTGGGGGTCGACGGCCTGGCCGGATCTTTCGCGGCCTGCGCCGGTGCGCTGAACGGCCCAGCCGATGGCGGTGGTGTCCATGCGGGAGACGTAGCCGGATTCCCAGGCGCAAAGGACGTGAGTGGCGCCGGGCTTGTGGGTGGCGTCGAGGTTATCGAAGACGGAGAGGTCGCCGCCGTGGGCATCGACCATTTTGGAGAAGACGGCGAGGGCGGAGCCGTCAGCGAGCGCGGCTTCGGCAAGGAGGAAGCCGGTTTCAGGAGTGGGTGCCTTGCCGCCGAGGTGGATCATCCAGCCGGCGAGGAGAAGCGAGAGGCGGCGGACGTCTTGGGAGCCTTCAGGCTGCTCGCCGCGGAGGAGGCGGACGCACTCGGCAACCTCGATCCAGTTGCCGGCGGTGAGGCTGAGGGGCTGGTCCATGTTGGTGAGCAGGGCGACGGTGCGGGTGCCGGCAGCTTCGGCGGTGGCGACGAGGAGGGCGGCGAGGAATTCGCAGGCGGCTTGTTCGCGGAGAAAGGAACCGGAGCCGGTTTTTACGTCGAGGACGAGGGCGTCGAGGCCGGCGGCGAGTTTTTTAGAGAGGATGGACGAGCAGATGAGGCCTGGGTTTTCGACCGTGCCGGTGAAGTCGCGCAGGGCATAGAGGACGCGGTCGGCGGGGGCTAGGGCGGGGGTCTGGCCGATCATTGACGCGCCGCAGCGGGCGAGGACGGATTTGAATTCGGCGAGCGAGAGCGCGGTGCGATAGCCGGGGATGGATTCGAGCTTGTCCAGCGTGCCGCCAGAGTGGCCGAGGCCGCGGCCGGAGATCATGGGCACGGTGAGGCCGCAGGCGGCAGCGATGGGCGCGATGAGGAGGCTAGTTTTGTCGCCGACGCCGCCGGTGGAGTGCTTGTCAACGCCGGGGCGACCGAGGCGGGAGGGATCGAAGCGCTCGCCGGAGTCGCGCATGGCGAGGGTGAGAAGGCGGGTTTCATCGAGGGTGAGGCCGCGGATGCAGACGGCCATGAGCCAGGCGGCAAGCTGCTCGCGGGGGATGGAGCCGGAGGTAGCGCCGGCGACGAGGAAATTGATTTGGCGCTCAGTAAGCGTGCCGCCGTCGCGCTTGCGGCGGATGAGGTCGACCATGTGAATGGGGGCCTCAGACATACTCGGTCGAATCTCCCTTCATCGTTAGCGCATTGCGTGGGTCTGGAGACCCCCGCGACAGCCGGTCCGGAGACCGGCGGTACAGAGGTCAGTTGTGCTTCATTTCGAAGGCCAGCGGGAGCAGGTCGCGGAAGGGTACGGTGCGGAGGCCGTCGGCGGCGGGAAAGATTACGGGCGCGTCGGGCTCGATGAATTCGGAGAGGATTTGGCGGCACGCGCCGCAGGGCGGGCTGGGAGCGCTGTTGGAATTGGCGACGGCGACGGCGCGGATGCGGATGGAGGGTCCGTGCTCGGCGACGGCGCGGGCAACGGCGGCGGCTTCAGCGCAGATGGTGAGGCCGTAGCTGACGTTTTCGACATTGGCGGCGGTGACGATGGCGCCGTTGGTGAGCTCGATGGCTGCGCCGACGCGGAAATGGGAATAAGGCGAGTAGGAGTTCTGTGCGGCTTCGCGCGCGGCGGCGACGAGCGGCTCGAGGGCAGGATCGATTGGCGTGCCGGGGCTCATGAAGTTATGAGGCTATCACGGTGAGCGGTGAACAGTGGACAGTGAAGAAGTGAAAAAAGTTAAGGAGTGAAAAAGTGAAACGTCCGGAAACGGACGATTTGGGCAGCTTGCGGCGGAAATGCGCCGGATGGACTGCCTGCTCCTCGCCTCAAGAATAAGCCTGTTTCACCGATAACCAATGCGAGGGCCTTGCGGGCCCGCTCAGAATCTGAGTGGGGTTCGGGAATGGCGTGTGCCGATGGACGATTTGACGCGGGAGTTCCTGATCGAGAGCCAGGAAGGGCTTGACCGGATGGAGCAGTGCCTTACCGAGCTGGAGGGCAAGCCGGAGGATGCGGGGCTGCTTGGGGAGATCTTTCGCGCGGTGCACACCATCAAGGGGACAACCGGGTTTCTAGGGTTTGGGCGGTTGGAAGAGCTGGCGCATGCGGGCGAGAACCTGTTGGGAATGCTGCGCGAAGGGACGCTGAAGGCGAGCCGGGAGCTGATCACGGGGCTGCTGGCGCTGCTGGACCGGCTGCGCGAGATTTTGCGGACGATTGAGGTGGACGGGGACGACGGCGGTGAGGCCGGCTCGGCGGAAGACGTGGAACTGATTCGAACCCTGGCGAAGCTGCAGGCGGCGAAGCCGAAGCGGGCAAGCGGGGCCAGGCGAATCAAGGCGAGGACGGCTGAGGCAACCGGTGAGCGGGCGAAGGCTGCGGCGGTGGGGCTTGAGGATGCGATGCCGGAACAGGCAGCGTGCGCACCGGCGCCGCAGCCTGCGGCGGAGAGGCGAGAGGCCGAGAAGCTACCCGCGAAGGAGGAAAGCGAAGCCGCGGAGACAGCTCCCGTTGCGTCGGCGGCAGCCGACAGCACGCTGCGGGTGGATGTGCACCTGTTGAACCAGATGATGAACCTGGTGGGCGAGCTGGTGCTGACGCGCAACCAGGTGTTGCAGGCCACCTCAGCCGATCCGCGGATGACGCTGCTGGGGCGGCGGCTGGACATGGTGACGGCCGACCTGAGGGAAAGCGTGATGAAGGCGCGGATGCAGCCGGTGGAGAACGTGTTCTCAAAGGTGCCGCGAATGGTGCGCGATCTCTCCCAGACGCTGAAGAAGCAGGTTCGACTGGAGTGCGAGGGGCGGGACACGGAACTGGACAAGAGCCTGCTGGAGGCGATCAAGGATCCGTTGATGCACGCGGTGCGCAACGCCATGGATCACGGGATTGAGGCGCCGGAGGTGCGCGTGGCGGCGGGCAAGGAGCCCACGGGAACGCTGAAGGTGCGCGCCGGCCACGAAGGCAGCCACGTGATTGTGGAGATTGGCGACGACGGCGCGGGAATCTCCGTGGAACGGATCCGGCAGAAGGCGATCGAGCGGGGCGTGGTGACGGCGGAGCGCGCGCGGTCGATGTCTGATCGCGAGCTGCTGCAATTGATTTTCGTGCCCGGATTCTCGACTGCGGCCGAGGTGACGAACGTGAGCGGGCGCGGCGTGGGCATGGACGTGGTGCGCACCAACGTGGAGAAGATCGGGGGCAAGGTGGAGATCGACTCGCGCGTGGGCAAGGGCACCACGCTGCGGCTGCGAATTCCGCTGACTCTGGCCATCATTCCGGCGTTGATTGTGCGCAGCCTGGGGCAGAGCTTCGCCATTCCGCAGGGGGCGCTGCTGGAGCTGGTGCACGTGCCGGCGGAGCGGGTAGCCGCTGAGATTGAGTGGATGGAGAATGCGCCGCTTTACCGGCTGAGGGGGCAATTGCTTCCCCTGGTGTTTCTGGACCGGATGCTGGAGCCGGAGGGCGAACGCGGGCGGGCGGATTCGGACCTGTTCATCGCCGTGCTGGACGCGGATGGACGGCGTTATGGGCTGGTGGTTGACGGGCTGGCCGATCCGGAGGAGATTGTGGTGAAACCGCTGAGCGCGGTGCTGAAGGAGATCGGGTTGTACTCGGGCGCGACGGTGCTGGGCAACGCGGATTTGGCGCTGATTCTGGATCTCGCGGCGATTGCGGTGCGGGCGGGAGTGCAGTTGCGGGAAGAAGACGAAACCAGCCTGACGGAAGACGAGAGCGCGAAGGAAGCGATGAAGATGGAGTATCTGCTGGTGGAGGCTGCGGGGCGGAGCGCGGCGGTGCCGCTCAAGAAGGTGCTGCGCATCGAGCAGATTCCGTTGCGGCGGATCGAGTACGTGGGCGGCCAGCCGGTGCTGAACCTGGGAGGGCAACTGCTGCCGGTGGAAGATCCGGGCGGGCTGCTGGAGAGCGGCGAAAAGGATGCTGCGATCCCGGTGGTGGTCGTATGCGGCGAGGGCGGCATGCAGGCCGGAATCGCGGTTTCGCATGTGCTGGATGTGGCCGCGGGCGGGGAGTTGTTTGAGGCGGGCACGGGCGTTCGCTCAGGCGGAGTGACGCTGCTGAAGGACAAGGTGACGCGGGTGGTGCACGCGGACAGCGAGATAGAGGATGGGGTAAGTCGAGAGCCGGAGACGAGTCTCGCGCTTTTGGGTTGAGTGGGGGGATGGGCATGGAGACGAAGCAGAGCGGGTGGGGAAAGACGGACAATGAGCAGCGGCAGGTGTGCAGCGTGCGGCTGGGGGAGCGGTTGTTCGGGATTCCGATCCGTCCCATTTTGGAGATCGTGGGCGGAGTGCGGCCGCGGCCGGTGCCGCTGGCGCCGGGATTTGTGGGCGGGCTGGTGCACTACCGCGGCGACGTGCTGACGACGGTGAGCCTGCGCCGGATTTTAGAGATGCCGCCGCGCGAGGGCGCGCAGGATCTGCTGGTGATGGAAGGCGCGGGAGGATGTTTCGGGCTGCTGGTGGACAAGGTGGTGGAGGTGTTGCGGCTGTCGGAAGAGGACTATGAGCCGAACCCGTCGACCATGGCGGAGCGCAGGCAAGCGATCTTCAGCGGCGCCTACAAGCTGAAGCAGGGATTGATGGCGATGCTGGACCCGGAGCGGCTGGATCCGATGAAGCTGGCGCGAGCCAGTTGAAAGGCGAAGGAGCAACGCGTGCGAGCGCTGATCGCAGACGACTCACGGTGTTCGCAGCTGCAATTGAGGGAAGTGCTGAAGGCGCAGTCGATCGATTGCGAGGAAGCGGTTGATGCGGAGGAGGGTCTGGTGCGGCTGCGGCGGGGCAGGGAGTTTGACCGGATGCTGGTGGACTGGAACATGCCGGGAATGAGCAGTCCGGAGATGGTAGCCCGGGCGCGGCAGGAAGGGATGGGGGAACTGAAGATTCTGATGGTGACCACGGCGGCGGAGAGCGAGTGCATCGAGATGGCAATGGAGGCGGGCGCGGACGAGTTTCTGATGAAGCCGTTCGGCGCAGAGGCGTTCAAGGAGAAGCTGGCGCGGATGGGGTTGGAGCGGGTGGCGGAGTGACGGCGCGGACGCGGGTGTTGATCGTGGACGACTCCGCGGTGATGCGCAGTCTGCTGCGCATGGTGGTGGGGGCTGATCCGCTGCTGGAAGTGGCGGGGACCGCGGCCAACGGCGCGGATGCGGTGGAGGCGGTAGCGACGCTCAAGCCGGATCTGATGCTGTTGGACGTGGAGATGCCGGTGATGGGCGGGATGGAGACGCTGCGGAGGTTGCGGGCGCAGGGCAGCCGGGTCCCGGTGATCATGTGCAGCGCGGTGACGCAACGGGGCGCGCGGGTGACCATCGAAGCGCTGGCGAGCGGAGCGGCGGATTACGTGGCCAAGCCGGCACAGCAGGCCAGCCGCGAGCAGGCGATGGCGAGGCTGACTGCAGAACTGCTGCCGAAGATCCGCGCGCTGACGGGCCGGCGGGAGGCGAGGCGGACCATCGCGCCGCTGGTGCGGGCGATGCCAGTGACGATGGAAACGGCCCCGGAGATTGTTGTCGTGGGTGTCTCGACCGGCGGACCGGCGGCGCTGGATCGCATGCTGCCGGCGTTGCCGAGTACTTTTCCGCTTCCGGTGCTGGTGGTGCAGCACATGCCGGAGCTGTTTACCCGGCCGCTGGCGGAGCGGTTGGACGGCAGCTGCCGACTGCGCGTGCGCGAGGCCGAGGAAGGCGCGGCGGTGCGCGCCGGCGAGGTGGTGATTGCGCGCGGCGACTGGCACCTGGAGGTGCAGGGGATGGCGAGCGGAGCGGCGCAGCAGCACCTGACCCGAAACCCGCCGGTGAACCACTGCCGGCCGTCGGTGGATGTACTGTTCCGCAGCTGCGCCGCGGTGTATGGGGCGGGGGTGCTGGCGGTGGTGCTGACGGGAATGGGATCAGACGGGCTGGCCGGCTGCCGGGCGCTGCGCGAGGCGGGCGCGATGGTGCTGGCGCAGGATGAGGCCAGCAGCACGGTGTGGGGCATGCCGGGCGCGGTGGCGCAGGCCGGCCTGGCGAACCGGATCTTACCACTGGATCAGATGGCGGCAGAACTGGTGTGGATGGCGAGCGGAAAACTCAACGAGGCGCAGGAGCTTCGGGACGCGGTGGTTTGACCTTGGCCAATCATGGATCGAGCGCCGATTACGCGTATTTGCGGCGGGTGGTGCTGGGGCGGTCGCAAAACGTACTGGATCCTTCGCGGGATTCCCTGTTCGAGACCAAGCTGGCGCCATTGATGCGGAACTGCGGATTAAGGGATGTGCGCGAGCTGGTGGAGCACATGCGGCGGACACCGGACGAGCAGCTTGAGTCCGCGGTGGCCACCGCCATGACCGTGAATGAGACCAGTTTCTTCCGCGACAGCCGGCCATTCGAACTGATGCGGACAGAGCTGCTGCCGAAGCTGATTGCAGCGCGGCGCAAAACCAGGACGTTGCGCTTGTGGAGCGCCGCATGTTCCACCGGACAGGAGACCTACAGCCTGGCGATGCTGATCCGGGAGAACTTTCATCTGCTCTCGGGGTGGAAGATTCACGTGGAGGGAAGCGACATCTCGAAGAGCGTGTTGGAGCGGGCGAGGGCCGGGATCTACGAGCGCATCGAGGTGAACCGCGGATTGGCGGCGCGGTACCTGGCGCGGTATTTCGAACGTGTGGGCGAGCGGTGGGAGGTGAAGCCGGAGATTCGCGCGATGTGCAGATTCCGGCAGATGAACCTGTGCGATATTCCCATGCCGTTCAGCCAGCGATTCGATGTGATTCTGATGCGCAACGTGATGCTGTACCTGGGGCCGGCGTCGCGGCGGGCGGTGATGGCGGAAGCGCATCGGCTGCTGGCCTCGGACGGGGTGCTGATCATGGGGGCGACGGAACAGCCGGCAGACAAGGAGATGTGGCGGGCGGAGATTGTGGCGGGGGCGTGCTTTTTCCGGCCGAAATAGCCGTCAGCTTGTAGCTCGTAGCCTGTAGCTAGGGACCCCGAAGCTACCGGCTACTGGCTACCAGCTATTGGCTCAGTTCTCGGCGAGTAGCTTAGCCACTTCCAGGTGAAGCTTGGCGTTGATCTCCATTTCCGTTGCTTCCTGAGCGAAGCGGATGGGGGCACCGACGCGGACCTCGAGCTTGCCGGAGCGGAACCATCCGCGGCCGCTGGCTTTCAGCTCGCCCAGGCCCCGCAGAGCGATGGGAAGCACCGCGGTGTGAGCCTGGCGGACGAGGAGGCCGATGCCGGCGCGGAACGGGGCAAGCCGGCCGGCGGCGGAGCGTGTGCCCTCAGGAAAAACGAGGACGTTGTAGCCACGGTCGAGGGCTTCGCCGGCGTGAGCGAAGCTGCGCTGGAAGTCGCGCAGGCGCGGCAGCGGGAAGACATTGAAGAGCCCGGTGAGGAGAAGCCACGCGAGCGCGCCAAAGGGGTAGAAGCCGCGCTTGCCCGAGGGCCAATCAGGATTCCGGAAACGGCGAAAGCCGTCGAGCATCTCGGCGGACATGGCAGCGGCGATGGCCCGGCGCATGCTGCCCGGAAGTGCGTACTGGATGAGCGGGGCATCGTAAGCGGTGACGTGGTTGGCGACGATGAGGATGGGCTCGTGAACCTGCTCGGCCAGGTTGGCGGGGCATTGGACGCGCGGGTTGGCGAGGAGCCAGACCAGCGGGCGCATGGCTGCTTCAATGAATGCGCTGCGAATCCAGGTGAAGGGAGCGCGCCAGGGCCAGTGCGGGTAGACGTGGTTGCGGCGCGAAAACTCTGATGGCAGCTTCGTCTCCCGGGTTTCAGAATCGAGCCCCTTCTGCAAGCTCAGGGCCGGCTCCGCTGTACCTGCGGGCGGTTGCGCCGCGGGCTGAGGTTCCGCGGCGCCGGAGACGATGGCGCGCAGTTCGCCGAGAGTCTGGACGGTATCGAGCATGCTGCTTTCGGGAGCCATGCCCAGTTTCTGCTCGATGGCCGCAGCCAGTTGCACGCGACCCAGGCTGTCGAGATGCAGGTCCTCGCCGAGGCGCAGCTCGTCGCCGATACCGGGAGATTTTTCGCCGGTGATTTGCGCAATCAGAGCGAGCAGCCAGTCCGACTGCGGGCTGAAGGCTTCAGCATGCGGACCGGCGCCTGTGGACGCGGTCTGGATGCCGGTGAGCCAGGACTCGACGGCTTTGCGGCGGACTTTGCCGGTGGAGGTGCGCGGCAGGTCGGGCTCGGGAAAGAGGACCCAGCGGCGGATGCGCTGGAACTCGGGGAGACGGGCATTGGCGCGCTCGATGGCCGCGTGCGCGTGGTCCTCAGAGCCGCGCATGGCGAGAACAGCGCAGGGTTCGGGGCCGGCGGGAGTCTCGATGGGCACCACGGCGCAGGCCGCGATGCCGGGCTGCTCCTCGATTACCGCTTCGAGGTCCTCTGGATGAATGTTGACGCCGGCGGAGGTGACGATGACCTCGCTCTTGCGGCCGAGGAAGCGCAACTCGCCGGTAGCCTGTTCTTCGGCCAGGTCGCCGGTGGCGAGCCAGTCGTCCTGGCGTTGCCGGAGCTGGCCGGCGGACCAGGTCGCGGTGGAGATCATGGGGCCGCGGACCAGCACCTCGCCGTCGGGGCCGATTTTGACTTGGCGGCCGGGCAGAGGCTTGCCGATGGTGCCGCTGGCCACGTGGAAGGGATGGTTGAGGGTGATCAGCGCAGCGGTTTCGGTCATGCCGTAGCCCTGCACGACGACGATGCCAAGCGCATTCCAGAATTTTTCCACCGGGGCGGTGAGCGCGCCGCCGCCGGAGATGAGAGCCCAGAATTTAAGGCCGAATACGCGATGGACGTCACGGAAGCGCCACCAGCGCCTCCAGCCGAATTCACCCGCCGGTGCGGCCTGGGAGGCGGCGATGCGCGTGGGGAGCCGGGGATCGGCGGATTCGAGGTGGGTCTTGAGCAAGGCAAAGACGCGGGGAACGGCGGCGAGGACGGAGATGCGTTCGCGACGGATGGTCTCAACCAGGCGGGGCGCGACCAGACGGCTTTCAAAGTGGACTTCGGCGCGAAAGATGGGCGCGATCCAGATGCCCATGGTCTGGCCGAAGACGTGGCTCAGCGGGAGGGTGTCAAGAAAGCGCAGCGGGTGGACGAGTCTCTCATAGCGCATGTAACCCTGCGCGGCCTGCTCGATGGGTTCCACGCTGGCGAGCACGTTTCCGTGGGTGTGCACGATGCCCTTGGGGTCGCCGGTGGCGCCGGAGGTGAAGAGGATTTGCAGGGGCGTGTCGAGAGTAATTCCGGGTACGGGCGCGGCCTCATGGTCGGGCAGGCAAGAAGGCCATTCTTCAAACTCGATGCGAGGGAAATCGAGGTCAGGACGCGCGGGGAGGCTATCGAGGAGCAGCGCATCTCCAACGGCGAGTTTTGGCTTTACGTCGGCGGCCACGCGGGCGGCGAAATCGGCGCTGCCCACGGCGTCGAGCGGAACGGCCAGCGCGCCGCGGAGGATGCATCCGTGCAGCGCGGCGATCCACTGGGCGCTGTTCTCGCCCCAGATGAGGACGCGATCGCCCATGCCGATGGCGCGCGATTCAAGCAGGGCGGCAAAGCGCCCGGCGAGACGAGCGACCTCGCCATATGTGGCCACCCGGCGGCGAATGCCCTGGTAGCGGACTACGGCAATTTCTGCGCCGGCGCGGCGGAGGTCCTCAACGAGTGTGGCCAGATTTTCGCGCATGGTCCGGCAGCTTCATCGTAGCAAGGGAATTCGAGTCGAGGCGGGCTAAATCCGACACGCGCGGAAACTACATGGGACAGCGAAGCGGCTGCCAGCACGATCACGCAGGTTCTTCAGCCAATCTTGCCGCGCGCCGGCTCTGCGGCGGATGGCGGTTGAGGTTGAACGCGGAATTATGGAACAGTGCCTTCGCTGTCGAGCGCGGCGCCATTGACGCCCCCATCGGAGTCCGGAGCGAGCGAATCCTTATTCGCGGCCTGGGCCTCATCCAGCATTTGCTGGTCGGCGAAGCGATAGCCGACATAGATGTCGGTGAGAAGGTAGGCGGGGTGGGCGGGCTCATCCTCGATTTTTTTCCTCAGCTGGCGGACGAACGTACGCAGGTACTCGACCTCCTCGCGGGATTCGGCGCCCCAGACGGCGGTTAGCAGGCGGGCATAAGTAATGACGCGGCCGGCGCGGCTCATCAGGCAATGGAGAATGTCGAACTCCTTGCGCGTGAGATGGATGGACTGGCCGCGCTTGGTCACGCTGCGGCGGGATGGATTGAGGACAATTTCACCGACGACGATGGGCTGGTCCTCGGGTACGGAGGGAGCATGAACGCGGCGAACGGCGGCGCGGATGCGGGCAACCAGCTCGCGAACGCCGAAGGGCTTGGTGACGTAATCGTCCGCTCCCAACTCCAGCGCATTCACCTTTTCCTCTTCGCGGTCGCGCACGGTAAGCATGATGACGGGCAGGCGCGGCGCCATGGCGCGGATGCGGCGCAGGGTTTCGATCCCGCCGATGCCGGGCATGTTCACGTCGAGCAGGACAGCGTCAAACGGTTCGGTGCGCAGAATGTCGAGGGCCATCTCGCCGCGTGAGGCTTCAGTCATTTCAAAGCCCAGTTCAGTGAGCGGCGGCCGCAAGGCGCGGCGGATGGCCGGCTCATCGTCAATCACAAGCACGCGAATCGGAGTCATGAGAGCCTCCCGGGGTTTGTGGTCTGGTCCTGAGGATTTTCCGCGGGGCAGGGAATGGAGGCGTAGAAAGTGGTGCCGTCGCGTTCGTCGCTGGCAACCCACACCGACCCCCCATGGGCGAGGGCGGCGCGTTTGGCAATGGAGAGGCCGATGCCCGTACCCGGCGCGCGTTCCTCAGCTGCGCTCGAACGGAAGTAGCGATCGAAGATCCGTTCCCGATCCTGCGGCGGGATGACGGGCCCGAAACTATGCACGGCGAACAGGATTTGCGATTCTGCGAGATCGGCGCGCACGGTGATTTCAGATCCGGAATCGGAGTACTTGCAGGCATTATCGAGGTACTGCGCAAGCAGCATGGAAATGAGGCGCCGGTCGCAGGAAAAGGAAAGGCCGGGATCGACTTCGATGCGGATTGCCGCGCCCCCGGAGCGCTCGCCCGCGGATGCCGCCTCGCCGATGAGCGCCGCTGCATTGACGCTTTCAAAGCGCAGCGACAGCCCCGGCTGTGCGGAATCTTCTCCTCCAAGGGATGCGGTGGTAAGCAGGCGGGTGGTGAGCTCGTTGAGCAGGCTGGCCTGCTCATCGATCAGCGCCACAAGCTCGGCCTGACCCGCGGAGAGATGCCCCATCTCGGCCAGGCCGCTGGAGGCGGCGCGGATGGCGGTGAGGGGAGTCTTGTAGGCATGCGCCAGGCTGTCAAGCACTGTGGCGCGCATGCGCTCGGCCTCGCGCTCGGCTTCCATCCGGCTCTCGTTGGCGGTGGCGCGATAGCGATCGAAGGTGACCGCGATGAGCGCCGCCAGAGCGTTGTTGGTAAGCGGGCTTAGGTCTCCGCGAACCACCAGGCTGCCCACCGGCACAGTGCCCAGGCGGATGACGCGGCGGCCGATGCCTGAGTGCGGATCGTTGTCGGAAGTTTCAAAATGGCAGACGTTCTGCGCCATCTCGCCCGGGTCCACAGCCCAGCGGCCGGCCTGCGAAACCTCCTGCAGATCGGCATCGAAGACGGCTACCGCGTCCAACCCGAACAGATCGAGGACAGCGCCAGCGATTTGCGGCCCCGGCTTTTCGTTCAGGTTCATCTGCAGGGTGCGGCGCGTGAATTCGTAGAGGTTGCGGATCTCCGATTCAGAGGAGCTGGCGCGCCGGGCGGCGCGCAGGGCGCGGCGCAACACCGGCGTAATGCGGCGGGGCCGAATCGCGCCGAAGAAGCCTGACCTGTCCGTCTCCGTCAATTGCAAACTCCAAATCCTGCCGGCACGCATGCGGTCCCGGATCGGTTCCCGCGTGGGGATTGATACGCAAGCTGCTGACGATACAACCATCCCGCGCTACCAACATGACCGCGGAAGCTGTGTTGGGCCTGGCGGACGATTCCGCCTGAAGGTGTGAGCTGCGGCTGGAAATGAGCCCTTGCTTGAGCTGTGTTCCTACCAGGTTGCCGCGCCAGAGAACTTGAGGAGATTTTAACAGAGTCCTTATTTCATCCTTACAAAGTTAGCGATATTACGGGCCAATTTCTCATTGCTTCCTTAGATCGCCCTTGGTCAACTTCAGTTATCAGCTCACAGTCAACCGGCGGGTGAAAGGGACCGCAGGAAAGCTGTACTTGAGCCGCCCTTCTTCACCATAACGACCACAGATTCCATGTGGCCCTGACCGAACTGTAATCGCAAGCACAGATCGATTGCGCGCGCGGTCGCGCGCCTGCACAGCCTGATTCCTCAACGTCGCCGTAATGAACTGCCGTAACGGCGGCCGCGGGGGATTCCTGTCCAAGAACGGATGTATCACCCCACCAATGAGGGTGGAGAAAGTGCACCTGTATGGACTTCTTAGCGAGTGTACGCAATACCCTGGCTCTTGGCGTCGCGATGACCGGAATGTTGGCCGCGGCGCAGACGCAAACACCCACCGCGCCCACCACGCCGCCCGCTCCGGCCGCGCCAGCCGCGGCTGCTCCAGCGGACCCAAAGCCCTGGTCGATCGGCCCGCTGGCCGTGAGCGGATTTGTCGACGGCTACTATACCTACAATGCCAACGATCCGACGGAAGCGGCGAACGGAAAAACCAACGACCTGTATAACTTCAACGATGACGCCAACCAGCCGGGACTGAGCGCGGCCAAACTGACGCTGAATCACGATCCGGCGCCGTTCGGAGCCCATTTCGACTTCCTTTACGGGCGCACCAACCGGCTCATCAATCCGCCGAACCAACTGGAATACGTGGAGCAGGCGTACATCAGCGGCAAGCCGCCCGCAGCCAAGGGACTGGAACTCGACCTGGGCAAGTTTGTTACCTCGGCCGGCGCTGAAGTGATTGAAGCCAAGGACAATTGGAACTATTCGCGTTCGCTCTTGTTTGCCTGGGCCATTCCTTACTGGCATTTCGGGCTGCGCTCGTCGATGCCGGTGACCAAGACGGAGACGGTCGGGGTGCAGGTGGTCAACGGCTGGAACAACATGGTTCACGACACCGGCGGAGTGACGGTGGGCCTCACCAGCGCGCTGACAGAGCCCAAGTACGCCCTGGACCTGAACCTGTACACGGGCCCGGAAGATTCGCCCGGCCAGAACGCCTACCGCAACCTGGTGGATGCCACACTGCTGCTGACGCCGAATTCAAAATTCAACGCGTACTTCAACTTTGACTTCGGCAACAACAACAACACCTTGTCGAATGGCGCCGGGGTGAACGGCGAGAACTACTGGGACGGCGTCGCGGTGGCGGCGCATGAGCAGATGACCAGCACCATGGCGCTGGCCGGACGCATTGAGGTCTTCGACGACAAGGAAGGATATGCGACCGGCACCGCGCAGACCGTAAAGGAGTTCACCGGCACCTACGAATACAAGTGGAAGCTCGGCTTGCTGAGCCGGTTGGAGTTTCGGCACGACTGGTCTGACACCCCGTTTTTCCACACCGAAAGCGGCATGACGGACGCGCAAACGACGGCGAGCGCGGCGATCATCTGGGTTTTCACTCCCAAACGGTAAACAAAGTTGCCTGCGGAATGAAGTCGCGGCCGGCGTCTTCATTCCATCCTCATTCGCCTTCAGCTAGCATGCGGAAAAACCAGCAACGCGCGGGGCCCAGGAGCAACCGGCAGATGGGCCATTTCGACAACTCCGGAATTGAAACCGGAATCACGAAATCCACTATCAGGAGAGTTTCACAATGGCGGAATCAAAAGCACCGCAGATGCAGGCCACACTGGGTCTAACCGGACTGACCAGCAACGCGATGGCCCTGATTGCTCCCGGCGCGTTTCTGTGGCTCACCTTCCTCATCCAGGCCACCACCGGCACCGCCGGCCAGCCCTCAACCGCCCCGGCCATGTGGGCAGGCATCTTTGCCGCCCTCCTCCTCTGCCTGGCCACCGCCGTCGCCTATGCCGAGATCTCCAAGCTCTATCCCGGCACCGGCTCCAGCTACTACTACGCTGAGCAGGCCATGCTCTCCAAGGACAAGGCCTTCAAATACGCGCGCGTGGCCAAGTTCATTGTGGGCTGGGGCTCACACCTCTACTACTGGGTTTACCCCGGCGTGATGGTGGCGACCACCGGCATCTTTGTCGGCTACGTGGTGGGCTTCCTGTTTCCCAACTTCATGAGCGGAGCCAACCCCGGACCGGTGTTCATGGCGCTGGTTGCGGTGCTGTTCTCCTTCTTCGTGGCCTGGATCGCGTCCAAGGGCGCGGGCGCGTCCACCGCGGTCAATCTCGCCATCAACGTGATCCAGATCTCCGCGCTGGTGGTCTTCAGCGTCCTGGCGCTGGGCTACAGGGCGAATCACCCCACCGGCGCGACCGGACCCACGGCCTTCCAATACGACACCACGACCTTGTCGACTTATACCTACCAGTTTGCGACCGCAAAAGACGGCTCGACCATGCGCGACGCCAGCGGAATTCCGCTGCCTCTGCTGGACGCGGCCGGCAAGCCGACGCCGTACGTCATTACTTATCCCGACAAGGACTCTTCGGGTAACATGCTCACCCACAAAAACGCCGTCTCGGTGGTGGCGCCGCACAACCTGAACTGGATGTTCATTCAGGCCACGGTCGCCATCCTCATTCTGGTCGGCTTCGAATCGGTAACATCGTTGGGCGGGGAGGCCAAAAACCCAACCAAACATATACCGATCGCCGTGATAGCCTCGCTGTTGATTCAGGGGCTGGTCTGCTACCTGTTCGAGTATTTCTGCGCCAATTATTTTCTAAACTCGGGGTACACGATGCAAACCGCGACGGGCTCAGCCGCGCCCATCGGCGACATGATGATCATTGTCGGCGACTGGCTCCTCGGCCAGGGGCATGGCAAGTACTTCATGGAGGCGGAAGCCATCACCGTATTCCTCGCGCTCATCGGCACCACGTTGAGCTGCATGAACACCGGGGCGCGCGTCACCTACGCCATGGGCAAGGACGACGAGGCTCCGGAACACTTCGGCATGCTGCACGCCAAGTCGCTCTCGCCCCGGCGCGCCATCTGGACCCTGGCGATTATCTCCGCGGTCATCGGCGTGGTCGCCGTTACCATGGTTTTCGGCGACGCCGGCGCGGTTTCCGACGCCACCATCGCCGCATTGCCCCATGGCATTCTTTCCAGTTGGGGCTATCCCTCGCATGCCACGCTGGCCGCGATGCCTAACTCGCTGCTCACCATTACCCTCACCTCGAACTTCGGCACCTTTATCCTCTACGCCCTCAGTTGCTTCCTGTGCATTGTGGCCTACCACAAGCGCCCCGACTACAACGTGGTGCTGCACTTGCTGATTCCGGGCTTTGGCTTGATCGCCAACCTGGTTCTGATGGCGTATTACCTGATCAGCCCGGTCTTTGGCCTGGGCACGTTCAAGGAACCGCTTTTGGCCCTGGCCATCTCCGCGGTCTGGGGCGCTTACGGAGCCTACTACTTCGTCAAGTCTTCCAAGAAAAAGGGCAAGGCCATTCTGCTGGAGAGCAAGGAAGCCTCTATCACCAGCTAGTTCTCATGTGGGCCCTTCCCGGGTGGTCCTTGTACAGCTCCACCCGTAGTTTTTTCCGCTCACTTGATTCACAATCCAGAAGGGTTTCGGCTCGGGTTGAGCCGCTTAGGGCGAATGCTCGACGTTCAGTTTGGACAGGCAAGCGATCCCGGCAAAGTCCGCACCAACAATGAGGACGCACTGGGGGCGTTTTTGCCCAAATCGCGCCAGGAGACGCGTTCGCACGGGTTTCTGTTTGCCGTCGCTGACGGCGTCGGCGGCATGGACCTGGGCGAGGTGGCGTCCGCTACCGCCGTCAAACTCGTTACCGAGGAGTTTTCCAGGGCGCAGGCCGGTTCCTTGCTTCCGGGCCTGCTTCCTCGCCTGCTCCAGCACGCCAATGCCGCCGTCCACGACCTTCGCCTGGAGCGCGAATATCGCGGCAAGCAAATGGCGACCACCATCGTGGCCTGCGCCCTGCGTTACGACCAGGCCGTGGTTTCGCACGTGGGCGACTCGCGCTGCTATCTCGTCCGCAACGGCAAGGCCCGCCAGGTCACCGAGGACCACACCTGGGTGGCGCAGCAGCGCAAGCTGGGCCTGATCTCCTCCGCCGACATCGCCGCTTCGGATACGCGCCATGTCCTGGTCAAAAGCCTGGGGCCGGAGATGTTTGTCTCTCCCGATACGAGTTCCATCTCCATCCAGCCTGGCGACGTGCTGGTTCTCTCGACAGATGGTCTGCACGATGAAATGCCGGAGAGCGAGTTGGTTGCGATCGTCTCGCAACCCCGGAAAGAGCTTGACGAGATCGCGCGCGAGCTGGTGGCGCGCGCAGTTGAAAACGACGGCAACGACAATACCACCGCGCAGGTGATCCGGGTGCGCTCCACCGAACAGGTGGGGATGTACCGCGGCCGCCCCTACCGGCTGCCCGCCTGAATGCGTCCCGCCGGGGCGCGTCTTTACGGTTTCCTTAGTATTGCTCTCGCATTTCCCGGTAGAGTGAAGAGAAGGTTTCCCTAGGAGAAGTGTTCCGGATGGGTTTCTTCGACGGCTTGAAAGCCGGCGCCAAAATCGATTCGTTCGTCATTGAAGCTCCGGTGGCGCAGAGCGGCATGGCGTCGATCTATCGCGCCATCGACAGCCGCGACGGCCGCGTGGTTGCGCTCAAGATCCCGCACCCCGATCTTGAAGCCGACCCCGTGCTCTTCGACCGCTTCCAGCGCGAGGCGGCGATTGGAGAACGGCTCATCCATCCTGGCGTGATGCGCGTCTATGGCGGAGAGCCGCGTTCCCGCGTTTACATGGCGATGGAGTGGTGCGAGGGCCGGCTGCTGCGCGAGATCCTCGATGCGGGGCGGATTGCGCACGATCGCGCGCGCCAGATCGCCGCCGGAGTCCTTGACGCGCTCGAATACATCCACCAGAACGGAGTGGTACACCGTGATCTCAAGCCGGAAAACATCATGGTGGACAGCGAAGATCGCGTGAAGCTGATCGACTTCGGCATTGCCAGCGATGCCTCAGCCAAGCGCCTCACCTACGCCAATATCACCGCCGCCCTGGGAAGCCCCAATTACATTTCTCCCGAGCAGGCCAAAGGCAAACGCGGCGACGCACGAACCGACATCTACGCAATGGGCATCATTCTCTACGAGATGCTGACAGGGAAGCTGCCGTTTACGGGCTCGAATCCCATGCAGGTCATCAACGACCGCCTGATCAACTACCCCATTCCTCCGTCGGTAGCCGATTCCACCGTGAGCCCGCAACTGCAGGAAGTCGTATACCGCGCACTGGAGCGGGACCCCAAGAATCGCTATCCTTCGGCGCGCGAATTTGCACACGATCTTGAACACCTGGACCAGGTGGGTGTGGAAAACCGGCCCGAACTCGAGCTGTGGAAAAAACGCAGGTCATATTGGCCCAGGAAAATTGCATACTATTCGGGACTGGCGCTGATCCCTATTGTCATTCTGCTGCTGATGATTTTTCTTGCTCATCGTTGAAGTCATAAGGCGCGGGAAAACTTCATGCTGTCCTTATGCCGGCCCACGTACACTTTTAGTAATAACCGCCTCTGTTCAAAGGAGATCCATGTCGACAGAATTCCGCAACTTTCTAGCCCTTTCATATGACGAGCTGGAAGACAAGAACCTCGAAGCCAAGTCCGAACGCCTGAATCGCGTGCCCATCGACAAGATCCGCGAAGAGCGGTTGAAATACCTGACCGACGAGAAGCGAATCAAGGCTGTCACCGTGCTCTTTAGCGACCTCGAGGGGCGGCTGCATCTCCTCGACTACGACAAGAAGTTTCTGCTGGGCGCCTACGAGAACCTGACTTTCGACGGTTCCTCGATCCGCGGCTTTACCGCGCAAAAGGAAAGCGACTTGCGCCTGGGCATCGACTGGAGCGCCTTCTACTGGGTTCCCGCAGACGTGTTCGGCAACGGCAAGGTGCTGGTGTTCGGCAACGTCATCGACAAGGACGGGACGCCGTACTCGGGCGATCTGCGCGGCGTACTGAAGAACTATGCCGAGAAGCTCAACAAGGAAAAGAACTACACCCTGAATGCAGCCACCGAGATCGAGGGCTTCCTGTTCGCGGGCAAGGACGCCGAACGCAAGTTTCACGAGACCGGCAAATTCGATTTCATCAATACCGGCGGCTATTACCACGTGCTGCCGCTCGATCCGCTGCGCCAGTTCATCGACACCTCCGCGGAAGTGCAGCGCGCCATGGGCTTCCAGAACGAGAAGGACCATCCCGAAGTGGCGCCCAGCCAGTTCGAGATCAACTTCGGATACGCCGAAGTGGTGGCCGCGGCCGACCAGATCCAGCTCTACAAGCTGCTTTGCCGCCAGATCGCCAACAACTACGGATACACGGCGAGTTTCCTGCCCAAGCCGGTAGTGGGTGTAAACGGCAGCGGCATGCACTCCAACGTGTCCGTTTCTGAAGTCAAGAGAAACCTGTTCTGGGACGAAAAGGGCGAGGAGCAGCTCTCCAAGTTCGGATGGGATTTCCTCGATCGCATCCTCAGCAAGGCGCTCGATCTGTGCCTGATCTTCAATTCCAGCGTGAACTCCTATCGCCGTCTCGATCCGCACTTTGAGGCGCCCAATCAGATTCGCGCCTCGGCCACGGATCGCGGCGCCATGATTCGCGTGCCCATCGGCAACTCGCGCTCCATGCGCACCGAGGTGCGCGCGGTGGCCCCGGATGCCAATCCCTACCTGTCGATGTATGGAATCTTCAAGACCGGCATCGATGGAGACATTGCCAAGGTGGAGAATCTGCGCGCCGGCGGACGGTACCTGCCGGACAATGTCTACACCGCGATCGAGGACTTCAAATCGTCGAAGTGGATCGCGGAGATTCTGGGCTCCGACGTGCAGGGACGCTATGCCGACCTGAAACAGGCGGCGGCCGATCGCTGCCCGCGCGAACTCGGCACCTTCGTCAAGCCTTCTGAAGTGCAATTCCACCACGAAGTCTATAACCAGTCGCTGTGGAATTTGTTTTAGGGTGAATGCGGGAGGCGCGACGGCGCCCGCCCCCAAAAAAGAATCGGCGCGACCAGTTTGGCCGCGCCGATTTTCCTTTGCAGGCCAATCACGGAACGTGGCAGTGCTCACGCCCGCCGGTACGCTCGCACAGGCTCTGCCGCAGAAGCTGCCTGCCGCGGAACAAGCGCGATTTGACCGTGACCACATTGACGTTGAGCGCCTGTGCCGCCGAGCGCAGCGACTGCTCTTCCAGCGCGCACATTTCAATGGCCCGCCGCGAGATCATGGTGAGGGCCTCAATCTCGCCGCGAAGCAACTGCGCCATCTCCCGCCGCGCGCACGTTTCTTCCGGATCGGGACGGCTATCCGTAAGTTCGAGCACCGGAAACTCGTCCTCATCCGCGTGCATCACGCCGATGGGCACGTTGACCCGGCTGCCGCGGTTGCGCAGCCACTCCCGCGCCGTGTTTCTCACAATCGCGCGCAGCCAGGTCGAAATCTGCGCGTCTCCACGAAACTGCTGCAAGCTCCTCCATGCCCGCAGCAGTGCTTCCTGCACAATGTCTTCCGCCTCTTCGCTGCTCTTGGTCACCCGCTGCACATCCCACAGGAGTTGCGCGCGGCGTTCCGTTGAGGTCAGCGCCAGCAGATCGGCGTCCCGGGCCACACCGTCCGTGCCCCGAAAATCGCCACGCAGTAAGTTGCCTGCATCCTCTTCCTCTATATTCAATCGGTCCAACAATGTGTCCGGCATATCTTGCTCCCTGATCTCGAACTGCATGGGGAACTACCCGAAACTTGGGCAGTGGCTGCCAGTGGAAGGGAGAGCTTCTGGACCTGGAGAGCGGAATGGAAGACGGGCCCCGGCGACCCTGCCGAACGCGTTTTCCACCCGTACCTTGCGCGTGAGCAGCAAGATCGGTCGGCGGTTCAGCAGTTGACTACCAAAGGATTGGGGCTCCGGCCGGCCGGTCTTGAACTACGCCAGGCAGAAGCGCCGCGGGGGAGGCGAACGCGCCGGAATGAATGGGACGACCGGGCCCAGCAGGGGAAGCTGCAGCGGGTTCTGCTCCACCGGGCCCAGATTCACCAGGTACATCTGGTGCCCGGCTGCGCTCAGGTTTGAGGGACCCGGAGGTCGCTCAATGCTCACCCTGCGCAGGACGTCGGTTACCGTGCGCGCGCTGCGCGTCTCCAGCCACATCCTGACCTCGGAGACCCGCACGGAATGATTCGGATAAACGTGATAAAGGGAAAGCTTGTACGCGGTACCCCAGAGAAAAATCGCGAAGGCAAGGGCCAGGAAGCCCAGTGCGCATGGCCGCAAATTCCACGGCAGCAATCCCTGCCTGCCGATCTTGCCGCCTGCCTGCCCTTCGTTCGTTGATGGCGATGGATGCGCCAACCCGTCGTACCTTTCTCTGTTGCGCGAAAGAAGGTCCCACCAATATTGAATGCTGGTTTTCGTTAAACGTCAAGGATGAAGCACATTTTCCATTTACCTTGACGATGCTCCGGTGGCAATTCCGCGCATCGCCTGCTGGCCGCGTTCTTCCAGCTTGGTTCGATCGCGATGCCTCATGAACTTGGACCGTGGTTCCCTGGAATTGGTTAGTAGGATCAACCCAAAGCGAACATTGCGGCATCGCGCAGCGCGTAAGCCGCAGCGTCACCGGGAATCGAGAGAAAACCGATTTATTGCTTGTTTCCCGCTTAGCCGCCTGTTTATAGTGTTGGGGATTTCAAAGAGGGGCCAACGATGAGATTGAAATGGATGGTTGCTGGAGCGGGCGCGCTGCTGCCGGCCTTTTTGGGAATGCAACTTGCCGCGCAGGTGCAGACGATGGTGCCTTCTGTGGTGCCCGGCGCCAAGCCGGACACGGTGGAACACATCAAGGTTCACGGCAAATCGCTTGAAGGAAACCTGGAGGGGGATTCTGTCGACCGGGATGTAATCGTTTTCTTGCCGCCCTCCTACCTCAAAAACAAACACCGCCGCTACCCCGTCCTCTACGCCCTCCATGGCTACTCCATCGGCGCCGAGCAATGGACCCACGAGATCCACGTTCCCCAGACCATCGAAGGCGCATTTGCCCAGGGCGCCAAGGAGATGATTGTCGTCCTTCCCGATTCCAAGACCATCTATGGCGGTTCCATGTACTCCAGCTCCGCAACCACCGGCGACTTCGAGGACTTCATCGCCCACGATCTGGTCTCCTACATCGACGCCCACTATCGCACCATTCCCGACCGGCAGAGCCGCGGCCTCGTGGGTCACTCCATGGGCGGCTACGGCGCCAGCCGCATCGGTATGAAACATGCCGAGGTCTTCGGCGCGCTCTACATCATGAGCCCCTGTTGCATGTCGCCGATGACTGGAGGCGGTCCCCCCGGCGCGAACCCTGACGCCATGAAGCAGCGAGCAATTGCCAACGAGAAGAAGGTTGCAGCGGCAACGTCCCCGGCCGAACTCGCGGCCGAGTCGCCGGGCTTCGCCGCAGCGCAATATGCCACGGCGGCGGCGTGGGCGCCCGATCCCAAGAACCCTCCCCTCTACTTCGACCTGCTCACCAGGGACGGGGTTCCGCAGCCCGACATCGTCGCCAAGTTTACGGCCAACTCTCCTTTGGCATTTGTCGATCAATACATCGGCAATCTCAAGCAATATCGAGCCATCTCGATCGATGTGGGCGACCAGGACGGCCTGCGCTTCGACACCATCAAGCTCCACAACATTCTGGACAACTATGGCATCGCCAACGGCTTTGAAATCTACCACGGCACCCATACGAGCGCAGTCGCCGACCGCTTCCAGAACCACGTGCTGCCGTTCTTCAGCGAGAACCTGTGCTTTACCGCCGGCTGCCGGTGATTCGCGCCCGTTGCGCAACTCGCGGGCAAGCGCTAACAGAGAATTCCTGAACGGGGAAAGGGAACTTCAATGAAAATACGCACCGTATTGGTGGCCGCGTCGGCATTGTTGCTCGCAGGTGCAGCGGCCCAGGGACAGATGGCTGAGTCCGCGCCTGCCGGCGGCATCGCGGCAACCCTCGACACGCAGCAGGTCAGTCCGCCGGTCTCGAAATACGTCTTCGGCATGTTCATTGAGCACATCGGCAAAACCATGTACGGCCCGCTCTGGGCTGAAATGCTCGACGATCGCAAGTTCTACTTTCCCATTACCTCCGCAGAGCCCCAAACGCAGGGCCGGCGCGGATTTCCCGGGATGCAGTTGCGCAGATGGCGTCCCATCGGAGGAGACGACGTTGTTTCGATGGACAAGGACAAGCCCTTTGCCGGCGCCCAAAGCTCGCGCGTGACCCTCGATGCATCCACTCCGCACGGCATCAGGCAGCCCGGCCTTGCGTTAGTCAAAGGCAAGCATTACACCGGCCGCATCTGGCTGCGCGGCACGCCCGGAAGCAAGGTGAAGGTCGTGCTCGTCTGGGGTGAAGGCGCAAATGATCGCGAATCCATCACAATTCCCATTACTGCGGCGTACGCAAAATATCCGCTGCACTTTACCGCCGCCGCCGATGCAAGTGACGCCGCCCTCGAAATCACCGGCACCGGCAAGGGAGACTTCCACATCGGCGCCGTCTCCCTGATGCCCGCCGACAACATCCAGGGCTTCCGCCCTGACACCATCGCCCTCATTCGCCAGATCAAATCGGGCTTCTGGCGCTTCGGCGGCAACTACACCGCCAACTACACCTGGTACGACGCCATAGGCGATCCCGACCAGCGCCCGCCCACCTGGGACCATGCCTGGAACCAGATGCAAACCAACGATCTGGGCCCCGACGAGTTCGCCGAATTCTGCAAGCTCATCGGCGTGGAGCCCTACATCAGCGTCAATGCCGGCCTCGGCGACGCGCATTCGGCCGCGGAAGAAGTTGAGTACATGAATGGCGCCCTCACCACGCGCCTGGGCGCGCTGCGCGCAAAGAACGGCCACCCCGCGCCCTGGCATATCCGCTTCTGGAACATCGGCAACGAGCCCTGGGGTTCCTGGGAGATCGGCCGCACCGATCTGAAGTACTTTATGCAGAAACACAACGATTTTGCTGCGGCCATGCGCAAGGCGGACCCATCCATCGTTCTCATCGCCTCAGGCGAAATGCTTGAGGATGGCCAGGTGCCACCGCAACTGCGTTCGAAGTACGTGGGCAATCTCGCCGGCGCGTATGGCAGCGACTTTGACTGGACCGGAGGCTTCCTCAGGGATTGCTGGGGCAACTTCGACGGCATGGCCGAGCACTGGTACGCGCAGCCCGGCCGCCGCTACAACGTGGAGAAGGCGAAGAATCTCAAGCCCGAAAAGCCCAACGACGACGCATTCGACAAAATCGACCAGACCACGCTCGAGTACGCGCGCTATCCCGCCAACATCGTGCGCTCCAAAGCCGAAGAGTGGGAGGGATATCAGCAGCGGTTCCCCGCCATGCTCAAGAAAAATACCTTCCTCTCCATCGACGAATACGCCTACTTCGGCGGCGCCTTCGGCCGCGCCGCCAATCTAAAGCAGGCGCTGGCCTACGCCATGCTCTTCAACGAAATGCTTCGCCACACCGATTCCCTGACCATGGCGGCGCACACCATGGGCACTTCCACTATCGACTTCAATCAGACCTCGTCCACGTTCAACACGTTGGGCCAGGTGTTCAAGCTCTACAGCAACAACTTTCCGGGCACCATCCCCGTCGCCATCACAGGCAACTCGCCCCAGCCTGCGCCGCAGTATCCTCCGGCTCCCGACCAGCCAAAGGTCAGCTCCGGCAGCCCTACATACCCGCTCGATGTGTTCGCCGCGCTCACGCCCGACCGCAAGTTCCTCACCGTGGCCGTGGTCAACGCCACCGACTCCGAGCAAAAGCTCGACCTGAATGTAGCCGGCACGGAAGTCGCCGGGCCTTCGACGCTGTGGCAGTTGACGGGCAAAAGCCTCGACGCCGTCGACCGTCTCGGCCAGCCGCCCGAGGTCGAGGTGAAGGAGATTCCGCTCGGCAGCGCGCCCCACTCGCTCACCGTCGCGCCCATCAGCATCAACGTCTACCGCTTCCCGGTGGCGCAATAACCACTGCCGCGCGCCAACTCCCGGCCGGGTTCATAGTCTCGAGGTTGTCAGTTCAGAATGGTGGACGCGGAAGGAATCGAACTTGAGCCGATTTGCGGGCGTGACGTTGACCCTGAACGCAGCGAAGGGGAAACGGTGAGCCCGCAGGCGAAATCCTGAGCAGGGGGGAAGAACCATAGTTTAAGGTGAGTCCGCCTCCGCTGACGCTCTGGCGCGACAGCCTTCGCCTGCTGGCATGCCGAGCCGAAGCCCTCTTGAAGAGAGGCGAAGGCTGGTGGACGCGGAAGGAATCGAACCTTCAACCTGTCGGTTAAGAGCCGAATGCTCTGCCAGTTGAGCTACGCGTCCCCGAGGTTGGAAGAAGCTTTTGGAACAACCGCGCACAGTGCACGTTTTGGGGCTGCAAATCCAGTGCGCACTTCAAAAATATAACACAGGAGCAAGCCTCTTGCCGAGCCGCCTGCCTCCGCTCTGTGTCCGTGGAAAACGCGTCCGCTACGCAAAGAAAATATTCAGCGCAACCGCCCCGATCAGGATTCCCACCGCGAGCGCTTCGGGCCGTTTCCACCACACCAGGTGATGCGTCGCCGGCTTCGGCGTGAGCGAGTGCACCAATCCCACCAGCTCCGCCTCCGGCCGCGGCTTCGTTATCAGGCTCACCACCACGGCCACAATAAAATTCGCGCTGAATGCGTAAATCGCGCCGTAGAAATTCTGCGCCATGTCGCTGGGGTAGTGGTGCAGCACCATGATCCAGCCGCCGTGAATCCCCGGCCGCGCCTCCATGGGCAGCGTCAGCCCGTGATGCAGAATGGCCGCGCCCGTGCCCGCTATCAGCCCGGAAAAAGCGCCATGCCCCGTGGTCCGCTTCCAGAACATGCCCAGCAAAAACGTGGCAAACAGCGGCGCGTTCACAAAGCTGAACACCAGTTGCAGCGTGTCCATGATGTTGTTGAAGCTGATGGCCGCGTACGCCGTCGCAATCGAGAGCAGGATGCCGCCCACCGTCGCCCATCGCCCCACCATCATGTAATGCCGGTCGCTCGCGCCCTTGTGTATGTAGCTCTGGTAAAGATCGTAAGTGAACACCGTGTTGAACGCCGTCACGTTGCCCGCCATGCCGCTCATAAAGCTCGCCAGCAGCGCCGTCAGCCCCAGTCCCAGAATCCCGGTCGGGAAAAAATGCAGCAGCATCATGGGCGTGGCCATGTCGTAATCGATCAGCGGCTTGCCGCTCGCGTCCAGCATCGCCTTGCCGGTCACGGGATTGATCTTGGCCGGCACAATTCCCTCGCCCTGCTCCGCCTGCGGCGACACCACCTGGATGTTGTGAACGATGGTCCCGTTGGGCTCGTGGATTACCGTCTCCACCGTGTGCGGCCTCGGCAGCCCGATGGCCAGCAGCCCGGGCACAATCACCAGGAACGGGAACAGCATCTTGGGAACCGCCGCAATCAGCGGCACCCTTCGCGCCGCGTCCATGTCTTTGCTCGCCATCGCCGTCTGGATCACCAGGAAATCCGTGCACCAGTAACCCGCGCCCAGCACGAATCCAAGCCCCATCCCGATGCCGATGATGTCGATGCCCATCGGGTTGGTGCTCGCGTGCATGATTCCGTGCCACTCGTGCACCATGCGCGGATCGATCTTGGACACGCTGGCCTTCATCCCTTCCCAGCCGCCCACGCTCTTCAGCCCCAGCAACACCAGCGGCAGGAATCCCGCGATGATCAGGAAAAACTGGATCACTTCGTTGTAAATCGCGCTGGTCAAACCACCCAGGAAAATATACGCCAGCACAATCACCGCCGACATCACGATGGCGAAGGAGAAAATCCAGTCCTTGTTCCAGCCAAATTGCAGGAACATGGCGTCAAACACGTGCAGCGCCTGGATCAGCCGCGCCATGGCGTACATGCTGATGCCCGAAGAGAACACCGTCATCACCGCGAACGAACACGCATTCAGCGCCCGCGTCTTTTCATCGAACCGCAGCCGCAAAAACTCGGGCACGCTGCGCGCCTTCGAGCCGTAATAGAACGGCATCATGAAAATGCCCACGAAGATCATGGCCGGAATGGCGCCGATGCCGTAAAACTGCGCCGTCTCCAGGCCGTACTTCGCGCCCGAAGCCCCCATCCCGATCACTTCCTGCGCGCCCAGGTTGGCACTGATGAACGCCAGGCCGCAGATCCACGCCGGCAGCGCCCGCCCCGCCAGAAAAAAGTCCTTGCTCGTCTTCATGTAGCGCTTCAGGGCCACGCCGATGCCCAGCACAAACACGAAGTAGAGGATCATGATGATCCAGTCGACGGAGGTCAGTCTCAAGCGCGGACTCCTTCACCAATTTCAAGCTGCGATTAAGCGGTGTTGAAAACAACTCTACGCACTCAGACGAGTCCGCGTCCAGCGAGGCATGAAAAGCAGCCCCGGCCGGCACTGTGAACTGTGAACTATGAACTTTGAGCTGTGAACTGTGCAGCCAAATGCGCCGCCAATTACACTGGAATTGCGATGATCCCCACCCTCACCTGGACCACCGAAGGCGTTCGCTTCATCGACCAGCGCAAGCTTCCCCTAGAGGAGAGCTACGTCCTCGCCGCCACCTATGAAGACGTTGCCGTGGTCATTGAAACCATGGTGGTCCGCGGCGCTCCCGCCATCGGCGTCTCCGCAGCTTATGGCGTCGCCCTTGGCGCGCTCAGGTCCAGCGCTGCCGGTGCAGTTGAATTTGCTCCGGAATTCGAAAAAATCTGCGCCCGCCTGGCCGCCACTCGCCCCACCGCCGTCAATCTCTTCTGGGCCATCGACCGCATGAAGCGTCTCTTCGCGCGCCTGCTCGCCGCGCATGCTTCCATGTCCGAGGTCCGCGAAAAAATTCTCGCCGAAGCCCACGCCATGTACGACGAAGACATCGCCGCCTGCAAGGCCATGGGCGCGTTCGGCGCCGGGCTGCTTCCGGAAGAAGGCGGCGTTCTCACCCACTGCAATGCCGGCGCACTTGCCACCTGCGGCTATGGCACCGCCCTCGGCGTCATCCGCGCCGCCGTCGAGCAGGGCAAGCGCATCCACGTCTACGCCGACGAAACCCGGCCGTTCCTCCAGGGCGCGCGCCTCACGGCGTGGGAGCTGATGGCCGACCACATCCCCACCACCGTCATCTGCGACAACATGGCCGCCAGCCTCATGCGCACCGGCAGAATCCAGGCCGTCGTGGTCGGCGCCGACCGCATCGCCGCCAACGGCGACACTGCCAACAAGATCGGCACCTACAACGTCGCCATCCTCGCCCGCGAGCACGGCATCCCTTTTTACGTCGCCGCTCCGTGGTCCACCATCGACAGGAACACCCCCACCGGCGACGCCATCCCCATCGAGGAGCGCTCGCCCGTCGAGGTCACTCACCACGGCGGCAAGCAGCTCACGCCCCACGGCGTAGGCATCTGCAATCCCGCCTTCGACGTCACCCCCGCGCGCTACATCACCGCCATCATTACCGAGCGCGGGGTCCTTCGCGCTCCCTACACTGAGTCCCTGCGCGAGATGGAACTCGCCGCATCCGCTCGCTAAGAAATCAGAACTGCAGGTACACAAAACAAAAATGGGTGCCCCAGGTCCGGGGTCCCCACGGATAGGTCTTCGTCCTTGGGGTGGAGATCTCGATCCGGAGTCCTGGAAGCAGAGCACCCCGCTCACCGCCGCCGTTCGCGCCGCAACCAGCACTCCCACCGCCCGCCGCTCCGTCTCGTCCGTTCCCCCTCGCACACTGCGATTCCGTTTCTCCTCACACTGCGATAATGAGACCCGTGGCGCATTCCCCGACGTCGATCTTCCACCTGCGTCGCCCCTCGCTTGTCCGCGGCATCCTGCTCCCCATCCTGGCCTTTCTCGCCAGTCTCCGCCTGGGTGGCTTCCCCAACATCGACGCCCTCCATTCCTCGCCCTGGCAACTCATCCCCATTCTCATCACCTGCGCCGGCATGATCGAGCTCACCCGCTGTCTCGGCCGCCGCTGGACCCTCTACCATGCCGGTGTCCTTATCTTCCTCTACACCTCGCTCATGATTCTTGCCATGTCCATCTTCCTCTTCTTCTTCCCCTGAGCTGACAGACCCGCTGACAGCTGATCCTCTCCCTACTCCCTACTCCCTACTCCCTACTCCCTACTCCCTACTCCCTACTCCCTACTCCCTAGTCCCTACTCCCTAGAACCAGTCTCGCCAATGTATCTGGGCAATAAAGGCTTGCTTTGTGCTGGAAGTTGAAGCAAACCAAAAGCATGGCTGATTTGAGTGACTTTCAATGGGAATATGTTCGGCCATTCGTGGAGTGGGATCAACAGCGACGGCAGCGGCCGGATGGTCGCGGCGGACGTTGGGGCGACGCGCGCCCAGCGCTGAATGGGGTGCTTTGGATCCTGCGCACCGGGGCGCCCTGGCAGGATCTGCCGGCGCGTTACGGTGCATACCAGACCTGCCATCGCCGTTTTCAGCACTGGCAGCGCGCGGGGGTGCTGGACGGAATCTTGTGGGCCTTATGCGAAGACCTGCTTGCGCGGGGACAGTTGGGGCTGGACGAGACCTTCGTCGACGCCTCGTTCAGCGGGGCAAAAAGGGGGGCGATCGCATTGGTCCAACGCGCTGCGGCAAAGGGAGCAAGATCATGGCAATCGTGGACCGCGGCGGTCTTCCTATCGCCGTCGGGGTTACAAGCGCTTCGCCGAATGAATCCACGCTGGTCGACCAAACGCTCGACCGACGCCACGTCAGCGCCTTGCCCAAACGCGTGATTGGCGACAAGGGCTACGACAGCGATCCACTGGACGGACGTATGCGGGACAGAGGCATCGAGATGATCGCCCCCAACCGGCGGCAGCGAGGGAAAACGCAGGATGGCAGACCGCTGCGGCGTTATATAAGGCGCTGGAAGATCGAGCGGTTGTTCGCTTGGCTGAAGAACTTCCGACGCATAAGCAGCCGATGGGAGCGCAATGCCCTCAATTTCCTGGGCATGGTTCAACTCGGATGCGTGTTAATCCTGTTGAGGCATCTGTGAGACTGGTTCTAGTCTCTACGTCCCTTGTCCCTTGTCCCGAAACCCTGCTACGCTGGCAACCGAATAACTCGGAGGACAAATATGCTCAAAGGTTTTCGCGATTTCATCCTGCGCGGCAACGTCGTCGACCTGGCCGTCGCCGTCATCATCGGCGCCGCCTTCAACGCCATCGTCGCCTCGCTCGTCTCCGACCTGCTCAACCCCCTCATCGCCGCAACCGTCGGCAAACCCAACTTCTCTTACCTCGTTCTTCACGTCCACAACGGCGAAGTGAAGTACGGCAATTTCCTCAACGCCGCCATTTCGTTCCTCATCGTTGCCAGCGCCGTCTACTTTGGCGTCGTGATGCCGCTGAACTGGTTTCTCGCTCGCGTAAAGGCCAGCCATGCCGCGCCGCCGCCGCCGCCCGCCACGCGAAATTGTCCCGAGTGCCTTAGCGATATTCCGCTTGCCGCCAGGCGTTGCTCGCATTGCGGCCAGCCCGTCGAGCCGGTCCAGCCCGTCCCCGCGGCCGCCTGACCCATCGCCTGCAACAAGTTTGCGTGGCCAGCGCATTACACTGGTTCTTCATGAGTTCCCGCGCCTGTCACTCAAAGGATCCAGCCCCATGAACCTCTTCAAGACGATTGCCCCCGCGGCGCTTCTCACGTTGTCTGCCTGCCTCGCCATCGCACAATCCTCCGCGCCTTCCACGGTCTTCGGTTACCCGGATTTTTCCGCCGAAGCCAAGACCGAAACAAACTTCCTTGCCATCCCCAACGCCAAACTTGCCAGCGAGGAGCTCAAGACCCTTACCGCCGCGCCCCACGTGGCCGGAACGCCGGAGGATCACGCCACCGCCGAGTATGTCGCCGAGAAATTCCGCGCCGCCGGCCTCGATACAAAAATCGTCCCTTACCGCGTGCTCCTGGATTACCCCACAGTCGTCAAGGTTGAGGCCTTCAGCCCCGACGGCACGCAAATCATGACCGGCCCCCATCCTGAATCGGTCCCAGGCGATCCTTACGAGAACGATCCCCGCGTCATCATGCCGTACAACAGCTCCTCCGGCTCCGGCGACGTCACCGGCGAGGTGGTCTACGCCAACTACGGCCGCCTGGAGGATTTCGACGCGCTCGCCGCCGACCACGTCGACCTGCACGGCAAGATCGTCATCTGCCGCTACGGCGCCAACTTCCGCGGCGTCAAGGTCTACATCGCCGAGCAGCGCGGCGCCGCCAGCGTCCTCATCTACTCCGATCCCCAGGACGACGGCTACTTCCGCGGCGACGCCTGGCCCGACGGTCCCTGGCGTCCCGCCTCCGGCGTCCAGCGCGGCTCCGTCCAGTACCTGTTCAAATATCCCGGCGATCCGGAGACCCCCGGCGTCGCTTCCACGCCTGACCTGCCCGACTCCGCGCGCGTCGATCCCCAGGGCAACCAGCCCCACATCGTCTCCATCCCCCTCAGCTACGAAGACGCCGAGCCCATCCTCAAGGCGCTCAAAGGACTCGCAGTCCCGCAAAGCTGGCAGGGCGCGCTGCCTTTCCACTACCACGTCGGGCCCGGCGGCGTCCGCGTCCACCTCGTCTCCCGCCAGGATTACCAGCGCCGCCTCATCTGGGATGTCATCGGCACCGTCCCCGGCTCCAGCCTTCCCGATGACTGGGTCGTCGTCGGCAACCATCGCGATGCCTGGGTCTACGGCGCCGTCGATCCCAACAGCGGCACCGCCGCCCTGCTTGAAGCCGTGCACGGCGTCGGCGATCTGCTCAAAACCGGCTGGCGTCCCCAACGCACCATCCGCTTCTGCAGTTGGGACGCCGAAGAGGAAGGCCTCATCGGCTCAACCGAGTGGGTCGAGCAGCATGCCCAGCCCCTCCAGAAAGCCGTCGCTTACTTCAACGTCGATGTCGCCGTCTCCGGTCCCAACTTCTCCGCCGCCGCCGTTCCCTCGCTCAAGGAATTCATCCGCCAGATCGCCCAATCCGTTCCCAGCCCCGCCGGCGGCTCCGTTTACGACGTCTGGCGCGCGCACAACCAGATCAATCCGAACCGCCCCTCCAATTCGCCGCCCACCGGCGACGTCCGCGTCGGCGACCTCGGTTCCGGCTCTGACTTCACGCCATTCCTGCAGCACATCGGCGTGCCCTCCACCGACATCGGCTCCGGCGGTCCCTATGGCGTCTATCATTCCGCCTTCGACAATTACGCCTGGTACACCAAGAACGCCGATCCCCACTTCGACTATCTCCAGGAAATGGCCCAGGTCCTCGGCCTCGAGGCCATTCGCATGGCCGATACAGACGTGCTTCCCCTCGACTACACCAACTACGCTCGCGACATCGCCTCCTATCTCGACACCGCCCGGCGCAAGGCCTCCGACGCCAAACTCTCGCTTGACTTCGCTCCCGCTCTCGCCGCCGCCGATCGCTTTGCCCAGGCTGCCGCCCGCGTCCGCAGTCTCCAGGACCACCCCTCCGGCGATCTCAACCGCCTCAACGACGCGCTCCGTGCCGTCGAAACCGATTTCACCTCCGATGCCGGCCTTCCCAACCGTCCCTGGTACAAGCACCTCATCTATGCGCCCGGCGAATTCACCGGCTACGCCGCCGTGGTCATTCCCGGCGTCAATGAGGCCATCGACGCCGGCGACAGCGGCCGCGCCGCCCAGCAGCTTACCCTCCTCGCCGCCGCCCTCGACCGCGCCGCCCAGACGCTGGCTGCGGCCCGTTAGAAGCATCTCCAGAACCGTCTTTGGATGCCCGCCCCTTCGCATCGATTGCGGGAAGATAGACCTGCAACGTTTGACAACACCTTCCCTATAAGTGGTACGTGCGAACTTCCTGGGCGTTTGTAATGTGTCTCAAAATCTAGGACGGCGGAAATCCCCTCGCTTACCTGCCCCGGCCCTCCGCCGTTTCGCAGATTGTCAATGCTCATTCCCGGGGGGTTCGTATGTTGCACGACCTTCTCAGCGCTTTGGGTCTGGTGGCCCTCATCCTGGTGCCAACCGTAGTCGCCACCCGCCAGGTGCGAAATCCCGAAGAGTAGCCCCGCCATGGATCGGCTCGCGCCAGTCCCGCGGCCCGCCCATCGCCAATCACCCACTCGCCCCACGCCTCCGCTACGGACGTGCTATTCCCAATCCTGATTCCTGTCGGTACAGTTTCCCAAAGTAGATCGGAGCGAACTCCCAGGAGGGAAAATGCATAACCGCACGACGCAAAACCGAAATACTGGCTTTTGCGGCCGCGCCATTTTCCTGCTTCCGTAGCCGGTGGTACCGATGATGTCAGGCCTTCAGTCCGTCGCAACCCATCACACGCACGCTGCTCGCGGTCGCGACCTCATGGCTTTGCCCCCACGGCATCTGCAGGTTTGTTCAGCACGCATCGCCATTCTTCCTCCAGAAGGCTTCGCAGGCCCGTCATCCACACATAAATCATTACCCAACAATAAGTTATATGGTTCGAAGTTGCTACCCACGTCCCCGAGCGATTCGCCCCGGAACGAGGTTTTCACCGAAGTCGTGCTCGGTGCGATGACCCTCCTGCCCATACTTATCGCATTCTTTCAGACAAAAAATGCGTTCAGCAGCGCAGTTGCGAAGTGATTTTCGCCCATCCAGCGGTAAACCGGCCCCCCCGCCGCAGCAAAGCTCCTCATATCGCACGAGATGGCATCCTGACGACTCACGAGCCCTCCGAAAATGCACGATTTGCTGATTGCCCTTGCGTACATCGGTGCCTTGGTCCTGCCCATCGTCGCAACCGCAAGGCAAGCCCACGATCTCGAAGACGACCACATCGAGCCCTGAACGTCGCGCCCAGCTTTCCCCAGTCCAGGGGCGACGCTGATCCCTTCGCCGCCCTGCGTTCTCCTGATCACCCCTGACCCGCCTCACCGCAACAGGTGTGATGTGCATCACCAGCTTGGCGGTTGACCCTCCCAGCTTCCGAACCTATGCTTGAAGTAGATGAAAACTTCCTCCACCAACCTCCGGATCGGCATTGCGGTCGCCATCATCCTCGGCACCATCGGCTGGCTGGCTTACTCCGGCTACGGCTCCGCCAAAAGCTATTACGTCACCATCGCCGAACTCGGCCACATGGGCAACAAGGCCTACACCAGCAACCTGCGTGTCGAAGGCTTCGTCCAGCCCGGATCCATTGAGCAGGACGGCACCCACGTCACCTTCGTCCTCAACGAGTTCGAAAGCCACTCGCCCAAGGCCGCCAAGGGCCATCTGCTCACCGTCGTTTACAAGGGCTCTGAGCCGCCGCCGGACACCTTCAAGGACAATTCCCAGGCCCTCGCCGAAGGCACCTACGGCCGCGACGGCGTCTTCCACGCCACCGTGCTCCAGGCCAAGTGCGCCAGCAAATACGCGCCCGTCGTCCCCGGACAAGCCCAACCCGGCAGCACGCCCGCGGCTGCGCCCGCCAATCCCCGCGCTGACGCCGCCGCTCCCGCCGCCAGTTCACCGGCCGCCGCCAACTGACCCCTCATGAGTGGCCCTGCAAGCGCGGCCCCCAGCGCGAGTCACGTTCACCGAGTCGATAGCGTCTCGCGCCTCTTCGGCACATTTGCCGCCCTGCGCCAGGTCTCGGTCGACCTCGAAGCCGGCAAGTGCTACGTCCTCATCGGCGAAAACGGCGCCGGCAAATCCACCCTCCTGCGCATCCTGGCCGGTCTCCTCCGCCCCAGTTTCGGTACGGTCAAACTCTTCGGTGATCTTGAACCCCAGCAGGCCCGCGAGCGCATCGGCTACATGAGCCACGCCCCCATGCTCTACGACGAGCTGACCGGTGAGGAAAACCTGCGCTACTTCGCCAGCCTCTATCCCCGCCGCACGTGCCTCGACCCCGCCGAAGCCCTGCGCCAGGTCGGCCTCGATCCCAGCCTGAACCGCCTGCTCGGCCAATACTCCCAAGGCATGCGCCAGCGCACCTCGCTCGCTCGCGCCCTGCTTCCCCAGCCTGAGCTGCTCCTGCTCGACGAGCCCTTCTCCAACATGGACGTCGAGTCCGTCGGCCAGATGGTCGAGCTGCTCTCCGGCTTCCGCCATCGGAACCGCACCATCGTCATCACCACCCACCAGCGCGGACTCGCCGCCCCCATCGCCGACTACGTCCTCACCCTCAAGGCCGGCCGCGTCGCAAGCCTAGAGCCGGGGAGCCCCACGCTATGATGCCCGCGAGCCCGCAAATCGATTCCGGAGCCCCACACATCGATTCCGGAGCTGTGCCCCGTTCATCGCGGCTTTATCGCGATGAGCGGGCGTGCGAATCAGGTCCCAGCTCGAATTCATTTCTGGAGACCGGGGTTAACAAGGAGACCCACTCCTGATGCCCGCCCTGTGGACCCATCTCGTCAAAGACCTCCGCATCGAGTGGCGCACCATGGACGCCCTCATCTCCATGCTCTTCTTCTCCGGCCTGGTCGTGGTCCTGTTCTCCATCGCCTTCCACCCCAGCGGCGCCTATTCCCAGCAAATCGCCGGCGGCGTCCTCTGCGTGGCCACCATGTTCGCCTCCGTCAGCGCGCTCAATCAGGCCTGGGCCCGCGAAATCCGCCACAACGTCATGGACGCGCAGCGCATGGCCCCCTCGCCCGCCTCCGAGCTCTACCTCGCCAAGGTCATCGTCAATTTCCTCTTCGTCACCATCGTCCAGGCCGCGCTGGCCCCGTTCTTCTTCGTCTTTTACAACCTCCACGTCGCCGGTCAGGCCTGGCTGCTGTTTGCCGTGCTGCCGCTGGGCACCTGGGCCCTGGTCTCCAACGGCGTCTTCTTCGCCGCCCTCGCCATGACCAGCCGCAACCGCGAGCTGCTCCTCTCCATCATCCTTTTCCCCATCTTCATCCCCGCGCTGTTAGCCATGGTCCTCGCCACCACCAGCATCTTCACCGGCGAAAGCGATCCCGGCCTCTGGATCAAGCTCCTCATCGGCTACGACATCATCTTCACCACCACAAGCTGGCTCCTCTTCGACGTAATCTTCCACGCCGAATGACCGGAGACCAAAGGTGTCATCCTGACCCTTGAGCGCAGCGAAGGGGAAGGATCCGCATTTGCTTTTCGCCCATTCCAGCGCAATGATGGGGTGCCCCGGGTCCCCGGTTTTGGGACCCGGGAAACGCAGAAGCTCGCACTCACGCCGTGTCATCCTGAACGGAGTGAAGGATCCGCATTTGCTTTTCGCCCGTTCCACCACAAAACCGGGGTGCCCCATCCTTGCGACGCCCTTGTTTTTGTCGCAAGGGTGGGAAACGACCCAGCCCGAGCCACGCGAGGGCGAAGGGGCCGTGGAACCCTGGGAACGCCGCCAAAAACCAACTCTGAGCCCCGTAGGGGCGGCGAAAATCGCCCCCATTACAGCGGAACATGAGCCCTGCCCAGATATAAACGATTGACGTTCATAACGGATACCGTTATCATAGCCGGTGATCGGAAGCTTCAAGGACGACGACGCGAAGCTGCTGTGGGAGACCGGCAAGAGCCGCCGGATCCCCGCCAACATCCGAAAAGTGGCGCTCAAAAAGCTATTGGTATTGCATTGGGCGACGAGTCTTGCGGACCTCGCGGTGCCGGGCGGGAACCGGCTTGAGGCCCTATCCGGTAACCGCAAAGGCCGCCACAGCATCCGGATCAACGACCAATACCGGCTCTGCTTCCTCTGGCGTGAAGGCGACGCATACGAGGTCGAGGTTGTCGATTATCACTGAGGACAAGCCATGAATACCATTCCTTTCGCGTTCTCCATCCATCCCGGCGAAGTCCTCCGCACAGAGTTCATGGAGCCGCTGGGCCTGACGGCGTACCGGCTGGCGAAGGACCTGATGATCTCCGCTCCTCGGGTCAACGATCTCATCCGTGGCAAGCGCGGCATCACCGGCGACACGGCTCTCCGGCTGAGCCGCTACTTCGGCAATTCGGCCGAGTTCTGGATCGGCCTCCAGAGCGGTCACGACCTGTGGATTGCATCGCGAGAAAAATCCTGGAGCAAGGTGAAGCCGCACAAGCAGGCAGCCTGACGTTATGCCAGTCCCGGTGGGACGCCCCGAGAATAGCCCAGGGTGGAACGGCACCGAGCCCGAGCAACGCGAGGGCGAAGGGGCCGTGGAACCCTGGGAGCGCCGTCAAAGAGCGATTCTGAGCTCCGTTGGGGCGGCGCGAATCACGTTTGCACCATTCCTGCGACATGCTGTCAAGTCCCATGGTCTGTGGAAAACCAGTCGACACCCCATTGAACATTGGCGAAAAGAAAGTCGGCCGGAGCTTCAGTCTTAAGCAGAGAAGCTGCTAGCCTATAAACAATGGTCAGAAACACGCCCGCGATTCATTCGCGGGCGCTTTCATTTGCGGCCCAGGAAGAGGAAAACGTCAATGCGCCCCCATCGTCCCCGCTCTGTGCCCCGTTCTTCGCTCCTGACCCTGAGGGGACCGAAGGGGAAGGATCCGCGCGATGAGCGGGCGTCGCAGCTTCTTACCCGTGCAATCCGCCCACAGCCACCGCGCAATCCAGCCCCTCGGCCCACCGTCCGAAAACGGACGCGAATCACTGCACTTTCAGCTCCCATCATGAACAATCCATTCGACATCGCCGTTTTTATTTTTCGCCTTTTTCGCGCCGCCCCAGCTCGGCCGTCATGCTCCCTTGTCTGACGGTGCCGGAACGGCTGCGCAATTCACTGCACTTTGAGTGCGTAACCCAATCAATCCATTCGACATCGCCGTTTTATTTTTCACGCATTCCCCGGCCCTTCATCACCAGTACAACTCCAATGGTTCAGCTACGTCTAAACAATGTCAGAATGGCTTCCAGGATGACTATGCGGACTCAGATTGCTGGTTGTGTTTGCGGAACATTGTTCGTAATGGGCGCGTGGGCGCAGCAGCCGGCCGTCGCGGCAGCCGGAAGCGGCGCCGCCTCAGCCGGCGCGGCCCAGCAGGTGGTGCTCCCCGTAACCGTGCGCGACAAAAAGGATCAATTGGTCACCGATCTGGAAAAGAGCGAACTGACGCTCACCCAGGACGGCCGGCCGCAAACCATTACCAGCCTCACCCGGCAGAGCGACGAGCCTTTCCGCATCGGGCTGATCGTGGACACCAGCCGGTCGGTGAGCGACGCTCAGAGCGCGCTCATCAAGGCGGCGGAGGGTTTTCTGGACCAGGTTTTGCCCTCGGGAACGAAGAACCAGGCCTTCCTCATCCACTTTGACCGGGAAGTGGAGCTGCTCGAGGACTTTACCAGCGACAAGAGCGCCCTGGGCCAGCAACTGGACCAGATCGGGCCCACCCGCACTCAGCGCGCGGACGACCAGGGGCCGGAGACCAACGACACGCCCAGCCTGAACGCCGGCCGGCACGACTCCAACCAGCTTTACGACGCGGTTTACCTGGCCTGCGACGAATTGATGAAGGACAAGCCGGGCCGCAAGGTGCTGGTGGTGTTTTCAAACGGGGCCGACCAGGGAAGCAAGGAGACCATGAACGACGCCGTCGACTCGGCCGATCACACCGGCGTGGAGATCTACACCATCTTCATGAAAGGCGAGACGGAACGGACGCCGGGATCGACGACGCCGGGAAATAATCGTCGCGGCGGCATGGGAGGAGGCTATCCCGGCGGAGGTGGTGGCTACCCTGGCGGTGGTGGCGGCTATCCGGGCGGCGGCGGAGGTTATCCCGGCGGCGGCGGACGGCGGCAGCCGGAGCCCACCAGCGCCAACGGAATTGACGGCAAAAAGGTGATGCAGGAGATGGCCCAGCGCACCGGCGGCCACGCATACGAGGCCAGGCACTCCGGCGATCTGGCCCCGATTTACAAGCTGATCGACGACGAGATGAACGGCCAGTACCTACTGACCTACACTCCCGACAAGCCGGATACCGAGGGCGATTACCACAAGGTGGCGATCACCGTCGACAAAAAGGATGACACCGTGTCCACACGCGAAGGCTATTACGGCAAAGATAGTGGACAATGATCGGTGGTCAGTGGATAACAATTGACCTTAATAACGGACTCCGTTATCATTGCCGGTGATCAGAAGCTTCAAAGACGACGACGCGAAGCTGCTGTGGGAGAACGGGAAGAGTCGCCGAATCCCTGCGAGCATCCGGAAGGTGGCGCTCAAGAAGCTTCTGGTATTGCACTGGGCAACGAACCTGGGTGACCTTGCCGTGCCCGGCGGGAACCGGCTTGAAGCGCTCGCCGGTGACCGCAAGGGCAAGTACAGCATTCGGATCAACGATCAATACCGGCTTTGCTTTGTGTGGCGCGAAACCGACGCACACGAAGTGGAAATTGTCGATTATCACTGAGGAGCAGCCATGAGCACGATTCCCTTCGCATTTTCGATTCATCCCGGCGAAGTACTGCGCACAGAGTTCATGGAGCCGGTGGGATTAACGGCATACCGGCTGGCGAAGGAACTCCATATCTCTGCTCCGCGAGTAAACGATCTGATCCGGGGCAAGCGCGGCATCACCGCCGACACGGCGCTTCGGCTGGGGCGCTATTTTGGCAATTCACCGCAGTTCTGGATCGGATTGCAAAGCGGTCACGATCTTTGGACGGCTTCGCGGGAAAGGTCCTGGAGCAAGGTGAAGCCGCGGGAGCAAGCGGCTTGACGAGGGTAGCGATGGCCTGAGCCGCACGCCCGCTCATCGCGATAAAACTGCGATGAACGGGGGCACAACTCCCAGATTGACGAATGGGCCACCTGCCGCCTACCTAGCCATGCGCGCTATCCACTTATGATCGATATACTCTTTCAAGAACAAACGCAGGGACTCAAGCGCAATTTGTGGCCCAACGGTTTGGCCGAGTTAGTTTGTCAGGAGGAGTGGTGATGATCTACCGAGCGGCGGTCCTGAGTACCATCTTGATGGCGGGCATGGGATTCACCATTCTGGCGCATGCCGAAGCTTGGACTGTTAAGGGAATTTGCAGCTCAGGCAATATTGCTGAAAGTGACGGTGTGCAAACAGGGGTAGCGAACGGTATGAGTGGAAAGGATTATCTCGCACTGATGCAACGAGCGAGAGCCGCTCATCTTACGCTGGGTTCGGACGGCTTTCTCTGGACGACGCACCCGGTCCAGTGTGACTCAGCAATTGTCTGGCTAAAGGCCAATTCCAAGGGCGATACGCTAGTCTCATTTTCAAATGGTGACATTACTAAGCCGGTCCTCGGTTTTACTGGCATCCCTGTAGATGGCTCCGGACCTTTATTCTTTTCCGATTCCGTTTACCTGGGAGGGGGAAGGCCAGCAATGCCACTCAATCCAAACGGAAATGGGCAGTCTTGCCATTTCTATTTCACAGATCATGGCACTTTCACCGAGGGTTGGGAAAACCGATTGACCACAATCGAGTGCAATGTGAGAGTGAAAGGCGCAGACGGGCACCTTGTTTCTGTGGATGTGAGGTTCGATAGGGCTCAAGCGTCGGCGGATTCAGCTGCGGACAAAGGATCATCGTCGTCTCCCAAGACTGCTCCAGATTCGTCTGCTGGCCTACCTAATACCCAGGGTACCCAAACTGGACTCGAATGGATGAAATCTGCCCCGGCATTTTGTCGATCAAAGCCGTACGGCAACTTGACACCAGAGCAAATGGCGTCATGCGACGAAGCTGCTTTTCGCTATCTCTCAAAGAATTGGCAGAATGTCACGGCGTCGAATGGGCAAGTTTACGAGGTTGCCCTGGATACGATCAGTCGCAATCTTCCAAGCAACGTTAATCCAGGCGCGACTCTTCGTGAAGCGATGGTAATGGTATATGAGTCTCAGGGCGAACCCTTCAATCCAGACAACGTGTTTACCTTTTATTTTGATTGCCATAATCACTTCCAAACGTTTCAACAAGACTGGTCCCCCGTAGCCTACTTTCCACCTCTATCTGTAGTTGCCAAGATCGCTTCTATAGCATGCGATAAACCGGGGCCCGGAACAGCGAAGTAGCTTCAAAGGAAGGGGAAGCCTCGATGGAGCAAGGGACAGTTACAGTCTTCGTTGCTGTTGTTGGCAGCGTCACAACTCTTGGCGCTCTTTTCCTCGGGCATTTCTTGTCGGGATCATCGCAGAGGAAACAATGGATGCGCGATCGCAGGCACGAGGAGTTTCAAGAGCTTTTACGAGCTCTTTCCACGTCCATGCATGCAGAGGTCGAGGCGATTTATAAAGGCGAATTGACCCCAGAGGAGCGAAGAGACAAAGCGCGCAAAACAGCAGATTTCTTCCAGATCGTCCAAACACGGATCTTTACCTTCAGCGACGTCAAACGTTTGGACCTTGAACGCAAATGGCTTGCGGCGGTGAATGCCCATCTAACCAGCAGACCCCATGATCTCGAAGCTTTCGAGAACACCTACCAAGAGCTAACGCGAAGACTAGCTGACGCCGCGACCGCGCAAAGGGCCAAGAAGCGCTTGTGATTTCATCGACTGAATCGTCAGCAAAAGCAAGTAAAAAAGGCAAGAGCCGGCAAACGCAGCAGGGGCGCAGCCATGAGCCGTCTTGGCCGCGCCCCGCTGTTTGTCCGGTTGACGTAATCAGCAAGTGGAGTTGTGCAGGTCTGGCCCCGTCTGCTTCTCGAGGAGTGCCGCCTGCGCCGCTGCAAGCCTTGCCGTCAACAACCGGAAGGGCGAACAGGAAACATAGTTGAGGCCGACCTTGTGGCAGAACTTGACGGACTCCGGATCGCCGCCATGTTCGCCGCAGATGCCGACCTTGAGGGTGGGCCGGGTGTTGCGTCCCTTGGCGGTGGCCATCTTCACCAGGGCTCCGACGCCGGCCTGGTCGAGGGTGGCGAAGGGGTCCTGCTTGAAGATGCCGGCCTTGAGGTACGCGGGCAGGAAGTGGTTGATGTCGTCGCGCGAAATGCCGTACGTGGTCTGGGTCAGGTCGTTGGTGCCGAAGGAGAAAAACTCGGCTTCTTCGGCAATCTGGTCGGCCACCAGGGCGGCGCGCGGCAGCTCGATCATGGTGCCCACCATGAAATCGACCTTGGCGTTCTTCTCCTTGAAGACCTGCTCGGCGACGCGGCGGATGATGGCGGCCTGGTGGCGCATTTCCTCAATGGTGGCGACGAGCGGAACCATGATCTCGAGGTGCGGATCGCCACCGTGGTTCTTCACGTTGACGGCAGCCTCGAAGATGGCGCGAGCCTGCATTTCAGTAATCTCGGGGAACGCGATGCCCAGGCGGCATCCGCGCAGACCGAGCATGGGATTGACTTCGTGGAGTTCCTGCACGCGGGCAAGCAGCGTACGCAGCTCCTTGATCTTGGGGGAGCGGGGCTTGGTGTCTTCGAGGTGCTGGATTTCGACGAGGAGCTCTTCCCGCTGGGGCAGGAACTCATGCAGCGGCGGGTCGAGCAGGCGGATGGTGACGGGCAGGCTCTCCATGGCTTTGAAGAGGCCGATGAAGTCCTGGCGCTGCAGGGGCAGCAGGTGCTTGAGGGCTTCGCGGCGCTCCTTCTCGTCGCTGGCCATGATCATGGCGCGCACGTGCTCAATGCGGCCCTCGGCGAAGAACATGTGCTCGGTGCGGCAGAGGCCGATGCCTTCGGCTCCGAATGCGCGAGCCTGCTTGGCGTCGCGGGGCACGTCGGCGTTGGCGCGGACGCGCAGCTTGCGCACCGGATCGGCCCAGCTCATGAAGTGGACCAGGTCCTTGTCATCGGGGCTGGCCGGGATGGTTTTCAGCTTGCCTTCAATGACGCGGCCGGTGGTGCCGTCGAGCGAGATCCAATCGCCGGGGCGGAAGGTTTTGCCCTTGACGCGGAGCTCCTTGCGGTTCTCGTCGACGACGCAGTCGCCGGCGCCGGCCACGCAGCACTTGCCCATGCCTCTGGTAACAACTGCCGCGTGCGAGGTCATGCCGCCGCGCGAGGTGAGGATGCCGGAAGCAACTTCCATGCCGCCGATGTCCTCGGGCGTGGTCTCGCCGCGGACCAGGATGATGGAGGTGTAGTCGCCCTTGTGGTGATGCTTGACGGCGTCTTCCGCGGTAAAGACGATCTGGCCCACCGCGGCGCCGGGTGAAGCGGGCAGGCCGGTGGCAAGCACTTCGACCTTGACGCCCTTTTCATCGAGGCGCGGAACCAGGAAGTCGTAAAGCTGGTTGGGCTCGACGCGGAAAACGGCCTCTTCCTGGGTGATGAGGCCCTCGCGAACCATGTCAATGGCGACGCGGACGGCGGCCAGGCCGGTGCGCTTGCCATTGCGCGTCTGCAACATGTAGAGCTTGCCATCCTGGATGGTGAACTCGAAGTCCTGCATGTCGCGATAGTGCTTTTCCATCTTCCAGGTGATGGTGCGGAGCTGGTCGTAGACCTTGGGCATGGCCTTTTCCAGCTCGCTGATGGGCATGGGCGTGCGCACGCCGCTGACCACGTCTTCGCCCTGCGCGTTCATCAGGTACTCGCCGAAGAACTGGCGCTCGCCGTTGGCGGGATTGCGAGTGAAGCCGACGCCGGTGCCGGAGCTTTCACCCAGGTTGCCGAATACCATGCACTGCACGTTGACGGCGGTGCCCAGCATGTCGTCGATGTGGTTGATGCGGCGATAGGTCTTGGCGCGCTCGTTCTGCCAGGAACGGAAGACGGCGTCGCGGGCCTGCACCAGCTGGTCGAGCGGGTTCTGCGGGAAGTCCTTGCCGGTCTCCTTCTTCACCAGCTTCTTGTACTCGACGATAATGTCCTTGAGAGCCTGGGGCTGGAGCTCGTAGTCGTAGTGGGCCTTCTCGCGCTCCTTGATGGCATCGAAGATGTGCTCGAATTTTTTCTTGGGAATGTCAAGGACGACGTCGCCGAACATCTGGATGAGGCGGCGATAGGAGTCATAGGCAAAGCGCGGGTTGTTGCTGCGGCGCGCCAGGGCCTCGACCGCATGGTCATTGAGCCCGAGGTTGAGGATAGTGTCCATCATGCCGGGCATGGAGAACTTGGCGCCGGAGCGGACAGAGACCAGGAGCGGGTTTTCGCCGGCGCCGAGCTTCTGGCCCTGGAGGCGTTCGAGGCGATCGAGCGCGTTGTGCATCTCGGATTCCATCTGCGGGCTGACGACGCCGCTCATGTACTCGCGGCAAGCCTCGGTCTGGATGGTGAAGCCGGGAGGGACGGGCAGGCCGGCGTTGGTCATCTCGGCCAGGCCGGAGCCCTTGCCGCCGAGGGTATCTTTCATGCGGCCGTTGCCATCGGCAGCGCCGCCGCCAAAGAAGTAAACGTACTTGATTGCTGCTGCGGTTGCGGTTGAGCTTGCCGCGTGGGCAGGCCGCTGTTCCAAAACGCCTTGCGTCATGGGATGATGCCTCCGTTTATAAGGTACCGCGGCAGGGTGGCGCAACGAGGGCGGAAAGGGCGGAGGCTCAGACGGGGAACGGAAGCGGGACTCCGGCTGAGCGCGTGCGGGTCAACCGTCGTTGGGGACACGCTTCGCGGGTACTGCAAAGCCGGAATTAGGAATAGTCCTCGGGGGGCGCAATTGAATGTGCGCTCCATCACTCGTGTACAGCCGCGGCGTTAGTGGGGCTAGCGGAGCCAGCCGGGTCAGCTAAGCTTGCGTCTGCGCGATCGCAGTCCAGAGGGCGAGCGAAAAGCAACCGCAGATCCTTCGCTGCGCTCAGGATGACCTCCCTTATTAAAAGATGGGACGGAGTGAAAAGTTCTTCGCGCTACACGCCGAGTTCGGCGCGGATGGCGGCGGCGATGGCGTTGGCGTGGCGCTGCATGGCGGATTCGTCTTCGGCCTCGATCATGACGCGGGCCAGCGGCTCGGTGCCGGAGTAGCGGATGACCACGCGGCCGGTGTCCTTGAGGTTCTCTTCGGCTTCATGGATGCGGGCGTGGACGGCGGGGATGGAGTTCAGCGGACGCTTCTCGCGCACGCGCACGTTGACGATGGTTTGCGGAAAGACTTTGAGGTCGGCGGAGAGCTCATCGAGAGACTTGCCGGAGCGGGCGACGAGGTCGAGGACGACCAGCGCGGTGAGGATGCCGTCGCCGGTGGTGGCCAGATGGGGAAAGAGCACGTGGCCGGACTGCTCGCCGCCGAGGGCCGCGTTCTTCTTCTGCATCATCTCCAGCACGTAGCGGTCGCCAACGGGGGCGCGCAGCATGTGGATGCCTGAGCGCTTGAGCGCGGCTTCCAGGCCCATGTTGGACATGGTGGTGGCGACGACGAGGTCGTCGGTGAGCATGCCGCGATCTTTCAGGTCACGGGCGCACATCAGCAGGATGGCGTCGCCGTTGATGACCTGGCCGCGGGAGCCCGCGAGCATGCAGCGGTCGGCGTCGCCGTCGAAGGTGAGGCCGATGTGCGCGCCGCGCGCGGTAACTTGTTTGGCAACCCAATCGGGATGAAGCGCACCGCAATCGGCGTTGATGTTTTTGCCGTCCGGCTCGGTATTGAGCAGGGTCACTTTGCCGCCGAGCCGCGCGAACAGCTCCGGCGCGATGGCGGCGGCGGCGCCGTTGGCGCAGTCGGCCACAATGCTGAGATTGCCGAGGAGCAAATCGGGGACGCAGTCGCGAAGGAAGCGGATATAGTCCTCGCGCAGGGCGAGGTTGTCATCGAGCGAGGGCAGGGAAGCGGGATCGGGCGGCGTGGCCAGGTTGGAGTGAAAGAGGATCTCGTCCTCCATTTCGAGCTCGATGGCATCGGGGAGTTTGTAACCATTGGCGCCGAAGAGCTTGATACCGTTGTCCTGCCAGGGATTGTGGCTGGCGGAGATGACCACGCCGGCGGCGTACCCGTGCTTGTGGGTGAGGTACGCGACGCCGGGAGTGGGGATGACGCCGGCGCATTCAAACTCGACGCCTGACCGGGCAAGGCCGGCAGCAAGCGTGGCCGCGATCCAGGGGCTGGACTCGCGAGTGTCGCGGCCGATGAGGACGCGGCGCTCGGCGGCAAGGCGCGGGAGCGAATGGCCGAGGGCGAGGCCGGTGGCGAAGACGGTTTTGGGATCGAGGGGAGAAGTGCCGGCGATGCCGCGAATGCCGTCGGTGCCGAAAAGCTTGCGTTTATCGGATGATGTCATGGTTTTCGCTTTCCGGATTGCTTTGAAGATGTCGATTCGACTCGGGAGGTCAGGGCGCCGTCGGCGAGCCGCGTGGTGATCTGATCGCCGCGATGGACCTGTGCGGCGGAGCGGATGAGCGCGCCGTTGGGGTCGAGGACGAGGGCGTAGCCGCGGTCGAGGACGGCGAGAGGCGACAGCGTGTGCAGGTGGGCATCGAGGGCCTGGAGCCGGGCGCGGTGCTGGTCGAGGAGTCGTTCCGCGGCGTGGAGCAGTCGGATGCGGCCGGCGGCAAAGTGCTGCTGGGCGTGGGCCAGGCGCTGGCGCGGATCGTGGCGGAGGACGGCGACGCCCAGCTCGACAACGTGGCGATGGGTGTCGCGAACGCGGAAGATCATGCCGCCGACGAGGCGCTGGAGGGCATCGTCGAGGCGCTGGGCGAGCCGGTGAAAAAGCGTGTTGATGCGGGTTTCAGCGCGGGCGACGGCGATGCGCGCGAGACGCTGGCGGGCCTGGAGAAGCTGAAAGAGGCCGGCGCGTTCGAGGCGGGCATCGAGGCGGGCGAGGTGGTCGGCGATGCGGTGCTGGGCCTCGGTGATGAGCTCGGCGGCGGCCGATGGCGTGGGCGCGCGGAGGTCGGCGACGAAATCGGCGATGGTGAAGTCGGTTTCGTGGCCGACGGCGGAGACCACGGGAACCTGGGAGGCGGCGATGGCGCGGGCGACGCGCTCGGAGTTAAAGGCGGCCAGGTCTTCAAGCGAGCCGCCGCCGCGGGCGACGACGATGACGTCGACCAGAGCCTGGCCGTTGGGGCCGGAGGAGTTGAGGCAGGCGATGGCGGCTTCGATTTCAGCGGCGGCGGAGTCGCCCTGCACGCTGGCGGGGCAGACGAGGACGTTGAGGCCGGCGTGGCGGCGGCCGGCGATCTGGAGGAAGTCGCGAATGACGGCGCCGGTGGGCGAGGTGACGATGCCGACGGTGCGCGGAAATGCGGGCAGCGGGCGCTTGCGCAGGGCGTCGAAGAGGCCTTCGGCCTTGAGGCGCTCCTTGAGCTGCTCAAAGGCGAGCTGGAGCGAGCCGGCGCCGACCGGCTCCAGGGTTTCGGCGACAAGCTGCACCTGGCCGCGCTGGTCGTAAACGCTGACGCGGCCGCGGGCAAGGACGTGCTGACCGTCTTCAAGGCGGAAGCGGAGCAGCGAAGCCTGGCGGCGAAAGAGGACGGCGGGAAGCTGGGCGTCGGCATCTTTCAGGGTGAAGTAAACATGGCCGGAGGGCGCAGGGCGCAGGTTGGAAATCTCGCCCTCGACCCAAACGTCGGCGTACTGGGTTTCGACGATCTGGCGGATGGCTGAGACGAGCAGGCTGACGGGCCATACGCGGCGGCCGGGAACAGAAGCCTCGAAGCTGAGGTCGAGCTGGGCCGCGGTAGCGTCGCGAGGAGGCACGTAATCAAGTTTAGCGGAGATGAGCGGAGCTAGCGGGGCTAGCGGAGCCAGCGGAGTCAGTGGGGGGCAAGAGGGGGCAGTGAGGCGTCTCTATCCCTTGTCCCTTTGTCCCTGTGGTTGCGGTAAACTTGCCGCAATGCGTGTTTTCGGGATCGACTGCGGGACGGAAGTCACGGGCTACGGGGTTGTGGAGAGTTGCGAGACCGGCCGTGACGCACGCCTTGTCTGCTGCGCCATGGGGGGCATCCAGCTTGACCGGAAAAAGCCTCTGCCGGTGCGCCTGGAACAGGTTTACCGGGAGCTTTGCGCGCAGCTTGACGAGTGGCGACCCGATGCGGTCGCGGTCGAGGAAGTTTTTTACAGCGTGAATGCCAAGTCCGCCCTCAAGCTGGGGCAGGTGCGGGGAGTGGCGCTGCTGGCCGCGGCCAGGGCGGGTGTTCCCGTGGCCGAATACGCGCCGCTCCGCATCAAGTCCAGCGTGGTTGGATACGGGCTGGCGCAGAAGGAGCAGGTGCAGTTCATGGTGGCCCGGCTGCTCGGCCTGGCGGAACCGCCCCAACCGGCCGATGCCGCCGACGCCCTCGCCGTCGCCATCTGCCACATCCACACCGCCCAGACCCAGGCTCGCCAGGAGGCCGTCCGATGAGCAGCCGCGCGCGGGGCGGTCTGGGCGCGGCCGTGGCCGCTCTGATGGCCGCCGGGGCGCTGTGCGCCTGGGGCGAGCCTGCCCCAGTTTTTGAGCTGGAATACTCCAATCCGAGCTTGATCCCGGCGCACTGGACGCTTGAAATCCACCCCGACGGAAGCGGCCATTTCCGCTCCCAGAGGGGCAACGCGGCGCCCACGGACGTGATTGAAGCTCCCGATATCGACCGCGATATCAAGGTGAGCGCCCAATTTGCCCAGCACGTCTTTCAGATAGCGGAAAAAAAACGGCTCTTCCACGCTGGTTGCGAGAGCCATATGAATGTAGCCTTCGAGGGCGCCAAGAAGTTTGTGTACCAGGGACCTGCGGGGGAGGGATCGTGCGAGTTCAATTATTCGAAAGACGCCGACATCCAGCGATTGGCGGACTCGCTGATGTCTGTGGCCAATACCGTGATCGAGGGGGCTCGGCTGCAAACTCTTCTGCTACACGACCGTCTTGGCCTGGACCATGAGACCGAAGTGCTGGTGGAGTCAGCCAATGACGGCCGGGCCCAGCAAATCGGCTCCATCCGCGACATCCTGGAACAATTGGCGGACGACCCCACGGTCCTTGACCGCGTCAAGCGGCGCGCCCGGCTTCTGCTTTCCAAAGCCAACGATTAGCGGAGCGTAACCCCTTGGCCATTCTCCCTGTCTAATCAACGCGACTTTCCTTTGTCTGCGGGTGTCTATATTGTGTTGAAAGTATTCCAAAGGCGGTGAGTATGAAAGGCGCATTCGGGGGACTCGGCAAAGCAGCCGTCTTCGGTATTGCAATTCTGGCGCTGGGCGCAGCGGCGGCGCAGACAAACGATGGCGGGCAGCAGGCGCAGGCCGCCCGCCTCAGCGACGTCGAGGGCCAGGTGACCATCTCGCAGAATGGGCAGCAACTTGCCGATCATGCGCTGGCCAACACGCCGCTGTTTGAGGGAACCCAGATTGTGACTGGCGATGACGGGCGCGCCGAAGTCCAGTTTGAGAACGGCGCCATCGCCCGCATCCCTCCTGACAGCTCCATGACTCTTGCCGCGCTCCGGCCGGGCGATACGGAGGTGGACCTGAACAGCGGCGAGGGCTACTTCGAGCTCGAAGGCGCGGACCAGGACCACCCCACGCGCGTCCGTTTCGGCTCCAATGTGGTCACTGCCACCGGCTTTACCGTCATCCGCGTGCAGATTGACCAGGCGCCCGGCAACCTGGCGGTCTTTTCGGGCAACGCCCACCTCAATGCCCCCAACAACACCGCGATGGACCTTCATGGCGGGGAGAGCGTCGACCTGGGCCAATACGGCCTGGCCGAATCCGTCGAGCCGGATTCATGGGACGCCTGGAACTCCGACCGCGATCAGGCCATAACCTCCACCGAGGCGACTTCCACCGCCGCCACCAACTCCATGCCGGACAACAACAATCCTGCCTGGAGCGACCTGAACCAGAACGGCGCGTGGTACGACACGCCGGATCAAGGCTACGTCTGGTCGCCTTACGATGCCTCCAACCCCGACTGGGACCCCTACGGTTCCGGCTATTGGATGAATGAGCCCGCCTACGGCAACATCTGGGTCTCAGGCTATCCGTGGGGCTATATGCCGTACCAGTGCGGCGCCTGGAGCTACTACTCGACATTTGGATGGGGATGGGCGCCGGGCGCCTGCTCTCCGTGGTGGGCCGGCGGCGGGGGCTGGTTCTTCAACTACGGCCATTATCCGAGCTGGTACAGCAGACCGTTCCGGCCGCGTGTCGGCCCCATTGGCCCGCATCATCCCATCCCCGGCGGGCGTGGTGTCGGCGCCGCGCCGATCATTGCGGTCAACCGCCATATGCCTTCGGGAAGGCCCCCTCTGCCGCCGCGTGACGGCGGGACTCCGGTTGTGATCGGCGGCGCGGTGGCTCAGCCTCTCGGCCTCATGCCGCGCCGGCAGAGCTTTGCACAAACCGCTTATGCACAGCGATATACGGCTGCGTCGCAGGCGCTCACGGCACGCCCGGGCGCGCCCCCGCGTCCGGTTTACGTGCGTCCGCCTGAAGCGGGCCGGAACACGGGTGCTCCGCAGGGCCACCCGGCCTACATTCCCTACAACCAGCAGGGTGCGCACCCGAGCTACAGCTCTCCTCGTCCGGCTCCCGCGTACCATCCTCCGTCGGGTGGCGGGACTTCGCACCCGACTGGGGGCGCGTCGCATCCGTCGGGCGGCGGTCATCCTGCGGGTGGCAGCCATGGCGGAGGCGGGCACCGCTAGCCTTGGAATTGCCGGTTTCGAAGTCCGTTGCACTGCGAACAGGCTGAAGCAGCTCTTAAGCTTTGGCGCTTCGTCGCTTCAGGGGACCCGCTGTGTCTGTTTCCGCAGCTTTACCTGTGCTACGCTCTGATCAACGGTGGCGAATTTCGAAAAAACGCCGGCAGAGGTCCAGGAAATCCTATCCAAGCCGATTCGGCAGCTTGGCTTGAAGCTGGAAGGATCTCCCCTCGAACGCTTCATTCAGCAACTCCACAAAGAGCTGAACGCCAAAGGGCTCCATCGGTTCCACCCCAAGTGTTACCTCACCGATGAGTGGGGCTGCCCCAACATGGAGCCCGTCATTGGAATTCCGTTCTATCTGGCCGATCCAAAACTGCAGCGCCTCGAAGCGGATATGAACGACATTGAAGACGCGCGGCAGATCATGATGTACATGCGGCACGAGGCCGGTCACGCTTTTAATTACGCGTACGCGCTCTACAAAACAGAGGAATGGCGCAACCTCTTCGGACCGTTCCGGCGGCCTTACCGCGACAATTACAAACCGGTTGCGTTCTCGCGACAGTTCGTGCGGCACATGGAGGGCTGGTACGCGCAAAAGCACCCCGATGAAGACTTTGCCGAGACCTTCGCGGTTTGGCTGACGCCTCGCTCCAACTGGCGGAAGCGGTACCAGGGCTGGGGCGCGATGGAGAAGCTGCACTACATGGATCGCATCGGCCGCAAGCTCGGCGACGCCGAACCTGTGATCGTTCAGGGCGATACCGATGTTACCGTCGACGAAATGGATGTGACCGTCGGCGAGTTCTATCAGCGCGCGCTCGATCAGCAGATTTCCCCGGGTGAGCTTCCCCTCGACGCCGACCTGTGCGACATCTTCAACGTATCCAGGCGCCGCAGGAAGAATGTTCGTCCCGCGGTTGAGCTTCTCCGCGAGAACCGCAAGGTTCTCATCGATAAGGTGAATTACTGGACGGGCGTGCAACGTCCGCTGGTGAAGAAACTGGTGGAAACTATTGAACAAGAAGTCAGCAACCTTGGGTTGCGCGCTGACATAAAATGTGAACGAGAATATTTGACCGAAGTCTCCGTGTATGCGACCGCAATGGCGATGAACTATATTGCTCGAGGCAAGTTTATTTTGCCTTGAGACATTCCGCACATCTGCGGTTGGCGACAGATGGGTACGATTAACAGGAAGGCGCAAAAGGGCCATGGCAAACCTCAAAGTAACCATCTTGCATGACGTCTGGGAAGAAGGCCCGCCCGAGCCTGAGCCGGAGCCGGCCAAAGCGCCGCGCGGCAAGAGTGGCAAGCGCCCAAGGAAGAAAAAGGATCCGCTGCACGACCGCGAAGAAATCTTCGAGGCGCTGACAAAGCTCGGGCACGAACCTTCCTATCACGTTCTGGACGGCAAGAACCCGTCGCTGCTGGCGCTGGCAAAGTGCGGCGCCAACCTCGTCTTCAACCTCACGGAGTCCTACGCCGGCGATGACACCATGGACAAGAACATCGCCGCCTATCTGGAACTGCTGCACATTCCCTATACCGGCGGCGGCCCACAGGCTCTCTACCTGGCGCAGGACAAGTCGATCGCGAAAAAGATTTTTGATTTTCACAAGATCAAGACTCCTGACTTCGCCATCTCCTACAAAGGCCGCACCGAGCACGCCCACGACATCGAGTTTCCCCTGATCGTCAAACCTGTCTCCGAAGATGGATCCATCGGAATCGACAGCGGCTCCGTAGTCGATAGCGTGAAGGAGCTGATGGAGCGAATCGACTACATCCACGAGGAATTCGACAGCCCCGCGCTCATTGAGGAATATATTGAAGGTCGCGAGATCTACGCTGCCGTTCTCGGCAACGAGAATGCGGAGGTGCTCCCGCTCATCGAACTCGATCTTTCCAAGCTGCCCAAAGGCGCGCCGCGAATCGCCTGCCAGGACGTGAAGTTCGATCAGGAGACCGAGGCCTTCAAGGTGACAAAATCCGCGCCGGTCGAGGATCTCGACGAGGAGACAACGAAGAAGCTTCAGGACACCGCGCTCGCCGCATATCGCGCGCTCAAGCTGCGCGATTACGGCCGCATTGATATGCGCCTGAACAAGAAAGGGCAGGTGTACGTTATTGAAGCGAACCCTAATCCCTGGCTCGCCAGCGCCGCCGAATTCACCATGGCAGCCAGAAAGGCCGGCCACTCCTACACCAACATGATTGAAAAGATCGTGGAATTAGCCCGTGCCCGCTTCACTTAGCTCAAGAAGAGCACACAGGATCCTGACCAGATCGTTTTTCCGCATACGAAAAAACAACTCTGCCGTAACATCTCACCCTTCCAGCTTGAATCGCGTCTCCGCCAGCCGGTACAGCTAGGGTGCTGGGCCCCACCATCCCGCAGATTCCGAGCGTAGGCTATAAGCCGATATCAACAAATGTGAAGCTGCCCGGCTTTACGATATCGATCGCAGCCTGAATCAGATGGGCGCTTGCCATCACGACGCTCTTTCTGTTCGTGCTGATTACCACCAGGGCAATTCTCCGGTCGCGCAGGTTCTGCTGGTAATTCAATCACTGATCGGCCGTGACGAGGACTTCGATGCCAGCTTGTTCGGCCGCGTCGAGCAGTTGACCATTAGACAAGCCAGCCCACCCTTTGAAATCTGTAGTGGCCACCTCGTGACTGCCGAGAGCGACACGCACGCGCTGAGGGATGTTCTCGTCAAGCAAGACTTTCTTTCCCATGTTCAGGCCGCAGACTCAGCGCTCCGTGCGATGAATTCAAGGAGCCCCTCAATCTGTTCGCTTCGGACCGTCGGGAACTCTTCCAGCAATTCGGGCAAGCTCAATTCACTCAGATTGCGGAGGATTGCAGTGACAGGAACACGGGTTCCGCGAAAGACCCAGGCGCCGCCCTGCGTGTCCGGCTTGCTCTCAAGTTCCGGACAACGGGACCAGTCGATGACTGACTGTGCAGCGGCCATATCCTGCCCAACTCCTGATGAGATTCTGGTCTTACGCGGCCCAAAAATCAATATGTTCGCGGCGTTTCCTCACCCTTCCAGTTTGAATCGCGTCTCCGCCAGCCGGTACAGCTTCCGCCATACCAGGCGGTTCATGGTCACCACCATCAGCGAAATCAGAATCGTCGCCATCAGGATGATGGGGAATTGCCCGTGATCGGTGGCGTTGCTGATCTCGGCGCCCAGGCCGATGGTCATCAGCGTCTGGTCCTTGATCTTGGCGTACTCGGCCATCACCGAGGCGTTCCACGCGCCGCCGCTCGCGGTCACCATGCCGGTGATCAGGAAAGGGAAGATGCCGGGCAGGATGAGCCGCGTCCAGCGCTGCCAGCGCGTGAAGCGATAGAGCGAGGCCACCTCGCGCAGGTCGGAGGGGATGGACATGGCGCCGGCGATCACGTTGAAGAGGATGTACCACTGCGTGCCCAGCAGCATGAGGGCGATGGAACCGATGCCGAGCCCGCCGCCGATGTCGATGAGGCCGATGAGAAGCACCGGATAAAACGCCGACGCGGGCACGCTGGCAAGGACCTGCGCCAGGGGTTGCACCACGCGCGCCATGCGCGGGTTCAGGCCGATGGCCACGCCCACGGGGATGGTCCACACTGCGGAGATGAGCAGGGAAACGTTGACGCGGAGAAAGGTGGCGGCGGCGCCGGCCAGCAGGTGGCGCATCTCAGCCCAGGTGAGCGTGCTCAGCAAGGCGACGGCTTCAACGAGGGCCCACCCGCAGGCGAGGACGACCGCGGTAACCACCATCCAGAAGGCGACAGTTCCCTTGCTTCGGTCCTCGTCGACGGGGCGCACCACCTTGCATTCGCGCGTTTGCGCAAGGCGGCGATAGATGGGCTCTTCCAGGCGGTTCAACACGCGGCCGGAAAGAGAATGGAGCAGCGCCGAACGGCGCAGCACTTCGAGCACCGGCGAGGTGACGCGGTCGGCGGATTCCACTTGTTCGAATTTGAATTTGTCGCTCCAGGCGATGAGCGGACGCCACACCAGCTGGTCGGTAGCTACGACGATGAGAACCACGAGGCCGATTCCGCTCAACAGGGAGGGCACGTCTCCGGAGTTGGCGGCGGACTGGATGTAGCTGCCCAGGCCCGGCAACTGGAAGTTGCGGTCGCCCATGGTGAACATCTCGCACAGCATCAGGGCGAACCATCCGCCGGCCACGGAGACAATCGAGTTCCACACCAGGCCGATGGCGGCAAACGGCATCTCCAGTTGCCAGAAGCGCTGCCAGCCCGAGTAGCGGTAAATGCGCGCGGCCTCCATCATCTCGCGGGGGATGGTCTTCATCGAGGAGTAAAAGCTGAAGGCAAGGTTCCATACCTGGCCGGTGAAGATGAGCAGGATGACGCCCATCTCAATGCCGAGCTGGTGGCCGGGAACCAGCGCCACCATGGCCAGCACCACCGGCGGCAAAAAGCTGAGCACAGGGATGGACTGAAGGATGTCGAGCACGGCCACCATCCAGCCCTCGATACGGGGATTGGTCGCGGCAATGTAGCCGTAGGCGACGGCGAAGATGAGACTCAGCAGGTAGGCGATGGCGATGCGCACCACGGAGTAGAAGGCGTAAACGGGCAGCGCGCGCACGGAGTGCGAGATGGGAACCATGGGCGCGGGCGTGCCCATCCAGTAAGCGGCGGTATGGAGGACGGCGAAAAAGAGCGCCAGCCCGCAGAGGGCCACGCCGGCGTCGATGAAGAAGGGCCATTTGCGCACCGTGACCAGGGTGCGCGCCAGAGGATGCTGACTGAGGCTCATGGTTCGCTCTCACCCTCCGCGGCGGCTTCTTCCTGGGCGTCGGGGAGCACAAAGCGCCGGCGCGCGGCATCGAAGTCGAAGATCTCCGCGTAGCGGCCCCAGGTGACGGCGGTCTCGATCTGGCGCAGGCTCTCTTCCTCGCTGAACTGCTCGTCGAGCATGTCCATGAAAAAATCTTCGGGCACGGTGTGGTCGCTTTTTGCTTCCAGGGCGCGGCGGATCTGGCGCAGCAGCAGCACGTTCTGGAGGGCCGCGTCGCGGAAGAGCTCCTTCTGGCGCAGGATTTCGGAGTTGGCGAACTCTGCGCCGCTTTCGGTAATCACAGCGTCGCCTTCTTCCACCTTCAGGAAACCGAGCAACTGGGCCGCATCGACGATGGGAAGCAGGTCATCGATCTCGAAGGCGAGGTCGTCGGCGAGGCGGTAAATGTCGTCGCGGCCGCCCTTGTCGAGCACCAGCTCCAGCAATCCGGCCGTGCCGCCGGGGCGCGCGTGGGGAAGCATCTGGTAGCGCATCTGGCGTTGGTCGCGCACGCGGCGGCCGGCGGGCGTTTCCGGGGCTTCGGCCGGGACCACGTCAGGCCGCGTCAGCACCTTGTAAATGTAGTCGACGAGCTGGGTAAAGGCTTCCGATTTGCGCTCGCGCGGCTGCGCCATCTGCACCCGGAAGTCGGTGCGGATATGGCCGGGGTTGCGGCCGAGCACGATGATGCGATCGGCCAGGAGCACGGCCTCTTCAATGTTGTGGGTGACGATGAACACGGCGCGCGTGGGCATGGTTTTCTTCGCCCACAGTTCAAGCAGTTCGCTGCGCAGATTCTCGGCGGTGAGCACATCGAGCGCGGAAAAGGGCTCGTCCATGAAGAGGACTTCGGGCTCGACCACGAGTGCGCGGGCAAAGCCCACCCGCTGGCGCATGCCGCCGGATAGCTCCTTGGGGTAAGCGGCCTCGAAACCGTCAAGGCCCACCATGTCAAGCACGCGCATGCTCTGCTCGCGGCGCTCGCCCGCCGGCAGGCCGCGCGCCTGCAGCGGCGCCTCCACATTTTCCAATACCGTAAGCCAGGGAAAAAGGGCGAAGCTCTGAAAGACGATGGAAACGTTGATTTCGGTCTCGCTGATCGGCTTGCCATGCCAGTAAACCTGGCCGGCGGACGGCCGCGAGAGGCCTGTGAGCATGCGCAGCATGGTGGACTTGCCCGAGCCCGAAGGCCCCAGAAGGGCGAGGATTTCGCCGGGGACGATCTCAAGGTCGGTTGGCGCGATCACCTGGATGCGGTTTTCGCTCGGCTGCGCATAGTACTTCTCAATCCGCTCGGCGCGAATGATGGCTTCGCCGGCGCCGGCGCGGGTTTCGTTCGGGAGCGCAGTCTCCTGCATGCGATGGATCTCCAGATGCATTCCAAGAATGAGTATCGGTAGTGTTGCAAGGGAAGGGATTGCGAGTCTAGGCTTTCCCGGTTGCAATCGGTTAAAATTGCGAATGCCGGCGGTCTCCCGTCTTCCGTGGCAGCCATTGCCTAAGCAGAGCGTACCATCCGAGGGAAACAGGTTCACAGGCAACCCGGATTTGCCTTAAATTTGCGCAGGCTGCAAATTCCCCAGCACGTTGTAGCCTCAGCCCGCATCGAATGTTCAGGAGCCTATGCCTGACACCATTGTGAGACCCAAGGTCTTAGTCGCGGACGACGAGCGTGTGATTGCCGATACCCTGGCCATGATCCTGAACCAGAGCGGATTTCAGGCTCAGGCCGTGTACTCCGGCGAAAGGGCGCTGGAGATGGCGCCCACATTCCGGCCCGACATGCTGATATCGGATGTGATCATGGCCGATCTGAACGGGATTGACGCGGCCATCCGCATTCGCGAGGTCCTTCCCTCCATCAAAATCCTGCTCTTCTCCGGCCAGGCGGCCACGGCCGATCTGCTGGAGAAGGCGCACGCCCAGGGGTACGACTTCGAGATTCTGGCCAAGCCGGTCCATCCCCAGGATTTGCTGAACAAGTTGCGCAGCGTGAACTAAGCAGGCGCCGACGCACCCCGTCCGCCTGCTGACCAGGATGCGCGCCCCTGTGCCAAACCTGCCCGCCTGATTCCCGATTTTCCGCTGTTGGGTCCGACGGTTCGCGTCGCCAAGCGATTGTGCGCCGGGCGCGCCCATCCATGCGACAATCCAAGGCAATGGCCAGCCAGCGCAAGCCCGTGATTGTACGCAAGTTCTCCCGGGATTGGATCGCCGGGTACGCGCGCCCGTCCTTCGGGCAGGAATCGGCCGAGCTCGAAATCCTCGACCCGGCGGGCAAGGTGCTGTGGATTCGCTGGGACGCGGTGAAGTGGGTCTGCTATGTGCGCGAGCTGCCGGCTTCTCCCGCCGACCAGGCCAACCCCGAGCGGCTGCTGCACAAGCGGTTTGCGGTGCGCCCGCGCGCGGCCGGCCTGTGGCTGCGCATGACCCTGAACGACGGCGAGGAGCTGGAGGGGCTGGCGGCCAACGACCGGTCGCTCATTGAGGGCGCGGGGTTGCTGCTCACGCCGCCCGATCAGCGCTCCAATACGCAGCGGATTTACGTGCCGCGGCAGGCCATCCAGACCCTGCAGGTGGTGAGCCTGATCGGAGCAGGGAAGCTGCGGCCGGGGGCAGAGCCGCAGCCGGAGCTGTTCGACGAAGCTTCCAGCCTCTAGCTCTTGGCTTCTAGCTGCGGAGACCTGTGCCACCCTGCGCCGTTACAATTTGAGGCAATGAAGCTAGGCGAGCTGGCCACGAAGCTGGGCGCGGAACTGCGCGGCGATCCCGACCTCGAAATCACCGGCGTAAAGGGAATCGAAGAAGCAGGCCCCTCCGAAATTACCTTCGTCGCCAATCCCCGCTATTCCGGCCTGGCGCACACCACTCACGCCGCGGCGGTTCTGGTTGAGCCGAAATTTGCCGAGATTCCCGTTGCCACGCTGCGCATCAAGAATCCCTACTACGCCTTTGCCTGCGCCCTTGGCTTCTTCTACCAGCCGCCGGACTATCCGCCGGGGATTCATCCCACGGCCGCCATTGATGCAAGCGCCGTCATCGGCGAGGGCGCCCACATCGGCGCGTACGTCGTCATCAGCGCCGGCGCGCGCATCGGCCCGCATGCCACTCTGCTGCCCCACGTGGTCATTTATCCCGGCGTGCAGGCGGGCAGCCATTTGTTCGCGCACGCCCACGCAGTCATTCGCGAGAACTGCATCCTGGGCGATCATGTCACGCTCGAGAACGGTGTCGTGATCGGCGGCGACGGCTTCGGCTTTGCCAAGAACAACGAAGGCCGGTGGGAAAAGATTCCGCAGTCGGGTCCGGTGATCATCGGCGACTGGGTGGATGTGCAGGCCAACGCCTGCATCGACCGGGCGACGGTGGGCGCGACCCAGATCGAGGCAGGCGCAAAGATCGACAACCTGGTGCAGGTGGGGCACGGCTCGCGCGTGGGCGAGAACACGCTGCTCTGCGCGCAAACCGGCCTGGCCGGCTCGTCCGTCATCGGCAAAGACGCGATCCTTGCCGGCCAGACCGGAGTGGCCGGCCATTGCACCGTGGGCGACGGCGTGATTCTCACCGCGCAATCGGCGGTTTCGCACGATGTGCCCGCCGGCAAGACCATCTCCGGCTCGCCCGGCTTCGATAACCGCGTCTGGCTGCGCGCGGTGGCCATTTTCCAGCGCCTGCCGGAGATGCTGCGCCGGCTGGACCGGCTGGAAAAACGCGTTGGGGAACGGAATGCCAACACCGCGCCGGCGCGCGCCGCGGAAAACAGCACGGAGACCGAGCCATGACGCGTCGCTGGTTCATCGCCGGCCTGGCCGTGGCGCCTGCGTTCTTCATGGCGGCGTGTCACTCCGCGCACGTTGAAATTACGGTGGAAAACCGCACCGGCGCCCAGGTGCGTCTGCTTGAAGTTGACTACCCCGACGCGAGTTTTGGCGTAGACGCGCTGGCTCCCGGCGCTGTCTACCATTACCGCATCCAGGTGATCGGGCAAGGGCAAGTCAAAGTTCAATACACCGATGCCGGCAATCACCAGCCGCAGGTTACTGGAACAAAGCTGACGGAAGGCGACCAGGGACGGCTAGAAATCGTGCTGCTTCCGGCGGGCAAGGCGGAGTTTCATCCGCAGCTTGTGCCGACGCGGTGAAGGCGATAGGGACTAGGGAATTGAAATCACCGACATCGGCGGAGATTCTGTCCGGAAAAATCTAGAACTGGTTGCATGAACCGAGTTTTGAAGGGGCACGACTTCAGTCGTGCCGCAAAAGACCAATAAAACCGCGGGCTCTAGCCCCTGAGGGATGCTCTTTCCGGACTCCCAGCCATTGATGCAACCAGCTCTCGAGACGAGGGGCTGGGGACTAGAAAGTACCGGCATCGGCGCAGATTCCGTCCAGAAAAATCGACGGCCGCATCGCGCGCGATGCGGCCCCGTCCGTTCCGTAGCCCCTATTCCCTATTCCCTACTCCCTACTCCCTACTCCCTACTCCCTACTCCCTGTTTTATTGCACCACGCTCTGGAATAGTTGCGATTTCAACAGGGTGGCGAAGTCCGAGTCGCTGGACGCGAAGTGCACGGTCAGTTTTCCGTAGCTGGAGGTGACGTCGGTGTCGGCCATCGCCATCTTTTCCGTGCTGTCGCCGGTCATCTTGCGATAGGTGACCGCGGCGTTCAGCAGCGACGCTACCGTGGCCGCGGCGAACGCGTCTCCGGTGGTGAGGGTAAGATCGAAGGCTACCCCGTGCTGAAAGTCCATGGTGTACCAGGAGAGCAGCAGGCGCTGCTGCACGGATTCATAATCGGCAACGGAGCCAGCCTGGCCAAGCACCTGTTTCATCATGGTCTGTGTGCCCTTCTGATCCAGAATGCTCCACAGATCCTCCGAGTCCACCGAGTGCATCGCGTCCATCATGGCGGAGTTTGTGAGCAGGCTTCTGGTATTGCCGTCGCGCGCGTCCAGCGACGCTTTCACGGCATCGTCGCTGCCGAACACCATGGTGGACGGATCCACGAAGCAGAGCACCATGCCGGTCTTGGTCATGGGATAGATTTTGTTGGTGCGCAGCACCTTCGGCTTGATCCCGCGCTTTTTAAAGCTGGCCATGATGTCGTCGATGGGAAACTGCCCCTGGGCAATGCCCAGCGTCACCACGTCGTCCGATTTCGCGCTGGGCCGGAACATGGCAAAGGCAAGCTGGTCCACGTCGTGGTTATCGTTCAGGCCGGAGCGCCGCAGAGCCTCGTCGAACTGTTTCAGGTCCGGGGGCATGACACGGTCGCGCAACGCCATGGCCGCGGTCGAATTCTGCATGGCGCGATAGTCGACCACCACCAGCTGCTGGACTTCGCGGGGAATCGCGCCCCGAGCGTCGGTGGACAACTGCGCTGCATGTGCCGTTCCCTGAGCGCCCAGCGCCATGGCCGCAATCACCGGCGCCATCCAACTCCACTGCTTCGTAACCAAGTCTCGTCCTCCAGGAACGCCGCCGGCATCATGGGTGGCGCCGGGCGCTCTGTTTCAGCATTAATTTTACCTTCACCACAGATTGGACGCTGCCGCGACCGGAATCTGCGTCTCCCGCATTTTCCCCTCTCAGGCCTTTAGCGGCCAAGGCAGGGGATGGGCCAACCGCCTTTCCAGGATTTTGGCCTCGGGATCGAACTCAATTAAATGACGCATCCACTCGCTTTCCCGCTCACAGGCCGCCTCGGGGATGAGGCCAATCACTTCGCCGTGAACCGGCGTGGCCTTGTGCCGGAGCGCCAGTCGCACCGCGCGTTCGTACACCTGGGATATCGGCGTGATGTCGTAATCGATGATGTTCATGGAGAGCTGCGCCAGTCCGCGCGCAATCAGTCCCATGGCCTTTACGCCCTTCATGCCGCCCTGCCGGATCTCCTTGGCCACCGCCCGCACCACGGCTACGTCGCTGGTGTCGAAGTAGATGTTGTAGCCCACCAGGAACTTGCGCGCGCCCACGGCGCAGGCGCCCGCGGTGGGATGCAGATCCGGGCCGCCCAGGTCCGGCCGCCGCGACGCATCCTTGCGCACCGCGTCGCGCAGCCCCTCGAACTGCCCCCGGCGCACTTCTTCCAGGCTGGCCCGGTCCGGCCGCGCCGCCGCCGCCTCGTAGAAATACGTGGGGATGCCATAGCGGCGCCAGATTTCCAGGCCGGCCTGGCGCGCCAGCAGCGCGCATTGCTCCAGCTTGATGCCGGAAACCGGCACAAACGGAATCACATCCGTCGCGCCGATGCGGGGATGCTGCCCCTGCTGCACGGTCAGGTCAATCAGCTCAGCCGCCTTGCCCGCGCCGCGGACGGCAGACTCGACCACCGCCGCTGGCGCGCCGGCGATCGTCACCACGGAGCGGTTATGGTCCGCATCCATGGTCCAATCAAGCAGATGCACGCCCTCCACCCTCATCGCCGCCAGAATCGCTTCAACCCGCCCCGCGTCCACCCCTTCAGAGAAGTTGGGAACGCACTCCACCAGCGGGCCGGCGCCGCCGCCCTGCGTCTGCGAATTGGACTCGATGGTCATTTCCAGATCGTGTAGCCCACCTGAATCTGAATGCTGGCGTTCACGCCGGGGTTCCGGTCGCCCAGCGATGCCGACGAGATGTGCTCCCCGTTCACTCCCAAATCGATCGAACGCTTTGGACGCAGAAAATAATGCACCCCGCCGCCGCCCTGTGGCGAGAAATTCCACACGCTGGTGCCGCCGTCAATTCCCAGCGCGGGATTGCTGAGGAGATTGGGGGGAAACTTGTGCGTGGTGTAGATCAGCCCCCCGGCTCCCTGAAACCACGGCTGCCAGCGACGGGAACGGCTGAGGAAGTTCCAGCGCAGGATCACCGGGGTCAGGCTCACCCCGTAAAAGGTTCCTCCGCCCGTGGGCAGCATGCAGGGAATGGTGTTTCCGCCGGGACCCTGGCACTCGTAGAGCTGCAAGTGCGGAGCCGGCGTGTACGCCTGCCACAGGGGCATGATGTTGCTCGCGAACTGGAACTGGCCGGTGGCAAACCCGGCGTGAAGCACCGGAGCGAGGATCTTGCCGAATTCAACGCCGGCCGAGAGGAATTTGTACTGGTCGCGGTTGCCGAACCCATTGCCGTAGTTCACAAACGGCGCCAGCTCCCAGCTCCGGTGGTCGCGGACCTGCGCCACCGGATTGTCCGGTTCGGATTTCTGCGCCATCCCCTTCATTGGCGCCATGCCCAAAACCCATCCCATTGGCAGCAAGAGCAAAAAAAGTCGCAATCCCTGTCTCAACGTCTCTCCCCTGATCTCTGTCTTTACCTGTCCCCTCGGTCCCTTGGTCCCTTGTCCCCTCGGTCCCTGCCTTACACACGAAAGGCCGCCCCGCTCGGCGGCCCTTCTCAAGAACTGCCGAAGGACCCGCTTCAGCCCGCCACCTGTTCCATTTGTTCCGCGGTCATGTCGAAGTTTGAATAGACATTTTGCGTGTCGTCGAAGTCCTCCAGCGCCTCCAGCAACCGCATCATCTGTTTTGCCTGCATGTCGTCGAGTCTGGTGTAGGTGGAGGCGATCATGGTCACTTCGCTGTTCTCGACCGGGATCTTGGCGGCCTTCACCTCGTTCAGTACGGCTTCGTAGCTCCCCGGATCGGTAATGATCTCCCAGGACTCGCCCTCGTCCTTCAGATCCTCGCCGCCCGCTTCAAGCACGATGTTCATCAACTGGTCTTCGGTGGCCGCGGACTTCTCCACGGAAATAACGCCCTTCTTTGAGAACAGGTGCTTGACCGAACCGGTTGCGCCCAGGTTGCCGCCATGCTTCGAGAAGGTGTGCCGGATCTCGCTCACGGTGCGGTTGCGGTTGTCCGTGGTTGTGTCCACAATAATGGCCACGCCGCCGGGCCCGTATGCCTCAAAGCTGATCTCTTCGTAGTTCACGCCCTCCAGCTCGCCGGTGCCCCGCTGGATGGCGCGTTTGATGTTGTCCGCCGGCATGTTTTCTGCCTTGGCCGCCAGCACCGCCGTGCGCAGGCGCGGATTTCCGTCGGGATCGCCCCCGCCTTGCCGCGCCGCAATGCTGATTTCCTTGATGAGTCGGGTGAAAACCTTGCCGCGCTTCGCATCCAGCGCGCCCTTCTTGTGCTTGATGGTGGCCCATTTCGAATGGCCGGACATAGCCTGAACCTCTGGGATGATGACTTCGGATGCCGCGGCGCGCTTGTGCGCTGCGGGGTTGCCCGAGGATCCCTCCCATTGAGAGCAATTCCCTCGAACGGCGCTCCATGCGCGAGGCTACGGACCCGCAGCCCGGCGCACCCGCCCTTCGGAGTATACCATCGCGCAAAGTTGCCTTACCGCAGCCAACCATCGCCGAGGATGCCAGGCCGGCGAAGGCCCGAAATCTGGGTGCCGCTTCCATTCTGCGGTCTCATCGTGAAATGGGTGGGAGACGACACGGTGGGTAGAACATCCCTGGAATTGATTTAGCTGCGATAATGGCTTTGTGCCCTTCACCCTTGCCCATGTTGCCGCGGCCATGCCCCTGCGCCGTTCGCGGTTAATCCTGTCGGCGCTTATTGTCGGCACCATGGCGCCCGATTTCGAGTATTTTGTTCGGCTTAGACCCGGCGGAGGGTGGGGTCACACCATCCCTGGCGCATTTGGACTCAGCCTCCCGCTTGGGCTTGCCGTCCTGTGGCTCTTTCACTCCTTCGCCAAGGCGCCTGCTGTCGCGCTTCTCCCCCAAGGCGTGCAGCGCCGTCTCGGCCGGTCCTTACTGCCATTCCGGTTCCTGGGCATGCGCCGGTTCTTGATGATTCTTCTTTCCCTCCTCGTCGGCATCGCCACCCATCTCGCATGGGATTCTTTTACCCATTCCCGCGGGTGGTTTTATCACCACTTCGGCCTTCTGCACCGGCACGTAGTGCTTCCCTGGTTGCACCGGATGTCCGTCTACACCTTCCTGCAGATTTTCAGCAGCGTGGCCGGCGTCCTCATTCTGTGGCTCTGGTTGCGCAGCTGGTACCGGGCCACCCCGCCGGGGCCCCTGCCGCTGCTGAACGGCTTGCCACGGTCGCAAAAGACCCTGGTTCGAGCTGCCATTCTCGCTCTGTCGGTAGGGGGAGGCGTTCTGCGTGGATATCTAAACACTGGAATTCCGCACAACCGGTACAAGATCGACGATTTTATAGGGAGCGCCGTGGTTGCAATAGGTGCCCTGTTGTGGTGGCAGCTTGTGGCATGGGGAGCGCTGATGCGCGTTGGCGCTACCAGGAGTGCGCCGCAATCTGAACCAACCACCCGCTAGTCCGCTCCATCATCCCGCCCTCAGCTCCCTTCTCCCTACTCCCTGCTCCCTACTCAGTTCTCCCTTTTCCCTGTATTCTCAGCCTGATGCGCATTCTCGGCGCCATCATTGCGGGCCTTTTCGGCCTGGCGTGCGGCAGCTTTCTCAACGTGTGCCTCACTCGCTGGACCGCGGGCGAAAGCGTGGTCCAACCGCGCTCCCATTGCCGCGCCTGCCAACGCACCCTGGCGTGGTGGGAGAATCTCCCCGCCGCCAGCTACCTTTTCCTGCGCGGACGCTGCCGCACCTGCGCCGCCGCCATCGGCATTCGTTACCTCATCGTGGAGCTTTCCGTCGGCGCCGCCTGGGCCATCGCCGCCTGGCAGCAATTACCCGCCCTCTACCTGCCCGGCTGGAGCCGCATCAGCATCTTCGACGCCATCTTCTTCGCCCTGGTCAAGATGCTCCTCTGTTACCTGCTCGTCGGCCTGGCCGTCCTCGATGCCGAGCACCTGTGGCTCCCCGACTGGTTCACCCTGGGAGGCGCGGCCCTGGGCCTGCCTCTCTCGCTGGCCCGCTTCGGCGTTCACCTTATCTGGCAGCGCTTGCCGTTGCACTGGGGCTTCCAATCGGGCCTTACATCCCATCGCGCTCACCTTTATGACACCTTCCTCCTCTGGTTGTTCGGCATGCTTGCCATTCCCGCCGCCATTCTCAGTGCCCGCTGGGTTTACCACCAGGTCCGCGGCCGCGAGGGCATCGGCCTGGGCGACGTCAAGCTCATGCTGATGCTGGCCGTCTGGATCGGCTTCTCTCACGCCATGCTCGCGCTCCTGCTCGCTATCTTTATTGGGCTTGCGGCCGCCATCGCCATGCTGTTTCGCCAGTCCTCAAGAAAGACACTGGAATCCTGGGCTGGGACACGCCTTCCTTTCGGCGCCTTCATCTGCATCGGCGGCATGGTCAGCGCCCTCTGGGGCGGCGACATCATCCGCGCCTACCTGAGCCTCGCCGGCTATTAGGCAAGGCGGCAGCCCAGCTAAAAGCTAAAAGCTAGAAGCCAGAAGCTAGAAGCGAAGCGCTAAGACTTCGTTCGGGCGCCACAAAACCTGCCCTGAGCCTGCCGAAGGGGACCTGCATTCGCTCCAGCCGGCTCTTCGTCATTTGCCGGCATGGGCGGGCGGACCGGAGGACGCGGTGTGGGCAACAATGAAGCCCTTCACGGGGCTTTCCCCATCTCTCAGGATCATGTACTCATCGGAGCTCAAATCCGCCCCTTGCGTCTTCACGGTGCTGAGAGCATCGTTGCCTGCTACCACAAGAACCATGTGAGTCGCGTCCAGCGGGTTTTTTGCGGCGAGGATAAGTGCCTCGCGTTCCCAGGCGTGTACCTCGTTGTCTATCTTGAATGCGGCGCCCTGGTAGTCGAGGCCGAGTCTCGCCGACCAGGATACCAGCGCGGAATTGGACTCGGGACGGCCTATAAAGACCACGTCGCGATCGCGGAGCAGGTCGTCTGAGACCGCGAAATCCTTGTAAATCGGAACCTGGCTCTCGTAGTCATCGAGAAAGTTGTGCTGCCATTGTTCGGCGGCGTAGCGGTTCGCGCCGGCATCGCGCAGCGTTCCGTAGACGATGATGGCAGTGGGCACACGGTGCCAAATGTCATTCACTAAATACATGGGGCCGTCGGGAGGATCGATGTCGTCCAGGTGGGCGAGGGACTGATTGAGGCCCGCCTTCTCCAGAAACGACTGGGCCGTTACTGTCTTGGTGGTGTTGGCGGCGAAATAGTCTCTCATCAGTTTCAGAAAAGCGTCGTCGCCCATCTTGACGCGCAGCGAGTCGAGAAACAAGACGCCCTTCGATCGTTCGCGCCGATATTGATCCAATGGAGAGTCCGCCTTTGCCTGCAGACTGCGCCACACAGCGCGCTGGGCGTTCATCGCTTCGTCCACATCGTTCGACTGAAGCACCTGCTCATATTCGGCGGAGCCGGCCACGAACCACGAATCGCTATCGGATGCCGGCAAGACCCAGCCTTTCCAAAGCCTGCCGTCGTAACGCGCCGTATTTTTGGCTTGCGCCGTCGTTTGCTGGGATGATCCATGCGCAGCCGCCAGGCGGGTCTTCTCGTTTTGCTCAATGGCGGCGCGCAGAGTCGCGGTGGGCTCAGCCTGGAACAAGTAATAGCCTGACGGATAAAGGCCGTCATCCCCCGTGTAATCGTATTTTTTGTTGGGCAGCCACTCTCGCTGGTTCGGCCTGCCCATCTCGGCCCAAACCATCATATTTGAGGCCATGTCCGCGGTGACCACCTTCGCATCCATTGTGCTGGCGGCGACCAGAGGAGCGGTGCGATAAGCCAGGAATCCAAACTGCTCGTCGATCTTGCCGCGATACTTTTGATAAAGCTGCTGCCAGGCCGTGTCGCGCATCCGCGGGACGTAAGGGATAAACTCCGGATCGCTGTTGGGATCGGGATAATCTTCGAGCCGGACGGTAAGATCCTTGGCGTTGTTGTCGCCCCAGTAAAATCCCGGAGTGCCGCCGAACCATTCGTTTTTCGAGCTGCGCCATAGTTTAGTGTGGTTTGTGCCCAGATCGAAGATGGCGATTTCGTTGGTCTTGGCGTCGCCCATGATCCACTCGTTGGTGTACAGCCCGTTGTTTTGCGTGCTCAGGATGCGAACCACATCGTCGATATTGTCGCTGTATTGAATGGCCATGCGCGCGCGAAAGGCAACCGGGGTCCCACGCACATTGAATGGCGTCTGATTGATTGTTGTTTCGGTCAGCACCATACCGGCATCGTTTTGATACCAGTCAGTGCCGCTTTCGATCCCGCCGGGATAGCTCTGGATAAGCATGCGATGGCCCTTGGCAGGCTTGATGTCGAGCATGACGTTGGTCTGCTCGGCGAGCGTGAGAGGCCACCATGTGACATGGCCGATAACCATCTTGCCGTCGCGCGTCGCCGGCCCAGTAGCGGCAAAGGCGCTGCAATGATCGAGCACCGAATCGCGCTTGCGGCCGGCGTAGGGCGGCGCGTCAAAGGTCATGCCTTCGAGCCCGGTAGGGGTGGCGGAAACGGCAGAGGCAAGCTCGCCCATCTCGATCGTAGTATTGGCAACGACAATGTCCAGCAGATCGATGCGCCGATCCTTCCACCGCGCGCCTGCATCGGAGGCGCCTTCTGCAATCCCTCGCATCTCCTTCAGGATTTCCCGGTCAAAGCCGCGCAGGAAAAGGGCATTCGCCGTGGTCCGGTAGTCGTCCCAGTGGTCTTTCGAACCCAGGACTGCGGCGCAACGCTCGAGATATTCAGGAATCTCGCGCGCCATCAAATGTCCATGCTGATACCCACGCTCGTAAGGCTCGCCTTCAATGTGGAGATAGATCCAGCCGGCCGCGGGATAGCGGTAGGCCGGGCCGAACGTCTCCACAGCCTCGCGCGCCGGCCATTGGTCTTCCGACGAGGGAATCTCTTCCACATGCACGCCTTCAAACCACGCCCTTCCGTGAAACGATCCGCCGTTGCCTACGCTGAGCAGGACCTGATCCTGAGCGCGGCTTGCCACAAATCGTAAGCTGAGGCGGGTCCAGGGCTGAGTGCCACCGAGCGATGCGGAATGTACGTCGAAGGGCATCGACGCCATAGCCAGCGTCGCGCCGGCCGCAATGGGGCTGCGATCCGCGTCAAGCACTTCCAGGTCTTCAGTTCGAACCCATCCGCTGAGTTCGTAGCGTTTCCCAATCGTGAGCGAGACCGCGGCCAGCTGGACGCACGCGTCCTTTGAAGAGGCGTCGCGTTCCAGGCGAAGCGACTTATGACCCTCGTGCTGGACGGCGGAATCGACGACAGCGGAACCGCGAACCGCCGCCCAATTCTCCTGTGGGTTGTCAAAGGATGCGTTGAAAACGGGTGTGGCCGCCTGTGCCGCCGTTACCAACAAAAGCCCTAACAGCCTGTGGCGTAAGTGGCGATTTTCCGGCATGGTCTTGATGGAGCCGGGAACGAGGGCGCTGCGTCACGATTGATTCTTGATGGCCCGATCAGGGTTCGACAGCGCCGAGAGCGATGTTGAGGGCGGGCGAACAGTCCCAACACGAACAAAAACGCCACGCCTCTGAGGTTTCTCCACTCCCGCGGGGTGCCGGCGCCGAGCAGTTTGCGGAAGATCAGGCTCAGATTGAACCCCGCAACATGGATCAACTGCCGCTTGAGGATGTTCGCGTGCTTGCGCAGATGCGTGCGCCGCATGCCGCCCGTGTCGTAGCAGTGTGCGAAGCTGCGTTCGACCAGTTCGCCGCGTCGTCGGAGCAAGCTCTTGCCGTAGGTGCCCTGCACCCTTCGCCGGTTGGCGTAGACTGCCTGTTGTTGTCCTGGCTTGCCTTCCCAGTTGCGCCGCCCTTTCTGCTGCCGCTCCGGAATATAGCTGCGTACTTGGTATTTCTTTACCCTCTCCAACAGTGCTCCGGAGTGATACCCCTTGTCGGCCACCATTTCCTCGATGCCTTCGACGTTCACCTTGGGCGCGGAATCGGGATGCAACTCGGCCGCGCGCACCCCCAACTCCGCCACCGTCTCGCCGGCTTCGCACAGCGTCATGTCCAGGGTCGTGGTGTCGCCCTTGTCGGCTTCCTGCAAGGTCACCGCCACCACCGCGCCCGTGTCCAGATCGACGGCGTGCTCGGCCTTATGCGCCAGATGCGTGCGCCCATCCTTCATCTTCGTAATGCGCGCATCCGTATCGGTGGGGCTCATCCATTCCTTGTTCGACGTGCGCTTCTTCCGCTTGCGGTCCAGCCGCGCCAACTGCTCGCGCGTCGGGGTCGCGATTCCCGAAGCCCTCGCCAGCCCCGTCAGGAACTCTTCGTAACTGTCGCCCGTATCGCGCCGCACAATCGAACGCATCGCCGCCGAAGCCTCCAGCGTTGTCGCGTCCACGCCCACGCGCTTACCTTGAAGCAGGCCCCGATCCGCCAACAGGCCCAGCACCCAACCGAACACCTCCCCATGCGTCTCCACATCCATCAGCCGGCGCGTCCGGGAGATCGTCGAGTGATCCGGCGTCGACTCCGTCAGGGAAATGCGCACGAAACTCCGCAGCGCCAGCGAATCGGCCAATCGCCAGGCGATCCCGCGCTCACTGTCAATGCCTTCGAAGTAGCCGATCAGCAGTGAACGGAAATAGACTCCAGGCACAAGCCCGGGACGGCCCATCTTCGGCGCATAGTACTTCCCGCAAAGACCTTCCACAAACCCGTCGAACTTCTCCTCGTCAAGAAGTTCGTTCAGACGATGGTAGAAAGGATGACCCGGCGACCGCGCCAATTCCCCGTTCGCGATCCAGATCTCCTCCTGCTTCTCTTGCGATTGCCGCGTTCCCATCCCCATGCCGACATCCTACGAACTCGACCATGAAGATCCCAGTACTTTTCCACCTCGCGCATCAGGACTTTCACCACAGGCTGCTAAGAGCATACGAAGCATAGTTTCCTCCGCTCCATCCTCGATTACCGCTCCATCGCTTTCGCAGCATCATAATGGCTCGGAGGAAGGTTGCGCCAATACCAAATGAACCCACCCGGCAGTTTCTGTCAGCGAGCGCCATATCCCCGAAGCGCTCAGCGAGGAGCGGATTTGTAACGGGAGGCCGCCTTGTGATGACGTGCGGTCAGTTCGCGAGATCCCCGTTTCCGGGAACAAATCCGCTCACCGAAGCTCAGGTACTCCGGGTTGCAACGTAAAGCCACCCGCCAAGGCGAGCATAGCGCTCCCCAGCGGCGCTCACGGCGTAGAGAGCATGCCTGGATTCATCGAGGAGCCGATCCCCGCCCAGCCGGCACTCCCACATTGTCCGCCGATCCGCCGTTGGCGGGGATCGACGCGCTGGGCGCAAGCATTGCGAGTGCGCAGGTCTGCTCGTCCGGTATGAAGTTGTAGTTGCCGCTGACGGCGTCGCCGATCAGCAGGCGCCCATGCACCTGATACGGCGCGCTGCTGCCTGGATCGAGCGTGTTATCCGGCCGGATCGCCAGGTTGAGCGGATGATCCTGCACATCTATTCTCACGACCGCGCCGGAGCGACCGGCCACCACGGTGTAGGGATACGCGCGCGCCGCATCGGGTCCGCAGCCCAGAACGGCCGACTCCGGAAAGAACTGCACGCTGAAGCCGGTGGCCGCGGCGTAGATGTCCTGCATGCGGATGCCCGGCGGCGTGGGCGGGCCTTTGTCGCCGCCAAATGCCGTTTTGAGCAGATCGGTCTGCTTGGTCTGAATGCCCACACCCGCGCCCTTGGAGGTGAGATTGATCGCCGGGCAGGTGGTTCGCCTGGGCACGAAGGTGGTCTGCGGAGCTGTGTAGGTGCCGGGCACATAAGTGGTCTCGCTGGTTGTGTGCGAATCGACGGTGCCGTCATTCTGGTTTTGGTAGTACTTGGTGGTTTCCGTAGTCTCAGTGTGGCCAGGCGTGCCACCGCCCCCGGAGGATCCGCCGGCAACGACGCCATCGATTGTCACCGGTCCCGGCGGCCCCACGATGATGCCACCGGCGCGAAGGGTTAGATCGAGCGGTTTGGGCTTCGTATTGACGATGAGCGCCGTACGATTGGCTTCGAACTTGAGGCTGTAGGTTTCTTCATTGGGAGCGAGAAAGGAACAGTTGACCAGGACGCCGCCATCGATAAAGTCGAGCCGCCAGTTGCCTGCACCCGCATACACGCCGGACATCACAGGCCCCGCAGGCGGCCGGCTCGAGTCGCGTACTGACGGCAGCATCGACGTGATCATTTGGCTGAAGCCGCCCAGCAGCGCATTGCCGGTGCAGCTGGCCGGCAAGCGGCCGGCGGCGATGCAGCGATTCATTTGCCGCGCAGCCGGGTCCTTGGGCTGCAGAGCCTGCACCACGTCCGCACGAGTTGGCATCGGCGGACTGGCCTCAGCCTTCTTGAAGGCGGCAGCTTGAGCGTCCTGCTGCCGCTGCTGGGCGTTGCTTGCAGCGGCTTTCCGCTGCGCCGTGGGCTGCTGGCAAGTTGGCAGCAGCTTTTTCAGGTTGCCGCGCGTTTCATACGTGTACTCTGGAAAGCCGTTGGGCCGCATGTGATCGGGGTGCGCCACCATGCAGGTCGAGCTGTCTGAGAGGTCACGAATGTTGCAACTGTCGATGTGCAGCCGCTCACCATTGCACACATAGGTCAGGCCAGGCACAATGGCCGCATCTTGAGCTCGTGCAGGCGAGAACACCACACAGGAAGCGGATAGAAGACTGAGGACCCAAATCGAATGTTTCACGTTCGGATCTCCATTCCAGAGGCAAATGGCCGTCATAAGGAGGCGCCGAGCCGTCGGAAGCTTAGGTTGTGTTAGCAGCCGCGGGGAACAGGGAAGACTAGATCGTAGACCCGAACCGCCTTGGCAAGCAAGAAAAACTCCAGCGGGCGGACCGGGGTCCATTCGCCACTCCCGTGTCTCATGGAACCTCGATGGAGGTCTAATCGCCAATGCACCCATCGAACCCCGGTATGGAACGCGATGTCGGCATGGCGGCTGGAATCTCGCGCCTTGCTGCGGGGCTGGGGTCTGAGGAGGCTCCCGGAGCCTGCGGCGTTTATTGGGAGCGATCGCGGATCGCCGCTGATAAACGGTAGGCCTGAATGGGCGAGTTGGACCGTTCGCGAAAACCGACGGCTAGCCTAGTCCGCGGATAGCGCAATTCAACCAGAAAGATGCGGCGAGCGTCTTGCAAAATCTGGATGGTTTGCCGACCACCACCGAAAGCGCGATCCCGGGAATTCTGTGGTCAGCCCCACCTTAATTTATGGCCAATGATGAGCTCCTGCATGGTAGCGTGATGCGTGTTCATCATGGAGATAAGCCGTGTCGGGAATCCGTGGCGGGCTGCCATTTGGATCACCTCCTCGGCGTTGTCGTACGTCATTAGGAGGTCGCCCTTTATGTTCTCGCACTTGCGGAATAGTTCCTCGTGATCCAATTCGTTGTGGGTGTAGAGGCGCCTCCCGGCCCGTTTTCCGTTCTTCCCGGCAGTGTAAGGAGGTTCGATGAAAAAGGCCACAGACTCCTGCGGTGCGTATTTCTCAATGATCGCGATTCCGTCGCCTTGGATGAACGTGATCTTTTCACGGAAACGCTGGATGTTCCTGATGCGTTTGGCGAGGGTCTGCGCATACCAGCGGGGTTTAGGGTCTGCTCGCTCTATGCTGATAGCTTTTTCTCAATCTTCCGGAGGGAGCAGGGGCCTTCAGGCCCCTGAATACAGCGGATCAGTTGCGGCCTTTAGGCCCGGGCCTTATTCTCGGCTGCCCTCTCAGCCCTTCAGATGGAGAGGCATGGGGTCCAGTTGGCCATGGGAAGCGGAACTGTATGCATGGGCTTGCGGCGTCGATACAAGTCCGCGCCGAACGGGGTTCTCCTCGATATACCGCACACAATTCACGAACTTCTCTTCGCTCATGATCTGGCTCTCGTTGAAGCTACGCATCCACACGTCGAGCTTGCTTTTGAGACGGAAGGAGAAGCCACCCTTGATGAACTGCATCGCCTTTTCAAGCGAAACATCCGGAGCCGGCGTGATCAGAGCGTGAAAATGGTCGGGCATGATGACGAATGCATGCAGGAGGAATTTTCCCTGGCTGCGATAGTCGAGGATGGTCCGCTCAAGCAACTCCGCCGTTACCGCGACCTGAAAAAGGCTGCGGCGTTGCGCAGTTACAGCGGTTTCCAGATACGTCCGGGTTTCTTGTGGTGCGAATCGCACCCGGACAGAATAAACGAAAGGCCCGTGGCTGAAGCCGCTCCTCTTGCGAGCCTGCGTTCATGGGCCTGAAGGCCCCTGCTCCCTCCGCCGGGAGGTGATCCGGCTGCATAATCCACCGGTCGCCGTCGGTTTGAACAGGCCCTGACCTCTTCTTGCCGTTTTCACCGTGTTATTTAATCGCTGAAGATGCACATTATTGCGTCAGAAAAGTTCGCCTGTTGTCCGAGCTTTCAGCTCGTTCTTCGCGCCGGAACTCCTCCAGAGCGATCTGGAGTACGCGCTGGAGATGGTCTGACCGCTTAGAGCGTTTGTCGCGCGCCAGAAGCCACGTAATGAAATGGCTTAGCAGATCTTTGAGCTCTATCGTTTCAAGTACCCGATCCTCGCCAAGCTCAAGGATTTCGTCAGTCACGGTCGGCCTGACCATAACCCTGTTCGTCCCTGGCGCTTTCCTCAAGTCTCTCCGTAGCTTTTCTACACTTTCATCCGTTGTCACCTGATAGATGGCATCTGATGCGAAGAAGTCCATACCTCCATCGTTGGCGTGAGTCGTTGAGAATCGTTGGAGTGAGAAACCAAATGTTCTGAAGTACTCTCTCAAGACCGCGAATGATACTACTTCGAAAATCTCGCCGTGATTTCCAGATATGTGTGAAAGATACTCCTCAACGAGGGCATGGCGTTCCATGACTTGTTCGGATGGCAATGAGCAGGTCTCTTCAAGCCTCTTCATGGCGTTCTGGCGCTGCTCATAAGCCGACCGCAATGAACCCATGAGTTCTTCTTAGAGTTTGTCAAGCTCGTCGAGTGTCGTGTCTTCCAGTAGGGAGGGGCGCAGGCGATACTTTCCGTCCGCATAGTCGACGAATCCGGCTCTTCCGAGACGCCTTACGATATAGGTGGAATGGAAATCGCTGTGTATGTATTGCGTGGCCAGTTTCCGAAAGCCGTCTTCAATCTGTTTCTCCGTGAGACCGTCCGAAAGCTGCCCCCCTTTCGCCGCAGCAAGGTAGTCATTCAGCAGCGGCAGCCCCACTCCGAGGACCGTCCGCTGTCCAAGGTGCTTCTGGAGCACAGTGTAGAGATTCTTGGTGCTCCCAGTCCGGATGCCCGGTCCAGAACGTTGTCTCTTGGTCTCCATAGCCGAATTCTATACCGACATCTGAGCGGGTCATCTGCTCGAACGAGGCATCGAAGGTTGTGTAAATGGCTTTCTTGCGCTCTAGCAAATAGGCGGGTGGCCCCGATCCCGGGATATTTCCAAACCACAAATGAGGGTGCCCCCGGTCCCTCGCATTCGAAGACCGGGGATGCCACAGACCTCAACCCAGAATCCGTTCGCGATGCTCCCAGTCAATCCCCTTAAGTCGCCATGGCGTAAGGCATCTCCCCGAAGGCGCGGGATTGTCCGGCCCGGATCACCGGCTACCTGTCAGCGGCTACTTGTCTGATCGGCCAACATCCCCTGTCGGGCGTCGAAGAGATGGCTTATACTGCTGCGGATCACCACCGGAGACCGCGCATGCCCACAGCCACATCATCCCCTGCGGACCAGCCGCTCTACGACCTCGTTAACGGGCCGGCTCCATCGACCATTGCGGACGTGATTGCGCGCATGCAGGCCGTCGACGCGCTCCTGCCGGTGAATGACGGCCTCAAGTGGTTCAACCGGCTCTATCTCATGGTCACCCAGCAGGTCGATCTCGACCCGCCCGGAGGCGCGTGGCAAAGTCCGGTTTGGCTCACGCGCCTCGATGTCGTCTTCGCCGGTCTCTATTTTGCCGCCGTGGCCGGATTCCTCGGCGGAGGCTCTGTGCCCTCGGCATGGAGCGCGTTGTTTGAAGCGCGCTACCGCACCGGCATCGATCGCATCCAGTTTGCTCTCGCGGGCATGAACGCCCACATTAATCACGACCTGGCGCTGGCTCTGCTGACCACCGACGCCGAATTGAACGTCATTCCGGCGCCAGACAGCCCCGAGTTTGCCGACTTTCAGTCCGTCAACCTCTTGCTCAAAACCGTGATGCCCTCGGCGCTGACCATGCTCGCCACCGATACGCTCGGCGTGCTCGCGGAAGACACTGGCAAAATCGGCCGCCTGCTCGCTTTCTGGGACATCTGCAGCGCCCGCAACCTCGCCTGGGACTTCGCCAACCACCTGCGCGATCTAGCCGGGCTCACTCGTTATGCCGCAATCAGTGTCCAGGACGCAACCACCGGCGCCCTCGGCCGGGCCATCCTCGCCGTCTGAATGCTCCGGGCGCGTGCCCCGGGCTTGGTCCCGCAGCCACCTGATCAACCTCTGGGCGCCCCATGTCCCTCGCTTTTGGGGACCTGGGATACCTCTCAAGCTGGACCCGCGGGTTTTGCGGAATCCGGCAGCCCGTGTGTGGAAATGCTCGTTCCTGACACCGGCCCGCGCTCGTGCACAACCCAAAATCCATGATCGAGTGCTCAATCACTGAAGTGGCCACTTCACCATTGTGATTGCAATCACCTGACCAGAACCCGATTCTCCCTCAAGGCCCACGCCAGAGCCCCCGGAGAGGCCCTAAATCGGGGGTAAAATCGGCAAATTCCAAGCTCCGCCAGCCCCGCGAACTCCGCTAGCCCCGCTAACTCCGCTAACTCCGCTAACCCCGCTAACCCCGCTAACTCCGCTAACCCCGCTAACTCCGCTAACCCCGCTAACTCCGCTAACTCCGCTGCACTGCCGTATCCGCCATCACAGACCGGTCAGGACAACCCATCCATACTCAATTCGTGAGTTGAACTACGCCCGCCCACCGGCGGGCGTTGGCATTTCAGAAGGGTGAATTCGCGCCATGGCCGCCCCCACAACCCGGACTCAAAACTCCGGGCGAACCTCCGCGAAGGTGGGTTCACAATCAGTAATCTTTATCAACGGAACCAATTACCAAGAATACAATACAACCCTCCCCTGGACTCGGGGAAAAAGGTGCGCAATTCACTGCACTTTTAGCACCTAATCCCATGATTCCACAGGACATCGCCGTTTTTTATTTTGCACATTAGTCGGGTCCCTTGGTTCCTTGTTCCCTCGGTCCATTGGTCCCTGTTGTTTACGACTGCCAAGTCTTGTCCTTTGATCGGCAGAGCTGCTCCAGCGCGCACTCGCGGCACCTGGGCTTGCGCGCCACGCACACCTTGCGCCCGTGGTGGATCACCTGGTGGGAGAACTCGATCCACTTCTCCTTGGGCAGCACCCGCATCAGCTCCTGCTCCACAGCCTGCGGCATCTCGCCTTTGGCCAGCTCCAGCCGCCGCGCAATGCGGAACACGTGCGTATCCACCACCACGCCCTCGGCCTTGCCAAAGCTAACGCCCAGAACAACATTGGCGGTCTTGCGCGCCGCGCCCGGCACCGTGATCAGCTCATCCAGCGTCTGCGGCACCTCGCCCCCAAACCGCTCCACGATGGCCTGCGCCGCGCCCTTAATGGACTTGGCCTTGTTGCGGAAGAACCCCGTCGTCCGGATCAGCGTTTCCAGTTCGGGCAGCATTGCCCTGGCCATGGCCGCGGGGGTGGGGAAGCGCTTGAACAGTTCCGGCGTCACCATGTTCACGCGCACATCGGTGCATTGCGCGGAAAGGATGGTGGCGACGAGCAATTCCCAGGCCGAGCGGTGGTTCAGCGCGCACACTGCGTTCGGATAGGCTTCGTCGAGCGCCTTGAGAACGGCGGCGATACGTTCCGGCGCCAGCGGGCCCTTCGCGGATCGCGCCGGCGCGGCTGCCTTCGCAGGGCGTGAGGCTTTGGCTGAAGCTTTTTTCGCTGTGGATCTGGCATTGGGTTTGGCGGACTTGAGTGCCGGCATGAGCAGAAGTGTAATGCCGCGGGCCTACAACTTGCCCTCGAGCCAAACTCCAAGCTTGTCAACCGGCAGCCGCAGGCCGATGAAGAACTGCCCGAAGAGCGCGTATTCCGCGCTGACTTCGTCGAAGCGCATCTCGTAGATGAGCTTCTTGAAGACCACCGGGTCTTCGGCGAAGAGCGTGACGCCCCACTCCCAGTCATCCATCCCAATGGAGCCGGAGATGATCTGCTTGACCTGGTCGGCGTAGCGGCGGCCGATCATGCCGTGCTCATGCATCATGCGCTGGCGCTCGGCGAAGGGCACCATGTACCAATTCTTTTGCTCGTCGCGCTTGCGATCCATGGGGTAGAAGCAGAGGTACTTTGCATCGGGAACGGCGGGCCAGAGGCGCGACGTCATGGCCGCCGATGCGCGCTGGAGCGACTCGGCAACGTCGGCATTCCACTCCGGCGAATGCGGCTCAAGTCCCTTGGCCGCGGCGGCTTCGTAGGTCTTGCGCGTGGACTCGTACAGGCCGAGTTCGACGACGGAGACGTAAGAGTGCGTGGGCGTGAGGAAGTCGTGAAGCTGCGTTTGCGCGAGCGCGAGTTCGACCTGGTTCAACGTCGCGAGCGAGTCGCGGAAGTGCACGACGATCAGGTCGCCCTTGTGGCCGAGCTGCGAGTAGACGGCGGTATGAACCTTGCCTTGCGGATCGCGCTCCAGCGCCTGCAGCGCTGCGACGGCTTCGCCCGCCACACGCTCGCGCTCGCCGGGCGCGCAGGCCCGCCAGGATTTCCAGTCGAAGCGAAAGAATTGATGCAGGACGCTTGCGCCTTCAAGCGTCAGCGGGACGGGAGGGAAGTCGGGCAACGGGCACCTCGGTGTGGAACAAGGTCAATCGTAGCAAAGCGGGGAGTCGCAGCCGCCAGCCTGATGACAGCAGCCGGTAGCCAGTAGCCAGTAGCTTGAGGCGTGAAGCTTCAAGAGAGAGGCTACAAGCTACCGGCTCCAGGCCACCGGCCACCGGCCGTGGGCTGCGGACGATATACTGAAGGTCGCGCATGACGGAACGAATCCTGGCCTGGCTGGTTCAATGCATCACCCACGTGATTAGTGTCGGCGGCTACGCCGGCATCGCCGGGCTCATCACGCTGAATTCTGGCGGCATTCCCATTCCGTCTGAAGTGATCCTGCCGTTTTCCGGGTATCTGGTTTACCTGGGGCGATTCAACCTGCTTTTGGTGGTGGCGGCGGGAGTGGTGGGCTGCAACGTGGGCTCGGCCATCGCGTATTGGATCGGCGCCAGGGGCGGCCGGCCGCTGGTGATGCGCTACGGGAAATGGGTGCTGATGAGCCAGCACGACCTGGATCGCATGAGCTGGTTTTTCGATCGCTACGGATCGATTGCGATTCTCTTGGGGCGTATGCTGCCGGTGGTGCAAACTTTTGTCGCCTTTCCGGCTGGGATTGCCCGGATGGGGCGGCTGCGATTTCACATTTACACCACCGTGGGTTCTTCCATCTGGTATTTTTGCCTGGCCTGGATCGGTATGAAACTGGGCCAGGCATGGAACACGGACCCGCGAGTACAGGAAATATTCCATCGCTTCCACCTGACGGTGGAGCTGGCGCTGGTGGCCGCGCTGGTATGGTTTGTGTGGACGCACGTGCAGCGCAGCCGTCAGGCAGCGTAGGATGCAGGATTGCGAACTGCACGGCAGTTGAGGAGCAGCAAAAGGAACACGAGCGGGCAACGCTCCGCGGAAACAGGGAAGAAAGGACCGGGGAAAAGAACGATGTCGAATGAAGGGAAGAGCGGCGCAGCAAAGATTGCGCCGGCGACGGGCAAATTGGGCGTGATGGTGGTGGGGTTGGGCGCGGTGGCCACCACGATGATTGCGGGCGTGGAAGCGGTGCGGCGCGGGCTGGCCAAACCCATTGGATCGCTGACCCAGATGGGCACCATCCGGCTGGGCAAGCGGACCGACAACAAATCGCCGCTGATCAAGGATTTTGTTCCCCTGGCGGACCTGAACGACGTGGTCTTCACGGGCTGGGACATTTTTGAAGACAACGTGTACGAAGCGGCCGCACACGCAGCCGTGCTGGAGCCCGAGACGCTGAAGCAGCTCAAGACCTATCTTCAAAAAATCAAGCCCATGCCCGCCGTCTTCGACAGTTATTACGTCAAGCGCCTGCACGGCACGCACGTGAAGAAGGGCAAGAACAAGCGCGATCTGGCCGAGCAGGTGCGCGCAGACATTCGCGCCTTCAAGAAGAAAGTCGACCGCGTGGTCATGATCTGGTGCGGCTCGACCGAGATCTTCCTCCAGCCGAAACCCGTGCATCGAACGATTGAATCCTTTGAAGCCGGATTGGCAAGCAGCGATCGCGCCATCGCACCCTCGCAGATTTACGCGTACGCGGCGCTCAAGGAAGGCGTGCCCTTCGCTAATGGCGCGCCGAACCTGACCGTCGATCTGCCGTGCATGATCGAGCTGAGCAAGAAGAACTCAGCGCCCATCTGCGGCAAGGACTTCAAGACCGGGCAGACCTTCATGAAGACGGTGCTGGCGCCGGCCTTCAAGGCGCGCATGATCGGCGTCAAAGGATGGTTCTCCACCAACATCCTCGGCAACCGCGACGGCGAAGTGCTGGACGAGCCTAAATCCTTCAAGACCAAGGAGGAGTCGAAGCTCGGCTCGCTCGAGTACATCTTCCAGCCCGACCTGTATCCCGATCTCTACAGCGACCTCTACCACAAGATTCGCATCAACTACTACCCGCCGCGTGGCGACGAAAAAGAGGCGTGGGACAATATCGACATCTTCGGCTGGCTGGGCTATCCCATGCAGTTGAAGGTGAATTTTCTGTGCCGGGACTCGATTCTGGCGGCGCCGATCGCGCTCGACCTCGTGCTGTTCCTCGATCTCGCCAGGCGCACGCCGGAGTTGCGCTCCATCGGTATTCAGGAGTGGCTCAGCTTCTACCTCAAGTCGCCACAGACCCCGCCCGGGCTGTACCCGGAGCACGATCTGTTCATCCAGTCGATGAAGCTGAAGAACACGCTGCGGCACATCATGGGCGCGGATTTGATCACGCACCTGGGACTGGAGTACTACGACTGAAAGTGGAGTCGGCGGAGCTAGCGGGGTTAGCGAGTTAGCGGAGTTCGCGGGGTTCGCGGGGTTGGTGGAGTCAGGCGCGGCTGACGCCGAAACCGCAGCGCTTGCTGCTCCCGGGCCGCGAAGTCGAGTCCCCGCGACTCCGTGTCCCTGATCATGCTTCTACCTGGCCCTCACGCTGCCATTGCCTGCGCCAGCCGCCGCACCGTGAGCACGGTGATGTCGTCCTCCTGGCCGAACTCCTTGGCGGCATCGGCAATATAAAACGCCGACTGATTGCTCAGATTGTGCAGGCGGTCGAAGCCGAAGAGCTCGCCGGAAGGCTGGCGGGCTTCGACGACGCCGTCGGAGGTGAGCAGGAGGCGGTCGCCGGGGTGGAGGTAGAGGCGCACCTCGTCGTAACGGATATTGGCGATCACGCCCAGAGGCAGGCCGCCGGGCAAAGCCACTTCCTGGGTGTTGAGGTAGGGCGGCAGGTGACCGGCATTGGCGATCGTCAGCTCGCCGTTGGCGCCGAACAGCACGGCCTGGCAGGTTGTGAAGCCATCGCTGCCAATGAGCACGCGGTTGAGCGAGGAGAGAATGCGGGCGGGATTATGGTCGGTGATGCGGCGCAGCGCGCCCATCACCATGGAGACGTTCATGGCCGCCTTGAGGCCTTTGCCGGCCACGTCGCCGATGACGACCAGCAGGCCGCCGTCGGGCGTGGATTCGACATGGTAGAAATCGCCGCCGACCTCGTTGGCCGGAGTGTAGACGGAATCGACCTCGAATCCGGGAGTTTCGATCTTTTCCTGGGGGATCATCAACTCCTGCATGCTGCGCGCGGCGGCCAGCTCGCTGGAGGCGTGCTCCTGCTCGCGCTGGATGCGCAGGAAGCGGACAAAAATGATGAGCACGATGGCCAGCATCCCGACGCAGTCGGCAATGGAGGCGAAGTGGATGGGGATGGGACCGGCCTGGATGGTCAACGGAGAACGGTATGCATAGCCGGTCCAGTCGTTCATGCTTGCGGTAAGCACGGGCTCGACGATGCCGACGAAGGTGAGCACCAGCGGGAACAGGAGCAGGCCGGCTTCAAAGTTGCGTCGCGCAGTGGCGGCGATCAGGGTGATGAAACAGAACAGGAGCCATCCGATGAACCAGAAAATGGCGAGGACATAAACGATCACCAGCAGGATGGCGACGAAGGTACGGCCGTGGCCGACCAGCATGAGCGTTGGGCCAACGCCGCCCAGCATGGGAAACGCCACGATGCGCAAGGGCAGAATGACCCAGCGCTGGCGCCGCGGTCCCCAAACGTTCGGCAGATCGAGGAAAGCCACCAGAAACTCGAAATAGAGGTAAGCGGAGATGGCGACCAGCTCAACCAGCAGGGAAGCGTAAAGGAGCCGATCGATACGGGCAGTGCTGCCGGCGATCTCAATGAAGGCGAGTGGCGCCTGAGCCAGCTCATGCAGGGCCAGCCAGAGATACTCCCTGTGCCCCTTCTGAGCAAAATAGAGGGCGAAAAGAAAGATGGCCAGCACCGCGAACAGCATGGATACAACCAGGCGCGGCAGGCGTTCGAACAGCGAACGGTTCCACCACAGTTCCAGGGATTGGTTCAGGTCGTCGGCGTGGCCGAGAATGAACGCGCGGTTGGCGAAGAATGCAGTGTAGGTGGCGTAGCCAACCGGGATGAAAATGATTCGGACCGCAAGGACGAAGGAGGCAGCGTCCGGGGACAGATTGAGCTTGTAGGTTCGGGAAATCGGCTGGTAGCGGTATGGGTCGTCGCCGTGCGGACCAGCCGGTTGAATCTGTTTGCCGTCGGCAAAAACGTCAATGCCCGGGCCTCCGCTGTTCGGAGAAATGGTTGAAGAGCGGGAGACTGGCAACTGGACAAGCAGAGCCAACGGCCCGTGTCCGGGCGCCAGCTTGATGTGCAGACGGAACCAGACAAACGGGTGCTGGTGATCCGCGGGAGGGTGTGGGCCCGGCGGGGCGTTGGCGGGGTGGTCCTGATCGGGGATGTCCTCAATGGACTCGGCGGCGTTGCGCACCGCCCAGGCGGAATCGTCGAAGTCCGGCTGCGCCGCGGCGGGATTGGCGGTAATGCCCACGCGCCAGTTCTTGTCCAGCGCAACCGGCGATCCCAGGCCGGTGGCGTCGAGGTACACAGTGGGCGTGTGCTGCGGGTTGGCGGGAGCGGGAGGAGGATGGCGGTGGGGCCTGAGGATCGCACCCAGGGGTCCCCGCGGCCCCGGCGGATGAGGCTGCCCCAGGCACGGCGCGGCTCCGCACACCATCAGCACGGCTAGCATCCCCACAACTCGGCGCACCCTAACCTCCCATGTAACTGTGGAATCTACTCTAAAGCAGGCGGCGGCATGCGGGAAGCCGAGTGGAGGACAATGCACCGCTGGTTCTTTTGGAGCCAGGCCCCTGAAACAAGCTCTGGCGTCGCGGCCCGATTGGGTGAATAATCCTATTGATAGCTGCCGAAACAGGTAGAGATGGCGTCTAACAGGACGAAGCGAAGCGGGTTTGGGGCGTTATCGCGCCCCGGAGGTGAGGTATGAAGGCAGGTCTGGGAAATCTGAAGACCGCAACGTTGGCTGCACTGGCGGCGGCTCTGGCGTTGACCGCCGCGGCATGGAGCCAGTCCACGCCGCAGTCAAACCCCTCGCCCGCAACGCCGACGGCGCAGCAGGCGCCCTCGACGGCGCCGAGCGGCCAGCAGCAGGGACAGAGCACGCCCACGGCTGACAAGCCGGCTCCCGGCACCACCCCCGTGGCCGGCGATGTTCCCCCTCCGCCTCCGGACGAAAAGTCCGCCAATGACAAAAAGGACAAGAAGGACAAAAAGGACAAGAAGGACAACAACGACGAGAACGTGAACGTGGACCCGGACAAGGTGGTTCCGGTGGGCGGCGACCTGATCAAGGTGAAGCCGGGAAGCATCGAGGACGTGAGCGCCGTGGGCAACCGCGACATCGGCGCCCGCGGGGTGGGCAACTGGTACTCCACCGACAGCGAGATCAAGATGGGGCGCATGTACGCGGCGGAGATCGACAAGAGCACCAAGTTCATCACCGATCCCGTAATCGAAGAGTACGTGAATCGGATTGGCCAGAACCTGGTGAAGAATTCCGACTGCAAGGTGCCCTTTACCATCAAGATCATCGATTCGGACGAGATCAACGCCATGGCCTTGCCTGGCGGGTTCTTCTATGTGAATTCCGGGCTGATTCTGAATGCGGACGAAGAGGCCGAGATGGCCGGCGTGATGGCTCACGAGATTGCCCACGTCTGCGCCCACCACGCCGCCCGCGAGATGACCCGCATGAACTACGCCGAACTGAGCACCATTCCCCTCATCATGATGACCGGCTATAGCTGGACCGGGTACGGCATTTACGAGGCGGCGCAGTTTGCGGTCCCGATTACGTTCCTCAAGTTCTCCCGTGACTTCGAAGCCCAGGCCGACTACCTCGGAATCCAGTACATGTACAGGGCCGGGTACGATCCCCAGGCGTTCATCACCTTCTTTGAAAAGATCCAGGCGCTGGAGAAGCGCAAGCCTGGCCTGGTGGCGCGGGCCTTCGCCGATCACCCCCAGACGCCGGACCGTATCCTGCACTCCCAGGAGGAGATAGCGCGCATACTTCCGGCCAAGCAGGACTACCTGGTGACCACTTCGGAGTTCGACCAGATCAAGGCGCGGCTGGCGCGGATTGAAAACAAGCGGCGGCTGCTGGAAGCCAAAGATACCAACAAGCCGTCGCTGCGCCGTGCCAACGACCCGCAGGGTAATGGCGACGACCGTCCGACGCTGCAGCGGCGCGAAGATCAGAAGAATTAGCGAAAGCAGAACGCGTCAGTCCTCAACCTGACAAGGCGGGCCAAAGTGGTCCGCCTTGCCCTTTTTGCGGGCGGATTTTGCTTGTGTCCCGGCATTTGAGGCAAGTAATCTGGTTTGAGGGATCCTGGTACTTCCGGCGGAGCAGCGCTTGGGCTCCGGGTTCCGGCCTCAAATTCCACCGGGGTCCGGAATGCGTTTATTATGAAGAAGATTGCGATCATCGCTGCGGTATTTGCTTTTATATTGTTGCTCACCGAGATCGCGAATCAGGTGCCCCCGCAGCCTGAACCCGGCGCTGCCTTTTCTCTGAAAGCGCAAAAGGTCATTGAGTGCACTCCGACGGAAATCACTTTGGTGGACAAGAAGATGACCGCCACGCATTTGCTCAAAGACGATAGCTGGCCCGACTGCTCTGTCTTCGTCAATGACAAAGACGCCGTCCTTGATTTTTACCTTTCCCGTGGCGCGAAGACCAAGTACCTCAGCTCCGAGCGGACCGTGTGGTGGCGGAAAGCGCTATGAAGCGGGGCGGTCTGTCCAGCCGTTTCCATCAATAGATTTATTTTCAGTGATTTAGCCGTTTGAAAAAGCCGTGGGAAGTCGCTCACCGTCGAAACGAACTCGCACAGACACGTGCCATCCGCGATACGGCTCCCAGATATTGGGGATGGTAGCGGTCGTGATCCTAGATATAGGGCTCTGCGCCTTCGGCGGGCTGCGCCCGGGCCGGAAGCGGCTGAAGGGCAAGGATGGGACCCGGAAACCCTCTTGAAGCCCCGGCAAAAACAGTGTTAAATACAAAGTTACCGGCACATCTGCCGGGCCAAACGGGTAATCGATCCGTCAATCGGAGGCAGGCATGCGGAATGCGGCGCGTTCAAATCTTCTTGTTCCCGAAGTGCGCGAGGTCATGGACATTCGTCAGGCATCGAATTACCTGGGCATCTCGCCGGACACGCTGTACAAGTACGCCTCAGAGGGCTTTGTGCCCGCCTTCAAGCTGGGCAACCGGTGGCGCTTCAAGCGGTCGCGTCTGGATGAATGGATGGACCGTCAGTCGGAGGCGCAGACCGGCGCGGCCAGCGTGGACGCGGAGCAGAAAAAGCCGGTCAAACCGGCGATGTAGGCGGGCCTTCCGATTCTCTCGACAACTGGATACTGGCTGGCAGGGCATCCAATCAAGGTGGGATTTCGCCGCCCCCGTGAAGCGCTGATTTGACGCAAGCGAGATGGCGCAGGTGCGGGAGTGGATTGTTGCTCCATGAGCACCCTGCAAGGCCGGCTGGCGGCTCAGCGGGGAAAGTGCTATCATGATAGCAGCCGAGGTTTGGTATGCCGCAGATCCTCGTTCGCAATCTCGACGTGCAGACAAAGTCCCGCCTCCAGCGCCGTGCACGGCGTAATGGCCGCAGCATGGAGGAGGAGGCACGGGACATTCTGCGCTCCGCCGTGAACAAGGACGAAGCTCCGGTCCGCCGCCTGGGGACGGAGATTGCTGCCCTCTTTCGCGGCATCGGCTTGGATCGGGAGATTCCCGAGCTGCGCGGACAACTTGTCGAGCCGGCAAAGTTCGAACCATGATCCTCGCGGACACGAACGTCCTTTCCGCGCTGATGCAGGCTCAGCCCGATAGCGCCGTGATTCGCTGGTTGGACCTGCAGCCGCATGCTTCCATCTGGACCACCTCCATCACGGTGCTGGAAATCCGCTTCGGTATCGAGATCCTGACTTCGGGCAGACGCAGGTCCGCGCTGTCGGCGACATTCGACCGCCTGCTCACCGAGGTGATAGAGTCCCGAATCGCCCCCTTTGATGCGCGTGCCGCCGAGGAAGCCGCCAGGCTGATGGCTGCGCGGAAAGCCCGTGGCCAGCCCGGCGAGCTTCGCGACACTATGATCGCTGGCATCGCGTTGGCAACGCGCGCCGCGATCGCCACGCGGAATGTACGGCACTTCGAAGACGTCTCTTGCCCGATCATCGATCCATGGTCCGCGTAACCGCGCTTCAAAGCACTGGAACTTTCCTGCCACGGGCGCAAATCCAACCCTTCTCCGGCCAGGTAAAGACCCCGATCTCGCCCAACCCGGCCGATGCCAGCAGTTGGCGGTGTTCATCGGGCGAGAGCAGGGTCATTCCGTATTTCGGGGCATGTTTTGCCGCGGCGCGAGCCATCGCGCTGGGCGCGCCCTGGTAAATCTCCGCGATGATGGCGAAGGTGCCGCCGGGCTTGAGCACGCGCACCACTTCGCGCACGTCTCCGGGCAGGTTGGGCCAGAAAAAGTGCGTCTCCACGGCGGTAATCAGGTCGAACATGGAATCGGAGAAGGGGAGCTGCGAAACGGTGCCGTTGTGGATCTCGACGGAACCGGAGGCGATCCGGGCCGCATTGGTTTTTGTGGCCACGGCCAGGCTGGCCTGGGAGTGGTCCACTCCGTAGACCTTGCCTTCAGCAGCAGCAGTGGCAAGCTTCGAAACTGTCCGCCCGCCGCCGCATCCCACGTCGAGGACGACGTCGCGCGCGCCGATCTTCACGTGCGAAAGGCCCCAGTCCGTGACCCCGGAGTGGCGCGTGTTCATGTTGCGCAAGAGCAGGCGGCCGATCCAACCGGAGGGTTTGTTCCACTGGTGAGTCATGGTCGCCCTCCTTTCTCATCTGGTGAATCCTCGGGCTTGGCGACCGAAGCTATGTGTGGTCAGATCGATTTTCGGCGGGCCGCGTGAACGCTGCCCACGCCGCCGCTCTCCACTCTTCGTGTGGGTGCTTCTTCGCTTCTGTATTGGTGAGCAGGTCCACGGCGCCGCCCGATCGGCGCCTGGCCCAGCGCAGTCCCGCCGCCTCGCGCGCAGCGAGAATGACAGTGTGTGAGTACACGCGGAACGTGCGCGGCGTCATGGTCACTGCCTCGTGATCCTCGGCGACTTCGATGGCCAGTTTCGCCCGCAGTCCCTTCAGCGCACGGTGCACACTGGCCTTTGACATGGCCGTGCCTTCTGCGATTTGCGCGGCCCCGATCCGGATGGCTCGCGTGTACTCGGTCTCCGTGTCTCCCATGAGCCAGAGGTAGTCGTAGACCGCGTTTTCGGCGGCGGTGTGTCCGTCCTGCACCTTGTTCGCTCCGGTGATCACTTCACACTGCCCCTTTCCCATACGACGTAGTATCGCCGATAGGAGCCGATTCACCACGGGTACGCGACCTCTGTGATTTCGCGCGCAGCCTGTTCGACCTGCTGCGGCCGGCCCAGGTCGCGCCAGTAGAAGTGGTCGGCGCGGAATGCGGCGATAGATTCGCCCTGCGCCGCAAGCCGCAGATACGCAGAAATGATGGAGAATGCGCCTTCTTCTTCGAGCAGCGAAAAAATGCGGGGCGAGATCATGTGAATGCCGGCGAAGGCTAGCGCCTGGGGATCGGCAGCGGAGCGCGCGAATTCCGGGGCGCCATCGAGGCCGGTGCGGCGCCCGCAGAGATTTCCATCCTTGTCAAAGAGCAGGGAACGCGAGGTGGGCCGGTCCTGCACGGCCAGCGTGGCCAGCGCGCCGCTGTTGCGGTGAGCCTGCACCATCGCGGCAAAATCGATGGTGCTCAACACATCCACATTGTGCAGCAGAAACGGCTCGTTCGCATCCGGGCCGGGCTCCCGAAAAAACCACGCAGCCTTCTTCAGCCCGCCGCCTGTATCGAGGAGCATTTCCTCGCGCGAAATCTCGATCCGCATGTCGCCGGGAGCGTGTGCGCGCAGCCATTCTTCCACCATCTCCGCATAATGATGCGTGTTGACGATGACTTCGCGGATGCCGAAGCCGCGCAGGCGCGTCAGCGCGATCTCCAGCATGGTTCGGCCGCAGACTTCGACCAGCGCCTTGGGACGATCCTCGGTGAGTGGGCGCAGGCGCGTGCCCAGGCCGGCGGCAAGCACCATCGCTTTCATCGGCCCATCTTCTCCAGCTCGATATGGCGCACCTCGACCTCCACGCCCGGCGTGCCGCGCAGGCGCAAGGCAAGCTGCTCCGCCAGGTAAACCGAGCGATGCTGGCCGCCGGTGCAGCCGAACGAAACCATGAGGCTGGAGAAGTTGCGCTTGCGGTACGCCGCCACGCTGGCCTCAACCATGGACTGCGCGTGCGCCAGAAACCCCTGCACGTCTTCGATCGCCCGAAGGTAGTCGATGACGGGCTGATCCTTTCCGGTGAGCGCGCGAAAGCGCTCCTCGCGCCCGGGGTTAGGCAGGCAGCGCCCGTCAAAGACGAATCCTCCGCCGTTGCCGGAGTCGTCCGCCGGGGCCTGGCGATGGAACGAGAAGCTGAAGATGCGCACCGTGAGGCCGCTGGCCGGCACGGACAGGCAGCGCAGCTCCTCAGAGCCCTGCATGGCCTGGAATGCCGCCATCAAGGCGGGCAGCGCGATGGGCAGCTTGACGTTGTGCGCCAGCCAGCGCAGATTCTTGAGCGCGTACGGCACCGATTGCAAAAAATGCGCTTTGCGCTCGTAGAATCCACGGAAGCCGTAGGCGCCCAGCGCCTGCATGATGCGCACGTAGACGAAGGCGTAGTAGTGCTCGAGGAAGGCGGCGCGATCAAGCGGGAGGCAGCCCGAAAGCGCATCCAGGTAATGGTCGAGCAGCTCCTGGCGCAGCGCCGGAGGCAGGTCGGCCTTGCCGTCGAAGAGCAGGGAAGCAATGTCGTAGTGCAGCGCGCCCTTGCGCCCGCCCTGGTAATCGAGGAACCACGGCTGCCCATCGCGCAGCATGACGTTGCGCGACTGGAAATCGCGATAAAGAAAATAGTCGCGGGGAGCGGAGAGCAGGAACCGGGTAAGCCGGCCGAAGTCATCCTCGAGAGCCTGTTCGCTGAAAGGCACGCCCGCGAGACGCAGGAAGTAGTACTTGAAATAATTCAGATCCCACGAGATCGACTGCCGGTCGAAGCTCGCGCGCGGGTAGCAGAATTTGTAATTGAGGTCGCGGCCGGCTTCCACCTGGAAGCGCGGCAGCAGTTCCACCACCCTGCGGTATGCGGTGACGGCAGGCGCGGCAATGTCATCGCCGGAGCGATGCTGTCCCAGGAACTCGAACAGGGTGACGTCGCCCAGGTCCTCTTCGAGGTAGGCGTTTTCGTCCAGAGCCTCGCCGTAAATCTCCGGAACGGGCAGAGCGTGACGGCGGAAGTGGCGGGAAAACTCGAGGAACGCGACGTTCTCCTGGCGCACCGGGTAGAGAACGCCGATGGCGGCGGCGCTTTCGCTTGTCAGCCGCAGAATGACGCGCCCCGAGCCGCCAAGCTGGCCCTGGAGCGGCGTCACATCCCTCGCCGGCGTGCGAAAGTGCTGTTCGAAGAGGCGTTTCAGAACATCCATGGGAATTGGCGCGAAGCGTTGCGGACTGCTTACCCCACCATACTGACCGGGACGAAGCGGGCGCAAGGTGAGGCGGCGTGTTTGCGGCTGCGCAACAATGCGGGGTTCGCATGATAAAACTGACCGGTGGATCATCTTCGCCGCATGAGCGCGCTGCGCCGCCGCATGAGACGCGCCGGGCTTTCCGGGCTGCTGGTTGCCCACGCGCCTGACGTTCGCTACGCTTGCGGCTTTACCGGATCGAGCGCTGCGCTGGCGGTGGCGCGGCGCGGAGCGCGGTTGTTTACCGACGGCCGCTATGTCGCGCAGGCAAAAGAGGAAGTCCAGGGCGCCGACATCGAGATTGTCTCGCGCTCGCCGGCCGTGGCCGCAGCGGAGTGGCTGGCCGCCCAGCCCGGAGCCGAGTTTGCCGGATTTGACCCCGGCCATACGACCGTAGCCGAACTCAATCGTCTCAAGGCCGCGCTGCCCGCGTCCGTGCGCCGCACCTTCCTCACCGCGCTTCCTGCCTCTCTTGTCGAGCCGCTGCGCCTGGTCAAGGACGAGGACGAGCTCGACATCGTGCGCGAGGCGGCCCTGATGGGTTGCCGGCTCTTCGCGCATATCCTGGGATTTCTGCGCCCGGGGCAGCGCGAGATCGACGTGGCCGCCGAACTCGAGTACCGCGCGCGACTGGCCGGCGCCGAGGGCATGTCGTTTGAAACCATCGTTGCATCAGGCGAGCGTTCCGCCATGCCCCACGGACGCGCCACTGAGGCGCGCCTGCCCCGGCGCGGGTTTCTCACCCTCGACTTCGGTATAATCCACGAAGGTTACTGCTCGGATATGACGCGCACCGTGCACTTTGGCAGGCCCCGCGCCGATGAGCGCGCCGCCTACGAAGCAGTGCTGGAGGCGCAGCAGGCAGCGGTTGCGGCGGTCATGGCCGGGGTCTCCTGCGGAGAGGTGGATGAAGCCGCGCGCGGCGTGCTGCGCAGGGCGGGACTGGCAGAGGCATTTTCGCACTCCACCGGGCACGGCGTCGGCCTGGAGATCCACGAGGCGCCGCGGCTGGGCACTGAACAGACCAACCGCCTGCAGGCTGGCATGGTGGTCACCATCGAACCGGGCGCCTATCTGCCCGGCAGGTTTGGGGTGCGGATCGAGGATATGGTGGTTGTGACCCGCACTGGCGGCGAAGTGCTGACGCCCGCGCCCAAGGCGCTGATTGAGCTGTGATGCGGACGATTTTTCTCTCCGCGGGCGGGAAGGTTAAGGAACGAATGAAACCTGAAGATATTGAGGATCTGAAACAACTGATCGAGTTTCTCAAGGAGAACGAAGTGGCGGAGTTCGACCTGGACCGGGGTGAGATGAAAATCCGCCTCAAGTTCGCCCAGCCAGCGCTCCCCATTGCCGGGATTACGCACATGTTGGCCGGAGCGCCGGGCGTAACGCCGCAGCCGGTAATGGCCACGCCGTTTTCCGCGCCCGTGGCGCCCTTTGCGCAGCCTGAGGCAGAGCCGGATGCCGGCTTGCACATGATCAAATCTCCGATCGTGGGCACGTTTTATGGGTCGCCGTCGCCCGGCTCGGCGTCCTTCGTCAACCCCGGCGACCATGTCGAGAAGGGCCAAGTGGTCTGCATCGTGGAGGCCATGAAACTGATGAACGAGATTGAAACCGATGTGGGCGGCGAGATCGTGAAATGCCTGGCAACCAACGGCCAACCCGTCGAGTTTGGACAACCGCTGTTTGTTGTGAAGACAGCGTAGTTAGCGGCGCTAGCGGAGTTAGCGGAGCTAGGCTGTCTGCGAAGGCTGGGATGGCAAGACCAAAGAGTTATCGGGATCTGATTGTCTGGCAAAAGGCGATGACGTTGGCGCGAAATGTATACACGCTCACTGAGGTGCTGCCAAGACGTGAGGCGTACGGGCTGGCTGATCAGATGAGACGAGCCTCTGTATCGATCGCCAGTAACGTCGCCGAAGGATACGGCCGGTTAACCGATCTGCAGTTTCGCCATTTCCTGGGAAATGCGCGCGGATCGCTCTACGAGATGCAAACCCAGGCGGAACTGGCCATTGATCTGGGATACCTGGACAAGGAGAAGGGCGGCGAATTGATGGCACAGGGATGGGAGGTAGCCCGCATCTTGAACGGCCTGCTTTCTTCATTACGATCGCCCTCGTTGAACAGCGACACTAGCTCCGCTAACGCCGCTAACTCCGCTAACTCCGCTAACTCCGCTAACTCCGCTAGCTCTGCTAACTCCGCTTCCGAAGGACACTGATGTTTCGTAAGGTGCTCATTGCCAATCGCGGCGAGATCGCGCTGCGCGTCATTAATGCCTGCCGTGAACTCGGCATCCGCACGGTCGCCATTTACAGCGAAGCGGACCGCAACTCGCTCCACGTCCGCTTTGCCGACGAAGCCATCTGCATTGGCCCGCCGCGCCCCGCCGACAGCTATCTCAACGTTCCCGCCGTCATTTCCGCGGCGGAGATTGCCAACGTTGACGCCATTCATCCCGGCTACGGACTGCTGAGCGAAAACGCCAATTTTGCCGAGGTCTGCCGCGCCTCCAACATCAAGTTCATCGGCCCTCCGCCGGAAGTCACCCGCCTGATGGGCGAAAAGGAAAAGGCTCGCCAGGCCATGAAGAAGGCCCGAGTGCCCATTCTGCCCGGATCGGACGGCGTCATCGAGAGCGAAAGCGACGCGCTGCACTGGGCCAGGAAGGTTGGATTCCCGGTCATCCTCAAGGCCAAGGCCGGCGGCGGAGGCCGTGGCATGCGCATTGTGCGCACCGCGGAAGAGCTGCCCAACCTTTGCCATGCAGCGTCCAGCGAGGCTGCCAACGCCTTCGGCAACGGCGAACTCTACATGGAGAAGTTCATCGAACGCCCGCGCCACATCGAGTTCCAGGTCCTGGCCGACGAACACGGCAACGTGGCCACGCTCTTTGAGCGCGAGTGCTCCATCCAGCGCCGTCATCAGAAGCTCATCGAAGAAGCACCGTCGCTCAAAGTCACGCCGAAAATGCGCGACGACATCGACAAGACGCTCCGCCGCTGCCTCACCGAGATCGGCTATCAGAACGCGGGCACGGTCGAGTTTCTCATGGACGAGGACGGCGAGCTTTACTTCATCGAGATGAACACGCGCATCCAGGTCGAGCATCCAGTCACCGAGTTCGTCACCGGCATCGACCTGGTAAAAGCGCAGCTACTCATTGCGGGCGGCGAAAAGCTCTCCAATATCCTGCCGGCGAAGCTGGAAATGAGTGGCCATTCCATCGAGTGCCGCATCAACGCCGAGCATCCGGTCAAGTTCACGCCCTCGGCCGGCAAAATCACCGCGTTCAATGTGCCCGGCGGCTTCGGCATCCGCGTCGATACCGCGCTGTACGCCGAGGGCGTGGTGCCGCCCTACTACGACTCGCTCATCGCCAAGCTCATTGTGCACGGAGCCGACCGCGCCGAAGCCATCGCTAAAATGGAGCGAGCCCTGAGCCAGTTCATCGTGCAGGGCATCGACACTTCCATCCCCCTGCACCAGGAGATCTTCGCCAACGAGGAATTTCGCCGCGGCGAGTTCGACACCAAGTTCATGGAGCGGTTCCTTGCCGCGCGCAACGGGGAATGACCGCTCGCGAGCGTTCAGCTACGGTCCCGCACCGGCGGTGGCCGGCGGCGCTGGGGTAGCGCCATCCGGCAGAGGCGGCGGAACAGGACGGTGCCTGGCACGCAGATAAGCCACAATCCGCGCAATCTCTTCGTCGCTCAGAGAATCGCGGAAGGGCGGCATCTTATCGCCGCCGTCAAGGATCTGCTCGGTGATCTTCTCCGCAGGCCAGGCTTTGTCCTCCCGAATCTTCAGGAGCGAAGGAGCCTTCTTGGTGCCCACGCCGCCGGAGCCGTGGCAGTAAGCACAGCCTTTATCGCGAAAGAGCAGTGCGCCGGCCCTGGGGTTGGCCTCGGATTTGGAAGCAGCGTGCGCGGGGAAGGATGCGAGAAGCAGGCCCAGTAGCAGCCAAGCCGGCAGCAGGAAGTGTGAAGACCTCAGGTTCACAACCTCATGCTCTCACACGGAGTTGCCCGCGACCTCCATCGGGAGATGGATGTTGGGCAGGGTGCATTGCAGCAAGGCGAGGGGACGTTTGTCGGGGCTGAGGATACGGGCGGGAAGCGATAAGCTCATCTGGTGGCCGGCATCGAATCGGGATTGTACGCGAGTCAACTGCGGCAGGAGCTCGCCGCGCGCAACCGCGAATGGGCGCAGAGGCGGAGGCATGTGGAAAGCCTGGGCGGCGATCCGGTGGTCGTATACCTGCCGGAAGAAGGTTTGCACGGCAACTTCTTTGATCCGGCCTATGCGGCCATCATGGCGCGGCCGGAGTGGGCCAGGCGCTTCAACAAGGTGCATGCGCAGGGGCGCGCGCTGCCGCGGCCGCTGGATGATCCTAAACGCAAATGGCGCGAGCTGGACTCCTGCATGAGTTCGGATGCGCTGCTGATGAACGTCTTCTGCACGCCGGGGGTGGTGGAATCCTCGGCGGTGCGGACCATGTTCGGCGTGGACACTCGCGAAGCGCCGGTTTTCGGGTGGAAGGCGCGGGTGCCGCTGAAGTCGGGCCTCTTTGACCGCACCGAGGTGGACCTGCGCTGGGGAGGGCTGCTCGTCGAAGCCAAGCTGACCGAGACGGATTTCCAGGAGCGCAGAGAGGAAGTTGTGGAGGCATATCGCGACTTCGACGAAGTGTTCGAGCGCGATGAGTTGCCGCGAGTCGAGGTAATGACGGCGCGGCGGCGCCACTCCACCGAGTTTGCGGAAGAGTTCACGCAGGAGTATGAAGAGACTGGCGTGGTGAGTGCCGACGAGGCGGGCGCGATCGCGGCCCAGTTCCAGTCGGAGCTGGTGGCGCAGACCGAAGCGTTGGCGCCGCGGGAGATGCGCTACCAGGGCTATCAGCTCATCCGCAACGTGCTCGCCGCCCATGCGCACGGCGCCAGCTTTTGCGTAATCCACGATGAGCGGCGGCCGGACCTGCGCGAGGCATGGTTCCGCATACTGCGCGCGGTGCGCCGCCCCCAGATGCGGACGCGCCTGAAAGTGCTCACCTGGCAGGAACTGGCCGGGGCCGTTCCTGGATATCTGCGGGCCTTCCTGGGGGCAAAGTACGGAATCGAGGCGGTGTGAAGCAGCCTCATTTGATATAAAGGCTCGGACAAAGGAATCGGTCGAGGAGAGAGCACATGAGAGGAATTCGCTGTGGCGCGGTTGCGATATTGCTGGTTGCCGGGGCGCTGACGGTGTATGCGCAGGCGGGAGACATTACAGTGAGCGTGGATGCGACCCAGGTGTCGCAGAAGCTGCTGCACGTGGAAGAAGTCCTGCCCGTGCACGCCGGGCCATTGACGCTCTACTACCCCAAATGGATTCCGGGCGAGCATGGACCGGACGGCCCGGTGTCGGACCTTACCGGGCTGAAGTTTGAAGCGGACGGCAAACCGGTGGAGTGGAAACGCGACCTGCTGGATATATACACGTTTCACCTGGATGTGCCCGAGGGCGCGTCAAAGCTGCACGCGTCCTTTGACTACATCGAGGCTGCGGGTTACTCGGCCACAGACAAGCTGCTGGTGCTGGAGTGGAACGAGGTGGTGCTGTACCCGGCCGGGATAACTTCAGACAAGCTGACCTTTGACGCCAAGCTGAAAATGCCCGGCGGCTGGAAATTCGGCACGCCGCTGCCCGTGGCCGGCCAGGACGGCGACGAGGTGAAGTTCAAGCCCATCTCGCTCGAGCTTCTGGTGGATTCGCCGGTGATCACGGGCGAGTACTTTCGCGTGATCGACCTGACGCCGCCGGGCGAGCCCATCCACCACGAAATCGATCTGGCGGCGGACAGCGAGGCTGCATTGAACATGCCGCCGGAGATCCAGAAGGGGCTCACCAATGTTGTGGCTGAGACAGGCATGCTGTTTGGAACGCGGCACTATCGCGATTACCACTTCCTGCTGGCGCTGAGCGATCACGTGGCTCACTTCGGGCTGGAGCATCACGAGTCGAACGACAGCCGCCTTCCTGAGCGGGCGTTTCTCGAGCCCGGAGGGGCGTTCATGGTGGGTTCGCTGCTGGCCCATGAGTTTGTGCACTCGTGGAACGGAAAGTTTCGGCGGCCGGCGGATTTGACCACGCCGGAATACGAGACGCCCATGCAGACCGACTTGCTTTGGGTCTACGAAGGCCTGACCGACTACCTGGGGCCGATGTTGGCGGCGCGCAGCGGCCTGTGGACGCCGGAGCAGTATCACGCTTACCTGGCCGACATCGCGGCGAGCCTGGGGCCGGGACGCCCCGGGCGCACCTGGCGTCCGCTGTTGGACACCGCTGTGGGAGAGCCGGGCATGCGGCCTGCGCGCGGCTGGATGGACTGGGTGCGCGGTACCGACTACTACGATGAGGGCGACCTGCTGTGGCTTGAAGTGAACACCATCATCAGCCGCGTGACCAACGGGCAGAAGACCATCGACGATTTTTGCCATGCGTTCCACGGCGGGCCGAACGACGGCCCCCAGGTGAAGACCTACACGTTCGACCAGCTTGTGGACGCGCTCAACGGTGTGGCTCCATACGATTGGGCGGCTTTCCTCCACGAGCGATTGAATTCGCTTTCACCGGAGTCGCCCATGGGCGGGATTGAGAACGGCGGGTGGAAGGTCGTCTACACGGCAGAGCCCGTCAAACTGCCCGGGCGGCGCGGGAACTTTGGAGACGCGTATTCGCTGGGGCTGCAGTTGGCGCCGGACGGAACTGTGAGCGAGTCGATTGTAGGCAGCCCGGCGTACAAGGCCGGAATCGGCCCAGGGATGAAGATCGCCGGTGTTGACGGGCACATTTACACCCACGATGTGCTGGAAGATGCGGTCAAATCGGAGCAGCCGATCTCGTTCCTTGTCATCAACGACGACTACTACAAGACGGTCACCGTGGATTATCGCGGCGGGCCAAAGTTCCCGCACCTGGTGCGCGAAGAAGGCAAGCCCGATCTGCTGGATGAGCTGATCAAACCGCGAGCGGAGATGAAGTAGCCGGAGCGCGCTCTTTCTTCTGCCAAATTTGCATGGACACCGCGGCCAGCAGTTGCTTGACCTGGCCGCGGACACCGGAAGCGCACCTTCCGCCACCCCCATTCTTCGCGCGACTGGCCCATGCAGGATATGATTAGGAGTCTCATGCAGCTTGTGCTGCTCATATCCCAGTCATCCTGGCTGAGATCCGGCCGCACGTCTCAACCCGGTAAGGAGAGCGGTTATGGACCTGAAGATGCATACCCGAGAAGTAAAGGACATCACTATCATCGACCTCAGTGGCCGTCTCACCATGGGTGAGCCTTGCATTGCGATTCGCGACGAGATTCGTGACGAAATCGGCCATGGCGCCCGCAAGATCCTGATGAATCTGGGCGAAGTCAGTTACATCGACAGCGCCGGCTTGGGTGAATTAACGTCGGCGTACACCTCGGTGAAGAACCGTGACGGCGCCCTGAAGCTGTTGAATCTGACCAAGCGCGTCCACGACCTTCTGCAGATCACCAAGCTGTACACGGTCTTCGATGTCTTCGACGACGAGAAGACGGCGATTGCGTCGTTCGGCGCATAGACGCGGTTGGAAGACGCCAGCTCCGGGACGCCGGCTCGCCCCACTGAACTGGAACTAAAGTCTCGCGAACGCATGCGAATCTTCGTCACTGGCGCAACCGGATTCGTCGGCCATCACGTAGCGCGCGCCCTCGCCGCCGAGGGCGCGCAACTGCGTCTCCTCGTTCGCAAGTCCAGCAAACTCAAAAACCTCGAAGGTATCGCCGGCGACACCCATTTGGGCGACCTGCTCGAGCCCGAGACGCTTCGCCCCGCGCTCCGGGGTTGCGATGCCGTGGTTCACGTCGCCGCGGACTATCGCCTCTGGATTCCCGATCCGCAGCAGATGTACCGCGCCAACGTGGACGGCACCCGCGCGCTCCTGGTGCTGGCCCGCGAAGCCAAGGTCCCGCGCTTCGTCTACACCTCGTCGGTCGCCACCATGCACTTCCGCACCGACGGGGTCGTGGTCAACGAAGACACGCCCGTCTCGCTCGCCGACATGGTCGGCCACTACAAGCGCTCGAAGTTCCTGGCCGAGCAGGAAGCCATCAGCGCCGCGCAATCCGGGCAGGAGGTCATGATCCTGAATCCGACCAGCCCAATCGGCTCGAACGACAGCAAACCAACTCCCACAGGCCGCATCGTCCTCGATTTCCTGAACGGCAAATTTCCCGCCTACATGGATACCGGTCTCAACCTCGTCGACGTCAGCGAAGTGGCGCGCGCGCACGTGCTTGCGCTGACCAAGGGCAAGCCCGGGCGCCGCTACATCCTGGGCGGCGAGAATCTGACCCTCAAGCAGATTCTCGACAAGATGTCCGCCATCACCGGGCTTCCTTCGCCCACGGTCAAGATCCCCTTCGCCGTCGCCGCGACCTACGCGTTCTTTGAGGAGCTGATCACCGGCAAGATTCGTGGAAAGGAACCGCGCGCCACGCTTGAGGAGGTTCGCATGGGCCGCAAGAAGATGTACGCATCGAGCGCCCGCGCTCAAGCTGAGCTGGGCTTCCGCATGCTTCCCGTGAATCCCGCCCTACGCGCCGCCATCGACTGGTTCCGCGCAAACGGCTATGCGCCATGAATCGGCGAGACCGTCTTGCTGCATCTGGTTCACAGTGCTATAGTATTGAGTGTTAGTAGGGGCTCGTGCAGGTCTACCTCAACAAGTGGATGGCTCGATTTACGCGGCGAGAACAGATCTTGGCCGCCAGCCTGAGTGAGGCGATTAACAGGGCCGAGTTGGGACTGATTGACGCGGACCTCGGAGGCGGACTCATTAAGCAACGGGTAGCCCGCGCTGGCCAGGGACGCTCAGGCGGCTATCGCACTATCGTGGCGTACCGCAGTGCGGGCAGAGCCGTTTTTCTTTACGGATTTGCTAAGAATGAGCGCGATAACATTGGCCCAAACGAATTAGCCGAGTTGCGAAAGGTGGGTCAGAACTGGCTTCGCGCTTCCCCGAAGGAAATCGCTGAAGCCCTTGACCAGGGCCTCTTGGAGGAGATTGACCTATGACAGCAAAGAAGAAGCTCAGCAAGCTCAGCCAGGCCATCTTCGAAATGGCTGGCGATCAGCATCGCATTGGATTGATGGACGATGCAACCTATGACAAGATCACAGTCCGCCATCTGGGTGAGAAGGCTAAGTCGATGGCCGCACCCATCACACCAAAGCAGATTCGCGCCATCCGCGACCGCGCCAAACTGAGCCAGGCAGCTTTAGCCAGCATGCTCAACATGACCGCCGGCTATCTTTCCCAACTCGAGCGCGGCGTCAAGCAGCCCAAGGGCCCATCTCTCGCCCTCCTCAACGTCATCCGCCGCAAGGGGATTGAGGCGATACTTTGACTGACGCCAAGTTACTTTCCAAGCGTCCCGCCATCGAGCGGCTCCGCGCCAAGGAGTTGAGCGTGTTGCAATGAACCTATCGCTCATTTCAACGCCCTGCAAAACTACGTTGCTTTTTGACCGCATTCTCACCATTGACTGGTACGACGGTTTCACTTCCGGCGCTGTCAATTGCGCGGCAGAATCGTCTGCGTTTCGCTTTGATCTGATCGCTTGGGGGCCGGGCCAATCGAGGCGTATCTTTGCCTTTTCAAGGATTGAGACCTCAGCGTTCGAAAATGTGGTTCAGCTCTGGAGCCTTCTGGAGCCGCCTCAATCACCCGTCTGGCACATCCCGTGGCGCCTGATGCAGGCCGACCTATTGAACTGGAACGGCAAGCTGGATTCGATCTTGGCAAACGCCGCGAAGCAAGAGATCGCAATGGAGACCGACAATTTGTTCCAAACAGCCTTCGCAGCCAGGGCGATTTCAGCGGAGGCTCCTGCGCTCCCAGAGGATTTCGGCGTCTGTCCACCTCCGGACGACTATGAAGCTTGGCATCGCTTCATCGGAACGCGCGCATGACCCGCGTAGCCCTCATTGCCGCCCTTCCCGGCGAGCTCAAGCCGCTCGTCCGCGGCTGGCCGCACTCTGAGCGCAATGGCGTCCACTTCTGGGCTCAGCGCAGTAAGGAGACGGAGTGGGAAGAGGAGTGGATCGCCGCCTGCGCGGGCATGGGCCAGGACGCGGCAACCCGCGCCTTCGCCGCGCTTGAGGACGGCGGGCCCATCAGCCTGGTTTTCTCACTCGGCTGGGCCGGCGCGCTCACCTTCCAACCCAAGCCGGGCCAAGCCTACAACGTTGCCGGCGTCATCGACGTCCGCACCGGCGAGCGCTTCCACTGCGACGCCGGCGCCGGCGACCTCTGGCTTGTGTCCAGCCCTCGCGTAGCCGATCAGCCGGAAAAGCGCCGTCTCGCCGCCACCTACAATGCAGCGCTGGTAGACATGGAAGCCGCCGCCGTCGCCCGCCTCGCCGCCATGCGCGAGATCCCCTTCTACTGCTTCAAGGGCGTCAGCGACGCGCTCGACGACCACCTGCCCGACTTCAACCGCTTCATCGTCCCCGGCGGCGGCTTCAAGGCAGGCAAATTTGCCCTTTCGGCGCTTCTCGCGCCAAAGTACTGGCCTGCGCTCCTCCGCATGGGCGAGAATAGTAGAAAGGCAGCCCAAGGCATCGCCCGGTCGCTGGTCGAATTTCTCGATGCACGAGGTCACATCGAATAAATGGCTACGCAAATCTCCAGCCCCGAGCTCGACATTTCCTCGAAAATCCCCGCCACCATGCGCGCGGTTGTCTACCACGGCATCAACGACATGCGTATCGAGACCGTTCCCGTGCCCGCGATCGGGCCGGGCGAGCTCCTGGTGCGCATCGCCACCTGCGGCATCTGCGGCACCGACCTCAAGAAGATCCACTACGGCTCCCATTCCGCCCCCCGCATCTTTGGCCACGAGATGTCGGGCGCCATCGTTGCGGTGGGCGAAGGTGTGGCGAACTACCGGCTGGGCGAGCGTGTCGTGGTGCACCATCATGTTCCCTGCAACGAGTGCTATTACTGCCGTAAGGGCACGCCGGCACAGTGCCCGCTTTACAAGAAGACCGGCGTCACTGCCGGCTTCGAGCCCTCCGGCGGCGGCTTTGCCGAATACATCCGCGTGATGAGCTTTATTGTCGCCAAAGGCGGCGTGGTGCGCATTCCGGATGGCGTCCCGTTCGAGCAGGCCGCGTTTGTGGAGCCGGTGAACACGGTGCTCAAGGGCGTAAAAATGCTCAAGCTGGCCGCCGACGACACTGTGCTCGTGATCGGCCAGGGCCCGATCGGCCTGATGCATGCTGCGCTGGCCAGCCGCATCGGCGCAAAGGTGCTTACGTCGGACCTCTACCCGGAGCGCCACGCCATCGCCGCGCGGTTCGGCCTCAAGCATCCAATTCACGCCGGGCAGGAGAACGTTGTGGAGCGGGTCCTTGCGGAGACGGAAGGCCGCGGCGCAGATGCCGTTATCCTCGCCGTGGGGGGCAATGCGCTCATCAAAACCGCCATGGACGCCTGCCGGCCCGGCGGCAAGGTCATGCTGTTTGCACAGACTCAGCACGGCGAGGCCACCTTCGATCCCGGCGCCGTGTGCATGGACGAAAAAACGCTGATGGGCTCCTATTCCTCGTCCTTTGGCATCCGCGACGAGGTCGCCAGCCTGATCTTCAGCGGCTACGGCAGCGGCTTCGACCTGACGCAGTTGATTTCGCACCGCTTCCCAATGGAACAGGCGGTGGCGGCGATTGATGTAGCATCTCACCCCAAAGCGGACTCGATGAAGATTATGATTGAGCCTGTACTGGGCCGGGGCAGGGAATAGGGGTCTCCAATGGCCAGCACGGTGAAGGACGCGATCCGCCGCGGCCGCAAGTCGGTCGAAACCGTGGTCGAGGAGGGCCGCAAGAAAGTCGAGAACGTCGTTGAGGGAGGCCTCAATACGGTCGAGACCGTCGTCGAAGCAGGATTGAATACTGTCGAGACGGTGGTGGTCAAAGGCCGCAGGACGGTCGAAAGCGCCGTCAGCCTCGGCCGCAGGACCGTAGAGCACGCCCTTATCCGCGAGCGCAGCACCATGAATGCCGCCGTCCTTCACGGCCGCGAAGATGTGCGCATCGAGCAGGTTCCCTTTCCCAAGGCAGCGGCGGGCGAGCTGGTGGTCCGCGTGGGCGCGGCGCTCACCTGCGGCACGGACCTCAAAGTCTTTCGCCGCGGCTATCACGCGCGCATGATCGTGCCCCCGGCGCTCTTTGGGCACGAAATGGCGGGCACCGTGGTGGAAGCGGGCCAGGGCGTTATGGAGTTTGCCGCCGGCGATCGCGTGGTCGCGCTCAACTCCGCTCCCTGCGGCCACTGCTACTTCTGCCTGCGCAACCAGGAAAACCTCTGCGACGATTTGCTCTTCAATAACGGCGCCTACGCCGAGTTCATCCGCATCCCCGCGCGCATCGTGGCCATGAACACGCTAAAGGTCCCCGACCACGTGCCGCTGGAACACGCCGCCCTGACCGAGCCGCTGGCCTGCGCCGTGCACGGATTTGAGGACTCGCGCCCGCATCCCGGCGACACCGTGGCCATTATTGGGGGCGGGCCGCTGGGACTGATGATCCTCCACGTCGCCGCACTCGCCGGTTGCGAAGTCATCGCGCTGGTCAAGCTTGATGGGCAAGTGGAGGCGGCGCGGCAACTGGGCGCGGCGCACGTGGTGCAGACAACGAACATTCGCGAAGCCATCCAGGAGACGCGCTCGCTCACCCATGGCCGCGGCGCGGACATTGCCATTGAAGCCGTCGGAGTTCCCGAAGCATGGCAGGAGGCCGTGGAACTGGTGCGCAAGGGCGGCACGGTGAATTTCTTTGGCGGCTGCGCCGTGGGCACCCACGTCACCCTCGACACCAACCGCATCCACTACAGCGATATCACCCTGCGCGCCACGTTCCATCACACGCCGGCCATCTGCCGCCGCGCGCTCGACCTGATCGCCGGCGGGCGCTTCCAGGCCGGCGCATTCATCACCGGGCACGCGCATCTTTACGAACTGAACCGTGTCCTGGAGAAGCTGATGAAGCGCTCCACCGAAATCAAGACGGCCATCGTGCCCTAGATCCTCTATCCGGATTGGCCGCGCGGTTCGCCGGTCTGCCGACTCGCTGACTTGCCGACTTGCCGACTCGCTACAATATCCATATGCACACCGCGGCGCAAAACGACGAACTGATCGCCCGCGGCTGGGCCGCGCTTCCGTCTGCGTATTGCATTCCCAATATCGCGCCTTCGCTCGCCGAGGCGCAAGCGTATTGCCGCCGCCTGGCGGAGACACACTACGAAAACTTTCACGTCGCTTCGTGGTTCCTGCCCCGCGCACTGCGGCCCCACTTCCATTCCATCTACGCCTACTGCCGCATCTCCGACGATCTTGGTGACGAGGTTCCCGATCCCGCTGCCGCACTGGCGCTGCTCGATCTCTGGGGCCGCGAGCTGGACGCCTGCTACGACGGCCGCGCGCGCCATCCCGTATTTGTCGCCCTGGCCGAGACCATCCGTGCCTGCTCCATTCCCAAGCAGCCATTCGCCGATTTGCTGATCGCATTCCGCCAGGACCAGACCGTTACGCGCTTCCCGACAATGGATGAAGTGCTGGCCTACTGCCGCTATTCGGCCAACCCCGTGGGCAGGCTGGTGCTCTACGCGTGCGGCGAGGTCAGCCCCGAGACCGGAGAAGAAAACTTCCGCCTTTCCGACGCCACCTGCACCGCGCTGCAGCTTTCCAACTTCTGGCAGGACGTGCGCGTGGACTACGGCAAGGGCCGCGTGTACCTGCCCCTTGCAGACATGCAACGTTTCGGCGTGAACGAGGCAACGATTGCCGCGGGCGTGGCCACTCCGGAGTTTCGCGCGCTGCTGCACTATGAAGTGGACTACGCGCGCAGTCTCTTTGAACAGGGACTGCCGCTCATCAGTCGCGTCAATCGCGAGCTGGCCCTCGATCTCGACCTGTTCAGCCGCGGCGGGCTCGAAATCCTGCGCGCCATCGAGCGCCAGGATTACGATGTGCTCAGCGCGCGACCGGCCATCGCCAAATCGACAAAAGTGCAGCTGGCATTTCGCGCCCTGAGCGGAAAATTCCTGCCGTTTCTGCGCCTGGCGTCGCACCAGCCCGCGCGGCGGGCAGAGAAGGCATCTTGAGCGCACCCGCGGAAGTGGAGGCGCTCACCCTCGAGCGGGCTTACGCCACATGCCGCGCCATCGCCCGGCGCGAAGCCAAGAACTTCTACTACGCCTTCCTCGCCCTGCCCGTTTCCCGCCGCAACGCCATCTGCGCCATCTATGCCTTTATGCGCAAGGCCGACGACCTTGCCGACGACGAAAGCGTGCCACGAGAAGACCGACGCCGGCAGATTGCAGCGTGGATCGATGTGTGGCGCGGCGTGCCCCACGGCGCAGACGCAAGCGATCCAGTGTTCGTCGCCGTTCAGGATGCCATGGCTCGGTTTCGCATTCCCGCCGGCCTGCTGGACGAGCTCGTGGCCGGCACGTCGATGGACCTGGAGCATGCAGCCACAGATGCGCCCGACACCTACGCCACCTTCGCCGATCTCTATCGCTATTGCTATCTGGTCGCATCCGTTGTGGGCTTGGTCTGCATCCGCATCTTCGGCTACTCCGACCCGAACGCGGAGAAGCTGGCCGAGGAAACCGGTGTCGCATTCCAGTTGACAAATATTCTGCGCGACGTGGCCGAGGACGCCGCGCGCCGCCGCGTGTATCTGCCGCTTGAGGATCTGCGCGCGCACAATGTGCCTCTGGACGCGCTGCTAAACCACAAGCCAGGTTCGCCGCCAACGGCCAATGAGCGCGCGCTGTTGGCCGATATTGCCTCTCGTGCGGAGAAGTACTACCAGTCTGCGCAAAAACTGCTGCCTCTCATCGACCGTGAAAGCCGGCCCGCGCTGTGGGTGCTGGTGCGCATTTACTACCGGCTGCTGATCCGCATTCGGCGCTCAGGCTACGATGTGTTCTCGAAGAGGATCGCCGTGCCCACGTTTCTGAAGCTCGAGATTCTTGCTGTAGGCATGGCGCGCATGGCGTGGGCGCGCGTGGCGCACTAATCCGGCCCTGTAAACTCAGCATGAGAACGATGCCGAATAGCACAGGGAAATCTGTAACGGTGATCGGCGGCGGCGTGGCCGGCATGGGCGCAGCCTGTGCGCTCGCTGAGGCTGGCTTCCGGGTTCACCTGGTCGAGCGCCGCGGATACCTGGGCGGCCGTGCCTCGTCGTACCTTCATCCCGGCGTCAATGAAGTGATCGACAACTGCCAGCACGTGCTCTTCGGCTGCTGTACCAATCTCATCGGCTTTTATCGCCGCATCGGCGCGCTCGACAAGATTCACTGGACCAGCGACATGGTGATGATCGAGCCTGGCGGACGACGCTCCAAGCTCGGACCCGCGCCGCTGCCGGCGCCGTTGCACGGGCTGCCGCGCCTGCTCACGTCTTCGGCATTTACGCTCGAAGACAAGCTCAGCCTGGCGCGCGCATTTCGCGCCATGTTGCGCCCGGTTGCGGCAGATTCACACGAGACGCTGGCCCAATGGCTTGTGCGGCACAAGCAGTCACGCGGCGCTATCGAGCGCTTTTGGAAGTTGGTCATCGCCAGCGCGCTCAATGCGGAAATCGAATCCATCGTGGTTCCTTACGCGGCCAAGGTGATCCGCGAGTTGTTCATGAATTCGGCGCGGGCGGGCGCGATGGGCATCAACACCGTGCCGCTTAGCCAGCTCTATGCAGGTGTCGAGCCGCTGCTCAATGAGAACGGATCTTCGGTCCATCTGAACAGCCACGTGGAACGCCTGGAGTGGGAAGAGGAAACCTCCGAGTGGACCGTGGTGACACGCACGGAGTCGGTGGTGTCCAATCACGTTGTGCTGGCATTGCCGTTTGAGGCCATGGCGAAGCTGCTGCCGCAGATGCCGCCGGCTGAGGGAGCGGACAGGCTTGCCGAGCAGATCGCGCGGCACCAGCACTGGCCCATCTCGAGCGCGCACCTCTGGTTCGATCGCGAGATCACGGAGCTCGATCATGCTTTGATGCTCGACCGTGAGATTCACTGGCTCTTCAACCGCAGCAAGCTTCAGCCCTGGCGCAAAACCGCCGGCAGCTACATCGAAGTCGAGGTCAGCGCCTCGCGCATCTATGCGGCCCGCGAGCGCAATGATGCGATTGCGCTCACGCTGCGCGAGCTCGCCGAATTCTTCCCCGCGGTGAAGTCGGCGAAGCTGGTCAAGGCCGCGCTGGTGAAAGAAGTCCGCGCGACTTTCGGCGTTCCGCCGGGAATCGATGCGGACCGTCCCGCGGCCGCGCAATCACCGTGGCCAAATGTGATTCTGGCCGGCGATTGGACCGCGACCGGCTGGCCCTCGACCATGGAAAGCGCCGCGCGCAGCGGCCATCTGGCAGCAGAGGCACTGTGCGCGGAGATCGGCGACCCGCACACCATCCTCAACCCCGACCTGCCCCCCAGCCGCCTGATGGGGTTCTTTCGTTGATCTCGTCGGATTTGGAATAGGATGGTCTGTCTCCCGCAAGAGAGCGCGAAGGGAGCCGGAAATGCCGCAGCCGCAGTCCCACGGACCAACCGTCCTCGCCCGCACCTCGAGCGCCGTGCGAAACACCGCGGCAGCCTTTGGGACCTATGCCGGAGTTCTCGGCATGGAGCACGGCTTCTTCGAATCATTGCAAGGCAATACTAATATCAAAGGCGTCCGAATCATGGCCGTCGGCGGTCCGGGTTTGCCGTTCCCCTTCGGCCACGAACCGGCCATGACGCTCATCCCCAATTATCTGTTCACCGGGATCGCCGCGATGCTCGCCGGCCTGGCCATCGTCTTGTGGTCGGCAGCATGCCTCCAGAGCAGGTACGGCGCCGTGGTGCTTCTGCTGCTGTCGGTTGCTCTTCTACTGGTAGGCGGAGGCTTCGGCCCCATCTCGCTTTTGATTGCAGCGTGCATCGCCGCGAGCCGCATCGGCAAACCCGTGCCCTGGGGTTTGAAGCACCTTCCGCCCGGCGTCAAGCGGTCCCTTGCACAGCTCTGGCCCTGGGTGTTTTCCGCCGCGCTCCTATGGGTGCCTGCGGAGTTCGCGCTCGGCCATTTTCTCCACCTGCAGAACGACCACCGGCAAACCCTGTCCAACCTCAACCTGTTGCTCAGCTACCCGATGCTCGCGCTCTTCGCCCTCTCGCTCATCACAGGCGTCGTGCATCATTCACAGAGCCGGGCGAGTAAGGACCTGCGGCTAACGCACATCGTGAACGGAGCAAGGCTCTGCTGATCCCTGACCCCTGACCCCCGTTTTCAATGCGCCAGCAGATACACGCCCACGCACACAAACACCGCTGCCGCCCAGCGCCTTCGGTCCACGTTTTCTTTCAGGAAAAACTTTCCCGCCACCGTGTTCGTCACCAGCGTCAGTGAAGCCGCTGCCGGCGCCACCAAGCTCAGGTCCAGGTGATTCAGCGCGAAGAGCAGCGAGAAGAATGCCAGCGCCAGTAACGAAACGCCAGCGAAAAATAACGGGCATGTCACCACCGCTTTGATCGCGCCCCTCATTCCTGAATGCGCGCGAATTTTGTCGAGATCCCCAATCCGCTGCATCGCGGCCGCGGTCGACACTTCGCCGGCTGCGGACAGAAGCACGACCGCGGCGATCATCCCCGTGGCAGCCCACACGCCGATTGGTCCGGAAGGAGCGGAAGGAATCATCGCACGTGCTCCTCTGCGGCGGCTTCAAACCGTTGCGGCGCGTCGCCGGGCCGCTCGGTCCGCGCCGGCCCTTGCGCCACGAACCCCACGCCGACGGTAATGAGCACGATGCCGCACCAGCGCTCCAGCGAGATGGCGTTGTGCAGCCAGAACTTCGCCAGCAGCGCGACGATCACGTTGCCGAACGCGGTTGCCGGCAACACAAATGTCAGATCGGCCCAGGACAACGCGGTTAGATAGCTGGCAAAAAAGCAAATAAGCAGACCAATTCCGCCCGCAACCCACGGCGTAAACACTGCGGCAATGAGCGTTCCGGGATGATCGAGCGAAATTCCAGGCACGTGAGTCATGCCGCGCGAAAGGCAGGTGTCGCCGAGCGGCGCGCACACTGCCACCAGCGTCAGAATCAACCATTGATGCGGCGAAAGCCGGTGCTGCGCCATGCGCGCGGTTCCTTCCTGACCCTGAACCAGAAAAAAGGGCGGACGCACCAGCGCCGCCCTCCGAATCGATCTAAAAACTACGCACTTACGCGCCCGCGCTGGCCGGTGCCTGCGGCTTGCTCTGGCCGTGTCGCTTCTCTTTCACCTGCTTGTTGCGCTGCGCGCGCAGCTTCAGGAACGACCTCGCCTCCACGTACAGCCTTGGCACATCGCGATTCACAACCGCCTTCCACACCACCCGGAACGCGGCTTTGGGACGGAAGTAGTACTCGTCGTAGAAGCGGTGCACCATCTCCATCACGTAGTCGGTGGGCAGCCCCGGATACTCGATGTGCGCCATCTGGTGCCCGCCGCCGTCTTCCATCTTCTCGTTGGTGATGAAGCCGTTGGCCTTGGCGTAATCGTAAAACTCCGTGCCCGGATACGCATGCGCAATCGAAACCTGGATGGTCTCGCAGTCCAGAGTCTTGGCGAAATTGATGGTGTTGCGGATCGATTCTTTGGTCTCGCCCGGCAGGCCCAGGATGAAGTCGCCATGGATGACCAGGCCAAGGTCGTGGCAGTCCTTGGCGAAGGCCCGCGCGCGCTCGACCGTCGCACCCTTCTTGATGTTCTTCAGGATCTGCGGATCGCCCGACTCGAAGCCGACAATCAGCAGCCGGCAGCCCGCGTCCTTCATCGCCTTCAAAGTGTCGCGGTCGGTAGTCACGCGCGAGGTGCAGCTCCAGGTCAGCCCCAGCGGCTTCAGCTTTTCGCACAGCTCGATGGTGCGCTGCTTCTGGATGTTGAAGGTGTCGTCGTCGAAGAAGAACTCCTTCACATGGGGGAAGTTCGCCTTGGCCCACTTAAGCTCCGCCGCCACGTCATCCGTGGAGCGCTTGCGCCACGCGTGCCCGCTCAGCGTCTGCGGCCACAGACAGAAGGTGCACTGCGCCGGACACCCGCGCGTGGAGTAGAGCGCGATGTACGGATGCAGCAGGAAGGGCACGTTGTACTTGGTCACGTCCATGTCGCGCTTGTAGATCTTCGTCGCCCACGGCATCGCGTCCAGGTCTTCCACCTGCGGGCGATCGGGGTTGTGCACAATCCGCCGCGGCGGACCGTCCTCAACATAGCTGATGCCCAGGATCTCGTTCAGCGGCTTGCCCTGCGCGTACTCCACCACGGAGTAGTCGAATTCGCGGCGGCAGATGAAGTCGAGCACGGAGCACTCGTTCAGTGCCTTGTCCGGCGACGTGGTCACCGGCGGCCCCACGAACGCAACACGAATCGACGGATTGGCCGCCTTGATGGCCTCGGCCAGGCGCTGGTCGCCCTCCCAGCCCACCGTGGAGGTGAACAGCACCAGGAATTCGTAGTCCTTGCAGATCTTGATCGTCTCTTCGGCGGAAACGTGGTGCGGCGGCGCGTCCAGCAGCCGCGACCCCTCCAGTATGCCGGCCGGATACGCCAGCCACACCGGGTACCAGTAGGACTCGATCTCTCGCGTGGCCGGCCACCGCGAGCTCGCTCCGCCGTCGAAGTTTTCGAACGAAGGCGGGTTCAGGAACAGGGTTTTCAAGGGCATAGGCATCCCTTCCATCTTACCATTGACGCGATGTTTCCCCTGCGATTGATGCAGTTAACTGCTTATTTCGCCTTTACTTCGTTGATCCAGTCCTGCATGTGCCCCAGCGCCCGCAGCAGGTCCAGCCGTGCCTTGTCCAGGTCCAGCCCCGCCTCCTGCGCATCTTCATACTTCTGCCGCTCGTCGATCTGCGCCAATTCGCCCGCCTTGGGCGATGGCTGCGCCGGAGCACCCGGAGCCGCAGCAGCGCCGTTGCCGGTCTCGAGCTCCGTCTGCACCGTCTTCAAATCGTCGGCGGCAATCTGCTGCTTGAGCGAAGCCACTTCGGCCTGCGCATCCAACTCGCGCAGGCTGGCATTCAGTTGCGCAATTTGAAGATCGTTCTGCCGCTGTGCCTCATCGGCTTCCACCGTCGCCCGCAGCGCGTCGGCATCGGACTCCCGTCCCTTGGCGCGATGGCCCATGTCGAAGAGCGGGATGTTGATGGAGAAACCTGAGAAAAAGTTATTCGCCGGCAGTGGATTCTTGAAGAAATAGTTGACGTTGTTCAGGATCGTCGTGTTGCGGTTGTATTGCGCAAAAAAGCTGAGCTGGGGAATATAATTGGTCTCTTCATCCCCCTTGGCCAGGCGCTGCTTCGATTCCGCAGTAAACTGCGCCGCGGTTACACCGGCCATTGTTGCCGGCGGATTGTCACCCGTCACCTTGGGAATCTCCGGAATGCTGGCATGATCCGCGATGATCGATCCCACCGGAAGTCCCGTCAACGTGGAGAGCTGTTTCTCCAGCGTGGCCGCGCGCGATTCCAGGTGAATGTGCCCCAGCTTCTCGTTGGCCGCAGTCAGCTTCGCCTCCAGCAGGTCGTGCAGCGGGTCCACGCCGGCTTCGGCCCGCTGCTGCTCAATCTCCACCAGCCGTGCCGCAAACCGCTCCTGTGTCTGTGCCGCTTCCAGCTCCCGGTTCACCGTATCGAGCTCGATGTAAGCGGTCGAAGCATCCAGCGCCACTTGCTCGCTGGCATCTTTCAGCCGCGCCGTCGCAGCCTGAATTCCGGATCGCGCCGCATTGGTGTAGTACTTCTGCGGAAAGCTCAGCACCAGCGACTGTACCGTGAAGCTGTACAGGGACGGCGGCTGGCCGGTGAAGCCTTCCTCGGGAAATGCCGGAATGCCGGTGCTGAAGGAGAGCGACGGAATGATCGCATCCTTGCTCTCCGACAAGACCGACTGCGCCTTCAGCACATCCGCTTGCGCCGCACGCACCGCCGTCGAGTTGCGCTGCGCCAGCTCCACTACGGTCCGCAGTGAGACCTGCGCATGCGCCGGTGCTGACGATGCGGCCATGAGCGCCAACGCCAGCCAAACCGCTGGGCCGGCGCGTTTAATCGTCGCGTTTGGGCTGCGTCTCACGAGTGCGCATCCATAATCAGGCTCAGTTTTCGAGCTGGTTTATAAGTGCTGGCCTCGGCCAGGGCGGCGTCGCGCTCCCGGCCGGCCGCTGCTCGATCGCCCACCCGCTCTTCCAGCCGCGCCAGCCACACGTGGGCTACAAACGTGGGTCCCTCTTCGGTCTGCGTGGGCGCGGCCAGGTACTCGTGCAGCATGCGCATGGCCAGCGCAGGATTTCGCTCGGCGCCGATCAGCACCGAGGCTCCGTTGTAAAACGCTACGCCGGCGTGCCGGTCGCGCTCCGCCGCGGCTCTGCCATTCTCCACCGCGTTCTCCATGGCTGCCCATTTCTTGTACTTGCGATAAAGACTGGCCAGCCGCATCCACTGGAACGCCGGATGCTGGCTCACGGCGATGGCCGCCCGCATCTCCCGCTCCGCCGTCCCGAAATCCCGGTTCTCCTCGGCGATTCCCGCTCTCAGCTCGTGCGCCCTGGCCTGGTCGATCCGGTCAAGCCTCACCGCCACCGCCTCAGCCTTGGCCGTGCCTCCGCCTACAATGCCCGGAGCCTCGTCGTAGAACTCACCCAAATCCGCCAGCGCCTCGGCATTGCGCGGGTCCAGAGCAACCGACCGCTCGAACTCCATCCGTGCCCGCTTGGCCAGCCCGTAAGCCTCCCAGAAAGGCGCAGCATCGGCCTTCTCGCCCAGCGCCCGGCCCAGCCAAAGGCGATACATGGAGACCTGCGGCTCCAGGCCGGCCGCCTGCTGGCACTCGATGGCCGCGTCGTTCCACTGTTCCAGCGCGAACAGCACCCGGCAGCGCAGGTTGTGCGTCAGCGCCGAGTTTGTCTCCGGCGTCGGCAGCCCGCGCAGAATCGCCATCGTCGCGTCGGCTCGTCCCGCTTGCAGGGCCGCGTCAGCTTCCGCCAGCCCGGTCCGCTCTGCAACGGCCGAAACCCCCATGGAGAGCAGCGCAAGGCCCACAAGCGCCCGCAGCAACGGCCGCAGCCGCGCTCCTCGCTCGATCGCCATCCTCCTCTTCACCGCACTTCCTTGATGGGAACGCCCTCCTGCAGCGGCTGTCCGCTCAGCGTTCCGGTGGCCACCCAATCTCCCCCATTCAACCCGGAGAGAATCGCCGCTTCATTCACGTTTCTGGTGCCGTAGGTCACCGGCGCTCGCTTCAATTCATCTCCCACCACGCGGAACACAAATGGGCTTCCGTTCTCCACGTGCAGCGCCGCGTTGGGGACAATCAATGCATTGGACTGGGTCGCCGTGGTTACGTATACCGTCACGTTCGTATCCGGCAGCAACTCTCCGTCGGCATCGTCCAGGCCTATCAGCGCCTCGCCCACCCGCCGCGTTTCATATGCCGTCACCGTCACCGGAACCCGTTCAATGTGCCCGCGCCACATCTTGCCTGGTAGCGCTTCCCACGTGATCTGGACCGGCTGCCCCACCGCCAGCGCGCCAATCTCCGGCTCGTCAAAGTAAGCGCGCACCCGCTCATGGTCCAGATCGGCCATCTCCAAAAGCGTTTTGCCCTGCTCCACAAAGTCCGTGGCCCGCACGTTCACGTTGTAAACCGTTCCTGAGATCGGCGCCCGCACCGTGGTCCTGTTCTCTACGTTCTGCGCTGCCGCCAACCCCGCTTCCGCGTCCTTCAGCGCCGCCTCGGCGCGCGCAACTTCGGCCGGTGAGTAGCGATTGACGGCGCTGCTTCGTGCCGCGTTGAGCGCCTCTTCGGCCGCGTCCAGCCGTTGCCGCGCCGCCACTACTTCGCTGGCTGAGGCTGCTCCGGTCAGGTTCAGTTTGGCCAGCGCTTCCAGATCGTGCTCAGCCTGGTCGCGATCGATCCGGTCCCGTGCGATCTCAGCGTCCGATGCCTGGCGCTGCTCCAGCGTCCCGTTGTGGGTGGCAGCCTCCAGCATGGCCTGCGCAGTCTTCACCGCCGCTTCCGCGGCGGCCAGCTCCGTCCGCGCGTTCATGTCGTCCAGCAGCATCAGCACCTTGCCCGCCGGCACCTTGTCGCCGGGCTGCACATAGACGGCCTTCACCGTGGTCTGCAGCGGGCTGGTGATCTGCTGATTCATCTCCGGCTCGACGCGCCCGTTGGTGCTCTCCGTGCTCGTCAGCGATCCCCGCTCCACCTGCGCCACGCGCACGTCCAGCCGCTCCCGCGTTAGCGAGCGCACTGCCAGAAAAACCAGGACCAGGATGATCGCTGCCCCAAGCCAAACCCAACCCCAGCCCAATTGCCTGCGTTCTTTTGCCATTCGCAACCTGAGTCAGTATATCCGACGCTCTGGAGAGCCCCAGGGTGCGGGAAAATCCTGCAGCAGCACGGCTTGCGAGCCAAGCAGCAAGCCGTCAGCCGTCAGCCATCAGCCCTCAGCAGCCTTCCCCCCCGGCGAGAAAGCTGATCGCCCCGGAGTAAAGCTGACGGCTGAGGGCTGACGGCTGAGCAACCGCCCTACGGAATGAAGGCGGGCAAGTGGCGGCTAGTCAGCCACCCCATCGCTCACTTGTGCGCAATCCATGCGCAACGTGCCCCCATCGTTAAAGACCAGTCCATAGAAGCGAGCGACGCTGCCCACACCGATTGCGCCCGAGTTGAGCATTTGCGCATTGCTGTCCGCGTAAACAACCACCGTGTCGGGCGCTTTCAGAAGCGTCGTCTGTCCCGGCTGCTTGGCAAAGATAGGGAATAAGTCGTAAGTAGCCAACCGCACGGTGTAGGTCGTGAAGCTACCCTCGGTGGAAATTATGCTCACCGTTCCGTCAATTGTCTGCGGCAGCAGCGTCACCCGCGTCAAGGGCACGTAGTTAGAACCCAGCCCGATGCCGGTTGCCTGCGAGCCGACCAGGACTCGCTGCCCGGCGACCAGATTTGTAGAGCTGAAACTGGCCGCAAACGGCAGCGTGGCCACATTATCAAGCTGGCTCGACACCTGGTAGGTGGTCTTCGCGACGGTGTAGTTTTGCGCCCCGCCGAGGTAGGGCGAAAGAAAGCCCTCCTGAGCGGTTGCATCGAAGAAAACAGCTGGTTCCGCGGCAGACACACCCAGCAGCGGCCCTGCGGCGACGGTCAAATCCGGTAGGGCAGCGTCAATCCGCGCCACCCGGGTGGCCAGCAGAGAGCCGTCCTGCTGGATGGTTACATCCATGTCAACGGCGGCGCCGGCGACAAGCTCGGATGCGGTGAGTCCTCCCTGCAACGCGGTTGCGCTGCCCACGGTGGCTGTCCAGGACGGGGAATGGAACGAGGAATCGGACGAAAGCGAATTCACGGTGACGGTGGAACCACCGGTCGCGACCGAGCTGACGATTCCGCGAAGCCCAAATGCCTTCCCGTTCATGCTGTTCGTAGGCTCGGCCGCGATGGTCATTGGCAAAAGGTTAAAGACCGATGCCACTTGAGGAACCGTTGCCAGGCTGGTCGGACAGGCGCCGGAAAATGGCGTCGATTCGGAGACGTCCAGATCCAGAACCAACCCCATCACGTTTCCGGTGACGGGGATCGGCGCGGGAAGATTCACAGTTACGCCCTCGGTGTTGGCCATCTGGGCGCTATAAAGCTCTCCGGGAACCTGTCCGGAGCAAAGCGGATCCATGATGTCCGCGGTCGCAGTGGCCGAAACATAGATTTCCTGCGGAATGCTGAGTGTCGCCAGCGGTTCCACGGCTCCGTTCAGATGGATGAATTCTTCATCTACGGGCGATGAGATCAATACCACCTGCTTGCCGGTCTCGTCGGTCAGAGTCAGGCTCGTAATCTCGGCTGCGAATCCAGTCAGCTGGCCGTTGGCCGTGCTCGACGCCAGCAACGCAACCGTAGTATTGCCGCTGAATGTCGGCCCCATAGAGCCGCCGCGGGGACCGCCGCCGCCGCATCCAGTCGCCAGTATCGTCGCGCTGGCAACCGCGATCACAAAAGATGCGCCGCAGTGTCGAAGCACGGCAGTTCTGTTTACCCGGCGGGGATGCAGTTTCATGAGCAACTCCTTTTGTGCCACGCACAGGGCGTGGAAATCAGTCGATTGAGGAGTATTCCGCAACGATTCTACACCCACTTGGAGGCCAAAAGAATGGCCGCGGTTATGCAAGCAGATTACCAGCAGATTAAATGTGACCGTTTCCCCGTTTTTGGCATAAAAACATGGCCTTGAGTAGCTGGGCCCGGCGCGTTCCCATAAGGGCTGAGGGAAATCCGTACAATTGAAGTCATGGCCACCACTGCCCCCCGCTACACCGACGACCACGCCAAGGCCGGCCTCGACTTCACCTTCCCGTCCATCGAGACCTGGCGCAACCAGTTCCCCGGTTACGAAATCGAGATCGACGACCCCGAACTGACCAGTGTCTGCCCCAAGACCGGCCTGCCCGACTTCGGCCATCTCACCATCCGCTACATGCCCCGCGAGCGCTGCCTCGAGCTCAAATCGCTCAAGGAGTATCTCTTCAGCTACCGCAACCTCGGCATCTTTCAGGAGAACATCGTCAACCAGGTCCTTGAAGACGTGGTCAAGGACGCCGATCCCGTCTGGGCCGTCGTCAAGGGCGTCTTCCGCCCCCGCGGCGGCATCGGAACCACCGTCGAAGCCCGCTTTCCCCGCCCGCAGCAATAACGCCCCGCCATTTCCTCCACAGGATTTGGGTGCCCCATGTCCCCGGTTTTGGGACATGGGATTCCACCTCAGCCGCCCCGCCGTGTCTTTGCTTTTTTTCTTGCTTTTCTTTCTGTCATTCCCGCAAGGGAATCTGCTGTTGCTTCCCTCGTTCCCGAAGCGTCCCCGCCCGCGCCGTTGGCGCTTGTTAGCCCCGCGTTTCAACTTGGGTCAGTGGCTGCCCCGAAAGCATCGCCGGCAGTAGATTCGGCGTCCAGGCCGTAACCTCTCGACCACAGAATCTGTCAGTATCCTATGGAGTCGCTGTTGGAGGTCCCCATGCCGCGCGTACCCAGGCTCGCATCTGTCCTCCTCATCGCCGCGGCAGCCGTCCTCGCACTCCACGCCCAGCAAACTTCCCAGAAGTCCGCCAAAGTCCTTCCCCGCCCGTTTGCCTTGCTCGTTCCCTACATTGCGACGGTCGCAGGCAAGCCCTTTACGGCCGCGTACCAGATTCAGGTCCAGCGGCCGCTGGCCGCAGGTGGCTCTGAAACCTGGCAATCGACGACCCTGGTCGCAAGGGACTTGAGCGGCCGTACACGGCACGAGCTGCACGACTACGTGCCCGCGTCGTTTACCAAAGAGCCGCCAGTGTTGAGCGTGATCCTTACCGATCCGGTTGCCCGCTTGATCCACATCCTCAACCCCGCCATTTCAATGGACGACAGGCAATGGTTCCACGTTCCGAAATCGAGCCTCCTCGATGGTGACGGCCCGGCAGGCGAAAACCTTGGCATCCGGACCATCGATGGGCTCGAAACAAAAGGCGTACGTCATGCCTGGACCACTCACTCCCGGCCCAGCGCTTCAGGTCAGCCCGTCCGGATAGTGGACGAAACCTGGTACTCGAAAGACATGCAATTGATCGTTTTCGAGCAGCAAAGAGACTCTGCGGGGGGAGTGTTGACCATCGCCATGTCCAGGTTCGATCCAAGCCAGCCGTCGGCCTCGCTCTTCAAGGTTCCTTGGTTCTATAGTCTGCCCACTCCGCCCAAGCCGCCGACGCCGACCAGGCCGCCGATGCCTGGCCCTGGATTTCCCGGCTGGCCGTCCGCGCCTGCCGGCTCGAGCTGGGTTGGGCCGATCCAAGCTCCTGAAACAAGTTCCGATTATCCTTGGTGAGGCGCCTTGGATCCCGGTCAAGGGTCGCCCCCATTCCATGTCGGCCTGTCGCCCATGCCGCCTTGCCCTACAATCAAGTGTTGGTAGTGGGTCAGTTTGAAGGGTACGGGCTTCAGCCCGTACATCAAGCCCTCTCATCAGCGCGGGCTTTAGCCCCCGAGGAACGTGTTCGCGCAAGCTGACCACTACGCAAGTGTTGGCCGGCGGAGCCAGGCGCCAGGAGCCGACGCAGGCAAGGAGAAGTCGACTTGATCGAACGTTATACCCGCCCGGCGATGGGCCGCATCTGGACTGAAGACAACAAGTACCGCTGCTGGCTTCAGGTCGAGGCCGCGGCCAGCGCGGTGCTGGCCGAAGACGGCGTGGTGCCTGCCGCAGCCGCCGAGGCTATCGCCAAGGGCACGATCTCCGTCCAGCGCATCGCGGAGATCGAGGCCGAAGTCAAGCACGACGTCATCGCCTTCACCACCGCTGTTGCGGAATCGCTGAAGGCGCAAGGGCTCGGAGAGCAATCCCGCTGGCTCCACTACGGGCTCACCTCGAACGACATCGTGGATACCGCGCAAGCGCTCCAGGTGAAGGCCGCGTCGAAAATCATTCGCGAGGGGCTGGCCGCGCTGGCTGCAGTCTTGAAGCGTCGCGCCATCGAATTCAAGCACACCCCCACCATTGGGCGCACCCACGGCATCCACGCCGAGCCGACCACCTTTGGGCTCAAAATCCTGAATTGGTACGCCGAAATCGAGCGCGACATCCAGCGCTTTGAGGCGGCGGCCGAGGACATGCGAGTGGGCAAGCTCTCCGGCGCGGTGGGCACCTTCGGCCATCTCAAGCCGGAGCACGAGGAACGCATCTGCGCGCGCCTGGGACTCAAAGCCGCGCCCGTGGCCACGCAGGTCATCCAGCGCGACCGGCACGCGGCCTACATCGCGACTTTGGCGATTATCGGCAGCACGCTGGACAAGATCGCCCTCGAAATACGCCACCTCCAGCGCACCGAGGTCCGCGAGGCGCAGGAGTACTTCAGCGAAAAGCAAAAGGGCTCGTCGGCCATGCCGCACAAGAAGAACCCCATTACCAGCGAGCAGATCAGCGGGCTGGCGCGGGTGCTCCGCGGCAACGCGCAGGCGGCGCTCGAAAATGTGCCGCTGTGGCACGAGCGGGACATCTCGCACTCCAGCGTGGAGCGGGTCATCTTTCCCGATTCCACCATCCTCGCCGACTACCTGCTGGCCAAGACGGCGGACCTGATCGACCGGCTGCTCGTCTACCCCGAGCGGATGAAGAAGAATCTCGAGTCGACGGGCGGGCTCATCTTCAGCGGGCAGTTGCTGCTGGATCTGGCCGAGGCCGGCATGCTGCGCGAGGACGCCTACCGGCTGGTGCAGGGCCACGCCATGCGGGCATGGAAGGACGACCTCGTCTTCCGGGATGAAGTTGCGCGTGACCCCGAAATCCGCAAGCTGCTTTCGCCGGCAAGGCTGGCAAGGACCTTCGACTACAACCGGCAGCTGGGCAACGTGGGCGCGATTTTCAAGCGCGTCCTGGGTGACTGACAAGAGAAGCGCAGTGAAAGGGAACCATCGTAGTCTTGCTATTTTCAATCTTTTAAGGAGACTCGGATGAGATTTGTGGTTTGCATTCTCGTGGCGCTCGGCACGATGTCAACCTTCGGTCAGCAACCATCCAAACCGCCGGCAGACGGCTTGAACAGCCTTTCCTTTATGGAAGGCGACTGGTCAGGTCAGCAGGACTTCAACAACCAGGGTGGCCCGGCGATGGTGGGCAATGCCACCGACAACATTGCGGTCTGCATTGAGCAGAAGTACATCTGCGAGATGCTCTCGACCACTCTGCCCAACCGCAAACCGACAGACACTCGGCACTTCATTTCCTTTGACAAGCAAACCGGGAAGTACACGGCGTGGTGGTTCAACGACACCAGCGTCCATCCGATGGAACTGGTCGGCGATGTTTCCGGCAACAAGCTTGTGCTGCTCAGCGACGCCTCCGCGCCGGGCCCGGTGCTGCGCGCCACCTATGAACGAACCCCTGAAGACAAGCTGACCTACCTGCTCGAAATGAAGCAGGGCGATTCCTGGACCAGGCTGTTTCTGACCACGTATGGGAAGAAGTGAGCGGGCGCGGGAGCCGCCATTTCTGGTTGGCGAATGCCGGGAGAATAGACTGAATCCGGCGCAAGGAGGCACGCCCTTTGTCACGATATGCCGAGCCCATGGCGCGGCTCATTGAAGAACTGAAGAAGCTGCCCGGGGTGGGCACCAAGAGCGCGCAGCGCTACGCGTTCCACATCCTGCGCGGCACCGACGCCGACGCCGAGGCGCTGGCCGGGGCCGTTCGCGGCCTCAAGGCCAGCCTGCGCCTCTGCTCTGTCTGCAACAACGTCACCGACGTGGACCCCTGCGTCTACTGCTCCAGCCCCACGCGCAACCAGCGCCAGGTTTGCGTGGTGGAGGAGCCGACCAGCATCGGCGCCATTGAGCGAACGCGGGGGTACAACGGCGTCTACCACGTGCTTCACGGGACCCTTTCGCCGCTGCACGGGGTGGGAACCGAGCAGTTGCGCGCCGGCGGGCTGCTGGACCGGGCCGCGCGCGGGGAATTGGACGAGGTAATCCTGGCCATCAGTCCGACTCTGGAAGGCGAAGCCACGGCGAACTGGCTCGCCTCGGCCCTGCGCTCCGCAGGCGTGCGCATCACCCGCATTGCCACCGGCGTTCCCGCGGGCAGCGACATCGAATACGCCGACGAGGTGACGATGACGCGAGCCATGGAAGGCCGGCGTGAACTCTAACCTGCTTCGATTCAGCGTTTTGCCGAAGATTGAAAGCCGGCGAAGGCGGTCGCGGTCCCCTCTGCGCGCGCGGATTCCGCAAGCCAACCATTTTTGAACAGGGCGCGGTGCATTATTCGCCCCTTAACCGTCTAGCCAACAGGGGCAAGTTGTGATAAGGTACTGCTTTGCAACTGTGCTCGTTCGCGCCTAAGCGATTCCGGATCAGGCACTTGGCGGCACACCCACTCGCAGAAAGCGGGGACTCGGAATGCCCGATTACGTTTACCTCCTGGAAAACCGGCTCTCGTACGATCAGCAACACGCCTTGCGCATCCTGCGCAATGCGGCCCGGGACGCAGGAATGATCGTATTTCTGACCGGGGAAGCGGTTCGCGACCTGACTAGCGGGCACGCCGTCCGCGAGCTTGAAGTTGCCGTTCATGGAAATGGCCTCAAGCTGAAGAAAGCAATCGAAAAAGCCGGCGGAAAAACCTGGGGCGAAGACGAGCCCTCGCGCACCCTTTACCTTTGCTTCCCGGGCACGGTCCGCGTGGACCTCGTCAGCACCCACCGCGTGGAATACAAGAAGCCGGGCCAGCCCACCTACCACTGGGCGTCGATCCAGGAAGATCTGCGGCGGCGTGACTTTACCGCCAACGCCATGGCGATTTCGCTGAACGAAGGTTCCTACGGGCTGCTCATGGATCCGCTGAACGGGGTGGCGGACATCGAGGCGCGCAGCCTGCGTTCGGTATCGAATTACGGCTTCCTCGATGAGCCGGCGCTGCTCATCCGCGCCATCCGCTATCGTTCGCGGCTGAGCTGGGAGCTCGATCCCCGCACCCAGCAACGCTATGAGAACGCCAAGGCGGAGGGCGTCATCGAGTCTCTCTCGGCCAAGGGCAAAAGCCGCGAGCTGGAGCAGATCGGCCACGAGGACGACGGGCTGGCAGTGCTGAAGGCGCTCGAAGCCGAGGGCTGGATGAAGGTGCTGTGCCCGGCCTGGACCCACGCCAAGGCCGATGCGGAAAAGCTCAAAGCGCTGCACGATCTCGCCGTCGACCTGCTCATGCAGGGAGTACACGCAGACATCTCGGCGGCGCAGATGCAATTGCTGACTGCGAAAATGGCGCCCAAAGACCTGGCCGGCCTGAAAAAGCAACTCTTGCGCCCCGGCTTCGTGAAGGAGTGGAACAGCCTGGATTCGCTGGCCGCCGGTTTCCAGAAGATTTTGCTCTCCAGGCAGAACAAGACGCCCTCGGCCTCCTTCAAGCTGTTCACCACCTACGACCCCGAGGCCATCCTCTGGCTTGGGTTCACCGCCAAGGACCCGGCTGTAAAGGAGAAGTACCACAGCTTCCTCAAAGTGTGGCCGGAGATGCGGCAGCGGATTCCCTACGCCCTCATGCAGGAGATGCGGATCCGGCCGGAGCTGCCCAATTACAACGAGATCGTGCATGCCATCTTCCTCCAGTTGATTGACGGCAAGCTCGAAACGCCGGAGACGATGCGGGCGTTTCTTGAGCCCTACTCGCCGCCGGCGCCGCCGCCGCAGCAGACCTACAAGCGGACCCGCGCAAAACGCGGCGCGGAGGCCAAGGTGAAGGAGACCTTCGAAGAAGAAGAAGGCGAAGAGGATCTAGAAGAGGATTTGGAAGATCTGGCAGCCGGCGACGAAGACGAGATCGGGCTGGGAATACCCAAGATCGCGCTCGAGCCGGGAGAAGAAAGCGACGAAGAGGAAGAGGCGGAAGAAGCCGAGGAAGAAACGGAAGGGAAGGCCGCGCCGGCGAAAAAGGGCAAGGCTGCCGCTGCGTCCAAGGCGCCGGCTAAGGCCGCCCCAAAGCCGGCGGCGAAACCGGCTCCCGTTCATCCGGTCGCGGAAAAGCACGCGGCCAAGCCCGCCGCAAAGCCGGAGGTCACGGCCAAGCCCGCAGCCAAAGCCGCGCCCGCCAAGCCAGCGCCCGCGCCGAAAAAAGCTCCGCCGAAGAAAGCTCCGGCGAAGAAGGCTCCACAGCCGCCAAAGAAGAGCGTCAAGCCCGCCGTAAAAGCGGCGGCGCTGAAGCCCGCGGCCAAGCCCGTGCACAAGTCGGCGCCAAAGAAGCCCGCAAAGCCGGCCAAACCTGCCAAGCCTGCGCCCAAGAAACCAGCGCCCAAAAAGCTCGCGCCGAAAAAGCCCGCGCCCAAGCCGAAGCCGGCGGCAAAACCGGCTCCGAAGCCGAAGGCCAAAGCCAAGTCAGCATCGAAGTCACCGGCGAAAAAGCCGGCTGCAAAAGCCGGGAAAAAGCGGTAAGAAAACGGCTGCGGGTTTCCGGCGTTCTCTTCTGTGCAAGTCCAGCGCAGATCAGCCGGCAAGTCCTCGCGCCTTCATTCTATGGCAGCATCCACCTGTCGTGATACGTTCATGTCATCCCGGAGGATCAATGATGCGTCTTCGGTTCTGGCGTCTGCTCCCGCTTTGCACTGTTGTGTGTTCCGTCTCCACGACCGCGTTTGCGGCCGCGAGCGATCCTTCGGCAGCGCCCGGCTACCGCTTCCAGCGCGGCGGCTGGACCTACGTCCACCTCGAAGGTACGCCGGCCGAAATCGGCTACCAGCACGGGCGCCTGCTCGCCGACCAGATCGCGGACCTCATCGGTGTCACGAAAGTCGAGACGCTGCACTCCACCAAACGAGACTGGGCGTTCTACCGCCAGGCCGCGCAAACCGAGCTCTGGCCGCACATCGACGCCGAATACCGCCAGGAGCTCGAGGGCATCGCGCGCGGCGCGCAGTCGCGCGGCGTCAAGCTCGACGTCTGGGACATCGTGGCCCTGAACGGCGCCATCGAGCTGCCCGAGTATTACCTCCCGTGGCTGGACAAGCGCGAGAAAGCCGCGAACGCGCCGGCCAGCGCGCCGCAGATCCGCCCCCAGGGCCGCTGCTCGGCATTCATCGCCACCGGCAGCTACACCAAGGACGGCAAGATCGTCATTGCGCACAACAACTGGTCAAGCTACGCCGAGGGTTCGCGCTGGACCGTGATGTTCGATATCAAGCCTGCGCACGGACACCGCTTCCTCATGGACGGCGAGCCCGGCGTGATCACCAGCCAGGATGACTTTGGCGTGAACGACGCCGGCCTCATGGTCACTGAAACCACTATCACCGAGTTTGAAGGCTGGAATCCGGACGGCATCCCGGAGTTCGTGCGCTCGCGCAAGGCGCTGCAATACGCCGGCTCCATTGACGAGTACGCGGCCATCATGCGCAAGGGCGACAACGGCGGCTACGCCAACGACTGGCTCATCGGCGATCGCAACACGGGCGAGATCGCGTATCTCGAGCTGGGGCTCAAAAACACGCCCATGTGGCGCAAGAAGGATGGCTACTTTGTCAGCTCGAACTTTGCCCGCTATCCGGAGCTGATCAAGGAAGAAACGCCGCAATGGGATGCGAACAACCTGTCCCTGTCAGAGAATGCGCGCCACGTGGAATGGAAAAAGAAAATGGCCGAGTTCAAGGGGCAGATAGACGTCGAGCTTGCCGAGCAGTTCCTTGCCGATCACGAGGACAGCTACACGGGGCAAACGGGCGCGGACCAGCGCACCCTCTGCGGCCACGCGGACACGGTGAAGACCGGCATTCCGGAGTGGGATTGGGGGCCGTATTACCCCGGCGGAGCGGTCACCGGCAAGGTGACGGACTCAAACCTGGCCGCAAAGATGGAGTTGATTGCGCATGCCGGCCATCCCTGCGGAGAAAGCTTTTACGCAGCGCCCTTCCTCAGGCAGCATCCCGAGTACGGCTACCTGAAGGGCGTGCTCAAGGACATGCCGGCCGGCCCGTGGACGGAATTTGCTGCGGGGCAAAAACCGTAACCCAGCGGATAGCGGACTGCACCGGACCGCCATCGGTCGGCAGTCCTGGCGTTCAAGCCACCCTATTGTTTTTCGGCTCCCTGCGCGCTACCCTAGGGCAGAGCCACTGATCTACCGGAGGCCGGGCGGATAATGGGAGCGTGAACTGATGCGGATCGCGAACCTGCTGCGTCCTCGGTATGTCTTCGACAGAATTAACCTTTGGCGGGTCCAAAGATCGCACCCAGATTATCCATGGTTGACCCGGCAGGCGATTTCGATTCTCGAAACGTGCCTGAAGCCGTCCGACACCGGGCTAGAGTGGGGCTCGGGGCGGAGCACGGTATGGTTCGCGCGGCGCATTTCGAAATTGGTCAGCATCGAAAACGACCCCGCCTGGTACAGTCGCGTTCAGGGAATGGTGAGCATGCTCCCGAATGTGGATCTGCGACTACTGCCGGAGCAAGCCGCCTACGTCGGGGTGACGGATGAATTTCCGGACAGGTCATTTGACTTTATCCTCGTCGACGGCATGCTCGCTCGTGACGAGTGTGCGCATCGCGCGCTCAGGCTGCTTCGCCCAGGCGGCCTGCTGGTCCTGGACAACGCGAACTGGTATTTGGCGTGCACGAGTCGGGCACCCCTAAGCCGGGGGGGGGGTGCCGCGTAGGTCGGACTCCGATTCCTGGGACTTTTTTGCGAAGAAGGTGGCTCCTTGGCGGGGCATATGGACAAGCGATGGACTCTCCGACACCGCGCTGTGGATTAAGGGGCCCGGCCTGGACGACCGCGACGACGGGGGCATAATGCGTTAGTGCCATCCCGCCGGCCCGTGGACGGAATTCGCCGTGGGGGAGAAGCCGTAACACCCCGCGTATCTGATCACTTGCCGGCTCTTCCGCTGTTAACCCATGACGGCGGGAACTGGTTCCGCAATTGAGGCCACCAGGTCGCGGATGGAATCGATCACCAGCTCCGGACGATCGAGGTGGATCCAGTGGGCGCAGTCTTCCACGATCTCCTGCCGCAGGTTGTCGCCGATGCGCGCCAGGCATTCCGGCGTGAGCGGCGTGGACGCCCCGGGCGTAAGGACGAGGATCGGAATCTGGCGGATCGGCGGCGCGTCCATCATCTCGCGCACGGTGTGCGGCACAGATTCAACGTGGGAGCGGACGCCGGCGTAAAACGTGGGCCTCGACCAGTGCGCGGCCACCGCGGGCCAGGTCTCGCGGGGCAGCTTGCCCACTTCGCTGGTCACCCGGTGCAGCACATGCTGCGCGCCGCTGCCGCCCACCACTGAGAGCCGCTGTGAGAGGCGACCCGCACGCTTCAAAAGCGATGTCACCGCCAGGCGCATGATGCCGAAGCGGGCCAGATGAATGGCGACCGACGTCATGCGCAGTCCGCGCTCCACCTGCCCTTGCTTGGCGGGTTCAAACGGCGGCCACTCTTCGCAGCGCATGGGATCCACCAGCACCAGCCCCGCAACTTCTTCAGGCCAGCTGAGCGCGAAACGGCGCATCACCAGGCCGCCGAAGGAGTGGCCAACCAGCACGTAGGGCGGGCGGACGCCGGCGGCCTGCAGCAGCGCGTGAAGCTCGGCGGCCACATTGGAGGGCGTGCGGGAACTGGTGGACCGATCGCTCCAGCCCAGGCCAAAGCGGTCGTAAGATGCCGTGGCGGCAAACTCTGAAACCCTCTCCTGGATGCGAAACCAGTTCAGGCTGGTAGCGGCAATGCCCGATTCAAAGATGACGGTCCGGAGGCCGGAGCCCTTTTCCAGCAGGTAGAGATTGCGCCCGGAGCCGAGGGCAACACGGCGTCCTTCCCGGCACAGGCGCCGCCGGTCGCGTCGTGAACCAACCAATTGGTAAATCGCCCCGGCGCACGCCAGGACCGCAGCCAAACTTGCAAACGAAATGAGCAGCGCTACCATTAGCCTCCCTCAGAACCTCGCCATTGCATCTGGCTCAAAATCTTTCGCCCCCAGGTTTGCCTTCGCCGACCCCCGCTCGATAATGAAGAGCGAGAGCGCGGCGCTTCCACGCGAAGACACCTGCACCTGGCTGGCCGACCATACGCCGCCTTCGCGCCGAATCCCCATATACGTGAACTCCTTCTGCGCTCCTGTCAGCTTCAACGTCTTCTCCGCGTAAACCGGGAAGTCGATGGACTTGTCGAGCCAGGTGCGGACCTCGGCGTAATGCGAGCGCTCCGCGCCCGGTGTGCTTTCAAGCACCTCGCAGGTTCGCGCGCCCCGCTGTGTCTCCTCCTTCAGTTTCTGCCCCAGCCAGAAGAACTGCGGCTCCAGCAGATCCTCGTAGCTGAAGTCGGAACCGAGAATGCCCTCTGTCCATTGCGCGAAGGGCAGGGATCGCGGTGTGGCATCTCCGGGACGGGCTACAAGAATCGTACTATTGCCCCCCGGCCTCATTTCCAGCAGAATGCGCTGGCGTGCCGATGCCGGCTGGGTGACGTTAACCAGGATGCGCAGAACGCCGGGAAACCAGCGCGCCTTCACCGTCACGTTGTAACTGCGCCGCGTCCCGTCAGCATTCACGCGGACAATTCGTCCCGTCATGCGATAATCGGCGGTTTCAGCGCGGCCGCGCAGCCCCGCCACCAGCGCCCCGGCCGTGATCGGCGGCGGCACAGCCGGCGCCAGCAGCAACGCCAAAAAGATGGCCGCGCCGTTCATGCGATCCTTCCATCGCGGATGCAGATTTGGCGCTCTGCCGCTTGCGCAATTCCATTCTCGTGGGTCACGATCACCAGGGTCATGCCCCGGCGCTTCTGCAGCTCGGTCAGCACGTCGAGAATGCGCGCCGAATTTTCGCTGTCCAGGTTGCCGGTGGGCTCATCCGCCAGCAGCAACTCGGGTTGGTTGGCCAGCGCGCGAGCGATGGCTGCCCTCTGGCGCTGCCCGCCGGAGAGCTCGTTCGGATATTGGCGTATACACCCATCCAGGCCGAGTTCGCCCAGCAACGCGCGGGCGCGCTCCACGCGGTTGGTCCCATTGCGCGGTGCCGCCAGCATGGGAACCTGCACGTTTTCGAGAACCGTCAATGTAGGCAGCAAGTGAAACGCCTGGAAGACAAAACCCACATGCCGCGACCGATACACATCGAGATCCCGCCCCGAGCCGAGCGCCACGCCGCGCCACAATACCTGGCCCCCGGAGGGCGCATCCAATCCGCCAAGCAGGTGAAGCAAAGTTGATTTCCCGCTGCCGCTGGGACCCATAATGGCCAGGAATTCGCCGACGGAGATGTCCACATCGACTCCGCGGAGCGCCTGCATGCGCCCGTTGTCGTACGCCTTGCGCAGGCCGCGCGCCTCGAGCAGAACCTCAGTCATGGCGAAGAGCCTCCACCGGGGAAAGGCGCGCTCCGCGCGATGCCGGAACTGCACCGGCCGCCTCCATCTCCACCCGCCCCACGAACGCGCCGATGCCCATGGCGATGCCGGCCAGTGTCGGAGACGTGCGCCGGCGCCGGCGCCAGAGGTTTCTCCACGCAAACCAGTGAAAACTGAGTTCAGCCGGCATCGGATTTTTCGGTTGCCTCGAAAATATCGAATGGGGAGGTTGCGAACCAAAGTGTACCGGCCCCCAGCCCCGGTGTCCAGCATTTCAGAGCCAATCTGAGTTTGTTGTGCCTGGAAATCTCCGTGCCCCGCATGGGTGCCGAGGAGCCTTTGCTTGGGTGCCCCATCCATTCCGTGCTTTTTGCGGAATGGGTGGGAGGGGAGCTACCACTTCAAACCATGCACCGCAACTCGTTCACTTGTATTGCAAGTGGATGGTGATGCTCGTCGACGGGCAGGTGACGTGAACCAGAGCGGCGCGGAATGGGGCCGGGCCAAAACTCGCGTGCGGATTGTTCGCGAAGCCGAAACCCTCCCTGGGAATGCCGAGAAAATTGCGGTCGAGCTGCCCGTTGCTGTTCTCATCGTGGATCGCCGCAACGCCGTAAGTGCCCGGCTCAAGCTGCCACTCGGCATCGGCGGTACGCGTGGCCTTGTCGATGGGCGCGGGACCATTGCGAAGGCTCTTTGTCATGTCCTCAGGCCATCCCTCCGGCGAAGCGAATACCGCGGTGCCCAGGTTGCCGCGCGCGTTGCGGAAGCCGTCCACGTGGATGCGCAGGGTGCAGGTGTGAGCAGCCGCCGCCTCGTTTTGCGCCCAGGCAGCAGAGCCGGCTGCGGCCGCCGCCATCGCAACTGCGAAGACAATCCTGGCAATGGTTTTGCTCATCGAATGCGGCACGCTTTTGGACATGCTCCGGCGCATCAAGTTACGCCAGAGGGAAGGGAGCCGAATCCACGCCGCTATGGTGTCGTGCTTGAGAGCAACCGGGAATTTCAGGTCCGAGTGAGCAGGGGAAGATTCGGACGGTTAGGGGTTAAGCCCGCGCGCGGGCGCCGCCGCCGCTGCCTTTGCGAGCCTGGTAGCAATCCCGGCAGTACACCGGACGATCGCCGCGAGGCTCGAAGGGCACCGTGGTGGGCTGCCCGCAGCCAGAGCAGATGACGGCTGTTCCCTGGGTAGACGAGGAACGGTACCCGCCGCCGCCACCGTCGGCCTTTTTCGCCATACGGCAAGCCTTGCAGCGCTTGGGCGTGGAGAAGCCGCGCTCCGAGAAAAACGACTGATCCGCAGCGGTGAAGGTAAACTCTTGCCCGCAGTCGCTGCACGTGATTTGCATATCGCCGGCCATGGAAACTCCTGGGAACAGATATGCGTCAATGTACCATCTTTTGGGTGAAAACCAATAAAGATTGCAAAAGCTTGAGAGCGGCGCCCTGCCAGGCCGAAGCCGAAGATGCCGCAACGGCGGCAGACAAGCGCGGCTACAACCCCCCAAAAACAGGAACGCCCATGTATTGTGGAATCAATTGATTACCTGCCGAAAATGCATGACTCCGCCCAGCGGGCGCCCTGGTACTATAGTTGTAAATCGAAGCTTCCGGAGGGAGCAGGGGATTCCAACCCCTGAAAGATGCCAGATTTACTACCCTTAAGTCGGCTTCTCGAACGCTTTGCAGGTCGCGCCAAGAGAAGGTTTGAGCTTCAGCGCCTGCGGCCGCTTTCTGCTCTTGGAGCCCCGGCGAGCACCTGATTTTCTCGCCGCGCGCCGCGCGTCGCCGGCATCGCGGCGATGCTGACACCGGCGTACCTTCCTCCCAGCCCCGACGAAAATCCGCCAGCCAAACGCGGCGACATTAGCCTGAGTAAAATAGCCTAGGCTAAAATAGCCTTTAATAAACTAGCCTTTAATAAACTAGCCTTTGACAAAATGGTCAGCTTTTAGGGGCATTATGCACCAATTTCAGTGCATCCCGCGTAGGGACCCGCAAACCCGCAACCCCAAAATGCGGTTTTTAGCGGCCCGCCACGCTCGCAGTTGTGACGATCGTCTCCGCCAGGGCAGACGATTCGCACGTTCGCTGTGACGCAGGGCATGCGTTCCAGTCACATTGAACATTAATAAGTGACCCCAATCACAGACGCACGTACTCTGATGCGACCAAGATCGGCAGCACATTTGCAACTGCGCTCACCGCGAGAATCCGGTGGCTTCCGTTTGCTGACGCATGTCGAAGATGCCAAGAGGCGGGTCTGGGCTCCTGAGGGTCTGCGATTTGCCCGAGCGGTGACAGGGATATTGGAGACACAGGTAAGGAAGCTCGATGAAAGCGCGTATCGAACGCAGTAATAACGAATTGTTGGAGACGAGAACAAAGCACTACTAACAAGTCCGATAGGGGGTGCAACATGGCAGTTCGGCTTGCCGAAGAATGGTTCTCCATATGCGGAGGTTGCGAGGTAACCATCCTCGACATCGGTGAACCGCTCATCGATGTACTCAAACAAGTTGAAATCGTGCACATGCCAGTACTGATGGACCACAAGCTCCTGGGTCAGACGGGCGAAGGTACGGAGTTGGATATCCCCGCAGCGGATGTCGGACTCATATCGGGAGGAATCCGCAGCGAAGAACACAAGAAACTGGCGCTGGAGATGCGGAACAAGTGCAAGTTCCTGATCTCTTTAGGTTCATGCGCCTGCTTCGGCGGTATTCCGGCGCTGGCGAATCAGTACAGCAGAGAAGACTTGTTGGAGAAGGTCTACCGCGACAGCGTGAGCACCGAGAGTAACGGCTTACCTCACGAACAGATTCCCGAGCTCACCGACCGGGTCTATGCGCTCCACGAAGTCGTGAAGGTGGATGCCTCTCTGCCCGGATGTCCAACCACGCCGGAGATGGTGGCCGGAGCGCTGGTGGCTCTCCTTGAAGGCAAGCCAGTGCCGGCGCTCCAGTCGAAGAGCGTTTGCGACGAGTGTCCCACCAAGCGCGAAAAGAAGGCGGTTTCAACCCTGAAGAGGCATCTGGATCCGCCGGAATTCAAGATTGGAGCGCCACTGAGCGAAATGCGCTGCCTGATGGAGCAGGGCATCCTGTGCCTTGGTCCAGCGACCCGTGCCGGCTGTGGCGGCAGCGACGGTAACCCGCGCTGCATCCGCGCCTACATGCCATGCGAGGGCTGCTTTGGCCCGCTGTCGGACAAAGCCAATCCCATGGTGGACATGATGGGGGCGCTCTCTTCCATCGGACTCGATCCCCAGCAGATTCCGGATCGGGCTGCAACCTTCAACCGTTTTGCTGGCGCTGGCCGTCTGCGGCCGATGCCCCGGAGATGATCCATGGCAAAGACACTGGTCATTCAACCTGTCACCCGTATCGAGGGCCACGCCAAGGTGACGATTCAGCTGAACGACGCCGGCAACGTGGACAGCGCCAGGGTGAACGTCATTGAGCTGCGCGGCTTCGAGAAATTCTGCATCGGACGCCCGCTGGAAGACCTGCCGCGCATCACGCCGCGCATCTGCGGCGTGTGCCCGTGGTCGCATCACCTGGCCTCGGCCAAGGCTTGCGACGCGGTCTTTGGAGTCGATCCGCCCCCGGCGGGAAAGAAGCTGCGCGAGCTGTGCAACAGCGTCGCCTACATGGAAGAGCACATCCTGCACTTCTATTTCCTGGCGGGAGCCGATTTCCTGCTCGGTCCCGATGCCGACTATTCCATCCGCAATGTCATCGGCGTGCTGCAGGCAGCGCCCGACATTGCCAGAAAAGTGGTGAAGGTGCGCCACATGTGCGCCCACATGCTGGAAATCCTGGCGGGCAAGGCGATCCATCCCCAGGCCGCCGTACCCGGCGGATTCAGCAAGCCGCTGCTGGCCGCCGACCGCGACCAACTGCGCACCATGGCCGACGAGGCGTTGGAACTGGCCAAGTTCTCCATTGCGTTCGCCAAGGAGAACATCTTCCCCAAGTACCTTGACGTGGTGAAGTCGCTGGGAGTGATCACGACCGGCTTTCTCGGCACGGTCAAGGAGAACGGGGCGCTCAACCTCTACGACGGAAAGCTTCGCCTGATGGCCGCCAATGGCTCCTGCCAGGATTTTCCGTACGATCGCTATACCGAGTTCCTCAGCGAACACATCGAATCGTGGAGCTACTTGAAGTTCCCCTACGCCAAACAGTGGGGCGAGGGTTTCTCCATGGATGTGGACCATCCCAAAGGCGTGTATCGCGCCAACACGCTGGCGCGCATCAACGTCTGCGATTTTATCGACACGCCCCTGGCGCAAGCCGAACTGGAGGAGTTTCGCGCCAAGTTCGGGCGGCCCGCACAGCTCACCCTGCTCTATCACTGGGCGCGGCTGATCGAACTGCTCTACAACGCCGAAAACGCCATCCGCTTGCTGGACGACGCAGAAATCACCAGCACCGAAACCCGGGTGAAGGTTACGCCGCGGGCAGCGCGAGGCGTAGGCTGCACCGAGGCGCCGCGCGGCACGCTCATCCACGACTACACCACCGATGCCAACGGCCTGATCACCAACCTGAACATGATTGTGGGCACCACCCACAATAACGCGCCCATCAATATGTCGGTCACTCAGGCCGCCAAGAGTTTGATCCATGACGGCAAGTACGACCAGGGAGTGCTCAACAAGGTGGAGATGGCAATCCGCGCCTACGATCCATGCTTGTCCTGCGCCACCCACCGCCTGGACGGGAAGCTGGCAGTCAAGCTGGATATCTTCGACGCGGACGGCAATCTGCTCGGCTCGCTTGCCAACTGAAGGGCAGGGAGCGGGAGGAAACATG
>CAVYBV010000010.1:0-85027 GCA_963766785.1 uncultured Acidobacteriota bacterium
AGGGAACCTCTGATCAAGCCATCGAATTCCTGCGCATGAAGAAAAATATCATCGATGCGGCGATTTCCTGCGCGCCGGGCACTATTTTTCCGGCTTTACTTTGTGCTGTATGCCTCGTTTTTCGTCTCCGCAGGCCGTTTTGCGGCCCGCAGAGACACTCCGCCCCGCACGGGGCCAGCGTGGGCAGCGCCTTCAACAGCCGCTTACGGTGCTGGTACACATTGACCAGCGCAAAGGCCGCCAGGTGCCAGTGCTGGTTTTTCACCAAGCCCCGATAACGCACCTTGGTGTAACCAAAGACCCGCTTCAAGATGCGAAAGGGCCACTCGACCTTCGCCCGCACACGCGACTTATTGCGATTCTTGCGCCGCTCCTCTTCCCTCACTTCGCCCTTGTGATTCTTCGCGCGCCGGTTGGTCATATCCTGCGCCGCGGGCGTCGCCTCGCGGATCGCTTCCGTCTGTCCCTGATAGCCGCCATCGCCCCAGACTTTCTTCTCATCGCCGTGCAGTAAGTCGGGCAACATATGCACGTCAAAACGCTCGCCGCCGAGGTGCAGACCGAATGCACCACGCCGGACTTACTATCGACTCCGATATGCGCCTTCGCGCCGAAGTACCACTGATTGCCTTTGCGCGTCTGATGCATCTCGGGGTCACGCTCTTTCTTTTCGTTCTTGGTCGAACTCGGCGCAGCGATGATTGTCGCATCGACGATCGTGCCGGTCGTAATGCGCAGCCCCTCGAGGCCAGATCGTCATTCACCACGTCCAGCATTTCACCGCATAAATCGTGGCCTTCAAGCAGATGACGGAAGTTGAGAATCGTCGTTTCATCGGGCACCGGCGCGCGTCCAAGATCGATGCCGCAGAAGCCGCGCAACACCGGCGACTCATAGAGCGCGTCCTCAGCGCCGGGATCGGAGAGCGCGAACCAGTGCTGCAAAAAGTAAATCCGCAACATAACACTGAGGCCGACCGGCTGACGTCCCTTGCCCGCCTTGGGATAGTGTGGCGCAATGCGCTCTTCAAGCTCGGCCCAAGGGATGATGGCTTGCATGGTGGAAAGAAACTCTTCGCGGCGGCTCTTGCGAGCGTACTTTTCAAAACTCGGCTGTGTGGCGAATGTGAGTTGGCGCATTGCGTTTTATCTCCACCTATACGATTAGACGCAATCGACGCACGTAAGAGGACTTGATCAGAGGTTCCTTAGTATCTCGCAAACCTTGCGGAGAGATGACCCTCGCAGTGTGCATTCCTTGTGCTTCACCTTCGGAACGGGCTGTCGCCTAGCCAAACGAACTTCATCGAATCGATCGACACAAACGAAATAGGGCGAATGCGATGCAAAAGCGATTTGCATCTTCGTCGCAACCCTGGAAGCGTCCCGTCGCTTAGGGAACCTCTGATCAAGCCATCGAATTCCTGCGCATGAAGAAAAATATCATCGATGCGGCGATTTCCTGCGCGCCGGGCACTATTTTTCCGGCTTTACTTTGTGCTGTATGCCTCGTTTTTCGTCTCCGCAGGCCGTTTTGCGGCCCGCAGAGACACTACGCCCCGCACGGGGCCAGCGTGGGCAGCGCCTTCAACAGCCGCTTACGGTGCTGGTACACATTGACCAGCGCAAAGGCCGCCAGGTGCCAGTGCTGGTTTTTCACCAAGCCCCGATAACGCACCTTGGTGTAACCAAAGACCCGCTTCAAGATGCGAAAGGGCCACTCGACCTTCGCCCGCACACGCGACTTATTGCGATTCTTGCGCCGCTCCTCTTCCCTCACTTCGCCCTTGTGATTCTTTGCGCGCCGGTTGGTCATATCCTGCGCCGCGGGCGCCGCCTCGCGGATCACTTCCGTCTGTCCCTGATAGCCGCCATCGCCCCAGACTTTCTTCTCATCGCCGTGCAGTAAGTCGGGCAACATATGCACGTCAGAAACGCTCGCCGCCGAGGTGCAGACCGAATGCACCACGCCGGACTTACTATCGACTCCGATATGCGCCTTCGCGCCGAAGTACCACTGATTGCCTTTGCGCGTCTGATGCATCTCGGGGTCACGCTCTTTCTTTTCGTTCTTGGTCGAACTCGGCGCAGCGATGATTGTCGCATCGACGATCGTGCCGGTCGTAATGCGCAGCCCCTTCGAGGCCAGATCGTGATTCACCACGTCCAGCATTTCACCGCATAAATCGTGGCCTTCAAGCAGATGACGGAAGTTGAGAATCGTCGTTTCATCGGGCACCGGCGCGCGTCCAAGATCGATGCCGCAGAAGCCGCGCAACACCGGCGACTCATAGAGCGCGTCCTCAGCGCCGGGATCGGAGAGCGCGAACCAGTGCTGCAAAAAGTAAATCCGCAACATAACACTGAGGCCGACCGGCTGACGTCCCTTGCCCGCCTTGGGATAGTGTGGCGCAATGCGCTCTTCAAGCTCGGCCCAAGGGATGATGGCTTGCATGGTGGAAAGAAACTCTTCGCGGCGGCTCTTGCGAGCGTACTTTTCAAAACTCGGCTGTGTGGCGAATGTGAGTTGGCGCATTGCGTTTTATCTCCACCTATACGATTAGACGCAATCGACGCACGTAGAGGACTTGATCAGAGGTTCCCTAGTATTTCGCAAACCTTGCGGAGAGATGACCCTCGCAGTGTGCATTCCTTGTGCTTCACCTTCGGAACGGGCTGTCGCCTAGCCAAACGAACTTCATCGAATCGATCGACACAAACGAAATAGGGCGAATGCGATGCAAAAGCAATTTGCATCTTCGTCGCGACCCCTGGAAGCGTCCCGTCGCTTAGGAACTTGTTGAAATTGGCTGCATTGCAGCGCGTTTCCTGATCATTTGCATCTTTGCTTGGTTGAAAGTTGTTTAAAAAAGGCCTTTGGCCAGTGTTTGTGCGGGCCTCAGGAGGCATCCCAGGGGCCAGCAACCGGCGTTCAGGCACACTGCTCCCTGAGCCTTCCCGGTGGTTGAGCCATCAGTCGTGGCAGCCGGATCAGGTTATGTGCCGCGCAGCTGAAGACAAACAGCCAATCCACTTTCTCCAAGCCTCGTAACTTGACCTGGCGCAGTGGGCCGGTTTGCTTCAGCCAGCCAAAGCCCTTCTCCACCAGCCATCGCCGGCTCAGGCTTAAAGCGTAGCCTGGCTGGCGTGTGGTTCTGCGGTCCAGATTGCTGGCACGCCCTTTGTCGTTCTTCGTCACATGGGGCGTCACGTTTAGCTCCCGCACCGTGCGCACGAAATCCTTCGTGTCGTACGCCTTGTCCGCACCCACTGTAATGCGCCGCGAACGGCCCTCCTGCTTTTGCTGAAGCATCAACAGCGCGGCGTCGCGCTCGGCGAAACCATCGGCGTGCGTCACCATCGCCGCGGCAATCAACCCGTTGCGGTTCTCCACCAGCGCGTGGCCCAGGTAGCTCAGCTTCGACTCCTTGCCATAGCTCTTCTTGTAAAGCCGCGCATCTGCATCGGTGGTCGACTCATGCGTCTTGTTCGAGCGGCTCTGGCCGCGGAAGTCCGTCCCGTCGCCATCGCCGGAACCGTCCTTCGAGCGAAAGCTCTTCTGCGAAGCCCATGCCTGAATCAGCGTGCCGTCTACCGTGAAGTGCTCGTCGCTCATGAACCGCTTCGCCTGCTTGTTCACTTCCGCGAAGAACTGCTGCGCCACGTCGCTGGTCAGCAGCCGGTCGCGGTTCTTCGAGAACACCGCGTGATTCCACACCGCATCGTCCATGCCCAGGCCCACGAACCACCGAAACAGCAGGTTGTAATCGATCTGCTCCACCAGCAGCCGCTCTGAGCGCACCGAGTAGAACACCTGCAGCAGCAAAGCCCGCAGGATGTACTCCGGCGCAATCGATGGCCGCCCCGAATCCGCATACAGCGCGTCGAACTCCTGGCTCAACGTCCGCAACACCGTGTCCGTCAGCTTGCGAACCGCACGCAGCGGATGATCCTGTGGCACTCGCTGCTCCAACGAAACATAGCTGAACATCCCGTCCTGAACCCGCTCGTCTCCGCGCATACCTATTAGACGAGCAACACCTTCGCAACGCCCCAGAACGGTACCTATTTCAACAAGTTCTTAGAAGACCCAACACGCGCGCGAAGTGCCGTTGCTTGGTCGGATGCTGGTAGAGCTCTGGCTCTTCAATGGCCAGTATTAAACCTGGCAAAAGCGTGGGGACTTCCGGCACGCCCTTCAAATCGGGAATTACTCCGGCTTGACTCTCCGGTTCGATCTGAACTTGGTCGTCCGGCGGATTCTGTGCGTTTAGGACGATAGCGCGCGCTAGATGCTGGAGAAGCGTGAGGATAAACGCCCTCTGGAGGCCGTTGCCCTGCTTCTCCACACTTGACGGGAATCCGCCATCTTCCAACAAAACGTCTGCGGCGGGGAGCGGGATAGAGAAATCCGCTGCGGGCCGCCATTCCAAAGAGACAGCTGTCTCTTCGTATAACATCTGCAAACTCTTTGTTAGTTCATCCGCCAACCCCCCTAATTCCGTCAGGTTATCGGGGCTGACGAGCTGTTTGTATTCGATGGACGTCTTCTCTTGCCATTGTTGAAAGTCCTTGCGCCTCTGAACCGCGCTTTTCACGACAAGTTCCATAAGGCGGGCAATCGCACTTCCTCGCCCATCCACCGCATCTGCCGCGGCATCTCTGACCGCGGGAATGAAAACAAAACTTGTGGACTTGCTGAGGGAGCCCTTTGCGACGTTTGTGAACCCTAAAAACTGACCGTCGTCACGGACGATTTGGCACTGGTCACCATGTTTTTCCTCCCATGCCAACAGCTGCGCATCAATATCCTCAGCCTTTGTGACGTCCGGGAGATCGCCATATAGGGTAGGGTTGCTTTCTCGCAGCTGTTTGTAAGCGGTTCGCTTTGCGAGTGCCTTGTCCGAGCCACGAATCCCGTTAAATGGTTCGTGACCCTTAATAAAGCCATGGTAGCGGCCTGAGCCTTTTCCGCTCTTCGCATCGAAGATACGGACAACGTTCAGTTCATTGTTTACTATTCTGGATCCGAAAATCTCCCGTTCTGCGTCGTTCAGGTCCGTGAACGTCAATCCGATTTCTATGGGCGCATCGACATCGTTTCCGAAGAAATCGTCCAAACCGACGGTTGTTGACGGTCCATAGAATCGATCCAGCGCTTTGAGTATCGTAGATTTACCAGCGCCATTGCCGCCCAATATAGCGGTCTGATTCTGAAAGGAGACAGAAACATCCCTAAGAGAACGGAAGTTCTTTATATGCGCCTTCTTGAGAATCATATGACACCTTGGTCAACATGTTACTCCCCGTCTGAGAACGTATCTATTGGACCGTAACTTTGGATCGGCGGCGGGTGGCCCCGGTCCCGGTGCCCTTTCAAGACAACGATGAGGGTGCCCCCGGTCCCTCGCACTTGGGGACCGGGGAGACTGCGAACCTCAATTCGCAGCAAGAAGCCCGCGGTCTAGCAGGATCGGCCCCGAAAAACGCCGTTTGCGCCATCGTTCAGCGTTCCCGTCGTATCGCTCCCCGCGTGAAGTTTCCGGACCGCGGCCCGGCCGACGCGCTCCGAATCCGATTTGAGTCATTCCCGCCCGACCCCACCGTGCCTCGGCCCCTGACCCCTGATCCCTGTTCTCTGTACTCTGTTCCCTGTTCCCTGTTCCCTGTTATTTCGGCCTGACCAGCTCAATCCGTTCCCGCGTCCGCACCCAGGTGTTTCCGGCCATGCGCCCCACGGCGTCCAGGCCGGCGGGATCGACGCGGAGGTTGTCCACCAGATCGGCGCGGACGTGGAAGCGCACGATTTTGCCGAGGACGATGACGCCGCCCGAGGGCTGACGGCTGGTGTAGATGACTTGGAGCAGTCTGCACTCCATTTGCGCGGGCGACTCGGCCACGCGGGGCGGGCGGACAACCTCACTGGGCAGCGGGGTCAGGCCGGCCAGCGTGAACTCGTCCACATCCGCGGGCACCTCGGCGGCGGCCAGGTTGGCAGCGTGTGCGATGGCGTCCGAGACCACGTTGACGACAAACTCGCCGGTGGCTTCGACGTTGTGCAGCGTGTCCTTGCGGGAGGCGGGTTCGGCGGCGCTTTCAGCCCGGAGCGCGGGGCAGAACAGCAGCGTGGGCGGGGCCGAACCCACGCCCGCGAAGAAGCTGAAGGGGGCCAGGTTGGCCTGTCCGGCCAGGTTGACGGTCGAAACCAGGGCAATGGGCCGGGGCACGATCAGGCCGGTCATCAGCCGGTAGATGTCGCGGGGGGAGTGCGCGGCCGGGTCCACGGTCAACATGGGGTGATTCAGGTCATTGTGTGCCATTGTTTCCGATCGTAGAACAAGAATGAGGAAGCCGCGCGTCTAAGCAATCAAGGACATTCCCACCCGGTGGGACGTGACCGTGGTGATGCCCCGCGCGGATTTTCGCCGGTATGTAACATTGCCTGGTGCACAATCAATGGAGAGGAAGCCTGAGCTGTGCCGCGTATCCATTTTCAACTGCAACTTGCCGAGCTGAAGGACAAGATCCTGGCCATGGCCGCGCTGTCGCAGCTGACGGTGGAATCGGCCGTGGACGCCTACCTGCAGCGCGACGCCGGTCTCTGCCAGTACGTTCGCCAGAACGAGACCGCGATCAACACCACCCAGCGGGAGCTGGACGAGATGGCCTACGAGCTCCTGGCCAAGGAGCAGCCCATGGCGATTGATCTGAGGTTCATTCTGGCGGTGATCAAGATCAACGGGGATCTGGAGCGGATCGGGGACCAGTCGGTGGCGATCGCGCGCCGCACCCGGGAGGCGCTGGAGATCGAGGCGGTGGAGTTGCCGGTGGATTTTGCAGTCATGGGCGAGTGCACCGCGAACATGATCCGATCCGCGATCCAGTCGCTGATTGAAGGCGATGCGCGGACGGCCGATCATGTGCGCGAGATGGACGACGAGGTGGACCGCATGAACCGGCGTGCGCACTCCGACCTGCTGGACCTGATCCAAAGCGACGCCAAGCACACCCAGCAGGCCATGAACGGCCTGTTTGTGGCGCGCTCGCTGGAGCGGATTGCCGATCACGCCTCCAACATCGCCACCGACGTGATCTTCTGGGTGCGCGGCGCCGATGTGAGGCACCAGCTCAGTATGGCAATGGACTGAAGAGGTCGCGGAAGAACTTGCGAAGGTGGTCAGGACTCGGCAGAAGACCTCCGGGGGCTGAAGCCCAAGTCCTTTGTTTCGGCGGCTGGCGGCGGGACTGAAGTCCCACCCTTACGCGTCTTTGGCTTGAAGTTCGCGTTTTTCCGCAACCTGTGAATACTACAGTTGTATTTCAGCCGGTTTCTGGAAAACGGGTGGGGGCCCGGGCCTAAAGGCCACGTAAATCCGCCATCTTTCAGGGGGTTGAAACCCCCTGCTCCCTCCGGAATCTTCGATTTACAACTGTAGTATGAAGACGTGCTTGAAATCGCGCCCAATGGAGCAGCGTTAGACGCCGCGTGGTTTCAATTTGCCGTTGACAAGCCAATCGCGGAGGGTTAATTCTTCTGCCACCCTAAAAAAAGAGGGCCACAGGAGTAGTGCCGGCCGCTTTATTTCATTCCCCGGCATTATTCAAAACAGTACCTGGAATTCTGCAGCGGTCAGCTTTTTGATTGAAGAGCAGATAGACCACCATGCCAAGGATTGGGCAAACGACCGTGGTCTGACTTGAGGATTGTGCGGATGGGGTGCTTCAGATCTCAGGCGATGAGGTCTGCCTGGCTCGAACCCCGTCCTGCATGTTTCGTGGAAGAACGTCTGGTCCGGAAATGAGGAAGTATGAAATCTCGCATAGGGAAGAAAGCGACCAGCTTGATTGGGGCGCTTGGATTGATGACGGCAGCTCTGGCTGCGGGACCGGCGCTCGGCCAGAACCTGGTGGTCAACGGCGGCTTTGAAAGCGGCAACAGCGGATTTACGACGGGTTACACTCTCGGCGATGTTTCAACCCCGGGCGGATACTTTATCGGACCGAGTCCCTCCAGCGCGACGGGAGCCTTTGGGGACTGGTGCAAGTGCGGCGACCACACCACGGGTACCGGAAACATGATGATCGTGGATGGAGCCACCAGCGCCTCGACGGTGGTTTGGGAAGAGACGGTGCAGGTGACGCCGTCGACGGAGTATGTCTTTTCCTACTGGGGATCGGAAGTGGATCACGACAGCAACTCGTTCCCTCACCTGGCCGTCCAGATCAACGACAAGGAGATTGGAAACAGTACTTTTCCGGAGTACAGTCCGGACAACGGCGGCAAGTGGGAAAACTACACGTTCAAGTGGAATTCCGGTTCCAGCCAGAGCGCAAAGCTGGTCCTCATCGATCTGGACACGAGTGACCCCTGGAACGATTTCGCCATTGACGACATCAGCTTCAGCGCGGTAGCGGGATCTTCCGGCGGGGCGGCGCCGTCTGCCGGCGGTGTTTCGAGATCCGGACCGATCACAACCCATGCGGAAGTTTCGGTGAAGAATATGCAGGACGTCACGATTCCGCTCAAGCCGGAAGAGAAGATCGCGGTGATGTTCATTGAGGCGTTCGGTTCATTGGAGACTGAATGCGACAATTTCTTTAACCGGAGATGTTCGCTCGCTGAGCTGGTTGCCGGTCCGAAGTCGCCCAAGTGGAAGACCGGCAGGCTGAAGTACGATCCAGCCCGCGACCCGAATTACAAGTACACGGTCACGATTACCGGGACCGGTTGGACGGCGAGCGCCAATCCGCAGCGCGCAGGGCTGGGCGGTTTCTTCATGGATTGTAGCCGTGGCATAATCCCTGACACTTACTACAACGCGGGCGGACCTGCCTCGGTGAACGACACGCGGCTTGGTGAGATTTCAGTTTCAGGCGAGATTTTTCAGGTTCAATGAGCTGGGGGCCTGCTGACAAATCTCCCGGTGTGTGCGCGACTGCTTTGGCGGCGCGGTCCCACAATCGGGGAAGCTTCTTCTGAGGGCGCCCGCCGTTCTTACGCCCCCACGGGGGCTGCGGTGAAAGGATTCTGCTTTTTCCCCAGGCTTGCGCCTGGGGCTACCTTCTTTTGCCCGCTTCGCGGGCTTCGCGTCGAGCTCAAACCATAACCGTGGAAATGATCGACGCACTTCGCCAGCGGCACAACTGGAGCGATTTCAGAGGTGGTGTGTTCGGGCAGGGGCTAAAGCCCGGCGCGTTTATTGACGCTTTTGCGGCACGACTAAAGTCGTGCCCTTACGCGTTCTTGCCATGATTTGGGAGTTTTTCCGCAGCCTGCGTTTGAGGTACGGGGGCTGCGGTGAAAGGATTCCGCCTTTTCCCCAGGCTCGCGCCTGGGGCTACCGTCTTTTGCCCGCTTTGCGGGCTTCGCGTAGAGCTCAAAGCATAACCGTCGAAATGATTGATGGACCCGGGGCACCCGCTCATTGTGATTGAACCAGCGGCTTCTACGATTCCCGGGTCCCAAAACCGGGGACCCGGGGCACCCATTCATTGTGATTGAGTTGTCGGCCGCTGCCTATCAGCGGGTGTGCGCGGCGCGCGCGTGGCCCAGGGCCAGCAGGGCGCCGGTTACGCGTGCGGCGGCGTGGCGCACGACGTCGCCTTCCACCGCAAAATCGCCGACGATGCAGCGGACGCCCATCTTCTCCACGCGCTCGATGTCAGCCTCGATGGGCGACGCGTCTTCAGCGGCGTAACGGGCCAGGGTATCGGGATGGAAGCGCGAAGTGTTGATCAGCGCGTAGTCGAAGATGGGGGCGCGGGTGTGCTCGTAGATGCGCTCGATGTGTTCGGAGGCGGCCAGGCCCAGGCTCTCGTTGGCCTCGGTCATGAGGTTGCAGATGTAGACGCGGACGCCGCGGGCGCTGGCCAGGGTGGAAGGGATTCCCTGAACCAGGAGGTTGGTGATGAGCGAGGTGTAGAGCGAACCCGGTCCCACGGTGATCAGATCGGCGTGCTCGATGGCCTGAAGGGTCTCGGGCAGGGCGGCGGCGTCGGGGGGATCGAGCATGAGCTCCTCGATGCGCCGCTGGGTGGCGTTGATGCTGGTTTCGCCGCGCACCAGGGAGCCGTCGTCCATGCGCGCGACGAGGGTGGCGTTGGTGGTGGTGACGGGATAGATTTTGCCGCGGGTAGCGAGGATTTTGGAGGCGAGCTGGATGGCATGGGCAAAGTCGCCGGTAATCTCAGTGAGGGCGGCGACGAACAGGTTGCCGAAGTTATGGCCTTCAAGGGAAGCGCCGGCGCGGAAGCGATGGTCGAAGAGGCGGGCCAGCAGGTCGCCTTCCTCGCTGAGGGCGACCATGCAGTTGCGCAGGTCGCCGGGGGCGAGCATGTTGAAGCCCTTGCGCAGGCGGCCGGAGGATCCGCCGTCGTCGGTGACGCAGACCACCGCGGCCAGGTCGGAGATGGCGCCCTCGTGGCCGGCGGGCTGGTGGGGAGGAGCTACGTGGCGGGACAGGCCGCGGAGAAGAGTGGACAGCCCGGTGCCGCCGCCCAGGGCCACCACGCGCAGAGGCTTTGCGGCCTCTTCAACATCGCATTCGAGTGACGAGCCCTTTTGCAAAACACACTCCGCAGAATCTGAGTTTCGCCAAGGCAAGGCGCCCAAAAAAAGATCAGGGGAGTTCGGGGTAGAGCAATTCCGTAAAGCGCGGATCGTCGAGCATGTTGAGGAAATCGTTGTCGGAGCGGGCCTGGAGGCGGTTTCTTGGATTGAGATCGATGGCGCGGGAGAGATTGCTGAGGCAATCCTGGCTGCGGCCGGTGATGCTGTCGAGGATGGCCAGCCCGTAGAAGGCGTAATCGGCCCGGGAATGGCCGGCGATGATGGCGTTGAAATGCTCGCGGGCTTCGTCGTAGAGGCCCTGATTCAACTGGGAGATGGCGAAGTCGCAGCGTTCCTCCGGGGAGGCGAAGGAGAGGGTGGCATGCTGAAGCTGACGCCGGCAGCTGGTGATGTACATGCGGCAGCGCTCGGCGATCTGGGGCGGGGCCGCGGGCAGAAGTTTTTCCAGGGCAGCCAGCGCCTTGTCGTATTTTCCCTGCTGCACCAGGTGCACAGCGGCCTGGTAATGCTGGAACGCGGGACTGTTCTCAGGCTGCTTTGGGGGCCTGGACTTGGGAGCGGAAACGGGTTTCTTGCGGTTCGGAACCGCGGTTTTGGCTCGTGGCATCGTGATCTTGACCGGAGCGCGATAAGAGCGGAAGCCCTGGGCGGGGCAAGAAAAACACCTTCCACGCTTCTCATACGCTCAGGCCAACTTTATACGCACAAGCCCTCCCCGCGTCAATGGCAGGGGTTCGGCGTTGGGGCTGGATCCGAGATCAGGAACGTCGGCGGCCGTAAATGGCGGGATTCAGCGCGGGATCGTTGTACATCTTCAACTGGCGGTAGAGTTTGAACCGGCGCGCCCCGGCGAGGGTCTCGGACCACAGCCGGTCGAGGCATTCGGCCAGATCGCTGCGCTGCTCCTCCAGCAGTGCCAAGCGCGCCCGGTTGCGTTGGGCATGACCCTGGGGCGCGCCGGCGCGAAGGGACTCTTCCCGGGTGTGATAGATCTTGAGGGCCAGGATGGAGAGCCGGTCGACGATCAGGCCGGGCGATTCCGAATGGAGCGGGGCCGCGCTGTTGGGCAGGCCGCGCGCGGCGAGGTGCTGCAGGAGGGCCTCGTCGAGTTGCTCGGCGAGATCGTTGCGAAGCTGGTTGGTGCGATCGACGCTGCGCTTGATGGCGGCAATTTTGGCTGCGGTTGCCCCCGGACGGCGCGCCTCATCCTCAATGTGCCACAGATCGAAGTTGGCGCGGTGCTGGCGGGCGACGAGGGTGAGGAACGGGTCCGGTTGCGCTGGATCGGCTTCCGGCTGGGCGTGCGGCTGAGCGTGCCATAGGGCCGTGAGCCGGTCGTGGAGTTCGGTGATGGAGTCAGCAGAGAGCATGATCAGAAGTGCGAAGCCAGAAGCCGGATCTGAGCCCGGAGTTTGTCTACCAGGAAGCCGAACAGCCAGGCGAAGCCGAGCCAGAAAACGAAGTTGCAGGCGGCGGGAAGCCATGGGGGAACGTTCAATCCTGACCTGCCGGAAAGGAAGTCGACGAGCAGGCCGGGCAGAACGAGGGTGAACGCGATGGACTCGAGCCAGCGCTCAAGCAGGTTGGACGGATGAACGGCGATTCGCCCCAGGCTGAGAGTGGTGGCGGCGGCGATGGCGCCCATGATCACGCCGGCCGCGACGTTCTTGTGCCTTGCCCAATGCACCGGATGCTCGGCTCCCGACTGGTTGAAGTTGTGCATTCGTGTAACGCCACTATGGTAGAACTATTTTGGTTTGGCGGTCCAAGACCGGCGAATGTGGAGAAAACGGATGGGCGGTGCGGCGGAGCGGATACTGTGTATCACCTCCTATGAAAAGGGGCAGGATTTTCTCCGCCAGTGCGCGGCCATGGGCGTCAAGCCCACGCTGCTGACGGTGGAGAAGCTGCGCGACGCGGACTGGCCCCGGGAAGTGCTGGAAGACGTGGCGCTGATGCCTGCGGACCTTGGCCGAGAACAGATTCTGAACACGGTGAGCTGGATGGCGCGGGGGCGGCGGTTCGATCGCGTGGTGGCGCTGGACGAGTTCGACCAGGAGACCGCGGCGGCGGTGCGGGAGCATTGGCGCCTGCCGGGCATGAACCTTAGCACCACGGCGTTCTATCGAGACAAGCTGGCCATGCGCAAGGGCGCGCGCGCGGCGGGGTTCCTGGCGCCGGAGTTTTGCCGGGTGCTGAACTACGACGAGCTGCGGGAGTACATGGCGCGCGTCCCCGCTCCGTGGCTGCTGAAGCCGCGCGCGGAAGCCTCGGCGCTGGGCATCCGCAGGATCGAGGAGCCGGAGCAGCTTTGGCGCGCGCTGGAGGAGCTGGGCGACCGGCAGAGCCATTTCCTGCTGGAGCAGTTTGTGCCCGGCGACATTTTTCACGTGGACTCGATTGTGAGCGACGGCCGCGTGGTGTTTTCCTGCGTGCACCAGTATGGGCGGCCGCCGATGCAGGTGATGCACGAGGGCGGCGTGTTTACCACGCGCACGGTGGACCGCGGGAGCCGCGAGTGGCGGGAGCTGACGGAAGTGAACGCGCGCCTGGCGCCGGCGCTGGGCATGGAGCGCGGCGTGACCCACGCCGAGTACATCCGCGCGCACGGGGATGGGCGCATTTATTTTCTGGAGATTGCGGCGCGCGTGGGCGGGGCGTTCATTGCCGACCTGGTGGAGGCGGCTACGGGGATCAACCTGTGGCGGGAGTGGGCGCGGATTGAAGTGAGCGACCTGCGCGGAGTTCGATACGAGCTGCCGGCGAACTACGAGGAATACGCGGGGAGCGTGCTGTGCCTGGCGCAGACCGCGGAGCCCGATACCAGCCAGTTTGCCGCGCCGGAGATCGTTTACCGCATGAAGAAGCACCACCACGCGGGGCTGATTGTGCGTTCGATGCAAGCGGAGCGGGTGAAATATCTGCTGGAGGAGTACAGCGCGGAGTTCGCGCGGCTCTACCTGGCCACGATGCCGCCGCCGGAGAAGCCGACGGCGTGAGAAGCAGGGAACGAGGGAACGAGGGAACAGGGATTAGGGATTAGGGATTAGGGATTAGGGAACAGGGAACAGGGGAACAAGGGAACAGGGAGTAGAGAACAGAGAACAGGGAACAGAGAACAGGGAACTAGGCTGTATCGACATATAGCAGGAGAATGATCCAGGAGCAAGCGAGTGCGACGAGGGCCTGAAAGCATGCTTTGGACTTTTCGTAGCGTGTGGCGAAGCGGCGGAATTGCTTGAGCCTGCTGAAGGTTCGCTCGATGCGATTGCGTTGTTTGTATTGCTGTTCGTCGTACTCGCGCTGTACCTTGCGGTTGCGCTTGGGTGGAATGACAGCCTTTGCGCCCATGGTCTCGATGTGCTGGAGGATGGCGTCGGCGTCGTATCCCTTGTCGGCGAGGACGGTCTCAGCCTTGTGCTGTCCCAGCAAGTCGATGGCCTGAGAGCAGTCAGCCACCTGTCCGGCCGTGACGCGGAAGTCCATCGGCAAGCCGAGCTCGTTGACCAGCAGGTGAATTTTGGTTGTCAGTCCACCTCGGGAACGCCCCAGAGCCTTGTCCGCGCCCCCTTTTTGCGGCCCGTGGCCGCCTGCTGATGTGCCCGCACGATGGTCGAATCGATCATCAAATACTGATTCTTCTTGTCGCGTACCAACTCGCCAAAGATGCGCTCCCACACGCCTGAATGAGCCCAGCGCACGAATCGTTTATGTACGCTCTTGTACTTGCCATAGTGTTCCGGAAGATCGCTCCAGCGTGCCCCGCTGCGCAGCACCCACAGCACACCGTTGACGAAGTTGCGGTTGTCTGCAGCTGTGCGGCCCACATGTTCCTTGCGCCCGGGAAGAATATCCCGAATTCGCTCCCACTGCGCTTCGCTCAACTCATACCGGCTCGACATACCTCCACTTCACTAGCCATTCACCACGCCGAAAAGTGTATATGTCGATACGGCCTAGAACTGGTTGCATAAACGGTCGGGAGCCCGGAAAAGACATCCCTCAGGGGCTAAAGCCCACAGTTTTGTTGGTCTTTTGCGGCACGACTAAAGTCGTGCCCTGACACGTTTCGCGTTTTCAGGGAGTTTTTCTGCAACATCTAAAGCCCAAATCCTTTGTTTGCGGTAATCGGCGGGACTGAAGTCGCGCCCTTTCAAAACTCGGTCTATGCAACCAGTTCCAGCTTCTAGCTGATGGCTGGTAGCTGATGGCTGATCGCTGATGGCTGACGGCTGACGGCTGATAGCTGACGGCTGAATTCGCAGTGTTATGATTCGACTCGCCAGGGGATCGCAAAAAAAAGCTCATTCAGGGGAATCGAATCATGCGACGTGTCTTCGGATTCGCAACTGTCCGCCTGCTTTCCATTTTTGTTCTTGCCGGATTGCTTCCCGCGCTTGCCGCGCCGCAGGACACGAGGGCTGTGACGCCGCAGGACCTGATGAGCCAGCTCAAGTGGCGCTCCGTGGGACCGTATATCGGCGGCCGCGTGGTTACCGTGGCCGGCGTTCCAGGCAACGCCAACCTGTTCTACGCCGGGGCGGTCGGCGGCGGGGTGTGGAAGAGCTCGGATGAAGGCATCAAGTGGGAGAACATCACCGACAAGAAGCTGCCGGGCCCAAGTTCCAGCATCGGGGCGATTGCCGTGGCGCCGTCCGATCCTTCGACGATCTACGTGGGCACCGGCGAAGACGATATTCGCAACGACATGATTCCCGGCGACGGCATTTACAAATCCACCGACGCGGGCAAGACGTGGCAGTACGCGGGGCTGAGGGAAACGCAGTCGATCAGCGAGATTGTGGTGAGCCCGCAGGATCCGAACGTCGTCTATGCGTCGTCGATGGGACACGTCTTCGTCGCCGGCGCCGATCGGGGCGTATACAAGTCCACGGACGGCGGCAAGAGCTGGAAGAAGATTCTGTTTGTGGACGACAAGACGGGAGCGATCGACCTGGTGATGGATCCGAACCATCCGGATGTGCTCTACGCCACCCTGTGGCAGGCGCAGCGCATGCCGTGGGGGCTGATCAGCGGCGGGCCGGGAAGCGGGCTTTATAAAACCACTGACGGGGGCGAGAACTGGACCAACCTGACCCATAATCCCGGACTTCCGCAGGGAATTCTGGGGCGTATCGGGGTTTCGCTGGTGGCTGCGCAGCCGGACACGGTGTATGCCATTGTTCAGGCCAAGGAGGGCGGAGTTTTCCGGTCCGACGACGCCGGCGCCACGTGGAAGATGGTGAATAACGAGATGAAGCTCCGGCAGCGGGGCTTCTATTACATGGCCATTTTTGCCGACCCCAAGGACGCCAATACCGTCTACGCGCCGCAGGTGGACTCGTTGTGGGTTTCGCACGACGGGGGCAAGACCTTCACCAAGCTGCACACGCCGCACGGCGACAATCACGCGCTGTGGATCAATCCCAACGACACGCGGATTCTGCTCGAAGGCAACGACGGCGGGGCCACCGTCTCGACCGACGGCGGGAAGACGTGGAGCTTCGATCACAACCAGCCCACCGGGCAGTTTTACCACGTCAATCTGGACGACCAGTTTCCCTATCACATTTACGGAGCGCAGCAGGACGAGGGCGCGTATGAAGGACCGAGCGCCGATCCCAACGGCTCCATTCCGGTGGGCGACTGGAAGACGGTGGCGTTTGGCGAAAGCACGTTCGTGGTGCCCCAGCCGGGCAGTCCCAACATCACTTACGGCAGCGGCTACTACAGCATCTTTGTCAAGTTGGACGAGCCCACCGGCCAGCTTGAGAGCGTGAGCCCTTGGCCGCTCTATCGCAGCGGCGCTTCGTCCGCGGAGAACGAGTACCGCTTCGGGTGGACGCATCCCATCCTGTTCTCGCCGGTCAATCCCAAGGAGATGTTCATCTCGGCGCAGAATGTGTTCAAGAGCGACGACTACGGCATGACCTGGTCGCGCATCTCGCCGGATTTGACGCGCAACCAGCCCGGCACCGAAATTCCCAGCGGAGGTCCGGTCGATCTAGATCAGACCGGGGCCGAAGTTTATCCCGAGGTTTATGCGCTGGCGGTTTCGCCGCTCGACGGCAATCTTTTATGGGCCGGCTCCGACGACGGCCTGGTGCACGTAACCACCAACGGGGGCAAGAGCTGGCAGTCAGTCACTCCGCCGGGTTTGCCTGCGGAGTGCGCCATCAGCTCCATCGAGCCCTCGCACAGCGAAAAGGCGACCGCATATCTGACCGCCTGGCGGTACATGTGGGACGATCTCCGGCCTTATGTTTACGAGACCACGGACCTGGGCAAGCACTGGACCGCGATTACCGCGGGGCTGCCCGACAACGAGTTTGCGTTCAACATCCGGCAGGACCCCAGCGACCCCAGCTTGTTGTTCCTGGGAACCTTCAGCACCGTCTACGTCAGCTTTGACGGGGCAGGGCACTGGCAGCCGTTGACGCTGAACCTGCCGCCCGCCGAGGTGCGCGACATCGCCATCGACACGCGCCAGGGCGACGTGGTTGCGGCGACGCACGGCCGCTCCTTCTGGGTGCTCGACAACCTTGCTCTGCTGGAGCAGTTAACGCGCGAGCCGGAGGTGGCCGCGGGCAGCGGCTACGTGTTCGCGCCTGAGAAGGCGTGGCTCACTCATGCCTACGGCGTCTCGTCGGACCCCGACGATGTGGAGCCGAACTCGGGCGACAATCCGCCCTTTGGGGCCACCGTGTTCTTCCACATTCCCGGCAATTACGACGGCAAGACGCCGGCCACGCTGACGATTGAAGATGCCGGGGGAAAGCTGGTGCGCAGCTTCACCCTGCATCTTGAAACCGAAGAACAGAAAAAGGAAAAAGCCGACGAGGAAGCCGGCAAGCCCGAACCGGATCACAGCGCGGAGAGCGCGATTGAACAGACGCAGAGGGCTTTGTCAAAGCTGACCGCGATTGAGCCGGGGATGAACAAGTTCCAGTGGAACCTGCGTTATCCGTCCTCGGTCGAGGTAAATGGCTACCATTCGCCCGAAGCCGCGGGAGGACTGGACTACTCCACCAACGGTCCCATGATCGTCCCCGGCACGTATACGGTCGTGCTGGATTACGGCGGAGAAAAATCCCGTCAGACCTTCACCATCGCTCTTGATCCGCGGCTTCATGCGACCGCAGAGGACCTGGGCGCGCGCCTCGCGCTCACGCAGCAGATCCAGGCGGATGTGAATGCCCTGAATGGGGAAGTGAATGCCGCGATCGCCGCGCGAGAGAAGCTCGAAAAGGCAGTCTCCGCGCACAGCCTCACCGAGGCCCAGGCGGGGGGCGCGCTGGACGTGCTGAATTCGCTGATCGGCAGTGACGTGCAGATGAAGATCCGCTCCAGCGAGGGCGACACCATGCAGGAGGTCAAGCTGCACGCCTTTCTGGCTTACCTGGCGGCGGACGTCGAGGTCGCCTATGCGCGTCCTACTGCGGCCGAGTACGCTGTCTTCCGCGAACTCGACAAGCAAACGAAAGCCGCCGAACAGAAACTGGAAGCCGCTGTCGCCGTGGCGGACAAAGCGGTCAAATAGGGCCGCGCGGAGCGTGCGGTGCGCAGCGTCCCGGAGGTCGCGGCAGCTAGCGTGTCTTTGGATCGAACGCCGGCAGCCTCATCCACTTGAGAGACTTGCCAATCTTTTCGAACGAAGGGTCCGCGGAAACGAGCGTGGACCTCGACGCTAAAGCCAGGGCCGCGGCGAAGCTGTCCGCGTAGCCAAGCTTGTAACGATGTTTCAATGTAGCTGCCGCGATGGTGCTGTTCGCGTCCGCGTCCATCATGGTTACGGAATGCCGAAGCACTTGGATGTAATGAGACGCCCTCTCCTCGCCCAAATGTTTCAGCAGGACGTAGAGCACCTCGCCCATGTTGACCACCGACATCGAAAGGCGCGCTTGATCGCGCTCGGCTTGTTCGAACAAGCTGCGGACCTTTTCCTGGCCCTGGCCTGGGCCAATTCCGAAATATCGAAGAACGGCATTGGCGTCGAGAACGTAGTCTTTCATCGCTCATTCTCGCGTTTGCGTTCCGCCCGCCGCTCTTCTTCCAGGCTGGCCTCGAGTGGATAATCTCGCAGGCTTCCTTCGAGTGCGTAAATCGCCTCGAAGTTGCGCGGCTCAAGAACCAGCCGGCCGCGTTCTTCTTGAAAAACGACGGTGGTTCCCTCATGCAATCGATATCTCTTCCTCAGATTGGCAGGAATAACGATTTGCCCCTTGGAACTGATCACGCCTGTCGATGGCATTGGCTTACCTTCCAGTTGGACATTTCCTACTTGAGTATAGGACATTTCCCGGGGGTTGAGGTGGTGAACAAGCTCCACCTATTGACACCGTTAAATTATATTGATATCAACGTATCGTGCCAATCTTCCCTTACGCGAAGGATTCCCCACCAGGAGCAATCATGAAGACAAAGCCCATGTTTTTCAATGCGATCGCGCTATCTGTGGGTGCGCTGGCCGTTATGCTGTCTGCGGCGTGGCGGGCGCCTGCGCAGGAAGCCAAATCTGTATATCCGACGATGGCCCCGATTGACCAATACTTGATGGCCGATCGCGATGCGGAGATCGCCCTGGCGCGCAGCGCAGCCCCGGCATCCATTTCCGACGGCGCCGAGGTGCTGGTGCTGGGACGGGATGGATATACCACGGCAGTGAAGGGCGGGAATGGATTTGTGTGCCTGGTGGAACGGGCATTTGCCGCCTCCACAGATTTCACGGAGTTCTGGAATCCCAAAAACCGATCGCCCATCTGCTTGAATGCGGCGGCCGCACGGACCCATATTCCCCTTCAGAAGATGAAGGCCAAATTAGTGCTGGCGGGAAAGACGAAGGCGGAGATCGCACAAGCGGTCACATCGGCTTTCGACAACAAGGAGCTGCCGCTGCCGGAGCCCGGGTCAATGTGCTACATGATGTCGAAACAGCAGTATTTGAACGACGGAGCCAAGAACTGGCATCCGCACCTGATGTGGTTTGTTCCCGGCCAGGTGGCAGCAAGCTGGGGAGCGAACCTGGCGGGCTCGCCGGTTATTGCGGCGGATGACCCTGAAGAGCGGATGACGATCATGATGGTGTGGGCGGACCACTGGTCCGACGGCACGCCGGCTCCGCACTAACCAGCCGGCAGGCCATTGACACCGAGTCGCGTATCCAATCAAGCTCGAAGAGAGGCTGCAATGAACCTGACTCAGGAACCCGAATACATCCACTGGCCGGAAACCTATTACGTTTTTGTGGAGAAGGTTGGGCCGTTTATGCAGAATGCGCCGGTGGCGTGGGGTGAGGCGCACAAACTTGCGCCCGCGCTGCTGGAGCACAACAAGATCGTCGGCTACATGAGCCTGTACAAGATGACCACGAGCACGTATCGCGCAGGGTTTGCGCTGGAAGCGCCGCCGTCGGAGTTGCCCAAGGGGCTTAGTTACGAAAAGTTCGAGGGAGGGCGATACGCGAAGTTCGTGCTGACCGGACCGTACTCGCAGCTTGGGCCGGCCACGGGACGAGTGATGGAGATGGTGAAGGAGCAGGGAATTGCGGTGCGCGACGGCTGGAACATCGAGAACTACGTGAACGATCCGCGCACCACGCCGGAGGCGGAGCTGAAGACGGAAATTTGCGTGCCGGCGTAAAGGCAGGGAGTAGGGAATAGGGAGTAGGGAGTAGGGAGTGGAAGGCCTTGAGCGGAGAGGCAGGCCATGGAGCAGGATATCGATCGCACGATGGCGCTGTTGGAGCGGACTCCTGGGGCGCTGGATGAGCTGTTGCGGGGACTTCCGGCGGAATGGACAGAGCGGAATGAAGGCGGCAACTCGTGGAACGCGCGCGAAGTTGTAGCGCACCTGTCGCATTGCGAGCGAACCGATTGGATGGTGCGGGTCAGGCATCTTCTCGAGTTCGGCGAGACGCAGCCGTTTCCGCCGTTCGACCGGCTGGGACAGCGGCGGGCGATGGAAGGCAAAGCGGTGGCGGAGCTGCTGGACGAGTTTTCCAGGCTGCGGGCTGATTGCCTGGAAGAATTACGCGCGCTTGGGTTAGGCGCGGCAGAGTTGGCGTGGAAAGGAACACATCCCGCGCTGGGAACGGTGACGCTGGGCGAGTTGCTGGCCACGTGGGCGGCGCACGATCTGACCCATTTGCACCAGATCTCACGGGTGTTGGCGTTTCAGTACCGTGAGGCCGTGGGGCCGTGGACGAGGTTTCTCGGTGTCATGCGCTGCAGCGGGCACGGGGAGTGAAATCTCTGCTCGAAGGTGCAGGATTCCGTTGCGAATCCCAAGCTTTCAGCGCCAATCGGCAGGGCATATCGGGTAGCCAGCCGGTAAAAAATCAAAGGCTAAAAGCTAACGGCGAAAAGCTGGAAACCAAGAGCTGGCCAATCGAGTGGTGAGCTCGCTGGGAATCGAACCCAGGACCCACGCCTTAAAAGGGCGTTGCTCTACCAACTGAGCTACGAGCTCGTTCAAGGCCGCTAGTTCCAAGCTACCATACGGAAGAAAAGACATGCGACCGGGGGCGGACCTGCTCCTGGCATGAAAAGCAAACTCATTCCGGAACGTAAGAAGTTGGTCAAAGTGCATCGCGGGTGTTTCGATCAGAGTAATAGTTACCATGAATTACCTTTGCGTCGATTCGGTGATTTCTTTTGCGCCATAAACCCTGTGAATATGGGAGTCTAGCGCCATCAGACCGCTAATTGCTCCCCCTTAAGTGGTATGAGGGTAACGTTGCAAGTGTTATTGTTTTGTCACTTGTTGACACATAGGATTCGTGGTGCGAGACATCACGTCACACGGAAAAAGTCTAAGCCGGATCGGGCTTGATGATTGGTGCTGAAAGAGGCATCCGGGGAGCTTGTTCCAGGAAAAATGGGTGACAGATGACAGAGCGTAGAGCGGTGACCGATCCGAACGAGACACCCGAGGACGTAGCGACGTTGTACTCGTGGGCGAACCTTCATGGCGCCAAGTACCGGGACTTTTCGGCGTCGCGGGCGCAATGGCGGGCTGCGGCGCGGCTGCGTGTGCAGGAGGCCATGGAGGCGGAGCGCCGCCGCGGGTTGGAAGAAGCCGGCGCGGGGAACGCGGGGAGAGCCTTCGAGGAGGAGCGGCTGGCGCTGATCCAGGCCCGGGAGAACGCGGAGCGCGCGCAGCAGGCGGCGCAGTACGCGCAGGGTTATCCGCCGCAGGCGCCGTATCAGACCTATCCGGCGGGCTATCCCGCCGCGCCCGCACAGCCGTATCCGATGGCTGCGCCGGCTCAGGGACGGGATTTGCAGCACCCCGGCTGGGGCAGCGAGACGCGCGAGACGGGCACGCGCCCGGCGTGGCTGGCCACGGAGCGGGGCGAGTTGAGCGGAGCTCCCCTGGCGCAGGCCCCGGAAAACACGCTGCAGGGCTCGCGCGACCGCATTGCCACGCGCTGGTTCGCGCTCAAAGGATTGTTTACGCCGGCTGCTGCTCAGCCGGAGCCCTTGCCCGCACAGAGCCCCTCCAGGGCGCCGCTGCTGGCGGTGTTCTCACTGGCCGGCGGGGTGGGCAAAACCAGCCTGGTGGCCACCCTGGGACGCACGCTTTCCGCCCGCGGCGAGCGCGTGCTCCTGGTGGACACTTCGGCCTACGGGATGCTGCCCTTCTTCTTTGGCGCGCGCGACCAACGTCCCGGGGTGTTGCGCACCTTTACCCCTCCCGGCAATAGCGGCGACGCGCCCATTCAGATGCTGACGCTGGATCCGGATGCCCTGGGACCCGAGAACGCGCCGCAGGAAACGCTGGCGCTTGAGGTTTCCCGCAACAGCCACAACGCCAGCCGCATCGTCGTCGATCTGGCCACGGCATCGGCTGCCAGCACCCGCCGGGTGCTGCGCATGGGCCCGACCGTCCTTGTTCCCTTACTGCCGGACATGAGTTCGGTGGTGAGCGTCAGCTCCATCGACTCGTTTTTCCAGCGCAATGCCGGGGCTTCTGGCCAGTCGGTTCTGCCCTACTACGTGCTGAACCAGTTCGATCCATCTCTTCCCCTTCATCTGGACGTGCGCGAGGTGCTGCGCGAGCAGCTTGGGGAGCGACTGTTGCCGTTCTCATTGCGCCGCGCGCCGGCAGTGAGCGAAGCGCTTGCAGAGGGCATGACGGTAGTGGATTATGCGCCCAACTCGACGGTGGCGGAAGATTTCGGCGCCCTCGCCGGGTGGGTCAAGAGCCTCGCTGCGCCAGCCTTGCTGGGCTTCCGCGGCGTGCGGTGGAGCGAGCGATGACGGCAAACCAGATTTGGCAGGAGATCGGCGCGGGCGAGAGCATCATCACTCGCCTGATTCGCCTCATCTTCATGCTGGCTGCGGCAGTGGCTTTTTGCTTCCTGGCGGTGCTGCCGATGAGCTGGCCGCAGCAAGCCGTCTGTGGCCTGCTGACCCTGCTGATGGCCCTCGCCCTTGCGCGCAGCTCAGACTCGTACCTGATCACGCTCACGCTGATGATCATGTCGATGTTCTGCACCTTCCGCTATGGCTACTGGCGCATCTCCACTGCCGTCCAGTTTTTCCGCGATCCCGCCAATCACTGGGGCCTGATCGACGCTTTCTTTATTTTCTGCCTGCTCCTGGCCGAGACCTATGCCTTCATCATCCTCTTCCTGGGGTATTTCCAGACCATCTGGCCGCTGCGGCGCGCGCCCGTGGCGCTGCCGGACGAAGAGCACGAGTGGCCGCATGTCGACGTCCTGATCCCGACCTACAACGAGCCGTTGGACGTGGTGCGCTACACCGCCCTGGGCGCGCTCAACATGGACTGGCCCACCGACAAGCTGCACGTGTACATCCTCGATGACGGACGCCGGGAGGAGTTCCGCCAGTTCGCCTTCGAGGCCGGCATCGGATACAAGACGCGCAAGGACAACGCCCATGCCAAGGCCGGCAACATCAACGCCGCCCTCACGACTATGGATTCGCCTTACGTGGCCATCTTCGACAGCGACCACGTGCCCACGCGCAGCTTTTTGCAGATGACCATGGGCTGGTTCCTGCGCGACCAAAAGCTGGCCATGCTGCAGACGCCGCACCATTTCTATTCGCCCGATCCGTTCGAGCGCAACCTGCAGCAGTTCCGCATCATTCCCAACGAGGGCGAGCTGTTCTACGGCATTGTCCAGGACGGCAACGACTTCTGGAACTCGACTTTCTTCTGCGGATCGTGCGCGGTGCTGCGGCGCGAGGCTCTGAATGAAATCGGCGGCATCGCCGTGGAGACCGTGACCGAAGACGCCCATACCTCCCTGCGCATGCAGATGAACGGATGGGGCACAGCCTACATCAACATTCCCCAGGCGGCGGGGCTGGCCACGGAGCGGCTGTCCGCCCACGTGGGGCAGCGCATCCGCTGGGCGCGCGGGATGGTGCAGATTCTGCGCATCGATAATCCGCTTTTTGCTCCTGGGCTGCGCTTCCCGCAAAGGTTGTGCTACTTCAACGCCATGGCGCACTTTCTCTACGCGGTGCCGCGCCTGGTCTTCCTGACCGCTCCGCTGATCTACCTGATCCTTTCCCACACCAATATTCCCGGCTACTGGGCGGCCATCCTGGCATACGCCCTGCCTCACCTGATTCTTTCCAACGTGACCAACGCGCGCATTCAGGGCGAGCACAGGCACTCGTTCTGGAACGAAATCTACGAGACCGTGCTTTCGCCCTACATCCTGCTGCCCACCATGCTGGCGCTCATCAACCCCAAGCTGGGCAAATTCAATGTCACCGCCAAGGGCGGCGTGGTCAGGCGGACGTTTTTCGACACCCGCATCGCCCAGCCATTCCTGGTGCTGCTAATCTTCAACCTGATCGGGCTGCTGATCGCGATCCCGCGCTTCATCTGGTGGGACGCCGACCATCGCGGCACGGTGCTGATGAACGTGCTGTGGTGCGTGTTCAACGTAATCATCCTGGGCGTGACCACCGCGGTGGCGCGCGAACTGAGGCAGTTGCGGACCACGGTGCGCATCGCGCTGGCGACAGCGGTGATCGCGCGCATGCCGGACGGCCGCGAGATTGCCGGCGAGACCATCGATTTATCCTCCGGCGGGAGCAGCATCCGCTTCGGCGAAGCGCTGGACCTGCCGCCGCAAACCGAACTGCGATTGGCCTTCCCCATGCCCAACGGAACCAGCGAGCTGCGCGGCAATGTGGTGTCCTCCGAGGGCACCGTGCTGCGCGTCAAATTCGAAGAATTGAGCATTGCCGAACAGGAAGTATTGACCATGGTTCTTTATTCACGAGCGGATTCATGGCTGGGATGGGGCGAGGCACGCGAAAGCGACGACGTGCTGCGCAGCCTGGCGCGCATCTTCCAGATCTCGATGCATGGCCTGATGGTCACGGCGGAAAGCCTGTTCGGCTCGCAGAGGATCTCCAGGAAAAAGGCGGAACGGCTTGCCGCCACCACTTCCGCCATGCTGGCCATCGCGGTTCTTCTGGGCGGAGCAGGTGCGCCGCGCCTGCACGCGCAGCCCGAAACCAACGCCCAGGGACGGCAAGCCATCGCGTCTCCGGGCAAGCCCGGAGCTGCGGCCGCGCCCAAGCCGGGGCAGTTCCACGACGTGTTCAGCCTGGCCGACACCGGCTCCAGCCAGATCGACCTGCATGGCATCGACAGCGAGCACATCGTCTTCTTCACGCTGCCCGAGACCCACGTCCCACGCGTGGCGAAGGTCCATGTGGACTATGCTTTTTCGCCCAGCCTGATTCCCAGCTTGAGTCACATCAAGCTGATGATGAACGGCACCCTGTTTGCCACCATCGAGCCCACGCCCAACGGCCAGGGTGGGAGCCGCAGCGATCCCATGTCGGGCGATTTCAACATCCCACCCGAGCTGCTGGTGCACAACAATGCCTTCACCATGGAGTTCATCGGCCACTACGTTCTGGAATGCGAGGATCCGGCCAACACCGCCCTGTGGTCGCGGGTGCATACCACCAGCTACTTTGACATTCAGGGAGATATGCTGCCTCTGGCCAACGAACTCAAGCGTCTTCCCCTGCCGTTTCTCGATCCGGCGGTGGTCCAGCCCTTGAGCCTGCCAGTGGTGTTCCTATCGGCTCCTTCTCCCAAATCGATCCAGGCGGCAGGCATTCTGACCAGCTACTTCGGCATGATCTCCGATGGCCGTCCGGTGCGGTTCCCGGTGTCGATCGGCACCATGCCGCAAGGCAACATCATCCTGATCAGCGATGGTTCGGGCGCGATGCCGGGCGGCCTGGATGTTTCCGCCGGCGCCTCTGCCGCCGTGGCCGTGCGCGCCAATCCTTCCGATCCTTACGGGAAGGTGCTGATTATCGCGGGAAGCGATCCGGATCAACTGGTGGCGGCGGCGCAGGCCGTGGCCATGCACAGCGATCTGCTGGCCGGTCCCGACGTCGGCATCACCAGCCTGACGCTGCCCGCCAAACAGCCAGCCGACAGCGCGCCGCGCTGGGCACAGACCGATCAGAAAATAGCGCTTTGGGACTACGCCAAGGGCGACGAGTTGCAGGGAGACGGCTCGGCCTCGCTTAATACCTTCTTCCGCATCCCGCCGGACATTTACTTCTTCGACCGGCCGAATGCCCTCCTGCACATCACCTACCGCTATAATTCAGTGCCCATCGGCGCCATCTCCAGCATGCAGGCACGCATCAACGGCGCCTTCCTGGGCTCGGTGCCGCTGATCCCGGGCCAGGAGGTCTCAAAGCAGGAATCCACCGAGATTCCCGTTCCCGTGGTCAACCTGCGGCCGTTCTCGAACTCGCTCGCGTTCGACTTCACCTTCCAGCTAAAAAAGCACGACTTCTGCGCGGATACGACTCCGATCAACATCCAGGGCGCGATTGTTCGCGATACCTACCTGGATCTGCGCGGTTATCCGCACTGGGCGCCCATGCCCAACCTGGAACTTTTCGCCAACGCCGGGTTTCCGTTCACACGCTATCCCGACCTGCACAACACCACCGTGGTGTTGCCGCCCAACCCCACTCCCGAAGAGATTGAAACGTTTGTTACGCTCATGGGCCACTTCGGACGGCAAACCGGCTATCCCGGACTGCGCGTGACCGTAGCCGGCCCCGAGGCGCTGCGCTCCGGCAACGACGCCGACTTCCTAGTAATCGGCACCGCCGACGACCAGCCGGCCTTCGACAAGCTCGCCAACAGCCTGCCGGTCGCAGTGCAGACCGGGCGGGTGCAGGCGCACGATACCCAGGGCTACTTTGCGCCCCTGCATAAGGCGTGGTGGAAGGTGAAAAACCCTGACCACGCCCAGTCGGGCGAACTGGTGGCCAACAGCACGCCGGACGCCCTCATCGAGGCAATGGAATCGCCCTACTCCCGCGGCAGCAGCGTGGTGGCGATTCACCTGAAGGACTCGGCCACGTTCGCGCCGTTCATGCAGACATTCCTCTATGTGCAGCAGGCCAGCGATATCCAGGGCACGGTGTCGATCCTGCTGGGGACGCGGTTCGAGTCGTTCCGCGTGGGCAGCCATGTTTATCACGTGGGCCTGCTGCCCTTGTGGACGGAGCTGATGCTGTGGTTTGCCCAGGTGCCGTGGCTGGCCGCGGTGGTAGTCCTCCTGCTGGCGTTCCTGATCGCCCTCTGGGTGCGCACCTGGTTGCGGACCAGGGCAAGAGCACGTCTGAAGATGCTCGACTGATAGCGGATCCACTGCGGTCACTGCACGTTCCCGGCGAGTTTTTGCACATCGCCGGGCGTGCGGTCCCGCAGTGGTGTTGAAAACCCGGAATTCGGTGGAAAACACGGGACAAAACCCTATAAAACCCCGCGAATTCCGGACGTAAATGCTGTATAAGGCTGTATAAGTACGCCGCAAAGAAGTCGGGGGCAGCGGATTGGTGAACCTTCGTGTGTCGCGGATGATGCCACGCTGCGCGTTTCTCGGGTTCTTCCTGGTTGCGGCCAGCGGCGGTTGCCGTCAAGGTCCGTGGTCCTTGTGGAATGCGTATGCAGACCGTTTCATCGACGAACAAGGGAGGGTCATCGATCACAACGCAGGCGATCGCACAACGTCTGAGGGTCAGTCCTACGCGATGTTCTTCGCGCTGGCAGACAACGATCGTGCGCGCTTCGATCGCCTGCTCGATTGGACGCAGAAAAACCTCGCTGGCGGCAGCCTTTCCGCTCATCTGCCGGGATGGCTCTGGGGCCGGACACAAGCGGGCGAGTGGAAGCTCCTGGATGCCGGTTCCGCCGCCGATGCCGATTGCTGGATGGCGTACACGCTGGTGGAAGCCGGACGCCTGTGGAACAACCAAGCCTACGCATCGCAGGGGCGCCAAATGATGAACCTGATCGCGAAGCAGGAGGTGGCGAATCTTCCGGGTTTCGGAGTCATGCTGACGCCGGGCACAACCACACAATTCATGCACGGCCAGACATGGACCCTGAATCCGAGCTACGTGCCCCTGTTTCTTTTTGAGCGCTTCGATGCCATCGATCCGCAGGGGCCGTGGGGCGCCATCGCACTGAACATTCCCCGCCTGCTCAGGGAGGGCTCGCGGCGCGGTTTCGCCATGGATTGGGTGAACTACCGGAATGACGACGGCTTTACGCCGGCACCCAACCCGGAGCCGGAGGTAGTATCGGCGCCCGCGCCCTCGGCCGCTGCGCCATCCAGTGCCGCAGCCGGCGCCGGCCCCGCCCCTTCTTCAGAGCCGGCGAAGCCCACCGCGCCCGTGCCCGCCGCTCGAACCCAGGCTCAAGGCGCGCCCCCTGCGGCTGCGTCCCGGATCCCGATGGGCAGCTACGACGCCATCCGCGTGTATCTCTGGTCGGGCATGACCAATCCCGCCGACGGTGCGCGAGCCGAATTGATGGCCGCCGTGCCCGCCATGGGAAATTACCTGGCCCAGCACCCGGCCCCGCCGGAGACAGTGAGCGCCGACGGAATCCCGCAGCCGCAATCGGGGCCGGTGGGCTTCTCCGCCGCGCTGCTGCCGTATCTGTGGGCGTCTCCTGACCTGGCCCGGATCGCGTCGCAGCAACGCTTGCACGTGAGTCAACAGCTCGATACCGCGACCGGCCTTTACGGAAAGGATCCCGCCTACTACGACCAGAACCTCGTTCTGTTTGCAACTGGGTTCCTCGATGAAAGGTTTCGTTTCGGACCGCACGGAGAACTCAAAGTGGAGTGGACAAGGTGATGACACTTCTGCGCAAGCTGGCGGCAAGGGTATCGGTGATCGCGGTGTGTCTGGCGATCATGTTGCAGTGTGGCTTGGCGCAGAAATCGGTGGCTCCTGCCGATGCCGAGCACACCCGCCAGGTGCTGATTGCGAACGCCCGCGCTCTGGAGGCCCGCGGACGCCCGGACATGGCCATCCAGTTGTGGCAGCAGATACTGCTCTCCGATCCCAACAACACCCAGGCGCTCGCCGGCCTGGCGCGGGATTACAAGTTGAGCGGCTCCGTCAAAGAGTCCGACCAGACCCTGAACAAGCTTCGCGCCATCAATCCCAACGACCCCGCCATCGCCGAGATTGAAGCCCTTCCCACCACTCACGCGCAGAACGACCTGTTGCGCCAAGCCGGCGATCTGGCCCGCCAGGGGAAGAACGATGAAGCGATGAATGTCTATCGCCAGCTTTACGGCGACCATCCGCCGGACGGCGACATCGCTCTGGCATACTACGAGACCATGTACGGGGCGACGGGCGGCAAGGAAGCGGCCGTCGCCGGCATGCGCGGCCTGGTGAAGCGCAATCCCGGCGACCCATCCTTTGCGATCGAGCTGGGCCGAATGCTTACCTACGACCCGCGGACCCGCTCCGAAGGCATCCATATCCTCGTAGAGCATCCCCTGGATCCCGACGCGCGCGATGCTCTTCGCCAGGCCCTGATCTGGAATTCCGCCAATCCGGCCACCGCTCCCGAGCTGCGCGCCTACCTCCGCGCGCATCCTGAAGACAGCGAGATTGCGCACCGCCTGCGCGAAGACGAAGCCAAGTTGGCGCGGATGAACTCGGGCCTGGCGCGCACCCCCGACGAGCGCGCTGCCTTTGCCGCTCTCAACGCCCGGCGCCTCGACGATGCGGAGAAGCGCTTCACAGCAATTTTGCAGGGGAATCCCAACGACGGACCCGCGGAAGCGGGCATGGGCTTCGTGCGCATGCAGGAGCAGAATTTCGGCGGCGCCATCAGCTACCTGACCCAAGCCGAGCAGAACGGGGCCAGAAGCGCCGCCATTGAGACGGCTCTCGCCACTTCCCGCTTCTGGTTCACCATGAGCGAAGCTTCCCAGGCCTTCGATGCCAACCAGTTCGACGTGGCCGCGGAAAAATATCGCGCCGCCCTGGCCATGCGCCCCAGCAGTCCCGAGGCCCTCAACGGTCTGGCCGGACTTTTGATCAAGGAAGAGCACTACCAGCAGGCCGTGGACATTTATGGCGAGTTGTTGAGGGTGGAGCCCGCAAATACCGAGGCCTGGCGCGGCCTCTTCATCAGCTATGCGCGCGACGGCCAGAATCAGCAGGCCCTTGACGTTGCCAGGCGCTTTCCGCCGCGCGTCCGCGTGGTCATGGAGCAGGATCCCGAGTACCTGCGCACCCTGGCCACCATCTATGAGTCCGAAGGCCGCCACGGGGATGCGCAAAAGGTGCTCGCCAAGGCCCTCGCGCTTCCTTTCCCTGACGACGGCATGAAGCTGAAGGAGGACACCCGCCTGCAGTACGCGGGCATCCTGATGGCGGCCAACCGCTTCAGCCAGGCCGCGGTGTTGTACACCCAGATCCTGAACGACGACCCCAGCAACATTTCCGCCTGGATGGGCCTGGTGAGCGCACACCATCAGCTCGGTCAGGACTCCCAGGCCCTGGCCGACGTGGAGCGAATGCCGCCTGCCTCCTACGAAACCGCGCTCTCCGACCCCAACTTCCTGGCCATGCTCGGTTCCATCTATCAGCAGGCGAATCAGCTTGAGATCGCCCAGAGCCTGCTGGAGCGCTCGGTTCGATTGCAGACCGCCGCGGGCGGCCAGCCCGGCATGCAGTTGGAAATGGAGCTTGCCGGCATCTACCTCCAGCGCGGCGACACCGACAAGGCTTACCCCATTTACCGGCGGATTCTGACCGCGCATCCTGACCGCCAGGATGCATGGAAAGGCCTGATTGCAACCCTCCAGGCCACCAACCACACCGGTGAGGCGCTCGAGGAACTCGGCTACATTCCGCCGGACGTGCGCAAGCAGCTTGAGAACGATCCCGATTTTGTTGAAACCGAGGCTGGTATCTACGCTTCGGCCGGCGACACCAAGGATGCCCTGGTCTACATGGACCGGGTGCGGCGCTACTTTGCCCAACAGCGCCAGGTCATGCCGCCAAGTCTCGCCATTCAGTACGCGTGGCTGCTCTACAACACCGCCAACGACCGCGCCCTCTATCCCACGCTGATGCAGTTGGGCTCGCGCGGTGACCTGACCCCTGCCCAGCGGGAGACGGTTCAGACCATCTGGGCCAACTGGGCGGTGCGGCGCGCCGGCGCGGCCATTGACAACAACGACAATCAACGAGCGGTGGAGATCCTGGAAGCGGCCATGCTAGCCTTTCCCGACAATCTCCAGGTGAGATGGGTCCTGGCCGGCGGATACATGCGAACGGCGCAGTACCGGCAGGCGCTTGCGCTCTACAAGGAACTGCCGATGGACGATGCCAGCGCCGAGCAATACCAGGGAGCCATCGGCGCTGCCCTCGCCGCCAACGACCGCACCACTGCCGAGACATGGCTGCGCCAGGCGTTCAAGCGCTATCCCAATGACTACCGGGTTCTGGGCATGGCTGCCCGCTACGAGCAGGCCCGCGGCGACAACGAACGCGCCGCCGATTACTGGCGCGCAGCCATCAAGGCCATGCCGGCCAACTCGCCCACTGACAGGCTGGCTCACGACCTCGCTTATCCTGACCAGGACAACTCGCCGCACAAGGCGGTCACCGCGGGCGACCTTCAGCAGCTCCTGAATCCCGACTACGTCAGCAGCACCCAGCGCTTTCCCAAAACCGTAATGCTGCCTCCGCTCCCGGCCTATGGCCCCGATCCCTACATGGGCCGCGCGCCTGTGGCGATTGTGCCGGCCGCGTCCGCGCCGCCCATGGAACCCTCGGTGCCCGCAACCACGGAGATTCCAGTGCCGCAGGCCGACCCCGCCGCGGTGAACAACACCCTCGGCAGCAGCCCGGAAACCCAGAATTCGCCGTCGGCCTCGCCGGCCGCCTCAGCCGCATCGCCCGCCCCCGGCAAGACCCCGCCGGCGCACCATGCGCGCAGGTCAACCCATGCCCAGCAGTCCTCCGGGCCCACCAGCTATACCGGCCAGGTGCATCTCCCGCCCTCTGAGGAGTTCATCACCAGCACCGATGCGGACAAGCCACCTGTCCAGGCCGCGCCGGCGCCGCCCGCGCAGCCGGTCTACATTCCTCCGCCTCCGGCAGAGAACCAGTCACCCCGGCAAACCGCGCCGCCTACCCAACCTCCGGCGCAAACGCCGCCGGTGCAGCAGGCTCCAAAGGTCTTCATCCCGGCACCGAAGGACTCTTCGCATCCGGCGCAGCCGCTGGTTCATCCGGCCTTTCCCATTTCCACCGAGCCCATACGCGGTCAGGCTGCCGCGGTGCAGGCTCAGTTTGCCCAGCAGGATACGGATGCGCAGTTGACCCAGGGCGATGTGCAAATCCGGCAACTCGGAAACGTGCCGGTCCTCGGACCCGATCAGAACGGGGGGCCGGCGGTTGCCTCCGTCGCGCCCATCCTCAACGGCACCACTCCGATTCTCGATGCCGTGCAATACACGCCCTCGGCGCAGGAAGCCGCCACCGGCGCCTACTCCGCGCAAAAGCCTCAGCCGAACCAGACCAGCCCGAATCAGGCCGCGCCTCCGCCGCCCCCGTCAGGCAAGCGGCATCGCAAAAAGAAAGGGTCGCAGCCCGCCGCGAATACCGCCAACACCACGCAGACACAGACTGTGCCCACGCTGTCCACCGCCCCCTCTGAGCAGAATCCCGCTCAGCCTCCGGTCCAGGAAGCGCAGCCGCCCGAGGCGCAGCAGGCCCCGACTCAAAGCAATCCCGGCGGCCTCACCGACGAACAACTCGAAGAGCGCAACCTGCCTCCGCTGCGCGGCCCGTGGGTTCGCGTGCAAAGGGAGCCCCAGCCCATCAGCCCGCGCGATGAGGCCGAACAACAACTGCAAACACTGGAGAGCGGCTATAGCGGTTGGCTGGGCGGCGCCGGCATCGTTGACTACCGCAGCGGCAGCCCCGGATATGACCGCCTGACAGCCTTGGTGGCGCCGTTCGAGGCTACTGCTCCGATGGGTTACCACGCGCGCATCGCATTTGTGGCCACGCCGGTCTTTCTCGATTCCGGCCAGGCCGACGGCTCCAGCGTCCTCACCGTTCAGGAGTTCACTTCCACCGGCAGAAGCCTGGTTCCCATCCCGCAACCGCTGGGGACCGACACCAACACCGGCCCTTCCGCCACTGCCGTGTTTTCGCCCCCGCCACAGCAGAACGCCGCGGGCATTGCCCTGGAAGCCCAGCTCATCACTCCCCAGTTCGCCGCCGCCTTCGGCTACACCCCGCTCGACTTCCTCGTAGCCAACTGGACCGCGCGCGCTTACTTCCGCCCCGGCAACGGCCCCTTTACCTTCGCCTTTTCCCGCGACTCCATCAAGGACTCGCAGCTGTCCTACTCCGGCCTGCGCGATCCCGGCACCGCCTCTCTGAGCTTTCCCGGCCAGGTCTGGGGCGGCGTCGTCGCCAACCAGGGCAACATCCAGATCTCGCGCGGCGACGCCCTCTCCGGCTTCTACGCCGGTGTCGGCGGCCAGTATATTCAGGGCTACAACGTCAACGACAACTATCGCATTGACGGCAACGGCGGCGCTTACTGGCGCGTCAAGTCGTTCCCCGAGTTCGGCACCCTGAGCATAGGCGCCAACTTCTTCGGCATGCACTACAACAACGACCAGGATGCCTTCACCTTCGGCATGGGCGGATACTTCAGCCCGCAGTTCTACTTCCTGGCCAACGTGCCCCTCACCTGGGAGGGCCACTACCAGACCCACTGGCACTACGAGGTCGTGGGCGGATTGGGCATCCAGGCCTTCCAGAACGATGCCACGCCGCTCTTCCCCCTGGTGAACCAGAAGGCAATTGAGATTGCGCTCAACAACGCCGAGCTTCCCGCGCTCACCAGCGTGAGCCCTAACTGGGATATGCGCGGCCGGCTCTCCTACCAGATTTCTTCCCACTGGTTTGCCGGCGCCTTCGTTTCGGGCAACAACACGCGCAACTACAACTTCTTCTCCGCCGGGTTCTCCATTCACTACATGTTCCGCGCGCAGCCCTCCGCTGTGGCCGCGCCCACCGGCCTGTTCCCTGAAGACGGCCTGCGCCCGTTTACCGTTCCGTAGCCCTAGCGCAGGCGGACTGGCGAATCGGAGAGGAGATGCTTGCAGAGGCGGCGGCTCAGGCTGTGTCGCCTGATCCTGCCGCTTCTCCGAGGTGATTATGGACGACCCTCATCCCGGTCTCGATATTCCGCAGATTCTGCGCGACACTCCCACCCTGCTTCGCCTTCTGGTAAAGGGCTTTAATGAGGAAACGCTGCAGTGGACGCCTAACCCGGAGCGTTGGTCCGCGTCGATGGTGATCGCACATCTGGCGGAATCGGAAGTGGCCTGCTTCCGAACCCGGCTCATCAGAACAGCTCTCGAAGAGCTTCCCCTGCTCGAAGCCTACGATCAGTGGGCATTCCTTCGCACGCAAGCGGCGTTCCCGGTCGAATCGGCTCTCCATAGATTCGAAATGGAGCGTGCGACCACACTCCGGTTTCTCGAGAATCAGTCCACAGAAGTGTTCGAACGGCGGTGCACGCACCGAGAGCTCGGAGTTCTCACATTCGCAAACCTCCTGCACGAATTCGCTTTCCACGACATGGGGCATATCCGGCAAATTCTTGAGCTATGTCGTTCGCATGCCTACTATCCAAAAATGGGTGGCTGGAAAAGTTATTACACGGTAAGTCCTTAGCGCGCTTCCGCCGCAATGCTTGGCCGTCCCCGCGCCGGCTGGCGACCAGTGCCGTGGCCGGTCTAGCCGAGCCCTGCTGAACTACCGGCGATGCTGGCGAGAAGTCATCCTGACTCCGGGCAAGCGCAGCGGCGAGGAGCATCCAGTAGGATGCCCGCGATTCACTGCGCCTTGAGCGTGTAACCCTATCATTCTGCGAGACATTGCGGGTTTTTTGTGGTCGCTTCATCGCGGCAATGGATCTAGTTTCGTAATGTTATTAACAGAGAAACTAAATAAACTTAATAAATACTATTGACAAACTTAATAAACTGAATCATAGTTGTTCTAGATTCATGGCAGACGAACCCAAATCCGCTTCCGATTGGCAGGAACTGCTCCGCATTGCGCAAGGGACGGAGCTTGTGATCGAGCGGGTCCGGCTGCCGGAGAAGGGAATTACCGTGGAAGGCTCCTTCGCTCCGCCGCAACTGGCGCGGCTGAGCCTCGAAGACCAGGTCTTCGTGATTGCGTTTGTCCGCTCCCACGGTTCCATCAAGGAGATGGAGCAGACCTTCGGCGTGAGCTATCCGACGGTAAAGGCGCGGCTCAACCGGATTGCGAGCCAGCTTGAGTTTGTCGAAACCAACCCCTCGCCTTCGCGGGCCGAGGTGCTGGAGCAGCTGAACCGGGGCGAGATTTCGGCGGAAGACGCTATCAAAGCGCTGGAAGCGCTGAAGTAGCAAATCAGGGATCAGGGATCAGGGTCAAAACGGCGGGGCGATGGAGGGAAACAATGATTCCGAATCTGGCAGTAATTCGCATTCAGGGAGAGCACGGATGGTGCCCGCCCATTCCGGTGCCGCTGTTTCTCATCTGGATCGTCGCCATCCTGCTCTCGCCATTGATCTTGGCCGCGCTTCTGGTGCTCTGGGCGGTTTGTCTCGGCGCCGGGTTTCAATTGTGGACGATCCTGGGCGCAATCTGGCGTGTGCTCTGCGCCTTGCCGGGCACCCAGGTGAGGGTTACCGCGGACGGGAAACACATCTCGGTGCGGATTCTCTGACGCAGACGGAATGGGACTAGCGGCTCCATCAAATGGAGTCGGCAAAGATTGAGAAAAGAGCGGGAGGCTTGTGATGAACGAGAATCGGAAGCAAATTCTGGAAATGCTGGCCGCCGGCAAGATCACGGCGGACGAGGCGGAGAGGCTGCTGGCCGCGCTGGATTCCGGACCGGAGACGGCCGGCGAATATGCGGGCTCGACAAAGGGCGGAAATGGCGCGGCGGTGAAGACGCGGGCCAAATACCTGCGCGTGCTGGTGGAAGCCGACGAGTCATCGACCGGCATGAAGGGGACGACCACTGTAAACGTGCGCGTACCCATGCAACTGCTGCGCGCGGGGGTGCGCCTGGCTAGCCTGATCCCGCAGACAGCTCACGGGCAGCTCGACGATGCGCTGAGCAAGCACGGCGTGCCCATCACGTTGTCGCAGATCAAGCCGGAGAACCTGGAGGAGATCATCGATCAACTCGAGGACCTGACGGTAGACGTGGACGGCAAGGAAGGGAACCAGACGAAGGTGAGGGTGTTCTGCGAATAGCGGGCCAGCGAGTCGGCAAGCCAGCGAGTCAGCGAGTCGGCGCGGAACGACGCGGGCAAACAGCCAATAGCAGAGTAGCTCATGAGACCGGAACAGCGGCCATGGGAGAGTTCTGCGCTCACAAACGGGGACAGGAGGATGCAATGACGACAATGGCAATGCCGAGAGTGCGGAAGGATGCCCCGATCGAGGGGATGATGGCGAAATGGTACGCGGGCAACACGGCGGAGATGATGAAGGAGTACGTGGAGCTGGCGGCGCGAATCGCGAAAGAATTGCCGGCGGGCAGCGCGGTGCTGGAGGTTGCGCCGGGGCCGGGGTATTTCGCAATCGAGCTGGCCAAGCGCGGCTCGTTCGAGATTACGGGGCTGGATCTGAGCCGTACGTTCGTGCAAATGGCCGCGAAAAACGCTGAGCAGGCCGGGGTGCAGGTCCGGTTTGTGCAGGGCTCGGCCTCCAACATGCCGCTCCCGAAAGAGAGCTTCGACTTTCTGCTGTGCCGCGCGGCGTTCAAGAACTTTGCGCGGCCGGTGGAGGCGTTGCGAGAGATGCGGCGAGTGCTGAAGCCCGGCGGGCGCGGCGTGCTCATCGATCTGAAGGGCAATGCGTCGCCGCGGGAAATTAGCAGTGGAGTGGATGCGATGGGGCTGACGTGGCTAAACCGCTTTCTGACCAAGCTGGCATTCCGGACGATGCTGCTACGGCGGGCCTACACACGAGAGCAGTTTGAGGCAATGCTGGAGCAGGCCGGGTTCAGCGAGACGAGGATTGAGGAGTCGGGACTGGGATTCGAAATCACGATGAACAAATAACAGGGACCGAGGGACCAAGGGACCGAGGGAACGAGAAAGCAGGGAACAGGACTGTTTAGCAGGCGCAGTATGACCGCTCCAATTGAGTAGTGAGCTTCAGCGGCGCGCGCCCAGGGGTTTCTGCATGGGGACGACCTGGACGGTGACGTCGCGGACCTCAGAGAGAAAGCGATTTAAGACGGAGCCGCGGAAAAGGATGTCGAAACGGGAGCGGGCGGGCTGGCCGAAGACGACGTGGGTGATGCTCTCCTGCTGGGCGAAGCGGACCAGCGCGTCGGAGACGTTTTTGTCGACGAGGTTGACGACTTTGGCGCCGAGATCGCGGGCCATGCGCTGATACTCTTCCAGGCGCTGGTGGGCTTCGGGGTCGCCGTGGCCCTTGTCGTCGTCGGGACGGGTGACGTAGACGGCGTACCAGTTGGATGCCAGGCGGCCGGCGATGCGCGAGCCAACGCGGATGAGGCGCTCAGTGCCGGGGCGCGTGCTGAGGCAGACCATCACCTTTTCCGGCGTGGCGGCCTGCTCCAGGCCCTGGGCGCGGCGGAATTCCGACTCGCGGGTGCTGACCTGCTCGGCAGTGGTGCGCAGGGAAAGCTCGCGCAGCAGGTTCAGGTTGCCGATGCGGAAGAAGTTGGCCAGCGACTGCTCCACTTTTTCCGGCGCGTAGATTTTGCCCTGGCGAAGGCGATTGCGGAGCTCGTTCACCGTCACATCCACGTTGACCACTTCATCGGCGCGCTTGAAGAAGTTGTCGGGGACGGTTTCGCGGATGACGGTGTTGGCGGAGCGGTTGACCGCGTCGTTCAGGGTTTCAAGGTGCTGGATGTTGACGGCGGTCAACACGTTGATGCCGGCTTCGAGAATCTCCAGCACATCCTCGTAACGCTTGCGATTCTTGCTGCCGGGGACGTTGGTGTGGGCGAGCTCGTCCACCACCACGGTGTGGGGATGGCGGGCGATGATGGCGTCGACGTCCATCTCTTTCAGCTCGACGCCGCGATAGGGAATGACGTGCTGGGGAATGATCTCCAGGTCGCGGATACGGGCGGCAGTTTCCTGGCGCCCGTGCGGTTCCACGAGTCCGATGACCACGTCGATGCCCTGCTGATGTTTCATGTTCCAGGCATCGTTGATCATGGTGTAGGTTTTGCCCACGCCGGGCGCGGCGCCGATGTAGATGCGCAGGCGGCCCTGATCCTCGCGGCGTTCGAGCTTCAATTCCGCCATGGGTCAGCCGACCTCCACGGGATGGCGATCAGAAACTACAGTGGCCACGGGAAGGGTGAAGCGAAACGTGGTGCCGTGACCGATACGGCTTTCGACGGCGATCTGGCCGCCGAGGGACTCGACCAGGCGGCGCACCAGGGCGAGGCCGAGACCCGTTCCCTGATCGGAGTAGTTGGCGAAACGGTTGAAGATGGTGCTGAGGCGGTCGGCCTCAATGCCGTGGCCGGTGTCGCGAACGGTGAACTGGACGAAGTTCTTCATCTCTTCGGCGGCGAGCAGGATATCGCCTTCATCGGGGGTAAAACGGATGGCATTCGATAGCAGGTTGTCGAGGATGGAGCGGGCGGCGCGACGATCGGCGCGGACGAAGGCGAGGTCCGCGTAGGCCTGGATGTCGATGCGGATGCGTTTTTCGGCAGCCTGATCGGCGAAGCGGTCCTCGGCCTCGCGCAGGAGCGTGAGCGGCAGGAGGTTCTCAAGCTTGAGCTCGCGCTTGCCGGTGTCAATTTCCGCCACCTCGATGAGGTCGGCCATCAGGTCGTCCAGCTTTTGCGAATCTTGGACAGCGGAGGAGACGAGTTCCGCCTGCAGTGGGCTGAGTTCGCCGGCGTAGCCGTGGGCGAGGGCGTAGAGACCACGGCGGACCTGGACGAGCGGATCGCGCAAGCGGCGGCTGGCGACGGCGATGAACTGCGTCTTGAAGCGGTCAGTGGCCTGGAGCGAGGTGACATCTTCAAGGGTGGTGACGGCGCCCAGCAAGCGGCCGTCGGAATCGCGCATGGGGGTGGTGCGCAGGCGATAGCTGCGGTCGGCCTTGCCGTAGCGCATGGGAAGCAGGGCTGCCTCGCCTTCGCCGGCCACGGCTTGCTGCATGGCCACGGCATCGCGGATGGCGGAGAGGATTTTTGCCCCGCCGGGCGTGTTGGTCAAGGCCATGCGGTCGGTGGCGCTCTGGCCCAGGAGCTCCGCCGCGGCCTGGTTCAACTTGAGGATGTGGCCCTTGGCGTCAGTAACGATGATGGGCTCAAAGATGGACTGGAGTACGGCGTCGGAGAGCTGGAACTCCATCTGGCGGCGTCCGGCGTCCGATTCGCGCAGGTCGCGCAGACGCACGGCGACCCGGTTCAGCTCGGCGGCGATGGCGCCGAAGCTGTCGCGGCTGGTCCAGGCGGAGCGGTGCTCCAGGTTGCCCTCCGCGATTCGGCGCGTATCGCGGGCCAGGCTGCGAATGGGCCAGAGGACAGCGAAGACGGTGGCGAAGGCGGCAACGACTCCTGCGACGGCCAGCGCCAGGCCCAGGGCCGGGTGGCCGGCGGCCGCAAGCGGCTTTTGCGCCGCCAGGGCGAGCCAGACCGTGAGGCCTGCAAGCACCGCGCATCCGAGCACCAGCCGCTGAGTTAGATTAAGCATGCCGCCGTCTCCTGGCCGGCGATGAACCGCGTTTTGAGGGAATGCTGCTCATTGTGGAATATACGACAGCGGGGCGGAACGTCTCCTGCGGCTGCGCTGCTCCATGGCCCCGATTCTCGGTTCCCATCCGGCGCCGGGATGTTTTCAGGCCTTCTCACACTGTACAATTAAACGGATGTGCCTGGCCGAAGCCTCGCATGACCGGTTGCTGCGCGTCCTGGGTGGGGAGTCGCTTTAGGTGAGATTCAGAGACAAGGAAATTCTCGGGCTCAGTGCGCTCGCCGCTGCTGCCTTTGTCATTCACGGCTATCACCCGTTTTCAGAGGACGCAGAGACGTATCTGCCGGGCATCGAGAAGGTCCTGCACCCGCATCTTTTCCCCATCGGCTCTGAATACTTCCGGCTACACGCCGACCTGACGCTGTTTCCGCAACTCATTGCCGGAACGGTGCGGCTATTCGATGTGCCGCTGCCGTGGGCGCTGCTGCTGTGGCAGGCGGCCAGTTTCTTCCTGTTTCTGCTGGCATGCTGGAAGCTGATGCGCCATGTTTTCGCCGATCGCCGGGCCTGCTGGGCAGGCGTGGCGCTGGTGGCGGCCCTGTTCACCATGCCGGTGGCGGGAACTGCGCTTTATCTGATGGATCCTTTCCTGAATCCGCGCAACATCATTGCGTTTGCGCAGGTGTTTGCGGTGCTGAAGGTGATGGAGCGGAAATACGTTCAGGCCCTGCTGTTCCTCGTTTTCGCCACCTCCATCCATCCCCTGATGTCGGCCTTCGCCGCGTCATTCTGCGTGGTGATGGTGGTGATGGACCGATGGCCGTCGCGGCAGCAGCAATGGGGTAAGGAAGAGGCAATGGCAGCCGGGGCGCAGCACCGGGACATGGCGGTTCCCGCGATGCTCCTCTTCCAGCCGATTGGGGGCTTGCTGGACGCTCCCGACCATACTTATGACAAGGTAATGCTTTCTCACCGGTACCAGTTGCTGACACGTTGGACCTGGTACGAGCAGCTAGGCGCGGTGGCGCCGCTGTTCATTTTCTGGGCCTTCAGCGCTATCGGGCGCGCGCGCAAGATGCGCAGCTTCGAGCTATTGTCGCGCGGCATGGCGATCTACGGGACGATTTACCTGGTGGTGGGCCTGGTGGTTTCGATTCCGCGGCGGCTGGAGGTTTTGGCCCTGCTTCAGCCCATGCGCTCGCTGCAGCTGATGTACGTCCTGATGCTGTTGTTTGGGGGCGGCCTGCTGGGCGAGTACGTGCTGCGCAACAAGGCGTGGCGGTGGGTGGCGCTGTTCCTGCCCCTGGCAGGAGGCATGGCCTACGCGCAGCGAGCGCTGTTTCCCGCAAGCCAGCACATTGAATGGCCGGGAGTGCAGCCGCGCAACCCCTGGGCTCAGGCATTTGTGTGGGTTCGCCAGAACACGCCCGAGGACGCGATTTTTGCCCTCAATCCGTATTACATGTCGATTCCGGGCGAAGACGAGAATGGATTCCGCGCCATTGCCCAGCGCAGCCAGCTTGCCGATGGCCTGAAAGACGGCGGGGTGGTGGAGATGTTCCCCTACATCGGTGATTCATGGAATGCGCAGGTGAAGGCGCAGACTGGAATCGACGGGTTCGAGATGGCTGATTTCAAGCGGCTCAAGCACACGTTCGGCGCCGGCTGGGTGATTCTGCGCCAGCGCGATCCCTCTGGGCTCGCCTGCCCCTACCGGAACGACGTCGTGATGGTGTGCCGGATTCCCTGAGGTCAGCCGACAGCCCTCAGCCATAAGCCCTCAGCCGTCAGCCATCAGCTTCGGAGCTTGCACGTGAGCGGCTGGCTAATAGCTGAGGGCTGAAAGCTGAAGCCGGCATTCAGGCGCTATCGCGGCTCTTCAACCGTGACCGGGGGCTGGGTGGACTTGCTCTCCGGCGCGAAGCGATAGCGCGGCGAGGTGCGGATGCCGCGCTTTGCCAGCCAGCACTCCCATGTGGTGCCGAGCACGCCCAGTCCGTAAACCATGCTGCGGCGCACATTGATGGATGAGGCTTCAGGGAAGTAGCGCGTGGGGCAGGAGAGTTCGCCGATGCGCGCGCCCAGGTAAATGCACTGCGCCAGGAGCTGGTTGTCGAAGATGAAGTCGTCGGAGTTGGCGTCGAGGGGGAGCTTGAGCAGAAGCTCGCGGCTGTAGGCGCGGAAGCCGGTGTGATACTCGGAGAGCTTGGCCCCCAGCATCAGGTTTTCAACGAAGGTGAGGAAGCGGTTGGAGATGTATTTATACGCCGGCATGCCGCCGCTGAGCGCGCCGCCGCCCAGAATGCGCGAGCCGAGCACGATGTCGTAGACGCCGAAGGCAACCATGCTGGCCATGGGCTCGACCAGCAGCGGCGAATACTGGTAATCGGGATGGAGCATCACTACTACGTCGGCGCCGGCCTCGAGCGCGGCCGCGTAGCAGGTTTTCTGGTTGCCGCCGTAGCCGCGGTTGCGGTCGTGGATGTGCACCTGAAGGCCAAGCCTGTGCGCCAGGGCGGCGGTCTCGTCGGTGCTGTGGTCGTCCACCAGGATGACGGCGTCCACGGTGGGCGGAATTTCATTGACCGTGCGCTCCAGGGTCTTCTCCGCGTTGTATGCGGGGAGCACGGCGACCACTTTTTTGTGGTTGATCATTCGAGCTGAATCTCTTGTCTCATGATACGACGAGGCGGATCAGGAACGTAGCCGGAAAGGGATAGTGACGACCGCCGGCAAGACTACCCTTGGTGGCGGGACGGCATCCCGTTGCGCTGCGATTTTCTTACCTTCGATGGAGATTCGTCCTCCGTGCTCTTGCACCGACGATTGTCGTCAGAGAGAAACCGAGGAATCGGACCACTCCAGGCTACGGCTGTTGCACCAGAACGATAACATAATCCCCGGAATTGATGGCGATGCCGAGCCGTCCACTGCTATTGAAATCGCCAACCGCGATCGAAAACGGTATGGCGCCCAGGGCGAGGGGTGAACCCGGTGCGGGTGTAAACGTCCCGTCGCCATTTCCGAGAAGGATGCTCAGATTGCTGTCGGTCTGGTTTGCAACTACGAGGTCGAGTTTGCCGTCGCTATTAAGGTCGGCGGCGGCGAGCCCGAACGGGTTCCGACCAACGACGACGGGAGATCCGGGGGCGGGCGCGAACGTTCCGTCGCCGTTTCCGAGAAGAATCGTTATCGTGTCGTCGTCATAGTTTGCAATCGCGAGATCGAGTATTCCATCGCCGTTGAAATCGGCCGCGACGATTTGCCACGGATTGGAACCGGTTGCGAAAGTCGATTCCGGACCGGCTCTGAACGTTCCGTCTCCATTTCCTAGCAGGATCGACACGAGGTTGGCGGATTCGCTGTATCCCCCGTCGGTGACCGCGATGTCGAGCTTGCCGTCCTGGTTAAAGTCGCCGATGGCCGGCATGAACGCACTGGCGAGAGTGCCATTGGCCGAAACCGGGCCCTGGTTGAAATCGCCGTCTCCATAACCGAGCACGATATCCAAACCACCTGGCGAGTTGGCGACCGCCAGGTCGAGATTGCCGTTTCCGAGGAAATCCCCAGTTGCGAGTGAGCTGGGTTGGCCGCCGCCGCTGGAGACAAAGGAAGTTGGAGTGGTGAAAGTTCCGTCACCATTGCCCAGCAGAATCGGCACGCTGTCTTCATCGATGTCAGTGAGAGCCAAACCCAGCTTTCCGCTGTTATTGAAATCTCCAATGGCGACGAAAGCCATCAATGGATCGGCGATGGTGTCCCACGGAGCTCGTGGGATCTCGACCGGCGAACCCGCCGCCTGGGTGAACGTACCGTCGCCGTTGGCAAGGTAAATGGACACGCTGGGGCCGTTCTGCGCAACTGCCAGGTCAGGCTTTCCCTGACCACGGAAATCGCCGACTGCCAGGTAATTTGTGGCTGGAACCGGGATAGGAGATCCTTTGGCGGCCGAGAACTTTACGTTTGCTTCCGGGGTAGATACAGGAAGGAAAACGACATTCGAACTTCCGCCGCCGGGAGAGGGATTCACGACGGTGACAGAAGTTGTCTCGGATTTGGCGATATCGGCTGCGGGCACGACGGCTGTGAGTTGTCTGGAATTTACAAAGGTGGTGGCCAGAGCGGCGCCGTTCAGGTGGATGGTCGAAGCCGGCAGGAAGCCGGTCCCGTTTGCCGTCAAGGTGAATTGCGGCCCTCCGGGCGAAACAGCTCCTGGCACCACGGGCTGGTTAAGAAACGGCACCGGGTTGCCCGCCGCCGCAGATGATTGCACCTCGATGCTCAGAAAAGGTTGCAGGGCGGTCGCGCCTGCGGCATCGGTGAGTCCCACCCAGAAATACCAGGTGCCCCCTTCTGCCGGCGTGCCGCTGACGGCGCCGGTGCCGGAGTCGAGGCTTATTCCGTTGGGCACAGCTCCATAGGCAATTGACCACGTGAAGGGCGGCGACCCGCCCGACTCGCCCACTGTCTGGTTGTAGGCGGTTCCAGCCGAAGCCCCGGGCAGGAAAAGAGTGGTGATGAATGGCAGAGGGTTGACGGTGATCTTCACCGACGAAGTCTTTGCAGTGTCCGCGACCGATGTTGCGGTGATGATGGCGTTCTGCACGCCCAAGCCATTGGAGGGCGCAAGGTAGTTGACCGATAAGGTGGACTGACCGGTCAGCGAGCCTGGCCCGTTCAGGCTCCATAAGACGCCGCGCGCGGAGGAATCGTTGGTGAGGGTGGCCGCAATATGGACCGATCCACCCTGGTCGGTTTGTGCCGCGGAAGGTGATAGCTGGACGGAGATTGGCGGTGTGGAACTCGAACAGGAGCATAGAAAAACAATCGACAGGAGCCCAATAGCGGCACGAACCCTGCATGGCATTCGCATTCTCGAAGCCTCCCTGTTGACGGATTTTCGGTCGAGCCGCGGCTCTGGCGTCCGACAGTTATACCGAAGGTCTTCCGGTTGTCCTCTGTTGCAAAGCTCAACTGGGTCCCTGAAACCAGGTCGGTTCTATGGAATTCGGCACACTGCTAAGACCGCATTATGCCATGGACAGGAAAGTCCTGCCGGTTGCGGATAGCGCACCAGGACCCAGTCGACGCCAAATTCGCGCTTGAGGCGAACGAAGTCGGCGAGACTGAAGCGGCTCCAGCCCTGCTGCGCGTCGACCTGCGCTTTCCATTCGGGAACCAATTCCGGCGCCTTGGAGAGCACCGACGTGTCCTTGATGGCGTCGGCCAGCGCGCTGCGCTCGGCCAGGGCGCGGAAGCTCTGGTAATCCTCGCCGGGCGCGGCCAGGTAGCGGGGATCGAGGGCAAAGTACGCGTTCGGCGGGGTGTTGACGCGGATCCACGCGAAGGCCTGCAGCCAGGGATTGGCGGAGGCGCGGCCGGGCAGTTCCAGGTGCTCCGTGGCGGCGAACAGATGCCGCTGCACGCCGAACATGGCGCCGTAGGCTGAGATGAGGAAGAGCGCCCAGCGCCATACGCTAGTCTTCAGCAGAAATCTTCCCAGGTACGCTCCGCCGATGAGCGCCATGAAGACGTAGACCAGGTGCAGGTAGCGCATGGGCTCCAGGGTGCTGAAGGCGATCCAGCGGCGCGGCGCGAGGACGATCATGGCGAAGGCCTGCTGGAGGACGCCATAGACCAGGACAGCCGTGGCAAAGCGCGCCAGAGTGGTTTGGCCGCGCCGGCGGGCTGCCCGGGCAACGATCCAGAACAGCAGCAGCGGGCCGATGGCGCCCAGCCACTCGTACCAGGTCCAGCTATAAAGCCGGAACCAGTGGCGCGAGGTCATGGCGTCCACCCACGCCTGCGAGGGGCGTGCGAACAGCCAGCCGAAGGGGACGAAAATAAGCGCGCGATAAGCCACGCCTGTCTTGCTGGCCGCGTTGCGGTTCCGCCACGCTGTGAATCTCTCATGCACCGGGTCTGCGAAAGCGAGCACGCAGCAGAAGGAGATTCCGAATGCGCCCATGAGCGGATGCAACAACGCAGCAACAATAAGCATCGGCACCGCCTGCCAGCGCCGGCCGGCGAGGATGCGCGCGACCGCGAGCAGGATCAACGCCGACGCCAGATTGCGCGGGTGCAGGTATTGGTCCGCGATGCAGAGCGCCGTGCCGGCCACCGGCAGCGTGAGCATGGCGCCGATCATGGCCACGCCGCCCCATCGGGCCGGCGCATCGCTAAAGAGCCGGCAAACAATCGACCAACAGGCCCAAATCACGATCACGATCGAGATGGCCTGACCGAGCAGCTCCGACCACGTAAGGGGAATCCTGGTCACGCGGACGAAATCCGCCATGCAGTTATCGAAGACGCTGGCGCGCATCTGCATGCGAAAAAACTCGCCGTCGCGGGGGTAGAGCGCGGGGTTCAGGTCGGCCTTGACCGCAGTCAGGTAGACGCCGTCATCTTCGGCTCCCGGGTGATAGCCCATGGCGAGGAATCCCAGCAGGGAGAAGAGCAGGATTGGAATCAGGCCGGGAGAAGCGAAAAGGCGTCGCAATCGTCTATGCTCCGTGATAGCAGTTCGCCGCCTTTCTGAGCATAGACCGCGGCGCTGGCTTCCGCTTCGATCTCCCATGCCCAACCGGCCCCAATTCGCCCTGGTGATTCCGACACTCAGAGAAGCGGCGGGCCTTCCCGCCGTTCTGGAGCGAGCCCAGTGCGCGCTGAATGCCGCGGCAATTCCGTGGGAGATTGTGGTGGTGGACGACGACAGCGGGGACGGGACCGAGGAGATCGTCAAGCGGGTGGCGCTGTGCGACTCAAGAATTCGCTTGCTGGTGCGGCGCTCGGCGCGGGGGCTCTCCGGAGCCATCCTTCACGGCTGGCGCAACTCCTCGGCCAGCATTCTGGGCGCGATGGACGCCGATCTACAGCACCCGCCGGAGTTGCTGCCGCGCCTGCTTGAGCAGATTCAAGAAGGCGCCGACGTTGCCATCGGCAGCCGCTACGCGCACGGCGCCGTGCTGGATGGCTGGAGCCCGCTGCGGAGGCGCATCTCTCAAGCCGGCGTGCGCCTCACCTGGCCGCTGCTGGCGGATGAGGTCTGCCCGCGCGACCCGCTCTCCGGCTACTTTCTGGTGCGCCGCGAGTGCGTGGAGCGCGTGGCCTTTCATGCTTCGGGATTCAAGCTGCTGCTCGAAATTCTGGTTCGCGGGCGCGTCCGCGCGGTCAGCGAGGTTCCATTTGCATTTGGCGTACGCGCATCCGGCCGCAGCAAAGCCGGAGCGAGAGTTGCGCTGGACTACGTGCGCCTGCTTGCCGGGCTCTACGCGGAGAGGCTGGCATTGTCCCGATCAGCCTTCGGCCGTCCGCCTTCAGCGATCAGCGAACAAGCTCAAGCCGCGAATCCGGAGCTGATGGCTGAGGGTTGAAAGCTTTTCATTTTTGGCAAAGGGCCTGGCTTAAACCGCCGGCAACAGCGAGCGCATCAGCAGGAACGCGCCCACTCCGAGAAAGAACACCAGCGCCATGCGAATGCCGGGCTCGCGATTGACCTCGGGCACCAGGTCGCTGGCGCCCACGTAAAGCGCCACGCCGGCGGAGACAGGCAGGCCAAAGGGCAGCCATTGCGGCGCCAACTCCATTACGAGCACGCCCACGAGCGTGGCAACGGCCAGCCCCACGGCCGCGCCGAACGCCATGCGGCGGCTGCGGCCGCTGGCCAGCATTACGCTCGCCATGGTGAACCCCTCCGGCGCCTTGTGCAGCAGGATGGCGAGGAAGATCAGCCAGCCGAGCGCGTCGGAGACCACAAATCCGGAACCGATCGCGATCCCGTCGAAGAGCGCGTGCACGCTGAGGCCGGCCAGCACCGAGAGTCCCGTGTGGCGGGAGACAAATTCATCGCGATGCGTCTCCTCGCCGTAGTGGAAATGCGCGTTGATGGTGTGCTCCAGCAGGTGAACCACGCAGTAGCCCACCATGATCAGCACCGGCCCCAGCCGCGGGCTCAGGCGCACGCTCTCCGGCGTCATCTCCAGCAGCGCGGTGGCCATCAGGAAGCCCGCGCCCAGCGCGACAAAATAGTGCAGGTACTTTTCAATGCCGCGCGCGCGCACCAGCACCAGCCCACCGGCCACGTCGGCCAGTGCGGCGATTGTGCCGAGAATGAGGGAAAGCTTGAGCATAAACAGTGATCAGTGGTCAGTGGTCAGTAAAACAGTGAAAAAGTGAAGTCGTGAACGAGTGAAGCAGTGATCAGTGAAGGCACCGCTTTGATCGCTGACCACTGAGCACTGACCACTCGGTTCACCCGCTGTGCCGGATGTGCAGCACATCCCCATCCTGCACCGTGTACTCCTTGCCTTCCAGGCGCAGCGTTCCCCGAGCGCGCGCCGCCGCTTCCGATCCCGCATCGAGCAACGCATCCCATCGAATGGTTTCCGCGCGGATGAAGTGATGCTCCAGGTCGGTGTGGATCGCCCCTGCCGCGGCCGGGGCCTTCGAGCCCACCGGCACCGTCCACGCGCGGCACTCGTCCTCGCCCGCGGTGAAAAAGCTGATGAGCCCCAGCAACTCGTAGCTCTTGCGGATCAGCCGCACCAGGCCGCTCTCATGCAAACCGTAGCTGGCCAGGAAATCCGCCGCCTCGGCGTCGTCCATCTCCGCGAGCTCGGCCTCAACCTTACCGCAGATGGCCGTAGCGCCCGCGTTAGGCCGTTGCGCCACTTCCTCCAGGCCATAGCGCTTCACCGCCGCGTCCAGATCGGCGCCCAGCGTCATGCTCTCGCCGATGTTCACTGCATACAGAATTGGCTTTTGCGAAAGAAACATGAAGCCCTTGATGAGCTTTCTTTCTTCCGGCGTCATCTCCAGCTCGCGCAGCGGCTGCTCCTTTTCCAAGGCCTCTTTGGCCCTCAGCAGCAGCGCGTGCTCGCGTTCCAGCTCGCCGGTGCGCAACTTTTTCAGGTCCTTTTCCACGCGCTCCAGCCGCTTCTCCACCTGGGTCAGGTCACTCACCATCAGGTCAAATTCAACGCTCTTGATGTCACGCAGCGGATCGATGGGGCCGACGTGCGCGATCGAGTCGTCTTCAAACGCGCGCAGCACGTGGATCAGCGCGTCCACGCCGCGCAGGCTGGTCAGGAACGCCGTCTCCTTCAGCGCCTCCTGCCCAATCGCCGCCACGTCCACGTACTCCACGCTGGCGTATGTCGTCTTCTTAGGCGAATAGAGCGCCGACAGCTTGTCCACGCGCTCATCGGGAACGCGCGCCACGCCTATGTGCGCCTCGCGCGGGTTCGAGTAGCCGCGCTCCTCCAGTTTTGCCTTGGTCAGAATCCTGAATAACGAGGTCTTGCCCACCTGCGGCAGGCCGATAATGCCGGTTTTCATCGTCTTCCTGTGCCGGCCCCTGCACGATGCAATGCGCGCTTCAGAGCCTTAACGATGATACAAGATGGTTGTCCAGCGGATGGCCTGCGGTAATGGTGCACTTTCCGGTTTGCCGGTCACACGCCCGCAATTCGCGAGGTGGATGCCGAAAGTGCGTACATCCAAATGCGGGACGCGGCGCGGCCAGTCGAACGACGACTACTCAGTTGTACAAAGGCACGCTGTCATCAGCGGTTCCGACGATCACCTTGCCTAGAGTGGTAGTTGCTTTCCGGGCCGGAGGCGTAGAGGGGTTGCTTGGATAGCGTTTCCCATTGAAAGCGAGCACAGCCTCGTAGCCCGACAGAATCCCTCCTCCTTGTACATACACCCCGATATCTGGATGCCCATTGTGCATGGAGCGCAGAACCCTGATGGGGAGCTGAACGATTGTCACCCTACCGAGAACCTTGAACGATGAGTCCGCTGGCTTAAGGATCAGCATTGTGCAACCTCCGCTACCGCACCAATCTTGTCCTGACACGTAAACAATGTCTTCCTCAGATTTTCCATCGTCAGACTTCACACTGACGGCAGTAATCCTAGTTGTGGTATCGGGTGTCTCATTCCCGCCGAGGCTTAAATGACTCCGAAGGAACCTCTTCAATGGCTCGGTCGGTCGGACTAATTTGGAAACCTGCTGGCCCGGCAAAAATCCAGTTGCTCCCACTATTACTATTCCGACGATGTATTTTGCCATCCGCGTTTTCATACGGCTCCAATCCACGGGATATGAGGAGGCCTCCCAATGAGTTCGCCACAGTCTACTCGATCCGATATTGGTTGGGTCCGGTTGGTCGGCTATCCCGAAACAGCACCACTACCTGGACTGCGGAGCGGGAAGTCCGTTACTCAGGAGGCTACATCGCCTCGGCGTCGCACAGGGACAAGTCCTCCTCGGTCTGAGGCTGCTTCGCATATCCCTTCCGCTCCCGCTTTTCTTGTTCTTGCACTCTCATTCTCACCAGATGTCTCCGAAGAGCCTCGCAAGTGAAAGAGGATCGGCTTTGCTTCGTCTGGCGCGCGGCCCGATCCACAGCGCGCAAAAGCTCCTCATCGAGTTCGATCGGAATTCTGGCCGTAGATAGAGTTTTCATCGGCATTATCTGAAGTACATTAGCATGACCAGCGCAAACCCCGCCGCGCTGGCCGTCGAAAGAAAATTCACCGCATCGTTGTTCAGCCATCCGCGCCGCTCGAGCGTGGCCCCCAGCAGGCTGTCGAAGAACAGGCCGAAGACCCCGCCGGCCCAGCTCACTGCCAGCATGGCCGCGCCGCCGCCCAGGGCCATCGTGCCCGCCGCGCTGACGATTCCCCCTGCAATCACCCCGGCAAAGGTTCCCGCGAGGCTGATCGCGCCGTCCGTACCCGCCTCAACCCGCCGCAGCGTGGTCACCATCACCGGCCAGCCGCCCAGCACCTGGCCGATCTCGGAAGATATCGTGTCCGCGGCAGCTTCGGCCAGCGCCGCCAGCGCAACTGTGAACAACGGCAGCGCGGCGGAGTAGGGAATTGCCAGCCGGTCCGCCATCCACATCTGCATGATTGGCGTGGCCACCAGCGCCGCCACGCCCAGATTCGCCGCCACCTGCGCCGCCACGCGCCCGCGCCGGGCTTCTCCCGCGCCCAGCCGTTCCTTGCGCGCACGGCCGTAGCGCGTCGCCACCGACGTGAGCACCAGCACCGCCAGCACGGGAACCAGCGCCGTGCGCCACGGCGAAAACGGCAATCCTGCCGTGGCCAACATCATGCTCGCGGTGATCGTTGCGCCGGTTGCGGCCGCAGCCGGCGTTCCGCTGCGCGCCGCCCACGCCAACACTCCCAGCGCCGCGCTCAATCCCAGCACCCACGCCGCCGCACGCGGATCGCGCGCCAGCCAGTCCTGCTCCTGCAACACCACATCCACCGCCGTAGCCGGAAGTACGGCCAGCAGCACCAGTTTCGATTCCCAACTCAGCTTCGCTCGATCCACCTCCTCATCCTACCCATTGGCCTCCCCACGACGACCCCTGACCTCTGAACCCTGACCTCTGACCCCTGCGACGGTTTACACTCAAGTGCGCCAGCAGATTTCCATTCTCTTCACCAATCAACGGGGTTGCGCATGAAACCGTATTCCGCTATCCTTGCCGCCGTCTCCGCAGCTTTTCTTCTCAGTGCTGCAGCAACAACTGCCCAGGAAACTTCGCCGCGCCTGGTCCTCACCGGCGGCGGCGAGACCATCGCTTTGGAACCCTATGCGCCCAACATCCTGCGCGTCACGCTCAGCATGGACGACGCCGCGGCCAAGGCTGCTCCGGGCTACGGCATCATTGCCCGCCCCGACGCCACCGGCTGGAGCGCCGTCGAATCCCCCGCGCAGGACGTCTACAAGTCCGACCGCATCGTCGCAGTTGTCCATCGCGCCAAGGGCGAGCCGCCGAAGGAACTCTTTGGCACCACCGGCACGTCGAAATTCTTTCGCGGCTCCGCTCCGTGGGCGAATATCTCCATCTGGACGCCGGACGGCCAACGCCTGCTGGACATGGAGGGCTGGGAACAGGCCCAGTACAACCACAAGGACGGCACCGCGCAACTCGCCAACGATTTTCGCCCCACCGATCCGTCTTCGTTCGTCATGGGCGCAACGTTCGCCTCGCCCGACGACGAGCACTACTACGGCCTGGGCCAGAATCAGGAGGGTTTCCTGGACCACCGCGGCCACACTGTGCACTGCTGGAACGACTACCTGGCGCCCGCCGCGCCAAGCACCTGCGTGCCCTTCATGGTCACCAACAAGGGCTACGGCCTGCTCTGGGACAATCCCTCCAAGACCACCATCGAGCCTGGCTTCAACCAGCAGACCAAGTGGGAATCGGAGGCCGGGAACCGGGTGTCGTATTTCGTGATCGCCGGCAAGGACGACGATGAGATCTACGCCGGCTACAAACTTCTCACCGGTCCCACGCACATGCTGCCCAAGGCCGCATACGGCTACATCCAGTGCAAGCAGCGATATTCAAGCCAGGCCGAGCTGATGGCAGTGGCCCAGGGCTACCGCTACCGCCATCTGCCTGCCGACGTCCTCGTCGTCGACTGGTTTTATTACACAAAGATGGGCCAGATGGACATGGACCCCAAGTACTGGCCCGATCCCAAGGCAATGAACGAAAAGCTGCACCAGATGGGCTTCGAAACCATGATCAGCGTGTGGCCCCGCTTCACGCCCGAAGACCGCTACTACGACTTCATCCAGAAGAACGGCTGGTTTGAGCACCTGGCCGACGGCACGCCCGAGAACGGCCTGCCCTACGACCGCGCCGGCTCCGATATCGACACCACCAACCCCGATGCGGCGAAGTGGTATTGGAACGTGATCCACGACAACATCCTCTCGCTCGGCTTTGACTCGCTCTGGGCCGATGAGACCGAGCCCGACCTGCCGCCCAATGGCGCGTTCCTCTCGGTCGGCCCCGGCACAGAGTACTTCGATGTCTATCCGTACTTCCACACCAGGGCGCTCTACGACGGTTTCCGCAAGGACGAGCCCAACAAGCGCGCCCTGATCCTCTCCCGCGACGCCTGGCTGGGCGCGCAAGCCAACGGCACCATCTTCTGGTCGTCTGACATTTACCCCACATGGGACACGCTGCGCCGGCAGATCCCCACCGGCCTCGACTTTGCCGCGTCCGGTCTCACATATTGGTCCAACGACACCGGCGGCTGGCAGTGGCTGCCGCGCGTGCACCATCCCGCCCATCCGCCCCTGCTTGACCCCTCCGACGCGCGCGCTGAAGTGGGCGGCTACGACGATTACCCCGAGCTCTACACACGCTGGTTCGAGTACGCCACCTTCCTGCCCATCATGCGCACGCATGGGAGCCGCCCGCAGAACGAGGTCTGGAGCTACGGCAAGCAAGCCGAGCCGATCCTGGAGAAATACCTTCGCCTCCGCTACGAGCTGATGCCCTACATCTATTCGCTCGGCTACCACACCTGGCTCACAGGCGCGCCGTTCATGCGCGCATTGCCGCTCGACTTCCCCAATGACCCCAAAGTGGCCGATTTGCGTGATGAGTACATGTTCGGGCCGGCGTTCCTGGTGGCGCCGGTTACAGAACAGGGCGCAACCAGCCGCCCGGTCTATCTGCCCGCAGGCGCCGACTGGTTCAACTACTGGACCGGTGAGCGCTTCAAGGGCGGCCAGACCATTACCGCGTCCGCGCCCATCGATACCATTCCGCTCTTTGTCCGAGCCGGATCGATCATCCCGCTCGGCTCCCAGGTTGAGAGCACCCACGACCAGCAAGCCATTGTGAAGGTGCGCGTCTATCCCGGCGCAAATGCGGAATTCACGCTGTTCAACGACGACGGCACCACCTACGCCTACGAGCACGGCGCCGGCTCCATCACTCGCATGCGCTGGAATGATGCAGAGCACAAGTTCACCCACCATGGCGCCGATGCCTGGACGCAGCCGGATTCCGCCATTGTGGAGATTGCCGGCCACTGAGGCAAGGGTGAAAAAGTGAAGAAGTGAAGGGCCGGTCGAGCCATTCTTCGCTTTTTCACCTTTTTGGTTCTTCACCAGTTGACCTCTTCCCCCCCAATCCGCCCTGCCTCGTCTAAATCCTTGTGCCTCCATCGGCATCCGTGGCGCAGCGGCTCGGCCGCCCGCCTGATTTACAATCACCTGAGTAAGCAGGATCGAATCTGAATGAGTCTTTTCGTAATGGGTTCAGGCCATGCGCGTCGGCGGCTGGCGCGGTTGGGTGCTCTTCTTGTGGCCGCGGTCTTTGTAGTGGGTTGCGGGAACGGCTATCGCCCCGTCATTACCCCCATCAACCCCACCGGTCCGGCGGCGCAACCCTCGTCGCTGGTCGCGGTCGTCTCTTCCACCGGACCCAGCACGCCCGGCGTGGCCACCATTGTCGATTACTCCGGCGACACCATCATGGCGCAGGCGACCATCGGTCCCGGCCCTCTCTTTTTTTCGGCCGACGAAACCGGGTCCAACGGATACACCGTCAACAGCGACGGCACTATCACCAATTTCCCCATCAGCACGCAGCTCCAGACCTTGAACGTTGAGTACACCACGCTTCCCACCACGGCCAATGTTGTGAACCTCTTCTCGCCCTCCGGCGGCCTGTGGGCCGCAGACCTCGATGGCAATGTCGCCGATGTGCTCGGCGGTTTTCCAGCCACGTTCAAGCTGGCCATCCCGGTGGCGCCGACTCCCGTCCAGGTGGTTGGCCCCATCTCGGTGCAAGAGCGCGACTACGTCATCGGCCAGAATTTCTCCGACCCCAGCGGCGTGGCCTGCAATGTTTCGCCCCGCAGCGCCCCTGCTCTGGGCGAAGCCGATGCCGTGGAGCAGGCGAACGACACTGTCTCCGCGCGCATTCCCCTGGGAAAGTGCCCTGTCTTCGGACTTGAATCCACCAACGGCATCCGGCTCTTCGTGCTCAACCGGGGCGACGACACCATTACCGTCATCAACAGCGCCGACAATACACTGGACGCCTGCACGCCGTTTCTGAACCAGAGCGGGCAGCTCGTCACCTGCCATCCCACCCTGCCGCTTTCCACCAGCGCCGTAACCGCTACCGGCATCACTCCGCCCAACGGAACCGCCGGCATGCCCGCCACCGCCGGCCCCGTCTACGCCGAGTACAATGCCACCACGTCCCAGCTCATCGTGGCCGACTACGACGGCAACGCCATCAGCGTGATCGACGTCAGCCTGGACGAGTACGGCAACGACAGCCAAACCTTCGGCACCACCTTCACCATTCCCGTGGGAACCAACCCGGCCAGTGTGACTGCCCTCTACGACGGCACCCGCGCCTACACCGCCAACCAGGCCGACGGCACTGTCACCATCGTCGATCTCTCCAGCCATACGGTAGAGAAGACCGTACCGGTCAACGGCCATCCCCGCACCGTGGTCTCCACCGAGAACTCGCTTTACGGCAAGGTCTACGCAGCTTCGCCTGACAGCCCCTACCTGACCATTATTCGCACCGATCAGGACATCATCGACGCCAACGTTCTGATGCAGGGCAGCATCATCGACGTGCGCACTACTACCCAGAACGGCATCAGCGGCAACTCCCAGGTGAACAGCCGAAAACCCGGCTACGGCGAGCCGTGTTATCAGCCGCTGACGACGCTCACTCCTGCCGATATTCAGGCGAATCCTGCAAGCTGTTCCACGCTTCCCACCATCTAGCCCTTTCTTCCCAAGATGTCTGGGTGCCCCGGGTCTCGATTCTGAGACCTGGGAAACCAGCCAGCCTGATGGCTGCGGCTGAAAGCTGAAGGCTGACGGCTGCAACGATTAGCCTAGAGCTGATGCCATCCAAGCAGCGCCTCGACGTCCTTCTTGTCGATCGCGGCCTCGTACCGAGCCGCGAGCGCGCCCGTGCCCTCATCCTCGCCGGCCGCGTCCTCGTGAGCGAGCAGAAGATCGACAAGCCCGGCTCCGCCGTTCCGGTCGATTCGCCCATTCGGCTGCTGGGCAACGACATGCCCTTCGTTAGCCGTGGCGGGCTCAAACTGGCCGCCGCCCTCGACCACTGGCAAATCGACCCTGCCGGCCGCGCCTGCCTCGACGTCGGCGCCTCCACCGGCGGATTCACCGACTGCCTGCTCCAGCGCGGTGCCGCCCACATCACCGCCGTCGATACCGGCTTCGGCCAAATCGCAATGAAGCTGCGCGCCGACCCGAGGGTGCGCCTGATGGAACGGACAAATGCGCGCCTGCTCGAGCCCGACGCGCTCGCCGGCCCTCCCGAACTCACTCTCCAAGTCATGGATGTCTCCTTCATCTCCGCCACGCTGGTCCTGCCGCCGGTGCTGGCCGCCGCGCCCGCCCTGCGCCAAGCCGTCGTCCTGGTCAAGCCGCAGTTTGAAGCCGGCCGCGAGCGCGTCGGCAAAGGCGGCATCGTGCGCGATCCCGAAGCCCACAAGCTCGCCATCGACCGCGTGGCCGCCTGTTTCAGGGAGCAGGGCTGGCAGGTCGCCGGGACCATCCCTTCGCCCATCACCGGCGCGGAAGGGAACCAGGAGTTTCTGCTGTACGCGCAACACGGCTCGCAGGGACACGAGGCTGATGAATCCTGAAAGTGATTTCATGCTAGAGTGATTGCCGTGAGATGCGCGAATTTCCTTCTACTTCTCCTTGTGGCTTGCTCCTTATTCGGCCCCGCATGCAATGCACAGCGCGGGCGGCAGACGAATCGCAATGGGCCTGAAACGGATTCGGGGTCATTGTGGAGAGCGCGCTACAACAACTGCGATTATGGATACTTCGTCCTGCTTGACCCGGGCGTCGTCGCCCACAGCACCCCTCCGCCCAGTCCGAACCATGGTTTCTTGATTCCGCTGCCGGAGATGGGCAGGAAATCGCCCGCAACGGATAGCGAGGCGCGCTTTTTGTGGGTCGATGCCTCCTACGACTCCTGGGACGACAGTCCGTCCCTAGCGCGTGCCGTTGCAAGTGAGATCAGGTTCTCGGAGGAGAACATACGAAGCGCAAAGTTGATCGCGAGGAGGCCAACCACACTGGCCGGCCTGAAGGCGAGCTTCTTCGAAATCTCATACTTATCATCCGTTCACGCAGATGCTGTCGACGAGGAAACCATAGCTCTCCGTTCCGATATCGTCTATACCGTCGGATTGCGCACCGATAAGTTGCACCAGGCTGCTGACGTGAGTCAAATGAAGAGAATTGCCGCTGGGTTCAGGTTAACGAAGTTTCCAGTTGGCGAGTGCGCCAACTAATCGCAGAAACCTTAGCTGATTACCTCGTCCCATCCGTTAAACTTGTACCGCATGACCTGCGTAGCCATTGTCTCCAAGCCGCAGAAGGAAGAACTGACGCGGCTGCTCCCAGAACTGATCGCCTGGCTGCGCGCGCACGGCTTCAGGCCGCTGCTCGATGCCGAAAGCGGCTGCTACACCGCCGACGCGCCCGCCGTCCCGCGCGCCGAGCTGCCGCAGCACAACCCCGCGCTGGTCATCGTCCTCGGCGGTGACGGCACCCTGCTGGCCGCGGCGCGCATCTTCGCCGCCACCGCCACGCCCATCCTCAGCGTCAACCTGGGCACACTCGGCTTCCTCACTGAGGTCCGCCTGGCTGAGCTCTATGCCACCCTCGAAGGCTGGTGCGCCAATTGTCACCTCACCGAGCAGCGCTCCATGCTCCGCGCCGAGCTCTGTCGACGCGGGGACCTTCACGCACAATTCGACGCCCTCAACGACATCGTCCTCACCAAGGGCGAGATCGCGCGCATGGGCGAGTTCGCCGTCGAACTCGAAGGCAAGCTCGTGGCTCGTTTCCGCGCCGACGGCGTCATTGTTGCCACCCCCACCGGCTCCACCGCCTACTCGCTCGCCGCCGCCGGCCCCATCCTCACTCCCGACGTGGATGCCATGGTGGTCACGCCCATCTGTCCGCACCTGCTTACCCTACGGCCCATCGTCGTTCGCGGCGATGCCAGGCTCACGGTGCGCGTCGAGGGCATTCCTAACCTGGCCTTGCTCACCGTAGACGGCCAGCGCGCCGTCGAGTTCGAGCTCGGCGACGAAGTCCGCTGCCATCGCTCGCCCCACACCGTCAGCCTCGTCCGCCTTAAGGACGGCGGCTTCTTTGAAGCTCTCCGCACCAAGCTGAGCTGGGGCGAGCGCTAGAACGAGTTTCCGCAACCGTTCAGGAATTCAGATTCCCGTTGACGGCCTCAGTTTCTTCTCTATTATTGAACTAATGAACGGCCGCGCCTATCTCGGCGAGCTCGAACTCCTGCTCCTTCTCGCCGTCATCCAACTCGGCGACGACGCCTACGGCGTTCCCATTGCGCGCCGCCTCGAGATCGAGCGTGGGCGAAGCGTCAGCGTGGGCAGCGTCTATGCGGCGCTCGAACGGCTTGAGGCAAAGGGCCTGATCACGTCCAGCCTGGGCGATCCCACACCGGAGCGCGGCGGCAAGGCCAAGCGGTTTTTCCGGGTCACGAAGGAAGGTTTGCGGCAGGCGCAGGAGACCCGCCGCGTGCTCACGCGATTGTGGCAGGCACTGCCTGACCTGAAGCGAGTCTGAAGCGAGGGACCGGAGATGGCGCGCATCGAACCTCCAAAGCTGGCGGCATGGATGCTGGAGCATCTCATCCCGCCGGCGGAGCGCGACGAAGCCGTGGCGGGCGATCTCGAAGAGCATTTCCGCGCGGGCCGCTCCGATACGTGGTACTGGCGCCAGGCCGCGGCCGCCGTCGCCGGCGGATGGGCGCAATACCTGAGCCGCCGCCGCGCCATGCTTGTCTTTGCGCTGCTTTGGTCCATCCTAGCGCCGGCCTGGGTCGCCGTCGTCGACCGCGCTGAAAACAGCTCCAGCCTCTTCGGCCAGCTTTGGAAGATGGACTGGCCCGCTTCCACGCTGTCCACCTTCTTTGTCTGGCTAATTCTCAATTTCCCCTACTTCTGGGCCGGGATCCTCGTCTTCGTCGCCTTCCACGCCCGCTTCGCATCGCGTTTTGACAGCAAACGGGTTCGGCAGGCTCTGTTGCTGGTTCCCGCCATCTTCCTTCCGCTCTATTTTGCCACCTTCGTCGCGATGAATCTGCTGATCTATCCCGGTCTGGTGGTCGACCGCCGCACCCTCACCGTTCTCGGCGAGCTTACCGACGCGCGCACGTGGGCGGTCGTGATCCGCATCCCCTACCTGCTCACCATGGTCGGCGCATTATGGCGAGTCGTTCCCCGCATCCGCATCGCGGGCATGGCATCGGCCGACGGCACGTGGTCCGGCGCCACGCGGCTGAATCAAGCTGCCTTCGACCGGTCCATGCTGCAACGCTTTTTTGCGTTCGTGGTCACCGCCGGCGCCATGAACGCGATGATCTCCGGCTTCGTCCTCTGCCGCCTGCCCGATGCGCACTTTCCCATCCTGTCCTCATTGCTGCTGCGCGCTGCCTGCTATGTTGCGCTCGGCGCCGTCGCCGGAACCGCCGGCGCCTGGATCTACTGGAACAATCCGGCCAGTCCGTTTCGTGACGACGCGCCTGTCGACTTCCGTCTCTTCGCGCTGGCCTGCGCGGCCGCCTGGATCTGGATTCCCGCGCTCATCATCCTCTATGAGCAGGTCACCGCCCTCACTGCGTTCGTCGCCGCCATCGCGGCTTTCGCCCTCGCAACAGGCCTGCGCAGAATTCCGATGGACCTCGCGACCGACCGTCCCGCCTTCTCCTTCTGGCGATCGCAAGAACCGGAGCTGTTCGCCGATCCCTTTCTTCGCCCGCGAGCCGAGGGCAGCGGCATGCTCATCGCGCTGGCCATCTATGCCGCGGGGTTCGCCATTGCCATGCACTCCTTCTTTGGCGCAAGCGCGCTGCTTGCGCTGGCCGCGTTCCTGCTCGGCTGGCGCCGGACCGTGCAGCAGCGCCAACCGCGATCGCGCGAGATCGGCCGCGCTGCATTCCGCCTCGCCATGGTCGCCTTGCAGGCGGTCCTCATCACCGCGTGGGCCTTGCTCTCCGGCGTCGCCTACCGCAACCGCATGACTGCGGAAGCCGCCGCGCAGGCTGCCTCAGGTGCGCCCAACGCCGCTGAGAAGGCCGCGACAAAGTCTGCCGCACGCGGATTCGGCGGCTATGAGAGCGTCATTCTCTGGCCCTACCCGGAGAAAAGGCAGATCGTCGCCCCGTTGCCGCTCCAAAACGGCCCGCTGGCGCCGGGAACCCGCCGCCCGCTCGTCATTCCGTTTGAGGGCCCCTACTGGTTTCTTCAGCCGCCCGATCAGCGCCCCGGCTCCGATGCCCACCATGCGCGCGGCTCCCCGCTCGGCGTCCGCATTGAGGCCAACAACTCGGTTCCCATCGTCATGGAAGCCCGTCAGCGGCTCGATCCATCCGTTCCCCTGGCGCGCTGTGGCCAAATCGACGTGGAGATCGAGAATCGCGAACAGAAACTGGGCGTGATCGGGATGGCATTGATCCTTGAGGATTCCAGTTCGTCACCCCATAGCCAGATCTACGTCGGCCGGCAGCGCATCTATTCCGGCGATCCCGGCCAGGCTGCGTTCGAGACGTTCCATTTCAAGCTGCCGCAGCAGGCGCAACTCCGCCGCTTCGACGGAATCACGCTGATGCTGCTGCCGGAAACCGAAGGCGTGTTCCGCGGTCCGCGCGTCGCCGTGCGCGAGTTTCGCCTCTGTCCGCGCTGAGGACGATGGATGCCGCCCGGCGCGCCTTTCCGTGTCACTATCTGGTGAGCCGAGTCAAGCTGCCCCGCCGCGGGCCTCAGCATATAGTGTTCCGGATCACTGCAAGTCCGCCCCGACTGCGATAGGAAAGAGGCATGGTGGTGTGCTTGCAGGGGCCAACTCGCGTTATTTGAACACTTTCATCTCGACTGCCCAAGCCACCCCACCGATCGTCGCGGTTGGTCCATCCTCCTACCGCAGGCGGACCAGCTTGAACCAACTGAACCCTGGCGCAACGGAGCACTTTATGCGTGACCTGAGTGGCCGGAGCCGGAGGAACTTTTTCAAGGGTTGCCTGGGGAGCGCTGTGTGTGCCGCGCTGCAGGCTCCGGCGCAGCCCGTGCTCGCCCCTAAATCCCGCGTTGTCGTTGCCCACGATCCCGATCTTCGCGGCGCGGGTGCCGCCATCGATCCCAACCGTTTAGAGGCTCTGCTCGACCGCGCCATCCTTGCGCTCGCCGTACCTGCCACGCCGAGATCGAAACAGAGCATTCTCGCCGCGTGGCGTCGCATTGCCGGCCCTGAGGACACGGTGGGCCTGAAAGTAAATACGCTTGGCGGCCGGGGCATCTCCACCTCAGTCGAACTGGTCGCCGCCGTCTGCGATCGTCTGCAGCAGGCCGGCGTCAACCCGGCCAACATTATCGTGTGGGATCGCGACACCGAGGAGATGCAGCGCGGCGGCTTCAGCATCGCCATTGGCGGCAACCGCGTGCAATGCTACGGGACCGATCGCGCAGGTTACGAGGACGATCTTTCGGTGTGGGGAAGCGTGGGCAGCCGGCTCTCCAAAATCCTCACGCGAGCCTCCGCCGTCCTCATTAGTCTGCCCGTACTCAAGGACCATGATGGCGCCGGCGTCACCATCGCGCTCAAGAATATGTACGGCGTCATTCACAATCCCAACAAATACCACCCCAATGGCTGCGACCCCTACGTCGCCGACCTGAACATGCTGCCGGAGATTCGCTCGCGGCTGAAGCTGGTCATCTGCGATGCAACCACCGCCATGTATGAGGGCGGCCCGGCATTCAAGCCCGAGCATAGTTGGAATGCAAACAGTCTCATCCTTTCCCAGGATCCGGTTGCGCTTGACTTCACCGGCTGGCAAATCATCGAGCGCAAGCGAGGGGCAATGGGCTTGAAAACACTCGCAGCCGAGAAGCGCGCGCCAAATTACATTGCCACCGCGGCCGACAGCGATCATCGGCTGGGCCACAATCAGGCCGGCCAGATCGCGGTTGTCGAAACGCAGCTGACGCCGGGAGGTGCATGATGCAACAGGTTTCCTCCACCACCGAAAAAATGATGACAGTTCCAATCAATCGCCGCAGGTTCCTGCAGTGTGCGCTGGTTTCCGGAACTGCACTCGGCGCGGCAGAGCTTGCCGCGGCTGCCGCCGTCCCTTTTGCCTCCGACGCGGCGGCACAAAGCGACGCGCAGTTCGTCATGGAGGCGCGCTTTTACGAGAAGCTGGAGAGCCGCAAAATTCGTTGCAAGCTCTGCCCGCGTGAGTGCATCGTCGGCGACAAGGAGCGTGGTTATTGCGGGGTCCGCGAGAATCGCGGCGGAACCTATTACACCCTCGTTCACTCGCGCGTTTGCGCCGCGCACATCGATCCCATTGAAAAGAAGCCGCTGTTTCATTACCTGCCTGGAACCACGGCACTGTCCATGGCCACGGCCGGATGCAATGTGAACTGCAAGTTCTGCCAGAACTGGGACATCTCGCAGTCGCGCCCTGAGGAGATTCCCGCGGAGTACATCCCGCCCAACCGCGCGGCCGCACTTGCGCGCCAGTATAACTGCCCCACCATCGCCTATACCTACAGCGAGCCGGTGGTCTTCTCCGAGTATCTGATGGACACCGCCGACGCCGGTCATGCGGCGGGCGTGCGCAGCGTCGTGGTTTCCAACGGCTACATGCAGCACGATTCGCTGGTGCAGGCTTACGGCAAAATGGACGCGGTGAAAATCGACCTCAAGGCCTATAGCGATTCCTTCTACGCCAAGGTGGTCACCGGCCAGCTAAAGCCCGTACTCGATTCGCTCGTGACCCTGCGGAAGATGGACAAGTGGACCGAGATAGTTTACCTCGTGATTCCCACGCTCAACGACGATGACGCCGGGTTTCGCGGCCTCGCGGCATGGATCAGGGCGAATCTCGGCCCCGATGTGCCCCTGCACTTTACCCAGTTTCACCCCGAGTATCTCCTCAAGAACCTGCCTATCACGCCGGTGCCTACCCTCGAACGCGCCAAAGCGATTGCCGATGCCGAGGGCCTGCATTACGTCTACATCGGCAACGTTCCCGGTCACCCCGCGCAGAACACCTACTGCCCGCAGTGCCGCAAAATGCTGGTGGAGCGCGTGGGATTTACGGCCAGCCAGGTATTGATTCGCAAAGACTCGAAATGCCCTTTCTGCAGACACCACATCCCGGGAATCTGGTACGCATGAACGTGCCCAGGAGAATGTGACCCATGAACAACGCAAGCTGTTACTCCACGGCGTGGTTCGTAACCCAGTGCATCGCCCTCATGGTGACTCTGCCCATTCTGCACCTGCACGCGTCGGACGACGCTCGAGCGCAGAAGATCAGGCCGGCTGCCGTTGCCGGTGCCTTCTATCCCGCGGATCCGCAAGTGCTTTTGAAGATGATGGGCGACATGCTGGCAAATGCCGCGCCCGCGCCTGTCAATGGCGAGATTCTTGCGGCAGTTGCGCCGCATGCGGGATATCCCTTCTCCGGCCCGGTTGCCGCCTGGACCTATGCGGCCCTGAAGGGGCATAAGTACTCGCGCGTGGTGGTGATTGCGCCCTCGCATTATGTGAGCTTCGACTTCACTTCGGTCTACGACGGCGATGCCTATACCACGCCCCTCGGCCAGGTTCCCGTTGACAAGGAGTTCGCGCGGCGGCTGGTGGAGATGAGCTCGACCATGCAGCTCTCAGACAAGGGCCACCAGGCCACTGCCGATGCGCCTGAACATTCGGTCGAGGTCGAGCTGCCCTGGCTGCAGATGGTCCTGGGCAATTTTGAGATGGTCCCGATCGTCATGGGCGACCAGAGTTACGAGAGCAGCCGTGCGCTTGGCGTGGCCCTCGCGAAAATGCTGCGCAACGATCGCGACACCCTGGTGCTGGCCAGCTCCGATCTCTCCCACTACCATCCTTACGCCGACGCGGTGAGCATCGACCACAAAACTCTGCACGCGCTTGAAACGTACGACTACTTCAGCATGTCGCGGAACTTCCAATGGCGCGGTCAGGGCCAGCCGGGAGTCTGGGAGGCGTGCGGCGGCGCGCCCATTGTGGCCGCCATGATCTATGCCGAGCGCAGGGGCGCAAACAAGGCTGAGGTGCTCCGCTACGCAAACTCCGGCGACGTCACTGGCGACAAGTCGCGCGTGGTGGGCTATAGCGCCGACATATTCGTGAAGTCGCCGCAAGGCGCCGCCGCCGAACCGCCCTTCTCGCTGAGTGACCAGGAAAAGGCCGAGTTGCTTGCGCTCGCGCGCAAGTCGGTCGAGTCCATGATTCAGAACAGGGAACTCTACTCGCCCGCGGCGCCGGCGAGCGAAACGCTTAGCCGTGAGTACGGCGCCTTCACCACCCTCACCGAGGGCGGAGCGCTGCGCGGCTGCATCGGCTACACCTCGCCCGTCCAGCCGCTCTTTTTGACTGTGCGCGACACCGCGACTCTGGCGGCTCTGCGCGATCCGCGCTTCGCTCCCGTATCCGCCGCGGAGCTGCCCAGGCTTGCTTACGAGATCTCCGTGCTCTCGCCGCTGCGGCGCGTCACTGACGTGGAACAGATCAAAGTTGGCCGCGACGGGCTCCTGATGAAGAATGGCGACTACGAAGGCTTGCTCTTGCCGCAGGTTCCCGTGGAGCAGAATTGGCATCGCGACACATTCCTCGAACAGACATGCGTCAAAGCCGGCATGGACGCAGCCTGCTGGAAGGACGAGAACACTGACATCTTCAGGTTTACGGCAGTGGTATTCAGCGAAACCGCAATGAAAGAGAAGCCATAGTAAGTGGTTCAAAAATCTGCTTTGTAAGGGCACGGCTTTACAGCTTGGTGAAAAACAGCCAAAGATCGGCTTTGTATCAGGGCATGGCTTCAGCCGTGCCGTAGAGAGCCCGCGATTTATCCGGCTTTAACCCCTGAAGGACGGATCTCTCGCCGTTCTGCTGCTGTTTTTGAAACGCGCTCCAGCCTACTTTGGTCGCGCGCCGTCGCTGTGGCCGGTGAGACCAGTTTGCGTTGCATGCACCAGGGCGGCTCCGTTTACAATGACGGCAAACCACGCCGTTCGCCCAAAGCCAAACACCGGAATCAGGAACGTGGTCAGCGCGAGGGCGCCGGCACATCCGCCAAGCAAATCGATGGCGTAGAGCAGCCCCAGCCCTGAGCGCCCAGGTTGCTTCTGCAGGAACAATCCCGCAGCAACGGCAAATTGATACCCGCCCAGCAGGCCGGAAACAATGGCCAGCGCGGGAAATGCGATGTGCGCGGCCATCCAGGTTCCGCCTCCAGAGGATAATTGGGCAGCGAACATCACCACAACCAGGAGCATCGGAACAGCCAGCGCGAGCAGAAACTGGACTCCTGCGAGATGCCAGATGGTTGATGGGGCTCGGCGGCGCATCGCCAGCCATGCCCCCAGCGCGATGCCGGCCATGAACCAACCGATGAGAAGCGACAGCTCGGTGTAGACATATCCGTACACCGCCTGGAATCCGAGCAGTAGAAAAATCTGCAAGGCCATCAAAGTGAATCCCGTCGCCGCCATCGAGGAACCTGCGGCGGCCCGCTTGCGGCGATCGGTCCCCGGCAGAAGCGCAAGCACCTCAATGCCGGCCAGCAACGCGATGGCTGCGGCGCTCGCAACCTGGCTGAATCTGATGTGTTCAGCCAGCCGGAACCACTCCACATATTTTGACTTGAACTGCGCGCTCCACAACACTACGTCGAATGCGTAAGCGACTGGGGCGAAGTCGCGATTGACTGGAGTGGCGGCCGTGGGCGCAAGATCGGCCGCTGCCTGCTGCATGCGATCGGGCGTCATGCGATAGGGAATAAAGTACTCGCGCACATACTGCGTCGCGAGTTTCCGCTCGCGCAGCCTCGCCATAAGCACCTGCGGGTCGCTGGTGAGCGTGCCCGGATCGAGAGCGCCGAAGAAATGGATCGTTTCACCCGGAATCATCGCCTGGTACGGAAACACCTCGCCCAGCGTGCGCCGGATGGAGCGCAGAAAAGCGGCCAGGTCAGGGCTGATCGCCTCTTCCGACGAGCGCAACTGAATCGCCACCAGCCCGCCGGGCTCCAGATGCTTGCGCGCCAGCCGGAAGAATTCCGCTGTGTAGAACCGGTTCAACTGCGCCGTCTGCGGGTCGGGCACAGCGACGATGATCACGTCAAACTTCTCTTCGGTTTCGGCCAGAAACAATCGCCCGTCGAGGAAATGCAAATGCGCGCGCGAATCGGATCCGGAGCCCGCCGTCTGCCCAGGGAGATACGCGCGCGCCATCGCGATCAGCGCCGGATCAAGCTCCACATAATCGACGCTTGCCACCGTAGGATGTTTAAGCGCTTCGAAGACTCCGCCATTCACTCCGCCGCCGATGAGGAGAATGCGGCGCGGAGCAGCGTGCTCAAGCAGCGCATAGTGCACAGCTTCTTCCGCCGCCGCCGGATCGGGCGCATTGGCCGGAATCGCGCCGTTCTCATAAAGGCTGCGGATGGGGCCGGTTTCCGTCACCGTTATGTTGCCGTAGATCGAATCGCGCGCGCCCACCACATCGAAGCCGCGCCACAATTGCGCGCGGGCCTTTGCATCCCATCGCGGAGCAAGCCAGAAGAGCAGCGGTACGGAGGCAACCAGCGCCGCCCCGGCGACGACTGAAACCGCCGACCGCCGCAGCCGCAGCAGCAGCGAAATCGCAACCCAGAGGTTCAGCAAACCCACAAGGAACGCAATCTGAAAGGCATCGCACCAGCGCACCAGCACCACGCTTGCCAGGATTCCGCCCACGGCGGAGCCGGCTGCTTCAAGCAGATAGGCTGTGGTAGCGGCCGCGCGCGGCGAAAGCGCGCATTCTTTCTCCGCCATGCCCGCCGCGGCGGGAAACAGCGCACCAGACGCCACGCAAAACACGCCCAGGCACACCAGCGTGGTAATCAGCATGGGGCCGGTCCCCACCAGTTCGCCGGGAACAATCTGGAAGAACCCTTTCGCGCTGCGCAGCGCCCAAATCGTTGCCGGCAAGCTCGCGGCCAGCAAGCATTCAAGCAGGGCCGCCGTGAGGCGCGGCCTCATTCGCCCCAGTCCTGCCGCGCTGGCCAATGCGCTTCCAATCGCCGTCCAAAGGAGCCACGTCGCCAGCAGAATGCCCAGCGCGATCTCATTGCCATTGAAGACCTGGATCAGCTCGCGCATCAGCACAATCTGGCCTGCAACAGCGGTAAAGCCGCAGGCGGCCAGCGCAGCGCGCGGGCCAATGGCCGGCACGGCTGCGGCGCCCTGCGACAACCCTGGATTGACCGGCTTCATTAAAAAGGATTAGAGGCCGGAGCCCGCGAAATTGCAAGGTCAGCCGAAACATCGCTTGATCACTGCGAACCTCGCGCCGCACTCAGTAGCGGTGCCGCGAACGCTGTCTCTGCTTAAAGTGGGAGTGGGCAAGAACGGGCAGAAACAAAAAATTCGAAGCATGCATGGCTGCTCCGATTCGCTCCACGCCGGTCAGAATTTGGCTCCTCAGGTAGGACTCACACTCCCTTTGCTTTCAGCATTTTGTATGAAACCAGCCGAAGCTATGCCCACAAGAATGCCCACTTCTGTGGATCATTAGAGATGCTCACGCCGAATTACGCTCGGCATCGATCTGCTCTTGAATCCACTCATCGATTTCTGATTCGAGCCAGAATGCGGCCTGCCCGCCACCTACGTGACCCTGCTTCGGCAGTTTGCGTGCAGCGATCATATTGTAAAGTTGCGAGCGCGAAACAGGAATGCGCTCAAGGACATCCTTGATCCTGATCAGCCGTTTCGCCAGTGGTCTCCATTTGGTCGGTATTCGACCAAGGTGGAGGGCGTAAGCCAAATGAATGGCGTGGGCCAATGGGCCCACGCCGTGATTACGGTCTGGGGCCTAGGAACTTGTTGAAATAGGTACCGTTCTGGGGCGTTGCGAAGGTGTTGCTCGTCTAATAGGTATGCGCGGAGACGAGCGGGTTCAGGACGGGATGTTCAGCTATGTTTCGTTGGAGCAGCGAGTGCCACAGGATCATCCGCTGCGTGCGGTTCGCAAGCTGACGGACACGGTGTTGCGGACGTTGAGCCAGGAGTTCGACGCGCTGTATGCGGATTCGGGGCGGCCATCGATTGCGCCGGAGTACATCCTGCGGGCTTTGCTGCTGCAGGTGTTCTACTCGGTGCGCTCAGAGCGGCTGCTGGTGGAGCAGATCGATTACAACCTGCTGTTTCGGTGGTTCGTGGGCCTGGGCATGGACGATGCGGTGTGGAATCACGCGGTGTTCTCGAAGAACCGCGACCGGCTGCTGACCAGCGACGTGGCGCAGCAGTTCTTCGCGGAAGTGAACAAGCAGGCGAAGCGGTTCATGAGCGACGAGCACTTCACGGTAGACGGCACGCTGATTCAGGCATGGGCTTCGCAGAAGAGCTTTCGCTCGAAGGACGGTTCCGGCGATGGCGACGGGACGGACTTCCGCGGCCAGAGCCGCTCGAACAAGACGCATGAGTCGACCACCGATGCAGATGCGCGGCTTTACAAGAAGAGCTATGGCAAGGAGTCGAAGCTGAGCTACCTGGGCCACGCGCTGGTGGAGAACCGCAACGGGTTGATTGCCGCGGCGATGGTGACGCACGCCGATGGTTTCGCCGAGCGCGACGCCGCGCTGTTGATGCTTCAGCAAAAGCAGGAGGGCCGTTCGCGGCGCATTACAGTGGGTGCGGACAAGGCGTACGACACGAAGGATTTCGTGCGCACGGTGCGGGAGCTAAACGTGACGCCCCATGTGACGAAGAACGACAAAGGGCGTGCCAGCAATCTGGACCGCAGAACCACACGCCAGCCAGGCTACGCTTTAAGCCTGAGCCGGCGATGGCTGGTGGAGAAGGGCTTTGGCTGGCTGAAGCAAACCGGCCCACTGCGCCAGGTCAAGTTACGAGGCTTGGAGAAAGTGGATTGGCTGTTTGTCTTCCGCTGCGCGGCACATAACCTGATCCGGCTGCCACGACTGATGGCTCAACCACCGGGAAGGCTCAGGGAGCAGTGTGCCTGAACGCCGGTTGCTGGCCCCTGGGATGCCTCCTGAGGCCCGCACAAACACTGGCCAAAGGCCTTTTTTAAACAACTTTCAACCAAGCAAAGATGCAAATGATCAGGAAACGCGCTGCAATGCAGCCAATTTCAACAAGTTCCTAGAACTCGAACCGAGCGGAGACCTGGCCAGTACGGGCGCCGGCGAAGTCCGCCGAAGTGCCGTTGTAGGATCCGACGGTTCCCGTGATCAGGCCGAAGCTCGACGAGCTGAGGTCCATGGTGGGGTCCCCAAGGTTGGCGTGATTGAGCACATTGGTGAATGTGCCTTCCAAGTTCATGTGAATCCGCTCCGTCAGGGTGAAGTTCTTGCTCAGGCCGCTGGAGAGGTTCACCAGTCCGGGGCCTTCCACCGAGCCCACTTCGGCATTTCCGAAGCGCCCGATCGGGTTCGGCACCTGGTAAATGGTTCCGTTGATCATTTCGCAGTCGTAGCAGAGTACGGTGCCGCTACTGTTGGTCACTGACGCACCGGCATTGCCTGTGGCGCAGTTGTAACCCGGCTTCCAGTTGGGATCGCCGGGGCAGGCAAACGCGCTTGCGTTGGTCCAGTCCAGCTTGCTCTTCGCGCCTGAAGTCATGCTCACGCCACTCACCCGGTCCGCGTGCTGGGCGCGGTGCCCGGTGTCGAAGCTGATTCCGCCCTCGCCCAGGGCGCCGTTCAGGCCCGATCCGGTACCGGAGGGATCGCCTTCGCCGCTGGGAAAGTAAGGCGTCTCGTACGGGCCGGTCTGCACGGTCAGGATCGAACTCAGGCGCCAGCCGCCCACCACCAGATCAGCCCAGCGGTTCATTGAGGAGCCGATCTGCTTGCCGCGTCCGACCGGCAGGTCGTAGAGCGCGGTGGTTTCCCAACGAAGGCGGCGTGTGCCGTACACGTTGCCGTAGTCGGCATGCCGGTCGAGGATCGACGTAGCGCGTGCGCCGCCGCCCTCACCGCCGAAGCCGGTTCCACTGGGACCCTCGTTGTCCGCCAGGGCTTTGGCCCAGGTGAAAGCAGAGTTGAATTCAAGCCCACTATGCAGGTGATGTTCGGCTTCTAACTGGACCGATTGGTAGTTCTCGTTGGCGCCGGTGGCACGGGTGTTGATGCGCCCCCAGTTGGGGAACGTGCGCGAAGTGATGGGCGCGACGAACGCGGAGACGGTGGTGGAGTAAGGTAGTGTGTTTTCGTCCGGAGCCCACACCAGTTGGCGCGTCAGCGAGCCGATGTAGGACAAGCGCCCGGCGAAGCCCTGGCCGAAGTCGTGATCCGCGGTCAGCGCCCACTGCTCCGTGTAGGGGTCTTTCCAGTTGGCGCTGTTGGCGGTGCCGAAGTAGTCGGTGCCGTAGCAGTTGGTGCAACCGTTGCCGCCGGCGCCCTGGTCGATTTGCGGCCACTGATAGGCCGGCTTATGCGTGGCTGCGTTCAGAGCGTTCTGGAACTGCTGCGTGTACGCCTGGATGGTTCCGGTGAGCGAGTAGAAGCTGGAGCCGAGCATGTTGATGTTGTACATACCGAAGCCGGCGCGGATGGCCCACTTGTCATCGCCGAAGGGGCGATAGGCAAAGCCGAGTCGAGGCATGAAGCGCAGGTGCGGATAATTCTTCAACCCTTCCGGAAAGCCGGCCGTGGTGTTGCCGACCACCGGCATGCAGGGCGCGCCGTTTACGGTGGCGGTGTTGGAATTGGTCACGCCATCCGGGTCGCATGCATTGGCGCTGGCCAGGAAGCCCTGCGCCAGAAGAGACTGGTCGCCCTGGGGATAGATCACGCGTCCCGAGAGCGGCACTGAGGGATCGAAGTTGCCGATGTCGCCATAGCGGTCGTGATAGCCGGGATGCAATTCATAGCGAACGCCATAGGAAATAGTCATCCGCGAATTCATGTGCCACTCGTCCTGGCCGTAGAAGTTGTAGTGAATGGAAAGGCCGTCGTTGTCCTGCCGCACAACGTCGTAGAAGGTCTCGTTGGGCAGGCCCAGGAGAAAGTCCGCGAAATCCACGCCCGTGAACAGGCCTTTGCTGCCGCTGGTGTTGAAGGTGTACGTGCCGTAGTTATCCGAGCCGTTGAATCCCAGCGGTGTGACGGCTTCCAGCGTCTGGACATCGGTGCCGAACTTCAGCGTGTGGTTTCCCTTCACCCACATCAGCACGTCATCGTACTCGTAGGTGAACGACTTTGTCAGGCTGGTGAGCCGGTCCGCGTTCAGGCTCTGAATGTTGTTGAAGTCCATCTCTGGAATGCCGTCGTAAAACAGGTTCTGCAACCCCTGCCAGCCCTGCTGGTTGGTCCACGCAAGCCCGTCGTAGCTGTCGGTTTGCCCCGACGTGAACCGGGTAAAGCCGAATCCGCCCTCGTTGATCAGGTTGGGACGGATGGTCCAGTTGGTGTCCACCTTCATCTGCCGGTTCTGGCTGATGGACAACGAGGACGGCACGTTCAGCGGCTCCGGGTTATTGATGGGAAAGTTCTTCCATGTGAACTTGCCCCAAAGAAGGAACTTCTGGTTGCTGCCGAAATACTGGTCTCCGCGCACATCGAATTGGTTCGATTGCCCGCTGGTGTTTACGTTCGCCTGCCAGTTGGCCACCGCGTTATCCGTGTACGCCGTCGGATCGCCGATGTTCGGGTCGGGATAGAACTCCTTGAGCGTGTTCAGCGCAATCTGGCTCAGCGACCCCTGCGGAATCGACGTGCCGTAGCTTCCGCCGGTGAAAGGATCGTTCAACCCTGTGAAGCTGTTCCCTCCCGTGCCGTTGGGCTCAACGTATTTGGAGAAGTCTCCCTGCTTCATTAGCGTGCTGGGAACCTTCTCGAAAATCGTCGATTGTGCCGGATGCCGCCAGCCTTCGTAGGTACCGAAAAAGAAGGATTTGTTGTGGCCGTTGTAGAGGTGGGGGATCACCACCGGCCCTCCGACGCTGCCGCCGAATGTATTGCCGTGAACGCTGGGCTTGGTGGTGGTCGTCGGATAGGTATAAGGGATAGCGTCAAAAGCCGAGCTCTGGTAGTACCAGAACGCCGTTCCGTGCAGGTTGTTGGTGCCGCCCTTGGTGGTGACCACGATCTGACCGGGATCGCCGAACTCGGCGTTTGCCAGCACGCCGTCCGCGCGAATCTCCGAGATCGATTCGGTCGACGGGAACGCGTCGTTCAAGAAATTGCCGCCGGTCGCGCTCTTCGCTGTTACGCCGTCCACCGTAACTTCTACCTGGTAGGGCAGAGCGCCCTGCAGCGAGATTCCCGATTCGTCCGACTGCACTCCGGGTAGCGCGCCGAAGATGGCTGCGGGACTGGTGCCGCTGAAGCTTGCCCGCGTGTTTACCGGAAGGCTGTCCGCATCATCGGTGGTGAAGGTTCCGCTGATGGTCGCACTATCGGTCTGGATAGCGGTCAGCGCGTCGCTGCTGACTTCCACGGTCTGCTGCACCGCGCCTACCTTCAGGCTTGCGTCCACACGGCGCTCCTGGCGCACCGCCAGCGTCACTCCCGCCGCGGTCCACCTGGCGAATCCTTGCGCCTCAATCGAAATAGTGTAACTGCCCGCCGTCACGTCAAGAAATTCATAATTGCCGACACCGTTCGACTTGACGGTGCGGACGGTTCCTTCCGTCGCGCTGGTCAAAGTGACGGTGGCGCCGGGGATGACCGCGCCGCCAGAATCTTTTACCACTCCGACCACGGAGCCTTGCGTGGCCTGCGCATCCGCGTGCATCCACGGCAGTGCAAGCGTCAAGGCGATCAGGATCGAGAGCAACGAAAACCCCGACAGAGCCGCTGCGACGGCATGAATTCTGCGAAAGCTGGATCGAGACATCATGGACTGCCTCCTGAAGCGAAACATGGTGGAATGGGGTTATATGGTGTAAGCGTGTGCGCGGAGAGTTAACCCTGGCTGCGACGCGAGCACACGATTCCCGTGAGATGAACCAGAATCGGGACGACGAGGGGCCCAGCTACAAGCGGTTGGAATTATGTGACAAGGAAAGCGTACGAAGAGTTGGTTAAAGGAATGGGTACTCTGTGTGAATGCAGGTTTAAAACAGGTCGACGCCTGTGAATCGACCCGCCGCGCGGCGGCATTCAATCGGCTTGCCCGGGTCGGCTGAGGTGGCGCGCCGATTTCTCCATCTGCCGGCGGATTTGCTCCGCGTCGTCCATGTCGCGCAGTGCGGCCGCCTCCTGTTTCGTCGTCGGCTTTGCGAATCGGGCTCTGGAGGGCACGAACACCCTTGGATCGGCGGGTTGCGCGGCAAAAGGCTCCAGATGGAGACGATTGTCGAAGATGCCGGTAATCTCGCCGGCGAGCGCATCCTCCAGATTCAGCGGGCCGAGACCGAGAAGCTCATCGATAGTGCGTGTGATGGACCCCATGCTTGTGTGCTCGTGACTAATTGCTCCGGGCTTGACCCACGGACTTGCGACCATCAGCACGCTGCGATGCGCGTCCACGTGGTCCACCCCACTCTGGGCATCGTCTTCGGTGACGAAGAGCGCGGAATCCTTCCATATGGGCGTGGTGGAGAGGAAGGCAACGATGCGCCCGAGTGCCAGATCGTTATCGGCGACGTAAGAGGCGCGATAGGGATAGCCGTCCGCGGGCCGCGGATCCATGGTGTGGTCGTTAGGAAGCCGGATGACGATGAGCGCGGGCACCGTGCCCGCGGCAAGCCGGCGACGAAAGTCCCGCTCGAACTCCGAGGCGCGGAACTGATCGGGAATGCCGAGATTGAAGGTGGGGAAGCGGCGGTCGGTGGATTCAAACACCGGATTGGGGAGCGGCGCATTCAGAAACAGCCTCTGGCCTTGCGGCGCAGCGCCATACATTTCGTCGTTGCCTTCGATCTCGAGGCCTTCGCCGTAATTGAGAATGCCGTGCGCGCCGTTTCCGCCGTAGGCAACGTGTTCCCAAAGCGAACCAAATTGGGGCTCATCTTCGGGCATGGGTCCGTCAGCTCCGCCAAAGAGCGCGCGGCGTCCGGGCTGCGCTGCCAATGGATCTTCCTTTCTGCGGCCTCCGTAGTTGGATGTCCACGCCGTGTTGAAGAACGGCGTGGGATTGATGCCGACTGCCCAGCGATGTCCATCCGCCGAGACATCGGAATCGACGTAATAGTTGTCGCTCATGGCGAAGCGTTTGGCCAGCGCGTGCAGATTCGGCGTCACCATCAGATGGGTAGCGGAACCATCTTCTTCAGCCCAGCCGTCCATCCCGTAACGGGCCAGAGCGGCGTCGCCGTTGGCGCCGGCCACGTCGCCCAGCACTTCATCGTAGGTTCGGTTCTCGCGAATAACCAGGAAACAGTGCTTAAGCCGCGGAAGCGGTGGGCGATTTTGAATCGCGGCGGTGTTGCCGGCGACCACTGTCTGCGTCAATGTATCGGCGTCGGGCAGCGATCGAAGCGAGATTACACTCAGGCTGCCGAGTTCCAGCGATCCGATGTACGAAGGCTGGCGGGGATCGTGATGGCTGCCGCCGTTAGGGCCTGCGCCCTTGCCTTTCGAATTGACCACGTACAGCACTTTTCCGTCCGGCGAGAAATCAAGGGCGGATGGATTCCAGCCGACAGGAATGTGTTCGAGAACCCGCATGCTGGCTGTATCGATGACTCCCACGGAATCTATTCCCGACTCTGCAACGTAGGCGCGCCCGCCGCGCACGGTAATGCCGCTGGGCATTACGCCGCGCAGAGGCCGCCCCGCGGCGTCCTGAAAGCGCGCGTCCGCGAATGGCGACAGGCTCGCTTGCGCCAGCACCTGCTTTCCGTCTGCGCTGACTTTGACCACGGCATCCTGGTGAGCGAGCGAGACAAACACGGCATCGCTCGTCGCGGCCACTCCGGTGGGAGCCGCGCCGCCGATCGTGCCTCCCCTTGCTTCCGTGATCCTGTCGCCCAGGCGCAGCCGCGCCGTGAGCGAGGGTTGCGCAGGATCGCTGACGTCGCAGGTCCACAGCGAACTGCCGCGATCGGAGTTCTCATCGCCGAGTCCCGGAATGCGTTTTCTTTCGGCTGTTGTTCCTTTGCTTGCCGCTGCCGACGGGTAGCCGAAGGGAGGAAAGCGCAGGCCCGTTGCGAGCGGGTTCCGCGGATCCGCGCCGGGGATGGTTTGGTATTCAAACAGGCCGGAGTTGGTCACGTAGAGACGCTTGCCATCGGGCGAGAGCGCCATTCCAAACGGGTATGCTCCGGTTGCGATGCACGAGGCAACGCGCAGTTGGTGTGCATCCAGAATCACCACGCGCCAGTTGCCCTGATCGAGGACATAGATCGTTTCGCCGTCTGCGGAGACTACGAGGGTCGCTGCAAAGCTGCCGGCGTAGTTTTTTCCGTGACACTCGCCGTCCAGGGAAACCTCACCAGTCACCTTCCATTCCGCGGTTGAGTACGCGCGCACCTTGCCTGAATCGCCGGTGGCCACATACAGCGTCGCGCCATCGGGGGAATACGCGAGCCCTGCATGAACCTCGACATTCGGGTCGTTCTTGTCGCTGTCGGGCATCCGTCGTACGGCGGGATGGCCCTCTGCGGGCGCATCGATCACATTGAGCGCGAAGGGAAAGCCGATGGAAGGCACCGCGAGTTGCCCGCCGTCTGGCCGCACGGCGAGGGCAAAGGGGTACGGCGCAAGCGGGATCCAGGCTCCCACTGGATGGATTTCGCGCCCGTTCGGCAGGACTGCGCTCACGCCGGATTGTGCTTCCGCGGGATTTGAGCCAGGCAGGGCGAGAGCCAAAAATAGCGCGGGCAGGAGAGTCAAGATTCTCATTTCGTCAAGTATGAAGGCGGATTGTGAACTTTGGTTCAATCCGAAGAAATCATAATTGCGCTGCCGGTTCCGCGGCAGAAACCCCGATTCCACGCTGCCACTGCGTTACCCCCGTGGTACTGAGCCGTTTCGCCTTTGTTCTTCGGGGTCCGCTCTATCGAGAGGAATGCGCCAGCCTTGGGCCGGGACCGCATCGGTGCCTGCCATCGATAGCGTGGCCGGTTGGCTGTTGTGCGCGGATGGTCATCCAACCGGAGACCACCGGGATTACTCCCCCGAAGGGGGCTTCGGTCACATTCTTCCGAGGAGCGGATTGAGGCAGGGTGTTTTTGAAGGTACAGGTTTTGGAACGGCCGGATCTTTCCGATCCGGCCATTTGTTTTGTGTCGTTTATGGAGGCGCTTTTTCAACCCCTTTTGGAAAAGGCCTCAGGCGGCCTGGACAGGAGGGTCGGACTCTTGTTGGAGCAGGCGGTGAACGGCGGTGCGGGAGACGCCGTAAGTCCGGGCCAGCTGGCCGAGACTTTGTCCGCGGCGGCGATCACCGAGGATGGATTCGCGGTCGACTTCGACCGGTTTTCGGCCGATGTGCCTTCCTTTGAGGCGGGGCGCGGCGCATACCGGCGCGGACCCGCTCGATAATAAGGTTGCGCTCCAACTCGGCTATGGCGCCGATGATGACCACCAGGGCGCGGCCGAGGGTCCGCCCCGGGTCTTGGCCTTGGAACCAATGCAAAAAGGATCGTAGGCGCATGCAGATGGTTTATATTGGTTCGCAGCCGAAAGGCAAAACGAAAAATCCGGTTGATAGCCTCTTGAGGCGCCATCGCTTACGATGGTCTATTGAGCCGCATCGACACTGAGCCGGCAATTCTTACCACGACGGAATGAAAGAGGAGCTTTTCCCATGGGCAGCATCAAGATTGGAGACAGGCTGGTTGGCGACGATCAGCCCTGTTACATAATCGCGGAGATCGGCATCAATCACAATGGCAGCATCGACCTTGCTAAAAAGCTGATCAGTGTTGCGGTGGCTGCCGGTTGCGATGCTGTGAAGTTTCAGAAGCGCACGGTGGAAGTGGTCTACACTGCGGAAGAACTCGCCAAGCCTCGCGAGAATCCCTTTGGCTCGACCAACGGGGACCTGAAGCGCGGCCTCGAGTTTGGCCGGGAGGAATACGCGGAGATCGACGCCTTCTGCAAATCGGTCAAGATGACCTGGTTCGCCTCGCCGTGGGATGAGGCCTCAGTCGATTTCCTGGAACCCTTCGATAATCCCGTATATAAGATCGCCTCTGCTTCGTTGACCGACGAATGCCTGTTGCGTCATATTCGCAAAACCGGCAAGCCGGTCATTCTCTCAACGGGAATGAGCACGCTGGACGAGATCGATCACGCGGTCAAAGTGCTGGGTAAGAACGATCTGCTGCTGATGCACACGACCAGCACCTATCCTGCTGCTTATGAAGAGTTGAATCTGCGCGCCATTCCGGCGCTGGCGGCGCGCTACGGAGTTCCCATCGGCTACTCGGGTCACGAAACCGGCATTCCCACCAGCGTCTGCGCGGTCGCAATCGGCGCCTGCGCGGTGGAGCGGCACATCACCATGGATCGCGCCGGTTGGGGTTCCGACCAGGCAGCGTCTCTGGAGCCGAACGGCATCACCCGCCTGGTACGCGACATTCGCTTGTGGGAACTGGCCAAGGGCGATGGCGTCAAGCGGGTCTTCCCCAGCGAGTTGCCAATCATCAAGAAGCTGCGCCGTGTCGGGGCGGCGGTGTAAATGACTGAAGCAAGTCCAACCAAGGGCGGCCTGGAGCGCATCCGGGCAGTGGTCATGGATGTGGATGGAGTGCTTACCGACGGCGGCCTGTGGTGGGGTCCCAACGGCGAGGAGTGGAAGCGCTTTTGCTTCGCTGACATCATGGGCGTCTCTCTGGCCCGCCGTGCCGGCCTGAAACTTGCGCTCATCTCCGGCGAAAACAGTCCGTTGGTGGACCGCTATGCAGAGAAGATGCACATCGGTCACGTCATCAAGGAATGCCGCGACAAGGCTGCGGCGCTCAAGGAGTTTGCCGCCTCGGCCGGCCTCGATCTGGCCGAAGTCTGCTTCATGGGCGACGACATTAATGATCTGCCGGCCATGAGCCTCGCCGGGTTTTCCGCGGCCCCAGCCAACGCCGCACGGGAGGTGCGATCCTGCGTCGATTTCATTGCTAAAAGCCCTGGGGGCAACGGCGCCGTGCGCGATCTGATGGAAGCGTTATTGGATGCGCAGGGTTTGGAGATTGTGGAAGTCTTTAATCGGCCTTAATCCTTTATTGGCATCTCTTACTAGTTTTTCCGGGTATCGAAATCATGAAACTTTCTGATTACGTGGTGCGCTTTATCGCCGATCAAGGCGTCAAGCATGTCTTTTTGGTGGTCGGCGGCGGCGCTATGCACTTGAATCAATCCCTGGGCGCGGAAAGCGCGCTTATTCCCGTCTGCAACTCTCACGAGCAGGCCAGCGCCATGTGTGCCGAGGCCTATGGCAAGGTGACCGGCCACCTGGGCGTGTGCATGGTAACCACCGGGCCAGGCGGCACCAACGCCGTCACCGGGGTGGCGGGTGCCTGGCTGGATTCCACACCTACCCTTTTTATTTCCGGCCAGGTCAAGCGCCCCGACCGGATGTTCGACGCGACGGGAAAGCCTCTGGGGATGCGGCAGTTGGGCGTTCAGGAAGTTGACATTGTCTCCATCGTCAAGCCCATCACAAAGTATGCGGTGACGGTGCTGGAGCCCAGGGACATTCGCTACCACATGGAGAAGGCGGTTTATCTGGCGATCCATGGCCGTCCAGGTCCGGTGTGGATAGATATTCCGCTGGATGTGCAGGCCTCGCCAATCGATGATCCTGCCACGCTGCGCGGCTTCGATCCTGGCGAGTTCGAGGAGGAGCGCGTGGACGCGCAGTTGCAGATGGAGGTCGGCCAGCTGATCGAGAATCTGAATCAGGCACAGCGGCCGCTGCTGTTTGCCGGCAACGGAATTCGTCTGGCGCGCGCCAAGGCGGAGTTCGATCAGTTGCGCCACATGTTGGGGATTCCCACCGTGGCCACATGGTGCGCGGCGGACATGGTGCCCAGCGATGAGCCTACATTCGTAGGCCGGCCCGGCACAGTGGCTGCGCGCGGCGCCAATTTCGCCCTGCAGAACTGCGACTTTCTGCTGGCGCTGGGTGTGCGTCTCGACTTCGCCATTACCGGCTACGCGCCGCACAATCTGGCGCGCGAAGCTTACAAGGTGGTGGTCGATATCGACCGCGCTGAACTGGCCAAGCTTCATCCCCATATGCAGCTTCCAATCTGCGTGGACGCCGGCGAGTTTCTGCGGGAACTGCTGCGCCAGAAAGACGCAATCCGCCTGCGCGATCTCTCTAACTGGGACGCCCGCTGCGCGGTTTGGAAGACCCGCTATCCGGTGGTGACCGACGAGCATCGCAACCCCGCAACCAAGGTAAGCATCTTCAACCTGGCGGACGTGATTGGTACTGAGTCGAGTCCCGGGGATCTGCTGGTTTCCGGCAGTTCCGGCGCCGGAATCGAGATCTTCTTACTGGCCTGCCCCACGCGCAAAGGCCAGCGTATCTATCACACCGCCGGTCTCGGCGCCATGGGCTACGGCCTGCCCATGTCGCTCGGGGTCTGCATCGGTGCGGGGAGCCGGCGCACGATTCTGGTGGATGGCGACGGCGGCTTTCAGTTCAACATTCAGGAGCTCGAAACAGCTTCGCGCCTAAAGCTGCCGGTCAAGTTTTTCGTGCTCGACAACGACGGCTATGCCTCCATTCGCGCTTCGCAAACGGGCTATTTCGGCAAGGCCAACATCGGCTGCGACGAGCGCACCGGGCTGACGCTGCCCAACCTGAGCAAGGTAGCCGCAGCTTATAACATTCCTTCGGTGGTCATCGAGGATCAGAGCAACCTGCGCGAGGATGTGCGCCGCGTTCTGGCCATGGACGGACCGGTTGTGGTGGATGTGCATGTCATTCCCGACGAGATGCGCGCGCCCCGTATGCAGTCCTACCAGAAGCCGGACGGTTCGATGGCTTCCAGGCCGCTGGAAGACATGTTCCCCTTCCTGCCGCGCGAAGAGTTTCTGGCCAATATGATCGTCAAGCCGCTGCCGGAGTGAGGGGCAACCAGCCATTGGTTGCAAGGGAAGGATGGAGCCGGATGCTTCAATCGCTGCAAGAGATGCTTGAGGAGCCCGTTGAGGCCGTGAAACATCGCGAGCGCTGCACGCTCGATGCGTTGCTGGCCTCGCGTGATAACCGTGTTGTTCTTTTCGGCGCCGGGGGATTAGGCAAGCGTGCAATTACGCAATTGAAGTCGGTTGGGATCGTGCCGCTTGCCATTAGCGATAATCGCCAGAGTCTTTGGGGCGAAGTGCTGGACGGTCTGGCAATCCTCTCTCCCAGCGAAGCTGCCACGCGCTTCGGCGCGGACGCATCCTTTCTGATTACGATCTGGAATGAATTTCATTACTTCAATGAAACCGCAGAGCAGTTGCGCCAGCTGGGATGCAGCCAGGTGCTGCCTTACACCTATCTTCACTGGCGTTTTCCGGGGGAGTTTTTTCCCTGTCTGCTCAATGACTTTCCGCATAAGCTCTATGAGGATCGCGAGCGCGTTCTGAAGGTGGAAACGATGTGGGCGGATCCGGCGTCAGTTGATTTATATCGCGCCAATATCCGATTCCGTGCCCAGGGAGAGCCACAGCATCTGCCAGGCAGGCCTAAGGAAAATACCTATCTTCCCGCGGACATCTTTACCCTGAGGGAAGACGAGAGCGTTCTCGATTGTGGTGCGACCAAAGGAGAAATGACCGAGGACTTGCTTCGTAAGTATGGAAGCAATTTTGCCGCATTTCATGCCCTGGAGGCGGATCAGATCTCTTATCAAAACCTTGAGTCGTATCGAAATCAACTTCCGGATTCCATTCGCGACAAGATGATACTTTACCCCTACGCCGTCGGCGGCAAGCGCTGCACGGTGCAATTTTCCAATACCGGACAGACAGGCTCGAGAATCTCTGCGCAAGGCGTGGCGGTCGAATGCTTTCCCATTGACAATCTCTTTGCAAGCTCTCGTCTGACCCTGATCAAGATGGATATCGAGGGAGCTGAATACGAAGCGCTGCTTGGCGGGCGGAAGGTGATCGAACGAGACCAGCCCATCCTGGCCATCTGCGTGTATCACACCCAAAACGACATCTGGCGCATTCCGCTGCTGCTGCATGATATGCTGCCCGAACACAAACTTTTCTTGCGCGCGTACGAGGGAGACGGATACCAGACGGTGCTCTTTGCCGTCGCTCCGGAAAGATTGACAAGATCAGTTGAGCGGTGACAATATCACTTTTTGCTGGAAATCCTTCACATTGATGTCGGCGTCTACCAGTCGGCAAAGGATGTACTCCATTTCGTTTGGCCGCGCATCGAATTTGGCGGAGTGGTCGTTTTCGACGATTACGGTTTTGAAACTTGCAGCGGTATTCCTACGTTGATTGCGGAATTGCTAACAGATACCGACAATCTTGTGATAAAGAACCTTAACGGTCACGCAATTATTATCAAAACGGCCTGACAGGTTTCGCTTGTACCTCGCTTTTTATTTAGTGCGCGAAAAGAAAGGCATGGTGGACATGAGAGGCTTGATTCTGGAGAAACTCGGCAACTCCGTTGCCACGCTGCAAAGAGTGATGGCCGATGACACTCTGCAATCGGCCCTGGCCCAAGCCGCGGACCTCACCGCCAACGCCATGCTCGCTGGCCGCAAGCTGATGATTGCTGGCAACGGCGGCAGCGCGGCCGATGCCCAGCATCTGGCCGCGGAGTTTGTCAGCCGACTCACCATCGACCGGCCGGCGATGCGCGCCGTGGCGTTGACCACCGACACCTCGATCCTGACCGCGGTGGGTAACGACTATGGGTACGACAATGTCTTTGAGCGGCAGATTGAGGCCCTGGGGCAAAAGGGCGATGTCTTCCTCGGCATATCGACCTCGGGAAACTCAAAGAACATTCTCAAGGCCCTGGAACTCAGCCGCAAGTTGGACATCACTACCATCGGCTTCAGCGGCCGCAGCGGCGGCAAGATGCCGCCACTGTGCGACTACAATGTAATCGTGCCCTCCGAAATCACCGCCAACATTCAGGAATCGCACCTGGCTCTGGAACACATCTTCTGCCACCTGGTAGAAATTGGGTTTTTCGGCGAAGAGTTTTTCAGCAATACTTTGTAAGCTCAACTAATCAAACATTGTCCGAAGCCTGAAGAAGTTGAAGAGATTCGAAAGAGAGGGGCCGGGTTTTCTGGCCGCAGAATCAACGGGATGGCAATTGCCGGAATCGATCAAAGGACGTTCACTGCCAAGCTGAGTCGGGAATATGAAAACTTCAGAACGGAACGGGAAAACTCCCTGGACACCCTATCCAAACAGAAGTCCGTAATCGTGTATTCCTTCGGCTCAAAGGGAAGGCAGTTATGTGATCAACTGAAAAGGGCTGGAATCGAGTGCGTGATCTTCGACAACTCCCAGCAAGCGATGGAGCACGCTTCCAGTGAGGGCTTTCCAACTACCTCGGACATTCATCTCGATCTGCCGCTGATTGTTGCAGCGGGCCAAAATCAGGGGAGCATCCTGTCCGGCCTGCCCCGCCCAGCTTATTCGCTCGCTGAGGGTCTTTATGCGTACGACCTGATTCACGCATTTGGCAAAGCACGTGAATTCACGCAAAACATTCCTTCTATCGCCAACGACCTTTACGCAATCTACCAGCGAATCGATTCTTCCTGCAGGCAGGAGTTTCTGGACGTTCTGCTTTTTCGCGCATCGCTGGATGTCCGTCACATCTTGTCCACTCGGACGCCGGTCTCACAGATGTATATGCCGCCGGCGGCAGTGGGCGCGATTCGATCGTTTTGCGATGTTGGCGCATACGATGGCGACACCCTGACCTTCATGAAGAACGCATTCCCTGAGCTGGAATCTACGTTTGCGGTTGAGCCAAACCCCGAACTTGAAGTAAAAATTCAGGCAGCAGCGAAGCAGGGAAAACTTACGAACAGAACTTTTGTCGGGGTGGCATGGAGCCACAAAACAAAATTATGTTGCAATACATCTGCTAACGGCATGATGTCCGTAACCGAAGACGGCAACGGAACAATCGTCGCCGATACCCTCGATAGCATTACCTCTGGGCGCACCTACGACTATGTCAAATTCGATGTGGAAGGCGCCGAAGCACCGGCCTTGAAGGGCGCTCAATCCATTCTGCGCAACTCCCGCTGCATCGCCATCGCCGGGTACCATCTGCCCAATGACTTTATCGATATTCCCAGGAATACGGCGAAGGTGGTGGGCGGAGAATCGGCAAACGCATGGCAATGCGATTTTCACCACTACTCGGAATGTTTTGACGATTCCATTTTCTATTTCTACCGCGCGAGCAACTGAGCGTTCCGAAGAAGATCGAGATCTGGTCGCTGACCAGTTTGCAGGAGGTTGGTGAAGACGGGCGTGCGGCTGGTCAAGCATGCCCGCCACGATTGGCTGTTGTTGGCAGAGAGCCATCTGACGGGCCCGTTCGGGTGCAAGGAGATGGTACGGCGCGACCATCCTATATGTACGCATCCGGCCTGGCCGGTTGGCTTTGGACCGTCATGTTCTCTGCTCCTTCCGGGCCGGCGTTTAACGCCGGCTGCGCACAGTCGGTTAGCATTGAAGAGTGGGCAGATATTGTGCGGTCTGCCCCTGGAGTCAGCACAGAGGCGATAATTGCCCGGACAGCGTTGGCTGGTTGGCCCGTCGACCAATATGTTGCTTGCGATCAAAAAGCCGAACCGCAACCCGGATGGCGATGCGAGGTTCCGCTGGAGGAGGCGAACGGCAGAACTGCCCGCTCATACGCATGGGGCTGAGAGCGCTGAATCGCGGGCATTCGTATCCTTCTCCTCGAAGACTTGAGGAGATCCAGAGAAAACCCAGACGCATCTCTCCCGCCCTTCCGGCATTCTAAACAAGGACAATTGGACATCCAAAAAGAAAAAGCAACGTCGGATATGATGAACGGCTCTCTGGCTCGCGAAAATCGCAGGGACTCTGCCGTGATGCACCTGCTGAAACACTGGATCGGCCTGGACCGCGCCATTCTTTTTACCGTTCTGGCGCGCTTCTGGCAGGCTTTTTCCGGCCTCGTGACCCTGTTTCTGATCACGCGTTTCCTCTCCGCGAATGAACAGGGTTATTACTATACCTTCTATAGCATCGTCGCCTTGCAAATCGTCTTCGAGCTCGGCTTCTCCTTCGTCATTCTCCAGTTGGCGGCCCATGAACGCGCCTATCTCACTTTCCTCCCCAATGGGACAATCGAAGGTGATCCGGTGGCCCATTCCCGCCTCGCTTCGGTGCTCCACAAGGCCATTTACTGGTATATGGGTGCGGGAGCTTTAATGGCCGCGGCGCTGATTCCCGCCGGCCTCTGGTTCTTCTCCGCTCATCCCACCACCGGCATCGCCGTCGCCTGGAGACTTCCCTGGATCTGGCTGGTTCTGGCCGCCATGCTGGCCTTTCAAATCGACCCCGTCTTCTCTTTTCTTGAAGGTTGCGGCTTCGTCGCGCAAGTCGCGCAAAGACGATTCACGCAGGCCCTGCTGGGGAGCGCGCTCGCATGGTCGGCCATGATCCTGCACAAGGGACTCTACGCCCCCGCCTTGCTCATCCTTGGACAGGCGTTCGTCGGGCTCGCCTTCCTGCTCTCCAACCGTCATCGCAAGCTGTTGGGCAACCTGCTCCGCTACCCCGTGGTCGAGCACTTCGTCGGATGGCGCAAAGAGATTTGGCCCTTCCAGTGGAAGATCGCCATCAGTTGGATGTGCGGCTATTTCATTTATCAGCTCTTCAGTCCGGTCCTGTTTGCCTTTCAGGGCGCCGAGGCCGCCGGTCGCATGGGAATGTCTCTCAATGTCGCCACCGGCATCGGCTCCGTCGCCATCGCTTGGATGAATACCAAGGCTTCCCCATTTGGCGCGCTCGTGGCACGCGGCGAATTCCAGCAGCTCGATCATCTCTTCTTCCGAACCCTCAAACAGTCCACCGCCCTGCTCATCTTTGGTGCGGGGCTTTTCCTCCTCCTGCTGGCCGCATACGGACACTATGTCCCTCGTTTTTCCTCTCGCCTGCTGCCTATGTGGGCGGTTGGCCTATTGCTGGTCGCCGCCGTGATGAATCATATCGTTTACAGCATGGCGCTCTACCTGCGCGCCCACAAGGAAGAGCCATTCCTTCTCCAGGCGGTGCTTTCTGCGGTGTTAATCGGCAGCCTCACCGTAGTCTTGGGAAAGTATTACGGTGCCCAGGCGATCGTTCTTGGTCTCTTGATCCAGGGCATTCTCTTCGGCTTTCCTTATGCCACTTATATCTTCGTCACTAAACGGCGAAAATGGCACCACCTGACATAGCGGATAAATGTGCAGAGACTTGGACAAGCTTTCTCCCAAATCATTGATTTTATTAGGTAGTTTGGACCTGTCTGGATAGCTATGGACATAGTTTGGCTCCTCAGGTAGGACTCGAACCTACAACCCTTCGGTT
>CAVYBV010000011.1:0-205545 GCA_963766785.1 uncultured Acidobacteriota bacterium
TTACGAAACTCCGGGGTCCTTTTTAAAAGAGCGCTCCCTTCGGGGAGCGTTCTTTGTTTTTGGGGTTGGATTGGATCAGGCTGGGTTGAGTTGGCGGGTGAACTTCACCGCCCCGAGGACTTTGATCATCCGTTTGAGGTTGTAAGCCATGATGGCGAGGCTGATTTCGGTCTGCGCGCCGCCAGTTCCGCGCAACAATAGGCGTGGGTTCCCGAAGATGTGGTATTTAAGAACGGCGAAGGGAAGCTCGACGGTAGATCGTCGGAGCCTCATCGCTTCCGGGGTAGCGCGTTGATGCATGCGGTTTAGCGCATCCTCATCCAGCAGCCGGGTCAGGATGCGAGCTGAGCTCTGTGTGCAACGAGTCTTCATCGCGCAGCCACCGCAGTCGGCTGCATCGGCGCGATAGACGACGGCCTTGTCCTTGCGGTGAAGTTGCTTGCGTCGGATGGTCTTGTTTGCAGGGCAGAGATAGGTGTCAGTCCCCGGCTGATAGCGAAAATGCTCACGGCCAAACAACGTGCCGTTGCCCTGATTGTTGACGGCACGCTTGACAGGCACATGTGGCAGGATGCCGGCTGCCTCGCAGCGTGCCGCATGCTCGCCGTTGGCGTAGCCGGCGTCGGCCACGACCTGCAATCTCTCTGCGCCGAGCGCCTTCTTCGCTGCTTCTGCCATGGGCTGCAGCTGCACGTTGTCTCCTGCCTCCAGCGTGACGGCATGGGCGACGATCAGTGCATGCTCGGCATCAACTGCGGTCTGCACGTTGTAGGCTGGGGCATTGGTCCGGGCCACAGGCATGAAGCGCGCCTCCGGTTCGCGATGCTGCTTCAGCTTCTCCAGCGCAACCTGCACGGCGGAGGGATCGATAGCAGCCAGCTGCTCTTCGTCGGCCTGTTCCATGCTGTCCAGATAGCGCTCCAACGCCTGTCGCTCACGCACACTGTCGGCACTGGAGACGGCACGGAACTTGGTGCCATCGATGGCAATCCACTCCCCGCGAATCAGGCCGCAGCTCTGCGCAAACCGAACTAACTGCGCTCCTGCAGCCGTAACCGCCTCCCGATGCATCCGCCGGAACTCGGCAATGGACTTGTGGTCCGGATATAGCCGGCCCAGCAACCACATCAACTCCACGTTGCGGCGGCACTCGGCTTCCAACCTTCGCGAGGACCGGATCGTGTGTAAATAGCCATACAGATACAGCTTCAGCAGGTCGCGTGGGTCATAACCTGGACGGCCCGTCTCCGCGGCTTCGGATCGCTCGAAGCCCAGCTCACTCATCGCAAGACCTTCCACAAACGCGTCAATCACACGACACAGATGATCGGGCGGAACAAGATCATCCAGCACCACCGGAAATAGTGTTCCCTGACTGCGCCCATCCCCTCGGATATATCCCATAAACGAAGATGCCCTCGCTCTCGCAAGGGCATCTTCTCATCTATTCGAGTCTGTTACGAAACTCTTCCGGTTTGCCTGAATAGATGAGAAGATGCCCTTGCGAGAGCGAGGGCATCTTCGTTTATGGGATATATCCGAGGGGATGGGCGCAGTCAGGGAACACTATTTCCGGTGGTGCTGGATGATCTTGTTCCGCCCGATCATCTGTGTCGTGTGATTGACGCGTTTGTGGAAGGTCTTGCGATGAGTGAGCTGGGCTTCGAGCGATCCGAAGCCGCGGAGACGGGCCGTCCAGGTTATGACCCACGCGACCTGCTGAAGCTGTATCTGTATGGCTATTTACACACGATCCGGTCCTCGCGAAGGTTGGAAGCCGAGTGCCGCCGCAACGTGGAGTTGATGTGGTTGCTGGGCCGGCTATATCCGGACCACAAGTCCATTGCCGAGTTCCGGCGGATGCATCGGGAGGCGGTTACGGCTGCAGGAGCGCAGTTAGTTCGGTTTGCGCAGAGCTGCGGCCTGATTCGCGGGGAGTGGATTGCCATCGATGGCACCAAGTTCCGTGCCGTCTCCAGTGCCGACAGTGTGCGTGAGCGACAGGCGTTGGAGCGCTATCTGGACAGCATGGAACAGGCCGACGAAGAGCAGCTGGCTGCTATCGATCCCTCCGCCGTGCAGGTTGCGCTGGAGAAGCTGAAGCAGCATCGCGAACCGGAGGCGCGCTTCATGCCTGTGGCCCGGACCAATGCCCCAGCCTACAACGTGCAGACCGCAGTTGATGCCGAGCATGCACTGATCGTCGCCCATGCCGTCACGCTGGAGGCAGGAGACAACGTGCAGCTGCAGCCCATGGCAGAAGCAGCGAAGAAGGCGCTCGGCGCAGAGAGATTGCAGGTCGTGGCCGACGCCGGCTACGCCAACGGCGAGCATGCGGCACGCTGCGAGGCAGCCGGCATCCTGCCACATGTGCCTGTCAAGCGTGCCGTCAACAATCAGGGCAACGGCACGTTGTTTGGCCGTGAGCATTTTCGCTATCAGCCGGGGACTGACACCTATCTCTGCCCTGCAAACAAGACCATCCGACGCAAGCAACTTCACCGCAAGGACAAGGCCGTCGTCTATCGCGCCGATGCAGCCGACTGCGGTGGCTGCGCGATGAAGACTCGTTGCACACAGAGCTCAGCTCGCATCCTGACCCGGCTGCTGGATGAGGATGCGCTAAACCGCATGCATCAACGCGCTACCCCGGAAGCGATGAGGCTCCGACGATCTACCGTCGAGCTTCCCTTCGCCGTTCTTAAATACCACATCTTCGGGAACCCACGCCTATTGTTGCGCGGAACTGGCGGCGCGCAGACCGAAATCAGCCTCGCCATCATGGCTTACAACCTCAAACGGATGATCAAAGTCCTCGGGGCGGTGAAGTTCACCCGCCAACTCAACCCAGCCTGATCCAATCCAACCCCAAAAACAAAGAACGCTCCCCGAAGGGAGCGCTCTTTTAAAAAGGACCCCGGAGTTTCGTAACAGACTCTTCGGGGCGGCCATTTTGATGTTTAAGCGCTTGCCGGTCACCAGACTTCGAGCTTGAAATCCCGATATTCTCGAATCAGCTCGAAATCGGCGCGATTGGTCGTAATCAGCGTTGCGCCGTAATGACGCGCAGTAAGTGCGATGAGGACGTCGAAATGAAGCGCGCGCAGCTTCTTAGCCTCGAGCCCGCGGTCTCCCCTGATCTTTGCCAGGATTTTGCCCGAATCTATCCAGTCTTCGGTTGTTGGGCTGAGGATGCGGTGATTTCGCTCGAGCGCGGAGATTGATTTTCGGTCGATGGACGACGTGGCTCCGCGCCACAGTTCCGCGAGCACAACGGAGCACGTGCGTATGATTCCCTTCAGGTTGGAAATGCGGTCGCGGTGACGGCCTGTTCGGATCTGATCGACGATCACCGACGTGTCGAGAACGATAATCTCACTCATCGCTTCCAGCAAATTCACCCTTGCCGCCGTACTGGATCAGGACGGCCTTGAAACGCTTGAGGGCGACGATCTCTTTGAGCGCAAGGTTCACCGCCTCAGTGCGGGTTTTGACGCCCAGCGCCTCGGCAGCCTCGTCGGCGAGTTTCGTATCGAGCCTGATGGATGTTATGGTCCCCGCCATGCGTTCTTCCTCGTATATAAAATGTTATCACGAAATATATATCCGTGCCTGAAGTCACCGCCCGCTAATGCATCATGGCGAATCGCGAGCAGGGTCAGGTCGTCCAGCCCTGGGTTCGCGCCTGCGAAGCTGCGCACGTCCTCAAGACATGCGGAGATGATCGCAGCCGCGCAGCACGGCCCTTGCCGGCCGATCAGATCGGCCACGCGATCGACACCGTATTCGCCATCGCTTCCGGGAGCTTCAGAGAGGCCATCGGTGTAAAGAAAGAGCAGGTCTCCGCCGCACATTCGCAGCCGGGCGGATGCGAACGAGGCTTCGCGGAACATTCCCAGCGGGAGCCCGGTTGACTGCAGCAGCTTTACGCCCCCGCTGTTCCAGTGCAATTACGGGCGGATGGCCGGCGTTGAAGAGCTCAACCGCGCCGTCCGGGTTGGCGCGCCCGCAAACGAGGGTGGCGTACTGCCCGGCGAGCGCGCTGTCGCAGAGGAAGCGATTGATTTGGACCAAGATCTCCGAGAGCGGCAGGCCTATGGCAATCAAGCTGCGGAAAAGCGCGTGCAGCTGCGTCATTCTCATGGATGCCGCCACGCCTTTTCCCGAGACGTCGCGGAGCATGAAGTAAAGCTGACCGCCGGAGGGGTAGAGGTCGCAATAGTCGCCGCTGACCGGCCCGAGGGGGGCGTAGTGGTAGCTGGTTTCCCAGCCATCCACTTTCAGATTCGCGGGCGGCAGGTGGCGAGATTCTCGCCTGCATCCTGCTCTTCGCCATTCCTGCGCGGCGGGGAAGTCGGCGGCAATTGCCGGGACGGCTTGCGCTGCTTGTGGTCCTGGCCGGCGGCGTTCTCTCCTGCGGGGGCGGCGGGAAAGGCACTGCCGCCACCACAGCGGGGAAATACGCGATTTTGGTCACAGGCACTTCTGGCTTAATAACGGCCACCGGTACGGTGAACCTGACGGTAAAGTAGCCGGGCGGCTGGCCTAGCGGGTTACCCTCACATTGTAGTTACTCCGCTTTGGAGTCCCTCCCACCATGCTGCACACCTTCACGGTAACTACTCCCTTGGCACTTATATATCCTTGCCAAAACATGCCGTCTCCAGGATAAGTAACGGGAGTGACGCTGACTGCCATATTCGTCTTCGCTCCAGCAACGGAAACCGAACCGCTTGCGCATTTCCCCGCGCCGATTCTTGCGCCTCCAATCGAACTTGTCGTGCCTGCAAGGGGAGCAATGCTGGTTCCATTAATCTCGTATGCCTTTCCCGCCGGAATATTGATATTCCCGCTTCCGTCATCGAGGGTGTTGTTTGTGGTTTGAACCTTCCCGGTCGCGGTATCGAGGAACAGGCGGGTCCTGCCTGAATTGCTGTTGAAATAGAAACCCGATCCCGCTAGATCTCGCGGCGCCGTGAACGTCATCCCGTTGCCGGACCAGGAGGAAACAATTGATCCCGTGTAGGTGACTCCACCGTAGACGTCTTGCAGGTTGATTCCCGCCCCGCTGTTCCCGCCGGCAGAGTTTTCAATGGTCAGGTCGGTCAGCGTGCCCGAGCCCGACGAAGTGGCCGTCCCCGCTTGGCTAATTGCAAACGGATTGGAGAGGTCATAGATGTAGTAGCCGGATATTGAATTCCAGTTCGTGAAGTGGTTGTTGTATTCGTTCGGGCCTATGGTACCCAACTGCGAGCCTGTGATGACCACAGCGTAGGGGATCGCCGTCGTACCGTACGTCTCAAAGAGGTTGCTCCCTATGTAGAACCCGTCGAGGCCGTATGCCTTGATGCAAGGGTTTTGATTGTAGGATGCGTTCAGGTAATTGCCCACGATTGTTATATAGGGCCAGCCTTGGAAGTTTTCGATTTCGATGGGATAGCCGACAACACCCTCGATGTCATTGTGATCGATTAGCGTCTGACCCGATCCGGACGCATTTATGCGAATTCCGTCGTATAAGGTAGAGTTTATTTTGTTTCCGGAGATTTTTCCGCCGCCTGAGCTTTCGACTTCAATCGCGGCAGTAAGCCCACCGTTATTAGTCACACTAGAAGTCAGAGAACCTCCTTCGAAGTAGTTGTCGCTCACGACCCAGTCACCATAGTCCGGATGAACGGTGTTCTGAATGTAGACTCCGTATCGGACAAAGTTCTGAATATAGGATCCTCGCAACCACCATGCCTGCCCCACTCCGACGTGCAAGTCGTTGTAGAATCCGTTAACCGAAATCGAGTCAAAGCTGATTCGCTGCGTCGAGTACGTGGAGTTTGTAAAGACCGCAGCTCCGCTTGTAGGAGTCGAGGAGGATGTGTTTGAGAGTGCCAGGTCCCTGAAGATGCCAACCTTTGCTGTAACCGTAAACAGTGTCGACGTAGGGCTCGTGTCCACAATCATGGAGCCGTATTGCGATTGATCCTCAGACGCCTCGCCGGCTCCCACCACTTCGGTCGGGTTCAGAATCGTGAAGCCTCCCGTCGTGATGTACATTCCCGGCGGAAAGTACAGAACTCCGCCGGTCGCAGGGACTGCCCCAATGGCGGCTGCAATTGCTGCCGTATCATCCGTTGCGCCGTCTCCCTTAGCCCCGAACGCTTTGACGTTTACCGGGGAAATGCCATCGCCCTCGAGAACCGTCGTACCCACCTGGATACTTTCCCCGGACTGGTAAACTATCGAATCTCCGATGGTGTTCGTCCCCGTCCAAGCGGGAAGATAGCCCGAGGTCCCTTCTCCATCGAGCGCGGCCTGTGCCTGGCCTGTTACAGCGCCTGAAGCTGAAGAAGCAGCCTTCGGTGAAGATTCAGTGATCGATCCGCTCATTGCGCCGGCCTGCAGGAATGCCGAAGGGGGCAGACCTCCCAATGTCGCCGCATCGCCCGCCTTCAATGCGTAGGGGACACTCAATAGCATGACGCGAGGCTCTTCAGAACCGCCCGCAATGGTCACTCCAAGCCACCGGGCTTCGACACGACTGAAAATCTCCTGCGGAACCCCCGTCGTGAGCGAGGAACCAATTTGAACCGCGTAATGACCATTGATATCGGGGCGTATCTCCTGAGTCTCGGACCAGAGCTGCGGCCCACCTTGCGGGTCCGCGTAGAGAGCAAACGTGACCTGAACCGGGTCAGTGATCGCCTTTCCGCTCGAGTCGCGGAGCGCGCCGGAAAACGGAATGTAATGGGGTGGCGCCAACACCCCATCCTGATCATCCGAGTAAGGCGACTGTGATTGCGAAGCAGCCCTTGATAGTGGAAAAAGAGCTACGAGTATCAGGAGAAAATGAGAAAATCGCCGAACGCACGTGAGCATGACCTCCGCCCCCCTGTTTCTTCCTCCCTGTTTCTCGGAAGACGTAATGCCTCAAAGAAAGCGCGTTTATTTTATTCGGATTGACGCCATTCCAAAAGTGATGGGCATCACGTAGCGCCTTGATGCTGTGAAGCAGCAGAACGTGCAAGTGATTGTAATACAGAGCACGGGCGGGACCGCACTTGGCAGTTCCACGGGTGCATGCGCCCGCGTTATGATGGGATGGAACGGAACGGATACGGCAAGGAGGTCTTTATGGCTGAAGGGCGGACCGGGCGGCGGGAGTTTTTGAAGGTGGGCGGAGCGGTGGCGGCGGCGCTGGTGGCGCCGGGAGCGGTGCTGGCGGATACGGCAAAAACGCTACCGCCGCTGCCGTTGAATCCGCGCACGAAGAAGGACATGCCCATGCGCAACCTGGGCAAGACCGGGTACAAGGTGGGCATCTTCTCCCTGGGTGGCCAGGCGGCGCTGGAGAAGCCGGACAACTTCGACGTGGCCGTGCCCATTGTGGAGCGGGCGCTGGACCTGGGCGTGAATTACCTGGACACGTCGTCGATTTACGGCGGACCGGAACGCTGGAGCGAGCAGTATGTGGGCAGGGTGATGGCGCACCGGCGCGGCGAAGCTTTTCTTGCAACCAAGACCAAGGAGCGCACACGCGACGGGTCGATGCAGATGATCGAGAAGTCGCTCCAGTTGTTGCAGACCGATCACGTGGACCTGTGGCAACTGCATGACGTGGGCACGCAGTACGACGTGGACGAGATTTTTGCCAAGGGCGGCGCGATGGAAGCGCTGGTGGAGATGCAGCAGCAGAAGGTGGTTCGGTTTCTCGGCGTTACTGGCCATTACCGGCCGGAGGCGCTGATCGAGGCCATCAACCGGCATCCGTTCGACTGCATCCTGATGGCGATGAACGCGGCCGATCCGCACTACTACAGCTTCAACGAGAAGCTGCTGCCGCTGGCGGTGGAGAAGCAGATGGGGATCATCGGGATGAAGATTCCGGGGCGGAGCCGGCTGCTTGCGAGCTGGAATCCGCCGTCGATTGAGGCGCAGAAGCACTCGTGGGAGGGGATGACGATCCAGACCACGAACCCGGGCACGCTGACCATGAAGGAAGCGATGTACTACACGCTTTCGCGGCCGGTGAGCACGGTGATTATCGGGTGCGATACGACGGCGCAGCTCGAGGAGAACGTGAGCCTGGCGCGGGAGTTTACGCCGCTGAGCTCGAAGCAGGAGCAGCAGTTGGTGGCGAAAGCCGAAGCTTGCGCCAAGCCGTCGTTGTTCTTCCGGTTCTACGATCGGCCGTAAACGCAGCGAGTCAGCAGGTCAGCAAGGAGCCTCTCCGAGATGGTGGGGCTTCTCTGGTTTGGCCAGCGCTATTTCTCGCCCAGCCGGATTTCGATTCCGGCACGCGCCACGCGAGGCATTCCCAGCGTGGTGGTGGGCGTTTTGCCGACCTCGATGGTGCGGTCGAGGAGGTTTTCGCCGGCGGCGAAGAGCTCCAGATGGCTGCCTAGGTTGTGGCTGGCGAAGGCGTCCATGCGGAAGTAGCTGTGCAGCACGTAGGTGTTGGCGTCGTCGTCATACATGTGCCCGCTCAGCCGCCCTTGCAAGTTGAGCATTCCCAGGCGAGGACGGACGGCGTGCAGGTTGAGCGTGGCCATGTTGCGCGCCACCTCGGGAATCCAGTTGCCTAGATCCGCGGTGCCGCGCGTTACGGTGGCGTGGGCGTACTGATAGCCGCCGTCGAGGCCGAGCCAGCTTCGCGGCGCCAGCTCGAAGTCAAGCGCAACGCCGCGGCTCTCTATCTGGCCCAGGTTTTCGCGCTGAAGCAGTATGGGTGAGCAGGTGGCGCAGGTCGTCACGGCGGAGATGGGGCGATTGATCTGGGTGTCGAACCAGCTCGCGCGAATCTCTCCCCAATTGTGCTGGCTGGCCACGCCTGTTTCCCATCCCGTGGCGCGCTCGCTGAGCAAACTGCCGTTGGCCTTGGTGAGCTGGTTGCCCACTTGGGTGGCGCGGTAAAGCTCGCTGGGGGTGGGCGCGCGGAAGGCACGAAAACCGGAAGCGGATAGCGCCCAGTGATCGCCGAGCTTGCGCGTAATGCCGAGGCGCGGATCGAAGACGCGCTGATCGAACTGCGGCGGTTGCGTGGCGGATGGCGTGAATCCTGAACCAGAGTTCGCCACCTGCTGCCCGTCGTAGTTCTGGAACCAGTCCTCGCGCGCTGAGGCGGTAAAGGTCCATTGACGCTGGATCCTGAGCGCCTCAATCCACGGAGCGGAGTCGCGCTGGTGGTCGTGGGTATCGGTCAGCGCCGCGTTCCCGGTGTAAGCCTGCTCGTCGTCCCAGTAGCGCACGTCGTGGACATCAGCGCCGCCCAGGAATAACAGGCCGGGCATGACCGGCTGCGACCAGTGGGCGGCGGCGCCCAGCTCATTCACCGGAATCTCCGCGAACTTCGTGGGACTCTCGCCGCAGCGGTAATCGCAGTTGGGATCGGCCGGCGTAGGCGTGTTGGTGATGGACGAGAACGTCTGCCGGTAACGCTCCCGCGAGCCGTAAAGGCGGAGGGTAAGCGCGGAGCCTTGCGGCCGCTGCCAGTCGGCGCCGGTGGCGTAGCGCAGCAGCCGGGTGGCGTTGGCCTGATAGGGTGTGCCATTGCCGCGCGACTCGTGGAAACCGTTGAAGCGGCCAAAGAGGCGCAGCGGGCCGGCAGTGCGATCGGCAAGGACGAGGCCGCTCTGGGAGTGGACAAACGAGGCGGTGTCGACCGGTCCGCGCTGCCAGGGCGCTTCCTGGATGTAGCCGTCGGTGCCGAGAATGGTGCCGGCGATGAGACCGCCCCAGGGCCCGTGCTTGTCTTCGGCGAGCAGGCTGTTCTCGTATGTGCCTTCTCCGCCGCAGGTGCTGCGCAGCTCGGCTACGGGCGCGGCGGGCTGGTCCAGGCGCATGTTGATGACGCCGCCTATAGCGCTGGAGCCATAGAGATCGCTGGCGCCGCCCCTGACCAGCTCAATGGAATGGACGGCGAGTTCGGGCTGTTCCTGCCAATGGATCCAGCCGCCGATGGGGTCGTTGAGGGGAACATCGTCCTCGGTCACAAGCGTACGGCTGGCGGAAGTTGATCCGAGGCCGCGGAGGCTGATGCCCTGCGAGGTGGGGTTGGCGACCAGAGAACTGGAGCGGCGGAAGAGCTCGACTCCCGGAAGCTGACGCATCTTGCCGTCGAGGGAGACGGCGGCGGTGGTCTGGAGTGTCTCGGACGAAAGCTGACGCGTAATCGCGGGGCTCTCGAGGTCGCCCAGCGGAGCGCGGTAGGCGGTGACGGTGACCTGTTCCGCTGCGCTGGCCGGGGCCAGATGGAGGGTGGTGTCCGCGGAGAGCGTTGCGTCTTGCGGCGCAAAGGACGGAGCCTCCACGTGAACGCTGCAGGGTGCCCGGCAGGGAAACGCGAACTGACCGGAGGCGTCGGTCTGGCCCAGCGCGCTGCCGGAGCCATTGCGCACCAGCGCGCCGGCGACGGCGGAGCCGGCCGAGTCTTCCACGGTCAGGGTGACGGTACGCGGCGACTGCGCCTCAAGCAGATGCGCCGCCGGAACGGCCGCGATCGACACGGCTGCCAGAGCGCCAGATAGAACTTTGGATAGAAAAAACCGCATCGTTTTCGGAGGGGAGTCCGGCCCGCAGACCCTGCAGCAATTGTTGCACGGTCTTGGCGGTGCCGGGGACAACCAGGTTGGATGCAATTTCAGCGAGAGGAACCAGGACAAAGGCGCGTTCGGCCAGGCGGGGATGGGGAATTTCGAGGCCGGGTTCGTGAATGATCTCACTGCCGTAGAGCAGAATATCGAGGTCGAGGGTGCGAGGGCCGTTGGGGACGGATGCGGAACGGTCGCGGCCAAATTCGCGCTCGATGCGAAGCAGTTGATCGAGAAGCTCGCGCGGGGGAAGGTTAGTTTCGAGCCCGAGAACAGCGTTGAGGAACCGGGGCTGATCGGCGAGGCCGACAGGGGCCGTGGAGTAGAGCGAGGAGCACGCGGCGATCCGGCCAAGGGCGGCGAGCCGTTCCGCGGCGGCGGCGAGCGTAGCTTCAGGAGGGCCGGCCGGGCCGGGAATGTTGGCGCCGAGGGCGAGATAGACGGTGGGCATACCTCCCCAAGGCTAACGCGGACGGAGCGACAATGTCCCAGAGAACCGCCGGGGCAAGGGGCCTGATTGAAGAGCCATGGCCGTATTAGCCATGGCTCTTCCTTGTTGCTCCAGGAATCTACCGGATCCCATCAGGGATGTGGTGTTGTATTCGCGGGCCGACCCATGGGCTTATGAGGAGTGGGAGACAGCGCAGGCGCCAGCGGGCGCGGGCGAGAGCCGAGCGCCGCTTGCAGGGGCGACTTCGCCATCGCCGCCGGCTTGCGCACGACGCCCGATCCCCTGGCCAGCGATGCCGCCTTCATTTCGGCGTTGTAGCGGTCGGTCACATCCAGGTGCCGCAGCGCCTCATAGCCGCGGCGCCTGGCGACGATGCGGTAATCAAAGCTCAGCGAAGAGGTGCCGCCACCCGACTCGCGCACCTCAAAACTGGTGAGGGTCTTGTTAGTGACGTAGAGCCCCTTGGAGTCTGCGTTGGGAGTGATGAAGACGTGATAGTCCGCAGTCTCGCTCACAGTCTCCGCGAAGGTTGGATCGATCCTGATCACCGCAACGCCCTTCTCCATTTGGCCTGTGCCAAAGTCTTCCATCCAGTTTTCCGGCGACTGCACTCCGTAGGTTTCCACAGTGCGCGCGCCGTTTCCTGCGCTGGCCAGAGACTTGATCGGCCCGGTGCAGGTCATGCTGCCGCCGCCAATGCCGCAGGTGCCGCCCGCGCTGGACGCCATCAGGGTATTGAAGAGGCCGGCGGAGTTGCCGGTGCCGCCGGTGGACTCGTTCTGCACGAACAACGTGGAAAAGCCACTACTGTTGTTGAGGAAGACGCCGGCGTGGCCGTCGTCCGCGGTGCCCAGAACACCGATAGCCCAGGCGGGGGCGATGCTGGTGCTGCTGGTGCCGGTATCGCCCCACACCCCGGCGTAGATGTTGTAGTCCCCATAGGTGGTGCTCGTCGTGTTCGCTACACCCAAAACGCCGGCTTCTGTCTCCGTGGTGGTCGAGTTGAGGCCCTCCACGCCATTTCCGGAGCCGCTGGTTGAGCCGTGTACGGCGGTCCCGGATGCAGTGGATGCACTCACGCCAAAACCCGTCGATGCTTCGAACTGGCCGGCGGTTCCCCCGTTGTTGTCGACATAGAGCGCCGGGAAAGTGGCCCCGTTTGTGATAAAGGCCCCGCCGTAGACATTGTCCCCCGTAGCGAAGAGCGCCACAGGAATGCCCGTGCCGGCGTCGGAGTTGTCGGCCCAGACGCCGGCATTGGCGATCCCGTCTTCGCTTGAGTAGGTCGCGCTGAAGGCCGTGCCGGTGCGGCCCAGGACACCTTCCGACCCGGCAGCGGGAGTGGTCACCTGGCCAAAGACGCCTTGTCCGGAAGTGCTGGTTCCTTCCACTCCATACCCGGTATCGGAACTTCCATAGGTTCCAGTGGAACCGCTGGTGCCGTATCCGAGAAGTGCAGCATGCCCTGCGCCGCCGCTCTGGTGCGCTTCAACCTCCCCGGTAAAGTCGTCGGCAGCGCCGAGCTGCGCGTAAACCCCGTTGAGGGTGGTCTCCAGGGAGGAGGTGTTCAGTCCGAGGGCAACCGAGCCGGAGGCGCCCGAGCCGGTGAGCGGGCTTGAGGTGGTGATACCGGTGATGGTGCCGTCGCCGGTGCCGGGGAAGGTTTGGCCGGAGGCCCAGTTGATGATGCCTTTGGGCGAGATGGAAAGGCCGGTCGAGGCGGGAGCCGCTGCCCCAGAGCTGTACAGCAGGGCGAGATTGCCCGACGGCGTGCTTGTGTCGTTACCCGTGGCCAGCGCCCGCCAGGCGAAGTTTTGCGCAACCGCCTTCGCGGTTCCGCTCGACCAGGCGCTGGCGCCCAGTTCCATCAGCGGCGAGTTGAACCCCGCCGATTTGGTCGCCAGGCTTGGCGGCGCCACCGCCACCCCGCCGAAGGAGGTCAACGCGCCATTGCTGGCAAGGGTCAAAACGCTTGTAGTGGTGGTCCCCAGCTGATACTGGAAAAATAAGGTGCCGCCAGGCGTGGCCGTGTTATTGCCCTGAGGATTCGCGAACAGCCGGAAGGTCGGAGCAACGGGGGCTTTGGCGGTGGTCGACCATGCGCTGGCGCTCCACTGCATAATCTGCGAGCGCTGCGCGGCGGAGGTGGTGGCCGTGGCCAGCGCGGGCAAAGTCAGTGTTCCGCGAAAGATTCCCGTTCCGTTCACGTCCAGCGTGGCGCCCGGCGAGATTTCATTGATGCCAATATGGGTTCCCACTTCAACCATGTTCGATTTACCCTGGGTGAGCGATCCGGTCCACACCGGAATGATGCCCGCAGTGCCGGAACCGGTGACCGTGCCGGAGATATCGGGCGTGATCGCCGGGGCCGGAGCCGAGGCGCGTTGCGCCTCCAACTCGGCCAGTTGTTCCTGGGTCACAAAATCCGCGGCCGCATGTCCGGCCAGTGACTCGGCATCGGCCGACTTCATGGCGTAAGGAACGCTGGCCAGCAGCACCCGATCGGACTCCGGCGCGCGCTCCACGCTCACTCCCAGCCAGCGCGCCTTGCCAGCGGCAAACACCGCCTGGGGAAGGCCCCTGGGATCGGTGCTGCCCAGCAGAACCGAATACGAGCCATCCTCGGCCACAGGGAAGCGCTGGGTCTCGGTCCACAGCGGCTCGCCGTCCTGCGGAACCGCGTAAATGCGGAACTCAGCATCCACCGTTTGCCCGGCGCGGTTGGCCAGCTTGCCGCTATAGCGCACCTGTTGCGGAACCATCGGGGCAGCAGCCGGCAATTCGGCGTCCTGCCCGGGTTGCGGTGCGGAAGTTTGAGCATGCGCGGACCGCCCGATGGAGAGGGGAATCCCGATCAGCAGGGCGGAGAGGGCCACGCACGTTGGTCCGCCGAGGCACCCGTAGAGTCTTCTCATTGTTTGCATACGCATCTCCTTTCCTCACCTGATAGGTTCAATTGGTTCGATTTGATGGGCTTCGGGGAAATGGATTCAGCCGGTTTTCGATTCTGGAGATTCGATGTGGGGGACGCGGCCGGAATCAATGTTCTTGAGAACGCGAGATTCTAATAAGAATGGAGACCTTATTAGAATCAGATGGTGAATCCACTGTCAATTGAAATCCGGAATACTCATCCTCAGTGGGTGTAGGATTTCATGCCGATTGAAGCGTCATGGCCGCGTCGGCTACGACACTTCAGCGCGGCCCTTCCGGCTTACTCCTCGCGCAGGGCCTGCATGGGCTGAATGGACGCGGCTTTGCGCGCGGGCAGCAGCGAGGCCGCAGCCCCAACCAATGCCAGGGCAAGGATGACGGCCGCGTAGGTCCATCCGTCAAGCGGGTGGACCTGGTAGAGGAAGCTGGCGATCAGACGCCCCGTGGCCACGGCGATGACGAGGCCGGCCGCCAGCCCGAGGCCGACAAGGATCGACGCCTGGCGAAGGACGAGCGCGGCGACGCTCGAGCGGGTAGCTCCCAGCGCCATGCGCACGCCGATCTCCCGGCGGCGATAGCTGACCAGTTGCGACAGCACGCCGTACAGTCCGGCGATGACCATGGCGATGGCGAGTCCGGCAAATGAGGCGACGAGATAGAGGCCGAGGCGCTGGCTGAAGGTGCTGCTGTCGACGGCCTCCCGCAAGGTCTGGAACTGGTCCAGCGCATAGCCGGGCGCGTCGTGGCGGAACAGATCGCGCATCTCCGCTGTAATGGGAATGTCGCCGCGGGTTTTGACCACGAAGCTGACCACGGTCTTGAGCAGCGCTTGGTAAAAGAGCGATGTGGTGGGGATTTGTTCCGGGGGAAGCAGAAGATTGGGCAGAACGTCGCTGGTAACGCTGTTGCCGACCTGGTCGGCCATCACGCCCACGATGGTGACGGGCTGGATCATGCCGGTATCCTTGCCCCCGAGATCGATCTGGTGGCCCAGCGCAGCCTGGTCCGGATTCTTGCCGGGGAAGTATTTCTTTGCAAACGCCTCGTTGACGACGCCGACGGGCGGAGCGGAGGCGATGTCGCTGTCGGCGATCATGCGGCCGCTGACCATCGGCGTGCCCAGGACGCGGGCGAAATCGCTGCTGGCGGCGGAGACGCGGGTATGCGCAAGCGGATCCTTGGGGCGGCCGATGATATCGAAGCTCGATTGCACGCCCAAGCCGGAAAACGGCAGGGTTGTGGCCAGGGCGGCGTCCTCGATGCCGGGAAGGCTGTGCATCCGGTCCAGGACGGGGGCATAGACCAGCGTGGCCACCGATGGCGGCGCATTGGCGGTGTCTGTGGAGACGGCCATATTGGAGAAGCCGGCAGCGTCGGCGGGCATGGCGGTGAAGGTGGTCACGCGCTCGATATCAATGCCGAGGTTGGCCTGCTCCAGGTTCCAAAGAGTGTGAAAGAGCAGGCCGGCGCCGACCAGCAGGACAGCGGAAAGCGCAACTTCGCCGGCGACGAGCGCGCCGCTGAGGCGGCCGCTGACAGTGCGGCTGCCCACACCGCGCGAGGCGGCCTGGAGCGCGGCTTGCGGGTTGGCCCGGGCAACCAGCAGGCCGGGCAACAGCGACGACAGCACCGAGGTCAGAGTTGCAATGGCAGCCAGCGTGAATACGACGCTCCAGTGAATGGCGATGGTGTCGGCGCGGGGGATGGTTCCCGCCGGCAGCTTGCGCAAGGCAAGAATAGAGAGCTGGGCAAACAGAAGACCAAACGCACAACCCAGAACGCTGATGGCCAGGCCTTCAGCCAGCATCTGGCGTACCAGGCGCACGCGGCTTGCGCCGAGAGCGGCGCGGACGGCGAACTCCTGCTGGCGGGCCAGGCAGCGGGCGATGAGGAGATTGGAAACGTTGGCGCAGGCGATGAGCAGGACCAGGCCGAGCGCGGCAAGCAGCGCGTAAAGGACGGGACGGACTGGGCCGGTCACCAGATCCTGGTAGGGATCGACGCGGAAGGCGAGCTTGGAATCGCCCTTGTCGCGCGGGATGCGGGCGGCAATGGCGTCGAGCTCATGCTGGAATTGCGCGACGGTAGCCCCGGGATGGAGTTCGCCAATGATATTGAAGAAGTTGTAGCCGCGGTCCTTGAGCATCTCGACGGTCGGCTGAAGCGGGAACCAGATGGCGTTGTGCGTGGAATCGGGGCCCATGGCCTCAGGAAACTGGAAAGACGCGGGCAGAACGCCGATGACGGTGCGGACGATGCCGCCGGCGCGGATGGTCTTGCCGACGATATTCGGATCGGCGTGAAAGGTTTCACGCCACAGGCCCTCGTTGAGGATGGCGACGCTGGGACCGCCGGTCTGGCCTTCGGCTTCAGTAAACGTGCGGCCGAGGATGGGTTTTACCCCGAGCATCGAGAAGAGGTTGGGTGTGACTCTCGGCGCGACCACGCTGAGGGAGCTGTCCTGTGACTGGACGACCGTAACGTCCTCGGAGTAGCCGGAGACCGCTTCCAGCAGGCGCGACTGGTTGCGGATATCGACGTAGTTAAGCCATGAGGTCGTGTCAAAGGCCTGTTTGGTCCCCGGCGCGATGTTCACCAGGCGGTCGGCGTGGGGGTAGGGCAACGGGCGCAGCAGCACATTCTGGATGACAGTGAAGATGGCGGTGTTGGCGCCGATGCCGAGGGCCAGCGTAAGGACGGCGAGGACGGCCATGCCGGGGGTTTTGCGAAGCTGGCGCAAGGCGAATTGCAGGTCCTGAACGAGAGAGCGCATAGAAATACCTCGGCGGGGAGAGCCGCCTGCTTCGCTGACAAGCACGTTCGAGGCCATGGTAGCACGGAGCGTAAGCGGCTCGTTACGTGTGGGTTGAGAGAGAGTTGCAGAAATCGGAGCGGAAGCGGGATTGTCCGCTGGGGGGATCGAGTGTCCGCAATCGGACAGGGTGGAGCGGACTCCTCAGGCGCGGATGAGGCGGTAAGAATGGGGGGTAGGATCTCCCGTTCGGCGGGGCGCATGCGCTTCTTTTGGATGAGATTCGGGCTGGCGGCTGGAGCGCCGGGCGAGCATGCCGCCGGCGCAATTTGCTAGCATCGGATTTCGGAGAGTCGAACATGGATGGACTGGTCAACGGGGCACTGGGCGCCCGCCGGAATGAAGATATTGCACTCGATCTCATGAAGTTTGTGGCGGGGGTGGCCAACGTGGGCCGGCCCACGTCGCCTTCAACCGGGTTCACCGCGGCGCCGGGGACCAAGCCCGACGAGCACGTAACCGAGCTGCTGGAGCTCTACGGACGCTGTCTGCGGGCCGTCGAAGGCAAAGGGGCGTAAGCACATCGCAAGCGAACCCAGGCTGCGTGTGGCCGTAGTGGGCGCGGGAGCGTTCGGGCGCAACCATCTGCGCGTTTATCGCGAGCTGGAGCAGGCTGGCGCCGGCGTGGAGCTGGCCGCCTGCGTGGAGCCGGATACGGGGCGCGCGGCGGCGGTCGAGGCGGAGTACGGGATTCCGGTCTTTGCCAGCGTGGAGGAGATGCTCCACGCCGACGCACGCCTGAGTGCAGCCACGGTTGCAGTTCCCACGGTGCAGCATCACGCGGTTGCGTTGGCCCTGTTGGACGCCGGCCTGGACGTGCTGGTGGAGAAACCCATCGCGGCCACTTTGGCTGAGGCCGATGACATGGCCGGGCGTGCCGAGCGCGCCGGACGCGTGTTGCAGGTGGGGCACCTGGAGCGCTTCAATCCGGCGGTGTTCGCGGTTCAGCCGCGGCTTAAACGGCCCATGTTCTTTGAGGCGCACCGGTTGAGCGTGTTCACGCCGCGTTCGCTCGACGTGGATGTGATCCTCGACCTCATGATCCACGACCTGGACATTGTGCTCACCTTCGCTGCGTCTCCGGTGCGCGAAGTGCGCGCGGTGGGACTGCCGATTGTGTCGCCCAAGGTGGACATTGCCAACGTGCGCGTGGAGTTCGAGTCAGGCTGCGTGGCGAACTTCACGGCGTCGCGGGTGTCCACGGAGCGCGTGCGCAAGCTCCGGTTTTTTGAGCCGCGACAGTATGTGTCCATCGACTACGCCCGCCGCGACGTGATCGTGATCCGGATCGACGATGCAGCGGCGGCAAAAGTTCCGCCGCAGCTTGCCGCCGCGGCAGCCGAGTTTCTGGCTACCGGCAAAGTGGATTTCAAGCTGGCGCAGCAGCTCCTGGCCGGGGGACAGATTCCCGCGCCGCTGCTGGCGCAGTTTATGGCCGCGCGAGGCGACGCGGAGAAGATCAAGGCTTTGGCGAAGAGCCTTTCCGAGCCGAGCGAAGCAACTCCAGGACCGGCGCCGGGGCTCTCCTTTGTAAACCCCGAGGTGACGCCCGGCGAGCCGTTGCGGTTGGAGATCGAGTCGTTTCTGGAGTGCGTGCGGATGCGGAAGGAGCCCCGGGTGACGGCGCGGCAGGGGCGCGATGCATTGGCGTTGGCCCTCGCGATTCAGGACGCCATGGCCGCGCACGCGCATCGCGCCGGCCTGGGGGATTTCTTTGAAGGCAGCGGATAGTTTCCTGCCTGCTGAGTCAACAAAGAGACCCTTTTCCCGATCAACATATCAAGATATGTCAGTAAGGTAACTACTTTTCAAAATTAGTAATTAAATCGACATATCAAGATATGTTGATGCGATTCTGAGGGATTCTCTTGCACCTGATATCAAGCGATACCCAGCGTGCGGTTGAGAAAGCCGACGATGTACTTCCATGCCAGGTAGTAGGCGGCAAGCGCGACGCAGAAGCCGGATCCGATCAGCCAGTACGGAATTTGCCATACCTGAAACCAGACGACCCCTGTAGTGCCAAGCGCGAAGACGCCGGACAGTGTCGCGACCAGCGCGCCCACAGGAACCATGAAAACCGGCAAAAGTGCGCCGAAAACTCCGAGCGGGAGGCGCGAATGCAATCCCGGAGTCTGCCAGAGGATGTTCCAGATTCCCCACAGCGAGGGCACCAGCGCCATGGGGAAGATGATGCCGCGCTCGATGGGCACGGGAAACTGGAGCACCAGGCGCACCACGATGAATCCCGTCAGCAAGAGCGGCAGCACCAGCGTGGGGACGAAGACGCCGGCGAGAAATGCACGAAGGTGAGGATGCGAGTTCATGGCGAATTCCTTTCTGCGGAGCGGCTCCGCGGCCTCAGAGGTAGTAAAGGAGCATGGGGACGGCGGCCGGAAACACGAGCGCGAAGACGGCGAGTCCCGCGGCCAGGGCCCAGTCGAACCAGGGCACAGAGCGCAATTTGACTGCGAGCGGCGCCTGGGTCCTCAGCCGCGCCTGCAGCGCCGGCCACAGATCGTGCGTCGGTTCCGGGTCAAGCTCGATCGGCGGAATCGTCCTGCGCAAAAGCGTCTTGGTGCTTTCTGCTCCCTGTTCCCTATTCCCTGTTCCCTTGTTTTTCACGGTCTGATCCCCTGTTGTTCCAGATCGGTTCGGAGCCGCCGCGTGGCGCGAAAGACGCGCAGCTTGACGGCGGCGGTGGTAATTCCGAGAGCGCCTGCCACTTCCTTGTGCGGGCGCTGTTCAACGACAGCAAGCAATGCGGCCACGCGCAGCTTGGGCGGCAGCCGGCCAAGCGCAAGCCACACGGCACGGCGGATCTCAGCCGTGAGCGCCGGATCCGACGCCTGGGGCGACGAAAGCCCGGCGAAAAACTCTTCGGCCATCACGGTTTCCGGCCGTTGCGCTCTCATCCAGTCCAGCGCCGCGTGGGTGGCGATGCGGCGCGCCCACGGCTCGAATTCGCGCGCCGGATCGAAACGGGCATGGGCGCGGTGGATGCGAAAAAACGTTTCAATAGTCAGGTCCTCCGCTGTGCCCGGGTCCCGCACGATACGGAGGATCCAGCCATAAACAGCGCGCTGGTGGCGGCTGAAAAGCGCTGCAAACGCAGCTTCGTCCCCGAAGCAAAACTGCTCCAGCTCCGCCCGCGTTTGCTCCTCCACCGCGCCCATCAGGACTCCACTTGCCACCCGTTTTCGCGCCTCTGACTCCACTTACGGGGAACTGCGGGGAAGGTTACACCGTATCAGCCAATGATGGGGAGCCCGGGAGCCGGGATTGCGCTAGTATGAGAGCGGCATTCGGTCCGGGATGAAGTGCGGAGGTGCATCCATGTTCCATTTAGGGGGCCTGTTCTTCCTGGCGCTGTACTTTCTGCCCTCGCTGATCGCGACGGGTCGCCACCTCTACTGCCGCGGCGGCATCTTCATGCTCAATCTGTTCCTGGGCTGGACTTTCTTCGGCTGGATCGCGGCACTGATCTGGGCCATCACGGCGCCTTCCCCGTATGACTACTACGGTCCGCATGGGTACTATGGGCCGCCGCCGCCTCCACCTCCCTACCCCCCGTACCCACCCCGCTATTGGTAAGCTGGTCGAACAATAAAGCGATTTTTCAGCCTGATGTTCGACCACAGTCCATCTTGACAATCGCCGCCGCGCCCTTTAGCGTGGGCATCCGGAGAGCGGGCGCTTAATTTCATGTAGCCAGTGGTTTTTGGGGTCGATTCAGCTCGCTGTGGGAGAACAAATGACAACGTTTGCGCGAATTGTGGCCGCAGCCGCGGTGGCTTCCTGTGCATTGCTGCTTGCAGCCGGAGCCCAGGAAGCAAAACAGGAAACATCCGCGGACACCGCACAGCCGGCATATCTGAATACAACGCTGCCGCCTGAGGTTCGCGCCGCCGACCTCGTCCATCGCATGACTTTGGACGAGAAGGCCAGCCAGCTCGTTAACCAGGCCCGCGCCATTCCCCGGCTCAACGTTCCCGCATATGACTGGTGGAGCGAGGCGCTGCACGGCGTGGCCGTTGACGGCACCACGGAATTTCCTGAGCCCATCGGCCTCGGCGCGACCTTCGATCCGCCTACGATTCACAAGATGGCCACCGACATCGGCATCGAGGGGCGCATCAAGCATGTGCAGGCGGAAAAAGCGAACGGCGGTTATAGCAGAATCATGCAGGGGCTGGACTTCTGGGCGCCCAACATCAACATCTTCCGCGATCCCCGCTGGGGCCGCGGCCAGGAAACCTACGGCGAAGACCCATTCCTGACCGGGCGGATGGCCGTGGCCTTTGTCACCGGCATGCAGGGCGACGATCCCCACTACTACCGCGTCATCTCCACGCCCAAGCACTTCGTGGTGCACAGCGGTCCCGAGCCCACGCGTCACATGGCGGACGTGGACGTGAGCAAGCACGACGAAATGGATACTTATCTGCCTGCTTTCCGCGCCGCCGTAACCGAAGGCCACGCTGATTCCGTGATGTGCGCGTATAACGCCATCAACGGCCAGCCGGCCTGCGCCAACCAGTTCACCCTTGTCGATCAGCTCCGCAACAAGTGGGGCTTCAAGGGCTACGTCGTATCCGACTGCGGCGCCGTAATCGACATTTTCGCGGGCCATCGCTACCGGCCCACTCAGGCGCAGGCTTCGGGCATCTCGCTCGAGCGCGGCATGGACAACGAGTGCGCCGACTTCTTCGCGGTAGTGAAAGACAACCACGATTACAAGCCGTACATTGACGCCGTGCAGCAGGGTTACCTGAGCGAAGGCGCGATCGACACGGCGCTGATCCGGCTCTTCACGGCGCGCATGAAACTCGGCATGTTCGATCCTCCGGAAATGGATCCTTACTCCAAAATCGACGAGAGCCAGCTCAACAGCCCCGAGCATCGCGACCTGGCGCGCAAGATCGCCGACGAATCCATGGTCCTGCTCAAGAACGACGGAACGCTACCGCTCAAATCCGACGTGAAGACCATCGCCGTGGTTGGGCCGCTGGCCGATCAGACGGCGGTGCTGCTGGGCAATTACAACGGCACCCCGACGCACACCGTCAGCTTCATGGAAGGGCTGAAGAAGGAATTCCCGAACGCAAAAATCAACTACGTGGCGGGCACGCAGTTCCTGCATCCGGATGGCGCGCCGGTTCCTGCGAACCTGCTGACGACGCCGGACGGAAAACCCGGCCTGAAGACGGAATACTCCCTGGGCTTCGACTTCGGAGGAGGCCCGCCAAAGCCACTCGTCACGCGGGTTGAGCCGACGGTCGATCTGACCGCAGACAATGTGCCGGCCGATGTAAAGGGCAAGAGCCAGCTGGTGGCTCAGTGGTCGGGCTTCCTCACGCCCAGTGAGACCGGCGAATACCTGGTCGGCATGAAGGCTAACGGCTTTGGCCGGGTCATGGTCGGCGACAAGCAGGTTGCCGAGGATCGCGGCGGCGTCGGCATGGGACAGGTCCACCTGGACAAGGGCGAGAAGGTTCGCATCAATGTCGTCTATGCGCAGTTCGGCGAGGCGGAAGGCAGCGGGCCGGCGGCCCAGCTCATTTGGGCCAAGGTGCAAAGTGGCGCGGACCCCGCGGCCCTCGATGCCGCGCGCAAGGCCGACGTAGTGATCGCGGTGGTAGGCATCACCAGCCAGCTTGAGGGCGAGGAGATGCCGGTCAACGAGCCCGGGTTCCTCGGCGGCGATCGCACCAGCATCAACCTGCCCCAACCCGAAGAAGACCTAGTCCAGGAAGTGGCCAAGGCTGGCAAGCCGCTGGTCGTGGTTCTCATGAACGGCAGCGCCCTCGCGGTCAACTGGGAGAAGGAACACGCCAACGCCATCCTCGAGGCCTGGTACTCCGGCGAGGAGGGCGGCACGGCCATCGCGGAGACTCTGAGCGGCAAAAACAATCCCGCGGGCCGCCTGCCCGTGACCTTCTACAAGGACGTGAATCAGCTTCCCAACTTCGAAGATTATTCGATGAGCAATCGCACTTACCGGTATTTCAGGGACCAGCCGCTCTATCCCTTCGGCTATGGCCTCAGTTACACCACGTTTGCCTACAAGGACCTGGTGCTTCCCACCGCTCCCGTGGCCGCGGGCAGCCCCATGTCTGCAGAAGTTACCGTCACCAACACCGGCAAGGTGGCCGGCGACGAAGTGGTGGAACTTTATCTCGAATTCCCCAAGGTGGCGGGCGCGCCTCTCAAGGCTCTGCGAGGACTGGAGAGAGTGCATCTCGATCCCGGCGCCAGCCAAACCGTCCATTTCGACCTGAAGCCGCGCGATCTCGGCATGGTCTCCGAGCTTGGCACGCCGATGATCGCTGAAGGCAAATACACGGTCACCGTTGGCGGCGGGCAGCCTGGAACCAGCGCTCCTCAGGTCAGCGGCACATTCGAGATGCAGGGACAAATCGACCTGCCGGAGTAGCGGCTTTTCAGCAACCTGTTCAACGCGTCAGGGCGGGACTTCACAGACTGCGGAATGGTTATCAGCTTCTGGTCAACGCGTCAGGGCGGGACTTCACAGACTGCGAAATGGTTATCAGCTTCTGGTCAACGCGTCAGGGCGGGACTTCACAGACTGCGAAATGGTTTTCAGCTTCTGTTCAACGCGTCAGGGCGGGACTTCAGTCCCGCCGAAACCACGCCACCAACGACCGGGCTTCAGCCCCTGAGGTTTTTCGTCAGATGGCAAGACCAGCTCGACTTCCCGACGAACGATCCGGTCACGACCATTCCCGGACGTTCTTCGTCACTTCGAGCACTGCCGGAGGCCGGTCCTTATTTCAGACCGAACGCATGGCGAGCCTTTTCATTGATGTTCTCCGGAGCCACGCCATGAAAGGCTCCTTCAAAGTGCACGACTTCGTCGTAATGCCGGATCACATACACATTCTCATCACGGTTCCGGGTGAGGTGACGATCGAGAATGCAGCGCAACTGATTAAGGGGGGCTTTTCATATCGCGCAAAGAAGGAACTGGGGTTCGAAGGCGAAATCTGGCAAAAGGGATTCTCCGAAGTGGGCGTCCGCGACCGCAGGAACTTTCTGGAGCATCGTCGATATATCGAGGAGAACCCGGTCAAAGCCGGACTCGCGAGTTCGCCAGAGGATTATCCGTACGGTTCGAAGTATTTCAAGCTGAAGATACACGCAGAGAACAGAAACGAACCCGTTTCGATCGATCAGCCTCGGCAGGGGCTAAAGCCCGGAACCAGTTGCTAGCGGCACTTCGGCGGGACTGAAGTCCCGCCCTGACGCGAGTTCCGCCACTGAATAGCCTGCCGCGCTCGAATGCGCGTCCATTTCAAGTTATTGCCTGTTCGCACCCGATGCCGCCACAGCCGGCGCCGCGTCGTGCTCCATGATCCCTCGCATTTTCAGGTACACCGCGTTGGTCCAGCCAAAGCCGATCTGGTTCTGCTTGTAGCCTGTCTCCACATGCACGTCGGCGTTGGCCGTGTCCACGTTGTACTTCTCGCGAATCGTGCCTTCCTCCGCAAAGCCGTCGTCCACGGTGTGATTCCAGCTATGCGCAATGCGGTCGGCATCGTTGTGGAAGCCCATCGCCTCCAGCCCGGCCACCGCAATCCAGTTGGTCGGCGCCCATCCGAACGGCTCGTCCCATTGCAGTCCCGTGTTGGTGTTCGACATCGACAGGCCCCCGGGCCGCTCAAACAGCCCCAGCTTCTCCACCACCTGCCTGGCCTCCTCGCGCGTGGCCACTCCGGCCCACAGCGGATAAAGCGAGGTGATATACGCGTACTCGCTGTCCCGCGCATGGGTGAAGTCCCAGTCGGCAAAGACGCCCTCGCGCGGACGCCACAGGTAGCGGTGAATGGCGGCATCGCGCCTTTGCGCGCGCCGCGTCCACTTCTGCGCATCCTGCGGCTTGCCCAGCAGCAGAGCAAAATGCTCCAGGTCCCGCTCGTAGCGGTACAGCAGGCTGTTCAGCCCCACCGGCGCAAAGTGTTCGGTGTCGCCGCTGAATGGCCCGAAACGGGCGCTCGGGTCGAACCCCGATTCCCTCATCGCCCGGTCACCCTCGTAGTAGTCGCGCGTCAGCCGATAGCCGCCCGCCCACGCGCGCAGGCACACCACGCTGGCGTTTACGTCGCAGCTCGCCTGCTTCAGCCGCGCTGCCTCGGCTGCGCCCGGATGCTCGCTTCCCTTCACCAGGAACGCATCGCCGCCCGAGTGCGGATGCGCCAGGATCCAGCGGATCACGTCGGAATAATACTTGCTGTCATCGGCCATCTCCGGCACCGGCCCGTGCCCGTAGTCGAAATACCGCGCCAGGCCCGTCGCGCCCGCCAGGTGCTCGGGCCGTACCCAGGTCGAGTAGTCTTTTTCCGCCAGCGTGTAGGCATGCGCCAGCCACTCGCGCGCTTCCTCGCGGCCCGCCGGCGTCTCGGGAAAGCTCGCCTGGTCCTCGTACACCGCCCGGATCATCGACGTCAGGAACGGCGGCTGCGACCGCGTCAGGTAATACGTGCGGTTGGCGTTCAGCACCCCCCCGTAGTTCTCGATCTCGAACAGGAAGTTGTCCACCATGCCCTTGGCCAGCGCTTCACGATGGTCCGCTTCCAGCCCCAGAAGAATGAAAAAGCTGTCCCAGCCGTACATCTCGTTGAATCGCCCGCCCGGCACCACGTACGGTTCCGGCAGGTAGAGAAGTCCCGCGTCGGGCAGGTCCTTCGGATCGATGTCGCCCAGCTTGACGATGGGGCGCGGCAGCCATGCCACCTTCACATGGCATTTTGCCGTCAGCTCATTCACGGCCGCAGGCGCGGCCATAACGGCAGGGAGGTAAAGGATGGGGTCGGCGGTAACCTTGATGTCCACCAGCGAGTGGCACTCGGTCATCGAGCGCGTAAGTGTGTCCCAGGCGCCGTGGATGTAGTCCAGCGTGGCCTCGGGGTCAGGAACTCCTCCGCCTGCCTCCGGCGCGCCTGAAATGTGGATTGCGGCCAAAACAAATACAGCCAGACGCAAAAACTTCATGTGTGGGTCCGCCGGGTTTCCGGTCGTTGTTCTGGAGTGTATCGCACACAGTGCGCGACACGCCCAAAAGTTCATCCCTTTATCCAGGAACGCCCCTGACACCTGGCACCTGATCCCTGATCCCTGACAACTGACAACTTGCCGTCTCATCGGCGACAATCGCAACTGCCATGCGAAACCTTACCCGCCGCGATGTTCTCCGCACCGTACCCGCTGCCGCGCTCCTCGGCGCATCCAGGGGATTTGCCGCGTCTTCTTCAACGCAGCGCGTCTTCATCGCCTCCAATACGCCGGAGGGCATTCGCGCCTTCGACTGGAATCCCGCAACCGCCGAGCTGACCTCCGCAGGCGTCGCCGCCGCCATCGAAAACGTGGACTGGATCTGCTTCTCACCCGATCGCAAAACCATCTTTGCCGCCGCCGAAGTGGACCGCTTCAATGGCAAGCCCACCGGCGGGGTCGTCAGCCTCCGTCTCGTCGACGGCAAGCTCACGCAGGTATCCGCGCAGAATTCCGCCGCCAGGGGCACCTGCCAGTGCGCCATCGACCACACCGGCCAGACGCTTCTCGCAGCCGACTACGGCGGCGGCAGCGCGGCCAGCTTCAAGGTGACCGGCGGCGCCCTCAGCCCGCTGGTCTGGAGCCAGCACTACACCAGCCACGGCCCCAACCCGCATCGTCAGGAGAGCGCTCACGCCCACTTCGCGTCCTTCTCGCCGGACAACCGTTTCGCCTTCATCAACGATCTCGGCGGCGACTGCATCCACATTTACCGCCTGCATCCCGCCACCGCCGAGCTCACGCCGGCGAGCGAGTGGCATTCCGAGCCGGGCTTTGGTCCGCGCACGCTTCACTTCCATCCCAACGGCGTCACCGCCTACTGCTTGAATGAAATGGCCTCGACCGTCAGCGTGCTCCACTGGAACAAGACTGATGGAAGTTTCACCACCGTCTCCGAGTTCCCGCTCCATCCCGACCCGGCCAGGGGGCCAAACACGGGCTGCGACACAGTGATTACGCGCGACGGCCGCTTCGTCTACTTCGCCAATCGCGGCGACGACTTCATTATGTCCGCGAAGGCCGACCCGCACACCGGCGCGCTCACCGCCATCGCCAAAAGCCCCACCGGCGGCAAAACCCCGCGCAACTTCACCCTCGATCCAACTGAGCGCTGGATGCTTGTCGCCAACCAGGGTTCGAGCCAGCTCAGCGTCTTCGCGCGCGATCCCCACACCGGCGCCCTCGCCGATCAAGGCAAAAGCTACGACTGCCCCACGCCCATGTGCATCCTCTTCGCGTGAGAAGCGGAAGACAGTGAACAGCCGAACACTGGAAGAGTGAAAGAGTGAAGTTGTGAAAGAGTGAAGTTGTGAAGAGACGAGTCAGTCGCCAGAACGTATTTCAAAATCCTGCTTTGAAAGTGAACGGCTTCACAGCTTGCTGAAAAACGCGCGCCGGAAGGACTAAAACGCGTAAGGGCGGGACTTCAGTCCCGCCGATTACGACAAACAAAGGATTCGGGCTTTAGCCCCTGAGGCTTTTCGCCCCTGTTTCGATGAGGTTTTCCTTTTTTTCACCAAGCTGTTCTGCCGGGCCGCAGAGAGCCCTCGATTGATGCGGCTTTAGCCGCTGAGGGACGGTTTCCTCACCGTTTCGCTGCCATTTTTTGAAACGCGCTCCGGAAAAGCTGACGGCTGAAAGCTGATGGCTGAAAGCTGTCTTTCTACTACCCGACCACGGAAAACTGACCACCCATCACAGAGAACTCCGTCTCCGCGCGCTCCGCTCCGCCCGCCGGGATCCGCGCCAGCTCCCACGCCGAGCGGTCCTTCATCAGCCGCGACACCAGCGCCGTGTGCATCGCGTGTCCCGCGCGCTCAGCCACCACCCGGCCCTCGATGCGATGCCCCGCCAGCGCCAGGTCCCCGATCAGATCCAGCACCTTGTGCCGCACGTATTCGTCGGGAAAGCGCAGCGGCCCATTCTCCGGCCCCTGTTTCCCAATGATGACCGCGTTCTGGGGCCCCGCTCCACGGATTAGCCCCATATCCCGCAATTTTTTCTCGTCGGCCTTGTAGCCGAACGTACGCGCCGGCGCAATCAGCGTCCCATAGGTCTCCGTCGCCAGGTCCACCGCCGTGCTCTGCCGCCCTATCGGCGCGGGAAAATCGATGCTGTACTCAATCGTGTAGCCCGAACCCGGATAAACCCCGATGAACTTGTCGCCCTCGCGAACCTCAACCGGCTCCAGAACCCGGATGTACTCCCGGCGTCGCCGCTGCGTCCGGATGCCCACCCGCTCGAACGCCTCTACGTACGGCAGCGCGCTCCCGTCCAGGATCGGCAGCTCCAGGTTGTCCACTTCCACGATTACGTTGTCCACGCCCATCCCGATCAGCGCCGACAGCAAATGCTCCGTGGTCGAGATCAGCACGCCCTGCCGCATCAGGCTGGTCGCGTAGCTCACCTTGGCCACGTTGCGGCCGATCGCGGGAATCTCGAAGTTGTCCAGATCGGTGCGGCGGAAGACCACCCCTGACCCGCCTGGCGCGGGCAAAAGCCGCGTCGTTACTGGCGCGCCGGAGTGCAGCCCGACACCCGCAAACTCAATGGGCTCGGCAATGGTCTGTTCAAAATGTTCGTGTTGGCCCAATTCCTACTCCAGGATGAAAATCCGGGGACTTGCAACCAGATTAGACGATTCCCGGCAATTCCGTCCTGTGTCTTTTTTGCCACAGTGTGCAGCCATAAGCCGCGCATTTCCTGTAAGTTTCGGATTTCTTTAGCCGAATCGTGGCCTGACCCCGCCTCAAATCCGGCAATATGTTCACCCTCGCCGGCCGGCGTAGAATCGCCTCATCGCCGCTGTTCCAGAGGAATCCTCTTTGAACCGAGCCTCTTCCGTCGCCGAGCCCACCGCCGTTCCTATGCGTGCTCTCCTGTCCGGCGCACGTCGCAAGCAGGACGCCCTCATCGCTCTCGCCCGCAAGCTCGTTCTGGCCGAATCCCCCTCTGACTCGAAGTCCGCCGTCGATGCCTGCGGCCTTATTGCCATCGAGCACGCGCGCTCCCTCGGCGGCCGCATCCGCATCCATCGCCAGCGCGGCTACGGCAACGTCATCGAGGCCCGCTTCGGCCCCCGCCGCAAATCCGGAGCAAAACCCACCCTCATCCTCGGCCACATCGATACCGTCTGGCCCCTCGGCACCCTCCGCTCCATGCCCTTCCGCATCGCCCCCGATAGCGCCGGACAAGCGCGCCTGTGGGGCCCCGGCACGCTCGACATGAAGGTCGGCGTCGCCATGGCCTTCACCGCCATCGAGATGCTCGCTGAAGCCGGCCTCCTCACGCGCGAAATCGTTCTCCTGCTCAACTCCGAAGAAGAGATCGGCAGCCCCGTCTCGCGCCCCATCACGGAAAACCTGGCCCGCGCGTCCTCCGCCGTCTACGTTCTCGAGCCCGCCCAGGGCCTGGCCTGCAAAACCGCACGCAAAGGCACTGGCGACTTCCGCATCGACATCCGCGGCGTCGCCGCCCACGCCGGCGTCGACTTTGAAAAAGGCTCGAGTGCCCTGCGCGAACTCGCCCGCGCCATTGAAACCGTGAGCAACTGGACCGACCTCAAGCGCGGCATCACCGTCAGCGTGGGCCGCGCCGGCGGCGGCTCAAAAGTCAATCAGATTCCCGCCGACGCCTGGGCCGAAGTCGATCTCCGCGTCGCCCGCCTCGCCGACGGCCCTCGCATGGAGCGCCGCTTCGCCGCCCTCAAAGCCGCCGACCCCCGCTGCTCGCTGCGTGTCTCCGGCGGCATCAACCGCCCGCCCATGGAGCGCACGCGCGGCACCGTCGCGCTCTACCATCGCGCCCGCGCGCTGGCCGCCGAGCTCGGTTTTCAACTCGACGAAGCCGCCACCGGAGGCGCCTCCGACGGCAACTTCACCTCCGCCCTGGGTCTGCCCACGTTGGACGGCCTCGGCGCCGTGGGCGAAGGCGCGCACGCCCCCCACGAATCGGTCCTGCTCCAGCACCTCGCCCCGCGCACAGCGCTTCTCGCTGGCCTCCTCGCCGGCTGATAAAATCCCCCAATCTCGGAGGGAGCAGGGGCCTTCAGGCCCCTGAATGAATGCCTCAAGTTGGAGGCCTTCAGGCCCGGGTCCTTCGGGCGCGAACCGCTTGCAGTGGAATCATCCGGGGAAATGCCTTGTAACAGGGCACGACTTAACAGCCTGCTGAAAAATTCAATTTCGCGTTCGAAATCGCGTCAGGGCGGGATTTTAGTCCCGCCGAAAACCGCAAACAAAGGACTTGGGCTTTACAGGTTGCGGAAAAACTCGCTGAAAACGCGAAACGTGTCAGGGCACGACTTTACAGCTTGGTGAAAAACGTCCGACGGTAGAACCAAAACGCGTCAGGGCGGGACTTTAGTCCCGCCGATAACCGCAAACAAAAGATTTGGGCTTTAGCCCCTGAGGTTTTGAACTCCTGTTTCGATGGAGTTTTCCCCTTTTTCACCAAGCTGTTTAGTCGTGCCGTAACTGCCGCAGAATCAATCGGCCTTCAGGCCCTGCGGGACGTCTCTCCACGGAATTCGCTCGCTCTTCACCGTTTTTCCGCAGCCTGTTTAGACACTGAGGGATGGTTTCATCGGCGACGGACACGCTATTTCCGAATCCGGTCTAGCGTAGGTGTCAGGGTTCAGAGGTCAGTGAACAGAAATCATGGATCGCAAAATTCACACTTGACATGGACTGAAAATCCACTACCATATGGTTGTGGATAGATTGGGTACAACATTTGCGGCTTTGTCTGATCCAACCCGGCGGGCGATGATCGAACGGCTCTCAAGTGGGCCCGCCTCTGTCCATGGATTGACGGAACCGTTTGCACTCTCGCAGCAGATGATTTCAAAACACATTGCCTGCCTGGTGCGGGCTCGGATTGTGATCAAGACAAAGCGCGGACGAGAGAGTGTGTGTACGTTGAGGCCGGAAGCGATAAAGTCAGTGAGCAACTGGGCGCACCATTATCGCCAGTTCTGGGAAGAAAGTTTCGACAAACTGGATGTAGTTGTGAAAACAATGAAAAAAGAGGAGGTCAGAGATGACAAATAGCACGGTGAACGAGACAGAGCGGATGGTTGTCACACGAGTTTTCGATGCCCCACGCGAACTGGTTTGGAAGGCGTGGACAGACCCGAAATACATCATGCAGTGGTGGGGGCCGAAGGGCTTCACGTCGCCTGCTTGCAAAATGGACTTTCGCGTGGGCGGGAAACTTCTCTGCTGCATGAGATCGCCGGATGGGCAGGAGTTCTGGAACGCGGTTGAATACCACGAGATTGTCCCGCACGAGAAGATCGTTTCCTTGATGTACTTTTCCGACCCGGAGGGAAACAAGATTGACCCAGCGCAACTCGAAATAGAACATGAGGCCATAGACGGCGCGTACGATGTGACTCTTTTTGAGGATCTCGGAAACGGCCAGACGAAACTAACCTTTATTGGAAATGAACCCATGGAGAGCGCGAAGAACAGCGGTCAAATGGAGGGCTGGATCCAGATACTCGATAAGATTGCTGAGGTTGTTGCGGAGCTGGCGCAGGCGAATTAAGAAGTTGGAGGTTTTTGTGATCGTCATGCGCGAGATCTGAACGTAAAGCAACCCAGAACGTAAAGCAATCGAGGCCCGTTCCGGAATCCCCACCTAAGGGTGGGCGGCGGAGGCTTCAGTTCACCGGCGCTTCTGGTCACTTGGCCGAATTGTCGCTTTTCCGGCCAAGTGACCCTGGGCTCAACTGTCGCTTCCAGGGAGATGCGCTCGTCGAGCGTCTTCAGTGCGCGGAATGAGCCGTTCTTTTGTTGTCCTGGTCGTGTCATTGGCATTGCGGAGAACACCGCAATTTCGCCCTTACCCGCCGCCCTATCCCGCCCCGCCCAGCCCTCATCAAGCCCTAGTCCAGCCGCGTCAAAAACGCTTCGCCCTCCGCCGGCCGCAGCCTCGCCACGATGCTTTCGGCCTGCTCGCGGTTGTCGCCTTCCGGCCGGATGCGTACCCAGTAGCTTTCCTCGCCGGGAAACTCTATTACGTTGGCATCCGGATACCGCCGCTCCAGTTGCTTCTTCAGCTTCAGCGCCTTGCGCTCGCTCTTGAACGCCCCGATCTGCACGCACCAGCGTCCGCCGCTGTCGATCGGCTTCGGCGTCTTGTACACGTCGACGCGCACCTCTGCCAATCCCATCTGGTAAACCCCGGTGGCTTTGGCTGAGGCGATGGTCAGATCCAGAATGCGCCCTTCCACAAAAGGTCCGCGGTCGGTGATGCGCATGGCCGACCGCTGACCGGTTTTCAGATTCGTCACCACGATCAGCGAGCCCATCGGCAGCGTGCGATGCGCCGCCGTCAGCGCCCGATTGCTGAACACCTGCCCGTTCGCCGACCGCCTGCCCCGCGCCGCCGTGTACCACGTCGCATAGCCCACTTCGCTTTCGATGGGCCGGTGCCGGTTCACATATTCGATATCCCTCCCGTCAATGCCTCCGGCAGGCGTGCGCGTGATGGGAATCCGCGACGTCTCGGCGGTACCCGGCTCGGTGGCTTCCGGCGCCGGCGTCCCCGGCTCATAGGGCTGCGCCAGCGGCGGAGCCGTCTGCGCCGCGCTCGCCGCCTGCCGCCGATGCCCACACCCGGCCAGCATCAGGCAGCCCAGCGCCGCCAGCGCTGCGCCCACTCGCCGGCAAGGTCCCCGAAACTCGAAATCGGCGCTCAGCTCTGCGGTCCTTTCCCTCCCGGCCCTCCGCTCGTTCGCTCAAACCGGTCAGCAAGGCTTTGCAGCTTTTCGCTCAGCGTCCGCATGGCCGTAATCGATTCCCGCCGCACATGCGGAATCACCGCGTCGTTCACGTAAGCAATGGTGTGCCGCAGTTCCATCTCGATCAGCTCGATGGCCTCTTCTATTCGATTGCCCAATCCTCCGGGCGGTGGTCCGGGTGGTGGATAGCTGCCCATATTGTTAACCTCGCGCGAGTAAACCTCGCTTATGACTCGCTTCCAGTCTCGTTTCCGCAACACCCCGCGTCAACTCTCCCCTCCGAGTAATATCGGTGTAATGTGCCGCATTCGTTACCGTCGATCCCTGTAATAGCGCACGACCGGGGAACCCGCCCTAATAGGATGCATAATGCGCCCCGCGCAGAATCTTCGTCGCATAATAAACAAAATTGTTTATAATAAAACCCGTGAAGAGCAGCGAGTTCAAGCGATGGCTTGCGGCTCAGGGCGCGACCTTTACTCCGGCCAAAGGTTCGCACTTGAGGGTCGAGTTGAACGGGAGGATCTCGATCCTGCCGATGCACTCCAAAGACCTCAAGAAGGGCACCGTTGAGGGCGTGAAGAAGCAACTTGGTCTCAAATAGGAGGAGCGATCGTGCGCTATCCCGCACATCTCGAACCGCAAGAGGAAGGCGGCTTCGTCGTAACCTTCCCCGATATCCCTGAAGCCATCACCCAGGGCGAGGACGTGGAAGACGCGTTGATGCATGCGGCCGATGCGCTCGAATCCGCGCTCGATTTCTACTTTGAAGGCCGGCGGCGAATTCCCGCACCTTCCAAACCAAAACGGGGCCAACATCTGGTCGATCTGCCCGCCAGCGTAGCCGCCAAGGTGCTGCTGCTGAACGAAATGCTGCGGCAGAAGATTCGCCCGGCGGAGCTGGCCCGCCGTCTCGGCACCACTCCGCAGGAAGTCAACCGCCTAACCAACCTCCGCCACGCCACCAAAATCGACCGCGTGGACGCGGCCATGCGCGCCCTCGGCAAGCGCCTGATCGTGAAAGCCGCCTGATTCGACCCGCTAGAATCGTCCCGTGGGACTCACCTTCAACCTGCTCCACACTACCGCCGCCGGCGGCCGCCGCGGCCGCATGGAACTGCCCCATCGCACCGTCGAAACGCCCGTCTTCATGCCCGTGGGCACCGCCGGCAGCGTCAAAGCCGTGCCCCAGGACATTCTCGAGTCGCTCGGCGCGGAGCTGATCCTCGGCAACACCTATCACCTTTATCTGCGCCCCGGCCACGAAGCCGTCCGCCGCATGGGCGGCCTGCACCGCTTCATCTCCTGGCCGCGCGCCCTGCTCACCGACTCCGGCGGATTCCAGGTCTTCTCGCTCAGCCAGCTGCGCAAGGTCACCGACGAAGGCGTCCGCTTCCGCTCCCACCTCGACGGCTCCAGCCACTTCTTCACGCCTGAGCACTCCATCGACGTGCAGATCGCTCTCGGCGCCGACATCGCCATGGCCTTCGACGAGTGCACGGAGCACCCCGCCGAGCGCAGCCGCGCCGAAGAGAGCCTCCGCCTGACTATGGCCTGGGCCCGAAGGTCGCTAGATCACTTCCGCGCCCACCACCACGAAGTCCCCTGGACCCATGATGTAGCGCCGGCCTCCCGCGATGTAGCGCCGGCCAACCATGATGTAGCGCCGGCCTCCCGCGATGTAGCGCCGGCCTCCCGGCCGGCTGTAGCGCGGGCGTCCCCGCCCGCGCCCGAGGGTGCTCCCACCCAATCCCTCTTCGGCATCGTCCAGGGCGGCATGTACCCGGACCTCCGCCGCCAGAGCGCCGAGCAGCTCATCGAGATGGACTTCGACGGCTATGCCATCGGCGGCCTTTCCGTCGGCGAGCCGCGCGACCTCACTCTGGAAATGATCGCCGAAGTTCTCCCCCTGCTGCCCGCCGGCAAGCCCCGCTACGTAATGGGCGTCGGCTACCCCGACGAGATCGAACAGTACGCGCGCATGGGCGTGGACATGATGGACTGCGTTCTGCCCACCCGCGCCGCCCGCCACGGCCTGCTCTTCACCAGCGAAGGCCGCATCACCATCAAGAACCGCCAGTACGCCGAAGACCAGCAGCCCCCCGACCCCAACTGCAACTGCATGGTCTGCCGCCGCTACACCCGCGCCTACCTGCGCCACTTAATGCAGGCCGGCGAACCGCCCTCCGCAACGCTCAACACCATCCACAACCTCGCCTATTACCTCGGCATCATGGAACGCGTGCGGCGAGCTCTCTCCGTCCAGTCCGCGGAATGAGGCCGCAGTGTCCCTGTTCTGGCATTATCGGAACTGTGCCCCGTTCATCGCAGCCTTATCGCGATGAGCGGGCGGGGGGGGGCAGTTTGCCCACTCATCGGGAAAGCTGTGCCCCGTTCATCGCAGCCTTATCGCGATGAGCGGGCGGGGGGGGCAGTTTGCCCACTCATCGGGAAAGCTGTGCCCGTTCATCGCAGCCTTATCGCGATGAGCGGGCGGGGGGGGCAGTTTGCCCACTCATCGGGAAAGCTGTGCCCGTTCATCGCAGCCTTATCGCGATGAGCGGGCGGGGGGGGGGCAGTTTGCCCACTCATCGGGAAAGCTGTGCCCGTTCATCGCAGCTCTATCGCGATGAGCGGGCGGGGGGGGGCAGTTTGCCCACTCATCGGGAAAGCTGTGCCCCGTTCATCGCAGCCTTATCGCGATGAGCGGGTGGGGGGGGGCAGTTTGCCCACTCATCGGGAAAGCTGTGCCCGTTCATCGCAGCCTTATCGCGATGAGCGGGCGGGGGGGGGCAGTTTGCCCACTCATCGGGAAAGCTGTGCCCCGTTCATCGCAGCCTTATCGCGATGAGCGGGCGGGGGGGGGGGCAGTTTGCCCACTCATCGGGAAAGCTGTGCCCGTTCATCGCAGCCTTATCGCGATGAGCGGGCGGGGGGGGGGCAGTTTGCCCACTCATCGGGAAAGCTGTGCCCGTTCATCGCAGCTCTATCGCGATGAGCGGGCGGGGGGGGGCAGTTTGCCCACTCATCGGAAATGCTGTGCCCCGTTCATCGCAGCCTTATCGCGATGAGCGGGCGGGGGGGGCAGTTTGCCCACTCATCGGGAAAGCTGTGCCCCGTTCATCGCAGCCTTATCGCGATGAGCGGGCGGGGGGGGCAGTTTTCCCACTCATCGGGAAAGCTGTGCCCCTGTTCATCGCAGCTTTATCGCGATGATAGGGCGCTCGGCCAGTTCGCAACGCGATTGCGTCGCCGTCGTAGGCCTCCGGCGCTAGTCAGTCCTCAATGCCCGCGCTGGATCGATGGAAGCCGCGCGGCGCGCGGGAATGAGGCCCGCGAGGGCAGCGGCAGCGACAAGCGTCAAGACGGCGCCGGCAAGCACCTCCGCATCGATGCCCTTGAACCCGTAAAGTTGCGACGCGATGGCATGAGCCCCGAGAATCGCCGCCGGAATTCCGATAGCGAGGCCGGCGAGCGCCTGCACCATGGCGCCGCGCACCACCAAAGCAGTCACGCCGGCGCGCTCGGCGCCCAGAGCCATGCGGATGCCGATCTCCTGGGTGCGCCGCGCAACGGCGTAGGAGGTGACGCCATAAAGTCCAAGAGCGGCCAGCAGCAATGCCAGCGCGCCAAACAGCATGGTCAGGCGCGACAGCATTCGCTGGTCTGAAAACTGCTCCGCAATTTGCGCGGAAAACGTCTGGAATCGCACCACGCTCAGGTTCGGATTGATCGCTGCCAGTGTCTTGCGCGCCAGCTCCTCCATGCCCGGCATCGGCCGGTCGGTCTCCACCACAATCGCCTCGGCGTACATGTTCTCGTCCTTCTCAATCGGCTCCGTCCAGCTCAACGGTCGCTGCGGCAGCGGCACAAAGTACATCCGGTGATCCGTCCACTCCGCGCTCTGGTACGGCGTGTTCTCCACCACGCCCACAATCTCGTAGTCCCCGGCTGACTTCTCGCCCCCGCCAAAATGTTGTCCGATCGGATTTTCCCCCGGCTTGAAAAGCTTCTCCACAAAATTCTTGTTTACCACCGCCACCGTGGTCGATCCGGCTGTATCCTGCACCCTGAACCCGCGCCCCATCACCACGCGCGTTCCCACCGAGTCGAAATACTCCGGATTCACCTTCACGTACGACGCGTTCAGATGCGGATCGGGCTTGCCCTCGACCACCACGCTCCAGCCGTTGTTGTCGTCCTCCATCGGCGTGTAGCTTGCGATCCCCACCTTCGTCACGCCGGGAATTGCGTGAAATCGTTCTTCAATCTGCCGGTACAAATCGCCCACCTGGGTGGTGGCATAGCCGGCCGTTGGCGGGCTCATGTGCACAATGTACCGATTGGTCGCGTCCAGCTTCAGGTCAATGTGTTCCAGCTTGTTCAGGCTCTCGGCAAACAATCCCGCGCCTACCAGCAGCACCAGCGAGAGCGCGGCCTGCACCACCACCAGCGCCCGCTGCAGCAGCGTCGCTCCGCCTGCGGTCGCGCGTGCCCCGCTTCGCAGCGCCTCCACCGGCTCCGCCCGTGAAGCCATCCAGGCCGGCGCCACACCAAACAGAACTCCCGTCACCAGCGAGAGTCCGAACGCAAAACCCAAAACCTCCGGCGAAGGGCTTGCGTGGATGGGAATGTCCTGCGCGCCGGGAAATGCCAGCGCCAGCAACATGCGCGTTCCGCCATACGCCACTGCCAGCCCCGCCACCCCGCCCGCCAGCGCCAGCAGCACGCTCTCGGTCAGCAGTTGCCGCACAATCCGTCCCCGGCCCGCGCCCAGTGCGGTTCGCACGCTCATCTCCGCCTTGCGCGCCATGCCCCGCACCAGCAGCAGGTTGGCAATATTTGCGCACGCAATCAGCAGCACCAGCGCCGCCGCCCACATCAGCAGTGCCAGGTGGCTCGAGTACTGCTCCTGCATTGCCCGGATTCCACTGCCGCCCGGCGACAACACCACGTGAACCGTCTTCAGGTCTGCCTGGCCCTCCTTTGAGCTGAAGCGGCCCAATTTGCCGAGTTGCTGCCTCAGCAACCCGCTCACTTTCGTCTGCAATTGTCCCAGCGGAACCGCGGGCTTCACCCGCCCGATGAGATAAAGCCATTGCTGGTTCGATCCGTGCACGTACGCCACATTGGCAATCACTGGCATCGATTCAATCGGCAGATAGAACTCCGGCGGATTGCGCGTCAGCCGGTCTCCAAAAAATCCCTCCGGAGCAATCCCCACCACCGTCACCGGCTGCGTGTTGATCCGGAACGTGCTGCCCACGATTGCGGCATCGAAGTTATACCTCGTCTTCCACGTCTCGTAGCTCATCACCGCGGTCAGCGGCGCACCCGCCACGTCGTCGCGATCCGCTAGCAGCCTGCCGGCCCGCGCCGCCAGGCCAAACGTGCTGAAGTAATTGCCCGATACGAATTCGTCCGCTACCGATCGCGGCGTCTCACCCGTTCCGTCCCGGCGCGCGACCACCGGCCGGTACTCGAACCCGGCCTGCATCGCTGCCAGCTCGTCGAATTCCGGCAAGCCCTTCTTCAGGTACTCGTAGCTATCGGTTGAGAACAGCGCGTAGTCGCCGTTCTTCCCGATACCACTGCCCACGCAGCAGTCGTTGCTGTCGCCCAGCCGTATCAGCGTCTTGGGATCGGCCACCGGAAGCTTCCGCAGCATCAGCGAATTCACCAGCGTAAAAATTGCCGCATTGGCTCCGATGCCCAGCGCCAGCGTCAGCAGGGCGCCCAGGGTAAACCCAGGCGCCTTGCGCAACTGCCGCACGGCGTAGCGGCAATCCTGCATGGCGACCTCGAAAAACGGCAGACGGCGCTCCGTTTGATATTGCTCCCGTACCGGTTCAACCGCGCCGAGCTTGAGCCGCGCCTGCCGGCGAGCTTCCCCCGGAGCCATGCCGGCGCGGAGATTCTCTTCGGTCTGGAACGCAATATGAGATTCCAATTCCTCGCGCAGCCGCGCATCACTGGAACCATTGGAGAAGACTTTGCGCAGGCGCGTGAACATTCGATTCAGTGCTTTCATGCCAGGTCCTCCGCCTTCACTTCAAAAAAGCGTGCGATGATTGCCGCGGTCTGGTCCCAATCGCGCTTTTCGGCTTCGAGGAGCTGCTGCCCTCTGCGGGTGACGCGGTAAAAGCGCGCCCGGCGATTGTTTTCTGATGCACCCCAGTCCGAGGCGATCGCGCCCTCCTGCTCCAGCCGCAGCAGCACGGGATAGAGCGTCCCCTGGTTGACCGCAAGCAGGTCGCCGCTGATCTGCTCAATGCGCCGGGCGATGCCGTAACCGTGCTGTGCCCCAAGCACGTCCAGAGTCTTCAGCACCATCAAGGCCAGCGTTCCCTGCTGCACATCGGATTTCTGCTTCATTCACCAGTTCCTTTTGGTTACCCATAGAAGCATGGCACAACTCATTTGGGAAAGCAACAGGAGGGCGGGTGCCCCGGCCCCGGTCAGATCTCCAGACCATGCTTAAGGTGCTCCCGGTCCCTCGCTTTTGGGAACCGCGGATGGAAGGCAGATGGCCCACCCATCCTGGTATCGGGAGGCGGGTGCCCCCCTCATCCAATCGCAAACAGCCGCGGATTGTCCTTCCACGGATTGAACACATTCACCCCGGTATGCTCCACCCGCTCCCCTTCGCCCGTAGCCAGGTACAGCCCATTCTCCATCGCTGTCGCCGCCTGCAATCCGACCAGCACCGAAGGTGAAAACCCCACGGCATGCAGCGCCACGCCGCTTATCGCTCCCCACCGCAGAACAATCGCATCCGTCAGCGAAAGCACCCGTCCCAGAAACCGCCGCTCCAGCGCATACACCGCCCGCTCCAGCACCGGCCGCCGCGCGTGCCCGTACTCCAGCCGCTCGATGCTCTTCCGGTATTCGGCCAGCGTCAGGATACTCAGGAACAACCGGCTCTCCGGCTGCCACCCAATCCACTTCCTCACCTTCGCGTCCGGATTGACGCTGCAAAGATCCGCAATCACATCCGTATCCACCAGCCAGCCCTTCACAGCTCCACGTCTCTTTCCCCGCCGCCGCCGCCGCGGTACACGTTCCGGTCCGCCAGGCCGAGCCCTTGCAGAAAATCCACCAGAGGAACATCGTCCTTCGGCGTCGATGCCATATTCCGGTAATCCTCCACCACCATCACAACCGCCGCCTCCCGTTCGTGGATGGTCACAAGCTGCGGACCCTCCATCGCCGCCAGCCGGACCACCTCGCTGAATCGCGTCTTCGCCTGCTCCAGCTTCCAGCGCCGCAGTTCCTCTACCGGCCGAAGAGCCGCGGCAACAGGGGCGTTGTGCTTATCTCTTTTTCCTGGCATTATTTATCCTCAAAATCAACTAATTCAACTAGATTCTACCTCAAATGCACCATGCAAGGTGTAAATCCGCGCGTTTCCCTGCTCCCTTCAGTCCTGGCGCGAACGCCTGTGCCCGCCATCACATCCCCAGCCCCGCAATCCGGGCTAAAGTCTAACCGTGAGTCGAATTACGCCCGCCGCCAGGCGGGCGTCGTCGTTTACGCCGCGAGGGAGCCTGGAAATGCAGCTCGCAGCGCAGCACGAAGGAACCCCGGAAACCCCGCCAGCCCAGGTGCGCAATTCACTGCACTTTGAGGGCATAACGACATCATTCCATTAGACATCGCCGTTTTATTTTTCGCGCAATTCCCGCTCGGCCGATCAGGTCAAACGGCCTTCAGAGCGCTCACAGCTCTCGCGGCAGCGGCCAGGACACTGGGCCAGTCGCCACGCGCGGGCTGGCGGAGCAATCGCGCGGTGGGGTACCAGGGAGTGGTGGCGGTGTCGTGCATCCAGCGCCAGTCGGACAGGTGGGGCAGGAGGATGAAGACGGGCTTGCCCATGGCTCCGGCCAGATGGGCGATGGACGTATCGGTGGTGACGACGGCGTCCAGGCGGGCAACGGTGGAAGCGGTATCTGCAAGGTCGCGGTCGCGCCTGGAAGCGTCGACGACCTCAATGCCGCAGGGCAGCCCGGCGATCTGGTCCGCGGCCAGTCCTTTCTGAAGCGAGATCCAGGTGATCGCGGCAGTTTCGAGCAGCGGCAGCAGCGCCGTCAGGGTCACAGACCGCTGCGCGTCGGCTTTGTAGCGCGGATTGCCCGCCCAGGCAATGCCGACAAGCAGGGAACAGGGATCAGGGATCAGGGAACAGAGGGAGCAGGGAGCAGGAACAGGCGCCGCCAGATAAGCGCCCGTCCAGGGAACGGTTCCGGGCGTGGTGGCGAAGACGGCCGGGAGGCTCATGAGCGGGCACTCGAGGTCGCATGAAGGCAAGGGATCGTCGAGCAGCGCCACTTCCGCCAACCCGGCGCGGACCACGGCGAGGGAACCAAGCAGCCGCGCCACCGGAGCCTGAACCTGCAGGATGGGCCGGCCGCCGCGAGCGGCCACCATGGTGGCGTAGCGGCAAAACTGGATGGTGTCGCCCAGGCCCTGCTCGGCGTGAAGGAGCACGCGCTGGCCGCGCAACAGCTCGCCTTGCCAGCGCGGAAAAGGAAAGACACGCGGGCGGCGGTGGACCTCGCGGAAAAGCCAGCGGGCCTCGTAATTGCGCCAGCCCTCGCGCCAATAGCCCAATCGAAGCTGGGTGAGAGCCAGGTTGTAGCGGGCGCCGGGATGATCCGGCTCGCGGTCCAGGGCAGTCCGGTGCGCTGCCAGCGCCTCATCCATCTGGCCAAGGTCGAGCAGCGAGTTGCCGCGGTTGGAGATGGCGGGGATGCTGCCCAGCGCTTCCGAACGAGAAAACACGGGCACCGCTTCGGCAAAGCGGCCCTGGGTGTGGAGCAGGATGCCGAGGGTGTTGTGTGATTCTTCATTTTCGGGGGCCTGGGCGAGGGCCCAGCGAACCCACTGGTGGGCGCCGGCAAAGTCCTTCCGCGCCATGCAGAGGCGAGCCCAGGCCAGATGAGTTTCAGGCCGGGTGGGATCGAGCGAGAATGCGCGGCGCAGGTGGGACGCGGCGCGGTCCAGGAGGCCGGCGTCGCGTGCCAGCAATGCCAGGTTCAGCCAACCGGAGATGAGATCCGGGCGCAGGCGAACCGCGTGGCGAAGGGCGCGTTCGGCTTGAAGCATGCGTCCCTGTTCCCGCAGCAGGCATCCCAGGTTCACCCAGGCCGCGGCGAAATTGGGCCGCAACTCGATGGCGCGCCGGAAACCGGATTCGGCTTCCGAAGTCCGTTTCAGCCGGGCCAGCGCGAAGGCAGCGGCAAAATGCGCTTCAGCCAATCCAGGGCGCAGTGCCAGCACATTTTCATAGAGCGGAAGCGCTTCGTCGAAGCAGCCGGCGCAGCCCAGTGCGTGCCCCAATCCAAGCAGCGCGGGCACCAGGCCCGGATGGCGCCCGAGGGCGATGCGATAGCGCGCAATGGCCTGTTGGACGCGGCCGGCAGCAAGATCGAGCTCGGCCAGCCCGAGCAGCGCCAAAGGATCCTTGGGATCCAGCCGCAGGGCGGACTCGAAGGCGCCCTGCGCCGAATCAAAGTGGCCGCCGGCCCGCAGCGCCTGGCCAAGCGCCACGTGAGCGGCCCCCAGGCCGGGAGCCTCGGCGATTGCGGCCTGCGCCAGGCGGACAGCCGGCTCCGTCTGGCCCCCGGCCAGCCCCACCAGGGCCATGGCCATCAGTGCGCGCGGGTCACGCGGATTGCGGGCCAGCTCGCGCCCAAAGCCGCGGGCCAAAGCGGCCAGTCGAGCGGGACTGGACTCCACCAGCGGCGTGGCATGCCGCGAGGGCAGAGGCGGGATTTCAAGAGCTGCGGCCATGGCGTAGGCTCCGGACAGGAATGGCGCGAGGTGCAGCAGGCAGCATGCCGCCAGCCGCAGCCGGACAACCCGGATGAGAAATCCTTCAGAATCCACCGCGGGTCCAGCAATGTACACTTGCCCATATCTCGCTTGAGGGCAAGGGAACCCAAGCTGGGCGCGGTGCGTCCTTATGCAAAGGAATCGACATCTTTCTTTCCCAAACCATTTGCAGCAAGACGGAGAAGACCAATGATGAATGCAAAACAGATTGCAGCGGCGCTGGCGTGCGTGGCGGCGCTCTCAGGCGCAGCGCGGGCGCAGTCCGACGCCGCGGCCGGCCAAAAGCCGGAGCGGCTTCTGGGCCTCGACCCCGCCTTCATGGATAAGAGCGCCGACCCATGCACGGATTTTTTTCAATATGCGTGCGGCAATTTCGGCAAGCTGCATCCGATCCCGGCGGACCGGTCCGGGTTCGGCAACATGACCATGCTCTACGACGAGAACCAGATAGTTCTGCACTCGATTCTGGACCAGGCGGAGGCGGGCGGCGCCAGCCGAACGCCCAACGAGCAGAAGATCGGCGACTTTTACGCCTCGTGCATGAATACAGCGGCGATTGACGGCGCGGACCTGAACGGGCTGAAGGCGGAGTTTGCCCGGATCGACGCGCTGAAGAGCAGGAGCAGTCTCTCCGCACTGCTGGCGCACTTTCAGGTGACCAACGTGAACGCGTTCCTCAATTATGGCGAGCAGCAGGATTTTGCCGACGCGCGCAAGCAGATTGCGGCGGTGGACCAGGGCGGCCTGGGGCTGCCGGAAAAGGACTATTACCTGCGCACCGGCGCCGCGGACGTCAAGCTGCGGCAACAGTACGTGGACTACATCACGCAGACGTTCAAGCTGCTGGGCGAGCCGGACGCGAAGGCCTCGGAAGACGCGCACAAGGTGATGGATCTGGAGACTTCGCTGGCCCAGGCGTCGCTCGACATTACTTCCCAGCGCGATCCGAAGAACGTCTACCACATGATGAGCGTGGCCGACCTCGAAAACATGACGCCGGCGATCGACTGGAAGGAGTTCTTCACCGATACGGGCACGCCGCCGATCAGCGAGCTGAACGTGACCTACCCCCCGTTCTTCAAGGCGCTGAATACTGTGCTTACATCCACTGACTTCGAAACGGTGCGGGCTTATCTCAAGTGGCAGGTGGTGAACTCCACGCCAAGCTGGGCCCTGCCGGCCAAGTTTGACGACGCGCATTTTGATTTTTACGGCAAGATTCTGAGCGGGCAGCAGGTGCAGCAGCCGCGCTGGAAGCGGTGCGTGGCGGCCACCGACGGCGCCCTGGGCGAGGCCCTGGGCCAGGTGTACGTGGCCAAAGCCTTTCCGCCTTCGAGCAAACAAGCCACCGTCCGGATGGTCGAGGATATCGAGGCGGCGATGGACCGGGACATCGACACGCTGGACTGGATGAGCCCGGAGACCAAGGCCAAGGCCAAGGACAAGCTGCATGAAGTGGCCAACAAGATCGGCTACCCCAATAAGTGGCGCGACTACTCCAAGCTGAGGGTGGTGCGGGGCGACGCGCTGGGCAATGCCGAGCGTGCGATGGAGTTCGAGAGCCATCGCGAGCTCGACAAGATCGGCAAGCCGGTGGACCGCGGCGAGTTCGGCATGAGCCCGCCCACCGTGAATGCGTATTACAACCCGAGCATGAACGACATCAATTTCCCGGCGGGAATTCTGCAACCACCCATGTACGATCCCCGCTCTACCGACGCGGAGAACTACGGCCATATGGGCGCGGTGGTGGGCCATGAGCTGACCCACGGCTTCGATGACCAGGGCCGGCAGTTTGACGGCGCCGGCAATCTCAAGGATTGGTGGACGGCGAGCGATGCCACGCAGTTCACCGAGAAGGCCGACTGCGAGGTGAAGGAGTACGGCAATTTCACCGTGCCCGGCGGCGTGCACGTGAACGGCAAGCTGACCCTGGGCGAGAATACCGCGGATAATGGCGGACTGCGGCTGGCGTACATGGCGTTGCTGGCCGATGCCAAGCGCAAGGACATCAATCTGGACCAGGAGGCGCGGGACGGCTACACCCCGGTGCAGCAGTTCTTCCTGGCCTTCGGGCAGAACTGGTGCGGCGAGCTGCGGCCCGAGCGCGCGCGGCTGCAGGTGCAATCCGATCCCCACTCGCCGCAACAGTTCCGCGTGAATGGCGTGGTCCAGAACATGCCGGAGTTCGGCCAGGCCTTTGGATGCAAGAAAGGGCAGCCGATGGAGCCGGAGAACGCCTGCCGGGTGTGGTGAAAAAACAGGGAACAGGGATCAGGGACCAGGGAGTAGGTCTGATCTCTGTTCTCTGACCTCTGTTCTCTGATCTCCGATCTCTCATAATGAGCTCATGCCACTTGACTGGGAGAACGGCGCGCTGGCTGAGGGGCTGCGCTGTTACCGCGCGGAGCAGTTTTTTGAGGCGCATGAGCACTGGGAATCCGTCTGGCTGCTCTGTGCGGAGCCGGAAAAAACCTTTCTCCAGGCGCTCATCCAGGTGACCGCGGCCTTTCACCACTTGCGGCGCGGCAATCGCACTGGTGCAGTGTCGCTGCTGAATGCCGCCTTGCTCCGCCTCGAATTCTATCCCGCCGAATTTGCCGGCCTCTCCGTTGAATCGCTCTGCCGCAATCTGCGCGCATGGCGCGATGCGCTCGTCCGCGATGACGGCTTGCCGCAGCTGGCCATTCCCCTGATTCTCTAGCAGGCTGCGGAAAAACTCGCGAAGGTGCTCAAACCGACGCAGAAGACCTCAGGGGCTAAAGCCCGAGTCCTTTATTTGCGCGGCTGGCGGCACGACTGAAGTCGTGCCCTGACACGTTTTTGGTTTTTCCGGAGAGTTTTCGCCGCAGCCTGCAAGAACCTGACTCCTGACCCCTGACACCCGCCCACTACAATGGCTCCCATGAAGTCTCTGCTCCTCGGCGCATACAACCACTTTGAAATGGTCGACCGTCCACGGCCCGTGCCCGGTCCCGGCGACGTGCTGGTCTCGATCGCCGCCTGCGGCATCTGCGGCAGCGACGTCCATGGCTTCGACGGCTCCTCCGGACGCCGCATTCCGCCGATCGTCATGGGACATGAAGCCGCCGGAACGGTGGCGGAGGTGGGTTCGGGCGTGGCTGGATTCAGCCCTGGCGACCGCGTCACGTTTGACTCCACAATCTCCTGCGGTGAGTGTCCGTTCTGCATGCGCGGCCTGGCCAACCTCTGCGACAACCGCAATGCCTTCGGCGTCTCCTGCGACGACTACCGCCGCGACGGCGCCTTCGCGGAATACGTCGTGGTGCCGGAGCGAATTTGCTATCGCCTCCCGGAAACGCTGAGCTTCGCTGAGGCCGCCATGCTGGAGCCCGTTTCCGTCGCGCTGCACGCGGTGGCCGTGAGCGGCCTGCGCGGCGGCGAAACCGCGCTCGTCATCGGCGCCGGCATGATCGGCCTGCTCACGCTGCAGGCCGCGCGCGCCGCCGGTTGCCGGCGTATCTTCATTGCCGACATCGACAAGACCAGGCTCGATCTTGCCCGCGACCTCGGAGCAACCGAAGTGATCTCTTCGACCGGCGCGGACCTGGTGCGCGCCTGCCGCCAACTTACCGGCGGCGAGGGCGTGGACATTGTCTTTGAGGCGGTGGGCCGCAATGAAACCGTAGCCGCGGCCATCGACTGCACCCGCAAAGGCGGTACCATCACCCTCATCGGCAACATCGATCCCGAGGTCACGCTGCCGCTGCAAAAGGTCGTAAACCGCCAGATCCGCCTCCAGGGCACCGCTGCTTCCTGCGGCGAATATCCCCGCGCCATCGAGCTGCTCAGCGAAGGTGCTATCCGCGTCAAGCCTCTCATCACCGCCGTCGCGCCGCTTCAAGACGGCCCGCAATGGTTCGCACGTCTTCACGCTCGCGAGCCCAACCTGATGAAGATTGTTCTCGTTCCCGACCCCGCGATCGACACGGAGATGGAGCCAGCCCGATGAGCGAGAACCTGTTCGACCTTGCCGGCCAGGTCGCGCTGGTGACCGGAACCAGCCGCGGCCTGGGCCAGTACCTTGCCCGCGCCCTGGCCCGCGCCGGCGCCGACCTGATCCTCACCAGCCGCAAGAGGGAATCGCTCGCCGCCTTCGAAGAAGAGATCCGCGCGCTCGGCCGCCGCGCCGTCAGCCTTGAGCTCGACGTCCGCGACCACTTGAGCATCGAGCAAATGGCACGCGAAGCCGAAGCCGCCTTCGGTTCGATCCATATTCTCGTGAACAACGCCGGCTGCAACGTGCGCAAGCCCGCGCTCGACGTCACCTGGGACGATTGGAACCTGATCCTCGATACCAATTTGCGCGGCAGCTTCTTCGTTGCCCAGGCCATTGGCCGCGGCATGATTGCCCGCGGCTACGGGCGCATCGTCAACATCGGCTCCGTCACCAGCGTTGCCGGCTACGCGGGCCTCGCGCCCTATGGCGCCAGCCGCGGCGGCATTCGCCAGCTCACCATGAGCCTGGCCGACGACTGGGGTCCGCACGGCGTCACGGTGAATTGCCTCGCGCCGGGATGGTTCAAAACCAAACAGAATCAAGTTATGTACGAGGACCAGGAATGGGTGGACTATCTCAGCGAGCGCATCCCTCTGCGCCGCCCCGGCCAGCCCGATGACCTCGACGGCGCCATCGTTTTCCTCGCTTCGGAAGCCAGTCGCTACGTCACCGGACAGACGCTGCTGGTGGATGGCGGCATCTCCACCGGCCGCATGCGAGCATTGCCCCGAAAGCCCTGATCCCTGTTCCCTGTTCCCTGCTTTATTGCTGCTGCTGCATCTGCTGCGTCTCAATCGCCGTCACCGTCTTTGGCGTGGGCTGTTGCGCCTTTTCCACCAGCACGCTCCAGTCCTCGGGAATAGGCAGTTTGCGGTCCAGATCCGGCGGATGCGCCGTCGCTTCCACATGCACAGCGACAAACAACTCGCTCTCCGTCTCGCCGCGAAACACCCCGTGCGTCGGCGGAACGTCCGCATAGTCCCGCCCGATCGAGGTGCGGATGTGCCGCCGCCCCGCGGCCAGGTCGTTGGTCGGATCGAACCCCATCCAGCCCACGCCCGGCAGCAGCGCCTCAACCCACGCATGGGTCGCGTCCGGCGTCGAACGGTCATGATCCTCCCGTCCGCGAAACAAATATCCTGAAACGTACCGCGCCGGAATGCCGATGTGGCGCAGCATCGCGATCATGGTGTGCGCAAAATCCTGGCACACGCCCTTGCCGCTCACAATCGCTTCGTCGATCGGCGAATCCACTCGCGTATGCCGCGGCACGTATTCGAAGTACTCGAACAGCCGGTGATTCACCTGCCGCACCACGGTGAGCGGATCATCCCTGCGCCGCGCATCCAGCTTCTCCGCCAGCTCCACCAGCGCCGGCGTGGGCACAGCAAAAGTGCTCTCCAGCAGCATCTCCCAGTAGTCGCCTTCGCGCACCATCGCATCCAGCTCGTCCCACGCGTCTGCGGTCAGCGCGTCCGGCGGCTCTGGTGTGTTTTGCTGCTCCACCACTGACTCCGCCACAATCACCAGTTGCCCATGCTCGCCGGGAATGTCGAAGTGATGCACGTTATTGCCCAGGTGATCGCGATACGCAAACACGCGGCACCGCGGGCTCACCGAAAGCGAGAACGATAAGCAATGCTGGTGCGCATCGGAGCGCGGATGCATACGCGTCTCCATGATGCTCTCGCTTACCGGATGCGCGTAGCGATACCGCGTCAAATGCCGTATCGAGTAGAAGTTCATCTCGCCTCCCTCGAACGCGCCTTGCACCTGTTCCTGCACCCTGTCTTGCAATCGTTCCTGCCTCTCGTCCCGCTTCAAGCCGTCAGTGTCGACTGGATGGAATACTTCATGTAATACCCGTAGATATGCTCGTGGATGGCCATGCACTGCTGCCGGATGCGGTGCAGAAATACCGCCGGGCCTCCCGCCAGCACTTCGCCCACCGTGGTGTATCCCAGCATTGCGTGCAGCCGGCCCACGCAGGCCAGCAGCTCGGCTGGCGGACGCCGCCCGCTCATCCCGTGGATCGCCTCGATCGCATCCAGCACACTCTCAATGGAGTAGCGGATGGCGTGAGGAAACTGCCGGTTCAGCAGCAGAAACTCAAGGATGCGCCCGTCCGTCAAATCCGCCGTGTACACCTGGCAATACGCTTCAAACGCCGTCGAGCAGCGCAACAGCCCCACCTGTTCCAGGTACCGCTGTCCGGTGTTCTCCCGCTCGCGCAGGTCCATCTCGCCCTCGTACACCTCCAGCAGCGTGGCCGTGGCATAGGCGCGCTCCAGGTAGCGCCCCAGCCGCATGAACTGCCATCCCTGGCCGTGAATCATGGTGGTGTCGGTCACCCCCTTGAACAGGTGGATCCCGTCTACGATCGACACCAGCACATCGTTCAGATTCACCGCGAACTGCTCTTCCGCCTTCTGCGATTGGATCTGGTGGAACAGCCGGTTCAGCCGCTGCCACTGCTCGGTTGAAATCTCTTCCCGCACCTGGCGCGCGTTCTCCCGCGCGGCGTTCACGCAATAGATGGCGGAAGCACGGTTGCTGCGGTCGAAGATGAGCGCCCGCGCCATGGACTCCATGTTGCCGTTCCACTCCATCTCCGACGGCCCGCCCAGCGCCGCCATCATCCGCCGCCAGCGCGTCTCCGTAGTCGCCCCGCCGGGGTCCAGCATCAGGCTCATGGTCACATCGAGTTGCCGCACCGTGTTCTCCGCCCGCTCCAGATAGCGGCTGGTCCAGTACAAACTGTCGGCAACCCGGCTCAACATCGCTTGATCTCCACTAACTCCGCTAACTCCGCCAACTCCGCTCTGTTACTGCAACACCCATGTATCCTTGCTCCCGCCGCCCTGCGACGAGTTCACCACCAGCGATCCCTTTTCGAGCGCCACCCTGGTCAGCCCGCCGGGCACAATCTGCACCTTGTCTCCGTAAAGGATGTACGGCCGCAGGTCCACATGGCGCGGCTCCAGGCGGTCCCCGATCAGGCACGGCGCACGAGAGAAATCCAGCGTCGGCTGCGCAATGTAATTCCGCGGATTGGCCGCAATCTGCCGCGCAAACTCTTCTCGCTGCCGCGCCGACGACCGTGGACCGATCAGCATCCCGTACCCGCCGCTCTCGCCCACCGCCTTCACCACCAGCTTGTCCAGGTTCTCAAGCACATGCCGCCGCTGCAGCTCGTCGGTCATCAGGTAAGTCTCCACGTTGTTCAGCACCGGATCCTCGCCCAGGTAGTAGCGGATGATCGCCGGCACGTATGCATACAGCGCCTTGTCATCCGCCAGCCCCGTCCCAAACGCGTTCGCCACCGTGACGTTGCCGGTGCGGTACGCGTTGAACAGCCCCGCGCAACCCAGCACTGAATCCGAGCGGAAGATCAGCGGATCGCTGAAATCGTCGTCCACCCGCCGGTAAATCACGTCCACCCGCTTCAGCCCGTCCGTGGTGCGCATGTAGACGACGTTGTCGTGCGTCACCAGGTCGCGGCCCTCCACCAGCTCGATTCCCATTTGCCGAGCCAGATAGGTGTGCTCGAAATACGCCGAGTTGTACACCCCCGGCGTCAGCAGCACAATGGTTGGCTCCGGCCGTCCCTCCGGCGCCAGCGACTTCAGCGTGGCCAGCAGCAGTTGCGGATAGTGCTCGATGGGCCGCACCCCGCAGCTGTGAAACAGCGGAGGAAACGTCCGCTTCATCACTCTCCGGTTGGTCAGCATGTAGCTCACTCCTGAGGGCACGCGCAGGTTGTCCTCGAGCACCACGAACTCGCCCGTTCGCAGCCGCAGCAGGTCCGAACCGATTACCGCGATGTACACGTTGCGCGGCACCGTCAACCCGCGCATCTGCCGCCGAAACTGCTTGCAGCTATACACAAGCTCGCTCGGCAGCACCTTGTCCGCCAGGATCTTCGCCTCCGAGTACACGTCGCGCAAAAATTCGTTCAGCGCCGTAATCCGCTGCGTCAGCCCGCGCTCGATCGTGGCCCACTCCGCCGCGGTCACGATTCGCGGCAGCAGGTCATAGGGAAAAATCCGCTCCGTCCCTTCTTCGCCCCCGTACACCGTAAAAGTGATTCCCTGGGTCAGGAACGACAGGTCCGCCGCCTGCTTCCGCCGCTGCAACTCATCCATCGGCATTCGCGTCAGCATCTCCGCCAGCGCGCGGTAGTGCTCCCTCACCTCGCCGGCAGGCGCCCGCATCTCGTCGTACGCCCCGTCCAGCGGGTAGTCGCCGAGCAAAGCTTCCAGTCCCGCCGAGATGCTGCTTTCCATCCAACCGCTCCTATGAAGACGCGCCGCCGATCTCTGTTCTCTGAAACTATCACCTCAGCCATAAGGAACGGATAAGCGCGCCCCCTCCGATTGACCGCGCGCCGACGCCCCCGTATCATCAATAATGGGCGCATTTCCGCGGGCCGCCCGGCCCATTTTGCCGGAACCGCGTTCACTCCAGGCGGAGTAGCTCAGATGGTTAGAGCGTGGGATTCATAACCCCAAGGTCGGCAGTTCGATCCTGCCCTCCGCCACCAGATCTCCAAGCTGTTGATCCTTCCGCTTCGCGTCAGGATTTCGCCCGCGGGCTCGGACGCCCGCGAAACGGCTCAAGTTCGATCCTGCCCTCCGCCACCAGATCTCCAAGCTGCCGATCCTTCCGCTTCGCGTCAGGATTTCGCCCGCGGGCTCGGACGCCCGCGAAACGGCTCAAGTTCGATCCTGCCCTCCGCCACCAGACCCCTGACACCTCACGCCTGACACCTGACACCTGATCCGCTAAACTCAAATCCGGAATGGATCCTACTCTCAAGGTGGCCGCAGTCATCCCCGCGCGCCTGGCCTCCACCCGCCTCGCGCGCAAGGCCTTGCGCCTCCTCGCCGGCCGCCCCATGGTCGAATGGGTGTGGCGCGCCGCGCAGGCGAGCGGCCTCATGGACCCGGTCCTGGTCGCCACCGACTCCGACGAAATTGCGGAAGCCTGCGCCCAGCGCGGCATTCCCTCTGTCATCACTTCGCCCGACTGCGCCTCCGGCTCCGACCGCGTGCGCGAGGTCGCCGCCGTAATCGACGCCGACATCTACGTCTGCATTCAAGGCGACGAGCCCACCCTCACCCCCGACTTTTTTCTCCCGCTTCTCGCCCTTTTCGACCGACCCGAGGTCCAGGTAGCCACCCTCGCCGTCCGCTGCCCGCCGGAAGACGTCGCCAACCCCAACGCCGTCAAAGTGGTCACCGCGGCCGACGGCCGCGCCCTCTACTTCTCCCGCGCCACCATCCCCTTTGACCGCGATGCATATCGCGGCCCCGATCAGGCCCGCGAAGCCCATGGCTTTGCCGGCTACCGCAAGCACCTCGGCATCTACGCGTACCGCAAAGCCGCTCTCGAAAAGTTCTCCGCCATGCCCCAGGGCTGGCTCGAATCCGTAGAAAAGCTCGAGCAGCTCCGGCTGCTTGAAAACGGCATCGACATCTACGTAGCCCCCGCCCCCGCCGACACCGTCGGCGTCGACACCGAAGAGGACCTGGCCCGCGCCGAAGCCATCCTCCTCAGCCGCACGAGCCAATAGCTTGTAGCCAGTAGCTTAAGCCTGCGAGCTCTTGGCCTTGAGCCATCAGGCTTCAATCACCCAGCCGGAAAACGGAGCTACAAGCTACTGGCTACCAGCTACCGGCTACCGGCTACCGGCCTGATCACTGACCACTGAGCCCTGTCACAATGAATTACGTGCAAGAATCGGAGTGTCCTCCGCGGCCATCCGCGCGACCATGAATCCATGAACGCGATCCTCCAACCCGCCGCACTCGCCGATGACGCCGCCTGGTCCCAGGTCCTGCGCCGCGATCCCGCCGCCGATTTTGTCTACGCCGTCACCACCACCGGCGTCTTCTGTCGGCCTTCCTGCTCCAGCCGCCGCCCGCTGCGCCGCAACACGCGCTTCTTCCGCTCGCCTGCTCAGGCTGCCGCCGCCGGCTTCCGCCCCTGCCAGCGCTGCCGCCCCGCCGATCCATTGCCCGCGAGAGGCTCCAACCCCATCAACCTCGTCCGCCGCCACATTGAGGCCAACCTCGATCGCGCCGTCACCCTGGCCGAGCTCGGCCGCATCGCAAACTTGAGCCCCTTCACCGTGCAGCGCCAATTCAAGCAGCAGATGGGCGTGAGCCCCCTTCAATATCGCCGCGCTCTCCGCGCCCGCCGTTTCCGCTCCGCCCTCAAGCACGGCAACGGCGTCACTGGCGCCATTTACGACGCCGGCTTCGGGTCCTCCAGCCGCGCTTATGAGGCATCGCCGCTGGGCATGACTCCGGCCCGCTTCGCTCACGGCGGCCGCGGTGAGCGCATCGCCTGGTGCGCCGCGCCCTCGCCCTTTGGCTGGATCATCACCGGCGCGACCGCGCGCGGCCTCTGCTGGCTCTCGCTTGCCGGCTCCGAGTCCGCGGCGCTGCGCACCCTTGAGGCCGAATTCCCCCAGGCCGAGCTTCATCCCGACCCTTCGCTGCGCATCATGGTCGATGCCGCCGTCGCCGGCGTCCGCGAAGGCTCTGACCTGGCCGCCTCCCGCCTGCCCGGGGCTCTCGACCTGCGCGGCACCGTCTTCCAGCTCCGCGTCTGGCAGGCCCTGCGCCAGATTCCCCGCGGCCAGACCCGCACTTACGGCGAGGTGGCCCGCGACCTGGGCCAGCCCACCGCCGCCCGCGCCGTGGCCCGCGCCTGCGCCACCAACCGCATCGCACTGCTGGTCCCCTGCCACCGCGTCATCGGCGCCGACGGCAGCTCGACCGGCTACCGCTGGGGCCGGCAGCGCAAAGAGGAAATACTGGCCGCCGAGCGCGCGTGAGGGTAAGCCCTCAGCGAGCCCGCTCTTTGTCTTTCACGCATTTCCACGCCCAGTCAGCCGGTCCAATCAGCTTCGGATTTCAGGCGCGACATCGCACACGCTGCGAATTCTGAGCTTGTTGCGAAATTCGAATGGGGTCATCGGCTGGTCCAGCACGATTTCAATTTCGGCTGCCCGCTCGCGCCGCAAATCCACAAAATTGTCGGAGCAGGAAGCGTCCATGTTCTCGACATCGACCCACACCCAAAGGGCCGGCACATCGGTCTCAATCACCACCCGGTAACGGGTTTCGCCGCCGCTGGCGCTCGCCGTCAGATTGGGCTGCTTCAGCTTCAGGTCTTTCGGACGTCCGAAGAACAGGGTGTTCCGCGCCACCGTTCGTCCGTCGATCGCCACTTCCGGCCAGACCAGCAGATTGCCGGCGCCGCGAGATTTGACCAGGTCGGAGAGATCGAGGCTTTCCGCTTTCCAACTGGTCCGCGCCGGTATCGTGATTTGCTTTGCTCCCTGGCGCAGCAGCTCGCCGGCCGGGTCGGTCACGCTCCAAAGCAATTCACCGGCAGCGTCGCTCTGCCGATCGCTGGTGATGTAAATGTCTGCCTGCCCGGTTAAGGGATCGGGCACGCCGCTGACCAGCACCGGAGCAAAGAAGTGCCGGGACTGGTAGAGCAGCGCCTTGGCGCGCCGGCAAGAGTCAACCATGGCCCAGGTGGAACCGGGCCAGCAGTCGTTGTACTGCCAGATCGTCGCCGCCATGGACCGCGGCATGTCGCGCCGCCAGTGTTCCACGCCATAACGAATCATCCAGGCCTGGTTGATATCGGTGAGCCAGAGGGTATCGTCGAAGTTCTTCGGAGCCTTGCCGAAGTTCGACTCCGTGTAAAACATGATTTTCTCAATGCCGTGGCCGCTGCCGTCCATCTCGTGATAGCGCATCACCGGCGACAGAACGTCCTCGCGATCGGCGGGATCGGTGAAGGCGCGGACGGTCATCGGGACCGGTGTTGACTGCATGCCGAACTCGGTGACGAAGCCTTCCACCCGGAGGTAACTCTCCACCGGCTGCCGGCCATGCCAGACGCCCCAGGTGTGAATGTCTCCGCTGCCGTGGGCGCCGCTGCCGACCTCATAAAACGCGCCCGGCGCCAGGCGGTTGACGATGCCGCCAATGAAGTCTTTAAATAACTGGTTGTAACCTTCGAAGTATTCGATTTCGTTATTCCCGCTCCAGATCACAATGGAAGGATGGTTCCGGCATCGGCGCGTCTGCTGTTCTATCTCCTCGCGAAGGTTATCCATCCACGATTGGTCGCGGACGGGATAACTGGCATTGGCAAACTTGAACTCGAACTGAAGCATCAGCCCCAATTCATCGCAAAGGTCGAATAACTCATCCTCTTCGTAATAACCTCCGCCCCACAGCCGGATGAAATTGAAATTCGATTCCGCCGCCTTCGACATATACCAGCGCAGAATCTCCGGCGTGACGCGGGTGGGCATGTTATCGGCGGGAATCCAGTCCGCTCCCTTGGCGAATACCGGGACGCCATTCACGCGCACGTGCAGAGCCACGTCTCCGGCCGGAGGAATCACCTCGATGGTTCGCAGTCCAATCCGGCGAGTTATCGCGTCCAGGCTCTTCCCGTCCGCCCCCGTCAAACTTACATTCACGCTGTAAAGAGGCTGGTCGCCCATGCCATTTGGCCACCATAGCAAGGGCTTGGGGATGGCGGCATGAAGAATGGTTTCGCCTTCGGTCACGGTTCCGGCGGCGGTTGCAATCACTTCGCCCGCCAAGCCGATCTGGGCAGCGAGATGAGCGCCGGTGCTTTGCCCAGCCAGCGTGGCGTGAACCTCCAGCTGCACGGATCCATCGCCCGGGTGATGCTGGAAGACGGCCACATCGGCGATGCGCGCGTCGTAGCCGACAACTTCTATCTTCTTCCAGATGCCCTGGGTGAGAACGGGACGGCACCAGTCCCATGCCCACATGTAAGGCGCCTTGCGAACCCACGAGCGCGGGTTCGGCAGGTTAGTCCCGTACTTCTGCTGATAGGCTGCCCGTTGCTTCTCCACGGTATCGGTCAGCGGATCAAAGCGTATGCGGAGCTGGTTGGTTCCGGAGCGCAGGTGAGGCTTGATGTCGAAACTCCAGGTCCGGAACATGTTGTTGGCGCTGCCCAGACTGTGGCCATTCAGCTCGATAGTGGCGAGGGTATCCAGTCCATGGCACACCAGCTCCACATGCTGTTTCCGATGCAGATGATCGGGAACGCTGAAACTGCGCTCGAAGGACCAGGCCTTCCCGGCGACCCATTGCACCTTGTCGTTGTTCTCCCCAAAAAACGGATCGGGGATTGCTCCGGCTGCAAGGAGACTGGTGTAAGTGCTGCCGGGAATCAATGCGCTGATGGGCCCCTGCTTATCCTGCTCGCGCATGGTCCATGTGGCGCTGCCTAAATCGAGCGAAATGGGACCATCGTCTCCGGCGCTCAGCGCGAGGCCGGCTTTGTCCAGCATCAGCGCGAGGCCCAGCCCCGCCGTTCCCTGAATGACTTTGCGCCTGGTAACAGGGCGCATCACGATCGAATGCCCATTCGTCGACAAGTTATGCTCCTTCCGCAACCCCGCCCATTAAAACATAATCCGCGAGGTTCGACGACCACTGAAGTGCGCATTTCTACTCGACGGGGACCGTGGTTTTGAGGACGATGCTGGGGCTCGCCCGATCCACGCCCATTTCGCTTAGGACGCGGCGGATGGCATCCAGCAATGCCTCGATATCGGCGGTCGAGATCCTGCCGATGGTGCCGATGCGGAAGCAGGACTCGCGGGAGAGCTTGCCGGGGTAGATGGCGAAGCCGAGAGCCCAGAGCCGCTCATAAAACTCGGCGAAGCGGAAGGCGGGATGGGCGGGATAGCGGAACGAGGTGATGATGAAGCTCTGGTCCTGGTCGGCGAGATAGATTTCGAAGCCGATTTCGCGCATGCCGCGGCAGAGGGCGATGTGGTTCCGGCCGTAGCGCTCGCCGCGGGCGCGGACTCCGCCTTCCTGGTCGAGTTCGTTGAGCGCCTGGGCAAAGGCAAGGATGGATTGGACAGGCGGCGTGAAACGGAAGTGGTCGTTGTCGGCCTCCATGCTGGACCACTGGTCGTAGAGGTCGAGGCTGAGAGTGCGGGCATGGCCTTTGGCGGCGAGGAGGGCGTCGCGCCGGGCGATGACGAAGCCGAAACCGGGCACGCCCTCAATGCACTTGTTGGCCGAGGAGATGAGGAAGTCAATGTGCGCGGCGGCCATGTCGATGGGGATGGCGCCGAAGCTGCTCATGGCATCGACGATGTAAGTTGCGCCCGCGGCGTGGATGGCGCGGCCGATCTCTTCCACCTGATTCAACATGCCGCTGGTCGTCTCGCAGTGGACGACGGCAACGTGAGTGATGCCGGCGGAGGAGGCCAGGTGCGCGGCGACGAGTTCGGGAGTGAATTTGATGTTCTCGGCGACCTCGAACACGTCCAGCGCGATGCCGTGAACACGGGCGGTCTGGGCGATGCGGCGACCGTAGGCGCCATTGACGAGGGCCAGCAGCTTACCCTGGCGCGGGATGACGGAGGAGATGACCGATTCGACCACGTAGGTTCCGCTGCCCTGCATGAGGACGCATTCATACTGCGCGCGCGGGTAGGGGCCGAGATCGAGAAGGCGCGTGCGGATGCTGTGGACGGTGGAGAGGAAGTCGCTGTCGAGGGAGCCCAGGTCGCGGAGCATGGCCTGTTTGACGGTGGCGCTGGTGGTGAGCGGGCCGGGGGTAAAGAGCAGCTTGTCCGGGGAGGCGGTTGGGGCTGTCATTTTGGTCTCGATTTCCTTCGCCGTATGGTAGCAACTGCGGCGGGCGCGATGGGTGGATTTCAGACTTTAAGCTGTGTCTCGATCTGCTCGGACGGCTTGAGATTCCACATGGGGATAAGCACGGCGGCGGCGAGGAATGCGGAGACGGCGAGGCCGAAGAAGAGGCTGTCCCAGCCGTAGTGGCGGCTGAGGAAGTAGACGGCGTAAGGCGAGACGATGGCGCCGAGGTGGCCGATGCCGTCGACCAGTCCGGCGGCGGTGGCGGCGGCTTTGGGCTCGCCGATGTCCTGGGCGCCGGCGCCGGAGAGCAGGGTATCGGGGCCGAAGGAGAAGATGCCGGCGAGGGAGATGGCGGCCGCGGTGCCGAGGAGGCCGAATCGGGTGAGCGCGGGCTCGAAGAGCAGGACCGCGCCCAGACCGCAGAGCAGGATGGCCGAGATGGGTGCGCGGCGCGACTGGTGGAAACGATCGGAGACATATCCGGCCAGGATCGCGCCGGCGATGCCGATGAGCTCATACAGCGAAGAGAGATAGCCGGACGCCTGGATGCTGTATTTGAGGCGGGTGACCATGTAGAGCGGCAACCAGAACATGAGGGCGTAGCGGCAGAGTTCGAGGAAGAAGTAAGAGATGCTGAGCATCCACAGGGAGGGTTTGCAGAGCAGTGCGGCCAGGACGCTCCAATTGGAGCGGACGGTATGGATGGCGACGGAGCCGGACTGCATTTGGGGAGGGAGATCGGCGGCCTGAGGTGTCTCCTTTGCGCCGGCCAGGAACAGAAAGGCGATGGCGAGCAGCAGCACGGCGGGAAAGAGGAAACCGCGCCGCCAACCCAGTTGCGGGAGCAGCCAGGGTTCGACCACGGCCCAGGTGGCGAAGGCGGTGGCGAGAAAACCGCCGAGGACGTAGTTGGTGCTCCACCATGCCATGACGATGCCGCGATCAGTGGGGCTGAACCAGATGGCCATGGTTTTGACCAGGCCGGACCACCCGGTGGACTGGCCCGCGCCATTGAGACAGGCAAAGACGAGGAGCCAGATCCACGAGGCGTGGACGCCCATGAAGACATTGCTTGCGGCCGCCAGCAGCAGGCCGGCGCCGACCACGCGCTTGGCGCCGATGCGGTCAGAGAGCGGGCCCCAGCCGAACTGGCTAAAGGCATAAACCACGGAGTAGCCGAAGACGATGTTGGCCAGGTCGATGGCGTGCAGGCCGGAAAGATTATTGAGCAGGGGCAGCGCGACGCTGAGGTTTTTGCGGCAGAGATAAAAGCCGGCATAGGCGATCCATGTGACGGCGAAGATCCTGCGCTGGCCGGAGGAGAGATTCATAGTGCCTCAAACTGTACAGGGGTTTGCGAACAGGATGATTAAAAGGCTCCAGGTGTTTCGGGGCGGTGCGAGGCGAATTCATCGTTCTTTGGGTAAACCCGGGGGTATTTCGACGTAGACTGCGTGCATGAAGACTGCGACTAACTCTTCTCCTCGGATTCGCGCCATCATGCTGGACTGGGCGGGGACTGCGGTGGATCACGGCTCGATTGCGCCGATTCTTGCGCTGCAGGCGTTGTTTGCGCGGCATGGAATCGCTTTGACGGCGGAAGACGCGCGTCGCGACATGGGCCTGCTGAAGCGGGACCACATCGGGGCGATCCTGGCGCTGGGCAACGTGGGCGCGAAGTGGAGGGAGACGGCGGGACGGGAGCCGGGCGAGGCGGACGTCTACTCGCTGTTCGAGGAGTTCGGACCGCTGCAGATGGAGATTATTGTTGAGCACTCGCAGGTGATTGCGGGCGTGGCCGAGACGGTCGAGGAGTGGCAGAGCCGCGGCGTGCGCGTGGGCAGCACCACCGGGTATACGCGCTCGATGCTGGCGCCGGTGCTGGCCCAGGCCGCGGAGCAAGGCTACCGGCCGGATGCATCGGTGTGCCCGGATGAGGTGGGTGCAGGACGGCCGGCGCCGTGGATGCTGATGAGGAACGCGCAGTTGCTGGACGTGTACCCGCTGTCGGAGTGCGTGAAGATCGGCGATACCGTGGTGGATATCGAGGAAGGCAGAAACGCCGGGATGTGGACGATCGGGCTGACGCGCACCGGCAATCTTGTGGGCCTGGACCGCGAGCAATGGGAGCGTTTGCCGGAAGCGGAGAAGCGGGAGCGGCTCGGCCGCGCGGAAGCGAGGCTGCGGGAGGCGGGCGCCAACTTTGTTGCGGAGGATCTGGCGTCGTGCGGGGCGGCGCTGGCGGAGATCGAGAAGCGGCTGGGAAAGCCTGAATGACGGAGGACCGTTGAGGCCTCTCGTCTTCAGATCGTTCGCCGGCTCCACTTAACCTGTACTACTCCACCTCTTCTACTCCACCTGTTTCACTCGACCCGGACCGTGGTCTTGAGCGCGATGTTGGCGGAGGAGTCGCCGATCATAAGGCTGACAGGTTCCGCTTCGACGCGGAAGGCGTGGGTGTGCGCGTCCCAGTAAGCGAGCTGCGAAGCCGGCAAGGTGATGGAGACGGTTTTGGTCTGGCCGGGATCGACGGAGACGCGCGCAAAGCCTTCCAATTCCTGATGCGGACGCGAGACCGCGGAATGCAGGTGCTGCACGTAAAGCTGGACCACTTCGTCTCCGGCGCGGCTGCCGCTGTTGGTGACGTCGACGCTCACCGTTACGGAGCCGTCTTTGGCCAGGCGCTTTGAGCTGGCGCGGAGGTTGGAGAATTTGAACGTGGTGTAGCTGAGGCCGAAGCCGAACGGGTAGAGCGGCTGGCCCTTTAAGTACATATAGGTGTAGCCGTCGCGAATGTTGTAATCCATGCGCGGGGGGAGCTGATCGGCGGATTGGGGCCAGGTGCGGACGAGATGGCCGCCGGGGTTTACGTCGCCGAAGAGCACCTGGGCAAGCGCCGTGCCTTCGTCCTGCGAGGCGTGGGCCATGGTGAGGATGGCGGGGACGTGGGCTTGAGTCCAGTTGATGGTGTAAGGGAAGCTGGTAATGAGCGCGACCACGGTGTGGGGATTCTTGATGAAGACCTGCTTGACGATCTGTTCCTGATAGAGGTCCATGGTTTCGCGATCGCGGCCTTCGCGGCCGTCGCCGGGATCGGTGCAGGGGAGGGTGCCGTGCTCGTACCAGGCGCGGCCTTCGTCGCCGCAGGTGGGGTTGTTGCCGATGACGACTACAGCGACGTCGGAATGGCTCGCAGCGTCGAGCGCGGCGTCTTCGCCGCTGGGCGTGTCATAGGCGGCGTAGTTCACCTTTACGTCGGGGCCGACCTCTTTTTGAATGCCCTGGAGCGGCGTGATGGCGTAGGGCGGCGTGCCCCCGTACCAGTCCCAGTGAACGACGTCGGCGAGCGGGCCGATGACGGCGATAGACTTGATCTTGGTCTTGTCGAGCGGGAGGAAGTTGTCCTGGTTCTTGAGCAGGACGACGGATTTGAGCGCCATTTTTTGTGAGACGGAGCGGTCGCTGTCGGTGTCCCAGGGTAACGGCGAGTCCTTGATGCTGGTGTACGGAACCATCTCAGGCGGATCCAGCAGACCCAGCTTGAGTTCGACGCGGAATTTGGGGCGGAGGGCGTTGTCGATGTCGGCCTCGGTAATGGAGCCGTCTTTGAGCGCGGCTTTCAGTTCGTCCTGAAAGCGGTCAAGGTACTGATTGATGCCGGCCTTGAGGCAGGCCACGACGGCGGCCTCCTGGTTGGGGAAGATGTGGCGCTGGTTGACCATGAGGCTGACGGCGCTGCCGTCGCTGGAGACGATGTCGACGCCCCACTTATCGATGACGACGCTGCGCAGGATGGGGTTGACGGCCATGGTGGTGCCGTTCCACGCGTTGTAGGAAGCCATGACGGCTTTGGCGCCGCCGTCGAGAAACGCCATGCGGAACGGAACCGAGTAGTACTCCCAGAAGAGGCGCTCATCGAAGTTGGAGGATGAGGTGTTGCGGTCGTCCTCATTTTCATTTGCGAGGAAGTGCTTGAGCAGCGCGGCGGATTGCCAGTACTTGGGGTTGTCGCCCTGCAGGCCGTGGACGAAGGCGGTGGCCATGGTGCCGTTGAAGAAGGGATCTTCGCCGTAGACCTCTTCGCTGCGGCCCCAGCGGGGATCGCGGGCGAGGTCGGACTGGGGGCCCCAGAGCATGAGGATCTGGCGGTTGTATTCCCCGGTCTGGGAGATGAAGCGCGCCTCGTAGCCTTCGACACCTGCGGCCTGGCGGACCAGATCGGGGTCCCAGCTGGCGCCCATGCCCGGCGGCTGCGGGAACTGCGTGGTGGTGACGGGCTTGCGGCCGAAGCGAGCGTCGCGCTGCACCACGCCGTGGATGCCCTCGGAACTGCCGATATTGGGAACGCCGAGGCGCGGAACACCGGTGATGGTGCCGAGGCAGTCGATCTTCTCCTCGACGGTCATCAGCGAGAGCAGGTTGTCGATGCGCTGATCCGCGGGAAGATTGGGATTGTCGAACGGGTAGTGCTGGAGATGCCACTGATCGACCTGCGGCACCATGCGCTGACGCTGGGCTAAGGCGGGAACAACGAACACAAGAGCGCAAAACGGAACGGCGAAACCAAGTTTCATCTGCATGCCAGCCCCCTTTGGTGCCGGTGAGGATCGCGAATCCAAATACCGGGACATTCTAGACCAGCCGCGCGGTCAGCGAGCGAGCAAGTCAGCGAGCCAGCTTTCGGTTCCCATCCTTTGCGGAAGCAAGAAAAGACGCTTCACGTGGTGGATGGTAGAATCGGGCACGTCCCCCACCCGTTATGACGATGCCCTCAAACATCTCTCACTACACGCTGACCTCGAAGCTTGGCGAAGGCGGCATGGGCGAGGTGTATCGCGCCATGGACACGCGGCTGGGGCGCGAGGTGGCGGTGAAGGTGCTGCCCGCGGCGCTGGCGCGCGACCCGGAACGGCTGGCGCGGTTCAAGCGCGAGGCGCGGGTGCTGGCCTCGCTGAACCATCCCAACATCGCCACCATCTTCGGCGTGGAGGACGAGGCGCTGGTGATGGAGCTGATTGAGGGCGACACACTGGGCGACCGGATCAAGCGCGGGGCGATTCCGGTGGAGGAATCGCTGCGGATTGCGCAGGAGATTGCCGCGGCGCTCGAATACGCGCACCAGCATGGAGTGATCCACCGCGACCTGAAGCCGGCCAACGTGAAGGCGGGGGAGCGGGTGAAGGTGCTGGACTTCGGGCTGGCGAAGATGCAGGAAGTGGCCGCGGACGCGGGCGGGGACGCGACGATTACGGGCGCGACCCAGGCGGGAATGATCCTGGGAACGGCGGCCTACATGTCGCCGGAGCAGGCGTCGGGGCGGCCGGTGGACGCGCGCTCGGACATTTTCTCGTTCGGCGTGCTTCTCTACGAGATGCTGAGCGGACGGCGGGCGTTCAGCGAGGACACTCCAATTTCGACCATGGGGGCGATCCTGCACAAGGAGCCGAAGCCGCTGAGGGAGATCGCGCCGGAGGTGCCGGCAGACTTGGAAAATGTGGTTTCGCGGTGCATGGCGAAGAAGCCAGCGGAGCGGTTCCAGAGCATGCCGGAGGTGCGGGAGGCGCTGAAGAAGGCGCCGGCGCGCGCGGCGGCCGCGGAGGCGGAGGGACCGTCACTGGCGGTGCTGCCGTTTGCCAACCTGAGCGCGGACAAGGAAAACGAATACTTCAGCGACGGGCTGGCGGAGGAGATCCTGATTGCGCTGAGCCAGGTGAAGGGACTGCGCGTGGCGGCGCGGAGCTCGTCTTTCTCCTTCAAGGGCAAGCAGGCGGATGCGGGAGAGATTGCGGCCAAGCTGAACGTGGGGCACGTGCTGGACGGGAGTGTGCGGCGGGCGGGTAATCGCGTGCGCGTTACGGTGCAGCTTGTGGATGCGCGCAAGTGCATCCCGCTGTGGAGCGAGCGCTACGATCGGCAGATGGAAGACATCTTCGCGGTGCAGGACGAGATTGCGCGGGCGATAGCAGCGCAGCTCCAGGTGACGCTGGGCACCGGCGTAAAGCAGGCCACGCAGAACGTGGAGGCGTACGAGCTTTACCTGAAGGGGCGGCACTTCCTGAACCAGCGGCTGGCTTCGACGATGCGGCTGGCGATGCAGTGTTTTGAGCAGGCGATCCGGCTCGATGCGGATTTCGCGCTGCCGTATGCGGGGCTGGCGGACTGCTACGCGATCCTGCGGGTATATGGGTTCATCCGCCATCGAGGAGGGTCAGCCGGCGGCGCTGGCTGCGGTGGCCAGGGCAAAGGCGCTGGAGCCGAACTCGTGGGAAGTGAACGTCTCCCAGGGACTCTACGACTTTTATTTCGGAAAATGGCGGGAGTCCGGGGCTCACTTTGAGCGGGCGGTGCAGCTCAATCCGCGTTCCTCGCTGGCGCATGGTTACTTCGCCATTTATCTTGCGATGGTGCGGAGGGGGGACGAAGCCAAAAGCCACGCGCAGACCGCGTGCCGCGTGGATCCGCTGGGCCCGTTTACGTACGCGCTGGCGGCGTGCACGTGCCAGCTCCTGAAGGATCCGGCGGCGGGTCTGCCGCTGGCGGAGAAGGCGCTGGAGCTGCAACCGGATTTTCTGTTCGGGCTTTGGATGCTGGGATTGTCGCAGAGCGAGTTGGACCGCCACGAAGAGGCAGTGGCAACGCTGGAGAAGGTGGTCGGGACGTCGCGCTCGCCGATTTTTGTAGGCCTGTTGGCGATGGGCTTTGCGCGGGCGGGACGCAGGGAAGACGCCCTGCGGCTGCTGAGGGAACTGGACGAGCGCCGGGAGCGAGGCGAGTACGTTGGAGCGGGGAACCGCGCGGGAGTAATGACAGAGTTGGGCGATGTAGACGGATTGCGCACGGCGCTCCAGGAGGCCTGGGAGGAGTCTGTTCCAGCATTCGGCATCCGGCTGCTGACGTCGCATGTGCTGGACGAATTCCGCAGCGACCCGGAGGTCGACCGGCTGCTGAAGCAGTTCTTCGGCTATTGAGAGAGCCGGTTCCCCACCCTTCGCCGATGAAGCTGGCCGAAGGATGGGGCGTCCGGTTGGTCTACGGAATGCCAACGAGCAAACCGCCGCTCATGCCGATGGACTGCTGATGGCCTCCGGCAAAACTGTAGTCGTAGGCAGGTTCCAGAAACCAGCCGAAGCGATGTTTGCCGGTTGGCCAGAACATGAAATCTCCCGCCACTTCGCCCGCTATTGAGTTTGCCGTTCTTCCATCTTCTCTCAGGCAGTCCCATTCCGGTCCCACCCCGATCATGAACTCTGCCTTCCGCGAGAGAGTCCACGGCTTCTTGAATAGCAAGTCGGTGTCCCATTCCGTGGATTTGCGGGTGAAGAAGGGCGACACGCCTGCTTCCAGTTCGAGCCAGCCTTCTATCGGTGTGATCTCTGCCGCCAGATTGGGTGCGAAGGTGGTTGCGCCTCCCTTGATATTCCAGCTAGTCGCAGCCCCAATCTCAAGAGTGGCCACTGGCTCCTTATTTTCGCTGGCTTGTTCCCGATTGAGGGACTGCTTGTCTGCGGAGGCTTGGCCAGTGACGGGTTGATCCGGGAAGAGAAGTAAGAATGCTGCAACGAAAATGAACAGGCGCTCGCGCATGGCAGTCTCCACAATCTTCCTGGGTTTCGCGTCCTCACCCGATGGCCTTTCCCGCTCTCTGGATTGAAGCAATGAAAGTTAGCCGGGCCGAGCGGGCTATTACCGCACAGAACTCAAAAGCGAACTCTGAGGCAGAGCTTGCAAGTCTTTCCTCTGAGGGTTCTATCGACGGCTCTGCATCTCTGATCTGAGGATGTTCGGGCGGCTCAGTACGGGGACGTCCGTGGGGCAACTCCCAGAGCAGAACGAGGATGACTATCCCCAACAAGCAAATCGCGAACACTACCAGACTCGCCATCTCAGTGGCCTTCCATCGAATTTGCCTGAGATGCCGCTTGCTGCCTCTGTCTATCCGCTTGCTGCGTTTGATTACGCGCTTACCGCCCCTGTTTATGATGATCACTTCTTGCGCCACAAAGATTGCCTCCCTTCAGACCCGCAATCGGGACAGCAGACGCTGTCCCGACCGCTTGGAAGTGACGGAACGTGCCGCCGGTCAGAAGTTGAGCGTGACCCTGGCGGTGAGGGCGCGCGGAGTCACGTAGTGCGTGCCGCTGAAGGTGGAGAGGAAGTTGTAGAGCGCGTACTTGTTGGTGACGTTGATAGCCGTAACGTCGATGTCGGTCTTGTACTTGTCGGCGTGGAAGATGTTGCCCTTGCCCATGGTGACGTCAAAGAGGTTGCGGGGGGCGATGCGGGGCGGGTTGTGATCGTCGTCTTCCGTGCCCGGGGCGGGAATCTGCACCAGGTTGGACCTGTAGCCGGCGTTGTCGCATGAGGTGAAACCCGTCGACGGAGTGGCGGCGACGCCGTCGCAGGTAATACCCGCCTGGAACTCTTCATCGGGCGTCAGGCCGCTCAGGTCCACTCCCAACTGGCCGTTGGGGAGGGTGATGGACGTGGCACCGCAGAGGCTGTTCGGATCCGTGGTGTTGTAGCAGGGTACGGAGCCGGCGACCAGACCGGAGTCATAGCGCCAGTTAAAGCCGCCCCAAATGCCGCTGGTCCAATTCTGGCCGGGAACTGTGTACTGGAAGTGGGTGGTCTGATTGAATTTCTCGTCGTGGTCGATGCGGAATGGGTAGTTAGTTCCCACAACCGCACCGCTGGTGGCGCCGGCGCCCGCGATCTGCGGCCCAAAGAACCGGGCGGCCACGGAGGACGCGACAAAGTAGGCGCTGAAGTTGTGCAGGTTGGGTACATCCGCATGAAGCGCATAGCCCGGGATCTTGGAGTTGTGCCAGTCGATGGGGAAGGTGATGGGGGTGTTGCCCAGCACGCTGAAGTCAAACGCGTTGTGAGTGTACTTCCAGATGTACTCGCCGCCAACGACCAGGTTTTTGCCGAAGCCCTGCTGCAGGCTGGCGTGGAACTCGTTGCGGAAACCTGGGTGCAAGACGCCCAAAACGCCGGGGTTGCACAAAAGCAACGGGTTCAGCACTGGATCTGCGCAGCCCTCGCTGGACAGCACCAGGTTCTCGTTGAAAGGGCTTTCCAGGGTGCGGGCGTAGGACACAGCCATGACGGTCTTGGTCTGCTTCACCTCATAGGCGATGCCCAGCCGCGGCTCCAACTGCTTTGAATCGGCCAGTCCGTTGTACTTGTCGCCGCGAACGCCCAGGTTCAGGTTCCAATTACCGAGCTTGATCTGGTCCTCGACATAGAAAGCGAACTCCTTCACATCGGTATGGCCGAACCACGCGTAATCCGAACCGCCGCGGGTCAGGTCGTACGGAGTAAGTACAGGGAGGTAATTCGGGTTAGGGAAGGAGGTGACTCCATCGCATTGACTCTGGTTGGCGTAACCGGGCAGGGGATTGCCGTTCACGTCCACGCAGGGCGAGTCATAGGTGTTCTCGACCACGCCCAGCGAATCGTGCTCACGCAGGAAGGTCTGTTCGTATTGAACTCCGGCGAGAAGGTTCTGGGACCCGTGCACCCAACTGAAATCGACGTGGCTGCCTACGTTGTCGAGGGTGCGGAACTGGGAGATGGAGGAGGTTTGCAGGTTCGAGGGGCCGAGGTCGGCCAGAGGATCGCCGCTGGGATAGTAGTTATACCCATCGCGGCGGTTGTAGAAGGTCCAGTTCAGCACCGCGTTCTGGTTGATGATGTGCGTATAGGTGGGGGCAATGTTGTAAGTGCCGATCTTGGAGCGCTGGTCGGCGTCGCCCACGTTTACCAATGTGGGGCTGGGGCTGGCGCCTCCGCCGCTGGCGGTTCCGCCGTTAAGCACGTTCATCACGTTCACGTTGTCGAACGCGTTCGGAGTCTGAAACCAGGAACGGCTGTAGTTCAGGTCGAGGTGGATGGAATCGGCGGAAGTAAAGGTGTAGTCGATGCGGTCAAAGACGTTCTGCTCGTTGCCCTTGTCATGGAAGACGCTGAATTCGGCCGGATCGAGGAAGCGGCCGGTGTTCAGCCCGTCCATCTCAATGAAGTTGCCCCAGTTCTTGCCGCCGTAGGAGAGGTCGAGGCCGCCGGTCGCCGACCCGAAGCTGCCGTAGGAGCCGTAGATGTTTCCGGTGGGGGTGGTGATGCCCTGGCCGGAGCGCGTGGTGGCCACGATGACGAGGCTGGTCTTGCCGCCGTACTGGGCCGGAGGCGCGCCGTCGATGACTTCAAGGGATTGCACGGCATTGGTGGGGAGCTGGTTGGAGAAGACCTTGCTTTGCTGGTCGGTAATGGGTTCGCCATCGATGGAGAAGGAATTGGAAGCGTGGTCGCCGAGGCCGTGGAAGAGGCCGTTGGAGTCGGCGGCGACGCCGGGACTGGTCTCCGTTACCAGCGCGCTGAGGCCGGACGACTGGCTTTCCAGCGGCACCTTGTTGAACAGATCGCGATCGATGTCAACGTGGAAGGTGGGGTCGTCTTCGACCATGGGACCCTGCGTCTCCACGGTGATGGTCTGGATGGCGCTGCCGACCTGCAGAGTGAGCTTGAGGTGAGTGGCCACTGCCGAGTCCACGGAGGTGTTCTGGCTTAACGTGGCGAAGCCCTTGGCGGAGGCGTCGATGCGATAGGGATTGTAGGGGACGTTGGTGAATTCGAACTGGCCGGACGGGTCCGTGGTCGTGGTTCGAGCGAAGCCGCTGACGCTGTTGTCGAGGTGGACGGTGGCGCCAGGGACGACGGCTCCGGTGGGGTCAACAATGGTGCCGCGAATGTCGCCGGCCTGGCCATTCTGAGCCAGCAGGACAACGGGCGAGAGGGCCAATGCGAGGATGAAGAGTGCGCGGAAGGCCGCGCGGCCTGAAAAAATGTTCAACGTACGCCTCCGTAAAACTCGGCTGAAATGTGCAAAGCCCGGCCCCGCGGGATACGGGGCTTAAATGTAACGAAGGGAAGCGCTTCCGTTCCGCGAATCAGCAACCTGCAGATGTGCGGCTACAGGCCCGGGCTCTCAACGAGAGCGGCGGCGATGAATCGAGCTGAAAGGGGACGAAAGGGCGCGTCAGCAGGAGGCAGGTGGAGGGCGGGTGAACTGCTTGGGATGCCAGGAGCGATAAACCGGCCGGACTTCCTGGACCACAACCGGAGGGCCCAGCGGGACCAGGACAATGATGATGGGAGCCGCCACCGCAATGGGCGCGGCGGAGTGCAGCATGATGCAAAGGGGACAGTGATCGGCGTCGGCGCTGGTGGCGTGGATGTGCGCGACCTGACCGAAGGCCAGCAGAACCAGCAGGAAAAGGCACAGCACCGTGGTGGCGACCCTGAAGGTGCGCGACCCGGAGGAACTGTTCCGGCATGGCTGGAGTGCGGTCAAACTTTGTACCCCTTCTCTAAAGGATACACAGGTTTTTGACGCCTGCACATCATTAGACGCAATCCGGAAAAGAGGGTGACGGGACTCGGCCAACCCGGGGCACGCCGGACCGTCTAAACTCTAAGCGCGGAAAGGATGACGGAGTCATGCGATCGGTGAGGGGTGCAAGCTCTTGTCTGGCAGGAGTTTTCGGCATGGTTCTGGCCCTGGCGGCGGCGGCGCCGGCGGCCAGAGGCCAGGAGTCGGACCAGCCGCAACACAAGACGCAGATCACGCCGGGAGTTCCTGGGGTGCAGTTGAACCACCGCCTCATCCTCAAGGACGGCAGTTATCAGGTGGTGCGCAAATACGAGATCGTGGGCGACCGCGTGCGCTACATCAGCGTGGAGCGCGGCGGCGAATGGGAAGAGCTGCCGGCGAGCCTGGTGGACTGGGATGCGACCAAAAAATGGGAACGGGACCACACCGACACGTCGGATGACGCGTCCCCGGCGATGAGGGAGGCTGCCGCGATCGACAAGGAGGAGGCGGACGAACGGCAGGCGGAAAGGAACCGCATGCCGGAGGTGGCCAAGGGCCTGGAGCTGCCCGACGAGGATTCCGTGTTCGTGCTGGACACCTTCCAGGGAACGCCGGAGCTGGTGGAGTTGCCGCCGAACACGCTGGCGGTGGACGCGAGCACGCATCACGGCCTCTCGGTTCTGAACCCGCTGGTGGCGCAACGAGCGCCCATTGAGCTGCCGGGCAATCATGCCAAGGTTCATGTGCACGTGAGCGAGCCCGTCATCTACCTTTCGCTGGATGTAACCGACAACAGCGAGCATGTGCTGAGCCACGCGGTCACGGTGAAGACCGAAGGCGCAGAGAATGTGGTCAACGGCAAGCACGGCGCGCACTCGACGCAATCGGGGTTCGTGATTGTGCGCGTGGACGAGCGCCAGAAGGTGCGCATCATTGGCTCGCTGAAGCTGAACCGGGACGGCACCATCACCCATAGCGAGAACGTGATCCCGACCAACGTGGAGGTAATGCCGGGCAAGCACTGGCTGAAGGTGACGCCGGCTGAGAAGCTGGAGATCGGCGATTATGCGGTGGTGGAAATCCTCTCGCCCCAGGACATCAGCGAGACGGTGTGGGATTTCCGCGTGAACCCGATGACGGGAGACAACGAGGGGGGTATCACGCCCATTGTGGACAACGGCCCGCAATAGAAGCGGATTGGGGTTCTCCCTGCCGCTCCGGCGGGAATAAGATGGACTCGCCGTTATCCTTATTCCCGGAGGCGACAGCCGATGCGGTCCGACAACCACTTGTGGCAGCTTTCATTCGAGGAGTTGGCGCATAAATGCCGGGATCTGGCCCAGACCAGATCGAGCGAGCTGGAACCCGGCCTGCGCGAAGAGGCACAGAGGATTCAATCCGGCTGGACGGACGTCTTCGCCATCGACAAACACGAGAACGACGCCCGGGAGCGGATTGCCGCGGCCACCGCGGCGCTGCGCAAGCGCACCATTGAGCTGCTGGTGAAAGCCGACGAGCAGATGGCCCAATAACGGGCTCAGGCCTGTTCGTGCTCGCGCGCCTTCATCATGCGCACCCGGCGCTGTTCCCATTCATCGGACGAGAACAGGCGCGGGCCCACCTCGATCAGCCGCGGCATCATGTTGAACACCGCAACCCGGCTCCAGGGCTGGCCGTTGCGCTGGCGGAAGCCCTTCTCGTTCAGGTCGCTCACGATGGCCGAATAAGAAAAGTCCTGGGCCAGCAGGTCCATCATCAGCAGCAGGACCTGGTTCTCCGCCGGATGAACTTCCAGGCGCTTGCAATCCAATGAAATGCGCAGGCCGAACGGGACGTCCTCGGCAAAAGCGTTGTCGGGCGGGGTTTCCGAGTCAGGCAGCTCGCGCCGCCACTCGATCGAGACCATCTGCCAGCCGGCGGCGGTGCGCTGCTGGATGATCTCAGGGCTAAAGGGTTGGGAGATTACATCACGCATGCGCTCGAAGTACGCCATAGCGGGCCTCCGGTGAAACAGCTTATTGGGATGCAAGCAATTGGCGATCCGAAGTGGGCAAATGCCAGGATTCTGTCAAGTTCCTCATAACACAACGCTTGCGAGAGTTTGACCATGCTTCGCGACTGGGAATACTGCCCGATTCCGCGAGCCGATGTCCGTTTTCGCACGAATACCCATTCCGCGCGACGGCTCAATCCAACCAAACGGGCGCCTACTCTCGCACGCTGATCCCCAGCGCCTTCATCTTGCGGTAGAGGTGGCTGCGCTCCAGGCCCAGCAGCTCGGCGGCGCGGCTGATGTTATTGCGCGCCTCTTCGATCTTCTTCTGGATATAGTCCCGCTCGTAGGCGTCGCGGGCCTCCTGCAGCGAGGAAAAGCTTCCCCCGCTCCGCGCCGGCGATTTGTGGGTGAGCGGCGGCAGGTGCTTGCGCTCGATGCGCACGACGCGCGGGTTGAGGATGAGCACCCGTTCCATAACATTTTTAAGCTCGCGCACGTTGCCCGGCCAGTGGTAGCGGCTCAGTGCGTCCAGCGCCTCGTCCAGGATTTCGATGCGGGGACGGCCATACTGCCGGCCGAACTCGGCCAGAAACTCGCGCGCCAGGGGAGGAATGTCCTCCCGGCGCTCGCGCAGCGGCGGCACGAAGAACGGAACCACGTTGAGCCGGTAAAAGAGGTCCTCGCGGAAGTTGCCGCGGGCGATCTCCTCTTCCAGATCCTTGTTGGTGGAAGCGATCAGGCGCACGTCCACGCGCAGGGGCTGCGTGCCGCCCACCGGCGTGAACATCTGGTCATCGAGCGCGCTCAGCACCTTGGCCTGGGTCTTGAGGCTCATGTCGCCCACTTCGTCCAGGTAGAGTGTCCCGCCGTCGGCTCGTTCCAGGGTGCCGCGCTGGTCGGGCCGGCCGTCCTGGGAACCGGTGCCGAAGCCGGTGCCGGCCGCGCCGTGGCGCGTGCCGAAGAGCTCGGCCTCGATGTGGGCTTCGGGAATGGCGGCGCAATTCAGCTCGACGAAGACGCGATCGCGGCGCAGGCTCTCGGCATGAATGGAGCGCGCGATCAGCTCCTTGCCCGTTCCCGATTCGCCGTAGATGAGCACGCGGCCGTTGGTCGGCGCCATCAGGCGTATCTGCTGGCGCAGCGCCTTCGCCGGCACGCTTTCGCCAGTCAGAACCGAGTTGGCGCTGAACTGGCGCTTGAATTCAAGATTTTCCGCGCGCATCCGCCGGGCCTCGACGGCGTTTTTGACCACGATCAGCGTGCGCTCAATCGAGAGCGGCTTCTCCAGGAAGTCGTAGGCGCCCAGCTTGGTGGCCTTCACCGCCGTTTCGATGGTGCCGTGCCCGCTGATGATGACAACCTCGGGCCGCGATTCCTCCGGCAACTGGCGAGTCTCCTTGAGCATGTCCAGTCCGTCGCCGTCAGGCAGCCAGATGTCGAGCAGAACCACGTCGTAAGCAGCATCGTCGAGGAGAGTCCTGGCTTCGGCGACGGATTCCGCGCCGGCCACGCCGTAGCCTTCCTCGCGCAGAATCTCCTCCAGCGACGACCGGATATCCGCCTCGTCGTCAACCACCAGCACATGGTTCATGAGCGAATTTCCCTGGCGTGCTCGGGATGGCCTTCTTTTTCTCCCGGCTCAGCTTCCGGCGCGCGCGCGGGGGCGGATTCCATCAGCGGAATGCGGACCAGGAAACGCGCGCCCTTGGGTGTGTTGCTCTCCGCGCGCACGCTGCCGCCGTGCTCCTGCACGATCTTGGCGGCAATGGAAAGTCCCAGTCCGGTGCCGCGATGCTTGGTGGAGTAAAACGGCAAAAAGAGCCGCTCGCGAATCTCGTCGGTCAGGCCGTGGCCGGTGTCGGAAACCGTCACCTCCGCGGCGGCGCCGTCCTCGCTGACCCCGGTGGAGATTTCCAGCATGCGCAGCAGGCTGCCCTGCATGGCCTCGGCCGCGTTGTCGATCAGGTTGGCCAGGGCGCGGCGAATGGCCTCGTGATCGGCGAGCACGGGGGGAAGATCGGGCGCCAGATCGAGCTTGACGGAGATGTCTTCAAGCCGCCCGGCAAACAGCGCCAGCGCTTCTTCGGCCACCCGGTTCAGGTCGCAGGAGCGCGGCTGCGGCGCGGGGAACTGCGCCAGCGCGCTGAACTGATCCACCAGCATGCGCAGGGTGCCCACGCTGGACAGGATCACCTCGCTGCATTTGCGGATCACAGAGGCGGAGTCGGCCTGTCCGCGGTCCAGATACCGCCCGATCCGCTCCGCCGAAAGCGCGATGGGCGTGAGCGGGTTCTTGATCTCGTGCGCCACCCTCTGCGCCACTTCCTTCCAGGCCAGCTGGCGCTGCGCGCGCAGAAGCTCGGTGGTGTCTTCCACCACCAGCACCGAGCCGGGACGGGACTGGGCCTGGTCCAGGCGCGCGCTGGTTACGGCCAGGTGCATGGTGCGGCCGTGCGGGCGCAGATCGATCTCAGTGGACGCCGCTCCCATGCGGTGGCCGCGGCGGATCACCGAAGCCAGCTCGTCGGCGCACTCGGGCGGCAACAGCGACTCGATCTGCGCGCCGCGCAGATCCGCCTCCGGGTGCTGCCCGGTGAGCGCGCCAAAGGCGCGGTTGGCCTGCACCACCACGCCCGCGGCATCCAGCGTAACCAGCCCGCTGGGAATCGTCTCCACGATGGTTTCCAACCACCGCCGCCGCTCTTCCAGCGCCTGGTTGGCCGCCGTCAGCTGCGCTGAAGAGCTCTCCGCACGCTGCCGGCTGGTCTCCAGATCGGCCGCCATGTGGTTGAAGCTGCGCACCAGTTCGGCCATCTCTCCGGTGACCGCCAGCCCCACGCGTTCCTGGTATTTGCCCGCCGCAATCTCGTCCATGGCGTCTGCCAGCGCCGCCACCGGCCGAGTAATCTGCTTGGCCAGAAACATGGCCAGCCAGACGCTGGAGAAAAACACCACCACCGTGACCAGCAGCAGCAGCAGGAAGAAGCTGTCGCGCACCTGCCGGCGCTGGCGGAACAGTTGCCAATACGCGTCTGAGCCTCGCCGGATGCGCGCAATCGACTGGCTCAGGCCCTGGGGCATGGGCAGCGCCGCCAGCACCACCTTGCCCGACGCGGTTATGCCCGTGCCCAGCGCGTATTCCTCGTCCTTGATGCGCAGGATGGGCTGATCCGTGCGCTTTGCAGCCCCCAGCAGGCCGGCGTAAAGCGGGCCCTCGAGCGGCTTGGGCGGCGCGGGCTCGCCATTGGCGTTGCTCTCCGGCAACCACGAGGTCAGACTCGCCGCAGTGTTCTCCGGGGGCGCATCGAACGTGGCGATCGGCTTGCTGTCCTTGCCGTAGACCACCGCGAACCCGCCATCCAGCGTGATGCGATGCGTGACGAGCACTTGCTGGAGCGTGGCTTGATCCTGGTCGGGCGCGCCGGACGCAGCAATGGATGCGGCCTCGCCGCGCGCGTTGCTGGCCACGTACTGCGCCAGCTCCAGCACCACCCGCGTTGAATCGTCCCTGACCTCCGATATGTTCGGCGAAAACCAGCGGTCCAGAGTCCGGTTCATCAGGATGGAGCTGAACAGGAACATGCACACCGCCGGCGCCAGCGCAATCAGCGCCGCCCCCAGCACCATGCGCGTGCGCAGCCGCGCCCCCAGCGCGCTCGATCCCTGGTCCGCGTAAAGCTTCAGCACGTTCCTCAGCAGCAGCAGCAGGAGCGCAATGAGCAGGAGAAACAGAAATACGGTGAGACCGGCAAAGGCCAGCGTCTCGGCCGCGGTGTCGGGATTCAGGAAGCTGACGTTGGAGGTGGTGAACGCCTGCAGACCGCCCAGCAGCGCAAACAGAGCCACCACGCCGGCGGCAAGAAACACGATCCAGCGCAGGCGCGGGTTGGCCTTCCAGGGCATGCCGCGATTATAGACCGGAGCTTGTTTCTGGGAACTATCCCAGCACGCTGGCGGCGGGAGTCCAGTCGCGCTGCTGGCTCTCCGCCACGCCCTTGTGCGTCAGCGTGCCCAGCCAGGTGTTAAGCCCCTCGGCAAATCCGGAATCCTGCTGGAGCGCTTCCTTCACGCCGAGATTCGCAATCCGCAGCACGTAAGGGAAGGTTGCGTTGGTGAGCGCCAGCGTGGAGGTGTGCGGCACCGCGCCCGGCATGTTGGTCACGCAGTAGTGCACCACCCCGTCCACGGTGTAGCTGGGGTCGGAGTGCGAAGTGGGCCGCGCCGTCTCCACGCATCCGCCCTGGTCGATGGCCACATCCACAATCACCGCGCCCTTCTTCATGCGGCTCACCATCTGCCGGGTGACGATTTTGGGCGCCGTGGCCCCCGGAATCAGCACCCCGCCGATCACCAGGTCGGCCTCGCGCGTGGCCTGAGCCACGTTGTAGCTGTTTGAGGCCAGCGTGTACACGCGCCCGTTGAAGATGTCGTCGATCTCGCGCAGGCGATGCATATTGAGATCGATCAGAGTGACCTTGGCCCCGAAGCCCAGCGCGATTCTGGCTGCATTGGTGCCCACCACGCCGCCGCCGATCACCGTGACGTGCGCGGGTGGAACGCCGGGGACGCCGCCCAGCAGAATGCCGCGCCCGCCCTTTTCTTTTTCAAGATACGACGCGCCCACCTGCACGCTCATCCGGCCCGCCACTTCGCTCATCGGCGTCAGCAGCGGCAGCGTGCCCTGGCGGTCGTGCACCGTCTCATAGGCGATGCCGATCACCTTCGATCCCAGCAGCTCGTTGGTCAGCCCGCGGATCGGCGCCAGATGCAAATAGGTGAACAGGACAAGCCCTTCGCGGAAGTACGGATACTCCTTCTCGATGGGCTCCTTGACCTTGACCACCATCTCGGACTTGCCCCAGACGTGGCCGGCATCGCCCACAATCTCCGCGCCGGCGTCCTGGTACTCGGCGTCATCGAATCCGGACTGCGCGCCGGCCTCGGTCTCCACCAGCACCTTGTGCCCGGCATCGGTAAGCGCCTTCACACCGGCGGGAATGACGCCGACTCGCGCCTCGTGATCCTTGATTTCCTTGGGAACGCCCACGATCATGGCTGCCGCTCCTGCCCAGCTTGGGGCCGGCGCGCAAGCCGGACTTTTAAACACTATTAGGAGGGGCGTCCGGCCCGCGCGCCTGTTGGGGCTGAATGCATGGTACGGCGCAAAGAGCTTCCAATGCGTGCAAAGTTCGTGATAAAACGGCTCTATGGGAACAAAACGTGAGCAAAATGGTACTTTTACGCTTGAAACACCCATCGCTACACCTCTGGGCGAAATGGACGCGCTGGACCTGGCCATCCTGCGCTTCCTGGAGCAAAGCGGGCGCGCCACCAACTACGAGGTGGGCGAGGCAGTGGGGCTCTCGGCGTCGGCGGCATCGCGGCGTATCCAGGCGCTCGAAGAGATGGGCGCTATCCGCGGTTACCGCGCCCTGATCGACGACCGGCTCCTCGGCCGCCAGATGACCGTCTTTGTGCGCGTCACGCTGGAAAAGCAATCGGCGCCGATGCTGGCCGCGTTCGAATCCGCCGTCCGCCACACCCGCGGCATCGTGAGCTGCCACTTGATGGCGGGCCAGTATGACTACATGCTGGTGGCGCGCGTGGCCAACATCGACGACTACGGCCGCCTGCACCAGAACGAGCTCTCGCGTCTGCCGGGCGTGATCCGGCTGGAGACGAGCTTCGCGCTGCGCGATGTGCTGGGGGAGGCGAAGGCATAAGTTCGTTGCATTTGCCGGCGTTGAAGAGACAGAGTGGGTGCCCATCCCAACCGCGCTTTTGGCGGTTAGGGTGGGATGCAGCATCGCTTGCGCCACCACTGAGGCGTCATCCTGAGGAACTTGAGTGACGCAGGATCGGCGCCAGCCTTGCGGACGCCGCCAGCTAACCAAGCCTGAGTATTGCAACTATTGCCGACCACCCGCCAATCGGCTGCATTTTTGTCGATCAATTAATTGTGCATCACCTCAAATTGTGCGCTGCGCTACAGACGGATTCGCTGCCTTGCTTGATAATTCTTAGGCTCAGGGTGTCGGAGAAGATGCAACGCGCTCCCCAGAACCCGTGTGCAGTTGCGGTGATCGCCAAATCGATCATTCTCATCACAGGCGCAACACTGGTGATCGGGTTGACGGCGTGCGGAGGCGGTAACGGCAATTCCGGCGGCGGCGCCGGAGGTCAAACCTCGCCATTAGGTGAGTGGGCGTGGATGACTGGATCGAATATCAATAATCAGGATGGTGTTTACGGCATCCAGGGCACGCCAAGCGCGGGCAACACCCCGGGAGCACGCACTGCCCCGTTCGCCTTCACCGACCCTTCAGGGAATCTGTGGCTGTTGGGAGGATTCAGTACATGCCTGTCCTTCCAGGGCGACCTCAACGATCTCTGGAGATACAGCAACGGCCAGTGGACATGGATAGGCGGTTCAAACTCGATCGAGGCGAAAGGGGTCTATGGAACCAAAGGTGTGGCCGCCCCTGTCAACTGGCCGGGCGCGCGTTATCTGGGCGTGAGTTGGACGGATTCCTCCGGGAACTTCTGGATCTTCGGTGGACTGGGAATTGATTCAGCGGGAAACCGGGGGACTATGAACGACCTGTGGAAATACAGCAACGGCGAATGGACATGGATGAGCGGTTCGAACATTGGGTTCAACGGCGGGATCACCGCCCCAATTCCCGGTGTTTACGGCGTTAAGGGAATCGCCGCTCCCGGGAATGTGCCGGGGGACCGCACAGGTGCTGTATCGTGGGCCGATGCGGCGGGCAATCTCTGGCTGTTTGGCGGGGAGGGCGACGATGCCAAAGGAAACACCGGCATCCTCAACGATCTGTGGAAATTCAGCAACGGCGAGTGGACCTGGATGAGCGGGTCGGACACAGCCAACCAATTGGGCTCATACGGCAGCCTGGGCGTTGCCGCGCAAGGGAACGTGCCCGGAGCGCGAACCGACTCAGTGACCTGGACGGATGCATATGGGAATCTCTGGCTTTTTGGCGGACAGGGAAACGATGCCAACGGTGTCAAGTGTTCCTCCAGTGGAGGACCCTGCCTTCTGAACGATCTTTGGAAATACAGCAACGGCGAATGGACATGGATGGGCGGGTCCAACATCGTCGACGCGGTTGGAATCTACGGAACCCAGGGGACTTCGGGGTCGAAAAACTTCCCCGGCGCACGTCGGGCGGCGGTGAGTTGGTTCGATCCAGCGGGTAATCTGTGGCTCTTTGGTGGAGACGGTATTGATTCGGCTAACCTCCATGGAAATCTAAACGACCTTTGGAAGTACAGCGGAGGGCAGTGGACCTGGATGGCCGGTTCGGACCAATCGTCGCAGACTGGCATATACGGTAAGCAAGGGACACCCTCCGCCGGCAATGTCCCCGGCGCGCGCGAATGGGCTGTCGGCTGGACAGATAAGTCCGGAAACCTTTGGCTCTTCGGGGGAATTGACCCTTTGATCGCATACGGCGGAGATTTCAACGACCTGTGGGAGTATCGGCCATAGCGCGCGAGACTTAATGCAGTGAGCACCTCATCGAGTTCCCAGGAAAAAAGAAGAATTCGCGGTGCAGATTAAAACGTTCGGCCCAACGAAGCGAATCATCGTCGATGCGGACGTAACGTTGAATACAACCGCGGATTCTCCTAGGTGCTCAGGATGGTGGGTTCCGGAAGTCATCGGAGTATTCAACAGTCCGGGAGCGAGTGCAATGTCGCAATACGACGAGTTTGCTGTGAACTACCACTGGCTCTACTCGGACTATGTGTTGTCCGGCAACCCTGCGCTGGAGCAGAACGACGACGTTCTCAGAGACGCCGGCCCGACGGCACGCATCCTGGATTGCTCTTGTGGAATTGGAACGTTCGCGGTAGCGCTGGCCAAGGTTGGCTATCACGTCAGCGGCTCTGACGGCAGCCCGGGAATGATTGAGCAGTCGCAACTTGCCGCCGGGAACGCCGGAGTGGACGTCCCGTTGACATGCTGCACATGGGAGGATCTGCCGGATCACTTCACCGATCCCTTTGACCTGATTTTCTGTCTCGGCAACGCAATCGGGCACACTCAAGACGGGGAAGAAATGCTTCGGTCGATGCAAGGAATGCGGGCCGTTCTTCGCAGTGGCGGCAAGCTCGTACTTGACTCTCTGAACTGGGAACGGATCAGGAAAGAAAAAGCACGCTTTACAACCTATCCGTGGAGACAGCGCGCGGGGCAGCGTTGTTTGCCTATCTATGTTTGGAGCTTTCCCGAGAGGTTCGAGGATGCTCACACCATTGAAGTGCTATTGGTCTTCGATTCTGACGGAAATGTGACCATCCGATCCTATCCGATCGTCTACTTCCCGTTTCGCGCCGAAGAGTTGGTAGACTGTTTGAGACGTGCCGGATTTACCAATACTCAAATCCAGAACAGATTCAGCGAAAGCCGCCAGGACTACCGGGTGATCGCCTCGTAGAAGCCAGCGTCGATGAGTGCATAGTCGCCAAGGCACTCATCGAGATCGTTCTCGTCCGCGGCCTGGTGTAGAACCACTCGATCCTCGCGCCCCACTTCCTTATACCAATCCCAGCCCTCCATGCATTACCCTTGGAAACGCCCGAAGGTTCGCCTCAAATCGAACAAGGAGCCTCCATGTCCTCCCGTTCAGCGATTCGCCTCTGCTGCTTCGCCGCCTGCCTCGCCTTCTTCATCTCCCGCCCCGCCGCTGCGCAGGAGATCCCCACGCCGGTTTCCGTCCTCGGCCACACCGCGGGCGACGACTTCTACCTGGCCGACTACGAAGACACCATCAAGTATTTCCATGCTCTGGCCGCGGCCGCGCCGGACCGCATGAAGATGATCACCGTGGGCAAGTCGACCGAGGGCCGCGACATCGAGGTGGCCATCATCTCCTCGCCGCAGAACATCGCAAATCTCGACCAGATCAAGAAGGACGCCTGGCGCATGGCCCACGCCACCGACCTGAATGACGACTCGGCGCGGGCGCTGGCGCACAGCACCAAGATCATCGTCCACATCGACGGCGGCCTGCACTCGAGCGAAGTGGCCGGGACGCAGCACACCATCATCCTGGCCTACAAGCTGCTCTCCGCCAAGGACGATCCCGAGATCCAGTCCATCCTTGACAACGTGGTGCTGATGCTATGGCCCACGCTCAATCCCGACGGGCAGGACATGATCGTGCACTGGTATCGCCAGAACCTGGGCACGCAGTACGAAATAAGCCCGTTGCCCAAGCTCTACCAGGAGTACGTGGGCCACGACAACAACCGCGACGGCTACATGCTGAACATGAAGGAAGAGCAGGTCGTGGCCAAGGCCGAGATCGACTGGAGCCCGGACATCTTCTATTGCCAGCACCAGACCGCGCCGTTCCCCGCGCGCATCTGGATTCCGCCGTTCTCCGATCCCATCTCCTCCAACATCAGCCCCTACGTGCGCAGTTGGCTCAACGTCATCGGCACCAACATGGCGGCCTATCTCGACGCGCACAACATGCCCGGCGCCATTTCGGAGACGGAATTCGACAACTGGTACGCGGGCTTCATGGACTGGGCCGGCGTCTTCCGCGGCGAAATCTCCTTCTTTACCGAGACCGCGCTCTACGAGTACGCCACGCCGCACTTCTACACCGTCAGGGATTTTCCCGCGGAATTCCGCGACCTGCGCGCGCTCTCGATGTACACCACGCCCTGGCAGGGCGGATGGTGGCACCTGAAGGATGCAGTTGATTACATGGTGGGCGGATCGATGTCGGTGCTCGACCTGGCTGCGAAGAACCACGAGACCCTCATCTACAACCGCTATCAGGCCGCGCGCGACAACATTAACCTCTATCGCAAAGAACCGCCGTTCGCTTACGTGATTTCAAACAAGCAGACCGACACGCCTGAGGCTGCGCAGTTGGCGCAGTTGATGATCGAGAACGGGCTGGATGTTTACGCGTCGAAGGACGGCTTCAAGGCCGATGGCGTCGGCTACCCCGCGGGCTCGTGGGTCATTCCCATGGACCAGCCGTTTTCCGCCATGGCCAAGGAGCTATTCGAGCGGCAGAAGTATCCCGACGCTATCGCCCAGGGGCCCAATCCGATCGGCCACCTGCCCTATGACGTGACCGGTTGGACCCTGCCGCTGCAGATGGGCGTGAGCGTGGACGCCGTTACCGATCCGCTGGGCACCGACGAGCGCGCGCTGCTAACAAGAATCGACAAGGCCGATCTGCCGGCGCAGGGCGTTGACGGCACCGGCAGCGTCTTTGCCCTGAGTCATCGCACCAACGCATCGTTTGAAGCAGTAAACGCGGCCCTGGCCGCGGGCGCAACTGTGCAACTGGCCGAGGAGCCGGTGAAGACCGCCAACGGCATGGAGCGCGGCGCATTCCTGGTGAGCGGCATCGATCGCGCAAAAATGGAAGACCTGACCAAGAAGTACGAGGTTCCCGCAATTGCCGTAAGCGCGCCCGCGCACACGCTGCCCATCAAGAAAGCGCGCGTGGGCCTCTATCGCCCGTGGGCTCCGTCCATCGACGAAGGCTGGACGCGCTGGATCCTGGAGAACTACGGCTTCTCGCCGCAAAGCATCTACAACGCCGACATCCGCTCCGCCGGCCTGCGCGATCGCTACGACGTGATCGTGCTTCCCGACATGTACGGGCATCAGATGATGGACGGCTACGGAATCGGTATGGTGCCCGGGCAATATGCCGGCGGCATCGGCCAGGACGGCCTGGATGACCTGCGCGAATTCGTTCGCGCCGGCGGCACGCTGGTGGCGCTCAACCACACCGCGGATTCCTTAATTCCGCTTCTGTCGCTTCCCGTTCAGAACGTGATTGAAGGCGCCAAGAGCAGCAAGTTCTTCTGCTCCGGCGCGCTGGTGCGCGTCAACACGGAACACCCTGACCTGCCCGCCAACTACGGCGAGCCGGATTCGCCCGTGGTCATGTTCCAGAGCGGCCCTGCGTTTGAGCCGCTGCCCGGATTTCGCGGCGCAGTTCTGGCCAGCTACTCCAAACAGACCAATCCGCTGGAGAGCGGGCTGCTCCTCCATCCCGACGCAATTCAAGGCAAAGCCGCGGCAGTGGAACTCGAATACGGCCACGGGCGCATCGTGTTACTGGGATTCAAGCCGCAGTTCCGCGGCCAGTCGCACGCCACTTACAAGTACCTCTTCAACGAGCTCTACTCGTTCGATCATCCGGAGTTGCCGCCGGTGCAGATCGCCGCTCCGAAGAGCGATGAGGCAAAATCCGCAGCGAAGAAGCCCGCGGCGAACGGTGACGATGACGACGATGATTTCCCGCACGAGCGATAACCAATTGGAATGATTATCCCCTTGACTTAGGCGGGATTATGTGTCAGAGTAAGGAGTATGAACCTCTACTCGCTGGCTAAGATGTTCTCTACTGAAGAGTTAGCTCTGGAATACTGGATTGCCACAAGGTGGCCGGATGGCGTCCGCTGTGTCGAATGCGACCATGAGGCGGTCTACCGTATCCAGACCATTGGCAAGACGGGAAAGCCCATAGTCATGTTCGAGTGCGCCAAGTGCGCCCTGCACTTCTCCCCTACGGCGGGCACCCTGTTCCACGATTCCCACTTGCCCTTGCAAAAGTGGTTTGCGGCCATTGCCCTGATGTGCGAAGCCAAGAAAGGCATCTCCGCGAATCAGGTGAAACGGCATCTCGGAGTGACCTATAAGACGGCGTGGTATCTGTGTCATCGCATCCGCAAGGCGATGAGCGAGGAATCACCTGCTCCGCTCGGATCGGAAGGGCAGGTAGTCGAGATTGACGAATCCTTCGTGGGCGGCAGGCTGGCGCTCAAAGGATCGGCTGAGGCGAAAAAGCGCAAAGTGAAAGTGCTCGGCATTGCGGAGCGGGGCGGCAGGGTGCATCTCAAGAAAATTGCGAACCTGAAACCGGAGACGATAGTCCCGATTCTGGATGCCAGCGTAAGCGAGAACGCATCGGCAATTCACACGGACGGCTCCACCCGCTACGTGGGCATGATCCCCAAGAGCAAGCATGTTCGGGGAAACCACGCCGAGGAACTACAGACCGGGCCGGTATCGAATCCGACCATCGAAGGGGCATTCTCCCTGTTCAAGCGGGGCGTGGTGGGCAGCTACCATAAGCTCGGAGTGGAGCACATGGACGCCTATCTGGGCGAGTTCTGCTGGCGGTTCAACCGGCGCGGTATGCAACCGGCGATGTTCGATCTGGCTCTTGCCAACATGACGCGGGAACCGCTGCCCTACGCCAAACTTAAAGGCGGGGACAACCCATTCTGAGGTATTCTGTACCCTACGGTTCGCCGTTCTCCGGGAAGAAGACACGGAGGAACCGATGTCAACTACCGATCAAGATGCCAAGTCACTCAACGACCTAAGAAAATCGACAGGGCGAATCAATTGGGGAGAATACTCCAAGCTGACCGGAACGCCAATCCCCAAAAACATTGGATCAGGAAAATCATACAAACCATCTCCGGCAGCGCTCAAGGCGCAGCGAACTAGGAAGAATTTAGGGCGCGTCAATATGTCGGAATTCGCGGCGGCGAAACGGGAACCGCGCAAGGCCGTACCGCGCAAGCGAGCAATCACAAAATAGCGATCTCATTTGGGCGCTGTGTCCTTAACAGCGTCATTGTGCGGGGATGTGTCCACCTCATACCATCCGCTCGCCAGCCGGTAGGAGTTCGTTTCATTTATCGGTTCGCAGCCATCGCCATGGGTGGGAATATCCGAGGTTGTAACGGTGCCTGACGCGAACACTATTGACAGAACGTGGCTTTCGCACCTTTCCGATAGCTTTGTCAACATCGGGAACGGCCCATACCCGGCAACGAGACTGTTCTTATCCCACGATTGGATTGGCCAAATCGTCTCTTCCGGGCCATTGACCATTACAAAGTTGTTTCCTACCGCCGTGAAACTTAGCTGCATTTCAAGACAGTTCTGTTCCCCTTTATTGCAGACGATGCGCGTTTGTTCGGGATGAACAAGCTGGTGCGCCTTGTCGTCTGGCTCTGGAATCCAAATCCCATCCGCGTCTACATCGCCGTCCGGCATTATTACAACGGGCGAGGTCCCGATTTCGTTTCTCTTAACATGGTCGTTGCGGATCGCCGATTGCTCTTGCGGGGTGGGGACGGTATGGCAGGCAGCGAGCAGACACAGAGCGGTCGCCATGCAGGGAAACCAAAGCTGCCTCATGGGGATGGATTATAGAACGCAAGGCGGCTAGTCCTCTGGATCGTCCTTCGGCGGCTCTACAGGGCCACCAAAACCCATTGAGATCGGACCCAACTCCCCATTCATCTCGATGAACCGTACCCCGCCTTCCGGGCGCGACGTTCGACGAATACGCTGGAGGAAAGCGTGTACGCTCTCACCCGGTAACGGGGCCGGGGTTTCTCCGTCTTTCTCTTCGTCTGGCATCCTGCTCCCTAGTCCGATATTTGGACTGCCTTGCGGCGTTTGGGACTGCGCGGGGAGGTGCCCACAACGTCTTTGAGGGGCATCGGCTTGCTGGCGATCATACGGCGTAGAACCGCGTCGAACTTTTCCCGATTGAATACTACATCCTTCAGTTTCGCTGGCGCGGTTTTATCCATAGGGGTATTCTAGTCCCAATAGAAAACCCGCCTGCCAGGGCGGGTCTCCGGTGTGGCAAATCTCTGTAGCGACATCATACAGAGGAGTTGCGCACAAATGCAACAACATCCATTCAGTTTGGTAGACCAGCTGACGGAAGACTTGCAAGCCATTTCTTTAGAGCCTCGTCCAGAAGTTCTTCGTCAGATGGTGGAATCTTGGCGTCAATCGCTTGATCGTACTTTGCTCCAGCGGCCTGAATCTCAGCGGATTGACGAGCGCTTTCAATTATTTCGTCCACGTCTCGATAGCCCTCGTTCTTTAGATACTGCGCAAACATCCGATGCGCCAGCAATTCCCGATAATGACTCTTCGCCTGCCGCGCAAGGACGTTAATAATGGCTAGTAGTTCTGGCTTTTCCACGCGCTCATTCTAGCACTATCCTAAGCTAAAGGGATAATAGTTCCAATTGGTAAAGCCTCGCTTCGTTATTAGTCGGTAATGATGGCAAAGTAGTTAAAATGCGGGGTCCGCCCCGGCATTCGGACCGCGCTGTAACGGGCTTGTTTTGAGTGGGATTTGCGCGAATTGTTGTTCAACTGGTAAAACCTCGACCTTCGCCGACTAGATAATGGATAAACCTGCCAATTCTATAGCGTAAAACCACTATATATTGTGGTCTACCCCGAGACAGCTCGGTATCAGCTCGCGCGTTTTCGAACGATACCTAGATGGCTAGGCCATCGTCTCCCGCGCGTTCCGCCACAGATCGATGTTCGAGTCGACCGCGTACTTGTCGATCTCTTTGAGCTCTCCTTCGGTGAATTCGAGCTTGTGCAGCGCGTCGAGCGAGTTGTCGAGCTGCTCCACGTTGCGCGCGCCGATCAGCGCCGACGTGACCCGATGGTCGCGCAACACCCACGCAATCGCCATCTGCGCCAGCGACTGCCCGCGCCGCTTGGCAATCTCGTTCAGCGCGCGAACCCGCTCGATGTTCTCGGGCTTCAAGAAGTTTTTGAGCAGCGACGAATGCTCTTGCGTGGCGCGCGAGCTTTCGGGCACGCCGTTGAGGTACTTATTGGTCAAGAGGCCCTGTCCAAGGGCAGAAAACGCAATACAGCCCACGCCGAGCTCGTCCAGCGTGGCCAGCAGTCCCTGCTCGATCCAGCGGTTCAACATGGAGTAGCTGGGCTGGTGAATGAGCAGCGGCACGCCCATCTGTTTCAGGATCGCGGCAGCCTCGCGGGTGCGCTCCGGGCTGTACGACGAGATGCCGACGTAGAGCGCCTTGCCCTGGTGGATGGCGTCGGCGAGCGCGCCCATGGTCTCCTCCAGCGGGCAGTTGGCCCAGGGCCGGTGCGCGTAGAAAATGTCGACGTTCTCAAGGCCCATCCGCTTCAGGCTGTCGTCCAGCGACGCCAGCAAATACTTCCGCGACGCGCCAATCCCATACGGCCCTTCCCACATATCCCAGCCGGCTTTGGTTGAAATCAGGAGCTCGTTGCGGAGGCCGCTCGCGTGCTTGCTCACGCCGAAGTCCTTGCGCAGGATGACACCGAAGTTTTCTTCGGCGGAGCCGTAGGGCGGGCCGTAGTTGTTGGCCAGGTCGAAGTGGGTGACGCCGCGGTCGAAGGCGCGGCGTACCATGGCGCGGCCGGTCTCGAAGAGGTCGGCGCCGCCGAAGTTCTGCCACAGGCCGAGGGTGATGGCGGGCAGCACCAGGCCGGAGCGGCCGCAGCGGCGGAATTGGGCATGGTCGTAACGGGTGGGGTTGGGTGCGTACTGAGTTTCCATCGATTTCCTCTTGCTGATTTGTAATGGGGGCGGCTCAGTCAGCTACTGGATACGTCTGAGGCGCGTGCAGAGAGCTTTTCCCGCAGTTTGGCCTCGAGTTCCTCCCAGGAAACCATCTCGACCGATCCCGAGTCTATTTCCGCGACTCGCCGCTCGATCTCCGCAGCCCAGGCAGCGTCGATCTGCTCCTGTGGGAGGTCTTCTGCGGTCGGATGCAGACTCCACCACAACTCATGAGAGAGCTTGGACCGCTCCTCATAATTGAGTTCAAGCGCGAGTTCGAGGACTTCGTCGTAGGACTTCAGCATGGAGAGATTCTAGCGCGGACTGGGCGTGGCCGGTTCGGCCAAATCTCGACTGAGGCGCCATCGACGAGCTAACATGGCACGCCTATGGAAGAAACCTATGAGTTCGCACAATTCTGGCCAGCGGTGGGCCTTAGATACAAGGACAGCAGCATGAAATTGCTGGTCCTTGGCGAGTCTCACTATCGGTGGGAAACGATGCCCGAGGACCGACGTCTGACCACACGTTTTGCCATCAAAGCGAAGGAAGATTATCCCTTCTGGCGAAATATTGCGGGCTTGTTTGATCGAAAATCAGATTTCTGGGATGAGGTCATCTTCTATAACTTTGTTCAGGAGTATGTCGGGATTCGACCAAGGCAAAGGCCCAAACGCTCAATGTTTGAGAGTGACGCCGCCGTCAAAGGATTCAGGGAGATATTGCGACGCCACGCCCCGAGCAGGATTCTCGTCATTGGGAAGGCCAACTGGACGATGTTGCCGGGCGATCAGTTGTTCCCCGGGAAGACGCCGCCCCGAGTGGAATCTCGATTCCCATTGGGGGAAGTTTTCAGCCGTGGAATATTGGGTTCTGATCGGCTCGCGTGTTGGTATCCCACAACTGACGATGAATACGCACTGTGCGCGGCGATTTTCCATCCGGGCTACCCCAAAGGGTTCCATTTGGCAGAGACAAAGGAGATCGTAGCAATATTGATGAAGCCGTATTGGAGACCTCAAATATGAGGATGCCTCACTCCGCGTTATCGATCTGCGCCCTTTGCAATTTGTCGGAGTAATCCAACTACACCACTTTCCACGTGGTGAAGAACTCGATCGCGCCTCCGACCCTTCGCGATGGCCGTTGCCGATCCGACAATTGGCCATCACCGCCTGCCCCGCTTTGCAATCGGCCGCCGCGCCAGATCGGCGATCTTCTCTGCGCACCAGAGCTTGATTAGCGATTGGTACGGCACATCGAGTCTGCGCGCGTGGTCTCGAATCGTATTCAGCACGTCCTCCGGCATGCGGATGGAGATGGTTTCCGTCGATGGCTTCAGTTTGGGAAACGTCGCCAGCCTTGCCTTGCTCCAGTCGATGTACTCCGTGCTGTCGTTCGCGGGCGCCTCCCAGAAGGCCCGCTCTTCGGCCTCGTTCGTGAATTCAGGGACGGGCTTTAACTGCTTGCTCATAGATGGCTCTCTCCTTCCTGCTCATGTCGCGAGCGGAGATTGGGCGAATCAATGTGCCGTCACCGCGTTCCGTGTAGGTGATATGCAGCCAGCGATCCGCGTCACTGCGGCCAAGAGCATGAAACCTGCGCTCCTGAAGACTATGCTTCACATCAACCGCAATGATCAGAGGCGTGTTGAGAAACACCTGCTCCACTTCCGCATTGGTGACGCCGTGCTTGTCATTCTTTCGCGAGTTCCCGTCGTCCCAATCAAAGCCGGTGTATGGCATCCATGGTCCTCGCATTTCGGCTGAAAGAACCCTCGCCTGTCACCGGAAGTGTATATGTTTCCAATATACATCCAGGAGACCGAATTCGCAAGAGGTCAAGCGCGGCACCTACTCCGCGTTATCGATCTGCGCGCGTTGTAACTTGTCCGAGTAATCGACGTACACAGCTTTCCATGTAGTGAAGAACTCCAGCGCCTCGGAGCCTTCGCGGTGGCCGTTGCCGGTTTGCTTTACTCCGCCGAAGGGCAGATGCACTTCGGCGCCGATGGTGGGCGCGTTGATGTAGGTGATGCCGGCTTCTAAATCGCGGATCGCCGTGAAGGCCTTGTTCAGGTCCTTGGTATAGAGCGCCGACGACAGGCCGTAGTCGATGGAATTGGCGATCTCGATTCCCTGCTCGAAGGTGTCGAACTCGATCAGGCTGAGCACCGGTCCGAAGACCTCTTCGCGCGCGATGCGCATCTCCGGGCGCACGCCGCCGAAGATGGTTGGATCGAAAAACGTGCCGTTGGCATAGTCGCCATCGGTAAGCGGGGCGCCCCCGAGAAGCAGTTTTGCGCCCTCTTTGATGGCTATATCGACGTAGTTGTTGGAGGTCTCGATCTGGCTGGCATTCACCTGCGGTCCAACGTCAACCGACTCGTCGAGCCCGTTGCCGACTTTGAGCTTTTCAGCCCGCTCCACCAGCCGTTCCGTGAAGTGCTTCGCAATTCCTTTCTGCAGCAGGATGCGGCTGGTTGCGGTGCAGCGCTGGCCGGTGGTGCCGAACGCGCCCCACACGGCGCCGTCGAGCGCGAGGTCGAGGTTGGCGTCGTCGAGCACGATCATGGCGTTTTTGCCGCCCATTTCGAGCGAGACCTGCTTGAAGGTGGCGGCGGCGCGCTGGGCCACGTGCGAGCCCACTGCGCTGGAGCCGGTAAAGCTGATGGCGCGGACGTCGGGGTGCTCGACCAGCGCGCTGCCCACCGAGCCTCCGCCGCCGTTCACGATGTTCAGCACGCCGTCGGGCACGCCGGCGTCGACCAGGGTCTGGACCAGATTGTGCACCGAGAGCGGCGTGTCGGTGGCCGGCTTGATGACGCAGGTGTTGCCCGCGACCAAAGCGGGAAAGAGTTTCCAACTGGGAATCGCCATCGGGAAATTCCACGGCGTGATCATGCCCACCACGCCCAGCGGCATGCGGATGCTCATGGCGAACTTGTTCTGAAGCTCGCTGGGGGTGGTCTTGCCGAACATGCGGCGGCCTTCGCCGGCGACGTAAAAGGCCTCGTCGATGGCCTCCTGCACGTCGCCGCGGGTTTCGGCCAGCACTTTGCCCATTTCGCGGGTCATGTCGTGGGCGTACTGCTCCTTGCGCTCGCGCAGGAGCTGGCCGGCGCGGAAGAGGATCTCGGCGCGCTTGGGCGCGGGGAACAGCCGCCAGGTGGCGAAGGCCCTTTTAGCGGATTCCACGGCCGCGGCCACGTCTTCGGCGCCGGAGGCGGGGAACTCGCCCACCACATCGGAGTGGTCCGCAGGGTTGATGTTGAGGAAGGTTTTACCGGTCGCCGCGGCGACCCATTGGCCGCCGATCAGGTTCAGAAACGACTTATTCGACATGGGAATCTCCAAAAAGGGCCGCGGCGAAGAGAAATCATTAACCAGCCGTGGGCCACATTACGATTGAGTTCGCTTCGGCACTCGTTCGCGTCCGATCTGCGATATGCTGAAGGCACGGCAAACAGTTGAGTTTACCGCATTGGCTGTATCTTTTGCCCCTGCCCCCGAACCAGGCCGCGCACCGCGGCAAACTGGCCGTACAATAGCCCTAAGGAAGTACCTGAGCACCAATGTCTTTGAATGGTTATCCTTCGCGTCCCTCGCGCTCGCACAGCCTGCGCTCGCTCTTCAGCATGTTTTCGAGCGACCTGGCCATTGACCTGGGCACGGCCAACACGCTGGTGTACGCCGCGGGCAAGGGCATCGTGGTCAACGAGCCCTCCATCGTGGCCATCAACAAGAACACCGGCGAAGTGGAGGCGGTGGGCAAGGAAGCCAAGGAGATGCTGGGGCGGACCCCGGGCAACATCGTGGCCATCAAGCCCATGAAGGACGGTGTGATCGCCGACTTCAAGGTCACCGAGAAGATGCTCAACTACTTCATCCAGAAGGCGCACAACCGCAAGATGCTGGTCCATCCCAGGATCGTGATCGGAGTGCCTTCCGAGATCACGCAGGTGGAAAAGCGCGCGGTGGAGGACTCGGCGTACCGGGCCAAGGCCAGCGAGGTTTACCTGGTGGAACAGGCCATGGTGGCGGCCATCGGCGCGGGCTTGCCCATTACCGAGCCCAGCGGCAACATGGTGGTCGACATTGGCGGGGGAACGACGGATATCGCAGTGATCTCGCTGTCGGGTATTGTCTATTCGCGCTCGGTGCGCATGGCCGGCAACCAGATGGACGAGGCCATCACCAACTACCTGAAGCGCAAGTACAACCTGCTGATCGGCGAGCGGACCGCCGAGCACATCAAGATAGAGATCGGCTCGGCCTTCCCGCTGGACAAGCCGCTGAGCATGGAGATCAAGGGCCGCAACCTGATTGAAGGCGTGCCCAAGACCATCACCGTGGACGACTCGGAGATTCGCGAGGCGCTGGGTGAGTGCATTGCCGTGATCATGAACGCGATCCGGGTGGCGCTGGAGCGGACGCCGCCGGAGCTCTCGGCCGATATTTCCGATCGCGGCATCGTGCTTACCGGCGGCGGCGCGCTGATCAAGAACCTGGACAAGCGCATCCGCGAGGAAACCGGGCTGCCGGTCTCGGTGGCCGACGATCCGCTGGCCTCAGTGGTGCTGGGCACGGGCAAGATGCTGTCGGATTTCCGGCTGCTGCGGAAGATAAAGATCGACTAAGAGCAGTGGTCAGTGGCATTTATGGAATCCTTTCTCACCCGCTACCGAAACCTCGTAGTGCTCACGGCCCTGCTGGTGGTGCAGATCATCGGGCTGGCGGTGCAGGTGCGCCGCAGCAGCTCGGGACGCAATACTTACGATCCGGCAGACAGCTCCGGGGTGCGGCTGATCCGCCTGTGGGCCAATGCGCTGGTGTCGCCGCCGGAGCGGGTGACGGAATTCTTCAAGACCGGCGTGGGCGAGTTCTGGGGAGACTACTTTGACCTGCGCCACGTGCGCCAGGAGAACCAGAATCTGCAGGCGACGGTGGACCGCCTGCGGCTGGAGCAGGCGGAGATGGTTGAAGACGCGCGCCAGGGCCGGCGGCTCCAGGCCATGCTGGGTTTCCAGGAAAAATACCTTTACACCACGACGCTGGCGCAGGTGATTGGCACCAGCGGTTCTGACCAGTCGCGGCTGTTCACCATCGACAAGGGGGAAGACGATGGCCTGCGGCGCGACATGGCCGTGATCACCGCGGAAGGCATCGTGGGCAAGGTGCGCGAGGTGTTTGGGCATTCGGCGCAGGTGCTGGCCATCAACGACCAGTCGAGCGGGGCCGGCGTGATCCTTGAAACCACGCGCATCCGGGGCATCCTGCGCGGCAACGCGGAGGGCCAGCCGCAGATTGTGGGCATCCTGGCGGACAATCGCATCCAGCCCGGCGAAAAAGTTTTGACGGCGGGGGGCGACCAGATTTTTCCCCGCGGGCTCCCCGTTGGCGTGGTCCAGAAGGTGGTGCGCGATCCCGATCAAGACGGGTTCATCCACGTGATTGTGAAGCCGGCGGCGCACCTGGACCAGTTGGACGAGGTACTGGTGATCACCTCCATGCAGCCGCGGTTCAACGAGGAACAGTTGAAGGACATGGCCGAGAGCCAGCAGCTCAAGGGCGCCGAAGCCGAGGAGCTGGACGAGCAGCAGAAGGCCTCGCAAATCATGGCGGAGCGGCTGCCGGGCATCACCGACCCGAACGCGCCGGCGCCGGCGCAGCCGGCCGCGGGAGCCAGCGGCTCGCAGGCCACGCCGCCGCTGGCCGTGGTGCCCAAGCTGCTGCCGCCCGCGCATTCTGACCGATTTGTGCCCCGCAACGAGCCCACGCCGGACCAGTCCGAGCCGGGTCAGGCTGCGGGCCAAACGGCTCCGAAGACGAAAAAGCCCGCCACGCCCAAGGCTGAGCCGCGGCCGGCCACCCCGCAGCCGCAGGGGGAACGTTAAATGCCGGTGATGATGGCGGACTCCCGCCGCGACCTTGGAATTCACCGCTACCCCGCGCTGCTTTATCTGGTGGTAATTGTGGCCTCGCTGGTGCTGCAAGCCATGCTGCCGCGGGCGGTGGGCCAGAGCCACGTCTGGTTCGACTTTCCCCTGGTCATCACCATCTACTTCGCGCTGGGCCGCCGCAGCCCCATCCAGGGCACGCTGATCGGCTGCTTCGTAGGCATCTTTGAAGACGCGCTGACCCATCACGCCATCGGCATCAACGGCATCGCCAAGACGGTTGCGGGATACCTGGCCGCTTCAGTGGGCATTCGCATCGACGTGCAGAATTACGTGGTGCGGGCGATGCTGAACTTCGTCCTCACCCTGCTGTGCAATTCGCTTTACCTCTTCATTTACCGCGGCATGCTGGGCATGACGCTGGAGTGGAGCTGGCTGGCCAGCCTGCTGCAGGCGGTGGGCAACTCGCTGATCGCCCTGGCTGTTTTTCCCCTCCTGGACCGGTTCCAGATCAAGGACTGAGGTTCGGCTCATTGGCCGCGGACGCAATGGCAGAGCAATATTTCATCGAGACCGCCCGGCTCGGCTTTCGAGCCTGGCGCCAGGACGATCTGCCTCTGGCCATGAAGTTGTGGACCGACGCGCGCGTCACCGGCTTCTTCGGCGGCCCGTATTCGCCGGAGCAGGTTCAAGCCCGGCTGGCGCGCGAAATGGCCTGCCAGCGCGATTCGGGGATGCAGTACTGGCCCATCCTCCTGCGCGAAGACGGGCGGCATGTGGGAGTTTGCGGATTGCGGCCGTGGAAGCCCGGCGTCCCGGAACTGGGATTCCACTTGCGGCCGGAGTTCTGGCGGCTCGGGCTCGGGTTTGAAGCGGCGACTGCGGTGATCCGGCACGGGTTCGACCAGTTCGGCGCGACGGCGATCTTCGCCGGACACCACCCGGAGAATGCAGCTTCGCGGAAGCTATTGCTCAAACTGCGGTTCCAATACGCCGGCGAGGAAATTTATCCGCCCAGCGGGATGCTGGAGCCCACCTATCTGCTCCGCCCGGCCGATGTTTCCGGAGAGGTTGGCAACGCAATCGGCTAGACTGGGCGAATAGCCCCCCCAACTTCCCCGGAGGCAATCCTCAATGAACGATTGGAAGTTTGCCCAGCGCGATCCGTCGGAGCAACTCGCCAAACTCCACTTTTTCTCCTACACAAAGAAGCACGCGGCCGGCGAAATCGAAGCCCGCATCACCGTCAAGGAGTTCGCCACCGCCGAAACCAGCGTGATGCGGTTCTTCGCCCAGGCCGATCTCGCGCTCAACCAGAAGGCCATGAAGTTTCATCCCTGCGGCTGGCACGAAACCCTGCTCGGCGCTCTCTCCGAATGCCTGGTTCACCTGCGCAAATTCGAGTATGAAGGCGTGGAGACGGAGTGCGTTCCGCCGGGAGACTGAACAGGTTGCGGAAGGACTCGTCGAACGCGGAAAACGTGTCAGGGCACGACTTCAGTCGTGCCGCTAGCTGCCCAAATAGAGGACTTGGGCTTTAGCCCCTGCGGTCTTCTGCTTTGGCCCCAGCACCCCCGCGAGTTTTTTCGCAGCTCCCAAGGACGGCTCCCCTCGTCCGATTGGCTTAAACTATTGAGGTTCCGGCATTCTGGCAGGAGGTGTCGCTTTCAATGTTGTACATAGAGTCCGCATCATCAAACACGGCCGCGGCCAGGCGTTAACCATCCCCCAAGAGCTCTGGTTCAGCACGGATCACGTTTGGATCAGCCAGAACCCGCAAAACGGCGACCTGGTCCTTTCCGAAAAGCCCCCGGAGCCCTCCGTTCCACCCAAGCCCGACTTGAACGAGATCTTTCGTCAACTGGACGACGCCGACGCCGCGGATTTTGAGCTGGAACGCGACCAGGGGCCCGCGGAGGATCGGGACTGGTTCAATCCATAGGCTCCAATCCCATCTTTGGATCCCATTTCAGCCCTGCCGAGTCCAACTATTGAACTCCCGGTTACGCGCGTACAACCTTTGATTGAGAAATCGATGACGCAATCCGGTTTCGCGCTATCTTAGAGAAAGCAGCATGTATTCCGACCGATACACCCGCGGCGAAAAGCTCTCCTCGTTCAAATCGACGGCGGTGCAGTACGGCATTCTGGCGATGATGCTGGCGCTGGTGGCCGGCTTGTGGAACCTGCAGGTGCTGGGCGCGTCCAATTACCGCGACCTGGCGCAGCAGAACCGCATCCGCAAGGTGCCCATCATGGCGCCGCGAGGCAAGCTCTTCGACCGCTACGACCGGCTGCTGGTGGACAACTACCCGTCGGTCTCCTGCTTCCTGGTCCGCGAGCAGAACAAAAACATTGATGCCGACCTGCCCATGATCGCGCAGGGGCTGCACGTGGACGTGGATCAGCTCCGCGCCACCTTGAAGCACTTCCGCGCCGCGCCCGGCTACCAGCCCATCCCCATCAAAGAAGACATTTCCGCGGACGAGCAGGCCTTCATCGAGGCGCACCGCAACGAACTGCCCGAGCTCGAGACCATCGACGAGGAGCGCCGCCTTTATCCGCGAGACGGTTTCGCCTCGCATCTGATCGGCTACGTGGGCGAGGTAAGCGAAGACGACTTGAATCAGCCGCGCTACGCCGCCTACGAGCCCGGCGACGTGGTGGGCAAGGACGGCGTGGAGGAGACCTACGACGAGCTCCTGCGCGGCGTAAACGGCTCGCGCGACGTAATCGTGGATAGCCACGGCCGCGAGGTGGGAATCCTGGGCACGCAACACGCCACTCCGGGACAGGACCTGAAGCTCACCATCGATCTCGACCTGCAGCGCGAAGCGGAGCAGTTGCTGGGCGACAGCAACGGGGCCGTCGTCGCCATGGATCCCCGCACCGGCGAAATCCTGGCGCTGGTCTCCCATCCCAATTTCGACCCCAACCAATTCGCCGTCCGCATCACCCGCAACAACTGGAACCAGCTCATTACCGACCCGCGCCATCCCCTGATGAACAAGGCCATTCAGGACCAGCTAGCGCCCGGTTCCACCTTCAAAATCATCATGTCCGCGGCCGGCTTGCAGGAGGGAATCGCCGAAACCATGAAGGTCGTCTGCAATGGCGGGGCTGATTTTTACGGCCGCTTCTTCAAATGCGACCACCATCACGGCCTTCTCTCCATCCACGAAGCCATTCCGGAGTCCTGCGATACCTACTTCTACACCCTGGCGCAGCGGCTGGGGATCGACACCATTGCAAGGTACGCCACTTCGTACGGCATCGGCCAGAAGACCGGGATAGACCTGCCCAACGAGATGACCGGCCTGATGCCCTCCTCGCAGTGGGAGTGGAAGAATTTCCATCAAAAGTACTACGCGGGTAGCACCATCTCCGTCGGTATTGGCCAGGGCGAAACCCAGGTGACGCCCATCCAGCTTCTGCGCGCTCTCGCTGGCCTCGCCTCCGATGGCCACTTCGTCCGACCCCACGTGGTCAATCCCAACCAGCTTCCGCCCGATTTCCGCCAGGCGCTGCTGGACTCTTTCCCCGGCTCCGGCGACAAATACGTGCCCATCTCCAACGACACCTGGACCACCATCACCGACGGCATGGCGGCGGCGACGACCCCCGGCCTTTACCACACCGCGGAAGGCGCGCACATTCAGGGCGTGGACTTTGCCGGCAAAACCGGCACCGCTCAGGTGGTGGGCGGCGGCGACACCCACGTAAAGGGCGGCGCGCGCACCCCCAACTCCTGGTTCGTGGGCATGGTGCCGCGGCGCAATCCCGAGTTTGCCGTGGTCATTCTCCAGGAGCACGGCGACTGGGGCTCGAACTCGGCCCACATCGCCCAGGCCATGGTGATCACCTATGTGAACAAGAAGCGCCGCCAGGATCACAACCTGCTCCAGCAGGCCGGCCAGGCCAACAAACCCGTCGAAGTGGGGGCAATATGGACCACTCCGGCCCCGGGCGCGGGCAGCAAGAACGCCGGGCAGGCTGACGTGCTGCACGCCGGGCATTTCTTCGTCACGCCCGCCCAGCCGGCCAGCGCCCTCACCATGAAATCCGCAGACTTCGCCTCGGTGCTCTCCGCGCTGCCCGTCCGCTGGCGCAAGGACCTCCACTGATGCGCCGTTTCATGAGCTTCCGCGACTTCGACTGGGGCCTCCTGCTGATGGTGCTCATCCTTTGCGCCATCTCGGTCATGGAGATCTACTCGGCCACCTTGCACACCAAGTACGCCGACGGCCACTTCCACATCAAGCAGCTCATTTACATTGGCAGCGGGCTGGCGGCCATGTTCCTGTTTTCCAGGATCGACTACCACAAGCTCATCGATTTTTCCCCCTGGCTTTACGGATTCTTCCTGTTCACGCTCATGGCCGTGCTGGTGCCGGGCATCGGCCACAAGGCACTCGGCGCGCGGCGCTGGATCAAGCTCGGGCCGATGCAGTTTCAACCGTCGGAATGGATGAAGCTGGTCATCATCCTGCTGGTCGCCCGCTACTTCGCCAACCTCGGCGGCCGCTCCCTGAGCTGGAAGGAGATCTTCAGGGTCTTTGCGCTGGTTGGCATTCCCATGCTGCTGATTCTCAAGCAGCCGGACATGGGCACCTCCCTGATGTATTTGCCGGTGTTGGTGGTGGGCCTGTTTCTGGGCGGAATCAACTGGAGGCAGTCGCTGATCCTGGTTGCCGCCGGGGCGGTTCTGGTGGCAGGCGGCTGGTCGAGCGGCAAGCTGCTCAAGCCGTATCAGAAAGCGCGGCTTACCAGCTTCATCAATCCCTCGAACGACCCCCGCGGCTCCGGCTACCAGATTCTGCAGGCCAAGATTGCCGTAGGCGCGGGCGGCATATGGGGCCAAGGCGCGGAGAAGGGCTCGCAGACGCAGGGAGCGTTTATCCCCATACCCCACGCCGACTTTATCTTTGCCGCCTTCAGCGAGGAGCATGGCTTCGTGGGCGCGATTTTTGTCCTCCTGCTATACTTCCTGGTATTGATGCGTTTGATTCAAAACGCACAAACAGCCGCCGACCTTGCCGGTTCCCTGATTATCATGGGCATCGTGGCTGTGTTGACCTTTCAGATTCTGGTCAACGTGGGCATGGTCATAGGCTTTATGCCTGTCACCGGAATCCCATTGCCGCTGATGAGCTACGGCGGGTCTTCGGTGTTGTTTACGTTTCTGGCGCTGGGCGTGGCGATGAACGTGCGCATGCGCCGGTTCGTAAACTGAGTTGCATCCAAAGGGTTTAGATCCGCGAGCGCTGCCAGGAGGCGACGCCGCGGGAAAGAGATTTAACAAGTCAATTCGCCGGCCAGGTTCGTGATGGAACCGGAAAAAAGGGCGCGGCGGGATTGGGTTCATGAGCACGCAGAAACGGGCAAGGCGGTTCTCTAGAGCGGCGCGGATGTGTCGCCTGGGAGAGATGCGCCGGCGCCGCCAGGAGCCAGCAAGAGGCACAAATCGCGCGGGATCAAGGGGCAGTGTGACCCCGGCTCCCTGGGCGCGGAACGCTGGTGCCGGCGGCATAACGGCCCCGTACCTTTCGATCAACTGGTCGAGCTGGTTCTGGATGGCCACAAACTTTCTGCTAGAGGATTCTCCAATTAGACTGTCTGTTCGGCTGGCTTCAGAGGCCGAACGTTCTGGTTCGCCGCCTGTAAGGGATTGCCGTTCAGCGGCTTCCGGCCAACCAGCGTCTCCCGGTCATCCTGCCATTCCCTTCCCCACCTCGCATGTTTCGCTCCATCCGGCCTTGCCGCAGGCCCCGGCCACCCGCCACGGCGGGCACCGGGCGGAAAGGTACGATGGCCAAAGAAATTTGCATTTCCTCCACGCCGCATGAGACGCGGCTCGCGATCCTGGAAGACGACCAGCTCGCGGAAATCTACTACGAACGCGAAAACGAGTACACCCTTGCCGGGTCGATTTACAACGGCCGGGTCACGCGGGTTCTGCCGGGCATGCAGTCTGCATTTGTGGACCTGGGCCTGGAGCGCGACGCGTTCCTTTACGTAACCGACTTCCTGGAGATGGAAGACCAGGAAGAGAGCGATGAGCTGGAGCGGGCCGCAACCAGCACCCCGGTGCCGCAGATAGCGCGGGAGAGCCGCCGGGAGCGCGAACCGCGCGAAGGCGGCGGAGAAGAACGGCGCGAGCGGTACGGGCGGGAGGGCCGCCGGGAAAGCAGGCCGGCCCCGGAATACGCCCCCGCGGCGGCTCCCGAAATCGAGCCGGTCCGAGCGGCGGCGGAAGAGCCGGCCTCGGGCGCATCGCAGGAAGAGGAAGGTGGAGCCGCGGGCGAACCCCGTCGCTGGCGCGGACGCCGCCGCCGGCGCACCGGGCGCGGAACAGCCGCCCCGGCGTCGGTCTCCGACCCGGTTGAGTCGGATACGGCGGCCGAAACCTACCTGGAACCGGGCGATGAAACGCGCGCCCAGGCCGAACCGCCGGCGTTGGCACGCCCCCCGGCCCCGGAACAGATACAGCCGAGTTACCGTGGGCGCGAGCCGCGCGAGGAACGCCGCGGGCGGGAAGGCCGACCCGAACGGGTGAGCCGGCCCGAACGGGGGAGCAGTCCGGACCGCGAGCCCAAGCCCTTCGTCCTGCCGGGCGAATCGCTTTCGAAGTACGGCGGCGAGCCGACGCAGCCGGCGGCCGGCGCCGCTGCGCCGCCTCCGCCCGCACGCCGCCTGACGTCGTCCAAGCCTTCCTCGCTGATTGAAGCTCCGCTGGGATGGGATGGCTCCGGACTCCTGCCTGGAGAGTCCCTGGCCCGCCATCGCCGCGCCTCCGAGCCGGCGCAAGTCGAGCCGGAGGGTATCGCCAACGAAGAAGGGTCTGCCTGGGGCGAAACCATCGAGTCCGCTTATCTGAATCCTGAAGTGACGCCTCTTCAAGCCGGGGTCCCCGCGGATAGGTCCTCGTCCGCGGGGTGGGAAGGTGAAGCGGAGGTGGACGAGGAGATGGTGGAGGAGGAGCTGCCCGGCGGGCCAGCCGATCGAGCCGGCGCGGAAGCCGATTCCGACCCATTCTTCACCGAATCCCGCGGCGGCGAAGAGCCTGCGCGCGCGGGTTACAGGCAGGAAGAGCACACCGGCGAGCGCCAAGGCGAGCGAGCGGGCGAAAACAACATCGGTCACGCGCCCATTCCCGAACCTTCGACGGAGGTGGTGGCCGACTGGATCACCGCGCAGAAGGGCGATCCCGATCGTCCGGACCAGCAGGGCGGCGAGACGCAGTCCGATACGCACCCGAAAGGGCCCGAGGGTGATCGATCCGCGTCACACCATGTCGATCCGCTGCCGCCGAGCGAATTTCGCCTGTTCGGCATGGGCGGCAAGAAGAGGAAGGATGAGGGGACGGAGCATCCGGCGGCGGCGAAGACGCCGGAGCCCTCGGGCGCGGCTGCGGGCGGCAAAGCTGCCGCCGTTTCCTCGTTTTCGCCGGGTGCGGGCGTGGTGGAAGAAGAGGTGATCGAGGGCGAAGAGGTGGACACGCCGCGGCACCATTACCCGCGCCACGACGGCCACGATCTCGAAGACTACGAAGAAGAGGAAAAGGTGCGCTCGCAGATTCGCTCGGGCGAGCTGGGCGAGATGCTCCAGGAAGCTCACCTCGATCACAAGATCCAGCTCAACTTTGACGACAAGAACGGCGACGAAGACGTCGAGAGTGAAGACGAAGAAGAGGAAGCCGAAGAGCCGGCAGCGGCGGGCACTGCGCCGGTTCCGGGACGCGAACGCGGTGGGCGCGGTGGGCGCGGCCGTCGTGGCGAGCGCCCCGAGCGCGGCCGTCCCGGCAGAGGTCGCGGCCCCACCCGCCGCTCCATGCAGACCACCGATCTTCCCACCATCAGCGACCTGCTCAAGCCCGGCCAGGAGATCCTGGTGCAGATCGCCAAGGAGCCCATCGCCAAGAAGGGCGCGCGCATCACCAGCCACATCGCGCTTCCCGGCCGTTTTCTGGTGTTCATGCCCACGGTGACTCACGTGGGTGTGAGCCGCAAAATCGCCTCCGACGAGGAGCGTCAGCGGCTGAAACGCATCCTGACCAACGAGCGCGGCGACGCCTCCGGCGGCTTCATCGTGCGCACCGCGGCCGAGGGCGCATCGGAAGATGAACTCCGCGCCGACCTGCGCTTCCTGATTCATTTGTGGGAGGAGATTCGCGACCGCTCGGAGAAATCGAAAGCGCCGGCGCTCATCTACCACGATCTTTCGCTGATCGAGCGCATCCTGCGCGACCAAGTCAGCGCAAACTTCTCCTCTATCTGGGTCGATTCGCAAGAGGACTACGAAAGAATCGTCCGCTTCCTCAACCGCTTCTCACCCACGCTCGTCAGGCGCGTCAAGCTCTACACCAAGGAAACGCCGCTGTTCGAGCACTTCGGCATCCAGGACGAAATTTCGAAGGCGCTGCGTTCCAAGGTGTGGCTCAAGTCCGGCGGCTCCATCGTGATCAACCAGACCGAGGCGCTGGTGGCCATCGACATCAACACCGGCAAGTACGTGGGCAAAACCGCGCGGCTTGAGGACACCATCGTCAAAACCAATCTGGACGCGATTCCGGAGATTGTGCGGCAGATCCGGCTGCGCGACCTGGGCGGCATCATCATCATCGACTTCATCGACATGGACGAGCGCAAGAACCGCTTCAGGGTGATGGCGGCGCTCGAAGATGCACTGAAGAATGATCGCGCACCGACCAAGGTTCTGCAGTTCAACGATTTCGGCCTGGTGGCGATCACGCGCAAGCGGGTGAAGCAGTCGCTGGAGCGGACGCTGAGCGTGCCCTGCCCCACCTGCCAGGCGACGGGCATGGTGAAGAGCCCGGCCACGGTGTGCAACGAGATTTACATCGAGTTGCGCAAGATGCGGCGGCACTTTGAGAACCCCGACGTGCTGGTGCGGGTGCACCCCGAAACAGTGAAGGTACTGAAGGCTAACAACGCCCGCTGGCTCACCGATTTCGAAGAGCTGACGGGCAAAAACATCCTGGTGAAGAGCGACGCCACGCTGCACCCGGAGCAGTTTGACGTGCAGGGATAAAAACAGGGATGAGGGATCAGGGTCAAAAGGCCGGAGCAGATGCTCCGGCCTTCGCCGTTTCAGCTGGTTTTCTGGCCACCAACAAACCGCTGGTCCTGCCCTGCATGGGCGCCTCAGCGGATCACGTGAATCGGAATGCCGAGCTTCAAGTGCTTCCATGACTGCTCGGTGGTGTAGACCGGAGCCTTGAGCGCAATCGCCAGCGCCAGGCAGGAGCGGTCGCCCAGCGACAGGCCGCGGCTCTCGGTTTTGATAATCAGATCTCCGGCTATCCTCGCGTGTTCGCTCGTGAAGAGCTCTTCCGACCTGAACAAACCCCGAGCATCCTCCCAGGCCTCCTCGGAGTTCCACCCGTTCTTTACGAGCTTGGTTTGCACTTCGGCAAGGTTTACCGTGCTGATCACTGCGTCCGTCAATAATTCAGCGGTCAGGTTTTCAGCGCCTCGTTCGTGTTGAATCAACGCGAGCAGCGCGGAGGCATCGAGTACGACCTCACTCATGCTTGGCAGCCTCGCGGCGTTCGGCGCTCAACTTCTCTGACATGCTGACCCCCGGCTTGACGTAGCGCGCGGCCCGCTCCTGCACGCGCCGGATACGCTCCCGCAACGTGGAGATTCGCAGTTCCTTGTCTTGCACGCGCAGGTCAACGGTCTCGCCGGGCTTCATTCCCAGCGCCTCGCGCATCTGGGCGGGAATTACCAGCCGTCCTTTAGCTCCAAGTTGTGTTCGCGCCCGCAACTCCACCGTTCCCATGTGTCACCAATCCATTTCGTGACACAAGGCTACTATATTCCCACCTTTTAATTCAAGTGCCACCAGCAGGGCCGAGTCTGTGAATCGGCACCGCCCTCACTCCGTTCTCAGCGCCGCTATCGGTTGCACCCGGGTGCTGCGCCAGGCGGGAATCAGCGCGGCAATGGCCGCCGCCGAGCCCAGGGTTGCCGCGGCGAACGCGATGGTTGCCGCATCGAAGCTGAGCACCCCGAAAAGCAGGCCGGAGAGCAGACGGCCCAGCAGCGCAAAGGCCAACACGCCGGCCGCAACTCCCATGACCGTCAGGCGAATGCCCTGGGCGACCACCAATTTTCCGATGTCTGCTCGCGTGGCTCCCAGCGCCATGCGGATTCCCACCTCGCGGGTGCGGCTCAGGGCAATGAACGAAATCAAACCGTAGATGCCGAGCGCCGCCAGCAGCAGCGCCGCCGCGCCAAAGAACGCCAGGACGATAAACAGGAACCGGCGCACGGCAACCGTATCTTCAATCAGCCCGGAAAACGACTGCACGAAGAACACGCCCTGGTCGGCATCGAGGCGCGCCACCGCGCTTCGCAGCAGTTGCGCCACCTGCGCGGTTGAGGCGTGTGACTTGACCACGACAAAGTTCGCATAGCCGGTGGTCTGCGCCAGCGGCAGAAATACCCCAGGAAACGCAGCCTCATCGAGGGAATGGTTACGCGTAGGCGCGATGATTCCAACAACCTGCCGCCAGACGGGCTTGGCGGGATCGTCCACGTTGAGGAAATGTCCGATAGCACTCTGCCCCGGCCACAACGCGTTCGCCAGCGTCTGGTCGACGACGACTACCTTCGGTGAATCGGCGGTGTCCGATTCGCGAATCAGCCGGCCCGCGAGGAGCTTCACGCCCATCATCTCCATGTACTCCGGAGACACCGAGTTGGAATCGCCCACCAGTTGCGATCCGCGTTCGCCCCGGGCCGATTCCCGGGCCTCAAAGCTGGCACCGTCATACTGGCGCACAAAAGGCATTCCGGTGGAAACCGCCGCCGCTTCCACTCCCGGCGCGGCTCTCAGTTCATTGAGCAGCTTTTGGAAGAACAGTTCTTGCTGCTCAAACTGCGGGTACCGGGAATGCCGCAGCACGGTCACGCCGTAATAAACGTGGCTGGCATGGTAGCCGGTATCGGCGGAAAGAAGGTTGCGGAAGGTGCGCAGCATCAGCCCCGCGCCGCTCACCAGCACCACCGCCAGCGCAATCTGAATCACCGCCATCGAACTGCGCAGCCGGGTGCGCGGCTGGCCCACATAGCCTCTCGCCGATCCCGCCAGCACCTCCTGCGGAGAACGGCGCAACACCTGCAGGGCGTTGAATCCGCCCACGAAGATGCTGCTCAGAAGCGCCAGCCCCGCCGCAAACAGCAATGCACGCCCATCGATATTGGAGTTCGCCAGCCGGGGAACGTCGATGGGAGACAGGCGCAGCAGCAGCTTCAACACACCCATCGCCAGGGGCACGCCCAGCACGCAGCCACACGCACAAACCACCACGCCTTGCAGCAGCGGCAGGCGAGCCACCTGCCAATAGCCTCCGCCGAGGGCCATGCGCACCGCCAGCTCGCCCGCTCGCGACTCACCCCGCGCCAGCAGCAGGCTGGCAATGTTGGCGCAGGTGAGCAGCGCCACCAGGGCCGCCGCCCAAAACAGCGCCAGCAGCGGCGCGTTCACCGGAAGCACCGTCTGCTGCCGCAGCGAGCGCACCACCGCGCTCAGATCCTTGTTGGTGGCGGGATACTGCTCTTCCAGCCTGAGGCACGCGGCCTGCAATTGCTCCTGCGCCTGGTCGAGTGTGACGCCGTCCTTGAGCCGCGCAATCACTCCGGAACTCGCGTCTCCGTGCGGCAAATGCGCCACGTCCAGCCCCAGCGGAACCCAGTACTGCATCTGGTCGGTCGGGAGCGCAGCCGAGGTGGCCAGCCGCAACGGAAAATTGAATCCCCTCGGCATCACGCCCAGCACCAGGTAGCCTTCGTTATCCATCTGCAGCGTCTTGCCCACGATGCGCGGGTCGGCGTTGAACTCGCGCCGCCACATGTCGTCGCTCAGGATCACCTGGTGCGCGGCTCCCGGCCAGTCGCTGCCCTCGGCAAACCACTGCCCAAGCTGTGGACGCACGCCCAGCATCGGCAGCACGTTCGCCTCTACAGCCGATCCATAAAGCGTTTCCACCTGGCCGCCGCTTCTCAAGTTGAGCAGGGAATAACGATACCCGGCCACATCGCGAAAAGCGGGCGCCATCGTCTTCCAGTCGTAGGCGTCGCGCAGCGGAGCGGTCCACCGTCCTTGCTCCCCGGTCTTCCGCGACATGGTCACCAGTTGCACCAGCCTGCCCGGATCCCGGTACGGCAGCGGCCGCAGCAGGACATTACGGACAATGCTGAAGATGGCGGTGCTCACGCCGATCCCGGCGGCCATCATCAGAACGACCACGACGGCAAAACCGGGTGCCTTGCCCAGCTGGCGGCAAGCCAGCCGAAGATCGCTGCGAAGACCTTCCATCCAGCCAGCAAGTCGCGATGCCATGTCTCTCAATTGTCCGCTCCTGACCGCCCGCCGGAAACCCGGAGCATCAGGCCACTACCGCACAAGACGGTGCAGTCTATAGACTTTCCCCGGCTGGGAATGGCATCGATTCCGGCCAGTCTCGGGTTCAAGCGCCGGGTCAGTTCACCGTCAACGTGAAGGTCGTCGTCGGCGCGGGAGACACCGCGGGACTCCCGGTTCCGGTCACAGTGAAGGTGTAGGTCCCGGCTGTAGTCCCCGAGCTGCCGCCTCCGCCGCCGCCGCCTCCACCACTGATGCTGCCTCCGCCTCCGCACGCGCCCAGTCCGGCAAAGACGAACATCAGCACCAGCACGCCAAGCAGATTACGCCAGCCCCGCCGCCTCGCCGGAATCCCCGCGAAGCAGAGGAACGCCAGCACCGCGCCTCCGAAGAGGCCGAATCCGCGCTCCTCCGGATAAGCCATCGATGCGATCGGGGCAGTCGTATTGATCGCAAACTGCGACTGGCCGCTGGCGGTCACGGAATTCTGCAGGTAGATCGGATAATTGAAGCTGCAGGTAGGCAGCTCGACGGCTCCTTGCGGGCTTGAGGTGAGCGCGCAGGTTAAATTCACGCTTCCGGTGTAACCATTGGTCGTCGCCGCAGTGACCGTCCCAAAGGTACTCGCGCCCGGGGACACTGCAGGGGGATTGATCGCGGAGATGCTGAATGAAGACGCGCCAACGTTGACAGTGGTTGTATCCGTGGTCGTCAAGTAAGTTACATCGCCGCTGTAACTGGCGGTCAGCGTATCCTTGCCGACGGGAAGCGAATTGGGGGGCACAGTGATGCCGGCGGTGCCGTCGGCTCCAAGCTGACTCGCGCCGGAACTCCAGCTACCGCTGGTTACGGTCACGCTTCCGGTGGGTTCGACCGCAGATCCAGAAACGGCCACTGTGACCACCAGTTGCTCTCCTGTTGCTATGGATGTCGCAGAGGGCGTCATCGTGATCGTCGGCGCAACCTTCGTCCATTGCGTCACTTTGATTGAGGTCGTTACGCTGGATGAACTGAAAATATCGGGGCCGGTATAGGTCAGCGTCAAAACGTCGGTCCCCGCGCTGAGACTATCCGGCGGAATTGTATACGAAAATTCCTGATTGGCGCCGGGAAGAAGAAACGACCCGGAATAACCGCCTCCGGTCACGCTGATTGTCCCCGCTAAGTAAAGGGCGGGGTTCGCCGTGGCAGTAATGGTCCCCAAAAGCGTGAGTGGAAGATTCGTAGTGATGCTGGCGCTTGAGGGCTTAAGGAACCTCTGATCAAGCCATCGAATTCCTGCGCATGAAGAAAAATATCATCGATGCGGCGATTTCCTGCGCGCCGGGCACTATTTTTCCGGCTTTACTTTGTGCTGTATGCCTCGTTTTTCGTCTCCGCAGGCCGTTTTGCGGCCCGCAGAGACACTACGCCCCGCACGGGGCCAGCGTGGGCAGCGCCTTCAACAGCCGCTTACGGTGCTGGTACACATTGACCAGCGCAAAGGCCGCCAGGTGCCAGTGCTGGTTTTTCACCAAGCCCCGATAACGCACCTTGGTGTAACCAAAGACCCGCTTCAAGATGCGAAAGGGCCACTCGACCTTCGCCCGCACACGCGACTTATTGCGATTCTTGCGCCGCTCCTCTTCCCTCACTTCGCCCTTGTGATTCTTTGCGCGCCGGTTGGTCATATCCTGCGCCGCGGGCGCCGCCTCGCGGATCACTTCCGTCTGTCCCTGATAGCCGCCATCGCCCCAGACTTTCTTCTCATCGCCGTGCAGTAAGTCGGGCAACATATGCACGTCAGAAACGCTCGCCGCCGAGGTGCAGACCGAATGCACCACGCCGGACTTACTATCGACTCCGATATGCGCCTTCGCGCCGAAGTACCACTGATTGCCTTTGCGCGTCTGATGCATCTCGGGGTCACGCTCTTTCTTTTCGTTCTTGGTCGAACTCGGCGCAGCGATGATTGTCGCATCGACGATCGTGCCGGTCGTAATGCGCAGCCCCTTCGAGGCCAGATCGTGATTCACCACGTCCAGCATTTCACCGCATAAATCGTGGCCTTCAAGCAGATGACGGAAGTTGAGAATCGTCGTTTCATCGGGCACCGGCGCGCGTCCAAGATCGATGCCGCAGAAGCCGCGCAACACCGGCGACTCATAGAGCGCGTCCTCAGCGCCGGGATCGGAGAGCGCGAACCAGTGCTGCAAAAAGTAAATCCGCAACATAACACTGAGGCCGACCGGCTGACGTCCCTTGCCCGCCTTGGGATAGTGTGGCGCAATGCGCTCTTCAAGCTCGGCCCAAGGGATGATGGCTTGCATGGTGGAAAGAAACTCTTCGCGGCGGCTCTTGCGAGCGTACTTTTCAAAACTCGGCTGTGTGGCGAATGTGAGTTGGCGCATTGCGTTTTATCTCCACCTATACGATTAGACGCAATCGACGCACGTAGAGGACTTGATCAGAGGTTCCTTAACGGTAATCGTTGTGGCCGCCTGGGTAATCTTGACAACGGCGGAGCCTTGCGCACTGGTATAAGTCTTGTCTCCGGAGTAGCTCACATTGAGAGTGTTTTTGCCCACGATCAGTGACGCTGCGGGAACCGTGATGGAACACTGCCCGCCAGAGAGATTACAGTCGAAACCGTGATCAAGATCGTACGCGGTCAAAGTCACGTGACCAGTAGGGGTGGCGCCTGACCCGGTAATGGTGATGGCCACCTGGAAAGGGATGGCCGCACTGACGGTTGTGACCGACGTTGTGACCTTCAGAGTGGGAGTGAGTGCGTTCACCGTTTCTACTGCCGAACCAGTTGCGGACTGGTAGTTGGCGTCCCCGTGGTAAGTCACGGAGATTGTATCTTTACCGTTAGCAAGCCCCGCGGACCACATGGTTATGCTGCAAGAACCGGATGTGAGACCACAACCATTCGCAACGACGGGGAAGTAAACATCGCCGGTCGGGATCGGGCCGCCGGATCCTCCGGTGACCGTGGCGGTTATGGTGATCTGGGTATTGGCGCCGACCGAGGACGGATTCAGCGTTACCGTCACCGTCGGCGTCAGCTTCGTCACCGTCACCGTCGCCGTTCCGCTCGCCTCCGCGTAGGTCGAATTGCCCGCATAGCTGCCCGTGATGGTGAATGAACCGGCTGCAAGACTATCGGCCGGAATGTTGAAGGTGTAAGTGCCAGACGAAAGCGCCTCGACTCCATCAAACCCGCCTCCAGTGAGAGCCACGTTTCCCGTTGGCGTCCCGCTCGAGCCCGCCACAGCGACCTTCACGGAGAGCGCCTGGTTGATGGCAACGCTGCTCTCCGCCGGCTTCACGCTTACGGTCGCGGTCTCCGTCCCCACCGTTCTCGTCCACGCATCCACCACGTTGGCCACGTTCAGCGAGCCCAGCCCCGAAGCCCGATCGAACCCGGCCGTCGCCGGAGTGATTGATGGTGCAGTCCGGCGAGCCGGAACCGCATGCCATGGCAATCGTTCCTTTGTCCACGTCATGGAACGAGCAGCTCCCGCCTGCCGTCTCGGAAGAACAACTGCCGTAGCTCTGCTTTGCCGCAATCGCGTAGAGCTCTGCATTCGGACTGCCCTGCGCGGCCCCCATCTTCTGGTTGATAAGAGCCATGACTCCGGCCATGGCGGGCGTGCCTGCAGAGGTGCCGCCAACTTCCTGCGCGGTCGGCTCCGTCGTGGGACTCGTCGTGGTGAGACACGAACCCTCAGCCGACACGCACACCAGGTACGCGGACCCCAGAAATCCGTTGCCGGCAAAGAACGACACGTCGGGCAAATCGCGCTTGCGGTCGGCAGGTATGCCGCTCACGCCCGCCTGCCACGCGGGCTTGGCGTATCCGCCAGTGCAGCTGGCCACGGTTGAGCCGTCGCTGGTGGTGCAGTTGCTCGCGCCGCCCCCGCCACCCACCGTATCGACTAGTCCGGCAAGATTGACTGACCCGTTGGTGTCCGTGTAGATCGTTCCCCACTAATTGGCGACGAAATTACACGCAGACTCCGCGTCCGTGGGAGCCGGGGCCCCATATCCGCTTTTAACCAGCGCGGCTGCCCACCCCTGAAGGAGAGGCAGAACGAGAGGATTGGTGCAGCTATCGTTCCATGGAGCCTCCGGCATATAGCCGGCGGCACTGGCTCCGGTGGTGGAATTACTGGTGGATTTCCAGTACGGAGATGGCGTGCTTCCCCAGTTCAGGTCCGTACCCCCCACCGCCGTATCGTAAGGCGTAGAAGCCATACCGCTTACGGACAAACCGTATTGTGCGCCATAGGGCAATTGATGAGGTGTGGCCTGATCGCAGGTAGCGGCGCCCGCATCGCCGCTGGCCACAAACACCGCAATCCCCTCCGTCGCCGCCGTCTCCCACAAATTGTTGTAGGCAGCGTTGCCGGCCGTGCCCAGTCCCAGCTCGCACTCTCCGTAGCTCACGCTCAGAATCTTCGCCGTCTGGTTCTGCACTACGTAGTTGGCCGACGAGTAGACGGTATCGGTCGTCGGCGAGGCCTGCCCCGAAACCACCAGAACTATCGAAGCGCCCTTGGCAACGGCTCCCGACCACTCCACATCGAGCGAATTCTCATAGTGGTCGTCGATGCTGCAATAGCTTAGATCCGCAGGGCCGAGGCATTGGCCGGGGTCGATGCCATTTGCGACTACGATTTTGGGGGCGGTGCCTGCAGGTAGTCCGAAGATTTTGCGGAAGCTCACAACATCGTTGAGGTCGATGTCGCTGGTTCCGGCTATGGCGATGGTTTGTCCCTTGCCGACAATCGGCGTGGCCGCATTCCAGAGCGGAAGAACATTGTAGATGGCGGCAAAGTCGTACGGAGCAACGTCCTCGATCGTGTATGCGCTCGTGCCGGAGCCAATCGTGATGCCGAGATCCGGGCGGATCCCTCCCAATGAGGTTTGCCCCGCTGCTGGAGACGCCGCGCGCCGCCATCGTCCGGCTGCGGGATCGAAGGTGACCCGCGACCCCAGCCTGTGCTGCGGTCGCGGAAAGAAATTATGCAGCGCCTTTACCCCCAGCACCACCGGCGCCAGCGCGGCGGGAATCTGCGGATCGGCCATGTTGGCGATGTGGGACTCGCCAGCCACGGAAAGACGATGCAGCGCGGTGTGGAACGCCGCTTCCACCTGCGCCGCCGTTCCGCTGAAACGGAGGGTCATGCGGTCCGGAGCCACTGCATCTACCAAAAGGCCATGGGAGGCAAGCCAGCTCGACACGCTGGCTACATCCGCGGCCGAGGGACCAAATCGTGAGGCAACGTCCGCGGGAGCCAGCCAGCGATGATAGTTGGGCGAGTCGGGATCGTACTGGCTGGCCACCAACGCATCGAAAGCGGCCTGCTGGTCAGGGCTTCGGCGGAGGACCATGATCAGGTCTGTCAACCGCAGCGCCGGGTCCACCGGTCCGCGGTCGTTGCCCGGGTTTGCGGCAGGTGGCGTGTTCCCGGCGAGCGTAATCAGCTGGTTTTCGTCGATGGCGCCGGCAATCCGGGATGCGGGCTGCTGAGCGAAGGTCAGGGCTGAAACACTGATCAGGACCAACAAGAAAACAAGGCGGGAGCCATGCATATAAGGAATCCTTGCCCAGCGCAGAATCGGCTCATGCAGGCTGAACAGGCAGTCGCCGAGTCGTGCAGGATCGGAAACAACCGTCCTGACTCGGCAACAAGCCGATGGACTGCCCTAGAATTGGCTACGATTGTACGCTAACCGCGCGGCAAAATTGGCCAGCTTGAGCTGATTGCAACCGCGCCTGAACCGGGTGCGATTGGCAGAGAGGCCAGGCGGTTGGAACCGGCTGGATTCAGCGCGATTCCACATGGCCGATTGGATGGGGCTATCGCAGCCCCGCCGCAGAGCTGGCCAGGGTGGTCACGACCAGAAAGGCGATCAGGCAGGCGGCGAAGATGAGGCCGGCGTTGGCGGCGCGAGCTTCCAGTTTGCTCATGTTGCGGATTACCTCCAGCTTGGAATGCGGGGCCGAACCAGCTCAATGTGCGGCTCGTGTGCTCTTACTCACTCGACCGTCTCCAGTTTCGCCGCCAAAACCGACACTTGGCAGTGACCGGTGTCACACGCTCAGCCGAAAGCTCCCAAAAGGCGGTTTGCGCCGGCTCGAACTTAACTTCCCCGGATGGGAGGCCTTACCATGGACTTGTTCACAATTCCCCGCGCAACCCTCTGCGAAGAATTGTGTCTAAGGGAGTTAGCGGTAGCGGTGCTTGTCGACTTCCCTTCCCCGGCAAGTCCGGCAACGGGAGGCCTCGGGAATGCAAGAGCTCGAAAGTCCCCCAGTTTCAGGTACAACTTCAACCAGACGAGGTCCAGAAAATGTTATCTGCACGTTGGTTGTCGCCGGTGTGGCGTTGCGCATGTTTCGGAACTGCAGCGCTGCTGGCTCTTGGTGCTGCAAACGCACAGGTTGCCCCTTCCACCAGTTCCGCGCAAGCGGCTCCAGTGTCTGCAACGGAGTCCAGCTCCACCGAATGGGCATTTGTGAATGGCGGCGGGATGGATGCGTTGCCGCCGGCGCCGGAGCCGGCCTCAGGCGCCGCCGGTCAATATGACAACAAGGGCGGCGGCGGCAACGGTGGATGGGCCAGCCGCATTGCCATCGAGGCCGGTGGGGGGTTTGATGCGCCGATCAGCAACACCTCGAATTACGCCAACCTCGGCTGGGACATGAACGTCGGCGGGGGCATGCGCTTCGGCCACGGGCTGGCAGCGCTGATTGAGTACCAGTTCATCGAAGACGGCTTGCCCAGCGCCATCGTGACGGAAGCGGGCTCGCAGAGCGGCAACATCCATCTCTGGGGTTTCAGCGTCGATCCCGTCTACGACATCTGGCCCAAGGCCGCCAATGGCGTCTATGTCACTGGCGGAGCAGGATTTTACCGCAAAGTGACAAACTTCCAGGATGCCGTACAGCAGCAGTTTTGCGAATACTTCTATTGCGGCGTCGGGTACACCAACCAGACCATAGGCCACTTCTCGTCGAACCAGGCCGGCATGAACGTCGGCGGCGGATTCCGCCACAAATTCACCGGAATGTACGGCGATGGACGGATGGAAGTTTTTGCCGAGGCGCGATTTGTCGATGTTTTCACTCCGGCGGTCATAAATCAGTCGCCGAACGGCCTCGGAAATACCACCATCGGCGCGGGCACGCGGCTGCTGCCGATCAACTTCGGTCTGCGCTTCTGAGAACCGCTCGGGCGTTATCAGAATCACGCCAAAGCGCGAACAAACGAAGGCCAAGTGTCGCCTCCGTCTGAGACACTTGGCCTTCATTTGTCTCACCCGTCTGAGACGTTTTGCGCGAAATGTTCAGGCATGCGCGAGCGCCGCCAGAGAATGTCTGGCGAAGGTGACGCCGCCGGAGCCTGGACACTGAAATGACCAGTTCACCATGTGGCTGGCTTTTGCGTGGGTGTGCCCGCTTCGCCGCGATCAATGCGGCGCAGGAATTCGCGGGCGAGGCGCGGCTCGCCGGGGTCGTACTCGCCGTGGATGGAGCAGAGGTCGAGGAACTCGTCGACCAGCGCATCGTGGGACTCGGCCTGGGCCAGGATGGGCTGGAGGGCGGCGGCCAGCTCGCGCAGGCGGGCGGCCTCCGGCCAGTCGGGTTCATCGCCGCCGAGGTGACCGGCTTCTGAGAACAGGCCGCGGCGGCCCTGAGCACACTCCTCCAGGCAGGCCAGAAGCTGGTCGCGGAAGGCAGTGGTCAGGGCGTCGAGCTGGTCGGATTCCATTTGGGTTCGATTGTATTTGGCAGCGGCCACACACGCGTGGTCGCCGAAGACCTTGAGCTTTGGATGAGGAACTCCGGAGCGGGGCATGGCGCTGCTCCCGTCAAGACTCGCCCGAGGCCGCGGTGCCGGTTCGCACCAGGTAGAGGCCGCGGTAGGGAGTGCGGCCGCGGAGGAGTTGAAGGAGGTCATCAAGAAACATGGGCCGGCCGAGGTACCAGCCCTGGGCCAGCACCGGCGGACGGCAGCCGGCGTAATAGCGGGCCTGCTCTTCGGTCTCAATCCCCTCAATGACGACATTCAGTTGGAGCGATGCGGCCATGGCGAGGATCTGCGGCGTAATGGAGGTTTTGACGGAATCGGTGCCGATGGACTGGGTGAACTCCTTATCGATCTTCAATCCGTCGACGGGCAGGTGGTAGAGCTGTGCCAGGCTGGAGTAGCCCTTGCCGAAGTCGTCAATGTGCACCAGGTGGCCGAACTGCCGCAGGGTTATCAGGAGGTCGCGTGCGGAATCCCATTCAGCCTGGGAGCATTCAGTGATTTCAAAGCCGAGGCAGCGGGCCGGCACCGGGGATCTTCTGCGCGCTCTGGAGAGCATGAGCAGAAAGCGCGGGTCGTTCACGTCCGCCGGGGCGATATTGACGCTGATGCGGAAATCCGGGTCAACAGGGGCGGTCTGCTCAAGGGCGCGCAGGACCTCAACAACCATGAAGCGGGTGATATCCCCGATAAAGCCGCGGGCTTCCGCCACTTTGATAAAAATTTCGGGGCTTACGGGGAATCCGTCCTCATCGGTCCATCGCGCCAGCGCCTCGGCAGCCACGGCGCGGCCGGACTGAAGGTCGAAGATGGGTTGGAATGCGATGCCGAGGCGGTCTTTGCGAACGGCGCGGCGCAACTGCTGCTCAATGGAACGGTTGCGGAGATAGAACAGCGCGAGAGCCAGGCCGAGCAGCCCGCCGCACAGGGCGCTGAGGCCGATGTAGATGCGGTACTGGACCCTCTCCGCCTGCAGGGCGTCGGGGATGGCGATGTACGCGGTGATGCAGGTGGCGTACCGCTGCGAGCAACTGGTGGAATAAAGAACGCCGCGGAAGCGGGCTAAAACCGGCTGGGTGAGGATCTGCGCGGGTTGTTCCTGGTCCGGCAGAGTTCCGATGAGCCGTCTGATCTGGCCGGTGCGGAAATCCCAGTCGGTGGCCACGAAGCGCATGGTCTGGGACGCGAAGTTGCGCAAATTATAGGGGTTATACACAACGATCGCGTGGCCGCTCTGGACCGCGACCACGGTTTGGCCCGGGACCTGGTAGGGAGCGAGATCGCGGTAGACGCGGGAGCCATCGGGGCGGAGATATCCGGCATCGAATCCGGCCCAGGGCTGCGCGAGGCGGCCGAGAAAAGCGGAACACGGGATGGTTCCATTGGCGACGCGGCCGGCGTCATTCAAATACACCGAGGTGTAAACTGCGTGGCGGAATGCAGCCAGCTCGGCATCCGAGCAGGGCGCATAGGGCAGGCGATTGAGTTCCTGAAGCACTTTCCGTGCTTCGTCGGAGGACCTTTCCCCGCTCAAGCGGATGCGATCGGCAAAGCTGGATAGTTTCTGCCCGGAGGCGCGCAGGATGACTTCACGGCTCCAGAGGATGCCGATCAGCAGACCAGCAACCGCACCCAGAGAAACCGTGGCGGCGATGGCTCGGAGTCGCAGCGAGTGAACGCGCATGACGGTCAGCGGGTTTCCAACTGAAATTAGCGCAACTATAGCATGTTTGCCGAAGAAAGCCAGATAACCATTCAGCCGATCAGGCGGCATGACCACTGCGGCGTTCAGGGGGCAAATGGGAGCCGCGGCGAGCCGATCCACAAGCGATTGCTGAGGCTGGCGATCAGGCCGGGCGCGCGGCATTGGAGGCGCGCCTGGGCTTCATGCCACGGGCCCACGAAGCGCGCGGCGGCAGGGAGCGCGCGATAGAAACGGGGCAGCCGGCGGCGGGCGCGGGCGATGGCGTCCAGCTCGCGCTGGCCCAAGGTGAGGCCGAATTCAGCGCGGATGCGCGGGGCTAGCCAGCCGGTGGTGAGGGCGCGGTACCAGTATGGAGACTTGACCCAGGAGCCGGCACCAGCCATGAGGCTTTGGGCCATGGCGCGGGCTGAGGCGGTGACGCCGAGCTGGTCCGACTGTTCCATTTCGCGACAGTAGATTAAAAAGCGCTTCCAATCGGGCGGGAGCAACGAGGCAGGCATGCCGAAGAGCGCAGCCATGGTAAGGCTTTCGGCATAGTAGGCGTCGAGCTCGGTGGGCGCGAGCGGCGGGAGGATAAATTCACACGCAAGGACGGCGGACTCGACCAGGGTGGCGTAGACCCAGCGCAGGGCCGCGACTTCGTTGGCTTCGTAGTGTGCGCCGCGCGGGAAGCGGCCGGCCGGCTCGGTCAGCTCGCCCTGGATGGTTGTGTGGGTGGAGTAGAGCCGGCGCGCTGCGGCCGTGGCCTGGGCGAGCGAGCCGAAGACCATGGTGAAGACGATGCGGAACGTGGAGTGGAAGCGGGCGATAGGTCGCCGCATCAGTGTTGAATGCTGTTCGAGCGCGGTGGCGACCCAGGGGTGAGCGAGCTGGAGCAGGGCGGCGCGGCCGGCCCCGAGGAAGAGCGCGGATTCACGATTGATGCGCCAGGTGATGGAGGCGGGACCAAAGATGCCGGCGCGCCCCGACGGATCAAGACCGGTTGCGAAGCGGGTGACGGAGGCGATGAGGGATTCGCTTGTCTTCCGGGAGACGGGTTGTTGGGCGTCGGGATCTCTCGCCATGAAAGGCCATGGTAGCGCCGAGAGGCAGGCAATTTCCCGGATGCCGAACAACCGCCCGGAACCCGCCTGGGAGCCTCAACAGAACCCCCATTTTGTGGGAAGAACTGACAGTCCGCTTGTTGATCGCGCCTGACGAAAGGGAAGCGAATCGCTCGCGAGGCGGCATGCGGGGACTATCTTCCGCTGAAAGGCGCCAGGATTGGCGTCTCCGCGGCGGTCGCCGAGCGGAGGCCAGCCCCGGCGCCAGTCAGCGGGGAAGCGCGGCCCAGGCGGGTCAAGTCTCCAGGCGCGCCTCCCCTTGTCTTTTGTCTGAATCGGATCGCGTGCTATTTGTGCGGTTGGGGATGGCCGCCGCCCCGATATCCGGGTAGCGCGTGTTCATTGCGGGCATCATGATCGCCTTGGACTACATGGCCTTGCCCATCCCTCGCCTCGTTGCCTTTGAAGTGGTTGAACGGCTGAGCTCCGCGCCCAGGCAACGGGCCTCTGTAACCGTGATGAGGGTCATACCGGTTATCGACATGGCCGGAGAAGTGAGCAGGACCATGGAACCAGGGACCGGCTCCAATGAACACCCCGCCAATAAACCAATCGGGACCGTAGTAGCCGTAGGGCGCGCAGTAATACGGAGCATAGTCGAAGTACCCATAGGGGCACACCGGCGCCACCCCGATGCTGACGGCGATCTGGGCCGGCGCTGCAGGCGCACAGCACAACAAGCCAATTGCGAGAGCTGCAAAAGCAAAAACTTTAACTTTGGGCATCGTTTCTCCTTGATTCATTTCGAGCTGTGGTTGGGTGGGGAGTCGTGTCTCAGGTTCGCGGTTTCAACCTGAGGAGTGAAGCTCCAGAACCCAGAATAATACCACGCATCCATAAAAGTGGCCGCTGGATAATGGGTGAACCGTTGCCCCTGGGCGACCGGCCAAACGGGAAGCAACTCGACGTTTTTCGCCCGCCTGCGCTGCCGGTGCCGGATTTGCGCCCCGCTGCGGCGCGACCTACTCCCTGCTCCCTGCTCCCGCGCTCTTCGCCGCGGCAATCATCGCGGCAAGGCTGCGGTCGACGTCGTCTTCAGTAGTGGCCCAGGAGCTGACGCTGATGCGCATCGCGGTGTGGCCCTGCCAGAAGGTCGAACCGCACCAGCAGGTTCCTTCGTTTTGGATGGCGGCGACGGTGCGGAGGGTTTTTTCCGGCGAGCCAAAATCGACGAGGACCTGGTTGATGACGACGTCATTGAGCACGCGGAAGCCGGCGGCGCCAAGGCCCAGGGCGAAGCGCCGGGCGTGGGACGAAGTGCGCTCGACGATCTCAGCCATGCCGGAGCGCCCCAGCGATCTGAGACCGGCCCAGAGTTCGACACCGCGGGCGCGGCGCGACAGCTCGGGATTGAAGTGCGAGGGCTCGCGGCCTTCGCCTTGGTGGAGATACGCGGCCTGCACCTCCATGGCGGCGCGGAGAGTCTGCGGCTCGCGGACGAGGGCGATGCCGCAGTCGTAGCCCACGTTGGGCCACTTGTGGGCGTCGGTGGCCCAGGAGTCGGCCAGCTCGCAGCCGTGGGTGAGATGGGCGTATTGCGGCGAGGCGGCGGCCCACAGGCCGAAGGCGCCGTCCACGTGGATCCAGGCGCCGGCTGCGCGGGCCTCAGGGCAGATGGCGCCGGCGGGATCGAAGGCGCCGGTGTTCACGTTGCCGGCCTGGAGGCAGAGGATGGTGCGGTCGTTGAGGTGAGGCAAGGCGTCGGCGCGCATGCGGCCCTGGCCGTCGACGGGCACGCGGACCACGCGGCTGCGGCCGAGGCCAATCATGCCCAGAGCCTTGATGAGGGACGAGTGGGCTTCGTCGCCAATGACGACGCTGATCTCGGGCGCACCGAAGAGTCCGTCGTTTTCGACGTCCCAGCCGGCGCGTTCGATTAACGTGTGGCAGGCGGCGGCGAGGGAGCAGAAGTTGGCCATGGTGGCGCCGGTGACCACCGCGCCGGCGGTTCCCTGGGGCAGGCCGAGCAGGCCGCGGGTCCACTCGATGGCGGTTTCTTCCAGCGTAGCGGCGGTGGGCGACTGGACGCTCATGGCGGCGTTCTGGTCCCATGCGCTGACCAGCCAGGCCGCGGCCATGGCGGCGGGCAGGCAGCCGCCGTTGACGAAGCCGAAGTAGCGGCTGCCGCCGTTGGCAACGGTCGCGGGCGAGCCGTATTGGGCCAGCAGGCGGGCGACTTCCGCCGGATCGGTGGGCGCGTCCGGCAACGGGCCGGTGAGGGCGCTGAGCGCGGCTACGGCTTCAGGCCTCGGGGCAACGGGACGATCGTTGACGGTGCGAATGTAATCGATGGCGGAGTTGGCTGCGGTTTGGAGTGGGGAAACGCGATCGGTCGCTTCGGGATGAACAAGCGATGAAGGCGAAGCGGACTCGGCTTGCGGCATGGGGCTGTTATACCACCGGGGCAGGATGTCGCTCCCCGTTGTAATTCTCGGGGAAACGCCGTATTCTAGATAAGCAGACGCGTTTGTCCGCCGGGTGTTCCGTGAATCGTCCGGCTGGCGGAGAGATGAGTGGGCTTTCGGCCCACTTTTTATTTGGCTCGATTTTCCCCTGAAAACTCGCGGCGAGTTAGGGCGGTTTTTGGGGGCCCCAAGGCAGGCTCCGGGTTGTGCGCGGACCGGGTCACGTTGCACCGGATTACGCAGAACCCTTGCGGTTTGAAGCAGATGGCGGTGGTGCTGGAGACAATTCGGAGGGCGGCGGAGCGGGTGGCTCGCTCCCACGGGCTGGAAGTGGTGGACCTCGAATTCGCCGGCTCGGCAAAGGACCGCATCCTCCGGGTGTATCTCGAAAAGGACGCCGCGGGCCGGGCAAAGCTGAAGGAGCAGATCGCGACCAGAGGCGACGAGTTGCCGGAGGCGCTGCGGGAGGGAACATTAAGCCCGGAGCAGCTTTCCGGCATCACACATGGAGATTGCGAACAGTTCAGCCGGGATTTTGGCGTGCTGCTGGATGTGGAAGACCTGGTTCCGGGCGGCGAGTACACGCTTGAGGCAAGTTCGCCTGGTTTGGACCGGAAGTTGGGCAGGCCTGAGGATTTTGAGCGGTTTGCCGGAAGCCTGGTGAAGGTGCAGACGTTTGAGCCGATCCGCAACAACCGGCACTGGCAGGGCAGGTTGGTTGGGTTGGATTCACTGGCCCCGGAAGCGGAACATGGGGCGCCCAGAATTGTGATTGATTTGGGTGCGGTAAAGCAGAATGCAAAGAGCCGGAAGACGGGAGTGAACGTGGTGGAGATTGCGCTGAGCAATGTGGAGAAGGCGCAGTTGATACCCGAGATTTGATGAGCAGGGGCCGAGAGGACAGGGAGTAGGGAGTAGGAGACACGGGGCACGAACTCCTGAAACTGGCAGCAGGCAAAAGTTTGTACCGCAACCACAATTGAGCAGAAGAGAGTAAGCGAACCATGTCCAGCGTCTTGTATCAGAGCATCGAGTTGTTAAGCCGGGAAAAGGGCATTGAGGCCGAGATCGTCGTGGGAGCGGTGGAAGAAGCCATCGCCCTGGCCACGCGCAAGTACTACAAGACCCAGGAAAACATGCGCGGGGAGCTGAACAAGGAGACGGGCGAGATCACGGCTTACGTGTACAAGACCGTGGTTGCGGACGCGGAGCAGCTCGAGGATCCGGTGAACCAGATCACGCTGGAGGATGCAAGCGAGCTGGCGCCGGGCGTGGAGGTGGGCAGCGAGATCCGGATGTACAAGGACACCAGCCCGCTGGGCCGCATTGCCGCGCAGCTTGCCAAGCAGGTGATCTTCCAGAAGGTGCGCGAGGCCGAGCGCGACACCGTGTTCCAGGAGTACGCGCACCGGGAAAAGGAAGTGCTGAACGCGACGGTGAAGCGGATCGAGGGCCAGGACGTGATCTTCGATCTGGGCAAAGCCGAAGCGCGCTGCCCCAAGCGGGAGCAATCGCGCCTGGAGTCGTTCAGCGTGGGCGAACGGGTGCGGGTGGTGCTGCTGAAGGTGGACCGCGCGGCCAAGGGGCCGCAGGTGATCGTGAGCCGGGCGGCGCCGGAACTGGTGCAGAACCTGTTCCAGAGCGAAGTGCCGGAGATCTACGACAGCACGGTGGTAATCCGCGCGATTGCGCGCGAAGCCGGCGAGCGCACCAAGATCGCAGTGATGAGCCGCGACAAGGATGTGGATCCGGTGGGCGCCTGCGTGGGCATGAAGGGCATGCGGGTGCAGTCGATCATCCGCGAGCTGCGGGGCGAGAAGATCGACATCATCGAATTCTCTGAAGAGATCACCACCTTCGCGGAGAAGGCGCTGCAGCCGGCAAAGGTAAGCCGCGTGTCCATCGCCGATTTGACCGAGAAGCAGCTGGAAGTGATCGTGGACGACACCCAGCTTTCGCTGGCCATCGGCAAAAAGGGACAGAACGTGCGCCTGGCGGCCAAGCTGCTGGGCTGGAAGATCGACATCAAGAGCGAGGAAGAGAAGCGCCAGGAAGTCGAGCAGCAGATGCAGGCCTTGAGCGGCGGGCCGACGACACCGATCGAACAGGTGACGGAGCTCGGCGACGGAATCATTCAAAAGCTGGTGACTGCGGGCATCACCACGGTGGAAGCGCTGGCGGACATGACGCCGGAGCAGTTGGAAGAGATTCCGGGCATCGGCGAGAAGACGCTGGAGCGGATCTCAGTGGCGGTGCGGCACTACTTCGGACATTTTGAAGAAGGCGAGGAAGGGGCTCCAACCGAAGAGGCGCCGGAGGGTGCGGCGGCAGAGACTGCGGACACGGAGACTCCGGCCACCGGCAGCGACGAAGTGCCCACTCCGCAGGCGGCGGCGGGCACCGCGGAGGCCGAGCTCGAAAACGCGCAGGAAGTGTTCGAAGAAGCGGAGCAGGAGCGCGCTGCCGAAGCGGAGAACGAGGAACTCGATGCCGGCGAAGAGGGAGCGGCCGAGGAGGCCGATGCGCAGAGCATGACGGCGGCGGAGCTGGCAGTGGACAACGTGCCCGTTCCAGGCGAATCGGAACTTCCCGCGCTGGACAGGGAAGACAGTGACAAAGGCGGCGAAGAGGAAACGGCGGAGTAGCTCAGTCATTTCCGGCGTTTCAAGGGATAATGGAATTTCCCAGCAGTGGAAGTTCAAACAGCAGCCAACGCCATGAGGTAGTGATGAGCGCTTAGGGCTTTGGGTAGCAGGGTTCTGAAAAGAGGCGGATGAGCAAGGTTCGAATTAACGATCTCGCGCGCGAAATGGAAGTCAAGAGCCGGCAGATTCTGGAAGTGCTGACGGAACTTGGACTGGGCGAGGGGAAGACGCACTCGAGCTCGATCGAGGAGCACGAGGCGGACAAGGTCCGCGCGCATTTTGGCAAGGCGGCGCACGCAGGTGCGCACACGGCGTCAGGGTCGGGGCGCGCGCCACAGGGCATACAGCCCAAGATCGATCTGTCGCATGTGCACAAGCCGGGCGACGTGACCAAGGCCATTCTGGCCAAGAAGCAGGCCGACGAGGAAGCGGCGCGGCGCAGCCAGGTATCCAGGGCCGCGGCCGCAAAACCTGCCGCCTCGGCGCCGGCTGTGAAGGCCGCGCCGGCCAAACCTGCGGCCGCCGCAACGCCGCCCGCAGAAGTCAAACCGGAGCCGCGCCGGGTCGTGCCCGCGGTTCGCCAGGCGCCGCCCATCGTATCTGCTCCATCCAAGCAGGGCGCGATTGCGTCCCGTCCGCCTGCAACCGCGGTGGTGGCAAAGCCCGCGGCCGGGACAACGCCCGCGCAGCGGCCCGCCGTGGCTACGGCGCCGCCGGTTACGGTGGTGGTCAAGCCGCCGGTCGCGCCTCCGGCCCGAACGCCTGAAGCCGCGCCGGCCAAGCCGGCCGCGGCAGCTCCTGCTGCGCCCGCGGTTCCCGCAGCTTCAGCGCCCGTTGCCGAAGTTGCGCCGGTGGCCGCGGCGCCGGTTGCGCCCGAACCAGTGAAAGCGGCGCGGTTTGAAGCGCCCGCTCCAGCGCCGGTTCTAGAGACGCCTGCTGAAGAAACTGCTGCCGCTCCCGAATCGGTCGAGCTCGACGCTCCCACCGCGCCGGTCCCGCCCATCCGCCGCGTGGTCATGCCCCAGACCGGCCCGCGCCCTGTGTACAAAGCGCCGGCAGGCCACTCCGCGGCAGCGGCCGGAACCGCTGCGCCGGGCGCCATCCAGCGCGGCAAACCTATTTTCGACCGGCGGCCCGCGAGTGCGCCCGGCCAGGGCGGATACGCGCAACGCACGCAAGGCGCGCCCTCCTCACTTGCCGCAGGTCCGCGCCCCAAGCATCCCACCCGTTCCGCGCCCAGTGGATATCAGGCTGGGGGTCCTGGCGGCCCAGGCGGACGTCCCGGCTTCGGGCAGCGCCCGGGTTTCGGCGGACCGCGTCCCCCGGGATTCGGCCCGCGTCCAGGCTTTGGCGCGGGCACCGGCGCGCCTCCTCAGGGCGAAGCTCCGCGCGCGCAACGCAGCCCGGGGAAGGGCCGTGGGCGCGGCGGCCAGCAGTATCCCAAAACCAAGGAAGGCCCGATGAAGGGCTTTGTCCCGCCGCCGCGATTTGGCGGGGCTGCCCAGTTCAGCACCCAGCCGGTGCCTATCAGCCGCGAGATCACCGTCACTGAGGGCATCAGCGTGAAGGATCTGGCTGAGAAGTTGGAGATTCGCGCCAAGGACCTGATTGCTGCTCTGCTGATGCGCGGCATCTTCGTCACTGTGAACCAGTCGCTGGATGCGGAGATGGTGAAGGATGTCGCGGCCAAGTTCGGCGCGGCGGCCACCGTAATCAGCTATGAAGAGGAGCTGGCTAACCAGGCCATCGAAGAAGTTGTGGAAGCACCGAACGCTGACGAGCTGGAGGTTCCGCGCGCGCCGGTGGTGACCGTGATGGGCCACGTGGACCACGGCAAAACCAGCCTCCTGGACGCCATCCGCGAAACCGATGTGGCCGCGGGCGAGGCCGGCGGGATCACCCAGCACATCGGCGCCTACAAGGTGCGCTTTACCAAGGAAGGCTCGCCGGTTTCCGGCCGCGAAATCGTTTTCCTCGACACCCCGGGGCACGAGGCCTTTACGCGCATGAGGGCCCGCGGCGCCAAGGTGACGGATATTGTCGTCATCGTGGTGGCGGCCGACGACGGCGTGATGCCGCAGACGCTCGAGGCCATCGACCACGCCAAGGCTGCGAATGTGCCCATGATCGTGGCCGTAAACAAAATCGACAAGCCGGAAGCGAACCCCGAGCGCGTGAAGAAGCAGCTTGCCGATCGCGGACTGGTTCCGGAAGAATGGGCGGGCGGCGGTGAGGGTTCAACCGTGTTCGTCGAGGTCTCGGCGAAGAAGCGTGTCAACCTGGACCTGCTGTTGGAACTGATCTGCCTGCAGAGCGACCTGAACGCGCCCAAAGCGATGCCGGGGCGCAAGGCGGTGGGCTCGGTGCTGGAAGCCAAGCTCGATCGCGGCCGCGGCGCCGTAGCCACGGTGCTGGTGCAGGACGGCACCCTCAGCCTGAACGACAGCTTCATCGTCGGCAACACCTTCGGCAAGGTCCGCGCCATGTTCGACGACCGCGGGCGGGCGCTGGAACAGGCCGGTCCGTCGACGCCGGTGGAAGTGCTGGGCCTGGAGGCGCTGCCCGATGCCGGAGACACGTTCCTGGTGGTGGCTGATCGCGACAAGGCCAAGGGCATCGCCCAGTACCGCAAGATGAAGGAGCGCGAGGCGCAACTGGCCAAGAGCTCGCGGGTCTCGCTGGAAGGGCTGGCGGAACAGATTCGCCAGGCCGGCGTGAAGGACCTGGCCCTGATCATCAAGGGCGACGTTACCGGATCGGTGGAAGTGCTGGCCGATTCGCTCGGTCGCATGTCAACCGAGAAAGTGCGCATCAAGGTGATTCGCTCTGGCGTCGGATCGATCACGGAGTCGGATGTGTTGCTGGCGACCGCCTCGAACGCAATCATCATCGGGTTCAACGTGCGCCCGGAGCGCAAGGCGGCAGAGCTGGCGCAGCAGGAAGGCGTGGACATCCGCCTGCACTCAATCATCTACGAGTTGCAGGACGAGATGCGGCTGGCGATGATGGGACTCCTGGAACCTACGTTCAAGGAGAACTACCAGGGCCGCGCGGAAATCCTCAATATCTTCAGGATTCCCAAGGTGGGCACCATCGCCGGCTGCCGCGTGCAGGATGGCGTGATCCGCCGCGACTCCGAGATTAAGGTGATGCGCGACGGCGAGCAGATCTTCAAGGGAAAGGTGAGCTCGCTCAAGCGCTTCAAGGACGACGCCCGCGAAGTGACCAACGGCATGGAGTGCGGCATCGGCATTGCCAACTTTACCGACCTGAAGGAAGGCGACGTGCTGGAGTCCTTCTCCACGGAGAAGATGGCGGCGGACTTGGGAGCGCTGACGACAACGAAGGCGTAGCTGCCAGGTCTCAGCATGGATGCGGCCCCTCCCACCGCGGGAGGGGCCGCTGTTTTTTGAATGCAGGATTGCAGCGTTGATTACGCGCAATTCGGCCGCCTCGGGATTCGCACCTTCCGGTGAATTGCCTTTCATGCTCTCCGGCTTCTTCCGCTTCTGCGCCGCCTGCTCTACATTTCCTTTATGCGCGTCCCGCGCACTGTCCTGGTCGCGCTCCATATCTACGTTCGGCCACCGCCGTTCCGCTCCCGGGCACGGGTGCGCTGCTGTTTGCTCCGTGGCCAGCTTGTACAGAGAACGAAACCGGCGGATCGCATCGCTTTCGCAAATTGCGTAAACTCACGATGACAGTTCGGGTCAATCCTTATTACATCTTCATGCGTTTCTCGCAATGAGATACGAAATCGCCTCTAACTTATTGATAAGTCGTGGATGCGCATTTCGTGATTGACTGTGGTTATGGCGCCGGATAATACTGGTGACGGTAACTACTAACGCAAAGGAGGTCCAACATGCGCCGTGTACTCCTCGTAACTCTGCTTTCATCTCTCACCCTTACCGCAGCGGCAGCCACCGGCAAGCCGGCGAACGACGCTTCTGCCCCAGCCTCCGTTACTACCGGAGTTACCAACCCGCGCCTCGTCTACGCGCCGCACATCAGCATACCCGCCGATGAGCTGCCCATGGCGATGGTGAATCCGACCACCGCGGTGCTCCAGGTCAAGCTTGACGAGAACGGCAGCCCCACGCAGATCCAGGTGCTGCGCGCCATCAACCAATCAGTGGATGTGCGCGTGGTCGACGGTGTCCGGCAGTTCCGCTGGTCCCCGGCCGTGCTCAACAACCGCGCGGTTCCCTCGGTGCTGACCCTCAACGTCGAGGTCCAGCGCTAACTCAATTCCATAGCTTGTAACTGCCCGATACACTCCGCTCCCCCTGATTGAATCGCAAGGACTGGCGTCCAGTTACCCGTCAAGTTCCGCGATAACTCGGGTTCGTGTATCTAAATTACAGCCTAGCCCCATGCCGGTCTCCAGCCCCGAGGCCGGCATGGGGATAAACCCCCCGGAGGGTCAATCACCCTCGCCGATGACCAGAATCTGGAACGAGTGGGGAATCATGGGTGGCCGTGGTCTGCGCATCCACCCCGGGGCGTTTGCCGGCACGTTCGCCGGCGGCGTCTTGGGCACCGGCCCGAACTCCATCGTGATGGTGTAGAGGTTACCCGTCTTTGTATCCAGCGTGTGCGTCCTTGCGCCCGTCGGCGTGAACACCGTTTGCTCCACCCGGAAGCTGGTCGGCGAATCTTCCTTGATGATGGTCATGGTTCCGTCGCCCTGCGAGCTTGCCGCTTCCATGGTCGCCGGGTTGAACGTGACCCCGTCGCAGCCCTCGCCGATGGGCAGGTCGGTGATGATGTGCCCATCGGCCGCGGACAAGATCACCATGTTGTTCTTCTCGCGGCAAGCGGCAAAGAGGATGCCGTTTTTGGCGTCCAGCGCCAGGCCCGCGCATCCCGATCCCCGCGAGGACACGTCGTATTTGCCCACCATCTTCATGGTGTTGGCGTCGATCACCGCGATCGCGGCCTTGTCCACAATATCCACGTAGATTTTGCCCGCGCCGTCCGCCGCCGCCTCTTCCGGCGCGCCGCCGATGTCAATGGTCCCCAGGATGCTGCCGTCCTTGTCGTCCAGGATGGTGACGTTCGGCGCCACGTGGCTGAGGACATAGAAATGGTGATTGTAGGTGTCGTTCAGGTAGCCGTCGGGATGACCGCCCGTATCGATCTTTTTGATCACGGCGAAAGTCTTGGCGTCGAACATCGTCACCGGGTTCGACGTGGCGAAGCCGTGGCCGGTCTCCGTGTCCACCGCGCCGCCGTGCGCGCTGACGCCGGGAATATCGCCCACCTGCTCCAGCGTGTCCAGGTTATAAACGCCAATGTGCCCTCCATCGCGGCCGGACCGCGCCACGAACAGATGCCGCCCGTCCGGGTCCGCGGTAATGTAATCCCAGCCGCCCTCGCCGCCTGTCAACTGGATCTTGGTGACCGAGTAAGGACCGCTCTCCTGCGCGCGTCCGGCCGGCGCCAGCATTGAAGCAGCCACCATTCCTGCAACAACAATGCATCCAAATCTCATCTCAACCTCCTCGTGCGAAGCGGCCCGTCCCGGCTTTCCGGCTTTTTGGAATCAATGGAAATGCCGCTTCGATCGACCCATTGAGCATACACGCCGCCATCGGGTTTGCAATGAACAACAGCACGCGCCCGTGATTCAGCCGCGCAATCGTCGTGAGCATGAACCGCGGCGCGGAGCAGCGTAGGGCAGCGTGAACGCCGAGCTGAAGTGAATTGCAAGCTCCCATTCTTCGTTCGAGTGAACTCAAGCAAAGGATGGGCGCGGATGGAGCCGGAATTCAGGACCCCGACAGCGGGTACTTCTCCGCCTGGACACACGTCTGCGCGACCGCGCGGCTCAGCGCGACGGTGTCCGCCGGCGTGGAGCGTGCCAGCCTGCGCAGAATCGCCAGTTGCGTGCCCAGCATGTCTCCCTCGCCGCAGGCGGCCAGCACGCGTTTTGCCCCCTGTTCGGCATGCGCCAGCGTCTCCTCGGCCAGCAGCCCGGTCATCTGCGCCGCCACCTGCGGGCTCGTCCGCTCCGCCGCGGTCAGTTTCCGCGCCCGCAGCAGCGCCGATTCCAGCGCGTACACCTCGGCCACAATGTCGGCGAGGTCGGCCATGATCTCCTGCTGCTCCTCAAGCGCCGTCAGGTAGCGCTGGCTGGCCACGCCGGCGGCAAACAGCGCGATCTTCTTGGCCGCGGCCAGCACGCCCGTCTCGCGCGCCAGCGGCTCGCCTGTCTCTCCGGCGCCGTCGAACGAAGGCGGCTGCATCACCTCGTCCATCAGCCGTTTGATGGCCGGCAGCAGCGCCAGCTTGCCAGCTGCGGCGCGCTTCATCAGCCAACCGGTGATGATCATGCGGTTGATTTCGTTGGTGCCCTCGAAGATGCGGTTGATGCGGGCGTCGCGATAAAAGCGCTCGGCCGGATACTCCTCCACGTAGCCGTAGCCGCCCATGGTGGCCACCAGCTCATCGGCAACGTAGGAGAGCATCTCCGACCCGTAGACCTTCAGGATGGAACACTCGACGGCGTATTCCTCAATGCGCCGCTGGGTCTCGCGCGCGTCCCCCGGCGCCCCGGGCGCGAGCTCGGCCAGCGCCGCGTCGATCATGCCCACGGTGCGGTAAGCCATGCTTTCGGCGGCAAAGATGCGCGCCGCAGCCGTCGAAATCTTGCGCTGTATCAGCCCGAACTCGGCGATCGATTTCCCGAATGCCTTGCGTTCGCGGGCGTAGCGGACCATCTCGCCGAAGGCCCGGCGCGCGCCGCCCACGCAGGCCACGCCCAGCTTGAATCGGCCCACATTCAGCACGTTGAACGCGATGTGATGCCCCTTCCCCGGCTCGCCCAGAAGGTTCTCCACCGGCACGCGGCAATCCTCCAGCACCAGCGGACAAGTAGACGACCCGCGAATGCCCAGCTTGTGCTCTTCGGCGCCCACGGTCAGTCCAGGAAAGGTGCGCTCCACCAGGAATGCTGAGAACTTCTCGCCGTCGATCTTGGCAAAAACGGTGTAGAGATCGGCGAAGCCGCAGTTGGTGATCCACATCTTCTCGCCGTTCAGCAGGTAATGTTTGCCGTCGGGCGAGAGCGTGGCGCGGGTGCGGATGTTCATGGCGTCGGAGCCGGAGCTGGCCTCTGACAGCGCGTAGGCAGCGATCCATTCCGCCGTGGCCAGCTTGGGCAGGTAACGCCGCTTCTGGTCCTCGGTCCCATACCACACCAGCGGCAGCGTGCCGATGCCGATCTGTCCGCCGAAGGCCGTTGAAAAGCTGGCCAGCACCGCAATGTGATCCGTAATGACTGTCGAGGTGGTCTTGTCCATGCCCACCCCGCCGTACTCCTCCGGAATGTCAACCGAAGTGAACCCCAGCGCCGCAGCCTTCTGCATCAGCTTGCGCATCAAGCCCGGCTCCTTGGACTCAACCCGCGCCACGCAAGGCAGAATCTCGTCACGGGCAAACGCGGCTGCAGTGGCCGCGATCTGCCGCTGCTCGTGGTTCAGGTCTTCCGGAGTGAAAATTTCTTCGGGCGTCCGGGATTCCAGCAGAAAACTGCCTCCCGCGGCGGCCAGGGGCAAGCCAATGACAGAGGACATTGGGGAATATCTCCAACTGCACGAGTAGGATACGCCACCGAAGTACGGGCGGACAACCGTGGTTCAGTGAATTTAGATGCTATCTGGCAACGCGATGCGGGTGCTGATGCGCCCAGGGAAAGCTGCCTCGCGTGCGCCCAAGGACGAACAGGAAGAGAAAGACAAAGAAGACCGCAAGCGCAAGGACCTGAATCCAGCGTCGCCAGGGCTTGTTCGCACGCTTCTCTTGTTTTCGCGCCTGTTTCTTGCCGGCCGCCGAACTCATTGCCGCCTTCGACCTTCCCTTCCTTCCGTAAGGTATGCCCGCAACCGCCTTCGCGTACAATTCTCATTGTTCGCCTTCGGAGGAACGCCCTGTTCGGCTCATCGATAGCCAGTACGAAGCTGTTGCTTGCCTGCGTGTTACCGCAGCGGATGGGATTATTTTTGGCGTTCGCTTCGCGAAACAGCCTGGGACGCCAGCTCAGGTCCATTTTCTACGACCCGTTCTCCGGCGTGCACCATTACTGGAACTGGTTTGATGCCGTTCTGCTTACACCCTACTTCATCGTCATGATCGTGTTGGCGCTCTACGGCATGCATCGCTATACGCTGTGCTGGCAGTACTTCAAGCACCGCCGCAAATACAACCCGGAGCCGCCCAGCCGCTTCGCGGAGCTGCCGCGGGTAACCGTGCAATTGCCCATCTTCAATGAGCAGTTCGTAATAGACCGCCTGATTGAAGCAGTGTGCGCGATGGAATATCCCGGCGACCGCCTGGAGATCCAGGTGCTCGACGATTCCACCGACGAGACCCAGCAGGTAGCGGCAGCGATCGTTGCGCGCCATGCCGCGATGGGTCATCCCATCCAGTACATTCATCGCACCAACCGGCATGGCTACAAGGCGGGCGCGCTGGATGCGGGGTTGAAGGTGGCGAAAGGCGAGTTTGTCGCCATCTTCGACGCCGATTTTGTGCCGCCGCCGGATTGGTTGATGCGCGTCATCCATCACTTTGCCCAGCCCCAGATCGGCATGGTGCAGACGCGCTGGACCCACCTGAACCGCGACTACAGCATGCTCACGCAGATCGAAGCCATTCTGCTGGACGGGCACTTTGTGCTGGAGCATGGAGCGCGCGTGTTCATGGGCGAGTATTTCAACTTCAACGGCACCGCCGGCATGTGGAGGCGCCAGGCCATCACCGACGCCGGCGGATGGCAGCATGACACCCTGACCGAAGATACCGACCTCAGCTACCGCTCGCAGATGGCAGGGTGGAAATTCAAGTACCTGCCGGACGTCGAGTGCCCGGCGGAGCTGCCCATCGAGATGACGGCCTTCAAGACCCAGCAGGCGCGCTGGGCCAAGGGCCTTATCCAGACCAGCATCAAGATCCTGCCCGCGCTCTTCCGCAGCAAGGCCTCGCGCAGGATTAAGGTTGAGAGCGTGTATCACCTTACGGCGAACATGAGCTATCCGCTGATGATCGTGATGACGGCATTGCTGATCCCAAGCATGATTGTCCGCTTCTATCAGGGCTGGTTCCAGATGCTGTTGATCGATTTTCCGCTGTTCACCGCGTCAACGCTTTCCATTGCCGTGTTTTATCTGGGCAGCCAGCGGGTGCTGTTCCCCAAGAGCTGGAGGAAGTCGTTCTGGTATCTGCCCTTTCTCATGGCGCTCGGAATTGGGCTGACAGTGACCAACTCGAAGGCCGTGGTGGAGGCTCTGCTGGGCATCAAAAGCCCCTTTGCGCGCACCCCCAAATATCGCGTCGCCAAAAAGGGCGAGAAGTCCAGCGCGGGCAAGAAGTACCGCAAGCGCCTGATGCTGGCTCCGTGGATCGAGTTGCTGATCGGCGCGTATTTCGCGCTCGCCATCGTGTACTGCTTCACCAATCACAACTACTTCACCGCGCCGTTCCTCATCCTGTTCGTCATCGGCTACTGGTACACGGGACTGATGAGCCTGCTGCAGGGGCGTTTCGAGCGCTGGCGCGGCGGCGCCAACATCGAGGACTCGAGCCCCAAGCCGTTCCCGGTGGGAGTGTGAGCTGCTGAGGGCAGGAGGGAAGCGAAATGAAGAACGCAATTGTGATCTGCCTATTCGCTGTTGCGGCCTCTGCAAGTTGCTTTTGCCAGTTGCGGAATATGGTGACAGATGCAGTGACCGATCCCGATGGCACATTAAGGTCGGCAAAGAAAGTCGCGGTGTTCATCGAACTCGGAACCCCAGTGGATTCGCAAGGTGCCTATTACGTGCCGGACTTTGCCCGCGCAAAGAAGCAGGTGACGGAGAAACTTAAAAAGGCAAAACTGGAAGCCGTTGCCAATCCGTCCGAGGCGGATGTTGTGATTGTTGTGCATGAGGTCAATGAGGGAGCCAATACGGTCACAATTTGCCTCGGGGATAAGCTTGACGTCTACAAAGGCGGGAGAATTCCTGCCAAATCGGATACTCCGATTTTTTCCGTCAACGAGTACTGCGGAATTTCGTGGCCACTGAATCGAGCGATGGACAAGCTGCTCAGAGCGATGAAGAGGTAGCTCGGAAGTTGGGGCCTTCCGGTCAACCCAGCGTGGACGACATCGGTCCACATGGCAGGCGGGCCGGGCGGGCCGACTGGGTCAAGGTAGACCCGTCCGCTACAATAGTTGAAAGCGCCTGCCGGGCCGGAGAGCTGAATCTCCGTGTCTGCCAGGCGCGTCAAAGTATTATGCTCACAAACAATTTACCCGAGGCCCTGACCTTCGACGACGTGCTGCTGGTGCCCGCCTACAGCGAGGTGGTGCCGGTGCAGGTGAGCACGCAGACGCAACTGACCCGCGATATCGTGCTCAACACCCCCCTTATCTCCTCGGCCATGGATACGGTGACGGAGTCGCGCATGGCCATCGCCATGGCGCAACAGGGCGGCATCGGCATCGTGCACCGCAACCTGACCATTGAGCAGCAAGCGGGCGAAATCGACAAGGTGAAGCGGTCGGAGAGCGGGATGATTGTCGACCCGGTAACCATCGGCCCGGATCAGTTGATCTCCGATGCGCTGGAAGTGATGCGCCGCTACAAGATCTCGGGCGTGCCCGTGACCCAGGGCGGAAAACTCGTCGGCATCCTCACCAATCGCGACCTGCGCTTCGAGACGCGCACTGACATTCCCGTCGGATCGGTGATGACCAAGAAGAATCTGATCACGGTGCCGGTGGGAACCACGCTGGAAGCGGCTGAGGCGATTCTGCACGAGCATCGCGTGGAAAAACTGCTGGTGGTGAACGACCAGTACGAGCTGAAAGGCCTGATCACGGTCAAGGATATCCAGAAGAAGCTGAAGTATCCCAACGCCAGCAAGGACGAGAAGGGCCGTTTGCGCGTTGGCGGGGCGATAGGGGCCACCGGCGACTTTCTGGAGCGGGCGGCGGAGCTGGTGAAGGCGCGCACGGATGTGCTGGCGGTGGACTCGGCGCACGGGCACTCGTCACGGGTGCTGGAGGCGGTGCGCGAGGTGAAAAAGCGGTTTCCCGCGGTGGGCTTGCTGGCCGGCAACGTGGCCACTTACGAGGGAGCCAGGGCGCTGATTGACGCGGGCGCGGATGCGGTGAAGGTGGGATTCGGTCCCGGTTCGATTTGCACCACGCGGGTGGTGACGGGCGCCGGGATGCCGCAGATTACCGCGATCGCCGAAGCGTATCGCGCCGCGGCCGAGCGCGGCGTCCCCGTCATCGCGGACGGAGGGATCAAATACTCCGGCGAGATCACCAAGGCGATCGCCGCCGGAGCCAGCACCGTGATGATCGGCTCGCTGTTCGCGGGCGTGGACGAGAGCCCGGGCGAGATCGTCCTCTTCCAGGGCCGCAGTTTCAAAACCTATCGCGGCATGGGTTCGCTCACAGCCATGAGCCTGGGCTCGGGAGAGCGCTACTTCCAAAGCGGCTCAGAGGAAGCCATGGGCGAAACATCGACTGAGGGCGTGGTGCAGCGGGAGCGCAACGGGCAAAACCGACTGGCGAAGTATGTGCCGGAGGGGATCGAGGGACGCGTGCCTTACCGCGGGCCGCTGGAGGCCATGGTCTACCAGCTTGTGGGCGGGCTCAAGTCCGGCATGGGCTACCTGGGTTGCGGGACGATCGAGGATCTGCAGGAGAAGTCGCGGTTTGTGCGCATCTCCGGAGCGGGCCTGCGCGAGAGCCACGTGCACGACGTGATCATCACCCGCGAGGCGCCCAACTACCATGTCGAGTAGCGCCCGCGCGGAGCGGCTCACCACACCGCAGACAAGGACCGGATCGCGAGGACCCTGGTACTGGTTTGGCGTTTGGTGGCCGGTCGCGCTGGGCATCGCGGTGATCTCCCTTGAGTCGCAGAGTTTCATGGGCGCCGATCACACCACGGGGCCGCTGCGTGCCGCCTGGCAGTTCCTCTTCGGGCATGTTAGCGACGCGAGCTGGGAGATTCTCCACCATTACATTCGCAAGAGCGGCCACTTTACCGGCTACGGGCTGATCGGGCTGGCGTGGCTGCGGGCGTGGTGGATGACGCTGCCGCATTCGAGGTTCCTGACCGACGCCGCGCTGGCGATGCTGGGGACCGCCACGATCGCGAGTTGCGACGAATGGCACCAGTCGTTCCTGCCCAACCGGACCTCCTCCGTGTGGGACGTGCTGCTGGATTGCTGCGGCGCGCTGGTGATGATTACGCTGGTTTACGTCTATGCGCGGATCAGGCAGCCGCAGCGGCTGGCGAGGGCGCTATGAACGCAGGGAGCAGGTAACAGGAGCAGTGATCATGGATCGTCCACTGACTGTCTTTCATTTTTCGGTGCTTTTCGCGAAAGATCCGGGAAAAATGGAGCGAATGTCGATTTGGAAATCGCAGTTTTCCCTTAACGTGGAAACATGATGGGCGCACTTCCTTACGGAAATGCGCCCGAGTAGCTAGCTTAGTTGCCTGAAAAAGAACCTGTCAGGCGGCTTCTTCGCCGCCTTGGGGTTCTTCTTCCTTCTTGGATTCTTCGAGCTGTTTCTCGAGATCCTTGCGCTTTTTGGCTTTCACTTCCTCGCGCTTCTGGCGCTTGGCTTCGAGCTCCTTTTCGGCGCCGAGCAGTTCGATGAAGGCTTTCTCGGCACCGTCGCCGCGCTGGAAGCCGGTGCGGACGATGCGGAGATAGCCGCCGTTGCGGTCGCCGTAGCGGGGCGCGACGGTTTCAAAGAGGCGCTCTACGGCGGCGTCCGTCATGATGAAGGCGAGGGCCTGACGGCGCGCGTGGAGGTCGCCCTTCTTGCCCAGGGTAATCATTTTTTCCACGAGCGGGCGGACCGCCTTGGCCTTGGCCACGGTGGTCTCCACGCGGTCACGTTCGATGACGGAGGTGACCAGGTTGCGCAGCAGAGCGCGGCGGTGGCTGGTGTTGCGTCCCAGTTTGAATCCTGCATTGCGATGGCGCATGGCCTTGTTACTCTCTTTCGAATTCAGTGAACAGTGAACAGTGAACAGTGGACAGAAACCGATCACTGTCCACTGTGCACAGTACCCTGCTTCTAAAAGTTCTCGGTTTCGGTGGGCAGCTGGAGGTCGACCGAATCCAGCGGCTCGTCTTCGTCGTCGTAGCGTGCGTTGTAACTGGCGGCAAGGGCGGCGGCCGGGGGAATGCTGGTGGGGCCGGGGACGGCGTTGCCCTGCTCGTCGATCTTCATGCCCAGGCTGAGGCCCATCTGCGCGAGGATTTCCTTGATCTCGTTCAGGCTCTTGCGGCCGAAGTTTTTGGTCTTGAGCATTTCCGCTTCAGTTTTCTGAACCAGCTCGCCGATGGTTTGAATGTTGGCGTTCTTGAGGCAGTTGTAACTGCGGACGCTGAGCTCGAGCTCTTCGACGGAGCGGTTGAGATTGTCGTTGCGGATGACGGGGCCGGCTTCGCCGCGGGTTTCCGTCTCCATCTCCTCCTCGAAGTTGATGAAGATGTTCATGTGGTCTTTGAGGAGCTTGGCGGCGAGGCCGATGGCATCGGCAGGCAAGACGGCGCCGTTGGTCCACACTTCGAGGGTGAGCTTGTCGTAGTCGGTGATCTGGCCCAGGCGGGCGGCGTCGACGGTGTAGTTGACGCGGCGCACGGGCGAATGCACGGAGTCGACGGGAATGAATCCGAGGCCGAGGTCGGCGTCGAAGTTCTTGTCGGCGGAGACGTAGCCGCGGCCGCGCTTGAGGCGCATCTCCATCTCCAGTTTGCCGCCTTCGCTGACGGTGGCGATATAGACGCCCTTGTCGAGGATCTCGACGTCGCCATCGGCCTCGATCATGCCGGAGGTGACGATGCCGGGCCGGTCGGCGCGCAGGTAGAGGGCCTTGGGTCCGTCGCCGGCGAGCTTGAAGGGAATCTGCTTGAGGTTGAGGACGATGTCGGTGGCGTCTTCGACGACCCCGGCGATGGACTGGAACTCGTGCAGGACGCCTTCAATGCGGACGGCGGTGACGGCGGCGCCTTCAATGGAGCTGAGCAGGGTGCGGCGCAGGGCGTTGCCGATGGTGGTGCCGAAGCCGCGCTCGAAGGGCTGGGCGCTGAACTTGCCGTAGGTGTCGGTGAGTGTCTCGGCATCGACTGCCAGACGCTTGGGTTTCTGGAATCCTCTCCAAAGCATATCGGTCTCTCTTTTCCCGCGCGGCGGGTACGTCGCGATGCATTCTGCGGCGGCCGCGCAAGTTCTCCTTCGTGTTGGAATGCAGCCAGTAGCCGGTAGCTTGTAGCCGGTAGCTCCGATTGCGTGAGCTACAGGCTACTGGCTACAAGCTTCAGGCTGTTACTTCGAGTACAGTTCGACGATCAGCTGTTCGTTGATCGGGAGGTTGACATCGGCGCGTTTGGGCAGATGGAGCACGCGCCCGGACATGGTTTCAAAGTTGACCTCAAGCCAGGTGGGCACGGGGTTTTGCGCGGCATACTGGACGCCCTGCTCGACGACAACGAGCTTGCGGGCGCCTTCGCGGACGGCGATCTCGTCGCCCACGCTGACCTGGTAAGAGGGAATGTTGACCTTCCTGCCGTTGACCTGGACGTGGCCGTGACGCACGACCTGGCGGGCCTGGCGGCGGGAGATAGCGAAACCGAGGCGGTAGGCGACGTTGTCAAGGCGGCGCTCAAGGTGCTGAATGAGCAGCTCGCCGGTGACGCCCTGGGCGCGGTTGGCCTTCTCATAGTACTCGCGGAACTGGCCCTCGAGGGTGAAGTACATGCGCTTGGCCTTCTGCTTTTCGTGCAGCTGGAGGCCGTAGCCGACGATTTTGGCCTTGCGGTCCTTGCCGTGCTGGCCGGGAGGGAAGTTGCGCTTTTCGATGGGGCACCGGTCGGAGTGACACTTGGTGCCCTTCAAGAAGAGCTTGGTGCCTTCGCGGCGGCAAAGGCGGCAGACTGCTCCGGTATAACGAGCCATTTTTTCTCCTGACTGCGGATGTCGGCCGGTTTACGTGCGACGGTGCGCAGGTCGTCCCGGCCCGGTTAGCTTGTAGCCAGGAGCCGGTAGCTTGTAGCTAAGAGCTACTGGCTACCAGCTACGGGCTGTTTCTTACACTCTGCGGCGTTTCGGCGGGCGGCATCCGTTGTGCGGCACCGGGGTAACGTCGCGGATGGTTTTGACCTCAATGCCTGCGGCGGCGAGGGCGCGAATGGCGGACTCGCGGCCGGAGCCGGGGCCGGCGACACGAACATCGACGGTGCGCATGCCGTGATCGCGAGCCATGTTGGCGGCGTTGGACGCTGCCTGCTGGGCCGCGAAGGGCGTGCCCTTGCGCGAGCCGCGAAAGCCGAGCGAGCCCGAGCTCTTCCAGCTCAAGGTGTTGCCCACCTGATCGGTGATGGTGACGATGGTGTTGTTGAACGAGGCCTGAATGTAGCAGATGCCGTAGGGCACATTCTTGCGCTCGCGCTTTTTGAATTTCTTGTTCTTGGCCGCCTTGCCGGTTTTCGGTTTCTGTTCTGCCATTAGGTCTTCGCCGTCGCTTTCTTTTTGTTGGCCACCGTGCCCTTACGGGGTCCCTTGCGGGTGCGGGCGTTGGTATGGGTGCGCTGGCCGCGGACCGGCAGTGAACGGCGATGCCGGCTGCCACGATAGCTCTGGATGTCAATGAGGCGCTTGATGTGCATCTGGACGTCTTTGCGGAGATCGCCCTCGACCTCACCCTGATCCTCAATGACCTGGCGGATGCGGTTGACCTCTTCCTCGCCCAGGTCCTGGACTTTCTTGAGGCCGTCGACGTTGGCCTTTTCCAGGATGCTGAGCGCGCGGGGGTTGCCGATGCCGAAGATGTAAGTGAGCGCGATCCGAGCCTGCTTGTTGCGGGGCAGATCGACGCCAGCAATACGTGCCATGCGGATTCCTTTGCAGCTTCAGAGATCAGGGGTCAGAGATCAGAGATCAGTAGTTTGCCGAACCGGCCGTTTTGCTGATCTCTGCTCTCTGTTCTCTGTTCTCTGGCTCTGTTATGTGTCTCCGGCAAAGCGCCGGCTCGCACGGGTTAGTTCGGAAGACCTCGGGGTTCATCGCAAGCCTTGACTCCGGCTAACTAGCCCGATTTCAGCCTGTAGCTTGCAGCTTGTAGCTTGTAGCTTTTGATATCCAGCTACTGGCTACCGGCTCCGGGCTACCGGCTTGGTGGAGGGTTCCGATTCCTGCCAGGCTCGGGTTAGCCCTGGCGCTGCTTGTGCTTTGCGTTCTCGCAGATCACGCGAACCACCCCGCGGCGGTTGATGACCTTGCATTTCACGCAAATCTTTTTGACCGATGCACGGACCTTCATGACTCTGTTGCCCTTCTTTGCGCTCAAGGAAGCAGCGCGGAATCTTTTTGGGCCGGTAGCCAGTAGCTTGTAGCCCGTAGCAACCACTTCCCGCTACCGGCTACATGCTCCCGGCAGTTACTTGTAGCGATACACGATGCGTCCGCGATTGAGGTCGTAGGGGCTGAGCTCGACGGCCACGCGGTCGCCGGGGAGGATGCGGATGAAGTTCTTGCGCATCCGGCCGGAGACGTGAGTCAGGACCTCGTGATCGTTTTCGAGCTTGACTCTAAACATGGCGTTGGGCAGGGTCTCGATGACCGTTGCCATAACCTCAATCGCATCTTCCTTGGACAAATCGTATTCCGCTTCTGCCGGCCTAAAATCATCTCCGGCGGTTGATTCAACTTTCTTCTCCCGGGCTTAAGCCCCGGGGAATTCCAATTTTTCCCGGGGCGCGCGACCCACTGACGTGGGTTCCCCGGCCGTGCCCTTGTCACAAAAACGTCAGACCGGCAGCTTCGCCAAGACCAAACTACCCGGTCAGGATCATTGCCCCGGTTTCAGTAACCGCCACGGTGTGCTCAAAGTGAGCACTCATGCTTCCGTCGCCGGTGACCGCGGTCCATCCATCCTTGAGGACGCGGACGCCGGGGGCGCCGGCATTGACCATGGGTTCGATAGCGATGACCATACCGGGGCGCAGTTTCATGCCGTGGCCGGCCTCGCCAAAGTTGGGAACCTGCGGGTCCTCGTGCATGTTGGAACCGATGCCGTGCCCGACAAAATCGCGGACCACGGAAAATCCTTCCGATTCGACCACCGACTGCACCGCGGAACCGATGTCGCCAAGGGTGGCGCCGGGCTTGACCGCGGCGATGCCGGACTTGAGCGACTCCTCAGTGACGCGGAGCAGGCGCGCCGTGGTGGGGTCAAGCTTCTGGCCCACCGGGACGGTGATGGCGGCGTCGCCGTAGTAGCCATCGATGACCGCGCCGCAGTCGACCGAGACGATATCGCCTTCCTTGAGCACGCGCTTCGCAGATGGGATGCCGTGGACCACTTCGCTGTTGACCGATGTGCACAGCACGCAGGGATAGCCGCGGTAGCCTTTGAAAGCGGGTTTGGCGCCCAATTCCGCAATGCGTTTTTCCGCCGTGTTTTCCAGGTCGAGGGTGGTAGCGCCCGGTTTCACCCGGCTGCGCACCAGCTCGAGCACCGCGTGGACCACCTGGCCGGCGCGATGCATCTTTTCGATTTCCCGGGACGATTTGATTACGACGGCCACGACACCTCAGTGAACAGTGAACAGTCAACAGTCAACAGTGGACAGCGAACAGTTCCGGCTGCTTGCCATCCAGCAAACTTCAAAACGCGCAAAGTTACCGGGGCGGCTGCTTTAGATTTCACGCAGCCGTTCCACGGCAGAAATAATTCCGGCGTCTACCGCGTCGATTGGCCGGTTGCCATCCACTTCGGCGAAGCGGCCCAGTGCGCGGTAGTGTTCGACGACGGGGGTGGTCTGGGCGGAATACGCGCGCATGCGTTCCGCGAAGACCTGCTCGGTATCGTCAGCGCGCTGGATCAGAGCCGCACCCTCTACATCGCAAAGGCCTTCCACGCGGGGTGGCTTTACGAAGACATTGTAGATGGTCTGGCAGACAGGACAATTCCTGCGCCCGGTGATCCGCCGCAATAACTCATTATAATCCACTTGCAAGCTGACTGCAATCAGCGGAAGACATTGGAGTTGCGCCGCTAGGTGGCGGTCGAGCCAGCCGGCCTGGTTGAGGGTGCGGGGGTAGCCGTCGAGGATGTAGCCACGCAAGGTGTCGGGGTCCTGGAGCCGGATCGCGACCATCTCATTGACCACGGAATCGGGGACAAGATCACCCCGGCCCATGATCCCCGTGGCTGCCTTTCCCAGGGCGGTGCCCCTGACGGCATTGGCGCGGAGCAGGTCGCCGGTGGAGATCTGTGGGATGCCCCACCGTTTGACCAACTCCTTGGCTTGGGTCCCCTTGCCCGCGCCGGGAGCACCCAACAAAAGGATCGGGCCGGGGAGGATTTTGCGTCCTATATCCCGGCCATTGACAATTTCAGAAATCAAAGAAGACATTACCAGGCTTTCCTTCCGCGAATACGACCGGATCGCGGGGAAAAGCCCTCATAGTGACGCATGATGAGCTGCGACTCGACCTGATTGATGGTGTCCATGGCCACGCCGACCACAATGAGCAGCGAAGTGCCGCCAAAGTAAAAGTTGACGTTAAGGCCATGGATTACTGCGTTGGGCAGGTTCTCAAAGAGCCTGCCGACGAGCCAGAGTTTGTCCAGACGAATGCCGGAGATCATCCAGGTGGGTATCAGGTAAATAAGGAACAGGTAGAGGGCGCCGACCAGCGTAATCCGGGTAAGGATGTCGTTGATGAAATCCGAGGTACGCTTGCCCGGGCGAATGCCGGGGATGAAGGAACCCGATTTGCGGAAGTTGTCGGCGATGTCGTCGGGCTTCATCACGATGGAGACATAGAAGTAGGCGAAGAAGACGATGGCGATGAAATTCAGGAACACGTACCAGGGGTAGCCTACAGAAAGCGCCTGGATGATGGGGGAAAGGAAGCGGTTGTTCTGCACCCATTCCGCCTGGGCGAACAAGAGGGGCGCCGAGAGGATGGAGCTGGCGAAGATAATGGGCATGACGCCGCCGGAGTTGACCTTCAGAGGCAAATGGCTGGACTGGCCGCCCATCATGCGCCGGCCCACGATACGGCGGGCGCTCTGCACCGGGATGCGGCGCTCCGCGCGTTCCACAAAGACGATGAATGCCACCACTGCGATCATGCCGACGAGCAAGACGATCACAAGGAGCCAGGTGAACGAACCCCAGGCGCCGGTCTGGATCTTGTTGGCCATTTCAATGACGCCGCGGGGCAAACCGGCGACGATGCCGGCGAAGATGAGCAGGCTCATGCCGTTGCCGATGCCGCGGTCGGTGATCTGCTCGCCCAGCCACATGATGAAGGTGGTGCCGGCGGTAAGGGTGAGGACCGCCATCAGGTCAAAACCGAAGCCCGGATTAAGGACCATGCCCTGCCGGGTGAGAATGAGCGCGATACCAATGGACTGGAGAACGCCCAGGATAACGGTGAGATAGCGGGTCCACTGGGTAACCTTGCGCCGGCCCAGCTCGCCTTCCTTTTGCAGACGCGCCAGCGGTTCATAGACCACGGTGAGGAGCTGGAAGATGATGGAGGCGGTGATGTAGGGCATGATGCCCAGCGCAAAGATGGTCATGCGGCGCAGGGTTCCGCCCCCGAACAGGTTCATGAGGCCCAGCGCCGAGCCACCCTGGAGATCGAACATGCGCGAGATCATCGGGGTATTGGTGCCGGGCGTGGGAATCCACGCTCCCAGGCGGTAGATGGCCAGGATGCCGAGGGTGAACAGGACCCGCTTGCGCAGGTCGGGGATGCGGAATATGTTTAGAAACTTCTCAACCATCTTCTCGGTGTTCCTTCAGGCGCCCATGCGCCCGATTTGGGGGTGTGCATCCATTTTACGCGTGAGCCGGTGAACTTGTCAGCGGCCGGCGGCCTGGCTTTTCCCGATTTGGATGCAGAAATCCGGGGTTCCGCGCTTTACGCCTTTGCCGCAGCCGGGATCTCGGTCGGGAGAACGGCTTTGCCGCCCGCCTTCTCGATCTTTTTCTGCGCCGATTTGGAGAATTTGTGGGCGTGGATGGTCATGGCGGAGGCCAGTTCGCCGGAGCCCAGGATCTTGATCAGCGCCTTTTTGTTTGAGGCCAGGCCCAGCCTGGCGTAGTCGTCCAAGCCGATCTCGGTGAGACCTTCGAGCGCGGCAATGCGCTCCAGGTTCACCACCGTGTACTCGGTGCGGAAGATGTTGGTGAAGCCGCGCTTGGGCAGGCGGCGGTGCAGCGGCATCTGGCCGCCTTCAAAACCGCGCATCATATGCGATCCGGACCGCGACCGCTGGCCCTTGTGGCCACGGGTTGAGGTTTTGCCCATGCCGGAGCCCATGCCGCGGCCGACACGCTTGCGCTCCGTGTTGGCCTTCTTCGGCGCGCGCAAATTGGATAGATTCTTTGCCATTGGTTTCCCTCGCTATAGCGCCGGCGGAAGCTTTGGTTCCGACGACTCGCGTTTGTGAGCCTGTAGCTTGTGGCCGGTAGCCTGTAGCAAGAGCTACGAGCTATGGGCTAATGGCTACCGGCTAGCTTTCGAGAATCCTCACCAGGTGGGGAACGGCCTTGACCATCCCCCGCACCGCAGCGGTGTCTTCCCGTTCGACGATCTGGTTGAGCCGCGTGAAGCCGAGACCCTTGACCACCAGCTTGTGCCTGGTGGGGGTGGCGATGGCTGAGCGGTAATACTGAACACGAATTTTCTTGTTAGCGGCCATGGTCTAGAGCTCCTCTACCTGCTTGCCGCGCGTGATGGCCACTTCGGCCCTGTCGCGCAACTGCGTGAGGGCGTCGAAAGTCGCCTTGACCACGTTGTGGGGGTTGGCGGTGCCCAGGCTCTTGGTGAGCACGTTCTGCACGCCGGCCGAGGTCATGACCGCGCGCACCGCGCCGCCGGCGATCACGCCGGTGCCTTCCGGAGCCGGCTTGAGCAGAACCTGCCCCGAGCCGAACCGGCCGAGAACCTGATGCGGAATGGTGGTGTTAGTCAGGTTCACCTTAACCAGGTTCTTCTTGGCGCTTTCAATCCCCTTGCGAATGGCCTGCGGGACTTCCTTGGCCTTGCCCGAACCATAGCCCACCACGCCCGAACCGGCGTCGCCCACCACCACCAGCGCGGCGAAGGACATGTTCTTGCCGCCCTTGACCACCTTGGTAACACGGTTGATGGCCACCACCTGATCCTTCAGGTTGTACTGGTTGGCATCGAGTTTCTTCTTCAACATCGTCATTGCTTTCTCCAGTGGACAGTGGTCAGTGAACAGTGATCAGTTCGATCTTGGCCACATCAGCTTCTCTAGCTCACAGCAAACTGTCCACTGCCCACTGTGCACTGTTCTCTGCTCTTAGAATTCCAGTCCCGCTTCGCGGGCCGCGTCGGCCAGCGCCTTGACGCGGCCGTGGTATAGAAAGCCGCCGCGGTCGAAAACTACCGCCTTGACGCCTTTCTCCCTGGCGCGCTCGGCGATGGCCTTGCCGATTTCTCTGGCCGCGGCGATGTTGCCGCCCGATTTCAACTTGATGGTCGATGCGGATGCGATCGTAACCCCGGTCTGATCGTCGATAACCTGCGCATAAATGTGGTTCAACGAGCGATACACATTCAGGCGCGGCCGCTCCGCGGTTCCCGACAGCTTGCGGCGGATGCGCTCGTGAATGCGTGTGCGAATCTGGTTTCTCTTGTTCTGCGTAATCATCGTTTTCTCTTCCTATCGGCGGAGTCGCCCTGCGGCGCCGTTCGGGTTGTTCCAGTTCACAGTTATCAGTTTTCAGTTGTCAGGCGAATCGTAACCAGCAGACTGACAACTGAGAACTGAAGACTGCCAACTCTATTTGGCTCCGGTCTTGCCGGCCTTCTTCTTCAGCTTCTCGTTGGAGTAGCGCACGCCCTTGTTCTTGTACGGATCCGGCTTGCGCAGCGAGCGCATGTCGGCCGCCACCTGGCCCACCTTCTGCCGGTCGATGCCGGTGATGGTTAGGTGCGTCTGCTTGGGATCGATGGCGACTTCAATTCCGCTCGGCAAGGGAACCTCGATGGGATGGGAATAACCGAGCGTGAACACCACCGTGCCTTTGCCCTTCAATTCCGCGCGGTAACCTATGCCGACGATGTCCAGTTCCTTCTTCCATCCCTGAGTCACGCCCTGAACGGCGTTGAACACCAGCGCGCGAGTCAGGCCGTGGTATGCCGCATACTTATCGTCGGAGCGGTTCACGTGCAGGATCCCGTCTTTGGTTTCCAGCGAAATGCCTTCGGCAACCAAGGCCGACACCTTGCCTTTGGGCCCTTCAACCAGGACCGTGTTGCCCTCCACCCTGTACTTGACGCCCGCGGGCAGCGGGATCGGCTTTTTCCCAATACGCGACATTTCTCAAATCCTTGCTGGCTTGCGAGTCCCGAAAAGCAGTTGTCAGTGATCAGTTCTCAGTGATCAGTTTCAATCGCCGTCGTTCCACTGCAGCCGGAAAACAGTTTTCAGTAGTCAGTTTTCAGTTGCCAGCGACTTGCGATTCGTGCTCACTTACTGACGACTGACCACTGATAACTGACAACTGCGGTTACCACACTTCGCACAGCACCTCGCCGCCGACGCCTTCGCGGCGAGCCTGGCGCCCGGTCATGACTCCCTTGGGGGTGGTCATGATGGAGATGCCCAAGCCTCCCTGCACGCGCTTGATCTCGTCGCGGCCGATGTAGACGCGGCAGCCGGGGCGGGAAATGCGCGCCAGGTCGCGGATGGCCGACTCGGCGCCGCCGTACTTGAGGTACACGCGCAGGACCAGCTTCCCTTCTTCTTCCTGGGTCTTGTAGTTGGAGATGTAGCCCTCTTCCTTGAGGATGCGGGCGATCTCGGTCTTCAGCTTCGAAGCGGGAACATCCAGCTTCTGATGACGCGCCCGGATTGCATTGCGGATGCGCGCCAGAAAATCTGCTACAGGATCGGTCAGACTCATTCCTTCTCCTTCATTCCCCGTTCGCTCCCGGCCAGCTTCTGCCCGGAGAACCAGCGGAAATGCTTGCTACAGTGATCAGTGTTCAGTGTTCAGCAGAAACCTTCTCGCCTGAATTCAGCGGTCGCTGTTCAAGGAGCTAACTGACCACTGACCACTGATCACTGACCACTGCATCTCTACCAGCTTGACTTGACCACGCCCGGGATTTCGCCTTTCAGCGCCAGGGAGCGGAAGCACAGGCGGCATACGCCAAACTTGCGCAGATAGCCCCGCGGGCGGCCGCACAGCTTGCACCGGTTGTGCTTGCGGGAGCTGAACTTCGGCTTCCGCGCGTCCTTCACTCGTTTTGCAGTGGTTGCCATAAATCCTCAAAAAACAGTTCACAGTTCTTAGTTCGTAGTTCACAGTTCCCGTTGTTCTGGTTCGCAACTGCGAACTATGAACTGTGAACTTTGAACTGCCGTTATGCTCCCTGCCGGAACGGCATGCCGAAGTGCCGCAACAGCGCACGGGCCGAGTTATCGTCCTCGGCGGTGGTCACAATGGTGATGTTCATGCCCTTCAGCTTTTCCACCTTTGCGTAATCGATCTCGGGGAAGATGAGCTGATCGCGCAGACCCAGGGTGTAGTTGCCGCGGCCATCAAAACTTTTCGTCGAAACGCCGCGGAAGTCGCGCACTCGCGGCAGGGCAATTGAAATTAGCCGGTCGAGAAACTCGTAGGCCTTGTCGTGACGCAGAGTGACCATGGCGCCGATGGACATGCCGGCACGCACCTTGAAGGCCGCAATCGACTTCTTGGCCTTGGTGGTCACCGGCTTCTGCCCGGCAATCTGGGTCAGGTCCGCTATGAGCGGGTCCAGGAGCTTGTTGTTCTGCGTGGCCTCGCCCAGGCCCATGTTCAGCACGATCTTCTCCAGCCTCGGCACCGCCATGGAGTTATCGAGTCCAAGCTCCTTTTGCAGCGCCGGTTTGATCTCCTTGTTGTACTTCTCTCTCAGCCTTGCCGCCATTGCTCTTTACTCCCTTTCTTCCGGCTGCCGGAGTGGTCGCCGCGGCGACCGTGTACCGTTACGGAAGGTTCTCGAATCGGGCTTTCAGCCCTCAGCTACTTCTTCGTGGGAATCGTCTGCCCACACTCTTTGCACACGCGCACGCGCGTACCCCCGTCCTTCTTTAGAGCCACGCGCGCCGGCCCGCAGTTGGGGCAAATCAGCGCGACGTTGGAAATATCGATGGGTGATTCATGTTCCGCGATGCCGCCCTTGGTGCGTTGTCCGGTCTTGGACGAAACCGTCTTCTTAACTACGCGGACGTGCTCCACCAGGATTCTCCCTTCGTCGGGGAACACGCGCAGGACACGCCCCTGCTTGCCGCGGTCCGAACCCGCCAGCACCTGCACCGTGTCATTGCGATGAATACTCAAACTCGGCATTTTCTTCTCCACAGTTTTCAGTTGTCAGTTTTCAGCCCGCTTACGCTGTATCTCTGATAACTGACAACTGAAGACTGACAACTCTTAAACCACTTCCGGCGCCAGCGAAACGATCTTCAAGAACTTCTTCTCGCGCAGTTCCCGTGCTACCGGTCCAAAAACGCGTGTGCCCACGGGCTCATGCGCGTCGTCAATCACCACCGCCGCATTCTCGTCGAAACGGATATAGGTTCCGTCGCGCCGGCGGTATTCCTTGCGCGTGCGCACGATGACGGCCTTGACCACTTTGCCCTTCTTCACGGTGCCGTCCGGCGAAGCCTCTTTCACGGCAGCGGTGATCACATCGCCCAGCGAAGCCTTCTTGCCCAGCCCGCCGCCCAGCGGAAGAATCATCTGCAGCTTGCGCGCGCCCGAGTTATCGGCCACCGCGAGCATGGTTCTCATTTGCACTGCCATGGTCTTATCTCCTCAGTTCCGCGCTAGCCGGCGATCTGCGGCGCTTCGAGTTCTTCAATCTGCCCCAGCGTGGAGCGGCGCACGATCTCTTCCAGCGTCCACCGCTTCAGCTTGCTCAGCGGCCGGGTCTCGCGGATGCGCACCACGTCGCCCACCCGCGCCGAGTTCTGCTCATCGTGGGCATAGAACTTTTTAGAGCTTTTCACGATGCGTTTGTACTTGGGATGCGCCTTGCGCATCTCCACTTCGACCACGATGGTCTTCTGCATCTTGGTCGAAACCACGTTGCCGACTTTTTCATTGCGCCGCGAAGCCGCCGCGGGCGCCTCTGCTGCCTTTACCGTCGCCATTTAGCGTACTCCCTTTCCAGCCTTCGCCGTGGTGGTCACGGAGCCGTCCTTGCCCGTGCCGCGAACGCCCAGCGTTCGCTCCCGCGCCACGGTCTTGATCTGAGCAATTTCCTTGCGCAATTGCCTGAGCTTCTTCACGCCGTCGTTCTGCCCCATGGAGACCGAAAAGCGCAGCCGAAAAAGCTGCTCCGCCGAGGTCTTCTCGTGGGCGACCAGTTCATCGTCGCTCAGAGCGCGAATCTTATTGAGTTCCATCGTTGCTAGCTCCTGGCCTTTAGCTCTTAGGTCTCAGCTGTTAGTGACTAAAGGCTGTGGTTACGCAGCCGGCGTCTTTTCCGCAGCCGCGGACTTCTCCGCGCCCGGGCGCTGCACGAACTTGGTCTTGAGCGGCAGCTTGTTCGAAGCCAGCCGCATGGCCTCCGCCGCGATCTCCGGCGTCACGCCTTCCATCTCGAAGAGAATCTTGCCCGGCCGCACCACTGCAACCCAGTGATCCAGCGCGCCCTTGCCCGATCCCATGCGGACTTCGGCCGGTTTCTTGGTAATCGGCTTGTCGGGGAACAGGCGCAGCCAGATCTTGCCGCCGCGCTTGATGAAGCGCGTCATGGCGATACGGCTGGCCTCGATCTGCCGGTCGGTAATGTAGCCGCACTCCAGCACCTTCAGCCCGTACTCGCCGAATGCAAGCGAGCTGCCGCGCCACGCCTTGCCGCGCCGTTTGCCCTTCTGCTGCTTGCGAAACTTCACTTTCTTTGGCATCAACATAGCGAAACCCTCAAAACGAGCGGTCAGTGGTCAGTTCGATCCAGCCGCATCCGGCCATGATCCCTTGCCTCTGCTTCCCGAGCCCAACCGTCTCAGAACTTACAACCGGACAACCGATCACTGATCACTGATCACTCGCCTCTAAAACACTCCCGATCCCACCGTCGCCGGCTGCTGGCGCCGCTTCTGCTCATAAATGTCGCCGCGATAGATCCACACCTTCACGCCAATCACGCCGTAGGTGGTCTGCGCCTCGCTGAAGCCGTAGTCGATATCGGCGCGCAGCGTGTGCAGCGGCAGGCGTCCCTGCAGGTACCACTCCGAGCGCGCGATTTCGTTGCCGTTCAACCGGCCCGACACGCGCACCTTGATCCCCTTGCAGCCAAAGCGCAGCGCCGAATCAACGCTCTTGCGCATGGCGCGGCGGAAGCTCACGCGCTTTTCCAACTGCAGCGCGATGTTCTCGCTGACCAGTTGCGCGTCCAGCTCCGGCTTGTTCACCTCGATGATGTCGATGAAAACGTCCCGATTGGTCCGCTTGCCCAGTTCGCTCTTGAGCTTCTCGATCTCGGCGCCCTTGCGGCCGATCACGATGCCCGGACGCGCGGTGCGGATAAGGAAGCGCAGCTTGTTGCCCGGGCGCTCGATCTCCACCGAGCTCACGCCCGCAGCCTTCAGCTTTTCGCGCAGCTCGGCCTTCAGTTTCACGTCCTCGACCAGGAGCTTGTCGTAGTCGCGCTCGGAGTACCAGCGCGAGCGCCATGGCTTGTTCACTCCCAGGCGGAATCCGTAAGGATGGACTTTCTGCCCCATAACTCTTCCCTTCCCGGCCTACTTGCCGGACTTCTTGGCTGCTGCCGTCTTCTTCGCCGGTGCAGCAGGTTTCTTGGCCGCGGTCTTCTTAGCGGCGGTCTTCTTCGCAGCGGTCTTCTTCGCAGCGGTCTTCTTCACGGCAGTCTTCTTTGCGGGGGCCGCTTTCGCGGGCCCCTTTGCGGCCGGCGCCAGCGTCTCCGGCTCGTCCACGCGGGTCACCAGGCTCTCCGCATTCTCGCGCTCCGCCACCGACAGCACGATGTGCGTCAGGCGGCGCTGGTAGCGATAGGCGCGACCCATGGGCGCGGGCCGAATGCGCTTCATCCGGGGACCGTCATTGGCCAGCGCCTGCTTCACGTAGAGACTGTCCACGTCCAGATCCGTGCCCTGCTCGCCGGCCACATAGCGCGCGTTGTCCACCGCCGAGCGCAGCAGCTTGTGGATCACCGGAGCAATCCTCTTTTTGGTAAAGGCCGCCGTATCCAGAGCCTCCTGCACGCTTCGGCCCTTAATCAGGTCAAGCACCAGACGCGCCTTCTGCGGCGACACGCGCTGGAACCTTGCTTCGGCCCGGTACTCTTTTGTCTCCACTGCCATCGGTTTCTTCCTCAACTCAGCTAGTAGCCCGTAGCCTGTAGCTTGCGACTTACCGCTAGCTGCTCTGCCAGCACCCGACGAGCTACGGGCTACCGGCTACAAGCTGCTCTTCTTACCTTGGCCCCGCCGGCTTCGCCGTTGCTTCCGCGGACCTGCCTGCGGTGTGGCCCTTGAAAGTCCGTGTCGGGGCAAACTCGCCCAGCTTGTGGCCCACCATGTTTTCCGTCACGTACACGGGAACAAACTTCTTTCCGTTGTGCACGGCGATCGTGTGCCCCACGAACTCGGGGAATATGGTCGAGCGCCGCGACCATGTCTTCACAACCTTCTTGTCGTTGGCCGTGTTGAGCGCTTCAATCTTCACGCTCAGATGCGTGTCTACGAACGGACCCTTCTTCGTCGAACGTGCCATAAAACCAGCTCCTAGCTCTTAGCCTTTAGCTCTTAGCCCCAGCTTCGCGTGGCTAACTGCCCGGCTGTCGCCTCAATCTTTGTCCAGGCTGCGATCAGCTAAGAGCTAATAGCTAATAGCTAAAGGCTGCCTTTGTTACTTCGCCCTGCGGCTTACGATGAATCCGTCGGTCCGCTTGTTGTTGCGCGTCTTGTAGCCGCGCGTCGGCTGGCCCCATGGAGTTACCGGATGACGGCCGCCGGAGGTTTTGCCTTCGCCGCCGCCATGGGGGTGATCCACCGGGTTCATGGTGACGCCGCGGTTGGTGGGCCGGATGCCCAGCCAGCGCGTGCGCCCCGCCTTGCCGATCGAAACATTCTCGTGATCGGTGTTGCCTACCTGGCCGATCGTGGCCATGCACTCCACCAGCACCTTGCGGGTCTCGCCCGAGGGTAGCTTAAGCAGCGCGTATTCGCCTTCCTTGGCCACCAGCTGCGCCTGCGCGCCGGCAGACCGCGCCATCTGCGCGCCTTTGCCCGGCCGCAACTCGATGGCATGCACCGTGGTGCCGGCGGGAATGTTCTTGAGCGGCAGCGCGTTGCCCACCAGGATGTCGGCATCGGGGCCGGAGGTCACCGTCGCGCCCACCTGCAATCCCACCGGCTGCAGAATGTAGCGTTTCTCGCCGTCAGCGTAATGCACCAGCGCGATGCGAGCCGACCGGTTGGGGTCGTATTCGATGGTCGCCACCTTGCCCGGGACCCCGGCCTTGTCGCGTTTGAAGTCGATCAGCCGGATCTTCTGCTTGTGCCCGCCGCCGTGATGCCGGATCGTCAAATCGCCTGCGTTGCGGCGGCCGCCCGTACGCTTGCGCGTCACCAGCAGCGGCTTGTGCGGGCTCGACGTCGTAATGTCGTCGTTCACCTGCGTGCTCTTGAACCGCAAGCTCGGCGTTACCGGTCTGTATGTCTTGATCGCCATTGTCTTTGTCCTTAACGAGCTATTAGCTCTTAGCCATTAGCCTTTAGCTCGTCCTTCTTCAACAAACTTTCTTGTCTTACCTTCCGGCTCCCAACTTCTTTCCGGAAACTCCGGAGCTAGAAGCTAAGAGCTGACAGCTAAAGGCTGCCTTACAGGTTACTCACATACTCCGGCAGCTTCTCGCCGGCCTTCAGACGGACATATGCCTTCTTCCAGTCGGGCCGGAAGCCAGCAAACTTGCCGCGGCGCCGCTCCTTGCCAACCACATTCTGAGTCCGTACTGCGGCCACCTTCACCTTGAAGAGCGCCTCCACGGCCTGCTTCACCTCAGTCTTGGTCGCGTCGGGCGCCACCTCGAACACCAGCGTCGCCTCGGTCTCCTTCACGGCAAGTCCCTTTTCGGTGATCAGCGGCCGTCGAATCGTCGTGTAGCGTGTCGGCATTATGCAGCCTCCGTCTTTGCCAGCTTGCGCTTCGAGACCGTTTTCGCCAGAGCCTCGTTAAGCTGTTCGATTGCAGCCCGGGAGAAGATGGCCCGCTCGTAGCGCAGCAGATCGTAGGGATGCACCTCGTTGTTCAGCACCAGTTCCACGCCCTTAAGGTTCCGCGTGCCGAGCACGACATGCCGCAGGTTCTCGGCGGCGGCCTTGCTGAATTCCACCAGCAGCACGGTGCGCGTCACCCCCAGCTTGGCCAGGGCGTTGCGGTACAGCTTGGCTTTCCCTTCGGCGATCTCAAGAGAATCCACCACGATAAGCTTGCCGTCAGCCAGCTTGGCCGCCAGCGCGGAGCGCAACGCGCCCAGCAGCTTCTTGCGCGGGAACGCATACTCGTAACTCCGCGGCTGGGGCCCGTGAACCGTGCCGCCATGTCTCCACAAGGGAGACCGCACCGACCCGATGCGCGCCCGGCCGGTGCCCTTCTGCTTCCACAGCTTCTTGCCGCTACCGGCCACCAGTTTGCGGTTCTTGGTGGCATGCGTGCCCTGGCGCAGCGAGGCGCGGTAGTGCTTCACCGCCTCCCACAGCAGGGCCTCGTTCACCGCGTCCGGCGCAAACACTTGGTCGGCCAACTCCAGCGAGTCCACCTTGTCGCCGTTCAAGTCCAGTACATCAACGTTTGCCATCGTCTTCTTCCTGCGAGCCTGTAGCTCGTAGCCTGTAGCTCGTAGCTTCCAGCTCTTTCCGCAATCCAATTCCACTTACACCGGCGTAAAGGCTACCGGCTACAAGCTACCGGCCCAGTTACTTCCTCTTCGCCGTCGCCTTCTTCGAAGCCTTCAGCGGATCCACCGTGCCGGAGCCCGCAAATCCGCGGCGCTCGCGCGGCGGAGTCTTTGCCCTGATGATCATCACGTACCCATCCCTCGGCCCGGGCACCGCGCCTTCCACCATCAGCAGGTTCTCGTCCAGGTCGATACCGCGGATACGCAGATTGCGCACCGTCACCTGGTCTTGCCCCATGTGTCCCGGCATCCTCTGCCCGGGAAAAACCCGCGACGGAAAGCTCGAAGCGCCGATCGAACCCTGCACCTGAAACATGTGCCCGTGCGACTTGGGTCCGCCGCCGAAGTGATGCCGCCGCACCACGCCGGCGAATCCGCGTCCCTTCGAGGTCCCGACCACGTCCACAAATTTCGCGTCGGAGAAGATATCCACCAGCACGCGGTCGCCGGCCTTGGTGCCATCCGCACTGTCCGCGCCCACTTCAACGTTCACCTCGCGCTGGAACTTCACCGGAGGCGCATCGGTCTTGGCCAGATGTCCCGCCTGCGGCTTGGTGATGCGCGAAGCCTTGACAAACTCCACCAGTCCGATTTGCGCAGCCTCGTAGCCATCCTTCGCCATCGTCTTCAGCTGCGTCACCACGCACGGGCCGGCCTGCAACACCGTGATCGGGTGCACGTCGCCCTTCTCGTCAAACACTTGCGTCATTCCGATCTTCTTGCCCAAAATCCCCGTAACTGCCATGTCGTCCTCACCTCATCATGCGGAGTTTGTTGCACCGCACTGCCGGAATCTAAACCAGTGATCAGTGGTCAGTGTCCAGTGATCAGAAAAACCATCCCGACCCCGACTCCGCCTTCCGATCTCGGTCTTCTAGCTTCAAGTTCAGTTCTCTGCCGTTAGCATGGTTCTGATCACTGACCACTGACCACTTACTTCTCGAACGCCTTGATCTCCACGTCCACACCGGCGGGCAGATCAAGCTTCATCAGCGCATCTACCGTCTGCTGCGTCGGCTCCAGAATGTCGATCAGCCGCTTGTGCGTGCGAATCTCAAACGCCTCGCGTGATTTCTTGTCCACGTGCGGCGAACGCAGCACGCAATACTTGTTCTTGATCGTCGGCAGCGGAATCGGTCCCGCCACCGTTGCCCCGGTGCGCTTGGCCGTGTCCACGATCTCGCCGGTCGATGTGTCCAGCACACGATAGTCGTATGCCTTCAGCCGGATGCGAATTCTCTGTCCTACCATGGCTCTTCTTTCCGAGTGCTCAGTGTTCAGTGATCAGTGGTCGCTCCGAATCATCTCTGACCACTGACCACTGATCCCTGACCACTGTTACTTGATAATCTCCGAGATCGTTCCCGCGCCCACGGTGCGTCCGCCCTCGCGGATCGCGAACCGCAGGCCCTTTTCCATCGCCACCGGCGTAATCAGCTCCACCGTCAGCTCCACGTTGTCGCCCGGCATCACCATCTCCGTGCCCGCCGGCAGCTCCGCCACCCCGGTCACGTCCGTGGTGCGGAAATAAAACTGCGGCCGGTAGCCCTTGAAGAACGGCGTGTGCCGTCCGCCCTCTTCCTTGCTCAACACGTACACCGAGCTCTTGAAGTTGGTATGCGGCGTGATCGAACCCGGCTTGGCCAGAACCATGCCCCGCTCCACGTCTTCCTTGGGCGTGCCCCGCAAGAGAATCCCGGCGTTGTCGCCCGCCATGCCTTCGTCTAGCTGCTTCTTGAACATCTCCACGCCCGTGCACACCGTCTTGCGCGTCTCGCGGAAGCCCACAATCTCCACTTCCTCGCCCACCTTCACCTTGCCCCGCTCGATGCGGCCGGTGACCACTGTGCCCCGGCCCGAGATGGAAAAGATGTCTTCGATCGGCATCAGGAAGGGCAGCTCCACCGAGCGCTGCGGCTGGGGCACGTACTTGTCCACCGCCTCCATCAGCTCGTCGATCTTCTGCTCCCACTGCGCCTCGCCGTTCAGCGCGCCCAGGGCCGAGCCGCGGATCACCGGCACGTCGTCGCCGGGGAACTGGTACTTCGACAGCAGCTCGCGAACTTCCATCTCCACCAGGTCGATCAGCTCGCCATCTTCCACCGCGTCGCACTTGTTCAAAAACACCACGATGCAGGGCACGCCCACCTGGCGCGCCAGCAGCACGTGCTCCTTGGTCTGCGGCATGGGGCCGTCGGTGGCGGCAACGACCAGAATCGCGCCGTCCATCTGCGCCGCGCCCGTGATCATGTTCTTGATGTAGTCGGCGTGACCGGGGCAGTCCACGTGCGCATAGTGCCGGTTCGCCGTCTCGTACTCCACGTGCGCCGTGGCAATAGTGATGCCGCGCTCCCGCTCTTCCGGCGCATTGTCAATCGAGTCGAACGAGCGGAACACAATCTTGGGGTTGTGCTTCTGCAGCACCTTGGTGATGGCCGCCGTCAGGGTCGTCTTGCCATGATCGATATGGCCAATCGTGCCCACGTTCACGTGCGGCTTCGTACGATCAAATTTTTCCTTCGCCATAAAAGTCCTGAATCCCTTTCGTAGCTCGTACTTCCCGTTGCATACGTGGGGCGCCGGCGTTCCGGCTCCAGCCCCAAAAACCAGTGGACAGTGAACAGTGGTCAGTGATCAGTTTCTCTTGCCTTTTTTCGCCTCAGCGGCTCAGTCCGCCACGTCCCGACTGACCACTGAGCACTGACCACTGATCGCTACCTTTCTCACTTTCCCTGCGCCCGCCCGATGATCTCGTCGGCGATCATCCGCGGCGCCTCTTCATAACGTGCAAACTGCATCGAGTACGACGCGCGCCCCTGCGTGCTCGACCGAATGTCGTTCACATACCCGAACATTTCTTTCAGCGGCACAATCGCCTTGATCACCTGCGAACCGGCTGCATGTTCCATGCCCTCGATGCGGCCGCGGCGCGAGTTGATGTCGCCGATGATCACGCCCATGTACTCCTCGGGCACCGTCACTTCGACAGCCATCACCGGCTCCAGCAGCACCGGTGAAGCTCTCCTGGCCGCTTCCTTGAACGCGATCGAGCCGGCGAACTTGAACGCCATTTCGTTTGAGTCCACTTCGTGGTAGCTGCCGTCGAACAAACTTACCTTGACGTCGACCACCGGATAGCCGGCCAGGATGCCAAGTTCCATCGCGCCCTGGATGCCCTGGTCGATGGGCTTGATGTATTCTTTCGGCACCACGCCGCCCCTGATTTCGTTGACGAACTCGTAGCCCTTGCCCGCCCCGTTTGGTTCCACGCGAAGCTTGCAATGCCCGTAGTTGCCGGACCCGCCGGTCTGGCGGATGTATTTGCCTTCCGCCTCGGCCGCCTTGCGGATGGTCTCGCGGAACGCCACCTTGGGCTCGCCCACATTCGCCTCAACCTTGTGCTCGCGCTTCATGCGGTCCACAAGAATCTCGAGGTGCAGTTCGCCCATGCCGCTGATGATGGTCTGGCCCGAGTCCTCATCGGTGCGAACCTTGAAAGTCGGATCTTCGTCGGCCAGTTTTGACAATGCAATCGCCATCTTCTCCTGGTCGGCCTTGGTCTTGGGCTCGATGGCGACCGAGATCACCGGCTCGGGGAAGATGATGGCGCCCAGCGCGATGGCATGGTGCGGATCGCACAGCGTATCGCCGGTCTTCAGGTCCTTCAGGCCCACGCCGGCGCAGATGTCGCCGGCCAGAACTTCGTTGATGTCCTCGCGCTTGTCGGCATGCATCTTCACCAGGCGGCCGACGCGCTCGGTCCTTCCCGTGCGCGGATTCAGCACCGTGTCCCCGGTCTTCATCGAGCCGGAATAAACCCGGATGAACGACAGCTTGCCAAACGGATCGTTGATCAGCTTGAAGACCAGCGCCGACATCGGCTCGCTGTCGTCGACCTTGCGCATCTCCTTGTGGTCGGGATGGTGAGGATTGATGCCTTCCACCGGCGGCTTGTCCAGCGGGCCGGGAAGATAATCGACCACCGCGTCCAGCAGCGTCTGGATGCCCTTGTTCTTGAACGCCGAGCCACAGATCACGGGGAAAACCTTCAGATCGATGGTCGCCTGGCGGATGCCCGCCTTCAACTCCGCGATGGTCGGCGTCTCGCCTTCCAGAAACTTCTCCAGCAGCACATCGTCGGTCTCGGCGATGACTTCGATGAGCTGCAAGCGGAAAGCTTCAGCCTTCTTCTTCAGATCCGCCGGAATCTCTTCGATGGAAAACTCGGCGCCCATGGTCTCGTCGTGCCAGACCACGGCCTTCATCTCGATCAGGTCGATGACGCCCTTGAAGTTGGCCTCGGCGCCGATGGGAATCTGCAGCGCCACCGGCCGCGCGCCCAGGCGTTTGCGGATGGTGTCGATCACGTGCTCGAAATCCGCGCCGTTCTTGTCCATCTTGTTGACGAAGCAAATCCGCGGAACCTTGTATTTATCCCCCTGGCGCCACACCGTTTCGGTCTGCGGCTGCACCCCGCTCACCGAGTCGAACAGCGCCACTGCGCCGTCGAGAACGCGAAGGCTCCGCTCCACCTCGGCGGTAAAGTCCACGTGCCCGGGCGTATCGATGATGTTGATGCGGTAATCCTTCCACATGCACGTGGTCGCCGCCGACGTGATGGTGATGCCGCGCTCCTGCTCCTGTTCCATGTAGTCCATGGTCGCGGTGCCCTCATGCACTTCGCCGATGCGGTGCGTGATGCCGGTGTAGAACAGGATGCGCTCTGTCGCTGTCGTCTTTCCGGCGTCGATGTGCGCCATGATGCCGATGTTGCGGCAACGATTCAGAGGTATGGTGCGTGCCACGGTCAAAATCCTTTGCGGGCGGGGATGCCCGCGGTTAATACCAGTGATCAGTGGTCAGTGATCAGTGGTCGGTAAATCCTGCAACGCTTGAACCGCTCACAAAGCCCAGTGACCACTGTCCACTGATCACTGATCACTGAACACTGTTCTTCTACCACCGGTAGTGCGCGAACGCCCGGTTGGCTTCGGCCATGCGGTGCACGTCTTCCTTCTTCTTCATCGCGCCGCCGCGGCCGTTGGCCGCATCCAGCAGTTCGTTGGTCAGCTTGTCGGTCATGCCCTTCTCTCCGCGCGCCCGCCCGTAGGAGAGCAGCCAGCGAATGGCCAGCGACGTTCTCCGATCCGGGTTCACTTCGATCGGCACCTGGTAGTTGGCCCCGCCCACGCGTCGCGTCTTCACTTCCAGCAGCGGCTTCACGTTCTCCACCGCCTTCTTGAAGAGCTTCAGCGCGTCGTCGCCGCCGCCCTTCTCCTCCAGGTTCTTCATGGACTGGTAGAAGATCGACTGCGCCGTCGACTTCTTGCCGCCCCACATCATGGAGTTCACAAACTTGGTCACCAGCGTCGACCCGTACACCGGGTCCGCCGCCACTTCCCGCTTCGCAATGTGCCCTTTTCTCGGCATAGTCCCTCAAAACAGCTACTAGCTTCTAGCCTCTAGCTTCTAGCTCCATCCTGCGGAATGAAACCGCAATCGCCTGCCCCAGCAAGAAAAAGCCAGAGGCCATGAGCTAGCAGCTAGAAGCTGCTTTACTACTTCTTCGCCGCCGGACCACCCTTGGCCCGTTTGGCGCCATATTTCGAGCGGCCCTGCTTCCGGTCGGCCACGCCTACTGAATCGAGCGTCCCGCGCACCACGTGATATCGCACCCCGGGCAGATCCTTCACCCTGCCGCCGCGAATCAGCACAATCGAGTGCTCCTGCAGGTTGTGGCCGATGCCCGGAATGTAGGTCGTCACTTCGATCCCGTTGGTCAGCCGCACACGCGCCACTTTGCGCAGCGCCGAGTTCGGCTTCTTGGGTGTCTGCGTGTACACCCTGGTGCACACTCCGCGCCGTTGCGGCGAGGCTTGCAACGCCGGTGACGCCGTCTTGTACCGCGGGGCCGTCCGCCCCTTCCGAACCAGTTGATTAAATGTCGGCAAACCGAAACTCCTTACCCAATCCTGCGCACTCATTCTGGCAGCCGCGCAGGTCCTTCGGGCCGTTTGCGTCCCGGCCGGACGCACCGGCCCAATCGGACGCACAGAAGCCCTGAACCCTGCTTCGCGTCTGCCTGCTTCCCATCTCAGACGAGAACTGCGACGGTGGCCGTACGCTCGCCGCGGCGAGGCCAACTCCGTTTCGCGGTTCCGGCTTGCATAGCCCTCCAAGGTGGAGAACGCGCAAGCACCGTAGCGATTTCGCAATCCACAGACCCTGGCGGACCATCCGCCCTCTAACCCCTCGTCTGTGATCGCTTTGTCCCTGCCCTATGCAAGAAAGAGCTGGTCCGGGACATGTCTGGCCAGATCCATCCGGCCGCGGAAACAGCCCGAACAACCGCCGGGCCGTCCTACCTCTCCCGCGCCGGATCACCGGGCAGGAGACGTTCTTGCGGAACCTATTAACAATAACAAGAATCAGGGCCGGGGTCAACGACTTGGCTCGCAAATTGCTCGGCGCCGCTGAGGCCGGATCCCGCGCCTTCTAACAAGCAAGCGGCGCGCCAGCCCCTCCGCCGGCGCGCCGCGGCTCTTCAAAACCCCAAATCTGTCTCAACCCTCGCCGGTCCCACCCGCCGGACCCGACCGCTTCATATCGCCGTGTTCGCCTCTTCGTTGCGGCGCACAAGTCAATCAGCGGAGCTACACGATCCCGTGCACCGTCCAGTTCATGCCGTCGTAGGAGAGGTCCGCCTGGCGATGGGTGCTGAGCTGGTTCCCCGGGTTGTGCGCAATGTCCTCGAGCGGCTGGGGCACGCCGGTGAAATCCACCGCCTCGGTGAAACTCACGTTCTTGGCCATCTTTACGCCCGGCAAGGTCTCGTCCTGCGGGTCCTGTACCTCCATGGCCTTCAATGGGTTGGCTGCCGTCGTCACAATCAATACGGAGAACGGGCTGCCCTGCTCCGGCCGCCACTGAATCACGTCCCCGCCGGCCGATAGCTTCAACACCTTCTTGCCGTCCGGGGTCAACGTGTAATCCGCCCAGCGGTTGTTGGGATACACCTTGGTCAGCTTCCAGTACCCCGCCGTTATCCCTTGCCTCAGGCCGGTATCGTCGATGGTGATGGTAATCCCCGCCGGTGGCTGGTGATTGTAATAGGCCTGGATCACCGCCGCTGCCGTGTCCTTGCTCAACGGCGGCGACGACTTGCACCCGGTTGCCAGAAGCCCCAACCCCATCGCGGCCAGAGCCCCCAAAGCACAGACCACAAACAGCTTCTTCACAGTTCCCTCCTAGTGCTTTCGTCTCGTGCTTCAGCCCGATACCCCCGGATCACGCCCCAAGGTCTTTTGGAGCACCCCATCACAGACCCGGCTGGGGAGCCTACAGACTCCCGGAAATCCGATTGGAATCGACCCGCCAATTCTTCTACTCACTTTCCGGCCTGTCAATGAGAATGAAAGTGATGTGGGGCACACAAGCTGTTTTCGAGCGGTTACTTAGAACGCGCTCAAAGGTTTAACTAGCCGTCGGCACCAATCGGGCTGCACTCCTCTCACCTTCCCGGTTCCTTTTCCGGCGTGGCAATGCGCCCCAGCAGGAATTCGAGAAATCCCTTCTCATCCGACTTGAGGCACACCTGCGCATTCGGCGCTCCTGCCGCTGGCCGCGTGAAACCAGCCGCATCCACTTCCAGCCGCATGGGCTGCGCCGGGCACAGGTCCGGCCGCACCGCATACGTCGCCGCCACCGGGTCGTATAGGGTTGGCGTCTCGCTGTGCATCTCGTTGTGCGCAGCCCACTGGTGATAAAGAAGCGTCAATTGGTCGGTCAGCGGCGATCCGAACGAGAATATTCGCTCCCGCTCCGGCGGTTGCAAATGGATTTGCGTCGAATCCAGCGGCATCATGAACACCGGCACGCCTGAAGCCAGCAGCGCCCTGGCTCCGGCCGGGTCCCGCGCGATGTTCCACTCCGCGTCCGGTATGGGGTTGGTCTGCCCGTCGTGATCGTACCCGCGGTAAATGCTTCCGCCCATCATCACCACGCGTCTCAGCTTCCGGAAGGTCTCCGGGTCTCGCTCAATCGCCGCCTCCACATTCACCAGCGGCCCGATGGCGATCAGGGTCACCTGGCCCGGATGCGCCCGGATCTGGTCCAGCAGGAACCGGACTCCCTCCGCGTGCTTGCGGTCCGGCTCCCGCTGGGCATACGCCGCCTGCGTAAACACATTTGAGTGCGGCGTCGGCTTGCCTGCCGCCACCGGGATATCGGTCCGCCCCACCGCGGCCAGATACCGGTCCACCAGCCGCGCCCGCAGTTCCGTGTCGCCGTATTCCGTCGTAATCCCCAGCAGCTTGATCTCAGGGCTGCGCAGCACCAGCGCCAGCGCAAAGGCGTCGTCGATATCGTCCCCGATGTCGGTGTCCAGGATCGCCAGCTGGATCGCCAGTTGCGGCGGTGTAGCGTTCGCCGGCTCCTGAGCCTCCGATGCATGCGCGGCCGGCGCCTTCCCCAGCGTCCAGCACGCCGCCATCGCCGCCAGCAACACCACCACGCCAAAAACCTTCCAGCTCTTCATGCACACCAATTTAAACCCTGCCCCACGGCGCCATCCCAATCCGATTTCCCGCGCGTATGTCCTTTGGCTGCGTTAACATCAGAGCGAATCTAAAACTCCCCGCCACGCCCTGAGGAATATATTGCTCATGCTCCCCGGCGCACGCCTCCGACAGCTCGCCGTCCCTGCCCTCGCCGCCGTTCTTGCTTTGTGCGCCTGCTCGCTCGCCGCCCAGTCCTTCGACTTCGCCCACGACCGCCAGCCCATGATTTCCCTCAACGGCCTCTGGCGCTTCCACCCCGGCGACTCGCCCATGGTCAACGGCGCTCCGCTCTGGGCCAGCCCCGGCTTCGACGACTCCTCCTGGGCCACCCTGCGCAGCGACCGCTCCTGGTCCGACCAGGGCTATCCCGGCCTCGGCGGCTTTGCCTGGTACCGCTTCACAGTCGTCGTTCCCGCCGGCCAGGAGCCCACTTCCCTCCTGCTTGCGCCCATGCTCACGTCCTATCGCGTCTTCATCGACGGCCGCCCCGAAGGCGGCCTGGGCAAGATGCCCAGCGCCATTCCGTCCAATTTCATCCGCTTCTCCGAATATCCCCTCACCACCATGGTCAGTCCGGCTGCGCGGACCATGCAGGTCGGTATCCGCGTCTGGCATACGCCCATCTGGGCTAACTATGTCGGCGGCGGACCGTTCTCCGGGGGCAGTCTCGCCGGCGATCCCGTCCTCCTCGCCGCCGAGGCAACCCGCCACGAAATTGCGCACAACGCCCAGTACGTCGACGGCTATTCCTGGAGCATCCTTACCGGTCTCGTCGGCCTGGCCATCCTCGCCCTCTTTTTTATGCGCCCCGCCGAGCGCGAGTACCTCTGGTTCGCCGTCATGCTGCTGGCCCAGGCCGCCGATAACGCGGTGCTCATCTCCTCGGGAGCTTTCTTCTGGCCACCGTTGCCGGTCGCCGATCTCCTGGACGGCACCTTCTCCGCGCTCGTTGTCATCTCGTTCCTCTGCTTTTTTTCGCTCATACTCGAAGTCCCGCTCGGAAAACTCGGCCGGATCGCCATCGGCCTGGCCGCCTTCAGTCCTCTGCCCAACGTGTTCTACTGGCCCGGATGGGCCTCGCCGGGGGCGTCTGCCGCCATCCAGATCGCCTGCTTGTTGCCCGCCACCTTCTGGGTGCTTTTCTTCCTTGCCCGGCGCGCCTGGCGCGGCAACCTCGATGCCCGCCTGCTTCTGCTCCCCGCGGGCCTCGACAGCGGCTACTACTTCGCCGACAACGTCGCCGTCGTCCTCGGCCAACTCGGCCTCTTCCGCAATCCTCGCGTCCTTGAAGTCGCGCTTCCGCTGCCGCCCTTCACCGTCCATCTGGGAACCATCTTCCATCTCTTCTTCCTGCTTGCCCTGTTGATCTTCCTCATCCGGCGCTTCGCCTTCGCGCGCCAGCGCGAACAGCGTCTTCAGGGCGAATTCGAAGCCGCCCGCCAGGTTCAGCTCGTGCTGCTGCCCGACCAGCTCGACCTATGCCCCGGATTCCATATGGAGAGCTTTTACCAGCCCGCGGAAGAGGTCGGCGGCGACTTCTTCCAGCAGATCGCCGATCCCAAGTGCGGCATGCTCGTCGTCATCGGAGACGTCAGCGGCAAAGGGCTCTCCGCCGCCATGATCGTCTCTGTCCTGGTGGGCGCCATCCGCGCCGAGGCCGCACACGGCGCCCGGCCGGCCGCCCTGCTCAACTCGCTCAACGACCGCCTCATCGGCCGCCCCCACGGCGGCTTCGTAACCTGCCTGGCCGCATGGATCTCCACCGATGGCGAGCTGACCCTGGCCAATGCCGGCCATCTCTCGCCCTATCTGAACGGCCGCGAATTACCCGTTCCCCCAGCGCTCCCCCTCGGAATCCTCGACCGCCCGACCTACGAAGAAATCACAGTCCGGCTCGATCCCGGCGATCGGCTCATGTTTCTCTCCGACGGCGTAGTCGAAGCCCAGAACCAGCAAGGCGAACTCTTCGGCTTCGACCGCACCCGCGACCTCAGCACCCGATCCGCCGAAGCCATCGCCCGCGCCGCCCAGGCCCACGGCCAGGAAGACGACATCACCGTCCTCACCCTCACCTTCGCCCCCGCCGAGGCGCCCCATGCGTAGATTCGTCCTATTCACAATTGCCGCGCTCGCGCTGCCTGCGTCCGCGCAAGTATTCAACCTGGAGCAAAGCCGCGTGCAGATGGCGCCGCTGGCCGGCCTCATGCGGTTCCATACCGGCGACGATGCCCACTGGTCCGAGCCCGCCTTTGACGACTCCACTTGGCCGCTCATCTCTTCAGAACGAGATTGGAGCGCGCAGGGCTACAAGGACTACGGCGGCTTTGCCTGGTACCGCTTCAAGGTGATTCTCCCGCCCCAGCACGCCCAGCTTGCCCTTTACATTCCCCTCATCAGGACCAGCTACCAGGTGTTTGCGGATGGCAATCTGCTGGGCTCATATGGCGGCTTTCCGCCCAACGCCACCATTTACGTACTTCGTCCGAAACTGCTGCTTCTGCCCCAGAATCAGGCCCCTGATATGGAGGTTGCCATCCGTGTATGGCATTGGCCCCATTGGGCAATGTACGAGGGCGGCGGCATATCGGCAGTGCCGCGCATCGGCGAGGCAAATCAACTTAGACACTGGATGACGCTCCAGGACAGGAACACCTTCTGGGAGTTGTCCGCGCAGGATTACCTGGCTCTGCTCAACTTCCTGTATTTTGCGGCGGGTCTCGCTCTACTCATCATGCGGCCCAGGGAACGCCTCTACCTCTGGTACAGCTTGGCCGGCTTATTCTTCTGCGGCTGGTCCCTGATGAGAGTTTTCACGGCATTTCACGATGTACCGGCGATCGCCAGCGAAGCATTCATGAACAGCCTCTCGATTGCGGGGTTCTTTACCTTCCTGGTGTTCATCTGGATGGTGATGGGAAGCCGGCGCACCGTATGGATCTGGATGGGAGTGATCTGCTTGGCGGCGAACGGCCTCATGTGGACGTTGCCCCCGCTCCTCAATCTCCCGGTCTCGGTCGGCAACACCATTTTTACCGTCGTGAATCTGCCGTTCACCCTCATCCCGGTAATCCTGTTGATCCAGGGCGTCATGCGTCACAACCCCGATGCTCCATTGCTGCTCATTCCGGTGGGACTGAACACCCTGGCGAACTGGATTAACGACTCGCTTTGGGCGATCCTTACCGGGGGCCATCGATGGGCTGAGCCCTACTGGATCTTCTGGAACAGGACCTTCAACTGGCCCTTCCCGTTCGGACTGTACGATCTGTCGATCGCGATTCTGCTGCTCGCCATTCTCGGCATCGTCGTGCTTCGCTTCGCCCGCTCGCGCCACGACGAAGAGCAGTTGAAGAACGAACGCGAAGCGGCGCGGGCTGTGCAGCAGGTCCTGATCCCGGTCGCCATTCCAGGCGTGCCCGGATTCAGGATTGAGAGCGTCTACAAACCTGCCGGTGAAGTGGGCGGCGACTTCTTCCAGATCGTTCCCACCGCCGTTGGCGGCGCGCTCATCGTTGTCGGCGACGTGAGCGGCAAAGGCATGCCCGCCGCCATGACCGTATCGTTGCTCGTTGGCACCTTCCGCACCTTGGCCCATTACACCCAAAGCCCGGGCGAAATTCTCGCCGCCATGAATCAGCGCATGCTGGGGCGCAGCAAGGGCGGGTTCACCACATGCCTTGTCCTGCGAGTCGACCCTGGTGGCGCCATTACGGCTGCCAATGCGGGCCACTTGCCGCCATACATCGACGGCAACGAGGTCCCAATGGAGAACGGCCTGCCTCTCGGCCTCAGCACCGACTCCAACTACGCCGAAATGAATTTGCCCCTTCCAAACAATGCTCAGCTCACCCTCCTCACCGACGGCGTTGTTGAAGCGCGCAACGCGACCGGCGACCTCTTCGGCTTCGACCGCACCCGCGCGATTTCCACCCAATCCGCCGAAATCATCGCCGCCGCCGCCCAGGCCCACGGCCAGGAAGACGACATCACCGTCCTCACCCTCACCTTCGCCCCCGCCGAGGTGCTGCATGCGTAGGGTCCCGCACGTCCTGTTGTGCTTTGCCCTGTTATTCGTTCTTGGCCGCGGGTCCGCACCGGCCCAGACGGCAGCCTCTACCGCGGGCCCAGTTCGCTATCACTTTGGCGATGACCCCAACGGCGCCAAGGGCTGGGCAAACCCGAACACCGACGACAGCTCCTGGCCCGTTGCGCAGCAAGGCCGCTGGCCTGAACCTGTATTCGATTCCGACGGTTTCGTCTGGGTCCGCATGCTGGTGCCGGTTCGCAGCGATACCGCAGAGCCCCTTGCCCTGCGCATCGTCGACCTGAGCCGCGCCTGGATGGCCAACGAGGTTTTTGTGAACGGCGTTCGCGTGGGAAGCTTCGGCAGGCTCCCCCCCGATTTATTCGTCCCCGGTTTCCCGCTGGACGCCGTCTTCGATCTCCCTTCTGGCCTCACCCATCCCGGAGCCGTCGCCCACGTCGCTCTCCGCATCTGGTATCCGCCATTTGCCAGGGTGCCCAGCGGGCGTGAGGCAGACCAGCCCGTCGGCGCAGCGCCGCCTTCCGCGGGACCGACCGCCATCGAGGCCATGAAGAAACAACCCGGCGGGTTCGACGCGGTATCGCTTACTTTCGACCAGAGCCGCACTCTGCACGCTGAAGAGGCCACCGCCAGCGAACAGGCGCGGTTGCGCAACGTTCTTCCCATCACGCTCAACATTCTCATTCTGCTCATCGGCATCGTCATACTTCTGCTGGCTCGCTCGTCACGCAGCCTCGATCTCTACCTCTACGGCGCAATGCTCGCAACCTTCCCCTGGGTCACCCTCTTTTTTGAGTTTGTCGATGCCCGGTTTGCCAACCTGTCGGAGCCGCAGACCGCCGTACTCCAGGTCCTCTCGCAGTTGCCCGCCATGATCGTCACCATCGAATTCATCTGGCGGATCAATGGCTTCCACGATGTGTGGTTTAAACGGCTCACCTACGCTGCCATGGCTCTCTTCAACATCGGCGTCCTGGTCGCGTTCATTCCTGTCAATCCATCTGAATTCGTCGGCTTCTCGCTGGTGGGCTACCGCGTTGCCCTGCAAGCCTTTAATAGCCTCACCATCTTCGCCAATCTCTGGGTAATCTTCGTCAAGCGCCAAAGGCGTCTGATCGCCTTCGCCATGGTGCTCGTACCCTCCGCCTCGCTTGCTGAGGGGTTCAGAAACACCTCTCAGAGCGCGGATCTCTTTGACCTGGCGTTTTTCCTCTCCGGCTTTTGCCTCACCGCCATACTGGCCCATCAAGCGTGGAAAGAATGGCGCTCCCGCGATGCGCTGCAAGCTGAATTCGAGGCCGCGCGCGAACTGCAGCAGCGGCTGTTATCGCCGGCCGTGGATCTGCCGGGCTTCCGCATCGAGAGCGCGTACAAACCCGCCCTCCACGTCGGCGGAGACTTCTTCTACGTCCGCCCGGAAGACGACGGAAGCATCCTGGTGGTGATCGGCGACGTCAGCGGCAAGGGGCTGCGAGCAGCCATGACGGTCAATTCCGTCATCGGCGCCCTGCGCACCATGCCCTCGCTGGCGCCCGCCCGCATCCTGACCGCATTAAATCGAGGCCTCGCCGGCCAAATGCAAGGAGGATTCGTGACTTGCTGCGCGGCCAGGGTCGGAACCGGGGGCGCGCTTGCCATTGCCAACGCCGGCCACTTGCCGCCTTATCACAATGGCGCCGAAATCCCAGTCACCGCCGGACTGCCCCTCGGCATCGATCCCTCTGTCGAATACGAAGAGAACCACCTCGCCCTGCCCGCGGAAGGCTCGCTTACATTCCTCTCCGACGGCGTCGTCGAAGCCCAATCCCCCACCGGCGAGCTCTTCGGCTTCGACCGCACCCGCGCGATCTCCACGCGCTCCGCCGAGCAAATCGCCGCCGCCGCCCAGGCCCACGGCCAGCAGGACGACATCACCGTCCTCACCCTCACCTTTGCCCCCGCTGAGGTCCTCCATGCGTAAGCTGGCACTCATCCTCGTCCTCGCCCTGCCCGGAATCCTTCCCGCGCAAACCTTCAACCTACAGACCGGCCGCGAGCCCGTCACCTCGCTCGACGGACTGTGGCGCTTCCACACCGGGGACAATCCCGCCTGGGCCAGCCCCACCTTCGACGACTCGCAGTGGCCTCTGCTGCGCTCGGACAAAAGCTGGACCAAGCAGGGATACCCGGCCTTCAACGGCTATGCCTGGTATCGCTTCAAAATCGAAGCGCCCGGCGATGGGAGGCCGCTCGATCTGCTGCTCACGGATATAGCCACCGGCTACCAGCTCTATATAAATGGCAAGCTGATTGGCAGCGCAGGATCGGCCACGCCCACCCGCGATCCGGTTTTCGAGGCCAACCCTGCGGTTTTTCGCCTGCCCCCGGACGATTCAGGCCTTCGCACCATCCAGGTCGCCCTGCGCGTCTGGACCTATCGGCCCCTCGCATCCTGGGCTGGCGCCGGCGCCCTCTACAACGGCAATGAGGTGGGCAATCCCGATCTGCTCTCCGGCAGGCTTCAGCTCTTACAGCGCGCCCGCGCCTGGTCCTTTTTAAACGAGTACGGATACGGTCTCTTTGCCGCGCTGGCCGGTTTCGCCATTCTCGGCCTCTTTCTGCTTCGCCCCGTCGACAAGGAGTATCTCTGGTTCTCCGTCATGCTGCTGACGGAATCCTCAGACGCAGCGCTCCACCTCATGCTGAATCTCGGCTCTATGCCTTTTCCGCTCTGGCGCCTGCTGGGCCTGATGGCCGGCGCCTTGTCCCTCGTTGCGGCCCTGGTGTTCTTTTCCATCATATTGCATGCGCGCCGGTCCACGCTGTGGTGGGTCGTCTGCATCGCCGCTGCGCTAAGCCCCCTCACGGCAGCTCTCATTTATTCTCAGTGGACCGGCGTGGGAATCTCCTTTGCCCTCGATGCGGTGTGCGAAATGCCTGCCACTATCTGGATTATCGCCAGCCTTTTGCTTGCTGCCATAAAGAAAGATGTGTCCGCGCGCCTGTTGCTGGCGCCGGTAACGATCTCGAACGGAATAAGTCTCTACGATTACATCCAGCGCATCGCATGGCAGATCAGCGGGTCGCGAAAACTGCCATCCGTCGATGTTCTCCTTTTCAACCGCCCATTTCCGCTGTCTCTGGGCGATGTCATCGGATACATCTTCATCCTTGCCCTGCTCGTCTTCCTCATGCGCCGATTTTCGCTCGCGCGCAAGGAAGAAGACCGCCTCTCCGCGGAATTCGAAGCGGCCAAAACCGTGCAGGCGCTCCTGATTCACGCCGTGCCCCCCGCCACGCCTGGCTTTGCAATCGAGCACGTCTACTTGCCCGCCAGCGAAGTCGGCGGCGACTTCTTCCAGGTGCTGCCCGCCGGCGACGTCTCGCTGCTCATCGTCATCGGCGACGTCAGCGGCAAGGGCCTCCAGGCTGCCATGACCGTCAGCGCCATCGTAGGCGCCCTGCGCGGTTGCACTCTGCGCGCGCCCGCCGAGGTGCTCGCCTATCTCAACCGCGTGCTCCACGGCCAGGTCGCCGGCCTGGTCACGTGTTGCGCCGTTCGGATTGCCGCCGATGGCGCGATGACCATTGCCAATGCCGGGCACCTGCCTCCCTATCGCAACGGCGAAGAATTGGCCTGTGCAGGCGGGCTGCCACTGGCCATTTCCGCCGACGCCCGTTACGAAGATGCACATTTCGCGCTGGCCCCCAACGACCGTCTCACCTTCCTCTCCGACGGCGTAGTGGAAGCGCAATCTGCCACCGGCGAGCTCTTCGGCTTCGACCGCACCGCCGCCATCAGCACCCAATCCGCCAAAGCCATCGCCCGCGCCGCCCAGGCCTACGGCCAGGAAGACGACATCACCGTCCTCACCGTCTCCCTCACAGCCAAACTGCAGGAGGCCACCGCGTGAAGACCACAACCCTGCTTGCGGTTTCACTCATCATCTTCGGCGGCTTTGACCTCGGCGCCCAGGTCGTGCCCGCAAACACCGCGCCCGTCCTCCTCGGCCAATCCGTCGTCGCCCTCAACGGTCCATGGAAGTTCACCATCGGCGACTCGCCCATCGACCCGAAGACGGGCAAGCCGCTGTGGGCCGAACCGGACTTCGACGACTCAACGTGGGAGACGGTGAACCTTTCGCCCGCGCCCGGCCAGTTCGATGACGGGACCGGGGACCCGCGCTGGGTCAAGGGCTGGATGGCCAGGGGACATGCCGGCTATTGGGGCTGGGGCTGGTACCGCCTGCGCGTAAAGGTAGCGTCCAGGCCCGGAGAAACCATTGCGATCGACGGCCCTGCCGCAGCAGACGACGCGTGGCAGTTGTTTGCCGACGGGCAACTGATCGGCAGTTTGGGTAAGTTCGACAGCCAGGGCAAAATCCAGCGGATCTATCTTTCCCGGCCGCTCATGCTTCCCTTACCGTCGCTTCAAAACGGCGTGGAGGGTGTGACCTTCGCGTTTCGTGTCTGGATGAGCCCCATAAATATCGCCGATCCGTATGCAGGTGGCCTGCATGACGCGCCCCTGCTGGTGGCGGGCGCGGCGACGGCTGCGCAATCTCGCCTCGACTGGCTCGCTGTGTCCCTCAGAAAGATCGACCAGTTTGCCTACATTGCGTTGTTCCTGCTGCTCGCCGTGCTGGCCGCGAGCCTGACCTTGTTTGACCCTTCCGACCGCGTTTACCTCTGGGTTGCGGCCACGCTTCTCATTGCGCCGCTCGGCTACATCCTGTTCAACCTCTGCGCAACGGTGACATGGTTCGACAGCAGGCTCGCGGATGTGCTGGTCAGCACAGATGATGCCTTATGGGCGGCCGGATTGGTGATCGTTTGGAGGATTTGGTTCCGCATACGGCGTCCCGACTGGGCTCCCAAGGCCATTGCCCTCATGACGGTGGCCTTTGCCGCAACCGACGCGTTGAAACACGGACTGACTAATTATGGCCTCGCGTTGCCGCATGGGCAGCATGCTGCGATTTTGAACGCGCTGGGTACAACCAACCTGGCAATCAGGCTGGCTTTTGTCGCAGCCCTCGCCCTGGTGGTCGCCAAGGGCATTCGAAGTGAAGGCAAGGAAGGATGGCTGGCGCTGCCTGCCGTCGTGATCCTGGCTGTGGAGATGACTGCCGAGGATTTCGGCGTAGACGTCGTGGGACGTTTCTACGGCATTCGCCTGCAGATATGGGATGTGACGGACCCGCTCCTTGTAGCGGTTTTGGTCTTTCTCATGTTACGCAGGTTGCTGCATTCGCTGGATCGACAAAGGCAGATGGCAATCGATGTGAGCCAGGCGCAGGAGGTGCAGCAGGTCATCCTTCCACATGCACTGACAACGATGCCCGGTCTGGTAATCGAGAGCGAGTATCGCCCCGCCCGCGAAGTGGGAGGGGATTTCTTCCAGATCATTCCGGACAAAATCGACGGCAGTTTGCTGATTGTGGCCGGCGACGTAACGGGCAAGGGGCTCAAAGCGGGGATGCTGGTGGCGCTGCTGGCGGGGGCCATACGGAGCACCGCCGAGACAAAAGCAGCACCGGCAAAAGTGTTGGCCGTCCTGAACCGGTTATTGCTTGGCCGCGGCGACTCCCAGGCCACGTGTCTCGCCTTGCGCATCTCCAAAAATGGCGAGGCAACCCTGGCCAACGCCGGCCACCTGCCGCCTTACCTCAACGGAGAACCGCTGGCCATGGACGGCGCCCTGCCGCTGGGCATGATTGAAGACCAGGAGTTCTCAGTCATGCACTTCCAGTTGAACCCAGGCGACAAACTGGTGCTAATGTCGGACGGCATCGCCGAGGCCACCGATGAGCGCGGCCAGCTCTTCGGCTTCGAGCGCGTCCACCAATTGCTGCGCACTGCAACCTCAGCCGCCCAAATCGCCGCCGCGGCTCAGAACTACGGCCAGGAAGACGACATCACCGTCCTCACCCTCACCTTCGCCCCCGCGGGAGTTCTCCATGCGTAAAGAACCGCCGCAAACGGTAGCGCCGACCGAAAAGGTAGCGCCGACCTCCCGGTCGGCTGTAGTGCGGGTCTCCCGACCCGCGCTCACCAGCGTTGCCCTGCTGACCCTCGCGTTCCCAGTCGCCCTCCCCGCCCAATCCATCCAGACCATCTCGCCGCAGCAATGCGTCTGGCGCATCGGCGACAACCCCGCCTGGGCCACGCCCACCCTCGACGAAACCGGCTGGGAACCCTACACCCAATGGAAACTGAACCCCGATCAGCCTCGCATCTGGGTCCGCTGCCACGCGGACCTGAGCGCGCTGCGCGGCACTGCCCACCCCGCGCTCCAGGTGAGCCTGCCGGCCGCCTATGAGCTCTACGGCAACGGCCAGCCCATTGGCGGCGCCGGCAATCTCGGCGGCGGCGCCTTCAGCATGGATACAATCCGCTCGTTCCCCGCGCCGCGATCGCTGCTCGCCCCGCAGCAGGTAACGCTCGCCGCCAGAATCACCTATGGATTTCCCGATTTCTCCGGCAATGTGGTGCTGTCGCCACTCTCCATCCGGGCCGGAGACCAGGAGATTCTCCAAGCGCTGCGCGACGCGGTGGTTCTGTCGCGCATCCACAGGTTCACCAATTACGTTGTCTACGTCGCCATCATCGGAGTGCTCGCTTTTGTCCTGTTCGGACTGTTCCTCTTCGATCGCAGCCGTCGCGATCTGTTGCTGTTTGGCATTTGCTCTCTGGGCCTGGCGGCAATCTACGCGGCCAGGTACTCGACCGCAACCTTCGCCGATTTTTCCGTCTCAGTAAACCTGGCCATCTACACCGCCGCTGCTGCCGTGGTGATTCTGACTCGCACGTGGCTGGGATTTGTCCTCGCCCAACGCCGCGTGCCCCTCTTTTTCTGGATCTTGATCGGCCTCTTTTGCACACGAAGCGCAGTAGCCGTATGCTGTGCCTTCCTTCCGCTCAGCTTGTCGCTGGTGCTCTCCGGTGCCGTTCAACGGACCTACCAGGCATCCGTCTGGGCCATTATCATTTGCGACATTTCGCCGTTTGTTGCGTTCTGGCCATACACTCGCATCCGCCGTTCCATGATCCCCATCGCCACGGTATGCATGGGCTGGGGCGCATTCATGACCGTCTTCTTCATCTCCGGCGCGGCCAACTTTAACGGAGCCATCTCCAATCTGGCCTCCATCATGGTCAGTGCGGAGTTGGTTGTCACCCTTTGCGTCATCGTCCTGCTGATGGGCCTGCTTCTTCGCGATCAGCAGCGCACCGCGCGGCACCGCGCCGAGCTGGCCGGCGAAATGGCCTCCGCCCGCGAAATCCAGCAGTACCTCATCCCCGACAATCTCCCTCCCACTCCCGGCCTCAACATCCAAAGCGTCTACCACCCGTCGCGGGAAGTCGGCGGAGACTTCTTCCAGGTCCTTCCCGACGCTCGCGACGGAAGCACGCTGATCGTCGTCGGAGACGTGGCCGGCAAAGGCCTGCAAGCCGGCATGCTCTCGGCCCTCATCGTCGGCGCCGTCCGCACTGCCGCCGCCTTCACCGGCGATCCGGAGCGCATTCTGGCCCTGCTCAACGAACGCCTTCAGGGACGCGGCCTCGTCACCTGCCTCGCCCTCCGCATCGAGCGGGACGGAAACGCGACCCTGGTCAACGCCGGCCATCTGCCGCCTTTTCTCAATGGAAAAGAGCTGCCCGTCGAGGGCGCGCTGCCGCTCGGTGCGGTTCCCTCCATCGACTTCTCCGTCGCCCGATTCCAGCTCGATGAAAACGACTCACTGCTGCTGATGACCGACGGCCTGGTCGAGGCGCAGGATGCGCACAGCCAACTCTTCGGCTTCGACCGCATCGGCGAGTTGCTGCGCAACGGCGTCTCTGCCGTCGCACTGGCGGATGCCGCGCAGCAATTCGGACAGCAAGACGACATCACCGTCCTCACCCTGCAATTCCAGGGCGAGCACCGCACAGATTTGTCTTTCGCGAGGTCGGAACTCGAAGGCCTGACGGCTGAGAGCTGAGGGCTGAAAGCTAGCTTTGCGGCGTCAGCACCGGAATCCCATCCACGATCGGATAGCCGCGCTCGCATCTTACGCACACAAGCCGCTCCGGCTCCGAGCGCAGCTCGCCGTGGCACACCGGGCACGCCAGCAGGCTCATCACTCTCGGATCAATTTCGTTGGGTTCGGTCATCCCTCGGTCCGCACTCTGATCACTGACCACTGATCACTGACCACTGTCACTGGATCGTCGCATCCGGCTCCGCCGCCACCGCGCCGTGGCTGGTCCGCGTGGGCCGCCCCGCAAACTCCGCCTCGATCTTCTCGTTGGTCCCCGCCTTGGCAAACTCGTAGGCCACGCGGATGCCGTTGTAGATGGCGTTGTCGTTGGAGGAGCCGTGGCCGATGATGCACACCCCGCGCACGCCCAGCAGTTGCGCCCCGCCGTACTCGGTGTAGTCCAGCCGCCGGCGGAAGTCGTTGAACGCCTGCCGCGACAGCAGTGCGCCCACCTTGGCCGTCACCGTCCGCGTCAGCGACTCCCTCAGCACGTCGCGCACGAACCGCCCGATGCCCTCGCTTGTCTTCAGCGCCACGTTGCCCACAAACCCGTCGCAGACAATCACGTCCACCTGCCCGTTGAAGATGTCGCGCCCTTCCACGTTGCCGATGAAGTTGATGGGCAGCGCCTTCAAGAGCGGCAGCGCTTCGCGGGTCAGCTCGTTGCCCTTCGACTCTTCCTCGCCGATCGAAAGCAGACCCACCCGCGGCTTGTGCATCTTGAGCACGCTGCGCGCGTACATCTCTCCCATCACCGCGAACTGCTCCAGGTTGTGCGCCTTGCAGTCCACGTTGGCGCCCACGTCCAGCAGCACGCAGGGATTGCCTTTTGACGTCGGCATGGGCGTAGCCAGCGCCGGCCGGTCCACGCCCGGCAGCGCCCCCAGCACCATCTTGGCCGTGGCCATGGCCGCGCCGGTGTTGCCGGCGGTTACAAAGCCCGCGCAGCGGCGCTCCCGCACCAGCTTCAGGCCCACGCGCATGGAGCTGTCCTTCTTGACGCGCACCGCGTGCGCCGCCTTCTCCTCCATGCCGATCCGTTCCGAGGCATGGACCAGGATGATGGGCAGGTCCTCGTTCTCCAGATGCTCGTCGAGCAGGTCGCGCAATTCCGGCTCCGGTCCCACCAGGTGCACCCGCACCGGCAGGGCGCGGCAGGCCAGCATGGCGCCCCGGATCTCAGGCTCGGGGGCCTTGTCGCTGCCGAATGCGTCCAGCGCAATGTCAATGAGCATGCGTGTGCTCACGGCAGATTTACCGGGCTTCCTTCACATCCAGAACGGCGCGGCCCTTGTAGGCGCCGCACTTGGGGCAGGCGCGGTGGGGCAGCTTCTTCTCGTGGCAGTTGGGGCATTCGGAGACGCCGGTAGCAGTCAGAAAGTCGTGGGCGCGGCGGTTGGCGGTGCGGCGCGTGGAGTGGCGCCGTTTCGGATTGGGCATGGTCTATTTCCTTTCGTGTCCCCGCCTTGAATCGTCTCAGCCGGCTTCAGGCGCGGCTCTGGCGGCGCACAGTGTACTTGGGGTCTGCCTCAGGTCTTGATCCGGCCGCGCAGAGCCCCCAGCGCTTCCCATCGGGGGTCAGGATGGTTCTCCCCGCAGGAGCATGGCTGGCTGTTGCGGTTCCCTCCGCAGCGCGGACAAAGTCCCTTGCAGTCGGGCTTGCACAGGGTGCGGACCGGAAGGGATAAAAGCACCTGCTCGCGGAGCACATCTTCAAGCAACAGACTGTCTTTTTGATAATACCCGATTTCGGTTTCGCCCGCCGAGATGGAGCGTTCCGGGGGGCCCGCGTCGGCGCCGAGGGGGCGGAAGATGAGGTCGAATTCGGCTTCGAGCGGAGTGGGGACGGGCTCGACGCAGCGGGCGCACGGGATCTCGAATTTGCCGGCAAAATGGCCCCGGAGGCGGATGTCGGCCACGATTTGCCTGGGTCCGCGGTGCTCGTGGATGACCTCGGCGCGGCCGTCGGCGGCCAGGTTGCCGGTCTGGCCGGCTTCCTCGCCGTAGTCGATGGTTCCTGGTTTGAACTGGAGGTCGAATTCGATGGGCTCTTTTTCCAGTTCGACGATCTTGATTTCCATACATTTAAGAGCGTACGGCGAGGCTCGCCGCGCGTCAAACGGGCGCAGGAATGCGAAAAATAAAAACGGCGATGTCTAGTGGAATGAATGGAATACGTGCTGAAAGTGCAGTGAAAAGCGCAGGGACCGAGGGAACATGGGGCTGAGCCAGCGGCGGATGCGAGGGCGGAAATGCGGAAAAATAAAAGCGGCGATGTCCATTGGAGTCATAGAGATAAGCTCTCAAAGTGCAGTGAATTCGTACCCGGTTCCGGGTTGTGGCGGCGAACATGGCTGGGTTGCTTCTTTCCGAGCTGAAGCTTCAGGCACGGGACACGGCCCGCCTGCTGAGGTTTTCGGCCCAAAATGCAAGCGCCCGCGCTAGGCGCGGGTGCATTTTTCTCTGACTGTTTCCAGTCTACTCCCCACGGCACTTAAGACTGAAGTTCCGGCCAACTATTTGTTCTTCTACATTCGATTGGGGTTTTTGTGTTTTCCACAGGGTGTGGAGCTTGACGGCATGTCGCAGGAATGGTGCATGACCGCAGGGAACAGGGACCAGGGACTAATCCCTGGTCCATCGTCCCTGCTCCTTACTCCCTGTTCCCTGCTCCCTGCTCCGTGCTCTGTGCCTTTAAGATTGATTCGACCATGCCATCCGCAGCCAGAACCTCCGCCGCCACGCTGTCGCTGGCGATCGGCGCCTTGTTGCTTTTGGGGAGCCGCGCTGCGCCTGCCGGCAAGGGCCATCCGCCCAGGCCGCCTAAGCAGGAGACCGGGTTTCTCAATCGCCGCATCGAACTGCACGGGGGCGACTACAAATTCCAGGTGTATCTGCCCGAAGAGTATCGCCGCAACGATCGCCGGCCCTGGCCCATCATCCTCTTCCTGCACGGCCGCGGCGAGCGCGGCGAGGAAGGCATGTGGCAGACCCAGATCGGGCTGCCCCTCGAGGTCCGCGACCATCCCGAGCGCTGGCCGTTCATTATCGTGATGCCGCAGTGCCGCTATCCCGCGTTCTGGACCGATCCGCAGATGCTGGAGATGGCCATGGCGGCGCTGGACCAGGAGACGCGGGAATTCCACGCCGACCCGGAGCGGACTTACCTGACGGGTATTTCCATGGGCGGCTACGGCGCATGGGAGCTGGCCCGGGATTACCCGCGCCGCTGGGCCGCGATCATGATCGCTTCAGGAGGGCCGTTCTGGAGCTATGCCCCGGAGCGGTGGCATGAGGCGGCCACGCTGCCCGCCGAGTACGCGCAGGCAGTAGGGCGGACCCCGGTGTGGCTTTTCCATGGCAGCGAGGACCACGTGGTGCCGGAGCGGGAGAGCGAGCTGATGTACAACGCGCTCAAAGCCCAGGGCGGGCACGTGAAGCTGTGGGTCTTTGAGGGCCTGCATCACGACTCCTGGACGCGCGCCTTCAACGAGCCGGAGCTGCCGCGCTGGCTTCTCGAGCACCGGCTGGGCGCGGCGGTAGAGCCCCTGGCGGAACGGGAAGCGATCCCCTTGCACCCCACTCCGTTCAAGCTCCCGGCCTCGGCGCTGGACTCCCTCGCCGGCGAATACCGCGACGTGAATGGCCGCCTGGCGGCGACGCTCTTCCGCCAGGGCGATCAGCTTTACGAGCGCGATCCGCATGGTGAAGTGACGGAGCTCGAGGCGGAGTCGGCTACAACGTTCTTTTATCCGCAGGGCGGCGTGTGGACGCGGCTGGACGTGGCGCGCGACAAGGAGGGCCGGGTGACGGGGCTCGAGTATCGCGACGATCGTCACGAAGAAAAGTGGGAGCGCCGGAACCTGCCGGCTCCGGGGCGGCAAACTGCTACACGGGAAGCAAACGGAACTCGGGGCGAGCCCCCTGCGTATCGCAGGTAGACTGGCAAACAGGGCGCGAAGCCTTATGGATGAGGAGGTCAGCCATGTTTTGCGGCGCATGTGGTGGCGCGGTGGTTCCGGGGCAGGCATTTTGCCCGCAGTGCGGGCGGCCGGTGGCGGCGGGTGCGGCGGTTCCGCCTCCCATTCCGCCGGCGGCGGTTCCGGGATTCCAGTTTGAGCTCAACAACTTTGCCGGCAAAATCCGCGCCCTGAGCGTGGTGTGGTTTATTTACGGCGGGCTTTCGCTGGTGATGGGGTTCGTGGGGCTGGCCTTCGCGAATGCGTTTTTCCATGGGCGCTTCGACAATTGGATGCAGGGGCCGATGCCGCCCATGTGGCTGGGGCCGGCGCTGATCCATTTCGTCTGGATTGGGGTGATTGTGCGCACGGTTCTGGCGCTGATCGCCGGCTGGGGCCTGATGGAGCATGCGCCGTGGGGCCGTGTTGTGGCCATCGTGGCGGCCATCCTGAGCCTGATCAAGTTTCCGTTCGGCACCGCGCTGGGCATCTGGACGCTGGTGATGCTGGTGGGGTACCGCAATTCGACGCTGTACGACCGGCTGCCGCAGGCGTAGAAGCAGGGACCAAGGGACCGAGGGAACAAGGGACCGAGCCGGTAGCTTGTAGCTTGTAGCTACTGGCTACCGGCTACTGGCTACTGGCTACTGGCTACTGGCTACTGGCTTCGAGTGTTGTAACGCACTGACCGGCGTATCAACCGCTCGAATAGAATGAACCCATGAGCTTTCCTGAAGTACGCATGCGGCGGATGCGCCGCACCGAGAGCCTGCGCGCGCTGGTCCGCGAAACGACTCTGGAGCCCGGCGACCTGATCCTGCCGCTGTTCATCTGCCCGGGCGAGGGCGTGCGCAAGCCGATCGGGTCCATGCCCGGCGTGTTCAACCTGAGCGTGGACGAAGCCGTGCGCGAGGCCGAAGCAGCCGCGCGGCTGGGCGTGGGCGGGCTGCTGCTCTTCGGGCTTCCGGAGACCAAGGACGAGCAGGCCACCGGAGCCTGGGCCGAAGACGGCATTGTGCAAAAGGCGCTGCGGGCGCTCGATAAATCCAGCGCGGCCGCCAGGCTGGTGCTGATCGCCGACGTTTGCCTGTGCGAGTACACCAGCCACGGCCACTGCGGAATGATTCGCGAAGGACGGGACGGCTGGGAAGTGGACAACGATCCGTCCCTGGAGCTTTTGGCGAAGACGGCTTTGAGCCTGGCGCGCGCCGGAGCCGACGTGGTGGCGCCCAGCGACATGATGGACGGGCGCGTAGCGGCGATCCGCAGAGCGCTCGACAAGGATGGCTGCGCCAACACGCCCATCCTGAGTTATGCCTCGAAATTTGCCTCGTCGTTTTACGGGCCGTTCCGGGAGGCGGCCGATTCAGCGCCGCAGTTCGGCGACCGGCGCAGCTATCAGATGGACGGAGCCAATGCGCGCGAGGCGATGCGGGAGATCGAGCTCGACCTGGGCGAAGGCGCGGACATGATCCTGATGAAGCCGGCCATGCCGTACCTGGACATTGTGCGGGCGGCGCGGGAACGCTTCGACGTGCCCATGGGCGCCTACCAGGTTTCGGGCGAGTACTCGATGCTGCAGGCGGCGTTCGAGAAGGGCTGGCTCGACCGCGATCGGGCGATGCTGGAGTCGCTGCTCGGAATCCGGCGGGCTGGCGCGGACTTCATTGTGACCTACTTTGCCCAGGAAGCGGCGAAGAAGCTGGCGTAGCGGCGAGCTTGTAGCCGGTAGCTTGTAGCCTGTAGCTTTGGAACCTACGCCGACTTCCTGGACTTGTTACGGACTGGGCCTTGCGCGATCAATGTCCGACGAGTTGCAAGTTACCGGCTACTGGCTACCGGCAACTGGCTACTGGCTACTGGCTACCGGCTACCGGCTACCAGCTACCAGCTACCGGCTACCGGCTACAAGCTGAAAGCCTCCGTACGCTCAAGCCCGTACAATCTAATTGAATACAGGAATCCTGACGGCGATTCCTGCGTCTCTAACTCAAGCGCGGAGGAAGCTGGCGGAAGAATGGCGAAGAGCCGCAGAAGGACCGCGGGACAACGGGGCGGCTCGAACTGGCGCAGAACCGTGCCGGGGGTCGCCGTGCTGTTCGTGCTTGGGCTGGCCGGATGGGCGGCCTTTGTGATGACGACGCCCTACGGGCCCTTGCAAGAGACATTTGTGGAGATCCTTCCCGGCTCCTCCACGTCGCGCATCGGACGGCAACTGGAAGAAGCCGGAGTGGTTCGCAGCCGGTACGCGTTTGACGCGATGCGCTGGCTGATTCACGGAACGCTGAAGGCGGGGGACTACCGATTCGACCATCCGGCGCCGGCGAGCGAGGTCTACGACCGGATCCGGCGTGGCGACGTTTTTACCATCGCGGTGACCGTTCCCGAGGGCGCCAACATGTTCGATATTGCGTCGCGTCTGGAGCAGGCGGGATTTGGGCCGGCGGCGGAGTTTGTCAGCGCGGCGCAGCAGGAGGCCGGATTGGTGGCTGACCTCGATCCGCAGGCAAAAACGCTGGAGGGGTACCTGTTTCCGGACACCTATCGCATCGGGCCCAAGGAACCCATGCCGCGCATTGCCGCGATGATGGTCAAGCGGTTCAGGGCTGCAGCGGCCGAGATCGGGCTCACCCACAACGTGCACACGGTGGTGACGCTGGCTTCGCTGGTGGAGCGGGAGACGGCGGTGGACGGGGAGCGGCCGGTGGTGGCGAGCGTGTTTCAGAACCGTCTGGCGAAGCAGATGCCGCTGATGACCGATCCCTCCGTGATCTACGGGCTGGAGCTCACCGGAGCATGGCGGGGAACGATCTACGAGAGCGACCTGAAGCGGAACACGCCCTACAACACTTACGTGCACCAGGGATTGCCGCCGGGGCCGATTGCGAACCCAGGGATCAAGTCGCTTGAGGCGGCGATGAATCCGGCGCAGACGAAGTACCTCTACTTTGTTGCGGCCGGCGAGAATCCGCAGGGCAAATCGCTGTTCGCCACGACCATCGCGGAGCACAACAGGAACGTGGCCGGGTATCGCGCGGCGGTGAAGAAGGCAGGGGGGAAGTGAGGGCGCACAACCGCCAACTGGCGACGGCGATGCTGGGCCTGGCGTTATTGTCCCTGGCCGGATGCCGCTTTACCACCCGCAAGCTGCCCAAGCCGCTGGCGCCGGAGGTGACTCAGACGGTCGAGCCGCAGCAGCTCGTGGACCAGATGAACCAGCGATGGACGGACGTGAAGACCCTGAGCGCCAGGGTGCAGATCCAGTTAACGCAGACGAAAACCCAGGAGGGCGTGGCCAAGGACTACACCTCGTTCCCTGCCATCATCCTGATGCGCCAGCCGGAAGACCTGCGCGTGGTGGGGTTCGTTCCGGTGGTACACACGCCCATGTTCGACATGGTGAGCAACGGAAAGGACTTTACGCTCTACGAGCCGACAAGGGACATGGCTTATGAAGGACCGAACACTCTGACTCACAAGTCGCCGAACATGATCGAGAACGTGCGCCCCGGCTTCTTCCTTGACTCGCTGGTAGTGCGCGGAATGCCGCCCCAGGACGAGTACACGGTGACGGCGGATACGGTCACGGTGGAAGATCCCAAGAGGAAGCACCTGTTGCTGATTCCCGAGTACAACCTGAACATCATGCGGCGCAAGCCGGACAGCCAGCAATTGCAGCCGATCCGCGTGGTGCACTTCCACCGCGACGATATGCTTCCCTATCAGCAGGACCTCTACGACGACCAGGGGAATCTGCAGACCCAGGTGTTTTACGGCCGTTACGCGAAGTATGGCGACAACATGTTCCCTTCCACGATAACCATCAAGCGGCCACTTGAGGGCGTCCAGGCAGTGATGACGGTCGAGCGGGTAGAAGAAGGCCTGGAACTGAAGAACAACCAGTTTGAATTGCAGATCCCCCCGGACACGAAGATCCAACACCTGCAATGAGCCCCTCCGCCGGGCTGATTCCGCGTTTTGCTGCTCCTACCCCGCTTGAGTCCCCCATATTCTTCCTGCGCGCGCCCTGGCTCAGGTCGCGACCGGAAGCGTATGATTTTGGCCGAAAGAACATAGACAACCGATCACGATGAACTGCGCAGTTGAACTCGCGCGGCGAGTCCGATAGAGAAGCGGGGCGCGATGGCCGTTACCAGCCGCTTCAAATTAGCTGCGGGCCCGCGGACCCACGCAACAGCCGGTCGGCGGACCGGCCCTGCCACGAATTATGGAGGGAGATGTATGACCCGGCGAATGCTCAAGATGGCTGCGAGCCTGGTGGTTGTGGCCGCGATTGTTGCGGGCGCGCAGGAGAACGCCGCGCCCGATGCGCTGAAGAGCGGTTTCGAGAATCCGCCCCAGAGCGCCCGCCCGCGAGTGTGGTGGCACTGGATGAACGGCAACATCACCAAGGAGGGCATCAAGCTGGACCTGGACTGGATGCACCGGGTGGGGTTGGCCGGGTTTCAGAATTTCGACGCCGCATTGCAGACGCCGCAGGTGGTCGAGCATCGCCTGGCGTATATGACCCCGGAGTGGAAGGACGCTTTCAAATACGCGATCACGCTGGGGCAGCAGTACGGAATGGAGATGGCGATTGCCGGTTCGCCCGGGTGGAGCGAGAGCGGCGGCCCGTGGGTGCCCGCAGCGGAAGGCATGAAGAAGTACGTGTGGAGCGAGACAGTGGTGGAGGGCGGCAAACCGTTCACGGGAATTCTCAAGCATCCGCCTGCGCAGACCGGCGCTTTTCAGGACCTGGGAATTCACGATGAGCTGGGCTCCAACCAGGCGAACAAAACTCCGCAGTTCTACGCCGACGCCGCGGTATTCGCCTACAAGCGGACGCCAATCGACGAATCGGTGGAGGATTTGCACGCGAAGATTACTTCAAACGGCACCACGCTCGACCCCGCCATGCTTTCCGACGGCGACCTGGAAAAGACGACTACGGTGCCGATTCCCGCGGAAGGCGAGATATCGTGGATTCAATACGAGTTTCCCCAGCCGCAAAGTATCCGCGCCATCACCTTCGTGACCAGGAGCCCGAGCGGGATTGAACAATTGATCTCGCGGATATCGCCGCCGGAGATGAACCTGGAGGCCAGCGATGACGGGCAAACCTTCACCCACCTAGCGAAACTCGAGTCCAGCGATGCCCCCGAGCACACCATATCTTTCGCGCCGGTAACGGCGAAGTTTTTTCGGGTGACATTCAAACGCACGCCGCCGCCGCCGATTCCGGACTGGGCCGCGGGCATCGATCTATCGTCGTTCGGGATCAAGCTTCCGCCGCCGCCAACCAGCTACGAGATTGCCGAGCTGGTTCTTCATCCCGGAGCGCGGGTGAATCATTTTGAGGAGAAGGCTGCATTTGTTCCGGAAGGTGACCTCTATGGCCTGGCGACGCCACCTGTCGCTGCGGAGGACGCGATTGCGCCGTCCGACGTGGTGGACTTGACGGCGAAGATGAGCGCGGATGGAACGCTTGACTGGACGCCGCCGCCGGGCACGTGGGTGGTGGTGCGCCTGGGATACTCGCTGCTCGGCATCACCAATCATCCTGCGACGCCGGAAGCGACGGGGCTCGAGGTGGACAAGCTCAACCACACGTACGTGAAGAACTATTTCGAGAAGTATCTCGATAGCTACAAGGCGACGGTCGGCCCAGATTTGATCGGAAGCAAGGGCATTCATTACGTAGTCAACGACAGTTGGGAGGCGGGATCGCAGAACTGGACTGACGACATGATGGCGCAGTTCAAGCGGCGGCGCGGCTACGATCCCACGCCGTGGCTGCCGGTGCTGACGGGCCAGGTGGTGGAGAGCGCGGCGGCGAGCGATCGCTTCCTGTGGGATTTCCGCAAGACGATTGGCGACCTGATCGCCGATGAGCATTACGGCCAGCTTGAAGCGACGCTGCATGAGTGGCACATGGGCCACTACGGCGAATCGCACGAGTCTGGGCGGGCGTTTGTGGCCGACGGCATGGAGGTGAAGAAATTCAACGAGGTCCCGATGAGCGCGATGTGGACGCAGACACCGGGCGTGAACCACGAGCAATACAACTACAACGCGGACGACCGCGAGTCGGCGTCGGTGGCCCACATCTACGGGCAGAACCTGGCCGCGGCGGAGTCGATGACGGCCGCTGCCGCGCCGTGGGCGTGGTCGCCGGCAACTCTGAAGCCAACCGCGGACCAGGAATTCCTGAACGGCATCAACCGGTTCATGATTCATGAATCGGCTCACCAGCCGCTGGTGGGACCGCATACGGCGCCGGGCATGACGCTGGGACCGTTCGGGCAGTGGTTCAACCGCAACGAGACCTGGGCTGAGGAAGCCGGCGCGTGGGTGAACTACCTGGCGCGGACCAGCTTCCTGCTGCAGCAGGGCAAGTTTGCAGCGGACCTGCTCTATTTCTACGGCGAAGATTCAAACCTGACGTCAATCTTCAACCAGAAATCTCCCGATGTGCCGGCCGGCTATGGCTTCGACTACGTGAACGCCGACGCGTTGATTCACGAATTCCAGGTGGCAAACGGACGGATCGTGACCAGGAGCGGCATGAGCTATCGCCTGCTGGGCCTCGATCCCTACAGCGAGCACATGTCTCTGCCGGTTATGCGGGCGATCTACAGGCTGGTGGTGGATGGGGCGTCAGTGGCCGGGCCCAAGCCCACGGACGACCCCAGCCTGGCGGATGATCAGGCTGAATTCAAGCGGCTGGACGACAAGTTGTTTGGGGATGGAACCGGCACGCACAAGGTGGGCAAAGGAACGGTCTACGCGGGGCAGAATATCGGTGACGTTTTTGCGGAGATGAAGGTCGTTCCAGATTTCGACACGACCAAGCCCGCAGAGGGAACCCAATTCGAATTCATTCATCGCCGGATTAGCGATGGCGATCTGTACTTCGTCGATAATCGGGGCGACGCCGGCAACAAAGTGGAGGCGACGTTTCGAGTTACGGGAAAGGAAGCCGAGCTTTGGCATCCCGAGACCGGCAAAACGGAACCGGCGAGTTTCAGAATTGCAGAAGGCCGCACCACCGTTCCGCTCGATCTGGAACCGTGGGGAAGCGTGTTTGTAGTGTTCCGCAAATCCACAAAGTTGACCAGCCGCACCGTGCCTCAAGGAGAAACGAAGGAACTGGCGACGCTTGATGGCGCGTGGAAGATCGGCTTCCAGCCGGAACGCGGCGCCCCCGACTCCATTACCGTGGATCAGCTGGCATCGTGGAGCGACAGTTCCAATGCGGGAGTGAAGTATTTCTCCGGCACGGGAACCTATACCAAGACCATTGACGCTCCGGCAGCGTGGTTTGCGAAACGCGGCCAGGTCTGGATCGACCTGGGCGGCGTAAAGAACCTTGCCGAAGTGGTGGTGAACGGGAAGTCGCTTGGCATCGTGTGGCACGCGCCGTACCGGGTCAACGTGACCTCTGCGCTGAGACCCGGCAAGAATGAACTTGTGCTGAAGGTGACGAACGCGTGGGTGAACCGCCTGATTGGCGACCAGCAGCCGGGAGCGGTCAAGTACACGTTTGCCGACGTCAAGCCTTATCGGGCGAATTCGCCTTTGCTCGCCTCCGGCCTGCTTGGTCCGGTGACGGTGTATTCGATCACGCGATAGCTGCCTGGGCGCGGCCAGGAACGCCGGGAGGAAATCGCTTCAGAGCGCGGCAGGCTCGATGGCGTCGACGTGAAGCATGCGCGTGGCGAGGTCCATCTTGCCGCTGACGCGAACATTGGCGCCCTCGAACGACCAGGCTTTCGGTGTGCCGTCAAGGGGGTAGAGGACACCGGCGACTTCGCGCAGGGCCAGACGGGCGCCATTTCGTACCACGGTGCCGCTGAAGGTGACGGAGACATTAGGCGAGTGCGGCAGGGGGCCCAGCGAACTGCCGCTGCCGCCGGATACGCCGGGAAGGGGGCCGATATTCCCGTTTCCCGCGCGGGAAGGCAGCAGGTTGGGCTCGTCCGGCTGGGGGCGATCGAGGCTGCCCTCGATCTCTTGCTGGCGCTCGAAGCGTCGCGCCGTCAATACCGCCAGAGACAGGGCGATTCCCCCGAACAGGCAGCATTTGAAGGTCGACTTCATGGCCCGGATACCTCCGCGATCCGGAGTGCGCTGCCGCCTGGGACCCGCGTCTACTCCGGACCGCTCTCTCGCTCTGGCATGGTTGATTTGCATACGGGATTCCAAACAGTAAGTTGCGTGCGGACTGAGGCTTGCATTCAGTGCAGCCGCGCCGGACCGGGTAAAAACTTCACGACCAGAGGAACAAATGCACGAAACGGCGCGGGCTTATTTGGCTGAAGCGGGCGCGCCGTGCATCAGCTCATTGTAGCGGCGGGCGTACTCGGCCTTGTAGGCGGCCACGGCTCGATCGTAACTCATGCGCGGAGCTGTGGGTTTCATGGTCCAGCGCAAGCGGACCTGCTTTGCGCCGGCGGGGAGAGTCAGAGCGCCGTCGCGAGGCTGGACCGGCTTGCCGTCGACCTCGGCGCTTTGAAGAGCTGCGAACCAGGGAATGTGAACGACGATGGCCGATGGTGCGCGATCGAATTGCGTATCGAGCTTGAGGATTGCTTCCTGCGCTGAAGGCTGAGTGAGAGTGAAACCCACTTTTCCGAAGTAGGTCGGGTCCTGCGTCACGGAGATGGTTTTGCCGGCGCCGATCCACTCCGGCGAGAGGACGGAGAGCAAGTGCAGCTCGTCGCCCTGCTCGCGGACGAGCATGTTGCGCAGCAGGGTGCGATACTCGGCGGCAAACCAGCCGTGCGGGGCAAGGTTGTCCTCGAAGTTGCGGTCGCCCCAGGGCAGGATGGCGAACTCGAAGCCGGCGTGAGTGGAGCTGGTGTGGAGGAGCAGCGCGTAGAGCTCGCGGGTGGCCTGCTCCTGATCGCCGCGGATGACCTCATTAAGGGTGTTCTTGATGGTGAGGTAGTGGTGCAGGAACTCGCCGTCCGCGTAGGTCATGATGCCTTCCTTGTATTTGGCCTGGGTGGCGCGGAGGGTAGCGGTGACGCGGGGATCGTGAGGCGGGAGGATGAGCTCGTAGTCGCAGGCGAGCATGTTGCCCCAGTCGTAGCCGCCTTTTTGACCATCGAGCGCGGGCGGGATGTAGCCGTTGTGCGCGGCGGCCTGGGCGTCGAGGGCCTTCATGAACGCGGCCGTGTAGTCGTCGTACTCGGGCTGCCATTTTTGCGCCAGGTCGTCGTGGCCGGTCTCCTTCGCCATCTGGATGGCCAGCTTGAGGCCGGAAAGCGCGAGGAAGTTGTAGCCGGTGAGATGGCCGGGGACGTCCTCATTGTCATCGACGTCAGAGGCCGGCATGATGTGCAGCGGATCTTTTTCCCGCGCTTCGCGGAGCCAGTCGACGGCGCGGTCGATCTGCGGCAGCGCCCACTCGGCGAAGGCCTTGTCGCGGGTCATGCGGTAGTGCTGCGAGTAGCCCCAGACAGCCTCGCCCCAGCCATCGTATTGCTGCTCCTGGGAAAGGAAGTTGCCGTCGGGCTTTTGCGATTTGGAAAAGAACTCTAGATCCTGCTGGGCGAACTTCGGGAAGCCGGTGACGTCGTAGCTGTGCACGATGTCGGCGCCGTCGCGCAGGAAAAACGCGTGGTAGTGGAGCTTGTTGACGGTCTGGATGTAGTCGTCGCCGATGCGGTCGCGGGCGATGAGGTCATAAATAAGGTTGGCGTAGAAGGTGTCGACGGGCTTCTGCTCGGGGAGCTGGAGCTGCATGCCCTGGGCGAGAATGCGGTTCCAGAAGGCGACGGTGGCTGCGTGGGCCTGGTCGAAGCCGGCGTGCTCAAATGCGGCAATCTGCGCCGGATCGGAGGTGGGGACGACGGGCATGGTGTAGTCGAGGGTCCAGGACTCGCCCGGTTTGAGCAGGCGCGAATAAGTGACGATGCCGACGGGGACGACTGGATCGACGTCGAGCTTTTCGGGCTTGGAGATGTCCTGCGGGTAGTTGTAATCGCCGTGGAGGGTCCAGGAGCGCGCTGCGTCGCCGGAGGGGAAGGAATAGAGCAGGCGGTTGTCGCGGAAGAAGCTATTGCCGGAGTAGGAGTAGACCCAGTCGGGTGAAAATTTCTCTCCGAGCTGGCGATAGCCGCCTTCGTGATTGGGCTCGCGAGGCCGGTCGAAGCGGTTGTCGCCGTGACCGGCGGCGGTGTCGTTGGGCGCGTCGTATCTAATTCCCGTAGTGAAGATGGCGCGGTTGGGTTGCGTGCCGGTGTTCTTCATTTCCACGCGGATGAAATTAACCAGGCTCGCGTTCGACGGGCCGGAATCCGGCAGCTTGCCGTCGTGGGTGAGGTCAAGCGAGGTGCCGAAGACGGTGATTTCAAAGTCGATTCCGTCGCGCTGGAAGCGGTAATGAAGGATGGGCAGATGGCCCTGCTCCAGGGTGCGAATGCGCACGTTGATGGGCTCGTATTCGGGGCCGGTGAAAAACTCCAGCTCGCCGTAGCCGGTGCGGAGGTAGCCCTCGGGCGTGACCTCAGTGGCGGCCTGCGAGTCGAGGATGCCGATTTCGTCTGTGGGGTGGGAGAAGTAGGAAAAGGGCTCGCCGGCGCGGTCGATGGAGGGATTCACCATCTGAGCGTGGAGCGGGATGGGAGTGAAGGCGGCAAGCAGGATTGCAACCGGAAACAGAGCACAGCGCGTTCTGTTGATCATGGCGGGATAAGGATAAAGCAGGGAGCAGGGAAGAGTGGCGCCTCGACAGTAAGCAAGTAGTAGTATGATGGTGGTATGAAGGAGAAGACTTCAGTCACACTCTCATCGGACATCCTTGCGGAGCTGGATCGAGAGGCCGGCCGCAAAGCCTCCCGCTCCGCAGTCATCGAAACGATTCTGCGAGAGCATTTCCGAAAAAAAGTTCGCGAGGCCATTCAAGCCCGCGACCTTGAACTCATCAACGCCAACGCTGATTACTTAAACAGCGAAGCGATGGACGTTCTTCGCTACCAGGCGCCGATCGACTATTCGTCGGAAGATTGAGGAAATGATGCGAAGAGGTGAGCTCTATCGCGTACACCAGCCGCCAGGGGACGCAAAGCATCATCGCGTTTTTGCGGTTTTAAGCCGGCAGGTGCTGATTCATTCGCGGTATGCGACGGTGATCTGCGCTCCGGTCTATACGCGCGGGACCGGCCTCTCAACCGAGGTGAGCGTCGGCCCCGATGAAGGGCTGAAGCATGCGAGCTGGATCCATTGCGACAACCTTGCAAGCATACCCAAATCCGCTTTGACGAATTATGTGGGCTCGCTTGGGCGCTCCAAGCTTGCCGACGTTGAGCACGCACTTGCGGAGGCCCTGGATCTTCCCTTGTAAGCAGGAACGTGATCTCTCCATCACCCCATCCGCACCGCCTGCGAGCGCCGCCGCAAGCTGGCATTGGCGTTGACGCCGCGCGCCATGGGACTGCTGCCGGCTGGTCAGGGAACGGCGGCCGCTGGCGGCGAGATTACGAACGGTCCGCGCGCAGACGGTTTGCAATCGCCCACTTCAGCTCGTCGATTCCCTGCCCCGTCACCGCGGAGATGGCGTGGAATTCCAGTTTGCAGCGCTTGGCGTGGGCGCTCAGCTTCTTCAGCTTCTCCGGATTGGCGACGTCGAGCTTGGTGGCCACCACGATCGTTGGTTTTTGGTCCAATTCGTGGCCGAAGCTGGCCAGCTCGCGGTTGATCACCTTGAAGTCTTCCACCGCATCCGGCCTTCCGGATGCGTCCGACACGTCCACCAGGTGCACCAGCAGGCGGGTGCGCTCGATGTGGCGCAGAAATTGGGTTCCCAGGCCCTGGCCCAGGTGCGCGCCCTCAATCAGGCCCGGCACATCGGCCACCACGAACGACTCCTGCTCCGGCTCCTCGCCTACTGTTACCACGCCCAGGTTCGGTTCCAGGGTGGTGAAGGGATAATCGGCGATCTTGGGCCTGGCTGCGGAGATGCGTGAGATCAGCGTGGACTTGCCGGCATTGGGAAAGCCCACCAGGCCGGCATCGGCCAGCAGCTTCAGCTCCAGGCGATAGGCGCGCTCCTCGCCCGGACGGCCCAATTCGTGCTCGCGCGGAGCCTGGTGCGTGGAGGTGGCAAAGTGCTGGTTGCCCCGGCCGCCACGGCCGCCCTTGGCAATCACCAGGCGCTCGTCGGGAAGCTCAAAATCGTGCACCAGCTCGCCGGTTTCCGCGTCGAAAAGCGCCGTGCCCACCGGGACCTGAAGGACGATGTCATGCCCATCGGAGCCGGAGCAGTTCGAACCCATTCCGTGCTCACCGCGCTGCGCCTTGTGCTCGGGGTTGTAGCGGAAATGGATCAGGGTGTTGTGCCGTTGCGACGACTCCATGACTACGTCGCCTCCGCGGCCGCCGTCGCCCCCGGAGGGCCCGCCGCGGGGAACGAACTTCTCCCGCCGGAAGGCCATGCAGCCGTTCCCGCCGTCCCCGGCCTTCACCCGGATCTTTGCCTCATCGATAAACATCTGGTCTAACGTCCTCAATTGCAAACATTTACGTGGGTTCCCGGCACAAACGGATCCAGGCCTGGCCACCCGTCATTCGGGATTGAATGGTGAGATGCTTGGGAAATTTGGCCGCACAGAATGTGATGGCGCGCACACTACGTGTTTCAAACCGGGAATCCCTTCTGTTCAGTGTATCGAAACGGGACTAGAATCGCTCCATCTTCTCCTTGGGGTCACCGGCGCGGCCCACGGCGGGGCGTCAGCGGAAAGTTCCGGGGGCGCCAACATGAAGGTCCGCAGTAGTCCCGGCCGGACGGAATGTCCAGCCGGTTGAGGGCTCTTGTGGACGATTTCAGGGAGCAGAAACGCGGCGCCCGTTATCGAAGCTGGGGGTATTTGGCCCTGGCCGCGGTTTTGCTGGCCGCTGCGCCGATGATGGCGCAGTCCGGCGACCGAGGCTCGCTCGAAGGCCGTCTCACCGATCTCCAATCGCATCCGCTGGGCGCGGCGACCGTGGTCCTGCGCAACACAGAGACCGGCGCGGAAGCGCGTGCGGTGACCACCAAGACCGGAATTTACCGCTTCGCCGAGCTAGCGGCCGGCGCCTACACGCTGGAAGTTGACGATTCCGCGAAAGGAACGGGACAGGTCCGGGGCATCACCATATCGGCGGGCTATGCTGCGCACGTGCAGACGGCGGTCGCGCTGGCATTTCAACCGGCGATGGCGAGCGCCGGCGGCTCCGCACAGGGTTTTCCCGCCGCCAGCGCTGCTTCAGAAACAAGCCCGCCGGAAGCGGCGGGGGAGATGGGTGCGGAGCCGCGCGCGCTCGAATCGGCGCAGTTGCCAGGCCCCCCTATCGTATCGCCCGCGTTGCTGGCCCCCTCGGCTCAGGCGCTGCGAATTGCCGCGATCACCCAAGGCGGGACCCTTGTGGTTACCATTGCGGCCAACGCCATACAATCCCTCGCCGCCCAATCCGCGCTTGGGCTGCGGATTCAAGCGGAAGCGCCAAAGCTGGACCCGGTTCAGCCGGTCGTCACCACCACCATCAGCGGCGAGCAATTGCAGTCCCTGCCGCTGAATGGAAGGCGATGGGAGCAGTTTGCATTGGAAACACCGGCCACGGCGGCAACCGTCGCCATCGATGAGCAGCCGGAGTCGAGCGGCGGAGTCCGCCCGGCACAGGAAATCACTCTGGACGGAGCCCAAACCAAACTCGCGTTCGGAGGCAGCGGGGCCACGAAAGACAGCGCATCCTCGCTGATGAGCGCTGGGTCAAACGAAGCAACCATTACAGAGCTTCAGGTTGCCGACGGGGACGGCGCTGTAGGCGGCGGAACCAACGTGAACATAGTGACGCGAACAGGAGCCAGCGTCGGCGCCGGCCCGCTGCATGGACAGGCGTCCTTCTACGACCGCCAAAACATCTGGGGCGCGAAAAATCCCTTCACTCAGTGGCTGCAGGAAACCGCGCCCGCAACCTCGACAACCGTTCCCGTGTTCACGCTTGTGCCGTGGTCGCCCGGGGATCGGCGCGGGACCTTCGGCACCGCCCTCGGCGGAACCATCCGGCGCAACCACCTCTTCTGGTTCGGGGCCATGGACGGAGATCTGCGCGACGATCCCGCGGTGTCGATGGCGAGGCATCCCTACCTTTGCGCGAACTCTGAATGCACGTCGGAAACGGGGTTCCTGGCGCAGCCTTCGAACGACGAGATGCAGGTGCTGAGCGCGCGCCTGGCTTTGAGCAGCGCGAACCCTGTGGTCGAGGGGCTGGCCGCGTATTCGCCGGTGCTGGAGACGCTCGATGGGCTGCTCGGACCGGCGGCGCGCAGCTCCCAGCAGTGGGACGGCTTCGGCAGGCTGGATTGGAACGCGGCGGAGCGGCATAGCTTTATGCTCGAGGCTACCGGCGCGCGCATGGATTCGCCCGGCGGTGGCATGAGCCGCGCCGCGGAGATGTACGGGAATCACAGCCTTGGGTCTAGCCGCACCAGCGAGTGGTGGGCATTGGGCCGCTGGGAAGCGTTCTTGACACCCAACCTGCTTTCCGTGGCCCAGGGTTCCATGGGACGCCAGGTTCTCGACCATCCGGCGGAAACGCCTTCCGCATTTGAACAAACTTTGAACGCCAGCGCATGGGGCCAACTGCCGCAGATCGTTGTGGACTCGCGTTATGGATTCACCATCGGCAATCCGGCGCGCTTTGGAGCGGGGAACGATCCCGATGAGCATCTTTACCAGGCGCAGGAGAACCTGGACTGGGTGCGCGGGCCGATGCTCGTCCGCGGCGGATTCGAGTTGCGCCACAACGCCGACGCGACCAGCTTTCTGCGCAATCAAACCGGGACCTACCACTACACCTACCTGACTGACTTTGCGTCGGACGCGCTGGCGTTTACCAAGTACGGGCTCAACGGCCTGCTCAATCCAGCCGATCCGCACAACTGCGACCAGCGCGGCAAGGCATGGCGCGACGCCTCGGGTCAGTTGCACGGGCTGGGCAACCTGCCCTGCTACTCCTACTACACCCAGACGCTGGGACCAACGGACTGGCACCTGCAGACGGACGATTGGGCCGGTTTCACCACGGCGCAGTGGCAGCCGGCGCGCAGGTTTGTGCTCTCTGCCGGATTGCGCTGGGAGCATCAGGATATGCCGCCGCCCATTGCGCTGGTAAACAACCCCGGCCTCCCGCTGACAGAAAAACTCCCCAGCCTGGGCAATGAGTTGGGACCGCGGGTCAGCCTGGCGTGGGGCGCGCCGAGGAGCCACTGGCCGGTGCTGCGGCTGGGTTACGGAATGTACTTCGGGCGCACCCCCAATCGGGTGCTGGAGACGGCGCTCACCCAGACCGGCTCGCCAAAAGGAGACCTCAACCTGTTCATCCGCCCCATGGATGGCTATAACCCGTTCAGCGGCACCAGCAGCGCGCCCATGTTCCCTTACGTGCTTCAGGGCGATCCAGGAAGCGTAGAGACGCCGGGGGCGGTGGAGTTGTCTCCCAGCTTCCACAATGGCGAGATTCACCAGGCCATTGCCGCCGTCGAAGAGACTCTGCCTCAACACATCCTGGTGAGCGCGGCCGCCACGGCCAGCCTGGGACGGCGTCTTCCCATCACGGAGGATACGAACGTCGCCCCGCTTACGCCAACGCAAACCATCACTTACAACGTGTGTGACCAGACTCTGGCAGCTCCCAACACCGGCCAGTGTGGCCATCTCGGGCTGGGCCCCATCAAGGCCGCGCAGATCACGGTTCCGTTCTACGCGTCGTGGCCTTCGGCAACGGGCGCAAATGGGCGGCTGAATCCCAGCTACCAGCAGATCAGCGAATTGATGAGCCGGGCCAACTCCACCTACGAGGCGGGAACGCTGCGCCTGTCGCGCTACGGACAGCGCGGGCTGAGCTTCCACCTGCGTTACACCTACGCGCATGCCATGGACTGGAATCCGAATGAGACCGCGCAGATTGAGGGCCCGAGCGTGCTGGACCCGAACGATTTCCAGCAGGAGTACGGAACCAGCAACCTGGATATTCGCCACTCGCTTTCAGCCATGGCCATTTGGGAAATGCCGTGGAAGTTGCACGGAACCGCCGGGGCGCTCGCGAATGGATGGTCGCTCTCCGGAATAGGGCAATTCCACAGCGGGCTGCCCTACACCATGCGCACCGCCGGATCCATCCCCGAGGAATTCAACACCACCGACCAGGCCATCGTCGGCCTGGGGCCGGGGATAAACGGCTACGGCGGCGACAACCGCATCTACGGAGTGGGAAGCGACAACCAGGCCTACGATATCGGCCGCAACACCTACCGCTATCCGCAGACGTGGAAAGCGGATGCGCGCGTGGGCAAGCGCTTGCGGCTCGATCACGAACATGAGCTGGAATTGATGGGGGAAAGCTTCAACCTCTTCAATCATCAGAACGTGACCGAACTGGAATCGATTGGATACTTTATTGAGCCGGGAACCACGACCGGGTCGTTCCCTTCGCTGAACTTCCTGACCGGGTTGAAGGCGAACTCGACCGAATTCGGGCAGCCGCTTAACATCAATGCGACGGATTTCTATCGCGAGCGGCAGATCGACTTCGGCGTGCGCTACCGGTTCTGATCGATGGCGCAGGAAGGCATGGCTGAGGCCGAGCTTCCATTGAGCCGGAAGCACACGGCGCCATCGATGTCGGTGGAGAACGTGCGCACGTGCGCCGCCTGCAGTGCCTCAAGCACCTCAGGGCGCGGATGGCCGTAGCGATTGCGCAAGCCGCAGGAGATGACGGCCCACTGCGGGGCCACGCGAGCGAGGAATTGCGGGCGCGTGGAGGTGTTGCTGCCATGGTGCCCCACTTTGAGCAAAGTGCTTGAAAGCCCTGATTCGGTCAGCATCGCCTGCTCGATGGGCGCTTCGGCGTCGCCTTCCAGCATCACCGACGTCGCGCCATAAGCCGCATGGAGCACAAGCGAGTCGTCGTTTGAAGGCTCAACGCCCGGCTGGTAATCGGCAAACGGCGCCAGAACCTGGATGCGCACGCTGCCCAGTTCCAGCGAATCGCCGGAACGAAGCACGCGCACGCGCATGTGCTGCGCGGCGGCTTGATCCAGCAGCGAGACGTAGACCGGCACGCGCGGATTGTTCCCTACCCACAGCTCCGCGGGATGGAAATTGCGCAGGACGGCGAACAAACCGCTTATATGATCGGAGTGCGCATGGGTGAGCGCGACCACGTCGAGGTGGCGGATTCCGCGCGCCCAGAGCGTTGCCGAAACCACCTCCTCGCCGATGTCGAAGTTTTGCGGCGCCTGGCGCGGACCTCCGCCAAAGCCGCCGCCATCCACCAGCAGCGTCTTGCCTTCGGGTGTGATCAGCAGGAGCGAATCGCCCTGGCCCACATCGATGGCTTCCATCAGAAGAGCGCTGTGCGGATGCTCGACCGGACGCGGCGACCATCCCGCCAGCGCGGCGCAAATCAGAGCCGCCCACGCGGCGCGTCGCAAGCCCAACCGCCGTGACCGCGCCAGCACCATAGCGGCGCCCAGAAGCGCATAGAATGCTCCCGACTGCCAGCTTAACGGCGTAGGGATGCGCATGTCGGCCAACCGGAAGGAACCGAACAAGTGCACCAGGAATACGCCGAAGTGCAGCAGTAGCGCGGTGGCCGCACCCGGAATCAGGGCCAGGGGCGGCCATGCCAGCAGCGCCGCCAGCGTGATGAGGGCAAGAGGCAAAAGCACCAGCAGCAGCGGCAGGATGAACAGGTTGACGGGCAGCGCGAACAGCGTGATGCGATGGAAGTAAATTGCCATGGGCAGCGTCAACGCTAGCTCGACAACCAGCGTGACCACCACGCTCTCCGCGGCGTACAGCACCGCCCGCACCAGCCAGGGAAAAATGCGCCAGCCGAACCGCGCTCCCAGAATTTGCTGGAGACGATCGGCGAACATGCGCAGCAACAAGCGAAACTGCGCCAGGCGGGGCGGCAGTTTCACGTCCATGGCGGCCAGGCGAAGCTGCCGAGTGGCGTTCGCGCAGGGTTGCAGCGAAGCGCCGAGCAGCGGAACGGCAACGCCGGCGATGGCAACCACCGCCAGCAGCGTCATCTGGAAGCTGGAGTCAAACAGGCTGCGCGGGCTGGCCGCAAGCAGAACCAGCGCGGCAAAGCCGATCAGGTTCAGGGCGTTGCGTTCGCGATAGATGAGCCGGCCAACCAGATAGAGCGTCACCATCCAGAGCGAGCGCTGCACCGGTGTGGCGAAGCCGGTAAAGAGCGCGTAGGCGAACGCCGCCGCAATGGTGACGAGAGTGGCGGGAACGCGCGGGACGCGCAAGCTGCCCACCAGCCAGAAGACGAAACCGGCAACAATGGCCAGATGCAGGCCGGAAACCACCAGCATGTGAAACGATCCGGTGCGCTCAAATCCCACCCGCAGCGAATGCGACAGAAAAGTGCGATCGCCGGTGACCATCGCGCTCAGCATGACGGCGTCGTCCGAGCTGAGGCGAAACGCGCTCGGCAGGCGGCGCGTAGCCGCGGGGAGCTGGAGCAAGCGCGACGAGGCAAAGTTGCGCGCGCTCGTGAGCAGGCAATGGAACGATTTTCCGCCCGCCGGACCAGTTTGCTCAATCCGCGCAATGTTCACTGACGCCGCGGACGTGACTCCCTGGTCAAGCAGGTAATCGGTGCGGCTCCATACGCCCGGATCGCGATATTGTTCCGGCGGCAGAAGCCGCACCACGGCGCGAATCTGTTCTCCGCAGGAGAATGGCGCCGGAACCTGCGGCCGCGGCCAGCGCACCGTCAGCCTGACCGATCCGCTAACCGGAGCCTGCGCGTCTTCAACATCGTTGACGACTTCGACGCTCGAAAGGCGCACATCGATGATCTGCACGGTGACTTCCGCAGCCGGATTGTCCACGCTCAATTCCGATTCCGCGCGCAACGGACCGGCGCTGGTCACGGTTCCTTCCGCGGTTCGCAGCAAACCGTCGGAAAGCGCGAGCAACGGTTGAGCGGGCGCCGGATCGGGCTCCATCTCGGCGCACCACGCTCCAAGCAGGAGCCAAAGCAGGGCCATTGGCGCCCACGCGACGCGCTGAGCACGAAGGGCTGCTGCAACACAAGCGATTGCGCACATCGCCAGCGCGGCCAGCTCCGTCCCCGGAGGCAGCCAGCCCAGGGAAGCAACAGCGATGCCACAGGCAAAAAGCCATGCCGCGTGAAACAGGGGCACGCCGGCCACGCCTGCGCCCGCAGATGGCCTCGAACTGGCGGAGGGCCCATTCATTGCAGCTAAACGTTGAGAGGAACTATATCAGGCGCGGCGAAGATGGACCACTGACTCCAGATGGAAGGTCTGCGGGAACAGGTCCACCAGCGCGATTGACTCGATGATGTAGCCGCCCTGAAGCAAGCCGCGCAGATCGCGCGCCAGCGTAGCTGGATCGCAGGAAACGTACTTGAGCGCGGGAGCGGCGATGCGGCCGAGCAGTGAGACGATCTCTTCCCCGAGCCCGGTGCGCGGTGGATCCATCACGATCAGATCGGGCGGCGAGCCGCTCGCGTTAACACGCAGAAAATCCAGCACCGGCATCGCCGATGCGTCGCCCGCGGAGCCCTCGAGATTCGCCGCCAGCGCGCCCGCCGCCGCAGGCGCCGATTCCACTGCAACCACGCAAGCAAAGCGCGCGCTCAGTTGCCGCGCAAACAATCCCACCCCCGCGAACAGGTCCCATGCCAGATTGCCGCCGGTATTGCCGGCGACGCGCTCGATTAGCGCATCGATGAGCCAGCGATTCACCTGGAAAAATGCGCCATGGTTCACGCGGTAATCCGAATTACCGGCGCGATAGCTGAGCGATGCCGCACCCGATTGCGCGACCGCGCGAGTGTGTTCACCGCGCTGTTCGATCAGTTCGACGCCCTTCACCTTCCCGCACGCTCCCATCAACGCGTCCAAATAATCCGCCAGCGGCGCCCGGGCTGGGGCGCTGGCAAAGACGCTGGCCAGAATCGATTCGCCCCCCGCATCGCAGAAGAGCGAAAGCTCAACCGGCCGGCTGCGCAGGGCAAATCGCTTGTAGTGTTCCGCGGCCGCAACCGCCGTTTCAACCAGCACCGGCGCGGCGATCGGACACTCGCGAATGGGAATGACCTGGTGCGAGCGGCGGTTGCGATAGCCGGCATTGCCCTCCGCGTCGAAGGCCACGCGAATGCGATTGCGGTACTGCCACGGCTCTCCGGCCAGCACCGCAATCTCATCCGGCGCCTTGACCCCGCCGCGCTCCAGAGTCTCGCGCAGAATCTGTTGCTTCATGCGCAGTTGTGCTTCGTATGCAGCGTGCTGATAATGGCAGCCGCCGCAGCTGCCGAAGTGGGGACACCGGGGAGCAACGCGCTCCGGCGACTGCGTGACCAGCTCCAGCAATTCCGCCTTCGCGTAGCCGCGCTTGGCCCTGTCTTCTACGATCTCGACCCGAGCCGCTTCTCCCGGCAGCACCAGCGGCACAAAAAGAGCCTTGCGGTCCTCGCGCGCAAGAAATTCGCCGCCGTAAATTGGCTTCTCAATCTGCACCAGGCGCGCCGGCCCTGCCGCAGCGGCATTCTCCGCGCCTGGAGGACGGGATGGGCGGCGCCTTCTCATTGCTGGCTCATGTAGAACAGGCTCAGGCGGGGAAGGTTGTAGTGGGCCAGCAACTGTTTCTGCACGAATTGCCGCTCCACTTGCCGCAATTGCACAACCCCCATGCGGCTGCGATAGGGCGCAAGCTCGCGCGCGGCGTGCTCTTTCAGCGCTACTTGCAGATCTTCCGGCGCGGCCGTGGTCAGCGCCGCAAACAGCTTCTCTTCGAGCACCGCGAGATGGCGATCGAGCGCTTCCAAATCCACACGCGCTTCTGCGCGCACCTGGCTGGCCAGTTCGCGCAGACGCTCCGCGGTCGCAGCACAAACCTCCGGCGCAACCGCCGCGGCCTGCAATGCACTCGCCGCGCCTTCAAGGTGCGCCGCCACGCGCTCGTGCTCAAAACCTGCGCCCGCGGCTGCGTAACTGGCCGTGGCCGATGAGCCGGCCGCCGCCTCATGAAGTTCCTCGGCCGCTTCCATCACCGCCTGCGCGCACCACGCCAGGCCGTTGATCCGCCGCTTGTGTCCGCGATGCGTGCGCGCTTCGTATTTGTCGAATGCCGCATCGATGCCGCGCAAAACCGCCTCCAGCGGCACGCCCGCTTCGCGCCAGGTCTCGATCAGCGCCCAGTCGAGCGTCGATAGCAACAGCAGCGATCCGCGCCGCTGCTGGAAGCGCTCTTCAATCTCCGTGAAGTAATTGAAGTAGTTTTGCACGGCGGCGCCTCAGTGCGCGCGGCCCCGCGGGCGCAGGTTGCGATTCCGCTCGAACAGAATGCGCAGGCCGTCCAGCGTAAGCATCTCGTCGATCTCCGCGATGTAGCGCGAGTCCTGGCTGATCTGGCGCGCCAGGCCGCCGGTGGCAATCACCTTCGGCTTTGTCCCCAGCTCCGCAAAAATCCTCTCCAGCATCCCGTCCACCAGCCCGATATACCCGTAATACAGCCCGCTTTGCAAATGGCCCACGGTGTTGGTCCCGATCACCTTTGCCGGCCGCCTGATGTCCACGCGGCTCAGCCGCGCCGCGCGCGAAAACAGCGCATCGGCGCTCAAGCCAAGGCCCGGTGCAATCGCGCCGCCCATGTATTCGCCCTTGGCCGAGATCACCTCGAACTTGGTAGCCGTGCCGAAATCAACCACGATACACGGGCCGCCGTAACGCTCGTACGCGGCGATGCAATCGGCCAGCCGGTCCGCGCCTAGCTCCGTTGGGTTGTCGATCAGCATCGGCATTCCTGTCTTGATGCCGGGCTCGATAAACATCGGATCCAGGTGAAAATACGTCTCGCACACCTGCCGCAGGATCGAGTCCACCGGCGGCACCACCGACGAAATAATGATGTGCGTCACCTGGCTCGGCGCCAGCCCATGCATCTGGAACAGGTTCACAAAAAACACGCCGTACTCATCCACGGTCTGCGCGCGGTGAGTGGTCACGCGCCAATGCGCCACCAGGCCTCTGGGGTTGCCGCCCTCGGGCGCAGGCGAGTTCGCCCCAGGCTCCTGCTCATCCAGGCGATAGAGTCCCAGCACCGTGTTCGTGTTGCCCACATCCAGAGCAAGCAGCATTCTTCAATCCGTTTCCGCGGCGCGAATTCCGCCGGTTTGCACCTGCACCAGACCCTCGGCCGTGCGCACCAAAAGGAATCCGCGCTCGTCCAGGCCTTCGGTCACTCCCACGCACGCCTGCGGACCGTGCACTTGAACGCACCGGCCGCGCACCCACGTGGAGGCTTGCGTCACCCGTGCGGGGAGATCGCGCCCGGCCCCGGGTTCGGCGAGCATGCGCGCCTCGCGCTCCAGCGATTCTAGCAGGGCAATCAGCAGCGATTGGCGGTCGATCCATCGCCCTGACTCCTGATCGAGCGATGTGGCCGGCGTGGCCAGCCCGGGATCGAAGCGCTGCTGATGCACGTTGATGCCGATGCCGGTGACGGCGAAGTCCAGCCATCCCGAATCCGTTTGCGTTTCCACCAGGATGCCGCCCGTTTTGCGCGGCCCAATCAGCAGATCGTTGGGCCAGCGCAGATCCACCCTCAGCCCGCTCGCCGCGCCAATCGCCTCGGCCGCGGCCAGCCCCGCCGCCAGCGGCAGCAGGGGCAACCGCGCCGCCGGAACCGGCAAGCGCAGCACCACGCTCACGTACACTCCCTGTCCCGCGGCGGAGTGCCAGGCATTGTCTCCGCGCCCGCGTCCCGCCGTCTGCTCATCGGCAAAAAACACTGCCCCGTGCGCCGCGCCCGCGCGCGCAGCGGCAATGGCATCGCTGTTGGTAGAGCCTGTCACCGGAACAAATTGCAGCCGGCCCGCAAATGCGGTTCCGGCAAGCGCGCGCTCAAGGGCAGGCAAATCGTACACGCGCGCTACTCCGCCGAGATGCTCATGGAAATATCGACAGCCCGCGACGAGTGAGTGAGGGCGCCCGCGCTGATGAAATCCACGCCCGTTTCGGCGTAAGCGCGTATGTTTTCGAGCACGATGCCGCCCGAAGCCTCGGTTGGAATCCAGCGCTTTTCCTGCTTGATGCGGTCAATCGCGTTCTTCACTTCATGCGGGCTCATGTTGTCCAGCAGGATCGCCTCCGCCCCGCCTTCGAGCGCCTCGTCCAGCTCATGCAGGTTGCGCACCTCCACCTGGATGCGCTGCCCGGTCTGGCGTCGCTCCAGCGCATGCGCCAGCGCGGTCCGCAGTCCGCCTCCCAGCTCGATGTGATTGTTCTTGATAAGAATTCCACTGGCCAGGTCCAATCGATGATTGGTGCCGCCGCCGCACAGCACGGCGTATTTCTCCAGCGCCCGCAGCCCGGGCACGGTTTTGCGCGTGTCCAGCACGCGCGCGTGCGTTCCCTGGACCGCGTCCACGTAGCGGCGCGTATTGGTGGCCACTCCGCTCATGTGCTGCAGCAGGTTCAGTATCACTCGCTCGCAACTCAGCAGCACCCGCGCGTTGTGCCGGATCACGGCAAGCACCTGTCCCTTGTGCGCGCGCACCCCGTCGAAGATCTCCGGATGGCTCACCACCTCAAAGCGCGTCTGCGCCTGTGGCCGGCGATCCAGCCGCGCAAAGATCTCCAGAAAGCGCGGCACCGCGCCCAGCCCCGCAACCACCAGATCCTCGCGCGCGATAATCGAACCTGTCGCGTGCAGCTCCGGATCGATGGTCACGATGGTCGTGCTGTCGCTCACCGCCTGGTCTTCCACCAGGGCCTGCTCCAGCAATGCGTCAATGCGGCTGTTTTTCCAGTCCATGAGTCAGTTGTCAGTTTTCAGTTCACAGTTCTTAGTTCAAAGTTCGTGGCTCACCGCTCTCAGTTCGTCCATCTCACTAAACTCCGTCATCCTGAGCGAAGGTCGCCGCGGCGACCGGAGTCGAAGGACCTGCGGTTGCTTTTCGCCGGTTCCTCCACGACTCCTGGGTGCCCCATCCAAGCGACGTCTTTGTTCTTGTCGCTTGGGTGGGATAACGAGCGCTCGACAACCCACCACAAGTTCACCCCTCCGGCGGCAGCGACGCCAGCGCAATGCGCGCCTTCTCCAGCAAAATCCGCGTCTCCATCTCCTGCTTCTTCAGCCCTTCCACAACCTCCGCCGGCGCCTTGGACAGAAAGCCCGTGTTTCCCAACTGGCGCTCGGCAGCCGCAAGCCCTTTTTCGTATTTGGCAATGTCTCTTGCCAAGCGCTCCCGCTCGGCGGCAACGTCGACGGTGCGTTCGTAGACGACCGCAACGAAAGGGCCGCTGGATTGGAACCAACCTAATTCAGGAGTCGCGATATGGAAGTCGTAGTCCTTTCTTTCCATCACCGAAACAAACGCCAAACGCTGAATGATGTCGAAATTCTCTCTGTAGACATTGTTAATCTCAGGTCGGATGGACCCCACCGCTGAACCGGCGTCAAAGAAGGCGAAGATCGGAGTCGGCTGCTTTTCCGGCACTCCCAAATTCTTTCTTCTAGAACGAATGTCTTCGATAAATTCCTGAATACGCCTCATTCCGCGGACATCCTTATTGAGGCTATGCTCGATCCGAATCGCCTTTATGTCTCCGCGGTAACGACTCTGCGGATAACAGGTCAACGCGATTGATTTGGTCGGCTGGTCGTGTCCCTTATAGAGCGCGTGCCAGATTTCTTCTGTCAAAAATGGCATGAAGGGCGAGAGCAGGCGGAGCAAGGCCTCGAAGATCTGCACCAGCGTGCCGAGCGCGGCTTTCGTTTCGTTCTTCTTCGCCGGATCGTCGAAGACCAAACGAAGCTTGACGATCTCCAGATACCAGTCGCAGAATGAGCCCCAGACGAACTGATAGATGGCGCTGGCCGCGTCGTCGAAGCGATAGTTGGCGAGGGACTGGCTCACTTCCGCGGCGGTCTTCTGCAGTTCGGCCACAATCCAGCGGGCCTCGAGCGGGGCCGCCTTCTCGACCGCGGGCATCGCGCCAAGCGCAGATCGATCAACCTTGATCCCCGCCTCCGCCGCCCGATCCACATTCATGAAGATGAACCGCGCCGCGTTCCAAATCTTGTTGGCGAACGCGCGATACCCCTCCGTCCGCGCCACGTTGAACGCAATATCCGTTCCCGGCGAAGCCATCGAAGCCAGCGTGAACCGCACCGCATCGGTCCCGTACTGGCTCACAATCTCAATCGGGTCGATCACGTTCCCCTTGGTCTTCGACATTTTCTCCCGGTTGGCGTCGCGCACCAGCGCGTGGATGTAGACCTCGCGGAACGGCACCGAATCCTTCAGCGGGCGCGGCGAACCATCGGGCTGCGGAACATCCAAAGAAAACCAGCATCCCAGCATGATCATCCGCGCCACCCAGAAAAACAGGATGTCGAATCCTGTCACCAGCAGGCTCGTCGGATAAAACGTGTCAAAATCCGCGCGCGTCTCCGCCGTCACGTTGGGCCAGCCGAACACCGACACCGGCAGCAGCCCCGATGAAAACCAGGTGTCCAGCACGTCGGTTTCCTGCGTGATCTCGCCCGACCCGCAATGCGCGCACTTGGCCGGATCCTGCCGCGCCACCGTGATCTTGCCACACTTTGCGCAGTGCCACGCCGGAATGCGATGCCCCCACCACAATTGCCGCGAAATGCACCAGTCGTGGATGTTCTCCATCCAGTTCAGGTAGGTCTTCTCAAACATCTCCGGCGTAAACTGAATGGCCTTCTTACCATTTGCGTCCGCCTTAACCGCGGCGATAGCCAATTCCGCCAGCGATGAATCCCGGTCCTTTGCCTTTTTGTTCACTGCCACAAACCACTGCGTCGAGAGCCGCGGCTCCACAATCGTTTTGCAGCGGTCGCAGTGACCCACGTTGTGCACGTGGTCCTTCACCCCGGCCAGCAGCCCCAGCTCTTCCAGGTCGGCCACAATTCTCTTGCGCGCCACAAACCGGTCGAGGCCGGCGTACCGTCCGCCGTTCGCATTGATCTGCGCGGTCGTGTCCATCACGTTGATTGAAGGCAGATGATGCCGCTCGCCCAGCGCAAAATCATTGGGGTCGTGCGCCGGCGTCACCTTCACCGCGCCGGTGCCGAACTCGCGGCTCACCCAGTCGTCCGTAATCACCGGGATCTCGCGGTCCATCAGCGGCAGGCGCAGCTTCCTGCCATGCAGGTGCGCATAGCGCTCGTCCTCCGGATGCACGGCCACGGCCACGTCGCCCAGCATCGTCTCCGGCCGCGTGGTAGCGATGGTCAGAAATTCACCAGTGTCCTTCCCGCCATCGTCGAGAACCGGGGTCCCCGCGGACAGGTCTTCGTCCGTGGGGTGGCTAACCGGGTAGCGAATCTCCCACAGGTGCCCCTTGTGCTCGTCGTACACCACCTCCAAGTCGCTGATCGCCGTCTGGCACCTCGGGCACCAGTTCACGATGTATGCGCCGCGATAAATCAGTCCCTGCTCGTAGAGCCGTACGAACGCCTCGCGCACGGCCACGGAAAGCCGCGCATCCATGGTGAAGTACTCGCGGCTCCAATCCACGCTCGCGCCCAGCCGCTTCATCTGGTCCAGGATGGCGCCGCCGTAATGCCGCTTCCACCCCCACACCCGCTCGACGAACGCGTCGCGCCCTAGTTTTTCCCGCGAGGTTCCATCCGCCGCAAGCTGCCGCTCCACCATCATCTGTGTGGCTATGCCCGCATGGTCCGTTCCCGGCAGCCACAGCGCCCGCCGCCCCTGCATACGGCGCCAGCGGGTCAGAATGTCCATCTCCGTCTGGTTCAGCATGTGCCCCATGTGCAGGCGCCCGGTCACATTGGGCGGAGGCAGCAGGATGGTGAACGGCTCGCCCGCACCCGGTTTCGCATCATTCGGCGCAGGCGTGGGCTGCTCAAACAGCCGCTCGCGCACCCAGTATTCGGCCCAGCGATCTTCAATGGCGGTGGGGTCGTACGCTTTGGGCAGGTCGTGAGCCATCGGGTGTGTGCGTGTCCCCGCAGAGTGCACAGCAGCCCCCCGGTGAGGGTCGATGCGCGAAGGGGACAACCCTTCAGGTTAGCAGACGACGCGCTCTGCACTCGGGCCCGGCTGGCCCTCCCAACAATCCCCACCCATCCCCGTAGCCCACAACGCAAAAGCCGCACCCCTGATGAGGATGCGGCTCTGCCTTTTTCCCTTGTTCCCTCGGCCCCTGTTCCCTATTCCCTGTTCCCTGTTCCCTGTTCTTAGAACGGGTTCAGCTTGGCCAGTCCCTTCTTCTTTTTCTTCTTGCTTGACGATTCGTCGTTCAGATCCGCCTTGGGCGCCTTTTTGGCAGTGTCGTCGGCGTTGGCCTGCTGCGATGTCCCCGGCCGGATCTCATTGATCTGGTCAGGAGCCGGAGCCGGCGCCTGGGCGGGAGGAACCGCCGCCGCGTTATTCGGACTCACCGGATTTACCAGCGCGTTCGGGTTGGCCGCGGCACTCGAATTCGGCGCGCTCACAATCGAAACTCCCACGCCTGTTCCTCCAGGCGTTTCCACTTCCACCGGCGCCGCCGAGGGCTGATCGCTGCGCGGCGGTTCGTTGGCCGCCGTGGGCGCCGGCGCCGTCGCCGGAGCCGCCGTATTGCCCGCGCTCAGAGCCGCTTTGTACATGTCCATGTTTTCCTTGGTGATCTCCGGAGCCAGCGTGCGCTGCGGATCCTCCACCGTCGGATCGCCCACATGCACCGCCTCCACCACCGTCGGCCCATGCTTCACGATTCCCCACAGCGTGTCGGTAAACTGGATCTTTTGCCGGCTGGCCTCCTCGGCCTCGCTCTCCGCCACCGAGGCCTGCGTCGGCTCCGGAATCGGCAGGTTCATCGCCACCAGCCGGTCCCGCGCATCTTCCACCCGCGACGCCATGGGATACCGCGTGATCACCTTGGCGTACGCCGCCGCCGCCTTATCGCGGTACATCGAAACCATCCGCTCCTTCACCGCGCCCGGCACCGGGGCCATCTGCCACTTGTGCGCCTCGCCGGCATACGCGTCCCCGATCGTCAGCAGCGCCAGGTCGCTCTTCGAGTACAGCGGGTACGTATCCACCACCGTCTGCAGCCGCGCAATCGCCGCCGGGTAATTCTCCCTGCTCGAGTAGTAGAGCCCGATCTGCGTCTCCCGCTCCGCCAGCACTTCCTGCACATCGCGCAGCCTCTGCTTGGCCCGCGGAATCAGCGTCGAATCCGGGTACATGTTGATCATTTCCCGGTACTCCTTCTCCGCCGCCAGCGCGTTGGTGAAGTCGCGATCCGGCTTCTCCATCTCGGAGTAATAAATGTCCCCCACCTTCATCTGCGCTTCGGCCGCCTCCGGCGCATTGGGGAAGAACGTCTCAAAATCCTTGTACTCGGCTTCCGCCTGGGTCAGCGCCGCCGAACCGCCCTCCTTGAACCAGGTGTCGCCCACCGCCAGCTTCGCCCGCATCTTGTATTCCGAGTCGGGATAGGTGTTCAACAGCGTCTGCAGATCCAGCCGCGCCACGTCAAAGCGCCCCTTCTTGATCTGGATCATCGCCTTGTCGAACAGTTCCTTGTCCGGCTGCTTCGATTGCACATTGGCCAGCGGATTGGCGCTCAGGTCGTACGCCTTTTTCTTCTTCGGCTTCTTGTCCTTGGCAAACGCCTGCGCGCCCGTCAACATCACCAACGCCAGCGCACCTGCAATCACTCGATTGGAAAACTGCTTCATAATCCCTCATCGCGGCCATGGCCCCGGGGTAGGCCGCCTCATCGCGAATGTCTCTCCCTGTCGCTGGTCCTTATCTTACCTTCTAGCCTCGAATGCCGTGTCCACGTGTTTTTGCAATCGAATCACAGAACTTGGCTGCCCCAGGTCCCGATTTTGGGACCTGGGATACCACAAAACTAAACGGACACGGCACTAAACCGCGCCTGCCGGCTGTCTCGCGGCCTGCCGCGCGGCCCCGAGCAGCGCCCGCGCATCCTCTTCCGCCCTGCCCTCTCCAAACACGGCATGGCCGGCCACAAGAATCTCCGCTCCTGCTTGGACGACCCGCGCAACCGTGTCGTGAGCCACTCCGCCGTCCACTTCAATCTTAAATGTCAGCCCCATTTCCGCCCGGATTCGCGCCAACTCCCGGATCTTGTCCAGCGAGAACTCGATAAAACTCTGTCCCCCGAACCCCGGTTCCACGCTCATGATCAGCACGTGGTGCACCATGGGCAGAATGTCGCGGATCAGGTTCACCCGCGTAGCCGGGTTCAGCACCACCCCCGGCTCCATCCCGCGTTCCATAATGTGCTCCAGCGTCCGGTGCAGGTGCCGGCAAGCCTCGTAGTGCACGCTCACCCAGTTCGCCCCGGCATCGGCAAATGCGGGAATAAACTCGTCCGCGTTCTCAATCATCAGGTGGCAATCGAGCGGCAGCTTCGTCACCCTGCGCAGGCAGGCCACCACAGGCGGCCCAACGGTGATGTTGGGCACAAAATGCCCATCCATAACGTCCACGTGGATCACCGTGCCGCCGCCCCGCTCGGCCGCCGCCACTTCCTCGGCAAGCCGCGCAAAATCAGCGGAAAGTATCGATGGCGCCAGCTCGACCATGGTCCTCTGAAACCCTGCCTCCAGTCACTCCAGTCTATCAGCCGGCCTATTCCCTCCGTAACGCGTCAGGGCGGGACTTTCAGTCCCGCCGCCAAACGCAAATAAAGGACCTGGGCGCAGTTGTGTCCAGCGCCTCCGTTTGCTAATTTGGCCTGGATGCCGATGTCGCAGTCTGTGCCCGAACTCGTCAGCAGCACCATCGAGACTCTCTACCGATCGGAATCGGGCCGGGTCCTGGCCACGCTCGTGCGCCTCCTCGGAGACCTGGACCTGGCCGAAGAGTCGATGCACGAGGCCTTCGCCGCCGCTCTCGAGTCCTGGAAGCTGGACGGCATTCCGGCCAAGCCTCGCCCCTGGCTGATTTCAACCGCCCGCTTCAAGGCCATAGACGCACTGCGCCGGCGCGCGCGCTTCAGTGGAGCCGAGAGAGATCTGGTTGCCCACATTGAATCGCGCGCCAACAACACTCCCAGCGGGATGGAAGAGATTGGGGATGAAGAAATCGAGGACGATCGCCTCCGTCTCATCTTCACCTGCTGCCATCCGGCTCTGCCGCCGGAAGCGCAGGTAGCGCTCACGCTGCGTGAAATCTGCGGCCTGACCACGGAAGAGATTGCGCGGGCATTTCTGGTTTCCCCGGCCACGCTCGCCCAGCGCATCGTGCGCGCCAAGACAAAGATTCGCGAGACGCCGATTCCCTACGAGGTGCCCACGCCGCAGGAATTGCCCCAGCGGCTGGGCGCGGTGCTTCAGGTCATTTATCTCGTCTTCAACGAGGGCTACTCTGCCGCGGCGGGAGCGGAAGTAACGCGGGCCGAGCTGACCGGCGAGGCGATTCGATTGGGCCGGTTGCTGACCGAATTCCAGCCAAATCGGGAGCCAAATGCGGAGCCAAATCAGCAGCCAAATCGGGAGCCAAATCCAGAGCCGGAGGTGACTGGGCTGCTTGCCCTCATGTTGCTGCAGGAATCCCGCCGCGCCGCGAGAACCTCTCCCGCCGGAGAGCTGATTTTGCTCGAAAATCAAGACCGCTCGCTTTGGAACCGGGAGCAGATCGTGGAGGGCGTGGCATTGCTCAAGAAGGCCCTGAACTCCCGCCGCGTCGGCGCTTACACGCTACAGGCTGCCATTGCGGCCGTTCATGCCCAGGCGGAATCAACCGCTCGGACCGACTGGAGTCAGATTGTCGCCATGTACGACCAATTGGTGCGCATTCAGCCTTCGCCAATCGTCCAACTGAATCGCGCCGTGGCCATTGCCATGCGCGATGGTCCAGAGGCCGGTCTCAAGCATATCGACGCGGTCTTGGCGCATGGCGAATTGGCAAATTACTACCTGGCGCATTCCGCCCGCGCCGATATGTGCCGCAGGCTGGGCAGGACCGCCGAGGCCCGGGCTTCTTATGAGAAAGCACTGGCGCTGACCCAGCAGGAACCGGAGCAGCAATTCCTCGAGGAGCGGATTCGGCAGTTGAAAT
>CAVYBV010000012.1:0-36976 GCA_963766785.1 uncultured Acidobacteriota bacterium
TAGGCTTCCTCAAATCTCCCGGCTCTCTATCGCTGCAGCAAATCAATAGGCTCCTCAAAATCCGTAACTCGCACATACTTCGCCAGCGACGGATGTTGTCGCTCCAGCGCCCGGTACATCTCCCACGCCACCCTGCGATAGCTGAAGTGCCCCGCCGGCGCCGACCGCAGCTCAGAGATGTACTGCGCCTCGGCAAAGTCCATCTTGAACAGGCAGCGCACCCGCGTGGCCAGCGGCAGCACGTACAGCGCCGAGACAGCCGCCTCCGGCGCGCTTGCCGCTGCGATCTGCGCGCTCGCCGCGTGCGCCCGCTCCACCGTCAGCCGGTAGTCGTCCAGCATCCCGGCCTCGGCCAGCCCCGCCGCATCGCCCGATTCCGGCGTCTCGTATCCGTGCCGCGCCGTAAACCCCTGCCTGATCTGCACGCATCGCCGGTGCCGGTGCATGTCGCGGAACCCGCCGACATCCATCAGGATATCGAACCTGAGCGCCGCACCCGCATGGAAGGGCCGCAGCGCCTCGTCGTGGCGCCCGCGCTTGCGCAGTCCCAGCTCGATGATCTCGTTGACTCGCGCATCGCTAAGCCCGGCAACCACGTCGCGCACCTGCCGGTAGGGATGGTCGCTGGCCCAATACATCAGCGTCGCGGCCAGCTCCACCTCCAGCGTCTCCGTCCGCTCCACCAGGTCCACCAGCGGCGCGGGCGCAATCGCCACGCCCTTCAGCAGCTCCCCCGCCGCCTGTTCCAGCAGCGTCCGTGTCTCCATCAGGTAGGCGTTCGCTTCGGCGTGCTTCACCAGCGTCGGCGCCGTCCGCACCTCTCGCGTAAGCAGCGCTTCTGCCTGTGCGGCTAAGGTCCCCTCAGGGGCTAAAGCCCCAGATCCTTTATGCGCCGCATTCGGCACGACTGAAGTCGTGCCCTGACACGAAGCCTCGAGTTCGCCAATCGCCTGGGCCAGCGCCGCGCCTGCCTGCCCGCTCACGCACCACGCCGGGCCCGTCGCCGCCTCGCGCAGCTTGCGCCCCAGCTCGCGCACCTCCGCCGCCGGATGCGACAACAGCCGCGAGACCTGCGTCTCCAGCGTCCGGGCATTCACAATCTGACCCAGCGATGTGTTCGTCGCCAGCGGCAGCAGGTAGCGCGCCACGTCGAATGCCCGCGCCTTCAGCGTCCGCTCGTATGCCTCCGGCTTCATCGTTTCCGGCCGCGCCACCCGCTCCTTAAGCGCCGCAAGCACCGCCGCCGACGTCCGCTCATAAGCAGCAAAGAGATTCTCCACCGTTTCCGCATACAGGCTTGCCGAGCCCGCGTCCGCGCCAAAATCCGGCATGTACCAGCCCGACTTGAGGAAGTTCTGGTACCGCGTCGAGCGCTCCTGCCCGTCCCACCGCTGCTCGTCCACCAGCACAATGGCCGCCAGCAGGCTCAGCCGCTCCACCGCAAACGCAATGTGGGCCAGATCCGCTATCGAGCGGTGCCCGTACTGGAAATAAAAGGTGTTCAGGAACTGTTCCGCCCGCTGCGCGCTGATCTCCGCCAAGGACTCCCGCATGGACAGCGCCGACCGCGAATACTTGGCCATGGCGTAGGCCAGCACCTCGGGATCGGCGCCATGCACGGCAAAAACGTCGGTCTGGTTGTGCGCGCCGGGGTGCGCAGGGGACTCCGTGGCGCCGGTTGACATTAAAGTTTCACTGGACATGATCCCTCGCTCGCGATCAGAATACGTCATACCCCCGCTCGACTCCGGCCGACGCCTTTGGCGCGCCCGTACATCGATCAATTATCCTTTCTGGGTGGGTTTTTTCCGGGAGTACGTCCGTCATGCGGGAATTTCGAGTGAAGACGTCACAGCGTCCGCGCCCGCTGCCCTCGGGCCGCTGGGTGATGGCCCAGCGCTGGAACGACCTCCTCTTCGCTCACTGGCCCATCCCCGCCGCCGCCATCGCCCCGCTCATCCCTGAGGCCCTCCAGGTGGACACCTTCCAGGGTTCGGCGTGGCTTGGAGTGGTTCCTTTCTGGATGGACCGCATCAAGTTTCGCGGCATCCCGCCCATCCCCGGCGCCAGCAGCTTCCCTGAGCTTAACCTTCGCACCTATGTCCGCGATCCTCACACCGGTACGCCCGGTGTCTGGTTCTTTTCCCTTGACGCCCGCAACCCCCTCGCCGTCATGTTTGCCAGGGCGCTCTATCACCTGCCCTACCACTGGGCCGCCATGAGCATCGAGCGCCGCGGCGAGCGCGAGTTTGCCTACTGGTGCCGGCGCCGTTTCTCGCCCCGCCCGGTCGTCTTCCAGGCGCGCTACCGCGGGCTGGGCCCCACCCGCCGCCTCGTGGAATGCCTCCCCGGCAGCCTTGAGTACTTCCTTACCGAGCGCTACTGCCTCTTCACCCGTGACCGCGAAGGCCAGATCATGCGCGCCAGCATCCACCACGTCTCCTGGCAGCTGGAAGAAGCTGAAGCCGATATTGCCCGAAACGATCTCTTTGAAGCCGTCGGCATACGCCTTCCCAACATTTCCCCTGTCCTTCACTACTCCCGCCGCCTCGCCGTCTATGTCTGGCAGCTTGAGCGCCTCCGCCAGGCTCCTGCCACGCAGCGCATCCCAGCCACCGCCGTACCTTCCGGGTGAGATCGGCTGGCCGTCCTGGCGATGAATGCAGCCGGAGATTGCATCTACGGATTCAAGCGAAATGTGGATGTAAGCGAAGCCAGTGAAGAACCGCCCGCCCACACGGTGTAACTGCCTGGCTCGACGGCCCAGCGCTGCTCGGCATTCCAGACAGCGAGTTGATGTTGAGAGACATGAAACGTGACCGTCTTCTTCTCTCCCGGCATGAGATGAATGCGGGAGAATCCCTGCAACGAGCGGTCCGGAGTTTCAACGCTTCCAACGTCCTCGCGAATGTAGAGTTGCGCTACGTCATCGCCTTCGCGTTTGCCGGTGTTGGTCACGTCGAGCGAAACTTCGATGTCGCGCTTGCTCCCCAAGGCTGGGGCGCGCACAACCAGGTGATCGTGCTGAAACGAGGTGTAACTCAGTCCGAATCCGAAAGCAAAGAGCGGCATTCCGTCGTCATCGACGTATTTATGCACGCGTGAAGGATCGGAGTTATAGAAATCCGGCAACTGGCCCGTGCTTTTTGGGAACGTGATGGTCAGGCGGCCGGCCGGATTGTTTTCGCCAAAGAGCGTCTCCGCGACAGCTTGTCCTCCGAATTCGCCCGGATACCAGGCTTCAAGAATGGCCGGCACATGCGTTGCCGCCCAGTTGATCGTCAACGGGCGCCCATTCTCTAAAACCAGCACAACCGGCTTTCCCGCGGCGGCAATCGCCTCAAGCAACTGCTCCTGATTGTCCGGCAGATCCAAGTTCGATCGATCAGAACCTTCACCCGAGATTCCCGGCCGCTCGCCGAGGCAGAGGACGGCGACCTCCGCGTTTTTGGCTTCCGCCACCGCCGCGGCGATATCCCCGCCATCGTCGAATGTGACGGTCGCGTTGGGAACTTCTTTCCGTATTCCGTCCAGAATGCTGATGCGCAGCCCGTTGGCTTCGTTCTCGTAATCGCCGTAGCGAGCCACGTTTCCGTTGGGACCAATCACCGCAATCCTTGGCAACGACCGCGAGAGCGGCAGCAGGTGGTTCTCATTGCGGAGCAGCGTCATGGACTGCCGCGCGGACTCAAGGGAAAGCCCAAGATGGGCGGAAGAGCGAGTGACTTTGGCAACCAGCGCGGGATCGACCAGCGGATGATCGAAGAGGCCGAGCAGGAATTTTACGCGCAATACCGATCCCACGGCGCGATCCAAATCCGCCTGAGACAACGTGCCTTCGTGAACGCAATCGATCAGCGCCTTCTGAAATAACTGGTGATCGAAATCGTAGAACTGCATGTCCACGCCGGAGCGGACGGCCATGCAGACAGCGTCTTTCGGCGTGGCCGCAACATGGTGGACATCGTAGAGGCGCCGGATCGCTCCCAGATCCGACAGCACGAATCCATTGAAGCCCCACTCGTTGCGAAGCACCTCTTTCAGCAGAAACGGATCGGCGGTAACGGGAATTCCGTCGATCTCGTGGTAGGCAGCCATGGTCGCCATGGCGTGTCCCTCTCGAAACGCGGGCTCAAAACCGCGCAACATCACCATGCGCAGCTCGCGTTCGCCCATGTGGACGGGCGAGGTGTTTGTTCCCCCTTCCGGGGAGCCGTGGCCGGCAAAATGCTTGGGCTCGGCAACCACCGCGTGATCCGAGTTCAAGCTCTCTCCCTGCGCTCCACGCACATACGCTAATCCGAGCTGGCCGGTGAGATACGGATCCTCTCCGAAGTCTTCTTCCACTCGTCCCCACCGCGGTTCCCGGGCAAGGTCGAGCACCGGAGCCAGAATCATGTCCACGCCGGCGGAGCGGGCTTCCGCGGCGATCGCCGCTCCAGTCTGTTGCGCCAGATCGCGATTCCAGGTAGCCGCAAGATTGATGGGCGCCGGAAACACCGTCCCTTTGTCGTAACCGTGCAGTGCCTCCTCGATGAAGAGCGCCGGAATTCCCAGGCGATTGTGCGCCATTACCCAACTTTGGATCGCGTTCGATTGCTCCGGAGTGGGGTAGAGATCGTGCACGGCGCCAACGCCGAGGCCGCCCCAGAGGGCTTGCGCCTTTTCCGGCTGGAACGTCGCATCCGGCGAGGCGTGGGTCTCGTCGGAGTGCTTGTTGACCAGCTCGGTTGCACCCGAGTAGAGATCCAGCTGCCGCACCTTTTCTTCCGGAGTCATCCGCTGCAACAGATCCCTTACACGCTGTTCCACGGGGGCTGAGGCCTGCTTGTAGGCCGGTATCGCGCCCGCGTTCTTCTTGCCCGCCTGCGCTCCGGCAGAGCCGTGAACAGCCGCGCAGGCGGCCACCGGCACGAGAAAGATCGTGCTCCAAATTGCACTTCTGCGTTGCTTCATGATGCGGTTGAGACTCCTCGGATTGGCTCGATTAGATTAACTCTGCCGGCCCCGGGCTCAAATTCATTTGCCTCCGAGCGCTACGCTCTCACGGCGCAGACTCGACCGGAAAAACAAGTTAAGCTGAATGGGGCCGATCTGAAACCGGGCGCCGACGATCTCTCGACGGGAGCTCTAAAAAGCCGGGCAAAATCGCGTTTGTCCTCGCCGGCGCCACGTTTCTTGCCTTGCCAAGAGCACACAACGCAAGTCGTGAACGGTAAAGTAGAGGCAAGGCATCCAGCCGACCACTGGAGGTCGGAATTCGTCCACCCGTCAATGGGTGGGCCGGGATTCAAAGGAGATCTTATGTCAACCGGATCGTGCGATATTGGCCTCGTAGGCCTGGCAGTGATGGGACAGAATCTTGTTCTCAACATGAACGACCACGGTTTCAAGGTGGCGGTCTACAACCGTACAACTTCAAAGGTCGACGATTTCCTTGCCAATGAAGCCAAAGGCACCCAGGTTGCAGGCGCTCACTCGATAGAGGAATTCGTAAACCTGCTGAAATGGCCCCGCCGCATCATGCTGATGGTGAAGGCTGGGGAAACCGTCGACCAGTTGATCGCTCAGCTTCTGCCTCACCTTAACGAGGGCGACATCCTGATCGATGGCGGCAACTCGAACTTCACCGATTCGACTCGTCGCACCAGGTCCCTGAAGCCCAATGGCATCCTTTTCATCGGCACCGGCGTTTCAGGCGGCGAGGAAGGGGCGCGTTTCGGACCGTCCATTATGCCCGGTGGAAACCCGGAGGCTTGGCCTTTTGTGAAGCCGGTTTTCCAGGCCATTGCAGCCAGGGTCGAAGATGGAACTCCATGCTGCGACTGGGTGGGCGAGGAAGGCGCCGGACACTTTGTCAAGATGGTGCACAACGGCATCGAGTACGGCGACATGCAACTGATCGGCGAAGCCTACGACCTGCTGCAGCGAGGCCTTGGCCTGACCGCCGAAGAATTGCATGCCGTCTTCGCGGAATGGAACAAGGGAGAGTTGGACAGCTACCTGATTGAGATCACCAGCAGCATCTTCGCCAAGAAAGATGAGGACGGCAAGCCGCTGCTAGATAAAATCCTGGACGCCGCCGGGCAGAAGGGCACGGGCAAGTGGACCGTGGTCAATGGGTTGGAACTGGGGCAACCGGTAACGCTGATCGGCGAGTCCGTTTTTGCGCGCTGCCTGTCGTCGCTGAAGGAGGAGCGGGTGGCCGCTTCGAAAACCCTGCACGGCCCCGAATGCAAGGCTCTGGACGTGGATCGCACCGCATTCATCGAGGACGTGCGCCGGGCCTTGTTCAGCTCGAAAATCATCTCCTATGCCCAGGGCTACATGCTGCTGCGAGCCGCAGCCGAGGAAAATGGCTGGAACCTGAATATGGGTGGAATCGCGCTCATGTGGCGCGGTGGATGCATCATTCGCAGTCAGTTCCTGGGAAAGATCAAGGAGGCTTTCGAGAAGGATCCGCACCTGGAAAACCTGCTGCTGGACAGCTTTTTCTCGGGCGCCTTGAATAACTACCAGCCGTCGTGGCGCAGAGCCGTGAAGGCAGCCCTCGATTTGGGCATTCCCACGCCCGCGTTCTCCTCGGCTCTGGCGTTCTTTGACGGCTTTCGCACCGCACGCCTTCCTGCCAACCTCCTGCAGGCACAGCGCGACTACTTTGGCGCGCACACCTATGAGCGAACCGATCAGCCGCGGGGCAAGTTCTTCCACACCAACTGGACGGGTCAGGGCGGGCGGGTCTCGTCCTCAACGTATAACGCCTAGTCCCAGAACGATCGCACCGTGCAATGCGATGAATGACTGATTCCATGGCGCCGGGAGGGGGCCAGATCGGGTTCGTATTAATTCTAAGCAAGTCATTGAAGTTGCTCGACGCTCAAAGCTATCAAAACGCATGAAACGCGATTCTTGAGCACACTGCAAGCGCACCGGATTTGAGGCGAGCAGGGTTCGCACTCGGTGGATGCGCCCGGTTTCCGCATCTGCCAGGAGAAGAGATGAATGATTCGCCGGAGGTCCTTCCAATCGAGTACGGCATCTGTGCCGCCTCGGATGCGGAAGAGATGACGCACCTTCTGGCCGACGTGTTCACCCGTCACGATCCTCTCGCCTGGGCGGTTGGAGTGAAGCCTGCGGAATTCGAGTCTTTCGTAAGGACGCTTTTGCCGCAGGTCGTCGAAGAGGGCTTGACAATCGTGGCGCGGCTGGCCGGTACCGGCGAGATGGCAGGCGCGTTGCTCGCCAATGATGCGGCGCGGGAGACAGGCGCAGGGATGGAGACACTGAGCGAGAAATTCAAGCCCATCGCAAGCATTCTTGGGGAATTGGTCACGATGTACCGGCAAGGACCGGAACCGCTTCCAGGGCAGATGCTCCATCTCTACCTTCTAGGAGTTTCTGATTGGGTGTCTGGAAGAGGCGTGGGGCAGCAACTGGTTGCCGCGAGCGCTGAAAACGGCGCGCGCAGAGGATACAGGGTTGCGATTGCCGAAGCCACAAACCCAACGTCCCAGCACATCTTTCGCAAGCAGGGGTTTGCCGAGCGCGCGCGAATGTCCTACCGCGATCATGTCTTCAATGGCCGCAAAGTATTCGAGGGGATCGGGGAGTACGGGGGGCCAATTCTGATGGAGAAGCTGCTGGCCAGAGCCCCTGCCTAATCTTCCTGCGGCAGAGCGTCTGCGATTTCCTCGGGCTGAGGAATCGCGCGGAAGCTGCGGCGATCGAACTTTGACAGCAGCAATCCTGCCAGCAGGCAGGTTGCGATGCAGATTGCGGCATCGAGACCAAAACTACCCGCAATTCCGTGGGCGGCGTAAGCGCGGCCATCGGCGGCCATCATGTAGGTGACCGGGATATTGGTCGCCGCAGTCAAGAAGCAGAAGGTTGTGGCGGCGAGCGGATTGTCGGGTCCAATGGCTTCGAAGACGATTCCGATCTGGACCGCGAAGGCGACAGCCTGGAAGAAAAACTCCCCGAAGATGGCGAGCGCGAATGTGGCGGTGGAGTGGGGGAGCGCGAGCAGACTCAGGGTGAAGACGCTGCCAACAATGCCGTTGGAGAGATAGAAGAAGCGCAGCGGCATGCGCCTGGCGAGAATGGGAAAGAGCGCACAGCCGAGGAGCCCGGGGATGAATGTGCCGATGCCTCCGGCAAGGCTGATGGCGCCTGCGGAGGCGTGAAAGTCGCCGCCGAGACCACCCAGCAGATTGGTGAGCGCGAAGGAGCTGCACGGAGAGAGAAAGAGGAAAAGCACAACCAGGACTTCGCGACGTCGCAAAAGCGAGAGAACCTCGCGATTGAACTGGGCAAAACTTTCGCCGGCGAGCCGGCGGTCCGGGCCGGGAGCGGGAACGAACGCAAAGATGGTGGCGGGAGCAAAAACCATGACGCCGACCAGGACCGCGGCGAGAACGATAGGGAGATGGCGAACCAGCTGGCCGCCGAGCATGGAAGTAATCCCGATGCCGCAGATCAGGGAGATGTTGATCCACTTGCTGAGGATGTTCTTGTCCTTGGGGTCGGTGATGTTGGAGAACCAGCCTCCCATCGCCGCGCTGGAAAGGCTCGCGGTCGCGATCGCGAGAAGCGCGACGGATTCGAGAAGGAGGAGATGGTGCAGGCTCAGGATTGAGGCGGCGGCAAAGACCGCGCTTGCGGCTGCCAATACGGTTGCATACCAGCGGCGGCTGAAGCGCACGTCGAGGATGGGAGCGAAGAGGACGACCCAGAAAGCCGGAGAAAATGCGACCGCGGTGATGGCGGCGATCTTCGACTCCGGGACGTGCTCGGCGGCCAGCAACTGGGGCAGGGCAAAGAGCACGATGCCATTGCTGAACCCCATGGTGGCGTTCGACATGCCCATCAGCCAGACGGGCGGTGTTTTGCGGTCGCTTCGCAAGTGACCTCTCGGGAGCGCCTGTGCTGGGGATGAACGGGGACGCTTGATCATCGTTGCATGGCGATTCAAGCCAGCGCAACGAAAACTTCCGGGGTTCAATTTTGGAGATCGTGCGGGCATGCCGCCTGAATGTCTTTTGGCTCTGTGCGGGGTCGCCAACGCAATTAGCGAACTTTCAATAAGATAGACATCATTAAGTAAAATGTTTTCAACACGTTGAGGCTATTTGAAGTACGCAACAAGTACAGATACGATAATCCACAGAGTAAATCTATAATTTTCAATTCCTTAAGCCGTGGTGCCGGGAGGGGGGCGAATTCTAGCCGATGTTGATAATACGTAAGTTGCTGATTCCAGAATCGCCAAAATCGCTCAAATCGCCAGAACCGACATCTTCAGGCACAATCTGGGCACAATCCACAAGCAATGTGCACAAACGTCTTCGCGGCTGGAGCGGTAGGCTACGTTCAGCATGAGCGGGCGCAAGATCGTGCACGTCGACATGGACGCGTTTTATGCCTCAGTCGAGCAACGGGACCGGGCGGAGCTGCGCGGCAAGGCGGTCATCGTGGCTTGGCAGAGCAAACGCTCCGTGGTCTGCGCGGCTTCTTACGAGGCGCGTCGGTTTGGAGTGCGTTCGGCCACAATCGCCTGATGCTTCACGGGCACCTGTTTTGTATAAGAGAGCCTGCGACGGCTGAGATGAGGGAGCAGCGTTAATGAGCGACAAAAGACGACAATCAGCGACAACTGGCACCACAGTAACGCATCCGGCCCCTTTTTGCCGTACTCAACGATTTTCCACTTCCATCCGATGCGCAGTGCTGCTAGCATCCGCGTAGCATTCAGTAAAATGCCCAAGTTTCGCTAAAGCGTTTCCCTTCATCGGGAGTCTTTTCCTGACTGCCGAGAGCCCCCAGGCGCGAAGCAGCCGGGAAGATTCCTTTTGCCAGTCCGTGGCGATCGATCACCGAGAAATCGAGTCGTTTCGCGAGCTGAAATTGGAAGTATTTTGAACGGGAGAGTACACGTCATGTCGAACGCAAGATATTCGGTGCCCCGGTTGTGCATGATCGGTCTCGGGCTGATCGCGCTCGCTGCTGTCGCCTTTCCGGCGCGCGGCCAGGAGCAAGACCAGTCGACGCCGAAAAGCGGTGTGGTTACCGATTGGTCGTCCAACCATGTCGTGTTCTCCAATCCGGGCACGCAGCAGCAGGCGCAACAGCGCGGCCAGTACGACACGTGGCTCAAAATCGTCAACGACCCCCGCTATATCATGCAGCAGCAGAGGCGCAACTCTCCAGGGCAGTCCGGCGGGTGGCCGTTCGGCCGCGGCGGAAATGGCGGGCCGGGCAATCATGGATGGCGCGGGAACGGCAACCCCTCCATCCACAAAGACTGGAGCATGAGCGTCGGCGCTCAGACTTTTTCAACTTTGACCCTCACGGTTTCCGGCAGCGCTACCGCAGGCAACAGTGCTTCCCAGCTGGAGATCGGCACCGTCACGCTCAACGCCAGCGCACCAACTTCGGGGACCCAGACCGGAAGGTTCTCCGCTCTGCCTACCAGCACTACTGCGTCGGCCGGCTCGATCACCGTCGCGAACACCAACCCATCAAACACTCTGACGATGACCTCGAACGCAACGCAGCCCTATTACACGGGCACATTCTCCGGGGCCTTGACGAGCGCGATCACAATTACTGTTGGCACAACCACGACGACCATCACACCCACCGGGATCGGCTCGATCACGGTCGGCGGGCAGGTCACTTCGACGCGCACTCTTACGGTCGGCAGCATCACCTACGAGTTCGAACAAACCAGCTGCACCGGTATCACCAACTGCATCTATGTTCCAACAAATTCGGCGGCCGGCGGCAACTGCGTCACTCCGACGGCCTGCACCACCGCGCAGTGGGCAGGGAATATTTTGGCAGCGCTCGCGGATAGCACCGCGGATTGTACGAGCCAAGGGACAGGGTTGGGCTGCTTCGGCACCATCTCGGGCGCCAATACTGCTGTGACGCCGACCCTCTCGGGGAGCGTGGTCACTTTGACCGCCGCGGCGGCCGTGGCCCTCAGCACAACCTCGACGACTAACCTCACCTTGAGCCCCACCACCGGCGGAATTCTCGCCCCCGCGACTGCCTGCACCGGCACGAGCGGCACCATTGCCTACAGCACCACCCTCGCCACCGAGCAGAGCGAGCTTGCGACCGCGCTCGGGGACTGTACGGGCACAGGTTTCTACGCGGCCGCCGGGGGCACAGACGCGGTCAAGGTCACAGACCAGACGTTTGGCTATGACTCCAACACGTTCTCAACCAGCGCCAACGTCAGCGGGGTCATCACCTGGGTCCTTACGCTCGGCACCAACGGGAGCGATGCCTGCACGAGTCCGACTTCGGGGACCTTTGAACTGAACACGAGCGGCGTCGTCCCCACGACCACGACCGAGGCAACGAACTTCGCCAACGAAGTCACCGCCTGCAACACCTCAAACAATAATGTTGGCGTGAGCGCGACAAACGCGACATCGAGAGTGACCGTTACAGCCGACAACCCTGGCTCAGCTCCCGGCGTTACTCTCGGCTCAACCTTCAGCAACTTCACCTGGACCGCGGACGACTTTACCAACGGCAGCGACGGTGCTGATGCGGCCAACAGTTTCAAATACTATACGACGAGCGGCACCTTGGACACCGCGGCGCAATTGGCCCAGGATTTAGACACTGCGATCGGCGACACCACTAGCTTGGCCAGCGTAGTCAGCGCGACGTACACCCCGGGCGAAACCACCATCCTCCTCACCAACGAGACCACGGGCTCCGTCGCGGTTACGCCCACCACCTTTTCAAACCTCACCGGGACCGGCACCCTGGCCGCAAGCGTGCTCTCGACTGTGCGGCCAAACACCTACCCCGCCTTGTTCAGCGCCAAGTTCTCAACCACCACGCCAAGCTGCAGCGATTACATCGTGTATCCCACAGGGCTTGCCGGCGCGACCTCGCAGGCAACCATCATCGCCTACACCAAACTCTACAAGACCACGTGCGCCAGCACGCCGCCAACCATTGACTACGCCTACAATACCGGTACTGGCGCAACAGTAGGCCTTTCCCCGGTTATCTCCGGCGATGGGACGCAGATTGCGTTTGTCCAGATCCTCTCGGGCGTCGCGAGCCTTGTCATCCTCAGACCCGTGGCTGGGCAGGGAACCTCAATAAGCGCTCCTGCCTCGCCCGGCCAAACCTTCACGTGCACCAGCACCACGGGAAGCTGCGGCACGCAAGCCGGCGATTATGTCACTTGCAAGACGGGGGCCACCTCTTGCGCGCTCGTTCTGCAGTTCGTAGGCTCAACCGCGCCCAACGACAGCAACTCCTCCCCGTTCTACACCTACGGCAGCACCGGCATCTCCGACACGATCTTCGTTGGGGATAACAGCGGTAAGCTGCACGAGTTCACCTACGTATTCACCGGAACGCCCGCCGAAAACACAACCAACTGGCCGGTGACGGTGTACAACAACGGGACCACGGAGACGATCACCAACTCAACGAACCCATCCTGGCTGACCGATCCGGTATACGACAGCGGAACGTCGGGCCTGGTGTATGTGAACGATGGCGCAGGCTATCTGCACTCCGTGAACCGGAGCACCTTAGCCGTTGCGACATCCAACCAAATGGAGTGCGGCAGCGCTGGATTTGCAGACGCACCCGTCGTCGACTCCAGCGCCGAACAAGTCTATGTGTTTGTCGGGGATGGCTGCTCCGATGGAACTTCGCCGGTCTTCTCCAGCTATGTTAACCGATTTGTTGCGGGAGCTGTCAGCGGCTACGGCGCGAACAGCGCGGAATTTGGGAACCAGGCCAACAACACTGTCAACACAGTTCAGTACGATGGCGACTTCGACAACGCCTATTATTCGGGCACTTACCCGGCCGGGAACCTCTACGCCTGCGTGGATGGAGCCTTGTTCCAGATTCCGTTGTCCACCTTCGGCGCGACAACCACCCAGGTCCCCCTCGGCGATGTCACCTTCAGCACCCCGGTCAGCGCCGTTAGCGACGCTGCAACCTGCTCTCCCCTGACCGAGTTCAGTAACAGCAGCGCGGACGACTACCTTTTCGTGAGCGTGCAGGCCAATGGAGAAGCCGATGGGTGTACGGGCGCCTGCATTTTCAACTACAACATTTACAATGCAGGCGGTACCGGTACTGTCTTAGACGGGCTGAATGCGGCCGGCGGCACGAGCGGCATCGTTATCGACAACAAGGGACTCGCGACAGGCGAGTCTCAGATCTATTACGGCACTCTCGCGAACCAGGCCTGCAACGGCGTCAACGGCACTGGAACCAACGGGTACGCCGCATCGGCCTCCTGCGCGGTCCAGACCTCGCAGGCCACCCCCTAGCAGCGTTACAATGTGCAATGCAACCAGATTCCCAGGGGGTGCACGGGTGAATAAAGACTTGAAAGGGAAGCGGCCCGCTCAGGCAGCAGAATCGGCGAGGCCGAAGAAACCTTACGTGAGGCCGGAGGTACGGCACGAGCGCGTCTTTGAAACCATGGCATTATCCTGCGGCAAGGTGCAGACCACACAGAGTTCCTGCCACCATAATCGTAAGAACTCGTAGCGGAAGAAGCATGGCCAAAGAGACCCATTTGCAGGCGGCGTGCTGCGATCTGGCAGCGGACGTGGCTCTGGCTTCCGGCAGCGTCCGGTTGAGAGTCACGGGGTCGAGCATGCTGCCGGCTCTCCGGGCCGGGGACTTGGTGACTGTCGAGCGCTGCAGCCTTGAAGAATTCGAGCCCGATGCGATGGTTCTGTTTCGCCGCGGCGACGGGCTGGTGCTCCACCGGCTGGTCCGCAAGACGGGTGATTCTGTGTTGACTCGAGGCGATTCGCTCCCCCGGTACGATGAGCCGGTGGGGACGAGCGCGATCGTCGGCAGAGCGGTAAGCGTCCTTCGCAACGGAAGGCCGGTGAATCTGCAGCGCACGCTAGGGCAACGATCCGTGGCGGCGCTTTTGCGGCATTCGGATCTCTGTACGCGGTTGTTTCTGCGCCTGAGCGCGCGCACAGGGCAGTTTGGAACCCTGGAGTCGACCCTGGGGTAGGTCCTGGGTTATGGGGTAGGGAAGTCACCAAGAGGAAACCTATCCATTGTTATCTTCCACGCAACTCCCCGGCGTTGAGGCAGCCCGCGATATGGTCATAGAAATCGGCGGCATGGGGATCGAAGTGCAAGCCGACAGCGCCGAGTTCGAACGGATCCTGAAGAGCCGTTACGGCAATTACGCGAACTCAGCCGTGGCCCCGGCATTTTCGCTGCGCGTGGAGCTGACGCCTCCGGAGGCGTTCAATCCCGATGCGGACGCCGAGGTGTGGCTGGAGGGCCGCGAATGGAAGATGGAGCGCGGCGATTTTCGCGCCCATTGGAACCCGGAGGAGCGCATCGGACAGGTCTATCAATCGGCGAATCCGTACTCCATCGACTCGGTGCTTCGCATTGTGCACACGTTGATGCTGGCGTCGGAAGGCGGATTTCTGCTGCACGCGTCGAGCGCGGTCCGCAATGAAAAGGCATTTCTGTTCTCCGGAGTCTCCGAGGCCGGTAAGACGACCATGGCTCGGCTTGCGCCCGCGGACGTGAAATTGCTGACGGACGAAGCCTCCTATGTGCGCAAAGTGGATGGGCGGTACTTTGCCTACGGAACTCCATTTGCCGGAGAGCTAGGGGCGCCGGGGGAGAATATTTCAGCGCCCATCGCCGCACTGTACCTGCTGAAGAAGGCGCCCCAGAACCGGATCGACGAGATTGATCCGGCAGATGCTGTGCGCCGGCTTCTGCGCAACATCCTGTTTTTCGCGCACCAGGCGGATATGGTGCGCCAGGTGTTTGAGTCGGCCTGTGCGTTCGTGGCTGCAGTTCCGGTCTATCAACTTTCGTTCTTTCCCGACCAGCGGGTTTGGGATCTGATTGGGTGATGCATGAATACTGCCGAAATGTATTTAACTCAGAGCAACGATATAGCCGCGCGAACCCTTGGTGACGACACGATTATCATGTCAACTCTGGACTCGACGGTGTTCATGTTGAATTCCGTCGGCACGGCCATTTGGAACGCCGCCAATGGCGTAACTCCGCTGGCGCAGATCGTTGAAGAGACGGTTTGTTCGGAGTTTGACGTTTCAAACCAACAGGCCCTTGCGGACGCGGAGGAATTCGTCGGAACCCTGGTGGAGCACGGCATCCTGTCGGTTTCAGACCAACCGGTGATCCCGAAAGAGGCCCTATGAGCCTGCTCAACGAAATGAACCAGAAGGCGACTGCGAGCGGCATTCCGCTCAGCGCCCATATGGATATTACTTGGAAATGCAACGAACGGTGCGTCCATTGTTATCTTGAGCACGAAGGCAAGGACGAGATGAGCACCGCCGAGATCAAGGACGCGATCCGGCAACTGGCGGACTGCGGAACGTTCTTCCTGAGCATCAGCGGCGGAGAGCCGATGTTGCGGCGGGATTGCTTTGAAATCCTGGAATACGCGCGGTCGCTGCGTTTTAACGTTAAACTCAAGACCAACGCAACGATGATTGGTCCGAAGGAGGCTGTGCGGCTGAAGAAGATGGGGATCGAGCAGGTTCAAATCAGCCTTTATTCGCATCGCGCCGAAGTTCACGATCAAATTACCAAGCTGCCGGGCTCGTTCCGCCGCACGATGGGCGCTATCCGGCAGCTTAAAGAGAACGACGTCAAAGTATCGATCACCAATGTGCTGATGACGCACAACTCCGGGGACGCGAAGGCCGTTAAGCGGCTGGCCGACGAGCTTGGCGTCGAATTTGCGGTCGATCCGACGATCACGCCCATGCTGAATGGCGACTGGTCCATCACGAGACTGGGGATCACTGCTGCCGAGCTCGAGGAAGTTTTCCATACGGAAGAGTTCGTGGGGAATGTCGGCGAGTTTTGCGCTCCGGTTTCGACCGTGGACGACAATGTTCTTGAGGGGTACAGTTGCAGCGCCGGCCACACGCTCGCTTACATTTCTCCTGCCGGAGAGGTATTTCCCTGCGTGCAGTTCCCCATGCCATGCGGGAGCCTGCGCCAGCAAAGTTTCCGTGAGATCTGGTTCAAGTCCGAGGCGCTTACCGAATTGCGGTCGGTGCAGGTAAAGGACTTGCCGACCTGCTCGCATTGTAGCCACACCGCATATTGCACCCGCTGTCCGGGGCTGGCGTATATGGAAGGCGATTTTCGCGGGCCATCCTCGCAGGATTGCGAGAAGTCGTACGCGCGCACCGGTATCCCCTCTGCCGCTCAATTGCAAGCAGGGAATCGTTTCTCCTTAAAGTCGAGCGGCCTTGTCCAGATCGCCGGAGTCAATCTAGTCGCGTCGTGATCGATTTCAGCCTATGCCGTGGAATCGTTCGGCGCTCTGGCAGGGGAAAGCGAGTATGAGACCGGGAATGCAGCCCTTGCTGGACCTGGTGCGTGGGCGCCTCCAGCCACAACCGTTCGACGACGCGGAGTGGGCGGCTCTTCTCGACCTGGCCGAAGAGGAGAACATCCTCCCCTGGGCAGTGGATCGCCTCCGAGCTCTGGAAACAAGTTGCACGGAGAAGCAGAAGACGCAGTTGGATGAAATCCGCCGCCAGTCCCAACTGGAGGCCTTTGTCTGGGCTGAAACACTTAAGAGTTTGCTGGCAGCTTTTGACCGCGCGGCGCTGCCGGTAATCTCGCTCAAAGGGCCGTGGCTAGCGGAACGGTTGTATGGAGACGCCGCGCTCCGCACCTGCTGCGATCTAGATCTGCTGGTGCGCAGGTCTGATCTCGCTGCTGCCGAGCAGTTGCTAGCGGATCTCGGGTTTGTTCCAAACTTCGCCAACGACTACCATCGCGAGTGGAGCCGACATCCCATCAAAGTTGAATTGCACCACAACGTGGAAAACCCGCTCGCATTCAATTTCGATCTGGACACTGTGTGGGCGCGGGCGCGTCTCTCCTGCTTTGATGGCGTTCCAGCGTGGCTTTTCGATCCAACCGACGAGTTCGTGTATCTCTGCCTGCACGCGGTGCGTCATTGCTTCGAGCGACTCTGTCACATCCTTGATCTTACCCTTGCGATTCGCGTTCTCACGGGTTCTGTCGCTGGAACACGGGAATGGGATAACCCTGAGCTTCAAAATACTGTCACGCTCGGATGGATGATGGCGCGCCGGCTCGAACCGCAGATACCGGAAGCTATGTTCGTCTACCCTGGAGATCGTATACGGCTGGAGAAGTTGGCGGACAAGCTTTGGCAAAAACGCATGCTCGAGCCGGCCGAGACACTGAATTGGGTTGTGCAGCATCGCTTCTATCTTGAATTGGAGACTCCGGGATGGCAGAGGCTTCTGCGTCGCGGGCGTCATTTGGTGATTCTGCTGCTTCTTGTGCCGCGTCTCTGTGACGAGGACTTTGCTTTCGCCGAGCTGTTCAAACTGCACCGACGCTGGCAAGTCCGCATGGTTAAGCCGATCCGCCTCTTCATGAAGTACTTTAAGGCTTCATCTCGGACCATCTAAAGCGGCTGGGGCCGAAAGCATGCCCCCGTTCGTTCCTCCATGTTGATTCGGCAATTCAAGCTCTTCGTTTGCCAGTTGCCGACAGGGGTTCGCGCACTGACTCTGGTTTGGAGAAGTGCGCGCAAATGGACGATCGCGTGGGCCACGCTGTGGTTGCTCAAGCGTTCATTCCAGCCGGTCAGGCGCTTCTTCTCAGAGCTTTGTTCAACCGACTCATGGCTACGCATGGTCGGACAGCGGTTGCGCTTCCGGCTGCCGGAGTCGCAGCCCTCTGGATCGTGAGGCAGTTTTTGTCCGGCTCTCTCACCTGGGTCAGAGCGGCTCAGGCCGAGCGGGTACAGGATAAGGTCCATCGCCTGATTCACATCCAGGCTCTTCGCGTGGATCCGGCTTTCTACGACAACCCCGATTCCTACGACCTGTTGTACCGGGCTACCGTTGATGCCCTCTCCCAGCCAATGGTCATGCTGCAGAGCCTCGGCGCGCTGGTTCAGAATGGATTGGGGTTCCTGCTGCTGGCGGGAATTCTTTGGAAATATGCCGGCTGGCTTCCCTTCTTGCTGGTCGTTACTGGCCTTCCGGGTCTGCTGCTCGTTGCCCGTCACATTTTGAGCAAGCATCGCTGGTCATTGGAGCATACGCATCGCAAACTGGTTGGCTGATCCGGCATCAGCCAACTTTAAGTTTTTGGCTGCGCCTTTTGTCGATGTCGGCTGATTAAGATGTGCAAAGGATGTGCCGTGGAGTGAAGGATCATCAAGACGGAATTGTGCCGAAAGCTGCATAATCTGATGCCTATAGGGGGAAATCAGGCACAGTCTAGGAGTGTGTCGGGGATAACGGTTGAGATGGCGAGTATTGCTCCTCAGCGGTGAGGGTTAAGAGCGGGCATTTCGTGGAAACACCATGATGTGGTGGCGTCGGGACTGCGGCTGGCAAGTCTGCGCGGGACGTCGAAACAGCTTCCGCCCGCTTTTGATGCCAGCAGCGGCCTCCACCCGGAGCCGAACAGCTTCAACAGGTTGGAAGCTGCGCACACCAGCTTCCATTCGCAACGAACATTCTGGTGACCGCGCAGCGTGAAGCGCCGGAAGCCTCGCTGCTCCTTGATCTGTCCGAAGACCGGCTCGACGATCGCTTTGCGCATTTTGTACAGCGCCCGTCCCGCTTCGGTACGCAACTTATGCCGCATGACCTCCCGCGCTGTAGCACCCGGCGGCGGCTCGCCGGTAGTAGCGATCATGTCTTCATGTTTGTCTCTGCCCGTGGCGATATGCAGATCGATGCCCGCCACGCTTTCATCGCTCGCGTTGGCCTCGCTCCAGTAGCCCGCGTCGGCGCTGGCCGCGTCCGGCTTGCGGCCCAGGTTCTTTTCCACCTGATTCAGCATGGGCAACAGTTGATGATTGTCGGTGGTCTCTTGCGTAACCTCCGCGGCCACGATCACCTGCGCCGTCGAGTCCACCGCCGCCTGCGCGTTATAGCCCTGCACGAAGCTGCCCTTGCTGGCGCCGTCGGGCATGATGCGGCTGTCCGGATCGGTGAAGTTGCGCTGCGCCTTGGCTTCCGGTTTGGCCTGCTCCGGGTCGGGAACCTGCGGCGCGCGCCCGCGCTTCTTCTTGCCCGTCCGCTCTTGCTCTTCGCGCCGCTGGGCCAGTTTGGCCTCGGCCGCGGCGCGCTCCTGTTCGGCCTTCTCCCGAGCTTCCTGTTCCAACTCCGCCTTGGCCTGCGCGATCTTCTTCAACCGGCTCTCCCGCCGCGCTAACTCCGCCGGCAACTCGTCGCCCCGCCGCCCCTTGCCGTACTGCGCATCCTCGGCCGCGTCGGTGGCTTCGGCCTGCTTGAGCAGCGCTTCGATCTCCGCCTTCAGCCGCGCCTCGGTCTCCCCCATCCGTCCATAGCTCATGGCCTTGTGCTTGCTGGCGTTGGCCTTGATCTTGGTCCCGTCGATCGACACATGACCCAGCTTCACCAGCCCTGCCTTCTCGCACAAAAGAAGGGCCTGCGTGAACAGCCCCGCCAGCGCCTCCAGGTGCCGCTTGCGGAACGCCGCGAAGGTGTCGTGATCCGGGTGCGCGTCCGCCGACAGGTAGCGGAAGGCCACATCCTCGTAGGTACGCGCCTCGATCTTGCGCGAACTGTACACGCCCGTCGCGTAGCCGTACAGCAGCACCCGCACCATCATCTCCGGCGCGTAGGCCGACATCCCCCGGCCGTCACCGGCCTCATACGAAGCGTAAATCGCGCCCAGGTCCAGCGCCGACACCACGTCCACCAGAAACCGCGCCAGATGACCTTCCGGAAGCCAGTCGTGCAGCGACGGGGGGAACAGAAGCGACTGGTTCACCGCGTCAGCAACAAAGCTCTTGCCCATGACCGCATCGTAAACTGACCTACCAATTTCAATCCCTGAATTTTCGGCAAAAGGAATCTATCTCCGACACACTCCTAGGCACAATTTTAGGCACGAAGGTTTCCGGTATTCTATAACTATATGATTCTACATATGTTTAGCTCTGGTGCCGGGAGGGGGGGTCGAACCCCCATGGCCGCAAGGGCCGGCGGATTTTGAGTCCGCTGCGTCTGCCAGTAACTATATTATTTTCAGCGCGATAAATACGAGACGCTAGAAACTGTGAAAGAAAATGTGTAAATTTCGACTTTTTTTACAAGAATCAGTCTTGGACCCTGACTGATCACCCTGGGAATCTTTGCATTAGTTTTTGGGGAAAGGCAGAGGGCTGGAGTGATCTGGTGGCTTGAGTGGGACTTGAACCCACACGGGATTGCTCCCAATGGTTTTTGAGACCACCGCGTATGCCGATTCCGCCATCAAGCCAACATCTTTATTAGACCACAAAAGAAGCTTGACCGAAGACCCGCCATTTCCATTGCAGTTCCGGGAATCAGCTCACCTTGAGTCAAACAGCTGTCAACGAGTGCGCTAGACTGCCCCTAGAGCCAAGATGCCGTCGATGGAGATTGTGAAACGAAGCGATGATGAAAAAACTCGCTGTGGTGTTGTTGGTAATGATGGCCGGAACTGCTTGGGGCCAAAGCGACCTTCCCTTGACGTACAAGGGGACTTGCACCGGAAACCAGACAGACATTCATGATTTGTCGGCTATTCAGGACACGCCAGCAATCAAATGTGACGCTCTCACTGTGATGCAAAAGGGCAACGAGACCATAGCGTCATTTTCAAATGGCGATCCCACAAAACCCGTTCTCGCGTTCACCGGAGAGCTTTTTACCGTGCGTGCAAATCAGCTCAGTGTCGATCCTTACCAAGGACCGATAGGTTTAGCGTTTCCTATCGATCACGTTCTATGGGGAGACGGAACCCCAGCGGTGTCGATCCACTCGGCAGAGAATGTGGACAAAATGGGAGACAGAGGGTGCTATTTCCACTTCCTAGCCCAAGGGTGGACACAACTAACCACGGTGGAATGTGAACTGGCTGTGGACACTCCGAACCATAGACCTCGGCGTGTACAGGTGACGTTTAGAATCGCTCGACAATTCACGGTCGATGGAAAGCAAATTTCGGTGGAGTACGGTGCGCACGGTGCCAACAGCTTTTACGTCTTATTTGACGGCCTAAAGATTGCTGGAACTTGCGGCGCTGACGTTTATCAGGCTGAAGATGGAGTTTTGAGGCATATGCAGCCGGGCACCCCTATTGCGCGTTTGTTTAAAGCGGTTTGCTACAAGGATGCCGCCAACTCTCAGTGACCTTCAGATACCCGTTTCCATCTCGAAGATGGTCGCTGGCCGAGAAATCGCTGCCATTTGCTCAGAGGGTAGTTGCAGGAATTGGGACACCTTTGCGACCTGCCGAGACTTTTGCTTCAAGTGCTGCCAACGCCTTTTGTACTTTTTCAAAAATAGAGCGTTCGTAGCCGGTGCCGGACTTAAATTTTTGGACCGCCGCCTTTGCTTCAGCATCCGTTAACTGAAATTGAGTTTCGTGGGTTTCCCAACTGAGCGTGACGACAAACACATCTTCCGAGTGGCAAGAGACGGTTATCTGCGGGAAACCAGAATAATTGAACAGGTTCACACGCAAGTCTTCAATCGCAGCCTCGGCTACCGCTCCGGCGACATAAAGACGCAGTGAGTTTCGAGATGAACGCGCCATATGATCTTCGCTCTGATTGTACCTCTGAATCGTCCCATGACCCGCACTGTCCGCATGGCCATTCGAGCTAATGCCGTAAACGCTTGCGACCCTAGCAGCCGCGAAACAGCGTCGGGTTCGGCGGAATTCTTCGCCTGATGGTGAATGCCTGCGAAGCAGCAGGCGACCATTCGTCAGCCCACGCTTAGCCCTTGCGTGACTTGAATGCTTGCCGCTTGCGGCTCAATTTTCTGTGTTGCCGCTGGCTCTTGCTGGATCGCGGTCGGATGCGACACGTCGCGGCTCAGTTCGTATCCCAGCGCCTTCGCGTCGTTCGTATACATCTGCACGTCAAACTGGGCGCGCGACACCGACACATAGGCCATGCGGCTGTTGACGAGTTCGCCCGGAGCCTGTTCCGTGTCCACGTGGATCAGCACGCGCTCTGCAGTCTGGCCCTGGCTGCTGTGGCTCGTCACCGCATAACCGTAATCCAGATGTGGATGCTGCTTTACGTTGAACTCGACCTCGCGCCCCGAGTCCGTGCGGAGTTTCAGATTGCCGTCGCCCTCGATTCGCTCGATGGTCGCCAGTTCGCGGTTAGCGAGTTTCTGTTCGTGGTACGGAGCCGTGAGTTGCACGCGGTCGCCCTGCGCGAATTTGCGCTCGCCGTCACGGTAGACCGTTACACCCTGCAAGCGGCGCGGATCGTAGCTCAGCTCTTCTCCGCCGTGCCGCTTCACCGTGAGCGTGTTGCTTTCGCGGTCCACCTGTGACACGCGCGAGTACTCTCCCGGCTCGATGCCGAGAGGCTTGCTGCCTTTCGAGTAGCGCAGTACGTCGCCCTTCTCGTAGTTCTGAGCGTGCTGCCGGTCCGCGCCGGTCACGTCGTGCCGTGCGTAGAGCACATGCACGCGATGCTCGTTATTGCTGACCTTGCCCTCGTTCTGCATCGTGCGATGGATGGCCTCGTTGATCTCGCGGCGCGAGGCATTATCCGGCGACACAACCAATGTCCGCTCCGGCGAGCGCACGTACTCGCGGGCGATTTCGCCGATGCGTTCGTGTCGATCACCAATTTCGTGAACGCGGCCCTGGCTGTTGAGATTGCCGATGGCTTCGCGCACTTCGCCGCGCGCAAGCTGCTCCACGGCCTCTTTGAGCGCCGGGTCTTTCTGCCGGATGATCTCGTCCAGTCTGGCCGTGCGCATCCCGGCCTCTTGTAACTGCGCATACGGCCTGCCCGCTTCGACCGCCTCATGCTGCCGTACGTCGCCTACGAACAGCACTCGGTCGTTTTCTCTCAGCCGCTCAGCGAACGTGTGTAACTGCTTCGTGCTCGCCATGCTCGATTCATCGACCACGTAAAGCCGTTTCTGTCCGTCGTCTTGCTGCTCGCCCCGTGCAAGATGCCTCTGCAATGTTTGCGTCTCGATGCCCGCTTCCGCGAGTTTCTGCGCGGCCCTCGATGTAGGCGCGAGTCCTTCCACTTGATAGCCCGCACGCTCGGCCCCTTCACGGACAGCCGCTAAAGAAGTCGTTTTTCCGCCCCCGGCTACGCCTTCAAGAGCCATCATGCGGTCGCGGCTCGTCAGCACATCCTCGACCGCGTTCCGCTGGCTCAGGCTCAAGTGCGGATGCTGTTCCATCGTCTGCTGCCGTACCTGACCGTCTGCCAATACCTCGCGCGTGCCCTGGCCCAGTTTCATCCGCTCGATTAGCTCGCGCTCGAAACCCTGCATTTCGCCCGTCGTGAACGCGCGGCCTGCGAGTCCCGGCCTGCGCTCCACTTCGATCAGTTCTTGGCGTTCTGCACGCCGCTCGAACTCGGCGCGCACCTCCGGCAACCTTGCCTCGCCCATTGTGTGCTTGAGGGCATCGCGCATCAGCGTTCTTTCATCGGCCACGGCCTCGCGCTCCATGCCGCGCTCGCGCGCATAGCTTACGCCCTCGTGCGCGGCAACTCCCGCTTGCTCCGGCTTCAGTTCCACACCGGGCCGCTGCGCCGCCTCTTTGACAACGTCCTGCGGCTGGTGGCCGTGTTCGGCTGCGAGTCGCTGATGCTGCGCTCGCACATCTTCATGCGATAACGGCTGCTTGGCATCGCGCGTCTGATGCGCCGCGATCTGCGCGGCGCCAGCCCCGCGCACTCCTGCCTTTTCCATATGCTCTTCGATTTGCTGCCGCCGCGGACTCGAAGCCTCCAAATACTCGCGCGTGTAACCCTTGATCTCCGGCTGCCCGTGCGCGCCGCGTTCGATTTCGTAACCAAGCTCCTGCAACCGCGCGGCCAGTTCCGAGCGGTACACCGCTGTCGCGTACTGCTGTGTCCTGTAAAGCTCCTGCGGTTGCAGCGCCCGCGTCTGGCCCTCCGCCGTCTCGGTCATATTGAAGATCACCGCGTGCGTGTGCATCTGCGGCGCTGCATAACCGTCAACAGGTCGGCTGCTGTCATGCTCGAACTTGGCGACGGTCCACTGGCCCGTCGTCTGCGCCGGGACATTGCCGCCCATGCGCGCCTGCGCGTACTTCTCCATCTCGTCAAGCGCCGTGCGCACGCTCTCCCTGTGGGCATCTCGCACGCGGTCGTCGCCGCCAACAAGCGCAGTCAGAGATACCGACTTCGGCGCGCTGAACGTCGCATCCCAACCCGCCCGGTGCTCCATCGTGCGCACCGTGTCGCCCTGCGCGTTGACATACTCGCGGGCTGTCTGATGCCGAACCAACTGCTCGCCCGTCTCCGGGTGCTGGCCCTCGGCCAACCGCGCGAACTGCTGCTCCTGTACCTCACCCTGCAAGCCCCAGCGAGCGGCAAGCTGGCCCTGCCACTCGCCGCGCACACGTTCTCCCTCTGTGTAATAGTTTTCCCGCGCATTGGCGAACTCTTCTTTGTGGTACGCTTGCGCCTGGCCGGAGCTGATCGGTTTCGACAGCGTAATCATCGCTTCACTCGAAGAACGGCGTCTGCTCGTTCACCGCCGCTGGCTGCTGCGCTTGCTCCTGCTTCTTTTGGACGGAACGTACCGGCCTTCGTGCCGGCGCTGCAACCGGCTCCGGCTCTGTCGCCGGCATTGCTGCCGGCGTCGTCATCTTCCGCTCGATGAACTTCTCCGCTGGCTCCTCCAGCTTGAGATACGGTATCCGCATCCGCACAACTAGGTTGCCGTGCTTCAAATAACCGTGCAGCGGTTCAAGCCCGCCGATCTCCGATGCCATGACCAACGGCTCGCGCGTAATCTCCCGCTGCTCGTTCTCCCGCTGATGCGGGAATACGCCCCGCGTCCGGCTTTCCCGGAACCGTTCTACTTCTATCTCGCCAATGGATTTCGAGATCCACTCCGAGGCGTGCGGCTCGCTCGTCTTAAAGAATATCTTCGTTGCGGGCTGCGATAGCATGGCCTCGGCGATGTGCCCGTACAGCGCCTCCACCTGCGCCTTGCCCTGGAAGCCGAGGACCATCGGGTTATTCGATTTCCGGCCCTCCGTAATCGCCGTCGTCAACTGCGGCAACCGTTGCAGCGTCGCCAGCTCGTCCAGCACGAACCATGTCTTCCGCGCCCCGCTCCCGCCCTCGTTCATCAGCCGTAGCACAAGTAGGTCGAGCCAAAGGCTCATCAGCGGGCGCAACCGCTCTCGCATCGTCGGCTTCGACGTAAGGAACAGCCAACCGCGCCGCTCCCGGCTCCACGCATACGCGCTCCAGCGCCGCTCCGTTTCCCGCTCCGCTGGCAGCAGCTTGAACGCGTCAGCGACCATGTTGAGCGACCCCAACACACCCGACCGCTGCGGCGGAGCCGTCGCGTGGATCATCGCCGCAAGCTCCGTCCCGCGCACCCGCTTTTCGATCTCTTCCTCGTGGCACATCCAGTACGTCAACTGCTCCGGCGTGGGTTTCAAACTGATCAGGTGCGCGAAGATTTTTCTCGGCGCATCCACGAAGAACTGGTTCTCACGGCCCCGGTCCGGGAACAGCGAAGCCGCTACCGTCAAGGCTTCCGCCTCGTGCGGCACTTCATCACCCGGAGTCCAGAACGGACACCGCGCGTCCAGGGGATTGAGGATCATGTCGCCCCGCGATTCCCGGTAAAACTGCGGCACATATTCAAGCGCCGGATCGTACACGATGGCCGTCTCCCCGCGCTCCCATATCTGCGAGAGCACCTGCCGGATGGCCGCGCTCTTGCCCGTCCCGCTGTCGCCCACGATGAGGAAGTGCATCGCCTCTCGCTCGCGCGGGACGCGCACCCAGCGCCCTCGGCCCCGTCTGATCAGCCGGTCGTACCAAGTCTGTTCGAGATTCACGAACGCGATCCCGTCCGGGAAGTACGTCGTGAGCCATTTCCTGCGGCCCAGCTTCTCGTTGAACTCCGCTGTCGTCGCCAACTCCGGCCCGCGCAGCCGTCGCCCGAACTTCCAGACCATCCGCCGCGCACGGTCCTTCGGCACGGCCATGAACAGCAGCACAACGAAGAACGCCAGTGTCCAGTACGTGGGCCGCTTTGCGAAGTCCCACAGCGTTTGGTTCTGATAGACCCACTGGCCCAGGAACGCGTGCAGCCGCTGATCGTTGTACACGTCCGTCACGTATTGCAACCGCACTAACCCGGCCTTGATGCCCTCATCGGTCAGGACGTACCCGTACCGACCGTCCGTACCCTTCACCGCCTGCACTTGGTCGTCGATCACGAGCAGCATCTGCCCCTTCGCGTTGAAGCCCTGGAGCAGCGTGTACTTCGACTGCATCTTCGGCCCGGCCTTCGCCCGCACACCGCTCCTGAGATAGTCCGACAGGTACAGCCGCTCCGCCGCCGTCCAGTTCACCCGCCCGTCCCGCCAAGTCATGAACACGAAGAACAGGCAGCTAAGAAAAAACGCTCCCCACGTCCACACGTGCGCCCGGCTCGGCCACGGTTTCGCGTACTGCTTCCGGCCCCACTCCGCCATCCTCAACCCTCCTCCGCCTGTGCTTCTCCGGCCCCCGGCTTCTCAGCCGGGACACCGGCCTGCTTCCTGGTCTGACTCCGCGCCGCTTCGATCCGCTCCCGCGCCCGCTCTCCCTTCACCGCGTCGGCCCGCTCGATCAGCCCCCGCATCTCGGCTTCCGTCATCGGCTCCTGCGCCTGCCCGCCGTTACTTGTTCGGAACTGGAGATTGAGGAACAGCGTCCGCAACGCCAGTACCTCGGCCAGCGTCACCCGCCCGGCCAGCGCCGCATCGTCGTCGGGAAGTTCCACCCCCGGCGCGGCCAGCAATACCGCCCGCACCCATTCCGAGAGCGTCATGTCTGCCTGACGCGCGCACTCCTCCAGCGCCGCGAACTCCTCCTCGCTCACCTTCGTGCCGATGGACTTCGTGCGCAGCGGGGCCTTCATCGCGCACCGCCGGATGGATTGAGTTGGGGATCGGAATCGGGATTCGGGCCGCACGCCGACTGCGCGCCACAACGTACAGGACACGGGGCCGTGCCAAGCCGTTTTCTTGCTAAAGGGAGGGGAGTCATCGGGTTACCCCTTCAGCAACCGCAGGTTGCTACCAGAGTAACCCGATTTCAGAGATTTTGCCTATCCGTCCACGCGCCAACCATTGACCGCGCGCGCGTCACGGCGCAGGATAGGTAGAGAGAGTTCCCCCGATGGCGAGCGTTGTAACCAACCCGAAGCAAGAGGCTCACGAACTGATCGAACGCCTGTCCACTGGACAGGTCATTGCCGCCGTCGGCCTCTTCAAGGCCATGCTCGATCCGGTCTCCATCGCCCTGGCGAACGCCCCCATCGATGACGAGCCGGTGAGCGAAGAAGAGGCCCGCGACATCGCCGAGGCCCGCGCCGCCGCCGCACGCGGAGAGGTCGTTTCCAACGAAGAAGTTCTGGCCGAGTTCGGCCTCACCGCCGAGGATTTCGAGCGCATGGGACGGACGCCGCTCGAGCCCGAACCGCGCCACCCCGGACAGTGAGCATGGACCGCAAGAAGATTGCCTGGCGGGACCAGGCCAAGGCCCAGCTCCGCGCCATCGACCAGCCCACCGCCCTGCGCATTCTGCGCGCCCTGGCCCACTTCGCCACTACCGGCGAGGGCGACGTAAAGCGTCTTCAGGACATCGAGCCTGCCGAGTTCCGGCTGCGCGTCGGTGACTACCGGCTGCGCTTCCATGACGACGGCCAGACCCTCTACGTCACCGCTGTCAAGCACCGCCGCGAAGCCTACCGCTGAACGGCTCTCGAACGCTGGTCGGACCCGGCTCGAACAGCGCCGGACACCGTGCGAGCTGCATTCGATTGAAGTTCAGTACCGGGCCGCGAACCGTGGCCCCGGTCATGTGGAACATGAGAAAAAGACATTTTTCTCATAGCTGCAAAACAGCCGCAGCGGAGCCGTCAGTCAAGGCCGCGCGTTCTGTGCGCGCCGCGCAGCGGTCGGAGCGAAGCGGAGAGCCTTTACGGACGGCGGAGCGGAGGCTACACGCGCGCGAGCGCGCCGGATGCCGGTTCCGGCCTTTCGCTTTGTACTTTCAACAGGTTCCCCGAGTGGCAGCAGCGGGTTACTCCGCCAGTAACCGTGAACAGCCGATTTTGCGGTCAACCGCTGCACGCTCAACAGGTTCCCGCCGCAGGAACCTCCAGCAACCTTGCAGCACCCGAGCCGGGGTGACGTGTCGCCCCTCCACCCGATGCCGTAGGCATCGTGGTTCGGGAGCACGGCAGCGATACACAGCCGGCGTGACTTCTTGAGGACTGAGTGAACCAGCGGGCACGAGACAACAGCGCCGGACGTATCATTGAACCAAAGCCAACCCGTGAGAACTTCGCTTAGAATGGAACAAAGTAATGCCCCTGCTCTTGTTAGTGGCTTTGCCCGACTGGTTGACTAAAGAAGGGTACCTCACCCTCGCTACCTGGGGACTCGTTGCAGCGACCCTTGTGCTGTCCGTTATCACCCTCGTTCTTTATTTCGATAGTCGCGCCAAGGGGAAAGAACAAAGAGCGCGATGGGAGCGAGAGGACGAGGCAAGAGCCAAGGAACAGGAAGCAAGATGGGCGCGAGAAGATCGGCTTCGAGAAGAGGATGCAAAGCCAAAGGTGGTGGTGGAACTCGCCAAGCGCGAGGGATCGCCGGAAATCGTGCTCAGGTGTTTCAATTTAGGGAACACGATATTCTTTGTCGATCAAATGATCATCACGGCCACATCCCCGAAATGCTCTTTCAGAACGAGCGACCTAGTGGGTCCGCCTGTTCTTCTCCCCGGCGGATACTTCTCGACAACATATGACTGCGAGGGTTTGATTACGGACGGGCTTCAGGAAGCGAATGCGGTTTTCACAGTTCGAGGTTCGCGTGGGATGGAACAAACTACTCCGGTTTGGTTCTACGTCAATCCTGATCCAGCGCACGGCTACGACTGGACTGTGGGTAGGCTCGCTGATCATTTAGAAGGAGCCTCCGTACCGCAACCAAGATCGCTTCCAGAAGGGCAGTAAACAATCGGGACGATGCAAAAATATGCGGTCGGAGAGGCTGGTCGGACGGCCAGCATGAAGGATTCGCAATGATCTACCGAACAGCAGTTCAGCGTACCGTCTTTTTGGCGGTCACGGTGCTTACCATCCGGGCTTATGCCGACAACAGAAGCTTCGAGGTTAACGGAAAATGTCTCTCCGGCAGCCATGCTGCGTACCAAGCACCCGGCATCAGCTTGACAGACCGGCCGCTCTCCTGCAATTTGGCAACTTTTAATTTTTTCGACACCCCTACGCCTCGCACGGTGATCAATTTTTCGCAGAAAGGATCTGCATATTTTCCGCTTATCGCCTTCGATGGCCCGGTGGTGAATCACCGCCCCGGGAATACCGCGACAACAATGCCAGTAACGTTCGTCGATTTCCGCTTTTTTCCGCCCGGAGCAGTGCTGCACGGGGTCGGAGGGTGCGAACTCTCTTTTAAAAACGAGAGCTTGTCGGAAATCGATTGCAGCGCAGATATGGACTACGGGGGCATGGAAATTGCCACAAAAGTGTCTTTCAGCGTGGCTCCCCGTCAAGACTTCCCAATGACCCTTCCCCCTCCTCCTAAGACAACTCAGGAACTGGAGAGCGAAGTTGGACACGAATGGATGAAATCCGCGCCCGCATTTTGCCGGTCAGGGTCCTACAGCAATTTGACACCGGAACAAATAGCAACCTGCGACGAAGTTGCTTTCCGTTCAACCTCGAAGAATTGGCAGAATGTCACAGCGTCGAATGGGCAAGTTTACGAAGTTGCCCTAGATACGATCAGTCGCAATCCTGCAAGCAACGTTAATCCAGGCGCGACTCTTCGTGCAGCGATGGTAATGGTGTATGAGTCTCAGGGCGAACCCTTCAATCCAAACAACGTGTTTACTTTTTATTTTGACTGCCATAGCCACTACCAGGTCTTTCAGGAAGGTTGGTCTCCAGTCTCCTATGCGCCCCCTCTCTCTGTAGCTGGCCGGATCGCTTCTATCGCCTGCAATAAACCGGGGCCCGGAACAGCGAAGTAGCTTCAAAGGAAAGGGAAGCCTCGATGGAGCAAGGGACGGTTACGGTCTTCGTTGCTGGTCTTGGCGGCGTCACAACTCTTGGCGCTCTTTTCCTCGGGCATTTCCTCTCGCGATCATCGCAGAGGAAACAATGGATGCGTGACCGCAGGCACGAAGAATTTAAAGAGCTTTTAGAGGCTCTTGTTGCGTCCATGCATGCGGAGGTCGAATCGATGTATCGGAGCGACTTGACCCCGGAGGAGAGAAACAGCAAAACGCGCGAAACAGCAGATTTTTTCCGGGTCGTCCAAACACGAATCTTCACCTTCACCGATGTCAAGCGTTTGGACCTTAAACGCGAATGGCTTGCGGCGGTGAATGCCCATCTAACGAGCAGACCCCATGACCTCGGAACCTTCGAGAAAACGTACCAGGAGCTAACGCAAAGGCTAGTTGACGCCGCAACCGCGCACAGGGCCAAGAAGAAATTGTGATCTCTTCGCCTGAGAGCAGGATAAGCATTCCGGCCACTGCTCAGAGGTGCGCATGGCCGTAGATCGTCGGAGCGATATACATCGCAATGGCTGGCAGAGGACATTGTCATACAGAAGCAGCGCAGTTAGACCAAGCTGCGACTGGAGCCACCTCTGAAGCCATCGTCAGGATCACCGCGCCACTTGGAAGCTTCTAGTTTTGGCTGACCTACGGTGACAAACAAGAAAACGAGCGTCGCAAGCGAGTTCACCAGCCGGAGAGCGTCCGATAGCGTCCAGTCAACAGGCGCTCTGCCGTGCAGTATCCAATGACGATTGATGAACGTGGGTGGCTGCTGAGTGAAATCGCTGGAAGCGAAGACGCGACTCAGGAACATGAATCCCGCCTTCCAAAACATTGCGTCGAGGGTGTTAGCCTCATGCCACTTCGCCTCTTTGAGCACCCTGAATGGAGAGGCGTTTTTAGCAGTGGTGAGAGAAGCCTTCACTAATGCACTGGCCAGATAGCCCTCCATGATGGTCAAGGTCGCCGGTATTGCGACACGATGGTGACCTGCCCTGATACTCGCAACAATCTCGTCCATCAACGGGTGCCACTGTGAAAGTCCCGGATTTTCCTTGAGCGTCTCGCCGAGTTCCCTCAGATTCTCGGCGTCATTCGACATGAAGCCTTCGACGAAATAGTGGTCAAGCTCTTCAGGGGACTTGAGGTGGAGAGTGAAAAGCTCTCCTACGCCAATCCAGTTTGGCGGCGTCCAACCGCACTCTGCGATGTAAAGGAAAGACTTTTCATGTTCTTCAAAGACGGCTGTCCAGTCTGTTTCGACCAGTTTCTGAATGATTGGAAGCGCCTTCTCCAGAAGAGGCGTGAACACGCGACGCGCTTCGTCCATTGCCAGAACGAATTTCTCTGCAAACTGTGTAAACCGTGCCTCCGCTTCTAGCCGCGCCTCGCTGTTTGGAAACAAAGAAGACACCAGAGCCTCCGCAAGATACTCTCGAAGAGTTCGGGAATCTACTTCGGACGGCCCGGTGGAAGGTGGTTTAATCGTCTGATTCATGCTCATCCTAAATCCTCCTCTGATGCGCAATTTGCAGATGCACCCGTCTTATGTTCTTACTTTTCCAATCCCGGTATGATCGATCTTGAAACGCATTTACAGCCCTCATCAACTCCGGGCCATGTCCACTTGCCATCTACAAATAACCCCTTGCTGATTTCATATCGTTTGCCATTGGCTGCGCAATGAGCAGCGTCCCGCTGAACCTCTGCGGCTGACGGATGATTTGGGTCTCTCATACAGGGAGCGTTCGCATACAGCCATTTTGCGTGAGTGATTCCAAGAGAGGTTCGACGCTCTCGTTCGATTACCGCCCCGGCTTTATTGGCTAGAGACCGTCCGATTTCAGCCGCCTTTGATCTGGTCATTCCTTCGATGTGCATGTCCATCATCTCTGTGCAGAACGAATGGAAGTCCCGGCGTCCCACGATGGAGCGCAAGGCAAGCTCGTAAATTTGCTTTACGTGTTTCTTTTCCACACCGGCAAGCAACTCGACATTTCTTCTTAGGTCTGCTTTGACACCCTTCGTCACCACTGACGGATCGAACTTGATCGTGGGCATAGCTTCCGTGGCATAGCGCACAGACGGAGAATGGTCTTTCCTAGCTTCTGTCGGCTTGGTAGATGGCTGCAATAAGCGTCGAAGCCAAGACATATTGTGCTCCAGTAAAGCGATTCATTTGATTGTAATGGAACCCATTACAATATAATATTCAGCTATGGCTACTGCGACTGCAAGGAAATCGAGGGTCTATACGATCAGCCTGCCGCCCGAACTCGCGCAGAGGGCAGAGGCGTTGGCTCAGCGGGACAGCCGTACCATGAGCGAACTATTCCGGGAAGCCTTCCGCACGTACTCCGCACAGCAGGCGCGAGTGACGCTGGATGATCTGGGCGAGTATGCGGCAGGCCGCAACCCGAAGGGCTACACCGAGGCCGATGTGCCCCGGCTCGTTAAACAGGTGCGTGCTGAAAAACCGCGCCGCCGCAAGGTACGGCCTAACGGTGAACGTCGTCATCGACACAAACGTCTGGATTTCCGCGCTTCAGTTTGCGAAACGTCGCGGCACGCCGACGCTGGCGCTCGAAAAAGCGATGAGCGAAGACGTGATTGCCACCTGCGATGAGATTGACGCGGAGATCGTGCGCGTCCTGACGGAAAAGTTCTCCTGGGAACAACACCGGGCAACATCGGCGCTGCAAGCGATTCTGGCGCGCGGCATCCGTGTAAAGATTCGAGGCACGGTAAAGGTATGCCGTGATCCCAACGACGATATGTTTCTGGAGTGCGCCGCCCTTGCGAAAGCGGATTTATTGGTTGCAGGCGACAAGGATTTACTGATTCTCGGCACGTACAAGGGAACGCGCATTATCACTCCCTCGGAATATCTGAGAGCCGGATAAAGCATCCGGCCACTGCTCAGAGATGAGCATGGCCGTAGATCGCCGGAGCGATATTCATCGCAACGGCTGCGGGGATGCCGCTGACAGCGGCATCCCCGGCGTTTTCGCTCGTCTCGTTCTCTTCCTCAAACGTGCTGCCGAGAATCAGGTCCACGGCTCTCTGCGCGTTGGCGGCGGCATGAACGATGAGGCGGTTATCCTCTTCCAGCTTGGCAATCCAGTTCTGGATGTATGCGGTGGTGTTGCGGTCGGTGTGCTCGTTGGCAATGCCAGCGATAGCGCAAAGAAAGGCTGCGCCCATCTCTGCTACCAGTTCCTCTTTGCTGTAAAGCTCATCTCCGAAGCGGTCGCCAAAGGTGCGATGCAGGCGGCTTTCGTGGCCGGTGCTGTGTACCAGCTCGTGAAACAGAGTGCTGTAATAGTGCGGCGCATCGACGAAACGGGAACGTGCAGGCATGTGGACGGAATCGGTAGAGGGCCGATAGTAAGCGCGGTACTCGGTGGGGCTGTTGAGATGGAGCGCGGGGCGGTTCTCCCATCCGGTGACGATGCTTTCGCAGAGTTCGTCTTCGTCGATCTCCGGCGCGATGGCGGGCTGCGAGATTTCAGGAAGCGTGAGGCCGTCGCACTGCTCCACGTTGAAAACCGTGTAGTGGCAGAGAACGAAAGGAACGCGCTCATCCTCGCCCGTGGCTTCGTCGTCTTTCTTCGCATGTTCGGGAAGCTGCTTGTAAAAGACAATCGGCGTTCCGTGCTCGCCTTTGCGGACACTGCCTTTCAATGCCTGCGCCTGCTTGAAGGTAAGCCAGAACGGGGAGCTGTATTCGCTCGACCAAAGCAACAGAACATTGATGCCACGGTAGGGCTTGCCGGTGTAGAAGTTGCGCGGGAATGGCCCGCCTGTGAAGCGCGGCGACTTCCACGGCTTCTCCCACGGAATCACGCCAGCCTTGAGGCTGGAAATAATGCGGTCGGTAACGGTCTGGTAGATGCTTGGCCTGCTGCTGGTGGCTGCATTGCGATGGTTGCTGTATGCCATGACGTTTTGCTCTCCTGTGCTGCCCGCGCGGGGCGAGATTCTGAAGGAGGGCTTTTCGCCTTTGGCTCTCAACCAAATTTCTTTTGTTGAGTGCCCCCGCTTCATGTTTTGCGAGGCGGGCAGAGGCGAGGCGGGTTCGGTCAATGCCGCGCCTTCTTCTGCGCGTTCATCGAAGCGCAGCGGAGAGCATTGACGGGTTCTGATCGGCTCTGCCATAAGGCCGCATGAAGCGGGGGCACTGGATGAAAGAAGAAATTTCGGTCTACTTCCGCATGGTTTTAGGGAGGGGCGTTGCGGGGAAGGAACGGCCCCGCATGGATGGGAAGCGGAAAGCGCTCCGCACTTTGGGCGGTTGCAGCGCGGGAAGGGCGCAGCATCCTTCCCGAAAAGTACGGAAACGTCTATCTCCGTATTTGACAAGTGTTAGGCTACAGGCTACAGTGATTCAGGTGAGAATACGCAACTTCGTCCATAAAGGTTTGAAGCGGCTCTACGCGGACGACGCCACCAAGGGCGTGCCAGCCGATACGGTGGACAAACTCCGCAAGATGCTTGCCTTTCTGGACGACATGGAAGACCCGGAAGAGTTGCGGATGCTGCCCTCGTGGAAGGCGCATACCCTGACGGGCGACCGCAAGGGTACATGGAGCCTGAGCGTTACCGCCAATCGGCGGTTGACCTTTCGCATCGACGCCGCAGAGCGCGAGATTTACGACGTGAACTTAGAGGACTACCACTAGGCCAAAGGAGAAGAGACCATGCCCATGAAGAATCCGCCCCATCCTGGGGATTTCATTCGGACGGAGATTATCGAGGCCGCAGGGTTGACGGTGACGGCAGCGGCGATAGCGTTGCGCGTCTCCCGTCCTACGTTGTCCAGCCTGCTCAATGGCAAGGCCGACCTTTCCGGGGATATGGCGCTCCGCATCGAGAAAGCCTTTGGAGTGAAGATGGACACATTGATGCGTATGCAGTCGTCTTACGATATTGCCCAAACGCGCAAGCGTGAGAATCAAATTCGTGTGCCGCGCATTTCCGTGTTGGCTGCCGCGCATTAGCGCGAAGCGACATACCACGGAACCTCAACGGCGTGGTTGAGGAAGGCCCACACAAAGCGCACGAAGAACAGCCGCCAGCGGCGGCTCGTGCGCGGAGATTTGCCGCTAAGAACGCCCCGGCGGGGCAGCGGCAAATCAGAACCATCTCAGTGAGGAATGTCAGGGCCGGACATTGGAACAATTACCTCCCTGAGCCAGCCTCCGCCAGCGGCTCCGGCAAAAGACGGCTTCGGGAGGTTCACGGTCAGCGCGGCTTGTGGCGCTGACCTCTTTTGCCTTTATCGTGAGTCTCTGCCGCTTTCGACGCTTTGGCCTTGGTATCGTCCGGTTGCGGCAGTTCCCATCCCGCCATGCCCTGCAAAACGCGGTCGGCGTGCTTGATGGTGTTCACATGCCCATAGTGCTCTCAATCATGTGGACGGAGGTTCCCATCTGCTCGGCAAGGAAATACACGTCCACGCCTTCCTGCAATCGAAGCGTGGCATAGGTATGCCGGAAGCAATACGTCGAGCGCGGAACGCCCTGCGTGCCTTCGCGCAGATTCGCTTCGTTCAGAAGGTCGGCAATCAGGGAGCTGTAAAGAGTCTTTGCGGGCTTGCCGGTGATATTGGTAAATACTCTGTCGTCCGGTTCCGTGGCTTTGGAGATTATGCGGATGCGTTCCAGATACTCTCCGACGCTCTTGGGAGCCACCAGCTTGCGCGACTTGCCCTTGCCCTGCACGAACAGCACAACGATCTCGCGGCCCTCGCGGTCTTTTGCAGGCATGATGTCGCGCCAGCGAAGATTCTTCATCTCCGCTGGCCTCATGCCCGTATTACAGGCAATCAGGATCATGTTGTAGGTGACGGTGCGATACCAGACGCTGGAAGGCTTGTCCGCCTCACCAATCCACTTGCGGCCTACGGTGTGGAGCTTGCGATATTCCTCCAGCGTGAACTCGTCGCGCCGCATCGTCTTGAGCTTCGGGCGCTCGTCAAAACGCTGGCTTGCGGGAACATAACGTTTCTTGACGGCGTAATTCATCACCGCACCGAAGATGGACATTTCAAAGCGGATGGTGGAATCACTGATGAAAGGAACCACCCGTTCTTCGGAAGGTTTGACTTCAATCGGCTTCAAAACCCTGATGCCCAGGGTCTGCTGAACCTTGGTGCGGCGCTCGGCTTCATGGTCCGCGAAGGATTGCGCCATGTCGGCCGTGACTTCCCGAACGCCGTTGCGCCGGTGGCGTCCCGCGCCGTTCTCCCGCCGCCATGCCGGATAGCCGCCCCAACGTTCATCACCGATAAGGTGGACCTGCGTGGAACCTGCATACCTGTCTAACGTGCCCTCGATGACGGCACGGAGTTTCTTGGGCCGCGCGGCGCTGATCTCTCCGCGCTTCGCCCGCGCTTCCTGCGTCAACAGATACTCTCTCGCCACGTCACGGAAGGGACGGTTGAATACAGGAACGTCATGCTTGATGCGAAACCGGACGTCCGCGTCCTGATCGAAGGCCCGCTCGCGCGCCGCGCTGATGTCGGTTGTTTTAAGCGAAACCGTCTTATAGCGGTCGGCCTTCGGCATCTTCATGCGGCAATACCACATCCGATGGTCTACGTCGCCGCGCCGGAAGAGAATCAGGCCGGGTTTCAGCTCCTCTTTCTCGGTAATGAAGGCCATATCGCCTCCTGCTGTTGATTCCGTTCTGTGCAGTTTCCGTGTAGATTTTCTCTGCAAGCCATTGATTCTTCGTGGCTGTGCAGACTTTGTATAGAACATCATAACAAAATATATTGTTTATTTATAATTATTTATGATATAGTTCTCATTCTGA
>CAVYBV010000013.1:0-119285 GCA_963766785.1 uncultured Acidobacteriota bacterium
AGGCACAATTTTAGGCACGAAGGTTTCCGGTATTCTATAACTATATGATTCTACATATGTTTAGCTCTGGTGCCGGGAGGGGGGGTCGTTCTTCAGCCCCTTATTGACAGTTCGTAAGTTGCTGATTCCACGTTGTGCCAGACATGGCAAAAGTGCCAGAAACGCATATCGCGGGCACAATTTGGGCACACGGAATAATAGTCCTCACCGCCCCTCCCTTCGAACACGGGCTTCCATCGGACATACAGAAATGATCCCAGCAAAGACAGAATCCGATCTCCAAGGGTGGTCTATACCAAGATGCGGTCGAGTCGCCATCGATGTACGTTGTGCGTACGTCGATCTAGTCTTTCAGTGCCTTGTCATCGCGTTGGATTCTGGCTTCTACTCTCGCGAAGCACCTGGGGATTTCGTCGCGGAGCTTAAGCAGCATCATCGAAATGACGTTATCGTCGACGGTCGGTTCAGTTGAACATGCTATGACGGCGAGCTGAGTGAGCGTATGCGCCGTATTTTGCCCTGGCTCGGTTAAGCCAACGTTGCTTCGCCCCGAAAGAAGTGCGTCATAGTTGCCCATCAACCCCAGCCGGACATACATGCTTTTCACTCCGGCATGGATATTGTCGTTCCCCATCTGATAATGAGAGCGCATTTCTGCTCGACCCGCCGCCGCCTCAAGGTCTGCAAATGTGGGCCTTTTCTTTTTAAGGTGCGCCGCCGCCCACCCGTAATCGGTTTTGAAGTCATCGCCATAGGCCGCAACCACCTTCTCGTAGCTTTTCTGTATGCGCTTCTCGGCCCGTTGGCTCAAGCTCCTGTATCCAAGACGGGGCGCACTCTCCAAATACTTGGTCATCGAGCGCTTGGACTCAACATGCTGATGCGCGATGTATCGCTCTGCGATCTCATTGCCATGCAGGCGAATAACAGCGGCGACAACGGCGATCTCATGAAGAGTTCGCCAGCGTGCCATTGCCCCATCCGCGAAACCATTCTGAAGGAGGCACAGAATTTCATCCGAGACCTGAAGAGCCCGCGTCAGCAACCGGATTAGCAGCTTGTTAGCGCGGCCACTTTGATTTTTCCTTTTCAGGGTTTGACGGACATGAACTTCCCCGCACCACTCACGCACCATTGTTATGAGCATTTGGAGTTTGCCTAACGGTTCGCTCCATCTTTCATGCAAGCGGCTCCGGAAACCAGCCAGGTCTAGCTCTTGTTGTCGCTCTTCTTCAGTCCAACGGCTTTTTAGCGAGCGGAGAATTCGTTGCGAAGCATTTTCCGCCATGCCGGAAATGAGATCGGGGAGCTTGTCTTCTCGAAAACGTTCGAATTCGTTCATTGCGAGCTCTAAGTCCGCCGCGTCGATTGCGAGATGAAAGTCTTTGCCGGGCGACTTTCCCTTCCAAACAAAAGGTTCATCGCTTTTGCTGAGCACATGGTCTGCAATTTTGCGTGCCAGCGTTTTCGGTGGATTCTCAAGCTGATCTTTCAACTTTTTGGCAATCTGGCGTTCAAGAAAAATAACAAAGAGCCCAGCCAGACCTTCTTCGACTGCCTGCTGAAGTGAGCCTGAAGTCTCGGTTTTCGATACTTTGGTACGACTGGCCATTTTCTTCCTATCGCCCTGTCAAAGGAACGATTTCCTAAATGCCTTCGTTCCGAAGCCACTTTGCATAGGCGGCCATGTCTATAGCGGGTGCCGTCCCAATTCTCTGAAGCTTCGTGATTAGGTCAAGAAGGAAGCAAGTGACAGATTTATCGTGCTGGACCGTCACGTGGCATTCTCGGCCTTCGCACCCGAACGTTCCGTAGGCGGCTATACATCCAACGTCGAGCCGCGCTTCTGCGGGCACATCGGCGAATGCCTTCTCGAGAAATGCTCCGGGGTCTGTCTTCCAGCCGTTTTCGAAGGCGAGAAAGCCCGCAAGGATCGGCTGCGGAGTGGCGGTTTTAGGGCCGTCAATCGTCATGACCTCCGCGCTTGTCCGGTAAAGCCCCCTCACCGAGGCTGCTTTCCGTTGCGCGTATTCGATGTGCGCGCCGTTGATCTCTTGTTTCGACTCAAATACTGCGTAAACCGCTTCTGCCGGGATTACCTTCACACCTTCGAGCTCGAAGATCAAAAATGTGTATTGGCGATCATATAGCACAACGTCGATCTCATGACTGAATGCTCCTCTGCTATCCATGATCGTTGCTTTATCGACCGCGTAACGCATCGGAAGGTAGGTCTTGAAAAGTTTATGCCAAACTTTTTCGCTACCGTCGCCCTTCGCGCTTGCATTAGCGATGGCACCCCGAGCAGCCTTTAGATCGGCAGTCACTCGATCATGTAACCCTTGCATGAGCGCTGGCAGTGACCATGCTGGTTGTGTCATCGGATTATGTCTCCCCAATATGGAGCCGTCAGAGCCGCTCCCGCTGCGCGACTAATATCTTTCTTCGCAACTTGCGAAAGATCGTCCGAAAGAACATTGTTTGTGTTCGCTGGGTCAACGAAGCGCGCTGTCTCGAAAGAATCTCGCAAGTAGGTAAAAACCGTCTGCACTTTCTTTTCGATGGAAAGATTGAAAGCGCTCTGAAGTGCCTTGATAGTGACGAGCTCCAGATAGAACGAAGGAAAATCGAGCCCCTTTTGATTTCGCCACAATTTCACGAGACGTGTTTCAGCCTGGCGACCGCCGGTAGTTACCGTCTGAATGTGCGTGGCAACGTTTGTTTTGGTCCACCCGCCTGTCTTGTGCTTGTAAAGGCTGTGATCGTAAGAAAGTTCGTTCTGGCGTTTTCCTGGCACGAGATCGACGGAGTACGAACCGACCTTGATGTTCAGCGAGACGTTCTGACGTTTGGGCGAATACCCATTCTCGGAGAGCTTGTTGAACAGGCTGTCGTGAATTTGCTGTAAAGTCTCAGGCGTCTGCTGAGAAAGCGATATGAACAGGTCGATGTCGGTACCACTAAGGACTGCGGTTCCTTTCATAAATGAACCGCTTGGGTGAACACCGAGCAAAAACCTGTTCGCCCAGAGAGTCAGAATTGGCATCAATGTACTCTGCACGGCGCGCACAGGGGATAGGAGGCCGTTATCGACCCGTTCTCGCGTGAGAATTCCGTTAAGGTATTCGTCTGCCGTCACCCACACCTTGGCCAGTCCTGCTCAATCGAGCGTTTACGGATCAGATTAACCTGGAAGAGATTACTAGTATCGTCAATCGCGTTCGCCTGAGTCGAGAGAAGATCAGAATATCGTTCGCCCCGTCATTCCGTCACTACCCCTGCTCTCTTTTCCTACCGTCCTCTTTCCGCATCACCTCGATCAATCAGGTCGTTCAGCCTCGCCGGGTGTTATTAAGGTTAGAGTCTGTGTTAAGTAGTGTTACGCTCAGGAAATCTACCATCAAGCCCCTGTTCGCGCTGAATGAATTTTGGCGCGCGCTACTCGAAACCCCGAAGTTTTCTACTTGAAACCCCGAACGTATCTATCTGAAACCCCGAAGTTTTCTACTCGAAACCCCGAACCGGCTCATTCTACTCAAAACCCCGAATCTCTACTTGAAACCCCGAATCTCTTGACACGCTACTCGAAACCCCGAAGATGGCCGGATGCTATCTAAAACCCCGAATCCGGATGAGCAGCTCTTACCCGTAAAGCACGAAAGCGGCGACCTGTTCATCTGCGATGTGGCGGACGCGGTGTTGAAAGACATCATCCCGCAGATGGAGCATCCCTTTTACTCGCTTTCGAAGCGTCCGGAAACGGCGATTCGCCGTTATGAGCATAATGGCAACTATGTCGAGATCATTCCGAGCGTCAAAGGCCTCGCCACGATCTATGACAAGGACATCCTGATTTATTGCATTTCGCAGGTGATGGAGAAGCTGAAGCGCAGCGAAAAGGTCGGCCCCCGCATTCGCATCAACAGCCATGACCTGCTTGTCTTCACCAATCGCGGCACATCCGGAAAAGACTACAACGCTCTCTGCGAAGCGATTGACCGGCTCGCTGGCACAAGAATCAAAACCAACATACGCACAGGCGATGAAGAACAGACGGACAGCTTCGGCCTGATCGATGCGGCCTCCATACGACGTAAACACGGGCTCGACGGTCGCCTGCTGTGGGTGGAAATCAAGCTGTCGGAGTGGGTCTATAACGCCATTCGCGGGCAAGAAGTCCTTACGCTGCACCGCGATTATTTTCGGCTCGGCAAGCCTTTGGAACGCCGCGTTTATGAACTGGCGCGTAAGCATTGTGGACGGCAGGCAACCTGGATGATCTCGCTTGAGACCCTTCTGAAAAAGTCAGGGGCACAGAGCGTTCTCTTCCGCTTTCGCCAGATGATCAAACACATCGCGATGCACGATCACTTGCCGGATTATCGGCTCGTCTTCGATGAAGAGGCCGACATGGTCATCTTCTTCAATCGCGATAACAAATGGGTTGACCGTCCCCTGCCCTCGGATGGAGAGACGCTGCCTCCGCTGCCCCCGGAAGCCTATGAAGATGGACGCGACGCCGCGCCTGGCTATGACATCCACGGTCTCGAACGGGAGTGGCGAGAATTCTGGACTACCTCCGGCAAGCCCCAGCTCGCGAATCCGGCTGCCGCCTTCGTCGGCTTTTGCCGGAGCAGGAACAAACGTGCCCCTATCGTGCGGCGGTCGGCGGATGAAGATGCCTTCGATACCCCTGCCCGGTCACCCAAACGCCGGTCGCGATAAATGGCCGGGGAGACGCCAAACGCTCAAAGCCCGAGCAGAGTGGCACCTATGGTTAATTCGTCCACGCCTGCCCTTCCTTTGCGCTCCAGCGCGGATTCTGTCCTGCCATCTCGGCCTCATCACTCCGCATCAGCCTCGTTTTCCGGACAAAAACAGGCTTTCAGAAAGCTTTCGGTATTCAAATGGAATTCCGACAGAATTCAGATAGCTATCCGTATTCCATTTGAAGCCATAAGGCTAGCAGTAGGCCTTCTGACGACCAAAGGAAGCCAATCGGATACTAGTTTGAATTCTGAAAGCTATCTGGTATCTTTCGCGGACTGATTCGGGAGGAGGGGAGCCATGCCGACGATTGCATTCGTATCGCCGAAGGGAGGTGTGGGCAAAACTACTTCAGCCTTCCTGTTCTCAACCGCCATTGCGGAAATCTACGACATCACGCTGATTGATGCGGACCCCAATCATCCCATCAAAACCTGGGCGGAGGGCGGCAATACGCCAAAGCGCATGAGCATAGTGTCGGATGCGGACGAGGATACGATCATCGAGCGTATCGAGGACGCGGCATTTAAAACGCCCTTCGTCGTCGTCGATCTCGAAGGCACGGCGTCGATGACGGTAATGAAGGCGCTCTCGCAAGCTGACTTCGTCGTCATTCCGACACAAGGCTCGCAGCTCGATGCGAATGAAGCGAGCAGGGCGATCCGCGTTGTGATGCAGGGTCAGAAGATGACGGGCAGGGCGATACCATACGCTGTGCTCCTGACCCGTACGAATTCGTCTATCCGTACGCGCGGCCTCGCCCATATTCAGAATGGGCTCATCGACGCTGGCATCCCAGTCCTTGAAACCGAACTTAATGAACGCGACGCATTCAAGGCTGTGTTTGCTTTTCGCCAGACGCTCGATGGTCTGAATCCGAAAGAGGTTCCCAATCTCGATAAGGCGAAACTCAACGTCCTTAGATTTGTTGAGGAGGTATTCGAGCGCCTCAAGGCGGAGGAGGGCGATAGGAAAGAAGATGAGAATAATTCAGCCGTGGCAGGTGCTGCATGAGTGAGCGTGTCAATCCGTTTGCGATGCTGAAAGACGCACCCGCATTTTCAACAAAACCGAAACCTGAAAAGTCTATGGAGACGGAAGCGCTGGCTCAAGTCGCTGAAGATAACAATTTCACCAGCCGTCAGCCGCCGAAGTCAGTTAAGAAAGTTGAGCGACGCAAGCCGCGCATCCACCGGACAGGCCGCAACACGCAGTTCAATACCAAAGCGACGCCGGAAACCATCGCCAAATTCTATCGGCTGGCCGATGAAAAGAAGGTGACGCTCGGCGAGTTGTTTGAAATGGCTGTCGATGCTTTGGAGAGAGAAGGGGTATCGCAGTCATGAAGTAAAACCCGCGCCGGTTGAGCCGACGCGGGCCTGCAAGGTTAGTATTCGGACGCAAGCATGATCGTCAAAACCCGGATGGTCTGCTTGGGATCGCTCGGGTCTTCGCTGCCTTTGGTTAGCGTTGTGTCGTAATAGTCGATCTTCCAGAAAATGCGTTCGCCGTCATGATCAAACGCTCCGAAGTCCCGCTCGCCATGCGGGTCGTTATCGGGAGTGAAAGCATCGAAGGTCTCGACTTTCTCGCGGATCGCTGATTGGTCCTTCAGGGGAAGGGCGCAAATGCCGCTCGTCTGCACAAGACGGCCTCCAACGCCCATCGCCGTGCGGCAAAGGTCATTAAGGACTGCGATTTTGCGGGCCTGACTTGCGGCGTTGGCGACGCCGTACAGGGCTTTCCAGTCGTCGATGTAGCTGAGGTCGTATTTATCGCCATACCATCGGGCGAAATCTTCAGGCGTCTGGCATTGCTCCTGGGCGCTGGCTATCAGCTCAGCATCGATCCCCGCGTCACCAGTGTCTATGCCGAAGAATTTCAGCATGGCTGCGTCAACGGCTTCCCAGTAATCCATGAAGGGTGTCGGTTCGTCGGTCATGATGTGCCTCTTTTCGTTTGAGTGACCCCCAACAGCGGGAGCGAAAAAGGGCACGGCTTGCCGCCGCAAATGAGCGCAGCAGTCATAGGATTTCGGGGGGACCGTGACCGGTAGGGCAGGGGGGAGCCGAAATCCGTCATTGACGGCAAGCGGCAGCGGCTAAAGTGCCATTCGCCCGCTGACAAAGGGGGACAGCAGGAAAGAGGCACGAATTCAGGCGACAAAAAGCTGGAAAAGCTAGGCTAGTTGAACCGGGGAACATTGCTTCAATGTTTCGTTTACAGTAATGAGCGAAAATCGAATGACAGGAGGGCCAAAGAGATGACGATTAAAATTCAAAAACCGGAACTGGAAGCCCTTATTCTGGAGCGGATGCAAAAGGGCGGCTTCGCGAGTATCGAAGATGCTTTGATGAAAGCGTTGGAAGCGTCACCGGTGGTTGCCGAGCATCAGGGAAAATCCCGTGATCGGCGGACGGGAGCCGATCTCATCGCGGCTTTGCAGGCTTCGCCATACCGGGAACTGGATATTGAACCATCGCGCTTCCGCTTATCCATGCCGGTGATGAATCCCTGGGAGACGCCGTAGCTCGTCGCAACATTGGATGCGGCGATGAGGGGCGCTAATCACCGCATGTTGTGAGGCGAATAGCCGGGACCTCACCCCGGCACGGCGATCAGCTCCTCCTGCACCTGGGCCGCATAGTCAGGATGGAACCCGAGTTCCATGGAAGCGATACGCTGTGCATCGGCGGCGGCACGGAAGATCTCGCGCTTGTCGTCTTTCAGCGGCTTGATCCAGTTCGCGATGTAGCTCGCGTGATGCGGAATGTCGGTCGGGATTCCGAGTTCGTTGGCGACGAAAGCGGATGCCAGCTCGGCGCGCAGCTCTTCCATCGCATAGGCTGATGACTCGAAGCGGTTCTGGAGATCGCGGTTGAGGCGGGAGGAATGACCTGTCCAGTGAGCCAATTCATGCAGCGCGGTCGCCGCGAATTCTTCCGGGCCATTGAAAGCAAAGTCGGGCGGAAGCTGGATGTGATCGGTGGACGGTGAATAGAAAGCACGATCACCGCCTATGCGGACAACTGCGCCGCTGTTCTTCAGGATGATGTCCGATGCTTCGGGACGCGTCCATGGCGCTTCGTCAACGGCGGGAGCCTTATAGGCCGGAACGCCTTCGATCTGCGACGCATGAAATACGGCGTAGTGCTTCAGAACACGAATCATCTTCCTACCGTCCTCGGCATCATCGTCTTCAACCTCGTAGGGCTTGGTGAAAAAGATGGTCGTGGACCGCTCGCCCTTCTTAACCTGCCAGTCCTTGCCTTGCGCCTGTTGATAGGTCATCCAGCGGGGATCGCCGGTCTGGAAGGCGCGCATGTCCATGCCGAGTATCAGGACATTGATGCCGTGATAGCGCTTGCCCGTGACGGGATTGAACGGTGCTTGTGGCCCGCCAGCCTTCTCCGGGTCCCACGGCCGGACCCACGGCTTCACGCCGTTTTCAAGTTCGGCGATAATACGGTTCGCGAATTCCTGCATTGGATCGCGCGGCGCGCTTTGGACGTTGCCGGAACTCCCGTTGTGGCCGGGGTTGCTGCTCCTGCTTGTGGCTCTCTGAAATTTGGAGTGATGCGTCATGATGTGCCTCTTTTCTTTGGGGTGACCCCCTTCGGCGGGGGCGAAAAAGGCACAGAAAGCCGCCGGACAGAGCGCGGCTGTCATAGCTTGTTGGGGGGGACCGCTCGCAGAGTGGGGGAGCCAAGAAGCGTCATTGACAGCAAGCGACGGCGGATACAGTGCCACGAGCCCGCCGATGATCGGGGTCACCGGAAAGAGGCCGTCATGCAGAACGCTTTGAAAAAGAGCCACGGAGAGCAGGGGGCTCCCGGCTAGTTGGAGAAGAGTGACGGCTCCATATAACGTCCCGCCACAGTTCGTTCGGCAGGAGGTCGGCAGTCATCGCGGAGCGGAAACAGCACCGGCTGCTCGGTTCGGACGCGGGCCTTCAGTTGCTCGCGGCGCATCTGAAGCACGTCACGCCACAGGTAGCGCTTGCCGTCGATGTCGATGAAACGGAGCGCGCTCATGACGCGGCTTCCCGAGCATTCTGGATCACATCGTCAAGGCGCAAGGCGCGGCCCATCCAGGGTTCAGGGCGGATGGATTTCATCCAATCGGCGAATGAGGGGATGAAGCCAAGATCCTCGCGGACATGCTGCTCGCCGATCCATCGCACGGGTATGATGCGCCCGTTCGCAAGGGTGATGGTCGAACCAAAGATCGTCTCAGCCATGAAGATGCCTTCGGCATGGTGCCGCAAAGCGCGGTGCCGGAAGTCGGCGATGATCTTCTTCGACTCGTCGAACCATTCATGGATGCGCTGATAGTCTTCGACCGTGCCGCCCCATTTGCGGACGCTTGATAGGGAATGGTGATAGGGATGTGCCATGCTCGCCTCCCTCAGAACGTATGGTCGCTAGTGAGGGTATCGCTGTAACGGGCACTGAAGGCGAGATGCACCGTCCGCTCTTCGACGTCGAAGTGAAATTCGCCGAATGCGCCGTCGTTGTTTTCCCAGCCGCCGTGCTCCTCTTCGAGGAAGTCATAGCAAAGCGTCTCGATGCCTTCCCGAAGGGCGCATTCGGAGACGTCAGGTTCCGAGTTGCCCCACGAAGCCTGCCGAAGGGTGACGGTTGCTTCAGGCATCGCGACGGGTTCTCCGTTACGAATGACAGTCAGCATTTCGATCTGGCCCTGGTCGCCTTCGCCGTCGAATTCGACGAGAACTTCTGTGATACCTGCGGCGGCAAGCGCATCGAAGATCGCAACCTTGTTTACTTTTCCAAGTTCCTTCCGGGCCTTTGCGTGGCGCTCGTAGTTTTGCGTGAAGGTTTCGGCATTCGTCATAACGGTCTCCTTTCGTGGTTGTCGATGCGCGGAAACAGGGCAGGGCGGAAAAGCCGGGGGGTCACCGTCAGGGAAAGGGGCAACACGGATTTGTGGCGCGGGCAGCCCGTTGACCGACCGGCGCGCCCTGCCAGGGTGCAGCGCAGAGTCTGACAGCCCCCGAAGGGGAGGGCGGTAGGGAGATAAGACAGGCACCACACCACGCGGCGCGAACGCCTGGAGCGGGGCAGGTGGCTTGACATGTAACCGGCGACCGTTTCGAGCCCGATGAAGCTTGCCATCATTAAGAAAAAGTAGTACATTTTTTCTTAATCAACGGGGCAGGACGGATCATGCAAACCATGCGGGATCAGATAGTTGCTAGGATTGAGCGTCTCGGCGAAGGAAAGGCCTTCTCAGCGAAGGACTTCCTGGACATCGCCAGCCGGACGACCATCGACGTGACCCTGGCCAGCCTGACTCTAAGCGGGAAGATTCGCCGTATCCGGCGCGGGCTTTATGACATGCCAAAGGTCAACCCGGCGCTCGGCGGCAAACTGAGTCCGGATATTGACGAGGCGGCGCGCGCCATAGCCAGACGGCAGAGATGGAAGATCGTGCCGGAAGGGGCATGGGCGGCAAATCTCCTCGGCCTGTCCACGCAAGTGCCGTCGAAAATCATCTACCTGACCGATGGCCCGAACAATGAAGTGCCCATCGGACGCCGCACGATCCAGTTCAAACACGCGCGCCCGAAAGCACTGGCGGGTCTTGAGGGAAAGTTTGCGCTCGTGGTTCAGGCGCTCCGGCATCTGGGAAAGGACGGAGTAGGGCCACGCGAGATCGAAACACTGCGGGCAGGGCTGTCTACGGCTGAGAAACGCAAGCTCGTGAGGGATACGCGCTTCGGCGTAGACTGGATTTACGAAGTTGCCAACAGAATTGTGGAGACAAAAGCTTGAACAGCATCGCCAGGATGCGGGCCAATGCGCGCGCCGAACTGTTCGCTGAAACAGCGGACCGCAAGGGCCTTGCCGACGCGATTGTTGAGAAGGACTTCTGGGTTTGCTGGGTCCTGAAGCAGCTTTTTTCGATTGAATCCCTGTCCGGTCGGCTCCTCTTCAAGGGCGGGACATCGCTCTCGAAAATCTTCCACGCTATAAACCGGTTTTCGGAAGACATTGACCTGGCCGTGGATTATGTGGCTCTCGGCTTTACGGGAGAGCGGGACCCAAGGCGGGAGGACATCTCAAAGACGAGGCGCAACGCCATTCTTGCCGGAATGATGGTCGAGTGTCAGCGCTATATCGGCGGCGAATTCCTGGATGCGTTGAATACGCGTTGCCAGGAAATCCTCGGAGCGGATGAGGCGTGGAGCCTGGAGGTCAGCAAACAAGACCCGAACGTGGTCCAATTTCGTTACCCTACCGCCAGTGCAAAGGGCCTTGATTATCTCAATCCCCAGGTGGTGCTTGAACTGGGAACCCACGCAGAATTTGTGCCGCATGACAACTTCACGCTCCGGTCCTTCGCGGCGGAGGAATTCCCAAACGTCGTCGCCGACGCCGATGTCGCCGTCGTCGCTCTCCTCGCAAAGCGGACCTTCTGGGAAAAGGCGACAATTCTTCATACGGAATATCATCGCCCACCGGAAAAGCCGCTGCCTGACCGCTATTCGCGGCACTACTACGACGTTGCCATGATGGCGCAAGGGCCAATCCGTTCCGAGGCCCTGTCTGACACAGCACTTCTGGCGCAAGTTGTGAGGCACAAAGAGACGTTCTATCCTTCCGGCTGGGCTCACTACGAGCTGGCAGTTCCCGGAAGCCTCCGCCTCGTGCCAAGGGCAGAACGCCTCGCAGCATTGGAAAGGGACTACAGGAATATGGGCGTGATGATCTTTGGTGAGCCTCCTGCGTTCGACGGCATCATCGGAGCACTCGCTAAACTCGAACAGAAAATAAACAGGTAGACGACCTCCACCGCTAACCAAACTTTAGGAAGATTGCGTAGAATGTGTGACGATGAGCAGGTTCCATCAAATGGGGGTCATGTATGTTGAGCCAAGTTGCGATGGTCGATTCACAGAATGTTGTGACGCAATTTCGCGCCAGACGTGAGGGGCCGGAAGCTCTCATGCAGGATGTTGTCGTGGACAATATCCCTGAACTCCTAACCCCGACCGAATATTCTTGGACAGCCGCTTCTCTTCCACTCGGCGCGGGCGTCCCCGACTTGGTCATAGTCTCCTATGAGCCGCAAGTGTTTGCGCTCGCACATGTGGAGCTTGAGGATGCCCAAATCCTGGCGTACTTGCGCGCTGTTGGAAAAGCTCGTCTGGAAACAATCGCGGAGCGTATGGGGGGCACTCCGGGCAAGCTGAGCAACCGCCTTTACAACCTCGTAGAAGCAGAAGCTGTGTTTTCGTTATCTAACAGTTTCTCGTTGACCCCGATTTGGCGTCAGATACTTCCCGAAATCGTTACCATCGAAATCAAGGTGGCGAACTGGCAAAGGGCAATTGAGCAGGCAGCGCGAAACAGAATTTTTGCGCATATGTCCTTCGTTGCATTACCAGAGAAGGTGGCGCGGCGCGTTCGTTCCGAACCGATCCTACGCCAACTCGGAATCGGTCTGATCTCCGTGGCGGACAATGGGACGGCCATAACAATCAGGAAGCCACGCAAAACGCAACCCACGGTGTGGACGTATTATTATCAACTCGCCTCAATCCTGGCTCGAAATCGTGTGAACTGATGCCCTACACAGTTGACATCAATGCGGCTGCCGCGATGTTCCCGGAATACACCTTCGTTGGTTCGCTCACGCCCAGCGAACAGAAGGCAGCTTTTCATGTAAGGGACAAGACGGGAGCAGACTTGTGCCTAAAGTTGATCGCCCCGAATTACGAACGAGACCGGCTTGATCGGGAAATCCAGGCGCTGCAATCAATCGATAATGCGAGCGTGGTCAAGTTGGTGGAATACACGTTTTCATCCAAACCAGGAAATTGGCGACACTACATTGTCGAGGAATTCATCGAAGGTCAGGATTTGCAAGACGTTCTCGTCACCGGAAAGCCATGGTCGATTAAGGCCGTCGCCGGATTCTTCTCTAAAGTCTGCGACGGGTTGACGGCCTTACGAGAAAAGGAGATTGTTCATCGGGATTTGAAGCCAGCGAACATTCGGGTGAGACCTGACGGCTCACCCGTAATTATCGATTTTGGTTTATCTCGACATCTCGCGCTTCCAGATTTAACTCAGACTGGTGCAGGTGCAGGTATCGGCACACCAAAATATTTCGCGCCTGAGCAGTTCGAGGGGACAAAACACGATATTGATCATCGCACCGATTTGTTCGCGCTCGGCATCATGATTTACGAGGCACTTACCGGTGAGTCCCCATTTTTTAATCCCGGCATGACCACCAAAGCGCAGCTCCAGCAAGCTGTTTGCCATTCCACAGTACACGTAACGAAAGCTTCGTTTCTGCAACTTGATTCCAAGTGGCAGACCTTGCTTTCGCGATTGCTGGAACAAGAGCGAGCTAAGCGTCCGGCAGATGCCGCGCAAGTCGCGTTTATCCTCAGAAAACATGGAGGCATTTGATGCGACGGGGCGTATGGCATCAATGTGGAGACCGCAGTCAGAAGCTTGTTGAAGAGCAGCTTCAGCAAGGCGCGGGCGTCGGCGTTATCATAAGCCCGCGCGACCTCAGCAGAGACAATGCAATCGCATATGCTGACGGCTATCGCGCTGCTGGGGCAGAGGTCTTGATTGACCATCAGTTCTTTGTCCCGGATTTCACAAATACCCGATTTGATACCTACCCAATCTCAAAATTTCGGCAGAGTGTATCGGCGCTGAATAAGATTTCAGACCAGGATTTGATCGATTTCCAGAATGAACTAAGGGCTGACCACGCAGGCCTGAAGGCAAGCGCTGTGATCGCTCCAGCAGTCGTCTATGAAGCGGGGCGAACGGATATTGTGCAACTGAACTCGCGGCTATTCGCTGCGGCCAAGGTGGTTGCGAGTGAATTGAAAATCCCGATATATGCCACGGTCGTGCTCGGCAGGTCAGTCACATCATCTGACCAGACAATGCAATCTATGCTTTCCCAAGCGACGGCGTTGAATAGCGATGGCTGGTATTTCGGGTTTGAATTCGAGGAAGAGCGGATACCAAGTACTCGCGAAACTGTCCGCAGATGCTGTGTGGCAGGTCTGACGCTGGCGTGTACGGGCAAACCCGTGTTGCACGCTTACGCTGGTCCGATGGGACTATTATCATTCGGATTTGGTGCGACAGGGATTGCCATCGGGCACAGTCAGAACCTATGGAAGTTTACACGCGACCGCTGGGCACCGTCTTCAGGCCAGGGCGGCGGTGGCGACGCACCGGCACGATATTTCTCGAAGCCGTTGTGGGGCACGATCGTCTATCCGGACGAAACAAGCCAGCTTCCAGCAACCCTTCGCAATCAGGTCTGGTCTCCGTCGCCTTTCAGCACCCCTGTGCCCTCTGGTCTGCCGTGGACTCGATGGGACGCTAATAAGCACTTGGTCTATGTCCTAGAGCAGCAGTATTCATCGATGGCTGCCGAACCCGATCCACGAAAGAACGTGGCGTCGGCTTTAGGGATTCTCGATGGTGCTCTTGCACTGCACACATCAATTCAACAGAGTAACGTCTTTCTGGCCGACAGAACGAACACTTATCAGGCGAACTGGAAATTGGCGCTGGAAGATTTGCTTAAGGACAATAAGGCTGACTTCGATTTCTTGGCGTTGATGAGCTAATTTGCTCTTGGCAGCCCGGCAGTGACGCAAATTACGGTCGGTTCCGGTTCAAATGATCGAGGTATTGGTCCAGATTTATAAATTTGGTCGCTACCTCTTTTAGTTCTCGTGCAGCATGGCCCCAAAAGACTACATGCACAGGAATGCCGCGTTTTTTCAGCTTCTCAATAGCGGGAACATAGTCAGAGTCACCGGCGACAAGCGTGACCTCATCCGTTCCAATGGTGAGGATCTCATACGAATCCTCGATCATTGTGGCCACGATGTCGGTGTCAATTTTCTTCTCGTGATCGGCGACGTTGCGGTCATAAACTATGACCTCGAAACCATTTCTCTGAGCGGCAGTCCAAAGTGAGTCATTCTTGGGTGGTCGCGAGCCAAAGAGAGCGGCCTTTTTTACGTCTTTACGATCGCCGCCCGCAAATTCAAAGAGTCTCCCAAAATCAATCGTCCAGCTGTAATCGCAAATCTTTTGTTGTACGGCGGCCCAAACGTTCGGCGCGCGACCGTTCTTGGCTGCCGCAACGTGCATTCCCTCAATCCATACATTCGAATTATCCACATACAACAAATTGGCCAACCTTGCCTCCTTGCAACTTGTGATCGGGTGCGGCGGTGCTAAGCAAAGCTAGGTATCCAGCATATCCCAATCGTCGCCCATGACCCATCGGAGCGCAGACAGTTTGCCATTTACCATGCCCCACTCAAAATCGTTGTGGTAGTAGTTGCGAAGCTTCTTCTTCCCGTATTTTTTCTCGACAGCCGCCATTGCGGCAAGCATCGCTTTGTGTATCTCCGGGGTGTTTGATTCTGTACCTTCCTTAATGTTTTGCAGCAAAACAAGCTTACGGTCATACCAGATGACATCGAAAAACTCTCTCTCTGCTTCGAGGATGGCATTGTCGTTGCGTCGAAGGATCATCGGCCATTCTTGACCTGGGTTTTCCTCATCCGGCAGCCACTCTACTTTGTCGCCTTCCTTGGTGTAACCAACTCGATGACCGTTCGGGCCAACTTCACCGGCTGGTGCCGGATCGATTGTCTGCGCCTTCGAGCGTTTTCTGGTGTTCAGAAACTCCTCAGCGTATTTGTCGAAAACCTCAGGTGTGATGTTGTGTTCTTGGTGAACAACGATCAATTCAGTAAGTCTCTTGGCTCTGTCGATTCTATCTACCCTTCCCGCAGCGGCTGCGGGTTTCATTTTGCGGACCTGACTCAACAGATCGCGCATGAGGGTTTGTCTCAAATCGTCGAGACCGGTGAAGCCGCCTGTGAGCGCGTTCTTGTAGGTAGTGGCCTTAAAAGCCTGAAGCTTTTTCTGTTGTCTCAGGTTAATCGCATTCGGGTCGATGGGACGACGTGAAAAGTACAGCATGGCGGGCTTCGCGGCGGCGACAAATTGGTCTATTTCCTCAACGGTACCAGACTCCGCAATGCCAGTTTGCGTGCCTAGCTTCGTCCAAAACATCCCGACCAGAATGTCGGACGTTTGAACAAGGTCATCATTGACCGCTGCTTGCGGCCTGACGCCTGATCGAGGGGTCGCGTGCGTCTCCCACTTCACCGGAAGCAACACGACGGACTCAGCCACAGCATGTTGCGAATTCCATTCATTGATTGCTTGGGTCGCGACATGCCGTTCTTCCGCAAGATCAGATGGCGAAGCTATAAGCACTCGGTAGATTTCCGCTTTAAATGACATTGCCGGTGCCTCCTAAATCCATCAGCCTCATAAAAGATTACACGCCAGCCTGTTGCTGATATAGGTATTTCTGGAAACCCGCGAAGATCATGCCAATTTCTTCCGGCTGCCCTAAGTCAGCCAAAGCGTCGGCAATGGAGTTGTTGTACTTCAGCCGGAGCAGCGGCGTGAGCTTCTCCTGATCCAGTTCTTCAACACCTTCGCTTACATAGTGAGCGAGCACAAAATCCAGGAATGCCTGCTGCTTGCTGTCAAACTGCTTGCTGATGGCAGCCTTCGCCGTCGCTGCCCGTTCGGCGCGGTTGATTGGGGGCAGGGCGTAGGCAACATAGGCAAGCACGTCGAATAAATCGCTCTTCTCCGCGTCGATGATCGTTTGCATCTCCGCAAGTTGCTCCCGCCCAAACCCTTTCTCTGCGAGGCCCATCAGCAAGAGCTTTCTGGTTATGGGAGAACTCCACAACGAACGTAACTCAGCTTCGTCTTTGAAGAACTCTGGCAATTTTCCGAATAGCAATTCCAGAAACTGCTGGGCCGACATGGGAGTTCCGTCCGGATGCCAGAACGTCGTGCAAATCATGTGCTGGATGGTCAGCTCTTTCCCGTTTGCAAGGTTGACCTTTGCCTTAGCCTTCTTCTTGCACACACACGGGCTCTCCCCGCAAACGTCGCAGGGCAACTTGGGACATGCGCAAGGATTTTGCCCGCACACGGCGCATGGTTGCTGCGGCTCCGGTACGCATTGGCAGGGGTGGTATCCACACTTTGCGCACGGTTCAGGCTCAACTGGCTCGCCATCCCATTCCGGATCGCTGAAATGCAAGTAGGCTTTCACGAAGTCATAAATGGTGAAGTAGTCCTTGCCGTCAAAAAGCCGTGTGCCACGTCCGATGATCTGCTTGAACTCGATCATGCTGTTCACCGGGCGCATCAGAACGATGTTGCGAATGTTGCGGGCATCGACGCCTGTCGAGAGTTTTTGTGAGGTCGTGAGGATCGTAGGAATCGTCTTATCGTTGTCCTGAAAGTCCCGCAAATGCTGGTTGCCGAGTTCGCCATCCTTGGCGGTCACGCGCTGGCAATAATTAGGGTCTGTGCTCGTCTTCGTCTGGTTGATGAGATCGCGGACAGCCAACGCGTGATCCTGCGTGGCGCAGAAGACGAGCGTCTTTTCCTTTTGATTGATCTGGTCCATGAAGAGCTTCACGCGGTGCACTTCCCGCTCTTTGATCTCAATGATCTTGTTGAAGTCGGCTTCCTCAAAGTGATCGCCTACCTCAATTTCACCTTCGATGACCATGTCGTCGGATGTGTGGGTGTATTCATCGAGCGACGTTGTAATCTGCTTCACCCGGAACGGCGTGAGGAAACCATCGTTAATGCCGTCCTTGAGTGAGTAGATATAGACGGGCTCGCCGAAATAGCTGTACGTATCGGCGTTCTCCAAGCGTTTCGGTGTCGCTGTCAGGCCGAGCTGCACCGCCGGCGAAAAGTATTCCAGGATGTCGCGCCAGGTACTTTCGTCGTTCGCTCCGCCGCGATGGCACTCGTCGATGATGATGAAATCGAAGAAGTCAGGCGGATACTCGCCGAAGTAGGGGGACGGCTTGCCATCCTTGGGTGGGCCGCTCATGAAAGTCTGGAAGATGGTGAAGAAGAGGCTTCCATTCTTCGGAACTTTACCCTTCTTCTTGATGTCGTCCGGCTTGATGCGCACTAATGCGTCGTCAGGGAAGGCGGAGAAGGATGTGAAGTCGTTGAACGCTTGGTCGGCAAGGTTGTTGCGGTCGGCCAGGAACAGAATACGCGGGCGGCGGGCGGGCTCCCCGCCGCTCTTCCAGTCCGCGACGTTCCAGCGGGCATTGAATAGCTTCCATGCGATCTGGAAGGCGATAGAGGTCTTCCCGGTGCCCGTTGCAAGCGTTAGGAGTGCACGATCCTTGCCGTTCTCAATCGCCTCCAGCACCCGATTGACTGAAATCTCCTGGTAGAAGCGGAGCGACCATGTGCCGCTCTTATCCGGGTAGGGGATCGCAGCGAAACGGTCGTGCCACGGGATCGGCTTGGGGAAGGTCAGATTCCAAAGTTCAGTAGGGGTCGGATAAGTGAAAGCCTCACCCTCCTTGCCGGTGGCCATGTCGACGGCGTAGATGCCCTTGCCATTAGAGGAGTAGGTGTATCGGATCGCAAGTTTCCCTGCATAATTCTTCGCTTGCGCGACGCCTTCAGTTAGTGCCTGATCCCACGCCTTCGCCTCAACAACGGCGAGCTTGGTGTTGCGATACTCCAGAACATAGTCCGCTGTCAGCGGTTTACCGCGCTTTCCCTGGCCCTCGATGCGACCGGGAGAGATCGAATACTCGCGCCGAATGCGGCTACCCTCGACCACGCCCCAGCCTGCCGCCTTCAACGCGGGATCGATATGCTCGGCTCTGGTCTCGGCCTCATTCATCATTTTGGACTGACCCTTTTAACCCCAAATCACTTCACAAATTGATCTCAGCAGCTCCTGGCGTTCGTCTATGTCGGCCTTCTTGAAAGTTGAATGTGGCTTGAACTTGATCCCCAGGCTCCTCTGCATTGATTGAAAATTTGGGTTGTTCTCGTAAGTTTTTGGATGAAGGGACTTCACGAGCAGGTTCTCTTTGAGGTAGTGCTCAAGTTTGTCGCCGTAGGGCTTGGACCCGTAAGACTGGTTGGTCCCTTGGGGAAGCAAAACCAAATCCCCGATCCGTTGGCGAAAACTGTCAAACTCGTGCCGTTGATCAAATTCGTCCCGATGCTCCGCGAACTTGTCCGCCCAAATGTGCTCGACCTCAAACGGCTTCTTGCCAAGATTTAGGAAGTAGGTAGAAAAATTGGTTGCTCCACCAGATTGCTGTTCGATGAACCCTGTGATGCGGGAGAGCAGAAACTTCACGAATGCGCGATTCATCCCATGCAGTCTGAATTCGCTCATTCCGGACCATTGCTCAGGCATCTCACTTAGTTTTGCATGCAGTATCTCGTCCAAAGCTTGGATGTCCTTGCCGCGAATTTCTTTTACCAAGGAATACATGGTGTAGCGGATTGAACTCGCACCGAACTTCCTGAAGTTGATCGACCGGCGAACCGTGAATGTCTCCAGAAAGTGGGCAACAGCATTGATCTTTTCCCGCGCCGTTTGGGGAGAATCGGATGATTTCAGCGGGGCCATCATCAGAGGAAAGCTGAGGGACTCCGCAATACCCCATTGCGAGTGATAAAAGACACTTTCCCAGCCCGCTTTCTCGGCGGTCTGGGCGTCAAGGATGGCGAGGTAGTAGCGAAGGTAGAACTTCAATTCGTCATGTAGAAGCGTCTTGAAATCGCTCGATGAATTGGCGCTCACGCCCATCTTTGAAAGGTTGTCACGGAACCAACTGTGGAATCGAGTACCGATCTTCTCAAAGTCTTCATTCGAGGAACCTGCTTTGCCTTGCCGGATCGTGTCAGCGTACTGGCTGCGAAGCCAGGCTTGGAAGAATCTTTGATCTTCGTCTTTGCCGCGCTGATGGAGCGTCTGGACGGATTCACGCCAGAACTGATTGGCCTTCTCGCGATCCTTCGGGTCATCGAAGCGGGAGAGAATGTATCCTTTCAGCATTTCCGTGGAAGTGAGATTTAGGCCCCGGTCATTCATCGACTCAAAGATCGTGTAGGCATTGTCATCGGAGTATGCCGTGATCTCGACAAGGATCACGTTGTACTTCAACCAATCGAGAAAGTAGGGGAAAACGTCGCCTTTGATGTTGTCCGGGAATGCTTCCCGGATGTCGGCGTACCGACTAACCATGTTCAACGTCGATTCATCATCATCGGACTTTGGTTCGTAAGAGCCTTCGAGAAAGAGCTTCTCCAGACACGCTTTCCGCTCTTCGACCTGGATGTTAAACGACTTCTGTCCAAATTTCTCTGAGAACACAAGTGGCTCAATTGATTCCTTGCCGCCCAGTTCCTTTTGGAGGTTGTTCAGGTAGATGAGAAAAAGGGTCAGCGAAGTCAGTCGCTGCTGGCCGTCGATGATGCTCTTCATTCCGCCTTTGCTACTAACAACAAACGGTCCCAAATAATAGTTGTTGTAGTGTTCAACGGCGGGGCGTGGATCACCCTCTGTATAGGCGTCCAGGAAGCTGCTGGTAAGGTCCGTTATGAGCTGTTCGATGTGTCTCTGTTGCCAACTGTATTCGCGCTGGAAGTAATCGACCGTGTACTTTCGTTCGTTCAGGACCTCGAACACCGTTCGATCATCTGCGTCAATTTTGTGGTCGTCTTTGCTCATGGCGTTACCTAAAGTCCTCCAGCAAAGGCTTGGTGTAGCAATGACTTTTTGAGGGCTTCTAGCGCGGCGAGTTTTTGCTCGTAAAGAACGGATAGACGTTGGGTTTCGTCCTCCAGCTCTGTAATCGCCTCAACAGTTTTCCGCTGATTAGCCAGAGAGGGGAGAGCGATGGGATAGGGTTCGAGTGTCTCTTTGGTCAACCCTATCTGTCCTGCTGCACGTTCGGAATGGTAGATGACATATCGAAGCATCGAAGAGTGCTTTAGAAAATAGAAGAGGAAGTCGCGGGAGAATCTCGACTCGTCCGGCACCGCCTTCATCAAGGCGACATTGTATGCGCCTTCCAACCCCCGTAGGATCTGAAAGAGCGGAGGTCCATAACGTCCAATCATAACGTCATCTGCGTTACAGAAACGTCTAGCTTGGGCACGTGGGATGTAAACGACGTGATTGTCGCTCTTATAGTCACGGATTTGGATCAGCCGAATATTGTCCGACTTCATTGATTTCGAGAAGACTGACTTCGGCGGCTGTGAACCACCAACGAACTTGCAAACCTGTCCTAAGGTTGTCTCTACAAGCCCTGTTCCTCGCCGGGTGAAGGCAGATTCAAGATAGCTCTCGAAGAGGGCACTGGCATTTTGGCGGTTCCTTTCGGCATTGGCTCTGGCGGTGGCGAGGCCTTCAAGAGTTTCATCGAGAATGGCAACAAGGCGCTGCTGTTCCGAGAGCGGCGGAACAGTAATTTCGAAAGACGCCAAGATCGCGCCCGACACGTTTGGAAAAGTTGCACCCGTGCCCTTGCTGTAAATCTGATCTCGCTTGGAATTGATGAAGTAATTGATCCACGGCTGGTATTGCAACGCTCGAATCGCAGCAACACCACGCCCAATACAAGCGTCAAATCCAGCGATGTTCATCCTCCCGGTTGTCGAGCCACGAACGCAGAGGATTAGGTCTCCTGCCTTACAGAACTTCGTCGGCTTCGTCGTAAACTTCGAGCGAATCGTCTCCCCAAAGGATTCGTTGCTAAACTCTACCGGACCATTGATTAGCGGTACGCCCTCGCCCTCGGTGTTGTAGCTTTCGCCATCCGGGCTCTGGCCCATGATGATCTCACAAACGTCACCAAGATGCCGTGTTTGCCACCCTGTCCTCATAGCAACGTCCTTATGCTTTCCAGAACAACTGAGCTTTCAGCATCAAGCGCGGCAATTTCATCCATGATCTCCTGCGGGCTTCGATGCGTAATTTCCTCGCCGCCGTTGGGGTTCTTCACCGACAGATCAAAGGTTGTTTTGGTCGATGGTCTTGGCGTCCACGCTCCACGACTTGGGTGAGTCGGCGAACGTCTTTTGCAGCTTCACGAACTCGGCAAGGTCGTCGTCGTTGAGCGGGTTGGTCTTGCCCAGGTTGCGGCCGGGGTCGAGCTGGTAGTACCAGGTTTTGCGCGTGGGCGATCCCTTTTCAAAGAAGAGCACCACGGTTTTCACGCCCGCTCCCTGAAAGGTGCCGCCGGGGCAGTCGAGCACGGTGTGGAGGTTGCAGCTTTCCAGCAGCAGCTTCCGCAGGCTCACGGAGGCGTTGTCGGTAGTTCGAGAGAAAGGTGTTCTTGATGACGATGCCGCCACGTCCGCCCGCCTTGAGGATCTTGATGAAGTGCTGGAGGAAGAGGAAGGCCGTCTCGCCGGTGCGGATGGGGAAGTTCTGCTGAACTTCCTTGCGCTCCTTGCCGCCGAAGGGCGGATTGGCCAGCACCACGTCGTAGCGGTCCTTCTCCTGAATGTCGGCGAGGTTCTCGGTCAGCGTGTTGGTGTGGATGATGTTCGGCGCTTCGATGCCATGCAGGATCATGTTCATGATGGCGATGACGTAGGCGAGAGACTTCTTTTCCTTGCCGTAGAAGGTGCGCTTCCTGGAGCGTCTTGAGGTCCTTGGTGGTCAGGCTCTGGCTTTGCCTTCAGGTAGTCAAACGCTTCGCAAAGAAAGCCCGCCGAGCCGCACGGCGCCGTCGTAGATGCGCTCGCCGATCTTGGGCTTCACAACCTGGATGATGGCGCGGATGAGCGGGCGCGGGGTGTAATACTCGCCGCCATTGCGCCCGGCGTTGCCCATGTTCTTGATCTTGGCTTCGTAGAGGTGCGAGAGCTCGTGCTTCTCGGTCTGGGAGCGGAAGCGCAGTTCGTCGATGTGGTCGATGATCTCGCGCAGGTTGTAGCCGCTCTGAATCTTGTTCTTGATCTCGCCGAAGATCTCGCCGATCTTGTATTCGATGGTGTTCGGCCCGGTGGCCTTCTGCTTGAATCCGTGCAGGTAGGGGAAGAGCTTCTCGTTGACGAAGTCGCGGAGGTCGTCGCCGGTCAGGGCCTTGTTGTGGTCGAGCTTGCCGTCCTTGCCCTTGGGCGCGGCCCAGCTTTCCCAGCGATACGGCTTGTCGAGGATGTAGGCGTATTTCTTGCCCTCCAGCGCGGCTTCGTCGGCCTTGTCCTGCTCCAGGCCGTCGAGGTATTTCAGGAACAGGAGCCAGGAGGTCTGCTCGGTGTAGTCGAGTTCGGTCGTGCACCCGGCTTCTTTCCAGAGGACATCGTCGATATTCTTGAAGGCTTGTTCAAACATGGGCACCTTGGGGCATTTCCGGCGTGAATTGCTGCTTAAGCCGTTTGTATCGCCTGATTTGTCAGCAGTCTACTGCGTCAGAGGATAGCAGAGACCCTGCGATGCCCGCCAGCGGAGTGCGCCACCTCGGGTCACGCTACAGCAGGGCAATCCATTGCTGGTGCTTGGTCAAAAAAGGGAAGTTTCTAAATCAGGAAAACCGGAAGTTTCTAATCCTTTTCTATAGACATAAGTCGCATAAGTTATCTTATGACAAATTATCATGAATTTGCCCATATATTCCGTTGCTGGCGTCGCCTGTCATAAAGTCGTGTTATGTTAAATCGCTGATCGGTGTTGCAACACGCGAAAGCGCAGACCACCCTATTTTGTGCGTTTGGACGGATCAGAAAATTCCCACGTTTCATTTGCAAAGCGGGAAGCGGCAGGCTCTCGATAATAGCGTGCTAGTTTTTTGCGAACGGTCGTTATAACATCATCCAAAGAAGAGAAGCCGCCATTGACATAGTCCGATGCTACCTGGTGGTTACCGCATGAGAGCTGATAAGGGCAAGGACACTCGCCATCAGTGCGCCCCTCTCGGCAACCGGGTGTTTCGTAATCGCAGGGACTTTCAAATACCTCGTCGTAGCGATTGATCTCGTAACCGATGGGCCAGACTTTGATTTCGAGGTCGTCAATGCGGGCGCAATAATGACCACCTTCCTCGCGTATAAACTCAATGGCGTTTTCCCCGGTCTTCTCCTTGGCGGAGGTTTCAGCCAGTTGAGCTTTGATTTCCGCTTCGCGCTTTTTGAGTGCTTCGATTTTGGCGTTGAGGTCCACCATAGCCTTGGTCATGGTTCTGCAATGATTAAGTATTGAGAGGGAGCTAGATGGCAGACATTCTCAATGAATCGTATCCGGAGTGAGCAGGAATTCTATGACATATTCCTCGCCTGCTTCGGTGATGCTGAATGTGCCGTCGCCATTGGGTTTCATAAAGCCGCGCCGGACAGCCTTGTCCATAGCCTTGCGGAGTTCCTCCTGGGTCGGGTAATATGCGGTTTCGTCGATCATGAATTCGCGATAGCACAGACGCCGCGCGTTGCAAAGGACGAAAAGTTGATTGGGCCGCTCTTTTCTCTGGACGCGTATCATTTGTAAAGAGGATGCTGGAGAAGATGCCTCGCCGGGTTCGCAAATGCGAAAACTGCGGCACACGGATGGTTCGGCAGAGGGGCCGCGAAGCGATCTACCGATGCCCGGAATGCTGCTTCTGGTGTCCCTGGTGCGGTGCGCTGTATCCAAGGCAAGGCGGGCATTGCCGGTGTGTGCGTATGCCCTGCTCCGGTTGTGGGGAAATTCATGATGCAGGCGGCCATTACGCGGGGAAGAGCTTGGTTTCGAAGCGCACCCTGATGTAAATGCAGTGATGGCGGAGATGAATCGTCGAGCTGTCTCGAAAGTTACCTCTTGTGAAATAGAGGGAGGTGCGACGAAGTGGTCTCCAAAACCCGAACGGGCTATGGCTTGGTTGCAGGAATAGGCTTCTGTTTGTCGTTACATTCGTAAAATCCACGGAACGCGGAATCGATTGGAGCACTTCCTGTTGCGGCCCACGAATAGTATTGTCCGTTCAGAGGAAACACAAACACTCTGTACTTCTCGCCAATCGCGATAGGCAGACCGCCAAATCTTTCCATCGGAGAGATTACTGATATTTGTGTTGGAAGATGCCCATCATCGCCAAACAATATGTTGCCGACCTTCACGGACATTTCTTCCTTCTGATTGGGCAGACTGTGCACCTCGAATAAGGTGCCTTCAAGAATGATTGCCCCGTGCATTTGAGGCGGAGTTGGCGTATTGGCAGTAAACTTCCGCAACCGGTCACGCGCGATGCAGACATCCTTTCTGCTCGGTACCTCGAAGGGTCCATTTTCTTCAAATGGGAATGTATTGAAAATCGCGGGCAACGGATTGTCAGGCGCGGTGGGTTCTGCCACTGATGGAAGCGCAGACTGCGGATTTTGATCGGATGAAGTGCCGTTTATGCATCCCGCAGTTAGAAGCGGGAAAGCCAGAAGTATGCTGACAGTCCGTGTGTGGTTCATTGGAGCGCCGGTTTTGGTGGGAGTTTGCTCAGAACGTCCTTGAGTTGGTTGACGGCGCTCTGATCCCGGCTCGGCAACCTATCGAGGAAGTCCATGAGGGTCTGCCTTTGATCTCCTGTGAGATCACATGGTTTCTTGACGTTCCTCAACGCAAGCATCGTGTCTAAATCCGTCGTTCCAAGTTCTTCGATGATGTCACTGGATAACTGATTAACTTGGTCTTGCGTTAAATTAGGATCGGCTTTCAGTAGAAATGGAGGAAGCTGATTCTGAGCCTGCTGCTTTTCACTCTTAAACATAGGTGTGCCCCAAGGTGTTTCCGGCCATAATCTCTTAGGGTCAGTGAACTTGAACGGATTCCCCTTAGCATACTGATACGTATTAGTGCCGCCCGCAAGGCCGATGGGATCGGTCTGGAAATAGAGCCCCGTGATCGGCACGTATTCGCGCGCGCCGTTGTGATAGAGGCCAGTTTCGGAGTCTGAATACATGCCGGGGAAACGCAAATTCTGCGTGATGTTATTCGGGTTGGTGATTGCACTCGCCGCCGCATCCGCGCGCAGCGCGGGGGTTTGGACCTTAAGCCAGTTGGAAAGCAATGCAATCGGCTCCTACGCGCACCACGGCGCAAGAGAAATGTCATGCGGTTGAAACAAAAGAGCCGATTTGCTATTGATTCACCGGGTAGTTGGACAATCCATGAGGAGGACTCTGGCATGAAAAAGATCGTCTCCGAAATCGCTTTCGTATTGTCGCTCACGATATGTGCATTTCCGGCGTATGCCGATGATCCACAACAAACATCGAGCAAGGATGCCGAGGGTGACTATGCTATCGGTCTCGTTCAGCCGTTGATGGCCAAGCCCCGGAATTACGACTGTCCTCCCGAGCCGTTCGAAAGTGCTACCGAGTTGCGTAAACAGGGCATCTCGACGGAAGAGAACTGGGATTTCAAGATTCCGTGCTCTGAGTTTCTTGATCTTGAAAAGCGCGCGCTAAAGGGAGATGTCGAGGCTGCGGAAAAGCTGGGAACATTCTATATGTACGGTGGGCCGAGCGATATTGAACACGCCGCTTATTGGGAATCAATCGCAGAGGAAAACGGAAGTATAAGCGCGATGAAAAACCTAGCCCAATATTACAGCTTCTCGCCGAAGCCGGAATACAAGCTGAGGGCCGAGTTTTGGCAGAAACAATGGGAAAGGCATCAGCCGGAGACCGAGGGTACCGGCAAGTGACACTTTGTCGGGCGCACTAATTGCTTTGAGACGGTCTGGATCGCGGAACGAACTATCTCCTCACTAAAACTTAAATCGAGGAAAGAAAGGCATTACCGTTCCCCCGGGGGCCACAAACCATCTGAGTGGTTCACCAACTGTAGAGTCGAATACGGAGTCTGCTGTCGGTGCCCAAACAGTCGAACCGGTTGTATTCGCAAGTGTTTGTGCAAATGATTCATTGGTAGAGCTTGTTCCCAAGAATTGGCCGGACGTGGGCGTCTGGCCAGTTTTGCAGGACTGTAACCAAATTCGGTTGCCATTCGTGAACGTGGGACTCCCGTTGGGGTTAGTTGCCATGATGATCTGGTCAGCAAGTTGGTCGGCGGTAAAGGAGGATGTGTTAGGCGGGGAATTCGGATCAGCTATTCCGTATGGACTTCCATGCCCTCCGATAATGAGCACACCGGGAACACTCGGTTGGGCGTCAAAAATATCTGAATTAGCGTCGTTCGGATTAAACAAATTGTACTTACCATTCATGCTACTAGCAAAGTTTCCTGTTGCCTGTACTGAAGCCCCATTGAAGGATTGTGCAGGGTCCAAACCCAACCTGTCCGTGTATCTAAAGGGGTTAGCGCGAGCATATTGATAGGTATTGGTCCCGCCTGCCAGGCCGATGGGATCCGTTTTGAAATACAACCCCGTGATCGGCACGTATTCGCGCGCGCCGTTGTGATAGAGGCCGGTCTCGGGGTCCGAGTACATACCGGGAAGACGCAGATTCTGCGTGATGTTGTTGGGGTTGGTGATTGCACTCGCCGCCGCGCCGAACGGGGTATAGGTCGTGCTCCACTGCACATTCTGGCTGGTATCGGTCACCTTCTGCGGAGTGCCTAACCTGTCGGTATGCATGAAATACAGCGCCGTCGAACTGCTGAGCGGGTATGCAGGAATGGCGATCATTCCCACCGGGTTGTAAGCGTCGCGCCGAGAGCTTGGATCAAGCGGTATATAGTCCGTCGTCTGCCCGACGGTGTTGGTCTCCTCGGTCAGATTGCCCAATTTCCCATAAGAGAACCCCGTCGCAATTGCCGTGGTCTTCACCAGCCGTTGGCCGAATCCGTCATAGTTGTACGATGCGGCGGGATAGCTGGAACCCGTAGCCGTCACCGCGGCTTGCTGTTCCGATTGATTCCACGTCGAACTGAACAACGGTGAACTCCACAAGCTGATGGCGGACGTCGCTCCCGCTCCGTTATAGCTAACACCATAGCCGGTCGCGCTGGTCGAGCTTAGCCGGTTTGTCCCGGAGAAATAGCTGTAATTGTCCGGCGTGCCGCCGTTCAAGGTCTGGCTGGTGCGGTTGCCGTTCGCGTCATACGTCCACGCATAGGAGCCGTAGCCGCCCGAGCCGCTCGCGGCGGTCAGCAGCCGGTCCATCTTGTCGTAGGTCATCGTCTGCGTGTTCGCCGCGTTCAGCGCATCGACAATGCCGGGAGTGCCGGTGGTGCCGCCGACATTGCCGTTCGCGTCGTAACTGTAGGACAGGTTCAGCATCGTCGATGAGCCGTTATCCGTCATATTCGTCAGCCGGTAATCGAGGTCATAGGTGTTGGTCCGCGTGATCCCGTTGCCGAACGGGACGCTCGCGACCGGGCCAAAGGGCATATGCGTGATCGGCGCGGTGCTGCTGCCGGCAACGTTCACAATTGTGCTTGAGCCGGGGGCGACGACCCCGACACCGGTCACCTGTCCCGCCGCATCCCGGTTCCATCCTGTCGTCCATCCATACGGGTCTGTGACGTAATATAATCGGCTCGCGTTGTCATAGTGTTTCGAATTGTTGAACCAGAACGCTCCTCCTCCGAGAACGTCCGCACCGCCGATGTCGTTGCCGCGCTCGTCATAGGCAATATAGCGCGTATACAAGGAAGTTGACAGCGTTGTCGTATTCGACATCGTCGTCAGGCGACCGATGCCGAAACCCCACGCGCCGGTCTGGTCATAGGTCTTATACACGTTTTCCGCCGCGTTGCCTGGGAAGGTTCGCGTCACCTCGCGGTTGGCCGCATCGAAGGTGCGATTGGTCACCACGCCCGCGCCGTCCGTTTTCTGCGTCATGTTATCGGCGAGATCGTAATAGTATTTCGAGGTGCCGCTGTCAGGGCTGGCGAGCTGAATCGTCCGTTCAAACCCGTCGCGCGTGTACGTGGTTGTATTGCTGTTCGGATCGGTCATACTTGTTACCGCGTTATGCGCATCGTAGGCGGCTGTTGTCGTATGGCTGAGCCGGTCCGTCATGGACGTGGGCCGGTTGAGAGCGTCGTAGCTAAGCGTGGTCGTATTGCCTCTTGGGTCCTGGACGCTGGTGAGATTGCTGTTCGGATCATAGCCAGATGTTGTTGTCTGGCCCGATGCGCCGACACCGGTCAACATCCGCCCGAGCGCGTCGAAGGTCGCCGTGTTCGTAAGCGTTGTCGTGCCGCCCGAATTCTTCACCGCCGTCGATGTACGGTTACCGAGCGCGTCGAGTGTGTAGTTGATCGTCTCCCCGAGCGCGTTGGTGATTTCCGTTGGCCGGTTTGCAGTGTCGAGCGTGAAAGCGAGATACGAACTGTCGGGCAAGGTGACTTGCGTAAGGTTATTGGCCGCATCATGGGTGTATGTCGTGACAAGCGGTCCCGCCGTGGTGCTTAGGGTGCTGGTGTTGAGGTTAAGCCGTCCATCGTAAGCCAATGTCGTGACAACGCCGTTCGGGTCCGTTATCTTTGTCGGCAACCCGCCGCCGGTATAGGTATTGACCGTGGTCACGTGGCTGAGGGGATCGGTAATACTGGTCAGCGTACCGCCCGAATAGCCGAACTGCGTCAGGTCCGTGCGCGGGCCGGTCACCGTCTGAAGTTGCCCGGTGCCCGTATAGGTCATCGTCCAGGTCCGGGCGGTTCCATTTGTCGAATAAGGAACGGTGCCGGTGGTGGTGTCGGTCTCGGTCGCCGTGTGTGTATTGCCGCTGCTGTCATAAGTGAAACTCGTCGTCTTGCCCGGTGTCGTGATGGTGTCGGGTAAATGCATCCATGTTCCGTCATAGGCGATGGTGGTGGTGCGCGCTGCCGAAGTTCCCACCGCTTCGTTGATCGTCGTCGGATCGCCGTGGCTGTCGTTGACAAATGTCGTCAGATTGCCGTTCCAGTCCGTCTTGCTGTTCGCGTAGCCGTTGCTGTCATAGCCGATTGTTTCCGTAGCGGATGCTGTGGTCGCGGTTGCGGCGCGATTGATCTGCGTCACTTTCGGAACGCCCTGAAGGGAAGCAAAGGTATAGGTATCAGCGACTGTAAATGGGTTCGTTACCGTCGTTGTGCCATTGCCGTTGTAAGCCAGTGTCGTGAGATCGGCGGTGGATGCGCCCGTGCCGCGCTGGCTTGATGTGCCGCGCCCCAGGCTGTCATAGCCCCATGTCGCAAAGCGGTTGCCGTTCTCGTTCACGACGCCGGTCAACGCAAAAGGAAATGTGGCATTCTCATAGAGGTATGTCTGGTTGGTCGTGGGGCTCGTGTTGTACGAAACCGAAGTCAGCTGATTGCCGCCCGCCGCAGCGGTGAAACCGTAAGTCAGGACCAGACTATCCGGCGTCGTGACCGTATTCATCAACCCGCTGTTATAGGTAAAGTTGAGCGAACGACCGTAACTGTCGGTGACCGAATTCAGCAGAGCGCCGGAATAGCTGAGGCTCTGGGTGTAGCCATCCCGTGCCGTAATCGAGGTGAGGGTTCCCTTCCCGCTCGCGACGGAATAGGTTTCAATGGTGTCGTTATGATCGGTCAGCGTCCAGGTCGAACCCGACTGCACGAGTTTGAGATCGACATCGCTGTCGCTTTTCCATGTGCTGCCGTTGAGCGTAAAGTTCAGGACCTGCCCGTCCGGCCGTTCGGCGCTGACGGCGCTGCCGCCAGAGGCTACATTCAGGTAACGGTCGTAATTCGAGCGCCAGTTCGCGCCCATCGTCGAAGCGAACGTATTGGGATTGGACGCATTCTGCATGCTGTTGTAGTAGCGCGTGAATGCGAGCGGGTTCTGTCCGATCGTCGTGTAGTCCACAATTCGCTCAAACACATTGCCGGTGCCGATGGTGATGGGGTCGCCTGCGCAGCCGCAATCGCCCTTGTTGGGGTCTCCAAGGGTCTTAGGGGGTGTTACGGGTGGAGGTGGCGACGCCAGCAATGTTGAACTGGTGATACTCGATGAAACTTGCGCGCCGGTAGCAGTGTCCAGATTTGCAACGCATTCATTTGACTCGCTACCGTCATAAATAGTGAGGTAACTGCCGAGTGGAGTACCTGAAGGGATTGGCAAGCCTGCGACAAGCTGATTGTTAGTTACCCCGAGGCTCGGTGTCCAAATGTATGTACCCCACGATGTACTTCCGTTTGCGGTCGGGCTGCCGCAAGAACGAATGCTTGAGTCTAGATAGTAGCCGTATGTTTCGTTTTGTCCTATAAACACCTGCACTGTCCCGTTGGGTCCACTAGCCGGGCCAGAGGTGGCCTGATAGTCGAGGACCGTAGCCGCGAGCTGACCAGGCGGCGGTGATGGATTCTGGTTTAACGCAGCAGTCACATCCTGGCCGTTAACAGAGACGGAAAAGAGCGTAATCCACGGTGTACCGGCGATAGGACTATTCGTCGAAGTAGCGATGCCATCTGGATATTGACCGTAAAGGGACGGATCAAAGGCATAGATGGCCTTGACCGCTCCTGTTATGGATTGAGAGTCTTGCCAACCGGTAGCTGCTGTATAACTGGCGACAGTGTATGACCCAACGCCATCGACTTCGAAGTATTGGACAGATTGAGCCTTCGATGCGTGCGGCGTAACAAGCGCTGCTCCCGCCATCAACATAGCTGAGAGAATCTTTTTCCTACCGCCTTGTTTCGCTCTCTTGAGAATCGAGCGGCCTGCGTGCTTCATCGCCGAGAGAAGCGATGATTTGTCGACGTGATGTGAGGGGAGATTTTCAGGGAGATCGCCGTCGGCATCGGTCGCGGCAAATTCGGCGGTCGCCATGTCGAGCGGCATGATTTCCTCCAGAACTGAAGTTGATCAATCGGCCTGCTGCACTTAAGCGCTCCGGGGTTTATCACCTCCAAATAAAATCGCAAGCCGGATTTTTCGGTTAAGAAACCGCTTTTCGGTAGTTACTTGCATGGATTCAGGCAGGGAGGCAAAAATTCTTGCGCGGGAAGATCCACGTTCATGAAATATTCGCGTGTCGCCTTCGCTGCCGGGCTAGTTGTTTTCGTCTTCGGCCGACTGGCCGGGACGCTCGGGTTCCGGAAGCGGCGGCTGCGATCCCACGGGGGCCAGATACGCATAGCCGTTAAACCCGCCGATCGGAGTGCGGTCGAGGAAAAGATGGATCACTCCGTCGCTCTCCTGGCGCGCGGTGCCGATTTCAAGCCAGCGGCCATATCTCTTGTTTTCGCGTTTCAGGGCGAAAACGGTGTGCGTGGGAGCTTTGCCATCGGCCATAGTAGCGGCCTAGCACGATTACAGGTGTGGGTAAATATGGTGCTGCTCCGTGACGTGGAACTCCTCGTCAAGTCCGTTGAAATTCAGCGCTTCGTTATGCCACGGATTCAGCCAATCCAGCGTTTCAGAGAGGAACGCAATCGCTGCAAACGCCGCCTGCGGCACGCCGACGCTGCGACGCATGATCTGCCTGGCCGCAAGGATAAAGCCTCCCGTTGTCTCTTCCGTGCGCTTGCGGCGCTGCGTCGGCTGCGGGGGATGGTCGTGGCGGGTCAGTGCATTTACAGCTTCCCGGAATTGCCGCCTGAGCGTTTCGGCGAAACGGTGGGCCTTCCGGTCTTGAGCGGGATTTCGGTCCTCGCCCTGGGGTTCCCGATTCCCAAGGCTCCTATCGTTCTCGCCCGCCTCCGTCGCGGTGTCGCTGCCGTTCGGCCTCCCGTTCGTTCTCCTGCTGCTGGCGCTGCTGCGCGAGCTCTCCGGTGTAGCGCGCAAAATCGATCGAGCTTTCCGCTTCGGCTTCGCGCCGATGCATGGCTTTTTCTCCCTCGCGTATCTGCTCCGGCGTAAGGGTCGGCGCAAACAAAGACGCGAAAGCGTCGCTCACGGCGTCGAGGGTCTTGCCAAGGACGCGCGCGGCGGTCTTTCCAGCTCTCGCGGTGCCCTTGATACCGCCCCTCGCGACCGTGCGGGAGAAGTCCTTTATGTTCGTCGCTCTCTCAAGCCGTGTCGCTTCCCGGTCGGCGGCGCGCTGCGCGGCCCGTTGGTTGAGCGCTTTTTTGGTGGCATCGATGCCTTTCAACTGGCGCGGCTTGTCGAGTTCTGCGATGAATATCTCCGCCGCCCTCGGGTCCAGCTTGTGCACGCGCGGCGCGGGTCCGATGACCTCTCCGTTACGGCGATATTCAAGCGTCGGCTCCTTAACGGCGACGATCTCCCCTTCCCTGAAGCGCGGCGAATAATTGCCCACCGCTTTTGCGAATTGCGCTTCCCGGTGGCTCCGGTCCGCTTCGTCCTTGGTGACCTCAGCGAGCGCGATCCCCTCGTGATCCAACACGGCAGACAAGGACTTACCCTTCGCCGCAATCTGCTCCGGATCATTCCAGAGCGTCTGAACATAATTCATGATCCGGGCGCTCATGCCCTTCAATTCCATGGGCGGAGAATAGTTCCGGTCTTGACCGGCTTCTCTTGCGGCATCCTCGAAGTGATGCTGTGGGGAAGTCCTGATCGGCTCTGGCGTCGGCGGAATAGCGGACCATTCCTTTTCCCTACCGCCCGCCCCGGTCTGCCGTTGCTTCTCGGTTGCTTTTCTTTCGTCCGGCTCCACGAATTCCTTTGCGACTTTCTCTTTCTCTATCGCAGCATTGATTACGGCATCCTGCCAGGCGCGTTCGTCGCGGTCGCGGTCCCATACCGGCGCGGGCTTCTCCGAATGCTTTGCTTTGTCGGGTATACGTTCGGACAGAAAAGCTCGGGTCATTTCGACGGTCGGCAATTCGTCGCGGGAAATGTCGGATAGCCGATCCCGAATTCTGGCGGCCGTCACGTCGAGGATGCGCTTGCTGAGAACATGGGTGCCGCCCCTTTGGTCGATTACCACGAAGTCCCGGCGCTCGCCCTGCGCAAGGGTCATGCCTTCATGGTCAAGCGCGGCCTGAAAGCTGCGGCCGTTATCGGAACGATCCCAGCAGTCGCGGATTGTGTTCCGCAGCTCGTGAGCATCCAATCCGAGACGCCGGGCCTGTTCTTCCTGCGCCTTCGTCGGCGCGTATTTGATAGGACCCTCGCGACGGCTCGTCACCGGCTCCAGCCCGAAATGCAATTCCAGCTCGCGGCTGATCTTCTTGAGCCGTTCCTTGAAAAACGGCAACGGTTTCGCCGTCATCGTGTCCTGATCGATGCGGCTCCACGCGACATGCATGTGCTGGTCGTTGTTCCGCTCGTATGTATGAAACGTGATCGCGCGCGGCTGGCCGGAGAGGCCAAGCATCCGCTCGATCCGGTCGGCGGCATACGCGAACTGTTGGCGGGTGAGGGTCTCGCCTTCGCGGTTCCGCACCTGGACATGAAAGAACGGCTGCTCGGCATTTGTCGCTCCGGCCATCGCGTCAACGCAGCGGAACGCATCTTTGATCGTCGTCGCCGCGAAACCGCGAAGCTCCCACAACTCGGCGCGCTCTCCGGTCTTGCCGGTTTCCATATACGCCGCCAGCTTCGCCCCGTTATTGTGGGTCGTGCCTTTGGAAATCATAGGCGGTCCTTGCGCCCCAATATCTCCAGAATTCTGGCCAGGGCGGTGCGGACTTCGGCCAGTGCCGCGAAACATTCAGTCTGTGTAAGGGTTCGGTCCCCCGCGTTCAAACGATAGGCGACCTGGTTCAGGTTGCTCCCCACTTTGTTCAGCGCCGCCGTCGCCCGGCCAAGCGCCTCGGCATTGACCGGGGGGCTGCGTCGTGCGCGGGGTCCGGGCGTTCCAAGGCCACACGCGCGCAAAAAGCTGGCGAGACTGAGACCGACTTCGCGGCTTTTTCCTTCCAGGGTCGCGCGTTCACCCGGCAGCAGACGGACCAGAACGGCTCCGCTGGCGCGCTGGCGCTTTTCGCTGCCGCTACGCTTGTAGCGGGGCGGCTGTGTGTTGTCGTTGGCCGTCATGGGCGCACTGCCCACGCGGCGAACGCAACGACCGCAAAGCGGGCCGAAGGTGCGGAAACGGGCAAGGTTTCCGCTGCCGCTTGCGGCACATGGGAGGGGATGCAACGGGGAGGGGCGAAGCCCTGCCCCTTGCCAAGTTGAGCCACGGCATCGGCTGGAAGCCGATGCCCGGTGGCGTGGCGCGGATTATCCGCGCACAACTTGCTGCCCGCGTTATTCGCACGAATCATCCGGCAAGTGAATCGAATGCCTGGACGCATCGCAAGTGTTTTTCCGCATTTCGGAGGCGGAATAATCCGGATGCAGAACGCACGGACGAAGCACGGTCGAACGCGACGCGCGGGGATTTTCAAGTTCGGTCGGGGCGGTAGGAAGGAAGAGGTGGGGGTTCCTGGGGCACTCTTCTCCGCATACGCGGATACTCCTTGGGGGTCGTATTGCGTGACAAAAAGATAGGGCAGGACGCCGATGAGAGCGCCCTGCCCCGATCCGCTAAGAAGCTTCTGCGACGTACGCGGTAGCGTGCTGGTCACGACGATGGTGGTCTTGAATTTCGTCATGGGCCAGATTTGCGGCCTTCGCCACGAGCAACAGGTCACTTTCGCTGAAGCTCGAAGTAGACTGCCATTTTCCAGAGCTGTCTTTGTAGCTCTTCTCGAATGTGACTGAGTAGCGAACAGACTTCTCCGTCTCATTCCTCCAGATAACAGCCGATATCGGGATGAGTTTGATCTTGCTGGCGGGTTCATTGTTGCTGGACATAGTGTTTCCTTTCGGTTGTGGGCTGCATGATCGCAGCCGATGCAAAAACCAAAGCGCGTCCCAATAGGCGGGCATGTCAAAAGCGTGCTTGCACGGTATCGCAGGAATTTTCTCTGCGCGAGGAGCGTAGCGAGCACGCAAGAAAATTCCGAGAAACAACCTTTGGACAGGCACGCCGGGCGCGCTAGGTTTGCTTCGGCCAAGGATGCGAATCTTGCAGTCCTGACACCGGAAGGCAAGAGACCCATGGCAGACAATCGCACCGCATCATGCGAAAGAACAGCCGGGCCTGCAATTCGGCGCGCCATAGCGCTATATTATCAGAATTGGGCAGATGAAGATAAATAATAAAGGAGATTCCGAAGTAGGCGCTAGGGTTCTACCGAAACTTTGGGGCGTCGCCCACGTTGAAGGCCGGATCGCGGAACGAGCGCATTCAATTCGAACACATCTTTTTCACGAATATAGAAGTGATCCGATGTTGTGCATTTGATGACGTCGAGGGATTTATCGGTCGGTGCTTTTCCTTGCGAGGCCCAAAGCCACATCGTCCGACTGGAAACGCCGACGATCCTGGCCGCGTCGGACATCGCGAGAAAGCCGCTTTGATCGTCCGTTTCGCCAAGTGTGACGGGTCCTGCTGGTTCGTTGGACGGCCAATTCACAAATCGCGACGCTATCCTCTGGACGGACTCTTCGCTTACGTAGACGCCCTTGGTAAGGGAAATATGAGTCCGGAGGGATCGCCCGCCGAATTTGACGCGGTGGTCTATCCAATTGCGAAGGGCGGATTCGCTGGCTTGTGCCGTCCATGCCGCCAAAGGAAGCGGAAGATAGCGGTCTCCCCCTCTTGTGATGATGCTCTTGTCCTGCACCAGCGCGGCCCCCACGGTTACATGGGCAGGTACATTAGCTTGGCTGGGCGTTGTTTCAAGGGGCCTGATCGTGGCCGCCTGCTCCACAGATGAGGGTAAACCCCAATCTAAGGGTAGTCCAGGAAGTGGGGTGAAATGGGGCTCAAGCACCCTGCTGTCCTTACCTGCCTGTTTCAGCCAGACCCCAAGCGCGGAATGGGAAGGCCCTCGACCAAATGGGGGAAGCAATCCTCTGTTCCTGAGCTCGGAAGCCGGGATGAGTGTCGCGTAGCCGAAGCGGTCAACGAAGCATTCGTCCTGGGTATGCGGATTTCGGAGGAAAGCCACTATGTATTTTGAATCTGTGAGCACATCCTCGTAGGCTATATCGTTCCACGCGGACTCGCGTAATGCTTCACTTTCCTCTGGGGTAAACGGTCTCGGAGCAACAAAGAGCGTGGTGAAGCCCTGTTTGGAAACCCGAACAATCTCTTCGGCAACCAGACCCAAAAAAACGGCACGTTCGCCCGGAGAGGCAGGACTAGAGAGTTCGCGCTCCGAATCCTTGGCCGGAGGAACTGCGACCGCAGCTTCTGGAACCGATGTTGACGGATTCTGGGATTGAGAGCCTTCTGACTTCGCGACGATGGCGATTGCCCCTTCCGTCCCCATTATCGACTGAAAACACCTCCCAAGCATAAAGTGGAGTCTCAAAAAGTAATTATCGTCATTTGACATATTATGATCTTAGCGAGACAATTATCGCAGATTGGCACCATACGACATCCCCGGAGGGAGGCTTATGGAAGCACAAATCAAAACGAAATCCACGAATGCGATCAGGTGCGAAGATCATTCGCTCGACCAGATAGGCAACCTGGTAATCGGAATTTTCGTTGAAAGCGTGAACAACTGGCCTCTGCCCGGTGGCGAGGACCATGCGGCCTATTGCCGATGCGCCGATGACGGGGGGAATAACCTCGGCGACTAACAACGGTCAGGCAGTCAAGTTTACGTCGGGAAGAGAGGCCATTCAGGAGGTCTATGGCAAGCGCGAAGGTTGTTGACAGCAAGATCGAAGCGATTCTCAGGAAGCAAGCTGCGCTGAAGGCGGCGCTCGCTGAACGCAAAGTCCAGGTACAGAAAAAGAGCGAAAAGGACAATGCCCGGCTGTGCTCGATCATCGGCGCGGCGCTGGTTCAAAACGCGGCGGCGCATCCCGATTTCAAATTGATGCTCAAACAGGTCTTGCAATCGGCGGAGCTGCGCGACACGGATCGCGCATTTCTGGCCGGGGAGGGATGGGCCTGAGCTTATGAAATCCAAGCCGGTCAACAGGGATTTGATCAGGACGTATTTCGGGAAAGGTGCGAAAGTCAGCGGTTTCGGCGGACATTATCGCGTGACGACCCCCACGGGCGGCGAAGTGCTGATTAAGCCGAACAAGATCGACCTGGTCTTCGGCGGCGACGACGTGTACCGGGCCGTGACGCTTCTTTCCCGAGAGATATGGGGAAGTGCCACGGTACGCGGAAGCCGCGAATTCATGCTCGGCATGATGGCGCATGGCGAAGCGAACGATGTGAGCGTGCGCGCCGATCATTCAAACCGCCTCGCGCCGTTCGCGCGGGGGTTTGTGTTCCTGTGCGTTGTGATCGTGGGACTGATGCTGGGCGGCGCACGTGACGGGTCGGTATTGGTCTTCACCCTGCTTGTTGCCGTCGCAATCTGGATGGCCATGAAACGCAGCGCAAAACGGGAGGAGCAGCGTAAGGCCGAACAGTTGGGATTTCACTATCCGCGCGTCCAGGGAAATGCAGGGGCCGCATCGGATGACGAACTGGAGCGGAAAGGATGGGTATGAAAAGCAAACGCAGAATTCGGATCATGTATCGCGACAAAACCTGCACAGCGGGATTGTATTTTCCGGGGGCCTCACATGGGTTTCTGTGCTCACCGGCACGGTCGGGCAAATTTACCTGCGTACTGGCCCAGATTTTGGCCGAATGGGAAGGAAGCGCGTTGGTCGTGGACCCCAAAGGGCAGGCCTGCGCAGTCACGGCAAGGTACAGGGAAAAAAAGCTCGGACAGGAAGTCTGGCGTCTCGATCCCTTCAACCTCATGCCGGAGTTACCGGGTGTTCGCTGGACTCCACGGGCGGCACAGGTCGATCCAATGATGAGCCTCGATCCACGCTCGGACAGGTTCGCAGCCGACACAGACAACATCGCAGAGGCCGTTGTCACGGACGATCTGCACATGTCAGACAGCCACTGGGTCGCCTCCGCACGAGGACTGGTGTCGGGCATCATCATGCATCTCAAGACGCGATTTCCAAGGGAAACGCTGGCGACGGTGTATCGCGTCATTTCCGGACCCGATCTGTTTTTGGTGGCGCAGGACGCTTGCCGGTCTGCGGCAGGCAATCGTTCCGGAGATTTCATCGTCGAACGGTTGGCCCGCTTCGGCGAGCCTGACGCTGCGAATAACAAGGAAGTGCGGTCCATCGTTTCGACGGCCATCACCGCGCTTCAATTCATCGGCAACCGGGCGATTGCGACTTCACTCGGCGGGTCGAGCTTCACCTTCAGCGCAATGAAGCGGCGTCCGATTACCGTTTACCTGATCCTGCCTGGGGAATACCTCGGCGGCAACTGTTCGCGCTGGTTCAGGCTGATCGCGGGAACCGCCGTCGAGGCTTTCATGCGGGAACCGTCGCGCAAGGTGCCGGTGCTCGGAATCCTCGATGAATTCAAGAGCGCGGTCGGACGGCTCGGCGTGATCGAAACGGCCATGGGCCTCGCGGCGGGCTATGGGCTTCAGCTCCTCCCCGTGTTGCAAAATCTCAGCCAGTTGCAGGAATTGTACCCGCAGGGCTGGGAGACTTTTCTCGCCAATAGCGGCTTCAAAATCTTCTTTGCACCAAGGGACAAGACTACCTCCGACTATCTGAGCGAAATGTCGGGGATCACCGAGGTGCGCACGGTTGCGAAGTCCTTCGGCGAACGTCCGGACGGCGAATTGTCGGTCAATCTGTCGTTCCAGCAACACGCGCGCAAATACCTGCTGCCGCACGAGACACGGTACCTCGGCGACGATGAGGCCCTCGTTTTCGGCGAAGGGATCAATGGCGTAATCCGCGCGGGTCGCCGTCCGTACTTTCTCGACCCTCAATTCAAGCATTGCTTCGATCCTGACCCGTATGAATACGGCAAGGGCGGCACGGGCCAGAGGTGGTTGAAGTCGCTGTTTGGAAGATGAGTTTTGGAGGATGAGTTATGCCCGCATCGGCACCGCAAAACGGTAATCGGTCCAGCTTTGATGCGCACGATGAGGAGACCTTGAAAAAGCTGGTTGCGCTCCTGGATTCCCCTCATGCAGGCGAAGCGGAAACGGCATTCCGGAAGGCGGCGCAGCTCTGCGCCAAAGGCGGGTTGCGCTTCTACGAAGGGGTTTGCCTGTGCTCCGGAGTTGTGGAGCTGCATGAGCGCCTGGAACAAAGAGAAGCGCAGGGCGAGCAACTGGCGGACGCTCTCGACGATTTGCGGCGGGAGTTCGCGGCGTACCGGCAAACGGCGGAAACGAAAATCGCACAGATGTCGCGGAATGCCGGGCGGCACAGCGCGGTTCCAAATGGCGGCGGTCTCTTCTGCCGGGGCTGCGAATGGAAGCGGCGCATATTGGCGCTGATCGCGGCGTGGCCGATCGCGGGCCTGTGGTTCTCGCATCTTGCGTGGGGCGAATCGGAGGCGTGGCAAAACCTGTTCGGCGTCATCCTGTCGGCCTCTCCCCTGCTCGGCGTCCTTGTGCGGTGGCGCTGGCTGCTGTTCAGCCGGAAATACGCATGGGTCTCGTGGAGGGATAACGATATTTATCGCGCGATCGCCGCGCGGTGGAACGCATTTCTGGAACGGCTGGCGATGAATTGAGGGCTGTATGTCCGAAGAATTCGCGCAGTATCTTGCCGAGCTTCGCGCCCGCGCAAAGACCGAGGAAGTATCGAAGCCGCTGACGCCGGACCGTGCCGTGCGCGCGCAGTACGCGGAACGCAATCCCGATTACTACGAGCGCCAGAGCGTGCGGGAAGGCAGGTCGGAATGGAGCGGGAACAGTTGGATCAAACGGGGGTGGTGAATTCCATGGAAAGCTACGGATTGCAGAGAAAGGATGTGCCGCCGGTCAGTGACGCGGGACAGAGAATGGATGCGGCTCTGGAGAAGTTGCGCCAGGCCGGGATACTGAAACCTTCACGGCGCACCGGCCGGTTGATATTCGGCCTCGATCTCACAGGTAGCCGCGAACACAGTTTGCAACACGCGCGGATCGCGACGGCCGCCATGTTCGAGACGATCAAAGCCATTGGCGCGGTCGCAGTCAAGCTCATCTATTTCCGGGGCAACCGGGAGTGCAAGGTCGGCGATTGGCAGGCCGATCCCGGCATTGTCGGCCGCGCCATGCTCAAGCTGTCTTGCAGGACGGGCGAAACGCAGATCGCGCGGATGCTTCGATGTGCCTTGTTGGAGAAGAAGCTATTGACAATGACCGGAGAAGCGGGTTCGGCGAATATCTCCGGTGTGGTGTTCATCGGCGATCATTCGGAGGATAGGCCCGAAACATTGCTGGAACTGGCGGCGGAGCTTCGCACGCAATCGATGCCGCTGTTCATCTTTCATGAGATATCCGATAGCGATGAACGCTCTTTGCAGGCGCGGCCGGTCTTCGAGCGGATGGCTGAATTCAGCGGCGGCGTCTATGTCGAATTCAAACCGGACAGCGGATCGGTCTTGAAGGAACTGCTTTCGAACGTGGCGGCGTTCTCGGCCGCGGGTGCGGAAGGCGTCGAACGCATGGCGCTGCCGAAAACATCGGAAGCACGGCAATTGCGCGGTCGTTTGCTGCTTGGCTCCGGCGAGCGAAAGCACTAATATCGACGATCCGGAAAACGGTGAGGGGGCAGTAGGAAAGAAGATGTTTGATGCAGAACTGGAGAGTTTCAAAACCGCGATTGATCTCCGGGCCTATGCTGCCGGGCATGGCTATCAGCTCGACCGCAAGGAATCCTGGCGCGGCACATCGGTGATGCGTCACCCGGCCAGTCATGACAAGGTGATCATCAAGCGCGCCATGGATGGCCATTACGAGTATTTCTCGGTGCGCGACGACCGGGATAACGGAACCATCATCGATTTCGTACAATTCCGGCAAGGTCTCTCCCTTGGCGCGGTGCGTAAGGAATTGCGGCCGTGGATCGGTCAGCCTCCGGTTCCGGTCCCGGCATTTCCGGAACTGCGCAAAACCGAAAAAGATCGCATGAAAGTCGAAGCGGCCTATGCCCGCATGAAAGACGCAAGCGATGGTCATCCCTATCTGGAGCGTGAACGTGCCGTGCCCCACGCCCTGCTCGCGCTCGATCGCTTCGCCGGTCGCATTCGCATCGATCATCATGGGGCCGCAGTTTTCCCCCACTTCGACGCGCAGGGATTGTGCGGATATGAACTAAAGAACAGTGGCGGTTTCACCGGCTTTGCTTCGGGTGGCAGCAAGGGACTCTGGCAGTCGCACGAATTGCCCGACGATAACCGCCTCGTCTTCTGCGAATCCGCGATCGATGCTCTCAGCCATGCGGTGCTGTTTCCCGATAACCAAACCCGCTATTCCTCGATCGGCGGCAAACCAAACCCACAACAACCGGAGCTCATCCGATCGGCGATCGCGCGTATGCCGGTGAAGTCGAAGATCATTGCCGCCATGGATAGTGACCCGGACGGAGGCAAGCTTTCTGAACTCGTGCGCCAGGCTGTGCAGCTCTCGGGGCGCGACGATCTCGTCTATGTGTTTCAGGAGCCGATGGGCTTCAAGGACTGGAACGATCAATTACGCGCCAGACCCCACCCTCTTCTCCCCTACCGCCCGGAGGTGCCTTCCGTCGCCTGAAACCCGAGCGATCTGGACGGTATTCACGATGAATAACCATCCGCCAGTCCGTGCCGAGGAAACCGCTTTCGAGCGGCACTTCACCCCGAAGCAACTGGCGGAATTGTGGCTCCTGCACGAAAGCACGATCCGGCGGCTTTTCATCGATGAACCCGGCGTTTTGAAGTATGGCGGTCCCTTTCGCCGAGGTCGCCGCGAGTATTTCACGTTGCGCATACCGGAATCTGTGGCGAAGCGCGTTTATGCGAGAAAAGCGCGCTAGAATCGACTCCATTATGTTGACGATCTGGCGGCGGCACACGAAGGCTTGCCCTCACCGCACGAGAGGCCGTGACGTTCTCAAATGCAACTGTCCTCTCTGGGCGGACGGCTATATCGACGGCAAGCGCGTTCTGCGCCAGTCGCTCGGTACGCGCGATATGGCCCGCGCCCGCAAGAAGGCTGTCGCGCTGGAATCGCCTGACGCCACTACCTTCAAGCCTGTCGATGAGGCGGTGACGGCATTCATCGAACACTGCGAAAGCGAAGCCCTCAAATACTCGACGGTGCGGAAGTATCGCAACACCCTGAATCATCTCAAGGCGTTCTGCGAAGCCCGGAAGATCGACTCCGTTGACGAGCTGACGACCGATACCCTCGATGCGTTCCGTGCCGGCCGCGCGCTGAAATCCATAACGAGCATGAAGGAACTGGAGCTGCTGCGGCAATTCTGCGGGTTCTGCCGTGACCGCAGATGGTGCGCGGAGAATGTCGCCAAACGCATTAAGTCGCCGCGCAACATCAAGCCGAACGATGTCGAGCCGTTTTCGACAGGTGAGGTCGCGGCGATTATCAACGCCTGCGACGGTATCGGACGCGGCCCTTATGAGCGGCTCCGTGCGCGCGCCATGATCCTCTTGCTGCGCTATACAGCGCTCCGCATCGGCGACGTTGCCCTGCTCGCTCGGGACCGCATCAGCAAGGACGGCGGGCGCTGGCGCATCTTCCTGCGCACGGAAAAGAGCGGCAAGCCGGTATTCCTCCCGATCCCTGCCGAATTGAAACAGGCGCTCGACACCGTGCCCCTGCCCCGTGGATGTGGCGAGAATTCGCGCTGGTTCTTCTGGAACGGGATCTCTTCGGAGCGGGCCATGAAAGGCATTGCGGAACGAAGCCTCGCTTCGGTGTTCAAAGCTTCATTGGTCCCTCACGCTCACGCGCATCGCTTCCGGCACACCCTGGCCACGGAACTCCTCGGCAATGGGGCGAGCTTTGAGGACGTGGCCGATATTCTCGGCAACTCTCCAGAGATTGTGCGCAAGCACTATGCGAAATGGTCCCCTGCCCGCCAGGCGCGCATCGACGATCTGATGGCTCGGGTGCATTCAAGCGCAAATTGGAATTCGACCGAATCCGCAAAGACAATCCAATAAAGTCCGGTCGGCAACTCGGTTACGCCGCCGTGCTGCCGGATTTTTGGCTACGTAGATATGTTTTGAATGCGGCATAGGCCTTTTTCAGATCGAGACTGATGCCGAATACTTCAGGTTTCAATTCCAAGCACTCGGCGGCATCCCGCAATTCCTGAATTTCGAGAGCTTTTCGGACGATTGCGATTGGATCGCTGTTCTCGCTCGTGACGGATTCAGTGATCTTTTGTAAAAGGGAGTGAAATTGCGTTGCATCTTGGTTTGAATGCCGTTCGAAGTGAAGCAAAACCCACGGATGATATCGAGGATCAAAATCGTCGAAGTCTCTATTGATCATCAAGATGGCAGGAGTATTTTGAAGCAGTTCTACCGTCTCATGCGGCCAATGCTTGTCTCGAATACTGCTCATCGCGGTTGCTACATCGCCTGCGAACGGCCTGACCAACGCACCGGCGTCGCCAAGGTTTCTTGCGAAACGCTCAAGTTCCGATTCTAGTTGGGCGGATAAGCCACTCTGGGCTTCGATGTAGTCTTCGAAAAGCAGGAAGAACAGACACTTTGTGCCGTGCCGTGTCGTGCCGAGATAGCTGTGAGTGATCCACATGGCGATTCTTTCCAAGATACGCCACACGCTGTGACGCCTGAGAGATTTGGGCACATTTTGGGCACAAAGAAAATTGGCGGCTGTATTTTATTGATTCTACATATGTTTAGCTCTGGTGCCGGGAGGGGGGGTCGAACCCCCATGGCCGCAAGGGCCGGCGGATTTTGAGTCCGCTGCGTCTGCCAGTAACTATATTATTTTCAGCGCGATAAATACGAGACGCTAGAAACTGTGAAAGAAAATGTGTAAATTTCGACTTTTTTTACAAGAATCAGTCTTGGACCCTGACTGATCACCCTGGGAATCTTTGCATTAGTTTTTGGGGAAAGGCAGAGGGCTGGAGTGATCTGGTGGCTTGAGTGGGACTTGAACCCACACGGGATTGCTCCCAATGGTTTTTGAGACCACCGCGTATGCCGATTCCGCCATCAAGCCAACATCTTTATTAGACCACAAAAGAAGCTTGACCGAAGACCCGCCATTTCCATTGCAGTTCCGGGAATCAGCTCACCTTGAGTCAAACAGCTGTCAACGAGTGCGCTAGACTGCCCCTAGAGCCAAGATGCCGTCGATGGAGATTGTGAAACGAAGCGATGATGAAAAAACTCGCTGTGGTGTTGTTGGTAATGATGGCCGGAACTGCTTGGGGCCAAAGCGACCTTCCCTTGACGTACAAGGGGACTTGCACCGGAAACCAGACAGACATTCATGATTTGTCGGCTATTCAGGACACGCCAGCAATCAAATGTGACGCTCTCACTGTGATGCAAAAGGGCAACGAGACCATAGCGTCATTTTCAAATGGCGATCCCACAAAACCCGTTCTCGCGTTCACCGGAGAGCTTTTTACCGTGCGTGCAAATCAGCTCAGTGTCGATCCTTACCAAGGACCGATAGGTTTAGCGTTTCCTATCGATCACGTTCTATGGGGAGACGGAACCCCAGCGGTGTCGATCCACTCGGCAGAGAATGTGGACAAAATGGGAGACAGAGGGTGCTATTTCCACTTCCTAGCCCAAGGGTGGACACAACTAACCACGGTGGAATGTGAGCTGGCTGTGGACACTCCGAACCATAGACCTCGGCGTGTACAGGTGACGTTTAGAATCGCTCGACAATTCACGGTCGATGGAAAGCTAATTTCGGTGGAGTACGGTGCGCACGGTGCCAACAGCTTCTACGTCTTATTTGACGGCCTAAAGATTGCTGGAACTTGCGGCGCTGACCTTTATCAGGCTGAGGATGGAGTTTTGAGGCATACGCAGCCGGGCACCCCTATTGCACGTTTGTTCAAAGCGGTTTGCTACAAGGATGCCGCCGACTCTCAGTGACCTTCAGATACCTGCTCCCGTCTCGAAGAGGGCCGCTGGCCGAGAAATCGCTGTCATTTGCTCAGAGGGTAGATGCAGGAATTGGGACACCTCTGCGACCTGCCGAGACTTTTGCTTCAAGTGCTGCCAGCGCCTCTTGTACTTTGTCAAAAATAGAGCGTTCGTAGCCGGTGCCGGACTTAAATTTTTGGACCGCCGCCTTTGCTTGAGCATCGGTTAGCTGAAATTGAGTCTGGTGCGTTTCCCAACTGAGCGCGATGTCAAACAGATCTTCCGAGTGGCAAGAGACGGTTATCTGCGGGAAACCAGAATAGTTGAACAGGTTCACACGCAAGTCTTCAATCGCAGCCTCGGCTACCGCTCCGGCGACGTAACGACACAGTGAGTTTCGAGATGAACGCGTCATATAATCTTCGCTCCGATTGTACCTCTGAGTCGTCCCATGACCCGCACTGTCTGTATGACCATTCGAGCCAACATCGTAGCCGCTTGCGACCACTAGCAGCCGCAAAACAGCGTCGCGTCCAGCGGAATTCTTCGCCTGATGGTGAATGCCTGCGAAGCAGCAGACGACATTCATCAGCCCACGCTCAAGCCTTGCGTGGCTTGTATGCTCTCCGCCTGCGGCTCGATTTTCTGTGCCGCTCCTTGCTCTTGCTGGAGCGCCGTCGGATGTGACACGTCACGGCTCAGTTCGTATCCCAGCGCCTTCGCGTCGTTCGTGTACATCTGCACGTCAAACTGAGCGCGCGACACCGACACATAAGCCATGCGACTGTTGACGAGTTCGCCGGGAGCCTGTTCCGTGTCCACGTGGATCAGCACGCGGTCGGCGGTCTGGCCCTGGCTGCTGTGGCTCGTCACCGCATAACCGTAATCGAGATGCGGATGCTGTCTCGCGTTGAACTCGACCTCGCGCCCCGATTCCGTGCGGAGTTTCAGATTGCCGTCGCCCTCGATCCGCTCAATGGTCGCCAGTTCGCGGTTAGCGAGTTTCTGTTCATGGTACGGAGCCGTGAGTTGCACGCGGTCGCCCTGCGCGAACTTACGCTCGCTGTCGCGGTACACCTTTGCCGGGGATTCCACGCTCTTCGGCGCCTACACCCACTCCACGGCGCACACCAACTCAGTTATCGATTACTTTCCAACCGTTTCCCTCCTCGGGCCGCAGCAGCCGGGGCCGCTTGCATGGGATACACCCAACCGGGTCCTCTCCTGGGGCTGGCTGCCGGTTCCCTTGCCCTGGTTCAGAAAGCGCTGGGATCTTGTGTATACGGCAGACTGGCACACCGGATTCCCGTTCACGGCGATGAACGCGAACGAGGAGGTAGTGGGCGCGGCCAACGCACAGCGCTTTCCCAGCTACAACTCATACAGCCCGGGCCTGGAGTGGCGATTCCATTTCCGCGGTATGTACCTGGGGCTGCGCGGAATCATGGAAAACGCCACCAACAGCGGCGATTTCTTCCTGGTCAATAATGACGTGGATTCGCCGCAATACCGGACGTTCAGCGAGCCGTTGGGCAGGGCCTTCACGGCGCGCATCCGGCTGATCCCGAACAAATAGGCGCGATCCGCAATTCATTCAAAGCGGCTGGCCCAGGCGCTGCTCCAGCATCGCACGATAAGTCCGGCTCACGCGGGTGCGCGATCCGTTCTTGAGCACCACGTCGAACTCTCCATGCGACAGCGGCTCCAGTTGCAGAATGCTCTCGATGTTCACGATCGCCGAGCGGTGCACGCGGATGAACCGCTTGGGGTCGAGATGATCGGCAAGCTCGTTCAGCGCCGTGCGGTAGAGGAGCTCCTTGCCTGCCACATGCAGATTCACGTACACCCCGGCGGCCTCAATCCAGTCGATGTCGGCGACGCGCAGAAAGCGGGTGGTGCCGGCGGATTTGATCACAAGCCGGTCCCAGCGCCGCTCGGCAGCGGGCGCCGCGGACACCATCTTCATCATGCGCTGGCTGAACTCGCGCAGGCTGCGCTCATCGAGGCGGGTCTTTACCCGGCCCATGGCTGCCTCAAACCGCTCGTCGCTGAAAGGCTTCAGCAGGTAATCGAGTGCGTTGGCTTCAAACGCGCGAATGGCATGCTGATCGTACGCGGTCACAAAGATGGTGAGGGGCATTTCCTCGGCGCCAACGGCGTCGATTACTCCAAGACCGTCGAGCTCCGGCATCTGCACGTCCAGCAGGACGAGGTCGAACTTCTGCGCCTGGATTGCTTCCGCAGCCGCCAGTCCGTCCGCGGCCTCGACAATCCGGCCCACCTCGGGGTCCTTGCCCAGCAGATCCAGCAGACGCTGCCGCGCCGGCGCCTCGTCGTCCGCCACCAGCACCTGGATCAAATCAGTCCGCGGCATGCTCAGTCACTTCCTGTTCTGTGGTACGCAGCGGCAGCTCGATCTCCACGGCGGTGCCGCCTTCGTTGCGCGGACGCATCGCAAATGAGCTGTCGCCATTCGGATAAAGTCCGGCAATGCGCTCGCGCGTGACCGATAACCCCAGCCCTGCATGGGTCTCCATGGTCCAGCCATCGGGCAACCCCGCTCCATCGTCAAGCACGCGGAGGCGCAGCTTGTCGCCCTCGCCGGTTGCAATTACGGTTACCGTGCCGCCTCCACCGCGGCGCGAAATGCCGTGCCGGATGGCATTTTCCACCAGCGGCTGCAACAGCAGCGAAGGCACGCTGGCAAAGCGCACCGCGGGGTCTATCTCCAGGCGAACGCGAAGGTGGTTCCCGAAGCGGATGCGCTGGATCTCCAGGTAGTGCTCCAGAAACGCCATCTCCTCGCTCAACGGCACCTCCTGCCGGTCCTTGCATTCCAGCGACATCCGCAGCAGGTCGCCCAGATGCTCGATCATGCGCCGCGTCAGTTTCGGATTCCGCTCCACGTGCGAGGAGATGGTGTTCAACGCGTTGAACAGGAAATGCGGGTCCAACTGCATTCGCAAGGCATTCAGTCGCGCTTGTGCAAGACTCCGTCCCATACGCTCCAGGCGCAACTCCGACCGGAGGTATTGCTGGTAATACTGAAAGGCCTGCACGCCGCCCACGATCGTCCAGTAGATGATCAGGCTCCAGATGAACCACCCCAGCCGCGCCAGGCTGAACATGTTGGCGGGCCGCAGTGCGGTCCAGTTCTCCACCCCAAATGCCGCTTCTAAAGCGAAGAACACGTACATGTAGAGGGCCGTAACCACGAGGCAGGCGGCCAGGTGTGCGCCCATGCGCCGGCCGATCTGTTTTGCGCCGAACGGCAGCCGCCGGTCAATGGCCACTATGAGAGGAACCAGCAGCCCCCAGGCCCAGAACTGAGAAAGCCCCTGCTCGAGCGCCTTCACCCAGCCCATGTCGGGGACCATGGATAGCGAAAAAAACGCTCCCAGCATCGTCAATCCCAGGGCCAGCAGCAGAATCTGGCCGGCCCTGGTCCGCACCACCCGGTTCATCGCAGTCCAACTGCCGCTCATACCCTCTCTTTGGTCCCTTCCTGAAAAAGGAACCGCGCGAGGACACGCACTGCCGTCTTCAACTTCATTCCATGGCATTTTGGTGTCTTTTTCGCATCCGTATTCTACTCCAGAGCGTAGAAGCTACAGTCCGAATTGCCGAGATTGACGGTGTCACTGACGGCCGCAGGCAACCAGCGGTACATCCGACGTCTTCGATCGCCTAAATCTAGTCTTGCGCCCGCTTAGCGTCGACCGGAATGTGGCAGCCGGGACCCTCCGGCTGCCTACCCGGACGGCGCCAAACGCGAAATGACCCGCCCTGCACCGCCCTTTCGCAGATTCCCGCCCCGGATTCCCACCGGCAAACCCGACCAACGCCATGCGACAATAGGGGTAACCGCGATGACAAAGGTCCCCTCACTCGCCCCCGAGCCGGCAACGGTGACCCCGGAATTGCTGGCTGCGCACAGCATCACCGCGGACGAGTACGAACGCATCCTGGCGGCATTGGGCCGGGTTCCGTCGCTCACTGAGCTGGGCATCTTCAGCGTGATGTGGAGCGAACACTGCTCTTACAAATCCAGCCGCGTGCACCTCAAGCGCCTGCCCACCAAAAGCGACCGCGTGGTCCAGGGGCCGGGCGAAAATGCCGGCATCATCGACGTGGGCGACGGCTGGGCCTGCGCCTTCAAAATCGAGTCGCACAACCATCCCAGCTACATCGAGCCGTACCAGGGCGCGGCCACCGGAGTCGGCGGCATCCTGCGCGACATCTTTACCATGGGCGCGCGGCCGCTCGCGGTCATGGACTCGCTCCGCTTTGGTCCCATCGAGCCGGAACCGGGCGTTGAAAGGGAAACCATACACAGGAATCACGCCGTTGTCGAAGGCGTGGTCAGCGGCATCGCCGGTTACGGCAACTGCTTTGGCGTGCCTAACCTGGGCGGCGAAACCAAGTTCGAACCCTGCTACAGCGGCAATCCCCTGGTCAACGCCTTCGCCCTCGGCCTGGTTCGCAAGGACGAGATCTTCTACGCCAAAGCCACAGGCACCGGCAACCCGGTCATTTACGTCGGCGCCAAGACCGGCCGCGACGGCATCCACGGCGCCACCATGGCGAGCGAGGAATTCAAGGAAGGCTCCGAACAGAAACGCCCCAACGTCCAGGTGGGCGATCCGTTCATGGAGAAGCTGCTGCTCGAGGCCTGCCTGGAAGCAATGAAAACCGGCGCCATCGTCGGCATCCAGGACATGGGCGCCGCCGGCCTCACCTGCTCCACCTGCGAGATGGGCGCGCGCGGCGGCGTGGGCCTTGACGTCGAGCTCGACAACGTGCCCCAGCGCGAAACCGCGATGAGCGCGTACGAGATCATGCTCTCCGAAAGCCAGGAGCGCATGCTGCTGGTGGCGGAGAAGGGCAGGGAACACGAAGTCCTGCGCGTTTTCGCCAAGTGGGGACTCGATGCCGTCATCATCGGCACTGTCGAGCCCGAGCCGCGCCTGCGCATCCGCCATCACGGCGAACTGGTCGCCGACATTCCCAATCAGTCGCTCACCAACGATGCGCCTCTCTACCGCCGTCCCATCGGCGCGTGGAAGCCGCCCGTACCGCGCGAGCCGCCGGAATCCGCGGCCGCCGAGCTCGCCCGCGACCGCAACTTCACCGCCGACCTCAAGACGCTGCTCGTCAGCGGCAACGTCTGCTCCAAGCGCTGGGTGCACGAGCAGTACGACACCATGGTTCAGACCAATACGGTCATCGGCCCCGGCGGCGAAGCCGGCGTGATGCGCATCAAGGGCACCGGATCCGACGGCCACGAGCGCGGACTCGCCATGGCACTCGACGGCAACGGCCGCTGGTGCTATCTCGATCCCAGGCTTGGCGCCATGCACGCCGTGGCCGAATGTGCGCGCAAAGTGGCCATGACCGGCGCCACGCCGGTTGCCGCCACCAATTGCCTCAACTTCGGCAATCCCGAAAAGCCGGAGATCATGGCCCAGCTTTCCGCCGCCATCAGCGGAATCGCCGAGGCTTGCACCCTGCTGCATACGCCCATCACCGGCGGCAACGTTTCGCTCTACAACGAGACCCGCGGCGTCGGCATCTATCCCACTCCGGTGCTCGGCATCGTCGGCATCCTCGATGACGTCACCAAGGCCGTTCCCGCGGACTTCCAGCGCGACGGCGATGCCATCCTCCTGCTGTGGCCAGTCCCTCGCGCCGAACGGCCCGACCCCGCCCGCGAAGTCCCTGCCCATCCCGAGCCCACCGACGCCAATTCCGGCACCGTCCCCGGTGTGATGGGAGACGAGCCGGTCGTCGTTTCCGAAGAAGCTCCGATTACCGCCGAACTCGCGCCGGCTGCAAACGCTGTCTTCGGCTCTTCGGAATACGCCAAGGCCGTTCTCGGCTCGCTGTGGGGCGCGCCCCCGCCGCTCGATCTGGCTGCCGAAGCCGACCTCCACGCTCTGCTCGGCGTGCTGGCCGACCGGCAGCTGGTTCACTCTGCCCGCGACATCTCCGACGGCGGCATCGCCGTCGCTCTGGCTCAGTCGGCATTTCCGAACGGCATTGGCGCAGCGGTAGAACAGGAACAATCGCTCATGGTTCACCCCCTGTTCGGACTTTTTGCCGAGCCCGCCTCCACCGTCTTCGTCACTGCCGATCCGAACCAAACCGGCGCAATCGAGGAACTCGCTGACGAATACGGCTACAGCTCCGCGCGCATCGGAACCACCGGCGGCGATCGCCTCACCATCTCGGTCTACGGAAATACCTTCATCTCCGCTTCGGTGGATGAGCTGCGCAGGCCCTGGGCCCAGGCCCTCAAATCCGTCCTGCACCAAGAGGTGACGGCATGATTCGCCGCCTCTACCAGGGCGTCCCCGGAATGGCTGATCTTTCCGAGTCTCTGCGTTCCGGACCACTGACCACTGATCACTGCTCACTGTCCACTGTCGCCGAAGGCGACACGCTTCACGAAGAATGCGGCGTCGTCGCCATCCACGGTCATCCCGAAGCCGCGCGCCAGGCCTACCTCGGCCTCTATGCCCTCCAGCACCGCGGCCAGGAGTCGGCGGGCATCGCCACTGCCAACGGTCAGCGTCTCGCCAATATCAAGGGCATGGGCCTGGTATCGGAGATCTTCACCGACGACGTCCTGGCCAAGCTTCCCGGCCAGATGGCCATCGGCCACACGCGCTACTCCACCACCGGTGACTCCGCCCTGCTGAACGCGCAGCCCATCCGCGTCGAATCCACCAAGGGCCTCATCGCCATCGCTCACAACGGCAACCTGGTCAATCTCGGCAACCTGCGCGCAAAGCTGGAACGCGAAGGCGCCTATTTTCAAACCACCTCCGATTCCGAAATCATTGTCCAGCTCATCGCCCACTCGCACGCAGGCTCTCTTGTTGACGCCATCGCCGACTCGCTCTCCCAGGTCGAGGGCGCGTTCTCCATCGTGATGATGACCCGCGACCGCATCTTCGCCGCCCGCGACCCCCGCGGCTTCCGCCCGCTTTCTATGGGCCGCATCCGCAATCCCGACGGCCCCGACACCGTGGTCTTCGCCTCCGAAACCTGTGCCTTTGACCTGCTCCGCGCCGAATACGACCGCGACGTGCTTCCCGGCGAGCTCGTCATGGTCACCGACGACGGCGTCACCAGCCGCCAGTACGCCAATGGCGTTCCGCAAACAAGCTGCATCTTCGAGCACGTTTACTTCGCCCGCCCCGACAGCAAGATTTATGGCCGATGGGTGCAGGAAAGTCGTGACCAGATGGGCCGCCAGCTTGCCCGCGAGTCCGGCGTCCCCGCCGACCTCGTCGTTCCCGTGCCCGACTCCGGCGTGACCGCCGCGCTCGGCTATGCCGAAGAAGCCGGCCTGCCATTCCGCTTCGGCCTCATCCGCAATCACTACGTGGGCCGTACCTTCATCGAGCCCGAACAGCGCGTGCGCGACTTCGGCGTCAAGCTCAAGCTCAACCCCGTCCACAACCTGCTCGCCGGCAAGCGCGTCATCTTGATCGACGACTCCATCATCCGCGGCACCACATCGCGAAAAATTGTCCGCATGGTGCGCGGCAGCGGCGCAACTGAGGTTCATCTTCGCATCAGTTGTCCGCCCACCATCTCGCCCTGTTTCTACGGCGTGGATACGCCGCGAAAGCGCGATCTGATCGCTGCCAACAAAACCATCGACGAGATTCGCCAGTTCATCGAGGCCGACTCGCTCGCTTACCTCTCGCTCGACGGCCTCTACAAAGCCTGCGGCGGCGACGCCGGATGGTGCGTGGCATGCTACACCGGCAACTACCCCACCCAGTGGATCAATGTGGAAGACATCCTGCCGGCCACGGCGACCGCATAATCGCTCTGAAGCGCCGACCTCAGTTCTGCTCGTTCGGTCCGGTTCCCTTCAGCTCAACAGTGATGACGTGGAGTTCCCCCATGCCCACATTTTCCAGCGTGTGCGGGGGCAATGGCCCTGACCACAATGCGCTTCCCCCGGGCGCTCCCCTGCCGCCGCGGCTGTCCGCCAGAACCGTTCCCGCGCCGTCGCGGCGCACAAAATCGCTCCAGTTAACCAGGTAGAGAGCGCTCGGCCAGCGGTGCGTGTGGAGCGGTACGGTCTCTCCCGGCGCAATCCGCGTGTCGAGCACTCGAACCGCGTCATTCTCGAACAGAAGTGTATGGTGCCGCGGCGCAGCGATAATGGCATCCAATTCTTCCGGCCAATCCCAGGCCTCCTGCGCTGTCTTCATCGTCCCTTTCTTCTGCTCGATCCCGCGCAAGCAGGAACTTACTTGATCCCGACCACCATCGAGTCCGGCCCCGCCAGGTGCTCCACCCGAGTCTGGCCGAATCCGGCGTCGCGCATCCAGCCCATGCAGTCCGCGCCGGTGTAGTCGAATCCGCCGTACGTCTCAATCAGCATGTTCAGGCTCGACATCAGGCCAAACGCGTTCTTCCTGCGGTCGTCGTCGATGATCGCTTCGTAGACGATGAATGCACCACCCTTCGGGAGCGCCTCGTACGCCTTGCCGATCAGCATGCGCTTGGTTTCCAGATCCCAATCGTGCAGAATGTGGCCCATCACAATCACATCCACCTTGGGCAGCGGGTTCTCAAAAAAATTGCCCGCGGCAAAGCGCAGCCGCTCATTCAGGCCCATCTCGCGCACGTATTCTTCAAAAATCGGTTCGACCTCCGGCAGGTCGAAACCCGTGCCGCTAAGATGCGCGTGCGCCAACGCGATCTGCGCTGCCGCGGCGCCCTGCGCCGTGCCCACGTCAGCGAATGTCCGATATCCTTCTCACGGGAATCTCGCCGCAATCGCCTTCGCCGCGCCCAGGCTGATGCCGCTCATCGCGCGCAGGAACGTCTTCAGCCGCGCCGGATCCGCGTAGAGCGTCTCAAAGATGGGCTTGCCGCCGCCGCGCACCTCGTTCTGCGGCTGCCCGGTGCGCAATGCCTCGGTCAAATGCGCCCAGTGGTCGTACAAGCGCTGGTTGGCCATCTCCAGAATCCCGCCGATATAGGAGGGCTTATGTTTGTCCAGAAAAATGTCGGCGGCAGGCGTGTTCGAATAAATGCCATTCTGCCGCTCCAGAAGCCCAAGCGCCACCAGCGCATCCAGAAAATCGCGCGCTGACCGGGAATGCAGACCGAGCCTGGCCTGTACCGCCTCCAGGCCCTCCGGCCTGCGCGCAAGCTCCGTGAACAGCTCCATCTCGATCGCGCTAAAGAGTGTCTTCGAAGCCCAGAATCCCAGGCCGATTTGCAGGATGGCTTCCGGTGTTGGCGCGGCCGCGTGTGTGGCCGCGGGCATGGTTTCAGTGGCAGACATTTTGACCTCCTTGTCGGTGCTATCGAACTCGGGGAATCTAGCGGATTCTTCAGGGGAAGTGCGCCATCCGCAGACCTGCCGAAGCCCTGAACTGGGGAATGCGGCAGGAATCCGGAGTGCCCGCAGTGTACGCGAAAACGGGCACTCCACGCACCAGGAATTACGATCTTCTCATAGTGACCGCGGCTGCCATCCTCACTCTGCTCATCCATCTCGCGTGGATTTTGTTCGTGATCTTCGGCGCGCTCTGGACCCGCCGCCGTCCCGTCTGGAGCGCCATCCACATTCTCGCGCTGCTGTGGGGCATCGTGGTGGAAGTCAGCCCATGGCCGTGTCCGCTCACCCTGGCCGAAAACTATTTCGAAGCAGGAGCAGGAACCGCTCCCTACCGCGGCGGCTTCCTGCTCCACTACCTGGATGCGATGGTTTATCCCAATCTGCCCGACTGGCTTATAACTGTGACGGGCGTTGCGGTCTGTGGCTTCAACCTGGGCATCTATCTTTGGCGCTTCCGCGGCCTCTTGCGCCGCAACCACGAAAGATAAAGCTTCACTCGATGATCCTGAATTCCCCGCTGCAGTGCATCAGGCTCATCAGGTAGAGCATGCCGTCGTAATACCTCTGTTCCCCGCTCGGCGTGGGCGTGTTCCACAGCGCCTCAACAAAAGCCTTTGAAATAGGCCCATCCGTCGCCGCCTCCGATCCCACCGCCGTGGTCGCCAGCATCCCCACCGAATGGCGTTCCGAAAGCGGCTTTCCGTCCAGCGTGTAGCGATCCACAAATTTGTCGATGCCCTGCCCGTAAAGGAATGTCTGAATGCGGTCGCTCAGCACCGTCTCCCGCGGGTCCTTCTTCCACCAGGAGTAGTCCACGCTCCAGTTGCTCACGCTGCGCCATGAGTCGTAACTGAACGGTGTCGGCTTGCCATCGAACCAGATAACCGTGCCGCCGTCAAAGTGCGCCTGATCCGGCGTGAGTCCTGTGTCCGGCCCCTTCACTCTGTTGAACAAATCCCGGCTCACGTCCGCAGCCTTGGCCCAGAACGCGCGATCCTCTTTCGGTCCCCACCGCGACCACAGCTCGTAAAACGCCGGAAGGTGATAGGAAGGATCGGTGTTGCCGCGGTCCAGTTCGGGCACAAAGCGGATCATGAAGTGCGCTTCGTCCACCATGGGCCCAACCGTCTGCTGCTGCGGCCCGCGCGGAAACCGGAACATCGGCATCTTGCGCCCGCTCTTGGCCATTTCTTCTTCCATGCGCTTGTTGTTCGGGCTGGGCCAGGGATGGTCCGGCTGGATGAACGGCGGATCGTCGGGATGAATGCGGAACGGCCCTATGCCGGTCAGCACCGGGTGATGCCGCATGCCGCGCAGGATCTTGTCCGCCTCGGCCTGGTAGTTATAGATACCCTTTCCATTGCCCCAGCGGTGCGCCGCGAAATAAAGCGACATCACGAAATACTCTTCCCCGTCCGGCGCCGCACCCGTCGAGCGCGGCGTTCCGTCGGTGTTCATCGACCACGCAAAATACCCTACCGAGGGATTGTTCGGATCGGTTATCAGCATGTAGGTGTGGGCCCAGTTCCAGATCGCGTCAAATTCGCGCTTGTGGTTCAACTGGACCGAGATCATCATGCCGTAGCTCATGCCCTCGGTGCGCGCGTCGTTGTTGGCCCAATCGGTAATGTAGGCCAGCGTGCCGTTTTCGTTGGCGCCGTTTTCAAAGTAGATCCGCTCCTCCTGTCCGTCGCCATGAAAAAGCTGCTGGAACGCCTTCTCGATCTTGGCGCGGCTTTCCGCCGGCGAGTGCCCGATCTCGGCAAACAGATCGCGGTATTGATGCATCTTGTAGGCGCCGTCGCCATTGCCGGGGAAACGCTCGATCTCGCCCAGAGGCTTGTCGGTATACGGCGGAGGCATGTGGAACGCCGGCGCAGCCGGCGCCGCGGGACTCGCCTGCCCGCCATTTTGCGCCGCGGCCGGCGCGTTCTGCGCCGCCATTCCGCAAGCCCCCATCGCCAAAGCTCCCGCAAGGACCCAAATCGCGCCTCCATAGCGCGCCTCAAGCATGCACACGGCAAGCTCCTCCTAATTCGATTTACTCTTCCATCTCATTTTGGCTGACCTTCCATTTTCACATGATGTACCGCGCGTTCGTCTACGCCCCTGGCTGCTACCATGACCGTTAGCCCATCGCGAGGCCCTGATGTCACCATTGCGTCTGTTCTTCTCCTGCGCGGTCTTTCTCGCCGCCTTCCTTCTGTTCATGGTGGAACCCATCGCGGCCAAGCAACTGCTGCCCATCCTCGGCGGCTCCGCGTCCGTGTGGATCACCTGCCTGGTCTTCTTCCAGACCGCGCTCCTGGTCGGCTACCTCTACGCGCACTGGCTCGCGCGCCGCCCGCACCGGCTCCTCCATGTTGCGCTGCTTGTCGTCGCTTCGGTCGCTGCCGTTCTCTGGGCCGCGCGTCCTCTTCCCGCCACCGGCGCCGCCAGCCACCCGATCGCCACGGTATTCCTCGCGCTTTCGCTCTCCATCGGACTGCCGTTTCTCATCCTCGCCGCCACCAGCCCATTGATGCAGGTATGGTGGTCGCGCGCTGAGACCTCCGGCATCCCTTACCGGCTCTACGCTCTCTCCAATCTCGCCTCGCTTCTCGCTCTTGCCGCATACCCCAGCGTGGTTGAGCCATACCTAACCCTTCGCTCCCAGCGCATCGCCTGGTGCTGCGGATTCGCCGCCTTCGCCATCCTGACGCTCTGGCTCATGCGCAGCACGCGCGGCAAAACCGCATCCACGAATAGTACCGCCGGCCTCCCGGCCGGCAGTGGTGCGGACCTCCCGGTCCGCGCTCCGCAAGACCACGCCGAGCCCACTCCACTGCGTGACAAACTCCTCTGGGTGTTGCTCCCCATGGGCGCGGCCATGCAGCTCTGCGCCATCACTGCTTACCTCACCGCCAACGTCGCCGCCATTCCCCTGCTCTGGGTCCTGCCCCTGGGCGTCTATCTGCTCACCCTCATCCTCGCGTTCCAGTTCCGTGCCCGGATGCCGTGGGGCATCATTGCGCGTTTCCTGGTGGTTCTGCTGGGCGGGCTGGCCTATGGGCTGATGCAAACCAACTCCACCTGGCCGCTCTGGCTGTCCCTGCTCTTCTTCCTCGCCGAGCTTTTCTTCGCATGCTACTTTTGCCACGGCGAGGCTTTTGCGCTCCGGCCCCAGCAAGACTCTGAAGCCACTCTCTTCTACTTTCTTTTCGCTGCCGGAGGCGCTCTGGGCTCGTTCCTCATCGGCATGGCCGCGCCCCTGCTTTACAGCCTCAATCTCGACCTGCCCATCAGCTTCCTCGTCACTGCGCTGCTTGCTCTTGCCGTCAACTGGCGTTCCAACTGGAGCCAGCGCATGGTGTGGATTGTGGCCACCGCGGCCATGGTGGCGCTCACCTTCATGGTCCGCCATGCCTATCTCGATGACACCACCGTTACCGTGCGCAATTTCTACGCCAGTCTCCGCGTCAAGCAGGATCACAGCTACCCCGGAACCACCGTCCGCACCCTGCTCAACGGCTCCATCCAGCATGGAACCCAGATCTTCGGCACCGATGAACTGCGCCACACTCCCACCACCTACTACGCGGTCGATTCCGGCGTGGGCTACGCCTTGCGCTTCTGCTGCCTGCGCCCCGACGGTTCCCTGCGCCCGCGCAACATCGGCGTCATCGGCCTCGGCGCCGGAACCATCGCCGCCTACGGCCGTCCCGGCGACCACATCCGCTACTACGAAATCAACCCCGCCGTCGAGCCCATCGCGCGCAACGTCTTCACCTACATTCGCGATTCCAGCGCCCAGGTGGACGTGGTCCCCGGCGACGCGCGCACATCGCTCGAGCACGAGCCCCCGCAAAACTTTGACGTGCTCGTCGTCGATGCGTTCACCGGCGACGCCATCCCGCTTCATCTCCTCACCACCCAGGCGCTGGCGCTCTATCGCCGCCACCTCGCCCCGGGCGGAATCATTGCCTTCCACATCTCCAATCAGCATGTGAATCTCGGCCCGCCCATCGCTCTCGTGGCTGCCTCCGCCGGTATGCAGGCAAGATTGGTTTCCAGCACCGCTGAGCAGGAGCCCGGCGAATTCAGTGCTTCCTGGGTCCTGGTCACGGACAACTACGCCTTCCTGAACCAGGCCGTAGTGGCCGCCCACGCCAGGTCTATCCGGCCCAGGCCCGGACTGCGCCTCTGGACCGACGACTACTCCGCCCTCCTGCCCGTCCTGCGCTGGTAGCCCGTTCTCTGATCTCTGTTCTCTGTACTCCCAGTCACAAGACGTTCACACTCCCGGTGTGATAGCCTTCGGTTCTTGACTGAAAGACGCCCGGCGGATTCATCGCATTCTCATCTTCCGGGCGCCTGCCGGAGACCCTCCTCATGGACGAGGATGACGGCAGACCGGGAGGCCTGACCGAACAATACGGCCATCCGGACGCCCGCCAGGACGCCCTCCCGCTGTCCCTGTGCTCCGCTCGCCTCGCCCATCCCCGTCATCAACTCGCAACCGGAGTTCGCCGTGAGGAGGTCGGCTGGAGCTCGCGCTCCGGCAAATGCCAAGGCAAGCCGTTCATCCCCGGAGCCTGCCTCCCGACCTCGCCTTCCGCTTTCCCCGCACCCTCCGCGCAGAACCCCTCCACGACCGCCCGTAATCCTGATTCATACCGCCCGCCATCTTTCCATTCACATTCAGTTCCGCAACACCAAGGAGAAGCCGCATGAAAACCTACCAGGGAAGTGAGATCCGCAACGTAGCTGTAGTGGGGCATGCGCACAGCGGCAAAACCACCCTCGTCGCCGCTCTGCTGCATGCCGCCAAAATGACTCCCACCCAGGGCCGCGTCCACGATGGCTCCGCCGCCACCGCCTACGACGAAGAGGAAGTCGCCCGCGGCACCACCATGCAGAACGCCGTCGCCTTTGCCGAGTGGCAGGGCGCGAAAATCAATTTCTTAGACACGCCCGGCTTCCACATGTTCAGTCATGAAGCCCGCGCCGCACTCCTTCCCGTTGAATCCGCCGTCATCGTCATCAACGCCCAGAGCGGCGTCGAGCCCGTCACCGAGCGCGTTTGGCGATACGCTGAAGAAGCCAACGTCCCCCGCATCGTCGTCATCAATCAGATGGACCACCCCAAGGCCGGCGGCGGTGGCGGCCTCTCCGCGCTCATTGACGACCTGAAAGAGCGCTGGGGCCGCGCCTGCATCCCCGTCCAGCTTCCCATCGTCGACGCCAACGGCTTCCAGGGCGTGGTCGACCTCGTCACCATGCAGGCCTTCCACTACGCGCCCAACGGCGACGGCCGCGGCAAGACCGCTGAAATCCCCGCCACTGTGGCCCACGCCGCCAAGGAAGCCCACGAGGCCCTGGTCGAGCTCGTCGCCGAAGGCAAGGACGAGCTGATGGAAGAGTTCTTTGAAAAGGGAACCATCCCCGAAGATCACCTCGTCGCCGCGCTCCACGAGGCCATCCGCGACGACCGCATCTTCCCCGTCCTCTTCTGCGCCGGCGAAACCAATGTCGCCACCGACCACCTCCTCGACTTCTTCAAGGTCTACGCGCCCGCGCCCGTTGAGCGCGCGCCCATCCACGTCCGTACTCCAGCCATGGCCGCAGTCGCCGCCAATGCCGGCGGAGATGGGGGCAGCGACGCCTCCGCCGCAGGAACCGCTACCCGCGCCGTCTCCGACTCCGAGCCGCCCGCCGTGGTCGTCTTCAAAACCATGTCCGACCCCTTCGCCGGCCGCATCAGCTTCTTCAAGGTGGTCAGCGGCATCGTCAAGAACGATGCCACCCTGGAGAACTACACCCGCCGTGGCCAGGAGCGCTTCTCACACCTCAGCATCATGCAGGGCCGCAAGGCCGTCGAGGTGCTCGAGCTGCACGCCGGCGACATCGGCGCCGTGGCCAAACTGCGCGAGACCCTCACCGGCGACACCCTCGGCGCCAAGGGCGGCGACATCTTCATCGATCTCCACCCTACGCCCGAGCCGGCCATGACCTACGCCATCGAGCCCAAATCGCGCGCCGACGAAGACAAGCTCGCCCCAGCCATCCACAAGCTCATGGAAGAGGACCTGCTCATTCGCTTCTTCCGCGACCCGCAGACCAACGAGTTCCTAATCGCCGGCGCCGGCCAGCCGCACATTGAGGCCATCGTGTCGCGGCTCAAAAAGCGCTACCACGCCGAAGTCACCCTCAAGGCGCCCAAGGTTCCCTACCGCGAAACCATCCGCGGCAAGGCCGACGCCCAGGGCCGCCACAAAAAGCAGACCGGCGGCCACGGCCAGTTCGGCGACTGCAAAATTCGCTTGGAACCTCTGGCCCGCGGCAGCGGCTTCGAGTTCTCCAGCGAAGTCTTCGGAGGCGCCATCCCCCGCAACTTCATTCCTGCGATCGAGAAGGGCATCGTCGAGTCGGCCGCCCGCGGCTATCTCGCCGGCTATCCCGTCGTCGATTTCAAAGTCGTCGTCTACGACGGCTCCTATCACGACGTGGACTCGAACGAACTCTCCTTCAAGATGGCCGGGCGAATTGCATTCAGGAAGTGCATGGAGATGGCCAAGCCCTGCCTCATCGAGCCGGTCATGAAGGTCGAGATCGAAGCCCCCGAGGAGTTCGCCGGCACGCTCATGGGCGATCTCAACGGCCGCCGCGGCCGCGTCCAGGGCATGGAGAGCAAGGGCCGCACCACCGTCATCAACGCCGAAGTTCCCATGGCCGAGATGCTCACTTACGGCACCCTGCTAACTTCCATGACCCAGGGCAAGGGCAGTTACCGCATGGAGATGAACCACTACGAGATAGTCCCGCAGTTAGTAGCCGACAAAATCCTCGCCAACGCCAAGCGGCCGGTGGAGGAAGAGGAAGAATGACCTTGCTCCAACGTGTCATTCCGAGGGAGCGCCGCCACGAACAGTAGCGCCGGCCTCCCAGCCGGCTGTAGCGCGGACGCCCTCGTCCGCGCTCCTCGCAACCGTGCCTGGATGGACTTCTCGTGCGCGGAGGACCCGACAGAAGGCGATATCGTGAATAAAAGCCCAATCGAGGAGTAAGTCAGCCATTGGCATCCTTCTACAGATCGAAAGTGTCTGACTTTCTCGCGCTTTCACAAGGCGAAATCATTTCGCGACTCTCCATCGCGTACGCTAATCGTGGATTTACCCGCCAGTTCACCGATCAAACTCTCACTTGGGAGCGCGACATTCATTCGCTGCGCGAGGCGTTGGCTGAATGTGTCGAGCACGATCCGACAGCTGAGGAATGGGGAATCCTGCTTGAGTTTTCGATTCCGCGAAAAGAACTACGCATTGACGCCGTCCTGTTAATCGGAGCTGACATCGTAATCATCGAGGGGAAATCCGGGACCGCGCTCTTTCAAGCTCGGCGCCAACTCGAAGAATATGCGCTGCTCCTTCGCTATTTCCATAAGTCCTCGGAAGATCGACGGATCGTACCCCTCGTCGTCTCTCCCGAAGCAGGACAGCCCGATCTGGATCCGCTGAAGCAATGCGAGATGTTCCCTCAACTATCAACGTTCTGGGTCAGCAAACCCACGCTTACCTCTTAGCAATATCTCTCCTCCGTATTGGAACTCATCGCCAGACGCAATTTTGGGATACAACTCCAACCGACAGAATGGGACGAAAGCCCATACTCTCCGATTCCGAGCATCATTGAGGCGGCGGTTGCACTTCGCAGCGGGCTCTCCATCCGCGACATCGCCCACTGCGAAGCTTCGGAACATGAGATCGGCTCCGTGCGGGATGCGATTTAAGGGTTTGTCGATGCCGCGCGCCTTCGAAATCAACACATGATCTGCTTCCTGACGGGCGTACCCGGCTCCGGAAAGACGCTCGTCGGTCTTGGTCTTGCTCATTCGCACCAGAATCAGCAGAATGCGATCCACTTCATGAGCGGCAACGGACCGTTGGTAAAAGTACTGCAACACCTTTTCACCCAAGAGAGCCGGCATAAGGGCGCCAACGCAGCCAATGCGCGTATCGAAGCGAGGACCCTGATTGAGAACGTCCATGTCTTTGCTCGATATCATATGGAGGACAACCTCAAAACGCCTTCAAACCATGCGGTCATTTTCGACGAGGCGCAGCGTGCGTGGAACCGTGAACAGAACAAGAAGAAATTCAATCGCGATTACTCTGAGCCCGAGATGCTCCTGGGAATAATGGAAAGGCACCAGGACTGGGCTGCCGTTATTGCTTTGGTGGGCGGCGGTCAGGAGATTCACGATGGAGAAGCGGGCCTCGAAGAATGGGGAAGATCTCTCGCAGAGCGGCCAAAGCAATGGCTCATTCACGCTTCGCCGGAAGTCCTCGATGGAGGTGCATCGACTGCTGGTCATCGCCTCTTCGCAGACTCGAATCACAGAGAGGATGTGATTGCTGACTCAATCCTCCACCTTCGAACCTCAAACCGTAGCATCCGAGCGGAGAAACTTGCTACCTGGGTAAACCTCGTCTTGGACGGCGATTCGGTAGGCGCAGCCGCGCTCAAGGTTACGGATCGATTTCCAATTTTCCTTTCTCGCCAATTGGACCAAACGCGAGCGATGCTTCGCGAACAGGCGATCGGCGGAGCGCGGTACGGACTCGTAGGTTCGTCGGGCGCGTCGCGCCTGCGTGCGGAGGGCTTGGAGCCCAGCTCTACTTTTCATGCCGAGTACCCCTGGGAGCACTGGTATCTGGCTGGCGAAGCGGACATCCGCTCGAGTTTTCGCTGCGAAGTATTCGCAACAGAATTCGAGATTCAGGGTCTTGAACTCGATTGGATCGGCATCTGCTGGGGCGGCGATTGCGTCTGGAGTCTCAATCGAGGCTGGCAGTGGCGGAAGATACTCTCTGGCCCGAACAATCGGTGGGTCTCAATCAAGAACCCTGAAAGGCGAGCATTTCGGCAAAATGCCTACAGGGTTCTATTAACTCGCGCACGGCAAGGGATGGTCATCTTTGTCCCGCCGGGAGATCCCGCGGACGCTACAAACTCGCCGGATGACTTTGACTCAACTTCAGGGTTTCTAGTTCAGTGCGGCGTTACGCCCCTGTAATCCAGAGGCGGGTGGCCCGGCCCTCGGGAAGCTCGTTCCACTGTGATCGGTGGGTGACCCAGGTCTCGATTCTGAGACCTGGGATGGAAATTGCGAGTTGCGCTCTCAGCCGGCAACTACTCCCGGTACGCCCGCTTCTCCCGGTACAGCTCGATCCGCGCCGCGACCATTTGCTCCAGCGTGCTGTTGCCTTCGGCCGTCGCCAGGTCCAGCGCGTGCTGTGCCGCGGCAACAGCATCGGGGAATCTGCCCGCTTCAGCGTAAGCCGCGCCCAGCGCGTCCAGCACGGTTGGGTCCTTGCCGCCGGTCAGCTCGTTCGCCCGCGCGGCCAGTTTCACTGCCTCGGCCCCGTCGCGCTGCTTTGCATCCTGCGCGCTGGCCAGGATCCGCGCCGCTCCGATAAGCGCGTTCACGCTCCCCGGATCCTCCTCAATCGCCTTCCGGTAGTGCGCCAGCGCCGCCGGGTCCTGGCGCTCGGCCCCGTACGCCTGCGCCAGCGCCTCCTCACCCGAGGGGAAGCTGGGATTCATCTCCAGCGTCCGCTCCAGTTCCGGAACCGCCTCGCCGGTGCGTCCAGCATCCAGCAGGAACGCGCCCAGGTTGAAGTGCGCCTGCGCCATCCACGGGCTGATGCGCAGCGCCTCGCGCACCTCCGCGATTGCCCCATCATGGTCTCCCTGGATCCACAACACCGCGGCCAGGTCGTTATGCAGGCGTCCGTCGTCAGGCGTCACCTGTTCGGCCTGGCGCAGCACCGTCAATGCGCCAGCGTAATCCTTTGTGTCTTCCAAGTTGAGCGCCTTCTCAATCAGCCGGTAGATCTGGATGGCCGGAATCTGGATATCCTCGATCCCGTCGCCGCTGGTATTCACAAACTCCGGCAGGTTTACCGCCCGGTTTGACGCGGTCGCGTTGTCGATCAAGATCGCCGGGCTCGCGTTCCCCTCCGCGTCCATGTGGGTCAAATACATCTTGGTGTACGGGCCGCGCGCCTTGGACGAAAACACCAGCCACTTCCCGTTCGGGCTCCAGCTGTGCCACGAGTTCATCGGCGCCATGTTCGACCTGAGCCGCCGCGCCTTCCCGCCCGCGAACGGCACAATGTACAACTGGCTGTCCGGCCGCATGATCTCGCCGTTCTTCGCCTCCACAAATACGATCCATTTCCCGTCCGGGCTCACCTTGGGGAAGCTGTTGCTCATGCCGTTCTCGCTCGCCCCCACAATCCGCTCCGGCTCGCCGCCCATGCCTTCGTTGAACGGCACCCGGTAAAGATCGTATTGAATCTGCGTCTCGTTGGGATCGTTGGCGTACATGGCCAGCGGCTTGTCCTTGATGTACGCCTCGCGCGCCAGCGCCCGCTCAAATACCACCCACTTTCCGTCCGGACTCCACACGCCGCTGGTCTGCACGTACTTTGGATCGTCCGCCCCCGGCAGCGGCTGCCTGCGCCCCGTTTCCCGGTCGTACCACTCCAGGATTCCCTTGGTGGGATAAAACACCTGCAGAAACTTGTACGTGGGGAAGTTGCGCACGTAAAACGCCTGGTTGAACGCCAGACTGTTCCCTGTAAACGTGCTCACCACATAGCGGCCGCCGGGGGAAACCCGCGTCATGAACCCCACCCGCATCTTCCCTGCGCGACCGTCCGTGTTCCACTGCACCACCCGGTTATCGTCGATGGAGATGTGCTTCTCCACCGGCGCAATCGCGTACAGCCCCTTGTCGTTGTTGGGCCCGTCCAGGTCGATTCCCATGGTCTTCCCGTCGCGGGAGAACGAGTGGCAGTTCAGGCAAGTCGGCACGTCGGTCAGCACGGTGTGGCTCTCCGGCTCCCGGATGTCGCGCAGTCTCCAGTTAATAAGGTGGATCGCGTTCGCCGGCAGCGGCTGTACCACCCCGTCCGTATTCGCCGAAGGCATCAGGGGCACGTCGCGATAGAAGATCGGCGCGCCCACCGGGTCCGTCGACGTGGTAAACGCAATCCGCCCCGCCGCCGAATCCGCCTTGCCATCCCGCAGCCCTGCCACCGTAAACACCGCCGGGCCCTTCACGCTGTGCGCCTGGATGATCTTCCACGTCGCTTCGTCCGGCTTCCAAACCCAGCCCTCGGCCTCCTTCGCCGTCAGCTTGGGCGGCTCGTTGGTCGGAGCAACGCACCGCGGGTCGATCGGCCCCACCTGCATCCTCTGCCCATGTGAAACCACATGGATCGCCGGCGCCCGATCCGCGAAGCTGACCGTGATCTCCCACGCATTCGACGAGGTCCCGTCCCGCCACTCGAACGTCGGCGCCGTGATCCCCGGCGGAAAGATGGAACCGTCTTCGGGATAGTCGATAGTTAAGCGCGCCGTTTCCTTGCGCTCGGTTGCGCTGCGATCCACGTCGCCTTTGGTGGCGGCTCGGGGGCCGATTGGCGCCAGCCACGCTCCCAGGACCAAGACTGCCAGAGCTGCCGCTCCAGCGCTCAAAACCCTTGCATTGCTCCTGAAAAACACGGGGAATTGACACCTTTCCGCCAGCGGGACCTGGACCGGGATCTGAGGCTCGGCCTCTTCTTCTCCGTTCTTGGCTAGGTGCGACGGCCGGCCGTGTGATCCCCATCATATCAGGGATGCTTGCAGGGGGCTTTCTACGGGTTCAAGCGATCATGTGAAGTGTGGTGGATCCGCCGATGACGGCGCTGGAAATGAGGTGACGGTCGAAGGTGGCTAGCTTTCCTCCGTGGGCACGAGCGAGGGCCAACAGATAGCTGTCGGTGATCTGGGTAGAGTCGAGCAGGCGGGTTGTATCTACCTTTTCGGCGTCGAGGAGGGTGACGTCATCGGGCCAGAATTCGTGGCCGCCCGAGTCGAGAAAGACCGTCATCAGTTCCGCGACGGCGGCAGGAGTTCCCGGCGAATTCGGATAACGGGAACTGCCAACGATCCGGAGCAAGCCGTTTTGAGTCAAGGGGCAGGTGGCCCAGGCGCGCCGTCCCTTTGCGGCAAACCATGCATGGGCACGGTCGTGGAGCACATGCGATGGATCGATAAGAGCGATCAGGACATTCACGTCAAGCAGATAGCGGGTCACTGCAGCTCTTCCTGGAGCTGGCGCACCAACTCCGAGGTCACTCTCGGGGCGCCTGGACGGACCGGAAGGATGGGTACGCCGTTGCGCGTGACGCGGCGGGAGGGCTGGGGCTTGAGCGCGTTGCGGGCCAGCTCACTGATGACCTCGCCTACGGATTTCGAGTCCATAGCGGCTATCTCTTTGGCTGCCGCCAGGACGTCGTCATCGATGGATAGAGTAGTGCGCATCAAGAATCCTCATCAAACATCAAACATCATACATCAATTCGCGTAGCCATATCACGCAGAGAGGGCGTCTTTGGTTTGGGCGAGGATTTCATTGGCGATGGCGAGGCTGGCGGTAGCGGCCGGGCTGGGAGCATTGAGGACGTGCAGGGCCTGAGGCTGGCGCACAAAATAGAAGTCCTGCAGCAAATCGCCGGTGAGGGTTAATGCCTGCGCGCGCACGCCTGCGCCGCCGGGAATCAAGTCTTCGGGTTGCAGGGCGGGAACGAGGCGCTGCAACGACCGGCAGAACAGCTCCTTACTAAAGGAGCGTCTCAGCTCAGCCCAGCACATTGTGGGGTAGCGCAGCAGGAAGCGCCAGAAACCGGGGTAGGTCAGCACGTCGATTGTGTCGCGAAGGGAGAAGTCGGTTTTGCGGTAGCCTTCGCGAGCGAGCGCGAGAACGGCATTGGGGCCGGCTTCGACGCCGCCGTGAATGAGCCGCGTGAAGTGCACACCGAGGAAGGGAAACGCGGGGTCGGGAACGGGATAAATGAGATTGCGGACGAGGTGTTGGCGCTCCGGCTTCAACTTGTAGTACTCGCCGCGAAAGGGAACGATGCGGGTGGAATCGCGAGTGCCGGCCATTCTGCCCACGCGATCGCAGTGCAGGCCGGCGCAGTTGAAGATGAAGTCGGCGGCGAATTCCTTTTGCCGGGAACGAATCGTCCATTGGCGATTCAGGCTCATTCCGACGACTTCAGAGGAGAACTGCAAGTCGCCGCCTCGATGGGCAATCTCGTTGGCCATGGCTTGAGCCACGGCGGGATAGTCTACGATACCCTCCTCGGGGATGCGCAGAGCTTCAAGTCCCGCAGCGTATGGCTCGATCTCGCGGATCCGGTCACCCTTGAGGAGTTCGATTCCCTTGACGCCGTTGGCGATGCCGCGGTCCATCAAATCGTGAAGGCGAGGGATCTCCCGTGGTTCGGTGGCCACAACGATTTTGCCGCACAGATCGAAGGGCACATTGTGCTGGCGGCAGAATTCGACCATCTGGCGGATGCCCTCGACCGCCAGGCGGGCCTTGCTGGAGCCGGGTTTGTAGTAGAGGCCGCAGTGCAGCACGCCGCTGTTGTTGCCGGTCTGGTGGCGTCCGGGGCCGGCCTCTTTTTCAATCACGGTGACGTGATGCGCGGGGAACTGTTCGAGGATCCGGTAGGCCGTTGCCAGGCCGACGATGCCACCGCCGATGACTGCGACTTTCATCGTTCTTCTATGTTCTAACATCGTGCGCGGGGGTGGTGGTGAAGATCGGCGTTTTGTTCGCGCTTGCATGGGACACGCGCGTGTGCGAGATTGAGCCAATCGGAATCGCGGAATGGCGATGGAGGGAAATGTGGCTCCGAAGAAATACCAGTTCAAGGCGGTAATCATCGTTGGAATGGGCGGCGGCGCGGGCGTGGAGTTTCCATACGACGTGCAGAAGGAATTCGGCACAAGGGGGAATGTGCCGGTGCGGGCCACGCTGGATGGCGTGGCTTATCGGGGTTCACTGATGAACTGCGGCATGGCGCGGCACACGCTGGGCGTGTTGAAGGGAGTTCGGCAGCAGATTGGCAAAGGGCCGGGCGAGACGATCGAAGTGGTGGTGTGGCGGGATGATGAGACCAGGACGGTTGAGTTGCCTGCGGAGTTTGAGAAGCTGCTGAAGAAGGAAGATTTGTGGGCGAGTTTCGAGAAGCTGAGTTATACGCATCGGAAGGAATACTCCCGCTGGATCAGCGAAGCAAAGAAGGAAGAGACACGGCAAAGCCGGATGGTAAAAGCGATTGCAATGCTGAAGAAAGGCATAAAGACGCCGGGATGATGGGTGGGCCAGCTACGGCTGCGCCGGCGGCTTGAGGGGTATGCTCGCGCCGCTGTGGGTCGCGAGCATACCCGATTCTTCTTTTGTGGGGCTTTCCCCGGGTTCCCGCGCCGCTGCGCGACGCGGGAACCCGGAGCTATTTTCGCGTCGCCCCTCCGGGGCTCTTTGTGGAGCAGGCTCTGAGGTTTCCCAGGCCTCAGGATCCAGGCCTGGGGCACCCAGAGTTTTTGGGTAGAAGGTCGCTTCTCGAGATCCGGGGCACCCGCCGTGCGCGGACGGGGACGTCCGCGCTACAGCCGGCCGGGAGGCCGGCGCTACGTCTCGTCCGCGTTACATCTGTGCCTGGCGAGCCGTTGCTACTTTTCGACCGGTTTGCGGGCGAAGTAGTACAGGGCGTAGCCTAACGCGGCGAAAGCGATGACGCTGATCCAGTCGTGCTGGAGGACGCCGAAGTGGAGGCCGATGTAGTTGGGGATGCTCCACTGCATCTGGACGTAGGCATTGATGACGCCGAGGAGGCCGACGATGCCGCCGGCGGCGATGAGGCCGGAGGCGAACAGGGAGCCGGAGGAGGTGTCGCCTTCGTCGGAAGCGCCGGATTTTTTGGCGGCTGAGTCGACGAGGAAGCGGACGACGCCGCCGGCAAAGATGGCCATGGTGGTTCCGATGGAGAGGTAGGCGCCGACGGCGAAGGTGAGGGAGCGGATGCCGAGCAACTCGACGCCGATGACGAGGAAGACGCCGACCATGACCAGTCCCCAGGGCAATTTGCGGGAGAGGATGCCGTTGATGACGGTGGCCATCAATCGTGCCTGAGGAGCGGCGGCGCGCTCCGAGCCGATGCCGGGAATCCATTGCACCTCAATCTGGTGCGATGCGGGCGAATAGAGGTATTTGCCGTCGGCCAGCTCAGAGGAGCCGAGGGCGTTGAGGACGATGTACTCGCTCTTTGCGTGCTCGGTGGTGGCGCCGCCGGGGGCCTTGACGGGGAAGCGGTCCATGAGGCCGTGGGGATTCTGGAGGATGGAGACGCCTTCGTGGGGGGCGCTGATGTTCCAGGCGTGAGGGGCTGCGCGGAACTCCTGCATGCCCTTGTTCATGAGGTTGAGGGTGCCGCCGATGGCGACCGTGGAGACGGCGATGCCGATGAGGAAGGCGTAGCGCTGCTTGATGGGAGTAGCGCCGATGAGGAAGCCGGTCTTCAGGTCCTGGGAGGTGTCACCGGCTTCGGCGCTGGCGATGCAGACCACGCCGCCGATGGTGATGGCGAGCGCCCCAAAAGCTGGTGCGGTCCAGCCGCTGACAAGGAAGATGGCGCTGGTGGCCATGAGGGTGGCGATGGTCATGCCGGAGATGGGATTGGCGGAGGAGCCGATGAGGCCGACGATGCGCGAGCTGACGGTGACGAAGAGAAATCCGAAGATGATGATGAGGACGGCCGCGCCGAGGTTGGCGAGCAGGCCGACCTGCGCGCCGGGGACGGGCTTGAGCCAGAGGAAGAAGAACATGATGACGATGAGGGCGATGCAGCCGATGACGGCGGTGCCCATGGACATGTCGTGTTCGGTACGGAGGGGTTTGGCGGCTCCGGCGGCGGCTCCGCCGCGCATGTTTTTGAAGCCGGAGCGGAGTGCGCCAACGATGGTGGGGAGGGTTTTGAAGAGAGTGATGAGGCCGGCGGCGGCAACGGCTCCGGCGCCGAGGGGGCGGATGTAAGTGGTCCAGAGGTCGGAGGGTCCCATCTGGGCGATGGGGACGGTGCCGGGGTAGACGGGGTTGGGGAGATTCTTGCCGAAGAAGTAGAGCAGGGGCATGAGGACGAGCCAGGAGACGACGCCGCCGGCGAACATGATGCCGGCGGTGCGGGCGCCGATGATGTAGCCGACACCGAGGTACTCGGCGGTGGCGTCGGCTTTTATGGACGAGCCTTTGAGGATGTGGTCGGCGCCGAAGTCGGGCTGGTACTCGGGGGTGCCGGGCCAGGCGCCGATGAGGTTGCCGTTCTGGAAGGCGGCGTAGAGGGCGCCGAGGCCGAGTCCGAAGAAGACGCGGGAGGCGGTGGAACCGCCGGTGGCGCCGGCCTTGATGACGTCGGCGCAGGCGGTGCCTTCGGGGTACTGGAGGACGCCGTGCTCCTCGACGATGAGAGGGCGGCGCAGGGGGACCATGAAGAGGACGCCGAGATAGCCGCCGATGAGGGCGAGCATGAAGATGCGGAAGTATTGGAGGTCGAAGCCGAGGAAGATGAGGGCGGGGAGGGTGAAGATGACGCCGGCGGCGATGGACTGACCGGCGTTGCCGCAGGTCTGGACGATGATGGTTTCAAGCACGGAGGGCTTGCCGTTGTGGCGGAGGACGCTGATGGAGATGACGGCGATGGGGATGGAGGCGGCGACGGTGAGGCCGGCGCGCAGGCCGACATAAACCGTGACCGCGCCGAAGATGAGGCCGAAAAGGGCGCCGAGAAGGACGGCGCGGACGGTGAATTCGGGGCGGTTCTCATTGGGCGCGACAAAGGGGTGGAACTCGGGCATGTTTGCCTCCATCGGCGATCGCGGAAAGTTCTGAAAGGGGGAGTGTAGCAGGCGGAAGGGAGTAGGGAGTAGGGAACAGGGAAGAAAAACGGCCATGAGGCCGGCGTGGAGAGGAGCCAGGCGGTTTGAGGTGTGGGAGTTCGGCGGGAAGTGGGAAATGTGCCACGCTTGCGAATTTTGAGCCATTCAAGGTTTCGCGCAGACTTCTCCTACTCCCTGTTCCCTACTCCCTCCTCCCTGTCTTTCAGGTAACAGGTACCGGAAGTGTCCTTTGGCAAGCTGATTCCTCTGGACATTAACACGTAATTTGATCCAAAATTCGAGCCACAATCGGGATAGCAAGTGGTTCCCCCGGTGGTCAGGTTTTCCAATCCCCAAACGAACAGGAGAGCGGCTAGTGAGACGGCTAGTTATAGGGATGGTCATAGGAGTGGTGTCGGCGGCGCTGAGCCTGCCGGCGCCGGGCGTGGCGCAGAACTTGCAGACGCGTCATGTGCGCAACGTGGTGCTGACCGGCGATGCGACGCCGGTGGGACGGCTGCCGCAGAACCAGGTCTTGCAACTGGACCTGGTGCTGCCGCTGAGCAACCCGGCAGGGTTGAAGAGCTTTCTGGCCGACGTGTACAACCCGAAGAGCGCGAACTACCGGCACTTTTTGACGCCGCAGCAGTTCACGGCGCGCTTTGGGCCGACGGAGGCGCAGTACAACGAGGTGCTGCGTTTTGCGAACTACTACGGGCTCGAGGTAGTGGGCGGATCGCGCGACGGGATGGACGTGCAGGTGAAGGGCACGGCCGGCGCGGTCGAGGCCGCGTTTCACGTGAACATGGTGAATTACCAGCATCCGGTGGAAGACCGCATTTTCTACTCGGCGGACCGGGAGCCGACGCCGAATCTGTCGTTCAGCCTGTGGCATGTTTCGGGACTGGACAACTACTCCATTCCCAAGCCGATGTATGAGAAGCGGAGCGATTTTGCGGCGAAGCATGGGATCGACGCGAGAGACGTGGTGGAGCATGCCACCACCGGGTCGGGGCCGTCGGCGTCGTTTTTGGGCAGCGACATGAGGGCGGCATATTACGGGAGCGGGTCGCTGACCGGCACGGGACAGAACCTGGGCCTGCTGGAGTACTACGGCACGGACCTGGCGGACCTGACCACATACTTCACCAACGCGAAGCAGACCAACAACGTGCCCATCACGCTGCTCTCGACGGACGGGACGAGCACGAGCTGCGTGTACAAGAGCGGCTGCGACGATACGGAGCAGACGCTGGATATGACGCAGGCCATCGGGATGGCGCCGGGGCTGGCCAGCCTGACGATGTACATCGGCTCGACGGACACGGCGATCATCAGCGCGATGACGACGCACAGCCCGCTGCCGACGACCATCGGCTGCTCGTGGGGCTGGACGCCGGCGGACCCGTCGACGCTGGATCCGTACTTTGAGAAGATGGCGGCACAGGGGCAAAACTTCTTTGCCGCGAGCGGCGATTATTCGACCTGGAAGAAGTCGGGAAATGCGTCGGCGTGGCCGGCGGACGATGCCAACGTGGTGAGCGTGGGCGGAACCGATCTGTCAACGCAGAGCGCGGGCGGGGCGTGGGCCTCGGAGACGGCATGGGCGGATTCGGGCGGCGGCATCTCGCCGGACGGGATCGCGATTCCGTCGTGGCAGCAGCTTTCGGGCGTGATTAACTCGAGCAACAAGGGATCGACCACGCTGCGCAACGGGCCGGACGTTTCGGCGAACGCGAACTTCACCTTCTACGTTTGCGCCGACCAAACCACGTGCACGGCGAACGACTACGGCGGCACCAGCTTTGCCACGCCGATGTGGGCAGCGTATGTCGCGCTGGTGAACCAGCAACTGGCGGCCAACGGTCAGGGCACGATCGGGTTCATCGATCCGACCATCTACCAGCAGAACGTGGGTTCGCAGTACGCGGCGGACTTCCACGACATCACCAGCGGCACATCGGGCAGCTACTCGGCGGTAACGGGCTACGACCTGGTGACCGGGTGGGGCAGCCCGAATTCAGGGTTGCTCGGGGCGCTGACCGGACCGGCGCAGCCGGGATACAGCCTGTCGGCCTCGCCGTCTTCGGTGTCGATCCAGCAGGGCAACGCGGGGAGCACGTCCATCACCAGCACGGTGACGGGCGGGTTCGATTCCGCGGTGACGCTGAGCGCAAGCGGGGAGCCGACTGGCGTGACGATTGGCTTCAGCCCAACGTCGATCACCGGGACTGGCAGCTCGACGATGAGTATCACGGTGGCCTCGACGGTGGCGGCGGGGACGTATCCGATCACTGTGACGGGCACGTCGGGGAGCACGGTGGAAACAACGACGGTGCAGTTAACGGTGACGGGAACAACGCCGGCCTACTCTCTGAGCGCATCGCCGACGTCGATCACGGTGGCGCGAAGCAGCTCCGGAACGTCGACGATCACAGTGTCGATCACGGGCGGCTTTAGCGGCGCGGTGAGCCTATCGGCTTCGGGCGAAGGCAGCCAGAACAGCGTGAGCTTCAGCCCCTCGTCGGTGACCGGCGGAGGGACGTCAACCATGAAGGTGACGGTGGGCAAACGGGCGGCGACCGGCACGCACACAATCACCATCACGGGCACCAGCGGAACCACAAAGCACACGACGACGGTGACGCTGGATGTAATCAGCTAACGGAAAGGCAACGCAGCGAAACAGCGAGGGCCCGGATCGGGTGATCCGGGCCTTTGTTTTCGGTGAAGGAGTGAAAGAGTGGAAGAGTGAAGAAGTGAGGAAGTGAAGAGAGGTGAAGGAGCACCTTCGCCGTTTCAATTGCACGGCTCTCTCACTCGTTTGACCTTTTCGCTTCTTTACTGGCCTTTAGGTCGCCTGGTGTTTACTGGAGTTATCAGGTGACTGCATCCGATGGCTGACAGGCGGCAGGTCAAAACTCTGCTGGCATTTGCAATCGTGTACTTCGTGTGGGGGTCGACGTTTCTGGCCATCCGCGTGGGCGTGCGCGAAGTGCCGCCATTGGTGTTTGCAGCCATGCGGTTCACGGCCGCCGGCGCGCTGCTGTATGGCTGGACGCGCATGCGCGGCGAGCGGGCCCCGAGCCGGCGCCAGTGGTTGTCAGTTACAGTATTGGCGCTGCTGATCTTCGTGGTCGATTATGGGCTGCTGTTCTGGGCGGAGACGCGGGTGGACTCGGGAGTCACCGCGGTGATGATGGCGACGATTCCCGCGTTCATGGCGATTGCCGATGTGGCGTTGTTACGCACACGGCGGTTCACGCTGGGACTGGGCGCCGCTCTGCTGGTGGGTTTGGCCGGGGTGGCCGTCCTCACCCTGCGCTCCGCGGGGATGGGCGGAGCAGCCATCAGCGGAGCGGGCGCGGCGGGGCTGGTGTTTGCGGCCATGAGCTGGTCCGTGGCGTCGGTGCTGACGCGCAGGCTGCCCCTGCCGGAATCGAAGATGGTGAGCTCCGGCGCGCAGATGCTCGTGGGCGGCGTGCTGCTGGGGATCGCGGCGGGAGCGCTAGGTGAGTTTCCGCGGTTTCATCCCGCAGCGGTTTCGCGCGGCGCGTGGGTCTCACTCGCCTATCTCATCGTGGCGGGATCGATCATGGGATTCACGGCGTACCTGTGGCTCATTCATCATCAATCGCCCACGCGGGTGGGCACTTACGCCTATGTGAACCCGGTGATCGCGGTGGTGATCGGGCACTGGTTCGGGGGCGAGACACTGGGCATGCGAACGCTGATGGGAACGGCGCTGATCCTGGCCTGCGTGGTGGCGATTATCAGCACGCGGGCGAGGAGCGGGTCAGCAAGCCAGCGAGTCAGCAAGCCAGTAAACCTGCGGATCAATCCATAACTCAATCAGTAAGCGAGTGAAGGGGGTGTTATTGCCTGGGTGAGGATTCGAGGGCTTGTAGCCAGGCTGGAGCGTTGTCCGGGATGCCGTGGAAGCAGTCGAAGGAGGCGACGTCGCGGCCCTTTGCCAGGTCATACAGATTGCATGCGAGACCAAAGTGAAGGGGCCCGGACTCGTACGCGACCTTGCGGCCGTCGTCCCAGAAGATCCAATTCCAGACGAAACCACCGCCCTCAATCTTGCGCAGGACTTTACCGTTGCGGGCGATGACCAGGGTGGAGGGATAGCGTTCACCGGCGTTCTGATTGTCGGGCAGGGGCCAGTTGAGGGTCCAGCCTTCGAGGCCGTGCGGGCCGGCTATGTGGGGCGATTGGACCGGGCGGTCATCGGCGGCTTGCGCGGCGCCGGCAAGCAGGACGCCGGCGAAGATCAACGCGGCAACGAATATGGATCGCATTTTCATGACGGTTTCGGGCGCATCCGATTTTAACGGGAGCTGCCCGCACTTGGCGAACGATGGGCCGGGCGCGTAAGGTGAGGGGCATTGGAATCGCGGCAAGAGGCGATTTTCCAGATTGAGATGGAGAAGCTGGATGAGCAACCCCGGCGCGACCGCACCTGCTGAGAAGACACTGACCGATCCCAATCGGACATCGGACCCGATGAAGCGCCTGCTTTCGCTGGACGTGCTCCGCGGCATCACCATCGCGTTCATGATCATGGTGAACAACAACGGTGGTGAGGGCTCATGGGGCTTCATGAACCACGCGCAGTGGAACGGGCTGACGGCCACCGACCTGGTGTTTCCCACTTTCGTATTCGTGGTGGGCATCTCCGTGGTGTTTTCCACTGAGGCGCGGCTCGCGCGCGGCGCCAGCAGGGCAGAACTGGTGCGGCACACGGTGGTGCGGGCCCTCATCCTGGTGCTGCTGGGGATCGTGGTGAACAGCTTCCCATTCTTTCATCTTGATCACATGCGGTTCTACGGCGTGTTGCAGCGGATCGGGATTTGCTACCTGGTGGTGGCGCTGTTCTATCTGTTCGACCGTCGCGCCTGGACCAAGTGGACGGCACTCGCCGTCGCACTGGTTGGTTATTGGGTCCTGGTGCGCTGGGTTCCGGTGCCCGGCCTGGGCGCGCCCGGGCGCGATATTCCTTTCATGGACATGAACCGCAACCTGGTGTCGTGGATCGACCAGCGCCTGTTTCCACACCACCTTTACCTGTATGCGCCCGATTTCAATACCCGCGATCCGGAGGGTCTGCTGAGCGATCTGCCGGCGATCGGGACGGCGCTGATGGGCGTGCTGACCGGGATCTGGCTGCGCACCGGGCGCAGCGTCTATGCCAAGCAGCGTGGGCTCGCCGCTGCTGCGGCCGTGAGCCTGGTGCTGGGCTACGCGTGGTCGCTGGAGTTTCCGCTGAACAAGAACATGTGGACCAGCTCTTACGTTCTGGTGGCGGGCGGCTACTCCCTGGTGGTGCTGGCGCTGGCATACTTGGCCGTGGAAGTGAAGGGCTGGCGCAGGGGCTGGACGTGGCCGTGGCTCGTCTTCGGTTCGAACGCGATCATTGCGTATATGATCAGCGAGCTGCTTTCGAGCGGGCTGTGGGAGATTCCGGCGGGCACGGCGCATGGCCATCCCGAGTCGCTTTCGGAGTTTCTGGCGTGGCACACGGTGCGGCACATCGCCAATCCCGGATGGTCGGCATTTGCCTGGTCGGTTTCGTTCACCACGGTGTGCTTCCTGCCGGTGTGGGCGATGTGGCGGAAGAAGATCTTTGTGAAGATCTGAGAGCGCGGTGAAGGCAATCGACCAATGAGCGCGCCGCATATCGACGATGCGGACGCCGGAGTCCGGGGCCGAATGCGAGTGGCGCTGGAGCTGGGCGCAGGCTACACGCTGATCATGGCCACCATCTGGACGCCGCGGCCGCAACAATCCTGGCTGTGGTGGGCGTCGGTGGCCTGGATCGCCGCCTCCACGTGGTGGTCGTTTCCCGGCTGGGCGGCGATGGGATTCCGGCGCGGCGGATTTGTGGCTTCGTTGTGGGTTGTGGCCGCAGCGGGAGTTTTCTGCGCGGCGACGGTGGTGGCGGCGGTGCGCCTGCACACGTTGCACGCGCCGCACGGGTTGGCGCATTGGTTGCTGGCGTTCGGCGGGTATACGGTGTGGTCGTTCGTGCAGCAATTCCTGTTGCAAGGATACTTTCTATTCCGCTTCCTGCGATTGCTGCCGCGGCGGGAGTGGGCCGCGGTGGCCGCTGCGACGATCTTCGCGCTGGCGCATGCGCCCAATCCGATCCTTGTTCCGATCACGCTGGTGTGGGGCATGGTGGCGTGCTTCGTATTCCTGCGCTGCCGCAACCTGTACCCGCTGATGATGGCGCACGCGATATTGGGCATTGCGGTGGCGATCACGGTGCCAGGCCCGGTGATTCACAACATGCGGGTGGGGATTGGATATTTGAAGTACCGGGCGCCGGCACGGGCTGGGGTTGGTCCGGCGTCTACTCCACCGCAGTCCGAGAGCAGGAGGCGCCCTTGTGGGGCGAGTCCGGCTCGCACACGTTATACCGCTTGCAATGCGCCAGAGCCTTGTCGTCCGGATTGCCCCGGCAATCCGGACGAAGTCGGGTGTGGAGCGGCCTGCTGGAGTCAGCATGGAGACATTTCTGAAGCGACAGCGCGCGGCCTGCGGGATCTCGCCCGGATGAAGCAACCAAGGCATTTTTCGACTGGGAGCCTGTTTCATTGTAAATTGTTGTAAATAAAAGTACTTTTTGCCAATCGAAGCCTCTCATGACCGCATCGGCAGCCATGAACTTAAGGTGGTGATGGCTAACACATACAGTGGCCCACTGAACGGCGTTGAATATGAACCGGTTCGAGGAGAGGAAAGGTCTGCCCACATGGTTGAAATGATTGAGCTTGAGCTTTCCAAAAGCTGTAAATTGCTGAAAATCCTCCTACCAAACCGTGGAGAATCCGGCCCCGATCGGCGGGTGTTTTCGGAGCAGATCCGCGGTACGAAACGGCACGGTCCGCCGCATCCATCAGGAGCCCAGCGACGGAAATGACTATGGAGCAAACCCGCAAACGGCAGCAAGCCGCGGCGCCGGCTCAATCGAGAGCCGGGGTCGAGACGAGTTCGCAGCGTTTCAGCAGGCGCTCTGCTGTTGCCACCCCTCCGCGGCGGCCTGTAATTTTGCCCTTGACATTCGTTGCTTGCAGCGCGTCAAATGTGCCCGGATTCTCTCAACAGGTTTTTCCGGCGCTTTGCTTAAACGTTTCAGTTGGGGCATTCCAAAAACTGGATAAGGGCTCGTCCCTTACTTCACAAAAGCGGAGAAATGCCGCTTCTCCGGGTGGTTCCGGGGATGAGCACCTCGATGTGATTCAGCGGGATAAGGGTCGCATGGCGAACTCCATATGGCGATCGCCTTCACGGCCGAAGCCCGGAAGATTCAAACAGGCACTGGCGCTGCTGTTCTGCAGCTATTCCGCAGATTCAGGCTTCGCAGTAGGAGAAAGCAAGTTCTTTCAAGGATTCGGTAAATCGTTGTACTTGAAGTCCAGTCAAACTCGAGTCCCTCTCCCATCCCGGACGGTATCGTCCGCGGATGGTTTTGTCGTGTTTTGCCGGTTAGATCGCGTTCCACTTTTTCACCCTTTCCGGTATCCAGTTCATACGGGCTTCATTCCTTACGGGGAAGCAGCAGAAACAAACAGAAGTTGAGCCAAAGAGACACGCAACACCATTTGAAAAGGAAGGTCACATGAGACAAACGCTAAACAGGTTCTTCCTGTTGCCGTTGTTTCTGGCGCTGGCCAGCGCGGGGTTATACGCGCAGGCCAACTCGGAACTGACGGGCATCGTCACAGACCAGACAGGAGCGGTGGTGCCGGGAGCAACGGTCACCATCACCGATCCGGCCACCGGATTCACCAAAACGTCGCAGAGCGGAGCAACCGGGCTGTACGATTTCAACGGTCTGAACCCCGCAAACTACAACATGAGGGTCTCCTCCAAGGGCTTCCAGACGTACGAGGAGAACGGCATCGTGGTGAACGTGTCGATGACGTTCCGCCACGACGTGAAGCTGACGGTGGGAGCCGAAAGCCAGACCGTGACCGTGAGCGCGGATGCGCTGACGGTGCAGACGGACTCGAACGTGGTGAGCACGCTGATCAGTTCGGAGCAGATCAGTGAGATCGCCACGGAAAACCGCAACTTTGCCGCGCTGGCGGCGTTGGGCCTGGGCGTCAGTTCCGATCTGCCCGACTCCAACACGCCGACCTCGGTGTCAGCCAGCTTCACGCTGAGCATCAACGGCCTGCGCCAGAGCCACAACATCTGGCTCATTGACGGCGGCGAGGCCGACGACCGCGGCGGCGCCGGCGGCATGTCCATCATGCCGTCGCAGGACGCCATTGCCGAGTTCAACGTGCTGTCGTCGAACTATCCCCCGGACTACGGTATTTCTTCGGGCGCTACCATGAGCCTTTCGCTCAAGAGCGGCACGCAGAAGTTACATGGCGAGGCGTGGGAGTTCAACCGCAACACCGACTACAACGCCAACAGCTTCTTTGGAAACCTCGGCGGTTCTGCTCGCCCTGTAACCCACTACAACATCTTCGGCTACAACGTCGGCGGGCCGCTCTACATCCCGCACGTGTACAACACCGACAAGCAGAGGAGCTTCTTCTTCTACAACCAGGAATGGCGCAAGATCCTCTCGCCTAACGGCACCAACGTCGAGCACACCATTGATCCGGCGGATATCCCCAAGTCGGGCCAGAACCTGACCTACAAGGCGCCGGCGTTCGCCCCCGGAAACACCCTGGTGGTGCCCAACATCTCCACCAGCAGCTACTACTGGACGCACACCATTGCTCCGCTGGGCGCTGCGTACCAGCCCAACCAGAAGTGGCCGGGCGGTTACATCCCGGCGTCTCTGTTCGACAACAACGGCATCCTGTACCTCAACTCGCCGGTATTCCCGGCGGTCAGCCCGAGCCTCGTGTCCTCGGACTCGAACGCCACGTCGTCATCGGACGGAATTAACGTGCTGGATACCGTGCTGCGCCTCGACCACAAGTTCAACGACAAGTGGGCGATCCTGGGCCACTACATGGACGACCAGGTGACGCAGACCTACACCATACCGGAACTGGGCTGGCTGTGGGCAAGCTATAACACCCTCGGCAGTATCCTTTCCAACCCGTCGCAGTCCGCGGCCATCAAGCTCTCAGGGACGATCAACCCGAACCTGCTGCTCGAGGCCAGCATCAACTACGACGGCAACGTGCTCAACATCCTGCCCAGTTCCAATTCGTATCTCCCAGCGGGCTGGAGCGTAACCCCGGTCACACCGGCGTTCACCATCACCCGCAACATTCTGCCGGCCATGGAATACATGGGCCCGTACGGCGTGGCGGAAGAGACCGGTTCGGAGCCGTGGCACAACGCCGCCCGCGACTACCAGCCGCGTGTAGACCTCTCGTACACCAAGGGCAAACATGCCATGAAGTACGGGTACAGCTACATGAAGTACGACAAGAATCAGCAGATCTTCGGCGAGTCACAGGGCGACTATTCTCCCAGCGGGACGACGAACGACAGCTTGATGGACCTGCTGATCGGCCTGACGGGTAACTACGCGCAGTTCCAGTCGGCGCCGATTGACCACTACGTCAACGTAACCAACTCGGGCTACATCCAGGACAACTGGCATGTGACTCCGCGCTTGAGCTTGCAGTTGGGCTTCCGTTACGACGCCCTGCCGCATGCGTGGGAACGGAACAACGCCCTATCCAACTTCTACCCCAGCGCTTACCTCCCAGGGGCAGTGCCGACCTGGACTGCGGCTGGCACCATCGCCTCCAACAGCCCGGGGGTAATCCGTCCCACTTCCGCGTGGGCCGCACCGCTGCCGGCCTATCTCAATGGCATGGAATTGGCAGGCGAGGGAGGCTTTCCGCGCGGACTGGTGGATAACAGGTACAACACCTGGCAACCCCGCATCGGGTTCTCTGAGGACCTGTTCGGGAACGGCAAGACGGTTCTGCGCGGCGGCTTCGGGACGTTCTTCGAGCGCACGCAGGGCAACGACGTGTACAACGCGGCGACCAACGCTCCGTTCGCGTACAACCTGGGCATCGGCGGAACCTACCTGAGCAAGCCCGGCGTAAGCTGGAATACGGGCGAGAACGCCGCGACCCAGCCCGGAGGCCTCCCGGTGTTCGCAACCAGCGTAGAAAACCTGCAGCCGGACAACTATTCGCCTCCGGCAGTGGCCATGTTCAGCCTGGGCGTGCAGCATGAGGTCACCCCCTCGGTGGTGGCAGTTGTGCAGTACGTGGGCAACGTGGCCTGGCACCAGTGGTCCGATCTCGCCATCAACAACATGCCATTGAGCGACATCGGCCAGACCGTGACCATACCCAACCAGTGGGGCAAGCCCGGCAACGTAACCGCCCAACTCACCTGCCTGGAGGGCGACGGTGGCGATCACCTCACCGGCGGCGGCGGCCCGTATGCTGACGCTGACTCCAACTGCAAGAACGGCTTCGGCGCGCTGACCTCAGGTGGCGCGGCGATCTGGCCGGCCGGCTTTAACCAGTTCCGGTCATATCAGGGCTACTCTGGTATCACGGAGCAGGCGATGAACACCAACGGCAACTACAACGGTTTCCAGGCGGGCGTGCGTATCCAGAACCGCTGGGGTCTCTCCGGCGAGGTGGATTACACATGGTCGCATGAAATCGACATCCAATCCTACGACAACTCCTGCTGCGTTTCGAACCCGTGGTATCTGAAGTACGACAAGGGTTCGGGCGGGCTTGATCGCCGTCAGATGTTGAACACCAACTACATCTACAAGCTGCCGTTCTTTGCCAAGAGCAACGGCTTTGCCCACTCAATCGCGGGCGGCTGGGAACTGGCCGGCACGTTCGTCGCCGAGGACGGTCTTCCGCAAAACGTAACCGGCGCGGGCGGTCCTCCCAACAACAGCAACAACAGCTACGACCCGGTTGGCATGGGCGGCGGCTACACCGTCCGTCCCAACGTCGCGGGCAAGATGACGTATCCGAGGAACATGAGGGACTGGTTCGACACGAGCAAGTTCTCCAGTGTGGAGCCTCAATGGCTCGGCGGCGCCAACATGGGCTTCGGCAGTGCCAGAAAGGACGCCGTGGTGGGACCGGGACGCGTGAACTTCACCACGTCGCTCTACAAGTCGTTCGCGATCACTGAGCGGGCGCACTTCGAGATGCGTTTCGAGTCGTTCAACACGTTCAACGAAGCGGAGAAGAACGGCATAAACACCGGCTACTCCCCGCAGAACGGCTTCCCGTTCAGCACGGCTCTGGAACAGGGCAACACGTTCGGCCAGGTTAACAGCACGTGGGATCCACGTAACCTCGAGCTGGGCGGCAAGTTCGTGTTCTAACCAACAACCAGCTCCACAACCGGGGGCGCGGCAGCATGAGCTGCCGCGCCCCTTCTTTTTCAGGCTCATTTGCGTGCCGCAACAGCAGGGAGAGAGAATAAACTCTACGATTCGTCTAAAGAATGGCGGGCGCCTCAAGCTGAGGCCTGGCCGCGCAGCGGACAAAAGGGAGAAATGAAAGCGGTCGCACCAATTTTCTTGATCTTGGCGTTGGCAGCAGTTGCGGCGGCGTCCCAGAGCACGGACGCGGCGCAGAGACAGCAGGCGCTGGCGCTCGAGCAGCAGGGCAAAGTCGCAGAAGCGGAGGCCGCGTGGCGGGCCTACCTGAAGGCGCATCCGGATCTTCCGGAACCCTATGCGCAACTGGGTCTTCTAGAGGCGCGCCAAAGCCATTACAAGGAAGCGATCGCGTTCAACCGCAAGGCGCTGGACCTGGCCCCCCACGATTCCCATGTGCCTGCGCTTCGCTTGAACCTGGGCCTGGCGCTGTTCAAGGACGGGCAACTGAAGGAGTGCATTCCCGAGTTCACGGAGCTGCTCAAGTCGGCGCCGCCGGGTTCGGTCGATGCGCAGCGCCTGAACATCCTCGTGGGCATGGCGCATTACGGGCTGGCAGAGTATGCGCAGGCGATTCCGTATCTGAAGACGGCGGCAGCCGGCGACCCGCCTAACCTTCCCCTTCGCCTGGCGCTGGCGCAAAGCTGCCTGTGGTCCACGCAATTTCAGTGCGTGATGGACACTTACCGGGAGATCCTCAATCTCAACGCGGAATCGGCCGAGGCCGATATGCTGGCGGGCGAAGCGCTGGACGCGATGAAGGACAATGCGGGATCCACGAAAATGTTTCGGGCGGCGGTTGCCGCGGGCCCCAATGAGCCGAACGTTCATTTCGGCCTGGGTTATCTGTTGTGGACGCAGAAGCGGTATCCGGAGGCAGTGCAGCAATTTCAGGCCGAGCTGGCCAACAATCCCGCTCATGCCCGATCCATGCTCTACCTGGGCGATTCCGAGCTGCAGTTGAATCAGGACGACCAAGCGCGCCCATGGCTGGAGAAAGCCGTCAAGCTGGATCCTTCGCTGTGGCTGGGCGAGCTGGATCTGGGCATCGTGGACTCCGATGCCGGACGCAAGGACGACGCCTTGCACGAACTGGAGATCGCCGCAAGGCTGAAGTCCGACGACGTCGATGTGCATTGGCGGCTGGCGCGGCTCTATCGCGCCATGGGCCGCATGGACCAGGCCCGGCTAGAATTTGCCAAAGCCAGCAAGCTCAACAAGCAGGCCGACGAGAATCTCTATCAACAAATAGCCAACAACCGGAAACGCCAGCAACCGTCGAAAGACCAAGCCGAGCCATCCGGTGATTCTGCCGCACCCGCGGTTCCTTCAACCCCGCCCAATCAGTAAGAGCGCAGGTCAAAAGCGGATTAGAGAGATGTTTACCTTACACCACTGCCAAACCGGCCCTAGCTGGGGCGAGCCTGGTTTGAGCGCGGCGCGTAGAGCGCGACCAACTCCGCAAGCACCTTCTCGGGGCACGCGTGATGCGCCTCTACATCGTCGAGCTCGAACTCGGACTCCACCGATGACGCTACCGTCATGAAGCAGTACAGGCAGCGCGTGTTGAAGGTACCGTTCTCGTTTTGTGTCCGGCTGAACGTCATGCTGTCCATCCAGGGGCAGGCTAGAGACAGGATTATTCGATGCTATGCTCGATTGAGAGCCGCAGCGCGTGACTCGCATCACCGTGCCATGTGAGAAGAGTTTCCCGGCGGCCAGCTGCTCAATAGTTGCTCACCTGGTTCAAATGGCGGCGCAGATACCAGCATGGCGCCATCCCGCCCTGCGGATACAACGTGATCGAGCACGGGGTATCTTCGGAACCGGTGTAGTCAATCTCCTGCTTGTTTTCATTCGGCCCGCCGTTTAGAGGCACGGAGATGAAGTGGCTCACCTTGAGTTTCTGTTGCGGCGAGCCGCGCAGGTGGAATACGGCAAAGTCTGCGAGATAGGAGAGCGCGGCCAGCGCCAGCAGCGTCATCAACGCAATCTGCAGCCAACGCATCATGCCTCGTCTCCCTGGCGCGCGGGTTCGAGTTGGGGGCGCAGGGGGACGCCGGTCATGCGCAGCCGGCGCGCGCTCTGCAGCGCCTGCCCGATCTGCGCCGCAGCTTCATCGTAGCCCAAGCCCTCGGCGCGGATGTTGGAGATGCAGACGCGCTCGGCGTCGGTGCGGCCGCGGAGGGGCATCCAGGTGATGTAGGCGCCGAGGGAGTCGGGAGAGCTCAGGCCCGGGCGTTCGCCGATGAACACGGCTGCAATCCGGGCGCCCAGGGCTTCGCCGATCTCGTCGCCGATGGCCACCCGGCCCTGCTCGACGATCGCAATCGGCGCCAGCCGCCAACTTGCGAGCCGGGGAAGAAGTTCCCGCAACAACGGAGGGACATGCCGCTCCACGGCCAGCGCGGACAGCCCGTCGGCGATCACCAACGCCACGTCCACCTCATTCCCGGGCTGCTCTTCTAGAAGCGCGCGGCTGGCTTCATTCAGTCTGCGCCCCAGGTCGGGCCGCTGCAAATACTCTGCTCTGTTCACGGCAGCCGAACGCAGCCGCACCACTTCGGGGCGGATACTGCTTTCGATTTCCGCCGCAAGTCCCCGCGCGTCCAGCGCGGCATCGACCGCATCGCGGGCCATGGCGTGCGCCTGCTGGAATGCGAGCACGTCGCGCAACTGCTGGCTGACGCCGGTGCGGGCGAGGCCTACGCGCGCCGGAGTTAGCGCGCGCAGTCGCGGCGCGAGGCGGTCGAGGACGCCGTCGCTCATGCCGAAAGCAGCCTTTCCGGGTTGGCCGCCTCCAGACGGAGGCGATGCAGGCCGTCGCCGGACAGCCAGGTTTCAAACTCCGGCGCGGGCCTGAGGCCGAGCACACGGCGCAGGTAAAGCGCGTCGTGGAAGCTGGTCGATTGGTAGTTGAGCATCACGTCGTCGGCGCCGGGCACGCCCATGATGTAATTCACACCTGCCGCGCCCAGCAATGTGAGCAATGCGTCCATGTCGTCCTGGTCGGCTTCGGCGTGGTTGGTGTAGCACACGTCGCAGCCCATGGGAAGCCCCAGCAGCTTGCCGCAGAAATGGTCCTCCAGGCCGGCGCGCGCGATCTGCTTGCCGTCATACAGATACTCCGGCCCGATGAACCCCACCACCGTGTTCACCAGCATGGGACGGAATGCTCGCGCCACGCCGTAGGCGCGCGCTTCCAGGGTCTGCTGGTCCACGCCGTGATGGGCGCCGGCGGAAAGCGCCGATCCCTGCCCGGTCTCGAAGTACATCACGTTGTCGCCCACTCCGCCGTCGGCGCACACGCCGCCGCGCCGCAGTTGCCGCCCCGCTTCGTGCGCTTCGCGGAGCAGCGAAAGACTGACGCCGAAGCTGCGGTTGGCCGCCTCGGTACCGGCGATCGACTGGAACAGCAAGTCCACCGGCGCGCCCGCTGTGAGCGCGGCCATCTGCGTGGTGATGTGCGCCAGCACGCAGCTCTGGGTGGGAATCTCGAAGCGCTGCCTGAGCGCGTCCACCATCCACAGCAGGCGCGCTGCCGTCTCCACGCTGTCGCCCGCGGGATTGATGCCGATGACCGCGTCGCCGGAGCCAAGCAGAATGCCGTCCAGGATCGACGCCAGAATGCCGGCAGGATCGTCTGTCGGATGATTCGGTTGCAGCCGCGCGCTCAGCCGGCCGGGCAAACCCACAGTGGTGCGGAAGCGCGTGACAACGCGGATTTTGCGGGCCGCTGCAATCAGGTCCTGCACGCGCATCAGCTTGGCTGAAGCCGCCGCCATCTCCGGCGTAAGGCCGGGCGCGAGCGCGGCAATCCGCTCGCCTGTGGCTTCGTCTGAAAGCAGCCAGTCGCGCAGCTCGCCCACGGTGAACGAGCGGATGGGCGCGAATGCCTCGGCATCGAGCGTGTCCACGATCAGCCGCGTCACTTCGTCGGTTTCATATGGTACGACCTGCTCCTCGAGAAAGTGAGCCAGCGGCAGATCGGCCAGCGCAAACTGTGCCGCCACGCGCTCCCGCGCCGAGGCCGCCGCAATGCCGGCGAGCGCGTCGCCGCTGCGGTGCGGAGTCGCCCTGGCCAGCAGATCCTTCAGGTCCGCGAAGGTGTAACCAATTCCGTCAATGGTGTGCGCGAAGGGCATGAAAATCCGGATGGCTCCAGAATAGCCGCAAATCTACCCGGCGCGATCGCAAGTTCCATTAACCTTGAATCGGATTGCCCCGAATCCGCACCCAGGCTCCTGCCGCGATTCGCCCTGGTCTTCGAGTTCGCCGCGCTCTTTACAGGCCTGCCTCTGGCCTACCGGATCGCGCCACCGGCAGCAAAGAACGAACGGCCCGGCCACGATGGCCGGGCCCTCTAATTAAATTCCCCCACCCGAAAACTGCTCAACTCTGTACTGACTTGACCGACGCCGCCCGTGGCGAAACGCCGCTCAACTCCGCGGCCCGCGCCTCCGCGTACGCCGCCGCGCCCAGCACCGCCGCCCGGCTCTCCAGGATCACGCGCACCGGCATGTTAATCAGCAGTTGGCTCAGCCGTCCCTTGTCAATGAATGCCTTGATGAAGGTGCCGTCCTTCAGTTTCTCCAGGATGCGCGGCGCGATGCCCCCGCCAAGATACATACCGCCAACCGATAGAACCTTGAGCGCCAGGTTGCCGGACTCGGCGCCGTACGCCGAAACAAACATGTCCAGCGTTCGCGCGCAGATCTCGCTTTCTCCGCTCAGGCCCTTTTGCGTAATGATGGCGTTCAGGTCTTCCGCAGCGGCTGCTTCTTCGGCCAGCTCCGGCTCAACCTCCATGCCCCGCACGTCGCGCAGGAACTCGAAGATGTTGGTCATCCCCATGCCGCTCACCACGCGCTCCCAACTGATCCGTCCCAGGTATTTCTGCTTGAGAAAACGGAACAGCTCGATCTCCTCTTCATTGCGCGGCGCGTAGTCCGCATGCCCGCCTTCGGAGGGAAAGGGGACATGGATGCGGCCGTTCCACGTCAGCAAACCTTCGCCCAGCCCGGTGCCCGCCGCAATCAGCGCGCGGTTCCCTATCTGGCTCGGATCGCCGTCGCTCAGAGTGTAGATCTGGTTCGGCTGCAGCTCGGCAATGCCGTAGCCGTTCGCCTCCAGATCGTTGATCAGGAACACGTGATCGATATTCAGTTGCAGGGAGAGCTCGCGGGCATCCAGTGTCCACGGCAGGTTGGTCAGGCGCAGCCGCCCGTCGCGCACCGGCCCGGGGACGCCAAAGCACGCCGCCGTCGCCTTGTCGCCGCCCAGGAACTCAGCCACGATGGCTTCCAGGCCCGCATACTCCCTGGCGGGAAAGCGCTCCTCGCGCCGATAATCCAGCTTGCCGTTGGAAAAGTCGTACAGGGCCAGGTATACCTTTGTGCCGCCTACGTCGCCGGCCAGAATCATCGCTCTCTCTCCAGAACCCCGCAGCCTTCTCCGTTGGGTGCGGGCAGAAGCGCGGCAGCGGCCTTATCCAGGAACAGAGTGAGTATACCGCTTGAGGGCCAGATCAGTTGACTGGGCAGCCGTTCCGGATCGCGCGGCCCCATGAACACTTCGTGTACGCGCTCGGCCTTGTCGGCGCCGGCAATCAGGAAGAACACCGAGCTGGCGTGGTTGATCACCGGCCAGGTCAGAGTGATGCGCCAGGTGTCCAGTTGGGGAACGTGGTTGGCTGTCACCAGGCGGCTCATTTCGTGGATGGCCGCGGTGTGCGGAAACAGCGACGCCGTGTGCCCGTCCGGCCCCATCCCCAGTTGCACCAGGTCGAAGCGCGGGCTTTCCGCTCCCTCCAGGCGAAAGCTGTTTCTCAGTTCCGACTCGTACCGCGAGGCTGCCGTCTCCGGGTCCAGTTCGCCCTCCATGCGGTGAATCTGCTCTGCCGGCAGCGGAACGTGGCTCAGCATGGCCTCCCGCGCCATGCGGTAGTTTGAATCCGCATGATCCGGCGGTACCGTTCGCTCATCCACCCAGTAGAGGTTCAGGCGGTCCCACGGCATGGCCGCGCGCCACTTCTGGTGCGGATCGGCCAGCAATTCAAACACCGCCTTGGGCGTCGATCCTCCGCTGACGGCGATTCGCGCCTGGCCCGCCGCATCCACCGCCTCCGCCGCCATCTCCACAAAGTAATACGCCGTCCGGCGGGCAAGAGCCGCCGCGTCCGCCTCCACGTAGTAGTTGATCCGCAGCTTCCGAGGCATTCTTCGCTCCTTGTTGAGTGGGGATGAATTCACAATTCGGGCCGGAAAGGCCCTGCCGGGCGGGCGAGCGATTGGCCTGAGCCAGGCAGCCGATTGGCGGACGAAATTCCCTGACGTTGGTTGAAGGATGCGCGATCCAGATTGGCTGATTCTCGCCCCTTCGTCAAGCCAGCCCAGGGGCAAGCGGGTAAACCTAGACTACCTCAGGCGGCAAGCGTCGTCCCTCCGCCGCCCCTATCTGCCCAGGTAATCCCGGTATTGAATCTCCAGCACGCCCGCCGCGCGGGCCAGGGCCAGCTTCGTCTGGCTGTACTGGTACAGGCTCTCGATGAGGTTGCTTTCGGCCGCGGCCACGCTGGCCTGCGCCTCCACCAGCGGCAGGGTGTTGTCCACCCCCGCTTCCACGCGCTCGGTCTCATCGCTCAACTCATGCGTGGCCAGGTCCTGGTTCGACCGCGACACGTCCACCAGCTTGCGCGAAGCCTCCACGTCCAGCAGCGCCGTCCGCACCTGCTGGTCGATCTCGACCCGCAGGTCCGCCAACTGTGCCTCGACCGCATCCAGTTGCGCCTGCGAGGCGTCGATGTCCCCGCGCAGCCCGCCTTCGCGAAACACCGGCACGCTCAGCGTCCCAATCGCGGCCCAGGTGCCGTGCGAGCCGATCCCGCCGATGTCCATCACGCCGTAGTTCCCGCTGAAACTCAGCGTGGGCCAGCGCTGGCTGCGATACGCCGCATGCGCCGCCTTCAATTCGACCACCTGGTTCTGCAGGTTCTGGTAATCGTTGCGGTAGCGGTAGGCGAGCGCGCGCACCTCCTCGGGCGTCTGCGCAGCCAGATAACCGTAGGGCGTCTTGTCCGTCAGGATTACCTTCTGCCCGGGGTCAACGCCGATCTCGCGTTTCAGCAGAATCAGATCCTTCTCTACCGCGTTCTCCGCCGCGATACGCGCCTGCTCCTGCGTCTGGTACTGCACGCGCGCGCGCAGTTCGTCCAGGTTGGCCATGGTTCCGGCCAAGTGCTGTTCGTGCGCGTGCGTCCACTCCACCATGTCCGCCTGCTCCAGCGCGCGCGCGTTGTTAACCTCGCTCTGGGCCGCGACCGAATGCAGGTACGCGCCAGCCACGTCCTGGACCACGTCGCCGCGCGCTGTTTGCGTGGCAAAGTGCTGGGCCCGCGTCGCCGCTCCCGCCGCCTTCCACCCCGAAATCACCGGCCCCGAGAAGAGGGTCTGGTCGTAGTGCAGCGTGCCTTCGGTCAGCGTGTCCCGCGTGAGCAAGGGAATGCTCGTGACTCCAGGCGGAAGCAAAGCCTTGAACTTGCCTACGACGCTGGGGCCAAAACCCAGCGCCGCCAGGTTGTGCTGGTAGAACCCCGAGTCGCCCGTCAGCGCGATGGTGGGCAGAAACTCCTGCAATGCCTGCAACTTTTCGGCATGAATCGCGCGCTCAGCGTTTTGGGCTTCCTTCAGTCCCAGGTTGTTTTTGAGGCCCATCTGGATGGCATCGTCCAGCGACAGCCGCAGCGGCTCATCGGTCACCGGCGTTACCGTCACGCTGCCATAATAGGAATTCTGCGCCGAGGAAGGATTTATCTGCGCGCGCACAGGCGTTGTCAGCAGCGCGGCGCCGGCAAGCGCAAGGCACGCCACCAATACGGTGGGATTCGGACACTCCCACGCACTGCTGCGCTCAGGCAGCCAGCAAGCTGATCCCAATCCATTCACTTGCATCATTGTCTCAGATGTCGCATGCCGTCTTCGCGATTCGGATTGCGCGGGAGCGTGCGTGAATCGCGCCTCACCGCTGGAGTCGAAAGATCGGTTCCGAGAACAGCGAGTGCGATTCCCTGTCGGCTTCATCGCAGAGGGCAGTTCGAGGCTCCAAACGTGTCGTATTGCGGTAAATGTCGCAATATGACAAGTTTAATCCTTGCACAGGCGCCGCCCTTGAGCTGGCGGCAATCCCAGGGTGCTGCAGATTCGCAGGAATCCGGCATGCGGCCAACCTCGCCTGGAGTGGTGTGGGCCTCTCAAAAAACCCATGAGCTGATCCACAGCCACTGACAGGCGAAGTCCCGCCGGTAGCCCCCGAAAGCGGGTCCCGGTCGACGGACGGGTTGCAGAACCGCGGTCGCCGGGGTAGGGTCTTGAGGCGCTGCAGCCCTGGATACAATCCCAGGAATCACAGCAACTCGGGAATTCACGTAAAGCATTCGTGTGCGTCAGGAACTTACTGGTTGCTCTGAGCATGATCGATGCTGAATGTGGCCACGATCGCCGGTACCAAAAGAATGCCGACGTAGATGAGTCCAATGACTAGGTCGAACATAGGTCCCTCTCGCTTGGAAATGCCAGGAAACGAGAAGGAAGCAGAAACAACTTAAGCGTTGAAGAAACATCCTCAGTGCCCGCTCGCGTAACCCGGCGGAAAATGCAGCGAGCTCACTGAGTAGCCCCGTGAAACCCGCGTCCCGCATGTTTCCGACAGCATTATCGGTTGATTATGTGCTCAGCTTTCTTAGTTGCCGATCGGTTCCCGTGTGCAGAAACCGATGCGGGAAGGTACTTCGCTTTGGGAACGGCAGTTACCAAGGGATAACCTTGACCCTGAAGATAGCTAGAGTTATGAAAGCACTGCGTCCGCCACGGGTCCCTCCCTGCCCTTGAGCGGTCGCGCGACCGATCGAAGCCATCCTGGCTGGCGCAGGATTGCTATTAACTCCGCGCTTCGTCGCCCGCAGGTCCGCGCTAGATTCTCTTCCTTTTCCACCGTCCCTGCCGGAACAGCACCACGCCTGCGACCGCCATGGAGCACTCCGCAATCACGATGGCGAGGAATGCGCCCTCGGCGTGCATCCCCATGGGCCGCGCCAGCACCCAGGCCAGAGGCAGCTCCAGCACCCAAAAGCCGAAGAAGTTCACCACCGTGGGGGTCCAGGTGTCGCCGGCGCCGTTGAAGGCCTGCAGCATCACCATGCCGTAGGCGTAGCCCACGTTGCCGCAGGCAAAGGTGCGCAGCGCCAGCGCGGCAATCGGAATCACCGCCGCGTCGTTCACGAACAGGCTCACCGCCGGCCGCGCGAACACCACGAAGAACACCCCGATCGTGCCCAGGAACAGCATGTTGTAGAGCCCGGTGCGCCACACGGCTTGCGCGGCGCGCTCCGGCTTGCCTGCGCCCAGGTTCTGGCCGACGAGTGTGGCCGCGGCGTTGCTCAGTCCCCACGCGGGCAGAATGAAGAACACCACGATGCGGATGGCCACGGTGTAGCCGGCCACTGAGTCCGCGCCGAACTGGGACACGATCCGCACCAGCAGGATCCAGCTGGCGTTGGCGATGGCGAACTGCAAAATGCCCACCAGCGATACCCGCAGCAGGCGCAGCATCACGCCCGCATTCAGCCGCAGGTGGTAGGCCAGCGCGCGCAGCCGCTCTGTGCCCCGCGCCAGCCGCCAGAACTGGTAGAGCACGCCAATGCTGCGCCCCGTGAACGTGGCCATGGCCGCGCCGGTTACGCCCATGTGCGGGAACGCGACCGGACCGATTCTGAGGCCGAAAATCAGGCACGGATCGAGGATGAGGTTGATGATGTTCGACACCCAAAGCAGGCGCATCGCAATCGCCGCATCGCCCGCGCCGCGGAAGATGGCGTTGTTCAAAAACAGCATGACGATGGCGCCGCACCCGCCCAGCGCGATGCGCGCGTACCCTGAGCCCGTGGCCACGATGGCCGGCGAAGCGCCCATCAGTTGCAGGAGTTTCGGCGCAAACCATCCCGCCGGCAGACCCAGAATGAGCGAAATCGCCAGTCCCAGCACGATGGCCTGCACGCCGGCGATGGCCGCGTCCTCAGGATCTTTTTCGCCGATGCGCCGCGCCACCATCGCCGTGGTCGAAAGCGATACGCCCAACCCGATGGCGAAAACGAGCGCGAGCATCGACTCGGTCAGGCCCACCGTGGCTACCGCATCGGCGCCCAGCCGGCCCACCCAGAACACGTCCACCACGGCAAACAGCGATTCCAGCACCATCTCCAGCACCATGGGGATGGCGAGTAAAAGAATGGACCGGTTCAGGTTGCCGGTCGTGAAGTCCTGGTGCGACCCCCGCAGGGCCTCGCGCACCGAACTCCAGAATCCCGTCGCGCGGCCGTCAGCCGGCTGCGGCGTGGTTGTCTCCAAAAGCGACATGGGAAAGCTCCATCAAGCGCCGCGCGAAAAAATCACGGCGCAGGCGAGGGGCTCGCGCTGCAATTCCATTCAGTTGTGCAGTCGAATAACCCGGGGCTGACGTCATCCTCGGGACGAACGGAAAGGAAAACCCGAGGCAATGTTCAGCGAATAGGTCGAATTCGGACGAAGACGGGCTGGAACATTGTTCTCCTCCGTAGCCGGATGAACCGGCGGGTACAAACATCGTACCGCAAAAGCAGGGAACAGGGAACAGAGAACAGGGAACAGAGAACAGAAAACAGGGAACTGTCAATGAGACATGAATCCTGACCTACGAACCCTGAACCCGGGAACTGGCGTCGATTCGGCTGCGTAGTACTCCTCATGTTGAGCGACCTGAAGCTCGCCTTCCGCCAGTTGGTCAAGTCTCCCGGCTTCGCGATCACGGCAGTCGTCACCCTGGCGCTCGGCATCGGTGCCAACGCCATTGTGTTCAGCGTCCTGAACGCCCTGGTGCTGAAGCCGCTGAACCTGCCCGACGCCGGTAACCTCTACAGCGTCCAACGCTTCCACGGACCCTCGCAGTCCTACCCCGACTACAGGGACCTGCGCGACCGCAACCGCACCTTCTCCAGCATGGTGGCTTTCAAAATCATCGGCGCTGTCGGCATTGACACCGGCGCGCATCCCACCACCGCCTGGCCATTCCTCGCCAGCGGCAACTACTTTGACGCCCTCGGCGAGCAGCCCTATCTCGGCCGCTTCTTCCATGCCTCCGACGAAAAAGGCCCGGGCAGCGCCCCATACGTCGTCCTCAGCTACGCCTGGTGGCACAGTTACTTCCACGGCGACCGCGGCGTGATCGGCCGCGCGATCTCCGTCAACAAGCACCCGTTAACCATCATCGGCGTGGCCCAGCCCAGCTTCCGCGGCACGGAGCTCTTCTTCGCTCCCGCCATGTGGATCCCAATCATGGAGCAGCCCACCATCGAGGGCGAAAACCAGCTTGAAGAGCGCGGCGATCATTCCCCCTGGGTCTTCGGACGCCTGCGGCCCGGCGTTACCCCGGCTGAAGCCACCGCCGACCTCAACACCATCGGCGCTGCGCTGGCCAAAACCTATCCCCACGAAGACGAAGGCGTGAAATTCTCCCTGGCCAAGCCCGGCCTGGTCGGCGATTTTCTCGGCGGTCCTGCGCGTGCCTTTATGGCCGGCCTGATGCTTCTTGCCGGACTCATCCTGCTGGCCGCCTGCGCCAATCTCGGCAGCCTGTTCGCCGCCCGCGCCGCTGACCGCGCCAAGGAAGTCGCTCTGCGCATGGCGCTCGGCTCCCGCCGCCGGCTCATCGTGCGCCAGCTCCTCACTGAAGCCATTCTGGTCTCGCTTGCCGGCGGCGTCATCGGTCTTGCCGGCGGGGTGGTCATCCTGCGTTTTCTCAGCACCTGGCAGCCCATCCCCGACATCCCCATCAACGTCCCCGTCAATCCCGACCTGCGCACCTACCTGGTCGCCCTCCTGCTCGCGCTGGTCAGCGGGTTGCTCTTCGGCATGGTGCCCGTGCGCCAGGTCCTCAGCGCCGATCCCTGGCAGATCATCCGCACCGGCATGAGCACCGACAGCCTGCGCCGCTTCAGCCTGCGCGACGTTCTCCTCGTCGGACAGATCGCCATCTGCGCGGTGCTCGTCACTTCATCGCTGGTCGCCGTGCGCGGCCTGGTCCGATCCCTGCACTCGAACTTCGGTTTCGATCCACAAAACGTGATGCTGGCCAGCACCGACCTGCACATGTCCGGCTACTCCGACGACGATTCGCCCCAGATACAGCGCCGCATGATTGACGCCATCGCCGCCATCCCCGGTGTCACTTCCGTCGGCACCGTTAACAACATTCCCCTCGGCCTCGGCGGCGGCGACTCCTTCGTTTTCACCGACACCACCACCGACTTCCGCCCCACCACCATGGTTGCCGACGCCATGAATTACAACATTTCGCCCGGTTACATCCAGGCGGCCGGCACGCGGCTGATCGCGGGCAGGGATTTCACCTTTAGCGACGACAAAAAATCGCCGACGGTCGCCCTTGTGAATCGCCAGTTCGCCATCAAAGTTTTCGGTTCCGTCCGGAATGCCCTCGGCGGCCACTTCAAATACTGGGGCGGCAAGCGCGCTGAAGTGGTCGGAGTGGTGGAAAACGGCAGGTACCGCACACTCACCGAAGATCAGCAGCCGGCCATGTTCTTTGACTTCCAGCAGCACACCGACAGCGGCACATGGCTCGTCGTCCGCTCAACCCGCGATCCCCAGGAGATGGGGCCCGCTCTCGAGAGCGCCCTTCGCGGCATCGACGCCACTCTGCCCCTCGCCATCCAGCCCTGGACCTCGGAAATGGATTCCGCACTCTTCGCCGCCCGCGTCGCCACTGTCGCTCTCGGCGTCCTCGGCATGCTCGGCGCCATGCTCGCCATCACCGGTATCTTCGGCATGGCCTCCTACGTCGTCTCCAGGCGCATGCGCGAGCTCGGTATCCGTCTGGCCCTCGGCGCCGGCCGCAGCCAAATTCTCTCCGCATCCCTCGGCCGTATCTTCCGCCTGCTCGCCTACGGCTCCGTCGCCGGAATTGTCCTCGGCCTCATGGCCACCAAGGTCCTCGCCTTCATCGTCTACCAGGCCACGCCGCGCGATCCCTTCGTCCTGGCTGGCGTCACCTTCACCATGCTCGCGCTGGGCATGATGGCCGCGTTACTGCCCGCGCGCCGCGCTCTCGCCGTCGACCCGCTCATCCTCCTTCGCGACGAGTAGCTCAACCAGCAGTTTTCAGTTGCCAGTAACGCCGAGCGCTTGCCGTTGTTCCTGTTTTCCTTTCTGTCATTCCCGGCAGGGAATCTGCTTTGTCGTCGCCGTCGTTCCGCCCAGCGCGACGAACCTGCTGTCACCTGACCATTGGGAACTCAAAACTGCCGCGGCTCGCCGTACACTGATGACTGACCACTGTGTGCTTCCCAATGACCGTGAAAACCGCCGCCGTAGCGCTCCTGTTCCTCGCCCTCGCGCTTCCCGTTTATGCCTCCACGCCGGTGACCGTCGCGAAATTGGAGCAGACCCTGGCCGCCGCCCGCACCCAGCCCGACGGCAAACTTGCCGACCAGCTCTCCGGCCTAAAACTTACTCAGCGCCTCAGCCCAACCACCCTAGCGCGCCTCCAATCCCGGCTCCAGGGCCCGCTATCGCAGCAGGAACTCTCCATCCTCGCCGCGCAGTCATCCTTCCTCGAGCTGCCGCCGGCCGAAATCCCATCCACGCCCGCGCCCGATGTCGCCGCGCAGCGCCAGATCATGGCGCAGGTCGTCAATTACGTCACCCAGACCACCCGCAAGCTCCCCGACTTCATCGCCACCCGCGAAACCCGCACATTTGAGGACCGGCCCGCTGGAGCCTACAGCTACGTTCCCCTTCACTTCACCGATCAGACCTCCGCCAACGTGATCTACCGCGATGGCCAGGAGCGCGACACCAACTCCCGCGGCAGGAAGATCGATACAGCCACGGAGGGACTGGTTTCCTGGGGCGAGTTCGGTCCCATTCTCTCCACCGTTCTCCTCGACGCCGCCAAAAGCGACCTCGCGTGGAGCCACTGGGAGCAGGACTCGAGCGGCCCCGTCGCTGTTTTCCGCTACGCCGTGCCCGCCAAACGATCCCATTACCAGATTCAGTTCTGCTGCGTGGCCACTCCGGAGGACTTAGGCGGTGGGCACATCCTGCAGGAGCAAGCGCCTTACCATGGCGAGATGGGCGTGGATCCCTCTACCGGCGCCATCCTCCGCATCACCGTCATCGCCGATCTCGGCTCCGACGATCCGCTCGTCACTGCTTCCATCGCCGTCCAGTACGGCCCCGTTGACATCGGCGGCAAGACCTACATTTGCCCGGTCCGCAGCGAAGCCCTCGCCGTCAGGCATCAGTGGGATCTGAGAAACGCAGCCATTCCTGCCGCCGCCGGCGCCATCCCCTCCGCCGCCATCAACCGCGGCCCCATCTGGACCCGCCTCAACGAAGTCACCTTCACCCACTACCACATCTACCGCGGCGAGTCCCGCATCCTTACCGACGCCGAAGCCGCGCAGATGACCGGCCAACCGGCGCCACCTGCCGAGCCCAATCCTCCAGCTCCGGCCGCCGAATCCCAGCCCATCCAGGAAGCCAATTCCGTCACACCTTCAACCTCGCCGGTTCCCGAAGCAGCCGCGCCACCCGCCAACCCTATCGACAATGCCACCCCACCCCAGGTCTCAACAGCAAACCCCACCAACAAGGATGGGGTGCCCCAGGTCTCGATTTTGAGACCTGGGAACGAGCCGCCGCCCCCCACCAACTCGGCTAGCCCCGCCAGCTCCGCTAACTCCGCCAGCATCCCCGTCTTCCGCACCACCGCCCGCCAGGTCCTCGTTGACGTCATCGTCGACAAAAAGAACGGCGACCCCGTCCCCGACGTGCCCAAGTCCGACTTCTCCATTGAAGAAAACGGCAAGCTCCAAATCATCGATTTCTTCGAAGAGCACTCGGCCGCCTCGTCCGCGCCCGCCGCGCAACCCGCCATGCCCCCGCTCCCGTTCGGCGCCGTCACCAACGTCCCCACTGCGCCGCCCTCCGCCGCCCTCGACGTGTTTCTTCTCGACTCGCTCAATACCGAACCGGAAGACCAGGTTTACGTGCGCGAACAGGTGCTTCAGTACCTGCACAAGATGGATCCGGGGACCCAGGTGGCCGTCTTTGCGCTCGGCTCCAGCCTGCGCTTGCTCCATGGATTCACGTCGGATTCCGCCGCGCTCCTTGCCGCCGTTAGCGGCAATGAGGCCGAGCGCGGCGCCATGGCCCAAACTCGCAGCGACAACGCCGACGATGCCCAGCACACGGCCAATCTCTCGGCCATGCGCTCCGTCGCACCGCAGTTAGCCCAATTCGCCCACGGCGGTACTCCCCAGGGCTACAGCTTCGGTGCTCGCGCCTCCATGACCTTCGAGGCGCTCAACGCCCTTGCCCGCTATCTCGAAGGCATTCCCGGCCGAAAAAACCTCGTCTGGTTTGCCAGCTCTTTCCCGGTCGTCTTCTTCCCCACGCCTTCTGAGATGGACAAGCTCAAGAACAACCCCGGCCTTCCCGGCTACATGAATCACGTCAAGCAAACCGCGAATCTCTTTACGCTCTCCAAAATCGCTGTCTACCCGGTGAGCGGCGCGGGCGTCATGAACTCCAACATCGGCCTCGCCGATTCCGCGGGTTCCGGACGCGTCGGCGGCAGCAATGGAACCGGCGAATTCGCCGCCGAATCTTTGAATGACGCTTCCGCGCTCACCGGCATGGAGCAGCTCGCCGCCTCCACCGGCGGACGAGCCTTCACCACCAACGATATCGGCGATGCCCTGCGCAAAATTGTCCATGACAGCGACGGCTACTACACCGTCGGCTACGCGCCCACAGATTCAACCGAGGACGGCAGCTTCCGCCGCATCGACGTGAAAGTCTCCGGAGGCAGGTACAAGCTCGCGTACCGGCAGGGCTACAACGCCTCCGAGCCCGGCGACGCTCCGGCTGAAAACCCCATCGCGCCGCTGCTTCAGCTCGGCATTCCCAACGCCACCGGAATCCTCTATGGCGCCAGCGTCGGGCAAGCCAGACAGGAATCAGGGGTGCCCCAGGTCCCTCGCACTTGGGGACCTGGGCGCGACGCCAGCCCCGGCACAACCCCCGCCGGCCAGAATCCCCAGCTTAAAGGCCCGCTCACCCGCTACACCGTCTCCTTCACCATCCGCGCCCAGGACGTCTCCTTCGGCCAGGCTCCCAACGGCGAGCGCATCGCCAAGCTCCTCGTCGGCGTCAAGGCTTATGGCGCGGATGGCGCCGCCCTCAACTGGCAAGCCACACGCGAGGCTGCCCAGATCACGCCCGCCGAGTACGCCACCATCGTCAAAACCGGCCTTCCCGTTTCGCTCGACATCGACCTGCCCGCCCATACCCCCGCCCAGCTAGTCACCGCCGTCTACGACTGGAATACCACCCGCTCCGGCACCTTGGAAATCCCCGTGGGCCGGTGATGCCGGGAGACCGTTCCCTGACCTCGATTCCTTATTCTGAATTTCATAGGAGTTATGCCATGAATCCTTCCGGCAACACCATCCTCATCACCGGCGGCGGATCCGGAATCGGCCGCGGCCTGGCCGAAGCCCTCCATAATGCCGGCAACCAGGTCATCATCGCCGGCCGTCGCCAGTCGGCCCTCGACGCCGTCACCGCCGCCAATCCCGGCATTGAATCTCTCGCCTTCGACGTCGCCGACGCGGCCGGCATCCGCTCTTTTGCCGCCGAGGTCACGGCGAAGTTCCCCAAACTCAACGTCTTGATCAACAATGCCGGCATCATGCGCGCGGAGCGCCTGGGGGACGCGCCGGCCAGCCTGCCGGACGCCGAAGCCATCGTCGCCACCAACCTGCTCGGCCCCATCCGCCTCACCCACGCCCTGCTCCCGCACCTCAAGCAGCAGAAAAACGCCGTCATCATCAACGTGTCATCGGGCCTGGCCTTCGTGCCGCTGTCGATTACGCCCACTTACAACGCCACCAAGGCCGCCATCCACTCCTACTCGTTGTCCTTGCGCTGGCAGCTTCGCTCCACCGGCATCGAGGTGCTGGAGATCATCCCGCCCTACGTGCAGACAGACCTGATGAACGGCGCAGACGATCCCCGCGCCATGCCGCTCAAGGACTTCATCGCCGAGGGGATGTCGATCCTGCGCCGGCAGCCGACCCCGCCGGAAATCTGCGTGGAACGGGCAATGGGGCTGCGCAATGCCGAAAAAGAGGGCCGTTTTGATGCGGCATTCAGCGGCATGAACAGCGCGTTCGGCGGGGAAAACTAGCGCTCGCCGGAGCGCTTGCGGAAGACCACCTTCATCTCCCGGCGCCAGTGTTCGCCCAGGGCGATCAGCTCCCACTCGATCTGCGGCGAAAGGTAGCGCAGCACCGTCTCCGTGGCGGGATGGATGCGCAGCGCCGGACCGACGAGCGCCAGGCGCGGCGGCAGCGGCGACACCTCGGCGCCGGCAAAGTAGCCGTGGCGCTCGAAGGCCGACAGCATGCGGCCGCCTGGACCGGGTTTACGGTCGAGGTTGAGGGCGCGCGCGCGAATCCAGTAATCGAGGGCCTGGAACGGCAGGTGCAGGTCCTCGCCGGCCTTGAGTTCGAGCACCACCAGCCGGCCGTTGCGGTCCAGGGTGAGCAGGTCGAGCATGCCGCGCTCGCCGCTGGAGAGCGCCGGAACCTGCGACACCATCAGGTCAGCGCGCAGGCCGGGCATCAACTCGGGAAGCGCGGCCCTTAATCGCGATTCCAGCCAGCGCTCCGGCTGCAGCCGGAAGAGGGGATCGGTTTGGACGCCGTCGGCGTGGCGGCTCGCGAACAGGCGGGCAAAGATCTCTCGCGCAAGGGGTTCCGAGTCGCCGTCGAGGGGCGTCTCGCTGGCGCCCGCGCCGAAGGTGACCTCGTCCCGGCGGGCAAAGGAGTCCTCGGCGGCGCCGTGACAGACGCGAGCGAACGCCAGGCCATGGAGCAGCAGCGCAACCTCGTTCGCCGAGCGGGGATAGAGTTCGACGCGCTCGCGCGCCTCCGGCGGAACGAGGGCGAGGATGCGGTCGACGCCGGCACGGCAGCGCTCGATGGCGCTCTGCTGCGAGAAGGCGTGAACCAGCCGCGATTCAATATTTCCGGTGTCGCGAAAGTCGATGGCTGCAAGCTCTTCGTTGCGCTCGTCCAGGGTGTAAAGCTCGAATGCGGCGGCAGAGTGGTTGAGCCAGGCCATGCGCTCGGCGGTGGTGCGCCACGCCCCAGTCGGCACGATGACCTTGAGCCCGCCGAAGTGGCGGCGGGCATCGCCGTGGCCCCGGCAGTGGTCGAGCCAGAGGATGCCGAGCGTGAGGATGCCATCGATAATGGCGCCGGACTCAGCCTGGCTGACGCCGATGACCGCGTCCGCTGCCGTGCCGCGGAGCAGATGACCGCGGACGTAAGCGGGACCGAAGCTGTGCTCGAGGTCGGTGGCGGAGCGCATGCCGTCCACCTTGGAGCCGATAAAGTTGCGAGCCAGCGCGCGCTCGAGCAGGCGCAGGTAGGTGCGGCGGGCGTTGTCGCGGGCGGACGGGGAGCGGCGGTCGCCAACGGGCACAAACTCCAGCGCCTGGGGCTTGGGCGCGCCCATGCGGCGGGTCATCAGGCGCAGCGAGCGGGCGCGCGGCTCCACGCCGACGACGGTACGCATCAGGTTGCGGTCTTCGCTCCAGAGCTGCAGCAGGCACCGGCCGTGCGACTCGGCGATGGAGTAGCGCGCGGTGCGAAGGTCAAAGAGGACGCGGCCATCTTCGAGGACCTGGGCAGTGGGGTTGGCGGCCAGGTAGTCCTCAATGGCGCGGGCGAGGTCGGCAGCGGGTGGGGGTTGGTCGGCTGCGACTGACCGCGAGCCGGCACGTGGCCCCGGGGTCCTTGGCATTACCAGCCCATCCGATCCCGCAACCGGGTGATGTGGCCAACGTGATGGCGGGAGTGCCATGCGTAGATGGCGAGGTTCTGGGCCAGAGTGACGACGCCGCGCTCGGGGTGGACGAAGGTGCGTTGGCAATCGGCGTCGGACAAGGGCTCGAGGAGGGCGATTAAGCGGGCGTGGACCGCCTCAACGAAAGGTATCGAGACTTCCACGGGCAAGCGGCTGTCGGGCAGGCGGGCCCAGGCGGCCTCGTCGTAGGCCTTGATGGTGGGCGCATCCTCTGTGAGGGCTAACTTGACGCGAATGTAGGAGTTGGCGTGGCTGTCGGCGAGGTGGTGCACGACCTGGCGAGCGCTCCATCCGCCCTCGCGGTAGGGCGTGTCGAGCTGGGCGTCGTCGAGGCCGCCGACGGCCTGACGCAGATTGGCGGGGAGGCGGCGCAGAGTTTCGAGCTGATCGGCGCGGGAACCCTCGGCCGCGGCGTTGAAGCGGCCAATGGGGTAGCGGAGTTCATCAAGCGAGTCCATGGCCCGAACGGTATCACAGGCGGGAGGCGGAACGAAGCGCGGAAAGAGAGCGGCCGGCTGCGGGAGCAGCCGGCCGGTTAGGTTAGGCGGATGGATGTTTGGTGACGGGGTGAGAGTAATGGGAGTGATGGTGGTGATGGCGACGATGGTGATGTTTGGTCCCGGCAAAGGCAGGCGCCACCGCCAACAGGAAAAGCGCGGCAGCGAGGAAAATCTTCTTCATGCGAAGAAATGTAGCACCGCGCTTGTGGTGCGGGCGAGAAAAACCGCAAGGATTGATTACTAATTTGCATCAAGAGAGGAAACAGGGTTGCCAGCCGGCAAGGGTGTTACTCGGCCCGGAGGGCATCGACGGGGTTGACGGCGGCGGCGCGCCGGGCGGGAACGAGGGACGCGAGGAAGCCGCACGCGAGCAGCGCAAGAGGCGCGAGAGCGATGGTCCAGGGGTCGGAGGCGCGGACACCGAACAGAAAGCGTTGAAGCAGTCGGCCGGCGGCAAGGGCAAGGCCGATGCCGGCGAGGGTTCCGGCGCCGAGGAGCAGGAGGGTCTGGCGCATGACCATGGCCACCACCCGGCCGCGATCCGCGCCCAAAGCCATGCGAATGCCAATCTCGCTGAGACCTACGGGCGACGAGGAAACTGAGCAGGCCGTAGAGGCCGGCCATCGTGATCAAGAGAACGAGCGCGCTGAAGGAACCGATAACGCCGGCAGCCAGCTTTTGCGCGGAGATGGAGTCTTCGACCGCCTCGGCCATGGTGGAGAATTCGCCGACGGCGAGATGCGGATTGGCCTGGTGGAGGGTTCGCTGGAGCTCGGGGATGAGCGCGCCGGGCGCGGCTTGCGTGCGCACGGCCACTTCCATGTATCGCCCGAGCAGCGCGCGATAAACCGCGTTGGAGGGGTCAATCTGCGCCATGGAGAGATAGAACTCAGGCGCGCTGGGCGTGTCGGGGCTTTCCTGGCGGATGTCGTCAATGACGCCGACAATGGTGGCGGCGCGGGGCACATGGCCGTAGCGGATCTGCCGGCCAATGGGGTTTTCGCCGCCGAAGTAGCGGTTGACGTAGGTTTGATTGACGACTGTCACGGGCAGGCTTGAGGCGGTGTCTTGCTGATTGAAGAACCGTCCGGCAAGCATGCGCACGCCGAGCACATTCATCAGGCCGGGAGTGGCGGCGCGAACGGAGGCCATTTCGTCCTTATGGGTGCGCTCGGTGTTGTAAATGACGGTGAGGAGTTCGACCGGATGACTGATGGGCAGAACCGTCGACAGCGCTGCGGCGCGCACGCCAGGCGTGGTCCTGAATCTCGTCGAGGAGCGGTTGCCAGACTTCGGTGGCGAGGTTGCGGTCCTTGTAGCGATCGGTGGGAACGGTAAGGGTGGTCAACACAAGATGGTCGGTGCGGAAGCCGAGGGGAACATGGCGGAGCGCGTACAAGGTGCGCAACATGAGCCCAGCGCCGATGAGAAGCACGATGGAGAGCGCGACTTGAGAGACCAGCAGCGTGGCGCGGGCGCTGTTCTGGCCGCGGTCGGAGGGACTGGGTACGGCCGCCGTTGAGCGCGCGAGCGAGCGTCGGCACGGGAAGCAATCAGCGCAGGGAAGACCCCGAAGGCAATCGCGGTAAGGAAGGTGAGGAGGAGTAACGCGGACCAGACTGTCCAATTAAGGTGGATGTCGGCGGCGCCGAGCGGGAACATGCGAGCGAGCATGTGGCGGAAGATCGCGGAGAAACGCGACGGCCAGAGCCAGGCCGCCGAGAGCGCCGACGCAGCTCAGGACGAGGCTTTCGGTGAGGAATTGGGCGACGATGCGTTTTCGTCCGGCTCCGAGGGCTGACCGGACTGCGATCTCATTGCGGCGGGCGGCGATGCGCGCCAGAAGCAGGCCGGCGACGTTGGCGCAGGCGATAAGCCAGACCAGAGCAACGGCGAATTCGAGCGCGATGAGCGCGGGGCGCACGTCGTAGACGAGAAGCAGAATTTCGCGCAGGCCGGCGAGGCGAAGCTCGGACTCACCAGGCGCTGCGAATGGCCGGTGCGCCTGGGCGAGGCGGGCTATGACGGCATCGATCGGCGTGCCCGGATGGACGCGCACCAATGGTTGGAAATACTGGTAAGCATCCCTGCTGCCCGGAGCGGGCAAAGCGTAGCCAACGGGGACAAACGCCTGTGGGCGCTCTGCGTACAAGGGATAGCGGAATTGCGGAGGCATAACCCCGACGACGGTGAAGAGAACGGGGCCGATGTGGAGCGTTTTACCGACGACGTTGGGGTCGGCGGCGAACTGCTGATGCCACAGAGCGTCGCTGAGGAGGACAACATTGGGGCTGTCGGTTTGCTCCTCCTGCGGGAGGAATGCGCGGCCTATGACGGGATGGACTCCGAGGACCGAGAGCAGGTTGGAGCTGACGTTGACTTGCATGATGAGGACGGCGCCGGCGGGGCCGTCGGCGATGTTGAGGCCGCCGCCGTCGAACGCTACGTCGGCGGTCCCGGAGGTGGCGCGTTGCCACTCCTTGATTTCGTCGTAGGGACGCAGTGACGTCGTCATCTCCTTGCGGAGTCATCAGGATGGGCTGGAAGAGCAGGCGGTCCGCGGCGAACGGAAGCGGTTTGAGCAGCACCGCATAGGAAACGGTGAACATCGCGGTGACGGTGCCGATGCCGAGGGCCAGCACGAGAATGGCGAAGATGGCGTAACCGGGAGCGCGGCGAAACTGGCGGGCCGCGTAGCGGAGATCCTGTTGAAGGGATTGCGCCCAGGTTGGGACGGTCATTAGGCTGCTCCTGCCAGGATTCAGTGTAAGACGGGCTACAATCGATTCGGAAAGCGAGGCTGAGCGCTGCTCAGCCTTGGTATTGCTCGTCGCTGACGTGCTCGAGCCAGTCGACCGTTTTGCCGTCAAGCCGTTCCTGAATCGCAATGTGAGTCATGGCGTTGGCGGGAGCCGCGCCGTGCCAGTGCTTTTCGCCGGGGGCGAACCAGACCACGTCGCCGGGGCGAAGTTCCTGGATGGGTTGGCCCCAGCTTTGCGCGCGGCCGCAGCCGGAGGTGACGACGAGAGTCTGGCCGAGCGGGTGGGTGTGCCACGCAGTGCGGGCTCCGGGCTCGAAGGTGACATGAGCGCCGCCAACGCGGGCTGGGTCGGGCGCGGTGAAGAGCGGATCGACGCGGACCGTGCCGGTGAACCAGTCAGCGGGACCTTTGGCGGATGGGTTGGTGCCGGGATGGGTGATTTGCATGGGAGGCTCTCCAGTTGTCGGTGGACGGTTTTCAGTTATGACTGCTGAAACACGGAAACGGTTCGGGGATCGCACAAGGGGCGTTCACGCGGGAGCGGCGTCACGCGGCGTGATTCTCACCGTTGCCGAGCGGGCCGCGGCGCTGACCATGGGGCGCAAATACGGGCTGCCTGCGTACTTGGCGCGGTAAGCATCGTCGATGCGGTCGTTGAGCGATTCATCGGCCGGTTCGAATGCCACATCGCGAGTCATGCCGGCGGCGATGATACGGCCGGCTCGCTGGCGCATCGCTGCCCGATGCCAGCTTGAGTTCTTACCACTGTAAGCGCGGACGTAGAGTTCGCCGTCGACGGCCACGGACCAGATCCACGTGGGAGTACCGCAGGTCTTGCCGTCATCACGGAAGGGTGCGATGTGTAAGTCATCGGCCGCGGCGATCTTGCCCAGTTCGTTTTTGGACCATGAAGCCATTTGGTGCTCTCTCCACCTTCTCGGGTGTCCCGGTGTTGCACTCTCCTCAAGAATGCGCGTCGCCCGGGCGCCAGGTTCGGTTCCGTTCCTGGTTTCTCTCGTCTCCTTCGTCTAACGCATGACGTATCCGCCATCGACCGAGATAGACTGCCCGGTAATATAACTGGCGGCCGAGCTGCAGAGCCATACAACAGCATTGGCGATTTCTTCGGGCCGCCCCATCCGTCCCATCGGCACCATCGATTTCAACATCGCGTTCAACTCTTCTCCCTGACCTTCTGCAATCATCTTGTCGAACATGGGCGTCTGGATCATGCCCGGGCATACGGCGTTCACGCGAATGCCACGAGTTGCATATTCGAGGGCAGCGCTCTTGGTGAATCCAATCACTCCATGCTTTGCAGCATGGTAGGTCCCGCGTTGGTTGCCGCCGACAAGCCCTCCCAGCGAAGAGCAATTGACGATAGCGCCACTCCCCTGCTTGCGCATTTGTTGCAGCTCGAACTTCATGCAGATCCAGACACCGCGGAGATTGATCGCCATCACCCGGTCGTAATCATCGCGGGGGGAATCGGCAGTTTCTGCCAGAACACCCTGAACGCCGGCATTGTTATAAGCTGCGTCGAGCCGTCCGAAAGCGGCAACCGTCTGTTTCACCATTGCCTCAACCTGCTCGTCGTCGGATACGTCACAGCGAACAGCCAACGTCGTATAACCGCGTTTGGCAAGCTCCGCGGCCGCGGATTGCGCGGCATTTTCATTCCAGTCGGCCAACACCACGGAAGCGCCGGCTTCAGCGAATGCCTTCGCCGTGGCGAGGCCGAGTCCGGAGGCGGCGCCGGTGACGAGCGCTACCTTGTTTTCGAAAGAAATGTTCATTCCGACCTCCTTACTTTCTGCCGGGCCGTAGCCCGGCTCCTTGCAGTGGGTTTTCCATTAGGCCTGGATTTCGAGCTTGCAGACTGCGTCGGTCCAGCTCCCTCTGGAGTGAGGCCGTTGAAAGAGACAACCCGCCACTCACAGCCCGGTCATTTTCTCCACGTGCTCGGGATATCGGTCGCCCTGGATCTGGATCTGCGCCGCGGATTCGTCGATCTCGCGCAGGTCTTCGGGCGTGAGCTCAACGTTGACCGCGCCGATGTTTTCTTCCAGCCGATGCAGCTTGGTGGTGCCGGGGATGGGCACGATCCACGGTTTCTGCGCCAGCAGCCATGCCAGCGCAATCTGCGCCGGCGTAGCGTTTTTGTCCGCGGCGATCCGGGCCAGCAGATCGACAACGGCCTGGTTGGCGCTGAGGGCTTCGGCCTGGAAGCGCGGCAGCGTGCTGCGGAAGTCGCTCTTGCCAATATCGTCGGTTGAGCTGATTTTGCCGGTGAGATAGCCCTTGCCCAGCGGGCTGTAGGGGACCATGCCGATGCCCAGTTCTTCGAGCAGCGGAATGATTTCTGCTTCCGGCCGCCGGAACCAGAGGGAGTACTCGTTCTGGAGCGCGGTGACGGGCTGGACGGCGTGCGCGCGTCGAATGGTTTGTGCGCCGGCTTCCGACATGCCGAAATGTTTTACCTTGCCCTCGGCGATGAGGTCCTTGACCGTGCCGGCGACGTCCTCAATGGGAACGGCCGGGTCGACGCGGTGCTGATAGAAGAGGTCGATGATGTCGACGCGGAGGCGCTTGAGCGAACCCTCGATTGCCCGGCGAATTTGTTCCGGGCGGCTGTTCGGCGGATGCAGGCCTGGAGCGGAATCGGGGCCAAGATTGAAGCCGAACTTGGTGGCGATGACAACCTTGCCTTTGAACGGCGCGAGGGCTTCGCCGAGAAGTTCTTCGTTGATGAAAGGGCCGTAGACTTCGGCGGTGTCAAAGAAAGTGATTCCGCGATCGACGGCGGCGTGCAGCAGGGTGGTCATCTCCTGCTTGTCCTTGGGCGGCCCGTAGCTGAAGCTCATGCCCATGCAGCCGAGGCCGAGAGCGGAGACCTGGAGATTGCTTTTGCCTAGTGTGCGAGTTTGCATTGGGTACTCCTGGTGGTGCGTTGGTTTAGGGAGTGAAAAAGTGAATCAGTGAAGAAGTGAAAAAGTGAAGAAGTGAAAAGGTGAACGAACAAAGAGGGATGAATAAGTTCACTCCTTCACTTATTCACTCCTTCACATGTCCATCTACTCGGATTTAGGCGAGTCCGCTTGCATCCACAACTGCCATGGACAGGGTACGAAAAAGGGGGCGGAAGACGGTAGCCTGATTCTGCCTATTTCTTGCCTGATCCTGCTGGGGAGCGGATTTTTGTGCAGAGCGAGGCGCGCCGGCCGCCGGCGTGGAAATGCGCGTGGGCGTAAACTTGTAACTGTCATGGTTTCTTCCTCGGCTTCCCCGGGTTCCAATCACAAACGATATTTCTTTGAGAAATTTGGCATCACGGAGCGCCTGCTGGAGCGCTGCCTGGGCGAGGCGTTGTCTGCCGGCGGCGACTACGCCGATTTGTACTTTGAATCGGTGACGGCGATCGGGCTGGGCGTGGACGAGCAAATTGTGAAGTCGGCCAGCCAGGGGACCAGCGCGGGTTGCGGAATCCGCGTGATCAGCGGCGAGCGGACGGGATACGCGTACACCGACAACTTGAACGCGGACCGGCTGCTGCATGCGGCCAAGACGGCGGCGTTGATCGCGTCGGGGCCGGCGAAACAGCCGGTGGCGGGATTTACCGAGGCACTCTCGGCGGATTTGTATCCTTTGCCGGTGGGCGGGTTCGATCTGGGCAAGTTTGATCTGGGTCTGGCGGCGCGGCTGGAGATGATTCTGCGGGCGGACCGGACGGCGCGGGCTTACGACGCGCGCATCACGCAGGTGCGGGCGAACTTTGCGGAGGAAGTGCGGCGGATCATGGTGGCCGGCTCGGACGGTTCGTTCGCCGGCGACACCCAGCCCCTGTCACGGCTCGGCGTGTTTGTCATCGCCAGGGACAACGACGGGAAGACGACCACCAGCGGGTCGGCGGGCGCGGGCGGCCGCGCGGGCCTGGGGCAATTTGCCGGTACCAAAAGCCCGGAGCACCTGGCCGAGGAGGCGGCGCGAGGCGCGATCCTGCAACTCGGCGCGGTGCCGGCGCCTGCCGGCGAAATGGAAGTCGTGCTGGGGCCGGGCTGGCCGGGAATCCTGCTGCACGAGGCGGTGGGGCACGGCCTTGAGGCGGACTACAACCGCAAGGGAACCTCCGCGTTCACCGGCCTGGTGGGCCGGCTGGTGGCGAGCCCGCTGGTGACGGTGGTGGATAACGCGACCATGACGGGCCGGCGCGGATCGCTGAACGTGGATGACGAGGGTTCGCCCACGCAGGAGACCGTGCTCATCGAAAACGGCGTGCTCAAAGGCTATTTGACTGACAAGCTTTCCGCGCGGCTGATGGGCACGGCAAACACCGGCTCAGGCAGGCGCGAGAGCTATCACTCGATTCCCATGCCGCGCATGACAAACACTTATATGCTCGCCGGGCAGGATGACCCCGAAGACATTATCCGCAGCGTGAAGAAAGGCCTGTATGCGCCCAACTTCGGCGGTGGACAGGTGGACATCACCAGCGGAAAGTTCGTGTTTTCCGCGTCGGAGGCGTACCTGATCGAAGACGGAAGAATCACGGCGCCGGTGCGCGATGCCACCCTGATCGGCAACGGCCCGGAGGCGCTGAAACACGTTTCCATGGTCGGGCACGACCTGAAGCTGGACGAAGGGATCGGCACCTGCGGCAAGGATGGGCAGAGCGTGCCTGTGGGCGTGGGAATTCCCACCATCAAGCTGGACCGGATGACGGTGGGCGGGTCGGGGCGATAGCTGCGCGTGGCTCACAGCCCGGCCCGCAGCACACCGCTCGTGACGATGCGCGCACGCAGGCCGCCGCGGCCTTTGAGCGCCTCTTCAGCGCCGGGCGCGATGGCGTGGTCCATCCAGTCGCAAGGGCTGCACTCGCAAACCCCTTCGAACTCGACTCCTTGAACGCTGAAGCGCTGGCCGATGAGCGCGTTCAGGTCCGCGCCTTCGGTGATGACGTTGCGGCGCGTGACGCCCGGCGATTTGGGGCCCGTAGCCAGCGCGCGGCACACGTCCTCAAACACCTCGCGCGAGAGAAACGTGATCTGCCCCTTGTAGTCGGGCTTGTAGTCGAAGAAGCGGTCGCCGCGGATGCCGAGGCCGGCGACGCACTCGATCTCCTCGACCTGATGCATGGGGTGCGAGCCCGGCTCCTGGCCGTGGCGGCCGAAATAGTTGTGCCCGGACGAGAGATAGAGGCCGCAAATAAACACGGGGAAGGTCCTCGCTCCTTACCATTTTCGTCCATTTCCGGGTTCAGCGCATCCTGCAAATTTGATTGATCGCGTGCCGGCGGCGACCGTGAGTTGCCCGGGCAGCCAGAGCGCCACAGGCTCGGGTTTTGATAGCTTCAAGTCATGACAGTTGCGGTAAATCGGCAGGAAGTTGCGAGCATCGATCTCGAACCCCTGGCCGCGGACGTGGTGGCGATGGCGATGAAGGCGGGCGCAAGCGATGCGGAAGCCGTGGCGCGCGAGGGCGACGAGTTCTCCGTTACCGTGCGCATGGGTGAAGTGGAGACGCTGGTGGAGTCGGGGTCGCGGGCGCTGGGCTTGAGAGTGTTCAGGGGACAGCGTTCGGCGTCGACCAGCACCAGCGATCTGACGCCGGAAGGGATTCGCCAGCTTGTTGACGGTGCGCTGGCGCTGGCGCGCATCACCGAGGAAGATCCGTTCAGCGGATTGCCTGAAGCCGGCGAATTTGGCGCGCACGCCGGCGACCTGCACCTTTATTTCGAGGACGTGTACTCGCTCCCCGCGGCGGAGCGGATTGATTGGGCAAAGCGAGCGGAGGCCGCCGCGCTTGCAGCCGACGCGCGCATCACCAACTCGCGCGGGGCGAGCTTTGAAGCGGCAACGGGGCGCTCGGTGCTGGCCAACTCGCGCGGGTTCCTGGGGAACTACCGGACCAGTTATGCGGGTGTTTCGGCGGCGCCGCTGGCCAAAGACGAAAACGGCCAGATGCAGCGCGATTACTGGGACTCCAACGCGCGCCGCATCGGCGATCTGGACGCGCCGGAGGCAGTCGGCCGCGAAGCAGCGCGGCGCACCTTGCGGCGGTTGGGCGCGCGCAGAATGCCCACGCAGCGCATTCCCGTGGTGTTTGCGCCGGAAACGGCGCGGTCGGTAATGGCCACAGTTTTCGACGCGGCCTCAGGGAATGCAATCTGGCGGAGTGCATCGTTCCTCGCCGGCAAGCTGGGCGAGGAGATTGCGGCTGCGGCGCTGACCATCGTGGACGACAACACCATGCTGCTGCCCAACGGAACCGGCGGCTTCGGCAGCTCGCCGTTCGACGGCGAGGGGCTGCCCTCGCGGCGCACCGTTCTGGTAGAACGCGGGGTGCTCAAAAACTACATGCTCAACACCTACGCGGCGCGCAAGCTGGCTATGAAGTCAACGCACAATGCTTCGCGAGGCCTCGCCGGCGCGCCGGGCATCGGGCCGGGAAATCTGTATCTCGAACCGGGCACGCTGTCGCCGGAGGAGATTATCCGCAGCGTGGATAAAGGTCTCTACGTGACCAGCCTGATCGGATTTGGCGTGAACCTGGTCACCGGAGATTATTCGCGCGGGGCGACGGGCCTGTGGATCGAGAATGGCGAGCTCACGCATGCCGTGGAAGAAGTAACGATCGCCGGCAATCTAGCCGAGATGCTGCGCAACGTGAGTGCGGTGGGCAGCGACCTGGTGTTCCGCGGAGCCACAGCGTCGCCGACCATCCGCATCGATGGAATGATGCTGGCCGGCGCGTGACCTGCTGACCCGCGTAACAAGGCCGTTCAACCAGGCGCAGCGAAGTGAAGGCTCCGCAGTTGTATTCGAGCGTTCTCTCCGCAACGCCAAACTTTCTCGAAAAGAGGGGCCGCCTCTGGAGTAATCTCCGCATAGCCGATCGACCGCCCCAAAGAGCGCGTCGAATGCGGGGGCAAATACAAAAGGCAAGAACATTGGACCCGATGGCTGGTATATTCGCTCGTTACCCGGAAAGCAGAATGGGATAGCCGGCAGAATTTCCAGTCGAGGATCGATGCAGGCTTCCTGGGGGCTCCATGTCTTCTCGCAAAGATCCAACGCGCAGAGAGTTCTTGACTCTCAGTTCAGCCGCTGCGCTGGCCGCAGCAACCGCAGTGGGTGCGCAGGCAGATTTAGTCCCCTCTGCGACAGCCGATCTTTCCCCCGATGGTTCCACAGCCTATTCCGCTGAGGACCTGCTCAGTGCCGCGCCACAGCGCACATTTAGCGGAGAAAACGCCACCCAGGTGGCGATGCCGCTGGGCGGAATAGGGGCCGGCTCCATCTGTCTGAATGGCTACGGTGGCTTGCAGGACTTTGCGATTCGGACGCGCCCTGAAACAACGGCCTTACCTGAAGGATTCAGCTCCGACTCTCCCGAGGCGGCTTTCGCAGTTCTTCATATCAAGGGAGCTTCCAGCATCACCAAATTGATTGAAGGGCCGTTCCCTGCCTTCAAGATCTTTGACCAGGGACTGCAGGGACAGGGACTTCGACGGGGAGGGTTCGAGGGGTTTCCGCGATTCCAAAAATGCACTTTTCGAGGGGAGTATCCATTCGCAGAGGCTCGGTTCACTGATTCATCCGTTCCACTCGAAGTAACGCTGCTCGGCTGGAATCCGTTCATTCCCCTGGACGATAAGAACTCCGGAATCCCATCCGTCATTCTGGAATACTCTCTTCGCAATACCTCTCGAATGCCGGTGGAGTATGAGTTTTCCTACCATCTTTCGCACCTGGCTCCGGGATGCAAGCCGGACCAGGCGGCCAGCATAAATACCGTGCTCCCCGGCAAGGGCGTGTTCCTGCACAATGCGGAAGAACCGTATGCAGAGTCGTTTGGAAGCGCGGCTCTCACTGTAATTGGCGACACTCCCCGCATCAAGGGCATGTGGCTGCGCAGCCCGGGATGGGAGTTCGATTCACTTTCCGCGCTGTGGCGTGAAGTTTCAACCGGGACATTCGCATCCAACGATGGCTCGAACGCCGTGGATACCGCCGGCCGCAATGGAGCCTCCATTTTGCTGGCGGGAAAACTGGCGGCCGGTGAGTCTCGGTCGTACCCGATCCTCATCACCTGGCACTTTCCCAATTGCTATCTCGAGGACGGCGGCAAGTCTGCTGCGTCCGAAATGAAGGGACCAGTGGGTTGCCGCACTGTGGCCGGCAAGCCGGCGCCGCTGTGGCGGCCGTTCTATGCAAGTGTCTGGAGCGATGCGCGCGACGTCGCCCTCTACGTGGAGACGGAATATTCTCGGTTGCGTGAGCGAACCATCAAGTTCAAGGAAGCGCTCTTCTCTTCAACATTGCCGCCGTATGTGCTGGACGCCGTGTCTGCGGATCTCGCCATTCTCAAGTCGCCGACGGTCTTGCGCCAGGAGAGTGGAAACATGTGGGGTTGGGAAGGCTGCTTTCCCGATCATGGCTGTTGCCATGGCTCTTGCACCCACGTATGGAATTATGCGCAGGCTTTTCCGCATCTTTACCCACAACTGGAGCGGACATTGCGGGAGCTTGAACTGGTCCGGTCCATGGACGAACGCGGTCATGTGAATTTCCGCGGGGCCATCCCCGACGGACCTGTCGACCATGATGGACCAGCTGCCGCAGACGGACAGCTCGGCGGCATCATGAAGGTTTATCGCGACTGGCAGATCTCGGGTGATTCCGACTGGCTGAGGAGAATGTATCCCCTGGCGAAGCGAAGCCTGGACTTCTGCATTCGCACCTGGGACCCGGATCGTCGTGGAGCCCTTTTTGAGCCGCACCACAACACTTACGACATTGAATTCTGGGGCGCGGACGGCATGTGCGCCAGCATCTATCTTGGAGCGCTGTCGGCCATGGCGCAAATGGCTCGGGCAACCGGCGATGCATCCGGCGAGACGTTTTATGGGGACCTGGCGAAACGCTCTGCGCATTTCATGGACGAGCAGCTCTTCAACGGTGAGTACTTTCAGCAGAAGATTCAATATGAAGGTCTGCGCGATACGTCGTTCGCTTCGACCGTGGCCCAGGTGAATGACCAGAGCAGCGAAATGCAGCAGCTCTTGAAGCGTGAGGGCCCCAAGTACCAATACGGAAGCGGATGTCTTTCCGACGGCGTGATTGGCGCGTGGATGGCGCGGATTTACGGAATCGAGACGCCGCTTGCGCGCGAGCATGTGCGCTCAACGCTGCAGGCGATTTTCAGGCACAATTTCAAAACCGATCTGAGCCAGCACGCCAACGCGCAGCGGCCAGGTTATGCCATGGGCCGCGAGCCAGGATTGCTCCTGTGCAGCTGGCCGCGAGGAGGCAAACCCACGCTGCCTTTTGTCTACTCCGACGAGGTCTGGACCGGCATCGAATACCAGGTCGCGTCGCACCTCATTCAGGAAGAATTTGTCACAGAAGGGCTGACCATCGTCAAGGCGCTGCGCAGCCGCTATGACGGCAAGACCCGCAATCCATGGAATGAATACGAATGCGGCAATTACTATGCACGCGCCATGGCGAGTTACTCTCTGCTGGGCGCACTTGCGGGTTTTCGCTACTCTGCCGTGGAAAAGACGCTTTGGTTCTCGCCACGATTGCAGGTCAGGCCCTTCATGTGTTTCTTCTCCACAGCCTCTGCCTTTGGGTCGATTGAATTAAGTCAAGAATCCATAAGCGTTGGTGTCATCGAGGGCGAGTTGAGAATTGAGAAGCTGGTTCTTGGCGGCGAAGCAAACGGAAAGACTCTTGACTGGAAAACGATCATCCATCAGGGCTCCTCGGCAGAGATGCCCATCCCGAGCTGAGCGTCGGCGCGGATCGGGATACGGCCGGTTTCTCCTGCGCCACATCCGCGCTGTCAGCACCTCTCAAAAGCCGCCGCTGTTCTATGCTCGGTGTAGTTCCTGGATTCCCGCGTGTTGCGCGGGTTCAGCCGAGGTGAGGCCGCTGTCTGCCGAGTTCCAATCCGTTCCGTTTGATCCTGCGGATGCGCGCGCGGCGCTGAAGCATCTTCCGGAGCGGAGCGCGGTGTTCGCGCTCTACGGCGAGGTGGCGCATGCGGAGCCGTACATCGGGCGCACGCCGAACCTGCGCGGACGGCTGGAGCGGCTGCTCATGCCCTCGGCGAAGCATCCCAGGCGGCTGCAGCTGGCCGGGCGGGTGCGGCGCATCGAGTGGCGGCTGACGGGGTCGGAGTTTGAGTCTCTTCTTCTGCAATTCAACCTGCTGGAGAAGGTTTACGGCTCGAAGTGCCTGGAGCGGATGCACCTGGGCGCGCCGTCGTTTGTGCGCTTCCTGGGCTCGAACCGCTATCCGCGAGTGGTGGTGACCAATCGGCCCAGCCTGCGCGAGGCGGACTGGGCCTACGGGCCGTTTGCCTCGCGTGCCGCGGCGGAGCGGTTTGCCGAGGAGACGCTGAAGCTGTTCCTGCTGCGGCGCTGCGTGGAGGACCTCGATCCGAACCCGAGCCATCCGGGCTGCGTTTACTCGGAGATGAAGATGTGCCTGGCGCCCTGCTACCAGGGATGCACGGACGAGCGCTACGTGGAGGAAGCGGCGGGAGTGGAGCGCTTCCTGGCGACGCGCGGCGACAGCAGGCTGGTGCAATTGCGCGCCGCACGGGATGAAGCTTCAACCAATCTGGAGTTTGAGCAGGCGGCGGCCGCGCATGCGCAGGTGCTGAAGGCAGAGGCGGTGCGGGCGCTGGCCTCGGAGCTGGTGCGGCCGTTGAGCCAGCTGCGGGCGGCGATCGTGCAGGCTTCGTCACAGCCAGGCGAAGTGGCAGTCTTTCTCTTCAAAGATGGCCGGCTGCGCGGGCCGGCTGCATTCTCGACGCTGGGAATGAGGATTCAAAACGAGCAGTCGGGTTCCACCTCGCTGTTTGCCCAGCCGCTGGCGCTGGAACCAGTGCCGGAGAGCCTGGAACAGGGAACAGGGAACAGGGAACAGGAAGAGACGGTCAAGGAGCTCGCTGCAAGGGACCGAGAAGCTGCGAAGGCGGCGCGGGGAGTGCTGGAGGCGCGGCTGGAGGCGGTGCTGGAGGAACTGTCGGCGGCGGGTGAGGCGCCGGATACAACCGTGCGGCAGGGGCATCTTGCCCTGCTGAAACGCTGGTATTACCGGCCGGAGGCGCGGCGGCCGGGCGAAATCTTTTTCCCCGAAGATGATGAGGTGTGGCCGGTGAAGGCGATCCTGCGCGGGGTGGGGCGGGTGGCGGCAAAAAGCGTGGGCGGGGCTCCGGCAGCGTAGAAATAAAAAACGGCGATGTCTAATGGATTCATCTTGTTACGCACTAAAAGTGCAGTAGATTGCGCGCCCTATTCCGGAGGGTATGGGGTGGGGGGTATTATTTTTCCGGTCAACAGACATATTGCAGAATGTTACCGAGTGGTCATCATGGCGGGCGGAGATTCCCCTGGTTTTCTCGGGCCGTGTTGTGGCGGCTGTCATGGAGCGGATTTCCTTCCCCTTAAATGCCGACGCCCGCCGTTGGGCGGGCGCAATTCAACTCACGGTTTCAGTATGGACGGGCTGCGCTGGCGGGTCTGTGATGGCGGATACAGGTGTGAGGCAGCGTTGGCGGGGTCAGGGGAGGCATCAAACCGCGACTTTTCGCACTTGTGAAGGCCTCTCAGGGGTGCTGGTCTGGGGTAACGGCGGGAGGATCGTGCCAGAGCGGGTGATACCAATCACAATAGTTAAGTTGCAACTTGAGTGTTCGAGCGCTCGAAGAGTGGGTTCAGCAGGGATACTTAAGTTACCACTTAAGTATTCGAACCCCGTTTGGTACCCCTGGGTCACCCGGTTGGCATCCCTCCCGGGTCCCTCCGCCGCGGTGGACGAAGGACCCGGGGCACCCTCAATCATGTACCGAACGAGACCAGGGCCACCCGCCTTGAAAAACTGGACTTGGATTTGGAGCGCGGGCTGGGAAGCCCGCGCCACAGCCGGCCAGGAGGCCGGCGCTACAACTTCGTAACCTCTCGGCGCTTTGTCGATTCCGTCCAGGGACAACCCAGAACCGTCTTCAGGGTGCAACGGCTCCTCGGCGCCGCTGCTCGCTCCGCTTCATGATTTCGTCCAGATCCGCCACCGGCCGTATCTCAATCGGTCCCAGTCCATACTTGAAGCCTGGAAGCTCGGACACAAGCTGAAGGACGTGATTGAGGTCGCGCGCCTCAAGGATTTGAAGGCCGCCGAGCTGTTCCTTGGTTTCCGCATAGGGGCCGTCGGTGGCCGCCACTTTGCCGTTTCTTGAGTGCACGGTCATCGCGGTCTCGGGAGGCTGAAGAGCTACTTCGGCGACAAGATGTCCGCTGGCGCGCAGATGGTCGTTGTGCTCAAAGCATTCGTCGAACACTCTGTTTCGCTGGTCCTCGGTCATGCCCTCGAATTTTCCTGGCTCGATGTATCCCAAGCAGAGGTATTTCATCCATTCCTCCCGGTTCGCGGCGGCCTCTGAGAACGATTTATCAGAGGCCACCGACAGTGTCACGACCGCTCAGCGGCTTCTGTGGACTGAAACCTCCGGCGACGATTTCCTGCTCGCCCTGGATCGACGTGCGGCTAGTTGCTGGCGGTCTGATGTGGCAGCTCAGCCCGTCTCTCCACTTTGTGCTGGATCTGCTCTTCGGACAGGACAGGCGCGAAGTCTTCCATCTCAAAGACCTGGCGGATTTCGACTTCGGAGTCGCCGCCGGGGTTGCAGTTGGGGGCGCGCTTGACCCACTCGATGGCCTCTTCAAGGGACTTGACCTTCAAGATGGAGAAGCCGGCGATGAGCTCCTTGGCCTCGGTGAAGGGGCCGTCGATGACGGTGCGCGACTTGCCGGAGAATTTGACGCGTGCGCCTTTGGAGCTGGGATGGAGCCCATCGAGGGCGAGCAGGACGCCGGCCTTCGAGAGCTCTTCGTTGTACTTGCCCATCTCGAGCAGGAGCTCGGGATCGGGGAGGGCGCCTTCTTTTTCTGCCTCTGGCGTCGATTTGACGATGACCATGAATCGCATTGCGAAATCTCCTTTGGGTTGAGCGATGGTTGGGTGGCTTGTTTTCGATGACCCGATTCCTGTTCACTGGAGGAACCGTAGCGCATCGTTCTTTTGCCCTATAGTCGCTGGGGAGACGGGAAATCGACAACGGATCTAATTTTTATCTCAACTGGTGGGCCTTGCCCAACTTGGGTTTGGAGCGCGGGCTGGGAAGCCCGCGCCACAGCCGGCCGGGAGGCCGGCGCTACAACTTCGTAACCTCTCGCCGGCCCGCAACAGGGGCTGGCAACTGGCCGAATGGATGCACAACTCCGCGCCATACTCACGAAGTAGCGCCGGCCTCCCGGCCGGCTGTGGCGCGGACGTCCTCGTCCGCGTTCTGCGCATCCGGAGTAAAATCGCGCCATGGCGCAAGAATTTCCTTCCGCGAGCCTCCACGGGGCCGCGCCACCCCGTTTCGGCGAAGTCCACATTCGCAATCGCGGCCACCTTCCACATTGGGAAAAGGAAGAAGGCCTTTACTTCATCACTTTTCATCTCGCTGATTCGCTCCCCCATTCCGTGCTTGCGAAAATCGCCGAGCGCCACCACATCCTCGCAATCGCCAAACAAAACAATGCCAATTTGCTTCCCGAGCAGAAAGCATTGCTCGCCGGCTATAGCCACACCCGTATCGAAGGGTTCTTCGACAGCGGCGCTGGCTCCTGCCCGTTCCTCGACACGCGCATCGCCGGCGCCATGGCCGCGGCCTTGCGCTTCAGGGAGGGAACGCGCTACAGGCTTCTCGCCTGGTGCGTCATGCCCAACCACGTTCATGTTGTAGCCAGACTCTTCCCAGGGCAAGAGCTTGCGAAGGTGGTCAAAGCCTGGAAGAACTTTTCTGCAAAAGCCGCAAACCAGGCGCTCGGACGAAAGGGGCGATTCTGGCAGCAAGAGTACTACGACCGCCTGATCCGCAATGGAGACGAACTCGACCGCGCCATCCGGTACGTCGTCGAAAACCCCGCCAAAGCTGGCTTGAAAAACTGGACTTGGGTTTGGAGCGCGGGCTGGGAAGCCCGCGCCACAGCCGGCCAGGAGGCCGGCGCTACAACTTCGTAGCTTCTCGGCGGTCCGCGAGAGAGGCTGACAACTGCCTGAGTGGATGCGCCACCGTACATTCCT
>CAVYBV010000014.1:0-14431 GCA_963766785.1 uncultured Acidobacteriota bacterium
GAAGCGACTTCAAATACTTCTCGGTTGTCGAGATGTTCTTGTGGCCGAGTATGATCTGCAGGCTTCGGATATCAATGGATTGGAGCATGTTTGTCGCAAAGGTATGGCGGAACTTGTGCAGGTACCAGTTTGCGCAGCGCGGCGAGGTGTCGCACTTGTACGCTCGCTTCGCCGTACTCCGAACGCCATTGTTCAGCACGTAGACGGTGTACTCACCTTCACAATGCTTGCAATTCAGGCCAGCGCGGAACGCAATCTCCTTGCACAATTCCAGCAAATGACCGTGGGGGCTGTCGCCCTTGCCGTACTCTGGCCGCGTCGGATGCGGCTCGGTAGGGAACACCAGAAGGGAGCCGCTGTTTCGCTTGCGCTCCCGAAGAGCCTCAATCAGCGCCATCGGGATGGGGACACTGCGTTCCTCGTAGCTCTTGGGCGTGAAGCCGCGTTCGGGCTTGGCAGAGACCGCGAGCTTGCCTTCCTTCCAATTGATGTCCGTCCAGGCAAGGTTGGCCACCTCCCGTTCGCGGAACCCGGTACAGAGGAAGACCTGGAAGATGAGCCGCTCTTCGGGATCGCAGGCAGCCAAGAACGGCTTCAGTTCTTCTGGCTGGTACATCTCCACCTTTTTTTCGATGGTTTTGGGCCAGTCGCCCTTGTTCATGATGATCACCGCGCCCTGGCTGCGCATGGCGTGGAGCATAATGATCACGCGGCGGTTGATCGTTTTCTGGTTAAGCGGCCTGCCGTCCACCAGTTCTTTGCGCCCCTGCGCAAACAGAGCCATCGCATCGCTCCGGCTCAGTTGCGAGACGTACCGCTTTTTGGAGTGCTTCCGGAACCACTCCAATTCATTGCGATACTGCCGGTAGGTTTTCACGCCTTTCGTGGCCTGCACCTCGATCAGGTATTTTTCGATTGCCTGCTCGATCGTCAAGCCGCTTACGACTTCCTCCGGCTCCTCCTCGGGCTCGATCAATCCGCTGAGAACCGCGCACTTCGTCCGCCAGGCTTCCAGGGCCTCTCTCGGAACTGTCCCGATGGACTCCTGCCGGCGTTTTCCATGATGTTTGAATTCGAGGTAGAAGGTGCCGCCCTTCGAGCTGGTCGGCTCTCCATCGATGACAACAAGGCGTGGATCGGGCGCTCCTTTGGCGTCGCGAGCGACGGGCACGAATTGCCATTTCCCGCTCACCTTGCGATACTGTTTAAGGTTTACCGAATGACGCTTCGTTTCCATTCCGCCCTCTCCTTGAGCCCTGTCACTCGTACTAGTACGAGTGCTAGGAAGAGCAGCCCTGCGGGCGTGCTCGATGGAATGGATTTTAGCATTAGTGCTAGTATGAGTGCTAGGAAGCAATAAAACTTCGGTAAGTTGCTGAAAGTAAAGGCGCTATCGTCTAGGGGTTAGGACGTGAGATTCTCATTCTCAAAACACGGGTTCGATTCCCGTTAGCGCTACCAACAACCCTTTCGAGCCCGTCCGGGCGCCGATTAAATCCTGAAACTTCGTCGCTGCTTTTGTATATTTCGCGAGCAAGATCCGTCCGCGGCCGACCGCTGACAGCCGATGAATAGGCGCCCATTTTCAGCCTCATGCCCGGATCGCCGGCAATGCAAACCTTTGCCGAGGTGTCGCCTCCCCGCCCGGGTTGAGGAAATGCCGCCGAAGGCTCTCCCAAAAGGCCGATTCGCATCTCCCGAAACCTCTCCGAGCACGCGTTTGCGGCCTCCGATCGGGGGAAACCGCGCATACGGGGGTCCAGCCGGATAAACTGTCAGGACCATGGCCATCCAGGATCGTTATCCCGAGAATCTGGCGCACTGCTACGGCTGTGGCAGGCTCAATGACCACGGCCACCACATCCGCACCGATTGGGATGGAGATGAAACCGTGTCCGTCTTCATCCCCAAACCCTGGCACATCGCCGTTCCCGGCTATGTCTACGGCGGCCTCATCGCTTCGCTTGTGGATTGCCACTCCACCGGCACTGCCGCCGCCGCTGCCTACCGCGCTGCCGGCCGCGAACCCGGCACCGAGCCGCCGTTTCGCTTTGTCACCGCCTCGCTGCGCGTCGACTACATCAAGCCCACACCTCTCGGCCCGCCGCTCACCATTCGCGGCCGCGTCAAGGAGATCAAGGACCGCAAAGCGATCGTCGAGTCCACCATTTACGCCGAAGGAGTCGCCACCGCGCGCGGCGAAGTTGTCGCCATCCAGATGCGGGACAACTTCGGCAAGAGCTGAAGCAAGGCGCCACGCGGCGCCGCAGTGGCCACTTCGCGGCTACTGGCTGCCGGATTGGATCTCATCCACGATGCGTGTGAGGTGATAAACCTTGCTCAGGCCTTCAAGCAATGCGCGGCTGTCAACGGCGACGGCGCGGTTTTTGGCCGCGTCGTAGCCGTAATCGCCGCCGATGGAAAAGATGTTTCCATCGAAGATCAGGCCGACGATTTCGCCATTTCGGTTGATCATCGGACTGCCTGAATTGCCGCCAATAATGTCGTTTGTGGTGCACAGGTTCATCGGCGTGGACAGGTTCAGGCTCGGCTTGGCGTCGAGCCAGCTTTGGGGCAGGTTGAACGGCGGTGCGCCGGTGGCGCGCTCAAAAAGCCCGGCAATCGTGGTGTAGGGCTGCACGAGCTGGCCGCGCGCGTCAGTAAAGCCCTTCACCGAACCGTAGCTGAGGCGCAGAGTGAAAGTCGCGTCGGGATAAATGCTGGCGCCGTAGATGGCGAACCGCGCTTTGGCGATGCGTTCGGCGGCGGCGCGCGTGGGGGCGTCGATCTGAGACTCTGACTGCTTCAGGAAAGCAAGCAGATCGGGCTCGATGCCGCGGACGAACACGATCATGGGATCGGTCGAGGCATCGATGGCGGATGCGCCGCCGTTGTAGAGATCCTCACGGACTCCCCCCTGGTCCAGATGCGTGCCGCTGACGATCCGTTGGGCGAGCTGATCGGGCGACTCCTTGCCCAGCATCTTCATCACCAGCGGATCGCTGACTCCGAGCTGGCGGCGGGCCTCGGAAAAGATCAAGCTGAGCTCCATTTCTTCCAGGTCTCTATAAACCGGCACCGGCGCGGCGAGATTGTGCCGAATGCGGACCAGCGCCTGATCGGTGTACCCGGGCAGGCGTTCGCTATTGGGCAGCATCCGCTGATCAGCCGAGCGCACCAGCGTAATCGCGTCGCTCAGCAGGGTGGAGTAGCGAAACAGGCCGATGGCAAACTGCTGGTCGAAATCGTTGGCGCGCACCGTTTGAATTTGCGCGATATCGTTCCAGGCGGAGCCATCGGCGGCCAGCTTGGGATTGGCGTTCACGGCGCTGCGCAGGCGCTGCTCTTCCCGCACTTTGGTTTCAAAAAACCCGGGATCGAGGAGAGCCTCTTCTCGGCCGAAGATGACTTTATAGGTGTTCTCATCGAAAAACAGGGCTTCGCCGCCTTCGCGGGAACGCTCCGGGCTTTCGGCAACAAATTGCTCAAGAAGGCCGCGCCGCTCGGAGACGGCAGGAATCATATTGGGAAGAACGGTGTCGCGTTCGAACGCGAGCTGCGCGATAGTGAGCTGGCGGCTGGTTCCGCCGGGATTGCCGGAAACGAAGACCAGTTCGCCGTTCTTCGAGCCGTTGGCGCTCCATTTCAGATAATTGGGGCTCACGATCGGATGGCCGTCCTCATAGACGCGCACCAAGCCGATGTCGAAATCGAAACGGGGAAAATTAAAATTGTCGGGATCGCCGCCGAATTGCGCCACAGACATCTCGGGCGCGAAGACGAGGCGCACGTCGGTGTACTTTTTGTAGAGGTAAAGATCGTAGACGCCGCCCTGGTAAAGCGAGACGACCTGGCAGAGAGTGGCCGGATCCGAGCCACAACTTTTTTCCAGCTCAGCTTCCCTGGCATGCAGCGCGGTCACGGCAGCGGCGCCGGTTTTTCCCGCGATGGCTCCCTGTACATCGGCGGTGACGTCGCTGATGCGCATGAGTTGATCGAGCTCGAAGACAGGACATTTCCTCTCTTCGCCGGGGGTCTGGGCGATGAAACCGTTCTGGACGAAATCCTGCCCGGATGTGGAGAGCTGCTGGACGCATTGCAGGACGCAGTGGTGGTTAGTCATCACCAGGCCCTCTGAAGAAATGAATGAGGCAGAACATCCCTCCGCAATCCGTAAAGAGGACAGGCGTACGTGATCCAGCCACTGCTGCGAGGGAGCGAAGCCGTATTTTGCGCCGACAGCGGGAGACGGAAAATTGTTGAAGGTCCACATACCTTCGTCGGCGTTCAGGAGCAGCGGCGAAGCAATGCACATCAGAAGCGCGATTTGCGCCAGCGTTATCAGCCTGTTTCGGGAATTCAACGTCGTATCCTCGTTCCATTTGGATGCCGCGGTGAGCGATGCATCAAATTGTGTCCGAATTCTACACCCCGGTTCGCACGGGGGCGCAGCTTTATGCGGTTGAGCAAACAGCGGAGTGCGATGGTGCTTGCGCCCCGCTGTTCGCTTGTTTGGGCCGTCTCGTCGGGCTCGCGTTCAAACACTATTGGGGCAACGCAAATTGGCCGTCAATGTGGAACTGGCCGGTGACGCCCGGCGCACCAGTTTCAGGCTGGCCCCCACCGATGCTGATGGTGTAATCGCCTTGCGCGATGATCGGATTGCCGTTCTCGGTCACCATGCCGAGGTCGCGGGGCGTCAAGTCAAAATGGATCTTCTGGCTGGCGCCGGGATCGAGATGAATGCGCTCGAACCCTCGCAGAGCGATGCGGGGTGCACCCTTGACTGGCGGGAATTTGAGATACAGCTGGACCACCTCATCTCCCGCGACTTTTCCGGTGTTGGTTACCGTCACATCTGCGCCCACGGGCTGACCCGCATCCACAGCCTGCGCAGGCACGCTGAGGTCGCCGTAGCTGAACGTGGTGTAGCTGAGGCCGTAGCCAAAGGGATAAAGCGGCTTGCCGTTGAAGTAGCGGTAGGTGCGGTTCGCCATTCCGTAGTCTTCAAAGTTCGGCAACTGATTAACGCCGGTGTAGAACGTAATCGGGAGCCGGCCGGCGGGGTTGTTCTTTCCGCTCAAGGTTTCAGCCACGGCCGCGCCGCCCTCTTCGCCGGGATACCACGCGTCAAGAACCGCGTTGGCATGCTGGTTGATCCAGTTGACGGCCAGGGCGCTGCCATTCATGAGAACCACGGCGAGGGGTTTGCCGGTGGCGGCCACGGCTTCAACCAGGTCTTCTTCCGGCTGAGGAAGATCGATGCTGGTGCGGTCACCGCCGAGGAAGCCCGGTTCGCTGACCGGCATCTCTTCGCCCTCAAGCTGGCTGGTGATGCCGACGACGGCGATGACGACATCGGCATTTTTCGCGGCGGCGATCGCTTCCGGCGAAGGCGCGTTACTGGCCTTGGCCCAGATCAATTCGGCATGCGGCTTGCCGTTGGTGCTGCCGTACATGATGTTGAGCGCGACTTTGTGGCCCTTCTCGAGGTGTACGCGGCCGACACCGGCTGCGAGCCCGCCGCCGCGACTGAACGCCATTGCTACCTGCTTGTCATCAACCGTCAGCCTGCCAAAGCCTTCGCAGCGAATGCCGAGAGTATAGTCGCCGGATTCGGTGGGCGTGAGGAAGCCCGACCATTGCACGCCGAAGGTTTTTCTTCCGGCGATCTCGGACGGCAAGTTGCTCTCATTAAGTTTTACGTTGGTTTCAGTACGGCTGGCGATCGGCGTCGTGCTCGCTCCCGGCATCGGGCGCCCGCGCATCATGCCTTCGTTGTAGTCGGCCTTGAGGCCGGGCTTACCGTCGGGAGTGGTCAGAAGAGCGTCCGGCACGGGGTTTCCATCGGTGCGCAGGAACTGGGTCCCGGGAACGAAGTTAATGGTTGCGTTGGGAAACTCGGCTTTGAGGCCATCGAGAATGGAAACAATATGCGTTGGCTGGCCGGCATAGTTTCCGAGCAGCGGCTGGGTCTGGTCGGCAAGCGGTCCGACCACGGCGATTTTCCTGATGCCCGGTTTAAGCGGAAGAAGGCCGTCATCTTTCAGCAGGACCATCGACTCGTTCGCCAGCTTGCGCGCCTCCGCGCGATGTTCCGCGCTGTCAAGCTCGTTCTCGTCGATCTTTGTGTAGGGAACCATGTCGGGAGGATCGAACATGCCGAGCTTGATGCGCGCGGTGAACAAGCGGATGAGCGCGGTGTCGAGGTCGCTTTCAGGCAGATATCCCTGCTGCACCGCATCGATATACGCCTTGTCGACCGGTTCGCCGAATCGCGAAGTGAAAGTCACGCACTCGTTGTCCATGCCGCGCAACACGGAGATGGCCACGCCCTGCGCCTGCGTCGGACGGTAGCGATGGTTGGCGGCAACATCCCGCACCGCGTCGCAGTCCGAGACCACGTACCCCTGGAAACCCCACTTGCCGCGCAACTGGTCTTCGAGCAGGTATTGATTGGCGCACGCCGGCTGGCCATTGATCGCGTTGTATGCGCACATGATCGATCCAGCCTTGCCTTCCACGATGGCGGCGCGGAATGCGGGCTCGTAGGTATCAACCTCGTCGTGCTTGCTCACGTCCACATCGGCAAAGTGGCGTGTTGGTTCCGGTCCGCTATGGACGTCGTAGTGCTTCGGCGTGGCAATGGTGAGGTAGTATTTTGGATCGTCGCCCTGCATCCCGGTCACGTAGGCCACTCCCATGCGGCCTGTGAGGAACGGATCTTCGCCGTAGGTCTCCTGCCCGCGTCCCCAGCGCGGGTCGCGAAAGATGTTGAGATTGGGGGCCCAGAAATCCAGGCCTCCCATGATGCCGATGTGGCCCTCGCGCTGGTTTTGCACGTGCTTGATGCGCCCCTCGACGCCGATCTGGCCCGCCATGGTGTGAACTCCCGGCGCATCGAAGGTGGCGGCGAGGCCGATCGGCTCCGGATACTCGGTCACGCCCTGGTTGATCACCCCGTGCAGAGCCTCGCTCCACCATTGGTACGCGGGAATGTTGAGCCGCGGAACTGCCGCGGAGTTGTTCTGCATCTCGGAGGCCTTCTCCGCGAGGGTCATGCGGCGAACCAGATCGGTGGCGCGCTGCTCGGGCGACAGCTGTGGATTCATGTAGGGAAGATTCGCGGAATCCTGGGCGAATGCAGATGGCACAACGGAGCTCAAGAGAAGCGCTCCCGTACACGCGAGAATGCACTCGACAATTTGCGTCACGCGTTTTTTCATGTTTTTCTCCGGGGTTGAATTTGGACGAGGACCAATCTCTGCTGTTAGCGCCGCACTTGAAACTCATAAACGTTGAGGCTGGCAGCGGGTACTGTGAGCGTATCGGGCTCCTGCTGGAATGCCGCTGTAAATGCTTTCCTGTGGAAGATGACGACCGGGTGGCCTTAAAGTTTCAAGGATGCCCGGATTTGATTCGGTGCTGGGAATGCCGCCTCCGGCGAGGAATGGACGCTCGCCGGGGGTTCGGAATTGTGTTTGAGCGGTGCTATCGAAACAGCCTTGGAGCGAAGTCGGCAAAAGCGCGTCGCCAGGAGAGCCACTCGTGGGCTGTTCCCGGAGACTCGAAATAGACATTGTGGATGCCGGCGGCGGTCAGCGCGTCGCTGAACTGCTTCACTCGTGGGCCTTCGACCGATCCGGTCGAGAGGAACAGAAGTTTGACCTTGGCATTGAAGGCCGCGGGATCGGCAAACGCGCCGCCGCAGCTTGTTTTGGGATCGAACGGGCCGCCGAATGAGCCGCAATTGCCGCTGAAACCGCCGAGGTAAGCGAACTTGTCCAGATTTTCAAGTCCGGTGGTGAAGGTCTGCATGCCTCCCATGGAGAGGCCCGCCATGGCGCGGTTGTCGCGGCCCGGCGCAACCCGGTAATTCTTCTCCACCATCGGAATCAGGTCCGTGAACATCATCTCGGAGAACGTGGTGCTGAGATGGAACATGGGACGGCGTGGTGGCGTTGCGGAGCGCTGCCCGCCGGCTGCCGGCGGCGGTGGGCCCATCGGCGGCAGCGGATGAGGAACAGCCTGGGTCAACACGCTGCGTGCGTAGTAGAGCGAGCCATCCTCGCCCGGTTTTACCGCGTTCAAGTTGTCCATCACAATGAGCATCGGCTTGACTTTGCCTGCGGCAAGCAGGTTGTCCATGATCTGATCCACGTGGCCCTGGAAGGTCCAGCCGAACTCGTTTTCTCCCCAGCCGTGCAGCAGGTAAAGAACCGGATAGCGCTCCCGAGTCCTGGTGTCGTAACCGGGCGGAGTATAGATGAGGCAGCGGCGCCACTGCTGCGTCACCGTGGAGTAATACCACTCTATCCGCACCGCGCCCTGGGGCACGTCCTTGTGGCTGTAGAAGTCGGCATCCGCCGCTGGTATCTCAATGGCGCTGCTCCACCCGCCGCTTCCGAAAAACGTCTGCGTGGCCGGATCGGACACAGCGGAGCCGTCGATATCGACCAGGTAGTAGTGGAATCCTTCCACCAGAGGCGTGGTGGTGGCGTACCAGAGCCCGTCGGCTTGCTTGGTCATGTCGAACCCGGCGCCGATGCGGACGCGCACCTTCTGGGCGTCGGGAGCCGAGACACGGAAGATGGCATGATGATCGGGAAAAACGCACGGATACGGCGCTCCCGGGATATTCAGCGAGGAAGGCTTGCAGTCCGCCGGGGGCTGCGCCCAGCACACGCCTGACGCCAGCAACGCCAGAGCGATTGCAATCGTTTTCATGGGTCTCCTTTGGACGAGGCGCGTTGGTTCGAACGCTCTCAACACACAGCGCGCCCGCTTTTGCGCATTGGCTCGATGCGAGTCCTTGTACAACGTTTTCAGGCACGTGTCAACGTGCGGCGAAACGGGACGGCGATCGCCCGGAAATCTCAGCGGCGGGCGCGGTAGCCCTGCCAGAGGTATTCGAGGGCTTCAGGAAGAGTCTGCTCGCGGGTGGCGCGGTCCACGTGGCCGGCATTGCGGGCAAAGATGAACTGGTAGTGGTAGCTTTTGGCGGCGAGCACGCGGGCCATGTTCTCGTTGGCCAGGACCCAGTCGTGCATTCCATCGCGCATGGCGTTTGGATTGTACAGATCGCGGTCGCCTACTTCGAGCCAGATGCGAATCGGCTTGCGTGGGCTGCTGGGAATCAGCCGCTCATGGAATTCCCAGGCGCCGTGGGGCGTGCGGTCGTTGTGCGGCCACTGCTGATTGATGTACGTGCCGGAGTAAGTGAGCACGCGATGGTACCACCCGGGGTGGTACCAGGCCATGGCCAGCGCGCAGGAGCCGCCGGAGCTGCCGCCCATGGCAGCGCGGCCCTCGGGATCGCGGGTGAGGCGGACGTGCGCCTCCCGCTCCACGCGTGGCAGGACTTCCATCTGGACGAACTCGGCGTAGCGGCCGGACATGGTGTCATACTCCAGGCCGCGCTCGCTGCCCTGCGCGTCGCCGCCGCCGTTGGCGATGGAGATGGCGACGATGGGCGGGAGCCTGCCTTCGGCGATGAGATTGTCGAGCACGGTGAAGAGCAGGCGATCGGGGCCGTCGGCGCCGACGATGAAGGGCGCGCGCGTGCCGGGAACATACTGCGCGGGGACGTAGACGGCTACCTTACGCCCGTACGGAGCCGGATGGCTGGTGGTCACGATCAGGCTCGCGGAGTCGTTCGGGTCGGCAGTGCCGAAGGTGCCGCGATCCCGGGCGATGCCGGGATAGAGCCTGCTCTCGGTGGAGAGCATGGTGAATTCAACGATCCTGCCATGGGGCACGTTGTCGTGCGGGAGGGATTCGGGCGCGGGCGTGTGTGTGGGGCCGATAACGAAGTTGCCGTCGGCGTTCGACGGAGGGACGACGCCGTCGGGCAGATCCGTCGCCGCGGGATAGCCGGGCGCGTGGGGATCGCGCGTGGGTGGGGTAGGGCGCTGCGCGCTCGCGGAAGAGAAAGCGAACACACAAGCGAGAGCCAGCGCGGGCAGGGAAGCTCGAAAGGAGCGCATACGGCCATTGTGCACCATGGCTCTCTATTTGCCGAGGAGCCGCGAAAGCAGTCCTCTCTTCCGCGATTGGCGGCGGACGGGGCCCTCAGCGGGCTTTGGCTGAGGCGGCAAGTGCTCGCCGAAGAAGACGGCGCGAGGATTGCGGAGACAGAGCCGGTCTGCAGTGGCTTGGCCGAATTGGCCTTGCAGCAGGTCATACGCTCTGCGCATGGAGGGCGGGCGCCACGACATCGCATGGGCATCGCTGGCGACCAGATGCACCCGATTCCTGCGGATCAGGTCCAGCGCCACTGATTCCGCCTTTCGGCCGAAGTCTCCCAAAAGCGATCCGGCGGTGACTTGCAGCAGGCATCCGATTTCGATCCATTCGTCCAGGCGTTGCGGATCCGCAGCGAGCACCGGGTTGCGCTCGGGGTGGGTAATGACGGGAACAATGCCGCTATCGCGCATGCGCAAGAGAACATCCGATAGCGAGCGCGGAATGACGAGTTCGGCGAACTCGACAAGAAGATACTGCTTGCCGTTCACCGTGTACCGGCCTGGGTGGCGCTCCAGATCGGCGATGTTGTCGTAGGAGAGATGAAATTCACAGCCCAGACCGAGCGTAAGGCGGCCCTCAAAGGACATTTTGATCATCTCCAGCCGCTCAAGATTGAGCTCTGGTTGAAATGGGTAGCGAAGATTGGCGTGCGGCGTGGCGACAATATGCGTGACCCCTTCCGCAATGGAGGCTTCCGCCAGTGCTATAGAGTCGTTGATGGTCTTTGGCCCATCGTCTACACCAAAAATCAGGTGATAGTGCACATCGAACACGCCGGGTCTGCTTCCTCTTGTTATTTGTCCACGCCGAACAGAGCCTGAAGCTGCATTGACCGCCATGCGGTACTTATTCTGTCCGTGCCCCGCAGCGAGGGTTCTCGGTCAGGTTGCGGGAGATCTCGCATTCATGATACTGCGCGCAAGCTGGCGGCGGATTTGGCCCGCGCGGCGACGTTTTTAGAATGCTGTCACCAGGCGCAGCATGAATTGGCGGGCCGGCCCGATTGCATTTCCTGAGAACAGCCCGCCGAAGTCGATCAATTCAAGCGTGTTGCTCAGGTTTTCGCCATCCGCCTGCAAGCGCATCGTGAGCTTATCCCGCTGATATAACTCCGCGCTCACTGAAGCATTCTGGGTGAAGCAGGGATGGATGCGGCCGCGGTCAAAGTTAACGTGATGGACCACTACCTGGCCGTATTCCGTGGCGTATTGCCCGGGAGTCAAGTCCGCCGCGAACGGCAATCCGCTGTTGGTATCGCTTCCCACGGCGAACCACAAGCGCTTTGCGGCCTGATAGCGCATGCGGTCGCGGACCGTGTTGCGCTGGTCCTGCGAGTCAGGGAAATGTCCCGCGAGCTTGGTATTCGCGCCGCTGGCGTGACCACCGAGAAAGAGCCCTCCAGTGACCGGGTTCCACACATTGCCCACGATGTAGGAGTAACTGGCAAATCCTGAGAACCGCCCCCATTGCTGGACTTCCAGCTTGCCCTCCGCACCGTAGAGAACGGCCTTGCTAAAGGCAATGGGGAAACTGATTCCTGTGCTTAGAATCTGAGAGTCGTCCGCGTAATTGTTCTGGTCGCGGCGGAACATGTTCGTGTCCAGCCGCAGCTTGCCGAAAATTGCTTTCGTGGCTCCCAGTTCGTAGAAGCTTCCGTGCGACGGCTCTACCGGCAATTGCACGATGGGAACGGTAGTGTCGAGTGCCTGCGCTGCCGGAGAACTGGACAGGAGAAGATTTTCGAACGACGGTGTCTGGAAAATCCGGTCGTAGGAGCCGTGAACCTTTAACCCGGCGGAGGGGAAGTAGCGTGCGACGGCGACCCGCGGGCTTACCGCATTCTGGTTCACCAGGAGCTGGTAGTGATCCCAACGCAGCCCCGCATCGATCGACCAATCGCCGAGCTGAATGGCATCCTGAACATAGGCCGATTGCTCCAGGTCGGGACGGTTGCCGGTGAAGGCAAAGGTGGTCGCGGCAGCATTGAGGATACCCAGATTGATGGGGCATTGCGGATCTAAAGGGTCGGCACAGTCGGGAATGAGATAGCTGAAGTCTTCGTTCAGGAATTTGGCTTCGGATTCGACGCCCGTTTTCCATTCCTGGTTGCGAAGATCAACCGACATGCTGCCGTGGAAATAGATCTCTTTGAAGTCGTTGTGCTGGGTGGCAATCACGGGCCAGGAGGAGGGGTTCGAATAGAAGTCGAGGGAATTGTCACGGGCCATTCCTCTGAGCTCGCCAATGGCGCTCGAGGAAAACAGGTGCTGGTAGTTGACGCTCCCCATGGTTTCGAAGTTGCCGCTGGTTTGGAGCTGCCCCCCGGGAACAAAAACGCAACCGCCTGGCTCCGGGCCAGTGGGCGGGCAGCCGGCGTCATTGTCTGCGCTTGGAAGAAAGGCTCCGTTCTGCTCCACCAGCTCGTTGGGAATCTCGTAGCGCGCAAGTTCGTGGCTGGCAATCGCCGTCAGATGATCTTTGGGCGTGAACTGCCGCTCATAACTCAGCCCGAAACTTCCCGTGGTGCCGTTGTTGGTGTAATTCTCGGGAACAACAGGGTTGAGATAGTGGCCCGTCATGTCCCCCGAAGCGCTCAGGCCAAGCGTATTTCCTTTCCAGGTGTATTGGTCCTCGGTATCGATGCCGCCGGTGGCATAGCTGCCTCCCAACAAGCTGACGTGCCCGTGCCATCCCGGCTCTTCGTTTTTGAGAGTATTGACCACCACCACTCCGCCCATCTTGAGGCCATACTCGGCGGGAATGCCGGCGGTGTAGATGCTCATGGACTGGATATGATCGGCTTCGATCTCCGGGCCAAAACCGGGAGAACGGTTGTCGGTGAGCGGTACGCCGTCCACCACAAACTGGGTCTGATATTCCGAACCGCGCGGGTGAAGCACCGCGTTGCCTTCATAGAGCCAGCCCGGCTCTGAGTTGACCAGGTCCTGAATGGAGCGGCCGGGCAGCGCGGTCAGCCGGTTCTCGACCGTTTGCAGCCCCATCTCATTCACCGATCCTGCGCGATAAGGATCGATCAATGTGCCCGACGCATGGACCGTAACCGACTGGGAAACGGGAGCGATTTTGAGCTGGATGGTTTGCTCCACGGGGAGAGCGGCGCGTATTGCAACCGCTTCGGTGACCGGGGCAAACGATGGCGCCTGAATCTGGATCTGGTAGTTTCCGTAGGGCAACCGCCTGGCGGCCACCTCGCCCCGATCGTCGGTAGTGAACGTGTAACGATATTGATTGGCCTCGCTGACCACCTGGACCTGGGCATGGACGGCGTGACCAGAGGGGTCGGTAACGGTCAAGCGCAGTTCTCCGGTGTTGCTCTGGCAAAACGCAGGGAGAGCGCCGAGGAACACGAGGATGAGGTATGGCTTCAAGGGCCTGGCCTGGCTTGAATCCAGGATTCTTGTGCTATGCGGCGTGATTGTGAGTTCCGGGATCGAGCACTCGCGCCTGCATTCTGATTATCACAACCCCATGCAAGCCTTCGGCGCCGATTGAAAGTATTCAGGCGGAAACCATTGTCCAGCCCGCCGGTTCCTGGAGGAAGGCCGGCGACACCGGGCTTTCCCGCACATTTGCAGTTGCCGTTTCGCCTGCTGCAGAAGCGGTGCGCCATTTTTCAAGAAAACCGGCTACACTGGTGAGGAACCAGAGTAGACCAGGACTGAAAAAGGATTCAAACAATGGCCGTAGACAACAACGTTGCACGCATTGGCAAGTCAATTGTGATACGCGGCGAACTGAAGGGCGGCGAAGATCTGGTGATCGACGGCCGCGTGGAAGGCACCGTGCAACTCTCCGAGAACCGTCTAACCATCGGGCCCAACGCCGACGTGGACGCCGATCTCTCCGCCCACGATGTGCTGGTGCTGGGCAGAGTGCATGGCAACCTGGTGGCCACCGGGCGCGTGGAGCTGCGCGCCGGCTGCGTGGTGGAGGGGGACGTGCGCGCCTTCCGGCTGGCCATTGAGGACAATGCCGTGCTGCGCGGCAAGGTAGACCTGACGCAGACGGCGCAGAAGCCCGCGGAGCATGCACCGGCTCCGGTCGCCGGCGTCTAAGCGAGTTCAATCCGGCGCACCAGGCGCATTCCCCCGCCGGAAAGGCATCGATCCCGATGATACATTGGCTGGAGCGAAGGCAGGCTGAGGGCAAGCCGGCCTCTGCGCGAAGTTCCGCGCCACGATTCGCGCGCTATTCCGGAGCGTGGGCCACGCTGCGCAAGCGCCTCGAATCCGAGCTGGGCCTGCGCGTCATCGACACCGGCGCCACCTCGTCCAGCAACATCAACTATCTCACCAGCCTGGGCCAGAGCGTGTACATGGCGGACCTGGTGCACGACGCCTGCACTGGCAAATGGACGCGGGGGAACGACGAGGAGGGCAATCCC
>CAVYBV010000015.1:0-385494 GCA_963766785.1 uncultured Acidobacteriota bacterium
TCTTAGGCCCTGCGGGGCGTCTCATCGCCGAATTCGCTAGCCCTTCACCGTTTTTCCGCAGCCTCTTCAGCCCCTGCGCTTCTTCGCCTCGAAATGACCGCTCTAACGAGTTTTTCCGCAACCTGTTTAGCCCCACAGGAATGGTTTCGTCGGCGACGGACACGCTATTTCCGAATCCGGTCCAGCCCAAGGCTGACGGCTGTTCCCAGTTCCCCGCCCCGGGGTGCTAGATTGTTAAGTCGAAGAAGCAATCCCTCTCCGCCCGCTGGAGGCTTCAATTGCGCCGCTTTGCCGCTCTTGCCGTTCTCTGTTTCGCCGCTTCACTCGTTCTCTCAGCTCAGTCTGCCGGCGATCTAGCCCGCGAGAAGGCTGAAGCCGCCCGCGTCACCATCGTCCGCGACGACTGGGGCATCGCCCATGTCCACGGCCATTCCGACGCCGATGCCGTCTTCGGCATGATCTACGCGCAGTGCGAGGACGACTTTAACCGCGTGGAGATGAACTACCTCACCGCGCTCGGCCGCACCGCCGAAGCCGAAGGCGAGTCCGCCGTCTGGCAGGACCTGCGCCAGCGCCTCTTCATCGATCCTGAAATCCTGAAGCACGATTACGCCGCCAGCCCCGACTGGCTCCGCAAGCTGATGGACGCCTGGGCCGACGGCCTCAACTTCTATCTCGCCACCCATCCCGAAACTCATCCCAGGGTCCTCACTCATTTCGAGCCGTGGATGGCGCTCTCCTTTACTGAGGGATCGATCGGCGGCGACATCGACCGCATCAACCTGAAGGGCCTGCAAACGGTCTACAGCGCGGACTGGGTCCACGCCGGCGGGCACCCGCAAGCCCTCGCCGCTCCGCCTGCGCCATCGTGGTTTCTGCCCGATCCGGGCGGCTCCAACGGCATCGCCATCGCGCCCTCCAACACCACCGATCACCACGCCCTGCTGCTCATCAATCCGCACACGTCCTTCTTCTTCCGCAGCGAGCTGCAAATGTCCAGCGACGAAGGCCTGGATGCCTACGGCGCCGTCACCTGGGGCCAGTTCTTCATCTACCAGGGCTTCAATCCGCGCGCCGGCTGGATGCACACCTCGAGCAATGTGGATGCTGTCGACCAATATCTCGAAACCGTGGATCACAACGCCGACCGGCTCAGCTACCGCTACGGCTCTGAAACCCGCCCGTTCACGCAAAAAAAGATCGTCCTTCGCGTGAAGACCGATCAAGGCTTCTACGACGTTCCATTCACCGCGCTTTACACCGTGCACGGCCCCGTCATCGCGAAAGACGGCGACAAGTACGTCACCATCCAGCTCATGAACACGCCTATTCCCGCGCTCGAGCAGAGCTACCTGCGCACCAAGGCTCGCGGTTACGCCGAATACAGGAAGACGATGGAGCTGCGCGCCAACTCCTCCAACAACACCGTCTACGCCGACGCCGACGGCGACATCGCTTACTGGCAGGGCGATTTCATCCCCCGCCGCATCACCGCCTTCGACTTCACCAAGCCCGTGGACGGCAGCAATCCCGCCACCAACTGGGATGGCCTGTTAACAGTCGACGAAGTCCCGCACTTGCTCAATCCCCAAAGCGGCTTCCTCTTCAACGTGAACGATGCGCCGTGGAATGGCGCCGGCGCGAGTTCCCTGCGCAAGGCCGATTATCCCGCCTACGTTGAGCGCGGCATCGAGTCCGCCCGCGGCCGTCATGCCCTGCGCCTGCTCGACCCCGATGGCCAGCCGCGCCGCGACTTCACCCTCGAGAGCCTGATGCAATCCGCGTTCGACTCCTACCTGCCCTGGTTCGCCCGCACCATCCCCGCGCTCACCGCGGCCTACGACGCGCTCCCCGCCGATGCCCCGCAGAAGAAGGACCTCGCCGGCCAGGTCACGCTCCTGCGCAACTGGGATGACCGCTGGGGCGCCGAATCCACAGCCACTTCGCTCGCCGTCTTTTGGGGCATGGAGGTGATGAAAACCGCGGGCCGTCCCGCCTGGCAGGCCAAGACCCCCAGCGAAGACTGGGTGGCCACCCGCGCCCCCGCCGCAACCCTGCTTTCCGCGCTCTCCGCCGCCTCAGACCGCCTCACTGCCGAATTCGGCTCCTGGCAAACCCCCTGGGGCCAGATCAACCGTTTTCAGCGCGTCAACGACGACATCGAGTCGAACTTCAGCGACAGCGATCCCAGTATTCCCATCCCCTTTGTGTACTCCGAGTGGGGCTCGCTGGCATCTTTCTCCGCCCACCCGTACCCGGGCACAAAACGCTGGTACGGCACGGATGGCAACACCTTCGTCGCCGTGGTTGAATTCGGTCCCCGCATCCGCGCCTTCGCCATCACCGCCGGCGGCGAGAGCGGCAATCCGCAGTCACCCCACTTCGACGACGAAGCCCAGCGCTACGCCTCCGGCAACCTGCGCCAGGTCTACTTCTATCCCGATCAGCTCCAGGGCCACACCGAAAAGACTTACCATCCCGGCGGCGAAGTCACTCCGGCGCGGTGATTTTCAACCCGGCGTTCACACTTCCCGCCCGCGCCGCCGTCTACCATGATCGCCAGAGCCGCGACACGCGCGCGGCTACTTGAGATATGCGCGCACCAGGTCGATCAGGTCCTCGGCCAGTTCCGGCGCAATCTGTTCCTTCGATCCGTCGGTCAGATGAAAGCGAATATGCGTCTCCAGCACCTCGCCCATCAGCGCATTCACGCCCCCGCGCACCGCGGCCAGCAGCATAAGCTGGTCCCCGCAATCGCCGTCCGAGGTCAGCGACCGCTCGATCGCGTCCATTTGCCCGCGCAGCTTCTTCACCCGCTGCACCATCTTGATGGTTTCCCGTTCGTGGCGCCCCATGTCGCTCCTTTTTCCAGGTTGACAATACCCTCCCCGGGTATGGTATCTATCCAGTGGGGGTAGCGTTCCTCATGCTGCCATGGTAACCCCCGCCCCATCCCCTTCGGAAAGGTTCCCTCATGCTCCCCCGCTTCGCGCTCCCGACCCTCGCCCCGGCCATCGTCCTTCTGGCGGCCGCTCCGGCCGGCGCGCAATCCGCGGCTCTGCTGCCTTCCGCTCCTGAACCCCACACCATCCTGGCCGCATCCCCAGCCGCCGCCCTGAGTAATCCCGACAAGCCCAGCCAGCCCTCACCCCAGCCGCCGCGCCAGCCCGTGGTCGAACCCTCCGACCCCATGCTCACCCTGTTCCCCCATCGCGAAGACGCCCAGTGGTGGCTTTCCGGCCAGGCCAACATCATCTTTCAGGGCCGGCTGCCGTTCCACTCCCCCTACCAGGGCCCCCACAGCTTCCGCAACTCCGCCGAGTACAAGACTTCCGAGGTCGGCACCTTCTACTCCGCCTGGCGCCCCACTCATTCCGTCCGCTACAACACCGACCTTATCTTCGATCTCGAAACCGCCCTGGGACGCGGCTTGAGCGAGGCGTTGGGGCTGGCCGGCGAGACCAACATCGACGTGGTCCGCAACCCCTATCTCAGCATCAATCCTTATCCCGCCCGTTACCAGATTCACCAGGTCATCGGCCTTACCGATCAGACCGTCTCCCAGGATCCTGATTTCTTCTCGCTCGCCGCCCAGGTTCCCGCCCGGCGCATCGAGTTCCGCCTGGGCAAGATGACCTTGCCCGATTTCTTCGACGTCAACGATGTGGGCTCCGACTCCCACCTCCAGTTCATGAACTGGACCATGGACAACAACGGCGCCTGGGACTACGCCGCCGACACCCGCGGCTACACCTTGGGCGGCATGGCCGAGTACGACGACCGCGTCTGGAGCCTGCGCTACGGACTCTTCGCCATGCCCATCATCGCCAACGGCATCGATCTGGACTGGGCCTTCAGCCGCGCCCGCGCCCACAACGGCGAGTTCGAGCTGCGCAAGGGCGTCGTGCCCGGCCAGAAAGGCGCGCAGCGCATCCTCTTCTTCGCCAACCGCGCCCACATGGGCGACTACCGCGAGGCCGTCCAGGCCTACCTCACCGGCATCGACCCCACCCCCACCATCACCGCCCACGAGCACTTCGGCGCCCTCAAGTACGGCTTCGGCTACAACACCGAGCAGGACATCACCGGCAACCTGCGCGCCTTCGGCCGCTTCGGCTGGAACGAGGGCCAGCACGAGTCCTTCGCCTACACCGAGGTGGACCAGACCGTGGAGCTTGGCGGCGACTACGCCATGCGCCGCTTGCATCGCCCCCAGGACAAGTTCGGCATCGCCGTGGTCTCGAACGCCATCAAGCGCGACCACCAGAACTACTTGAAATATGGCGGGTTGGGGTTCCTGCTGGGCGACGGCAAGCTCAACTACGGCCGCGAAAACATCCTCGAAAGCTACTACAACTGGCACGCCTGGCGCGGCCTGTATTACTCCGTCGACGTGCAGAGCATCGACCACCCCGGCTACAACCGCGACCGCGGCCCGGTCTGGGCGGTCGGCTCGGTCCGCGCTCACTTCGAATTTTGATCGGCGCAGACCATCAAAAATCGCATCAAGATATCATGATATGTTGATGTGATTACCTTCTGGTTAACCCAGTGTCGTTACCGTTACATCATGATATGTTGATGAGACTTTTGGGGTAGTCGCGCCCCCATTGACAGCTCGAACTACTTGCCGGCAGGCTGAGGCGGCTTCGGCGTCTCCCCCGACAAATCCACAATCACCTCGCCCGGCTTGGCATAGCGCAGCTTCTCCCGCGCCTCGTGCTCGATCGCGTCCGGATCGGACTTGAGCCGATCCACGCGAAGGCGCAACCGCGCATTCTCCTGCTGGAGGTCCTGGATCTCTTTCTGCAGTTCCTTGTCCTCGGTGCGCTTCTGCTCCCAGCTGGAGAGCCCATGCTTGCCGTTGACCACGTGCCAGCCCAGCATCAGCGCCAGCCCGATGGCAAGGGCCGTGCCCGCCGGCCGCCATAACTGCGCCGTCCAATCGCGGGCCAGCCTCGGCACCGGATCGGCCGCCGAAGCAGCACCCGCTTCGTGTTTAGCCGTTTCTTCCGTCATCGACTCCACCAACCCTCTATCTATGTCCTCTGTTCCCTGTTCCCTGTTCCCTGTCTTTCTATTCCCTGCTCCCTACTCCCTATTCCCTGCTCTTACCCCATCACAAACTGTTCCGCCGCCGCGCGCAGCGCCTTCATGTCCTGTTCGCTGCGGGCCTCGCTGTAAGCGCGGACCACCGGCTCGGTCCCGCTCAGCCGGTAGCAGACCCACGAGCCGTCTTCCAGGATCAGCTTCAGCCCATCGGTGCGCACGATCTGCTTCACCTTGCGCCCGCCCAGTTCCGTGGGATCGGCCTTCAATCTCTCAGTGAACCGGGACTTGATCTCCGGGGTCAAGCGGAAGTTCTCCCGCACCGGGTAGTAGGAACCTACTTTGGCAAACAATTCCCGAAGTTGCACGCCCAGGCTCTTGCCGCGCACCGCCACCATCTCGGTCACCAGCAGGCCCGCGATCACTCCATCCTTTTCCGGCACGTGGCCGCGAATGGTCAGCCCCGCCGACTCCTCGCCGCCAATCGCAATCTTGTCCTCATTAATCAGCTCGCCAATGTATTTGAACCCCACCGGCGTCTCGTAGAGCGGCACCTTGTGGTGCTCGGCCAGCGCGTTCACTAGGTTGGTGGTGGCCACGCTCTTGGCCACGCCGTTGCGCCAGCCGCGCGTCTCCACAAGGTAGTCGAACAGGAGGGCAATGATGTAATTGGGCTGGATGAACGTGAGGTCCTCATCGAGGATGCCGAAGCGGTCGGCGTCGCCGTCGGTGGCAATCCCAACCGCCGCGCCCATGTGCTTCATGCGCTCGCGCGCCTTGTCCAGCAGCTCGCCGTCGGGCTCCGGCGCGTGCCCGCCGAAGAGCACGTCGCGATAGTCGTGCACGGTGTCCACTTTCACGCCAGCCTGGCGCAAAATGTGACACGAGTAGCCGCGCCCCGCGCCCCAGAACGGATCGAAAACCACCTTGATTCCCGATTTTGCGATCGCTTTCAGGTCCACCAGCTCCGCCAGCCGCTTCAGGAACGGCTCCTTCACGTCCACCGATTCGAACCCTGCTGCCGGCGGGTTGGCCTGCGCAATCCTGGCGCCGGAATCGGCAATCCGATTCACCGCGGCCTCAATCCGCCCGGTCACCTCCGGCAGCGCCGGCGCGCCGTCCGGCGTGGAGTACTTGATCCCGTTGTACTCCGGCGGATTGTGCGAAGCCGTGAAGTTGATTGCGCCGGAGGTCTTGAGGGTGCGCACCGCGTAGGCGATCGCCGGCGTAGGCGCAGGGTCGGATATCACCAACGGTGTCACGCCTGCGCCGGCAAGCACTCGCGCCGCCACATCCACAAAGCTCTCGCCCAGAAAGCGCGGGTCGCGACCGACCAGAACGCGGTGCGGCGCGGGCAGCGTCTTTACGTACTCCGCGATTCCCGCTACTGCCAGCCTGATATTGGCCACCGTGAACTCGTCAGCGACAATCGCCCGCCAGCCGGAGGTGCCAAACTTGATGGTGCTGGGCATGATCTGTGCTCTCCCTTCGCGCGTATGCTCGTGTGCGCAAAATCCATACTGCGCGATGCGGCTTGGATCGGGCAAGCGCGGCAGGCTGGTTATCGTTTCGGTTGGCTCTTCGCAATCGCATGCGGAAACAGGGCCAGGACTGCGCTATCCTAGTGTTCTGAAGAGGAGCCATGGCCACCGTTGACTACAAGGATGCCCTCGAAAAGGCTGTTGCGCTCAGCCCGGAGGAACAATCCCGGTTGATCCGGGAGCTGGAGATGCGAATTGCCGCGAAGACTGCGCCCGCATCTCAGCGCAGCATCCTCGACCTGTGCGGTCTGGGCAAGGAGATTTGGGGAGGCGTCGACGCGCAGGAATACGTGACCCGCGAACGCAGCTCGTGGAATTAACGACCAGAAGACTCTTTCAATCGCATGCCTGCGCCTACTGACTCCGCCCGCATCGTCCTCACCACCGCCGCTTCACGCGACCAAGCCGAACGCCTCGCCCGCACCCTGGTCGAGGAGCGGCTGGCCGCCTGCGCCACCCTCATCCCCGGCGCCCAGTCCATTTACCCCTGGGAGGGCAAAATCGAATCGGCCGAGGAAACCCTGCTGCTGCTCAAAACCGACTCCGCCTGCCTGGACCGGCTCGAGGCCCGTCTCCACGCCCTGCACAGCTACACCACCCCGGAATTCCTGGTTTTGCGGGTCGACGCCGGCAGCCGCGCCTATCTCGAGTGGCTCGCCGCCTGCCTCCACTCATCCGGACCAGCCTTTGGTAATCGCATCCCACAAAAGTAACATGTCCAAAGTTATACACATTTGTTATGCTTCTCTTCATTGCGGTACTCCCCCCCGTCTGCCTTCAACCTCGGCCACGGGCTACAGAAATTCCGCCGCGGCGCCTAATGACCGCGAGCGGAATCCAGAGCCGGAACTCACGGCCGAAATGGAGCCCACGTTGAGTCCCATGCGCTGGATGGTATTCGCATTCCTGGTCTCGCTTGCCGCCCTGCTGGCGGCTGCGGCCGGATTGGCGCTTCACATCCGGCGGGATCGGGGCAGACGCCGCGAACGCGAGTTGGAGGCAGGCACGGTGGAGGAGCCGTAGACTGAGGAAGTGCCATGACCAACGAGCTCCCCACGCGCGCGGCCCATGCCGCCAATTCAACGCTTGACCCCGTCTCCGCCGAGGTCCTCGCCTGGATGCGGAACGGGTTTGTCATCTTCAGCGGCAGCCTCTTTATTGCCATCTGCGCGCACGTTACGCTTCCGCTCACCATCACCCCGGCGCCCATCACGCTGCAGGATTTCGGCGTCATCGCTCTCGCGCTGCTCATCGGCCCCAGGCTGGTGATGTTTACCACCCTTGCCTACCTTGCCGAAGGCGCCGCCGGTCTGCCCGTGTTCGCTCCGGGACTCGTGGGACTGACTGGCGCTGCGCACATCCTGGGCCCCACCGGCGGCTACCTGATGGCCTACCCCACCGCCGCCGTGGTCGTTTCCTTTTTGTGGCGGACCGGTGAGCGGTCCTATCTGGGCGCTTTGGTCAGCGCCGGCGCCGGCAACATCATCCTGCTCACCCTGGGCGGCCTCTGGCTGGGACTCAATACCCATATTTCGCCGCAAGCCGTCATCGCCCAGGGTGTGGCGCCGTTTCTTCCCGGCGACGCGATCAAGGTCGCCCTGGCTGCGTTCCTCGGCAACGAGTGGTACCGCATGAGTCCCGCGCCGCGCCGGCCTTTACCCACCATCAACCCACCCTCCGATTCGGATTGGAGCCACCTGGACTAGTGCGGCGTCCACGTGATTTTGTAATCGACCCTTTGAATTTGGGTGCCCCAGGTCTCGATTTTGAGACCTGGGAGGTCATAAAACTACACGGACACGGTACTAGCCCGTGCACATTCGCCCTTGACTCTCCGCAAGAATCCGGGCCCCCAGGCCACCTGTGCCTCCGCAATCTCCGCTGCCCCGCCTGTTAGTCTTGAATCTGAAAGGACTCTTCAGTTAAGTGAGCAACCAGCCATCCGGGCCTGGCGCAGCCTCCGGCGTGCGCGATATTTCCATTGCCCACAGCCCTGACTCCGACGACGCCTTCATGTTTTACGGCCTGGCCACCAACAAGGTCCGCGTGCCCGGCTATCGCTTTTCCCACACCTTATGCGACATTGAAACCCTGAACCGCCGAGCCCGCGACGAGGCCTTTTTCGATGTCACCGCCGTCAGCTTCCATGCGTATCCCTTTATTCAGGACAACTATGCCCTGATGGGCTGCGGCGGCAGCGTGGGCGAGGGCTACGGGCCCATGGTGGTCTCAAGCAAAAAACTCAAGCCCGAACAATTGGGTAAGATCAAGGTGGCCGTTCCCGGCGCCCTGACCACCGCTTTCCTCGCGCTCAAGGTCTTCAACCCCGCCATCGAAACCGAGGTCGTGCCCTTCGACCAGATCATCCCGGCCATTCTCGCAGGCAAGTACGACGCCGGACTCATCATCCATGAAGGCCAGCTCACCTACTCCTCCAGCGGCCTCTACAAGGTCATCGACCTCGGCGTCTGGTGGAGGGAAACCACCGGCCTTGTCCTGCCCCTGGGCGGCAACGCCATCCGCCGCTCGCTCGGCGCCCCAGCCCACAAGATCATCTCCAAGGCGCTGCGCGACTCCATCCAGCACGCCCTCGACCACCGCGAACAGGCCCTCGAATACGCCATGCAGTTTGCCCGCGACCTCGACTCCAACCTGGCCAACCGCTTCGTCAGCATGTACGTCAACGAGCGCACGATGGACTACGGCCCCGACGGCCGCGATGCCATCCGCAAGCTGCTGGAGCTGGGCCACGAACGCGGCATCATTCCCATCAGGCCGCAGGTCGACTTCGTCGATTAGCTGGCAGCCAACGGCTCACAGTTGACTCTTCGCGGTCGCCGGGCATCCATTCGCATGTCATTAAGACCTCTTGATCCGGTGCCTGCCGGATAAAGGTTTTCTAATCTCCGCCGATGCATCCAGCACGGAGGCCCATCTGGATGCCCGCCAACCCCCAGCGGAGTTTTGTCCTTGCTTCCGGTGAGCCACAGTTCCTCACCCGCGCCGAGAGTACCCTCAGAGCCTCCGGAGCGCAGGTGCGGGTGGCGCTGACAGCAGAAGCCGCGCTCAGAATCATCCAGGAAGACGCGCCCGCGCTGGCGTTCGTCGATACGCGGCTTCCTGGAATGGAGCTGGGGCAGTTTTTGGCCGCGGTTCGCGCCCAGGGCTCGATTCCATCCTTTCCGATTGTCCTGATTTCAGACACAGTCTCAGAAGAATTGAAGAACCGGCTGGCCGAGGGCGTGATCCAGGACCTGGTTGCGCCCCAAATCGCCCCCGACTGGCTGCGCCTGCGCGTCGAACTGGCGCTGCGCGCTCAAGAGCACGCCCGGGAGCTCGAACAGTTGCGCAACCAGGCCGTGTGCGACGCGGAACGGGATCCGCTCACCGGCGCCTATAACCGCAACGCGCTCATGGGATCGCTCTTCCGCGAAACCGACCGGGTACAGCGCATGAACACAGAGCTGTGCCTGATCCTGTTCGACATCGACGACTTTGGGCACTGGAACGCGCGGCTGGGACCGGCGTCCTGCGACGAACTGCTGGTGAAGGTGGTGGAGCGGGTCGGAGGCCTGCTGCGCAGCTACGACCTGTTGGGGCGCGTGGGCAAAGACGAGTTCCTCGCCGGCTTGCCGGGGTGCAGCGTGGTCAACGGGGCGATGCTGGCGGAACGGATGCGGGCGGAGGTCTTCGGCGAGCCCTATGCGGTGGCAGGGCGGATGGTGCGGCTGTCGGCGTGTTTTGTGGTGGTCCAGAGCCGCGGCCGCTCGCCGGTGGTGGTGCTGCGCGAGGCCGAGGAGATGCTGCGCATGGCCAAGGCCGACGGACCGGATTCGATCCAGTGCGCCAGGGAGTGCAAGGATGCGCGCAGCGTGGTGAAACTGTAGAAATCACTGTGCCGGTGCGAGGACACGGTCGGCCTCAAGGTCAATAAAGTGCTGGAAGACCTCGTTCGATAGGATGCGGCCGCGGTGGGTGAGGCGGATGCGGGAGCCGGCGGACTCAAGCAAGCCGTCCTCGATGAGCCGGGCAGCGGCTTCGAGGGCTGGAGCCGCCAGGGCCGGGCCGAACTCCGCCGTCAGTTCGGCCGTGCCCACGCCCGAGTTCAGGCGCAGGCCCAGAAACCAGGCTTCCTCGTGCCGCCCGGCAAGGTCGATGTGTTCGCATGGAATTTCCTCAGGGCCTTCGAGATAAGCCTTTAGATCGGAACCAGTCGTAGCGCGGAGCGCGCGACATCCGCCACGCTCGAGGAGCATGGACGAGGCATCCAGTCCAATCCCGAGGTAGGGGCGGCGCTGCCAATGGCGAAGGTTGTGCCGGGACTCCATGCCGGGGCGGGCAAAATTGGAGATTTCGTACTGCCGAAGGCCCGCGGTGGCCAGCCGCTCGATGGCGGTCTCATACATGCAAACGATTGCGTCTTCTGAGGGCACCAGTCCGGCCCCGTAGCGGATGCCGCCGGAGAGCAGCTCGCGGCCCAGGCGCGATTCCTCATCGATTTCCAGCATGTAGACGCTGGCGTGGGGGACGCCGGTATCGCAGAGGACTGCAAGCGACTCATTCCATGAGACCAGGCTTTGGCCCGCGAGCCCCGCAATCAGGTCCAGGTTGATGTTGGATAGGCCCGCCGCGCGCAGCCGGCCGAGGTCGTCGAGGACAACGTCACGGGAGTGCAGTCGCCCGCTCGAATGGGCTTCGGAATCGACGAAGGACTGGACCCCAAGGCTGATGCGGTTGACGCCCGCTTCAGCCAGGGCCTCGAGGGTGGGCTGGGCCAGTTGGCCGGGAGCGCACTCGACCGTGATCTCCGCATCGGGCGTTAGCTCGAAATGGGCGCTGACCGCGGCGAAGAGTTTTTCAATCAGCTCGGGAGAGAGCAGTGACGGTGTGCCTCCGCCAAGATAGACCGTGTCAACCAGGCGGGGAAGGTTTACGCCGATACCGGCGGCCCATTCGGGGGCTGAGCCCATGTCCTCGATCAGCCGGTCAACGTAACGCGCGTGGTCTTTAGCGGGGAAGACGCCCGAGGCGAAGTTGCAGTAGGTGCATTTGGAGCGGCAAAAAGGGATGGAAATGTACACTCCCACCGCATTGTTCCGCATCCATGACATCGAGAGTATTGTTCCATTCCTCCGCGGCAACACGCCATGCATAGGGTTTCAGGATAATGGGAAAGGTTTCCGCATCGGAAACCAGCGAGCGAGAAGCAGTTTGGGAGATTCTACTATTGATGAGGCAGTTCTGGTTGATGATGGGCAGAGGAGAGCGAGATTGAAAGTCTGGCCGGTTCTGGGTGTCGCGATTCTCCAGGCCTTTTTATTGCTGGCCCACTGGTTCCTGTTCCTGACCGTGATTCGCTTCTTTCCCCTTGGCGGCTCGGCAAGGGAGGCACTGGGAGCGGCGCTGCTGGTGCTGGCGCTGAGCTTTGTGGCGGCCGCGTTCTGGAGCTTCCGGCAAACCGATCTGCTGTCTAGGACGGCGTACAAGGCCGCCGCCGTGTGGCTCGGCTTCCTCAACTTTTTTTTCTGGGCGGCGTGCCTGTGCCGGCTGGCCAAGCTGGGATTGTGGCTGGCGGGAAGGGATACGGCCGTGCCGCGCCTGGCCCTGGCAGCGGCGCTGTTCGGGCTCGCTGCTCTGGCAGGCGTGTATGGGCTTGTGAATGCAAGGCTTATCCGGGAACGGCGGGTGACGGTCGAGCTTCCCAAACTTCCGGCGGGATGGCGCGGCCGGACCGGTCTGCTGGTCAGCGATCTGCACCTTGGCCACGTGAATGGGGCGCGCCTGGCGGCGCGGATTGCCGGGATTGCGAAACGCCTGAACCCCGACGTCCTGTTTATCGCCGGAGATTTGTACGACGGCTCGAAGGCGAATCCCAAAAAGCTCGCCGAACCATTGTTTGACCTGACGCCGCCCCTGGGAACCTATTTCTGCGGCGGAAACCACGAGGACTTTGGCAACACCGCCGAATTTGAACGGACGCTGCGGGCTGCGGGCATCCGCGTGCTCCATAACGAGCGCGTCAACGTGGACGGGCTCGATGTGATCGGCGTCTCCTACCGCGACGCCGCCTATCCCATGCATCTGCGCACGTTCCTCGACGGGCTGGCTCTGAACGGCGCCCCCAGCGTGCTCCTGAACCACGTTCCCAGCCGCCTGCCCATCGTGGAGCAGGCAGGCGTCTCGCTGCAGCTCTCAGGACATACCCATGGCGGCCAGCTTGTGCCGTTTACCTGGTTCACACGGCGGGCATTCGGCAAGTACACCCATGGATTGCAGCGCTTCGGGCGGCTGCAGGTGCTCACGTCAAGCGGAGCGGGAACGTGGGGACCGCCGATGCGCGTGGGATCCCAGTCAGAGGTGGTGCTGATCACGTTTGAAGAGCAGCGGAGCCAGCGGGGCCTGTGGAGCGCACCCCTGATCCCCGACCCCTGATCCCTGGCCACAGGCGTGATCCAGTTCGCCCTCGTGTGTGATGGGCGTCGCAGGGGATCGGAGCCGCAGAGGGCTAGTATTCAGCTTCGGGCATTGCCCGCCGTGAAGGAGGAGTCCCGTGTCAACCACAGTTACCGCGCCCAATACATCGCGTCCGAGAGTGCTCCGGACACACCGCAAGGGATATACGCTTCTATTAAATCCCCTGCTGAACAAAGGGACTGCGTTCACCGAGGAGGAGCGGGACGTGTTTGGGCTGCACGGGCTGCTGCCTCCGCACATCGGGACGCTGGACGATCAGCGGGAGCGGAGAAAGCAAGCGCTCGATAACACCCCCACAACCTTCGGCAAATATGCCCTGATGCGCGACCTCCAGGACAGCGACGAGACCCTGTTCTACTCGCTCATTGCGCACAACATCGAAGAGCTTCTGCCCATCGTCTATACGCCGGCGGTGGGCGAGGGCTGCCAGCGCTTTTCCGAAATCTGGCGCAAGCCGCGCGGACTGTTCATCAGCTATCCCAACCGTCACCTGATCGACCTCATGCTTTCCGACCGGCGCTACGACGGCATCCGCTGCATCGTGGTCAGCGATGGCGAGCGCATCCTGGGCCTGGGCGACCAGGGCGCGGGCGGCATGGGCATCCCCATCGGCAAAATGGCCCTCTACACGGCGCTGGGCGGAATCCCGCCGGAGCACTGTTTGCCCATCCTGCTCGATGTGGGCACGGACAATGAGGCCCTGCTCCAGAACCCGATTTACATCGGCTGGCAGCACCACCGCGTGCGCGGGCCGGAGTACGACGAGTTCATCCAGACCTTTGTGCGCGCGGTCCAGCGGCGCTGGCCGCACATCCTGCTGCAGTGGGAGGATTTCGCCGGCGAAAACGCCCTCAAAATCCTGAAAAAGTATCGCGACCAGCTTTGCACCTTCAACGACGACATCCAGGGGACGGCCGCGGTGACCACGGGAACCCTGTTCGCGGCGGTGCGCGCGACGGGCGTGCCGCTGAGGGACCAGCGCATCGCCATGTTCGGATCGGGCTCGGCAGGCGTGGGCATCACTGACCTGCTGGTAGCCGCCATGAAAGAGCAGGGGCTCACCGAGTCCGAGGCGCGGGGCCGGATTTATGCCTTCAACCGCCAGGGGCTGCTGGTCGAGGGCGATCCCATGCGCGACAGCCAGAAGCCTCTGGCGCGCAAACGCGACGACGTGGCCGGCTGGAGCCTCTCCGCACCAGGACCGATCTCGCTCGTCGACACCGTGCGCAACGCGAAAATCACGATTCTCGTGGGTGTTTCGGCCCAGGCGGGAACGTTCACTGAGGATGTGGTGCGCCAGATGGCCCAGAACGCGGAGCGCCCGGTCATCTTCCCGTTGTCGAATCCCACTTCGAAGGCCGAGGCCACGCCCAAAGACATTCTGCGCTGGACCGAAGGGCGGGCGCTGGTGGCCACCGGCAGCCCCTTCCCGCCGGTTGAAATCAACGGGCGGACCGTGCCCATTGCGCAGTGCAACAACTCGTTCATCTTTCCCGGGCTCGGCCTGGGCACGCTGGTGGCGCAGGCGCACAGGGTAACGGACCGGATGATCATGGCGTCGGCCAAGGCCCTGGCGGCTCTTTCACCGGCAATGACGGACCCCAACGCGCCGCTGCTGCCTCCCATCGGCGACTCGAGGAGAGTGGCGATGGCCGTGGCCGAAGCGGTGGGCAAGGCCGCCATTTCCGAAGGGCTTTCCATGTTCGACGACGGCACCGCCCTCATGCAGGACCTGCTCGCCTACGTCTGGGAGCCGGTGTATCTGCCCTACGAAAGAGTGGACTGAGCGAAAGGCAGCGGAGTTAGCGGAGTTAGCGGAGCTAGCGGAGTTATCGGAGTTCGCGGAGCCAGGCCCTGCCCGCGAATTTGCCCGGGAGACGGGCATTTGCTATAATGTAGGCACGTTGCTACATGGAGGTGGCAGATGGCAATCACCACCCTGTCGAGCCGGGAATTCAATCAGGATACGAGCCGGGCGAAGAAGGCATCGGCAAAAGGGCCGGTGATCATCACCGACCGCGGACGGCCCGCGCATGTGCTGCTTTCGATCGACGAATTCAGGAAACTGACGTCAAATCGGCCCAGCATCGGCGAAATGCTGGCCATGGACAACGCCGATTCTGTCGAATTCGACCCGCCAAGGCTCGGAGATGAGTTTCCCGTTCCAGCAGACCTCGGATGACCTATCTTTTGGACACAAACGTGGTCTCCGAGTTGCGGAACCGCGCAAAGGCGGACTCCAGGGTCATCGCGTGGGAGTCAAGCGTTGACTCGTCATCGGTTTTCTTGTCGGTGATCTCCGTTCTTGAGTTGGAAACGGGAACGCAATCGATGGAGCGCCGGGACGCTCGCCAGGGAACGGAATTGCGCAGATGGCTTGACACTCGCGTTCTGCCCAGTTTCGAGAGCCGCATACTGCCGATCGACCTGCAGACCGCCCTGCGTTGCGCTGGACTTCACGTTCCGAATCGACGCTCGTACAGGGACGCGCTGATTGCCGCAACTGCTTTGGTGCACGGGATGACGGTGGTTACGCGCAACGTGGCTGATTTTGCGCCAACTGGCGTGCGGGTGCTTAATCCCTGGGAGCCCTAGTCAGACCCCAGGATCGAACAGAAATTGGTTGGATGACTCCATCGCCCGGCTCAGGCAATTCTCACGCCCTGCCGCCAAACTCCCGCGTCTCCGTATACACCTTCACCCGCTCTCCGGGCTCGATGAAGAACGGCACCCTGATTTCAAGGCCGGTTTCGAGCCTGGCGGACTTGGTGGCCCCGCCCGACGCCGTCGAGCCCTTGATGGCCGGCTCGGTGTAGTCCACCTTGAGTTCCACCTGCTGGGGAAGCTCGATGCCGATGGGGTTGCCGTTGAACTTGTCCAGCCGGATCACCAGGCCATCCACCAGGAACTCCAGCGCGTCGCCCAGCTTCTCCTTCCCCAGCGCGATGGTCTCGAACGTCGATTGATCCAGAAAATACGAACCATCCCCATCGCTGTAAAGGTAGGAAGCCTCAACGGTCTCGAGGTCCGGCTCTTTGAACTTTTCTCCGGCCTTGAAGGTCTTGTCGAAGACCGCCCGCGTGAGCAGGTTGCGCATCTTCAGCCGCACCAGCGTCTGCCCGCCGCGCGCAGTGGGCGTTGAAACCTCGACGTCGAGGCAACAATAGGGCGTGTTCTCATGCTCGAAGTACATCTTGCGCTTGATCTCGATGGCATCAATTAGGGCAGGCATCGTTCTCCCAGGCTCACCTTTCGCAGTTCACTGTCCACTGTTCACTGTTCACTATCTGCTGACAACCATGTTAACCGTCCGGCCGCAATCATAATTTTTGTAAACGGCGCCAGTTCCCGCTTGCCCGGCGCCATCGCGGCATAGTTGAATGGGAGGGTCCAAATTAAACGATTTAGTTCGCGGGGGTCGAGATGAAAGCAAGTGCGGGAATTCCGCGTTTCCTTCTGCCAATGGCGGCAGGTTGCGCGTTGTTGTGCATGGCCAGTCTGGGTTGGTCGCAATGGCGGAAGCCCGCGCCCACCGGTCCGTGGATGAACACCTCTTTGTCGCCGGACCAGCGCGCCGACCTGGTGATGAAGCAGATGACGCTCGAGGAGAAGATCGCGCTGCTGCACGGCGAGGGCATGCCCACCGATCAGCCGGTAACGCCGGAGAATGCCGCGTCGAACCGCGGCGTGGGCTACGTGGTGGGCGTGCCGCGGCTGGGGATTCCGGGCATCGACATGAGCGACGCGGCCTACGGCGTGCGGTCGAGCGGCGTGAACGGGCGCTACGCCACGGCGCTGCCCGCCGACGAGGCCGCGGCGGCAAGCTGGGATCCGGACGCCGCCTACGAATACGGCAAGCTGATCGGCACGGAATTGCGCGCGCAGGGCTACAACATGACCCTCGGCGGCGGCGCGGACATCACCCGCGAACCGCGCAATGGGCGCACCTTCGAGTACCTCGGCGAGGACCCCATCCTGGCCGGAAACCTGGTGGCGCGGCTCATTCAGGGCACCCAGTCCCAGCACGTCATCGGCGACATCAAGCATTACGCCTTCAACGACCAGGAAACCGCGCGCAACAGCGTCAACGCCGTCGTCGACAAGCGCGCCGCGCATGAGTCCGACTTGCTGGCGTTCGAGATCGGCGTCGAGAAGGGCCATCCCGCCGCGGTCATGTGCAGCTACAACAAGGTGAACGGAACTTACGCCTGTGAAAACGACTGGCTGATGAACCAGGTGCTGAAGACGGAGTGGAAGTTCCCCGGCTTTGTGCTCTCTGACTGGGGCGGAACCCACTCCACTGAAAAAGCTTCCGCAGCCGGACTGGACAATGAAGAGCCCGGCTGGAACTTCTTCGGCGACAAGTTCAAGGCCGCCGTTGAAGCGGGAACAATTTCGCAGGCCGAGCTCGACGAGCACGTGCACCGCATCCTGCGTTCCATGTTTGCCGCCGGAGTCATCGATTATCCGCGCGACCGCTTCGTTGTCGATCCGTTCGCGGGATTCGAGACCGCGCGCAAGATCGAAGAAGGTGGAATTGTCCTGCTGAAGAACAACGGCCGCGTGCTGCCTCTGCGCGCCGCAACGGTCAAGTCGATTGCAGTCATCGGCGCCCACGCAGATGTGGGCATGATCTCCGGCGGCGGCTCGGCCCAGGTCGATCCCATCGGCGGCAACGCCATTATGCCGCCGGGCAAGGGGCAGACACGGTGGCTGGAGCAGATCTGGTTCCCCACCTCGCCGCTCAAGGCCATTCAAGCGCGCGCGCCGAATGCTAAAGTCACTTACGACCCCGGCGCGGACCCTGACTCAGCCGCCGCCGCAGCCAAAGGCGCGGACGTGGCCATCGTGTTCGCCTACCAGTGGGAGAGCGAGGGCATGGATCTGCCCTCGCTGGCGCTGCCCTATTACAAGCTCGACGGCAAGGACGTGGACCAGAACGCGATCGTAGCGGCGGTTGCGAAAGCCAATCCCCACACCGTCGTCGTTCTCGAAACCGGCAGCCCGGCCCTGATGCCGTGGGTCAAGGAGCCGGCGGCCATCCTGGAGGCGTGGTACGGCGGCTCGGACGGCGCCGACGCCCTGGGCAATGTCCTGTTCGGAACCGTGAACCCCAGCGGCAAGCTGCCCAACACCTTCCCGCTCAGCGACTCCGATCTGCCCCACCTGAAGATTGTGCAGCCGCCGGTCAACCGCGACTACGACGAGGGCGTAAAGGTCGGCTACAAGTGGTACGACGCCGAGCAAAAGCCGGTGCTGTTCCCGTTCGGATACGGGCTCTCCTACACCACGTTCGGCTACTCCGGGCTGAAGGTAGATTCCGGCGACATGGTGACAGTCACGTTCACGCTGGCCAACAACGGCGCGCGCGCGGGCAAGGAAATCGCCGAGGTGTACGCGGCGCTGCCGGCCTCGGCCGGGGAACCGCCCAAGCGGCTGGTGGGCTGGAGCAAGGTGGAATTGAGGCCCGGCGAGCGCAAGCCGGTCACCGTGGAAGTCGACCGCAAGTACCTCTCCATCTGGGATGTCGACAAGCACGATTGGTCGCTCTTGCCCGGCGACTACACGTTCATGGTGGGCGGCTCCAGCGACAATCTGCCGCTGAAAGCGACGCTAACACTGAAGTAGAAACTTCAGTATCACGCTTTGAGCGGGGCCGTGCGCGGCAGACGGCCCCGTCTCCCGCCCCATTTCAAGAGACACACGGGCCTGATTTCCCCATCTCCCACCGAACCGGAACCTCTCATTTCGCTTCCGAGTCAAGAGTCACACCCTGTCTAAAACGCTGCAATCCAATCATTACAATTGAGAAAAAGTTTTTGGCAAAATCTGCAGTCTTAATTATTTCAGGGAGTATAATGGTTTCAGAGTCAAAGAAGCGCGCCCGGCCGAGGCTTTACCCTCCGCCGGGCTTTTCATTCCGGAACCTTTCTGCACCGGGAAATCAGCCGGCCGCCACTCAGGAAAAACCGATGCGCAATTCAATGCATTTTGAAGGCGTAGGTCCATGAATCCACAAGACATCGCCGTTTTATATTTCGCACGCATTCAGGCCCCGCCGACTCGCTGCAATTCAATTCACTTTGAGGGCGTAGGTTTATGAATCCACAAGATATCGCCGTTTTTTATTTCACGCCAAATCGCTCGATCTTCGCACCGCTGCGATGCGGGTAAAAGCGGACAATTGATGGCGTTTTTTCCTCGTTATGCACACCATTTCGAGGGATTCACGCAGAGCGGGAATCTGGTACCTTCAGAGTTAACCATGAGCAGTCTGGGCAGAAAGGCGCGGGCGGCCGGCCTGTGCCTGGCGGCGGGAGTTGCGGCGCTGATCGGCGGTGAACCGCGAGCGCATGCGCAGCAGAGCCCCGACGCGCAGCAGGAGCCCGGCGCGGGCGCGCAGGTGCGGACGGGCACCAAGAGCGGCCTGGATGCCGATTTGCGGATCCAGAACCTGCTGGCGGACCACCAGTATTTTCGCGTGGCTGACGAGCTGGACCAGTTGCCGGCTGCCGATGCCCGGCTTTATCGCGGGATTCTGGCCAATCGCGACAACGATGCGCAGAAGTCCATCGCCTTGCTCGAGCCCCTGATTGAGAGTGTGGAAGCCAGCGGCAACTTGGCGCACGAGAAGCTGCTGCGCAAAGCGCTGGCCGAGGATTACCTGCGCCAGGGCGACTGGGCAAAGGCGGCCAAGGCCTATCAGGCGCTGGCGGCCCGGGTGGGCAGCAAGCTATCGGCCGACGAGCAGTACGAAATCGAGATGCCGCTGAAGATGCTGCCGCTGGCCGCGGAGAATCCGCCGATGACGGTGGATCCATGCGAGCCGTTCGTGATGCAGATGAGCATGGACCCGCTGGGCCTGACGGACATTCCGGTGTTTGTGGACGCGGCGCCGCATAGCTGGATGCTGGATCCCACGGCTCCCTTCAACCTGATCGCGCGATCGACGGCGCGCGAAGTGGGGCTGAGAATTTCAGACGACGCGGTCACCATCCACACCTTAACGGGCAAGCCCATGCAGGTGCACGCCACGGTGATTCCGCGCTTCACCATTGCCGGCCGGCTTACCCTGCACAACGTGACGGCGTTTGTTTACGACGATGCGGACTATTATTTTCCGCTCACTCACTACCAGGTTGAAGGGGTGCTGGGATACGCGGCGCTGGAGGCGCTGGGGAGGGTGAAGTTCACCTCCGACGCAACCGTCGCGGTGCAGCCGGGAAAGGATGCAGCCGACACGCCCAGCGACGCCAAGGACCCATCCGATCCGCTGTGCGCGCGCTTCTTTCTGGATGGCGACCAGGTGATTGTGGCCCTGGGATCGCCGGGGAACGAGCGCATGTTTGTGGTGGATGCGGGGGGGCAGCAAAGCTATCTCACGTCGCGTTACTACGACGAACACGCACAGGATTTTTCGGGCGGCCCGACCGCCCAGTTCTCCATTCCCACGGATCCGGCGATTGCGCCCCAGCGCGCGTACGTTGCCGAGAGCGTGCCCCTGGATGTGGGTGGAACCACGGTGCACGCGCACTACATCCAGGCGCTGACGCAACCTTTGGGCAGCGCCGCGCTGGACGACGTTTATGGCGTTCTGGGCGTGGATGTGCTCGACCAATTGCGCAGCTACACGTTCGATTACCGGACCATGCGTTTCAGCGTGGGCAAGGAATAGACGGACTCAGATTCCGATTTGCAGATCACGCCAGGGGCAATCGAACCGTTGCCCGCGCGCCATCGCCATCTTCGCGGTTGACCAGGCGGATCTCCCCGCCGTGGGCGCGGGCGATCTGCTGCGCCAGGGCCAGGCCAACGCCGCTGCCCTTGGGCTTGGTGGTGTAGAAGGGGACGAACAGGTTCTCTGTGTTGGCGATTCCCAGGCCGCTGTCTTCAATGTTCACCCAGGTTGAGGAATCGGCAACCCTCCAGGTTACGCGGACGCGCTGGGCGCGATTGGCCAGGGTTGCGTCCACCGCGTTGGCGAGAAGGTTGATGAACATCTGCTCCAATTGATCGGGATCGGCGTGCAGCGTAACCGTGGGCCCGGGCTCAAGCAGTACGGGGAGACGCTGTTCGAGCAGGACCACGCGTTCCAGCAGCGAAGGCAGCTGGACCGATTTGAGATGGGGTGGGGGGAGCTGGGCGAGCAGCCGGTATGACTGCACAAAACGGTGCAGCGCGTCGGCGCGGCTCTCCACCACACCGAGGCCACGGCGGAAATCGCGCATGGTGTCGGCGTCGCCAGCCATGACGTCGACCCGGGCAAGCAGGCTGCCCGCGATGGACTTGATGGGAGCAAGGGAGTTGGACAGTTCGTGGCCGAGCACGCGGATCAGGCGCTTCCACGCAGCCTGTTCCTCCTCCTGCAAAGGCAAGCTTACGTCGGCCAGCAACAGGAGCGTGTGGGGCACTCCTTCCTGGCGGAACGAGGCCTTGCGCAACAGCCAGCGTGTCGGTTTTTCGGCGAAGGAATGGATGCTCTGGTCGGGAGATTTGAGGAGGTCGGCGAGCCCAAGCGCGGCGGCGGAGTGGCCGAAGCAGCGTGCATACGGCCGCCCCAAGAGGTCGGTTCCCGCGGTGTTGACGAGCTGCAGCACATTCTCCCGGTCGAAGGCGAACAAGGGCGCGTTCATGACTTCGAGAATGCGGGCGAGCAAGGCGGTAGCTTCGAGGGAGCGCACGCGCTGGCGCTGCAGGAGATCGGCAAGCGCGTTGACCTCGCCGGCCAGCTCGCCCAGGGGATCGCGGGCAGCGGCGCCGCGCGCGCGGAAGGAGTAGTCGCCTTCTCGCAGGGAAGCCACGACGTTGGACAAGGTTTGCAGGGGACGGACGAGGCTCTCCACCAGCGCGGCGGCCATCAGCAGGAGATAGAGCAGCAGGCAGCAGGCGAGGAGAATTGCCGGCGCCGCTCCGATGTTCTCGCGATAGAGGAGAATGGCTGCGAACAGCAGCGCGGGAAGCGAGAGCCAGAAGCTGTAAGCCCAGGCGCGGCGCACGGCCGAGCGGGGATGGTGGCGGCCCGATTTTCGATCATAGGCCATATTTTTCGATGCGCCTATAGAGGGCCGCACGGCTGAGCCCCAGGGCCTCGGCGGCCTGCGAAATGTTGCCGTCGCAGCGGCGCAGCACCTTGCGCACGAGGAGCGCCTCCACCTCGTCGATGCTCATGTTATCGAAAGAAGGCAGGGGAGCCCGGGCGCTGGTGATGGCGAGATTGGAGGCGTCGATCTCGTCGCCGCGGCAGAGCAGGACGGCGCGTTCCACCGCGTGTTCGAGCTCGCGGACGTTGCCCGGCCAGGGATATTGCAACATCTGCTGCATGGCGGCGGGAGCAAATCCGGCAACCTGCTTGCGATAGCGGGCGCGGCTGCGGTTGAGAAAGTGCATGGCCAGAAGCGGAATGTCTTCCCGGCGATCGCGCAACGCGGGAAGGTGAATCTCCACCGTGTTGAGGCGGAAGATGAGATCTTCGCGAAAATTGCCGGCGATTACCTCTTCCTGCAGCTGCGCATTGGTGGCCGAGAGCACACGCACGTCCACCCGCCGCGTCTGCGACGATCCCACGCGCTCCAGTTCTCCGGACTCGAGGACGCGCAGCAGCTTGGCCTGCTGGCGCAGGGGAACGTTGGCGATCTCATCGAGAAAGAGGGTGCCGTTGTTGGCCAGCTCGAAGCGGCCAATGCGATCGGTGCGGGCATCGGTAAAGGCGCCTTTTACGTGGCCGAAGATTTCGCTTTCAAATGTGCCTTCGGGCAATCCGCCGGCATTGACGGCGACCAGCGGCATGCGCGCGCGAGGGGATGCGGCATGGAGCAGCTTGGCCACAATCTCCTTGCCGGTGCCGTGTTCGCCGGTAATCAACACGTTGGCGTCGGATGGCCCCACCTGGGCGATGAGTTCCAGCACCGGGGCCATGGCGGGCGCGCCGGCGACGAATTCAGGCATGCCTTCGGCGCGCAACAGCCGGTTCTCAAGCTCCAGTTGCCGCGCCCGTCGCAAGGCCTGATGCAGCTCGGCGTGGACTTTTACTAGGCTCAACAAGCGCTCGTTTTCCCAGGGCTTCTGGATAAAATCGCGAGCGCCCCGCTTCATGCTCTCGACGGCCAGATCGATGTTGCCCCACGCGGTCATGACGATGACGGGCAGGCGCGAGTCGAACTCCTGAATGCGCGCCAGCAGATCCAGGCCTTCCTGGCCGGAGGTGGTGTCGCGAGTGTAATTCAGGTCGATGAGCAGCACATCGTATTCGCTCTGGCCCAGAGCCTCCAGAGCGAGCTGGGGCGAACGAACGCAGTCTACATGGATTCCCTGCGGAGCCAGCAACAGCTCCACGGCTTCAAGAATGTGCGGTTGATCGTCCGCCACCAGAACGCGGATTTTAGGTTCTTGCTTAGGGATGACTATCCTCCACTGCAGCGGTTTCCATCGAGTTATTCTACGGCCCGCGCGTGACCACGCCCGACCGCGCATCGTCAATCGACACGCCCATCCGCTCCAGGGTTTCTCCGGTGGCGCGATCGATGTCCACCTTGTCCTTCTCATACGCTGTCTGCGCGGCCACGAGCGTAGATTCCGCCAGGGCAAGGGCGTTTTGCGCCTGCAGCGTTTGGTAGCTGGACATGGCGCCGAGTTGCTGTTCCTGCTTGCTGATGTCAAACGTGCGCTGCGCCAGATCTTCCGCCTTCTGCGCCGCGTCAACGCGAGCCTGCCCTTGCTGAAGTTGAAATTGCGAGTTGCGCACGTCGAAGCGGATGTTTTTCTTCTGCTCCTCGTAGGAGATCTGCTTTTGCCGGTAGTCCAGCCCGGCTCGGAACTGATCCGCTTTGGCCTGGCGGTTACGCAGGTTGATGCTCAGCGTCATCCCGAACTGGTACTCCGGCGAGGAGTAATTGAATGTGTCTTCGAGCATGCCGCCGAAGCCGGTGGGGAGAACGGTGGCACATTCGGCGGCGGACAGGTACACGGTGCAGCTGGGGTCCTTGGGGCCGGCGATGCCTGCTCCGCGGTAGAGTCCGTAGGCGTTCAGGTTGGGCAACAATTCGCTGCGAATCCCTTTGAGGTTGGCCTGCGCCACTTCCATTGCGAGCTGGTCCTCGGCAACGTCAGGACGGTTTTTTTCGGCCTCGGTGATGAGATCGTCGATCGACTTTGTGGCGTTGGGATCGGCAGCCCCTTTGGTATCGAGAGGAATCACCGGCATTTCGTCGATGAGCGGATCGTCTGTTTTGGTGATGGCATTCTTGATTTGAAGCTCGCTCAGCCGCAGAGTCGCGCGCGAAATTGTAAGATCGCCTTCGGCGGTTGCAACAGCCGACTCGTCCGTCATCTCCTGCATGGCGGGGATCGCCTTCAGCTCAAGCTGCTTCTGGTCGTCGGAAAGAGTCTTTTGCGCAAAGGACAACGAGCGCTCCTTGACTTGCTCGTCTTGATAAGCATTCACCAGATCCCAGTAGATGTCTTCAACCTGGGTGACGGTGGCAATGACCTGCGCGCGAAAGGCGAGGTCGTTGATCTGGAGATTCTTTTTCGCGATGTGAATGTAGCGCTCGTTGCTTGCCAAACCGAAGCCCGCGAGCAGCGGCTGGCCGATCTCTACTGTGAGATACGAGTTCAGCGCGGGATTGACGGTGTCGTAGGGGATATTGTTGGTAAGACGTTGCCCCAGGTAATTGACGCTGATTCCGGTGCCCATCGGAAAGTACTGCGAGTAAGAGCCCTGCGCCTGAATCGTGTTCTGTTCCAAAACCGGAACTCCGACCTGGAATGGGTTTTCCTCCTGGAGGACTGTGTGATCGACATACCCCTGGAACGTCAGGTAGGGATCGAAGGATGGGACCGAGGCTCCATTGCCGAGCGTGGAGGTGACGATTCCACCCGCGCCGGCAGCGGCCCCACCGGAGGAGGCGCCCGCGGAACCGGTGCTGGTGGAACCAAAACCGCCCTGGGTGGAGCTTTGCTGGATGGCGGTGTTGATGCCGTTGGGAGGGCTGCCCGCCTTGGTCCGCTGCAAGTCCATTTGCCCAATGGGAAAGTTGTAGCGGAAGTAGGCGATATCGAGATTGTTCTCGATGGCGAGAGAGATGGCGTCGTGGAGGGAGATGTAGAGTTTTCCGTCGCGGATCAGGTTTTGCAGGCGCGGCGAGTTGGCGAGGTTGAGCGGCGGGGGCATGCTGGGCATGTAAGGCGACAGGGGCATGTGCGAATGCGGCAGGGCCACTTGAAAGGGCTGCTGCGGTGCAAACGCGGGCTGCTGCGCCTGCTGCATGGTCTGCGCCAGGGAAGGCGCCGGCGCCGCGGAATTGGCCGGCGGCGCTGGGGATTCCGGAGCCACCGGAGTGATTTGCGAACTGGCAGGCGCGGCTTGCGGCGGCGGAGGAGTTGCGGCCAGCGTAGGGCTTTGAGCAAAGGCGACGAAACCAAGCTGCGCGCCGAGGGCCGCAGCTGAAATCCACATTGTGTACGAGGTAGTTTTCACGATGCGCTGACCTCCTCTCCTTGCTTCCTGGTTGGGGTATCGGCCACCAGCCACCCATCGCGCAGCTCGAGAATGCGCGAGCCGAAGCGGGCGTTCTCATCGGAGTGAGTAACCTGCACGATGGTGGTGCCCTGCTTGTTGAGCTGGCCGAATAGCTCCATGATTTCGCGGGCCTGGGTGGAATGCAGGTTGCCGGTGGGCTCGTCGGCGAGGAGCAGCGCCGGAGCGTGGACGACAGCGCGGGCGACGCCGACGAGCTGCTGCTGGCCGCCGGAGAGCTGGTTGGGAAACAGGTCCTTCTTGGCCACGATCTGGAAGCGGTCGAGTATATCGGCCACCATGCCGGCGCGCTCCTTGGCGGGGAGATTCTTGTAGGAGAGCGGCAGGTCGATATTCTCGGCGACGGTGAGATCGTCGAGCAGATGGTAGCTCTGGAAGACCATGCCGATGCGTTGGCGGGCGAGGTCGGCGCGCTGTTTGCGGCTCAGCGCGTGGACCGCGGAATCGCCGAACCAGTACTCGCCCGACCAGCTATCGTCAAGCAAAGCGAGCACATTCAGCAGCGACGACTTCCCTGCTCCGGATGGACCCATAACGGTGACGAACTCGCCCTCGCGAATGGTGAGCCCGATGCGGCGCAGCACCCAGGTTTCGGTGTGGCCCGTCTTATAACTGCGTTCTACGTTTTTCAACTCGATCATGGTGTTGGTAACTCCGGTATCCCGAGGATTGTTCTTGCGGTTGATGTCATTCGATTCGGAGCGCTTTCATCGGCTCCACTTTGGCAGCGCGCCGCGCGGGAAAGTTGGAAGCGACCAGCGCGGACAAAATCAAAACCATGGACCACACCATCACCAACTGATCCGGCCTGGGATAGAGCATGGGCGCCAGCAGGGTGGCGTAGACCACGGTGTAGATGGCCGTGGTGGCGCCGATTCCCAGCGCCAGCGTCAAGACCGCGGTGACGGTGAACCCCGGGCTCTTCAACAGCATGCGCAAGCTGAAGCGCAGATTTTGGGCAACCTTCGTCATCGCCACCTCCTATTCATTCCTCAATGCGACCGCGGGTGCAACGGAGACTGCGCGGCGCGCGGGCAGTGCCGCGGCGCCGGCCACCATGACGAGAGTAAGCCCAACTGCGATGATGAGCGCGAGCGGATCCCCGGCGCCGACTCCATAAAGCTGACTCCGGAACAAGCGGGCAAGGGCGACGATCGACGGAACTGCGGCGACGATCCCCAGGCACGCAATAAGAAGCATCTCCCGAAGCACCAGTCCGACCACCCGCGAGCGCTGCGCGCCCAAGGCCAGGCGGACGCCGATCTCGCGCGTGCGCTGTTCGGTTGAATACGCCAGCACGCCATAGAGCCCGACCGCGGCCAGCACCATGGCTAACAACGAGAATGCGATTGCCAGCACCGCCAGCGCGCGCTCGTCCGACGCGCTCTGGTCCACTTGCGCCTCCATGGTGCGCAAACCATCGACCACCAGAATGGGATCGAGCTCATGAATGGCCTCGCGGATGGGCTGCTGAAGCGCCTCGGGCGGCCGCGCAGTGTGAACGTAGAACTGCAAGCCGTAATAATGGTTCGCCTGCGCGTACGGAATGTACACAGCCGGGCCAATGTCGTCGCGCAGGTTCTGGTGCTTGATATCCCCGACTACGCCGACAATGGTCGTGTCGAGCTTTTCTTCGCCGATCTGGCGGCCGAGCGCGTTCTGCGGCGAGCCGAAGAATTTCCTGGCGAAGTCGAGATTGACGATCGCGACCTTGGGGGCGCCCTTGCCGTCCGCCACGGTGAATTCCTGTCCCGCCAGCACAGGTTGGCGCAGCACGCCGAAGTAGCCGGGCGTGATCTGCTCATATTCGAAGCTTGATCGCTCGTCTTCGCTGAATTTATGACCCTGAATTTCGAAACTGGTAAAGCTCGAATCCCCGGACAGCTCCGGATCGCTGGTTCCGGCAATAGCGATGACGCCGGGAATGCGGCGCACGGCTTCGATCACGCTGGTCTCCGTTTCGAAAACGCGATCGCCGCTGTAGCCGGACTCTGTGGGTTCGACGCCGAAGGTATCCAGGTTCGAGGTCTGGAACCCGATCTGCTGCTGGCGGAGATTGTCGAGGGTGCGGACGAATAGACCCGCGCCGCCCAGCAGTATAACGCTGAGCGCGATTTGCACGCCCACTGCGAACTTGCGGAATAGCTGCGATCCCTTGCTTGCAGTTCCCACGTTCTGCCGAAGCGATTGCATCAGATTCGGGCGTATAAGATGCAATGCCGGCGCGATGCTGAACAGAAGGCTCACCAGAACAGACAGGCCCAGCGTGAAGAGAAGAACGCGGGCATCGATGGCGGCTGAGTAGGGTTCATGCCCGGGATCGGAGCTGGTCATGATGCGCACCAGCGTCTCGGCCACGGTCGGCGCGAGCAGAAGACCGCTGGCAGCTCCGGCGAGGCCGAGCAGACCGCCCTCGACAAACAACTGCGACAGGATGCGGCTGCGCTTTGCCCCCAGCGCGTAGCGCATTGCCATCTCCTGGGAGCGCTTGGACGCGCGCAGCACCAGCAGCGTGGCCACGTTGATGGCGCACATCAGTGTGAGCAGTCCAGCCATGCTCATGAGGATGACCAGCGGGGTCTGCAACTCCATGCGGCCCGGCGAAAAGCCCTGCGAATCGTCGAGCACTTTGAACTCCGCCTTGTCGACATAGCGGTCGGTGAATTGCTGGCTCCGCGACGTGAAGAGCGGAAGCTCCTGCCGGCGCAGGTTCTTCCACAACGGAGCCATGCCGGCCTCCGCCCGCGCCACGCTCACACCGGGCTTGAGCCGCGCAATCAGCGTCAGCCACAGGGAACGCCGATTGGTGAAGTTATCCCGCGTGATCATCCACGGCATCACCACTTCAGACATGCTGATGGGGATGAAGACGCCGGGCCGGTAGCCTCCAATGGCGGAGATAAAGCCTTTCGGGGCGACACCGACAACCGTGAACGGATGTCCATTCACCAGGACAGTCTGCCCGGCAATCGACGAGTCGGCGGCAAAGCGGGTTTTCCAAAACTGGTAGCTGAGAACGAGTACGGGGTTGGCGTTCTTCTCGGTGTCGTCGGTTTGATGCAGGAGACGCCCGAGCGCGGGCTTCATGCCGAGCACATCGAAGGAGTTGCCGCTGACGATCTCGATGTCTTCGCTGTCGGCCTGGTTGTGCCACGAGATGCCCGCGCCGGTGCGCATCACGGCGAGCATGCCGCTGAAGACCTGATTCCGGTCGCGCAAATCTTTGTACATCGGATAAGTGAAGTAGTCCCCGGTATCGCCGCCGAATTGCGAGGACGAACCCGAGAAGGATCCCTTCCAGTGGAACCGCACCAGCTCCTGGGGCTTGTCGACCGGCAACATGCGCAACAGGACCTGATCGACTAGCGTAAAGATCGCCGCGGTGGCTCCGATCCCCAGCGCCAGGGTGACGATGACCGTGGCGGCGAAGCCGGGCGCGCGCCGGAATTGGCGGAGTGCGTAACGAAGATTCTGGAGGTACAGATGCATCGGTGCTCCTATTCCATCCGCAGCGCCTGCATGGGCTCGATGGATGCAGCGCGCCGCGCAGGGATGAACCCGGCCAGCGCCGCGCAGGCGGCCAGCACCAGCGTTGCCCCAATGAAAGCTGCAGGATCGTATGCGCCAACTCCGTAGAGCTGGCTCGCCATCAGGTGTCCGGCCAGAAGCGCTGCCGGAATTCCCAGCAGAAGCCCCAGTCCCACTTGCCAACCTGCGTTGCGCATCACCACGGCCACTACGCTGGCGCGGGTTGCGCCCAGCGCCATGCGAATGCCGATTTCTCCGGTGCGCCGGGCGACGAAATACGACATCACGCCATAGAGGCCGACCGACGCGAGCACCAGCGCCAGCACGCCGAACAGGCTGGTGAGCTGCGCCAGCAGACGCTCCTGGTCAAAGTTGCCCGCGATCTGCACATCGAACGTGCGCAGATCCACAACCGTGAGATTCGGATCGATGGATGCCAGCGAATTTCGCAGCAGCGCCTCCGGATTCTGCGGCGTCCTGGAGAAGTCGATGAGGATGGCATTGGCATAAAGCGATTGCATTTCCCCCGCCACCATCGGCGGCTCTTTGTAAGTGGAAATGATTTGCGAAAGCGGCCGCAGGAACACCGGCCGCACCGGGTCGCGCGGATTGTTCATCTTGAAATCGCGGAATACGCCCACAATCTTGAAGCTCCCGGAGTACTGCGGCAGGTCAATGCCGAAATGCTGCCCGACTGGATCCACCTTGGGAAAGAACCGCTTGACGAACGTCTGATTGACGACGGCAACCGGCTCGCTGGTCGCCGTGTCCTGGTCGCTCAGGTCGCGACCGTGCACGATCGGCACTCCAATCGACGCGAGGTATTGCGGCGTAACCCTCACCCAGGTGGAACCGCAGCGGTCGTTGGGGCCCGGCGCCGGATGTCCCTGCTGGATCACGCATTCGCCCCAGTTGTCGCCTTCGAGCGGGCTGTACATAGCCAGCGCGGCGTGAGCCACGCCCGGCAACGCGGACAGACGATCCTCGATGGACCGATAAAGCGCGGGCAGACGATCCACCGTGTACCCCGCACCCTCCGGATCGATGTGCAGCACGTAGCGATTGTTGGTGGCGAGTCCGAAATCCTGCTTCTCCAGCCGATCGAGCGATTTGGTCATCAGGATGGCGCCGGCGATCAGCACAATGGATAATGCCGCCTGGAAAATCACGAGCAACTTCTGCGGCAATGAAGATCGATCGCGCAAGCTTCGGTTGATGCCGCGCAGGGCCTCGGCCGGCTGCGCATGCGAGGCCAGCCACGCCGGCGCCAGACCGAAGAGCACGCCGGTGACGAGCGAAACTGCAAATGCGAATCCAAGAACCGCGAAGGACGGCGTGGCACTGATGGGCAGGTTGTGCGCGTCAGGGAAAGCGAGCGCGAGAATGGTGCGCGAGCCGGCGTAAGCAACTGCCAGCCCGGCAAGGCCGCCCAGGCAGCTGAGCAACACGCATTCGGTAATCGCGTGTTTCATGACGCGGGCGCGGCTTGCCCCCATGGCCATGCGCACGGCGGTATCGGCGCGCCGAGATGTTCCCCGGGCCAGCATCAGGTTGGCGATGTTGGCGCAGGCAATCAGCAGCACCACCGTGGAGAGGATCATCAGCATTTTCAGTCCGGTCCCGGCCTCCTGCTGCAGGCTTTGGATGCCGCCGCCCGCCGGAACCACTCTCACGTGCTGCTTGGGAATAATGGCCGCGCCGCCGTTCTCCGTATATGTCGACCTGCTGGAAAGCCACTGGCGCAGCAGCGTCGAAAGCTTGGCCTGCAGCGCCGCGACGTTGGTTCCCGGCTTCACCCGGCCAATGGGGTAGAGCCAATGCGAATCGGGATGGTGCAGGTTCGCCTGTTCTCCTCCATCTATCAGTGGGTTCGTCGAAAGCGGAAGCCAGAAATCGGGCGGCGTATCCGTTACCCGGTCTCCGAAATATCCCGGCGGGCCAATCCCGATCACCGTGAACGGATGTGCCTGGATCGAAATCGTTGCGCCGACGATGGTGGGGTCGCCGCCAAAGTCATTCTGCCAGCCCTGATAACTGAGCACAGCCACGGGCGGGGAATTCGGTTGGTCGTCGGCATCGCTCATCAGGCGTCCGAGGTACGGCATCAGTCCCAACGTGGAAAACAGGTTCCCCGACACAAACTCGCCGTGCAATTCATGGGCAATCTCGTTGCCGCGCCGCACGCTGAACTGCGGCTGTCCCGCCTGGACCGCGGCCAGTTGCTCGAACTCCGGAGTCCACTTCTTGAAGTACTGGTAAAGGTCGTAGGAGAAGATGTCGAAGTCTCCGTTGTCCCCCACAAACCCGCCGTTTACGCAACAGTCGTCGGTGTCGCCGATGCGATAAAGCTGCGAAGGATCGGCTACCGGCAATGACCGCAGCAGAATGCCCTTTACCAGCGTGAAGATGGCCGTATTGGCGCCGATGCCAAGGGCCAGCGTCAGGATTGCCGTAACCGCAAACCCCGGCGATTTGCGCAATTGGCGCAGCGTGTAGCGAAGATCGTGCAGTACGTTCAGCATCGTCTCCATTTCCTCGATGGTGTTCCTTTGCCTATTCCGTCCTCAGAGCCTGCATTGGTTCCACTCGAGCCGCGCCGGCAAACTCCTACTCAGGGAACCCAAATTCCTATTCCATGCGCAACGCGCGCATGGGCTCAATCGCCGCGGCGCGCCGTGCCGGTATCAATCCCGATGCAAGGAGAGTCACCAGTAAAATCCCCGCCGCCGCGATGTAACTCAACCAGTCAAACGGCGCCACCCCAAACAGCATCGACCGCAGCAGGCGCACCCCCGCAATCGAGCCGAGCCCGCCGCTGACCAGCCCCACCGCCGCAATCGACGCGCTGCCGGAGAGCACCAACCGGAAGATTCCGCTGCGCGTCGAGCCCAGCGCCATGCGCACCGCGAACTCGCGATTCCTTTCAATGACCGAATACGCCATCACCGCGTACAGACCCATCATCGCCACCAGCAGGCTGCAAACGGCATAGGCGCCAAGCAGCTCGGCCGGCACGCGCGAGCCCTGATATTGCTCGTCTGTTACCGCTGCCAGGCTGCGCACATCTTCGAGCGGCACCGTGCTGTCCAGTGCGCTCACTGCCTGCCGCAGAACGCCGGATACGGCATCCGCCGTGGTCCGCGAGCGGATGGCGACAATCACGTAGCTGTATCCCGGCTTGTCCTGGAATAAAGGCAGGTACTCCACCGGGCTCGGATCGGTGTCGTCCGGGCTGTGGTACGCGTAGTCGCGGATCACTCCCACAATCGTCCGCGGCACCTTGTCCACCACAATGTTGCTGCCCAGCGCATTCCCTTTCGGCCAATACTTGGCCGCCATGGTCTCGTTGATGATCGCCACGTTCTGTGCCGTGCCCACGTCGTCGCGAGTGAAATCGCGTCCCTGCTGCATCTGGATGCGCATGGAGTGAAAGAAATCCGGCCCATCGAAGTCCGTCACTACCTCCATCGCCTCGCCCTTCGCCGGGACATAGCCGGGAATGCTGAAGTCGCGGGTGTTGCCGGAACCCCAATCGCCCATCGGCAGGTGCGTCGTCATTGTCGCCGCTTCCACTCCCGGCGCATTCCGCAGCCGCTCCAGCAGCGCCGTCTCGAACAGCCGCGCCCGGTCCTCGCTGTATCCCGCGCGCGAAAGGTCCATAATCGCCGTCAATGTGTTGGTTCGGTCAAAGCCGATGTCGCGATGGAAGATCGCCAGCGCGCTCCGTGTCAGCAGTCCACAGCACACCAGCACCACAAAGCAGATTCCCAGTTGCAAGCCGAGCAGGATGCGTTTTCCCCATCTCTTGCCAGACCGTCCCGCCACCGCCGCCGCGCCTTCATGCAGCGCCTCGCGTTGCGATGCCTTGAGCGACTGCCGCACCGGATACAATCCGCATGCCAATGTCGCAACCGCGGCCGCCGCCACCACAAACAGAAGAATGCGCGCATCGCTGTGCAGATTGAACTCAAGCGGAACGCCAAAATTGGGCAGCAACGCGTACAGCGCCTGCGATAACACTGTGCTCATCGCCCATCCGGCCAACCCGCCCACGAGCGCCAGCTGTCCAGTCTCAATCAATACTTGCCGCGCAATGCGTCCCGGCGCCGCGCCCAGCGCGGTGCGGATGGCAACCTCCCGCCTCCGTTTTGCCGCCCTCTGACCCAGCAGCGACGCGATGTTGATGCACACCAGCACCATCAGCAGCGCCGACGCACCGGTCAGCACCGGCAGCATTTCTCCGATCCCGTAGAAAACTCCGCGTTGGAAATGCGCGGAATCGCCCAGGTTCAAATCCCAGCTATCCAAATTGCTGTCATGTTTCTGGGCGGCATACCTCCGCGCCAGCGTATGCAATTCCGCCGCGGCAGTCCGATCGCTCACTCCCGGCCGCAGCCTCACCACGGCCATCTGCCCCGAATGCGCCAGCGGATCCGGCGGCGCATCCGGCGAGAGATCGCGCAGCGCGGACAACGGCACCCACGCCGATTCCGCCATCCCTCCGTAGATTCCCCAGAACCCCGCCGGTGCCACGCCGATTACCGTGAACGGATGTCGGTTGATCGATATAACTTGCCCGATCACACTCTGGTCCGCGCCAAACCGCTCGCGCCACAGCCCGTCGGACAGCACCGCCTCGTCGTGCGCGCCATACACATGATCGTTGGCGTCCGCCTGGAAAAATCGACCGGCCTGTGGCGTCACTCCGAGCAGTTGAAAGTAATTCGAGTTGACCAAGCCAGCCTCGATCGCCTGCGGCTGCGCATGGGGCAGCTCGAGGTTCAACGTGGTCGAGTCGAACCCGGCCGCATCGCTGAACGAATGCGCCTGCTTCTTTACAAACTGGACCGCGTCGTAGTGGACTGAATAACCATTGCCGCCCAGCACCGTGGCGGAGAGGAACCGCAGCGACCGCGCGTCGCGCACCCGCGGCCAGGGATTGAAAAGCACCGCGTTGGTCCACGTCATCACCGTGGTCAGCGCGCCAATGCCCAACGCCAGCGTCGCCACCGTCGTCAGCGTGAACCCCGGCGACTTCACCAGTTGCCGGACTGCGAATCGAATGTCGCGTAGCACCGTCAGTCGCTCCTTTCAGCTCCCGTCGCCAGTCCCCAGCCTTCTTGTTCCCTCGTTCCCTTGGTCCCTCGGTCCCTGCTTACTCCGTCCTCAGCGCCTCTACCGGCTCAATTGAAGCCGCCTTCCCCGCCGGAATCAGCGCCGCCACCATTCCCGCCGCGACCAGCACGAGCGCCGTCAGCAGCAGCGTCCCGGTTTGTTTTTGCGCGTCCATGTAAATCACCACGTCAATGGTCTTGCGCGCCAGCAGCGTAAGCACCAAGCCCGCCGCCGCGCCCGCGCCCAGCATCCATGAAACCCGCTTGAGCACCATGCCCATGATCTGCGGCCGCGAGGCTCCCAGCGCCATGCGCACGCCGATTTCGCGCGTGCCCTGCTCCACCTCGTGGCTCAGCAGCCCATACTGCCCAATCAGCGCCAGCGCCAGCGCCAGTCCGGCAAACGCGCCGAACAGCCAGCTCTCCATGCGCTCGAACACCAGCGTCCGCGTCACCACGTCCGTCATGGTTTCGGCCTCTTTGAACGGCACCGTGGGGTCCACATCGTGAATCGCCGCGCGCACCGCAGGCACAATCGCCATCGGATCGCCGTCCACGCGCACCACCAGCGACATCCCGCTAAGAATCTCCGCGCGCTGCTTCACCGGAACCGTATCCATCAGCCAGTCCCGCTCCGCCAGCGGCGGCTCGTAGATATCCTGCCGCACGTTCCCAATCACGCCCACAATCCGCGTCCAGTGCGCCTCCTGGTCGGCATCGTCGATCCGCTGCCCCGGCGTGTTCCCATCGGTGAGCTTGAACTTCCGCACAAATCGCTCATTCACCACCACGGGCGCCGACGGATTGTCCGGCCGGTCCAGCCCCGGCGACAGCATACGCCCGCTGCGCAGCTTGATCCCGAACACATCGAAGTAGCCCGTGCTCACCATCCGCCCTTCGGCCAGCATCTCCTGGTTCGGCGGATACGGCGGCTGCCCCGCAATATGAATATCGGAGTTCGATCCCCAATTCTCGATCGGCAGCAGAGTGATGGAGCCCACCGCCTTCACGCTCGGAATCCGCGATACCCGATCGAACAGCGGCTGATAAAAATCCGCGATCGGATCGCGCCCCTTGTAGCGATCCGGCGAAAGATTGATTGAAGTCGCAAGGATATGCGCGGGATCGAAGCCCAGGTCCTCATGCCGGTAGCGCGTCAGCATTTGAATCAACATCCCCGACACCACCAGCAGCACCATGGTCAGCGCCACCTGCGTAATCACGAATCCCGCGCGCAGCCGATGCTGGCTTCGCCCTGTTCCCGCCGCGCTTCCGCCCGCCTTCAGCGCCCGGTTCGGATCCGCTCCAGCCATCCTCAGCGCGGGATAGAGCGACGCCGCCAGGCTCACCAGCACCGATGCGGCAATCCCGGCCAGCAGCACCGTCCAGTTCAGGTGAATGTCCGCGCCTCGCTCCATCGCATGGGTCAGGAATGTGCGCATAGCATCCAGCAGCGCCCACGCCAGCACCACTGCCAGCGCCGCTCCAGCCAGCGCCAGCATCATCCCCTCCGTCAGCACCTGCCGCACCAGCCGCGCCCGCCCCGCGCCGATCGCTGTCCGCATCGCCATCTCGCGCTCGCGCTTTACGCCTCGCGCCAGCAGTAATCCCGCCACGTTCACGCACCCGATCGCCAGCACTGCCAGCACCGCCGCCAGCAGCGTCCACAGCGGTCCCTTCGAGTGCTCGTTGATCTCCTGCGCCAGCGGCTGCAGCTTTACCGTCCGCCCCCCGTCGGTGTCCTTGTACGCCTTGCCCAGGTTGCCGAACACCTGCTGGAGGTCCGCCTGCGCCTGCTGGATCGTCACCCCGTCCTTCAGCAGCCCCACCGTGCGCAGCCAATGATTGCCCCGCCCCTTCATCCACGGCTTGTCCAGGTGCATGGGCGTATAGATCGCATCGCGCTCGTACAGCGGGAAACGGAATCCCGCCGGCATCACGCCGATCACCGTGTACGCACGCTCATTCAGCTTGATCGCGCGCCCCACGATATTCTTGTCGCCGCCAAAATATTTCTCCCACGCATCGAAGCCAAGCACCACAACGTCGTTCTTCCCTTCTTCCTGTTCGCCGGGCAGGTACGTGCGCCCCATTAGCGGCTTCACGCCGAACACCTGGAAGAAGTTGTCGGTCCCGTTTATGCCGTCCAGCAGCACCGGCCCATCCGACGGCGTATCGACCGTGAACTGAAAGTAGTTGATGTACCCCGCCAGCGCCGCAAATGAACGCGTCTGCGCACGCTCGTCCTGGTAGCTCGGCCACGACGCGGGTTGCTGGTATCCGCTCCCGCTCGTCGCATCGATGGCAACCATCCGCTGCGGCTGCGCATACGGCAGCGGCCGCAGAATCACCGCGTCAATCACGCAGAACACCGCCGTGGCCACGCCCACGCCCAGCGCCAGCGTCAACACCACGGTCAGCGCAAACCCCGGCGCCCGCCGCATCTGCCGCATCGCGTATTGGATGTCTTGGAGAATCATGGCCGCCTCCTTGCGCAAGGATTTCCTGTAGCGGGCGAACACCCCAGTCCGCTCACCTCAGGACCTCGGTCACCGGGTCCTCTTTTTCTGGTCCCTGTTCCCTGTTGCCTGTCTCTAAGCCTCGACTTCGGCCGTCAACTTCTTCAGTTCGTCCTCTGAAACCACCTTGCCGTCGAACAGGTGCACCTCGCGCTCCGCATGCTTGGCAAACCGCGGATCGTGCGTCACCATGCAGATGGTCGAGCCTTCCCGGTGCAGATCGGCCAGCAGGTGCATCACCGCCTCGCCGTTCTTCGAGTCCAGGTTTCCGGTAGGCTCATCGGCCAGCAGGATCGAGGGCGAACCGGCGAGTGCGCGCGCCACGGCCACGCGCTGCTGCTGACCGCCGGAGAGCTGCGCCGGATAGTGCCGCATCCGGTGCGCCATGTTCACCCGCTCCAGCGCTTCCTTTACCCGCTTCTTCCGCTCCGCCGAAGGCATCCCGGCGCGGTAGGTCAGCGGAAGCTCAACGTTCTCTTCCACCGTCAGGTCGCCGATCAGGTTGAAGCTCTGGAAGATGAACCCGATCTCCTGGTTGCGGATGCGAGACCGCTCGCTGAAGCTCAGGTTCTCCACCGGCTTTCCGTTCAGCAGGTACCGGCCGCCCGTCGGCGTGTCCAGCAGCCCCAGGATCGACAACAGCGTCGACTTGCCGCATCCCGAAGGACCCGACATCGCCAAATACTCGCCCCGCGAAATCGTCAGGTGAATCCCGGAGAGCGCGTGCGTCTCCACTTCATCTGTGTAGAAAATCTTGGTCAGGTCTTCAATGTCAATCAGCGTGTCGTTTGCCATTCGGTTCCTCTCGTCAGTGGTCAGTGATCGGTGATCGGTGATCAGTGACCAGTTGGAATTTGGTCGTCGTCGTTGCGTTTGATTCGTAGTCTCCCGTCTTCAGCGAGTAGTAAGCAGCGGTCAGTTGCTCAAGGCATGCCGGCATCCGCCGTCGCGCTGATCACTGACCACTGATCACTGTCATTCCAGCCGTATCCGGTCCACGGCGTCGTACCGCGACATGTCGGACAGAATCACGGTGTCGCCTTCATTCAACCCGCTCAGCACCTCGATGAACTGCACCGAGGCCTTGCCCACTTTCACCTGCACCCGTTCCGCCGTCTTGTGGTCCGGGCTCTCCTTGAACAGGCTCAGCGTCGAGTTTTCTTGCCCCAGCGCCGGCCGCCCCACATAGAGCACATCGTGCAGCGTCTCCAGGTTAATCGTCCCCTCCACGCTCAGGTTCGGCACCGCGCCCGGCGGCAACGGCCCATCCATTTGTACGTCAACCGCGCGCGTTCCGTTCAATACCGTGGGATCGATACGCGAGACTTGCCCCTCAACAATGCCATTGTGGGTGTCAATCGTCGCCGGCTGACCAATCTGCACATCGTGTGCCTGCGTCTCAGGGATCTGCAGCACCGCCTTCAGTTTATCCAGCTGGATCACCTCAGCCACCGGCGTGCCCGCGGTCACGTGCATGCCCACCGACATCGGCGTCGCCAGCGCCGCGTCCTCGCCGGCGATCCCCGCTCGCACCTCCAGGGCCGCCGTCTGCTTCTGGTAGAGGTCCACCAGCGTCTTGGCCTGGTCGATCTTCGACTGCGCCGAAGCCAATTGCACCCTGATATTGTCTTCATTCACCTGCAGCTGCTGCAGGCTCAGTTGGTGCTGCTCCTTCAGTTGATCGGCGGTGCTTTGCGACTTGGTGTACTGAATTCCCGCAATCACGCCCAGCTCGTAGAGCCGCTTGTCGGTCTGCGCCTGCAACTGGTCCTGGGTGTAGTTGGCGTCAACCTCGGCCGCGGCGATCTTCTTATCCATCAGTGTGCTCTGGAGCTGCGCCTGCAACGCCTTGTAATCGACCTGGGCCTGCCCCTGCTGCAGCTTCGCATTCAAAAGCTGCTGCTCCAGCTGCGGATCGGAAAGATCCAGCAGAATGGTGTCCGGCGTCACCTTGGCCCCCGGCAGCACCCGGATCTGCATCACCGTCGCATCCGTCTGCGCCGGAATCATTTGGATCGAGTCTTCCCGCGGAACCAGCGTGCCTGTCGACCCGCGCACCTGCCGGATCAGGTCTCCCCGCTTGACCGTGTCCGGCCACACCGCTGAAGCATCCACCTCCGGCGCCGCCGGCTTCAACCGCGAAACCCCATAGGCCGCCCCAGCCAGGACTACCACTCCAACGACAACCCATACGATCATTTGCCGCTGCTTTTTGCGCTTTATATCAGGACGTGCGATATCCATAACGCCAAGTAGATTGCACGTCCCTTGCCAAAATCACCCCTCGCGCCGATCCCTGATATGAAAAGACTTGCTGTCCCATCCACGCAGCCATTCCACTCCCGCAATTGACCGCTCCCGATCCCCACTGTCCGTTTCCGGACACCCGTAAAGACCAAACAATTAAAAGACCGGGGCTTTGCAACACGCGGAAAAACCTACTCCCGGGGGCGATGTTTTGAAAGGGCACGACCTCAGTCGTGCCACACAAGCCCAATGGATTCGGTTCGGCCTTAGCCGCCGAGGGATGGTTTTCGGGCACATCCCGCTTCCGTGAGGACTTTCCGCACCCCGCCTGACCTCCGAGGTTCTCTACCCCGAAAACAATCCACCCTTCCCAACCCGAAATCGCTTACCTCCTCCACTAAGAGCCGTCTCTAAACCAGCCCGGGCACAGCAGCAATCCAAATACACGCGTAGCACACGCGTGACGCTAGTCGTGCTGTCTCTCGTCGCCCAACGCGGCTACCCGCGGCAGCGGCTCCACCAGCTTCATCGCAACCGTTTATCCAAGGGGGAATACTCGAGATGCGCGTATTGATTGGCGGAAAACTATTCTTGGTTATCGCATGCATGGCGCCTGGCGCCGCATGCTGGGCCCAGCAGATCCTCAACCCGGTTCAGCCAGCACATGTTTCCATCGACTTCGGCGTGACCTTTGCCGGTGAGCGGTCCAAGCCCGACTCCAGCCTTTGCTGCTTCTGGTTCAAAGGCGGCGGCGTGGACGCGTCCATGACTCTATGGAAGGGCCTCGGCGTGGCGGCCGCAGTGAACGGCGATCATGCGTCGAACTACATCCCCTCCAAGGATGAGAACAAGGTATCTTTCCTCGTCGGCCCGCGCTACACCTTCCTCGCCTGGAAGGCGCCGGGCGGAGGCGAGAATCAGCGCCGGATCCAGCTCTTCGGCCAGGGCTTGGTCGGCGTTGCCCATGGATTCGACACCTTGTTTTCCAATGGTGAGACGAGCGCCAACGAGTTCGCCTTCCAGGCCGGCGGCGGCATGAACCTTTACTTCACCCGCAAATTCGGCATTCGCCCGATCGACCTCGAATTCGTGCACACCCAGATCGGCGCCACCGGCTTCAGCAATCAAAACGACTTCCGCCTCGCCACCGGTCTGAGCTACCACTTCTAATCAAGCGCACAAGTCGCGGCAGATGGCTGCCCGGGTGCCTCGCTCCTGGCACCCGGGCTCAGCGCACCGCCGCCTCCCTACTCCACCGAAATATCGCGCGTGGCGTATTCACGGACCGCTTTGCCGCTGTTCTATGCGCCAAAGGTCATGTCATAGGTGCCCGGCGCCAGCACCATCTCTCGTGGCGATCTTTGATCTGAAAGGACTTGCTTCCCAACCCAGGCGGCCATTCCGCGCCCGGAGATTGACCGCTCCCGATCCCCACTGTCCGTTTCCGGACACTTCCCTCGCTCTATATCGGTTCCGTGTTAAGAACCAAAAGCCGACTTGATATGGTGCTAAAATAGGTGCAAAGGAGAAGCCGATGAGAGCTACCGTATCCATCGACGACAACCTTCTCAAAACCGCGCACGAATACACTGGCCTGACCGAAAGAGCTGAGCTCATTCGCGAAGCCCTGCGATCGCTCATTGCCAGAGAGGCCGGCCGCAGGCTCCTTGCTCTGGCCGGAACTGCCCCGGAGATCGAAAACATCCGGAGGACGCGAGCGGATGCGCAATGATCCTCGCCGATACCTCCATTTGGATCGAGATGTTTCGCAAGGGAAGATTCAAGGCAGAGTTGGGAAACATGATTGCAGCAGACCAGCTCTGCACCCATCCCTTCGTTGTCGCCGAACTTGCCTGCGGTTCTCTCCCGGATCGGCAGAGGACGCTGACGTGGCTCGACCAGCTAACCGCCCTTAAAATTGTGCGCCTGGACGACGTGCGCATCATGATCGAAGCCCGCAGCCTGTGGGCCAAGGGTATCGGCCTCACCGACGCGCAGTTGATCGCTTCCTGCCTGGCGACGTCGGGGACGAAAATCTGGACCATCGACGGCGCTCTCGGAAGGATCACGGAATCCATAGGCATCCGCGCCGGGCTTTGATGGCAACCTCCGCTCCTGGGCCGCTTGTCTGCCGTTGACGCTCCTGCGCTGGGCGCCCAGGTCCCTCATCCGCCGCGGCGGAGGGCCCTGGAGATGCAGCTAACTCGCCAGGGCTTAGCTCCGCTCCACCGCCATCGCCACCGCGTTCCCCCCGCCCAGGCACAGCGCCGCCACGCCCCGTGTTTTCTTCAGGCGCTCCATCGCCTCCAGCAGTTTCACCAGCACCGCCGCCCCGCTGCACCCGATGGGATGCCCCAGCGCCACCGCACCGCCGTGCACGTTCACCTTCGCCGGGTCCAGCTCCAGGTCGCGGATCACCGCCAGCGCCTGCACCGCAAACGCCTCATTCAGCTCGAACAACTCCACATCTTCGAGCTTCCACCCCACCCGCGGCATCAGCTTCCGCACGGCGTCAATCGGCGCCAGCCCGAACCACTCCGGCTCGCGCCCGGCCGTCACCGCCGCCCGGATCGTCGCCATCGCCTTCAGCCCCCGCGCCCGCGCCGCCTCCGCGCTCATCACCACCACCGCCGCCGCCCCGTCGCTCACCCCCGGCGCGTTACCCGCCGTCACCGTTCCGCCCTCCTTGAAGGCCGGCTTCAGCTTGGCCAGAATCTCCGCCGAAGTCTCCGGCCGGATGGTCTCGTCCTTGTCGAAAATGCGCGGCGCCTCGCCCTTCTTCGTCGCCGGAATCTCCACCGCCACAATCCCTGACCGGAACCACCCCTCCGCCGTCGCCTTCGCCGCCTTCTGGTGACTTCCGGCGGCAAACGCGTCCTGCTCCCCACGCCCGATCCCGTATTTCTCCGCGATCATCTCCGCCCCGACGCCCATGTGGAAGCCGCGGTAGGCCTCCCACAGCCCATCGTGGATCATTGCGTCCACCAGCGTCCCGTTGCCCATTCGGTAACCGGTCCGCGCCTGAGCGAGCAGGTACGGCGCGTTCGACATCGACTCCATCCCGCCGCCCACCATGATCTCCGCGTCACCGCACCAGACTGCCTGCGCGCACAGCGCCACCGCCCGAAGGCCCGAGCCGCACACCTGGTTCACCGTCAAGGCCGCCGATTCCGCCGGCATACCTCCGTGAATCGCCGCCTGCCGCGCCGGATTCTGCCCCAGCCCGGCTTGCAGCACGCAGCCCATGATGCACTCCTCCACGTCGGCCGGCTCCACGCCAGCCCGCCGCACCGCCTCGCGCACCGCAATCGCCCCCAGCTTCGGCGCCGTAAAGGGCGACAGCGCCCCCTGAAACTTCCCAATCGGCGTCCGCGCCGCGGAAACAATGACTGCTTCCCTCATAACCATCCTCCAGATGTCCCCGGACGATCTTAGCCGCTCCCCGCCTCAGGAGGCGAGTCAGCCCTAGCCGGGTGCAACCCAGCATCGAACGCCGCTTACCCAGAACGCGACTCCGGCTCGAAGGGTGGGCTCCATCACATCAACTTCCGCCCTGCCCCGCCGATAATCTCTCCGTCTCCCTGGAGCGGAGCCGTGCATGTCCAAAAAGTCCTCAAAGCCAGCCTCCGGCAATGGTTCAACCGGCGCGTCCAAACACTCCGCCTTGCGGCTCGGCCCCGACGTCGACTACGACCGCGAACTCGCCCGCCTGCAGATCGAACTGGTCAAGCTCCAGGAATGGATCCGCCATGAAGGCCTGCGTGTCGTGGCGCTGTTTGAAGGCCGCGACGCCGCCGGCAAGGGCGGCGCCATCAAGCGCATTGCGGAAGCTCTCAACCCCCGCATCTGCCGCATCGTCGCCCTGGCCGCGCCCACTGGGCGCGAGCAGACACAGTGGTACTTCCAGCGCTACGTGGCCCACCTCCCCGCCGCCGGCGAAATGGTCCTCTTCGATCGCTCCTGGTACAACCGCGCCGGCGTCGAGCACGTCATGGGATTCTGCACCGAGGCGCAATACGACGAGTTCCTGCAAAGCTGTCCCGAATTCGAGCGCATGCTCCTTCGCTCCGGCATCCTCCTCATCAAATACTGGTTCTCGGTCTCCGACGAAGAGCAGGAGCGCCGTTTCCAGGACCGCCTAAGCACCCCCACCAAGCGATGGAAACTCAGCCCCATGGATCTTGAGTCCCGCCGCCGCTGGGCCGACTACTCCCGCGCCAAGGACGAGATGTTCGCCGTCACCGACACCCGCCACTCACACTGGTTCGTGGTCAACTCCGACGACAAAAAATCCGCGCGCCTCAACGTGATCCGCCACCTGCTTTCGCTCATTTCCTACCGCGACCTGACTCCCGAGGCCCTCGAACTGCCCAAATTGCAGAAGTCCCACTACGTCCGCCCGCCCCTCGCCGAGCAGACTTTCGTCCCGGAGGTCTACCTCGCCAAGGTCAAGCACCCAAAACACTGAGGTCCTGCCTCTTGACCCACCCTCCCGCGGGAATCCGTTACCAGTCTCCACCTTTTCCAAATCTGAGGGGTCGACCGGAATCCTGGAGATATCCCTGGCGTTGCTTGCAACGGAGCGGAGATGCGAGGCTCATTTGCAGCCGCACTCTTTCGCCTCTCCTTCGCGCCTTCGGATGGCGGCTCCCGCGGGGTCGGTCAGTATATCGAGCCACAGCGGGTGGGGCGCGGTCTCGGCCTCGTAATTGTCGTGCCAGTTCCACCACTTGTACGGCGGGGTCTGCGGGTAGCCCGCGGGTGAATCTTCCCAGGCCTCCTGGCGGCCCAGCGCCGTCATATCCAGGTAGCTCCAGGTAGACCCCATCGCCTCGTCGCCGCGGCTGTTGATGAAGTATGTGCGGAACACCTTGTCGCCGTCGCGGATGAATGCATTGTGGCCGTGCCACTGGTCCACGCCGAAGTCCACGTCGAACGTGTCGGTCATTGTGTACCAGGGCATCTCCCAGCCCATTCGCGCCTTCAGGCGCGCGATGTCTTCCTGCGGGGCTCGCGAGGCCCACGCGAGCGTGGTGTCGCGGGCGTTCAGATGGGCCAGGTGTGCCACCTGATCGGCGCCCAGGGAGCAGCCGCGGCAGGCGTGCTCGGGCCAGCCAAACACTCCGGGCTCGAAAAAGGCGCGATAGACGATCAACTGACGGCGGCCCTCGAACAAATCCAGCAGGCTCACTTTGCCTTCGGGACCGTCGAACTCGTACTTCCTTTCCACCGCCATCCAAGGCATCCGCCGGCGTTCGGCGGCCAGCGCATCGCGAGAGCGGGTCAGGGCCTTTTCTTTCACGAGCAACTGCTGGCGCGCAGCCTCCCACTCCTGGTGCGAAACGATTGGGGGTGTGTCCATCGCGAGATGCTCTTTGGTTGCGGTTCCTTGCGTTGTCTGTGTCGACATTGTCCTTTTCTCCATTCGTTGGATTTTGGCCTTCAATTTCCTTCTGGATATGACCGGTTGCTTGGCGGTCATGTCCGTATCCAAACTGATGCGGGTTTCAGACGACATGGGAAGCGGCTGCGCGGAGCGCCGATGATCTTTCCATCTTCTCCCTGCCCCGCTTTTACGGGTCCTGGGCGGTTGACCGGCATCCCGGACAGCACCCAATTCTAAGATGCGCCGGCAGCCCGCACTTGCCGGACGCGTCGGGGATTTGTAGAGTTAAAGCGCGGATCCCCGAAAATTCCGGCCGCATCCAGAACCGGAGATTCGGCTCGTCAAACGATTTTCTGCATTCCTGTCGTCCTTGCCGCAGCTTCCACCGTCTCTGCTTGAAAGGACCCAATCCTTCATGTGGTGTGGTTTGTCCCTAACGCGCCGGATCACGACACTGGCTGCCCTGACCGTCTTCTGCCTGCCCGTCCTCGCCAGCCACCGCAGCACCGTGGCCCAGCTTGAGGAGGACCTCACCGCCGCCCTCGCCGAGCATCGTTCCGACGCCGACGTCGCCCACATGGTCGGCAATGTCGAGCTCTCCCAGCGGCTTACGCGGGTGACCCTGGGCCGGCTGGCTGCCCGGCTGGCGATCCAACCCCGCACCGCGCTCGCCCTCGAGCTGCTCGCCGACCAGTCCGCGTTCCTTGACCCGCCGCCCGCGGAGCTGCCCGCAACGGAGCCGCCCGATGCGGCCCAGCAGCAGCACATGCTCGATCTGGCCCGCGGCTACGTGGTGGACACCATCCCCCGGCTGCCTAATTTCTTCGCCACCCGCACCGTTACCCGCTTCGACGACGCTCCCGAAATCCCGCATCCCGGCGACTGGCCGGTCCGCGCCGGACTTCATCCGGACGGATCCGCGTCTCGCGCCGTCACCTTCCGCGATGGCAAGGAGGTGGTGGACACACCCGGCCCAGAAACCTCAGCCAAACCCGACCTCGGCCTCTACTCCTTCGGCGAGTTCGGCCCGGTGCTTGCCCGCACCTTCACTGACCTGGTCAAAGGCAAGGTTCAGTTCAGCCACTGGGAAGAGACCCCGCTCGGCATCGCCGCCGTGTACAAGTTTGAGGTTCCCAAGTCCGACTCGCATTACCAGGTTCACTTCTGCTGCGCGACAGACGCGGTATACGCGGCGCGGCAGGCTTTCGGCGCGCGCAACGTCGGCCGCAGAGGTTCCGAATCCAACAACCCCGCCCAGGACGTGAAACTGGTTCCGTTCAACGCCACTCCCGCCTATCATGGCAATCTCTCCATCGATCCCACCACCGGCGCCGTCCTGCGCATCGCCATCGAGGCCGAGCTCAGCTCCGGGGATCCCATCGAGCGCGCCGCCACGGTCGTCGATTACAGCCGCGTGTCGATCGGCGGGCAGGACTTTATCTGTCCCCGCCGCAGCGTGGCCATTTCGCTCCAGCAGGCGCCTTATGCTCCCAACGGCCACCCCCGGCCGCCGCCCACCCTGCGCATCAACGAGAACACCTTCACCGACTACCACCGCCTGGCCGCAACCGTCCGCGTGATTGCCGACGGCTCCCAACCGGCCGGCTCCGCCAACCCCGCCGCCAATGTTCCTGCGCTGACCGCAACCCCCGCCGCGTCTCCACAACCGGCGCCCGCGCAGGCTGAGGCGGAGAATGCCGCCGCGCCGCCGGCAAGCAACGGACCTGTTCCAACCGCGCAGTCCTCCCAGCAGTTGGCCGTATCCGCGCCGCCCTCGCCAGCCGCGCCGCAGCCTCCCGTGCCATCCGCGCCGGCCCAGCCCGTCATTCCTGAGATCAGCATGGCCGCCGCCACCGGCGTCCCCGACGTCACCACCAATCCCAACAGCGGCTACTCGCTCAAAATCACTGCGCACCTGGTCGATGTCGGCGTGATTGTCTACGACAAGCACGGCCATCCTGTGACCGATCTCAAGCAGGATGACTTCGAGCTTTACGACAACGGCCACAGGCGGGACATCCGCTTCTTTTCCGCCGCAGCCGGCCAGCCCGAACCGCCTGCAACGGCGCCTGCAACCACCTTCTCCAATCGCGTCACGGACACCGCCGCGCCCACGCCGGCAGTCTCCGCCGGCGCCATCCTCCTCATCGACGAGTCTCACATCGCCTGGTCGGATTTGAACTACGCCCGCGGCCAGATGCTCAAGTTCCTGTCCAAAATCCCCGCTAATGCGCCCATCGGCCTCTATAACATGAACGGCCTTGGATTCCACGTTCTGGTCGAGATCACATCGGACCACGCCGCTGTTGAGGCCCGCCTCAAGTCCTACATGCCCTCCGCGCAAGCGGTCAGCGAGGCCCAGGAGGAAGAGCGCCGCAACCGCCAGTCCTTCGATTACGTCCACAGCGTCGCCGACCTGAATTCCGTGAACGGCAACCACGGCGACGTTCCCGACGCCGACCAGCCCGTCGACCCCGAGCTGCTCACCATGGGCGACAATCCAGCGCGGTCCGCGTTTATCATTCTGACCCAGGTGGCGCGGCACCTGGCCACCGTTCCCGGCCACAAAAGCCTCGTCTGGGTCTCCAGCGACAATGTGCTGGCCGACTGGGAAGACCAGGCCGTCGCCATCGACAAAAGCCCCAAAATGGTGGAGGGCTACGCCCGCCGCGCCCAGGAGGCGATGAACGAGGCCCATGCCGCGGTCTATCCGTTCGATGTGTCTCAGCTTGAGGCCGGCGGCATCGGCTCAGACATCCAGAACAGCAACGTCGAGCTGACTCCGGCGGCTATGGACAACCTCTCCACCGAGCAGGCCGCCGGCGCAAAGAGCTCCAGCACCTCAGGCAATGGCGCCGGAACACCCTCCAGCCGCCAGACCGGCACCGGCCGCATCGACGCCGCCATGAGCCAGGACCTTCATCCCATCCAGGGACCGGTTCGCGACGTCGCCACCGGCACCGGCGGCCGCACCATCCGCCGATCCGGCGACCTGGCCGACGAGCTTGCCGGCATTGTGGAAGATGGCCTTGCCACCTACCAGCTCAGCTTCTATCCCCAGGGAGCGCCCGACGACACCTACCATACCCTGACGCTCAAGCTCGTAGGGCATCGCGGCCTCAGCGCCCGCTACCGCACCGGCTATCTGTTCGCCAAGGAGCCGGTGTCGCTCAAAGATCGCTTTCGCCAGGCCGTCTGGCAGCCCACCGATACCTCTGAGATCGGGGTCACGGCCAGTGTTGCCCCATCCGGCGCCAGCTCCTCCATCAAAATCGATATCGCCGCCGCCGACCTGGCCATGGAACAGCAGGCCGGCCGCTGGATGGACAAGCTCGACATCTTCTATATCCAGCGCGACGACGCCGGCATCCACGCCCGCGTCGAGGGCACAACCCTCGGCCTCCGCCTTAAATCCTCCACTTACCAGAACCTGCTGCCCTCCGGCGTTCCCTTTCAGCGCGCCGTCGAGATGAAACCCGGCATGGGCAGCCTCCGGGTCTTGGTCGTGGACGAGAATTCGGGCCGCATGGGCTCGGTCACCATCCCCTCCCGTGCTCTCCGCGTTGCTAACCGCTAACCGCCGCCGGCCCTCCAATGGGAAGAACCGTCGGTCTCGCCCACCTTACTGCTTCGCCCGGCTCAACCGAGTTACAATGGCCGCGCCCGATTTCCGTGGAGGAATTGCCCCATGAAACGTCTTGTATGGATCGCTCTTATGCTGCTGGTCGCGGTGCCCGCTTTCCCCGCCGCCAAAAAAATCACCATCGCCGAGCTCAAAGACATGCTCGCCACCATGCACGCGCAGAACAAGAGCGACCAGCAAGTGGCCGACGCGCTCAAACAGGTCCAGTTGAGCGAGATGCTCGACCGCGCCACCATGAATGCCTTCGCGGGCGAGGTGCCCGGCAAGTTCTCCACTGAGCAGATCTACGTGCTTGAGGCCCGCAGCGCCCTGCTGCCGCCGCCCGCCGCCGCAATTCCCACCACTCCGGCGCTCAGCGCCGCTGCCCAGCAAGCCGTCCTCAGCAAGGCCGCTGCCTACGCCTCCGGCCTCTGGTCCAAGATGCCCGATCTCACCGCAACCAAAACCACCCTCCGCTTCCAGGACAACATGGAAGCCCTGGCCGACGCCTCCAGCATGCACGGAGGCTCTACTGATTCGGATCCGGGACTCTTCGTCAATCCCTACAACTATATCCACTACATCAACTCCAGCGACACCCCAATCGGCCTCGATAACGGAGCGGAACGGGTGCCCGAAGACAAGACTCAGTGGGGGCGCAACAAGATGATCCAGGTCATGGATCCCGACCCCGATCTGGCCACCATCTTCCAGGAAGCCAAGCAATACGGAGACCTCACTTGGGAGCGCTGGGAAGTGGTGAACGGCAAGCCTGCCGCCGTTTTCTCTTATGATGTGCCCAAAAAGAAAGCCAGGATGACCGTCGATGTCTGCTGCTTCCCTGAGATCGAACAGGCCGGGATAGCCACCTTTACTGGATCTCAGTTTGGGAGCGGCGCGACCGGAGGTACCGCGTCCTCTGCCGGCGGCGCCAAGGGCAACCTCCAGACCAACACCAGTTGGAGCCCCTACAAAGAGAAGAACGTCGGCTACCACGGCGAGTTCTTCATCGATCCTGACACTGGCATCGTCGTCCGCATGAACACCATCGACGAGCAGAAATCCTCTGACATGGTCCACCAGCTCGATACCCGCATCGACTACGGCCCCGTCATCGTCGGCGGCAAGGCTTTCATCCTGCCCGTCCGCAGCATCATGATCACTGAGGTTGTGCCCAACGGCGAAGCCGGCGCCGGCGGGATTTCCACCCGCACCACCCTGTTTACGTCGGAATACAAGAATTACGCCGCCGGCAAGTAAACCCGATTAGCTGTCAGGTGCCAGATGTCCCTGGCGCCTCACCCGCGGTTGCAGCCATAATTCCCGCCCACTCGTCTACTTACATTAGGACGGCCTTCCAATGTATCGCTTTACTTGCACTCTTCTGGCTTTATTCCTTCTGGCCTCCTCCGCCTGGGCTGACAAGAAAATCACCGTGGGCCAGCTCGAGGACCTCCTCCACACCATGCAGCGCGACAAGAAGTCTGACGTCGAGGTCGCCACCGCCCTCAAACAGCTCGAGCTCTCCGAGGAGTTGACCCGCGAGCGCATGAACAGCATCGTTCCGCTCGCGCCCGGACCCTATTCCACTGAGCAGATTTATGTTCTGGAGGCGCAAAGCGCCGACCTCATTCCCCCGCCCTCCGATCTTCCCGCCACTCCGGCGCCCGACGCCGCCGCTCTGAAAGCCATCCTCGCCCGCGCCGCCGGCTACGTTGCCCACTCCTACGATCAGCTCCCCCAGCTTGCAGCCAATCGCACCACTCTCCGCTTTCAGGACAACGTGGAAACTGTGGGCCAGAGCTCCGGAGTAGTCGGCAGCGTCACTGAGGTCGACACCTCCTCGCCGGGATTCGCTCCCCGCGCCTACTTCGTCCATTACATCAACTCCGCTGATTCTTCCGTCGCCTTTAACCGCGGCGCGGAAAAGCTGCCGCCCCCCAACCCCAAAATCCGCTGGGGCGCCAACAGAATGATCGCCCTTGAGACGCCCGACCCCAGCCTCGGCGCCGTCTTTCAAGAAGCCGCGCAGTCCGCCTCCATCCAATGGCTGCGCTGGGAGCTTATCCACGGAAAACCGGCCGCCGTCTTCAGCTTCTCCGTTTCCGCCAAGCACTCCCGCCTCGACGTGAAGGTCTGCTGCTTTCCCAAAATCGACCAGCAGGGCACCGCCACCTTCTACACCGCAACCAGCGCGGCAGCCTTAGGCGGCGATACCACCACGGGGGGCGGCGGCGTTGTTGGCGACTGGCAGACCACCACCGATTGGCACGACTTCCACGCCACCACCCCTTACCACGGCGAGCTCTTCATCGACCCCGATTCCGGCGTCGTGGTCCGCATGATCACAATGGCCGAGTTCAAACCCAGCGACGTCGTTCACCAGGTCGACACCCGCGTGGACTACGGCCCGGTGACGGCGGGCGCGCGCACCCTCATCCTCCCCGTCAAGACCATCGTCAACACTCTCGTCGTCCCCGGAGGAGACTCCGGCGCGGCCTTCTACACCACGCGCCGCACCTTCTTCATCTCCGAGTTCAACGGCTATCGCACCGCCGCCAACTGACTTTTATCGAACTGGTACTACAGTTGCAGTTAGACGCTAGTTGCGGTTAGACGCTAGTTGCGGTTAGACGCTCGTTGCGGTTAGACGCTAGTTGCAGTCAGACGCTAGTTGCAGTTAGACGCTAGTTGCGGTTAGACGCTAGTTGCGGTTAGACGCTAGTTGCGGTTAGACGCTAGTTGCGGTTAGACGCTTCGGAGGGAGCAGGGGCCTTCAGGCCCCTGAAAACCAGCCCAATGGTAGGGCCTTTAGGCCCGGATGGAAGCTTCCCGAGACAAGTACAACTGTAGTACCAGGGCCGGGACCGGCATACAAATCGCTCCAGATTAGCTAAAAAATCGTACAAACCGATCGCGAGTTGGTACCGTCAATTCTTCAGAAACTGCCTCAAGCGGGCGATGTACACTGTCCGCCTGTGAATTGTTAGTTACCGGAGACGCAGTCGCGCGGCAGGCTGATTCGTGAGTACCTGGCCGGCGCCATCGGCGTGCCGGTCTTTAGGAGATGAGCATGCGATCTCTCGTTGTAGTTCTGCTCGTGCTGGCTTCATCCTTCGCCTACGCCGCCAAACGCGTGACGGTCCAGGAACTGACCCAGATCCTCGCCTCGATGCATCAATCCAACAAAACCGACGATGACGTTGCCACCCGCCTCAAGCAGGTTCAGCTCGGCGAAGAGCTGACTGCCGCTGATCGAGCCACGCTGGAGCAGTATCTCCCCGGCCCGGAATCGAAAGAGCAGCTCGATATCCTTGCCGGCCTCAGCGCTTTCCTGCCTCCCGCGGCCTCTCCTTCACCCGCTCCCGCCATACCGGACACCGGCGCCACCCTCTCCCGCGCTCAACAGTGGATAAAAGGAACTTACCTCCCGGTCCCCACTTATACCGCCTCGAAGGTCGTCCTCCGCTACCAGGACGACGTGCAGAATACCAGCAGCCAGCCGGGCCTGCAGGTGGACTCGCCCAACACCTACACCAAACTCGCGGAAGGGCGCACAGATACGGTGGAAACTGCCCAGGGAGTTGAGAAGCTCGTGGGCGATCAAGCCAAAGCGCACTGGGGCGAGAACGGCCAGATCTCTGAAGGCGGCCCCATCCCTCCCCTGCCCGATATTCTTGAGGAGGCCGCTCAATCCGAGAAAGTGGCGTTCTCCCGTTGGGCGACAATGGACGGAAAACCAGCGGCCGTTTTCACTTTCGCAGTCGATAAGAAAAAATCGCGCTACAGCGTCAATTACTGCTGCTTCCCGCAAACCGACACCGCGACCGGCGTCGCCAACTCGGGGGTTATGCTGGCCCCCGGCGATATTCAGTCGGTCACCACATGGCATCCGTTCAAAAAGACGGTCTCGTACCACGGCCTGCTCTTTATCGATCCCGGGACCGGGGCCATCCTGCGCACCATCACCTTCGCCGATCTCAAGCCTTCTGACTTCGTCCATACCGAGGAAGTGCGCGTGGACTACACCTCCACGGCTCTCGGCGACAAAATCTGCGTCGTCCCCCAGAGCAGCATTACCGTGGATGAAGTGGTGCCCGGCGGCGATGCCGGCGCGCACGGCTACTCCGTCCGCCACCGGCTGTTCCTGGCCACCTACGGCAACTACAAACCAGGCGCCGCTCAGTAATCGCGAAGTCGCCCATCTTCAATGGCCCGGAACCCGCTTTCGGGCCGGTTCTCATTTTCTGCTAATCTTGCCTCAACATGCCCCGGTTCTCCCTGAGCCTCCTTGGCGCTTCCATCTCTCTCTGTCTCGTCGCACAAGGAATCCATGCTCAAATGCTGCTCAAGCCGCAATCAATCCAGGTCCAGGGAACTCAGCAATACACCCCTAGTGAGATCGGTCAGGCCGCTGGCGCAAAAGTTGGACAGACCTACACTGCGGACGCCCTGAGCCAGACCGCCCAGAACTTGATGGCCACCGGAATGTTCGCGAGGGTCGGCTTCAAGTTCGACGGGCAGGCCCTTGTGTACCTCGTCACCGATAGCCCCGATTTATACCCTGTCACCATCGATAACCTGCCGCTACCACCGGGCCAGGACATCGACTCCATCCTGCGCGCGAAAGTGCCTCTTTATCGTGGCAAGGTGCCGTCGGAAGGGGCCGTGCTTGACGGTGTCCGCCAGGCCCTCCAAGCCATGCTTGCGCAGGAGGGCGTGCAGGCCGCCGTCGTCTGTGTCCCCGCCGGCGACGATCCGGGCAAAAAGGCCACCGCGATGAACTTCCGCATCAACTCCCCGGCGGTTCGCGTTGGCCCCATTCAGCTTCAGGGAGTTGCCCCGGATCTCCAAACGCGGATTCCCACGCCTACGCTGCTGACCACGTCGGAGTACAAAGCCGATGGCTCTGCAGCCCACATTCAACGTTTTTACGAGACTGCGCTTGCCAATCTCGGCTACGCTGCCGCGAACGTTCGCGTGCGGCGCGCGGGGAATCTGCAATTTACAGTAGACGCCATCGGCGTTCCGTTCGCGGTTGATGTGACGCCCGGACGCATTTACAAGCTGGGCGAGGTGCGCATCGCGCCAGACGTGCCAGTAACGATGAAGCAGCTCGAATCGACCGCCAAGCCGCGTTCTGGATACTCCCCGGAAAACTCCTATGTGAGCGCGGTTGTTGCAGAGGTTACCCTCCGCCTGAAATCCATGGGCTACCTCGATTGCAAAGTCGATACCCTTCCGCAGGTTGACGAATCGTCCGGCACCGTGAACTACAGCATCGATGCCTTCATCGGGCCGGTGTACCACCTGGCGTTCGTGAAATTTCTGAACGTCAGCGACCAGCTCCGCATACTTCTGATGCGCAACTGGCAGATGACGCCCGGCGATCCTTTCGATGAAACCTACGTTGGACGTTTCATTCTGAACGCGCAGAAAAGCGATCCGGTCCTGGCGCGAAGTCTGGCAGGAGTCAAGGCCACTTACGAAGTGAAAGCCGATCCGCAGACCCATGATGTGAATCTCACCGTCCGCCTGGAGCGGTAGCGCGATCCTCCTGGCGCACCAAGAATGGCTTGAATCAGGCAACGAAACGGTGCTATAAAAAGGCTGGGCCGGATTCGTCAGAATCCGGCCCTTCGGCTTTCAGGGAAGTGGTACCCCCCCACCCCCCCTATACTATGGATCATAATGTGGTATGTTTGCATATCATCCGATGAAAACACAACGGTTACTCACCAAGCAAGCCCTTAAATCGTACTACATCGTGATCGATCCCATTCTTTCGTAAACTTTCCCATCATTTGGTACGAAATCTCCCCTGCGGATGCCCTCCACTCAAGCGAGCAACTGAGCCGTTATCCTCGCGCCATGCCGCGCCAACGCACCAACTCCACGAGCACACGTTTCGCTAGACCGGATTAGTTTCTCGTGTGGCCGCTAACTCGGGAAGGCTTTGAAAGGGCACGACTTTAGTCGTGCCGAAATAGCCGCTCAAAAATGATTCCGGGCTTTACAGATGACGGAGAATTCATGACACGCTCGGAACCGGCAGCCGTCTCACCCTTGTAAACTGCGCCCAGGAGCCCTGCACAATCCATGTTGTCCCCAAAATCCCCGTTTCCCATTTCCCTGTTGGGCTTCCTTTTTTTCGCAGTCCAGGCGTCAGGATTTTCTCAGTCCCTCCAGCATCGCCCGCCTGCGCCTCCGCCGCCGGCGCAAGTTGAGCCGGCAAAGCCAGCCACGCCAACAGAATCGGTTCTGCCCGCAGGCACCGCCATGCAGGTGGAGATCGCGCGCCACTACCCGATGAAGGCCGGTGAGCTGCTCGATGCTCAGCTGGTCTATCCAATCTTTCTCGACGGCAAGCTGATCGTTCCAGCCGGCACCGTCGTCCGCGGCCTGGTGACTAGCCTTACGCCCGACTCCAGGCTGCGCCTTCAGGCCCGCTTCGACGGCGACTTTACGCCCTTCCACATCGCGCATGTTGAATTCGGCGAAATGATGTTGAGCGGCCAGCATCTGCGCTTCAGCAGCAGCGGCGCCACCACCGGCGCGCCCGTTCTACGCCTGACCGCCGGGACTGCTGCAAAGCATGCGTTCATCGCGCGCGAGTGGCAGAACGCAAAGCAGCAACTGCACGATCGCGTCGCCTACTTCATCGCGCCGGGCCTGGGCGACCGGGCAAAGCTGCTCCTTTATCATCAACTTCCTTACCACCCCGAGCGCATTCCCACCCACACCGCCTGGACTTTTGAGCTTGCCCGGCCGCTGCCGCTGCCCGACGCTGTGCTGGCCAACGATCCGCCGCCCGCGCCAACCATCGTTCCGGGCAAACCGGAGATCTGGTCGGTTCATGCGCTGTTGACCGCCGAAGTGACCTCGGCCGCCGCGCGGCTCGGCGATCCGGTGCAGGCGCTGGTGGTTGAGCCGGTCTACGACAAAGACGGCCAACTCGTGGTGCCGCAAGGCTCCATGCTGATGGGCAAAGTGACAACCGCAAAGCGCGCCCGGTCGTTGGGCCGTAACGGCAAGTTGCGGTTCAATTTCCTCCAGATTCGTTTTCCCGAGGGCAGCATGCCTGGACCGAGCCGGGACGTGGAGGGCTCGCTGGGCGGAGCCACCACTCAGGCCAGCAACGGCCTGAACCTCGATGTCGAAGGCACGGTGACGCCGAAGAGCAAATCGAGCGCACTGGCGCCGCTGTTTCTCACCTTCCTGGCTGGCCGCGCGCTCGACAGCGACGGCAACCTGGTCGCAGGCACCGCGGTTTCATCGAATGGGTTCGGGCTGGCAGGGCGCGTTGTCGGCCTGGCCGCCGGCAGCCGAAACTTCGCCGCGGGATTGGGCTTCTACGCGGCGGCGCTGTCGTTCTCACGCAATTTCCTTCGCGATGGCCGCGACGTGGACTTCCCGAAGGATACGCGCATCGAGATCGAGACCAGCCCGCTGCGTGCGCCGGTGCTGAAACCGAACGGCGAATGAACGACATGAAACTGTGCGCCCGTCGCTCTCGACGCGATCAGTGGATGCCGACCTGGTGCTGGACGCTTTCGATCAGCTTCTGCGAATCGAAGCCGATGCCGTTTTTGAAAACTGTCTCAACATTTTCGATGTCGGCGATGTTTTTGGAGGGGTCGCCTTTAATGAGGACAATGTCGGCTTGTTTGCCCGGGGCGAGCGTGCCGATCTGGTCCTGGCGGCCAAGAAAAATGGCGCCGTTTTCCGTGCCGATCTGAATGGCCTGCTCGGGGGTGAAGCCGGCCTCGACCAAAAGCTCGATCTCGCGCTGGTCGCCGAAGCCGGGCAGCACGCCGCCGTTGCCGGTGGGGTCGGGACCGGCCAGAAGCAGACCGCCGGCGCGGGCAAAGGCGAGCTCGAAATCCATCTCCTTGCGGAAGAGACCGGTGTAAGGCGAGTTGAGGGGGACGCGGGCGCGGGCGGTGAGATAGCTCAGCGCGGACGACGCGGACATGGCGTCGAGGGTGCGCTGCTGAAGCGGCGGGCGGCCGGGAACGAACGCTTCAAAAACGGGAAGGGTGGAGGTGACGGCGACGTGGTGGGAGATTAGGTCCTGGATGAGCGTTGTTACTTCGGGGCCGTGGATGTCGATGTTGGCCCAGGAGGCGGCGCCGCGCGCCGGGCACTTGTCCGGCTCTTTGCCGGAGACAAATTCCGTATCGGTGAAGATGGGGCCGTGTTCAAAGTCGTCGATGCCGAGGGAGATGGCCTCAGGCCAGGTGACGGAGCAGAGGTGGCCGGTGAGCTTGAGGTGGTGGGCGTGGGCGGCGGTGATGGCGGCGGCCAGCTCGGCGCGGGAGATGTGCATGTAGGCCTTGAAGGAGGTCATGCCCTCGGCAGCCCAGTAGTCGACCAGGCGGGTAGCGTCGTCGGTGCCGGTGAGCTCGTGCATCTGGGCGAAGTAAGTGGGCGCGCCTTCAAGGTAAGGGGCGGTGGCGTCGAGCGCGGGGCCGGGCATGAGCCCGGAGTCGATGCGGTTCTTGACCATGATGTCGGTGTAGGGCTCGAGGCTGCCGGTGGTGCGCATGGTGGTGACGCCGGCGGCGAGATAGAGGCGGGGCGCCGTGTAGGGGATTTCGGCCACGAAAAGGCCGGGCTCAGGGATGTGGCCGTTCACGATTTGAAACGAGGCGGAATCGGTGTAGTAGAGGTGGTCGTGCATGCCGACGAGGCCGGGGATGACGGTAAAGCCGGAGCGGTCGAGGACCTGGGCGCCCGCGGGGATGGCCGCCGAGGCAGCGGGCGCGATGGACTGGATGCGACCGTTGACGACGACGACGGCCTGATCGTCGCGGGCGGGCGCGCCGGTGCCGTCGATGACGCGGACGTGGTTGAGGACGAAGACGGGTGCGTGGACAGAGATGACGTCGTCAAGCGGGCCGGGCTTGGACTGGGCGTGAGCAGTCGCAGCGGCGAAGACGGCGCAGGCGAGGAGCAGGGTGGCAAGGGGAAGCTGGCGCATGGATGAAAGGATAAGGGCAGGAAGCGAAAGGCGAAAGAATTTTTGGAGCTTGAGGGTTGGGGATGATCGCGGTGAGGGCGGTGGCGTTTGGGTGGATGACGCGGGGCAGGTCGGAAACGGCCTAGCGAATCACTTCGATTGAGACTCTGACCTTTGTGCGAGTCCAGATCTTGTCGGTGGTCCACGCAATTCCGTTGCGCGTGCTGGCGAGGGCGAGGCAAGCGCGATCAGCGAGCGAGAGCTGCGGTGCGATGAGCCGCAGCCTGGCCGCTATCCTGGCTTGCTCGATGGTGAAATCGACGATTTCCAGATTCAGACCAGCGAGAATGCTTTGCGCATCGTCGTCTCGCATGCCGTCTCGCAGGAGGCGATCAAGGGCTTCGCTCCAGTTGAGAGCGCTGATGAGGACAGTGGATTCTGGATCAGCGAAAAGACCCCGCACCTTTTGTGCACCAGCTTCGCCGTAGACCGCAGCCAATACCGCTGACGCATCGAGCACGATGTCAGGCAACGTTCTTCTCCGCTATGCGGCGACGTGCGCGCCTTGCCTTTGACCGTTCGTAATCCTCATCGTCGCGGAGTACTTCTTCCCGCCGTTCGCGGATCAGCTCATCCACTACGCTGACCCCGGGACGGGCGTATTTCCGGACTTCTTCCTGGGCATGCTCAAGTGCCTGAACAGGCGAGAGAACACGGAGCCCGAATTTCCCGCTGAGGATCGTGAGATGCTGGCCCTCTTCCCAGCCCATCTGCTTACGCAGGGCTGAGGGGATGAGGATTCTGCCGTGTTTGTCAAGGATGACCCGTTCGACGTCCATGTGGCATTCCTGAACGATTATGGCATAATCTATGAAATCTGGGCGGGGACGTGTTGTTTGGGTGGGTGACGCAGAGGCCCGCGAAGGCCTAGCGAAGGACTTCGACAGGAACTTTGACCTTTGTGCGAGACCAAATCTTGTCAGTTGTCCAAGCCGTCGCTCCGCGAGAATGTGCAAGAGCAAGACAGGCGCGGTCGCCGAGCGAAAGGGAGCGGTCCAGTTCGGAAAACGCAGCGGCGAGCTCCGCATCTGCCCTGCTCAATGGAATCAGCTCCACTCCCGCCAACAAGGTCGCGAGCTCCCCTTCCGCCATTGACTTGTTCGCGCGACGAAGCCGGGTGAGAATCTCGCACCAGTTTACGGTGCCGATGGCGACAACGACGTTCTCTTCGGTGTCCAGTTTTTCGATCAGAGCGGCGACTTTTCGCCCACCTGGTTCGGCCAGGACGTAGGCGAGAACCGCGGCGGAATCGAGGACTATGTTAATCACTTAACGCCTCGCGCCGGGCCTCTTCATGCTTCTCTTCGAGGAATTCATCCAGGAGGCCCTTGAGACTACCCCGCTGCTTAATGATTCCGGCGCGGATGCTGTCGAGTGCCATTTGGCGGCTCATGATCCTGATTTCGCCGTCCTGGCTAAAGACAGTGAGCCGTTCACCCGCTTCGAGGCCGAATTCTTTGCGAATGGATGCGGGGAGGACAATCCTGCCACTTTCCCCTAGAACTACCGTCTCGGTGGCCATGTGGCGCCTCCTGCACTATTATGGCAGAAGGAGAACTAAAATGCCATAAACTCCACAGCCTGCCTATTCCCACTCGATGGTGCCGGGCGGCTTGGACGTGATGTCGTAGACGACGCGGTTGATGCCGCGGACCTCGTTGACAATGCGGCTGGAGATGCGCTTGAGGACGTCGTAGGGCAGCGGGGTCCAGTCGGCGGTCATGCCGTCTTCGGAGTGCACGGCGCGGATGGCGGCAGTGTAGGCGTAGGTGCGCTGGTCGCCCATGACGCCGACGCTCATGACGGGAAGCAGGACGGCGAAGCTCTGCCAGATTTTGGTGTAGAGGCCGGCGGATTTGATCTCGCTGACGACGATGTCGTCGGCTTCCTGGAGCAGGGCGACGCGGTCGGCAGTGACTTCGCCGAGAATGCGGACGGCGAGGCCGGGGCCGGGGAACGGCTGTCGCGAAAGGATCTCCTCCGGCATGCCCATATCGCGGCCGATGCGGCGGACTTCATCCTTGAAGAGGTCGCGCAGGGGCTCGATGAGCTTGAGCTTCATGGTTTCCGGCAGGCCGCCCACGTTGTGATGGCTCTTGATGGTCTGGCTGGGGCCTTTCACGCTGGAGGACTCGATGACGTCAGGGTAGAGCGTGCCCTGAACCAGCCAGGCCAGTTCGATTTTTGGACCGCCGGTTTCGCGGGCGATGCGGGCGGCTTCGTCGTCGAAGACGGCGATGAACTCGTTGCCGATGATCTTGCGCTTCTTTTCGGGGTCGGTGACGCCGGCGAGTTTGGACAGGAAGCGCTGGCCGGCATCGACGGCAACGACATTGAGACCGAGGCGGTCGCGCAGGTTTTTCTGGACGTTCTGGAATTCGTTTTTGCGCAGCACGCCGTTGTTGACGAAGACGCACGTAAGCTGCGGGCCGATGGCTTTGTGGACGAGCATGGCGGCAACCGATGAATCGACGCCGCCGGAGAGCGCGCAGATGACGTGATCGCCGCCGACTTTGTGGCGGATCTGCGCGACCGTGGTTTCGATGAAGTGGGCGGGGGTCCAGTCGCCCCTGGCGCCGCAGATCTTGAAGACAAAGTTGCGGATAAGGTCGCGGCCGAGGGGGGTGTGGTGGACTTCGGGATGGAACTGGACGGCCCAGATGCGGCGCTCTTCGTTGGCGATTCCGGCGAGGGCATTGGCGCTTGCGGCGGTGCGGCGGAAGCCGGCGGGAAGCTGCTCGGTCTCATCGCCGTGGCTCATCCAGACCGCGAGGGTTTGGGGCATGCCGGCGAACAAGGGCGTGGCGGTGTCTTCGATGGTGACCTCGGCGTGTCCGTATTCGCGCTTGGCGCCGGGGCGGACCTTGCCGCCGAGGTGATGGACGATGAAGTGCAGGCCGTAACAGACGCCGAGGGTGGGAAGGCCGAGTTCGAGCACCTTGGGATCGGCGGGCGGGGCGTCTGCGTCATAGACCGAGGAGGGTCCGCCGGAGAGGATGATGCCGATGGGGTGATAGCCCTGGATTTCGGCGATGGGAACGGTGCAGGGCAGGACGACGGAGAACACGTTGAGCTCGCGGATGCGGCGCGCGATGAGTTGGGTGTACTGCGAGCCGAAGTCGAGAATAACGATTGTCTGGGTGTCCACGTTTTAGTGTGTCAGGAGCCGGAGGGAGATGTAAAGACAGCTAACAGATATCGATCAGATGTACCCTCACGTATAGCGATAGCGGGCTTGCAGGAACTCGATCCTGTCAGTTCGGACGCGATAGACGATGCGATGTTCCTGCGTGATGCGCCGGCTCCAGCAGCCGGCCAGTTCGTGCCGCAATGGTTCAGGCTTGCCGATGCCGCTGAAGGGCTCGGCGAGGATGGCTTCTACCAAGCCGAGAACTCGCAGAGCAACTTTTCGATCTGTCTCTATCCAGTACCGGAGGTCTTCACGAAACCGGTTTGTGAGTACCGCGGTGGGATTCGCTTGCTTGTTCATGGAGCCGTTCAGCTTGTCTTGTCCAATCCTACGGAGCGGCGCAATTCTTTCGCCGTCATGATTTCTCCACCTCCCTTGTCCGCTTCATGGAGAGCTTGGAAAAGGCGCTGGGCGTTCTTAGGCGAGCGCAACAGATACGCCGTCTCCATATAGCCGGCGAGTTCGTCGGCAGGGAGGATGGCCACGTCGCGCTGACCGCGGCGACGGACGATTATGACTTCGCGGTCGTCGGTCGCCTGATCGAGAAAGGACGCCAGGTTCTGGCGAAGCGCGGTGTAGGTGGTTTCGACGGCCATTTTTGCCCTCTGTGATAAATGTACACCTTTCCTGTACATAATTCAAGGACATCGAGGTGGTGGAGCAGCGCCTTCGCTCACTCGTAACCGCGGTTCCAGAAGATGGCGAGGATAGGGATTTTTCCGTTGGCGTCAATGTCAAATGCCAGCAACGGGCGCAATCAGGAGCGGGCCGCCGGCGTAGCCCGAAATACCGATAACGCGAATGGTTATGAAGCACGCGATTTGAATTGACCGGCGAACGAAGTGTGGGTTCTGATAGGGAGGAATATTCCTCTGCGCTCCAATGATTCCGGCCGGCTGCATGCCGGGCCCGAGTCAACGAGGAACCGCTCCCGGATGACGACCATGTCAAGAGAAAGGACCCATCGGCCGGCAGAAGAAGTGCCCAGGCTGGTTTTGTCTGCGGCGCTGGCGGTAGCGGCGTTCCTTATCACTGAGTTTCTGGCTGTCCTCTACCGGATTGAGTTGCCTCCATTCCTGCTCTTCTATCCGGCGGTGCTGGTCGCGGCGCTGGTCGGCGGTCTGGGGCCGGGGCTGCTTGCAACAGCACTCTCTACGGTGATGGCCGGCGTATGGCTGCTGCCGCAATCAGGAGGGGGAAGAGTCCAAAGTGTTTCCAACGCAATGGCGCTTTGCATCTTCCTTGCTTTGGGCGTGGTCATCAGTATGTTCGCGGAACGGAGACGCAGGGCGGAGAGGCGCAGCGCGCAGCGCAAACGGGAAGAGGCGCTGGACGACATGCGCGTCAAAGTGGAATCGGCGTTGGAGAGTCTGCCGGACGCGGTGGCGATCGCGGAGAGTGGCAACGAACTGATCCATTTCAATCGCGCATTTGCGGCGATGCACGGAATGGACGATCGACGCGGCATGCGACTCGAGGAGCTGGCCGAATGCGGGGAGCTTCTGTCGGCGCAGGGGGTGGAGATCCCAAAACAAATGGGGCCAATGCGGCGGGCTCTGCGCGGCGACCGCGGCGAGAACGTGGAGCACACTATCCGGCGAAAGGATACCGGCGAGACGTGGACGGCGAGCTCGAACTTCTCCCCCATCCGGGACAAGGACGGCGCGATCTGGGGAGCGGTGTGGACAGCACGGAATCTGGGGCCCGTGAAGCGGCTGGAGCATGAACTGCGCGCCAGCGAAAAGCGATACCGGGCGCTTTTCGGGACAAACTTCGACGCCATTGCGATCGTGCGGCGCGACGGCGGACAAGTGAAGGATGTGAGCCAGGCGTATTGCGAGATGATGGGACGGATCGCGGAAGAGACGCTGGGCCGAACCACCGCGGAACTGGACATTTGGACGGATGCGAAGGACGGTGAAGCGTTGCTGCAGGCTTCGGCTCGCGACGGCATCTGCCGTAATTTCCAGGCGCGACTGAAGCGGAAGAACGGCGAGGAGTTCCGCGCCGCGATTACGGCATCGGAAATCGAACTGGAGGGAGAGGCATGCGTCCTCATCCTGGTGCGAGACATATCGGAGATCCGGCGCGCGGAAGAGCAGATCGAAAGCCTTGCCAATTTCGACCCCCTCACCGGGCTTCCCAACCGGCGCATGCTTGTGGAACAGCTACGAAAGCCCGCGCGCAGTATCCGGGCAGCCCGTTTGAAGCGCGGGCTGCTGGCGGTGGATATTGACGGGTTCAAGAAGTTCAATGACATGCTCGGCTTCCCCAGCGGCGATCGCCTGCTGCAGATGATTGCCCACCAGCTAGCCCAATCATTGCGCAAGGTGGACACGGTGACGCGTGTAGGCGGTGACGAGTTCATGGTGCTGGTGGAGGAGATGAGCGAGACGCGGGAAGCCGCGACCGTTGAAGCCGAATGCATCGCGCGGAAAATCCTTTCCGCAGTGGAACAACCTCTCAAGATGGATGGAATCGATCGCTTTGTGACCTGCAGCGTCGGGATAAGCATTTTTGATCGGAACATGGACACCCCGGACACAGCGCTGCAGCAGGCTGAGATTGCTTTGTACCACGCCAAGAGCGCAGGCGGCAGCACGGTACGGTTCTTTGCGCCTGGACTTCACGACGATGTGAAGGCGCGCGCGTCGATTGAGACGGAACTGCGAACAGCTGCCAAGGAGAACCAGTTCGAGCTTTATTTCCAGCCGCAAATGGAGGACAACAGGATCATTGGCGCCGAAGCCCTGTTGCGCTGGAGGCATCCTTCGCGGGGAATCCTGGGGCCGGTAGAGTTTATCGAGGTCGCCGAAGAGAGCGGGCTGATTGTTCCCATCGGGAAATGGGTGGTGTCGGCCGCGTTCAAGCAGGTAGCGGCCTGGGCCGAGAACGATCTGATGTCCAGGTTGCACCTGGCCGTGAACGTCAGCGCGGTACAAATGCGCCGGCCTGAATTTGTGGACGACGTGCTGGAATGCCTGTATTCCCGCGGGCCAGACGCACGGCGTCTGCGGCTGGAAATCACGGAGTCCACGCTGCTGGAGAATATCGAAGAAGTCATCCAGAAAATGACTGCGCTCAAGGCGCACGGGCTGAGTTTTTCGCTGGACGACTTCGGCACCGGCTACTCATCGCTCTCGTATTTAAAGAGGCTGCCGCTGGGGCAATTGAAGATCGATCGCACGTTTACCCGCGACATTCTCGTGGACCAGGGCAGCGCCGCCATTGCGCAGGCGATTATTTCGATCAGCCACGCCATGCGCCTGCCGGTGGTGGCCGAAGGAGTGGAGAACGAAGCACAACGAATGCGCCTGGAGGCGATGGGCTGCACCACGATCCAGGGATACCTGATCAGCAAGCCCCTGCCGCTGGCGGAATTCGAACGCTTCGTTGCCACGGTGGCGGAGCGCGGGGCGAGTTCGACCATATCGTGAGTCACGCCGCGGGCGGCGCGACCAGGCTTGTGCGCGGCGAACGAACTCATGCTGGCAGTTCGGCCCAACCGCAAAATGTTGTCTGAGCCCGGTTATTGCTGGCGCTCGTTTTTGTAGACCACGCCGGCTTTCATCACGAATTTGACGTTCTGGAGCACGCGGACGTCGTCGAGCGGGTTGGAGTCGACGGCGATGATGTCGGCCCATTTGCCGGGCTCGATGGTTCCGGTTTTCGCACTCCAGCCCATCAGGTCGGCGGCATTGATGGTGGTGGTCTGAAGCGCGGCCAGCGGCGCCATGCCGAGCTGGCTCACATAAACGTCGAGTTCGTGGGCGTTGAGGCCGTGGGGATAAACGGCGGCGTCGGTGCCGAGAGCGATCTTGACGCCAGCTTGCATGGCGCGCTTGATGTTGGCCTTGGCCACCTTGCTCACGTCCATCATCTTCTGCTGGTAGAACGGCGGCAGATGGCCGCTCTGAACCATCCAGTCCTCCAGGTAGAGCGTGGGCACGAGGTAGGTGCCGTGCTGCTTCATGGCGGCAATGCCCGCATCGTCGATGTAGCTGCCATGCTCGATGGAGTCGACTCCCGCCTCTGTTGCCCAGAGAATGCCCTGCGCGCCGTGGGCGTGCGCGGCCACTTTGCGGCCCAGCCGGTGGGCGTCGGAGACGATAGCCTGCATCTCTTCGAGCGTGAATTGCGAGGCCTGGGGATCGTCGCCCTTGGAGAGCACGCCGCCGGTGGCGCAGATTTTGATGAGGTCGGCGCCGTACTTGATGTTCTCGCGCACCTTGTGCTGCACCGCGGGGATGCCGTCGGCCACGCCGTCGCCCACCGTGTGATAGCGAATGGGCAGCAGGTTGTCATCGCAGTGGCCGCCGGTAATGCCGATGAGCGGGCCGCTGACCAGCATGTGGGGCCCAAGAACCTGGCCGGCGTTGACGGCGTCGCGGAGATCCACATCGACAAAGCCGTTAGCGCCCACATTGCGCACGCTGGTAAAGCCCGCCATCAGCGTCGTGCGTGCGTTCACCACGCCGTTGATGGCGTCCTTGGCATCGGTCTCAGTCAGCTCACGATAGGGATCGAAGTCCGGGTTCATGGTGAGGTGGGTGTGCACGTCGATCATCCCCGGCATGGCATACATCGAGCCGAGATCGACGATGTTGTCTCCGGGTTGGGAGGGAACGGAACCCGAAGGCGCGACCGACTGGATGGTGTCGCCCACAATGACGATAGTCTGGTTGTCAGAGAGCTTGCCGGTGCGGACATCGAGGAGATGGCCGACACGGACGAGATTGCGTTTTTGCGGCGCGGCGGATTGGGCGGGCGCAAGCTGGGCGATGGCGACAGCAAAAGCTGCAACCAGGCAGGCGGGAAAGAGCTTCCGCATCGGGATCATGGGCGAATCTCCAGGAAATGAATTGAGGGGCCGGGGATTGTGCAAAGGGAGTGTAGCAGACGGAATGCGGGACCGGCCTGGCAAGCGAATCGGCGTCGAATCGAGAAGGGGTTCAAAATCACCCGTCCGGCGTGATAAGCTGCTCCACGCACATTGAACCAGTGAGCGATGCGCGCGCAGGTCTTCAAGTCCGCTCGAAGGGCGCACCACGGAGAACCAGGCGGCGCGCCGGTCACGCACCGTGAGGATTCCATGAAGAAAAGCCTTTGTCTTGCAGCCGCATTGGCGCTGGCCGCCGGAACCGCCTGGGGGCAGGCGCCCGCGCTGGCAGCGACCGATGACGCCAAGCCCGCACCTCCGCCCGAGGTGCGCAGCTTCGACCTGTCCGCCATCGATAAGACCGCCGATCCGTGCGTGGACTTCTACCAGTACGCCTGCGGAAACTGGAACAAGGACAATCCCATTCCCGGCGACCAGGTGCGTTGGGCCCGGTCATTTTCGCTACTGGGCGAGCGCAATCGATTCCTGCTGTGGCAGGAGCTGGATGCCGCTGCCAAGAGCCCCAAGACTCCTCTGCAAAAGAAGTATGGAGACTTTTACGCGGCCTGCATGAACACCAACCTGATCGATAAGCAGGGCCTGGGGCCGCTAAGACAGGCGTTTGCTCACATCGCCGCGCTCCACGATTCAAGCGAGCTGGCGGCGCTGCTGGGCGCACTGGAACAGGAAGGCGCGCCGGCGCCGCTGTTCCGCTTCGGCGTGCAGCAGGACGAGAAGGACTCGTCCAAGCAGATTGCCGGCCTGGGCCAGGCCGGATTGTCGCTTCCGGATCGCGAGTACTACATCTCCCAGGGCAAGCGGTTCCAACGCATCCGCGAAGAGTATCACCAACACCTCGTGAAAATGTTCACGCTGGCCGGCGACAAGCCCGACCAGGCCGCCGAGGAAGCTGACAACGTCCTCACCATTGAGACCGCGCTGGCCAAGGCTTCCACCAGCCGTACGGAGCTGCGCGAACCGGAGAATCGCTATCACATCTATACTCTGGCCGAGCTGGACAAGCTGGCGCCCAACTTCGATTTCGGGCTGTACTTCAAAGACATCAAGGTTGGCCGCTTCGACACGCTCAACGTGGCCACGCCCAACTTTTTCAAGGAGCTGAACGAGCTGGTGGAGTATGAATCACCCGATCGCTGGAAGTCCTACGTACGCTGGCACGTTTTGCACGGCTCGGCGATGGATCTGCCCAAGGCGTTTCGCGATGAGAACTTCAACTTCTTTGAGAAGACGCTGGCCGGGCAAAAAGAGCCGACGCCGCGCTGGCGTGCCTGCACGGCCATGACGGACCGCGCGCTGGGCGAGGCCGTGGGCCAGGACTGGGTGAAAGCGCACTTCCCACCCAAGTCAAAAGCCAGCATGGATCAACTGGTGGCGGAGATGGAAAAAGAGCTGGGCGCGGACATCGAGACGCTGCCCTGGATGAGCGACGACACCAAGAAAGCCGCCGAAGCCAAGCTCGCACTCTATCGCAACAAGATCGGCTATCCCGACCATTGGCGCAGCTACGCGGCCCTGGCGGTGAGGCGCGACGATCCTCTGGGCAACATGGAACGCGACGCGGTTTTCCAGCGCAACTACAACCTGAACAAGCTGGGCAAGCCGGTGGACGAGAAGGAATGGGGCATGACTCCGCCGACTGTCAACGCCTACTATAACCCGTCGATGAACGATATCAACTTCCCCGCCGGCATCCTGCAGCCGCCGTTTTTCGATGCGGATATGGACCCTGCCGTGAATTATGGAGGCATCGGGGTGGTCATCGGCCACGAGATGACGCACGGCTTTGACGACGAGGGCTCAAAGTACGACGGCCACGGCAATCTGCGCGAGTGGCAGACGGCCGACGACCGCAGCCAGTTTGTGCAACGTACCGACTGCGAAGTGAAAGAGTACCACGGCTTTGAAGCGGCGCCGGCGCACGACGATGTGCCCGCGGCGTACCTGAACGGCAAGCTCACGCTGGGCGAAAACACAGCCGACAATGGCGGGCTGCGCATCGCCTATGCGGCGCTGCTGGATACCCTGGCTCAGGAAGGCAAATCCATCGACGACAAGATCGACGGCTACACCGAGGCGCAGCGGTATTTCCTGAGCTTCGGGCAGGTGTGGTGCCAGAACCAGACGGAGCAGTCGGCGCGCCAGTCGGCGATGACCGATCCGCACTCGCCGGGCAAGTGGAGGACGAACGGCAGTGTGCAGAACTTCGACGAATTCGGCAAGGCGTTCGGCTGCCACAAAGGACAGCCGATGTATCCGGAATCGTCGTGCCGAGTGTGGTGAAGCAGCAGGGACCAAGGGACCGAGGGAACAAGGGACCAAGCAAACACCGGGCAGCATAGCAGCAGTGAGTGAACCGGTGAGGAAATGAAGGAGTGAAAAAGTGAATGAGTGATGAGGTGCACTTATTCACTTTTTCACTTGTTCACTGCTTCACTGGTATTTCCAGTTGCGCTGCTTGCCTTCGGCGATCCACTGAACGGCCTGCGCGATGCGCTTGCGGCTCGTCTCTTCGCGTTTGGATTCGGCGATCCAATCAATGTACTCGCGCTTGCAGCTGGGGCTGAACGCCGCGAATACGGTCGAGGCTTTTCTGTTCTTCCTGAGCGCAGCGGCGAACTCCGCAGAAGGCTCCGGCGCGGGCCGCGGCGCCTTTACCACACGGTTGCGCGCGGCGATGGGGCTGGTGTGTTCGCCATTGTCGACAAATGCGGCGGCCTGCCGGATCCAGCTGAGCAGGACCTTCTCCGGCGGTAGACCATCCGTGCCGGTGATGCGGCCCAGCGTGCCCATGGCTCCGTCGCGCACGGCGCCGGCGTCGCGCAGAATGGCGCCGATCTCACGCCCCCAGAAGCCAAAGCTGCAATGCGCCTTGAATGCCGACATGTTGAAGAGGATCACGCCCTTGTACTCGAAGAATGGGCGGCTCCATTTGAATGTCTCTTCTACGGCTGGACAGCCACGGTGCACCAGCCGGCGCAGATGATCGAGGATGGGCTGCGCAAACGGCTGCGCTTTGGCGATGTACCCATCCACCTTTGGATTCAGGACTCCGGTTGCCATCGGCTTGCGGTCCTTTCCTGTCAGCGGATGTTCCGCAGTGTACTACGAAATGCGCTGTGCAGAACCTTGCTATTGCGACTGCGGCACCGGAACAAAGCCGGGCAGGATGGTGGTTTGCGCGCGGAAAAGGTGATAGCCGCTGAAGGTCACGTCGTTGAGAAGGGTTTTGAAGGGCCCGTAGACCTTGAAGCGCATGTCCCACTCGTCGATCTCCCACAGGCGGCGCGCGCGCGACATGGACACGCTGCGCAAGGGGCAGAAGTAGGCCTGGCCGCCCATAACCACCGGACCATACTCGACCATGATGGAGGAGTTCTTGAGCGGCAGCCGTGGTTCCAGGTCCGCTTTCACGGTTAAGCGAAGAATGTGGCCGGTGGGCGGATCGATGGCAATCTCGCCGCGGAAGGTGACCAGGCGGCTAAAGGGGATCATGCCCTGGTCGACGGCGAGACAGCAGAAGCCGACTTCGTAATTCCGCATGTTGGGCGAGGAAACGTAATGGAACACTGCAACCGGCCCTGCAGGTCCCTCTTCCCACCGGCTCCAGGCGAGCACGCCTCCGGGAGATGCCGCGGCTTTGAGCACCAGCACCAGGATGGGACCGAAGGTTCCGGTGGTTTCAAGCCGATCCTTCTGGGTTCTCTCCTTCACCTTCAGCTTTTGCCGGTCGGTGGTCTCCTTGCCTTCCTCGAAATAAATGTGATCGGTGGTGGTGCGCTCGTCGTAGAGCTTGCGGTCGGGCTGGGCCGTCTTCCAGGTCTGACCCTGTTCTGGAGGCGGCTCGCCGAACTGCACCGCGGTGCGCTCGGCATAGAAGTTGGGGAGGCGCGGGACCTCTCTCGCCAGGTAATCGGCCACGCTCGATAACATAGCCTGCTGCGCGGCCCGGTCCGGCAAAGGGATTGAGAGCACCTCATCCGGTGGCGGGGGCAGGAAAACCGATGCATCCGCAACCTCGGTGAGCGCCTGTCGCGAGCGAGAGCCCGGCATGCGCTTCAGCCATGCTTCGAGCCGCTGCGTGCTGAATCGCTCGGTCAGTTGCAGGCCCGCAAGCTCATCCGCAAGCTCGCGATCGCTGTGCTTGCCTGCGAGCATTTGCTCCAACCGCGTTACGGTCACCTGATCGGTTGCCGGCATCGGCTGATCGTAAAAGACGGGCTCATCGTAATAGCCGGTCACGGAATGCGCGGTCAAGCCGGATCGCGCGAGATCGACGTTGAGCCGGTGATACTCATCCACCTCGTCTGTGTGCGGCGGATCGAAGGTCAGGCGATAGTAATTGCTGGCCTGGGCAATATGCTCCGCGATCAGGCGGGGAATGTTGTTGCGGTCGGGCTGGGCAGCGGCGATCAAGTCGTCGCTGGTGGTGAGCAACGCGCCGCCGCTGCGGATCGCCAGCACCTGCAAGGCGAGATTGAAGTAGGGATTCAGCCCTTCAATGTGGCCCTCCGCCACGTAGCGGCTGATCTCGCTTTGAGTGAGGATGGACCGGCCGGCCTCCCGCCCCAGCCAACGGTTGGCGGCCGATAGCTCGATGCGGGCTTCGCGCAGGCGCGTGGAGAACTCGGTCATGTCGCGGAAGATCTTCTCCATGGGTGTCGCTGATTTCACTACGTCTGGGGTCAGATCGACCCGCCAGCCCGGGCCAATCCAGAACAGGAGCTTGCGGCCGGGCAGGCGGCGCTGTTCGACGGCGATGGCGCCCAGCGCTTTGATCGCGATAGGCTGGCGGACGGTCACGATATGGGTGTGCGGAAGCGATGGATCGGAGTCGGGGAGGGCAGAGATTTCGGCTTGATTGGCGGGACCGCGCACGATAGCCGTTGGCTCGGGCTTCCACACCGCGCGCATGTTCATGCCGGAGGCGATCTGGTCGGCCAGCGCGTTGCCGTCCTGGGAAGGACCGGCGGCATAAAGCTTGTCCGCAGTCACCCGGTACACCGTGACCGGTTGCGCAAGCCGTCCGCCGTTGCCGCGCAGAAAGCTCTCCAAGTCGGATTGTGCTTCGGGGCGATTTGCCGGCAGAAGGTCTGGATCGTCGAGTACCAGGATGACGGAGACGGGCGGGTCGCCGGGCGCGGGGCCGGCTGCCGCGGAAGCTGCAAAACTGACCAATGGCAGTGGCTGGCCTTCGTCCAGAAGCTTGAAATCAGCCTTTGTCAGGCCAGTCACAGAGTGGTTCTGCGCATCCGTCACGGTGACGTCGATGCCGACGCGGCCCTGAGACGGATCCATGCCGGGAGCGAATACTCCTGGCTGGAGATTGTTCCCGCCGGCAGGCTGGGCAGCAAGACTCGTCGCCAGGCAGGCGATGAGCGGCAGAGCGAGTATGCCTGATTGGTGCTTCACGCAATCACACTGACCGCGCGCGGGCCGATCCGGTTAGGGGTCTGCGACATACACCCACTCGCCCGGCCTCGGCGCGGGGAGTTCACTCTGTACTTTCGCCCGCAGCGCTTCGAGAGCGAAGTATATCGTTTCCCGGGTTGACCTTTCCCAAGCGCGTCCCGTCAAATGGCGTAAAGCGCTCGAATACTCAAGCTGCCAGCTCCGGGCGCAAAAATCGCCCTTGACCGCCTCCTTCCGCCGTGGGAAATCACGTTTTTCCCAAATGCGGCGGGTAAACTAGGCACAAACAACCCTTGGCTTTTACAATGCAGCAGGGACCCTTCCCAACCCAGCTCTGCTCGGGAAAGACCATACTTGGCGGCTAACCGCCTGTCCAGGATGAAGGAATCGCATGAAGTTTAGGAAATTCGGCAAGGCCCTTCTGATCAGCGCCGCCTCTGTCGGCGCTGTCCTCTGCGTTACGTCTTGTGTTCAAAGTTATACCGTCGGCTTTCTTTATGTGACAGGTAACGTGACCGCGGGGACCACCGGCCAGGGCATTATCAGCGGGTTCAAGATCGATCACAACACCGGTTACCTGACGCCCATCAACGGCATGCCCATCGCTTCCGGCGGAGCCAATCCCGGGCGCGCGGTTCTGCTGGTGGGCTCGCGGTTCTTCTACGTGCTGAACCAGGGCGTGGATGCTACCGGCGGGGCCAACTGCACCTCGGCCACCAGCCCGTGCACGGGATCGGTCATCACCCTGTTTGTGGTGGGATCCAATGGCATCCTGTCGGTCCAGCCGCAGCAGTTCTACACCCAGGGCCACAACCCGTTCCGCATCGTCTCCGATTCGCAGGGAAACTACATTTATGTGCTCGATCACGACGCCCCGGACAGCGGCAAGGGCACCTCGAACTCCTGCACTCTGGCGCTGGGCCCGAAGTTTACCACCTGCGGCGACATTACCGCCTTCCAGGTGAACCAGACCACGGGACGGCTCAGCCTGGTAATCAATACCCAGGTGAGCACGGCCAGCGGCCAGCCGCTGCCGTATTTCCCGGTGCCGCCCAACTCCATAGACATGTTGCTGTCGAGCAGTTACATGCTTGTATTAAGCGGAACTCCCGCAAGCGGCGACATCGTTTTCCCATATGCCTATGCGTCCACGACCGGCCAGTTGACGGCCAGTCAGAACGGAGCGCAGCCCCTCAACATCTTTGAGAGCACGGCGTTGCAACTGGGAAGCCAGTTTGTCTACGTGCTGGACAACGAACCGATCACGGCCGATGGAATCACCTCGCCGAGCCAGATCATTCCGTTCACCGTGGGAACGGGCGGAGCGCTGCAGGCGCAGACCGGCGGCGCGGTTCCGGACGACCCCACGATGTCAAATCCGCTGTTCCTCCTGGTGGAATCGAAGGGCAAATGGGTTTACGTGGCCAATACGGGCGATAACCAGAACCAGGCCAACCAGCAGAGCGGAATTGCAGGCTACATCATCGATACGACCACACAGCAGTTGACCACCATGCCAGGGAGCCCGTTCGGCACCGGCGCGGGACCGCAGTGTCTGGTGGAAGATCCATCCGACCAGTTCATTTACACCGCCAACTTCAACAGCTCCTCGGTGACGGGCCTGTCGCTGGATGAAAACTCCGGCGTGCTCCGCCTCCTGCCCGGCACGGCCAACCGCTCGTACAGTCTGTCGGGGCCGGCGGCATACTGCGTGGTAAACGGGCGCACCAGCTAACGGCACAGGCGGCAACCCGGGTGGATGCCTTCCGTGCCGAAGCGCGCCGCCCATGGCGCCAGGAGATTCCGGGCGCGGCAATAAGAATTCAGAAACCGGATCAGGCTCAGGGGGATGGGCGGGCCGGATGCGATTCCCAACGTGGTATTTCCCCGGCGGACGAACGATGCGCATGAGGTTGAACAAATCGAGCCAGTTGATGCTGGCAGGCGCGGCAAGTCTCCTGGCAGCGGGGCTGCTGACTGCCTGCAACCAGCTCACCGGAACCCTGACGGTGGATTTTGTCTATGTAAGCAGCGCCCTGGCTGCCGGTCCCAACAACTACGGTGAAATCGACGTGTTCGAGATCAACTCGGAGTCGGGGCAAATGCGCCAGATTCCCACCTCCCCGTTTCCCTCCGGCGGACGCAATCCGGTGGCCGAGGCCGTGTCGCCCGATCAGACCAACCTGTACGTGGTGAACGAGGACGACAATACCATCGTCCAATTCGTCATTGGCAACGATGGCAAGGTGTATCCGCAAAACACGGTGAACACGCCCGGCGTGTTTCCGCTGGCGGTGGCCGTGGGCGGCAAGACCCTGTTCGTCGCCGACACCTATCAGCCGTTGCCCACCTGTTCGCCGGCTGCGCCCTGCGCGGGCTCCATCGCTGCCTACCCCATCGACTCTAACGATTCGCTGGGAACGCCGTTCAACAACAGCTCCATCAGCACCCAGTACTGGCCCTTGACTCTACCCTCCGCCACTACCGATGTGGTGACACCAACTGCGATTGCGGTGATGCCGGGAGGCGCGAGCGTGTTCGTAACGGCCTATGACACGACTACGAACGCAGGTTACGTCTTTGGCTTCGCGGTAGGCAGCGACAGGCTGACGCCGATGAACGGAGGCGTTCCCTTCTCCACCGGCATCCATCCGGCAGCGATCACCGCCGATCCTCGAGGGAGCTATCTCTACGTCGCGGATTCGGGCGCCAACAATATTCTCGGCTTCTCGGTGGGTTCGAGCGGCCTGACTCCGCTGAGCGGAAGTCCGTTCAGGTCGGGAAACAAGCCGGATGCGATGGTGATCGATGGCAAGGGCCAATTCGCCTATGTCGCCAATGCGCAGGATTCGAACATCACCGCTTATTCCATTTCCAACGGAGTGCTGACGCGCATTTCCAGCTATTCCGTGGGCACGCAGCCGGTGGCCATCGGGATCGACCCGGCGATGAACCAGTTTCTGTTTACAGCCAATTTTCTCGGTAACAGCGTAACCGGATTCGTAATCAACGCCGCGGACGGCACACTGCTGGACTCGCAGTTCTCGCCGTACAAGGCCAACACCGACCCGACCGCCGTGGCGGCCATTCCGCACGGCGCGGTGGCCAATCAGTAGAGCAGAAGGCGTGCCGGACAACCGGCTTCCCAAGGCGGGCACGCCGCATGAGCAGATGCGCGGCGGGCCCTGCGGCAACACCCATGAGGGCTTTACAATCCTTATGGACAACCAGAAACGCAATCATCGGGCTTTCCGCATGCATGGCCCACGACGAAGGAAGCGCATGAAGTTGAGCAAACCGAGCCAGCTTGTCCTGGTTTCCATTTTCGGCCTTCTAGTGGCCTCACTCTTCACCGCCTGCCAATTGGTGACGGTCGATTTCCTGTTCGTGGCCGGATCCGGGGGAACCGGTGCAGGCAGCGCGGGAGAAATCCAGACCTTCGCGGTCGATTCCGAAACCGGCGCGCTGCGCAGCGGATTTGCGTCAAACGTCCCTGCAGGCGGCAACTCGCCGGTGGCGATGGCCGTCAGTCCGGATTACGCCAACCTCTACGTGGCCAACTCCGATAACAACTCGGTGGTGCATTTCACCCTGGCGAACAACGGCGAATTGACCAAGAAGGACTCGGTCACGCTGCCGGGCCCTCCGGTCTCTCTTGCCGTCAACCAGGCCAACAATCATCTCTACGTGGCCTACGGCTCGACCACAGCCAATCTGGCCGAATACTCGCTCTCCGAGGGAACCATCGGTTCCAAGGTGGCAAGCGAAGCGCTGACGGTTCCTGGCTACACCACGGATACTCTGATTCCGACGGGCGTTGACGTGCTCGCCAACAATGCCGCAGTCTACGTGACGGCCTACGATCAGTCGGCCTACAACCCCGGAGGCACGGTGACGAGCACTGCCAATCCGGGCTGGGCGTTCGGATTCGGCGTGGGCTCCGGCGGCGCGCTCACGGCGGCGGCAGGTAGTCCCTTCCTGGCCGGCGTGAAGCCGTCTGCCCTGGACTCCGATCCAACCAGCCGCTTCGTCTACGTGACCGATTACGCGTCGAATGAATTGATCGGCTACGGCGTGATATCGGGCAGCACCCTCGAATACCTCATCAGCGGCCCGTACAAGACCGGCGCCGAGCCTTCGTCGGTTACTGTCGACCCGCGCGCCAAGTACATCTACGTATCCAACTCGCTGGCCTCTTCCGTATCCGCGTACGCCATCGATCTGGCCACCGGCATCCCCTCTGCGGTCGTCAACGTAACCGGAAGCCAGATCAACACCACCGACACACAGCCGGTTTCGATCGCGGTTGACCCGGCGCTGGGGCGGTTTGTGTACACGGCCAATTATCTGGGCGATTCCATATCGGGATTCCAGTTGAATCCCGCTACAGGCGCGCTGCAGCCCAGCGAGGCTACGCCCTATCCTTCTCAGTCCCATCCCACCGCGTTGCTGATCGTGCCGCATGGCAACCACTCGCTGGAGACCACCACCCCATAGCGATCGCTTAATGCTATTGGCGAAAGCCCGGCCGCGCAGGCCGGGCTTTCCCATCTGGATTGGCTCCCAGGCCGATGCGCGGCATGGCCTTGCGCGACGTGTACGGGGATCCTCTCGCTCGGTGCCAGAATTCCACACGCCTCTCAGCCATTCTTAAGGTCCGGCGTCGTATCCTCTGGGTTCATGAGCGGACATGTCACGAATCGTGAGCTGACGCGTTGGAACCGTGTCCTTAACGGGGCGGCCGTGCTCGGAGTGGGGCTATTGCTCTGGCATGCAGAGGCGCAGGCACAAGCAGCGGCGCCGGGCGCGGGCTCGCCGGTAGTGATTACCTTTGACGAGGCCATCAAGCTCGCCCAGGCCAACGAGCCTGCCTTCGCCGCGGCCAGCGCCGCCAGCCGGTCCGCAGCCCTTGACCGCTCCATCGCCCGCGCCGGCATGTTGCCCACTGCGCGCCTTTTCAGCCAGGACATTTACACCGAACCCAATGGGATCTACACCGAGGGCGATGCAGGGCAACCGTCGTCGCCTTTGCCCAGGTTTGTTGCCAACGACTCAAGACCTCGGGAGTACATGGCCCAGGGCGTTGCCGAGGAAACCATCGGCGTAGCCGGGCTGGCGGCGGTGCGCAGGGCTGACGCCGCGGCGGCCATGGCGCGCGCGGAACTGGAGATTGCGCGCCGCGGCCTGGTGGTCACGGTAACCGGGCTGTTCTACGGCTCGCTGGCTGCGGATCACAAGGTGGCGATCGCGCAGCTCGCCTATCAGGATGCGGAAAGGTTTACAAAAATTGCCAGGAATCGCGAGCAGCAAGGCGAGTCAGCCCACGCCGACGTGTTGAAGGCGCAGCTTACCGAGCAGCAGCAAGGTCGCTCGCTTGAGGATGCGATGCTGGCCGCCGAAACCGCGCGGCTGGATCTGGGAGTGCTCCTGTTCGCCGACCCGCGCACATCGTACGCACTGAAGGCGCCGGAAAAAGCTCCTCCATTGCCGCCGTTTGCCGACGTGGAAGCAGCGGCCGGCAAATACAATCCGGAGATGAAGAGCGCGCTCGCGAGCCTGGCTGCGGCCGATGCCGATGTGCTGGGAGCGCGCGCGGCGCTTATGCCCACACTGGGGCTCAATGTAATTTACGGCATCGATGCCAATCAATTTGCCGTGAATGGCCCCTTGACCGCCGACGGTATCAAGGCGCGAAATCTGGGCTACTCGACCAGTATTACCGTGAGTCTTCCTGTCTGGGATTGGCTTTCCACCGAGCACAAAGTGAAGCAGAGCGAAATACGCCGGGATGCAGTGCAAGTAGCTTTGACTGCGGCGCAGCGGCAGTTGTTTGTGGATCTTCAGACCGATTATGCGGCGGCGCAGACGGCGCAGGAAGAACTGGAGTCGCTGGACGCGAGCGTGGCCACCGCGGCCGAAAGCCTGCACCTGAGCGAACTGCGCTACAAGGCCGGCGAGGCGCTGGTGCTCGAGGTGGTGGACGCGCAGAACTCCTACGTCACCACGGAAAATGCGCGCGAAGACGGTTATGTCCGTTATCAGGCAGCGCGCGCCGCGCTCGAAACACTGGCGGGAACACTTTGAGCCGTCGAAGGAGACAAGAGATGGGTGGACGATTCCCGAAGGCTGCATTGGAGATTCTGCGAAGCTCAGGCGTCAGGCGGCGCACAACCGGGCGCTGGCTCCTGATGGCGATGGCAGTTCCTGCGCTGCTGGCCGCCGGATGCAGGAAGGAAGCGCCGCCGGAAACCGTGGTCACGGTTGCAGCCGAGCATCCTGAACAGGGCGCGATCTCCGAGCACGTCACCGCCGATGCGGTCCTGGCCCCGCAGGCACAAGCGGCCATCACGCCCAAAATCAGCGCGCCGGTGCGCAAGTTTTTTGTCCAGCGCGGCGCCCACGTAAAAGCCGGCGAATTGCTGGCGGAGCTCGAGAATGCGGACCTGACCGCCGCGGCAATGGACAACAAGGGCTCCTACGAAGCCGCACAGGCCGCGTACGACACCGCGACCAAGGCGCAGGTTCCCGAAGACGCGCAGAAGGCCGAGCTCGACCTGGCCCTGGCAAAGGCGAACTTCGCGCTCAATGAAAGCATTGTCAAGGCGCGCAAGCAACTCCTCGCCGAAGGCGCCATTCCCGCCCGCGACCTGGACACGGCCCAGGCCGCGCTGCTGCAGGCGCGGGCTGAGTACGACACGGCCGCGGCGCACGTCGCATCCATGAAGAAGGTGACTCGTGAAGCCGCGCTCAAATCCGCGCAGGGCGAGCTGACCTCTGCCGAGGGCAAGTACAAAGGGGCGGCGGCCATGGTCGACTACTCCGAGATTCGCAGCCCCATCGACGGCTACGTCACCGACCGGCCGCTCTATCCCGGAGAAATGGCCGCCGCGGGCACGCCCCTGATCACCGTGATGGACACCGCCACGCTCCTGGCCAAAACGCACCTGGCGCAAAGCCTCGTGGAACGCCTCAAAGTCGGCGACAACGCCACCATGATTGTTCCCGGCATAGTCGATCCGGTCCCCGCAAAGATCTCCATGATCAGCCCGGCGCTCGATCCCGGTTCGACCACCGTAGAGGTTTGGCTCCGCATCGACAACCAGTCCGGCGCGCTGAAGGTGGGCACGCCGGCCAAGGTCACGCTCATCGGCCGCACCGTCACCAACGCGTTGAAGATTCCCGTCTCCGCCGTGCTTACCGCCCAGGACGGCAGCAAGACGGTGATGGTGATCGGCGCCGACGGCGCGGCGCACTCCAGGCCCGTCACCCTCGGCATCGAGGACGGCGGCGACGCGCAGGTGCTCAGCGGCCTGACCACGGCCGACAACGTCATCACGGTCGGGTCTTACGGGCTGGATGAAGGCACCAAGGTCAAAATCGGCCCCGCCGGAGACGAAGACAAGGGCGGCGATGCCGACGACAAAAAGCCCGCCGCTGGAGGCAAGGAGGAATGAGCCAGCTCGCTTCCGCCCGGCCCGCACAAGAGCACAGTTTCTGGCTCGCCCGCTCCACGCGCACCATCTTTTTTTTCGCCATCGTGCTCACTGTCGCCGGCATTTTCATGGCGACAAAAGTCCCCATATCCGTCTTCCCCGAGACCAATTTTCCCCGCGTCGTCATCGGCGTGGACAACGGCGTAACCCCCATTGAGCAGATGGAGGTCAGCATCACCAAGCCGATCGAGGACGGCGTTAACTCCGTTCCGGGGTTGACCTCGGTGCGCTCCACCACCAGCCGCGGCTCGGCGGAGGTCGACCTCTTTTTCAACTGGAACGTCAACATGGTGACCACCTTGCAACTGGTGGACTCGGCGCTGAGCAAAGTGGAGCTTCCCTCGACCGCAAGGATCACCACCAACCGGCTCACCTTCGCTACCTTCCCCATACTCGGTTACAGCCTCACCTCCAAAACCATCTCCCAAACACAGCTGTGGGAGCTTGCTACCTACGATCTGAAGCCGCCGCTCAATCGCGTGGATGGAGTGAGCACGGTGAACGTGCAGGGCGGCAAGGTCCCCGAGTATCACGTCATCCCCAACCTCGCCGAACTCCAGGCAACGGGCGTCACCATCCCCGACCTCGTAAATGCGATCCAGGCCTCCAACGTGGTCGACTCGCCGGGCCTGTACGAGGCCAATCATCAGCTCATCCTCGGCCTGGTCGGCGCGCAGGTGCACACTATCGACGAACTGCGGCGGCTGGTGGTTAAAACCACCGCTGCCGGCGCGCCCGTCCACCTCGCCGACGTGGGCGCGGTGGAAGCATCCACGCAACCAATGTTCACCATCGTCACCGCCAACGGCGAGAATGCCGTTCTGCTGAACATCGCGCGCCAGCCCTCTTCCAATACCGTGGCCGTGGTGGACGCAGCCAACGCTGAGATGAATCGGCTCAAAGGCAAACTGCCTCCCGGCGTCAACGTAAACGTGTTCTACGATCAATCGCAGCTCGTCCGCGACAGCATCGCCAGCGTCCGCGACGCCATCGCGATCGGCCTCATCCTCGCCTGCATCGTCATGTTCTTCTTCCTGCGCGATTGGTCTTCCGCGCTGATCGCCGGCCTGGTCATTCCCGTCACCATGGCCGTCACCATTCTGGTGCTGTCGATCATAGGCGAGAGCTTCAACCTGATGACCCTGGGCGGCCTGGCCGCCGCTATCGGCCTGGTGATTGACGACGCCATCGTCGTGGTCGAAAACATCGTGATGCATCGTGACAATGGTGAAACACGCAACGAAGCAGTTCGCAAGGCTTTGGCCGAAATCTGCAGGCCGCTGGTTGGATCCACCATCACTCCCGTCGTCGTCTTCCTGCCGCTCATCGCCACTACCGGCGTCACCGGCAGCTTCTTCCGCGCCCTGGCCGTCACCATGACCGCGGCGCTGCTCACTTCCCTGCTCCTCGCACTCACCTGGACGCCCGGCCTGAGCATGGTGCTGCTGCATAGCCGGCGCGACGGCGAGGGCCGGCAGGAACATCACGGCGGCCGCATGATGCAGTGGGTGCTCGAGCGCCATCGCCGCATCCTGGGCTGGGCGCTGGCCAGACCCTTGTGGGTCGGCTTGGCCGCCGTGGTCCTCATCGCCGGCACCTGGGCGGGATACAAGACCCTGGGCTCGAACCTTCTTCCGGACATGGACGAGGGCGGCTTCATCCTCGACTACATCATGCCGGCCGGAAGTTCGCTGAGCGAAACCAACCGCGTGCTGGAACACGTCACGCGCGTGCTCCATTCGGTTCCGGAGGTCGAAAACACTTCGCGACGCACCGGCCTGCAACTCGGCCTTGCCGCTGTCACTGAAGCCAATACCGGCGACTTCACCGTTCGGCTCAAGGCCCATCGCCACCGTTCCGTGTGGGACGTGATGGACGACGTGCGCCAGCAGATCAAGTCCACCGAGCCTGAGCTCGATATCGAGCTCTCTCAGATCCTCCAGGACAATATCAACGACCTCTCCAACGCCCCCGAGCCCATCCAGATCAAGCTTTACTCCGAGGATCCCGCGCTGCTCAACAAGCTCGGGCCTGAGGTCGGCGACGCCATCGGCAAAATCGACGGCGTGACCGACGTGGAGAATGGCATCGACAACACCGTCAGCGGTCCGGCCACAAACTTCGAGGTCGATCCCGTGGTCGCGGCGCGTCTCGGCTTCACGCCCCAGGAGGTTTCCGAGGATGCCGCGGCCATTCTCGACGGCATCGAGACCACAAATCCGATGATCGCCAACGGCCGTGCTTACCCCATCCGCGTGCGCCTGAGCGACGATCGCCGCGCCTCGCTCGACGCGATTCGCACCACCGTGTTCCTGAGCGCTTCCGGCCACACCGCCACTCTCGGATCGATGGCCGACATAGAGCAGCTTCCGCCGCAGAACGAGATCCTGCGCGAGAACCTGCAGCGCATGATCACCGTCACCGGCGACCTGGAGGGCTCCAACCTCGGCGGCACCATGGCCAAGGTCAGGCAGGTGGTTGCCGACCTGCGCTTGCCGCCCTCGGTGCGCGTCGAGTACGGCGGCACCTGGCAGGAGCAGCAGAAGTCGTTTCACGACCTGCTGATTGTGCTCCTTCTCGCCCTGGCGCTGGTCTTCGGCGTGCTGGTCACGGAGTTCCGCAACTTCCCCGCGGCCGCCGCCATCCTTACATCGTCGGTGCTGTCCATCTCCGGCGTGATCCTGGCGCTGCTGATCACGGGAACCACGTTCAACGTGGCCTCGTTCATGGGTCTCATCATGGTCATCGGGATTGTGGCCAAGAACGGCATCCTGCTGCTCGACGCGGACGAGCGCTACCGTGCTGAAGGCGCTTCCGCGTCCGATGCCATGCTGCAAGCCGCGCAACGCCGCCTGCGCCCCATCATGATGACCGCCATCGCAGCCATCTGCGGCATGCTGCCTTTGGCTTTCGCCATCGGGGCGGGCTCGCAGATGCTCCAACCCCTGGCCATCGCGGTCATCGGCGGCCTCACCGTCTCCATGTTCCTCAGCCTCGTGGTCACTCCACTGGTGTACTACTGGCTCACGCGCAATCGACACGCGCAGCCCGCTTAATCGAGTGTTTTGAGAGGGCGCGACTTCAGTCGTGCCGCAAAAACGCGAAGAACGGGCGCGGCTTGAGCCGCTAAGGGGAGATTTTCCTGCGACGGCCGACGCCGCCTGCGTTTCGGAGGGCACTTCGGAACGGATAAATCCGGGCGCTATCAATGCCACGAATGCGAACTGTGCCTACTGCACCGCCATCGGCAATCGCACCGTCACCCTCGCCCCGCCGTCCGCGCAATTCTCAATCGATATCGATCCGCCGGCGCGATCCACGACTCCCTTCACGATCGCCAGTCCCAGTCCCGAGCCGCCGGTCGCCCTGGCGCGCGAAGGATCGCCGCGATAGAAGCGCTCGAAGACATGCGGCAGAACGTCGGCCGGAACGCCTTCGCCGCGATCGCGCACGGTGAGCCACACGTGGCGGTCACGAGCCGCCACTTCCACTTCCACCGAACCGCCCGCTGGGCTGTGCTGCACCGCGTTTAGCAGGAGATTGGAGACGACAATGAAGCAATCCTCCGGCGCAACCGGGGCCATTGCCGCCGAAGAAGCCCTGACCTGAATCGACACCTGGCGCAAATCCGCGATGGACTGCAAATGGCCGCGGACCTGGCCGGCACAGCTTGCGAGATCGCATGCGCCAGGCGCGGCGGCGGCGTCCGCGCTTTCTACGCGCGCCAGTGTGAGCATCTGCCCCACCAGCGCTTCAAGCCGCTCGGAGTCGGCAAGGCTTCGGTCCAGGCCCTCCTGGTACTCCGGCACGGAGCGCGGCTTGAGCGCGAGCAGTTGCAGCGACGACTTGATGACGGCTACCGCGGTCTTGAGCTCGTGAGCGGCGTCGGAGACGAACGCGCGTTGCTGCCGGAACGCTTTTTCAAGCCGCGCCAGCACGTTTTCGATGGCCGCGGTTAACGGCGCCAGCTCCGGCGTGGAACGCGCCGTTGGCGGCGGGGAAAACTCCCAAGAATTCGCCGAAACCTGCGCGGCCAGGCCGGCCAGCTCGCGCATGGGCGCCAGGCCGCGATGCAGCAGCCAGGCAATCAGCGGACCAGTGACCAGCAGCAGCAGCAGACTGCCCAAGGCATAGAACTTGACCGCACCGTGAATCGCATGCCACACCGGCGCTGTGGGAGCGCCGTAGTAGACGACGACATGGTGCAGCGTGCCTCCTCCCTTGGCGTCGGGATCAACCATGCGGGTTCCGCGGAGCTGAAAAACCGCATATCCTCTGTGGTTGAGCCCGGAGCGGAGAAAGCCATCGCGGCCTTTGTTCCCTGTGTCGATCACCGAGTTGTCCCAGTTGTCGGATCGGCCCAGCACGCGGCCGTCTCCATCCAGCGCTTCCCAAACATCCTCTGGGGGAAAATGCAGGTCCTGCCGGCTCAAGATCAAGGTGTCCGCGGCATCTTCCGAGTCCTGGACGGCGCCCATGACTGAGTCAGCGCGCCCATGGACCATGGTGTGGAAGGCGTCGAACTGCACATGCCGCTCGTAGCCAAACGCGAGAAACACGATGAGCAGCGCGAACAGCGTCTCCACGGCAATGACGGCAACGATCAGGCGGAAGGCGATGGAGCGCCGATTCCAGAAAGCGTTCATGGCGCTGTCTCTCCCCCGGCAGCAAGCCGGTAGCCGCGCCCGCGAAGGGTTTCGATCACGGCGGCCGCGCCCGGCTGCGACGCCTGCAGCCGTTTGCGCAGGTTGGAGATGTGCGCTTCGATCACGTTCGAGTGGTGCTCCCAGTTGTAGTCGTAGAGGTGCTCCAGCAGCTCGCGCTGGCTGACTACCTTGCGCGGATTGTGGATGAGGTATTCGAGAATGCGGTATTCGGTCGGCGAGAGGTCCACCAATGCTCCCGCGCGATGCACGGTCTGTTCCAGCGTGTTCAGCTCCACGTCGCCCGCGCGCAGCGTGGGGTGGGGCGTACCCTTGCCGCGGCGGATAAGAGCCTTGGCGCGCGCAATCAGCTCGCCCAGGTCAAAGGGCTTGGAGAGATAATCGTCGGCGCCGCTGTTGAGGAGCTGGATTATCGCCGATTTGCCTTCCTTTGCCGTCAGGATCAGAACCGGGGTGGCATCGTGCCTGGCCCGCAGGCGTTTCAGCAGGCTGAGGCCGTCCAATTTGGGCAGCATGAGATCGAGGACGATGAGGTCGTAGTAGCCGCCGGAGGCCAGGGTGTCGCCTTCCAGGCCGTCGGCAGCCCAGTCCACCGCAAAACCCGGACCGTCCCGCAGCGCGGCCGACAGGTTCTCCGCCAGCCGCATTTCGTCCTCCACAAGCAGGACCCGCATGGCACGTGCACCCCCTCAAACATTATCGTTGTGGGAACATTAAATAGGACTGAAGGTTTGCATGTCGCGCGGAGGTGACCCATGCAGATTGAATTGGCCTTTGGCAAATCGGGACTTACGGTCGATCTGCCCGAGGGGCCGGACTGGCAGGTGCTTGAACCCCGCACCGCTTCCCCGCTGGCCAATGTGGACGCGGCCCTCAAACATGCGCTGGACCACCCCATCGGCACGCCGCCTGTGGCCGAGCTGGCCAGGGACAAGCGAACCGCGGCAATTTCCGTGTGCGACATTACCCGGCCCGCTCCCAACGCAACCACGCTGCCGCCCTTGTTGGAGCGCCTGCACGCCGGCGGCATCCCGCGTGAGAGCGTAACCATACTCATCGCCACCGGACTGCATCGGCCCGCGAGCGCGGCGGAGGTCGAAGCAATTGTCGGTCAGAGGATTGCCGCCGAGTATCGCGTCCTGAATCACTATGCGCGGGACCTTGAGTCTCATGCGGCTTTGGGACAGACGCAGCGTGGGACGCCGGTGTTGATTCAAAAGGAGTTCATTGAGGCCGATCTGCGCATTACCCTTGGTTTCATTGAGCAGCACCTGATGGCCGGCTTCTCCGGCGGACGCAAGCTGGTCGCGCCCGGACTGGCCGCGCAGGAGACCATCAAAGTGCTTCATTCTCCCGCGTTCATGCGCGAGCCGCTGGCGATCGAGGGCTCGATTGAATCGAATCCGCTGCACGCCGAGTTGATCGAGATCGCCCGCATGGCGCGGCACGACTTTATGCTCGACGTGGTGCTGACTCCGGCGCGCGAGATTGCAGGAGTGTTCGCCGGCGCGGGTGAGGAGGCGTACGCGGCAGGAGTCCGGTTCGTTCGCCAGGCCATGATGGAGCGGCTTTCAGAGCCCGCCGATGCCGTCCTTACCACCGCCGCGGGCTACCCGCTGGACCTGACCTTTTACCAGATGGTGAAGGGGGTGACGGCGGCGCAGCACCTGGTAAAGCCCGGCGGGCGGATCCTGATAATGGCCGAGTGCGCGGAAGGTGTTGGAGCCAGGGAGTTCGCGGCCCGCGTGAAGCGCGTAACCAGCCTGGAAGCCTGCCTGGACGAGATGGCGCGCACGCCGGTTGAAGTGGACCAATGGCAACTGGAAAAGCTGGCACTCGCCGGACGGCGGTGCGAGCTGCTGTTTTACACCCCTGGCGTGCCGCCGGAGGCTGCCGGCGCGCTGGCTGGCCGGATGTACTCGAGCCCCGATGCGGCGGTGCGGGCGCTGATGGATGGCTTGAGGCCGGGAGCGCGCGTGCTAGTCATTCCCGAAGGGCCTTACGTGTTTGCGAAGGTAGCGGAGATGGCGGCGTAGCGGAACGCGCGAAGAATTGCCTTTACGATTTCGGCAGAATCCTTCTCCTGCCGGAGTCGGCGATGTCGCGGCCGGGAAACCGAAGTCTCCCGGCCCGACGGGTCTATATATATAAATACTCGAACCCGGATCAGACCAGGGAATTGAACGTGGCGGACAGGTGGGTGAAGGCGGCCGAGAGGTCGCTGGCCACGTTCTGCATGCCAGCCACAGCGCCGCAGGAGATGAGAGCGGCCAGCAGGGCGTACTCGATCAGGTCCTGACCTTCCGTCCGAAGGAAACCGTGCCTTAACCGGAAAAACAGCGAGTGGAGAAAGGAAACCATAGCGGATTGCCTCCATTCGATCGATTGCAGCCATCCGCCACGGAAATGGGAATCGCTCGCCATGGATAGAAGCGGCGCACGATTCCACGTTGGGCGGTGTGCAAGCACGGGCGCCTATGACTCAGATTTGTATTGTGGGCTTGGCGTACCGGGAAAGGAAATGGCACTTTAAGGGAGATGGAGCCGGCGCAGGTAATGCCGGCGCGAATTACTTTTGGGCGGATCTATGCGGGTGTTTCCCACCCATTCGCGCGATGAGACTGCGCGAATGGATGGGGCGCTGAAGGCTTTGCCGAATCACTCGCCTGACTTGATGCGCATGCCGTAGAAGGACTTGTGCACAAAGAAGACCGATACCAGGAAGAACGCGACCGCCAGGATGTGGGTGAGCCGTGGATTGCTGGTGCTGAGTGTAACGGCGAGCTCGACTGCAAGCAAACCGAAGAGGGTGGTGAACTTGATTACGGGGTTCAATGCCACCGACGAGGTGTCTTTGAACGGGTCGCCGACCGTGTCTCCGATCACGGTTGCATCGTGCAGAGGCGTCCCTTTCTGTTTCATATCAACCTCTACGATTTTTTTGGCGTTGTCCCATGCGCCACCGGCATTGGCCATGAAAATGGCTTGGTAGAGACCGAAGGTCGCAATGGAGATCAGGTAGCCGATAAAGAAGAACGGCTCCACGAACGCGAACGCAAGGGTGGCGAAGAATACAGCGAGAAAGATGATGAACATTCCCTTCTGCGCGTACTTGGTGCAGATTTCCACCACCTTTTTGCTGTCAGTTACCGATGCCTTCTCCGCGCCTTCCAGCTTGATGTGCGTCTTGATGAACTCGACCGCGCGGTAAGCGCCGGTAGTGACCGCCTGCGTGGAAGCGCCGGTGAACCAGTAGATCATGGCCCCACCGGTGATTAACCCCAGCAGGAAGGGCGCGTGCAGGATAGAGAGGTTCTGCACGCCAACGGTCAGTCCGTCTGTAAGGGCCATGATGATGGAGAAGATCATGGTGGTTGCGCCCACCACGGCGGTGCCGATGAGCACCGGCTTGGCCGAAGCCTTGAAGGTGTTGCCGGCTCCGTCGTTGGCTTCGAGCAGGTGCTTGGCGCGCTCGAAATTCACCTTGATGTTGAAGTCCTTCTTCAACTCGGCTTCGATGCCGGGAATGGTTTCGATGAGCGACAGCTCATAAACGGATTGAGCATTGTCGGTCACCGGCCCGTAGGAATCGACGGCGATGGTGACCGGCCCCATGCCCAGGAAGCCGAAGGCGACGAGGCCAAACGCGAAGACGGCTGGTGCCAGCATCAGGTCCAACATGGACGGGCCTCTGCTGAATAAAAAGCCGATTGACATGAGCGCAACCATGCTAAGTCCCAGCCAGTAGGCGGAGAAATTGCCGGCCACGAATCCCGACAGGATACCGAGGGAGGCTCCGCCTTCCTGCGCCGATTTCACCACTTCCCTGACGTGGCCCGACTTGGTTGAGGTGAAGACCTTCACCAGTTCGGGAATGATGGCGCCGGCCAGGGTTCCGCAGGAGATGATGGAGGACAGCTTCCACCAGAGGGTCCCGTCGCCGAGATTGGGGATCATCAGGTACGAAACGATGAAGGTGAGAATGATGGAGACGATGGAGGTGAGCCAGACCAGCGAGGTCAATGGCGTCTCAAAGTCCATTTCATCGGCGTTACCGTACTTGGCTTTGGCGATGATGCTGTTGAGGAAGTATGCGCCGGAGCTCGAGACCAGCATGGCCACGCGCATGACGAAGATCCACACCAGCAGCTGCACTTGCGTGATGGGGCTCTTGACCGCGAGCAGGATGAAGGCGATCAGGGCCACGCCGGTGACGCCGTAGGTCTCGAAGCCGTCGGCGCTGGGGCCGACAGAGTCGCCGGCATTGTCGCCCGTGCAGTCGGCAATGACGCCGGGGTTGCGGGCATCGTCTTCCTTGATTTTGAAGACGATCTTCATGAGATCGGAGCCGATGTCGGCAATCTTGGTGAAGATGCCGCCGGCGATGCGCAGGGCCGCGGCGCCCAGCGACTCGCCGATGGCGAAGCCGATGAAGCATGGGCCGGCATAATCGCCGGGGATGAACAAAAGGATGATCAACATCATGAGCAGCTCGACCGAGATGAGGAGCATGCCGATGCTCATGCCGGCCTTGAGCGGAATGGCATAGACCGGATACGGCTTGCCGGGCAATCCTGCGAACGCCGTCCGCGAGTTGGCAAAGGTGTTGACGCGAATTCCGAACCACGCCACGCCGTAGCTGCCGCCGATGCCGAGAAGAGAAAACCCGAGAATGATGGGCAGGGTCACGCTAATCGGTTTGTTCGGCACTGGGGCCAGGTAGCCGAAGTACAGCGAGATGATGACGGCGATGAAAATCCAGAGCAGGATAATGAACTTGCCCTGGGTCACCAGGTAGGTTTTGCAGGTTTCGTAAATCAGTTCGGAGATTTCGCGCATCGACCGGTGAACGGGCAGGTTTTTCAACTGCACATAGATGGCGAGGCCGAACAGCATGCCGCCGACGCAGAACAGCAAACCCCACATCAGCAGGGAGTGTCCACTCATGCCGAAGAAACTCACGGCCGAGGTTTTCAAATCCGGCACGATCAGGTTGGCTTCCCCGCCGCCGTGTTCCTGCGCCGAGGCAAGAGTGGGCAGCAGCAGGGCGACGAGCGCCGTGACAGCCTTGTAATGGCGCTTCAGGAGCATCCCGGCGCCTTTTCCGATAACGCCGGAGATTCCGAGCGTGCCGGCAGAGCCGATCGCCTGGCGCACAAAGAGCCAGGACCCAATCCACGAAAAAACGCTTAGACCCAGACAAAACAAAAGCCAATCCTGTACAGTCACAATTCCTCCTGATGAAGGTTCAAAGCCGTTTGCAACAGACAAATAACGTGTAGCGCGGCCCGGAAAGGCCGGTTGGAAGTCACGGGGAAATGTAACATCCGCAATCGCCTCTGTCGAGTGACTGCCATCACGGGAAATCGCGCGAAACGGGTCAGCGCGAACTGACCGCTCGCCGGGGTCCAGAATGGGACAAAGGGTGGGAGACAGCAGGAGCGCGGTTGCGATTTAATTCCCCTCCGGCACGGGCTTTGACGCCAGCTTTTCCGCCACGCTTTTGGCCTGGGTGAACAGCAGCAGATAGTCCGGACCGCCGGCTTTCGAGTCCGTTCCGCTCATGTTGAATCCGCCGAACGGGTGCGCGCCCACCATGGCGCCAGTGCACTTGCGGTTGAAGTAAAGATTGCCAACATGGAACTCGCGCCGGGCGATATCGAGCCGGCCGCGGTCGCCGGTGTAGAGCGCGCCGGTCAGGCCGTACTCGGTGTTGTTGGCGACGGCTAGGCCCTCCTCAAACGAATTGACTTTGATGACCGCCAGCACTGGCCCAAAGATTTCCTCCTGTGCGATCGCCGCGTTGGGCACAACATCGGCGATAACCGTGGGCTGGATGAAATAGCCGCCATCGGAGGTCTCCACCGCCTTGCCGCCGGCGACAAGACGGCCTTCGCGCTTGCCTGTTTCAATGTAGCCGAGGATCGAATCGTAGGAACCCTTGTTGACCACCGGGCCCATCGCCGGGTTGTGCGCGGGATCTCCGACGGTGAGCTGTTCCACCCGCTCTCGCACCCGCTCCACAAAAACTTCGTAGATGGGCGCTTCCACGATCACGCGCGAGCAGGCGGAGCACTTCTGTCCGCTGAAACCGAAGGCGGAAGCGACCGTGCCCTCGACCGCGGCGTCGAGATCGGCATCGGCGCAGACGAGGATGGAGTCCTTGCCGCCCATTTCGAGAATGGTGCGCTTGATCCAGATCTGGCCTGGCCGGGCCTTGGCGGCGCGCTCGTGAATATCGAGACCGACGGCCTTGGAGCCGGTGAAGGCGATGAAGCGCGTCCTGGGGTGCTCGACGATGGCGTTGCCGAAGGTGGCGCCGGAGCCGGGGCAGAAGTTGACCACTCCGCCGGGGAGGCCCGCCTCTTCCAACACGTCAACAAATTTTGCAGCAATCGTCGGCGAATCCGACGAAGGCTTCAGGATCACGGTGTTGCCGGTGACGACCGAGGCTACGGTCATGCCGGCCATGATGGCAAAGGGGAAATTCCACGGCGGAATGACCGCGCCCACGCCCAGCGGAATGTAGAGAAGCTGGTCGCGTTCGCCGGGCAACTGGATGGGCGTGGTGGCGGCGGCCAGGCGCAGCGCTTCGCGGGAGTAGAACTCGAGGAAGTCGATGGTTTCGCCCACGTCGGCATCGGCCTCGGCCCAGTTTTTGCCCACTTCATACGTGAGCCAGGCGCAGCACTCGAATTTGCGCCGGCGGATGATTTCGGCGGCGCCGAGAAGCAGGGAGACACGCTCCTCAACCGAGGTGCGGGACCAGGTCTCAAACGCGGCCAGCGCCGCCTGCATGGCCTGCTCGGCATGCTCCGCGCCGGCCTTCTGGTGGACGCCGACCACCTGCGCGGGCCGCGCCGGGTTGATGGAGCGGATCTTGCCCTCGGTGCGAATGCGTTCGCCGCCGATGACCAGGTCATACTCGCGGCCTAGCTGGCCGGCGACGGCTTCGAGCGCGGCCTGCATGGAGCGATGGTTCTCGGGAGTCTTGAAATTGGTGAACGGCTCATTGCGGAAAGCGCCCTCGGGCGAGCGCGCCTGAATGGAAGTGGGGAGCGCGACGGTAGCCATAGCTCTTCGATTGTAGACCTTCAAAGCGGGTTGCAGAACCGGCTGTCGGGGACCGTTCCCGGGTCCCTACGCCGCGACGGACGAGGGACCCGGGCCACCAGCCGGCGATTCATGCATGGACGCAACTATCGAGGCAGGAATGGGTTTAGAAGAACAACCTTGCCTCCGCCTCCTACCAGGGTTTGAGTGACGCGGCAACACGGGGCTGGCCGAAAGGAAATTGAGGATATGGACCCGTTAGGGAGGTTTGCTGGTGTATTGGAGGCGGCGATGAACCCACGAAGATTCTTGTACCTGGCCTTGGTAATGGCGGTTCCGCTCGTGGGTCTCAGGGCAGGTGAGGCGCAATCGGCCTGGCCGCCGGACAACGATCCGGTCCCCCAGGTAAATCCGCTTCCGAACTACGGCCAGGCCCAGAATGGCCCGCAGCAGAATGGGCAGCAGCCGAACGGCCCGCAGTACAGCCAATCCTATCCGCAGCAGGGATATCCGCAGCAGGGATATCCGCAGCAGGGATATCCGCAGCAGGGTTATCCGCAGCAAATCACGCCCTATCCCCAGCAGAATGAGGGTTCTCCACAGCAGGGCTACGACCAGCCACAGCAGCAGGGCTATCCGCCGGCGCAGCCGCTGGGCGGGGCGCAACTGGAGCAACTGGTGGCGCCGGTTGCCCTGTATCCTGACTCGCTTGTGGCCGAGATCCTGACCGCGGCCACCTACCCGGCGCAGGTTTCGGCGGCAGCGCAGTGGATCGAGAGCATGCAGGGAGCGAGCCCGGACCAGGTTGCAGCGGCAGCGAGCGCGCAGACCGGCTGGGATCCGAGCATCAGGGCGCTGACGGCTTTTCCCCAGGTGCTGGAGTGGCTTGCCGGAGACCTCGAATGGGCCGCCGCGTTGGGCAACGCCTACTACAACCAGCCCCAGGATGTGCTGGACACCATTCAGGTGATGCGGCAGCGGGCCGAGCAGGCCGGCAACCTGGGCCCGGCGCCGCAGGAGCAGGTAAGCGAAGATCAGGGCAACATCGAGATTGCGCCCACCAACCCCGACGATGTCTCCGTGCCAACCTACGACCCGTGGACGGCGTACGGGGCGCCGGTTCCGGCCTATCCGGGATTCAGTTTCTTTGACGCGCTGGGGTCCGTCATCGGGCCGGGCGTGCAATTCGGGATGGGCTATGCGATGAACGCCTATTCGCCGTTCGGGCTGGCTGCCTGGGGCCTGGACTGGCTGGGCCACTCCATCCTGTTTGACCACGGCGCGTACTGGACACGCAGCCGCGAAATGCGCGACCGGGGCTTTGCCCACGGCGGGCCGCGCTGGGGCGGGCGCAACCTGGCCGGCGACGGCAACCGCGGGGGCTACGGCGAGCGATCGGCCGAGAATTACCGCCATCAGCCGCTGGCGGTGCACGGCGGCGAATACGGGCGCGGCGGATACGGCAACTCCTATGCCGGGCGCGGAACCTTGAGCCCTTACAGCAACCGCGGTTACGGCAATGCATTTGCCGGACGCCAACCGGAATACGGGCGCGGCGGATACGGCGCCTACGGGCGCATGCCGGCTCCGGCGCGGCCTGAGGCGTACGCAGGTCGGCCGCAAGCCTACGGCGGCTACGGCGGCGCGCGGCAGCTTGCGCGGAATTACGGCGGCGAACGCGGATTCAGCGCGCCGGCGCGGCCCGCGATGGGCTCGATGGGCCGGCCCGGCGGATACGGCGGCCCGCAAGCCTATCGGGGCGGAGAGACCTACGGCGGCAGGCAGTTGGGCGGAGAATCCCGCGGGCTTGAGCGGGGTTATGCGGGCAGGAGTTACGGCGGCGAATTCGCAAGGCAGCCAAAGTCCGGTGGTTCCCATTTTTTTGGCGGCGGACACAGCTCGTCGGGATTCAGCTCGCGCTCCTCGCGTGGATTCGAGGGCGGAGGACATTCCTTTAGCGGCGGGCACTCGTCGCATGGCTTCGGCGGCAGCCGGCATTCGTCCGGCGGCGGCCACGGCGGCCATTCCGGCGGGCACGGCGGCGGCCATCGCCGGTAGAGCTTGAAGCCGGCCTACGCCGCAGCCTCACCCAGCAGCCCAGCAACCACATTTGGATCGCGATCGATCACGGTGAGATAAGCGCGGGCGGGGGCATCGGGAAGCTTGCGCCCCTGTTCCCAGTCGCGCAGCGTGCCGACGGGAATGCGATAGCGCGCGGCAAAGGCTTCCTGGGTCAGGCCGAGGCGGTCGCGGAGGCGCTTGGGGTTGACGACGCGCCTAAGCCCGATCTTTTCGAGTTCCTCTTCAGTTCCTCGGGGAATTGGCTGCGCGTCCGGGTCTGAGAGCGCGGCGGCGAGGACCTCTTCATCGGTCATCGCATTTACGCGGTCCCAATCGGTGTCCGAATCGATGGGCGGATCGCCGGGTTCATGGTCGACCCACACCATACCATCCGATTTCCCGATTTGAGGCTTTCCGCGCTGAGACGATTCGAATTCTGTCTTCATCTTTTTCTGTGTAGGCGACATAAAGGACACCTCGCGGCGTGAGACCCAGGTTGATCAATCTTTCCTCGCCGTAATCATACCGGTCATCGTTCCAGATCACTCGATTTGGATCCTCGAGAGCGGGAATCGCTGCGGCGAGCGAAAAGCCGTGTTTTCCGCCGGTTCAAAGCATCTTTCGCCGGGTCCCAGACGTACCGCATGGCATCATGGTACGGCTAAGCCGTAGTCCAGTCAACCGGTCGCCCAGGCGGCGATCCCAAGTCCGCAACAGGAGCGCGTAGCAATCTCCGCCGCGCACCGCAGCGCCGCTTCGAAGTCCCCGTTTTGCGCGAAATAGGAGCAGAACGCGCCGTGCAGCACGTCTCCCGCGCCGAGCGTGTCTACGGCTTCCACTGGCTCGACTTCAACCTCGAACCGGCGGCCACGGTGCGAAGCCAGGATGGGCCTCGCACCACGCGTAACCGCCGCACAGGGCACTCCCTGGTCCGCAAACCACGCCAGCGTGGCCTCGGCATCGGGCGACTTCCCGGGCAATCTAAAGCGTTCGCTGCAAATGGCCGCCGTGAGCAGCGGCGCGAGCGTATCCGTGCCCTGCTTCCAGCTTCCTCCGTCGAAGCAAATCCGGCAGCCCGCATCGCGCAGGCCCTGAAGCAGCGGAAGCGTCTCCTCAAGATAAAACCCGTCGGTGAGCGCCAACTGCGGCTGTTCGCCCCATTTCGCCGGCCAGTCGCCGGGCGGCGGGACAAACTGCAAGTGCGCCGCCGGCGGATTAATGATGGTGCGCGTCGCGGCAGGGGAATTCACCAGCACGGTCGTCAGCGGCGTTTCGCAGTCCGTCCCGGCGGCGAGATCGATGAGCCGAACGCCCCGGCGGTCGAGTTCCTGCCGCACGAGATCGGCAGCCGGCCCGCGGCCCACCGCGCTCAACAAGGTGGCGCGTCCACCCAGCAGAGCGTGCGTAATCGCCGCATTGCACGCCGGTCCGCCAGGCGCCATGCCAGAAGCGCGGGCAAAGACCTTCGTGTTTTCCCCAGGCAATGCATCGAGATAGTAGACCGCATCAAGCGTCGTCCGGCCGGCGAATAGCACGTGCGGCATGCCCAGCGCGGCTTCCGGTTCCTGTCGGCTCATCGCGCTTCCGTCAGCGCCTCGGTTTGCTTGCTCATCTTCGCCGTGCGCTCCAGCTTGTCCCAGTTGAAAGGCTTGCCGTCAATAGCCCGCACCAGGGTCTTGGCCAGAACCACCGAAAACAGCTGCCGGTAGCTGAAGCGCTGCAGCCAGATGTGGAACAGCAGCCAGCCATCGCCCTTGTTCGAGGGATGGCGGCGCTCCAGGCTGAAGGCCAGCAGCGAAGTGACGAAATCGATGAGCAGGAAGGCGAGGAAGTAGGCCAGCAGCTTCTGGAAGTTGGCCGCCGAAGTGGCCTCGGGATGGTAGTGCCGGTCGATGAAGTAGTGCAGGATGCCGTAAGCGAACATGACGTCGATGAAAGGAGACACCAACGGCAGCAGCATCTGGAAGATGAGGATGTTGGGCAACGCGAACAGGCCCATGGCCTTGTTGCGAACAAATGCGGCGCGGTGCTTCCACACCGCCTGCAGGGTGCCGAAGGACCAGCGGAAGCGCTGGCGCATCAGGCCGTGAGCATCGATCGGCGCCTCGGTAAAGGCCAGCGATCGGTCCTCGTAAACCACCTTGAGGCCCTGCTCCAGCAGGCTCATGGTCAGGTCGGCGTCTTCGGCCACCGTGTTCAAGGGGTATTCTCCCGATTTCCTCACCGCGGCAGTGCGCCATGCGCCGATGGCGCCGGGAACCACCGTTACCACGTGCAGCAGGTCCAGTGCGCGGCGTTCGAAGTTCTGGCTGGTGATGTACTCGAGGGCCTGCCACCTCGTCCACAGGTTCACCCGGTTACCCACCTTGGCGTTGCCGGCCACGGCGCCGATCTGGGGATCTTCGAAGTGGGGGATGAGCTTGCTGATGGCGTCGGCGGCAATCACGGTGTCGGCGTCGATGCCGACGTAAATCTCCTCGTCCACCTGATTCAGGCCGTAGTTGAGAGCCGACGCCTTTCCGCCGTTGGTCTGCTCGAGCACCATCACCCGGCCGGCGCGAATCTCGTCCGCATAGGCCTCCCGCGCCACATCGGCAGTACCGTCCTTCGAGCCGTCGTCGATCACGATCACGCGCAGATTGTCGTAGTCGGAGTTGAGCACCGAGCGAATGGTTCTGACGATGACTTTTTCTTCGTTATAAGCCGGTATGAGAACCGCGACACGGGGATGGAAGCCCGGCGCTTCCCGATGCGGCCGCCGCAGGCGGTCGATGATGGCCAGGATGCCTACCAGGATCAGCCGCGCGCTCATCAGCACGTCCCCGATGAAGAAGACAAGCACGATGAACCGGAAGACGACAGCAAGGGCCGAAAACGCGATGGCGTCAGGCCAGGTGCGCACGCGCTGCCAGGGGGTAAGTTTGGGCATCACCTCGGCCGTGGTCTTGCCCATCAGCGCGGAGACCTGCACGATCTTGTAGCCGTGCGCGCGCAGGGTGTCAATCAGCACCGGCAGCGCGCGAACCGTAACCGAGCGGTCGCCCCCGCCGTCGTGCAGCAGGATGATGGAGCCTTTGAACTGCGGCTTGGTCTTCATCCGGTTGAGCTGGTCCAGGACCGATTGCGCGATCTCCTGCGGCGATTTGCGCACACGCTCGTCCCAGTCGTCGGTGTCGATCTTGTTGCCGACGATGGTGAGCCCCATCTGCTGGATGGACACCACCGGCGCGGCCTCGTCGTCGGTATCGGGCTCCTCGTCAATGTCGTAGGGTGGGCGGAAATAAAGTGGTTGCACCCCCAGCTCTGCCGCAAACAGACGGTTGGTCAGCGAAACTTCCAACTCGAGCTGGCGATGTGAGATTTCGCTGATGTCGGGATGAGTGAAGGTGTGGTTGCCGATCTCGTTGCCTTCGCGCACCAGCCGCCTGGCCAGGCCGATGTTTTGCTGCGCCTCCTCGCCGATCATCATGAAGGTGCCGTGTACGCCCTTGGCTTTAAGGATGTCGAGGATGCGCGGCGTCCATCGCGGATCGGGACCGTCATCGAAACTAAGCGCCACCTCGCCGGGGCGATAGCCGTACTGCTGGATGGTGTACGTATTGGGGTACACATCCATGTGCTCGTCGATGATGAGCTTCTTGCGCGGATCGGGCTCGTCGGTGTCGATTTCAACCGTGCGCTTGCCCACCTTGGGCAGCCCGGTCACGCGGATAATGTCGCCGTCGCCCTCGGTGTCCACATCGTGCCCAGGCTGCACCTGGCCCAGCTCCTCAAGCGCGGCCGGGCTGCTGGGCTTATCCCAGATGCTCCATAGCGAGGAGTCTTCGTAGCCCAGGCGCCAGAGAGCAAATGTCTGCAATCCAAGTGCGCGCGCGGCGCGCATCTCGTTCAGCACTGTCACCGCGTCGAGAAACCACACCACGTGGCGCTGATTGTCGTCTTCATCGATGTACTCGAAGTGCGGGTTCAGCGTATCGTAATCCAGGTTCAGATCGGCATCGGCATCCGACGCCCGCTCCCACACCGCGGGAACAGACAGATCCTCCGTGTCCACCACCTGGGGCTTGGCCGGCTTGTGCCCGCGCTTCGGCTTGCCGGGAATGGACATCGTCCAGTCATAACCGTAGTTGCCCATGGCGCAGATGATTTTGTTCTTGGGAACGATCTTGAGCACGCGCTGCAGATTGCCCACAAACCAGCTTTGCGCCGCGATGGGCCCGGGATTGCTCTCCACTTCGTGCTGGTCGTAGTTCATCAGGATGATGCCGTCGGAATTCGCGGCCAGCGTCTTCATGTACTTGTCCTGCAAGCCCACGCCGGCGTTCACCCATAGCTTGAGGTTGCGCGCATGGAGCTGGCCGTAGAGCTCCCGGACAAACGTCATGTAGTCCGGCATCGACGCATCGTTCAGGCTCTCGAAATCGAGCGAGAGTCCGCGGTAAAAAGGCAGCGCGGTGAAGAACTGCACAATCTGGCCTTCGAGCGCCGCCCGCTGCTGCGGGTCGGCCAGCATGTTGCCGATGGCCGGGTCCCAGGCCTGCGTATGAGGATTGAAATTGTTGAGATGGGGATAAACTTCGGTGTCTTCGCGCGAGTCCTGGATAACGTGCTTTATCTTGTTCAGGTCGTCCGGATCGTGCACTACGCCGTTTTCGATGACCTGGTACTCGCGCAGCGTATTGATGCTGCTCATGGCCATCAACGCCGGCTTGTCCGCATTCACGTGCAGCCAGTCGGGAAACAGCATGTCGATTTGATGGACGTGTTCCTTGAACGAGGAATAGCTGGTGGGGTCGTAAGAGACGTAGAAGGCGGCACGAAGACTCTCGCCGGCATTCAGGGTTATGTCGGATGGCCGGCGGTTGCTTTTTCGCCGAGGCGGCACCGGCGGGGCATGCTTCAGCAGCGGGGTGCGGTCGCGCAGCGCCCGGTAATTGTGGCGGGGAATGGGAAGCAGCATCTCCGGCAGCCGCTGCCCGCGCAAGGTATTGAAAATGACTCCGGCCACGACCAGCGTGCTGACCAGCGCGATCGCATCCAGAACACGGCGCAGCCGCTTCCATCGCTTGCGTTCGGGATCGTAAAAAATCTGCTTGTCGGGCATTGCCTCACGTTTGCGAAAAGCTCTGATGGGTCTAGGCTATACAGTACGAATCGTATGGAAGCTGACCCATTGAGTCAATCAGAGGAGTTGCGCACCGTTCTCCCGCAAAAGGCCGCCTTGGTTTCGGCATGCGCCGCCCTGGCCGCCGGCGCACTGCTGCGCGTCTGGATGCTCAATAAGTTCTTTGAGGTCAACGGCGACTCGCAGCTCTACGGCTCGATGGCCAAGAACCTGCTTCTGCACGGGCGCTATGCCGTCAATGAACCGACGGGCGCGATCCACGGAACGCTCATCCGCCTGCCTGGCTACCCGATTTTCCTTGCCGCCTGCTTCCGTCTCTTCGGCATGGAAAACTACTTCGCGCCCACCTGCCTGCAAGTTGTCGCGGACCTGGCCGCCTGCGTTTTGCTGGCCCTGCTGGCCTGGCGCATTGCCCCCGGCCGTTGGCGCATGGCCGCCGCCCAAGCCACCCTGTGGCTGGCCTGCCTTTGCCCCTTCACCGCGGCGTACGACGCGGAACCGCTCACCGAAATTCTCAGCCTGTTCTCCATCTCGCTGGCTCTTTGGGCCGTCGCGCGCTTCCAGGACCGAAGCGATTGGGGCTCCGCGCTGGCCTTCACTTTCGCCATAACGTTTGCGGCTCTGCTCCGTCCCGACGGCGCGCTGGTCGGCATAGCTTTCGCTAGTCCGATGATCTTCGCCCTGACCACCGATCGCGCCGGCGCCCCATCCTTGCGCCGGCTTTTCGCCGCAAGGGTGGAACGGAAAAGAATTCGCATCGCCCTCGTCTGTCTCCTGCTCGCCGTCACGCCCTTCGCTATCTGGACGGTCCGCAACGAGCGCGTCTTCCACGTCTTTGAGCCCCTTGCTCCCCGCTATGCCACCGACCCCGGCGAAGACGTCTATCCCGGATGGCAGCGATGGGTCAAAACCTGGTGCCTCGACTTCATCTCCACCTGGCAGGTCTACTGGGAAATGCCCGGCGAAAAGCTGGATGTGAACCTGCTCCCCTCGCGCGCGTTCGACTCGCCCGCCCAGCGCGCCGAAACCGCCCGCCTGTTCGCCGACTACAATGACGACGCCGACGACATGTCGCCGGAGCTCGACGCTCAGTTTGCCCAGCTCGCGCAACAACGCATCGCCAACCACCCCCTGCGCTACTACCTCTGGCTGCCCCTCGGCCGCGTGCTCGACATGACCTTCCGTCCCCGCGTTGAAAACCTGAACATCGATCTCGACTGGTGGGTCTACAACCACCACAATGCGGAGACGCGCTTCAGTTGGTTTTACGCGGGCCTGAACGCGCTCTATGTCCTCGTCGCCATCGCCGGCCTGTGCCTGCGCCCGCGGCTGTGGACGTGGATGGTCCTCTATATCGTGCTGCGCAGCCTGCTGCTGGCCACAGTGGAAGCGCCCGAGGCGCGTTACACGCTGGAGTTTTTCCCCATCTTCTTCGTGCTGGGCGGGATCGCCGTTGGCCGCGTCCACGCAGCCGTGACGTCGCACAATTCCTCTGCCGCACGCGTTCCCTGGCTCCGCTGGCCCCGCTAGCTCCGCTACCTCGTTATGTACTGCGTCTTCTTGTCCGCCTTGAACGTGAACGCGTCCGAGGGCAGCCGCTGATTGGATTTGAAGTTCGAATACGTCGCCGTGCGGCTCTGTCCCTGCCCCTCGTCGAAAACCTGCTTCAGGCTCACTCCGCGCGTCGTATCCATCCACACGGTCACCTTGGGCAGGTTCTTGCGCACCGTGGGATCCTTGGCCACCAGCTCCAGCTTGGCCGTCGTCACCCCGTCGATGGGCTCGTCGCCGTCGTAAGTGATGTTCCATTTTTCGGCAAGCTCGGTCCCGCTGGCGCCGAAGCCCAGCGCGAACCAGCTCTCGTACTGGCTCAGCTTGGTCAGCGTCGTCACCTGGTCCACCGGCGGGCCGTCCCAAAGCTTCGCTTGTCCATCGGCGTACATATACGTTTTGGCCACCGGCTGCCCGTTCACATCGTGGATGTGCGCCGCCATCTTGAACGACCTGCCGCTGCGGTCGTAGTACACCTGTCCGGTCTGTGTCTCCGTGTCTTCAATGGGAACCGTGGTCAGGGATACAAACTTGAAATCGGCGCTGACGGAGCGAAATCCCTGTGCCGCCGTGTTCAGCCTGGCCAGCACCGAGTTCAGGTTGTCGGCCGCGCGCGCCGGCAACCCGGACAGCAACGCTGCCGCAAAGAGTGCAAGAAACAGCCTTTTTTGCATAGTCTTCCTTCAGAAAGATTGGACGCAGACCAGCGCTTCCGGGCATCTACTCCCTGCTCCCTGTTTCTCAGCGGTGCGCCCAAACCTTCCACGCCTGCGGATTGCCCTGAGCGTCGCGCTCCAGCACCCAGCGCTCCACCGAGACCGCATCGCCGGCCACCGGCTCAATCGCCTTGCGCAGCGCACTCTTTGCCTCGGAGTCGCTCGAACCCGCCGGCGCCGCCACGTCCGATGCCTGGATGGTGATGATCATGCCCCGCCCACCGTCGCTGGTCACCGTCATGGGATGCGTGGGGAAATTCAACACCGAAGGTTTGTCGCCGTAGTCCCAAAGGTGGGGCGTGATGAAAATGAACGCCAGGATCAGCGTGACCATCACATCGTAGTGAAAGGTCCCGCGCTGGTAGGTCCAGTAAAAATAACTTTTGAGAATCCGCTTCATCTTCACCTTCGCCTAGCTCCGCTAACTCCGCTAGCTCCGCTAACTCCGCTAGCTCCGCTCAATTCTCTCCATTCCACCCATGTACGGCCGCAACACCTCCGGCACTATTACCGACCCGTCCTTCTGCTGAAAGTTTTCGAGGATCGCCAGCCACGTTCGCCCTACCGCCAGCCCGCTGCCGTTCAGCGTGTGCACAAACTCGATCTTCGCCTTCGGTCCCGCCGGCCGGTAGCGGATATTCGCCCGCCGCGCCTGGAACGCCTCAAAATTCGAGCAGGAAGAGATCTCCCGGTATAGCTGCTGTCCCGGCAGCCACACTTCAAGATCATAGGTCTTCGCGGAGGAGAATCCCGTATCGCCCGCGCACAGCAGCACCCGCCGGTAAGGCAGCTCCAGCGCTTCCAGAATCTCCTCGGCATCCCGCGTCAGCTTCTCATGCTCGGCGTCGGACTCCTCCGGTCGAGAGAATTTGACCAGCTCCACCTTCTGGAACTGATGCTGCCGGATGATGCCTCTCGTGTCCTTGCCCGCCGCGCCCGCCTCCGCGCGAAAGCAGGGCGTGTACGCGGTCAGCGCAATCGGCAGCCGAGATTCTTCGAGGATCTCGTCGCGGTAGAGGTTCGTAACCGGAACCTCGGCCGTCGGAATCAGCCAGTGGTCGGCATCGCGAAACTCCCCGCGCGCTGCGGCCTCCGCATCGGCATCCGAGCAGCGAAACAAATCTTCGGCGAACTTGGGCAACTGCCCCGTCCCGAACAGGCTGCGGCTATTCACCATGAACGGCGGCAGGACTTCGGTGTAACCGTGCCTCTGCGTGTGGATGTCGAGCATGAAATTAATCAGTGCCCGTTCCAGGCGCGCTCCGGCGCCCATGTAGACCGCAAACCGCGCCCCGCTCAGCTTGGCCGCGCGTTCCAGGTCCAGAATGCCGAGGCTCTCGCCTATCTCCCAGTGCGGCTTAGGCTCAAAATCGAAGCTGCGCTTCTCGCCCCACGTCTTGACGACGACGTTGTCCTCTTCGGACTTTCCCGCAGGCACCTCGTCGCGGGTCAAATTTGGGATGCTGGCCAGCGCCAGCCGCATCTGCTCATCCAGCTCTGCTGCGGCCGCATCCAGTTCGCCCTGCTTGTCCTTCAGCGCCCGCGCCTCCTCCATTAGGCGCAGTCCTTCTGGCGACTTGGAGAAGTTTTGAGCCTTCTCATTGACGGCGGCCATCTTCTGCCGATCTGTCATCTCTGATAGTTGCCGAACTGAGGACTTCGGCGACCTCATTCCCATCGCAAACTGATCGGTCAGCTCGTTTTGCCGTGCCTTCAGCGCCTCCTTCTGCGTGATGGCCTCGCGCCGCCGCTGGTCGAGCGAGCGGAAATCCCCCAGCAGCGCCGCGGGATCGGCCCCGCGCGCGCGCAGCTTTTCTTCGACCTGCGCGAGGTTCCCGCGCACAAAATTCAGGTCCAGCATGACTGTCCAGTTTATCAGGGCATGCGCTGGCCCAAACGCCGCCCGGGAACACCTCAAAAGCCGGCTGAGGGCTGACAGCTCAGGGCTGTCCGCTGCTATCATGCGCCTTGAAAGGAACCTCGCATGCGCTTCCCCCTTCGGTTTTCCGCCCGCATCCTTGCGGCCGCCGTTCTGGCCGCCCCGCTGGCCATCGCCGGCTGCCACCACCATCACGCGCCACCCGCGTCTGCCGCTCCTGACGACGCCTCCTACCGCCAGTGGGAGCAGGAAACCAACCGCGAGCATCGCGATCTGAACCAGCGCACCGCCGACGAAAAACGGCAATACGACGACTGGCGCCGCGAACACGACCATCGCTAATTCTGGTATTTCGATTCACGAAGTGGGATTCGTCACCATGTGGCACGATTTTCGTGCTTGCTTTTCTTGTAACTCTTTTGTTTATATGGTTGATCCTCAGAATCTCCCACATTGTGATCCATAGTATAGGGGGGGGTGGGGGGTACCTTCTCTTGAAGCCGAAGGGCCGGATTCCCTCAAGGGAATCCGGCCCCGATGTTCAGAACGTACCGCAATTCAAGCGATGCGGGAGGTGATGGGAGTCACGGGAGGGCGTGATGATCGGAAGGGCCGGTTGCGGTGCTTTCCTGGCAATCAAAAGGGCGCGCATGGACGGCTCAAGCTAGACCGGATTCGGAAATAGCGTGTCCGTCGCCGATGAAACCATCCCTCAGGGGCCAGGCAGGTTCTGATGAATCCGTGCGACCGGATTCGAGGTAGAAACGAGCGGCCTCAGGGGCTAAAGCCCGCCGTTTTATGGGGCGTTTTTCGGCACGACTGAAGTCGTGCCCTGACACGTTGCTCAAAGTTCCCGATTCGTCAGACACTGCCTAAAGCCCAAGTCCCTTATTTGGGCAGCTGGCGGCACGACTGAACAGCTTGGCGAAAAGGGGGAAAACTTCAACGAAACAGGAGCTAAAAACCTCAGGGGCTAAAGCCCAAATCCTTTATTTGCGATTATCGGCGGGACTGAAGTCCCGCCCTGACGCGTTTTGGTTCTACCGTCAGGCGTTTTTCACCAAGCTGCGAAGTCGTGCCCTTTCAAAGCCTTCCCGAGTTGATGGCCACACGAAAAGCTAATCCGGCCTGGAAGTTGGAGGCTGGAAGCTGCTTTTCAATCCGCCGCTTTCGCTCTGGGATTCACCTCCGCCTTCGCCCCGGGATTCACCTCCGCTTTCGCTCCGGGATTCGCCGCCGCTTCCGGTCCCGCATTCACCTGCTCCTGCCAGCCCGGAAGCCGCTGGTCGCCGGTGATGAGGCGCGCGCCGCGCGTGAAAGTGAAGTAGGTCCAGACCCAGGAGGCCATCACGGCCACGCGGTTGCGGAAACCGATGAGGAAGAAGATGTGCACCACAATCCAGGTGAGCCAGGCGGGCAGGCCGCTCATGTGCGCGCGGAACGGCCACTTCACATCCGCAACGGCTGACATGCGCCCAATCGTCGCCATATCGCCTTTGTCGAAGTAGCGAAACGCGGGCCGCTGCCTGCCTTCGAGATCGGCGCGCAGCATCCTGGCCACGTGGTCGCCCATCTGCATGGCGGGCTGCGCCACTCCGGGCACTTGCTTGCCCTCCTGCTCAAAGTGCGCCAGGTCGCCGAGCACAAACACATCCGGCAATCCGGCGGGATTGAGCTGATCGTCCACCGGAACCGAGCCGCGATGGTCCGTCGGCGCGCCCAGCAGCTTGCCCAGGGGCGATGCCTCGACGCCCGCGGCCCACAGGGTCACGGCCGCTTCCACGCGGCCAATCGGATTCGGCCCGCCGGTTTCAGCATAGCCCGGACCAACGTTGGTGACGCGGCAGTTGAGATGGACTTCAACGCCCAGCTCTTCGAGCTCTTTCTCCGCCTTGGCAGACAGGTCCTCGGGATAGGCGGCGAGCAGGCGATTGCCGCCATCGAGCAGCAGCACCTTGGCCTTGGTGGGGTCGATGTGGCGGAAGTCGCGGCGCATGTAGTGCTGGGAGATATCGCGGATGGCGCCGGCCAGTTCCACGCCGGTGGGCCCGCCGCCGATGACCACGAAGTTGAGCGGCGGATGCCAGCCGTGCTCCTGCATGTGGCGCTCGGCCAGCTCGAACGCGAGCAGTACGCGGCGGCGGATTTCGGTGGCGTCCTCCAGGGTTTTGAGGCCCGGCGCCAGATTCGCCCACTCCTCGTGGCCGAAGTAGGAATGGGCGGCGCCGGAGGCCAGCACCAGGTAGTCGTAAGGCATCTCTGAGCCGCTGGCGAGCGCCAGCACGCGGGCGGAGGTGTCGATGCCGACCACCTCGTCCATCAGCACCTGAGTGTTCTGCTGGCGGCGAAGGATTGTGCGGATGGGTTGGGCGATATCGGCGGGCGAGAGCACGGCCAGAGCCACCTGGTAGAGCAGCGGCTGGAAGGTGTGGTGGTTGCGGCGGTCGATGACGGTGACGTCGACGGGCAGCTTGCCCAGCCCTTTGGCGGCATGGATTCCGGCAAAGCCTCCGCCCACAACGATGACCCGCGGGCGGCGGCCAGGCTGGAGCGGTGCGGTCAGTTGGCTCACTCCGACCTCCCTTTCACTTCAAGGAGATGCGGATCGGCCCCAAAGAGTATCGGCGAATTCAGGTTTCAGGGGTGCTGCTCAATGGCCACAGCCAGGGTGCTGGTGTTGCCGGTAGCGGCGATCCCGACCGTATTGGTTGCCACGCCGGGAATGGCCGCCGGGGTAAAGCTGACGGTGCCGTCGAGGCTGGAGACAGCAGTCGCAGTCTGGTACCCGATGAGTTCCGTCTGGGCGCAACGGCCATGCGGCGGACAGGGTGGCGCCCAGGCATAGAGAGACTGATAGAGCGTCACCTTTCCGCCGGCCATTTCATTACCGTCCACGTCGTGCACGAGCAGGATGATCGGGGCCGGCGTGCCGGAGATGGAGACGCTCTGGCCGGTTCCGGATACGGTTTGGAGGGTGGCGTACTCGGCCCGTGCTGCGAGCGCCGAGAAAGTGGCGCATTGCGTGGTGCCGTTGAGGCAGGCGGTTGCCATAGCCTGCTGTCCCTCGGTGAGCGGGCCGACCGAAAGCGTTTGAGAGTCGATGCCGACAGAGGAGGATAGGGTCGCGGGAGCGGGTGATACACCGATACCGGCGCCTGCCTTCCAGGTCACCGTCTGGCCGGACGCGGGCGCGCCGTTCTTGAGCACGATTGCCTCCGCGGTCCAGTTGACGCTGGCCCCGACGGCGAGCGACAGCGACGGCGTCAGCGCGGAGATTCCTGGCGGCGTTCCCCCGCTGAAGTGCGCCTGGAGGCTTGCGCCATTGGTCAGGCTGGCGGTCACCACCGCGGCAGATCCGTTGACGGCGGTGACATTCATGCTGGCGAGGCCGTCGCCCAAGGCGGTGACGGAGCAGGAACTGGAACCGCAGCCAAGAGTCGCCTTGCCGCTGGAGACTGCGTAGGTGACCGTAACCGCGCCCGCCGGCTGGAGATTGGCCCCAAGAACGGTGACCGAAAACGGGATGGGAACGCCCGCGGGAACCGTATTTGCGGGCGCACTGACCAGGGTGAGCGAATCGCCCGTGCCGGCGTCGTAGCTGATGCCGCCCTCAAGGATGGCCATAGCGTAGTAAATGGGCAGATCGTCGACTACAACGTCGACCGAGCCGCTGACTCCCGTGCCCGCCGGCGGAGCGATGGCGGTGATCTCGTTGGGAGAGATGCTTGTGACCTGCGCGGGCAGGCCGTTGACGAGTACGATGTCTGACGGGTGGAAGCCCATGCCGTGAATGACAATGGGGCCGCCGGCCAGGCGCAGGTGGGTGGGCTCGACCGTGTCGGCGTAGAGCACCCAGCCGTTGTAGGCGTAATCGGGCCGGCCGTCGCCGCGCATGTCGGCCACTCCGAGGCGCACGATGTCGTCAGCCTCGGTGGTCACCTGGACCCAGCTCTCCCCGGTGGCGGAACCGTTGAGTCCGGGAGCGGTTCCGAGCGAGGGAGCGGTGACGGGATCGAAGGCGTCCCAGATGCCGAGGGCGGGCATTGCCTTGGCATTGCTGGGCTGGCCTTGCTCGTCCACCGCGATCGTCACCACGGTGAAGACGCGATTGGCGCGGACGGGAAAGTTGAACCAGTCCGTCTGCGCTACCTGGCTGATGCGGCCGCCCCAGAGGCCGCTTGCGGGCAGCATGCGCGGCTCGGACGCGGAGGCGATGGCATCCTGGTAACCTCCGGTTGCCGAGTCCTGAACTTTGACGGCAAGAGTCTGCGTGCCGCCGGCAGAGAGACTGGGTACGGTGATCGGATTCAGGGTGCCGGAGGGAGCCGGCGAGCCGTAGCTGTAGGGACCGACTGCCATCTGGAGGATGAACAGCGGATCGACGGACTCGAACGTGACCTGGTACGAGGCCGCGGTAACGCCGGGCGGGAGAGGAATGAATCGGAGATCGAAGAAGCCCTGCAAGGCGGGAGCTTCCGATCCCCACTGCGAAAGCGGCGTGCCATTCGAGCCGTTCCAGCCGGTAACTGCGTTGCCGTGATCGCCGCTGAACAGGGAGCCGGAGACGAAACTGGCGGCGTACTGGGGCATGGGATTACCGCTGCCATCGATGGGAACGGCAACCACGTTGACGCCCTGCATCCCGGTTCCGGCACGGAAGGAGATGGTTCCCTGAATGGAAACAGTATGTGCGGCGGTAAGAACTTTGCCGGGAAAATCGGCAAGGTTGGCGGCGGTGACGGGGTAGAGACGATTGAGGGAGGCGATGTCGTCGTACTGCAGCGTAGTGGGGCTGAAGATGCATTTTCCGCCGGAGAAACCGCAGACGCCGGCTGCGGGCTGCATGATGGGCCAGGCGGACAATTCCAAGGTGTTGTTATCCTGCTCCGCGTAAGGATAAATCTGCGAGGAACCGAGGCCGAGGATCTGGCCGAAGGCGCGCTCGATCAGGAAACTCATCATTTCCTGCTGCTGCGCGGTTGCGGTGCAGCGGCCGTTGAGGACCATGACCGCGTGAGCGACGGTGGCGTCAGCAAGGATGTTGTCAGTCCAGACCACGACGCCGGTCGTTTCGCAATTGGAGGGATCGCTCGAGTCGGCGCCGAGCACCGTGTCGATGACCGAACCGTCGGCGTCGAAGATGACGCCCAGGGGATAGCTGGTGGCAGTGGATGCCACGTCGGCCGGCGCAAGGAGATCGCCGGTTCCGGCCACGGCGTTGGCGCCGCTGACGTCTTCATTCAGCGAACCTTTGTCGACGAGCGCGACGCCGGCGGTGGGAACAGCCTTCCACATCGCGGCGGCGGCATCCACCATGGCGACGGCCTGCTGGTTTGAAACCGAGGCGCTCAGGGAACCCTGATCCACGTAGTAATTCACCCGGCCGTTGGCCCAATGGATCGGCGTACCGGCCAAACCGGTGTTGAAGAAGGTGGTTCCGGCGACCTGGCGGGGACCGCCGGCAAGACCGGCGTTGGGGAGCAGGAACACGAAGGCCGTCAGGGCGAAGAATGACCACCGAAAAGCGGGCGAAGGCATGGGAGCTTCTCCGTACGCAATCGGGGATGCATTGCTGAGACCTTTCTCAGAGAGTGCGGATTAGAAGTCTCACATAAACGCGCCAGTTACCTCAGTCACTTCCTGGAGGCGGAAAATACCCGAGATTGGGCAGCGTGCGTCTGCGGCAATGTCGGTACAATGGGGACAAATTCCTCTGCCCGGCCAAAACCCCTGACCCGAGAGGTGGGGACAAGGCGGGCACGGCAGCGGGCCAGGGCAATCAACCTAAAGAATTTGCGGGACTTGCGATGGGAACGATGCGATTGGGCGACCTGCTGATTCAAGCCAAGCGGGTCACCGAACAAGACGTGGAAGCGGCGCTGAAGCGGTCGCAGGAAGTGGGCGGCAGGCTGGGCGAGAACCTGGTGTCTCTGGGAGCCATCGATCAGCGGACGCTGTCGAATTTCATCAACCGGATTCCGACCGAACCCGCGGATCTGGCCGCCACTGGCATGGAGGAGGCAGATCTGATCGATCTGCTCCTGAAGCTGATCTATACCGGGCGGCTGCAGACGGTGCGGGACTATCTGGATGCCATCAAGCTGCCTTACCACATCGTGGCCGACGTGGTGAAGACAGCGGTGGACCGCGCGCTCTTGCAGACGCTGGGGTCGCGGCGCTCAGACAACCTGCTGGACATGGCTTACGCGCTGACCGACGGCGGCCGGCTTTGGGCCAAGAACGCGCTGGAACGATCCGGTTACGCCGGGCCGGCGCCGGTGGCGCTGACGGAGTTCTGCGAGCAGACCAACCTGCAGAGGCCAACCAACGAAGTGATCACCTTGGAGCGGATCCACGCCACGCTGGAAGGCCTGGAGGTGGATCCGACCATCATGGAGCAAGTGGGGCCGGCGCTGAACTCCGGCCGCGCCATCCTGATGTACGGTCCTCCGGGCAACGGCAAGACGGTGATGGCGCAACGCTTTGCCTCGGCCTTCCAAGACGTGGTGTACGTGCCCTACGCGGTTGCTCTGGAAGGTCAGACCATTCGCGTATTCGATCCGGCGATCCATCACGAGGTGGCCCCGGCCAATGTGGACGTGGAGCCTGCTTCCTTTGTGCGCCAGGATGAGACCGACCAGCGATGGGTGCCGTGCCGGAGACCGTTTGTGATTGTGGGCGGCGAACTGACGCTGGAGATGCTGGAGCTGCGTTTTGACGAGACCGGACGCTTTTATGAGGCCCCGTTGCACATGAAAGCATTGGGTGGGGTCTTCTTCGTCGACGATTTCGGCCGCCAGCTGGTCAGCCCGACGCATCTGCTGAACCGCTGGATGGTGCCGCTGGAAAACCGCTTTGACTTCCTGAAGCTGCATACCGGCAAGAGCTTCAGCATTCCCTTCGAGGAGCTGGTGATCTTCTCGACGAACCTCGATCCCGAGGACCTGATGGATCCGGCGTTCCTGCGCCGGCTGCCTTACAAAATCGAGGTGGCTGGGCCGGACGCGGGGCGCTTTCGCCGCATCCTGCAGGTGGAGTGCGAACACCACGGTATCAAGCTGGCCGAGGACGTGTTTGCGTATATTGTGAACAAACTGCGCCGGGATAAACAGATGGAGCTGGCTGCTTACCAGCCGCGGTTCATTGTGGACCAGGTGGTGGCCACCTGCCGCTTCCTGGAGCAGCCGCCGCACTTTGAGGCGCGCTACCTCGATTACGCGCTGGACAACTTGAGGGTGAAGCGGCCCAACGAGATGCCGACGGCACAGGGATCAGCGGCGCAAGTGGTCTGATCGGATTTCGCCGGTCAGATTTCGGGGTAAAAATCGAAAAACGCATTCAGGCTGCGCCTGAGCTGCTCCTCGATCTGCTCGCGCGAGCCCTCGATCATGTGCATGGTGACATGCGCCTGGTGGCCGTTGATCAGGGTTAAAGCAGCGTCCTGAACCTCTTTTACCTCGCCTTCGGGGAGCAGGCGCAAACCGTAGACTAGAGTCAAATTCGCCATGTCGTTCATCATATCGGCAGGGGGAGATTAGAGACTTCTCAGCAATGAGAGTTTCCTAATCTTGCGCGCTTCGCTTTCCGGCAATTGACTCCGGAAAGGCCCCGTACGCCCGCATGTCGCAAAAACCGCAGATAGAATCAACCCAGGAACAAACGATGATAGAGACCCGCGATACTGTGATACTGGGCTCCGGATGCTCGGGGCTTACGGCAGCCATTTACACTGCGCGCGCCGCGCTGAAACCGCTGGTGCTGGAGGGCCACGAACCTGGCGGCCAGCTCTCCATCACCACGCTGGTAGAGAACTTTCCCGGCTGGCCGGAGGGGATCCAGGGGCCGGAGCTGATTGACAACATGAAGAAGCAGGCGGCGCGATTCGGAGCCGAGTTCCAGCCGGCGCACCTGGTTTCGGTCGACCTGCACACGCACCCGTTCAAGCTGAAAACGACGTCTAGCGAGATTCACACGCGCTCGCTGATCCTCGCCTCCGGCGCCAGCGCGCGCTGGTTGGGACTCAAAAGCGAGCAGGCGCTGATCGGCCACGGCGTGTCGAGCTGCGCCACCTGCGACGGATTCTTTTTCCGCGGCATGGAGATCGCTGTGATTGGCGGCGGCGACTCGGCCATGGAGGAAGCGCTGTTCCTCACCCGCTTTGCCACCAAGGTTTACCTGTTGCACCGGCGGGAGAGCTTCCGCGCCAGCAAGATCATGCTGGAGCGGGCCATGGCGCACCCCAACATCGAGCTGCGCACCAATGTGGTGGTGGAAGAGGTGCTGGGCGTGGATGCAAATGAAGTTCAGGGGCTGCGATTGAAGGATGTGACCAATGGAAGCACCAGCGTGCTGCCGGTGCGCGGCGTGTTTCTGGGGATCGGGCATGAGCCCAACACCGGCATGTTCAAGGGACAGATCGACCTGGACGTCGAGGGCTACGTGAAGACGCGCGACAACGTCTTTACCACGCGCAACGGCGTGCTGGTGCCGGGCGTCTACGCCTCCGGCGACGTGCAGGATCGGCGCTACCGGCAGGCGATCACGGCGGCGGGGACAGGGTGCATGGCCGCGCTGGAAGTAGAGAAATACCTTGAGGAGCACGGGCGCTGAGCGGCAAGGGAGCGTGACGGGGTGTTCATTCCCGCGATCTTCGTTTTGGCGGTGATGGAGACGGCTGCAGGAATTGCCAGCGCGGGAACATTCTCGCGGTCGGCGACTACGGTCCCGCTCATGTGCGATAGCGGCAAGTGCGCGGCGGTTGCCGTCCACTCGCCCGATGGGACCGAGGAGATCCGTCGCACCTTTGTCCGCCGCTCGTTCACGTGGGACAAATATGGTCTGAACAAGAAAATGGACCTGAATATTCCCCACGTGGAGGTCGTTACGCCGAGAGGGCGCTGGAACCTGGGGCTTGAGGATTCCACTGACTGGATTGATATGGATGTGTTGTGGTCGCCAGACTCGAAGCTCGTCGCTCTGACCGGGGAAATGGCCAGTTACATCGAAACCGTGCGCGTATTCGCGATCTCTGAGACCGGTCCGAAACAACTTGATGCCGACATGCAACCCACTCAGGACATGGTGCGCCGGCTCCGGCCAGTCTGCGCCCGGTATGTCGGTCGGCTAGGCTGCGATCCAGATCAGGATGAAGACGGCCTCAACTTTGCGGCCGTCGCCTGGTCGGATTCCCACACGCTTGCACTCATGAGTGAAGTACCCTGCGACACGATGTGGGGCGGAATCATGTGCCTGGCGATGGGATACGATGTAGATCTTCCGAGTGGCAGGATCGTTGGCACGACGACGCCGAAAGCGTTCATGACCCGATGGAAACAGTCGATCCCGCCGAGTTTCAGAATCCCAGACTCACCCGATTGGAATCAGTGAGTCGAAATATCGTGACTAATCTCAAAGTGAACCTCGAAAAGCTTGAGGCCGCCATCTCCGCAGCGTGCCGGCACGCGGGCAGGCCGCGGCGCGAAGTGGAGCTGATGGCGGTCTCGAAGACTTACCCGGCTTCGACGATAATTGCCGCAGCCGAGCTGGGCCTGCGGCTCTTCGGCGAGAACCGCGTGCAGGAGTTTGCCGCCAAAGCCGGCGAGCTGGCGCCGTGGCGTGCAATGGGCGCAATTGCAGCATCGGACGAGCCGGTTTGGATGCACCTGATCGGTCATCTGCAATCGAACAAAGCGGCCAAAGCAGCGGAGCTGTTCGACGCGGTCGATTCCGTAGATTCAGTGCGCGTGGCCGAGCGGCTGAACGACGCGGCCGGCAAGCTGCACAAGCGGCTGCCGGTGCTGATCGAAGTGAAACTGAGCGCGGAAGAGACGAAGGAGGGCGTGGAGCCGGATTCGGCCGAGGCGACGGCGTTGCTGGAACGGCTGCCCGATCTCAAGCATCTGCACCTGCGCGGAGTGATGACCATTGCGCCGTGGGGTGTGCCGGAAGAAGAAACGCGCGCGTGCTTCCGCAGCCTGCGCGCGTGGCGCGAGCGCTGGGCGACGGCGCATCCCAAGCTCAACTTCGATGTGCTGTCGATGGGGATGAGCGGCGACTTTGCGATTGCGATTGAAGAGGGTGCAACGCGCATCCGCATCGGCACCGCGCTGTTCGGCAAACGTCCTCCGATGGCCGCCCAGCGGGCGGCGTTCCCCGAGGACTTCGGCGAATGATCCGCGAGACGAAGGACGGCGTGACGCTGGCGGTGCGCGCGCAACCCGGAGCGAAGAAGACGGCGATTGTGGGTGTCTACGGCGAGGGCGCTGCGGCGCAACTGAAGATCGCGGTGCAGGCGCCGCCGGTGGAGGGCCGAGCCAACGAGGCGCTGATTACGTTTCTGGCAGATGCGTTTTCGCTGCCGCGTTCCGCAGTCCATCTGCAGTCAGGAGAATCGTCGCGCAGCAAGGTGTTTCTCTTGCGCGGCGTCAAACTGCCTCAGGCGCAGTCCGTGCTGAAAAAGATGCTGCCTTAGCGGCCCGCGGTTGCGAACGCCGCCGCCAGTGCTTCCTCCGGCTCGGGACGCACGCGGAAATCGGCGTGGCCCTCGGCGAAGACCACGCGACCGGCTGAACTGATGACGTAGGTGGCCGGCAGCGGCAGCGTCCAGCTCTGATCGCCGTTCATGAAGGGAATATTCACCAGGATCGAGCGGTAGTAACCGCGCAGGGTTTCCGGCGCAGTCCAGACCAGGCCGAACTGCGCGGCGACCTTGTTGCCGGGGTCGCTGAGCACCGGGAACGGGAGGCCGTGCTGGCCGGCCATGAAGTCGCTTTGGCGCTCGATCTGGGGGCCGATGGCGGCCAGCACCGCGCCACGTTCGCGCAGGCTGCCGTAGAGATCGCGCCAGGTTTCGAGCTCGGTCATGCAGTAGGGGCACCAGCGTCCGCGAAAGAACTTCACAATCAGCGGGCCGGTTTCGAGCAGGTCGGCGCTACGGACCAGCTTGCCATTCGAGTCCTTTAGGGCAAACTCCGGCGCTGCCGCGCCCACAGGCAGGATGCGTTCCTCGATCCGCGTGGCGAAGAGCTCGGCAATAGCGCGCTCGCCGATGGCCAACCGCTCCGGCTGGACGAGGTGGCGCGTGTTGGCGGTTATTTGATCGAGCTGGTCCTGGAGGCTGGTCGTCTTCATCGCTTACCGCCCGAACTTTTGCCTTCCCATGCCCAGCGAGCCCATGCCGCCGCGCATCATCTGCCGGGCCAGGCCCCCCTTGCCCATGGACTTGAACATCTTGGCCATCTGCGCGTACTGGCGCAGGAGCTGGTTCACGTCCTGCACGCTGGTCCCGGAGCCGGCGGCGATGCGCTTGCGCCGCGTGCCGGAGATGATCTCGTGATTGCGGCGCTCCTTCGGCGTCATGGAATTGATGATGGCTTCGAGGCGCACAAACTGCTTCTCGTCCACCTGGCTGGCGGCCTGCTGCATGCCGGCGAATGGGCCCACGCTGGGCAGCATCTTCAAAATCGATTCCATAGAGCCGAGCTTCGTGATCTGTTTGAGCTGGTCGCGAAAATCCTCGAGCGTGAAGCCGTCGCCAAGCAGCGCCTTCTTGGCGAGCTCCTCGGATTTCTTGCGATCGAGCGTGGATTCGGCCTTTTCCACGAGCGAGAGAATGTCGCCCATGCCCAGGATGCGGCCGACAATTCGATCCGGATGGAACGGCTCGAACGCGTCCGCCTTTTCGCCGGTGCCGATGAACTTGATGGGCTGGCCGGTCACATGCCTGATTGACAGCGCCGCGCCGCCCCTGGCGTCGCCGTCCATCTTGGTGAGGACGACGCCGGTGAGGCCGAGGCGCTTGTGGAAGTCCTGCGCAGAGTTGACCGCGTCCTGGCCGGTCATGGCGTCGGCCACGAAGAGGATCTCCTGCGGGTTAAGCAGCTTTTTCAGCCGCTCCATTTCCTGCATCAACTCTTCGTCAATGTGCAGGCGGCCGGCGGTGTCCACAATCAGCGTGTCGAAACCGAAGTTGCGCGCTTCGCGGCGGGCTTCGGTGGCTAGCCTTTCGACGAGCGCGGGCGCGGCGGGCTCGCCCTTCAGATCGCCCTCGTAGATTTTGGCTTCAATCGATTTCGCAACCACTCTGAGCTGCTCGCGCGCGGCGGGACGGTAGACGTCGACGGAAACAAGGATGGGCCGGTGACCGCCCTTCTTGAGCCAGGCGGCCAGCTTGCCGCTGGTGGTGGTCTTGCCCGAGCCTTGCAGGCCGGCCATCAGGATGACGGTGGGCGGCTGCGCGGCAAACTTGAATCGAGCCGTGTCCTTGCCCAGCAGCGCGATCAGCTCGTCGCGCACAATCTTGATGACCTGCTCGGAGGGCGAGAGCGCCGTCATCACCTCGGCGCCCACGGCCTTGGCGCGGATGTGCTCGATCAGCTCGCGGACGACGTTGAGGTTTACGTCGGCCTCGAGCATCGCCACGCGGATTTCGCGCAGGGCTTCCTGAATGTTTTCTTCGGTCAGCGTGCCCTGGCCGCGGAGGTGCTTGAAGGCGCGCTGGAGTTTGTCGGTAAGGTTTTCAAACATTCCAATTCAAGTGTATCGGTAAAGGCGGCCGACAGTGAACAGTAGACAGAAAGACGGTGACCGGCGAATGAGTGGAATCATCGGTCTCGGACGCCGCGGAGAAAGGGTCATGCAGCTCTGGCTGTCCCGTTCTTCCGTTCACTGTTCACTGTTCACTGACCACTGACTCTCAGTCCGCTGGATCCACCAGATACTGCTCCAGCTTGCCGTCAGGATAGGTATACGTGGTCAGCCTCAGGCGGCGCGTGGGATAGACGATGCGGAAGGCGCGGAAGGTCATTCCGCCGCGCAGGCTCTCGCCCAACTGGCGGAACGTGAGCGGCTCGCCCAGCGGTGCAAGGCTGTTCTTGAAGTCGGCCACGGTCTGCGTATCGAAGTAGTCGTTCAGGTTGGGCGCAAGCAGGCTGCGGTCGATGTTCCCTTTCTGCAGCCCGCGATAGATTTGGAGCGCCTGCTCTTCGGCGGGCGTGTGCTTTTGCCCGGCAACGGTGAATGCGGCCAGGCGCGCGATCTCGCCGGCGCCGCCCGCCATGTGATTGGTGAGACACACGACGGCGATTCCGTCGTCGACCAGAACTTCGTTGTCGGAGACAAATCCTGTAACTTCGCCGCTGTGGGAGATGTCGCGATGGCCGTCCAGCTCGCCCACATCCACGCCAAGCCCGTAATGCGTGCCCTTCCCGTTCTTGAGCTTCACCTCGGTGAACATTTCCTTGTAACTTTCGGGCTTGAGGATGGAGCGGGCGATGAGGCTTTCATCCCAGAGGGCGAGGTCGTGCGGGGTCATGGCCAGCTCGCCGGCCGCAAACATCCATCCGCGGCCCTCCTTGGGCGCGAGGCGCAGCGGACCGAGCGCCGCGCGGATATATGGCGTGGCATCGGTCCCGGTCAGCTTGCTTTCGTTCGAGTCCCACACGCTCATCATGCCCAGCGGATGAAAGATGTGCTCTTCAAGGAAGTCCATCAGATTTTGCCCGCTGACCTTTTCCACGATCAGCCCGGCAATCACGTAATTGGTGTTGGAATATTGCCATTGCGTGCCCGGGTCGAAGTCCAGCGGCTTCTTCGCCCACGTGTCCAGGATTTGCTGCGCCGTGGTCGGCTTCATCATGGGCGTCATCAGGTAGTCCTCGGGCCAGTAGTCCTGGTAGCCCGAAGTGTGGGAGAGAATCTCGCGGATGGTCACCTCGTCGCCGCGCGTCAGTCCCGGCACGTATTTGCCCACGGGATCGTCGAGCGAGAGCTTGCCTTGCTCCTGCAGGATGAGAATGGCCGCGGCCGTGAACTGCTTGGAGATGGAGCCGATGGAGTAGCGCATCTCCGGCGTGGCGGCTTTGCCGGGATCGATGTGGGCGAGGCCATAGGCGTGGGTGAAGACCAGCTTGCCGCCCTCGACCACGGCCACTGACGCCGAAGGCACGCCCTGCTGCTGCATGACCCCGGCGGCAATCGAATCAATGCGCGCCTGGAGCGCGGGGTCAATCGTATCGACGGCTTGCGCGCGCAGCGCAACCGCGGCGGCCGAAAGAGCGAGCGCCGCAAGAGCCCGGATGTAACAGGATGAGCAATTCATCGAGGGTCTTCTCCTGAAGCCATTTCATTTACCGGTGTCATGCGATGCAGGCTACCGTGAGCACCGTTATATCGTCTTCCTGCCCAAATGCCTGCGCGGCCAGCGCAATGCCTTCGGCGGACTGGCCGCTGATGCCGGCCGCTCGCTCAAAGCCAAACAGCGCTCCGCCATTATTGCGCGCCTCTACCACTCCATCGGTGCAGAGAGTAATCTGCTGTCCCGAGGCCAGATGAAATTTCGATTCCGCATAAGTCGATTCCGCCGAAATTCCCAGCGGCAAACCATTCTCCACCGGCATTTCCTTGCCTCCGAGATACGGCGCGAGATGCCCCGCATTGGCCACCGTCACCGTGCCGTCCGCGTCCGCGCGCAACACCAGGCAGGTTGTGAACCCTCCGCTGCTGCGAACCAGCATGCGCTGGTTCATGGCCGCAAGGATCGCCCCGGGACTCTGGGTGTAGTGCGCGAGGGTGCGGAACGTGCCCACCAGCAGGCTGACCGTCATGGCCGCGGGCATGCCCTTGCCGCTGACATCGCCGATCGCGGCCAGCACGCCGCCCCCGGCCGTGGGAAGAATCTGGAAGAAATCCCCGCCCACCTCGCTCGCCGGCTTGTACGCGCTCTCGATTTGAAAGCCTGGCACTGATGGAATCGCCTCGGGAATCAGTACCTGCTGCACCGTGCGCGCCGCTTCCATTTCGGCGTTGACCTGGGCGTGACGGCGGGCGATGCCGACGGTGCGCAGGACGAGGAAAAGCAGGATGGTGATGAAAAACACGAATCCGCCGATGCTGCGAAGGGGGATATCGTAACTGGCGATATGCAGCGTGGGAAACGAGCGAAAGATCTTCGTCAGGTGCGTGTAATAGGCAACGAAGACGAAGAAGTTCCAGTATGCCGCCAGGCCACGGAGCAGCACGGCGGGCAGCAATACCCAGGCTTCGCGATTACCGCTCAGACTGGCCCGCACCAGCAGCACGGGCAGCAGGATAAGAACGATCAGAATGGGAACATAGTAGGCGACGAAGCCTGCGTAGAAGGGGACGAGGCCGGCCCAGGTCAGCGGGCTTGCTAATGCCGACAGGGAGGCGACAAGTTCCAGACCCAGAAGCCAACGTGTGCGGGGCAGGCCAAGCACCAGACGAACGAATTCGATCAGTGCAAAGTTGGTGAGGCCGGTTGAGCCGTATTCCACCCAGAGAGTGGGGATAGTGTTTGCCACCAACTGCTGCCAAATGTAGGTAAAGCAGAATGTGGTTTCGGCGAAGAGAAAGACAGCGCAGGCTAGATACTCCCTTTGGTGTCGCAGCGTGCCATAGAGGGCGATGGCCACGAGGCCGATGAGCAGGCTGAGGCATGCCAAGACCCACATATCCGCCGTATTGTGCGCATTCACATAGCTCTTCTCGCGCGGTGCAGACTCTCGGCTCATGAGATAGGGACCGGAGTCCGATCGGAGCGGCGTGCTGGTGCCGGGGCCCATGTCGCCCACGGCATCGACCGCGAAGCGAAGCACGAGAACCAGTTCACCCCGCGGAGTGACCAGACCGTCCGCAACGGGGAATGCGGCCATCGCGTATTGGTTGAACCTTGCGGGACCGGGGAAGGACCCATTGCCGCCAATGCGGACGCCGTTGGCGTAGACCTCGTACCTGCCGAATGTATGCTTGAAGCCGACCATCACATCTTTCGTGCCGGGCCTCAGCTGGATATGGATGCGATACCAGGCGTATGGAATGTCGCGGATGCCGTACTCGGGAAGCGTCCTGTTGGTGGAAACAGTCCGCCAGCCGCTGTCGTCCAGGTCCGGCGCTGCCCAGGCGGGATTGTCGCCCGGAGCGAACAGCCAGTTGGGCCCGAGCGCCACTTGCTCGCCGAATTGCGTCGCGTCCACGTGGCGCGGATCCTCTGCGCCGGCGGTCACCTGAGCCACCGAGGCGCAAGTACACGCACTCGCCAGCAGCAAAAACCCGATAGACAAGGACATGCGGGGACGCATCGAGCTAACTATATCCCACCCCCGCAAGGATTATGGGGACAATGCGGTAGCCTGATGCTGGCCTGAACACTTGCCCTGGAAGGACGATTGCGCGTGGATCGACTGATCGAAGGACACCGGCGGTTTCTCACTGACGTATTCCCCACGCGCCGCAGCCGGTTTCGTCTGCTGGCCGAAAGCCAGGCGCCGGAATGGCTGTTCATCACCTGCGCCGATTCGCGCGTTGTGCCCGATCTGATCCTGGGCACAGGACCGGGCGATCTGTTCATCAGCCGCAGCATCGGCAACGTGGTGCCGGCTTCGATGGGCGACGTGGATGGCGTGACCGCAACCATCGAATATGCGGTTGAGGTGCTGAAGGTGCCGCACATGATCCTGTGCGGGCATTCGGATTGCGGGGCGCTTAAGGCCGCGCTCGATCGCAAGACGCTCGAGCACCTGCCCCAGGCAAAGCGCTGGCTGGATCACGTCGAGGGCGCGTTTACGCATCGGCAGCCGCAGAGCCCTGAGGACGGCGAGCACGCGGAGCTGTGCTCGTTGATCCGCGGCAACGTGGTGGCGCAATTGATCAATCTGAAGGCGCAGCCCGCGGTGGCCAGGGCGCTGGCGCAGGGGTCGCTCTCGGTGCACGGCTGGTATTACGACATTCTCTCCGGGCGAATCGAGCAGTACGACGATGCTGCACGCCGATTCGCTCCGCTGGTTTAGACAGCGTCGACGGCCCGGAAACAAGCTGATAGCTGATAGTTGAGGGCTGATAGCTGGCTTTGGGGGCGAGCGTCTTGCGGCTGCCATTACGATTTGCCTTCGCCGCTGGCGAGGTGGGGAAACAAGCGAAAACCCTCCTCCTCTCGCCCTCGGTTCAAGTTAGGTTTATGGTCGGTCCGAACACCCCGCCGGCAAAATGGCCGGCCTGGCGTTCGAGACATGAGAAGCCCCCTCATCGTGAGCAGGTTGCTTGAGGATTCACTCACCGGCGGTCGTTCGCGCCTCAAGTGGCTCCGCGAACGGTTTGTAAGGTTGAACCCTGCGGCCGCTCTCCAAGCATTTTAATGAACGCCTTCGGGCAGCTCGTGGTGCTCCGGCGGCTTGCGGAACAGCCACACCGCGCCGGCGCAGAAAAACGCCAGCAGCGCCGTCCAGCGGAACACGTCTACGTACGCGCGCAGCGCCGACTGCTGCTGCATCAGCCCGTAGAGAAGCCCCATTGCTTCCGGCCGGCCGGCGGCGCGGCCCAGGTGCTGTCCCAGGTAGCCCGCGATCATCTGCGATTTCTGCTGCAAGGCGGGGTCTGTCGCCGTTACATGCGCGCCGATCTCAGTCTGGTAGTAGGCTGCTCTCCGAATGATCGCCGTCGTCGCCATGGCGATCCCGATCGATCCGCCGATGTTGCGCAGCATGTTGAAGAGCCCGGTCGCGTTGCCCATCTCCTCGCGCGAGATGGTCGCGGTGCTGAGCGTGGCCAGCGGCACAAACACAAAGCTCAGCGCGAACCCGGTCAGCGTGATGGGCAGCAGCAGCGTGAATGGCCCAATGTCCAGATTCACCATGCCGAAATACAGCGAGCAGACTCCGAAACCGATGAAGCCCATGGAAAGCAGCTTGCGATTGTCGAACCGCGAGCCCAGAATCCCGATCAGCGGCGAGCCCACAAACGATCCGATCCCGCGCGGCCCCACCACCAGTCCCGCCGCGAACGCCGTGTAACCCAGAATCTCCTGGTAGTAGAGCGGCAGAATAGCGATGGTGATGTAAATGCACATCCCCAGCAGCGCAATCAGGAAGCAGCCGGTGCGGAGGTTGCGGTCCTTCAAAACATGCAGGTCCACCAGCCCCTTGGGATTGCTCCACGACCGCCAGATCCATCCCACGAAAGCGACGATCAACGCGGCCACCGCCCAGCGCACCCACACTGCTCCAAACCAGTCGTCTTCCTGGCCCTTGTCCAGCACCACTTGCAGGCAGCCGGTCCACACCGCCAGCAGCCCGAAGCCGATATTGTCGAATGCGCCCACCTTGGCATGGCGGATGAACGGCGGGTCATGCACAAACCGGCTGATCAGAATCACCGCCAGGATGCCGACTGGAATATTGATGTAAAACGCGTAGCGCCAACTGAACGTGTCCGTCAGCCAGCCGCCCAGCGTGGGCCCCAGCACCGGCGCCACTACGATTCCCAACCCATATGCTGCCATCGCCTGGGACCGCTTCTGCACGGGAAAGCTTTCCAGCAGAATCGATTGCGAAAGCGGCTGCAGCGCTCCCCCACCCGCGCCCTGCAGTACCCGGGCCAGCAGGATGACGGCCAGCGACGGCGCCGCGCCGCAGAAAAACGAAGCGATGGTGAACACAACCACGCAGAACAGCAGAAAGTTCTTCCGCCCGAAGCGCCGCGCAAACCAGTTTGCCGCCGGCAGAATGACCGCGTTGGCCACCAGGTAACTGGTCAGCACCCACGTGGCCTCGGAGTTCGAAGCCGACAGGCTGCCCGCAATGTACGGCAGCGCCACCGACGCAATCGCCGTGTCCAGCACCTCCATAAACGTCGGCAGCATTACGGAGACCGTGACCAGCCAGGGATTCACTCCCTGGGTCAGGGGATAGCGTGCCTGAGCAGAGGGATGCGTATGGTGCACGGCTTGAGCAGGTTGGAGGGCGGCGGTGGTCATAGGCGCAAACCTCACCAGCCTAACCCGCCCGGCGCGCCGCTAACTGTGACGGTCGTCGCGCCACCCGTCCCACATGACGCAATGCAGGTCAATCCGCCCCACACCCCGTGCTGGCAGATCGCGGCTTATCTGCGATTGCCGACGATTGCAATGCCGGCTTGCTGGCCCGCACTCAGTGGCCCGTCAGCAGCAAGCTCGCTATGGCTTCACAGTGATGCTGCGCGATACCTGCGGGGCAGCGGCAAACTCGTCATTTCCCGCCTGGTTCGCTGCCACCACGATCGTGCCCGGGCCGATGATGGTCAAGGTGCTGCCGTTTGTCCCGCTCACCTTGCCGGGTCCTGACAGCACCTTGAAAGACACGGCAAGATGAGACGACGACGTTGCTGAGAGCCGGATCGGCTTGGCTCCCGAAGTCACCGGACCCTTGGGCTGCGGAAAGTTGATGGTCTGGGTGGTCACCACCTTGAGCAGCCAAAGGTCGTTCAGGCCATCGAAGTATCCGCCAGAGACGCCCTCAGCGCCGTAGCCGACGCCTCCGAAGAGCCATAAATCCCCATCGTCGTCTACCCACGTCGTTCCCCCCAGGCGTCCGCCGGGATGATTGGCAAGTGCGGGCTCGTACTCCTTCCCGTAGCTGCCGTAAAGGCCACAGCTTCCATACGGGTGCTTACAGGTCTTCGGTACCGTGGCGCTCCCGCCCATCCAGGCCCACTCACCGCCAGCGCCCTCTGCCGGATTGAACTCCCAGAGATCGTTGAGAACCCCTTCAGTCCCGTCCGCATCGTAACCCTGCCCTCCGAGCAGCCACAGGTTGCCGTTCTTGTCCGTCCATGTGGCAGAACTCACCCGGCCTCCAGGATTGCTGGCGGCGGCGAAATGGTATTGTGCGCCATAACCGCCGGCGCGGCCGCACCAGGCATACCCGGCAGTGCAGGAAACCGGCACTGTCTTGCTTCCTCCCATCCACGCCCATTCGCCGTGCGCGCCCTCTGCCGGATCGAAGACCCACAGATCGTTTAGATACCCCTCGTCTCCGGCCGAATCATAACCCTGCCCGCCAAACAGCCAGACCTTGCCGCTCTCCTCGGTCCAGACGACGGCCTCATAGCGCGAGCCCGGCATATTGCCGGGTGCGAATTTGAATTTCGTTCCGTAAACGCCACTCGCTCTTACTGCCTTGCTGCCTCCCATCCACGCCCACTCGCCATGCGCGCCCTGCGCCGGATCGAAGACCCACAAATCGTCGAGGATACACTGCTCCCCGCTGGAGTCATAGCCGGCGCCGCTAAACATCCACAGCCTGCCGTCCTGGTCGGTCCACGAAACGGCTCCCCAACGAGTCTGTTACGAAACTCTTCCGGTTTGCCTGAATAGATGAGAAGATGCCCTTGCGAGAGCGAGGGCATCTTCGTTTATGGGATATATCCGAGGGGATGGGCGCAGTCAGGGAACACTATTTCCGGTGGTGCTGGATGATCTTGTTCCGCCCGATCATCTGTGTCGTGTGATTGACGCGTTTGTGGAAGGTCTTGCGATGAGTGAGCTGGGCTTCGAGCGATCCGAAGCCGCGGAGACGGGCCGTCCAGGTTATGACCCACGCGACCTGCTGAAGCTGTATCTGTATGGCTATTTACACACGATCCGGTCCTCGCGAAGGTTGGAAGCCGAGTGCCGCCGCAACGTGGAGTTGATGTGGTTGCTGGGCCGGCTATATCCGGACCACAAGTCCATTGCCGAGTTCCGGCGGATGCATCGGGAGGCGGTTACGGCTGCAGGAGCGCAGTTAGTTCGGTTTGCGCAGAGCTGCGGCCTGATTCGCGGGGAGTGGATTGCCATCGATGGCACCAAGTTCCGTGCCGTCTCCAGTGCCGACAGTGTGCGTGAGCGACAGGCGTTGGAGCGCTATCTGGACAGCATGGAACAGGCCGACGAAGAGCAGCTGGCTGCTATCGATCCCTCCGCCGTGCAGGTTGCGCTGGAGAAGCTGAAGCAGCATCGCGAACCGGAGGCGCGCTTCATGCCTGTGGCCCGGACCAATGCCCCAGCCTACAACGTGCAGACCGCAGTTGATGCCGAGCATGCACTGATCGTCGCCCATGCCGTCACGCTGGAGGCAGGAGACAACGTGCAGCTGCAGCCCATGGCAGAAGCAGCGAAGAAGGCGCTCGGCGCAGAGAGATTGCAGGTCGTGGCCGACGCCGGCTACGCCAACGGCGAGCATGCGGCACGCTGCGAGGCAGCCGGCATCCTGCCACATGTGCCTGTCAAGCGTGCCGTCAACAATCAGGGCAACGGCACGTTGTTTGGCCGTGAGCATTTTCGCTATCAGCCGGGGACTGACACCTATCTCTGCCCTGCAAACAAGACCATCCGACGCAAGCAACTTCACCGCAAGGACAAGGCCGTCGTCTATCGCGCCGATGCAGCCGACTGCGGTGGCTGCGCGATGAAGACTCGTTGCACACAGAGCTCAGCTCGCATCCTGACCCGGCTGCTGGATGAGGATGCGCTAAACCGCATGCATCAACGCGCTACCCCGGAAGCGATGAGGCTCCGACGATCTACCGTCGAGCTTCCCTTCGCCGTTCTTAAATACCACATCTTCGGGAACCCACGCCTATTGTTGCGCGGAACTGGCGGCGCGCAGACCGAAATCAGCCTCGCCATCATGGCTTACAACCTCAAACGGATGATCAAAGTCCTCGGGGCGGTGAAGTTCACCCGCCAACTCAACCCAGCCTGATCCAATCCAACCCCAAAAACAAAGAACGCTCCCCGAAGGGAGCGCTCTTTTAAAAAGGACCCCGGAGTTTCGTAACAGACTCCAACGGCCCCCCGGAAGATTCGTGGGCGCGAACTCGTGCTCGGTACCATAGGTGCCGGGTTGTGCGGCCTCCGAGATCTTGTTTCCGCCCATCCAGGCCCACTCGCCATGCGCGCCCTGCGTTGGATCGAAGACCCAGAAGTCGTTGGCTTCGTTCCAGCTATAGGTCGTGTCCGTGGGCGCCTCGGCGCCGCCGAAAAGCCACGCCCTGCCGTCATGAGTGCTCCAGGAGACGGCGCCGGCGCGGCCTCCGGGAATATTTCCGGTGGAGAATGCGTACTTCTTGCCGTAGATGCTCGGGGGATCGCAGTACTCCGTCGAACAGATCGATGTGGGCAGGCTCCCACCCATCCAGGCCCACTCGCCGTGCGCTCCTCTTGCCGGATCGAAGGCCCAGAGGTCGTTGCTGTAGTCATCCGATGCGCCGCCAAAAAACCACAGCATGCCCCCCTGGTCGGACCATCCCGTTGCCGAGTCGCGGGAATCGGGAAGGTTGGCCGCGGCAAAGTCGTACTTCGTTCCGTGGGTGCCGGGCGCGTCCGCTGCGTCGGTTCCGCCCATCCAGGTCCACTCGGGAACCTTGGTCTGCGCATGGGCCAATGCCAGCACTGGAGCAAGCAGCGCCACCTGCAGCAATCTCCAGAAAAAGCTTCGCGCTTCCATTCGGCGATCGCACCGCGGAACTCTGCGCCACCAGATCATGGCTTATTTCCTCTTACCGATGGGGGCTACGGCTTTTCGGGAGATTAGCACGATACGGTCGGCGTTCACAATCAGCGCCCCCCCCCAGCGGCGCATGGTGCCTTGCTCCTCAGTAATGCACGAGGACGCGGACTCCTGACCCTGGAGCCTGGCCGCCGGAAGGCCGCTGCCAAACGCTCGTTCTTGACCAAGTGGGCTATTTCGGATCAGCCGCCCAACCTCTTTCGCCGCCTCCTCCCCGCGCCGGAGCCTATCGTTCCGAAATCGGGTCATCCGGCTGTTATTTATAGGATCAATGTCAGAAAAAGTTGACACTAAGCCACTCAATGCTGCATCTTATTAAGGTCAACATTTCACTGAATGCAGGGAGCCAAATCATGGCAAAGATCATCGGAATTGACCTCGGAACCACCAACTCGTGCGTCGCGGTAATGGAAGGTGGCGAGCCAAAAGTCATTGCAAATGAAGAAGGTGCGCGCACCACGCCCTCCATCGTCGCCTTCTCCAAGAGCGGCGAGCGGCTGGTAGGCCAGGTGGCCAAGCGCCAGGCCATCACCAACCCGGAAAACACCATTTTCTCCATCAAGCGCTTCATGGGCCGCCGCTACAACGAGGTAACGGACGAGATGAAGATGGTCCCGTTCAAGGTGGTTCAGCAGGGCGACCATGTGGCCGTGGTGGCGCAGGGCAAGGAGTACACCCCGCCCGAGATCTCAGCCATGATCCTGCAGAAGCTGAAGAAGTCAGCCGAGGCCTACCTGGGCGAGACCGTCTCGGAAGCCGTGATCACCGTGCCGGCTTATTTCAACGATGCCCAGCGCCAGGCCACCAAGGACGCCGGAAAAATCGCCGGCCTAGACGTCAAGCGCATCGTCAATGAGCCCACCGCGGCCGCGCTCGCCTACGGCCTCGACCGAAAGAAGGACGAGACCATCGCCGTGTACGACTTCGGCGGCGGCACTTTCGATATCTCCGTCCTCGAAGTTGGCGAAGGCGTCATCGAAGTCAAGTCCACCAACGGCGACACCCACCTGGGCGGCGATAACCTCGACCAGCGCATCGTGGACTGGCTCATTGCCGAGTTCAAGCACGATGAAGGCCTCGACCTCAGCTCCAAGGGCAACGAGATGGCCTTGCAGCGGCTTAAGGACGCGGCGGAAAAGGCCAAGATCGAGCTCTCCACCACCGTCGAAACCGAAATCAATCTGCCCTTCATCACCGCGGATGCCACCGGACCCAAGCACCTGGTCCGCAAGCTCACCCGCGCCAAGCTGGAGCAGATGGTGCAGGACCTGCTCGACCGCTCGCTGGAGCCGTGCAAGAAGGCCATGGCCGATGCCGGGGTTACGCCCAAGGACATCGACGAGGTGGTGCTGGTCGGCGGGCAGACGCGCATGCCGAAGATTCAGGAGATGGTCAAGCAGCTCTTCGAAAAGGAGCCGCACCGCGGCGTGAACCCCGATGAGGTGGTCGCCGTAGGCGCCGCGGTCCAGGCCGGCGTGCTCGCGGGCGAGGTAAAGGATCTGCTGCTGCTCGATGTGACCCCGCTGACGCTGTCGATCGAGACATTGGGCGGCGTGGCCACGCAGATGATCCCCCGCAACACCACCATCCCGACCAAGAAGACGGAGACCTTCTCGACCGCGGCCGATTCGCAGACCGAGGTCGAGGTCCACGTCCTCCAGGGCGAGCGGCCCATGGCGGCGCAGAACCGCACCCTTGGCAAGTTCAAGCTGGGCGGAATCATGCCCGCCCCGCGCGGCGTGCCCCAGATCGAGGTGACATTTGACATCGACGCCAACGGCATCCTGAACGTGACCGCCAAGGACAACGCCACCGGTAAGGACACCCGCATCACCATCACCTCCAGCTCCGGCCTGAGCAAGGAAGAGGTGGAGAAGATGGCCAAGGAAGCCGAGGCGCACGCGGCCGAGGACAAGGAGAAGCGCGACGAGGTGGAGGCGCGCAACTCACTCGACTCGCTGGTCTACAACATCGAGAAGATGCTGAAGGACTCCGGCGAGAAGGTGCAGGCGGCCGACAAGACCGAAGTGGAAGCCGCGCTGGCCGAAGCCAAGAAGGCACTCGAAGGCAGCGATGCCAAACAGATGAAGTCCGCGCACGAGAAGCTGACCCAGGCCAGCCACAAGCTTGCCGAGGCGGTGTACAAGGCCACTTCCGCGCAGGCCGCATCCGGCGCACAGCCCGGCGGCGAGCCAACCGGCGAAGCCCCGCCCGCGGGCGAGCAGAAGAAGGACGAGGGCGTGATCGACGCCGAGTACGTGGATGTGGACGAGAAGAAGTAAGTCCGGGTCGTTGAAGCTCGCGGCCTCCCAGGTCTCGAAGTCGAGACCTGGGGCACCCGGTGGGCGGGTGATTAAACACAAATCAGCGTGAGTGCACTACGTTGCCTTTACTTGCTTCGCGACTGACAAATTCGTCTTGCGCGGCTTCGGCAGCGCCCTTATCCGTAAATGGGCCTTCGCAGCCGCGCCCCATCTCATTGCCCTCAAAAAACGAGATCCAGACGAAATTCCATTGCCTCTCGCTGTTTCGTTCCACTGATGTGGCGTACCCCGTGCCTTCACTTGCGTGAACTCTTCCTTGATTCACAATCGTCATTATCGTCATTGTTTCTCTCGTGGTCGGAAATCATGCCACGAGCCGTATGATAGCAAACAAAAAACGAATATACCGGCGGCGGGCGCCAAAGGTCCGCGATTTTCGGACTTGGGCCCCCGTTTGTTGGTTGGCCGGAATGGGAACATGTGCGACGCCCGGCTATTTGGCTTCGACTATGTCGTATCGGGCTTCCTTGTTGCCTATCCGAACGTAGAATCCGCCTTTCTCGGAGCGGACACGCAGGTGAGCACCCGGAAGTAGTTTTGAGAGGTCGTTGTGCAAGTTCAAGAAGTTATAGCCGTAGACGATAACAAACGTATTGCTGCCGAGTCGGACCGTGTATTCGCGAACGATTCTATTTCGGCAATTGGTCTCGCTAGAGGCGCTTCCCGTTGTGTCCCCGCTGCTATCGGTTTTAGCATTGACGGTCCCGCTCGAAGCGCACGAAGAGTCCGCCGCTACATCCCTGAAACTGACGAGTACTGCGTCCTGATAATCCGCATCCTTGTGAGGCTTTGCCAAAGCCTGGGAGCAAAGGAGGAGGCTGAGAACTATCGCGGCAACTTTCATGCCACAATTCTACGTCCCATCCCGCCAGCGCTTCACTGGATTTTTCTCCGGCCGGGTGTTCCAGACCTTGCCTCTGAGACCTGGGAACTCTTCCTAGCAGCATTTGCGATGAGTAGTGCAATGCACTACAATGATTCTTGCCGCCAATTGGTCCCATAACGGTCGTCGAGATGGACGAATTTCTCGCCGCCACGCGCAAATTGATGGACGACGTGGAACGTGCAGAGCTTGTCAATTACCTGGCTTATCACCCCACGGCGGGCGTGGTTGTTCCCGGGACCGGAGGCGTTCGCAAATTGCGTTGGGGGTTGGAAGGCCGCGGAAAGCGAGGCGGAGCGCGCGTGATCTACTTCTATCACGACATGGACATGCCGCTCTTTCTTCTTGAGGCGTATGCGAAGAACGAGCAAGCAAATCTGAGCCAGGCTTCTTGTCGCAGGTACCAGTTCGTCACCAAGCAGCTAGTGGAGGCTCACAAGAGAGGGAGGTCCAACGTATGAGCAAGCGAGTTGCAGACGGCATCCTGCGGGGTCTAGAGCAAGCGTTGGCCTTCGTCGAGGGAACCGCCAAGAAGGGCACCTATGTCGTCCATATCCCGCCGGAAATCGATGTGAGGGCGATCCGTGGACGTCTGGGGCTAACTCAGAAGGAGTTCGCCGTCCGCTTCGGATTTAGCATCAATACCGTCCGCCACTGGGAGCAGGGCAGGCGGGTTCCGGAGGGCCCGACGCGGGCTTATTTGCTGGTGATTGACCGGGAGCCGGAAGCGGTGCAAAAGGCTCTTCGCATCGCTTGATCGAGTGAGATAGCCAATGAGCATTCCAAGAAAACCTGAGGAGCGGGGTCTTCCACTACATCCGGGCGAAATGCTGCGTGAGGAGTTCCTCATTCCGCTCGGTATGACGGCCGCGATGCTCGCGAAAGAGATTAAGGTTCCGGCTCGGCGAGTTCTTGCTATCGTGAAGGAACGGCATTCCCTCGACGGCGACATGGTTCTTCGCCTGGCTCGCTACTTTCGCATGTCGCCGCAATTCTGGATGGGCATCGCGAAGAACTACGAGTTAGAAGCCATAATGCGAGATTGGCCGAAGATTTGCAAAGAAGTGGCTCAGCATCCAAAGGATAGCAAAACCGGCGCATTGAAAATCCCCAGGAACATAGGAGAGGGGAGAACGGCCTAAGAGAAAATGCCCACAACCACCAACAAAGACTATTACGCGATGCTCGGGGTCAAGAAGACGGCCACGCCGGAGGAAATCCGCAAGGCCTTTCGCAAGCTCGCGCGCAGGTACCACCCCGACGTCAACCCCAACGACAAGAAGGCCGAGGAAAAATTCAAGGAAATCTCCGAGGCCAACGACATCCTGAGCGACGAGAAGAAGCGCAAGGTCTACGACCAGCTCGGCTTCTACTCGGACAACATCGATCCGGCTCAGGCCGAAGCCTACTCGCGCCAGCAAACCCGCGGAGGAGCTGGCGGCGGAACTCCGGTCGACTTCGGCGGCTTCGATTTTTCCGGCTTCTCCACCGAACCCGGCCCGCACACGCAAACCGGCGGCAACTGGGGCAGCTTCAAAGACATCTTCTCCGGCATCTTTTCCGGCGCCCAGCAGCCGCAGCGCCCGCGCGGCCCGCAGCCCGGCACCGATCTCGAATACCAGGCCACGGTCGACTTCTGGACCGCCATCCGCGGCGGCCAGGCGCGCATGCAGATTCATCGCCAGGACACTTGCCCCACCTGCCATGGCCAGGCTCAAACCGGCGGCGCCATCACCTGCCCGGAGTGCAACGGCACGGGCAAGGTGACGCAGATGGGCGGGCGCATGAAGTTCGACATCCAGTGCCCGCGCTGCGGCGGCACGGGCCGCATCTCCTCTGACTGCCCCACCTGCCGCGGCGAAGGCGTTGTCGACCGCACCGAAAATGTCGAGTTCCGCATCAAGGCGGGCACCCGCGATGGCCAGCGCATCCGCCTGCAGGGCAAGGGCAACGCGGGCCTGAATGGCGGCCCGGCCGGCGACCTGTTCCTCATCGTGCGCGTGGGCACGCATCCGGTCTTCACGCGGCAGGGCGACGACATCCTCATCACCGTGCCGGTCACGGTGCCGGAGGTCTCGCTCGGCGCCAAGGTGGACGTGCCCACCATCGACGGCCGCGCCCAGCTCAAGATTCCACCGGGCACGCAACCGGGCCAGAAGCTGCGCATGAGGGAGCGCGGTGTGGAAAATGCCCAGAGGCCCGAGCAGCGCGGCGACCAGATCGTCACCGTCGAAGTCGTGGTCCCGCACCTCCAGGACGAGCGCAGCCGCGAGATCATGCGCGAACTCGGCCGCCTGAACCCGCAGGACCCGCGCAAGGCGCTGTTTGACAAGATATGAGGTTAACCGAATGCAAGCTCCAAGCACTTTCGAGTTAAGGTGGGATTGAAACGCCATGCCTGCTAAACGCAAATCCAAAGGCGCTTACATGATCTCGGCCGTCGCCGAGATGTTCGAAATCCACCCCCAGACCCTGCGCCTCTACGAGCGCGAGGGTCTGCTCAAGCCTTCGCGCACCGAGGGCAACACCCGCCTCTACACCGACGAGGACCTGGAGCGGCTCGAATTCATCCTCAACCTCGCCCGCGATCTCGGCGTCAACATCGCCGGCATCGCCATCATCCTGCAGATGAGGGAGCGCATGGAGGAGATGAACCGCCAGATGCAGAGCTTTGTCGAGTACGTGCGCACGGAGATGCTCTCGCACTTCCAGCAGGCCGCGTCCGAAACGTCCGCCGCCATCGTCCCCCTGCGCAAGCCGGCCGTCGCGCGCCCCGTCGTGGTTACGCGCACCAACAACAACCGCCGTGAATCCTGATCTCGCGCCGTAACGCCGCGCTCCAACACCCCCTCTGCGCCTGGGCGCCGCGAGTATCCTTAACCCTGCATGCTGTACGCCCTGCTCGCCCTCGCCGTCTTCGGCCTCATCACCTCCTCGGTCTTCGCCGGCATGACTCTGGCCGCGGTCCCGCGCTTTCTGCGCGAACGCCGCCAAGCCTTCGCCGCCCTCGAATCCGATCCTCCCTTCACCCCTGCGCTCACCCTCCTCAAGCCCCTTCACGGCGACGAACCTAACCTCGAAGCCCATCTCTCCACATTTTTCGAGCAGGACTACCCCGTTTTCGAAATCCTCTTCTGCGCCCGCTCGGCCGACGACGCCGGCCTGGCCGCGGCTCGCAAGGTCGCCGCGCGCTTCCCCGCAATTCCCGCGCAGTTCCTCTCCACCGGCGAGCCGCCGTACATCAACGCCAAGGCCGCTTCCATGGAGCTGATGGAGCAGTATGCCGCCCACGATATCCTCGTCATCTCCGACTCCGACGTCCGCGTCACTCCCGACTATCTCCGCTCCGTCGCGCTTCCCTTCTCCGACGCGCGCGTGGGCGCCCTCACCTGCCCCTATCGCGGCGTGGCCGCTCCAAACAGCGAAAACAGGACCGGCCTCTGGGCGCGTCTTGAGGCCGTCGGAATGTCCGTCGAAATGACCGCCGGCGTCTTGGTCGCGCGCAGCCTGGAAGGCATGCAATTCACCCTCGGCCCCACCATGGCCTTCCGCCGCGAGACCATCCAGCGCATGGGTGGTTTCCGCGTCACCGCCGACTACTGCGCCGACGACTTCATCCTCGGCAACGAAACCTTTAAGCTCGGCCAGCGCGTCATCCTCAGCCATCACGCCATCGACCACATCGTCATCAACTCCAGCTTCCGGCAATCCATGCTGCACCAGGTCCGCTGGATGAAGTCCACGCGCTTCTCGCGCCCCAAGGGCCACTTCGGCACCGCGCTCACTTTCAGCATGCCCTTCGGCATCCTTGCGCTCGTCGCCGCCGCAGCCGCGCATCACCTTGCCCTCGGTATCGGGTTACTAGCCTGGGCAGTCGCCACGCGCCTCGCCCTCGCTATCGCCGTCGGCAACTGGGTTGTCGGCGACAGCAACTGGCTCAACCTCCTCGTCCTCTATCCCATCCGCGATTTCATGGGCTTCTTCTTCTGGGCCGCCAGCTACACCTCCAGCCGCATCTGGTGGCGCGGTCGCCGCTTCCAGCTCCTCCCCGGCGGCAAAATGCGCCCTGTTAAGTAGAGCCGCGGGTACCCCATCCTAACCGCGCTGTAGTCTTTTAGGGTTAGGGTGGGAAGCGGATGCCCAGCTCCGCTAACACCGCTAACCCCGCTAACTCCGCTACCATGTTCCTGTGAACATCCTCACCGCTGCCGAGATGCAGGCCTGCGACCGCGCCACCAGCGAGCAGCACGGCATCCCATCGTTGCAGCTCATGCGCAACGCCGGCGCCGCGGTGGCCGACTTCGCCCGCCGCCAGTTCCCCCGCGCGCGCCGCATCGCCGTGCTCTGCGGCCGAGGCAATAACGGGGGCGACGGCATGATGGCCGCGCGCCTGCTCGCCGGCTCCGGACTCCAGGTCACCGTCCTTCTTCTCGGCTCGCCCAACGGTCTCAAAGGCGACGCCGCCGAAGCCTGGCGCAAACTTCAGGATTCCGGCAAATGCCGCATCGCCATCATCGAAGACGAAGCCGCCCTCGCCCAGCATCAGGCCGCGCTGCACTCCGACCTCATCATTGACGCCGCGCTCGGCACCGGCTTCACGCCGCCCATGCGCGGCCTGCCGCTCGCCGCGCTCCACTGGCTCCAATCCACCACCGCGCCCAGCCTCGCCCCCATTCTCGCCATCGATCTGCCCTCCGGCTGGCCCGCCGACGAAACCCGCGCCTCCATCCCCGACCCCACATTTCCCGCCGACGCCGTCATCACCTTCACCGCGCCCAAGCCCGCGCACGTCTTTTCCCAACTCACCCGCCGCTGGAACCAGCCCGTCGTCGTCGCCCCCATCGGCTCGCCGCCGGAAACCATCGTCTCTTCGCAGAACCTCTATTGGGCCGGCGCCGCGCAATCGCTCGTCCACGCGCCCCGTCCCGCCGATTCCAACAAGGGCATGTACGGCCACGTCCTCGTCGTCGGCGGCACGTTCGGCTCGGCGGGCGGCAAATCCGGCGCGCCCACCATGACGTCGCTCGCCGCATTGCGCATCGGCGCAGGCCTGGTCACAGCGGCAGTTCCCGCGCCTGCGCTCCCCATCGTCGCCTCGTTCGCGCCGGAGCTCATGACCTGGCCGCTTGAAGCCACTGCCGAAGGTCACATCTCGCCCGCAAATCTCGCGCCCGGCCGCCTTGCCGACTTCACCCGCGGCATCACCGTTCTTGCCCTTGGCCCCGGCCTGGGCCAGAGTGACGCCACCGGCCAGTTCTGCATCGGACTGCTTGAGGCAACCGCCCAGCAGGGCGCAACCACCATGCCTGCCGTCCTCGATGCGGACGCGCTCAACCTGCTCGCCAGGCACCCCGATCGCCTGTCCACGCTCACTCGCGGCGGCCGCACTGTAGTCCTCACGCCGCATCCCGGCGAAATGGCCCGCCTCGCCGGCCTCACCACCGCTCAAGTTCAGTCCGACCGTCTCGGCATCGCTCGCAGCTTCGCAGCCCGCTACAACGTCATCCTGGTTCTCAAGGGCGCGCGCACCATCGTCGCCCATCCGGACGGCCGCGCCGCCGTCAACACCTCCGGCAATCCCGGCATGGCCAAGGGCGGAAGCGGCGACGTCCTCACCGGCGTCGTCGCCGGCCTTCTCGCGCAATTCCCGCGCCATCCGGCGAGCGCCGTCGAAGCCGCCGTATGGCTACACGGCCTCGCCGCCGACCTCGCCGTGCGCGACACCGAGGAGCACACTCTGCTCGCCACCGATACTCTGTCCCGGTTTTCCTCCGCCTTCCGATTTCACAGCCGCGCCGCAAACGGTTATCTTTGGTTACAGGGATTGCCAGACAATTCAGGCACAGCAAAAAGCTCCAGCGAGGGACCGGAATGAGCAACAATGCATCGGTGGCGGAAGGACGGGTGCACCAGTTCACCACCCACAGCGGCGCGGACACCATTGAAGTGGGCCGCAAGCTGGCGGCATTGCTCACGCCGCCCCAGCTTCTCCTTCTCCAGGGCGATCTCGGCACCGGCAAAACCACGCTCGTCAAAGGCATCGCCCAGGCCCTCGACGCCGCCGATCCCGACGAAGTCACCAGCCCCACCTTCACCCTGATCCACGAGTACAAGGGCGAGCGCCACGGCAAGCCCATCAAGCTATTCCATCTTGACGTCTACCGTCTCGAAGGCGAGCGCCAGCTTGAAACCTTAGGCCTCGACGAACTGCTCACAGACGACGCACTGGTCCTGGTCGAATGGGGCGAAAAGTTCCCCAGCATCAAGAAACGCGCCACCGGCGAAATCCTCATCACCTCCACGGGCGGCGACGACCGCAAAATCACCGTCACGCTGAAGGAATAGCGCCGGCGCTGACTTGGCTCACTCCCTAAAACAGAAGCTGTCATCCTGACCCTGAGTGAAGTGGGGGTACGCTGGGCGGCTGGCTGGGCAGGCACAGTAGCTGCCCGCAGGTCCGCTGTGGTGGCATACGCCTGCTCCATAGCCTGCTTCGCCTTTGTCCCCCAAGTGAGAAAGACTGCAGGGTACGGGAAGGGGAAGGATCTGCAGTTGTTCCTTCCTTGCCGGCCTCGACGAAAGTCCCTATGCGCCTGGCGCGCAACGAAGAATTGCGTCCGCGGCAGATATCCTCGGATGTATGGACGGTTTCAATCCGCGCAACCATGCGCCTCCTCGCTCGTCTCATTCAACACGAGGTAACCGGTGATGGAGAGGCTGTTGCAGGACATCCGTTACGGCGTCCGGTCGATCCTCAAGTCTCCTCGCTTTGCGGTTGCGGCAGTGCTCACCCTCGCCCTGGGAATCGGCGCCAACACCGCCATGTTCAGCGTCATCCGGTCCGTGCTCATGAGACCATGGCCTTTCCCGAACCCCGGGGGGCTTCTGTACGTTTCGCAACGCCAGGCCAACGGAAATGCCAATCTTTTCTCCACACAGGATTTTCTTGACTGGAAGCAACAGGGCGGTCTGCTGGCTCATATGGGAGCCCACGTCTCATGGCAGTTCAATATCAGCAGCCCTGGAGAGCCGCCGCAGCGCATTTCTGGCGGAGTGGTTTCCTACGACTTCCTTCCCATTCTCGGCGCGCAGCCATTGTTGGGCCAGCTCTTTTCCCCGCAGGAGGACAAACCTGGGGCTGGTCAATTCGTGATGCTCAGCTACGCATTCTGGAGAAACCGCTTTGGGGCTGATCCTCACATCGTCGGGAAACCCATGCAAATTGACGGAGTGCCTTATACCGTGATCGGCGTCATGCCGGCAGGGTTCAATGGCTTCGATGGCAAGGAACTGCTGTGGACGCTGCTGCAACTTAGGCGCGACAGCGGAATCGGCGCGTCGCCTAACCTCCACTGGCTGGGCGCCTGCATCCGCCTGCCGGATGGAGTGAGCCTGAAGCAAGCGCGCAGCCGACTGGACGCCGTGGCAGCTCGCCTGCACCGCGAAAACCCCAGCAGCGATGTTGGCCTTGGCGCCTTGCTGCAAACTCTCGACGATGCATTCACCAGCGGCGTGCGCCCCGCGCTACTTATGCTCATGGGTTGCGTCGGTTTCGTGCTCCTCATCGCCTGCGCTAACGTTGCCAATCTGTTGCTTGCCCGCGGAGCCGCCCGTCAACGCGAAATGGCAATACGCACCGCCCTCGGAGCTTCCCCGCCGCGCATCGTTCGCCAGCTGCTTACTGAGAGCCTTCTGCTGGCGGTCGCGGGTGGAGCGGCGGGAATTGCAATTGCTTTTTTGCTCTTGCGCGGCGTGCTCGCCATTCACCCTCCCCAGGTCCCGCGTATCGACCAAACCCACATCGACGCCACGGTCCTCGCGTTTTCCGTCCTGGTCTCACTTGCAGTGGGCATTCTCTTCGGACTCGCGCCCGCCATCGGGGCCGCCCGCATAAGCGTCAACCACGGCTTGCGCGATCGCGGCTCCAGCGGGCGCGGATTCGACCGTCAACGCTCGCTTCTGGTCATCGCCGAAACCGCACTGTCGTGCATGCTGCTGATTGCCACCGGGCTTGCGTTGAGGAGCTTGTGGTCGGTCAGAAACGTAGAACTCGGCTTCGTTCCCGGGAACGTTCTCACCTTCCGCATCGCTGCGCCCTCGCAGCTTGACGCACAAGGCTTGCCAGGCTTCTATAGCCAGATGGTCGAGCATGTCCGTTCTATCCCGGGTGTTGAATCTGCGGTCCTGGCTCGAGACTTCCCTCTTAGCGGCACTGACCCTTCCACGCCCATCCTGACGGAAGGCAAAACGCCTGCTCCAGCCCAGGGACAAATCGTCACTCGCTTCCGGGCCGTAGGCGACGGCTACTTCCGCACGCTCAAAATCCCGCTGCTGAGCGGGCGCGCCTTCGATAATCGCGACACATCGAGCTCCCCTGCGGTGGCCATCGTCAGTCAGAGCCTTGCTCGAAAATACTGGCCTGGAGAGAGCGCGGTCGGCAAGCGGCTCAAGCCCAAAATCGTCGGAAGCTCGTGGTGCCAGGTCGTCGGAGTTGCGGCCGATGTCCGCCACTGGGGCGCCGATGTAGCTGTCGAGCCAACCGCCTACTACCCCTATACCCAGGTCCCCGACAGCATGCGGTCCCTGGTCGAGGCGAACATGGGAATTGCGGTTCAGAGCAGCCTGGCCCAGAGCGATCTCCTCCATTCCATCGCCGCCGCCGTCGCCGCAGTCGATCCCACCGTGCCTGTCTACGGCGCAAAGACAATGGACTCGATGCTGTCCGATTCCGGTTCTCTGCGCAGCTTCGACATCTCGCTCCTGGGCGCATTTTCGCTTCTTGCGCTTTCTCTGGCTTCGGTCGGAGTCTATGCCGTCATGGCCTTTTCCGTCTCGCAGCGCACCCGCGAGATCGGCATTCGCATGGCCCTCGGCGCCCATCGCCGCGACGTAATGCGCCTCATCCTCCGCCGGGGCGCTCTCCTGGCCATTGCCGGATCCGCCCTCGGAGTCATCGCCGCGTTCTTCTTGCGCAAAGTCATGGCCAGCTGGTTGTTCGGCCTCAGCCAAAACGACCCGCTTGTTCTCTGTGTCGTTCCCTGCGTCATGGTGCTCGTCGTCCTGTTGGCCTGCGCGCTGCCGGCGCGGCGAGCCACCAGGATCGATCCAATGGTCGCGCTGCGAAACGAATAGCGTCCCGGTCCCTCCGTCTGCGGCATTGTAAGATGGTTTGCGAACTTTTCAGCCTGCCATCGGAGGTCCTATGCGCGCCTGTCGTCGCTTTCTCCTTGGAATTCTCGTCCTGCCGCTCCTCGCCATCGCCGCCCCCAACCGGCTTCCCGCCCAATCCTCTGACCATCACATCTTTCAGCGCCCTGCCCTGAGCAAAGACCTCATCTGCTTCGCCTACGCCGACGACCTCTGGACTGTCCCCCGCTCCGGCGGCAAGGCCGTCATGCTCACCACCGGCGTGGGCATTGAGACCGCGCCCGTCTTCTCGCCCGACGGCCAGACCGTCGCCTTCACCGGCGACTACGACGGCAACACCGACGTCTTCACCATCCCCGCCGGCGGCGGCATTCCCTTCCGCGTCACTTATCACCCCGCGCCCGATTTCGCCGTGGGCTGGTCTCCCGACGGAACCCAGATTCTCTTCCGCTCCACGCGCGACTCCCACAGCCGCTACACCCAGCTCTACACCATCCCCGCCAGGGGCGGCGTGGCCAAAGCGTTGCCGCTGCCCATGGCCTACCAGGGCGCGTACTCGGCCGACGCAAAGGAGATCGCCTACTCGCCGCTCTCGCCCGGCTTCGGCTTCAACTACACCAGCTACGTGGCCTGGGGCAACTACCACGGCGGCCTCGCCGGCAGCATCTGGATCACCACCCTGCCCGGCCTCGACTCCGTCCAGATCCCGCACGAGAAGTCCACTGACTACTCGCCCGTCTACGCCGGCAACAGCGTCTACTTCCTCTCCGGCCGCAACGGGCCCATCACCATCTTCAAGTACGATCCCGCAAAGAAGACCGTCACTGAAGTCCTCAAGAACTCCGGCTCCGACATCCGCACTCTCTCCGGCGACGGCAACACGCTCGTCTACGACCAGCTCGGCGAGATTTACCTCTTTGACACCGCGACCGGCAAGAGCCATCACGTCCCCATCCAGGTCGACGCCGACCTTCCCGAAGTTCGCGCGCACATTGAGAGCGTAGCCGACCAGATTGAGAACTCCGGCGTCTCGCCCACCGGCGTTCGCGCCGTCTTTGAGGCTCATGGCGACATCTTCACCGTCGCCGCCAAGCACGGCCCCACGCGCGACATCACCAACACCCCCAGCGTCATGGAGCGCGAGCCGGCCTGGTCGCCCGACGGCCAATCCATCGCCTACTTCTCCGACGAGTCCGGCCTCTACCAGCTTTACGTCACGCCCCAGACCGGCAACGACGTGGCCGGCGCAGCCGCGGTAAAGAACTTTCCGCTCGCTTCCGAGCCCGCCTACTACTTCCACCCCATCTGGTCGCCCGACTCCAAGAAAATCGCCTTCCACGACAACCGCCTGCACACCTGCCTGCTCGATCTGACCACCGGCAAGATGACCACCGTGGGCGAGCCCAACGTCTACGGCGGATTCTCCGACACCAGCTACGCCGTCTCCTGGTCGTCCGACTCCAAGTGGCTGGCCTACACGCGCTCCATGGACAACCACCTCCACGCGCTGTTCCTCTACTCGCTCGACACCGGCCAGTCCACCCAGCTCACCAGCCAGATGGCCAATTCAACCTCGCCGGCCTTCGACCGCGAAGGCAAATATCTTTACTTCATCGCCAGCACCAACGCCGGCGCCACCTCGGACGGCCTCGACATGACCAGCGACCTCTACCAGGTCACGTCGAACATCTACGCCATCACCCTGGCCAAGAGCACGGCGTCACCCATCGCGCCGGAACTCGACGACGAGAAGCCCGCGTCGGAAGCCCAGGCCGAAGGCAAAAAAACCGATGACGCCGACCACGCAGGAAGCGACGAGAAGCCGAAGGCCAAGCCCGCTCCGCCCAAGCCCGTCAAAATCGATCTCGACGGCATCGAGTCGCGCGCCGTGGCCCTGCCCATGCCCGACGCCGTGTACGAGTACGTCGTAGCCGGCCTCAAAGGCTCCGTCTACTTCCTGGAGCGGCCCGCCTCCGGACGCTTCGGCGAGCGCGGCATGACCCTCAGCCGCTGGACCATGGAAGACCGCAAGACCGAAAAGCTGGCCGAGCGCGTCGAGGCGTTCGACCTCTCCGCCAACGGCGAGAAGATGCTGCTCGCGCTCGGCCACGCGCCTCCCGAAGGCGAAGAAGGCCCGGGCGGCGGCGGACGTCCTGCCTGGGTCATAGTCCCCGCCAACGCGCCCATCAAGCCCGGCGACGGCGCCCTCAGCCTCGGCGAGCTCAAGCTGAAAGTCGTGCCCCACGAGGAGTGGGCGCAGATGTACCACGAGGTGTGGCGCATTGAGCGCGCGTATTTTTACAACCCCGAGTACAACGGCGTGAAGATGAACGAGGATGAAAAGCGCTTCGAGCCCTGGGTGCAGGCCATCGCTTCGCGCGCCGACCTCAACTACATCTTCCAGGAGATGCTCAGCGCCTTCTCCGTCGGCCACCTGCGCGGCAATGGCGGCCAAATCCCCGAGGCCAGGCACGTTCCCGGCGGCTTGCTCGGCGCCGACTACAAGATCGAAAACAACCGCTGGTGCATCGCCAAGATCTACACCGGCGGCGACTTCAACGACTATCGCAGCGCGCAGGCAAAAGCCCCGCTCGCCCAGCCCGGCCTCAACGTCAACGTGGGCGACTGCATCCTCGACATCAACGGCCGCGACCTGACCGCCGACACCAACATCCAGGAGCCGCTCGAGGGCACCTCGGGCCAGGTCACCAGCCTTCGCATCGGCGCCGCCGACGGCTCCAATGCCCGCGACATCAACGTCATTCCCATCCTCAGCGAGGCCGGCCTGCGCAACCGCGACTGGATCGACAGCAACCAGAAAAAGGTGGACGAGCTATCCGGCGGCAAGCTCGCTTACGTCTACCTGCCCGACACCGCCGCGGGCGGATTCACCAACTTCAACCGTTTCTACATGGCTCAGACCCAGAAGCAGGGCGCGATCATTGACGAGCGCTTCAATGGCGGCGGCCAGGTGGCCGACTACTTCATCGAGGTGTTCGAGCGGCAGATCGAAGCCTACTGGCTGCCCCGCTACGGCGCCATCGAGCACACTCCCAACGCCGGCATCTACGGGCCCAAGGTCATGATCGCCAATGAGTTTTCCGGCTCCGGCGGCGATGCCCTGCCCTGGCTCTTCAAATACAGGAAGCTGGGGCCGCTGGTGGGCAAGCGCACGTGGGGCGGCCTCGTCGGCATCGGCCCCATCCCGGTGCTGATGGACGGCGGCCACGTCACCTCGCCCAGCGTGGCCTTCTTCTCGCCTGCGGGCGAGTGGAGCGTGGAGAACCACGGCGTGGACCCGGACTACGCGGTGGAGCAGGACCCCAAAGCCGTAAGCGAGGGGCACGACCCGCAGCTCGAGAAGGCGGTGGCGCTGGCCATGGAGGAGCTGAAGACGCATCCTCCGGCCAAGCCGCAACAGCCTCCGTACCCGAACTACCACAACACGTACTGATCGGGAGCCGCGTGATTTCGTAATCGAAGCTTTGAGTTTGGGTGCCCGGAGCTGTGCCCCGTTCATCGCTCCTGACCCTGAGGGGACTGAAGGGGAAGGATCCGCGCGATGAGCGGGCGTCCAAGAGCCGGGTGCCCCAGAGCCTGCCCTGAGCTTGCCGAAGGGTCCCTCGCTTTTGGGGACCTGGGAAAGGGACAGCTCGCTCAGGGGTTCGTGCCCGCGGTTTCTGCTCTATCCACACGCAATGGCAGGGAAATTTCGACATCCGTACCGCCTTCTGCTCGGTCGTGGACTGTGAACCGGCTCCTCCCCTTTGGGTGCAGCCCGGCAATGCGCTCTGAGGTAATTGAAAGACCGTGGCCGGCTGAGGTTTTCATCGACCACCCAACGGGCAAGCCTACACCGTCGTCAAGCACATGGATCTCCAGGCGGCCATCCACGCCCTCGGCTTTCACCGTCACTGTCCCGCCGGCGGCGCGGCGCGATATGCCGTGACGGATCGCGTTTTCAACCAGAGGCTGAATGAAGAACGACGGCACCTGGGCAAACTGGACTTCAGAAGCGATCTCCGTCCTGAACCTCAGTTTGCTGCCGAAGCGAATCCTCTCAATGGCAAGGTAGTGTTCGAGCGACCAAAGTTCTTCCGCAAGCGATACTTCAGGTTTGTCCTTCGACTCGAGCGAAGTCCGCAGCAGATCGCCGAGGTGCTCAATCATGCGGCGAGTGAGCCTGGGATCGCGCTCAACGTGCGAAGAAATCGTGTTCAGAGCGTTGAACAGGAAGTGCGGATCGAGTTGCATGCGCAGCGAGCCGAGTCGCGATTCGGCTAAGCTGCGTTCCAGTTCTTCAACATGCAGTTCGCTCGAAATGCAGCGCTCGTAGTATCGATAACTGAGTACCGCGCCGACGATTAGACACGAGACCAGCCAACTCCATAGAAACCAGCTAAGGTTCCCAAGGGCGAAGCGTTGCCAAGCCCACAGCGCACTCCGTGGAACTACGGCCAAACACGCTGCGAAGTGGATCGGATATTCCGCATTGCTCATACATCACGAAGCGATTTCCGGTTAGAAAACGCGCCTGTTGTGAGCGATTGTTTGCTCATCGAAACACTTCCTGCAGCTTCTCCGGCATGCATGAGCGACTCGGCTCCGGTTTTGGGGTCAGTACTCCATCGGCGGGCCGGGCGTCCCGTCCGACCAGTGATCCACCACCACCATGAACGTCGTCACGCGCGCCTGCGGATCGTTCGCCGCGATCACGGGCGAGCCCGCCAGATTTGCTCCCCAGCTCTTCGCCACGTCGCCCGCGGCATAGAACATCACGTGCGAGTGCCACTTGTGGACCCCATCGTTGAGGTACTGTTCCTTCGACATCATGTAGCACATCGCTCCCGGCGTCACCGCCGGCAATTGCCCGCTGTCGAGCGCCGCTGCGATCGCCTGCGCGATCTCTGCCTTCGATTTGCCTGCCAGCACCAGCCGCGTCTTCATGAAATAGATCGGCGTAATGCTGCCGGCCGCTGCGGCATTAAAGCAATTGGGGGCGCGCATCCTCGGATTCCAGAATTCCGGATGATCCGTGTAATGGGCCCAGGATCGCTCCACATAACAGACAAAGCCGTTCTTGCCTTCGACGGCGGTCGTGTATCCCTGCCGTCCCAGAACCATCACCGTGGCGTCGCCCGAGATGGAGGCCGGCGCCGCGCTGCGAGCCAGTGCGATCTCGGCATTCTCGTCCGCGATCAGGTACTGATCGAGAGGCGCCATGGCTGAATAGGAATTCGCCTGCGCTCGCGCCTGTCGCATCCCTCCCGGCACAACTGCCAGGGCCAGGAGTACAAAAACAGAAACCGTTACGGAGTTTCGCATGCGATTCCCCCTCTTCAGAAAGCTTCGAATTGTGCCATCGACAAAGTTGGCCACCTAGAGGTCCAACTAAGCGGCGACTTCCTTTTGCTGAAAGAGCATTTCGATATACCGCCGCAGGTGATCGAGGCACTCCCCAGCCACCGTCGGCCCGCCCTTCGCTTTGGCCAAAATGAACGACCCCTGGAGCACCGCCTGCATGTACAGCGCCAGGCTCCGCGCCGTCCATTCGCCCCTCACCCCGCGGGTCCGCATCGCCTCGGCGATATCCGGCTCCAGCGTCTCCGCGTGTCCGCTAATGCTCCGGTCGCACGCCTCGCGGATCGCCGGGTGCGTCTCGTAAACCTCCTGTACCATCGTCCCCGCCAGGCAGGTAAAGTCGGTTAATTCCCTCGTCAGCAGCGCCTTGCGGAAGTCCACATAGGCCAGCAACCGCTCCAGAGCGTCGGCTCGCGCATGGTAGGGCGCGGAGCGAAACAGCGCGCCCGCGCCTTCCGTCCAAAAGTCAGCCGCAGCCAGAGCCAGCTCCTCCTTGCTGCCAAAATGGTGAAAGAAGCTTCCCTTCGTCAGCCCTGCCTTCTCGCAAACTTCCTCTATAGTCGTGGCCGCATATCCCTTCGCGCGAATCACTCGAAGGGCAGCCTCCAGAAATTTGGTTTTCGACTCGTGTCTCGCTTTGGCTTTCTTCATGTCAGGTGCCGTCTGGTCGGAATACAGCATACCGACTAGTTGGTATGTAGTCAAGCGATCTTTGCCCGTGACCCCGACTCCAGTGTCGTTTTCCAACCCATTGACGGTGCGCTGGTACTTCGCCCGCCACGGCGGAGGGACCGGGGAGACCACGAGAGAATCGGGATTGATCACGATCGGTCCCGATAAACGCGGCTCACTTTACCAATTCCATTTCTCGCTCGAGCGACAAATTGCCAGCCCCGCCCTGCCGCGAACCCGCCAGACCTGAACCCGGCACGATACCATAGACTAAAATAGCCTTTGACCAAATGGTCAGGTTTTTCCCGAAAACGTACCACTTTCAGTGCATTTAGCCCCAGACCCGCGAACCCAATCCCCGCAAAAAGTAGCTCCGCAAGCCCCGCTGGCTCCGCTGAACACCTGTACCGGCTGTCACAGACCGTCTCCGCCAGCCGGCCTACACTAACTTCATGAGTCGAACCGCGCCCGCCCACCGGCGGGCGTTCCCGTCTGTGGCCGCAGGAGCCCGGAGTAAAGGATCGAAGCCTGATGCAAGTCGCCGCCACCCTCACCCGCGCCAGCGGCCGCCTCCAAGGCAGCCTCCGGGAAACCATGCGCAGTTCACTGCACTTTGAGGGCGTAACCGCTACATTCCACAGCACATCTCCGTTTTATTTTTCAGCGTTTTCCGCCGCCGGCCAAAGTCCCTTAGTCCCTAGTCCCTTAGTCCCTAGTCCCTGCAATTCACTGCACTTTCAGGGCGTAACCCCATCAATCTGCAAGACATCGCCGTTTTATTTTTCGCGAAATTCGGGACCAAAAAACGAACGCGATCTACTTCGAACTGTGCGGGGCTACCGGTGGAGTCACTTTCTTGCTCACTGCGGGCGTCAAGCTGCATGACTCCTCAGTAAGCTTGGTAGGTTCGAGTTTGATTTCTTGCAGCTGGTTCTTGCCCAGCAGAGCGTTGAAGCCGTCGATCTGCTGTTGCATGCTCTTCCAGGCGGCTGTTGTGCGCTTCAGGTTGTTGCAGTCGCCATCCGCGGTGGCGATCTGGGCCGGGGTGGGCGCCATGTCGAAGCCGACCTGCATCATGCTGACCATGGTGCTGTATTCGTTGTTCAGCTCCGGGAATGATTCGAGCGCTTTGGGATCGCGAAGCGGACGGCGGCCAAATCCGCCTGGGGGCGGTGCCCAGCCAATTTTAGTCAGGCCTTCATCGAGCGTTTTGGCCTGCGCGGCCACATCGGCGGGAAGGCTGCCTTGCCGCAGCGACGCAAGCTGGCTCTTGACGGCATCGACCTCCTCATGGCCTTCGTAGCTCTGCTTCATGCCTTCCACGGACAGCAGCGTGAGCTTGTTCTGGGCGCGCAGCGCGGCCATCAGCGCGGGGCTCTGGCCCACGCGCGGGTCGTTGATGACGGTGACATTGCGGGTGTAGACCTGGCCGTCCACGGTGAGCTTGAGCGTATAAACGCCGGGAATCACCTGCGGCCCGTGGGGACCGGGGGTGGTCTGGCCCTCGACCGAATTCATCTCGTCTTCGAGGTCGTGGCGCAGGGCGGGCGGGTCGTCGTAGCGCAAGTCCCAGTTGACGCGGTTGAGGCCGATATTTGTGGTGAGGGCGCGCGACTCGGGCGAGGCCAGCCAGTAGCGCGGAAAGGCTTCGCCCTCGATGGGCGGCGGCAAGGTGCTGGTCATGGTGCGCACCACGCTGCCGTGGGAGTCGAAGACCTGGAGCTGGATGGGGCCGCTGGGCTGGCGGCTGAGGGTATAGTCCACGATGGCGCCATAGGGCGGATTGAGCGCATGGGGCACTTCGACTGAGAAGGGCTGATCCCAGTTGCTGTTGACGCGGGCGCGAATGGCCTCCTGGGGCTGAAAGAGATAAGCAGAGGCGGAGCCGATGGCCTGGGCGTTGGCGGCGATCTGGCGCAGCGGCGTGATGTCGTCCAGAACCCAGAAGCCGCGGCCGTAGGTGCAGATCACCAGGTCGTTCATGTGGTAGTCGGTGTGGATGACGAGGTCGCGGATGGAAGTGCTGGGCAGGTTCTGGCGCAGCAACTGCCAGCGGTCGCCATTGTCGAAGCTGACATAAACCGTGGTCTCAGTCCCGGCGAAGAGCAGGCCGGGCTGCTGAGGGTCGGCGCGCAGAACGTTCACCCAGCTTCCGGTGCGCTCGTCGCTTGGCAGGCCGTTGACGATGCGGAGCCAGGTCTTGCCGCCGTCGGTGGTGCGCCAGATGAGGGGCACGTCGGTGTCCTCAGTGGCGGGCACGGCTCCCTCGGGTCCGCGCTCGCTGCCGATGCGGCCGGTTACGTAGGCCGTATTCAGGTTGTCGCCGGCCTCGATGGTATTGAAATTGGTGTGGGGCGGAGCATCGGCGATGTTGCTGACGTTGGTCCAGATTTTGCCGCGATCCATGGTGTTGTAGATCTGGTTGGTGCTGCTCACGGTCCAGACCACGCCGGGCTTGACCGTGGAGATGGAGAAGTTGTTGATGGAGGCCGGGGGCTCGAACGGGCGTGGCGCCGGGGGTGTCGCCGGTGTCGCCCCTGTTTTCGGTGTCGCCGCTGTCGCCGCTGCCGCCCCTGCCCTCGGCGGCGCCGGGGGTGTCGCCGCTGCATTGGGCGTTGCAGGAGGCGTGGGCAGCGGTGTGCCGCAGGCCACCTGCGGCTTGCCCCTGGCCGTGGTCAGGTCGGGGCTGAAGGCCTTCCAGGTATGGGCGCCGTCGCGGGAGACCAGCAGGCACTGGTAGTCAACGTAAAGAGCGCCAGGATCGAAGGCGGTATCAAACTCCTTCTGAAAATCGCGGCTGGCGCGGTACTTGGGAGCATCGGAGCCGAAGTTGGGCGCGACGTTCTCCCACTGCCCGGTGGTCATATCGATCTTGATGAGGCCTCCGCCGCCGCCGCCGGGACCATAGCCGACGCCATAGATGATATGCGGGCTTTTGGGATCGGGCGTGATGACGCCGAATTCGGAGGTGGGCAGCGGGCTCCAGTCGGTGAAGTCGATCTGGCCCCACGCGCTGCGGCTGCTGATCATCACTCCGCCGGTGTCCTGCTGCGCTCCCATGATCCAGTAGGGATACTGGCTGTCGGTGGCCACGTGGTAAATCTGGGCGACAGGTTCGGTGTACCAGAGGCTCCAGGTTTTGCCGCCATCGAGGGTGACGGTGGCGCCCTGGTCGGTGCCGAGCACCATGCGCTTGCCGTTGGTGGGATCGATCCACTGCTTGTGGTAGTCCTCGCCGCCGGGCGCGCCCTTGTAGGCCTCGAAGGTGACGCCGCCGTCGGTGGATTCGTACATGGCGGTGCTCACGGTGTAAAGGATGTCGGGGTTTTCGGAATCGACGTAGACGCCGCTGCTATAGCTGCCCTGGCCGTTGCTGATGCGGAGGTCGTGGCCGGCCATGTGCTTCCAGGTGGCGCCTCCGTCGTCGGAGCGGAACAGGCCCGAGCCGTGTTCGATGTTGTTGCCGACGATGTACATGCGCTGGCCGTTCGTATGCATGGCGATGGCAACCGCAACCCGGCCCGGGAAGGGAGGAATCTTGATCTCGGTCCAGGTCAGGCCTTCATCGGTGGATTTGAAGACCTGTGGCGGCTTGGGCTTGACCCGAGCGCCGGCGGGAGGGGCGCCGAAGCCGAAGCCGCCGGTGCCCTGGGTGGCGGCCAGCATCACGCTGGGGTCGTCGTAGGCGTATTCCACGTCGCGGGTGCCGTCGTAGCCGGGGGCCTTCAGCGTGTTGGTCCAAGACTGGCCGCCATCGGTGGAGCGGTAGATGCCGCCGCCGTGGTGGCCGGCATCGCCGAGCGCAGAGACGATAACCAGGTCAGGATTGGCGGGATCGACAAGAATGCTGGCGATCTTCACGGTGTCTTCGAGGCCAATGTGCTGCCAGGTCTTGCCGGCATCGGTGGACTTCCACATGCCGTTGCCCAGGCTGCCGCGGATGGGATCGCCGGCGCCGGCATAAACGACATCGGGATTGGACGGAGCCACCTGGATGGCGCCGACGCTATCCACGCTGGCCTCCTGGTCGAAGATGGGGAACCAGGTGACGCCCGCGCTGGTGGTCTTCCAGATGCCTCCCTGGGGCATGCCGGCGTAGAACACGCCGCTCTGGCCGATGACGCCGGCGACGGAGGCGATGCGGCCGCCATGGAATGGCCCGACGTTGCGCCACTTCAGTCCGGCATAGAGATCGGGACTGACCTGCGCCCATGCGCCCAGAGCCGACACCAGGATGCCGGGAAAAATCAGACCGCAACAAACCGCCCACGATATTCGCTTCATGTTGGGATGACCTCGCAAGCTTTCGAGTGCTAGGCGGGTAGTATACAGGGATTTCGCGGGCATTCGCCTCTGCCAAAGAGGGCAGCATCTTCCGATCTGATTTAGAAGGTAAACGCGAGGCCGGCGGTGAGGCTGCGCTGGTCCTGGGCGAAGAGCAGCAGGGAGCCATCGGTCAGGACGAAGGGGCGACCGCCCTGGGCGAGGACATTGTGCATGTCGACGACGGCGTCGAGGCTGCGGGCGTTTTCGCCGCGGGCGCACATGGGCTGGCGGAAGTGGACATTCAGGAAGGGAGCGTCGGCGTTTTCGGCGTAAGGAGCGACGCGGGTGACGGTGTCATCGGGCTGCCATCGGTAGCTGGCCCTCCAGCGGGTTCCGCTGCCGTCGAGGGTGCCGGTGAGAGAGATCGAGTACATCTGGACGCGGCGGGGATGCGCGGTTGCCTGGAGCAGAGCGAGCGGCGTGGGATGGGGCGTGCCCGTCATCGCCAGGGCGTCGCCATCGGCATAAGCGACGCGGATGGAGTGGCTGCGGGTGAGGCGATGCTGGAAGGAGGCGACGATGCCGCTGGTGAAGTAACCCGGGCCGGCAACGCGAAGCAGGCCGCTCAAGGAGTCGTAGAGGGCGGCGGAGACGGGAATGGCGCCTTGAGCCGCCGCCTCCATCACCGGATGGTCCACCTGGTCGGAATAGAGGGCGACGAAGAGGCTGGAGGCATCGGTGTTGCGCGTCCATCCGATCTCCTGGTGGATGCCGTGTTCGAGGGCAAGGCGGCCGTTGGCGATGGAGACGGCAGGCAGCCAGGTTTCGGTCTCCGATTCGACCCCGGAATCGGCATCGGGCAATGCCGTGGCGAAGCGATAGGCGACAGTGGAGTTGCCGCCATGCCAGCCCACGGTGATGTAGGGCAGGGCGGCGGCCACGGTATTGGACGAGCCGGATGCGAAGCGGGCAAGGAATTGCCGGGCGCCGGCTTCCACCTGGTATGCATCGCCCAGATTGATGGTCTGGGAGCCGCTCATGGCGGCTTCGTCAAGGCCGTCGCCGCCCGCGCCTTCGATTTCAGGATGAATGGCAATGGCTGCCACGGACTGGACCGCGCCGGCAAAGCCGAGGTCCTGGCGGAAGCCGAGCGTCGATTCCATGCCGGCATCGGTGCCGGGAGCGAAGTCGACGCGGGCCAGCAGCGCGCGGCTGTCGGAGGGCGTGTCCTCAATTTCAGCGGAGATGCGGCGACCGTCCTCACCGAAGGTGCCCTGGCTGCCGGAAGCCACCAGGCGCGCCTTCAGCTTGGGATGGGCATGGGGCCCTTCCGAAACAACCACGAGGGGACCATTTTCCAGCCAGCGCAGCAGGGGCCGGTCAGCGGCGGACTTGAGCGTCCAGTCCCAGTCGTCCCTTTTGTCGCTGGCATTCCGAGGCTGCGCGGGAAGCCACTGCAGGGCTTCGTAAAGAGTGTGGAGGGTGAGGTTGACAACGGAGCTGGACTGGATGTGGACGTTTTCGCGCAGCGAGGGCAGGAAGTACGCGCCCATGACCTTGATGGAGTAGCGGCCGGGAACCAAGCCAGTGAAGCGATAGCGGCCGTTTGCATTGGTGAAGGCTCTGGCGACGATGGTGAAGTCAGGCTGGAGGAGCTGGACAACGGCGCCGGACTGGGGCACGCCGGCGGAGTCGCGCACGACGCCGGATACCGAGGCCGGGTCGGCAGCGCGCAGTGAAGCTGCCCCAACGGCAATCAGCATAAGAAACAACGCGAGATGGATCCTGCGATCTATCACGTAGCCGAGTGAGTTTCCGGCGTCTCTGGCATGTTCCAAGCAAAGATCCCGATCCGTCTCCTGGTCTGGCGCCTGGTCAACGTGCTGCACGGGAAGATGCATACTATTCCACGACAAAAGGGGCCGATTGCGCAATCTCTTGTTTCGAGATTTCGTCGTTCACGCTGATGGTGACCTTGTACTTGCCCGGCTGGAGGCCGGCCAGGGGCAGGATCTTATCCACCGTAAGCTGGTCAGAGTGGGAGCCTAAGTCTTTGGAATCAATCTCTTTTGAGAGGATCACGTCGTTGCTGGCGGCGTCGACGATCTGGTAGGTCACCTTTGCCGAATTGCTCTTGGACGCCTCGTCGATGCCAAGGTTGTAGATCTGCATCCAGAATGCCAGATCCTGATCCCGGCGGTAGGTGACGGGGAATGCCGGGCCAGCGGTCACGCGGGGACAGATCTTGGTGTTGCCGATGACGCAATTGCCTTCGCCGATGTCGTGCGAATCGACCGGCGAGATGCTGTCGGAGAGGATCAGCGACGAGGTGCCGAGTTTCTCGTCGTGGTACTCGGGGACATTGAGGGCGCGGCCGTAGATGCCGATGTGATCGGGGTTATTCACATCTTTGATGGCGATGTCGAGACGGTAGAGGCCGGGCGACAGCGGCAGAGCCTTCCAGTAGATCTTCTTGTAGTCGAGGGTCTTCTGCAGGAGCTCGGCCGGCTGCTCCACTTCCACGGTGTTCTCGAAGGTCTGCACGACTTTGCCGGTAATGGTGGTGACCTTGCCGAGGATGTTGACCACGCCGGTGGAGACGCCGTTCTCGGTCTTGTAGGTAATGTCGCGGTTGCGGATCTGGACGGTGACCGGAACCAGGACGGTGTCATCGGTGACCTTGACGAAGTCGGTGCGCACGTCGAAGGGGAACGGAGGTCCGGTGAGGATCTTGTGCTCGGAGATGAAGGCATCGAGATCGGCGAACTTGACCGGCGGAGGAGCGAAGATTTTGGCTTCGAGCTCGAGGCGGTCGAACTCCTTGGAGGTTTGGCCGTTGCGCATGGGGCCGTTGCCGAGTGTCTCCAGGCCGCTTCCGGCAAAACGATCGCTCTTCTTAGCCATGCCCATTTGTTCCCACTGGGTTTGGCCCATGCCGGGGACGTGAATCAGAGCGTCCTTCTCCCCGCGGTCGATGGTGAAGTGGTAATCGCCGCACATGCAGGTGTCGACAAATTCGAGATCGATGTTTTCGCCGACGCCCTCGAGGTAGTGGTAGGTCCAGACTTCAAAGGGGAAGGTGTCAGTTTCGCCTCCGCCCTCGTCGAAGGGGCGCTCATAGGTGCCGCCGGAGGGGTGCGATTCGATGTCGTCGGGCTTGCCCCACATGATGTAAATGCGGCCGCGATCGGTTTTCCAGCCGGGCTTGCCGGCGGAGAAGTGCTCGTTGGCATAGGCGATGCGGCGGTAGTGCTCTTCGCGGAACTCGTTTTCCGGGGAGTCCGGATTGGGATTGCGCCGCTGCCAGAAAGCCTCGATGAAGGCCTCGCGCTCCTCGTCGTTGGTCAGATTCTTGAAGGCATTGCGCTCCTGATCAGTGATGATGTAGGCCACGTCCTGATCCAGCCAGGTCTTGTAGGCGCCCTTCAATTCCTGCTTCAGTTCCTTCTGGGCCTTGAACTGCTCGGCATCCGAGCGTGGCCGCTTGAGCGGATCCTGCTCCTGATCGGAAGTGGAGGAAGACTGGGCGATGAGGCGAAAAGAGGGTATCGAAAGGAAACCGCAAAGAACGGCAGCAACGAGGATCGGACCGCGGGTGGACATCATGAGCCTGGAACTCCTAGATTGCCCTATTTTACGAGCCGCGCCAGCGCCGGGCAAGGCTCGAGAGCAGGCTTCGCCCCGCGTTGCTGCGGTTTAGACTCCGTCGAGGCGGCACTGGTGAGCCGGCGAGGAGGGTAAAAGGCATGCACTTAAGGCAAATTCTGAGACCATACGCAGGCTGACGACGTCAAAAAGGAGGCATTGTTTGCCGATTTCTCTTTTCTTTCACCGCGGGACAAGATGGAGTGCCGGAGGGCGGACGGGGAACGAATCCCCCGGCCCGCGGGCGCCGGTTAGACACGGTCCGGCGCGGTCCTCAGACCGGAGAAGATTAAAAGCCGGGTGAAAAGACAGGGCGAGAGCCCCGGAACGTACCCCGGAGGGAACCGGAGAAGCGGACTTTGCGTAAAATGGAATGAGGTTTCCTGGGGAGCATTAACCAGCAATGAAGAAAATACTTCTGATCGTACTCGCTATTCTTGTCGCCGCCGGCCTGGTCACGTTCATGGTGGTGAAGCAGCAGTCGGGCTATACCAAGGTGATGACGGCGAAGCTGTCCAAGCAGGATCTGTCCACAGTTGTGAGCGGCACGGGGCAGATCAAGCCGAAGACCTACGCGGTGCTGGGCGCGACCGCCATGGGACGGGTCACCCACCTCTACGTGAAGGAAGGCGATCACGTGAAGGCTGGGCAAGTTGTGGCCGAGGTGGAGAACGTGGCGCAGGATGCCCAGGTGAACGGGCAGAAAGCGGCGATTTCGGCGGCACAGACCGACATTGCGTCCTACATCGCGGCGGAGAAGACGGCGCAGGCCAACGTGGAGCACGCGCAGGCGGACCTGGAGCAGAAAAAGCTGGACTGGGACCGTGCCCAGGCGCTTTACAAAGCCGGGATCATGGCCAAGCAGGATTTCGACGCCAAGAAGGCGGCGTACGACCTGGACGTGGCCACGCTGGCGCAGGCCGTGGCTGGGGTGAACCAGGCCATTGCGAACACGGCTTCGGCGCGGGGACATCTGGGCACGCAGGAAGCCACGCTGCGCTCCTACCAGAACGCGCTGGACTTGACCGAATCCACTGCTCCTTTCGACGGTATCGTGACCGATGAGCCGGTGCGCCAGGGCGAGACGGTGGTGGAAGGCATTCAGAACACCAACGGCTCGACCTTCATGACCATCGCGGACATGAGCGTGGTAACCGCCGAAGTGAAGGTGGATGAGACCGACATCGTGAACGTGGCGCTGGGGCAGCCGGCGGACGTGACCGTGGACGCGATTCCCGACAAGATCTTCAAGGGGCACGTGACGGAGGTGGGCGACCAGGCGCTGCTGCGCTCGACCGGCGTGGCCACGTCGCAATCGACAACGGGCACGGAAGAGGCCAAGGACTTCAAAGTGGTTGTCACCCTGGACAATCCGAGCGACGAGCTCCGCCCCGGGCTTTCCTGCACCGCCAGAATCATGACCGCGCACAAGACGGACGTGCTGGCGCTTCCCATCCAGGCGCTGACCATCAAGCCGCAGGACACGAAGGCAGGCAAGAGCGGCAACGTGGAGGCGGCGACGGACACCAACTCCTTCGGCATCCAGAAGCAGGACCAACAGGGCGTGTTCGTGCTGCGCAAGGATGAGCACGGCAAGCTGCGCGCGCACTTTGTGCCGGTAACCACCGGGATCACAGGAGCGACGGACATCGAGGTGCTTTCGGGATTGAAGGAAGGCGACGAGATCGTGACCGGCCCTTACAAGACGCTGCGCGGGCTGAAGGAAAACGCTCTGGTGAAGATCGACACCTCGGCGCCGGCGGTTCTGACCACCAGCGGTTCCGGAACATCCTGATCCGTAGCGGGCTCGGCGCGGGCTGGAGACCCCAAACCGGGAATTGCGTACCATGAGGCAAGCGGGCGAGGAGATTGCTTGCCCTGCGCCGGGGGACGAGGAGCGCCGCCGGCAGAGGAAGATATGGGAATGGCCCTGGACAGCATCGGCATCGAATCCGAAGCGCAAAAGACCATGCCGCCGACCGGCGATGTGATTGTGGTTGAGGATTTGTGGCGCACCTACGACATGGGCGCGGAACAGCAGGTGCACGCGCTGCGCGGCATCAACCTGCGCATCCAGCACAACGAATACGTGGCCATCATGGGCCCTTCGGGATCGGGCAAATCGACGCTGATGAACCTGATCGGGTGCCTGGATACGCCCACCCAGGGCAAGTACTGGCTGAACGGCCAACTGGTGAGCGAGCTGGACGACGACCAGTTGGCGCGCATCCGCAACAAGGAGATCGGGTTCGTCTTCCAGACCTTCAACCTGCTGGCGCGCGCAACCTCGCTGCACAACGTGGAGCTGCCGCTGATCTACAACGGCACGCCCACTGCGGAGCGGCTGGTGCGGGCCAGGAAGGCGCTGGCGGACGTGGGCCTGGACGATCGCATGAACCATAAGCCCAATGAGCTCTCCGGCGGGCAGCGGCAAAGGGTGGCGGTCGCGCGGGCGCTGGTCAACAGCCCCTCCATCATCCTGGCCGACGAGCCCACCGGGAACCTGGACTCGAAGACCGGCATCGAGATCATGGCCCTGTTCGACAGCCTGCACGAGAAGGGAAACACCATCGTGCTGGTCACCCACGAGCAGGACATCGCCGAGTACGCGCATCGCGTGGTGCACATCCGCGACGGACAGATTTATTCCGACGAGGCGTCGCGGCGGCGACGGTAAGGCGGGGAACAGGGACCTTGCCGCGCAGCGGCTCAGGAGGTTCCAATGAAGATTCTCCGGTCCGTTACTCGCCGAGGCTTCAACGTGAGCACTGCCGGATGGTTTACCGTGCTGAGGCCCAACACATGGTTCCCTGCCTCGCGTTTGCCTGAGAAACGCCGCCATTTCGCTGTCCAAGCAAAAGGGGCTGAGAGCGCGCAGGAATCCGGAAGGCCCGCGGAGACACCGCCAACATTGCGAATCTTGGAACTGAACACGCGCGATCGCCAGTTGACCCGGCCGGCGTTGGTTGTGTTGGCAGCGTTAGCGGTGGCATGGGTTCTGCTGTGGTTGATCATTCGGGCGCCCTGAGGCGGCCTGCCTCCCGCGACTTCCGCGGACCTGCGTGAACACCCATATCTGCGACCGCGCGAGCTTCGATGGCGGACGTTCGCACGAGACGAGGCGCACGGCCGGCCCGTCACTACCTCCTATAATCGACTCATGCCTGAAACTCAGAAGCCAGTCAACGTGGAAGCGCTGAAGGCGCTGGTGCGCACCGTGCCCGATTTCCCCAAGCCGGGCATCCTGTTTTACGACATCACCACCCTGCTGAAGGACAAGACCGGATTTGCGCAGCTCATCGACGCGCTGGCGGCGCATTACCTGACCCAGCAGATCGACCTGGTGCTGGGCATCGAAGCGCGCGGATTCATCTTTGGGCCGGCGCTGGCGTATCGCCTGAATGCCGGTTTTGTCCCGGTGCGCAAGCCGCGCAAGCTGCCCGCGCCCGTGGCTCGCGTCACCTACGACCTGGAGTACGGCTCCGACACCCTGGAGATTCACATGGACGCGATCCGGCCGGGGCAAAAGGTGGTGCTGGTTGACGACCTGCTGGCCACCGGCGGCACCATGGAGGCGACCGTGAAGCTGGTCAAGCAGCTTGGCGGCGAGATTTGCGGGCTGGCCTTCGCCGTGGAGCTCGATTTCCTGAAAGGCCGCGATCGCTTCAAGGAATATGACGTGTTCAGCCTGCTGCATTATGACGAGTGAAAAACAGCTTGTAGCCTGTAGCTTGTAGCCTGGAGCTTGAACTGCCGGCTACCGGCTACTGGCTACAAGCTACTGGCTGTTATTTCTTCGCTTCTTCTTCCCCTCCTGAACGCGGTATCCTAGTCGGGCATGGCGTCATTTCCGCCTCAATCCGAACCCCGAAAAACCGTTTCCGATGACGACGCTTTCGCCGCGTTCCATCCCGTGACGGCGGAGTGGTTTCGCGCGGTCTTTGACGCGCCCACCGCGCCCCAGCGGATGGGCTGGCCAGTGATCGCGCGCGGCGAGAATGCGTTGATCCTGGCGCCGACAGGGACGGGCAAGACCCTGGCGGCGTTCCTGTGGTGCCTGGATCGGCTGATGCTTGAAAGCAGGGAACAGGGAACAGGGAACAGGGAACAGAAGGACAGGGACAAGGGACCAGGGACGAGCGACAAAAAGGGACGCGGCACGAAGATCGTCTATGTCTCGCCGCTGAAGGCGCTGGCGGTGGACGTGGAGCGGAATCTGCGCTCGCCGTTGGCCGGGATCGCCAACATGGCGCGGCGGCGGGGCGTGGAGTTTCATGAACCGACCATCAGCGTGCGCACCGGCGACACGCCCCAGCGTGAGCGCCAGCGCTACGCCCGGGATCCCGCCGACATTCTCATCACCACGCCTGAGTCGCTCTACCTGCTGTTGACCTCGCAGGCGGCCGAGGCGCTGCGCCGCGTGGACACAGTCATCGTGGATGAGATTCACGCGCTGGTTCCGACCAAGCGCGGAGCGCACCTGGCGCTGACGCTGGAGCGGCTGGAAGCGCTGGTCGGACGGCCCTTGCAGCGCATCGGCCTCTCCGCCACGCAGCGGCCGCTCGAGGAAGTGGCGCGATTCCTGGGCGGGGTGGAAGTACAGGGAGTAGGGAGTAGGGAGAAGGGAGCAGAAAAACAGGGAGTAGGGAGTAGGGAAAAGGGAGTAGAAAGCGCACCGGGTTCCGGCGAAAACGAAGGAATTGGTGCACTGGAGAAAGCTTTGGATGCGCGGGATGCCAATGGAGCCGAGGCATCGGGTTCTCTACTCCCTACTCCCTATTCCCTACTCCCTGGCTCGCCTGAAGGCGAGCCCCTCCGCTACCGCCCCGTCACCATCGTCAACGCCAGCGGGCGCAAGCAGCTTCGCCTGCGCATTGAAGTGCCGGTGGAGGACATGGCGCGGCTGAACACGATGGAAGAGATTCCCAGCGGGCCGGCCTCGCAGACGCCGCGTCGCGTGTCGATTTGGAACGCCATTCATCCGCGGCTGCTGGAGCTGATCCGCGAACGCAACTCCACGATTCTTTTCGTAAACAGCCGCCAGGTGGCGGAACGGCTGGCCGGCGCGCTGAACGAGCTCGCAGGCGAACCGATTGCCCGCGCCCATCACGGATCGCTGGCGGCGTACCAGCGCGCGGTGATCGAGGAACAACTCAAGGCGGGACAGATCAAGGCCCTTTGCGCCACATCGACGCTCGAGCTCGGCATCGACATGGGCGCGGTGGACATGGTGATCCAGATTGAAGCGCCGCCCTCGGTAGCGAGCGGCATGCAGCGCATCGGCCGCGCGGGCCACCACGTGGATGCGGTCAGCGAGGGCATTCTCTTTCCCAAGTATCGCGCGGACCTGGTGGCGTGCGCGGCGGTGACGCGCGCCATGCACGACGGCCACATCGAATCCACGCGCTATCCGCGCAACCCGCTGGATGTGCTGGCGCAGCAGTTGGTGGCAATCGTGGCGAGTGCGCCGAATGCAGGGAACAGGGATCAGGGAACAGGGAACAGAAAGACAGGGACCAAGGGAACAAGGGAACGAGGGAACAAGAAAGCCAAAGACGCGGACCAAGCCAGCTTCGGTTTCCCTGGCTCCGCTGGCCCCGCTGACTCCGCTAGCTCCGCTAACTCCGCTCCCTCCGAAGTGTCCGTCGATTTCCTCTTCGATCTGGTCCGCCGCGCCGCGCCCTTCGGCGGCCTCACCCGCTCCGCTTTCGATGGCGTGCTCGATCTGCTCAGCGGGCGCTACCCCTCCGACGAATTTGCCGAGCTGCGTCCGCGCCTCACCTGGGATCGCGTGCGCAACGTGGTGACAGCGCGCGAGGGCGCGGCGCGGCTTGCCATCCTCAATGCGGGCACCATCCCCGATCGCGGCCTTTACGGCGTTTTCCTTGCCCACAGCGAGGGCAAATCCGTGCGCGTGGGCGAGCTCGACGAAGAGATGGTCTTCGAGTCCCACCCGAATGAGACCTTCATCCTCGGCGCGTCAACGTGGCGCATTACCGACATCACCCACGATCGCGTGCTGGTGGAACCGGCGCCGGGCGAGCCGGGCAAGATGCCGTTCTGGAAAGGCGACGGGCCGGGGCGCCCGCTCGAGTTCGGCCGCCGCATTGGCGCGCTGGTGCGGGAGATGCGCGCCCTGCCCAAGCGAGCGGCGCTCGCGCGCCTGGTCACCGAACACGATCTCGATCCCAACGCCGCGGAAAACCTGCTTGAGTTTCTGGCCGATCAGGAGGCCGCGACCGGCGCCGTGCCCGACGACCGCACCATCGTCATTGAGCGCTGCCGCGACGAGCTGGGCGACTGGCGCGTATGTGTGTTGTCGCCATTCGGCAGCCGCATTCACACTCCGTGGGCCATGGCGGTCAGCGCGCGCATCCGCTCGGCCGGCGGGCCGGAGGTGGAAACGCTCTGGAGCGACGACGGCTTCGTGCTCCGCTTCCCTGACACCGATGAGCCGCCCGATCCCGACTGGATCATGGTGGAATCCGCGGAAGCCATGCAACTGGTGCTCCGCCAACTGGGCTCGACCGCGCTGTTCGCCGGGCGCTTCCGCGAAGCTGCCGGCCGCGCTCTGCTGTTGCCGCGCCGCCGCGCCGATCAGCGCTCGCCGTTGTGGCAGTTGCGCAAGCGCTCTTACGACCTGCTCAGCGTTGCCTCGCGCTATCCGTCGTTTCCCCTGCTTCTGGAGGCATATCGCGAGTGCCTGCGCGATGTTTTCGACATGCCGGCGCTCATTGAAACGCTGCGCGCCATCGAGCAGCGGCAGTTGCGAGTGCATGTCGTCGACACGCGCAAGCCATCGCCTTTCGCCTCTTCCCTGCTCTTCAGCTACGTGGCGAATTTCCTCTACGACGGCGATGCCCCGCTGGCCGAACGCCGCGCCCAGGCCCTCACCATTGACCAGGAGCAGTTGCGCGAGCTGCTGGGCGAGGCCGACCTGCGCGAGCTGCTCGATGCCGACGCCATTGCGGAAGTGGAAGAGACAGCGCAGTGCCTGGCCGAGAATTACCGCGCGCGATCGGCGGATGGAATCCACGACCTTTGCCTCAAGCTCGGCGACCTTTCGCGCGAGGAGCTGCGGCGCCGCGTGGCCGAACCGGAGCTTCTGCAACATGTCGACCGGTTGATTCGCGCGCGGCGGCTCCTGGAAATTCGCATCGCCGGCGAGCGGCGCTTGATTGCCGCCGAAGATGCCGCGCGCTACCGCGACGCGCTCGGCGTTCCGCTGCCGCCAGGCCTCGCCGCCGCGTTGCTTGAACCCGTCGCGCATCCGGTGCTGGAGCTGGTGCGGCGCTACGCACGCACTCACGGGCCGTTCACCACGCGCGCCCCAGCAGAGCGGTTCGGGCTTGAGCTCGACGACGTGGAAGCCGTGCTGCGCCAGCTTGCGCACGAGGGCCGCGTGCTCGAGGGCGGATTCATTCCCGGCGGACTCCATCGCGAGTGGTGCGATGCGGAGATTCTGCGCCAGATCCGGCGCAAGTCGCTGGCGCGGCTGCGGCGCGAAGTGGAGCCGGTGGAGCAGCACACCCTGGCGCGCTTCCTCACTCACTGGCAGGGATTGCTCGCTCCCCGGCGCAGCGGCGCGGCGCATTTGGACGCGCTGCTGGACGTGGTTGAAAATCTGCAGGGCGCGCCGCTGCCGGCGTCGTTACTGGAGTCGGCGATTCTGCCCGCGCGACTGGCCGGATACGATTCCTCTGGCCTGGATACGCTGATCGCTGCGGGCGAGGTGGCGTGGGCCGGCGTGGAGCCCATGGGCGAGCGCGACGGGCGTATTGCGCTCTATCTCGCCGACAAGCTGCCGCTGCTGCTCGCGCCGCGTCCGCAAACCGAACCGCTGACCGAGCGTGAGGAAAAACTTCTCGCGCTGCTCGAATCAACGGGCGCCAGCTTCTTCGATCCGCTGCACCAGGCCGCGGGCGCGGGCTACCCGGGCGAGTCCATCGATGCCTTGTGGTCGCTGGTGTGGCGCGGCCTGGTCACCAATGATTCGCTACACGCGCTGCGCGCCTACATTCAGCGGCCGGACACACGCGGCACGCGCCGTCCGCATCAGACCGGCGCGGTGTTCCGCTCGCGGCGAACCACGCCGCCCAATGCGCAGGGACGCTGGTCGCTGTTGCCGGCGCCGATCGTGAGACGAGTTGATGCTTTGAAAGGGCACGGCTTCAGCCGTGCCGATGCCGCGGGCGGAGTTTTGAAAGGGCACGACTTTAGTCGTGCCGAAAGCGCCGCTCAAATGGGATCGGCTTTAGCCGCTGAGGGACTGCCGTCTGCTGGAAAAAACTTCCCGCAGGGGCTAAAGCCCGAAGACTCTTTTTCTTCTGCAAGCGGCACGGCTGAAGCCGTGCCCTTTCAAACACTGACACGCCCCACCGGCACCGAGCGCAGCCACGCCCTGGCCATGCAACTGCTCAACCGCTATGGCGTGCTGATGCGCGAGCATGCCGCAGCCGAAAGCATCCCCGGCGGATTCAGCGCCGTCTACGACGTCCTCAAAGCCCTCGAAGAGAGCGGCCGCATCCGCCGCGGCTACTTTGTCGCCGGCCTCGGCGCCACGCAGTTCGCGCTGCCCGCGGCCGTGGACATTTTGCGCCAGTTGCGCTCTGCGCCTGAGATTGAAAAGCCCGAGTTTGTGCAGATGGCCGCGGCCGATCCCGCAAATCCCTACGGTTCTGTGCTTCGCTGGCCCGACCTGCCCGCGATGGCTGAAGATTCTGAGTCCGCCCCACGCATTCTCACGCGTGCTTCTTACGCTGAAGTCATCCTGCGCAGCGGCCAGCTCGTTGCGTGGCTGCGAAGGAACAATCCCAACCTGCTCGTTTTCCTGCCCGCCGAGGAGCCGGAGCGTTCGCAGGTCGCGTCGGGCCTGGCGCACTTCCTCTGCGCGCGCGGCCAGGAGCGCATGCACGCCGACCGCCGCGAAGGCGTGCTCATCACCACCATCAACGGCCAGCCCGTGGCCGCGCATCCCATGGCGCGCTTCCTAATGGATGCTGGCTTTCATCCCGGCCCGCTGGGCATGCACCTGCGCCGCATTCCGTTGGCCATAGCGCAGCACCACGCCGCGCCGGAGGAGCTGCAGTAAGTGCCCGAAGGCGACACCATCTTCCGCTCTGCTCGTGCGCTCGGGCGCGCCCTCGGCGGCAAGGTCATCACCGGATTCCGTTCCGCTTACCCGCTGCTGACGCGCTTCCACGATGACACCCCGCTCACCGGCCAGACCGTCGATCGCGTGGAGCCGCGCGGCAAGTGGCTGCTGATGCATTTTTCCGGCGGCGCTACCCTGGCCACCCACATGCTCATGAGCGGAAGCTGGCACATCTATCGTCCCGGCGAGCGCTGGCAGAAGCCGCGCTCCTCGGCGCGCATCATCATTGAGAATGCGGAGTATCACGCCGTCGGCTTTAACGTCCCCGTGGCGGAGATGCACACTGCCGAGTCGCTCCAGCGCGACCCGCGATTCCCGCAGCAGGTAAACGATCTCCTCAGCGGCGAATTCGACCCCGACGCCGCCGTGGAGCGCATCCTCGCTTGTCCGGAGGAGGAGATCGGCGACCTGCTGCTCAACCAGCGCGTGATGGCCGGCGTGGGCAACGTCTTCAAGTCGGAGGCGTGCTTCGTGTCGGGACTTCATCCCTTCGCAAAGGTGTGCACGCTGAATCGCGCGGAGCTAAAGCGCGTGATCCGCGTGGCTCATCGCCAGCTCCGCGCAAATGTGCTCGAAGACTCCGCCGACACAGTCGTCACCTGGCGCGGGGCCGGCCGCCGCACCACCCACCGCTCCGATCCCGCGGAAAGCCTGTGGGTCTACGGGCGCAACGGTGAGCCCTGCCGCAAGTGCGGCGCGCCCATCCGCCGGCGCATCCAGGGATTCGACGCGCGCGTCACCTTCTGGTGCCCCGCCTGCCAACTCATGCCCGACGGCTCCGATGTGGACGGGTAAAGGCAAGCCTGCAGCCAGTAGCCCGTAGCTCGACGGCGAGAAGCCATTAGCTACAGGCTACCGGCTACTGGCCCGTCCTAATTCCCCGGCTTCGGACTCCCGATTCCGAAGATCCTTTGCAGAATGTTGCGGTGATCCGGCGGATGGTCGCACGTATCGCTCGGCGCGGTGCCGTCCAGAAACGCCGCCGTGTAATCGCTGGGGCACGCCGCGTCGGCCAGCAGGTTGGTCGCCCTGTCCAGGTTCACAATCTCCACCCCCTCGGGCGGCGTGAACTCGCGCGTGTCGGAGTATTGCGGCAGTTGGATGGCCTGCTTCATGAACGCCGCCCAGATGGGTGCGGCCGCGTCGGCGCCCTCCACCTTCAAATCGGTATAGTCGTCGTTGCCCACCCAGACCACGCAAAGCAGGTTGCTGGTAAAGCCGGCGAACCAGGCGTCGTGCTCGGTGCCCGTCTTGCCCGCCGCCGGCGCCAGGAATCCCATATTGCGCACGCCCGCGCCGGTTCCGCAATAATCCCGCCCTCCAACCATGCAGCCTTCGCTCCCGTTGCCTTCGAGAACCGCCTCCAGCATGTACGTGGTCAGAAACGCCACCCGCGGGTCCACAACCTGTTTCGTGGTCGGCGTAAGGTCGGTGATGATATCGCCGGTCGATGTGCGCACGCTCGCCACCATCCACGGATCGATGTGCATGCCGCCGTTGGCGAACACCGTGTACGCCCCGGCCATCTCCATGGGCGTCGAGTCGTAGGCGCCAATCGCCATCGCCGGCGTGCCCTGCGCGTTCTTGATGCCCGCGTCGCGCGCCAGTTGCGCCACCCGTTCGAACCCCACCATGGCTGCCAGGCCGATTGTGGCGTTGTTGTCCGACCGCATCAGCGCGAGCCGCGCCGTCATCTCACCGTAGTATTCGCCCCCAAAATTGCGCGGCGTGTATTCCGTGTCGCCCACTTCGTATGTGGTCTGCTGATCGTTCAGCATGGTCACCGGCGAGAAAAGCTTGTCCTGCCCCGGCAGCGGCGTGCCCTCCACCGCGGTGTCAAACGCCGAGGCGTAGACGAACGGCTTGAAGATCGATCCCGTGGGCCGCTCCGCCACCGCATGGTTGAGCTGCGAGCTCCCGTAGCTGCGCCCCCCCACCAGCGCCAGCACCTGCCCGGTGTGCGGGTTCAGCGCCACCAGCGCCACCTGCGGGTATGAATATGCGCGTCCCATCCTGCGGTCGCGCGCGTGCTTCCGGTCCACCAGTTCGTCCACCAGGTGCGCGGTGCTGTCCACCGCATTGGTAGCCAGGCGCTGCAGGTCGGGATCGAGCGACGTGTAGATGCGCAGCCCTTCGAGATTCACGTCGCGTTCGCCCAGCCGCTGCAGCAACTGGTCGTGCACCAGGTCAACAAAATACGGCGCTTCGCTCGCATCCACGTTGCCCGCCGAAAGATGAAGCGGTTCCTCCTTGGCCTGCTCGGCGTCATCCTTGGTAATTGATCCGGTCTCCACCATCGAGTCCAGCACCAGGTTGCGCCGGTCGATGGCCCGGTCCGCGTGCCGCCACGGATTGAAGTAACTCGGCCGCTGGATCATGCCCGCCAGCAGCGCGCACTCCGCCAGGTCCAGTTGGCGCACATCCTTGCCGAAAAACACCTGCGCGCCTTCGCCGAACCCGTTCACTGAAAAACTGCCGTGTTCGCCCAGCGGCACCTGATTGGCATACAGCTCGAAGATCTGCTTCTTGTTGAAACGATGCTCCAGGTGGAACGACACCATGATCTGCGTCACCTTGTATTTGACGGTGCGGTTGTCCTCCACAAAAAGCTGCTTCGCCAATTGCATGGTGATGGTGGACGCGCCGCCCAGATGCTTGCGGTCTCCGATCAGGTCGTGCCAGCCCCAGCTGATCATGCTGGGGAAGTACACGCCGCCATGCTCAAAGTAGCGGCGGTCTTCAATGGCCAGCACCGCCTGCACCAGGTGCGGCGGAATCTCGTCGTAGGTGATCAGCCGCCGCTTGGTGCGATTGGCGTCGCTCAGGCCCGTAATCAGCAGCGGCTCCAGCTCGTAGCTGGCCAGCGCCTGCCCATGATCGTCGGTCACGGAATCCACCACCCCGTCGGCAACATGGATGGTGGCCCCGTCCTGCGCGTGATACGACTGCGGACCCGGCATCACGCTGATGGAATTTATGCCCAGCTCGAAAGTTCCCATCGGCGAAGGTTTCTGCGCGCCGTCGGTCGTGTATCCCGCCTGCCGCAGCTCGTTCGTGATCAGCGTGATCGATAGCTTCTGCCCCGGCCGCACCTCGCGCGGCTCCGCGTAAATCTTTGCGGTATTGGCAAAGAGCGGCTGCTGCAGCCGCTGGTCCACAATGCGCCCGTACTTGATGTAAAGGTATCCGCACACGCTCAGCACACCGATGCATCCGGCCGCGATCACCAGCAGCACCACACGCAGCAGCAGCGAGGACCAGCCGCCATGACCCGCCGCCGGCATCCGGAATTTGATCTTCAACGCCATCTATAAAACAGCTCTCAGCTTTCAGCCATCAGCTATCAGCTCCGTCTATCCTCTTCACAGGCCGTCATCCTGAGCGGAGCGAAGAATCTGCATTTCGGGCGCTCGCGGATGCGGTGAACTTTTGGGACACTACACTAGATTCACTACTTCCTACTCCCTACTCCCTACTCCCTATTCCCTGCTCCCTGTTCCTCACCGCTCGCCTCCAGCAGCATCTCCTCGGCAATCCTGGCCTTCAACTCGTGCAACACCCGGTCCAGCGGCACGTCCGCGCTCTGCAAAGTGGCGCGCGTCACCAGCTCCACCACGCCGCCCGCGGCCTTCTTGCCCACATTTACGCGATAGGGAATCCCCACCAGGTCGGCATCCTTGAATTTGACGCCCGCGCGCTCGTCCCGGTCATCGAGCAGCAAGTCGATGCCCGCCGCATCCAGCTCGCCGGCGAGCTTCTCGCCGGTCTCGCGCAGCGTCTCGTCCGTCATGTTCGTCACTGTGATGACGACCGTGAATGGCGCAATGCTCGCCGGCAGCCAGAACCCGTTGGCGTCGTTCGACTGCTCGATGGCCGCGGTCAAAATGCGCTCGATCCCGATCCCGTAGCAGCCCATGATCGGCATCACTTCCTTGCCGTTTGCATCCAGCACCCGCGCGCCCATCGACTCCGTGTACTTGTACCCGAGCTTGAAAATGTGCCCCACCTCGACCGCCGTGCCCACCACGAGCCTGCCCGCGCAGCCTTCAGTCGGACACGCCTCGCCCTCGTTCACGCTGCGAATATCCGCGCTCAGCGTCCACGTAAAGTCGCGTCCCGGCGTCACATTGCGCAGGTGATAGTCCAGCTTGTTGGCGCCGCACACCATGTTCCGCCGGCCTTCCAGCGACTTGTCCACGATTACCGTAAGCCCGTCAGCCAGCGGTTTCTCGTCAGGCGTGAGTCCCACCGGCCCCAGGTATCCCGCCGGCCCCTTGAAATAACGTTCCAGTTCCTCGGCCTGCATCGGCCTCAGTTCCGCTGCGCCGATCGCATTCAGCAACTTCGTCTCATTCACCTGGTGGTCGCCGCGCAGGAAGGCCGCCACTCCGTGCCACGCGTCCGGCTCAGCGTTTTTCCCGCCCGCCCCGCGCTTCAGCGCCATGTAGGCCACGCACTTGATGTCGCTCGCCGGCGAAATCCGGAAAAACGCCGCCACGTCCGCAATGGCCGCGCATCCCGGCGTTTTCACCAGCTCCGGCGTCCCATCGCCGGTCGCCTCCATCTCGGTCACAGCGTCCAGTCGCGACGTCGCCTTTTGCAAATTCGCCGCGTACCCGCACTTGGCGCAGCTCGCAATCAGATCCTCGCCCGCGCGGGTGTACACCATAAACTCCTGCGACTGCGATCCGCCCATCGCCCCCGAGTCCGCCTCCACCACCACGAACTTCAACCCCGCCCGCGTGAAGATAGCCCGGTACACCGCATCGTGCTTGCGGTAGCTCACGTCCAGCCCCGCCTCATCCAGATCGAACGAGTACGCGTCCTTCATGATGAACTGCCGCACCCGCAGCAAGCCCGACTTCGGCCGAGGCTCATCGCGGAACTTGGTCTGGATCTGGTACCAGATTTGCGGCAACTGCTTGTAACTGCGCAGCTCGTTGCGCGCCATCCCGGTCACAATCTCCTCGTGGGTCATGCCCAGGCACAACTCCGCGCCCTTGCGGTCCTTCAGGCGAAACATGTTGTCGCCCATCGTGGTCCAGCGGCCGCTCTCCACCCACGGCTCCTTGGGCAAAATCGCGGGCAGGTAGAACTCCTGCCCGATGGTGTCCATCTCCTCGCGCACAATGGCGACGATCTTGTTCAGCGCGCGCTGCCCCAGCGGCAGATAGTTGTAAATTCCCGCGCCAAGCTGCCGGATATACCCGGCCCGCAGCAGGAACTTGTGGCTGGCCACTTCGGCATCCGACGGGGCCTCGCGCAGAGTAGGAATAAAGAGCTTCGACCAACGATGCATATTAGAGCGCAAACCTTCCCGTTCGCCGCGGCGAACGCAGGGCAAATCACGGCAACACCTATTTTAAATGTTCTGTTGCATTGCTTCCGGCGCGCCCCGGCGGGAGCCTGAGCAGGCGAACTTTTCGCGCAGGAGAATGAGACCGCGCCAATGCCACGGCCGTTGGAAACACATCAAGCCCTCACTGCAGGACCAGACGCAGTCCAAGGCGAGCACAGCCACGTTCGCTGGCTCGCCCCGTCCCGATCTTCCATAACGGCCCTGCGGGCGTCCGGCCCTTTGTCAGCGGCCGTTCCTCACGAAGTCCACCGCCGCACGGAGTTCCTGCTCCGCCGCGATCAAGTGCACTTTTGCCCTCGCGGCATGTCCGCCCATATGGTAACCGTTGGCTCCCTGGAGGCGCGTCAAATCGTCAATGGCGACCTGCACTTCATGGTGCACTCTATCCACGTCGTGCCAATCGTTCACCTGGGCCATCGTAATCGCACCGCCCGCGAATGCAATAACCATCGCCAGGGTAAGGTAAAGGACATTCTTGATCTTCATCGTTCCGTTCTCCGTCTTCTTGGAAATTCGACCTGCGGGAAGCAGGCTGGTTGGATGCTACGGTACATCATGCGCGCAACAGTTGGAAAAAAATTTGAAGTATCTCTGCCGGTCTAGCCCGACGTCTCCAGCCCCACCGCCTCCGCCAGCTTCCCCTGCCGCTCGTCGAAGGTCCAGAACCGCTCCGCCTTCAACTCCAGCGCGCACGCCACGTGCAAAGTATCCAGCGTGCGCACGCCGAGCGTCGGCCCGTGTTTCCGAGCCAACTCTACTCCCAACCGCCATGCGGACTCCGGAAAGCCCGTCCTGATCCATACGCCTCGCTCGCAATCCTCCTGGAACACGCTCCAAAGCTGGTTCGCATGCGCCAGGTTCATCTGTGATCGGAAGACGTATTGATAGACGGCACGCGCGAATTCGGCGCGATTAAGAGGCGTCAGCCACAGCGCTGGAGAATTCATTCGCCGGCGATCCGACTCAGAAGAGTGCGAATCGGAGACGTAGCTCGAAACCAGAAAGCTCGAATCCACGCAAACGCTCAAAAGCGATCCTCTCTGATCTCGTCGAGTATCTCCTGGTTGTTGAAGGTGCGGTCTCCCCACATCTCCTTGCGCCGCGCCTCAAAATCCGGCAACTCGACCGGTTGTGCCGCAGCTCTTTCCGGTACGATCTTGGCAAGAACGCGGTCCCGCTCGCGCAGCTCCACCGTCTCCCCGGCGCGAAGCCATTCCTTGAGCTTGCGGGTGTCACGAAGCTGTCGAAGATTCACACTCGGCATGGCTCTATTGTGCCACAAAATGTGTCACAATGGTATGCAATCCGGCCAGGAGGTTGAATGGGAGCTTGGGGAACTGCGATCTTCTCCGATGATTTGGCCTGTGATATTCGGGGTGACTACCGCGACGCACTTGGCTAAGGTCTCAGCGGCACGGACGCAACAAAGCGCATCATGGCGGAATACAAGTCATCGTTTTCAGATCCAGATGAGGCCCCGGTTGCATGGCTCGCGTTGGCGGCTACTCAGTTGAAAACCGGACGACTCGAAAGCGAGGTATTGCAGAAGGCAATACAGGTGATCGACTCGGGTTCTGATTTGCTGCGAGGGCAAGAAGGAACCAAGGAGTACTCCAAGCGGAAGATCGCTTTACAGAAATTGCGAGATGAAATTACCTCTCCGCAGTCACCGCAGAGAAAGACAGCGAGGCGGATTCCTTGCGACTGCCCCTGGAGCGTTGGCGAACTCTTTGCCTACCGTCTTCTATCTGGGGACCTGATCATCTTTCAGATGATTGACACCATCACGGACAAAGGCGGAACGTATCCGGTTTGTGTACCTCTTAATTGGACGGGTCCTGAGATTCCACCAACCCGAGAACTCGAAATAACCGCGATTAAACCAAGCCGGAGCGACAGCGAGCGCAAGATCAGCAGCATGACCCTAGTGGGGCTAACGTCAAAGTGGAGAAAGCGCATCCTTTACCTGAACATCAGCCAGAGTCCACTTTACAAGCGGAATATCCGCTCAATTCCTGGAACTCGGGCGACGTTTGAGTAGAACCCGACCAGCATAATCCACTTCAAAATCCTGGATAAATTCCTATCGGATTACTACGAGTTGGCCTAAGAACTCAAGCGCCCTCAAATCAGCTCCACGCCCCACAAATCATGCAGGTGCACCACGCCCTCCACGCGACCATCCCCATCCACCACCACCAGCGACGTAATCTTCCGCTCCTCCAGCACCGCCAGCGCCCGCGCCGCCAGCTCCTCGCCCGCAATCGTTCTCGGCTGCGCGTTCATCGCCTCGCCCGCGGTCTTGCTCAGCGCCGCGCCGCCCTCCCGCTCCAAGAGCCGCCGCAAATCGCCGTCGCTGATCACCCCGCGCAGCCGTCCCGCCTCCTGCACCGTCGTCATCCCCAGCTTCTTCGACGACATCTCGTAAATCACGTCCGTCATCGCCGTCTCCGGCGCAACTGCCGGCACCGCCTCGCCCGCATGCATCAGCTCGCGCACCCGCGCCAGTCGCTTGCCCAGCTTGCCGCCGGGATGCAGCTCGGCAAAATCCTCCGCCTTGAAGCCCTTCCTCAGGCTCACCGCCACCGCCAGCGCATCTCCCAGCGCCAGCATCGCCGTCGTCGAGGCCGTCGGCGCCAGCCCCAGCCCGCACGCCTCCCGCTCCACGCCGCAATCCAGCGCCACGTCGCTCGCCGTCGCCAGCGTCGACCCCACATTGCAGCAGAAGCTGATCAGCGCGTCGCCCTTTCGCTTCAGCGTCGCCAGCAGCCGCAGAATCTCCTCCGTCTCCCCGCTCGCGCTCAGCGCAATCACCACGTCCCCCGGCATCAGCACGCCCACGTCCCCGTGCACCGCCTCCGCCGGATGCAGAAACAGCGCCGGCGAACCGGTCGAGCTCAGCGTCGCCGCAATCTTCTGCGCGATAATCCCGCTCTTGCCCATCCCCGTCACCACCACCCGCCCGTTGCCCTCGCCGCAGCGCAAAACCAGCTCCACGGCCCGGCCAAAGTCCCCCGCCATCGCCCCGTCCAGCCGCCGCGCAAGCGCCTCCAGCGCCGCCGCCTCCGTCCGTACCAGCTCCGCCGGCGTCAACGCCTTCCCGTCCGAACCCACTGATTCTTTGTTGTCTGCCATCGGCTATCGATTGTAAGGCCCCGTTGCCCGTAGCCAGTAGCCTGTAGCTTGTAGCCTGTAGCTACCGGCTCCCGGCTACCAGCTCCCGGCCCTTCCGTCCCAAGTCTCCTCGTACAATAGTCAAAGAGGTCCTCCATCCCTTGAAGCGCAACACTATCGTTCTCGGCGTCACCCTGCTCATCCTGGCCGTCTTCGCCTGGGCCGGCTGGGCCAACTGGGAGTACCGCAAGCAGGCCGCCCAGAAACGCGCCGACTCCGCCACTCTCAAGGCCGAACTAGCCGTCGCCGCCAACCCCGAGGAGGCTTACACCCAGTCACCGCTCCTCGGCAAACAGGCCCCGTCCTTCAATCTTGAAGACCTGTCGGGCAAAAAAATCTCCCTCGCCGACTACAATGGCAAAGTCCTCCTCATCAACTTCTGGGCCACCTGGTGCGGCCCCTGCAAGCTGGAGACTCCCTGGCTCGTCGACCTCGAAAAGCAGTACGCCTCCCAGGGTTTTGAGATCCTCGGCGTCGACACCGAAGACGACGACGTAACCCCCGCCGACAAGCCCGCCTGGGCCAAAGACAAAACCGCCGTCGCCCAGTTCGTCCAAAAGGAGCACATGCCCTATCCCGTTCTCCTCAATGGCGACAGCATCAGCCACGAATACGGCGACTTTGAGGCCATGCCCACCTCGTTCTTCGTCAACCGCTCCGGCAAAATCATCGCCGCGCAAATGGGCATCACATCGGAAGACGACATGGCGCTCAAAATCCGCCAGGCGCTAAGCCAATGAACTTGCCCGCCTGCAGGACGTGGGGTGCATGCTCTGTTTTGAAGGGGCACGACTTCAGTCGTGCCGTTCAGTGCAACCAGATTTGCCGGGCTTTAGCCCCTGAGGGATGTTTGATCAGGCCGTCATGGTAAAGAGCATACGCAAACTTGGCATCCCCGCCATCGCCGTCCTGGCGGCGTCCCTAACCCTGCCCGCGCAAACCCCGCTCTTCCGCGACCCCAACCAACCCGTCGAAAAAAACCAGCAGGTCAGCTACCTTTTCCCCGAGCAAATCACCCTCCCCGCCGGCAAGCCGCAATCCGTCACCCTCCACTTCCGCGTCGCTCCCGGCCTGCACATCAACTCCCACGCCCCCAGCGATCCATCCCTGATCCCCACCGTGCTTTCGGTGCCCGGCAGCTCCGGCGTCACCCTCCAATCCGCGCGCTATCCCCAGGGCGTCCCATTCATCCTCCCCGTCGATCCCTCCACCAAACTGTCCGTCTACACCGGCGACTTCGCCATCGAAACCCGTCTCGTCGCCACCCCCGGCGATCATCTCGTCCAGGCCCATCTGCGCTTCCAGGCCTGCGATGAAAACGCCTGCATGCCTCCCCGCACCATCACCGCCCCCATCGACGTCATCGCAAAATAACCGGAGCATCGCCAAGGATCCGCGGCCGCACTTCCGCGCTCTGCCGGGCTTTGATTGTCTCTACAGGATTGTCGTGTCTTGCGCCGGGCAATGCGGTCGCGCGGGGTCAGTTACCGATAGCCCCTGACCATCCCCTGAATCCTTATGGTCTCCGCGGCCGAGGGATCATTGCGTTCCAGCCCTACATCGACCTGTTCGCCTCGCCGCAAGTCCGACAGAAGGGCTGGGTCACTGTGGAACAGGACCGAGCTGCTGGTGCTGACCACAAGCGTGCCAGAGCTCCCATCCAGGTGCTGAATCGTAATCGACCCGTTCCCAACATCTGTGATTACGCCGGATGTCCACGTCTTGCCGTAGTTCTCCATTCGCACCCTGAGCGCTCGGGACTGCGGCATCAGGTCAATCGCCTCGGCATCCACCGTGCGCGCTTGCATATCAAACACACCGTGGACGAAGATGGCGCTGTCCGGTTGGACTGCGTCCTCGCTCACCGGTTGGCCCTCCTGCGTGAACCGCGTGTCAGGCAGGATGCGTACCCGGAATGTGACATGTTCGGGTACCGCCAGGCTGATCTCGGATGGGCTCACCTGCGTGGCAATGCCCGCCTTGCCGTGCATGGTCATCACGCCCATACCCGCGCCGGGATGAGGTTGCGCAACCTGGGCAGCCAGCATCCCTGCGGGGGCCAGGACCAGAACCGCGGCGAGACCGGCGCAAGCGTTCATCCAATTCTCCTTCCCGGGGGGCGAAATGTCTTCACAGCGAAATTACCATAAGACAGACACGAGTGAAAGAGCCGGTGCCGGGGTCGCCTCGGCCCAATGCTCAATGCACCACTAAGTGCGTAAACGCGGCAGGTTTGAGTTTTTGGATAGTTTGGGGTCAGGCAATGCGCAGAATTTCGCGGCTCCCGGTGATCCAAAGTTCCGTGTATCCGGCCATCCGCTCGCGGTACATTGAGCTGCCCATCGTCTCCTGCATCCGCTTTTCAATTTCCCCCATGTTTTCCGCTGTGAACTCCATGACGACCTGGTTGAAATCGCCGGTCACGTCCGTGAGCACGCGAGCGTTGGGCATCTCAAAAGCGGCGACAGCTTCCTTCAATTGAGCGGCCAGCTTCCCGGCGCACCCCGGCTTGGCCACAAATCTGTTACGCACAACCAGCATGGTTGAGCCTCCTGTCGGAGACATTCTGATCCTTTGAGGAGTCAGGGCGCAACCCGAAGGTTGGATTTCTCGGATCGTCGGCAATCCGGTAATCATCACGATATTCATGGAGTGTCCGGTTAAATAGCACCCGCAAAGAACGTGTATACTTCCCGCGACTCGCAAATCCAGGCCGCGATCCTTAAAGCCAGGAGGTTCCACCATGAAACGTTTGCTCGCGTTCGCGATTGTCCTTTGCACGCCTCTCTGCGCCTTGGCCCAAGCCAAGCCCTGCGAAGACCTGAAAGCGGAAATCGCCAAGAAGCTCGATGCCAAGGGCGTAACCGGCTACACCCTCACCATCGTGGACAAAGGCAAGGAAGGGGCAAGCAAGGTCGTCGGCGGTTGCGGCGGAGGCACCAAGAGCATCGTCTATGACAAGGCCGCCCCAATGCCCATGCCCGCAGCCCAGAAGAAGCCGAAGTAGCCACGCCCGCCGTCCCGATTATCCACACCATGCACAGCAGTTCCTGCGCTTTGCACCGTTCCTGCGCCTTGCCCCGCCGCCACTCCGAGCATAGGCTGACAACGTTGGAAACCGCCCGGAATCCGCTCCACCCTCACCCCGGCCGCATTTGCCCTGTCAGGAGGGCAATTTGCGTGCCGAAACCCACGCCCGGGGCGACGAATCACGCTTTCCACAGGCCAAAACCGGCGCTTTTCCGCTTCGGTACTTACGATTGCACCCTGAACACTAGATATTGTGGTTTGCTGTTGACACGCACCATAGACAGCGTTATTTTTTCATCTGCGGCTTGTGAATGGACTGTTAACCACCCAGACGCGAATCTGGCTAATTTGGCCGCGGCAACATGCAACCGCTGTATCCGTTTCGATCCTGATTCAGCCCGTTGTCGAGTGAAATTTCGATTCAACCGTCCGCGCCTGCCAGGCACGAATGGAAAAGCATCTTACCTTTTGCGCCGAGGAGACCCCCAATGAACGAGGCCCACCTGACCACACCCGCCGCCGCCTTCACCAGTTCCGCCAACCGCGGCGGCCTCACCTTCGCCCGCCGCTTCTCCCGTCAGGGCATCTCCCCCTACGACGAGGTCCAGTGGGAAACGCGCACCGCTCTGATCGCCGACAGCAAGGGCAACACCATCTTCGAGCAGAAGGATGTTGAGGTGCCCATCGACTGGTCCATGACGGCCACCAATATCGTGGCCTCAAAGTACCTCCACGGCCAGCTCGGCGCCCCGGAGCGGGAGACTGGCGTCCGCCAATTGGTCGAGCGCGTAGTCGAAACGGTGCGCGATTGGGGTCTCGCCGGCGGCTACTTCGCTACCGCGGAAGATGCGGCCGTCTTTCACGACGAGCTCGCCCATATGCTCCTCACCCAGAAGGTGGCCTTTAACTCCCCTGTTTGGTTCAACGTGGGCTGCGACCGTCTCGAGCCCGACGCGGCCGGCCAGAGCTGGCACTGGGACCCGGCCACTGGCTGCGTCAAGTTCGAGGCCACCGGCTACCACAATCCCCAGTGCTCCGCCTGCTTCATCAACGCCGTCGACGACTCGCTCGATTCCATCCTCACCCTGGCCAAAACCGAAGGCATGCTCTTTAAGTGGGGCTCCGGCACCGGCACCAACCTCTCCCCCATCCGCGGCTCCATGGAAAACCTGTCCGGCGGCGGCGCGGCTTCCGGCCCCTTGAGCTTCATGCGCGGTTTTGACGCCTTTGCCGGCGTCATCAAGTCCGGCGGCAAAACCCGCCGCGCCGCCAAAATGGTCATCCTCAACGTGGATCACCCCGATATCGTTGAGTTTATCGACTGCAAGGCGAAGGAAGAGGCCAAGGCCTACGCCCTCATCCGCGAGGGCTACGACGGCTCTGGGCCCGACTCCGAAGCCTACTCGTCCATCTTCTTCCAAAACGCCAACAACTCCGTCCGCGTAAGTGACCAGTTCATGCGCGCTTACGAGACCGATGGCGACTTTGAGACCCTCACCGTGAAAGAACACAAGCCGGTCAAGACCTACAAGGCCCGCGACATCATGCACCGGATCGCCGAGGCCACCTGGCTCTGCGGCGACCCCGGCCTCCAGTTCGACACCACCATCAACCGCTGGCACACCTCCAAAAACACCGCCCGCATCAACGCCTCCAACCCCTGTTCGGAGTACATGTTTTTGGATAACTCAGCGTGCAACCTGGCCAGCTTCAACCTGATGAAGTTTGTCAATGCCGGGGGTCAGTTCGACATTGCGGCGTACCGGCACGGCATCTCGGTGATGATCACGGCGATGGAGATTCTGGTGGACAATTCCGGGTATCCGACCGAATCCATCGCCCGCAATTCGCACGATTACCGGCCCCTGGGGCTGGGGTACGCGAACCTGGGAGCACTGCTGATGGCTTTTGGGCTGCCGTACGACTCTGAAGCCGGCCGCGACCTGGCTGCCGCGCTGACGGCCATCATGTGCGGCCAGTCCTACCTGCAATCGGCCGTCGTCGCCGGCTCCTGCCGGCCGCTGGCCTCGGCCACGCCGCTGACGGCGAGCGTGGAGCACAATGGCGGGGCGTGCCCGGGGTTCTACGTCAACCGGGAGCCGTTCCTGGACGTGATCCGGATGCACCGCGCGGAGGTGAACAACATCGGCCGGTCGGGAGCGAGCGCGGAGCCGTTCACCGTGCCTCAGCTCGATGCGCTGATCGACGCCAGCCGCGAGTGCTGGGACCTGGCGCTGGTCTACGGCGAGCGCTACGGCTACCGCAACTCGCAGGTAACGGTGCTGGCGCCCACCGGCACCATCGGCTTCATGATGGACTGCGACACCACCGGCATCGAACCGGACCTGGCGCTGGTGAAGTACAAAAAGCTGGTGGGCGGCGGCATGATCAAGATCGTGAACAACACGGTGCCCGCGGCCTTGTTCAAGCTGGGCTACGCCGACGACCTGGTAAACGCGATCGTGAGCTACATTGACGCGACCGGCACCATCGAGGGCGCGCCGGGAATCAAGCCGGAGCACCTGGCGGTGTTCGATTGCAGCTTCAAGCCGGCCAAGGGCACGCGGTCCATCCACTACATGGGCCACGTCAAGATGATGGCGGCGACGCAGCCGTTCCTTTCCGGAGCCATCTCAAAGACGGTGAACCTGCCCCAGGAAGCGACCGTCGAGGACGTGGCCGAGGCATACGCGGAGGCGTGGCGGCGGGGGATCAAGGCGGTAGCCATTTACCGCGACGGGTCGAAGGGGGTGCAGCCGCTCAACACCAGCATGGACGCCAAAAAGGAGCCCTCGGCGCTCGATGTCACGGCCGAGCGGGTGCTGGCCAGCATGGCGGCGGGAACGACGCCGGCGGAGGCGGACGTGAAGGCGCTCGAAGCCAAGATCGGGGCCCGGCTGGAGGTTTCGGCCAAGCAGGTGATCGCGGCGGGCGCGGCGTTCCAGAAGGCGATGGAGGAGATTGCCAGGGCGGCTGCGGTGCCCACCATCACGGCCACGCCGGCGCCGGTTGCGCCCGCGCCCGCTGCGCAGGACCAGAACGCGCCGCCGCGTGCGGTGCGGCACCGGCTGCCGGAGGAGCGCGCGTCCATCACCCACAAGTTTTCAATCGCGGGGCACGAGGGCTACATCACCGTGGGCCTCTACCCCAACCAGCAGCCGGGCGAGATCTTCATCCGCATGGCCAAGGAGGGCTCGACGGTCTCGGGGCTGATGGACTCGTTCGCCACGGCCATCTCCCTCGCGCTGCAGCACGGAGTTCCGCTGCGCGTGCTGTGCGAGAAGTTTGCGCACACGCGCTTCGAGCCTTCCGGCTGGACCGGCAACCCGCAGATCGGCTTTGCCAAAAGCCTGATGGATTACATCTTCCGCTGGCTCAACCTGCGCTTTCTTTCGGGCGAGCAGTTGACCCTATTTGCCGGCCTCATCGCGCCGGCGCCGCAACTGCCGGCCTCGCCCACGATTCTGAACGATGCGGAATTCGAGCAAGAGCAGGCGATTCCGCAGGATCAGTTGTCGCGGCTGGCCGAAGAAGTCGCGCGCAAGATGAGCCAGATGAGCGCGCAAACCACGCTGCCGGGGATGGGCGGGACCAGCGCGCCCGGAGGCGGCATTGCGCCGGAGATTTCCGCGCAAGCCCAGGCCTCGGAATCGAGACCGTCGGCGCCTGAGGGCATTTCCATGCCGCCGCTCAGAGACCGCGGCCTCTACCACGCCGCCGACGCCATGCGCGAGATGTACGACATGGGCGACGCGCCAAGCTGCGGGGTGTGCGGAGCCATCATGGTGCGCAACGGAAGCTGCTACCGGTGCATGAGCTGCGGTAGTACGAGCGGGTGCAGCTAGTCAGCGAGTCAGCGAGTCAGCGAAGCGCCCCGTGAGGAGGAACAGCCTTGCGGGGCGTTCGTATTTCCAGGGACAAGAATCCTGCAAGCTGTGGTCGGCACGCGTCCCCATCCTCAACTCTGAACGGCTACCGGGGGTCTGTTATGACCTAGGAGGATTGGATAATCTGTGCAACCAGCTTCGCGCAGATATCGACGCCCAGGGTGCTGTTAATGGTGAGATGGTAGAGCCTGGGATCGGCCGAGTCGCAGTCGTAATAATACCGCGCGTAATGCAGGCGTTCGGAGTCTATGCGGCGCAGCAGGGCAGGCATATCTCTCTCGTGCGGATGACGGAGCTTCATGCGCACGAGCTTCTCCTTGAGCGGCGCGTATACGAGCATGCGAAAAACATGGGGGTGGCGCCGTAATATGCACTGCGCGCTTCGTCCAATGATGACGCAGTTGCCGATCTTTGCAGCCTCTTGAATGATGCCGGCAGTGAACACCTGCACTGTATCGCGATCCACTCCGAGATCAGTCCCTTCTCCGACATACGATTCGGGACCTCCCTGACGGAAGCTCTTGAGCAAGCGCTCCCACCACGCAATGGCGTGTTCGTCTGCCTGTGCAGCCCATGCAGAGTCCAACTTTCCTTTTGCCGCGACTCGCTCGATGATCTGCTTGTCCAGGCACTCCCAGCCAAGAATTTCAGCAACCTTACGGCCGATCTCGGAGCCGCCACTACCGTACTCTCTTGCGATGGTCAAAACGTTGAACATGTTCTTTCTTCCTTGCGGCCGGTCCATCCACTCAATCATACCGGCGAGATTGTCAGTGTAGACCGGCGGCACACCTTCTCTCATCTGTTCGAGCATTCACAGACGTGGGCGCCCCGCGTCCCTCGTCCGCCGCGGCGGAAGAACCCGGGAAGCGTGCTCGGCTGCGCTCTCAGGACGGCAGGATCGCGGAGTTGCCGTGCTTCCGGGCAAACTCATAGAGTGCTCGATCGAAGGTGACCAGTTGCGCGCCGGCGGCCTGTGCAAAGGCCAGAAGCCAGCAATCTCCCACCCACTTTGAGGCTTTCTCTGCGCCGAAGGGCTGGGTGGCTTGCCTGAATTCCGTTTCCAGACTGCGCGGCTCGGGGTAAAACTCCACGCGAGGGTCCTCGAGCCAGCGGTCGTAGACGGACCACGCCTGGCGCAACGACAAGGTCTGATCGCCCATGACGGCGGCGTTGGTAAGCAAGCGTAGGATGCCGAGCTGGGTGTAGCGCGACAGGATGAGGCGGACGTCATCCGGCTGGCGGCTCAGCCATGCCCAGGCGGTTGCGTGGTGGGAATTTCCGGCGTCAGAGAGCGCCAGCCAGACGTTGAGATCAATAAATAATGAGGTCATGCGGATTTTCGTCCACGGGATACCGAGGCCCTCGCTTGCCCGTTCCGGCGATGAGCGGACCGGTCACTCTCTTTCCCTTTTTCGGGGCGGCGTAGGTTTCTTCGAGCGCGCGAACGATGAGCGAGCGGATGGAGGCGCCGGAGCGTTCGGCGCGGTCGCGGAGGCGGTCGTGAAGCGGTTCCGGAATGTCGACGGTGGTGCGAACTGCCATGACATGATTATGGCACAATCCCCGTTGGAAACGACTATATCGGGGCGTCCCGGGGCCCCTCCGCGGGTGGCACACCTTCTTTCTTCTGTTCGAGCATTCACAGACGTGGGTGCCCCATCCTTTCCGCGTTGTTTGGTGAAAAGGTGGGAGGGATGGATGCCGGCCTGCCTCCTGGCGATGCCTCCCGCCGGAATTCCTCTAAAACAGGCCCAGAATTCTTTTCCTCTTTGTTACCCGTTCGGAAGAAAGCTCCAGGGCGGCGCACGCCATCGAGCGAATGGTCCGGGCGATGGGGCAGTCCTTCATGGCGATGGGCACGCCGTTTTTTTGCATGTCGCGCACGGCTTTGAAATCGTTGGGAACCCGCCAGCGGACCGATTGCGCGAGCGTCCCGGCGACCGCCTCTTCGTCTGAGGAAGATCCCGGCGAATCGCGGTTGAAAACCACCTGCACTTTGCGCGCACCGGCGCCGGAGCTGAACTGCGAAAGGATGCGGTTGGAGTTGCGCAGATCGGCAATGCTGTTCTGGGAGACGAGGTAAATCTGCGCGTCGGGGTGGAAGATGGCCGTATCGGCGAGGTCAAAGCGCGTTCCCGCGTCCAGCACCACGCAGTCGAACTCCTGCCGGGCCACGAAAACCAGCTTGTCGACAGCCTCTTTTGTCATCTGGCAGCGAACGCACTTCCCCTGCGCAGGGAGGATGAAGAGGCCCGACTCGTGTTTGGCGACGTAATGATTGAGCCGAGCAGCGTCGAGGCGAAAGCAGCTTTCGAGCGCGTCCATGGTGGAGAATTCCGGCTGCATGCCGAAGTTCAGCACGGCGTCGCCCAGAGGCAGATCGAAGTCGATCAGCAGAACGCGTTTTGTCGACTCGACGGCTGCGGCGACGGCAAAATTGGAGGCGACGGTGGTGGTGCCGGCTCCGCCTTTTGCGCCAAGGAAGACGCAAAGACGTCCCAGAGCGTGAGCCGAAGGGGTGGATATGCGCCATCGGGCGCGCGCCATGGCTTGGTCGAGCTTGTCTGGTATGAGCGGGAGGGAGAGAATCTCGCGGGCTCCGGCGCGCATGGCGCGATCCACCAGATCCGTTGAGAGGTGGCTGGAGGCGACAAGGACAGCTGCATCGGGGATCCGGCTGAACCTCTCGACGAGTTTCAGGGCGATCTCCGGATCGCTGTCGAGATCGACGATGTAAACGCTGAGGCCAAGATTGGCGATAAGGGAAACGTGATCCAGGAGCGGATAATAATGAAATTGCCGCACCACGAAGAGGGAGAGCGAGAGGCGCCGAACGAACTCCGCCTGATACTGCTCATCCGGACCGATGACGACAACGCCGACGGATTCGGCGCGGGGAAGCCCCATGGCATGCTCGGGGCCGATTTCGATTTCGCAGCCGGAAAGAATCCGCTCCGGGATCGGAATGGGATCGGCAGACGTGTCGGGGAGAGCATTCGCAGCATAATGAGCCGCGATGTTATCGGATAAACGCAGGGACATGGCCCGCACCCACCAGGCGTTGCAATGAATAGGTTTTCGGCGGGCTGCCGGAGGGGTTTACCGCGAAACGCCTTTGTTGCGTGGGGGAGCAGTTCTTGATTAGAAGAAGCAAAGAACTTGACTGTGTGCGAGGAGCCGACGGGTCGGGAAAGCGGCGGAGCCAAACTGCGTAAACCACTGATGGATTGCGGGCTAGCCCTTTGGTGTGAGGCGAGGAGCCGTGGCGCCGGTTGCGCTCAAAGGGATTTGTCCGTATGATCGCTGTATGCAATGTGTCTCCTGTTGTCGCTGCTGTATGCCTCATCGCGCGGCACAGGTGACCTGCATGCTTAGCTAGCTCAGAGAAGAGCACACGGTTTCCGAAACGCCCGCGACGGCACATCTGTCGCGGGCGTTTTGTTTTTGGAGCAGGGACGAGAAGCAGGGACGTAGGGACTAGGGACTGGAGGAATAGATGAGCGACGGGACGGTGGTGAAGGAGACCAAGGCACAGAGGGCGGAGCGGCTGAAGCGGGCGAAGAATCCGTGGGAGGCGTTTGACGAGGTGCGGCGGTTTGCGCGGGAGGGCCGCACGAGCGTGCTGCCGGAATGGGCGTCGTTTTACTTCAAGTGGTGGGGCGTGTACACGCAGGGGGACGGCGCGGGCGCAACCGGGGGCAAGGGCGGCGAGGGACTGGCGAGCGAGTACTTCATGATGCGGGTGGGGATTCCGAATGGGATTCTGACGTCGCACCAGGCGCGGACGATCGGGGGGCTGGCGCGGAAGTATGCGCGCAACCTGGCCGACATTACCACGCGGCAAAACATCCAGCTGCATTGGCTGACGATTGAGAGCATGCCCGAGGTGGTGGACGCGCTGGATGCGATCGGGCTTTCGCCCAAGGGCGCGTGCGGCGACGTGGTGCGCAACGTGACCGGATGCCCGCTGGCGGGGCTGGCCGCGGACGAGCTGATCGATGCATCGCCGGTGGCGCAGGCGATTGCGAAACTGCTGATTGCGAATCCGGATTTTGTGAACCTGCCGCGAAAGTTCAAGATTTCAGCGACCGGATGCCCCGACTGGTGCAATTACCCCGAAGTAAACGACGTGGCGCTGACGGCGGTGGAGCGCGGCGGCGAGGTTGGGTTCACGCTGCGGGTGGGCGGAGGGTTGTCAAAGGAGCCGCACCTGGCGGTCAAGCTGGATGCGTTCATCCGGCCGGAGCAGGCAGTGCCGGCGGTGAAGGCGGTGGCGGAGATCTTCCGCGACCAGCAAGGGTTGCGCGAGAGCCGCGACCGGGCGCGGCTGAAGTATTTATTCCTGAAGGAAGGCTGGACGCCGGACAGTTTCCTGAACGAGCTGCAGGGCAGGCTGGACTTTGCGCTGGAGCCGGGCGCGGAGGAGACGGTTCCGAGCGGGTCGCTGCGGGATCATGCGGGGATTCATCCGCAGAAGCAGGCGGGGCTGGCGTATGTGGGCGCGAGCGTGCTGCGCGGGCGCATGACGGGCGAGCAGCTGGAGGCGGCGGCCGAGCTGGCGGAGCGGTTCGGGAGCGGCAATCTGCGGACAACGATTTCGCAGAATCTGATTTTTGTAGATGTGCCGTATGCGAAGACGGGCGAACTGGCGCGCGAGCTGGGGCGGATTGGGCTGTACGTGGACGGAACGGTGTTCTGGCGGGGCGCGGTGGCGTGCACGGGGACGGAATTTTGCAAGCTGGCGATTACGGAGACCAAGGCGTTTACGCGTTGGCTGGTGGAGGAGATGGAAGAGCGGCTGCCGGAGTTCGACCAGGAGCTGCGGCTGCACGTGACGGGCTGCTCGAACGGCTGTGGGCAACACTGGATTGCGGACATCGGGATGGAGGGCAAGAAGATCAAGCACAACGGCGTGTTGACGGACGCGTACTACTTTTGCCTGGGCGGGGCGGTGGGGCAGCATGCGGGGATTGCGCGGCCGGTGGGATACCGTTGCCCTGCGCCGCTGGTTCCGGAGGCGATGGAGCGGCTGCTGCGCGAGTACCTGGGCAGCCGGCGAGCGAGCGAGAATTTGCGGGCGTGGTTTGCGCGGCACTCGAATGACGAGCTAAGGGCGTTTCTGGCCGGCGAGGTGCTGGCCGAAGTGGAGCGCGATGTGGCAGTGGGGCACGTGCCGCATGGAATCGAGTGATCAGTGGTCAGTGATCAGTGAACAGTGAACAGTGAAGAAGCGATGGAGGGCGGATGAGTTTGTTGCCGATTTTTGTGAAGATGGAAGGGCGACGGGTGCTGGTGGTGGGAGCGGGCGTGGTGGCGCTCGATAAGGTGACGAGCCTGCTGCGGACGAGCGCGCGGATTACGGTGGTGGCGCCGGACGCGAAGGTTGAGATTCGCGCGCTGGAGGCGGAGGGACGGCTCAACTGGGTGCGGCGTGAGTTTGAGGCGACGGACCTGGAGGGGCAGCAGGTGGTGATCGCGGCCACGGACGCGCCGGAGGTGAATGCCGCGGTGTATCGCGCGGCAGTGGAGCGGGGCGTGTGGTCGAACAGCGTGGACGATATTCCCAACTGCGATTTCTTTTTCGGGGCCGTGGTGCGGCGGGGCGATTTGCAGATTGCGATTTCGACGGCGGGGGAAAGCCCGGCCTATGCACAGCGGCTGCGCAAGGAAATTGACGCGCAGTTGCCCGAGGACGTGGGCCCGTGGCTCAAGCAAATTGGCGAGCTACGGCGGGAAATCCTGACGACGCTGCCGGCGGGCGAGGAACGCAAGGCGCTGCTGCATGAGTTGGCGCAGGATGGGCCGGGGTTTGGTGATCCCACCCTGACCGCAGAAATCGCGGTTAGGATGGGGCGCTCCGGATCGTGGACAGGCAAGGCGGGCCGAGGTTTCGCGCAGCGGGGTCGCGTGTACCTGGTGGGCGCGGGGCCGGGCGATCCGGAGCTGCTGACGGTGCGGGCGGTGCGGCTGATCGAATCTGCCGAAGTGGTGCTGCACGACGACCTGGTGCCGGACGCGATTCTCGAGCTGGCGCGCGGAGCGGAGATTGTGAATGTGGGCAAGCGCTGCGGGACCAAGAGCATCACGCAGGAGGAGATCAGCGCGCTGATGGTGCAGCGGGCGCGGCGAGGGCAAAGCGTGGTGCGGCTGAAGAGCGGCGATCCGTTGATATTTGGACGCGCGGCGGAAGAGATGGAGGCGCTGGGCGAGGCAGGTGTGGAGTTCGAGGTGGTTCCGGGGATCACGTCGGCGCTGTCCGCGGCGGCGGCGATTCCGGCTTCGCTGACGGACCGGAGATGCGCTTCCAGCGTGCAATTCTCCACCGGGCATCATGCGCAGTCGCACGACGAGGGGGCGATGCCGGCGGTAGAGAATACGACGCGGGTGGTGTACATGCCGGGACGGGATTTGACGCTGCTGGCGGCGGAATGGATGGGAGAAGGATTGCCGGCGGATTTTCCCTGCGCGCTGGTGTCGCGGGCGGCGCAGGCGGGGCAGGAAGTTCGCCACACCACGCTGGGCGAACTTGCGGCTGCGGGGCCGGTGCAGGCGCCTAGCCTGCTGCTGGCGGGGTGGGCGCTTGAAGAGCGGCGTGCGCCCGACGCGCTGCTGAAGCGAGGTGGAACGGAGTTGGCGCGGGTGTGAAACGGACCGGATTTCCGCGCATGGACGGGGATGAATTCCGGCGCAGCGGCTGGAGTGCGCGCATGTAAGATGATACGGATACGGAATTCAACTGCAGGATGATTGCGCAGAGCGAAGCATCCGGGCGAACGAACCTGCAGGCGAACGGTAAGACTTGCATGAGATTCCTGGGGCGGTTATCTGCTTGTGCCGGTTTGGCCGGAATGGGCGTACTGGCGGCATGCGGCGGGGGCGGGGGCGGCGGCGGAGGCGGCACACCGCCGGCGGTTAGCTCAGTAACCGTGACCCCGAGCGCGCCCAAGCTGACCATCGGCATGACCCAGCAATTTACCGCAACCGTGAGTGGGCCAGCGGTGACCAATAGTTCCGTGAGCTGGACGGTGAGCGCTCCGGCGGGAAACACGCTGAGCCCCGGAACCATTGATGCGGCGGGGTTGTACACCACGCCGTATCCGGCCCCGGCTACGGTGAAGGTGACGGCGACCAGCAACCAGGACACGTCGGTGTCCGGTTCCGTCACGGTGAACCTGGCTGCTCCGGCGGCGGCCGGCGGGCCGGCGCTGACGGTGGACGTAAACGCGCAGACACACTCCATCAATCCGCTGATCTACGGCATGAATGCGTACACGCTTTCGTCCACGGCGGGCAGCGCCGCGCGGATCACTATCGACCGCTGGGGCGGAGACGCAACCTCGCGCTACAACTACAAGCTGGATGTGACCAATTCTGCGTCCGACTGGTATTTCGAGAACCAGAGCGAAGTGACTGGAAATGGGACCGGGCAATTCGATGCGCAGGTGACCTCCGACCGGGCACTCGGCGCCAGGACAATGGGCACGGTGCCGGTGAACGGATGGGTGGCCAGGAACTCGACCTCGTGCAGCTTTCCCATATCCACCTATGCGGGACAGCAGGAGGTGGACAGCGGCCGGGGCTGCGGAAACGGCGTGTATGCGGAGGGGACGCAGGGATGCACGAGTTCTTCCGGATGCAATATCACGGGCAACAACCCGACGGTGACAAGCACGGCAATCGAGGGGCCGGCGTGGGCCAGCGGCTGGGTGAAGTACCTGGTAAGCAAATTCGGCAGCGCGGGCAACGGCGGCGTGGCCATCTACGACCTGGACAACGAGCCTAGCTGGTGGGATGCGGTGCACCGCGATGTTCATCCCCTGCCCTTCACCTACGATGAGGTGACCAGGAACGGGATCGCGGTAGCCACAGCCATCAAGGGAGCCGATCCCACGGCCGAAGTGAGCGGGCCGGTGATGGATTACTGGTGGGCGTATTTCTACTCCAAGAAGGACATCGAGTCGGGGTGGTCAACGGGACCGTGTTACGAGCCGTGGTCGGACCCCGTGGATCGCGAGGCGCGGGGAGGCGTGCCGTTCATCGAGTATTACCTGCAGCAGTTTGCCGCGGCGGAGAAGAGCAGCGGCACGCGCCTGCTGGATTACCTGGATCTGCACACTTACTTTGTGGCCGACGATCCGCAGAATCCGGGAACCACGCTGGGGTTTGCGCCGGCGGGAAACACGGTTGCGCAGCAGGCGCGATTGAATTCGACGCGGGTGTTCTGGGATCCGAAATATACCGATCCCAACTATCCCCAGCCTAACTACGCAACCGACGCGAATTACACGGCGAGCTGCACCGTGCCGCTGCAGGCGCCGCAGTTGATTCCGATGATGCAGAGCTGGGTGGCCAGGGACTATCCGGGGACCAAGCTGGCGATCACGGAATATAACTGGGGCGGACAGGAACACATCAATGGGGCGCTGGCGCAGGCAGACATCTTAGGAATTTTTGGCCGCGAGGGGCTGGACGTGGGCACGCTGTGGGGCGCGCCGGACCCGCAGACGCAGGCGCCGGGGCTGATGGCCTTCGAAGTTTTCAGGAACTATGACGGCAAGGGCGCGGCGTTCGGAGACATGTCGATCGCTTCCACCAGCGCCAACCAGGGGAAGCTGTCGATTTACGGAGCGCTGCGGACGGCAGACCAGAAGGTTACGCTCATTGTGATCAACAAGACCTACGGCGATTTGCAAGCGACGCTCGATATCGACAATCTGCCCGCGACGACGACTTCGGCCGAGGAATATCTCTACAGCAACGCCAACCTGAACGCGATTGTGGCGCAGCCGAAGGTCGCGGTAACACCGCCGAGCGGCGCCGCGACAAGGAGCTCGATCAGCACCATCTTTGCGGCGCAGTCGATCACGTTGCTGGTGATGCCGGACTAGCATTGGGGCGAGTGGCGGCGCTGCCCTTTATACTGAAGAATCTGCGACAGATGAGCGCATGAGCCGGCATGGTTCGGCGCGGGAGAAGGGCTTGCCTCAAGCGGAGATCGGGATTATCGGCGGCAGCGGGCTGTATTCGATGCACGGATTCACGGGGACGCGCGAGGAGCGCGTCGAGACGCCGTTTGGCGAGCCCTCCGACGCGTATGTGCTGGGCGAGCTGGAGGGACGCAAAGTGGCGTTCCTGGCGCGGCACGGGCGCGGGCACCGCATCCTTCCGTCCGAGCTGAACTTCCGCGCCAACATTTACGCGTTCAAGAAGCTGGGCGTGGAGCGGATTATTTCCGTCTCCGCCGTGGGCTCGCTGAAGGAAGAGCACAAGCCGACGGATTTCGTGATTCCCGACCAGTTCATCGACCGCACGTTCAATCGCATCTCGACATTTTTCGGCGATGGCATTGTGGGCCACGTGGCGTTTGGCGATCCGGTGTGCGCCACGGTGGCGAAGGCCGCGATGGATGGGTGCGGGAAGGCCGGCGTGGTGGGCAAGCTAGGCGGCACGTACGTGTGCATGGAAGGCCCGCAGTTTTCGACCAAGGCGGAGTCGAACCTCTACCGGAGCTGGGGCGCGGACGTGATCGGAATGACCAACCTGCAGGAAGCCAAGCTGGCGCGCGAGGCGGAGATCTGCTACGCCACGGTGGCCATGGTGACCGATTACGACTGCTGGCGCGAGGGGCGCGACGCGGTGACGATCGAGGAGATTGTCGCGGTGCTCCACAAGAACGCGGCCAACGCATGCGAGGTGGTGAAACAGGCGGTGGCGGCGATGCCGAAGGAACGGACCTGCGCGTGCGCCACGGCGGCAAAGTTCGCGGTGCTGACGCAGCCGGATGCGATTCCGGCGGCGGCGAAGGAGCGGATGAAGCTGCTGTTGGGCAAATATATGGGGTGGTAGCTTGAGACAGCGGAGTTAGCGGTGCTGGCGGAGTTAGCGGAGATAGCGTAGCTGGCGGAGTTAGCGGAGTTAGTGGAGTTAGCGGAGTTAGCAGAGTTCAGAACGGCTAAAAGAGAGGCGAAAAAGAGACTACATGGCGATTACCGTGGTAGGTAGTGTGGCGTTCGATTCAATTGAAACACCGGCGGGGCGGCGGGAGCGCTGCCTGGGCGGAGCGGCGACGTATTTCTCGCTGGCGGCCAGCTTTTTCACCGATGTGCGCGTGATCGCGGTGGTGGGCGAGGATTTCGGGCCGGAGCAGCAGGCGGTATTCGACTCGCACAAAATCGACACGCGCGGCATTGAGCGGGCGGCGGGCAAGAGCTTCTTCTGGGAGGGTTCGTATCTTGAGAACCTGAACGAAGCTAAGACGCACACCACCGAGCTGAACGTGTTCGGGGCGTTTGCGCCGAAGATTCCCGATGCTTATGGCGATTCGGAGTTTCTGTTTCTGGCCAACATCGATCCGGTGTTGCAACGCCGGGTGCGGGAGGCGATGCCGGGGGTGAAGCTGGTGGCCGGCGACACCATGAATTACTGGATCAAGGATCACCGGCCGGCGCTGCTGGAGGTGCTGCTGGGGCTGGACATCCTGCTGATCAACGACACGGAGACCAAGATGCTGGCCGGCAACCCCAACCTGGTGCAGGCGGCAAGGGCGGTGTTGAAAATGGGACCGCGCATGGTGGTGGTGAAGCACGGTGAGTACGGCGCCACGGCATTCTTCGCGCAGTCGCGGGACGGGATCGACGCCAAGACGTTTCGCGCGCCGGCGTTGCCTCTCGATGAAGTGGTGGACCCGACCGGCGCCGGCGACAGCTTTGGGGGCGGGTTCTTCGGCTACCTGGCATCCGAGCCGGAGCTGACTGCGGGCGCGTTCCGGCGCGCCATGTTTTACGGCAGCGTGATGGGCTCGTTTGCGGTGGAGCAGTTCGGAACGGAGCGCCTGGAGCGGCTGACGCGCGAGGAGATCGACGCGCGCTTTGAACAATTCCGCGAGTTGACGCACCTTGACTGACGAACATGCGGGACGACGCGAGATGCTGGCCGTGGCGGCCTGCTGCGCGGCAGTCTCGCTGGCCGCGATTGCGTGGAGCTGGCGGCACAACGCGATCCTGAATTACGGTGACGCCGAAGCGCACCTGCACATTGCGCGGAGGGTCATTGATTCGCACCGGCCGGGACTCGAGCAGCTGGGCAGCGTGTGGCTGCCGCTGCCGCACCTGCTGCTGATTCCGTTTGTCGCGGTGTATGCGCTGTGGGCGAATGGAATGGCGGGAACGATTCCCTCCGCGCTGGCGTGGCTGGCGTCGTGCGTGGGAATGTACCGGCTGATGCGGCGCTGGCTGGGGCCGGCGCCGGCAGCCATCGCGCTGGCGTTCTTCGCGCTCAACCCCAACCTGATTTACATGCAGACGACGGCGATGACGGAGCCGCTGTTTCTTTTGGAAATGGTGTGGACCGTGGCGTGGCTGGTGGAGTGGCGCGCGGGATTGGACCAGGGAGACGAGCGGCAAACCAACCGGCTGACCTGGCTGATCGCGCTGGCGCTGGTGGGGGCGGTGTTCACGCGCTACGACGGCTGGATCATGGCGCTCGCGGCCTGGACAGCAATGGGCATCACCCTGCTGCGGCGCGGAAAGCTGCGTTCGCCCGCCTTCTGGATGGCGGGCGCGGTGGTGGCGGCGGCGCCGGCTGCGTGGTTCGTTTATAACGCCGCGGTGTTCGGCGACTGGCTTTATTTTGCGCGCGGTCCGTATTCCGCCCAGGCGATCGAGCTGCGCACAGCCACGCCGGGCGCGGGACCGCCGCATCCGGGCTGGCACAATCCCTGGGTGGGGCTGCTGTTTTTTCTCAAAGTGTCGGAGATGGACTCGGCCGCGGCGTGGGGAAACACGCTGCTGGCGCTGAGCGTGCTGGGGACCGCGTGGGGATGGTTGATGGAGCGGCCGAGGGCGCTGGCGTGGTCGCTGCTGCTCTGGTTTCCGGTTCCGTTTTATGCCTGGTCGGTGGCCTACGGATCGGTGCCGATATTCATTCCCGTGTGGTGGCCGCACTCGTGGTACAACACGCGCTACGGCCTGGAGCTGATCCCGGCGCTGGCGCTGGGGGTGGGATTTGCCGCGCGTTTTGCGCTGGGCGCGGTGCGGGAGTTCAAGCCGGCGTGGACGCGGATGGTCGCGGCGGTGCTGTTTGCCTCGGTTGCGGCCAATGCGGTGGCAATGGTGCGGGAGCGGCCGCTGGTCTACGTGGAAGCAGCAAAGAACGCAGAGGCTCGACGCGGCTATGAGCGGGAGATTGCGGCGGCGATGGGCAAGGTGTTGGCCACGCGGCATGGCGCCGTGGTGCTGATGAACACGTCCGTCTATCCGCAGATTGTGGCGCTGTGCGGGATTCCCCTGCGGCAGACCGTGAACGAAAGCGACAAGGAGTTTTACCAGGCGGCGCTGGCGGACCCGGCCGGGCACGCGGGCGTGGTGCTGGCATTCGCCGGAGACGAGATTGACCAGGCGGCGCGCGCGCACCCGCAGGGACTGAAGCTGGTGGCGCGTTTTCAATGGCCGGGCCAGGCTTCGGCGTCCCTTTACGTGTCCGATGCCGCCGCGGAAGGGACGCAAGCGGGCGCGAGCACCGAGTGATAGCATCGGGCTTGCGGAGCCCGATGGCGGCGATTCGCAATGCGGAGAAAGATTGATTCCCTTCACCAAAGCGCATGCCTGCGGCAACGATTTCCTGATTGTGACCGAGGAAGCGGCCGCGGGGCTGGACCGGGCGGAGCTGACGCGCCGGCTGTGCGCGCGCAACACTGGAGTGGGCGCCGACGGGATCGAATTCTTCCGCTGGACCGGACCGCGGAGCGGGCGCGTCCGCCTGCACAATGCAGATGGTTCGATGGCGGAGATCAGCGGCAACGGCACGCGCTGCGTGGCGGCGTGGATGGCGGAGGCATGCAAAGCCGATTCGGGAAGGCTCGAGATTGAGACCGACGCGGGCCTGCGCGTCTGCCGCGTGAATGCGGTCGACGCCGGCGACGGATTCAGCGTGGATGTGACCATCGGCATGGGAGCGCCGTTGTTCGCGCCGCGCACGGTGACGATTCCCGGCGGCGTGCAGGTGGAAGGCGTGGAAGTGTCGATGGGCAATCCGCATTTCGTAATCGTGGTGGATAACGCGGAGTTTGCGGTGGATGGTCAGCGGTGGCAAAGCATCGGGCAACAGATTTGCGGCCACCCCGATTTCCCACGCCAGACGAACGTGGAGTTTGTGCGCGTGGTGCGGCCGGACGAGATTGAGATCCGGATCTTCGAGCGCGGAGTGGGGCCGACGAATTCGTCGGGGACGGGCACATCGGCGTCGGCGGTGGCGGCGATCGCGCTTCACGGATGCGGTTCGCCGCTGCGGGTGGTCGCAGCCGGAGGCGCGCAGGTGGTGGAATGGAAGGGAGCCGGATCGGAGCTCGAACTCACCGGTCCGGCGGCGCTGGTTGCGCGGGGCGAGGCTTGGTGATGGAAGCGCCGCCGCTTATTCCGCTGGGAAAAATACCCGCAGGAGCGGGCGTGAGCATCGTGACGCCGGCATCGTTCGCGCGGCAGGAGCGGATCGACGGCGGGGTGAAGGCGCTGCGCTCGCTGCGGTTTGAGCCGCGATTCGGCGAACATGCGCTACGGCGCGGGCCGCTGTTTTTTGCGGGATCGCCCGAGCAGCGCAGCGCCGATCTGCACGCGGCTTTTAGGGATGCGGACACGCAGTTGGTGATGAGCCTGCGCGGAGGCTATGGCTCGAATTATCTTTTGGAGCACCTCAATGTGGAGCGCATTGGCGCGCATGCCAAGCCGTTTTTTGCATACAGCGATCTGACCGGCATTCAGTTGCACCTGCTCGACCGGATCGGACTGCCGGCGTTTCATGGGCCCATGCTCGCGGCTGATTTCTATCTGCAGGATGGGGTGCACCTGCCCAGTTTCACGGCGGCTTTGGCGGGCGATGCGTACAGCGTTGGCGCAGGGGAAGGATTGCGGACGCTGAAGGCCGGAAGCGCGCGCGGCGTGTTCTATGGCGGCTGCCTCAGCATCCTGGTTTCGCTGCTGGGAACGCAATGGGAGCCGCGCACGGAGGACAAGCTTCTGTTTCTGGAAGACGTTGGCGCCAAGCCATACCAGGTGGACCGGATGCTGTGGCAACTGCGCCAGGCGGGAAAACTGGCGGGCGTGGCCGGCATCGTTTTTGGCGAAATGCTGGAGTGCGCTTCGCCGGGCGGCGAGCCGAAGCTGCTGGAGAAAACGATCCTGAGCGCATTGGAGGATTTTGAAGGACCGATTGCGTTTGGACTGAGGAGCGGGCACGTGTCGAGGCAGAATGTGACCTTGACGTTTGGAGTGGAGGCAACACTGGATGCCGGCGACCAAGCGGAGTTGAAGATAGGGAGCAGGGAGTAGAAAACCGAATTGGCACGGGACAAAAAACATATTCATCTGAGCGGGATTTGCGGGACGGCGATGGCTTCGCTGGCCGGGCTGCTGCAGCTTGAGGGACATCGGATCACGGGCTCCGACAAGGCGGCGTATCCGCCGATGAGCGACCTGTTGCGGGAGCTGGGGATTCCGGTAAAGGAGCCGTATGCGGCAGAGAATCTGGATCCGGCGCCCGACCTGGTGGTGATCGGCAACGCGCTGTCGCGCGGCAATCCCGAGGTGGAGCGGGTGCTCGACGAGCGCATTCCGTTTACGTCGATGGCAGCGCTGCTGAAAGAGGAGTTCCTCGCCGGTCGCGAGTCTCTGGTGGTGGCGGGGACGCATGGAAAAACCACCACGACCAGCATGCTGGCATGGATCTACCAGACGGCGGCGAAAGAGAACGGCGCGCTCGAGCCATCGTTCCTTATCGGCGGAGTCGCGGAGAACTTTAGATCGAGCTTTCAACTGCGGCCGACGCGCACCTTCATCGTGGAGGGCGACGAGTACGACACGGCGTTCTTCGACAAGGGACCGAAGTTTCTGCATTACTTTCCCGACGCGCTGATTCTCACCCATGTGGAATTCGACCATGCCGACATTTACGCCGATCTGGACGCGGTGAAGACGGCGTTCAAGCGCCTGGTGAACCTGGTGCCGCGGCGCGGCGTCATTGTGGCCTTTGACGGCAGCGACAACGTGAGCGAGTGCGTGGCGCACGCGTTTTGCCGAGTGGAGCGATACGGATTTTCGGAGCACGCACAATGGCAGTTGCGAAACCTGGCCCACGAGGCCGGCCGCACCCGATGGGAGGTGTGGCGCAACGGCGCGCAGTGGGCCAATTTGGAGATGCAGCTTGCGGGCGAGCACAACGCCCTGAACGCCACCGCCGCCGCCGCCCTGGCCGCCAACCAGGGCATCGCCAAAGACGCGATTGTTGCCGCGCTCAAGAGCTTCAGGAGCGTGAAGAGGCGGCTGGAGGTGCGCGCCGAAATTGGCGGCGTAACCATCATCGACGATTTTGCGCATCATCCCACGGCGATTCGCGAAACCCTGCGAGCCTTGCGCGCGGTGTATCCAGATGCGCGTTTGTGGGCGGTGCTGGAGCCGCGTTCCAACACTCTGCGCCGCAAGGTGCTCGAGGCCGAGCTGGTGGCCAGCCTGCGCCAGGCTGATCGCGTGGTGCTGGCCGGCGTCTACCAGCAGCAACGCATTGCGGAGGGCGAGCGGCTGCATCCGGAGGACGTGGTCCGCGCGCTCAACGCCCTGGGCACGCCGGCATCGCTCTGCCCCGATGTCGAATCGATTTTGAACGAGCTTGTTCCTCAATTGCGCCGCGGAGACGTGGTGGCTATTCTTTCCAATGGCGGCTTCGACGGCATCTACGAGAAACTTCCCGCCCGCCTCGCCCGGGACCAGCCGCAAAGGCACGCATGATCGCCTCGCTTACATTGCTCGCCACCATCGTGATCCTGGGCGCGCCCGCGGCGCTCGCGTTCATCCCCTGGGCGATGGCGACCGGCAATGCAACACCGCTATACGACGTGACGCAGGCGATTCTGCGCACGGCTTTCCGGCTGGCCGGCATCCGCGTGGAAACCGAGGGCCTCGAACGCATACCGGCGCGCACCGCGTGTATCTTCATGGCCAACCACATCTCCAACCTGGATCCGCCGGCACTGATCCCGCGCATTCCCGGACGCACCTCGGCCTTCGTCAAGCGATCGCTGACCAGGATTCCGGTGTTCGGCTACGGATTGAAACTGGGCGATTTTGTGCCTGTCGATCGCGATGGCCGCGTGGAGAGCGCCGTCGAAAGCGTAGCCGCGGCGCGGCGCGTGCTCCAGAAAGGCCTGCACATCACCACTTTTGTGGAGGGGACGCGCTCCCGTGACGGACGCCTGCTGCCGTTCAAGAAAGGCCCGTTCTATCTGGCCATGGAAGCCGGCGCGCCGTGCGTTCCGGTTTCCATCTTCGGAACCGAGAGCATGATGGCCAAGGGCAGTGTGCGGATAAGGCCGGGCACGGCGCACATCGTGTTTCATTCCCCGCTCGATCCGAAAAGCTTTTTGAGCCGCGACGAGTTGATGGAAGCGGTGCGCACGGCGATCGCTTCCGGTCTGCCCGAGTGGATGCGGGGATAGAACCGATTGGCAGTGTCTGGAGAATCGCAAGTTCTGAGCAACGTGTCAGGGCACGGTTTCACAGGCTGCTGAAAAACTCCCCGAAAGGCCAAGAACGTGTCAGGGCACGACTTCAGTCGTGCCGAAAAACGGCCCAGAGGTTGCGGGCTTTAGCCCCTGCGGTCACTGCCTCGGCCCGCCCGCTCTTACGAGCCTTTCCGTATTCTCTTTGCGCAGCGATCACGGCTGAATCACAGCGTTGTAGCCGTCATTGAGAAGGCGCTGGCGCATGGCGATGGCGTCGTTCTGATTGGAAAACGGGCCCACCTGCACGTGGATCAGATTGTCCACCGGATCGCGGCGCTGCCTGACCGCATAGCCGCGCTGGCGCAGCGCCGTCATCAGCACGTCGGCGTCTTCCACATGGGAAACGGCGGCAATCTGCACCATCCACGAGCCCGCCGGCGGAAGAGCAGACTGCACCGGCACGCCCGCCTGAACCGGCTGCGCCGACGCGGTCTGGGCAGGCAAAGCGGCCTGGACCACAGCCGGCGCCGGGGCCGCATTGGAGCCGGCAGAACCGGCGGGCGCGGCGGCTGCGGAAGGAACAACTCCCGAGCCCGCAGCCTGGGTTGGCGCGGCCGGTGCGGCCTGGGCAACAGGCGGCGCATCGTAGCTGTTTTGCGTGGCCTCGGGCTTGGGCTGCTCTCTCAATAACTGAGCCGCCGAGGGACCGCTGGGAGCCGAAGGCGCTGCCGTTGGCGGCTGGCTGTTGCGGCCCACCGCGTATCCGCCAATAAAGCACACGCTACACACGGCCAGAAACGCAAGGCCAAGCACTGCCACCATCACGGGGCCGAGCGTGATTTCCCGGTCACGCCCTTCTTCTGCGGGCTCGAATGCGGTACCGCCTAAACCTCTGTGCGTCATCGGCGCTCTGCTTCCCTGCCTCCGGCTTTATTCCAGTGTAGGCGGACAGGGGACATTGGCAAGTCGCAATTCAGCACCGAGGTGACGTACCCGCAAACGTCGCGTTGTTCGCTAACTCTTCCCCGTTTCCGTTGGCGCCGGCACGCGCATCGCGTTAAGGATCGACATGAACTCCAGCGGCAGGGGAAAGACGATGGTGGTGTTCTTCTCCACTCCGATGTCGGCCAGGGTCTGGAGGTAGCGGAGCTGCAGGGTCATGGGCTGGGTGGCCATCAGCGCCGCCGCGTCCACCAGTTTTTGGGCGGCGTTGAACTCGCCCTCCGCGTGAATGATTTTGGAGCGCTTTTCGCGCTCGGCCTCGGCCTGCTTGGCCATGGCGCGCAGCAGTTGCTCGGAGAGATCCACCTGCTTGATCTCGACCGAGATCACCTTCACGCCGAACGGCTCGGTGCGCTGATCGATGATGGTCTGAATCTTCAGGTTCAGCTTGTCGCGATGGCTCAGCACCTCGTCCAGCTCCACCTCGCCCAGCACGCTGCGCAGCGTGGTCTGCGCAAACTGCGAGGTCTGGTAAACGTAATTCATCACCTTGATGGCCACGTCGAGCGGCTTCACCACGTACATTGTCACCACCGCGTTCACCTTGATGGTCACGTTGTCGCGCGTGATCACGTCCTGCGGCGGCACTTCCAGAACTTCCTGGCGCAGGGAGATGCGCACCATCTGGTCGAACGGGCGAAACACAAGAATAATGCCGGGGCCTTTGGGCTGGGGCAGGGCGCGGCCAAGGCGGAAAATCACCCCGCGCTCGTACTCGCGCAGAATCTTGATGGAGTTCAGCAGGTAGAGCACAACGATGGCAAGGGCGATCAGGAGGGCAAAATTGGCTTCGGGCACGGGTCTTACCTCGCTTCCGCACGGATTGTACTACGGGGCTAGGCAGGATCAAGAGTGGTTGTACCCAGTGCTAAGGGCCTTGTGTCAGAGCAGGACCAAACAGCCGGGTGAAAAACCAGCCGCCGGACAAAAGAGAACGCGTAAGGGCACGACTTCAGTCGTGCCGCAGACCGCATGAACAAAGGACCCGGGCTTTAGCCCCTGCGTGGGCATACCAATCCTGGATCTGCTCTGGTTAATCGCCCGCTTTGGCGCCGGTTGACGCCTCCGCGGAAGTCACATGAAGCCGGTATTCGTCGCGGCCGGTGACGCGCAGAACGGTCCCGGCTGCCACCGGCGAGTCGGCAACGGCCTGCCAGATTTCGCCTTCCACCAGCACGTGGCCTTCCGGGGCCAGGGCCTCGATGGCGGAGGCGGGACGCCCCATGAGCGCATCCAGACCGAGCATCTGCTTGGAGCGGCGCGCGCGCACCGCCAGCCGCACCAGGAACACCGTGATGCCGCCGAAACCCGAGCTGACCCCGATCGCCACCCACGGATTGACGGCCAGTTCCGGCACCGGCGCGGCCACCAGCGTGAGCGTGCCCAGCGTCAGGCAGACAATCCCCGCAATGGCCAGCGCGCCATGGCCGCCAAATTTGGCTTCGAGCACCAGCAGCACCAGCGCGGCGATGAGCAGCATGACCGCGGTATAGCGGATGGGCAGCAGATCCAGCCCGAAAATGCCCAGCAGCACCATCAGTGTGCCCAGGGTGCCGGGAACGATGGTGCCCGGCGTATTGAATTCGAGATAGATGAGCAGCGCGCCTCCCACCAGCAGCAGCAGCGCGATATTGGGATTCACCAGCCAGCCCAGCAGGTCTTCTCTCAGCGTGGGCTTCAGCGTAACCATGCGCGCGCCGGCAAGGTGCAGAACCTGTTTGCTGTCGTTCAGGCGCGTGATCTCGCGCCCATTGAGCTCGTTCAGCAGTTGCTCGTCGCTGGATGCAATCACGTCGATCAGGTGCTGTTCCAGCGCTTCTTCGGCGCTGTAGGCGTGCGACGACTGCACCGCCGCGATGGCTGCGTCCACGTTGCGATTGCGCGGGCCGACGTAGGAGCGCAGGAATGCCTCGGCGTCGTTCTCCACTTTCTGCTCCATCGTCTGATCGGGCTTGCCCAGCTCGAACACCACGTGCGCCGCGCCGGCGTTGGTTCCGGGAGCCATGGCCGCCACGTCCGCGGCTTCAAGAAGAAAGAATCCGGCCGAACCCGCCCGCGCCCCGGCGGGCGCAACATAAATGATGACCGGTACCCGCGAGCTGAGAATCGCGCCGGCCATGTGGCGCATGGAATCCACCAGCCCGCCCGGAGTGTCCAGCTCAATCAGCAGCGCTGCGGCGCCGTCGGAGTTGGCCCGCGCCAGGGCGCGATCGAGCTGCCCCGCGCTCACTGGCTGAATAGTATCGTCCAGCACGAACCTGTCCACCAGCGGCTGCTGCGCCCGCGCCGCGCCGGCGGCGACAAGCAAAACCAATAGCCCAAACCCGCTCCGTGCAAGCTTTCCCAACATGGCCTGCTCCTCATTTCTAACCAGTCACAAAAACTGGTACCGCCGGTCTCCAGACCGGCTGTAGCGGGGGTCTCCAGACTCCCGCAGGTGCATCCACCTCTGCTGGAACCGGATCCTCCCGCCCAAAACTGAACCCGGTGAGAAATGCCTCATCATTAACTCCGCCACAACCACTCCTTCAGCGGCCTCCGCTTACTTCGCGGCCCCCTGCTTGGCGCTCACCTGGCGCAAAACTTCCTTCGCGGCCTGGCTGTTGGGGCTCAGCTTCAGCGCCTCTCCGGCATCGCGATCGGCCTCGGCCAGCCGGTTTGCCGCAAGATCCAGCCGCGCCAGCACCAGGTAGGCTTCGGCTGAAGGCGCAATCCCCAGCGCCGCCTGGGCCTCGTGCCGCGCGCCTTCCGCGTCGCCGGCGCGCTCCCGCACTTCCGCCAGCCCCTCATGCGCGGCCTCGGATTTTTCGTCGGCGGCGATGGCCTGGCGGTACAGCCGCTCCGCCTCCAGCAGCAACCCGCGCGATAGATATTCCCTGGCCTGGTTGGCCAGCGTCTGCGCGCGCTCGTCCGCGGTTAACGCCGCCAGCCGCGACGCCTCCACCTGGTCCAGCATCACCGCGGCCTGGCGAAAGGCAACCGCGTCAAACCCGCGCGCGATGCGCTCCAGCGGATCCACGCTCGAGGCGCTCGACGGCTGCTTCCACGCCGCTTGCATCTCCTCGGCCTCGCTGTCATTCGGCCGCATCTTCAAGTACTCCCCCAGTTGCGTCTCCGCTTCCGCCGCATCCCCGTGCCGCTTCAGGCTCACCGCCAGGTTGAAGTGATAGTCGGGAGTAATGGGATCGGCGGTCACGGCCTGGCGAAAAAGCGCGGTGCCGTCGTGCCCCTGGCGGCTGATGGCCACGCCTTCATTGCTGAGCACCGGAGCCAGCGGCAAAACCCGCGCCACCCCCGCAAACGAAGTTTCAGCCTTGGCATATTCGCCGGAAAACATCAGCGCCAGCCCGCGGTAGAACCCCGCTTCAAGCGCATCCTCATCGTTGCCCTTCACCTTGGCGAACGCCGCCGCCGCCTGCTCGTATTGCTGCCCGGCGTAGTCCTCGCGCGCCAGCGCCATCCACGCCGCGCTGAAATCCGGGCTCAGCTTCACCGCCTCGTCCAGGTGCTCGAGCCGCTCCGCCTGGTCCGGCTCCGTAATGCCGCGGATGTACTGCTCAAACGCCTCCAGGTTCAGGTTGGCGCCCGCGGCCACAAACGTCGCTTCCGCCACGTCAAATTGCGGATCGAGCTCCCTGGTCAGCTTCCAGGCCAGCGCATCGAACACCGCGATCAGGTCCCGCATGGGGCCGCTCGCCGTCACCTGCGTGCCCATGCGCAATTGGGGCACGTTCACAATCTGCGCTTCGGTCTCGATGGTGTCGCCGTTGGTGCGATAACTGCCCACGACGATGAAGTCGGCGTCGAGCGTCTGCGCCAGCTTCAGCGAGCTCGCCCGCGAAGGCTGAAATCCCTGCGGCAATCCCAGATGATCCAGCGCATACAGCCGGTCCGCCCGGCTCAGCGGCGCAAATCCAGCCGAGGTAAAGCGGCTGTTCAAAAGCTCCGCCGCGGCCTCGCGAATCCATTCCAGGCTGGGCTGCCCGCTGTTGTTGTCAAACGGCAAAACCAGCAGGATGCTGCCCTTGCCTCCGGTCGACTCGGGAGGAGCCTGCGCATTCCCGCATAACCCGGCGGAAATCAGAAAAAAAACAAGCACTCCCACCGCGCCCTCCAGCCGGCGAACAAAACCAATCGAACAGGCAAAATGCATGGACACGTCACGGTAGATTATAGGCCGTGCCCCGTTCCATTCCCTGATCCCTGTTCCCTGATCCCTGATCCCTGTTTCACCCCATCCACTTCGCGTACGCCCGGTAGTCAATCGCCGGCGCCGTCCCGCATCCTTGCAGCCGCGCCATCAACTCCATCAGAAAGCTCCCCGCCGCTCTCTCGTCCAGCGTGAACGTCGTCGAATCCGCTCCCCCGCAGCCAAACGTCCCCACGCTGGCCACGCAGCCCAGGTCCAGCTTGCCCAATCCCTGCTCCGCACGCAGCCGCTCCTCCATCGCCTCCACGCCCATCTTTTCGCAGCGCGGCTCCAGCGCCAGAAATCCCCCCAGAATCCACTGCGGCGTCTTCCTGAAGCTTCCGTTGATCGTCGGAATCGTCACGCTCGTCCGCTTCAGCCGCCGCACGCTCGCCACCTTCGCCTGCGCATAGGTCAAAAACTCCCCGCGAATATCCTGCTTCGCCTCGAACACCGCGTAAACCGACTCCGCCGGCACCACCGTCGCCCCCTCAAACTCAAACATCGTCGGCGAGTACTGCCGGTCGAAGATCACCACGTCGATCTGGTCGCTGAATTCCCCTTCGCTGTCCATCACCGTCGCCGACCGCGCCCGGTACCGCTCCGGCAAGTACGTCTCCAGCATCCGTATCCAAACCTGCTGCGTCGCCTCGCCCATCGTCGCCCCGTGCCCAATCGCGGATCGAACCATGCGCAGATCCCGCTCCACTTTCTCCGCCAACTCGCGCATAATCTCTCCCGCCGACCACAACATCGTCGCCCGTCCCTTGTTTCCCGTACTCATCGAACCTTCCTCCTCTTCAAAAAAGTCGTAGCGCCGGCCTCCCGGCCGGCTGTAGCGGGGGTCTCCCGACCCCGGCAAAGTCCTGCTGGGAGACAAGCTGGGTGCCCCATCCTAACCGTGCCTTTTGCGGTTAGGGTGGGATACCTCTAACCCCGCTAACTCCGCCAGCCCCGCCGGGTGCCCCATCCTAACCGCGTTTTTTGCGGTTAGGGTGGGATACCGCTAACTCCACTAACTCCCATAAACACGAATGCCCGCACAAGGTGCGGGCACAATTCAACCGATGCAGCAACTTTACCCAAATTCGGCGTCCACGGCATGTGACGCCCGATACACCCGTGAACTGGGCCCCGTTCATCGCTCCTGACCCTGAGGGGACTGAAGGGGAAGGATCCGCGCCATGAGCGGGAATGCGTCCCGTAGGGACCGCAGGAAAATAGCCCCGGGTAGAGTCCACCGTCCGCCGCGGCGGGCGGCGGACGCCACTCGGGGAAACCGCGCCCCAAAAAACCGCCGCGTCCCGTAGGGACGCAATGATATCGGCAAACCGTGGGACCCAAGAAACCACCAACGCCGCAAAGCCACGACCGGAGCCCCGGAGGGGCGCCGCGAAAATAGCCCAGGGTGCAGCGCGCCGCAGACCGCGCGGAACCCTGGGATACACGCCCAAAAATAAGGAAGGTAAATCCGCGCCCCGCACGCGCGCGACAACCGCGCTTTTGTCCCCCAAAATAGGCCCTTTCCACCGACCCCGGCAGTACCGCCGGTCTCCAGACCCCCACAATCGCGCCAATCCCAAACAGACCATGGTCTATCAGCGCAAATCGGAGCGTGGTGAGAAATGCGAGTCAGCCCCGGGCCGGGCACGGCGCAGCCCGGTTTCCCCACTGACCGCCAACCACCCCGAATCCCAATTCCACCGCTCCATCAGCGCCCTGGCGATTTTGCGCTCAACGAGACTCCGCGGAAGTTCGACGGATTGAAGCTCGCTTCTATCGATCCCGATTCAAGGGCGATTGGGCCATCAATTCAGGCGCAGCCATTTCCTCTTAGCCTGTCTTTTGCCGTCATGTACCCTTATCCCATCGGTCCCCATGTTCCCCTGGAGTCGCATGCTTCTGTTTCGCTTTGTCCTGGTTGCACTCCTGACGGTCGTCCCCGCCGCCTTGCCCGCGCCCGCGCAACAGGTGGACGCCTCCGCGACCGGTGGTCCAACATCGCTCGACGCGCCGTGGCGCATCCACTTTGGCGACGATCCTGCCTTTGCGCAGCCCGGCTTTGACGACTCAAACTGGACCCCGCACCGCATCGACGAGGACTGGGCCAGCGCGGGACGCAAGGGCTATGCGGGCTATGCCTGGTATCGCATGCGCGTGCTTCTTCCCCGGAGCAGCGAGCCGCTCGAGATCGCCATCTACCCGCCGGCCAACGCCACTGAGGTTTACATCGACGGCAAGCTCGCGGGCACCCTCGGCCGCATGCGACCTGAACCCGCCTATACGCACCTGCGCACGGTCTACGCCATTCCCGTGCCTGCCGCGCTCCATGGCCGCTCCATCGAAGTCGCGCTGCGAGCGTGGGAAGACAAAAGGGCAGCCCCGTTCGTGGGCGCCGGCGCCGCCGCGCATCCTGCACTGCTGGGAACCGCAAGCGATCTTGAGCGCATCACCGCGCTGGGACAGGAGAATCGCTGGCTGGCCGAGTTCCCTGACTGGGCCGTCGACCTCACTGGCCTGGGCGTCGGCCTGTTCAGCTTCGGCCTCTTCCTCTTGCAGCGCCAGGCGCGCGAGTACGCCTATGCCGCCACCTATCTCTGCGGCTCCGCAGCCTTCGATGTGCTGTTCTGGATCTTCGTTCAAGCCGGAGCCAGCACTCCCCTTATGGCGAATGCCTCCGGCGTCGCGAGTTCCATCCTCCTGTGTTTTTGGCTCCTCTTCACCTGGGGATTTGTGCGCGCCCGCGCCGATCGCCTGCTCTATGCCTGCCTGGCTGTGGCGTGGATCAATGCCTTCGCCACCCCTTTGGTCGATGTCTTTCGGGTCATCGGCATCGGGGGCTTCTACTGGATCCTGGCGGCAATGTTTCTGTTTCTGTCGATCGCCGTGTTCGTCCGGCTATACTCGCTGGCGCGGCGGGGCAATCGCGACGCGCAACTGTTCCTGGTGCCCTTCTTTCTCAGCATGGTTGTGGAGAGCGTCCTGGCTGTCATCGCCGCCTTGTACGCTTCCGGCGTGGCCAGCCTCGTCAGCGACCGGAACCTCTATCGCGGACCGTACTTCGACGTGAGCTGGGAAGAGTTCTTCACGATTCTGTCCTATTTCGCCATCGGCGCCGTGCTGGTGCTGCGGTTTGCTCGCTCCGCGCGCCAGGAGCAGCGGCTGCGCACGGAGATGGAATCTGCCCGCCGTGTGCAGAGCCAGCTGGTTCCGGCTGAACTGCCGCGGCTCGCTCATTTTGCCTGCGACGCCGCTTATCGCTCCTCGACCGAGGTGGGCGGCGACTTTTATCAGCTCTTTCGGCGCGCCGACGGCTCCGCCCTCATCCTCGTCGGGGATGTGAGCGGCAAGGGCCTGCGCGCCGCCATGCTGGGTACGCTCATTGTTGGCGCTGCCGGCGCGCTGGGGCAGGAAGATCTCGCTCCCGCCGAGATGCTCGACCGCCTGAACCGGCACCTCTACGGGCGGACTGACGGCGGCTTCGCTACCTGCATTTGCGCCTTGCTGGCCCCGGACGGCGCCCTGACCATCGCCAATGCCGGACACCTCCCGCCCTACCGCAACGCTGGCGAACTGCCTGTGGAGTCCGGCCTGCCTCTCGGCATTCTGCCCCAGGCAGCCTATGCGGAGACCCGCGTGCGACTCGCCCCCGGCGACGCGCTCACCTTCCTCTCCGACGGAGTGGTGGAGGCCCGCAACCCCGCCGGCGAGCTCTTCGGCTTCGATCGCGCGCAACAGATCAGCAACCAGCCGGCCGCAGAGATCGCCGAGGCCGCCGCGCGGTTCGGGCAGGAGGACGACATTACGGTGCTGACCATCGCGCTCCAGCCCCTCGCCGCAGCGGTCTGAAGCCGGTGGTCGTACCGCCGGCCTCCAGACCCCAGCAGTAGCGCCGGCCTCCCGGCCGGCTGTAGCGGGGGTCTCCCGACCCCCGCAAACGGCCAATCTCAACCAGAATCTCATTTCCTCCGCTCGACCAGCGCCGGAAGGAGCAGGGGCCTTCAGGCCCCTGAATGCGCAAGATCAATGGCAGGCCTTCAGGCCCGGGCCTTCCCGGCGCCGCCCGCCGTCGCATACGAATCTCAATACCTCCGCTCGACAAGCGCCGGAGGGAGCAGGGGCCTTCAGGCCCCTGAATGCGCAAGATCAATGGCAGGCCTTCAGGCCCGGGCCTTCCCGGCGCCGCCCGCCGTCGCATACGAATCTCAATACCTCCGCTCGACAAGCGCCGGAGGGAGCAGGGGCCTTCAGGCCCCTGAATGCGCAAGATCAATGGCAGGCCTTCAGGCCCGGGCCTTCCCGGCGCCGCCCGCCGTCGCATACGAATCTCAATACCTCCGCTCGACAAGCGCCGGAGGGAGCAGGGGCCTTCAGGCCCCTGAATGACCCGAGCCCCGCAGGGGCGGCGCGAAAATAGCCCAGGGTGGAGCACGCCGCAGCCCGCGCGAAACCCTGGGACACACGCCCAAAAACAAAAAGGCAAATCCGCGCCCCGCAGGGGCGCGTTCCGCTCGAAACCAACCGCCCCGAACCCAATTCTTCTCCCGCTGAGTGGCGGAAGGAGCAGGGGCCTTCAGGCCCCTGAATGCGAAAGTTAAACGGCAGGCCTTCAGGCCCGGGCCTTCTAAAGACCAGTACCGCCGGGGGTTGTAGCGCCGGCCTCCTGGCCGGCTGTAGCGGGGGTCTCCCGACCCCCGAAAAGTCCTGCCGAGAGACAAGCGAAAAAGCTGTGCCCCGTTCATCGCAGTTTCATCGCGATGAGCGGGCGGCGGGTATTGAGCTGTGCCCCGTTCATCGCAGCTTCATCGCGATGAGCGGGCGGCGGGTATTGAGCTGTGCCCCGTTCATCGCAGCTTCATCGCGATGAGCGGGCGGCGGGTATTGAGCTGTGCCCCGTTCATCGCAGTTTCATCGCGATGAGCGGGCGGCGGGTATTGAGCTGTGCCCCGTTCATCGCAGCTTCATCGCGATGAGCGGGCGGCGGGTATTGAGCTGTGCCCCGTTCATCGCAGCTTCATCGCGATGAGCGGGCGGCGGGTATTGAGCTGTGCCCCGTTCATCGCAGTTTCATCGCGATGAGCGGGCGCCGGGTATTGAGCTGTGCCCCGTTCATCGCAGTTTCATCGCGATGAGCGGGCGCCGGGTATTGAGCTGTGCCCCGTTCATCGCAGCTTCATCGCGATGAGCGGGCGCCGGGTATTGAGCTGTGCCCCGTTCATCGCAGCTTCATCGCGATGAGCGGGCGGCGGGTATTGAGCTGTGCCCCGTTCATCGCAGCTTCATCGCGATGAGCGGGCGGCCAAAGCCCTCATCGGGCGAAATCTTACTCGCCGCCCCGCTGACTCGTTGACTCGCCAACCCCGCCAACTCCGCTAACTCCGCTAACCCCCGCCTCAAACCGCCGATTAAACCGGATCAGCCCCACCCACATCCCCTCGTCCTCGCCCTTCCACACCAGCGTGCCCCCCAGCCGCAGCGCGATTGCCTCCGGCGGCAGATCGCGGTGCAACCCGAAGTATCGCTCGTCCAGACCGCGCCCCAGCGAAAGCAACGGCGGCGGATCGTACTTGGTCGAAAACACCAGCGCCGCCGAGTAGCCGCCAGGATCTTCCGCGGCGCGATCGATCTGCGCCGAGGAAAAATCGTCGATCGCAAACACGTCCCACGGCTGTTTCACGTAGCCCAGCTCCGGTTTGGTCAGCTCGTCGGTCACCGGCCATGCCGTGAGCACGGTTCCGCCGTCCGAGCGTGCTTTGAGCTGCGCAATGCCCGCCTGCTCCAGGCGAATCACGTGCGCGTAGGCCAGGTTGTCTTCCGGCGCAAAGCCGTAGGGCGGATTGATGAAAATTCCGGCCACAAATGCCGCGGCGGAGAAAACCGCCAGCGCCTGCCACCAGCGCACCCGCCGCTGGAACGTTGAAACCGCCAGCACCAGCACCAGCGGATACATGGGCAGCAGATAGCGGCACAGAAGCGCCCCGCCCAACACGCTGAACAGCGCCGCGTTCACCACCAGCAGAATCAAAATGCGCCGGCGCACGGCGGGCGCGATGCCCATGCGCGCGCGACCCTCCGCATCCTTGCGCGGGTTCAGCATAAGCGCCGCCAGCGTAAGCAGAACCGGCACAAACATGTTCATGTGCGCGGTCAGGTGCAGCAGGCGGTGACCGAACGCGGCCAGGATGCGCACCGGGGTCAGCGTGGCCTCGGCGTTGTAGCGCAGGAACTCGGGATTGCCGAATAGGAAACCGGTCTTGGCGTAATGCCAGGCGTACCAGCCGGCCAGCGGCAGCACCGGGCTTGCCAGCCATGCGCCCTCGCGCGCCAGGCCAGCGCGGGCCGGCGGATCGGAGCGGAGCGCTTCGACCGCGTAGATCGTCGCCAGGGTGAGCGGCACCGTGATAGCCGTCTCCTTTGACAGCGCCGCCGCCCAGAACCACGCCGCCGCCGCATGCGGATTGCGGTTGCTCTCGGGCAGCGCGTACGCCAATCCCCACAGGGTGCACGCAGCGGCAAAGATGTCGGCGTGGGCCAGCGTGCTCTGCGCAAACCAGATGGGATAGAGCGCGGTCAGCACCACCGTCCAGAACGCGACCGCCGCGGAGTCATGGATGCGCAACGTCAAGCGCCACACGCCCAGCAGCCCCAGTGACGCCGCCATCAGCACCGCCTGGCGCGTCACCTCCGGGTAAAATCCCGAAAGCTTCCACCACAGCGCCAGGTAGATGCTGGGCAAGGGCGGGTGCGCATTGCTAACCGTGGAAGTAGGAATCAGCGACCCGGTGCGAAAGAAGTCCCATGCCGCGGGAATGTAATACCCCGCCTCATCCCACCAGTAGGGGAGGCGGAGGAGGGTTAGATGGGTGGCGTAGAGGGCGGCAAAGATGACGGGGTAGATCATCCAGAGCGGGAGGGGTGCGTCCATGCGCGGCACAAAGAGCCATGGCCGGCGCGGGGGAAGCGCGCCGGAGCGCCGCATTTGAGGAGAGCGGCCGACCCGGATTTTCAATGGATGGGACCCTGGGGAAAGCTGTGCGTCTGCGGCTCCAGCACCAGCGGCCCGAAGGCCTGCTCGTATTGGACGACGTTCTGCCCCAGCACATTCCAAAGGGCTTTTGCCTGCTGCGGGCTCAGGTAAATGGCCTGATGGTTGCTGATGGTGACCTTATCGGGCGACTCGCTGGAGGCCAGCCCGAAAACCAACTGGAAGTCCCAGACGCTGACGCGCACCTGCACGCTGTTGGCATAGGACTCGCGGTAATCGGGGGCCTGGATAAGGGTCAATTGCGGCTGCTGCGGATTTGGATTCATGATGAACCCAGATTAACTCCGCCGCGCGGGCGCCGGAGGGCGCGGCCAGCCGTGTGCCATGCGCCGGGACCGGGAAAGCGCGAAAATGGCCGGAAAGCGGGGGATTGGCCGGCGGCTCATGGCAGCGGGGTTGGCGCAAGCTGTCCCAAGCTCTGGCAGACTGGTTAATAATTGAAGATAGAGAGTGCGAAAGTGGCGGAATTGGCAGACGCACCAGACTTAGGATCTGTTTTATTGGATTTTTGCATTAGATTGCACAGAGACGAATACTAGCGATAAGTACAATAAAACAAATGATTAACATGCACATTCGATCTTTGCACGATGCTGCATGATAGTGCATTTTGTTCCCAACAAGTGGTGACTAAATCGGTGACCGTACGATATACCCACAGGGGGTATGCCTATCCAGAGTGGCGGCATGTGCGCCGTACCTGCATCATTAGGAAGATCGAACGGTTATTTGCCTGACTGGAGAACTTCCGCAGGCTCGCAGTCGCCGGGAACACTACGCAACCAACTTCATCGGCATGGTGCGGCTCGGATGCGTGTTGGTCGTGTTCTAGAACGTTGTCCCCCATCACTACGGAGCGCCTTCAGAGACCTGCTGGATGGCGAAGGAATTTCCACTCTGCAATCCTGTTGTAGAGCGTCGATGGGCTAAGCCCTTTGGAGCATGTCGGTCAAGCGAAGAATCGGTGTCGGACAAGCTCCAGTTCTTTAGAAATTCAATCTGGGCCTGCGATTCAGCCCGCATGCCCGAAACGTTGCGCAGGCCTTTTGGAACAGCCTGCAGCGGAATTTGCTCGCATGGTGACGCAGGGCCGGCAGATGGCCGCTCAATTCGCTCACCACACATCCGCGATCCCACGGCAACACCGCTGCGCTGAAGCTGGCTGGGGATCTAACCTGGACATTGGCTAGCTGAAGCCGGAAACTGGTCACTGCCATGGCTATGACGCGCAGACGCTTTGTTCTCAGTTCGCTTGGTTCGGCTATTGCCGCTCCGCGCCTTTTCTCGACGACCGCATCGCCTCTCGGAGGGCCGATCTCCCGAAGGTCGGGTTCGGGGGAGGGAACGAAGCCGTATGGGTCGAGCCACTTTGGCGAGTGGATCGAGGATGAGTTCGGACTGCCGGCGTTTCGGTACAGCTGCGACCAGACGACCGATCCAGCCGCAAAGACGCCGGTGAATCCGGGGCTGCTTGGGCCAACGGAGCACATCCATCAGGCGGGAAATGACCGGATTACCGCTATCGTTTCCAACTTTGGCCACCTGCGGGTGCGGCAGGATGAGGGCGCGCCGAAGTTCCTGACGGACTACGATCCGGCGACGCATCAGTTTGGCGGTGGGCTGGGCTGGCTGACGGATGGTGAGGAGACGTTGAGCACCTTCTATACGGGGAAAGAGCCTGAGCTCGATCGAATTTTTGGCTCCGGTTATTTCCGCAAGAGCGTGGCGGGGAAGCGGCTGAGCGTCGAGCAGACGATCTTTGCTCCATTCGGTGACGATCCGGTGCTGATTTCACAGGCGACGATCGCCAACCGCGGAGACGAGGCGATGAGCGTGCGGTGGGTGGAGTATTGGGGCTGTCAGAGCTACGAGTTCTCGTTCCGTGACTTCATCGTGTCGTTGACAGGAGCGGCGACCATGCCAGAGCTGCGGCGGCGTGCCGGGGAGCGGTGCACGCATAGCGTCCACCGGGCCGAGGGCGGGCTTGTGGAGACGCGGGAATTCCCGGGGCATACGCCCGAAGAGGATGCGGCGTGGCAGCGGATGCGGGAAGCGCTGCGCACGCATCCGAACGGGTTCATCTCGGCGGTGCCGGAGCCGAGGGCGGGGACGTGGTATGAGAGCAACCGGCCGCCAGCAACGTTTCTGGTGCCGCTGGATGGCCGGGCTTCGGGCTTCTCGACAGATGGAGCGGGGTTCTTTGGCCCGGGAGGTCCGGCGGCGCCGGATGGGATGGCGCGGCCGCTGGGGCAGAATCTGAACTCGACGGGACCTGGGACGGCGCTGCTGCTGGAGCGAAGTATCACGCTGCAACCGGGCGAAAAGCGGACGCTGAGCTCCCTGTACGGGTATCTGCCCGAAGGCTTCGAACTGAAGGCGCTGGTGGACCACTACAGAGAGCATCAAGCGACGGCGCTGGCAACGTCTTCGGCCCAGTGGAAGCGGAGCGGGATGCGCTTTGAGGTGGACGGGGAGCCGTGGGTGGAGCGGGAAACGGCCTGGAACTACTACTGTTTGCGCAGCAGCATGACTTATGACGATTACTTCCGGCGGCGCATCCTGAACCAGAATGGGTTTTACCAATACGTGGTTGGATTTCAGGGTGCGGCGCGCGATCCGCTACAGCATTGCCTGCCGTTCCTGTTCAGCGATGCGGAGATTGTGCGTAGTGTGCTGCGCTACACGCTGAGCGAAGTGCGCGAGGACGGCAGCGTTCCTTATGCGATCACGGGGCATGGCGTGGTGGCTCCGATGGCGTCGGACAACGGGAGCGATCTGCCACTCTGGCTGATGTGGGCGGTGAGCGAGTACGTTTTGGCTACGCGGGATGTGGATTTCCTGAGAGAGAAGATTCCGGCGCGGGTGACAGGCACGGGCGAGGACACGGTGGCGAACCTGCTGGCGCGCTGCTACAGGCACCAGGTGAAGGACGTGGGCGCGGGGCAGCACGGCCTGGTGAAGATGCTGAACGACGACTGGAATGACGGGCTGCTGGGGACATGGGCGGGATCGGACCTGGCCGAGGCGGTAGCGGATGGAGAAAGCGTGCTGAACTCAGCGATGTCCGCGTGGGTGTTCGACGAGTACGCGCGGATGCTGCGCTACGCCAAGACCGATGCGGAACTGCAGGAGGAGCTGAATAAGAACGCCGATGAATGCCGGAGGGCAGCGCGGGCACAATGGACGGGGCGTTGGCTGCGGCGGGCATGGCTGGGGCCGAAGCTGGGCTGGCTGGGCGAGACCACGCTTTGGCTGGAGCCGCAGCCGTGGGCGATCCTGAGCGAGGTGACGGATGCGGAGCAGAGCCGAACGCTGGTAGCGGCGATGAATGAGCTGCTGCGAAAAGGTCCGATTGGCGCCGTGCAAATGAGCAACGGGCCTGACCTGTACAAGCCGGGGCTGTTCGAGCCGGGAACGGTGGTGCGGGGCGGGATCTGGCCTTCGCTCAACCAGACGCTGGTGTGGGCGTTGGCGCGGCTGGACCCAGCGATGGCCTGGGACGAGTGGAAGAAGAACTCGCTGGCGGCTCATGCGGAGGCGTACCCGGATGTTTGGTACGGAGTGTGGAGTGGGCCGGATTCGTGGAATTCGGAGCTGAGCAAAACGCCTGGGGAAACGGCGGCTTCGCCGGTGTTCCATGGGGTGGACTTTCCGGTGCTGAATCTTCATGCGCATGCGTGCTATTTGTTTTCAGCAACCAAGCTGCTGGGCATCGAGTTTACGGAAGACGGGCTGACGGTACGGCCGGCGCTGCCTGGGGAGTCGTACCGGTTCGATTCGGCCCTGGTTGGGGTGGCGCGATCCCGAGAGGGGCGAATGGAGGGCTGGTATGCGCCGGCGCGTGCGGGACGATGGAAGGTGCGGGTGGTGCTTCCGGAGGAGAAGGCAGCGAAGGTGACGAAGGCGGAAGTAAACGGGACGGCTGTTCCTATGGCGCGGCGCGATGGAGCATTTGAGCTGACGGGGTCGAGCGAGCCGGGACGTCCGCTGCGGTGGGCATTGATCTAATGGGAATCTTCGGCGATTGGCCGCCCAGCGCGGCTTCGAGATCGTGCACGAATACACCGATCGGATCTCCGGAAGCAAGGCCCGCCGGCCGGGGCTCGATGAGCTGATGCGGGATGCCCGCCGCGGCCGCTTCGATGTGGTCTTGGTCTGGGCCTCGGATCGGATCGCCCGCTCGGTAAGGCAATTCCTCGAAGTACTGGACGAACTGAACCGGTCGAACATCGAGTTCGTCTCGTTCCGCGAGTCGATCGACACATCCGGCCCGCTGGGTCGGGCCATCGTCATCATCATCGGCGCCATAGCCGAGTTGGAGCGCAACCTGATTATCGAGCGGGTCCGCGCCGGCATGCGCCGGGCCCGCCTCGAAGGAAGGCACATCGGCCGAAAACCGGTCGAAGTGGATCGCGAAGCCATCCTCGGTGATCGCCGCCGCGGACAAAGTCTCGGCCAACTGGCCCGGACTTACGGCGTCTCGCGAACAACCGTCCAGCGCCTGCTCCAACCAGCTTCCGACCCTCCCGTACAGGCTGCTTGAGGCCCGTTCCAAAAGGGGTCCGAATACCGCCTCCCTAAACCACACAAAAACAAATGGCCGGATCGAAAAGATCCGGCTGTTCCACAACCTGTACCTTCGGAAACAGTCCAGGCCCTGAAAAACTCACGAGGATAAGAAAGCGAATATGAATCGACATATCAGCGTTAGCCAGGTGACAGAGTTAACGGAAATCTATTGATCCTAGTAGCTCGCACCGCTTCCGGTGGAATCCAAAATCGCTTGTCGCGCTCCCCGGACCTCCGTTGCAAGTACCTTCAGAATCGGTGGATAGAGTGTGGGATTGGACGACGCGACAAATGGGTGGCGTCCTCGAAAGCTCGATTACGTGAACGCCGCTCCAGGAATGCTCAAATCCCCAAATTCGCTACCTGAAGACCGAAACCTCCCACTGGCACCGTCCCCCCAAAAGTGTCATTGACTGTGCAAATTGGTTACCATAGGTTACTAATGTTCGTATCGCGACCTACTTTAGTACTGTACCGGTGTTTCCGGGGCGCGCCGCGGTTGAAGTATTGAGGGGCTCCAGTCTGTCGGCCCGCAGGACGCTTTACGGGTGCAAACTCCTTGATTTTTTGGGAAACTGAGCACTCATTTCTTCGGTAATGAAACGCTTATTACCCTGTCTTAAGCATGACTGGCAGATTGCCGATTCCAGGGGGTGACTGTTATTCGGAGGTGGACTGGGTGCTCAGCTTTCCTGTCGCTTCGCAAAACGAGCCCATTTGCACAAGCCTTAGCGCGCTCCCACGCAACCGCCGTGAAGGTTCGAATCGGCGGCGCGCATCGAATCGCAGCCATAGCTGCGGGCTGGACCGCCTGGGTAGAGGGCTGCGCATCGTTTTAATCTGTTGCTTGCCAATCGCTCTATCCGGCTGCGGAAACACGTTCTACGGGACATTGGACAAGACTCCTGCGACAGGAGCAGTGCTGAGCCTCAACCTGGATGATGTGGAGTTCGGCGACGTGGTGCTGAACACTGCTGCAACTCAATCGGTAACCCTGGCCTCTTCGGGGACTGCGCCGCTAACCGTCACTTCGGCCACGCTTACCGGCAGTGGCTTCGCGCTGTCAGGGCCCTCATTTCCAGTCACGATCAATGCAGGCCAAACGGTAAGCTTGGCTGTGCAATTCGTCCCATCCACGATGGGGCAAGTCACCGGTCAACTGACGATTGCGAGCAACTCCTCAACCAACGGGACGACCGTTATCAGCCTCAGCGGCACGGGCACGCCGCCGGCGGCGGCGTTAAGCTCGCTCTCCTGCGACAGCGGAACCATGACGGGAGCGGGCGCCGATGCCTGCAAGGTAACCTTGACCTCCGCGGCCTCAAGCAGCGGCTTGACGGTGAATCTGTCGAGCAGCAACTCGGCGGTGATAGTTCCGAGCGCGGTGGCAGTGCCAGCGGGTGCCACTAGCGCCGGGTTCACCGCGACAGTCCAGCCGGTCGGATCGGCGCAGTCGGTGAGCCTGACAGCCAAAGCAGGCAGCATTTCGAAAAACTTGGCACTGCATTTGAACGCTGCGGTGCCGACGCTCAGCATCAACGCGACTAGCGTGGGCTTCGGCAATGTAGTCGTGAACACGACGGCGACCCAATCCCTCACCCTCACATCCACGGGCACTGTCCCGGTAACGATCAACTCGGCTGCGCTGACAGGCGTTGGTTTTTCGATATCGGGAGTTGGTTTTCCGGTCACGTTGAATCCGGGCCAGACGGCGATACTCGGATTGCAATTCGATCCGACCGCAACAGACGCGGCCATGGGCCAGCTCACCATCGCGAGCAACTCAACGACCAACGGCACAGCAGTGATTAGTCTCAGCGGCACAGGGACGCCGCCGCCAGCGGCGTTGAATCTGCTTTCCTGCAGTAGCGGAGCCGTAACGGGAGCCGGCACGGATACCTGCACTGTGACGCTGACCGCCGCGGCGCCAAGCGCAGGCTTGACGGTGAACCTGTCAAGTAGCAGTTCGAATGTAACAGTCCCGAGCGCAGTGACAATACCGCCTGGTGCCGCCAGCGCTGAGTTCACAGCCACAGTTGCGTCGGTGAAGACTGCTCAGGCGGTGACGATTACAGCAAGTGTGGGCAGCATGTTCACTAGCTTTACAATGCAGCTGAATGCGACAATACTCGCGCTGAGCATCAACCCCTCCAGCGTGGCATTTGGCAACGTGGTCGTCAACACGCCGACGATGGAGCAGATAACCTTGACCTCCACGGGCACCGCACCGGTAACGATTAACGAAATTACGTTGATGGGCACTGGTTTCACGTTGTCGGGGCCTGCGCTCCCCATAACGTTAACGCCGAACCAAACGACGACGGTAGATTTATCGTTCGATCCCACCGCAGCGGGAGCGGCTACGGGTCAATTGACAATATTGAGCAATGCTTCGGCAAACGGAACGGCAGTGGTCGGCCTCACCGGCACAGGCGCGGTAGCCACCGTTGCGATCACCCCGGCCAGCGCGTCAACGTCTTTTGGAGCTACACAGCAATTTGCTGCATCCGTTGCCGGGACATCCAGCACGGCGGTCACCTGGACGGTGTCAGGGACGGGTTGCAGCGGAAAAGCATGTGGAACCATTTCTTCGACCAGGCTCTACACTGCCCCTACGATGGAACCATCCTCTGCTACCGTCACCATTACAGCAACGAGCAACTCCGATCCGACTCAATCGGCATCGGCCACAGTAACCATCGTGCCGCCCCAGGCAGCCGGCTACAATCTCGCATGGCAGGACACATTTTCGTCGCTTAGCTTGTGCACAATAAATGTGCCAGGGTGCAATTGGTATGACCCTGGCCTTTGGTGGGAAACAGCCCCGGGAACGGTCACCGATCCTTCCGGCACCTACGTCAACTTGGGATGGGCTAGCGGGCAAGCCAACTCTACCAACATCAGCACCGCTTCACCGAACGGCGCTTATTCGAATAGCTGGACTTATGGGTATTTCGAAATTAGCATGGCGTTTGATCCAACCACTGGGAGCGCCCCTGCGATCTGGATGCTACCTACATCCGAAATTGGCGCAGATACAAGCTCCAATGGCATTGATTACGGCGAGTTGGATCTGTTCGAATGGCAAAGTCAGACGCCTAAGACATTCTATGGCACCGTCCATGTTTGGAATAACCAGGTAGATATCGCCAATAACAATAGTAGTGACGGTTGGACTCTGCCTACCGGGACAAACTTCGCCAACTACAACACCTATGGAGTGTTGTGGACACTTACCTCAATCTCTTGGTATTTCAACAATGTTCTCATCGAGATCGAGAACACGACTTCTACGCCCTACAGCAAAGTGTTTAATGGATTACAATCCTATTTTCTCATACTGAGCCAGCAGGCGGACTGCAACTGGACTAGTCCTTGCTCCGGACAAGCCAGTCCTCTCAACATGCAGGTGCAGTGGGTCCATGTTTACGCCCCCCCGACGACGTAGAGTCTGTGGGCCCAAGGAACAGTAAACGGGCCTAGAAGCAATTGTTGTTCGCGTGTTGATGGCCGGATCGGATGAGGTACGCGAAGTTTTATCAAGGCTTCATCGGGAATGCTTCCAAGACTCCGACGATTGTCGATGAGGTTGCATGCTCGCGGTGTTCGAGGCGAGAAGCAGCTTTGAATACATTTCCACAAGCGCTTCCTCCGAATTTTCCCACGCCAGATGCTCGCGGAAGCGCTGCTGACCATAGCGTCCCATCGTTTGGCGCCGGTCGCTGTCAATCAACAACTCGCGAACGGCCGCACACAATTTCGCGTCGTCGTTGGGATGGACGTACACGGCGGCGGCGTGCGCGGACCGGCGATGTTCAGTAAGATCAAAGGCGACGACGGGCTTGCCAAATGCAAGATACTCGATGATCTTGTTCATGGTCGAGAGGTCGCTCCAATCGGTGTACGGATCGGGATCGACACAGAGCTCTGCGGTGGCGAGGTACTGCCACAGGACTTGGTCGGGAACGCGCCCGGTAAAGCGAACCCAATCGTGCAATCCCATGTCGCGGGCCATGTCCTTCATGCGCTGCTGGTCAGGGCCGCCGCCGATGAACGCGAACAGCGTATCCATCGGGAAGGAATCCGCGTACTGACGAATGGCGCGCAGCAGATGGTCGACGCCATCCTGCTGGCACATTTCGCCAAGGTATATGACGAGGTATTTGCGGTCGCCTTTCAGGCTGGGCTCGGCGACGCTTAGGTCGGCCCAGGCACGGGGTGGTCCGCTGCGAACAACAACAATCCTGGCGGTCTCGATGCCGCCCCGTTGCATAGCAATTTCTCGATGAGACCGATTGACCGCGATTACCATGTCCGCTGATCGTAGTGTCAGGCGCTCCAACAGCAGCAGCATGCGGTACAAGAATCCGGTGCGTGGACGCCCCTTGGCGGCGTACATCTCGGGACAGAGGTCGTGATGGTCGAAAACAAACTTTACCCCGAGCGGGCGGAACATCAGGGCTAGGGCAAAGAACGTATCCGGCGGATTACACGCATGTATGGCGTGGAACGGGCGGTGGGAGTAAGCCTTCAACGCGAGCCACAGCGATGCCAGCCAGCAGTAGACGAATTCCACGAAATATCCGGCCACCCCGCTGTCCGCTTCGTAGGCCAAAGGATAACGGTAGATATCGACACCTTCGAGCTGCTCATAGCTCTTAGTGTAAATCTTCTTTTTGGGGCAGACCACGGCCACGCCAAAACCGGCCCTGCGGAGGCTGGTGGCCTCCTGCCAGACGCGGCGGTCAAACGGCACCGGCAAATTCTGCACAATGATCAAGATATTGCGCTGAGGCTTCAAACCATTTCCGCCTTGCATTTGGGCAGTGCGTGACGGCCCGTGAGATCGACAATGGTTCCGTCTAAAGTGCCAAGAAACGCGGGCACTTCTGCATAATTATGGCCGACGATCACCAATTCCGGAGCGCCAGATCGGCCGGCGACGGCACCAGCAGGCGCACAAAAGGTGCGCCGCGTCGAGCTCTCCATTGGGACGGCTCGGCGTGCCAACGGCGACAAAGCAGATTTCCGTCTTACGCAGGGTCTGTTCAATGTCGCCGGTTGCATGGAGCCGTCCTGCCCGGTGCGCTTCCGCAATCTTGCCGGCAAGGCCGTGCTCAACGATGGGCGAGTCGCCATCGTTCAGGATGCGAATCTTGTCACGGTTGATGTCGACACCCCAAACGAGGTGCCCTTTGCAGGCCAGACACGCCGCCGACACTGTACCCACATAGCCGAGGCCGATAATCCCGATGTTCATAGACATCCAAATGACCGCAAGGCGAATTGTTCCTCAATGCCCGGCGAGAGAAAACCTACCCCAGAGCGACGGATAAGCCGGCTTCGCGAAAAACCGGCTTCGGTGAATCGAGAAAGGCGCGGTGCCAGAGCTCCACGCTCAATAGTCCCCATATGAGATGCCCATGGTCCGCAGTCCTAGCTTCGTGTTCTTTTAAGAGCATCTGGACATACTCCGGCTGAAAGAGTCCCCGGCGTTTTAGGGTTGCGGGTGAAAGCAAATCGTGCACAAAGGGCCGGCATTCCTTGCGAAACCAGAGCGAGAACGGCATGGGGAAGCCTTCCTTCTTGCGGTCGATCACCTCGGACGGAAGCCACTTACTCGCCACTCTTTTCAAGAGATATTTTTGGGCCAGGCGCTTGATTTTCATACCGGATGGCAGCGACGCGGCAAATTCAACCAAATTGTGGTCGAGCAGGGGAACCCGGCCTTCCAAGGATGTTGCCATGCTTGTCTTGTCGCCGCGCGCAAGAAGATCATCAGGCAGCCAGAGCTTGGTATCGACATAGAGCATCCGGCTCAACCAATCCTTTGTATCCGTGTCGTGCAATTGCGCGCGGAACACTTGTTCCGCGTAAGGGTCGGCGAGCTGATGGAACAGATCTTCACTCACCAAAGAACTTTTTCTTGCGTGATTGAAAAGCGGAAACCAATTGACCAAGCGCGTCAGCTCATCGGGTTGACACAAAGCCATCATTGCAACCTTCGGCCGCCGGAGCCCGGGCAGGCGCTGTGCCATGGCCAAAGCAAGGGTTTTCGCCGGGCGCGGTACCAGACGAAACAAAGAGGACAATTGTTCCCCGGCATAGCGCGCATACCCCGCAAACAGTTCATCTCCTCCCTCACCGGTTAGGACCATCTTCACATGCCTGGAGGCCAGGTTGGACACCATGTAATTGGCGACGCACGCATCGTCAGCAATCGGCTGATCTAGGTGCCAGACAACTCTCTCCGCAAGATTCATGAGATCGTCCGGAGTCACGTAAATCTCATGATGGTCCGTCTCAAATCGCTGCGCAACGAGACGTGCGTACGGCAGCTCACTGAAAGCTTCGGCACCCCCGCCCTCGAAGCCGACGGAAAAGGTCTTCACCGGCACGTCCATCACCTGATGCATCAGTGCGACGATGAGACTGGAATCCACGCCTCCGCTCAGAAATGCGCCGAAGGGAACGTCGCTCACTAGATGGAGCCGGATCGTTTCGTGCAGCAGCGTCTCAAGCTGCTCCGCGCAAGTTTCTTCGCTGCCGCGATTCTCCCTATCTGAAGCGAAGGAGAGATCCCAATAGGGATTAATTCTGATTCCGTTCCGATCGCAAACAAGGGTATGGGCCGGCGGGAGCGCGAGGATACCTTCAAACATTGTCTCTGGTGCAGGCACATACTTCAATGTGAGGTAGTGGCCCAGCCCCTGGATATCTAGCGTCCGCTGCACATCCGGATGCGTCAGAATCGATTTAATTTCGGAGGCGAAAATGAGCGCGCCATTCCGCTGAGTGTAATACAGCGGTTCAATTCCCAGCCGATCGCGGGCGATGAATAAGCGTTGGCGCCTAGAATCCCAAATCGCAAAGCCGAACATCCCGCGAAGCTCTTTAACGCAATCTTCTCCTAAATCTTCGTAGAGGTGTACGACGACTTCAGTATCGCTGGCGGTGCTGAGAATATGGCCTCGCGCCCGCAGTTTCTGCTGGAGCTCGCGATAGTTGTAAATTTCTCCGTTAAAAACGATTGTGACGGTGCCGTCCTCGTTGGAAATCGGCTGTTTTCCACCGGCCAGGTCGATGATGGCGAGCCGCTGCATGCCCATTGCGAGTTGACCAGCAAACAGAACTCCTCTATCATCTGGCCCGCGGTGTTCGATCGCCGCGAGCATATCGTATAAGATACTCCGGTCGGTCTCCTTGCAATTTTCATATTCAAGCACTCCAGCAATTCCGCACATACGATGGCCCCTTCGATTCCCTAGGAACTTGTTGAAATTGGCTGCATTGCAGCGCGTTTCCTGATCATTTGCATCTTTGCTTGGTTGAAAGTTGTTTAAAAAAGGCCTTTGGCCAGTGTTTGTGCGGGCCTCAGGAGGCATCCCAGGGGCCAGCAACCGGCGTTCAGGCACACTGCTCCCTGAGCCTTCCCGGTGGTTGAGCCATCAGTCGTGGCAGCCGGATCAGGTTATGTGCCGCGCAGCGGAAGACAAACAGCCAATCCACTTTCTCCAAGCCTCGTAACTTGACCTGGCGCAGTGGGCCGGTTTGCTTCAGCCAGCCAAAGCCCTTCTCCACCAGCCATCGCCGGCTCAGGCTTAAAGCGTAGCCTGGCTGGCGTGTGGTTCTGCGGTCCAGATTGCTGGCACGCCCTTTGTCGTTCTTCGTCACATGGGGCGTCACGTTTAGCTCCCGCACCGTGCGCACGAAATCCTTCGTGTCGTACGCCTTGTCCGCACCCACTGTAATGCGCCGCGAACGGCCCTCCTGCTTTTGCTGAAGCATCAACAGCGCGGCGTCGCGCTCGGCGAAACCATCGGCGTGCGTCACCATCGCCGCGGCAATCAACCCGTTGCGGTTCTCCACCAGCGCGTGGCCCAGGTAGCTCAGCTTCGACTCCTTGCCATAGCTCTTCTTGTAAAGCCGCGCATCTGCATCGGTGGTCGACTCATGCGTCTTGTTCGAGCGGCTCTGGCCGCGGAAGTCCGTCCCGTCGCCATCGCCGGAACCGTCCTTCGAGCGAAAGCTCTTCTGCGAAGCCCATGCCTGAATCAGCGTGCCGTCTACCGTGAAGTGCTCGTCGCTCATGAACCGCTTCGCCTGCTTGTTCACTTCCGCGAAGAACTGCTGCGCCACGTCGCTGGTCAGCAGCCGGTCGCGGTTCTTCGAGAACACCGCGTGATTCCACACCGCATCGTCCATGCCCAGGCCCACGAACCACCGAAACAGCAGGTTGTAATCGATCTGCTCCACCAGCAGCCGCTCTGAGCGCACCGAGTAGAACACCTGCAGCAGCAAAGCCCGCAGGATGTACTCCGGCGCAATCGATGGCCGCCCCGAATCCGCATACAGCGCGTCGAACTCCTGGCTCAACGTCCGCAACACCGTGTCCGTCAGCTTGCGAACCGCACGCAGCGGATGATCCTGTGGCACTCGCTGCTCCAACGAAACATAGCTGAACATCCCGTCCTGAACCCGCTCGTCTCCGCGCATACCTATTAGACGAGCAACACCTTCGCAACGCCCCAGAACGGTACCTATTTCAACAAGTTCCTAGAGTCTTCCGTCTCTGGTAACTTGCTGGAGTAACTATGTCGTAAGTACTTCGAGGATAAGACGGCCTGCCTTTAGTAATCACAGCGCTTGGTCGAAGCGAATTCGCGCGGCCAATGAATAGGCCCTGAAGTGTGACGGCCATCACAGTTCATTCACGATTCACAACGCACGGCGGTTTTTGTTGTCAACAATAACGGTTGTTCGGGCTAAAATTGGGGAAATTACAAGTGGGTTCTGGCTTGCCGTTGCGTGTGGGTTGCACGTTGGCGCTTGCGCGCAGCGCTTTGAGCTCAGAATTTAATGCCCCAATGTCCTCCCCCAGGGCCACGAGCAAGACTTTCGGTTGCATGCAATGCCGGGTCCACTAGATCTTCGCTTTATTGTTGCAGCCGGATTATGTGACAGGCGTAGCGGTGGTTTTATCGTAAAGCGCGCATCAAGAAGACCCAATACCTGCAAGTGACGGTGGAAGAAGCTGTATCTTCTGGCTTATCGGACCGATAGAGATTGATGGGGAGTGGGGCCAATGACTCGCAAGCAAAGCGACATTTCCGTTCTTTTTGCATGCCCGAACGCACTGACCCGCGAGTTGGTGATGGCGGCGCTGAATCGGCATGCGCATTTTCACGTGGTCGCCAGTCCTACCACAGCGCAAGAGGTACTTAAAGCGGTGCAGTCGGCGCAAGTGGATGTCGCCCTGATTAATGCGACCTTGACCGACGGTCCGCTGAGTGGCCTTGGGGCGTTGCGACAGATCTCTGGATCTGGCTCCAAGGTAAAGTCGGTTATTTTGTTCTACAACCCTGAACGCCATCTGGTCGTGGACGCATTTCGGGCTGGCGCCAGAGGCGTCTTTTGCCTTTCGGAGGCTAACTTCAAGGCGCTATGCCGGTGCGTGGAGCAGGTCCACGCGGGGCAGATATGGGGAAATTCCGCCGAACTTTCGGGAGTTGTTCAGGCGTTTTCCCAACTTGCGCCGATTCGCGTGGTGAACGCAGACGGAATGCGATTGCTGACCAAGCGGGAAGAAGAGGTCGTGCATCTCGTGGCCGAGGGCCCGCAAAACCGAGAGGTCGCCAAGGAGTTGACGCTAAGCGAGCATACAGTCAAGAACTACTTATTTCATATCTTCGAGAAGCTCGGCGTATCGTCACGGGTCGAGCTGGTTCTTTATGCAGTCAGCAGTGCCAAAAGCGCGCTGAGCGCCGCCGTCCCAGACGACAAGGAGGGGAAACCGGCCGGCAGTGTGAAGATTGCGAGCAAGGTGTCGGCGGTCGCGGATTAAGGTTCAGGGCGCTGAATCTCCCCCAATCACGGACAAATCTGTCCCGAATAGCGCCCGTCCTCTTTGTCACAGACTGTTGCGACTAATGAGTACGTCGGCGCTCACGGTTACTAGCGCGATTGCTTTGCCCGCATGACTTTTATCAAAGACGAAATCTCCAGCTCCCCGAGCCCCTCCCGAAGCGCGCGCTCCATTACGCCGCCAATCATATCCGGTATATCGCCGGGCAAACCATTCTCATGGGCAATCTCGACAAAATGCTTGGCCGCACCCGCCCAGGTTCTGACAGTTGCCTGCGGGTCGGCAAAGTTATCCTTGCGAATTCTTTCCGCCATCTCAATGTTCAACCCACCATGCAAAGGCAAGAACGCATTCACCAGCGACACCACGTGCTCGCTGGCCACGCCTTCCGATTCACAAACTGCGATGCCGTAGAACAGGCTCATCATCGAACACATGCTACTGATCAGCACCGCACAATCCAGCGCCGCCGCACCTCCGGGACTGCTGCTGACAAACAACGGAGTGCCCAGTACCTCTAAAAGTTGTTCCTGTTGGCGGAAAACTTCCTCCGAACCAGAAAGCAAAATTTGCGCCACCGCACTTCCAATATGTTGCGGATACGCGAGGATCGCTCCATCCAGATACTTCACTCCATGCGCCTGCGCCCATTCGGCTGCATCCCTGCCCTCCTTCGTCGTCCCACTGCTGAGCTGGATTAACGTCTTCCCCTTCAGTGCACCGCTCGCAGCTTCTCCGCCAAGCACCTCACGCGCTGCCGCATAATTCGAAAGGCTCACAATCACAACATCGCTCGCTGCGATTGCCTCTTCGACCGCTGGCGCCATCTGCGCACCCCGCGCCTTCAACCGTTCGCTTCGCGCCGCGCTTCGATTCCACACCATCACAGCAAGCGGCTTCTTCAAAAATGCCTCGGCCAGCGCCGACCCCATCAGTCCCAGGCCAATCACAGTCACTTTGCTCATGCCATTTATCCAGCCTCGATCACAGTCCCTGACCCAGCCTCTCATTCAGACGGGCTTAATGTCTTAACCATCGAAAAACAAAATCGTCGATCGCCGCGCTTCCAAAGATGATCGCTAGGATTGCCTTTGTCTCATTCATGATGAATTGGCTCTCCCAACAACAATACAACCTGTCGTCCGGCTGCGCCCGTTGTCTGAAGTCGCTCCGTTTGGATGTCGCCTACTCGGACATTTGCCGAATCTCCGCCCCGGAAAACGATCGAATCTGGCCGGAATTTGCGTAAGGGAAGGGTTGCCGGCAATTCAGGCACGACCCGCCAGAGCGACTGCTCCATGTGACTTGCTCATGCAGCAGCAGCCTCCAACCCCGCAGTGCGGGTCACGAGAATGACAGTTATGTCGTCGTCCTGCCCGAATGCTTGCGCAGCGCCAGCGATCTCGGTGACAGATTTTGCCGTACGCAGCAGTTCATTCACACTCTCGAAGCCGAACAGATGGCCATCGGCATCCGTGGCTTCTGCTATGCCGTCCGACATCAATATCAGCCGGTCGCCCTTCTCCAGTTGAAAGTGCATCACTGAGGATTCAGCTCCCTCGATGATGCCCAGTGGCAGTGCGCCTTCCATGGCCAACGGATCCCCGTTCAGGTAAGGAGCGAGGTGACCTGCGTTGGCCAGCATCGCGCTGCCATCCGCATCAATCCTCATTGCCAGGCAAGTGGCCTGGGCATCACCGCGGCCTATGAGACGCTGATTCAGAGTGCTGAGCATGCCAACAGGATCGTTATTGTGTTTCTCCTCCGTGCGTATAGCCCCCACCAGCAGCGCCACCAGCATCCCCGCCTTCAGGCCCTTGCCTGTCACATCTCCGGCCACGATCAGCAGGCTGCCGTCGGTTTTGTGCGGGATGATCTGGAAGAAGTCCCCGCCCACCTCGCGCGCGGGCCGGTACTCGCTCTCCACAGTAAAGCTCGGCAACGTCACACGCGATTCGGGCAGGATTACCTGCTGCACCTCCTGCGCCTGCTTTAGATCCAAGGCAATGAGACGCTGACGATGCAACGACTGCTGCAAACGGCGCAGGAGGAGGACGAAGATGACGACTGATAAGACAGCGTTGGCAATATCGTAGAGGTAGACCCCTACGCCGAAGGGGAACCACACGGTGCGCACATGGAGTACAAGTAGGTCGATCTGAAACTGCGCGATTCCTACGAGTACCACTGCGGGCAGAGCCAGCCAGCCCTCCCGCCCCTGCTGACGGATTCCCTGGACGACAATGAGGATGAGCACGCCAAGCAAGGAAAGCCTTATTCCGATTGACGCCAGATGCAATGCCGCGCCCACCGCATGCGGTATGAGGGTGAAGAACAGATCTTCTCCCAGAGAGAACGAGAGCCCGTATAGCAGTGTCAGCCCAACGACCACTTTGGGCACCAAGGACGGACCGCGCAGCCTGAACCAGAACCACCACGTCATCACCCATCCACCCAGGATGAGTGGGGCAAAAAAAGCGTCGGTTATCAGGTACATGGTCACCTGGTCCGCTACCGTGGTCCATGCAAACACGCAAATGCAAGCCGCGTTGGCCGCAGTCAAAAGAAAGACCCCGGCCAGCCACAAGTAGACCTGATCGGAATGATCGAAGAAAACCAGACTGCATGCAGCGATGGCCAAAACGAAGTAAATCAGAAGCTCCGCTACGCTGGCCCCATAGCTTCGGACGATTTCAAACCACGCATTCTGATGCTGCGCCCCAACTGCCGCAGCGTTGCCTATGACGGGCGCGACGTGGAGGCCTCCGCCGTCAGGGTTTTGCGTCAGCGTGTTGGGTCCGCACCAGATCCGAAACGCCAGGACGTGCGTGACGGAGACGTTGTTGGGATTGCCGTCGATCCGCTGCTCGGGCAGATCGAACATTTCCGGCTCGTTCCAGTACGTCACCGGGGGCTTTCCGCGGCGGAATCCACCAAATGCGCCAATTTGTCTTCCATCCGCGAAGATCTGGTAGGCATCATCCACGTCCCAGAGAGCCAACCTTTGTGATTCTTCCCCTCGAAACTCTTGCTCCTGCACTCGTATGCGGTACCACGCATAACCCCAATACCCGCGATGTCCCCTCGCTGTCCAGCCTGGAACATATCCCGTCCACCCGGATGTCGGGTCGATGGCCATCGTCTTCGGCGTCAGGTCGACCGTCTCCCATCGGGAGTCGTCAAAGTCCGGCTCGGCCCAGAGCGGCTTGCCGGTCTTAGAGTCGATGGGCGAGTCGCCGATGGTGAACTTCCAAGGCCCGTAGAGCGGCACTGCGTCCTGGCCAAGGGTAACCTGCACAGTGCCGCCTGCTTGCACGAGCGGCGCCTGCGCCTGTGGCTCGGCTGCTGCCAAGATGCTGCTTGCGAACAACGATGCCAGGGAGAGAGCCAGAAGGGTCCGTCGTGCCATTGCGTGACCTCGATTTGAGGGGGGAGCTGCTTCAGGAACTATACGCACCCCTGCCCGCGAGAGGATACCCCCAATCCCCATACAGGGAAGTAGGAAGCCACCTAATGGAGGTAATTGGTGAGTTGGGAGTCGCTTGTAACACAGGCCGTAGCTCTCAGTGAGGCACGTTGCTCGTTCTTCTTTCGGGTTTGCGCCTGGATGGTCGGCTACTCTTACCCTACGTGATTTGGATCGCTCCAGCTTCACAACAACCCAAGGGCAGGTCGGCGGCAGTGCAGCATTGGGTAGATCACCCCTGATTCCGCTGCAGTCTCTGGTTGCTTCCGGAAAACTGGCGCCATGCCGACTTGCGAGGACCTATCGGACCTCGATGAGCGCCTCCGCGATGATGCGCAAGTCGATCTTTGTCCCTTGGTTCCATAATATTCGTAATCGCGAATATAATAGATTATATGCCTGATTCGCTACGCCAATTCAAAGCCGAAATCTTCCAGGCCCTTGCGCATTCGACACGCATCGCGATTCTTGACCAGTTGCGGGAGGGTGAACTCACCGTGGGAACATTTGTGGAGAGACTTGATCTCGAACAAGCGAATCTATCCCAGCATCTTGCGGTACTGCGCGCACGTCAGATCGTCGTCACGCGCAAAGCCGGGAACCAGGTGTTCTACTCGGTACGGGATCCTCTCATCTTTAAAATGCTCGACCTGATGCGGCGCTATTTCCAGAAGCAGGTGGGCGAATCAATGCACATGCTCGAAGAACTCGAGAAGGCCGAGGTGCGCCGCTAGTGCATCTTCCAGAACAGTGGCTTCCCAGATCGATTACAACCCTTCGCGATTACTCGCCACGGCAGTTTAGCCATGACCTGGCCTCAGGAATAACCGTTGGGCTGGTGGCTCTGCCGCTAGCGATGGCCTTCGGAATCGCCAGCGGCGTTACGCCGCAGGCAGGGTTGTATACAGCGGTGGTTGCAGGATTTCTGATCTCCGCACTGGGCGGTTCGCGTGTCCAGATCGGAGGACCCACGGGAGCCTTTGTGGTCATCGTTGCAGGGATTGTGTCCCGCTTCGGGCTGGAGGGGTTATCGCTCGTTACGCTGATGGCCGGTGCGCTGCTTCTGCTTATGGGCATCACGGGACTGGGATCTGCCGTCAAGTTCATCCCGCGGCCCGTGATTATAGGATTCACCAATGGAATCGCGCTGCTTATCGCATCGACACAGATCAAGGACTTCCTTGGTTTGAGAACGGGGCCGGTGCCCAGCAGCTTTCTGCCGCGCATGAAGGTGTTGGCAGAGAGCGTTGCAACCGTGCAATGGGAAACCGTTGCAATTGCCGGCTTAACACTGGCGATTATTCTTTTATGGCCGCGCCTCAATCGCCGGATACCCGGATCCGTTCTCGCTGTGCTGACCTGTACGGCAGCGGCTGCGCTCCTCCATCTGCCTATTGAAACCATTGGGACCAGATTTGGCGGACTCCCGCAGGGGTTGCCCCCATTCACCCTGCCTCACCTGCATCTGGAGCACATCGAACCGCTCCTGCCGTCGGCATTTACAGTGGCACTGCTGGGAGCGATTGAGAGCCTGCTCTCAGCTGTGGTTGCCGACAGCATGGCTGGGGACCGTCACAATTCCAACGTCGAGCTTGTTGCGCAGGGATTGGCCAACATTGCCTCACCTCTCTTTGGAGGTATTCCTGCGACGGGGGCAATCGCACGGACTGCAACGAACATCCGTTCTGGCGCGCTGACTCCTGTTTCTGGGATGGTCCATTCGCTGACGCTGCTCGTGATTCTGCTGGTCGCCGCTCCCCTGGCGCGGTTCATTCCTCTGGCCACGCTCGCGGCAGTTCTCTTTGTCGTTGCGTGGAACATGGGAGAATGGCGTGAGATAGGCGGGGTATTGCGGTTGGCAAAGGCCGATATCGCCGTGTGGGCGGTAACGTTCGCTCTCACCGTCACGGCCGATCTTACCGTGGCCGTTGGAGTAGGAATGGCTCTGGCCGCCCTGCTTTACATCTACCGAATCGCCGAGACGACCACTGTTGCGCCAGTCACTGAGGAATACCTGCGCGACGGGAAGGCTCATGTCCTCCAGGACAAGGAGATTCCCCCGAACGTAGCGATCCTCCGTATTCATGGCCCCTTTCTTTTTGGCACCACTCAGAAACTCGAGGAAGCAACCGTAGACCTCGGCGTGTTTCCCACAATCGTGATCTTGAGGTTGCGGAACATGACCGCTCTTGACGCCACCGGATTTCACGCTCTCGAAGTATTTGCAGAGCGAATGCGAAGGACCGGTCGCACGCTACTGCTATGCGGCGCCAGGGATCAACCGGCCGAATTGCTGTCCCAAGCCAACGTAGTGGGGGAGATTGGACGAGAGAACATCCTACCGAACGTGGATGCGGCATTGCGCCGGGCGCGAGAGATCAGTGGCAGCTTTAGCGGTGTGGGCTTGGAGATCGCTGATGACATGCAGTCGATGAAAATCTAGGACTTCTTGTCGGAATTGACCACAAGGGTCGGGAACGTTGAATCCGCAAGATGGGAAGAAGATCGCAATGATGGGCAAATTCCATTCCCTTCGCATCGTGATCCAACAGCTCGGGTTTAGTGAAATGTCCGGTTATCGTGTCGTGGTCTACGGGGATGAATTCAAACCGCGACACGCCGACTTTAGCAGCGCGCAGGTACTTCGGGCAGTACTGCGCAGCGCGATCCCGCACTTCGACTCGTCGCATCTCTCCTGGACTCCTCTGGGGGATGGAGAGGGCTCCATTGTCTTCGATGGGGAGATGCAACTGAGCGAATCACAATTCTTCGAACTTGGATTGAGTTGACCTCCCAAGGGGTCACTCGAGAGGAAACGGCTAAAGAAAACTGCATCGATTCGCCCCGCCTTCCTCCAGCCCGCTCGGGCCGACTCTGGTGATCTGGCCGAGGCGCTAACGACCAAAGGATTCGTGCCTTCGCGCGGGCCGCCACCACGGGCGATTCCGGTACTGTCGCCAACTGGGGAAAGACCGCTTTTTCGGCGAGCGGACGCAGCCGGGAGATTGCGGCGCGGATACCTTTGATCGCCCGGTCGTTTCTGGAATGCAAGGCCATTGATCACTGGACGGTTGGGCCGATAGCGGCCCTTTGTTTTCCCCAGTTGAAGTAGCGGCCAAGAACGACTTTGACAATCAGATGGTCGGTTGAGGCAGTGCCGCCCCATCCAGCGCCGAAGTTGATTTCCCACTTCGGGGAAACGAAGAGGTTGACGACGGGGAAACACTGGTGCTGCTGGTTGTGCAGATTGACGAAATGCCCGAACTCGCCCCAATAGCCGTAGTATTCAATGCCAAAATTGAACACCGGTTTTGGCTGGTAGGTGATCGTCGCAGCGGGACCGAAGGTCATGCCATGAGGCGAAACATCGCGGGAGTAATAGCTCACCACCGACTGCGGGGTTCCCGGTGGCAACGAAGTGGGATGGATGCCCCAGTTCATGGTGGTGTTTACTGACCAATACCACTTGCCGACCGTCTGGTCGACGATGGGCATGATCTGCCAAAGCCAGGTCGGATTGGCATAGGCCGCGCGTGCGTAGCCTATCTCATTGGATACGCTCACTCCCACTGGCCAATGCCACGCGGGCGGGACCCGCACGCGAGGGCGAATGTGGTCGCCTACCCACTGAATGCCACTGCCGTTGTGTTCCTCGGTGAAGACGTAGAAACCTACCTCCGACCAGTCGTTTATGCCTTGGGTGAACTCGACCGTTTCGTGCTCCTGACCTTGTGTTGGCAGCATCCCGAACTGAATTGTGGTGCTGCCTTCTACGGTGTAATTGCTGTGCAGTTCGACGAGAAGAGTGCCGGGCGCTTGCGTCTCTGAAGGATAGACCTGAATTTCATAGTTCTCCTGGGAGAGCAATGGAAAACAAGCGAAGAAAACCAACGCCAGTGCTGCAAGGGCGAGGATGGCACGGCGTCGAGTGAGTGAAACCCGCATTCGGCCTCTGAGTGTTGCTAAACGTAGTCGAAGAGCATCATGAACCCGGAGTCCATGTGATCCTGCTGGTGACAATGAAACAGGGTCTTGCCGGGATTGTTTGCCGTAAAAGCAACTTCTGTCTTTTTGCCGGGCGCGAGAAGAACGACATCTTTTAGAATGCCCGCGGTCGGTCTGCCACTTAAAGATTTGAGTTCAAATGTGTGCCGGTGCAAATGCACGGGATGAACGTCAGCGCTTTGATTGTCGAATACCAGCCGATAGAGGTTTCCTTCTTTGAGCGGTACGGTTTCCGTGTTCGGCCAGGAATGACCGTTGATAGTCCAGTGATCAAAATCTCCGTAGCCCCTAAATTCAGGTTTGATCACCATGGGAACGATCACTTCGTCCTGATCGGAAACAACTTTGGTCGGCGGAGCCGCAAAATTCTCGTACTGGAAATCGAAGCGCGCAGGACTCCGAAACTCGGGCGTACCTGTGCGCCCGGCATATTCCACCACAATACCCATCCCCGACTTACGAATGGCGGAGTCGGTTTCACCAAGAATCCACACGCCCGGCTGATTCATTTCCACCAGGGCGTCAATCCGCTCGGCGGGGCCGAGACGAATAGTTTCGACGCGAGACGGCACAGGTACAGAGTTGCCATCCAGTGCCGTGACCAGAAAGCGATGGCCGGGGAGCGCAAGATCGTGCATGAGAGTCGCGCTCGCGTTCAGGACATGCAGCAGCACGCGCTCACCTTCCCTCACGCGGATGGGATCGCCGAAGCCGAGCATGCGGTTGTTGATGGTCGCGTGGCTGTAGATGACTTCCTGATAGCCTTCAGCGCCGCCTTGCGCGTGACCTTCCCAGTCGTGGAGAGCAAGAAAGATCTCCTGGTCGTAACGTGCGGGATTCGATGCCGGATCGATCATGAGGAAACCGAATTCACCGGAGTACGTGGAGCGGCTGAGATTGTGGCCCGCAGGCATGTGCGAGTGATACCAACGGCAACCCGCGGGCTTCGCTATCCATGTATAGCGTTGCATGCCACCGCGCGGCGCCGACTCCGGCGAGCCTTCCTCTGCGGCCCCATCCTGCAGGGATGGGATGTGCAGGCCGTGCCAGTGCACAATATCGGAAGCATCGGTTTCGTTGATTACATCGATCGTGACATTCTGGCCCTCTCGTATGCGGATGAGGTCGCCAGGAACCCGGCCGTTGAATGCAGTGGTGCGGACGATCTTGCCAGGAGCAATTTCCAGGCGGATTTTCGCAATGCGAATGGTGTATTCAGCGGCAAGCTGCGGTTGAGCGGGCAGAGTAAAGGAGCGCCCCAGGAAAGAGGTCCCAGCCAACATGCGAGCGGAATCGATGAGGAAAACTCTGCGATTCACCATACAAATCGATTGGCCCGATCGGCGTAGCGAACGGGATCTGCAACACGGTTAAAGAAAGGCTATCGTGCGCCCATGTTCAGTCTAAACTGCGTATTCACGAACTCATCAATCCATGACTCGGCTCGAACTGGCTCACTTAATTGCCGGGCGGGATTGCGTCTCAGTGCGCCGCGCCCGAGTGGCTGTAAAGGATAATGATCGCTCCGAGCACCAACACTGCGGCCGTTTCGGCCAGCAGATTGAGCTCGACGTAAAGATTTGAACCCGGGAGCGTGATCATCGTGGGCCGCTTTTCGTAAGGGTCTGAAGAAGCTCCGCGATATAACCCCTTGCCAAAAAATGCCGCGAAGAAGCCGAGCATCGGAATGCAGGCAAGAATTGCGGCAACATAGAATCGCTGCGCCTGCAAAGCGCCCGGGGACAGAACAAGAACGGCCTCAAGCACTGCAAGCAGAGCCACTGTCACAACCTGCCATACAAGATGAAACCTCGCGTGACCCGGCCATTCGGGATTCGTCGCGTGGGTGCGATTGAGGTCGATCGCAATCGTTCCCAAGCCTTGCAGACTGCAGAGAACAGCCAGCAGTCCGCGAGCGATTGCCTGACCGGCCACAGAGCCCTCCTTGCGGTTCTCTGGAATGTGCGTAGTCCGCAGCAGTTATGTCAACTCGAACCGGATAGCAGCGGATTCAGAACTTACCTCTGAAGCATATGGAACATTAACCCCGATGCGCGCTCCGCCCGTCTTCCGATTCGTGACCGAAACCGTGCCGCCATGGGCGCGGGCGACGGCATCGACGAACGCGAGGCCCAGCCCATGGCCATCCGAATCGCGCCCCCTAACGCGGCGCTCGAAAAGATGGTCAAGCACATCGGAATCGAAGCCGGGGCCATCGTCTTCGAGGATCAGCGATGCGCCATCCGGTCCGCTCTCGAGTTCGATCGTCACCGTGCACGAAGCCGGCAAGTGCTTCAGCTCATTATCGAGGAGATTGGCGATCATGCGATGAAGCAGCGAGGCATCGGCAAAGACTGTTACGGAACCGCGGCTTCGCATTTTGACCTTTAAGCCTTTCTCCGACATGGACGGTTCATAAAGATCGATCATTATGCGCAGCAACTCGTCCATATCGACTTCGATACGGGTCAGCCGCAGAGCGTCCGCCTTAGCCTCTGCAACATCCAGGGATTTGTTCAGGAAGTCAGTCAGCCGATCGAGTTCGTCAATCGCGGAGACGATGGATTCGACTTTATCCCCCTCAACTTCTCGCGACAGGGAAGATTCAAGTTTCCCGCGAATGGCCGTGAGAGGGCTGCGCAGATCGTGGGCCAGCGAGTCTGTGATGGTGTGCAACTGGTGCATCGATCGCTCGATGCGGTCGAGCATGCGATTGAGCGTCAACGCGAGCTGGCTCACTTCGTCGTTGCGGCGGGCGACCGGAACGCGGTCACTCAGATCGGAATGACCGATGCGGGAGGCAGCTTCAGTGATCTTGCGCACGTGGCTCAACATGCGACGCGTGGACAAAAACACCATTGCGAAACCAAGCATGACAAGCATGAACCAGAGCAGGAGGAAGCGCAGGCGGAGATTCCGGAGCACGCGGAGATCGTCTCGCTCCGAGAGGCCAAGAAAGATGTGGCTGCCGTCCTTGATGCGGATGGACGCAACTCGGAAGGGCACCGAAAAACCCTGCACGTGGATATCGGTCGGGTGATCGGAGGCAATCGTGGCGACACGCAAAGCATTCAATTCGGCTTGACCGTTGCCAACTCCCACCCAGAGTTTGAGCACGCCATCATCGCCGGTCTGGAGAAAGAACACCGAGTCGTTGAAATTGCCTTCCGAGGGCAATCTGTTCGGCACCTCACGTGTGGCGAGCTCCGCCACTTCTCCTACCACGCGCTGGTAGAGCGCATCCTTCGGCGTGCGCTCGGCAACATCGCCAAGCACCTCGACTTCGCCTGAAAGCCATGCGTCGGTGCGCCGCTGAATATCGGCTACGACAAAGCTTTGTAGAAAGAGGAAAAACACCAGGGTTCCGCATGCAAAAGCGAAAGTGGCCCAAAGCGAGATGCGCCACGCGGCGCTGCGCATACGCGGCTTACCTGTCTGTGAGGACATAGCCCACCCCTCGCATGGTTCGAATCAGCGGTTGTTGCCCGGTGCCATCGACCTTGCCGCGCAGCCGGTAAATATGCACGTCAACTACATTCGTGTCCGGCTGTATGCGCATGCCCCAAACTTTGTCGAGAATCATGGAACGCGTCACCACGCGCCCCGCATTGCGGCACAAATATTCCAGCAGTACGAACTCCTGCTGCGTCAGCTGCAGCACCTGGCCGCCGCGCGATGCCTCGCGCCGCAGCAAGTCGAGCTCAAGGTCTTTCACGTGTAGCCTTGTGGCTTCAGTACTCGCGGGATTGTTGTGTTTGAGCAGGTTGCGCAGGCGCGCCAGCAACTCAGCAAGCGCGAAGGGCTTGGTCAGATAATCGTCACCGCCCTGCTCGAGCCCGCGCACACGGTCGTCCACCGATCTGCGCGCGGAAAGAATCAGTACCGGTGCCCTCACGCCCAGTTGACGCAGGCGGAAGATCAATGTGATTCCATCCTGGTCGGGCAGCCCGAGATCGACGATGAGAATGTCGAATGGATTCTCCACGGCCAGCGCCTCAGCTGTTCGGCCGTCAGGCGCTGCTTCCACTTCATATCCCGCTTCCTCGAGAGAGCGCCGCAGGAAACTCTGGATATCGATTTCGTCTTCCACCAGAAGAAGGCGCATGACAGGATATTAGTGTATTTGCAGTGCCCCTTACAGATTGAATTCCCCTTCCTGGCGGCCTCCACGCAAGCGATTTGGCCAAGATGAACGCTTTGTCATCTTGGCGTTCACTCCCGGTCATCTACCTTCACTATCTTCAGACGTAGAGTCCGATTTGAACCATGTGCAAAGACAGGGCCGGAGCGGCTGAAGAGCCGATCGCGTCCCGCTGTGAATGTGAACAAAACGTCATGCGGAGAGGCTTGATTTCAGGCTCCCTAAAACCGCTTTGTCCTCGTCTCACAATGCATTGAGACCGAGGACTACGGTTTACAAGCCCGCGGATTCTCCGACACAACAGAAGCATATTTATCGAGAAAACTGAGGACCAAAGTGCACGCGGCGAACATTATCGAGCGATCGGACACGACCTTCCTTGCGGAAGCATTCACGACCTCACTGGCGATACCCTCAGTCCTCGATCCCAACCTGGAGGATGCGATTCGCCATGTGCTCGACAACCCAGGGAGCCTTGTCCGCCCAAGACTGGTCTTTCAAATGGCAACGGCGTATGGAGTGGATGCCGCGCACGCCGAGGAACTAGCGGTCGCACTCGAGTACTTCCACACCGCCTCGCTGCTCTTTGACGATCTGCCGTGCATGGACAACGCGCTGGAACGGCGGGGCATCCCATGCACCCATCTCGTCTATGGAGAAGAAGGAGCTATCCTTACGGCTCTGGCGCTCATCAATCGGGCCTACGCGCTCACGTGGCGCGCGGTCGCGGGATCCGCGCGAACCGGGCAAGCTCAGGCACTCGACTTCATTGAGCGCTGCCTTGGCGTTGGCGGGCTGCTCAACGGGCAAAGCTTCGATTTGCATTACGCCGCCTTGCCGCCCACTCTGGAGAGCACCGACCGCATCGCACGGGGCAAGACGGTTTCGCTGATCCGGCTCACTCTGGTGCTGCCCGCCATGCTGGGCGGAGCATCGCGGCGTGAGATTCAACTGGTCGAGCGCATCTCCCTGCTCTGGGGGCTCGGCTATCAGACCGTAGACGACTTAAAGGATGTGCTGCAGAATGCGGCGCAGACCGGAAAGACCGCGTCCCGCGATGTATCGCTCGGGCGCCCGAACGTCGCGGCAGTGATCGGGATCCGCGGCGCTGTTCAGCGCCTCACTCGGTTGATCCAATTAGGGGACAGAGTCCTTCGCCGACTTCTTGCTTTGCGGCCTGAGCTCGATTTTCTGGAGCGGCTGCGCGGCGCATTGCAGCAGGAACTGGAGCGGGTCATGTCCTGTTCCTGCGCCCTCGAGGAGAGGGGCGCGCCATGATTTTTCTCAAGCTGATCTGGACAAATCTCGGCAGACACCGGATCCGCTCCCTCATCAGCATAGCCGGAATCGCCTTCAGTGTTGCGGCCATGCTCACCGTCGTAACTATCCTTCAAGGCGCCGTTGGCATGTTTTCCGGGTTGCTTTCAAGTGACAGTGAAATTGTTGTCTTCGAGCGCAATGTCTCCGACTTGTTCTTCAGCGATGTTCCTCAACCCGCGCTGGACGCGATCGCAAATTGGCCGATCGTTCTCCATGCGGATCCGGTTCTCTTTGGCATCGTCTCCAGCGAAAGCAATCCCATCATCACCTGCTTCGGCATCACCGCCAACGACCCACGCATGTTGAAGGCAAACTGGATTGTCGGCAATCGCGAAGACTTCGGGCAGCACACCGATGACGTTGTGCTCGGCCAGCGCGCCGCGGAGTTTCTTTCGGCAAAGCTCGGGGATCATGTCCCCATCGGCCACGCAACATTCCACGTTATCGGCATCATGCAGACCACCAATGGGTTTGAAGATGGCGGCGTCTTTATGCCCCTCAATGTCGCACAGGCCTTCTTCCATAAACAGAATGCATCGTCGGTGATTACCGTCAAGCTGCGCGGCAAAGACGATATTCCCCAGTTCAAGGCGATGATCAAGTCGCATTACCCCACGCTGGTTGCGCTCGAAAACCAGGAGTTCAATCGCTCCTACTCGCAGTTCAAGATTCTGAAAGCCACGGCGTGGGCGGTGGGGGGATGTGGATTGCTGCTTGGCGGCTTTGGCGTGGCCAACACCATGATCATGTCGGTCTTCACGCGTGTTCGGGAAATTGCCATTCTGCGGGTCAACGGCTTCTCGCGCCCGCAGGTCGCGTCCATGATCTTCGGCGAATCCGCATTTGTGTCCCTATTGGGAGCGGCAGCCGGCCTACTCATGGGAACGCTCTTCCTCTATGCGCTCAAGCTCATTCCCGCGCTCCACGGCTATGTAGACGTAACCCTTCATCCCTTCGTTCTGGCGATTGTTGTTCTGCTGGCGTTGTTGACTGGGATTGCCGGCGCACTTTATCCGGCCTTCTACGCCATGAGGATTCGCGCGGTGGAGGCGCTTCGTTTCGAATGAGCATCGCGGTTGCCATCTCGCATGAGAAGCGAACAGTCGTTCTGCGTGCCGAGAACGTGTGGAAGAGTTATGAGCATGGAGCCATTCAAGTCCTCAACGGCGTCCATCTTGAGGCGTGCGAAGGCGAAACCGTGGCGCTCTGCGGTCCTTCCGGATGTGGCAAGAGCACTCTCCTACATCTTTTTGGCGGTCTTGATTCGACGGATCACGGCCGCATCTCCGTCAGCGGAATCGAAATCGACCGGCATCGCGATCGGCTCAAACTGCTCCGGCACGAGGTAGGCTTCGTATTTCAGCTTCACAACCTGATTCCCGGGCTCACGCTGGCAGAGAATTGCCTGATTCCAGCTACCGCTGCGGGAACAGACCGTCGTGAGGCGCGGGAAAGATTGGAGTATCTTGCCAAGCGTACCGGTTTGAGTCGCCGTCTCCAACAACTCATACAAAAGCTCTCGGGCGGCGAACGCCAGAGGACCGCGCTTTGCCGCGCGCTGATGAACAAGCCTAAAATTCTGCTGGCCGACGAACCCACAGGGTCATTGGACGAAAAGACGAGCGCGCAGGTGTTCGATCTGCTGCTTGAAATGACTGTGACTGAAAGAGTGACGCTCCTGATGGCGACGCACGACCTGGGACTGGCTCGGCAATGCGATCGCATCTTGGAAATGCGAAATGGACGTATCCATGCCCACCAGTTTGCTGAGTGAACCGATGAAAGCGCGCCACGAGCCCCGCGCGGTCTCAGAGGCCGCGTGGCACAGCCTCTTGTGGCTCTTTGTGGCCAACTTCGTCGGCGTGGGCATCGCCGTTCTGCTACTGTTTCCGGGCCTGAACGCGTTATTGGGAGAGTGGACCTACGGGCGCTGGATCATGGTGCACATGAACCTGGAGCTTTACGGCTGGACAAGCCTGCCGCTGGTCGGGTTCGTCTTTTATGTGTATCGCGCGAACCATGGCGCTTCGGCCAAGTGGTGCAGGCCGGTGCTGTGGATTTGGTCCGCCGCGCTCGGCGTGGGGGCGCTTTCCTGGCTGTCCGGCTGCTCCAGCGGCAAGCTGTTTCTGGATTGGACCGGCTACGCGCGAATTCTGTTTGCCATTGCGCTTCTCGCGCTTTGGTCTCTTCTGATCGCGGCCTTCATCGGCAACCGGGATCTTTCCGGATCAGCCGGAATGGCGAATGCCGCGAAGGTCGTGGGCCTGATCGTCCTTTTCGCTGTTCCATTCGCAATCTACATTGCGTCAAGCCCAAATTTCTATCCCGCAGTCAATCCCGATACCGGCGGCCCCACCGGGGCAAGCCAATTGGAATCGTCACTGATGATCGTGCTGGTCCTCTTGATGATCCCTTTTGGCGTCACGCAGCGCAAGCCGGCAAGCGCGCGGCCCGTCTTTCTTGGCTGGGCGCTGCTGGTCGCTGAAGCACTCCTGTGCGTCGCGCTGGGGCATGCCGACACCAGCAATCGTAGCCCGGCCCAGTTTCTCAGTCTCGGCAGCCTCATCGTCTGGATCCCGCTCGTGCCCGCGTATTACGCCGCGTTCCGGTGGAATGGCAATACGCGCAGGTGGCGGCTGGCGTTTCTTTGCTGGTGGGGCGCACTGGTGCTCACGGGCTGGATCTTCTTTCTTCCCGGAGTCCTCGATCATTTCAAGTTCACCGACGGCCTGGTTGGTCACTCTTTCGTTGCCATGGCCGGATTCACGTCCAGCCTCGTCATCTTTCTCCTGATCCAGCTCATGGGCGAGGATGGGTGGATTTTCAACCGGTCGCGATCTTTCTACGGCTGGCATGCGGGTGTCATTGTCTACATCCTGGCGGTCACCCTGGCGGGATGGCGAGAGGGCGATGACCCTGCTTTCACCATCGTTCCGGGAGCCGCCCGCAAACTGCTTTATACGGTCCGCCTGATCTCGGGAATCTTCATGCTTCTGGCATCGCTCGACTGGTTCGTCGATGCCACAGTCGCGCTTCGCCAACCCGCGCCCGCCTCAACCAACCTTGTTCAGGAGCAGAAAGTATGAATCGTCGCTTCCTTTTCGGTTATCAGCTGATCACTGGATTCTCGGATGCCGGCACCGGCGCTCTGCTCATCCTGGCGCCGGAGTTCACGCTGGGCCTGATGGACATCCATGTGCCCTCCGATGCAATCCCCTTTGTCTCGTTCATCGGAGCATTCGTCTTTTCCGTGGGTTTGGCGTGCCTCTATGGTGCTTGGCTTGCCGGCCGCGGGGAAGGCCGCACAAGGGTGGAAATGATTTGGCTCCTCACAGCGTTTACCCGCAGCGCCGTGGCAATCTTCCTCGCTCAACGCGTGATCGCTGGCTCCCTGCAGGCGGAATGGCTCACAGTGGCAATCCCCGACGGCGCATTCGTCCTCATCCAGGCAGTCGGATTGCGAATGAGGTGGGTGGCTCGTGCCATTACGGAGTAGCGTGGGCGGGTCGTGGGTCCGTGGCGTAGTCCTCATCGCCATTACTTACGTCTATTTCCTGATTTTTGCGCAGTTCGCGTTTCTCCATCGCCTCGCTGGCATGGGTATCGCGGGCCCTGCGCTAAAGACGGTAATGGCGGCCATGGCCGTCGGTGGAATTCTGTTCAGCCTGCTCCCGGCGCGGCTCCAGATCCTTCCCTCGCCCGCCCTGCGTCTTCGCATCGGCCTGGGCATCTCCGGCGCCGCCGCGTTCTTCTCGCTGCTCCCGCTCAGCGTCACCACCGCAGGTTGCGTGGCTTTTCTTATCGGCTCCGGCCTCGGCATTCTTACGGTAACCCTGGTAGCAAACCTTCGCTCCTGGATTGGCGAGCGGCATGCGCTCTTTTACGTAGGTCTCGGTACCGGCGCCGGCTACTTCGCGTGTAATCTGCCCCCGCTGTTCACGGCATCGCCACGCGTCCAGTCCATCGTTGCCGGCGCGCTTTGCCTCGCAGCCCTGTGCCTTCCTCTTTCAGCCAACCGCGAGAGCCAATCCCGCGAATCGCTTGCAAATGCGAAGATCACGTTCTTTCATGTGCTGGCCGGCTTCGCCGCCTTGGTTTGGCTCGACTCCGCGGCGTTTTTGATTATCCAAAATACGCCTGCACTCAGAGCCGGAACGTGGCAAGGCTCCATCCATCTCTGGACCAACGCCTTCCTGCACTTGACCGCAGCACTGCTGAGCGCATGGCTGCTCCAAAAGAGAGGTCTCGCGCTGGTTCTGGGCGGCGCCGTCGTTGCCCTTGGCGGCGCGTGCCTACTGCTGCTTTCGCCTCCCGGAACCCTGCTCGCGTCGATACTTTATCCCATCGGGGTTTCGCTCTACTCCGTCGCGCTTGTGGCGTATCCCTCGTTTCTTGCCCCCGTAGCCAGCGCCGCCGAGCGGGCCCGGCAGGCAGGATGGATCTACGCCGTCGCTGGATGGGGTGCATCGGTACTCGGCATCGGCATGGCCCAAAATCTCGGCCATGTTCCACCTGCATTTGTCGGCGCATCCGCGCTGGTCATTTTGCTTCCGTCCCTCGTCCGCCTCGTTCTCCGTCGCCAGCGCGAAGCAGCACTCACGGCCGCGGTGCTGATCGCGGCGCTCGTGGCGAATCACTTCCCCTCCCCCGCTTCCGTACCTCCTGCGTCGCAGGTCGAGCTCGGACGGCAAGTCTATATCTCTGAGGGGTGCATCAGTTGCCACTCGCAATATGTGCGGCCCAATTCGCCAGACGTACTGATGTGGGGTCCAGTCGAGTCGACCGAGGAAATTCGCCTGCAACATCCACCCCTGATCGGCAATCGCCGACAAGGTCCCGATCTTTCCAATGTCGGGTCGCGCCGCTCAGCTCTCTGGCTAGAAATGCATCTCTACAATCCCGCCCAGGTGAGCGGCGCATCCATCATGCCGCCGTATGGGTTTCTCTTTCGCGATAAGCGCGGGGATGACCTGGTCGCCTATCTCGAGAGCCTGCATGGAGCCGGCGTCCAGCAACACATTGCGGAGGAATTGCTCTGGCAGCCGTCTGCCGTCGCCCTCCAGCGTGCCAACAATGCGGATGGCCAACGCCTCTATGCCCGCGATTGCGCCACTTGCCACGATTCCAGCGGCGGCACGCGCCGCGCGTGGCAGTCTAAATTCAAACACATTCCTCCGGATCTCGCGCAGGGCTCGTTCCAGCATGTGCCGGCTTCTGCCACCCACCTGCAGCGATGGATCCGGCTGGCGCAAATCGCCAGGTTCGGCATTCCCGGAACCGATATGCCCGGCCACGAATACCTGCCCGACGAGCAGATAGCTTCAATCAGTCTTTGGGTGTTGCAGCACGCTGATTCGTCCGCGCAGTCCGCGCAGAAACAGTAACCATCTCACTACTACCAGGAGAAGATTCATGAAGCACGTTGCTCTCTTCCTTGTACTTCCGCTAGCGCTCGCCTCCACTGCCTTCGCCCAGCAGCAGACCTTTATGGTGAATCCCGATGCCAGTCAGGTGGAATTCGCACTGGCAGGCAGCCACCCTGTGCAGGGTACATTCCATGTGCAGAGCGGTTCGGTTGCCTTCAGCCGTTCCGCGCCGGCATTGTCCGGTGAGATTGTGGTTGCTGCTAGGAGCGGCAACAGCGGTGAACCAAGCCGCGACAAGAAGATGAACGGCGAAGTTCTGGACGTCTCGCGCTTCACTGAGATTACATTCGCCCCCAGGAGCTACCAGGGCGCCATCGCGCCCAGCGGCGACTCGAACATTCAGGTGTCGGGGATCTTCACGCTGCATGGCGCGTCCCACGACATCACAGCGCCCATGCAGATCCACATTGACGGAACAAACATGACGGCCAAAGGGCAGTTCACGATTCCCTATGTCAAATGGGGATTGAAAGATCCAAGCATCTTCATCCTCAAGGTGGCCAAGGAAGTCAACATCGACCTTACCCTGAATGGCAGTCTGAAGCGGGAGGAGTAAGGTCGAACCAACCTCTGAACGAGCGACTCCGCGGGTGCAAAATGACAATTTGTCCGTTCTTCTTGATTCGCAGTGTCGGGGCTAAGGCACATACACCAGACTAAACACTGTCGACAGGCGCTTGCGAATTTGGGGAAAGGCGGTTACCTGAAACACCGAATCTGGCCAGAACAAAACTTCTAACTCCTTTGAAACGCACTTACCCTTTCTCTTGATTAGGAACAGCAACTCAACTCCAAGAGTGTTCCCCATGCAGGGCCCGGCAAGGCTAACCTTCTTTCTCGTACTGTTTGCCGCCATGCCGGTGATCGCGTGGTCAGTGGCCGCGCAGACCCTGGTTCATCGCCCGTCGCCCGCCAGAGTTCCGCCATCGGTTGCCGCGATCGCGCTGTTATCCGCAACAACCGCGGCGCTGGTCCTGCCGCGCGGCACTGGCCTTCAGGTGGAGATTCCGCGGCGGTATCCGATGAAGGCCGGCGAGCTTTGAGAGCGGGTTTTTCCGGCTGCGCAAGGTCCCACAAGGTACAGGTTGTGGAACGGCCGGATCTCTTCGATCCGGCCATTTGTTTTGTGTGGTTTAGGGAGGCGGTATTCGGACCCCTTTTGGAACGGGCCTCAAGCAGCCTGTACGGGAGGGTCGGAAGCTGGTTGGAGCAGGCGCTGGACGGTTGTTCGCGAGACGCCGTAAGTCCGGGCCAGTTGGCCGAGACTTTGTCCGCGGCGGCGATCACCGAGGATGGCTTCGCGATCCACTTCGACCGGTTTTCGGCCGATGTGCCTTCCTTCGAGGCGGGCCCGGCGCATGCCGGCGCGGACCCGCTCGATAATCAGGTTGCGCTCCAACTCGGCTATGGCGCCGATGATGATGACGATGGCCCGACCCAGCGGGCCGGATGTGTCGATCGACTCGCGGAACGAGACGAACTCGATGTTCGACCGGTTCAGTTCGTCCAGTACTTCGAGGAATTGCCTTACCGAGCGGGCGATCCGATCCGAGGCCCAGACCAAGACCACATCGAAGCGGCCGCGGCGGGCATCCCGCATCAGCTCATCGAGCCCCGGCCGGCGGGCCTTGCTTCCGGAGATCCGATCGGTGTATTCGTGCACGATCTCGAAGCCGCGCTGGGCGGCCATCGCACGCAGATCGAGCAATTGGGTCTCAGGGTGCTGATCGACGGTCGAGACCCGGAGGTAGAGAGCGGCGCGCTTCACTGCCGCTGCCCCTTCGGCTTCGTTGCGTGCTTGGTTACGTAACTGCGGATGAACTCCAACAGCACGTCAGTCATGTTCTGCCCCTGGGCCGCCGTAGCCGCCTTGATACGGTTGTGGAGTTGGACTTCGACGTTCAGGTGTACGCGGCGGCGCAAAAATAGACCACGAACCGGCGCGTGAGCGCGGATTCGCGGCGGAGTAAATGTAGACCACCCCGCCAAACAATAGATTGCGGCACGCCGCTGCTTGCTGTATAATTTTGCCGCAATTTCTACGAGAAGATGGCAGAGGGAAAGCCTACCAGTGCGCAAGCGCTGACACCGAAGACGTGCAGCCTTCCCTGCCTTCTGGGCCAAAAACCTTTGTTCGCCGCAAACAACAGTGCAGGAAAGGAGGCCCCTGATGAAAAAACCCTTCGCCACATTCTTGATGAACAGAATCGCCGCCGCATTCGTAGTGCTGGCACTCTGTGCCGGAGCCTGGGGCCAAGACACATTCATCTGGACGGACTCGTCAGGGGTAACTCCCGGAGAGGTCGATGTCACGGTGACTGTCGGCGCCGACGGAACCTATTACTATGTTGTCAACAACGTTAGCTTTCCGACGGTGCAATGGATTGCTTTCTCGTTCCCTGATGTCGCGCCGGGGATTCCGATTACAATTCCGGGTGGTTGGTTCTTCTTTCAGGAAGGCGCCCTCTTTATGCCTGAGGCACTTCTTTGGACCGAAACCTGTGAACCTTGGACTCCGGGACCGTGCCTAGACTTTACCAGCGTAATAGTCACCAGCGGGATCCCTCCAGGATCGCAGGCCATCTTTTCGTTTAAAGCACCGGGCACCAGCCCGCAGGCCGGAGCCACGGATGCCACAGCGCCTGTAGTCGGTGAAGCGCAGCACATTACCGATGCACCCCGCTGTGACTGGGGCGGCCCTGGTGTGCTATATCCGCTTTGTCTGGATCCTCCCCCCACTGCCAGTGGACCATTGATCGAACCACTCGATTGCGCTACTAGCAGCTGCGAGATGACTGAAGCCTTAGGGACGATAGCATCAACTACGGGCACAGTGACTCTTACCAATGCCAGCGGAAGCGCCCCCGCAGTCGCAGGTGAATCGATAACGCTGCTCGATACACTCGCCACAGGCGCGGGCGCCTCCGCCGTGCTAAGTTCGCCTGACGGCTCCCAACTTACGCTGTCCTCGAGCAGCGTTATGGAACTGTTTGGAAAAGTCTCTGCCACGCGTTTCATTAAAATATTGACGGGAAGGATTTGGGCCCAAATTGTACCCAACTCGGATCGGTGCTCGAACGACTCGGAGGTTTTGGAACCATGCGATGCCCTTGACGTCAGCACCCCCAATGCTGCGGTAGGCATTCGAGGCACAGACGTTGTTATCGAGACAGACGGGACCACGACGACCGTGACGGTCAATGAGGGCACGGTGAATGTTACGGACCTTACCGGAGATACCTTTAATTCCGTTACCTCCGTTTCGGCGGGCTCAACCTTGACGGTCGCCCCACATTCCGTCCCGACGCCGGCGGTCACCGCGACTCCCAACCTGGCGTATTTTGAAGCGAGCGTGGGCGCGAGCATGACGCAAAACATCTCTCTCTCCATCAATACCGCCCTGACCATTTCCAGAATCGTGACCGGCGGGGACTATTCCGTGGGAACGAACTCCTGCGTGACTGCGTATTCCGCCGCCACCACCTGCACGGTGCCGATAACTTTCACTCCCACGAAGCCAGGCCAAGCCTGGGTCCCGCTGGTGGTGACTGACAGCAACAACAACAGCTACAGTTTTGGACTCGAAGGCACCGGCATAGGTTCGGCCGTGGCTTTCACGCCGGGAATCATCAACACCGTGGTGGGAAATGGAACAGCCTGCCCTGACAGCTCTGCTCCCTGCGGGGACAACGGTCCAGCCACCAGCGGCGAACTCAGCGCTCCATCTGGCATGGCGATGGACGGCGCCGGTAACATCTACATCGCCGATTCCGGGAACAATCGCATCCGCGTGGTGAACACGCAGACGAGCCCGATTACCGTCGCCGGGGTGACCATCGGAGCTGGAAACATCGCGACCGTGGCAGGCAACGGCGCCCAGGGCAACACCAACACCGGCAACGGTGGGGTCAAGGCCACTACTGCCGAACTCAACTCTCCCGGAACCGTTGCGGTAGACGGCCCGGGCAACATGTACGTCGCCGACACGAACAACTCTCTGGTTCGCAAGGTGGATGTAAATGGGATGATGACTACCTTCGCCGGCGGCGGTAGCGATTGCGCAAACGCCACCGATAATGTCGGCGATGGCTGCCCGGCTACCGGCGCCCAATTGGCAGCTCCCACCGGCCTGGCGGTAGATACGCTGGGCTACGTCTACATCGCGGACAGTGGTAATGCGCGTATCCGAAAAGTGAACCTGAACGGCATGATCACCACCTTCGCGGGTGACGGAACTCCGGGTTACAACGGCGACAGCGGCGCAGCCACGAGCGCCGAACTGAAATATCCCGCCGGGCTGGCCTTTGACAGCGTGGGAGATCTGTATATCGCGGATTCCGGCAACAACGTCATTCGCATGGTAAACACGAGCGGCACCATCACCACCGTTGCGGGCGACGGCTCCGCGGGTTACGGTGGCGACGGCCTTGCGGCCAAGAAGGCGGAACTGAATCAGCCCAGGGGCGCGGCGGTGGACAGTGCTGGCAACCTATATATCGCGGACACGAAAAACGATTTTCTTCGCAAGGTGGACGTGGCAGGTGTCATCACAACCGTGGCGGGCAGCGGCAGCAACGGCGTGAGCTGTCCCTTCGGAACGTCCATTGGGGATGGCTGCCCGGCAACCAGCGCATTCGTCCAGCCCTGGAGCGTTGCCGTCAATGGCGCAGGCAATCTCTACGTCCCCGACTACGGCAATAACCGCATCCGCAAGGTTAATGCGACCACCTCGCTGCTATCTTTCGGCACGTTGAATCCGGGTGCTATCAGCACTCCACAGATGGTGGCGGCGTCGAATGTGGGCAACGCGCCACTCGGTTTCGCCCAGTCGAATGCCTTTGTCCCGTCAGCTAATTTTCAATTGCAGAATGTTGCGGATGATTGCGCGAACGGAGGCTCACTAGCGCCAGGTGCAGGCTGCTCGCTTGGTGTCGCATTTTCTCCCACGACAACAGGAAATCCGATCACGGGCACGCTTACCGTGAACGACGATGCCCCTAATGGATCGCAAACTGTGCAACTGACCGGCATTGCGCTGATTCGTGCTGCACAGACCATCACCTTCCCAGCCATCGCCAGCCAGACCGCAGCAACCACCCTGAAACTCACCGCTACGGCCAGCTCCGGCTTGGAGGTCGGCTTCGCTTCCCTCACCAAATCCGTCTGCACGGTCTCCGGCGCCACCACTTCGCTGATCGCCGCCGGAACCTGCACCATCCAGGCTTCGCAGCCAGGCAATGCGGCCTTCGATGCCGCCCCAAACGTGAACCGAAGTTTTACCGTCAATCATGCCGCGCAGACCATTACCTTCAAGCAGCCTGCCAGCCCGGTAACTTATAGCGTGAAGCCCATTGCCCTTTCGGCCAAGGCTAGCTCGAAACTGGCTGTTACCTTCAGCATCGTCTCCGGACCGGCCAAAGTAAGCGACACCAACGATGCAACGCTAACCATCACCGGGGCGGGAACCGTGGTGGTGGCGGCCAAGCAGGCCGGTAACGCCACCTACGCGGCTGCTCCCGAGGTTACGCGGACCATTAAGGTGAACAAGGCCGCGCAGACCATTACCTTCCCGGCCATCGGCAGCCGCACCATCGGAACCAAACTGGCGCTCTCCGCCACCGCCAGTTCCAAGCTGACGGTCAGCTTCGCCTCCCTCACCAAATCCGTGTGCACGGTCTCCGGCGAAACAGCCTCGCTGGTCGCCCTCGGAACCTGCACCATCCGGGCGTCGCAGGCGGGCAATACTGCGTACGACGCGGCCCCGAACATCAGTCAAAGCTTCACCGTCGGTCACGCGCAGTCCATTACCTTCAAGCAGCCGGCAAGCCCGGTAACTTACGGCGTCAAGCCCATCGCCCTTTCGGCAACGGCTAGCTCCAAGCTGGCTGTTACCTTCAGCGTAGTCTCAGGACCGGCCAAAGTGAGCGGGACCCACGATGCAACGCTCACCATCACCGGTGCGGGAACCGTGGTGGTGGCGGCCAAGCAGGCCGGGAACGCCACCTATGGGGCTGCGCAGGTCACGCGCAGCATCGTGGTCAACAAGGCAACGCTGACCGTCACCGCTAACAACCTCACCATGAAGCAGGGCGCGACTGTTCCCAAACTCACTTACACCATGAAGGGGTTTGTGAACGGAGACAAACAGGCCAAGGCGACCACCGGCCAGCCGGCACTCTCGACCAGCGCAACCTCAAAATCGGCGCCGGGCAAATATCCCATCACGGTGAAAGCAGGAAAGCTGGCTGCCGCGGACTACAAATTTGCCTTCGTCAAAGGAACGTTGACGGTCACGAAGTAATCCGACATCCACCGGCTCTGTGATCCCGTCCAGCGCAAGCAAATGTACGTAGATTTTCTTTTGCAGAGCAGACGACTTCCGAGTTGGCACGGCGTATGCGAAGGCTGCATCTTTGAGCGTGATAGCTGCATAATTCTATTCAAAATCGCCCTTGCGCGTGTCGATATGGTGTCGGGTGTGATTGGCCTTACACGTTTGCATCGCGTCTGGTGATGGCTGGCGTTGTTATTCGAACGGTCGCTCAACTCATGGGCCACAGTACAATACAGATGACCATGCGCTACGCCCACTTGGCCCCGGAGCACACACAGGCAGCGGTGAAAAGGCTGGTTTCGTCGGAAGCAGTGGTGACAAGATCGGCGACTGGAAAAGCAGCGATCCGGACTTGACGACGTAACTTATTGAAAATAAAGAGTGCGAAAGTGGCGGAATTGGCAGACGCACCAGACTTAGGATCTGGCGGGGAAACCCATGAGGGTTCGAGTCCCTCCTTTCGCACCAATTTCATCGAGGTCCTTCCCCTTCACTGCGTTTCGGGTCAGGATTTCGGCTGCGGGCTCCCGCTGCGCTCACGCCCGCAAAGCGCCTCAAGTTCGAGTCCCTCCTTTCGCACCAAGTTCATCGAGGTCCTTCCCCTTCACGCGCCAGCCAGGCCCCTCCCCGAAAGGACACCTTCGTGTCGCGGCCAGCGGTCCCTCTAATCGAAATGCCTTAAGAACTGAGCGGTGTCGACGGTGCTTCGGTGTTCTGAAACGCGCTCAGCGCATCGTGCAGACGGTTGAAAACCAGAGAGGCCGGAATGGATTCCGCCAGGTGATGGCGGTGAAAATCCGCCAGGGTGTCGGGCGGCATCCTGGCGAATCCCAGGGCGACGCCGTCTTTGCCCAGTCCCTCGCTGAGCCGCGCGATGACGCGCGATGCGGAGTAGTCGATATGGGTAATGGCTTCGGCATCGACGACGATCCATCGCACCGGGGACGGCCGCGGGCCGGCCAGGCACAGCAGTTCCTCAGAGAATTGATTGGCGTTGGCGTAGAAGAGCGAAGCGCCGAAGCGGTAGAGCACCAGGCCCGGCACGGTGACCACTCCGGCAGCGACGGGGGCGACCCTCCAGGAATTGTCATCGTTGAACTGAATCACGCCGGTATGGGGACGGTAACTGTGACGCACAATGCGCACCAGAGACAGCGCCATGGCCAGCAGGATGCCCGCTTCCACGCCGACCGCGACCACGGTGATGGCGGTCAAGAGGGCCACGATGTACTCGCCGGGACTTTCCCGCCGCATGGCCAGCAATCCGCGCACGTCGATGAGGTGAATGGCAACCAGCAGCACCAGCACGCCGAGCACGCACTGGGGCAGATACTGAAGCGGGCGAGTGAGAAACAAGAGGACGCAGACGACCACCGCCGCGGTTGCAAGTTGCGCCTTCTGGCTTTGGCCGCCGGCGGTCTCAACCAGCGCCGTCTGGGTGGGGCTGCCGTTGACCACAAAGCTGCCGGTGAGGGCCGCGGCCACGTTGGCCGCGGAGAGTCCCAGGAGATCGCGGTTTTCGTCGAGATTCTGGTCATGGCGAAGGGCGTAGACGCGGGCCGTGGCCGCGCTCTGGGTGACAATCATGATGGCGCAGGACCCGGCCACCGGAAGCAGCGCAAGAATCTGCCGCCACGGCAGCAGATGCAGGCTGGGATGGGGCAGCCCGCCGGCGACCGCGCCGATGGTGGGAATTCCGTGCGCGGAGAAGTGCCAAAGCGCGCTGGCCGCGGTCACGCTGACTACTCCGACCAGGGGCCCGGGCACCTTGGGCGCCAGATAGCGCAAGGCCAGCACCAGAACCAGCACCGATCCTGAGACCAGCAGCACTGGAAGATGGAGCATGGGCAATCCGCGCACGATTTCGACCGCCTGCCCTATGGTTCGCCGCGACTGGATTGGCAAACCCAGCGTCTCGCCCATGACGGCAACGCCCACCTGAAAACCTACGCCGGTGAGAAAGCCGACGAGCACGGTCTGGGAGAGAAAATCGGCGATGAATCCCAGGCGAAGGAGCCGGCCCAAAAGCAGAAACAGCCCGGTGAGGAGCGCCACGTAGCCGGCCAGACAAACCCAGGCTGGGCTGGCCATGGGAGCCATGCCGGTGAGTCCGCTGGCCAGAATCGCCGCCGTTGCCGAATCCGCCGCCACCACCAGGTAGCGCGACGATCCGAATGCCGCGAAGGCCGCTACAGGAAGCAGCAGCGTGTAGAGCCCGGTGACCACGGGCATGCCCGCGATGCGCGTGTATCCCAGGACCTGGGGTATGTTCATGGCGGCGAGGGTGACGCCTGCGCGCGCGTCGCGCAGAGTGTCTTGCCGCCGAAATGGCTGAAGATTCTCGAACAAACCCATTGGCTCCGAACCGCGGTATGTCTTCGGACCCTGCTGTCGCGACTGATTTTATAGGATGACGGCAGCATTTTTGTTGCGAACTTCAGAGACAGGACACTATGCGGTGCCAGCGTGGTGTCCCAGAAGTTCGTGGCATCGGCAAGCGTCCGAAATGCAGGTCCTTCGACTGCGTTTGCCACACAAAACGCGGCAAACTCTGCTCAGGATGACGGCAGCATTTTTGTTGCGAACTTCAGAGACAGGACACTAGGCAGGCAGCCGGTAAAAGGCAGCGCAGTTGCCGCCGAGGATCGCGTCCTTTTCCGCGGCCGACAGCTCCTCAATGAAATCCACGACGATTCCCATGGTGGAGCGGTAGTCGGCTGCGAGCGTCGACACCGGCCAATCCGATCCGATCATGAGCCGGCCGGGGCCAAAGGCTTCGAGAACCGTGTCGAGATACAGCTGAAAATCATCCCGCGTCCATTGCTTCCATCGCGCCTCGGTCACCATGCCCGACAGCTTGCAATGAACGTTGGCGAGCGCAGCCAATGCGCGCACGTCCTTGTTCCACGGCTCCATGGCCTGTTGCGCAATCAGCGGCTTGGCGATGTGATCGAGCACGAATCTTTGCTCCGGAAATCGTCGCGCGAAGGTTGCGGCCACGCGCAGGTGCCGCGGAAAAATCAGGATGTCGTAGGCGAGTCCGTATTGACTGAGCAGCGCGACACCGCGACAAAAGTCCGGCCGGAGAAGGAATTCGTCGTCGGGCTCGTCCTGGGCCGCATGCCGGATTCCCACCAGCTTTGGATTGCCTGCAAGCTGCTCGAGATGCCGCGGCGCATCTGGGGAGCACAGGTCAACCCAACCCACTACGCCGCGAACGAATTCATGCGCCTGGGCCAGTTCGAGCAGCCAGCGGGTCTCGTCCATGCTGTGCCGCGCCTGCACCGCGATGGAGCCATCGAACGCGATTCCGCCCAGCAGCGGCTGCAGGTCGCTGGGGAGAAAATCCCGTTTCAGCGGCACCATTTCGCCGGTGATCCAGCCGTACTCCGCGGCGTCGTAGCGCCAGAAATGCTGGTGTGCGTCGATTCGCATTTTGCGTTTCCTAGAATACATTGGAAAAGCGCGCAGGGATTGAACAAAAGCTGGTGGTTTTGTTTCGGGAATGACGAAAGCAAAAGCAAAGGCAACAGCAGATTCCCTGCGGGGAATGACAGAAAGAAAAACAAAAGCAAAGACAACGGCGCCGGCAATTATATTGCTCCTATGCTCTCCCGATGCATCTGCGCTGCTGCCGCTGCTGCGGCTTGCCTGGCCGGCTCTACTGTTCTGGCTCAACCGGCTCTGCCTCCCATCACCCTAGACGAGTACTTCAACACCACCGCGATTGACTCCTCCGCGCTCTCTCCCGACGGCTCGACCGCCGTGATCGCCACCGAGGCGCCGGACTGGAAGAACAACGCCTTCCGCCACGACCTCTGGCTTTCGAGCGCATCCGGCGGCCTGCGCCCGCTCACGCATGGAGGCAGCGAATCGAGCCCGCAATGGAGCCCGGACGGGGAGTGGATCGCTTTCGTGAGCGATCGCGCGCTGCCTGGCGAATCTGCCGGGCCTGAGGGCACGCCTGGCGACGACGCCAAGGCCAGCCGCATCTGGATCATCTCAGTCCACGGCGGCGAGGCGCTGCCGCTCTACACTGAAAAACTCGACGTGCACGCGTTCGCGTGGTCGGCCGAGGGCTCATCCATTTACTACTCCGTCACCCAGCCGCTCTCGCAGGCGCAGCAGGACGCCGAGAAAGAGGAATGGAAGGACGTGATCCGCTGGCGGGAGCAGAATCGCGGCGACCTGCTGCTGAAGCAGGCGGTTGCCCCGGCGCTGGCCGCGGCCGTAGCTGTTGCGCCGCCAAGACATGGAGACAACAAAGAAGCGCCGAGCGACAAACCCGATCTGCCCGCCGGCGTCGCGACCATTGCGCGCAGCGTCTTCGCCGTTGCCGAGATCGCTCCCTCGCCCGACGGCAAGACCATCGCGTTTGAAACGGGACCGGTGCATCACCGCGAGGAGAATCCCGAAAATTACGAGATCTATCTGGTGGGCGCGGGCGGCGGCGTGGTGCGCCGGCTGACCAACAACCAGGCTCTCGAGTCCGGTTTGCGCTGGGCGCCGGACAGCCGCACGTTATATTTCATCGTGACCTCGGCTTCGGGTTCGCTTGAAGGACCGTATCGCGACGTGCAGGGCCGTCTCTATCGCATCGATCCGGATAGCGGCAAAGTCGAGCGCCTGGGCGCTTCGTTTGAGGGCTCGTGGGAGCAGTATTCTTTGCTGCCCGACGGCCGCGAGCTGGCGCTCGGCCTCAAAGGCACTGAGGAGCAGCTCTACCTTGTGGACGGCGCGCGGGCGGAGAAGCTGCCGGGGCGCGCCGGCAGCTACGCCGGCCTGGCCACCGCACTTCGTTCCCCTGCGATCCTCGTGCTTCACTCCACCATCAACGATCCCACCCAGCTTTATCGCGCCTCGGACCCGCTCCATCCCGATCAGCTCGCCGCGCTCACCAGCATCAATCCCATCTTTGCCCAGCGCGCGCAGCCGCAATGGCAGACCTACACCTGGACCGCCGACGACGGAGTGAAGGTGGAAGGCGTGCTCATTTATCCGCCGGGCAAGAAGGGCGAAAAGCACCTGCGCATGCTCACCTTCATCCACGGCGGCCCTGCCGATGCCGACGGAAACCGCTTTGGCGCCGACTGGTACGACTGGGCCACGCTGGCCGCGGCCAACGGCTGGCTGGTCTTCCGGCCCAACTATCGCGGGTCCTCGGGATACGGCGACGAGTTCATGCTCGAGATTGAGCCGCACCTGGTGTCCAAGCCCGGGCGCGACATCCTGGAAGGCGTGGACGCGCTGGTCAAGGACGGCATTGCCAATCCCGATCATCTGGCCATCGGCGGCTACAGCTACGGCGGCTACATGACCAACTGGCTTATTACTCAGACCACGCGCTTCCGCTCCGCGGTGACCGGCGCCGGCGCCGTGGAGCACGCCGCCAACTGGGGCAACGACGACGAGACCTGGGACGATGCATGGTACCTGGGCGGCAATCCCTGGGACGATCCGGACCTTTACCAGAGCGAGGCGGCGCTGTTCCGGTTCAACAAGGTGAAGACGCCGACCCACCAGGTGCAGGGCGGGGCCGATATCCGCGTGAGCTACCTGGAAGGCGTGACCATGGAGCGGGCGCTCGAAGCGCTCGGGATCCCGCACACATTTCTGGTTTTTCCCGGCGAAGGCCACGGCCTGGGCAAGAATCCCTGGCACGGGTACATCAAGGTTCGCGATGAACTGAAGTGGCTGGAGAAATATGATGGGAAGTAGGGCGCACCGGGGTCCCGGGCAAAGTTTGCCGAAGCCTGGGAAGGTCCTGGCGCATCTTGATGAATGAACGGCTTGCGGAAGCCAATATGAGTACGGTGGAACATCCCCAGCATGCAGTCGCCGAGCGGCATCGGCGCGCGTCGTTTGAGCAGACGCTGCTCAGCGCCCGCCGCACCATGGTGCTGAGCGAGATCCTCAAGATCGCGGTGGACAGTTTCCGCACTAGCAAGGTCCGGTTCCTGCTGACGGCGCTGGGCATGGTGATCGGCACCGCATCGGTGATCCTGGTGGTGACCATCGGGCTGACCGGAAGGCAATTCATCCTGGCCGAAATCCAGAAGATCGGCACCAACGAGATCGAGCTGGAGTATGCCGGCGGCGGCGCATCGGGCACCGAGAGCGTGGTCTACAACGATTACCTCACCATTCAGGACGAGAAGGCCGTGGATGAGCAGTTGCCGGGCATTCTGTATTCGTCGCCGGTGGTGGAGATGCACGACCCCATCAGCTTTGGCGGCGGGCTGGTAAAGGATACGCTGGTCCTGGGCGTGGCTCCGGATTACCAGTACATCCGCAATCTACTGGTTCCCTATGGCCGCTTCTTTAACCAGATTGACGAAGACCGGCACATCAACTGCGCCGATGTGACCGAGGCCTTCGCTAAACTCCGCTATGGCAGCGATGACGCGGCGATCGGGCGCCAGTTTGAAATCAGCGGCATTCCCTTCACCATCGTCGGCGTCTTCAAGGAGGGTGTCGAGACCTTCGGCGAGACCGAGATCGCCGATGAAACCATTCTGATTCCCGTCTCGGTGGCCAACTTCTTCCAGAACACGGAGAACGTGAAGCAGATTTACTTCTCCATGCGCAGCATGACGGAAGTGCCCTCCGCGGACAAGGAGATTGTGCGCATCGTCAGCGCCCGGCATCGTCCCAACTCGGTGTACAGGCCGTTTGACCTGCGCGAGGTCCTCACCATGGCCGCCAAAATCGCCAACATCCTCACCGCGGTGCTGGTACTGGTGGCCGCGGTCACGCTGGCGGTGGGCGGCGTGGGCATCATGAACATCATGCTGGCCACGGTGCGTTCCCGCATCCGCGAGATCGGCATCCGCAAGGCGCTGGGCGCAACCCGGCGCGAAATCAAGCTGCAATTCCTGGCCGAAGCGGTCATCATTTCGCTCTCCGGCGGAATTGTGGGCACGCTGCTCGGCCTCATGCTGCCGCTCTCCGTCCGCTTCTTCACTGACTACAACCTGCCCATCAACGTCTGGTCGATCGTCGTCGCGCTGGCCTCGGCCATGCTTGTGGGTATCGTCTTCGGCACCGTGCCGGCCACGCGCGCCGCGCAAATGGACCCCGTAGAATCGCTGAAGTATGAGTGACCCCAGGCGCCCGGCCGCCCCGGCCGAAGAGAATGACGCCGGCAAGGCGCCGCGCGGGGTCAACCTCACGCTCATTTACGGCCTTATGCTTGTGGGATTGCTCATCGCCATCGGCCTGGCGACCCTAATCGTTCTTCCGTTCTATCACCGGCGCTGAGCCTGATCAAAAAAACTGCGGGAGACTTGAGAGCCTATGACCCAAGCCAGAATCAATGCAATCTCTCCCTTCTTCATCGTCAGCAACGTGCGGCAGACGGTCGGGTTCTACTGCGAGAAGCTCGGATTTGAGGCGGATTATCTGGACCCGGAGGACGATCCCTTCTTTGCCATCGTTCGCCGCGACGGAGCGATGATTTTCCTCAAGTCCGATAAGGATCTTTTGCCCCTGCCGAACTCATCCCGTCATCCATGGATCAGGTGGGATGCCTATGTTTCCGTTCCGGATCCCGATGCGCTTGCGGCCGAGTTCGCCGGCAATGGACTGGCTTTCGACAAGCCGCTGGGGAATACGTCTGAGAATCTGCGCGGTTTCGACGTGCGTGATCCGGACGGCTACGTGCTGTTCTTCGGGCGGCCCAATTAACCTGCAATTCTCGCCAGGCGGATGTGGTTGGTATTGGCGCAATTGCGCGGGTCTGGAGACCCACGCGACAGCCGGTCCGGAGACCGGCGTTACTGCTCTTTAGACGGGTTTCTGCGGGTCAGGAATGCGCGCCGCCGGATTCGAGGGCGCGGACAATCTTCTCCGCGTCGTACACGCAGCCGCCCCACACTCCGCCGCTGACCTCGACCAGCGCCGCCCAGAGGCGCGTATCTTCCGGCAGCGCCGGATGCGGCGCGAGATCGCCGCGCGGCGCGCGTTCCTTCAGCAGCCGCGCACCCTCCGCCGCATCGAACCGCCGGCCCTCCGCATCGCCAATCAGGTTCACCGTGCCGGTCAGTCGTTCCCGGTCAATCACAATCTCGATCCAGTCCCCGTCGCGCACTTTGCCCACCGGCCCCCGGGCGAGCGCCTCCGGCGAGACGTGCCCAATGCACGCCCCCGTCGACACCCCGCTGAACCGCGCATCCGTAATCACGGCGACATGCTTGCAGTGCGGCAGCATCTTCAAGGCCGACGTCACCTGATAGGTCTCCGGCATCCCCGCGCCCTTGGGCCCGCAGCAGATCAGCACCACCACGTCGCCATGCGCCACGCGCCCCGATTTGATGGCCTCAATCGCCGCTTCCTCCCTGACAAACACCTTGGCCGGCCCGCTGTGCCGGTACACATTGTTTTCGTCTATCAGCGAGGGATCGATGGCCGTACTCTTGATGACCCCACCTTCCGGTGCAAGATTCCCCATCGGGAAACATACGGTCGGCGTCAACCCCCGCGCCCGCGCCCGGTCCGCGCTCATGATCACATCGTCGGCATCGATCGAGTCCACGCGCTTGAGCTCTTCGCGCAACCCGCGCCGCCGCTCGCTTTGCTCCCACCAGTCCAGGCACGCGTCCAGCGTTTCTCCGCTCACCGTGCGCACGCTCGTGTCCAGCAGCCCCGCCCTCCGGAGATGGAGCATCGCCTCCGGCACGCCGCCGGCCAGAAACACCTGCACCGTCGCAAATCCCCGCGGCCCGTTGGGCAGCGCATCCACCAGGCGCGGCGTTTGCCGGTTCACTGCCGCCCAATCCTCCACCGTGGGCCGCTGCAACCCCGCTGAAAACGCAATCGCCGGCAGATGAATCAGCAGGTTCGTCGAGCCTCCAAACGCGGCATGCACCACCATTGCATTGCGTACTGCCGCATCGGTCAGCACATCGCGCGCGCCCATCTTCAGTTCATGCATTCGCGCCAGCGCCCGCGCCGACCGCCGCGCCGCGTCCAGCCAGATGGCGTGTCCGGAGGGCGCCAGCGCCGTGTGCGGCAACGACAATCCCAGCGCCTCGCCCACCACCTGCGACGTGGCCGCCGTGCCCAGGAACTGGCAGCCTCCGCCCGGAGACGCGCAGGCGCGGCAACCCACCTCGGCCGCGTACTCGAGCGTGATCTGCTCCTGAGAGAAGCGCGCGCCGATGGTCTGCACCTTGCCCGCATCCTCGCCTTCGACGGGCAGCAGCGTCACCCCTCCCGGCACCAGCACCGCCGGCAGCGCGCCGCTTGAGGCCAGCGCCATCATCATCGCCGGCAGTCCCTTGTCGCACGTGGCCACGCCCAGCACCCCCTTGCGCGTAGGCAGCGACCGCATCAGCCGCCGCAGCACCACGGCGGCATCGTTGCGAAAGGGCAGCGAATCCATCATCCCCGTGGTGCCCTGCGTGCGCCCGTCGCACGGGTCCGTGCAGGCGCCGGCAAACGGCACCGCGCGCAGCGCCTTCAACTCGCGCGCTGCTTCGGCCACCAGCAAGCCCACTTCCCAATGTCCCGAGTGGAACCCCAATGCGATTGGCGTACCGTCCTCCGCGCGCAGACCGCCGTGCGTGCTCAAAATCAGGAACTCGGGATCGAGCACCCGCTCTGGATCCCATCCCATCCCCGCATTCTGCGTCAACCCGAACAGGTTCCCCGAGGGAGCATTGCGCAGCATCTCCGCGGTAATCGGCAGCGCGCCCGCGGGCCCGCGCGCATGCGTGGCTACGCGATGGAGATCGCCACCCTCCGATTCCACGATCGATTTAAATCCGATTCCCATCTTTGTCATTTTCCGCTCTGCGTTCCCGTCGCCGCCATCGCCGCCATCAACGCCAGCCCGCTCAGCGCGAATGCCCGCATGTGCTTCATCGGTGTACCTTCGATTTCCAACCGCACACTATTCCGGCTCACTCGCTGCCTCGCTGGCCTGCCGGCTTGCTGGCTCATAAAAACTCAGCGCCGCATCGCCCTGCCGCAACAACCGCGTTCGCTCCAGCGCGCCGTATCGATCCTTCAGCACGTCCTTGCGCCGATGTTCGGCGATGACCACCGCGCCGCCATTCAGCAATCCGCCGGCATCGCCGCCCAACAGGCCCAACGTAGATTCGTACTCGTTTTCGGAGTCGTATGGCGGATCAAGAAATACGATATCGAACGCGGGCCTGGTGAGGGGCAACTTCAGGAAGCTCCCCACGGAAACAGCGTAGACGTCGATTCTCGCTTTCAAGTCGAGCTCGACCAGGTTCTTACGCAGCACTTTCAACGCAGGCTGCGCCTTTTCAACCAACACCACGGACCCGGCGCCGCGGCTCAGCGCCTCCATCCCCACCGCTCCCGATCCCGCATACAAATCCAGAAACGCAGCCCCGCCAATCCGCGGCGCAACTACATTAAATAGAGTCTCCCGCAGCCGATCGCTGGTCGGCCGGGTCTTCAGACCCCGCGGCGACTGAAACCGCCGCGAGCGCAGGATTCCCGCAATGATGCGCATCGCACCTGAAGAATACTCCCCGCGCCCGCGGCCCCTGACCCTCTACAATAGCTCCATGCGAGGCTGGTCTCTCCCACTGGGCCGTTGGTTGGGCGTGGAACTGCGCGTCCACACGTTCTTTCTGCTCCTCGCTGCCGTGTGCATCGGCCTCGGCGCATCCACGGGCGGCGACTTTTCCAAAACCCGTGGCCTCGGACTCTTCTTCATCCTCGCCGCCGCCGTCCTGGTTCGCGAAATCGCCCGCATCCTCGTCGCCGCATGGTACGGCATCCGTCTGAGGGCCATCCTCCTGCTCCCCATCGGCGGCATGTTCGCCTACGCCACTCCGGAAAGCCAGGAGATCGCCACCAGCGGTTCCGGCCAGTTCGCTCTGGCCGCGGCCGGGCCCGTCGCGAACCTTGCCACCGCCGTTGTCCTCGCCGCCTTCATCACCGGCGCCGGCGGCCAGTTCGACATCTTCACCCACCCCTTCGTCACTTCCACTTACCTGCTCCGCAGCATGGTCTGGATGCAGGCCGGCCTCGGCGTCCTCCACCTTCTGCCCGCCTATCCTCTCGATTGCGGCCGCATCCTCCGCAGCCGCTTCGCCCGCTCCCATGGACCCGCGCCCGCCAACCGCGCCGCCACCGGCATCGGCCAGCTCCTCGCCCTCGCCCTCATGGTCGGCGGCCTGCTGCTGCACAGCTACTGGCTGGTCATCGCCGGCTTCTTCATCATGATCGGCGCGCAGATCGAGGACCAGGGCGTCTTCTTCCAGTCCGTCGTCGACACTGTCCGCATGCGCGAAGTGATGCTCACCGACTTCGCCACCCTCTCGCCGTCTGATACGCTTGCCGACGCGCTCACCCGTTGCGTCCACTCCCTCCAGGAAGACTTCCCCGTAGTCCGCGGCCCCAACCTGGTCGGCATCGTCTCTCGCCAGCGCATCGTTGACGCGCTGCGCAGCGACGGCAACGGCTACGTGCAGTCGGTCATGTCCCGCGCTTTCCAGGTGGCGCGGCCCGAGGACACGCTCGGCGCCACCATCCGCCGCCTCACCGCAGGCCGCGGCCTCTCGCTCATTCCCGTCACCGAAAGCGGCCGCGTGGTCGGCATCGTCAGCGTGCAGAACCTGATGGGCGCCATGTCCCTGCTCAGCGAGCAGCGCCGCTACGAACGCCAGGAAGCATCGCAATAACCCTAGCTTTTAGCTGTTAGCTGCTGACACCGTCCGAAGCTGCACCCGCGCCGTAGGCGCAGCGTTTGTTCGCCCCGCGCTTCAGCGTGGGGAAAGCATCCATTTCAGACGAGACGAGTCCCGTAGGGACGGCGGTGCGCGGTACAGTGGGATCAACCATGACCTCAGAGTCAGACCAGCCCGCGCCAGCCACCCCGCTCGCACCCGGCCTCTACCTCGTCGCCACCCCCATCGGCAACCTGGCCGACATCACCCTCCGCGCCCTCGATGTGCTCCGCCGCGCCGGCCGCATCTGCTGCGAAGACACGCGCCACACCCAGAAACTCCTCAACCACTACTCGATCGCCACCCGCACCGAGAGCCTGCACGAGCATAACGAATACGCACGCGTCGCCGAACTGATCGAGGAGTTGAAGCGCGGCAGCGCCATCGCCCTGGTCACTGACGCAGGCACGCCCGGCATCAGCGATCCCGGCATGCTCCTGGCCCGCGCCGCCATTAGCGCCGGCATCCCCGTCATCCCCATCCCCGGCGCCAACGCCGCCCTCAGCGCGCTCGTGGCCAGCGGCCTGCCCGCGGCCGAATTCACTTTCCTCGGGTTCCTGCCTGAGAAGGCAGGCCAGCGCCGCACCCGCCTCGAATCGCTCGCCGAAGAAGCAGGCGCAGGCCCGCGCACCCTCATCTTCTACGAGGCGCCCCACCGCATTCTCGATACGCTGGCCGATCTCGAATCCGTTTTCGGCCCCGAACTTCCCATCGTCCTGGCACGCGAGCTAACCAAGGCCCACGAAGAATTCCTCCGCGGCCCAATCGGCGAAATCCGCGCCCAACTCGCCGCCCGCGATCGCATCCGCGGCGAGATCACCCTCCTCATTCAGGCACCCTCAGCATCAGCGGGGGGTGTCCCAGGTCCCTCGTCCGCCGCGGCGGAGGGAACCCGGGAATCCATAGCCAACCGCGTCGCCCGCCTTCAATCCGAGACCGGAATCGACGAGAAAGAAGCCCTCAAGCGCCTCGCCCGCGAGCTCCATCGTTCCAAAAGCGACCTCTACCGCGAACTCCAGCGCCAGCGCTCCCAGCGCAAATCCTGATTGAGTCGCCGAGAAAGTTCGGAGGGAGCAGCGGCCTTCAGGCCCGGACTTCCGCCACGCCACCGAAAGCATCGCCCAGCTTCTAGAACCCCGCTCCTCTGCCTCAACCTTCCTCGGTCTCGCCCTCCCGCGCCGCTTCCGTGATCTCGTCCATCACAAACAAAAGCTGCTCCTGCTTGCGCTCGCTCAGGTCCACAAACCGGATGCCCGCCGTGAAGCGGTCGTGCAGCGATTGCACCACCCCCGAAAGCCGGAACGGTAGCCCGTCCAGCAGAAATTCCACCTCGACCCTCCGGTAAATCCCCACCGGAAATCTCTCCGCAAACCGGATCCGGCATCCGCTCATGCTCACATCCAGAATCCGCCCCCGCACTTTCGAGCGGACATCCACCAGGAAAACTGCTGCCGTCGAGTCCACCGCGTGACGCTGCGCCTGCCGGCGTTCCCGCCCCGCCGGTCCAGCCGGTTGCGTTCCTGCCGCCGGGTTCGCCGCCGCTGGGTTGCCTGCGGACGCGCCCGTAACTCTCACCGCCTCGGCAACTCCAGAGCCCGACTTGGCCTCGCTCGTCGCAACGCCCGCCAACTGCTGCGCTGCCTTCTCCGCCTCACACAACTCTCTGTTTGCCGACCTCAGCCCTTCTTCCGCCTCCTGCTTGTCGCGCGCCGCCTGTTCCGCATCCGCCCGCAATGCCGCCTCGCGCGCTGCCTTGGCTTCAAATTCCGCTGTCCGCTGCTGCACCAGCTCCTGCGCTGCCTGCAACACCTCTTCGGCGCGCCGCTGTTCCGCCTGCCTGGCCTGCCACGCCGCCCCCAGCTCCCCCAGCGCCTCCACCAGCTCCGCCTCGCGGCGCGGGCTCATGTCCGTGAACAACACGCCAATCTCCCGCGTCCGCGCAGTCCATTCCGTCAGCCCGGCCAACCGGAACGCCGTCCCCGCAACCCGGAACACCAGCTCCACCCGCGCGCCCCGGTCCACGCGGATCTCCGCATCGGTCCGCACCCGGCAGCCATCCAGGCACAGGTCCATCAGCGTGCAATGCGTCGCGCTGCCCAGATGCCCCTGCAGCAGCGTGGCTTTCTCGTTTACGGGGATTCGCGTCGATAGGCGGCGTTCGATTTCCGCCGTCAGCGGCTGCGGCTGCCTCTCCACTCCGTCACCTCAGGAGGAGCACTCTCCGGCACCGCCAGGCATCGTGCGCACGTCGCATCCTCGATCGAAGGCCGCTCTGTCGCCCGGGGAAAAAAGCCCCCACCGAAAACTTCACGCGCCAAGGCCGCTCAGTGCCCGCCGTCCAGCTCCGGTGGTCGCGCCCCCTGCCCCGGCTCCGCTTCGCGGCCCTTCAGCCGGTCGTACAAGTACAAGTCGCTGGTCGTCCCCAGCGCCTCGTTGTACAGCCCCAGCGCCCCCGTAAGCTGGTTCAGCTCCTCGGTAAATGCGTGAATGGCATGCAAGTGCGCAGCCGTCGCCGGCAATTCATATTGGGAAGTCTTAATGAACTTCTGGTACCCACGGTCCACCACCCTCGCAATCTCACCCCCCACCACCAGCCCCGGCGTTACCGCCAGCCGCGCCCCGCCGCTCTCCCCGCGATCGTCCGTCACTCCCGGCAGCAGCACCGCCGCCACGCCCGCCTTGGTTGCGCGCATCCCGCCCGGCGCGCACCCATCCGGCGTCACCTCAAACCCGTGGCCCCTGAGCTCGTCCAGCATCTCCTCAAAGTTCCAATCCCGCTTTTTTCGCGCCATGTTTGCGTCCCGTTTCTGAGAGGATAAAGATAAGTGCCGCTCTGACTTCCCAGCACCCTTCATGATAGCCGTTTTACGTTCGCTTCCTCCGATGCGGCGGCTCAAGGATCAAAGCGCCCAGCGCATGACCACTTCATCAAACCCGCAGCCCGGCTCCCTGGTTCTCGATCGCATCGGCAACACGCCCCTGCTGCGCCTGGAGCGCCTCGCCCGCACTCTGCCCGGCATCGCTCTTCTGGGCAAGGCGGAGTGGGCCAACCCCGGCGGCAGCGTCAAGGACCGCGCCGCCGCCTCCATACTTGGCGACGCGCTCAGCCGCGGCTTGCTCGCGCCGGGGAAAACCATCCTCGACGCCACCAGCGGCAACACCGGCATCGCCTTCGCCATGCTCGGCGCCGCCCTCGGCTACCCCGTCCACCTGGCCATGCCCGGCAGCGTCTCGCCCGAGCGCAAGCGCATCCTCCAGGCCTACGGCGCCACCATCGACTGGACCGACCCCGACCTCGGCTCCGACGGCGCCATCCGCCGCGCCCGCGAGCTCGCGGCCGACTCGCCCGACCGCTTCTTTTACGCCGACCAGTACTCCAACCCCGCCAACCCCCAGGCCCACTATCGCACCACCGCGCCCGAAATCTGGGCCCAGACCGGCGGCCGCATCACTCACTTCATCGCCGCCCTCGGTACCTCCGGCACATTCATGGGCGCCACCCGCCGCCTCAAGGAGCTCAACCCCGCCATCCAGGCCATCAGCGTCCAGCCCGATTCGCCCTTCCATGGCCTCGAGGGACTCAAGCACATGCCCACCTCCCTCGTCCCCGCCATCTACAACCCCGCCCTCGCCGACCGCAACCTCGAGATCGCCACCGAAGCCGGTTACGACATGGTTCGCCGCATGGCCCGTGAAGAAGGCATCCTCATCGGCATCTCCGCCGGCGCCGCCCTCGCCGCCGCGCTAGAGGTCGCCCGCGAAGAGCGCACCCTCCGCCGAGAAGCCGTCATCGTAGCCATGCTTCCCGATTCCGCCGAGAAATACCTCAGCGAGCGCTTCTGGGACGAAGACGCCTGGTCCTGGTCCATCTAAAGCAGTTTTCAGTTCTCAGTTGTCAGGCCTTAATCAACTGATTCCATTTGACATCGCCGTTTTTTATTTTTCGCGCGTTTCAGGCCCCGCCGGCTGGGCCCAGTAGCTGGTCCGCGCCGTTACCTCCAGCCCTTCGTAGTCCGGCAGCTTCAGCGTCAGCACATGCAGTCCCGGGTGCGGCGCCGGCGGATGGAAGCTCAGCACATAGCGGTTGGGCAGGTGGTTCCCGACCGCCAGCAGGTCCTGCTCCAGGTGGCGCTCGCTGCCTAGCTTGAAGTACTCGCCGCCGGTCAGCCGCGCCACCGTCGCCGGCACGTTCCGCTCCAGGCTGTCGGCGGTGGCAATGGCCGCCATCTTGGCAAACGTGAGCGGCGGAACAAGCTGGGCCACGCAGTCGTAGAACTGGGACCACTTGCTGGTGGGATCGTCGGGTTCAGGATTGGGATCCTTGCCCATGCATCCGTGGGGCGGATTGGGACGGGGATTCTCCGCCGACTGCCATCCGCCGGAACTGGTGGGGAGCTGGTGATGCGCGTAATGCGCCGCCTCCGACTTTGCCGTGGAGAAGGCGACGGCGTAAATGATGGTGTTGGTCTCCGTTACCGCGCGCACCGCCTGCTCGATGGTGGTCTGGCTGCCGCGATCCGCGGTCTCGCTCACCAGCAGGATGGCGTGCCGGTAGCCTAGCGGCTCGGCCCTGAGCAGGTTCACGGCAAACTCCAGGCTGTCCAGGATGGCCGCGCCGTTGTCGCCCATGGGCTCGTCGTGGAGCGGATTCGGTCCGGTGCAGTTGTCGTAGTGATTTTGCCGCGTGCATCCCGCCGAGAGATCGCGCAGCGTCGTCTCGGCCTGGTCCAGGTCGGAGGTAAACTCCTGCACCAGCTTAGGGCGGCTGTCGAAGGTGATCACGGCGACGCGGTGGTAGACGTTGCCGACGATGGACGGCAGCATGGGCGCGAGCGGGGGCACGAGGCGCTGGTAATTCTGGAATTGGCGCGCGCCGGCTCGGCCCACCTCGATGACGATGACCAGGGCCAGCGGCTCGCTGCCGGAGTCGTGCTCCAGGGTGAGCTTTTGCGGCACGCCATCGTCGGTGAGGAGGAAATCGCCGGCCTGGAGGGTGTACACGAGATCGCCGGCGGCGGTGCGCACCAGCGCGGGCACAATCACGTTGGTGGTCTGGGAGGTGAAAACGGAGCCCTGCGGAGGGAGCGGCGGCTGCTGCGCAGCGCTTAGCGAACCAGCCACCGCAAGGACCGCCATCACGGGGAAGGACGGTAGCTGCTTCATTGGCCTCCATGGCAGCCCCGCGGCGCTGGTTAGAGATTAGACGAAGTATTTGCGCAAACGGCACAAAACGGATTCCAGGGCGGACGACGGAAGTGTGCCCCCTCGAGACGGCTGCGGGTTAAGGTTGCGCAAGCGAAATCCTTTTGCGACAAGCTAACGGCGCGGTAGGATGCAGGCATGCTTCCCCTAAAGCATGCGAAAGTGCTGAGCGCTTGTCTACTGCTGGCCGCGGTGTGGTCCGCACATGCGCAGACGGTGCGCTACCACTTTGGCGACGATCCAAACGGCGCGCTCGGCTGGGCCGATCCTGGGTTCGACGACAGCGCCTGGCCCGTGGCGGCCAACGGTCTTGTCCCATCCGTGGCAGGCCACGCTCACAGCTTTCTTTGGGTGCGGTTGCGCGTGCCTGTGCCCGCCAGACTTCAAGCTCCGCCGGCCCTGCATCTGACCGGCCTTGGCCTCCAGCCAACGGCGTGGCAGGCATTCGTCAATGGCGTTCCCGCCGGCGGTCAGGGCAGTTTCCCGCCCCGCGCCGATCCCGTGGTGCCACCCATTTCTCCGGTGATGGAGTTGCCGCCAGACCTCAGTCCTTCCGGCTCCACGGCTCTGGTCGCGCTGCGCGAGTGGCAGGCTTCCTCGTTCTTCGAGACCCATGCACCCAGCCGCCCTGCGGCGGCAATCGACGATCTGCGCGTGCTCAACCTGGCTGTCCGCGCCAGTGCGGCCGAGACCATGGCGGAGAATGCGCCGGAAGATGCATTGAGCGCCTTGCTGGCTCTGGTGGGCGTGGTTCTGCTCTTCTTCTGGCGAAATTCGCGCAGGCGTGAATATCTGTGGGCTGCGATTTTCCTATTAACCCCTCTGTCAACGGCGTTGCTGTCCTCGATCCCAGTGGTGTCGCATCTCTCGTTTCGCGAACAGACCCTGGCGTGGGCCGCGGTCTACGCAGTGGGCATTATTGCCGAAATCGAGTTCATGTGGACGCTCTTCCGGCTGCGCTCTCGCCCGCTTCATATTGTGTGGCACGCGCTTTGGGTGGCGTTCATTACGGCCCAGATTGGCCAGGCATGGTTTCTAGGTTCGCCCGAGGCCGAGCGACTTTGCCGCATCGTCATCGTTACACTGATTCCGGCTTTCGACGCCATCCTCTTCCCGGTTTGTATCCGTGAGATGTTCCGGCGGGGCGGCAATCGCGCTTTCGCCGCCGCGATGTGCGTGATGGAGGCGACGATAGCGCTGGCGGCTTTCGGCTATTCCGTTCACGCCGCCCTGGGGCCGTTCACGCTGGATCTGTTCCAGTTGACGCTGACGCTGGTGGATTTGACGATTGCCGCCCTGCTGATCCGGCGCGCGGTGCAGGCATGGCGCGAAGCGAATACGCTGCGCGTGGAATTCGAAGCGGCGCGGGAGGTGCAGGAGCGGCTGGTGACTCCCGCGGGCGAAGTGCCGGGATTTCAAGTGGAGAGCGCGTACTTGCCGGCGGCACATGTGGGCGGAGACTTCTTCTTTGTGCGGCCTGAGGCAGGTGACGCGCTGCTGGCGGTGGTGGGCGACGTGAGCGGGAAGGGTTTGCGCGCTGCGCTTACCGTTTCGGCGACGATGGGCGCGTTGCGGACCATGCCGGAGCTGCCGCCGGGGCGCATCCTGGGGGATCTGAATCGCGGCCTGGCAGGACAGCTTGGAGGAGGATTTGTGACTTGCTGCGCGCTGCGCATCGAGGCGGATGGAAGCGCGACGATTGCCAACGCGGGACATCTGCCGCCGTACTGGAACGGCGCGGAGGTCGAGGTGGATTCGGGGTTGCCGCTGGGGATCGATGCGGGCGCGGAGTACAGCGAGACGCGGTTTGCGGTCGAGGAGGCGGGCCATCTGACGCTGGTGTCGGACGGTGTGGTGGAGGCGCGGTCGGCAGTGGGCGAGCTGTTCGGATTTGAGCGGACCAGAATGATAAGTGGGGAAGAGGCAAGCGCGATTGCGGCGGCGGCAAAGGCGTTCGGGCAGGAGGACGACATCACGGTGTTGACCGTCGCGCGCCGGCCGCTCCCCGATGCGGCGGCCGCGGATCAGGCGGAAATGGCAATCTCTCCCGCGACGGCGTGAGGATTCGCCGGGGTTTATCACCGTTGGCAGAACCATGGAGGCGCTGCGATAGGCCGGTGGCTAAAGGCCCCGTCGCCGGAGTGACGAATGTCACTGCGGTCACTGTTGAAACGAGCTATGCTTGGTGAAGAACTTCCCATAAGAGCAAGTCGAAAGGGGTTGCCGCTCAAGTTTCCCGAGCGGTGTGCCGACGGAGTCTGTAGTGGTCCGTAAAACCATATCGATTGTGTGCTCGCTGGCAGTGCTGTCAGGAATGGCGCTCTTTGCGCAGCAGTACAGCTTCCGCAGCTTTGGCGTGAACGAGGGGTTGACGAACCTTGTTATCCGCAGAATCTACCAGGACAGGGTTGGATTTCTGTGGGTCAGCACCGAAGACGGGATTTTCCGCTACGACGGGGACCGCTTTGAGGCATTCGGGCCTTCCCAGGGAATTCCGTCGAACTCGGGCGCGGCGTTCGGCGATGCGCCGGATGGTTCGCTTCTTGCCGGGGGCGCATTTGGGCTCTACCGGCTCACCGGGAACAGCTTTGAAAAGCTGACCGGCCCATTCAACACGGTGAACTGGGCGCAGGGCATCGCATCGGACGGGAAGGGCCACACGTTTCTTGGCACCGATGCCGGATTGGTAGAGCTCGACCAGGAGCCGGGGCGGACGGAATTCGAAATGCGCAAGCTTCCGCAGCCGGCCGCGGTTCAAGGCACGGGAGCCTATGGAGTACTGGTGGAGGGCGGAGGGCTGTGGTACGGGTGCGGGGAGGACCTTTGCCGCAGGAATGGGGACGGAACGCGCGTCTTTGGGCAGGAGAGCGGATTGCCGGGCAAGCAGATCATTCTCATCCTGCACGATCGCGGCGGCAATCTCTGGGTGCGGGCGCGGAATGCCGGCATGTTTGAGCGGCTCGCGGGACGAACCGATTTCATCCGGCCGGCGCTGCCGTTTCTCTCGGAGAACCTGAGCGGCGCTCCCGCAGTGGACAGCGATGAAAGGATGCTGCTGCCCACGCCCAAAGGGCTGCTGATCGCGGATGAAAAGGGCTGGCAGATGGTCGATCGCTCCGAGGGTTTGGTGGGAACGGTTTACGCGGCGTTCGAGGACCGGCAGCACTCGCTGTGGATCGGGATGGCGGGCAGAGGGCTGGTGGAGTGGCGCGGGTACAAGGAGTGGGAGAGCTACTCCACCGAAAGCGGCCTGGAGAGCGACCTGGTATACGAAATGCTTCCGCGGCGGGACGGATGGCTGTGGGTGGGGACAGAAGCGGGGTTATATCGCGGAGAAGCGGGGCCAGGGGGCATGGCGTTCAGGAGGGTGGCGGGACTGGACGCGCTCCCCGTGCACAGCTTGCAGCGGGCGCCTGACGGGGATGTGTGGATAGGGACCGAGACCAGGGGAGCGGCGCGGATCAGCAGCCGGACGGGCAAGGCGAAGTGGTTTGGGGAGGCGCAGGGACTAGGCGGCAAGGCAGCCTATGTGCTGCGCTTCGATCGCGAACGCCGGCTCTGGGCGGCCACCGAGGCAGGACTCTTTGAGGCTACGCCGCCGTACCGGACGTTTGCGCGCGTCGCCGGATTGCCATCTGGGCGGATGTGGGCGGTGCTGGAAGGAACGGATGGAACGATGTGGGCCGGCGGACGGGAGGGTCTTTTCGAACTGGCGGGCGGGCAATGGAGGAACATCACCGCGGGCGGGGGTCTGAGCAACAAGGAAGTGCTGTCACTGGGCGCGGGCAAGAACGGTGTGGTGTGGGTGGGTTACCGCTTCGGAGGAGGCATCGACCGGGTGCGTCCGCGGGCAGGCGGGGTGGCCATTGAGAAAGGCGTGCAGCGGCCAGGCACCGACGGACTGGTCTATTTTTTGGATTTCGATGCGGCAGGCAGATTGTGGGCGGGCACGGAAAAGGGCGTGGACGTGTGGGACGGGAGCCGCTGGAGCCACTACGACATGAGCGACGGGCTGGCATGGAACGACTGCAACCTGAATGCATTTGCCGCGGAGCCGGACGGGACGGTGTGGATTGGGACCGGCGCCGGGCTGTCGCGCTTCAAGCCGCTGCCCCGCGCTGCGTCCGACATTCCCATTTTAGTGGTTTTCACCAGGCTCACCATGGGTTCCGCGGATCTGTTGCGGCTGCGCAATCCCTCTTTTGGCGTTCATGCGGGCGCGGTGGTGGTGCGGTATGCGGCGTTGAATGCATCGCGGCGGAACGGGGTGGTATTCCGCTACCGGCTGGGGGGCGCCACTTCAACCTGGACGGAGACCGCGGAGCACGAATTGCAATTCGCCAACCTGGCGCCGGGCGCTTACGGGCTGCAAGTGGATGCGCGGGAGAGCGACGGCACCTGGAGCCTTCGGCCGGCGGAGTTTCAGTTCCGCATTCTGCCGCCGTGGTATCTGACGTGGTGGTTTGCATGCCTCTCGATCCTGATTCCCATTTCGATTGCCTTGGCGGTGGCGCAGGCTCGCCAGCGGAATGCGGAAATGCGCCAGCGCGAACTGCGATTGCTGGTGGAAGAGAGGACGGTGGACCTGCGGCGGGCCAACGAGGAATTGAAGCTGCTATCGTTTTTGGATCCGCTGACCGGACTGACAAACCGGCGCATGTTTGAGCAGTCGCTCATCAAGGAGTGGGCCCGCTTAAACAGGTCGGCGGCGGCACTTTCGCTTCTCAGCATCGATGTGGACCACTTCAAGGCGCTGAACGACTCGCAGGGGCACCTGCGCGGCGATGAGTACCTGATCCAGGTGGCAGCCGAACTGGGGAATGTTGCCCGCCGGAAGATCGACGTGGCGGCTCGCTATGGCGGGGAAGAGTTCGCGCTCATTTTGCCGGCCACGGACGCCGCCGGCGCGGCGCAGGTCGCCGAATCGTTCCGGCGGGCGGTTGAGGGACTAAGGTTGCCCCATCCGGCATCGGGAGTGGTTCCCTATCTGACAGTGAGCATCGGCGTGGCCACGGCGACGGGACACGGCAACTGGTCGCGGGAGGACCTGATCGCAGCGGCGGACCGGGCGCTGTATGCGGCCAAGAATGCGGGCCGGAATTGCGTCCGTGTGGCCGAGGCCGAGTTCCCCGTGGCGAAGGCCGGATAAGAGAAGACCAAAGGCCGGCGGACAGGCCGCGAACCCCCGACGATCGCGGGGCGCGGATTTAGACTGTAACTTCAGCCATGAAAGACGCGATCAACGTTTCGAAAGAGAACTATCTGAAGGCCATCCTGGAAGCCGAGGCCGAGGGGCGGCAGGTGATTCCGGCAACGCTGTCGCACTGGTTGGAGGTGTCGGCGCCAGCGGTGACCATGGCGCTGAAGCGGCTGAAGCGGGACGGCTACGTGGAGGTGGGCGAGGACGGTATTGTGCGGCTTACCCACGCGGGCCGCGAGACAGCTTACCGGACGGCGCTGCGGCATCACCTGATTGAGCGCATGCTGACCGAAGTGTTCGGGATGGAGTGGTACGAGATTCACGAGGAGGCGGAGCGGCTGGAGCATGCGGTTTCGCCGGCGTTTGAGGCCAAGCTGAAGGAGAAACTGGGCGAGGGCGGCGCCTGCCCGCACGGGAACTCGGTGCTGCCGGTAAGCCCGACGGTGCGCAAGAAGCGGGGCGAGGTGCCGCTGAGCGAGGCCGCGGAAGGGAAACGGTACGTGGTGTCGAGCCTGCAGGAACGCGACACTCAATTGCTACTGTTTCTGCACCGGAGCGGAATCGGGCCTGGCAAGGGGCTCAGAGTCCTGAGCCAGAATTACGATCAAACCGTTTCAATTGAGTTGGATACAGGCAATTCTATTCTGGGTAGACCGGCTGCGGAGGCGGTTTGGCTGCGGCTGGCGACGGCAAAGTAAGTAAAAATAATGACAGGTTGTTAACTAGCATTAATAATTCTGTGGCATACTAGGCTACAGACGCATTGCTGCTCTCCTTTTCTAACCATGGCCACGGAATTTGCTCCTGAACTCGCGACTCCATCGCTGCCCGAGGTGTACTCGTCAGTGCGGGTGTCGCGGTCGCCGTTCTACTGGAAGCGGCTGCTGGGGTTTCTGGGACCCGGGTTCCTGATCTCGGTCGGCTACATGGATCCGGGGAATTGGGCGACGGACATCGCCGGCGGCTCGCAATTCGGGTACACGCTGCTGTTCGTGATCATGGCGTCGAACCTGATGGCGATCCTGCTGCAAAGCCTGAGCCTGAAGCTGGGCGTGGCCACGGAGCGGGACCTGGCGCAGCTTTGCCGGGAGACGACGGGCAAGTGGGGCGGCGCGACGCTGTGGATCCTGGCCGAGATTGCGATTGCCGCCTGCGACCTAGCCGAAGTGATCGGGTCGGCGATTGCGCTGAACCTGCTGTTCCACATTCCGCTGTTCTGGGGCGTGCTGATCACCGGTCTGGACGTGCTCCTGATCCTGCTGCTGCAGCGCTGGGGATTCCGCACGGTTGAGGCGATTGTGATCGCGCTGATCGGGATCATCCTGGCGCTGTTCTGCATACAGACGTTCCTGTCGCGGCCGGAGTATCTGCCCGCGCTGGGCGCGCTGTTTGTGCCGTCGGCGGCAATCCTGACCAACCCCGCGATGCTCTACATCGCCATCGGCATGCTGGGCGCGACGGTGATGCCGCACAACCTGTACCTGCACTCGGCCCTGGTACAGACGCGGAGTTATGCGCGCACGCCGAAGGGCAAGCGCGAAGCGATCTGGATGGCGAATATCGACTCGGCGCTGGCGCTGACGATCGCGCTGTTTGTGAACGCGGCCATCCTGATTGTGGCGGCGGCGGTGTTTCATCGCAGCGGGCATTACGAGGTGCAGGCCATCGAGGACGCGTTCAAGCTGCTGAGCCCGCTGGTGGGCGCGGGATTTGCGAGCACGCTGTTTGCCGTGGCGCTGCTGGCTTCAGGGCAGAACTCTTCCATCACCGGCACGCTGGCCGGGCAGGTGGTGATGGAGGGGTTCATCCACATGAGATTGAAGCCGTGGGCGCGGCGGATGGTGACGCGAACGCTGGCGATCATACCGACCATTATCGTGGTGGCGCTGTACGGCTCGCACGGGACGGAGAAGCTGCTGATCCTGAGCCAGGTGATCCTGTCGTTCCAGTTGAGCTTTGCGGTGGTGCCGCTGGTCAAGTTCACTTGCGACCGCAAACGGATGGGCGAGTTTACCAATGGGCCGCTGCTGAAGTTTACTTCCTGGTTTGTGGCGGCGCTGATTGCCGGGCTGAATGTGTGGCTGCTGGTGCAGACGTTTACGGGCTGAATCTCCTCTTCCATTTTTGGGTTTTTCTTTCGGAGGACATAGATGAAACTTCACCGCAGGATGACGCAGAGCTGCTTCTTCTTAGGCTTATTAGCTGCGATTCATCCGTTAGTGTTAACCGCACAAAGCAATACGACCAGCGCGATTGCCGGGACGGTGACGGATGCGACCGGAGCGGCGCTGGCAGGCGCAGATGTGACCGCGGAGGACATCGGAACTGGCGCGCGGCGCGTGGGGAAGACGAACCAGCAGGGGTTCTTCCTGTTCGCGCAGGTCGATCCGGGAACGTATGCGTTGACGGCGAGCGCGGCGGGGTTTGCGGAGCAGAAGTCGGAGCCGTTTGCGGTTGAGGTAGGGCGCACGGCAACGTTGAATCTGAAGCTGTCGCCGGCGGCCGTGTCGCAGACGGTGGAGGTGCATGCGGACACGGCGCTGATCAGCCTGGACAATCCCAACACGGCCACGACGCTGGAGGCACAGGCGATCGAGCGGCTTCCCAATCCGGGGCAGGACCTGACCACGCTGGCGCAATTTGCGCCGGGCGCGCTGATGAACACGGCGGGATCGTCGAACGACGCCAAGGCTGCCGGCGGCTACGGAAACGTGGAGTTCAACGGCCTTCCGGCCACGTCGAACGGATACATCCTGGACGGATACGACACCAACGATCCGTGGCTGGGGCTGAATATCGGACTGTCGACGAACCTGGTGATCGGGCTGGACGCGGTGGAGCAGGCGACGGTGAACACGAACTCGTATGCCGTGGATCAGGGCCGGTACGGGGCTTCGCAGGTGAACTACTTCACCAAGTCAGGGACGAACTACTGGCACGGGGATTTGTACGAGATCTGGAACGGGAGCTTGCTGAACGCGGAGGACTATTTTCTGCACGCCAACGACACGCCGGGGAACGTGGCGACGAAGCCGCGGTCGGTGGTGAACGAGTTTGGCGGCAGCGTGGGAGGGCCGATCCGCAAGGACAAGCTGTTTTTCTTTCTGCATCTCGAAGGCGTGCGCATTGCGCTGCCCATTGTGACGCAACTGGTAGCGCCCTCGCCGGCGTACCAGAGTTACGTGCTGACCGAGTTGCCGCTGGGCGGGACGGATCCGATTACCGGCGTGGCGCTGCCGGCGGAGCCCGCCGAGGTTCCGTTCTACCAGCGGATGTTCGGGCTCTACCGCAACACCGCGGGAACGCCGGTGGAGGTGGCGGGGTGCCCGCTGGATGCGAATGGCGCGCCGGTGGCGGGCGTTGGCCTTCGCAACGGGAGCGGCTGCGCCAACCAGCGGCAGGTTTCGCTGGGCAACAGCGACACGGAAAACCTGATGGTGCTCAAGATGGATCACGAGATCGACGCGAACGATCACGTCTGGTACCGGTTTCAGCAGGACACGGGATTGCAGGCCGCGTACACCGACCCGGTGAATGCGATGTTCAACTCGTACTCGCCGCAGCCGCAGCGGACGCTGGTTCTGGGATACACGCACATCTTCTCCTCCGACCTGGTGAACCAGTTCAACCCGGGCGCGAGCTGGTATGCGAGCATCTTCGAGCCAAACAATTTCGCCCAAGTCCAGCAGCAGTTTCCCATTGTGCTTACGCCGGGGAGCAACGATGCGCCGTTCACCGCGATCGGCGGCAACGACAACACCTATCCGCAGGGACGGAAGGTGACGCAATGGCAGATCAACGACAACCTGGACTGGACGCGGGGAGATGAGACGTTCCGGTTCGGGATCAACACGCGGCGCATTGACGTGAGCGATTACGACCTGGGCGAGGGCAGCGTGCCCACGGCCACTTACAACGACCTGGCGCAGTTTACTTATGGCGCGGCGTATACCGAGAGCTGGACGTTTCCCGCGGCGTTCAAGGAGCGCGTGGCGGAGGGCAACCTGGAACTCTACGCGATGGACACGTGGAAGCCGGCGCGCAGTGCGACGCTCACTGCCGGACTGCGCGCGGCGTGGAACACGGATCCGGTGAACCAGCAGGGACTGTTCGCGCGGCCGGCGGGTTCGTTCCTGGACATGGCGCACGATCCTGCGCAGCCGCTGAACCAGGCGATTCAGACCAACGTGCGCGAGCTGTTTCCTTCAACGCCGCTGATCCTGTGGCAGCCGCGCGTTTCCGCGGCGTACGAAGTGGCGCACGGAACGGTGCTGCATGCGGGCGCGGGCGTGTTCAGCGACATTATTCCCGCGCAGATCGCGGACCTGGCTGCGACCAACGCGCCCTTCGCGCCCACGTTTGTGGGCGGACTGGGAGGACAGGTGGGCGGCGTGGCGCTGGCGCCTGGCGTGCCGGGCAGCGCGGCGGATGCGGCGCGGAACGCGGACCTTGCGTTTGAGTCGGCGTTCACTGCAGGTGCGACACCGTGCGCGAACCTCGCGGCGAGCAAGCCGGTGTGCGCGCTGGCCGTGAACCTGAACACGTTTCCCACGGGAACGCTGAAGACGCCGGACTACTACCAGTGGAGCGTTGGGCTGGAGCAACAACTTGGATCGCACGGCGCGGTGCGAGCGGATTACGTGGGCACGCGCGGCGTGCATGAGCCTTACCAGGTGGAGCTGAACGGCTATGAGACGGTGTGCGCCGGGTGCTTTGCGCCGTACCCGTTCGGGCAGCCGCTCGACCGGCGCTTCGCCAGCGTGAACGAGTTCCGCACAGATGCGGTGAGCAACTACGCGGGGCTGCAAACCAGTGCGACCTGGCAGGGGCGTGGGCTGACGCTGCACGGCAACTACACGCTGAGCCATTGCCTGGATGAGGTATCGAACGGCGGGCTGCTGGCGTTTTCGTCGGATGGGATTCTCTCGCCGTTGCCGGGCGAACTGAGCCACCAATACGGCGATTGCGATTACGACGTGCGCCACAATGCCACGGCTTACGGAATGTACGGGGTACCGTTCGCATCCTCGCACGCGCTGCCGCGTGCGATGTTCGACGGATGGTCGTTTGCGGAGACGGCAATCCTGCACTCGGCGCTGCCGTTCACGGTGCTGAGCCAGCCCTACACGGCCGGAGGCGGCGGCGTGTTCCAGGCCAGCGGGCCGCAATTTGCACGGCGCGTGCCCGGCGTGCCGCTTTATCGCAAGTCGGCCTATCCGGGCGTGACAGTGGCGGGCACGCGGCAGTGGCTGAACCCGGAGGCGTTCATGTCGGTGGTCGATCCCACGACCGGCTCTTGCACCGGCGGCGACAACGCGGCGAACTGCCAGTTTGGCGATGCGGGTCGTAACACGGTACGCGGACCGCACTTCACCGATTCCGACATCACCGTTTCGCGGACGTTCCGGCTGCCGGAGCACGCGAGTTTTTGTTTCGATGTGCAGATGTTCAACGCGTTCAATCATCCCAATTTTGCGCTGCCATCGAGTGTGGAGGCAGGCGTGCCGGGCGAATTTGTGCCGGCGAAGTTTGGGACGCTGGAGAGCACCATCTCGCCGCCGACGGGGCTGCTGGGCGTGGGCCTTGGCGGCGACAGCGCGCCGCGGATGATCGCGTTTCAGGGGCGGTTTGAATTCTAAAGGTGGAGAAGGAGCGAAAAAGTGACGAAGTGAAACAGTGCTTCGACCATTCACGATTTCACTGGTTCCCTTCTTCACTCCTTCCCACTTAACCTGTCCTTTACAATCGATAGAAGATATGATCCGATTTTCCAGTGCCGGGGAGTCGCACGGCGAGGCTTTGATCGCCATGATCTCGGGCCTCCCGGCGGGCGTGCCCGTCGATCTCGATTTTGTGAACCGCGAGCTGTGGCGGCGGCAGCAGGGCTTCGGGCGCGGCGGACGGATGAAGATCGAGACCGACCAGGCGCACGTGCTCTCGGGCGTACGGCACGGCAAGACCATCGGCTCACCGGTGGCGATCGAGATTGTGAACCGTGACTGGAAGAACTGGGAAGAGAAGCTGCCGGTGGCGGCGGGCGATCCGGCCAAGCACCAGGCTGTGGCCTCGCCGCGGCCGGGGCATGCGGACCTGGCCGGCGCGCTCAAGTACAACTTTCCCGATGCGCGCTATGTGTTGGAGCGGGCTTCGGCGCGCGAGTCGACGTCACGCGTGGCGGCGGGCGCATTCGCCAAGCTGACGCTGCGCGAGCTGGGCATCGAGGTGCTTAGCCACGTGATCCGCGTGGGACGAGCGGAGCTGACGCGCACGGCGGAGTGGGATGAGATTGTAGCGGTGTGCGCGAAGGACGAAGTCCTGCTGAGCTGCGTTGATCCTGAGACGGAAGCGCGCATGAAAGAGGAAGTGGAAGAAGTGGCGCGCACAGGCGACACGGTGGGCGGCGTTTTCGAAGTCATCGTGCACGGCGCGCCCGCGGGCCTGGGCACCTACGCCACGTGGGACGAGCGGCTGGACGGACTGTTGGCGTGGAGCGTGATGAGCTTGCAGGCGGTCAAGGCCGTGGAGATCGGGCGCGGGGTTACGGCGGCGGAATCGTTCGGGTCGCAGGTGCACGATGCGATCCGGTATGCGCCCAGCGGCGAAAGTGTCGCGAACGGCCGGCCCACGCGCTGGGTGCGCGCGAAGAACAACGCTGGCGGCCTTGAGGGCGGCGTTTCCAACGGCGAGGACATTGTGGTGCGCGGCTACCTGAAGCCGATCTCGACGCTGCGGCGGCCGCTGGAGTCGGTGCGGTTCGACACCCGCGAGGCCACCAGCGCGAGCTACGAACGCAGCGACATCTGCGTGGTGCCGGCGGCGGGCGTGGCGGCCGAAGCCATGGTGGCGCTGACCATTGCCGGCGTGGTGCACGAGAAGTTCGGCGGCGATTCTCTGGGCGAATTGAAGCGAAATTTCCTGGGCTACATCGAACAGATCAGGAGTTTTTGAAAAGCAGAGATGGTGTTGAAGATCGTGAAATACCCGGAGCCGGTGCTTTCCCAGCCTGGCGAGCCGGTAACCGAATTCGATGACGAGCTGCGCAAATTCGTCGCGGACTTGTTTGAGACAACATACAAGGCGCAGGGCATCGGGCTGGCGGCGCCGCAGGTGGGCGTGTCCAAGCGCATCACTGTGGTTGACTTGAGCATGGGCAAGGACCCCGAGCAGAAGCTGGTGCTCATCAACCCGGAAGTGATTGAGCGCGAAGGCAAGCAGTACGAAGAGGAGGGCTGCCTGAGCTTTCCCGACATTCGCGAGAAGGTGCAGCGCGCGGCCAAGGTGCGGATCCGGGCGCAGAACGAGCACGGGAAATGGTTCGAGATGGATGGCGACGAGCTGCTGGCGCGCGCTTTCCAGCATGAGATCGACCACCTGGATGGAGTCCTGTTTATCTTCCGCATGAGCCCACTCAAGCGCGATCTGAACCTGCGCAAGATCCGCAAGCTGCAACGCGAAGGCACGTGGTAGACCCCAAAATGCAGAAACCGGCGAGGCTCGTCTTTTGCGGTACTCCGCAGTTCGCCGTGCCCACGCTGGAGGCGCTGATCGGCGAGGGACACGAGATTGCGCTGGTGGTTTCGCAACCGGACCGGCCGGTAGGACGCGCGCAGGAGTTAATGGTTCCGCCGGTGAAGCAGACCGCGCTGGCCGCTGGGCTGGCAATCACGCAGCCGGACAAGATTCGCGGCAACGAAGAGTTTCGCGCGCAGCTTGAAGCGATCGCGCCGGACGCGATTGTGGTGGTGGCGTACGGTCGCATCATTCCGCCGTGGATGCTGGCTCTGCCACGGCTGGGCTGCATCAACCTTCATGCTTCGCTGCTGCCCCGCTATCGCGGCGCCGCGCCTATTCAATGGGCCATCGCCATGGGCGAAAACGTGACCGGCAATACTACGATGCTGCTGGAAGAAGGCCTGGATACGGGGCCGATTCTGATGCAGCAAGCGCTGGCCATCGGGCCGGAACAGACTGCGCCGGAGCTGTTTGGAGAGCTGGCCGGTGGCGGCGCGCCGCTGGTGGTAAAGACGCTGGCTGGCCTGGATGCCGGCACATTGCAACCGCGGCCGCAGGACCACTCGCGCGCCACGCTGGCGCCTATTCTCGCCCGCGAAGACGGCCGGATGGATTTTGCTCTGCGCACCGCAACGGTACTGAAAAATCGCTGGCGCGGCTTTGAGCCGTGGCCGGGGGCGTTCACCTTTTGGAACTGCAAGAAGCTGATCGTGCACCGCATGCGGGTGGCCGATGCGGCCGACGTTGCTGGTGAAGCGGCCGAGCCCGGACGCGTCATCGTGGAAAACGGCCGCATGATCGCGGCGTGCGCGCAGGGTACGTGGCTGGAGCTGATCGAAGTGCAGCCTGAAGGCAAGAGGCGAATGGGCGCGGCGGAATTTCTGCATGGCTATGTCAAGAAGAATGAAACTCGGCTGGGTTGAGCCATGACCCGTGTCTCTCCGGCGCGCGGCGCTGCGTTCGCCATCCTGCTTGCCGCGGAGCGAGGCCGCGCGCACTCCGATGAGCTGTTGCGCGGCGACGCTGTGGCGGCGCTCTCCGCGCAGGACCGCAACCTGGTCACGGCGCTGGTGCTCGGGGTGCTGCGCTGGCAGATGGTGTTGGATGCGCGGGTTCGCCCGCTGCTCAAGCGCCCCGGCGCAAGGCTCGATCCTGAAGTGCTGATCGCGCTGCGCCTGGGCGCATTTCAACTTCTGCACATGGATCGCATCCCCGCGCACGCGGCGATCGGCGAAAGCGTCGAGCTGGCCAAAGCGGCCGGGCATCGCTTTGCTTCCGGCATGGTCAACGCAGTGCTGCGCAAGCTGTCGCGCGAGGCATCGCCCGTCGCGAAGACAACCGAAGCGCACCCGCAATGGATGCTTGATCGCTGGACGAGATTCTTCGGCGAAGAAATCGCCTGTTCTATCTGCGCCCATGGTCAGAGGCAGCCGGAGCTGAGCGTGCGGTTCGGGGATGCCGCGGCAGAGGGCGAGCTCGAGCGCGAAGGCGTGCAACTGGCGCTGGGGAGACTGCTGCGGAATGCCCGCGTAGTTCTTGAGGGAAGCGTGAGCGACAGCGAAGCGTTCCGCGCGGGCCGCGTGCGCATCCAGGATGAAGGCTCGCAGCTTGTGGCCGAGATTGCTGGGCAGGGAACCACGATCCTGGATTGCTGCGCTGCACCGGGCGGGAAGACTCTCGTCCTCGCCGAGCGAAACCCACAAGCCCACATCGTTGCATGTGAAGCAAGTGCCGCGCGACTGGGCGGACTGCGCGACCGGCTCGCGTTTCTGGGCGCGCGCGTCGAATGCAAGCTGGCGGACGCCGCCGCGCTCGCGCATGAAAACGAATTTGACCTGGTTCTGGCCGACGTTCCCTGCAGCGGAACCGGCACGCTGGCGCGCAATCCGGAGATTCGCCATCAGCTTGCGCCGGCGGACCTGGAGCGCCAGGCCGAACGCCAGCGTGCGATCCTGGCCAGCGCGCTACGCGCGGCGCGGCACGGCGGACGCGTGGTCTATTCCACGTGCTCGCTGGAACAGGAGGAGAACGAACAAATCGTTGCCGCTCAACTGCGTCAACATCCGGATGCGCGCGTGCTTCCCGTCCACGAACGCATCGCGGAGATGGACACCCAAGGGATCCTGATGCCGGGGGCGGCAGACAAGCTGAAGACCTGCGCTACGCCGGAGGGTTTTCTGCGGCTGTTTCCAGGGGTCTTGGGCACGGATGGCTTCTTTGTCGCGATCGCAGAAAAATCAGTCCAGCCCGGTCATTCCTCCGGCGGCAGCCGCAGCTCGGCATAATCGCGGCCCAGCAATGCGCACAACGCCTCCACCACCAGCTCGTGATCGGCGCGCATGGGCAGGCCGGACACGGTGACGCTGCCCACCACTCCCGCGCCGGCAACAGTCAAAGGAAATGACCCGCCATGGGTGGCGTAGTCGGCAATCGCCAGACCCTGGCTCTCGGCCAGCGCCACGCCCTTCATCTTTTCGCGAATGCCCACGGCGTACGAGCTGCGATGGAACCGCGCCACCACATTGCTCTTGCGCCGCACCCACTCCGGGTTGTCGGGCGTAGTGCCTTCCATCGCCGCATAAAACAAAGGCTGACCAAACCGGCGCACGTCGACCACGACTGCGAGGCCACGCTCTTGCGCTAACGTCCGAATCCGCAAACCCAGGTCCAAAGCAACCTGCGCGTCCAATCGCGGCAGCGCCAGCTCGCGTTCCTGCCGCGCAATATGCTCGAGATCTTCGTTCCAAGCCATTCGGCAATCTCCGTAAACTCCGAATCATCTTAAACGGTGCCCTTGTTGCGCCATGAATGGGTCCATCCGGCAGATTCGGCCTTACACTTCCGCGCCCTCCTCCAGCGGGTTCTCTTCAATGGGAGCCTGCTGCACCGGCACAATGCCTAGCCGCTCGTAAATGGGACGCATCTCGGCGCGGACCGCTCTCATGCGCGCCCAGAACCACAGCGAACCGCCAATGCATGCAAGCCCGCTGATCATGACGGTGTGCGGGGCGCCAATCACGTGTGCCATGCCGCCGGCCAGAAGGCTGCCAAATGGCGCCATGCCCACAAAGGCCATGGCGTAGTAGCTCATCACGCGCCCGCGCAGCTTTTCGTCCACCAGCGTCTGCAGGATGGTGTTGCTGGTGGTCAGCCCCAGCATCATGCCGAACCCCGTCACCAGCATGGTCAGCAGCGACAGCCACTCCAGCCGCGAGAATCCGAACGCGATCAGGCCGGTTCCGAACACCGCGGCGCCGATGGGAATGATTTTCAGAAGTCCGCGCACAGAGCGGCGCAGCACCAGGCTCAGTGCCGAGGCCAGCGATCCCACGCCCACCGCGCCCATCAGAAAGCCCAGCGTATGCGGCCCGCCGTGCAATATCTGCGCGGCAAAGATGGGCATCAGCACCATGAACGGCCAGCCCATCAGGCTGATCACGCAGAACAGCATCAGGATGCTGCGGATGGGCAGCGAACCGGAAACGTAGACCCATCCCTGGCGCAATTGCTCAACCATGGTTGCGCCGTGGTGATGAATTTCCTCGCGCGAAAGGCGCATCATCAGCAGGGAGACGATCACGGCGATGTAGCTGATGCCGTCGATGAGAAAGCACCAGCCCTCGTTGGTGGCCGCAATGACGATGCCGGCGAGCGACGGCCCGATCAGGCGCGCGGCGTTGACCATGGAGGAATTGATGGCGATGGCGTTGGAGAGATCCGAGCGATTCTCCACCATGCGAATCATGAACGACTGGCGGCCGGGCATGTCGAACGCGTTGATGGTGCCCTGAAACGCGCTCAGGACCAGGATTTCCGCGATGGTGATGCGGTGCGACAGCGTGAGCGCGGCCAGCGCCAGCGATTGCACCATGGCCAGCGTCTGCGTCCACACCAGGACCTTGCGCCGGTCGATGCGGTCGACCACCACGCCCGCGAAGGGCGCCAGCAGAAACGTGGGAATCTGCCCGGCGAAGCCCACCGTGCCCAGCAGGATCGGCGATTTGGTCAGGCGGTACACCAGCCAGGACGTGGCCACGCGCGTCATCCACGTGCCGATGAGCGAGATGCTCTGCCCGCCGAAGAACAGGCGGAAATTGCGATGGCGCAGCGCGCGCCACGCATGCGCAAAGCGCGCGTCCGGCGGCGCCAGGCTTCTTCCAGGAGATTCCGAGCTCATGCCTTTCGGATTGGATGCGTCGGGGCCGTTCGCGGACTCGCTCACCGAGCCACCGTCAGCTTCACCGTCATGCTTGTGTCCACGCGCGTTCCGGCCCCCGGCTGCTGCGCGATCACCGATCCCGGCGCCACCGGCAAAACTGGCGGCGCCGCGCCGGAGCCGACCGGCGGCACATGCACGTCCTTGAACTCGGGCGGAGCCGTCTTCAGCCCTGCCAGCGCCAGCGCGGCCTGCGCGGCCACGATCGGAGTCCCAACCAGGTCAGGCATGACAAAGCCGTCCGGCGTGTCCTCTGCGGGCGCGGCCACCAGCAGGGCCACGTTCGGTCCCTCAATTCCCTGCGCGCGCGCCGGCGGATCCTGCGCCAGCACCGCGCCCTCGGGCGCGCCGGCATAGGGCAGGCGCGCTGTCTCGTCCACCACCAGCTCCACGCGGCGCAGGTTCATCGCCGCCACACGCTCGTCCGCGCCCAGCGTGTCCGGCACTTCCACCTTCTGCGGTCCCAGGCTCTCCGATACGCGCACGCGCCACTCCCGCCGCACCACCGTTCCCGGATCGGGCGATTGCGTCAGGATATGCCCCGCGGCCACAGCGGAAGAATAATAACGGTTGTCCACCACCAGGTTCAGCCCCAGCCCCGCGGTCTGGCTTCGCGCATCGGCCACCGTCATCCCTTTCAGCGCCGGAATCTGCACCTCCGCGCCATGAATGGCAAAGTGCATCGTGGTGAGGGCGGAAACCAGCCCGATGACCACCAGCACCAGCGCCAACGAGGCCGCGCGAAAGAAGCGGACCAGTGGATGCATCCCGCGCCGCCGTGTCCGCGCGCTCATGGCTCCGGCTCCCCGTCCGGGTACACGATCTCGTAATCCACGGCCGCCGCTTTCTCCAGCATCTTCGAGACCGAGCAGTACTTGTTCTTGGAGAGCAACACTGCATCCTCCACCGCTTTTCTGCTCAGCTTCACGCCCCGCACCGCGTAGGTCAGCCGGATGTGCGTGAACACCTGCGGCGGCGTCTCCGCGCGCCCGGCCGAGGCCGAAACCCGCAGTCCGGTCAACTGCTGCCGCTTCTTTTTGAGAATCGAGACCACGTCCACCGAGGTGCATGCGCACAACGCCATCAGCACCGCTTCCATGGGGCTGGGGCCGTGCTTATGCGCGGAATCTCCATCCAGAAAAATCGTGTTGCCGTTCTCTGCAACGCCCTCAAAAACGTCTTCATGTTTCCATTCGCTGTGGGCGATCATCTCGCGCTCCGGTGGCGGCATTTTTGTCGCTCGCCAACAATTTTAAAGGGTACGGCGCTCGCTCCGCAGAAATGTCCCTCGCTCTTGTTCTGGTATTCCCCTTTTCCCTTGTCCCTTGTCCCTTGTCCCTGTCCTTCTCACCGCAGATTATCCGTGGACGGCTCGGGGTGAATAGTCACGCGGTGCACTTCCGGGCAGGCCAGCTTGAAGCGGTCCTCAAGCTCCGTAATCACCTCGTGCACGTGCAGCATGGTCATCTTGTCGGGCAGGGTGCAGTGGCAGGAGAGGTCGATGTGGTCGCCCGCCCGGCGTACTTCAATCCGGTGAACGTCCAGGATCTGGTTGAGTTCGGCGGCGGCCGACCGCATGGCCTGTTCGATGCGCCGATCGTCCACGCGAATCTCCTCCGGCTGCTCGATGGTTGCCGGCTCGCTCTCAATGTGGGTCAGCACCGAGTCGATCTCCGGCGCCTCGCGCAGGATCTCCGCCTCCATCTCCGTCACAAAACTGTGCGCGTCCACCAGCGTCATGTTCTCGTCCAGTTCCAGGTGCTGCTCCACGCGCAGGCGGCCGCGATGCGACTGCACGCTGAGCTCATGCACCTGGACGTTGTTGCGCGCCGCCACCGCGCGCACGCGGTCAAAGATGCTCTCCGCCCGCGGCTGCCGGGGCACGGTGTGAATCACCACATCGGCTTCGGGCAGGGTGCGATGAACCGCCTCGGTGGCCGCGCGCACCAGCTCATCGGTGTGCTCAAAGGTGGTGCGGCGGGGCAGCGCCAGAGTAAGGTCGGCGAAGTACGAAGGCCCGGAGCGGCGCACCCGCGCCTGCTCCACGGCCATCACGCCCTCCACCCGCTCCACCTCGCGCACAATCCGGCGCCGCATCTGCACCGGCACCTGGTCAGTCAGCGCGCCGATGGCATCGCGGGTCAGGTGGAACGTGATGCGAAGGATCATCAGTGAAACCACGATGGCCGCGAACGGATCGGCGAAGCGCAACCAGGGTACGCCGAAGCGCGCGCCCATCCAGCTTGCGCTCAGCCCCGCCAGCACCGCCAGGGTGGACCAGATGTCGGACGCGAAATGAAATGCGTCCGTGGCCAGCGCCGGAGAGCCGGTGCGATCGGCCACTGCGCGCAGTTGCCGCGAGCGCCACCAGTCCACGCCGATGGAAGTGACCAGCACCAGAACCGGCCAGAGCGGATCGCGCAACTCGACCGCGCGCCCCGCGATCCGCCCCAGCGCCTCAACGATGATCCACGCGCAGGAGATCGCCATCAGGCCGGCTTCAACAAAGGCGGAAATGTTCTCCACCTTGCCGTGTCCGTAGGTGTGGTCTTCGTCCGCGGGCTTGTCGGAGACACGCACGGAAAGGAACGTCAGCGCCGAGCCCGCCATGTCCAGGCCCGAGTGGGCCGCGTCAGAGAGCACGCCCAGCGATCCCGAAAGCAGTCCGGCGCCCAGCTTCAGCAGCGTCATGCACGCGGCCGCGATCATCGATCGCAGCGCCACCCGCCGCTTCTCCGCGGAGTGACCGGCCAGGCTGGACGCTGCGGAGCTCATGCGCTCTCAGCCTACTACGCAGCCCTTCGCGCGGTATACAACCCGGCGATGCCGAACGTGTACGGTTGCCATGCGCACTCTTCGTAGCCGGCCGCGCGCATCCTCTCCAGCATCCGCGCCGGCGGCGGAAAGCTGCCCACCGACGACGGCAAGTAGGTGTACGGTCCATCTCTGCCGCAGATCAGCCGCCCGATGGCCGGCAGCACACGCCGAAAATACACCGCGTACGCCTTCCCCATCATCCCGCCCGGCTCGCCGAACTCCAGGATTCCAAGCTGGCCGCCGGGCTTCAGCACGCGGGCAAACTCGCGCAGTCCGGCATCGTAGCTGGCAAGGTTGCGAAACCCGAACGCGGTCACCACCAGATCGAGCGATCCCGTGGCCAGGGGCAGGCGCAGCGCGTCCGCCTCCAGCGCCACCGCGCCGCGCCCGGCAAACTTCCGCGCGCCCCGCGCCAGCATCTCGCGCGCAAAGTCCGCCGCCAGCACCGGCCGCGCCCCCCGCGGCCGATGCCTGAGCAGCGCCATTGTCAGGTCGCCGGTGCCGCAGCAGATGTCCAGGATGGCTGCATCCGGATTGGCGAGCACGCCGCGGAATCGCCGTGCCGTCCGGCGCCACCACAGCCGGTCCACGTTGGCGGAAAGCACGTGGTTCAGCAGGTCGTAGCGCGGCGCAATGCTGTTGAACATGCCGCGCACGGCCTCCGCCGCGCTGGTCTCATCGTGCGCGCCGGCCGGCCTGGCGCCGCTATCGCTCACGCAACCCTCTCCCGCGCCCGCGCCAGCATATACGCCGCCGCGGCTCCCAGCTCCGCCGCGGTCACGTCCTCCACCACGCCCGCGTCGCCAATGCCCACCGGCAACACGAATCTGCGCACGCCTCCCATATTCTTTTTGTCCGCGCCCGTGGCAGCCACCAGCTTGGCCGCGCGCGCTTTCAAGGGCGGCAGCGGCCCGTAGCAGTGGATCAGGCTCTCCAGCCGCTCCGCTTGGCGCGAGCTGATGGTCCCCCGCCGCCGCGCCAGTTCGAGCGCCGCCACCATGCCCCACCCCACGGCCTCGCCGTGCAGCAGCGCTTTGTAGCGCGTCACCTGCTCGATGGCGTGTCCCAGCGTGTGCCCAAAGTTCAGAATCATGCGCAGCCCGCTTTCGCGCTCGTCGCGATTCACCACGTCCGCCTTCATGCGCACGCTGGCCGCAATCACCTTCTCGAGGGCGCGCACATCCTGCCCCAGCACCTCGTCCGCGTGCTCTTCCATGAAGCGCACCAGCATGCGGTCGCGGATGATGCCCGCCTTGATGCTTTCCATCAGCCCTGCGCGCAGCTCGCGGTCCGGCAGGGTGCCCAGCACGCTGATATCCGCAAACACCCCCAGGGGATGATGAAAGCTACCCACTAGGTTCTTGCCTTCGGGAAGATTCACTCCGGTTTTGCCGCCGATCGACGAATCCACCTGCGCCAGAAATGTTGTGGGAACCTGCACGGATCGGACGCCGCGCATGAAAACGGCGGACACAAATCCGCCCACGTCGCCCACAATGCCGCCGCCGAATGCAATCACCAGCGAGCTCCGGTCGCCGCCGGCCGCCACCATCTGCCGCAACAGCTTCTCCGCGCTCGCCAGGGTCTTGTGTTTCTCGCCCGCTGACAGGAACAGCGCCACCGGCGGCTCCGCAAACGACGCGCAAAACGCCCCACCCCACAACGCCCAGATCTCCGGCGACGTAATCACAAACAGCCGCCGCGGCAGCCGCCCGGCCACGCGTTCAATGCGCGGCCGCAGGGTGGCCAGCAGATGGCTTCCGACGGCCACGTCGTAACGGGCGGATGGGGTCTCGACTCGTATCGTTTGCACGCTGCATTTATCGTAAAGCACGCCTGGGCCGCGGCGGCGTCCTCAACCAACCACGATCCACCAATCACAACTGCGAACTAAGAACTGTGATCTATGAACTGCAAACTGGCGTTACGGTACTGCGGCCACCGCCACCGCCACCACCGGGTCCGTTCCCGTCGCGATGGTCGCCCCTGCGTCCAGCTTGCCCGCCGTGGTCGAGTCAAACGTATAGGTGCTCAGGTCCGGACTGCCCCCAGCGTTCACGGCCAGCACATAGGTGCTGGTGCTGTCTTCTGCCAGGCCCTCTGTGCCCACGCCCGCGGCCACCGTGCTCAAGCTGCTCAGCGAGTACGCGCCTGCCGTCGAATTGACCGCGAATCCGGTAATGTTCCCTGTCGAGCTGCCGCTCACAGCCTTGTTGGCCACGTACACGTAGTCGGCCGTGGGCAGGATCGCGGAAGGCCCCGTGCCTCCCGTTGCGTAGGCCGTCTTGGCAATCTCCTTCAGGCTGGTGGCGCCAATCGTGAACGCGCGCAGCCCGCCTGTCTGCGTTCCGCTGACCGCGGCCGTCTCGCCAACGTACAACAGCCGGTTGGATGGATCCACCGCAACCGTATTCGCCGCCCCGTTGCTGTTCTTCACCGCGATGTTGGCCGCGGTCCCCAACGGATCCGAACTCCCCGCGGCGAACGGAATCACCTCCGTCCCGCCCGCGCCCATGGCCACAAACACGTAAGGATCAGCCGCGCCCGACGGCGATATCGCTACCTGCTGCACATTCGTATTGGGCAGAGTGAGAGTGGCCACTTGCAGGCTGCTGTTGTAAAGCCCGGTGGTCGAGTCGATCGGGATCGCGCTCAAGACCCCCGTGCCACTCACCGCCTCCACCAGCCATTGATCGCTCGGATCCACCACCATCGCGTACGCGGCGTCCGCTGAAATCGCCTCTCCGCTGTTGGCCTCCGTCAATGTGCCGTCCGTTCCAATCGAGTAAAGATAGATCCCCACTGTGGTGCTGACGTAAAGGAAGCTTCCGTTCGGCGAAATTACCTCCGCCAGCGGAGCCGCCGCCAGATTGGCCGATCCCCCGCTAACCGCTGCAGGCGTGCTCGAACCGCTCGCGAACGAGAAACCCACGACCTGGGCTGTCTTCTCGTTCAACACGTAGAACACGCCGCTCGCCGCTCCCGGCGTGCCGCCCGTTCCCGTGGTGGGCAAAGCATCCCAGAAGCCCTTGCACCCCGCCAGCAACACTGCCGCAATCAGGCCCGGCAGCGCCCACTTCCACCCTTTCATGCACGCTCCTTCGCGCGGACCATGTCCTGTTCCAGCCTACCGCTGTTGGTCCGCGCTTGTCGCGCCTCGGCGCGGCCCGCTCCAATATACGGACGCGCCCCACTCCCCATTCGTTCAGATTGTTTCCGGCGTTTAACGCGGCTCAGGGCTTCGCGAAGTGGATTTCACTCCCTTTCCGGGCATTTCCCTCGGCCTCGCGCCTGCAGAAACCCGGGAGAAGACGGGCCCGCGCCAGTCAGCGACGCAGCCTTTGGGTTCAGGTCGCACCAGGCCGAGCCTTCCGCGCAAAACATTGCAGACAGGCGCGACACGCGGGGCCTTAAGGTCGCGGACCAATGCAACCTTTGACCCCGTCTTGTTCGCACCATAACGTGATCCGGACCAAACGCGATCGGACCACGCTCGGGACGTGGCCTGCCGCGCCTCGCCTCTTCGCTTACCGTTGGTTCGACGCCCGCTGCCCGTTTCCCTGTTCAGCCATCGCCAGTTCCAGCCGGCTGCCCCGCATCAGCTTCACGTCATCCCTCTTGGTGCTCACAAACACGCCCGAGTTCTCGCTCGCCAGCCGGCTGTGCAGGTCCACGTTCTTCAAGGCGCCAATCTGGTCCACATTCAATTGCCGCGCGTTCCAATCGTTGGTGTAGTCGTCCGCGGCATATTGCGGGCCGCCCTCGTCGGGCAGCGGCGAACCGTCCGCATCCAGCCCCACAGGCGGATAAACCTGGACGATCGTTGCCTTGATCGGAATCGTCTCGCCATTGTTCAGCTTGGCTTCGGTAAATCGCACCGCCAGCTTCGATTTGCCGGCGATCTGCATATCGTCGTTCTCTACGGTTCCCACCAGAGTGGTTCCCTTGTCCAGCGTCTTGCCGTTTTTCAGGTGCACGGTCCGGGTCAGTCTGGCTGCAAACTGCGATCCATCGTGGTCCTTCCTCGCGTCCAGCGACCGGTTCAGCGCCACCGTCCCCCTCACCATCTCGTGCGCGTCAATCCGTCCCTGCGCCGTCGCCCGCGCCGGAGGTATCGGGGTCTGGGGTTGCTGCTGGGGTTGTGTCGGGGTCTCCCCAACCTGGCAAAATACCGCGGCCGGCCACGCCAGCGCCAGCGACACTGCGGTTGCCGTAAGAACATTGCGAACTCCACTTTTCATAGCCAACTCCTGTTTAGAAAGCTTCCTCGGAACTCCGGCGCGGACTTTGCGCAAAATCCCTTCGCTTATGTAGAACCCCATGCGCCCCAAGCGGGTTGTTTTCACATTCGGATTTACCCCATACAGGCAAAGAAACGGCGAAGTAACTCCGGACCACCCCGCCTGAAGTTTTCCCCTTGACGACCATCCCCGCGCATCGGCATACTCGCCAACTGTGCCGATACCGGCGTCATTCTTCCGTGCCGGCGGCGGTTGGTCTTATATGGATGTCGTTTTTCTGCGTGTTTCGTTGGTTGTCCTTTTCAGCGTTGTTTGTTACTTCCTACGGCCCTTCGGATTGCCCGCACCCGCTGCTGCGGGGGCCGGGGCCTTGTCTGCCGCCGCGGTCATCGTCTTTGAATACCGCGTCCGGGCGCTCACTCTGCGCCGCCTGATCGGCGCCGTGGCCGGGTCGGTGCTCGGCATCTTCGGCGCCGCCTTGTTCTGCCTGGTGCTGCGGTCCGCGCCGCTCAACGGCTCCAGCTCCGCCGCCCTGCAGATCTTCGTCCTGCTGCTGATGACCTACGTCGGCCTGCTGGTGGGCGCCAGCAAGGGCGACCTGCTCAACCCCGCGGCCCTCGGCGCCATCTTCTCTACCGACCGGCCCATCCGCCGCGCCGCCAAAGTCCTGGACACTTCCGTCATCATCGACGGGCGCATTGCCGACATCGCCGAAGCCGGCTTTATCGATGGCGCGCTGGTGGTGCCGGAGTTCGTGCTCAGGGAGCTCCAGGTGGTGGCCGACTCCACCGATTCTTCCAAGCGCCAGCGCGGCCGCCGCGGCCTTGACATGTTGCAGCGCATGCAGTCCAACCCCAAGCTCCAGATTCAGATCGTCTCCGACGATTTCCCCTCCATCCGCGAAGTCGACCTCAAGCTGCTGGAGCTGGCCAAGAAGTGGGAGGCCAAGGTCGTCACCAACGACTTCAACCTGAACAAGGTGGCCCACCTGCACCACGTTGAGGTGCTCAACATCAACGATCTGGCCAACGCCCTCAAGCCCGTGGTTCTGCCCGGCGAGCACATGTCGGTGCTCATCCTCAAAGAAGGCAAGGAGTACAACCAGGGCGTGGGCTATCTCGACGACGGCACCATGGTGGTCGTCGATCACGCGCGCAAGATGATCGGCAGGGCAGTGGACATCTCCGTCACCAGCGTGCTCCAGACCGCCAGCGGCAAAATGATCTTCGGCAAGATGGACGAGAACCAGAAAAGCGGCGACGCGCCCCGCCCCGCGCCGGTGGAGATCGCCAGATAGGGACTAGCGCCGCATCAAGTGATCTTGTAATCGAATCCTTGAATTTGGGTGCCCCAGGTGCCGATTTTGGGACCCGGGAAACCGCCAAACTACATGGGCACGGCACTAGAATTGCCATAGCGAATTCACTCCTGATCCCAGATGGGAGCCTGGCGTTTTGCATCCGTCAACCTACCTGCTCGCCCTGCGCTGCACCGTCGCGCTATTCCTCTTCGTCTACCTCGCCCGCCAGGTCAAGAAGCCCGACCGCTTTGCCGGCCGCTTCTTTGCCTGGCTGATGAACGGCAGTCATGCCCCGCTGACGGATTGGGCCTTCGCCCGCCTCGACATTCCCCGCGGCGCCACCGCGCTCGACATCGGCTGCGGCGGCGGACGCACAATCGAAAAGCTTGCGGCCACGGCGGCGCAGGTTTATGGCGTCGATTACGCCGCCGGAAGCGTGGCCGCATCGCGCGCCCACAACCGCAAGCTCATCGCCGGCGGGCGGGTGCGGGTTGAGCAGGCTTCCGTCTCCAACCTTCCCTTTCCTGGTGACAGGTTCGACATCGTTACCGCCATTGAAACCCAGTACTACTGGCCGCACCTCGAAGCCGACATGCGCGAGATTCTGCGCGTGCTCAAGCCCGGCGGAAAGCTGATGATCGTCGCCGAGAGCTACAAAGGCGCGCGCAACGACGCGCTGCTGGGGCCGGTCATGAAGCTGCTGGGCTCGTCGCGATTGAGCGTCGAAGACCACCGCGCGCTGTTTCTTGCGGCCGGATATAACCATGTTGAGATTCACGAAGAGCGGCGCCGGGGATGGTTGTGCGCCATCGCGCGCAAGCCGGCAAAGCCGTAAGAGCTTGGGTGCCCCAGGACCTGCCCTGAGCGCAGCCGAAGGGTCGATTTTGAGACCTGGGAAACCACCGAACTCCCCGGACCGGTTGCTAGTACTTCTGCACCCTGGGATCGATGTGCTCGCTCCACGCCAGGATGCCGCCGGCCACGTTGGCCACCCGCGCGTAGCCCTGCTGCTTCAGATACTCCGCGATCTTTTGCGAGCGCGCGCCGGAGCGGCAGTGGACGATGACCTCGCGGCTGGGGTCGATCTCGGCAAGCCGCTGCGGTACGTCGTTCTGCGGGATCAGCTTGCCGCCGATCTGCGCAATCTGGTACTCGTAGGGCTCGCGCACGTCGATGAGCTGGACGTCTTCGCCGGCATCGATGCGGCGCTTGAGTTCCTGCACGGTGATCTGGGGGACGCCGTTCTTCATGGTCGCGTTCTCTTTCGACTCAGGGACAATGCCGCAGAACTGCTGGTAGTCGATGAGCTCGTGGATGGTGGGGTTCGATCCGCAGACCGGGCATGCGGGGTTCTTGCGCAGCTTGAGCTCGCGGAAGCGCATGTTGAGCGCGTCAATCAGGAGCAGCCGGCCGATCAGCCCTTCGCCTTTGCCCAAAATCAGCTTGATCACTTCGGTTGCCTGCATCACGCCGACGAGGCCGGGCAGGATGCCCAGCACCCCGCCTTCAGCGCAACTGGGAACCAGGCCCGGCGGCGGCGGCTCGGGATAGAGGCAGCGGTAGCAGGGACCATCCTCGGTGGCGAAGACGCTGCACTGGCCCTCAAAGCGGAAGATGGATCCGTAGACGTTGGGCTTGCCCAGGAGCACGCAGGCGTCGTTCACCAGGTAGCGCGTGGGAAAGTTGTCGGTGCCGTCGGCAACAATGTCGTAGTCCTTGAGGATCTCAAGCGCGTTGGCGCTGGAGAGCATGGTCTCGTGCTTCACCACGTTCAGCGCGGGGTTCAGCGCGGTCAGCTTTTCCTCGGCGGAGTCCAGCTTCTTGCGGCCAATGTCTTTGGTCGAGTGGATGATCTGCCGTTGGAGGTTGGAGGCGTCCACCACGTCGAAGTCAACCAGGCCCAGGGTGCCGATGCCGGCCGCGGCCAGGTAAAACGCCAGCGGCGAGCCCAGTCCGCCGGTGCCGACGCAGAGAACCTTGGCCGCCTTTAGCCGCTGCTGGCCCTCCATGCCAACCTCGGGCAGGATCAGGTGGCGCGAGTAACGCGAAAGCTCGTCTGTGGTGAGCTCGGGAAGCTGGTCGGATTCGGCGATGGTCGGCATGATTGGAAGTTCTCAGTTCGTAGTTTTTAGCTGAAGGCTGATGGCTGACAGCTAACGGCTCGTCCGCCCCCCGGCAATCGACGGAATGATCGAAAGCGTATCGGTTGCGGTGACGGCGGTGGCTTCCTGCTGGGGAAGATAGCGCACATCCTCGTCGTTCAAATACAGATTAACAAAGGCGCGCACGCGGCCCTCGGGGGTGAAGAGATGCTTGCGCAGCTCGGGGCGGTCGAGGGTGAGAGCTTCAAGCGCGCCGGAGACGCTGGGGGCGTTGACTTCGATGCGGTCCTGCCCGTCGACAAAGGGGCGCAGCGGCGTGGGAATGAGGATGAGCATGCCTGTGGATGACCTCGCTTGTTCGATGCTGTCAGACTGCGGATGGCTTCAGGATAACCTCGAAAGGCGCCCTAATCCACTCCCACCTCCTGCTGGCGCAGCGCGGCCAGGCGCGTGGTCTCCAGCCCGCCCCGGTAAAACATGTTGAACGTGTCGAACGGAATCAACCGCTTTCCGTCAGGGTGGGCAATGTGGATGCAGCTCTTCTTCACGCTGCGCACGTCGAAGGCCTCCGCATCGATGAATTGCACGATGAGCACGCGGAACAGGTTCTTGTAGCCCAGGTTTTTGGGGAGCAGAACTTTGGGCAGGCAGCAAAGCAGCTCGCGCAGCGTGGACGCCTGCGCGGCCGGCGAGTGGTTGGTGGCGAAGAGCTTGAACAAATGATCGCGGATGCCGCTCTCCTGTTCGTACACGATGGTGTTGCGTGCGCCGTCGATGAGCACGTCGGGCGGGATCATGCCGGTGAGAGGATCCACTTTGGAGTCGAGCTTCAGCGCGTAGGCCATCGCCAGCGCGTCCGGGTGGCAGGGGACGGGGATCAGGTCCTCGGGCCGAAAAACGCCGGTCTGGTCCAGGATGCGCCGGCGCACCTCCGTGAGCGTGAGGCGATGATGCGCTGAGTCGAAGCCCTGCACCCGGCCTGCCTGCTGCACCGGCTGGATGGTGACGCCGCGGACGGCCGGTTGCTGCAGAGCGAAGTCGATGATGGGTCCGAGTTCGTCATCGTTCACGCCGCGCTCCACCGTCACCACGAGCGTGGTGGAGATGCCGAGTTCGTTCAGGCGCTCCAGAGCCTTCTGGCGGATCGATCGCAAATCGGCCCCGCGCAACTGCATCAACGGTTCGCGGCGGAGCGAATCGAATTGCAGGTAGATTTCGAATTCCGGCATGAAGTCCGCGAGGCGCCGGGCGAACTCCGAGTCCTGGGCGATGCGGATGCCGTTGGTGTTCACCATCAGGTGGCGGATGGGACGCTCTTTGCACATTTCGAGCACGCGAAAGAAGTCGGGATGCAGCGTGGGCTCGCCGCCGGAGATCTGCACCACGTCGGGCTGCTTCTCGTTGCGCACCACGCAGTCGAGCATAGCTTCAATTTGTTCGAGGCTCCGGAACTCGGTGCGGTGCTGGCCCGAACCCGCGTAGCAGATGGGGCAGGTGAGGTTGCAGGCGTCGCAGATTTCGACCAGCGTGAGGCAGGAGTGTTGTTCGTGGTCGGGGCAGAGGCCGCAGTCGTAGGGGCAGCCGTACTTGACCGGCGTGTTGTAGACCATGGGCTGCTCGGGCGTCTTGATGAAGACTTCGCGCGCGCGTCGGTAGTAGTCGATGTCGTCGGCGACCAGAACGCGCTGGTGGCCGTGTTGCGGGCAGCGCTTCAGCATCCACACCTTGCCGGCCTCGAAAACGATCTTGGCGTCGATGCGGCGGTAGCACGTGGAGCAGATGGAGATGGCCACGTCGTAGAACAGATAGGGGCGAAGCTTGTCGGTCATGGCAGTTCCTGTGCGGGTTCGGTTGAGTGCGGTTGGGCTGTGCCAGCATTCTGCGTGGGAGTGGTTATGGGGTGCCGAAGATCTGATCTACGACGTCCTGTGCCAGCAGATAATCGATGACATGGTTCGAGTCATCCCACGGTGCGGCGACATTGGAAACGTAGAGAGGCTGCGATGTGCAGGTCCGATTGGTCACGCGCCAGACGACCGCGCCATTAGCCGCGGTGAGCGTGCCATTGAAAAATACGCTGAAGTTGAAGACGACGCCTGATTGCCTTGGATAACTCGGCGCGGACTTGCTGGCCACGGATTCCTGGAGGATTTCGATGTGGAGGACGGCGTCTCCGGTTTTGGGTTCCGTATTCGTTCGGGCTCTGATGTCCGTACGCGCCAGCCTGCCATTCATCCGTTCCACGATCGTGCGGCCGAGTCGCTGCGGCGGAACGTGCTGCGTAGGCGAAAGATTGGCGACCTCAACGCGGATGCGGCGGCTGGCGCGGAGATCGGGAGCGAGGGGCGGCGCGGCGGGGCGCGGCGGAGGGAGAAAGCAGGCGCCGCAGGCCAGGATGCCGAGGGCGCAGGCGGCGGTGATGAGCTTCTCGCGGTGCATGGTGGGAGTCTAGGAGCGTTGGGTCATTTGGTAAAGGCATGATTGCGACAGTTTTGAAAGTGCGCGGATTTACGACCGGACAGCCGCTACGGTTCCTTGGTTTGGCCCGCAATTCCCTTGATAACCGCGGCGCAAATCCACACCACAACCGTAAGCACCAGCGCCATTGCGGATAACGCCATGACCGCGAGCGACAGGCCGTCCAGCGGGCCGACGCCGAACTCCTCGGTGCTCTTGCCGATGCCGTGTGCTGCCAGCGCAATGTCCAGTCCGCACAGCCCCACCCCGCAAAGGAACGCGAGGCACAGCACCAGGACAATCTTTGCGAAGATGCTGCGGTCAGTCCAGAACGACATGCTCAAGCATCCTTCTGCGCTCCGCACGCCGGTCATTCAGATAAAGCGCGCCAAGGACGGCCAACCCCGCGGCGCACGCCCACTGGATCAGGTTCAAGCCGGCGACCAGCGGCTGCGGCTTAAGAAAGTCGATGGCGAGGCGCCAGGCGAGATACGCGCCGAGGAAGATGCGGAAGCGCGCGCCTTCCGGCCGGCTCCATGGGCGGCTCAGGATGATGGCCAGCACGGCGAGGAAGAGAATCTCGTAGAGCTGCGTGGGATGGCGGCCGATGCCGTCGCCGAAGTTGACGGCCCAGGGGAGTGTGGTGGGCTTACCGTAGGTGTCGTCGGCAAGGCCGGCGAGGAAACAGCCGACGCGGCCCACGGCGATGCCTGCGCAGAGCGGAAGCACGAACAGATCGCCGGTGCGGGAGCGGATGCCGGCAAAGCGCTTCGCCAGTTCGACCGCCAGCCAGCCGCCGAGAAGGCCGCCGACGATGGTCTTTCCGCCGGACGCCAGCAGAAGCGTGAAGAGCCGGCCGGAGCGCGAGGCGGCGAGGACGGTGGGCCACTGTTCAGCCAGGCCCAGCAAACGGCTGCCCGCGAGCGCGCCAACAGCGGCAGCGGCGATGATTGTCCAGCGCTGCGGTTCGGCCAGGATGTCGCCGCGGCGCGTGCGCTGCAGGCGGAAGACGGCGTATCCCACGGCGTAGGCCAGGGCCTCAAAAACCGGATGACAGCCCGGGTGGGATCCGGTGGGGATCATGCGTGCCAGTATAGCCGGGTGGACATCGGCCGGTAGCCAGTTGTGGTGGATCATCGGCGGCGCGGCTCAGGAGGCTGGCTCAATCTCGATGGTCTGGGTCTCGAAGCGCTTGTCTTCCTCGGTGGTTCCGGCCAGCAGAAAGGAGTTGGTCTGGGCGGCGCGGCCTTGAGCCACCTCGGTGATGACGTAGGCGCAGCCGATCCAGTGGGCTTCGGCAAAGTCGGTCTGCGACCACTGCGCGGGGTGGTCGGGGTGGGAGTGGTAGAAGCCGGCAATGTCGAGCCCCTGGCGGGCGGCGTCGCGCTGGATGGCCACCAGTTCGCTGGGATCGATGTGGTAGCGGTTGTGGGCCGAGTCGGTGCGGGTGTTGGCGGCGCGTACGGCCTCAGTCACGCGCCAGCCCTCGGGAGTGGAGCTGCCGAGCAGCGCGCCGCAGCACTCGTCGGTGTAGGTTTCCTCGCCGTGGGCGCGGATGGAGTCGTAGACGGGGCGGGAGATACGCAGGGTCGACATTGCATTCATGGTAGAGCAGGAGCCGGGCGGGCGACCCACATCTCGGAATGCTCGTAACCGAACCAAACCTGGGTGCCCCACATCTCCGGTTTTGGAAATGTGGGAAACCACCACTGCCCGCCGTCACAGCGCGAGGCGCTGAGTGACCCGCGTCTCGGGAAGCAAGGTTGACCACGATGACTGGGGCACCCAGATTCTGTTGAAAGAAGGCTCTTCCGCTATCCACCCCTTGCCGATGAACGTGGGCACAAGCCGGCTTCAGGCCGGGAGCAGCTTCCGGGTTGACCTGTGGTTCAGCAACTGAGCTCTACTTGAGCAACGACAATTTACGTCGGCGCCGACGAGAGGCTACGTTTTCTGGAGCATTGCATATTCCGCCCTGGCCTGCTTGAGGATGGGGATATCGGAGTCGGCGTCTTTCCAGAGTGTAAGGAAGTCCTGGTAGGCAGCGCGGGCTTTGACGGTGTCGCCGGAGGCCGCGTAGGCGCGGGCAAGTTCGAGGTACGGCAGAGCTCCCGGAGGGTCGACGAAAAGGAATCCACGATATGCAATGACCTTTTGAAATTCGGCGGCCGCTTCCGGTCCGCGATGCAACAGCAGATAGGCCTGTCCACGGGTGTAAGGAACGTCCAGATTCCCAAGTTCGGTCGGGGTTGCGCTCTCCAGGAGGTCGATTGCCAGCGCGGGGTTGTTCTGCTCGACGGCAATGGCAGCTCGGAGCAGCGGCAGGTCGCGATCCTTCATGAGTGTGTCGGTCGGATACTGTCGAGCTAACCGGTCGGCAAGAATCTTCGCATTTCGAGCGTCTCCCAAACGCGCGAAGGCCAAAGCTAATCTTTGCAGCGGCTCTTTGCCTTGCACCTGGGGCAAGGCCGCAGCGGCTTCGCGCCTGGCTTGGGCAAAACTTCCGCAGTTGGCGTCGTCGAGCGCGGCCAGAGCTGAGTACACCGACGCTCTTTCATCCATGCCGAGTTGCCGGGAGAGCAGAGTTACGCGCCGGCGATACTCGGCTGCCTGCTTCCGTCGTCCGAAGTAAAGCTCAGTCCTGAACTGCAAGCCGAGGAGCGTTCTTTGCAGGGTTGAGCCACTCGGCGCAGCCTCCAGAATGCGCTTCATCTCCGAGGGATCGTGGCGCAGAAAGGCCAGGGCGTAGCCCCATCGTGCCCACTGGTCGTTCCCCGGATAACGGGCCTCGCTTTCGGCGAGCACTTTTGCAGCCTCATCGAACTGTCCAAGGTCGGCGTACGCTTCGATCAGGTTGTTACTTGTCAATACCGAGGGATCTTTCCGGTAAGCTTCTCGCGTTTCCTCGAGGAAGCTGTCGAATTGTCCCTTGTATTCGCGGATAAGGCCAAGGCCGATGTCAGGGATCTGGTCCTTGGGATAGGTCGTCTTCCACAGTTCATAAGCTTCTGAAGCTTCTTCCGTCTGCCCCCTGATCAGGTAGTAAGTGGTCTCGATATACAGGCGCTCACGATCCGAGACACGTTGGCGCAGCGCAAAAGCCCTGGCGGAGTTTTCCAGCGCGGCTTGGCTTTGGGGGGTGTTGTAGTTCAGGCTGGCAAGCCGCGCGTACGCCAGGGCAAAGTTCGGATCCCGCTCGATTGCACGTTGCAGCAATGTGCCGGCCGACGAATAGTTCATGAGAAAGAACTGTTTAAGGGCGAGGCTGTAATCCTGCAGCGCTTCCAGCGATGGTGTAGTCGCCTGTTCGAGCGGAGTGTCGAAGGTTTTCAGGCTCTTGACGGATTCGCCCAGCTTCCGGCGCAAATTCGCAGAGGCTTTGTCCATGGCGCCGAGCACGTGCTCTTTGCCATTCACGCGCACTTGCTCCTCGGCCAGGGTGTCGCCGGTCTGGCAGTTGACAGCCTTCAAACCGAGCACATATTCGTCGCCCAAATTGGCGATGGAGCCGTCGATAACAGCGCTGCTTTGGGTGCGGCGGCATAGCTGGAAAGCGGTTTCCGGAGTCAGCCGCGCATCCGGCTGCAGGCCCATCAAATGAAGGGTCTGCCGGATGCGCTCGTCGGAGGTAACGGAGAAGTATGGTGTCTGTTCGAGTTGCACCGCCAGGCCCTGGCGCAGAGTGTCGTCAAAGACCGGATCGCCGGTGGAGTTGGTGAATTCGGCGAGCACGATGGTGTCTTTTTCGGTAAGAATGGGCGGCCGATGGGCGAGCAGCTTCCATGCTCCGGCGGCGACCACGGCGAGAAGGACTGCCCCGGCAGCGATCCATCCCCACGGCCTGGTCTCTTCCATCCGCACTTCGACGCTGGAATGGCTGGCGGCAACAACGCTGAGCTCCCGGTCCGGCACCAGCTGCACGTCTTCAGCAAACCGGTAGCCGCGTCCGGGAACGGTGACGATGTACTGGTGATCCTGCGGACTCTCGCCGAGCGCTTTGCGCAGGAGGAAGACGTTCCGGCTCAGGTTGGCTTCTTCGACGAACGTATCCGGCCAGATCGTCTTCATCAGGTCGTCTTTGGTGACGACCTGCTTGTTGTGGCGGATGAGAACAAGCAGAACCTGAAAGGCTTTGGGCGCGATGGGAACGGTTTCGTCCTGGCGCAGCAGCAATTCCTTTTCCGGATCAACGCGGAAAGGCCCGAACGCGTAGAGCTGCCGGGGCTTCGGGTTTGAACTCTCAGCCATGCCAGGGCGCCTCATTCCGTTTCGAGCACCGGAGCTCAAGCAAGACCAGGGCGAACTTGGCCCGTACAAGCCCCTCCGCGCAATGGACTCTTCCCGCCGGCCGGCTCAAATCTGAAGGATGGGCGGTCGGGAAACAACCCCGGAATTGCGACAGTAACGGATTTTAGCATGATTTCCTTGCTGACCCAGGCGCGTGACTGGCTCTTGGCGACGCACCGAAATCCCCTGGTTTCTTTTGCTTAGCAGGAAACCGAGAAACCATCAGAAATAATCACGGCGCGCGAAAGGACTTCCCGGCGCCATTCCGGCAAGCTGCACCCATGCTTTCCGCGCCGGCAGGTACGGAAGCAAGAGGCAGGGAGCTATGGCAAAGCGCATCCGGATCACGATTGAGACCGATTCGATTCTGGTTCTTCGGGGGCGAAATCCGCTGCAGGCCCAGTGTCCGCAGTGCGGCGTGAAGGCGGAGACGATCCCGCTGAACGAGGCGGGTGTGGTTTCGAGCTTGCTGCCGGTCGAGGTGCAGGCATGGATGGGGTCACCAGACCTGCACCACACAAAGACGGCTGGCGGCGGCGCTCTCATTTGCCTGAACTCCATGCTCAAGCGGGTCCGAAGAACGAGGGACGGAGAACCGGCTCTCGGCTGATAGCGTGCGCAACGGGAAAACCAATCAACGCAAAGGAGAGATCATGAAACTCAGCAAGACAGCAAAGGCTATGACCATCGTCGCGGTCTTCACGCTCGCTCTAACCGCAGCACCCGTCGCCAAGGCCGCCGACAAGGTCTGCTCGGATGCCACCCTGAAGGGCACCTACTCCGACCAGGATACGGGAACGATCGTTGGACTGGGGCCGTTTGCCGGTGTCAATCTGGACACCTTCAATGGAAAAGGCAAGCTCACGATCAGTGGAATTTCCAGCGTGAACGGCAGCGTTGGCGCAGGCACGGAAACCGGCACGTACCATGTGAAAGCCGATTGCACCGGTACTTATACGGTCTCGGGTGGAGGCTTGACGATTGACGCATTCTTCGTGATCGATCAATCCGGGAACGAACTTCAGATCGTCATTACAGACACCGGCAACGTGATCAACTGCGTCGCCCGGAAGCAGTTTCCAGCGGACCTCGACTAAGGGGCACCGATTCATTGTCCGATGGTGCCTGGCGGGATGGTCGCCATCCGGCCAGGCATCAGGAGGCGCCCGATCGACCAGGAGCAGGCGTCCTGGTTCCGGAAGCGCGCGCTTCGATACTTTTCGGCGGAGTCGGGGAAGCATGGCGACGATGACCGGCTCACGCCTGGCGGCGCGCTCTTCGCGGGCGATCTGGAGGGCGCCGGGAGCATTATTCGTTTTCGGTGAGGGCAAAGCGGCCCCAGTTTGGCCTTGAACGTCGTATCATGGCCGAAACGGGGAAGCGGTTGCCTGGCACGGCTCAGCCCGCCCTGGCAACGGGGAGGCAGACTTGGAACTTGCGATAGTCCGAAAAGTATTGCCGGCTGTGGCCGTGGTCCTGCTGGTGTGGGCAACGGTGGTGGCGCTGGCACAGGGAACGCCCGAATCCAACGCGCCGAAGCTGGTGGTTTTGCATGCCACCATCACCGTCAGCGGAGGCGTGACATTCACCGGAGCCTATGACGATCGGCTGCCGGTCCAGACCTGTGCCGACGTGGCCAAGGGCGGAACAGGCCAGCACGACGGCACTGGCCGTGCGATGTTCATGGTGCCGATTCCAATGGACAATACCGGCGGCGTTGGCGGGCCGGTGGGCGGCGGGCACACCTTTTCGACCGATGCTGCGGCCTTCCCTTATCACGGCCCGGGCACCTACACGGGCTCCGGCTTGAGCGCGACACAGATGGATGCGGACACTCCGCCTGGTTCCCAGGACACTCATATCTTCGCGTTTCCCACCGGCATAGGCACGCTGATTGTCAAGCCCGACGCTTCGGGTTCGTTCCAGTTCAACGGATTGCAGGATCCTGCCAAAGTCGCGATCTCCGGTCAGGTGGCCTGGTTCTGCTCGTAACCGGGACGGCGGGCGTTCAGGGGCTCTCGCCCGATGGGGTGTGTCATCCCACCCTAACCGCAAAGAACGCGGTTAGGATGGGGCACCCACGGTGGCGATGAAGTCAGGCCATGACCTGCGTGAAGGCGGTGCGGAAGGCTTGCATCTCGTCGGGAGTACCGACGGTGATGCGGACCTGGGTGGGCCAGGAGGGCCAGATGCGGCCGATGTAAACGTCTTTGGCGGCCATGGCCTCAAGGACCTGCTTGCCGGGTCGGCGGGTGTCGAGCATAAAACAATTACTTTCCGACGCGGAGACGGCGTAGCTCTGCTTTTGGCACCAGGCCATGGTGTCAGAGCGGGTGTCGGCGGTGATCTTTTTGCGGGTGGCGACGAGGTCGGCCTGGTTGAGGCTGGCGATGGCGCCGGAGACGGCAGTGGTGGGAAGGAAGTTGCGGCCGAAGTAGTCGAGCTTCTTGAGCAGGTCAGGCCGCCCGACGGCGAAGCCCATGCGCAGTCCGGCCATGCCGTAGATCTTGGAGAAGGTGCGCAGGACGATGACGTTGCGGCCTTCCTTGACGTAATCGAGAGAGCGGGGCGCGTCGCAGAAGTGGACGTAGGCCTCGTCGATGAGAAGGACGGTGTCGCCCTTGGCGGAGGCGACGGCGTGCTCGAGGTCGGCGCGGGGGGTGCAGGTGCCGGTGGGGTTGTTGGGGTTGCAGATGTAAATCACGCCGGGATTGGCGGCGGCGGCGAGCATGGCATTGATGTCGTGCGCGGCGGCGCCCCTGGGGTCGGCAAGCGGAACGGGAATGACCGTGGCGCCGACGCGCTTGGCCGCGTAGCCGGCAGCTTCGTAGCCGGGATCGGCGACGACGAGCGGGCGGCTGGGATTGGTGAAGGCGAGGACGGTATAAGCGAGAGGCTCGCTGGAGCCGGCGTAGACGCGAACGTTGGAGGGGTCGAGGCCCTCCTGCTTCGCGAAGAGGTCGGCGAGGTCGTACTCCATGTCGAAGAAATAGCGGCCGCCGTTCTCGACTTTTTTGTGAGCGGCTTCGCGGGCAGCGTCGCTGGGGCCGAGGGGATTCTCATTGGAGTCGATGTGGACGCCTTTGCTGGGGTCGCCGAGGCGGCGGCCGCGCTGGGCCAGGGCCAGGTGCGCCTCGGTGACGAAGGGGAGGGTGGCGAGCGCAGAGGCTCCGGCGGCGTAACGGAAGAAGGAGCGGCGGGAGATGGCGGGATCGAGAACGGGCATTGGGGACCTCCGGCGTCAGGTGTCAGGTTTCAGGTGTCAGGGCGTGGGAAGCGGCCCTGCCTGATGAACACGTTAGTCCCGGCGGCGGGGCGAGGACAAGGAGGAAATGCATAAAGATGGGCGGAGGCGGCAGGACGGGCGCGGACGGAGCTTTGCGAGGGGCGGGTTGTCTGATACCATCGCGGACAAGCGCGAGGGGCGCATCCGGTCCGCGGAAAGGGCTTGAAGCCCACCCTGCACGGAAGCTCAGGACTAACCTTCTTTCGGCCCGAAGATGAGCGGACCACGGGCGTGCAAACGAAAGGAGGCTCCATGCCTGAAGACTCTCCCGCTGTTCTCCGCACCCTTCCCGATCAACCCGATCTTCGCCACCTGAAGGACCAGGCCAAGGGACTACTGCGCGCCGGCGGCGCGCCCACGCTGGCCAAGGCGCAGTTCGTGATCGCGCGTCAATACGGCTTTGCGAGCTGGCCCAGGCTGAAGCATCACGTGGATTCGATTCACGAGGCTGGGATGCTGAAGCAGGCCATTGATCGTAACGACCTTGGAGCGGTGCGGGCGCTGATGACGCAGAATCCAGAGCTGCATCGCGCGCCGGTTGGCTATGGAAAGAACGGCCCGTTGACCTGGGTGGCGGAGTGCCGGGTTCCCTGGGAGGCTCCGGGCGAAGTGCGCCTCAAGATGGCGCAATGGATGATCGACCACGGCTCCGATGTGCACCAGGGCGGGGATGGGCCGCTGATGCGGGCGGCGCTGATGGATCATCGAATCCCGATGATGGAGTTACTGGTGCGCAACGGGGCCGACGTGAACGCGGAATGGAGCGGCCGGTTTCCCATCCTGTTTGCGCCGTGCGAGACCCTGGCTCCGCTAGCGTTGAAATGGCTGCTGGAACATGGCGCGGACCCGCACCTGCCGAAACGGCGCGGGCATGAGTCGCCGTTGGATTACGTCATCGCGACCTACTCGCGATCGGCCAGCCAGGCGCAGTGTATCCAGTTACTCATGGACGCGGGGTGCACAACGCGGCGGAAGACGCCGGCGGTGATGGAACTGCTGTGCGGCCGGCTGGACGTCCTGGGCAAGATGCTGGAGGCAGATCCGAGCCTCGTGCACAAGAGATTCGCGGATCTGGACTTTGGCGCGACGGCATACCGGCGGATGACCCTGCGCGGCGCGACGCTGTTGCACGTGGCAGCGGAATACGGAAATGCGGAGGCGGCGCGGATGCTGGTAACACGGGGAGCAGACGTGAATGCGCGAGCCGAGGTGGATGCGGATGGCGTGGGCGGACAGGCTCCCCTTTTTCACGCGGTGAGCCAGTTCTACGATTACGGGATTGCGGTGACGAAATACCTGGTGGCGAGCGGGGCGAACCTTAGTATGCGCGCGCGGATGCCCGGACACTATGAGCATGCGGAGGAGTTTGTGGAGTGCACGCCGCTCGGGTATGCGCTGCGGTTTCCGGGGACGGAAAGCGCGACTGTCGCGTACCTGCGCGAGGCCGCAGCGCCGGAGTAAGGAGTGGTGCACCTGGCGGGCGCGGGGCGGGGCGCGATACACTCCGGCGGTAACCGTTTTCATGGGAACCGCGGCAAATGCCGGAGGGTGCGGCGTGAAGGAAGAATGGAAGAGCCACGCCGGGAGTTTGCCGCTTGACAAGGCGTGCACTAAAGCCATTTACTTGGGGCGAACGCTCAAGCGCATCTGGCGTCGAAGCCACTGCCCGGGTGACTCATGTTCGGATTGATTCCACTCTCTGCCTCCATTCCGGATCTGGCGCCGATGCCGGCGCTGCTGCTGGCCGGCGCGCCCATCGCGCATTTGCGGCCGCTCGATATTGCCATCATCGCCATGTATTTCGGGGTGGTGATCTGGATCGGCTTTTATCTGAAGGGGCAGTCGAACACTGGCGAAGAGTTTTTCATGGCCGGGCGGGAGATGACCGCCTGGATTGCTGGGCTGAGCTTTGTCTCCGCCAACCTCGGGTCGCTGGAGCTGATGGGGTGGGCGGGATCGGCTTATCAATACGGCATCCTGGCCACCAACTGGTATTGGATCGGCGCCATACCGGCCATGCTGTTTCTCGGCCTCGTGATGATGCCGTTCTATTACGTGTCAAAGACGCACTCCGTGCCGGGGTACCTGGACCTGCGTTACGGCGGCGAGGCGCGGACGGTGTCGGCGATCGCGTTCGCGCTCGAGATGATTTTGATGAGCGGCGTGAACATGTTCGCCATGGCGGTGGTGATGAAGGTGGTGCTGGGCTGGGACATCAACTTCAGCATCATTGTGAGCTCGGTGGCGGTGGCGCTCTATGTGGGGCTGGGAGGATTGCGCTCGGCGATCTTCAATGAGGTGCTGCAGTTTGTGTTGATCTGGGGCGGGGCGCTGCTGGTGCCGATCCTCGGCCTCTACCAGGCGGGCGGATGGACGGGGATGGAAAACAAGATCATCGCCAACCTGCACTCGGACAGCTATTTTCACCTGTGGCGGGACACGGGAAGTTTTGCGGCGAACCCGATGGGCGTGCACTGGACGGGGATCGTGTTCGGGCTGGGGTTCGTGATCAGCTTCGGCTACTGGACTACGGATTTCCTGGTGGTGCAGCGGGTGCTGGCGGCGCACAATCTGAGGGCGGCGCGGATGGCGCCGCTGATCGGGTCGTTTTTCAAGATGGCGGTTCCGGTGATCGTGATTCTCCCCGGGCTGCTGGGGCTGGTGCTCTTGCAGAATCCGGATGGAAGCCGGCGCGTGCTGGTGGGCGAGGATGTGACCGCCGCGTGCGGCATGAACGGCGCGGAACAGGTGATGGATTCCGCTGGCTGCTCGGCGGCGATGGCGAGAACCAACCTGACGCCGGAGCAGCAGGCGAAGGTGCTGGCCGGCGGCGAGGGCGCGGAGTTGCACACCTACAACCAGGCGCTGCCGCTGATGATGGTGCGGTACCTGGGGCCGGGGCTGCTGGGTTTGGGCATCACCGCGCTGATTGCGGGATTCATGAGCGGCATGGCGGGCAACGTGAGCGCGTTCTCAACGGTGTGGTCCTACGACATTTACAGGCCGCTGATCTACAAGCGAGGCAGCGACAGCCACTATGTGATGGTGGGCCGGATATCCATTGTCGCGGGCGTGATTGTGTCGATTGGCGCGGCATACCTGGTGCAGCAGTTCCACGGGATCATGGATTACGTGCAGGCGCTGTTCAGCATTTTTGTGGCGCCGCTGCTGGCGGCGATTCTGTTCGGGATGTTCTGGAAGAGGGCGACGCGCTGGGCGGGATTCCTGGGACTGTTGCTGGGGATTCTGTTTTCCGCCGGCTTGTTTGTGTGGGTCAAGCTGAATCCGGCCAGGCTGGCGGTAGTGGCGCTTTCGCCCGCTGCCAAGCCGATGGCCGAGAATGTCTTTCGCGCGCTGTGGGCGTTCTGCTTTGCGGCAATCGTCATCGTTGTTGTGAGCCTGTTCACCAAGGCAAAGCCCGTGGCCGAGCTGGACGGGCTGGTGTACGGCGCCACCGTGCTGCCGAAAGAAGAATGGGTGCCGCTCTACAAACGCGAGTGGTTCTGGGCCACGCTGGTGGGCGCGATCTTTGTGGCTCTCAATGTGTTGGTGTGGTAACGGAGAAACGCTATGCATGGTTCTCGCATTGCCATCTGGTTCTTCATCGGTCTGCTGCTGGCGGCCTATGGAGCGATGATTCTGGGCTACGGGTGCTACGAATGGTTCAGCGGCAACTATGCGCCCGGAGTGCAATTGACGAGCCTGCACACGCCGGTCTGGTGGGGCGGCGTTCTGCTGTTGCTGGGACTGGTGTACGTGGTCAAGTTCCGTCCCGGCAAATCAGGATAGCGCATCGATAGGCACGGCACGGAGGGTGCCGTAATAACGCAATGATCCGCAAGGGACAACAGCCGCATCAGGCGGCAGAGTTTTGAAGGAGTGATACGAACATGGCAGCACAACGAGCAATGACTTTTGGGATCGTGGTGGGCAATCGCGGTTTCTTTCCTGGCCATCTGGCCAAAACGGGCCGCGATGAAATTCTGGCAGTGTTGAGAGAGGAGGGGGCAAAGGCGATTGTGCTGGGGCCCGAGGAATCGAGACACGGCGCGGTGGAGACGTACGAGGAAGCCGAGCGGTGCGCGGCGCTGTTCAAGAAGCACGCCGAGGAGATTGACGGCATCATCCTGACGCTGCCGAACTTCGGCGAGGAGCGCGGGATTGTGGACGCGATCCGGCTCTCCGGGTTGAAGGTGCCGGTGCTGGTGCAGGCGACGCCGGACCGCTCGGACGACATGACGATCGCGGTGCGGCGCGACAGCTTCTGCGGGAAGATGAGCGCGTGCAACAACATGATGCAGTACGGAATCAAGTACTCGCTGACCACGCTGCATACCGAAGCGGTGACGTCGCCCGAGTTCAAGGCGGACCTGGAGTGGTTCTCGGCGGTTTGCCGCATTGTGAAAGGGCTGAAGAACCTGCGCATCGGGGCGATCGGCGCGCGGCCCACGGCGTTCAACACGGTGCGCTACTCGGAGCGGATCCTCGAGACCAACGGCATCACGGTGGAGACGCTGGATCTGTCGGAGGTCTTCGGACGCATCGGCCGGCTGAAGAACACCGACGATGTGGTCGAGGAGAAGCTGACCAAGATCAAGAACTACGTTTCCACGGCGGGCATTTCAGAGGAGGGCCTGATCAAGCAGGCCAAGCTGGCCGCGGTGGTGGAAGCGTGGATGAAGCAGGCACACATCAACATCACGGCATTGCAATGCTGGACCTCGATGGAAGAGTTTTTCGGGGTGGTGCCGTGCACGGTGATGAGCATGATGTCGAACGAGCTGCTGCCCTCGGCGTGCGAAGTAGATGTGCCCGGCGTGCTGAGCATGTACATGCTGGCGCTGGCCAGCGAAACGCCTTCTGCGCTTCTCGACTGGAACAACAACTACGGCGCCGATCCCAACAAGTGCGTGTGCTTCCACTGCTCCAACCTGCCCAAGCACTTCTTCAAGGATGTGCGCATGGATTACCAGGAGATCATCGCGGGCACGGTGGGCAAGCTGAACACGTTTGGTACCTGCGTGGGCCGGGTGAAGGCGGGCGCGATGACGTATGCGCGCTTCTCCACCGACGACCGGCGCGGCGTGATCCGCGGCTACACCGGGGAGGGCCGGTTTACCGACGACCCGCTGGAGACGTTTGGCGGCGCGGGCGTGGCGGAGATTCCGCAGCTCCAGAAGCTGCTCAAATACATTTGCCGCGAGGCGTTCGAGCATCACGTGGCGGCCAACTTCAGCCAGGTCTCGAAGGCGATCCACGAGGCCGCGGTGCGATACATGGGATGGGAGAGCCATTACCATCCGACGCCGGAAGACTGAAAGACAGGGAATAGGGAACAGGGAGTAGGGAGTAGGGAGTAGAAGGCCGGAGCGGAGAAGCGCCCTGCGGCCGACTGCTCCCGAATTCTTTTGATTTGGAATTGAGGTATGCATTCATGAGTACGCGAATTGGGAAAGACCTGGCTGTGAACGGAACTACGATTGTTGCGCAGGCGGCGTGGAACGACGAGCTGGAGCACAAGCATCAGAAAGTGGTGGAGTGGCTGCGCGCGAATCATTTTGCCGGGGTGCTGATCCGGCGCAATGAGAACGTAGCCTGGCTGACGGGTGGAGCGGTAGAGCTGCGCGTGCTGACGCCGTGCGAGACGGGCGTGGCGGCGCTGCTGGTGACCGCGGAAGGCAAGCGCTATTACTTCACCACGGAGAACGAAGCGCCGCGGCTCAACGATGAGGAGTTTGGCGCGCTGGACTTTGAGCCGGTGATCTTTCCGTGGTTCGCGGACGAGACGGGGGCAGCGGCGGCAAAGCTGGCGGGCGGGCCACTGGCGTCAGATACGGGCGCGGAGGCGGCGAATCTTTTTCCGCTGAGGGCTTCGCTGCGCGAGACGGAGATTGCGCGCTACAAATGGCTGGGAGCGCAAACGGCGGCGGCGACGGTGGAGTCGCTTCAGGCCGTGACGCCGGGGTTGAGCGAATACGACATGGAGGCGATGACCGCGGCGAACCTTCTGCGGCGCGGCATCCTGCCCAGCGTGTACCTCTATGCCGCGGACGAGCGCATCTTCAAGTACAAACATGCGGTGGCGCGCGGCAAACGAGTGGATCGCTATGCCATGCTCAACCTGTGCGCGCGCAAGTGGGGCCTGGCCATCTCCATCACACGATTTGTGCACTTTGGGCCGCTGCCCAAGGAGCTTGAGGCGCGGTTCCGCTCGGCGGCGCAGGTGAATGCGGCGCTGCTGGATGCGTCGCGCGTGGGAGCGATATCGGCAGAGCTGTTCAAAGTGGCGCAAGCTGCGTACGAAGCGGAGGGTTATCCCGGCGAGGAGCGCTTCCATCACCAGGGTGGGCCCACGGGCTACTGGGAGCGCGAATGGGTGGCCACGCCGAAGGGAACGGAGACCGTGGTGGACCGGCAGGCGTTTGCGTGGAATCCGAGCATTCGCGGAGGCAAGGCGGAAGACACTGCGATTCTGCGCGATGGAAAGATTGAATGGCTGACGGCGACGCCGGAGCTGCCGGTGATCCGTGCCAGCGCGGGCGGCAACGAGTACCCGGCGGCGGGAGTGTTGGTTAGGGAGTAGGGAGTAGGGAGTAGGGAAAAGGGAGTAGGGAGTAGGGAAAAGGGAGTAGGGAGTAGGGAAAAGGGAGTAGGGAGTAGAAAGCGGGGTGCAATTCGCAAAGCGAATTGCACCCCATTGCTTTTGCGGGAACAAGTGAGGGGCTCCGTTCCGGTTTTTTCCTACTCCTTACTCCCTGTTCCCTGCTCCCTGTTTCATCGGCTCGAGCGCCACGCGCGCGGTGAGCACCACCAGGGCAGACCAGAGGAGATCGGCGCCGAGAAGGTGCACGATCTGAAGCCAGACGGGCGCCAGCAGCAGAACATCGAGAATCCCAAGCAGGTATTGCGCGGCCAGCAGCAGGAGGACAAGCGCGGAGAGGCCGCGATTGTCCCAATCCGCAGTTTTGCGCGAAGCGCGGACGACCAGCCAAATGAGGAAGACGCTAGCGAGGAAGGCAAAGGCGGGATGGGTCCAGCGCCAGCGCACAAGCCAGCCGCTGGTGGAAGAGAAGTCCGCGGTGAGCGCGGCTCCCAGCGATGTCGCGGGAAAGAGGGTGTCGCCCAGCGCGGCCAGCGAACCGGTTACACCCACCATGAGGACGACCAGCACACAGGCGATGGCGCCGATGGGCGCAACCATGCGGATGGAGTCCCTGGTGTAGCCGTGACGGCGGCTGAGCAGGTGCGCGGTGAGGGTGAGAGACGCGAGCAGCAACAGCGTGTTGGTGAGGTGCAGCGCCAGGTAAGGCGCGCGCAGCGGCGACTGGCTCTGCGCGGTCAGGCCGAGCTTGACCAGCAACGCGCCGAGGGCTCCCTCAACCAGCGTGAAGACGACCGCGGCAACAGCGGCGGTGCGCGCCAGGTGCCCACGCGCAGTTTTCAGTAAGGTCCAGATTGTCAGGCCCAGCACCGCGAAGAACGAGATGCCGCTGGTGACGCGGTGGGTGAACTCGATGATGGTGGCCGCGCGCGGCGAGTGCTGGATCACAGTTCCATTGCAGAGCGGCCAATGGTTGCCGCAGCCGGCGCCGGAGCTTGTGGCGGTCACCAACCCGCCCCACAGGATCACCGCGATGAAATATGCCAACACTGCCCAGGCGAAGCGGCGCAGCGCGGGAGACGGGCGTCGATCCGCACTGACTGAGACAGCGGAAGAAGGCATCAGTAAAGCTCCGATCCGTACCCTTCAGTGTAGAACAGGAACAGGTGCGGCAGTGTGCACAACGGCATGTGCATCAGGGTGCGATGGATGCGGGCGGGTTGGTTTCGCATTTCGTCGCGAGCGTGCGCATGGCGGCGGGCAAAATGGGCGGACGCGCGTTCTCGCTTTCCCAGCCGAACAGGAAGGCTGTGGCGGGCGCGCAGATGCGCCCCTGGCACGGGCCCATGCCGCAACGTGTGTGCAGCCTGGCTTCGCGCGCGCTGTGCGAGCCTTGCAGCGCGGCGTAGCGGACGTCCTCGCAACGGCAGACGATGGTGTCCGCGTCGGGGAGAAGGCGCAGCTCCGCGCGCGGAACAAATACCCGGTCGAGATTGCGCGCGAACTGAAGGCCGCGGTTGCGCCGCTGAACAAGATGCGCCGTGGAGCGGCCCGCGGCGGCCAGGCCCGCAATCTCGCCTTCGACCAGCGCTTTTTCAAGTCCGCCGATTCCGGTAAGCTCGCCGGCGCAGTAAACTCCGCTGACCGAGGATTGCTGCGCGGAGTCGACGCGCGCGTAGCCGTCCTGGATGGCGCAGCCGAGGAACCGCGGCAATTCGAGATTGGGCACGAGATGAAAACCGCCGCCCAGGTAATCGCAGGCAATCTCGCGCGTGTAGCGGCTGGAGCGTACCATCACCGATCGAAGGCACGCTTCGCCGTGCGCCTCGGTCACCCACGAACTTGTGCGATAGTCCGCGGAGAAATTTCGCAGCCGATAGCGCGCGCCTTCCAGCAGTTTTCCGGGGTGGGCGACGAGCCCGGCCGCGAAGCGAAGAAGGCGCGGGAGCGGCGCCTGCTCAAAGATGCCGGCGATGCGGGCTCCGTTGCGCGCGAGGTTTGCGGCGACAGCGAGCAGCAGCGGGCCGCTGCCGGACAGCACCACGCGTTTGCCTGCGATTGGCAGGCCGGCTTTGACCATGGCTTGTAACCCGCCCGCGCCCATGACGCCGGGAAGCGTCCAGCCGGGAAATGGAAGAAAACGCTCGCGCGCGCCGGTGGCGAGGATGAGCTGATCGCAGGCAACATCGGCCGCGCCGGATTCGCCTTCTACGCGAAGCACGCCCGGTTCAGGTCGATCGACGACGCGCGTGCCGAAGAGGAGTTGAACGCGCGCGACTTTGAGACGCCGCGCCCAGGTTCTGTGCAGAGCCGAATGAGACAGCTCGGTTGCGGCGCCCTGGGCAGAGCCGCGCCAGATTTGTCCGCCGGGAACTGGATTGTCATCGATGAGGATGACGCGTCGGCCGGCTTCGGCGGCCGCAGCGGCCGCGGCCATTCCGGCAGGCCCGGCGCCAACCACCAGCACGTCGCAACGCCTCATTCCGTCACCACTGTCATGCCGTGGCGCGCCGCCAACTGGCATGTGCGAACGTGAGCTGTGCCATTCACGGTGGCGCGGCATTCCATGCAGATGCCCATGCCGCACAATGGAGCGCGCGGCTCGCCAGAAACCGAGATGCGGCAGGGCGCGCCGGCAGACAGGATGACCGCTGCCACGCTTGCGCCTGCGCGCGCCCGTACCTGGCGGCCGTTGACGGTCAGCGTGATTTCATCTGTCGCGGCGCGCATGTCGGTTTGTGGGCTCATCTTCAAGCGACTCCGATTGTATCGAACTGTATACTTCGCATGAAGCCAGCGACGGATCGATGTCGGAATTCCATTTATGAACGCAGAACGCTCTTCACTTACCAGCATCACGGTTGTCGATTCGCACACGGCGGGCGAACCGACGCGGTGTGTGCTTGCCGGCGGACCCCATCTGGGGGCCGGCACGCTGGCCCAGCGCCTGCAGATCCTGCGCGACCGTCACGATCATTTGCGCAGAGCCATACTGTGCGAGCCGCGCGGTTCCGACGTCGTGGTGGGCGCGTGGATTCTGCCGGCCGACGATGCGGACTGCGCTGCCGCTGCCATCTTCTTCAACAACGCGGGTTACCTGGGCATGTGCGGCCACGGGAGCATCGGGGTTGCGGTCACGCTGGCGCACCTGGGCCGCATCGCGCCCGGCCGGCACCGGTTGCAAACGCTGGTGGGCACAGTGACGGTCGATTTGCATTCCGCGCACTCGGCAACGATAGAGAACGTCCCCGCGTATCGCAATGCAACGGGCGTGCGCGTGCAGGTTCCGGGCTACGGCGAGTTTCGTGGCGACGTTGCGTGGGGCGGAAACTGGTTTTTTCTCATCAAGGAGCATCCGTTCGATTTGCGCCTGCAGCTCGTTGAAGAGCTGACGCGGTTCACCTGGGCGTTGCGCCAGGCCCTGAACGCGGCGGGCATCACGGGCGCGGGCGGCGCGGAGATCGACCATATCGAGCTGTTCAGCGATGCCCGCGATCCCGCCAATGACGGCCGTAATTTTGTTCTCTGCCCGGGAAAGGCCTACGATCGCTCGCCTTGCGGCACGGGCACGAGCGCAAAGATGGCGTGTCTAGTGGCCGACGGCAAGCTGGCGCCGGGCGCGGTATGGCGGCAGGAAGGCATACTGGGCACGGTATTTGAGGGGCGAGTGCGGATAGAGAACGGGGTTGTGATCCCCAGCATCACGGGTTCCGCGTACGTCACCGCGGAGTCGAAGTTGCTCTTCGATGCCGCCGATCCGTTTCGCAGCGGGATCGGCGATTAGAGGCGAGCATGGACCCGGCATTCGACGCGATCATCGCCGGCGGAGGCATTGTGGGCGCGGCCTGCGCGGAGGCGTGCGCGCGCGCGGGGATGCGTGTGGCGCTGGTGGAACGCGATGTGCTGGGCAGCGGAGCCACGGCAGCGGGCATGGGGCACATCGTGGTGATGGATGACTCCGAAGCGCAGTTCGCGCTCACGCGCCGCTCGCAGTTGCTGTGGCGGGATCTGGCGGCGCGGCTCCCAGCTTCCGCCGAATACGAGACGCCGGGCACACTATGGATTGCCGCGGACGAGGAAGAGATGGCGGAAGCCGCGCGCAAGCAGGCGTACTACGCGGAACGAGGCGTGCCCGCTCGCATTCTGAGCGCGAGTGATTTGGCCGCGCTGGAGCCGAACTTGCGGCCGGGCCTGGCCGGCGCGCTGCTGGTTGCAGAGGATGCGGTTGTCTATCCGCCCGCGGTGGCGCTGCATTTGGCGCGCGAAGCGGAGCGGCGCGGCGCAAAACTGATCGTGGGGCGCTCTGTTACGAAGATGGGGCATGGCGAAGCTGTGCTCGACGATGGCACGCGTCTGGCCGCGCCGCGGCTCATCAACGCGATGGGCGCGTGGTCGCCGCAGATGGACGCGGAGATTCCGGTAAGAAAACGCAAGGGGCATCTGGTCATCACCGATCGCTATCCCGGGTATGTGCGGCATCAACTGGTTGAGCTTGGGTATCTAAAAAGCGCGCACTCGCTGGGCTCGGATTCGGTCGCGTTTAATGTGCAGCCGCGCAAGACGGGGCAAATCCTCATCGGATCCTCGCGGCAATACGGCAATGACTCGGCAGCGGTGGATCAGCACATGCTTTCCGCCATGCTGCAGCAGGCCGAGCGTTATATGCCGGGGATCGCGTCGCTCGAGGCAATTCGCGTGTGGACCGGCTTTCGCGCTGCCACGCCGGACAAGCTGCCGCTGATTGGACCATGGCCGGGAGACGGGACGCTGTGGCTCGCCACCGGACATGAGGGATTGGGCATCACCACCGCGCTGGCCACGGGGGAATTGTTGGCCGCATCTTTCACCGGCGCGGCGCCGCCGATTGCTTCGGAACCATACCTGCCCGGCCGCTACGCGCAGCACGAACCGCGCCCGCACAAGGAGACACTATGCAATGGAAAGGCGTAATGCCCGCCATCACCACCTCGTTCGACGAGGCACTGAAGGTCGATCACGAGTTTCTTGCGCGACACGCGCGCTGGCTGTGCGCCAACGGGTGCAGCGGAATCGTGTGTCTGGGCTCGCTGGGCGAAGCGGCGACTCTCACCTTCGACGAGAAGATTGCGATCGTCCGCACCGCCGTGGCGGCTGCGCCCCAGGCAGTAGCGGCCATTTCCGCGCTGTCCACGGCAGAGGCAGTGGCGCTGGCGCGGGCCGCGGCGGACGAAGGCGCGCAGGGACTCATGATTTTGCCGCCCTACGTTTACAAAGGCGACTGGCGGGAGATGAAGGCGCATGTTGCGGCCATCCTCGCGGCCACGCCGCTTCCCGCCATGCTTTACAACAACCCGGTGGCCTACGGAACGGATTTTCTCCCCGAACAGATCCGCGAGCTGGCTTTGGAATTCGCCAACCTTGCCGCGGTCAAGGAGTCTTCGACGGATGTGCGCCGCGTAACTGCGATTCACGCGCTGACGGGCGAGCGATTGGCGATCTTTGTCGGCGTGGACGATGCCATCGTGGAAGGAATCGAGGCCGGCGCCGTGGGCTGGATTGCGGGCCTGGTGAATGCATTTCCACGCGAGTCGGTGGACCTGTTCGAACTGGCAACAGCGGGCCGCAAACATGAAACGCGCGAGCTTTACCGCTGGTTCCTGCCCCTGTTGCGCATGGACACGGTGCCCAAGTTTGTGCAGCTCATCAAGCAGATGCAGCAGGAAGCGGGCGCAGGCTTCGCTCGCGTGCGCCCGCCACGGCTGGAACTGGAGGGCGACGAACTGGCCGCGGCACGAGCGATTTATGCGCAGGCTGCCTCGAGTCGCCCGGCGGCGGCCCGCGTGAGCATGGCCTTTCCTGCGAACGGCTGACACAGGATTACGCCGGTGTCACGCCTTTCTTGAGCAGCAGGTTACCGTACTTGCGCATTTCGCCAGTCATCACGAGGGCGAAGGCCTTGCGGGCGCGCTCATAAAATGCGTAGCGGTCGATCCGCTCTGGAGCGGGCGCACCGGCGGCGTGCACACGGATCACGCGCAGGTAATCGGCTTCGACAGCGGGGTCGAGCGTGTCGCCTTCGACCACCTGCATCATCACCAGCGGCGGCGCGTAGCTGTCCAGCTCAAACAGGGGCATGATTCCGTTGAGCAGCGCGGCCACGGTGATGCCGTCCGCGCGCAGCACCTGCGGCCCCAACGAGTGCCCCGGGAAATGCGCGTCGGCCAGCACGATCTCGTCGCCGTGTCCCATGCGGTCGAGCACCGCCAGCAGCTCCGGCGAAATGCACGCCGCAATTCCTTTCAGCATGATGCCTCCTCTTATCTCAAACGCCCGCGGGGCAAACGGCAACCTTGCCGCACTTGCCTGACGCCATCAGCGCGTAGGCTTCGCCGGCCTGCTCCAACGGGAACCGGTGCGTGACAATCTCTTCGGGATGCAGCTTCCAGCGCACCAGCCGCTCCACAAGTTCCTCCATCAGCCAGGTGGAAGTGACCCAGGAGCCGTAAACCGTCTTCTGCTCGTGAATCATGTCGGGCGATGGATTCACCGTCATCGTGCCGCCTTCGCCGACCAGCGCGGTGCGTCCCCATTTTCGCGTGGCGCGAATCGCGGCGGCGCGGGCATCCGCGTTGGCGGAGCAATCCACGGCGCGCTCCACGCCCTGGCCGCCGGTCAGATCGCGCACTTGCTGCACGTTGTCCGCTCCGGAGCGCAGCACATCGTCACACAGGCCCAGGCGCCGCGCGAGTTCCAGCCGCTCCGTCACCACGTCGATGCCGATGATGCGCTCCGCTCCCAGCTTGCGGCAAAGCGCCGCGGCGGCCAAGCCTACCGGACCCAGGCCGGTGATCAGCACCGCGTGGTTGCCGCTGATGCCGATCTTTTCGAGCGCCTCGTACACCGTGCCGAAGCCGCAGGCCACCTGCGCGCCATCGAGATACGTAAGTTCGTCGGGCAGCGCGATCAGGTCCTTTTCCTCGGCAATCATGTAGCGCGCCATGCCGCCGTCGCGCTGCCAACCGTACGCGCGGCGATACTGCGCGCTGGTACAGGAGATCATGTACCCGCGCCTGCAATCGTTGCACAGCCCGCATCCGGAGATGTGATACACAATCGCGCGGTCGCCCGTCTTGAATCCTCGGCAGCCCGGCCCGGTCACCACCACCTGCCCCGCCGGCTCGTGACCGGCGATCACGCCCTGGTAACCCTCCGGCCCTTTGCCCAGGTGCTCGTGATAGATGGCGCGAATGTCGGACCCGCAGATGGTGGACGCTTTCACCTCGATCAGCACTTCCCCATGTCCCGGCCGCGGCGCCGGAACCTCCCGCATCTCCACTGTGCTGTTGCCGGGCAGGTACGCCGCTAACATCGTTCCGTCCATTGTCGCCGTCCCTTAGGTTTGGCTTGTAGCCGGTAGCTTGTAGCTAGTAGCTTGTAACTTGTAGCTTGTTGATCATAGCTCGTATGTTGCGGCGCCTGGTTTTCAGCTACTGGCTACTGGCTACAAGCTACTGGCGTCAGTCGCTAGTTGTGCATTGTCAATAGGTTGTTCCGATCAAGCCCTGCGCGGCTGATGGGTGGTGAAGCGTCGAGGCTGCCGTGTGGTCTGTGCCAGTTGTACTGGTGGACCCAGCGGGGCAGTTCTTCGGCGCGCTGAGTTGAGTTCTGATACGAGCGGCCGTAGGCCCACTCGCGCAGAGCGGTCTGGATGAAGCGTTCGGCTTTTCCGTTGGTGCGCGGAGTGTAGGGCCGGGTGCGGCGGTGCTTGAGGCCGAGCAGCCGGCAGGCCTGGGCAAAGCGGCGCGAGGCGTAGGCGGGCCCGTTGTCGGTCAACACGGCCTTGAAGCGGATGCCAAGCCGGTCGTAGTAGGCCAGGGCGCGGTGAAGGAACTCCACCACGGAATCGGCCTGCTCGTTGGGGAAGATGTCGGAGAAGGCGATGCGGGAGTGGTCGTCGATGGCCACGTGGACGTACTCCCAGCCCAGGCCGCGGGTGCGCCGGCTGGGGTCGCCGTGGATGCGCATACCTTCGGCGCTGAAGCGTCCCAGCTTCTTGATGTCGAGGTGGAGCAGATCGCCGGGGGCGGCGTGCTCGTAACGCTTGACCTCGGGGCGAGGCTCCAGATCGCGCATGCGGCTGAGCTTGAGCCGGCGCAGGATGCGGCTTACCGTGGCCTGGCTGAGGCCGGTATGCAGGGCGATGCGCAGGCCGCTCCAGCGCTCCTTGCGCAGCAGCCGTACCCGCTCTACCCGCTCCGCCGGCGTGGGCTTGCGCAGCCGGCACGGGCGCGAGCTGCGATCCACCAGGCCAGCGCGGCCCTCCGCGCGATAACGGCGGACCCACTTGGCTGCCGTCTTTGGGCTGACGTTGGCTGCGGCTGCAGCCGCAGCCAACGTCAGCCCATCCTCCAGCACTTGCTTCACCATCTGCTCTCGACTCCACACCGTTGTTCGGGCATTCTTGTGATAGTCCATCTGGTCTCCTGAATGACTGAGTCTTTGACAAACCCAGCCTACAGGTCCCGATCAGATGGACAACCTATTGAAACCTCACACCTAGTCCCTTAGTCTCTACGTCGCGATCCGTCCATCCACGTCCCATAACTCTTCCCAGCTCTGATCGTCCTTCCACAGGAACACCTGCCCCTTGATCAGCCGGCAGTTGCGGTCGATGGCCGCGATGGCGCTCATGTCTTCTTGCGTCAGCGCCGGGTTTGCAGCGGCAAGCAGGTTGGCCAGGATGTTGCGCTTGTTGGTCGAAAACGGAATCGCCGCCTGCCCCCGCTGGATGGCCCACATGATGCACACCACCGCCGGATGCACGCCGATGCGCTCGGCAATACTGCGGATCACTGGATCCTCCGTCGGCGAGGTGTCCTCCGGCGTGCGGTCGCGTTCCGGCCGCGCCGGCGAACCCAGCGGCGAGTAGCCGATCGGCTGCACGCCGCGATCCACGAGGTAGCGGAAGAACTCCGGCTGCTGAAAATGCGGATGCAGCTCCATCTCGTTGGCCGCGGGCCGGATGCGCGCATCGCGCAGCACCAGTTCCATCTTCGGCACCGTCATGTTCGACGTGCCGATGTGCCGCGCCAGGCCCGCGTCCACCAACGCCTCCATCTGCCGCCAGGTGCGCATGTAGTTTTCCTGGAGGTACGGCTTGGCGTGTGGATTGCGCGCGCTCACGTCGCACCCCGGCGGGTGGTGGTTGGGAAACGGCCAGTGAACCAGGTAGAGATCGAGATAATCGAGACGCAGATCGTTCAGCGACCTCTCGCACGATCCGCGCACGTCATCGTGCTTGTCGTTCCACACCTTCGACGTGATCCAGAAGTCTTCGCGTTTGTATCCGGAGCGGAAAAGCTCTGCAAAGGCCGCGCCGATGCGGTCCTCGTTGCCGTAGACCGAGGCGCAGTCGAAGTGCCGATAGCCGATGGAGGCCGCATAGCGCACAGCATCGGCCACCGCTTCGTGCGACACGCGGTCCGATCCAAAAGTCCCCAGCCCGATTGCGGGCATGCGCGCGCCGCCGGCCAGGACCCGCTGCGGCACAGCGGCCGGATCGACTCCTTCGTGCGATTGCGACTGATGTGTACTCATGGATTTGTGCTCACGCCGAATTGTAAACGCTTTCGCGGTCGCTCGCTCCACCATTGCGCGCTGACTTGCCTGCTCGCCGACCTGCCGACTCGCTGCTATCTCGCCCCCGCCGCTTCCACCAGCCTCTCGAGCGACGGCAGGAACACAAACCGCACCATCCCCGACCCCTGCTCCGCATCCGCCAGCGTCGCGCGCCGGTCGTCCAGCCAACCCTGCGACGCCGTCTGATGCAATTGAAGGAACGCCAGCGCCTCCAGCCCCGTCGCGCCCAATTCGCCAAGCTGCCGCGCCCGCGTCTCTTCGTCATTCAGCCGCGGTGTCGTGGCCGTCAGCGCCAGCACCTGCGGCGCGGCTTCAACCCATGCCGTAAATCGCTGCCGCAGCTCCATCCGGCCGATCTCGCGCGCCGCCGCCGACTTGCCTTCCAGCGCATCGTCCGCCAGGCGGTCCATCTGCTGCCGCGTCGGCGGGTCCGCAACCACCGCATCGATCAGCCGGTCCAGCGCGCTCAACCGGTCCGTGTGCTGTTCCCCATAACGATCGTGAAACCCGACCGGCTCCACCACGGCGGCCAGAACATCCAGCGCGCCCGGATGCGCATTCCCGGCCAGGCTCCGCCGCAGGGCCTCCGGTCCTGAAATGTGCGTCAGCCCCACATCCTCCAGTTCCAGCGACGCGATGCGCAGCCTCCGGTACATGTCCTTCACATCCGTGTCGTTCTGCGGCGACCAGAATCGCTCCGCCACCGCCATGGTCCGCGGCCACACCCGCGAGTCCACCGTCTCCGCATCGATCTGCTCGCCCCACATGCACACCTCGCCGCCCAGGATGCGCTGCTGCTCCTCCGGCGTCAGCTTTGTGTCCGCCGGAATCGGGTCCGCCAAAAACATTTCCGCCGAAGTCTTCTGCGCGTCCAGGTAATAGGGCGCGGAAAGCAGTCCCACGTATCCCTGCGCGGCGCCCGCGGCCAGCGAGTCCACGCCGCGCCAGCTCTGCACCACGATGTCCTTGGGCAGCGCCGGGTTCAGGATCTCGTCCCAGCCCATCATCTTCTTGCCATGCTTGGCCAAAATGGGCAGCAGCCGCGTATTGAAATAATTCTGCAACTCGGACGGCGTGGTAAAGCCCTTCTTCTTCATGAACTCCACGATGCGCGGATTCGCCAGCCACCCTTTGCCCGCCGTCTCGTCGCCGCCGATGTGGAAGTACTGGTCGGGAAAAATCTGCGCCATCTCGCCGATCAATTCATCGAGGAACTTGTACGTCTTCTCGTTGGTCGGATCGAGCTCTGTCTCCGGAATGCCAAACTGCTGCGGCAATTCCGTGATGTCCTCGCCCGCGCCGATCTCCGGATATGCCAGCAGCCACGATGTGGTGTGTCCCGGCATGTCAAACTCCGGCACCACGCGGATGCCCCGCGCCCGCGCGTACTCGACAATCTCCCGCATCTGGTCCTGCGTGTAAAAGAGCCCGTCCGACGCAACCGCAGTGAATCGCGGAAACTTCTTGCTCTCCGCGCGGAAGCCCTGGTCGTCGCTCAGGTGCCAGTGGAAGACGTTCAGCTTGGCCACCGCCATCCCGTCCAGCGTCCGCTTGATCACATCGATGGGCTCAAAGTGCCGGCTCACGTCCAGCATGAATCCGCGCCAGGGAAAGCGCGGCGCATCGTCGATAGTAACGGCCGGCAGGCTGCAGGCGCCATTCGAAACAGTCACAAGCTGAAGAAACGTCTCCAGCCCGTGCATCGCGCCCACGTCCGTGGCCGCATACAGGTCGGCCGCGCCCATCCTCACGTCGAGCTTGTAGCTCTCGTCCTCGTCCACGCTTTGCACCGCCCCGCCGGGCCCGGCCACGTGCAGCGTCAGCGTCGCCGGCGCATCCGCGGCGGCATCGTGTTGCGCGCGGCGGATGCCTCCGCACTGGCGGTCAAGCCGCCACAGAAACCGTTCCAGCGCCGCGTCCATCCGCGCATCGGCATCACCGGCAATCACCGCGTGGAAATTGTCTCCCAGCACCAGCTCGCCCGAGCCCATCTCGACCGAGCGTGGCAGCGGCATCACGCGCAACACCGTCGCGCCGCCTCCTTGCCCGTAAATTGCGACCGGTAAAACCATGCCCCATGCGAACCCAATTGCGGCAAAACCAAAACGGCGCGCGCGCGCCCTCACACATCCACTCATGATGCTCCTCTCTATTCAAGGAATCATCTCACTTGGCGCGCACACGCACAAAGTGCGCCGCCGGCTGCCCCAGCCATTGGGTCAGCATCATCACCCGCGGAAATCCAATCAGCGGGCCTGTGGCCAGGTTGGTCAGCATGCTTTCCGTAAAGCCCGGCAGTTCGCTCGCCACCTGCGTCCATGTGAGCCCGCGGACGCGGCGTTCGGCGTCGAGCGCTTCGTGCATTGCGCGCGTATCGAAGCGGAGAACACGTCCGGGGCCGGGCTCGGGAAGCTTCTCCCCATCGCGCGCCGCGCCGCCGCCCGCCAGAAAGCTCTCCGGCGACCGGCCCAGCCACCTGAGGATCTGCAGCACAACCCCGCTGGTCACCGAGCTTTTCTTCGCCATCCCTCTTACCGTGCTCAGCGTAATGGGAATGGAAGTCGTTCCCTTGAAGACCCTGTTGATTTCGGCCATCAGTTCCACCCACATGAGTCCGCGTTCGCGCCGCGCCTCCTCCAGCGCATCGCAAAGCCGATCCATTTCGAATCTTCGCAGCGGCGTATTCATGCCCCCAAGCTAGCATAGTGCCGCCGGAATTCGGCGGCGCTGCGGGATCGAACGCCGAGCTGCCGGCTACAGGCTACCGGCTCGAGGCTTCCGTCCGCCGCTCTGTAATAATCGTGACGCATGCCCCATCTGCCTCCATCGCGACCGCGCGTCGCCATCGATTGCGGCGGCACGTTTACCGATTGCGTCACGCTGCGCGATGGGCAGCTGATCACGCTCAAGGTCTTTTCCACGCCGAGCGATCCCGGCCAGGCCGTTCTCGAGGGGCTGCGCCGGCTCGGCGTCGCGCCCGACGCGGTCGTTCGCCACGGCACCACCGTCGGCACCAACGCCATGCTGGAGCGCAAGGGCGCGCGCGTAGCTTTTGTCACCACCCGCGGATTTGAAGACACCATCTCCATTGGCCGCCAGGCGCGCCCGCGCCTTTACGACTGGTTCCAGCCGCCGCCGCCCTGCCTGGTTCCCGCAGCGCTACGCTTCGGCGTGGCCGAGCGCGTCAGCGCCGAAGGCGAACAACTCATCGTCCCCGATGCGAACGAGCTGCGCAAACTCGCCGAGCAGATTCGTGCATCCGGAGCGGAGGCCATCGCCATCTCGCTCCTCTTCTCCTTCGCCAATCCGGAGAACGAGCGCGCGGTTGCCGCGGCGCTTGCAGCGCTCGGGCTTCCGCTCTCAGTCTCCCATCGCATCCTCCCCGAGTTTCGCGAGTACGAGCGCGCCTCAACGGTGGTCGTCAACGCCTATCTCGCGCCCAGGGTCGGCAGCTATCTTGCCGGTCTGGCTTCGGCCATTGAGGACAGCTCCGCAGGCGGGCGATTCGAAGTGATGCAGTCTTCAGGCGGCGTCATCTCCGCGCGCCAGGCCGCGGCAGAACCCGTGCGCACCGTGCTCTCCGGCCCCGCCGGCGGCGTAGTCGGCGCTTGCAAGTTGGCCGCGGCGGCGGGCTTTGAACGCATCCTCGCCTTCGACATGGGCGGCACATCCACTGACGTTTCGCTGGTCGATACTGCTGCCGGTTTTCGCATCGGCAATGAATCCAGCGTCGCCGGCATTCCCCTCGCCGTGCCCATGCTCGACATTCACACAGCGGGCGCGGGCGGCGGCTCCATCGCGCGCTTCGATGCCGGCGGCATGCTCCGCGTCGGCCCCGAATCCGCCGGCGCCGATCCCGGACCCATCTGCTATGGAACCGGCACACAACCCACCGTCACCGACGCCAATTTGATTCTCGGCCGGCTTGACAGCACGTCATTCCTCGGCGGCGCGGTTCCTCTCCATCTCGAGCGCACCCGCCGCATCATGCTCGAATCGAAAAGCGACCTCGCCACGGTCGAGGAGTTCGCTGAAGGCATTCTGCGCGTGATTGAGACCACCATGGTCAAGGCCATCCGCGTCATTTCCATCGAACGCGGATTTGACCCGCGCGATTTCATCCTGGTCGCGTTCGGCGGCGGCGGACCGGTGCACGCCTGCAGCCTGGCCCGCGCGCTGCGCGTCCCCCGCGTGCTCATCCCCGCGCTGCCCGGCGCGTTATCCGCCGTCGGCATCCTGCTCGCCGATACCATTCGCGAATACTCCCGCACCGTGATGCTGCCCATTGACGCTACGCTCGAAGAATTCTTCGCCGAGCTCGAGGCTGCGGGCGCGGAGGACTTCCGCCGCGAAGGCCTTGAAGGCGAAAGCCACCGTTCCGTCGATTTGCGCTACCGCGGCCAGGGCTACGAGCTCACCGTTCCTTTCTCGCCGCAGATGGCCGCGGATTTTCACGAGCTGCACCGCCTGCGATACGGCTTTGCCGATCCCGCGCGGCCGATGGAAGCGGTGAATGTGCGCGTCCGCATGATCTCGCCCTCCGAGCCCTTCGTGCAGGCGCGCCAGCCTCTGCGCGAGGGCGACAGCAGCCACGCGATGACCGGCTCGCGCCCGGTCTGGTTCGATGGATCGTTCGTGTCCGCTCCGGTCTACGATCGCGGCCTGCTTGCTCCCGGAGACCGCGTCATTGGACCGGCCATCGTCACCGAATACAGCTCGGCCACCATCCTTCCACCCGGCGATCGCCTCCGCGTGGACGAGCTCGGCAATCTCGTCATCGAGGTGCATGGATGACCGAACACCGCTCCGATCCTATAGAGCTCGCCGTCTTCGAGAGCCAGATGCACTCCATCGCCGAGGAGATGGGCGCGGCGCTGCGCCGCACCGCCATCTCGCCCAACATCAAGGAGCGCCGCGATTACTCCTGCGCGCTCTTTGACGCCGAGGAGCGCGTCATTGCCATGGGCGATCACATGCCGGTGCATCTTGGCGCCATGCCCATGTCGGTCAAGGCGGCCGCCGAACGCCTTGAGATGCAGCCCGGCGACATGGCCATCCTCAACGATCCTTTCGCCGGCGGCACGCACCTGCCGGATATCACTCTGGTGCTGCCGGTCTTTGTGCCCGGCCATTCGCGTCCCGCCTTCTATGCCGCCGCGCGCGCGCATCACGCCGACGTGGGCGGCACGTACGCCGGCTCCATGGGCCCGGCGCAGGAAATCTATCAGGAGGGCCTGCGCATTCCGCCGGTGCTGCTCATGCAACGCGGAGAAATGGTTCCCGGCATTCTGGCCGTGCTGCTGGCCAACGTGCGCACACCGAGGGAGCGCGAGGGCGACCTGGCCGCGCAAATCGGCGCGTGCCGCGTGGGCGAGCGCCGCATCCTTGAGGTGGTCGCCAAGTACGGCCTGGACAAGGTCGAGACGCTCACCGCCGATCTTGTTGCGTGGTCGGAGCGGCTGATGCGCGCCGAGCTGCGCTCCATGCCCGAGGGAGAATTTTTCGCCGAGGACTTTCTTGACGACGACGGCGTGACCGACGATCCCATCCGCATCGCGGTCTCCATCGCCATCCGTCCCGGCGAAGGCGCGGCATCGATCGACTTCGCCGGTTCGTCGCCGCAGGTGCGCGGCGCGGTCAACGCCGTTCTTCCCGTCACGGTTTCCGCCTGCTTTTATGTCTTCCGCTGCCTGTTATCTGAGGACGCGCCGGCCACCGCGGGACTGATGAATCCGATCACGGTGAGCGCGCCGCAAGGCACCATCGTCAACGCCGTTCCTCCCGCGGCCGTGGCCGGCGGCAACGTGGAATGCAGCCAGCGCATCACCGACGTCCTTCTGCGCGCGCTCGCCCAGGCAGCGCCCCAGCGCATTCCCGCCGCCAGTTATGGCACCATGAGCAACCTGACCATCGGCGGCCTCGATCCTCGCACCGGCGCGCCGTTCGCGTACTACGAGACCATCGCCGGCGGCATGGGCGCGCGCCCCGGCAGCGATGGCATCGACGGCGTCCACTGCCACATGACCAACTCGCTCAACACGCCGGTCGAGGCGCTCGAATACGCTTACCCGCTGCGCGTCATTCGCTACAGCTACCGGCAGGATTCCGGCGGCCGCGGCCGGTTCCGCGGCGGCAATGGCCTGGTGCGCGAGATCCGGCTGCTTGCTCCCGCGCAGGTCAGCCTGCTGGCAGACCGACGCCGCTTTGCGCCCTACGGCCTGGCCGGCGGCCACGATGGCGCATGCGGCAGCGCGTCGCTGATCCGCGCCTCAGGAACTACTGAAGTTCTTAAGGGCAAAGGTTCTGTCTACGCCGGCGCGGGCGACGTGATCCGCATCGAGACGCCCGGCGGCGGCGGCTGGGGCCCGGAATCAGACACTTAGCTTCTCCCACAACTTGGTTGCCCATCCTTTCCGAGCCTTTTGCGGAAAGGGTGGGACGAACCCTCGTCCAATCTACGCAGTCCCGCCTGACTCCGCTAGCTCCGCTGGCACCGCTAGCTCCGCTCCGTGCATCCAACTTCATTGAAGCAACGCCGTCCTATGTCCCTGCGAGCCTTCCTCAGCTCTCGGTTTCTCCTTTGCGCGGCCCTCTCTGCCGCCACTGCGCTTCTCCTGCCCTCTGGCAACTTGGTTGCCCAGGCGCCGCAATCGCCTCCAAGCCAGACCTCGCGGCAGATGCAGAATCCCTTGCAGCCCGAGGCGCAGCCCCCGCTCGATACCGACCGCGACCCCATTCCTTCCCCCGACACCGTGGTCCCGCCGCCGCCCACCGCTGCCTCAACTGCGCCCGCCGGACCCAACGAGATCCGCAAGGGCGCCAACGGCGTGTACACCCTGCATGAGGACGTGGATGAGGTTCTGCTGACCTGCGCCGTGGTGGACCAGAGGGGGCGGCCGGTGCTGGACCTGAGCCGCAACGACTTTCGCGTCTGGGAGGATGGCGCTGCGCAGACCGTGACCTCATTCCTGCACCAGGATCTGCCCGTATCGATGGGCATTCTGATCGACAGCTCCGGATCCATGCTGGACAAGCGCAACGAGGCCAACTATGCGGCGATGCGCCTGCTCGATGAATCGAATCCGCGCGATTCCGCCTTCGTGGTCAACTTCAACACCCGCGCCTACCTGGACCAGCCGCTGACCATGGACCGGGTGGCGCTGCAGCACGGCATCAACCGGTTTGAAGCGCGCGGCGAAACCGCCCTGTACGATGCGGTGGTGGCCTCGGCCGACGAGCTCTCCCACCACGCCCAGGAACCCAAACAGGTGCTGCTCATCATCACCGACGGAGCCGACAACGCGTCGCGCCTCACCCGCGACGAAGCCATCCGCCGCGTGGAGAGCCTGGGCGGGCCGGTGGTTTACACCATCGGGCTGCTGTTTGACACCGACCCGCGCGAGTACCAGCGCGCGCACGACGACCTGTACGAACTGGCCAATGAAACCGGCGGCCTGGCCTACTTTCCCAAGTCGCTGGACGAGGTGGGGGAGATTGCGTCCGAGGTGGCGCGGGATATCCGCAACCAATATGTCGTCGGCTACCACTCCACCAGGGCGGCTTCGCTGGGCGGCTTCCGCACCGTGCGCGTGGAGGCGCAGGCGTCAGGTTATAAGCAGCTCACCGTGCGCACGCGCCGCGGGTACTACGCCAAGCCCGGCCAGGGCCGCCAGGACATGACGGCCGAGCGCTCGTCGGCGCCGCCGCAGTAAGGCAGGGACCAAGGGACCGGGGAGCCTGGAATGCATAGCGGAGCCGGATCGCGGCGCCTTCCATTGACATCGCCGTCAAGTTCCCCAATAATCGGTCTACCCGACTCCGACGATCCCCTGTTTCCCCGCTGAAAGTGAGTCAGGGCAGGCGAGCAGCACCATCAAAAAGCCGCCCATGCCGGTGAGGCATGCAAGTTCAATCGAGAGAAGCATCAGAGCCCACCGTTGCTGCGTTCTTTTTCTTCCCCCAATCTGAATCAGCGAAGGTTTGCTCCCCGTCCGGGATCGAACCCAAGTGAGGCGAAATCCTATGCCGACTCCGATCACGCGGCTGGTTGTCTTGATGCTGGAGAACCGTTCCTTCGATCACATGCTGGGGTTCCTGAAGAAGACCAATCCCGCCATCAACGGGCTGAATGGCGACGAATGGAACTACCCGGCGGGAGAGAGCCCAGCCAACATTGTGGTCAGCGACGACGCCGGCGACGTTGCGGACCTCAACCCCGATCCCAACCACGAATTCGCGCATGTAACGCAGCAGATTTCGTCGACCGGCGACTCGGTCGGCAATCCCGATATGAAGGGCTTTGTGCGCGATTATTTTACGGACTGCAACGACGCGACCCATGCTGCGGGAATCATGAAATGCTTCACTCCGCAAACGCTTCCGATTCTTTCCACGCTGGCCACGCAATACGGGGTCTGCGACCGCTGGTTCTCATCCGTGCCCGGTTCCACTATTCCCAACCGGTTGTTTGTTCACGGCGCCAGTTCCGCCGGTTCCCTGACGCAGGATGTGATGGCTGCTCCCTTCGTTCTGCACACCATTTTCGAGAGCTTCGACGACACCACGCCGCATGACTTCGCCATCTATACTTCCGGCTCCTCAGTCCTGCTGGCCAACAAGTACCTGCTCCAGAACATGGGCAAGTTCCGTCCCTATGCAGATTTCGAGGTCGACGCCACCAGCGGGAATCTTCCCGCGTACACCTTTGTTGAGCCCGCCTATGACGACGACGGCGAGGGAACATTCGCCAACAGCCAGCACCCTGACTTTCCTGTCAACCGCGGCGAAGGTTTGATTCGCGACATTTACTACGCGCTGACCAATAGCCCGGACTGGAAAAGCACGCTCTTCCTGATCCTCTACGACGAACACGGCGGGATCTTTGACCACGTCCCACCGCCGGTGCTCACGCGCAATCCCATCTACAACAACCTTCCCGACGTGGAGCATGCCGGGCCGCCCGACGTATTCGACTTCACCCGCCTGGGCGTCCGGGTGCCCGCGGTCTTTGTCTCCCCGTGCATCCCGCCCAACACCCTCATCAACGACAAGGACTACGACCACTGCTCGGTGGTGTCAACGGTCCGCAAGCTCTTTTGCCCGGCCAGCCAGCCGCTGAACTGGCGCGAAGCCCAGGCAGCAACCTTCGAAAACGTGCTCACTCTCACCGGGGCAAACATTCGGACCGACGTGGTGAACCTGCCCAATCCTGTGATCTCCGGCGGCGTCAATATTGACGCCTCCGCGAGTACTCCGGTTCTCCGCGCCCCAACCGATCTCACCGTTCTGATGGCAGGCGCCATGCAGAATGCTTGCGAGCAGCTGAACCTTCAGCCGCCCGGCGACCATACGACACTGACTAACTCCACCCAGGTGTCCGCTTACCTGAAACAGGCGCAGCAGATCCTGCAAAATGCGGCGGGTGGCGGCCAATGAACCTGCTTCCCCGCCCTTGCAAAATTCTTGCGGCCGGCCTCGCGCTGTGTTCCGCATCCTTGTTGTTTGCGCAAACCCGCGCCAGTTGCAAGGATTTCTCCCAGAGCCTGGCAAAGAACAATCTGCACTTAAAAATCGACTGCATTGAAGCGTTGTTTTCTGAAGACCCGCTTCATCTCACGTTTTCCGGCATGCCGCCGGGCAACGGGATGGCTTTTGGCGGAGTGCTGGAACAGAGCAACCACTACGTCTCGCCGTTCTCGCTCCCCGCCGGCCCCGGCAGCGTTCCCGGCCTGACCAATTCCAAGCCGCCCGACTTTACCACCGGCAAGCTTCCTTCGGTCGCGAACGGCTCGCTGTGGAGCGCAGATGCGCGTCTTGCCGCGACCTTCTCAACAAACGGGAGCTGGGCCACCATAGGCACGCTTACTGTGATGCCAAAGGGCTACAAAGACGGCCACCGCACCGGCCATGCGGGTGTCCAGATCAGCTGCAACAAGCTCGGCCCGCTCTGCACCAAGCAGATTTTCGGACTGCATGTGGAAGCCTCGCATCGCAGTCTCCAGACCATCTCGTTCTACGGCATTGGCGCTGAATCGCCGCTGGCGAAGTACGTCTTTCACGAAGACGACACATTCGCATCCATCCGCGCTGCGCTTCCCCTCGCCGACTGGTTCACAGTCGAGTCGGGCGCGGAGTTCCGCCTCACCGATCTTCCCCACACCACCGCGCCCAACTCCGTGAGCGCGCACTTCACCTCCGCCACAGCCCCCGGTCTAACTTCACAACCCGGATTCGGCCATTATCATTTCGCGCTCCGCACCAGTCCCGTCGCTATCCTGTCGCCCCGAACCGACGACCAGGACGAAAACCATACCGGGCCCCTGATGAAGCCATACATCCAGTTCACCTCCAACAACAGCGTGGAATACCACTGGTACTCCGCGCCCGGAAATTCAGCTTCATCGTTCCAGCAGTTTGTTGAAGACTCCGACGAAAATGTTCAGCTTGGCACCCGAGTCCGCCACTACGTGCAGGTTGGCGACGCCAAAACCGGCGGCGAGCACTTCTGGGATTCCATGCTGGCCAAGAATTGCGGCGACAAAAACATCGACTGGTCCAAGCCGGCCAATTATGTGCTGAAGGTGCGCCAGCCCTGCGGCTTTGGAGACCTTGACGTGGTTTCGCATATCGCAGCGTCGAGAACCGGAGCTGGTTCGACGGTCCCGTTTTATCTGCAGCCCACCGTCGGCGGTTCCGATATTGACTCCCGGCTCGGCTTGCGCGCGTGGCCCAATTACCGCTTCCGCGCCCCCGACGCGCTCTTTGTGCAGACCAACTACATTCTGCCGCTCTACAACATTCTGGTCTTCTACGACGCAGGATCTGTCGGCCCCACGTTCTCCAGCCTCTCCTTTGCAGGCCTTCGCCAGGACGGAGGCTTCGGCGTCGCCTTGTCGCTCGGTGGCCATATCGCCGCGCAGGGATACCTGGCATTTGGCGCAGGCGGCGGCCCCACCTTCGGATACAACTTAAGCAAATTGTTTTAGGACTCGCTTGATTGAGGCGCTCGGCCTGTTTTGTTTTCCATGTCCCGACGGCAGGTGGCCCGCTCATCGATTCTGAATATGCGCCTTGGATTCTCGGGGCCGTGCCCCATTCATCGTTCGCCGCGGCGAACGATGAGCGGGCCGCGTGGCCTTGCCGTCCGCTGAGGGTCTCCTCGCGCCCTGGCGGGCGCGAGGAGACCCGAATTCTTTTGGTTGGCCTTACCCCGGGGTTCCCGCACTGCTTCGCAGCGCGTCCACCGGGGCTATTCTCCTGCTGTCCCTCCGGGACGCTTTCCCGCTCATCGCGCGGATCCTTCCCCTTCAGTCCCCTCAGGGTCAGGTGCGATCAACGGGGCACAGTCCGTATTTCGGAAGAGATGACGACGGTAGGACCGGGGGAGATCGCGCTCCTGCGGGTCGCGATCTTCGATTGTACTTTTGGGTGGGTGGCGTTCCCAGGTCTGTCCCCTCGGCTCACCCTTTCGGGGTTGGCCTGGGCTATTTTCCCGCGGTCCCTACGCGCAATTCACACCCCTGACCGGAATCAGTGGAGGTGGAAGGCGACGTCGACGATGATCTGCACGGCTACGGGATGGCCCTGGAACATGGCGGGGCGGAACCTGTATTGGCGCACGGCTTCTACGGCTTTTTCGTCGAGGCCCATGCCCAGGCGGCGAATGATGCGGACGTTCTGGGGATTGCCCTGCTGGTCGACGATGAGCTCGATGGAGGCGCTGCCCTGGAAGTTGGCCTGGCGGGCTTCCTCGGTAAAGTCGGGCTGGACGGTGTGCAGGACCTGGGGTGCGCTGACGCCGCCGCCGACGCTCATGACGCCGCCGCCGTAACCGCCGCCCGAGCCGGGACCGGCGCCGATGCCGCGACCCATGCCGAGGCCGCCGCCCATGCCCTTGCCGAAGCCGGAGTTGGATCCGCTGCCCTGCGAGGCGAGAGCGATCTGGGGCGAGTTGGAGAGTCCGAGGTTGGGGATGGCCGGGTTATCCGGCATCTTGACGACTTCAGAGGGCTCGGCTGCGAGCTTGGGCTGCTGGAAGCGCAGTACCTGCGGAGCCTCGACGGGAGCGGGGGCAAAGATGCGCGGGGGATTTCCGCGCGTGGGCTCGACCACCTGGTGCGCGCCGCCGCCACCACCGCCGCCGGGCTTGGGGGCGACGGGCAGGGCCTGGGGCGGAGGCGGAGGCGCGTAGAGCGTGATGTTGAGGGGAGCGGTGGGTTCAGGATCGACCACGGCCTGGCGCGCCTTGATGCCAAGATAGAGGATGGCGGCGATGGCGACGCAGTGGATGATGGCGGAGAGCACCTTGGCGGCGGGATCGCGTTGTTTGGTGGCGACATCGAGGCCGACGAAGCTGGGCGCGCCGCGCATGACGGCTGCGGATGAGACGGCGGGCATGGGGACAAGGCGCGGCAGAGGCTCGAGGTCTTCGACGAAAGCGTCATCGAAGTCGACCGCGAGGCTGGTGGTGTTGTAGGCTGCCGCGGCCAGCGGCCGTTCGACGACCAGCCTGCCGCGGGCAAGAAATTCCGGGTTCGTCGATGCACGATTCATCATAAGTTTCCCTTGCGAGACCCCCCGCATCCCCCCCGAGTTCTCTAAGTTATCCCGCTTATGGTTTGTAGACGGCGTTCTCTAATTCCGTACAAGTGGTTAGATGACGAACGGGCGCATTGAAGCTGGCGCGATTGCGGAAAAAATGCGGCCGCGAACCAGCCGGCATGATCACCAGATGCCTTTGTCGCTTCCCGTTACCTTGTGGCCGACGGCGGCGGCGGTGGCCAGCCAGGGAAGCAGGCTGAGCCGGGCGCCGGTTTGGAGTTGGCGTTTACGCAGCGAGAGAGCCAGTTGGGCGCCATAGAGACGGGCCGACTGGGGCAGGATGGGCACGCGGAGGAATCCGCGGGCGAAGTAAACCGCGTCGCCGCCGAAGCGCGCGGACGCGGCGACAACTTCAGGCAGGTTGAGGCCGACGCCGCGATAGCGGGCGGTGTAATCGGAGACGATGGCGAGATACGTGGCGACGCCCTCCCAGATGCCGGCTTTTTCCGCGGCGTCATGGAGGTCGGTGAAGTCGATTTCATCGTTTTCGACGAGCGCCGCGGTGTCGACGATGTCGCAGAGGCGGAAGTAGAAATGGCGGTACATGCGCTGCAGGGCGGAGAGGAGGACGCGGTCGGAATTGGAGGGCACGCGGAAGGAGCGGCCGGCGACGGTGACGAGGCGGGTGCGACGCAGAAGCGAAGATGCAATGCTAATCTGCTCGCCGGTCTGGCCGAGGCGTCCGACATGAATTTCGATCAGCTCAGGCAGGCCGGCAATCTGGAAGTTCCACTTGCAGGCGAGGCGGTCGCCCCAGCTCCTGGGGGCGACGGATGCGCCGAAGCGGCGGGTCATCAACTCAACCACCTGCGCGGGGGAGGCGCTCGAAAAGAGGTCGATGTCGCTGCCGAGGTCGGGCCAATGATCGAGGGTCTTGATGACCGAGCAACCGTATCCGGCATTCTCAAAAGACTCTGCAATCTCGGCGAGGAACGGGAGGGCGTTGGCGATGCGGCGCTGTTCCACGGCCAGCGCCTGGATGGCACATTGGGCGCGGAGGTCGTCGCGCATGCCGCGGGCAATGGCGAGAAAAAACCCCATGCCGCGCATGACGACGTGATTGAGGGCGGCTAGGCGAAGCAGATCGTCGAAGCCGTGCCTGCCGAGGAGGCCGAGATCGCAATGGAGATTCTCTCCTATCCAGGAGCCGCCTGCTTGCTCCGGGGAAACAAGGAGCAGGAGGGACAGCAGGGTCATCGATTGATAAGAAGCCAAATCGGATTGCACGCGCATTTCAGTTTTGCCCCTGGGTCTCAAAGTTATTGCGGCCGGTTTTCCGGAGCTGGATTCGGGGATTGCTCCGGCGAGCCTCCGCGCGGGGTGAGCTGGACCGGAGCCGAGGGCTGCTTGCGTTCGCGACTATAAACTTCGAGCGCGTCATCGACTTTGCCGTTGCTGTTACCGGCGACGGCGAGGAGCGGCTGGCCCCTGGCGTCGAGGCGGGTGGCGAGGCCAACCCTGGCAGTGGAGTCGGAGGCGCGCTGGGCGCGCTGATAGAAGAACTGCGCGGTTTCGAGGTCGCCTTCGCGTTCGGCCACGTAGCCGCGATTGTTGAGGGTGAAGGCGCTGGATGAATCGAGCGCGTAGGCGCGGAGGAAGTCCTCGCGGGCCTCGGTCCAATTGTTGGCGTTCTCCGCGCGGACGCCGCGCAGGGTGTACATGACGGCCCGGGCCCCGGCGAGATTGACGTTGCGCATCTGCTGTTGAAGGCGGCGGGCGCTTTCGCGGGCCATCGAGGATACGGAATGGCCGCGCCAAAAACGATCGAGGGTGACCATGGCCGACTGATTGGAGCCGGTGGCCGCGGCTTGCTGGTAGCAGCCGAGGGCGTTGTCGAGATCGGCGACGGACTCATAAGCTACGCCGAGATTGTTCAGGGTGAAGGGATTGCCGGGATCGACGGCGAGAGCCCGCTTGAGTGTGTCAATGGCTTCGAAGTCCTGGTCCTGCTCCAGCAGGCGCATGGCGTCGAGATTGAAGCGATCGACGCGCATGGTGGCGTCCTGGAGCTGGACCAGAGCGGCTTTCATGGGCTGGCCCTCTAGGCGCTTCATGTTGCTCAAGTCGATGTCGGCGTTGCTGCTTTGTTCGGCGGCGAGCTGGTAGAAGCGCTGGGCGCGGTCGATCTGGCCCTCCAGCTCGGCGACGTAGCCGAGGTTGTTGAGGGTGAAGGGGTCGGCGGGATCGTAGAGATACGCGCGATAGAAGAGCGCCTGGGCGCGATCGAACGCGTGATTGCGGATGGCCTCAACGCCCTCGCGGTTGAGTTTCTGCACCGGGCTCAGGTGGGAGCGCATGGGGATGAGGATGCGCTCGCCGTCGTGAGCCCAGGCGTTGCGGCTCGCGCCCAGTACGGCGAAGGCAAGGATGGCGCCGACGGTGATTGCGGTCTTTGGCATGGTGCTGTTATTCCCCTCGGCTGGGCGCAACGATGGTTTTCACGCAGGTTGGCACTTTTGTTTAGATGCGCGGTCAGGAGCAGTGTTGTCCGGGGGGCAGCGGGGCGAGAAGCCACCCAAAAAGCCGCGGGAATCATCCAACTGAGTGTCCAAAACGGAATCAGGGGCGCAAGAATGGGACGAATGTTCGCGGTAATGATGCTGGGCGCGTTTGTGCTGGGGCAGGGAAGCATGGGCCGGGGGCAATCGACGCCGGCGGCGCTCACCTCCAGGAGCGGAGCGGGCACAAGCGCAAGAAGCACGCCCGATTTGCCGCCGCTGCCCCAGGGAAAGAGCACCATCCTGGGCGGGGAGATCTTCCGCGTCGATCCGGTGATGGACCAGCTGGTGTTGAAGGTGTACGGCGAGAAGCCGATGAAGATTCTTTTTGACGAACGGACCGAGGTGTACCGCGACGGCAAGCGAATTCCGCTGCGCGACCTGGGGCCGGCGACGCACGCATCGGTCGAGACGATGCTGGACGGCGCAGACATTTTCGCAGTGAGCGTGCACATTCTTTCCTCGCAGCCGGAGGGCGAGTACCAGGGCCGGGTGCTTTCATTCGATCCCGGCAGCGGAGTATTAATTCTGACCACGGCGCCGGACCGGCCGCCGTTCCGGGTGGTGGTTTCAACCCGGACCTTGTTCAAGCGGCTGGGACAATCGGAGTTTTCCTCAGCGCCTTCGGGGCCTTCTGACCTGGTGCCGGGGTCGCTGGTCCAGGTCAAATTCGACTCCAACAACCGCGGGCAAGGGGACGCAACCCAGATCGAGGTGCTGGCTACGCCGGGCGCGAGCTTCCTTTTCAGCGGAACTCTGACGGATCTCAACCTTGCGGCGGGAGCGCTGGCGGTGGTGGATCCGCGCGATAGCCGGAGCTATCAAATCTGGTTCGATCCGTACGCCGAGATCAGCCAGCGCCTGCGCACGGGGCAGCATGTGCGGATCTCTGCGTACTACGACGGAAACAAGTACGTGGCGACGGGAATCACGATTGAGTGAAGACAGAGTTTCCGGGATTGAAGACGGGACTTTAGCGCGAGCCAGGAGAATGCGCGCGGGAACAAGTGCGTCCCTCAGGGGCTAAAGCCCCTCGGTGATAATGCAGAGCTTAACGTACGGGCTAAAGCCCGTACCCTTCTTATAGCCCGCACCCTTCAAAGAATATCGCTCCAAAGAGTAATTCAGCGAGTTCCTAAGGGCGCAGCAGGCGAAAGAAGCGTTTCGACCTGGCCACGTCCCTGAGGATCTCCGCCCTCAGTTCCTCGACCGAGTCGAATTTCTTTTCGTCGCGCAGGCGCAGCAGGAACTCCAATTCAATGGGCGTGTCTTCGTTGAGCTCGACGGGCTCGAAGTCGAGGATGTGGGTTTCCACGCTGAATCCGGCGCCAGGGAACGTGGGCCGGTTGCCGATGCTTGTAACCGCCTCGAAAGAGCGGCCATCGATGGTGATGCGCGTGACGTAGATGCCGAAGGCGGGCAGCAGACCGTTATAGGGCGCGAGGTTCACGGTGGGGACAAGAAGGCGCGCGCCCAGGCCGCGATCGCGAACCGGGGTTCCACGAATGGCGAATGGCCGGCCCAGCATCCAGCGCGCGCGCTTCATGTCGCCCAAAGCCACGAGCGCGCGCACCGCGGAGCTTGATACTTCAAGGCCATGGAGGTGCACGGCCTGGTGCACTGTGAGGGTGAAGCCGAACTCGCGGCCAAGTGCGGCCAGCTCCGCAACGCCGCACTGGGCCTTGTGACCGAAGCGGAAGTTACCGCCTTCGTGCAAGGCGCGCACGCCGAGCGAGGCCACCAGGACCCGCTCAACGAACTGCCGACCGGTGAGCGCGGCGAGGGTTTCGTCGAACTCGAGCACCACGATCGCATCCACGCCGGTGGCCGAGAGCAGGCGGATGCGCTCGTCCCTTGGCGTGAGCAGGGCGGGCGCCTGCCGGGGGCGGAGAAACTGCTCGGGATGGGGATCGAAAGTGATGGCGGCGGAGCGCAGGCCGCGGGCGCGAGACTCGGCGGCGACCGCGTGGAGGATCTGCTGGTGGCCCCGGTGCACGCCGTCGAAGTTGCCGATGGCGGCTACTGAAGGCGCGAGGCTCGTGGGAATTTCGCCGAGCGAACGGTAGACGGCGGTCATGCGGCTGATCCTGCCTGGCCGAGGCTGACGGAGACTTCAAGACCGTCCCAGGCCAGGCTCACGCCGAACGGTAGCGTGGGGTTGGTTTGCTCGTGGCCCAGTTCATGGGCAATGTGGGTGAGCCATGTTTGGCGGGCGCCGATGCGCCGGGCCCATTCGATGGCCTGCTCCAGAGTGGCGTGGCTGGGATGGGGCTTGTGGCGCAGCGCGGGGAGCACGAGCGTGTGCAGGCCGTCAAGCAAGGCAAAGCTCGATTCGGGAATGGCGCTCACGTCGGTGAGATAAGCTGCGTCGCCGAAGCGGAAGCCGAAGACTTCCATGTCGCCGTGCAGGACGGGCACGCGGATGAATTCGGCCTCGTGAATGCGGGTGCGCTCGGCAAGCGGGCGAATCTCGACGCGCGCGCGGGTGGTGTAAGTGGCGTCGGGAGAAAAAGTGTAGTCGTAGATCCGGCGCAGGACGGCGGCGGTTTCTTCAGAAGCGTAGAGGGGGATGGGACCGCCGGAACGCTGGGCCTCAAAACTCAAGGGGCGCAGATCGTCCAGGCCGAGAATGTGGTCGGCGTGCGCGTGAGTGTAAAGGACGGCATCGACATGGGTGAGATGGTGGGCGAGGGCCTGCTGGCGAAAGTCGGGACCGGTGTCAATGACGACGGCGCGCGGGCGGGCGGGATCGGCGGGCGAGTTCCAGCGCAGCAGCGCGGAGGGCCGCAGGCGGTGGTCGCGGGGATCGGCGGAGGCGCAGACCGCGCAGGCGCAGCCCACCGTGGGCACTCCCATGGAGGTTCCGGTGCCGAGGAATGTGAGGGTGGCGCGCATGATGGTAGCTTCTAGCCGCTAGCTTCTAGCTTCCAGCTAAAAGCCGAACGAAGTTTTTTCCCGGAGTCGAAAGTTTCCTGGAAGATGAAGATTGGCCGAATCCCGATCATCCAGCAGCGGCTGCAATCCTCGAAGCTAGTAGCTGGAAGCTAGTAGCTGGAAGCTGCCTTTTCACTTCCTTGGCGGGGGCGGCGGCGGAACGCCCTGAAAGCTGATCATGTTGGTGAGTTCGAGGAAAGCCATTCGCGCCTCAAAGAGCGCGGTCTGGAGCATGCGGTCCTCATCGCTGCTCAGGTTGCCTTTGGTTTTTTCCGCCAGGATGCCGAGCAGGTCGATGGTCTGGCGGGCGCCGACGATATCGACGCGGCGCTGGCCCTCAGCCTGAGAACCGCCCATCTGGATCATGGCGGAGAGGAAGAGCTGCTGGACCAGGTGCTCGAAAGTAACGGGGGGCAGCGGGCCGGCGCCGGGATTCTGGGCGCGGATCAGGTCCTCGAGGCGCTCGGACGAGGCGTCGTAGGCGGACTTCTGCTGGCGCGATTCCTCTGCGGTGGGCGGCGGCGGCAACGGGGGCTCTCCGGCGAACTCATCCGCCTCAGTCTGGCGGGGTTCCTGCGTAACCAGGCGCGGGCCGGCGGCGGCAGCGGGGGAAGGCTCGGGTTTGGGCGCGGGCGGCGCGGCGGCAGCGGGCGATTCCGGCGCGGTTTCCCGCGCTTCCTCCTCGGCCTTGTACTTGCGGCGATCGATGACTTCGAATTTGGGATTGTCGCTCATAATTCCTTGCGTGTGGGTTCCTTGCGTATCGGGGGAGTTAAAGTGTTGGCGGCCCGTCCAGCAGGCGCGCGGTTCCAGGTGATTCGGCGGCGTATGCCAGGGGAAGGTTGCGGGCCTCGGCTTCGGCGCGGACCATGGCCAAAGCAAAACGGCGCATGCCGGCGGGCAAAGGCAGCTCGCAGGCGCTGGTGATGTGGCCGGCGTCGGCTCCCTCGAACGTAAGCGCGGCGCCCGGCGGCGGCACGGGGCCGTCGAGCTCAAGGGGCCGCAAATGGCGATGCACGCTGCCGCGGCTGCGAATGCGCTCCACGATCTCCTGGCCGAGATAACAGCCCTTGTCGAAATGGAGGGCGCGGGCTTGCGAGGTTTCCTGGGGCAGGTCGCGCTCCATCATGTCGATCCCGTATGCGGGAATGCCTTCGGCGATGCGGAATGCCTGAAGCGCGCTGGAGCCGACCGGCGTGGCGCCGCCGGTGACCAGGTACTTCCAGAGCTTGCCGATGGTTGCGGTCGTGGTCCAGAGCTCGTAATGGTCGGCAAGAGCGCCAAAGCCGCGGCGAACGCGCAGGTGCAAGCCGTTCCAATCGACAGCGACATGAGTCATTGCCTCAGGGAGCGCGGGCAGTCCGAGGCGGGCAAGCACCTGGCCGGCGCGCCGGCCGGTAAGGCCAAGGGCGGTGGTATCGTCGCGAAGGACCAGCTCCACGTCGTCCATGATGATGAAGTGCTCAAAATGGGTGAGGAGGGCTTCGGCCTGCTCGGCGGGGAACTCGATTTCGAGCTTGTCGTGCTTGCGCCAGACGGTGAGGTCGCCCTGGATGCGGCCCTGCGCATTCAGCACCAGGTTCCACGCGCCGGCGGCGGGCGCGAGGTCGTTCACGGTGTTGGTAACCATGCCGCTGAGCCAGCGGAAGCGGTCTTCGCCGCGGACCTTGATGCGGCGGAGCCATCCCAGATCGTGCAGCGCGGCGTCTGCGGCCAGCGCCTCTATTTCGGCAGGGAAGGCGTCCAACTGAACGGGTGTAAGGACGCCGTGCGCGGGAGCGATGCGGATTTGGGAATCGCCCGCCGCCATCCAAGCGGCAAGGGGAGTGGCTGTGAGCGGGGTGGCAAGGGTGGTATCAGTCATGGGCGAAAGCGGGCGGAGCCTGGTAAATTGGTGGAATTTCCCTGCTGCCGCATCCTAATTATAGACTCGGGCAAGGGACGGCGCCGACCGGCGCATGGTAGAGGCAAGGCAGGGAGCGAAGATGATCAATGGTGGGAGATGGGCGGGAATGCCGGGCCGTAAATGGTTGCTGAGCATTGGCTTCAGCATGATGGCGATGCTGGCCGCGATGCCTGCGCCCGGGCAGGCGGCTCCCCCTGCGCCTGGCACGGGCCAGACTCCCGCGCCGGCCGCGAAACCACCTGCGAAACCAGGAGAAGCGAGCAAGGGCGAGACCCACATCACGCCCGATCAGGCCAAACAGCTCTTTGCCCTGGTAGACCAGCTCATGCAGTTCGCCAGCCAAGAGACCGGGCTGCCCATCAAGAGCACGGTGAAGCGGCAGATAAGGACGCGCGCGGAGGTGGAAGCCTATCTCAACGAGAAGTTCAACGAGGACGAGGGCGCCAAGCGGTTGCAGAAGGGTGAAATCGTACTGAAGAAATTCGGGCTGCTGGATAAGGATTTCGACCTCAAGCCCTTCCTGCTGGTGCTGTTGAAGGATCAGATCGAAGCCTATTACGACACCAAGACCAAGACGGTGAACATGCTGGACTGGGTGAGCGTGGATGAGCAAGAGCCGGTGCTGGCGCACGAGTTGACGCACGCGCTGCAGGACCAGCGCGTGGACCTGGAGAAGTGGAGCGATCAGACGCCCGACGATGCCTCAACCAATTATCGCGACGACCAGGATCACCTGGCCAGGGATGAGATGGACGACGCCCGCGAAGCCGTCACCGAGGGACAGGCCACGGCGGTGATGATGGACTACATCCTCAAGCCCATGGGCAAGAGCCTGATCAAGGATCCCGAAGTGGTGGATCTCATCAAGCAGAATATGAACGGAGCCGACTCCTCGCCGGTAATGGCGCGAGCGCCGCTGCTGCTTTCCGAATTGCTCTTGTTCCCTTACCGCGACGGATTGAGTTTTGAGCAGGACATCTGGATGGACAAGGGACAGAAGGCGGCCTTTGCCGACATGCTGGACCATCCGCCGACCTCGACCTGGGAGATCATCAACCCGAGGGTGTTCGAGGAGCACAAGGTGCCCGCCATTCCGCTTCTTCCGGACATTCATCCGCTGGTGGACAAGACCTACAGGCCCTACGACATCGGGCAGGTGGGGGAGCTGGACCTGCAAATTCTGACGCAGATTTTTGGCGGAGACCAAGCGGCGCGCGACCTGACGCCGGCGTGGGATGGGGGCATCTACTGGGCGGGACAGCGGCTGAACGCGACCCCGGCGGAGCAGAAAACGACCAAGTCGATTTCGTTCTTCTATCTTTCGGCATGGAAGAGCGAAGCTTCGGCGCAGGCGTTCGCGCAGTTGTACGCCGATTCGCTGGGGCGCAAGTATTCCGGACTGCACAAGGAAGAAGCGGCGCAGACTCCGGTTGGCGCTCCGGCAGGAACGGTGGAGCAGGTGTATACAACCGACGAAGGTCCGGTGGCGATCACGACGCGAGGCAGGCTGGTGTTTGTGTCGGAGAGCTTCGAGCTGCCGCTGGCGCGCAAGCTGGCCACGCTGATCATGGATGCGCAGGGAACGGGCGAGCTGAAGATGGCGCGCGGGGCGCGGCCGGACGGACCGGCGCAGGCCGATCTGCCGACCCTGAGCGGCGGGCTGGTGCGGCTGTTTGCGGATTGCGGCGCGATGAAGGCGGAGGTGGACGCGGAGATGCGGGCGGCGGGGCGCTGAAGTTCGCGGGCGGCAGGAAGAGCGGGGCAGGCGCCTTTGGAGTTTCTTCCGGCTGGGCGGCAATTCGGCCGGAGTCTGGAAAGGCGAAACCACACCAGATTTCAAAGGCCGCGCTTTCGTCAACAGAGACTTTGTTGCGGCCTCACTTGCCGTCCGGTGATCGCTAATTCTCCGACGGCTTTTCGACGTGGTCGATGACAAATGTGTCGATGGGTCCTTTTGATGGCACGAGTTTGAATCCGAGCTGCTCTTCGAGCGCAGTGAAGAGCGTTGGTCCGGCGTCAGACGTGCCCTCCTGGTCATCTGGCGTCCATTTAAGGTCGATGTCATAGTTGCCGGTGAGTCCGGTCTTGTCGATCACATTGCGGCCCGCTATGCCCTCGGAGAGGCAGAACACGAGGCTGGCAATGGGACCGTTGCGAACCTCGATCTCGCCGTTGCCCCAGGAGTAATTTCCGCTGGGCTTTTCGCTCGGGGATGTTGGTGTCAGCTTGAATCCGCTCTTGGCGATGACGAGGCTATAAACGGGCCGTTCCCTCGTTTCGGTATGAACTTTTAGCTGGAACCGGTCGGCCAAGAGCGCCCTGAGCATCCGCTGCGCTTGATTCGACAGCTCCTTTTCGGAGAGCTTCCCCATCGCCTCAGTTGTCGCGTCATCTGCCTTGGCGTCGATATCGAAGTGCGCTGAGTCGCCCCATCTCGGCATCCCCGGTATCGACGAAGAGAGCCGGATGGAATAAGCAACGAAGAGCAACCGGCGGAGTTGGTAGCAGCGAATCGTAAGTCGGCCGGGCGGCGCGTTGAAAGACATGACGGCGCAGCCTGGTTTGCTCGGCTTTACCGAGATGATTTCATAAGAAGGTGTTTTCGCGGTCGGGTCGGGTGCGGCGGTTGATTTGGCTTGCCCGCGTGCTGATACGGCTGGGGACAAGCAAAGTGTCAGCAGGCACGCGCCGAATGCGAGACTTCCACGTCGATGGATCTTACGCGTGATCATCGTACTGCAGGGTCTTTCCGCAACTGAGGATTCCGATTACATGGACGTTAAATCTCTCACGGCCGCTCGACGTGGCCGCAGGCGATCGCATCAAACAGGTCTTTCTGCGACTCTCGTCTCAGTCCAATCTGCTCCCCAACGCCGCGAAGATGGAAGGCTCCGCATCAGGCATCCTTTCGTGGCTCAGGCGCTCAAGCTGCGTCGACCGGAGCATGAAATCGTGCAGGCGGTCGCGCAAGACCGAGTTATGCGCGGTTGACCGGCTATGCGCAGATTACCCCTGGAGCGTCCCTCGGGGGCTAAAGCCCAATCGTTTTGTGCGGCTTTCGGCACGACTGAAGTCGTGCCCTGACGCGAGTCACTCTTTTCCGCCACGATTCGCCGCTTCAATGTTCGCCGTTCACTGGCCGCTTTCCTTCACCACCAGGTATTCGTCAATGAGCACCGCTACCAGGGCCGCGGTGGGGACGGCGACGAGCGCTCCGGCTACGCCGGCCAGTGCGCCGCCGATAAGGAGGGCAATCAGAATCGCGAGGCCGGGAAGATCGACGCTGGACTGCATGATGCGCGGCGTCAGGTACGAATTCTCCACGTTCAGATAAACCGCGTAGAAGATGGCGATGCCGAGGACGCGGCCCCAGGAGTCGATGGCGGCCACCAGCAACGCCAGGGCGATGCTGACCGCGGCGCCGAGGACCGGAATGATGTTGAGCAGGCCGGTGAGGAAGCCGAGCGCGTAGGCGTAGCGGACGTGGAGAGCGGAGTAAGTAATGGTGCTGACGATGCCGAGGATGAGCATCAGGCTTCCCTGCCCCAGCAGCCACTTCTCCATGCGGCGTTCGGCGCGGCGCAGGGTGGAGTCAAGGCGCTCCCGTTCGCGAGCGGGCACGAGCGAGAGGACCCAGCCATAAGCCGTGTCGCCTTCCAGGCTGAAGTAGATGGTGAGGATCAGCGCAATGGCCACATCGGCGAGCGTGCCCGCCCAGTCCTTGATGGACAAGAAGAGATAGGTAGCGGCCTGGGTGATGGCCGTTTCGATGCGCGCGGAGACGGAACTGGTGTCGATGTGGCCCGCGAAGGGGATGTGCTTCAGCTTCTCCAGGATTTCGGGCAGCCGGGAGGGCAGGTCCTGGACAAAGCTGTGCAGGTCGCGCGCGGCGGGGGGGATGGCGAGGAATCCGAATGCAGTGAGGCCGCCGAAGACAAAGAGCAGCAACACGAAGATGCCGATCTTGCGGAAGGGACGAAAGCGGCCGATGCGTATATCGGCGATAAAAATGGTGAGCGGCTTGAGCACCACGGCGAACAGGGCGCTGACGTAGAGCAGGAGCAGGACGTGGCGCAGCACCCACGCCAGGTAGAGAGCGAAGGCCACCGCAAACCCGAAGAGAATGTCGCCGCGAAGGCTACGCGAGCCGGTGTCCGATCCAGTCACGCCGAGCTTTGTCACTGGCCTCCGCTAAGGATGGAACCCACGATGCCGCCGATGACGCCGGAGCTGGCCGATTGGGTGGTGACCGCGCCGCCGCGATTGGGCAGGTACTCGCTGATTTGATGCGCCAGGCGCGAGATGGGCAAAGTCTGGAGCCAGACGGAGCCGGGCCCCGTGAGCTGGGCCAGGAAAATGCCGTCGCCGCCGAAGATCATGTTCTTGATGCCGGGAACCGTGGTGATCTGGAACGCAACCGAGGCGTGGAACGCGCCCACGTGTCCGGGATGCACGCGCAGGACTTCACCGGGGGCGAGGTCTTTCTGGATGAGCTCGCCGGAAAGCTCAAGCCAGGCGGTGCCCTGGCCGCCCACGCGCTGCAGGATGAAGCCGTCGCCGCCGAAGATGCCTGCGCCGAGCGATTGCTGGAACCCGACCGTGAGCGTGACCTCGGGAGTGGCGCACAGGAAGCCGTGGCGATGGACCATGAAATCCACGCCCTGACCCAACTGCACGGGCACGATGTGGCCGGGAACCCTGGTGGCGAAGGCGACTTGACCGGGAACCTGGAAAGCGCGGTATTCGGTCATGAAGATGGAGCCGCCGGCTACGGCGCGCTTGAAGACGCCAAACAGGCCGCCGCCGCCGCCCATCTGGGTGTGGGTGGTCATCTGGATCGATTGGGTCATCCAGGACAGTTCGCCGCTCTCAGAGAAGACGCTGTCGTTGGGGTCGAGCTGCACTTCGAGCACCGGCATGGTGGTGCCCTGAATTCTTGCTTGCATGTTTGCCTCCTGGCTCTCGGAACAGTGTACTCGTGTCGGGCGGGTAAAGGCAGCGAACAGGGAATAGGGAGTAGGGAATAGGGAACAGGGAGCCTCAGAAGGGCAGTGGAGATTTGAGCAGCGCGGCCCAGTCCTCGGGCGTGATGGCGGCGCGAGGAATGCGGGAGCGGACCAGCTTGTAGCGGAGCTTCTCGATGCGGCGTAGCTTGCGATCGCCTTCGACGTAGGACAGCAGGCGTCGGGCGCGGCGTTCGAGAGCGGCGCGCTGCGGAAGGAAGAGCGCGCCGTCATGGGGGCGGAACTGCGCCCAGGCGATGGAGCAGGCGAATCCAGCGGCGCCGAAGCGGTCCGAGCGGAGCACGTCTTCAACGAAAACGCGAATGGGCCCGGAGAAGAGATGGAGCGCGTCGTGAAAGGCCACCACGCCGCCGGGAACGAGATGGGGCATGAAGCCGTCGAAGTCGGCTTTGGCGCCGGCCCATGTGTGATTGCCATCGATCCAGAGAAAGCGAATGGGGCGGGTCCAGTCCGGGGCGACATCGATGGAGCGCGCGCGATGGGACTCAACCACGCGGGCGACGCCGGCTGAATCGAGGTTGCGCAGGAATGCTTCAAACGAAGACGCACCGGGCATGGCGCGATGCGCGGCGAGCTCGGGGTTGTCGAAGGTGTGGGGGTCGATGGCCGCCACGGGCCCGAAGCCGTAATGCTGCGCAACCGTGGCCAGCACGACTGTGGATTTGCCTTTGAAGCTGCCGATTTCGACGATTGCGCCTTCGGCCGGCGTGCAAGCGGCGGCCAGGCCTAAAAAGCGCGCTTCAGTCTCAGTGAGAAAACCGGGAAGGCCGCGGGCGGCGCTCCAGGCGCGGTCGAGGACCGTGGGTAAATCCGGGGGGATGTGGATGTTGCACTCCAGATGCTTTCTCCGCCGGGCGGGCTGAATCAAAGCCCGGACCCGGTTCAGGATTGGCCTTCAGTATAGCCGGGCATTTGGACGCCGGCACGGGAAAGGCCTCCTAACCGGCGCAGGGGTTTGCGGTTCCAAGTCATGGGCCGGACCGGTACAATGGCGGGGCCGGAATACCTCTGGAGGTCGAGGGAATGAAGCGATTTGGATGGTTTCTCGTTGTGCTGCTGGCTGTTCTGCCCGGTTGGGCAGCCAAAACCAGGAAGATAACCTTTGAGCAATTGAAGCAAATGCTGGTTTCCGCGCACCAGGCGAACACGCGAGACCCTGACCTGGCCAGGGACCTGGAGGATGTGGAACTGACGGAAGAGCTGACCCACAACGATCTGGAAAGCCTGGGGCCAGACGTGCCCGGACAGTTGACCACCGAACAGTTATTCATTCTGGAAGCGGAGAGCGCCACGTTGCCGCCGCCGGCAAGCGATATCCCCACTGCCGCGGCGCCGGATGCAGCAGCGCAGAAAGCGATCCTGGACAAAGCGACGGATTACGCCACCAAGACCTATGCGCAATCGCCGGCGGTGACCGCGACCAAGGACACGCGCCGCTTCCAGGACGGCGTGGAGATGCCGAAGCAAACCTTCGGCGCGCACAGCACCGGGACCTTCGCCCCGACCATTACGCCGATTCGCTACACCACCGCGGACGAGGCGCAGGTGACGTTCCGCAATGGAGCGGAGCAGGCGCCGCCGCAGGACAAGGGGCAATGGGGCGCAAACGGAATGATCGCGATGCTGGGCCAGCCGCCCGATCTGGCCACGGTGCTGGATGAGGCGCAGCAGACGGGCAAGATCGGTTGGCTGCGCTGGGAGATGGTAAACGGCAAACAGGTGGCGGTGTTCTCCTACGACGTGGATAAAAAGAGGACCAGGGATGAAGTGGCTTATTGCTGCTTCCCGGAGTCGAGCCAGGCCGGCGATATGACCCTGCGCGGGACGGAGACCGCGGGCGGCGCCGGAAATTACCAGACGGCAACATCGTGGCGGATCTGGAAAGCAAAGGTTCCCTATCACGGCGAGATCTTTGTCGATCCGAACACGGGCGAGGTGGTGCGGCTGATTACCGAAGCTGAACTCAAGGGTTCGGACCCGGTGCGGGTGGAGACGCAGCGCATCGATTACGGGCCGCAGACCGTGGGCGGCAAGACCCTGGTTCTGCCGGTGCGGACCATCATCGACACCATGGAGCAGCCGTATCCTGACGACCCGCAAGGCAGGTTCATCTTCCGCCACACGCTGCTCACGGAAGACTACAAGGATTACAAGGCGGGGAGCTGAGGAGAGCAGAGCCGAACCGGCGAAGCGACCTATCTCGCCGAGCCGATCTTGCGCTCCGCCTCCATGAGGTTGCTGAGAATGTCGTTGATGCGCGTGAGGTGGCCTTCGCCCTTGGAGCGCAGCCAGTCGAGAACCTGTGGATCGAGGCGGACGCTGACAGCGACCTTGCTCCGGCGAGGCCGGGCGCGCACCATGCGGCTGAGCTGCTCTTCGGTCAGGCGCGGAATGTCCTCGTACTCCTCTTCGGGCAGGTCGCGGCCTTCGGCCTGCGCTCTGGCAGCCTCGCGAATCGCGCGCTTTTCCGACTCAGTCCACTGCCTGTGCTTTATATCTTCCGAGGTCATGCTTATCAGCTCTACGGGCTGAGATGATTCGGATAAACTCTTCGCCATCGTCATTATTATTTCACTCGACCACCTGGAACGTGGTCTCGGCGGCGGCCAGCGAACTGCCGCCCACCCACACGTCGTAGGTCGTGGGCTCGACCACCTGCTTCAGATCCACGTTGTAGAAGTTGAGCTCGTCGAAGGTGAGCGGAAACTCGACGTGTTTGGATTCGCCCGGCGCCAGCGTGACCCGCGTAAAGCCCTTCAGCTCGCGCACCGGCTGCTCCACGCTGACGTTGGGAATGCGCAGGTAAAGCTGGACCACTTCAGTGCCGGCCACGCTGCCGGTATTGCGGACATCGACGCCGACCTTGAGAAGCGGCGAGTGGCCGGAGGCCAGCACCTCGCGGACGGGAATCGTTTGCCGGCTGACCATTGGCGTTGAAAACGCAAAGGTCGTGTAACTCAGTCCCCAGCCAAAGGGAAACAGCGCGGAGTTCTGCTCGCCCATGTAGCGCGAATGGAACTTCTCGTCGGAGTTGGTGGGCATGTGGCTGAGGTCGATGCCGGTGGCTGGGCGGCCGGTGGGCATCTGCGCGTAGTAGATCGGTTCCTGGCCGACGGCGCGAGGCAGGCTCGCCGGAAGCTTGCCGGAGGGATTGACGTCGCCGAAGAGGACGTCGGCGATGGCGTGGCCGCCTTCCATGCCCGGCGACCACGCTTCCACGATGGAAGGAACGTGCTCGCCGGCCCATTTGATCTGGAGGGGGCGACCGGCCACGACCACCAGAACGACAGGCTTGCCGGTGGCGGCAACGGCCTGGAGCAGTTTTTCCTGGCTGCCGGTAAAGCCCAGGTGCACGCGGCTGGAGGCTTCGCCTTCCATGAAGCCGGCGGGCTCGCCCAGGGCCAGAATGGCCACGTCTGCCTTCTTCGCTAACTCCACAGCCTGGTCAATGGTAGCGTTGTCGTCGGGCAGGGGCATGGTGGAGGCGTTGGGCGCTCCAGTGGCCATGGCGAATGCGCGCGCATCTTCACCGGACAATAGCCCGCAGCCTTGGGCGTAGAGAACGTGACCGGCTCCGAGGCGTACGTCGAGTGCTTCGCGCAGGGTGATGACGAATTGGGGATTGCCCTGGGACCAGGCGCCGAGCATGTCGGGCTTGTCATCGGCCAGGGGGCCGATGAGGGCGACGGTTTTCATGTTGGCGCTGAGCGGGAGCAGTTTACCGATGCCTTCCACGGGATTGTTCTTGAGCAGCACCAGGGTCTCGCCGGCCACCTTGCGGGCGAGGGCGCGGCGATCCGGCGTGGGCTCATAGGGCGGGCCGGGCTGGGTGTAGGGATGGTCGAAGAGGCCTAGCGCGAACTTGACGCGCAGGACACGACGGACAGCCTCATCGACGACCGACTCAGGGATCTTGCCGGATCGGACCTGGGCGGCGATCACGGTGCCATACAGATTGCCCTCCATGTCCATGTCGACGCCGGCTTCGAGCGCCTTGCGCGCCACCGTGGGGCCGTCGCCGATGGAGTGGTTGATGAGCTCGGCCACCGCGCCCCAGTCAGAGACAACGAAGCCGTTGAAGCCCCACTCCTTGCGCAGAATCTCAGTCAACGTAAGCGGGTTGGCGGAAGCAGGAATGCCGTTGATGGAGTTGAAGGAGCTCATCAGCGTGGCCGCGCCTGCTGCAACCGCGGCCTGGTAGGGCTTCAGGTAGACCTGGCGCAGCGTGATCGGGCTCATGTCCGTCGCGTTGTAGTCGCGACCGGCGATGGCCGCGCCGTAGGCGGCAAAGTGTTTGACGCTGACAGCGACGGAATCGGGTTTGGAGAGATCGCCCTGCTGGTAGGCGCGCACCCAGGCCTGCGCCATCACGGAACCGAGAAACGGATCTTCGCCGTTCGACTCGATGATGCGGCCCCAGCGCGGGTCGCGGGCGATGTCAACCATGGGCGAGAAGACCCAGGGAATGCCGTCGGCGCGCGCTTCCACCGCGCCGGTGCGCGCCACAATCTCAGCCGCGCTGGGATCGAAGCTGGCGGCAATGGCCAGGGGAACGGGAAACACCGTGTGGTCGCCGTGGATCACGTCCAGCCCGAAGAGGAGCGGGATGTGCAGCCGCGTCTTCTCCATGGCGATGTGCTGGTAGTGGTTGGTGGCCTCGGCGCCGACCACGTTGAGGAGCGACCCCACCTGCTCCTTTGCCACCATCTCGTCCCAGTGCTGGTTCGATGCGCCGGGCCCAGTGGCGAACCCTCCAGAGAACTGGACGAGCTGCCCGAGTTTTTCTTCCAGCGTCATCTTTTTGAGCAGGGCTTCAACCCTGCGGTTGATCTGAGGCGAAGCGAGCTGCGCATTGGAGGGCGGTGCGGCCTGGGCTGCCAGGATGCAAGACGCCGGCGCAAGGATCAGGACGGAAATCAGGGATCGGCAGATGACGCGGAAATGTCCGTTTTTCATAACCGGCCATGATAAACCGTTGGCCATCAGCGCCGGGGTTGGACTTTGAGAGTGCGCGAAGAATCCGAGCGCGGAATGTGCATTGAATTCCTCTTTGCGAGACCATCGGCACCTACAACGAAAAGGCTATCGCGAGGGGCCGGAATTGCGGCATACTGAAAGCACCCCAATAAAATAGGGAGTCACGGAATGAGCGCTCTGTCTGCTTTCATTCTTCTGGCCTCGGTTTCCGCGGGAACCGCGACCGGTTATTTAAAGCCTCTGGTGAACCCAGTCCTGCTGCCTCAATTTGAGGATGTGCCCAAGGGCCCCAACGGGCTCTCGCTCTACGACGAGAAGGGCGAAGTGGTGGCGCGGTGCGAGCGCACGGACGATACCTTCGGGAACTGCAAGATCGAGCCGGGCTTCTCGCTGGACGATGTGATGAACGCCTGGGTACACGCCTACCGGGCAATGCAGAAATAGCCAGAACGAAACCAGGCATTCACACCGGCGGCAGCGGCAAGCACACACGACGAATTGCATTATTGCGAATGCGTCCCGATGCTCTACTCTGGCTGTGACCGATTATGGGGCGCGTTTTCCATCACGTTCGCAGAACGCTCTGGCTGGCGTTGGATCACGACGTGTTCAACACCGCCAAGGCCGCGGCCTATTCCGGCATGCTGTGTTTTTTCCCCGCGGTGCTGGTGGTCACGGCGCTGCTGGCGCAGGTTCCCGCGGGGCCCTCCCTGGTAGGGGAGATGCGCGGCTCGCTCGACCAGATTCTCCCGCCGGAGTCGATGAACCTGCTGCAGAGTTCTTTGAATGTGCGACATCTTCGCTCCGCACAGGTGGTCTTGTCGGCGGCCAGCCTTGCCGTATTTGCCGGACTAGGAGTGATGCTGTCGCTGATGGAGGGGTTCCGGCGCGCCTACAAAGTTCGCCGCGACGCCTGGGGCTTCTGGGAGCGGCGATTGCGCGCCCTGGCGCTGGTTCCAATCGTGCTGGTGCCGCTCTCGCTGGCCAGCCTTCTGCTGGTCTTCGGCCACCAGATCGAAGAGTGGATGATCGTCAACGCCGATCACGATTTGCGCCATTTCGTCATCTTTTTGTGGCGCATGCTTCGCTGGGGGGTTGCCGTGATTACGGGCATTGTGGTCCTGGCGGCGCTTTACCACTTCGGCACCAAGCGCAAGGAACACTGGGGCTGGGTGCTGCCCGGCGCCATCACGGCGACGCTAGTCTGGTTCCCCGCCACCCTTGTATTGGGCTGGTACGTCACCACCCGCGCCGCCAGCTACACGCGGTTCTATGGCTCTTTTGCGGCCGCGATTGCGACCCTGGCCTGGCTTTACCTAACCTCATTCAGCGCGCTGCTGGGCGCGGAGCTGAATGGTGCGCTTTATCTTTCGCGGCAGGAGCGGCTGGAAGCGGTGCGGCGCAAGCAGGCGGAAGAAGCCGCGATGGCCGATCGAATGTGCTCGACGGCAGCGGTCAAGCTCTCGCCGCCTGGCGCCGGGCAAGGACCCGGCGGCGCTGCCCATGTAGAATAAAATCGATTGATCGCACGAATTCCCCATCCTCGCGGCACAAACCCGGAGCACATTCTATGCAGTTTGCTGACCTTAGCCTGAGCGACTCTGTAATCCAGCGCCGCGCCAAGATAGTTGCAACGCTCGGCCCTGTGTCCAACACCGAAGCAGTCTTCCGCAACCTTGTGCGCGCCGGTTTGGACGTGGCCCGCTTGAACTTTTCCCACGGAACCTACGAGGAGAAGCTGGCGCTGATTCAGATGATTCGCAAGGTGAGCCGCGAGCTGGGCAAGCCGCTGTGCATCCTGGGCGATCTGCAAGGGCCGAAGATTCGGACCGCGAAGCTGAAGGATCACCAGCCGGTGCTGCTGAAAGCGGGCCAGCGCATGACCATAACGCCGCGCGAGGTTCCCGGCACCGCTTCGCTGGTCGGCACCACCTTCAAGACGCTGGCTGAAAACGTGGATGAGGGCTCGCGCATTCTGCTTTCCGACGGATTGATCGAGCTCCGCGTGAACGAAGTGGACGGGCATGACGTGTTGTGCGAGGTGGTGAATGGCGGCATGCTGGGAGAAAACAAGGGCATCAACCTGCCCGGCATCCCGGTGCGCGTTCCTTCGCTTACGGAGAAGGACGAAGCCGATCTTGAATTTGCGCTGCGCAACGGCGTGGATGCGATCGCCGTCTCTTTCGTGCGCACTGCCGAAGACATCCGCCTGGTGCGCAACCGCGTCTCCGCCTATGGCAGCGAAACCTGGATCATCGCCAAGCTGGAAAAGCCGCAGGCCATCGAGCAACTGGACCACATCCTGCAGGTTTCCGACGGCATCATGGTGGCGCGCGGCGATCTCGGCGTGGAGGTTCCGCCGGAGCGCGTTCCGGCCATCCAGAAGCACATCATCCGCAAGGCCGGCGAGTATCGCAAACCGGTGATTACGGCCACGCAGATGCTGGAATCGATGATCGACAACCCGCGCCCCACGCGCGCCGAAGCCTCGGACGTGGCCAACGCCGTCTACGACGGCACCGACGCGGTGATGCTTTCCGGTGAATCTGCCGTGGGCAAGTACCCGGTGGAAGCGGTTTCGATGATGAGCCGCATCGTGGAGGAGGCCGAGCGCACCATCAAGGAGCAGACCGGCTACACCGTGCGCCCGCACGAGTCGCACCTGTCCATCGCCGAGACGATTTGCGAAGCCACGGCTCACGCCGCCGAGGATCTGGATCTGCGCGGCATCGCGTTGTTCACGGAGTCGGGTTCGACGGCGCGCCTGCTTTCGAAGTACCATCCTTCGTCGCCGATCTTCGCGCTCAGCCCCGTCGATGTAACCATCAACCGCCTCAATCTTCTTTGGGGAACCATCCCCATCCGCTGCCCCAAGGTGAACTCGACTGAAGCCATGGTGGAGATGGCCGAGAACCTGCTGCAGCAGGCCGGCTTCGTGCGGCAGAAGGAAGTGATTGCGATTGTTGCGGGAACCCGAACCAAGTCCGGCTCAACCAACTTCATGCGCCTTCACGTTCTGGGCGAGCCCAGCCACGATCCCCGCTACCAGCCGCCGGAGGATACGCCGCAAGCGGTGCGGGGCAGACGCGCGCCGGCAAAACCGGCTGCCAACAGAAGGTAGATCGTGGGGGCATCTGAGCGGGCGCTCGGCCGCAGCATCGAGGTGCGCCAATGGCGCTGCGCCAAGCTGTCTGAGCCGGACCGGATCGCCGCATGGTTGTGCTTCCGCGCGGAGATGAGCGCGGCGCAGGCGCTGGCGTCGTAGAAGCAGCAGTGCTAGCGAAGCCAGCGTGATCCCAGGCGAATTGAAGACGCCAGCGGCGTCGACTTACTTTCCCGCGAGTTGTCGGAGCACATACTGCAAAATCCCGCCGTGCTCGTAGTAGAGGATTTCCTGTGGCGTGTCGATGCGGATCTTCGCTTCGAAGGTCGTCTTCTTCCCGTCCGCCGCCGTGGCCACCACCGCAACCGTGCGCCCGATGGCGAACTTCGACGCCAGCCGTTCGCGAAAGCCGACGATGTCGTAGGTTTCCTCGCCGGTGAGGCCCAGCGACTCCGCCGTCTTGTTGGCTTCGAACTGCAAGGGGATGATTCCCATGCCCACCAGGTTGGATCGGTGGATGCGCTCGAAGCTCTCCGCGATGACCGCGCGCACTCCCAGCAGGTTCGGCCCTTTGGCCGCCCAGTCGCGCGAGGAGCCCGAACCGTACTCCTTGCCCGCCAGTATGATGAGCGGCACGCCGATTTCGGCGTACTTCACGCTGGCATCGAAGATCGACATCTGCTCGCCCTCGGGCAGCAGCCGCGTCACCCCGCCCTCGGTGCCCGGCGCCAGCTTGTTGCGCAGGCGCACGTTGGCGAACGTCCCGCGCACCATCACCTCGTGATTGCCGCGCCGCGAGCCGTAGCTGTTGAAGTCCGGCGGCTTCACCCCATGCTCGGTCAGGTATTTGCCCGCCGGCCCGTTGGTCTTGATGTTGCCCGCCGGCGAAATGTGGTCCGTCGTCACCGAGTCGCCCAGCACCGCCAGCACCCGCGCGCCGCTGGTATCGGTAACCGGCGCGGGCGTCGCTCCCATGCCGTCGAAATACGGCGCCTTGCGAATGTAAGTCGAGTCCGGCTCCCACTGGTACACATCGCCGGTAGGGAAGCTCAGCCCTTGCCAGCTCGCATCGCCATTGCTTACGCCGGCGTATTCCTTGCGGAAGCTCTCGCTGGACAGGCCTTTCTCGATGGCCGCAGCCACCTCCGCCTGCGTCGGCCAAATGTCGCGCAGGAACACGGGACTTCCCTTCTCGTCTTTGCCCAGCGGATCGGCGTCGAAGTTGTGCCCAATGCGCCCTGCCAGCGCGAACGCGACCACCAGCGGCGGGCTCATTAGATAATTGGCCCGCACGTCCACATTCACCCTGCCTTCGAAATTCCGATTGCCCGAGAGCACGCTCACCGCAACCAGCCCGTGCTCGTCAATCGATTTCGACACGTCGGCGGGCAGCGGTCCCGAGTTGCCGATGCACGTGGTGCAGCCGTAGCCCACCACGTTGAAGCGCAGCTTTTCCAGATACGGCAGCAAACCGGATTTCTCGTAGTAGTCCGTCACCACGCGCGAACCCGGCGCAAGGGAAGTCTTCACCCACGGCGGCACGCTCAGGCCCTTCTCGACTGCCTTCTTCGCCAGCAGCCCCGCGGCGATCATCACCGATGGGTTCGAAGTGTTGGTGCAACTGGTGATGGCCGCAATCACCACCGATCCGTGATCGAGGTACTTGTCCGGATCGACATTGAACCGGGCCTTCACCGTGTTTTGGGCCACCGTGGTGGTCACGCGCAGCCCTGCTTTGCCGTGGACGTGCGTAGCCGCGGTTGAAGTCGCCGGGCCTTCGTTGTCTTCTGCCGCAACGGCGAGAGCCGTGTCGTTCACCGCCTTCGGCTGCCAGGCATCCGCGGTGCGCGTGCCCAGCGGCTTGGCCGTGGGCGCCAGCAGGCTGGGCAATTGCTGCTGGAAGCTTGCCGCCGCGTCCTTCAGCAGCACCCGATCCTGAGGCCGCTTCGGTCCGGCCACGCTCGGCTCCACGCTTCCCAGGTCCAGTTCCAGCTTCTGCGTGTACTCGGCCTCAGGCGCGCCCGCCGTGTGCAACAGCCCCTGCTCCTTGTAGTACGCCTCAACTAGCGCGATCTGTTCTTCGCTGCGGCCGGTGAGGCGCAGATAACGCAGTGTCTCCGCATCCACGGGGAAGATGCCGCAGGTGGCGCCGTACTCGGGCGCCATGTTGCTGATGGTGGCGCGGTCGGCCAGCGGCAGCTCCGCGATCCCCGGCCCGTAGAACTCAACGAATTTGCCCACCACGCCCAGCTTGCGCAGCGCCTGCGTCACCGTCAGCACCAGGTCCGTCGCCGTTGCGCCCTCGCGCAGCTTGCCGGTCAGCTTGTAACCGACCACTTGCGGAACCAGCATGGAGACGGCCTGCCCCAGCATGGCGGCCTCTGCTTCGATTCCGCCCACGCCCCAGCCCAGCACGCCGAGGCCGTTGATCATGGTGGTGTGCGAATCGGTGCCGACCAGCGTGTCAGGATACGCCAGCATCTCGCCGTCCTGCTCCGCGGTAAACACCACGCGCGCCAGGTATTCCAGGTTCACCTGGTGGCAGATGCCCATCCCCGGCGGCACCACGCTGAAGTTGCGGAACGCGGTCTGTCCCCACTTCAGGAATGCGTAGCGCTCGCGGTTACGCTGGAACTCGAGCAGCGAGTTGGCTTCGTATGCCTGCGGAGTGCCGAACTCATCCACCTGCACGCTGTGGTCGATCACCAGCTCCGCCGGAATCAGCGGGTTCACCCGCTCGGGATCGCCGCCCAGCGTCTTGATGGCATCGCGCATCGCGGCCAGGTCCACAATCGCCGGCACGCCGGTAAAGTCCTGCATCAGCACCCGCGCAGGCATGTAGGCAATCTCGCGGCTGGGCTCTGCTTTCGCATCCCAGCGCGCCAGAAACTCAATCTCCTGCGCGGTCACATTCACGCCGTCCTCGCGGCGCAACAGGTTTTCGAGCAGTATCTTCAGGCTGAACGGAAGCCGCGCGAGCTTGAAGCCCCTGGCCTCCAGCGCAGCAAGACGATAGATGGTGTAGGAACGGTTTCCGGAGTTCAGTTTCGCTTTGGCAGCAAAGGAATTCATCGGAATAAAACCTTTCTCGTCCGCATCCGCGCGGACGATTGCGGGAAGGGCAACGCGATTCAGGGCGCGCCGCACGGGCGCAGCCACTCACGCAAAAACTTGTCGGGAATTAGATTACTCAGCCGGGGGAATCAACGTCCACGGTCATGCTTGCCGCGGCGGAAGCGCCGAAGCCAAAGCGAACCGAAATTCGAGGAAAGCGCGCGCATGGATTCCGCCATTCATTCTATCTCGGAAATCGGTCCCGGCGAAAGACCGCTCCCCGGTGGCACACGTCTTGCGCCGCGGACACGCCGGCATTACGCTCAGACCTGTATTCCCGGAGGTTGTGCCGCATGCGTTTCTCTCTCTTCGCTGCCCTGCTTGCCATCTGCACTTCGATCGCGCCCGCGCAGACCATGTCCGCTCCGCAGTCGGCCGCGCAATCCCGTCCGCAGATCAGTTGGCCCACGCAGGATGGCTGGGTCACCCTCCCCAACTTCAAATTCGGCTCCGGCGAGTCGCTGCCCGAGCTAAAGCTGCATTACCTCACCCTGGGCTCGCCGCACCGCAACGCGCAGGGCCGCGTGGACAACGCCGTCCTCCTCCTCCACGGCACCGGCGGCAACGCCCACACACTGCTCAATCCCATCTTTTCCAACGTCCTCTTCGTCCCCGGCGGCGTTCTCGACATCCAGAAGTACTTCCTCATCTTCCCTGACGACATCGGCCACGGGGAAAGCTCCAAGCCCTCTGACGGCCTGCACATGCGCTTCCCCGCCTACGATTACGACGACATGGTGCGCAGCCAGCGCATGATGCTCGACCAAATGCACATCGACCACCTCCGCCTCATCCTCGGCACTTCCATGGGATGCATGCAGTCATTCGTCTGGGGCGAAACCTATCCGGACTTCATGGACGCGCTCGCGCCCTTCGCCTGCCTTCCGGTTGAGATCGCCGGCCGCAACCGCATGATGCGTTACATGGCCATCCAGGACATCAAGCTCGATCCCGCGTTCGACGGCGGCGAGTACAAATCCGAGCCGCAGGACGGCCTGCGCGGCGCCAATGAAATGCTGCTCATCATGGGCTCCACCCCGCTGCTGGCGCAAAAAGTGGCGCCCACGCGCGCTGCCGCCGAGCAGTTTGTGGATCGCTATCTCGCTCGCACCACCGCCAACACTGACGCCAACAACATGATTTACTACCTCGACGCCAGCCGGAACTACAATCCCGAGCCGAAACTGGAGACGATCAAGGCGCCGGTTCTGTGGATCAACTCCGCCGACGACTTCATCAACCCGCCCGATCTCGGCATTGCGGAGCGCGAGGCGAAGCGCATTACGCACGTGCGCTTCATTTTGATTCCGGAGAGCGACCAGACGCACGGGCACGGCACGCACACCGAAGCGGCGGTCTGGAAAGATTACCTGGCGGAGTTGATGCGGGAAAGCGAGCCGAAACAGTGAAGCGGGAACCCGAGTATTTGTACCAAATTGCGGGAAATTTCACGATGAGGTACGATTTTAGACATTGCTATGTTAGTAAGTTATTTTTTTTTAATGTATGCAATATGTTTGTACCACATAGTGATCCATAGTAGAGGGGGGGGGTGGGGGTACCCCTTAATCCCCTGAAAAACGCCGGGCCGGGGACCATGGTCCCCGGCCTGCAAACTGAAGTATGCGCCCGTCAGGGGGCGGAAACACTGTGATGGCGATCACGGAGGGTGCGGTAGGCGCGCCGAGCGAGGAGGGTTATGTTCGGGCCGCCAGCGCGAACGCCCGCTCATCGCGCGGATCCTTCCCCTTCGGTCCCCTCAGGGTCAGGAGCGATGAACGGGGCACAGCCCTGAGTGCATGAGTGGCCGACCTTGGAATCGAAAGGGCAGGCCACCTGCCCCTGACACAAAGCCCTTAGCGCTGGGTACAACCGCTCTGGATCCGGTCTAGACAACCGCCCGCGAGACTCCGCGAACGAGATCACTGCTGTTTTCCCGTGAGAAGCGCCCCGGCGACCCGTCCACGTCTCGGCCACCTATACTGGAAATAACACTCGCCCACTCCCGGAGGGTTCCCAGCGCATTGAGCTATTGGCAAGGATTGGCAGGAGTCTGGACGCAACTTGGTGCGTGGCTGGCACGCCGGTTGCCCACCGAACGGCAACGGATGCTTACCCTCACCATCTTTGCCGGCGGGCTCTGCGGACTCGCCGCCGTGGCTTTCCACCTGGCTATTGCGCGGCTTGAGAATCTGCTGATCAATCCAGCCAACCACGCACCCGGCCATTGGTGGATTGTGTTGACCATCGCCAGCCCGGCGCTGGGCGGACTCATCGTCGGCCTCGGGCTCACATACTGGGCGCCCGCGGCTGCGGGCAGCGGCATCCCGCAAGTCAAGGCCGCTTTCGCTTTGCGTTCCGGCTTCATCTCCCTGAGGGAAACCATCGGCAAATTTGTACTCTGCTCGTTCCAGATCGGTTCCGGGGCATCGCTCGGCCTGGAAGGGCCCACCGTCCAGATCTGCGCGGGAGTGAGCAGCCTGCTGGCGCGGGGCGCGCGTCTCAGCCCGCAATATCGGCGCCGCATGGCTTCGGTGGGCATGGCCGCCGGCATCGCCGCCGCGTTTAACGCGCCCATTGCCTCCATCACCTTCACCCTGGAAGAGCTGATCGGCGACCTGGATCAGACCATGCTCTCCGGTGTCATCGTCGCCGCCGCCCTGGCCGCGGTGGTGGAAAACCGCGTGCTCGGCAGCCACCCCATCTTCCACGTACCCAGGCCGTACGCCTTTGAAAAGGCCTCGTCGCTGCTGTGGTATGCGCTGCTCGGCGTGCTCGCGGCCGTCGTCTCAGTCACCTTTACCGACTCGCTTCTATGGCTGCGCGCGCGTTTTCGGGGGATGACCCGGATTCCGCCCTGGGTGCATCCGGCCATCGGCGGCGCGGGAACCGGCCTGCTGGCCGCGATCGGCCTCTACTTTTTTCATTCGAACGGCATCGCCGGCGACCCCTATCAGACACTCACATTGGCGCTCGGCGGAACACTGCCGGTGGCGATGATGGTGAGCTATTGCGTGATGAAGCTGGCGGCTACCGTGCTCTCTTACTCGAGCGGCGGCTCCGGCGGCATTTTTGCGCCATCGCTTTTCATGGGTGGCATGCTGGGCGGCGCGGTGGGCTGGATCGACGTCACCGTCTTCCATCACTCGCAGGACGCGGTGGGCGCATTCGCCGTGGTGGGCATGGGCGCGGTCTTCGCCGGCATCGTGCGTGCGCCCATGACCTCGATTTTGATTGTCTTCGAAATGACCGGCAGCTACGGCCTGGTGCTGCCGCTGATGATCGCGAACATCAGCGCGTATGCTCTGGCGCGCCACTGGCGGCACACGCCGGTGTACGAAGCGCTGCTGGAGCAGGACGGAATCACGCTGCCGCACGGAAACCACACGCTGGAGCCGCAGCCACCGATGACGCTTTCGGAGGAGGAGCCGGCAAGCCATGTCAGCGGTGATCCGTCAGTGTGAGGGCCACTCCGGCGGCGTTGCGGGGCTGGGCTAGCGGGCAGAGCCTGAACCCCGCAGCGCGGGTGCCCGGCCTGTACCTTGAAGAATGCCTTCGGGTGTCTAGCTCCGGCTTTTTGCGCCGCGCTTTTTGAGGCTTACGCGTTCCACCTCTTCCACTTCGCGCCCATAGCGTCCCCGCAGCGCATTCCAGCGCACGATAGCCAGTTCCTCGAGCATCTGCAGGCCGTCGCGGAGGTAGCTGATGCGGGTGCGCGCGTCATGGGCCCAACTGACCGGAACTTCTTTCACGCGGAAGCGGCGTTTGCGGGCGATAAAGAGGATTTCCGGGTCGAAACCCCAGCGCTCGATGGTCATGAGCTGGAAGACGGTTTGGGCGGCGTCGCGGGTGAAGGCTTTGAAGCCGCACTGGGTGTCGGCATAGGGCAGGCGCATCACCATGCGGGTGAGGAGGTTGAAGCAGCGGCCGAAGATCTGGCGGTACATGGGCTGGCGATGGGTCTGGCGGCTGGTTGCGAGCCAGCGCGAGCCGATGGCGATGTCGGCGCCCCCGGCGATGGCATCGAACAGCCGCGCCGCCTCTTCGATCGGCGCGGAGAGGTCGGCGTCGGAAAACATCACGATCTCGCCCTGGGCGTGGAGCAGGCCGGAGCGCACGCTGAATCCCTTGCCGCGGTTGCAGGGGTTTTCCATGAGCCGGACTTCAGGGGCATTGAGAGCGAACCGGCGCACCAGGTCGGCGGTATTGTCGGTTGAGCCGTCGTTGACCACGACCACTTCGGCATCCCAGCGGTGAAGGCGCACGCAGGCCACCACGGCCTCGAGCGTGGGCACGATGCGCGCCCGCTCGTTATACGCCGGGATGACGATGGTGTATTTCGGGTACAGCCCCACGGCGCCGGCCCCCTTGCCCCTTAGACGTTCACGCCTGCAACTGAGACTCTGGATAGAATAACCCGGGGCAGCCGGAGCCCCCAGGGGCGGGGAACGAAAAGGGGCTCCGAGCGCCAACTCACTGATCCAGAAAGGCCAAATCCACAGCGGGCGCTCTCTTTTTCATCCCAACCCGGCCGATTTTGGGTATGCTTGGAAGCGGAGGTCCGAGAGAGAGACATGACCAAGGCAGACCTGGTGGAAAAAGTAACGCATCTCGGCGACCTGACCCGCCGGGATGGTGAGGTCATCGTTGAAACCATCTTCGACTCGGTGATTGGCGCGCTCAGGAGCGGCGACAAGATCGAGATTCGCGGCTTCGGCTCGTTCCGCATTCGGCAGCGGAATCCGCGCATCGGGCGCAATCCCAAAACCGGCGAGAGGGTAGAGGTGCCGGCCAAGCGGGTGCCTTACTTCAAACCATCAAAGGAGTTGCGCGACCTGGTGAATCCCTCGGAGGCGACGCCGGTTGCGCCGGCGCAGTAAAGCGCCGCCTTTTCGGCGGTGGGCTGGTTGGCAGCCCGCAGGAGGAGCCAATGGCCGGTCGAAACCATCCCTCGGTGGCTAAAGCCGTGTCGATTCTTGGCGCTTTGCGGCACGACTAAAGTCGTGCCCTTTCAAAACACGGCTTTGGCTACAGGCGTTTAGCCGACGATGCGCATGATGTTCGCCGGCGGGCGGCCGGCGCGTAATTCCCCGGCCATGAATCGCATATACGGGTCGATGTGGCCAAAAAAATGTTTGTATCCCGCGCAGAGATAATTCAGGCCCGGCTCCCCGTCCGGGCTGGTCGCGAACCTGTGTTTGGGACACTCCCCATTGCAGGCGAAGCGCACCTCGCACTGGCGGCAAACACGCGGAAGAGTGTCGCGTTTGGCGGAGCCGAATCCCTGCTGTTGGGGCGATGAGACAAGCTGTTCCAGGGGCGAGTCCATGATGTTGCCCAGCTTGTGCTCGGGATAGACGTAATGGTCGCAGGAGTAGAGGTCGCCGTTGTGCTCCATGGCCAGCGCCGCGCCGCAGGTGGGGCGGAAGACGCAGAGACTGGCCTCCATCCCCATCCAGCTTTCCAGAGCCACATCGAATAGCTGCACAAAGATGCGGCCCACGTCGCGGCGGACCCACTCATCGAAGATGCGGGCCAGAAACTGTCCGTAGGCAAGCGGCTCGACCGACCACTCGGTGACTTCGGCCGCGGCGGCGAAAGACGGCTGGATGAGGACCAGGCCGTCGGGGCCGGGCGCAGCGGCCTTGCGCTCCACCACGGGAATGAATTGAATGAAGCCGCTGCCGATCTCCTTCAAAAAGCCGTAGACATCGAGCGGCGCCAGCGCGTTCTTGCGATGCACCACAGTGAGGGTGTTGAATTCGGCGCCGTGATCCTTCAGCAGGCGAATGCCGCGCATCACGCGGTCGAAAGTCGGCGCCTGGCCCTTGTCCACGCGGTAACAGTCGTGCAGCTCGCGCGGTCCGTCAATGGAGACGCCGACCAGGAACCGGTTTTGCGCCAGGAACTCGGCCCATTCGGCGTCGATCAGCGTGCCATTGGTTTGCAGCGCGTTGTGGATGGGTCTGCCCGCGGCATACTTCTGCTCAAGGGCGACGACGGTGCGGAAAAAATCGAGGCCGGCCAGCGTCGGCTCGCCGCCCTGCCACGCGAAGTGTACTTCGGGACCGGGTTGCGCGCCGATGTATTGCTCGATATAGCGCTCCAGGACCTCAGGCGGCATTCCAAAGTGGCGCGTCTCCGGGTAAAGTTTTTCCTTTTCGAGATAGAAGCAGTATTTGCAGTCGAGATTGCAGATGGGCCCGGCGGGCTTGGTCATGATGTGAAAACCGCGCGCGGGCATGGGGCGACCTCAAGAGAATAATAGCGGCTGCGCAATTCCCGTGTAGAATGGGGCGGCCATGGAAACGCGCCGGACGGTAGTGAAGTATCTCGCAGGGGCCGTAGCCGCCACCACCTGCGGGCTGGACGCGCTGGAGGCATTCGCGCGCGACGCCGCAACGCAAACCACCCGGCCCAACATCCTTTGCATTGTGGGCGAGGGGCTGCGCTGGGACGAATTCTCCTCGGCCGGCAACAATATCCTCCACACGCCCAACATGGACCGCATCGGTCGCGATGGCTGCACGTTCCACAACGCTTTTGTGATCAATGCGCTTTGCCTGCCCTCGCGCGCCACCCTGCTGACGGGGATGTATTCGCATTCGACTGGCGCGGTCTCAAACGTGCAGGGCAAGATCGCGCCAAACATTCCGCTGGTGAGCGACATGCTGCAGAAGGCCGGCTACGAGACGGCGTTCCTGGGCAAGTCGCACGTTGTAGGCGCGCTGATGGACCACAAGTGGGACTATTATTTCGGTTTCGTGGGCCAGGCTGACTACTACCGGCCCGTGATCACCGAGGGAGTGCGCGGCGTCTACGGCAAGCCGACGATCTACGCCGGCCAGTACGTGGACACGCTGCTGACCGAGAGGGCCGTTGCGTGGCTGGCACAAAAGCGCGACAAGCCGTTCTGCCTCTTCCTATGGTTCTATGCGCCACACGCGCCGTTCTACCGGCCCAAGGACATGGTGAACGACTTCAACGGCGTGCCTATTCCCAAGCCGGCGACATTCGACGAGGACCTGAAGGACTATCCCGGCAAGCCGCGCGCCGTAGCCGACGCCGACAACAAGGTTGGCTACTCCGAGGTGTACAACGACGATCCGCGCTCGCTGGAAGAGCTGGTCAAGGATCACTATGCGGGCGTGGAAGACAACGACCGCAACGTGGGCGCGGTGATGCAAGAGCTGGAGCGCCAGGGCACGGCTCAAAACACGGCGATCCTGCTCAGCTCCGACCACGGGTTTTTCCTGGGCGAGCATCACTTCTACGACAAGCGGCTGATGTACGAGCCTTCCATCCGCGTGCCCATGATGGTGACGTGCCCGGGGCGCATGAAGCCGGGCGCCACGTCAGACAAGATGGTGCTGAACCTGGATGTAGCGCCGACGCTGCTGGACATTGCCGGGGTTGATATCCCCGCCGAGATGCAGGGCAAAAGCATGATGCCGCTGGCCGAGGGCAAGCACGTCCCCTGGCGCACGGACTGGCTTTACGAATACTACGAGTATCCGGGCTTTGAGAACGTGCGCCCCTGCCGCGGCGTGCGCACCGAACGCTACAAGCTGATCCACTTTTTCCTGCCGCCGGAAGAGTGGGAGCTGTACGATCTGAAGACCGATCCCAACGAAGCGACAAACCTCTACGGCAGGCCGGAGTACGCGGAGTTGACGGCGCATTTGAAAGAACGGCTGGACGAGCTGCGCAAGGAAACCAACGATACCTACCAGTACAAACCGACGGGGATTGCGGCGCACTAGAGCCTGGGCGGAGCGGAGTACCGTGTCCGTGTAGTGTTGTGGTTTCCCAGGTCCCAAAATCGGGACCTGGGGCACCCAAGTTCAAGGGTTTGATTACGAAATCACGTGGACACGGGACCAGGTCAGTCTGCCGGCTGCGAACAAGCGATCCGAATCATCGGCCGGCGATCCCAATCACGCTGAGCATGCGGCCGCATTGGCCCTTCGATCCACGATGGGAGAAGAACAGCTCCGGCTGGCACACGGTGCAGCCTCCCACCATGGAAATGGCCTTCGGGCGCAGGCCGGCGGCGAGCAACTGGCGGCGATTGGCCTCTGCAACGTCAAGGTGGAGCTGAGGACCGATGGAGGAATGCCCGGGCGCGCGCTGAGTGAGGAACAGCATCGGATACCTGGCGCGGACAGGGTCGGTCGAGTAGACCTCGTGAAACAGTTCACGCGCGTAGGCGAACTGCGATTCGAACTCGGAGAGCACCTCTTCGCCCACCGGATAACAGCAAGCGCCGATGCCGGGGCCGACGGCAGCAACCAGGTCTTCAGGGCGCGAGCCGAACTCCAGGCGCATCCGGCCGATGCCTTTCTCGACAATTCGCTTCGCGGTGCCCCTCCAGCCGGCGTGAAACGCAGCCACCACCCTGCGGCGGCGGTCCGCAACCAGGACCGGCGTGCAGTCGGCGGTCTGGACTCCGATGAGGACGCCGGGCTGGGCGGTCATGAGGGCGTCGCCGCGGCAGGGGGTTGGAGCAGGATTCGCGCCGGCCAGGCGCACCAGGCTGGAGTGGATCTGCTTGAGGGTAATGATCGGCGTGTCGGCGCTGCCGGTAATGGCTGCAGCGAACAGCCGGCGGTTCAAGAGGACATTCTCGCGGGCGTCGGCGGCGGTGAAACCGAGATTGAGCTCGCCTGGACCGCCGTCCGGAGCGTAGCAGCGGGTCAGGCCTCCGCGGCGGGTGCTGAATCCGTGCCACAGCCAGCGGATGGCGTCCCACGCGGGAACCGCAACCCACTCGACGCCATTGGCTGCGCGGAGGGGCCGAACGGCGCGAGGCCGGATTTCCTCGGGAGTTCGCTCAGGCAACCGCGCGCGACGGACAAACCCGGCAGGATTGGCGCGGAGACTGCGAACAAGCCCGGCATTTTGCAATAGCGCATCGATTTCGCCGAGATCGGCCGATTCATTCCCATGTTTTGGTACGGGCGGTTCTTGCCCGGGCTTGGGAGCGGATGGGGATGCGCGGCGGGATTGACGGGGGGAACGCATGGAGAGAGAAGCCATCTAAGTGATTCTAACGGGACTGGGGAAGAAACCGATCCTGAATGAGGGTGCGCCGCATGTGGAGCATGTGGGCCTGCCTTCCGGCAGGCCCGCTCGAGAGGCGTTCGTTTGGAGGGGATCCTGGAGGGAGTTTGGAGAAGGGGTTCCGACAAGCGGAACCTTCAAAGAGGATGGAACACCTGCTTTGGTAGGCCTTAATTCGGGGAAGCCTCTGCTTGTTACTTCTTTGGACGCCCGCCTCTGGCGATTGGTTGCTTTTTTCTTTCTGTGGATTTTGCCCGCCAACTTTTATTGCGAACCTGAGCACATTTGGAGCAAATCAAGTTGCACAAAACGAAAGCCTTGGCGAAGATGGAATCATGAAACGCTGGCTGTTTTGGATCGTCGTGATCGTAGCCGTGTTCGCCATCGGTTGGTACTACCTGGTCTACCGCGGGGATCTGAAGAGCAGGGCCTCACAATCGGCGGAAACCGGCGAAAGCGCCAGCTCCGATCAGAATGCGATTCAGCCCGCGCACATCACCTGGCAGACGGTGGAACGCCCGCAGGCCGGGATCAAGGTGGAAATGCCCGCCGGGGCCAAGGATATTGAGGTGCCGGCTTACAACATGAACGGCTCAACGGAACAAGTTGAGATGCTGTCCTCGAATGCCGACAGCGAAACCACCTTTGCCCTGACCTGGGAAGACAATCCGCCGGTGGCGCGGGCGAACAGGGAGAATCCGGAGCGAACGCTTGAGGCAGCGCGGGATGGGATGCTGGAGCGCACCGAGACCAACCTGATCACCCAATCGCAGGCGACCGTGGCGGGATTCCCGGCGCTGGATCTGACGGCAAGGAACGCGGGGGGCGGGATCCTGGACGCGCGCCTAATCTATGCCAACAGCCGCCTGTACACGCTGATCGCGGCGTTTCCGTCGTTGGCGGCGCGGCGGCAGAAAGATGTGGAGCGCTTCTACAACTCCTTCACCCCGGCGGCGTCGAGGCGCGAAGCAGGAAAAGCAAGCAGCTAGCCTCGGGGCAGCGAAGGCCGCGCTGCTCTCTCCACGAAATGCGTAATCACGCCGACGGGGAGAAACCGCACCAGAAACGCGGTGAAGCGGCCGCTCCAGTGGGTGACAACAGTTCGGCGTCCGCGCGCAAGTGCGTCCAGACCGATGCGGGCGACGTCTTCGGCAGACTGGACGCGGCGCTTGAACGCTCCGGCGCCGGCCACGTCGAAAAACTCGCTCTCCGTGGGTCCGGGACAGAGCGCGGTCACTTTGACTCCGAATCGCGCCACCTCCGCGGCCAGGCCGAGGGCGAAGAAGCGGTCGAAGGCCTTGGTGGCGGCGTATGTGGAAAGATACGGGACAGGCTGGAAGCTGGCGGTGGAAGCGGTAATAAGCACCCAGCCGCGGCCTCGCTCCGCCATGCGCGGAACAAACAGGCGCGCCATGCGGACCACGGCTTCACAGTTGACGCGAATCTGGCTGAGCTCCTGATCGACGGGGTTGGAGCAGAAGGCGCCGAATTGGCCCAGGCCAGCGTTGTCGATCAGGATGTCAACGGGAACGCCCGCGCCTTCGGTGGCGTCGTAGATTTGCTGCGGGGCGGAAGGATCGCCGAGGTCGGCGGCGATGGTGCGGACTTCAGCGCCTTTGGCGGCCAGCTCGGCGGCCAGCGCTTCCAGGCGATCGCGGCGGCGAGCGGTCAGGATCAGTTTGGCGCCGCGAGAGGCAAGCTGGCGCGCCAAGGCGACGCCGATGCCCGCGCTGGCGCCAGTGACTAGAGCCCATCTGTTGCGGAAGTCGCTGGTGAATGCCATGGCGAATTCAGGATAGCGCCGCTGGCCGGTCTCACCCACCGCGCCATCCTCACCCTGAGACAGAGCGCAGCGATGCGATGGAACTCAGTACATCACCGCGATCACCTGGCCCTGCCATTCGAAGACAACGTATGGGCCTGATATTGCGCCTCCGGAGATCCAGGGGGGATCCGGCGGGTAAGGACTCGTCCAGGTTGCCTGTCCGGTGGTGAGCGAGTAGATTGTATTCTGGTTGGGCACATAAACCTCGTCGGATGTTACCGGTTGAATGCTCTGCAATTCCGGAAGCGAACATGAGGCGACAGTGGCGCCGGTGGGGCTGACGATGGTGCAGCCCGAATACACGACAGCGTACGCATCTTGAGGATTCGGAACGTATTGATTCAACAGCAACCGGCCGTTGTCGATCCAGCCGACGGCAACATCTCCGAGTGTCGCGATGAGCTGCCCGTTTTGGTAGATCGGTACGGAGAAACTGTAGTTGGACTGCATGCTTGTTGTTTGGACGGTCAGAACATTCAATGCAGCCAGCGTGCCGTCTGGCGAAAGCAGGACAGTGCCGGACGGGGACGGCGCGAGCGACAGGATGGTTGGGCTGCCGGATACAGGCTCGATTTCGAGCGAGTAGCCTGGTGAGCTTCCGCTTGTTCCAAAGGTCTCGATTTGCGCAATCGTCGCGCCAGAGGCCGCCAGGTTGAAGTCGGTTAAGAGTCCGGGCGCCGACTGGGCCGTAAAAGCAAACGAATTGCTGAGGGTTCCGGATGGCAGGGAATAGACATTGAGCAGCGAGTCGTCCTGAGACGACGCAGCCAGCACGCTGCCATCGGAAGAGAGCTGCACATTCCCGCCGGTAAGGCTTACGGACCCTTGGGACGTGGTGCTGGCGGGATCGAAGTAGAAGATTTGCCCGCCAGCGGTGGCAATGGCGACATTGTTCGAGCTGCCGGCGATGCTCAACGCGGCGCCAATCCCGAGGTATCGTGGATTGCTCGACGGCAGGCTTGCCCCATCCACGATAAGGCCGGACGAAGGGGAGGCGCAACAGGAGCCTATTCCTGCAACCCACTGATTGGCGGACAGAGCGGCAAAGGTGTCGACGCCGGGGGTGGGCGAAGCGGTTGCCATAACGGACGCGTGGTTGACGGGAGGGATGGTGTAATCGGTCTGAACGGGGGTTGTACCCGACAAGTCAATCACGCTAAGCGTGTTGTCGTCGTATAGAAGGGCCAGGCTTGTTCCGGATGGGGCATCATATTCGAGATCCGCGCTAGAGACGGTCAGTGCCGGGGTTGCGCTGTTGATGGGATAGATGGAGACTGAACCTCCGCCGGTGGGGGGAAACAGGGGCTCCCAGGAAGTGGTCCATATCCAGTTGCCTGCCCCTCCATAGCCGCCAGAGACCGGAAGCGAAACGGATGCCTGCTGAACGCCGGAACTCGAGTAGATCCAAACCGGAGAAGAGCACGGTTGGCTGTAGCATGTCGGATCGGCAACGGCTGTCAAGAACCGTCCGCCATCCGCAAACCACGCCTGGAAAGTGTCCTGGTAAGGAGGGCTGACAACCGAGACGCCGCCGGGCACGGAGACTGTCTCAATGGCATTCGGGCCTCCCGGCCCATTGGCAATCTGCACCTGGCCGGGCGCGGCAAAGTTGATGGGATTGGGGTAGAACTGGTTGTAGTAATAGCCCGTCCTTGAGAAGAGAAGCTGCCCGGATGGGTTGTAAGCATAGAGGCCCAACGGAGTCTCGACGGAAATGTAGCTTCCGTCGGAAGCCAGTTGCCAGGACCAGGTCTGACCCGCCCCGCCGCCCTGGAATCCTCCGGGGGAAGGAAAGGTGCTCAGGACGTGCCCGTCCGCCGATGACCGGAACTGAAATCCTCCGGGGACTTGAATCACCAGGGTCGGTCCAGCCATGTCGGTGCTCGAGGATTCGCCGCTGGCCAGGATCGCGCCCGATTTGTAATTCCACAGGATCCAGAATCCTGATAGGTCTTGACTGAGAACGCTGGAGTTCGCGTATCGAAGAGTAGTAATCGTGTACTCGTTGCCAAGCTGGAGCAGAATGTTGGGCGCGGGAGTGACCGTAACATCGACGCTGGTGGTTACGTTAACGCTTCCATCGGCACTCGATCCGGTGACGGTATACGCAGCCTGGCCGGCCCCGGCTGTGGGAGTCCCCATGATGATCCCGGTCGCGGGATCCAGACTCAAGCCGGCGGGAAGCGCAGGGCTGACGGTGAAGGAGGACAGTCCGCCCGATGTTCCGGGAATGTCCGGCATGATTTCATGGCCAACATAGGTGGCGATGGGCGCCGGATACGTTATTCCCGGGGGTAGGGGCATAGCCACCGCAATCTGAATCGCGGCCGAGGTGGACCCGCCCGAATTGGAGGCGGTTACGGTATATATCGACGCGCCCGCTTCGTTGTCCGGAGTTCCGGAAATAATGCCGGTGTCAGGGTCCAGGCCTAAACCAATAGGAAGCTGAGGGCTGACAGCGTACGCGGTGACCGTTCCAGTAACAGCGGGAACATCGGGAGTTATAGTTTGATTGACGACAGCAGAGATAGACGGTTCAGTGTAAGTCAGCCCGACAGGGGGGCCTACAGTTACTGTAATCTCTATCGATGTTGTAGTAGATCCGCCGGCATTGGACGCGGTCACGGTATACGACGCTTGGGAGGTCGAAGCCGGCGTTCCCGAGATCACTCCCGTGGAAGAGTTCAGGCTCAATCCCGTCGGGAGTGCTGGACTCACGGCATACGAAACATCTGTTCCCGTTATCGTGGGGGTGTCCGGAGAGATGGCCTGGTTCACGAAGCCCGCAATGGAGGACTGACTGTAAGAGAGCTTGGAGGGCGGCCCCGGATTTACGGTGACCTGGATTGAAGCCGTTGTTGAACCGCTGGAATTGGATGCGGTGACCGTGTACGATGCCTTGGCTGCGAGTGCCGTGGGCGTTCCTGAGATCACTCCCGTGGAAGAGTCCAGGCTCAATCCCTTGGGAATCGCTGGACTGACGGCATACGAGGTGACGGTTCCCGTAACCGTGGGCGTATCCGGTGAGATGGCCTGATCCACGATGCCCGTAATGGAGGACTGGCTGTAAGAGAGCTTGGAGGGCGGTTGCGGATTTACGGTGATCTGGATTGACGTCGTTGTCGAACCGCCGGAATTGGATGCGGTGACCGTGTACGATGCCTTGGCTGCGAGCGCCGCGGGCGTTCCCGAGATCATACCGGTGGAAGCACTCAGGCTTAGACCTGCGGGAAGCGCCGGACTGACGGCATACAACGTGACCGTTCCCGTGACCGTAGGCATATCGGAACTAATGGCCTCGTTCATCATGGCCACAATGGCCGTCTGGCTATAAGAGAGACCGGAAGGAGGATTGACGGTGGCGTTGCCGCCTCCGCCTCCCCCACAACCCGGTATCAACCCTGAAAAAAGGAGAAGGGCGCTTACAACGACTGCGTTCACGATGAAGCGGTTTTTGGATACTCGATCAGAGCTGAGAACGGCGCAAGGAAGGCGCTTCATACAAACCTCGATCCCGTCTTCCGCGGACTTTCGCACAGTCGGGGGAATCGAGGGGTCGTGTTCGATGAAGACGAGACATTATACGCCTTCGCCGACGCGGTCAGCCACGACAAATCTGGCGGTGCGGGCGAATCACCGGCGAACCTTCATCTAACCCCTAATGCACTCAGCACCGTAGGAAGAGACACGCAAAGTCCGGCTAACGCGCGTTGCGCGCTGCCTTCTTGCCCGATTTCCGATTCTTTTCGAGGCGCAGCTTCCACGCCGTGCGCAGGGCGCCGAGCAACAGGTCTTCGTTGGAGGCGGCGAGAACGACGTGGGTGGCGCCGTTGCGGCCCCAGCCGCCGGGAATGGGAAGAAAGACTTGAGGAGCCTCGGCGACGAACTGCGCCTGAAGTTCCGGCGTGAGCATCAGGTTGCCGTAACCTTGCTTGACCGCGGCCAGCGTAGCGAATATCCGCCCGCCGACGCGAAAATCCACGGCGCCCATGTGCGAGCCTTCTTCGGCGTTTTCAAGCGAGAGCGCGAGGCGGCGAAAATCGGATGGGTTCACTGGCAACCTCGGTAAGCAGCTTGTAACCCGTAGCTCGTAGCCCGTAGCGTCCATCGTGCAGCAGGCTCCGACAGGCTACAAGCTACTGGCTACTGGCTGCTGGTCAAATTCCTCGTTCAACCACTTGGCAAACGCGGCGAACTCCTCGTCGCGGCCGAGGAAGTCACGGACCATCTCGCGGCCCGGCTTGGAGCCGCCCTGCTCCAGCACCGTCTTGCGGTAGCGCTCGCCGGCTTCGCACCCCAGCAGGTCTTCTGGATCGAACTGGCCGAAGAAGTCCAGCGCAATGACTTTGTCGAAGGCGTAGGTGTAGTAGTTCGACGAGTAGCCGGTGAGATGTCCGAAGCTCGCGTACATGCGGTTGCCATCCAGCCATTTCCAGGGCAACAGGCGCTTGTAGCCCTCTCGGATTTCCCGGTCGAGGTTGATTGACTTGGGATCTCTGTCGTGGAGGTCGAGCGAGAGCGTGGTGTAGTAAATCTGCTGGCGCATGCCGTCGGCGCGGCCAAAGGAACTGGCGCCTTTCATCTTGCGGATGATGTCGGCAGAGAGCGTCTCGCCGGTCTGGTAGTGGCGGGCGAAGGATTGGAGCAGCTTCTCGTCGCGGAAAAACTCCTCCAGCATCTGCGACGGGACCTCGATGAAATCGCCTTCGGTGGCGAAACCGGAGATCCCGGCCCACTCGGTGTGGCCGCCGAGGATGGCGTGCATCAGGTGTCCGAATTCGTGGAAAAAGGTGACCACGTCGTTGTACTGGAGCAGGCCCGGGTCGCCGGAATCGGCGCCATCGGAGTCTCCGGCGCCGGGTCCATGGCGCTGGGGTGATTCTCCGGGAAAGTTGCAGATGAGCGCGGCCTCGGGAAGGTAGCGGCCGCGCACGCCGGTGACCACCGGGGCCGCGGAAAACCACTTGTCCTTGCCCTCGCGCGGGTGCATGTCGAGATAGAAGCGGCCGACCCGCTTAGACCCCGTCGACAAGTACCCGTCGCCGGGGACCCCGGGGGTCTCGCCTTCAAATACGTCGAAAACGGACACCGCCTTGTCCCACCCCGGCACATCGGCGGGACGGAACTCCACCTTGAACAGCCGCGCCGCTGTCTCCAGGACGCCCACTTCCACCTGCGCGTAGGGGAAGTAGGGACGCACCGATTGGGAATCGAAGTCGAAGGCCTCGCGGCGGTACTGCTCATACCAGTAACCGCGGCTGGTGATGTCGATTTGGTTGAGGCCGGGCTGTCTGCGACGGGCGAATTCGAGGACCATCTCGTGTTCGCGGCGGGCGCCGTCGCGGCTGGCCTCATCCAGCTTGCGCAGAAACTCGCGCACTTTCGCGGCTGAACCCATCATCTGGTCGGCGGTGGCCAGGTCGGCCCAGCTTCGGAACCCGAGCACCCCGGCAATCTCCTGCCGCACCGCCAGCAACTGCTCCAGAATGGTTTTGTTCTGCGGATAGGCGCGCGTGTTATAGGCCAGGTACATGCGCCGGCGCAGGCCGGGATTGGAGGCAAAGGTCATCACCGGCTGCATATCGGGCTGATCCGTGGTCAACGTGATCTTTCCGCTCTCATCCGGCGCATGGCGCGCCACATAGTCCTGCGGCAGCCCTGCCATCTCCTCGGGAGCACCTTGAATGGTCTTGGCGCCCTCCTGGATGTTGCGGCTGAATTCAAGCGAGAGGCGGGTTGCCTCTTCATGCAGCTTTTGCAGGCGCACCCTGGTTTCTTCGTCCTTGTCCACGCCGGCCAGTCGATAGCCGAGCAGGGTCCGCTCCACGTAATGGGTGGTGGCCTGGTCACAGTGCGCGATGCACATGGCCGCCAGCGCATCGTAGACCGCGCGGTTCAGGCTGAGCGCGCTGGCCGCCTGGGCCACCCGCTGCGCCTCCATCTGCGCCTGGTCGCGGACTTCCTTGGCGGCGGCGACGGAGTTCAGCACCCCGGCCTGCGCTCCCGCCAGCCCCAGTTGTTCCAGCGCAGCATCGTATAGCCGCAGGGTGTTTTCCGGTGTGCGCGGACGATCGACCGCGAGCAGCGCCTCCAGCGCCTCCTCATGCGCCGCCAGCCGGGCGCTCACCCAGGCATGCAACGCCTCAGGGGAATCCGCGCCGCCCGCCTCCCAGGCGTGCAGTTCTTCACACACAGACACAACGGCTAGCGCATCGGCAGTCAAGTCCGACACCCCCACTTACCATAGGTTGCCACAATCGGCGGATTCAGGCAGTTTTTCCTGCGCGTTCGAGTACACTTCAGATTCATCGGCAGGAACAAACCTTCCCTTCTCCGCGTAAACCAACCTCAAGGTAAACTCTGTTCCAAAGGGGGAAAATTGGCGCCATGGTCCAGGTTGCATGGTCTGCGCTGCCCCGGCACAGGTCTGCGAGTTCGCCGATTTCTCCTATTGACGTTCTGTAGGAAAGAGTCCATAGTCATATAGACATTCGACACGGAAGCACCCATGAAATCCAAACCGACAAACCTGCTCCAGGGCACGCTGGATCTCCTGATTTTGAAGGGGCTCGGCACCGGAGCGCTGCACGGCCTGGGCATCTCGCGACGCATCGAACAGATGACACGCGGAACATTCGTGGTGAAGCCCGGTTCCCTGTTCCCTGCTCTTCATCGCATGGAGGAAGCGGGATGGCTGAGCTCGTTTTGGGGCGATTCGGAGAACAATCGCCGCGCCAAGTTTTACGAGATCACGCGGGCCGGAAAAAACCAGCTTGAAATTGAAACAGAGGAGTGGGAAACCATTGCCCTGGCCATGTCCAACGCGCTGAAGGCGACGCGAGGGGTTGCGCGATGAAACTCTGGTCCCAAATACGAAGCATCTTTCGAAATCTGCTTTGGAAGAACCGGGCCGAGACTGAATTAGACAGGGAGCTTCGAGCGTACGTGGGCATGATCGTCGACGAAAAAATTGCCGCCGGCGTCCCGCGAACCGAGGCCAGGAGAACCACCATGGCAGAGCTTGGGGGCATGGAGCAGGTAAAGCAGGCCGTGCGCGACCGGCGCGCGGGTGGACGCCTGGAAACTCTGTGGCGGGACGCGCGCTACGGTGTGCGTCAGCTGAATCGTAATCCCGGGTTCGCACTCACAGTGGTCTGCACGCTGGCGCTTTCCATCGGCGCCAACACCGCCATTTTTTCCGTGGTGAACGCCTTGATGCTCAAGAGCCTGCCCTACCCACAGCCGGAGCGGTTGGGGACGCTCTTTGGGCGCGTCACCGGCGCCGACGCCTTCGATCAGGGGATCAACCTGAACGGCGAGCAGTGGGAGCTGCTGAGGGATTACGTGCCGGCGCTGATCTCCGCCGTCTCCGGAGGGGCCTCCGGCGTGAACCTGCAGACGGACACGCACGTGGAATACCTCCACGACGGGCGCGTGTCGGCCCACTACTTCGACGTTCTGGGCATCCAGCCGGCGATGGGGCGGACCTTCACCGAGGCCGAAGACCGGCCGCACGGACCGGCGGTCGCGATCCTGAGCTACGGCCTGTGGCGCAGCACGTTTGGCGGAGACCCAAACCTGATGGGCGAGACCATTCACCTGAAGGGCGAGCCGTATACGGTGATTGGCGTGCTCCCGCGGGGAGCGGTGACGCCGCTGAACGCCGACGTGTACACTGCGCTCCAGCCCAGCCGCACCGGCGAAGGCGGAGGCACCAACTTCGACGTGATCCTGCGGCTGCGCGACGGCGCGACCTGGCAGCAAGCCGACGCCCAGATCAATCGCGCGTGGAGCGCCCTGGAGGCTCGATATGCGCAGCGCCATCCCGGCGGACGGCTGGAGTATTACACCGTGCCTTTGCAGAAGGGCCAGGCGGCGGAGTTGGCGCCCAAGGCGCTGGCTCTGATGCTGGCCGCGGGGTTCATCCTGCTGATTGCCTGCGCCAACCTGGCGGGGCTCACGCTGGTGCGGATGACGCGGCGGACGCAGGAGATCGCCACGCGGCTGGCCCTGGGCGCGTCGGCATGGCAGATCCAGAGGCAGCTCTGGGTGGAAAACCTTGTCCTCGCCGCGTTGGGCGGGCTGGCCGGAATCGGCGTGGGTTATGCCGCCCTGCGCGGCCTGCTTGCCCTTTTGCCGGTCGATTACCTCCCCGTCGCCAGTGTGCCGCTTGACCTGCGCGTGCTGGGATTCACGCTGACCGTAACCGTGCTGACCAGCGTGCAGTTTGGAATGCTGCCCGCGTTGACGGTGCGCCGCGCCGACCTGCGCTCGTCCATCGCCAGCCGCGCAGTGACGGGCGGCGAGAGGCTGCGCCTGAGGCAGGCGCTGATCACAGTAGAAGTGGCGCTCACCGTGGTGCTGCTGGCGGGATCGGGGTTGCTGATCCGCACCCTGATTCACCTGGAGACGCTCCCGCCCGGCTTCAACGCAAACGGTCTGATGACGGCCAAAGCATCGCTGGACGACGTGCGCTATCACGACCCGGCCGCCTTCCGGCGCCTGATGGACGAGAGCACTGCGTCCATGCGCCGCATCCCCGGAGTGACCAACGCGGCGGTCGGGCTGACCCTGCCCTTCGAGCGCGCCCTCAACGACGAGGTCCAGCTGCACGACGGTCCGCAGGCGGGCCAGCACATCGGCACCGACCTGGTGTACGTGACGCCGGGGTACTTTGAAACGCTCGAGATCCCGCTGCTGGCCGGGCGCGCGTTCACCGGGTCGGACGGGGCCGACACGCAGCCGGTGGTCATCGTCAACCGCACGTTTGCGCGCAAGTTCTTCCCCGGGATCAATCCCATCGGCCGCACCCTGGATAAGTCCGCGACCATCGTGGGCGTGGTGGGGGATGTGCAGCTTTCTTCGGGGCTCGATCCCGTGGCGCCGCTCATGACCGAGGAGACCGTGTACATTCCCGCGGCGCAGGTTGAGCCGCAGTTGCTGTCGCTGGTTCATGTCTGGATCCAGCCCAGTTGGGTGGTGCGCACCGCCGGGCCGGTCTCTGGGCTGACCGAACAGATGCAGCGCGCGCTCTCCACCGTGGCGCCGGCGCTTCCCTTCTCCGGCTTCTACCGCATGAGCGACTTGATGGCGCAGACGCTCTCCACGCAGCGCATCGAAGTGGCGCTGCTGGGCGCCATGGCCGGCCTGGCGCTGCTGCTCAGTGCCGTGGGCATCTTTGCGCTGGTGGCCAGCATGGTGGCGCAGCGCACGCGCGAGATCGGCATTCGCCTCGCGCTCGGCTCCAGCCTGCGCGGGGCGATGGCGCGGGTGAGCGCGCCGGGGTTGCGCGCCTCGGCTTTCGGCCTGGCGCTGGGATTGCTGCTGTGTGCAGGCATCCTGCGAGTGTTGCGCAGCGTGCTTTACGGAGTGGCTGTGTACGATGCGGCATCTCTTGCCACGGTGGTGCTGGGCATGGCCGTCGTCGCGCTGGCGGCTTCCGCGGTTCCGGCGCTGCGCATCGCGCGCATCGATCCGGCTCGAACCCTGCGCGAAGAATGAGCAGGTTTTTGAAACACGCTCCAAGCTCGTTCTAGACTCATTGCATGCAGCAATCGAAAGAATCTGAGCGGCGACGGTTGCGCCCGGGCAGGATTTGCGTGGCCATTCAGGCTGCCACACCGGCGGAGATGATCTCCCGCGCCGAGGCCGCGTTGCGGGAATCGAAGTTCCTCGAGTTCAGGCTCGACTCCCTGTCCACTCCAGCCGCGGTTCTGCCCTCGCTGCGCCGCTTTCTCGCGCGCAACCAAGGCGTATCCGCGATTGCCACCTGCAGGCGCCAGTCCAACGGCGGCAATTTCAGCGGGACGCTCGAAGAGCAACTGGAAATCCTGCGCAAGGCCGTGCGCGCCGGCTGCCGCATGGCCGATCTCGAGGTCGAATCCGCCGAAGAGGCCGCGCCGGCGCAATTCGACAAGTTCCGTGCCGCACTCTCTCGATCCGGCGCCGAACTCATCGTCAGCTTTCACGATTTCTCGCGCACGCGGCAGCTCGCTCGAGCGGCCGATCGCATTGCGGCGTTCGATCCTGACATCGTGAAGGTGGTTTCGACGGCGCAGACGCTCAAGGATAATCTGGCCGTGCTGCGGCTGATCGCGAATCGCGCCACCAACGCGCGCATCGTCGGCATGGCGATGGGCGAGGAGGGCCTGCCCAGTCGCATCCTCGGTCCGCGTGAGGGCGGTGCATTTACATTCGCGTCCCTGGCCGAGGGCGAGGAGACAGCTCCGGGCCAGGTAACCGCGCAAACCCTGCGCACCCTGTATCGCGCCGGCAAGCTCAGCAGCAGCACCCGCCTCTTTGGCGTGGCCGGAAACCCCATCGCGCATTCGCTTTCGCCGCTCATGCAGAACACCGCGTTCCGCCGCGCCGGCGTTGACGCCATTCTGATACCGCTCAAGGTGCGCGCGCTGGCTGACCTGCTCGCCTTCTCTCTCGACCTGCCGCTGAGCGGTCTCGCCGTTACTATGCCGCTGAAGCAGGAGATCCTGCCGCGCCTGGCGCAGATGGATCCGCTGGTCGAGCGCATCGGGGCCTGCAACACCGTGCGCATCGGCGCCGACGGCAAGCTCTTCGGCTACAACACCGACGTGGCGGGAGTAGTTCGCCCGCTGGAGCGGAGAATGCGGCTCAAGGGCGCGCGCGTGGGGCTGCTCGGGGCCGGCGGCGCCGCGCGCGCCGCCGCCTTCGGACTCGCCGCAGAGGGCGCTGAAGTCTTCATCGTCAACCGCACCCACGAGAACGCTGTGAAGCTGGCCCGCGCCGTCGGCGCCACAGCGCTGCGGCACGAGAAGCTGCGCGGGCTGCGCTTCGATGCGCTGATCAACTCGACTCCATGCGGCATGGCGGGGTCAAAGCATGCATTACCCCTGGACGAAAACGAGCTGGACGCGAATCTGGTCTTCGACCTGGTCTACAACCCCATGGAAACGCCGCTTCTCCGGCTGGCGCGCGCGCGCGGCATTCCCGTCATCACCGGCGCGGAGATGTTCGTGCAGCAGGGCGCACGGCAGTTCGAGATCTGGACCGGCAAAGCCGCGCCGGAAGCCGAGATGCGGCGCGTGGTGGAGCGCGAGCTGCGCAGGCGAGTGAGGAGGAGCTGACTGCTGCATAGGAAGATTCTTCAGCGCTTCTATTGTGCTCACCCGGCAGCGATTTACGGTTTGACTTCAGGCAAATAGTATATACAATTAACTAATGGGAATCTCGTACGATCCCGCCAAAAATGAGCGCAACATCAGGGAACGTGGACTTTCCTTTGAGCGGGCTTCTGATTTCGATTTCGAGACCGCAGTCTTCGTGGACAACCCCCGCAAGGGCGAGATGCGGCGTATCGCGGTTGGATATCTGGATGGGCGCCTGCATCTGCTCTGTTATATTCCCTTGCCTGACGGACTTCGCGTCATCAGTTTTCGCAGAACCAACCAAAGGAAGGCAAAGCGTTATGGCAAACCGCAGACCATTGATCGATGAAAACGGGGAAGTTAGAGAGCTGACTGCCGAAGAGGTGGCGCGATTCAAGCCGTTCTCCGCTTTGCCGAAGAGCGAACAAACGATGCTGCGGAAGATCCGCGGACGCGGCCCGCAGAAGGCCCCCAAGAAGATCCCCATTTCTATCCGGCTATCTCCCGATGTGGCGGAGGGCCTGCGCGCGACAGGGAATGGATGGCAGAGCCGCGCCGATCAAGTGCTCAGGTCGTGGCTACAGGAAAAAAGACGGGAAGGTTGAAGCTTTCTCTATCCCCCGATCATCTTCCCTTCCGCGCCTTCTTCTCTTCCTTCTTTTCGCCGGGTATGTGCATGGCTGGAATGGGCGCCAGATCCGGCCCGATCCGTTTCACATAGGTGTCGATCATCTCGTAGTTCAGCGTGCGCGGAGCCACCGGCCTGGTCACGCCGGTTTCGGCATCCACGCTCACATTGCCGTTATTGGCCAGCAGGAAGCGGAACCCGGGCACGTCTCCGCCGGGCCCCGGCACGCGCGTCACTCTCAGCGGCAGAAAACCCTGGATAGGATGCAGTTTGAACGCGGTCTCATAGCGATGGCGCCTCACGCTGTACGTGAACACGCGCACCTGGTCAAAGTCGTACGGCAGCCCGTTCTGGTAGGGCTCCAGCAACATCACGTATTCGGGCACCTCGTGGTTGGGCGTATCCGCGTCCTGATCCACCACCTTCGTCAGCACGTATGCACCCACAATCCGCTGGCCCTCGGCGTATTGCGCCACCTGGTCGGGAACGTCCACGTCCATGCGCCCGCCCAGCAGCCAGCCTGCCTCGCCCTTTCGATCGCGCACCAGCCACCAGTCCTCCATCACCGGAGGAGGCGCGGGGGGCGGTTCGGTATTGACGGGCTCCTCGGCGTCAGCCCTCTTCCGAGCCGCCAATTCCTCCTCTTCGGCCACCCTGCGCTCGGCAATGATCGCCGGCGTCAACTTCGCCACCGAAGCACGCTCCAGCAGCTCCACCCTGGAGTTTGCCGGCAGCAGGTAAAACCGCTGCGACTCCCGCCCCGGCTTTGCATGCAGATAGGCATCGTCCCGGATGACTGCGGTAGCCACAACCGGGCTATCCTTCTGATCCGTGGCCAGCTTTACAAACTCGTCATAGGTCTTGCTGTCGATAACCGCGTGGTCCTCGATCCAGCCGATCTCGTTCTTCCCCGTCTTCACCTTGAGGAAGCGCCGTCCACGCTCAAGCACTTCGAGCGCTTCCCCGTTCGTCACTTCGCCGGTGTGGTTTGAGACCGGCGCCACGCGGTCGCGAAGAAACATCTTCCCCGCGGAAACGTACACCATTTCCGGTTGCTGCCGGCGAAAGCGGTCGCATCCGCCGGTGGCCAGAGCCAGCAGGCCGGCGCAGCACAAAATGGCTTTTCTTGAGCAATGACGCGGGAAACCGGAGGAATGAGGGAGAAACATGGCGGCGCAGTCAGCGACACTTCGAGCATAGCACTGCGCTTACCAGCAGGCGCCAAGTTGCTGGTATCAGCCTCCACCGACCCGCATCTGGTTCGCCACTCCCCGCTCTAATTCGGCCGGCCGTTCGATCCGGTGCGGCGCCGAAAACGCTCGTCCACAGGCTGGCGGCCACGAAAGCCCGATTCCATGGTGTGCCAGTGCTCGATGGCCGGCTCGCCCATCTTCCAGCAAAGCAGCACCACTTCCTCTTCCAGCTTGAACGGGAAGTCGAGCAGGCCATTGTCCAGGTCCTTCACCTGCACGCCGATCGAGTCGATCTCTGCGATGCTCTCGCGGACGCGGGCAAGGTGCGACTCCATCTCGGCGCGCTCGCGGGCCACGCCGGAGATGTCGACCTTCATGCCTCCGGAAAGATAAATGCGGCGGCCAAGGTCGGCCAGGCGCGATTCCACCTCTTCGGCTGCCTGCTTGCCCTCCAGGGCGCGCTTCAGCAGCGACTCCAGCACCGGAAGCAACGATTGCGCTTCATCTAAGGTAAAGGTCTTCATCGCCTGTTCTTTTTCTAGGATACGGAAACAGGGAACAAACGGACAAGGGACTGGAAATGCAGGAATAAAGGAGAAAGGATAAGGGCCGGTAGCCGGTAGCAAGAATCACAAGCTACAGGCTACTGGCTACGGGCTACAAGCTGCGGACTACTGGCTGCATTAATGCGGGATCGAAGATCCGGCCCTGGGTGGGCCGGCGATGGCCGAGACCACGGCGCACACCGCAAGGATGCCGCCAATGATGGCCAGGGAAATGACGATGGGCACCTCGATCCACTCGCTTGCCAACATCTTGAGGGCGACGAAGGCGAGCAGCACGCCCAGGCCGTAATGGACGTAGCGCAGGCGGTCGAGCAGGCCCGCCAGGCCGAAGTAAAGCGAGCGCAGCCCCAGCACCGCGGCAATGTTCGAGGTGTAAACAATGAACGGATCGTGGGAGATGGCCAACACCGCGGGGATGGAGTCGAAGGCGAAGATGAGGTCGGTCACTTCGATGGCGAGGATAACGGGCAGGAGCGAGCTCTGGGCCGGTTGCAGGCGGCGAATCCATGCGGGGATGACCTCGCCGGCCGATCGCTCGCGAAACAGCCGCCAGGCGGCGTAAAGAAGGAACACGCCGAGCAGATATGTGACCCACGCAAAATGGCGTATCAGCGTGACCCCGACGGCGATAAACGCGGCGCGCAGCACGATGGCCCCGGCCACGCCCCACGTGAGCGCCTGGTGCTGCCGCTGCGCGCGGATTTCAAAGCCCTGGAAAAGGATGAGGAAGACGAAGAGATTGTCGATCGAGAGCGATGTTTCGATGGCATAGCCGGCCACAAACTGGAACGCCGGCACGTGGCCCTGGCGGAGAGCGATCCAGCCGGCGAAGAGCGCAGCCGCGACCGCCAGGCACGCGGTCCAGAGCCACGCGGCCCGCTGTGCCGTTCGCGCCTCGCTCCGATGCGCGGGCAGGCGCGAATCGACGAAGAGCAGCAGCGCCACTGCCAGATGAAAGCCGATCCACCAAGTCCATCTAGCGCCACCGATCATGTTCGGATGCTAAAACATCCGGCTTCCTCAAGCTCCCGCCGTCCCGTTCCCGAATTCCGCTACAAACACGCCCCTGTCATCCCGAGCAAAAAAACGCTGCTGTCATCCTGAGCGGAGCGAAGGATCTGCATTTCGGGCGCTTGCGGATGCGACGAACTTCGGAGACACCGCACCAGCCGCAAGCTGGAAGCTAGAGGCTGGAAGCTACCGTCCATCGATCAGCCTTATCGTCTCCATAAACACGTCGCCGTCAATCGTCAGGCTCTTGGCGCTGATCTTGTCCATGGTGTCCTGCGCGGTGTGGTGATAGCTGTTGTTGGGGCCGTAGTCGAGGTCGATGATGTCGATGGCCGGCACTCCGCGCTTCAGGAACGGCAGGTGGTCATCCTCCACCGCCATCTGGGTTTGGAAGAAATAGCGGTCGTAGCCGTATTTGTGCGCCGCCTTGCGCACCAGGTCCACCAGCCAGCCGGTGGAGGCGGTTTCGCGCTGGATGTCCAGGTCCTTGTCGCCGATCATGTCGGCCAGCATGAAAGCCTTGATGCGCTTGAGGGTGCCGTCGCGGTCCCATTTCGCGGCCAGGTGGCGGCTGCCGTAGGTCGAGTCTGACTCCGACCAGTTCACGAACGCCTCTTCGCCATCGAAAAACACCAGCCACACGGAGTAGCCGTCGAGCTTGCGGCCGCCGGCCGTTTCGGCCCGCAGTTTGTCCGCGATCGCCAGCAGCAGGCCGGTGGTGGATCCGCCGTCGTTGGCGCCGACAAAGTCGATATTGCGCAGGGGGTAGTTGGTCTCGTAATGCGTGCCGAGGACGATGACGCCGTCCTTGGCGCCGGGGAAGCGTACGATGAAGTTGCGCAGGTTCACCGGGCCGATGGGCGTATCGGCGAGGAACGCGTCTTCTTCCAGGTTGTCGTGCTGGAGGTGGTCGCGCAGGAAGGCTTGCGCCTTGATGTGGCCCGGGCCAGTGGGCCAGCGCGGGCCAATGGCGACAAACTCGCGGGCGTAGTTGTAGGCGCGGGCTCCGTCAAAATGCTGCGCGACGACGGAAGCAGGAAAAAGCGCGAGAACCGTGACGAACAGCGCGAAGAGCTTGGCGCGGATGTACCGCCGGCCGCGGCTGTAGCGCGGGTGTCCACACCCGCGCCTGCATCCCGCGGGCTCTCCACCCTCGCGGCTCTCAGCGTCTGGATGACAACCTAAAACTGAAAATGTCATATCAGGCCACCAGCTCCTTCTTTTTCCTGCGCGAGGGGTGCACCCACCACGCCACCAGGATGCCGATGAGATAGAGGCCGAGCAAGGGCAGCGCGTACAGGCACATGGTCCACGGATCGGGGCTGGGGCAGATGAATGCGGCCACCAGGAAAACGGCAAGGATGGCGTAGCGAATGTTCTTCAGGAGGAACTTGGGGCTCACGATGCCGAACATGGCCAGGAAGAAGATGAGGATGGGCATCTCAAAACTGATGCCTAAGCCCAAAATAATGGAGAGGAAGAAGCCGGTATATTCCTCGATGGTGATCATCGGGGTGAAATCGTGGCCAAACTTGACGATGAGGATTTCCATGGCGCCGGGCAGCACGAAGAAGTAGCCGAAAGCCGCGCCGGTGAGAAACAGCGCGATGGTGGCGGCCATGAAGGGCACCACGAATCGTCTTTCCCGCTGGTAGAGGCCGGGGGCGATGAAGAGCCAAACCTGAAACAGGATGAAGGGAGAAGCCAGGATAGCTCCGGCCAGCAGCGCCACCTGCAGATCCAGATTGAGCGCATCCATGGGATGCGTCATCACCAGCTTCTTGCCGATTTTCGTCAACGGCTCCTGGAGAAAACCGACCAGCTGCCGGTAAAAAATGCCGGCGACCGCCATTCCCGCGGCCAGGCCGATGGCGGATTGGATGATGCGCTTGCGCAGCTCCTCCAGGTGCTCCATCAGGCTCATGCCCGGGAGGTCCACGCGCTCGCTCACCGCGGCGCGCGCCTTGCCGATAGCGTCCGCGGCATCAACCATGCTGGTTCACGGTCTCCGTTTGGGTGGATTCTGAATGCGGCTCGTCTTCAGTTTGTGCGCTTGCGGCGGTTTCGTTAACCGGAGCCGCCGCCCCCGCGCCAATATTCGCCTCGGCAACAATCGCCTCTTCGGCAGCCAACGTACTTGGTCCCTGCGTCTCTGGTCCCTTGGTCCCTTGGTCCCTTGGTCCCTGCTCTTCTGATCCCTGATCCCTGATCCCTGATCCCTGCTTTGCCGGCACCGGCGCTCCGGTCGACGGCGGCTGGATGCGCGGCATCGTAACCGGTGCATCTTCCGCGGGAATCGAAGCGGTATCCGGCGGATACGGCTCGGGATAGCCGGATCCGTAGAGCGGATGAGACGGCGCTGACACCGACTCCTGCGCGCCGATGGCGCCCTGCGATTCGACCGTCTGCGCCGGCGGATTCAGTGCCAGGCGCTGGGACCGCTCCGCCTCTTCCTTCTTGCGCCTGTCGGCATCTTCCGACAGCCGCAACTCCTCTTCCATCTGGAACTTGAAATCGTTTGAGGCCTTGCGGAACTCGTACATCAGCTTGCCGATCTGCCTTCCGATTTGGGGCAGGCGGCGCGGGCCAAAGACCACCAGCGCCAGGATCATGAGGATCAGCGTATCGGACATGCCGAGAGTGCCGAGTTCGATTGGCGGAGGGTTAACCATGTAGAAACATGATACCGGCCCCAAACAAGCCCGAACAAATCGCGATGCGCCAAGAGTGCCGCTCGTCACTCACCAGGTGAACCCGCCCTTCGGCGGCGGCAACGCTCCCAGCAGCTGGTGCAGCAGGACGACGCGGCGCAAATATCGCGGGTGATTTAAACTTGCAGACAAGAGCTCGCGGCAGTTCCTGCGTTGGACCCTGAATCCATCCGGCAATGGCCGCAAGAGCTGGAGTGCTGCAACAACCCCGTGGAGGGGGCCGGAATTTTGGCACGCGCTTCCACTGCAGCCGATTGGCTTTCAACAACCCCGTCCGGAAGCTCGCTGGATGAGCCGACGGACTGAAGGCGGAACAAATTGAACCGCATCCAGGTGCGCAAGGACGTGAAGCACTGGGCGCGCGTGGCTCTGGACCGAATGCTCGAAGCGGCGAAGTAGGGAGAAGGGAATAGGGACTAGCCTCTACTCCCTACTCCCTATTCCCTACTCCCTGTTCCCTGCCTCTTTCACGCAGCTTGTGGCCGCTCCGGATAAATCGCCGAGAATGCCACGCTCTCCAGCAGCTCGCCCACACGCTCCGTGCTCACCAGGTCGGCCACCGCGCGCTCACGGTCCACGTAAATGACCACGAACACCTCGTCGCGTCCCTCTACGCACACCCGCTCGCGCATTCGCGGCACATACTCGGCGATCGCGTCCGTTACCATTCTTTCCCGGTAGAAGCGATCGACCAGCGCTACGATCTTCCCCGGTCCCAGCGAATGGTTGCGAGCACGCTGGGCTTCGGTCAGCCCGTCCGGGCCAATCTGCGCCGCGCTCTTCTCCTGCGGAGTAAACTTGAGCGCGCTGAGCGTGGGGGAGTTAAGGTAGACAGGCCGAGGCATGTGCGAGCCCTTTTCAAGTTAGTCTTGCAGTGGTGAAACGGGCTCCTCGGCAATAAATAGAGAACAGGAACCCGTACAATCGTTGCTTACCTCGATTTCGATGCGCCGGCCGGCCGGCATAGTTGCACCGTATTCCGCGAATATGCCCCCGGCCGCTGGAGGAATGAAACGGACGTCAGAGCCACCGCCATGTACATTGCCGAAGACCAGATTCGCGCCCTGCTGAAGTACGAAGCCCTCATCCCTGCCATCCGCGAGGCACTGGTTGACTACTCCGCCGGCCGCGTGGAGCAGCCGCCGCGCACCATTCTTCGCGCCGGCAACGACGAGGGCGCGCGCAACGGCTGGTTCGCCGTGATGCCGGTTATACATGACGACGCGATGGGGGTGAAGGCGGTGACGTTTTTCCCCGGCAACGCTGAAAGGGGCCTGCCCACTCACATGGCCGTCATCGCGCTGCTCAGCCGTTGCAGCGGCCAGCCGCTGGCGGTGATGGATGGCCGGCTGATCACGGAGATGCGCACGGCAGCGGTTTCCGCCGTGGCCTTCAATGCGCTGGCGCCAGCCGGCGTGGCCAGCCTGGGCATTCTCGGCGCCGGGGTGCAGGCGCGCTCGCATCTGCGGGCGCTGCGGCTGGTCTGCCCCGGTCTCAATGACATCCGCATCTGGAGCCGCACCCGCGCCCACGCCGAGCGCCTGGCAGCGGAGGCAAGGGCTGCCGGCGGCGCCGTGGTCCGCGCCACGGAGATCGAAGACGCCGCTTCGGCCCAGGTGGTGCTGACCGTCACCGCCTCGCCGGAGCCGGTGCTCAAAGGCCGATGGCTGCGCTCCGATGCGCTCATCCTCGCCGTGGGAGCGGTTGGCGCATCGCTGCGCGAGCTGGACGACGAAGCCGTGCATGGAAGCTGGATTGTCGCCGAGTCGCGGGCCGCGGTGGAACGCGAGGCCGGCGACATCGTGCTCTCCGGGGCCCGGGTTCAGGCCGAGATCGGCGAAATCCTCGCTCGTCCCGGCGCATTCTCCATCCCCCGCGGCCGTCCTGTCCTCTTCAAATCCGTGGGCATGGCAATCGAAGACCTGGTGGCCGCACGCCTGGTCTGGCAGGCCATGCAATAAACCAGGCGCCGGCGCTGATCGAACTCAAGTGCCGCAGGACTCCACAGGCTGCTGAAAAAGTAATCCCTGCGGCCAGGAACGCGGCAAACCATCCCTCAGGGGCTAAAGCCCGGCTGATTTTATGCCGCTGAGCGGCACGACTAAAGTCGTGCCCTTTCAAAACGCTTCCAGACCGGAGTTCTTCCGCAACCTCTGGAGACCGACGGCGCGCGGAGACCGGCGCGCCGCCGCTTACGACGCCACCGCGAGCTGGGTGGGCGGCTGCATCCGGGTGCTTCCCTTTCGCGGTCCGCGCTTGCGTGCGCTCATCACCTTGATCCGCTCCAACAGCTCCTGGGGCGGGCAGTTCTTCTTGGCCAGCAGGGCATCGGCGGCATGAATCTGATCTCCCATCTTCAGCGGATCTCCCAGCAGGATCATGGGCACATGAGGGGCAATCTGTTTCAGCTTGCGCACCAGTTGATCACCGTTCCCCGGCGACAGGGCATGGCTGGCCAGCACCAGGTCCACCTGGTGTTCCGAATAGAAACCGATAGCCTCGTGCGCGTTGCGCGCCGCGAGCACGCGGTATCCGTTGGTGGAGAGCATGAATGAGAGAACCGAAAGGTCGTTCTCGTTCGCATCGACGCAAAGGATGATCTTCTTGGGCCGCATTTCAGGCAGTACCTTCCTGTGAAACTGTTTGTTGTTTTCCGGCCAGGCAACACGAAGCCCGCGCCTGCTCTGGTGGCAGGCTGAAGGACAATCCTGTTTCCCTGGCCTTGGGCCGTAGTGGGGGTGGGCCGTCTCTTGCAACCGGCGCGCAAAAGAGCCGCGCAGCCGGCCCCAAGCGGGGACCGCGCTGAACACCGAACTTCGAACCGGACCGGACCGCATCTTCGGCGCGAGCAAAGCGATTTGTCCGTCGCCGAGTACCGCTCGGGCCCATGTCAAATCCGGCTCGGAAGCCGACTAAATTTCTCCAATGCTTGGCAAGAGTACGGACAACGGTCTGTCCTGACTAGAGAGAATGTGCGGCGAAGACACGTTCCTCCACGCAGTGGGCTCTGAGGGAAACCATCTACAAATTGCAGATACAACAAGTTGCCTTTATGAAAACCTGTTGAAAGAGTGTGCATCACGGCAGGAAAACCGATCCCTCTGCCACGATTACGCTGCTGCCTGCCACCCGGACACGCGTCACCTTGCGGTTTTCGGACACGCTGGCGGTCAAAAACAGATCGCTGGGACGGTGAATCTCGATCCCCTGCCGCACGTGCACGCGCTCTTCGCCGCGAGCCAGGCCCCGCGCCACCATCCAGGCAATGGCGCAGCCGGCCGCCGAGCCGGTCGCCGGATCCTCACCACGGTTAAATTGCATGCGCGCGCGCCATGACCTCGCGCCCCCGCTCCCATCCGGCGCCATGGCATAAAACCATCTGCCTCCGCGGGCCCGAAGCCACGGCGTTGCCTCGTCCTGGTTTACGTTGAGCCGCCCCAGCGCCTCCACGCTTTGCAACAGCACAATGGCAAACGCATTGCCGGTGGAGACCAGTTGCGGCGCATGATGGACATCCAGATCTTGCACCCTCAATCCGCACAGCCGCGCCACCTCGCCGGGATCCAATTCCGCTGCAAATTCCGGATCCCGCTGCGTCATTTCCGCAAACAACGAGTCTTCCGCTTCGAAACGTACTGGAATGGCGCCCACGTTCTCGGCCAGCGTGACCACCCCCTCGCGCACAGTTTCCGGCGCGGTGCGCTTGAGCACGCTGGCGGTACCCAGGGTGGGATGGCCGGCGAACGGCAATTCCTCCTCGGTGGTGAAGATGCGCACGCGCACGCCCTCCTGCAGCTCCGTGGCGGCCGCTCGCCGCTCCACGAATGCCGTCTCCGACAGATTGAACTCGCGCGCGATGGCCTGCATCTCCTCGGTCGCCAGGCCAGCCGTGTTCATCACCACCGCCAGGGGATTGCCCTGGAGCGGGGATTCGGTGAAGACATCCGCCACAATGTATTTCAGCGTTCGACCGGACCTGGTCATATTTCCATTATGCGAAACGCGAGCGTCTGGAAATCCACAGTGCGCCTCCCTGGCAGGACCAATCTGGCACGCCGGCGCGCACTCGCAGCCGTGTTTTAACACCAAAGCTGCATTTCATCCCTCGGCTGTTGTATTGGCCCGCAAAACACCCGCCGATATGATTCTCGCCAAGAAGGAAGCGGGGTTCGAGGTTCTGCAATTTTATCGGGACCGCTCTTTGGGCCTCGCGCCAGGTTCGCGCTTCGGTGGCGAAGGGGAAACGCGCAGGTCTGCAAAATCTGCATCGCTGGTTCGAATCCAGCCCGGAGCTCCAGTTTGGGGGAAGCAAAGGCGGAGCCGCAGTGAACCACGCGGCTCCGCCTTTGCGGGTTCAAAGCTGCGCGTTCTGCTCCATCGGCACATTTAAGAGCCAAGCGGTCGCGCCTCCGCGCCCCGATCTTTGCCCGGGAGAGCAAAGGAGAGGGGTCGCGGTGAAGGAGTATCCCGCGGCCCCGGCGTCTCGCCACAAGTCAACGAATCTGTGCCTATCTACGATCTACGCGTCTAGCTAATCCCGTGGCTGCGCTTTTTGCCTTCCGTGTCGCCGCCGCCGTCACAGAGGAATCATCGGCGCCGGCAGCCGCGTCCCTGCCTTGTCAAGGAAAAGCCTCATGCGCAGCGCCTCGGTGCGCTCGGCCGCGACCAGCTTCCGCTGCCGCCGGATATGATCCTGGTCCATCAGGTAAAGCAACTGCACCTCGTCAAAATCGGCGTCGCGCTCGAGGCGGGCGATGCGCTCTTCCATGCTGCGGCGAAAGCGCGGGCTGATCTCGATCCCTTCCCACCGAATGGACTCCGGAACCATTGCTCGCACCTCGCCTGGAGTTCTTAAGCTGCGCTTCAATTCCGTGCCGGCGCGCTCAAGTTTTCTCTCATGCTGCCGATACTAGCGAAGAGCCGGCGTGCGCGAAAGATTACGCGCTCCCCATCCAACCTGAGTCGGAGGTAATGGAACTGTGCGAAAACAGGACACGGCTCCACGCCTACGCCGCCGCCGGCTGTTAACCCAACCTCAGCGATGATCGTTCTTCTGTCCCTTGCCCCTTGCCCTTGCCCCTTGTCCCTTATCCCTTGCAGCTTCGGGAATCGCGGCACTATACTAGGCCCACCTGCTGGGCGCGCCCCCTTCGCGCCGCTCGCCAGCCCGTACACCAACCAGTTGGAGGAAGCTCATGCGCAAGATGTTCCTCACTGTCTATCTGCTCGCAGGATGGGTTGTTTTTCTCCCCGTGACGCTTGCCTCGCAGGAGGTGATTCACGCGCTGACCGGCACCATCAGCGCCATCAACGGCTCGGACAAGACCATCACCGTCTTCCAGGACACCGGGGCTCGCGCAGTTTTTGACGAGATGGTGAACCACAAAACCGCCATCGCCTTCGACAAGAAGATTGCAGCGGAAACCACCGCGGCTACGGCGTTCGACAAGCAGGGCGCTTACGCCATCATCTTCTACTACGGCGACAACGACGACCGCACCGTGGTCGCGGTCAAGAGCCTGGGCCCCGGCCCATTCGCATCCATCACGGGCTCGGTAACGAAAATGGACAACCATGATCACACCATAACTTTGAAGGATGAGTCGGGCGCCGAGCATACTTACCGCATCGATGCCGGGAGCGTGGCCGAGGGCTATGGCGGAGTCATCCCCGGCCTGAAGTTCCAGGCCGAAAGGGGCGACCAGGTGCGCGTGGTCAGCTCCAGCGAAAGCGGCGAGCAGGTGGCGCTTTTCCTGCGCCAGAAGTAGCCGTCAGAGCGGTTTCGCTTCAGATCCAGCCGCTACTTCCACTTGATATTGCAGCCGATCGAGGGGCGCTGATCGGGAGATACCTGCTTGCCTGCGAGCACGGCGTCGATGGCGGCGCGCAGATCCTCGCCGGTGACCGGCTTGCCGTTGCCGGGGCGGCTGGAGTCGAACTGCCCGCAATAGACAAGCCGCAGGCTGCCATCGAAAAGGAAGAAGTCCGGCGTGCACGCAGCGTGATAGGCGCGCGCCACGGCCTGCGATTCGTCATAGAGGTAAGAAAAGGGGAACCCCAGCGTTTGCGCCTGGCGCTTCAGGCCAGCGGGGCTGTCGTCAGGATAATTTCCCGCGTCATTGCTGCCGATGGCCACCATGCTCACCGATTTGGCGGCGTAATCGTTGCCCAGCGACGCCAGGCCCTTCTCCACGTGCTTGACGTAAGGGCAATGCGTGCAGATGAACATGACCAGCAGCGCTTTTTGCCCGCGCAGGCCATCGCGGCGGACGGTTTTACCGCTGACCACATCGGGGAGCGCAAAATCGGGCGCTTCGGCTCCCAATGCGAGTTCCATCGTCGATTCCGTTAGTGCCATAAGTCCTCCTTTTAGCGGAGCTAGCGGGGCAAGCGGAGCCAGGAACCACACTTGCCGGCGTTTCGCAGGCTTCACAACAACTTCCTAACTCCGCTAACTTCGCTAACACCGCTAACTCCGCTGTCTTTCTCAGAACAGCCCCGGCTGCCGTCCAGGCATCGTCAACCCGAAATGCTCGTACGCCAGACGCGTGGCCACGCGGCCGCGCGGGGTGCGATCCAAGAATCCAATCTGAATCAGAAAAGGTTCGTAGACTTCTTCGAGCGCATCTTCTTCCTCGGCCAGGGTTGCGGCCAGCGTGCCCAGGCCCACCGGGCCTCCATCGTACTTCTGCATGATGGCGAGCAGCAGGCGGCGATCGATTTCGTCGAAACCGTGGGCATCCACCTCGAGCATGGTGAGGGCGGCGTTGGCGGTGGCGCGGTCAATGGCGCCGGTGCCGCGGACCTGGGCGTAGTCGCGCACACGGCGCAGCAGCCGGTTGGCGATGCGTGGGGTTCCGCGGGAACGCAAGGCGATCTCTGCAGCGCCGTCGGGATCGACGGGCACGCCGAGCACCTCCGCGGAGCGCTCCACGATGACGCGGAGCTCCTCCTCGGTATAAAACTCAAGGCGGAGCAGGATGCCGAAGCGCGAGCGCAAGGGCGAGGAAAGCAGGCCGGGCCGGGTGGTGGCGCCGATAAACGTGAACGGCCTGATTTCCATGACGTGGGTGCGCGCCGCCGGACCCTGCCCGATGATGATGTCGAGCTTGTAGTCCTCGAGCGCGGTGTAGAGCTTTTCTTCGAGCACCGGCTGGAGGCGGTGAATCTCGTCCAGGAAGAGCACCTGGCGCTCGCGCAGGTTGGTGAGGATGGCGGTGAGGTCGCCCTGGATTTGCAGCGCCGGTCCCGAGGTCTGCTGGAAGTCGACGTCGAGCTCGTTGGCGATGATGGTGGCCAGGGTGGTTTTGCCCAGGCCCGGCGGGCCGAACAGGAGCACGTGATCGAGGGCCTCGCCGCGCGATTTGGCCGCCGCAAGGGCGATTTCCAGTTGTTCCTTGGCTTTTTTCTGCCCGATAAACTCCCTGAGCCAACGTGGCCGCAGTTTCAGCTCAAAGCTCTGTTCCTCTTCCGCCCGCGAGGCGCTCACCAGCCGCTCCGTCGGGTTCCCCGGGAACTGGTCCTTGTTCCTGGGGTGTTGGGGAGAGTTGTCTTGCCTGATGGCCATGCTGATAGCAAGTGTAGCGGGTGTCGGCCGGAATTCCTCGCCCGGTTCCGGTTTGGCCGGAAAGATCGCTGCCTGGCTGAGGCTGGCGCGATCGCGGTGGTCGGGAGACCCCCGCTTCAGCCGATCAGCGGCCCCGGCGATAACGGCCTGTCGCCCCACCACGGGAAGGGAGAAGCGCTTCCTGGGGACCCCGGGGCGCTGAGCACCCCGGGCGCCAGACCGGCGCCACAGCGGAAACTCGCGGTGTCACCGGGGCATGGGGACCGTATACAGATGGGTACACTCTGGGCCAAATGAGGCACGTAAGCTCTTGAAAAGACCGCCGCTTGGCCGAAGAATCGAGGTTGGTACCCGGCGTGCAAATCAGGTTACGGAGGGGGTCCGCCTGTACGGAGCTGGATTGCGCGCCCCCGCTAAGGAGTCGCACGTGGTCGAACGCAAATACCTCGCTTTAATGGCCGGTTGTCTGCTGGCAATCCCGTTGGCCGGCTGCACCTCGTCCCAGGTTGACACCGTCGCGGTATCGCCTGCCACGCAGTCGGTGGCGGTTGGGCAGGCGGCCCAGTTTTCGGCTGCCGCATCCACCAGCCATGGGACCCACCCGTCTTCGACAACCAACGTGACGGACAGTGTTATCTGGACGTCGAGCGCCCCGGCCGTGGCCACCATTAGCGCCTCCGGTCTGGCGACGGGAGTTTCGGCGGGCGCCACGACGATTACGGCGACCATGCCGGGCTATACCGGAGAGATCTCCAGCACCGCCGTGCTGACGGTGACCGGGACAGGCGGAGCCGGTAACCCCGGCAACGCCGACATCACCACCATCACCGTCATTCCGGGCAGCCAGTCGGTGGCCTCGCCCAACCAGACGAGCCAATACATCGCCATCGGGTCCACATCGGCGGGAGCCACGGCCGATTTGTCAACAAAGGTTGCGTGGACTTCCAGCAGCCC
>CAVYBV010000016.1:0-101777 GCA_963766785.1 uncultured Acidobacteriota bacterium
TAAAAACCCAAGAAAACAAAGAATTTAAGAGTCATTCGAGACAGTCACTCGGGTGGCTCTTTTTGCGCTGGTGGCTGTTCTGGTGGCTGTTGGGCTTCCCGGTGGCTGTTGGGTGGCTGTGCGTCCGGTTGGTGGCTGTTACGGCTGACTTGTGTTACTATTCCATCCGTAGGTACAGCCACAAGAAAGTGAGCACGATGCGACTAACAGAAAAAAGACGGCTACCAAAGGACACAAAAGGCGAGCGTGTTCTTACGCCCTACGGTGAAATTCATGCTGAGGCGCGGACACTGGGCTTGATTGGGGATTGGAACAACCGAGAGTATTCCGGGGACGAAGTAGAGAAAATCGCCGGGGCACTTCTGTTTGATTATTCAGCGGGTTTCATTTCGCGTGGTCTTGTCGAAGAGATTAACAAACGCATTGGCCGGGTGCTACGGGGCAAACCCGCACGTCTGGCGGGGAGCCGGGGAGGTGCCCATTGAAGCGGAGAGAGGAAGAGAAGGTCCGGGGCATCTTTGAACGTCCCGTGGGGTCCGGCGTGTGGTGGATTGTCTATTACGCGGATGGGGTCCGGCATCGGGAGAAAGTTGGCCGCAAGGGTGACGCCATTAAGCTGTACCAGATTCGGAAGGCGGACTCACTCCGGGGCAAGAAACTCCCCGAACTCCAGCCGTCAAAGGTCGTGCGGTTTGGTGACCTTTCCGAGATGGCCGTTGAGCACGCCAAGACGCACCTCAAGACAACGCATGACTACGTTGCCAAGGACCTCGTGCTCCGTGAGCCGTTCGGAGAGCGTCCAGCGGACTCCGTGACGCCACAGGAGATTGACCAATTCCTCTCCAAGCACTGCAAGACACCGGCAACAGCGAATCGCTATCGTGCGTACTTCTCACTCTGCTACCGGCTTGGAATGGAGAACGGAAAGACCACGGTCAACCCGGCCCGTCTGGTGCGGATGCGGACGGAGCACAACGCCCGTATGCGCTTCCTCAGCCGGGATGAATACGCCAAGCTGTTGGGCATCATCCGGCGCGACAATTCAGAGCAAGTGCCCGCGTTCATGGTGAGCGTGTACACCGGCATGAGATGGGGTGAGCAATTCTCACTGACGTGGGAGCAAGTGGACTTGAAGCGGAAAGTAATCCGGCTGACAAAAACCAAGAATGGGTCAGCGCGAAACGTGCCACTAAACACCATTGCACTGGACACACTCACGAAACAGCGGGAGGCCGTGCCGCATGATTCCGGCAAGCCCGTGTTTCCGCGTCCCGGTCCCCGCTCTGATTGCCGCTGGTGGTTTGAACCTGCACTGACTGAGGCAAAAATCACGGACTACACTTGGCACAACAACCGACACACGTTCTGCTCATGGTTAGCAATGGCCGGAGTGAGCACGAAAGAGATTCAGGTGTTGGCCGGTCACAAGACCATCACCATGGCCGCACGCTACGCACACCTATCACCGGAGGCCACAGCGTCAGCATCGGAGCGGCTCGTGACGGCGTAGTGGTTCCCACGCGCATATGCCACAAGGGAGGCGTGCGTAATAAGCACTTTCTTACCGATGCGCCGCGTATCCAGGTGCTTGTTTGCAATGATGTGGTCCAAGGTTCGGACCGAGATTGAGAGCTGACGTGCGGCTTCTTTGCGGTCGTACAGTAGCCGGGTCTCCATTACCGTGCCTCCAGTAAAAGCAATGCTTGCGCGATTCGGGCACGCTCACATGACACATCTGGGAACTGAGCAAGCAGTTTGTTGCGCTTGTACGCGGACAGCGTGTTTGTGAGTGGCAGGTCCATTGAAAGCGCGGAGGCAATGAAGCGGGCCTCAGCATTCAACCGGAGGCGTTCTCTCTGGTGCCAGGAAAATGCTTGAGTGCGTATGAACGCAAGCACGGCGCACCGGGGAGCCACCATTTTGCAGTTCACGGGGACTCGCCAATGACTTGCAAACCGCGCGGGTGTATCCGTGGTCTGCCCGATGTAGTAACGCTCATTCTCCGCGAGTAGATACACTCCACCACCGCTCAGCGTTTGGTGGTGATAAGCGTGCAAGTCAAGTTGCAGCTCAACCGGGGGAGTATCCGTATATCTCACGCGGATGGCCGGATTTACAGTTGGTCTTTTCATTGCTTGGTCCATTCCAAGGCGTAAGCCTTTCGCTGTCAACACGTTTCGCAAAGTGTGGCCAAACAGACACAAAACAGTGTAAAATTTACATATTCCGTGAATTGTCCGTGTATGTAAATAAAAGGATTGCGGCGCTCTATTCGGGGTCTTGTTTAGAGATTCAACCCCACCCATGTCCTTTGTGCTCAACAGGTTAGAACGTCCATACTTTATGTGGCGTGCGTGCATCGTTTGACACACGCACACAACACAGCACTACTGTCTAGGCACGGGGCACACGTCCGGGTACTTGGCATGTGCCACGCAATCCAGGTAAGCAGCGTTGCGGCGGGCAAGACCCTGCCGGGCGTCTGCTTCCCGGACGCTGTTCTGGACTACCACAAAGCAGATGACGGCCAGTAAGACCACGGCCACGGATGCAAGCAGTTTCATTTGGGGTGCCTTTCCGCCCATACTCGCTGTCTTTTCAAGCATGGGTATTTCGTGTTGTGGTAACTCCCACATACACCCCCACACACACGCAGTGTGGGGTGGGGGGTTATATATGCTACTTCAGTGTCTTAGAGAGTATGGGCTCCCGAGTATGGGCTAATCAGACGTGACCTTAGACCCGGTGCTCGGTATCGCCTGTCCGTGGCAAGACGTGGCCGCACGTTGGACACCGTGGCCGCACTTGGCGCTTTGGCTTTGGCTCTGCTTGTGCTTCTCTCAAAAGCGCCTGGACGTTGCAATCCATGTAGTACGTGGACCGTGCCACAATCCCGGCTGACTTCAGGGCGCGGACAATCGCCCGCTCGGATTCAGCCCAAAGTGGTGGATGCTCCCGGAGGAATCTAACAGCTTTTGACCTTCTCACAGACTGCTTATTCACAGACTGCCTTCCTTTCGCCATGTGGGGGTGAGCGTGAGTGTGTCTGTTGTTTTATACACACACACTCACAGAACATAATCATAGGTATAAGAGATGCTCCAGCGTGGAATCAACAAGTTACGGCGCGTTTTCGCTTGCAGTGCTTGGCGCTGTTCTTGTCTCTGGAGAAGAGGACAGCGCCACGGTCTGCAAGAATTCCGCCACGGTCACGGCTTAGACAGAATGGCGTCTTTGGTTCGGCACATGGGGAAATGTGGGTCTACCTGTGCCCACACACCGCCCCGCTGTTGGCACTGCTTGGCGTTGTGGCTGTCCTCAATGTGTGCAGCCAAGTCAGCACACGTGCCGTTGATCCAATAGCCACCAACGGCGCTGCACTCTTTTTTCGTCCATGCCGATTCCAGGATGACGCGCCGGTGGATTGCTTCCAATTCAGCACTGCCGGAATCCGCATCTGCTTTCAGGAGCGCAACGTACCGCGCTGTCCATTTGTTGGCTGTGTACTCAGTCCGGTAGTACGTGCCGGAGACGGTTTCAATCTCCACACCGGAGCCGTCCGCGAACGTGCAGACCTCGTGGATGTCCGGGGGCATGGTGAGATTGTCCAGGCTAATGCACGTTGTGGTGCTCTGCCCGTAGCCAACGGCGGCCAGCATCAGGAGTAAAACTGCGTGTTTCATTTCGTGCCTTTCTTTTGCGGGCGTGAGAAGGGAGGAAATGTGAAAGGAGAAATAAAAAAAATACGCTGACCTTCGCTTTCCTTCACTCAGAGCGGCCCGCCGTGGCCCCACGATGCCCTAGGACGCATCGCTGCGCACGTGAGGCGGGGTAGTGTGCCTTGTTTTTAGCTACATGTTCATGCGGCGCAAGGACCGCTCCATTTGCCGCTGCAATTGGTCCGTGTGCTTCTCAAGCGCGTCCTGCATCCCGTCCCCGTCAATCGTGTTGACGTGATACGTGGGGCGCATGGTCACGTGGTAAGTTGGGCCTTGCTGCTTGAATCCGCCGTTGCGTGCCACGTCCCGCAACCCATCCATGACGCCACCCGGCACAACGCCTTCACCGGGCGTGAGCATCGCTGGCACCACGTCCCCACGGCCCACACCGGGCACGCGGTCTGTGCCGCCTTCAAACGCCACACAAGCGGCAAACGTCGCGGCGGCAGCGGCAGCACCAAGCGCCGGGCCAACCACGGGTATACCGGCCATGGCGTGCCAAGCGGCGGCAGCGGCGGCCTCCGCGTGCGCCATCTGTGCTGTCTTTTCGTGCGTCACTTCCATAATCGCGGCTTCCAATGACGCGCTGATGATGCTCTCAAAGGCGCGTCTTGCCATCCGCGCCATTGACTCATGGCCCTCAGCAACCTGGAGCAGTGATTGTCCCCACTTGTTTGCAACGTCAGAGGCATACTGTTTTTCCGCCGCTGCCTCCGCCGCCGCTGCTTCTAGCTGCTGGTCACGATACGTTTGGTCTAGCTGTGCCAGCTCATCATTGATCTTGCGTTGCGCGGCAACCTTGGCCTCACCCATTGTTTGCGTGTCTTGCAGCTCCCGGAGCAGCTCAGTGTGTTTGGCCTCGTACTCTTGCTTTAGCTCCTCTTGCTTGGCCACAAGGCTGTCAGCCCCCCGCCCTTGGGCGCTTGAGTCTTGCTCATTGCCAGCATGTGCCGCCGCTGCTCATCCTCAGCCTTGCGGCCCGCGTCTATTTGCTCTTTGATTGCCTCATCCCGTCGCCTTGGATTCGGCGTCCAGCTCACGGCCAATCTCTTCAAGCTGCCGGGCCGTTGACTCCAGGAAGGCTTTGTTTTTCTCATCCGTGTAGTGGATGAAGATGGCGGAGTCTTCCCCATAGAGCTGCCGGGCCTCATCTATTGCGGACTGTAACGCGGCAAGCCGGGCAGACGTGCCGCCCAAGGTGGCGTTGACCTTTTCCTCTTCATACGCCTTGAAGTTCTCAAGCGTGCCGCGCTCCGCCTTGTCCTCATCCTCCGCACGCTTCTTGGCCAGCTCACCGGCTGACTTGTCAACCGTTTGGTGCTCTTGCGTCACGGCGTTGCCGGACTGTAGCTTTTTCAGCTCCGCAATCCGGGCCTCAGAGCTGACTTGTGCTTGGAGCACCTCCACGAGATTCTGTTGGGACTCAATCTGCTTGGTGAGCGTCAAGCCCGTCTCTACGTGGAGGCGTTGCAACAGTTGGGCCGCCGCTATTCCCTTCTGTGACACATCGTCCGTGGGCTGGCTTGTGTGCTCAAGTGCCTCTTTGTCCCGCATGGCCTGTAAGACTTGCTGTGCCTGGGTGACCGTGCCGTGTAGAAGGCCGCTAGCCGCTTCGCCCTTGCCTTGAGCCAAGAGAGAGTCATACTGCATTTGGAAGTGGTCTAGTGCTTCCTTTGCGCCCTCAGAGCCTTTGCCAAAGGTGTACCAATGGCCCTCTAGCTCTTTCATTACCACATCACCGGCTTTGGCTACTTCTTCAAAGCTGTGGACTAGCTCCGCCATGCTCTGCCGGTTGATTAGCTCAAGCTGTATGTGGAGGGCACCAAGATGGTTCTTGGCTAGCGTGTCCGCTTCCTTCTGTGCCTCAAGGATTTTGGTGTCCAGGGCGTTCCATGCGTTCTCGACAGCGGTCCCAAACTTGACTTGATCCTCCGTCAGCTTCTCCCCGGCCTCACGCATCTTTTCAAGGTGCTCAATCAGCAACGTGGCACCCACCGCGATGGCCAAGAACGGGAAGGCCGCCTCCATTGCCGCACCGATTGGGCCAATGCTGGCAATAAACGTGGTTAGTGCACGCGGCAGATGGACGCCAAACTCTTCACCCAACAGCATGACGCCGTGCCGGGCTTCCATTGTGGCCATCCCGGTACGCTTGCCCATGCCCTCAGCGCCGCCGCCAATGTCACTGAAGGCACCACGGGCAGTCTTGGCGGCCTCTGCCATGCCTGATTGAAATTGTGCTGTCTTTGTCTCAAGGTTGACGCTAAAGTACCCAAACTGGCTGTGACATCGTTGGTTCCCCTTTTCAAGCTAGATTGCACTTAGCAAACGCGCCGAAGTGCTCACGGGCTGCACGGTCATACGCCCGTGCCGCGTCTGTCTCATTGCTGAAAACCCCGAGGTGCATCCTTTTGCCACGGACTGTGATGTATGCGCAGAATTTGCCTAGCCGTTTGTTGAGTGAAACGCCCTTGAATTGGTTTGCTCCACTTCTTGGCTTCGCACTGTTGGCACGGTTCTGACTGCGCGTAGACCATCGCAGGTTTGCACGTTGGTTATTCAGTCCGTTGCAATCAATGTGGTCAACGTCTCTGCCGTCGTACTTCCGGCCCATGATGACGTGGTGCATTAGGAACTTTCTGATTGGTCTGCCGCGTCCACGCTCATCAGAGAAGCTGTGCACGGCATAGAACGTGCGTGGTGCCTTGTGTGCGTGCCACGGGGCAAGGCGCATCAGTAGCGCATAATCGCGGTCGTCTACTAGCGCAACTTTGCCCTGCGTTAGCGGAATCTCTTTCATACCGTCCTCTGTAAAGCAGCCCGGCCCTGGAATCCCAAGGCCGGAGCCGTTGTCATCCTGCTCTGGAGGGCGGACACCAATTCGCCCCGGCACGGTTCGCAGGTTACCGAGTGACAGCCCGGAAAAAGGTCCGTGCGCAAATGTGTGGCTACTCCGGCCCACGCTCCCCGTGTTCGTGGGCCGTTTCGCTCAATGATTCCGGTTCGGTTACTCCCCACACTGGACCGGAGCTGCTTTAGCTGTGACTCACCTTGACCGCCATGATTGCCTCAGCAAGCCGGACCTTTGAGTCCACACGCCGATATGCCAAGATGCCAAGCTGCCCCTGTGATGCCCACGGCTGATCCAGAATCTTGACGTTGACTCCAGCTCCGCCTCGCACGCCAATGGCAAAGCCGGTTTTAAAGTCACCGTAAAGAATTGGATAGACACCGGCATTGGTTGTGGCCGGGAGTGCCGGTGCATTCACGTCAAAGAAAACGGGCCGCCCCAAGATGCGGGTGGTTCCGTCCGGGTCCACCGTGACCACAGGCACAAACAGGTTTGATTGTGTCTGAGCCTTGCGGATGGCAAGGGCCGTTGAACGCGCCATGATCCACACTGCGTTGGGCTGGTAAGCAGCTTTCAGCGTGGCCACAACGTCATACAGCGAGTTAATGAGCGTGACGGCATCAGTTGCCGCCGTGCCCGTCAACTCGTATGCAGAGCCTGTGCCCGTGCCCGTGTTACCAAACACGCCCTGCGGACCGCTGCCACTTCCAGAGGCAAAGAGACTGTCCTCAAGGATGCGCTGCCCCTTCAGCAAGTCATCCACGATGAACTGCTGAAACTGCTGCACGTCCTGAAGCAGCTCCCACGATGCCAGCCGGAGGGCACCCGCCATGTATGCCGTCAGAGTGATCTGTCCCAAGGTTGGATCTGTGCCGCCAAACGTGGCAATGCTGCCCGTGGATTCAGCCTTGAGCGCAGAGGTTCCAAAAGCGGTCTGTTGTGGAATCTTGATGTCCGTGGCAGTGGGAATCACCAAGGATGCATCGTAAATTCCGAGGTCTGGAACAGCAAGAGGCACAATCTGCTGAATGGTGGGCACGTTGATGGCATATCCGCCCGCCGCGTCTGAGCTGCCCTGTGAGCCTTCGTACAGAGCCGCGCTCATGCCGTTAGCACGGCGTTGGGCTGTATACAGCTCAGAGCCGGGGAAGTGGTAGCCTCCCTGTCCGTCTGCACCCGCCGTCAGCTCATCCCCGTGGGCCTTGCCGCCCGTGCGGAGAAAATTGACCAATGCAGCTTTGTACTCCGGCCTGGACGTGTCCGCCCAATTCGGCGGGGTTGCCACAGTCTGCATAAGGCCAGCGGCGGGCTGGCTTGCACGTCAAAAACACCAACGCCCGGCATACCGATTGGGAACATGGCACGGACAGTATTGAGCCGCTCATGCGCCTTGACTTGACGGTTGAGGTCCTCTGCCTTCGCCATGTGCGCGTTGTACTGCTCTTCCTCTGCCTTGGTCATTGTGTGGTCCTTTGAACCAAGCAGAGCCTCTGCCGCATCAAACGCGGCCTTCTGTTCCTGTTTTGCCGTAAAGAGGTTAAACATGTCTTTTACCTTCGGATGAAATTCTCGGGTTGCCCCGGTCCAGCATCCGCGTTACCCAAGGCGTATTGCCATGGGTTTCTACGGCCCGTCACGCGCTTTTTCACGTGCGGGGTTGTGCGGCAACTCCCCTCTGCCGCGTTCACTGCCACAGCCGCACGTCTCCACACCGCGTACTGCGGGCGCTAGCGTGCCGTGACTCCGTGCCTTTCCACGGAGCAGCAAAACTTTTGGGTCGTAATCGGAGGCGGGATGCGAAGGCGAAAAGATTTGGGGTGGCGGACACGTTACCGCCCCACGGCGTAAGCTGCTACGCCGAACTAATTCCGGGTGTCCGGCACATTCCAGAGGCGATTCAGCTCCGCAACCTCCACCATGGCTGAAAGGCTGCCACCAAGCAGCACACGGCAATATTCCAGGAAAGCGGAAGCAAGCCGGTTGACAGTGTCCATGCCTAGTGGTTCGCGGAACGCGGACATCGGGGTCAACCCCTTCAAGCCCACAATGCCAACTGGCCGTAAGCGCCGGGCAACGTACTCCGCTTTTGGCGTGTGCGTCGTTTGCAGTTGAGGCCGGACCATCGTAAACTCCACGTCTTGATTGTCCGGGTTGAGTCCCACCAACACGGCGATGTCACTCTCAACCGCAATTTGCTTTGCCTGATCTAAATACGTCATGTCTCACCTTTCTGAGCAGCACACTTTGCGCTTAGTTCGGCATCCGGGAGCCGCTTGCCCGGATGGAAGCCTGTAGAGCCAACAACAGCTCTTGATACTCCGGCTCTGCCACGAATGGCGTAATCCAACATACAAAACCGGGCCGCCCCTTGACCTCCGCATCCCGGTCGGCTTGCTCCCACAGGATGCCAAGGAATTGCACACTGGCCATCTCAGATATTGCCTTGAAGAATGGCCCTGTTTCTCCAGGTGGAGGAAGCCTCTTGCAAAGAAGGTTGGTCCCGGTGCGCATAATCAGCCCAAGGCGCACATCATCTGGGTCAAGCCCGGCCCCTCTCATCAGGCCACGGGCGCGGTCTGCCTCATTGACAATGCGCCCCATAGCCTCAAAGGTGTTGAGCTGCAAGCTGCGTGTCTTGCGGGGACGGCCTGCTTTGAGTTGACGGCGCACACGGGCTGCCGCTGATATTGCCTCTTCCATAGCCTTGTGCCCCTCTTGCCGTGCCGTGGTGTCCAGTGCTGCCATCTTTACCCCTTATTTCAAGCGGATTACCGTAATTCGTATTCCCTACAGCTTCAAGCCTACGGCCACCGTCACCCCGACAGGAATAGCAGCCAACAATTTATTTTCCCTCTCAAATCAAAGCATACACTCAAGTCAGCATATTGTTTACGGCGTCAAGCGAATTATTTCAATCCGTTATTGCTATATCAAGTGTACGCCCATCGCGCGTCAATCCCGTCATTTTGGTTACCTTTTTATTTGGACTTTGTTGTAACCTGATATGCTGGTATGCCTTACAGCAAAATTGGAAAAAAAGAGGTAACGTTATTTTCGCGGTCCCGACACTTTAGCAAATCACGTTAGCGAATCACGTTAAACCGTTGACACGATTACACTTGACAAGATTCCGGCGCGGGTACAATATGTCTCTTCCCCGGAGGCCACGGCCCGTGGAGGGGCCTAATAGTGGCATACCGCAAGCTGACCATTGATGAGTGCCTGAAAGACGCCGCCAAGGAAAATGACCCGGATACCGTTGGGGTGATGCTTTTCACGGCCCTGATGGGCTACCCGCACATTCGGCGGAAACTAGCGAAAGCCTTTGGCATAAAGACACGCTAGAGTGCCCCGTGGTGGCACAGAAACGCCCCTAGGCGCGTCCGGCAGAGCATAAGGCCGGGTAGCCTAGGGGCTTTTTGCAGAACGCCTTTTCGTGAGTCATTGGCTGGACAGGGTTTGCGGCCAGAAATTTGCAGAACATTTGCAGAACCGATCTGCGGATTGAGCGTTTTTAGCGTGTTTAGCGTATACATAACTCGTTTATAATCTGTAAGTGCTTTATTCTCAATGTGGAAAATAAATTCAATCGATTTTAGCAGGTTTCAGGGATCGGGCCGAGGGCGGGAATCTGGAAAACCGGGTGGTAAAGAAGCAGGTTGCCGGAATTGGAGCGGTCAATTAGCCTAAGCAAGAAAGCTAGACCCAATTTGCCGCGGAAGCAGAATGGACATCGGGAAAAAACTCTCATTATTTGTCGGTATATTCCTATGGCCATTTGGTTTAGTGTGCCAGACCCAGACCACGGCTCCATACCGGCTCTACGGCGGGGCCACCTACGTCTCCAATGCATTCAACGGCGTGCCGGGGGCGCGCTCCGCGCTTGTGGGATGGGACTCGGCGGTGGAGTTCCCGGCCTGGCGCAATGTGCGCTTCAAGATGAACGTTTCCGGGACCACTGGAGATAGTGGGGGCGCCTCGCAGAGTTCGTATTTCGTTCTTGCCGGCGCCCAGTACGAGCACGCGCTGGGGCGGGAGCGATTATTTGCGCACGCGCTGGTGGGCGACATGGGGATTACGCGCGACTGGGGGCCGGCCAGCCATCCGGGCATGACGGCATCCTTTGCCGCGCTGCTGGGCGGCGGAGTCGATATTCCGGTGAGCCGCCACTTTGCCTGGCGTGTGGAAGGCGACATGCAGCACACCAACCTCGATCTGGTTGAGCCCAAAGAACATCAGCTTCCGTACTGGTCTCCCGGATTGCCCCGTTTCATGGGCCGGATCTCGACGGGGGTGGTGTGGACGCCCGTAGTGAGGAGCGCGGTTCAGGAGACGAATTCGCACTCTGAGCCGCCGGAAACCGATGTGATTGCGGAGGACGAGAACTCCTTTGGTCACTGGCATGTTTTTGCCTTTACCTGGTGGAGTTATTTCCATGTGGCGGGGGTGGAGTACGACCGCAATAGCTGGGGAACGTTCCTCAAGGCGCGGATGGATTATGTTGGGGAGATTCTCCCGGTAGCGATCCTGGAGCAGCCGAGCAAGGCCGACCAGTGGGGCGATCCCCTTTCAAAGACACACACCACGAATCCTGGACTGGGAATCACGCCGATTGGCATTCGGCTGCTGTGGCGGGACGGAAGCCGCGTGCAGCCGTACTTTGCGATGAAGGGGGGAATGATCGGCTACGCGAACAAAGCGCTGTCTCCGTTCGCATCCTATGAGAATTTCACCCTTCAGGAGATGACGGGGGTGCAGATCCGGCTGATGGGCCAGTGGGAGATGCGGGCCGGGGTGAGCGATTTTCACTTCTCCAACGGATTCGTGGTGCCGAACAACCCGGGAATCGACGAGATGATGTGGGGCGGAGGGCTGGTCTACCGCATGCACGGGCGGCGGAGGGGAGATTAGGCAGTGTCTGATGAATCCGTGCGACCGGATTCGAGGTGGAAACGAGCGGCCTCAGGGGCTAAAGCCCAAGTCCTTTGTTTGCGGTTTTCGGCGGGACTAAAGTCCCGCCCTTACGCGTTTTGGTCCTAACATCAGGCTTTTTTCACCAAGCTGTGAAGTCGTGCCCTGACGCGTTGCTCAAGGTTCCCTATTCGTCAGACACTGCCTAGTCCACCACGCCGGCGTCGCGGGTGGGCCAATAGACGAAGACGGCTTTGCCGTAAATGAGGTCGCGATCGACGGGGCCGAACTCGCGGCTGTCGGACGAGATGGAGCGGTGGTCGCCCATCATGAAGAACTGGTCATCGGGAATGACCATTTCCGGCATGGAGCGGGTGTCGCGGTACCTTTCCGGGACGTAGGGCTCGTGGAGGAACTTGCCGTTGATGTAGACACGGCCGTGGTCGATTCGCAGGCGGTCTCCCGGGACGGCGATGACGCGTTTGATGTAGCTTTTTTCCGGGTCGCGAGGATAGTGGAAGACGACGATATCGCCGCGGTGGATGGACTCAAAGTGGTACACGAACTTGTTGATGAAGAGGCGATCGCGGTCTTCGAGGCGAGGCAGCATGCTGGTGCCTTCCACGCGCACCGGCTGGTAGAGGAACATGATGATCAGCACGGAGACGGCGACGGAGATAAAGACGTCGCGAACCCACAGGTAGACGCCGTTGGCGATGCGATCCGGCGAGAGCTGGGAAGGCGGCAAGGCTGGTTGGATTACCGGGGCCGGCGCGGTTGAGGGATTAGGATCGTCGGTCAGCATGCGTCTCTATATCCAGATTACTCGCATCCGAGGCTTCCCGGCGGGCAGAGAATGCGGGCGCGCTGGGGTTTTTGCATGGGACGGGGCTGGTCGGCGGCCGGGACCAGCGTGGTAGCTCCCTGCCCTGCCGTGGCGGCGGAGTTCTCTTCTTCAAGGATCAGCGGACGCTGGAGGAGCATCTCGACCTGGGTGCCGGAGGGGATGTTGACGTCAGCGCCGCGGGTAAACAGGCTGACGAGGCCCGCGGCGGCGACGCCTCCGGCCAACCCGGCAAGGCCGCCCGCGAGCGGGTGACCGCTGCTGAGCCCGGCAAGCGAGCCAACCGTGCCTCCGGCGGGGATGCCGACCTCGGCCACTTTGCCCATGTTGCGGGCCTTGTCGCCGTTCTCCTCGATGGTTCCCTCGCCGTCCTTCACCTTCTGCTTGCTGGCGCCGGGCAGGCTGTCCACCAGGCCGGGAATCTCCACCACGGTTCCATTGGGAAAGATCATGGAGGTGAAGTGCATGTCAAGCTGGGCGCGGCCCTTGACGTGGCCGGCACGCTGAACGCGATCGACCACGCCCTGCACGTAAACGCCGACAGGGATGGCGACGCGATTGCCGATCACAACCGGAAAAATGGAGTGCAGGTAGACGCCGTCGCCGGGACGGGCGCTCCTTGTGTTTACGGAACTGGTCAACTGGAGCAGGACCTTGGTTCCGGCGGGAACGGTGAAGGTTCTGGGCGCGGGAGCGGGCTGGGCAGGAACGGCTTGAGCGGGCGGGGCCGCGACGGGCTGTTGCGGCGGCGCGGGCGTCTGCGTCCAAGCCTGGGCGGCCGCTGCCGCGGCTGCGGCAAGCAACCATGAACGACACACCATACCTGCGCGCCTCCGTGTCTCCTAATGCGATAGACGGCGAAACCAGTTCCAAGGATAGCCCCGACTGGTGCGCGCGGGAACGAATTTCTGCCCTGTTATCACAGGCGGGGGCGGGCAAAAGCGTTAGGATTTTGTCACGATGACCGACAGAGATGCCCTGCCTTCCGCCGCGCCCTTCGCCGACTCAACGTCGCAGTTTGCCGGCGCTTATCGAGTACTGCGCGAGGCCATCGCGGCGAGCGCTTTTCCGGGGTGCGCATTCGGGGTGCTGTGTGGGGACCGGGTGGTGCTGGAGGATGCGCTGGGCCGGTTCACGTTCGAAGAGAACTCGCCCCCGGTAGCGCCGCAGACGGTATTCGACGTGGCCAGCGTAACCAAGGTGGCGTCGACCACGGCGGCTGCCATGCTGCTGAATCAGCAGGGTCGGCTCGACGTGGAAACGCCGCTTGCCGACCTGCTGCCGGGCTTTGTGGTGGGGCGGGCGGCGGGCTCGCTGGCGCGGCATGTGCGGCTACGGCACCTGCTGGCGCACAGTTCCGGCCTGCCGGGCTACGTGGAGTTTTTTCGCGAGCACAGCACCGCCGGCGGCCTGCTCCGCGCCTGCCTTGAACTGCCGGTTGAAGCGCCGCCGGGCTCGCGCGCGGAGTACTCCGACCCCGGCTTCATTCTGCTGGGCAAGGCGCTCGAAGTGATCGTGGGCGAGCCTCTCCCGGGATGGGTGCAGCGCGAAGTTTTTGGGCCGCTGGGCATGACCGCCAGCCTGTTCTGCCCGCGAGCTTCTATGAGGGCGTCGATTCCGCCCACCGAGGACGATTCCGCCTTTCGCCATCGCGTCATCCAGGGCGAGGTGCAGGACGAGAATGCGTATGTGCTCAACGGCGCCGCGGGTCATGCGGGGCTGTTTACCAACGCGCGGGACCTGCTCATGCTGGCGCGGGAGATTCTGGCGGCGGGCGGACATGCTTCCACCCCGGGGGCGGCAAAGCTGTTTGATCCGGCAACGGTGGAATTGTTTGCGGAGCGCCAGCCGCCCGAGGGCAGCTCGCGCGCGCTGGGGTGGGATACGCCGTCTCCGAATTCGACCACGGGGCATCGCTTTTCCTCACGAACCATCGGACATATCGGCTTCAGCGGCTGCTCGTTCTGGATCGACCGCGAGGCGGGCGTTGCGGTGGCGCTGTTGACCAACCGGACCTGGCCCGATCGCAGTACCCGGGCGATCCGAGGAGTGTGGCCTGCGTTCCACGACGCCGTGCGCGAAGCGCTTTGATTCCCCCATCGCGTGAACAGCGATCCAATGAAATCTACCGGGTTTATGCCAATCGACACCCTTCCCAGAGGCGCAAGTCCTGAGGTGAATCGATTGAGTGGGCAGCCGCGGGGACCGTGCCCAATGCAGGTATGGGACCGTGCCCAATGCAAGGTACCGCAGGGGACAGAATTATTTTCCTCTTGCTCGAAGTTCCAGTTACAATCTAAATAAGGACACGTTTGATGTTATCCACTTCCTCGGCGCAATCCAACGCCACCACACCCATTCAAGAAGCCGCAAAGAAGGACCAGGCGTCCTTTCTTCAAGAGCTCACAACCGAGAGCCAGAACGACGCTTCCCAGGGATTCGATACCAAGTCCGCCCTCGAGATTGCCCGCATCATCAACCATGAAGACGCCAAGGTGGCGGCCGCGGTGAAGAAGGCGCTGCCGGAGATCGCGCAGGTGATCGACCAGGTGTCGCGTTCGCTGCGCGACGGCGGGCGATTGATCTACATTGGGGCGGGTTCGAGCGGGCGGATCGCGGCGCTGGATGCGTCAGAGTGCCCGCCGACATACTCCACCGCCCCCGGCCAGGTGCAATACATCATGGCGGGCGGGCCGAAGGCGCTGGCCTCGGCCGTGGAAGTGAATGAGGACTCGGAAGAACTGGGACAGCGCGACATCGCGCGGCGGCGGCCCACGCGCAAGGACGTGGTGATTGGTGTTTCGGCGTCGGGCCGGACGCCATACGTGGTTGCGGCCACCGCGTACGCCCGCGCACGGGGCGCGTTTACCGCGGCGGTAACCTGCAATCACGGGACGCCGATCTCCGAGGCGGCTGAGATCTCCATCATCGCCGAGGTGGGCGCGGAGGTCGTGTCGGGCTCGACGCGCATGAAGGCGGCCACGGCGCAGAAAATGATTTTGAACATGATCACCACGGGGGTGATGACCCGGCTGGGGTACGTCTACGAGAACCTGATGGTGAACGTGCACATGCAGAACTCCAAGCTGGTGGAGCGCGGCATCCGCATCCTGATGAAGGCGTGCGGCATCGACCGGCACACCGCGGTGGAGACGATCAAGAGCGCGGGGCGCAGCGTGCCGGTGGCGCTGGTGATGCTGAAGGCGAAGGTGGACAAGCCGGAAGCGGTGCGGCGGCTGGCGAAGAGCGACGGGAATGTGCGGGTGGCGATCGAGGATAACGTGCTGGAGCTTTAGTTCTCTCCAGATTCAGATTCTGTTTTGAGATTGACGGCGCGGCATAAGTCGCGCCTTCGTTCTTCTGGGCGGGTAGTCCATTACACTTTCTCCGGCACTGTTTTCATTCTGTGACGAATTCCCTCGCCCAACTCGACCGCGATATTTACTGGATGCAGCGCGCCCTGGAGCTGGCGCGGCGCGGCATCGGCGTGACTGCGCCCAATCCGGCGGTGGGCTGCGTGATTCTGGACTGCGCCGGACAGGTAATCGGCGAGGGCTGGCACGAGTACGATTTGCTGGACCACGCGGAGATCGTGGGGCTGCGCGAGGCCCAGCAGCATGCCCCCTCGGCCGGAGAAAAAGATCGCCGGCGCGGGGGCACAGCGTACGTGACGCTGGAGCCCTGCAACCACGCCGGCCGCACGGGGCCGTGCACGGAAGCGCTGATCGAGGCGGGAATCAGCCGCGTGGTGGCGGCCACGGGCGATCCCAACCCCAACGTGACCGGCGGTGGGATGGAACGCCTGCGGGAAGCGGGGATCGAGACGGTGATGGGCGTGTGCGAGGGCGAGGCGCGGCGGCTCAACGAGGCCTTCGCCTGCTGGATCCGCACCCGACGCCCGTTTGTGCTGATGAAGGTGGCGATGACGCTGGACGGGCGCATTGCGCCGGCGCCGGGGTTCCACGCGGCGCGGGAGCCCTACTGGATTACCAGTGAGGCCGCGCGCCGGGCGGTGCAGCCCCTGCGCTGGCAGGCTGACGCGGTGCTGGTGGGCGTGGACACGGTGCTGGCCGACGATCCGCACCTGACCGACCGCAGCGGCCTGCGGCGGCGGCGCTCGCTCCTGCGCATTATTCTCGATTCCGCGCTGCGGATGCCGCTCGATTGCAAGCTGGTGCGCACGGCCGAGAACGATGTGGTGGTCTATACGGTGTCAAAAGACGAGGATCGCGCGCGGGAGCTGACCCGGCGCGGGGTGCGGGTGGAGGTGCTGCCCGCGGAATCGGGGCGGGTGCCGCTTGCGGCGCTGGTGGAAAAGCTTGGCCGCGAGAGCGTGTGCACGCTGCTCACCGAGACCGGCACGCGCCTGAATACGGCCTTCCTGGCAGCGGGCCTGGTGGATCGGATCCACCTGTTCGTGAGCCCGCAGATCATGGGGTCGGATGCCGTGCCGGCCTTCAAGGGTCTGGCCTCGGCGGTGCCGATGAACGCGGTCGAGGTGGAGCGGTACGAAAATGACCTCGGACTGACGTCGCTGCTGCGCGATCCCTGGGCGCAAGCCTGAAGCTGGCGCGGAATGGCTGGGTTCCGGTTCGCGCATCCTGGAAAACTTTGTTATGGTCATTGAGGACTGTGATGAATCCCTCCCCAGGACTGCCGCGGCATGTGGAAGCGTTGGCGAACCCGAATCCTGCTTTTCCTCGCCGTGCTCGGCCCCGGCATCATCACCGCCAACGTCGATAACGACTCCGGCGGCATCTTCACTTACAGCCAGGCAGGCGCGCAGTACGGATATACGCTGCTCTGGACCATGATTCCCATCACCATCGCCCTTATCGTGGTGCAGGAGATGTGCGCCCGCATGGGGGTGGTCACCGGCAAGGGCCTCAGCGACCTGATCCGCGAGGAGTTCGGACTGCGGCTTACGGTGGTGCTGATGGTGGTGCTGGTGGTGGTGAACTACACCAACGTGGTCACGGAGTTCATCGGGATCGCGGGCTCGCTTCACCTGTTCCGCGTCACCAAGTTCATCGCCGTGCCCATATGCGCCGCGCTGGTCTGGCTGCTGGTGGTCAAGGGCAGCTACAAGAGTACGGAAAAAATCTTCCTTATCGCATCCTCCTTCTATCTCGCGTACATCTTAGCCGGCGTGATCGCGCAGCCAAACTGGCATGAATCGCTGCTGGCCACGGTCCAGCTTCCGGCCAAATCGGCCTGGGTCGACAAGGCATACATCTACATGGCCCTCGGGGTCGTGGGCACCACCATCGCTCCGTGGATGCAGTTCTATCTGCAATCGTCGGTCGTGGAAAAGGGTGTCGCGGTGAAGGATTACCCGGCTTCGCGATTCGACGTGATCGTCGGTTGCATTTTCACCGATGTCGTGGCCTGGTTCATTGTGGTGGCCTGCGCGGCCACGCTGTTCGTGCATGGGATGGGCGCCATCCAGGTGGCGGCCGACGCCGCTGAAGCCATGCGACCACTGGCTGGAGATTATGCCTTCATCCTGTTCGCATTCGGTCTGTTCAACGCATCGCTGTTCGCCGCGTCCATCCTGCCGCTATCGACGGCGTACACCGTTTGCGAAGGTCTGGGCGTGGAATCGGGCGTGGACAAGAGCTTCCGCGACGCGCCGTTCTTTTATTGGCTCTACACGCTGCTGATTGCCGGCGGCGCGGCCACAGTGCTGGTGCTGCCGGATGCGCAGCTCATCAATTTCGCCATCCTGTCGCAGGTGCTGAACGGAGTGCTGCTGCCGGTGGTCGTCATCCTCATGCTGTTGCTGATCAACCGCAGCAACCTGATGGGCGAGTATCGCAACTCGCGCCTTTGGAACGTGATCGCCTGGGGCACAAGCATTATCGTGATCGGCATGACCATGGTGATGCTGTGGAGCTTGATGCCGGGGCATTAGCGAAGCGATCACTCCCGGCCATCTCCATTCCCTCCAAATCAGATGAGATGGAGCGCCCGAACCCGCAAGATGATTCCGCGCCGGTTCCAGGTCGCCGCCTTCTACTCCCTACTCCCTGTTCCCGGCTTTACAGCAGCTTCCCTGACGCCAGATCCCGGACCAGCCCCCGATCCGCGGGCAGGAAATCGAACTCCGGCAAATCCTCCAGCCGCGCCCAGCGCACCTGGGCGTGAACCTTATTCTCCATGTCGCCGGAAAAGTCGCGCACAGCAAAGAACTGGAGGTCCACCGCGCCGCCGTGCCGGTAATTGTGGCGGATTCGGGTAATTGGCGGCCCGATGACAGCTTCGATGCCCAGTTCCTCAAACAGTTCGCGTTTGAGCGCCTGCTCCGGACTTTCGCCGGGCTCGATCTTGCCCCCGGGGAACTCCCATTGCAGGCTCATTGGCTGCTCCGGACCTCTCTGACAGATAAGCACTTCGCCGGCGCGCACGATCAGTGCCGCGGCCACGAACCGAAGCGCGGGCGCGGCCGGTTTGCCAGTTACGTCCTGGGGCAACTTGTCCACGCCTCCAGTGTAATCGGAACTGAAGGAAAGGCGTAATTCGACCGGGAACCGGCTATCAAACAAACGCTACCTGCACGCAAGAGCCGGGGCGCTCAGGTTCAGCTTAGGTCGCTCGTCATGGGGTGGGCGCCTTGCGGGCGAAAGACCGTCCAGCCGCGCCGCGCCGCCGCTTCAAGCAAATCCGGCGAGGGGTTGATGGCAAATGCTTGCGCCGCCATCTCCAGCATGGCCAGGTCGTGAATCGAGTTGCCGAAAACCGCATCCGGCCGCGCCAGCCCCACGCGCTTCAGCGCCACGGCCTTGCCCTCGTCGGTAGGCACGTCCACCAGTTCGCTGGTGATGATGCCGTCGCGCACGGCAGCCTCAGCCGCCAACATCCGTTCCGGGGCAATGCCAAACTCGCGCAAGCCTTCCACCACAATCCACTTGTTGGTAGAGCTCACGGCCCACAACTCCGCGCCCGCGCCGCGAAGATCCTCTACCAGGGCCTTCATCTCGGGAAAGATGTTCGGCTTGACGAATTGCGCAAAGTACCGCGCCGCCGCGCCGCGAAGTTCTTCTTCGCGCAGGCCGGCGTAGATCTGCACCATCTCGCCGCAGATCTCGAGCTCGCTCACCTGCCCGGCGCGATATGCCCGATGCCGCGTGTCAATCCAATCGCTGGTCGAACGCGACACGATTCCCTGTTCCAGCGACCAGTTCATAAAACCCACGCCGGCATCGCCGTCCCACAGGGTGCCGTCGCAATCGAACACTGCCACCTTCGGCCTGAGATCGACCACCTTGCTGCGCAACTCGGCGGCCGTCATGCCGGTTGCTTCCATCTGCGATGTTGCCAAGAGTCGAATTCCCCTTTGGAGATCTCTTCCCCTTCCATTGTCAAGGATTTCGCATGAACTTGCATGTAAAAGGACGTTGAATGAATGCAGGGCGACAACAGTGCGCAACATGGATACGCCGAGCAATTTGCATGATGCCGCCAGAGCCTGTTATACCGATTCCTTTGTTCCAGAAAGGGTCTCCATGCGCAAAGGAATCATTTCCGGTCTGTTGTCATGCGCCGTTCTTTTCGCGGCGCCCATTCGTTTCATGGGCCAATTCTCTCCCGCTCCCATCAGCGCAAGCACCATTCCATCGGACCGCCTCATGCAGGCGACGGATCTGGTGCATGTGCTCAGTTCAGGCAAGCAACAGCCGCTCATTCTTCAGGTTGGATCGCGCATCTTCTTCGCCGAGTCGCACATCAAGGGCTCGCGTTACGCGGGCCCGGGATCGCAGCCGAACGGTCTCAAATTGCTACAAGACACGGTTGCCACACAACCCAAGGATCGCTCCATCGTCCTCTATTGCGGCTGCTGCCCGTGGAACCACTGCCCCAACGTCGGCCCCGCATTCCAGCGCCTGCGCGAGCTAGGCTATTCGCGGGTGAAGGTGCTTTATCTGCCCAATAACTTCGGCGACGACTGGGTGGCCAAGGGCTATCCCACCGATGGCAATCAGTGAATGCGCCCATGAGCGGCACACGAGTGACTGCAACGCGCGCTGCCGCGTTTCTAGCTTCTCTTCTGTTTGCCTGCAGCCCGCCCTGCGTCTGGCCGTCACCCGCTTTGCTGGTGCACAAGCCGGCTCCCGAATTTGCGCGCAACGACATTCACGGCCAACGGGCCGATCTTGCGTCGTTTCGCGGCCGCGTGGTGCTTCTCACTTTCTGGGCCACGTGGTGCGCGCCATGCCAGATTGAAATGCCTCATTTCGTCCTCTGGCAGCAGGAGCTGGGTCCACAGGGTTTTCAGGTTGTTGCCATCTCCATGGACGATGATGCCGCGCCCGTTCTCAGCCTGGCACGGAGGCGTCATGTCAATTATCCCGTGATCATGGGCGACGAGCGGCTCGGGGCCCTGTATGGCGGCGTTCTTGGTCTGCCGGTCACCTTCCTGATCAACCGGCAAGGCAACATCGCCGCCATCTTCAAGGGTGAGACCAGTCTGAATCAGATGAAGGCGCAGATTCTAAAGTTGCTCCAATCGCGATAGGCACTTTCTTCTGGCAGCGGACACAACAACGGCCGCCCACGGCAAGTCCGTTCCCAACGATTTCTGTTGTTCTCCTTGATACCGTGATGAACGAGGTTCGCGACGGGCCTCGGTCACGGCCAAGCACCGCGCACCGCGCCGATAATCGATCTTGTGAGCGCAAACGCGAATCCCGTACTTCTTCGCGACTACCAGACCTACCTCCGCGTGGAAAAGGGCCTGCGTCCGCTCACCTGCGAGGCGTACCTGGGCGATTTGCGCAGCTTTGCTGAATTCCTGGAAACGCGCGACGGCATCCTGGCCTGCGCGGCGCAGGAAGATGTCTCGGCGTTTCTCGAACATCTACGCGCTCATGGCATCGATTCCCGCTCCGCCGCGCGCAAGCTGAGCTGCCTGCGGGGCTTTTACAAGTGGCAGCTACTTGACCGTCGCATTGATCACGATCCGACAGTGAATATCGATTCACCCAAATCCTGGAAAGTTCTGCCCAAGTCGCTGGCCGAGGCGGAGGTGGCGGAGATCATGGAGCGCGCCGCTCTGGCCGCGTCGCATCCGCAGGCACGCGCCACCGCGCTACGCGACCGCGCCATCCTGGAGCTGCTCTACGGCGGCGGCCTGCGCGTCTCCGAGGCCGTTTTCCTTTCCACCAGCGATCTGTCGCTCGATAGCGGACGCGTGCTTGTGCGCGGCAAGGGCGACAAGGAACGAATCGTCCCGCTCGGCCGCGCAGCCGTCGATGCGCTCCAGCTTTACCTGGCCGATGGCCGCCCGCACCTGGCTCGCGTGCGCAAGGCGCGCGCACGCAACGATGCGGCGCGCCTCTTTCTCTCGCTCCGCGGCATGCCGCTGACGCGCAACTGGGTTTGGCGCCTGGTCAAGAGGGTGGGCGACGGCGCCAGCCCGCACATGCTCCGCCACAGTTGCGCCACGCACATGGTGGAACACGGGGCCGACCTGCGCAGCGTGCAGCTGCTGCTGGGCCACGCCGACATTTCCACTACGCAAATCTACACGCACCTCGCGCTCGGCAGGCTAAAAGCCGTACACCGCATGCACCATCCCCGCGCGCGCCGCCGTGGCGCGGAGTTCGATGCCGGCCACAATGGCCCGCCAGGTGAAGCTGCATGACTGCAATGGCAGCTCCCGTTTTTGACCAAGCGGCTGCCCCTTTGAGCGAAGCGCAGGACCGCATGGCATCGCTTGCCGACCTCGTCCGCGCCTATCTGCGCGTCCTGGCCGCGGAGCGCGGCTCGTCGCCGCACACCATTCGCGCCTACAATCGCGAGCTGATGGCATTTGCCGCCTGGCTGGTGGAGCAGTTCGGCGAGCGGCACACGCCCGATCGCATCGAGCATACGCACATCCGCGCCTGGCTCTCCACGCTTTACGACCGCGGCCTCTCCAAGGCCTCTGCCGCGCGCGCGCTGGCCGCTGTGCGCAGTTGGTTCAAGTGGCTTGCCCGCGCCGGCTATGTGAAGCAGAATGTCGCCGCGCTTGTTTCCACGCCCAGGCTGCCCAGGCATTTGCCGCGTGTGCCCTCCATCGAGCAGATGAATCGCGTGGTTGACAGCGTGGCAGGCGACGCGGCGACCTGGCCCGCCCGCGACCGCACGATCCTGGAGTTGCTTTATGGCTGCGGCATGCGCAATGCCGAGCTAACTGGATTGAATCTCGAGGACATTCACTGGGCGAACGAGGCGATTCTTGTTCGCGGCAAGGGCCAGAAACAGCGCTATCTGCCCTTGGGCGACGCCGCGGCCCAGGCTCTCCGCGCCTACCTGGCCGAGCGCACGGCGCGGCTGGCCGCCGCGGAACCGGCGCTGGGCACTCCCGCGCTCTTCCTCAATTTGTACTTGCGCGGACTGAAGCGGCCTGGAGGCGAGGCACGCCTCACGACCCGCAGCGTCGCGCGGATCGTGAAGCGCCTTGCCATCCTGCGCGGCCTGCCCGCCGACGTTCACCCGCATACCCTGCGCCACGCCTTCGGTACTCACCTCCTGGAAGAAGGCGCCGACCTCCGCGCCATCCAGGAACTCCTCGGCCACGAACGCCTTTCCACCACTCAGCGCTACACCCAGCTCACCACCGCGCAGCTCACCCAGGTTTACGACCGCACTCACCCGCGCGCGAAATAAAACGGCGCCAGAGCGCCCGCGCAGTTCAGTCGCTTTGTACTTACCCAATCTCTCTGTCCTCTTGGTCCCTCGCTTTCTTGGTGGCTGCTTGCTTGGTCCCTTGCTCCCTCGGTCCCATGGTCCCTGTTTTCAGCAAGCCTCTTCCTTGCAAATAACGCTCCATATCCGCCACGGCATCCGTAAACGCGCGGCCGCCGATCTCGTAGGTTGCCAGGAGCAGCAGCGTGGGCCCGCGGTCCCGCCGCGCGCGCGCGATTGATTCGTGAGCCACGCGGTAGGCCGCCACCACGTCATATCCATCCACGGTGATCGACGGCAGCTCCTCTCCCGGCTTCAATTTTCTGTCGGTGGGTGGCAGCCGCGTGCGGGCCTGACGTCCATCGGGCGGCGCGCACACAAACACCACAGGCAGCGAGTGCGCGCGTGCTTCCTCCAGCGCGTCCTGCCAGTCAGCGCCGGCCTCGTCGCTCCAAACCACGACCACGCTGCGGTTTTTCCGTGCTTTGTTCATGCGTGCCGCGGCCAGCGCGTCCCCCATTCGCGCGGCAGCCGATTCAATCACCGTGTCCGCGCCTCTGAGGTCGAACCAGATCGCGATCCTGGCGGCGGCATACCGCTCGATTCCGCTCTCTTCGCGCTCTCTTTGCGCGACGGCCCTTAAAAGCCGGCGATGCAGCGCCAGCAGCTTCGCATCCGAGATCAGCCACGCCTTCTTCGGCGCGGCTGCACCTGCGCGCACTCCGCTCGTGTCTCGCCTCATTCTGCTCCTGCCCCCAAACCGCGCCACAGGCCTTCTTGTTCCCTTGTTCCCTCGGTCCCTCGGTCCCTTGGTCCCTCGGTCCCTTGGTCCCTGCTTCCTTGGTCCCTGTCTCTTTAGGTGGAGTAATCGGCATTGATGCGTACGTATTCCGCCGTTAGATCCGTGGTCCAGAACACGCACTTCCCTTTTCCCTGATGCAGGTTAATCTCGATTGCGAATTCCTCCTGCTTCAGGTACTCGTGTGCGGCCGCCTCGTCGAATTCGATTGCGCGCGCTCCCTTGCGACAGATCTCGAGGTCGCCGAAGCGGATTTCAATGCGCTGCGGATCGATCTGCGCGCCGGAATACCCGATCGCCGCCACCAGCCGCCCCCAGTTCGGATCGCATCCCGCCCACGCCGTCTTCACCAGGGGCGAGTGCGCAATCGCCTTCGCCACCTTGAGCGCATCCGCATCGCTGGCCGCTCCGGCGATTCGCAGCTCCACCACGTGCGTAACGCCCTCGCCATCGCTTACCACCTGCCGCGCAAGCGAGATGCAAACCTGCCGCAGCGCCGTGGCAAACTCCGCATGCTTGGCTCTGATCTTGACTCCGCTCGAGCCCGAAGCCAGCAGCAATACGGTGTCATTGGTCGAAGTGTCGCCGTCCACTGAGATGCAATTGAAGCTCGGCCCGATGGCGTCATTCAGGTACCCCTGGAGCACGGCCGGCTCGACTTCGGCATCGGTCAGCACGTACACCAACATGGTGGCGTGCGGCACCAGCTGCGGATAGATCATTCCCGCACCCTTGCAGAACGCCGCGATCCGCACCTCGCCGCCGTTCCCTTCGAACCGGGCAAACGCCGTCTTCTCCACCGTGTCCGTGGTCAGGATGGCCTGCGCCGCCGCGAGAAAATGGTCCGACTCACCTCCCAGAGCAGCCTGGGCCGCGGGCAGCGCCCGAATCAGCTTGCCGGCAGGCAGCGGCACGCCGATGATCCCCGTGGACGAGGGAAACACCTCCTCCGTTCTGCACCCGAAGGCTTTGGCCGCCGCCGCGCATGTGGCCCGCGCCGCATCCAATCCGGCCTGGCCTGCCGCGCAGTTCGCGTTGCCAGCGTTGATGGCGACCACGCGCACTTTTTCCCCCGTCGCGCGCAGGTGTTCCTTGTCAATCTGGAGCGGCGCCGCGCTCACCCTGTTGGCCGTAAACGCCGCGGCCGCGCTGGAGGGAGCATCGGCCACAATCAGCGCAAAATCTGCGCGCCCGCTGGCCTTCAAGCCGGCCGTCGTCGCAGCAAAACGAAACCCTTTCGGGATCAAGAACGGGGAAACCTCGCTCATTTTGTAGTCTTCTCTTGCTGAACTCCGGGTGCAGGCCAGCGTTTGCCTCAGAGGATTGATGCCAACAATTTAATCTAACAAATGGAGGGTCCATGGCGGAGAAAGCCGCTCCTGCTCACGCGAATCACGAGTTTCTTGAGATGCGCAACGTCAACGTTGCCCGCGGCGACCGCCTTGTCCTTCACGACATCGATCTCTCCATTCGCACCGGCGAGCACGTGGCCATTCTTGGCCCCAACGGATGCGGCAAATCCACCCTCATCCTTACCATGAGCTGTCAGCTTTATCCCATTGTCCAGCCCGGCATGTCGGTGCGCATCTTCGGGCGCGAGCGCTGGGATCTTACCCAGCTTCGCCGCTACTTCGGCGTGGTTGCTGCCGGAACGCGCGGCCTGGAGCTACCCGGCGAGCGCACTGCCGTAACCACCGGCCGCGACGCCGTTATCGCGGGTTTTTTCTCCGCCTCCACGCTGTGGCCGAATCTCCACGTTACCGACTTGATGCGCGAGCGCACCGCCGAGGCCCTGGCCCGCATGGAAGCGACCCATCTTGCCGGTCAGCTCGTGGGTGAAATGTCCGCCGGCGAAAAGCGACGCATCCTCATTGCCCGCGCTCTCGTTCATCGCCCGCGACAACTGCTTCTCGACGAGCCATCGAACGCCCTCGACCTCGCCGCCCAGCGCGACCTGCGCGAAATTCTGCGCCGACTGGTCGCCGAAGGCACCGGCGTTGTCCTCGTTACTCATCACCTGAGCGATATCCTGCCTGAAATCGACCGCATCATCCTTATGCGCGATGGCCGCATCGTGGCCGACGGCGGGCGCGCCGAACTCCTCACTGAACCGCGCTTATCCGCGCTTTTCAATGCCCCGGTCCGCATCGGCCGCGACGACGATTGGCTCCATAGCTGGTGAATTCAGGCCGACGGCGAGTCCCAGGCCCTGGCAGCCCCGCTCTTGGCCGGTTTTTCACCGCCTGGCCTGGCCGCCGCTCACCCCGCCGCTGTCGCCGGGCTCCGTTCGAGCGATTTTTTGGCCAAGTACGTCCATCCGTTATAGGATTTCTGCGTGTGGGTTGCCTGGGGCGGCCTGCCAAATGAGGCTCTTAACTCTATGATTTACACCAAGTTTCTTGATCATGGACGCCGGCCGACGGCTCGCCGCACCACCGTCAACGGCTTTACCCTGATGGAACTTTTGATCGTGATGGCGGTCATCGCCATCCTGATGCTCATTGCCATTCCCACCATGGGAAACATGACCCGCTACGCCAATGAGGTATCGGCGCAGCAGTCGGTCCGTGCGATCAACATGGCGCAGAGCCAGTACAACACGATGTACCCCTCCAGCGGCTTCGCGTGCACGCTGACCGCGCTGGGCGGCGATCCGCATTCGGGTCCGCCGACGGCGACCAGCGCCGAAGTGCTGCAAACGGACCTGGCATCGGGAATCAAGTCCGGCTACCAGTTCGCGATAAGCAATTGCGTCAAGAACACAGCGTCTGGGAGCGACCGCGTGACCGGCTACACCGTCCTGGCGCAGCCCCTGACCGTGGGCAAATCGGGAAACCGCACTTTCTGCAGCGACGAGTCGGGCCAGATCAAGTTCGACCCCACCGGCGGCACCAACTGCACGCAGAACCTGGGGCAGTGATGGCGGGATTCTTGCGCGCCGGAGTGGGGCTGACGTTTGTAATTCTGGCAGGGACACTTTGCACAATCGAACTTCCTTCCCAGGTTTCCAACACCGGGAGACCTGTGGCGCCTCAATCTGGAAGATCCAGTGCGCCCTCCGTGCATGAGATGGCGCAGCGCGTGGACCGGCACTACAACCAACTGCACTCGCTGAAGGCTGAATTCACCGAGAGCTACGCGGGCATGGGCATGCAGCGGAGCGAAGGCGGCACGCTGCTGCTCAAAAAGCCCGGCCGCATGCGCTGGGATTACTCGTCACCGGCAGGCAAGGTGTTTCTACTGGACGGGAGATACGCGTGGTTCTACAAGCAGGGCGATCCCCAGGTGCAGCGGATCGAGGCCAAAAAGCTCGACGACCTGCGCTCACCGCTGCGCTACCTACTGGGGCATGCGCAACTGGAAAAAGAGATGGAACACCTGGCGCTGGCTCCGGCTGCCCATGGCGAGTACACGCTGACCGGTCAGCCCAAAGGCCAGGAGAACCGCGTTGCACGGGTGGAATTAACAGTTACACGCGACGGCGCAATCACTGCCATCGAAATCGAAGAGACCGACGGCGCGGTCACGCGCTTCACCTTTGCCGATGAGCAGGCCAATGCGCCGATTGGCGCGAACGAGTTCCGTTTTACGCCGCCGGCGGGAGTGCCGGTGGTGGATGCGCTGCCGCCGGTGTAACGGGATCGGCGAAGGAATCGATGCGGATCTAGTCCGTCACTTTTCGTAGCTGTAGAAGCCGCGCCCCGACTTGCGCCCGAGCCATCCAGCATCTACCATCCGCACCAGCAGCGGGCATGGCGCATATTTCGGGTTGCCCAGGCCGTCGTGGAGCACGCGCATGATGTCGACGCAGACATCGAGACCGATAAAGTCGGCCAAAGTGAGCGGCCCCATGGGATGGGCCATTCCCAGCTTGAAAACCTGATCGACTGCTTCCGCGGTGGCCACGCCTTCCATCACCGCATAGGCGGCCTCGTTGATCAGCGGCATCAGGACGCGGTTGGAGACGAATCCCGGAGCGTCATTCACTTCCACGGGCGACTTGCCCAGCCGGATGGCGAGATCGCGCACCGTGGTGTAAGTTGCGTCGCTGGTGGCCATGCCGCGAATGACCTCCACCAGCGCCATCACCGGCACGGGATTAAAGAAATGCATGCCGATCACTTGAGCTGGGCGGCTGGTTTGCGCTGCAAGCCTGGTAATGGAGATGGACGAGGTGTTGGTGGCGAGAACGGCCTCGGTGGGAAGGATGTGGTCGAGGGACTGGAACAGCCCGGATTTGAGCTCGTAGCGCTCGGACGCTGCCTCGACGGCGAAGTCGGCGCGGGCGAGCAATTCGCGGTCGGTGGTGGGAGTAATGCGCGCCATCGCCGGCTCGATCTCAGTTACAGGGAACTTGCCCTTGGCTGCTTCACGGCCCAGGTTGGCGCGGATCAGCGCGAGGGCGCGGTCCAGGAAGCGCTGCTCCAGGTCGCAAAGCAGGACGTTGAAGCCGGTTCGCGCAAAGACATGGGCAATGCCGGAACCCATGGTTCCGGCGCCAAGGACGGCAACGGTTCGAATGTCTGCCATAGTGGTGCCTCAATGAACCAATGGGGAGTTTAGCAGGCTGAGCGTCGGTTGCGGGCTCACTCCAATCGCACTCGGCGCTGCGAGCGGCGCAGACGGTTTCCGAAAAGTAAATGCAGATCCTTCCCCTTCGCTGCGCTACGCTCAGGGTCAGGATGACGGCTCCAGCATTGGAATGGCCGCCAAGCAACCTACGCCGCGTGGCTCACTTTGTCGCCAGGTCCCATTCCTGCTCACCGCGTTCCAGCACGGCTGCGCGATCTTCCGGGAGAATCCACCGCTCCTTGATCAACCCGTCGAGAGCAGCGGAATATTGCGCGAGATAGTCGGCTTTGTCCCTATAGCGCTCTTCCACGGACAGTCGCGGATCACCGGTCTTGATGCGATCCGCTTTGGTCTTCGCGAACGGGATCCACGATCCCTCGAAGCTCACGCGCTGGTCGGGCGCTCCAATCGAGGGATCGCGCAGGTTCCAGGGGGTATATGTGGCCAGGGGCGCGGCAAACTCGGGCAGCCGCACGCCGTCCTCTTCGTTGCCGTCCGCATTCACCTGGGGCACAAGAACCGGGAACGGCTCGCCGACGATGGGCGGTTGGCGGCTCAGAATTCCCTTCCGCCAATCGGGACCGAAATCGAGGCGATAAGCCGCGCTGGCCTGGTTCGGCACATTGACACCGGGGATCTTTGGAAACGCATACTGGTCGAACGGAATCAGATTGTGGTCTGCGATGAGCGGGTAACTGCTGGGCGGCGGCTGGGTGCCGTTGCGCACCCACGCATCCATATTCGTAATCATGGCGCGCCAGAAATACTTGATGGGCAGCGGCGACTGCGGCTGTTGTCCGGCCAAGTCGCCGGTTCCCTTACGGGGTGGAAATGGTCCGGGAAAATGCTGCAGGCCGGTGAAATGGTAGATGCGGACGTTGGGCGAGATTCCGGCGTCCACCATCCCATCAGCGGAGAGGTGCTTGAAACCCGATTCGGGGTTTGGGTCGGGCATCTCGTGAATGAGCGCGGCGGATCGGCCCCAATACTCATAGGAGGTGTTGGAGAAGAAGATCTTGGGAACGGCGTTCTCGCGATTCTCGCGGTCGAGCAGGCCGCCTTTGATTTTCTTTGCAGTCATGGCGGGATCAGTTTCGGGCAGATCCGTGAAGGGGAAGAGATCGGTGGGAAAGAATATGGACGAAGTCGGCTGCGCATCGCGCGAGGGCTGCGCAAATCGATAATTAAAGCTGCCGCGCCCCGCACCGGCTACGTGCGCCAGCACTCCGTCGAGCGCCATCAGCCCGTCTTCGTCGCCATTGAAGGCTTGATAGAGATAGTCGCGCAGCCAGCGGCCGTTCTGGGAGATGCCCTCGCCGTACACCCGCTTCGCCGGGGCAATGGCATCGGCTGAGTGCTTGGACCACGAGGCAAAGTCGCGGACCGCGATGAACCCGAGGCCGGCTACTACAGGATCCTGCACCACATACACGTACTCATAAATCTTGCCGGGCTGAAAGCCGCCATTCAGATGAATGTAGCGGTCACTCGGAACCAGATTGCCATCCACGGTATGCGCGAATTGCCACTGCGAACGCGGGATTACGGTGCGCGTGGCCTCAGGGGAATCCCGCACCGTGAGCACATTGCGCGGATCGCCGGGATTGGCCACCGGGTACTCGGAGCCGCCGATCCTGCCCCCCATGAGGTGTCCCAGGGGAATCTCCGGCATCGTGTGCGATGGCATCAGATCGCCGCGCAGCAGGCCGGTAATGGTCTTTCCGTTCTCCTTCGCGATGGGCGCATAAAGGCGCAAAGCGTCGTCGCCGACCGCATCCCATTGCCAGCCGATTGTTGCAATCGTGTACCCGTTGCGCAGCAGCCAGCCATCGCCGGCATTGTGCGACAAATCCCAGTCACCACCATCGATCAGCGCCACAATAAAGCTGCTGCCGCGATTGGGAACTTCGAGGAGCATGGAGCCGTTGCCCTTGCTCGCGTCCTTGGGACGGATCACGATGAAGTCCGCGGAAAACTCCACTTGGCCGTCTTTTTCGTTTACGGCGTTCTTCAGGTCGAAGACCTGCGTGTCGTGCCAGTTGCCAACAGGCGCCGCATAGTAGATTTTGCCGACGATGCGCTCGTATGGGCCCGCATTGCCGAACGGCTGCCCGCCAAGCACATCTTGCCGCGCAGTGATCTCCACGCGCAGAACTTTCGCATCGAGTTGCAGAACTGATATGGCGAGGAGAATCAGCAGAGAAAAGACACGTGCAGGGTTGCGCATGCCCGAAAGCATAGCACAGCAATTTCACCCGCTCGAGTCAGGATTCGGCTGGGTGAGTTGGCTCGCGGAAAACATGCCAGAACTCGATGAACGACTTAAGCCGCGCGACGTGGAAGTAGTCGCTGGCGATGAAGTAAAAGACCGAAACAATGAGCCATTCCTCATGCAGCGTGCTTAAGCCCACCTGGTTGGCGAACGGGAGCATCACCGCGGAGAACACCATGGCCAGCACCACCAAACAGAGTTTTACGATCCCCATTACCATGTTGATCTCTACCAGCTTGCCGGTAAAGGCCTTCCCCAACTTCAGACTCTGCCAAAGCGATCCGAGGAGCGTCCGCCGCTCGAGAAGGAGCAGCATCGGCGCGATGGCTACCCAACAACTCACCAGCGCCCATAAAGAAAAGAACCCCAGCGACAGGAAAATGGCCCAGGTCGCGTATCCAACCAGGTTGGGTTCCGATCCGTTGCCGATGTGCGTGGCCGCGGCCCAGTTGATCGAGCTCCACCATGCCCAGCAAGTCAATACCAGGACCGCGAGCCATGCGGCCTGCAGCACCATCATGGCCACGGGCCGGAACTCGATTCCTCGCTCCATGCGCTTCACCACCAGGTTGCGCCCGATTCCTGACAGCACGATCCATGCCAGCGCAGCCAGCGGCGCAAGCCAGCGCAGCACCTCCACAACATGCGGCCGGTACATGTCCCAGGCCACAGCCACTTTCACCGCGGACATCCACGGATTGGTGATGTCGAAATCGCTCAGGCCGGTCGCATCCGGTGGTAGCAACGCGAAGATCTTCTGCACCTGGAGGTAACAGACCACCAGCACCGGCGCGCCGAACACCCATCTCCAGAGCACTTCCAGGACGGTCAGCGACGGCCGCGAGAACACCCATCCCATCTGCCCCACAATGGTCTGCGTGCCGCGGACCCGCTCGCTCGCCGTTTTACCTGACAACAAGATTCACCGTTTTTCCCGGAACCACGATCACCCTGACAACCGTTTTTCCCGCTAAGCGGGCCCGCACCTTCCCGTCGGCCAGGGCCGCGGCCTCGATTGCGGCGGCTGGAGAGCCTGCCGTCACCCGCACCACGTTCACCAGCTTGCCGTTCATCTGCACCGGAATCTCGATCTCGTCTTCCCTGGCGAGGGCCGGATCGCTCTTCGGCCACGGGACTCTCAGTATTGGATCCTCGTGACCGAGCTTCTGCCATGAATCTTGCGCCAGGTATGGCGCAAATGGCGCGATCAGTTGCACCAACGCATCCAGCAGTTCAGCGGTGACAGACGGCGCAATCTCATGCGAATCAATATCAGGCTCTGCCGCAATGATCGCGTTGACCAGCTCCATAATCGCCGCCACGCAGGTATTGAAATGCCAGCGCCCTTCGAAATCCAGCGTGATCTTGGCGATGGTCTGATGGAGTTTGCGTCGGAGGTTCTTGGCGGCTTCAATCGGAGCGTGGTGAGCCGCCGCGAACTCGCCGCTCTCGCTCTCCGTGCCTGTGCTCTTAACCGCATCGGCGTATTTGTCTACCAGCCTCCATACCCGCCCCAGGAACCGGCTCACGCCGGCAACGCCGTCTTCCTGCCAGTCCAGGTCGCGATCCGGGGGCGCGGCAAACAGTACGTAAGTCCGCGTGGCGTCCGCGCCGTAGCGCGCCACCATGTCGTCGGGCGAAACCACGTTGCCTTTGGACTTCGACATCTTGGCGCCGTCTTTGATCACCATGCCCTGCGTGAAAAGCCTCTGTGCAGGCTCGTCATTCGTGATCATTCCCAGGTCGCGCATCACCTTGGTCCAGAATCGCGAGTAGATCAGGTGCAGGATGGCGTGCTCCACGCCGCCAATGTATTGGTCAATGGGGAACCAATGCTGCGCAGTGGCCGAGTCGAACGGCGCGCTCGCGTTTCTCGCATCCGTGTAACGGTAGAAGTACCAGCTCGAGTCGACAAAAGTGTCCATGGTGTCGGTCTCGCGCTGGGCCGCGCCGCCGCACTTGGGACAGCTCACGTTCACGAACTCCGGCACTTTGGCCAGCGGCGAGCCGCCCTGCTGCGTCATCTCGATCTTCTCCGGCAAAATCACCGGCAACTGTTCGTCGGGCACCGGCACAATGCCGCACTTGGGGCAGTGGATCATGGGAATGGGCGTGCCCCAATACCGCTGCCGGCTCACACCCCAATCCTTCAACCGGAAGGTTACCGTGGCCTGACCGAAAGCCCTGCGGGCGGCAACTTCTTGCAGCTCCTTCTGCGCTTCGGCGCAGGTAAGCCCGTCGTACTCGCCGGAATTCACGAGCACTCCATCTTCAGAAAGAAACGGGAGCTCCGCTTCTTCTGCGCCGCCATCGGCCGGCGCAATCACACGCTGGATCGTGATTGCGTACTTTTGCGCGAATTCAAAGTCGCGCGCGTCGTGACCAGGCACGCTCATGATGGCGCCGGTGCCGTAGTCCATCAGGACGTAATTCGCCACCCAGATGGGCACTCGCTGGCCGTTGTATGGATTGATGGCAAAGTGTCCCGTGGGCACGCCGTGCTTCTCGATCTCACCCACATCGCCGGATTCGCGAGCCTTTCTCTGTTCTTCCAGAAGCTGGGCCACCTGCGTCTTGAGGCCGGCATCCGCATCGGCCATCTCCTTAACCATCGGATGCTCGGGAGCAAGCTGAACGCTCGTAGCGCCGAAGATGGTGTCAACGCGCGTGGTGAAAACGCGGATGGGCCGGCCTGCCGGGATTGCATCGGGAATTCCTGCGTCCTCCTGCGTTTTGACTGCATCTTCGGCGAGAAAAAAGTCGACCTCCGTGCCCTCACTGCGCCCGATCCAGTTACGCTGCATCGTTTTTACTTTTTCCGGCCAGCCGGCCAGGGTGTCCAGGCCATCCAGCAACTCCTGCGCGTACGCGGTGATGCGCAGGAACCACTGTTCCAGATCGCGCTGCTCGACGAGTGTGTCTTCGTGCCGCCAGCAACGGCCGTCGACCACCTGCTCATTGGCAAGCACGGTGGCGCACTCCGGGCACCAATTCACCTTGCTCCTCTTGCGATAGACCAGGCCGCGCTCGTGCATACGCAAGAAGAACCACTGGTTCCAGCGGTAGTATTCAGGAAAACAAGTAGTAATTTCGCGCGACCAGTCAATGCCTATGCCCAGGCGCAGAAACTGCCGCTTCATCGCGGCGATGTTCGCCAGCGTCCACTCCCGCGGAGGAGTATTGTTCTTGATTGCGGCGTTCTCCGCGGGCAGGCCGAATGCGTCCCAGCCCATGGGATGCAGCACATTGTAGCCGCGCATCCACATTTGCCGCGCCAACGCGTCGCCAATGGCATAGTTGCGTACGTGGCCCATGTGCAGCTGCCCACTCGGATACGGCAGCATCTCCAGCACGTAGTACTTGGGCTTGCCGCTGTCCACGGGATCGGCTGCGTAGAGTGTGGGGTCAGCGGCCCAGCGCTGCTGCCATTTCGGCTCGATCGCGGCCGGGTCGTACCGTAGCTCTTTCTCTTCCGCCATAACGTTTCAGTGTAAATGGAGGTTCAGCATAGAGTGGGACAGGCGACCTGATTCAGCTCTAGAAATCGCGTTCAGACAGCGTAGAAGCGAGCGGTGTATAATCTGTATTACGCAGTATACGAGGTCCTCCATGCTGGCCGTTCGCATTCCCACTTCTCTCGAATCCAGGCTTGAGAAGCTCGCCAAACTCACTGGCCGCCCCAAGAGCTTCTATGTACGCCAGGCTCTGACAGTTCATCTGGATGAGATCGAAGATACGTACACTGCTCTCTATCGGTTGGAGAATCCCGCTCGCCGCTGGACGCTCAAAGAACTTGAGCAGGGCGCCGATCAGAGCGAAAAGAAATGACTCCTTCCGATCCGCACCCAGCACGGCCGGTGTGGACCGTCGAATTCGACGACCGCGCCCGCCGAGAACTCCGCAAACTCGACCCCAATACGCAGCATGAAATCCTCCGCTACCTCCGCACCCGCATCGCAGGACCCGAGGATCCGCAAAGGTTCGGCAAACCACTACGCACGAATCTCGCCGGTCTGTGGCGCTACCGCGTGGGCGAATATCGGCTCATATGCCGATTCGAAAACAGTCGTCTCGTCGTCTTCGTAATCAAAATGGGACACCGCCGCGACGTCTACGAGGAATAATCGCTCCGGAACGGCTACTTCGCCAGCCGCTTGAGCACCTGCACATTCCGCTCCTCGTCGCCTTCCTCGTCCACCGGCGTCTCGGCGATGAATGCGCTATGCGAGAACCGCTCGTCGTGGAGCAGCCGCCGGAACGGCTTGCTGCCGATGGTTCCCTCTCCGATATGCTGATGCCGGTCCAGCTTCGATCCTCGCTCCGCCTTGGCGTCGTTGCAGTGCCACACGCACACCGCGTCAAACCCGACCGTGGCCTCGATCTGCGTCATGGTGTCCTCGTAGCCTTCGTCGCTCACGATGTCGTATCCGGCCACGTGGGTGTGGCAAGTGTCCAGGCACACGGCCACAGGCGCATGGTTGCGCAATAACATCACAAGCTCCGCCACCTGGTCGAAGCTGCCGCCGAGCGAGTACTCCGCGCCGGCGGTGTTTTCAATAAGAATGGAGAACTGCGTCCCCTGCCACGGCAGCCCCTCGATGGCGCGCTCAATCGACTCCGCCGCCAGTTTCAGCCCATCTTGCCGCGTGAGCCCCTTCCACGAGCCCGGATGCAGCACCAGGTACTCGGCCCCCAACGCCAGCGAACGCTCCATCTCGCCGCGGAAGGCATCCACGCTCTTGCGCCGAACCTCCTCCGTGGCGCTGCAGACATTCACCAGGTAGCTGGTGTGGATCACCAGCGGCTTGATGTCGTACTCCGCGCGCAGCGTTCGCGTCCGTTCGCACTGCGCGGGATCGAGCTTCGCGGCGCGCCACATCCGCGGACTCGACGAGAAGATTTGCAGCGTGTTGGCGCCGATCTCCCGCGCCCTCACGATCGCATTCGACTCACCGCCCGCCGTGCCCAGGTGCACCCCGATCCGCCTTGCCATTGCATCAGTCTAATGGCCACTGGGCGCTCCATCCTAGCCGCGTTTTTGTCCTTGCGGCTAGAGTAGGATTCGCGGCCCGACCAGACCTTACGTGAGTTTCATCTCCTCCGGATCCCAGTGCACCACCTGCCCGCGCTCGTTGCTCAGGTTGCTCAACAGCGCCGCGCCCGCGGCCCGGTAGCCGAACACCGCGTCCTCCACCGGCTCCTTGCGCGAGCGCACGCTCGAAAAGAAGTTGCGGAAGTGATCGTAGCTGTCGGAGTATCCCTTGGGCACGGTGTACTTTTCGGCTCCCGACATCCTCTCCGTGCCCGAGTTCGGCGGATACTTCTGGTCGTACGCGGCGACGATCTCCTTCTGCATCGCCTCAGGGAACGTCTCCACCGTGTAGCCCGGAGCCGTCTCGCGCGGAACGCGCGTCAGCGTCAGCCCCGACCACCCGATCTCAAACGTGCCCTCGGAACCCGTAAACAAAAGGCTCTCGCTCTCCTGCCCACCATCCACAAAGTTCACGTGAAGGCTCAGGTTGAATCCATCGGGATAGTCGAACAGTCCCAGCATCACGTCGGGCACATCGCGCCCGTCGTTCCAATAGCGGATCGCCCCGGTCGCCATGGCGCGCGTTGGCCCGTGCGCGCCAGTCACGAAATGCGTTCCGCTAAAGAGATGCACAAACAGATCGCCGGCCACGCCGCTTCCGTACGCTTTCCACTTGCGCCACTGGAAGAAGTGCTCGGCGTTGAACGGAATCCTGGGCGCCGTCCCCAGGAAACGCGGCCAGTCGCACGTTTCCGGCGAGGCGTCGGGCGGCACCGTGTAGTCCCACGCGCCCATGGCCGAGTTGCGGTCCCAATACGCGGTCACCATGTTCAGCTTGCCAATCGCGCCCGCCGCCAGAAGTTCCTTGGCCTTGGCGTAAATAATCGAACTCACCCTCTGGCTGCCGATTTGCAGCATCCGCCCCGTCGACCGCGCTGTCTCGATCATCTGCGGGCCGTCCACGTAGAGATGAATCATCGGCTTCTCGCAGTACACATCCTTGCCCGCCTTCATGGCATCCACCGACGCCTGCTTGTGCCAATGGTCGGGCGTGCCGATGATGACCGCATCCACATCCTTGCGCGCCAGGATCTCGTTGTAGTCGCGCGTGGTCTGGATGTCATCGCCCCATAGCTCCTTGGAGCGCGCCAGCCGCCCGTCGTAGCAATCGGCCACGGCCACCAGCTTGACTCCGGGCACCAGGAGGGCGGTTTTGGTGTCGCCCATGCCCTGCCCGCCGGCGCCGATCAGCGCAATTTGAATGTGGTCGTTGGCGGCCACCGGTTTATCCGGCTCCTGCTCTGCAGCCAGCAGCGGTATTCCCGGCAACAACGTCCCGGCCGATACCACACTGGCCGCGCGCAAAAAGCTCCTGCGATTCCAAATCTCCATCGTTTCCCCCTTGCCGCTCCACAAAATAATTTCTGCATAACACCATACACGTCTTTACAAGGCAGCGCCGTTTTGCTCCCAAGCCCTGGGACCGGTATTCGCGCTTTTCGCGGATTTGCGCAGTCGAATATCCCACGCCGCGGAACCATTTGTTGCTTTTCAGGTATTGAAAAAGACTTTCGATTGCCTGTCCTTCATTACGCCAACCAGGCGATTTTGCCCGGTGGGCCTGGCGTCAGCAACAATCGTTCGAGGGGGGTCTGCTAATGCTCCAAAGGTGGGATCCGCAGGCGTACGGGCGCGAAGGCGCATTTGTTCCTCAGCTTGGCGGCGCTGTCGTCGAGTGGCTGGCGCCCGAGGCGAGCGAACGGATTCTCGACCTTGGCTGCGGCGACGGCCAGCTCACTGCGCGCATTGCCGCAGCCGGAGCCGCGGTCACAGGTGTCGATGCATCCCTCGCCATGGTCGAAGCCGCGCGCGAGCGCGGCATCGCCGCCGATCATGCCCAGGCCGAGCAGCTTCCCTACGCCGACGCCTCATTTGACGGCGTCTTCTCCAACGCCGCGCTGCACTGGGTGCGCGGGCAGGACGCCATGCTCGCTGAAGTCCATCGCGTGCTACGCCCCGGCGGCCGATTCGTTGCAGAGATGGGCGGCCACGGCAACATCGCGGCAATCCGCGTAGCGTTCAGAGCCGTCCTCGCCCGTTATGGACATAGTGAGGCCGAGGATGGCGTCAACTATTACCCCACCTCCGCCGCATACCGGCGACGGCTTGAGCAACACGCATTCGCTGTTGAGCGGATGGAACACTTCCCTCGCCCGACGCCTCTGGGCGAAGGCGGCATGGCCGGCTGGCTTCGCACCTTCCGCCGCGGCGTGCTCGACACTCTCCCGCGTGAATTGCGCGAAACCGTTGTCAACGAGACCTGTGCACTTCTGGAGCCGGCCCTTCGCGACGAAGACGGCAACTGGGTCGCGGACTACGTGCGTCTCCGCTTTATTGCCCGCGCGCGCTGAAATCAGATCAGGTTTTGCCCAAGCCCCGCGGCATCACTTTCCAAAGAGAATGCCAGAGGCTGCGTGGCGAAGTTCGAATCAGCGACACTATGTTCGCGCGATGCGCAGCCGCAGGCAGAGTTCGTCGTAGAGCAGGCCGCGCCCCGGCGTGTAGGGCTGGAACCACTCGCCGTCGATCACAAGCTGCGGGATCGCCCGCCGGCCCACATGGCGCATAACCTCCGCCGACGCTGCCGGATCGGCGTCCACGTTGATCTCTGTATATGCGATCCCGTGAGAGTCCAGAAACTGCTTGGCCGCCCGGCAATCCCGGCACCAGGAAGCCGTGTACACCTGAACTTTCATAAGCGCAATTCTACTGTGCTGGAGCGGAGTCGCGCCTGTGTCGCCCGTCACTACGTCCTGAGGGCGATAGCATCGAACCATGACCACTCCGATGATCGCCGACGAGATCAAACGTCTGCTCCAGCTCGTGCCGCATCCGATCGAAGGAGGCCACTACCGGCGCACCTTCACCTCTGAATTCGAAATGACCACGCCGCAGGGCCGCCGGCCGGCCGGAACCGCCATTTATTACCTCCTCGAACCCGGCACGTTCTCCGAGATGCACATGCTTTCGTCCGACGAGATCTTCCACTTTTACCTCGGAGATCCCGTTGAGATGCTGCAGCTTCACCCGGACGGCAGCTCCGCAGTATTCACTCTTGGACCTGATTTGCAGGCCGGCCAGCGCGTCCAGCTCGTCGTCCCCGCGGGCGTTTGGCAAGGCACACGGCTCATTGGCGATGGAAAGGTGGCGCTGCTCGGCTGCACCGTTACGCCGGGGTTTGACTTCGCCGATTATCGCGGCGGCAGCTTTGCGGAGCTTTCGGCGCAGTGGCCGTCGGAAGCCGAACGCTTTCGCGCTCTCACCCGGAATTAGCGCCGCTCGCGAAAGAACCCGCGCAGCAACTCTGCCGCCTCCGGCGCCATCAGCCCCTGCTCCACCTGCATCTGGTGGTTCAGCCGCGGATGGTTCACCACCCCCAGCACCGAACCCGCCGCACCTGCCTTGGGGTCCGCCGCGGCGTATACCAGCCGGTCAATCCGCGCGTGGATCATCGCCCCCGCGCACATCGCGCACGGCTCCAATGTCACGTACAGCGTCACTCCGTTCAGGCGATAGTTGCCCAGCGCCGCCGACGCTCCCCGCAGCGCCACCATCTCCGCGTGCGCGGTCGGATCGTTTGTGCGCAACACGCGGTTCTGTCCCACCGCAATCATCTCGCCGTCGTACACGGCCACCGCGCCAATCGGCACTTCGCCGGCTTCGGCCGCCTGCCGCGCCTCTTCGAGCGCCGCTTCCATCGCCTCGCGATCCGCCGTCATAGTGCCCTTGCCGGAGCGCCCGCAGGTTGCTGCTGGGTCATGCAGTGCAGCGCACCCAGTCCCCAGATCAAATCCACCGAGTGAATCCCGATCACCTCGCGGTCCGGAAACACCTCGCTCAGAATCTGCAGCGCCACGCGATCCCGCGCATCGTGGAACGTCGGCATCAACACCAGTCCGTTGGCCGCGTAGAAGTTCGCATAACTTGCCGGCAGCCTCTGGCCGCGAAACACGACCGGCCGCGGCAGCGGCAGCTCCACAACGGTGAACTGCTTCCCCGCCGGCGTCCGCGCCGACTTTAGCCGGGCCAGGTTTTCCTTGAGCGGTTCGTGGTTCGCGTCCCCTGCATCCGGCTCAACCGCGGTCACAATCGTCTCCGGACCAACAAACCGCGAAATGTCGTCCACATGCCCATGAGTGTCGTCGCCGGCCACGCCGCGCCCCAGCCAGATGACCTGATCGATGCCGAGAGAATCCTGAAACGCCTGCTCCATCGCCTCCCGGCTCACGCCCGGATTTCGCTGCTGCACTTCGCTCAGCAGGCACTCCTCCGTGGTCAACATCACGCCGTCGCCGTTGGTGTCGATGGAGCCGCCTTCCAGCACCAGCCTGCGCGGTCCTTCCGGCAAATCGACTACTGGCTGCCACGCGCGCATGCTCAACGCCTCCGCCACAAATCCCGGAAGCAGGTCGTCTTTGTGCCAATCGTCGTACTTGGCCCACGCATTGAAACGCCAGTCGGTGATGGCCACCTGGCCCGCGCCATCAAGCACAAATATCGGGCCCGAATCCCGCGTCCACGCCCGATCCGTCGGCCAGCGGTAAAGACTCAACTGTTCCAGATTGGCGCCCGCGCGCTTCAGCAGGCTCCTGGCGCGGCTCTCTTCTTTCGCGTCCTGCACAATCAGCTGCACGCGCTCATGCGCCGCGATCAGCCGCACAATTTCCGCAAACAGCCACGGAATCGGCTGAAATTTCCCTGGCCAGTCCTCGGGATTGTGCGGCCACGCCAGCCACGTTGCCAGGTGGGGCTCCCACTCGGCCGGCATGCGATAGCCCAATTCTCGCGGTGTTGCCTGGGTGCGTCCGTTCATCGCTATTTGGGCTCTCCGCCGGGCAAAGCCGGGTCCAGGAACCGCTGCGTGATCGGCGCGTACGCGTCAATGCGCCGGTCGCGCAGGAACGGCCAGTTGCGCCGCGTTTCCTCGATGAGCTGCAGGTTCACCTCGCCGATCAAGATTTCCTCGCTCGTATGCGATGCCTTGGCCACGATGCGACCGAACGGATCGGCCAGAAAGCTTCCGCCCCAGAACTCGAGGCCCGGCCCGGCGGCGCGATTGCCGAGCACGTCGCCGTTGGCAAGCTGGACCTCGCCATGCTCGAGGCCCACGCGATTTACCGCGGCCACATACACGCCGTTGGCAATCGCGTGCGCCCGCTGGATGGTCTGCCACGCGTCGTGCTGCGCCGCGCCGAACTCTTCTTTCTCCGCCGGGTGCCATCCGATCGCCGTGGGATAGAACAACACCTCCGCGCCTTTGAGCGCCGTCAGCCGCGCGCCTTCGGGATACCACTGGTCCCAGCAAACCAGCGTGCCGATGCGCCCTTGCGGCGTGTCCACCGCGCGGAATCCCAGGTCTCCCGGCGTGAAGTAATACTTCTCGTAGTAGAGAGGATCATCGGGAATGTGCATCTTCCTGTACATGCTGGCAATCTTACCGTCGGCGTCGAGCGTCACCGCGGTGTTGTGGTAGAGTCCCGGCGCCCTGCGCTCGAAGAGCGAGGCCACGATCGTCACCCGCGCCCCACGCGCGACGCTGCCCAGTCTTTCCGTTGACGGGCCCGGGATCGGCTCCGCCAGGTCAAACAGACGCAGGTCCTCCCGCTGGCAAAAATACTGCGCCTCAAAAAGCTCCGGCAAGCACACCACCTGTGCGCCCAGCCGAGCCGCCTCGCGCACGTGCGCAATGGCTGCATCGAGGTTCGCCGCCGGCTCCGGCCCCATGCTCATTTGCACCAGGCCAACCTTGTATTTGCGCTTGTCTTCCGTCATCTCTTCTCATGCAACAGGGCCAATCCCGCGGCGCGGAATTGGCCCTTCTGGCTCGTTCCAAATCGGCCTTAGTCTTGGTCCAGGATCAGCACTGCGGCCGCAATCGTGGTCGTCCACAGCCCGCGCTTGTCGCCCACTGCCGACTGGGTCACGTTGCTGGTACGCACGATTTTGTTGGAAATGCGGTAGATCTCCTTCTTCTCGTCCCAGCTCTTGTCGGAATCGAATTCCACGTCCAGCGTGGTGGCCAACATCTCCGCCGCCAGTTCCTCCGCGTACTCGCCCGCCTGCTCTTCGGTCTCCCCAAAGCTGTGATGTTCGCTCAGATAGCCGTAGGTGTCGCGGTCAGCCGGGATCGCCACTCCGATGCTGGAAACAATCAGCCGGTGCGGCTCCCGCGTCGAGTTTTCCGCGATCACAGAGAACACCACTTCGCCGTGGTCGAGGTATTTCAAGCCCTCTTTTCGCGAAAGAACCTTGCAACGTGGCGGAAATATAGAGCTCACGCGCACCAGATTCTGCGAGGCGATGCCGGCATCCCGAAGGGCCAGCTCAAAGGAGGTCAACCGCTCCTTGTGTTTGCCCACTCCCTTGGTGAAGAACAGTTTCTTCGGGACCATGCTCTTTCCCAATTTCGATGTACCCTCCATGAGGTGAAAATTCGCGTTGCTCGCGAGAGGTTCCCGGTTGAGTGTAAACCATTTCAGGCTGCGTTAAGCCCCTGCCCGAGAATTTATCTTCGCTTCATATTCTGCTGCCGCAAGGCGACCCACCCGGCATGCCTCAGCTTCGCCGAATCGCCCCTCGGTTCCTGGCCCCTCAGTCACACGTTTCCTGCCTCGCCGCGACCTTTCCACCCTGTCCGGGTTCCATTCACCATGAGGTTCCGCTGCTTGCTTTCCATCGCCGCCGCTTTCGCGCTTTCCTGTGCCGCCTGGGCCCAGGCCGCACCCGCGCCGGCGACACCGCTCCACGATCAGGATCCCGTCGTCCTCGACTGGACGCCGCCCGCGCTCGCCGCCCTCAGTTCCCAGGCCACAGTCAAGAACAACTTCACCTTCGATCGCGGCATGCTCCAGACGGCCGCCTCCTTCATATCCCAGGACGACGAGCCCACCCGCCAGGCCATCAATCACCTCGACGGCATCAGTGTCCACCTGCTCCGCTTCGGCCAAAACGGAATTCCCGACGAGAACGCCGTCGACCGAATCCGCGACTCCTACCACCTGCGCGGGTGGAAGCACATTGTCACCACCACGCGGGCGGGCGGCCCGGTCCGCAGCGGGACTACCGACGTCTGGGTGATGATGGACGGCGCCATCCTGCGCGGCGCCGTGATACTGGCCGAAACTCCCAGATCCCTCACCCTGGTCACAGTGGTCGGAAACCTCAGCCCCGCTGACCTGCTTCATCTAAGAGGTCGCTTCGGTATTCCCCAATTCGAAAGCGACGGTCTGCGCTCGGCCAAATAATGGAATTGCCGGTTTGGCAGTTGCCGGCTACGATGAAATCGCTTTTTTCAACGCGTCCAGCGCCTCGCGGAACCGCGCCCTGCGCAGGTATGACGGAACGGGCATCATCCCTGTTTGTCTGCCAAATTTCATCGCCATCCCTGCATGCGCCGCAATCGAACGCATTCAGGCGCATAATGGACCCATTCCCCGGCCCTGCCCCGGCTGTGCGCCGAGGCGCCAGAGAGGTCACCGATGCACCTGCGCACGTTTGTCGTTGCGGGACGTGTTCTGGCACGGAATCCGCTTTTCACCGCCGTTGCCGTGCTCACCATCGCCCTCGGAGTGGGAACCAGCACTGCGATTTTCAGCGTAGCCAACGCGGTGCTGCTGCGGCCCATTCCCTATCGCGACTCCGGCCAGCTCGTCATCGCGGGCATGGAGCTGCGCCAACGCAATGTGAAGAATCTCCCCTTTTCCAACGCCGATTTCATCGATCTGCGCGAAGGCACAAAGTCCGTCTTCTCCGATATGGCCGGCGTCTTCACCGGCCGCCTCATCGCCCCGCGCGCCAACGGCGCCCCGGAACAGATCCGCTGGGCCATCGTGACCACCAACTTCTTCTCCCTCGCCGGCGCAAAGATTCTCTATGGCCGCAACTTTGTTGCCGAGGACGGCGTCCCCTCGCCGCGGACGGCGCCAGGCGCGGCTCCGGGCACCGGTCCCCCGCAACTTCCCCAGGTCGCCATCCTCAGTTACGAGTACTTTATGCGGCGCTATGGCGGCAATCAGGCCGTCATCGGCAGCACCATGCAGTTCACCGGCCGCCCCGGACCGGTCATCGCCGGCGTCCTTGCGCCCCGATTCCGTCTTTACTTCCCGCCCGATGCCGACGAGGAATCCGCGCCCGACATCTGGATGGCCAACCGTCTTGGCTACGACGCGTCGGATCGCAACGGCTTCTCCATCCGCCCCATTGCCAGGCTTCGCGACGGCGTTCCCCTCAAGCGCGCGCAGGAGGTCGCCGATATCGTCGCCGCCGATGGGCGCAAAACCTTTCCCATCGATCAGACTGCCGGTTACTACATCGATCTCGACCCCCTGCAGGCGCACCTGATCGCCCAAGTCCGTCCCGCCATTCTCGCGCTGATGGGCTCGGTGGTCTTTCTCCTGCTGATTGCGTGCGCCAACGTGGCTAATCTCATGCTGGTGCGCGCCTCTCTTCGCGAACACGAATTCGCCGTGCGCGCCTCAATGGGCGCGAGCCGATGGAGACTTCTCGAGCCGCTGCTCACTGAGGCCTGCCTGATCGCGGCAGCGGGGAGCGCACTGGGCCTCGCTCTGGCGTGGGCGGGAATTCGCGAACTGCGCTTCCTCGCGCCCTCCAGTCTCCCCCGCCTCGATGCCATCGGCATCGACGGCTCTGTCCTCGGCTTCACCGCGATCGCCGGTTTCATGGCCGCCGCTCTGTTCGGAATCGTTCCTGCCTGGCGCGCCTCGCGGCCCGCCCTCATGAACGTGCTCCGCGGCAGCAGCCGTGTCTCCGGACTTGCCAGCGGCGCCGCGCTGCGCAATCTCGTAGTCGTCGCCGAGGTGGCGCTTTCCTTCGTGCTCCTCATCGGCTCCGGGCTCATGTTCCGCAGCTTCCAGAAACTCCAGCAGGTCGATCCCGGCTTTGACTCCCACCACCTGCTGACCTTCCAGGTGCTCGGTGTGGGGCTGGCACGCCGGGAGCCCGCGGCCCGCGCCGTCGAAATTCAGCAAATCGAACAGCGGTTGAAAGCAATTCCGGAAGTTGAAAGCGTCACGGCTTCCTATCCATTTCCACTGACGGGCGACTTCAGCCCCATCCGCTGGGGTACTGAAGAAGCGCTGAGAGACCAGAGCAAGTTCCAGGCCACCGATTTTCAGATCGTTCTTCCCGGCTACTTTCGAACCATGGGCACCGCTCTCGAAGCCGGACGCACCTTCACCGCGGACGACAATCTTCCCGGCCGTAATAACGTCATCGTCGACGACGCGCTGGCGCGCAAGGCATTTCCGGGCCAGTCCGCCGTCGGCAAACGCATCCTCATCCGCATCCGTACGCCCGAACCTGAATGGGTGCAGATTGTTGGCGTGGTCGCCCATCAGCATCAGGACTCTCTCACCGACGCAGGCCGCGAGCAGACCTACTTCCCTGACGCGTTCCTCTCATCCGGCGTGGTACGCTCGTGGGCCCTGCGCACCGCTCTCGATCCGGAGCAAGTCGGCAACCAGGCGCGCGCCGCGGTCGCGGCCATCGATCGAAATCTGGTCGTCACCGGGATGGCCACCGGCGATGAGATCCTCCATGGCGCACAGTCGCAGACACGCTTCTCGCTTTTGCTTATCGCCGTCTTCGCCATCGTCGCCGGCACCCTCGCCGGCGTAGGGCTCTATGGCGTGCTCTCCACCGCGGTGCGGCAGCGGACGCCCGAAATCGGCGTGCGCATGGCCCTGGGCGCGGATCGCACCGATATCGTCGGCATGGTCGTCTCCGCCGGGATGCGTCTCGCGCTCCTGGGCATGGCCGCCGGCGTGCTCCTCGCCGTCTTCCTCGGCCGCGTCATCCAAACCATGCTGGTCGGCATCAAGCCAACCGATCCGCCAACCTTCGCCGCCACGCTTGTGCTCTTCCTGGTCATTTCGCTGCTTGCCTCATGGGCGCCAGCGCAACGAGCCGCCGCCATGGATCCGAAAACCGCGCTCCATGAGCAGTGATTTGCATCGGCCGGCGACCATGTACCCGCGTAACCAAGATCAACCAGCAAGCCGGCCAGTTACGGCCGCGCAGGCAGAATGATCCTGGAAAAAGCACGAGCGCCGGGACACACGCCCGGCGCTCGTCTTCATGGATGCGGCTGCCAACTTCAGCCCCACCCGTTCTCCCCCTTCAAATTGCGAGAACCAGTTTCAGGCAACCATTTCGGCCGGGAATGCGTAGACCGGCTGCCGAATCTCCTCCACCTCTCGGTTGAGGATTCCCGACAAACCCATCAGCGCCTCCGATGCGCAGGCGGGGCAGCTACGCGAACAGTTGCTCACGCAATTGCAATCCGTGCACAGATACGCGGAGGCTAGCGGAATATAGTGCAGCGTCGAGGGCATAGGTTCTCCCGGCTTTTTTGTAATGAGTGAAAGCATTGGGGACACCCGCTTTGGGGAACTTCATTAGGCAACTGCAACCAACCAGCGATACAACCTAAACGTACAACGAAGAATGATGGTGACGCCACTTACCAGCGGCACTTACCAAAGGATGCCGGAAACCACCCCAAAGTTGTTTTTTGTTCAGAATTGCCCGCGTGCAGAATAGCCCCTTAAGAGAAGACTCATTCTTTCCAGTGTCTTACCGCGGGATCAAAAGTAGGGTCATCGTCAGTCAGGAACTCCCGGTGCGGCTTTACGGCTGCGCGACATTCTTTCGTAATCATGCGGCGCGCCTGCGAGTAACGTCTAATTCGACCCGGAAATCATCGGATGGTCTTCGTCGTAGAGCTTTCCGTGCCCGCGGCGCGCTGCGCTGCGCGATCTGCCATGCGCTCCATTCTCTTGTGTCTCGCGCGCTCCTCAGCTTGCGGATCGTCGGGATTGTCTGTCTGGATCGGCGTTTCGGGTTCGAGCCGCTTGATCGGCGGCTGAGGGATTCGTTGAGCCATGACGGCACTCCCCTCCTGCCGATTTCGATGCCTCCGGATTCTGCCCAAGATGCTCTGGCGCAATTTCCCAGGGCGCCGGCCCAGAGGACCGTCGCCGCTCCCCATTAAAATAGTCATGTGGCCCTCAGCAAGCAGTCGCGCCTCCGCATCGCAGCCATCCGTTTTTTGAATCCCGCTCCCCTCATGTGGGACTTTGACCATCTCCCCGAAAGCGAAGCGCTCGCCGAACGGTACCACATTGAATGGATGCTACCGTCCGAGTGCGCCGACCGCCTGGCTTCTGGCGCAGCCGACATCGGCCTCGTGCCCATTGCCTCACTCGCAGCCATTCCAGGCTTGCAGATTCTCCCCGGCTGCACCATCGCCGCAAAGGACTGCGTCCGCTCGCTTTTGCTGGTCCGCCGCACCCAGCAGCCGCTCGAGAGCATCCGCTCCGTGGCCGCCGACATCGCCAGCCGCACCTCGATCGCCTACACCCGCCTGCTGTTTCGGATGTGGGGCAACCCTTCGGCCGAGTTTGTCCCCATGCCCGCCAATCTCGACGCCATGCTGGAGCGCGCCGACGCCGCCATCATCATCGGTGATCCTGCGCTTCTCGCTTTGGAAGAGCGCGCCAACCGCGACGAGCGCGCCGAAGAAGCGCTTGTCTACCACGATCTTGCCCGCGAGTGGCGCGCGCAAACTGGACTCCCTTTTATCTCCGCAGTTTGGGGAGTCGCGCCCGGCGTCGCATCGCGCCCGCGCATCGCAGAGGATTTCATCCACTCCCGCGACCACGGCCTCGCCAACATCGAAGCTCTCGCGGAAGAGTGGTCGAAGAAGATGCCGCTGCCGGAAAGCACCATCCGCCGCTACCTGAGCGAAAATATTCACTACGTCCTCGACGACGAGTGCGTCGAAGGCATGCGCGGCTTCTTCCGCATGGCCGCGGAAGCCGGCATTCTGCCCCGCTACCAGCTTCCCCTCTGATCTGTCGCCACCTCAATCCGGTAAAAACAACAAGAGCGCCTCGTTGGACGAGACGCTCAACCTCCGACTTCTACTCTCTACTCCCTCTTCCCTAGTCCGTTTATCTCCCACCTCAGCAGCGTAGTCCCCACCGTGAACCCTGCTCCCACGGCCGCCAGCAGCACCAGGTCGCCCTTCTTCAGTTTCCCCTCTTCAATCGCAGTCTCCATGGCCAACGGAATCGTCCCGCTCGACGAGTTCCCATACCTGTCGATGTTGATGATCACGCGCTCGGCCGGCAGCCCCAGCCGGTCCGCCGTTGCCGTAATGATCCGTTTATTGGCCTGGTGCGGAATAAAGCACCCCAGGTCCGCGCCGGTGATGCCGTTCCGCTCCAGCAGCCTGGTCGTTGCCTCGGCCATCTTGCGCACCGCAAACTTGTACACCGCCTGCCCGTCCTGGTGGATATAGTGCATCTTCTTGTCTACCGTCTCGTGGGTCGAGGGATTCAAGCTTCCGCCCGCCGGCAGGTACAGGCTTACCCCGCCCGAGCCGTCCACTTCGTGCAGGAAGTCGATCATCCCCAGTTCCCCTTCTTCGCACGGCTCAATCAGCACAGCCCCACCGCCGTCGCCGAACAGCACGCAGGTGGCGCGATCGGTGTAATCGGTCATGCGCGTGTTGGCGTCCGCTCCGCAGACCAGCACCTTGCTGTGCGCTCCGCTCTCCACCAGCTTCGCACCTGCCTGCAGCGCGTAAACGAACCCCGAGCAGCCCGCCGACACGTCGAATCCCCATGCTCCCACGGCGCCAATCTTGTCCTGTACCAGGCATGCAGTCGAAGGGAACATCATGTCCGGCGTCACCGTGCCCACCACGATCGCCTCAACTTCCGTTGCCGCAATCCCCCGCGCGGCCAGGCACTTCTTTGCCGCCTCCGTGCAGATGTCGCTGACGCCCTTTCCCTGTTCCAGCATGTGCCGCTCGCGGATCCCCGTGCGCTCCATGATCCACTGGTCGCTGGTATTCACCATCTTTTCCAGGTCCTGATTGGTAATCACTTTCGGAGGAACGTAGGTGCCGAGAGCTGTAATCTTGGCGCGGCGGCCGACAACGGGACGAACAGTCAGACTCAACGGATTCTCCTTGCAGTGCCCCAGTGCCTGCGGCAGCGGACACGCCCACGGGTCCGTGACCGGCTCACTGGCATAAAAGTACCGGGTGACCTACTGCGCCCGTACTAGCCCGTTACCGTTGCTTCCTTCCGGACCTGGCGGGTTTGGCGGGATTACGTCGCGTAGGACCCGGCACTGATTGATTTTAGCACCCGCCAGCTCCGCCTTGAACATAACTCGGGCCGCAATCCAGCCGTCTACTGAATGGACAAATGTACAATTCGCATCGGGGAGGAATGAAATGAAATCCCGTCTCCTCTGCCTTTGCATTCTGCTCTTGTCGATCCCGGCTGCTGCCGCATTCGCTCAGCAGGAAAAGAAGCCCGCGCCGTGGCCGGAGAAGAAATTGAATGCCGCATTGGTTCAGGCACGCACGGCCACACTGGAGCAACGCTTCCAGGATTCCGAATCCCTCATGCTCCAGGTCACTCAGGCAAATCCCCAACAGGTCCTGGCGTGGGTGGAACTGGGGAATGCCCAGTTGGGCCTTAAGAAGTATCCCGAAGCGGAGAATAGCTTCAAGATGGCACTTGGCTTGAAGCCGGATGCCGGGAACGCTGGCCCCCAGGCCTCCGCTGCGCCGACCCCCGACAAGGCTCAGGACCTGGTTGAGGAATATATCCGCTCGCTACCACCGCCTGGCGGCAGTTCAGGTGGGCTGCCTTCGCTGGGCGGAGGTTCGGGTTCGCCGCCTCCGCTGGGCGGCGGGTCGAGCCCTCGACCCTCGCCTGGCGCCAGTAACGATGGAAAGAGCAGCCCGCCTCAGGTACTGGGACCGCTATACGCAAGCCTGGGCGAGGTGTACGCGCACGAGGGAAAAATTGCTGAAGCACAGGCCGCCTTTGACCAGGCCGTCGCGGCGCTTCCCGCGGAGGCGGCTCAATACCGCGGCAACGAGACCATCGTCTTCTTCCAAACCGGCCAGGGCGACGCGGAATACACCGCCGCCAAACAAACCCTCACCCTTGATCCCGACCGTTCCTCAATGTACTACTTCGAAGGGCAAGCGCTGCTTGCCAGGGCCACAATCGATCCAAAGACGCAGAAGTTGACGCTTACGGCTGATTGCATCGAGGCGTTCAAGAAGTTCTTGAAGCTGTCCCCGAATGGGCGGCTTAAGGCCGAGGTTCAAGGCATCCTCACTTCAGCAGGAGTCGACCCGGGAAAGTAATCCGAGCCTTGGTCTACCTTGGCTCGAACCGGTGCGGGATCCGAGTGGTAGCGGATGTCGATGACGCCAGGATCTCTTACTGGTTCGCCCCTTTGACCCACTGGAATCGCAGCCCGATGCGGAAGTTGAACGGCAGGCTGGGATATCCGATGGGCGCAATGTGCTGGCTGCTGGTCAGGTTCTCAGCAATGCCGTAAATGCCGAGCCACCACTTCCACTGGTAGCTGCCGCCCAGGTCGATTTTGGCAAAGCCGTTATCGAGATTGCGGTTGGGCAGCAGCAGGCTGTTGCCCCCGTTGGCATCGGCAAACTCAAGGTAAGTGGAATCGTCGCTGCGGCTGGCAATCGCCGCATTGAAAATGCCGCTGATCTGATGGTGGGTGTAGGTTGCGCTGATGAAGCCGGTATTTGGCGGGCGGCGAAATGGCCGCGCGCCCACCAGCGGCGAAATGGCCCCGATGGGAATGCAATTGGGAGTGCCGAGAGTGCAGCCGTATGGATAAGTGGGCGCGTAGCCGCCGGCCAGCGCCTCGTTGTCGCTGTCAAACGAACGTTGCACCACCCCATCGAGATAGGTGTAGCCGCCGCGCAGGAATAGATTGGGCCCGATGCCGCCTTCCAGTGTCGACTCGATGCCCTGGGCGCGGAATGCCTGCGTGTTCACCGCCAGCCCGTAGTCGTCGGTGTAGTAGAAACCGAGCGCGGCGATAAGCTGCTGCTTCTGGGCCGGGGTAAGGTTGGGGATCAGCCCGGGCAGGATGTGCCCGCCCACGTATTCAATCTGCTTGCCGAACTCGTTGTGGAAGTAGCGCACGCGAAGGGTGATGCGCTGGCTCAGGAACGCCTGCTCTCCGCCGCCATCGTACATGCGGGCGAAAGGCGCAGCCAGCGGCCCGATACCCAGCGCTTTCGCCGTCGATTGATAGCCGTTGCTTGCAAGGAACTGGTAGAGCGAGCCGAACTGGTCCGTCAGCGCCGGCTCGCGCACGCCATCGCCATAATGAAACATCACCCGCGTGCCGCTGAAGATTCCCTTGCGCGGCTTGAGCGCGTAAAGCGAGAATCCGGCGCTGGGCGTAGTCTCCACGCCGAAAAGCGAGTAGTGCTCCAGGCTGCCGCCCAGGGTGTAGAAGAACCGGCTCTTGAAGTCGCCGTGTACGCTGGCGAGATAGACGTAGTTCGTCCGCTCGGTGGTCTCGTTGGTGCTGTAGGTTGGCACAACTTCCCCGCCGCGCTCGTCTTCAAACTGAAAACCGGCGAGCGCAGCCAGGTGCTGCGTGATGGTGTAATCGCCGTGGTAGACAAGCTGGTCGCGGTTGGAAACAAGGCGGTAGCGATACGGATAGGTCTGCGCGTAATCGAGGACGGCCTGGCCGGTGGCAGATGCGCCATTTGCGCCGGTGATGGTAACCAAATCCCCCAGCGAATCGCCGTAAGCGTCGAAATCGCCGCTGCCGCTCTGCTTCCACAGCGCATATTGCTCGCGCTTGCGCGTCAGCCCGTAGCGAACCATGTTATGGAAGCTTGCGGTGGTCTGGTTGTCGATCGAGGCGCTGAGGTAGATGTCCTGGTCCTTCTGCGTGGCCAGATCCGCCACACGATAAAAGTCCCATGCGTTGGGAACGCCGGTTGACGCCACGTTGTAGTGCGCGGCGCCGCGGATCTGCGTCTTGCCGTTCAACTGCCAGCCCAGGTTGGCCGCCGCAGACCCCATGTGCATCAAGTCGTTGGGGATCGAATTCGCGCTCTGCAGCCAACTGTACGCGGCCAGGTAATCGAGTTTGTTGTGCGCCCCGGCCAGCGAAGCCTCTTCGTGCGAGGTGGTGAAGTTGCCGGCGTCGCCCGCCAGGAAAAACGATGGATTGCTGGTGGTGCCGCGTGGAGTGGTCAGGCTCACGACCCCGCTCTCCGCATCGGCGCCGTACAGGCTGGAATCGGTGCCGCGAAAAACTTCGGCGCGCTCGAGTTCCGTGGTCGGCAACGTACCCAGGTCGAACCGCCCGCCCAGGTCGCCGGCATCCACACCGTCGATGAGGATCAGGTTGTCATCCGAGTCTCCGCCGCGGATGAACAGCGACGCCTGCGATCCCCGCTGGCCAATCTCAACCACGGATGTTCCCGGCATAAGACGCAGATCGCTTATCAGGGTTGTGGGCGTGGCCAATTCCGTTGGTCCGACGACCGACGTTGCCGCGCTGGTCTGCGGCTGTGGCGTAGGCGTGCCGGTCGCGGTCACCACGATGGACTGGCGCACCCACTCCGGTTCCAGCACCACGTTCCGCTCCAGGGAGTCCAGCCGGCCCGCGTAAAAGCTCGGCGTCTCCAGCTGACGGAAGGTCGGCGCGGAGACCAGCAGGAAAAACCGGCCGCTGTTTCCGGTAAGAATTTCGTAGCTGCCGTCACCCATGGAGACAGCCGATGCAACCACCTTGCCATTTTGGACGAGGGCAACGGTGGCCCCGATGACGCGCGCGCCGGTGGCATCGGCAACCATGCCGCGGATGGATGCCGAGCGAGCCTTCGTGGCTGCAAGAAGGGCAACCAGCAGAAGAATCCGGGCAAGCCGTCTCGATGGCCGGCGGGACGGAAGAGAATTGACGGGCATATTGGCTCCTTCGTTCCCCTCGGAACGCAAGCGGGTGAAGCGCCGAGGACCGGTCTCCTGACTTACGCCTGTTTCAGCCACCTTCCCAAGGACCTGCACTTCTCGGCCTCAGTGGTTTTGTTGCGCTCTCTTCAACAAAGAGCTTTGGCTGAATCGCCTGCCTTCTTCCCATTGACGCGGAAAAAGCAGGGGCGCTCACAGTTGCGGGGCAGTGGCGGAATTCGACCGCCTTCCCGAACATCCTGGGCGTTGGTTGTGATGAGGTTGGCCGCTCTTGCGTGCGGAGCAGCCGCTATGTCATCAAAGCGATTTCAATGACGTGAACATTTATACCCGGTCGGCGAGGTCGGCGTCAAAGGCGGAAAAGCAAGCTGCAATCGTGCGAAGGAAAGGATGGTGACCCCGGGCTGATTCGAACAGCCGACCTGCGGTTTAGGAAACCGACGCTCTATCCATCTGAGCTACGGGGCCACTTCTAAAGGTTAGCATTTTCGCAACACTGTCGCGCGCTTTGCCCGCATCGGCTCCGGCGCAGCGCAGCCACCGGGAAATCCAAGCCGTAGACCCCAAGCAGCTATAGTTGTAAGGCATCGAACAGTCGTGGATCTCCGTCCTCAGTTCACGCGCCCGGCGCCACCGGCCCGCGCCTTCACATGGCGACCGCTCAAAAGGCGGCTGAGCCGGCTCATCGGCCCGTCTTTTCTTGCCGCCGCCCTCATTCCGCATTGCATTGCGGCCGCGCCGTCCCCGGCGGAGCAGTGGTCAGCCCATGCTGCAGAGACAATCGTCGCCGCCGGCAGGCTTTCGCCCCCAGCCGCGTGGAACACGGAATCAGGCCTGCGTCTCCAGGCCCTCGAGGCCGAGTGGTACAACACCGCGCGCGGCGATTACTTCAACTACGCCCGCCAAACCGTCGACGCCGTCCTCGCCGATCCCAACTGGAACGCTCCCGGCCGCTCGCCATACGCCGACGCGCTCCTCGGCCAGCAGTTGATGCTGCTCTATCGCGTCACGCAAAAGCGCACCTACTACGAAGCGGCAAAACAGCTTCACCAGCGGCTCGCCCCATCCTGCGGCCTCGACTCCCATCCTGAGCGCGAATGGCTCCCCTGCCGCGCGCAAACTTTCCTGGCCGAGTATGCGGCCGAGTTCCAGCAGCCCGCGGACTTCGCCTCCATCACGCGCAGCCTTGCCGCATGGGACGCAAGTGCAGCCAGCGCTCCCGCCGGCAAGCTCGCCGCGCCCGAGGATCGGCTGTTCAGCGTGGCGTGGATGGCAGCTTCGCTCTCCGATTCCCTCGCGTCATTTCCCACGGACGATCTCGCCCACGACCAGGCGTTGGCTGCGCTTAGGCTGGCCGCCAACACTCTGGCCCGGCATCAGAACCCGCAATCCGGCATCCTTCACTTGACGCGAGTGCAGTCCAGCGCCGCTGCCGCGCCCGCTGTGGACTGGCTCTTTGTCTATGCGCTCGAGAAGGGCGTCCGGCTCGGCTATCTCCCCCCGAGCTTCGGCGTCAACGCCGTCAGAGCGTGGCGCGGCGCCCTGGCTCGCTATGTTCGCCTCGATTCCGCCGGCCACCTCGTTCTGTCCGACGCGCCCCCAGTCCCCGGCAATTCACCATTCGATAACGCTGGCCAGTCCAGCCTCGGCGCATTCCTCCTGGCATCCACTGAGATGGATCTCGCTCCGGAAAGCACCACCGGCCACGGCGCCATCGTCCTGCTTGACGCCTGGTACAACAGCCAGCAGCGCAAGAACGCCGCCGGACAGCTCCAGTCCTTCCACTACAAATGGACTGACTGGAGCGACTCCGGCTACTCCCTCTTCGCCCACATGCTGCGCAGCGCGGGCCTGCGAACTGAAACCCTCGCCGCAGCGCCCACGCCGAAAAACCTCCAAAACGCTGGCTACTACCTCATCGTCTCGCCCGACATTCCGGCAAAGAATCCAACTCCGCATTACATGACCAGCGCCGATGCCGATGTCATCGCCGCCTGGGTGCGGCGCGGCGGCGTCCTCATGCTGATGGAAAACGACCCTCCCAACGCCGACATTCAACACTTGAACCTGCTCGCCGACCGCTTCGGAATCCACTTCGACGACGTTCTCGATCACCACATCCTCGGCGAGCACGTGGAGGCCGGAACCATCCCCATCGCCGGCGGCGGATCGTTGTTCCCGCATCCGCACACCATCTACATGAAGGACACCTGCGCCATTTCGCTGCAGGGCGTCGCCGTCGCACTCCTGCGCGATCGCGGAGACGTCGTCATGGCCACAGCGCGCTACGGTCGCGGCACAGTCTTTGCCGCCGTCGACCCGTGGCTCTACAACGAGTACACCGACGGCCGCAAGAATCCAGCCGCCATTTACAGTCAATTTGATAACTTCGCCGCTGGCAAGGCACTTGTCCAATGGCTCGTCCAGCAGCGCCCGCAATCGCCGTCGCCGGCAAAGCAAAAGGGGAAGCAATGAACACCATTCTGATGGCAGATCCTCAACGGTATCTGCGCATGACCACGCAGGAACTTCGCGACACGTTTCTGCTCTCCGGACTCAACCAGCCCGGCGCTGTTAACCTCTTCTATCTCGATCTCGATCGCGCCGTCGTGGGCATGGCTGTGCCGGTCACCGGGCCCATCGCCCTGCCCGCGCCGCCCGAGTTGCGTGCGGAGTATTTCACCGAGCGCCGCGAGCTGGGCGCGCTCAACGTCGGCGGCGCCGGCGTGGTCCACGTGAACGGCGCTCCGCATGAGCTCGCCAACCTCGACCTCGTCTACATCGGCCGCGGCAATCCCAACGTCCGCTTCGAGTCGAAGAGCCCCTCGCACCCCGCCGCCTTTTACCTGCTAAGCTACCCGGCCCACGCGCAGCATCCCACGGCCGTCGTCCGCAAGGAGGCGGCGCAGCCCACCGAGCTAGGCAGCGCAGAAACCTGCAACCGCCGCACCGTCTTCAAGTACATTCACGCCGATGGCGTCAAAAGCTGCCAACTCGTGATGGGAGTAACCCACCTGCACACGGGCAGCGCCTGGAACACCATGCCCCCGCACACCCACATGCGGCGCTCCGAGATTTACTTTTACTTCGATCTGCCCGACGACGCCCGCGTCTTCCATCTCATGGGCCCGCCCGATGAAACCCGCCACATCGTCGTTGAGAATCGCGAGGCGGTCGCTTCGTCAGGCTGGTCCATCCACGCCGGCGTGGGCACCGGCGCCTACAAGTTCTGCTGGGGCATGGGCGGGGAAAATCAGGACTACGCCGACATGGATCCAGCCCCCATCGCCTCCCTGCGCTAGACCGGATTAGTTTTTCGTGTGACCGTCAACTCGGGCAGGCTTTGAAGGGGCACGGATTTATCCGTGCCGTAAAAGCAGCCAAATGAACCCGGCTTTAGCCGCCGAGGGAAGGTTTCCCGCCTACTTCCGCCGCTTCCCCGCCGCCCGATAAGCCTCGGCCAACCACTTGATCGCACCATGCACATCGGCATCTGTTTTCAAAGCCAGCAGTCGCCATTTGTGGCCTTCCCTGCCGCCGTGGGTGTGCATGGCGCCGGGAACAAACCGCGGTTCTGCGGCAATGCGGCCGGCCAGCCCTCGCGGTTCGCTGTTGAATTTCAACATGATTGCGTCCTCGGCGTAAAAGGCGCGCGTGCCCGGCAAAGCCGCGAAAATAACCTCGCCGCGATACACCATGATCATGCCAAAGGAATTCTTTAGCTCGACCTGTGGCCATTGCTCCAGTTCGCCGCGCAAGGCCGCGCTCCAGCCTCGCAGCGCTTCCGATGGCGCCTTCATCGGTCTGCGTTTCCGCTTTCCCGGCACGCCAGGACCTCCGTTTGCACTCTCCTAGTAAACTGGATGTGAGGATTTTATGCCAGAAATCCAGCGCAGGAAGACGCCGACAGTTCGCATCGGGCAGGTCAAGGTCGGCTGGGAGGTCCCGGTCGTCGTCCAGTCGATGACCAACACCGACACCGCCGACGTCCAGAGCACCATCGACCAGGTGGCAGCGCTCGCCCTCGCCGGCTCTGAGATCGTCCGCGTCACCGTCAACAACGAAGACGCCGCCGCCGCCGTCCCCGCCATCGTTGAAGGCCTGGATAAACGCGGCATCACCGTCCCCATCGTCGGCGACTTCCACTACAACGGCCACATCCTGCTCAAAAAGTATCCCGCCACGGCGCGCGCCCTGGCCAAGTACCGCATCAATCCCGGCAACGTGTCGATCGGCAGAAAAGATGACGACAACTTCCGCATCATGGTCGAGTGCGCGGTCGAAAACCAGAAGCCCGTCCGCATCGGCGTCAACTGGGGCTCGCTGGACCAGGCGCTTCTCACCCGCATGATGGACGAGAACTCGAAGAGCGCCAATCCCCAGCCCGCCCGCGACGTCATGATGGAAGCCATGGTCGCGAGCGCGCTCAACTCGGCCAAACTCGCCGAGCGCTACGGCCTCCGCGACGACCAGATCATCCTGTCCGCCAAAGTCTCCGGCGTCCGCGACCTCATCGACGTTTACACCACCCTCGCCTCGCGCTGCCACTACGCACTGCACCTCGGCCTCACTGAAGCCGGCATGGGCGCAAAGGGCCTCATCGCTTCCACCGCCGGCCTTGCTCCGCTACTTCTGGCCGGCATCGGCGACACCATCCGCGTCAGCCTGACCCCCAAGCCCGGCGGAGACCGAACGGAAGAAGTCCAGGCCGCGCAGCAGATTCTCCAGTCGCTAGGCCTGCGCAGCTTCATGCCCCAGGTAACAAGCTGTCCCGGCTGCGGCCGCACCACCAGCACCTATTTCCAGCAGCTCGCCGAGCAGATCCAGAGCTACCTGCGCACCTCCATGCCGGAGTGGCGAAAGACCTACCCAGGCGTCGAGGAGCTCAAAGTCGCTGTAATGGGTTGCGTCGTCAACGGCCCCGGCGAGAGCAAGCACGCCAACCTCGGCATCAGCCTGCCCGGCACCTTCGAAGAGCCGAAAGCCCCGGTCTACGTCGACGGCAAGCTCCTGAAAACCCTCCACGGCGACACCATAGTGGCCGAGTTCAAGGAGATTCTCGACAAGTACGTTGAGAGCCACTACGGCAAAAAGAGCGCGGAACTGGCGGAGACAAGATAGCATCGCAACGCTGCCCTTCATTTTGGCTGCGAACGCAAAACCAAGAGCATTGCTTCTTTCTCCTGGCCTATGAACAGCCGCGAACGAAGGGACAACGAGCCCGCAACGATTCCTGATTGCGGAGCGTAAACCCGGGCCCTTGCCATTGCGTCACATTGAATAAACAGCAAGGCTCTTCGAGCAGGTCGAACGGTGCAGGCAGAGCTTACGGAGAGCGCTTTCCCATCGCTCCCTCGCCGCATCACGACGATCCCAAAGCTGTTGGAACGGCTCCCCTCCTAGCGATCTCAATCTTTGCTCGGACAGCGAAAAGTCGGCCGATGCATCATAAAACTCCCGCTCGACCAGAGCTGATTCGGAGCGTGCCGCTTCACCAGTTCTGAACGCAATGCTATCTCTAAGCGCTCGGACGAGACCTCCATAGGCCTGTTGGAGAAGCTGTGATGCGTTGGCCTCGGAGCTACCGATTTCGCGACTCCATATGTCAGCTTCTAGATCTGCCATGTTCCTTAAGGTCGCCTTCAGGCGGGCCACAAGGTCTTGCGTCGATTCTTCGAGCATGGTTTGCACCTCAAAACGTAATCGGAATCGTCCACTCAATAATCAAGGTCGAAGCACCCCCGAAAAAGCGATGCATTTCGCCCCGCTAATGAGCAATTTATATGCGAAGATAAGTCGAAAGTCAAAATTGGGGGAAGTCTATGAGCGGCCTCCGGTCCATAACCCTCTTGATTTGCGTCGCCACTTCGGGGAACCTCGCGTGGTCCCAGAGCGGCGCTTGCGCGCTGCCCGATGCCCCAAGAATTTGGCTGCTGATTCAGAACCAGCAAGCCGCAGGCGATCCCGCCCCGTCGCCGCAGCTGGCTGCCCTGTCCAAGCGGCTGATCGACGCCGACACCAAGTTCCGAGATCAGCTCGCACAGCGCCTCCCTGCAAATTCATGCATTGTGACAAGTGGCGAAATTTTCGATGACCCGAAGAATTTTCCACAACTCAAAGGCAGCACAATTGTGGAAATTAGCGCTGACGCTTCGTCCAAGAGCCCAGGGGTAGCTGCACTTGCTGTCACCGTCACCTCCGTTGGCGGCGCGTATGTGCAGGATGATTTTCGGATGTTTACGATCCCGATTCTAATCGAGACGGAATCCGATTATGCGCGTGGCGCGGATGGCCTCATGAAATTTTGGCAGGCGTGGGTTGACGCGGCGACCCATCGTCGGAACAAATAGACGCGCCACCGGGTTCCACGGCTTGCTGCATAGCACTTGCAAGCGGCGGAACACGCCTGATCTCAAAGCTGTGTTCTCCGACCGAGGCAAGCTCCGCCTCGTCGCCGGGCCTCAGATTCAGTTCCCTGACAATCGCCGCTGGGATGCGGACCGACAGCCCGCTTCCCCGCATTCCGATCTTCATTGCTTGCCTCCCCGCCGATATTTCCTACTCTAAATCGACCTCGGTCACAATTGCATGAGACCTGCGTTTCCCTTCCGGCTCATTTCGCGCTAATCTTTCAACATTCCCCGGAAAGTGGGTTCCCATGCGCCGCCTGCTCTTCCTGGCGCTCCTCTTCGCGGCTGCTCCGTTTCTCGCTGCCAGGCCCAAGCCCTGCATCACGCCGGATCAGGCCGCCAAATTCCTCAACAAAGATATTTGCATTTCCGCGCATGTTTATGATGTGGTAAAACTTCCAAATGGCACACGCTTCCTCGACACCTGCGCTCCCGACATCCCCGATGACGCCTGCCGCTTCACCATCATGAGTCTCCAGCAGGACCGCGATACCGTCGGAGAACTGGATCAATATCGCAACAGCGACGTTCAACTCCGCGGCGTGGTCACGCCCATGCATGGCCGCGCCGGAATCCTGCTGAGCCATGCGCGGCAATTCAGCGGCGGCCCGCCCAAATTCCGGCCCAACCCGCGCCTTGCCCGCGGCTTTACCGCCGAACAGGATCGCCCACCCATCGCCGACCCCAACCTGAGCCGCCAGGGCCGCGGACGCGCTTTCATGAATCGCCTCGATCAGGAGAAATTGCCGGCGAAGTAGCAGGTCAGCGAGCCAGCATGTCGGCAAGTCAGCCAAGGCGGAGTGCCGGGGCAATTTCGCTGACCCGACGACTCGCCGACTAGCTTACCCGCTGACTAGCCGGCTCGCTCCTCCAGGGCCGGCGCAAACCGCGCCCCCGCCAACAGGATCGCCGCTGAAACCACCAGCGAGACCAGCGTCACCCCCAGCGCCAGCCGCAGGTTCGTCCGGTCGCTCACCGCGCCAATAATCTGCGGCGAGAACGTGTCGCCGAAGAAGTGAATGCAGAACAGGTTCACGCTGATCGCCGTGGCCCGCACCGGCGCAGAAACCGCATTCACGATTGCCGCGTTCAGCGGCCCGGTGTTCAGGAACAGGAAAAACTCCGCCGCAAACAGCGCCGGCACAGTCCACTTCGCCGGCCCGAAGAACACCAGCGCTCCGCAGGGCAGCGTCAGCGCCACGCTCCAGAACGAAAGCAGATACAGCGCGCGGTGGTTCGTCCTCAGCCAGCGCTGCGCAATCCAGCCGCCCACCGCCGTCCCCGCAATCCCGTCCACCACCGTGATCGCGCCCACCAGCGTACCTGCCCTCGCCGTTGTCAGCCCGGCAAACCGCTCGAGAAACACGGGAATCCAAGTGGAGATGCCGCCCATGGCGAATGTCAGCATCGCCAGACCCAAGGTCGCGGTCAGAAACGCGGGATTGCGAAAAAGGCCGCTGAACGTGCTCCGGTCCGCCGTGGCGCGCACGTGATCGCTGGCGCCTCGTTCCGGTTCGCGCCCCATCAGCCCGTAGAGCAGCGCCACCAGCAGCCCCGGAATGGCGCAGATCAGGAACGGCGCCCGCCATCCGTACATGCTGCCCAGGTTCCCGCCCGCAATGTACCCCAGAGCCGCGCCCACCGGAATCGCAAGATAGAAAATGGACAGGATCTTGTTCCGGTCGCGCTCGTCGTAGAAATCCGCGATCACCGCCGGCGCAAAAATCCCGAACGTCGCCTCGCCCACACCAACCACGGCTTGACGCGCGTAAAACGTCCAGTAGCTGTGCACCCAGTAAGTGGCCAACGTTGCCAGGCTCCACAGCACCGCCCCGCCGATAATGAGCGGCTTGCGGCTGATGCGGTCGCCCAGCCAGCCCGTGAGCGGCGCAAAAATCATGTAGACCGCAAAAAATGCGGTCATCAGCGCGCCCATGCGCTGATCGTTCCAGCCGTATTCCTTCTGGATCAGCGCCTGCGCCCCGGGCAGGATATAGCGGTCGATGTAATTGAGCAGGTTCAGCGCAATCAGCAGGGCAAGCGTCACCAGCGCCGGATGCATCCGCGCCGGCCGCACGGGTTGGACCGCAGTGGGCACGCATCTTGAGCATATCGTCGCCGCGGTGCCGTGTCATTCCTGCTGATGCCGGATTCGCGCAGGGGCGTTCGCGGCCCGCGCACGGCTTCCCGTACACTGGAGCCATGCATCCTCCGGTTCGCCTGGTGGCGATCGACGTGGACGGCACCCTGCTGCCCAGCTTTGCGCAAAGGGTCAGCGAGCGCACGGCGCGGTCCCTCAGAGCGGCGCAGGCCGCCGGCATCACCATCGCCGTGGCCACCGGACGCCGCGTAGCCTACACCGTGCCCCTGCTTCAAGCCCTCGGCCTGCGAGCGGATACGCCCCTCATTACGTCGAATGGAGCAGTGACCCGCTCGCTGGGCGGCGAACCGATCGACCATTGTCACCTGGAATCACGGGTGGCGCGGGCGCTCTGCGGCTTGCTGCGGCCGTTCGGAACTCTCGTTTTCACGTTTGACCGCATGGGCAAGGGCGAACTGGTCCTCGAAGACATGAAAATGGCCTCCGATCGCATTTCGCTCTGGGTCGAAGCCAATCGCGACGCCATCGAGGTGGTAAAGCCGCTCGAGCACGCGCTCAACGACGGCGAGGATCCCATCCAGGGCATGGTCACCGGAGGATTGGAGCGGATGACGCAGGCCGAAAAAGCGCTCAAAGCCAGCCCGTGGCACGCTCATTGCGAGTGCGTGCGCACGGAGTATCCGGCCCGCGATCTCTCCATTCTCGACCTCATGCCGCCGGGTGTGACTAAAGGCTGGGCGCTGGCTCGTCTGGCCGCGCGCCTCGGCATCGCCGCTCGCGAAACCATGGCAATCGGCGACAACTGGAACGACCTGAACATGCTGGAGTGGGCCGGGCAGGCCGTCATCATGGGCAACGCCGCCGGCGAGCTGCGCACCCTGGCCAAAATGCGCGGATGGAAGCAGGCTCCGCCCAACGATCAGGATGGAGTCGCCGTGGTGCTGGAGAAGCTGCTTGCCCGCCAATCGGCGGTTGTGGAAAGCTGATCCCTTGAGAAGCGCCGTCGCCATCGCCCTAACCAGAGCTCTCATTTGATTCGCCGCATCCTCCAACTCGCTCTCGCCGCCGCGCTCGCCGCTGCCCTGCCGTCTGCGCGAGCCGCGGAGCGCGTCACCCTCGCCAACGGCTTTTCCCTCACCTGCAACCACCACTCCACTGTGGACGGCCGGGTGCGGCTCTACCCCAGCACCGACACAGAAAGCTACATCGAGTTTCAGCCTGCGGAGATCGCCTCCATTGAGAACGTGCCCGACCCGCTTCCAGTAGCGGCTGCGGAGCCGGCCGCCACGCCTGCGGCGAAGTCGCCGAGTGCCCGTCTCACCCCTGCGGACCTGCACCAGATGCTGGCCCGCGCCGGCCAGGCTCACGATCTCGACATCGATCTCCTCGCCAGCGTGGTCAAGGAGGAAAGCGACGGCAACGCGCGCGCCGTCAGCCGCGCCGGCGCCCGCGGCCTCATGCAGCTTATGCCCTCGACTGCCTCCGACCTGGGAGTGAAGGACAGCTTTCAGCCCAATGAGAATGTGCAGGGGGGCTCGGCTTATCTCGATGCGCTGCTCACGCGCTATCACGACAACCTTGCCCTTGCCCTGGCCGCCTACAACGCCGGCCCCGCCGCCGTGGACAAGTACCACGGCATTCCGCCCTACCGCGAAACCCGCGTCTACGTAGCCCGCGTGATTCACGAGTTCAACCGCCGGGTATTGGCGCGCGAACGCGCCGCGCACGCCCAGGCCGGCCGCTGACTCAATCTCTGCGTCCCGGACAACTTGCCCGCCCGCCAGGCTGCCGCCACGCCAGCGGGTAGACTGGAACTACACCCAAATGAAGGCCGGGAGCGGGCATTGAAGAAGAGACAGTGGATCCTTGGTGCGGCGGTGCTGCTGGCGCTGCTGGGGTTTTTCCTCTGGGCGCGGCATCGCATCCACTTCAGTTTCTCCAGGTTCGGCGCCCAGCTCGCCCTGGCCGACTGGAAACGCATCGCCATCGCCCTCGGCTGCATTTATGCCGCCTACGTCTTCCGCGCCTGGCGCTGGGCCGCGCTCATGCGCCACAACAAGCGGGTTCCGGCCTTTTCCCTGGTTGGCACCCAGGTCATCGGCTTTACCGCTGTCGCCCTCATCGGCCGCGTCGCCGATCTCGTCCGTCCCTATCTTGTGGCGCGAAAAACTCGCACCGAAGTCAGTTCGCAGATTGCCGTCTACATTGTCGAGCGGCTTTCCGACTTCGGGTCGATCGCGCTCATCTTCTCCGTTGCCATCCTTCAGCTTCCCCAGGCCGAAGTGGTAGCCGCCATCAATCACTCCCGTTGGCTCGAATTCCTCAACAGTCACCACGCGCAGGCAACTGCCGCATTCCTCTTCCGCTATGGAGCCCTGATTGTCACCGTGCTTGGGGCGCTGTTTGTGGCCGGCATTCGCATGGGCGGCGAGCGAATTGCCCGCATCTTTGAAACCGTGTTCGCAATCGTCTCCCGCAACATCGCCCGGGCTGCCGGCAACAAGATCCGATCCTTCCACGCAGGACTCGATACCATCCGCTCCTTCGCCGATTTTTCCGTTCTGGTTGTTCTTTCGCTTTCCATGTGGGCGCTGATTGCCGCTGCCTATTACGAATCCATGCGCGCTTTCACGGCCAGCCCGCACCTCGCCGCCACCACCCCATCCATGGCCGTGCTCCTGCTGGCGGCCAGCGGCGCCGCCAGCGTCTTTCAACTGCCCATCCTCGGATGGTTCTCGCAGATCGGCATTGTCGCCGCCGCCATCTCCGGCTTCTTTGGCGTGGCTCCCGAGGCCGCCACCGCCTGCGCCGCAACCATCCTCGTGGTGACGTTTCTCGGCGTGGTGCCCATCGGCCTGGCCTGGGCGCAGCTCGATCAGGTCAATCTGCGCCGCGTTGCTGTCGAAAGCGAGCATGCCGGGGAGGAATTATCCACAGGCTCCCAGCCGCTCCAATAGTCGACGCCCTTGACTCCCAGCCCATTTTGCGAAAAGCACAGGCTTGCCTCCGCAATCGACGAAAACGTATCCTATTTCGCAAAACCCCTATATAGTTATTTGGAAAGGATCAACGTATGAGCGAGCCGGAAGATTTCAAACTGGATGAAGTCTATCTCGCCCACGGATTTCGCGCTGAAACGGTGCACTCGGAAAGCAGCACCGGCGAGTTTGGCTCCCGCGGCAATCCGCTCCAGGGGAACGAACATGAACCACTGAGCCGGGTCATGGGGTCCCCCTTGCCCATGGGATCGGGCTCGGGTTTGTCTCAGGATGCGCAATCCGCTCGCCCCGCCCCACCTCCCGGACGAGCCCTCTCACCGGTGGTGGCCGACGATAGTTCTCCCTCCCAACGCGCCATGGGCCTGCTCAAACAGGCGGTTCCTTTCGTGCAGAAGCTTCTCCCCCTCATCGACGGCAACTTTGCCTCCGCCATCGCCAATCTGCTCTCGCCCCACTCGCACCCGTCCGGTCCTCCGCCAAGCGTGGATCTGACTCCGGTGCAAAACCAGATTTCCGATTTGCAGATGCAGCACAACGAGCTGCGCAGCACCGTGCAGGAGCAGACCACCGGAATCAAGCGGGTTGAGGACCAGTTGGAAATGGTCCGCGAAGCCACCGACCGCAATACCCTTGAGCAGCAGGAGCTCATTGAAGACCTGAAGAACATGGGTAACAAGGTGAACCTGTTCGCCGTGACCCTCTCCGCGCTGCTGTTGCTGTCGCTGGTGCTGAATGTGATTCTCTATCTGCACATAAAGCGTGTCTTACCCTAGTTTGTCTGATAAAAATGAGAGTGGTTTAGCTGTGCAGATTGTGGGGGAGGCGATGGGGAAACACTGGACTCCTCGCTTGCAGGCGATGTGATCGTCATTTCCTGGAAGCGAAACAGGAGGCAACGCCACTGCACGCGCCCGGGTTCCGCAGCCTGATTCGGGCCTTGGCAGACTGGGCCGGGTAGTGGGTGTTTCCCTGGGACTGATGCCGAAGCGTGACAGCAACGGGCTTTCCGGAGCGGCTTACAGCTCAAAGGCCGGGCCGCGTTCGCAGTCGACTGGCACAATGGAAGCCGTCGCCTCGCTCGCGATCCTCGCCGTCATTGCCTGCACCCTTGCCGCGGACCAGGCCGCTCGGCCGGGACACGGATATTTCTCCTTCATGGATCTGGTGGCTGGGCTCGGCGCCGCCGCTCTCGCCTTTCGCGCCCTCCACCGCAGCCGTAACGCTCCACGGTTCGCTTCCTGCCAGGATATCGTCGAATCCGCTGGCCCCATGGTCATGACCATCGGCTTCGACGGCGTCATCACCCACGTGAACCCGGCGGCGGAGCGCCTCCTCGGCTACTTTGCCGGCGAACTGGTGGGCAAGCCCCGCACCGCCGACATCCTCGCTCCCGGCGAAGGTCCACGCCTCATCGCCGAATTGCAGCGCCTGACCGGCGTTGAACCCGATCCCAATCTGGCCCCCGCCGAGCTGCTCAATGCGCTCATGGATACCATCCACCGCATGCCGCCCAGTCAGGTGCCAAGCTTCGAAGGCCAATTCCTCCGCAAGGATGGAACCCTCCTTCCCGTCACTCTGAGCATCTCCGCCCTGCGCGATGAGCAGGCCGCCTTGAAGGGTCTGGTCATCGTTGCCCTCGAGCAGTCCGGAACTCTCCGCCAGGATCAGGCCCTGCGCGAATCCCAGGAACGTTACCGCGATCTGTTTGAGAATTCGAACGAGTTCATCGCCACGCTGAGCACTTCCGGCCGGTTCCTTTACGCCAATCCGGCCTGGCGCCGTGCCTTCGGCGTCACCCACTCCGAGCTGATGTCGCTCGATTCCTTTGAGACGCTCTTTGAAGGCGATTGCCGCATGGAAGTGGCAACTCTTTTCCGCCGGGCGCTCGATGGCGAGGTCATTGACCGGGTCACCTTGCGTAACCTCACCGCCGAAGGCCGGGTGATGGAGTTCGAGTTGAGCCTGAGCCAGCGTCAGAAGGCCGGCAGTCCTCTCGCCATCCGCTGCTTGCTGCGCGATGTGACCCAGCAGAAGCTGCGCGAGCATCGCCTGGCGCTGCAGCTTGTGGTCAGCCAGATCGTGGGCGAAAACAGCTCACCGGAGCTGGCCGCCATGCGCATCGTCGAAGCCGTTTGCGTCTCTCAGGGCTGGGACACCGGCATCAAGTGGGAAGTAAACGCGGACGAAAACCGGCTGGAATTCTCCACCGCCTGGAGCTCTCCCGGACCCGACGCCGATGCCCTCGTCCAGGAAAGCACCGGCCGCTCCCTGGCTCCCGGAGAGGACCTGCCCGGCCGCGTCTGGAAGGAAGGCCGCGCCCACTGGATCGCCGACCTCGCCCGTGCGGCGAAGGGTCCCCGCATTGAGTCGGCCCTGGCCCACGGCATGGCCTCCGGCTGGGCCGTGCCGGTTCGCGTCGGCAACAGGAGCCTGGCCGTACTCGAGTTTTACTGCCGTCACCGCCTGCGCGAGGATCCCCAGGCCCTCGCCGCCATGGAAACCGTGGCCGCTTCGCTCGGCCAGATGTTGGCCCGCACCCGCGAGCGGGGCCGCGCCGAGGAGCTCTCCCGCCAGCAGGAGATCCTCCTGGACTCGGTCGCCGACGGCATCTGCGGCATGGATCGCTTCGGCATGGTCAGCTTCGCCAACCCCGCCGCCGCGCGCCTGCTCGGCGCACCCGCGGCCCGCCTCATCGGCAAACCCATCCACGAAATCCTCCACGCCTCCGCGCCCGCCGGTCAGATGTGCAAACCGGAGTGCAACCTGCGCCGCGCCACCGACAGTCAGGTGGCCTGCGCCGGCGAGGACACCATTTATCGTCCCGACGGCGCCACGGTTGCGGCGGAGTACTTCTTTACTCCCATCCTCGATCAGGGCCGCTTCTCCGGCTCCGTGCTCAGCTTCCGCGACATCAGCCAGCGCTACGCCCTCGATCGCCTCAAAGATGAGTTCATCTCCACCGTCAGCCACGAGCTCCGCACCCCGCTCACCTCCATCCGCGGCGCTCTCGGCCTGCTCTCCTCCGGCATCCTCAGCAACATCAATGACAAGGCCGCCAACCTCCTGCGCATCGCCGTCACCAACTCCGACCGGCTCGTCCGCCTCATCAACGACATCCTCGACCTCGAGCGCATCCAAAGCGGCAAGGAACCCATCACCTTCCGCTCCCTGCAGCTCTCTGAGGTCATCCGCCAGGCCATTGACGGCATGCAGCCCGTGGCTGACGCCGCCGGCGTCAAGCTCCTGCACGACACCACCAAAGCCGAAATCTTCGGCGATCCAGACCGCCTGCTCCAGGTCCTCACCAACCTGCTTTCCAACGCCATCAAGTTTTCCTCGCCCAATACCACCGTCTCCGTCATGGTGCGCCTCGGCGCCGCCGGCGTCACCATCTCCCTCATCGACCAGGGCCGCGGCATCCCCGCCGACAAGCTGGAGGCCATCTTCGGCCGCTTCCAGCAGGTCGACGCCTCCGATTCCCGCCAGAAGGGCGGCAGCGGCCTCGGCCTTGCCATCTGCCGCACCATCGTCCTGCAGCACGCCGGCCGCATCTGGGCTGAGCGCAACCCCGTCCGCGGTTCCACCTTCCGCGTGTTTCTGCCCTATAAGCACGAGCCAATGCTCGTCCCGGTTTCCGGCGCCGCCCCCCTCGCCACCGTCCTGCTGGCCAACGCCAATCGCATCACCCGCCCCGTCATCGTGGAAAAACTAGCCCGCAACGGCTATCGCGTCATTGAAACCACCACCGTGGAGCAGACCCTTACCGCCGCCCGCGAAGGCGTCCATGCCATCCTCCTCGACACCTCGCTGGACGGCTTGAACGGATGGGAGATCCTGCCCCTGCTCCGCCGCGGCGATCCCGACCACCGCATACCCACCGTCCTGCTCAGCGTAGCCAATCAGAACCCTGTTGAGCTGCCCACGAAGGCCCAACGCCGCGCCGCCAGGCCGGCGGACGATGACGCTCTGCTCGCCGAGTTCGCCCGTGTCTTCTGCGGTCCCGGTGAAAAAGCGCGCGTCCTCATCGTCGAGGACGATATCGACCTTGCCCGCGGCATTGCCAGGGTCTTCGCCCGGGATTTCATCGAGGTCCAGTTGGCCCACACCATTCAGCAGGCCCTCGACGCCTGCTTCACTTCCCAACCCCACCTCCTGGTCCTCGATATCGGCCTGCCCGACGGCGACGGCCTCAACCTCGTCGACTGGCTGCGCCACCACCAGCACTTGGCCAGCATGCCCCTGGTGGTCTACTCCGGCCTCGACTTGGCCAAATTCGAACGCCGCCAGCTTACCCTCTCCCCCACCCATTTCCTCACCAAGGCCCCCGTTCAGCCCCAGCAGCTTGAAGCTCTGGTCTTGACGTTGCTCCGAAATTCGCGTCAGATGGAAGAAGTTCCCCCATCGTTATCGGCCGACCGTACATCGTGACGGCTGGCCGGGGTCCCCGACGGCGAACCTGCGTCCTAATGCCGGCATCGCCCGCTTCGCTTGCCGGTCGTGCCCTGAAAACCGCGTTGGTACGGAGCTGGAGCACGAATTATGGCCCATCGCATTCTCATCATTGACGACGAAGACGATATCCGCGAAGTAGCAGCCCTCAGTCTTGAAACCGTGGCCGGCTGGGAAGTGGCCGTGGCCAGCTCCGGCGCCCAGGGTATCGTCCGCGCCGCCGAGTTCAACCCCGACGCCATCCTCCTCGACGTCATGATGCCCGGCATGGACGGCCCCACCACTTTCCGCGAGCTGCGCAAAAACCCCATCACCGCCCGCATCCCCGTCCTGCTCCTCACCGCCAAGGTCCAGACCAACGATCAGCGCCGTTTCGCTGACCTCGGCGTCGAGGCCATCCTCTTCAAACCCTTCGATCCCCTCACCCTGTCCATTCAGATCGCAGGTATATTAGGCTGGAGCTGAATGGGCTTGTTGAAGGGTACGGGCTTCAGCAGGCTGCGGAAAAACTCAATCGAGGGGAAGTTTTGTAACAGTCCCGCACCGGGGTTTCCCACCCCGCGATGGATGAAACGCACCGTAGGCGTTCGCCGCGGCGAATTCGTTAGCCCCGCGCTTTCCCGGGGCCCCCGCGGACAGGTCTTCGTCCGTGGGGTGGAAGAGCGTGGGGAAACAGGTTGCTTCCAGTGAATCTCGGAGTCCCGTAGGGACGGCGCAAGGAAACTTCTTTTGCAGGAATCAATCGCTTGAAGGGTACGGGCTTTAGCCCGTACATTCCAATCACCGCAGAATACGTCGGGCTTTAGCCCCCGAGGGGAAAGCCCGGGAATCGATTCCACCAACCCGGTAAGCCCCATGGACTCCAGGCCTCCAGCAACGCCCTCCATCTCCGCCCTGCTCGATCAACTCTGGCTGAAGTTCCGCCCCCAGATCGAGGAGCGCGTCGCGGTGCTCGAGCAAGCCGCCGCGGCGCTTGCCCAGGGCAATCTATCCCCTGCCCTTTGTGCCGAAGCCCAAAGCGCCGCACACAAGCTCGCCGGCTCGCTCGGCACCTTTGGCCGCATGGCCCAGGGCGAACTCGCGCGCGAAGCGGAGACCATTTACGCAGGCACTCCCGGCGTCGATAGCGCCGCCCGCCTGGTCGAGATTGCCGCGGCTTTGCGCGCCACCATCGATTCCCGGAAATGACAGCCCTGGTTGCGGAAGAACCACCCGGACGCCTAGAGTGGTCTCTGTCTTTCAAGGCAGGCTTCGGGTGATTCAATGAAAATCCAGGTTGGAATTGCGGCGCTCATGACCATCGCGTCGGCGCTGGCTCCGGCAATTTGCGCTCAGACTGCAACGGCCGCGCTCAAACCGGGAGCGATGCCGGCGATCGCGCACGTGGACCAGCGCTTCCAGTCCTACAACATCGAAATGATCGAGGTGACGGGCGGCCGCTTCTGGGCGCCGTACAAGACCGGCGGGGACCAGCCCGCGGACAAGCATCAGGCTGGGCCGGCGGGAATGCCGGCCTCGCTCTATCGCTACCGGCCGCCGGCGGACCTGGAAAACCCCAAACTCCAAAAGCTGGCTGCGGCGCTCGGGCCGGCCTATGTCCGGGTGAGCGGCACTTGGGCAAACTCAACCTATTTCTGGGATTCAGACGCGCCCGCGCCCCAGAAACCCCCGGCGGGATTCAATGGCGTCTTGACCCGCAAGGAGTGGCGCGGCGTGGTCGATTTTGCGCATGCGGCGGACGCGCGCATCGTCACATCTTTCGCCATTAGCCCCGGTGTCCGCGACCCAAGCGGCGTGTGGGTGCCCGCCGAAGCGGAGAAACTGTTCAAGTACACAAAGAGTATCGGCGGAAAAATTGCCGCCGCGGAGATGTTCAACGAGCCCACCTACGCCATGATTGGCGGCGCGCCCAAGGGTTTCGACGCCGAGGCCTATGCCAGAGACTTCAAGGCGTTCCGTGCCTACATCACCAAGGCTGATCCAAAGTTGCTGATTCTCGGCCCCGGCGGCGTGGGCGAAACGGGTGGTCTGGGGCACATGCCGGGGATGATTCGCAGCGAAGACATTCTGCGCGACGAGGGTCCGGGCCTGGACGCGTTCTCTTACCACTATTACGGTTCCGTTTCGCAAAGGTGCGCGCGGATGGGCCCGGCCGGGATGGGGATGACGCCGGAGAAGGCCCTCACTGAACAGTGGCTCACGCTGACCCTGCGCGATGAGGCGTTCTACGCGGCGCTGCGCGACAAGTACGCGCCGGGCAAGCCGATCTGGCTGACGGAAACTGCCGAAACCGCCTGTGGCGGCGATCCCTGGGCCGCGGATTTCATTGACAGCTTCCGTTACCTGGCGCAGCTCGGCGAGCTGGCCCAAAAAAACGTGCAGGTGCTCATGCACAACACCCTCAACGCCAGCGACTATGGCCTCCTCAACGAATCCACCCTTGACCCGCGTCCGAATTACTGGGCCGCGGTGTTGTGGCGGCGCCTGATGGGAACCACGGTGCTCGACACCGGCGCTACGAAGCAGCCAAACCTCTATGTCTACGCGCAGTGTCTGCGTGGCAAGCGCGGAGGCGTGGCTGTGCTCGCCATCAACGCGGATCGCGAGCAGGCGCGGGAGATTACGCTGCCCAAAGACTCGAAGCTCTACACGTTAACCGCGCCGGATCTGCTGGGAACAGCGGCGCTGCTGAATGGCGTGGAGCTGAAGGCCGCGGACGACGGAACCTTGCCGGCGATGGACCCAGCGGCGCAAAGCGCAGGCACGGTGGCGTTGAAGCCGCTGAGCATAAACTTCCTCGCGATACCAGGCGCGAAAAACGCCGCCTGCCGCTGAGGCACGCGGGCCACGGGCCAGTAGACTGAAACCATGCTCCGCGTGCTCCGTCCCATCCCCGCTGAGGCCATCCGCCTGATCGTATTCGATCTCGATGGCACGCTGATCGATTCCGCGCGCGACCTCTCCAACAGCGTCAACGCGGCTCTCGAACACATGGGACGGCCGCGCCTCGACGATCCCGTCATTGCGGGATTTGTAGGCAACGGCGCGGCGATGCTGGTGCGCCGCTCGCTGGCGGTCGAGAACGGCGTCGATCCCAACGATGTGCACGATGAGGAGCTGGCCACCGCCTACAATTTCTTCCTCGCCCACTACCGCGAGCACAAGCTCGATTACACCTATGCCTACGATGGCGTGCTGGAAGCGCTCGCCGCCCTCGGCGCCGGACCCGATGGCCGCGAGCGCAAGCTGGCCGTGCTCACCAACAAGCCTGTGCGTCCGGCGCGCGCCATCTGCGAAAGCCTGGGCATGGGCGCATTCTTCTTTCAGGTGTACGGCGGCGACAGTTTCTCCCTGAAAAAGCCTGACCCGCTCGGCCTGCGCACGCTCATGACGCAGGCCGGCGTAACCCCCGATGAGACGCTGATGATCGGCGACAGCAAGGTGGATGTGCAGACGGCGCGCAACGCCGGCGTGTTTGTCCTCGGATGCCGCTTCGGCTTCGGCCCGCAGAACCTGATGGAGACGCCGCCCGATGTGGTGGTCGATTCGCCCGCCGAGTGGGTCGCCGCGCTGGCACCCGCAAAATAAAGGATCTGGAGCCGTCCGGGCAACGACGTAAGCAACGTGTCAGGGCACGACTTCATAGCTTGGTGAAAAACCACCGGCCGGACAGAGGAGAACGCGTAAGGGCGGGACTTCAGTCCCGCCGAAAACCGCAAACAAAGGACTTGGGCTTTAGCCCCGGGCCTTTCGCCCGGCACGCTCAAACGATTCAACGAAACCCGGGAACGCCATGCGGAGACGCACAATCGCGTACCATCGCGTGAACCACTTTCAGAAAACTTAACATTCCCTTCCCGTCCGAAGTTGTTACCCTTTTTACGAGCCGCTTTTTTGCTTTTGCATCATCTGCCGGAGATTCACATGTTCCGCTCGGTTGCCCTGGTTTTACTGTTCGCGCCTACCTGCCTGGCCGCTCCCACCAGCGCTCCCGCGCCGCCGCCGGCGCCGGCCATCACCGGCGTGGTCGCCGATCCTACCGGCGCCATCGTACCCAACGCCGAAATCGATCTCGTGGAAAGCAACGGCGCCCTCGACGGCAGCTTTCGCTCCGGCGGTGACGGCAGCTTCACGGTGACGCCCCCGCATCCGGGCAGCTTTACCCTGGTCGTCTCCGAGCCGGGATTCAAGACCATCAAGACGTCTGTAACCATTGCGCCGGCCATCAGCGCAACCGCTGCCCGCGCGCCCATCCAGGCCTTCGCCGCACCGCTCCGGATCGTCCTGCCCATCGCTGGCCTTTCCACCAGCGTCCAGGTCAACGCCGATGCCGACCAGGACCTGACCGCATCGGAGGCGAACCAGGACTCGTCCGTGATGTCATCGAGCGACCTCAAGGCGCTGCCCATTTTCGACAACGATTATCAGACCGCCATGTCGGCGTTCCTTGACGACAGCTCCACCGCCACCGGCGGCGCGGGCCTCATCGTCGACGGCGTCGAGGCCAATCGCGCCACCGTCTCCGCATCCGCGGTCAAGGAAATTCGCATCAATCAGGACCCCTACTCCGCGCAATACTACTGGCCCGGCCGCGGGCAGATGGAGATCATCACCAAATCTGCCGCCGACCACTACCACGGCCAGGGAAATTTCTATTTCCGCGATTCCGCCATGAACGCGCAGAACGCGCTCGCCCCCTCCAAGCCCTTCGAGCAGCGCCGCATCTACGAAGGGCACCTCACCGGACCCATTTTCTTCGCCCCCAAAAGCAGCTTCCTCGTCACCTTCAACCGCGCCGAGGAAGATCTGGACGCGGTCGTCGATGCCACCCTGTTGCCCACGTCCGCCGATCCCACCGGCCTCTACCAGGCCAACGTGCCCGCGCCCACGCGCGACACCGAGTTCAGCATCCGCGCCGCCCACCAGTACGGCGCCAAGGCCTCGGCCTACGCGCAGTACAGCTTCGAGGATTGGACCGGGCAAAACCAGGGCGTCGGCGGCCAAACCCTGGCCGCCGCCGGCTACAACAACCAGTACCACGAGGACGACGTCGTGGTGCACGCCGATTCAACCCTCTCGCCCACGCTCATCAACCAGTTCTCCGTCGTCGGCGAACACGACTTCAGCCGCAACCTGAACGCCACCGAGGCCCCGCATGTCAACGTGGCCGGCGACTTCAGCGGAGGCTCGGCGCAAAACGACGCGCTCTCCACCGAGTACAACTTCCGCATCTACGACATGATGTCGCGCATCCACGGCAAGCACTACATGAAGTTCGGCGTCGGCACGCCCCACATCGACCGCCGCGCGTTTGACGACAACACCAACTCGCTCGGCAGCTTCACTTACGCGCCCACGCTCGCCGCCGACGGCGTCACCGTGCTCCAGTCCGCCCTCCAGAACTACACCGCCAACCTGCCCTCCGGCTACTCCATCAATTACGGCGTCACCCACTTCATTTACCACCAGCAGGAGATGGGCGCGTTTGCGCAGGACCAGTACAAAATCAACCCGCGGCTCTCCATCACGCCGGGCCTCCGTTACGACTGGCAGAATTTTCTGGCCACAAGAAGGCTGTCGTTCTCGCCCCGCTTCTCCTTCGGCTGGGTCCTCGATCCCGCGTCCAAGCTGGTGCTGCGCGGAGGCGGCGGCGTCTACTACGATCGCTTCGGCTCCGGCCCGCTGCTTGACCTCGCGCGTTACTCGGGCACGCAGCCGGCGCGTCGCTCCGTCACCCTGTCGCTCAATCCGGCCACGCTGCCCGCCACCGGCTGCATGCCCATTTCGAATTGCGTCAATGTCAGCGCGTCCCCGGTGGCCCGCGTGGAGCTTGCGCCCAACGCCCGCGTTCCTTACCAGTTACAATACGGTCTCTCCATCGAGCGCCAGCTCGGCCAGAAAGCCACCGGCACCGTCAGTGTCTACTCCATGCGCCAGATCGGCACCTTCCGTTCCGTCGACATCAACGCGCCCACGCCGCAGTCCGATTACACTTTGCGCCCCAATCCCGCCTACGGACGCTATCGCCAGATGCAGCCCGAAGGATTCCTCGAAGGCTCCGGCTTCGACGTCTCCTATCGTGGTCGCCTGAACAAATACTTCACCGGCTGGGGCCGCTATACCTGGTCGCATTACGAATCGAACTCCGACGGCATCGGCTTCTTCCCGCAGAATCAGTACGCGCCCAACGACGAGTGGGCTAACGCCAGCTGGGATCGCCGCCAGCGCCTCGGCATGTACGCCATGTTCCATCCCGACGGCCTCGTGAACCTGTCCATGGGCATCTTCGCCAACCAGGGACAGCCCTACTCCATCCTCACCGGAACCGACGCTTACGGCACCGATCTCTTCAACGCGCGTCCTGCCGGCGTAGCGCGAAACACTGAGCGCATGCCCGATTACACTGACCTCGACCTGCGCTGGGGCCACGACTTCGCCGTCACCCAGAAAAAGGACGACGACGCGCCCCACCTCGGATTCTCCGCGGCGGCCTTCAACGTCCTCAATCACGAGAACCCATCCGGCGTGGACAACGTGGATACCTCGCCCTCATTCGGCCAGGTAACCAGCGTCAACTCGCCCCGCCGCGTCCAGCTAGGCATGCGCTACGAGTTCTAAAGCCGATTAGGAACTGGCGTAAGAAATCGTGTCAGGGCACGACCTTAGTCAGGATTATCCCCTTGGCTCAAACTGTGCCGGGTGCCCCACCCTTGATCCGCCCACAAAATGAGGGTGCCCCATCCTTTCCACAGCCTCACCGTGGAAAGGGTGGGAAACCACGAACCTCGACGGGGCAGGTGACCCGCTCATCAATCTGGAACTGCGTCCCATTCATCGTTCCTGACCATGAGGGGACTGAAGGGGAAGGATCCGCGCGATGAGTGGGCGCGGAAAGCGTCCCGTAGGGACAGCAGGAGAATAGCCCAGGAGAAGCCTCGGCGCAGCCGAGGTGCACTCCTGAGAACGCATCCCCAAAGAATTGCAAACAAAGATCGCGTCCCGCAGGGACGCGATCTTCTCCGGCCGTTCCGCCCCCAGCGTAACGCCCAACCACCAACTCCACCAGAGACCATTGGTCAACACTTGGCGACTTTTCAGTCCGGATCGCTAGGAGCTGAGGAACATCCTGACGGGCTGTATCTTCCAGTGAGAAAAACGAAATGATGCTTGTGCAAACAGATGAGGGTATTTTCCGAGTGGCCATCCGCTCAAAACGCTGTCTTTCGCTTCCTATAGGGTTATTCCTAAAGCGCACCACGGCAACGATCCAGCCCTTTGATTGGACTGATTCGCCGGTTATGCGAATGCGATAAGCGCATAATTTGTGCTAGTCTTCATACGTTCTGTAACCTCGCGTGAGGCGTGACCCCAAGAAAGAAGGAATAAGTGGCCTGGACCATGCTGGCGCCTACGGGACGACGCCGCCATGCTGTCACGGCGTCGGTGGGTGCTGCGGCGGGTCGCTGTATCGCACCAATCCGACCACGCCTAGGTGGTCTCACGCGGCGCTTCGGGCGGAGGCCTTAATCGTGGCTCACACCTGAAATAAATCCCGATCTCGCCGACGGGACGCGGCCTGGCCTTCGGCTTCCCCAGCGCAGTCCAACCTGGGTACGTTCGAGCTGAGCAGACGGGCACTTTGAGGGAGCAAAGCACGATGAGCCGCAAGACCGCTAAGGAAGTCGTCCTATTGTTGGGGCTTCCCTGTGTGATTGCCTACGCTATCTATTCCGGGGTTACCGGCACAGGATTTTACCGCTGGCTCGTCGATCTCAATCTGAGGCTCCAGGGCAACGGCCCCTACGACGTTTATACCATGCTGTTAATGATTCCCATGTTCGCCTTTTCATTGGGAATCTTGTTCGCGATATGCTCGGCCGCGGGATGGGTGATCGATCGGCTGCCGTTCACTCCTGCCACCGGGAGCGACGCACCCGCAGCAGCGGCCGCGGCCAACAACAGAGCTGATGCGCCAGATGTGCTGCGGGCGCGGAAAGCATTGGTTGTTTTTTTTCTGGTCCTCAGCGTGGCGTTGATGGTGGTTGGCGGGCGTGTCGGATTGATTGCCTACCGAAAAACCAATCCAAGCGTGACGTTTGAGCCTTTGAACCTCGCGGACGGGGTTCCTCCGCGCACAACCCACGTCAAGCTAACCGGCGTGGCGGTTCCGTCCATGGAAATGCGATATGGTGAATCGAATAGGTACGACACCCGTTGGGAAGCCTACATTCCCGTGTTGCCGCCCCATTGGCGCCAAGGCGACCCCGTCGTCTATTTTCTGCACCCGGAGGACAGCGAATACTTGCAGCACAGCAAGCCGGTCATGATCAGTCAAACGGGCGTATTGATCCCTGACGGCCTGCCGGGGCCCGCCGCTTTTCTATTCAAAAAACATGGGATCGCGCTCGGCACGCCGCCGATTGTGCTCGATACCGATCCTGAGGCCGATCTGGACCCTCTTATTGAAACTGCGGCTTGGTGCGTCGGGGCTGGGCTTCTGCTTTTGGGCGTTTTTGGCTCGTTAACGGTGAGCTGGGCCCGCGCACGGATCCGAGGTCGCCGACTCGCGTCGTAAGGGTTGGCAGCGCCGGATTAAGGGCGGGGCGTTAGTGTTGGTAATACTTGAAGGAGCGAGCACAAGCACCCCTTGCGGTGATTGCCTACGAATATCAGCACCGCCGGCGCGCAGATTATTCGACCGTGGTGCGCACACTCCTGGCCAGCGAACTCGAACTGGAATTTATGTAGAAACTAATTTCCGAATTGAAGTCTCCCGTCTTAACGGCTCTGGCATGCAAGAGGACTTGAACCTTCTCCCCGGGGTTGACGGGCAGGTCGAACTCATAGCTGCGTTGATTGAGGATGGGCACGTGCGAGGTATCGTGGTAATTCGGCTCGGTCGACAAAATGGCAATGCCATTGAGATATTGATCACCGATGTCAAGACTGATCAGCTTCTGCGCCTTGGCGGCATGATTTTCGACCGTCGCCGTGAGGATGAACTCCTGCCCACTTTTTGCCACCGGCGGCGCCTGGATATCCACATCAATGTCCTTCAGGGTTCCGCCGCATCCACAAGTCATTGCCGCCAGGACAATCGTCAGAATCGACAAGGATAGGTGTTTCATTTTCCCACCGGGTAAACGCGTGGGCCGATAATCGTCCCTTCTGACGATGATGTCAAGCAGATAATGCAGAGACCTAATCAATCGTTGCGTCCGGCGGAGTCAAGGCGTAGGTTCTCCCTAGAGGCTCATAAAGAAAGCTCCTGCTAATAATGCCTTCAGGCCCGGGGGGGGGGTGAAACCATGGGGCGCGCGTGTATTCTCTTGCTCGCATTTCTTTCCTTGACTTTGCCGGAGTCCTCGCCAGTCGTTGCCCAGGACAAGCAGCATCACGCTGCATGCGCGCAGTGGGAGAAAATCCAGATTCCTGCGGCCGATTTGCCGGCGCCGCAAGACCGCCAGACTCCGGCTCCGTGTAATTCCCAAGATCTCTATTTCGGTTTCGGTCGTCCGATCGATCTGGTCGGAGCGCGCAAATGCGCCTATCTGGAGAGAGAGGAAGACAACGCGCCGATTATTGGCGGCCCGGGTCTACTCATGATGATCTACGCCAACGGCAAAGGCGCCTCCCGAAATTTCGATCTTGCCTTGAAGTTCGCGTGCGAGTTTAACGGGGCGCCCGAAGGGAACCAAGGTCAAATCAATCACCTTTTGAGAATGCGGAAGGAGCACTGGACGGGAGACAACTTCAGCCTTTGTGATGACGCCAGCAGCGGATACATGGCGGGCGTGTGTGCCGGCTTGCAGGAGGAAATCCACCAAGCCCCGCTGGCTCGCAAGCTAGGCAGGATTGCCGAGGGATGGACCCCCGCACAAAAGACCGCCTTCGCCGGCCTCGAGAAGGCAGCAAGCAATTTTATTGAAGCCAGTTCCGACAATGAAAGTGACATGAGCGGCACGGACCGGGACGCTTACGTCTTCCAACGGCAGGGTTGGCTCAGAAATGGATTCGTGGCGGCGGTGGAGCGGTCCGAAAAGGGGCAATTCCCCAGTTTTTCCATGGCGGAGTTCAAAAAGGCTGACGAAGAACTGAATGCGGTTTACGCCGGGATCCAATCGGCGAAACCAGGCTCGGCGGGGATGGGAACGGTTACTCCTCAAGGCATACGAACAGCCCAGCGCGCGTGGCTCCAGTACGAAGAAGCGTGGGTGAAGTTCGGCCTCGTGAAGTACCCCGGCGTGAAACCGGAGAGTTGGCGGGCCTGGCTGACGTTCGACCGAATCCTGATGTTGCATTTTATTCCCTCCCCGGGCGCCCCGGAGTGGCAGGCCTTTCAACCCTTTCTCCCCTGGCGTTATCACTACGAACTCGGCGAGGAGCTGGGGGGAGATGGGGGAGATGTCGGAGAGTATCGCGAGGCGATCCGCCTGAAGCCCGACTGGGTCCCGCTGCACGAGGCCCTCGGTGGAGCGCTGGCGGCGAAAGGAGACTGGGATGGGGCGATCCAAGAGTATCGCGAGGCGGTCCGCCTGGATCCGAACAACGCCGACGCGCACCAGAATCTTGGCTTCGCCTTCGAGAAAAAAAAGGACTGGGACAACGAGGTCAAAGAGTATCGCGAGGTGGTCCGCCTGAAGCCAGATGATGACTCGTACCGCTTCTCTATCGGCTTCGCGCTCGCGAGCAAGAAAGACTGGGACGGGGCCATCCAAGCGTATCGCCAGGCGCTCCGCTTGAGCCCCCACAACACGGGCTACCTCAGCCACCTCGGCGATGCGTTTGCCGGCAAAAATGACTGGGACGGGGCCATCCAAGCGTATCGCGAGGTGATTCGCCTGGAGCCCAACGACGCCGACGCGCACTACGATCTCGGCATGGGGCTCGAGGGCAAAGGCGAGGACCAATCCGCACTCGATGAATATCGCAAGGCACAGGCGCTCGATCCGAAGAACGAGACCATCCGCAGCGCCTGCGAGCGGCTGCTCGAAAAATCGGAAAGATAGTTTTATCAGGCGGTTCTGCGCTTATGGTCTGAACAGGGTGACCACCTCTACGTCTCTTCAGATGCAGACAAATTGCACTCGCCTCTGGCGTCGCTCCCTTTCGGTTTCCGGCGTCAGCGCAAAATCGATCCCGCCCTCACGAGCTATTTCGGCCACGCGCCTGGCCAGTACATGGCCTCTCAATAGCGTGGCCACATCATCCTTGGAGAGGGATTCCGGCGGCACTTGTGAATCGGCGCGCCGAGACGAAACCCCTGTACTGACGGCCCACTCGGAAACTATGCTGAGTGGGCACACCGCGGGATTTGCAACGATAAACGCCGTTTAGTTCAGCCGCCCGTCCCGACCCGCACCCGCGACCACCAATGAGCTCGTCCGGGACGAGCTCGCGCCCGCACCGAACACTGAAGCCGTAACTTCACTATTCGCTCGTAACGCGCCCGCGCCCGCGCCAAATACTGAAGTCGTGACTTCACTATCCGGCCGGTCCCGCCCACAACTGCACCGGATCTCGTGCGTCCGCCCGCAGCTCAACCCCTGAAACACTCGCGGAATCACGCAATTCCTGGTCGCTCCCTCGCTCTCTTGCTCCTTTTTGCCTCGATCCTTAGTCCCTACTCCCTGCTCCCTATTCCCTGTTCCCTACTCCCTGTTCCCTGTATTTATGCACCATTCCTGCGACATGCCGTCAAGCTCCACACCCTGTGGAAAACGCAATTACCCCAATCGAATGTAGAAGAAAAAACAGTTGACCGGATCTTCAGTCTTAAGTATCCGGAGGAGTAGACTGGAAACAGTCAGAGAAAACGGCGCCCGCGCCTAGCGCGGGCATTCGCATTTAGGCCCTCGGGAATTGAAGGGTGCGGGCTTCAGCCCGTACATCTGGCTCCTTAAACAACGAGGGCTCTTGCCGGCCATGATCGCTCGCACCGGCCGGAAATCCGCGCGCAATTCACTGCACTTTGATGGCTTAACTCTATCAATCTGCAAGACATCGCCGTTTTTTTATTTCGCATGCATTTCCGCCCTCGGCCCCGGCAAAACCAGTCTGACGGTCGAGCGCGAAACACCACGCAATTCAATGCACTTTGAGTGCATAACTCCATCATTCCATTCGACATCGCCGTTTTTTATTCTGCGCACCAACTTCCGCCGGCCAAACCCAGGCGTAGACTCCGAAGCGCTCGCCGGATATTCTTAGGAACTGAACCGCAGTTCCCGCCGTATCCGGTTGGAGGAGGCTCTATGCGCTTGCGCCTGCTCGCTTTGTGTCTCTTGGCTGCCGCCTTTGCCCTGCCCGCCCGTGCCCAGCGCGACCTGGTCCAGTTTGGCAGCTCCATCCGCGTCCCCGCCGGCGAAAGCGTGCAAGACACGGTCTGCTTTTTCTGCAGCGTGGAGGACCGCGGCACCGTCAACGGCGACATTGTGGTCTTCTTCGGCGACGTGCACCTGGCCGGCGTGGCCCACCACGACGTCGTGGACTTCTTCGGCAGCGTTCGCGCTGAGGACAACAGCTCCATCGGCGAGGACCTGGTGAACTTCTTCGGCTCCATCCACCTGGGCGACAACGTCACCGTGGGCAAGGACATGGTGTCGATGTTCGGCAGCTTCGACGCCGCATCCACGGCAAGCAACGGCGGCGATCGCGTGATCCAGCCTGCCTGGCTGTTCTGGGGCCCGCTGCTGATCCTTTTCCTCATCTTTTATGTCGTGGTGTACGAGTGCCGCGAGCACCGCCGACGACAGCTTTACATGCGCGGTTACCCCATGCCGCCGCCGCCGCCACCGCCCAGGCAGTGAACAGTGGTCAGTGGTCAGTGGTCAATTGTCAGGCGCCAGTCTTCTGTTTCTCAGCAAGAACATGCGCCCACCGCGACTGTTTGCGTGGGGACGCGTTCCTATTACTATGCGGATAGTGCAGGTCTCGAGATTTTTCTTTCCCGGGTTGGTGGTGATTGCTGCGGCTGGAAGCGGCTGGCTTTGGGCGCAGAATGGCCCGGGTGTGCCGCAGCCGGCCATGGCAGGACAATTGTTTGCGCTGGCCAACCAGACGCGGGCGCAGGCGGGGCTGGGCACGTTGAAATGGGACGCGTCCCTGGCGGCGGCGGCCATGCGCCACTGCCAGCGGATGGCCGGTGAAGGCGAAATCTCGCACCGGTACGGAGGCGAGCTTGACGTGTCCGGACGCGCGGGGGCGGCGGGCGCCCACTTCAGCCTCATCGAAGAGAACATCGCCGTGGGCTCGCGCCCGGAGCAGATTCACCAAGCATGGATGCAGTCGCCGGGGCACCGCGCCAACCTGTTGAATGGGCAGATCGACCGCGTGGGAATCGCGGTGGTGGCGGCGCAGGGGGTGCTGTTCGCCGTCTCCGACTACTCCGAAGCGGTGCCGGTGCTGACGGCAGCCCAGGTGGAAAGCCGCGTGGGGGACCTGATCCGGATGAGCGGCATGAAGGTGCGCAAGGACCCGCACGACGCGCGCCTGGCCTGCCCCATGGATCATGGAATTCCCGGCGGCCTGTATGACGGCGAGCCGGGTTTCATCATGCGCTGGCAGGGCGCGGACCTGGACCATCTGCCGCAGGCGCTGGTGAACAAGCTGGGTTCAGGCGAATACGTGCAAGCCGATGTGGGCGCGTGCCCGGCCGAAGGCAACCAGGGCTCGTTTACGGTCTATCACATAGCGGTGCTGCTGTATGGAGGGTCCGCAATGACAAACCCGTACTTTCACCCGGAGAATTGAGGCGAATAGCCGCTCAGCCGAAGTCCCTGTGCCGGCGCCAGATCTCGGCCCAGGGAATGCGCGGCGGTCCGCAGACGAAGATGTCGGGGTGGTCAACGCTCTCCTCGTTGCGAACGCCGAGCGAATTGCCGTTGTGGCCGGCGAGGCGGCAGCCGGTGAAGATTGAGTCAGCCTGCTCCTGCCTGAGCCCGAGGACGATGAACGTGGTGGGCGAAGGGTCTGGGTAGCCGCGGAACCATTCCGAATTGGTGGTTCCGATGGGCTGAGGGAGACCGTAGGCGCGGCCCAGGATTTCAATGGCGCCGTACTCGCCGTAGTTGGCGGTGGTAATGCCGAGGTGCGCCCTTTGGTCGGGGGTGAGCGAGTCGCGGATGCCGGCGACGGTGCCGACCAGCTGGTTCCAGCCGATCTCCTCGCGCAAATTGCCATTATTCTTGAGCGCGAAGTCGCGCAGCGGCCCGCTTCGCGCGATGGGAACGATGATGGCGCAGGCGATGGCGCCAAAAGCAGCAACGCCTGCGAAGAAAACGACGATGATGGAGCGGCGGACAAGTTTCGGCATCCAGGAAATGGAGCGCTCGCCCACCACCGCGCCCATGGCCAGCAGCACGGGGTAAGCTTCTGCCACGTAATAGGAGCGGCCCTTGCTGGCCCAGAAGATCGCCACCGGGACCACGTACATCCAGGCCATCGCGCGGTAGCGGCGCTGTGCGAAGAAGGCAATCAGACCGGCGATCCAGATGGGAGTGGCAAACAGGTTGGCGTTGCCGATGAATTGGCCTTTCAGAAAGCCCTGGGCGCGGCCCTCGCCCACGTCGCGCACATGGATGTGCTGGAGAAAGGTGTACGAGATCCAGTCGTGGCGGGCCAGCCAGACAATGTTGGGCAGGAAAATGAGCACCGCGATGCCCACGCCGGCCCAGAACCACTTGCTGAGGAACCAGCGCCGCGCGGGAGTAAGCGCGAGGCCGGCAAGCAGGCCCGCGATGAAGAAGACAACTGAGTACTTGGTGAGCAGTTCCAGCCCGATGGCCGCGCCGATGGCGAGCCACCAGCGCGGATTCTCCGATTTCAGCAGGCGGATGACGAACCAGCAGACCAGCACCCACCAGAAGAACGAGAACGAGGTGTATTGAAACTCCGTGGCTTCAAAAATCGGCAAGCCGGACAGAGCGACAGAAAGAGCAGCCGCGACCTGAGCCAGACGTCCGCCGCCGAGATCGCGCGCCATCAACCCGCTGAGCAGGATGACGGCAGCTTGCGCAAGCACGGAAAAGAGCCGGAGGCCGACGAGGGACACGCCGAAAATGCCGAGGGCAATGCGCTCAATGAAGGGCGTAAACGGGGGATAACAGACGTAGCCCCAGTCGAGATGGCGCGCATCGGAGAGGAACTGCAGTTCGTCGCGGTGGAAGCCGTACTGGCCGTTGGTAAGGATATGCGCAAGCGCGAAGGCTGCCGCAATGGCGGTCAGCACAGCCATATCGGATCGTCGAATTAAAACGTTTTCTTCTTTTCCGTGGACCGCGCTGGGAAGCATTCGGCCTCCGCGTACAGGGGAACCAATCCAGTGTACGCGCGGTGAAGGCATTTCGTTCCCTTCCCTGGCCTGAAACCGCCTTAGATCAAAGGCTTTCAGGGCGGTCGACGAATTGTGTGTTGCTTTTTGCTGCGCGTGATCGGTTAAGAAAGGTGTTCGCGGGGCGAAACTTCCGGATCGCCGGTGATTCGCCCGGAACTCAAAAGCTTCAGCCCTCGTCGTAACGCACCCGGCTTTGCGCGATCTCGCGGCTACGCTCCCGCAATTCTGACCACCCGTTATGATGACACTTGTAGCGATGGGTGCCCCGCACCATCCGAAAAACCCTGCATGCATGCCGCTCGCGCAAGCGGCGATTCGATCGCGGCGCCGGGAGCTATCCTGGCGTCTGTCCGACCGCGAGCGTGTTCGTCGCTGGTGTCTCTGCCATGATTTGCTTTCCGAGCTATTCGATGCGGTAGTAGGTCGAAGATGGTGACCGTGCTATTTGTTCCGTGCAGTCAAGGCATCTTCCGTACTGGCCCGCTTGTTCCACCCGTGGAAACGCGAGAGATCACCCGCGTTCCATGCCTCACGGAGTCCAGGGGTTCTTAGATCCCAGTCTGGGCGGATTTCACTCGTCACGACGCGCAGATCGTGCCAAAGATCGACGACTGATGGTCGTCCCCAGAACCAGTAGCCGTTGTAGATGCTGTAGATCGCTAGGCCTGGCTTGAGCACGAGCGTATGCGGGATCATCGGATTGTGCTCGGGGTTGGTGTACTCCTCGATGTTGAGATCCTTCTGAATCATCCGGCCGGGGTCGGAAAGAAATGTCCACTGGGCTCCGACTGACGCGCGAAACTCCTGAAGAGTATGGTGATCGTCGGTAGCGATCGTGGCGATCTGAGTGTACGCCACCGCGATCTTCGGGTAGAACGCGGCGAGTTCCAAATGCTGCTGGTGCTCCTTTGGGCAATAGTGGCCGCGCGCAAGCGTAAGGATTAGCGGATCGTCGCCTTGTAGCTCGCTGAGCTTGCAGGCTTAGCCCATGTGGTCGGGCAGCTCATAGTCAGGGAAAATGCCTCCGGGCACGATATCAGACCGCATAATTGGACTCCTCCCGTTTTTCTCAAAGATCCAGAGCGACACATGCGTTTCGCTAGGAACAGCATACGAGCACGTAAGGATCCTTTGATTTCGGTACAGCTGGCAACTTACAGATTCTGGCAATGACCATCAAGCTTTTGTCTAGCAACAAGCTGTTAACTTGCTGGCGAGCCAGTAATCGACACTGAACTTTCCCGGACCGGAGCAGATCAGCCAGATAAAAAAGAGCACGTACAGGACCTCCGGAAGGTAGAGGAAATGGTCGAGCCAGTTAAGAGATAAAAGTCCTTTATGCATGGTGGAAAGCTTGATGGTCAGGATGGCGACAAGCATATCGACCAATAAAGCCACGCAGGTCAGGCTTGAAAGAAACCCCACGGTCAGCAAGGACCCGCCAACGAACTCGACATCCGACACGAAATAAGTCATCAGGCGAGGAAGCGGGACTTTGGCCTCAACAAGCGTTTCGTACATGGTTTGCCTTCTGCCGGCGACAAACAACTTGTTTGCCCCGGAAATGGCGAAGAACAGCCCGAGCGAAACGCGCACCAGCAGGATGGCATATTGTTCCCAATCGTTGCTACCCAGCAGAGCAAACTGGACCAACCGTCTCCAATCCACCTGTTGTCCCTCCATCGCGGGATATACTGTAAACCCTACCTCCACATGCGGCCGGAACGATGCGGCTACCAGCGACGGGCCGGGGCGGCGCCATCCACATGGAGTATCTCTCCGCTCACATGACCTGCCTGTGCCAGATAAATAACGGCATCGACAATATCCTTGACCGTCGCCTTTTTCATAACCGGCTGCAACGTCGAGTTGTTGGGATCATTGCTGTGCATCGGTGTATCCACAACGCCGGGAGCTACAGCATTAAAGCGAATGCCATCTTTTGCGTACTCGATTGCGAGGTTCTGGGTTGCTGAATTCAACCCGCCCTTTGTAATCATCGAAATCGAGCCATTCTCGCCGGCGATCGGCCGATCAGCAAGCGCCGCGGTGATGCTCACAACGCATCCCGATTTCTGTTTAAGCATTTCTTTCACAGTGCGCTGCGTGATGTAGAAGAATCCGAGCAGATTTGTGGAGACAAGAGCGCTGAAGTCCTCGGCAGTGAACTCAGTGAAAGGCTTGGTTAGGAAGATTCCAGCGTTGTTCACCAAGACATCGATGGTTCCGAAGTTGTTGATTGCTGCCTCGACGGCATCGGCAGCAGTTTGCTGCTTGCCGATATCGCCGGCCAGGAGAACCAGGCTGCCTGAAGCATTCAACTCTCGATCGGCGTGACGAGACGTCGCGACAACGTTATAACCTTCTCGCAGAAACCGATCGACTAAACCCGTGCCAATGCCCCCCGCAGCTCCAGTTATGATTGCTGTTTGTTTGACTGCCATACCTAACCTTCCGTCTAAAGAAGCGAACTCAATCGGGGTGCAGCGCGCGCCAGTTGCGGCCGTCGTTTCTCGCCAACTGGTTCGCGATGCCTATCCCGGCCACTTCCAGTTTCGAATTTCTTCTTTGTCGATGCCTTCGGTGTGAGCATAGTCAATGCTCGCGATGATCTGCCCCTTCAGCCATTCCTTGACATGAGCTCCGACCGAACGCAGACGTGGGACACGATCGATGACGTCAATTGCCAAATTGAAGCGGTCGATCTGATTGAGAATCGCAAGCTCGAGCGGAGTGTTGATGCTGCCCTTTTCCTTGTACCCGCGTACATGCATATTATCGTGATTCTTGCGCCGGTAGCTAAGTTTGTGAATGAGCGAAGCATAGGCATGGAAGTTGAAGATCACCGGTTTGTCGGTGGTGAACAGAGAATCGAAGTCTCGGTCGGAGAGCCCATGGGGGTGTTCGGACTCTGGCATGAGGCGGAAAAGATCCACAACATTGACGAATCGTATCTTCAAATCGGAGAAGTGCTCCTTCAAGGTTGCGACCGCCGCGAGGGACTCCATCGTCGGGATGTCGCCGGCACAAGCCATCACAACGTCAGGCTCTTCACCGTTGTCGCTGGACGCCCAGTCCCAAATCCCGATTCCCTTGGTGCAGTGGGTGACTGCATCTTCCATGCACAGGTACTGCAGGTGCTCCTGCTTATCCGCAACGATGACGTTAACGTAATCCCGCGACCGAAGGCAGTGATCCATTACACTGAGCAGGCAGTTTGCGTCCGGCGGCAAGTAGATTCGCCCGACATCGGGACTCTTGTTGGTGACCACGTCGAGAAATCCCGGATCCTGGTGCGTGAAGCCGTTGTGATCCTGCCGCCACACCAGAGACGTGATGAGGAGGTTGATCGAAGGCACAGGTGCTCGCCAATCGAGCTCCTTCTTGGACTTCTCCAGCCATTTGGCGTGCTGGTTGAACATGGAATCAATAATGTGGATGCTGTGACAGTTCACCGAGTCAGCACGCGTCAAAGCATGCAGCGGTCACCGGGCATCCGATCATTGCCAGCTTTGAGCCGGGTGAGGATTGGTTCTACGATTACGAGAAGCAGGGGATGATCAAGGGTGTGGAGTTGCTTCCGCCACATTCGCATCCAAAAAATCAGCCCGTTCCCGGACCGGCAGGAAGGGTACCAGCCAACTGGGAATCGCTGCTGAACTAACTGGCGTCGATCGATTGTTTATGAATGGGAGCGGGACTCGGGACACCGTATTTGTAATCAGCACCGAATCGAAAGGAGCCATCAATGACCGCGGTACAAGTCGAACAGAAGAGCTATGAGATGCCCCCGCGCGAAGGGATCAGCATCGTACATTTTCTCACCGTTGGCAACGTCAATCGTTCGGCTCACTACTACGAAAAGGTCTTCGGCGCTCGCATTTTGACCATGGGTGACGGCAACGCGCCACCGTACCTTCAGCTTGCGAATATCTGGATGATTCTGAACGTTGGGGGCGGGCCGACTCCCGACAAGCCGACGGTAACGCTCAGCGTTCCTGCCAACCCGGATAAAGTCAGCAGCTTCTTGAATATCCGCGTTGCGGATATTCAAGCGTGCTATGAATTATGGAAAAGTCGAGGAGCCGAGTTCCTCACGGAACCGATTGCCAAGTACGGCGAGATTCGCTGCTACATGCGCGACCCTGACGGTTACATCATCGAGGTGGGCCAATATGCTCAACTTGCTATTGACTGGTTCAAAAGCCACATTTAATTTGGCGGACGATCTAAAGGAAGTCATGCAGGGTTTCCTCGTAGTCGACGCTATATCTCCGCCAGGGCGCCATGCACCAGATGGATCGAGATCGCGCCCTCGCCAACAGCTGACGCAACCCGCTTCACGTTTCCTGAGCGAATGTCGCCAACTGCGAAAACTGCCGGCAAGCTCGTCTCAAGCATTTGCGGCGGCCGGTCAAGAGGCCACTTTCGCGGTGCGTCGGCCAGAATCGGATCCAGGTCCCGTCCCGTGAGAACGAAGCCCCGCTGATCCAGCGCGATACAGCCACGCAACCAGTCGCTGCCAGGTGACGCACCAGCCATCACGAAAACGTGCCGGATATCGCGCGTCACCCTCTCCCCGGACGCCCGATCGAGCCAGGTGACGCGATCGAGGTGCAAATCGCCTTCTAATGACTGAAGCTCAGCTTCCAGATGCAGCTCGATTACTGGATGCTTCGTAATCCTCTGGGTTAGATAACGCGACATTGTCTCGGAAAGCGTCTTGCCGCGAACCAGCATATAAACCTTCTGGGCAGTTTCCGCCAGGAAAATGGCTGCCTGGCCGGCCGAGTTTCCCCCGCCGATGACGACGACCTCATCACCACCGCAGAGCTGTGATTCCATGAATGTGGCCGCGTAATAGATTCCATTTCCTTCGAACTTCTTTAGGTTGGCAACGTTCGGCGTATTGTATTGCGCTCCTGCGGCGATGATGATGCTGCGAGCCTGCAGAATATCGCCATTCTCCAGGGAGAGCCGATATGGCCTCTGATCGCATTGGAACTTGACCACTCGTTGTCCGACCATCATCTGAGCGCCGAATTTTTCCGCCTGCACAACTGCGCGGCGCGTAAGTTTCAGGCCGGAGACGCCCGTTGGGAAACCAAGGTAGTTCTCAATCTTCGAACTCGCGCCTGCCTGACCGCCGGGAAAGTCGGCTTCGATCACGACAGCGTCCAAGCCTTCAGAAGCGGCGTAAACCGCCGCCGCCAACCCGGCCGGCCCCGCACCCACGATGGCGACGTCACGAATGCTCGATTCATCCACCGTGCCCGCGGATCCCAAACATCCGGCCAACTGCTGCGTGGTGGGATTGCGCAGCAAGGCCTTTCCACTGCAAATCACAACGGGTATTTCGTCGATTTTCAGGTTAAAACGATCAAGCAACTCCTGAGCGGTTGTGTCACTGTCAAGGTCGATATATGTGTGTGGATGTCCGTTCCGGGTGAGGAACTCGCGCAAGCGCAGTGTGTTAGATGAGTAACGCGATCCCAGGATAATTACGTTACCCATGCCTTCCGTGACTAGCGCGAGGCGGCGCTGAATGAAGGCGCGCATGAAGATGTCGCTGAGTTCGGCATCTCTTGCGATGAGCGAGCGCAACGCAGTCACGCTAACTTCAAGGAACTCTCCCGGCTCGGCTACACGCCCGCTTGATACAGAGCCGGCCCCGGAAATCAGGAACATTTCGCCGGAGAAACCTCCCTGACCAAACGTCACAAATACGAGCTCGCCAGAGAGCGTAGTCATCACAATCTCAAGTTTCCCTGAAAGCACAACGAAGCAAGGCACTCCCAGCTGACCCGGCTCGTACAGGATGTCTCCGGCCCGAACCGTTTTCGCAGCGCCGTAGGGCCGGATGCGGTCGATCTGGGCGGGGGTCAGGGTAGGAAAGGCCTGGCCCTGCAGGTCGGGTGAGTTTATCGATGGCTGCATAAACTCGGTCACTTGAAAATGCCTTCCTCCCAGTGGCGGATTTCGTTTCAAATTTCATCATGATCATCTCATGTGAACCGCACCGCGATAAACAAGAGGACGTTCAGAGCTTCGCAGCCTCTCGCTTTCGTTATGGAAAAGAACAGCGAGAGATTTCCGAAAACCGGCGGGTGGGGTTACGCGGTATTCAACTACGATGCCGCATCGGACAAGTTCACAGCCGATCCCCAAAGCCATTCAGACTGCGGAAACGCGCGCCATACCGCCGTGAAGACGAAGGACTACATGTTCCATCCGTACGAGAAGCGTTAAGCTGCCTGCCTCGACATTACGTACCCCGCGTGGCGCCATTTATTTCTGTTGCGGCTTCACGTGCGGAGCCAGCGCAATCGCTGCCTCGGCGGTGAGCAGCAGAAAGGTAAACGTCTCCTACAAATAAAGGCCGACAGTGTCGTCGGTGTGGTTCAAATAGCCAATGGAAACATCCTGGCCAATGTGCAGATCGAAATCGCCGCCGCGGGTAGTCACCACAAAGGCCCCCTCGATGCCGGGTGCCCAGATAATCTTGTCGTCGACGAGTCGTTTGACATGTTCCAGTACGGGATATCCCTGATCGCTGGTCTCAGCCAGCGCAGTGTATGCACCGGCGCCGAGCAGCACCGCATAGGGACCGTTGACGCCTACAAGCCGCAATTGGCTGAGTGCTTGAGCAAAGGCACCCGGGTACTCCCGCACATCGCTGGGCAGCGTCATCTTCGGATTGCTGGTCCCCTGTCGGATGCCCACGATTCCTGCCTCGGAATAACCCTCGAAGATGGCCCCGTCCTCGGCATAAGCAATCTTGCGCGCGGCGTCCTTCGCCGGCTGCCAGTCTGCGTCGTTGGCGCCACGCTCGACGTCGTCGATAGCTTGGCGTTCCAGCTTGAACGGTACACGCAATTCGACCAGTGCCTTTACTTCACGTTGTCTGGCGACGATGCCCTCCTTCAGGGCCTGGATCTTCCGCAGATGGCCGGTGCCCACGGCGGAGAGGCCGATTCCTGCCGCCCCCTGCAAGTCGACGACGCGCCGTCCGGCCAGGTGGCGTTTAAGCGTGCGCGTCGTTTCCTCTTCGATTTGCGCCCACGCCGCATCGGAAATAGGGGCAAGCTCGCGGTGAAGATTATTCATGTTGGATGTCTCCTTTGAGGGAACCAATACCGAGCGATCCGTCCCTTTCCTGAGGGAGGAATGGAGTGGGTTTGTCGGCCGTCGAAACCGCGCGCACATCTTCTCCTGCGTATTCAAGAAATGTCGCGGACGGTACGAAGAAAAGGTTTCCGGTGACTGCGTGGCTGAAGTCGAGAAGCCGGTCGTAGTTGCCGGGCGGGCGACCTATAAACATGTTCTCGAGCATCTGCTCAATCCTGCGAGGCGAACGGCTGTAGCCAATAAAATAGGTGCCGAATTCACCGGATGCAGCGCGGCCGAAGGGCATGTTATCGCGCAGAATCTTGACCTCTCTCCCGTCCTCGACAATCGTCGTGAGCGCGTTGTGCGCAGAGGTCGGCTTGACGGAATCGTCCAATTCAATGTCGGACAGCTTGGTGCGGCCGATGATTCGTTCCTGCGCCTCGGTCGGTAGTGCATTCCAACCATCAAGATCGTGAAGATATTTCTGCACAATGACGTAGCTGCCATGCGCAAACGCTGCATCCTCGTCGCCGATGAACGCAGCCTCCACTGCCGCTTCGTCCCGCGGATTTTCTGTGCCGTCAACAAAGCCGATAATATCGCGGTCGTCGAAGTAACGGAATCCGTGCACCTCGTCAACCGGAGAAACGGCGTCGCCGACTCGTGCCATGATTTGCGTCACCAGCTCGAAGCACAAATCCATTCGTTTCGCGCGAATGTGGAACAGCAAGTCGCCTGGTGTTGAGACCGCATGTCGCGCACCGGCACCAATCTCACGGAAAGGATGGAGTTGTGCCGGGCTCGGATCGCCGAAGAGTCGGCGCCATGCGTCGAACCCTACCCCCATGACGCAGGAAAGACCCCCTTCGATATCACGAAATTCCACCGCGCGAATCAGTCCGGCTAGGTCACTGCAGAACGACCGAATGACCGCGCAACTGTCGGGTCCTGAGTTTACCGTCACGACCAGAAAAATCGCGGCGCGAGTGAGTGGTGCGACTACCGCCTGCGCGACGGCATCAGTGCAACTCTCCATTGCGGGCGCGCAATTCGGATCGGATTCCATCGGATGTCATCCCCTCGGGGCTGCCAGAATTTCATTCTCTGGGATATTTGGGGCGCTTCGAATGCGATCGATCAGACCGAAAGCTTACCATCTCTTCCCCTTAAGCGTACACGCAGTGTTCCGGGCGGATTGTGGGCAACTCGGAAATAACGCCGAGAAGCAACCGCGGATCCTTCCCCTTCGTGTTGCTCAGGGTCAGGAAGACAGTGCTTTGTCGAGTGCGTTGTGTGCCGAAATCTGCGCTGATTTGCGCAACCGATGTGTCTATCTCGCCTGTGTTGCCCATTCTGCGAAATATGGAATCTGTAGCCTGCGCGTTTTGAAAGCGCCGAATCGTCGGTGCCACATCCTCAACGCGGCTTCTTGCGTCCAGACGGAGAGCGCGGACGGGGACCCTTCGACTCCGCTCAGGGCAGGCTCCGCGCCACAGCCGTTCCACCACCCCAGCGACGAAGACCTGTCGCTGGGGACCCCGGGCCGGGAGGCCGGCGCTACACCTTCTCTCGCACGCACGCTCACATTTGCTTGCGGCTTTGAGGGGCCTGAAAGCCCCTGCTCCTTCCGCTGTCAGGAGACGCACTCGAACGGCTGCGGAACTTTGACCGAAGCCATGCCCGCCGCAGTCGCCGCCTCGATGCCGAGCTGGGTGTCTTCAAACACGACGCACTCCGACGGCGGTACTCCGAGGCGCTCGGCGGCCAGCAGGAAGGCGTCGGGCGCGGGCTTTCCGCGGGCGTAATCCTCCGCGCATACGAGCGTATCGAATTTGCCCAGCAGCTTTGTGGCTGTGAGCGAGCCCACCACCGATTCACGCCGGCTGCCGGAGACAACCGCCATGGGCAGGCGTCCGTACTGGGCGTCGATGTGCTCGAGGACTTCAGGAATCGGCTTGAGCTGGGGAAGAAGCTCGAGGTATCGCAACTCTTTGCGCGCCGCCACTTCCTCGACGGGCATATTGAGCCCCTGCATCTGGTTCAGCAGAGAGATGATCTCGCGAATGGGCCGTCCGCCCCATGAGTAGAAAAGTTTTTCTTCGTAGACGCAGTTCCACTCGGCCAGGGTGGTCTTCCAGGCGATGTAATGCAGCGGCATGGAATCGACGACGGTGCCGTCGCAGTCGAACAGATAAGCGCGGAAGTTGCCCGCGGGAAGATTGAGTTTCATGGATGAAAAAGGATGTCTCCTGTTTCGATGGTATCGCCCCGCGCGGGATTGCGGCCGATGGCGGCGGGAATCATTCCAGGCCGTGAACCGCGGTGGTATCGGGAGGCGTGGTGGCGTAGTCGGTGGGAGCATCCTGGGTTGCCGGGCCGCCTTCGCCGGGCCTGGTGGGCTCCATCCTCAGCGCGTTGTTGAAGCGATTGAAGTAATTGAAGAGCCCGATGGCGCAGAGCAGCTCGACGATTTCGCCCTCAGAGTAGAAGCTGCGCAGCTCGGCGAATTGCTCGTCAGTGACGGCATTGGCGTTGCGGGTGACGGTTTCAGCCAGGCGCAGGGCGGCCTTTTCCGCGGGCGTAAAATCGTCGCGCTGTTGCCATCCGGCGAGATTCGCAAGCTGTTCATCGGTCCATCCAAGGTTGCGCGCCAGGATGGTATGGCTGGCCAGGCAATAGGGTGTCTGGTTCACCTGGCTGGTGCGGACAATGATCAACTCCTTCAGCTTTGTGGACACGGTGCCCGTGTTTAGTACGGCGGCAAAGTGGTCCTGCATGGTGCGAAAGATCTCGGGCCGGTGCGCCATCACGCGAAACATATTGGGCACGTTGCCGCGCTGGGCAAACGCCTTGTCGAAACGAGTGGCAATTTCAGGGGGAACGTGGTTGCGGTCGAGGCGGGAGATGCGCGACATGGGCCGCTCCTTCTCTTCCCATTATGGCACCGCCGGAGGAGTCGACGGGGCGCATGCGGGAACGGTGCGGCGGCCCTAACTGTTGCAAAGCAGAGAGGTTTTGACGTGCCCAGCGCTCTCTGCTAATTTGGTAGTGGACAACTTAGAACGCCAGACACTCCTCAGTAGCTCAATGGCAGAGCATTCGGCTGTTAACCGAAGGGTTGTAGGTTCGAGTCCTACCTGAGGAGCCAATTATTTTCAACGACTTACGCCCCCTCCCAACTCCCCGATGACCCTCCAAAACACCCGACTGTGGGGACTTTTGTGGGTACTCCCCCTCAAAATCCTGCGTAATCACAGGCGATTCTGAGCAATCGCGCGCGCCGCTTTTGAGTGAATTGGAGTTCTCGGTCGGCTTCGGCGCGTGACCACTTTGCGGGGTCTTACCGCCATTCCGGGGCGACTGTGGGGACTTTTGTGGGTACCCCTGCTGTGAGTCATTCGCAGTGCTCGACTTACGGACAATTGCTTCGAGCGCACTGCGCTTGGCTTCCATCCGAATGTGACTGTAGTGCTTCAGCATCTGCTTCGACACGTGGCCGGCGATGTCCATGATCGTCTGATCGCCCGCGCCGCTCTCGGCAAGCTCGGTGATGAGCGTGTGCCGGTTGTCATGCCAGCGCCCCTTCACGCCCGCATTCGCGCGGACATTGCTCCAGACGGTCTTGAGTGTCGTGACATGGCGCGTCGGGTCGGTCGGCTGGGGTGAGCCGAACGGGAAGACATACCACTCTGGCTTGGTCGCGCCGAACTTCTGCTGGTACCACTCGACGTAATTGGTGAGAACGGCAAACAATTCCGAGTTCAGAGGAATCGTCCTGCCCTCCCCGCCCGCCGTCTTGGCGCGGCCTACAGCCAGATACTGCTTGGCAAAATTGATCTGCGCCCAGGTCAACTGCTTAATCTCTCCATCGCGCATCCCGGCATTGAGAGCCAGTGTCAGCGCAAGGTAGATATGCGGCGAGCGAGCCTTCGCAGCCTCCTGCAACATCCGGTTCTTCTCGTCTTCGCTGTACGCCTTCCCGATGACTTCTCGCGTTTTCAGTTTGAGCATCTTCTTCTTGCGGAGGCGGACACGGATCAGGTCGCCCGGCTCGCCAAGAATGCGAAGCAGAAAGCCAACCTCTTCATTGATGGTCTTGGGGGATGCCTTCTCGCTGAGCCGGTCGTTCTGATACTTGGTGACGACGGCCTCACTGAAATCGACGAGCATCTTCGCGCCCAGCAAGCGATTCAGGTGCCGGATCGCGTACTCGGCGAAGACAGCGGAATCTGGCAGCCGGAGTTTGTAGGCGTCATAGAAATCCTCCGCCATGTCCCGGAAGGTGCGGATACGCTCGCGGCGCTGGTCGGTGATGTTGTTGAAGCCTTCTTCCAACTCGCGTCTGCGGTTCTTCTCCGCTTCCCTTGCGACGGTTTTCGACGTGGATTTGGTGGATTCGCGGATGCGCTGCCCCGCAAAATAGAACTCGTACCACCACACATCGCCACGTGGAAAGAGAGACATTTACTTTTCTCCTGTATCCATGGGCTCAGGACAGCCCATCGCCAGCTTTACGAGCGAAGCCAGTTTGCAAATCTTCGTGTTGGAAAGCGGGCGCTGCCCTGGCTCCGGCTCCCGCAGATTCGCTCGTAGGACAACCGCGATGTTGTCCGCCTGGGCGGCACAATCCATTCGCAGTCCGGTTTCGCCGGAGTGAAGAAGCAAGTGCGCAGGACCGAGCTTGTGGACCGATGTTGAGAGCGGAATCACCAGCACGGAAGTGGCGCGCTCATGTTGATTCCGCGCATTGGGCGAGACGATAATCACGGGCCTGCGGCCTTTCTCCGGCGGATCGGTATGAAAGTTCGTCCACCAAATCTCACCGCGCTGCGGAAATCGCTGTGCCGTTGGCATGGTTAGCGCACTTCCTTTGCGAGCTGTGACTCTGCGAATCTTCCCCACGCGCTCTCCTCTGCTACTTCGTCCTCGCTAAGAGAATCGTAGTAATCCGCGTAGGCAGCTTCAATGGCTTTTTGCTGCCGAACGGCCATGAGTTCACTGAGAAGCGCGTCCAAGGTTTCCGACTCCGAGTTAGATTTTCGTTCCTTGCAGCTCCGGCGAATGAAAGAGTCCGACTCCACGGAGATACTGAAGCTCTTCTTGATCTTGTTTCCCATTCTGGGCGATCTGGTAGGCATAGTCTCACCGTAGGTAGTATATCCAGTAGGACTAGACATGCCAACACCCCAACATCTGCCACTAGCGCCTGAAAGCGGCCCGCCGAACTGGAGCGGGTTGCTCTGAGGCGGGGCCAATCCGTGGTGCTCCCGTGCCGCCCGCCGGTTGGGCCTGCTCCCAGGCTGCAAGGTCCTCTTCGTCATAGCGAACCAGAGAGCCGAACTTGTGATAGCGCGGCCCCTTGTTTTCCAGCCGCCAACGTCGCAGTGTACCCAGGCTGATCTGCGTTCGCTCGGCAACATCAAACTCGGTGAGATATCGTGTGCTCATCAGTGCAGCTCCCTACGCAAGGATGATTGACTGCGGCAAACATCGCCGCATTTACGGGCAATCATGCTCAGTCCTGTGCTCCTGAGTCCAATGAAAAACAGGGAGACCGTTATGCGTCGCAGGCATAACGGGGTATTTTCTGTGCAACCGGCGCCGACCGGATCAACATCAAACTGTCACGCGGTTGTTCAGGAAAGAAGGCAGTTCGCCCATCCTTTGGGCCTCTTGATCCCCATCTCTGTCAGCGTTCTCTAAGCGGAGGACAGTCATGATTCTTCCAGAACTCCGATTGCTGGAAGCCGCAATTGCCGTGGCCCAGGAGTTGAACTTTTCACGAGCCGCAGAGCGGCTTCACATCGACCAATCCACTGTGACCAAGCGCATCAACGCTTTGGAAAGCCAACTCGGCTTTAAGCTCTTTGAGCGAAGCCATCAGTCCGTTGAACTGACGGAACCTGGCAGACGGTTTGTTGAGGAGGCACTTGAGGCTGTCATGCACATGGAACGTGCTGTCTCCTCTGCCAACGCGGCATTTCGCGGCGCTGAGGAGACCCTGAACATCGGCGTCACTGCGGCGACAGACTCGTTCCTGGTTTCGACTTTGACGGCTGTGCGAGTGCCGCTCTACCCGCGCCTGAAGTTAAAATTTTCGAGCGACTACCCCGGTGAACTGGTCCATGATCTGATTGCCGGCGACCTGGATATGGCTGTCGTTACTGATGTTCCAGAAAATCCGAAACTGAGCTGCCTGACGCTGGCGAAGCATCCGTATTACGTCGCCATGATGGCCGATGATTCGCTCGCCGCCAAGAAAGAGATTCGCATGAAGGACCTGGATAAGCGGAACTGGGCGCTCCTGTCCCGCCGGGTCAGCCCCTATTCACACGAGATGATTCAGATGGCGGCTTCGGATGCCGGTGTGAGGGCCTCGGACGTGCATCATGTGATGACAGCGGAGCAGGCCATGTCCATGATCTTCCTTCATGAAAGCGTGGCGCTGCTCGATCGCGTTGGTGCCTGGCGCATCGCGCAGAACGGCATCACGATGCGCCCTCTGGCCGAGAGCAATCTACAATTCTGCACCGGCCTCGCCGTATGCTCTGACAACAAAAGTCGGATTGTGAAGGAGTTCGTCAAGGCGGCTGGAAAGAAGCTCGATATCTTGCGCCGTCCGGTTCAGCAGAGGCTGAATTTGACTGCGTAGAGGCGGTTGCGGAATGGATGGTGCTCTATCTGCTACTCGTAAGCGCTGCGGATTTCGACATTCAATGGGCCGTTCGAGTCGCAGCTCGGGCACTGGAAAATTCCGGAAGCCATTTCTTGCCCGGTTATCTCCTCTCTTCTTCTGGCGTGTCCGCAGCGAACGCAAACATGAACGTGGACCAGTTCTGGAGCGTAGCCTTGCTTCGACACTCGCGCCGGGAGCGTACTGTCATTTCCCACCGCGCGTTGATTGGGACGATCTAACAGAGAGGGCATACAGCAACTCTCCCTTCACCAGAGAACTTGCGTACCACGCCCATCGGCGGTCCACACCTAGATAAGGCACTCAGGAAGACGATTTGGGGCTGTGAATACGAACTTTTTTTATTCATCAAGAGTGAATGGATAGTTACCTATAATCTCGGTACTGTTGGTCAAATCCCCCTGCGGGCAGATTGCTCGCAAAGCCGCCAATGGAACCGCACTGGGAAGATCTGCCTTGGAGTTGGGCCTGGAGTACGGGCCACGATGCTTCCGATCAGAAGTTGGAGCCCGCCGCGAAAGCGGCCTGGCCTTACGCCTTTCTGTGTGCGTGGACCTACCTGAATGATGGAGACATGGCATACGATCTGATGGAGCATGCTCTCAGCAATGCTGGCGAGTATTTTGCGCGCCATCCGGACAGCACAGAACAGAAGCTCACGGCTCGAATCAGAAGTGTCATACGCCGCCGCGCCAAGCAGATTGCGCATCAACGGCGTCGAGAAGTGGCATCCGGCTCCCTTCTGGACCTTGAGCATTTGCGTGTCTCGGCGGGAGAGGTCGAAGAGAGCGCAATTGAGAATGAACTTCTATTGCGGCTCTCACCATTTGCGCAGTCCGTCTTCAACCGGCGCGAGTTTGGCTATACCTGGCGCGACATCGCGGCGGAGCTGGATTTAGATCACACGGTGGTGCGCCGTGCATATTTCCGGGAGTTACAATCGTTGCGGCGCAGTCTCTCCCGACCTGGAGAACCTCCTCGATGAATTGGTTTGGACTCAGGTCCTCGCGAGGCGAGGACAAATTAGAGGCATGGATCAAACGGCTGCATGAGCAACAAGTTGCATCCGGCCAGACGAAGCCTGTCGGTCCATGCCCTGACGAGGAGTACCTGCGCGGCCTGGCCAGACGTTCGCGGGCAATATCGCTGAGCGACGCTCGGATCGATCACGCGGCGACCTGTCCCACCTGCATGAGCCACATCGTGGCGCTTCGGAATGAAAACAGGAAGCGAAACAGGAGACTTGCATATGCGCTGGCCACCGCGACATGCTTGATTCTCGTGGCTGCGATTGTCGGATGGTTCCATCTCAGACAAAATCGCCAGCAGACTGTGGCTCTCACACAGCCGGTATCGAAAACGGTCGATCTCTGGAACGCTGGTACAGACAGGGGCGAACAACCGGGCCAGTTGCAATCTGTCAAGCTGCCGGCTGCGGTCGTGCAGTTAACCGTCATACTCCCGCGATTCAGCCCGTCTGGAGAATATCTGATCGCTGTCACCCGCAAGGAGGATGGTACAGGCCTCGTCGCGGAGGGACTTGCGCCGACGGTCGCAGATGGGCAGCAGGAGAAAGTCTCAGTTGCTCTCGATCTTCGCAAAGTGGCAGCCGGTGCGTACTTCCTCTCAACGACCCACGAGCAGGACCAGGCTGCGTACTACTATCCTTTGCGAATAAAGTGATTCCCGTCTTGGTTATCAGATTGACTTTACATTCCCAAGAGGACTGCAGAAGCCATTGTAGCCCCGGGTACCGATTGAGGTTCGAAGATGGAATCATTTCAATGAAACCGGTTTACCGATGCCTACTAGGAGCGGACTAAATCTGCTCCCAATTCGCAGGCGGTGTTTTCCAATCTCCCATGGGATCGGCAGTGGATGCGGTCGGCCGATTGATTAGCTTATCCGGCGCGATTTCCGCGAATGCAATGGCAGCCTGCGGTTGTCCATGGAGATGAAAAACTTGTCGATGATGCAAGTCGCCGAAAGGCATGTAAAAGCTGCTCCCCCCGAACTGACCGTTATTTACAACGATTACGCCCTGGTACATATGGTAGTGAAGCCCTTCGGACATGCGGTCAAAAGTGCCGACATCCCGATTCAGAGCGCATACGATATAGACATCGTTTCTTGATTTGAGGTCTGAGGCAAGCGCTAAGTCGGTTGCGTCGTAACAGACTGAGGCGCTCAATCTCAATGGCCGATTTTGTGGGCTGCTACTCCACTGATATTCGATAATCCACTGAGCCGGGCGAAATGAAGCTGGCATTGGCGTGAAAGCTAATTCCGATCGCGTCAGATTCGCCTTTCCCTGTTCCACGCGCTTTACCTGAAACCCCGCCTTGGCGCTCCATTCCGGAATCATCCAAAGACAGCTGTTGATCAGCGGTGCACCGGGCGAGGAACTCGCTTGGTGATACACCTGTCCGAGAAGTACCGCACACTTGTGCGTTCGAATAAAAGGCAAAATGAATGTGTCGATATCTAGGGGATGAACCGCTAATTCTGGGAAAACCAGTAGATCAATCATCCGCCCGTCTGATCGCGTCTGCGATTGGTGCGTCTCCCTCAATCGAAGCATCTGATTGACTGCTTCCATTACGGAAGCCAAATGACGCCTCTGGGCTGTTCGAAGAAGGGGGTCGGCCAGTAACTCGGGATCGTTCAAATGCCGTCCATAATCCTCCATGTTGGGAATGATTGATTGGACAATACCAACCCGTAAGGGTCGATGCCATTCATTCGGGGGCCTGTCGGGCCACGGCGCGGCCTGTTCCAAAAGCTCAGCTGCGCAGCTGGCCCGTGTAAAGAGGTGAGCTGATCGATTCTCTGTTTCAATAGATCTGCCCACTCGATTAAGCTGCGAATTCGCGACAAAGTGCCTATCCGGGCCAGCGGAGCAAATCGAAAAGAAAATCCTCCACCCAAGAAGATATTGGAATCCACGGCGGCCCGAAAGCGGTACGTCCCTGAAACGTGGCGGAACGCTGTTTTTCCCAATGCGAGCCTGGCAGATGGTACCGAGCGAAGGCCATCGCATGCTGCTTGTGGATGCTGCTGAAAAAGTCAACCGAGCCACGAAGCGCGAAGCGCAACAACATACCCAATTGGAAGCGCTGCTTCTCCTCTAGGGATTCGCACCAGGAAGGAAGAGAGAACAAGTGACTGGCCCGTGGCATGTTGCTGCTGATTGCAATTGACCCATCTTTGAGTCGTCCAAACATCGAGCCATCAGAGCCGGAGACTTCGCATTGCACTTGCCACGGACTGAGTACGTCTGGCCATCCCTCCGGCAAATGTTCAAGTAGTCCGAGCGCGAGTCTCAGAAGATTCTCCTCGTGCCAAAACGGGTTGTATTCGCGAACGACGAGGTCAGCCAAAGTTTGAGACGTTGTGCCGGTACTTGCTGGCTCAAGACCCAACGACCGAGCCATTTGTCGTTGACCAGAGGACGCGTGATCCTGCATCTCTCCCCAAAGTCCACACGCGGTCTCAGGAGAAATCTCGAAAACCGTCCGCAAAAACTCAGGCGACACTCGACCTGTGGCGATCTTCTGAAGAGGTCTTCATGACCAAAGGCTGCGTAAGCCAGAATCAAAAAGATTGCCCGCTCCTGCAATGAAGTGGGAATTTGGTCGGCCATAAACCGAGCGAAGTGCTGGTGGGAGCAAGTTCCCGATGTTTCGGCTGAGACGGTGAAATGATTTGATCTGGGATGTGGTTCTGTGCTGCGAGGTACAAAAAGACTTGCTGAAGGAGATACCACGGAAAGCGCTTCTTCGCTGAAGGGGAAGCGATACTTCCGAGAAGAACGTCGGTGGCTTCCTTCACCAGCCGCTTGTGATACGCTCGAACGTCTAATCCAGCGGGAAGGCACTCTTGGTCGGTGACCATGCCTGTTTCGGTCGCACCGGCGCGAAATAGTTCCGCTAGGCAGTACAGACGTACTTCGCGATTTGCGCCGCGCGAGCCCCCATCCTTCCAGCCCGGCTCGAGTAGGGTGAGAGTCTGTCGAGGAATCGGACATCTGGATAAAGATCGAGGGCGATTCGTAATAAGCGCACATTGCCGGGATCGCACACCCATTCTTCGATCAACGTTGCCGAAAATTGTTGTCCGCGCTCATCCAATTGCTGCTTGGACAGGA
>CAVYBV010000017.1:0-35846 GCA_963766785.1 uncultured Acidobacteriota bacterium
TGAAACTGCAAGACTTACGCACCGGCCCTCCGCCGCACGGCCCGGCGCTTTGGCTTGGCCCACGTCCCCACCACAAGCGAGTCAAGCCGGTCTTGGTGGCCCGGTGCGATACTTTCACAGAGGATCAAAATCCAATGGCAAAGTACTGGGTTGTTGGAGCGATGTACAGCGGCAACAATGACCAAGCCCCAAAGTTCATACGACGGGCGCTTGGTGTTGTGACTGAAGTTGATGCAGAGGACAAGCGAGTATACGTAACCTGGATTGCGGACGATCTTAATCGGGTGGTTGAAAGTCGGGGATGTTTCCAATCAATTCATGGACCATTTGACGCGGATGATCCTTGGGTGAAGGAAGTTTTCTTGCTGTAACTACGCGCTTTTCATTGTGACCGCAACGCCCATGCGCCGCATTGCTGCCACGGCATCGTCTTCAAGCTGTTGCCTCCGGCTGGCCGTCCACTTCGCGTAGTACCGCTCCGTCATGGTCACGGACTCGTGAGTCAGTAGCTTGCTGACCTTTTCCAGCGGCACACCGGCCAACAGCATCTCAACGGCGAACGTATCGCGGAGCATGTGGGAACGGAACCTCAGCGGCCCACCGGCTTCGTTCTTGAAGTCCAGGTACTCGTTGAGCCGGTCAACCTTGCGGAGCCACTTGTTTGTGTTCACGAGCTGTGAGCAGCCACGGGACCAAAAGAAGTAGTCCGCGTGCTCTTCATCGCGGGCGGGCAGGGCATTGAGGGCCGATACCACGTGATCCGGCAAGACGCACTCAACGCGGGCCGCCAGCGGCTTCCGGTTGAGCTTCTTCTGAATGGTGGCAGTGAGCCGGTTGCCCTGTAGAGCCGCTTTGGGCAGGGAGAGCACGTCCCCGACACGGAGGCCGGTCCAACGCTGCACTAGAAAGAGCGCACGGAGATGCTGTCCAACTTTCGCAGACCTGTACCGTGCGTCCGCGTCCAGCGTGTACGTTGCCTTGAGCAGCTCTTCAAACTGTGCCGGAGTCAAAGGCCACGTTTGGCTATCGTTTGGTGTCACGGCCTTGAGCATCAGAGCCGGGTTGCGGTGAGCGTATTCCATGGCCGTGGCCCAACGGAAAAACGCCTTGATGCGAGTGAGCAACGCGGCCTGTGTGGTCAACGCCGATGTCCAACTGCCGCGCCACGCATCCAGCATGGCCGGTGTCACGTCACTGACGGCCACTACGCCCACGCTGTTGGCCCAACGCTGAATCGTCCGCGTGGTGGAGCGGTAGGCTTCAATGGATGTGTCACCGGCAGTCTTCATGCCGTTGATCCACTGCTCCAGAGCCGCACTCAACGGCTTGAGCCGGATGGCATCCTTGGCGGCCTCTGATTCTGCAATTTTCAGCAATTCGGCTTTCACGGGGTCACGCTTCTCCCGCTCTGTTTGGGCCATGCGCTCCGCTTCCCCCCATGAGCGCGTCTTTGCGGAGAGGTAGCGCGTTTTTCCGCCCTCCCGGATGTACAGGGACTTGTAGCAATCGCAGCGTTTCCACTGTGGAAATGCGGCCTTCGGGCACTCTTCAGAGTGGCGCGTAAAGACTGTTATAGTGAATGAGGCAATCTGTTCAACGTCTGTCATGGCTTGTGCCCTCGTTCTGCAAATATTCAGCAAAACGGATTTTCTGCAAAGCGTTTTGTTGAATACAAAGAGGATAGCACAAGTTGACATGAACCGATTGAATCCACTCCTCGGAGCGTCAATGCAGGCACTCCTTGCGCTCGAAGACGGGCGCACCTTTCAGGGCCACAGCTACGGGCACCCCGGCGAATGCCAGGGAGAAGTCGTTTTCAATACTTCCCTTACCGGCTACCAGGAAATCTCCACCGACCCCTCCTACGCCGGCCAGATCGTCGTCCTCACCAATCCCCAGATCGGCAACTACGGCACCAACGCCGCAGATAACGAAGCCGCCCGGCCCTACATCGAGGGCCTCATCGTCCGCGAGTTCTCGGCAGTCAGCTCCAACTGGCGCTCGGAGCAGGTCACCGACGAATACATGGAGCGCTACTCCGTTCCCGTTCTGGCCGAAATCGACACCCGCGCCCTCGTCCGCCACCTCCGCACCCACGGCGTGATGCGCGGCGTCATGTCGACCGACGTTTCCGATCCTGAAGCCCTCGTCGCCCGCGCCCGTGCTATCCGCAAGATGGACGGCACCGACCTGGCCAAAGTCGTTTCCACCAGGTCCGCCTACAGCTTCGACGAGTCCGATCCGCGCTTCCAGGCCGGCGATCCGCTGTTACCTGGATTTGGGTGCCCCATCCTTGACTCGGCTTCATCGAGTCAAGGGTGGGAGCAACTTCACGTCGTCGCCTACGACTTCGGCATCAAGCAGAACATCCTGCGCATGCTGGGCCGCGAAAACTGCCGTGTCACCGTGGTCCCCGCCGAAACCTCCGCCGCTGATGTCCTCGCTCTCAAACCCGACGGCGTTTTCCTCTCCAACGGTCCCGGCGACCCCGAGCCCGTCGACTACGCCGTACGCGCCATCCGCGACATGATGGGCCGCGTGCCCGTCTTCGGCATCTGCCTCGGCCACCAGCTCTGCGGGCTCGCCCTCGGCGGCAAAACCTACAAGCTCAAGTTCGGCCATCACGGCGGCAACCATCCCGTGCGCAACAACTCCACCGGCAAAGTCGAAATCACCGCCCACAACCACAACTTCGCCGTCGATCCCGACTCCATCAACTCGAACGAAGTCGAGCTCACCCACGTCGACCTCAATGACCAGACCCTCGAAGGCCTGCGCCACAAGACGCTCCCGCTCTTCAGCGTCCAGTACCACCCTGAAGCCGCGCCCGGCCCCCACGATTCCCACTACCTCTTCCGCGACTTCCGCACCATGATGGAGGAGTGGAAAGGGTAAATCGAAACACAGCGAAGTTTGAGTCTCGAATGGCAAAGACAGTGGTAGTAAATCCGAAATCCGGCACAGATCCACGGCGCTTCCTAGATGGAAGCCACCGTAGCGTCGCCATTCTGCCATCCGCAGCAATCGGCTGGGGCGAGTATCTTCCGGGCTGGAGATGGTCTGAGCACGCCGGCAAGCAAACCGGCAAGCCATCGGAAACTCACATCGGATACGTCTTGAGCGGGAGATTGAGAATTCAAAGTGCGGACGGGGAACAAACGGAAGTGAGCCCGGGCGATGCTTTCGAGATAGCTGCTGGCCACGACGCCTGGGTAATCGGCGGAAGTCCCTGCATAGCGCTCGATTTTGAGCGTCGAGGACCAGACGATCGCCGGGCGCTGGAGGAGTGGAAGGCATGACGTTCCCCGCGAGCGACAGGATCGGCATTTCCAGACAGCGGGGCTCTTGGCTCCGCTGTTTTTTGGGCAACGCAGTCCTGCCCCTGGCCCTCTTGCTTGCGGCGAGCGCACCCTCTTGGGCCAAAATCGAATCCCAGGGCCCCATTCATCTCTGGCGTCTGCACGGCCTCCTCGTCAACCCCGAAGGCCAGCCTCTCGCCAACGTCCCCGTCACCCTCTCGCGCGACAACAAGCTCATCGCCAAAACCACCACCGACAGCGATGGCCGATTCGCGTTCGACCACGTCTACGGCCACTTCCAACTGCACATTGACCGCACCCACTACGCGCCCCTGGACCGCGAAGTCATCGTAGGAATCGAAACCGCCGAGTTAGCCCGCAAAATGCTTTACGTAATCGCCGGCCCCGGCGCCTGCACCGACGATTGCTCCTCTGTCTTCACCAGCAAAAACGAATTCCAAAAAACCATCCAACGAAACACGCAACACAACTACTAGGACAAGTCGAGAAAAGATGCCACGCAGAAATGACATCCAGAAGATCCTGGTCATCGGCTCCGGCCCCATCGTCATCGGCCAGTCCGCCGAGTTCGACTACTCCGGCACCCAGGCCTGCAAGGCCCTCAAGCAGGAGGGCTACGAGGTCGTCCTCGTCAACTCCAACCCCGCCACCATCATGACCGACCCGGAGTTGGCCGACCGCACCTACATCGAGCCGCTCACCCGCGAGTACGTTGAGGAAATCATCCGCCGCGAAGCCGAAATGCTCGCCGCCAATCCCGCCGCCGGCAAGTTCGCCCTCCTGCCCACCGTCGGCGGCCAAACCGCCCTCAACCTCGCCGTCGATCTCGCCGACTCCGGCATCCTCGACCGCTTCAACGTCGAGCTCATCGGCGCCAAGCTCCCCGCCATTAAGAAGGCCGAAGACCGTCTTCTCTTCAAGGACGCGATGATCCGCATCGGCCTCGACGTGCCCCGTTCCTCGCTGGTCAACAATCTCCGCGACGGCCTCGACTTTTCCGGTAAGCTCGGCTTTCCCGTCCTCATCCGCCCCAGCTTCACCCTCGGCGGCACCGGCGGCGGCATCGCCTACAACCGCGAAGAACTCATGGAAATTCTCGCCCGCGGCCTCGATCTCTCGCCCGTCCACGAGTGCCTCATTGAAGAAAGCGTCCTCGGCTGGAAGGAGTACGAACTCGAGGTCATGAGGGACCTCGCAGACAACGTCATCATCATCTGCTCCATTGAAAACTTTGACCCCATGGGCGTGCACACCGGCGACTCCATCACCGTCGCCCCCGCGCAAACCCTCACCGATCGCGAGTACCAGAGGATGCGCGACGCCGCCATCGCCATCATGCGCGAGATCGGCGTCGAGACCGGCGGCTCCAATGTGCAGTTCGCCGTCAAGCCCGACGACGGCCGCATGATCGTCATCGAAATGAACCCGCGCGTCTCGCGCTCCTCCGCCCTCGCCTCCAAGGCCACCGGCTTTCCCATCGCCAAAATCGCCGCCAGGCTCGCCGTCGGCTACACCCTCGACGAGATCCCCAACGACATCACCCGCAAGACTCCGGCCTGCTTCGAGCCCACCATCGACTACGTCGTCACCAAGATTCCCAAGTGGCAATTTGAGAAGTTTCCTGGCGCCGACGACACCCTCGGTCCGCAGATGAAGTCCGTCGGCGAAGTCATGGCGATCGGGCGCACCTTCAAGGAATCGCTCATGAAGGCCTGGCGCGCCCTCGAAACCGGCAAGCGCACCGGAACTGAAATTCTGGAGCCGCGCCGCCTTACTCAAATGCTTGTAACGCCCAAGCCCGAGCGCCTCGGCTACATCCGCTTCGCCTTCGAGCGCGGCATGAGCGTGCGCGAGGTCGCCCGCCTCACCCAGATGGATCCCTGGTTCCTCCACCAGGTCCGCGAAATCACCCTGGATCAGATGAAGATCTCCGGGACTACGCCCGACGCAATGCCCGCCGAGCAACTGCGCCGCCTCAAGCGCCTCGGCCTCAGCGACGAGCGCATCGCCGCGGAGTGGAGCTTACCAGGCCACGAAGGCACGCGCCGCGTGCGCGAGTTGCGCGAGCAACACGGCATTCGCCCCGTCTTCAAGCTTGTCGACACCTGCGCCGCCGAGTTCGAATCGATGACGCCGTATCTCTACTCCACCTATGACGAAGAGGACGAAGCGCCGCCGACAGACAAGCCCAAAATCATCATCCTCGGCTCCGGTCCCAACCGCATCGGGCAGGGAATCGAGTTCGATTACTGCTGCTGCCACGCCGCCTTCGCCCTGCGCGAAGACGGCTACGAGACCATCATGGTCAACTGCAACCCTGAGACTGTCTCCACCGACTACGACACCAGCGACCGCCTCTACTTTGAGCCGCTGGTCCTTGAAGACGTGCTCGCCGTCTACCACCACGAGGCGCAATCGGGCGCAAACATCGGCGTAATTGTCCAGTACGGCGGACAGACGCCGCTCAATCTCGCCCAGCGCCTGCGCGCCGCCGGCGTGCCCATCATCGGCACCTCGCCTGAATCCATCGATCTCGCCGAAGACCGCAAGCGCTTCGGAAAACTTCTTGAGGAACTCTCGATCCCCCAGCCCGCCGGCGGCACGGCTACAAGCGTGGATGAAGCTCTCGCCGTCGCCGAGCGCATTGGTTACCCCGTCCTCGTTCGCCCCAGTTACGTCCTCGGCGGCCGCGCCATGGTCATCGCGTACGATGCCCACGCCGTGGCCACTTACATGCGCGAGGCGGTCGAATACTCGCAGGAACGCCCGGTGCTGGTCGATCATTTCCTCGAGAGCGCCGTCGAGATTGATGTCGACGCGCTTTGCGATTCAAAGGACGTGATCGTCGCCGGCATCATGCAGCACATTGAGGAGGCCGGCATTCACTCCGGCGACTCAAGCTGCGTGCTGCCCGCCGTCAGCATTCGCCAGGAGACGCTCGAAATCATCCGCGCTTACACGCGCAAGCTCGCCCTCGCCCTCAAGGTCGTCGGTCTCGTCAACATCCAGTTCGCCATCCAGCGCGACGCCCGCGACAACGACAACGTATTCGTCATCGAGGTCAACCCGCGCGCCTCGCGCACTGTCCCGTATGTCTCCAAAGCCACCGGCGTGCCTCTGGCCAAGGTGGCCGCGCGCCTCATGACCGGCCGCACCCTCCGCGAACTCCTGCCCGAGCAGCTCGCCTCGGGCAAGGACCTCGAAGTCGGCAATCACTTCTACGTCAAGTCGCCGGTCTTTCCCTGGTCAAAGTTTGCCGGCGTCGATACGGTGCTCGGCCCGGAGATGAAATCCACCGGCGAGGTGATGGGCGTCGCCTCCAGCTTCGGCGAGGCCTTCGCCAAGGCCCAGCTCTCTGCAGGGCAGGTGCTGCCCACCAGCGGCACGGTCTTCTTCAGCGTCAACGATCACGACAAGCCGGCCGCCGTGGAGCTGGCCCGCCGCTACGTCGATCTCGGTTTCAAAATCGTTGCCACCGAAGGCACCGCGCGTGTGCTTGAGGCTGGACTTGGCTTCGCCGTCGACACCGTCTTCAAGGTCAAGGAAGGCCGCCCCAACGTGGTCGACCTCATCAAGGGCGAGCGCATCCAGCTCATCGTCAACACCCCGCGCGGCCAGGACACTTTCTTCGACGAGAAAGCCATTCGCCGCGCCGCGGTGCTGGCCCACGTCCCCACCATCACCACCATCGCCGCCGCCCAGGCCGCCGCTGAAGGCATCGCCGCCGTGCAGCGCCGCCAAATCACCGTCTACGCTCTGCAATCCCTCCACGCCGCCCGCAAAGAAGTACGGGCCTGATGGATCGCCGACAGCCAGTATTTAGCGCAGAAGCCTGAAGTGTAGCGCCGGCCTCCCGGCCGGCTGTAGCGCGGACCTCCCGGTCCGTGCTCTTCCACCACCCCGCACAAGCCCTCCTCTTCCTCTCTAAAGAATTTCTTGGAACGCGGAAACGTGTAAGGGCGGGACTTCAGTCCCGACGAAGGTGCAAAGTTCTTTTTGAAAGGGCACGGCTCCAGCCGTGCCGCCAAATGGGCCAGAATCCGCCCGGGCTTTAGGCAGTGTCTGACGAATCGGGAACCTTGAGCAACGTGTCAGGGCACGACTTCAGTCGTGCCGAAAAACTCCCCATAAAACGGCGGGCTTTAGCCCCTGAGGCCGCTCGTTTCCACCTCGAATCCGGTCGCACGGATTCAACAGACACTGCCTAGCCCCTAAGGAATGGATTCATCGGCGACGGACACGCTGTTGCCGCTTGTTCGGCATGGGACGAATGGTGGATGATAGCGGGATGATTCCGGCCCGGATAAGTGTTCTCTTCGCTTGCGCGGCGGCAATGGCTCTGGCGAGTCAAACGGCGCCGGCCCAGCGCCTCTTCAATGTCAGGGACTACGGCGCCACCGGCCGCAAGAGCGACGACGCCCGGCCGGCGCTGCAACAAGCCATTGACGCCTGCGGCAAAGCGGGTGGAGGCGAAGTTTACGTTCCGGCCGGGGAGTACACGTCGGGACAGCTTCATCTGCGGTCGGGGGTGCGGCTGTTTGTTGAAGCGGGCGCCACCATCTACGCCACTCTCGACGGGAGCCAGTACGACGACCCGAAGAAGGCCGCGCTCATCTATGGCGAGGACCTGCACGATATTGCTCTCGAAGGCGCAGGGACTCTGGATGGGCAAGCGGCCTACGAGTGGCATCTGAGCAACTTTACCGACTACTACATCCTGCCCAACCAGCGCCAGATGGAAGCGACGGGGAAGCCATTGCTGCGGTCGTTTCCCGTGGGCTTTGGCAAGGAAAGCGTGTATCCGCGCATGGTGCTGTTGCTGCGCTGCGTGGATGTGCGCATTGCAGGCTTGAAGTTTCTCCGCTCGCGAAGCTGGACCATCAATCCGTACGCATGCAAGCGGCTGACAATCGATGGGGTGTACATCTATTCAAGTCAGAAAGAAGCCGTATGGGCCGATGGCATCGATCCGGATGGCTGCCAGGATGTGCACATCTCCAACTGCACCATCGAGACCGGCGATGACGCCATCGTTTTCTACTCGACCAGCCTCTGGGGCCCGGTCAGGCCCACTGAGAATGTGACTGTGACCAACAGCCGGCTGTCGTCTTCGTCGAGCGCAATCAAGTTTTGCGACGGAAACGAAGATGCCGTCCGCCATGTGGTCATCAGTAATGTCGTCATTACCAACTCCAACCGCGGCCTGGCCTTCATGGTCTTCGATGGCGGTATCGTCGAAGACGTCGTGATTGCGAACGTAACCATCGACACCCGGCGCTTCGATTGGTTCTGGTGGGGAGATGGCGACCCCATCCACTTCAACATCGAGCGGCGCAGTGAGGTGGACGGCCAAAAGCGCGACCACGAGCCCGCCGCAGGCATCATCCGCAACGTGACCATCAGCAACGTAATCGCGCACGGGCAGGGGACCTCCATGATGCACGGTCACCCGGATAGCTGGCTCCAGGGAATCAGGTTCAACCATGTCCGGTTGTTTGTGTCCCACGGAGCCGATGCGCCCTATGAAAGCACGGCCGCGGCCATGATGCTCGAATATGCTCGCGACATCGAGATGAACGATGTGGAGATAGCCTGGGAAGCGCCGCACGCGGCCACATGGAAGACTGGGCTGGCGGTTGACCATGTTCAGGACTTGCTGCTCGATGGCACAAGGATCGACGCCGCTCCCGGTAGTGACCAGCCGGTGGTGGGGCTGAACGACGTGGACGGAGTTCTGGTTCGCCAGTCGCGCATCGGGTCAGTTCACGTCGCCGGCAGCAAGAGCAGGGACGTGCGCCTGGTGCAGACTGAAGCAAAGTTGACCGAGGACCCAGGCGTGGCGCCGGCGATAGTCAAGTAACAGGCGGGGAAGAGCGATCCTTCTACAGCGTATTTCAAAAAAGGGATCTTGAAAGGGCACGGCTTCAGCCAACCCTGGAACGAGCGGAGATGCCTCGGGCTTTAGCGTCTGCTTGAGAACCCAGGCAAACTGCGAACCTGCCAACCTGCGACGTCGCGAAGCGACGCCAACTCGTCGCAGTTGTATACTTCGGGCGATTCTCAGGGGAAACAGAATGGGCGCGCTCTACAGGCTCTGCGTCTCAGCATTGGTATGCATCCCAGGTTGCGCACTCGCGCAATTGGAACAACCGCAGTTTGCCATTCCTCAATTCCCTCCAGGAGCTACCTTCGACGCCCGCCAGGGAATCGTCAAGCTCGACGTTGAAGTCATCGGTAAATCCGGAGTCCCCGTTGCCGGCCTCGCGCAACAGGACTTTACCCTGCTTGATAACAACCAGGCACAACAGCCCGTCAGCTTCGCTGCATTCGATAACATCAAGTCGTTTCCTGATCCGCCGGCACAGTTGGTCTTTGTCCTCGACCAGTTCCACATCGACCCCGCCCATTTGCCGGCTGCCGAGCAAGCCGTCAAGGAATTCCTGCTCAAGAACGATGGCCACCTTGAACAACCAACATCCATCTACCGGCTCTCTCAAAAAGGCCTGTACGCATCGGCGTATCCGACGATGAACGGGTTGGACCTGGCGAAAGAAATCGACAGCGGACAGGAACCGCGGGCGGTGCGGAGCGCGGCCGATGCGTCAGGCGGTTCATCCTGTGCTGCCGTGGCGGCGCGCAAGATGGTTTCTCCTGAGGTCCTGGGGGCAATCGTGATCGAGCAGAGGCGGCTGCCCGGCCGCAAGGTGATGATCTGGATCGGACCGGGATGGGGATCCTTCGCGCCTTCATGCTGGCCGGGCGGATACAGCCAGGAACCGTACGACTGGGCGACGGAATTCTCCACCCGCATGCGCGAGGCCCGCATCGCGCTGTATGTCCTCAACCCATGGGACACCGCGGGCATGCTTCCGTTCGATTACCGGCATTTCACGGGAGGTGTAAGGCCGCGAGATTTTCAGCCCGCTTACCTGGCCCTGCAGGTGCTCGCAGTCAACAGCGGCGGACAGGTCTCCCAGGACGACAAAATCGAGAAAGCCATCGAGCGCTTTGCCGGATACGCAGGCGTGTTTTACACCGTCACCTTCGACCCCCCGCGAGCGGCGGACGTGGATGAGTATCACGCGCTTCAGGTGAAGGTGAGCGTTCCGGGTGCAGCCGCTTCCACCTGGACCGGCTATTACGACCAGCCCTCGTATTACGACCAGCAGCCGACATTCGAGCCCATATCCGTTGCCCAACTGGAGAGCAGGCTCGATGCGCTCTCGCACTTGCGCGATGCGGACTCGGCAAAACAACTCGCGAGCCTTCAATTGACGGAACGGTTAAGCTCATCCCGGCTTGCCCCATGGGAGACGCGCTTGCGCCATCGCGAAAAAACTCTTGAGACGCTAGTGGCGCTCGCCGACGAGTCGGAGTTCCTCACCCCGCCTGCCGCGGAAATTCCGCAAAGGCCTGCTCCCTCGCTGGATGAGCAGCGCCAGATGATGGCGCGAACGGTGAATTACCTTGCCAGCGCGATTCCAACCTTGCCGGATTTCTTCGCCAGGCGATCCATCGTCCACTACGAGGAGGACCAACCGAAGAATCCTCCCTGGAAAACATCCACCGGCGACGGGACCTTGCATCCATCGCGCGAAATTAGCGAAACAGTCCACTATCGCAACGGTATGGAAGCCGTGGATGATGCCGCTCGCGCCAGCCACCGGAAAAACAAAGAAGGCAGCGCGCTGGATGCCCAGGGAACGTTCGGGGCCATCCTGAACATCGTTATTCCGGATGCCGCCCAGAGCGATCTCGAGTGGAGCCGCTGGGAGCAAACCGCTCATGGCTTGCGCGCGGTGTTCCGCTTCGTGGTGCCTGCCGGCAAATCCCACTACCACCTGTCATTTTGCTGCCTCACCGATATGAGTGGTTCGGAATTTGCGCTGCCAATGGAACAGACTCAAACAAACCTGAACTGGACCACCGGCTATCGTGGAGAAATCATGATCGACATCGATACCGGCGAGATCCTGCGCCTGACCTTGCGCGCGGATCTCGTGCGGCTGCCGCTGGATCGCGCCGACCTGATGGTGCTCTGTGCGCGGACGCGGATCGGCGACCGCACCTATGTATGCCCCCGCCGAAGCGTGGCCATCACCCGCGGACGCACGCGCCAGGCTCTGTATGAGTGGGGCGATAACCTGCAGGTTCTCGGCCCGTTCCGCACCATGCTCAACGATATCGACTATTCGCAGTATCGGAAGTTCGGAAGCACCATGAGAATTCTGCCCGGCTTCACCGAAGCTCCGAAATAGCGGTCTAACCCGCGGTCGATCGCGAATTTCCCCGGGCTATTCTTCCGCCGCCTGCTTCACCCTGCGCAGCGCCAGCTTGGCTCCAATCGAGTAGCCCACCAGCGCCGCTGCCGGCCAGGTCGCGAACAGCGGTCCGTTGTCATCGATCAGCCCGCTGGGGCTGGGATAGCTGAACAGCGTTCGCGTCAGCTTCTCGGTTGCGCCGCAGCCCATGCAGGCGTTCGGTCCCGTCGGCATGTCCAGGATCCAGAGTCCGACGATCAGCACCAGGATCAGCCCCAGCAGCCACAGGTGGCCGGCCATCTCGTTCGGCTTCGCCCTCACCACAAAAAAGCCCACAACTGCCGGCACCAGCCCGGAGAGAATCAGGATGACCAGCTGCGAGGCTGAGGCTGGATTCAGAACGTATCCGGCCAGCATCAGCGCCGCCCATGACGCCAGCGCGATGATCGCGTGGATAAAGAACGATGCCACCTGGCCCGAAAGTTTTTCGCTGCCCGCGTCCACCTCGTCCATCGTCATCCTTGCCATGATCGCAACTCCTTTGCCGGCGTCCCGGGGAACGCGAACTTGCCCGATTGCCGCGGATTTCTACCCACTAAGCTACACTCCGCACCCCAAAACCACAATGGATGTCCGCGCTTGAGCTGCCATGAGGAATCTTGCGGGTACAATGGGCCCATGTTGATTGAGGGCATCTTCGCCGCCGTTCCCACGCCTTTCTACTCCGACGAGCGGGTCTATACCCGCAAGCTCGAGGCCAACATGGCCCGCTATTCCCGCAGCCTGCTGGCCGGCATGGTCATCATGGGCTCGACCGGCGAGGCGGTGGAACTGACCGACGCCGAATCGCGCGAGGTGCTGCGCATCGCCGCCCAGTCGGCCGCCGCGGAGAAAGTGCTCATCGCCGGCGTGGGCCGGGAGAGCGTCCGCGCCACCGTGGAGCTGGCCGAGGCCGCCGCCGAGGCTCATTTCGATGCGGTCCTGGTGCGCACTCCCACCTACTACGCCCCCTCCATGTCCACCGCGGCTGTCCTCCACTACTTCCGCAGCGTGGCCGACCGCTCGCCGCTGCCGGTCATGCTCTACCACATTCCCAAGTTTGTGCCCTATTCGTTCCCCATTGAAGTTGTCGCCGAACTGGCGCTTCACCCCAACATTGTCGGCATCAAGGATTCGAGCGGCGAAGTGAGCCGGATCCGCGATATGGTGGCGGCCACCCGCGAAACACCGAAGCGCGCCGTAACGGTCACGCCCATCTTTGAGGCGGTGACTGGGCGCATGCTCGCCGCCAAAGCGGAAGCTGCCGGCGGCTTTGTGCCCGCCTCCGATCTGAACGGGGGAGTGGCGGTTGCCGCGGCGCCGCCCGCGCCGGCTCTCAAGACGCGCACCCGCGAGGTCGGCTTCCAGGTTGTTTCCGGATCTGCCGGCACGCTGCTTGACTCGCTCGAGGCCGGCGCGTCCGGCGCGATCCTCGCCTTTGCCGCGTGCGCGCCCCAGGCCTGCCAGGAGATTCACCTTGCCTGGAAGGATCACGATCTGAAACTGGCGCGCGAGAAGCAGCAGCGCATTGCCGCCGCGGGCAAGCGCGTGGCCGGCGATTTCGGCATCGCCGGCATCAAGCACGCATGCGACTTCAACGGCTTCTATGGCGGCCGTCCCCGCGCGCCGCTGCTTCCGCTCACCGCGGAGCAGAAGGCCGAAGTCGAATCGCTGATGGCCGACATCCGCAACTGACCTCTGGAGCTGAAGGCTGAAAGCTGAGGGCTGACGGCTGATCCAGGGAACCAACGTTGGCACGGGCAGGGCATTCTCACGCCCTTCGCCAGCACGTACGATGGATCCATGCCGGACCAGCAACGAGTTCCAAAGCGCGGCCGCCTGCGCGCCCACCTGGCAATCATGCGGCTCGATCACTCCATCAAGAACATCTTTGTTCTGCCTGGGATCGTGGTGCCGATGGAGATGGCGCGGGTGCCGCTGACCGCGCATCTGGGGCTCACTATCCTGATCGGGCTGGTCTCCTGCACGCTGATCGCCAGCAGCAACTACGTTCTGAACGAGATCCTGGATGCGCCGTTCGACCGTCTGCACCCCATCAAGAAGAACCGGCCCGTGGCCTGCGGTCAGGTCATGCTGCCGTTGGCGTGGGCGCAGTGGCTGCTGCTGATGGCGGCCGGTTTAGGGCTGGCGCTCGGCGTCGGCAGGGAGTTCACCATCGCCGCCGCGGGCCTGTGGATCATGGGCTGCGCGTACAACGTCCGGCCGCTGCGGACAAAGGATGTGGTTTACCTGGACGTGATCACCGAATCCATCAACAACCCGCTGCGCATGCTGCTGGGCTGGTACATGGTGGCGACAACGCTGGTGCCGCCCACGTCGCTGCTGGTGTCGTACTGGATGATCGGCTGCTATTTTATGGCGCTCAAGCGCTTCAGCGAGTACCGCGAGATCGGCAACGCGGCCGCAGCAGCCTCATACCGGCGCTCGTTCCGGCACTACACGGAGCGAAGGTTGCTGGAGTCGGTGGTGTTTTACGCGTCGTTTTCCATGCTGATGTTCGGGCTGTTCATCGCCAGGTACCGGTTGGAGCTGATCTTCAGTTTCCCGCTGGTGGCGCTGATGATGGCCACCTACTTCGACCTGGCGTTCAAGGCGCACTCCGCGGTGCAGAACCCGGAGAAGCTGTTCCGCGAGCCACGGCTGATGGCGGAGCTGGTCGTGATTGTGGTGGTGGTGGTGCTGATGCTGCGCGTCAATCTGCCCTGGCTGCACCAGATGTTCACCTCGAGCAAGCTGTAGAAGCAGGGAACGAGGAAAAAGCGAAGATTTGCGCGAAAAAATAAAACGGCGATGTCCAATGGGAGCTATTGGTTAGATGCTGTAAGTGCAGGTTCTGTGTTCGCCTTTTCATTGCTTTTCGTTCCCCTTGTCCCTGGCCGCCTGCTATTGGGAAGGACTCGCGCAAAAGGGAAAAGGCCCGCGGCCGGCGAGCCTTTTTCTACCCATCTAAAATAAGCGTAGCAGGTTCCGAGGGGAAAACTGCGGAATTCTGCTCATTTGGACTCTTTGGGGTTGGTTTGGAAGATGCGTGGAATCAGAGGCGTACAGACAGTCTTCCATAATGCGGTTTAGTGTCCCACGAAAGCCTCTTGACACGCGAATTTCCCAATGTTTTTGCAAAAAGATTTTGTATTTGGCTGATACATAGTGGTTTACGTGAGGCAATTTCCCCCTCGACCGGCGGGCTGGGCACCGTCCCCGCGGGACCCGGAACGGGAGCATCCGTTCTCCAGGCACTTCGGTTATCACGTAAACGTAATTCGATGGAAGCGGGCCCCGGCTACCCGCCGGAGCGACAAATTTGTGCGCTTCCCGATGGACAAACGCCCGTTTGTGCAGCCGTGGGCCGGGACGCCGGCGGGAGGATGGGGCCAAATCAGGTGAGCCCAATCACAATAGTGAAGTTGCTACTTCAGTGACGGAGCCCTCGCTGGTGCCCCCTGGGCCGCCCGGCGTGGGGACGCAGTCTGTGGCGGCGACGTCGCGCCTCCCGCCCTGGCAAGCCAGGGCGGGGCACTCGCGATTGTGGGCGAATAGGCTGGAGGAGGCTTGGAGCGGGCCGCCCGCCTATTCAATCCTGAAGGCGACGTGCGTCCAGTCAAGGGCCATAGCGATGCAGGCACTTTTGCGTAGGAATGCGCGTTGATACTCGTCCCACGCGAGAAACTCGTTAAGCTGAGAGGAATACTCGTCGAAAATTACTATGTCGCCCTTCTGGAGCTTCGCGTCTAGCGAGCACAAGACGTAAAGCGAGCTCGAGTAAAGATCGCAGTCAACGTGGACCACCAATGGATGCCGCAATTCGGTGCTTTCCAAAAAGCCCCGCAGCGTGTCTTGAAACCACCCCTTGACAAGATGAACTCGCGGGTCCACGAACTGGGGAGCATTTCCCCCAAAATCAAATTGAGCTTTTTCCCGTGTCTGGCCCGACGATGTGCGTCCAGGTTTCCGGCAATCCCTCAAAAGAATCGAATCCGAAAAACCGCGAGTCGGAGTGCCAATTCAGCGCTGTCCAAGTCCTCAGGCTGGCCCCCTGAAAGACCCCAAATTCCAAATAGCTGATCGGGGTGTTTCCCAAGGGCGCATTGACAGCAGCAAACATCTCAACACGAGTTTGATATTTCCCTGCGGACGATTTCTCATATCCGCGAATGATCTCCTGCATCTGAGCGTTGCGATTGATCGAGTCGATCGCCACGGAATAGCGGCGCCACAGCAGCGCGTTGATGATCCTCTTCTGGCGAAATGTGATCAACATACTTCTCCTGTCACGCGGGCTGCGCGGGCTCTACGCGCGGGGCCGTGAGCGTCTGGCAATGACATTGATTCATTTAGCAGCTTATCAAATTGCCGACGGACGGGCGAGTATTGAGGGCGGTGGCGGCGGCCAGGGCCCGGCGCGCGAGCCTGACCGGGGCCGTCGCCGTTGCCGAGGTAGATATATAAGGACATAGCTCCCGTGGTCAGGTCTGGCTGGCTGACTGCCAGATCGAGTATTCCATCTCCGTTGAAATCGGCGGTGGCGGCGGCGTAGACGTGAAAGAAGTTGTTGTTGAGGGTGACCGGCGCCTGGAAGGTGCCGTCGCCGTTTCCAGCCAGAAATTCGAATTGAGACGAAAAAAGGATCAGATCCGGGATTCCATCTCCGTTAAAGTCTCCGGCCACCATGACGGGATCGAGGGTACTGTAGCCGTGCAAGGCCGACTGCAATGCGACGGTTGTGGCGAAAGGCATCTCCACCGCGACGGACTGCGAGGGAGTGCCGAGGGGGACGCCAGTCGCCAGCGTAGTGCCGGTGGTGACGTCAGAGAGGGCTACGGCTCCCGTTGGTCCGGGCACGCCGAGGATGGTGCTGCCGGAAACGGAGCAGCTCATGGTATAGGGGTCGCTGCCGGTGAGGGTGAGCGTATCGGTGGTGCTGGCTTTGCCGAAGTTCACAATGGAGAAGGCGACTTGGCTGTTGGGGTAGCTGGATGCCGCGGCGAAGGCCCGGACAGTGGCGGTGGCGGAGACGGTGAATGGGGCGCCGTAAACGGGCGACGCGGTGGTTGGGTTGGAGCCATCGATGGTGTAGTAAATGGTGGCGCCGGAGAGCGAGTCGGCGATGGCGACAGTCTGGGCGGACGAGTAGTAGCCCGACAGAGGCGTGATGACCGGCTTTGGCGTGGGGCCTTGCGCCGTGGCGGACGACACACAGAGGCTTAGAAATGCGAGGAGCGGCAGGGCGGATGCGCCGCCAAGGCGGATGAATAGCGCAGATCGGGAGGGGAACTGGGGTTGCATTTCACACCTCCGGCTCTCAATAGGCCCGGTATCCAATAGATAGAAAAAGCTCGAGGGACTACTGCGTGGAGTATACGACCGGGGGAGGGTGGCAACAAGATGCCTGTTGTCAGCGGCGGGAAGACAGGTTGGTTGCGCATCGGAAGCGGACGCATACTCATCACGATAAAGCTGTGATGAATGGGGCACAGTTCCGGGACGCCCGCTCATCGCGCGGATCCTTCCCCTTCAGTCCCCTCAGGGTCAGGAGCGATGAACGGGCACAGTCCCGGGAAGCCCGATTTGTTATGTAACGATCAGGGTGAGAGTGACGGATTGAGCGCCGGCGCCGTTGGACGGGGTAGCGGTGACCTTGATGGTGTGTGTGACGGGCGGCGGCGAGGACGCCCCGCCTCCGCCGCAACCGGTGAGCGAGAGCTGGGCCAGAGCGATGGCGGCAACGATGGCAAGCATGATCCCGCGCAGTTTTCTGCGGCGCCAAGCGAGAAGGAGACCGAGCGCGAGTCCCGGTAACCAGAGGAATCCGGCAAGCGATGTGTTGTGTTGGGAAGCCGCGCTTGCGGTCGTGGAGCCGCTGATGGTTACTTTCAGAATGGTGGTCAGCGCGGTGTCCGAACCATCGGGCGACAATGGGCTGCGCGAGAAGCTGCATGCGGCATCCGGCGGCAACTGGGAGCAGGCGAAGTTGACAGTGCTGTTGAAGCCGCCAGCCGGCGTGAGCGTAAATGTGTCTGATCCCGATGCGCCGGAAGCGATGGCAAGCGAGGTTGCGTTGGCGGCGATGGTGAAGCTAGGCGCGGTAACGGTTTGGGCGACGTTGGCCGAGGTCGATCCTGCGAAATACGGGTCGCCGGAGTAGACCGCAGCGATCTGGTGGGTGCCGGCGCTCAAGCTGCTGGTTCGATAGGTTGCCACTCCCTGGCCGCTCAGCGTGCCGGTACCGAGCGCGGTGCTGCCATCCATGAAGGAGACGGACCCCGTTGGCGCGACTGCGGCGGCGCCGGTAACAACGGCGGTGAAGGTGAGGCTGGCGCCCTGGTTGGCGTTGGCGTTCGAAGACGTCAGCGTGGTGGAGCTGGCTGCGGGGTTCACGGTGAGTATTTGGGTTGCATCGCTGCTTGCAGCGAATCCATCGCCGCCGTTGTAGGCGGCCTGGATGGTGTAGGCTCCGGACGGGGCGCTGGCGGGCAGAAGGTAGTGGGCGGTTGCGGCGCCACTGGTGATGTCCGCGCTGGTTACGGGCGCGCCGACCACATTGGCTCCGCTCATCAGCGTGAAGGTGACGTTTCCTGCGTTCACCTTACCCGAGCTGCCGGTGACGGCAGCGCTGAGAGCCAGGCTCTGCGCCGCGCCGGTAAAGACCGTGGTGGCGCTGGTGGCCGCGGTGGTGGTTGGAAAATAGTTCTCCAGGCCGTCGCCACCAATCTCCATATTTTCGAGGTCTATCGGAATCGCATTCCAGGTCCCGCACTCGCCGATTTGTGCATATCGAAAATCAAATGCCACGTTATGGTTGGAATCCAATCCAACCAGCCGCGCAGACAGATTGCCGGTGGAAGCCTCGTTTGCGAAATCTACCAGGTACGAATGCTCCGCTGCTTCGTAGACACTTCCACAGAATTCGGTAACGATGGTCTTCCCGTAATCGAAGCTCCATTCCTGGTGAGCCGTCATGGTCGTGAGATCGATGGAATAGACCGATACTTCGCTAAAACCCCGGCTCAGTGCGTTGTCGGCGGGCTGGTTCAGACTGCCCGTGCCATCATTGAACACCATGAGGTAGCCATCCGAAGTGACGGATACACCATGCTGGCCGATGGGGTAGTCGCCGCCGGCGGCGTCAAGAAGGAGAGCCTTGGCGCGCAGAGATGGGAAGGTGTACCAATACCCCTGTGGATTGCCCAGAATCCAGATTATCTGTTTGGTATGAATGTTGATTTTGACTACGAAGCTCTCGCGGCTGGAGATAATCACGTTCCCATCGTTGGGATCATATGCGGTGGCATTAATGTGGAACCAGTCGACTCCGGGCCGCACAAACTTAGTCGGATCATCGCCATTTGCCTTCATGTAAGACGTGATTATGTCCGCCATGTCAAACGTCTCTCTTGCCGGCGGATTTTCATACGGCGAGAGGATCGCAGCGATGTCCAGCTGGCTGCTGCCAAGATCGTCCACCCCGGTGAATTCAGCGAGGAAGCTATCGGGGGTGGGACCGGGGTCGAGGTTGTGAGTGAATTCCCCCAGAAGAGGCTGCCGAAGATGGGTCGCCAGCACCGTCTGTGTCCCGTCCATTTGAATGCTCGTAATTGCCGGCGATTTTTCGCTTCCCTCAAAGAACTGGCCATTGGCATAGTAGGTCGCGGTAGTAGGATTGTTGCTTTCACCAACCCAGCGCATCTCCCCATCGGTGTCAGCGATTACCGGACTGCCATATTGGGACTTCAGGAGAAGGTAGTTGAACCCAAACGTACTGCCGGCGGCCCGCGCTTTCAGAATCGTCGGGCTCAAATAGCTCTTCTGGGAGCCTGTGTAGAGATCCGTGGTAATGGAATCTTTCAACTTCTGGATCGATCCGTCCGCAAATTGCAATTGGTAGGTGACTTGATTCTGATAACCGCTGTACAGGCCAAAAACCGGCAGATTGATGACATCGGTTTGCAGGTAGCCGCGATTGACAAGCGCCTCCCTGTCCCAGGTGACGGTGACGGGCGCAGAGACGGTATTCGGTTTGGGCGCGATGGTGAATGTAACGGAGGCCACGCTGCTGACGCCCTGGCCGGAGAACTGAACCGAGGCAATGAAAGGCGTGATGCCCGGTACGACTCCGCTGATAACGATGTCGCTTTGCTGGGCCTCCAGGTCTTTCGAAGACCGGGGAGCTGCCGCGAATGCATATCCGCAAGTTGCCAAGCCCAGGCCAAGCACTAACCCAGCCCTGAGCAAAGTCTCAACCGATCGCTGTGTCATCTCGATTCCCTCATCTCAATCCATCAAATTCAACCTTGGAAAAACCCTGAGACTGCGCGCAATCCTCGGGCGGCAGCCTGACTTTGTATGTTGGAAGCAATCCAAATCTACAAGACCAATGAGACAATTTCAAGTGTGGAAAATTCATCGAACTAGATGAAGTGATCAACATTCCGGCGGGTGGCCCGGGTCAAGGGCCGATTTGCCTTTGAGTCTCTGGGTGCGCCGGGGACGGGGGGCACCCGCCGCTACGCGGCACGGGTGGTCGCGGGGCGGCTATAATCGCGGCATGCGGTTGTGGCGGCTGATTGTGCTGGCTCTGCTGGCGGCGCACCTCTCGGTGGTACCGTGCAGCGCGGCTTGCGGGCACGGCTTGCAGCAGCGGTCCTGCTGCATGCACATGGCGTCACCGTGCTGCACGCCGGAGATGAACGCGACGGCAAGGCCGGATTCCGCCGGCTCCATCGCGATCGCCGCTCGGCCCACCTCGATGCCTGTTCTAGCCGTGCCATTCCTTGGCGCGTCCGCGCGATGTGCCTTCGGACCACGCGTTGCCGAAGGACGCCCCGGGGCGTCGAAGCCTCTCGTCCTGAGAACTTGATTCCTTCGCGTCAATGAGAGCTCGTGTCTGCACGGGGTTGGTTCAGTGCAGGCTTCAAGTCCGCGCCCCTTTTGCGGTGCGTTCACGGCTTGAAGGCGGAGGTTTCCTTGCCGAAGTTCTGTCTTGCTGTGTATTTGCTCATCCCTGCCGCCGGCTGCGCGGTGCAGATGCCCATGAACATGGGCGGGGCGGCGGCTACACCTGTGGAGAATGTGCTTCGCCACAGCGGTTCGGGGACGGACCTGGAGCCGGGGTCAAGCGTTCCGCCGATGATGATGAAGATGAGGCCCTCGGGCTGGATGCTGATGCTGCACGGTGAGGTCTGGATCGCCGAGCAGCAGCAGACGGGGCTGCGCGGGCGAGACAAGCTCTTTTCGACGAACTGGGTGATGCCGATGGCGCAGCGGCAGTTCGGTGCAGGGCAGTTGACGCTGCGGATGATGCTGAGCCTGGAGCCGGCCACGATCAGCGGACGGTTTTACCCCGAGCTTTTCCAGCAGGGCGAAACGGCATTCGGCAAGCCGATCCAGGATGGGCAGCATCCGCACGATCTGTTCATGGAACTTGCCGGGTTCTACGACCGCAAGCTCGGGAGCCATGCGGTTGCGACGCTCTATGGCGGGCCGGTGGGCGATCCGGCGCTGGGGCCGGAGGCGTTTCCGCATCGCGCCTCGGCCAGCGAAGATCCGCTGGCGCCGCTGGGGCATCATCTGGAGGACTCGACCCACATTGCGTGGGACGTGGTGACCGGCGGCGTCACCGTGGGCGGGGATCGACTGGGCGCACGAGTTGAGGCGAGCGGATTTCACGGGCGCGAGCCGGACGAGAACCGCTGGCATATTGAAGTGGGCGCAGTGGACTCGTGGGCCGGGCGGCTAAGCGTGCTTCCAGTGCGGGACTGGGTGGGGCAGTATTCGCTGGGACGGCTGCACTCGCCTGAGGAACTGCACCCCACCGAAGATGTGCTGCGGCAGACAGCATCGCTGACCTGGCACCATGCATTTCCGGGCGTCACTTCGAACGGCGTCGCGGTTTGGGGGCGCAATCACACGGTGGGAAGCACGGAGAAGGCGAACGGCTACCTGGCGGAGATGACGTTATGGATGGGCGGCCGGCAGAGTGCGTGGACGCGGCTGGAAAATGCGGACCGGACGACCGACTTGCTGCCCAATCCTCCGTCAGACGAGACGGTAGTGGGACGCGTGCCGGCATGGACATTCGGGTACGCGCATCATCTTTGGGGCTGGTCTGGGAGCGAGATGGAGCTTGGCGCGCAGTATACGGGGTATCGGGCGCCGGAGCGACTGCTTCCTTACTACGGGGACTATCCCTGGGGCGTGGCGGCTGTTTTCAAGGTACAGATTGGGAGGGGAAGGGAGTAGCAAGCGAGAGTAGAGGCTCTTGATGTGCAGAGATAGGCACAAGCCCGCCCTTTCGCTGGTATGCGAAAAGGGCGGGCCCTCCCCCGTGTAAAAGGCGGCGAAAGGTCAGTTGTAGCGTTCGGCGGGGATGGCGAGGGCGTGCTGGGGGACGAAGGTTCCGGTGTCAGCGAGGCGGATGAGGCGATGGAGGTAGGCGCGCGAGATGGAAAGGCTGCGGGCGGCCATGGTTTTGTTGCCGTGGTTTTCGCGGATGGCGGCCTCAGCCAGCTTGATCTTGTAATCGCGGAGGAGGCGCTCGAAGCTGCCGTCGGGGGCGCATTCGTCAACCACTTCCACGCCGGTCTGCTCGCGGAGGTTCTGGGGTAGGTCCTGGGCGCGGACGGTGTTTCCGGGGGCGAGGATGATGGCGCGCTGCATGACGTTTTCGAGTTCGCGAACGTTGCCGGGCCAGGCGTAGGACTCGAGGACGGCGATGGCGTCGGGCTCGATGCGGGCCATGGGCTTGGCGAACTGCGCGGAGAAGCGGCGCAGCAGGTGGCCGGCGATCTCGGCAATGTCCTCGGCGTGTTCCTGCAGGGCGGGGGTATCGATCTTCATCACGTTGATGCGGTAGTAGAGGTCCTGGCGGAATTTGCCTTCGGCGACCATCTGGTTCAGGTCGCGATGGGTGGCGAAGACGACGCGGGCGCGGAGGGGAATGAGTTTGCTGGAGCCGAGGCGGCAGAACTCGCGCTGCTGCAGGACGCGCAGGAGCTTGACCTGAACGTAGGGGGTCAGCTCGCCGATTTCGTCGAGGAACAAGGTGCCGTCGCCGGCCTGTTCGAGGTAGCCTTCGCGGGCGCCGACGGTGCCGGTAAAGGCGCCTTTTTCGTGGCCGAAGAGCTCGGCCTCGATGAGGGTTTCCGGAATGGCGCCGCAGGCGACGGCGACGAAGGGCTTTTTGGCGCGGGGACCGCGATTGTGGATGGCGCGGGCAACCAGTTCCTTGCCGGTGCCGCTTTCACCCTGAATGAGAACCGAGGCATCGATGGAGGCCACGCGGCCGATGAGTTGCTGGACGTACAGGAGGGCGGGGCTGGACCCGATCATGGACTGACCGTCGGCGGCGGGTGCATCAGGGCCCAGGGCCGCGTCGGGCTGTTCCTGGGCGGCATCAGCGCCGCGGTGGACGGAGACGGATTCGTAGGCCTGGGTGAGCTTGAGGCGAAGTTCGCGGATGGAAGGAGGACGGCGGCAATAGCCGAACGCGCCCTGGCAAACCATGTCGCTGGCGGTGGAGCGGAGGACGTCGTCGGCGAGCACGATCACGGTGGCCTGGGCCTCAATTAGTCGGGTGGCGCAGGCGATGCGTTCCTTGAGGCCGTCGTGGTTGGAGTTGAGATCGAGAAGGACGACGTCACAATGCTCGTCGAGGGCCATGCGCTGGATGCCGGCATCGGTGGATTCGGAAAGGAAATCAAATTCCTTGCCCAAGGCGGAGGCAAGCAGCGGCTTCAAGGCGAAATCGCGAGTATACAGTCCGACACGGATCATATTTCTTTGGGACCCCTCTGTTGGAAAGCTTCAGCGCTTCCAACGGTACTATCGGCAGAATCTTCCGTACATACAACGAATAGGGAAAGAGGTGTGGTACCGCGGTGTGAGGGGAAAAATGAGTGTCGCCAACGAGTTGCGTGGGGTGTCGTCCAGCCGTTGCAAGGTGGAAAACGGCTGTATACAGGAGTGGACACCTGGGGGTCGGAAAGAGGTTTAGTGCCAGATAAATGAGCAACTTGGCTGAAGGTGACCTTTGGAACTCCGATTGCTGGATCAGGGGCAGAAATCTATGTACAGGAGGGTCGGACCATGGAGCAATCTATTCTTTATCCGACGCTGGCATTGCTGGGAGCGGCAGCGGCATCGATCCCGGTGATTCAAAACTCGAACAACCGGGCAGTATTGTACTGGGCGGTTTTGTCGCCGGCGGCCCTGGGGCTGCTTGGGGCGGCGGTGCTGCTCGGAATTCGTTGAGGAGACGAGAGGATGCATTCGATTGCCTGGTGGCCCACGGTAGCGGTACTGGCGGTGGCGACATTCACGGATCTGCGCAGCCGGAGGATACCGAACTGGCTGGTGTTGCCGTTTCTGGCCGGGGGACTGGGAGAATCGGCCTGGTTTCACGGCTGGCAGGGCGTGGGCAGGAGTGCGGAGGGGATGGCGCTGGGGCTGGTGATCTTCGGAGTGCTGTTTTTTATGGGCGGCATGGGAGCCGGGGACGTGAAGCTGTGCGCGGCCATCGGGGCGTGGGTAGGCCCCCATCAACTGATGCTGGCGCTGGTGGTGACAGGGCTGGCAGGCGGGCTGATGGCGTTGATCTGGGCGCTGTGGGGCGGGTTTTTGGGAGAGGTGTTGAAGGGATCGGGTGACCTGGTATTCGGCTGGCGCAAGCGGGAGACGCTGGCGCACCCGGAGCTGGTGCTGGAAAACCCGCGGGCGCGGAAGATGCCATACGCTCCGGCAATCGCGATTGGAACGCTGCTTTCGTTTTTTGCGCGTTGAGCCAGTCAGGGCGACCAGCAAGACCGAAGAAAGGGTTTAAGGGCACATATCGAGATGGCGCAGACCGCATGGAGTATCGGAACAGATGCCGCACCGCCGGAAGCTTCGGTGGCAGTGGACAACATGCTGTTGGTTGGGGTGGTGGGTCCGGATGACCGGCGGCGGGATGTGGTTGCAACCTCGATCATGGCGCCGTGGTCTTCCGATGTGCGGCACGTTTCGTACTACCCGGAAGGCGGTCGTCTGGTCGAGCTGGTCAACACGGGATTCGATGTGATCATCGTGGAGCTGGATAGCGATCCGGAGCGAGCGCTGCAGGTGGTGGAGCAGGTGGCCAGGGTGAGCCAGTCCACGGTGATGGTCTATTCGGTGAACAACGATTCGGACCTGATGATCCGGAGCATGCGGGCGGGGGCGCGGGAGTTCCTGAGCCTGCCCATAGCCAAGACCGCGATGGCCGAGGCGCTGGCGCGGGCATCGGCGCGACGGGCGAACCTGCACGCGCCCATCAAGGACGGGCAGCTGTGCATGTTCTGGGGCGCCAAGGGTGGATCGGGCGTAACCATGGTGGCGACCAACTTCGCCATCGCGGCGGCCAGGGAATCGGCGCAGAAGGTGCTCCTGATCGATCTGGATCTGCCGTTGGGCGATGCGGTGCTGAATCTGGGGCTGGCGCCGCAGTACTCGACCGTGGATGCCTTGCAGAACTACCTGCGCCTGGACGGAAATTTTCTTTCCAAGCTTCTGATGAAGCACGAACCTTCGGGGATCTGGGTGCTGGCGGCGCCGGGCAGGCTGATTCCGGTTCCGTTTTCCAGCGAAGCGGTGGACAAGCTGATCAACGTGGCGCGGGCTGAATTCGACGTGGTGGTGGTGGATTCGGGATCGCGCTTCGACCTGACCGGGACCGCGGTCTTCGATCCCAAGGCGCACATCTACCTGGTGACGCAGGTAAGCATACCGGAGCTGCGCAACACCAACCGTCTGGCGGCGGACTTTTTCGGTCCCCAGTCGCCGAAGTTCGAGGTGATTTTGAACCGCTGGGAGTCGTCTTCGCTGGGCCTGGACGAGGATCACATCACCAAGATCATCACGCGCAAGCCGCAGTGGAAGATTCCCAACGATTATGGGGCGGTACGCGAGATGCAGAACAGCGCCACGCCGATTGCGATGAGCGAGTCGGCGATTTCAAAGGTAATCTGCCAGATGGCGCGGGCCGCCTGCGGTTTGCCGGACAAGCCGGTCAAGCGAAAGAAACTGATGAGCCTTTTTTAGGCAATGAGGTCAAGGAACCGTGGGCACAGCTGAGACTCTGGATCTAGAAAAATACAAAACGGAAATACACCGGACGCTGATCTCAAAGCTGGATCTGGAGAAGCTGTCGCGCGTGGATTCGCAGCAGGCGCGCAAGGTGGTGGCGGGGCTGATCGACGAGATCATCCGCGGCCAGGGCGTGCCCTTGAGCTTCGAAGAGCAATCGCGGCTGCAGGCCGATCTGCTGGATGAGATCTTCGGTCTGGGGCCGCTGGAGCCGCTGCTGAGGGACGCGACCATCTCCGACATTCTGGTCAACGGGCGGGACACCGTATTTGTGGAGCGGATGGGCCGGCTGCAAAAGACGACGGCGCGATTCCGGGACGACGCCCACCTTCTGCAGATCATCGACCGCATCGTGTCGCGGGTGGGACGGCGGGTGGACGAGTCGTCGCCGATGGTGGATGCGCGCCTGCCCGACGGTTCGCGCGTGAACGCGATCATTCCTCCGCTGGCCATCGACGGGCCCTCCATGTCCATTCGCCGTTTTGGCCTGGGACCGGTGCGCAGCAGCAGCCTGGTGGAATTGAAGAGCGCCACGGCGGAGATGATGATGGTGCTGGAGTCGGCGGCGCGGGCGCGGCTGACGATCCTGATCTCCGGCAGCACCGGCGCGGGCAAGACCACGTTGCTGAACATTCTCTCCCGCAACATTCCCCAGGGGGAGCGGGTGATCACGATCGAGGACGCGGCGGAATTGCAGCTCGGCCATCCCAACCTGGTGCGCCTGGAGACGCGGCCGCCGAACGTGGAAGGCCAGGGCGCCATTCGCCAGCGGCAACTGCTGATCAACTGCCTGCGCATGCGCCCGGACCGGATCATCCTGGGCGAGGTCCGCGGCGAAGAAGCCTTCGACATGCTCCAGGCCATGAACACCGGCCACGAGGGCTCGATGGCCACCATTCACGCCAACACGCCGCGCGATGCGATGATGCGCCTGGAGTCGATGGTGGCGATGGGGGGCCTGAGCCTGACGGAAAAAACGGTGCGCCAGATGATGGCATCAGCCATCGATTTGGTGGTGCAGATCACGCGCATGAGCGACGGCAGCCGCAAGCTCACGACCATCTCGGAAATTGTCGGCATGGAAGAGAACACCATCACCATGCAGGATATATTCACCTTCGAGAAGAAGGGAATCAGCGTGGACGGGCGGGTGCTGGGAGTCTTCGCGCCCACGCGGATTCGGCCGCGATTTCTGGAGCGGTTGCAACGGGCGGGCATCGTGCTTCCCCCGGATACTTTCGATATCTCGGTGGAAGTGAATTGAGCGAAAAGGAGCGCTTATGTTTCTAATTGCATTTCTGGTCTTCATCACCGTGTTTGCCATCGCCGCTCCCTTGATGATCATGGCCGGGGGGGTGGAGAAGTCGGCGCAGAAGAAGAAGGTCGCCGCGGCCCTGGATACGGCGGTGGGCGCGGCCGGGGGCGTGGCGCACGCCGACATGGTCAGTTTCCGCATCAACGAGCACGTCAGCGCCATCCCGCTGCTCAACCACTTGCTCACCAACCTGGACATCATGCCCAAGATCGCCAAGCTGCTGAAGCAGGCGGCGCTGAAGTGGACGCCGGCGACGCTGATCCTGTTGACAATGGCGGCCGCAGCCATTTCGGGGTACCTGGTCAATCTGCGCACCGGCTCGCTGCTCTTCGCGCTGGGTATCGGGGTGGTGACGGGAGCGATCCCGGCAGGTTTCGTATTGCTCAAGCGGAAGCAGCGCTTCAGCAAGTTCGAGCAGGGGTTGCCGGAAGCGCTGGACCTGATCGTGAGCGCGCTGCGGGCGGGACACGCGCTGAACGCGGCCATGGGCCTGGTTTCGCGGGAGTGCCAGGAGCCGGTGGGAGGGGAATTCCGGGTGGTCTTCGACGAGCAGAACTTCGGCCTGGATATGCGCACGACGCTCGACCACCTGGTCACCCGCGTTCCTTTGCAGGACCTGAAGATGGCGATCACGGCGATCATCATCCAGCGGGAAAGCGGCGGCAACCTGGCCGAAGTGCTGGACAAGACCTCTTACATGATCCGGCAACGGTTCCGGCTGCGGAAACAGATCATGGTGCACACGGCGCAAGGCAGGCTGACGGGGCTGATCCTGACCATTCTGCCCATCGCCCTGGGCATCGGGCTCTACGTCATCAACCCGAAGAACATGAGCCTGCTGTGGACGCGGGACATCGGGATCAAGCTGCTGATTGCCGCCGGTATTTCGCTGACCATCGGCACCATCCTGATCCAGAAAATTGTCAAAATCAAGATTTGAGGAAGGGACTATGGTATTCGCAGTCGTCGCATTTGTGAGCGTATTCGTGGTCGTCGCCAGCCTTGGGGTGATGCTGTTCTACCGCGAAACCATGATGCAGCGCATCACCGCCGTGATCAACGAGCGGCAGCAAAAGAAGAAGGGTGGCCTGGCGGGCAAGCTGGAGAGCGCGCAGGAACAACTGGGCGCGGTAATTGGGAAGATCGAGCGCGTGGTGCCCAAATCGCAATCGGAGGTTTCGGTAGTCCAGCAGCGGCTGATCCGCGCCGGTTTCCGGCGCGACTCCGCCTTGAAGGCTTTCTATGCCAGCAAATTGCTGGTTCCGCTTACGCTTGCCGCCGTGGTCACGTTCACTGGACTGGCCCAGCAAAACGCATTTGTGTTCTACGCCGCGGCTGTCGGTCTGGGGTACCTGCTGCCGGACTTCTGGCTGGGACGCAAGATCAAGAACCGTCAGATTGAGATACGGCGCACGCTGCCGGATGTGCTCGACCTGCTGGTGGTTTGCCTGGAAGCGGGGCTGGGTATGGACCAGGCCACCGCGCGCACCACCCAGGAGCTGGCCACGACCCATCCCATCATCGCCGACGAGTTGGAGGTGATGGTGCTGGAACAGCGCGCCGGCCGGCCGCGCCCTGATTCCTGGAGGAACCTGGCCGAGCGCACCGACGTGGACGCGGTGCGCAACCTGGTATCGACGATCGTGCAGGCGGAGCAGTTTGGAACCAGCATCGCCAAGACTCTGCGCACGCATTCCGACACCATGCGCACGCAGCGCATCCAGAACGTGGAAGAGATGGCTGCGAAGACCACGGTCAAGCTGATTTTTCCGCTGGTGTTATTCATTTTTCCGTGCCTGTTCCTGGTGACCCTGGGACCGGCCATGATCATCATGTCGGATGAGTTCAAGGTACTGATCGGACACTGAGAGAAAGGAGAAGCTGCATGGATACGACAACCACGATCCGGATCGTTGCCGGCTTGATTTTCGTGCTTGTGCTCGGCGTTCTGATACAGCGCCGCCGCTCGCGTGTACGCTAGTCCGTCGCCGCGACGGGGAAGCCAAAGCCCGCCCGATGGCGAGCCCAGGGCGCGTGCAGACAACACGGCGCGCCATGCAGGCGGAATTCTGCGTGGACGCGTCAAGCCAGGCCTTGAGTTCCGGGAGTTTCCGGGACCGAAGGGCCGCTTCATGGGACGGTAAGGGAATGCAAGGCCAAACGGTTTGTGTTTACAACCAGACCAGCGAGTGCTTCCTCAGCCTCGGCGCCAACCGGGCGGAGCATCCATTCTCGCAGCTGAAGAGAAGGATCTTTGCCCGGGGCGCGCATCATCTTCTGGATGAGGGAAGCTGGCACGCGTGTCCCCATGGCCTGCGCACGCTGGGACTTTTTGCCCGCCGCGACCTGATTTACCTGGACGAACGGTTCCGGGTGCTCCATGTAGTGGAGTCGTTTCCGATTCTGCGCCTGGCGCCGAAGCGGACGGGTGCGGCGAGCCTGCTGGCTCTGCCAGTGCACACGGTCAGCTCTTCCCGGACGCGGCCGGGCAACCAAATGGTGATCTGCGCTCCGGAGGAGATGGAAGCGCAATTGCGCACCATTCGCGAGACCACCCAGCGGCCGGCGCAAACCGTGGTGGATATCTCGATCGTTTCGGCCGAGGAGTATGCGGGCCGCCCTGTTCATGGAGGTTTCGGCAGCGGGGCAGCAAGCACACTGCGATGCGCCCAGGGCGTGCATGTGATCCGCGACGTCAATGCCACGGGGCTTTACCTGGTAACCAAGGAACGCTGGCCGGTGGGCTCGGAGGTGCGCATGAGCCTGCAGCGCACCGGTCCGTCACCGCAGGGCGTTCAGTCGGCGATCACGGTGCAAATGAGGGTGACCCGCTGGGGAACGGATGGAGTGGGACTGGAATTTGCGGGCACGGCTCGCGAACACGCCCCCCTGGCCAGCGTGTACCCGTGCTGAGGAGCAATCCAAAGCGATTTGGATGTTTATGAACGGACGTCTGGTAGAACGCGCCTTTCACCGCCCCGGCCGATGCCTGCCGCGGGGGCGGATGGAGCCCTGTTCAGTCGTCTTCCTCGGGAATAATGAGGAGGACCTCCACGGCCATAGGCTTGCCGTCCTGGCTGGCGGGGCGAAACTTCCAGCGGGAGAGGGCGTTGACCACGAAGCTGGCGTGCGGGAATCCTTCGGGAAAGGCGACCGCGAGTTTCTCCAGCTTGCCGGAGGCATTGAGAATGCCGTGCACCATGAGGGCGTCGGCGTTCACGTCCACGGCGAGCAGGTTGGGGCGGAAGATGTCGAAGGGCCAGGGCGCGTCGAGACGGGCTATGGAGCCTGTGCCGTTGGCCTGCGCCGTGTTCACGAGGCCGTACTGCAGGATCCAGGTTTTGGGCAGACCGACGTGGAGATAGACCGTATAAGCGATGCGATCGCTCCAGAACTCGGCGGCTTCGGGGTATTGGCTGGTCTGGGAAGCGCCGACTACGACCACGCCGAATCGGCCCTCGGGCGGAAGTTGGATGCGGTCTACGGTCTCGGAGGCGGAAGCCTGGGCGCTGGTGCTGGAACTGCCAGTGGCCCCGCCGGCGCCGTTTGCAGCCGGCCGGGCGCCTACGCCGGCAGTCTTGGATCCGGTGCCGGCTTCATTCACCGGGGGCAGCACGGCGATGCCCTGGGGCATGCGCACCTCGGACACAGAGAGCAGGGCAGTGGGGGTGGGCTGTCCAAGGTCAACCGATTGGGTGGTGGGAGGCAGCTTGACCAGGTCGGGTCCATTTTGCGCCAGGGGCGTGGTGGTGCTGGGTTGAAGGGTTTCGAGCTTTGGCTGCAGGGCGGACGCAGACACGCTGAACTCGGACATCTCCAGCTCTTCATTGGGCTCGGCCACGGACGGAGGGACAACCGCCTGGGTGGGAGGCGTAGGCTTGGCCGGGATGATCATTTTGGTGTGGTTCAGCTCCGGCATCCACATGACGGCGGCGGGCACGGGGACCGTGTCGGCGAGCTGCTCATGGATGTGGAGCTTGGGCTGCATCAGAATCTGTTTGCTGATTCCGCCGTCGGGCGGGAGGGGCGGCAGAGGCGGAGCCTCGGTTTTGGCGGCCTGGCGGGGGGTGTCGGCGCGGGGCGCGGGCGCCGGAGCGGCGGATTTTGCGGCCGCGGCGTGTGGCAGCGGGGGATCGGGATAAAGACGATCGTTGGCCGTGGGCACATGCTGGGGCATGTTCAGCCTGAGTTCGCGCAGGGCATAACGCTGGTCGGGGGGAAGCACGCGAATGCGGGGAGCGTGGATGAGCACATAGCCCCCGAGCCCAATGCCTGCAGCGTGCATCAGCATGGAAAGCGCATAGGCCGATACGCCCCGGCGCACGCGAGGCCTTTGATCGAAGAGGCTCGTAATCTCAAAACTGCTATCCATCAGGACCTATTCTCGCGGCTTCGTGCGTGCCCGCTCAGGGAGAGGTGGAGACATCTCCATTCTAAGTTCAATTCTGGAAAGCGGAAATTACTCCAGTACCGTGAGCCTGCGGAGTCAACCCTGGTCGCGGCGGGGAATGGGGTGCCGGCGCGAGCCAATGATCCGCACTCTCTTCCAGTTAGCACGATTGCCCCTGGTTTCCCGCCAGCGTTCGATGCCGGTACCTATCAAGTTACTAGGTACCAGGAAGTAAACAGCGTAACCTTAACTATCGGAGCAGCTCTGAAATGAATCGCAGATTGATGACCGTTCTGTCGTTTGCCCTGGTACTTGCACTCGGGGTCTCATTCCTGGTGTACAAGGTGATGGGCAAGAAGATGTCCGAAGCGCGTCCGGTGCAGGTCACGCGCGTAATCGCCGCGGCCACAGACCTCAAGCTCGGCACCATCCTGACGGCCGCGAACCTGACCACCACCGAGATCTCCGGAACCCTGCCGAAGGGAGCCATCCTTCAGCCCAACCAGGCCATCGGCCGCGGTGTGGTCGCCGACATCTTCCAGGGCGAACCGATTCTGGACGGCCGCCTGGCGGCGCCGGGGTCGGGAGGCGGATTGGCCGCGACCATTCCTCAGGGCATGAGGGCCTGCGCGGTCAAGGTGGATGAAGTTGTAGGCGTGGCCGGTTTTGTCACGCCCGGCATGCGCGTGGATGTTCTGGTGTCCGGCGATGCGCCCGGGAACCCCGATCCGCGAGAGGGTACCGAGGTCAAGACACTTTTGCAGAACATCCAGGTGCTCTCGGCGGGAACCGACATCCAGAAGGATGCGGAAGGGAAGCCGCAGCAGGTGCACGTGGTCAACCTGCTGGTAACGCCCGACCAGGCGGAATCCCTGAGCCTGGCCAGCAATCACACCCAGATCCAGCTGGTGCTGCGCAATCCTCTCGATACCAAGACGGACAACGTGGCAATGACCGCGATGGGCAACATTTTTTCGGGCTTAGCGGGTCCGCCGAAGGCGGTGACGGCGCACATCCGGCGCGCCGCCCCGCGGCCTACCACCCAGACCATGTCCGTAGAAGTGGTAAACGGGACCAAACGCAGCGAGCAAAAATTTGTAGTTCCCGAGGCTAAAGAATGAGGCCAACCAAATCGATTCATGCGGCATGTCTTTGGCCGCTTGTCCTGTTGACGGCGATTGCCGCACAGATTCCGGCGCGGGCCCAGTCGAAGCCCGCGTCGCAAGTGACACGGCAGGACGCCACCAACGAACTGGCGCTGGTGGTGGGGCGCTCGGTGCTGCTGGATTGCGCGCAGCCTGTGAAGCAGGTAGCCGTGGGCAGCCCCGCAATTGCGGAAGCGGTGCCTACCAGCCCCACCGAGGTCATGGTCAACGGCATAGCGGCCGGAGAAACCACGGTCATCCTGTGGGAGACGGGCGGAAATCGCGAGTTCTTCAACGTCACGGTGCGGCCGAGCACCACGGCGACGACGGACAAGATGGAATCAGTGCGCCGCGAACTCCGCACCGAGCTTCCCGGCGAACCGCTGAAGGTTTCATTTGAGAACGGGAGTGTTTTTCTGCGCGGAACCGTGAACAACCTCACCGACTCAGCCCGCGCGATGCAGATTGCATCGGCCGGCGGAAAAGTGGTGAACCTGCTGGATGTGGATGTGCCCCCGCCCACCCCGCAAATCCTGCTCAAGGTCATGTTCGCCAGCGTGGACCGCACCAAGAGCAAGCAGCTTGGCATCAATCTCTTCAGCACCGGGTACGGCAACACCATAGCCGGCGTAAACACGGGTCAGTTCTCACCGCCGAATCTCGGCACCACGACGGGCGCCGGTTCCTTGACGCTGTCAAATGAGCTGAACCTTTTTGCCTTTTTGCCCGGCCTGAACCTGGGAGCTACGCTCGCGGCCATGGAGCAGAGGGGATTGGTGCAGGTTCTGGCCGAGCCCAACGTGCTGACGGAGGACGGCAAGCTGGGCACGTTCCTGGCCGGCGGCGAGTATCCCTATCCCGTGGTGCAGGGCTCGGCGGCAGGCTCCGGCCCCACCGTCACCCTCATGTTCAAGGAATACGGCATCCGGCTGAATTTTATTCCCACCATCACGCCGCGTGGAACCATCCACCTGCAGGTTGCGCCGGAGGTCAGCTCGCTGGACTTTACCAATGCCATCACCCTCGAAGGCTTCCAGGTTCCGGCGATCGACATCCGCCAGGTGAGGACGGAAGTAGAGCTTGCGCAAGGCCAGTCGTTCGCCATCGGCGGGCTGCTGGACAACAGTACGTCTGAGACATTTCAAAAGATTCCATTTCTTGGCGATATTCCCATCCTGGGCAAGTTCTTCCAGTCGATCAATCGCACCAAGTCGAACACCGAGCTGATTGTCATCGTGACTCCGGAGATCGTGCAGCCCGTTCCCAGCGGTTCGATTTCGCTCCCCATTTATCCCATGCAGTTCCTGCCGCCGAACTCCAAAACGCCGATGCAAAATCCGGCGAACTCAACCGCCAGCGCTACGCCGGCGCCCGCCACCATGCCGGTGGAACAGTTGATCAAGAGCCTGCAGCCCGGGAAGCAACTGCCGGGGGATAGCACCAGCCCGTCGAATCTGTTGATGGGAGCGTCGGGCGGGGGAGGCGGCGGCTCGAGCGGCGGGGGAAGCAGTACCTCGGGTAGCACGGGGCCGTAATTCAGGATGGCAAAGCGGGTATCCAACTTTCTTTTCTCAGCGATTGGGCTTCTGCGGCCAAAGCCGCAGAAGCCCGACGAGCTGATGCGCGTGGTGAACCAGACGCGGCAAACGGAGATCGGCGGCAGGATCGCAGTGGCCGATTACGGGCCGCGACGCCGCAAGGGCCTGCTGGGGCGGAACGGCCTTGACGAAGGCGAGGGTCTCTGGATCGTGCCCTGCGAGTCTGTTCACACCTTCGGCATGAGATTCGCAATCGACCTGATCTACCTCGATCGCAGCCGGCGCGTGGTCAAGGTCCGGCACAGCGTGGGTCCGGCAAGAATCTCCGGCAGTCTGAGGGCTCATTCCATCCTCGAGCTCCGGCCGGGCACGGTGGCGGCGACGGGAACCGAGCCAGGCGATCAGATTCAGTTTCTCTCGGCGCCCTAGCCTTCCCCCCAGACTACTGTGGCCTGATCAGCGGCAAGAGGGCCAGCGCCTTGCCGGTGCTCCGCTCCACGATCAGGGCCACGGCGGCACTGAGGCTGCGGAAAAACTCGCGAAGGTGCTCACGCCGAAGCAGAAGACCTCAGGAGCTAAAGCCCAAGTCCTTTGTTTGCGGTTATCGGCGGGACTAAAGTCCCGCCCTGACGCGTTTTTGCGCTTCCCTGAGAGTTTTTCCGCAACCTGTAAAGCCCAAGTCCTTTGTTTGCGGTTATCGGCGGGACTAAAGTCCCGCCCTGACGCGTTCTCTTCTGTCCGGCCGCAAGTTTTTTCACCAAGCTGTGAAGTGGTGCCCTGAGACGTCTCTGCCCTCTCCGGGGAGTTTCTCCGCACCCTGGCAAGCCACTCCTCATTCCGGCGCAAAGCCGTAACCACCCCTTCATTGCAGATCGGGCAACCGCGGGCGTGGCCGGAGCTCACATGGCGCTCCAGCGCCGGGCACAGCCAGAGCAGGGAAGCCGAGCCAACACCGGCCCAGGCTGGCCGCAGGCGCCCGAAGGCAAAAACCGCAACCGGATCAAGCGATCGACCGTCGCGCCGGCCAGACGATCCATTTCCAGCATCTCCCCCTTTCGTGGGATCGGCGGCTCATCCCAGACACAGTCAGGGCGGACGAAAGGGGTAGTCGGATGTAAGTCGTTTTTTCTTCGTGTTGTCCGCGCCGGACAGAGATTGTCCCTTCGATGTGTACACCGCATCACTCCGGAGCGCTGAGGAAGTAAACCAGCGATTACAGGATGGGGGGGTCGGGCAAGGCGTCGCGAACGATACTCAATTCAAAACAAGGCACTTAGCAAATTGGCATAACGATTGCAATTAAAACGGCCAAATGCCCGGCAGACCGCCGGGGAAATCCAAAATCTTACGGGGAGAAAAACTCAATGAAGGACACCATGTTGAAGCTCTACGTGAAGGCCCAGAACCTGCTCTCGTCTGACGAAGGCCAGGATCTGGTCGAATACGCCCTGGTGATCGCTCTGATCGCTCTGGCGGCAACCGCCGGCATGAACGCGCTGGCGTCTGACATCAGCGCCGCGTTTACCACCGTCGGCACCACCATCAACACAGACGTGTAATTCCCTTGTCGCGACGCGAAATCGAGGGTTGATGGATCTCGGAGCGGTCACGCCGCCTGGCCACACGGTCTGGCGTGGATTCAGCGATCGTAGCTGAGGCGTATCGATCACCCGGGTTTCGACAAAGGAGTCACTGATCCCCGTTGTTCGTGGGGAGTGCCCGA
>CAVYBV010000018.1:0-31376 GCA_963766785.1 uncultured Acidobacteriota bacterium
TTCGGGGCGGCTTTTTCGCGGGCTGCGGAATTGCTCGATAGAGTGGTAAGGGCGAAGAAAACTGTTTCAGGCGCCAGGCTCCTTGCCTGGTTCGTCATTCGTAGGCCAGGGCGTCGATGGGGTCCTTGCGGGCAGCCATCCAGGCGGGATAGAGCGCGCCCAGGATTGAACCGGCGAAGGCGATCCCTGCAGCTTTCGCGATCCAGGGCACAGTGATCTCAAAGTGCTGGGTGGGAAAAAATCGAAGCAGGAGGGTGCGTACCGCGAATGTTCCGGCGATGCCGAGGATAATTCCGGCCACAGCCAGCACGGCGGTCTCGCGCAGAACCACGGAGACTATGGCCGCCTTGGAAGCTCCCATGGATTTGAGGATGCCGATCTCTCGCGTGCGCTCCAATACGGCTGTGTACATGGACTGGAAGATCACCAGGAAGCCGACAATCACCGCGATGCCGGTAACCACTCGCAGCGCCAGGTTGAATCCCGGCATGTTTTCCGGCGTCAACTCGCTCATCCACTGTTCCATGGTTGTTACGGGATAATCTGCCAGCCCCGGGGTGGAGTTGATTTCGTCGATCACAGTCTGATCGTTCGCTGGATCGTCCACCTTGACGTAAAAGACGGAGCATTTACCCTCGGCTGCCATCAGTTTGCCCATGGTGTCGATGGGGATTAGCTTGCGGGCCCCCTTGCCGGCTTCCACGATGCCGCTAATGCGGAAGCTGTGGCTCATGATCTGGATGGTCTGGCCGACGTGGTAACCATGATCGGACTTGGCGAAGACGTCGTCGACGACCGCGTCATCCGGGCGCTGAAACCGGCTGCCTCGTAGGTATGCAAAAGGCCTGAGCGCGTCAAAAGTGTCGTAATCGATACCGTCGACAATTCCAAAATCGCCGGGGTTGGTGCTGAACTTCACAATGGCCGGGGACACGATCTTGACGTGCGACAGCTTGCGCAAGACCAGGGCAAACTTGATGGGCATGGGTGCGCCGCTTATGCCGTTGAAGGCGCTGGCGTTGGAGGGCTGCATCATCAGGTCGGCGCCAATCCCGTTATCGCGAGATCGGATGTCGTTGAGCATGCCCATGAAGGTGCCCACGATGGACAGGATCATGATGACCTCGATGGCGACCGCGACCACGCTGATGAGGGAGCGGAGCGGGCGGTGCACGAGATTGGCGAATACCAGCTTGTTCATCCTGAAAGCGACCTCCACGGGCCGCGATGGGCGCACTGTTCCAAGGGTAGCAGCCCGAACAGCAGGGATCAGGGATCAGGGAGAAGTCTCCCAGCCTGATGAATCCGCGAGGAATCCCCTAAATCCCGTTACTTTCCCGGCATTTCCCTTTGAACGGCGCTGGACTTCGGTTTATGGTTCGAGGGAAAATCCACAATAGGGTTCCAAGTCCCTGTTATTGGTAGCCGATGGGCAGCTTCGGAGAAGACCTGCGCATGGAGCGGATGTCCCGCGGCATTGCGCTGGAAGACATTACGGCCGTCACCAAGATCAGCCGGCGCCACCTGCTGGCGCTGGAACAGGACCGTTACGGCCAACTTCCGGGCGGCATCCTCAGCAAGGGCATTGTGCGCGGCTACGCCACGGCGGTCGGGCTTGAGCCGCAGGGCTGGACCGAGCGCTTCATGAAGGCGTACCAGGCCTCGGGGCAGGTACTGGACGACGACCGCAACTGGACGGCGTTCGCCTCCAACGTGGGCAAGGCGCGCATGCAGCAGCGGGAGGCGCGCGAGCTCCGCGTGCGCTGGATCGGGGCGGTTATCCTGCTGGCCGTAGTGGCCGCGCTGGGCTTTGTGGCCGTGCGCTACTACGGGCTGCGTGCGGGCTGGTGGCCCACGCTGTTGCCGTGGCAGCATGCCGGAGCAGCGGCCGCGCATGCCGCGTATATCTCGGCGCGGGAGTGGGCGGAGCGGCTGCTCGCCTGATCGCGGGCCAGGTTGTCGCCTGTCAGCGCCAGCACCTGGCTCTTCTGTTCCCTTTTCCCTTTTCCCTTTTCCCTGTTCCCTGCTTCGTCACTGCTTGTTCACGTCCACGTAGTACTCGTCCAGATCGACCTGGAAGTCGTCTTTCGAGAGCGGCGACTGCATCCATTGCCACTTCGTGGTGGGATGGATGATCTGCCAGTGGGCGGACGTGCCCACCTTGACCGGCATGGCGAAATCGTCCTCATCCGCATCCCACTTGTACATCACCATCCCCGGCGCTTCTCCGAAAAGCAGTTCCAGCCGCGGAATGTGCGCGTGGCGCAGATACTGGTTGAAGATGGGAGTCAGGTTCATGCCGGTGTGCTGGTTGAACCAGGCGACGATGTCCTCGGTCAGGATGTTCTGGTACTTGAAATGCTGATAGAGGCCGTGGATGAGGGCGAACCATTTGGCATCGTCGTTCACCACGCTGCGCAGGGTGTTCAGCATCAGCGCGCCCTTGAAGTACTGGTCCTCGGTGGGCTCGGAATTCACGCCGCGCTCGGCCACAATCGGCCGCATGTTGACCACTTTGGGCTTGACCCCGCTCAGGTACCTCAGCGCGTCCGCCTTGCCCCAGCGGTATTCCACGTACAGGCTTTCGAGGTACGTGGTCCAGCCCTCGTGGATCCACATGTCGGACATGTCGTCGGCGGTAATGCTGTTGCCGAACCACTCGTGGCCGCTCTCGTGAATGATGATGAAGTCGAAGCGCATGCTGATGCCCACGCCGGTCCAGTCGCGGCCCAGGTAGCCGTTCTCAAAGAGATTGCCGTAGGCCACCGCGCTCTGGTGCTCCATGCCCGAGTAGGGCACCTCGATCAGCTTGTAGCCGTCGCGCCAGAACGGGTAAGGGCCGAAGTAGTGGGCGTAGGCGTCGATCATCCCCGGAGCCTGAGCGAATTGCTTTTTGGCTTTTTCCAGGTCTTCGGGGAGCACGTAGTAATCCATTGCAAGGCCGTTGTGTGTCTCGCCCCAGTGCACGTAGTCGCCGATGTTGAGCGCTACATCGTAGTTGTTGATGGGATAGCTGACATGCCAGTCCCAGCGCGTGTAGCCGTCGCCGAGATCGGTCTTGCCGACGAAATGGCCATTGGAAACGTCGGTAAGGCCGTTGGGCACGGCCACGCTGATGTCCATGCCCTCCACTTCGTCGCGCCACTGGTCCTTGTCGGGCCACCAGATGCTGGCGCCGGACTCTTCGCAGGCGGTGTTGATCCAAGCGCGGCCGGCGGAATCCTTCTTGAAAGTGAACGCGCCAAAGCGGCCGACTTCCGGCGGATGGCCGGAGTAGTAGAAGTCGATTGTGACCACCTCACCGGTCTTCAGCGTGCGCGGGAAGTCGACGAAAACGGCGCCGGTGTCGCGTTCATACTTGAGCGGCGCGTCGTGCCAGAGGATCTTGTCGATGTTCAGCTTGTCGGTCAGGTCAAGCTGGATGCGGGTGCCGTCCTTGAGCATGCGGAAGCGGATGGTGTTCTTGCCGGCGATGGTTTTCTGCTCAGGGTCGACGCGGATGTCGAGGTGGTAGTAGAGCAGGTCGTTGTTGGCGCGGAAGGGCCCGTAGGCGCCGCGCAGAAAGTCAAAGCGCGTGGGCAGGGGCGCGCCGGCATCAATGGGGCGCACGTGCGGGCGCGGCGCGGGCGCAGCGGTCTTGGCCGCGGCGGCGCCGGTTTGCGCCTGTTGCGCGGGCGCGAAGGCAGCGGGGCAAAGCAGGCAGGAAATGCAGAGACAGGGCAACAGCGCTGGAAATCGCATGCCGCCATGCTATCGCAGCGGCGCAGCCCGGTCCCCTGGTCCCTGGGCTTGTAGGCGACTATGATGGAGAACGGACAGGAGCCGGCCGGAAAGGAACGTTCTGGCCGATTCTTCCTGGGAGCAACGCAATCATGGATGAGCGGGAGTTCTTTAACGAGACCACGGAACAGCGGACACACACCCTTACCTGTCCCAAGTGCGGCCAGAGCGGAGAGTACAAGGTGACGTGGGTGGTGCGCCGCAAGCGGGCGCAACTGCCACGGAACGCCGACGAGCGTGACCGCGCCCGCTTTGCCAAGGCGCAGTCCTACATGGTGCGCCGCGACGACAAGCTGGGCTGCCAGAATATCCGCTGCCGCAAGCCGTTCGAGATCACCTCGCTTCAGTCGCTGTCCTTCATTCAGGACTGATTGACGGGCTCCCGCATGCCTCCCGTTGGCAGATCAATGGCGACCAAGGCAGCGGGATGGTGGACGGAGCGCCCACGACGCAACGGCTATGCCCGACATCAGGATCGGATAGGCCATCGTGCTTACGCTGGCCTTTCCGCAGACGGCTAGCGATGTAACGGCGCCCGTCAAGTCGAAGAACACTCCCGCATAGGCCCACTCCTTCAGCCGGGGAAACCGCGGAATTGCCAACGCGACAGCGCCCAGCAGTTTCCAGGTTCCCAGAATAATCAGGAGGTACAGCGGATAACCCAGCTGTTCGATGATCCCGCGAACTTGCGGTACTCGCAGAACGTCCCATGCGCCTCCCAATGTCAGCTCAAAGACAACCAGGCCGGTGGTCACCCAATAAGAGATGATCCAACGCCGAGAATGCAACCCAGGAGGAGCGAGATTCGCCATGGTTTTCCTTATGTCACCGCGGGATTGGCATGGTCCCGACAATTATCAATTACGCGCGGCGAAACGAGTGGTTTCACTACTCCAATCCGTCACTCTGGCGCATCCCCGCCCGCATATGTTTGAATCGAAACTGTAACCGGCCTGCGCCCGCGGGCCGCTCCAAGGAGATCGCATGCCCAATCCGCTGCTTCCCCCGGAAGAACGCAACCTGACCCCCAACCAGGTGGAGGCGCTGGACAAGCGCCGCGAGCTCGGCCACACCTTCATGGTCATAGCCGGGCAATTCGCCGTGATCGCCATCGTGCTGCTGCTATGGGTGGGCCAGGACTTGAGCTACTCGCCCGGCTGGAAGCACCCCATGGCGTACTACTTCGCCGTGGCCTGCGCGCTGATTGTGGGCTTCGGCCTCACTGGCCTGGTGCTGCGCCGGGGAACGCCGCGGATCGACTGATTCCAAGAGCGTTCCGGACGGGCTGAGGCTCTCGTGCCGCGCCTTTGCTTGTGCTCAATTTCAGAACGATCGTACTCGAATTGAGTACATCGCACGCCGCACGCCGCGGGCGAAAGCGGTGTAGCCTGATAATGTAGATGGCTTCCCTGACCACCAGCCCGACCGATACCCTTCCCCGCCTCACGGACAGTCACGGGCGCGTAATCCACGATCTGCGCGTCTCCATCACCGACCGCTGCAATTACAAATGCGTCTACTGCCGCACCGGCGAGCTGGGAGCGCAGTATCCGGAGCTGGCCATCGACGAGTACTTCCGCCTGATCCGGCTGTTCGTTTCACTCGGCATCACCAAGGTGCGCCTCACCGGCGGCGAGCCCCTGCTGCGGCGCGGCTTGCTTGACCTGATTCGCGCGCTGGCCGGCCTGCGCGCCTATGACGGCGGCCGGCTCCAGCTCGCGCTGACCACCAACGGCCACCTGCTCGATTCGCTGGCCCAGCCGCTCAAGGACGCCGGCCTGGACCGCGCGACCGTGAGCATGGACGCCGTGGACCAAGTCACCTTCGAGCGCATCACCCGGGTTCCCGGCAGCTTTGAGACGGTCCTGCGCGGCGTGCGCGCGGCCAAGGCCGCCGGCCTCACCCCGCTCAAGATCAACTGCGTGCTGCTGCGCGGCTTCAATGACGACCAGGTGGAGGGCTTTGCCGAGTTTGCGCGCCGCGAGGAAGTGATCGTCCGCTTCATCGAGTTCATGCCGCTTGAGGAAGACCGGCTCTGGTCGCCGCAGATCGTGGTCCCCCTGAGGGAAATCGTGGAGCGTATCGGCCGTGTCCTGCCCCTGCGCGAACTTGCGCCCAACGAGGCCAGCGAGACCGCCCGCCGCTACACCTTTGCCGATGGCAAGGGCGAGATCGGCATCATCGCCCCGGTTACCCAGGCTTTCTGCGGCGCATGCAGCCGCGTCCGGCTCACCTCCGACGGCAAGATCCGCACCTGCCTGTTCTCGCAGATCGAGCACGACCTCTACGGCCGCATGCGCGCGGGCGAATCCGACGATGAGCTGCGCGCCTACATCGTGCGCACGGTCTACGGCAAGGAGGCCCGCCACCACATCGGCGAGCCCGAATTCCTGAAGCCGTCGCGCTCCATGGTGCACATCGGGGGTTGACTCCTGCCGCAACCGTTCATCTGCCGCTTTCGTAACCATCCAGCAGATTAAACTGACCCGCCAACCTGATAGGATGAGGTTCCAAGGCACACCTTAAGAAGGCCGTAATCGTTGACTTGAATCTTGTCTTCCCCGGCGGGCTGCGATGGCAGAGCAAACGGAAACCCGAATCCCCCTTGACGATCTGCTGGTGTTTCACCGTTTGGCGCGCTCGCTAACGTCCAGCTTCGATCTCGATACCATCCTGCGCACCATCCTCGACTACATGGAGCGCATGATTGAGGCCGAGCTTTGGGCGCTGCTCATGCTGGACGAGGAAAAGCAGGAGCTTTACTACGCCATTGCCGCCGGGGGCGAAGAGGCTGCGTTGCGCGATCTGCGCGTGAAGGTGGGCGAAGGAGTAGCCGGGTGGGTGGCTCAACACGGCGAAACTCTCATCGTTCCCGAGTCAGTGAACGATCCGCGCCTGCACTCGCCCACCCCCAGCAAGCTGGGCAAGGTTCGCTCCGTCATTGCCCTGCCCCTGCGCGGCCGCAAGGGCACCCACGGCGTGATCGAAATCCTCAATCCGCACGCCGGCCAGCTCAACGATTACACCGTCGCCTTCCTGCATATCCTGGCCGACCACGCCGCCATCGCCATTGAAAACGCCAACGACATGGCCCGCATCCAGCAGCTCACCATCACCGACGACACCACCGGACTCTACAACGTCCGCCACCTGTATAACGTGCTGGCGCGGGAGCTCGACCGCTCGAAAAGCCAACGCGCCCCGCTGAGCCTGGCCTTCCTTGACCTGGACCGGTTCAAGCTGGTCAATGACGAGCACGGGCACCTGATCGGCAGCGAGCTGCTTGGCCGCACCGGCGCGCGGCTGAAAGTTCTGGCCCGGACCCAGGACCTGTGCTTCCGTTACGGCGGCGACGAATTCGTGATCCTGATGCCCGAGACCGGCCCGGAAGCCGCTATGGCGCAGGCTCGCGCCCTCCACCAGGAGCTGATGGCGACCGAATTCCGTATGAAGAACGGGTTGAAACTGCGCGTGAGCGCCAGCGTGGGCCTCTCCACCGCGCCGCGCGACGGCGATACCGTGCATGCCGTCATCGGCACCGCGGATACGCGCATGTACTGGGTGAAGATCAGTGGCCGCGGCAACGTGCGCGGCATCTGATTCACATCCGCGCAGATTTTCCGAGCGGAATTTCGCGCCCCGCGTCTTTCGATTCAGAAGAGCGCATGCACCGGCCGGTGATCCCGCTCCCGCAGTCAGGCAATTTCTTCATCAGAGGCGAGATATGACACCTTTGCATGTGAAGAAGGCAAGGCGCAGCGCGCGCGTTGCATGCATCCTGGCCGGAACCGCGCTCACGCTGCTCGTTGGCAGCACCGCGCGCCTGCAGGCACAGGGCCCAGACCACCCGCAGCCGCCCGAACCCGGGCAAGTGCAGACGTTTTTCCTGAAGAACATCTCGGATTTTCATCAGTTGAACGACATTCAGACTGCGCTCCGCAATATGCTCAACCGCGCAAGAATCTACGCGATCTCCACTGAGAACGCCATTACCGTGCGCGGCACCGAGGACGAACTGGCCACAGCGCAGAAGATGATTGCGGAGCTTGACCGCCCCATGCAGGTTTATCGCGTCACCTACTCCATTACCGATCTTGATAACGGCAAGCGCACCGGCGCCCACAGCATCACCGTCCTGGTTCCCGCGAACGGCAAGGGCACTTTGAAACTCGGCTCGCGGGTGCCCATCGTGACCGGCAGAAGCGACGCAGGCTCCAATGCTGCTACGGAGATCCAGTACCAGGACGTGGGCTTGAACCTGGACGCGACTGCTTCCGGCGCGGCGTTGCATACCAAGCTCGAGCAGACCGCAGTCTCCACTGAAAAATCCAACGTCGGCATTCAGGATCCGGTCATCAGCCAGACCTTTCTCGAAGGGGAATCGCCGCTGGGAAGCCCGAAGCCGGTAGTCCTGGGAACCATCGATGTGCCCAACAGCACGCACCAGCAGCAAATCACTGTGAGCGCAGAGTTGCTATCCGGCAATCCGGAGTAGTTGCGCAGGGCGCCCACCCTTCTGCAGCTTGATTGCGCAAGGGTGAGATGACCCGTTGCAGCTATTCTTCCCCGTTGTTTGTCAGCTTCTGCGCGAGATTCTCGAGTTGGTTCCGCCAGTTGAGCGAATCCACAAAGTGCCTTGACTCCCGCCATCCCGGCTCGACGATCACGTGCAGCTCAAGATAAACGCGCGTCCCCAGCAACGACTCGATCTGCTTCCGCGCGCCCGTCCCGATGGCCTTCAGCTTGGCCCCGCCTTTGCCGATCAGGATGGCCTTTTGCCCGGCGCGCTCGCAGTAAATGGCCGCGGCGATGCGCGTGAGCGGGGGCCGAGCCGGCCCTGGCCTTCTTTTGGAGGAGTTCCCGGAGTCTTCAGACTGCGGTTCTTCAAAGCGCTCGATGACCACTGCCGACGAATAGGGAACCTCCTCGCCGGTTTCGACAAGAATCCGCTCCCGGATCAGCTCCGCCGCCATGAAGCGCAGCGGCTGGTCCGTGTACTGATCCCTGGGGAAGTAGCGCTCGCCCGCCGGCAGCGCCTCCACAATGCGCCGCACCAGCACATCCAGACCATCCTTCTTGCGCGCGCTCACCGGGATTACTTCGGCGAACTGGTGCTGCCCGCGCAGCGCCTCGATCATGGGCAGCAAATGGGCTTTGGGCGCCAGATCGATCTTGGTCAGGACCAGGAAGACCGGGCAATCCAGTTTGCGCACCAGGCTGAACAGGAACTCATCCTCGCTGGCCCAGGCCTTGTTCTTCGTTCCCTTGTTCCCTTGTTCCCTCGGTCCCTGTTCTTCCGTTCCCTTGTTCTCTTGTTCCCTCGATCCCTGCCGTCTTGAGGCGTCCACCAGCACCAGCACCACGTCGCGCGTCTCCAGCGCATCGTAGACCTCCTGAAGCATGCGCCGGTCAAGCTGCGAGCCTGGCTTGTGCACGCCCGGGGTGTCCACAAAGACGATCTGCGCCGCCGGGTGCTGCTTCTTGCGCGCCGGAACCTCCATCACCCCGACGATACGGTTGCGGGTGGTCTGCGGCTTGGGGGTGACGATCGCCACTTTTTCGCCCGTCAACGCATTCAGCAGGGTGCTCTTGCCCACGTTGGGCCGGCCGAGGATGGCGACAAATCCGCTCTTCAAGATTGTGAACTCCTCGCTTCATTATCGCGGAGCCGCGAGGGCGAGACTGGAGCAGGACAAAAACACACAAAAAAAACGACGATGTCCTGTGCATTGATGGTTTTACGCCCTCAAACTGCAGCGAATTCGACACAGTTTTCGCCCTCAAGGCGAAGATTGGAGATAAGGAAGCGGGTACGGGCACGGCGTTTCCTCAAAGGCGGCAAAAGCAAATGGGCGCGGCCAGGAGCCACGCCCACACTTTTTCGAATCTGAGACCACTATACTCCTTCTGCCCCATGGTAACCGCAGTGATGGTTACTATTGTTTTTCCCACAAAACAAAGGACTTGTGGACAAAGTTTTCCACAGGTACTTGACAGGCTCGGAGGTGGGACTCTTTTCCGAGTTTCTTCAGCCTCTTGCTATGATGTTCGGTGATCCCGCCGACCACTCCCGAGGGCCATACCGCACGCCTGCTGCTCAGGCCGATGGCGCTGGTCGACTCGGAGCAGATTCAGGCGCTGTTTCCGCGCTGGGAGATTGTGAAGTATCTGAATGCCAAGGTGCCATGGCCCTACCCGCCGGACGGCGCGCTCCAGTACATCCGGAATGCGGCGCTGCCGGCGATGGAACGCGGCGACGAATGGCACTGGACCCTCCGCCTGCATGATGCGCCGGACACAATCATCGGCGCCATCGGCCTGATGAAGGGCGAGGAGGAGAACCGCGGCTTCTGGCTCGCGCCCGAGCACCGCGGCGGCGGCCTGATGAGCGAGGCCTGCGCCTGGACCGCCGACTTCTACTTTGACGTGCTCGGCTTTGCGCGCATGCGAGTGCCAAAAGCGGTGGCAAATCGCGCTTCCCGGCGCATCTCCGAGCGCATGGGCATGCATTTACTGCGACTCGAGGAGCGCGAATTCGTCTGCGGTCGCCTGCCCAGCGAGGTATGGGAGATTGCGGCGGAGGAGTGGCGGGCGTGGAAGGCCGCGCAAGCCGATGTGAACCGCTAATCCTCGCCTGCCTCGGCCTTTAAGCGCGATTTTGGCTCTTCCGCGTGCGTCACCGGCGGAAACACCCGCACCCGCTCCACGCGCCGGTCTGTGGACGCAACCACTTCCATGCGCAGGCCGGCCGCCTTAAGCTCCACCATTTCGCCAGTGAGCGGGATGCGCCCCTCGATCTCGCTGACCAGGCCGCCGACCGAAGCCGCTTCCCATTCCTCGTCCAGGTCCAGCGGCTCGCCGAACAGATCGCCAAGCTGATCCACCGGGAAACCACCGGGCACAACCCAGGCGCCGCCTTCCTCGCGCTGCGGCACTTCCACCGGGGCGTCGGTCTCATGCTCGTCGCGGATCTCGCCCACAATTTGCTCCAGCAGGTCCTCGATGGTGACCACCCCCGCCACGCCGCCGTACTCATCGATGACGATGCGCATGTGCTGCTTCTCGCGCTGCATCTCGCGCAGCAGCTCGTAGCCCTTTTTGGTTTCCGGCACAAATGCCGCCGGGCGCTGGATGCTGGCCACGGTGCGCGTGCGCGCCTCGTCGTCGGTTATCTGCAGCAGGTCGTGGGCAAAGGCGATGCCGGTAATGTTGTCCAGCGAGCCCGCGTACACGGGCACGCGCGAGTAGCTGTTCTCCTTCAGCTCGGCCAGGAACTGCTCCAGGGTCATGTTGTCGCGAACGGCAAAGACCCGCGGTCGCGGCGTCATGACTTCCTTCACCAGCTTGTCGCCGAACTCGACGGCGGAGCGCACCAGGTCGCGGTCCGCCTCTTCGAGGATTCCTTCTTCTTCGCCGGCCTCGAGCAGCGCCTCCACGTCAACCGCGGCTTCTTCTTCGCGGGTGGCCGGCTCCTCCGACAGCGACACCACGGAGAAGAAAAACCGGACGAGCACGGTGATCGGCGTCATGCTCCACAGCAGCAGGCGGATGGGCCACAGCAGCCGCACCGCCCAGCGGCCCTCGGTGCGCTCAAACAGCAGCCACGGAAGGGCCTGGTTGCAGAACACGATGACCAGCACCACGCCCAGCAGGGCCTGCACAATCTCACCGGCGCCGGGCTCCGCCTTGCCGCCGCGGGCAAACAGCAGCGCACCGAACCCCAGCGCCATCAGCCCCAACGCCAGCTGCTGCGCCACCACGGCGGAGACGGCCGCGTGCTCGCGCGTCAGTCCCAGGTGCGGCTCAATCCGCTCCTCCCACACGTCGAGATTCTGCTGCACCTCACGGGAGAGGATCTTGCCGAACTCAGCGTAGACGCGGCTGATGTAGCTGGCCAGGGTCTCAATCACGGCCAGGACAACGATAACGGCGATAGCGGTCCACGTCATGGGGTTCGACCCCGTTTGACCCTGGGGTTCCCAGGCACTTTCGAGACTTTCGAAGTGCGTCCCCCAGGGGCTAAAGCCCAGGATTTCTTTGGCTTTATTCCGGCACGGCTGAAGCCGTGCCCTTTCAAAGCAGGAGTTGTGCGCTCAATCAACCCCAGCGGCAGCGCCAGCCGGGCGCGCAAAGCCCGCTCCCGCCGCGCCATTTCGCCAGCGTCGGTTTCATGATCGTACCCTGCCAGGTGCAGCAATCCATGGAGCATCAGAACCTTGATCTCGGTGGCCAGCGCGTGGCCCTGCTCCACAGCTTGTGTCCGCGCCGTGTCCACGCTGATGGCCAGGTCTCCGATGATTCGCTGACTCGCTGGCTTGCTGACCCGCCGACTCGCTGTCTCTAGCGCGGGAAAGCTCAGCACGTCCGTCGGCTTGCTTTTGCCGCGGAAGCGCCGGTTCAGCCGCCGCATGGCCGCATCGGTAGTGAGCAGCACCGTGACCAGGCCGCGCACTCGCACCGTCTCCTGCGCCCGGCGCAGAAATGTGCTGAGAGCGCGCACGCTGGGCAGGCGCTCGTCCGACGCAGTTTTTCGGGATTCAGCCCCGGTTGCGCCTGGCGGGATTTGGGGGCGGCGCTCGGGCTCCAATTCTGGGTCCAGAAGGATCATCGTGCGCGGGCCGGCCATGGGCAACCGTCCCGGGATAACTCACATTCTACCGGGTGCCGGGTTGCCCAGGTTCGTTGCTGTGCCTTTCGCGCGCCTAAATGGGGGTCAATGCGGATTTGACAAGCCCACCTGATCCCGAATCCATTGGTTACTGCCGCGGTCTGGTCTGCAAGGTCGGGCTGGCCACCTGTACCGTGCCGCCGTCCGGATCCTGCGCGCCGTTGGTGGCGGCAGCTGGCGCCGACGCCAGCTCCGACTGCCGGTACCTGGGCGCGGCAATGTACCCATGGATGTGATTCTTGCCGATCTGGTTGATGACCACCTCAACCGGCTGCGGGCTGTCCGGGGTAGAGAACATCACCGGCTGGTACAGGTTCACGTGCTTCTGGGTCAGCGTGCGGTCATCCACAATCAGGTCGAGGTCAGCAAACTGGTGCTTCACGTTGGCCTTGCGCAGCTTCACGCTGAACGGCCCTTCGCGCGCGAACTCCCTCGACTTGTTGATATCGAACTCGGTGTAGTTCTTCTGCCCGCGCTTCTCCAGCGTCACCAGCTCGTCGTGGGTGTGGGCAATGGAGCCGGTCAGCTCCGTGCGCGTGTTGTTGAGGTCGCCCTGGGTCGATGCCAGCTCGTTGCGCGTGTCCGCAATAGCCTTGTTCTGCGCGTCGAGCTGCGACTGCATCTTCTGCCAGCGCGAATCCACGTGCCGCGCGCGGACCTCGCCGGCGCGGGGCTTGGGCCGGGCCGCCTCGCGAACCGGTGCGGATTCCTGCGCCGTCTGCTCTCGCGCCACCAGCACGTTCACCTTGCTGGTCAGGTCCGTCAGCTGCTGCCGCTGATCCTTCAGCGCGGCTGCCGCCTGCTGGTTCTTCGCGGCCAGGTCCTGGGCGGTGTGGTGTTCATGAATGGCGTAGCCGCCAAGCGTTCCGATCAGCGCCACGGAAGCAAGGCCGGCGGCGATGCGCTTATAAGCCGCTCCCTGGGCCAGGGAAGCAATTTCGAACATGGACGCCTCCAGAGAAGACAGAGCCTTCTCGCTCTCTGGCCAGGAGGGGAGCATTTCGCGGACCACATGCGCCCATGCGCAAGCCTCTGAGTTTGCTCGGTTTGAGTGTGAGATGACGGCGATAGCCGTGGAAGAAACTCCCCGGTTGGGGGAAATTCTTACCTGGGGTGGTCGCTTCCGGCTTCTTGTTCTCTGTTCTCTGTTCTCTGTTCTCTGTTCGCTGTTTGCTGCGTTACTGCGGCTTGGGCGCCGCCCGCTCCGCCCGCTCGTCGCCGGGAACCTCGATCGTCTCGCCGATGGCCAGCGGCAGTTCCTGTTGCTGCGGCTCTATGGCAGCGTAGGCGCGCACGATGCGCTGCACCAGCGCGTGGCGCACCACGTCGCAATCTTCAAAGTGGCAGAAGCGGATGCCTTCCACGCCTTCGAGCACATTGATCGCGTCTACCAGGCCCGACTTGCGCGGGTTGGGCAGGTCGATCTGGGTGATGTCGCCCGTAATCACGCTCTTGGCGTTGTTGCCCATGCGGGTGAGGAACATCTTCATCTGCTCGATGGTGGTGTTCTGCGCCTCGTCCATGATGATGAACGCGTCATTCAGGGTGCGCCCGCGCATGAATGCCAGCGGGGCCACCTCGATGGTGTTCTTCTCCAGCATCTTGTCCACGCGCTCCGGGTCCAGCAGGTCGTACAGCGCGTCGTAGAGCGGGCGCAGGTACGGGTCCACCTTCTCCTGGAGCGAGCCGGGCAAAAAGCCCAGCCGCTCGCCGGCCTCAACCGCCGGCCGCACCAGGACAATGCGGCTCACTTTCTTGGCGTTCATGGCGGCTACGGCCATGGCCACGGCCAGGTAGGTTTTGCCGGTGCCCGCCGGGCCCACGCCGAACACCATGTCGCTCTGCTCGATGGCCTCGACGTACTTGCGCTGGTTCACGCTGCGCGGCTGCACCGTGCGCTTGATGCCCGCCGAACGCTGTTTGCCCGCATCCGCCAGGCCGCGCAGCGTGGTCGATGGGTCCGCCACCACCAGGCGCAGCAACCCGTTCAGCTCCCCGTTGTGGGGATGAATCCCCTGCCGGCGCAGCGCCTCGAAATCCTGGAAGACGCAGCGGACCCTGGCCACGCTGTCTTCCGGCCCCTCCACGTGCACGGCGTCGGAGCGCAGGTCGATGCGCACGCCAAGCGAGTTTTCCATCAGCCTCAGGTTTTCGTCGCGGGTCCCGAACAGGGGCTCAAGGTTGGGCGTAATCTCCAGGGCGATCTTCAAGTGTTTAGCACCCTCCAAAGGGTCGAGTTGAAGTGAAGCGCCAACGAACCGGCTCCGCCGGATTCCTGCGTAATCTATCGGCAGGCCAGGCAAGCCAGAGAGCTACTGATTTGGATGCGGCAGGGTTCGGCGAGGCGTCACAACCGTCAGTGGATACGGATGGTTGCCGGGACTGCCGGCGTGTAGAGATAGCTTTTAGCGGATTTCGGGCCGCGCCGCGCAGTCTGGAGACTTTGCTCCTTCCCGTGTGGCAGCGCCGCGAATTGGCGATAGCAACCAAGTAAGGTATCTGCGCTAGAGAGTAGCCCGACTCGATCCAGCCGTCAACTCACAGACAGCAAAAATTCCATCAAAAGTGTGCCCGCCTAGATACGGACCGAGGCAGTAGGGAGTAGGGAATAGAAAGCGCCGCGCGTCAACCAGCCTGCTGAACCCATGCCTTTGCTCCCTACTCCGTACTCCCTGCACCCTACTCCCTACTTGTGCATTGTCAATAGGTTGTTCCGATCAAGCCCTGCGCGGCTGATGGGTGGTGAAGCGTCGAGGCTGCCGTGTGGTCTGTGCCAGTTGTACTGGTGGACCCAGCGGGGCAGTTCTTCGGCGCGCTGAGTTGAGTTCTGATACGAGCGGCCGTAGGCCCACTCGCGCAGAGCGGTCTGGATGAAGCGTTCGGCTTTTCCGTTGGTGCGCGGAGTGTAGGGCCGGGTGCGGCGGTGCTTGAGGCCGAGCAGCCGGCAGGCCTGGGCAAAGCGGCGCGAGGCGTAGGCGGGCCCGTTGTCGGTCAACACGGCCTTGAAGCGGATGCCAAGCCGGTCGTAGTAGGCCAGGGCGCGGTGAAGGAACTCCACCACGGAATCGGCCTGCTCGTTGGGGAAGATGTCGGAGAAGGCGATGCGGGAGTGGTCGTCGATGGCCACGTGGACGTACTCCCAGCCCAGGCCGCGGGTGCGCCGGCTGGGGTCGCCGTGGATGCGCATACCTTCGGCGCTGAAGCGTCCCAGCTTCTTGATGTCGAGGTGGAGCAGATCGCCGGGGGCGGCGTGCTCGTAACGCTTGACCTCGGGGCGAGGCTCCAGATCGCGCATGCGGCTGAGCTTGAGCCGGCGCAGGATGCGGCTTACCGTGGCCTGGCTGAGGCCGGTATGCAGGGCGATGCGCAGGCCGCTCCAGCGCTCCTTGCGCAGCAGCCGTACCCGCTCTACCCGCTCCGCCGGCGTGGGCTTGCGCAGCCGGCACGGGCGCGAGCTGCGATCCACCAGGCCAGCGCGGCCCTCCGCGCGATAACGGCGGACCCACTTGGCTGCCGTCTTTGGGCTGACGTTGGCTGCGGCTGCAGCCGCAGCCAACGTCAGCCCATCCTCCAGCACTTGCTTCACCATCTGCTCTCGACTCCACACCGTTGTTCGGGCATTCTTGTGATAGTCCATCTGGTCTCCTGAATGACTGAGTCTTTGACAAACCCAGCCTACAGGTCCCGATCAGATGGACAACCTATTGAAACCTCACACCTACTCCCTGCTCCCTACTCCCTATTCCCTGCTCCCTGTCTCTATGCCGTCCGTCACATTCTGCCCTGACTTTACCCCTCTATACTCCCCCAAGGATCAGCCCATGGACTTTTCCGCACTCTCGGTGCCCACTATCCTGCAGAACGCAGCCATCCTCACCGTCCTGGTGGCCTTTGCGGGCTACGCCATCACCTTTGCCAGCGCCCACATCCTGGCCCGCCGCCGCGACAAGCTCGATTTGGTCAACAAGCGCCTCAACGAGTTCTACGGGCCGCTCTACGTGGCCTCCGAGGCCGGCAACATCGCGTACCGCTCGCTGCTCGCCCGCCTGGGCAAGGCGCAGAGCTACCCCATCCTCGACGCCGAGCTGCCCGAGTGGGAGCTATGGATGCGCACCATTTTCATCCCCCTCAACGATGTGCGCGAAAAGATCATCATCGAGAAGGCCTACCTCGTCGTTGAAGAAAAAATGCCGCAGTGCCTGCTGGACTTCGTCACCCACGTGGTCGGCTACAAGGCAGTGCTCTCCAAGTGGAACAATGGCGACTACGCGGAGCGCCGCTCAACCATCGGCTGGCCGCCGCAATTCGATGTCTACGTGCGCAACTCCTACGCCGCGCTCAAAGCCGAGCAAACGCGCCTGATGCACAGCGCCACCAGCCGCCTCCTCCGCCGTCTCCTCCGCAGAAGGCCTTCGGCCTGATTACACCTTGCCATCCCGAGGAGCGGGCTGCAAAGCCGTGGCGAAACCGCCGCCAGCCTGGGTTATATTCATCGCAACCGTGTCACCCGCAGGAGATGGAATGACCAGCTTCCCTTTTATTTCGCTTCCCCATTACCGCGAATTCCCGCTCGAGGAAATGAAGCGCCGCGCAAGCGAATTCGAAGCCGAAATGTGCGCCCATGCTGCCCCTTTTGGTCCCGATCCCCGGAGCCGGGAGGACTCAGCCAGGCCGGGTTGGCTTACTGTTCGTTGATCGCCGTGTCGCCGCCCGATTCAGACAGGAACACGACCGTTGTGAAGTAGGGCATTGCGTTCGGATTGGGCGCAGGGATGTTCGCATTTGGTGAAACGCCGGTGATTGGGCGCGGCAGGCCGTCGCCCTTCACGCGCATCCCGATTAGCATGTAGCCCTGGGTGTCGTTGCCGCCGAAGGCGCTGATGATGTAGCCCTCGCCGGCCAGGGCGCTGGCTGCGGCTGCCACGTCCTCTGGCGTCACCACCTCGGTTTGAGTCTCGTAGATCGTAGTGGTATCGCCCGTCCATCCGTATGAAATCAGGTTGGCATTGCCCGATGCGTCGAAGGAAGCCGCCGTAATAACCCGGCTTTCGGCGCCGTCCGCCGCCGCTGCAGCATGAATTTGAGACTGCGGAACCACCTCTAGCCGGTAATCGAACCCTCCGGCCTGCGCCGTCTCGACCCACGATATCGCATAGGCGTTCTCCTCCGGTTCGAAGTCCAGAGACGAGATCACGGCATTGGGCGCGATGATCGACTGGAGATCTCCCGCAAAGTTCGAGTAGTAGCCACCAAGGTAGTACATCGTGAGTCCGGTTGCGGACGAAGGCAGGTTGTAGACGTCGTATCCCCATCCGCAATCGTATTCGACGCCCGTGGCGCACACGCCAGAGGAGCCGATCTCGAGAGGAGTGCCTGCCACATTGTTGATCTTGGACTCACTTCCATCCCAAACGTCTGTCTGCTCGCCGCCATCTTGAAACAACCCCTGCGCATCCACCTGCTGCCACAAGAGATAGCGCAAATCGCCCGGTTTGGGCGAGCGCGGCCCCGCGGTCAGCGTGACGGAGTTGCTCGCAACCGAGCTGGAGGCGTTGCCGACGGTCACCTGAAACGAGCCCACCGTGGTCGAGCCGCCGCTCGCAAGCGCGACCGCAGGCGTGGTGTAGGATGCGCTGGTGGCTCCCGGAATCGCGGTCCCATCCTCGCTCCACTGGTAGCTCAACGGCGCGGCGCCGATGGCCTCGACCGTAAACGTGGCCGTTTGTCCAATGGGAACAGTCTCGCTCGACGGTTGGGCGATGATGGCGACCTTCTGCCCCGCCGTAGGTGCCGATCCAGAACCCGCACTGCCTCCGCAGCCCGCAACCAGAATCCCGCCGCAGACCCCAAGAGCCGCGACCGCCAGGAGATTCGGGCGAGAAGTTGCAGACAGCATACTGGGAAAATAGCACGATTTCCGTTAAATGCAGCAGCCGGTTGCGCCATGTCCCGCGAACAGTACCGCCGCTCTCCAAACCGGCTGTCGTGCGGGTGTTCATACCCGCACCGGGCCGGCCGCGCCTCGCCGCTGGCTCCCTCGTTTCTCTGCCTCTCTCAGCTCTCGGCCCGCGCCCCCGTTCCTTCCCCAGCCAGCGTCGGGTTCAGCGACGTCACTTGCGCCACCGTCTTGGTCAGCCGCGCCTCGTTGGGCCGGCAGTCCTTGCAGTTTTCCACCTGCGAGTAGAAATGCTCGATCGAATCCACCAGGTACGCGCCCGGCAGAAATTCCCCCGTTCCCCCCACCCCGTGCGCCGGCAGCATCACCACGTCCCCCGGCCTGGGCAGCGAGTGCAGCGTCTCCAGCGGCACCAGGTTGATGCAGGTTCCATCGCCCGCGACAAACTCCAGGCAATTGGCGCTGTTCAGCCGCCCCTCGCGCTCCCGCTTCGCCTCCTGCCGCGCCTTGTACGACTGGTAGTAGGTCGCCACCATCGTCGGCAGCACCAACAGGAACGCGAGAACGTTGGAGATGTACGACAGTTGCGCCATTAAGCCCTTAGGCAGGACTCCGAGCGCCGAGTTGATGTTTTGTAACAGGTGTTCCACTCCTCAGATGCCTCCGGAAGCAGTCATGATACCAACGGCCCGCAAGCGCGGTCTTGGTCACTCTGGAGAGTTACTCCCCCGCCGCCCGGCTCGCGGCCCGCGCGCTGTTCGCCTCCACCCATGACGCCAGCCCGGACACCCCGCCCACCGCGGCAATGAGAATCAGCATGGGCCACAACTCCCGGGCAACCACCGCAAACAGCACCACGAAAAACGTCAGCGTCCAGGTGGCATACGCCGACACCCGAGGCCAGCGCCATCCCAGCAGGAAGGCAGGCAATGCGAGCACCACCGCCAGCACGTCCAGGTCTTCGCCCAGCCGGCTGGCCCCGGCAAGCGCAGGCACGCTTGAAAACACCCACCCCGTGTACGGGATCAGCGCCGCCGACAGCAGCGTGCCCGCCGTCAGAATGGTCAGGTTCGTCCAGGTGTATCGAGTGCGCACCGGGCCCCCACCGCGATTACACCACACCAACGCGCATCCCAGTGCTACGGACCCTGCTATGAACCGGTATGGATCTTTGTTCCGCCGAAGGGAACAGGATGGTCGGATTCAGGAGGAAGCGATGCGCGCCCTTGCATGCTCAGGCCTGCTCTGGCCCGTGCGGCCCTAGATCTGACGAATGGTGGAGGGCGCCGATCCTGAACCGGCTTTTAGAAGCCTTTGCGGCGGCGAAGGATGTCGGGGTGACGTTCGACAGCGCGCAATTCGCGGCTGCGTTCGCGTTCCCAGGCTTCGGCTCGCCAACGGCGCGAAGAGTAGGCGGGAGGCTCGTCTGGCGGCAAGGGTGCGGCAATGGGGACGGGCGGATCGGCAAACGGCCGCGCGGGCATGGTGACGATTGCGGCGGGCGGCGCGACGGCAAGGGCGATCGCGTGCGCCGGAGCGGAAGCCGCCGCGGGCGCGATCTGCTGCGCGGAAGAATCGGCAGCGGCGAAGGCGGCAGCGGAAGTCAGGCTGGCATCGGTCCCCGCGCGCGCAGATTCCCCATCCAGGTGCTCCGCAGGGGCGGCGGGAGCGGCGACCCGGCCTGCGATCGTCCGGGCCATGAATTCGTCCACCAGCTTGTGCAGGCAGGTTTGCCCGCACAGGTGCTTGGACTCGGAGCGCAAACGGTTGCGCGAGTTCCACCCGCCAATGCGCAGCTCGCCCGCCTGCTCGCAGACGACGAACCAATGGTTGGTTTGTTTCTTTTCCGCCCCGCAGATGTCGCACGATATGGCCTGGCGGATCACCCCGCGCCTCCTGTTCCGTTGCCTGGTGCCGTGGCGGCAGTCGCCGGGATCGCGGCCCGCGCATCCCACGGAATACGCACGGAGCGGAGTCGCGACCCCTGCGGCCACTATGTCTTTCATCGCTGGGATGGGGCCCGGAGTTGAGCGCGCAGGGCGGACAATCGCAGCCGTTCTCATTCTGGAACAGGGTCGGCCAAACCGTTTCAATTCGGAACGGCGCTCCGGAAGCGCCTAGTCCGTCGGCGCGAAGTACCCTTTTTTGGCCATCACCTGGTACTTGCGATCGTAGCAATACAGGTAGATGGGCCGGAACTGCCCGTTGGACTTGAAATTCGCGGGCACATAAGTGAGCGCGTACTGGCTGCGCAACGCTTCCTGGATGCTGTGGAAACTTTCGGACATATCCTCGACGGAAGGCGGAAAGAACACCTGGCCGCCGGTTTCGGTGGCCAGCTTGGTCATCACGTCGTCGCCCTTGCCCCGGCTCGGCGTCCAGTTGGTACTGATGCCGTAGATGATGGTCTCTGCGCGCTCGCACTCCTTGATGGCTTCGTCGATACGGACGCGGCTCTGGTTGTCGTCGCCGTCGGAGATGAGGATCATGGCCTTTCGCACCGGCTCCTGACCGCGCGCCACGTCCAGCAGCTTTTGGCGGCAGGCCGTGTAGACCGCGTCAAACAGAGCGGTGCCGCCGCCGGGGCGCAGGCGGTTGACCCCAGTCTCCAGCTGGTCGAGATCGTTGGTCCAGTCGGCCTCGACGGTTGGCGTCACGTCAAAGCCCATGACAAAAGCGCGGTCGGTTTTCGGCTTCAGCGTCTGCATCAGGAACTCGGTGGCCGACTGCTGCTCAAACTGGAATCGCGAGCGGATGGAAGTGCTGGCGTCAATCACGACGCCGACGCGGAGGGGAAGATTGATCTGCTGCCGGAACGATGTGACACTCTGGGGAGCGCGGCCGTCGTCAAGGAGGGCGAAGTCATTGAGCTGCAGGTTGGGGATATAGCGGCCGTGCTTGTCGGTCACCGTAAAGATGAGATCGACTTCGTTGCGCTGGATGACGAAGGTGGGCTTTTCTTCCTGTTGGGCGCTGGCCGGAGCTGGCTCTTGTTGCGCCGGAGCGGCCTTCGTAGAGGGCTGGCTGGCTTTCGCCGCCGGCGTTGACGGAGAGCCGGCGGGCTGTTGCGCGGGGGCCGATGCGGAAAGCACCACGGCTAGGGGAAGGACCGCAATACCCCGCATCCAGCGGCGCATTGCCGCGGGAAAGAGAAGCTGATTGTTCATCACGATTCTATTTTACCAACGGCTAAACTGCCGCCTGGGTTGGACGCGGGCGGGGGGGGTTCGTCACCCTCCAGCGCCCGCAGGAATGCCTCCAGCTCGGGTGGAAGCGGAGAGGCTACATGCAGCGGTTTGCCGGTAAGCGGATGGGCAAATTCGAGCTCGGCTGCATGAAGGAAATTGCGGCCCGGAACCAGTTTTTCCGGTTCTCGATTTCTTTGCGGCCCGCGCGATGGTGCAACCGCGATTGCCGGCTGCTCGGTCAGCCGGCCGGCAGCGCCGTAGAGGGTATCGCCCACAACGGGATGGCCGATGGACGCCATGTGCACGCGGATCTGATGCGTCCGGCCGGTCTCGATCCTGACCTGCGCCAGGGTAAACTTGCCGAACCGCGTCTCGAGCCGACGCAGCACCTCGTAGTGAGAAACGGCCGAGCGCGCATTGTCCCGCACCTTTGTGCTCATGCGCGTGCGGCGTAGAGGATCGCGGCCGATGGCTGCGGCGATGGTGCCTTTGGCGCGCTCCAGCGCTCCCTGCACCAGGGCAATGTAAGTCTTCCTGATCTGGCGGCCGGAAAACATGCGCGCCAGCGCGGCGTGGGCGCGGTCGCTTTTGGCCACGACGATGAGGCCGCTGGTTTGCTTGTCGAGCCGATGCACGATTCCGGGCCGCAATTGGTCGCCGGTTGAGGAAAGCGACTGGAACCGGTGCAGCAGCGCGTTGACCAGCGTGCCGCGATTGCGCGCGCTCTCTGTGGAGCCGGAACCGGCGTGAACCATCATGCCGGCGGGTTTGTCGATCACGGCCAGATGGGCGTCTTCGTAGACCACCTGCAGCGGAATGTTTTCGGGCTCGGCCTTCAGCGGCGCGGGATGGGGATCGCCGGTGACCACAATGTGCTCGCCTCCGCGCAGCTTGTGCGAAGCCTTCGGGCACGCGCCGTCTACCAACACGCTGCCCTGCTCGAGAAGCAACTGCACGCGCGCACGGCTCACGCCATCGAGCTGAGAAACCAGAAACTGGTCGAGACGCCGGCCGGCGGCTTCGGCGGGCACGGTGATGGAGAGCGGCTCATCCATGCGCCGCCACCGCGATGGTGGCGCCGCGCCGCTCGCGCAATCCCAGCGCCCCAATCATCAGCAGGAGTACTCCGGCCACCTGGGGGCCATCCAGCGCGCCGTGGAGCATGGCGCCGCGTCCCGCCCAATCGCGCCAGCTTTCGGTGAGGAAGATGATGGCGCCGAATCCGATGAGCGCAATGCCCGCGGCGTCGCCGTGCTGCCGCCGCGCGGGAAGAATCACCAGCAGCAAAATCGCCAGGGTGAGAAAACCAAGCGCGGCGTACGCCTGCACGGGATGCAGGGGAACGCCAAGCGGTGCGCCGCTCCAGCGCGCCGCCAATGGGCTCGAATAAGTCACGGCCCACCGCGATGCCGTCTCTGTGCCGTATCCGGAACCTGCCATGAGCGCGCCAAACTGTTCACAGGCCAGGCCCACGGCAACAGGCGCGGCCAGTGCATCGGCGGAATCGGCCATCGGCATCCGCTGCCAACGCGCATAGAACCACGCAGCCGCCAGGCCCACCGCCGCAGCAGCGCCGGTCACCAGCGGGTGATGAATCATGGCCAGAGAAAGCATCCACGACGGATGGCGCACCACCTCGCGCCAGTTGAGAGCGAAGAGCAACACGCGCGAGCCGATCAGCGCGGCAAACAGTGAAATCACGCACAGGTTCCAAAGGTAATTGGGAGAAACGCCCGCCACCCGCGCCGTATGCAGCGCGAGCGCGAGACCCGCCAAAACGCCAATGGCCGCCAGCGCCCCGTAGCTGGGGATGACGATGGCTCCGATGTGGAAGAGGACAGGGTGCACCTGCTCAAAAGAATACGGCATCCCGCAGACGCCGATTTATGGGCACCAATAGAGAAGCCGACCCGCGGGGCCGTGGGCGATGCGCTGGTGAACCCGTCCTAAGACGGTGGAGCTCCCCGCGGTTCATTAGGCATTCCGGACTGGCGGACACGGCACACAGAACCGATGATCGAGTCGAGCCCCTGTTCATTGAATGTTGGTTCAACCAGCGTTGACCACCCACCTGCTTTGCAGGCCGGTTTCTATTGCGGAGTGTATGGGAGGCGCGCCCGGATTACAAGTCTTGTGCGGAGTATGCGCAATATGTTAGAGAGTTCCGCTCACTATCATTCTCAACCTTCCGCGGCCATTGCGTCTCCATTACGAGGCCGTCTTGCGCTCCTCTTCCAGCACCTCGTCCAGCAGTGAGCGCAGTGTGGTGGCGCGTGCATGGCCCATTGCTGCCGCCCCTGACTGCTGGTACTGCGAGAGCTCATCGGCAAGATTCAGCGCGGCCAGCACGGCCACGCGGAGCGAGTCCACCGTGCGCCCCTGCGCGGCCACCGCCCGCATCTTGGCATCCACCAGTTCGGCCAGCGCGCGGATGTGAACGGCGTCCTGACCGGAAAGGTGATAGGTCTGGTCGTAAATCTGGACAGTAATGTAATTGGCCGGATCTGCAGGGAGCGGCGGCATCAAGCCTCCAGGGCGTCAAGCTGCGCAAGGAGCTTTTCCACGCGCTGGCGCACGGCCTCGCGCTCGGCGCGAAGCGATTCGATTTCGCGATCGAGGTTCTTCGCCGCTTCCATCTGTTCCCCCAGCCGGGATTCAGCCTGGACGGCGCGCTCTTCCGCGGCCGCGCGCGCCAGCCGCTCGCGCTTCACTAGGTTCACGGCGCGCAACACGCGCTCTTCCAGCGCGGCGAACTCATCGGCCCTCACCGTCAAGGTTCCGGCTTCATCGGTTGGGCGCTGATCCTGCTGCGCCTCCGCCACTTCCTCTCCAAACGACAATTCCGGCATCAATATACCCTCCGCGCAGGACGCGCTTGAATGGAGTATAGCGCCGGGCGAGGTTCGGAAATTCATCACGCGCGCAGGCGGGCACCCGCTTTGCCAACCGCATCCACCACCGATGCCTGGAACTCCTGCAACTCCTCGTCGCGCAGGGTGCGATCCGCGGATTGGAACGTGACCCCAAGCAGGAGCGAGTATTCCCGCGCCCCGAGCTTCGCATCGCGAAACACCTCGCATGCGCGCCAGTCCACCAGCTCTGGAATATCCAGCCCCGCAATGGCCGCATCAATCCGTTCCCACGGAATGCTCTCGTCCATGACCAGCGAAAAGTCACGCCGAACCGACTGAAAACGCGAGATCTCCCGCGCGGCAGGCTCGCGCAGCGCCAGCTTGTAAAGCCGGTCGAGGAAGATTTCGCCCACGTATACCGTCTCCCGCAGCTTGCGAGCGGCAGCCTCGCGCGGGTGCAACTGGCCGAACCAGCCCACGGTCAGGCCATCGAGGACGGCTCTGGCCGAGCGATAGGGATGCAGCCACGCCGGCGTTAGTCCTGCCTCCGCGGGGAAACGATCGAAGTACACGCCACCGGACTGGAACCGCGCCAGCAACTGCTCCACCACGCCCTTGACGTCGTAAAAGTCGATGGCGCGCGCCCCATGCAACGCGCCCTGATCCGGCGCGGAGCCCGCCGAGGCAAACGCCAGCGCCGGCCGTTCTTCAACTTTCTCCGTCGAGCCGGAGAACGCGGTTCCCAGTTCGAACAGCCGCACATCGCTCACGTCGCGATGCAGGTTTCCCGCAACCATCGACAACACGCCGGGAACGAGCGACGGCCGCAGCATGCCGGCTTCCTCGCTCAACGGATTGCCCAACGGCACCATCAGGCCCGGTTGCGGCGCGGTCAATGCGGCATCCGCGGCGGAGCAAAAGGTGCTGCCGATGGCCTCGTGGAATCCCGCGGCAAGCATGGTGCGGCGCACCGCGGCTTCAGCCTTTGCCCAAGGCAAGGCCTGCACGCCTTCTCCGAAGGCCGGCAGAGTGTTAGCAAAACGGTTGTAGCCGTAGACCCGCGCCACCTCTTCGATCAGGTCGATATCTCGTTCCAGATCGAGCCGCCAGCTTGGCAGCGTGACGAACCACGCTTCGTCGTCGGCGGAATCCCTTCCGCGCTCCGCCATCAACTGGCACCCGAGCGCGCGCATCACGTTCTCCACGGTCGCGGCCGCGATGCCCTCTGCGTCGAGGGTGGCGCCGAGAATCCGCCGCACCTCCGCCAAAGCCAGCACGATGGCCTCGCGATGGGCGGTGCGCGCTTCGAGGGCCGGCACGCGCACATCGACTAGTTCGCCGTCAGGCCAGCCGTCGTTGGCCAGCAGGATGCTGCTGACCAGCGCCGACGCCACTGGCGCAGCGTTGAAGTCGGCGCCGCGCTCAAAGCGATGGCTGGCGTCCGTATGCAGACCATGGCGGCGCGCGGTGCGGCGCACGGCCATCGGGTCGAACCATGCCGCTTCAACCAGCACGTTCTTTGTATCGGACGTAATCATCGTGTCCCAGCCGCCCATAACTCCGGCCAGGCCCACGGGCTTCGCGTGATCCGCAACCACCAGGTCGTCAGGATCGAGCTGGCGCTCTACTCCATCAAGCGTACGCAACTTCTCGCCCTTGCGCGCGCGGCGCACGATAATGCCGCCCTGGAGCTTGTCCAGGTCGAACACATGCGTAGGCTGTCCCATCGCCAGCCAGGCAAAGTTGGTCGCGTCCACCGCGTTTGAGATCTTCTTCTGCTCGAGCAAATTGAAATATGAGACAACGTCGGCCCCAGGCAGATCGCGCGACTCGCCAATCTTCATGTCGCGCAGCACGCGCGCCGTGAACCGCCCGCACACGTCGTCGGCCTCAATGGCAACCGAAAACGGCTTGGCTGCAGGGCGTGGCTCGGGAAGCGCGAATTCGAGCGGCCTCAGCGCAAGGCCATAAACGGCCGCCGCCTCGCGCGCCACGCCGTAGTGGTTCATCGCATCCACGCGGTTGGTGGTGATGTCCATCTCGTAGAGCGACCCGTTTCCGGGCCCGAGATCGTAGATGCCCTCGACGGCGATGCCGCGCAGAGTCAGATCTTCGGCGAGTTTCAGGTCGTCGACCGGAAGTTCCGGGAGATAACTGCGAAGCCATTTGGTAAGAATCTTCATACGAAGTGCCCCAAAAACCGCATATCGCCTGCAAAAAGCGACCCGATCTCGCTGATCCCATACTTCATCATCGCGATCCGCTCCACGCCCATGCCGAATGCGAAGCCGGAGATCTTCTTCGCGTCGTACGCGGGCTGCTTCTGCGCTGCGAAGGCAAAGACCGCAGGATCCACCATGCCGCAGCCCAGCAATTCAATCCAACCCGACTGCTTGCACTTGCGGCAGCCCTTGCCGCCGCAGAAGATGCAACTGATCTGCACATCCGCGCTGGGCTCCGTGAACGGGAAGAACGACGGAAAAAATCGCGTCTTCACCGACGGCCCGAACAGCGCTTTCATGGCGTGATCCAGCGTCCCCTTCAAATCGCTGAAGGTGATGTTGGTATCCACGCACAGCCCTTCAACTTGATGAAAGGTCGACGAGTGGGTCGCGTCGTCCGCTTCGTTCCTGTGAACCTTGCCAGGAATCACGATGCGCACCGGCGGCGGCTGCGACTCCATGGTCCGCATCTGCACCGGCGAGGTGTGCGTGCGCAGCAGCAGCCTGTCGCGCTGCGGGCGACGGTCCTGATTGGCGATGACGAGCGTGTCCTGCGTATCGCGCGCCGGATGCCCCGGTGGAAAGTTCATGCTCTCGAAGTTGTAGTAGTCGGTCTCCACCTCCGGCCCCACGCCGACCGAGTAGCCCAGCGCCGCAAACACGCTCACAATCTCGTTCATCGTGCGCGTAATGGGATGCTCGGCGCCGAGCAGCCGCTGCGTTCCCGGCAGGGTGATGTCGATCGCTTCGGCAGCCAGCACGGCGTCGCTTGATTCAAGCCGACGTTCCTGCTCAACAAGAAGTTCAGTCAGAAGGAACTGTTTGAACTCGTTGAACCTCTGGCCGAGCGCCTTCTTTGCCTGAGGCGGAGCGGCCTTGAGCCATCGGCTGGACACTTCATTCAGCAGGCCCTGCTTGCGCCCCAGCCAGCGGAGACGGAATGATTCAAGCGCCTCGGGATCATCGATTGCGTCTGCATCCGACACCGCCTGCTCCCGAAGCGTAGAGAACGCAGAGTCCAGCGCGGATTCATCGTAGGATGACAGATCGGCAATGTTTTCTTTTGTCATGATATTGTCAGCGATGTCCTTCGCCGGGATCGAAGAGTGACCGATCACGCAGGAATGCCAATCTGCTTGACTTGCGTGGCAGGAGCGGGGATCGGGAGTCCGTCTTCACGAAGACCTTCGATGTGAAACTCGATCCCCTCTCGAATGAGCTGTTCCGCTTCCTCGATGGTCGCTGCGGCCACGCCTAGCCCCGGCAGATCGGGAACGTATGCGCTCCAGCCTGTAGGCGTCTTCTCGAAAACGACTGCATATTGCATCATTTCAATCCCGCCTGTTTGAAGATGTTGTTCAGCGTGCCCTTGGCCATCTCCTCGGAAGGATGGCCGGCCACCGTCACGCGCCCGGGTTTGCTGGGATGCTTGAATTGGCGATGGCTGCCCTTTTGCGCCACCTGATACCAACCATCGCTCTCAATCGTCCTGATCACGTCGCGGACTTTCATTCACTCAACCCGGCATTGCGCAGATTATAACCATGTTCCACCATCCGGTTCGCTTTGGCCCCGAAAGAACAACGGCCTGAAGCTCAGCTCCAGGCCGTTAGAAAAGGGGCTCGTCAACCTGGGCTTATGCGGCTGCGCTGGCGAGAGCGGCCTTCGCCTGCTCCACCAGCTTGCGAAAGCCCGCGGCGTCGTGCACGGCAATGTCAGCCAGGATCTTGCGATCCAGCTCGATGCCGGCCTTCTTCAGTCCGTTGATGAATTGTGAGTAGCTGGTCTGGTTCAGCTTGCATGCGGCCGAGATGCGCACAATCCACAGCGAGCGGAACTGGCGCTTCTTTTCGCGGCGGCCTTTGTAAGCGAACTTCAGGCCGCGTTCCACGGCCTCCTGGGCTGCCTGGTACAGCTTCGATTTGGTAAGGAAATAACCGCTGGCGCGCTCCAGAATCTTCTTGCGGCGGTCCTTCCTTTTGGTACTGCGCTTTACACGAGGCATCTTCGTTCTCCGTTTTGGTTCATGTGGGTTACGCGGCTGGAGGCAGGAGAGCCATTACTGGCCGGGCCTCTTCACTCGCTCGTTCAAGCCTCGATCTCTCGGCAGCCGTAAATCCGGCTCGCCGGGGGCTCCTCCACTAGAGCCCTGTCGCGTCCGCCGCGGCGGACTCGAACGATCAGGCGTAGGGAATCATGCGCGCTACCTTCGCGTGATCGCCGTCCGACACAATTGCGCTCTTGCCCAGCTTGCGCTTGGTCTTCGGCGACTTCGACGAAAGAATGTGCCGCGTCTTCGTGTGGCCCCGCTTGATCTTGCCGGTGCCGGTCTTGCTGAAGCGCTTGGCCGCGCCCGAATGGGTCTTCAACTTGGGCATTTTCTTCTCTTGTGGGAGCCGGGCGTAACCGCCCGATCCGGAAAAGTCTCGCCCGCGCGGGGATTTCCCGCACTTGGGAGACTCCGACCAGTATACAGGAAGCCCGGTATTCCGGCTACGGCGAGTTTGAAACCGCGTTTACGGGTTATCCGGAGCGATCCCCTGCTCCGACTCCCCAAACGCCTTTTGAATGAATTGGATGATCCGCTGCCGCCCATCGTAGCCGTGCCACGGCTCGGGCGACGGCCGCCCGTAGATCCCCACGGCCAGCGGCCCATGATTCTCGCGCGGATACGTCACCATCTCGACCGGCACGCCTTCCTGCAGCAGCGCCCGGTACATCTCCTCTGACTGGCCCAGCGGATCGGTCGTGTCCGCCTGGCCCTGGATGAGCAGAAACGGCGTTTTGGCCCGTGCCGCGCCGCTCAACGGACTCTGCTTCCACGCGTCGTCCATGTGCTCCCACGGCTTGCCGAAGTACCACCGGTCGTACCACGAACCGCCCTCGGTCCCGTACTCGCTGAACTGGTCAATCACTGGCGCGCCGCTGATGACGGCCTTGAAGCGGTCCGTCTTGCCCTCAACGAATCCCGCCATTTCGCCGCCGTAGCTGTAGCCCATCAGCGCCATCTTGTTCGCATCCAGCGGATAGTGCGCCAGCACATAGTCCACTCCGGCCATGATGTCCTGGTAATCGCCCCCGCCCAGGTCGTTTTTATTGGCCGCCTCAAACTTCACCCCGTAATTCGACGAGCCCCGCGGATTCGGCCGGAAGATCGCCCATCCATGCCCCAGCAGGAATCCCGCAAACGGATCGTAGCTGTCCTCGAACGCGCCGGCAGGCCCTCCATGCACATCCACAATCAGCGGGACTTTCCCGTTCTTCGCCTGCGGCGGCAGGTAGATCAATCCCTCCACCGTAAACGGCCCGCTCGTCCACTTCACCAGCTCCGGCTCCACGGCCAACAGCCCCTTCGGCGCCAGCTCCGGCATCGGCAGCGCCGTGCACGCATCGCCCAGGTGCCCGCCATAGCACAGCTTCTCTGGCTCGCCGCCGCTCTCCGCCATCCACACCCATCCCGTCTTCTTGCGGTTCGTATTCAGCCCGAACACCACCGCCGTACCCAGGTCGATCGGCGCCGGCGGCTTGCTCCCGTCCAGCGTCAACCGCACCGGCGTCGCATGGGTCCCGATACTTGCCTGCGCAATCACGGTGCCGTCCGCCATAAAGTACAGCGGCCCAAATCCCAACTGCCCTGCGAATCCCGAGGAAAGCGGAATCACCTTCGCCCCCGAGCTCTCCTTCGGCAACGCATAGAGCTCGTCGTACCCTGGCGGCGCATCCTCCTTCGTCGCGGCGGAGAACACAATCGCGCTTTCATCCGGCGCAAACGCTATGTTCCCCACCGTCGGCGGAATCGCGTCCAGCTTCTGCGGCTTATCGGCGTTTTCGGCGTCCACGACAAACGACTGCCCCGCCGGGCCCAGGTCGCTCACGTCGTTCATCGGCTCCGTAACCACCAGCAGCCTGTCCGAGCTCCGCGACCAAACAGCGTTGCGCACATTCGGCTTGAGGTCCACCACTTTAAGTTCGCCATCCAGCGTTCCGTCCGGCTTCATCCCAACCAGGTAAAGCCGCGTGCCGTGAATGTCGTGATTCACCCAGTCGGCATCGGCCTTCGCTTCTGTCTCTTTCTTCTCGCCCGGCGTCACCGGATCGTGCGCCCACACCGCCAGCCACTTTCCATCGGCAGAAAGCGCATACCCGCCCACGTCAATCGCCAGCGGTTCCGGCTTCTTGTCGGCATCGGCCTTCTTATCGCCATCCTTCTTCTCTGCGTCCTTTTTCTCCGCGCCCGGCGGCGGAATCGCATCTTTCTCCTTCGACTCGTCCACCGCCGGCATCACCTTCATGTCGTAGGGCATGGCCTCGCCGCCGCGCAGATCCAGCCGGAAAAGCTGCGTGTGTTCGCCGCGATGCGCCAGGAAGAAAATGGCGCTCCCATCCGGCGCCCACTCGGGCGCGCGCTCGCCACGTTTGTCCGCGGGCGGCGAAAACGTCAACTGCCGCAGCGAGTCCTTGTCCCCGCTCGTAGCCACCACCCAGAGGTGCGACTTGGCGCCGTCGGCGGTAGAGTCTGTCACCACCAACAGCACCTGCCTGCCATCGGGCGAGAGCTCGGCGCCGCCCATGGCCTTCAGGTGGCGCAGGTCGTCGGTGGTGGGGAAATGCGGCTCGGCCGGCTTCGGCTCATCGGCCGCGCGCAGCACGGCCGAGAGGCTCAACATGGCACATAGACTCAGGCAGGCGGGGAACATCCGGCGGGAAATCATGGCAACAGCATATACGGGCGGCCCGGGCGACGCGCACGAAAAAGCCGCCCCGAAGAGT
>CAVYBV010000019.1:0-10520 GCA_963766785.1 uncultured Acidobacteriota bacterium
GGGATTAGGGATTAGGGAGTAGGGATTAGGGAGTAGTGCACAGGGAGCAGGAAACGGGGCCTTTGGGGTGCGGCGCGCGCGGGGAGAGCCCCGGAGTTGAGTTGGCGAATGCTGAGAAGTGCGCTTTGAATTCGGAGCGAGCCTCGACTGGCTCTTGAGGATTTGTGAACACAAGCCGACTTTTGAGGAGCTTTCCGTCTTCGACCAGCGCATTGGCGATTTAGGATGGGGCCAGAACTCCCCGGTCAACATGGGCCATGTGCGTTGGAGCGTTTGCAGGAGTCGGGGAATTCGCTGTTTACCCAAGGCGATCGTATGAAGACCTGTCCGCTGTGCAATACCGGCTACCCCAGTCACAAGACAAACTGTGACAAAGACGGCGCGCTGCTGATCGAGTCGCGCGAGCTGGAGCCGGGAACAGTGATCCGGGACAAGTACCGGATTGTGCGCCTGCTGGGCCATGGCGGCATGGGCACTGTGTACCTTGCGGAGCACATTCTGCTGGGGCAGCAGCGTGCGCTCAAGTTCATCTCCAGCGAACTTGCCCAGGACGCCCGCTTCCTCAAACGCTTCCGCAATGAAGCGCAGGCGTCCATCAAGCTGCGTCACCCCAACGTGGTGGAAGTCGTCGATCTGGACCAGGCGGAGGACGGCTCGCCCTACATCGCCATGGAATTCGTGGAGGGCGAGGACCTGCGCCACGCGCTTTCCCAGGCCGCACAAAACCCCGATTCCGGCCCTACTTCGCGTCAGGGCACGACCGGGGAACCCGCTTCAGCGGGTCGCGTGCCGCAACAGCGCCAAAATGAAGGCAGGGCTTTAGCCCCTGAGGGGGCTTTCCCAGTCGAGCGCGCCCTCGCCATTGCCCGCGGTATAGCGCAGGGCCTCGGCGCGGCCCACGCCAAGGGCATCGTCCACCGCGACGTCAAGCCGGAAAACATTCTCCTCGCCGGCGGCAACGGCGCCCCGGAGACGCCCAAGCTCCTCGACTTCGGCATTGCGGCCATCCAGGAGAGCGCCACGGCCGTCAGCCGCACCCGCGGCCTAATGCTCACCCCGCCCTATGCCGCTCCCGAGCAATGGCAGGGCATGCCCTCCGAGCAACTCGACGGCCGCGCCGACCTCTACGCCCTGGGCGGCGTTCTCTACGAGATGCTCACCGGCCAAACCGTCTTCCGCTCCCTCAACACCGAAGGCTGGATGCACCGGCACCTGCATGAGGAGCCGCAACCGCCCAGCCGTCTGCGCCACGAACTGGCCAACTGGCCGGGACTCGATGCGCTGGTGCTGCGCCTGCTGGCCAAGGACCGCGAACAACGGCCCGAGAATGCCGCCGAACTGCTTGGCTCGCTCGACTCTATTCGCTACCGCCCTCCCGATGCGCACCAGGAAACCGAAATTGAGGGAGAGGCGTACAGAGCAAGCCACGAGCGCGGCACTAATACTTCCAAAACGACGGGCCACAGGGGAATCTGGCCTGGATTGTTAGCTGCCGGATTCATCTTGGCAACCATTGGCGTCTGGTTCGCTTCGCGCCGGCCAACGCAACCGGCGGACTCAATGACGGGGATGCCGCCCGCCGCCCAGCAACAGGCCGACACGAGTGGCGGGAACATCCCAATGCCGAAGGGTTTGACGCCAGAGCCGCCCGTCCGTGTCCCAAAAGGTCTTACGTTGGACGATCCCGCCGGGGAAGAGAAAAATGCGGAGGCGCTTTACAGGCAAAAGCATTACTCCGATGCAAAGATTCTCTTTGGAAAGTCATGCAACGAAGGACAACTGAAGGCCTGCAGCTACCTCGGATATTTCTATGCGCAGGGCCTCGGCGGAGCCCGCGACACACAGAAGGCTCGGGATGTTTACCAGAAGGCTTGTAACCAGGGAAACCTGTCGAGTTGTGCGAGCCTTGGCTCGATTTATCAGGACGCAGGGAACAGCGATGAGGCCGGGAAATACTTCCAGAAAGCCTGCAACGGCGGAGTCCAAGAAGCCTGCGATCTGCTACGCGGGGTACAGTGAGCCACGGCGCGATGCGGGAGAACGCGGGAGGACGAAATGAGGTTCGGGACAATAGCAGGATTGGCTCTCGGTGCGATATTGACAGCTGGCGCGTTTTCCGCAATGGCGCAACAGAACGATGGGCCAATTCTGCGGCCAAACAAGCCAATGGCCAAGCAGGAAGGTCCCACGCTTCTCGTACTCTGCGATCTTGCCTGCGACTGGAAGCTGGACGGCGAAGCGAAAGGCCACATCGACGCTGGAGGCTCGGCCCGAGCGAAGGTCGAGCTCGGCCAGCATTTCGTGGTCGCCCTCACAGACGATGGATTGGATAGGTACGAGACAGAACTAAACATGAATAGCATTGAGCAGACTATCGTACGGGCAAAGCTTGCACCGATTCGATCAACACGCTTACAGAAAGAGGAGCTGGCCAGGAAAGAAGATGAAATTGCTAGAAATGCCGCAGAGCAAGATAAGAAGGATAAAGATGAGCTTGCGAAAGGTTATTGGGTGGATACGGGAACTGGCCTGATGTGGACGAAGGTGGATTCAAGTATAAGGAAGGGCGCAGGGGATTCCACGGGATTACTAAACTGGGATGAGGCTGTTGACTATTGCCGAAGACTGCAACTGGGGGACCATAAAGACTGGAGGTTGCCTACAATTGAGGAGTTGGAAGGGATATACGATCCAAAGCTACTCGTCCCAGGGCTTGACAAACCCGCTATTAAAGGCAATCTCCGTGTTTCTATAGATCATTGGAGCACCACTCCGTCACAATATCCAGGAATGGTCCTGATTTTCGATTTCTATAACGGAATGCGAGGAGACAACTTCATGAGTAGCGAAGGTCAATATGCTTATGTGCTCTGTGTCCGCCGATCCAGGGAGTGATGCCAAATCTCAGCAGGCTTTTCTTGCGTGGTGCATTTGAATGGCCGAGCGACGGGTATTGTATCCCAATATCCGGATATAATCTCGTGGATTTGAAATACGAAAAGGCGAACGATCATATTTAGAGGTGACTTATGAAAACGAGAACTCCATGCCCCGGAAGCAAACAAAAAGTAGACGGCCCTGACGAACCGACCGGAATGGTGAACTGTAAGGCATGCGGCAACAGCATGCTGCGGATGCACACTATCACCACGGAGAGGGGAGAGCAAGAACATTCCGTTCCAGAACATTTTGCTACAACTCTCGCACCAAGACTAAAGCGTCGCCCCAAGCGCCCTTCGCCCCCGAGCGATTGGTCACGCAGAAACAGACGAAATCCGAGCAGGCATTAGCGAAGGAATAGGCGCCATCGAGCCAGCCGAACGGAAGCTGATCTTTGCCTAACCATGTGGGCGAAATCGCTGTAAACTGAGTTCGGGAAGCGGGTATTCAGGCACAATCGACTCGGGGGTGAAGATATGCCGGTTATCGAAAGATACCAGTATGAACTTGGAATTGAGCCACGAAACTGCCAAGGGGTTGACCCGTCAGACAAATTAAGTCGGCACCCTGCTGAGCTAATCTTGAACGATGCGGAGAGGGGCCAGGTACAATTTCTGTGCAAGGCGCATGCTGCTGCGGCGCTCTCAAAAAATCCCAACCTCCTTGCTAAGGCAGTAGTCGAACTATGCTTGCCCTAGTCGGGTGCCCTGGTCCCGCCTTTGAGAGCCGGGCGTTCCGCAGGACAGCCTGCCGTGAGCTTGCCGAATTGGCGCATTCCTCTCTCAGGCCTTGAGGCTCTTTTTCGATTTGGAGGGGGGCAGACGAGTTCTCGCCGGTCACCACCTTTCGGCCGGTCTTGCTTTCGAGTTCTAGCCGGGCACGATGAGCAATTCCGCCGCCGGTCTTTGCGGCCTTTTTGTTGGCGGGCAAGCCCACCGCCGCGTCGGTCTCCGCGATCTGACGCGTGGAAAGCTCGGCCAGGGCCGTGATGGCGCGGGATTAAGGTCCCCCCTTCGGCTTCGCTCAGGGCTGCGCTCAGGGCTATGCGCAGGGCCTCAGTCTGCGCGGGGCTTAGGCGGTGTCTGATGAATCCGTGCGACCGGGTTCGAGGTGGAGACGAGCGACCTCAGGGGCTAAAGCCCTCCGTTTTATTGGGCGTTTTTCGGCACGACTGAACAGCTTGGTGAAAAAGGGAAAACATCGTCGAAACTGGAGCTAAGGACCTCAGGGGCTAAAGCCCAAGTCCTTTGTTTGCGGTAATCGGCGGGACTGAAGTCCCGCCCTTACGCGTTTTTGCCCTTCCATCGCGCGTTTTTCACCGAGCTGTGAAGTCGTGCCCTGACGCGTTGCTCAAGGTTCCCGATTCGCCAGACACTGCCTAATGCGTCTGCGGTTCTTCCGCCCCTACGGGGCTCATCGATTCTTTGGGGGGAGTTTTCCCCGGGTGGCGTCCGCCGTCCGCCGCGGCGGGGAATCTGCTGTTAGCGCAATGGGTAAATCAAGAAACTGCCGTCATCCCGAGCAGAGAGGCTATCGCGCCGCGCTGTCGAAAGCCTGCCCTGAGCTTGCCGAAGGGGACCTGCCTTTCGGGTAGCGCCCACCGCCACAACGCGCGGTTGCCCCAGAACCGGGGTCCCCAGCGGCGGGTCCATGTCGCTGGGGTGGAGAACCTGCCCTGAGCGCAGCCCTGAGCGTAGCCGAAGGGTTCGGCGCAGCTTCACCGCGCCTAACCTGGGATATCTACAGCCTCTGCCTTTTATCTATAGTCTTTCCTAACTCCGCTAACTCCGCGAACTCCGCTAGCTCCGCTAAACCCCAATTACCGCGCACAGCTCCTTCACCGCCGCCGCGCTCTTCTTCAGCGCCGCCTCTTCCTCGCCCGTCAGCTTGATCTCGATGATCTTCTCGAGACCGGCCGCGCCCAGCTTGCACGGCACCCCAATAAAGTATCCCTCGATCCCGTATTCGCCCTCTAAATACGCGGCGCAGGGCATGATCTTCCTCTTGTCCTTCAAAATCGCCTCCACCATCTCCGTGGCCGCCGCCGCCGGCGCATAGTAGGCGCTGCCCGTCTTCAGATACTTCACAATCTCCGCGCCGCCGTCCCGCGTGCGCTGCACCAGTTGCTCAATGCGCTCCGCCGTCATCAGCTCCGTAATCGGAATGCCGGCCACCGTGGAGTAGCGCGGCAGCGGCACCATCGTGTCCCCGTGTCCGCCCAGCACAAACGCGGTCACGTTCTCCACGCTCACGTTCAGCTCCTCGGCAATGAAAGTGCGGAAGCGCGCCGAATCCAGCACTCCCGCCATCCCCAGCACCCGCTCCCGATTGAACCCGGACTGCCGGAACGCCGCCTGCGCCATCGCGTCCAGCGGGTTTGACACCACAATCAGAATGCACTCCGGCGACTGCGCCACCACCCTCGCCACCACGTCCGACATGATCTTGAAATTGGTGTGCAGCAGGTCGTCGCGGCTCATCCCCGGCTTGCGCGGAATCCCCGCCGTGATAATCACCACGTCCGAGTTGGCGCTGGCGGCGTAGTCGTTCGATCCGCCCACGTGCACGTCGCGCCGCTCAATTGGCATGGCCTCCAGCAGGTCCAGCCCCTTGCCCTGGGGCACGCCTTCCACCACGTCGATCAGCACCACGTCCGCCAGCTCCTTGGCCGCGATCCAGTGTGCGCAGGTCGCGCCCACATTCCCGGCGCCCACAATACTCACCTTTTTACGCATGAACAATCCCTCCTCGGGGAAAAGTGGTCAGTGGTCAGTGATCGGTGTTCAGTTCGCTGGTCTGAAATGAAAACGTCCTCAGCCGGCAGGCGTTCTCTTTGGCTGGAATTCGTCTGGCCACCGGCCACCGGCCACTGACCACTGACCACTGATCACTGACCACTTCCAATTACATGTTCCCAATAATCCGGGTCGCAAACTCGCTGGTGCCCACCTTGGTCGCCCCCGCCGTCTGCCGCTCAAAATCGTAAGTCACAAACTTCTGCTGGATGGTCTTCTCCATCGCCGTCTCAATCATCCGGGCCGCTTCCTTCCAGCCGATAAACTCCAGCATCATCACCCCCGAAAGAATCACCGATCCGGGGTTGATCATGTCCTTGTCCGCGTACTTCGGCGCCGTCCCGTGCGTGGCCTCGAACACCGCATACCCGTCGCCGATATTCGCTCCCGGCGCAATCCCCAGTCCGCCCACCTGCGCCGCCGCCGCATCGGAAATGTAATCCCCATTCAAATTTGAAGTGGCCAGAATCGAATAGTCCGCCGGCCGTATGATGATCTGCTGGAAAATCGAGTCGGCAATGCGGTCGTTCACCAGAATCTTCTGCTTCCACGCGCCCTTGCCGTGGGTCTCGCCAATCGAATCCAGCACCGCCTTCACCTCGGCGTACACCTGCTCGCGGAAACTCTGCGGCGCAAACTCCAGGCCCGGCTCAACCAGCGCCGCATTCTCCTCAATCGAAATTCCCGGCCTGGCCTCCACGTTGCCCAGAATCCAGCTCTCGCGCTCGGTCACCGTCTGTTCGCGGAACTCCTCGGTCGCGACTTCGTAACCCCACTCCCGGAACGCGCCCTCGGTGAACTTCTGGATGTTGCCCTTGTGCACCAGCGTCACCGTCTTGCGCCCCAACTCCAGCGCCTGCCGCAGGGCGTACCGCACCAGCCGCTTGGTCCCGAAAATCGAAATCGGCTTGATCCCCACCCCTGAATCCGCGCGAACCTTCTTCTTGCCGCCCTTCAGCAGGTCGTCATTCAAAAACGAGATCAGCCGCCCCGCATCCACCGAGCCTTCCTTGAACTCGATCCCCGAGTAAACGTCCTCCGTGTTCTCGCGGAAGATGACGATGTCCACCCTTTCCGGATGCTTCACCGGGCTGGGCACGCCCTGGTAATACTTCACCGGCCGCACGCACGCATACAAATCCAGTAGCTGCCGCAGCGCCACGTTCAGGCTGCGAATCCCTCCGCCCACCGGCGTGGTCAGCGGCCCCTTGATTGAAATTCGCAAATCCCGCGCCGCGTTCACGCTCTCGTCCGGCAGCCAGGTGTTGAACTGCCGGTAGGCCTTCTCGCCGGCAAAAATCTCAAACCACCGGATCGCCCGCTTGCCCCCGTAGGCCTTCTCCACCGCCGCGTCAAACACCCGCTGCGACGCCTTCCAGATGTCCCGCCCCGTGCCGTCTCCCTCGATGAATGGAATGATGGGATGATCCGGAATGTGATACTGCCCGTTCTCGTACTCGATTGCCTGCCCGTCGCGCGGCAGTTTGAGCCCGTTATAAGAAGTCTGCATGGCGGTCAATTCGTTCCTTCCAGCGTAAGTTCCTCTCGAAGCCTAACAAACGCAGCTAAGGAGGGACAAGGAACGGAAAGCAGGGAACAGGGATCAGGGAACAGGGAACAGAAAAGCAGGGAGCAAGGAGCGGGGATGCACGGGCTGAACAGGTTGCGGAAAAACTCATGTCTGGAGGAGTTTTGAAAGGGCACGACTTCAGTCGTGCCGCCTGGCGGCGCAAAATCAGCAGGGCTTTAGCCCCTGAGGAATGTTTTGCCGGGTGCCGGGTGCCCCCAGTCCCTCGCATTTGGGGACCGGGGAGGGACGCGATGACGCCCGCCACTCAACCTCCGCGCATTCCCGCCGATATATTCTTCAGCAATTCACGCACGCGAGCGTCGTGACAGTCATCACCACAATTGCGCCGCGCGCGTTCGTATGATTGCCAACGTGCCTGCTGCACACGAATGCGATTTTCTTCGCCCGGTTTGCCGCAAGCCGATCTCTTTTTGTCTGAGGTGATTCATGACCGCTGTTCCCTTGATTTGGGTCGTGTGGAGCGCGTCTTTTCTCGTCTTCATCGGTTTCCGGGTCTACGTTTCCAGGTTGAGCCGCAATGAGGATGACCAGATCGTCCTCCAGGATTCCTCCTCCAATATCCTTGCCGAGCAGAAGGCCATCGCGGCCAGGCTCCAGAGCGCCAGGCCCGTCGGCCTAGCCATCCTCGGCCTCTTCGGCGCCGTCACGCTCTTTGTGCTCGGCTATTACGTGCTCGATATGATCCGCCAGTTCCAATAGGCAGAAATTCCGGTGCCGGGCGCGGGCGCCCCTGGTCCCGGTGAGATCTCCAGACCATCCTAAGGGTGCCCCCGGTCCCTCGCCTTTGGGGACCGGGGAAGGATATCCGTCCCACCACAATCACCGTCATAAAACCGGTACCGCCGGTCTCCAGACCGGCTGTAGCGGGGGTCTCCAGACCCCCGCCGCTGCGTCCCCCCACTCCCGAGCCGGGTCGCTCCGACCCCGATCAAGTGACGCAGCGGCAAAGAGCATCCCGTAGGGATGCCGCGACAATAGCCCCGGGTAGAGTTCGCCGTCCGCCGCAACGGACGGCGGACGCCACCCGGGGAAAGCTCCCCCACAAAAAATCGATGAGCCCCGCAGGGGCGGAAGAACCGCAGACGCATTAGGCAGTGTCTGACGAATCGGGAACCTTGAGCAACGCGTCAGGGCACGACTTCAGTCGTGCCGAAAAACGCCCAATAAAACGGCGGACTTTAGCCCCTGAGGTCGCTCGTCTCCACCTCGAATCCGGTCGCACGGATTCATCAGACACTGCCTAAGGTCCGTGCAGACTGAAGCCCTGAGCATAGCCCTGAGCGCAGCCGAAGGGGGGACCTTAATTCCGCGCCATACCGGCCCCGGCGACGCTCCTCCCCGCCAGGACGCAGCACCCTCACCGAACTCAATCGAAAGCCCCGAACCCAGCGGACCAAACCCCGCTTGCCGGGAGTGATCCAGAGTTCGAAACGTGCATCGGCCTTTTGGCGACAGTTGATGCTCATCGAGCGCGAACCTGAGACCCGCGGGCGCCCGCAAGGCTCAAAGTACAAATGTGGGCTAAGCCCACTTGATATATTCTCCCACAAGTGTTAATCTTCCCCTATGCCCGCTTCCGCAGTCATCAAGAATTCCGATTTTCAGTTGATCTCGGAGTTCGCGCAGCCCGACGCGAAAAAGCGCCTGTCGCTGGGCGAGGCCCTCGGCGGCGCCACGGCGTACAACATCTACCGCAATTCCCTCGGCCAGGTGATTCTCGATCCGGTAAAGGCCGTTCCCGCCTCGGAGACGTGGCTCTACGAGAACGCAGAGGCGCTGGCCAGCGTGAAGCAAGGTCTGCGCGAGTCAGCGGAAGGCAAGAGCGTTAAGCGCGGCTCGTTTGCCCGGTACGCGCGCAAATAGCCATGCGGCGCAAGCTCAAGTTCACGCCTACGGCAGACGCGCAGTTGACGGCGCTGGAAAAGTCGCCGTCGCATGCAGCGCTTCTGGCGCAGGTTCGCAAGGCTCTTGGATACCTCGAAGTAGACCCGCACCATCCAAGCCTTCATACGCACGAATTCACTTCGCTGACGGGCGTAAATGGCGAGAAGGTCTTCGAGGCGTACGCTCAAAACAAGACTCCCGGCGCTTACCGCATCTTCTGGCACTACGGCCCCGACGAAATCAAGGGCAAGAAACGAACTGCCGTGATCACCATCGTTGCGATCACAAGCCATCCGTGAGCTCCCCGGATATCAGAATCGAGAGATGGCGCACCCGGCAGCGCAGAAACGATTCTTCCACATCAAGCCTTTGAGAGTAGTCTTTGACCGTGACCATCTCCCCCCATACCGCCCTGTTCGAGAATCAGCCGATACGCCGCGTCTACGACGAAGCCACGGAGACATGGTGGTTCTCGGTCGTCGACATTGTCCGCGTCCTCACCCAGCAGCCGGATGCCACCGTTGCCCGGAAATACTGGAACAAGCTCAAACAGCGGCTGCATGAGGAGGGAAGCCAGTTGGTGACAAATTGTCACCAACTGAAGCTGCCAGCCTCCGACGGCAAAAACTATCTCACCGATGTGGCTACCGCCGAGACTCTGCTGCGGCTGGTTCAATCCGTTCCCAGTCCCAAGGCGGAGCCTATCAAGCTTTGGCTCGCCAGGGTGGGATACGAAAGGATGCGGGAGATCGCCGATCCGGCTTTGGCGCTGGAGCGGACCAGGGAGACTTGGCGCAAGCTGGGCCGCAGTGAAAAGTGGATCACCCAGCGCATGACCGGGCCATGCGCGAATCAACGACACGCGCAACAAGCTCACCGACTATTGGGCCGCTCACGAGGTCAAGCAGCGGCAGGAGTTCGCCATCCTCCCGAAGTAGCGCCGGCCTCCCGGCCGGCTGTAGCGCGGACGTCCTCGTCCGCGCTCTCGGCATCCGGAGTAAAATCACGCCTCCCGAATCGATACCCCGCCTGCCCAGCTTGTTTCAGTGTGCAGCTTCGCGGCTTGTGGCTTCACGCGCAAAGCTGATGCGCAGGCGCGTGCGGGTGGCTTTTGCAAATCGTTCCAGCGTGCGCGTGGACGGCCGCACGCTGCCGCTTTCGAGGCGCGCAATCACGGCCTGCGTCGTCCCCATCGCCCGGGCCACCTGCTCCTGCGTCATATCCGCATCGGCCCGCGCTTTGATCATGGCGGACGCAAGGGCAAATTCGCCTTCCAGCGCGTCATAGGCCGCAACATACCTGGGGTCTTT
>CAVYBV010000020.1:0-78793 GCA_963766785.1 uncultured Acidobacteriota bacterium
CTCGAAGGGCGGCCATTTGATACTCCCTTATTCGAGGTGGTGCCTAGTCCCCGGCCACCGGCTCCGCATCCGTCTGCCGTGTCCGGTTAACGGGCGAAGCCGCATTGTTCGAAGCCGGTCGGATCGAGTCCAGGCTCACCAGCCCATCCACCGGCTTCTCGCCCAGCACGTGCTCGCGGTAGAGCTTCGCCATCTTCGCGTTCTCCGCGTCGGCCTTCACCTTGTCCGCCACGCTCTGGTTGCGCGCCCGCAGCTTCTCTTCACGCGCGTTCTTGGCAATCCCCAGGTTGTCCAGGGTGTGGTTGGCCTCCGAGTTCACGTGCTCCATATTCAGCACCAGCTCGTGCCCCACGTGCGTCATGCCCACCTTCTTGCCGCCGGCAAAGATCTCATGCCGCCCATGCTCCTCGTACCACTTAGTCAAGGTCGCGGTCATGTGCATCTTCTCGATGATGTTGCGCCAGCCCACGCCCGTGTTGTACGCGCAGAAGCTGATCTCCCCCTCCTGCGTCGCGTACGGAATGATGCACTGCTCCGTCCGCCGGAAATCGTAATTGAACAGGTCCTGGAACCACATCCCCGCGATGAACAGGAAGTTCCACCGGTCCTGCCGACGACGCTGAATGTCGTCCATCGTCCGGTCGCCCTTCACGCTGCCGTAGTTCTTCCCCGTCGCGTTGAAGGTCTTGTCCATCTTCTTCATCATGTCGGTGATCTTGAAGTGCGTCGGCGACTGGAACGGATCGTAGTTGCGCAACAGCGCCAGCGCGAATCCGATCACCGAAAGGAACTTTCCCCGCGCCGCGTCGTTGATCTTGGCCAGGTCCTTGGCGACCTGGTCCATGTGCAGGAACGCCGTCACCGGAGCCGCTTCCTTGGTCTCCTTGTCGATCATCACGGCCATGCCGATGCCGCAATTCGGATGGCATCCGCAAGAGAGCTGCCCCCACTCCGCGCTGGGTCCATGAATCAAATCCGCCCAGTCCGAGAACGTCGACATAAAGCTGATCGGGAACCAGTCGCGCTCCGGCTCCCCGATGCCGCACTGTTTCTTCACGTCGTGAGCCATGTGCGAGAGCGTGTACCGCTGCGCCTGCCGCCGCTCGTCCGTGATCTCCTCGTCGCGCCCGGTAAAGCTCACCGGCTGGAAGCTCAGGAAGCTGATCTTCTTCGGGTTGTCCAGCGCAAACTCGATGATGCGCCCCACCTGTTCGTTGTTGATCCCGTTCACGATCGTCGTCACCGGCACAATCTCCACGCCGGCTTCATGCAGGTTGTTGATCGCCTGCAGCTTTACGTCAAACAGGTTGCCCACCTTGCGGTGGCTGTTGGCAGCGTTGCCGATGCCGTCAAACTGCAGGTACACATACCGCAGTCCGGCCTCGCCGGCCGCCCGGCAAAGCTCCTTGCTCTTGGCAAACTCGATCCCGTTCGACGCCGCCTGCACGCTGTTATAGCCCACCTTGCGCGAGTAAGCGACCGCGTCCAAAAAGTAGGGCGAAAGCGTCGGCTCGCCGCCCGAGAACTGCACGCTCATCTGCCGCTTCGGCTTCATGGTGATGGCGTTGTCCAGCATGGTCTTGATCTCGTCCCAGGTCAGCTCATGCACAAACCCCACCTGGTTCGCGTCCATGAAGCACGGATCGCACATCATGTTGCAGCGGTTGGTCAGGTCGATGGTCAGCACCGAGCCGCGCCCGTGCGTCACCGTCGACGTGCCGTGATGGTGCAGGTCCTTGTCGCCCTTGCCGTGCGCGCGGATATCGCGCCCCGGGAAGCTCTCTTCCAGGTGCTTGAAGAACGCCGGATCGATCGACATCACGTCTTCAAAGTGCCCGTGCTTGGGGCAATCCTTCACCATCAGGATCTTGCCGTCGCGCTCGATGATCTGCGCCTTGATCTCGCCCACCTTCTCATTCAGCAGCACTTCGTGGGGCAGCTTGCCGTCCAGAATCTGCTTGCGAATCTCCGGCACGCACTTCGGGCACAGCGAATCGGTGGTACGCGGCCAGCCCAGGGGCGGCTTTTCCTTCTCGTAGGACTTCAGGAGAGGTTTCTCGCTCCACTTCGGCGTGAAGCTGGGGTTGGGGCTGATGCGGTTGAGCCGTTCAAAAACAGCCCATGCACCCTTCGCCGCGTAAACCGCTGCCTGTTCGGCGTACTTGATCGCTTTGGCCATGTTGCGATTCTCCTCAATAGAATTCCGTTCGTTCCTGCTGCTGACTCTCAGGGTAGCGCCGGCCTCCCGGCCGGCTGTAGCGCGGACGCCCTCGTCCGCGCCCCGCCTAAGCCCCTCCGCCCATGTGGCGGAAAAATGCAACTTCAGCCTAGCCGCACCACCCCGTCAACCCAACAAAGGTGCAGCGAACGGCGATATTCGACAGCAAATGGTGGAAGGAAGCGGATTAACGGCGAAGCAACCCCGGGTACCAATCTACTAACCGCCTGATTTTCATCCTGTTTACGCTAGCAGTGAACCCACTGTGGTCACCGATTCGTTAACAGCCGCATTGCGCTTACCATCAGTACCCGCCCTCTCGGCGAATACACTTACCCTCGAAGCCAGAAACAGGACCCAAGTGCACCTAAGCTGGAACGAAATTCGCGCCCGCGCCCTTCGATTTGCAGAGGAGTGGAAATTCGCCGAATACGAAAAAGGCGAGACACAAACCTTTTACAACGAGTTCTTCCACGTCTTTGGCGTCACCCGGCGACGAGTTGCCTCATTCGAGGAACCCGTAAAGCTGCTCGGCGACAAGCGCGGCTTCATCGACCTCTTCTGGAAAGCGGGAGGCTGAAGAGCGACCCCAGGTACTCCGTCGGAGTCGTCTACAACACATTTCCCTGGCCGCATGCCACCGAGACCCAACGAGCCCGGATCGAGACACTGTCCCAAGCAGTCCTTCACGCAAGAGCAGAGTTCCATGACGCCGCGTTGGCAGATCTGTACGATGTGGATACGATGGCACCCTCCCTCTCTCGCGCTCACCATGCGCTTGATTCGGCAGTAGACAGGCTATATCGCCCCGCAGCCTTCCCATCCGACCGCGAACGTGTGGAACACCTTTTCGGACTCTACGAGAGGCTCATCATGCCGCCGCTGGCACCCGCCGTGCCAGAGGGGTCCGCTCCCAGAAAACGCCCCAGAGCAGGGCGACGTAGCAAATAGCAGACCGCAGGGGCGACCATCCGGTTCGACCAAACGGCCCGAACCGGCTAGCCCTCCCTGTCCCCAATCCTGAGCCCTGTGAAAAACACAGGTTGGCCGCAGGCCGGAACGCACCGCGAACCCATCCCCAAATATTTCTATTGACAAACTAAGATTATCTGATAACAATAGACTCAATACTCAAGAGATGGGGATTCGAGACCAGGATCGGAGCGCAACAACTGTGCTAGAGAATCACCACCAGACCGAACCAGGGGTCCCCGCGAACAGGTTTTCGTTCGCGGCGTGGCAGCCCCCCTCCCCCCCAAAGGTAACCAAAGGGGCCACGCCGCGCCCAGCCCGGCCGGTCCCGCTGCCCTTTTTACCGCCAAAACGCTACACCCCCCCTACCCAACGGTAACCACCCGAACCCCGCCAATCCCGCCTCGCAGCGAACAAAAAGCGAACACAAAGAATGCAGAAATAGCCTCCATCCTTCTCATTCCACAGGAGATCGCCGTTTTATTTTTCTCGCTTTTCGCCGCAGAATTACGCCGGCAGCTCCAGGTACAGCCGGTAATGCTCGTCGCCGATCGCGGTAAACGGGCGCAAGGTCAGCGTGCCCGCCGCGGTCTTCACCCGCCAATCGGTTGAGCCGGCGGCAACTTGCTCCATGGCAAGCAGATCGGCGCGGCGCAGGCCAGCCGGGATCGCGCCCACGCTGAACATCGCCAGCGGTCCGTGCACCGGCGCAAGCAGCGTTGGGTGCTGCGGGTCAACCGCTTCGAGCCTGGTCGGCATGTCGAACTCCACTTCGATGCGGTCCCCTTTGTGCCACTCGCGCTCGAATCTTGCGAAACGGCCGGGTTCGGCGCCATTCACGAAGCGTTTGCCGTTCACGGAGATGGTTGTGGCAGGGCCGGCCCACGCTGGAATCCGCACGTAGACAGGGAAGCTGGCCGGCTTCTCCGCGGCAATCTCGATCTCGGTCGCGAGCTGGTGCGGATAAGCAGTGCGCTGCGTCAGCGTGATGCGCTCGGAACCGCGCGTCCAGCGCACCCGGCTGGGCACAAACAGGTTCAGGTAGATGCCCGCGCCGTCATGAAAGTACGCGCTGATTCCGTAATCGGCGGTGATCTGCGCAAAGGTGCCCGTGCAGCAGTTCCACTTATAGGGGTGATAGAACTTCGAGCCGTCGTCGTTGTAATCGGAGTAGTAGAACCCGTGGCCGTCCGCCTTGAGCGGAAGCGCGCCCAGGATGCAGTTGTACAGAACACGTTCCATGCTGTCGCCGTAGCGGCTGTCGCGGGTGACGCGGGCGAGATAGCGCGTGATCTTAAAGTGGGCGTAGGAGCCGCAGGGTGTCTCGAAGCTGGAGTGGGTCTTCGAGAGGCTCTCGCCGATCTCGCCGCTGCCCGGGGCGCGAAAGTCCTCATCCGGCCCCCAGCCGCCGGTGGCAAAGCTCTGCGTGGTGCGGAGAAACTCAAAGCCGTTGCGCGCCGCGCGCAAATACTTTTCGTCGCCCAGATTGATGTAGGCCTGCATGGCGCTGCTCATGCAGTTCACGTGGCTGTAGGCATGCTTGCCGGGCAGCACGTTTTCGCCGCGGGCCAGGGGATCGAAGTACCACGAGTCGGGGAGAAAATGAAGGGCCAGCTCGCGGTAGCGCGGGCCGGCGCCGCGCTGCCAGGCGAGGAAGGCGTTCTCGGCAAGGGTGTAGGGCTCGTCCCAGCAGAAGCTCTCGTCGCGGTGCGGGCGCGCGTACTGCTCCGCGCGCGAGATGCCGCCCGGCGGCAAATGCTTCTGGACCGAATCGAGGGTCTTGTCCAGAGCGGCAAACGCTCCCGGCGCGCCGGCAAGCGTGTGCGCATCGATCAGCCCGATGCAGATTTTGTCGTAGGTGTAGGCGGGAAAGCGGTGGTCGTGCCAGAAATTCTCACTGATGGCCGGGCCGAAGTCGTGCACCAGCCGGTGAACCTTCGCTTGCGTGGCGCCCTCGCCGGTGGCGGCATATTCGCGGGCCAGACCGGAAAGATACTGCCCGAAGCTGTGGCAGGGCGCGAAACCGTTGTTGCCGGGCTTGTCCAGATCTTCAAGCGGCGCCCAACTGTACCAGCCGCCCATATCCTCGCCGGGAGCAGGCAGCCCTGCCCGCTGGCGGAAGGGCTTGAGCAGGGAGTCCTCGTTCAGCGCGGAGTAAGCGGCGTGATTGGCGTCGAACTGGCTGCGCAGCGGGCCTTCGAGCAGCTCAACCTCGTCGTATCCGAACTGGCTGAGCGCAGGCGTCGCGGCGGCCATGACGGCGGGCGCGGCACAGATCAGGCGGTGACTTGCCGCTCCGGCCAGCGCGGCTGCGGCCCCGGTCTTCAGGAAATTGCGGCGCGAGTGCGGCATGGGTTGCTCCCGGTGAGCATTGTACGACGCGGCCGATGCAGCTCGTTGATCGCCGGGCCGTAGTCACGCAGCCGGAAGTCAGCCGCTGGACTTCTATAATTGAATCGGCGCGCACCATGCGCAAAGAGGAGCAGGATCATGCCCGCGTACGAGTACCAGTGCCGCGGATGCGGAGAACATTATGAGCGGCGGCAAAAGATGTCTGATCCGGAGACGGCCGCGTGTCCCGCGTGCGGCGGTGAAGGCAAGCGGCTGATCTCGGGAGGCGCGGGCGCCATTACAAAGGGTGGGGCCAGCTACGCGGCGCCGGCGTGCGGTATGGGCGAGTGCTGCGCGCCCCAGGCGGGTTGCGGCGCGGGCTGCGGCTGCGCGCATTAGCATCGGTTCCGGTTGATTCCAATTCCCCCTGGAGGTCGCAAATCGTCTATGGCGAGCATGGCGCAGGAAGTATCGTTCGATCGGAAGCTGGATCAACTGGCCCGCGTTGCGGTTGAAGTGGGGCTGGGTCTCCAGCGCGGACAGGAACTGGTGATGACCGCTTCGCTCGACGCGGTTCCGCTGGCGCGCCGCATCATCGAGCATGCCTACCGCGCCGGCGCGTCGCTGGTGACGACTCTCTACAGCGACGACGAGGCCGCGCTGATGCGCTATCGCCATGCGCCCGGGGAAGCGTTCGATCGCGCGGCAGGCTGGCTCTACGACGGCATGGGCGCCGCCTTCCGCGGCGGTGCGGCGCGCCTCGCCATCACCGGCGGCAATCCGCTTCTGCTCTCGAACGAGGATCCGGACAAGGTGAGCCGCGCCAATGCCGCCGTCTCCAAGGCTTACCGGCCGGCGCTGGAGCTGATCACGCGCCACGCCATCAACTGGACCATCGTGGCCGGCGCCACCCCCGCGTGGGCTCAGGCCATGTTCCCCAACCACGGTCCGGCCGTGGCCATGGAGAAGTTGTGGGAGGCAATCTTCCGCACCACACGCGTGGACGGCGACGACCCGGTGGCGGTATGGAAGGCGCACGACGCCGGGCTGCAGCGGCGCGCCGTGACCATGAACCAGAAGCGGTACTACGCCCTGCATTACCGTGGCCCGGGAACGGATTTCCGGCTGGGACTGGCCGACGAACACGTTTGGATGGGCGGAGGAACGACGGCCGGCAACGGCATCTATTGCATTCCCAATATGCCCACCGAGGAGATCTTCACCGCGCCGCACCAGGGCCGCGCCGAGGGTAGGCTGCGCGCCAGCAAGCCGCTCTCCTACCAGGGAACCATGATCAAGGGGATCGAGGTGCGCTTCGCCGAGGGGCGCATCGTGGAGGCGAAGGCCACGCGCGGGCAGGAGGTGCTGGAGAAGCTGATCTCCACCGACGATGGCGCGCGTCGGCTGGGCGAGGTGGCGCTGGTGCCGCAGTCTTCGCCCATCGCGGCCAGCGGAATGCTGTTCTATAACACCCTGTTCGACGAGAATGCGGCTTCGCACATCGCGCTGGGCCAGTCCTACAGCTCGTGCCTCAAGGACGGCGAAAGGCTGACCCCCGAAGAGCTGGCGGCGCGAGGCGCCAACCGCAGCCTGATTCACGTGGACTGGATGATCGGCTCCGGCGAGCTGGACATTGACGGCATCAGGGCAGACGGGGCGGCAGAGCCCGTGATGCGCCGCGGGGAATGGGTGTAAGCTTGATTGCTTCTCGCCGGACCTTCCGGCGTGCTTCTCTTTGGTTGCCTTTGCCAAACGTGTTCGCGCATCCAAATAGGTGCGGAAGTTGGCGCCCCATTCCGGGTGATCCCAGGCAAATGTCCGGCCGGCAACGGCCCAGAGAGCAAGCCCATGCACATCCACGAATCGATTTTGTTCCTGACCCTGGCGGCGACGGCCGCGGCGTTGAGCGCACAAGCGCCCGCGGTTCCCGCCGGAGCGCAGGCACCCGCCGGCGCGGCAACGGCGGCCGACATGCTCCAACCCGCGCTCTCGAACGCCCGAGCCACGCTCGCGGCCCTCAACCTGGAGAAATGGAAGCGGGGAACGGTGCGCGAAGAGGCCGAGGAGAACGTGAACGCGCTCGAGCGCGACCTGGATGACAACATCCAGCCGCTGATCGCGGGAGCGGATTCAGCGCCAGCGCAGCTCAGCAGGGCCATTCCGCTGCTCAAGCACCTGGACGCGTTCTACGATGTGCTGCTGCGCGTGGAAGAGGCGTCGCGGGTGGTGGCGCCGGCGGAACAGGTCGATGCGCTCGCGAGCGCGCTGCTGCGCGTGAGCCAGGCGCGGATTGCCTACGACGACGTGCTGCAAACGCGGGCGGCCGGCGTAGAGAAGCAGATGAACGATCTCGAAACGGCGGTGCGCGCCGAGCAGCAGAGTGTGAAAGACGCGCAGCACCAGGTGGAGTTGGCCAAGGCCGCCGCGAAAGCCGTGCCCTGCAAACCGGCCACGCCCGCGCACAGGAGACGGCGCACGATGGCGGCAAAGAAGAAGACGCCGCCATCGCAACAGCCGGCGCAAAATCCGCAGCCGGCGCAGAAGCCGCAGTAGTTTTCCGGCTCCATTTTCCGGAGCAGGGGCTAAAGCCCGGGGATTCTTGGGGCGCTTTTCGGAACGACTGAAGTCGTGCCCTGACGCGTATCGCCGGCACAACAACGCAGGATCAACTCTGAACGTTGCCGCTGAATTTCACATCGAGCTTGTCGTACTCGGTCGTGCCCAGGCCGCGTTTGGCCGCCATCTGAAGGTAGGGCAGGCGCTCCGGATCGAGGTTCCAGTACGCCTTGGCGACATACGCATCGAGAGCGACAGGATCGGTGGAGGCGACCACGGTCTTTTTGAGAGCAACATCTTCAAGGTTTCCGCCCGTGGGCCCGTTGCGCACCAGGATGCGGTAACAATCCATGACGGTGAGGGTGGGGAGCATGAACGCGGCCAGGTCGGCCAGGCTCTGGTGGATCTGCTGGTGCAGCCGGTTGCGTTGACCGCCGAGAATGCCGTACCAGTTCTTCATGCCCAGCGTGGCGCCGACCAGGTTGTGATGCTTGGCGATAGGCAGGTTAATCACCTTGTCAGCGTCAAGAAACGGCGTGAACACGGGCCAGCTTTTCAGCATGACTCCGCCCAGGTCAACCTCGCGGAACAGGTCGGCATCGGGCAGAATCACTTCCGCTCCCGCGGCGCGCGCGGCAGCCTCGATCCCGGAACGATGGAAGCAGCGGCGCGGCTCGTTGCAACTAACGTCGGTGACGATGACGCGCCTGGCGCCGGCGCTCCAGCACTGGCGCACGACTTCGGCGACCAGATCGGGATTGGTGTTCGCGGCCTGTTCGGGGGTGCGGTCCCAGGCGATGTTGGGCTTGAGCACGACCACGTCCTGGCGGGCGATGAAGCGGCCCATGCCGCCCAGATTCTGGAGCGCCTGGCGGACCAGCTCAGCCGGCTCGCCGTTCTGGGCGACGGTCATGCTGGGCAGGGCGGCGCTGGCGTGCACGCGATGATCGCGGCGCGCTTCCTCCGGCGCGGCCGGGCGCGGCTTTTGGCTGCGCGCTTCCAGCCACCAGCCGGCGCCTCCCGCAGCCGCCGCCAGGCCGCCCGCGCGCAGCAGTTGCAGCATGGCGTCGCGGCGAGTGATCCGCTCTGCGCTTGCTGGAGTTCCCGATTCACCCTTCGCGCTCATGGCCGTGCCTCGCTTCAAATATTCACCACGTGGATGCGCGCCGGATCGTTGGTTCCCAGCGCATGGGCCGCATCGGCCGCTACGGCAATGTAACGCGGACCGCGGCCGGCAGCTTCGAATGTGGGCAGGCCCGCCTGCGCCCGCTGCTGCTCCAGCATCTGCCAGGCAACGGTGTCCAGGGCGACGCGGTCTTCGCCCACGATGATCGCGTTCGGGTACCACAGCCGCTCGGGATGGAAGCCCGGGCCGCCGTCGTAAACCGACGAGATGGCATCGCCTATGGTCAGCCGCACCTTGTCGCGGATGGCGGGAATGCAGTTCAGGTCGGCAACCGCCGGATTGCAGTGGTTGGCGTGCAGGGTGTACGGCTTATCGACGACGCCATACATATTTTTCATGGCGAAGGTCACGCCGGAAAACTGGTGATCCTTGAGGATGGGCATATTGATCACCATGGCGCACTCTTGCGAAACGATCTTGGTGAGGCGAATGCGCGCCACGCCCCAGGTCGATACCGCGTCGTCGAAGCCGGCAGCGTCGGAGGGATAGCAGCGGACGCGGCTGGGATCGCGGTTGACGGTCATGCCGCACGCAGCCAGGAACATGCCATTCTGATCGAAGACCAGGATGTTGCCGGGCTTGACCCCGGCCTGCTGCAAGCGCTCGGCCACGGCCATGGTCAGCGCGGGGTGGGTGGCGATTCCCTTGCTGCCGAGCCCGTTGACCTTGAGGCCGATTACCCCGTCCATGGGCACCAGCGATTTCCAGGCCGTTACTGGTTTTGCGTGGCCGGTGTAAGCGGTGATGGCTCGGTCGAGCAGGTTGAGGACCTTCTGTTCATCGGGCTGCGCGCCCGCGTCGTGCAGCGATGGATCGCGGGCGACGACCACTTTGGACTTTTGCTCAGGCGCGCTCTCGCCCAGCATGGCTGCAATGCCGAGCTTGCTGCCCGAACTCACCAGCACGGCGCCTGTGGCTGCTTCCTTGAGGAACTGTCTGCGGTTTTTCATTGCCTCTCTCGCTTTCCTGGGTGCGGCCGCACGCGGCGGCCATGAGTCAGAGTCCGGCTTCCACGCCATGCGCCAGCGCCAGCAGCGCCTGCGGCGTTTGCGGGGTGGATTGATACGCAACGATGCGGACTAATGAGTGGCCCTTGCGGAACACAATGCTTTGGGCGTAGGCATAACCCGCGTCGCCCACGGACACGGCGTGCGCATCGGGACTGTGGCCGTTGTCCATGATGCGCTGCGCGCCGGCCGCGTCGCGCATGGTGTGCACATCGACTACGGCTTCAATCTGGCCGTTGTATTTGTAATCCGAGGTTGCGGTGGAGATCACGCCGGCGGCAGTGTACTGCTCGGAGTCGCCGTCGATGTATTGCCAAAGATCGTTGGCGGCGAAAACGCGAGTCTCGTCGGTCTTGTTCCATCCGTTTACCGCGCCCGAGGCGGGAAACGGATCGCGGGGGGTTGCTTTGCAGCCTGCGAAAACGAAAAGCGCGGCTCCTGCCGCTAGAACAAAGGTCAGAATAAAACGGGCAGATCTGGATTGCATCGAGGTCTCCTTGCTATCCCCGGTTGAGCAGAATCTGGCTGGAGGGCGAGCGGCTTTCGCCGATGCTGGTGACGGAAACGGCGGGGCGGTCCTCGAGCGGGCAGGCGTACTCGCATGCGCCGCAGCCCACGCAGCGGCTGGGATCGACGCGCGGCTGTTTCAGGCGCTTGACGGCGCCGGACGAATCGACCACGTCGGCCTCCTCCACGTAGATGGCCTTGGGCGAGACCGGACACCACTCCTCGCACACAATGCACACTGTGGCCTCGGCCCAGGGCAGGCACCGCCCGCGATCGTAGAAAGCGGTGCCAATGCGGACGGGCTGATTCTGCTGGGCGCCCACGCCAACCACCCAGCCTTTCTGGCGCGGGGTGATCTGCCAGATGGCGCCGGTGGGGCAAACGTCAGAGCAGAGGACGCAGCTCGGCTCGCAGTAGCCGATGCGGGGGACGAGCGTGGGGGTCCACAAGCCTTCCAGGCCGGCCTCTGTCAGCGTGGGTTGCAGCGCATTGTTGGGGCAGACCTTCATGCATTCGCCGCAACGAATGCAGCGGGCCAGGAAATCGGGTTCGTCGAGCGCGCCCGGCGGGCGCAGCAGGCGGTCGTGGCGGCCCTTGCCCAGGCCCACGTTGGCACGCATCAGGGGAACCGCGGCGACGCCGGCGGCGAGGCCGGTGAGCGTCTTGCGGCGAGTGAGATCGGGCGAAGAGATCTCCCTGGCGCGATCGAATGGCGGACGCAGAAAACGGAAGCTGAGCGCGTGGTCAGGGCACGCGTCAATGCAGTTCATGCACAGGTGGCACTCGGACTTGTGCCACGGGGCGCCGCCCACGGGATCGTCGCCGCCCTGGCAATTGAGGAGGCAGCGGTTGCAGCGGTTGCAGGCCGAGTCTTCCTTGTGCAGCCCGAGAATGGAGAAGCGCGAACAAGCGCCCAGCAGCGCGCCCAGAGGGCAGAGGTAGCGGCACCACAGCCGCGTAACGCGCAGGCTGGCCGCGAGAATGATGAGGAAGAGAATGCCGAGGACCAGGCTCTGGGTGAAGTGCGCTTGGCGGAAGTCGAGGATGAGCGCCTGCAGCACGGTGTGCAGCGCGCCGCCGGTGCTGCGGATGGCGGCAATATGGCTGTGCTCCATGGGCGAGAGCGCGGCGCGAACAGCGAAGTTCGATGCGGGCAGGAGGGCCAGGCCAATGGAGCGCACCAGGAGGCTGAACGGATCAAGAAGCCCAAGAATCATGGAGCCGAAGCATGCCGCCGCCAGGCCGGCGAGTAGGATCACATATTTGGTTCTCTGCCAGGGTTTGTAGCGGTTCGATTCGATGCGCTGCTTGCCGCGCTTGGATTCGCTGGGCAGGCTGCCCACCCAGTGCTGCAGCGTGCCCATGGGACAAATCCAGCCGCAGAAGAACCGCCCCAGGAAAAAAGTGGGGATAAGGATCACAAGGCTGAGGACCAGCCCGCGATAGAGGGCGTGGCCGGCCAGCGCGTTGGAAAGAGCCAACAGCGGATCGAGGAGAAAGAACAGCCGCACCGGCGCGCGCAGATGAATCTCCGCCGTGCCGCCCGGCATTTCTCTGAGAGAGGTGAATACCAGCAGGCCGAGAAACAGCACCAGAAATGCGATCTGCGAAATCCGGCGGAACAGCGGCAATCGCGAACTGGCCAAGAATCTCCTCCGCGCGGGAGGGGGAAGCGCAATCCGCGCACTCTGCATGATCCAACCCGAGGCAGGGCGCAGACGGTGATGACCGTCACGAATTGGCGACCAAGGCCGCGATGCCTTAGCTTGATCTAAGAGAAACAACGACAGTTATGGCTGCCATTCACAACCCGGCAAGTCCCGGGGAACTGCTGAAAGAGTTCATGGGGGACGTGACCGCGACCCGGCTTGCTGAACACATCGGAGTGGCGCGGTCCACCATATCCCGCATTCTCAATGGCCGCACCGCCATCACTACGGATCTGAGCATTCGGCTTGGCGAAGCGCTCTCGCTGTCGCCCGATTTCTTTTCAAAGGCGCAACTTCAGTACGATCTGTGGATGGAGTCGCAGAAGAAGAGGCCGAAGGTCAAGCCGCTGGCGGCCTGAAGCGGCAGGCGCCTCACACCCGATTGATCAGCGTGGCGATCACCGCCGCGCCAAAGCCGTTATCGATATTGACCACGCACACGTTGGGCGAGCAGGTGTTCAGCATGCCCAGCAGCGCAGCCACGCCGCCGAAGCTGGCGCCGTAGCCCACGCTGGTGGGCACCGCGATGACCGGCGCATTCACCAGTCCCCCGACAACGGTGGGCAGCGCGCCCTCCATGCCCGCGCAGACAATGAGCACGCGCGCCGACTGCAACGAGGTTCGCTGCGCCAGCAGGCGGTGAATGCCGGCCACGCCCACGTCGGCAATCAACTCCACGGTATTGCCCATCAGTCGCGCAGTCACGGCCGCTTCTTCCGCAACGGGTAAATCGCTGGTTCCAGCGCAGACCACGGCCACGGGGCCTTTGCCCGGCGGCGCGGGCGCCTGCTCCAGCGTGATCGCGCGCGCCGTCTCGTGGAAGGTGGCGCGGGGCTCGGCCTCGAGCACGGCCTTCATGCATTCCCCGCTGACGCGCGTGGCCAGCACGTTGCCGCCGGCCGCGGCCATGCGCGCGAAAATCTGCGCCACCTGCGCCGGCGTTTTCCCGGATGCAAAAATCACCTCCGGCATGCCCGTCCTCAGCCCCCGGTGATGGTCCAGCTTGGCGAAGCCCAGATCCTCAAACGGCATGCCGCGCAGGCGCTCCAGCGCCTCCGCCACCTCCGTGCGGCCTTCGCGAACCTCCCTCAACAGTGCCTCGATCTTCCCCGGATCCATCGCTTGCCTACCTTTGCTTCGTTTCCGTAAACAGCCGCGCCGCCTCCGCCATCACCTGCTTCAGCGGGATTCCATGTTCCGCAGCAATGCGCCGGCAATCTTCGTACTCGGGAGACGCGTTCAACACCTCGCCGGCGGCGGACCGCGCGATCTTGATCTTCACCGCGCCCCACGGCGTGGTGACCTCCGCGAACTCGCGCCGCAGTGCCATCTTGCTTTCGATCCTCCAGTGCGCGCCGATGGTCGTAGTCTCGCGAAAGAGGATATCGCGCAGAGCGCCGAGCTTCTGCGGCGCGCAAAGAATCGTCAACTGGACGCCGGTGCGGCCTTTCTTCATCTGCACCGGAATCCGGTAGACGTCCCATGCGCCCGCCGCTAGCAGCAGTTCGCTAGCGTAGGCCAGCACTTGCGGCGTGGAGTCGTCAATCACCGCTTCCAGCACCGCAATAGGCTCCGCCGCTTCACCGCCGCTCTCTACTTCACCAACGATGAGGCGCAGCAGGTTCGGCTCGCCTGGAGTTTCCCGCCCGCCGGCGCCGTATCCCGCCGCCTGCGCGCGCATCGCCGGCAGCGCTGCGTATTCCACGTCGAGCATGCGCAGAATGGCCGCGCCCGTCGGCGTCACGCGCTCCATCGCCGGCCCCGTAGAGTAAATCGGCGCATCCCCCAGCAGCGCCAGCGTGGCCGGCGCGGGCACCGGCAGCGTGCCATGCGCGCACTCCACGGTTCCGCTGCCCACGTTGAGCGGCGTCGAAATCCAGCGCTCCACCTTGAGCGCCGCCGCGCCCGCCGCCGCGCAAACCATGTCCACAATGGTGTCCACCGCACCCACTTCGTGGAAGTGCACCCGCTCCACCGGAATGGAATGAATGGCGGCTTCGGCCTCGCCCAGCAACTGAAACGCGCGCGAGGCGCGTTCCTTCACCGGCTCCGCGAGCGCAGAAGAACGGATGATGCCGAGAATGACCGATAGCGAGCGATGATGTTCGTGCGTGTGGTGTTGAGAGTGCGAAGCTTCGTGTTCGTGCGGATGATCGTGCTCGTGCTCATCCGTGTGGGAGTGAAGATGCTGATGCGTATGCGGATGAGAATGCGTGGTGCCGTCATCGTGCGAGTGCTCGTGCGTGTGTTCGTGCGCGTGGGCATCATGCGTGTGCGCCGCGCTGTCTTCCGCCGCAATTACGTCCACCTTGGTTCCCGCGATGCCGCCGCGCGTGACCTTGTGCGCCTCCAGCCGCGCGCCAATGTTCAGCGCCGCGGCGGCATTCTGCAACGTCTCCAGCGGCACGCCCGCGTCCACCAGCGCACCCAGGAACATATCCCCGCTGATTCCGGAAAAGCACTCCAGGTAGCCAATTCGCATCGTGTCTGATTGTAAGGGTTCGAGCTCGCTCAGCGGCCAGTCCGCGTCTAAGCACCGCGCCGCAAAAGCACGTCGGCGGGCAACAGCGCGTTCAGCGAACCGGACCGGAATCCGTTCGTGTCGAGGGTGACGTACTGATAGCCAGCCTCTTTCAGCGCCGCTGTAATCGCGTCCATCATCTCCATCTCAAACGCCCGCGGCATCTCCGCGCGCGCAATCTCCACCCGCGCCAGCTCGCCATGGTGGCGCACGCGGAACTCGCGGAAGCCCAGGCCCCGCACGGCATCCTCGGCCCGCTCCACCTGTGCGAGCACCTCGCGCGTCACCTCGCGCCCGTATTCCACCCGCGAAGAAAGGCACGGCGCCGCCGGCCGGTCCCACAGCGTATAGCCCGCTGCCCGCGCCAGCGTGCGCACATCTTCTTTGGTCATGCCCGCTTCCGCCAGCGGCGCCAGCACCTCGTGCTCCTCAGCCGCGCGTTGGCCGGGACGAAAATCCTTGCGGTCATCGGCATTCATGCCGTAGGCGATTTGCCCGAAGCCCAGCTCCTTGCCCAGCGCTTCCATGCCGGTAAACAGCTCGGTTTTGCAGTGGAAGCAGCGGCTGCCGTCGTTGCGGCGATAGTCGGGCCGCTCAAGTTCTTCGGTCTGAATAACGCGCAGCGGAATCCCCTGCGCTTCGGCAAAGGCGCGCGCCTGCTCCATGTCGCGCCGCGCCAGCGAGGGTGAATCGGCCAGCACGGCAAGCATGCGATTTCCCAGCACCCGGTGCGCCGTCGCCGCCAGGAACGCCGAATCCACGCCCCCCGAGTAGGCCACCATCAGGCTGCCAAGCTCGCCCAGACGGCGCTCCAGCGCGCGCAGCCGGGCCGCGGTTTCGGCCGGTAAATCGCGCGCTGCGTTTTGGGCAGTAGCCGCCATGGAGCGATTATAGCCGCGCGTGCTTCCTGCTCCCTACTCCCTACTCCCTGTTCCCTGGTTCAGTGTCCCCGGCGAATGGCGGGATTGTAAACGGTCGTATCCGTCTGCTGTCGCGCGCGATTCTGCCCGCGGCGTCCCAGGTGGAACATCGCCTGGCCGAAGACCAGCATCACCACGCCCCACCACAGGTTCACGTCGATGCCCAGGCACTTTGCGTACAGCTCCGCATTGTTGTGGGTGGCCCAACCGAAGGCGGTCATGATCACGCCCACAAACGAGAACAGCAGCCCCATGGGAATGCGCAGGTCCAGGCTCATCGTCGCTCCAGCTCCGATTCTAACGTCTCCCCTCAGCCGGTCCGCAATTCTCCCTTGAACACCCGGCCCCTATAATGGGGTTTCCGCGATGAGCGAGTGCGTCTCCATTTGCGTGGTCGGTTCGGGCTATGTTGGCCTGGTGGCCGCGGTGTGCTTTGCGGAGATGGGCCACAGCGTCATCTGCGTGGACAAGGACGAGGCCAAAATCGCCCAGCTGCGCGCCGGCGGCGTGCCCATTTTCGAAAGGCATTTACCTGAGCTTTTCAAAAAGCACCTGGGCCGCGGCGTCAACTTCACCACCAATCTGGCCGAGGCGGTCACGCACAGCCAGGCTATCTTCATCGCGGTGGGCACGCCGCAGGGCGATACCGGCGCCGCCGACCTGTCCTACGTGGAGGCCGTCGTCTCGGAGATTGCCCGCGACCTGTCCGGCTACAAAGTCATCGTGGAGAAGAGCACGGTGCCGGTCTACACCAACGAGTGGATCGTGCGCGTGCTCAACCGTCACGGCGTCGATCCCGCCCACTTCGACGTGGCCTCCAATCCCGAGTTTCTCCGCGAGGGCACCGCGGTCATGGATTTTCTGCATCCGGACCGGATCGTGGTGGGCGCGGGCGCCGAACGCGCGGCCGATCTGCTCAAGCGCATCTACGCCCCGCTCACTGAGGGCTCGTATTACGGCCAGCCGGGCGCGCTCCCCGGGCCGCGCAGCGCCAGCCGTCCCGCTCCGCTGCTGGTCACCACGGCGCAGAGCGCGGAGATCCTCAAACACGCCTCCAACGCCTTCCTCGCGCTCAAAATCTCCTTCATCAACGCCGTGGCCAACCTGGCGGAAAGCGTGGACGCCAATATCGAAGACATCGCCGCGGGCATGGGCATGGACAGCCGCATCGGCCCCAGATTCCTGCGCGCCGGGCTCGGCTACGGCGGCTCGTGTTTCCCCAAGGACGTGGCCGCGTTCCACTGGGTGGCGCAGCAGCATGGGCTGAGCTTCCAGCTTCTCGAAGAGGTGCGGCGCATCAACGACGCGCAGCGCGAGGTGTTCTTCAACAAGGTGCGCTCGGCCTTATGGACCCTGCGGGGCAAGCAGCTGGCGGCGCTGGGCCTGGCCTTCAAGGGCGGCACCGACGATATCCGCGAGTCGCCCGCGCTCAATATCGTCCAGCGGCTGCTCGATGGCGGCGCCCATGTGCGCGCCTACGATCCCGCGGCCATGGAGCGCGCCCGCGAAGCCATGCCGCCCTCCACCGGGCTGACTTACGTTGCCGATCTGTATGAGGCGGCGCAGGACGCTGACGCGGCGCTGATCCTAACCGAGTGGGACGAGTTCGCCCACATCGACCTGCCGCGGCTGAAGCGCGCGCTCAAGTTCCCCATCGTCATCGACGGCCGCAACCTCTACCGGCCAGAGACCATGGCCGAGCACGGCTTCACTTACGTCAGCATCGGCCGGCCAGGCAGCTTTAATGACGAGGTGGCCAAGCCGAAAAAGACGCCGTTCTGAGACTGAAACTTGGGTGCCCCATCCTTGCGCCTTGTCTCTTGCGCAAGGGTGGAAAATCGGGATGCTGAGAACCCCCGATTGGAATCGTTCTAAGCCTCCTTTCGCGGCCCCCGATCAAGCAGATCGATCAGCCCCGCTTCGTCCAGAACCCTCACGCCCAGCTCGCGCGCCTTGTCCAGCTTCGATCCGGCCTCTTCCCCGGCGATCACGTAGCTGGTCTTCTTGCTCACCGATCCGGCCACTTTGCCGCCCGCCGCTTCAATCTTCGCCTTGGCCTCGTCGCGCGTCAGCTTGGGCAGCGTGCCCGTAAGCACCAGCGTGAGTCCGGCAAGCTGCGCGGTGCGCTGCTTCTTCGCGGCCGTCATCTTCACCCCGGCCTGCTTCAGATGCTCGATAAGCTCGCGGTTCGCCGGCCGCGAAAAGAAATCCAGAATCGCTCCGGAAATCCGCGGACCCACTTCCTCCACGCGCTCCAGCTCTTCCGCGCTCGCCGCCATAATCGCGTCCACCGAGCCGAACTCCTCCCCCAGCAGTTCCGCCGTCCGCTCGCCCACAAACCGGATGCCCAGCCCCATCAGCACACGCGCCAGCCCCGCGCCTTTTGAGCGCTCAATCTCCTCGAGCAGCGTGCGCGCGGATTTCTCCGCGAACCGTTCCAGGCCCACGATCTGCTCTTCGGTCAGCTTGTAGAGGTCGGCCACGCTGCGCACCAGCCTGCGCTCGAACAGTTGCTCCACCGCCGCCTCGCCCAGTCCCTCGATGTTCATCACGCCGCGCGCGCCCCAGTGCAGCAGAGTCTCGCGCAGCAGGGCGGGGCAGTCGGCGTTCACGCAGCGGTAGTCGGCTTCGCCCTCCTCGCGCACCACCGGCTGCCCGCACTCCGGGCAATGCGTGGGAAACGCGAACTTGTGCGTCCCCCGCGGATGCTCCGCGTCTTCCACAATCTCCGCCACCTTGGGAATCACGTCCCCGCCGCGCTCCACCTTCACCCAGTCGCCGATCTTCAGCCCCATGCGCTCAATCCAGTCGGCGTTGTGCAGCGTGGCCCGGCTCACCGTCACTCCGCCCACAAACACCGGTTTCAGCATCGCTGTCGGCGTCAGCTTGCCGCTCCGGCCCACCGTGATCAGGATGCCGTCAAGGTGCGTGATAGCCTGCTCGGCGCTGAACTTGTATGCGATGGCCCAGCGCGGCGCGCGCCCCGTGTAGCCCAGCCGCTGCTGCGTAGCCTGCGCGCCCACCTTCAGCACCACTCCATCGATGTCGTAGCCCAGTGCACCGCGCCGCTCGCCCGCGGAGTGGATAAACTGCATCATCTGCTCCACAGTTTGCACCTTGCCGCGATGCGGGTTCACTCTGAAACCCAGCGCCGTCAGCGCATCCAGCGTGGCCTCCTGCCCCGCCTCAAAATACTCGCCGCCGGTGAGCAGGAAATAGGCGAAAAACACCAGCTTGCGGTTGGCCACAATCGAGGGCTCCAGGGTGCGAATGGTTCCCGCCGCGGCATTGCGCGGATTCACCGCCGGCGGCAATCCCTGCGCCTCGCGTTCCTTGTTCAGCGCCTCGAATCCCTTTTCCGGCATCACCACTTCGCCGCGCACTTCGAAATCGGCGGGAACACGCGCCCTTTTCAATTGCGCCGCGGTGACGGCCAGCGGCACGCTGCGAATGGTGCGCACGTTGGTGGTCACGTCCTCGCCCGTCTGCCCGTCGCCCCGCGTCAGCCCCCGCGTCAGCCGCGCGCCGCCGTCCGGCGCGGCCTCGTAGTGCAGCGCCATGCTCAGCCCGTCCAACTTCAGCTCCGTCGTGTACTCGACCGGCAGATCGCCGGCCAGCTCGCGCACCCTCCGGTCCCAGTCGCGCAACTCCTCTTCGGAATAAGCGTTGTCCAGGCTCAGCATCGCCCGCGTGTGCCGCACCTTCTGGAACCCCTCGGCCGGCTTGCCGCCCACGCGCTGCGTCGGCGAGTCCGGCGTCACCAGTTCCGGATGCTTGGCCTCGATCCGCTTCAGCTCGTTCACCAGCCGGTCATACTCGGCATCGGAGATCGCCGGCTTGTCCAGCACGTAATAAAGGTGCTCATGCCGGCGAATCTCCGCGCGCAGTTCCAAGGCGCGCGCCGCCGGGTCTTCGTGCGAGTGCCCTTTCTCGTCCATGGGCAGGATTATAGGAGGCGAACCTCGCTGACCCGCTGACTAGCTGGCTCGCTCCGTCGCCGAGCGGGTGCGGGTGCCCCATCCTTCGCACTGCTTCATCGTGCGAAGGGTGGGATATATCGAGCTCTTTATGGTTTCTTACAGTCTTTGCTAGCCCCGCTAGCCCCGCTAGCCCCGCTAGCCCCGCTCCCGTGCCGTATCCTGTTCCTCGAACGCCATGGAACCCATCACCCACTTCCTCACCGGCGCCTGCATCGGCCGCGCCGGATTCAATCGCAAGACCGCCTGCGCCACCGTGGTCGCCGTCCTCGCCGCCGAAGCTGCCGATCTCGACGTCCTCTGGGGCTTCGCCGGGCCGGTCGAGGAGCTCAAGCACCATCGCGGCATCACCCACACCTTCCTCGGCGCGCCCTTCGTCGCCCTCGTCACAGTTGCGGTCGTCGGCGGCATCTACGCCTGGCGTCACCGCCGCCGCCCGCCGCCCGCCGCCGACATTCCTGCCGCGCGCCGCCTTCCATCGTTGCGCTGGGGCTGGCTCTACCTCACCGCACTGGTCGCCGCCCTCAGCCACATACTCCTTGACTGGTCCAACAACTACGGCGTGCGCCCCTTTTTCCCCTTCAACGACCGCTGGTATGCCGGCAGCTTCATGTTCATCGCCGAGCCGGTTCTCTGGGCCATCTTCCTGGTCGCGCTGGTCCTGCCCGCGCTCTTCTCGCTCACCGACCGCGAGATCGGCGCGCGCCGCACCCTGTTCCGCGGCCGCAACTGGGCCGTCTTCGCGCTCGCGGCCGCCGTAGTCCTCGGCTGCTGGCGCTGGGCGGAGCACGCCCACGCCCGGGCCATGTTCCAGAACGTCCAGGTGACCACCGCGCCGGTCCTGCGCATGGCGATCGAGCCCTACCCCATCGATCCCTGGCGCTGGCACGCCATCATTGAAACCCCCGGCTATTACCAGACTGCGGAAGTCAACACCCGCACCGGCTCCATCGACTCCGACCCACAAACCGACATTCTCTACAAGCCGCGCGACACCCCCGCCGCCGAGGCCGCCAAACGCACCTTCCTCGGCCGGGTTTACATGGACTGGGGCACGTGGGCCGTGGTCAGCGACCTGGGACAGTTGCCCGCGCCCGGCATTGCCCCGCCCAACCTGCCGCCCCAGCGCACCTGGACCACGGTGGAATTCTCTGATCTGCGCTTTGCCTATGCCTTCCGCCGCGGCGGCGCATCCAACCCGCCCTCCGGCCTCACCGGCTGGGTCTACATCGTCGACAATCGCGACGATGGAGGCGAATCCATGGCCGGCCGCGAGCAAAAATGACGCCGATTGAAGGGTACGGGCTTCAGTCATGCATCAACCGGGCAGATCAACGAGGGCTTTTCAGGTCGCAGAAAAACGCTTGCAACATCGCAAGAAGTGTCAGGGCACGACTTCAGTCGTGCCGCAGACCGCATGAACAAAGCACTCGGGCTTTAGCCCCTGAGGGATTTGCTCCCTCCCTGCATATTCACGTAATCTGCTCCAGCCAATACCAAACCAACTCGAAAAATTTTGTTGGTCCGGTAAAACCCCTGGCACTTTCCATCGCCTGGGTGGTTGACCGCGCGGCTTGCTGCCCGCAAAATGAAAAGAACCAGGCGCTTGACTGCAACCAGCAGCCCGGCTGCCTTTCAAGTCAGAAAGTTCCGAGGTTCCAATGCCCGCTTATCTGCTGCTCCTTGCCGCCGTGTTGAGCCGAGTCCTGCCCCACGCCCCCTGGTTCAACTTCACCGCTGTCGGCGGAGCCTTGCTCTACTTCGGCGCGCGCCGCCCGCTCCGCGAGATGCTCGCTCCCCTGGCCGCGCTCATGGCCACCGACATCTGCCTCACCCTCTTCATCTATCACTACGCATTCCACTGGCAGTTCTACGTGCTCACCTTCGCCTGGTATGCCGCCGCCATCGTGCTCGGCCGCGTTCTGCTCTCCGGCCGCATTACTCTGCCGCGCTTCGCTGCCGCGGTCGTCCTCGGCCCCACATCGTTCTTTCTGCTGTCGAACTTCAGCGTGTGGCTGATGGGCACCATGTATCCGCGGACCGGCGCCGGCCTGCTCGCCTGCTACACCGCCGCGCTGCCGTTCCACGGCCTCGAAAACGATCTTCTTTCCACCACCGTCGTCGCCGGCCTCGCCTTCGGCGTTCCCGTGCTGCTGCGCCGCCTGCGCGCGCAAGCCGCACCCGCTCCGGCCAGCCCGGCGCACTAGCCCAGGCATCGCATCCCCTTCAGCGGACTCGCTGATCGGAATCAAAGCGAGTCTCTGCGGGACACCTCCGCGCGCGTCCCGCCGCCGGGCTTCTTCTTCCGCCGCGCCCACCACCAGGCAAATCCAAGAACCGCCAGCCCGCACACCACCAGGAACGCCGTCAGCGCATGGTGCGCCACCACGTTCACCACCCCCGGCCCCAGGTTCAGCACCAGCAGGCTCAGCGTCATCCAGCGAATCAATCTGCCGCAAAACACACTCAGCATGAACGCCGCCACCGGCATCTCAAACACCCCGGCGGCAAACACAAACAGCTTCCACGGCGTGGGCGGCGGCAGGCAGGAGGGGATCAACACCGCCAGAAACTCCTGCCGCTCGAAACGGTGGCGCAGTTCGTCGAACCGCTGCCGGTTGATCCGCTTCAGCAGAAACAGCTCCCCGCCGGCGCGGCCAATGAAATAGGGCAGCAATCCGCCCACGGCCGATCCTGCCGCGCCCAGAAGCGGATATACCCAGAAGTGGCTGCGGTCGTTCCACACCCACCCGGCAATAAGCAGATCGATCGGCACCGGCATGCTGGAGGAATCGAGAAGCGCCACCGTGAAGGCGCCCAGAAAACCGAGCTTGACGATCGCCGGCAGAATCACCAGCTTCCATTTCGTCATCCACCCGGCAAGAATTTGTTTCAATCAGTTCCCCTTCCGCTCGCTGCCGCCGCTTTTGTTTCCGTCAGGCCCCGCCGGTACTGGCGTTGGCTGCGCAATCACGCGCATTGGCCACCATTTCACTTGGGCTTTTGGGGGCTGAAACCCCTCCCCAAACGTCCATTCAGAAAGAACATTGTACGTGCCGCGCTAGCCGCACACCGCAAAGGGCAATGGGCCGGCTTGAAGGATAGGGCTTCAGCCTGAAGGGTACGGGCCTCAGCCCGTACATCAAAGCCCCCAAATTAACGCGGGCTTTAGCCCCTGAGGGCTCGGTCGCGCCCACTCATCCCCTCTCCGCCGGCCGTTTTGCCGGAATCCAAAGGGATGAGAGAATAGACGAAAGGACTTGAATGGAGCCAGCGAGCCCGGTTCCCGTGGACGAATGCGCGTAGTGCCAACCAGCGAACCCTCCGGCTTCCCTCCGCCCGGCGCTCCGGACCCCAGCGCTCCGGACCCGGCGGCGCCGCCGCCGCCTTCGGAGCCGGCGCCTCGTCCCTCCATCGGCGGATCACGCTGGATCGACTACGACACCCACGAGCTCCTGGAAATGATCAGCGAGCTCGAGGACGAGCGCCGCTGGGCCCGCCTGCGCGAAGGCGTCCTCTGGGCCGTCATCATCCACGCCCTGTTCCTGATCGCCGTCTTCCTGCTCCCCAGGTATGTCTGGGTCCCGCGGGTGATCCAGCCCCAGATCGCTGCCCGCGACCAGCGGGATTGGACCTACCTCGATTCCCCCAGCGTCCCCGCGCCCCGTCCGCCCAAGTTGGCCAAGCCCCCCGTCATTGACCGCAAGACCCTCGAGGACCTTCAGAAGAACAGTCAACCCCCCGCCCCCGTGGAGCAGGCCAAAGTCGAGCAGCCCAAGCTGGCGCAGCCGGCGCCGCCCCCGCCCGTCATTCCGCCCAGCCCCCAGTCGCAGTCCCAGATTGAAGCGCCCCAGCCCAAGGCAGTTCCCGCGCGGCCCAACTTCGCCATGGGCTCGCAGAACCCCGCCGACCAGCTCCAGCAGGCCATGCGCGACGCCTCCCGCAATCCCGGTTACGGCGGTCCCCAGGCGCCCCAAGGCGGCCTGGCCCAGCATCCCGGTGCCGGTGGTGGCGCAACCATCATCTCTGACACCCAGGGCGTCGACTTCAACTCCTGGTTGCAGCGCTGGTACTGGGACACCGAGCACACCTGGGATCCCCTGATTCCGGACGAGGTCAACCCGCCCATCTACAAGCAGGGCCAGGTCCAGATCCGTTTCAGGGTCGCTCCCAATGGGCGCGTGATTGACGGCAGCATGGAGCTCGAAGGCCGCTCCGGCGATACCGCCCTCGACCGTGCCGCCTGGGGCGCGATTACCGGCTCCAGCTACCCCCCGCTTCCCCGCGAGTTCCACGGCCCCTACATCGAGCTGCGCGCCGTCTTCATGTACAACATGCGGCCGCAGTGATAGGGGTCAGAGATCAGGGGCCAGCCGGTGCGCCGGAACCCGCCCTGAGTGCAGCCGCAGGTTCCACCTGAGACCTGGGCGGAGGTGCTGAATGTTGCACCGATTCGCGAGAAGTTGTTAACCGCTTTCCATCCTCAGCGTTGTTCGTACAAAGACTGAAGGCATTGCAGCGAATCTTCGTTGCTTATAGCACTTCCGCTCTCGTTGCCGCCTTGTCCAGTCGGATCTCGTGAACCGTGGGGAGGAGCGAATTGCCCATGCCTGCCAACCAACGATCGACGACGCTGATGCTTTTGGCTGCTGTTGCAGTGCCTCTGGCCTATTTTGGCGTTCAACTCATCGCTGCGCCCTGGTATCCCGGATACAGTTTCGCTAACGATACGGCCAGCATGCTTGGAACCACCGCTTCGCTCCATCCAGGCGTCTTCAACAATGGCGCGATTCTCGACGGGATCGCCGGATTCTTCGGAGCAGCCGGCTTATTCCTTGGCCTTTCCGGCCTGGCAGGCAGATGGCTTCGCGCCCTCATCGCCCTGGGCGTGTTCTCCGGTGCGGTCCTCTCGCTCAAAGCGGGGATGTTCCCAATGCCTGATCCGCGCCATGCCTCGTGGCAGTTTCTGCTTTTCCCCATCCTGGCCACGCCGCCTCTCCTGCTCGCCGCCACATGGCGAATCTCGACAGGGTTGAGGATTTATTTAACGGCCGATGTGGCTTGTCTGCTTCTCATGATTCCAATGATGATGCACCGCATGGCGCCGATTTGGCCGGAGGGGACAACGCAAAGAGTGTTTGCACTGGTAGCAATGGTGCCGATCGGTGTCGTTGCCCTCGTCCTTTTGCGAATGAGGCACTCTGCGCCAGCGCCTCCGGATGCAGAATCGCGTGCATCCTTAACGGCGGGCGCCGCGAAACCCTCCCTGCCTGACAGCTGAAATGTCGGTCTTTGAGAACCGAGGACGCGGAAGGCTGTGCCCCGTTCATCGCAGTTTCATCGCGATGAGCGGGCGGAAGGCTATGTTCCGTTCATCGCAGCTTTATCGCGATGAGCGGGAAAGCGTCCCGGAGGGACAGCACGAAAATAGCCCCGGGCGGACGCGCTCGGAAGCAGCGCGGGAACCCGGGGTAAGCCCACCAAAAAATCAAGGGGTATCATCGCGCCCGAAAGGGCGCGATGATACCCCCAGCGGACGCCATGGTTACGCGCGCTTCTCTTCGAGCCATGGAAGGATTTCTACGTCAAGCATGATTGCGATGACAGCGGAAATTCTGCCCAAATGATCCAACACCAGTTCCGGCGAAAGCTTTGGCGGAATCTTCCCCTCTTCTACGCGCCCCACAAAGTTCTTGCTGGAGTTTGCGAGCCCGATTAGTCGGTCACGGGCGAGGGGAGGACAGGTGGCCATTCTTAGCGTCCGCAGAATACCGGGGTCCGCCCGGATAATATCCGGCGCGATGCAGGTGAGGTCATTGGTACGGCGCAGCCCTCGTTCTACTTCTTCAATCGCGTGCTTTCGCTCGTCGCGATAAGCTTTTGGCGCGAATTGCGTGAACCAGCTATTGAACTGATCCACTGACGCGCGCGTGTCTGCTTTCCAGAGATGTGGCTTGTCGGCATTGATTGGCATAGGTCATTTGTACCTGGAATTTCTTCCTCATTTCGGCCTCTAGGAAGTCTTTTTCGTCCTTGGCTTCCCAGTAGGTGCGCGGGAGATTGAAGGCGTCGAGCTGCCAGCTACGCCACAGCCTGCACCAGGATGCAGGTGATGTTGTCGTTGCCGCCATTATTGTTGGCGGCTGCGATCAGTTGGCCGGCTAGATCCTCAAGACCGCCTCCGGCGCCGAGCAGGTCCTGAATCGTCTCATCGGAGATTTCGCGGGTCAGTCCGTCGCTGCAGAGCAGGAAGGCGTCGCCGGGGGCGGCTTCCATTTGGACGCAATCGGGGGCCACGAAACTCTGCGTGCCCAAGGCGCGGGTGATCACGTTGCGCAGGGGCGAGCGGAGCGCGTCGGAGGGGGTCATGCGGCCTTGCCTGACCTGTTCCTCGACCAGGGAGTGGTCCAGGGTGATCTGCTCCAGGATGCCGTCGCGGAAGCGGTAGCAGCGGCTGTCGCCGACATTGAGGACCCAGGCCTCTGAGTCCTGGACGACCAGAGCCACCATAGTGGTGCCCATGCCGCTCAGGCGAGGATTGTTCTGGGCGCGGGAGAACACGGCCTGGTTGGCTACGTTGACCGCTTCTTCAGCCAGGGCGGGGAAGGGCAAGGAGCGCGAACTGAGAACGCGCATCATCTCGTCCACGGCAATGGAGCTGGCAACTTCGCCGGCGGCGGCGCCGCCCATGCCATCGCAGACCACGAACACGCCGTCTTCAACCGAGTAGGCGAACGCGTCTTCGTTGGAGGATCGTTTGCGGCCGCAGTCGGTAACTGCCGCGGCGCTCAAGTGGACCTCAGCCGTGCTCAAATAAATCCTCCCGCTGGACAGTGTAACGGGTGGAAGCGGATCAGGGAATAGGGAACCATACAAAAGGGATCAATGGACTAAGGGACGGCGAGAAAAAGGAGCCTCCCCGCGCGGCGCAGAAAAGACCGGGGTACCGAAGCGGATTCCAAGGCTCAATCTCCCGGCGCACGGCCGATTCCGTCGTGGTACCATCGCTCGAAAACGGCAATCGATCCGGCACCGGGACTCGTTATTTATCAGTTCGCGCGCTCGCGGGAGGAACCATGGCTGTCTTGGCCCTGGTGTTATTTATCGTGTGCGATTTGGTGGGTTTTGCGGTGGGATATTTTCTGCCCCTTGACCCGTGGACACCCTATGTATCGTTGCTTGTGTCCTACCACCTCTTCCTCATCTGCATGATCGTGATTCTGGGCAAGAGAAACGAGCAGAAGATCGGAGTCTCCTTTTCCATTCCGATGGCCGTCGTCATCCATATCGCCTTCGTCGGCGCGCTCATCGTTGTCGTATTCGTGCGCGAATATGTCCCTTGGTTCAGTGTGGTGCGCTACGCCCTGCCGGCCTTGGCGCCGTTTGAGGCTAAATGGCTGTTTGAGGGCCAGAGGAAGGAGCCCACGGCTCCCGAGCCGCAGCGGATGCACAAAACACAAGACGAATACAACGAGTTTCTTGCGTACTTGCACCAGAAGGATCGCCGTTTCGAGCGTCCCGGACGCAGCGTCAACGAGGAATTCGCCGTCTGGCAGGCCGACCGTGCGAAGAAGCGCGCGGGGGAAGCGCAGGACAAGAGAGCAGAGACTAAGGGACCAGGGACGAGGAACTAGGTCGTATCGACATATAGGGATGGGGGCGACGGGAGCCAATTTTTTGGTACTGTCTGAAAAGTGCGTGTAAGAGAAAAGTTGAGATTTCTCCCCGCGAAACCGGCCTGTTTGGCCTATGGCGTGGTAGACAAATGGGGAGGTGCGCGTTTTTATGGCGACTGCTTTGCAGGAACTGGATTGGGTAAGGGCGAGAATGAATTGCTCGGTCCTAACGGTATTTAACGAGCTTCGCCTCGGGGTGGAAGCAGATGTGAAGATCGCAAATGCGATGCCGCGACCGTCTGAGCTCCCATCCTTGCTTTTTGGGTTTCGCTCCAACACTGTCGGAGATTACTTCATAGTCTTTCGGCATGAGAACGCAGGTGCGCGGGTTGAGTTCAACTGCGAGGCCAATCGCATCGTCGTCAGAAATCAGGACAGAGAATTTTCCGTCACGCTCACTCTCAATAATGAAGGCCGCTGCAAGCTTCGCGTGGATGACGGCGAGGAGTTGGAGCAATGGCAAGTACGCCGGATCGCCCTTGAGAAGTTGTTTTTTGAAAACAGCTAACGCTTGCTTTTTAGTTAAACCCCTCGTATCGTCAATTCATGGCTTCACAACGCACGGAACTCCGCGCCTTGAAAAACCTGCTCTCCCAGGCTGATCGCATCCTTGCCACGTCTCCCGAACTGCCAGAGAACCGGACGGCAGCTTGCCGGGAGTTGCTGGGCGCGGCGCTGGCGCTCACTGACGATCTGCGGAAACAGTCTGGCATTGTGGCGTCGGCCGCGGTCTTGGGACGCAAGGGCGGGAGCACGACTTCCCGCCGGCACGGACCGGAGCATTACCGGCAGATGTCGGCGCAGCGGAAGACGTTCGGGGGCGGAAGGCCGAAAAAGAAAGCCGAATAGAGCCCCTGCCCGGTAAAATGGTCGCTCTCCTGAATTGCAAGCGATGAGCGAACTTGAAAAGCCCCCACTCGATCCCCGGGTCTATGACCTAATCGAGTTGTCGCACTACAAAGCCGATCAACGGGGTTGGGACGAACTCGAACCGATGCAGGTAGCTCCTGTAGTCGGGCCGCCGAAGTTTTTGCCGGCGCCTAAGCTCCGCGAAATGCTCCTGAATCGTCTCAGAGTTTACGCTGGCGATCTCTTCAAACTGGAGGCGGATCAATACTCTGAATACAAGACCAAACCGGAGTATCCTGCCTGGCTCTCGAAGCTGGCGGATCGTGTGATCGCAAGAGTTTTCAATACGGTTGAGATACTCGAACGGGCGAAGGAACCGGCAACGCTGGCGTACCACGCATTGACCGACGATGAGATTCGCGGGGGCCTAAAGTTGTTCCTGTTGGAGATTGAAAACGGATATGTCTGGGAAGGTGCAAGTTCACCGATTCAGACCGAGGCACAGCAGCCCCAGATGTCAGTACCACCACCGCCTATATCAGCACCGCTCACCCGATCCATTGCACAGCAGATTAAAGACCTTCAAGACGAAAGCCGAATGACAGCCGAAGCAATGGCCGAAAGTATCAGGCTCGACCCTCGCAACGTTTTCCGCCATTTGTCCGGCGACTCAACACCCCGAGCAAAGAATATAGCCGCTTACGAAAAGCTGTTTACTGACAAACTGGGCAGACCAATCAGGCTCGAAACGTCAGGTAAACGTCAGAGAAGATAAAGCGAAACGTCACAGGAACGTCAGTATTTTCGTTCTCATAAGTCAGAGATAAGTCATTGCATAAGTCATTGTTTCTACGATGTTTGTTGGCTAACATCCGTAGACATGATGCGGACTTGCACAATCCGAGGGCCACCAGACGGGCATCCCCGATGGGGGCGCGAGTTCAACGCACATTTCTCTTGACAACAGCTATCGCTAGCTGTATTTTCAACGCATGATTAACGAATCCCAATCCGCACACGGAATGACCTGCGAAGCCTGCAAGGTGGATTGCCAGCGTTTCGGGCGGCACCGCAACGGCTTGCGGCGGTTCCGGTGCCCGAACTGCAAGAAGACCTACACCGAGGCGCACACGCGGGTTTTGGATACCATGTACATCCCCGAAGACAAAGCCGTCCTGGCCCTTCGCCTGTTGCTTGAAGGCAACTCGATCCGCTCGACCGAGCGCATTACTGGGCTCGACCGGAATACGATCATGAGCCTGCTTGTGAAGGCGGGTGACCGCTGCCTAACGCTGATGATCTCGAAGATCCATGACCTTCCCGCGCAAGACGTGGAAGCGGACGAGGTCTGGGGTTTTGTCCAGAAGAAGGAAGGCCACAAGGCGGCCGGCGACGGCGTGGAAGTTGGCGATGCATATTGCTTCGTCGGCATGGAGCGGACCACGAAGCTGGTACTGGCCTTCCACCTGGGGAAGCGTGACACCGTGGCGACAGACGCCTTTATCGGCAAACTTCGTTACGCCACCGGAGACAGCCGGTTCCAGTTGACGACAGACGGATTCAAGCCCTACGTCAAGGCCGTCAAGATGCTGCTAAGAGATCGGGCCGACTTTGCCCAGCTAATCAAAGTCTACGGAACGCCCCGCGATGGGGAGCAACGCTACAGCCCTGCAGAGGTCGTTGATTCAGTCCCAGTCGAGATCATGGGAAGGCCGGTCAGGGACCGAATTTGCACTTCGCACATTGAGCGCCAGAATCTTTCAATCCGCATGGGAATGCGCCGCATGACCCGGCTCACGAACGGATTCTCAAAGAAGTGGGCTAATCTCGAAGCGGCCTATGCGCTTTGGTTCGCCTATTACAACTTCTGCCGCGTCCATCAAACCCTGCGCGTGACGCCGGCCATGGAAGCCGGGATCGCTGGGCATGTTTGGACCATCGGCGAGTTGATCGCCCGGCCGGAATAGCGCCAGTCTACGCGTGGACTGGAAAATCAAGGCTTCGGCGCAGTAGGTTTCTCGGCTGGTTCCGGCTTCTTGGCGGCGCTGCTCTCGTACACGACCTGATAGCCCCTCGCATAGAGAATAATGACCGTAACCACCACAGCGGAAATCCAAAGGCTTTCAATCGAGGTCATCATGTCGAGCGCCTGACCGAGAGACATTCCCAGAAACAGGTTGTGGACCCATTGCGCAAGAAACCAAACCGGGATCAGGAACAGACGGCGATTGAACATAACGCGCTCCCAGCCAAAGCCATGATCACAGTCTATGCGTAGACTGGATTACTTCGGTGTAGAATCCAAACAAATAGAAAACCCCGCTGCCAGGCGGGGGTTTTCTCGTTCCTTGAGAAGTGATTGAGGCGCTGCCCTCTAAGCGCATTCTAGCGCGGAGGGATTTTCATGTCCAACACAGGTTTAGGTGCGTCTGACGGTTTCCACTCATACAAAAATAAGTCCAAGCCCTCGGCAAGCCTCCCGCTGATGGCACAAACCACTCTCGAATCAACTGAGACTGATTCGCCTGCCTCAGCCGGGTCTGAGTATTGGAGTAGGCATTTTGAGGGATCGAAAACGAACATACCTGCGCCTCCGTCCAGATCGAGCGCAATCTCGAAATCATCCGCTCTAACTACGGATGCCCATCCTTGCACAGTGAACGAGGAGCCAACCAACTGCAATTTTATGGGAGCTGCGGAATCCCGCCATTTCTGGAGCGTGCGGAGCTCCCTAACCCAGTCAGAGCGCATATTCGTTGACTCCATCGAAATGCTTGGACTTGAAGAGGCGATCTACTGGGCTGAGAGGTTTAACCTCGAATATGCCCGTCCACTCCAAATACTCAAATCCATGCGTATGCCATCATACCCGCCCCTCCATCCCGCAGAATAGACCTGATCCACGTTTATGTGGAGGTCGTGTACCCACTTTTTAGCCACAGAATGCGCCTATATTTCGCCACGCCACACGCTCAATACGTTGATTCCACTAGTCGGGGAAATATCGCTGGTAACCGCCGAACGCACGTATTCCGGCGCGAACATGACGCTAATACGCCTTAATGCTGCTCGCAGAGTAAGCGCCTTGAAAGCAAAATCGGGGTTGTTTGGGATTCAACGCAGATTTAAGACAGTACCAATTTTTTCCAGGTCAAGGAGAGAGGAGCGACGGATACCGGGTGTCTCCTAGCGACGACCGACGCAGAGATGGGGAAAATTGGCCCCGTCCCTTCGGGTTGCGGCGAAAATCGGCCGATACTTCGTTCTCGTCCTAGGCTGTGGGCCCGCCACAGCCGTCGTCCTCCGTCTTGCCTCGACCGATTTTCGCGCGCAACGCCTCCCACCCCTATACGTCGATACAACCTAGAACCAGTCTCGCCAATGTATCTGGGCAATAAAGGCTTGCTTTGTGCTGGAAGTTGAAGCAAACCAAAAGCATGGCTGATTTGAGTGACTTTCAATGGGAATATGTTCGGCCATTCGTGGAGTGGGATCAACAGCGACGGCAGCGGCCGGATGGTCGCGGCGGACGTTGGGGCGACGCGCGCCCAGCGCTGAATGGGGTGCTTTGGATCCTGCGCACCGGGGCGCCCTGGCAGGATCTGCCGGCGCGTTACGGTGCATACCAGACCTGCCATCGCCGTTTTCAGCACTGGCAGCGCGCGGGGGTGCTGGACGGAATCTTGTGGGCCTTATGCGAAGACCTGCTTGCGCGGGGACAGTTGGGGCTGGACGAGACCTTCGTCGACGCCTCGTTCAGCGGGGCAAAAAGGGGGGCGATCGCATTGGTCCAACGCGCTGCGGCAAAGGGAGCAAGATCATGGCAATCGTGGACCGCGGCGGTCTTCCTATCGCCGTCGGGGTTACAAGCGCTTCGCCGAATGAATCCACGCTGGTCGACCAAACGCTCGACCGACGCCACGTCAGCGCCTTGCCCAAACGCGTGATTGGCGACAAGGGCTACGACAGCGATCCACTGGACGGACGTATGCGGGACAGAGGCATCGAGATGATCGCCCCCAACCGGCGGCAGCGAGGGAAAACGCAGGATGGCAGACCGCTGCGGCGTTATATAAGGCGCTGGAAGATCGAGCGGTTGTTCGCTTGGCTGAAGAACTTCCGACGCATAAGCAGCCGATGGGAGCGCAATGCCCTCAATTTCCTGGGCATGGTTCAACTCGGATGCGTGTTAATCCTGTTGAGGCATCTGTGAGACTGGTTCTAGGGACTGGGGAGCAGGGAGCGAGGGAACCTTCCCTGTTCGCTCCGCTCATGGCCAGGGCAGGCTGCCTGTGCACCTTAGTTCTTGCTGCGTTTTGCCTGCTGGTTGTCTGCGGGAATCGGGGGTGGGGCGGGCAGGTTGAAGATCTGGATGTTGCCGTCCATGAGAATGGCGGCGCGGCGGCCGGAGGGGGACAGGGCCACATTGCCGCCGGCGTCGAAGATGGGGCTGGCGGCGGCGCGCAGGACCAGCTTGCCGGTGGCGGCGTCGAAGACCTGCACGTCCTGGCCCTTGATATCGTCGGGCGAGAGGGGCATGGACGCGTTGACGGCGCGATCGACGTTGAGGGCTTCGCGGGCGAAACGCAGGCCGTTGGCGCTGGGAACGATAACGGGCCAGACGTCCGGACCGGGATCGAGGTTCTGCCACAGGCGGCGGCCATCGAGGGTGAACGCGAAGAGGTGCGGGTTGCCGGAGGAGCCGCAAGCGGCGGCCAGGAACTCATTGGAGGAAAGGAAACTCAGATAAGGCGTGCAAACGGAATCGACCGTGCCGGCGGGAGTGCTGCCGCCGGTGAAGTGGTCGAAGTTAAGACTCCAGTTCATGCCAATGCCGCGAACGGATTCGAGGTAGCCGCCCGAGCCGATGGGGAGGTGGATCGCCTCCTCCACATGGCTGACCATCATCACCTGGCTGGTGCCGCGGTGAATGATTCTCAGAATCAGGTCTTTGCCGGTGGAGGGGTCGGGCGGCGAATAGGTGGCGATGGACGCGGAGGCGGTGGCGGGGCGGCCCACGGTTCCGGGCTTGGGTTTCGCATTGGGGACTTCGAGGGATCCGGTGACCAGGAACTGCCGCGAGGGATCGAGTTCGACCCAGATTACCTGGCCGGGAAACCGGAGCCACGGTTTGAGCTGGAGCGAGGCGTTGCCCAGCTTGAGCTGGTCCTGATCGCGGAGGATGAACTCCCCCGCGGAGAGCATGTAGAGGTAGCGATCGCGGTCGTGGAGGGTCCAAACCTGCTCCGCCTCCACGTTGCCCTGTGGGAGGCCAAGCACCAGGGCGCGAATTTCGCGCACGCTGTCCGGATCGGCCTGCCCATTCTGGGCGCGCTCGAGGAGGCCGGGAACGCGGAAGGTGAACAGCAGCCGGTCTTCATCGAGGAAGTCGAGCGACACCAGAGAATTGCGCATGCCCAGGTAGAAAGGGCCGGGCGCGGCAAAGCCAAGCGGCTCGGCGGGGATGGTGAGCGCCGGCTGGATGGTGGCGCGGACAGGACGATCCTGGGGCGCGGCAGGCTTCTTCTTGGCGGCAAGAGTTGAAGGGCATAGGACGGCCAGCCCCAGGATCGGGTACAGCCAGAGATTCGCCCGCGGGAACCGGTATGCCATCAATGCTATTTTCGCGCAGAAAGGGGGTAGGTGTCAGGTGGTGGGGGCTAAGGGACCAGGGATCAGGGGCCAGGGACGAGGGGCAAAGAATCGAGGGAGAAAGGGAGCGAGGGAAGGAAAGGGCGGCGAAAAGCTGCGTGATTCTGTGAGCGTTTCGGGGGTTGAGCTGCGGGCGGACGCACAGGATCCGGTGCAGTTGTGGGCGGAACCGGCCGGATAGTGAAGTAGCAGCTTGAGTGTCTGGAGTGAGCCTCGGCTGCGCCGAGGCTTCTCCTAGTCTGTTTTCCTGCGGTCCCTGAGGGACGCTTGAGCGCGCAGAGCGGGGCGGCTGGGTTGTTTCCCATGTCCCAAAATCGGGGACATGGGGCACCCGATCATTGTTGTGGAACTTGCTTGTCGAGGCCCGGGCCGCTTGCCAGAGGCAGTTTCCTTTGGACATTGCAAAGGAGTTTGTGGTAGCTTCTTTGCAATGTCCAAAGGAGCGATTGCGATGGGCGAAGGCAAATCGGAAGTGCTGCAGGGGACGCTGGACCTGATGGTGTTGAAGACGCTGTATGCGATGGGGCCGCTGCACGGGTTCGGAATTGCGCGGCGGATCGAGCAGGTGAGCGACGGGGTTCTGGACCTGAACGAGGGGACGGTGTACACGGCGTTGCTGCGGCTGCAACAGCAGGGGTGGATCGCGTCGAAGTGGGGAACGAGCGAGAACAACCGCAAGGCGCGGTTCTACTCGATTACCAGACAGGGCGCGAAGCAACTGGAGCGCGAGACCGAGAACTGGGAGCGGGTAGCGGGCGTAATGGAGAGGGTGCTGAAGCTGGTGAAGGAGTGAAGGAGTGAAGAAGTGAAGAAGTGAATGAGGGAACAGGAGCCAGGCGATGGGGAAACTGCGGATGCTGTGGGCGCGAGTGAAGGGACAGGCGGCGCAGGGGCGCGAGGACGAGGCCTTCGACGAGGAAGTTCGCGAGCACATTGCGTTGCTGGAGACGCGCTACCGGGCGCAGGGCATGAGCGCGCGGGAAGCGGCGCGGGCGGCGCGGCGGCAGTTCGGTAACGTGACCGTGCTGAAGGAACGGCAGCGGACGCAGCGCGGGATTTTGTCGCCGTTGGAGTGGTGGGGCGATGTGCGCTTCGGCGCGCGCATGCTGGCCAAGCGGCCGGCATCGAACACAGCGGTGGTGCTGGCGCTGGCGCTGGGGATAGGCATGAACGCGGCGGTGTTCACGTTTGTGAATGCGCTGCTGCTGCGGCCTCCACAGGGCGTGAGCGGAACCAACAAGCTGGTCGAGGTGTGGCTGCACAACCCCAAGAGCGGCGGCGTGCAGAGCTACTTCCCCTTCAGTTATCCCGACTACGCGTACGATCGCGACCATACGAAATCGCTCGAGGGGCTGATGGCCTTCGACGGCGACGGGAGGCAGGCGATCTGGAATCGCGAGGGCACAGGAGAGATCGTTCAAGGCCAGCTTGTGTCGGGCAATATGTTTCCGCTTCTGGGTGTGAAGCCGGTGTTGGGACGTGCGCTCTCGGTGGATGATGACAAGCTCGACAACCCGCGGCAGGTGGTGGTGCTGAGTTACCCGTTCTGGAAGCAGAAGCTGGGCGGCGATCCGGGAGTAACAGGAAAGACGCTGATGCTGGATGGATCGCTGTTTACCGTGGTGGGCGTGGCGCCGGCAGGGTTCACGGGGCTGATGGTGGGGCTGGATCCGGACTTCTATGCGCCGCTGGCGGTGCAGGAGGTGTTCACCCACGACAAGCGGATGACGGATCGCGACTCCTACTGGCTGCTTGTCGCCGGGAAGATGCGCAGCGCCCGCGAGCGGGAAAGCGTGCAGGCGGAGATGCACGTGCTTGCGAAGCAGGTGTACGTGGCGCATGGAAGCAAGGATGACTTTCTGGATGCGGCGGTGTATCCGCTGACGCTGGTGCCGGGGCCGTTCCGCGGCTACGTGGGCGCGTTTACCGGAGGGCTGCTGGCGGTGTTTGCGCTGGTGCTGCTGATTGCATGCACCAATGCGGCCAGTCTGCTGCTGGCGCGGGCCACGGGGAGGGCGCGGGAGATGGCGACGCGGGCGGCGCTGGGAGCGGGGCGCGCAAGGCTGGTGCGCCAGATGCTGGTCGAGAGCTTGATGCTGGCATGCATTGCGGGCGCGGCCGGGGCGTGGATTGCGTGGGCCACGTCGCGGCTGCTGATGGACCTGAAGCCGTCGAACATTCCCCTCACGCTGGAGATTCCGATGGATTGGCGGGTGGTGTTGTTCACGGCGGTGGTTTCAGTAGCGACGGGGGTGGTGTTCGGGCTGGCGCCGGCGCTGCGGGCGAGTACGGTGGAGGCCGCGCAGGTGCTGAGGGAGGAGTCGCAGACTGGGGGACGGAAGAAAGCGCGGATGAGAAGTGCGCTGGTAGTGGCGCAGATGGCGATGTGCGTGGTGCTGCTGGCCGGGGCTGCGCTGTGCGTGCGCAGCCTGATGAACGCCAACGCGATCGACGCTGGATTCGACACCCATCATATTGCGCTGGCGACTCTTGACCCGGCGAGCCTGGGATACGCGCCGGAGAAGATCAACGACTTTTACGCGCGCCTGCTGCAGCGGGTGCAGCGGATGCCGGGGGTGACGTCGGCGAGTTACGCCGGTTTTCTCCCCCTGGGAACATCGCGGTCAGTAACTTCCGTGGGCAAGCAACTGGGCAAGGATCCGAGCGCGGTGACGGTGGACGTTTATCGCGTGGAGTCGGGGCTCTTCCGGACGATGGGGATTCCGCTGCTGCATGGGCGGGATTTGACCGGAAAAGAAGGGAACAGCGACAAGCCCGAAGCGGTAGTGATCAACGAGACCCTGGCGCGCAGGCTGTGGCCGGGCGAAGATCCGGTGGGCAAGCGGTTGGCGATGGGCGGCGAGAAGACGATGAGCGAGGTGGTGGGGGTGGTCAAGAACGGCAAATATCGGACGCTGGGCGAAGGTCCGGTAGCCGTTGTGTTTCGCGGCACAATGCCGCCGCGGCGAACGCTGGTAGTGCGCGCGACGGGAGACTCGCGGGCGCTGCTGGACGAGATTCGACGCGAGGTTCCGATCGTCGATCCGCTGATGGCGGCCACGCAAGTGCAGACCATCGAGGAGTACATGGCGCTGCCGCTGTTTCCGGCGCGGGCTACCGGGTGGTTGCTGGGGGTGTCGGGGATTCTGGCGGTCGTGATGACGGCGATCGGGCTGTTTGGAGTGATTGCCTACGTAGTGTCGCGGCGGACGCACGAGATTGGCGTGCGCATGGCGCTGGGAGCGCGGCGGAGCGACGTGCTGAAGATGGTGATGGGACAGGGATTGCGCCTGACCGGGATTGGGCTGGGGATCGGGCTGGTGGCTGCTCTCGCGGCGGCGCGGCTGCTGTCGCCGCTGCTCTACGGGATTGGAGCAGACGATCCGGCAACGATGATTGCGGTAGCCGTGGGACTGGGGGCGATCGCGCTGACAGCGTGTTATTTGCCGGCGCGGAAGGCGATGCGGGTGGAACCGGCGACGGCGCTCAGGTACGAGTGAGGCCAGAGGGGGTTGTTTCCCACCCTGGCGGCCGGCGTTAGGCGGCCGGAGCTAGTTCCTGTTCCCGGATGCAGCGCGCGAGTTGAGATAGCGGCTGGCGAAACTGAGGAATGCGGGCCAGTTGGGTTTGGGAGTGTGACCGTCGGAGTGCTGGCGGAAGGCGAGGTTGCCTTTGACGAGCGCGGTTTCGACGGGCGGGAATGTGCTGGTCTCGATTCCGCTGACGCCGAGGAGGCGGTAGACGGGCGTGGCCGCTACTTCGGCCAGGAACATGCCGCGGGGATCGGCCCAGGCGTCGCCGTTGGGGTTGGCGTAGCCGTCGCCGTTGTTGGAGCCTGCGCCGATGAAGACGGGGCGCGGCGCCGAGAGGGCGATGAGCTCGTGGTTGTCGACGGGGAGATCTCCGGCGTTGAGCGTGCCGTCGTACTTGAGGAAGTTGCCGGCCATCCAGTGGTACTCGGTGGCGCTGGCCAGGTTGGGGATGGGCTCGCCGTAGATGTGCCGGTAGAGCTTGGCGCCGCCTTCGCCGGAGGAAGAGCTGTAGGCGACGGCGAAGCGCGGGTCATAGGCCATGGCGACGAGGACGGCTTTGCCGTAGCGCGAGTGGCCCTCGATGGCGACGCGGCGGGCGTCGAGGGAGCGGTCGGTGGCGAAGTAGTCGAGGCATCGGCCGGCGCCCCAGGCCCAGGCCTTGAGCGCGCCCCAGTCTTCGAGCGAGCGCGGCCGGCCGTGATTCATGAGGCCGATGATGCCATCGGTCAACCCCGCGCCGTCGTCGGCCTGGATGCTGGTGGGCTTGAGGATGGCGAAGGCCCAGCCGCGCTGGAGCGCGGGAATTGGATCGACGCTGTAATGGGCCCACGGGCCGGCAAATGCACTGGCAAGTCGCTTCGCCATTGCCTTGTCAAAGTCTTCGGGAAACTCCAGCTCCATGACCACGGGAACGCGGCCACGGGCGTGCGCGGGGATGGCGAGGAGAAGCTGGATATCGACCGTGATGGCGGGATCGATGGCGTTATCGACGTGGCCCACGACGTGGCGCATGGTCACGTCAACGCCGCCCAGATTTGCGGGTGACTCCTCTACGACCTTCCAGGAAACCTTAGGCAGATTGGGCGGGGTGCGGCCCAGTACTTCGCGATCATAGAGGGCTTCAATCTCTGTCCGGCGGCGGGAGAACCATTGCTGGGCGGAGGTGACGCGGCTACCGTCGTCAAACTGGAGCGGATTGGGCAGGTTGGGGTAGGGATTGGCCTTGGCTTCGTCGTAATTGCAGGAGTTGGGCGAGTTGGCGTCGCCGGATTGCGGAGGGCGGAGATGCTGGAGGCCGAGGAGGCGGATGAGGCGGAAACGGTCCTCGGCGGCGGAGAGTTGCAGCGGTGCGCCGGGGTTGGCGGCCTGCGCGGGCGCGGGCTTGGCGGCAGGCGGAGCGGTCTGAGGACGGGGAGCCGGGGTGGACTGGGCGGCGAGGGGAACAGCGGCGAGGATCAGTACCAAGAGCGGCGCGCGGGAAAGCATTTCAGTGCCTCGACGAAGGACGTTTTTGGGAGCGCAGGAAGAATAGCGATTTGGCAGGGGCGAGGCAAGTGCGGCCCGGGGCTGGATGGTGGGCCAATTTGAGCGATTTTGCCCCGCAGGGGTAAAGCCCACATTGATTTTGAGGGGCTTTGAAGTACGGGCTGAAGCCCGTACCCTTCACCATTACCGACTCCTCCGGTCCGGGTGCATTCCCATGTTCGGCAGACGAGGGCCCATTCGGTTTGGGGCGGGCGGCTCCGGCGCGGTTCCGGTTCAAGTCGCGGGCCCGCTCGCCGATGAACGAGGGGAAGCGAGTCTGAAGGGGTGGGGCATGTCCGCCATTCGCAATCTGCCTATTTCGCGCAAGTTCTATGCCGCGTTTGGCATCGTATGCAGCCTTTGTATCGTGCTCGGGGCCTATACATTTCTGGCCTTTCACAACATTGCCGTCAATACGGTGGTGGTAAGCGGAAACCATCTGCCGGCGCTGATTCAAATTGGGGACATCCGCAACGCGGTAAGCACGGTGCGCAGCGAGGACCTGGAGCTGCTGTTGTGCCAGACGCCGGCCTGCACCACGGCGCACGGGGCCAAGCGCAAGCAGGCGGTGGGGGATTACCAGCAGGCGCTGGATGCGATGCAGGTCTTGGTTATGCCCGAGGAGCGGGGCCAATTCCAGCAATTGGTGAGCGCGATTCAGGCCTATCAATCGGCCAGCGACCGCGCGGTGGATTTGGAAAATGTGACCAAGGTCGGGGACGCGCTGGACCTGTTGTCGTCGGATGCCACGACAGGGGCGCTGAACGCGGCGCTGAAGGCGGCCGACCAGGGGTTCCAGTTTCATGAGAAGCTGGCCAGCGACAAGGCGCGGAGCGCGTCGGACTCGAGTTCGCAGGCCACCTGGATCGATTTGGGGGTAACGCTGCTGATTGTGGCGCTGTGCGCGCTGGTGGGGATGGGACTGACGCGGCTGATTGCGCCGCGGCTGCAGCGGGCGACGGAGGCCCTGGAGAAGCTGGCGTCAAAGGATCTGACGGCGGTGTTGCGGGTATCGGCGAGCGACGAAATCGGGAGGCTGGGCGAGGCTCTGAATACCAGCGTGGCGGGGCTGAGGGAAGTGATCGAGTCGGTGACCAAGGGAGCGGAGACGTTGTCGAGCGCGACCAACCAGATGAGCGCGCGGGCGGTGGAGAGCGCGGCCAACGCCAACACGCAATCGAGCAAGACCAACCAGATTGCGGCGGCGGCGCAGGAGATGACGGTCACCATCGGGGAGATCAGCCAGAACGCGGAGAATGCGGCGCGGGCCAGCCGGCTGTCAGCGGAGACGGCGGACCAGGGCGGCGCGGTGATGCAGGCGGCGGCGAAGACCATGGAGCGGATCGCGTCCGCGACCACAACTGTGAGCGAGAAGATGACGTCGCTGGCGGCGCGCAGCGAGGAGATCGGCAAGGTGGTCAACGTGATCCAGGAGATCAGCGAACAGACCAACCTGCTGGCGCTGAATGCGGCCATTGAGGCGGCGCGGGCGGGCGAGCACGGGCGGGGATTCGCGGTGGTGGCGGGCGAAGTGCGCCGGCTGGCGGAGCGGACCAAGAGCGCGACGGAGGAGATTGCGGGAACCATTCGCAGCATTCAGGAGGAGACGCGGGCGACGCTGGAGGTGATGGACTCGAGCCGCGCATCGGTGGAGACGGGCCTGGAGGAGACCAGCCGCGCGCGCAAGAGCCTGGAAGCGATCATCGAGGCGTCAAAGGAAGTGGAGCAGCAGATCAACATGATTGCGACGGCGGCCACGGAGCAGACCTCGGCTTCGGGCGAGATTTCGGAGTCGGCGGGGCACATCTCGCATATTGCCACCGAGTCGGCGCACACGGCCGAGGAAGCCGTGGAGGCGCTCAAGAACCTGGCATCGCTGGCCGGGGAACTGGACGGAATGATAAGGCAGTTCCGGCTGGGCGAGGACAGGCAGTCGGGTGGCCGCGCGACGCCGCACGCCAAACCCGCGGGGATGGCGGCGCTGCGGGCGGCGCATTTGTAGGGCGACAGTTGTCAGTGCTCAGTTGTCAGTGGTCTCAGCGCATTGGTCTCGTGGCGCATTTGTAATGCGGAATCGAACTCCTGGTGCGCCCCGGTGGCGAGTTGAGCAAGATGCTGCCGGGGCCTTTTTGCTCTGCCGAGCTTGGTTCTCCTGAAGAGCGCCGGATACTTTTCATTTCCCTTACCTTCTCGCGAGCTGAAGTAGATCCCAGCGGGCTATGGTAGCCTCCGATTGAAGGGGCGCGCGGCGCGGCATCCGGCTGGAGCGGCGCGACCAACCCGGCCCCAACGCATCGAAGTGTTTGGGAGGAAGGACCGACGAATGAGCGCCGTCAACTACGATCTGGCCGTAATCGGCTCCGGTCCTTCAGGACAGCGGGCCGCGGTGGCCGCGACCAAGATGAAGAAGCGCGTGGTGGTGGTGGAGGCGCGGTCGGTGGTGGGCGGGGTGTGCATCAACACCGGGACCATTCCGTCGAAGACGATGAGGGAGGCGGTGCTGCATCTTTCCGGGTACAACTACCGGTCCATTTACGGGATGAACTACCGGGTAAAGGAAAAGATCACCATGGGCGACCTGGCGTTCCGGGTGCAAGCGGTGATCAAGACGGAAGTGGACGTGACCGAGGCGCAGCTTTCGCGCAACGGAGTGGATGTGGTGCACGGGATCGCGCATTTTGTCGATCCGCGGCACGTGCGCGTGGAGGGTCCGCAGGGGGATACGACGCTGGAGTCGGAGCGGATCATCATCGCCGTGGGAACCAAGCCGGCCACGTCGCCGAGAGTGCAGGTCAACGGCAAAACCATCGTGAACAGCGACCAGATTCTGGATCTGCCCTCGCTTCCGCGATCGATGATCGTGGTGGGCGGAGGCGTGATCGGGGTCGAGTATGCGTGCATGTTCGCCATCCTGGGCGTGCGGGTAACCATCATCGAGAAGCGGGCCAAACTGCTGGAGTTTGCCGACCAGGAGATCATTGAGGCGCTCAGCTATCATCTGCGCGACAGCAGGGTGACGATGCGGCTGGGCGAAGAGGTGGAGAGCGTGGAGGAGCTGCCCGATGGGACGGTGGTGGCGAACCTGGAAAGCAAGAAGCGAATTTCCGGGGATGCTCTGCTGTACGCGGTGGGGCGGCAGGGAGCCGTGGAGGACCTGAACCTGGCGGCGGCGGGAATCGAGGCGGACGCGCGCGGGCGGATTCCGGTGGACGAAAATTATCGGACGAAGGCGGAGCACATCTACGCGGTGGGCGACGTGGTGGGGTTTCCGGCGCTGGCGTCGGTTTCAATGGAGCAGGGGCGGATTGCGGCGCACCGCGCGTTCGACGACAACGTGACCAAGTCGAATCCCAGCTTCTATCCCTACGGCATTTACACCATTCCCGAGATCAGCTTCATCGGCAAGACGGAACAGCAACTGACCGACGAGGACGTTCCTTACGAAGTGGGGATGGCCTATTACCGCGAAGTGGCGCGGGGGCAGATCCGCGGCGACACCACCGGGCGGCTGAAGCTGATTTTCCACCGCGAGACGCGCAAGGTGCTGGGGGTGCACATTATCGGCGAGGGCGCGGCGGAGCTGGTGCACATTGGCCAGGCGGTGATGACACTGGAGGGCACGGTGGATTATTTTGTGCAGACTGTCTTCAACTATCCCACGCTGGCGGAGTGCTACAAGGTCGCGGCGTTCAACGGGCTGGGGCGCCTGATGCGCTACCAGGCGGGCTGAGGCTCAAGATGCGGAGGATGCGATGACGATCGCCATCGGCGTGGTGATAACCGAGCACATCGTAGCGGGGCGGCTGGAGGAGCACAAGGTGGTGGGCAAGCCGGTGCGGTTCCCCGCGGACAAAAATGAATTGGACGCGCTGCAGTCGATACCGAGCGGAGAACTTGTCGACGTGGTGGCGTCGCAGGTGACGGAGCTTGCGAGCCAGGGTGGCGGCAAGGTGGATGCCATCGGCGTGGCGGTGCCGGGCGTGGTGCGGCACAACATTGTGGAAGAGAGCCCGAACCTGAAACAGCTGAAGGGCGCGCAACTGGGCCAGGAGCTGAGCCAGGTGTTGGCCGAGCGGGGAATTACGGCGCCGGTGCACATTGCCAACGACGCCGATGCGATTGCCGCGGGCGTGGCGGCCACGCGCGGGCAACTGAACCGGCTGACCCGCGTGTGGACCATTGGCAACGGCATTGGCTATGGCCGCTGGCCGTACGTTGAAGGCGTTTGGGAAGGCGGGCACATTACCGTGAGCCTGGACCCCAAAGAGCGCTATTGCGGATGCGGAGGCGTGGGGCACCTGGAAGGCATCATGGGCTACCGCGCCATGCGGCTGCGCTTCCTGGATAAGGAGCCGGAAGAGGTGTTTGCGGCGGCCAAACAGGGCGATGCAAAATGCCGGGAATTTGTAGACCTGTGGCACCGGGCGCTGGCCGCGGCGACGGCCTCGTTCATCCACCTGGCGGGTCCGGGGCGGTTCTACTTCACCGGGCACAACGTGGGATTTGTGGAGCTGCCCCTGCTGCGGGCGCACATGGAGACGATGGTGAAGATGAGCCCGCTGCAGAATTTCAGCCTGGAAGTGCTGGAGCCGGACGACGAAACCGCGCTGATCGGCGCGGGGGTGAGCGCGCTGCGGGCGCTGACGTGGTGAGGGCAGTTCGCAGTTCTCAGTTCACAGCTTGTAGCTTGTAGCCTGTAGCTTTTGGATGCCGGACTGCTGCGGATCATTCGATGCGCAGGGCCTTCATGGGGTCGAGGCGCGAGGCTCTGACCGCGGGCATCCATGTGGCCATCAGCGCCACCAGGGTGAGCACAATCGGAACGATGACGAACGCCGTCGGATCCCAGCTTCTTACGCCGTAGAGCGAGCTGGCGATGAGGCGCGTGAGCCCGAAGGCGGCGCCCACGCCCAGCACCACTCCGGCCAGCGCCAGGCGCATGCCCTGCCACACCACCATGCGCCGGATAGTCTGGCGATCCGCGCCCAGGGCCATGCGAATGCCGATCTCCTGCACGCGCTGGGTGACCGAGTACGCCATCAGGCCGTAAATGCCGATGGCCGCCAGCACCAGCGCCGCCAGTCCGAAGATGGTGAGCAGAAGCATGTTGAAATCCTCGCGCGCGGTCGATCGCGCCACCACCTCGTCCATCGAGCGGATGTGCGCCACGGGAAATCCGCCACTGGCCTTGCGCAGTTGTTCCTGGACGGCCGCGGACAACTGGAGCGGCTCGACGCGGGTGCGCATCACCCAGGTCAGCGGCGAAATGCGTGAGTTGAGCAGGGTGACTCCATCCGTCATCTGCGCCTGGGGAATGATCATGAGCGGGCCCGGATCGCGATTCAGCCCGCCGTCGCGCACGTCGCCCACGATGCCGACGATTATGCGCGCCGGCTCGGTGAACTCCGGCCCTACCTCCTTGCCGATTATGATTTGCTTGCCAAGCGGGTCCTCGCCCTTTTTCCAGTACTGGCGCGCCATGGCCTGGGTGATGATGACCACTCCGGGCGCGGCTGCGTCATCGTTCACCGTAAAATCGCGGCCGCGTAGGATGGGAATCTTGAATGCGGCGAAGTAACCCGGCGAGGTGGCTTTCCACTCCGCGCCGCCGGTGTTGGGGCCTTTGGTGGTGGGAGTTCCCACGATGTAGAAGGGCAGGCCGAAGCCGCCCTGCAACGGCAACGAATTGGTGACCGCGACATCCTCCACGCCGGGGATGGCGGCAATGCGCTCGCGGCTGTCGCGAACCAGTTGCGCCACGCCCGCGGTTTTCTCATAGCGATCGCCGGTCAAAGCCATCTCCATGGTGAGCACGTTGTGGGTGTCGTAGCCGGGGTTGACCATGCGCAGCGCAATAAAGGTGCGGATGAGCAGCGCCGCGCCGACAAGCAGCACCAACGCCAGGCCAACTTCGGTGACGATCAGCGCCGAGCGCGCCTTGCTTTGCCTCAGGCCGAAGCCGGAACGGCTGCCGCTTTCGTTCATGGTGCGCGCCAGGTCAGGGCGCGATGCGCCGAAGGCGGGAATGAGCCCGAAGAGAATGCCGGTGAGCACCGAGATGCCGATGGTAAACAGCGCCACCCGCCAATCCACGGTGACAGCGGCGCCACTCTCCCCGATACGGGGGATGTCGCCGGGGCTGATGCTGAGCAGCCAGCGCACGCCGGCAAATCCCAGGCCGAGGCCGACCGCTCCACCCATCAGCGCCAGCAGCACGCTCTCGGTCAGTAGCTGCCGGACCATGCGCAAGCGCTGCGCGCCCATGGCGGCGCGAATGGCGAACTCGCGCTTGCGGCCGGCGGCGCGCACCATCAGCAGGTTGGCCACGTTGGCGCAGGCAATCAGAAGCACGAAGCTCACCGCTCCAATCAGCACCAGCAGCGACTTGCGCGCGTCGCCGACGATCGCGTCCTTGAGCAGTTCCGCGCTGAATCCGCCATCGGGATCGGCGTCGGGATACTTGCGCTCGAACTCGGCGTGCGCCAGCTTGAGCTGGGCCTTGGCCTGGTCAAGGGTGACGCCAGGCTTGAGGCGTCCCGCGGCCACAAAGTAATGGGCCTGGTCATCGGAGTTGGGGGGAAACTGGAACGGAAGCCAGACATCGGCCGCAGAATCGGTGACAAAATCCCGATCGGTGACGCCGAGCACGGTGTAGGGCTGGCCGCTGAGCGAAATGGTCTTGCCCACGATATGCGGGTCGCCGCCAAACTTGCGCATCCAGAATCCGTAACTCAGGACGACGACATTGCCGCCGTGGGGCAAGTCTTCCTGGGGGGTAAATGCCCGGCCCATCCGCATGCGCGCGCCGAAGAGCCGGAAGTAGGCCTCGGTCACGTGCGCGCCTTTGATCTGCTCCGGAACTCCGCCCGTCAGGTTCAGCCCTTTACTGCTGAAGTCGTACGCAGCTGCATCCTTGAAGACGTTGGTCTGCTCCTGCCACACGTGGAACTTGGTCACCGAGGCGCCCGGGCCGCCATGATCTCCGCGATAGGTAAGCAGGAACTGGACGATGCGATCGGGCTCAGGATAGGTGAGCGGTTTCAGCAGCACCGCGTTCACCACGGAAAAGATGGCGGTGTCGGCCCCGATTCCGAGCGCCAGCGCGGCCACTACGGCGAGGGTGAAACCGGGGTTCCTGAAAAACATGCGCAGGGCGTGGCGAATGTCGGCGAGGAGTGCGGCCACGAAAACCTCCGGGGGGAAGACCTGGGAAACGGCCCGAGTAGATTACGAAAAGCGAAGGTCAAGAGTTCAAGGGAAAACGCGTGCTGAGAAAAGAATAGATCGATCACAGGGAGGAGCGGGACCAGTCTTTGAGACCGGGTGGAGCTGGATAGGTAAGCGGCCCGAAGCGCTGTTTCAGGCGGGAACCACGCTTATCGCTTGCGCAGGTAGGTCTGCGAGATGCGGTCGTGCCAGGTGAGGTGGTCCTCATCGAAGATGGCCCAGGCGAAGCCGAGGCCGACCGGCGCCAGCGAAAGAATCATGGCCCCGAGGCGACGACCCATCCGCGCGCGGGTGGGGCTCTCATCGTCGAACGTGCACAGGGCGATGCCGGCGTAGCGCATGCCGGGAGTGGAGAGGCCGGCGGAGAAGAACAGGGAATGGTAGACGAAGCCGGCAAGGAACAGTCCCCCCAGGGCGAAGAGTTCCGCCGGTTTGCCCACGAGCGGATGCTGCATGCGGGAAAGAAGGTACACGGCCGAAGCAAAGAACGCGGCAAGAATGAGGCCGGCGTCGACCACCGCGGCCATCAGGCGCAGGCCCAGCGGCGCCAGGAAAACGCGCGGCGCGGCTGTTGGCGCTGCCGATTCCTGGGCCCGTTGGGTCGCGGGATTCTCGTCCAGTTCGATGTCCGACCACTCCGCCCCGGCCCACGGCGAGGTTTTCTCTGCGGCTGGGGCCGGCTCAATGGAGACGGCTTCCGGATCGACTTCAAAGATGCTGAGCTGGGCCTCCCCGCTGGGGCGGGATGCGAACGGCGTTTCCGCAAGGCGCGGCCGCATGCGGCGGGTGGCCACAAGCTCGCGCGGGAATTCAATCAGGTTGGCGTGCTCCGGCTCGGGATCGACCGCGATGGGCTCGCTGCGCAGGGTTTCGCTCACCTGCGCCGGAGTCCACCAATCCTCGGCGGAAAGTTCGAACTCCTCCCGCGGCAGAGGCTTCGACCCCAGCACGCGCGCAGGAATGTCCGGTTCCCAGCGGATGGTGACGGGGCGTAGTTCGGCGGCCGGAGTCTGGGATGGGCCGGCGACGGTGACGACCGCGCCCGATTGCGGGGCTGGGACCGGAGCTGGGGCCTCAGCTTGGGCGTGAGCTGGGACCGGCGTGAACGCCTCCGTGGAGCCAGTCGGCTGCGCTCGCTCGCAGCGATTGGTACGGGCGATGCTTTCGACCACGGCAGGGCCGCGCGCCGGCGTCTGCGCGGCGGCATGCATTTCCGCCAGGGCATCTTTGGCGGCCGCCTGCGCCTCCAGCGCCACTTGCGTAGCTATTTCCGCCGCGCGCACGGCCACGCGGGCCTCCTCAGCCTGCAACTGGCTGTAGCTGGGGGTCCTGGCATAGCGCGAGGCCACGCGGGCGGCGGCCTGGGCGGCCCGGCTGGAGCCGATTTGATGCGGCTGCGGCGGCGCCTGGGCGGCCGATTCGGCTCCCTTGCGATTCCTGTGCGCGGCAAGACGGCGGCTGACTTCCTGCTTCCACGCGGGCTCCATGTGCGGCTGGGCGAGTGTGCTCAACGCGAATTCCCTCTCCACTCCGGCTCACCCTTTCCTGAGCCGGTATGCTGTTCCGCGATCCAAAGCGCCAGGGGACGCGGGGTTAATGGCGAAGAACAAGAGTGCGCGGAAGAATGAGGAGGCGCCGCACGGAAGAGGTTGCGCCGTGCGATGTGCGAACCGGGTTGTCCTCGAAGCCAGAGCGCAAGGGAACTCTCGAAGATGGGAAGAGCCCGCATTTGCTATGCTGGCCTTAGTCAGCGGATGCGCCCTCGCACTTTTTTGTTTATCACGGCCACGGTGCTCTGTCACACGTTTACGATGGGGCAGGCGTTGACCAATGCGTTACCCCCTGCACAATCTGGAACGCAATTGCTGAATTCGGTCCCCGCGGCCGATCCTGCCCAGCTCCCCGACGATCCCGGACAGGAGGCAATGCCGATCGCGGAGCCGCAGGCAGGCCAGACTGCGGGTTTGCCCGTGAGCTGGAAGGCAGACCGGCAAACCTGGGCAGGCAGGATCGCGACACTTTACGGAGTGACTGAATTCCGCTACCGCGGTTACGTCCTCAGCGCCGACAAGATCGCTTACAACCAGGACACTACCGAGGCCGATGTCGAAGGCCACATCCACTTGACCGGCGGCCCTGAGGATATCGACATTACCGCGGCCAGCGGCACTCTCCTTCTGAATGAGCACACGGCGCGGTTCTTCGACGTAACCGGCACCATGGGGGTGCGATCCATGGGCCGCACCGTGGTCTACTCCACGGCCAATCCCTTTATCATTCACGCGCGGGTGCTTCTGGAGACGGGCGAAGGCAGCTACCGGGTGGTGGACGGATCCATGACCAACTGCAAGCTGCCGCATCCGGACTGGGAGTTGCTGGCGCACCGGATCGATGTGTCCGACGGATACGCGTCCACAAAGAATACTGTATTCAAGTTGGTGGGCATCCCGCTCTTCTTCCTTCCCTATTTGCGGCATCCGGTAGACGAAAACGGCCGCCAGAGCGGCTTCTTCATTCCCGTTGTGGGCAACGATTCCATGCGCGGGTACACCGCCGGCGAACAATACTACTGGGCCATCAATCGCAGCATGGACATGATGGCGGGAATCGAATATTTCAGCAAGCGGGGGTGGGCGCCGAAGGGCAACTTCCGCTACAAGGGAGTGGGGCTGGACCACATCACCGCGACCTGGCAGGCGCTGATCGACCGCGGCGTCGAGGTGACGGAGACAACCGGACCGCAGGCCGGGCAGACGGTGCTGGTGAACCAGGGCGGCGTGGACATCCTGGCGCAGGTGCGGAGGGAATTCGGGCCTGAAACGCGCCTTGGGGGCAACGCCGAGTACCTGTCCAGCTACATTTACCGGCTGGCGTTCGACGACAACTACTGGCAGGCGGTGAGTTCCGAGGTGAAGAGCGACGTTTTTCTGACCCATGGGCACAACGGCATGGTTCCGTCAGGGGATTTCTCCCGAATCCAATCCTTCGACGGGACCACCGATGGCGATGAGGTGCGCATCCTTCACCTGCCCAGCCTTCGCTACGATGTACTGGACCGGCCGCTGGCCGGCGGAGGGGTTTACTGGGGACTGGGCTCGGGACTGAGCTATTTGAGCCGCGCCGAGCCAGACTTCCACGCCCACAATGAAGGCCGCATCGATGTCTATCCGCACATTTCTCTGCCCCTGGTTGGAGGAGGATGGAGCCTGGTTCCCGAAGCAGCGCTGCGCGGCACGTTTTACTCCGGCAGCCAGGTTCCGGATTTGACCGGCGCCAATGGCGGCGTGCCCACCGTGAGCCACGACCCGCTGCACCGCACCTACGGCGAAGCCGAAGTGGATCTGCGCCCTCCCGCCCTGGAACGCGATTTTGCCCTGAATCGCTGGGATGGCGAGCTGCGCCACGTCATCGAGCCCGAGATTTACTGGCACTATGTCGGCGGCATCGGCGGCCAGGAGCGCAATGTGCTGCTGGTGGATACGAACGACATCGAGACCAACACCGACGAGGCGGGCTACTCGCTGACGCAGCGCTTCTACCTGCGGCCCACCCAGCCACAACCCTGTGCGAAATCCGATGCGGACGCGGATGATGACACCGGAGACAGCATCGAAAAAGAAAACTGCGCTCCCCCCGCGCGGGAATGGGCCAGCTGGCAGCTCGCGCAGCGTTACTACCTCAATCCCGACTTCGGCGGCGCGCTTATTCCCGGCCGCCGCAACGTGTTCTCATCCACGCTGGACCTGACCGGAGTTTCTTTCCTGACCGAGCCGAGGAACCTGTCGCCGCTGATCAGCCGCATGCGCTTTGAGGCCGTCAACAACCTGCGCATCGAGTGGGATCTGGACTACGATCCCAAGGCCGGCCGCATTGGAGCCAGCAATGTCTTCGCCGGCTATAGCCACGGCATCACCACGGTCGGGATTGGCCATGCCTTGCTGAATGCGGTGGACGAGCAGGGAATCGCGGCCACGGTTGTGCAGAGCCAGCAGCTCGAACCTTTCCTCGAGATTGGCAAGCAGGGACGTGACGGCTTCAATCTGGCCGCCAACGGAGGCTATGACTTCGTCCACGGAGAACTTCAGTACGGCGGCATTCAGGCCGTGTACAACTGGGACTGCTGCGGCCTTACGGTCGGATATCGACGCTTCGCCCTCGGCAGCCCACGGGACGAAACCCAGTGGCTCTACAGCTTTACTCTCGCCAACTTCGGATCGCCCGGCAATATCCACAGCACCAATACTGTTTTCCGCGATCCCAAGGCTGCGCCGTCGTACTAGGTTGTATCGACATATAGGGATGGGGGCGACGGGAGCCAATTTTTTCCAGGTCAAGGAAAGAGGAGAGACGGATATCGGGTGTCTCCTAGCGACGAGCGACGCAGAGATGGGGAAAATTGGCCCCGTCCCTTCGGGTTGCGGCGAAAATCGGCCGATACTTCGTTCTCGTCCTAGGCGGTGGGCCCGCCACAGCCGTCGTCCTCCGCCTTGCCTCGACCGATTTTCGCGCGCAACGCCACCCACCCCTATATGTCGGTACAACCTAAGGGCGACCGGCAACCCGGAGGCGGGCCTGCGGCCGGGGACCAAACCGACTGCCCGGTCACGTTTCCACCCGCCGGGCGTCCACTCATCAGCCATGCTCCGGAACACTGCGCTGGAGTATCCTTGAGGGTAGAGGATTTTAACTTGTTTCGCTTTCGCATGATGGCCGTCCTGCTTGCCCTGGGACTGGCCGCGGGCTGCAAGGCCCAGCCTTCCACTTCCGCCGATCCGGGCCTGAACCGCCGCATCGAAGTCATGGTCCGCTCGCAGTTCAGCATTCCGAGCCAGGTCGACGTCACCCTGGGCCAGCGCGCGCCGAGCTCGTTCGCCGGCTACGATTCCCTGCCCGTCACGCTTTCAAGCGGCAGCCGCATGCAGGTGGTCGACTTCCTGATCTCCAAGGACAATAAGACTTTGGCGCGGCTGGAAACCTTTGACCTGGATAAGAATCCGGCGCTGAGTATCGACGTTCAGGGGCGTCCCATCCGCGGCAATCCGAATGCCAAGGTTACGGTCATCAATTTCGACGACCTGGAGTGCCCTTACTGCGCCCGCATGCACCAGGAGCTGTTTCCAGCCACTCTGGAGCACTACAAGGACACGGTCCGGTTCGTTTACAAGGACGATCCTTTGACCGACCTGCATCCCTGGGCGATGCACGCGGCGGTCGACGCCAACTGCCTGGCGGCGCAGAACGGAACCGTGTATTGGACCTATGTGGACTACCTGCATACCCACGGGCCGGAGGTCACCGGCCCCGATCGCGATCTCAACAAGAGCTTCGCGACTCTGGACCGCATCGCGCGCCAGGAAGCCACGTTGGGCAAGCTGGACGGCGCCAAGCTGGACGCATGCCTGGCCAGGCAGGACGAGACCGCGATCAAGGCAGAGGCAAAGGAAGCGGATGCGCTGGGTGTGGACGGCACCCCGGCACTGTTCATTGAAGGGGAGCGGATCAGCGGCGCGCAGCCCCAGGAAGAGGTGTGGTCGGCGATTGACCGCGCCTTGCGCGCGGCCGGTGAAGCGCCCCCGCCGTCCGAGCTGCCTGCTCCGGCCGCTACGCCGGCTCCGGCCGCAAAGGGGCCCGCGGGCCGCTAGCCGGTCTGCTTCTTTTGCCTGTCCCCGGTGCGGCGCGGGGATTTATCCTGTAGTGCCGGAGGGCTTTGAGACTTTCCGAGGGGGAGATTCAGGTTGCACGTCGAATCGTTTTTCCGGGCGCAATCCCGTTTTGCCATCATTCTAGTGAGCCTTGGGTTCTTGCTCGCCGCATCCGGCTGCCATCCGAACCCCGGGGCGGATGTGGTGGCCACGGTCAACGGCAAGGAAATCATGCGCGCCGACCTGGACAAGCAATACAAGCTCAATCTGGGCAATGCGCCCGAATCGTCGTCACCGGTACAGGCGGACATCATGCGCCTGAATAGCCTCCGCGACATGATCGACCAGGAGATTGTGCAGCAGCGCGCGGCCAAGCTCAACTTGACCGCCAGCGATGACGACGTCAACGCCAAACTGACAGAGATCAAGGCTCCCTATACGGAAGAAGAGTTCAATGCGCAACTGAAGCAGCGCGGCCTGACCATGGACGACCTCAAGCTCCAGATTCGCCGCCAGCTGACCCAGACCAAGCTCCTCAACAAGGAGATCGTTTCCAAGATCAACATTACCGATGGCGAGATTTCTGATTTCTATAACGCGCACAAAGCCGACTTCAACAATATCGAGCCTACGGTTCACCTGGCTCAGATCCAGGTGACCGGCGCTGCGTCCCAGCCGGGCAACATGGCGCAGGCTCACCACGTCCCCAGCGAAGCCGATGCGCGCAAGGAGATTGAGTCCATCCGCGACCGCATCCTGGCCGGTGAGGACTTTGGCGCGCTGGCTTCCCAGTTTTCTGAAAACGCCACAACCGCCTCCAACGGAGGCGATATGGGGCCGATTCGCGAGTCGCAATTGAAGACCGCCGATCCCGAGATTTACAACGCGGTGATGGCTCTGCGGCCGAGCCAGATTACGCCGCCGCTTCCGGTCTATGCCACCAACGACCCCAACCGGAAGGTCATCGGCTACCAGATTTACAAGCTGCTGGAGCGCGAGCCCGCCGGCCAGCGCGATCTGAAGGACCCCCGCGTGCAGCAGTTCATCCGCCAGCAGTTGCACGACCTGAAGGCTCAACTGCTGGAGAACGCTTACTCGGAAACGCTCCACGACCAGGCCAAGATCCACAACTACTTCGCCGAACAGGTCCTCAGGCAGGGCGCGCAGTAAACGCCCGGAGAAAGCGCGACGAAATCTGTGGCCGCAGGGGGTCGACGCAGGAACTTTCATGGCTGGCCTAACCAGAGTGGGCGTGAACGGGGCAGGCGCGGGAATGCTCGGCCGGGAAGCCCGGACGCAGTACGCGGCCATGGCTCAAATGCGCTGGCGGATGTTCATCAATGGCCTCCGCTCGATTCACGGCCTGCTTGATCTGGGCGCCACCGGGATCGCGTGGATGTTCTATTCCGTCCTGGGGCTGGGTTTGGGAGCAGGCCTTTATGCCGCCGCTTACTCGTTGGCATCACGCGCATCCTGGCAATATTTGCCAATCCTTTTTTGGACGATCAGCGTTCTCTGGTTGATGTTCCCGGTGCTCGTAGCCTCATTCCAGGAGCAGTCCGACCTGGGGATCCTGCTGCGTTTTCCCGTGCATTTTGGGTCGTACTTTCTTCTCCATGCGATCTCCGGCTTGATGGAAGCCTCCACCCTTGTAGGTGTTCTCTGCTGTCTGGGCGTATGGCTTGGAATCGTCATGGCGCGGCCGGATTTGTATTTGTGGACGATGCTCGCACTGTCGCTGTTCGCTCTCTTCAACATTCTGCTGGTGCGCGCTATCTTTGCGTGGATTGACCGCTGGCTGGCGCAGCGAAAGACCCGGGAAATCCTGGGCGCAGTATTCATGGTTCTCATGATGAGCCTGCTGCTGGTCAATTCCGTGTTCAACCAGAAACGCTATGCGGGAACCAAGAGCCACAAGGAAGAGGCAGCGCCCTTACGCGAGGCGCTCGACAAATATGCGCCGCTGGTGAAGACCGGAACCCAGGTGCAGCAATGGCTGCCGCCTGGGCTCGTTGCTCGCGTTTTTGAGCAAGCCGTGGAGGAAAAGCCTGGGTCGGGGTTGGCGTCGCTCAGCATGCTCGGGCTTTGGACGGTTCTTGCGGGAGGCGCGTTGGCCGGCCGTCTCAAGGCCCAGTTTCGGGGACAAAACTTGAGTTGGGCTCCAGGCCCGGACCAGGCTGTCGCACGCGGGGGCGGGTGGACATTGGGCGGCTCCGGTCCCTTTGCCGCAATTGTGGAGAAGGAGTTGCGGAGTCTCATGCGTACCATGCCCTTACTCTGGGGGTCGATTTTACCTGTGCTGTTCGTGCCTCTGATTGCGGGCGTGTTTCATCCCAGCCCCTCCAGCGATACGAAGTCGTTTCCGTATGCGTTTCCTTTGTGCGTGGCATACGCACTCCTTGGATTTACGGGATTGTTTTATAACTCCCTGGGTACCGAAGGAGCCGGGATACAGTTATTGTTCATTTCTCCCACACCGATCCGGACAGTTTTGCTCGCCAAGAATCTGCTCCACTCCATCTTTTTCGTAATCGTAGGGCTCGTTGCGTGCGCCCTGAGCTGTCTTCGGCTGGGAGTTCCGCCATTTATGGTGCTGGCGGCTACCGGCGCGTGGGTTGTTTTTGCGCTGCCGTGCAATTTGGCCGCAGGAAACATCTTTTCGCTTGCAATGCCATACCGCATTAATCCCGGCCGAATCATGCGGCCGGCGGGAGCGCAGGCGAATACGCTGCCGGCCGTTTTAATTCAGTCGTGCGTGCTCGGAGTCGGGGTGCTGGTGTTCTGGCTCTGCTGGTCTTTGAAGAACCTGTGGCTATCCGTGCCCATATTTTTGGTATTGGCCGTGGGCGCATCAGTTGTCTGCGGGCAAATATTGCACTACGCGGATGACAACGCCAACCAACGCAGGGATTCGCTGATCGCGACGCTGATGAAGGCGGAGTAAATGCGCCTTCCTGGCGCTGCGACGCCTTTCGTTCGGCAAGGCTGCTTCGGGCTGAAGGCTGGCGGCTCATCCAGTCGGAGTTCTGTGACATACCGGTTACAGCGAGGGCGTCTCCGAAGCGCTTGACAGCCTGTGTTGAAAGTCGAGTTTTGCAAGCGCACGACTTTAGCCGTACCCTAAGGGGTCAAGAATCAATGCGGCTTTAGGCTTCCACAGCAGCCTGCAATGACGCCACGACCTTACCGTTCCGACCTGATGGTCAGAGCGATCCGCGTCCCCGGAGGCAGGGTTGACGCTCCGGAGGGGGGTTCGGGATGGAGCTGGGTTAGCAGGATCAGCTTGCGGCCCGCTGCAAACTCGCCGCTTGCAGTGTTGGAGGACGTAGTCGACGTACCGGCGCCAAACGCCTCCACGCGCACTCCATGTCTTCCTCCCGGCATCACCAGATCGTTGCCGTTCGATTGTCCGGCCGCGCCTTTCCAGTATTGCACTCCATCCACCTGCACCGAAAGAAGAATGGCCGAAGGAAAGCTGTCGAAACCAAGCTGCAGACGCCCGCTGCTGGCCGGATTCAGATTCCTGGGATTGAAATTTGCCTCCGCGGACGGAGCCGCGCCCGCAATCGGTTCGAGCGGCGCCGCCGTCTGGTTGCCGTCCGAGGCCTGCTGCAGCGCCTGCTGCACCCGGTTCTGAAGCAGGTACCAAGTCCCAAAGATCGCCAGCCCCCCAAGAATGAGCACCGTCACGATGGGAGCGCCCTTCTTTTTCCGCCGTTTCGGCTTGCCCAGCCTTTCAATCTTCCCGTTTCGCTTGGAAGGACGGTCGTCTTCCTCGTCGGCCGTGCGCGACGGCGCCTTCAAGCCGGTGGTCCTCACCGACGTGCTCGCAGCCATTGCAGGAACAGGGTTGCTCATCGGAGCCGGCCGCGAAACCGGCGCGAGCGACGGAGCACTCATCGTGCCCATCCCGGAGGCCATTCCACCAGTCTGCATCGGTGCGGCCGGAGGAGGCATGGGCATCGGCGGAGGTAGCGGAGGCGCCACCGCGCCGGGAGGCATGGTCCATTGCTGCTGAGGAGACGCAGACCACGCGGGAGGCGGAGCGGAAGGCACGGCCGGCCCCGCCGTCGCATTTCCCGGGGGCATGGTCGCCCATTGCGGCGCCTGACCAGAGTAGGTCTTGGGAAACGGCCCTGAAGTCACGTCGAGCGTCTGTCCGGGATCGAATCCCGCCAGGGTGCCTTGCACGACAGGGCGCGCAAAGGCCTGCGGCGCTGCCTGCGCTCCGCTGCGCACCGCGGCCAGCTCTTCGGCCAGTTCTTCGCCCGTCTGGTAGCGGTTCGCCGGGTTCTTGGCCAGGCACTTCAGCAGCACCGACTCAAGCCTGGCCCCGACGGCCGGATTCAGCCGCGACGGCGGAATCGGATCGGTATGCACAATCTTGTACGAGACCGCCGTAATCGTCTCGCCGGAAAACGGCAGCTCGCCGGTGGCCATCCGGTACAGGATCACTCCCAGGGAAAACAGGTCGGCGCGCCCGTCGATAGGCGAACCGGTAAACTGCTCCGGCGGCATGAACGCAGGCGTGCCCAGGAGCTGGCCCGTGGTCGTAATCTCGCCGCCGGCCAGCTTGGCCACGCCAAAGTCCGTGATGCGCGGCCGTTCCGCGCCATACACTTCGCGCGAGGTCATCAGGATATTGGCCGGCTTGATGTCGCGATGCACGATGCCGTTGCGGTGAGCGTAGCCCAGGGCCTCCGCAATGCCCTGCCCGATCTCGCAGACCCGTTCGAGCGAGAACCGCTCGCCCTGCTTGAGGGCGTCGGCCAGAGTACGCCCCTGCACCAGCTCCATGACCAGAAACGGCATCCCGTCGTCCTCGCCCACGTCGAACACGGGAACGATGCCGGGATGGGCGAGGGCGCCGGCGGCGCGCGCCTCGCGGTAAAACCGCTCGCGAAACTCATTGGTCTGGTCCCCGGCAAGGGCGCCGGACAGGATGCACTTGAGCGCAACGGTGCGGCCCACGGCGGGATCCCGCGCCCGCAACACGGATCCCATCGCTCCCCGGCCCAGCTCGTCGATGATCTGGTAACGACCGATTGTTTTTGGGTCCATAGCTTAAGACAGTGGCTTCAATCTAGCACGCCGTCATATTGACAGCACAGTGGTTTTTGCCTCTGCCGAGCTCTCCACCGCTCATCACCTGGTAATGGGTTTGCGGTAACGAACGATGAGCAAGGTCACGTCGTCGGCAGCCTCCGCGCCCCGGCAGAAGCCGGCCATCGCATCGAGGATCGACTGCTGCAGTTCGCCCATGGTTTTTCCGCTGCCGCCCACTGCGGCCTGCTGCAACCGCTCGTATCCAAAAAGCTGTTTTCCCGAGTCCTGCGCCTCGGTCACCCCATCGGTAAACAGCACCAGCGTATCGCCCGGCTCGAGTTGCGTGCGCATGGAGGTAAACTCGGCTTCCTCCACCAGGCCTACGGGGAACGACCCCTCCTTATAGAGTTCGCTGATGGTGTCGCCGCGCAGAAGCAGCGGAGCGGGATGTCCGGCGTTGATGAATTCGAGCACGCCGGCGCGGTCCAGGATGGCGAAAAACAAGGTCGCATACCGGCCCACCACCGCGTGTTCGCAAAGGAAGCGGTTGATATGCCGGAGCACCTTGGCCGGCTCCACGCCCAGGGTCATGCCGGAGAGCGCTCCCTGCAACATGGTGGTCAGCAAGGCCGCTCCCAGTCCCTTGCCAGATACGTCGGCAATCAGAAATGCGGTGCGCTCCTCGCTCATGGAAAACACGTCGAAGTAATCTCCGCCCACTTCCTGGCAGGGATACTGGATTCCCGCTACTTCGAGGTGGGGGAAATCGCGCAATCCCTGGGGCAGAAGCCCCTGCTGGATGTTGCGTCCGATCTCCAGCTCCTGCTCCATCCTCTGCCGCTCGCGCTCCCGCTCCACCAGGCGCGCGTTGTCCAGGATGCTGGCCGCCTGGCCCCCGAGCGCATCCAGGATTTGCCGGTCCAGGTTGGAAAACGCCGCCGGCCTGCGCGAGTCGAGATACACTCCGCCCAGGAGCTGGTTCTGCGCCAGCATCTGCGACTCCTCGCTGCTGGCGTGGGGCACGGCGAAGAGCGGAATCGCTACCACGGCGCGCAGGCCCTGGATGACGACGCTCTCCGCGCTTTTCAGGTCCAGCCCGGCAAGGCTCATATCGTCAGTGATGATCGGGGCCCGCTGCTGCACCGCCTGGCGCAGTGCGGTCTGGCTGGGATTGATGGTGGCCGCATCCAGGTCGCGGCCGCTGCTGCCGCGCGCCACACGCGCCTTCAGCGCGCCGGTCGCGTCCGGTTCCAGCAGAATTCCGCGGTCGGCGCGGGTGATCGAGATGGCGTGATCGAGCATGGTGCGCAGCACCGAATCCAGAGGCAGCGCCGAGTGCAGCAGCCCGGTTGCTTCCAGCAGCAGGTTCAGCTTGCTCAGTCCGCTCGAGCCCAGCGTCGACGCCGTGTTGGACATGGTCCCGAGGCGCGTCAGCATGCTCTCCACGGAGTGCCGCGCCAGCGAGGAATGGAAGGTGATTTTGTACGATTCTTCCAGGCCGAATTCGATCACATCCCCGTCATTGAGGATGGCGCGCTCCACGCGCGCCCCGTTGACGAAAATTCCCTGCCGGTGCCCGCGGTCTTCCAGGCGGTAGCAGTCGTCCACGGCAACAATCGCCGCGCAACTGCGCGAGATGCGCCGGTCCTCGAGGGTGAGGTGATTGCCCGACTCCTGTCCACGGCCCAGCAAAAACGGCGACTCGGTCACGGGTACGAATTCGGGCGCGGTCCCGGGGCTCACAACTTCAAGGACAACGTCGGAACTATTTTGAGGAGTATCCATGGGAAGGGACCACTGCATCTTACCACGCCAAGTCCACGCGGGAAGGCCAACGGCTCCTCTTCAGCGCCAACGTAAAACGGCCTCCGCCGCGGCGGAGGCCGTTTTGCGCGGTCCGGAACAAGCGGCTGATTCAGCTGCCGCCCGAATCCATGGTGATGCCGCCGGAGCCTTTTTCCTTCTTTTGTTCGTTGGCCTTTCGGGTGGCGAGCGTCTGCTGCATCCAGTGAGTAGCCTGGTCCACGTCGGCCTTCACCTCTGCCGGATCCTTGTAATCGCAATCGGCCTTGCGGCGATAGGTCAAGTTCACGTAGGCCATCGCGTCGTCATAAGTGGGCCGGTCGGCGAGAGCCCGGTTGAGGTATTCGAGCCCTTCGGTGACCAGGGGCGTGTTCTCTTCGCTGATCTGTTCGAGGATCTTTTTGGGCGCCTTGACGTTGCCCTCGCCGTCGTCATTGATGCCGGCCGGGACCAGCGCCTGGAGCGTGTTCTCGTGCGCCTTGGTCCAATCGATTACGCCCACGGTGTAGGCCGCTTCGGGGTCGTTGGGGTCGACGGCCAGCACCTTCTTCTGCCACTGCTCGGCATCGTCCAGCTTCTTCACGCTGAAATAGATTCCGGCAATCTGCTTCATGCTGTTGACGTCGTTGGGCTCCTTGGCCAGCACTTCCTCGAAGATGCTGATGGCCTGCTGCGCCGTCTTCAGGTTCTCCGGCGTATCCAGGCCCGGCACCACGTTCTGGGCCAGCGCCGTGGCCAGATAGCTCTTGGCCATGGGCAGGCTGGGATCAAGCTCGGTGGCCCTCTGGAAATGCCCGATCGCCTCTTCGTAATGGGCGGACTTGTAGGCTTCCACTCCCTTGTTCAACTGGTCGCGCGCGGCCAGGCGGTCGCACCCGCTCATGGTCATCACCATGGCGCCCGTGGCAACCGCGAGAGCAAGCAATCTTGCGGATCGAATCATGTCTGTATTCTTCTCCTTCAGGCGGTGCCTATCTTTGAAACGCGCCTGGAACTTGTGCGCCTGGCCAACTCTCCCGGACGGACTCAATCTACCTGCCAGCCGGGTCCCGCGGACGCAGCGGGAGTTATTGGAATTCAGGACGAAAAAGAATTGTACTCCTCTTGCCGCGTTCGCGTGCCACCGAGTTTTTCACCGGGAAGAGCCCCCACAATCCCTCTGCCTGCTGCTTATAAGCCGGACTTAGCGCCCGGTGTAACCATGCCCATCCGATCTGCTCCCGCCCCATGCCCGATGTCGATTGCCCCGGCGACAAAACCGAAGTCCACCTGATCGCCGCCCCGCATGAACAGCACGCGCTCGGCGCGGTTGGCGGCCAGCCTCATGAGCAGGTCCTGCCGCGTAACCGGCTGCCGGCTAATCAGCAAGACCGGCTCCACTGACCGCCCCTTCCGGATCTCCAGCACCGCCCTATCCAGCTCCGGCGGCCGGCGCCTGGTCGCGGCTCGCGGAGGCGAGCGTCGCTCCCCAGCGCCGCGTTACTGGCCGGCCATGATCTTGGGCGTCATGATGCCGATGTGATCCACGTTGGCCGCCTTGGCGACGTCGATCACGTCCGCAATGGCCGCGAAGTTCACGTCGTCGTCACCTTTGACGAACATGACGCGCTCGGCGCGGTTGGCGTAAATCTCGGTCAGCTTGGGCAGCAGGTCGCGATGGGTCACCTCGGTCTCGTTGATCTTGTAGGTGAGGTTGGTCCCGCCCCGGCCCAGCACCTGGACCACGATAGTGCGATCGTTCTCCTGCTGCTTTTGCGGGGTCTTCGGCGGCTGCGGCACCAGGGCGTCCAGCCCCTTCGGCACCGTCGGCACGATGACCATGAAGATAATGAGCAGGACCAGCAGAATGTCGATCATCGGGGTGACGTTGATCTCACCCATCGCGCCGCTGCTGGCCCCCGTTGTCATTGACATGGTTTCAAACTCCTGAATTCCCGAACTTGTAGTGGTTGAACATCGCCGGCAGCAGCCTTATTCTCCGCCCACCGTCGGCGGCGCTCCCGCCTCGCGCTTCTGCGTCAGCAGGCCCACTTCGTCCACACCCGCGGTGCGCACCGCGTCGATGGCATCCTCAACCGCCCGGAACTGGGCGCGCGCATCGGCCCGGACATAGATCGTCTTCCCCGGCGTATCCGCGAGCCGGTCGGCCACCAGGTGGCCCAGCTCGGTGACAGCGACGTGGTCTTGGCCCAGGAACACGTCCCCGGAGCGCGTGATGGCCACCACGATGGCGTCTTCCTTGTCCGCGTCCGGCATCGACGTGGGATTGTCCACAGTGGCCATGTCCACCTGCACCTTGTTCTGGAGCATCGGGGTGATGACCATGAAAATGATCAGCAACACCAGCATCACGTCCACCATCGGCGTAACGTTGATGTTGGAGTTTACCTTTTTGCCTTCGTCACGAACTGCAATTGCCATAATGGGGCTCCGTGCGGTTGAATTTTTTCCCCGGAGAACCTCCGGCTTCCTGTGCTCGCCGCCGGGCTGGTGATCGAATCGCCGGGCGGGTGAGTGTTTCCACTCTCCCGCCCGGCAAAGCTCTTCCCTCTCAGCCGGTCACCCTTAGCGCTTGTGGCTCTGCTTGATGAAGTAGTCGATCAGCTCGCTCGAGGAGTTATCCATCTCCACGTCGAACGCCTCCACGCGGCCGGTGAAGTAGTTGAACGCCATCACCGCGGGGATGGCCACCAGCAGTCCGAACGCGGTGGTGACCAGGGCCTCGGCAATGCCGCCCGCAACCGCGCCGATGCCCGAGGTCTTCTGCGTGGCGATCTGCTGGAAGGCGTGCAGAATGCCGACCACGGTTCCGAACAGTCCCACGAACGGAGCGGTTGCGCCGATGGTGGCCAGAACGGCCAGGCCCCTCTTCAGCTTGGCGTGCACAATCGCCTCGGCGCGGTCCAGTGCGCGGCCCGAGCTCTCGATGGTCTGCTCGGTCGCCTGTCCGCCGGATACGCGGAATTCCTGCAGGCCCGCCGTTACCACCTCAGCCAGGTGCGACTTCTTGCTGCGGTCGGCGACCTTGATCGCCTCTTCCAGCTTGCTGTCCTTCAGCGCCCCAGCCACCTTGGGAGCAAATTCGCGCGACTGCTTGCGAGCGGCGGAGAAGTACAGGTAACGGTCGATCATCACGGCCAGCGACCAGATCGACTCGATGAAAAGGATGACGGCGACTGACTTGGCCAGCCATCCCATGTGGTTCCACAGCCCCAGGGGGCTGAAGCTGACTGTCTGGTCTTCCTGGAAGATCGCCAGGCTGCTGACCGTGTGCGAAGCAATGTGTGTGAGCTGAGCGAGAATCACTTGAATCGTTCCTCCTAAGGAGTTTGCTAGTGGAATGCGGCTGACCTGCGAGCTGAAAAAAGCGGCAAGATCAGAAACAACGACCGGGAGAACCGCCGGATTCGGGCTCATCTCCCGTCCCCGTTGCCCTATCGGCCTTCCGTTCAGATTCTGTTGAGGGAATGCAACTCGTTTCCGAGGGGCACTCTCATGCCATAAATCGAGGCCCTTCTACCTTGGATGGGTAAAAGGGCCAGTGCGTTCTCATCCTCCCAGGCTGAAGATCACGTTTACCGTGGTCTCCACCTCGACGGGCTCGTTGTTCAGCAGGTACGGCCGGTAGCGCCACTGCCTCACGGCGTCGATGGCGGACTGCTGCAACATCGCCGGCCCGCTGATCACCTGCAGGTTTTCAATCGAACCGGTCTTGGAAATCATCGCCTGCAGGACCACGGTGCCCTGCACGCGCGCCGCCTTGGCGATGGGCGGATACACCGGGGTGACTTTCTGCAGCAACATGCCCTGGGCCACGCCGCCCGAGATATTGATCTTCTTGGGTGCGGCAGCCTGAACCTTGGTGTTGCTGGTGCCGGCGAACAGTCCGCCCATGACGCCATTGGAGCTGCCGCCCAGGCCTTCCATGCCGGCTACGCCAAAGCTCGACGGCGGCGCTTCTTTCTCCGCCACCTGCTTGATGTCCTTGGGGATTTTGGTCGGGGCCACCAGCTGGTTGTTCATCATCTCCGACTGGATGTGCACCACGTGTACCGGGGCCGGTGGCGGAGGCGGAGGCGGAGGAGGCGGAGGCGGAGGCGGTACCGTGAGCACCGTTGCCATCAACGCTCTCGGCAATGCCTCGGGGTAGATCAGCGGAATCAGCACAAGCAGAAGCAGAATCGCGCCGTTGATTGTGAACGTCACGATCATCCAGTATTTGCTCTTGGTTTTGATCCTATTGCCGGATTCAAATGTGGAGTCTTCAAACATGGCCAGCCTCGAATTTGAGTGTTATTTTTCCTCTTACTTAGACACCGCGGAAACGTTTTAGGTTCCCGCGCGCCCAAGGCCCCCTTACAAGCGTGCTCAACCTATACCAGAACCACGCTCATGATGCAAAACTTGCTGCATTTCCGGTGCATTTCCCCGCCGCTCAAGTGCGCGCCCGCTTGGCTGCCGGCAAAACTGCCGCCTTGCCCCTGCGCGTCCGCCAATCCTGCCACGCCACCAGCATTGGCGCCGCAATCGCGATTGAAGAATACGTGCCAATCAGAATACCGACTACCAGCGCAAAGGAAAAGCCCCTCAGCACCTGGCCGCCAAAAATGTACAGCGAAAGTACCGTCAGGAACGTCAACCCGGAGGTCAGAACCGTCCGGCTCAGGGTCTGGTTGATGCTCCGGTTCACCACGTCGGGCAGCGACTCGCGCCGGCTCAGGCGCAGGTTCTCGCGGATGCGATCGAAAACCACAATGGTGTCGTTCATCGAGTAGCCGATCAGCGTCAGGATGGCCGCCACCACGGTTAGGCTGATCTCCTGGCCGGTCAAGGCGAAAGCCCCCACCGTGATGAGGGTGTCATGGAAGCACGCCACCACCGCCGCCACGCCGTAAATGAGCTGGAACCGGAACCACAGGTACACCAGCATTCCTGCGAGCGAGAGCAGCGTGGCCTGGATGGCTTTGTCCTGCAATTGCTTGCCCACGGTCGGGCCCACCACGGATAGCTGGATGTCCTTGTTGGGGTCGAACGGATTGGCGCTGTAGTGCTGCTCGAGCGCGGCGATGACCTTCTGCCGGTCGATGTCCAGGTTGGCCTCGTTCTGGCGCTCCGGAAGGCTGATCAGCGCCTGGTTGACTTCGCCTTCTCCTTGGATGGGCTGAATCTTTGCATCCGGATACCCGGCCGAGTCGATCGCGCTACGGATGGCGCCGATATCCGGCGGGTTCCTGAACTGCACCGTAACCTCGGTGCCGCCCCGGAAATCCACGCCCAGCGGAATCGGGCTGCCGATGTGCGTCCAGTGCCATCCCATCGAAATCAGGCCGGAAACACTGAAAATGAGACTGAAGGACAGGAAATACCACTTCCACCCCAGCCAGTTCACATTTGGGCTACGAAAAAATTCCACTTGTCCTCTGCCCTTCCTTCAAAAGCAGGGAATAGGGAGTAGGGAATAGGGAGTAGAAACCTGCGTTCCTAGTCCGCTCCATTCTCCTTAATGCCTGCCTAATCAATCCTCAATGAGGGAGTTTCTGTTGCTGACTCCCTACTCCCTACTCCCTTATCCCTAGTCCCTAAATCGATACCAGCTCGCCCGCCTTCATCTTGGCCAGGTGGGCGTCAAAAATCGTGCGCGACACAAACACCGCCGTAAACAGGTTGGCCAGCAGGCCGAAGAACAGCGTGGTCGCGAAGCCCTTCACCGGGCCGGTGCCGAACATGAACAAAATCGCCGCCGAAACCATGGTCGTCACGTGGGTATCCACGATGGTGATCCAGGCGTGGGCGAATCCCTGGTCCACGGCCGCCGAGGCCGCCTTGCCTGCCCGCATCTCTTCCCGAATCCTCTCGAAGATCAGCACGTTTGAGTCCACGCCCATGCCGATGGTCAGGATCACGCCGGCGATGCCCGGCAGGGTCAGCGTGGCTCCCACCGCGCCCATGAAACCCATCAGGATGACCAGGTTAAGGACCAGCGCCAGGTCGGCGTTGATGCCCGCGCCGCGGTAGTAAATGAGCATGAATGCCAGCACCAGCAGCATGCCCACGATGGCCGCCGTCACGCCCTCGTGCACTGAATCGGCGCCCAGCGAGGCCCCCACCGCGCGCTGTTCCAGGTAGGTGAGCGAAGCCGGCAGCGAGCCCGTGCGCAGCAGCTTTGAGAGCGCATCCACTTCGTCCTTGGTAAATCCGCCCTCGATCAGGCCCTGGTCGTGGATCGGGCCCTTGATGACGGCTACTTCGCGTACCGTGCCCCCCATCACCACCGCCATGGAATTGCCCACATTGGCCTTGGTGTAGTCGTAGAACTTCTCGCCCGCCTCGTCGGTCAGCGTGAAGTTCACGGTAAGCTGGCCGGTATCGGGATTGGTGCCCGGATCGGCGGAACGGAACTGGCTGCCCGCCACCACCGCCATCCGTTGCAGCACGTAATACTGGTCGGCGCCGCTATCGTTCCCAATGGTTCCGGAAAATGGAAGAGCTTCGTCTTCCGGCGGCACCGTGCCGCCCAGGCTCTGCGCCGCTGCCTGTTCACTCGGGTACGGGCCGCCCACCACCGGGTGAATCTCCAGTCTCGCTGTCTCTGAGATGAGGTTCTTCACCTGGTCCAGATTGGAAATGCCCGGCAGCTCCACCAGGATCTGGTTCTGTCCAATGTACGGCGCAATCTCCGGCTCGCTCACGCCCAGCACGTCCACGCGGTCGCGGATGGTCTCAATGGCCTGGCTCACCGTCCGCTGCTCCAGGTCGGTCTCCACCGTCGGCTTCATGGTCAACGTGTAGGATCCGTTCGAGCCTGGATTCACGTCGTATTCGTTGGAGAACTTGCTGTCGAAGATGGTCCGCGCCGCCCCCGAGTTCACCGGCGGGACCCCGTCCACTTCAATGAGCGCGGGGTTCTTTGTCGGATCCGGCTTGAGCACCCGGCCGAACGGCACGTTGGCCTTCTTCAAATCCTGCTGCAGGGTCACCACCGTGTTGTTGGTTTCGTCGTTGACCGCGTCCTGCACATGCACCTGCAGAACCAGGTGCGCCCCGCCCTGCAAATCCAGTCCCAGGCGAATCTTCTTGGTCATCGCCTTCAGCAGCGCCGAACCGCTAAACCCGCTGGGGATACCGAAAATGCCGTACAGGCAAACCACCAGCACCGCAACGATCAGCGCAACTCTGCCTTTGAGGTTCTTCTTCATCTCGTTGTGCCCAATCCTCTAGTCAAAACAATAAAAGCCGCAAGCGCCTTACGAGGCTGCCGGCTCCTGCGTCGTTACCGAAGCAATCGCGGTCTTCGCCACTTCCATCTTGATGCCGTCCGGCGGCACCCTCATGATAATGGTGTCATCCTTGATCGAAAGAATCACGCCGCGAACCCCGCCTGAGGTCGTAATCTTGTCCCCCGGCTTGATCTTCCCCAGCATCTCCTGCCACTGCTTCTGCCGCTTCTGCTGCGGCCGGATCATCAGAAAATAGAGGACCGGGATCAGAAGCAGGATCGGCAGCATCCCGATCGCGCCCGCGCCTCCTGACGGCGCTAACATTGCCAAACTGATTGCCACACTCATCCTTTGCCGCCCGGCTCCCGACCGGCGGGATCGCTCAGGCTGAGGCGCTCACGGGCTTAAAGCCCTGCCCTCCACTGGATTTGTCTCCGGGAATGATCTTCATCCGCGCAGCGGACTTCAGACATGGCTTTCAGGGCTCGCCACCTTGCACTCACAGTGCCTGCCCTGCTGCCGGCGGTTCCTGTTCGACAGGGCCCTCCCGAAACTCCGCCCCTGCCAAAACAGCAGCTTCCTGTCTTGTTTCCTGGACGGATCCCCAAAAGAGTGCCTATCGAAATAAGATACGCCCGCCCGCTTGCGTGTCAAGGCGCGGAGCACCCTCAAAACCCGCCTGGTTCATCCACGTAGCCGTCTCGCAACCGCAACATTGAATCTCTACGCTTCCCGCAGCTCTGCCTAAGCGCGCTCTCCACGCATCTTCCTCTCTTGTCCCCCGCTGCTTCGCTCCCGCCCTCCCTGCCGCTTACGAAAGCTTTATGCCGGCCTTTCCGCTCTCTTACGTGCGCGGGATTCTCCTGTACCTATACAGGCTGGCGGCTGGAAGCGGTTTTGCTTCACCCGCCACTCAACACCCTTCCGGAGTTGCGGATGATCGACCCCTCTGCTGCGAAAATCGCCTTCATCGTTCCCTTCGGCACCGCCGTCCTCGTTATGCTCTGGATCCTGTGGAACCTGTTCAAGCAGGACAAAAATTAAACGGAAGCGTCGCACCGTCTCTTGCTTGTTCCATTGATCCCTGTTCCCTGTTCCCTGTTCCCTGTTCCCTGATCCCTGCCTTTACGGCTTTTCCGGCTCGTCTCCTGAGTCCTCCACCAGCAGCGCAGAACCCGGTGCAATATCGAAGCTGGCCGCTTCCCGGCCCTGGGGATGAAAGGTGACCCGCAACGGCTCCCGCTGCCACATCGGCTCGGCACACACGGTATCGGGGCGGCTCTTCGGGTCCGGATCGAGCGCGCCGATTTTCTTCGCCAGGACCGGCTTGCGCGCCGCAAGCTGCGCTACCACCGCGTACAGGCTTTTGCCGCTCGCCGTCACGCCGCAATAGGCCGCGTAGTCGCGGAACCAGCTCACCTGGCTCACGCCCGGATCGTAGTCCGGCAGTTTCAGCGCCGTCTCATGTCCGGTAACGCGGTCCATCAGCAGCCATGGCCCCCGCTGCCAAACCCAGCGCTCTTTCTCCGCTCCCGGCCCGGAAATCTTCTCGCCGGGCAGCTCGTCATTCAGCCGCAGCGCCCGCCGCACCACAAAACTGCGGTCGGTCACGTCGTGCGCCTCGCCCGTCGTCCATTCCTTTACTGCACCATCAACGATCAGCGCGCGAACCTTCAGCGTGGTTTCGCCTTCCTCGGCGCCGGCAGGGTCCCCGGCCTTCGAGTACGGCACCGGCCGCACCGAACCCAGCACCACCACGTGCCCCTTGCGCGCCGCGGCATGAATCGAAATTGGATTGAAGCTGAAAAAAGCCGTAACCACGGCAACCAAGGCGGAAGCGCGCACGAAGCCCATAACGGCCTGCTCTCCGACCTCTCGGGGATGAGGGCATTATCGAACCGGCGGAGCCGGGCGCAAGGTGATACCGCTCACAGCCCTCTCCCTTTTAAAAACCAAGGAGTTCATGCCGCGTCGAACCCACAGCACCCGCCAACCAACCGGGAACGAATTAGCCGACACCCGCGTAGGGAACAGTATGAGATCGAACTATTGCGCCGCAGCCGCGGTCGTGGCCCTCTTTGCATGCCATATCGCCGCAATCGCCGAGACAAAGATCCCTTGCGGCCAGACCCTGACTCAACCTCTGCGTTCCAGATCGGTGCTTCTCATCGAGTCGAAGCCTGCAGGGCTTCAGATCGTCGGCACCGATCAGGAGGCAATCCACGTCTCATGCACGGCCGGCAGCGAAGAAACCGCCAGGAACGTCGCATTTCATTTTTCCGCAACCGCCGACGGCGGCAAGCTGACCATCGAGGGCGCTCAGTTGCATCACGGTAACAACAGCCTCGAGATCAAGATCGAGGTCCCGCGAAGAACATGTGTGAGCGTTCGCATGTTTGCCGGCGAGGTCAAGCTGGAAGAGGTCAAGGGCGACAAGGATATCGAAATCGGCGCGGGACAGATCGTCATTTCTTCCATTCACGACGGCGACTACCGCAGCGTGGACGCTTCCGTCGGCGCCGGCGAAGTCAAGGCGCAGGCCTTCGGCGCTGATAAAGGCGGCCTTTTCCGGAGCTTCAGCCGGGAGAATGCAACCGGCGATTACCGGCTGCGCGCGCACGTGACCACTGGAGAAATTGATCTGCTCGGCAATGCAGCGAAAAAAAGCCAGGGAGCCAAGTCGGATTGAAAATCAAAACGAGTGATATGGGTCTCCCAGAGCCTGCCCTGAGCCTGCCGAAGGGCGCCTTGCATTTGGGCGCCTGGGAGACCACGCTATCACCCCGCCGCTTCTACCGTCCGCGCCACTCGGAACGCCGTGCTCTCCCGCAAATGCCCGGCGAGCACCTGCATCCCCACCGGCAACCCCGCCGCCGTCGTCCCGCAGGGCACGCTCACGCCGCAGATTCCCGCCAGGCTTGCCGTCACCGTGTAGATATCGGCCAGGTACATCGCCAGCGGATCGTCAGCCTTTTCTCCGATCCGGAAAGCCGGAACCGGTGAAACCGGCGTAACAATGGCATCCACCTCAGCAAACGCGCGCAGAAACTCCTCGGCCAGTAGCCGCCGCACCTGCTGCGCCTTGCCGTAATAGGCGTCGTAGTAGCCGGCCGATAGCGCGTAGGTGCCGAGCAAAATCCGCCGCTTGACCTCCGCGCCGAAGCCCTGGTCGCGCGAGTTGCGGTACATCGCGCTCAGCGTCTCCGCATGCTTGGCCCGGTAGCCGTAGCGCACTCCATCGAACCGCGCCAGGTTGGCGCTGGCCTCCGCGGTGGCCACCAGGTAGTAGGTCGGAATGGCATATTTTGTATGCGGCAGCGAGATCGGCTTGATAGCGCATCCGGCGTTCTTGAGCGCCTCGATCCCTTTTTCGATCGCGGCGCGAACTTGCGCGTCGAGCCCCTCGCCGAAGTACTCCCTGGGTACGCCGATCCGTAGCCCCGCGACGGGCTTGTCGCTTTCCGCGGCGTAGTCCTCGACCGGCGCCGCCGAGCTGGTGGCGTCCCTGGCGTCGTGGCCGGCAATCACGCTCAGAACCGCCGCCGCATCGCGCACGTTGCCCGCAAACGGCCCGATCCGGTCCAGCGAAGACGCAAACGCAATCAGCCCGTAGCGCGACACCCGCCCCCACGTGGGCATCACCCCCACCACACCGCAGAAGCTCGCCGGCTGGCGGACGGATCCGCCGGTGTCCGAGCCCAGCGTGGCCACGGCCAGGTTCGCCGCCACCGCTGCCGCGCTGCCGCCGCTCGAGCCGCCCGGAACCCGCTCCAGGTCCGCCGGGTTGCGCACCGGCCCGTAGGCCGAGTTCTCGTTCGACGAGCCCATGGCAAACTCATCGCAATTTAGCTTGCCCAGCAGCACCGCGCCCGCGGCTTCCAGGCGAGCCACGGCGGTGCAGTCGTACGGCGGCCGATAACCTTCCAGGATCTTCGATCCCGCTGTCGCCGGCGCGCCCTTCATCACCATCACGTCTTTGATCCCACAGGGAACGCCCGCCAGAGGCGGAAGCGTGTCGCCCCTGGCCGCCATCCCGTCCACGCGTCCCGCCTGCTCCATCGCCCGCTCTTTTGCCAGGCTCAGGTACGCGTTCAAACGCGGGTTCACCTCCGCGATGCGAGCGAAGTAGCTTTCGGCCAGGTCCGTAGCCTTGGTCCGCCCCGACTCGATCCCCGCCCGAAGCTCCGCAAGGGTCTTCGGCTTTTCCAGCAGTGTCCCCACGGTTGCCATTTTCCGCAGCTCTCAGCCCGTAGCCTGTAGCCCGTAGCTTGTAGCCGGTAGCTTGTAGCCAGTAGCTCGATGTCCCAGCTACTGGCTACCGGCTACCGGCTACTGGCTACGGGCCCGGCCGTTCCCTGTTCCCTTATCCCCGCTTTTCAATCACCTTCGGCACCTTGAAGAACCGCCCGTCGCTCTCCGGCGCCTCCCGCATCACCGCGCCGCGGTCCAGCGAAGGCTCCAGCGCGTCCGGCCGCAAGGCGCTCGTACCGCCTGCGCCTTCGAGCTCTGTCACCTGCGCCAGCGGCGCAACTCCGGACGTGTCCAGCTGGTTCAGCTCGGCGACGTAATCCAGGATGGCGTTCAGGTCGCGCACCATGCGCGGCTTCTCCTCGGCGGCGAGCTCCAGGTGGGCCAGCTCCGCCACGCGCTCCACGTCCTCAACCGTCACCCTGGCGCTCATTGCCCGCTCCGAATCGATGGATTTCAGCGTGTCCGAAGCTCAAGTATAGCGGCTGCCGATTGCGGCCACTTTCGTCCAACCAGGGTTAAGGATTCGGCTCCATCGTCGGCCACTCGGACTGTGCCATCAACCTCGGACATTTCGTGCAGAACGTCTCAGACGGGGGCGACACCTGGGCCCCATTTGTCTCACACGGGGGGCGACACTTGCCCCACTCTTGTACGCACTTTTCGATGTTTCAGGTCACTTTTCGCGAGGCTCAATCCACCACCAGCGTCAGCGTCACCTTATGCTGCACGCCGTTTGAGGTGACCACCGCCGAGACGGTGTAGGTCCCCGTTGTGGTGTTGCCATTCTGCTGTACGCTGCCACCGCCTCCGCCCCCCGAGCCGGAGCATCCCAGCCCACCAACCAAAGCCGGAATGATCAAAAGAACCATCAGGATCCAGGCGCGCCTGCGCCGGCTCACCAGGGGCCAGAGCAGTAGCGCGCCGCAGGCCAGAGCCACCGGGGCCGCACCGGGCAGTCCCCGGGGGCGCTCCACCGCCGCAGTGCTCTGCCCAGTCGAAATCTGCACGATCTGGGTCCCGGTTGTGTTTGCGGCAACGGTAAGCGTTGCCGGATTAAAGCTGCAGGATGCGTACTCCGGAAGCGAAGCACACTGAAGACTGAAAGATGCCGCGACGCCTGCGCCGGGAGCGATGGTGAGCGCGTAAGTGGCTGTTCCGCCGCTGGATACGGTCTGGCTGGACGATCCGGTGACGCCCGCTGTGAAGTCGTATCCGGTGCCCGACAGCGGCACCAGGATGGGCGATGGCAGCGCGGAAGACGCAATGGTCAGCGTACCTGTTTGCGGGCCCTCGGCGGTGGGCGCAAAGGCGATCTGAACCGTGCATTGGGCGCCTCCTGCCAGCGACTCCGGGCAGGCATTGCCGCTCACCGCAAAACCGGCGGAGACCTTCAGCGTGAGACTGCCAAACGATTTGGACGTGGTCTGATTGGTCAGCGTGAGAGCGACCGCGTCGCTGGTCTGGCCGATTCCCGTCGTAGGAAAACTGACCAGCGCCGGCTGCACCACCAGGGTGCCCGTGGTGCCATTCCCGTTCAGTGGCACCGTCGCGGTAATGGCGCTGTTGTTGGGTCCGCGGGTTGCGGTGGTCACGATGAGGTTGGCGGATAAAATCCCGGTCGCCGGTGCGGTATAGGTCACCGGCACCGTGCAACTGGCTCCCGGGGAAAGTTCCGCTCCGCAGGCGGTTTTACCGGTGGAGAACGCCGCAGCCCCTGATCCGGTGATCTGGAATCCGATGTTGGCCATCGCCGCCCCGCCCGAATTGGCCACGGCGAGCACCTGCGGCGCGCTTGTGGCGCCCGCAGGGGTTGAGCTGAAGTCGAGGCTTGCCGGTGTAACCGTGAACTCCGGCGGATTGATTCCGGTTCCCTCGACGGCCACAGTCTGGGTGCGCAGGATGTCGGAGACGATAAGCGTCCCGCTCTGCTTGCCCGCGGCGGTGGGAATGAAGACCACGCTTATGGCGCAGCTCTCGCCCCCAATGAGCTGGGTGGTGCAATTATTCGATTGCTGGAATGGCCCGCTGGTGCTGACGGAGATGGAGGTGAGCGGGTTGCCGCCGCTGTTGGTAAGCGTGACATTCTGCGCGGGGGAGGGGACGCCGACAATGGTCGACGGAAAAGCCAGCGAGATGGCGCCGAGCGTGTCCGTGGGCGGCGCCGTGCCGGTTCCCGAGAGTTGCATCGTCTGCGTTCCGGCAGCGTCCACCATGGTCAATTTCCCGGTAGCAGGGCCCTCCGTTGTGGGGTTGAACTGCACCGTAATCTCGCAATCGGTGGTCGCCGGCACCGCCGAGCCGCAGGCGTTGCCCGCCAGAGCGAATGGCGCGGTGACGGTCAGGCTGGAAATCGCCGCCGCGGCGCCACGGTTGGCCGCCGTAACCTGCTCCACTGCCGATTTGGTGCCGGACTCCACGGCGCCGAAATCAATCGATTGCGGCGAGAGCGTAACCTGTGGAGGCGGGAGGCCGGTTCCACTCAGTTTGACTGTAATATTCCCGCTGGCGATATTCCCCTCAATGGTCAACTGCCCAGACCGGGTCCCGAGAGCTGAGGGTGTGAACGTCACCGGGATGGAGCAGCTCCGGTTGGTGTTGATGACTGCGCCGATGCAATGGTTCGGATCCGTCCAGGCAAAATCCCCGGTGATGGTGGGAGTGGTCACCGACAACGCAATGCCGCCGGTATTGGTCACGACCACGTCGTGCGCGGCGCTGGTGGTGTCTTCTGCCTGGTCGCCGAAGCTCAGCGGGTTGGGCGCGGCCGTGGCACTGGTTAACTGCTGCCCGGCGGTAAGCAGCGGAATTTGCCAGACGCCGCGTCCGTAGGTGCCCGCCACCAGGACATTCAGGCTGGCAGAGGGCTCGGTAGCTTCAAGCGAGGTAACCGGCGCCTCGGCAAGCCCGCTCCCGAAAGCCACCCAGCAATTGACGCCGTTGTTTCCGCACGCAGCCACCTGCTGGGTGGCAAACACGCCTACGTCCGTCCCCAGATAGACGGTATTGGCGTCAACCGGATCGACCACCAGCGCATTGGCCGGGGCGTAGATCAGGTTGGACACGATCGAGGTCCAGTTCGCGCCCCCGTCGGTGGATCGATAGAGCATCCGGATGTCGAGAAAACGATCGGGGATCCCCGCAATGGTCGCGTAGACGGTCTGGCCGGTGGTGTCGTGCGGATCGATGGTGAGGCTGGAGACATCGAGGTCATAGGCGTTGAAGGCCACCGTGTCGTTGGTCACCGGGTTCAGGGTAAGGTCGTTCCATCCGGACCACGTCCCTGAGGCGTTCATGCTGACGGAGAGAACATGCCCTGCCATATTGCCCCCGCCGTCGAGGCTGCCGTAGAGGCCGACGTAGACCATCTCGCCGCCGCCCGGCAACGCCGCCGCCGCCAGGGAACGAATCTGCGGGCTCGAACCGCAATCGGAGCCGCCGCCCAGAATGGGCGTGATCGCGTTGGCCGCGGTCCAGCCATTGCCGTTGGCCGGACCGCGCCACAGCCGGCAAGTGGCAATCAGCAGTTGCGACGAATCGGCAGGATCCACCAGGAAGGGCGCAGGCGCGGTCATGGTGAGCCCGTCGTCACCGGTATCGGCGTCCGTCACCACCGGCTGGGCCCCAAAATCCGCACTCGAGCAGTTCCCCGCTTGCGCGCACAAGTGGATGGAGACGCCGGCTCCGTTATTGGCATACCAGTTGTCCGGATTGGCCGGATCGATGGCAACGGGGCCACCTTCGCCGCCAAGGATTTCAGGCCACTGCTGCTCAGGACCGGTCGCGCCCTTGATGCCCGCGGTGCCGTTTGCTCCCAGCCCGGCCATGAGCGTGTAGGGTGTAAGCGGGACTCCCGCCATGTCCTCGACCTCGGCCAGCGATCCCAGCGCGCCATTCAGATTCTGCCAGTGCGAGGCATCGCTCGATGCGCACCCCGATCCGGTCTCGCCGATGGTATCAAGCGAACGCCACAGTCCGCTGTCGTTGCCCACGAAAATCTCCGTGGGAAGGGCCGCGCTCCACGCGATGGCGTGCTGGTACTCGCCTACCTTCGCGCTCATGCAGGTAGTGGAATTGGTGGTGTTGCGCCAGATGCACGCCGCGGCAAGGCTGCACTTCCACAGGTCGTTGGCGCCGGCCAGCATCAGGGTGTCCTGGCCGGACGGCACCGCCGCCAGCGCCAGGTTGTAATCGCCGTTGGCGATGGTGATCGCGCCTTGCCAGGTGGGAGTCTCCAATGCCGCTGTGCTCCACTGCTGGGCGAAGAGAATCGACTGGCTGCTGCACGCCCCCGACTTCAACGTGCACGCGTCCTGCCAGAGACCCTGGTCCTGGTTGTTCACGTCCACTGTCCAGGCAAAGGTGTCGCCGGTTGTCGGGTTCACCGCCAGGGCTCCGCGGAAGATGGGACATGCGGGCGATCCGGTCATCGACGTATTGGTGGGGCACATCGCGGTGGTCAGCCCTGTCCCCGGCTGGGCGGTCATGCGCGTCCAGGTGACGCCGTCCGGAGACTGGTAATAGCCATGGAAACGGACCGCCCCCACAAACAGCTTGCGCACCGGATTCCAGACCACGGAGGTGGCCGCGTTTCCGTCCACGCCGGCCCAGGCATCATTGGGACCCTGAACGTCCTGCCCCGCGCCGTCGGTGATGGTGGCCAGATGCCAGGTGGCGCCGCTGTCGTTCGAGTAATACAGCCCGGTGTAGCTGTACCCGTCCAGGTCCGCGTCCACCAACTCGCCCTCGTAGGCCTGGGAAACGGCTGCGACAACCACCTCGGGGCTCACCGTGCTCCAGCTGAATCCAGCGAATCCTTCGCCAAGGAATCCGTGGTCCAGCGCGGCCAGACCGGATTCAACATCGGAAGTACCCTCAATCAGCTTCCAGGTGTTGCCGCCGTCGGCCGAGCGCAGCAACCCCGCGCCGTAATAGGAATCCAGGGCGTCATTGGGATCTCCGGTGCCGGCCAGGATGACCCCGGTCCCACCCGGCTGCACGGTTACGGCGCCAATGCTGATGGAGCTGTCCTCGGCGCCATAGAGCGCACTTACCTGGTCCGTCAGGGGCACAAAGACCATGTTGGAGACACTGGCTGTGCCGGCATTCTGGCTGATCCATACGCCGCCGCCGGTAGTGCCGGCGACCAGCCGGTTGGCGGTAGAATCCGCCGGGTCCAGCGCCAGAGACGAAATGCGGCCTGTAACCAGGCCGAAGTTCGCAGAGAAAACCTGAAACGGTCCCAGAGGTTCCCAGTTGGCGCTTGAGGAAGATGTTTGCGCGGACTTTGCCATTGCGGCCCGCGCCTTCCAGGCGCCGGCTGTGCGCCGCCCGGCCGCGCCCCGCCGCCCCAGAAAACGCTGCGCCTCCAGAACCCGTGGCGGCGTTCTTGTTTCAGACGCGGTGGGCCTTGCGGGGTTGGCGGCCGCAGGCCCATTCTGGGCCGTAATCCCCAAGGCAAGCGCCAACCCCGCCGCCGAAAGAGGCGCCCAAAGCGCATACCGTTCCATTGTCCGGCGAATGCGCGGACGACGAGGTGTGCGACGTGGTATTGCCTGTATTGCGCAGATTCTCTTGCGATCTTCCATGGCCAGGCGCTTCCGGAACGGGGTTCCGGCCTCCATCCCGCCATGATCTGCGCGGTGGGGGTGCGGGCGGCAAGAATTAGCGTCGTCTAACTTTGCCGGTTCCCGAACTGGAAAGTGTGTGCCATTTTAGGACGGTGCTGGCGAGGAAGGATGTGATGTAAACCACATGACTGCGCGAACAAATGGCGGCCCGCCGCTCGAGTTCTGCTGGGTTGCGGGGCGCGTTCTCGGTGGGGAAACCTCCCGCATCGACCGGATCGCTCTTCTTTCGCACAAGTTACAATCGGGATCGCTGAAGGAGGCCGAGATGTCCGTACCCTTTGAGAGCGGAATTGTGACCCTGCCCAGCCGGCATTCGGTGGACGAAACGGTAGCCCGCATCCGGAGCATTCTCGCAGCGAAAGGCGTAACTCTCTTTGCCGTTGTGGACCACAGCGGGGAGGCCGCGAAGGCCGGCCTGGCGATGCCGAACACGAAGCTGGTGATCTTTGGCAATCCGGCCGCGGGCACGCCGCTGATGCAGGCTGCCCCGTCGGCGGCCATCGATCTTCCCCTCAAACTCCTTGTCGCAGAAGATGCGACGGGCCGGGTCACGATCTCGTGGAACGATCCGGAGTATCTCGAGCGGCGGCACGGTTTTCCTGCGGAACTGCTGAGCAACATTGCGGTGGTGGGGAAGCTGGCGGAAGCGGCTGCTTCGTAGCAGGCCGGGGGGCTTGCTCCGCTTTCCCAGCATTGCTGGCCGCATCGCTTGGTTCAACGCTCAGGCTGTTTTCATGGAAGATGGGACTCCTTTCGACCCTGCTAGAATTTCGCGGAAAGGTTCCCATCGCATGAAACTGTATCGAGATTTCGCGCTTCGGGCGGCGTGCGCTGTCTTTGCCTTGTTTGCCGTTCTGCCGTTCCTGTGCCTGCGAGCCGCCGCAGCGCCGGCAACATGCGAGTCGCTGGCGCAATTCAAGATCGATCACGGCGAGATCACGGCGGCGCAGGCCGTTCCCGCGGGGCCGTTCACCGTGCAGGGGTTCATGGGCGCGAGAAAGGTTGACCTGCCAGCGTTTTGCCGGGTGACGGCGACGCTGCGGCCGACGGCGGACTCAGACATCAAGATTGAGGTTTGGCTGCCGGCTTCCGGCTGGAACGGACGGCTTGAAGCTGTAGGCAACGGTGGCCTGGCGGGGTCGATCGGCGAGCAGGAGATGGCTGGTGCGCTCACAGCGGGCTATGCCACGGCGGGCACCGACACCGGGCACACCGGTTCGCCGATGACCGGAGACTGGGCTCTCGGGCACCCCGAGAAGATCATTGACTTCGGCTGGCGCGCGATCCACCTGATGACGGTGGAGGCCAAGGCGTTGATTGCGGCCTATTACGGCGCGCCGGAGAAGTACGCGTACTGGAACGGCTGCTCTGAGGGCGGCGGGCAGGCGCTGAGCGAGGCGCAGCGCTTCCCTGACGATTACGACGGCGTCCTGGCGGGCGCGCCGGCGAACTATTTTGACCACCTGCAGATGGGCGGCAACTGGATTTCGCAGGCCATCCACGAAGATCCAGCAACCATGATTGCGCCGGCCAAGCTGCCGGCGATTACCGCGGCCGTTTTGGCCGAGTGCGACACGCTGGACGGCGTGAAGGATGGCGTGCTCGAGGATCCGCGGCAGTGCCACTTCGATCCCCAGACGCTTTTGTGCAAGGGCGAAGAGAATAACTCATGCCTGACCGCGCCGCAGATTGGGGGACTGAACAAGGTCTACGAAGGGGCAAGGAATCCGCGCACCGGAGCGCAGGTTTTTCCGGGGACCATGCGCGGCGGGGAAGCGGGATGGGGATTCTGGATTGCGGGCACGCAGGTTCCACCCATGAACGCGCAGCACGCGATCATGGTAAGCGGCCTGGCGAACCTGGTTTTTGACGGACCGAAGTGGGATTGGCGGACATTCGACTTCGACAAGGACGTGGCGTATGCCGACAACAAAGTGGGCGGCATAATCGACCAGATCAATCCCGATTTGAGCGGATTCAAGAAGCATGGCGGCAAGCTGCTGCAGTATCACGGCTGGAACGATCCGGCGATCTCGCCGCTGAACAGCGTGAACTACTTCGAGAGCGTCGAGCAGAAGATGGGCGACACGTCGGACTTCTACCGGCTGTTCATGATTCCGGGGATGGAGCACTGCGCCGGGGGGCCGGGCGCGAGCAACTTCGACCACATGGGTGTGATCGTGAAGTGGGTGGAAGACGGCGTGGCGCCGGACCGGATCGTTGCCTCGCGGCCGGGGCGGACGCATCCGTTGTGTCCGTATCCGAAGGTGGCCAAGTACACGGGCAAGGGCAGCACGGATGACGCAGCGAACTACACCTGCGCGGCGGAGTAGTCTCCTGATCCATCTGAAGCGCATACAGCGCGATCAAGTTGGCGCGCCCGGCACTGTCGCGGGCATCCCGCGCGATGATATGCTGCACGCGAATGGAGAACCCTGCAGCCAATTCCCCGGCCGCGAACGCAGCCGGCCCCCGGCAGCGCAGAATAGAGCTGCACCGCGCGGCGATTGAGGTTGACGACGCTGCTTTGCGGCGCACCGCTCAATTCACGGATGGATCGACGAAGTCCGTTCGGATGGAATGGAACAGGATTTCACGGGTCGGTGCGTTTCGTTGCGACAACGGCGCAGCAGGGCTTATCTGCATGGCGGTGACCGACCCGGCCAACGAGGTGATCCTGGACGAGCGCATGGAAGGCTGGGCCTCACTGACCGACGCACTCGCCGAGTTTCTGCCGGGAGTTCAGCCGGCCTCAGGCTGGCAAAGGCGCGTGATCGAGCCGCAATCCAGCGCCAACTGGACGGTCCTCTTCAAGGCGCAATAAGTGGGCCGCCCGCAGAGT
>CAVYBV010000021.1:0-7695 GCA_963766785.1 uncultured Acidobacteriota bacterium
ACGTTATACAGGTGGCGGACGTTGTAGAGTCCGGTGGTGTCGTCGGTGATGGTGAGCTGCTGGATGCGGGCCATGTCGTTGGCGTTTTCAATGGCGATGGCGGCGTGGTCGGCCAGGATATGCAGGAAGGCGACGGTGTAATCGTTGAGCTGGCCGGCGTGCGGATTGAGGATTTCGATCACGCCGTGGGTGCCCTTGCGGCCGCGCAGGGGCAGGGCAATGACGGAGCGAACCTTGCCCAGCTTGCTGGGGGTGGGCGAGTGCAGGCGCGGATCGTTCACTGACTCGGGAACGATGAGAGTTTCGCCGTGTTGAGCCACCCACCCGGCTACTCCTTCGCCCACCTTCACGCGCAGATCGCGCAACGCAGCCTCTTCGCCCCCGGCGGCAATGGCGTAGTAAAGCTCCTGCTTTTCCTCGTCCAGCATGAGCAGCGCCCAAAGCTCGGCCTCAATCATGCGCTCCATGTAGTCGAGGATGGTGCGCAGGATGGTATCGAGATCGAAGCTGGACGTTAGCGAGCGCGCCAAACGGTGAAACACCAGCAGATCGTCAAGGGGGATTCGGGTTTCCGTTTGCTCTGCCATCGCAGCCCGCCGGGGAAGACAAGATTCAAGTCAACGATTACGGCCTTCTTAAGGTGTGCCTTGGAACCTCATCCTATCAGGTTGGCGGGTCAGTTTAATCTGCTGGATGGTTACGAAAGCGGCAGATGAACGGTTGCGGCAGGAGTCAACCCCCGATGTGCACCATGGAGCGCGACGGCTTCAGGAATTCGGGCTCGCCGATGTGGTGGCGGGCCTCCTTGCCGTAGACCGTGCGCACGATGTAGGCGCGCAGCTCATCGTCGGATTCGCCCGCGCGCATGCGGCCGTAGAGGTCGTGCTCGATCTGCGAGAACAGGCAGGTGCGGATCTTGCCGTCGGAGGTGAGCCGGACGCGGCTGCATGCGCCGCAGAAAGCCTGGGTAACCGGGGCGATGATGCCGATCTCGCCCTTGCCATCGGCAAAGGTGTAGCGGCGGGCGGTCTCGCTGGCCTCGTTGGGCGCAAGTTCGCGCAGGGGCAGGACACGGCCGATACGCTCCACGATTTCCCTCAGGGGGACCACGATCTGCGGCGACCAGAGCCGGTCTTCCTCAAGCGGCATGAACTCGATGAAGCGGACGATCACTTCCTCGCGGCGCGCAAACTCGGCAAAGCCCTCCACCTGGTCGTCATTGAAGCCGCGCAGCAGCACGCAGTTGATCTTGAGCGGGGTGAGGCCGGCGGCCTTGGCCGCGCGCACGCCGCGCAGGACCGTCTCAAAGCTGCCGGGAACCCGGGTGATGCGCTCGAAGGTGACTTGGTCCACGGCGTCCATGCTCACGGTCGCGCGGTCCAGGCCGGCGTCCTTGAGCGGCTGGGCCAGCGAATCGAGCAGGTGGCCGTTGGTGGTCAGCGCGAGCTGGAGCCGGCCGCCGTCATAGGCGCGCAGGCCGGCCAGCGCGCGAATCAGGTCAAGCAAGCCGCGCCGCAGCAGGGGCTCGCCGCCGGTGAGGCGCACCTTGGTGATGCCGAGTGAAACGAACAGCCGGATCAGGCGGAAGTACTCGTCGATGGCCAGCTCCGGATACTGCGCTCCCAGCTCGCCGGTGCGGCAGTAGACGCATTTGTAATTGCAGCGGTCGGTGATGGAGACGCGCAGATCGTGGATTACGCGCCCGTGACTGTCCGTGAGGCGGGGAAGGGTATCGGTCGGGCTGGTGGTCAGGGAAGCCATCTACATTATCAGGCTACACCGCTTTCGCCCGCGGCGTGCGGCGTGCGATGTACTCAATTCGAGTACGATCGTTCTGAAATTGAGCACAAGCAAAGGCGCGGCACGAGAGCCTCAGCCCGTCCGGAACGCTCTTGGAATCAGTCGATCCGCGGCGTTCCCCGGCGCAGCACCAGGCCAGTGAGGCCGAAGCCCACAATCAGCGCGCAGGCCACGGCGAAGTAGTACGCCATGGGGTGCTTCCAGCCGGGCGAGTAGCTCAAGTCCTGGCCCACCCATAGCAGCAGCACGATGGCGATCACGGCGAATTGCCCGGCTATGACCATGAAGGTGTGGCCGAGCTCGCGGCGCTTGTCCAGCGCCTCCACCTGGTTGGGGGTCAGGTTGCGTTCTTCCGGGGGAAGCAGCGGATTGGGCATGCGATCTCCTTGGAGCGGCCCGCGGGCGCAGGCCGGTTACAGTTTCGATTCAAACATATGCGGGCGGGGATGCGCCAGAGTGACGGATTGGAGTAGTGAAACCACTCGTTTCGCCGCGCGTAATTGATAATTGTCGGGACCATGCCAATCCCGCGGTGACATAAGGAAAACCATGGCGAATCTCGCTCCTCCTGGGTTGCATTCTCGGCGTTGGATCATCTCTTATTGGGTGACCACCGGCCTGGTTGTCTTTGAGCTGACATTGGGAGGCGCATGGGACGTTCTGCGAGTACCGCAAGTTCGCGGGATCATCGAACAGCTGGGTTATCCGCTGTACCTCCTGATTATTCTGGGAACCTGGAAACTGCTGGGCGCTGTCGCGTTGGCAATTCCGCGGTTTCCCCGGCTGAAGGAGTGGGCCTATGCGGGAGTGTTCTTCGACTTGACGGGCGCCGTTACATCGCTAGCCGTCTGCGGAAAGGCCAGCGTAAGCACGATGGCCTATCCGATCCTGATGTCGGGCATAGCCGTTGCGTCGTGGGCGCTCCGTCCACCATCCCGCTGCCTTGGTCGCCATTGATCTGCCAACGGGAGGCATGCGGGAGCCCGTCAATCAGTCCTGAATGAAGGACAGCGACTGAAGCGAGGTGATCTCGAACGGCTTGCGGCAGCGGATATTCTGGCAGCCCAGCTTGTCGTCGCGGCGCACCATGTAGGACTGCGCCTTGGCAAAGCGGGCGCGGTCACGCTCGTCGGCGTTCCGTGGCAGTTGCGCCCGCTTGCGGCGCACCACCCACGTCACCTTGTACTCTCCGCTCTGGCCGCACTTGGGACAGGTAAGGGTGTGTGTCCGCTGTTCCGTGGTCTCGTTAAAGAACTCCCGCTCATCCATGATTGCGTTGCTCCCAGGAAGAATCGGCCAGAACGTTCCTTTCCGGCCGGCTCCTGTCCGTTCTCCATCATAGTCGCCTACAAGCCCAGGGACCAGGGGACCGGGCTGCGCCGCTGCGATAGCATGGCGGCATGCGATTTCCAGCGCTGTTGCCCTGTCTCTGCATTTCCTGCCTGCTTTGCCCCGCTGCCTTCGCGCCCGCGCAACAGGCGCAAACCGGCGCCGCCGCGGCCAAGACCGCTGCGCCCGCGCCGCGCCCGCACGTGCGCCCCATTGATGCCGGCGCGCCCCTGCCCACGCGCTTTGACTTTCTGCGCGGCGCCTACGGGCCCTTCCGCGCCAACAACGACCTGCTCTACTACCACCTCGACATCCGCGTCGACCCTGAGCAGAAAACCATCGCCGGCAAGAACACCATCCGCTTCCGCATGCTCAAGGACGGCACCCGCATCCAGCTTGACCTGACCGACAAGCTGAACATCGACAAGATCCTCTGGCACGACGCGCCGCTCAAGTATGAACGCGACACCGGCGCCGTTTTCGTCGACTTCCCGCGCACGCTGAAGACCGGTGAGGTGGTCACAATCGACTTCTACTACTCCGGCCATCCGCCGGAAGTCGGCCGCTTTGGCGCGTTCACTTTCAAGAAGGATTCCGCCGGCCGCGCTTGGATCAACACCGCCTGCGAAGAGTCCGGCGCCAGCATCTGGTGGCCCGACAAGGACCAGTGGCGCGACGAAGTGGAGGGCATGGACATCAGCGTGGCCGTGCCCAACGGCCTTACCGACGTTTCCAATGGCCATTTCGTCGGCAAGACCGATCTCGGCGACGGCTACACGCGCTGGGACTGGCATGTCAGCTATCCCATCAACAACTACGATGTAGCGCTCAACATCGGCGACTACGTGCACTGGGGCGAGACACACAACGGCCTTGCAATGGATTACTACGTGCTCCCCGAAGACCTGGAAAAAGCCAAAAAGCAATTCGCTCAGGCTCCGGGGATGATCGACGCCTACGCCCACTACTTCGGCCCTTACCCGTTCTGGCGCGACGGCTACAAGCTGATCGAGGTGCCCTACTCGGGCATGGAGCACCAGAGCGCGGTGGCCTACGGCAATCTCTTTGAGAACGGCTACCTGGGCCGCGACTGGACCGGCGTGGGCATCAGCATGCGCTTCGACTTCATCATCATTCACGAGAGCGGCCACGAGTGGTTCGGCAACAGCATTACCGCCGACGACATGTCCGACATGTGGATCCACGAGGGCTGGACCACGTACCTCGAAAGCCTGTACGTGGAATACCGCTGGGGCAAGGCGGACGCGCTGAGGTACCTGAGCGGGGTCAAGCCCAAAGTGGTCAACATGCGGCCGATTGTGGCCGAGCGCGGCGTGAATTCCGAGCCCACCGAGGACCAGTACTTCAAGGGCGCGCTGATGCTGAACACCCTGCGCAGCGTGGTGAACGACGATGCCAAATGGTTCGCCCTCATCCACGGCCTCTATCAGCATTTCAAGTACCAGAACATCCTGACCGAGGACATCGTCGCCTGGTTCAACCAGCACACCGGCATGAACCTGACTCCCATCTTCAACCAGTATCTGCGCCACGCGCACATTCCGCGGCTGGAACTGCTTTTCGGAGAAGCGCCGGGGATGGTGATGTACAAGTGGGATGCGGATGAGGACGATTTCGCCATGCCGGTCAAGGTGGGCACGTCCGCCCACTGGCAGATCATCCATCCCACCACGAAGTGGCAATGGATGCAGTCGCCGCTCTCGAAAGACGACTTCCAGGTCGATCTGGACGAGTACTACGTGGACGTGAACAAGCAGTGACGAAGCAGGGAACAGGGAAAAGGGAAAAGGGAAAAGGGAACAGAAGAGCCAGGTGCTGGCGCTGACAGGCGACAACCTGGCCCGCGATCAGGCGAGCAGCCGCTCCGCCCACTCCCGCGCCGAGATATACGCGGCATGCGCGGCCGCTGCTCCGGCATGCTGCCACGGCAACAGCGTGGGCCACCAGCCCGCACGCAGCCCGTAGTAGCGCACGGCCACAAAGCCCAGCGCGGCCACTACGGCCAGCAGGATAACCGCCCCGATCCAGCGCACGCGGAGCTCGCGCGCCTCCCGCTGCTGCATGCGCGCCTTGCCCACGTTGGAGGCGAACGCCGTCCAGTTGCGGTCGTCGTCCAGTACCTGCCCCGAGGCCTGGTACGCCTTCATGAAGCGCTCGGTCCAGCCCTGCGGCTCAAGCCCGACCGCCGTGGCGTAGCCGCGCACAATGCCCTTGCTGAGGATGCCGCCCGGAAGTTGGCCGTAACGGTCCTGTTCCAGCGCCAGCAGGTGGCGCCGGCTGATCTTGGTGACGGCCGTAATGTCTTCCAGCGCAATGCCGCGGGACATCCGCTCCATGCGCAGGTCTTCTCCGAAGCTGCCCATCGGCTACCAATAACAGGGACTTGGAACCCTATTGTGGATTTTCCCTCGAACCATAAACCGAAGTCCAGCGCCGTTCAAAGGGAAATGCCGGGAAAGTAACGGGATTTAGGGGATTCCTCGCGGATTCATCAGGCTGGGAGACTTCTCCCTGATCCCTGATCCCTGCTGTTCGGGCTGCTACCCTTGGAACAGTGCGCCCATCGCGGCCCGTGGAGGTCGCTTTCAGGATGAACAAGCTGGTATTCGCCAATCTCGTGCACCGCCCGCTCCGCTCCCTCATCAGCGTGGTCGCGGTCGCCATCGAGGTCATCATGATCCTGTCCATCGTGGGCACCTTCATGGGCATGCTCAACGACATCCGATCTCGCGATAACGGGATTGGCGCCGACCTGATGATGCAGCCCTCCAACGCCAGCGCCTTCAACGGCATAAGCGGCGCACCCATGCCCATCAAGTTTGCCCTGGTCTTGCGCAAGCTGTCGCACGTCAAGATCGTGTCCCCGGCCATTGTGAAGTTCAGCACCAACCCCGGCGATTTTGGAATTGTCGACGGTATCGATTACGACACTTTTGACGCGCTCAGGCCTTTTGCATACCTACGAGGCAGCCGGTTTCAGCGCCCGGATGACGCGGTCGTCGACGACGTCTTCGCCAAGTCCGATCATGGTTACCACGTCGGCCAGACCATCCAGATCATGAGCCACAGCTTCCGCATTAGCGGCATCGTGGAAGCCGGCAAGGGGGCCCGCAAGCTAATCCCCATCGACACCATGGGCAAACTGATGGCAGCCGAGGGTAAATGCTCCGTCTTTTACGTCAAGGTGGACGATCCAGCGAACGATCAGACTGTGATCGACGAAATCAACTCCACCCCGGGGCTGGCAGATTATCCCGTAACAACCATGGAACAGTGGATGAGCGAGTTGACGCCGGAAAACATGCCGGGATTCAACCTGGCGCTGCGAGTGGTTACCGGCATCGCGGTGATTGTCGGCTTCCTGGTGATCTTCCAGTCCATGTACACAGCCGTATTGGAGCGCACGCGAGAGATCGGCATCCTCAAATCCATGGGAGCTTCCAAGGCGGCCATAGTCTCCGTGGTTCTGCGCGAGACCGCCGTGCTGGCTGTGGCCGGAATTATCCTCGGCATCGCCGGAACATTCGCGGTACGCACCCTCCTGCTTCGATTTTTTCCCACCCAGCACTTTGAGATCACTGTGCCCTGGATCGCGAAAGCTGCAGGGATCGCCTTCGCCGGTTCAATCCTGGGCGCGCTGTATCCGGCATGGATGGCCGCTCGGAAGGACCCCATCGACGCGCTTGCGTACGAATGACGGGATTTTGGCTGGGCTACGGATTGAGTTTCGCGGACGGTGGATCGAACGTATTCAAGGCACAGAAAAGCCACCCCGAGAGGTGGCTTTTCTGTCAGCTGGGACTTAATTGAAGATGGCCCCGACGGTTACATTGGGATTCGTTGCGCTTGTGGTGACGGTGCAATAATTCGGCCCGGCGGCGGTGTAGAGCACCGGACCAGGTAGCGGGTTGCCATTTGCGTCGCTTGGAGTGCACGTGTAGGACCATCCACCGAAGTTGACGTTCGCTTTTGCAGGAGCAGCAATGAGGACGGTGGTACCCACCGGATAGGGCGCCGAGCAAACCGAGCCGCCCGACCCTTTCCAGCCTGGACCGCAATGGATTACATCCGGTGTTCCCGTTGCCGATGGGGCAGTCACCAGCCAATTTGTGGTGTTCAGGCCCTCATTGTAGACCGTAACGGTTGCCTTAAGCGCCGGAACCTGGGAACCCGGGTAGCAGGAGCCGGCGACATCGAGGGCTGGATCGGGCAAAACCAGTGGGCAATTGAACGTTGCCGTCGCGGTCTGGATCGTGCCGTCGGTGGGGTCCTTGTATTCGGCGATGATGGTAGCGCTACCGCTTCCATATGCTGTGACAATACCGCCGAAAGTTCCAGTGCTGCCGCTGCTACCGCTGCTGTTGTCGACAGGGAAGACATCGGGCCACGAAGAGATCCACGTCGTGTTGACGTCGTTGGTCACATCTTTGACATAGGGAGGCGTCGAGAAGGTTCCGATGGCAAGGAATTGGCCGGTGTCCTGCAAATTGCCCACCGAGATTGCCGCCGGAACGATGGCAAGCGACAGGAGGGGCTCCGGCGGCG
>CAVYBV010000022.1:0-46824 GCA_963766785.1 uncultured Acidobacteriota bacterium
CTCCGAAGGCGGCCTTTCCTGTTCCCTGTTCCCTGTTCCCTATTCCCTGCTCTTCTACCACCGCCCCCAGGCGCGTGTCATGTAATCGGAAAGGGTGAGGGAGATCAGCACCGAGAACAGGAACAGGCCGGAGAAGAGGGTGAGTTTGGTCAGCCTGGAGCTGTACTTGACGTGCATGAAGAACAGCACCACGATGCTGGCCTTGCAGCAGGCGATGAACAGCGCCACCACGGCGTTGAAGACGCCGAGATCGATGTAGGACACGGCCGCCGTGGTTCCGGTCAGGATCAGCAGGGCGGTGCCGACCGCGACGTAGATCTTGGGCGAAACGATGTGATTCAGCGAGTCGTGCACGTCCTGCTCTTTGGCGCCGTGGTCGTGTCCGGTTCCGTGGTGCGGTTCCATGTGTGAGCTCATACGCTTCTCCTTAGGTGTGCCTGCTGATCAGGTAAAGCAGCGGATAAAGGAAGATCCAGACGATGTCGACGAAGTGCCAGTAAAGGCCGAAGTTCTCGACGAAGGTGATGTGGCCGGTGGTATAGGCGCCCGCCCGGGCGCGAAAAATCATGAAGGACAGGATGGAGATGCCGATGATCATGTGCAGGGCGTGCATGCCGGTCATGGCAAAGTAGAGCGAGAAGTAGAGCTCGGTGTGGCGCGCCATGTCGGGCATGAGCGGCTTGTCGTGATACTCGCTGTAGACTTCCGGATCCGAAGGCGGGTCGGTGAACGACCGCATGCTGTAGTGGAAGCCGGGGACGTGGTGCTTGACCCACTTTTCGTGGTACTCGATGCCCTTGATGCCGAGGAAGCCCAGGCCCAGCACGAAGGTGAGCACCAAGCAAAGCACCAACCCGCTCTTCTTGCGCATCTCCGCGCACCACACCCCCATCGCCATGGTGAAGCTGGAGGTGATCAGCACCGCGGTGTTCAGCGTGCCCCACAGGATGCTCAACTGATGAGAGCCCTCGACGAACGCCGGATAGTACCAGTTGCGGAAGATCAGGTAGGAGCAGAACAGGCCTCCGAAGAACATGATTTCCGTCAGCAGGAACAGCCACATGGCGAAGCTGGTGGCGTCCACCTGCTGCTCCATTGACTCAAAATGGTGGCGCTGGTAAGGCGGATGTTCGTGCGCCGCGTGCGCGCCCGGAGCTGTCACCGTGCTATCCGACACTGGTTACCTCTCTCTCTTTCCGCTCCAGCCACTCGTAGTCGTAGGCCTCGTGATCCACGATGGGAATCTCGGGGAAGTTCTCGGTCAGCGGCGGCGACTGGGTCTGCCACTCCAGGCCGGTGGCCTGCCACGGGTTCGGCCCGGCGATCTCGCCATATTTGAGCGACCACGTCAGGTACAGGATGGGAAGCAGGTATCCGATGCCCAGGATGGTTGCGCCGGCGGTCGAGAAAATATTGAGGACCTGGAACTCCGGCGGATAAGCCGCATAGCGCCGCGGCATGCCCAGCATGCCCAGGACGAATTGCGGGCCGAAGGTAAAGTTGAACCCGATAAAGGTGATCAATGCGGCCAACTGCGAGATCTTCTCCGGGTACATGCGGCCGGTCCACTTGGGCCACCAGAAGTGAATGCCGGACAGGAACGCCATCAGCATGCCTCCCACCATCACGAAGTGGAAGTGGGCCACGATGAAGTAGGTCTCGGTCAGGTGAATATCGGTTCCGGTGGCGGCCAGGAAGACGCCGGTAAGGCCGCCGATGGTAAACAGCCCCATGAAGCCGAAGGCGTAGAGCATCGGCGTTTCAAAGGTGATGGAACCCTTGTACAGGGTGAACGACCAGTTGAAAATCTTGATGGCCGAAGGCACCGCGACCAGCATGGTAAGGAGCGAGAACACCAGCGTGGAGTAGTTGGACACGCCCATGATGAACATGTGGTGCTCCCAGACAAAGAAGGCGAAGACCGCGATGGCCACCGAGGAGAACGCCACCGCGGTGTAGCCGAAGACGCGCTTGCGGCTGAAGGTGGAAACCACCTCGGAGATAACGCCCATGCCGGGCAGAATCATGATGTACACGGCGGGGTGGGAATAGAACCAGAACAGGTGCTGGAACAGGATCGGATCGCCGCCCTTGGCGGGGTCAAAGACGCCGATGCCGAAGCCCCGTTCCAGAACCACCAGGACCAGGGTGATGGCCAGAACCGGCGTGCCCAGGACCATGAGGATGCTGGCCGCGTAGTTCGACCAGACGAACAACGGCAGCCGGAACCAGGTCATGCCCGGCGCGCGCATCTTGTGGATGGTCACGATAAAGTTGAGCCCGGTGAATACCGAACTGAACCCGGCGACAAACACGGCCAGGCCGGCCGAGATCACGTTGGTGTTCACAAAGTGCGTGGAGAGCGGGACGGTGAAGGTCCAGCCCGTGTCCACGCCGCCCGTCGCCATGGTCCACAGCATCATCATCCCGGCGATGACGTAGAGGTACCAGCTCAACAGGTTGATCTTGGGCAGCGCCAGGTCCTTGGCGCCAATCATCATGGGCATGAGGAAGTTGCCCAGCGTGGCGGGAACCGAGGGCACCAGGAATAAAAAGACCATGATGATGCCGTGCATGGAGAACACCTTGTTGTAGGTGTCCGCGGCCATCAGGTCCGATTGCGGGGTAAGCAGCTCCAGGCGGATGAGGCCGGCCAGCGCTCCGCCAATGGCGAAGAAAAATGTAATCGAGATGAGATAGAGCGTGGCAATGCGCTTGTGGTCGCCCGTCAGCAGCCAGCTCAACAGGCCGTTTTCCTTGGAGAGAAAATTCACCCTCGGTATCCGGGCCGTGGCCTGGTCCGGAAGCCTGACGATTGTGTCTGTGCTCATTGCTTCACCATCCCCTGCTTCGCCGAAGGCGCCCCGGTTTTCTGGGTCGCCGCCTTGCCTTCGCTTTCCGGCAGCAGCGCGGTCGTGTTGAGGGTTTGCTCAACGCGATAGTTGGAGTTGAGAGTCTTGATATATTCCACCAGCGAGATGACGCCGTCCTCGCTGATCTGGCCCTGGTAGGTGGGCATGATGGGGGTAAAACCCTGGGTCACGTGATCGGACGGATTGAGGATCGCCTCGCGAAGGTAGGCTTCGTCCACGCGCGTGGTCTGCCCGTTGGCAAGGGTTAGCGTGGAGCCGAACACATTGGCCAGGCTCGGTCCGCGCGCGTCGGCGCGGCCGTTGTGGCAGGCATTGCAGCTCAGGCTGGCAAACAGCCTCTCGCCGTTCTGCGCCAGGCTCATGCCGCTGGTGGACTCGGCCAGCCACTTCCGATAGTCCTCCGGCGACATCACGTAGACCCAGCCGATCATGGCGGAGTGGTTGGTGCCGCAATACTGGGTGCAGAAGAGGTGATAGGTGCCAACCTCAGTCGCCTCAAACCACACGTTGGTGTAGCGGCCGGGGATGGCTTCGCGCTTCACCCGGAAAGCCGGAATGGAGAAGCTGTGAAAGACATCCTGCGAAATCAGGGTGATCTGGATGGGCTGGTTCACCGGAATGTGCAGGGCGTCGATCTCGTGCTGTCCCCCCGGGTGCTCGCACTTCCACATCCACTGCTTGCCCACTACGTAGATGTTCATGGCATTGGCCGGCGGCGTGTAAACGCGGAAGTAGATCAGCGAGCCCCAGACGAACATGATGAGAAACAATCCCAGGGGAATGATGGTCCAGGTGGCTTCCAGCAGCGTAGAGCCTTCGATCTGGACCGCGACCGGATGCCGCTTCCTGCTGTAAAGAATGGAGAAGCCGATGATCAGCAGAACCACGATGGTGAGGCCGATCAGGCTTACCAGGCACATGAAGAAAAACAGCGCATCCATCTGCGGCGCGATCGTGGACGCTTCCGGCGGGAAGAGCGGGAAGTTCGTCAGCCATTTGACGAGAGATTGCCAGAGTACTGGACTGATGTGATCCATTCCGTTATCCGCTCACCTTCGTCGGGGTCTCCGGCGACAGGTCTTCGTCGCTGGGGTGACCCTTCGTTCCTGCGTCGTGCTTTTCCAATGCGTCGTGATCCCGGGTGTAGTCGCGGCGAAACATGGCGAACATGAAGCCGCCGAGGGAGAGAAACGTCACCAGCCCGCCCAGTTGCACCACGCGCGCGATCATCAGGGATTGCTTGTTGGTTCCGGGATCGTAGTGGTAACAGTAGGTCAGAATGTTGTCCACCGGCGATCCGATGCGGTTGTTCGAGGTCTGCACCAGCCCGATGCGAAGATCCTTGGGCGAGTACTCGACGCCCATGTAGTACTGCGCCAGCTTGCCCTGCGGCGTGACCAGCTGGATGGAGCTGGCATGCGCGAACTGGGTCAGCCTGCCGTCGGGGCCGGGAATCTTCACGTATTTGAAGCCCACTGCGTCGGTCAGCGCGTCGATGTTGGGCTGGGTGCCGGTAAGGAAGTGCCAGCCGTTGGCGGTCGATTGGTCGCCGTAACGCTTGAGGTAGGAACGCTTCTTGGCCGCGGCCAGATCGGGGCCTTCGCTGGGATCGATGCTGACCACGATGATGTTGAAGTCGCGGCCCGGCTTCTCATCTACCATCAGCAGCGCGCTGGTCAGCCCGTCCAGCTCTTCGGAGCACAGCATGGGGCAGCGGTAATAGACCAGCGCCAGAATCGCCGGCTTCTTGCCGAAATAGCTGGCCAGCGGGACCTGCCTTCCGGCGTCATCGGTAAAAGTCAGGTTCAGCGGCAACTGGTAATTGAGATGCTGGGCAATGCCGACCTTGCTCAGCAGCGAAGACTTCACGTTGGCCGGGCCCGCCTGCTTGTCGCCATAGCTGGAAACCTGCGCCCGCACGGCGGGCGCGCACACAATCGCGGCGGCGGCAAATACGGCCGCCGTGCGCAACGTCTTCCGCATTGTGTCTGTGTACTGCATGGACTTCTACTCCTGTCTCGATTCCTTGTTCTCCGCCGCGGCGGATTCCCTCGGCCCCTGTCTTTCTACTTCTGGTTCGGCGGGCGCTCCGCGTGTGGGCCCTCGTCGCGCCGCTGTTCAATCTCATAAGCCGTGCGGGCAAAGCCGTTGGTGAGCGGCATGGTCACCACCGGGCGGTTGTCACCGGTCATCAAGGGTTGTTCCTGTGCAGCCGGAGCCAGCGGCAGGCCGCGCTGCGCAATCAACTCCATGGCGCGCTCAATCGGGATCCGGACCTTGCCCGGCTCTCCGTCAATGCGCGTGTAGTGGTCGAGCAGCAAGTCTTCCCTTGCATGCAGGTCGGTGATGTCCTGGTCGCCGTCGTCGCTCAAAAGGCGCGGGGTGGGGAACTGTTGCACCAGCGTAGCCACCTTGTTCTGCAGCGCCGGGCTGGAAGGAAAGTCCCCCAACTGGCGCACGTCGGCGGTCTTGGTCCACTTCGAGGTCGGCCCGTCCTCCTGGTTCATTTCCGCGTTGAACACCTTGCCGATGCCGTAACAGAGCACGCCGGTCACGGCCACGAAGACGGCCAGCGAAACCAGGAAGACCACGATGCCGGTCACGCTCGCGTCGCTGCGCTCGTAGCCGTGCGAGGCATCGATTTCGCCGCCGGGCTCATGGGCGCCGTGCGGAGGCACTTGGTTGTCGTTAGGCGACGGCATGATCGGGCTCCAGAATTTCCGCCAGATGCGGATCGTTGATCTGAACCAGCGGCCGGCTCATGAGCTGCCTGCAGTAATACGCCACCCACAGGCTGATCATGGCGACGGGAACGGCCACGTACTCCAGAATCCCCCAGCTGAAATGCAAATTGCGCGCCGCGTCGCGGAAGTTCGGCTCGATCAGCCAGAACAGGTCGAAGGCGCGGGCGAAGATCATCCACTGGCACAGCCGCACCATGCGCTTCTTGTTGCGCTTGATGTCGCGCGACAGCAGAACGGAAAACGGGATGACCCAGTGGAAGATGAAATCGAGGGTGATGATGATGCCCCAGCCGCCGCGGATGCGGTCAAGGTACCAGTTGATCTCATCCGGCAGGTTGCCTGACCAGATGATGAGGAACTGGCCGAACGCCAGGTAGATGTTGAGCATCACGAAGGCCAGGGTGAGCTTGCCCAGGTCATGCTGCTCGGTCTGGCGCAGGATGGTGCGGAACGGCTCACCCTTGGACAGGCTGATCGCCGTCAGGATCCCCAGCGCCAGCACCGCGTAGCCCTGTCCCACCAGAAACATCAGGCCGTAGATGCTGGAGTACCATGTCACGTCCAGCGACATGACCCAGTAAATGGACGCCGCCGTCATGGTGAAGGCGTAGATCGGAATGCCCGGCCCGCTGAAGTTCTCGAACTTCTTGATCCAGAACGGCGTCGTCTCCGGCGCCTGGGCGTCGCGTTGCAAACCCCATGCGTTCAGCCGCCATGTGTACAGGCCCCAGATGGCGAAGCAGATGAGACCCACGTACACAAACCAATGGGTGTTCAACATCGGCTGCTTCCAGGCGATGCAATGGTCGATGACCTCAACCTGCGCCTGGGTAATCTGTCCCAGCTTGAATGCCCGGTCCACCATGCCGTGGTTGGCCCACATGAAGAGGACGTGTGGAAAGACCGCGATGGGAATCCAGAAAAGAAACACCAGCGGCAGGGTGCGGCTCATGGCCTCGAGCGGACGGCGCAGCAGCAGGCCCCACTTGCCGCCGGAGCAGTATTGCACCATGAGCAGGGCCAGCCCGCCGACCGCGAAGCTGAAGGTCATCATCAGGCCGAGGTCCCAGGCGCGGAGCACGTGCTCCCAGCCCAGCCCGTCCTGCGCCTGGCCGAGCCACGCCAGCACCACGGCAACGATGGAGAAGATCGCGCAGACAAGCAGCGCGCGCGTCCTCCAGGTGTTCACGAAGAGCGGAGCACCAAGATCGGCCGGCAGCGTCTTCGAGTGTGTTGGGTGAGCCATTCCTCTTCCTTCCGGTTCCTTACTTCTTTGCCGGCAGCTTGGCCGCGGGCGCAATCTGTTTCGGGTCTGCGCTGTTTGCCGGAGCCATCGCGGGCAGTCCCTCGCCCTTGGCCTGGTTGGCCCAAACCGCCGTGGCCGGCAACTTCCACGGCTCCGCCAGCCATGCCGGCAGGTTCTCCTGGGCCGCCGCTTCTTTCAGGCTCTCTACTTGCGCTCCCGCCGGAACGTCGCTCAGGGTGGCGTTCTGGCTTAACTGCAGCGCGCGGATGTAGGCGGCGATGGCCCAGCGGTCCTGCGGCTCGATCTGCGCGGAGTAGTCGGGCATGGCGCCGTAGCCGTGGGTCATCACGTAGAAGTAATGCGAAAGCGGCTGCGCCAGGCGCACCTGGTCATGCAGGTTGGCGGCGGGCTTATAGCCGCGCTCCACAATCTCGCCCAGCCCGTTGCCCACCCGCGAGTGACACGGCGTGCAGTAAACGTCAAAGCGCTCCTGCCCGCGCTTGAGCACCTCCATGGTCACCGGGAAGGGCATCTCATCGCGCTCCTCGCGGTAGCCGTTGGCCCCCGTCACCACGCCGGTGTAGAAATAGCTGTCCTCGTCGAGCTGGCCGCGCGCCACCGTATTCACCACCTGCGGGCGCGCCCCGCGATGATCGGCAAAAAATGTCGTGCCCCGCTGCGGGAACATGCGCGGCTGGTTCTGCATGTCCTGCCGGCAACCGGCCACCAGCAGCAGCGCCGCGGCAGCCGCGAACACACCCACGCGTCGCGCGCGACCACTGATCACTGACCCCTGATCACTGCCCACTGCCCCCTGTCCCCTGATCGCTGTTCCCTGTCCCCTGCTTTTCATCAGTACTCCACCTCCACCACCGAGAGCGGATGGAAGCCTTCAAGGTATTTGCGCGCCGCAACCAGGTCGAACTTCGGATCGAGAGCTTCAAGGCACAGGAAGAACTTGTCCGCGAGCGCGCCGTCGCGGAAATTGGGCGCGTTGAACAACGGGTGATAGAGCTGGGGCAGTCCGTTGAGCGCGATCATGCCGAAAGCTGCGGAAAGCCCTGCCCACAAAATCGTCCACTCGTAAGCTGGTATCAGGAACGCCGGCCACGAGTACTCCGGACGTCCGGCAATATTCAGCGGATAGGCCAGGGTATTGATCCACACTTCGAGCAGGAACATTGCGGTCAGCCCCATCAGCCCGCCGATCAGCGTCAGCAGCGGCACCTTGTCGCGATGGAAGCCGATGGCCTCCGCCGCTTCCTCCAGCGGATACGGCGAATAGCAGTCCAGGCGGCGCCATCCATCCTCGCGGCACTGGCGCGCGGCGCGGATCAGCTCGCCCGGATCGTCGAATTCGGCCAGCAGGCCGTACGTTCCTTCACGCGGAGGCATACTTAATCTCCATTCCCCGCAATCGCCTTGGGCTTGATCTTGGCCCCCGGCAGCAGCAAGCGAACTTCAAACATGGGAATCATGGGCAGGAAGCGCACAAACAGCAGGAACAGCGTGGTGAACAGTCCCAGCGTTCCCACAAACGTCATGTAGTCCCACTTGGTGGCGCGGTAGGTGCCCCAGGAAGACGGCAGGTAATCGCGGCTGAGGCTGGTGACGATGATGACAAAGCGCTCGAACCACATGCCCGTGTTCACGATGATCGACATGGCGAACATGAAGGCCATGTTGGTGCGCCATTTGCGCACCCACAGCGTGGTTAGCGGAATGGCCAGGTTTAACGTGATCAGCGTCCAATAGGACCATCCCATGGGACCGAAGGCGCGGTTCCAGAAGGTGAACAATTCCCAGTGCGACGCCGAGTACCAGGCCATGAAGGCTTCCATACCGTAGCCGTAGGCCACGATGAAGCCCGTCACCAGCATGATCTTGCCGCAATTGTCGATATGCCGGTCCGTCACCAGCGCTTCCAGGTGGTAAAACTTGCGCAGCGGGATGGCCAGCGTCAGCACCATGGCGAAGCCGGAGTAAATGGCGCCGGCTACAAAATAAGGCGGGAAGATGGTGGTGTGCCAGCCCGGCAGAATCGCCACCGCGAAATCGAAGCTGATGACCGAGTGGACGCTGAGCACCAGCGGCGTAGCCAGGCCGGCCAGCAACAGCGAAGCCGTTTCATAACGCACCCAGTGGCGTACCGACCCACGCCATCCCAGCGAGACAATCCCGTAAACGTAGCGGGCAAACTTCGTCTGCGCGCGGTCGCGAAAGGTGCCTAAGTCGGGAATCATCCCCACGTACCAGAACACCACCGAAATCGTGGCGTATGTCGAGACCGCAAACACGTCCCACTCCAGGGGTGATCGGAACTGCGGCCACACCGTCATGGTGAACGGCAGCGGCAGCATCCAGTACCCCAGCCACGGCCGGCCGGTGTGAATCAGCGGGAACATGGCCGCGCAAACCACGGCGAAGATGGTCATCGCCTCGGCAAAGCGGCTGATCGAATTGCGCCACTTCTGCTTGAACAGCAGCAGAATGGCGGAGATCAGCGTGCCCGCATGGCCGATGCCGATCCACCAGACAAAGTTGATGATGGCAAAGCCCCACGCGACGGGGACGGAAATGGCCCAGATGCCGGTGCCCTTCAGGAACAGCCAGGTGAGGGCGACCATCAGCATCACCGCCAGCGCGCCAAATACCGAGAACAGGCCAAACCACCCCAGCGGCGTGTGCGGCGTCAGCACAATGCGGGTGATCTTGTCGGTCACCGACTTGAACGTCTGTCCCGGCTCCACCACGCGGTATTCGCCGGTGGCTGGGTCCACCCAACGCTCGTAGTCCGGGCTGCCTGGTTTGATATCGCTAGTTGCCATCGTTTCCTTAGTGATCAGTGATCGGTGATCAGTGATCAGTTCACTGCTTTTCAACTACTCGATGACCTTCAAACTTCGGCGGGTTTTTCCTGATGACCGCCTCGCAATCCCTGTTCCCTGTTGCCTTTTCCCTGCTCCCTGTTGCTACCTGACCACTGACCACTGATCACTGATCACTATCCTTTGTGCTCCACCGGCGTCTCTTCCAGCGCCGCATTCGGATTGATCACCGGCGCCACGTAAGTCGTGCGGGGGCGGGTGTTCAGATCGGCCAGTACCTGGTAGGTGCGCTCGTCGCCGCGCAGCTTGGCCACGCGGCTGTCTTTGTCGTTGATGTTGCCGAAGGTGAACACCTGGGCGGGGCAGGCCTGCTGGCACGCGGTCTGGATTTCCCCGTCGCGGATGGCGCGGTTTTCCTTGTCCGCGTTGATCTTGGCTTCCTGGATGCGCTGCACGCAGTAGCTGCACTTCTCCATCACTCCGCGCGAGCGCACGCTCACGTCGGGGTTGCGCATCAGCTTCAGGCTCTCGGTCTCGTAGTCGGAGTAGAGCAGGAAGTTGAACCGCCGCACCTTGTAGGGGCAGTTGTTGGAGCAGTAGCGCGTGCCCACGCAACGGTTGTAGATCATCATGTTCAGGCCTTCCGGCGTGTGCACCGTGGCCCCCACCGGGCAAACCTGCTCGCAGGGCGCGTTCTCGCAGTGCTGGCACAGCATGGGCTGGAAGTGCGCCTTGGGCGCGCCCAGGTCGCCTTCAAAATATGTATCGATGCGCAGCCACTGCATGTTGCGGCCGATCCTCACCTGCTGCTTGCCCACCACCGCAATGTTGTTCTCGGCGTAACACGAGACGATGCAGGCGTTGCACCCGGTGCAGGCGGCCATGTCCACGCTCAGGCCCCACGCGTTGTCCTTGTAAACCCAGTTGGGGAACAGCGACGTCCCCATGTCGGTCTTCTCTCTGCCCTCGTTGGCGAATCCCGGGTTCTCCTTCCACTCCGCCTGGGTGGCGTAGCGGATAATGCCGCGCGGACCCAATGCCTCATTGCCTTCCAGAGAATAGTTGCCGTCGCCCTCGCCGCCGGCAGCCTTGCCGCGATGATCCTGGTAGTGGCTCTTGGTAATCGCGATGCCCCACTTGCCCGCTACCTGCTTCACCGTTCCGGTGGCGTAGAACGGCGCCCAGCTGTTGCGGATCAGGTAGGCGTTGAAACCAGCGCCCGCACCCACGCGGCCCGCGAACTCGCGCCCGTAGCCCAGGTACACCGTCACGGAGTTGTCCGGATGCCCCGGCGCCACAATCACCGGCGCCTTCACTTTGCCCTTGCCTACGCTGATCTCGACAATGTCGTCCTCTTCGAGATTCCACTTGCTCAGCGTGGCCGCGGAGATGATCGCCGCATTATCCCAGCTCAGGTTCGTAACCGGCTTGGGCAGCTCCTGCAGCCAGCCCACATTCGCGTAGCGCCCGTCGTACACATTAGGATCGGGGCGGAAAATAATCTCCACTGAATCCTTCGGCGTCGGCATGGGAATCTGGCTGTTGAGCGAGATCAGGCCGACGAAGAAATCCCCCTCGCTGGTTTTGGTGTCGAACGCGGTGTTTTCAATCCAACCGTCGTGCAGAGCCTTCCGCCAACCCATCTCGAAATCGCCTTTGATCGCGGGCCGCCACGTCTCCCGCACCGCGTCATGCGGGGAAAGCAGCGGCTCATTGAGCAGCGCCTGCAGAATCTGGTGCGCGCTCTTGCCGTTGAAAAGCGGGTCGATCATCGGCTGCACAATCGAGACCGTGCCGTCGTAGCTCCTCGCATCGGACCACATCTCCATGCCGTGCGCCGCCGGAATGTGCCAGTGCGAAACCTGCCCCGTTTCGTCCAGGTGCGAACCCAGGTGAACCACCGTCATAGCGTTATTGAACGCAGTCGGGAAATCGAGATCGAACGGCGCGGTGTAGATCGGGTTCGAATTCAGGATGACCAGCCAATCCACCTTGCCCGCATTCAGGTCCGCCACCAGCGCCTTCAGGTCGGCGAACTGGTCGCTGGGCAGCGGGTTCGCCGGCTGGGTGGCAATCAGCACCGTCTTGCCGATGTTGCCCAGCTTCTGGTTGATCGCGAGCGCCAGCGTGACCAACACCGGATCCTGGTAGAGGCCCGGAATCACCACGCTCTTGCCGGCATTGTCCTTCAGGTCCTTCGCCACTGCCGCCAGATACTTTTGTTGCTCATCGGTCCACGCGTAGCTGGGCGCATTCACACCGCTCACGCCGATAGCCTGAGCCAGCGCCGCCGCAAACGCCGGAACTTCGCTGGCTCGGAGGAGAAGCCGATGCTCAGCTTTGAATCCCGTGGTCGTCGGCGAGCTCTCAATCGCGTAAAGCCGGTTCAGGTTCGCCGGCGTCTTGCGCCGCCCGGCGTAATCGCGCACCAGCCGGTGGAACCCGGGATAGGCCGCGCCGGAAAGAAAATCCGCGTCGAGGGAAACGATCACGTCGGCGCCGGTGAGCGCGAATTGCGGCGTCACACCCTGCGCAAAGGCGGTTCCCGCGATGGCCGGGTCGTACTGCGCCAGCTTCGCCTTGGGATACGCCTTCTGGACTTCCTGCCACTGCCGCGCCAGCGTGGGCGAAGTGACGGTGGCGCTCAGAAAATAGATGCCCGTGCCGTCCTTTGAAGCCCCGGCCGCATCGCGGAATGCTGCAATGAACTCCTCGAATCCGCGCTCTTCGCCCCGGTAGAGAACCTTCGACGAGCGGTCCGGATCGTAGAGATCCAGCAGCGACCCTTGCGTGAAAACGTCGCTCCCGCCCTGGTTGTACTTATGCTCCGGGTTGCCATCCACCTTGATGGGGCGATACTCGTCGCTCTTCACCAGGATGGGAATTCCGCCGGTCACAAACGGATGCGCCGAGGCAAAGAAATTCGGCTTGCCCAGGATCAGGTCTTCCGGCGCCTTGACATAGGGATAGATCGGCTCATCCGGCTGCTTGGTGCAGCCGGCCAGCCCGGCCAGCGCCATCGAGGCCCCCATCAGCTTCATAAAGCCGCGCCGCGAAACCGGATCAACCCACTCCTGCGCCGCCGCCGGAAACTCCCGTTCCAGCGCCGCTTCAAACTCCGGCGTGCCGGCCAGCTCGTCAATCGAGCGCCAATAACGTTTCCCCTTCACACCCTTGAGTTCCGCGCGCACCTGAACCAGGGTCAGACCCTTTTCTGCGACCGCGGCAGTTCTTTCCGCCATCTGCTCTCCGGCGCTTTGAAAGGGCACGACTTCAGTCGTGCCGATCGGCGCCGGAGAAGAAGCTTGGGCTTTAGCCCCTGAGGGGCGTTCCTTGGCATTTGCTTCGCCAATCTGCCCTTCGGCGCTTTGAAAGGGCACGACTTCAGTCGTGCCGATTACCGCCGCCAAAACTACTTGGGCTTTAGCCCCTGCGGGCTCCTCTTCGACCAGTCGCTTCATTCCCGTCGCGTCAGAGCCCGTCGCGCAAGGGTACGTCGCGTCAGGGCGGGACTTCAGTCCCGCCGATTCCGCGCCCGAAAAGTCGTGGGCTTTAGCCCCTGCGGGCTCCTCTTCGACCAGTCGCTTCATTCCCGTCGCGTCAGAGCCCGTCGCGTAAGGGTACGTCGCGTCAGGGCGGGACTTCAGTCCCGCCGATTCCGCGCCCGAAAAGTCGTGGGCTTTAGCCCCTGCGGGCTCCTCTTCGACCAGTCGCTTCATTCCCGTCGCGTCAGAGCCCGTCGCGTAAGGGTACGTCGCGTCAGGGCGGGACTTCAGTCCCGCCGATTCCGCGCCCGAAAAGTCGTGGGCTTTAGCCCCTGCGGGCTCGTCTTCGACCAGTCGCTTCATTCCCGTCGCGTCAGAGCCCGTCGCGTAAGGGTACGTCGCGTCAGGGCGGGACTTCAGTCCCGCCGATTCCGCGCCCGAAAAGTCGTGGGCTTTAGCCCCTGCGGGCTCCTCTTCGACCAGTCGCTTCATTCCCATCTCGTTTTCATTGAAAGGCGCGCTCATCGGTGGCAAACCTCGCAACTGGTCAGCTCGCGCGGAGCGCGGATCTTGTAGTGCTGCACCAGGAAATGACCCAGATCGTCCTGGCTGGTGAACTTCTGGTAGTTGACCGGCACCGGAATCGCCGCCGGAGTCTCGCCCGCCAGCGGCTCATGCCCGGGCGGCACTGAAGGCGTCATCTGCAGCGCCGCCACCTGCGGTCCGGCCCCGGCTGGTTCCGCAGACACGCAGTTGACGCTCTCGGCCGTGGGCACGCCCGCTGCCTGGTCCTCGGCCCCGCACCACACCGGGCTCTCTTCGCTCGGAGCCTCCCACGCCATGTTGTAGATCTGGCTCGTCGGCCGGATGTTCTTGGCCGGATTGCGATGGCAATCCAGGCACCACTCCATCTGCAGCGTGTTCTGCATGTACATCAGCGGCATCTGGTCCACCCGCCCGTGGCAGCTGGAGCAGCCGATGCCCTTGTTCACGTGAATGGAGTGGTTGAAGAAAACAAAATCGGGCAGGTCGTGCACCCGCGTCCACACAATCGACTGCCCCGTCGCCCAGCTGTTCCGCACCGGCTCCAGCAACGCCGCGTTGGTCCAGATCTGCGCATGGCAATTCATACAAGTCCGCGTGGGCGGGATCCCCGCGTAGCTAGAAGTCTCCACAGTTGTATGACAGTACTGGCACTGGAGGCCGAGCCCCTGCACGTGGTGCTTGTGGCTGAACGGCACCGGCTGGTCCGGACGCTGCCCCTGGCGGGTGACCCACGGGGAGCGCTGCAACTGGTCCAGCGTCACCCCCAGGGCAATCACAATCAGCCCCGTCAACACAAGGCTCATGCGAGCCAAAGCGTTGGAGCTGCGGTCAAAGATTTGCGCCATGAATAGTTCCTACTCTGCTGCGCTTGTGTTCTGTGGATGTGCTTGGTACGGGTGCGTGCATGTGCCCGTGTGCTGGCGGTCACATACCTTGTGTTCACAATTGCTGTAGAGTCATAAATCCACTGTGCGGTGGCGACCCCGAAAAAACACTATAGCAGCCGCACCCACTAATTCATCTCATGAAGAGGGAAAAAACTCTAAAAAAAGTTTGTGGGAATCTTGTTTCTAATCCGCTGAAAAGAAAAATCTTTGTGATGAAGCCGCTTTTGAGAAATACAACATCGTTCCTCTCACGGCGTGTGTCCCGGAGAGTGGGATGGATGGCTAAACAACATTATGCACGACCAGGCCCGCAACCCAAAACCATCCGCCGTCGCGCATCGGCCGCCTCAATACCGCCAGGACTTGGTGTCCGCGCCCACCGGCGCCGTAGCCAGCATGTGGTCCACCATCTGCGGCAGCACCCGCTGCGCCCACGTGGCGCTGTTCTCCTGCATGGTCAGCTCCGACGGGCCGCCGGTGTAGCAGTGCGGCATCCCCGGGCCGTATTGAAACGTCGCGTCGGAGTGCGGATTGCGCGTGGCGTCCAGTTCTTTCTGTAACCGGTGCACCGCATTGTTCAGGAAATAGGTGTCGCCGTCGCCGACCGCAAAATGCAGCTTGCCCTCGAGCTTCGGTCCCAGCGTGGGCCAGTCGCGCTTCAGGATCGCGGTCAGATCGTAGTGCTGATTCCAGTACTCCACCACTTTGCGGTCGATGGCTCCGGTCAGCGGATCGATGACCTGCGCCGGGTATCCGTCCGCTCCGGCGGGCGAAAACACCGCCTGCCAGATGTCCCACTGCTCGGTCGAGCGCCCGTGCGTGCCCAGCACAAACTCAAAGGCGTACTCAGCGCCAGCCTCCGCAATGATCGATCCATCCGGTTTGCGGTCGGCGGCAATCGGCACCTCGCCGAAATCCCCCTTACGCACAAACGCGTTCGAATCCTCGTAGAGGTCTATGTTCTGGTAAGCATGGAAATCGACCGGATCGGGGCACGCGACCCACGCGCCGTTGTAGAAGTCGGGATAGAAAACCTGCGTGGCCGCCGCTTCCCATCCGCCCGTCGATCCGCCGAACGTGGCCCGCGCCCATCCCTGCCCGATGCCGCGATACTTCTTCTCGATCGCCGGAATCAGCTCGTCGTTGATGGCCGTCCCGTATGGCCCCACGCTGGCCGAATCCACGTCGTAGGAATCGTCGTAGTACGGGTTCGCGTTCTGCACGTAAATCAGGATCACGCGCGGCAGCCGGCCGGACGTCCAGTCCTGGTAGAAGCGATAGCCGTTCTGATCGCGCCGATACATGGGCGACTTGGGGTCTGGCGGGGTGCTGGTAAACCCGGCCGGCCTGAAACCCGCACTGAAGTGGTCCTGGTACACGATCAGCGGATAACGCGCGTCGGGATGCTCGTCGAACCCGTCGGGCAGCAGGATCCACGCGCCCAGAAACACGTCCTGGCCCCAGAACCGGCTCAGCACGTCGCTCTTGAAGCGCATGAACTTCAGCCATTTTGCGTCGGGGGTCTTTTCTGCCATCACCTCCGGATCGCGATCGGTTCCCGCGATGGGCGGAACAACCTGGTCCAGCGCGAGCTTGATGGTCGCAGACGCGGCCGGATCGAAATGCACCTTTTCCGGCTTGTTATAAGGATTGCCCGGCTTCCGATTCCAGTGCTGGCCCTCGCCCTTGTCCGGCGGCAGCCACACCGTTTTCCCGCTGGCCAGGTGGAACGGCTCATAGACATTGAAAACCGCCTGCACAAAGTAGTCGCCGGCGTCCAGGTCCTTGAGCGAGCGCCGCGGATACCCGAACGTGGCCGCATCCACCACAATGGGCTTGCCCGCCGGCCACGCCTCCACGTCCACGCCGAACCCCTCGGCCGAAAGGTAGTTCTCCTGAAGCTGGAAACGCGGCTCCGGCCTGCTGGATTTGGCAAAGACAAGAACCAGATGGCCGGTTACGGGCTGCGTGTTGGGGAGGGTGACTTCGATGCGCTGCGCGGAAGCCGAAAGCGCCGGCAGCAGCAGAAACGGAACAAGGCGGCAGATGGATCGCATGGTTTGCCTCAATTTCAAGTTCGAAGCGCAGTCTAGCAGGAAGGAGGCGCGAACGCCCGCTCATCGTTCGCCGTGGCGAACGATGAGCGGAACACCGCCCTCGGTGCATGAGTGCCGATTTTGGAATCGGTGAGCAGGCCACATGCCCGTAGCGAATGGACCGGGCGAGCCGGTAGCATGGTTCACTGTGCCGGGGGGCACGACCATGACAATTCCCCGAACCAACAGAATTCTGCCGCTTCTCACCTTGCTGCTCCTCTCCGCACCGTTCATCCGCGCAGAAACGATCCCGGGCCTGGGCACTGCCACCTTTCCCACTTCGACGCACTCGCCGGCCGCGGCGCACGATTTCATGCGCGGTTTGCTCTTGCTGCACCTTTTTGAGTACGACGATGCCAGCATGTCGTTTATCGCCGCGGAAAAGGCGGACCCCGGTTTTGCCATGGCCTACTGGGGAGAGGCCATGACCTTCAATCATCCGGTCTGGAATGAGGTAGACGTCCAGGCTGGGCAGGCCGCTCTGGCCAAATTCGGGCCCAACCCGGAAACACGCGCCGAGCGGATTGCCGATCCACGCGAGCGAGCCTGGTTCAACGCGGTTGAGATTCTATACAGCGGCGCGGGCAGCAAGCCCGAGCGCGACGCCCGCTACGCGGCGGCAATGGAGCAGTTGAGCCGCGCATATCCGAAAGACGATGAAGCGCAGCTCTTTTACGCACTGGCGCTGCTGGGCAAAAGCGAAGGCGTGCGCGACGTTCCCACCTACCTGCAGGCCGGGGCGATCGCGAAAGCGGTCTTCATGAGGAACCCCGGCCATCCCGGCGCGGCCCACTACTGGATTCATGCCATGGACGACCCGCAGCACGCCGCGGGAGCGCTGGTGGCCGCGCGCGCGTTGTCAAAGATCGCGCCCAGTGCGGCGCATGCGCAGCATATGTGCTCGCACATTTTTCTGGCGCTGGGGATGTGGGATGACGTGGTGCGAGCCAACATTGCGGCCACCGCAGTGACGAACCAGCAAGCCGCAGCAGCAGGAAAGCCGCCCAGACGCTGCGGCCACTACAATTACTGGCTTGAATACGGCTACCTGGAAGAGGGCCGCATCGGGGAGGCAAAAAAAGTGGTTGCCGGCTGCCGCGAGGAAGCAACGCAGTCAGGAATGGCGGCCAAGGCGCGGGGGACCGTCGATCCAGACAGCGCAAGTGTCTCCTCTTTCGTCGTCATGCGCGCCCGCTATCTCATCGATACCGGCCGCTGGCAGGGTGAAGTGGCCGGGTGGAAAGTGGACATGGGCGAAGCGCTCATGACGAAAATCAACGATGCATTCGCCACCGGGTTTGCTGCCGCTGAAGGCGGCGATCTGCCCACCGCCAGAAACTCTCTCGCCACGCTGCTCGATCTCTTGCCGCAGGCTCCGGCTGCCTTTGATGCGGACGGCACGCCGCCAGGCGATCCCTTGCGCCGAGTCCCGCAGATTCAGAGGCTGCAGTTGCAGGCGGTCATCCTGTCGGCTGAAGGCCACGGAGACGAGGCGGTAGCCATGGCGCAGCAAGCGGTGGCGGCCGGCGAAGGATTGCCCTACGCGTTCGGCCCCCCAAGCCCTGAGAAGCCCTCGTACGAGCTTCTTGGGGAACTCCTGCTCAAAGCGAGCAGGAATGCGCCCGCGCGTGCGGCGTTTGCGGCCTCACTCGAACGCGCTCCGCAGAGAACCGAATCCCTGTTGGGTCTGGCGCGCGCAGAAAGCGCGATGGGAGACAAGGCAGCAGCAGCCGAGACTTATCGTCAACTTCTCACGATCTGGCAGAATGCAGACCCCGATTATTTGGCTGCGACTGGCCCACGTCTTGCGCCCCGGGCTCAACATTGAACTATGGGCGCCCCATGTCTCCCGGTATTGGAGGCGTGGGAGACCGCGAACCCTCCCAGCCACCGGCTATTCCGCGAAGACCCCCTGCCCAACGGTAACCACCCGGACTCCGCTCCCTCCGCTAATACCGCATTTGTCCTGCATCCCGGATCATCGTCCCATTATTAGGTATATTTGAGGCGCCCCCCCCCTAACCAACGGTAACCTCCCACGCTCTCCTGAGGGGAGCGGTTGGGGTGCCCCTGGTCCCTCGCACTTGGGGACCAGGGGGAGCGCCGCGCAATAGCTACGCCAACCCGGCCGGCACACCCGTATCCGCCGTCACATCCAGGCCAGAGAATCCGGGCTACAGTTAATTTGTGAGTTGAATTGCGCCCGCCACTCGGCGGGCGTCGGTGTTTATGCCTCAAGTTCAGGGGTAAAAGGAGAGCGGCCATGCTCAGCCAGAGCGAATCCGGAATCCCAGGCCGCTCCGCGGCCCCCGAACCGTCCCCTTGCACCAAAGTCAGGCAACGCATGCAATTGTGTGCAGTTTTATGGCTTAACTCCATCAATCCATAGGACATCGCCGTTTTTATTTCGCTGCGGGAACACGAAAAACCGCCTCAATCCGTTGGTTCTTGCACGCGGCGTTCCGGCGGCGATACCCAGGTCTCCGCGAAGGACTCATCGGGCGAGGTTGCCGGCCAGCCGATAATGACGAGGAATACGTCGAGAACAAAAAGCGCAATGGCAATGTCGTTGAACAACGTTGCCAGGGGCAGTCCAGGCCAGAACTGGTTGGCGGCCCAGAACAGAAATGCAGCCGACAGCAGGATCGCTTTCATCGCTTCCATGCGTCCGGGCCGGCGCGCCGCCTGGTAAACCAGGTACGCGAGGGCGATCATGGCCAGGGGAAATGCGGCCAGGTAATCATGCGCTCTGGCGGGAAACAGCCTTGGATCGGCATCCCAGGCAAACAGCGCGGCCACGCCGGCGAGGGTCGCGGCGCCGAAGAAGACGGATAGGAATCGATGAGACTTCTGCAGGCGAGTGTACATAGCTCATTATCGTTCCAGTCTTAGAAGAAAAGCATAAAGCCGGCAGCGCCTCAGCACCCACCGCTTCTGGATGTTCTAAGATTTCCTAAAGCGCCGATGACGGTCGGCTTCAGCTCAACAGCTTCCTGATGTGACTCGAAAAACCCGTCGAGGGCCACGGGAAAGGACTATCCGCCCTCGCAAGTAGCTGGAAGATGAACTGAAAGGAAACGGCCATGAAATACGCAGGACTGCTGGTGATGCCCGCGGGGTTCCTGATCGCGGTGGCGGCGCTGGTTCTTTTTGGCGATCCGGGGCGGCGCGGCGTGTTTGTGGTCTGCGGGCTGCTGGTGGAGGCGCTGGGCCTGGCCGTGGCCATGCGCGGGCAGATGCCGAAGCGGGGCGAGCGCCACCTATGACGGCTCAACCGCTTTCCGACCCGATGTGCGCGCTGGCCGCCGGCCTTTTGATCCTGGCGCCGCTTGCCATTGCCGGGCTGGCGCTGATCAATGCCGGGCTGGGCCGCTCGCGGTCCGCGGCGCAGTCGCTGGTGGGCTGTCTTGCCATTTTTTCGGTCGCGGTGGTTGCCTTTGCCATCCTGGGCAGCGTGTTTGCCGCGCCCGGCGGAGCTACTTTCACCGCAGCGGGCAAGCCATGGAACTTGATTGGGGCCGGGCAATGGCTTCTGGGCAGCTTTGCGGGCGCGACGACGGAGCGCCAGCTTCAGATGCTGTTCGAGTGCCTGGCCGTGGCGCTGGTTGGCCTGATTCCGTGGGGCGCGGGCGCAGACCGGCTGCGGCTTGCCGCCGGCATCGCCACCGCGGTCCTGAGCGCGGCATTCATCTTTCCGCTCTTCGCGCACTGGACATGGGGCGGCGGATGGCTGGCGGCGCTGGGCGTCAACTTCGGCCTCGGCGCCGGATTCGTCGACGCCGCCGGCGCAGCCTCGGTCCACGCCCTCGGCGGCATCAGCGCGCTGGCCCTGGTCTGGATTACCGGCCCGCGCAAAGGAAAGTTCCCCAAGGACGGAATCGCTACGGCCATGCCTGCCCATCACGGCACGTTCGTGCTCTTTGGCTGCCTGTTGGCGCTGGTCGGGTGGCTGGCCTGGAACGGGGCCGGGGCCATCCTCTGGCTGCATTCCACGACCTCCGCACTGGCCGTCGTGGCCCTGAATACTCTGCTGGCCGCCGCCGGCGCGCTCGTCACCACCTACGTGGTGACGCGCCTTCGCTTCGGCAAGCCCGACGCCAGCCTTTGCGCCAACGGCTGGATGGCCGGCCTGGTCACCTCGTCCGCCTGCGCCGCCCTGGTCTCGCCGGGCGACGCGCTCTTCGTCGGCGCCGTCGCCGGCGTGTTCACGCCGCTGCTGGTGGAGCTGATGGAGGTGGCGCTCTCCATCGACGACCCCACCGGCGCTGTCATCGTGCACGGAGCCGGCGGCCTCTGGGGCCTGTTTGCCGCCGGGCTTTTTGCGGCCGGGCAGGGACAGTTCCTGGCCCAGCTGGTCGGCATCGCCGCCCTGCTTGGACTGTTGCTGCCGCTGGTCTACGGCCTCTTCGCGCTGCTCAACCGTTTTGTCGCCTTCCGCGTCGATCCCGATGGGGAAAGGCTGGGCATGGACCTGCACGAGCTCGGCGGCGGGGCGTATCCGGAGTTCGTCATCCACCGCGACGACTCGTATCACTGAGCAGGAAGGACCTATGTAGTCCTATCTGTGTTACGATCTACCTGTGCGCAAGAGCAAGCCGCCCGTCCGAACGATCGAATCTCAGGTCTACCGGCTAAGAGGAAAGAGGAAGGGCGCTCTGCTCAAAGAGCAAACCTGGCTTGAAGATGGAACAGTGGTGTCCTACAGTCTGGCCTACATCAACCTGCGAGTCTTTGCGAAGGACAATGGGCGGGTTTTGGGTTACGACAACAGCCACGGCTTTCATCACCGGCATTTCAAGGGGACGGTAGAGGCCGTCGATTTCTCGACCTACGACGCGCTGGCCGAGAGATTCTTCAACGAGGTTCACGAGCTCTGGAGGATTGAAGATGAAGAATAATAAGGTGAGGATCAAGAGCGGCTCTGTGGACGAATTCTTCAAGAGCGTTCGCGAAAATGCAAAGAAACTCGACCGCGGCGAGCCGATCGAACCGGGCATCACCATCACCTTTGAAGATCCGCTCGAAATGCTCCAGTTCCTCAGCGCGGAACGCGTGCGCCTCCTGCGCAGGGCAAAGTCCGGCGCGCTCCCCCTCTCCAAACTGGCCTCGCAACTCAAGCGCGACGTGCGTGCGGTGAGCCGCGACGTGGTGCGCCTGGAAAAGGCCGGCCTTTTGCGCACCAGCTACCGGGCCAATCCGGGGCATGGACGCTACAAGATTGTGGAGCCTGTCGCTCAGGAGTACGTCCTGACCGCGAGCATTTGATCTGGCTTGTCCCATTCGTCAAGCCAGCGGCTGTTGGCCCCAACTCACTTCTGCGGGTAGTCCTTCTCCACGCCGCGCTTGAGTTGCTCGAGCAGCGGCACGTTCGGCGCATCCAGGCCGCCGGCCATGCTGTGTTCCCAGATGGGATCGCTCAAGTCGCCGCCGGGCTGCTTCATGCGCACTTCGAGAAAATCGTCGGGCGGCCCGACGTCGCCGCCCACCATCACCCCGGGGGCCTGGTTGGGATTCGGGCGCTGGCTGCCGAACGGCGGGTTAGTTGTATTCCCAACCGTTCCGCCTATCTGCGCGCCGGCTATCCGTCCTTTGCGCACGATAAACACCAGCTCCGTGCCGTCGGCGGTCGGCATCAGCGTGTAGCGTCCCCAGGCGCGCAGCGCGTTCATCGCGTTTGAAATTGCATCGCGGTCTTCGGGCAGCACGCGGGGGTTGTACATGTCGCCGTCCTCAGCTTGCACGTAGACGTACTTTGCGGTGCCGAAGATGGCCGGAGTGCTGGGCTTTTTCTTCTTCGTCTGCGCCATTCCGAGCACAGGCAGCATGGCCAGCCCCAGAATCAAGACCGTGCGCAATCTCATTTAGGCGCCTTTCCAACAGAGACAACCAGAACGCCTCCGTTTCCGGACCGATCAAGCATACGCTGATTGGATGGCTGGCGGAGCAGTTCGGTGAGCAAGTTTTTGTCGCCCACGGGGCAGGATCGAATGCCGCAGGGGCTAGGCAGTGTCTGACGAATCGAAGCTTTGGCGTGTAGCTGAGGCCCGGGCCTGAAGGCCTCTTCTGTTTACGCGCTGCTCCAGGGGCCTGAAGGCCCCTGCTCCTTCCGAACGTCCCGGCTTTTAGATTTGTCAGACACTGCCTGAAGCCCGAATCCTTTGTTTGCGGTTATCGGCGGGACTGAAGTCCCGCCCTTACGCGTTTTTCGCTTGGCTTGGGAGTTTTTCCGCAGCCTGTGAGGCCCAAATCTCTGTTATCAGCGTTTGCGGCACGACTGAAGTCGTGCCCTGACACGTCTTGTTTCCGTCGAGTTTTTCAGCGGCCTCTGAAGTCGTGGCCTGACGCGTCTTGCACTGATAACCAGGCTCGAAGACGCGAACATCTTCTTGAACTTTCACTCCCCCGCCTCAGTGGCGGGCCAGCACCAGCATCAGCCCGAAGATTGCCAGCGGCACCAGCGCCAGGCAGGCGTAAAGCACCATGCGGCCGCTGATCCGTTTCCGCAACGGCGTGTTGCCGCCGCGCCGCCGCGTCGTTATCGAGCCCTCTTCCACGCCAACCTGTTCCTGATGCTCCAGGTCCCACTGCATCTCGGCGGCGGTGGCGTAGCGGTGGCGCGGTTCGCGTTCCAGGGCCCGGCGCACAATCTCCTCAAGCTGGGGCGAAATCTCCGGATTCAGTTCGCGCACCGGCGGCGGATCGATGACCAGGCGATCGTTCATCACCGCCAGAGGATTGGGCCCGGTGAAAGGCACGCGGCCGGTCAGCATCTCGTAAAGCATGATGCCCAGCGAGTAGATGTCGCTGCGCTGGTCGCCGCGTTTGCCCTCGACCTGCTCCGGAGCAATGTAGTCCGGCGTGCCCAGCATCGCCGTCACCCCCACATGGGTGATGCGGCGCGCATCTTCCTTCATGGCGATGCCGAAGTCGATGATCTTCACCCGGTCGCCTTCGCCCACCATCACGTTCTCGGGTTTCAGATCGCGGTGGACGATGCCGTGCTTGTGCATCGCGTCCAAAGCGTCACACAGCTCGATCGCGATGGCCACGGCGCGCTCCCGCGGAAACGGCCGTTGCTCGTTCAGCAGCGCGCGCAGCAGCCGCCCATCCACCCACTCCAGCACCATGTAGAGCCGGCTGCGCTCTTCGCTGTTTAACGTCTTCACAATGCCCGGATGGTCAAGCATCTGACCAATCTCCCGTTCCCGGCGAAAGCGCTCCATCAGCACCGGATCGGCTTCCATCTCCGGGTGCGGCACTTTCACCGCGACCATCCCTCCGGTGTTCAGGTCGGTGGCGCGGTAAAGCACCCCCATGCCGCTGCGCGCGGCCGCGGCCTCAAGCCGGTAGTGGTCGAGAATGTCTCCGGGCTCAAGCATTGCGGGTGGCTTGAATTCGATTGTTTCACGCGGCGCGTAAGGGAGATGTAGTGCTGTAGCGGAGCCAGCGGCGCTAATACCGTGTCGGTGTAGTTTTGTAGTTTCCCAGGTCCCAAAACCGAGGACCCTTCGCTACGCTCAGGGCAGGCTCTCCACCCCAGCGGCAAGGACCCGCCGCTGGGGGCCCCGGCTCTGGGGCACCCAAATTCAACGGTTCAATTACAAAATCACGTCGATACGGGCCAGGGCGTAAGGACCAGGGATCAGGGGCCAGGGAGCGATTGGCGATTGATGCCAGACGCCTGAGCCCTGAACCCTGTTGTATGCGACAGTAGAGGCAGGATGAGGGGAAGCGGGGACACGGCGAGCCGGCAGCGATGGCTGGGGTACGGGGCGTGCGGGCTGGCCGGCTGCCTGTGGGGCACAGGTTTCTATTTTGGCCGGCTGGCGCTCAACGAAATGAGCGTAGAGTACATGGTGCTGTACCGGTTCCTGTTTGCCTGCGTGGGGCTGCTGCCGGTGGCCGTGGTTGAGCGAGTCCGGTTGACGTGGCCGGAGACGCGGCTGCTGCTGATTTCAGCGGCGCTGGGCGTGCCGGTGCAGTTTCTGCTGCAGTTTCACGGGCTGGTGCTGACCACGGTGAGCCATGCGGCGCTGATGGTGGGCACGGTTCCGGTGCTGCTGGCCGCGGCCGCCGCGTTGTTTGCCGGCGAGCGCCTGGATGCGGTGGATTGGCTGGCGCTGTTCGGGTCCGCCGCGGGAGTGGTGCTGATCTCAGTGGGCGGCGTGCGCGGGGCGTCGGGAAACGAACAGCCGAGTCTGGGGGGCGACATGCTGGTGGTGTTGTCGCTGGGGCTTTCGATTGCCTGGGTGCTGCTGAGCAAGAAGCTGATGGAGACGCACAGTCCGCCGGCGGTGACGGCGTACACCATCCTGGCCGGAACCGCGATGCTGGCCGCCTGGATCCTGGGCCCACGGGCGCTGCGCGGCTGGATTCCCAATCACAGTGCACCCATGCCGTTCGCCCACGTGAGCGCGACCGCGTGGACGGCGCTGGCCGTCAGTGGACTGGCGTGCACGGCCACGACCACGCTCTTGTGGAACTGGGGGATTCATCACGTGCCGGCGTCGCGGGCGGGCGTGTTCCTGAATATTGAGCCGGCGCTCGGATCGGTGCTGGGGGTGGAGCTGCTGGGCGAGCGGCTGGGCCCGTTCGCGTGGCTGGGCGGAGGGCTGATTCTGGCGGCGGCCATCACGCTGACCACGCGCGGGCATGAGGAGCCGGCGGTGATTCTGGAGTGAAAGAAGCAGGGAACAGGGCTTGTAGCTTGTAGCCGGTAGCTCGTAGCTTCGCTTGCCAAGCTACTGGCTACTGGCTACCGGCTACTGGCTACTGGCTACCGGCTACTGGCTCGCTCACTTCAAAAACAGCGACCAGACGGAGTCCACGGTAGCGTGGGTGATGGCGGAAGCGCCGACGCGGCGATGGCGGCGCCAGGCGCGGCCGTAGAAGATGCCGGCCAGGGCGGCGAGGATCACGTAGCGGGTATTGAAGTGGACGGCGCGCTTGTTGAAGTGGGCGAGGCCAAAGAGGATGGCGGTGAGGACGAGGGCGGTGTTGCGGCCGGCGCGGCGCTCCAATAGGTTTTGCAGCCATCCGCGGAAGAAGAGCTCCTCCGGCACCGCAATAAAGAAGAAGGTGAAGATCCAGGCTTCAAAGAAGCGGGCGAGGAGCGGGATGGGGCTCCATGTAAACGCGTGCGCGTGCAGGAAACCGCTGATGAGGCCGATGGGCAGAGCGATGGGCAGATAGAAGAGGAACTCACGCAGGCCGGTGGAGAGATCGCGCCAGCGGAGGCGAAGATCGAACCCCGCACCGTCAAGCGGGCAGAGGATGAAGAAGGCGTAGATGGCGGCGTCGAGCAGCAGGACCTTGTTGAAGACGGAGAGATGAGCGGGCCAGGCACGCTCAAACCAGCGCAGGTCGATGGAGAGGCCGAGCAGGATGAGGACGGCGAGGGGGAGCCAGATATTGCGCTGGTCGCGAGGGAAGCTGCGCGCGGCGAAGGCCATGGCCGCGGGGGCGAGGGCGTAGACGGCAAGCCAGCGCCAGCGAAACGATCCGGCATCGGCGTTGACCAGGAGATAAGGGATGGCGAGGAGGGTCGGCGCAGCGATCTGTGCCCAGGCGGGGAGCCTGCGCGCGCGCCCGGAGAGCTGCGAGGGCAGGAACGCGGCGCTGAGATACGGCGCGAGCGCCAGCAGCGCGGCGAGGATGACGGCAGCGTCGAGGGGTGGCACGGGTACAGGGTACAGCGGTCAGTGGACAGTGGTCAGTGGTCAGTGATCAGTGGCGAGTGATCAGTCAACGGTGGGCAGCGGACAGTGATCAGTGAACAGTGGTCGGTGGACAGTGAAGTGGGGTCAGGGGCGGCTGGAGACTGTTCCTTCGTCCCGCGTCTGCCGATAACAATGCAGGCAATTCTCGGTGATGAGCATGGGATTAGTGACTTGGAGTCGCGTGTCGAGTGTGGGCGTGCGGGCGATGGATCAGCAGCACGGCGTGCTTGAGGATACGCTGAATGACCTGCGCCAGGCGGCGGCGCAGGGATCGCGCGCGCGAGCGGCAAAGGAGTTGGAGCGCCTGGTTGAGTTTACGCGGCAGCACTTCACGAGCGAGGAACGGCTGCTGGAACAGATGGGGTTTCCCGCCCTGGCCGAACACCGCGCGGCCCACGCGCATCTGCTGGAGAGGGTCGAGCGCGTGCTGGAGCGAACGCAACATCGGCAGACCGGCGAGATGCAGGCCGCCGCGGCCGAGGTGCGGGGCTGGTTCGCGGAACACATTGAGCAGTTGGACCAGAACTACGGCGAGTGGCTGAATGAGCGGGGAATCGTCTAAAGACAGGGACCAAGGGAACAGGGAGTAGGTGTGAGGTTTCAATAGGTTGTCCATCTGATCGGGACCTGTAGGCTGGGTTTGTCAAAGACTCAGTCATTCAGGAGACCAGATGGACTATCACAAGAATGCCCGAACAACGGTGTGGAGTCGAGAGCAGATGGTGAAGCAAGTGCTGGAGGATGGGCTGACGTTGGCTGCGGCTGCAGCCGCAGCCAACGTCAGCCCAAAGACGGCAGCCAAGTGGGTCCGCCGTTTTCGCGCGGAGGGCCGCGCTGGCCTGGTGGATCGCAGCTCGCGCCCGTGCCGGCTGCGCAAGCCCACGCCGGCGGAGCGGGTAGAGCGGGTACGGCTGCTGCGCAAGGAGCGCTGGAGCGGCCTGCGCATCGCCCTGCATACCGGCCTCAGCCAGGCCACGGTAAGCCGCATCCTGCGCCGGCTCAAGCTCAGCCGCATGCGCGATCTGGAGCCTCGCCCCGAGGTCAAGCGTTACGAGCACGCCGCCCCCGGCGATCTGCTCCACCTCGACATCAAGAAGCTGGGACGCTTCAGCGCCGAAGGTATGCGCATCCACGGCGACCCCAGCCGGCGCACCCGCGGCCTGGGCTGGGAGTACGTCCACGTGGCCATCGACGACCACTCCCGCATCGCCTTCTCCGACATCTTCCCCAACGAGCAGGCCGATTCCGTGGTGGAGTTCCTTCACCGCGCCCTGGCCTACTACGACCGGCTTGGCATCCGCTTCAAGGCCGTGTTGACCGACAACGGGCCCGCCTACGCCTCGCGCCGCTTTGCCCAGGCCTGCCGGCTGCTCGGCCTCAAGCACCGCCGCACCCGGCCCTACACTCCGCGCACCAACGGAAAAGCCGAACGCTTCATCCAGACCGCTCTGCGCGAGTGGGCCTACGGCCGCTCGTATCAGAACTCAACTCAGCGCGCCGAAGAACTGCCCCGCTGGGTCCACCAGTACAACTGGCACAGACCACACGGCAGCCTCGACGCTTCACCACCCATCAGCCGCGCAGGGCTTGATCGGAACAACCTATTGACAATGCACAAGTAGGGAGTAGAAACGGGACCAGAGGCGGGTTCTGCTTTTCACGAACTGACGAGCTGACGCCTGACAACTGACGACTGACGACTGACGACTGACATCTGACGACTGGTTAGACCTCGAATGAGATCTGGGCGGAGGCGAACGCAGGCGCCGGTTTTGGTTCCGAGGCCAGATCGTAGACCAGCCGCTCCAGGACCAGGCGCTTATCCGGAGGGGAGGAGCGCAGCTCGAGGTCGGCGCGGGCGACGAGGCGCAACGCGCGGGTAAGGTCGCGGCGCGATTTGTATCGGCGAGCCTGGCGGATCAGGTCGTCGGCGGCGAACGGCGGGATGCGGAAGCCCTGCCACAGCGCCTGCCAGATGGCGCGCTGATCGCGCACGTTCTTTTCCAGGATCACCAGCATTTGCCGGAAGGTTCGCGCCAGCATGTAGAGGTGGCCGATGGCGGCGTCCTCGCCCGCATCCGAGGAGTTGAGCAGCCCGTCGAGCAGCGCCAGCGCGCGCGCGGGATTGCGCGCGCTGATGGCGTCAGTGAGCTCGTACAGGGAGCGCTGCTTGGCGCTCAGCACCATGGTTTCCACGTCGCCCAGGGTGATTTTCCCTCGGCCAGCTGTGTATAGCAGCAGCTTCTCCATTTCGGAGGCAATCATCATCATGTCGGCGCCGAGGGCGTCCACCAGCTCGCGGGCGGCGTCGGGCTCGAGGCGGTTGCCGGCCTCGTGCGCGGTGGCCACGGCCCAGCGCATGGCGTCCTCTTCGCTCACGCGGGCCAGCTCCACCATGCCGCAGTGCTCGCCCAGGGTCTCGCTGAGGCGCTCAAAGCGGTTCTTGTCGTCCATGTCCATGCGGCGGGCGTCAGACGCAATGCGCAGATAATCGGCGATGAACACCAGCAGCGCCTGGGGGTTGGGGGAGCGGAAGTAGCGGTCGAGGGCGGCGAACTCATCCTTCTTTGCGCCGCGGGTGTAGAGGTTGCGCACGTTGCGCACAAAGATGACCTGGAACGGGGCCATGAGCGAGGGGGTCTGGGCGCGGTCCAGGATTTCGAAGATGGTTGTTGACGAAAGGTCGAGATCGGAGAGGCAGAAGTCGCGAAGCTCGGAAGGGGCGAAGGCCTTGAGAACGGCGGCGCGGCAGCGATCCTGGAGGAAGAGCTCGTCTCCGGCCAGCACGTAACCGGGCTTGAGCGAGCCGGAGTTTTTGGAAGCGGCTTCGATTTCGGCCACGAAGCGGCCGACGGCCGAGAAACCCGCTCCCCAGCGCGCCGCGCTCAACGGGCTGTGCTCCTGGATCCGGGTGATGGGACCATGCGGAAACATGATAGCAGGGACGGTGGCCTCTTGCCTGTAGCCGGTAGCCAGTAGCTCGATCATCAAGCTACAGGCTAGTGGCTACAAGCTACCGGCTTTGAGCGGGCGCCTGGTCAAAGACTTTCCAGCACATCGGAAACCAGCGCGCTGGCGAAGTCGCGGCTCAGGCGCTCTTCCGCGGCCGGGCTTTCGTCCAGGAACGTGGCCAGGTCGGTGGTGGCCTGAAACTGCTGGCGGAAAACGTATTTCGTGTTCTGGTAGAGCACGCGGCCGTCGCGCGCCGTGAGGGTGACGGAGGCCACGATAGTGATCAGGTAGCTCGAGGACTGCTGAGTTGAGGTATTGAACGTGAGCGGCAGCACCTGCTGCTGGAGGATGGTTCCGTGGAGGGTGGCGTCGGGATCGCCACTGGTCGAGGGCGTTACCCGCAGGCGTGTGCGCGCGGTGAATTCGCGGATCACCGCCTCGGTCATCAACGTCTCTGTATGGTAGGCCTCGGTGCGGGTTTGAAAAAGAGGGACGGAAAGCGTGTGCACCGTGGTGGGCAGGTGAGCGGCCGCGCCCAGGGTGTGATAGCCGCAGGCGGTGAGCGAAACCAGGAGCGCGGCGACCGCGGCCTGAAGGGATTGGCGCATGAGTTCATCTTAATGGCTTGCGAGCCGGAAGCCTGTAGCCGGTAGGCGGTAGCCTGTAGCTTGTAGCCGGTAGCTTGGCACTTGTGGCTACTGGCTACTGGCCAAGCTCACATCCTGATTAGCGCCTCACACCCACGCCGTGGCCATCATGCCGATGCCCACAGGCGATAACTTGAGCCCGTCCGCGCGGTCACGAAAGTAGAGTTGGTTGAGTTTTTCGTGATCGGCTTGCTCGATGAGACGGAACCCGGATTGGCGCAACTCCGCATCGATCTGGTCCGGGGCGAAGAAAAGCTGGAATGGCTCGCCGGCGGCGGCCACTCGGGCGGCGAGCAGGTTGAAGACAGCGCGGCGCTGCGGAGCGAGGGTGTCGGGTGGGAAGGCATAATCGAAGGCGACGCCGGAACCGGCGGGCAGGCTGCCGATGACGGCGAGCGTGGCGCGGAATGCGTCAAGGGTGAGGTAGGGGACCACGCCGAGCCAGCTGAAGAACGCAGGCTTGGCGGCATCGAATCCGGCGCCGAGCAGGCCTTCGGCGAGGGCCTGGTGCTCGAAATCGAGGGCCACAAACGTCAGGTTGGGTGGCGCGGCGATGCCGGCCTCGGCGAGCATCCAGCGCTTCCACTGCTGCGTAGGGGGGAAGTCGATTTCGAAGACGCGGAGCTGAGGGAACGGGTTGCGGTAGGCAAACGTGTCCAGGCCCGCGCCGAGGATCACGTATTGGCTCACGCCGGAAGCGACGGCATGGGCGAGATGGTCCTCGGCATAGCGGCTGCGCGCGGCCATGAAGCAGCGAAAGTCGCGGGCCACGGTGTGCGCAGCGCGCTCGAGGTCGCGCTCGTAGCCGGAGCCGATGAGGCGGACGGCGATGGGATCGTCGAGGATCGGGGGCTGGTCCACGAGCTGGTGCGCGGCGCGGCGGATGGCGACGCGGAGTGCGGTGCGGCTGGGCTTGCCGTGCTCCATAACAGTGGACAGTGAACAGTGGACAGCGAACAGTGGGAGAGGAAAAGAGTTCGTGAATCTTGGTGCGACTCATTTCGAGTGTACTGGAGGCGCGGGCCCGATACCATGAAAAGCATGACGTCAGAAGAAGCAGAGACGATGGGCGCGCGCGGTCCAGTGCGCCGCGTTGTGCTTACCGGCTTCATGGGATCGGGCAAGAGCACCGTGGGGCCGCTGTTGGCGGAGCGGCTGGGTTGGCGATTCATCGATGCCGATGACGTGATTGAGGCCGAGACCGGGATGGCTATCGCCGACTTTTTTGCGCGCCATGGCGAGGCGGCGTTTCGCGAGCGCGAGCGGGAGACGATTGCGCGACTGGCCAGCGAAGATGCGCTGGTGCTGGCGCTGGGCGGAGGCGCAATTGAGGATGCGAATACGCGAGAACTGTTGCTGAACGGACCGGGAACGCTGCTGGTGCATTTGGAGGTGAGGCTGGAGACCGGGCGCGCCCGCTGCGGCGGGACTGAGCACGCGCGGCCGGTGCTGGCGGACGAGGCGAGGCTGACAGCGCGATACGAAAGGCGGCTGCCGCTCTATCGAGAGGCGCATGTGACGGTTATCGTGGAGGAATTAACGCCGGAGCAGGTGACAGACGCGGTCCACCGAGCGGCCGCGGACAACGGTCTCCAGTTCGCTGGAACTCCCGGGCTTACCCGGGCCATGCTGCACATGCGCAAGTCCGGATGGCCGCTGCGCAGCGATTGAGCCCGCACCTTGGTATGATGGAAAGTGCGCCCGAACGCTCTGGGCGTGTTCCCTGGATTTCTTTCGTCCGCATGGCTCCCATCTCCCAGACCGCACTTCCGGTAGGACTTTCCCCGCATTCGGAGGGACACGCGCACGCCGCGATAGCCGTTCCGCAGCCGGGTGTAACGGCGCGGCTGATCTCCGACCTGAGAGAGCTCTTCAAGGTGCGGGTCACGGGGATGGTGGTCATCACCGGCTGGGCGGGCTTCTATCTGGGATCGATGCAATCGGGAATTTCCAGCGTGCAGCGCGGGCTGCTGGATACGCTGTTGGGGATCGGCCTCGTCAGCGCCGGTTCGGGCGCGCTGAACCAATGCATGGAGCGCCGCGTCGACGCGCTGATGAAGCGCACCGCCGACCGGCCGCTGGCGGCGGGGCGCTATCCGCTGTGGTTTGGGATCGTGGCTGGCCTTGGCGCGATTGCACTGGGCGCATCCTGGCTGCTGCTGCACACCAATCTGCTCACCGTCGCGCTGGCCCTGCTCACCGCGTTCACTTATGTTGCCGTGTACACGCCGCTCAAGCGCTTCACCACCATGGCCACCTTCATCGGGGCGTTTCCCGGCGCCATGGGGCCGCTGCTGGGGTGGGTGGCCGCGCGCGGGCGCATCGAGTGGCCGGCGGTGGCGCTGTTCGCCATTCTGTTCGTGTGGCAGTTCCCGCATTTCATGGCCATTGCATGGATGTATCGCGACGAGTACGCCAAGGCCGGCATCCGCATGCTGCCAGTGGTGCAGCCGGACGGATTGTCGACGGTGATCGAGGCGCTATTCTACGCGGTGCTCATGATTCCGGTGAGCCTGGCGCCGTGGCGGCTGGGCATGACCGGCGCCGCGTACGCGATTCCGGCGGCCATCCTGGGGCTGGTCTACCTTGGCTACACCATCCGCTTTGCCGGCATCCTGCGCACCCGGGATGCGGCGGAAAGCCGCATGCTGGCGCGCGACCTGCTGAAGGTGAGCGTGATGTACCTGCCGCTGCTGATGACCACGCTGATGCTGTGCGCCATCGCGAAGCATTGAGGACTGAATGACGATTTCCGCACCATCGGCCAGCCGTCCCGCGGGCACCCGCGGCGCCATCGCCGCCATCCTCGCGATCAGCGCGGCGGCCACGCTGTTCCTGTTCTGGCTCATTTACGTGCACCCCGCCTCCGGATCGAACTCCGAGATGGCATTTCTGCCGCCGCTGAACGCGATCCTGAACGGGGCCAGCGCGGTGTCGCTGCTGGTGGGGTTCACGTTCATCCGCGCCCGGAAGATAGCCGCGCACCGGCGGGCGATGAAGACCGCGTTTGTGTTTTCCACGCTGTTCCTCATCGGCTACATCGCGCATCACGCGCTGCACGGCGACATCCGCTACCCGCTGCACGCGGCGCTGCGCACGCCGTACCTGGCTCTGCTGACTAGCCATATTATTCTGGCCACGGTGGCGCTGCCCATGGTGCTGGTCACGTTTTTCTTCTCGCTCACCGGGCGCTTTCCCCAGCACCGCAAAATCGCCCGGTGGACGTTTCCCATCTGGCTGTACGTTTCTATCACCGGCGTGGCCACCTACGTGTGGCTGCGCCTGGCGCTGAGCCGGGGTTGACGATGACAGCACAAAAAGCGAAGCGGCCCGCGGCACGAATGTCCAACGACGGTACGTCGCAGTTGCTGCGTTGGGGCGGCTGGATGGTGGGCACAGGCGCGCTGGCAACGGTGCTGCTGCTGACGGTGCTGGGCGGCTACTCGCGCACTGGCGCCAACACCAACAGTGGCTGGTTCGCGCTTATCGTGGCGCTGATGTGCATCCCTTTCGGAGGCATGCTGCTGGTGCTGGGCATCGCCAAGTGGCTGCGCAATCGGCGCCTGGCGCGCAGGCCCTAGCTCACCTCCAGCCGGGACCGGCGGCGCGAACCGCACCCTCCGCACCGGCCCATTGTGCAGTATGATGTACGTGAGGCTCGTTTCCCCGTCCCTCGGGAGCCTGCAAACAAGGGTTTTCGATTTGCGCCGCTTGCGGTTTGCCGTTTTCTTGCGTCTAAACGCGCAGACGTGCGCCGGATCGCCGGTCCGGCTTTCCCTACCGGAGCGCCATGAACACCGCTTACATCAATCGCATCGCCACCGCCGTTCCGCCGCATGACGTGCACCGCTCCTTCGTCGCATTCGCGGAGAGCATGCTTCCCGAAGGTGTCGAGCGCAGTCTTTTCCGGCGCATGGCGCGGGTAGCGGCCATCGAGCATCGCTACTCGTTTATTGAGCCGGTTGGGGACGGCGCCGGCTGGTCCGACTCCGAACAGCTTTACGTGCGCGGCAATTTTCCGTCGACGGCCCGACGCATGCAGATGTTCGAGAAGTTTGCGCCGCGGCTGGCTGAGGCCGCGCTCGACCGGCTCGCCCTCAGCGATGGTGAGCGCGGCGCCATCACGCACGTCATTGTGACTTCCTGCACTGGGCTCTACGCGCCGGGGCTCGATTTCGACATCGTGCGCCATCTTGGATTGAATCCCGGAGTGGAGCGCACCATGATCGGCTTCATGGGATGCTATGCCGCCATCAACGCGCTCAAATCGGCGCACTACATTGTGCGCTGTGAACCCTCAGCGCGGGTGCTGGTGCTGAATCTTGAGCTTTGCACCATCCACATGCAGGAGACGGAGGAACTGGAGCATATTCTTTCCTTCCTTCTTTTCGCGGATGGGTGTTCCGCCAGCGTGGTGAGCGGGGAGCCGCGCGGGCTGGCCATCGACAGTTTTCTGGCCGTGTGCCTGCCCGAAACCAGCCACCTGATCACGTGGCGGATTCGCGATGCAGGTTTTGACATGCATCTTTCAGGACAGGTGCCGGGCGAGATCAAGCGCGCCATGAAGGATGTGGGCGCGCAGGTCACGCGGGGGCGCGATCCGCTCGACCTCTCCCTTTGGGCCGTTCATCCCGGCGGGCGCACCGTTCTGGATGCGGTGGAGCAGGGCCTGGGATTGCCCGGCGATGCGCTACGGCATTCGCGCTGCATCCTGCAACGTTTCGGCAACATGTCGTCGGCCACCGTCATGTTTGTCCTGGAACAGGTGCTGGCGGCGGCGCAGGCCGGGCAACAGGGCTGCGCGATGTCGTTTGGCCCCGGCGTTACTGCGGAGACCATGCTCTTCCATGCAGCCTAGCCGCATCGACTTCTCGCGCCGAACGCAGCCGGAAGACCTGCCCGAGCAGATGGATCAGCCGTGCAGCCGCAGCGAACTGCGCGCTTGCCTGCGGGACGTGGCGCGCGTCAATCGCCTTCTTCTCGGGTATCGGCCCACGTTCCACTGGCTCGAAAGCCTGCGCCTGGAGCGGCTGGGGCAGCCGGTTCGCATCCTCGACGTGGGCTGCGGCAATGGAGACCTGCTGCGCCGGATCGAGCACTGGGCGCACGGGCGCGGAATTGGGGTTGAGCTGACCGGTCTGGATGTGAATCCGAATTGCGTTGAACTTGCTCGCGAGGCGGCGAATGGGGCTGGCCGCGCGGAATGGATGGAGGGGGATGTTTTCAGTTATTTTCCAAAGGCTCCGCCCCACCTGGTGATGAGTTCGCTGGTCGCGCATCATCTTCCGGACGGCGAACTGGCGCGCTTCATCTGCTGGATGGAGCAGAACGCGGTGGTGGGCTGGTTCATTAACGATCTCTCCCGCGCGCCCGTCCCGTACCATCTTTTCGGCTGGTTGGCGCGCGCGCTGCGGTTGCATCCTTTTGTGCAGCACGACGGGCCGGTGTCGATCGCGCGCGCGTTCCAGCCTGCCGACTGGCGCGAGCTTTGCGCGCGGGCGGGACTTCGCGAAGACGAAGTTGCCATTCGCGCGTGGATGCCGGCGCGGTTGTGCGTAAGCCGGAGCAAAGCATGACCATCGCGGCACAGCACGAGTGCCTTGTCATCGGCGGCGGACTGGCGGGCTCGATGGCGGCGTTGCGCCTGGCCCGCGCGGGAAGGCCGGTTCTGCTGGTGGAGCGCGAAGCCGCGGCCCACGCAAAAGTCTGCGGCGAGTTTCTGTCGCCCGAAGCCGTGGCCTATTTGCGCCACGCGGGCGTTGATCCGTTGGCGCTGTGCGCGGCCGGCATCGGCCGGCTGCGGGTGCTGATGGGGAGGCGGGCAATCGAAGTAGAGCTGCCCTTCCAGGCGTTGTCGCTTTCGCGCTCCGCGTTGGACGAGGCGCTGCTTCAGCGCGCGCGGGACGCCGGAGCCGGGGTGCGGCGAGGAATAGCGTTGACGCGCCTCCAACGCGGCCCAAATGGATGGGTCGCCGCCTGTTCAGATGGCGCATCTCTTGAGGCGCGGAGTGTGTTCTTGGCTACGGGCAAGCACGACCTGCGCGGATGGGCGCGGCCGGCCGGCGCGCACAACGACCTGGTCGGGTTCAAGATGCACTGGCGGCTCGCGCCCGCGCAGGTCCAGGTCCTGCGCGGCGTGATGGCGCTCTTCCTGTTTGCTGATGGCTACGGCGGGCTCACTCTGGTGGAAGACGACCTGGCCAACCTGTGCCTGGTTGTGCGGCGCTCGCGGTTGCAGCGCAGCGGCGGGTGGATGGAGTTGCTGGCTGAAATTGCGCAGGGCAATCCGGCGATGGCGGAACTTCTTGCCGGCGCAGACCCGCTCTGGAAGCGCCCTCTGGCCATCTCGCCGATTCCTTACGGATTTCTTGCCGGCGGGTCTGCGGCGCGCGATGGGCTGTGGCGCCTGGGCGATCAGGCCGCCGTGATTCCCAGCTTTACCGGCGATGGCATGTCGATCGCGCTGCATTCCGGAGCACTGGCCGCCGCGATGTACCTGGCGGGCGCGTCCGCGGGCGCGTATCAGCGAGCCATGCGCCGCCAGCTGCATTCCGGAATTCGGCTGGCCACGCTGGTCTCACGCGCGATGGTCAGCGGAATGGGGCGCATGGCTGCTCCGGTTGCGTTGGCGGTGTGCCCGGCGGTGATTCGCTGGATTGCTGAAGGGACGCGGATTCCGGCGGGAGCGCTTGCGGAGATGGCGCTGGTGTGAAGGCACGCGCCCGCCTTCGCTAAAGCTGCGGCGCGACAGCCTTCGCCGGCTGGCACGCCGAGCCGAAGCTGCTCGCAGAGCAGCGAAGGCTGGTGGAGCTGAGCAGGATCGAACTTGAGCCGGTTTGCGGGCGTCAGAGCCCGCAGGCGAAATCCTGAGTCGCCGCAGCGGCGAAGGACCCACTGGCACAGGATTTCGAAGGGAAATGGTGGAGCTGAGCGGGATCGAACCGCTGGCCTCCTCGTTGCGAACGAGGCGCTCTCCCAGCTGAGCTACAGCCCCACGGGTGACTCCTATATCTTAGCAGCGAACCTGGATTGAGAAAAGCGCGGAGCGCGGGGCGGTGCGCCGCAATTCCCGGCCCTAAGCGGCGGCAACTGGCCTTGCAAATCCCGGCTGACGTAGAGTGGAAGGGCTTATCGGAGAGAGGCGAGGGATGAACTCTAACGGGAAGGTTTGGTTTGCGCTTGCGGCGGCCGCGGTATTGGCGTGGACGGGCGCGGCGATGGCGCAGGGAAATGCACGGAGTGGCGCGGTGGGCGCATTCGAGGGGCAATCGGACGTGGGGATTGTGAACCCGGCGGGTACGGCATCCTTTGACCAGGCGACCGGTATTTATTCGATCGCATCGTCCGGGGCCAATTTGTGGTCAACCGCGGATGGCTTTCACATGGTGTGGAAGAAGGTGTCGGGCGACCTTTCGCTGACTGCCGACATCGAGCTTTCGACGCCGGCGGCCACGTCAAGTCCACACCGGAAAGCATTCCTGATCTTCCGGCAGTCGCTGGAGCCGGATTCAATGTATGCGGACGCGGCGGTGCACGGGAACGGCGAGACGGCGCTCCAATATCGGCGGAACAAGGGCGACACGACGCAGGACATTGCGTTCGACCTGGGCGCGCCCAGGACGGTGCGCCTGGAAAAGCGCGGAGACACAATCACGCTTTTCGTCAGCATGAAAGGCGAGCCGCTGCACCAGGCGGGGGCGTCGGTCAAGCTGCATTTCGCGGAGCCATTTTACGCGGGCTTGGGCGTGTGCGCGCACCAGGAAGGCGCGGTGGAGAAGGCGACGTTCTCCCACATTGAGCTGACCACGCTGAGCGCGCCGGAGACCCCGCTGCCGAAAGCGCATTACAGCACGCTGCAGACCATCGCGATCGACAACGACGCGCGCCAGGCGTTCGTGATTGCGACCGGCAAGGGGTACATGGAAGCGCCCAACTGGAGCCGCGATGGGAAGACGCTGATTTTCGATCGCGGCGGGCGGATGTGGAGCATCCCGGCGACGGGAGGCGAGGCGACGGCGATCGATATCGGCGATGCGGCGGGCTGCACCGGGAGCCACGGGCTGTCGCCCGACGGGAAATGGCTGGCGATGACCTGCACGACGGCAGAACATCCGGGGCGGCGCGTTTACATTGTGCCTTCGGGCGGCGGCGCGCCGCGCATGGTGACCCAAAACCCGGACTCCTATTTTCATAGCTGGTCCCCCGACGGCAAAACGATCCTCTTCACGCGGCCTTCGAACGGCAGCATCAACATTTTTGCCATTGCGCCGGAAGGCGGCGCGGAGAAGCAATTGACCACGGGAAGCGGGACCAGCGACGATCCGGATTACTCGCCGGATGGCAGTTTCATTTACTTCAACTCCGATCACGCCGGCGGGATGCAGATCTTCCGCATGAGGCCGGACGGCAGCGATCCTGAGCAGGTGACGTTCGACGACCGGCGCAACTGGACGGCGCATCCGTCGCCGGACGGCAAGTCCATCCTGATCCTCTCCTACGCCGGCGATGTGACGGGGCATCCGGCCAACAAGGATGTAACCCTGCGCATCCTGGACGCGAGCACCGGCAAGATTCGCGACCTGGTGGAGATTGTGGGTGGATCGGGCACGGACAACGTGCCCAACTGGGCGCCCGATGGAGCGCACTTCGCGTTCGTCAGTTACCAGATGCTCCCGGCCGAGGACGATGGATCAATGGAGTAGCGGGTAGGCATCCCACCCATCGCGCGGTGGAGTTTGCGCGATGGATGGGGCACAGGGCTGGAGTGTTCTGAAGGGGAGTTGCAGGATTGCCTAGAATGAGAGTGTGAGCGCTGGATTCCATATTGAGAACTTTGGGTGCCGCGCGGCGCGGGCGGATGGCGAGGCCATCGGCGAACGGCTGCGCGCCTCCGGCCAAAGCATGGAGCCGCTGGCCGCTGCCGACGTGGTGATCGTGAATACGTGCAGCGTAACTGAGGAAGCGGATCGCGAAGCGCGGGCGTTCATTCGGCGGGCGCATCGGCGCAATCCGGCGGCGCGGATCGTGGTGACGGGTTGCTACGCGCAGCGGGCGCCGGAGGAAGTGGCGGCGTTGCCGGGCGTTGCCGCGGTGGTGGGCAACAGCCACAAGTCGCTGGTGCCGGAGATTGCGCAGCAAGTCAGCGGGTCAGCGAGTCGGCAAGTCAGCGAGTCAGCGGGTCAGCAAGTCGGCCGGTCAGCGAGCGACGGGTTCGTTGATGTGCGGACGATCGCGACGCAAGCGAAGATCGGCACGGTGCCGGTTTGGGCCGACGACCGGTTTGCTCACTCGTTTTTAGAGGAGGCGCAGGTTGTGCCCGGGGCGCAGACGCGGCCGAACCTCAAGATCCAGGAGGGATGCGGCAACCGGTGCACCTTCTGCGTGATTCCGCAGACGCGGGGCGGGTCGCGCAGCCTGGAGGCAGAGAAGGTTTTAGAGCAGGTGCGCGGGTTTGTGGCGGCAGGTGGAAACGAGCTGGTACTGAGCGGCATCAACCTCGGGCGCTGGGGATGGGACCTGGCGAAGCCCACCCATGCCGGAAACTGCCCTGGCATGGATGGGGCACAGCTTCTCGCGGTTTCGTATCCCACCCTCGCGACAGAAAAAAGTCACGACGATGGGGCACCGAGCTGTACGACGGTAACGCTGGCGGGGCTGGTCAGAAGAATATTCGCGGAGACCGATTTGCCGCGTCTGCGTCTGAGCTCGATTGAGCCCATGGACTGGGATGAGGATCTGATCGGGATGATGCGGGAGTCTGGCGGAAAGCGGCTGGCTCGGCATGCGCATCTGCCGCTGCAATCGGGATCGGACGCGGTTTTGCGGCGGATGCACCGCCGCTATCGTCCCTGGCACTATGCGGATAGGGTAACGGAACTGTTCAAGGCGGCGGGGCCGGAGCTGACGCTGGGCGCGGATGTGATGGTGGGGTTTCCGGGGGAGACGGAGAAGGAGTTCGCCGAGACATGCGATTTCATTGCCAGGCTCAGGTTCGGATACCTGCATTTATTCCCGTTTTCGCCGCGGCCGGGGACCAGGGCCTGGCAGTTGCATGAAGCTGCTCCGGTGCCGGCAGAGGCGGTAAAGGAGCGGATGGCGGAGCTCGGCCGGATCCGCGAAGAGAAGATCCGGACGCACCGGAGCGGATTCTTGGGAAGGGAAGTTGAGTGCATCACGCTGCACACGCCAGAGCCCGAGCGGCGTGGATGCCGCTCGGCGGGGCTGACGGAAAACTTTCTGCCGATCTGGCTGGAGGGCGAGCTGGAGGCTAACCGGATGATGCGTGCGCGGGTGACGCGAATGCGCGGGGATGGAGAGCTGGAGGGAGTGCTGATCCGGTCATGAAGAGCAGTCCCAGGCCGCTCGGCAAGAGCCGTGCTGCAGCGAAAGTGGAGCAAAACGATCTGCCGGCGAGCATGCGAAACGCCTTGATTGGCGCGGGTGCGGCGAGAATACCGAGCTAATCTTCCCTAGTAAATGGAATTACCCGATCCTGCTTGACATAGGAGACGAAGAAGAGCAGGATGAGGACAAATCTGTTGTACGTGCTGGCGACTTCACGGTCAGAAATCGACACAGATACCATCGAAAAACATGCGCTCTTCCTGATATCTCCTTCCGACCTGACCGCCCGCACCGAAGAGGGTGAGTCATGGTTGTAAAAACCCGGCAAAATGGACAGGAAGTTACCGGGCTGAGGGTGGGCGCAGCCAACGTAAGGCGCTATTTTCCCAAGGCCGTCAGCCGAGTGATGCTGCGACTGGGAGATCTCGAAATCGACTGCCAGCTCTCGCCCGAATTCTGGCACGGCAAACCGGAGATCGCGGATCCCCGGCTTTGTGAATGGCTGCAATTCAGAAGGTCGCACCAACGAGCGGATCGCAAGCCAATTACCCTGGCGATGGAAATCGCCGGTGGAGACTCCTACACGCTTCAGGCAATTGCGCCGACCGGGTTTTAACCTCAGGCAGAGGCGGCGAATGGAGGTTCCGGCCCAGTGGCGTTTACTGGATGACTTTGAGCCGCGATACGGCACAACAACAAGCGCAAAGAGAAGCAGAAGACGGCACCCACAGGAGCCGCCGGCAGTCTCCCCCCAACATCAGCCTGACTGCCGGCGGGGATAGAGGAGAAGGAGAATCCCCATGAAGACAACGCGAGTTCCGAATGAAATGGAAGCCAGGGCGGCTGAGGCCCTGGACGCTCTTCTGCACCAGGTTTCCTCCATCAAGACGCGAGATATCCACTTCCAGCCGGCGCACCGGCGGAGCGATTTCGTGGCCAGCGTGGATGTGCTGGGCCGGAACCGTAAGCTGGTGTGCAATGTGGCTGACGGGGATCCCGAGCATGTGCGCGAGGCGCTGAAGAGGTTGAAGGACTGCGCGGACAGTAAAAAGACGGGCGCGACGCCGGTGCTGATCACGCCTAGGTTGTCCGAGCAGACGCGGGCGCTGTGCGCGGAGAGGCGTGTGGGCTGCCTGGACCTGGAAGGGAACGCGCGGCTTTCGGTGGACGACGTGTTCATCGGCAAGCGCTCAGTGCGCAGCCTGCCAGCATCGCAGGCAATCCGGTACCAGGCGTGAGGGGACGGCCTGCAGCGGAAGCCCCCCAGTGGCTAAGGATAGGAATTCTTTTTCTCGGCCTCCTTGGCGCGAGGGAAGTTGAGCCCTCAGGCGCGAGGATTCTCAGCCGCAGTCTTCCATGACGGCGCAGCCGGGGCGCTTCAGGGATCAGCCGGGGCGCAAAGGCAACCAAACCAATGCTATACTCAGGGGTGCGTTCCGGTAACCGGCGGCGCGAAAGCCGGTCCGAACCTAGTGGAGGAGAACCATCGCATTCGATAAACGAGCGGCCAAATCCTTTATTCGCATCAACGACCGCATCCGCGCGCGCGAAGTCCGCGTGATCGACGAGAACGGCGAACAGCTTGGCATCCTGGCGCCATTTGAGGCTCTTAGGATCGCCCGCGAGCGCGGGCTGGATCTGGTGGAGGTCTCGCCCACCGCGGTCCCGCCGGTGTGCCGCATCCAGGATTACGGCCGCTTCCTTTACGAAAAGGAAAAAAGCGAACGGGCGGCGCGCAAAAAGCAGAAGGTCATCACCATCAAGGAAGTCAAGTTCTCGGTGACGGTGGACGAGCACGACTATCAGACCAAAAAGAACCAGGCGGTTCGATTCCTCGGCGATGGCGATAAGGTGAAGGCGAGCCTGCGCTTCCGCGGCCGCCAGATGGCCCACCGCGAGCTGGGCTACAAAATCATCAACCGGTTGATCCAGGACATTGGCGACGCCGGGGTGGTGGAGTTCATGCCGCGCATGGAAGGAACGATTCTGCACGCGATCCTGGCGCCGTCGAAGAAGGAAGGTGCGCCCAAGCCCAAGCCCGCGGCGCCGCCGCCCCAGTCTCCGCAGCCGGCCGCGCCGGCCGCGCATTGAGCAGAGATTCAAAAAGTTGGGAGAGCCGCTTTTCGGGGCGGCTCTTGCGTTTATGTGAGCTGCCGATGTGTGACGCGTGGGTTTGACATCCGCCCCGCCTGGGCGCAGAATCCGTGCGATGCCTGAAATCCATCCGATCTTGCACGGTCTCAAGGAGATCGCGGGGAAGCCCCGCGGGCCTCAAGGCGGTGGCCTCTTCAGCGCCATTCATAAGCAGATACGGACCAACTGGCTGGAACGCCCCCCAGATCGCTGGCCTTCAGTCAAGAACTGGGTCCTGCGTGTGGCGCCGGACTACACCCAACACCCCACCCAGCGCCTTGAAAAGCAACTTCAAAAGCAGATTGCCATCTGCCTTGACGGCGACGGCTGGGGCAACGATGTTCCTACGGCTTCGGGACTGGTGGACAGCGGCGGCCGGCAGATGAATGTTGACCTGGCGCATCGAATCGCGGGCGGATTCGAACTGATCGAGTTGAAGATCGAATCGAATACGCCAACCGAAGCCGCCCTGCAGGTTCTGCGATACGGAGCGATCTACCTGCTCTACCGAACGGAACCCGAACTCGCCCAGCGCTTTCGCAACTTCGAAATGATGAATGCGCGCCGGATACTGCTGGAGGTCCTGGCTCCTCTCAGATACTACAGGCGCGAAGGCCCTAACTTGAAATTGCTTGAGCAGCAACTCGATGCCGAAGTGCAGAAGCTGGCCGCGGGCTTGCTTCCCGGGTTCGAGATGCGCTTCCGTTTCGCGGCGTTTCCGGCTGCGTTCCACTACGCGCCGGGGATGAGCTGTGAGCTGATTCGCGGCGCGATGGCAGGGAGGGTTAGCCCATTTCGACCATGTTGACGATTCGAAGCAACGAGGGCCGCGAGATTCCCTCATTCGCAGAATGGGCTAAATGGGCCTTGCCCGAGAGTCGGCGGCTGCACTGGAAAGAGGGCCGGAGTGCCTACGAACTTGGCCGCGAATGGACCATAAATGGAGTCCCCGCCACGCCGGGTTGTGTTGACGAGTTGCTCAACTCGCATTCGGCGACGCGATGTTCTGTCCTTGACCGCGGAGTGACGGAATTCGAAACGCCCCTCCCTTTCGGAAGCCGCGGCGCCAGGTGTCACGACCTGGTACTGTGGGGAGCTCGCGGCGATTCGCGGTTGCTGGTCTGCGTCGAGGCCAAGGCCGACGAGCCATTCGGCGGCGATGTCGCAGCGGAGTTGCAAAACGCCAGGAAGCGGCCGGTCACCAGATTTCCGGACAGGTTGGCGTGGCTGACTGCGTGCCTTCTCGGCATTCCCGCTTTTGTCGATACCCGGCAGCAGGTGCTGAACCCGCAGATTGCAAACCTCCCCTATCAACTGCTGACCGCCGTTGCGGGCACGTTGCTCGAAGCGGATCGTCAGCGTGTGGACGCTGCGGTGCTGTTGATTCACGAGTTCAGAACGCACCTGACTTCGGATGAGAATCTGGCGCAGAATGCACGCTGTCTCGACGAGTTCCTACGGACGTTTCTCCCGGCGCAACAGTATGCAGGTTCGGAATGCTCGCTGGATTCCGCGCAGATGCTCGGCCCGATCCAACTTCACCCGGCTCGGCCAGGAGTTCGACCGGGATTTCCAACTCGGATTCCACTCTTTTTGGGAAAGATTCGGACGGACCGGATGGCAGGGTCCTTAAATGGGCTGACCCGCGAAACCATCGCCAAAAGCGAGCGCGGTGAGGAAGTGCGCTCGGCAAAGGACGCCGAGGAATTGTTCGACGAGCTCGGCATCTGACGCGCGCGACAGCGTATGCCTGCATGCGAAAGTGGCGCCGGCTCTGCAAATCCCTGCCGGCTCGGGGCATCTCCGTATATGCTGTTGCCATGATTTCCCGCCGGATGTTCCCCGCCTGCCTGAGTCTATGTGCCGTGTTGAGCCTCTCGGCCGTGCTGCGCGCGGCCGATGAGCCGAAGCCGGCCGAGCCGCATTTCCCCACCACCGACGATTTGCGCCACCTGAAAGCCATGGGCGGCCCCGAGCTCTCGCCCGATGGCAAGCAGGTGCTGTTTGTGGTGACCGACTCGACCGCTGACGGCGCCAAGTCGCACATCTGGGTGGTGGCGACAAACGGCGACAAGGACTCGCTGCGCCAGTTGACGTTTTCGCCGCCCGCGGACAAACGTGGCGAGCGCGCGCCCGAGTGGGCGCCGGATGGGAGCGCCATTTTCTTCCTGGCGCATCGCGGCGAACACACGCAGCTTTTCCGGCTGGATCTGCGCGGCGGCGAGGCCATGCCCTACGACATGAAGGTGATGCCGGCGGTGGACGAGTCGAAGGAGAAAGATGCGATTCCGCCGCCGGGCGCGGAGAAAAAGGACGCAGAGAAGAAGGATGGCGATAAGAAGGCCGATGCCGACAAGAAGCCGGAACCGCTGGCGATTGACGTGGGCGGGTATGCGCTTTCTGCCGATGGAAAGTGGCTGGCGGTGTGGGCGCACGATCCGGTGACGCCGGGCGAGAAGAAAGAGACAGAAGCGAAGGCCGATGCCGACTGGGTGAATCACGACATTCACGGCACGCGGCTTTACCTGGTTGGGATGAAGCCGGACGGAACGCTGGATGGCGAACTTAAAGTGGTGGACCTCAAGCCGAATGTGCGCAACGCTGTTTGGTCGCGGAGCTCGGACAGGCTGCTGGTGGTTACGGAGCCGATGAACGACGTGAGCGACCTGGGCCCGGCGGGGCAGTCGTTTGTCGTGGACGCCGAAAACGCCGATAAGCCGCAGAAGCTGGACGCGATTCCGCCGACGGTGGGGAACATAGCGTTTGCGCCGGATGAAAGCGCGATTGTGTTCTCCGCCGCGACGAAGGAGGATGCGCCGCCAGGGTACGACGAGCTCTATGCGTTGCCGAAGGAGAGCTCGGGGGCGAAGGTGATTCCGCTTTCCTCGGGATTCGCAGGGCAGTTGGGATTTGGGCCGCTGTACTTTATGGCGGACGGCACCGTGATTGCGCAGGCAAGTATCGGGACCCATGCGACGCCGGTGCGGTTGACGCTGGACGGGAGCAAGCCGCCGGCGCCGATCGACCTGGGTACGGCGGTGGTGTTCGGGCTGAATACGAACCGCAAGAAGACGGGATGGGTGTGGATGGCGGAGAGCGGCGGCGAGCCAGAGAAGCTGTGCTATGGCGGGCACCTGGGCGATGCGTGCACGGCGCTGCCGATGCCGGAGCTGGCGCCGAAGGGGCTGTTGGCCGTGGAGCCGGAGCTGGTGAAGTGGACGAGCGGGCCGTTTACGGTGGAGGGATTGATCTACCTGCCGCCGCAGGCGAAGAACGGGAAAGTCCCGCTGATTGTGGATGTGCATGGAGGGCCTGCCGGCGCGTTCGAGGACAGCTACGATCCGTTTGCGGGATTCCTGCTGGGGCATGGATGGGCGATCTTCCGGCCGAATCCGCGGGGCTCGTCGAATTACGGGGTGAAGTTTGAGGCGGCCAATAAAAACGACCTGGGCGGGGGCGATTACCAGGACATCATGGCCGGAGTGGACTATGTGCTGGCGCACTATCCGCTGGATGCGAACAAGATGGCGCTGATGGGCTACAGCTACGGCGGCGAAATGGCGGGATTCGTTGAGGGCAAGACGGACCGCTTCAAGGCCGTCATCAGCGGCGCGCCAGTGATTGACCAGTTCAGCGAGTACGGGACCGAGGGCGGTTCGTGGTACGACCGGTGGTACTTCGGCAAGCCGTGGGAGCACATGGACGACGCGTGGAAGCAGAGTCCGTTGAGCGGCGCGGCACGGGCCAAAACGCCGTTTCTGCTCATCCAGGGCCAGGCGGACACGACCGATCCGCTGGGCCAGTCAGAGGAGATGTACCGGGCGCTGCTGCAGGAAGGCGTGCCGGTCGAGATGGTGACGTATCCGCGCGAGAATCATGGGCCGCTGGCCGTGGGGATCTACGGGCGGCCGTCGCCCGAGCCGTGGCACGGCTACGATGGGCGGCAGCGGATCATCCAATTCATTCAAAAGGCGTTTGGGGAGTCGGAGCAGGGGATCGCTCCGGATAACCCGTAAACGCGGTTTCAAACTCGCCGTAGCCGGAATACCGGGCTTCCTGTATACTGGTCGGAGTCTCCCAAGTGCGGGAAATCCCCGCGCGGGCGAGACTTTTCCGGATCGGGCGGTTACGCCCGGCTCCCACAAGAGAAGAAAATGCCCAAGTTGAAGACCCATTCGGGCGCGGCCAAGCGCTTCAGCAAGACCGGCACCGGCAAGATCAAGCGGGGCCACACGAAGACGCGGCACATTCTTTCGTCGAAGTCGCCGAAGACCAAGCGCAAGCTGGGCAAGAGCGCAATTGTGTCGGACGGCGATCACGCGAA
>CAVYBV010000023.1:0-6539 GCA_963766785.1 uncultured Acidobacteriota bacterium
AAGCGGATGGGGAGTTCGATGGAGACAGTGGTGCCGCGGCCGGGGTTGGAGACGACGGTGAAGCGGGCCTGGAGGCCGTAGAGGACTTCGAGGCGCTCGCGGACATTTTTCATGCCGATGCCGTTGCCGGAGCGGCGGAGAGTGGAGGCGGGCTGGGGAATCATGCCGACGCCGTCGTCGGCCACCTCAATGCGGACATGGTCGCCATGGAGGCGGCTGCGCAGGGTGATGGTGCCGCCGTTGATGCGCGGTTCGAGGCCGTGTTTGATGCTGTTCTCAATGAGCGGCTGGAGAAGGATGCTGGGGACGAGGACTTCGAGAGTGGCGGGATCGATGTCTTTTTCCACGCGGAGTTTTTCCCGGCCGAAACGGACGACTTCGATGTCGAGGTAATCGTCGGTGAAGCTGAGCTCCTGGCGGAAGGGAACGTAACTGTCGTGCTCCTTGAGGAGGGCGCGGAGGATGTTGGCGAGCTTGACGATCATTTCGCGGGCGAGCTCGGGCTGGTTGCGAACCAGCGAGGCAATGGAGTTGAGGGTATTGAAGAGGAAGTGGGGATTGATCTGTCGCTGAAGGGCGTCGAGGCGGGCTTCAAGGAGGAGGCGCTTTTGATCTTCGAGGGTGAGCTCGATGCGGAGGGCGTTCCAGACCTTGAGGGCGATGCCGACGACCACGGGAGCGGAAAGCCAGACCAGGATGCGGAAGCCCCAGGAAGTGGGCGTGAGGGCCCAGAGGCGGCCGGGATATTCGTGGGCGAGGGATTCGCGGACGCTTTCAAGCAGGACGATGATGAGGAGCATCAGGAACTGGGGATCGATGCCGGGGCGGCGGAGGTTGCGGCGGATCCAGCGGTAGATGCTGAGATCGATCAAGGGGGTGAAGTCCCAGATCTGCTCGCGTGGAACAAAGCGGCCGAGGATGCCGGCGGCGAGACCGAGGCAGGCGTTAAAAGGCAGGGCGAGGTATTCGTGATGGAAGACGGCGGGACCGGAGAGAACAATGCCGCCGAGCATGGCCCAGCCGGGACCGATGAGCAGGCCGAGGAGAATGGTGGTTTCAAAGGAGATGTCGGCGGCGAGGAAGTTGGGGACCTTGGTGCGGACCCAGACGCCGAGAGTGAGGGGGACGAGGAAAAAGGCGAGAAGGGCGAGGGTCTGGGCGGGGGTGCGGCGCTCGGCGAAGAGGAGCTTTTGGAAGGTGCGGGAGCGGGCAAGGGCGCTGGCGACGGCGGCAATGACGCCCAGCTTGACCAGCAAGGTGATGAGAATGAGGGTGTTGGTCACGAGATCAATGTAACAGTGCCGAGGGTTCAGGGGCAGGGTTTCGGCCGGGAGCCGGTAGCTTGTAGCTCGTAGCTGCTGGCTACCGGCTACTGGCTTCTGGCCATTGGCGATGGGAGATCGGGAACGAGGGGACCAGCGAATCTTTTAGGATGGTGATATGCCGTACGAGAGCGTGAGGAAGGTTGCCGAGGCGGACTTCCCTACCCGCTGGGGACAATTCCGGATTCTGGGATTTGAGGGCGTGCTGCCGGGCGGGGCGGCCGGCAAGCGCGTGGAGGGGCTTGTGGCGCTGGTGATGGGCGATGTGCACACCGCGGTGCCGCTGGTGCGGATCCACTCGCAGTGCCTGACCGGAGACGTGTTCGGGTCGCTGAGGTGCGACTGCCGGCTGCAACTGGAGATGGCGCTGGGCAAGATAGCGGCGGAGGGCGCGGGGATTCTGCTCTACGAGCAGCAGGAGGGGCGCGGGATCGGGCTGATGGCCAAGCTGAGGGCTTACGAGCTGCAGGACAAGGGGCTGGACACGGTGGAGGCCAACGTGGAGCTGGGATTCGCGCCGGATTGCCGCGCCTACGAGCTGCCGGCGGAGGTGCTGAAAAAGCTTGGGGTGGGCGCGGTGCGGCTGATGACGAACAACCCGGAGAAGGTAGCGGCGCTGGAGGCGGCGGGGATTGAAGTTACGGAGCGGGTCAGCGCCGAAGTGGAAGCGCAGGACACGTTTGCGGCGTATCTCAAGACCAAGCAGGAAAAGATGGGGCATATTCTGGACGCGCTGGCGCCGGAAGAAGAGGAACAGGGGATCAGCGATTAGAGCGGTGTCCGTGTAGTCTTGTGGTTTCCCAGGTCCCAAAACCGGGGACCTGGGGCACCCAAATTCAAAGGTTCGATTACAAAATCACCTGGACACGGCCACTAGCCAGATATTGTTTCCACCCGTGAGACGATGAGGCCGTCTCATGGATGGGGCACCCGCGATGAGAGAGGCGCTTCGCCGGCGTCCTGCGGGAGGCGGCGATAGAGGCGCACGAGCACCCCAGCGAGCGCAACCAGGCTTGCCCACCAAATGACCAGAGTCAGGCGATCGACCCACAGGGGCGCCACGCCCGCATGCTGCAACTGGAAAGGCAACAGGTTCCAGGCGGTGATGTGCTGGTAATCCCAGGCATCGTCGGTGATGCCGGGGTTGATGAGGCCCCAGGCGTTCATTTTGCCGAGAGCGAAGGCCACGATGTTCTCGAAACGCAATCCGACGACGAAAGCGGACCGGTGCATCTGCTCCATCTGGTAGCGCTCGAGCGATTGCCAGAAGGCAACGGATGCGATCTGCACCACGGCGCTCAAGGCGATGAGGGCTGTGCCAAGAATGCGGAGTGAACTGAAGATTCCACACCAGACTTGCAACAGGAGCGGCACGGCGAGGAGGGCGGCCAGCTCGACGGATGTGGCGGCGTAGCGATCGCCCCATGCGGTGTCGCCCGCAAATGTGAAGTAGCGGGCGTAGAAGCAGATGTAAGCGAGCAGCATCACGGCCGTCGCGATCACATAGGCCTTGATGGCGGGGGTAAAGCGGCGCCAGGAGACGACGGCCAGAATCAGCATGAGAATCAGAAGCGGGTCGAAGAGAAAGATGGACTTTGCCGGCGAGAAGAGCGCGCCGAGAAAGCCGGCGTGAAACGGCGCACTGAAGGGAAAGCTGGATGGGAGGCTGGGATCCTGGCTGCGCCACTGGCGCGCGGCGATGCCTGCGTAGGTATTGAAGAACGAGCCGAAACGGTAGAACTGATAGAGCCGGTCGAGCAGGATGAAGAACGCGTAAACCGGCAACGTGACGGCGGCGTAGGTTTTGGCGCGGGCGAAGAGCGCGGAGCCGCGCGTGCCTGCGAGCCAGATGGCCAGGGCCACAAAGAACGCGCCGGCGAGCAGATCCAATCCGGCGGTGAGACGGGTGAGCAGATTGAGCCCGAAGGCAGCCGAGCCGATGAGGAGGGCGCGGCGGCTGCCCGTGAGCAGCCAGCGGTAATGCCACGTGAAACCGGCGAGTGTGAGCAGGCAGATGTAGTTGTTCTCCATCAGGTTCTGGGTGTAGTGGAGATGGGTGGTGAGGACGAGCAGGGCGAGCGCGCCGGCGATGGACTGACGCTGGCTGAAACCCAGAAGCAAGAGAAAGCGCAGTGCGACCAGAGCGGTGGCGACGTTGAGGAAGATGCTGACCGCGTAGCCGACGACGATGTTGCGGACGCTGGGGTCGTTGCCGTTGTAATCGGCAAAGATGGGGAGTTTCTCGATGCCGGTGCCGAGGATGTCGGACGGGAGCATAAGCAGCGACTGGCCGATGCCGTACCAGGTCTGCAAGGCTCCGTTGCGGCCGCGAATGCCGAACTCGGGATAATCCTCGGGAAGCACGGGCGGTTCCGAGGTCCACAACGCGTGGGTGGCTTGCAAACGGTGCTGGGTGTCGGCGGAACCGAGCTCGCCGGATTGGACGGCGAAGGCGATAAGGGCCGCGGCAACGGCAAGAAGGCAGACGGGATTGGCAAGGGCTGCGCGGACATGGACGAGCAGTCTCGGCATGATTCCGAATGTACCAGCCGGCGAGGAATATCGGGCCGCGGGGTGGGGTGACTACGTGCGCAGCGCCTTGAGCACCTTGGCGGTGGTGACCGCCTGGCCGGTGTGGCGCTGGGTGTGGTCGGCGACATGGATGAGCGCGCCGCCGACGGTGGTGGGGAGTTGCTTTTGGCCGACGGCACGGGGGGGATCGAAGTCGGCGTTTGGCAAAGCGGGTGTCAGCCGGCGCTTTTGACGCGCACCACCGTGATTTTCGAAAAGCCTTCTTCAAACGCGGGCGGTTTGAGTTTTTCGGCCATTTTGCGCATAACTTCTTCGCTGACAGAGCGGTCGCGGGAGCGGTTGCGCTCCAGGCAAACCTCAAGCGGCACATCGAAGAAGACGGCCTGGACCTCGTAGCCGAAGCTGGTGGACATTTTGATCCACTGGCGGCGCTCGTGGTGGGAGAGGTTGGTTGCGTCCACGTAGTTCCAGGGCATGCGGGCGATGAGGCGGGCGCGCAGCAGGGAGCGGAGGGTGGAGAAGACGAGGCCCTGGTAGCGCTGCTCCTCGACGTCGTCAAAGAGGATGTTGCGGAGCAGGTCAGAGGAGAGGGGGGTGACGCCGCGGCGGCGGAACCAGGTGGTTTTTCCGGAGCCGGGCAGGCCGATGGCGAGCACGACGTAGCCTTTGGGGGCCTGTGCGGAGCGATCGGCGGGTTGGGCTTCGGGCGGAGGGACGGACGGGATTTCCGGCTGGGTTTCGAGCTCGACGCGACCGGAGGCGGAAGCCGATTCCCAATCGGGTTTCGGCGGCCGGGGCGGGCGCGGGCGCGGCTCCGGTTGCGGATGAGGCCGGGTTGGGGGAGCGGGTGCGCGGGGCGGGCCGGTTTGCCGCGTGGGATCCTGTGCGGGAGGGCTCTGGGCGCCTCCCGGAACGGGATCGAGGTAGCTGGGAACCAGCGGAGCGGGCTGATTCGCCGGGAGTTCCTGTCCGATTCTTCCTGTTGACTCAGAGAAATTGGGTGCGCGTCTGGAGCGTCGTCTCATTCCCACCTTCAAACACTTGTATCCAGTATCGGATACCACATTGGGCGAGGGTGCTGCAAACGATGTGCACCCCATCACATACCGAGGTGCGGGCGGCGCAGCAAACTGGCGCTGGGCCGGGAGGGCACACAGAACGGCGTCCCGGCCGCGCTCAAGCCGATTTGGTTCCCGTTGACAAGAATGTTACGATCATGGGTTTGGTGGAATTGCCGATTGGCCGTACACAGAGCGGCTCCGCAGCGCAATTGCGGCGCCTCTCCAGCCGCCGAACGCCACGATTTTTTTGAATCCCGCTTTTAAAAAAGCGCATGAAGGAGAACTGACACATGGCAGTGAAGGTTGGCATCAACGGCTTTGGCCGGATTGGCCGTAACGTATTTCGCGCTTCATTGGGCAATAAGAACATCGATTTTGTTGCCGTAAACGATCTGACCAGCCCGGCCACGCTGGCGCATCTTCTGAAGTACGATTCGATTCTGGGCAATTTGCCCAACCAGATATCGTCCACCGAGGATTCGATTGTGGTGGATGGGAAGAAGATCAGGGTGTTTGCGGAGAAGGATCCGGCCAAGCTGCCCTGGGCCGACTTCGGCGCACAGATTGTAGTGGAATCGACGGGCCGCTTTACCGACGCGAACGCGGCCAAAGCGCACCTGGGGCCGACGGTGAAGAAGGTCATCATCTCCGCGCCGGCGACCAATGAAGACATCACCCTGGTGCTGGGCGTGAACGAGGAGAAGTACGATCCAGCCAAGCACAACATCATTTCCAATGCGAGCTGCACCACCAACTGCCTGGCGCCGGTGGTGAAAGTGCTGATGAAGGAGGTCGGCATCGTCAGCGGCATCATGACCACGATCCACAGCTACACCAACGACCAGGTAATCCTGGACTTTCCGCACAAGGACCTGCGGCGGGCGCGGGCGGCGGCGCTGAACATGATTCCCAGCTCGACCGGCGCGGCCAAGGCGCTAAGGCTGGTGATCCCGGAGATGGCGGGCAAGCTCGACGGCTTCTCCCTGCGCGTGCCCACGCCCAATGTCTCCATCGTGGACCTGACTTTCATCAGCGAGAAGACCACGGATGTCAAGTCAGTGAATGCGGCGTTGAAAGCCGCCGCTGAAGGCTCGATGAAGGGCATCCTGGGCTACGACGAGAACGAGCTGGTGAGTTCCGACTTCAAGGGCGACAAGCGCAGCTCGATTGTGGACGCGCCGCTGACCAAGGTGGTGGGCCAGAGCGTGAAGGTGTTGAGCTGGTACGACAACGAGTGGGGCTACTCCAACCGCGTGGTCGACCTGATCGGGTTCCTGGCCTCGAAGGGGCTGTAAGAACAAGTGATCAGTGATCAGTGGTCAGTGGTCAGTGGTCAGCAGATTACTTTTCTGCCCACGGCACTGATCACTGAGCACTGACCACTGAGCACTGCACTTCCATGCGCACAAACATCAGCGGCGAATCTCCGTTTGAGCCCATCATCGGCTTCTCCCGCGCGGTGCGCGTGGGCAACGCGGTTTACCTGTCAGGAACCGGTCCGGTGGGCGCCGATGAGGCGGATGCGGAGGGGCAGACGCGGCGAATCTTCTCGATCGCCGAAGCTGCGCTCAAGCGCGCGGGCGCGCAGTTCAAAGACGTGGTGCGCACGCGCATGTACCTGACA
>CAVYBV010000024.1:0-14696 GCA_963766785.1 uncultured Acidobacteriota bacterium
AGCTCTTATCAAAATGCGATATCGCTCCTTCTATCTGAGTTCGCAGTTCGGGAATGTCACGCTCGACCACGTTCCAGACTATGTCCAGGTCAACTGTAAAGTAGCCGTGCGAGAGCTGATTGCGCATCGCGTAAATGGCGGCGAACGGGATTACCGGAAACCGCGAGATCGCGTCCGGCAGGGCTTCCATGAGCCTTCTGGAAGCCTCTCCCAGTATCTCGACGTTCCGAATGACTCCGTCCTGGAGGAGCCGGTCGGCCGCGAAATCTTCAGCCGATTTGTTCAGCGTGTAGGCCTGGATCTGGCTCACAGCATCGAGCATGTGCGCCAGATAATCGCGCGCCCGAATTGAGCCAGAGTTCATACCGGGATCGCTTCCGCCAGCACCTTGCCACGAAAAGTGGCTGGCAGAGATCGTGGGGTCAGCAGGTCAATGCGAATGCCGACTCGATCCTCTAATTGCACTTGCAGCTTGGCGAGATCGAGGAGGCTTGTCTCCGGGGAAGGATCTACGAGCAGGTCCAGATCGCTGTCTTCGCGATCGTCGCCGTAAAGGGCGGATCCAAAGAGGCGCGGGTTCGCCATGCCAGATTCAACGACCATTTGGCGAATAACTTCCCGATGCTGTTCGAATACTTCAGAGGGCCGCACAACAAAGATTCTAACGCAGGTCAATCGCCCAAAGCGGATTGAAATGCTTCGCGGGCAGCGGAAATGGTGGCCTCAATGTCGGCGTCGGTGTGGGCGTAGGACATGAACGCGGCTTCGAATTGGCTGGGCGGGAGCCAGATGCCGCGGTCCAGCATGCCGCGATGGAATCGGCCGAAGGCGGCGGTGTCGGATTTCGCGGCTTGCTCGTAGTTCGTCACTGGACCGGGCGTGAAGAACCAGGTCCACATGGCGCCGACACGGTTGGCGGTGAGGGGAACGCCGGCACGGGCGCCCTCGGCGGCAACGCCTTCGGCAACCGCTTTGCTGGTCGATTCGAGTTTTGCGTAGACGTCGGCGGCGTGGGCCTGGAGGTAGTCGAGCGTGGCCAGGCCGGCGGCCATGGCGAGCGGGTTGCCGCTCAAAGTACCAGCTTGGTAGACCGGGCCGAGCGGGGCGAGCTGATCCATGATTTCGCGCTTGCCGCCGAAGACGCCGACGGGCAGGCCGCCTCCGACGATTTTTCCCAGCGTGATGAGGTCAGGATCCATTTTGTAGAGCTGGACAGCGCCACCTAACGCGACGCGGAAGCCGGTCATCACTTCATCGGCGATGAGCAGAGCGCCGTACCGGCGCGAAATCTCGCGAAGGCCGTCGAGATATCCGGGCGCGGGCGGAATGCAGCCGGCGTTGCCGACGACGGGCTCGAGGATGATCGCGGCAATCTCGTTGGGATGCTCGGCAAAGACAGCTTCAACGGCGGCAAGATCGTTGTACGGAAGCGCGAGCGTGAGGGCGGCAATTGCGTCGGGCACGCCGGCCGAACCCGGAATTCCAAATGTCGCCACGCCGGAGCCGGCCTTGACCAGAAGGCCGTCTGAGTGGCCGTGGTAGCAGCCTTCGAACTTGACGATGAGGTTGCGGCCGGTGGCGGCGCGGGCCAGGCGGATGGCGCTCATGGTGGCTTCCGTACCTGACGAGACGAAACGCATCTTCTCGATGGCCGGGTAGCAGGCAACGATGCGTTCGGCCAGGTCGGCTTCGGCGGCGGTCGAGGCGCCGAAGCTGGGCGAATTCCGCGCGGCGCGCTCAATGGCCTCGACCACCGGCGGAAAAGCGTGGCCGAGGATCATGGTACCCCAGGAGCCGAAGTAGTCGATGTAGCGATTGCCGTCGGCGTCGTAGAGATAAGCGCCCTCGGCGCGTACGATGAATGGCGGATTGCCGCCGACGGCGCTAAAGGCGCGCACCGGTGAGTTGACGCCGCCGGGAAAGAAGCGCTCGGCGCGCTGCTGCAGCGCCTGCGAGTTGGCGCGGATGGCTGCTCTTTCGGTAAAGCTCATGCTGGTTCCAGTATAAAGATCGGGCACGGATTCGAGCGTCGCGGGAGGCGCAGGACGCGGGTTTTGTCTTGACCATCGTGCATAATCAAATCACGATGGCGCTTTTATGGAACCCCGGGAGCTGGTCGCAAAGGCTGGCGGAGCTGGAGGCACAATCCGGCGAGTTGAAGGAAGCGCCGCTGCGGCGCGACGTGCGCTCGCTGGGCATGCTGTTGGGCGAGGTGCTGCGCGAGCAGGCCGGCGACGATCTCTTCGCTCAGGTGGAAGCTCTGCGGCAGGGAACGATCAAGCGCCGCGATGCGGAAGCGCGCGGTTCCGAAGATGAGGCCGGACGGCAGGCGGAGACGGCGCTCGCATTTGTCCATTCGCTGAGCGTGGAGCGGGCCATCCTGCTCACGCGCGCATTCGCGTTCTACTTTGAGCTGATCAATCTGGCGGAGACCAACCACCGCAAGCGGCGGCGGCTGGCGCTGCAGGTGAGCGGCGGCGCAGTGCGCCAGCGCGGCTCGCTCGCCGGCACGCTGGCCGCCATGAAGCGCGTCGGGATCGGCGCGGAAGAAGCGCTGGATTGGCTGCGGCGCGTGCTCGTGGTGCCAGTGTTCACGGCGCACCCGACCGAGGTCGCTCGGCGCTCGGTAATGTTCAAACGGCGGCGGATCGGAGATTTCCTGGCCGAGCTCGACCGCATTCCCATTCCCGAGCAGGATTTGGCGCGGCTGGAAGAGCTGGTGCGTGCGGAAATCACCAGCCTGTGGCAGACCGACGAGGTGCGCTCGCGGCGCCCGACCGTATACGACGAGATCAAGATGGGGCTTGATTACTACGATGTCTCCATCTTCGAGACGCTGCCGGAACTATATCGCCAAATTGCCGAGGCGCTGCGCGCGGTGTACGGACTGGAGATTGAGCCTCTCGATTTGCCGCAGGTGCTGCGCTTCGGCTCGTGGATTGGCGGCGATCGCGATGGCAACCCGTATGTCACACCGGAGGTAACGCGGGAGGCGATCGAGCTGGCGCGCGGACACCTGCTGCTCTTTTATCAGCGCAAGCTCGAGGAGATTCTTGATCTGTTGACCACCAGCGCGCAGCAGATGCCTGTAAGCGAAGCCCTGCTGAAACGCTTGCAGGACTACCTTGCCGAGTTGCACACGCCGGAGGCGCAGGTCTTCGGCCAGCAGTACGAGTTCGAATATTACCGGCGGTTCGTGATCTGCGTGAAGGCGCGCGTGCAACGCACCCTGGAAGCCGCAGGACGGTTGGGCTCAGGCGGCCAGGCGTTGCCCGTGATGCCGTACACGCTGCGGCAGGAGGGCGAACGGCTGACCCAGGCGTTGCCCGCTTACTGCTCGGCGGCGGAGTTTCTGGCTGATCTGGAAGTGTTGCGCGGGGCGCTCAAGGCCAATCACGGCCTGCGCATTGCGCGCACCCTGATTGATCCGCTTCTCATACAGGTGCGAACGTTCGGGTTGCATCTGCACACCCTGGATATCCGGCAACATGCGCGCGCCCATGCCCAGACGCTGAAGGAGGCGATCGCGGATACGGCTGCGCCCAAGCTGCCGGGAGAATTATCGGCAGAGACTGCAAGCGTGCTGGAGACCTTTCGCGTGGTAGCTGAAGCCAAGCAGAGTTGCACCCCGGAGGTGATCCGCCACTACGTGATCAGTGGCGCATCGACGGTGGAGGATGTATTGGCGGTGGTGCGGCTGGCGCGGCTGGGCGGGGTGAAGGTGGAAGGCGGCACGGACGATCCAGGACTCATGCCCGTGCCCCTGTTCGAGTCGATTGAGGACCTGCGGCGCGCCCCCGATGTTTGCCGCCAGCTGTGGCGCCGCGATGACTATCGCCAGTTGCTGGCGTCGTGGGGGAACTGGCAGGAGGTGATGCTGGGCTACTCCGACTCGAATAAAGACGGCGGCATGCTAACCAGTACTTGGGAGATTTTCCGGGCGCATCGCGATCTGCACGTGGCGGCGCGGGAGTGCGGCGTCAAGCTGCGGCTGTTTCACGGACGCGGAGGGACGGTAGGCCGTGGAGGAGGGCCCACGCATCGCGCGATTTTTGCGCAGCCGATGAACAGCTTCGAGGGCCAGTTGCGTATCACCGAGCAGGGCGAGGTACTCAACTTCAAGTACGCCGACGAGGTGCTGGCCGAGCGCAATCTGGAGCTGATGATTGCGGCGTCGCTGGACGCGCTGGCGCGGCCCAATGCACGCGACCCTGAAGGCCACTTTACCGGCGTGCTGAAGCCGGAGTGGGAAGCGGCGCTGGAGGAGCTCTCCAATCTCTCGTTCTCGTTTTATCGCGCCAACATTTTGGACAACGCCGATTTAATCGAGTACTTCGAGCAATCGACGCCGGTGGGCGAGCTGGAGCAGGCCAAGATCGGCTCGCGGCCTTCGCGCCGCAAATCCTCTCGCCATATCGCGGACCTGCGCGCCATCCCATGGGTCTTCGGATGGACGCAGTCGCGGCTACTGGTCCCGGCCTGGTTCGGCGTGGGCCACGCGCTTACCGCGTATTTGGAGCGGCCGGGAGCGCTCGAGCTTTTGCGCGAAATGGCTCGCGAGTTTCCGCTGTTCATTGACCTGCTGCGCAACGTGGAAATGGCGCTGAGCAAGGCGGACCTGACGACGGCGCGCCTCTACTCGTCGCTGGTCCCGGATGCGGCGCTGCGGGAGCGTGTGTATGCGACGCTGGAAGCCGAGTTCCATGCATCCGTGCGCGCGGTGCTCGCGGTTACGGATCAGGCGGAACTGCTCGAGGAAAACCCGGTCTTGGCGCGGTCGATCCGGCTGCGCAACCCCTACGTGGACCCGATGCACCTGATCCAGGTGGACATGCTGAAGCGCAAGCGCGCGGGCGAAGATACGCCGGAGGTGAACCGCGCCATTGCGGCCACCATCAGCGGGATCGCTGCGGGACTGCGGAATACCGGATAGATACATCCACAGCGGATTACTTCCACCACTTGCCACGCTTGGGCCTGGGGTACTACGCTAATGGCATGCGTCGATGTCGCTAACGCCGTCCTGGTGAGAGCTTCCGATGCCGGCGTGCGTTTTTCCAGATACGCGCCCTTTCCTCTCCGCCCGAAAAGCTCCACCACCCTCCCATCCACCGCAGGGGATTTTCCCCGCAACCGGGCCACGCCCCAAAAGGAGACGATCATGGCGCGTATCGCCGCAGATGTAACGGAATTGATTGGCCGCACCCCGCTGGTGCGATTGAACCGCGTGTCGGCCGGCCTGCCGGCCACGGTTGTTGCCAAGCTGGAAAGCCGCAACCCCCTGGCCAGCGTAAAAGACCGCATCGGATTTGCCATGATTGACGCCGCCGAGAAGGCGGGCAGGATCAAGTCGGGCGAGACGGTTTTGATCGAGCCGACGAGCGGCAACACCGGCATCGCGCTGGCCTTTGTGGCCGCGGTGAAGGGTTACAAGATCATCCTCACCATGCCCGACACCATGAGTTTGGAACGGCGGGTACTGCTGCGCGCTTTCGGCGCCGAGATTGTGCTGACGCCGGGACCGAATGGGATGAAGGGCGCCATCGCCAAGGCCAACGAGATCCTGGCCAGGACGCCGAACGGCTACATCCTGCAACAGTTCGACAATCCGGCCAATCCGGCCATCCACCTGGCCACCACCGGCCCCGAAATCTGGGAGGATACGGACGGCAAGGTGGATATTCTCATCTCCGGCATCGGAACCGGCGGCACGCTCACCGGCGTGTCGCGCTACATCAAGCCGAAAAAGCCGGCGTTCAGGGCTATTGCGGTGGAACCCACGGACAGCCCGGTGCTGTCTGGCGGCAAGCCGGGCCCGCACAAGATTCAGGGAATTGGCGCGGGGTTTGTGCCCAGCATTCTGGATACCAGGCTGATCGACGAAGTGGTGCAGGTCACGAATGATGAATCGATCGAAATGGCGCGCAGATTGCCGAAGGAAGAAGGCATCTTCGTGGGCATTTCGTCGGGCGCGGCGGTGGCGGCGGCGCTGAATGTGGCGGCAAGGCCGGAAAATGCGGGCAAGCTCATTGTCGCCGTGCTGCCCGATTTCGGCGAGCGCTACCTTTCCAGCGTGCTCTTCGATGCGCTGCGGCAAGAGGCGCTGGCGCTGCAAACGGAGGCCGTTCCGGTGTAGTGCAGATTAGCCAAGCAAAGGAAAACGTGTCTGGGCACGACTTCACAGCTTGGTGAAAAACTCGCGGCCGGACTGAAGAGAACGCGTCAGGGCGGGACTTCAGTCCCGCCGATAACCGCCAACAAAGGACTTGGGCTTTAGCCCCTGAGAAAGCGATCCTTGGCTCTCTACTTGTTCTTGATCTACTCCAGCAGGCGGTCAGCACACCATCCTTCTTTAGCCAAGCTGCACCGGCAGACTGCAGGACTACACTAGGCTCGATTGTCATGGCCATGTTGGGACGTATTCGTGAAGACATCCGCTCCGTGCTGGAGCGCGATCCGGCTGCGCGCTCATGGCTTGAGGTCCTCACCTGCTATCCCGGCCTGTGGGCAGTCTGGACGCATCGCGTCTCTCATCGCTTATGGAAGTGGCGGCTGCGCCTGCTGGCGCGGATGCTCTCGCAATTGGGACACCTTGTAACCGCGGTCGATATTCATCCCGCGGCGCGGCTGGGCCGCCGGCTCTTCATCGACCACGCCACCGGTGTGGTGATCGGCGAGACGGCCATCGTGGGCGACGATGTGACCATGTACCAGGGAGTTACGCTCGGCGGTACCGGCAAGGGCCACGGCAAGCGCCACCCCACCATCTGCGACCGCGTCTTCATCGGCAACAACGCCAACGTGCTGGGCAACGTCTGCGTCGGTGAAAACTCGCGCATCGGCGCCGGATCGGTGGTGCTGGCGGACGTGCCGCCCAACTCGACCGTGGTGGGCGTGCCCGCCCATATCGTCTATCAGAACGGAGAGCGCGTGCTGATCACCGATCCGCACGACATCAAGGACCCGCTCTCCGACGCGCTGATCGCGCTGGCCAGCCGGGTGGAGGAACTGGAGCAGCGCCTCGGAGCTCATGCCCGCGCCGCTGAGCCGTTCGCCGCCGAAGAGGCCGAGCGCACCGCCTACAGCCGCGAGGTGAAGCATCTTGCGGAGTACGTTTCGATGGGCGAAGGGATCTGAAGCCCTGAACGGGCCCTCCGGCCTTTCAGGTCCCTCAATTCTTCAAAAAACCGTGGAACCATGCCCTTGACAGATACGTAGCAACGAATGATACATTGTATTGCGAGGTATATTGCAATGGTTAGGCTGCGGATGCGGGTTGCCCAGGAAGACGCCCCCGATCCATGGGAGGCGCAACTACGCAAAGGCGCGCTGGAGATGGCGGCCCTGGCCACGCTGTGGGCCGGGCGGATGTACGGGCTTGAGGTCATCCGCAGGCTTGAAAGCCAGTCTCAGCTTGCGCTGGCTGAAGGCACCATTTACCCCATCCTGAACCGCATGAAGGCAGAAGGCATGGTGACTTCGCAGTGGGTGGAGGCGGAAGCGGGGCATCCGCGCAAATATTACGAGTTGACCAACGAGGGAAGGATTCGCCTGCGCCAGATGGCCGAGGCATGGGCCGGCTTCTCCGCGGGAATGAACAGCTTGCTAGAGCCAGTAATGGCGGAACAGGAGACGGTGAGATGATTGCCAATCGGCAGATGGAAACGTATTTAACGTCCTTGCGCGCTCATCTCGGCCCGATGACCCTGAACCAGCGCGAAGAGATCCTGCGCGAGATCGAGGCGCATGTCCGTGACGCGCAGGAAGAGCCGGGCGCGACGCTGGAAAACGTGCTGAAGCGGCTGGGAGCGCCCGAGGAACTGGCGGCGCAGTACCGCGATGGCATGCTGATCCGCGAGGCGAGCCGCAGTTACTCGCCGTTGGTGCTGCTGCGCGGCGCATTGCGCCTCGCCACACGCGGATTGTTGGGGATGATCGTGTTTCTCGCGGGAATGATCGGCTACGTTGTCGGAGGCGGGTTCGTGCTCAGCGCGATGCTCAAACCACTCTTCCCGGGAAACACCGGCGTGTGGGTGCACGATGGTCGCCTGGTTGACTTTGGCACGCACTTTCCGGCTCCGCAAGGCGCGCATGAGGTGCTCGGCAACTGGTACATTGTGGTGATGCTCATCCTTGGCAGCCTGCTGCTGTTGGGGACGATGTATCTGATCCGCGCAACGCTGCGGCTCTCCAAATCGGCGCAGATGCGGCTGGGTTGAGGCCGACGGCACTTCAGCGCACGTCCACGGACCGGTCGTCTTCGTACTCCATGATGTGGAAATATGCTTCCCAGCCGGTCCAGGCCGCGGGCGCGGGCAGTTTCGCCATCGGATCCTTCAGATGGTTGGCATAATCCTCGACCAGCTCACGCGTGCGATAGACGCCGGTGAGCCAGTCGCCGCGGTACCAGTTCTTCCACTTGCCGTATTCGGCCGCGGCCATCGACTGCTCGACGGCATTGAGCGCCCCGAGCGCATCGTTGATCTCGAGGCCCGCCTTCACCGGGTCGCCGGCGTGCTCGTCCTCCATGGCCCGCGCCACATCGAGCAGCGCGCGGTTGCTCTCGCGATTGATGGTGATCATGGTAAGGACGGCGGCTTGGTAGTAGTCTCGGCCGAAGGGATCGACGAGGTCGCCGGCCGCCAGCGCATCCTTCCACACCGCGTCCCAGCGCGGCTGCGCCTCCTGGCATTCCTCGATATCGCGCTGGATCAGCGCCTCCTCGAATTCCGAAGGCGGCTCAGGCAGCACGTGCGGCTCCGTCCATTTGGGCGACTGGCTGGGGACGGCGATCACCTGGTGTTCCGTAAGTGCGTCGAGAAGCAGCCGGCGGATCTCGGAGTGGTAATGCTGGTCGCCATAGTGCCGCGGCACGTTGCTTAGCCGCGGCGGGGCCGGCGGCCGGGCGCCTGCCGAAGTCAGCCCGGGAAACGGAACGGACCCCCATACCGCCGGCGCCGCGAAATACTCCTTGTAGACTTGCGCCACCGCATTCGCCGACTTGTAGCCGAACTCCTCGGCGGCCCAGCGGCGGTAATAGGCGTCGTCTGCACCGGCGAGTTGCGCCGGCGCGCCGCCCCAGGCCGTCTCCATCAGCGCACGCGCTGTCATCGCCACTGGGCGCAGGTCGCTGGTGTTCACCAGCACGTAGGACGTCGCGCCTGCCTTGATGTAGCGGCCAAGCTCTTCCTGGATCACGCCCACGGGCACCAGCTCGGAAAGCTGATCCGCCTGGCCGTTCATCATGGCCACGTGAATGTACATTCCCTGGCTTGCGGCCGCTTTGCCGTTGTCCTGCATGTCGCCGTAGCCCGTATCTGCCCACACCAGAGTGACTTCCGGCGGAATCTTCAAATACCCCTCATCCATCAGGCGCGCGCCCTCCTGCCACAGGTCGGTGACGAACTGCGCCTTGGGGTATCGCGCGCGCACAATCTTCATCTGCACCGCAATGGCGTCGCTGATGCGCTGGCCCAGCAGCTCATCGTTGCCGCGCACGCTGGGGTCGAGCTGGGCATAGCTCTGGTCCGACAAGCCGCGAAGTCCCACGCTCCACAGGATCTCGTCGTCGGGTTTGTACATCGCCACCGCATTCGTCCAGGCGCGCTCCAGGATCTCAGGATGGGTGGAGAAGTTGTAGGGCACGCCTTTGGGCCAACGGGCTACATTCACACCCAGGGGAATGGCGTGATGCTGATTGACGATCAGTCCGCGCTCCGCGGCCGCGTGCACCTGCGCGTCGTCGGGAAAGATCCACGTGCCCGGCACCACCATGTTGCCTTTGAGCCGCAGGATGGTCTCGAAAACGTTGTCCCACACGCTCAGCGCGATACCGGTTTGCTCGCTCTTCGGGGCCGGAATCCAGCCGCTCAGAAGGTCTTCGTCGTTGATAAAGAATCCGCGATAGCGGAAGACCGGCTTGGGATAACTCTTGGCGAAATCCTGCGGCAGCGTGATGGAGGTGCGCTTTTCGGGCTGCTTGTCCGTCCACAGATACATGGGGTCGACGCCGAGGATGCTCTGCGAGAACTGATAGATGGCATAAATGGTACCGCGCATGTCAGCGCCGGTGAGGCACACGATGTGCTTGAGGGGCTGGTGACCGGGCACGCGGATCACGGAGAACGCGAAGGACTCGGGATCGGTGCTGGTGGCGCACTTGATCCCCGGATGCACGTGGCCGCGCTCGGCGATCAGGATCGCCAGCGGACCGGCATCCTCCAGATCGTCGGCGCGCGCGGGCTCGCGGCCAAACACTTTGGCAAAATCGCTCATCAAGTCCTGCGTCGCGCGGCGCACCGGCTCCGATTCATTCGGACTTTCGACGATCGTCACCGACGCATCGATCGTGATCGCCTCCGGCTTCCGCGATTTGGCGGCCGCGAAAGCGGGAACCAGGCTCACAAGCGGCAGCGCAGCGGCAGCCAGCAGAATGGTCGGAAAGAGAGGTCTCGCTCGCATCGACACAGGCCCCCTTGCCTGAAGGCTACGCTCCGAACCTGCGATTCGCCTCCCATAAGGGATTGAAGCACAGTTGCAGCGCGCTGCAAATGTTCAGACGGCCGCAGGGGCTAAAGAGGCTGCGGAAAAACTCGTGGAAGCGACCCGGGCGATGCGGAAGACCGCAGGGGCTAAAGCCCAGGTCCTTTAATTGGCGGCTAGCGGCACGACTGAAGTCGTGCCCTGACACGTTTTGGTCCTTTCGGGAGAGTTTTTCAGCAGCCAGTAAAGCCCACATAATTATTGGGCTTCTTTCGGCACGACTGAAGTCATGCCCTGGCACTTCTTGTAGTCATACGCGGAATTGATGACGCGGGCGTCTTCATTCCCGCCACCCGTCTTCATTCCTGCCACGCGTCTTCATTCCCGCCACGCGTCTTCATTCCGGTGCTACAGTGAACTGTCTCCACTTTCACCGCGGGAGTTCCGCATTTTGCACCGCCTGCTCCGACTGCTCTCGCTCGCGCTGGCTCTGCCCATCACCTTGCCGGCCGCAACGCGTGTCTTTACGGCGCCGGTCCCGCCAGAGATGCGTTCAAGCGCATTTACCGTCAAGGTGAATGGGCAACCCGTCGATGTGGCGCACGCGGCCTCAAGCTACGAGTACGTGAGCTTCGATTTCAGGGGTGGTCCCGTCAACGTCGAGATCACCGCAGCAGAGGCCGGGTTCTGGGATCGGGGCGTAGACATCGAACCGTGGCGGCTTGGCATCCGGCCTCAACGCGCCGGTCAAGCCATTCGCTTTCAGCTCGCCGGCCCGGCCAAGCTCTCCATCTCGCGCCCGCGCGACTTCCTCAATCACGCCACCATGCTGTTCCTCTTTGCCGGCACTCCTCCTCCTCCTCCGCCGCCGCCGCCCGCGCCCAACGTGCACGTCTACGCAGCCGGCGTCTATCGCCAGAGCCTCAATCCCAAATCCGGCGACATCATTTACCTTCAGCCCGGCGCCGTCTTTTTCGGCAGCCTCAACATCTGGCAGGTGGACAACGTGAAGGTAATGGGCCGGGGAACCATTGTCTACGACGGTCCGCAGGACCCCAACAGCGACGAAGGCTGGATGCACAAACCCGACTGGCACTGCATTGTCACCGACAACGCCCACAATATCGAGATTGACGGGCTGACCTGCATCGTCCGCTCGCGAACCTGGACCATCCAGATGAAAGACTCCGCCCAGCTCACCTACGACGATCTGCGCGTGATCGGCGGCAATCCGGGCAATGCGAACCAGGATGGCATGGACTGGATCGGGTCCACCAACGGCCTGGTGCGCAACTCGTTCTTCCGCACGTCTGACGATGTGATCGCGCTGATGGGCAATTGGGACGGCTACACCGACGCTGACCTGGTGCGGCCGGGCAAATCCGTGCACGACATTGTGGTGGAGAACAGCGAGCTTTCCACCAGCATCTCCAACGTGGTGCGCGCCGGGTGGCCGAAGAAGATTTTCAACTCGTGGAATTTCACATTGAGGAATTCCGACGTGCTTCACGCCGGCATTGGCGCCTGCGGGCAGGCGTTCGGCCTTATCGGCTTCTGGGGCGCGCGCGGCGCCCGCGGCGACCATAACAACTACACCTTCGAGAATGTCTTCATCGACAACTGGTATTCGCTGGCGCAAATGGAGCAGCGCGACCCCAGCCTGCGCAACTTCACCTTCCGCAACATCTGGGCGCTCGATCAGCCGCCTCTCGTCGGCTCCAGCCTATCGGGAAGCGTCTCCGGCACGGTGCTCGACAACATCAAGTACGGCCAGAAAGTCGCCGCCAACGACGCCGATGTGCCGCTTTCCGACGACGCACAGCCAGCGCGCTTCGCAGCGGACAGCGGCGCCGTGGCCGGCTTCACCGTGAGTCCGCCCTTTTTCTCCCCCGGCGAAGAAGTAACGTTCACTGCGCGTCCCTCGGCCCACACCCGCTTCACGTGGATCTTCGGCGACGGCGCCGAAGCCACCGGCCGCCAGGTGCGTCATGCGTTTCCCGATGCCGGCGGCACCGATCTCGACGGCCGCAACGGCGCCGGCCGATTCCGCGTGATGCTGCACGCCGTGGACAACCAGAAACGCGAAGACTGGGCCGCACAGGGCGTGGTCGTGGTTTCCAAATGGCTTCCCGCCCAACATCCGCTCGGCGCCATTTCCCCAGGCCTTTCCTTCCAGATTTTTCCCGGTTCCTGGACCGAGTTGCCGGACCTCGCAAATCAGTCCGCCGTCATCGGCGGCAACGCGCCCAACCTCAACGCCAATGCGCAGGGGTTCACGCGCTACGCCGTTGCATGGGATGGCTTCATCGATATACCCGCCGACGGCGGATACACCTTCCACCTGATGAGCCGCGACGGCGCGCGCCTCGTCATCGACAGCCGCGAAGTGGCGAAAACTGGCCCGCCGTTCCCGCAGGTCTGCGGCTCGCCCGGCAACGCCGTGCGCTACGACCGCGGTTCACTGGGCCTGCGCGCCGGCCTGCACACGCTGCACGTGGAAAGCCTGCACAGCCTCAGCCAGGGACCTCCGCGGCTGCTCTGGGAGGGCCCCGGCCTGCCCCTTACCGATGTGCCGGCCTCGGCGTTCTCGTTCCCGCGCCAGGATTATTTCGTCGGCCGATAGGCGCGCTGCCGTATGCTGGAGTGCGACTTGCGATCTTCCCCGTTAGGAGCTTCCCACTCATGCCGCGTTTCCCTGTTGTGCTTTTGCTCTTGGTCCCGATTGCCGTTCCCTCCGTTGCCCAGCAGCCCCGGCTCCTGGTCGCCCAAAAAGGCGAAGCGTCGCTGGGCATTATCGATCCCGCTGCGGGCAAACTCATTGCCTCGGTCCCTGAAGGCGGTTTCACCGGGCACGAAGTGATCGCCTCGCCCGACGGCCGGCTGGCTTACGTCCCCATCTACGGCAACTCCGGCGTGGGCAGTCCCGGCACCGACGGCAGCAAGCTCGTGGTCATCGATATCGCCGCCGGAAAGATCGTCGGCAGCGTCGACTTCGGCCATGGTGTGCGCCCGCACATGCCGATATTCGGACCGCGCGACGGCCTGCTCTACGTCACCACCGAGCTCGACCAAGCCATCACCGTCATCGATCCCAAAACGCTGAAGATCGTCGGCGCCATTCCCACCGGCCAGCCGCAGAGTCACATGCTCGCGCTCTCCCACGATGGCCGCCGCGGCTACACCGCCAACGTCGGTCCCGGCACCGTCTCCGTCCTCGACATCCCGGCGCGCAAGGTCCTCGCCATCATTCCCATCTCGCGCAATACCCAGCGCATCTCCATCACGCCCGACGACAAGTGGGTCTTCACCGCTGACCAGACCGCGCCGCGCCTAGCCGCCATCGATACCGCAACCAATAAAATCGCGCACTGGATTCCGCTCGAATCCATCGCGTACGGCACAGCGCCCACGCTCGACGGCCGGTACCTGCTGGTGACGATGCCCGAGGCGGGCAAAATCGCGGTGGTGGACATCACGACCATGCAGGTGGTGCGCACCATTGCCACTCCTGCCGATCCCGAAGAAGTCCTGATGCGCCCCGGCGGACAAATCGCCTACGTCTCATGCGTCGGCTCGCACCAGATCGCGGAGGTGGACCTGGCGACGTGGAAAGTGGCACGCACGATTCAGGACGGCAAAAACTCCGACGGCATCGCCTGGGCGAAATAGGTTCAGCCGACCTCTACTGACCAGTTCTCCAGCGCACCCTTAAACGCCGACATGAACCGGCCCGCGTCCGCGCCGTCCACAATCCGGTGATCGAACCCCAGGCAATGCTGCTGCATCGGCCGGATCGCCAGCGTGTCGTCTCCGTGTGCGTCAGTCAGCACCACCGGCTCCTTCCTCAGCGCGCCGATGGCAAGAATCGCCGCCTCCGGCGGGTTGATGATCGGGGTGCCGAAGTCGCCGCCGAAGATGCCGAAGTTGGTCAGCGTAAACGTCGACCCCGACGCCTCATCCGGCTTCAGGCGTTTCGTCCGCGCGCGCTCGGCCACGTCGGCAAGGGCGCGCGCCAGCTCGGCAAAGCTGTGCTTCTCCGCATCGCGAATCACGGGCACAATCAGCCCCCATTCGAGCGCCACCGCAATGCCCAGGTGAACGTGATCGTGATAGCGGATGGCGTTGCCCTCGATGCGCGCATTCACAACCGGGTGCTTCCGAATCGCCTCCATCGCCGCCGCCGCAATGAACGGCATATACGTGAGCTTGACGCC
>CAVYBV010000025.1:0-2408462 GCA_963766785.1 uncultured Acidobacteriota bacterium
AGAGCAACGGCAAAAGCAACGGCAACAGCAAACTGCGGACGAATTCAGTCTTTGGAGCGGGAGCGGTGCTTGCTGGCGTTTACGGCGGCGCGGGCTTCGCGGTCGGCTTCGCGGCGGCGCTGGGTTTCGGGGCTGCCCCAGTCCTGTTTGCCCTTGGCGAGGGCGAGCTCGCATTTGACCTTGCCGTTTTTGAAATAGAGTCGGGTGGGGATGAGCGTGTGACCTTTAATCTGCGTCTTAGAGAGTAGCTCGCGCACCTCTTCGCGGTGCATGAGGAGCTTGCGAGTGCGAGTTTCGTCGTGATTGGCAATATTTCCGTGAGAATAAGGCCCGATGTTGACATTCAGGAGAAAGGCTTCGCCGTCCTTGATGAGGCCGTAGGCGTCCTTGAGGTTCGCATTGCCCTGGCCAATGGATTTGACTTCAGTGCCGCGGAGGGCGATGCCGGCCTCATCGCGCTGAGGAGGAAGTAGTCGTGGCTGGCGCGGCGGTTCTGGGCGGCATCGCGCTCGCCGGAGGCGAGAGGGTCGCGTGGGCGGGCGACTTTTGCGGGAGCGGCTTTGCCGGCCGGCTGGATGGTATGGCTGGACTGGCGGGGCATAGGGAAACGTCCTTGAATCTTCATGCTAGCACCGGGGCAGGGAACGGGCTGCAGGTAGTGGGGCTTTGCTAAAATGAGGCAACGCAGGTGGGGTATTTCGGCAATCTCAGGAATAAGTTGGTTGGAAGCGGCATTGCGAAAGGCGGCGATTCGTGGGTAAGGGTCAGTCCGCCAATGCTGCTTCGGTCCTCTGCATTCCAGGAAAATGCATTAGCCCCGGAATCAATCGCGTTACAGGTGCGGGGATTGGCCACAGCGCCCGAGGGAACGGGGCGGGTGGCGGAGTCGCCGGCCGGACGCAAGGGAGTTCGATGAATCGCGCAGGTTTCGCGGCTGCCACGGGCAGAGCCCTTCTCCTTTTGACGCTCATTTTTGTTGTGACTGGGCCGCTGGCGATGCGGCTCGAGGCGCAATACGACTCGATGGGCATGCCGGCCGAGCACACCAAGGGCGGCGAGTCCGCGAAGAGGCTCTACAAGGAAGCGCAAGCGGCCGAGCAGCGCGGAGACTTTGACGCTGCGTTTACCGACTACCAGAAGGCAGACCAGAAGGATCACAAGGACATCCGCTACCGGACTTCGATGGACCGGGTACGGGTGAATGCGGCGGGGCAACATCTGAGCAAAGGGAAGCAACTGGAGAAATCGGGCGACTACCAGGGGGCGCTGACGGAGTACTTGCGCGCGCAGGAGATTGACCCTACAGACGAAGCGGCGGGGCAGGCGATCAACGCGCTGCGGAACCAGGAGAATTCGGCGACTCCGGGGGTTCCGGCCACGACGCAGGCGGCGGCCAGCGAGGAAGAGGAGCTGAGCACGCTGGGCTCTCCGGTGGAGTTGAAACCGGTGTCGAACGAGCCGCTGACCATGCACTACACGCAAGACTCCAAGGTTGTGTATGAGGCCATCGGCAAAGCGGCAGGGATCAATGTGCTGTTCGATCCGGATTACGTATCGAAGCGGATCACTGTGGACCTGAACAACACCACGCTGCTGGATGCGTTGAGGATTGTGGGGGTGGTCTCGAACACGTTCTGGCGGCCAATTACGCAGAACACGATTTTTGTGGCCCAGAACTCGCGCTCGAAGCGCAACGAGCTGGATGAGGAGGCGGTGCAAACATTCTACCTGGCCAATGCGTGGCAACAGAATGACCTGAACGACATCCAGACGGCGCTGCGCAATGTGCTGATGCAGATAAAGGTGTACGGACTGGCGAGCCAGAATGCGCTGGTGGTGCGGGGCACGCCGGACGAGCTGCTGCTGGCGCAGAAGATCATCAACGACCTGGACAAGGCGCGGCCGGAAGTGGTGGTGGACATAGCGGTGCTGGAAGTGAGCAAGAACTGGGAGCGGACGATCGGGCTGCAGTGGCCGTCGAGTGTGGGGGTGCAGTTGCAATCGCCGACGGCCAGTTCGTCGTCGACGACAACTTGCCCGACGGGGAGCACGACGTGTACGCCGACGACCGGAACGTCGACCACCAGTCCGACGCTTTATAACCTGGCGCACCTGAACTCGAACGACTTTGCGGTGACGGTGGGCGCGGCCACGGCGAACCTGCTGCTGACGGACTCCAATACGCGCATTCTGCAGAATCCACGGCTGCGGGCCACGGACATGCAGAAGGCGACGCTGAAGATCGGCGAGCGCATTCCTTACGCCACGGGCTCATTCCAGTCCGGACTGGGAGTGTCGGCGGGAGCCTACCCGGCCGCGGAAACGCAGTTCCAGTACCAGGACATCGGCGTGAACATCGAGATAACGCCGACGGTGCACTTTGACGACGATGTGACGCTAAAGATGAAAGTCGAGGTCACTTCGCAGGCAGGTTCGACGTCGATTGAAGGAGTCAGCGAGCCGATTATTGCGCAGAAGAGCAATGAAGAGACGGTGCGGCTGCGCGAGGGCGAGGTGAACATTCTATCGGGCATCCTGGACCAGCAGGACCAGGTGAGCTGGAGCGGGATACCCGGGCTGAGCTCGATTCCGATTTTGAAGTACCTGTTTGGGTCGAAGGACCACACGATCACGAACGACGAAGTGGTGTTTCTGGTGACGCCGCACGTTGTGCGCGGGGCGGACATCTCCTCGTCGAACCTGCGGGCGGTGGACACGGGCCCGGGGCAGAATGTGGAGCTGCGGCGGATTGCGGAGACAGGTCCGGGAGCGAATATGCCGGCGCAGGTGCAGCCGGTGGATACGCAGCGGATTGCGCCGCACATGCCGACGGCGCAGGCACAGCAGGAAGCGACGGTGCCGGGAACGAGTCCGGCGGCGGCCGGGCCCGCGGCGCTGGCGCAACTGCAGGCTGCGGCTGAAGGGACGACGACACCGGTGCCCCAGCCGAACCTGAACCCGAAGAACCCGGTGACGCCGCCGGCAGCGGGGGCTGCACCGCCGGGGCAGGCTCCGGCGCAACCAACTCCTCCAGGGCAGGGTGTGAAGCTGATGATGGACGCGCCGGGCGCGGTGGCCAGCGGGGCAACGTTCGAGGTGCCGGTGGTGATCAGCAATGCGACGGACATATCCGGTGTGCCGTTGCAGATTACGTACGATCCGGCCAAGCTGTCGCTGGTAAACGTGGGAGCGGGCGACTTTCTGACGCGGGATGGACAGGCGGCTGCGCTGGTGCATCGCGATGACGGGCCGGGCACGATCACGATCAATGCGTCGCGGCCGCCGGGGACGACCGGCGTGAGCGGCGCGGGAGTGGTGTGCATGCTTGCGTTCCAGGCCAAGACGCCGGGACAGAGCACGATTTCAATCAGCAAACCGGGAGCCATATCGAGCAAGCAAACGCCGGTTCCGGCAGAGGGCTCTGCGATTACCGTCAACGTGAAATAAGCGGGGAAATGAAGCTGCTGAGAATCACAAACCGGAAATCGGGCGAGCAGGGGCTCACGCTGGTGGAACTGATTATCACGGTGGCCATACTGGCGATCCTGGCGTCTGCCGCCGCGCCGATCGCGCGTTTCCAGGTGAAGCGCCAACAGGAACGCGAGTTGCGCTACGACCTGTGGATGATGCGGGACGCGATCGATAAGTACAAGGACGCGGCGGACAAGGGAGCCATCCAGACCAAGGTGGACAGCCAGAATTATCCTCCGGACCTGGAGACGCTGGTAAAAGGAGTGGACATCCAAGGCAAGAAGGTCCGTTTTCTGCGCAACATTCCGAGGGACCCGATGACGGGCAACACGGAGTGGGGTATGCGCTCCATGCAGGACGATCCGGACTCGGACTCCTACGGCGGGCAGAGCGTCTTCGACGTGTACTCGAAGTCGCAGGGGACGGCGCTGGACGGGACGAAGTATTCGACGTGGTGATAAAGACAGGGAAAAGGGAAAAGAACGAAGTTGCAGAGACGACGCCAATCCGGATTCACGCTCATCGAGCTGATGATTGTGATGGCCATCATCAGCATTCTTGCCGTGATCGCGATTCCCAGCTACCTGGGCGCGGTGCGCCAGGCGCGCGAGGCGGTGCTGAAAGAAGACCTGCATGTGATGCGCAGCGCCATCGATTCGTATACGGCGGACAAGCAGAAGGCGCCGCAGTCGCTGGATGATCTGGTGCAGGAGGGTTATCTGCGGGAGATTCCCGAGGATCCCATGACGCACTCGACCACCTCTTGGGTGACGGACACGAGCGATGCGCTGAGCTCGCTGGACCAGACCGACTCCGGCATCGGCAACGTGCATTCCGGATCGGACGAACAGGGTTCGGACGGGCGGGCATATTCCGAGTGGTAGGTCTGCGCCGGAGCAGAGGATGGGTGTTGCGCAGGATGCGGTATTGTGGGATCAACGATGAATCCCACGGATTCCCTTGCTGAAGTGCGTACCGAGATGGAGCTGGTGTACCGGCTCTATATAGGATTGGCGCGCGAGCTTGATGCCGAGACGGGACTGGGCGGCAAGCTGGTTTGGGCAGGCGAACTGGATGCCGAGGGCTGCAGGCTGGTGCGGGCGGCAAATATTGCCGGCGCTGCTTCATTGAGCGCGACGGCGGATGCAGCGGCGCAGCGGGTGGCCATTCGCGAAGGCGTGATCGATTTTCTGGTTATGTCGCTGAGCGAAGCCCTGCGCATTCTAAAGAATGAGATTCGCAAACGGAATGCGGTGGCCGTGGGAGTGACGGTGGCGCCGGAGCTCATGAAAGCGGAGATGCGGGAGCGGGGCGTTGCGCCGGACCTGGTGCGGACGACGGCGCAGGAGAGCGCGGACGCATACTTTTTTGAGCGCGGCGCGCGCGCGATTGTGCCGGGGCGGATTCCGGATGGTTGGGAGTTTTACGTTTTTGCGGATGCGCCGGCGGAATTCGAGGCGCGGGCGCTGGCATTGATTCCGGAAACGGACTTGGCGCTGTGCCGGTGGGTGCGCTTGTCGCCGCGGTATCTTGGTCCGCAGGCGCGGCGTATGCGGGCGATGCCGTGCGCTCGGGAGATGGCGGCTAAACTGACTGAGATTCGATCTGTGCCCAGAGTTCCTTGATGCCGGCGGCAGTTTTTGCGGAGACGGGCAGGAGGGTGTCGATTGCCAGCCCTTTGCGCAGGGCGGCCAGGTTGCGGGTGCGCTCATTTCCACTGAGGCGGTCGATCTTGGTAGCCACGACGACGAATTCGCGATCGACACTGCGGAGCCAGTGGAGGAGTTGCGCGTCGCGAGGCTGGGGCGGCACGTTGGAATCGACGAGACACACGCAGAGTTTCAGGGTGGCGCGATCGGCCAGGTAGGGCTCAATGAACTTTGGCCATTCGGCGGAGATGGATTTTGAGATCTTCGAGTAGCCGTAACCGGGCAGGTCAGCGAAGCGCAGCTTCTCCCTGCTGCGCTCGTCGCAGAGCGCGAAGAAGTTGATGGCGCGGGTGCGGCCGGGCGTGGAGGAAACTTTGGCGGCCTTTTCGCCGACGAGCGCATTCAGCAGGCTTGATTTACCCACGTTGGAGCGGCCGAGGAAGGCGATCTCGGGGACAGTGGGGGCAGGGAACTGCGCGGCGGACAAAGCCGAAAGGAGGAACTGTGCGGTATAGCGCATAGAATTTAAGCGGAATGCAGAACAGCAAGCAGGCGTACAGGCAAAGCGATGTTCCTTCAAGGATACAGGAAGGGCGCTCGAAGGCTCCTGTTGCCTGGAACCGAAGTGACAGTTCAACCAGGTCTTCGGTATAGTTGGCCGATCACCTTCCCAGTAACTACGCCGACGAGGTTCCATTATGCCAGACGTTCACGCGCGTGTTGATGCGGTTCTTTCCACCACCCAGAACCTGTTCACGCTTCTGCGGGATGTGTTTCTTGCATTGCTGCTCATCGTCCTGCTCGGTTTCCCAGCGCAATTGAACTCGATCCTGAGCAAGGCCGGAATCACGCAGGTGAATGGGGGCGTGTTCACCTGGCAGCAGGCAAATCAGGCGGCTGCTCAAGGCACGGCCGCGGCTCAGGCAGACTCATCGGCCTCCGATACGCTGGAAGATGTCGAGTCCACCCTCAACGACATTGCCAGCAACAGCTCCGATCCCAATATCAAAAAGATGGCCACGGATGCCGCGAACCAGGCGGCCACCACCCGCTCGTCTCTCGAGACCGCAAACAGCTCCCTGGCCCAATCGGTGGTTACCCTGCAAACCGCCGCGCCGGGCACCGCCTCAGCGGCCAAGGCATCGCCCACTACGGGCTGGGTCCTTCTTGGCAACTCAGACCCCACCCACCAACAATGGACAAAATCGACGAAGCCGAAGATTGCCGGATCGCCTGACGTGAAGGTCGGCCAGGCCATTACCTTTACCGACAGTGTATTTTTGCGCGGAGACAAGGCTCAGAATCAGACTTTCAACCAGGCCCCAATTCTGGGAGCTGCCCGCAGCGGCAGTTCAGGTGTGGTCACCGATGTTGACTATGTGGCTAACAAAAAGGGGAACGCCCATGTGTGGGTGAAGGTCAATTTGAAAAGCAATCCGTAAAAGCGGTCCGCTTCAACAGTCCCGCTATTTGCGGGAGAGTCCCCGTGGCGCTCATGGCCGCTTCCGCTGCTGAGTGGTTATGATTGTCGGGGAAGGAGACTGGCCAAGTGTTCACTCCGCAGCCCGTCGGGTTCATTCGCAGTGGTTATCAGGATACTTCGTCCATCCCCAAAGGGCTGGGCGTGAAGCATGACGCCGAGGGCGTGCTGGAGGTACTGCCGGAATTCGCAGAGGGCCTGAAGGACGTTGAAGGGTTCTCGCACCTGTTCGTGATATGGGTGTTTGACCAATCGGAGGGTTTCGATCTGGTGGGCAGGGGACCGGCGGACAGCAGGCCGCACGGCGTGTTTGCCACGCGGTCGCCGCGGCGGCCGAATCCGATCGGGCTGACGGTGGTGGAGCTGCTGCGGCGCGAAAGAAACAAGCTTCATGTCCGCGGCGTGGACATGCTGGATTCGACGCCGATCCTCGATATCAAGCCGTACATGTCGACCATTCCCGTTGAGAAGCTGCGGCGAGGCTGGCTGGCGGAGGCGGAGGCGGCAGCAAGAAAGAAGCAATAAGATTGGGGTAACTCCTGGCTTCGCTGGCGTGTCTTGGTTTCACTCTCGGCTGCCCATTTTCGCCACGGTCTGCTACGATTACATTCCAATCCCGGCTTAGCTGTTTCTTCTCCGTTGCATTCGCATTGCCCAGTGTCACTCAGGCCACGCCGAAGCTCTGCGCCATGCTATTGCTAAGCCGGGAATCGGAGGAGATCATGATCGGTACAAACACCATCGTCGATATCTCGCATTTGCAGGGGCTGCCGGACTTCAGCCGGGTCAGCGCGGCTGGAATTGCCAACGTGTTCCACAAGGCCACCGAAGGAGTTACATGGGCCGATCCGAACTTTGCGAGAAATCGCGCCGCAATCCATGCCGCCGGCCTTCAATTTGGGGCGTATCACTTTGGCCGGCCGGACGATGGCGTGGAGCAGGCCCAGTTCTTTTTGAAGACGGCAAACCCGCAGCCAGGCGACCTGCTCGTCCTCGATTTCGAGCAACCGCCGAATGGAGCCCCGCCAATGACCGCGGACCAGGCGCGCGCCTTTGTCCAGGTGGTGCACTCGGCCATTGGGGTGTGGCCCGGGATCTACGGTTCGCCGAGCTTCCTCACGGTAAACCTCGGCGCCGCGACTGACCCGGTGCTGAGCAATTGCTGGCTGTGGCTGGCCCAGTATGACGCAAGCATCTCCTCGCCCACGCTTCCCGGCGCGTGGCCAGCGTGGACCTTGTGGCAATACACCGATGGTTCCCACGGCTCGCAGCCCTGGTCGGTGGATGGCATTAGCAGCAATTGCGACCGCGATACCTTCAACGGCAGCCCGGACCAACTTACGGCGTTCTGGCAGAACAGTGCGGTTCCTGCGCCCACGGCACCATAAGCGAAGGACTTGCTCTCGCGAAGGAAGTGCTTTCAGCAACGTCTGGGATTATTGCCGCGCCACCTGACCGCCGACCGCTTCCGTGCTTGAGGGCGGAGGCACCGGCACTGCGGCCATCGCTTCGGCCTCTTCTTCCTTCGGCTTGGGCAGCGGGCCTTCAAGAGCCAGCGCCAGCACCTCGTCCATGGAATCGACAAAGTGCAGCTTCATGGCGTTCTTGATGTTGTCGGGCAGCTCGGCAACGTCCTTCTCGTTGGCCGCGCGGCAGGATGGTCTCGAAGATGCCCGCGCGCAGGGCCGCCAGCAGCTTTTCCTTCAGGCCGCCGATGGGCAGCACCTTGCCGCGCAGGGTGATTTCGCCGGTCATGGCGATGTCGCGGCGCACGGGAATCTTGGCCAGCGCGCTGGCCAGCGCCGTGGCCATGGTGATGCCGGCCGAGGGGCCGTCCTTGGGGATGGCGCCCTCGGGCACGTGCAGGTGCAGGTCCACGTTGCGATAGAACTCGCGGCTGAGGCCGAGCGTCTGCGCGCTTGCCGCGGATGTAGGTCAGCGCGGCCTGCGCCGACTCCTGCATCACGTCGCCGAGCTGGCCGGTGATGGTGAGCTTGCCCTTGCCGTCGAGCACCTGCACTTCGGTGGTGAGAATGCTGCCGCCGACTTCGGTCCAGGCCAGGCCGGTGACCAGGCCGATCTCGCTCTTCTCGTGCACCTCGCGAGTCGCGGAACTTGGCCACGCCCAGAAACTCGCCGATGTTCTCGCGCGGTGATCTCTTCCTTGTGTTTGGCGCCGCTCTTGACCACCTTGCGCGCCACCTTGCGGCAGACGTTGCCGATCTCGCGCTCCAGGTTGCGCACGCCGGCTTCGCGCGTGTAGTCGCGGATGATCTCGAGGATGGCGTCGTCCTTGAAGACGATGTTCTTCTCGCTCAGGCCGGTCTGCTCGCGCTGCTTCTTCACCAGGTACTGCTCGCGCGATCTCCAGCTTTTCCTGCTCGGTGTAGCCCTGCAGGCGCAGGATCTCCATGCGGTCCTGCAGCGCCGGCGGAATGGTGTGCAGCACGTTGGCCGTGGCCACAAACAGCACCTGCGAGAGGTCGTAGTCGACGTCGAGGTAGTGATCCTGGAAGGCGAGTGTTCTGCTCCGGGTCGAGCACCTCAAGCAGCGCCGAGGCCGGATCGCCGCGGAAGTCGGAGGACATCTTGTCCACTTCGTCCAGCAGGAAGACCGGGTTCTTGGTTCCGGCCTTCTTCATGTGCTGGATGATCTGCCCGGGCAGCGCGCCGATGTAGGTGCGGCGATGGCCGCGAATCTCGGCCTCGTCGCGCACGCCGCCCAGCGAGAGGCGCACGAACTTGCGGCCCGTGGCCTTGGCGATGGACATGCCCAGCGAGGTTTTGCCCACGCCCGGAGGCCCGACGAAGCAGAGGATCGAGCCCTTGGGATTCTTGACCAACTGGCGCACGGCGAGGAACTCGAGGATGCGCTCCTTGATTTTCTCCAGGCCGTAGTGGTCGGCGTTGAGCACCTTTTCGGCGTAGTCGATGGAGCGCGTCTCCTTGGAGCGCTTCTTCCAGGGCACGGCCAGCAGCCAGTCGATGTAGTTGCGGCTGACGGTGGATTCGGCCGACATGGGCGGCATGGCTTCCAGCTTCTTCAGCTCCTGGATGGCCTTTTCGAGCACGTCCTTGGGCATGCCGGCGGCTTCGATCTTCTTGCTCAGCTCGTCGAACTCGCTCTTTTCGCCGCGGCCCAGCTCCTTCTGGATGGCCTTGATCTTCTCGTTGAGGTAGTACTCTTTCTGCGCCCGCTCCATCTGCCGCTTGACGCGCGACTGGATGTTGCGGTCCAGGTCGAGCTTTTCGATTTCGATGTCGAGCACGTCGGCGATGCGCGCCAGGCGCGCCGCGGGGTCGAAGATGCCCAGCAGTTCCTGCTTCTCGTCGATGCCGAGCTGCAGGTTGGCGGCAATCGTGTCGGAGAGCTTGGCCGGCTCGTCCATGCGCACGCGTGGCGATGATGGTCTCGTAGTTGAGCGACTGCTGCAGCTTGACGTACTGCTCAAAGAGGCGAAGTGACGCGCTGCATGAGCTGCTCGACCGCCGGCGTCATCTCGAAATTGGTTTTGCCCGTGCGCACGGTGGCCACAAAGAAGCCGTCGCGGTCGGTCACCTCGACGGACTTGGCGCGCTCCACGCCTTCGACCAGCACCTTGATGTTGCCGTCGGGCATCTTGACGCTCTGCACGATGTTGCAGATGGAGCCGACCTGGTAGATGTCCTTGGCCTTGGGCTCGTCGATGCGAGGCGTCGTGCTGGGTGGCGAGAAAGATTTTGCGGTCGCCGGTGAGCGCCTCTTCCAGCGCGCGCACGCTCGACTCGCGGCCCACCACGAAGGGCGTCATCATATAAGGGAAGATCACCATGTCCCGGATGGGCATCATGGGCAGCTTGCGCGTCTCGTTTTTATCGCGAGAAGAATTCATAGATACCTGTCCATTGGACGCGGCCGAACACACAAAGATTCTTGCTCCCTGGCGAACGGCTTATTGGGATTGTACAGCGGAAACGCCTGCTTTGGGTTCAGAGAAGAAAGCCCAGGCTGAGGCCTGGGCTTTGCTTGATTTGCGCTCCGATCCGGGTTAACCGGCCTTTTCCAGCAGGCAAAGCGACAGATCGCGGTGGTCCACCATCTCTCGCGTGATTTCGAGATCGCGCACGCGCTTGTTGGAGGGCAGGTGGTACATCAGGTCGAGCATCAGCTCTTCCAGGATCATGCGCAGGCCGCGCGCGCCCACTTTGCGGTGCAAGCGCCTCGCGGGCCATCGCGCCGACCGCATCCTGCGGAGAAGTGCAGGCTTGACGTTCTCGTACTCGAACAGGCGCTGGTACTGCTTGAGGATGGCGTTGCGCGGCTTGGTCAGGATCTCGACCAGCGCGGCCTCATCCAGTTCGTCCAGGATGCCCATCACCGGCAGGCGGCCGACGAACTCGGGAATCAGCCCGTACTTGATCAGGTCCTGCGGCTCGGTCTTGCGCAGCAGTTCGGTGTCGCGATGACTGCGCGTGGTTGCGGCATCGGCCTCGGCATCCGCGGCCTTGAAGCCCAGCGCCTTCTTGCCGACCCGCCGTCCGATCACGCTCTCCAGGCCCACAAAGGCGCCGCCGCAGATGAACAGGATGTTGGTGGTGTCGACCGCGGTGAACTCCTGGTGCGGATGCTTGCGCCCGCCCTGCGGCGGCACATTGGCCACCGTGCCTTCGAGAATCTTCAGCAGCGCCTGCTGCACGCCCTCGCCGCGACACGTCGCGGGTGATCGAAGGGTTCTCGTCCTTGCGCCCGATCTTGTCGATCTCGTCGATATAGATGATGCCGCTGCTGCGCGCGGGTCACGTCGCCGTCGGCCGCCTGCAGCAGCTTGAGGATGATGTTCTCGACGTCCTCGCCGACGTAGCCGGCTTCGGTCAGCGTGGTTGCGTCCACGATGGCGAAGGGCACATCCAGCATCTTGGCCAGAGTCTGCGCCAGCAGCGTCTTGCCCGAGCCGGTCGGGCCGATCAGCAGGATATTCGACTTGGTCAGCTCCACATCGTTGTTGCGCATGCTTGTTCATCTGGATGCGCTTGTAGTGGTTGTAGACGGCCACCGCCAGCTTCTTCTTGGTCTGGTCCTGCCCGATGACGTACTCGTCGAGAAACGCCTTCACCTCCTGCGGCTTGGGCAGGTGCGCCGGCGGTGGTGGCGGGCTGCGATTCGCCGCGGTCGTCCTCGAGGATCGAGTTGCATACCGCCACGCACTCGTCGCAGATATAGGCCCGCGGATAGTCGCAGGGCGACGAGATCAATTTCGCCACCGCGTCCTGCGACTTGTGGCAGAACGAGCAGCGCAATGCTTCTTCAGGTCCCGTGCGCGTTTTCATGGTTAACAACTCCCTCTGGCCTTCAATTTCCCAATTCCCACTGCTATTTGCCGCCCATCGGGCCGTGCCTTTGTGCCCTTATAAACCTCGGGGCCGGTCGATGATGTCGTCGATGATGCCGTACTCCTTGGCCTGCTGCGCGTTCATGATGAAGTCGCGCTCCACGTCCCGCTCGATGCGCTCCAGCGGCTGGCCGGTGTGCTTTGCTCATCAGCTTGTTGGTGATCTCGCGGATGCGCAGGATCTCCCGCGCGTGAATGTCGATGTCGGTGGCCTGTCCGCTCAGCCCGCCCATCGACGGCTGATGGATCAGGATGCGCGCATTGGGCAGCGCGAACCGCTTGCCCTTCTTGCCCGCCATCAGCAAGAACGCGCCCATGACTGGCCGCCTGCCCGATGCAGTACGTCACCACATCGTTCTTGATGAACTGCATGGTGTCGTAGATCGCCAGGCCCGCCGTAATGGAGCCTCCCGGCGAATTGATGTAGAGCTGGATGTCCTTCTCCGGGTCTTCGCCCGAGAGGAACAGCATCTGCGCAATGATCAGGTTGGCAATGTTGTCGTCGATCGGCGTGCCCAGAAAGATGATGTTGTCGCGCAGCAGACGGCTGTAGATGTCGTAGGCGCGTTCGCCCCGGCTCGTCTGCTCAATCACCATCGGAACCAATGCCATGCTCTTCTCGCTCTTCGGTTGGGGATTCGCCCTTGCTTGCCCGCCCGCGCGCCTGCTCCTTCAGCCCGCGGCATCCTGCCCGGACGCTTCAGCCCGGCAGTCTTTCGTATAACAGTTGAGCAGTTTTTTCGCGTATCAGTTGTTCCCGGATTCTAGCCAGTCCGCCATCCTGAGTCAAACGCGAACGTAACGTATCCACCGGTTCCCGGCTTTGCAGTGCAGCAATCTGGATCTCGCGATCCACTTCGTCGTCGGAAACCTGGATGTTTTCCTCGTGCGCAATCCGCGCCAGCAGCAAACCTGACTTTACCTCGGCCACGGCGCTGTCCCGCTGCGCCGCACGCAGCCGCTCAAAGTCCAGCTTGCGCATGGCCTCGGTGGTCATGCCCTGGGCTGCCAGCGCCCGGAGTCCCCGCTCCAGGCGCGCGTCCACTTGCTCCTGCACCAGCGATTCCGGAACCGGGAACGGGAAACGGTCGATCATGGCCTGCATCAGCTTGTCCTTGGTCTCGCCTTCCACTGAGCGGCGTTTGCGGTTCTGAAAGTGGTCGCGGACCCGGTTCTCCAGCTCCGACAGATTCTCGTATTCGCCCAACTCTTTGGCAAAATCGTCGTTCAGTTCCGGCAGGGTGCGCTTCTTGATCGCCTTCACATCGATCTCGTAGTCCACTTTCTTGCCGGCCAGGCGTTGCTCGGGGTATTCCGCCGGATAGTTTGCCTCGACGTTCAATTTCTGGCCCACTGTGGCGCCGCGCAGGGCGCTGGAGAACGCTTCCACGGTATCCGTGCCGCCTACCTCCACGAGCGAGTCGTCGCTGTGCAGGGGCGCCGCATCGTCCTCTTCCTGGATTTTGCCGGTATAGGTGATCTGCGCCCAATCGCCGTCGCGGATGGGCCGATCCTCTTCCACCGGTTCCATGGTGGCACGGCTCTCGCGCAACTGCTCCATCTCGTTGCGGAACTCTTCTTCAGTGGCCTCAACCGGAGGCTTGGGCACGATGACGTCCTTGTAGCCCTCGATGGAGAACTGGGGCAGGAACTCAAAGACGGCTTTTACGTGCATGGGCTGGCCGTCTTCCACGGTCAACTCCGTTACCTGGGGCTGGCCGACCGGGCTCACGCCCATCTCCCGCACTGCCTTCTGGAACCGCTCGGGCAGAAAGCCCTCGATAACGTCCTTGCGGATTTCGGCGGCAAACTTGCGCTTGATGACCGATTCCGGTACCTTGCCGGGGCGAAATCCTGGGATACGCGCGTGGCGCTGGAAATTCCGGGTAGTGTTGCGGAAAGCCTTGCTGACGTCGTCGGCGGGAACATCCAGGACAAGTTCGCGGGTGCAATCGGGATTAAGCACTGGACCGTGACTGTGCTCATGCGCATTGTCGTCGGGAGCGTGGGTGTGACCTTCGGGACCGGTCTCTGCCGGCGTTTCCTGCTTTTTTTCAAGGGTATCGGAGAAACTCAACTTTTCTCACCTTCCGGCGCGCCGGGCGCCGATGATAAAAATGCAACACGGAAGCGAGGTGCGGGAATCCCTGCCTCCGCTCACGTGAAAAGAACCTTCTACCCATGGTAAGAGGGAATTGCAGGGGGGGTCAAACCGGCAGGACTATTTATATGTCGAAGCGTCGCACGAAAGTTAATTACTGTTCCGATGCCTCGGGGCGGCGGACATGAGGCAAAAACCGGGGATGGGCGGCGCCGCACTCCCGATAATGCATCCGCGCTTCGCGCAGGCTGAGCATGCCGTTGACCGTAAGCCGCACTTCAGATGCGTCGGCGTCCTCCTGGCCATCGTCCTCCCACCAGCACACCGGGCACAGTTCCAACGATTCCGGCGCCTTAAGCGTCCGGCACCCACAACACGGGCAGCGGAACAGGGGGTTCATGTTGGGATGGACGCGGATTGGAAAGGCGGGATTACGAAGCGCGATGCCGAACATGGTCCCTTTATCGGCGGTGAACCGGAAAACGGTATAGGGCGAGCGGCGAATCGTCGGCCGTAGGCGCGAGGGAGTAGAGCAGCACAGAACAAGACAGGAGTCAAGGGGGCCAGGCGGAGTCACTTGGGGGCGGATTTGCGATGAATAGGGCTGGAAGCGGCCTCGCGTTGCGAGCGCGCGCTGACGAGGGTCATGGTTTTAAGGGAATACGGGAAGCGTCTTCCGCACCTGAGGCACACTTTATAGGTTTCGCCTTCATTGGTGAAGGCTCGGCTGAGCTGCCCATGACGGCAGCCGAAGAACCAATCCCAGATCGTCCTCGCGATCGGCACAAATGGCCCTCCGAGGCAAATTGCTCCTTACCGTGGATGGATGAAGGAAAGCGCCGCGGGGCTGCCCGCGGCGAGCCACATGCATTTCAGTTATGAGGTTGATTGTCGTATTGCGTAACACGCTATAGAACCAGTTATTTGTGCTGATTTCATAAAGTGGATCTTTAGGCAAGTGTAGCCCCAACGGCGAAAAAGTTTCGTGTTGCAAAACTCTGTTGAGGCCAAAGCGTCAATGCCGAGCTTGCGCGCGGAGCAGCCCCTCCACTCCGCGAATCGAGCAGAACCAGGCTCAGGCCCCAGCCGGTTAGAAGTCTTCGAGCTCGGCCGGCGGCAGGACGTCGCCATCGCGGGCCCACCACACGTAGAGTGCGGGCAACAGGAAGATTCCGATGACCAGATTGGCGAGCAGGCCGCCGACGATGACGATGGCGAATGGACGCTGGGAGTCGGATCCGATGGCGTGCGACATGGCGGCGGGAAGCAAGCCGAGCGTGGCCACCAGCATGGTCATCATAACCGGCCGGAGACGCAGGACCGATCCCTCGACGGCGGCCTCCACGATGTGCTCGTAGTCGGAGACTTCAAGACCTTTACGGCGGGCGCGCAACTGGTTGATGAACTCGATCATGATGACGCCGGTTTCCACCGATACGCCGAAAAGGGCGAGGAAACCCACGGCGGAGGAAACGGAGAAGTTGGTGTGGGTGATGAAGAGAGCGAGCGGTCCGCCGATGGACGCCATGCCGACGGAGACGAGAATCAGCGCGGCCCATTTGGCCGATTTGAACATGGTGAAAAGGATGAGGAAGATGACGAGGACGGTGATGGGGACGACAAGGGCCATGCGGGCGTTGGCGCGCTTCTGGCTGGCGTATTCGCCGGCCCACTCCAGGTGATAGCCGGTGGGAAGCTTGACGTTATGTTCCACCCGGGAGATGGCCTCTTCGACGGTGGAACCGAGGTCGCGGCCGCGGACTGAGAACTTGATGGCGATGTAGCGCTGGCCGCCTTCGCGATTGATTTGTTCCGCGCCGTCATCGGTTGAGACGTTGGTTAGCTGGGCGAGGGAGACGCGCTCGCCGGACGGCGCCAGCAAGCGAATGTCCTCAATAGCCTCCCTGGTATCGCGATATTGCTGCTGGTAACGCAGGGTGACGTCATAGCGCGCTTCGCCCTGCTGCACCTGGGTGATGGCGATTGGCGCCAACGGCGGTCTGGATGGCGTCCTGAATGTCGGAGACATTGATGCCGTACCGGGCGGCGGCGGCGCGATCGACGGTGAAGTCAAGGTTGGGCTGGCCGAGGATGCGGAAAATGCCGAGATCGGCGACGCCGCGGACGTTGGCCATTTGTGCCTGAATTTCCTCGGCCTTGTGCTTCGAGGGTGCGCAGGTCATCGCCAAAGAGCTTGACGGCGAGCTCGCCTTTCACGCCGGAGACTGCCTCCTCCATGTTGTCGGAGATCGGCTGCGAGTAGTTCCAGATGACGCCGGGGAACTGCGAGAGCTGGAGGTCCATTGCGGCGATGAGGTTGTCCTTGTCCTGATGAAAGACGGGACGCCACTCCTTCTTGGGCTTGAGATCGACGAAGTACTCCGTGTTGAAGAAGCCCGCGGTATCGGTGCCGTCGTCGGGGCGGCCGGTTTGGCTGACGACCTGGGTGACTTCAGGGAATGAAGCCATCACCAGGCGGGCCTTGTCGACAAAGTCGATGCTGGCGGTGGGGCCTTCGCTGGGCGGCAAAGTGCCGCGGACCCAGATGGAGCCTTCGTCGAGGTGGGGAAGGAATTCGGAGCCGATGGGTCCGCCGAAGGTGAGGAAGATGGCGATGGCAAAGAGGCATGCGGAGATGGCGACGGTTACGCGGTAATGCTGGATGGCGGAGCGGACGGCCGCGCGGTAGCGATCCGTCAGCCAGGTCATGATGGGGTTGTGCCACTCCTTTGCGCCCTTGCGGAAGCTGAATGTTGACATGACGGGAGCGACGAGCATGGCAAAAACGAGCGCGCCGATGAGGGCGAAGCTGACCGTCCAGGCCATGGGCTTGAACAGGCGGCCTTCAACGGCCTGCAGGGTGAAGATGGGCAGATACGAAGCGACGATAATGCCGCGGGCGAAGAAGACGGGGCGCTGGACTTCGTGGGCCGCATTGCGGATTTTCTGCTGAACGGTTACGGTGTCGTCGCGGTTGTTGAGATGGCGAACGATGTTCTCCACCATGATGACAGTGCCGTCAACGACCATGCCGAAGTCGAGTGCGCCGAGGGAGAGCAAATTCGCGGGAATGTGCACCAGGTTCAGGCAGATGGCGGCGAACATGAGAGCGAAGGGGATGGTGAGGGCAACGATGACGGCGCCGCGGGCATTGCCGAGAAAGAGGAAGAGCACGATTACGACCAGGATCATGCCTTCGGTGAGGTTGTGCTCCACCGTATCGACGGTGAAGTGCACCAGGTCAGTGCGGTCGAGGAAGGGAACAACTTTTACGCCGGGCGGAAGAATGCCGGGATGGTTGTTTGTCCCGTTTAGCTTTTGTACTTCCTCGTGAATGCCCTTGAGGACGGGGTCGGCGTCGTCACCTTTTTGCAGCAGCACGATGCCTTCCACGGTGTCGGGATTGTCGAGGATGGGTCCGTCGGGGAGGTGGGTGGCGCGGCCAATCTGGCCAAGACGGATTTTGGGACCCTGTTCGACAACGCCGAGCTGGCCGATTCTGACGTAGCTGCCGTTCGAGGTTTTAACGAGAGTGTCGGCAATGTCCTGGGAGGTCTTATAGAGACCCAGCGATTGCACATTGATCTGCTGCGCGCCTTCCTCAATGAAACTGCCGCCGCCGTTGGAGTTGTTATTGGCGAGCTGCTGTTCGACCTGGGAGATGGAGAGGCCGTAGCCGGTGAGCTTGTTCGGGATCGAGATGGACCTGGTACTCCTTGGTGGGGCCGCCGAAGCTGGAGACGTCGACGACGCCGGTGACGGTTTTGAAGTCCTTTTCGAGGGACCAGTCCTCGAGGGATTTCAATTCCATGGTGTCGTAAGCGGGGTTGGTGCTTTCCAGGGTGTACCAGAAGATCTGGCCGACGGGACTCCAGTCGGTGCCCATCAGCGGAGTGAGGTTAGCGGGGAGACTGACCTGGCTAAGGCGCTCGAGAACGTGCTCGCGGTTCTGGTCGTTGATGGAGTCGTCGTCAAACACGAGCATGACGCTGGAAAGGCCGGCGAGCGTGGTGGAACGCAGATGGGCGAGGTGGGGGATGCCGGCCATCTGGATTTCGACAGGAACCGTGACCTGGCGCTCAATCTCCTCCGCGGAGCGGCCGGGCCACTGGGTGATGACCTGGACATAATTATTGGCGACGTCAGGGTAGGCCTCAATGGGAAGCGCGCGAAAAGCAATCACGCCCCACGCGGTAAGCAGTACGGCGCCACCCAGCACGAGCCAGCGGTTCTTGAGGGCGAATTCGACGAGTGCGCGGATCATTATTGATTCCCCGCCGATTCAAGGAGGAGTGCGTCGGTGACGACCTGCTGGCCGGGATCGATGCCGGCGAGGATCTCCTGGCGGTTATCGGGGAGCATCGTACCGGCGTGCACTTCGAGGCGCTTGAATTGCTTGTCGCCGGCGGGAATGAAGACCCAGTCGCGATCATGGAGGTGGAGGATGGCGCTGGCCGGGACCGCGGGACGGGAGATGGAGTCGCGGCCGATAAGCGTGGCCGTCACAAACATGCCGAGACGGAGGATGCCAGGATTGGGGACCTGAATGCGGACCTTGGCGGCGCGGAGATTGGGATCGAGAACCGGGCCGATATCGCTTACGGTGCCGATGAGCGGGCGGTTGGGATATGCATCGAGCTTGATGCGGGCCTGCTGGCCCAGGTGGACGCGAGACAGGTCGTTCTCGTAGACGTCGCAGAGGATCCAGACGCTGGAGAGGTCGGCGATGGTGAACGCGGTGGCCGAACCGGAGAGGGTGACACCGGCGGCGGCGGCGTTGGTGATGTTCTGGCCGATAATCACTCCGGAGATAGGTGCGTAGACATCGACGAGATCGGTGGGGTGGTTCTTGTCCACGCCGAGCATGCTGAGCTGCTGCTCTGCGGCGACGAGGTCGGCCTTGGCGTCACGCTCCGCGTCCTCGGCCTGCTCCAGCATGGCCTGGGAGATGGCGCCGTGGTTGTAGAGGTCCTGGGCGCGGAGATACGCCTTGTTGTTCAATTGCTCGTCGTTCACAGCCTTGAGGTAGGCATCGAAGGCATTGGTGATGTCGGGGCTCTGGACCTGAAAGAGGAGCTGGCCCTTTTTCACATTGTCGTCGAGGCGCGTTTTGATATCGACAACACGGCCGTTGGCGAGCGAGATGACTGGGATTTCGCGCGATATATCGGGAAACACGGCGCCGGTAACGTTGAGCTCGTCGGGCTCATTGACGCGCTCGGCGGCGACGGTGGGGTACTGCTGTGGATTGGCGACATTGACCATCGCGGCATTGCCGACCTCCGTCACCTTGGCCGGCGGGGCAGCGCCCGCGGCCGGATCGAAATTGCCGTGGCAGCCGGCGAGGGCGGCGCAGGCAACGAGCGAAGGTATGAAAGCAGAGAAAAATTTCATCATTGAATCACCTCGCGGCCGACAGCCAGATTGAGCTGCCCGGCGGCGGATAGATACGTACCGATGAGTTGCAGATAGGCAAGCTGGACCTGGCGATAATCGCTTTGCGCGTTGAGCATGTCGAGAAGGGAGGCGCCGCCGTGCTCATAGGAATAGGTCACCGTGTCCCGCACATGCAGGGACTGGTCTTTGTATTTGTCGCGATACGGCTTGAGCAGCGCGATGGTGGATTCAAGCTGCGCGTAGGCTGAGTCGACGTCGGAGAAAACCTGGGCGCGAGTGGTTTCGCTGGCCTCATGGCTGCGATCGATATCGATGAGCGTGCGCTGCTTTTCGCCCTGGTTGCGGTCAAAGACGCGCAGCGGGATCTGAACGCTGAGGCCAAGCGTCTGAATGCCATTGGCATTATTGTTGGAGGAATTGTAGGTATACCATGCGCCGAATGTGGGATCGGTGGATCCGTTGGAGATGGCCAGCTTGTGGTTGGTCTCCGACTGCTGGATGGTCTGGAGAGCCGCGCGCAGGTCAGGGCGATTGTCGAGGGCGATCTGACGGACGGAGTCGAGCGGCTGAAGCTGGTCGGAGAAGTCGAACGGCCCTTGCACATCGAATTGTTCCACCGGGGTGCGGTCATTCAGAAGTTGGAGAAGCTGAATCTTTGCCGTGCGCAGGTTCACGATGGCGGTCTGCAGCTCTGACTCGTACTGAACGCGCTGAAGCTCGATGCGGTCGAGATCGATCTGGGCGATATCGCCGGCGTGGAAACGGTCCTGGCCGATCTGGATGATGTGGTCGTAGTAATCGAGATCTTCTTTCGCGAAAGCGAGAACAGCTTTGGCCTGAAGAGCATTGATGAACGCGGTACGAAGGTTGAACTCGAGGGTGCGCTTGAGGTCCTCGTGCTGCGAACTGGCAATCTGGGTGCCTTCCTGCGCGCTTTTGAGGCGAAGCTCGCGCTTGTGATCGCGCTCGTGAAGGTAGCTGAGCGAGGGCACCACAAACGTGCCGGCCAGCGGCTGCCACACGCCGTTGTCGGGCGCAATCTGGGTACCGTCCACGGTGGTGCTGAATTGCGGGTTGGGGCGAAGATTAGCGGTGGTTTCCTCCGCGTGCATCTCGTCCACGTTGAGCGCATCCGCGCGGAGTGCGGGATTGTTGACTTCAAAGCGGGCCTTCACCTGGTCCCAGGTAAGGGGCTGCTGGGCAGAAGCAAAGGCCGGCGCAAGCGCCAGAGCGAGCGCGAGTGAGGCGCGCGCGGGGCCTTGTATTGGGTTCCGAATCCTGCTCATAAACAACCATGCGCCGTGGTCTGCACGGCGGACTCAAGGATGGTGAACGAAGAATGAGGAGCGGAAAGACAAGAGAGGTGCGATCAGGCCGCGGGCGGAGGGCGGTTCTGGATCGCGCGCAGGGCGGGAAGATCGAAGTGGGGCACAAACACGGCCGGCGGTGGGGCAAAGCCGAGATTGGCGAAAATCATGTCCTGGCGCTGAGCAGGCGGAAGCGTTGCCGGAAAGTGGGGAATGAGAGGATGCGCGCCGTTGGGAGCAAGCTGTTGGCGGCGAACGCAGGTGTCGGTCTCCGTGGCATTCTGCATCGCCAGCAGATCGTCGCTGATGGAGATGGCAGGCAGGAGTATGGCAACAAGGACCGCGAGAGCAACAAGCCGGCGCCGCCGGTCGGTGCCGTCTTCAATGCGAAGCCACGCGCAAACCATGACGATGGAGAGCGCCGCCCAGCCTAGATTGAGAAAGATTTCCACACTTTTCCCGTCACCAATACTATCAGGCTGGAAATTTGCCCTTCGGCTCAATTGTGAAAAGACGGATGTAAAAGGAGTGTGGGAACCACTTAAGAAATTGATAAGCGGGCAAGAGGACTGGGAAGAAATGTCTTGGTGACAAGCGGAAATCCAACATCGGGATGAGCCTGTCGGCAGAGTTCAATTCGATTGGGCGAGCAAAACGGAAGTCATCCGGCATCGGCGCGCGATCGTGTTTGACCATGGCGGCCAAATGCCCGTATGATGAACGAGTTGGCGGGTTTAAACACGGCGCCAGCCGTGTGTTGCCGGCGGGAGTCGACGACACCCGTCATTGTGCCGGTGCCCCCTCGTTCAATGGCAGGACAGCTGACTCTGGATCAGCATATCGGGGTTCGAATCCCTGGGGGGCAGCCAATTTAGAATCAAGCATTTACCCCTAACGTAACCCCGCACGGACGACCAAGTCGCGCTTCCGTGGTTTCGACGAAGGAGACCGATGAAACCAGGGCGGAGGGTATCGCCGCTCTCAAATTCGCTGCGGTCGTCGAAGACGGAGATCCGCTGAAAGGGAAGCCGCCCACGCGGCGGGATGTCGAGGAGATCCTTCGTGTACGCTGCGCAGGGCGCACCATGGGGTGGGTCTGGCAGTCGCGCTACCAGGGCACCGCGCGCAAATACCAGCATCACGAGATGGAGGTCGCTCGTGAGGTTCTGAATGCGCGGCACATTCGGCGGCACACCGCGGAAAATGACGATCGCGCAAGCGCATGAATTCAGATTCGCTTTACGAGGGTTTGGGGCGGGGAAGCAAACTGATTCTGAATCAACGGGTCGGTCAAAACAGATCCCTTTCTCTGAAGATACTCAGCCTCGGCGAACGAACTTACCTCGCCGCCCGGTATTCCATAGCTTGTTCCAGCCATGGAGCCCAACATCTGTCCAAGGCTGCCTCCGCAACATTGGCCGATCGGGTTGCCGGAAAATAGTCTCATCGTGATTGACCGCAAAATCGTACACGCCGACATGGACGCGTTCTACGCGTCGGTCGAGCAACGGGACTATCCCGAGTTGCGCGGCAAGCCGGTCATCGTGGCATGGCGGGGGAAACGTTCTGTGGTCTGCGCCGCCTCCTATGAAGCACGGCGGTACGGAGTCCGCTCGGCCATGGCGGCCAGCAACGCGGAACGGCTCTGCCCCGAGGGTGTTTTCGTTCCTCCCGATTTTCCCCGCTATCGCGCGGTCTCCCGCTCCGTGCGCGAGATCTTCTTGCGCTACACGGACCGGATCGAGCCGCTCTCGCTCGATGAAGCGTACCTCACGCTGCTTCGCGAAGCCCGATTGTCGATTGACGAGATTTCGCTGGGCCAGGAGGCTCCGTGCAAGCCCGGATATCAGCAAAACCCTACCCGAACTACCATAAGCACGATGGGCTCGGGAAACAATAGAAGAATAACGGCGGGCGACGCTTCTTGCTTGGTCATGTTGCTCTCGATCCGTGGGATGCGCCGCTCTTGCTGCGGGATCCTGGAACGGCCCTCGCTCTGGAGCGAAAGTCGAGGCTGTCTCGGCCGCATCGGGTGTGCTGCTCGATGACGTAAGGTCAACCACTTTTGCGATTGTTGTTGTGTCACTGCCCAACCGGACAATGAACGAAAAATCAAGTCGAATACGGTTGGCCGACAACCCGCCCGCAACTCGGCATATATTCAGCTAGACTCATTAGAATCAAGTGGTCGTTATCAAGGATTAGTCGGCTTCGATTGCGACGGCCGGAAACATCTGAGGAGTTATCCATGTCACTTCGATCGCGTTTTCTCTATCCATGGTTGTGTCTGGCACGCTGTGTCTTGATCGCGTTCGTCTTGAGCGCCTGGTGCGCTTCGGCATTCGCAGAAGATTTGCGGGCTTCGATTCACTACGAACCGGGGTCGCGGATCTTCCGCATCGATGCGGGCGGCAGTTCCTACATCTTTGGCGTGAACGAGAAAGGTGAGCTGCAGTCGATCTACTGGGGCCGGAAGCTCGCCGCATCGGACCAGTTTCCTGCAGCACACTCTTTGCCGCCTCAGGCCTCATTCACTGCTTCAGTGAATACCACTCCGCAGGAATTCACCGGTTGGGGCGGAGGGCTGTACAACACTCCTGATCTGAAGATCACGTTCCCCGACGGCAACAGGGATCTGGAACTCCGCTACGTTTCCAATACCATCGAGGGCTCCGGGCTGAAGGTGGTAATGAAGGACATCTCGCGCGAAGTGTACGTAACGCTCGCTTATCGAGCAGACGGGGAGACGGGGGTCCTGGAACGCTCGGCCACGGTGGAAAACAAGACCGGCAAGCCATTCACGATTGAGGAGGCTTCATCAGGGACATGGAATCTGCCGCCGGCGAGCGATTACCAACTGCGCTACCTAACCGGAGAGTGGGCGGGCGAGTGGAACCTGCACGAGCAGGCGATGCAACCGGGGAAGACCATTCTGGAAAGCCGGCGTGGTTCGACAGGTCACCAGAACAGCCCGTGGTTTGCGGTCGAGCGCGGGAAGCCGGCCGACGAAGATAGCGGCGAGGTATGGTTCGGCACGCTGGGCTGGAGCGGGTCGTGGCAGATTGCGATCGAGCAGAACCAGGAGATGCAGGTGCGTGTGACCGGCGGATTCAATCCGTTCGACTTCGCCTATGATTTAGAGCCGGGCGCGTCGCTGAAGCTCCCGCCGTTCTATGGCGGGTTTTCGGAGCAAGGAATCGGCGGAGCATCGCGAATGCTGCATCGTTTTGAGCTGGCTAGGATTTTGCCCCAGAGTCCTCATCCGCGTTTGCGGCCTGTTCTCTACAACTCATGGGAGGCGACGGAGTTTGGAGTGAATGAGGCGGGACAGGAGGCGCTGGCGGAGAAGGCGGCCAGCATCGGAGTGGAGCGGTTTGTAATGGACGATGGCTGGTTTGGGGAGCGGAACAACGACACTGCCGGACTTGGAGATTGGTATCCGAATCCGCAGAAGTTTCCCCACGGATTGAAACCGCTGATTGACAAGGTGCGGTCGCTGGGGATGGACTTTGGCCTGTGGGTCGAGCCGGAGATGGTGAACCCCGACAGCAAGCTCTATCGCGAACATCCGGATTGGGTGCTCAACTTTCCCGATCGTCCGCGCACTGAGTTGCGCAACCAGCTGGTGCTGAACCTGGCGCGGCCAGACGTGCGCACGTATGTGTTTGGCGTCTTGGACAAGTTGCTGACGGAGAATGACATTGCGTTTTTGAAATGGGATTACAACCGCAACTGGTCTGAGCCGGGCTGGCCCGCCGTGGCGCCCAACGACGAAAAGGAAGTTTATGTAGAGTACGTCGAAAACCTGTACTCAATACTGGCGGAGTTGCGGGCGCGCCATCCAAAGGTGGAGATCGAATCGTGTTCCGGCGGTGGCGGGCGCGTGGACCTCGGCATTCTGCGCTACACCGACGAGGTGTGGACCTCGGACAATACCGACGCTTTCGACCGGCTGACCATACAGAATGGATTCACCTATCCATTTGCGCCTGCCATCATGATGGCATGGGTTACGGATTCGCCGAACTGGCTTAACCATCGCGAGACATCGCTCCCTTACCGGTTTTTGTCTGCGATGCAGGGATCACTCGGCGTAGGCGCCGACCTGGACAAGTGGACGCCGGAGGACGTTGCCAGTGCAAAGAAGTTGGTTGCGGAGTACAAAAGGATTCGGGCAACGGTGCAACAGGGGAGTCTGTACAGGCTGATTTCGCCGGCCGATAACAGCGAGTATTCCGCAACGGAATCCGTTGCCGCCGACGGATCGCAGGCGGTGTTGTTTGCGTTCCTTCACTCCAGCCAGATGGGGCACGCATTCCCCCGCATCTATCTGCGCGGTCTGAATCCGAGGGATTCGTATCGCCTGCAAATGATCGAGGGGTCTCGAAATCCCGCTACGCCTGCGACGGCCAGCGGCACTTACTGGATGAATGTTGGCGTACAGATGGAGATGCGGGGGGACTTTCAGGCATCTGCGTTGACTCTCGAGCGCGAGTCGCCCGTGACTGCAGCCCAATAGACTTGGCCGGAGCCAGCTGGATTCAGTACGCCGGTTGCAAACTCGCCCGGCGAGCCTTCAGCGGGTTGCGTCTGGGGCGGAGCTTGGAATTCGAGAGGCGAGAAGAGAAATTCTGTACTATTTCGATCACACCTGCACAACGGTGCACGTGCCGACGGCTTCAGGAGTATGAACTGCGTCAGCTTCAAGCCTGTCGGTGCGAGCACCAGATCGTATAAGTGACAAACGGCTCGGCTGATCCGCCTGAGACTCGCGCACGCGCACATGGAGGCTGGAAATGTTGATGACAAATTGCCCTCCATCAAACGATGGTCTGATGCGTCGCGCAAGTGCGGGGTTTGCAGGGGCTATACCGGCCGTTGCCTATGGCGCAAGACAACATACCCGGCCTGACCGCTTCATTTGTACGCGGCAGCCGCTCCGATAGGTCCGGCCAGAGTTGCAGACCCTTCGGACTTAGACAATCTGCTGGTCATTACCTGGAAGTGATAACCCATCACGGCCAGCGTCATCGCCGCCCCGACGCAATGGCGATAACGTGTTGCCACTGACATCAGGAACTTCCAATAGCTCCAGCGTTGCCTGCCAAACACTCCCTGCCGAACAATCGATGTGACGAGGGCGCGGGCGTTGGCCTTGGTCAGCCATCTCTGCCTGGTACTTCGCGCTCTGCCGCTCGCTTTACTGGGCCGCGGGTGGGTGCGGCTCAGGTAAAGCTTCACGCGCTCATAGTAGGCCTCGCAAGAGTAGATCCTCTTCAGCACGGAGCGGTAGCCCTCCACCAGTTGCGTCGCATCCATGGTGGGAAGAAAGTTGAGTTTGTCATCCGTGTTATCCCCGCGGCCCGCATCCAGGATCCTTCCCTCCCTGCGCAAACGCCGAAACAGTTGCGTCCCTGGCATGGCTTGCAAAAGCCCTACCATGGCTACCGGGATGCCGCTTTTTTGAATGAATTCCACCATGCGGTCGAAAATGTCCTCGCGGTCGGTATCGAATCCGAGGATGAATCCTCCCATCACCTGCATTCCATAGCTCTGGATCGTGGCTACGCTTTCGAGCAAACTGCGGCGAGTATTCTGCAGCTTGTTGGCTGCAATCAAGCCGGATTCATCCGGAGTCTCAATGCCCAGAAACACAGAAACAAAGCCTGCGTCTCTCATCAACTGCATCAACTCAGGGTCGTCGGCCAGGTTCAGTGAAGCTTCGGTATTGAAGTCGAAGCTGGTTTTGTATTGGCTGCGCCATTCCGCCAGGGCCACGCAGAGCTCCTTGGCGCGGGCCTTGTTGCCGATAAAGTTGTCGTCAACAATAAACACGGCTTCCCGCCAGCCCGCCGCGCGCAGTTGGTCCAGTTCCGCCAACACCTGCGCTACCGCCTTGGTGCGCGGGCGCCTGCCGTAAATTTCGATGATGTCGCAGAATTCGCAGTTGAACGGGCATCCGCGCGAGTACTGCACGGCCATGGTCGAGTAACGGCGCATCTTGATCGAACTCAAGTCCGGCAACGGGCTGGTACTCATTTCCGGTCTTTCCAGAGCTTGATAAACGGGTAGGACAGTCCCTTGTTCCAGGTCTTGTGCCAGACCGGCAATGATGCCCTCTGCCTCTCCAATCACCACGTGATCCGCTTTCAAGTCCTCCGCAGAAAGGCTGCTGGCGATCGGTCCGCCGACGACAGTCCGCAGCCCGCGCGCGCGGCAGCGTTCCACAATTTCTACCAGCGAATCGCGCTGGACGTGCATGCCGCTCACCAGGGCAACATCGGCCCACGCGAGATCGCAGTCACGCAATCGCTCAACATTCGTGTCCACTAGCCGCTTCTTCCACGCTCCAGGCAACAACGCGGAAACTGTCATAAGGCCCAGCGGAGGCTGCGCAGCTCGCTTACCCAGGAACTTGAGCGCATGCTTGAAACTCCAAAACGTGTCGGGGAATTCCGGGTAGATCAGCAGAGCATTCATCGGCCGCCTCTTTCGGAAGTAGAGCGCATGGCCAGCATCGCAATCCGCCCGCGGGCGCGGCGGGAGTCTCGGCTCATCGGAAGCTGGTAGGGTTGCTCTGGGAACTACACCCTGCTTCGATTTCAGTTTATGCCTGCTGGCCGGCGAAAACTGCACAAAAAAGTCCGAAGACGACGCAATACCGGACGCAGTAGCAAAGAACCAGGCAGAATTCCAAAGTGGAGAGAGCGGGATCGCGACGGAAAAGCGCGACCGTGCTCTTGGTGGCTGCGATTCCCGTGGCCATGCACACGGTGCTCTCGGGCTCCATGGCCGCGGGGACACAGCCGCCTATCGAAGGCTGCTCAATCTTGCTCTGATTTGTTGAAGGATTGGCTCCTCAGGTAGGACTCGAACCTACAACCCTTCGGTTAACAGCCGAATGCTCTGCCATTGAGCTACTGAGGAGTGATGGCGCTTGAGTTGTCCAATACTAAGATAGCAGAGCGCGCCGAGCGCGTCAAAAGCTCTCTGCTTGGCAACAGTTACGGCCGGCGTCCCCATTCCCGCATGCGCCCGATCGACAGCCCGACCGGTACCATAATGGAAACAGAAGGAGGGCTCATGTCCCGGATTTCCCGGCTCGACCGCAGCCAGGTGTCCCCCGAAATCGCCGCCCTCTACGACAAGGTCTTTGCCCAGCGCGGCAACGTGCCCAACATGTTTCGCGTCATGGCGCACCGGCCGGAGATCTTTGCCACCATGCAGGCCCATTTTGCCGCCGTCCTCAATACCGGCACCGTTCCGACCAAGCTGAAGGAACTGATCATCGTCCGCACCAGCCAGGTGAATCGAGACGCCCTATTGCCTGGCCAGCCACACCATTCTGGCCCGCGGACTGGGCTGGAGCGACGACCAGCTCGCGCATCTGGCCGACTGGCCGCAGCGCGACGACTTTACCCCCGCCGAAAAGGCCGCCCTGCGCCTGGCCGAAACCGTCACCCGCGACGCCAACGCCGTCACGCGACGAGCAGTTCGCCGAGCTGCGCAGCTTCTACTCCGAAGGCGAGATCGTGGAGCTGCTCTGCGCCATCGGCCTCTTCAATTATTTCAATCGCTTCAACAACGCGCTCAAGATGGAGCCCACCAAGCCCGGCGAAGGCGGCCCCATGACCCACGACGCGCCCACCGCATACGCCACCACGCCTCCAGACACTATCGCGGTCCACGGCCTGGAATGATCCACGCCGTCATCAGCCGCAATCCCGCCCGGAACGATACCATGGAAACAGGAGACATCCTTCTTTATCCATGAAACTCACCCTTCCCGCGGGCAACTTCCGCGCCTATCTCTTCGACTGCGACGGCACCATCGTCGATTCCATGCCGCTCCATTACATCGCGTGGAAGACCGCCCTGGCTGAGTGGAACTGCGTCTACGAAGAGAAGCTCTTCTACTCCTGGGGCGGCCGGCCCATCCGCGAAATCATCACCCTGCTCAACCAGATGCAGGGGCTCAATATGCCTGTCGAGGAGGTGGCCGCGCGCAAAGAGTCGCTCTACCTCGAGCTTCTTCCTCAGCTCAAGACGATTCCCGAAGTCCTGGAGCACATTGAAGCGCAGCATGGCCGCATTCCCATGGCTGTCGTCTCCGGCAGCCGGCGCGACTCCGTAATCGGTTCGCTCACGGCCACCAGGCTGCTGGACAAATTCGACACTCTGGTTTGCGCCGAGGACTATAAGCGCGGCAAGCCCGCGCCGGACGCCTTTTTGCTGGCCGCGGAGCGCCTGGGCGTGCCCCCGGCAGAGTGCCTCGTGTTTGAAGACACAGAGCTAGGCATTCAGGCGGCAACCGCCGCAGGCATGGCGTCGGTGAAGGTTCCGCAGCCGTTCGAACGCGTCTCCTGACGTCGCTCAAAAAGACTGTGGAAACCATGCCGTAGCTGCCACGGCCACATTGGTTGCGCAGGGAAGGGAACTAACGGCCTTTGCCGCGCGTACACTGGATGCATTCCCCAGTATGCGGAGGCCGAATGCTTCCCAGCGCAGTCCACGAAACGGTAGAGAACCGGCCTGCCCGGCGATCCGATACGGCTGTGCTGGCCGCGATTGCGGCAGCCTTCGCGCTCGCGCATATCCTTACCAACGGCCAGTACGGATTCCACCGCGACGAGTTGCAGTTCCTCTCTGACGCCCGGCATCTCGCCTGGGGCTACGTTTCGTATCCGCCGTTCACGCCATTCATTGAGCGCATTTCCCTCGGCATATTTGGCTTGTCGCTCATCGGCCTGCGGCTCTTCTCCGTGCTGGCCCAGGCCGCCGTCATTTTCGTCACCGGGATCATCACTCGCGATCTCGGCGGCGGCCGCCTGGCGCAGGTCATGGCCGCTCTTGCCGTCGCTTTGTCCGGCGTGCCGATTTTCGAAGCCACCGAGTTTCAATACACCTCGTTCTCTTACTTCTGGTGGGTTCTGGTTTGCTGGTTCGTCGTCCGCCTGCTGAAATCCGAGAATCCCCGCTGGTGGATCGCCATCGGCGCGGCCATCGGGCTGGAACTGCTCAGCAAGTACTCGGTGGTCTTCTTCGTTGCGGGCCTTCTCGTTGGCCTCGCGCTTACGCCCGCGCGGCGCTGGTTCCTCTCCAAATGGTTCTGGGCCGGGGTGGGTATCGCCTTGCTCCTCTTTCTGCCCAACATCATCTGGCTCGCCCGCCACGACTGGATCTCCTACGCATTTCTCCAGCGCATTCACGTGCGCGACGTGGGCGAGGGCCGCGCCAAAGGTTTCCTGATAGGCCAATTCATCGGGAACGCGAACCTGTTCGCCGCGCCCCTCTGGATCGCCGGGCTGATTGCGTGCTTCGCGCAACGCCGCTACCGCATCATTGCCTGGATGTACGTGGTTCCCCTGGCAATCTTTTGGGCGAGCAAAGGCCGCTACTATTACGTTGCAGAAGCCTACCCCGTGCTGCTGGCCATGGGCTCAGTAGTGGGCGAGCGCTCGATTTCCTGGATGCCGAAAGCGGTCCGCCGCACGCTGGTGGGCGTTTACTTCGCCTGCGTCGCTCTTGGTGGAGCGTACCTCTGCGCCATGATTGTGCCCATCGCTTCCAGCGGCCCGCTGCGCGACTTCGCGCTCAAGAACAACGGCGACTTGCGCGAGGAGATCGGCTGGAACCAACTCGTCCGCACCGTCGCTTCCATCCGCGATTCATTGCCCCTGGAACAGCGAGCCCATCTCGGCATCACCACCGCCAATTACGGCGAGTACGGCGCCATTGAAATCCTGGGCCGCGCCTACGGCCTGCCGCAGCCCATCGGAACCACCAACTCGGAATGGTTCCGCGGCTATCCCGATCCTTCCCCAACTACTTTCATCGTGCTCGGTCTCACTCCAGTGCAGGCGGATTCGATCTTCACCGGCTGTCGCCTCGCCGGTCACAACGGCAACTCGCAGGGCGTCCACAATGAAGAAAGCGACGACCACCCCGACATCTTTGTCTGCGGGCCGCCGCGGATTCCCTGGCAGCAAATATGGAAAGAGCACAGGGATTTCGGCTGAACGCCAGTCCGCCTTAACTCTCCGGGTGATAGTACGGTTTCGGCGCTGCAGAAGTGGAATACAGCAGCACCGCCAGGCGATACACCGTGAAAGTGCCCTGACCACCTTCCGCCGGGCATGCGCCCACATCGGCCTGCGCATATTCTCCTGAACCCAGCTTGTTCACAAGGTCCTCGGGGCAGGTGGTCCAGGTCGGCGCCCTGCCAGCGCATGATGAAACCTGGCTCGCCGTCGTTTAGGCCGTCGGGAACTCCATGATCCGGGGGACAGGCAAGCCGTGCATCGTGTGGGCCCTTGCGCACCGGGATGCCGCTCATCCGGACCAGGTCGGCCACCCGGCTCTCTACCTGCGTTGCTGTCAGCACCGGGACTGCCTCGGAGTAGTCGGCCACCGCAAACAGCACCCCCTGCGCCGCCACCACTGCAATTCCCACGCGGTCGATATCGGAGTTCAGCAGGTTTGCCCGATGTCCCGGCGAGTGCATCCACCCCTCGTGAATCTGGTCCGGGCGCGAGCCCACCGCGATGTTCTCTTCAATCCGGCTGAAGTGCGCGCCCGATGCCGCAGCGCGTCCGCCCACGTCCAGCTCGCCGCCGTAGCGGTGCGATATTTCGCCTTCGCCGGCCATTCGCTGGCAGTGCCGCAGGGCCGCTGCAGCCAGCGATGGGTCCCATTTCAGCGTGCCCAATCCCGCTTGTGCTCGCGTCTGGTTGGCCAGCGCAAAGAGTTGTTTCGCCATGTCGGGCCGCGCCGTTCCGGGGAACCCCTGCTGCGCCCGCAAACCGGTAGCAGCCGCGGCAAACCCCATCAATCCGCCAAGAAATAATTGCCAGACCTGCATCATGCGCATGGTAATTGAAACGCGCCTCAGCGCGAACAGTCGCGGTTACCAAAGTTGTTGCTGATCACTGTCTCGGCGGCGGAGGCGGAGGCATCGGATACCCGTGCATGTTGAGCTCGCGCTGGCGCCGTGCACGGACTTCGTGCACCACAACATAAAAGATCAGGAAGAGGACCATCAGCGGACCCCAGAACAGCCATGCTGGCTGGATCACGCGATCGCCGCCGTTCCTCGCCGTGGACGCGGAATGGAAGCTGCCGAACATCGACACCATGTCCTTGCCCACGCTCACGTTGTCGCCCAGGTAAACGGAGCCGAAGAAGTTCACCAGGTCCTCGCCGATGGTGCTGTTGTCATCGGCGCGCACACTGCCGAAGAAGGCCACCACATCGTGGTGAGCCTCGCCGGCAAGGTGCACATTGCCGAAGAAGACGACGATGTCCCCTTTGACGGTGCCGCGGTCATCCACGCTGCAAAAAAAGCAGACGGCATCGTGGACGCTCTCGCCGGGGGCAATCTGGAGGTTGCTGCCGAACTGGACGATGTCGTTCTGGGCCCGGGCGGGCAGGGCAAAGGCGGCGGCCATCAGGCATAAAGCGAGCAGGCGCAGGCGCATAGAGCCTCCTCAATCCGAATACGGCGGGAACGTCGGTTCAGTTCCGTGGAATATCCGGCGAATCAATCCAGTTTACGCCTGGGGTGGTGCGCGCAGAATAATAAAACGAGGATGTCTAATAGAATGATTCAGTTAAGCCACAAATCTGCAGTGAATTGTGGGTTCTTGCCGGGCGGGGATTGTGCCGGGCGGGCCTTGGGGCGGTTCCAATGCGAACGCCCGCGGATTGGGCGGCGCTGGTTTCTCTGACTGTCTTTAGTCTACTCCCCGGGATATTTAGGACTGCTGATTGGCCAATAAACTTTTTCTGATAGATAACAAAGTGGTTGTTGCGTTTTCCACAGGGTGTGGGGCTTGACTCGGGATGGGATGATGGTCGGATCGCACCGGGAATAGTGCGTTCGGACATCCCTAAGGCTCTTGGCCGGAGCGGACGTGGGCCGCCCCCCTTCGACAAAGCTCAGGGCGGGCGCAGGGTGGGATCAAAGCAGGCTCCGGGGCACTGGCGTTCGCATGATCGGAGGCTCTCAAGGGAGGCCTTTTCGGTGGTTGCTGATTGGCGGATCCGGCGGAAATGCACCGAGAAAGGTGCATTTTCGGGAAAACCCTGACCATATGGTCAAAGGCTATTTGGGTCTATGGTATCTGCCCGGCCTCATTCGGCGGCGTAGATTTTGGTGCGCTGCCAGTTGTTGCTGCCGTCAAGCATGCTGAGTTCCTCGCCCCCCCAGGGGCGCTTCTGATAGCGGACAAGTCCCTTGGTTGTGATCTACGCCGGCCCTGGGGCGCGCATCGTGGTAGCCCACCCTTGGCTAGAAAGAAGCGAAGGATGGGGCACCCTCGGTCGCGGGCTGGTCCAGATCCCAAAACTCAGTGTGGGCCACGCGCCCACCCGCCCGTTTGTTAAGGGATCTGTGTTCCGAAGGCCGAGTTGTTGTTACTGCTGCAAGGGAGCGATCGTGCTCCCCTGCGCGCAATAGACCTGCGTTGCGCTGGCGGCGAAGCCGCCGGCGAGGATGCCCGTGGGGCAGGTTCCGACGGCGGGGGTGTAAGTGCCGGTGGTTGGGTCGATGGTGCCCGCGTGGGTTATGTCGTCGCCTCCGGCGGCGGCGATATACGCCACCCAGAGCGTGGACGCCGATGCGGATTCCTGCGTTGCAAGCGCGAAAGGAAGCTCGGACACGGGGACAGTGTTCGTTACTGCCATGGCTTTCCCATTGGACGTGTCGGTGCTGACCAGGAGCACCTGCCCATCGGATTGGTCCGACATGTAGAGGACGGCTGCGGCCGGGGTGTTGGTGAACGCGGCGACCTGGTATATGCCAATTGTGGGCGTTGTGGCTCGAACGGAAGTTACGGTGGGAATGGGAAGCTCCACCGAGCCGGCGACGGTCATTGACGGAGCGACAAATTTGACGATGCCCGGCTTTCCGTCGGTAGCCCACGCGTCGCGAGAGAGAACATAGGCGTCAGTTTCGGTGCCGTTGTTCGTCATCGCAACGCTCCATGGTTGGCCTGCAAGGGGTACGGTTTGGTATCCGCTGCAATCCATCTTGGCACTGCCGACGAGGTTTTCTACAGGATCCGTAAAGACCATGTAGCCACCACGAGCAGCGATGCTTGAGATGAAGGACATGCCAGTGGGGTTGACTGAGCATAAAGCGATTCCCCCGTCACCACTCTCATCAAAAACAACGATTGCCGGGGCTTTGGTGCTTGCGCCAGTTGCGGCGTAAACAACTTTCCCTGTCACATCGTCAACGGCTACCAAAGTTGGAGAGCTGACATCGACACTGTCAGCAAAGAATTTCCCCGTTGTTCCATTCGTTGCTTGCCAGTCAATTTGTCCGCTCGCCTGCTCATCCTGAAAGAGCGTTCCGGTTGTCGGCGAGATAGCAAGAGTGCTTTGACTTGCAGAAGCAAAGAAAGCGGTAGCAAACTGATTGCCATATGTTCCGCCGGGATGCTGCATCTCCCAGTTAGGAAACTCCGGCTGATATGTTCCCGGCTGCCACTGGACGTTTATTCCAAAGGTAATCTGGCCCGCGGCAAGAGACAAGATAATATCAGGGAAGGTTCCGCTCGCATCGTGCAAGATATCCCCGTCCTGGCATCCTGAACAAATAAATGTATAGCTCGGCGTTGACGACAGGTTATACAGGTAGTTGTCCGAGGCGATGTCCAGAGGCGTGACAGATACGATCTGCGGCGTGATTGGATTCACCACGACCGACACGTCGGCGGTTACCGTCGTGTAGTCCGTAGTGTCGGTCGGCGTGAAGGTCACGCTTTCCGAATCCGTCCCCACTGCGGGAACGGTGCTCGGCGCGGTCCAGGCGAATGTGCCGGGAACCGATGCCGTGCCGCCGGTGAGCGTAGAAGCCGAAAGCGCCTGCCCGGTGGTGATCGCGCTGGCGGTTGGCCACACCGATACGGTCGGCGTTGCCTGATTCACCGTCAATTGCACATTGGCGGTTGCCGTCGTGTAATCGGTGGTGTCGGTCGGAGCAAAATCCACGGACAGCGTTTGCGTTCCTGCTTTGGGCGTAGTGCCCGCAGCGGGAGTATACGCAAACGTTCCAGCCGTGTTCGCCTTGGCATCCAGTTGGGCGCTGCTAAGCGCAGTCCCATAGGTGATCGCATCCGGCGTTGACCATGTGATGGTCGGCGCGACCGGGGTGGTTCCGTGATTGGCGGTGCCGCCTCCGCCGCATCCGGCTAGGCAGGCCAGGGCGGCGAAGGTGAGGAGCGCGAAGCCGCCGCGCAGGGATGACCCCTTTGCGATGAACAGGCGAGGAGCGTTCGAGCTGCGCATGGCATCTCTCCTCATTGAAGTTTCCCGGGACGACTCAGGATACTATTACTGGGGCTCAGTGTGCGGGAATTATTGCGCGGAGGGCCCGCGGGTTCTGAGTATCCCACCCTAACCGCAAAAAGCGCGGTTAGGATGGGGCACCCACGCTTGTGGGCATCGGCTGCGGGAGATGGAGCACCCGGCCTAAGGGCCGCTCGATTTTGGCTGATATTCAGGGGCCTGAAGAGGCTGCGGAGAAAGTCTGTTTCGGCTGCCGATTTCGCGAAAACCATCCCTCAGGGGCTTCTATGAGACGGCTAGTTGAGTCAAGGTGTTTTTGTTTTTCCTTCGTTGGCATGTTTTTGCATTTGCAGTTGCAGTTGTCTTTGGGATTCATCTCGGGCTTCTATCCGCACTCGTAGTGAGCCGCTGTGGGCTCGGTGCCTGTTGGGACCCGATGGCGATGAATGGGTGCTGCTATCTAAAGCGCGGCCTTTGACGGCCAAGCCCCTGAGCGCAGTCACCCGGACACGAGATTGATTTGCCTGGAACACTTGTTGGTAAGCCTGTTTTTCCTGGTTGCGGTTTCGGTTCGACCTGGTTCAAGCTGCGGTTGCGTTGGTTGCGGTTTGGGGGAAGGGTTGGAAGGGCCGGCCGCTGCGCCACATGCTGTGCAGCAGCACCGCCAGTTTGCGGGCCACCGCCACGATGGCTCGTTTTTTGCCGCGCTTGCCTCCCGTAGAAGCCAGCTTCAAGCCCCAGCGGCGCAGCGCCGAGTCGGGACCGAAACGGCCCAGGATGTATTGCGCCGACTGCACCAGCAGACTGCGCAGATAACTGTCGCCGGCTTTGGAGATGCGCCTCTGCGGGTCCGACTCGCCCGACTGGCTTTGCCCGGGACGCAGGCCCAGGAAGGCGCCCGCGGAGCGATTGCGGGCCGCATCCGGCCGGTCCAGTGTGAGCACATAGGCGGCGGCGACCACCGGTCCCACACCCGGCGTTGTGCGCAGGACTCGGATCTCCGGATATTTGGCGGCCAGTTTTTCGATCTGCCGATCCATGCTGGCGATCTGCCGGTTCAGCAGCGCGATCTGGCTGAGCAGCGGAAACGTTGCTGCCTTGAGCGCCGGTGGAATGGACGCCCGCACGCGGACGGGAAGCGATTCGGTGGAGCAGGCCGGCAGACGAGAGCCGGCGCTCTTGACCAGGCCGCGCAATGCGTTCACGATCATGGTCCGCGCGCGCACCAGCGTGGCCCGCGCCTGGATCAGGTTCAGGTCTTGCTGCCGCTCCAGGCTGCGGTGCTGGACCGGCGACAGCAGCCTGGGATCGTGGGCGGCAAAGCGGGCCAGCAGCTCGGCGTCGTTGCGGTCGTTCTTCGATTGGCTGGCGGTGATGGCGGGAATCTTGCGCGCGTTGGCTACGATCACCTGGTGGCCCAGCGCCTGGAGCAACCGGCTGACCCAGGGCGAGTGGGTGCCGCACTCCAGCGCGATACGCTGGCGCGGCTCGCCCTCGAAATGCCGGCGGAATGCGGTCTCGGTGCTCTGGATGCGCCCTTCCTCGACCACTTCGCACTCCTCATTCAACAAACAGTAACGGCTGTACCGGTCGCCCAGATCCAAACCCACCGTTATCGCCGGCTTGTCCTTCGCCGCTTGCCTCTGCTCCACCACTTTGCTAACCTTCTTCATCGGCTGGTCTCCTCCTAGCACCTTGAGTGCGTGCGGTCAGCTTAGCTGTTCCGCGAGACCAGCCGTCTCATCCCATCTGAAGCCTTGCCAATTTTAGGCGGCTTGGCGGCACGACTGAAGTCGTGCCCTTTCAAAACTTGAGTTTTTCCGCAGCCTGTAAAGGCTGCTTCCTGCGGAAACGCCAATCACAACTATATTGCTAGAACTCGTAGCGAATGCCTAGCTGGATGCGGCGGGGCGGGTTTACTGCGGTCACTTCGCCGAAGGATGGGGAGGAATCGACGTTGTCTACGGCTGAGGGGTTCTCGTGATTGAGAATATTGAATGCCGCGGCTGAGAAGCCCAGGTGCGGTGAGTCGTCTTCCTTCTTCTGGGTGACGGCGAAATCGTGGCCCCAGCGCAGGTCGAGGTCACGTGTAATCGGGCAGCGTCTCGGTGTTGCGCGCGACGCCATCTGGGCGCGTGTTGAAGAGGTCGGTCGCCGTAGGCGTCGGTTCCGGTGAGGATGGTCCAGGGCTGTCCCGGTGTTGGCGAAGATGCCGGCGGAGAGGTTGAGCACGCTCTTCGGGATTGAACATGGCGTACATGCCGAGGCGGTGGCGGCGGTCGAAACTGGCGTTGGCCCACTCGTCGTTGGGCGCGTACTGGTTCTGCGGGAAACCAGCCGATGCCGCCGGTGTTGGACTCGTAATGGGACCAGGTGTAGCGGCCGAAGCCGGTGAAGTATTTGTTGAGGCGTCCGCGATAGGAGATGTCGAGGCCGTTGCCCTCGAAGAATCCGGCGGGCTGCATCTGGCGGATAGCGGCCGTAAGCGGGATTGGGGCGCAGCGGTGTAGCCGGACTGCGGCGTGGGGGCGTTGATGTCGACGGAGCGGAACGTCGTCGATTCCGCGCATGGAGTAGACGCTGACGATGCCGGTGGCTTTCTCGCCGAGTTGGCGCTCGATGGAGAGGCCGTACTGCAATCTGGTAAGGGATTTGGGCGTTGGGCGCGAGCTCGGCCAGGCGACGGGCGGCTGCGCGGTGACGGTTTCGCAATTGGTGATGGGCACGCAGCCGGTGGCGGGCAGCTGCGGCGGGATCGAGCGAGAGAGTGACGGAGCGGCGGCGGGCGTTCTCGATAGCGCGACCAGGTCGAGCAGCGGGCCGGAGCCGAAGCGGTCGTAATAGACGCCGCCGCCGCCGCGAAGGACGAGTCTTGGAGTCGGGGTCGAGAACCCAGGCGAAGGAGACGCGCGGCGAGAAGCCGAGGCGCTGGGTGGCGAGGAAATTCTGCCAGTCGTAGCGGAGGCCGGGGGTGATGGAGAAGCGGCGCGTTGACCTTGAACTGGTCCTGGATGAACGCGCCCATCTCCTGCTGGTGATAGATGAAGTGGACGTCGCCGGTGTTCTGCGAGAAGCCGGAGGGCAGGTTGTTGGCGTAGTTCTGGAGGGCGGTCTGCAGGACGGTGACGCCGTCGGCGGCGAGCGTGGGGCCGAAGGTATAGGTGCCGAGGGCGTTGGTGTTGTCGTCGAAGGCGCGGCGGTTCGATGTGGGGGATGCCGACGCCGGCTTTGACAGGTGGCGGCCGTGCGTCCACGTGACCATGTCGTAGATGCGGAAGTTGTATTCGGTGCCGAGCGAGTCGTTCTGGGCCGAGCCGCCGATGAAGTCGCCGGCGACGTTGACGCGCGGGGCTTCGGCGGCATTCTGCGTTGCTGGCTGAAGTCGTGCTCGCCGACGATGGAGAACTGGTTGAGCAGCACGGCGGAGAGCGTGGAGTCGACGTGCGCCACGATGTCGTCTTCGTGGTATCGGCTGTTGTAGCCGGCCGCGGCGAGGGTTTGTCCGCCCACGCCCTGGTTCTGGCCGGTCCAATCCTCGTAGCTGTACTGCGCGTAGGCGGAGTGGCGGTCGCCGAACTGGTGCGCGGCGCGGATGCTGAACTCGGTGTCGCGGGTGGGCGCGGGCACGTTGGCCTGGAAGGCGCCGGTGGGATTGGCGGGCGTGGGCAGCGACGGTGGCGTTGACAACGGAGTCGAGATCCTCTTCGGCGCGATTGAAGGTGGCGAGGAAGCTGCTCTTGGGCGCGAAGAAGATGGGGCCGGTGACGTGGCCTTCGTAGATGCGGCGCTGCTCGAAGGGCTTGGAGGGGGCGAGGGCGTTTTGCGCGTTCAGGGCGGAGTCGCGGAAGAAGAAATTGAACTGGCCGTGGTAGTGGTCGGCGGCGGACTTGGTGATGATTTCCATCTGTCCGCGGCCGGGCCAGTAGTACTGCGCCGAGTAGGGATCCTGGTTGATGCGGACTTCCTGCACGGCGGAGGCGGAGACGGTGGCGCGGTTGGCCTCGACGCCATCGACGATGAGGCCGGAGCCGCCGGTGGCGGTGGCGCTGTCGTCGAGGAAGGCGCTCATGGCGGTGGCGTAGTCGTTGTCGAAGATGGGCAGGGACTTGAGGTCGTTGGAGGTCATGACGGAGGAGTCGTGATTGTCATCGGGCGCGGTGAGGTCTTCGCTGGTGTCGGCGTTGACGCGCACGTTGGTGGATACGGCGGCGATGGGCAGGACGATGTGCAGGGGCGCGGCAAAGGTCTGGTTGGGAGCATGTACGGCGGATGCGCTGATGGCAGGAGCAATGGCGACGGGGGTTTTGACGGTGTGGAAGCCGGGCTCGGAGATGACCAGGGTAAAGCTGCCGGGATGCGGCGGGGTGACGGTGAACGAGCCATCGCCGCCGGAGTGAGAGCTGCCGTCAACGGCGCCGTTGCTTTCGACGAGATCGATTTCGGCTTCGGGGACGATGGCGCCGGAGGGGTCAGCGACCACGCCGGTGATGGCGGGCGCGGGAGGCGGCGCGGGTGCGCTGGTGGACGCGAGAACCCAGGCAGGGCAAAGGAGAAGAATGAAGGCAACGCGGCGGAACATGCGGAACTCCGACAAATGATGCAAAAAACAGAAATAACTGCTTGCGACAAGGGTATCAATTTGCGGGGGGAAGGGAATGTTAAGTTTTCTGATGGTGGTGCATGATGGCTCATCGCCATGAAACTGCGATGAATGATTGCATGACAGCGTCGGCTCCTTCGGCTGAGTAGACTGGTTGCTGCTATACGACCGTGTAGCTCGGGAGAAGGAGCCGAGCATGATGATTATAGGCTGTGACTTTCATCCCAGTTTCCAGCAGATCGCGTATTTGGATCGGGAGACCGGGGAGTACGGAGAGCGGCGGTTGAACCATCGCGAAGAGGCGGTAAGATTTTACGGTTCGCTGGCCGGCAGCAAGGTGGTTGTGGGATTGGAAGCGACGGGCAACGATCGTTGGTTCCGCAAGCTGGTGATGGAGTCCGGGCATGAGTTGCTGGTGGGCGACGCCAGCGCGATTCATGCTTCGGCGCCGCGCCAGCAGCGGACCGACAAGCGGGATGCGCGGCACATCCTGAGGCTGCTGGTGGAGAACCGGTTTCCCGCCGTTTGGCAGCCTTCGGTGGCCAACCAGGAGCAGCGGCAGTTGTTGCTGCATCGTTGCCGTCTGGTGCGGATGCGGACCAGGATCAAGAACCAGTTGGACTCGATCGCCAAGAGCGAAGGTCTGACCGGTTCGCGGAGCTGGTCGGCGCAGCGGCGGGGCCAGATCGAGGCGTTGCCGTTGACGGGCTGGTATGGTCAGCGGCGGGGGGATCTTCTGCAGTTGCTGGATGGGCTGGAGTTGCGGATCAAGCCGTTGGACAGGGCGGTGGAGGCCGCGGCCAGCCAGGATGCGCAGGCGCGTCTTCTGATGACTCATCCGGGAGTGGGCCCGGTGGTATCTCTGGCTTACGTGCTGATTGTTGGGGGCTGGGAACGGTTCCCGCGCGGCAAGCAGGTGGCCAGTTATCTTGGGCTGATTCCGGCGGAGGCATCGAGCGGCAAGCGCCAGCAGCAGATGGGCCACATTACCAAGCAGGGCAACACGCTGCTCCGCTGGCTGCTGGTGGAGGCGGCGGCGACGGCCCAGCGGCACGATCCGGGCTGGCATCGGCAGTACGTGCGGCTGTCGATGACGAAGCATCACGGGGTGGCGAAGGTGGCCATCGCGCACAAGCTGGCAGTGAGGTTGTATTGGATGTTGCGCTCCGGGCAGGATTATGGACAGATCAAGGAGCGCGGTTCGCATGCGAGGCAGTCCGAGTGCCCCGTTGGTCGCAGTAGGAGACCGATTGAATGATTGGACGCCTCGCCTCTTTCCGCGAGGGAAGAGTTTGAACAGGAAATCATGGTGCATTACCAGGCCGAATACATGGTTGGTGGAACCTGAAGGTTGCCATCGAAGGTGATTGAGAATCAAGGTGCGAGCTTGGGTCGTTTAGCGAGCAAAGACGGTTTTCCAGCTATGGTTCGAATCTCGGAAAGAACGTTCGAGATTCGAACCCAGTCCAATGGTGGAAGTGGCCGGGACGGTGTCAAGGGTCGAGATGAACGCCAAAGTACGGCGCCCTTGACACCGCCCCGACCACCACGGCAATCTGCGCGCTGTTCTTGCTTGACAGCGTTAGAGGCTGTCATACACGGGGCACAGTTCCGCAGAGCGGGAGGCTATTTCCTCAGCATGTTCCGGGCGATGAAAATCACGTTGGCGGGCCGCTCCGCCAGCCGCCGCATGAAGTAGGGGTACCACTCGTGCCCGAAGGGAACGTACACGCGCACGTTGTAGTCGTCGCGCACCAGCCCGCGCTGCAGGTCGCGGCGCACGCCGTAGAGCATCTGGAACTCGAACCGGCTGGGCGCAATCCCCTTCTCGCGCGCGAACGCCTTGGCTGCGGCTATCATGTGCTCGTCGTGCGTGGCCAGCCCGTGATAGACGGGACTGTCGAGCAGCATCTTTGAGAGCCGAATGTAGTTGCGATCCACGTCGGCCTTGCGCGGAAACGCCACCTCCGGCGGCTCCTTGTAAGCGCCCTTGCACAGCCGTACGCGGATGTCGTCGGCCAGGAGCTGCTCGACATCGGCCTGGGAACGATAGAGGTATGCCTGGATCACGACGCCGATGGCCCCGCGAAGCTCCGGCCGGGAGTGAATGCGCCGGACGATATCGAGCGTGACTTGCGTCAGCGGCGAGTCCTCCATGTCGATGCGCACAAAGTTGCCCAAAGAGGCCGCGTGCTTGGTCAGGTCCAGGGCAATGGTTTCTGCAAGCGGATGGGAATGCTCCAGGCCCATCTGCGTCAGTTTTACGCTGATGTTGGCTTTCAGCTTGCGCGCGCCAATCGCGTCCAGCAGCTTGTGATAGACCTCGGCGGACCGGTGCGCCGCAATCTCATCGGTGACGCTTTCGCCCAGCGAGTCGAGCGTCGCCGTCATGCCCTGCTGGTTCAGCGAGGCGCAGACGCGGAGCGCATCTTCAATCTCCATGCCCGCCACAAAGCGCGAACTGAGCTTGACGCCGACGGAGGAGCTCTCGGCAAAATGGCGAAGCCTGCGGTTGTGAGAGAGGGCGATAAAGGCGGAGCGCATAAGGGCCATAAACGAGCTCTACTGCCTGGGGTCACGGGACTGGTTTCCGGGCAGAAAGATGATTCTCGCATATCGGAGGCAGATTCAGGGGCCGGGTTTCAGCATTCCGACCGCATCGGTGCTTAATCAATCCGCCATAGCGCGCAACCATGCGGCGGCAGAACCACGTGGAGCACCTTCGCCTTGCCCACCGGCCGCCGGTTCCAGATGTCGTAGGCGGAGTGGGGCTTGTCGGTCACGTGAAAGCTCAGCCAGGGCACATCCACGGCGCGCGCATCGTCGCCCAGGTTGAACACGGCGGCGTATCTCTTGCTGCCCACCTTGGCATACCAGGCGCGCCAGGGCAGCGGTTTGCCATCGTCGATGGGCATCAGGGCGGGACCGCTTTCGGAAGCATTCTGGTCGATCTCGGTCACTTCCTCGTTGGTCATCATGCTGCGGCTGAAGTCGTCCAGCCTGGTCAGGTTTCCGCCAATGATCATGGGGGAGCGCGAGATGGCCCACAGCGTGAACTCGGTGCGCTGCTCATCCTGTGTGTAGCTGGACTGCCGCGGCTCGCCCCAGCCCGGATGCGGGCCCAGGTAGCCCTCCGGCAGCATGTCCGGATCGGGCCAGTTGCCCGGCTTGACGTACTTGGTCCACTCGCGCAATGCGATCGAACTCCTCCTCCAGTGCCGAAGGGGAAACTCGTCCGGCCGGTGTGTGCCTTGAAGCGCCAGCCGTCCCAGTGATCGTCGGTGATGCGCCACATCTGCGGCGTATTTCGCCGACTTCGGCGGCGTGGTCCAAGTTCGTGGGACCGGGCGAGAGGCTGAGCACGATGGGCCGATGCGTCTTGCGAATGGCCTCGGCAATCTGGCGGATCTCGGTCGGCCGGTAGGGGTGGTCGCTGATGCAGTCCACCTTGATGAAGTCGAGGCCCCACTGGGCGTAGAGCTTCAGCATGGAGTCGTAGTAGGCCTGCCCGGCGGCATTGTCGGCAATGCCCTAGTTGCCATCGTCCCAGGGGCACGTGGCCTGCTTGTCGGCGGCGTCGGTGGCGTGAAAGCTCGTGCCCGCGATGGGCAGATTCTGCGTCGACGACCTGCGCGGGGAATTCCGCGCACGATGTGGATGCCGAACTTGAGACCCTGTGCGTGGACCCAGTCGGCCAGCGGCTTGAAGCCCTGCTCCGTTGGCGGCGGAGGGGAAGCGCGCGCGGATCGGGCATCAGAAGTCCGTTGGCGATCCAAGAGATACTTCTGGTCCACGGCGTTTGCGCCGAAGGGGTTTTGCATGTACCAGCCTTCGTCGATGACGGCGTATTGCCAGCCGTGCTGCCTTGATGCCGGCGAGCACCTTGGCGTTGGCGCGGAATTCGGCCTCGTCGATGGTGAGGCCGTAGGCGTCCCAGCTATTCCAGCCCATGGGGGGCGTGGGCGCCACTTTACTCGTATCCGTTGCGGCAAACAGCGAAGCCAGCGGCGCGGCCACGATTACGACCCAAGCAAAATGAGTGCGCAACATGCTGAAACGTATACCACAAGGCGGAGCAAAATGCGCGCCTAAGTGACAGGTTGCGCGCCCCGAATATGTTCTGGTTATTTTGCGGCGGACCGGGAGTAGCGGATGACGTCGACGCGAGACATGGCGATCAAGCCTTCTTCCACCATTCCGTCGAGGTGTGGAATCAGCTTCAGAATCTGTTCTTCAATGTCAACGATGCTGACCATGATGGGAGCATCTTTCGAGAAGGTCCAATGGCTGGAATGGTGGATCCTGGTGCTTGTTCCGTAGCCCTCGATGCCGCGGTAGACGATGGCGCCGGTCATTCCCAGCTCCTGGCACTTGGCGATGATAGCTTCATGCAGCGGCTTGCCCTGCCACTTGTCGCGCTCGCCAAAATGGATGCGCAACATCCTGCCCTCAAATTGCTCTTTCATGGCGTTTGGTCTCCTTCGGCAGGTGCATCGGAAGAAGAGACAGCTTCCGCTTGTTCCAGGCCTTCGGCGCGATAAGCGTACTTGATAATGTCGACACTGGATAGAACTACCAGGCCCTCTTCCACCATCTGCTCGACGATGGGCAGGAATGCCTGCAACTTTTCCTCCGAATCGATGGCGGAAAGCATGATAGAGCAGTCGTGCGAGAGGTGCAGCGGGCGGTCCCGGTGAATGCGGCGGTGCGCGCCGAAGCCCAGGATGCCTCGATAGACGGTGACGCCCGCAATGTCGTTGGCGCGCATGGCCTCAACCAGGGCCTTGTACAGCGGCTTGTCGTGCCAGCGATCGGATTCTCCGATATAAATGCGCATCATGCGGGCCTTGCCCTCAATTTTGAGATGTGCGGGAGGGATGACACTCCTGGACCTGGTTTTCTGCGCGGGCTTGGCGACGGTTGTTTCCTGGACTTCGATCATTCCGGTGCCGGCAAGCTCCTCCAGTTTGCCGAGGAGTTCCGCAACTTTTTCGCGGGACTCGATGAACTCGATCTTCAAGGGCAGGCGGTCGGAGATTTCGACGGATCGCGAGGTGTGAATGTGGTGATCTGCGCCAAAGCCGGCAATTCCCTTGGTGACGGTGGCGCCCGACACGCCGCGGTAGAAGAGGAAATCTAGAATGCTTGAGTAGGTCGCGACTCCATGATGCGTCGTACCTTCGCTGACGTAGATGGAAACCTTGAGTGCCTTTCCGGCGCTTAGCATTCACCCTCCCTATGCTGTGAGGCTTCGTTGCGCAATCGACGACACCGCGGCGCGACCGAGCGCGCTTCTAACGTTACATCCGGGCCGTTGATCTTTACAAAGCCGATTATTGGCCGGGGTCAGGAAATCAGCTCCGCGAGAACCACCCCTGCCCATGCGGCCACAAGCCCTAAGAGCAAACTTCCTATTGCATAAAGGGTGGCAAGAGAGAATGCGCCGGAGCGCAGAGACGAAAGCGTCTCCCATTCATAGGTTGAGAAGGTGCTGTACGCCCCGATAAATCCGGTTGGAATGAGGTAGCGCCACGCCGCACTCAGTCCGGCGCGCTTGCCGAGATAGGTCAGGGAGAATCCAAGAATGAGGCAGGCGCTGATGTTGATGGCAAAAGTGCCGTAGGGAAACCTGGTTCCCAACCGGCTGGCGACTGCGGAGCCAACCCAATAGCGGGCGATGGCTCCCAGCGAACCTCCCAATCCGATGTAGAAGTATTTCTGCAAGCCCTCCGCTCCTTTTCCCGATGGTCAAGATTGCCGTGCGTCGGCATGTTTCTCGGAATCCCACTGCAGAAGCCGTGCCAGATCGGTTGCCAATTCCGGCGATGCTTCGTCTTCAACCGTCAGCCCGCGCACACGATTGAGCTGCGCGCGGTAGGCATCCGCGAACGAATTTACGAATGCCACCATGGTTCTGCTTGTCTGCTCCGTCCATAGCTCGAGCGCGCGCTTGTAGCGATGCAGTTCCTCCTTGAGCAGAGGACCAAGATGTTCCCGCAAAGTGTTCTTCACCAGCGCCCGGACAGTGCTTCTTCCCATCCAGCGCCAGCGAGCGGCGGCAATGTTTACAGGAATAACCTCGATTTCGAAGCGCGGCACTTCGCGCAGCATCCATTCCGCATCTTCGGTCGAAGGCACATCGGAGCGGGCCATCTCCCTGGCGATATCCGTCAGTGTTCCCACAGCTCTCATGAGGCTTTCGCGGGTTTGAGCGATGGCCCGATCTACCCGGCTCTGCACCGCATCGTGCGTCCACTCGGAAATCTCGAACGGGGTGAAGTGTTTTGTGCCGCCGGAGGCAATTCGCGCCGCGATGGTCTCGGCAAGCTCGGCGACGATAACGTCCGGCTGTTCTCCCAATTCAAGGAATGCCTGGAAGAGGATACTACGCTGTTCGCCGATTTCTCCATTGATGCAGCGAAGCCGGACTTCGATTTCGCGAGTATCCAGCGGGCTGGCGGCCGCTTTTCCTCGTTTCTCCCGGTCGAGCAAAGTTTCAAGAGCCGCAACGACCGACTCGCGAAGGGCTCCGATCTTTCTGGCCACCGACGCCTGGCGCAGGCTGCGGGCCTGCTCGAACCTGGGATACAACTCATGCTCGAAGAACCGATCGAGCAGGGGAGAAAACCCCGGCAAGGAGCTCACGGGATGGATTTGGGCTTCGATCCCGAGTTCCCGCTTCAGTTGCGCCTGGATATATTCGGTGACGCGGTCAAGATCGCCTTCGCGCAGGAGATCGGCTTTGCTGAGCAGCACTATGGATGGAATGCCGCCTTCGTAGAGCAAGCGGAGCGTGCCGATGTCCTCTTCGTTGAGAGACACACCGGCATCGATCAGCAGCAGGGCGAGGTCGCAGGCGGGAAGGTAGGCCAGGGTTTCCGCTGCGCCGCGGCGCGCCAGCGAGCCGAGCCCGGGCGTATCGACCAGAAGAATGCCCTTTTTGAGGCGGGGCGACGGAACTTCTGCCATGGCGCGAACCACGCTGCGCATGTTGCCTGGATTGCCCTGCTCGGTGATGAGCTGCGCGAACTCCTCCAGCGAAACCTCCTCCACGCGTCCGCTGGCAAAGGCCGCCTGAGCCCGCAGAGCAGGTCCATAGCGCAGCTTCGTCGGCACCGCGGTGATGGGATTGACGCCAACGGGCAGGACATTCGTGTCAAGAAGCGCATTGAGGAGCGAAGACTTTCCGCAGCTTACCCTGCCGAAGAGCGCCACTTCGAGATTGTTGTCCTCCAGGCGATGGGCGAGAGACGCGATGCGGGAACGGAACTCCACCAGACCATGCCGGGTGACGATTTCTTCCAACTCGCGCAGCAGACTTACGTCATGGCCGGTATGCTCCAGTTTTTCCAGGCGCGATTGCAGGTTGGTTCCGAACTCGTGGCGAATGTACCGCTGCATGCTTTGGACAATGGAACGCAGCTCGTAGACTATGCCGGTGAGTTCATCGACGGCGCCGGTGGGAACCGCGCCCGAGCCGCGCATGTAACCCGGCTTCAGTTCTTCAACGGCGATGTCAACGAATTCAAGGTGAGTCAAGACCGACCGTGTGGCTGGGATCTCCGGCTGCTCGGGCTTCATCTGCTGCCAGGCCAGCGTGCGCAAGAGCTGTTCGCGAAGGCGGCGAATGTGATCTTCGACCACGCGCGCCTGCGCCGGCGTGATGTCGACGATGTGACGGGGAAAAGGAGACGGCGAGGCAGTCTCGTGGAGGACCTGCTCTATCTCGACGAGCATCCTGTCGATATAGGAGCAGGTGACATAGAGACGCCGCTGCTGGGCATCGTTGAGCTCGGCTCGGTCGCGCGATTCCATCGTCTCTGGCCCAGGATCGGGCATTACTCCCCCAAGTTATCGCTCAGTTATCGCTTCCAATGGGTTCCAGAATCGGGATGAGGTTTTTGGTGAATACCGGGCACGAGGGCGATGCGGCGCGCGAGGATGCGGGCGCCGCAAATCTGAAACACAAAGGGAACCACGCACCTGCCATGGACTCTCATCTCCGATTGTGATTGGGAATCACGCCACAGACAACACTCCGCAACAGAATTCCCTGTCAGGAGTCATCATCTGTCCGGCCATTCGACTGGAAGGACAGCGGTTAAGGGTGAACTCCGTCACCGCAGTGTTGATCGTAGTACACACCAGGCAAATCGGATTGTCAAGGACAAGAGGCCTCAAAGACTCCCAGTGTTGAAGGGAAAACGTTCTCAGGCTAAATGACGGAGCGAGTAGCGCGCGCGTCGCGGCATGTTAGTCGGACAGGATGCCTATCTCTTTAATGAGTAAGCTGAATTAGGATAGAATTAGCACGCAATGACTAGAAACAACGGCCGACTTACATTGGTCCCATTCCCTTCTCACGCAATTGAGCGCTGGTTGCCGAGGTACCCGCGAAATGCACCGGACGAAAACACACTGGAAGATGCTTCCCGCCCTGATGGTTGGGCTTTCGATTGCTTGCGCCGCGCAGAGCCAGCGCCAGCTCACTGCCCAGGACTACGCAGCCGCCGAAAAGTTTATGCCCTACAACACCAATCCGCTCGCCTACAAAGGCCAGATTCAAGCGCACTGGGCAGATGATGGGCACTTCTGGTACCGCGCAGTTGATGACGCGGGCGTCACCTACATGCTTGCCGACCCGGCCAAGGGCACGCGCGGCGCTGCGTTCGATCACGAGAAACTTGCCGCGCTGCTCGATACCGCGTCGAATGGCGCGATCAGAGCCGATGGCCGTCATCTCGCAATCGATGACATCGCCATCTCCGGCGAACATGAATTCACGCTGACGATTGCAGGCGCCGTCTATCAATGCCGTTTTGGAGGCGGCAACGATGCGTGCGCAAAGATTGGCAGGGCCGGCACCCGGCACGGTGTGCCGCATGGCGCGCCCGAGGGAGCAGAGGAAGCGCCGTTGGCCATTTCCCCGGACAGAAAGCTGGGAGCATTTATCCGCGACTAGAATTTATGGGTGCGCAACCTTGCCACTGGCGCGGAGACGCAGCTGACCACCGATGGCGCGAAGGACTACGGCTATGCGACCGACAATGCAGGATGGCAGCGGTCGAACTCGGCCATCCTGCTCTGGTCGCCCGATTCGAGCAAGATCGCCACCTATCAACAGGACCAACGGAAGACCGGCGAAATGTATCTGGTCCCTGTCACTAACTCGCATCCCAAGCTCGAGGCGTGGAAGTATCCGCTGGTGGGCGACCCCAACGTGACCATGATCGAGCGCGTCATCATCGATGTGAATTCGCGCAAAGTCATTCGCCTAAAGATGCCGCCCGATCAGCATCGGTCCACGCTCTGCGATGACATTGCTTGCGAGGGCACAACGCTGTCAGACGCCGAATGGAGCCCTGACAGCACACATCTTGCATTTGTTTCGACTGCGCGCAATCATCAACAGGAATGGCTGCGCGTGGCCGACGCCGCGACAGGCGATGTGCGCGAGGTGATGACGGAAACTACGCCGACATTCTTTGAGAGCGGCATCGACAAGATCAACTGGCGCTACCTGCCGGCTTCGAACGAGATTCTTTGGTTCAGCGAGCGCGACAACTGGGGCAATCTTTATCTCTACGACCTGGCATCCGGCCAGCTCAAGAACCAGATCACGCACGGCCCCGGCAACGTCGACGCAGGTGCTGTATGTCGACCAGAAGCGATCGCACCATTTATTTCGTTGGTGTGGGCAAAGAGGCCGGACGCGATCCATACTTCCAGCTTCTTCTACAGCGTGGGTTTCGACGGCAGCGGTCTTCAAGCCTGCTTACTCCGGAGAACGCAGACCACGAGATCGCGATGTCGCCCGACGGCCGTTACTTCATCGACTCGTACTCGACGCCGACGCAGCCCGCAAGTGACCGTGGTCCGCGATCGCGACGGAAAGACTGTTATGGACGTTGAGCACGCAGGATATTTCGCAGCCTTCTCGCCGCTGGATGGGTGCCGCCGACGCCGATCACGGTGAAGGGCCGCGACGGCAAGCCACGGATCTGTACGGCTTCATGTTCAAGCCGTCGCACTTCGATCCGTCGAAGAAGTACCCCATCGTCAACCACGTCTATCCGGGACCGCAGACGGGCTCGTGCGGCGAGCCGCGAGTTCCGCGCGGCGCATGGCGACATGCAGTCGCTGGCCGAGCTGGGCTTCATCGTGGTGTGCATCGACGGCATGGGCACGCCGTGGCGCTCCAAGTCGTTTCACGAGGCCTACTACGGCAACCTGGGCGACAACACCATTCCCGACCAGGTGGCGGGCATGAAGGACCTGGCCGCGACAATATCCGTTCATCGATCTTGACCGCGCCGGCATTTACGGCCACTCCGGCGGCGGCAACGCTACGGCGCCGCCATGTTCCACTATCCCTGACTTCTTCAAGGTTGGCATTGCAGAGAGCGGCAACCACGATCAGCGCGAATACGAAGACGACTGGGCGGAGAAGTGGGCCGGGCCTCGAAATGAAGAATCCCGACGGCACCAGCAACTACGATTCGCAGGCCAACCAGAACTATCGCCGAAGAACCTGAAAGGCCACCTGCTGCTGGCGCACGGCACCATGGATGACAATGTGCCGCCGAACAACACACTGCTGGTCGTCGATGCGCTGATCAAGGCGAACAAGGATTTCGACCTGCTGATGATTCCCAACGTGGCCCACGGTTACGGCGCGGCGACTCGCACTACATGACGCGCCGCCGCTGGGATTACTTCGTCCGTTTTCTGGCCGGCGATATTCCGCCAGCCGAATACAAAATGATGCCATCGAACCAATCGAGGAAGCTCACGGGCATCGGTCCCACATATGGTCCGGATTCCGAGTAACCCTGCCGGCAGGGTCAGAAGAATGTCTGCACGATATCAACAACGGCGAATGATGAGTCGACTACCGGGATGGTGCGCCACTTGTCAAACGTGAGGCAGGGATGGCAAATGTCGAACGCGATCATGTCGCCGACGCGCAGATCGTCGCCGGGTTCAATGCGCAGATAGGCGTGCTGGTCCATAAGTTTCGTTGTCTCCCAGTGCGGCGGGACCTGTTGGGGCGCTGAGCCGCCGGGACGAAAGTGAAGCGCGGGAAGGGGAAGGCCGGAGTCGAACGCGGCATCGCGCCGGCCCATTCCGATGATGGCGCGTTGCGGCTCGGGAATGGACTGCACGTAAGCCCAGATGTGGAGCGCCGGCAGGAGCCCTTTGCCGATGTCGCGCGCCACCGGGTTTGATTCGATCATCCGCTGGTGAGCCTTGCGATACGCGCCCACATCGTGGGTGAGATAACAACCCGGCCGCAGGACTACTTCGACAGGCTCGTCGAATTTTGCGGAAGTGAATTCCTCGGCAACCACGTCAAACCACGCGGAGCCTGCACCGGTCAGGATGGGAGGAGACTGGGCGAATCTTTTTTCCCTCAAGAGCCGCGCGGTCACGTCGCAGGCGCGACGCAGAAACTCGCGAATCGAGGCCCCGTCCTGTAACACACCTTCGTAAACCTCTACTCCGCACAGGCGCACAGACTTTTGCCATCGCTCGACGGCGTCAAGAACAGCGGCAAGCTGCGCGTCATCGCGCACGCCGGCGCGTCCGCCCATCACGCCGAGCTCGATAAGAACATTGATGGGCTGGTCCAACTTGCCGAACCAGGCGCCCAGCGCATCCACGCCTTCCGCCGAATCCACGAGGCAATAAAACTCGAATTCCGGATCGCGGAGAAGCTGGGAGATGATGGCCATGTTTTGCCTGCCGATGAGCTGGTTGGCCATGAGAATGCGACGTACGCCGTGTTCATAGGCAACGCGGGTCTGATGGGCGGTCGCAAGGGTGATTCCCCACGCACCGCCCTGGAGCTGCATGTCAAAGAGCTTCGGAGCCATGGTGGTTTTTCCATGAGGAGCTAACTTCGCTCCATAACGTTCAATGAATCGGCGCATCCACTGCTGGTTGTTTAATAGCCGGTCACGATAAAGAATCGCGGCGGGCAAACAGAGGTCTTCGCGCAGGAGATTCCAGCCCAGGCTGACGGCCGCGCCCGGCGTGACTGCGCCCTCCATCGGGCCCAGGCCCTTGTTGAGGGGACTGATCGGATCTTCGGTTTTCTGTTCGGGTTTTCCCTGGCTCACATTAATCCTTCGGGCGCGGCCACCTGCAACCAGCCTGCGCTTGGCAACCGAGGATAGTCTATATTCTGGATCATCTGCGATGAACAGCTGTGACACTCTTATCCGGAATGCAAATGTTCTCGATGGTTCGGGACGCGCCGCTGAGGGCCTGGACGTTGCCATTCGGGATGGGCGCATCCTGGACCTCGGCTCCTCGCTCCGATATGTCGCGAACCACGAAATAGACGCTGTGGGAAGAACACTGGCACCTGGGTTCATCGACACGCATACCCATGACGATACCAGTGTCATCGAATCTCCAGGCATGCTGCCCAAGCTGTCGCAGGGAGTGACCACGGTGATTGTTGGCAATTGCGGCATCAGCGCAGCGCCGGTCCGGCTGGCCGCCGATCCGCCGGATCCGATGAACCTGCTGGGAGGGAAAGAGCTTTTTCGCTACCCGGCGTTTGCCGATTACCGGAGAGCGGTGCGCGACGCGCGGCCGGCGGTGAACGTGGCCGCGTTTGCCGGTCACACGGCGTTGCGGAACAATCGCATGGACCGCCTCGACCGTGCCGCATCGAAAGGTGAGATCGCCGCCATGTGCGAGGAGCCTGCGCGAGGCGCTCGCTGCCGGGGCGTTGGGCTTGAGCACGGGGCTTGCCTACGCCTCCGCCAATGCCGCGCCCACCGCGGAGGTGGTTGAGCTGGCAAATATGCTACGGAGTGAGGGAGGGCTCTACGCCACACATCTTCGCACGGAGACGGATGCCATTCTGGATGCAATTGGCGAAGCTTGCGAGATTGGCCGGGCAGGCCGGGCCGCGGTTGTGGTGTCGCACCTGAAATGCGCGGGCGTGGACAACTGGGGACGAAGCGAAGAGGTGCTGCAGGCAATAAATGATGCCCGTTCGCGGCAATCGGTGGCATGGGATTGTTATCCCTACGCGGCAGGCTCCAGCACGCTCGACCTCAAGCAAGTAGATCCGCGCGTTGAGATCACGATTACGTGGAGCAAGCCACATCCCGAGGTGACGGGTCGACCGCTGGCGCGCATTGCTGAAGAATGGGGCATGGCGCAGATGGACGCCGCGCGAAAACTGCAGCCGGCCGGCGCAATTTACCACAGCATTCACGAGGCCGACATGAGGCGAATCCTGGCGCATCCTGCAACGATGATCGGCTCCGATGGATTGCCCCACGACCCGCATCCGCATCCTCGCTTGTGGGGTGCGTTTCCGCGCGTGCTGGGAAGATACTGCCGGGACCAGAAGCTCTTCCCGCTGGCGGAAGCCGTGCACAAGATGACCGGCCTTCCCGCGGAGGTCTTTGGCATCGCGCATCGTGGCGCAATCCGGCAGGGATTCTTTGCCGACATGGTTTTGTTCGATCCTGAGGAGATCGTGGACACTGCGACATTCGACGATCCTCAGCGCCCCGCGAAAGGCATTCACGGCGTGTGGGTAAACGGAGTGCTGTCGTACACTGCGGAAGGACCATCGGGTGATCGCGCCGGCCGTTTCCTTCCCCGAGCCGGAAGCGCAGCGTTCCCAAACTAATTGGCAGCGGACAGATTCCGGAAATGATCGACTTTCACAGCGCCTTTCTTCTGGCATCGACGCTCGTTGCAGTGGTCAGCCTGATCCTGCTCGTCGCTGTCTTCAAACTCAATCCGTTTCTGAGCCTGCTTCTAGTCTCGCTTGGGTTGGGCGCGGCCGCGGGCATGCCGCTGGCCACGGTGATTCACTCATTCGAACTGGGCATGGGCAACACCCTGGGCCACATTGCCATTGTGGTTGCGCTGGGAACCATGCTGGGCAAGATGATGGCGGAATCCGGAGCCGCCGACACCATTGCCCTCACCCTCATCCGCTGGTTTGGAGAGCGGCGCGTGCCTCTGGCCATGGTAACGGCGGGACTGGTAATCGGGCTGCCGGCATTTTTTGAAGTTGGGTTCGTGCTGTTAATTCCGATTGCATTCACGGTGGCTCGCCGCACGCGCACCTCACTCATTCTCGTCTGCCTGCCCATGGTGGCTGGGCTTTCAGTGGTGCATGGGCTGGTGCCTCCGCATCCGGCTGCCATGATGGCCGTCATGATTTACAAAGCCGATGTGGGCCGCACCATTTTTTATGGGCTGCTGGTGGCCGTGCCCACCGCGCTGATTGCCGGGCCGTTGTTTGCACGCATTATCGCGCCTTATGTGCACATCGCCGACAAGAATCCCATGGCTGAAGAGCTGGCGGAGCACGACACCACGCGCAGCCTGCCGGGATTCCCCGTTTCCGTGCTTACCATCCTGCTGCCCGTGATTCTGATGCTGGTTGGGAGCTGGGCCGACTCGCTTGCCGCAAAAGGAAGCGTGACAAATGGGGCGCTGCGCTTGATTGGCAACGACGACATGGCGCTGCTGGTCGGAGTTCTGGTCAGCTTCTTCACCCTGGGCAAAATGCGCGGGTTTTCGCGGGAAATGATCCTGCGCTTCAGCAATGAATGCCTGGCGCCCACGGCTGTGATCACGCTGCTGGTGGGCGCGGGCGGAGGATTTGGCCGCGTTCTCATGGACAGCGGCGTGGCCCAGACCATGGTCGTCATCGCTCTTCGCAGCCACGTTTCATTGCTGCTGCTTGCCTGGACGACGGCTGCGCTCATCCGGTTGGCTACGGGATCCGCCACAGTAGCCATGACCACCGCGGCCGGCATCGTGGCGCCAATCGCATTGCACGCTACGGGAGTGCACCCGGAGCTTCTCGCCATCGCCACAGGGGCCGGGTCGCTGATTTTTTCGCACGTGAACGATGGCGGATTCTGGCTGGTGAAGGAGTATCTCAACCTGAGCGTCCCAGAGACGCTGAAGACGTGGTCCGTGTGCGAGACCATCATCTCTATTGTTGGCCTGTTGTTCGTCTTTGCCTTGTCCTTCGCGGTGTGAATGCGGTCCCGTGCTGGAGATGGTTTGCTTGCCGCACCGCTGAGTCTGGATTCAGGCAGGGCAGGCCGCGACGGCTTGATCCACTTCGTCGAAAACTTCAAACAGATCGAGAAGGCCCACCATCTTGAGCGTTCTTGCGATAAAGGGCGCCGGCTTGACCAGCTTTACCGATCCTCCTGCTTTTGTGGACGTGCGCAATGCGTCGACCAGCGCGCCAATCCCCGATGAATCCACAAACGGCATCTCTTCGAGATCGAAAATGAGGAAGATGTGTCCGGTGGATAACGCATTCATGAACGCGCTTTTGAGGTCGTTAACCGGCTGGCCGGAGACAAACCTGCCTTTCAGCTTCAGGATGCAAAGGCTACCGCTTTCCCGTACGTCCAGATCCACGAAGTGTCCCCTTGCGAAATTCTACTTTACGGAGGGAGTTGGGCTTGTTAATCTCGTGGACAATCTTCTCGTCGAAGTACCACCTTGTCAAGCGCAGTCCGGGGGCCAGAAGGGGATGCGCCAGTTGATAAGCCTGGAACTGCGACTTAGTCCGTAGAGGTCCGTTCGAATTGCAAGTGAAGGCGCTGTGCGACGCGGCACGGAAAGAGAGCGGCGGCGTGGTCTGTTTCTTGCTCGTAATTTCGACGGCGGTTAGTCGTTTCGCGGCGATTGGGACGATGCCTTGAGCGCGACCGGAGAACGTTCGCAGGTTGTGCAGGCGCGCATGACAAATGCTTCCGGAGATGCACCGGCAATGGATGACGTGCATTACGCGATTCCTTCGGTGAACGAAGCTGCCATGGAGACAGCGGCACAACTGCTGGTTGCGCCCGATGGAGCAACCAGGGCAGCCATGATCGCCTCTGCCGTCGCCGCCCTGCTGCCGGACAGCGCGTGCATTGTTCACCGCTACCAGCCGGAAAACGCCCCCGAACCGTGGACGGTAGCCGGCGCCGCAGGAGAAATCTCTCTCGCCGCAGCGCAACATGCCGGGGCCTGGCTATTTGAGATGCCGGACTCGTTTCCGTCTCCGGGACAGATCTGCGAGCGCGAGAGCCTGACAAGGGAGAACTACGCGCACTTCCATGTGACACGTTCCATTTCTGCCATCGCCTACGTTCCGGTGGAGTACGAAGGCCAATTGGCCGCGGTGCTGGAGATTGTCGTCTTTTCCGGAAAGATCTCTGACGAGCGCCTGAATGAGCTGGCTCCGATTGTGCGTTTGATCTCTCCGGCGCTCCTCTCGTCTGAGTCAATCGAGCAGCAGCGCCACACGTTGCTCGATTCCCTGCACCGCATGTCGGAGTTGTACGACCTGGAGAAATCGCTGAATGCGACTCTCGAAATGGACGCGGTGATCGCGATGATTCCGGTGAAGGCCGCGGCCATGCTCCCATGCCAGGCAGTGCATTTATGGCTGTTTGACGGGCCGCATCTACGGCTGGTATCGCGCGAGGGCGAGGATGAAACCGTGGATGTGGGCACCACTGAAACGCCGGGCGAAGGCTACGTTGCGGACATGGCGGAGGAGGGCGAGCCTCTGCTCATTGCCGACCCGGACGACGAGCGCCTGCTAGCTCGCAATGCTGGGCGGCCCGACGATAGCCAGCCAGTCCTGAACGCGCTGGTGGTTCCCCTGATCCAGGACGATGCGGAAATCGGAGTTCTGGAGGCGGTCAATCGCGCCGAACATCCCTTCGACGACGACGATCAATTCCTCCTGATGTCGATGGCGGAAACCGTCTCCAATGCGCTGAAGAACGCCAGCCTGATGATGGCCGAGCGCAAGCTGGAGATTCTCAAAGTCCTGGTGCAGGTCAGCTCGGAGATCACGTCAACGCTGCGCCTGGACCGTTTGCTGCAGATCATTGTCAACAGCCCGCAGAGCGTTCTTCCCTATGAACTGTGCGCCATTGCGCTCGACAATCGCGGCCGCCTGCAATTGAAAGCCGTGTCGGGCATGGCCCGCCTGCCCATGGGCGATGTCGGCGGTGGAGCGGGTTGAGCAACTGGTGCGCTGGCTGTCCTCGCAACCCGATGCCTTGCATCTTTGCTGGCACGAGGGGTCGGATTCCGACGAGAGTTCCGGATTCCCGCCCGAGGTTCCGCATCATTTTCAGGAGACGGGCTACCGCGCCCTGTACTCCCTCCCGCTGGCCGACGACCAGGGGCGGGTGGGCGTGCTCCTCTTCGAGAGCAGCGACCCGGACTTCCTGGGCGTGGCCCAGATCGAGATGACCAAGGTGCTGGCCGGGCAAGCCACCGTGGCACTGCGCAACGCCCTGCTCTATCGCGAGGTGCCGCTCATCAGCCTGCTGGAGCCGTTGATGCAGAAGCGCGCAGCCTTGCTGCGCACTACCCGGCGGCGCCGTTTAGCCTATGCCGTCATCGCCGCCGCCGTCACACTTTTTCTGATCTTCTGCCCCCTGCCCATGCGGGTGGCGGGCGACGCCGTCATCGAGCCGCAGCACCTGGCCACCGTGGCCGCGCCCATGGACGGAAATGTGGACAAGGTCTACGTGCACGAAGGCGAGAGAGTTGCCTCAGGCGAGCTTTTGGGCACCCTGAACGACTGGCAATGGCGTGCCAATCTGGGCGCGGCGGAGGCGAAATACCAGCGGGCCGTGGGGCCGCTGCATCGGCTGGGCTTTCTGGTTGAGATTTCATTGGTCAGGCGGATCATACCGCCGCAGCCCGCTTTTGTCTGTGTCCAATCTCCCGAGCCGACAACGGGTCAGGCCCGGTCCAAGTCTCGACGGGCTCGCGCCGGAACTCCCGCAATCGAAAGCTGGAATTCCCTGAGAGCTTGATTCGGAATTCCCTCCGGCAGAACGGTCCTCGTTGACCGCTCTCCTACCCTTTTCCCGTTGTCATGCATCCCGGCCGTTGTCATGCAAAAAGCGTCCCAGAGACCGAATTCGACGGAAAATGCGGACAGCGCGGACAAAGCGGAAATCGTCCAAATTGCCTATTTTCTATAATTTACGAATGGAATGAGGGAGATGCAGGAAGGTCTGGCGGAGAGAGTGGGATTCGAACCCACGTTAGAGTTTCCCCTAAACACGCTTTCCAAGCGTGCGCCTTCAGCCACTCGGCCATCTCTCCGGAGGCGTGGTCTGACCTTCTTGAATCTACCATAGCGGACGATCTCAGCAGCTGTGGCTCGCGCCTGCGGGGTCTCCGACCAGATCCGGCCGCATTGACTCGCGTCACGGCCAGGCTGAAATCGTTTACATTCCTCACCGCGTGGTTTATAGTTTCGCTTTGCTTGCACATGCCGAGTTTCGCTGCGCTGCGGCGCAGAATTCGCATTCTGAAAGAGGACTCTCATGTCTGACGATCACTCGCCGCGAACTGCTCGGTTCCGGACTGGCGCTTTCGGCTTCTTCTCTGCTGACCCGCTCGGCCTGGGCGCGCACCGCGGCCGCGCTTGCGGAGCTATCCGGAGCTGCGTCCGCCGAGGCGCTGGCCGCGGTTGCGCCGCGCGAGCAACTTGCTCTTCGACTTCGGCTGGAAGTTCACTTTCGGCAACGGCACCGACCCGGCACGCGATCTCGGCTTCGGCTACGGCCAGGGCGATTTTGCCAAGACCGGCGAGTTCGAGTTCGCCAAGGCGAAGTTCGACGACTCGAAGTGGCGCAAGCTGAACCTGCCCCACGACTGGGCGGTGGAGCTGCCTTTTGTCGACGACGAGGAGCAGGAGTCGCACGGTTTCAAGCCGCTCGGCCGGCGCTATCCGGAAACCAGCGTGGGCTGGTACCGGCGCGAGTTCGAGATTCCGGCCAGCGACGCAGGGCCGCCGCATCTGCGGTCGAATTCGACGGCGCCTTTCGCGATGTGCTGATCTTCGTGAACGGTTGCTTCATCGGCCGCAACGACAACGGCTACGCGCCCTTCCGCTTCGACCTGACGGACTTTCTCGCCTACGGCGCGAAGAACTACATCGTGGCGCGCGTGGACGCCAGCTTCGGCGACGGCTGGTTCTACGAGGGCGCCGGCATCTATCGCCACGTCTGGCTCACCAAGACCGATCCGCTGCACCTGGGCAAGTGGGAGAGCACCGTGCGCTCCGCGGTGAACGGGAACTGCGGCCACACTCTCGCTGGGCACGGTGGTGAAGAACGAGGGCAAGCAGGCCGGAGAACGCGCAAGGTGACCTGGCAGATCCTCGACGCCGCGGGCAAGACCGTGGCCACGGCCGAAGCGCCGGCGCAAACCATCGCAGCGGACGGCTCCGCGAGCTTACAGCGCAACGGCCAAGCTGGCCAACCCGGCGCTCTGGTCGGTCGACGACGCCGAATCTCTACTCCGCCATTGTGACCGTCGAGTCAGGCGGCAAGCCGCGCGACGCCGAGCGCGTCAGCTTCGGCGTGCGCACGGCTGAGCTTCGACGCGGACAAGGGATTTTTCCTGAACGGCAAGCCGCTCAAGATCCAGGGCACCTGCAACCACCAGGATCATGCCGGCGTGGGCGCGGCGTTGCCCGACCGCCTGCAGTGGTTCCGCCTGGGCGTGCTGCAAGGAGATGGGCTGCAACGCCGTGCGCACCTCGCACAACATGCCCACGCCGGAGTGGGTGGAAGCCTGCGACCGCATGGGCATGATGATGATGTGCGAGACGCGCCAGATGAGTTCGAACCCCGAGGGCATGGCGCAGCTGGAAGCGATGGTGAAGCGCTATCGCAACTCGCCGTCGATCATTCATCTGGTCCATCGGCAACGAGGAGTGGCAACTGCAGAGCGCAATGGCCGAGCAGGGCGCGAAGATTGCGCGCAGACATGGTGCGGCGCTGCCACGAACTGGACCCCACGCGCGTGGTCTCGGCCGCGGTGAACGGCGATAACGAGCAAGGGCGTCTCCGACGCGCTCGACATCATCGGCTTCAACTACAACCTGCCGACGCCCGGACGAGTACCACAAGGAGCATCCCAAGCGGCCCATCTACGGCTCGGAGACCGTCCAGCGCCATCTGCACGCGCGGCGTCTACGTCACCGACCCGCTGCGCAACTACGGTGAACGCCTACGACCGGCGTAGTGCCGTGGGGCGAGACCGCCGAAGAGTGGTGGACGTTCTACGGCACGCGCGAGTGGGAGGCGGGCGGATTTGCGTGGACCGGCTTCGACTATCGCGGCGAGCCCACTCCCTACGGCTGGCCCTCCATCAACTCGCAGTTCGGCATCGTGGACATGTGCGGATTCCCCAAGGACAACTTCTTCTACTACAAGGCGTGGTGGGGGAAGGAGCCGGTGCTGCACCTGTTTCCGCACTGGAACTGGGAGGGCAGCGAAGGCGACGAGATTCCGGTGTGGGTCTACTCGAACCTGGACGAAGTGGAGCTGCTGGTGAACGGCAAGAGCCAGGGCAGCCAGAAGGTTCCGCACCTTGGTCACGTGGAGTGGAAGGTGCGGTACGAGCCGGGCGCGATCGAGGCGCGCGGGATCGAAAGACGGCAAGGTGGTGCTGACGGAAAAGCGCGAGACGACCGGCGCGCCGGCGCAGCATCCGGCTCACCGCGGATCGCACCGAGATCGATGCCGACGGCGAAGACGTGGCGGTGCTGAAGGTGGAGGCGCTGGACAAGGAGGGCCGGCCGGTGCCGACCGCGATCAACACGTCGGCTTCAAGGTCACCGGCGAGGGCAAGCTGATCGGCGTGGGCAACGGCGACCCCAACTGCCAGGAGAGCGACAAGGAGCCGAAGCGCTCGCTGTTCAACGGGCTGGCGCAGGTGATTGTGCAGAGCATGAAACGGCCGGGCGAAATTCACATTGAGGCGACGAAGGATCCCTCGCAGTGGGATGCGCCGGAACTGACTCCGGCACAGATAACCATCACTACCAAGCCAGTCGAGCTGCGTCCGGCCGTGCCCGTGCTCCGAGAAGGCTGAGCACGTTCACGCAAACGGCAGCCATGGCTGCGTCTCCAGCAGCACCGGCGGCTCGATGGGCTGCGGGCCGAGCCCCGCAGCGTCATCGTAGCGGCTGCCCAGCTTATGCTCGCGGCAGATCGATTGGACCAGATCGCCGATGCGCTTCCGGTATTCCGCAGAGACGAAGGCGCTGCTTTCATAGCGGCGTTTGTACGCCGGTAACTGTTCCGGGAAATTTTCGGCCACGAACTGGAAGAACGTCGGCAGTGAGCACGGCTTCAGGAACAGCGGGCCGGAGCTGAAGAACTTTGCGCCGGCGCCCTTGGCGGCGCGGGCAACGGCGTCGATGGAACGGCGCGCATCGGTAATGCCCGGCATCAGCGGCGAGCAGAGCACGCCCGCGCGCAGGCCGGCTTCGCTCAGGCAGGCCAGGGTCCGCATGCGCAGGTCAGGCCGCGGCGCGCGCGGCTCCAGCAGCCGGGCCAGCTTCTCATTCATCGTTGTCACCGTCAGCGCCACCGTCAGCTTATGCCGCCGCGCGATCTCGGTCAGCAGATCGATGTCGCGCGCGATCAGCGTGGATTTGCTGACTAGCCCCAGGCTGAATCCGCTTGTCTTTGCAAAGACCTCCAGCAGCGAGCGCGTGATCTTCTGCCTCCGCTCAATGGGTTGGTAAGGGTCGGTCGCGGTACCCAGAGCAATCTGCGTTCCCGGCTTCAGTCGCGCCAGTTCCTGCTTGAGCAGCCACGCGCCGTTCTGCTTCATGTAAATCTTGCGCTCGAACTCCTCCGGGGTGCGCTCCAGGAACTCATGGGCGTAGCGGGCGTAGCAGTAGCGGCAGGCGAACTCGCACCCGCGGTAGGGATTGATGGCGTGGGTGAAGGGCAGACCGCGGTTGGAGACAACTTTGGAGATGATGGAGCGGGTCTGGATGGGCCGGTATTCGGTGAGGCAACCGGTGGAGTCGAGGGGCGCAGCGTCCGCGGCGCGGGCCAGCGGTGCGCGGCGTGGTTGGGAGTCAAGGATGGGGAAGAGGTTGTCTATTTTCGCCATATATTCGCCTTTTGACCCAACTTACGCCTCCTTTTAGAACCAGTCAAGCGAGATATTCTGGGGGAGGACAGCGTGCCTGCCGGCGGCAACCGGGCCAGAGAGCGGAATCTGAGAATCTCAACCGGGAAGGCGGCATTTCGCCGCTGCCTGAAACCAATTTCCAACACTAAAGGAGCGAATTCAATGGCATCGCAGGGATTGAAGATTACGTGGCTGGGTCACGCAACAGTGCTGATCCAAAGCGCCGGCGGGACCACCGTCCTGGTTGATCCGTTCATTGAAAACAACCCGATGTATCCCAAGCAGTTTATGCTGCCCCCGAAGATCGACTACGTGCTCCTCACCCACGGCCACGGCGATCACATCTCGGATGCGGTACCGGTGGCGAAGAATTACGGCGCGACCGTGGTGGCCATCTACGAGCTAGCCGATTACGTGGCCAAACAGGGAGTGGAGAAGACCGTCGGGATGAACCTGGGCGGTACAGTTGAAATCGGCGATATGACGGCGAGCATGGTCGACGCCAAGCATTCGTCGGGCGCGCAGGACAGCAGTGGTACTCACTATGTCGGCGTGGCCGCAGGCTACGTGATCGTGCCCAGGAGCGGCCCGGTTCTCTACCACGCCGGTGACACCCAAGTCTTTGGAGATATGCGCCTGATCGGCGAGCTATACCGGCCGGATGTAGCCATGCTGCCCATCGGCGGCCACTTCACCATGGGACCGCGAGAAGCTGCCCTGGCCGTCAAGTACCTCGGAGCCAAAACCATCCTTCCACTGCACTGGGGCACATTCCCCATGCTGACCGGAACGCCCGCGGAACTCAAGAAACTGGTGGATGGCGGCGTGAAGGTGGTCGAGTGGTCCCCTGGAGATGTTTATTGAGAATGCTGCCCGAGACGGACGCACTTTGTGAGCCACGCGCTAGCTTACGCGGAGAACGTATGAAACCGAAATCGAGCCAACACGCGGTGGATACGCGGCACGAAGCCAAGCTTCGGAGACTGGCGAAGCCGATCGGGGACGATCCGGCGTAGCACCAGGTCCATTCCTTGCTCGAGGCAAAAAATAACCCCCGCCTCAAGGCTCTGAATAGGCCCTGCAAAATCTGACGCGCAGGAAAATCAACTGACGATCCCAATTCCCGCTGTTGGCGCGACCTTCTGACTTAAAGCCTCTATGGCGCTCCCATCCGGATGCAGCCCGAAAGGACACGAGGGCCGTCGGAAAGACTGCCCTCGTTTGCAAAACTGGTACCTACTTCCCCGATTGTTTCTGAGCTTGCGCCTTCTTCTGTTCAGCCCAGCGCCGCTTGACTGCTTCCGCAATGCGTCGTCTTCCCTCCGGCGTGAGGCGACGCTTCTTTGCCGGTTTCTTAGTGGCGCGGGGCACCGCTTTGGTCCCACCGTGCGCCGCGGTAAGCAATGCGCGCGCTTTTTGCAATTGCTCGATTTCATGTTCGATCTGGGCAAGAATTTCAGCTACTCCCACGGGTATCCTCCTGTGGATTGTTTTTGATTTTGGTGGTCCAACCACGAATCGCCTGACAGCAGGGCCCGGGCCAGCCACTATCCTTCGGATCACAATACCCAACGTATTTAAAGATGACAAACAAAAACCGCATCAAGTTACTTAATAGATGAGACATACACTAAAGTGTGGACCGTAGTAATCAAACTTGCTTCAGACTTATTCGAGTAAGGGCGAGTTTCAGGCGGGATTTCCACAGATGCTGCGGATTCCTGGCTCACTGGTAATCAAAAAACGCCAGGAGTCAGCGCAGGCGAGTGGCGTTTTCTGGGCTGTCCGATGGGTGTTCGGGCGGAATGCCGGAAGATGGCGCCGGAAGCGCGTTTTCCACGGAATTGGCGGCGCGGCAATTGCGCAGCTCGCGCAGAACGTCCGTCTTTTCGCGCGCATACTGGCTCGCAAGCCGGGTCAGTGCGTAGGTGATGATGTCGCTGTGATGCAGGTCGGAAACGGACGGATCGCGGCGCATATTCAGCCACAGCCGGTGCACAAGCTGCACGTCGTCGGGACTCAGCGCGGGCGCGTGCGGTCCAATGTAGAAGACCTTTGCCTCGCCGATCGGGTTCGACGACAAAGAAATTGAATTGCCGCTTGGGTTCGGGCAGCGCTTCCCAGGCCTGGCCCAGGTGAAAGGCCTGCTCCTCGGCGGTCATCGTACGTGGATACGCCTGAGACCACCGAATCCACTTCCAGCGAGTTCGCGCTTTGCGCCAGCGCCGCGAAAATGTCGCCGGCAGGAACCACCAGCAGCGACACCTTCTTGCCGAAGCTTTCGGCCACGGAAACGGCCTTGGTAAACAGCATCTGCTCGTGCTCGCTGAAGCTCTGCTCCTCGGCGCTCAAAAACTCCGGCCCGCCGGCGCCCATCATGCGCACGCTCATCACCACCACGTCGCGGTCGTCGGTGCTGGTGCGCGCCAGCGTCCATTTCAAGCGCGAACGGATTGGCGGCGTCGCGCATCGTCACCATGATGCCGCCGGGCCGGATGGCCACCGACTCGCGGCTGATCGTGTCCTGGTGCTCCAGCTGGAAGTGATCCTTCATCTGCCGCGCGGTCAGGGCGTGCTTGCGCAGGTTCTCGCGCTCGGAGATGCGTGAAGATGATGAAGAACGCCGCGGCAAAGACCACACCGCTTACGGTCGCCACTGACTTGGTGAACAGGTTGACTATAGCCGTCGAGAGCAGCACCAGGAAGACACGAAATCAGCCCGATGGGAATTTCGGTCTTGCCGATGCGGATATTGGGCGGAACCTTCCAGCCGCGCTCGCCGTGGTACTTCCAGCGCAGCACCAGCATGGCCAGGCTGTTGAACGTGAACGACCAGATCACGCCGAAGGCGTATGCCTCGCCCAGCATGATCACGTTGCCGCGGCTGGCGATGATGGTGAACATCTGCAGGACGAAGACAAGGTTGACGATGCGGTAGCTGGTGCCGAATTTGCGGTGCGGCTTGCGGAACCAGTCGGTCAGCACGCCGTCTTCGGCCACGCGCATCAGCACGCCCGTCGAGCCGATGATCGAGGTGTTGATGGCGCCGGAGAGAATCAGAAAGCCGACCAGCACCACGAAGATGCGGAAGGCGATCGCGCCGACCAGCGGGCCCGACCATGTACATGGCCAGGCCGGCGATCAGGTTGTCCTGGTAGATCTGGGTGCGCGGGCCAGTCGGGAATCAGCATCGACGCCAGCAGCGTGGCGCCGCCGGTGAAGATCAGGCTGTAAATCGCGATGACGATCGCTGCGCGCTTCAGGTTCTTCAGCTTGGGATGTTCGATCTCGCGGTTGACCTGGGCCAGGCTCTCTTCGCCGCTCATGGCCAGGATCGAGTGCCCAAAGGCCATGACGATGCCGAACAGACCGAAGATCGGGCAACAGCCGCGTGCCCTTGCAGAAAGCCAAGCGCGTCGCTGCTGAAGTGCAGGTTGGCGGGCGTCGGCGACGGGGGCAGGTGAACGCCCCGCATCAAGACCGAGTAGACGCCCCACACCAACAGGATCGACCACCATCACCGTGGTGATCTGCATCACCCGCAGCGCCTTGTCGCTCGACTCCTCGATCCCCTTGATGTTCTGCCACCAGTAGTAAATGGTGACCACGGCGGCGAACACGGCCGAGGTGTAGTTCATGTCGAACTGGAAGGCGCTGCCCATGCGCGTCCATGCAGGGCCGGAGGAAGCCAGTGGATGATGGTTGGCGACCGCCATCAGCTCGTTCATCAAGCCCGGTAATGTATTGTCCCGCGGAAACGCCCGAGATGGGCCCGGTCAGAATGTAGTCGAACATCAGCGCCGAGACGCTGAGCTTGGCGAAGGTGCCGCCCAGCGCCTCCTTCACCACGCGGTAGACGCCGCCGCGCGTGAACATCGAACAGCTCTCGACGTACACGGCGCGCACCGCGAAGCTGAACAGCATGATGCCCAGGATGAACCACGGCGCGGACGCTGCCGATGGCCTGCTCGGCGATGCCGCCGGCATAGAACGCCGAAGATCCAAGGTCATTGAGAACAATGGCGGCGGCACGCCAGAAGGAGATGAACGTGAGCATCACCGAGGATGCCACGATGAGCCGCACGCGGTCGGAAGGTGGGGCTACGGTCGTACGAGTAGATGCCATTAGTTGATTGCCGGCCACGTGCCCGGACGCTCTTTTGTCCCAGGAGCTTTCAATAATCGCGCTATCTGCGCTCGCCCTGGGCTGAGTCTAGAGCCGATTCGCGCACGAGTCAATGAGGACAACATAAGGCTCTTCCTTGCAAGTATTTAGTCTTTGCCAAAGAGCTCTTTTCCATCCTCGATGAAGCTGATGAGAATCACGATCGTAGAACCTGCCAGGCCCACAAAAAACATGACCTCGAGTAGCCGCATACCGAAAATGGCGAGGTGAATCATGCATCCATTTTATCCCTGGCGCATGAGGACCGCATGTGGATTCAATCCGCCTTGGAAACTGACCCAGCTGCCCGCAATGCGTTACACTCGCCCCAGGATGCAAGCTGGACACATCCCAAGTACTGGGCGGCAGCCGGCCTCAGCGCCGCCCTGCTGGAGCTGCCGTTTCCGCTGGCCGGCCCCATGCCCCCGGCGCGCAGCATCTTGGCCTGGTTTGCCCTGGTCCCGCTTATCTGGGCGGTCTATGCGCGTGGCTGAAGACGACCGCCACCCGCTGCGCACGCGCCTTCCTGCTCGCCTACGCTCTGCGGCGTCCTCTGGTATCGCCGGCAACTGCTACTGGATCTACGACACCATGCTCATCTACGGCGGCTTGCCGCCGGTCGCTCTCGGCGTTGGTCCTGATCGGCTTCAGCCTCGTTCTCGGCCTCTACTTCGGCCTCTTCGGCCTGGGCGCTCGCACTTCGTCCGCCGCACCACCGGCTCAACGCGTCTTGCGCTCGCCTTCGCGCCGTTTCTCTGGACCGCCCTCGACCTCGCCGCCGCGCGCATCACCTCCGTTCCCTGGGATCAGCTCGGCTATTCCCAGGTCGACAACGCCCTCGTCAACTCAGCTCGCGCCCTGGACCGGCGTCTACGGCATCAGCTTTGTCCTCGTTGCCGTCAACGCCCTGCTCGCCGCCGGCTTGCTTCCGCGCCGCGGCCATGAACGTACAACACTCGTCAAAATGGGCTCTGCTCGCCTGCGGTCTGGTGCTCCTTGTCTGCGCATTCAGCAGGCATCTCTGCCCAACCCACCCCGCCCGCTTCCCACCGCCAGCGCCGTCCTCATCCAGCCCAATCTCGACGTGGAAGACACCGGCTACTGGCTCGGCCCGGCGAATGGGACCAGCACATCGCCGAATTCAAGCGCCTCGCCGCCGAGCAGTGCAAAACCTACATCGCCGGCATTCCCGCAAACCGGCGCGCCCACCGGCGAAATCGTCTGCCCGCCTCACCCCATCCCATCCCGATCTGGTGGTCTGGCCGGAATCTCCCGCGCCCTTCTTTCGAGAGGGAGCCCGCTTCAAGCAGGCCATGCGCGCCGTCGCGCTCGCCGTCCATGCTCCGCTCATCGTCGGCGGCGTCGGCACTGACTCTCCGCCCGAAGACCGGGCATGGCGTGGACTACAACTCCGCCATGGTCTTCGGCGCCGACGGCCACGTTGCCGGCCGCTACGACAAAATCCACCTCGTCCCCTTCGGCGAGTACGTTCCCTTTCCAAAGATTTGCTCTTCTTCGCCCACAAGCTCACCGGCCAAGTCGTCGGCTAGTTCTCGCGCGGACCAGGCCGCACCGTCTTCCGCTTCGTCCGCCGACGGCCAATGCACCGCTACGGCGTCTTCATCTGCTATGAAGCCGTCTTCGCCGACGAGGTCCGGCAGTTCGCGCGCAACGGCGCCCAGGTGCTGGTCAACATCAGCGACGACGGCTGGTACGGCGACACCAGCGCCCCCTGGCAGCACCTCAACATGGCCCGCATGCGCGCCATCGAAAACCGCCGCTGGCTCCTGCGCGACACCAACAACGGCGTCACCGCCGTCCATCGATCCCTACGGCCGCGTCCGCCAGAGCATTCCCCGCCACCAGGTCGACGCCCTCCCCGCCCAGTTCGCCTTCCGCGACGACATCACCTTCTACACCGCCCACGGCGACGTCTTCGCCTGGGCCTGTGCCATACTTTCTATAGGGGCGATCGGTTGGTCCCTCCGCAAGCCGCATGCATCCCGCTGACTTGCGGACCCGCCGACTCGCTGACCCGCTATCGAAAGTCAGGTCTCAAGAGCAAGCCATGGCATCCGTACACGATCTCGAATTCGCCTACGCTCCCGTGCGCGACCAGGTGCGCGACCTGCGGGAGTATCTTTGACCCTGCCCGCCTCCGCAGGGAACTCAGCCGAAATCGAAAAGAAGCTAGCCGACCCGGCGTTGTGGACGAACTCCGCCGCGAGCCAGCCTTTGATGCGCGACCGCAAGCGCCTTGAAGTCGCTCATCCGCGACGACGACGAGCTCGTCCGCCGCACCAGCGACATCGAAGCCTACTTCGAGCTGGCCCGCGAAGGCGAAGACGTGCTCGCCGATCTGGAACGCGACATCAAGGCACTTGGCCGCATTCGCCGAGGAGCTCGAAGCCAGCACCATGCTCTCCGGCGAGGCCGATCCCCTCAACGCCATCGTCACCGTCCATCCCGGCGCCGGCGGCACCGAGAGCCAGGACTGGGCCGAGATGCTCCTGCGCATGTATCTGCGCTGGGCCGAGCAGCAGGGCTTCAAAACCGAGATGAACGACTACCAGGACGGCGAAGAGGCCGGCATCAAGTCCGCCACCTTCACCATCATCGGCGAATACGCCTTCGGCCTGCTGGCCGGCGAAAGCGGCGTGCATCGCCTGGTCCGCATCTCGCCGTTCGACTCCGGCCAAGCGCCGCCACACCTCGTTCGCCTCGCGTCTACGTCTCGCCGGAAATCGACGAGACCATCCACGTCGACCTCAAGCTCGAAGACCTGCGCATCGACACCTACCGCTCCGGCGGCAAGGGCGGCCAGCACGTCAACACCACCGACTCCGCCGTGCGCATGACGCACATGCCCACCGGCATCGTGGTGCAGTGCCAGAACGAGCGCTCGCAGCACAAGAACCGCGACAAGGCGATGAAGATGCTGCGCTCGCGCCTCTACGAGTACGAGCTGGAGAAGAAGCGGGCCGTGACGCAAGAAGCTCGAAGACTCGAAGCTCGACATCAACTTCGGCTCGCAGATCCGCTCCTACGTCTTGCAGCCCTACCGCATCGCCAAGGACCACCGCACCAAGGTGGAAGTAGGCGACGTCGACAAGGTGCTCGACGGATACCTGGAGCCGTTCCTGCGCGGCTATCTGCTTGCCAAGCGCCGCGGCACCGCAACCGGCGGCGACGACGAGATGGATGTGTAATGGAGGGACTTGTCCTAATCGAGCACATGCTGCGGGCGTCGAAGACCATTGCCGTCGTCGGCATGAGCGATAAGACCTGGCGCGCCAGCAATCACATCGGCCGCTATCTCGCCAAACAGGGCTATCGCGTGCTGCCCGTCAATCCCGCGCTCACTTCCGTCCTGGAACTGCCCTGCTGTCCCGATCTCGACGCCGCGCAGGCCGCCGCCATCAAGCAAACCGGCACGGGCATTGATCTGGTTGACGTCTTCCGCGCCCCGGAACACGTGCCCGCCATCGTCGAAGATGTGATCCGCCTAGGAATCCGTTTCCTCTGGCTTCAGGACGAGGTCATCCACGACGAAGCAATTGCCAGAGCCCGCGCCGCCGGCGTCCAGTGCGTGCAGAACGACTGCATCTTCCGCCAGCACGCCGCGCTGGGAATTCGCTAACTCTGCGAAACGTCCGTACTGGCCGGTGCGTCGAATAAACTGATCTCAGTCCTCGGGAGCCTAAAGCTGAGTTGATGCGTCGCCTTCTCCATGCTATTGCAGTTGCTCTTTTTCTGGCCGCCGCCGCGCTTCCCTCGCTCGCGGCCTCAAGCTCCGCCGACGTCTCCCATCTCCACGTTCAGCTGGTCGGGCCGTCTTCCACGCTGTCGCGCGGCTCGGCTGCGAATGCCGGCCTCTACTTCAAGCTGGAACAAGGCTGGCACGTCTACTGGAAGAACGCCGGCGACTCCGGCGAGCCGCCCCGCATCCGCTGGACACTGCCTGCCGGCATAACTGCCGGCGCACTCGAATTCCCTCCCCCAAGCCGCCTGCCGCTCGGTCCCCTGATGGATTTCGGCTACGAGAATGAGGTCCTGTTCCCGTTTACGATCACGGCAGATTCCAGTGCCGCCACTGGTCCAGCCACGCTTGGCGCGCACGTGAACTGGCTTGTCTGCCGCGAGGTCTGCATCCCCGGCAAAGCAGATCTCGAGATCGCGCGCACCGTTGCCGCTGGCCCGGGTGCCGGCACTCCCGTCGAGCCGGATGCCAGCCTCTTCGCTCGCCTGGGCAACAACTTGCCGCGCCCGCTGCCAGCCAGTGACAAGCTCGGCTTTGTCTCCACGCCGGCGGGATTCCGCATGACCGTCCTCACCGGTCAGCGCGAGACCCAGGCCTCGTTCTTTCCCGCCGAACAGAACATCCTCAGCAATCCCGCACCGCAGAACATCACGCCCACGGCAAAGGGCTTCACCCTCGAACTCAAGAAGGACGCAGACCTGAAGCAGCCGCCCGCGGAGCTGCGCGGCGTGCTCGAGCTTTCCGGCGGCCGCGCTTACGACATAGCCGCAAAGCAAGGCCGGCCGGCCCCACCAGCTCCACTCGCACCCGAAAACTCTGCGAACGCCGCCAGCGCCGCGACGACCACCAGCCTTGCTGGCTCCGCGAACCCCGCCAACACCGCTGGCTCCGCTGGTCCCGCCGCCCTCCGCATCACCGGCCTCGCATTCCTCGGCGGCATCATCCTTAATCTCATGCCGTGCGTCTTCCCGGTGCTCTTCCTCAAAGGCCTGGCGCTGGTCAACTCCGGACGCGAAGAGCGGCACAAGCTGCGCACGCACGGACTGGTGTACACGCTGGGCATTGTGGTCTCATTCTGGGCTCTGGTCGGCGTGCTGCTGGCGCTGCGTTCCGCGGGCGCGCGCCTCGGCTGGGGGTTCCAGTTCCAGTCGCCCATGTTCCTGTTCCTAATGGCCGGCCTGCTGTTCTTCCTCGGCCTCTCGCTCGCCGGACAGTTCGAAATCGGGCTCACGCTCACCAGCGCCGGTGGATCGCTGGCGCAGAAGCAGGGTTACGCGGGCAGCTTCTTTACCGGCGTCCTGGCTGTCATTGTAGCCACGCCGTGTACGGCGCCGTTCATGGGCGCCGCCATCGGCTATGCGCTGGCTGCTCCATCGCTGGTCACCTTCGCCGTCTTCACCGCGCTGGCCCTGGGCCTCGCCGCGCCCTACGTCGCGCTGACGCTCCAGCCCGCCTGGACCCGCATTCTGCCCCGCCCCGGCGCCTGGATGGAAATCCTGCGCCAGGTGGTGTCGCTGCCCATCTTCGGCTTCGTCATCTGGCTGGCGTGGGTCATCGCGGAGTCGTATGGCTCAACCATGCTGGCGGCGCTGCTTGCCGGCTTCCTGCTGTTGGCCATTGCCGGATGGTTCCTGGGCCGCTGGCCGGCAAAGGGTTGGTCCGCAGTGCTGGCTGGGCTCATCATCCTGTGTTTCGCAGCACTTGGAGCTTACGCAAAGCAGGTGCTTGCCGTTTCGCAACCCGCCGCGGCTGCCTCCGCCGGCACAGAACCGGGCCAGTGGCAGCCGTGGTCCGAGGCTGCGGTCAAGCAATACCAGTCGCAGGGGCGGCCAGTCTTCGTTGACTTTACAGCCAAGTGGTGTCTTTCCTGCCAGGTGAATGAGCGCGTGGCGCTGACGCGGCCGGAAGTGATGAAGGCGTTTGAAGATGCACACGTGGCGCTGCTCAAAGCCGACTGGACGCAGCAGGATCCGGCCATTGCGCAGGCGCTCGAGAGCCTGGGCAGGAACGGCGTGCCCGCCTACGCGCTCTATCCTCCGGGCCAGGGGAGTCCCACGCTGCTGCCTGAGGCACTTACGCCGGGCGTCGTCATCAATGCCGTCCATAACTTGCCGCAGGCCACGCCGTCTCAGGCGGTGGCTGCGCCGGGGTGGCCATAGTGGCGAGGAAAGTTGGGGCCGGTGCAAAAAAACGGCGATGTCTTGTGGAATGACGGTGTTAGGCCACAAAACTGCACAGAATTGCGCATCTTGGTTGGCGGGGTTGCCGGAGGTACTTCGTGCTTCGCTGGACCGGCATTTGCGGGCTCCCGTGCGGCATAAATGCCTACGCCCGCCGAGTGGAGGGCGTAGTTCAACTCACGGTTTCAGCATGGATGGGATGCGCTGGACTGTATGTGATGGCCAGCACGGGTGACCGGGCAAGCAAAAGTGACCATTTTTGGTGGTTGCCGGCTTCAGTGACGGCGGCGTGAATCGCGGCTGAAAAAAAGGGAGACAATAACTGCTAGCGGTTCGGAAGCAGGGCGTGCTTCAAAGACAGCAGCGGAAGTGTGAGAAATCCTTCCCTCGGCGGCAAAAGCCGCATAAATGGCGGGCTCTCTACGGCACGGCTAAAGCCGTGCCCCTTCAAAGCACGTTTTTGAAACACGCTCCTGGAACCGATGGGGTGAGGTTTCCTTGGCGAGCGATTGGCGCGAGACCGGCAGTGGGAGAATGCGCGTTGCGATTCGCGTGGGGCTGGTGGTGGTTTGCGCCGCGCTGTTGGTGGTGGCCGGGAGCGTGTCGATGCGGCGGCCGTTGAAGCCCTACCCGGCGCCGGATTTTACGCTGCAGGATTTGCGGGGCGAGCCGGTGCGGCTTTCGGATTTCAAGGGGAAGGCGGTGGTGCTGAATTTCTGGGCGACGTGGTGCGCGCCGTGCAGGGTGGAAATTCCGTGGTTTGTGGAGTTGGAAAAGGAATACGGGGCGCGGGGGCTGGTGGTGATCGGCGTGGACATGGACGAGGGCGGAGCGGCGGCGATTGAGCCGTTTGTCCGGAAAATGGGGATGGACTATCCGGTGCTGCTGGACGATGGCCGGGCCAGCGCCGCGTATGGAGCGGGGGAAGTGCTGCCGACGACGTTTTACATTGCGCGGGATGGAAGGGTGGTTGCGTACGTGAAGGGATTGGCGAGCAAGGGCGAGGTGGAACGCGATATTGAGGAGATTTTGGCGCGGCCGTGACGGCGGCGGGCGGTGAAGGCGCGGAAGACGCTGTTCACAGCCTCTCGTATAGCCGCCCCTGGCGCAGCTCGGGATTGATTTGCGCGGTCTTGATGTTCCGCGTCAGCCGCCGGTGCCAGGCCACGTCGCGCCACATGCCCACGAACTGCGGCTCGCAGAAGTTGCTGGTGGCGATGGCGAGCCACTGGCCGCTGTTGGCGGCGCGGGTTGCGCCGACAGCGCACAATTCCTTCACCCAGTCCCACTGGAGCAGCGGCCAGTCTTTGTAGTCCACGATGGCCCAGCATTCCGTGGTCGCGAGCGGCTTGCGAAGCGCGCGCGACACGGTGGCGAGCCGGTCAATCTTGCTGGTGAGCAGCCCTTGCCAGTATTGCGGGCGCGCGCGATAGGTTTCTTCGGCCTTGAGGCTGAGATCGGTGTAGCCTTTGGGGTCGAAGCGCTCGTAGTCGTAGCCGACCAGGCGGTAGAACTCGCCGTTGTTCTGCTGGGTCATCCACTCGTGCAGATCGAGCAGGTCGAAATCGGCAAGGTCGGCCCCGGCAGTTTCGTCGGGCTCGCCGGCGAAGGAAAAGAACAACGGCATATCGGGATAATGGTCGCGCACCAGGGCGATGGCCTTGTGCATCCAGGCGAGCGACTCCGGCTTGCGCCAGTCGCCGTAGCTCATGGGCGGCTTGACGAACGGGGCCCAGTCCACGCCCGGCCACTCGTTGCACAGGTCGGTGTAGAGGATGGTGTCGAGCAGGCCGGCGTCGCGAATAATGTCGAGGGTGCGGATCCACTGCGCGGCCATCCCCTCCGGACCGGTGATTTTCATACGCGTGTCGTCCGTGTCTTTGCGGTACCAGGTGGAAAGGCCGGCTTTGACGCCGCGCGCGCGGCATTTGGCTAGAAACTCAGTGAGCGCGGGCATGAGCACGATGCGATTCACGTCGGGCGAGCCCCAATCCTGGGTGTTCCATTCCGGCCACAGCGTCCACGACTTGAGCGGATCGGTGGCCAGAAGGTGCGGAAACGGATCGATGCGCACCGCATCGTAGCCGCGCTCGCGGAGCTCGTCGAGGGCGCGGTCCCAATCCTCGAATCCCGCGCCCGGCCAGCGGCGCTCAATCCAGGAAAACTCCCACATGGTGATGGCGCGCGGGCGCTTTGCGCGGGCGGGCGCGGCGGCGGCGGCAGCAGCGACGACGGCGGATGCGGCAACAAATTGGCGGCGGTTCATAAGAGTTCCCATGGTGAAGGGCAAGTTTACTGTCGGGAGGGGATGCAGGTGGAGCGATGATCGCCGTATCCCTGACCCTGGAGAAGCTTTTCGTCTCAGTGAGGCTTGCTTTCCGCAGCCTGAGCAACCGGTCCGATTATCGATGAACGGCGGCGGATTCATCCCTTTCGGCGGCCGGTTGGCTTTCCGAGCTTTCGCCGGCAACCGTTACCGCAATGGCGCTCACTTCTCCAGCGCCGGGCAGATCGATGCGGATGCCGAATGCGTCGAGCGTGTCCTTGAGCGTGATGACACCTTGCAGATGGTTGACGTCGCCGCGGCCGACTACGGGGAGAACATCGACATGGGCTGCGCCCATGTGCGCCAGCGCCTGGTCGAGTCCCTGGTCGGCGTGGGCGTGGGGAAAGGGATGCGAATCCAGGAGGGCGGCCAGAGGTTTGGAGCTATCGCCCTGGGCGCAGGCGCTTTCGAGAGTGGCCAGGCTGACCACGCCAACCACATCGCGCCCCTCAATGACCGGCCAGGCGTGCAGCGCGCTCAACTGCACGCGTTCAAGGGCGCTGCCCGCCGAGAGGTTAGCGGGCAGGAGTTCGGGGGCAACGGTCATGGCGCGGCCCACCATAAACTGGCGGCGCTCCTTGCGCGTTTCCAGGGTAGGGAGATGGATTCCGTCCTGGGTGGCGAGGGCAATATAGATGGGTTCGCGCTGCAGCCGCGAGGAGATGAAGAAGCTGACCAGATTGGCGATCATCAAGGGGACAATGACGGTGTAGTCCCGCGTGGTTTCCAAAATCATCATGACTGAAGTCATGGGAGCGCGCACAATGCCGGCGAATGCTGCGCCCATTCCTACCAGGGCGTAGGCGCCCGGATTGGCGGTATAGGCCGGCAGCCAGGAGTGAGCCAGGCTGCCCACGGTGCCCCCCAGCATGGCGCCAAGGTACAAGCTGGGACCGAAAATGCCGCCGGCGTTTCCGGAACCGTAGCTGACGGTGGTTCCCAGCAGCTTGAGCACCACTAAAAGGACCATCAGCTTGAGAGGCAAGGAGGAGTTCAACGCCTGTCCCACATACCCGTAGCCCACGCCGAGCACCTGCGGCGCCCACCAGCCCATCAATCCCACGCACAAGCCGCCGGCCACGGGCTGGAACCACAGCGTTTTTCGGGGAAAGTGGAGGAACATTTTGCGAATGCGGAGAAGGAGCCTGGTGAAGGCCACGGAGACCAGGCCGCCGGCAATGCCGAGCACCGCGTAGATGGCGAATTCCAAAGGATGGACCAAGCGGTATTGCGGCACGCTGAACAACGGGTTATTGCCCAGGATCAGGCGCAGCACGACCCAGGAGGACGCGGAGGCCAGCACCACCGGGCCCAGCACCGGGGCGTGCAGATCGCCCATCACCTCTTCCAGCGCGAACAGCACCGCGGCCAGGGGAGTGTTGAAGGCGGCCGCAATGGCCGCCGCCGCTCCAGCCGGGATGAGTTGCTTTACTTTTTCCTGGCTGAGTCCGAGCCGCCTGCCCAGCACGGATGCAATGCCGCCGCCCACCTGCACGGCGGGACCCTCGCGGCCGAGGGGAATTCCGCTGGCCAGGGTAACGGCAGTGCAGAAGAATTTGCCCAGGACTGTGGCCAGGGTGATGACGCCGCCACGAGCGAACAGGGCGGCCTTGGTTTGGGGCACGCCGCTTCCGCGGGCATCGGGAAAGTAACGGTAGAGGAGATACCCGATACCGAGCGAGCCTGCAATGGGAATGAACACCCGGCGCCATGCCGCGCTGCCCACGGGATACATGCGCATTCCCAGGCGCTCAGTGAGGACGATGAAGGCGACCACGGCGAGGCCCGTGATTGCGCCGATGGCGAGCGAAAGGAGAAGCAGGATCTGGTCCTCGCGCTCCTCGAGCTCATAAGCCTGAAAGCGATGCAGAATGCCCCATGTGGCCCGAGGGGTCCTTGCAGAGCCCTGAGCTACACGCGGCAATGTCCCACCCCATGGCAACTTCCCGGCGCTCCCTGGCAACTCACTCGCCCACCGTCAGCACGGGACACCGGGCCTGACAGATCACGTCGTGAAACGTGGCATGGGGAAGATGGGTAAAGGCGCGCGCGAATTGGGTGGGATGCGATCCCATAACGATCAAGTCGGCGCATTGGCTTTCGGCGACCTTCAGGATCTGATCCCACGGCGCGCCCACGGCAACCATGAATTCGGTTTGGACGGAAGCGGCCAAATGAGGGGAGAGCAGCCGCGCCAAGCCTGAGGGAGTCATCTCGCCGTGGGATTGAAACTGCCCCGATTGAGCGTCGCCCGGCAGTTTGCCGACATGAAGTACGGCCAGGTGTGCTTTCTCTGTATCCGCCAGCCATGCGGCGTAGGCCAGGCCCCTGGCGGGGTAGTGGGCCAGATTGGTGACATAGAGGATTCTTTTGAGAGATGGCTCTCGGCCGATCCATGGAGCAGCCCGGGGGCCGACGGTCAACACGGGACAAGGCGCTGAGTTGGCCAACACCTCCGCCACGGAACCGAACAGGATTTTTTTCATCCCGCAGCGGCCATGAGTGCCGGTGACAATGAGCCCCACTTCAAGCCGGTCGATGAGGTTAAGAAGGACCTCAGCGGCGGCGCCTTCTTTCACAAACTCCCGATGCCGGATGCCTTCGAGGAGCGCCAGTCCAGCAAAATCCGCCATCTTCCGTTCCGCGGAGTGCCGGTAATAGAAGGGGTCGGGAGGCTGTACATAGTCGGTTATCGCTTCGGGGACGACCGTTACTGCATAAAGCGTGGTGTCATGGCGGCGGGCCAGCGCGGCGGCATAAGCCAGGGCTGCGTCAGAGCAGGACGAGAAGTCCGTCGGAAAGAGGATATTCCGCAGTGAAATCGCGGCCGGTGCTGCCGGAGTGGACATCGAACGCCTCCCCGGGCGGATAACCGCGCGCCGCAATGTTCGTGCCCGTGCTTCCTCGCAATCCCGATGACTTCATGCTAGCCCGGGGAACTTGCCGAACATTGAGTCGCGCGCCCCGTGGTCTTGAAGAAATGGATGAGCGCCAATCATCCATCGTTGGCCCACTATCCTGACTTTACGGTTGTACCACAGGCTGTGACAGCGGTCACAGTAAATTTCGCGGCGTATTTCCGCTCCCGGCGGCTTCGTGGCCGCACCCTGGCTGGCGGAGGGGGCGGATGCAAGACCGACCGTCCGGAATCTGATTGGGCAACTCAGGACCTCCGCGCACAGTTCATAATGGACCCGTAAATAAGAGCCGCGCCGCGTTCCAGCGCGATGCGGCGTATGCGCTGGCACCCAAGGCGCGCAGCATGGGGCTTCCGCGCGACACTTACGCGCAGAATTACAACCGGCGCTAAAAGGCCGAGCGCGGACCTGGGACCCGGATGACGTAGAATCCCGCTCACGCCAAACGCCGTCGTCCTGAGCGAGTCCGCACCGCGCCGCGTCCCGGAGGGCCGCGCCGTACACCGCCGCAACGATGGAGCCGGCTACATCTTCGCAATCATTCCAGCCAGAATTCCCATTGCCTTCGCAAGCGTCTCCCGCTCGCTGGTTTTCAGCTCTGCCAATTGCCGCAGCAGCGCGCGCACTCTCCGTTCGCGCCCTGCCCGCATGAGTTTCTTCCCTTTCGCCGTGGCGCGGATCAGCGTGCTGCGTCCGTCGTTTGCGTTGGTCCGCTTCTCGGCCAGCCCCAGCTCCGCCAGCGCATCCACGATGCGCGACATGGTAGGCGGCCGCACCTGCTCGGCTGCGGCCAGCTCGCCCAGGGTCACCTCGCCGGCAAACACCATCACGCTCAGCGCCGAGAGCCGCGGCGCATTCAGCCCGCTTCCCGCATCCTCCCGCCGCAGCCGGCGAAGCAGGTGAATGGCGGTCGAGTGGATCTGGCCAGCCAATTCTTCGTCCCTTTTTGAAGTTTTTCTTGACATGACTTCCCGCACTCATGATATATCGTTAGCTAGGCTAATTAATAGCCCCACGAACAAAGCGAGGCATCATGAGCTTCCAGTCGCACACCCCCGCTTCCCTGGTCCACTTAGAACAAATCGGCCAGATCGCCCTCACCGTCACTGACCTGGCCCTTGCCCGCGACTTCTACCAGCACACCCTGGGCATGCGCTTCCTTTTTGATGCCGGTCCGATGGCCTTTTTCCAGTGCGGCGATATCCGCTTTGCCCTCGGCACGGGCGAGGCCGGCGCGCCCCGCGGCGGAACCATTCTTTACTTTAAGGTGGAAGACCTCCCGGCCGTTCACTCCCACCTGGCTGCCCAAGGCGTCGATTTCGTCCAGCCCCCGCATCTGGTGGCCCGCATGCCCGACCGCGACCTCTGGATCGCCTTCTTCCGTGATCCCGATCGGAACGTGATCGGCCTTATGAGCGAAGTCCGCCCTTCCGCCGCCTAAGTCTTAACCCCTACCTCCCGCGAGCCAGCCCTGACAAGCCTGCACAATCGACGCACGAGTTACTCCTGCAACTTACCGGCAGGAGTAACTGCCACATCAATTGTGGAGATGATCGCAGTTACTGGATCGACCGCAAGGAATCGATGGGGTCGGACTTGGCTGCGCGGAATGCGGGCATGGCCGATGAGAAAAGCGCAATGGTGATCATGAGAAGGACGCTGGCGGCCAGGATCCAGGGATCGATGGGGCTAACGTCGAATAGGAAGGAACGGATAACATGCGCGGCCGCAATCGATGCGAGAACGCCCAGAGCGCAGCCCACCAGCGCCAGTCTTGCGCCGGAACCGAGGACAAGCTTTGCGATGTTTTCGCGGTGCGCGCCCAGAGCCATGCGGATGGCGATCTCCTGCGCGCGCAGGGTTACGGAAAAAGAGACAACCGCATAGATACCGAAGAGCGCAAGCAGAAGAGCAATCGCCGCAAAAACGCCGACTAACTCGGTCATAATGCGCCGCGGCGCTTCCGTGTTGGAGAGGACGTATTTCATGGTGCGCACTTCGCCCAGAGCGAGTTGCGGATCGATGGAAGCGACCGTCTCGCGCAGCATTCCGACGATTTGTTCCGGCGGCAGGGCCGAACGAACAATGATGGAGCCGCCCGCCTGAACTACGCGGGCCTGTTGCGCCGCGGAACCATTCAGGATGGCGGGCTGCAGCGCAGGCACATACCATTGGTCGTTGGCTTGCCCATCCCGCGCGCCAATGCGGGTATTTCCGACCACGCCTACCACGGTGGCCCAGGGCAGGTTCTTTTTGGGATTGCCGACATGCATACGTTTGCCGATGGGATTCTGGCCCGGCCAGCAATGCTCGGCCATCGAATTGACTCACGATCACGACCAGTGGCGAATCGGCGCGATCGTTGATGGTGAATGTGCGGCCGGCGAGCAATGGAATGCCGAGGGCCTTGAAGTAATCGCCGTATGTTGAGCCGAACCCCGCGAATTTCAGCTTCCAGCCCTCGGCCGGCTGCCCTTCAATGGTGTAGGCTGCCATCCCGGAGTTACCGGCAGAGGGCAGCGAGTCACCCAGTGCAGCGGCAATAGCTCCGGGTTGGTTGCGCAGCCGTTCGGTTACAGCCTGATCGAACGCAGTTATGGAGGCGTCGGTGGGATATTGATTTGCGGGCAGGCGATATCCGGCCACCAGAACATGCTCGGGCTGGAATCCGGGGTCGATTGCAAGCATCTTCTGATAACTGCGCAGGAATCCGAGCGAGGCGGTGAGTAACACCAGGGCAACGCCGATTTCCCCAACCACGAGCACAGAGCGCAGGCGGGCCTGGCCGGAGCTTCCGCTGGCTCCGCGCATGTTGTCCTTGAGACTTGCGGCAAGGTTGGTATGCAAGACGATAAGTGCAGGCGCAAGACTGGAGAGGCTGCTGGCGAGGAGGGCGATGGCCAACGCAAAGATCGCCACTGGCACATCAATGGAGATGGAAGCGAGGCGCGGGATAGACTCTGCGGCGGCATAGAGCGCAGCATGGACGGCCATGGCCGCGCAGCCCAGGCCCAGCACACCGCCGGCCATGCCCAAGAGCAAACCTTCCAGTATGATTTCGCGCAGCAACGCGCCGGGGCGCGCGCCCAGCGCCAGCCGAACGGCATATTCGCGATGGTTGCGAACGGCCCGAACCAGCATGAGAATCGCGATGTTGACGCACGCGATGAGCAGGACCACTGATACCGCAACCAGCAGCATGCGCAGAAGTGGCCGGGTATCGCCGGTGATCACGTCGCTGAGGAGCTTGACGTCGCCACGAATGCGAATCCTGGACATGGTGGGGGGAAAGCTGCGCATGATCTGCTGCGCCACGCGGTCGTCATCCTGTGCGGCCTGTGTCACGGTGACGCCGTCCTTCAAGCGCCCAATCATCTGAAATCCCCAGAAGCCGGCCGCTTCATCGGATAGCTGGTCCGCGGTGAGGCTCATCGGCACCCATAACTGCGCCTGGTCAAGCCTTCCCACTTGCAGCGGGAATTCAAAGCTGCGCGGCATGACTCCGACGATGTTGTAAGCTTTGCGGTCGAGATTGATGATGCTGCCGATAACATGGGGGTCGCGATGATATCGATTGGTCCAGAGGGAGTAACTGAGGAGGGCGACCGGCACGCGCGCGACGTCTTCCTGCTGGCTGAAGATTCGTCCAAGGATCGGCTGTACGCCCAGGGTGGGAAAGACGCTGGCGGTAAGGCGCGCCGCCGTAATTTCTTCGGGTATTGCTCCGCCTGAGAGCTCGAAGGTGGCGCCGCCGAAAGCGCCCACGGAGGAGAATGCGGAAGAGGCGGTGGAATAGGCCCTGATATCGCGCGCGGTGATCCCGATGCCGGGATTCTCTCCGACGTGCTCGCCGAGTTGCACCAGCCGGCCGGGATCGTAGAACGGCAGCGGCCGAAGCAGGATTCCTTCGATCAGCGAGAAAATGGCGGTGGCGGCTCCGATGCCGACAGTCAGCATGAGGATGACCGCAAAGGAAAAACCGCCAGCCATTCTCAAGCGCCGCGCAGAGTGCCGAATGTCCTTTACCCATGGGTTCATGCAATTCTCCTGAGGACTTCAGCATGCGAGACGGCGAAAACGGAGTAACTACAGCTTTTGCCCTTTAGCTAAGATCAGTTACTGACCCCTTGGTCTTTGGTTGGGTGCTTGTTCGGTTCCCCGTCGGGCGGCGAGCGGCGTGACCATCTGCCGCTCGCCTGCCCGGCGAATGCGAATTACCATGCTCCCGCTGCGTAGGCATTCTCCACCGTGACCGCAAAGAATGCGTGGCCAAACACCGTCGGATGCTCTACGTCCCAGAAGAAGGTGAGGTATGGTTCGCTGCAAATAGTCACCGGTGAACCCAAGGGAAGGTTCGTGCATGGCGCAACAACATCCGTAAATCCAAAGTGGCTCGGGTCTTTAACAACTGCATTGATCAGGCTGAAGGCATCCAGGCGGACGATACGAATGCCTTGGAGAAGGCCCTCCAACGCCAGCTGATTCGTCAGCGATTGGTTGGTGGCGTTGGTTGCCGGCGTCGCGAACGCGGCATTGGCCGCACCCGCCGGCAGTAAACCGACGTTGGGCAAATTGGGAATGAGAAAGTACTTGGCCCCGGCATGGCGGAGCAAGAGTTCGCTGGCGGAGATTCCCATAGCGATTTCAAATCCTAGCTGTTGCGGCGTGCCGGACGTGGCGTTGAGAATGTCGTTGCCGCCTCCTTCAATGATGTACAGCCCATTCGGATCTGCCTTGCCGCCTGTGCTCGCAAGATAGAGCGCTACCTGCTGGGGTACGCTGGGGATCGAGCCATATGGGGTAGTTACCGGTGCAGTTACTTCGGCTCCGCCAAATGCATAGTCGGTTCCGCCTGCCAGGTATGGCTTGAGCGGGGCAAGTCCCAGAAATCCGGCCACGTGGTCCAGCCAGATCGGACCATTGGAGAATCGCCCCAAATAGTATGGCGGGGCAGGCACGGTGCCTCCGCTGGCTATGAAATCGTTGCCCACATCGCAGTAACTGTCGCCGAAAATGTAGAGATGGGTGAAGGTCGGGGTCGCGGCTTTGCTGGTCAAAGACATCGCGCCGAGGAAGAGGCCCACAGTCACAGTCCAAAGCATTCTGCGCACGGTATTTCTCCATTCTCCTGGTTCAGGTGGGTTTCAGCGGTTGCAGTCTCCTCGGCCGAGCCCGATGCGAGCAGGTTGGGAATTGCCTGTCCGAGGACGCCTATGTTCTACCGTACTGCGGCGCGCAAGGCAAGCGAATGTTGAAGAATCAGCCGCGCTGCCTGGAAATCGCTGATGCGATCTCTGGTCCCCGGTTCCTCGGTCCCTGCTTTTTACACCCCGATCACCGCGCATAGTTCCTTGACCGCCGCCGCGCTCTTCTTCAGCGCCGCGTCTTCCTCGTGCGTCAGCTTGATCTCGATGATTTTCTCCAGGCCCCCTGCGCCCAGCTTGCACGGCACACCAATGAAGTATCCCTCGATCCCGTATTCGCCCTGCAGATACGCCGCGCAGGGCAGGATTTTCTTTTTGTCTTTCAGGATCGCCTCCACCATCTCCACTGTGGCCGCCGACGGCGCATAATAGGCGCTGCCCGTCTTCAGGTACTTCACAATCTCCGCGCCGCCATCCCGCGTGCGCTGCACCAGTTGCTCAATCCGCTCCGCCGTCATCAGATCCGTAATGGGAATGCCCGCCACCGTGGAGTAGCGCGGCAGCGGCACCATGGTGTCTCCGTGCCCGCCCAGCACAAACGCGGTCACATTCTCCACGCTCACCTTCGAGCTCCTCGGCAATGAACGTGCGGAAGCGCGCCGAATCCAGCACCCCCGCCATCCCGATAACCCGTTCGCGATTGAATCCCGCCTGCCGGAACGCCGCCTGCGCCATCGCATCCAGCGGGTTTGACACCACAATCAAAATGCGACTCCGGCGACTGCGCCACCACTTTCGACACCACGTCCGACATGATTTTGAAGTTGGTGTGCAGCAGGTCGTCGCGGCTCATGCCCGGCTTGCGCGGAATCCCCGCCGTGATGATCACAACGTCGGAGTTGGCGCTGTCTGCGTAATCGTTTGAGCCGGCCACGTGCACATCGCGCTTCTCGATCGGCATCGCCTCCAGCAGGTCCAGGCCCTTGCCCTGGGGAATCCCGTCCACTACGTCGATCAGCACCACGTCCGCCAGCTCTTTGGCGGCGATCCAGTGGGCGCAGGTGGCGCCCACGTTCCCGGCGCCGACAATACTCACCTTTTTACGCATGATGTCTCCTGGTTCAGAGTTCTTGGTTCACAGTTCTCAGTTCGCAGTTCCTGGTTCACAGTTCTTAGTTGCTTGTTCGGGGAACGCAGTTGAAGCCGGGCGGCTTCACAAAACTGTGAACTGCGAACTATGAACTCTCTACATGTTCCCAATGATTCTCGTGGCAAACTCGCTGGTGCCCACCTTCGTCGCCCCGGCCGTCTGCCGTTCAAAATCGTACGTAACAAACTTCTGCTGGATGGTCTTCTCCATGGCGTTCTCAATCATCTTTGCCGCTTCCTTCCAGCCGATGAAATCCAGCATCATTACCCCGGAAAGAATCACCGATCCCGGGTTGATCACGTCCTTGTCCGCGTACTTGGGCGCTGTCCCATGGGTCGCCTCGAACACCGCATACCCATCGCCGATATTCGCTCCCGGCGCAATGCCCAAGCCGCCCACCTGCGCCGCAGCCGCATCCGAAATGTAATCCCCATTCAGATTCGAAGTGGCCAGGATGCTGTAGTCGGAGGGCCTGATGATGATTTGCTGGAAGATGGAGTCGGCTATGCGGTCGTTCACCAGGATCTTCTGCTTCCAGGCGCCGTTGCCGTGCGACTTGCCGATGGAGTCGAGCACGCCTTTCAATTCGGCGTACAACTCATCGCGGAAGCTCTGCGGGGCGAACTCCATACCCGGCTCGATCAGCGCCGCATTTTCTTCGATGGTGATGCCCGGCTTGGCCTCCACATTGCCCAGGATCCAGCTCTCGCGCTCGGTCACCGTGTGCTCGCGGAACTCCTGGGTGGCTACCTCGTAGCCCCACTCCCGGAACGCACCCTCGGTGAACTTCTGGATGTTGCCCTTGTGCACCAGCGTCACCGTCTTGCGCCCGCTCTCGAGCGCATGCTGGATGGCGCGACGCACCAGCCGCTTTGTCCCGAAAATCGAGATGGGCTTGATGCCTACGCCGGAATCCGCTCGCACCTTCTTTTTGGTGCCCTTGAGCAGGTCATCGTTCAAAAAGCTGATCAGCCGGCCCGCATCCACTGAGCCTTCCTTGAACTCGATCCCCGAGTACACGTCCTCAGTGTTCTCGCGGAAGATGACGATATTCACCTTCTCCGGATGCTTCACGGGGCTGGGCACGCCCTGGTAGTACTTGACCGGCCGCACGCACGCATAGAGGTCGAGAAGCTGCCGCAGGGCAACATTCAGGGTGCGGATGCCGCCACCAACCGGCGTGGTCAGCGGTCCTTTGATGGAAACGCGCAGATCCCGCGCCGCGTCCACGCTCTCGTCCGGCAGCCAGGTGTGGAACTGGCGGTAGGCTTTTTCGCCGGCAAAAATCTCAAACCACTGGATGGCGCGCTTGCCTCCGTAAGCCTTTTCCACGGCCGCGTCAAACACGCGCTGCGAAGCCTTCCAGATGTCGCGCCCGGTGCCGTCGCCCTCGATGAAAGGGATGATGGGATGGTCGGGGATAGTGAATTGGCCGTTCTGGTACTGAATGGGCTGCCCGTCTTTCGGGAGTTGGAGCCCGTTATAAGAATTTTGCATGGTTTTGAAAGTGATCCCTTCCGGCGGCTGTTCCTTGGGAAGGCTAACAAACGCAGCTAAGGAGGGACAAGGGAGGGAAAGGCAGGGAACGAGGGAACAAGGGAACAAGGGATCAGGGAACAGGGAAAAGGGAAAAGGGAAAAGGGAAAAGGGAAAAGAAAAGCAGGGAGCTGAGGACCGGGGGCGTAGGGATAAATCGGCGCTTAGGTGACAAGGGTCGACTTCAGCGCACCGCCCGGGTCGCAAACCGGAGGCCTGGGGCACCCAAACGTGCTCGAAAAGGACGAATGATGGGACCCGGGGCACCCGCCGCGCGGTCAATGAGCGCATCGGTCTGTTATCACCCGTTGAGAACGGCTCGCATCCGACTGCTTCCGACGAGCCGACTTTCGGGAATCGATCCGGAGGGAGGCGTATGCCTCACCTCACCCGCAAGGACTGGAGGGCGCGCATGCGCGGAAACGCCGCGTATGCGCGGGGTGCCCTAGCGTTGCCACCTCCATGTGGAACTGCGAGTTAGGCACAGAGCTTGCGAGCAAGAATTGCAAAGGTGCTAGCTATCTCTTCGTACCGCGTCTGGTCGGGAGCCGTACGAAAAATCGAGCGGAGATACCCAGCGGGGGTGCGCTCAACAGTGAGGAGGGGCGCGGTCCCAATCACGTCCGTTTCAAACTTCTTTCGCGCATGGCGGCTTTGATGCGCGACCGCATTGCGAAGCAGAATGATGCGTTCCAATTCCCTTTTGTCGCTGCTCTCAAAATTACAGAAGGGAAGTCCGCCTCTAAAGAATGCCTCAGCCCGCTTCTCGGTGTGGTGATAAGGGAGCCAGTCTACGTAGGCTCGACCGCCCAGCATTACATCGCGGGCCACTGCGTGCGACCGGAAGGTAACCCGCGGCAGAACATTACGACCCGGCCTAACGCTTTGCGCGAGGAGGCCGACGAACAAGTCCTCCACGAGGCCCTCGAATGTCGTGACTGCCCGGAGGAAGATGCCCTCGTAGAAAAGTGCGGTATCGTGGCGGGTAATATGCCCGCTATTGTACAAACGTTCTACCTTTGCCCGCGCACGATCGAAACGACGTAGACGCGATACGTACGCATCGGACAATGAGGCAGATGGTTTAGACACGGGCGAGGCGAGCTTTCAGATAGTCAAAAAATGTCTTGCGGGAATCCTTGTGTGTTGTTCGGCGGGCCAAGGATTCCATCACAGCTTCCGGCGCCTTTTGGGACTGGATCGCATCGCTGACCTTAAGTAAAATCGCCTTGAACGAGGCGGGCAACGGCTCGGCTTTCCTCCGTCCGAGGCTCGACCCGATCCCGAAGACAATGTCATAGACCACGCAAAAGAGACCGTGGAACCCCGCGCGATTCCTGAATGATGTGTTGGCAATCTCGGAGCCCAATATGTCGTCGATTTCGTCCATACAGTGCCGAAAACGCCTTTCGACCTCAGGCCGCGTGTCCCACTTGTCGTCAAACTCCCTGTAAAGATTGTCGATCGCGTTCTGGGTCTTTCCAACAATCCCCTTAAGCATGAGCTGGGCAAATTCGCTGGTGATCTCGACCTCCCCCATTCGTGAGATCTGGGATTCAGTAAGTATCCTCCAATTTCTCCACCGTTGGAGCTGCTCGGCTGAAATCGCGTACATCGAGGTTTTCATCTCTCCGTAGAATGCAGCATTTCGCAGTTCCTGTGCGTTAAGCTTCAGGCCGGTCGAATTCATACGCGCAAAAATCTGCAAGACCTCACGATCGTCCACGCTCGATGGCAGTATATGAACGCTGAACTGATAATCGAGGATGCTCTGCCGCACCGTTGCGGGAGAAGTCCTTGAAAGGCAAATCGGCAAAGGTCCTTGTTGTGCGCCTTTTTGATAGTGAATGCGTCTTTTGCCGGATCGAAACCCTTGAGTAGGCTCGGCTGAATGAATGTAAGAATCGCCCTTATCCGCTGCTGGCCGTCTACGACCTCGCGCTTTGCCTCGAGGGTATCGAGGTTAGTTTTCCGCTCCCGAAGGAAGATTATCGGAATCGGGAATCCGCGCATGATCGTGTCAATAAGGTAAGACTTCGCGCCAGCCGGCCACACCGAGCGCCGCTGGAAACTGGGACTCAGTATGAGCGTTGAAGTCTTTGCCCAAGCAATAAAATCGCTGACCTTGTAATGCGTTTTGCTGATCTGGTCTGTCTGCATGGTCGTGGCGTAAGTATAGGACAACGGACCGCAGTTCGGCGCCGGGATCCCAGCTTGGCTCCCCTTGTGTGGAGGCGGCCAAGTCCGCATCAAGAACGCCACTAGCCGGCGTGGATTCTCCGTTGGTGCCAAATCGCCGAGTCACTCATCGATGGCTGATCAGGACCGAATTCTCGTTGGCGGCTTCTGGTGGAACTTGCTTACTGGGAATCGGGTTGCCGCGGATGTTTCGATGATGGGGAGGCCGGGGAAGATCGCGTCCCTGCGGGACGCGATCTTCTTCTTTCTTTTTATGGGGGGCGGGTTCCCAGGACTGCCCCCTTCGGCTGCGCCTTCGGGGTTGTCCTGGGCTAACTTCCTGCGGTCCCTCCGGGACGCTTTTCCTGCGGGGTGACCCCGGCATTCTTGTTTCCCGCCCATCGCATTCAGCGGGAATTTCAACAGCAGATTCTCTGGCGGGAATGACAGAAAGAAAAGCAAGGGCAAGAACAAAAGCAAAAGCAAAGGCAAGAACAAGAGCAGAAGCAGATTCCCGGAGGGAATGACAGAAAGAAAAGCAAGGGCAAGAACAAAAGCAAAAGCAAAGGCAAGAACAAGAGCAGAAGCAGATTCCCGGAGGGAATGACAGAAAGAAAAGCAAGGGCAAGAACAAGAGCAGAAGCAGATTCCCGGAGGGAATGACAGAAAGAAATGCAAGAGCAAGAACAAAGGCAAAGGCAAAGGCAAGAACAAGAGCAGAAGCAGATTCCCGGAGGGAATGACAGAAAGAAAGACAAGAGCAAGAACAAAGGCAAAAGCAAAGGCAAGAACAAGAGCAAAAGCAGATTCCCGGAGGGAATGACAGAAAGAAAAGCAAGGGCAAGAACAAAAGCAAAAGCAAAGGCAAAGGCAAGAACAAGAGCAAAAGCAGATTCCCGGAGGGAATGACAGAAAGAAAAGCAAGGGCAAGAACAAAAGCAAAAGCAAAGGCAAGAACAAGAGCAAAAGCAGATTCCCGGAGGGAATGACAGAAAGAAAAGCAAGAGCAAGAACAAAGGCAAAAGCAAAGGCAAGAACAAGAGCAAAAGCAGATTCCCGGAGGGAATGACAGAAAGAAAAGCAAGGGCAAGAACAAAAGCAAAAGCAAAGGCAAAGGCAAGAACAAGAGCAAAAGCAGATTCCCGGAGGGAATGACAGAAAGAAAGACAAGAGCAAGAACAAAGGCAAAAGCAAAGGCAAGAACAAGAGCAAAAGCAGATTCCCGGAGGGAATGACAGAAAGAAAAGCAAGGGCAAGAACAAAAGCAAAAGCAAAGGCAAAAACAAGAGCAAGGCAAAGGCAAATGCAAACGCAAATGGGGATCCTTCGCGTTGCTCAGGATGACGGCTCTGGTTGCTGGCGCATGCGGTTGTGGGATCCCCACATCGGAAAAAAACGGGAGATGTGGGGACCCGCAATTTGTTAGTCTGCGGCGACGCCTTTCTGCTGTTTGGCGGGTTTGAGCCATTTGGCGTAGGCGCGGAAGTTGATGGCTGGGGCGGTGCCGCAGGACTGGAGCTGGCTCATCAGCTCGAATAGAAAGCTGGTGGCGGCGTTGGACTCGTTGGTGACCTGGGTGGAGGTGTCTCCGCCGCAGCCGAAGGTGCCGAGAGAGGCGACGCATCCGAGGTCGAGCTTGCGGAGGCCGCGATTGTCCTTGGCCTTGAGGCGCGGAAGCAGGAGGCCGGTGAGCGAATCCTTAGTGTAGGAATCGAGCGCGACGATGCCGGCGAGGATGCGTTGGGGCTTCTTTTTGAAGCGGCCGTTGATGGTCGGTATGGCGATGCTGGTGCGTTTGAGGCGGCGCACGCTGGCGGCTTTGTCTTGCGCGTAGACAACGTTGTGCCCAATGAGCTCCTGCTTGGCCTCAAAGACCGCATAGACGGCTTCGACGGGAACGACGGTGGCGCCTTCAAACTCGAAGAGCAGAGGCGAATACTGGCGGTCGAAGACGACGATATCGATTTCGCCGCTGAAGTTGCCGTAGCTATCCATGACGATGGCGGTGCGGGAGCAATGGCGGCCCGGCATGTAAGTGGAGAGCAGACGGAGCCAGACTTGCTGGCTGGCTTCGCCGAGGGTGATGCCGTGGCCGATGGTGCGTCGGGCCATGCGGAGCTCGTTCTCAACTTTTTTGGCGAGCTCGGCCATGATGACATCGAGCTCCCAGTTCATGTGGCCTGCGCCTTTTTGAAGGGTTCTCATTGAATTGGTCTCCTTTGATTTGGTCCATAAACAGGAACGCCCGCACTAGGTGCGGGCGCAATACGACTAATGGAGTTACATTACCGAGTTTCAGGAGTTAGAGGATGTGACGGCAGACACAGAAGGAGTGGTCTCATGGCACGATTTACGCGATGCCGCCCTGGATGAGCGCGGCGGCGGCACGGGCGTGGTTATTTTCAGGGGCGAATAGAAACGCACGGCAGGAAACTGAAGCTGAACCTTAGCGTATCCGCGCCGATAAATCCTTCAGCGATTTACTCACGCAACGTCGTGACAGTCATCACGAGGCCCGCGACTCCTGCGTTCGTATGATTTTGAGCGACGGCATGCCGCAGTGTGCCGAGCTCTTTTACATGAGGTGATTCATGTGGTCTGTTCCTTTGATGTGGAGTGTCTGGGGAGTTGCATTTCTCGCCTTTATCGTTTTCCGGGTCTATCTGTACAGATTGAGCCGCAATGAGGAGGACCAGATCGTCCTCCACGATTCGTCCGCTCGCCTGGTGGAGGAGCAGAAGGCGATCGCGACCAAGCTGGAGAGCGCCAAGCCTGTTGGCCTGGCCATTCTCGGCCTGTTGGGCGCCGCCACTGTTTTCGTCCTTGGCTTTTATGTTCTGGATATGATCCACCAGCTGCAATAGGCCGGCGGAGTTCCAAGAAAACTCTGGAATTCGGGCAGCGTGGTCTCCCAGGTCTCAGAATCGAGACCTGGGACGCCCGTTTGCCGTGTTATGAGTGGACCCTCCCCAAGGCTGGGCGGCCGCCCAAGTCCGCCCTGGGTGGAGGGATGGATGGGCTTTCCCTCCCCGGCCCTCCCGTCCCTTCGATTGATTGTGGTTGGACCAGCGGCGCGGAATGCAGGTTCCCGTTCGCTGCGCTCAGAACAGGCTTTCGGGTCGTCCGCGCTGCACAAATCGTGATCAAACGGATTGGGGGGCAAGGCGGGCGGGGAGTTCGATTGAGACGGTGGTGCCGCGGCCGGGGTTGGAGACGACGGTGAAGCGGGCCTCGAGGCCGTAGAGGACTTCAAGGCGCTCGCGGACATTCTTCATGCCGATGCCGTTGCCGGGGCGGCGCAGGGCGGAAGCGGGCTGGGAAACCATGCCGACGCCGTCGTCGACGACCTCGATGCAAACTCGGTCGCCATGCAGGCGGCTGCGGAGGATGATGGTGCCGCCATGGATGCGGGGCTCAAGGCCGTGCTTGATGCTGTTTTCAATGAGCGGCTGGAGAAGGATGCTGGGGACGAGAACGTCGAGGGTGGCGGGATCGATGTCTTTTTCGACGCGAAGTTTTTCCCGGCCGAAGCGGACGACTTCGATGTCGAGGTAGTCATCGGTGAAGCTGAGCTCCTGGCGGAGCGGGACGTAGCTGTCGTGCTCCTTGAGGAGGGCGCGGAGAATGTTGGCGAGCTTGACGATCATCTCGCGAGCGAGCTCGGGCTGGTTGCGGACAAGCGAGGCGATGGAGTTAAGGGTATTGAAGAGGAAGTGGGGATTGATCTGGCGCTGGAGCGCGTCGAGGCGGGCTTCGAGCAGGAGGCGTTTCTGCTCTTCGAGAGTGATCTCGAGGCGGAGAGCATTCCAGACTTTGAGGGAAATGCCGACCACGACCGGTGCCGAGAGCCAGACGAGGATGCGCAGGCCCCAGGAAGTGGGTGTGATGGCCCAGAGACGGCCGGGGTACTCGTGGGCGAGGGATTCGCGAACGCTCTCCAGCAACACGATGATGATCAGCATCAGGACCTGGCGGTCAATGCGTGGCCGAAGGACGCTGCGGCGGATCCATCGGTAAAGGCTGAGGTCAATCAAGGGAGTAAAGTCCCAGATTTCCTCGCGGGAGACGAAGCGGCCGAGGATGCCGGCGGCGAGGCCGAGACAGGCGTTGAAAGGCAGGGCAAGGTATTCGTGGTGGAAGAGCGCCGGGATGGAGAGGACAATGCCGCCGAGCGTGGCCCAGCCGGGACCGATGAGAAGGCCAAGAAGAATGACGGTTTCAAAGGATATGTCGGCGGCGAGGAAATTGGGGACCTTGGTGCGGATCCAGACGCCGAGGGTAAGGGGGACGAGGAAGAAGGCCAGCAAACCGGTGGTTTGAGCGGGGGTGCGGCGATCGGCGAAGAGGAGCTTTTGGAAGGTGCGGGACCGGGCGAGGGCGCTGGCGACGGCGGCGGCGACGCCCAGCTTGACCAGCAACGTGATGAGAATGAGGGTGTTGGTCACGGAAACAGAGTACAACGTGAGGGATCAGGGAACAGGGATTAGAGACGGTGGAGGTTCGACGATGGCGATTTGGCGCGCCGCTACAATAGAAACATGCCGTACGAGAGCGTGAGGAAGGTTGCCGAGGCGGACTTCCCAACCCGATGGGGACATTTCCGGATACTGGGGTTTGAGGGCGTGCTGCCGGGCGGCGCGGCATGCAAGCGCGTTGACGGGCTTGTGGCGCTGGTGATGGGCGATGTGCACACGGGGGCGCCGCTGGTGCGGATCCACTCGCAGTGCCTTACGGGAGACGTGTTCGGATCGCTCCGATGCGACTGCCAATTGCAACTGGAGATGGCGCTCGGCAAGATCGCGGCTGAGGGAGCAGGAATCCTGCTGTACGAGCAACAGGAGGGCCGCGGGATCGGACTGATGGCCAAACTGAGGGCCTACGAGTTGCAGGACAGCGGCCTGGATACGGTTGAGGCAAACGTGGAGCTGGGATTCGCGCCCGATTGCCGGGCTTACGAGCTGCCCGCGGAGGCGTTGAAGCAGCTTGGCGTGGGCGCGGTGCGGCTGATGACGAACAACCCGGAAAAGGTGGCCGCGCTGGAGACGGCGGGCATACGGGTGACGGAGCGGGTGAGTGCCGAAGTGGAGGCGCAGGACACGTTTGCGGCCTACGTGAAAACGAAGCAGGAGAAGATGGGGCACATCCTCGATTCAAATCCCGACGTGCTGGACACGGAAGAAGAGAAGCAGGGGATCAGCGATTAGGCTCGCAGCGCTTTCAGGACCTTCGCCGTGTTCACGATCTGGCCGGTGTGGCGCTGGGTGTGGTCGGCCACGTGGATGAGCGCGCCGCCGATGGTGGTGGGGAGTTGCCTGCGGCCGACGGCGCGAGGCGTGTTGAAGTCGGCATGAGCGAGGGCGCGGATGCGGGCGGCGGCACTTGCCAAAGACGCCTGGATGACAAGAAGCAGTTCCGCGAGAGTTCCATCGCCGAAGTTTTCGGCCTGGAGCGCGGCAAACTGCGCCTGGGAAAGCTGGCTGCCCTCGGCGTAGGTGAGGATGCGGTCAGTTGAGCCCGCCATGTGCCTGAGATGGAAGGCGACGGAAGACAAGCCGAGGGGCTGGGAGTGGATTTCGGCGTCGGTAAGGCCTTCCGTCCATCTGCGGATATCGTCGAGTGCGAGCTCGAGAGCGTGGAGGACGGCACGAGCGACGGCGGGAACGTCAGAGTGGGAGCCCGAGAGCCAGGGCTCGAGGCCGGGAGCAGCGGGTGACGTCGGAGTCATGGGCAGCACCTCGGTCTGAGTCTGATCCTCGTATGTTGGACTCGGTCAGCCCGCGCTTTTGACGCGCACCACCGTGATTTTCGAAAAGCCTTCTTCAAACGCGGGCGGTTTGAGTTTTTCGGCCATTTTGCGCATAACTTCTTCGCTGACAGAGCGGTCGCGGGAGCGGTTGCGCTCCAGGCAAACCTCAAGCGGCACATCGAAGAAGACGGCCTGGACCTCGTAGCCGAAGCTGGTGGACATCTTGATCCACTGGCGGCGCTCGTGGTGGGAGAGGTTGGTTGCGTCCACGTAGTTCCAGGGCATGCGGGCGATGAGGCGGGCGCGCAGCAGGGAGCGGAGGGTGGAGAAGACGAGGCCCTGGTAGCGCTGCTCCTCGACGTCGTCAAAGAGGATGTTGCGGAGCAGGTCAGAGGAGAGGGGGGTGACGCCGCGGCGGCGGAACCAGGTGGTTTTTCCGGAGCCGGGCAGGCCGATGGCGAGCACGACGTAGCCTTTGGGGGCCTGTGCGGAGCGATCGGCGGGTTGGGCTTCGGGCGGAGGGACGGACGGGATTTCCGGCTGGGTTTCGAGCTCGACGCGACCGGAGGCGGAAGCCGATTCCCAATCGGGTTTCGGCGGCCGGGGCGGGCGCGGGCGCGGCTCCGGTTGCGGATGAGGCCGGGTTGGGGGAGCGGGTGCGCGGGGCGGGCCGGTTTGCCGCGTGGGATCCTGTGCGGGAGGGCTCTGGGCGCCTCCCGGAACGGGATCGAGGTAGCTGGGAACCAGCGGAGCGGGCTGATTCGCCGGGAGTTCCTGTCCGATTCTTCCTGTTGACTCAGAGAAATTGGGTGCGCGTCTGGAGCGTCGTCTCATTCCCACCTTCAAACACTTGTATCCAGTATCGGATACCACATTGGGCGAGGGTGCTGCAAACGATGTGCACCCCATCACATACCGAGGTGCGGGCGGCGCAGCAAACTGGCGCTGGGCCGGGAGGGCACACAGAACGGCGTCCCGGCCGCGCTCAAGCCGATTTGGTTCCCGTTGACAAGAATGTTACGATCATGGGTTTGGTGGAATTGCCGATTGGCCGTACACAGAGCGGCTCCGCAGCGCAATTGCGGCGCCTCTCCAGCCGCCGAACGCCACGATTTTTTTGAATCCCGCTTTTAAAAAAGCGCATGAAGGAGAACTGACACATGGCAGTGAAGGTTGGCATCAACGGCTTTGGCCGGATTGGCCGTAACGTATTTCGCGCTTCATTGGGCAATAAGAACATCGATTTTGTTGCCGTAAACGATCTGACCAGCCCGGCCACGCTGGCGCATCTTCTGAAGTACGATTCGATTCTGGGCAATTTGCCCAACCAGATATCGTCCACCGAGGATTCGATTGTGGTGGATGGGAAGAAGATCAGGGTGTTTGCGGAGAAGGATCCGGCCAAGCTGCCCTGGGCCGACTTCGGCGCACAGATTGTAGTGGAATCGACGGGCCGCTTTACCGACGCGAACGCGGCCAAAGCGCACCTGGGGCCGACGGTGAAGAAGGTCATCATCTCCGCGCCGGCGACCAATGAAGACATCACCCTGGTGCTGGGCGTGAACGAGGAGAAGTACGATCCAGCCAAGCACAACATCATTTCCAATGCGAGCTGCACCACCAACTGCCTGGCGCCGGTGGTGAAAGTGCTGATGAAGGAGGTCGGCATCGTCAGCGGCATCATGACCACGATCCACAGCTACACCAACGACCAGGTAATCCTGGACTTTCCGCACAAGGACCTGCGGCGGGCGCGGGCGGCGGCGCTGAACATGATTCCCAGCTCGACCGGCGCGGCCAAGGCGCTAAGGCTGGTGATCCCGGAGATGGCGGGCAAGCTCGACGGCTTCTCCCTGCGCGTGCCCACGCCCAATGTCTCCATCGTGGACCTGACTTTCATCAGCGAGAAGACCACGGATGTCAAGTCAGTGAATGCGGCGTTGAAAGCCGCCGCTGAAGGCTCGATGAAGGGCATCCTGGGCTACGACGAGAACGAGCTGGTGAGTTCCGACTTCAAGGGCGACAAGCGCAGCTCGATTGTGGACGCGCCGCTGACCAAGGTGGTGGGCCAGAGCGTGAAGGTGTTGAGCTGGTACGACAACGAGTGGGGCTACTCCAACCGCGTGGTCGACCTGATCGGGTTCCTGGCCTCGAAGGGGCTGTAAGAACAAGTGATCAGTGATCAGTGGTCAGTGGTCAGTGGTCAGCAGATTACTTTTCTGCCCACGGCACTGATCACTGAGCACTGACCACTGAGCACTGCACTTCCATGCGCACAAACATCAGCGGCGAATCTCCGTTTGAGCCCATCATCGGCTTCTCCCGCGCGGTGCGCGTGGGCAACGCGGTTTACCTGTCAGGAACCGGTCCGGTGGGCGCCGATGAGGCGGATGCGGAGGGGCAGACGCGGCGAATCTTCTCGATCGCCGAAGCTGCGCTCAAGCGCGCGGGCGCGCAGTTCAAAGACGTGGTGCGCACGCGCATGTACCTGACACATGTTGAGGATTGGGAAGCGGTGGGGCGCGTGCACGGCGAGTATTTCGGCTCGACCCGCCCCGCGGCGACCATGGTGGTTGTGGTTGGGCTGCTCAATCCCGCGTGGAGAGTGGAAATCGAAATGGACGCGGTGATTCCCGATGCCGGCCAGTGATTTCATAGCGGCCTCGGCTGCGAACTGAGAACTGAGAACTACGAACTATGAACTGATTTCAAGGAAGGCCTGAACCATGCCGAAACTTTCGATTCGCGATATTGAGCTGGCCGACAAGCGGGTGTTCATCCGCGTGGATTTCAATGTGCCGCTGACCGAGGACGGGCGGACGATCACCGACGACACGCGCATTGTGGCCACGCTGCCCACCATCGTCTACGCCGTGCGCCACAAGGCGAAGGTGATTCTGGCGTCGCACCTGGGACGGCCGAAGGGCAAGCCGAACCCGAAGTACTCGCTGCGGCCGATTGTGGACCGGTTGCGGGAGCTGCTGGACAAAGAGATCGCCGACGGCGTGAATGTGGCCTTCTCGCCGGATTGCGTGGGCGAGGTGGCCGAAGAGATGGCGCGGCAGCTCGAGTCGCGGCAGGTGCTGCTGCTGGAGAATCTGCGCTTTCACGCAGAAGAAGAGGCCAACGATCCGGCATTCAGCAAGCAACTGGCGGCTCTGGCGGAGATTTACGTCAATGACGCGTTTGGCTCGGCGCATCGGGCGCACGCATCGACGGAGGGGATTACGCACTACCTGAAGCCCGCCGTAGCCGGCCTGCTGATGGAGAAGGAGATCACCTACCTGGGCAAGGCGCTGGAGGCGCCGGAGAAGCCGTTTGTGGCCATCATCGGCGGATCGAAGATCTCGGGCAAGATCGACGTGATCCAGAATCTGCTGGACAAGGTGAATACGCTGGTGATTGTGGGCGGGATGGCGTACACGTTCTACCGCTCGAAGGGAATTGCCGTGGGCAAGTCGCTGGTGGAAGAGGACAAGATCGACCTGGCCCGGGAAACGATGGTGAAGGCCAAGGCCAAGGGCGTGAACCTGCTGCTGCCGGTAGACAACATCCTGGCCGACAAGTTTGCCAACGATGCGCAGACGCAGGTGTGGGACACGAGCGTGAATTTTCCAGCGGACTGGCAGGGACTGGACATCGGGCCGAAGTCGGTGGCGGCGATCGAGGATGTGATTTCGACGGCGCGGACGATTGTGTGGAACGGGCCGGCGGGCGTGTTCGAGTTTCCGCGGTTTGCGACGGCGACGAACGCGATTGCGCATGCGGTTGCGGCCAATCGGGCGGCGACGTCGATCATCGGCGGCGGCGACAGCGTGAGCGCCATCAACCAGGCCGGCGTGGCCGACCAGATCACGCACATCTCCACCGGCGGCGGGGCCAGCCTGGAGTTTCTTGAAGGCAAGAAGCTGCCGGGGGTTGAGGCGCTGACGGATAAGTGAACAGTGATCAGTGGTTAGTGATCAGTGATCAGCAAGAGCCGCATTCGGCGGCCGCGACATATGTTTTGCGCAATCGCGCCCTGTGCCGAACGTCACCAGAGACTAGATTTCAGTCTCACAAAGTTTGGAAAGGACTCAGAACAAACATGTCACGTAAAGCTCTGATTGCTGCCAATTGGAAGATGTACAAGACGCCCGCCGAGGCGCGGGCCTTTGTGGAATCGTTTCTGCCGCTGGTGAAGGACCACACGCGGGATGAGATCGCCCTGTTCCCTTCCCCGGTGCTGCTGCCGGCTGTGGTGGAGGCGGCGCGCGGCTCGAACGTGGCCGTGGGCGCGCAGAACATTCACTTTGCCGAGGAGGGCGCGTACACCGGCGAGACTTCGGCGCGGCAACTGACAGCGGTGGGCGGAACGCACACGCTGATCGGCCACTCCGAGCGCCGGCAGTACTTCGGCGAGACCGATGAGATCGTCAACAAGAAGCTGCACACCGCAATCAAGCACGGGATTGTGCCGGTGGCTTGCATCGGCGAAGTGCTGGCGGAGCGCGAGGCGGGGCTGACCGGACAGGTGCTGAAGACGCAGGTGACGGGCGCGTTCGCCGGCATTGCCGGGCTGTCTCCGCAGGTCGTCTCGTCGATCGTGATCGCGTATGAGCCGGTGTGGGCGATTGGAACGGGCAAAACGGCGACGCCGGAGATGGCTGCCGACGCGCACCGCATCATTCGCGCGGAGGTGGGCAGGGTGCTGGGCGCGGAGGTCGCGGCGAAGATGCGCATCCTTTACGGAGGCAGCGTGAAGCCGGATAACGCCACGGCGCTGCTGAGCCAGGAGGAGATCGACGGTGCGCTGGTGGGCGGCGCCAGCCTCAAGGTGGACTCGTTCACGGCAATTGTGAAGTACTGAGCCCAAAAACCGCGACTCGGGAACGCGAACCGAATCGGCCGCCGGATTTGAACCAGTGGCCGAGATCGCGGGAGTGCTTGGCTGCGTGGCTGGCGACGGACCCGCTGGTGCGGCTGCCCGGCGTGGGCCGTGTTGTGTGGAGCGCGAATTTGTGACGGATCGATAGAACGAGCAGAAAAATCGCCTCCGAAGGAATTCTTCGCTTCGGAGGCGCTTGTGTTTCACAAGTAAGAGAACGGGGACCAGTAGCCGGCACTGGAGGTCGGTAGTGCGCGGCTACTGGCGATCCCTGCACATAACGAGGTTAGCTGCGGCTTCCCCTTTCCACGGCTGCCTCGTGTCGCCCGGCTCTAGAGAGGCCTTTCTTACCGGCTTCTCGAACCATGTTGACAATTGGAGTTTCGCGTAACTGCGGGAGTAGGTCCGTGACGGTCGTCACACCAGTTTGTTCAGCCCAATTGTGGGAAATCAAGGCATGGTTCAGGCCGCCCGGCGTGCATTGACAAAGCAGGCCAGCCGCATGAGAATCGAGACTCAGCTTGCTCCGTTGGAAGGCCTTTTCGTGACCGCGCTCCTCGAAACCGATTTGGGATCGACACCCCTGGTGGGCCGGGGCAAGGTGCGCGATCTGTATGACATCGACGGCGCGCTTCTGCTGGTGGCCAGCGACCGGATTTCCGCTTTCGACCATGTGCTGGGCAGCGGCATTCCTGGAAAAGGCAAGATCCTGACCCAGATTTCGCTGTTCTGGTTTGAGCTGCTCCGGGACGAGGTGCCCAACCACCTTATCACCGCCGACGCCAGCCAATTTCCGGCGCAGTTAGAGGCCTATCGAGACCAGCTTGAAGGACGTTCGATGCTGGTGAAGCGCGCCGCCATGTTCCCGGTGGAGTGCGTGGCGCGGGGATACCTGGCCGGCTCGGGCTGGAAGGAGTACCAGGCGCAGGGAACGGTGTGCGGGATCGCGCTGCCGGCAGGACTCGAGGATGGATCGCGGCTGCCGCAGCCGATTTTCACTCCCGCCACCAAAAGCCAGGACGGAGCGCACGATGAGAATATTCCGTTCGAGCAGATGGAACGGATTGTGGGCGCGAAGGACGCGGCGGAGCTTCGGCGGCTGACCATGGCGATTTATGTGAGGGCGGCCGCACACGCTGAAGCGCATGGGCTGATCCTGGCCGACACCAAGTTCGAGTTTGGCCGCGTGAATGGGCAGATCGTCCTGGCCGACGAAGTGTTGACGCCGGATTCCTCGCGTTTCTGGGATGCGAAGCTGTGGAAGCCGGGCGGCCCGCAGCCCTCGTTCGACAAGCAGTTCGTGCGCGATTACCTGGAGTCCATCCGCTGGAACAAGCAGGCTCCCGCGCCATCGCTTCCTCAGGAGGTGGTGGAGCGCACGCAGGCCAAGTACCTGGAAGCTTACCGTCTCCTAACCGGACGGCAACTAACCCTCTGATCTCAAGCAGCAAGAGGAGACTGAAACCATGACCCTGGTCGATTGGGCGGTCGTCGTCATCCTGATTTGCGCGGTGCTGGGCGGAATGATGCAGGGATTCTTCCGATCCGTCTGTTCGCTGGGCGGGCTCATCCTCGGACTGGCTCTGGCGGCGTGGAATTACAAGAAGGCTGCGGCTCTCATTTTCCCTCTTGTAAAAGTCCCGGCGGTTGCGAATACAATTGGATTTCTACTTATTGCCCTGGTGGTGATGGGCCTTATCGGGCTCGTGGGCAACCTGCTGGCAAAGGCGTTCCGCCTTCTGGGACTGGGATGGCTGGACGGACTTGCCGGAGCGGTCTTTGGTTTTTTCCAGGGAGTGTTGTTCGTGGTGCTCGGCATCATGGCCATGGTGGCGTTCTTTCCCCAGGTCCACTGGATCGCGGACGCTCGCCTTCCGCGCATGTTTTTCGGGGCCTGCCACGTGAGCGCTGATCTTACTCCGGGGGAGCTGGGCGACCGGATCCGCGCGGGTTTGCGGGACTGGGAAGCCCAGTCGCCGAGCTGGATGCATCCGGGGCGTGTTTGAGACGGGGATTTTGGGCCGAACCCAATGGCTTTGTGGCAATCTAAGAAGATCACGAGGTGGGGCGTTGAAACGAGAACTGGACAGCCTGGTCACGCAGATGCATTCCAGCGGCGTTCATTATGACGAAGCCGTTCGCGAGTTCAAGAAGCAGTATTTGCGCGAAGTGCTGATTGCGAATCGAGGCAACCAGTGCAAGGCAGCCGACGAGCTGGGCATGCACCGCAACACGCTCAGCCGGGCGATGGCCGAACTGGGACTGAGCCTGGCCGAGGTGCGCGCCGGCCTCAAGCGTCCGCCCCGCAGTGAACGTCCTGTATACAGCGCCACTCGCCAGGGCATCCGCCAAGGCTGAAGCGCCCGAGGACATGGAGAGCAGCATCCAGGAGCCAATCCGGGAGCCGATCCGGGAGCCAATCCGGCAATTCCAGGTAGCCTTCGCGCCCGGCTTTGTCTGGGATGCCGAGGATGCGTACCTGTTCGATATTGACGGGACGCTGTTGCGCAGCCGCGACCGCATCCACGTGAATTCCATTGCATCCAGCGTGCGGCGGGTGACCGGATTCGAGGTCACGCTGGCGGGCATCGCCTTGCAGGGCAACACCGATACCGCCATTCTGCGGGAAGCCTGCCGGCAGGCCGGCGTGCCGGCTGAGATTGTGGAAGCGCAGGCCGGCGCCATCCTAGAGGCCATGTGCGCTACCGTGGCCGAGCAGCGCCACGCCATGGAGCTGCTGCTGATGCCCGGCGTGGAGGCCGTGCTGCGCCACCTGGCCGGCCGTGGGGCGCTGCTGGGCGTGGCCACCGGCAACCTGGAGCTGATCGGATGGATGAAGATTGAGCAGGCCGGCCTGCGCGAATGGTTCCGCTTCGGCGGATTCAGCGACCGCTTCCCTGACCGCACCGAGCTGATTGCTCACGCCGCCGCCAAAGCCCGCGAACTGGCCGGCGCGCGGGCTCGCGTTTGCGTGGTGGGCGACACCCCCCGCGACATTGAAGCCGCGCATGCCAATTCCCTCCCCGTGATCGCCGTGGCCACGGGCCGCTCCAGCTTCGATGAACTGCTCAGCCATGCGCCGGAGGCCTGCGCCGCCTCGCTGGCTGAGCTGCTGGCCGCCGGCGCGGCCAACCCCCAGGGTGTGCTGTGACTGGTCCTGGAATGGCATTGCGCCGGGCGGCGATTGGCGTGCTCTGTGCGGCATTGCAGTCGCCTGCCCAGTCGCCATCCTCAGCCCCGCCGAAGCCACAGCCGGCCCCATCAGCCGTTGCAGACGCCTCCCCCGCGGATACGGGACGGCAGAGACCGCTGCGGTTGCCCACAGAATCCGATCGCCGCCGCGCCGCCAGGCTCTACATGGCCGCGGCCACGTTTTACCAGGACGAGCTGTTCGAGGAGGCCTTCAAGGACTACGAAGAGGCGGCCAGGCTGGACCCGGCAAATCCTGACTATGCGATGGCTCTGGAGGTGGCGCGCAGCCACGCCGTGAGCGCGCACATTCAGGAGGCGGCGCGCGACCGCACCCGTGGCGATACGGCCGGAGCGCAAGCGGCGCTCCAGCGGGCGCTCGCCATCGATCCCGGCAATGCCGACCTGACCCAGCACCTGAAGGAGCTGGCCGATCCGGCGATGAACACGGCGGATCAGGACGGCATGCGCAATATGCCCGAGCTGGCGCCGCCGATCGAACTCGAGCCCGCCGCGGGCGTACAGAGCTTCCACATGCACGAAGCGGCAAGGCAGGTGATCGAAAAGCTCTACAAGGCCTACGGCATCGAAGCCACGGTGGACGACAGCGTGCGCGACAGCAATGTGCGCCTGGACGTGGACGACGTGGATTTTGCGCAGGCCTCGCAGGTTCTGAACCTAGTCACCGGCTCATTCACTACTCCCATCGACGCGCACCGGGTGGTGGTTGCCAAAGACACCCGCGCCATGCGCGCGCAGTACACGCACAACGCCGTGGAGACCTTCTATCTGTCGGGAATGAACGCGACCGAAATGACCGATATGGGCAACATCGCGCGCAACGTCTTCAACGTGCGCCATACCGCGGTGAACGCCACCGCCGGAACCCTCACCCTGGAGGCGCCGGAGCGGGACCTGAAGGCGTTCAACACCACCTATCGCGGACTGATGGAGGGACGCCCGGAGGTGCTCCTCGACATTCGTCTCATTGATCTGGAGTACAGCCGGACGCTGAACACCGGAGCCCAGCCGCCGCAATCGTTCACGGCCTTCAACGTGTACGCCGAAGAGCAGGCGCTGCTCAGCCAGAACGCCGCCCTGGTGCAGCAGATCATCGCATCGGGCCTGGCTGCCCCCGGCGATACGCTCACTATCCTGGCTATCCTACTGGCTTCGGGGCAAATATCCAGCTCGCTGTTCAGCAACGGGGTCGCCCTCTTCGGCGGCGGGCTGACGCTCTCCGGCATTTCACCGGCCCCGGTCACGATCAATCTGACCCTGAACACATCGGAATCGCGCGAGCTGGACGACTATCAATTGCGCCTGGCCGACAACGAAGACGGCACCATGAAAAGCGGCACACGCTATCCCATCGCTACGTCGTCGCTGTCCAGCACCGGCACGGGATTGAACATCCCGGGGCTTAACCTGCCGGGAACCTCGGGCAGCCTGAGTTCTCTGCTGTCTTCGGTCGCAAGTGAGATACCGAACATTCCCCAGATACAATACCAGGACCTGGGACTGGTGCTGAAAGCGCGCCCGCGCATCCTGCGCTCCGGCGAAGTGGCGCTGCATTTGGACATGAAAGTCACCGCGCTGGCCGGCACGTTTGTCAACGGAGTGCCAGTGCTTGCCAACCGCGCCTATAGCGGCGATATGATCTCGCCCGCGGGCCAGGCGGTGGTCATTGCCGGCGAGCTGGACAAGAGCGAGACCGGCGCCATCAGCGGCCTGCCCGGTCTGAGCGAGATTCCCGGCCTGAACAACGTCACCGAAAAAACCACCGACCAGGACTACTCCACGTTGCTCGTCATTTTCACGCCGCACGTGGTGCGCAGGCCTTATGGGCTGTTCCAGGGGCCCGCGATGCCGGTGGAGCGGGACAACTTCGGGCCCTGATGGGCCCGGCCGCAGCAGAATGCCCTTCCCGCTCCGGATGTCGTGAACGAACTCCGGGGCCGGAAGGGCTGATCGTTTCTGTGCGCCGCGTTACTGTGAAATGCCGTCCAGTTTTTCCTGGTACTCGACGATCTTCTTCAGCGCGTCATAAGGAACGCCGCCAATCGGCACCTGGCGGCCGTTCACCATCAGCATGGGCGTCTGGTTGATGTTCAGGTCCAGCGCCAGCTGCACGGATTTGTCTACTTCTTCCGAGGTGACAGACTGATTGGCGCACGCGGCCACCTTGGCCGGATCGAGTCCCGCCTTGGTCACCGCGCTGTTCAGCGTCAGGGTGGCGCCATCAGCTGTGGCCAGGCCCTCCTGACCGTCAAACACCGCGCCCGCGAACTGGAAGAAAGCGCTGCTGCCGCCCATTCTGGCTACGCAGGCGCCGTATTCCGCGGCCAGCTTGGCTTCCGGGTGGATGCGCTCCAGCGGATAATTCTGGAACACGATGCGCGCCTTGGGAAAGTCCACCGCCAGCTTGTCCATGTTGGCCTGGGCTTCCTTGCAGTGCGGGCACTCGAAGTCGGCAAACTCCACCAGCTCCAGGTTCTTGTCGGCCGCGCCCTTGTAGGGACCGTCTGCGCGCTGCTGAAGAACGACGCGATAGTCGGCGTAGGGATTGGCGCCGAAGGGATAAACGTCTTCCCCGGCGATGATATGCTTGCCGTCGGGCATGGCCCAGAAGAGAAACCCGGAGGGCTTCTGCTTGCCGGATTTGTCCCCGACGTAGACGATCACCTTGCTCAGGCCAGCGACGGGAGTTTTGAGAATGGCAGCCACTTCCCAGATGCGGTTCTCGTCGTATCCCCAGCTTGCCTGCAGAAACGCATTCACTTCATCCTTGGTGGGAGTCGGCGCGGTGAAGTTCCTGGGATCGATCTTGGGGAAAGTTGGCGCCGCGGTGGGGGCCGGAGCTGCCGGCGCCTGCTGCGTGTTTATGGTGATGGGTTCCTGCGGCGCCGGGGCAACCTGCTGTTGCGCGCCTGCCTGCACGGCTAGAGTGGTTGCGGCCAGCAGGCCAACGCTGGCAATTCGGCCAATGATACGGATCAATCTTTGTCTCCTTGATGCAACTGATTCCATTATCGCTTCCCGCATCCGCGGTGCGCCAGCCGGCACTCCGGCGGCGGCAACCGCAAGTTCCGTGGAAGCCTCCAGGATTCCCTTATACCTGAACCTTGACGGCAATGGGAAACCGGCGCCCCATGCCGAAAGCCTTCGACGTGATCTTGAGCACCGGCGCGGCCTGCTGGCGCTTGTACTCCGATCGCTCCACAAGGCGCACTACCTGTTGGACGAGCGGCACGGGAAAACCGTGCCTGGCCGCGATCTCTTCGGGAGCCTCATAACGCTCCACATACGCCTCCAGGATCGGGTCCAGAACCTCGTAAGGAGGCAGTGAGTCAGTGTCCTTCTGCCCCGGCCGAAGCTCTGCCGAGGGCGCCTTTTCGAGGATCGCCGCAGGAATGGTTTCGCGCTCCAGGTTCAACCACCGGCAGATGGCATACACGCGCGTTTTCACCAGGTCTCCGATTACCGCCAGCGCGCCCACCATATCGCCGTAGAGGGTGCAGTAGCCTACCGCCATCTCGCTCTTGTTGCCCGTGGTCAGCACCAGCGCTCCCAGCTTGTTGCTGAGCGCCATCAGCAGGTTGCCGCGGATGCGCGACTGGATATTCTCTTCGGTGATGTCCGGAGTTCTGCCCGCAAACAGTGGCTCCAGCGTCCGCGTGTATTCCTCGAACAGTCGGCTGATGCCGATCAGCTCAAAACGAATCCCCAGATTCGCGGCCAGGCGCCGGCTGTCGTCGATCGACCCTTGCGACGAGTAGGGGCTGGGCATGCCCACGCCGAGCACGTTCTCGGCTCCCAGCGCCTCGGCGGCGATGGCCGCCACCAGCGCCGAATCGATGCCTCCGCTCAACCCCACCACGGCCTTGCTGAAGCCGCATTTGCGCACGTAGTCGCGCGTGCCCAGCACCAGCGCCTGCCAGGCTGCCGCGGTGTCGTCCGCGGCCGGCTCGGCGATGGCCGGCGCAACAAACGGATCCACCACCACCAGGTCCTCGGCAAACGACGCCGCCTGCGCCACCAGCTCGCCCCGGCTGTTCAGCGCCAGCGAGGAGCCGTCAAAAATCAGGCTGTCGTTTCCCCCCACCTGGTTTGAAAGCACCACCGGAATTCCGTCGCGCCGCGCAATGGCCGCCAGCATCTCCCGCCGCACTTCGCGCTTGCCGTGCCAGAACGGCGAGGCCGAGATGTTGACGTGAATGGCCGGCCGCTGCGCCATCAGTTCTTCCATCGGATCGGTGGAGTAGAGCCGCTGCGGCCAGAAGTGCTTGTCGTTCCAGGCGTCTTCGCACACGCTCACCGCCAGCCTCACCCCGTCCAGCTCCACCACCTGCTGCGACCGCGCCGCCTGGAAGTAGCGTTGCTCGTCGAAAACGTCGTAAAACGGCAGCAGCCGCTTGTGCTGCTCCAGCAGAATCCGGCCCTTGTCCAGCAGCACCGCGGCGTTCACGGCCGGCTTGCCGCTGCCTTCCGGGGCCGCGAACGCCGCGCCCGTCAGCACCGCCGCGGGCAGGTCCCGCGTGGCCGCCGCCAGCTCATCCACGGCGCGGCGGCAGCGCGCCAGGAAACTTGGCTTTTCCAGGAAATCGGCGGGAAGATAGCCGCAGATGGATAGCTCAGAAAAGACCGCCAGTCGCGCGCCCATCTCCGCGGCGCGGCGGCTCGTATCGATGATTTTCTTCAGATTGCCGGTAAAATCCCCGATCGTCGGATCGATCTGGGCTAGCGCGATCTTCACCCTTCCAGTTTAATCCGCGGCCCGGGCATCTCCGCCCAACTTCCTGTCCCGGCCAGCGCCTGGTTTCGGCTATGCTTCAGTAACGGCCCTCAAAAAAATTTGTCCTGATCATCGCCTGAGGAGGTAAAGACCCGATGAAGCGTAGAGATCTCTTGCGCGGCGCGGCACTGGCTGCCGCGGGCAGAGCAACAGCGGCGCTGGCCATGACCGCGGCGCGTGCTGACGAACCCCCGGCGGCGCAGCGCCTGGGAAAGATTGCGCTCGAAGAGCACTTCCTCACGCCCGACTTTCTCGGGTACTTCGCGGAGACCTTTCCCAACATTGACCCGAACCTTCGCAGGCTGGCTCCGGTTGCGCTTCAGGATTTCGGCGACAGGCGGCTCGAGATCATGGACCGGAACGGCGTCGATTTTGTGGTGCTGTCGATCTCCGGACCGGGCGTGCAGTTTGAGAAGGATGCCCATGTGGCGCTGAAAAGGGCGAAGTCGGCCAACGATTTCCTGGCCGGGGAGATCCAGAAACGCCCGCAGCGATACGGGGGCTTTGCTCATCTGGCCATGCACGACCCGGCTGCCGCGGCCGATGAACTGGAACGCTCGATGCGCGATCTCGGGTTCCACGGCGCCCTGATCAACGGCCAGACCAACGGAGAGTATCTCGACCTGGATAAGTACTCCGTTTTCTGGGAACGGGCTGCGGCACTGGAAGCGCCGATTTATCTTCACCCCGGCAATCCTGTCGATCATCCCGCGGTCTATGCCGATCACTCCGAGCTTTGGGGCCCGGTCTGCAGTTGGACCTTTGAGACCGCAACCCACGCCTTGCGGCTGGTGTTTGCCGGCGTGTTCGAGCGCTATCCCAAGGCGCGGCTGGTGCTGGGCCACATGGGCGAAACGCTGCCATTGAACCTGTGGCGATTCGACAGCCGCTGGCTGGTGTGCAACCGCGGCTCGAGGACAATGGCTCAGCCGCCGTCTTTCTACATCAAGCGCAACATCGCCATCACCACCTCCGGCGTGTGTTCCGATGTCGCCCTGCGCTGCGCGCTCGACGCCATGGGAGAAGACAACGTGATGTTTTCGGTGGACTATCCGTTTGAGAAGACGGAGCTGGCGGCCCAGTTCATTGAGGGAGCGAGGGTGACGGAAGCCGAGAGAGCGAAAGTGGCTTCGGGAAATGCGCGGCGAATCCTTCGTCTCGATCGATTAAAGCCGGCTTGAACGCCGGGTCGCGCAACGCTGGCCGGCACATGCCATTCAAGTTCAAGTGAGCGCGCGGCAGAAGGACATCCAGACGGCGAAGCGGCTGGCAGCAAAGTAGAGGGAGGAAAATGCCTAAGAAAACCGTGCGGGCGAAGCTGACGAGCTACGATCCAGCCGAAGATTTGGGATCGGACGAAGCGATTGCGATTTTCATGGCGGAGGCGTTCCAGACCAACGACGTTGCCTACATTTCCAATGCGCTGGGGGTGGTGGCGCGGGCCAAGGGAATGGCGCAGATCGCCAGCCAAACCGGGTTGTCGCGGGAGCAGCTTTACCGCTCGTTCAGCGAGAAGGGGAATCCGACGCTGAAGACGACGCTGGCGGTGATGAAGGCGCTGGGAGTTGAGTTGACGACGAAGACGGATGCGGCGGCGTGAGGACTGTGAATCCCAGATTGCCCTTCCACCCTTCGTACGGTCCTTGGAAGTCCTGGATCCGGCCGTTGTAAAAAGCTATACCAACTCGGGGATGGGATCGAGGGCTTTCCAGTCGAGAGTGATGACGGTGATGTCGTCCTGCTGACCGAATCGATGGGCTTGCGCGGCGATCTCTGATGCGCCATAGCGGCTGATGAGGGAAGTGCGGTCGAAGCCGAAGAGTTCGCCGGTGCGGGAGCGCGCTTCCACCACGCCATCGGAAAGCAGCATGAGACGCGCGGAGGGCGGGAGGATGAACGAGGCTTGTTCGTAGCTCAAGCCCGAGACAATGCCGAGGGGAAGGCCGGATTCGAGGGGCAGCTCCCGGCCATCGAGATAAGGGGCCAGATGACCGGCGTTGGCCGCTTCCATATTGCCATCGGGGGAGATAACCAGGCAGAGGCAGGTTACGAAGCCGGGGCTTTCGCGTTGCAGCATGGCCTGGTTGAGGCGCTCAAGCACGCGGGCGGGGGACATTTGTTCTCCGGCAAGAGAACGAAGAGAGCCCACGGCAACCGCGCCCAGCATGGCCGCCTGGAGTCCCTTGCCGCTGACGTCGCCGATGGCAATAAAGGTGGACCCGTCAGGGCGAGGCAGGACCTGGCAGAAGTCGCCGCCTACTTCTTCGGCGGCGCGGTAGGCGATCTCAACCTGAAGGCCGCCGAGGATGGGGATATCTTCCGGGACTAGGCGCTGCTGAATGTCGCGCGCGGCCTGCATGGCAGTGGCGAGGCGCTGCTTTTCGCGGCTGGTGTGCGCAAAGCGGTAGACCAGGACGGCCAGGAACGCGAGGAGCACAACAACGTCAATCAACTGATTCAGGGCGACCCCGAAAGGCTGGTCGATGACTGCGATGTGGTCAGGAACGATGTTGAGGGCCCAGGAAACATTGAAGTCGTTGAGAACGAAGCCGAGGTTGTTGAACACGCTGCCGAGAGTTTGCAGGCCGATGGGATAGAGCAACAGCCACGCGTAGGTGTTGCCGGCACGCCAGCCGCGGATGAGGTACCAGGCAAGCACCACCCTGGTGGAGGCTTCGGCGACGCAGTAGGTGACGTCGCCAAACATGAGCGGAACAGAGTGCCAGAGCACGAGCAGGATTCCGAGCTCGGCCGTACAAGTGAAGGCCGAGGGCAAAAGGACAAGTTTCCAGCGGCCGGGAAAGATGGCGTCTACAACGAACAGGATGTAGGCCGTTGCGGTGATCACGTCGAGGAGGATTTCGAAGTAGGTGTAGAAGTAGAAATCCCAGGCCTGATGTTGCGCCGCATAATCGACCGGCTGAAACATCACCTCCAATACCAGAGAGAGGGCAAACCAGAGATAAAACCGCTCGCGGGTGAGCCAGAAGAGGTAAAGGGCCGAGGCGCCGACCACCAGCGACAGCAGATTGACGGAGTAGAGGGCGCCGTCGGAGAGGAGGTCAATGGCCCGGGAAGCGGTGAAGTGCTGGAGCACGGCGCCGGACGCGCCGATGTAGACATTGCCGTTGACTCTGCTGTTGCGGGAGCCGGCGAGGGATGGGTCCTGCCAGGTGCGCAGGGCCAGGGTTACGTCTTTTGCGGCCGAGCCAGAACCAATGGGAATGGTGAAGACGCGCGAAGCCGCGATAACGTTGTGGGCCGGGCTGGGGGGCAGGGTGCCAACCTGGGCGATGAGCTCGCCGCCGGCGAAGAGCTGATAGCTTTTGTGGAGGGTGGGCAGCTCAAGCACCATGGACGCGGTGTTGGCTGGAGCATGCAGGCGGAAGCGGAACCAGACGATCTGCGCCGACTCAGGAACGCCCTGGGCAATCCAGCTTTTTGTGGGCTTGAGGACCGGCCAGGCGGAGTCGTCGAGCGCGGGCTGTGACCAGGCGGGATTGTCGCCGAGATGGAAGCGCCAGGCGGAGTCGATTTGGGAGATGGGCAGGCGCGAGGTTTCGAGGTCAAAATTCTGTGCCAGCGCTGGATGGGGCGATAGACCGACCCACAACGCTACGCAAACGGTTATGAAAGTTGACCATTTGACCATGGGGAAGGGTTCAGCCATTCCAAGAATGTGGCCATTCTCGCACATTCATCCGAGGGTGAGGGGAAGTTTGTGGAGACCGGTCTGCGCACGGCCGTGGGCTGGGTCAGGCCGGTCGCTTCGGTTCGCTCACGCTATCTTCGGCTAGCCATCCAGGCAACAATCTCCATGGCTACGAAGAGCTCTACGTACACACTGATTCCCACGATGACCAGGGCGATGACCGCTCTCAGAAATGGGGTGATTCCCGAATCGCGCTTCATGCGGCGATAGACAAGATACGCGGCTGCGATGCCGAACAGAGAAGCGAGCACTACCAGGGAAATGGCGTAGTGGTTATGAATGCCAACGATATCGCAGGGGCAAAGCATCATCACAGCCGTCGAGGATGAGATGAGACAGAAGATCGAAGCATAGCTGAGCCAGCGCTTCTTCCGCGACGACGCTGGCTGTGGGGCCTCAAGGTTGAAGATCATGTTCTACACAATCGCTCGCCCGGCACACGCTCTTGATCTCCGATCTCTGACCCATGATCTCTTCCATCAGTTGTGCTTTCCCTTCCACTCCTCATACGGTCCCTGGAAGTCCTGGATCTGGCCGTTGTCGAAGATCCACAGCCTCGTGCCTACTTCGTCGATCAGGTCGTGGTCGTGGGTTACCAGCAGCACCGTGCCCTCGTAGCGCTGCAGTGCGATGTTGAGCGCGTTGATGGCTTCGAGGTCAAGGTGGTTGGTGGGCTCGTCGAAGATGAGGATGTTGGGCTTGGTCAGGATCAGTTTGCAGAATGCCAGGCGCGCTTGCTCGCCGCCCGAGAGCGCTTTAATGGGCTTTTCGCCTTCCTCGCCGGAGAAAAGCATCTGGCCGAGGATGCCGCGAATGTCCTCCACGTGCGCGTCGGGCTTCCAGCGATGGAGCCATTCCGCCACGGTGAGGTTGGGCTCTTTTTCTGACTCGATGGTCGCGCCCACGTCCTGGGGGAAGTAGCCGATCTGCGCCTCGTGTCCCCAGAACACGGTTCCGTTGTCGAGCGTGAACCGGGGATCGGCGAGCCCCGGGTAATTGTGGAGCAGGCTTTTAAGCAGCGTGGTTTTGCCGGCGCCGTTGCGGCCCATCAGGCAGATTCGTTCGCCGCGGAGCACGTTGGCGGTGAACCCGTCCAGCACCTTGTGGTCGCCGTAGAACTTGGTGATGTGCTTGAATTCGAGCACGTGCTTGCCGCTGGGGCGAACCTGGTCAAAGCGGATGTAAGGGCGCTGGATGTTCGACCGCGCCAGCTCGTTGGTTTGCAGGCGCTCCACTTCCTTGCGCCGGCTGGTGACCTGGCTGGAGCGCGTGCCCGCCGCAAAGCGCGCGATGAATTCATTGAGCTGCGCGATTTTCTTGTCGCGCTGCGCGTTCTGCTGCTCCAGGGTGGAGCGGATCTGCGTCTTCTGCATCACCATGTCGTCGTAGCCGCCGGTGTAAGTGATGATGGTCTGGTAATCGATGTCGGCGGTGTGGGTGGTGACGCTGTTGAGAAAATGCCGGTCGTGCGAGATGGCGACCAGGGCGCCATCGTAGCTGGTGAGGAAGTCCTGGAGCCAGTGGATGGAATCGAGGTCGAGGTAGTTGGTGGGCTCGTCGAGCATCAGCGCTTCAGGCTTGCCGAACAGGGCCTGCGCCAGCAGCACGCGCACTTTCTGGCCGCCCTGCAGCTCGCCCATTTTGCGCGCGTGCAATCCTTCGCGGATGTCGAGGCCGTCGAGCAGCACTGCGGCGTCGCTCTCCGCGGTGTAGCCGTCCTCGTCGCCGACGATGCCTTCGAGCTCGCCCAGGCGCATGCCGTCCTCGTCGGTCATTTCGGCTTTCTCGTAGATGCGGTCGCGCTCCTCGAGCGCCGCCCACAGCGGCTTGTTGCCCATGATGACCGTGTCGATGACGCGGTAGGCGTCGAAGGCGAACTGGTCCTGGCGCAGCACGCCCATCTTGCGCGGGCGCACCACGGTGCCCTTTTGCGCGTCCAGCTCGCCGGTCAGCACCTTCATGAAAGTGGTTTTGCCGGCGCCGTTGGGTCCGGTCAATCCGTATCGCCGCCCCGGTATAAAGGTCACGCTCACGTCCTCGAAGAGAACCTTCGAGCCGTAGCGCATGCTCACATTACTCACACTGATCATTCGCGGATAAGATCCTTGAAGTGTGGCCGCGGCGGAAGAAACAGCGTGCCTGAAGCGCGCGGGAGCCGGGCCAAATGAAAGATGGGATGCGGATGCGGGTCAACCCTCGCGTTCCGCCTTCCCATCAAGTGTCTCATACTTGCGGGCGGCCCTGCGCCTGGCCGGAAGCCGCGGTAGGCACTCGAACCGGAGGGCTTGGGGCGAGCAGCGGGGCTCGATCCTGAAGGTCTATACTTGCCGGTGTTCCGAACTTCGTAAGGGAGGCAAGTTATGTCTTCACCCGCAATTGCATTTGCCCATGAGAATCATGCGCGATTTTTGAACGAGCTGAAAGATCTGCTCAGGATCCCATCCATTTCCACGCTGCCCGAGCACGCGGGCGACTGCCGCAAAGCCGCGGAGAAGCTGGCCGCCGAGTTGCGGCGCATCGGGTTTGACAACGTTCACCTGAAGGAAACCAAGGGCCATCCGCTGGTTTATGGCGAATGGCTGAAGGCCGCGGGCAAGCCGACGGCGCTGGTGTATGGGCACTACGACGTGCAGCCTGTGGATCCGGTGGACGAGTGGAATTCGCCGCCGTTTGAGCCCACCGAGCGCAACGGCAGCATCTACGCGCGCGGGGCGGTGGACGACAAGGGCCAGGTGTGGATGCAGATGAAGGCGCTGGAGAGCCTGCTGGCCACGGGCGGTTTGCCCTTGAATGTGCGCGTGCTGTTCGAAGGCGAAGAGGAGGTTGGCGGCGAAGGCATTGCGAGCTACGTGGCCTCAAAAGCGGCCGATCTGAAATCGGATTTTGCGCTGGTGTGCGATACCGAGCTTTTTGCGCCGGATCTGCCCACGCTCTGCGTTGGACTGCGCGGCATGATCTACACCGAGATCGAAGTGAAGGGGGCGAAGAGCGATCTGCACTCGGGCATGTACGGAGGCGCGGCGCCCAATCCGTTCATGGCGCTGATTCACATTATCGCCAAGCTGAAGGACGAGAACGGGCACATCCTGATTCCCGGTTTTTACGACGACGTGCAGGCGCCCAGCAAAGAAGAACTGGAGGCATGGAATAGCCTGCCGTTCGACGAGGAAGAGTATCGCAAGAACGAGGTGGGATCGAGCGTGCTGGTGGGCGAGGAAGGCTTGAGCGTGATGGAGCGGACGTGGGCGCGGCCGACGGTGGAGGTGCATGGGATGCCGGGCGGCTTTACCGGCGCGGGAGCAAAGACGGTGATTCCCGCCAAGGCCTTGGCCAAAGTGTCCATGCGGCTGGTGCCCAACATGAGCCCGGCGAAAGCTTTTGCGCAGTACAAGAGCTACGTGGAGAAACTGACGCCGAAGGGAGTGGAAGTGACGGTGCGGCTGATCCACCAGGGCGATGCTTGCATTGTGGCTGTGAACAACCGCTTCATCCAGGCCTCGGTGCGGGCGATGCACGAGGTCTGGGGCAAGGACACGGTGTTTATCCGCTCGGGCGGATCGATTCCGATCGTGGGCGATTTTGACCGGCACCTGGGACTGCCCAGCGTGATGATGGGCTTCGGACTGCCTGACGATAATCTGCATGCGCCCAACGAGAAATTCAACCTGAAGAACTTCCGGCTGGGAATCGATTCGCTGATCCGGTTTCTGGAGGAGGCTGGGCGTTGAACCGAGGGGCGCCAGCCGCGGCGGGATGGGTGCTGGCCGGCGGGCGCTCCAGCCGCATGGGACAAGAAAAAGCCCTGGTGGAACTGGAGGGCCGGCCCCTGATCGCGCATGCACTGGATGTGCTTGTAGGCGCGGGTCTGGAGCCGCGGATCGCGGGCGCGCGCCCGGATTTGAGCCAGTTTGCGCCGGTGATCGCCGATGAGCAAGCGGACCGCGGCCCTCTGGGCGGAGTGGTGAGCGCGCTCGAGCAGACGGCGCAGGATTGGGCCGTGTTCGTGTCCATCGACATGCCGCTGATGGCGCCGGAGCTGGTGGAGTTTCTGATCGAGGATGCCCGGCTGACGGGCGCGGCGATCACGCTGACGGCGGTCAACGGTTTCGCGGAGACATTTCCGGTGGTGGTGCGGCGGGAAACCCTGGAGACGCTGCGGGAACGGCTGGAGCAGGGAGAGGGCGGCTGTTTTGCGGCATTTGAAGCGGCGGCGCGCGAGCGGGGCGAGAAAGTGCGGGCACCGGCGGTGGAGGTGCTGGCCGAGGCCAGTCAGGTGACGGATGCGCGTGGGCTCCGGCCCTGGCAGTGGTTCCTGAACGTGAACACGCGCGATGACCTGAAGGCGGCATCGGCTGCGCTCGGGCGCCCTATCGCATAATCTGAAGGAACGAGATGGCAGATTCTACGGCAAACCCGGCAGACCGCGCTGTGCCTGGCAAGGGCGGCAACAGCGAGGCCATCATCGTTTTCCGCGACATCAACATTTCGTTTGGCGGCCCGCCGGTGCTCGAAGACGTGAGCTTCCACGTGGAACGGGGCAAGACGTTATGCATCCTGGGACGGAGCGGGGTGGGGAAATCGGTCTCGCTGCGGCTGCTGATGGGCTTTTTGAAACCGGATTCGGGATCGATCTCGGTGGAAGGCAAGGAAGTGACGGAGCTCGATGAGACGGGCCTGCAGGAGATTCGCAAGCGCGTGACCATGGTGTTCCAGAACGGAGCGTTGTTCGACTCGCTGACGGTGAGGGAAAACGTTGCATTTCCCCTGCGCGAGCGCGGCGGCCTGGAGGAAGATCAATATCTGCAGGTGGTGGACCGCCTGCTGTTGCTGGTAGGGGCCGAGGACATGGTGGACCAGTTGCCGGCGAGTCTCTCGACGGGCCGGCGGCGGGCGGTGGCGATTGCGCGGGCATTGGCGGCGCAGCCGGAGGTGGTGCTCTACGACGAACCGACTACGATGGTGGATCCGATCATCGCGCGCCGGCTGGGTGGAATCATCCAGCGGCTCAAGCATCAGCTTGGCTACACCAGCATTGTGGTGACCCACGACATGCGCTTTGCCGAGCGGCTGGCGGACCAGGTGCTGTTTCTGCACCAGGGGCGGGCGAAGTTCTTTGGACCTCTCAAGGATTTTGTGTCATCGAAGGACACTGACATTGTGCAGTTTTTGACTTTGGACGAATACAAATTACCAATGGACTGAAGAGAGCTTCGGCGGGTAATAAGAAGGGCTTAAGACTTCCCTTGCCAAGCGAGCTCTTGACTTCAACAGGAGCGTGCGACAATCTATTGTCGAACGTCGAGGGGAGAGCGGAGGGATCTTCATGATTCGGGAATTTCTGGCTCGCCTTCGTTTCCTGGTTTTCCGCAAGGGCCATCGAGAAATTGAAACCGAACTGCAATTCCATATCGAGCAATCGATTGCTTCAAAGAGGGCGGCTGGTCAAACCCCGACAGCGGCCCGCCGCCAGGCGCTCATCGAGTTTGGCGGCGTTGAGGCCGCACGGGACCAATGCCAGCGGCAGCGGCCCGGGTGGTGGATGGAGACGGTCCTTCAGGACATTCGCTATGCCCTTCGTAGTTTTCGCCGCAATCCGTTATATATCGTCAGCGTTCTGCTGACGCTTGCGCTCGGTATTGGAACCACCACGGCGGTTTTCAGCGTAGTGGACCGCATCCTGTTTCGGCCGCTACCCTATGCCGATCCCGGCCGAATCGTCTCGGTGGGCCTGGTGCACTCGCTGGAGCATCAGGAGTTCCTGATGGGGCGCTTCTATTCTGAATGGCGGGAGAACCAGAAGCCGTTTTCTGCCCTCGCGAGTCAGAGCACGATGGTTCACAACTGCGACTTGATAGAGAACAATCCCGCAGAACTCGGCTGCATTTCGTTCCAGGCCGGATTTCTGCCCTTGTTGGGGATCACTCCTGTCCTGGGCCGTAACTTTTTGCCCGAGGAGGATCGTCTCGGCGGGCCACGTGTCGCCATCATCTCCTATGGCCTGTGGCAGGGCCACTACAACGGAGATCCTCACATCCTGGGCCGGACGATCGATGTCGACGGCAAACCTGCCCGCGTGGTGGGCGTCCTGCCCAAAGATTTTCAGTTTCCCACCCTGGAGACGGCGGACATCGTGCAGCCGTCGGCTTTTGATCCATCCATCCAGACCAAGGTCAATGGAGGATTCGGGTATCCCATGCGTCTTTTCGCGCGGCTCAAGCCCGGCGTGAGCATCGCGCGGGCGCGTGCGGAAATGCAGCCGCTCTTCGAGTCGGACCTGCACTTTTTTCCCGCGGGGGCAGCCAGGGAACTGAGGCTCAGCATCCGGTCCTTGCGCGACAGAGAGACTCAGGATGCGCAGCCGGTGGCATGGGTTCTGCTCGGGTTCGTGCTCGCGGTGCTGCTGATTGCCTGCGCAAATGTGGCCAGCCTGATGATGGCCCGGGGAGCAGCGCGACAACGGGAGATCGCGGTGCGTTCGGCGATCGGGGCGAGCCGGGGACGGCTGGTTCGGCAGGCGCTTACGGAGGCGCTGCTGCTCTCGTGCGCGGGAGGGTTGGCGGGACTCCTGGCGGCGCGCGGGTTGCTGGCTGTTTTTGTGGAGTTGGCGCCGACCGGAATCCCGTTTATCGGCAAAGCCCACCTCGATCTGCGCATCGCGATTTTTGCGGCGCTGCTCTCATGCCTGTGCGGAGTGGTCTTCGGGCTTGCCTCTGCGCTGGAGAAGCCCGGCCTTGCGACGTTGAACGCGAAGGCGTCAACGTCGCGCAGCCACGCTTTCTTGCGGCGTAGCCTGGTGACGGCGCAAATCGCGGTCAGCATCGTTCTGCTATCAGGCGCAGTGTTGCTGCTGCGCAGTTTCGCGAACATCGAGGAACAAAACCTCGGCATGCAAACTGGCGGAGTGTTGACCGTGAAGGTGGCGCTGCCCTGGTGGCGCTACGACACCGATCAGAAGGTGATGGACTTCTATCTCCGTCTTGAAGCGGCGCTCCAGCGGATGCCGGGCACAAGCGCCGTGGCGATATCGGACTCCTTACCGCCGGGAGGGTCGGCAGGTTTCCGGTTCTCCGATCTGCAGGTCGAAGGCAAGCCGCCGATCCCTCCCGGAACTGGCGGAACGGGCGCGAGCCGTTCCGTGACGCCGGACTATTTCCGTGCGCTCGACATTCCCATTATTCGCGGCCGAGGTTTTACCGATCAGGATCGCACCGGCGATGAAGGAGAGGTGGTGCTCAGCAGGTCGGTGGCCGCACTGTTATTTCCGGGCGAGAGTCCCCTGGGAAAGAGGCTTCAAACAGCGGGTCTTCGCACAACGGGTCTTCGCAGCAACGAGTGGTTCACTGTGGTTGGCGTGGCCGACAACGTAAAGAACAACGGGCTCACGGAACCAAGCGTTCCGGAGATGTACTATCTTCGCCGCAGCGTAGCTGATGACTGGAGCGATGCCAGATCGATCGCGCTGTTGCGCTCAGTGATGCCTGCGAAGGCGGTAGAGCCGTGGGTGCGCTCGGCAATTGCTTCGATTGATCCGACGGTGCCGGTGGAGACGGAAATTCTGAACCAGACGGTGAGGCGGATGGCGGATCGGCCTCGCTTTGAAACCGCGCTGCTGGCATTTTTCGCATTCACGGGTCTGATGCTGGCCGTGGTGGGGCTCTATGGACTGATGGCGTTCACGACGGCGCAGCGGACTCGCGAGATAGGAATCAGGATGGCGCTCGGCGCCACACGACAAAACATTCTTCGCCTCATCACCGGCGACGGTTTTCGCATGGTGGCGGTTGGCGGCGCGCTGGGATTGGGCGCGGCATTGGCGATATCACGACTGCTGAAGGCCTTGCTCTTTGATGTCAGCACTGAAGACCCGCTGACGTTCGTTGTGGTTCCATTGATTCTGGCGCTAGTGGCGCTGGTTGCAATTCTGATCCCGGCTCGCGCTGGAATGCGCGTGGAGCCGGCCGCGACGCTGCGCGCCGAATGACTGCTTATGGCCGGCAGGTTGTGGCGGTTTCTATTCAGCTCTCGATAGAATCAATACGAATCCTGCCGGAAGTAACGATTCAGGTGGCGCTTACAGGATCTGCATAGTGAAATCGGCGATGAATTGAATGCCCGGCACATCCAGCCGGGTCAATTGCTTGTCGCCGGTAAGAAAGAGATCGATGCCGGCCGAGGCCGCGCATGCGAGATGGATGGAGTCGGCAACTTTGAGCCTTTCCCTTGCCCGCAAGCGACTGAATGGCGCGACGGCACCGCGATCGAAGGGTAGAAATGAAAAACCCATGTCCTTCAGAACCTGTTCCACCTCTTGCGTCTTGTGAGGATCGGGTGATTTCGCTGCGCCAGCCACTATTTCGCCCAGTGCGAAATAGCTGGTGAAAAGTTCGTCGTTGCGCCTGAAGGACCGTTCCAGCAGTTGTTGAACGCGCCGGGCGAATGTAGGGTGGTCCTCCAAAAGATAAATCGCAATCATGCTGTCCCAGAAGATGCGGCTCATGCCGCATCCTCTTCGTCGTAACCACGCACCCAGCGAAGAAAAGCTTCCCCACCGCCGTATTCGGCCAGTTCTTCCTTCAACAGGCCGCGCAGTTTCTCCGACAAGCGATGCGCCCGCTGTTCCGGTGTTTCGCCTGCCGGGTCCGAATTGGAACCACCGTCAGATCTAGGATCAGTCCTTGAGTGAGAACCTGCCACTTTGAAGTGAAAAACCACAGACGTGCTCATCTTTGAAGGGGGGCCGTCGATCGACTCGATCTCGATTCCCTCTTCGCGGAGAAACGACTCCCTGCGTGGAGCTGTGCAGATTTGCGGCGTATTTCCCGGGGGAAAGCCTTGGGCCACCAACTCCGGGATGAGGTCACGGACGGCAACGGAGAAACGCTGCTTCCCCGCGCCCAGTGCGGGTTTGACGTATTTTTCCCGCACCAGCTTTCGAACTTGCTCACTTCGGTTCATTTCTCCTCTTTCATTCTTCGGATGACCTGGACACTGGTACCTTCTTTACCATATCAGAATGTCTAGAAATGTCAAGACATATTCATCCATTGTCTGAATTGTCTGCGACCAACGCAGGGCGACCGAGTTTGCCGCTCCGGTGCTGTATTCTCATCCCTGAATGAAGAGATTCCTGACGGCCGCAATCCTGATTCCTGTGGTTCTGGTATTTGTTTTTCTGCCCCCTTATCTGCAGTGGCTGTTCACAGCGGCAACGGCGTTGCTGTCGGCCCTGGCGGCTTGGGAGTGTCTTGGACTCGCCCAGGAGAGGGGGGCCAATCCGCCCCGCATCGCGGTGCTTCTGGCCACTCTGCTTTTGTTCTTGCCCAACCTGCAATCACCCGATCAGCGAAGCCACATCTTTGACTATCTGGACGCGCCGGCGGTGTTCCTGATCCTCAGCCTTGTGCTGCTGGTTTACTGCACGTTTGCCAGCTCTCGAGAGCGCATGCTGCCCGATGCAACCATCTCCATCTTCTGTCTTTTCTACACCGGTCTCACCCTGGTGGCGCTGCCGGCTCTGCGCGAGCAGGCCAATGGACCGTCGCTGTTGCTGTACCTGCTTTTGGTGGTGTGGGCCGGGGATATTGCCGCCTATTATGTGGGCCGCGCCTGGGGGCGACACAAGCTTGCCGTGCGCATCAGTCCCAACAAGACGTGGGAGGGTTCGATCGCCTCGGTGGCTGGAAGCATGCTGGTGGCGGCCGGGCTGGTGGGCCTGGCGGACCTGCTGGCAGGGGGGAATTTCGCCGTGCTGTTCTACGCCGATGAGTCGGTGTGGTACTGGGTGGGACTGGCGGTGCTGGTGAACGTGGCGGCGCAGCTGGGCGATCTGGCCGAATCGGCACTGAAACGTTCGGCCGGCGTGAAGGATTCAGGCTCGCTGCTGCCGGGTCACGGAGGCGTCCTGGACCGCATCGACGCGCTGCTCGTGGCTGCTCCTGTGCTCTGGTATGCTCAGGTTATTCACCACTCATTCTGAGGGATTTGATACGGCCCCAAACAGCCATTTAAGCCATTGAAAAGAATTGCCATTCTCGGGTCGACCGGTTCCATTGGACAAAGCACCCTTTCCATCGTTGAACAATTTCCGGAGCGTTATGCGGTGGCCACGTTGGCGGCGGGGCGGAACGTAGATGAGGCGTTTCGGCAGGCGGTGCGATGGCGGCCGCGCATGGTGTCGCTGGGGACTGAGGAGCTGGCGTGCCGGCTCGCGGCAAGGTTGAAGGAGGCCGGGATCGCCGGGATCGAGGTGGTTCACGGGACTGAGGGGACGGTAGCCTGTTCTACGCATCCAGAAGCGGATTTTGTGGTGTCGGCAATTGTGGGCGTGGCGGGGTTGGAGGCGACGCACGCGGCGATTCTGGCGGGCAAGCCGGTGGGGCTGGCGAACAAGGAGTGCATGGTGGCGGCGGGGGAGATTTTGACCCGCGCGGCGCGGGAACGGAATGTGCCCATCCTGCCCATCGACAGCGAACACAACGCGGTGCACCAGTGCATGCGGGTGGGGCAGCACGACGAGGTGAAGACGATCTGGCTTACGGCTTCCGGCGGACCGTTCCGGGAGACGCCGCTGGAGCAGTTTGCGGCCATCACGCCGGAACAGGCGCTGAAGCATCCGACCTGGGTGATGGGGCGGCGGATCACGATTGACTCGGCGACCATGCTGAACAAGGGGTTGGAGGTGATCGAGGCCTGCCGCCTGTTCGACGTGGCGGCGAGCCAGGTGCGAGTGATGGTGCATCCGCAATCGACGGTGCACTCGCTGGTGGAGTACGTGGACGGGTCGATCCTGGCGCAGATCTCGGTGACCGACATGCGGTTGCCGATTTTGTATGCGCTGGCTTACCCGGACCGGCCCGAATCGAATCTGACGTTCGATTTGGCGGCGCTGCGGCACCTGGAGTTCGAAGAGCCTGATTTTGAGCGCTTCCCTTGCCTGCGGCTGGCGTTTGAAGCCGCGGAAAGAGGAGGCGCACATTGCATTGCGCTAAACGCGGCCGACGAGGTAGCCGTGGAGGCGTTTCTGGAGCGGCGCATCGCCTTCACCGGAATCCCAGATACAATTGAAAGAGTCCTTGCTTCCACGCCGGAGGCGCATCCGGCGACAATTGCCGAGGTGCTGGCGGCGGACCGCGAGGCTCGGCAACGGGCCCGCGCGCTGGCGGGTTAAGAAGAGCAAGGCAAAGGATCTGTTCGGAGTCTATGCAAGATCTTCATGCAGTTGTGGTCGCCATCATCGCGTTCATCATCCTGATCGGGGTGATGGTGGTGGTTCACGAACTTGGTCATTTCGTGGTGGCCAAGCTTTGCGGCGTACGCGTTGAATCGTTTTCGGTGGGGATGGGGCCGCGCCTGTTCGGCATCAAGTACGGCGACACGGATTACAAGGTTTGCCTGTTGCCGATCGGCGGCTACGTCAAGATGACCGGGGAGCTGGCGGAACAGAACCTTCAGGTGCCGGGCAAGCCCGTAGCGCAGCAGATTGTGGAAGCGACCACCGGCACCGCCGATAAGGCCGCGTATGATGAGGCGGCCGACGACCCGGGTTCATTCACGGCGCACCCGCGCTGGCAGCGGGTTCTGATCAGCCTGGCCGGACCGACAGCGAACTTTGTGCTCGCGTTCGTGCTGATGTTCTTCTATTACCACTGGATCAATGAAGTGCCCCAATACGTGGTTCATTCCACCAGAGTGGAATGGGTGGCGCCGGGATCGGAAGCGGCGCGAGCGGGGCTCCAGCCCGGCGACGTGATCAACCGTTTTGACGGAGTGGAGAACCCCGACTGGATTGAGGTGGGCAACCACGCCGAGATGAATCTGAACCAGACGGTGCCGGTCACGGTGGATCGCAACGGGAAACAGGTGCAGGCCTGGCTTCACATTCCGCCGCTGCCCCGGGGCGAGGACGAGATCGATTTCAGCGACATAGGGATTCTGCCGCAATTCATGCCGGGACCGATCGGCGTTCATGACGTGCAGGCAGGGACGCCGGCGCAGAAGGCCGGATTGCAGGCAGGCGACCAGATTGCAACGGTAGACGGCAATTCTTTCCATACCGTCTCCACCTTGCTGGCTTACATGCAGGCGTATCCGGGCAAGCCGCTCACGCTGGGCATCGTTCGTCACGGCCAGCTCCTCACTCTGCACGCCACGCCTGAAATGATGTATAGCGGCCGCGGCAAGGCGCAGCCTGACGACGCGGGATGGAAGCTCGGCTTCGAGACGGATCCAACTCCAGTTCGGGACAATCCGCTTTCGATGCGAACGTCCATTGCCGAGGCCAGCGATTTCTGCGCGGGGAATTCGACCCTGATCATGGAAGTGCTGGGGCGGCTGTTCACGCGCCAGGTGGCGGTTTCGCAGCTTTCGGGGCCGGTGGGCATCGCGCGCATGGCGGGGCAGGCGGCGGAGATGAACGGCTGGTTTCCGAAGTTCGGGCTGGCCTCGGCGATCAGCATCAACCTGGGCATCCTGAACCTGCTTCCCTTCCCGATTCTGGATGGCGGAATGATCCTGTTGCTGCTGATCGAGAGCGTGCTGCGCCATGACATCAGCATCAACATCAAGGAGCGGATCTACCAGGCGGCGTTCGTGGTCCTGGTGGTGTTCTTCGCCTTCATCATCTTCAGCGATGTGACCAAGCTGCCGCTGTTCAATCATGTGAGGCCGTGACGGCAGGTTTCAGGGGTCAGGGGTCAGGGCCTCCGAAACGGCTGGTAGTAAACGGTGCGACTTCTGCTTGCTATCCTGAACCCTGACACCTGAGCCCTAAAACTCTGCCCATGCCCGCAATTACCCGACAACGCGTGCGCTATGCCGAAACCGACCAGATGGGCATTGTGTACTATGCCAACTACCTGGTGTGGTTTGAGATTGGGCGCGTGGAGCTGTTGCGCTCGCTGGGGCTGGCGTACAGCCAGATGGAAAAGGATCATAAGTTGATCCTGCCCGTGGTGGAGGCCAGCTGCCGCTATCGCGCGCCGGCGCGGTACGACGACGAGATCCTGATTGAGACACGGCCGGCGCTGCTGCGCGGCTCGGTGCTCAAATTCGCCTACCGCATCCTGCGCAACGGCACGGACGGCACGAAGCCCGAGCTTCTGGCCGAGGGCGAGACGGTGCACGTGGTGTGCGACGAGAACCTGAACAAGCAGGCGCTGCCGCACGATTATGCGGTAGCATTGCGGAAGCTGATGGAGTGATTCACGCGCTCCAGGCCGCGCGTCGCCGTTTCCGGAACCTCAAATCACCACGACAGCTACCGCGAATCCATCGAATCCGCGCGCGCCCACCGTTGGCACTGCTGTCGCGCTGAGGTGCGGATTGGCGGCGACCAGTTCCAGAAACCGCTGCACGCCGCGCACGTGCGGGTCGCGGGTCTTTGCGTTGAGCACTTTGCCGTCGCGGACCACGTTGTCGGCGATGATTACGGTGCCGGGGTGGGAGAGCTTCAGCGACCAGTCGAGATACTCCGGCATGCGCTCCTTGTCGGCGTCGACAAAAATGAGATCGAACGCAGGCGAGCCGCCCTGGTCGATGGCGCGCAGCGATTCCGACGCCGGTCCGATGCGGACCTCGATGCGATTCGCTACTCCGGCGGCTTCAAAGTTGGCGCGCGCAATCTCGGCGTGGCGCGGCTCCAGTTCCAGGGTGATGAGCTTGCCGCCGTCAGGAAGGGCGCGAGCCATCCAGATCGTGGAGTAGCCGCCGAGGGTGCCGATTTCGAGAGCGCGGCGCGCGCCGGAGATACGAATCATCAGGTCAAGGAACTTGCCGAGAAGCGGCGGAACGTCGATGGGCGGCAATCCTGCCGCGTGGTTCGCCTCAACGGCGTGCGCGAGGCCGGCATCGTGAGGAGCGAGAAGGTCGCCGAGGTAGTTGTCCACCTCGGCCCAGATTTTCTGCATGTCGATCTCCGGGGAATTTTATTTTTCGCGCGCCACGACGAAATCGGGAACCCAGAGCAGGGCGCGCTTGAAGTCGGAATCGGGCATGGACTTGAGCGCCTGCCGCGACTGCTCCGCGTAGCGATCGGCTACGTTCATGGCATAGGAGACGGAGCCGTTGCGCAGGAGAATGTCCTTGATCTGCTGGCGGCTGGCATTTTCAAAGCTGCGGTCGTCGAGCACGCGCTGGATGGTCTGGCGGTCGGCGGCGGTGCCGTGATCGAAGGAATGAATGACGGCTAGCGTTGCCTTGCCCTCGCGCAGGTCGCTGGCCACGGGCTTGCCCAGCACTTCTTCGGTGGCGGTGAGGTCGAGCACGTCATCGACGATCTGAAAAGCAAGTCCGACGGTGCGGCCGTAGGTGCCGACGGCAGTTTCCTCGGCTTCGGTGGCACCGGCGAGCACCGCTGCCAGGCGCATCGAAACCGAAAAAAGGCACGCTGTCTTGCGGAAGATCAGGTCGTAGTATTCGGCTTCGCTGACGGCCTTGCCCAGTTTCTGAATCTGCAGCAGCTCGCCTTCGACCATCTGCTGGGTGAGGCCGATAAGCAGGTCGAGCACGCGCAGATTGCGCTCCTCAAGGGCCACCTTGAAGGCCTGCATGTAGAGCCAATCGCCGGCGAGCACGCATTTTTCGTTGCCCCAGGTGGTGTTGGCGGAGGGACGGCCGCGGCGGGTGTCGGCGCCGTCGATGATGTCGTCATGCACCAGCGTGGCCGTATGCAGCATTTCAACCACCGCGCCGAGGCGAATGGCGCTGGGGCCGGAGTAGCCGAGCATGTGCGCGGAGAGCAGCAGCAGCGAGGGGCGGATGCGCTTGCCGCCGCCCTCGCGCAGGTATTCGGCGATCTCAGTGATGGTGCTGACGCCGGAGGCGGCGTCGCGGCCCAGTTCCTGCTCGATGGCCACGAGGTCATCCCGCAGCAGATCGAATACCTCTCTCGCCGTTGCTATTGCCAGTGTGCTCAAACCGGTTCGTCCCTGATGGTGCGCTCGCGCGGGGCCGGAGCGTTCGCTGAGTTGCTGTCGCTCCATCATATTCAATTTGTCCGGTAGTTGGTAAATTGCAAATCGACGCCGAGGTCGCGGCCGCGCAGCAGGGCGATGATGGCCTGAAGGTCGTCGCGGTCCCTGCCCGAGATTCTCACATTGTCTCCCTGGATGCTGGCCTGGACCTTCTTTTTGGACTCTTTTACCAGGCGCACAATCTCTTTCGCTTTTTCCGTGGGAATGCCCATCTGGAGGCTGATTCTCTGGCGCACGCTGGAGCCGGCTGCCGGCTCAACCTTCGCGTAGATCAGGTTCTTAAGCGACACGCCGCGTTTGACCAGCTTTTGCCCCAGGATTTCCTTCACCGCCTCCAGCTTGTATTCATCCTTCGAGGCCAGTTGAATTTCCTTTTCGGCTTCGGCCAGGTTGATCTCGGATTTTGAATCCTTGAGATCGAAGCGCTGGCGAATCTCCTTCATGGCCTGGTCGATGGCGTTGCGCACTTCCTGAATATCGACCTTGCTGACAATGTCGAACGAATTATCCTGCGCCATGGCCTTCCTCGGTTGCCGGCGGCGCGAAATGCGCCGGGCATACTTTCTAACAGTGTCCCACGTTTGGGGCAAATCCGGTCATGCAATATCGAGCTGAAACAGGCGCGCGAAGTTGGCTGTGGTAACGGCGGCCAATTCGGAGGGCGCAATTCCGTGCAGGCCGGCCAGCGTTTCCGCGGTGTGCACCACCATGGCCGGCTCGTTGCGTTTTCCGCGCAGGGGCCCCGGAGCCAGCCAGGGGGAGTCGGTTTCAACGAGGACGGACGAGAGCGGAAGCCGGGCGGCCAGGTCGCGCAGCGGCTGCGCCCTGGGATAAGTCAAGTTGCCGGCAAAGGAGATGAGGAATCCCAGGTCGAGGGAGCGCGAGGCCTGCTCCCATCCGCCGCCGAAGCAATGCATGACGCCGCCCAGGCCGGTGTGGCGCCAGTGCTCGCCGAGAACGACGAAGAGGTCGTTCCACGCGTCGGCGGACTCATTGGTTCCACGGCAATGGATGAGGATGGGGCGCTTGCGCGCTGCGGCGACTTCGAGCTGGCGGATGAGGCCGGCACGCTGCACGTCGTGGGGCGCGCCCTGGTGGTAGTAGTCGAGGCCGATTTCGCCGCAAGCGATGACTTCGGGCTCTGACAAGAGTTGGTCCAGCCTGGCGATGGCGGGGTCGTCCGCGTCGGGAGTTGAATGGGGGTAGATTCCGGCGCTGGCAAATAGGCGCGGCATCCCCGGCTTGCCGTTGAACTCGCGACAGATATCGCGAGCCTGGTGCATTTCAGACGGCCGCTCGCCGATGCCGATGGCGACGACCGCACCCACGCCTGCCTCCGCGCAGCGCCGCAGCATGTCGGCGCGGTCGTCGTCATAGCGAGGACTGTCGAGGTGGGCGTGGGAATCGATGAGCAAGCGGCACTCCCGGAAATGCGTGGAACAGCGACAGGAATACAGATGCGCTTATCGCTCATTCTACGAAAGGCGGTCCGGGCGGTGTTGCCTGCGGCGGCTCAAAAACGCGCCATGTTAAGCTGATCGCCAGGGTAAGTGTTAAGGCGCGCCCGTTCCCCATTTCTATGGAATTCAACCGGTCGGTTCCAATCAGTGCAGTTCTGCCTCACTTGCGGTATGGCGATCTTGCCGAGGCAATTGCGTGGCTCGAGCTCGCCTTCGGATTCGTGGAGCACTATCGCTGCGGCGATCCGCTGAGCGGCGCGCAGTTGAGTCTGGGCAAAGCCTGCGTCATGGTAAAGCAGGCCGGAGCAGAGAGCCAGTCGCCGCGTGAGCTTGGATATGGTACGCAAAGCCTCACCGTTTTCCTCGACGACTTAGAGGCACATTACGAGCGCGCAAAGGCCGCGGGCGCAGTCATCCTGGAGGAGCCGCACGAGACCGTTTACGGCGAGTTTCAATATGCTGCTGAAGATATTGAGGGGCACCATTGGCTGTTTTCGCGTCACGCGAAGGACTTGGATCCGGCGCAATGGGGAGCAAAAGTCTCCGGGCAAGTGACGGAGCCGCCGCGTATCGCGCCCATGCTTTCAGTGAGGCGGGGTAAGGCGGCTCTTGATTTTTACAAAACAGCTTTTGGCGCGCGTGTGCTTTCCTACATTGAATCTCCGGATGGCGAGATTGTGGCCGAACTGGGGGTGGATGAAGCGCGGTTCTGGATTGCGGATGAATCGCCCGAGAATAAGAATTTCAGCCCCGAAACGCTGGGCGGCGGCACGGTGCGGATTGTGCTGGTGGTGGCAGATCCGGATGCGGTGTTTCAACGCGCGCTGGAGGCGGGCGGGGAAACCGTTTGGCCGGTTGAGGACCAGCACTACGGGTGGCGTGTGGGGCGGCTGGTGGATCCGTTCGGACACCATTGGGAGATTGGCAAACCGCTGCGGTGAATGAATTCGGAGCACAGATGAAGAAGCGGCCGATCGGTGTGGTTGTCGTCGCGATTTTGCTGGTGCTGGGAGGCGCTGCCGGCTTGGCCGGCGACTTCATGAATTCCCATTCGCTTTCCGCCAACCACTTCGAGTCCGTCTGGGTGGCACTTATCAACTTGCTCGGGATTGTTGCCGCAGTCTTCCTGTTCCGCGGCCGCAACTGGGCCCGTTGGTTGGCCGTTGCCTGGATGGCGTTTCACGTCGCCATCAGCTTCCTGAACGCATGGCAGCAGGTTGTCACGCACGGGCTGATTCTGTTGCTGATTGTTTTGATCTTGTTTCGGCGCGATGCTCGCGCCTTCTTTGGCCCGCCTCAGGCATCGGCGTGATTCCATTGGCAAGAAAAACGGGCGCGGAATGGACCTCATTGCCGGTTCCTTCCGCGTCATCTCTTTTACGCAACCTACTGTTCCGCGTCGCCGATGAACTTCTCCAGGTCCCCGTGCAGCATGTGCAGCGCCTGCACGTTCAGATAGATCATGTGGCCCGACGGGTAATAGCCGAACTCCACATTCTTGCGCAGTTCCTGGGGCAGCTCCATGTGATCCAGATCGAACTCGGTGATGAAGAATGGAGTCGCGAGGTCAAAGTAGCCATTGGCGGAGAAGACCTTGAGATGAGGATTTTTGCGCATGGCATCGGCCAGGTCCTCGGCCACGTCGGGCTCCGACTGCTCGCGGCCGCGTGCAAATCCGCCGCCGGCGGGCCGATGATGGAAATCCCACTGGACCATGCCGTAAGCGGTCGGCCGGTATTGATCCGTGCTCTGATAATTGAGCTCGGTTTCCAGATAGTTGTGGATGGCGGAAACAAACGCGCCAGTAATTCCGGCGTCGGATGGATCGTAGCTGGGGTTTTCGCCGGCCGCATCCGTGTCCTCGCCTTCGAAGCGCATGTCATAGCGGCCCAGGGTCATGCGATCGTCGCGCAGCACCTCCTTGCGGAAGCGCGAGGGCGAGATGCGCAGGTTGGCTTCCTTTACGTAATCCACGCTGAGGCCGGTGAAATGGCTTAGCTGCTTGGCCACCGAATCCAGTTCCTCGGGCGAGAGCTTGTCGCCTTCAAACAGCGCGTGGGCATACGCACCGGCAGCGAATTCGCGCGCCTGCTGCACCCACGCGGCAACATCTGACGGCTTGTTCGGAACCTTGTCGTAGTACCACGCCGCCGCGGCGTAGCTGGGCAGGTTGCCGATGTACATCATGTCGTAGCCGGGCATTTCGATGCCGTAGTTGAGGATGGAGGAAATCAGCACCACGCCGTTGATCTGGATGCCATCGCTGCCCAGCATGTCAGCCAATGCCGCGGAGCGCGTGGTGCCGTAGGACTCGCCAATGAGAAACTTGGGCGAGTTCCAGCGTTCGTTCACGGTAATGTAGCGCGTGATGAAACGGTCGAAGGCGCGCAGATCGGGGTCCACGCCGGTGAGATCCTTGGCCGTGCCCTTGCCTACGGCGCGGGAGTAGCCGGTCAGAGGCGCATCGATGAAGACAAGGTCGGTCTTGTCCAGCAGCGAGTCCTGGTTGGGCAAAAGCTGGAACGGAGGTCCCGCGGTCGGCTTGGGGCTGTCGGTTTGAATGCGCACGGGCGAGAACGAGCCCATGTGCAGCCACAGCGTAGACGAGCCCGGCCCGCCGTTGTAGAGGAACGCGACCGGTCGTGACTTGGCCTCGGCGCCATCCAGAGTGTAGGCGACGTAGAAGATGCTGCCGTAGGGCTTATCGTCCTCGTCGCGGATGAGCAGCGTGCCGGCGGTTGCGGTGTATTTCAGCGTTTTGCCGCCCAGGGTCAGCTCATGGTGCGTGACCGACGCACGCTCTGGCGGGATGGGGGTGCTCTCGTTCCCTTGCCGCTCTCCGCCCTGTTGTCCCTGTTGTTGTCGCGCGGACTCGGGACTGCGCGTATTTTCCTGGCTGCGCGCCTCCGGGTTCTGCTGTTCCCGGTTTTGCTGCTCCTGAGCTCCGGTAGAAGGCGCCAAAAGCAGAAACGCGCCGGCCGCAGCCCCACAAAAGATCCACCTCTTGATTGTTTTCATCTCAGACAACCTCCAAGAAAGAACCGATAGACAAGCGCCAACGCGCGGAACTCGCACAAATTCATTCGCTCTCCAACACTGGAGCGTGGTCCGGCTCACTCACTCCAGCCGGAAGCGGGAACGCGGGCGCATCGTGGGAGGAATTGTAGCAGCAGCCAGGGCCGGAGCGACAGCTTCAGGGAGCGGTGCACGGTGCCGGTGAAGACTCATTGCGGTTTGATCTCCGGCATCAAGCCCAGCCCGCGCAGCCACGTTTCCAGCATTGCCGGCCACTGGTCGAGCGATGGATCGCCCATCCCCAGGCCGGAGCCGTGATGACCGTGCATGAAGATGTGGGCCTCGGCAGGCACGCCCGCTTTCAATTCCGCTTCGAAAAAGCGCAGCCCCTGCTCCACGGGCACGGTCTGGTCGTCCGCGGTGTGGTACCAGAACGTGGGCGGCGTGTCTTTGGTCACGAACAGGTCGGGCGAGTACGCCTTGCGCAGCTCTTCGCAGCGATCCATCACGTTGAATAGCTTGCAGTAGCTGAGGTGCGAGGTGTCGCTGGAGATGGCGCCGATCCAGGGATAGCCGAGCACCAGGAAATCCGGCCGGCTCGACTCGCGATCAATCGCATCCTCGGCGTCGGGATTGCCGGGGACCGGCTGCACCGATGCGAGGGCCGCAAGGTGGCCGCCGGCAGAGAAGCCGATGATGCCGATGCGGTTGGGTTCGATGTGGTAATCCGCGGCGCGCGCACGCACCAGTTCGATGGCGCGTCGCGCATCGAGCAGCGGAACGGGAAGCAGGTAGCCGTTTGAACTGAGCCGGTACTGCAAAACGAAGGCGCGAAAGCCGCGCGCTGTGAACCAGTCTGCAACCTCCCTTCCCTCAAGGTTCCCGGCCAGGTTTACGTACGCGCCGCCGGGAAGGATCACGATGGCCGAGCCATTCGCCTGGCCCCGCTGCGGCTCAAAAATGGTCAGCGTGGGAATGTCCTGGCACGAGTCGCCCTTCGCCTCCGGGGCTTTCGCCGGCCACAATCGGATGGTCTGAATGCCCAGCCAGGCATTATCGTCGCCGGCGTTGGCGCAAGGTTGTTTTTGAGCCCGAATGGAAACTCCGCCCAGCAAAACCGCAATGAGAACGACGCAGATTGGTTTCATCCGACCCCTCTCGATTTCCGGGACAATTGTAAGCCACCCGCCACCGCCCGCTCATCGCGAAAATGCCCGCGATGAACGGGGCACACTCGGACGAGGCACCGGGCGCACCCAGTGAGTCGGCAGCGGGCGCGGACGGGGACCCTTCGGCTACGCTCTCAGGGCAGGCTGCGCTACAGCCGGCCGGGAGGCCGGCGCTACACGGTATCCTCGCACGCCCGCTCATCGCGAAAATGCCCGCGATGAACGGGGCACAGGCCAGAGGAACGCGGGTGCGCCAAGTGATAGCATCGAAGTTAGAAGAGAATGCAAACCAAGAAGCTGAAAATCATACCTTTGGGCGGACTGGGCGAGTTCGGGATGAACTGCCTCGCCCTGCAATGGGAAGACCATATCATTGTGATCGACGCGGGCCTGATGTTCCCCGAGAGCGAGTTGCTCGGCGTGGATATCGTGGTGCCCGACATTACCTACCTGGTGGAGAACCGGCAGCTTGTTAAGGCCATCATCCTGACCCACGGCCACGAAGATCACATCGGGGGACTGCCGTGGATCCTGAGCGAGCTCAAGGTTCCGGTTTACGCCACCGAGTTCACCCTTGCCTACGTGGAAGGCAAGCTCGAAGAGCATCACCTGCTGGATGAAACAGCGCTGATCGAGATCACTCCGAAGCATAAGTTCACCATCGGCCCGTTCACCATCGAGCCGATCCGGGTGACGCACTCGCTGGTGGATTGCGTGGCCCTGGCCATTGAAACGCCGGTGGGCATCGTGATCCACTCGGGCGACTTCAAGATCGATCTCTCGCCGTTGGACGACAAGGCATTCGACTTGCACACGTTTGCCGAGTACGGCAAGCGCGGCGTGCTGGCGCTGCTTCAGGATTCGACCAACGTGGAGCGGCATGGGTACACGCCTTCAGAGCGTGCAGTAAGGCCGCGGCTGGACGAGATTTTTTCCCGCGCGCGCAAGAAACTGTTTTTCGCATGTTTCTCGTCGTCGATTTACCGCATCCGGATCGCGATGGAACTGGCGCGCGAGCACAAGCGCAAGGTGTGCATCATTGGGCGCTCCATGGTGGAGAGTACGGAAATTGCGCAGGACCTGGGCTACCTGGATGTGCCTACGGGAATGGTGATCAATCCCAATCAGATGAGGGACTACGGCGTCGACCAGGTGATGGTGCTGATCAGCGGCACGCAGGGCGAGCCCATGAGCGCGCTGAGCCGCGCCGCGGTGGACAACCACAAGCACGCGCGCATCGAGAAGGGCGACACGGTCATCCTCAGCTCGCGCATCATACCCGGCAACGAGAAGAGCATCTTTCGCGTGATCGATCACCTCTACCGGCGCGACGCCAACGTGATCTACGATGACGGCTCGCACGGGCTTATCCACGTGAGCGGCCACGGCAGCCAGGAGGAGATGCGGCTGCTGATCAACCTGGTGAAACCCAAGTTCTTTGTCCCCGTGCACGGCGACTATCGCTACCTGCGGCGCCACGCGCAGGTGGCCATGGAGACGGGATCGGTGGAACATGCCATCGTGATCGAGGACGGCGACGTGCTGGAGCTGGATAAGGACGACGCGCGCAAGATGGACAAGGTGACGGCGGGGCGGGTGCTCATCGATTCGGGCTCATCGATTGACGTGGTGGAGGACCTGGTGATCCGCGACCGGCGCATCCTGAGCGAGGACGGGCTGGTGCTTGCGGTGCTGGCCATCAACAAGCGCACCGGAATCGTGGAGCGGGCGCCGGAGGTGGTGATGCGCGGCTTTGGCGGCGCGGACATCACCGAAGAGGCGCGGCAAGCGGTTCTGCGGACGCTGGACGGCCTGAGCGGCGAACAGAAGACCGACTACGGCATGGTGAAGGAAAAGGTGCGAGTGGAGCTGAAACGCCTGATCCAGAAGCAGACCGGACGGCGGCCACTGATCATGCCGGTGATCATGGAGATCTGAGGCTCTAGAAAGCGGCCGTCGTGTTTGGGCAAGTTGCGGCACCAGGGAAACACGACAACCTGTATCGAATAAGCTGATCGAGAAGCGATGAAACTGCGTTTTGCAATTGCAGCGGAGCCGGATGTACCGGCCCTTGCTTCGCTTCACCGCGCTGCCTCAGGGGAACTTACCCGCCGCTTCGGCCAGGGCTTCTGGTCGTCGCCGCCAACGGAACGCGGCCTGCTAGTCGAACTTCGCCGGCCCAAATTTTCGCGCACTTTGATAGCGCATAGCGGAACTCGAATCGCCGGCACTCTTCGCCTGGCCACGAAGAAGCCCTGGGCCATCGACACCGCGTACTTCACTCCGGCAACCCGCCCTCTTTATCTCACCGGCATGGCGGTCCATCCCGACCTCCAGCGCCTGGGTGTTGGCCGCCTCCTGATGCGGGAGGCCGAAGCGCACGCTCGCGCCTGGCCCGCCGACGCAATCCGCCTGGATGCTTTCGACAAAGCGGCAGGGGCTGGACCCTTTTACGCAAAATGCGGATACCGCGAAGTCGCACACGTGATCTACAAGGGAGATTCGCTGGTGTATTTCGAGCTTGTCCTGACCCAAGGTCTGTAGAATTCCCAGATGCACCGTTTCTATGCACTCCTTGCGCTCGCCGCGTGTGCCGTTGTTCCGCATCTTCGGGCACAGTCCGCCAATCCTCCTGTGACAGCCGCGGCATGTCCGCCGACTACCACCCTCGACGAGCTGATCAAGGCCATCGACGACGCTGTCAGCGGCCCGGCCAACAAGGATCGGACCTGTTTCCGGGGACTTTTCGTTCCCGTTGCCCGCCTCATCCCTATCCGCATCGCCGACGACGGGACAGCCACGCCGCGCATCCTTACCGTGCAGGACTGGATCGACGCCGTGGCCAAACGTGGCAGCAGGTCTTCTATGAGCGCCAGGTCAAAGTGAAATCCGAGGTTTACGGCCACATTGCGCACCTGTGGAGCACTTACGAAACGCGCGCCACCCCTGACGGAAAAGCCGAAGTGCGCGGCATTAACAGCATCCAGGCGGTGAACGACGGCACGCGGTGGCACGTGATGGAAATTGTGTGGCAGGCGGAGACGCCGACCATGCCTGTTCCCGGGAAATATCTGCCCTGATCGCCGGCGGATCGTGGCGCGTGGCGCATGAACTTTATACTTCCTCCATGGGATACACGCTGGTTTCCATCGACGATATCCGCGAAGCGGCGCAGCGCATTGCCGGTATTGCCGTCAAAACTCCCCTCGTCCGCGCGGCGTTCGACGGCGTCGCCGGCGAGGTCTGGCTGAAGGCCGAGAGCCTGCAGCCGATCGGGAGCTTCAAGCTGCGCGGTGCGGCCAACAAGATTCTTCAGCTCTCGCCGGAGGAGATCGGCCGCGGAGTCATCACGTACTCCAGCGGCAACCATGCGCAGGGCGTGGCCTACGTCGCGCGGGAAGTGGGCGCAAAGGCTGTCATCGTGATGCCGTCAAACGCGCCCGCCATCAAACGCGCAGCCACGCTGGCGCTGGGCGCAGAAATTGTGGATGTGGGCGTGGCTTCCAGCGAGCGCCTGGCGAAGGCCGAAGAGTTGGTGCGCGAGCACGGATACGTGGTGGTGCCACCCTACGATGACGAGAAAATCATCGCCGGACAGGGAACATGCGGCCTCGAAATCGTGGAAGCGCTGGCGGACGTGGACCTGGTGCTGTCGCCGGTATCGGGCGGCGGGCTGCTGAGCGGCGTAGCCACGGCGGTCAAGCTGCTCCGGCCGGAGGCAAAGGTCTTCGGCATCGAGCCGGAATTGGCCGCAGACTCAGCGGAGAGCTTCCGCACCGGAAAGATCGTGACCTGGGGGGCGGAATTGACCAGCCGGACAATTTGCGACGGTTTGCGCACGCAGAGCCTGGGCGAGCGGAATTTCGCGCATATCCGGAAATACGTGGACGGAATTGTGACCGTGACGGAGGCGGAGATACGCGCGGCCATGCGGGCCATTGTGGCCACGGCGCGCCTGGTGCCCGAGCCCAGCGGGGCGGTCACAACCGCGGCGCTGCTGTTTCATACCGCGGAATTGCCCCAGTACCGCAAGGCGGTGGCCATCCTGAGCGGCGGCAACGCCGACCCGAAGCTGCTGGCTGGGGTGCTCACCGAAAGCGCGTCCTAGCGTCGTTTGAACTATGATGCCGTTGATGAAAAATCGTATCTCGCCGCTTCGTGTAGCAGGCATCGCGGCCCTTGCCGCATTGATTGCGATGCCGCTCTGCGCGCAAAAGCGCAGGGACCAGATGGAGAAACCGATTGCTGGACCGAGGGCGACGCCGCTGCAGGTCACCTGGCTCTACGTATCGCCGGACAAGAGCTCGCAAAAGCTGGATCGCGTGCAGATCGGCCGCGAGATGGTGGTCGCCGAGCGGAGCGGACCGTGGCTGCGTGTCTTTGCCAACACCGACATCGAGGAAGTACATAACCAGGCGGATGAACCGGAGATCGGCGACGAAGAAAAGCCGCCTATCTCGGGATGGGTTGAGGCGCGCGGCATTGTGGAGGACACCACCTCCAACGGCGACCAGGTGATCATGGGCGAGGCGGAGAACCAGGAGGCGGCGGCCAGCGATCCCCGCGGGCCGGCCAACGCGGCGCAAAACGCGAGGCTGCTCTACCGGCGGCTGGCGGAGATGTTTCCCGCGTCGCCGCTGGCGGCCGAGGCTGCCTGGCGAGCCGCCGACATCGAGTGGCAGATTCAGAAGGCAGACGCCTCCTCGCGGCCTTCGGCCAAGGAACGCGACCCTTACATGCGCGACTTGATGGACGAGGACGAAATGAAGCGCGTCATCAAGGATTTTCCCCGCACTCCGCAGGCGGATTTGGCGGCCTTCGAGATCCTGGACAACAAGATGTGCGGCGACTGGCAGGGCCAGGAAAAATGCCCGGAGCGGGAGTCGGTGGTCTATGAAAAATACGCCGACGATTTCCCCGACGGTCCCCGGACGGCCAAGGCGCTCTACGAGGCGGCTTACCGGCAATGCGTGCTGGTGGACATGTACCAGGCCGATAACAACGACAAGAAGGCGGGCGAGGCCAAGGACCATGCTCATGCCCTGGCGGCGCGCCTGAAAGATAAGTTCCCCCAGTCGGACGACACTTCCCGGGCCACCGACCTTGTGTTCAAGATCGACCAGGGCATACCGGTTTACGGGATCAACCAGCAGTAGTCTCTCTGGCTTGTTACTTTCAGCAAGTCTCCGGAACCATTCCTGGGCTCCGAGTGAAGTTTTATGGCCTTATGATCGAAATAGACAGTAAAACAATATATGGGGCACTGAGACCGGCGTAACCGGAGGAGATTTGAGCGTTTATATCATTTCAGTCATTTTGGGCATTGTCGAAGGCCTGACCGAGTTCCTGCCCGTCAGCTCCACCGCGCACCTGCGCATTGCCGAGGCGCTGCTGAAGCTGCCCATGAGCGAGACCGGCTGCTCCGTCCACGGCATGTCCGACTGCCTGCACGCGGTGGCGTATTGGAAGATGTACACCATCGTGATTCAGGCCGGCGCCATCCTGGCCCTGCTGTTGCTCTATTTGCCGCGGATTCTCGAATTCCTGCGTACGTTTCCGCGCGGTGACCGAGGCGATCGTAACTTCATTACCCACCCGCTTTCTCTCACCATTCTGGCCTTCGGCTGCACGTCGGTTCTGGCGCTGGCGTTCAAGAAATGGAGCGACCGCAATCTGGGCAGCCTCACTGTCATTGCCATCGCGATGGTGGTAGGCGGCATCATCATGTGGATCGTGGACTCATGGTCGACGCGCTATGAACCGAACACGATTCACGTGGAGGAGATCGGGCTGAGTCAGGCGATCTGGATCGGCATCTGCCAGTCTCTCTCCGCCATCTTCCCCGGCACATCGCGGTCGATGTCCACCATTGCCGCGGGCCAGATGGCCGGCATGGACCGGCCGACGGCTCTCGAATTCAGTTTCCTGCTTTCGATTCCCACCATGCTGGCCGCCACGGCATACGACCTTTGGAAGGAGGTCCTTCATCCCAGCAAGGCGGCTTTGGCTGCGGGCACGGTCGCGGCGCACGTGTCGATGAATGGCCAGCTGTGGATCGTGCTGGCTATCGGCTTCGTGGTTTCGTTCATCGTGGCTTATGGCGTGGTGGAGTGGTTCCTGGCCTGGGTGCGCAAGCATGGATTCACCATCTTCGCCATCTACCGCATCCTGCTCGGGTTTGCGCTGCTGATCTGGGGCGCAAAGATCATGGCGGGATAGCGGAAACCTTCCGTGAAAACCGACCGCCGTCAAACGGTCGTCACACATTGAGATGTGTGATATTCTACACATACAATAGAGGTGCGATCATGGCGACTAATTTGGCAATTGACGACTCGCTTATCGAGGAAGCGCGGCAGATTGGTCGTCATAAGACCAAAAAAGAAGCAGTGACCGCCGCTCTGGATGAATACATCCGCCATCGCAAACAGTTGAGGGTACTCGACCACTTCGGAACGATTGATTTCGATCCCGGCTACGACTACAAAAAGCTTCGGAAACTTGATCGGGTCGAAATCGACGAGCAATGAAGATTATCGTTGACACGTGCGTCTGGTCGCTCGCTTTCCGGCGGCGCAGTGCGGCACTGCTGAGTGAATCAGAGACGGCGTTGGTCGCACAACTCAGATCGGCAATTCAAAGCAAAGAGGCCGCCATTATTGGGCCAATCCGGCAGGAGATTCTCTCCGGCATCCGCGATAAGGCAAAGTTCGCGTTGACTCGTGGACTGCTGGACCCGTTTCCGGACGAAGAGATCGTCGCGGCTGATTACGTTGAATCTGCGCGGCTCTTCAACTTCTGTCGCGATCATGGCGTCGAGTGCGGTCCGGTGGACATACTTTTGTGCGCCATTGCCATCCGAATGAAATTCGAAATCCTAACAAACGACGCGGATATTCTTCGTTGCATCGAGACTATGCGTTCAGCAGGCTTGAACATCTGAACAGGTCCCCTCCAGCTTCGGCTGATTCTCGTCGGGGGTCCATAGCATGGTTCCCCCCACCTTGTTTTCGGTCAGTCCGGCCCCAGCCCCTCCGATAATAAAACCTGCTCTGGGATTCCTACTCCGCCCCTGAATTTTGCGCACAGCAGGTTGCGGTGAGCCGGGCAGCGGAGGCGGCGTTCGCATGATCAAGCCGATTCAGATTGCCCTTGCGCCCACGCGGAATCGCCCCTTGAACGTGTTCTTTGGGGTGGTGCTTGGGCTCGCCTCTTTGCTGCTTCTTCTTGCCCTGGCCACCTACCACGCCACCGATCCCTCTCTGAACACCTCCACTGATCCGGGTACACCGCTTGTGATCGGCAATTGGATTGGGCCGATTGGCGCCTACGCAGGCGACCTGATCCTGCAGACTCTCGGCTTCTCCGCATTTTTCCTGCCCCTGTGGCTTTTCGCGGTGGCCTGGGGATGGATGCGCTCGCGATGGGCCGGCTCCGGCTGGCTGCGCGCCATCGGTGCGCTGCTTGCCCTGGTGTTTCTCCCCGCGCTTTTGGGCCTGCTTCCCTGGCGCTTCGAGTGGATGCATGCCATTCCGGTGGAAGGCGTCCTGGGGCGGCTGATGGCCGGACTCCTGGTGGCATGGCTCAACCGGCAGGGAGCCTGGCTGGTGGCTGGGGTGTTGGCTGCTGCGGGGATCTACTTTGCCATGGCGGTGAGCTTGCGCGCAATCCTTGATTCCCTGGAGGACCGCTGGGTGCGCATGCAGGCATGGCGCGACCGCAGGCGCGACCGGCGCCAAGAACGCGAGGAAATTCGGGCTGAACGCGAACTGATCGACGACGAGCAGAAGCATCCCGGGCCGGCGCAGCGGATATTTTCCGGGGCGATGGATTCGCCGGATGCGGATTCCGGGGTGCGGCCTCCAAGCCGGTTCGCCGCCTTTTTCGCTCGCCGCGCAAAACCGGCGCAGCGCAACCCGGTGGTTGAAATTCCGGCTTTTCAGCGAGTGGTTGAACGGCCGGACGAGACTCCGCATCGAGAGCCACTCCCGTTGACAGAGCCCACGCGGCGCACCAGCATCTGGGAGCGTACACCCGAGCCGGCGAAAACGCGCATGGAGCCGGTTCCCCTTCCCGTACCGGGCCTGGACCCGGTTCGCACGGGCACATTCCTGGAGGCGAGGCGAGAAGCCGTTCCGGCCCCGGCGGACCCGCGTCAAAGTGCCCGCATGGCCCAGCCGCATGCCCCGGCAGAGATCGCTATACACGAGCGCGCCGATGCCGACGTGAAAACCGTCACCATGGCGCCGAAGAATGTGAGCGGGTTCAAGCTGCCATCGAGCACCCTGCTCACCGCCGGAGGCGCCGTGAGCGCCGTGCGCGAGGACGAACTGCGCGAGGAAGCCCAGGTGCTGGTGGAAAAATGCGCGGAGTTCGATGTGCGCGGGCAGGTGGTGCAGATCAACCCTGGCCCCATGGTCACTACCTATGAATTCAAGCCGGAGGCCGGCATCAAGTACTCCCGCGTGACCGGGCTGGCTGACGACCTGTGCCTGGCCATGCGCGCCGAAAGCATCCTCATCGAGCGCATGGCCGGCAAGAGCACGGTCGGCATCCAGGTGCCCAACCACGAGCGCGAAACCATCCATCTGCGCGACGTGCTCGAGTCCGAGACCTTTGCCAAGGCGAAGGCGCGGCTGACGCTGGCCATGGGCAAGGACATTAATGGGCGTATCGTGACCGCGGACTTGGCCTCCATGCCCCACGTGCTGATCGCCGGTTCCACCGGATCGGGAAAATCCGTGGCCATCAACGCCATGATCATGAGCCTGCTGTTCCGCACCACCCCAGCGCAGGTCAGGCTCATTCTCGTCGATCCCAAGCGCGTGGAACTGGGCATGTACGAGGGCGTGCCCCATCTGTTCACGCCCATCATCACCGAGCCCAAGCTGGCTGCCAACGCCCTGCGCAACGCTGTGCGCGAAATGGAGCGCCGTCTGAAGCTACTGGCCTCGCGCAGCGTGCGCAATATCGACCAGTATAACCGGCTGTTCGATGGCGCGATGCCGTCGCTATTCGATGAAGCAGAACCAGAGGAACCTCTGCCCTTCATCGTGATCATCATCGACGAGCTGGCCGACCTGATGATGTTGGATCGAGCCAATGTGGAGGAATCCATTACCCGGCTGGCGCAGATGGCGCGCGCGGTCGGGATCCACCTGATTCTGGCCACCCAGCGGCCCAGCGTGGACGTGATCACCGGGCTCATCAAGGCCAACATTCCCACGCGCATCAGCTTCCGGCTGGCGACCAAGGTCGATTCGCGCACCATTATCGATACCAATGGCGCGGAGGCGCTGCTGGGACGGGGCGACATGCTGTTCCTTCCCCCCGGCACCAGCCGCCTGGTGCGACTCCACGCGCCTTATGTGAGTGAAAGAGAGACCGCTGCCGTGGTCGACTTCTGGAAGAAACAGGGCCAAGCCGAGTACGTGGAGGGTTTTCTCGAATCGCCTCGCGACGAGCGTGCCGCGACGGAGGGCGAAAGCGGCGACGAGAACGAAGACGATCCCATGTTCGACGATGCGGTCCGCCTGGTCTTCGAATTCGGCAAAGCCTCCACATCGCTACTGCAGCGGCGGCTTAGAATCGGCTATGGCCGCGCCGCCCACCTCATCGACTTGATGGAACGGGACGGCCTGGTCGGCCCCGCCGACGGATCCCGTCCCCGCGAATTACTTAAGGCTCCAGGCTGGCTTCATGAAGTAAACTCGAACCAATAACCAAGGAGAAAGTATGTCCAACGCCAATATCATCCGGATTGTCGCCGGCGTTCTGTTCCTGATCGTGCTGGTGTGGCTGATCCAACGCCGTCGCACTCGGACGAAGTAACCGAAAAACGACCGGCGCACCCATCTCCCCCGGGGCGCCGCTTTTGGGCTCTGTGGCTACGTGGCGATTGGCGAGTTTGTGCCAGTCCAATGCTGATTTGTCTCTTCTCGCTCTTGCTCAGGATTGGAAGCCTCCCCCAGAGCCAGAAGTTGATCGTTTCGCAAAGTAGCTTGCCGATACCTGGGGATTCGCTGTGGCTTCGGCCAACGCAAATTCCCTTTTCCTGTGAGTGTCGTAAGATGCTGCTATTCTGCATCTTATCCTTTTGAAGTGTGCCGACGACGGATGGGACATTAGAGAAATGCTGGGAATCGGTAAAGGCCGCAGCCTCCCCACGATTCTGCTCATCGACGACGACATGGTGAGCCGGGAAGTGACGGCAACCGTGCTGACAATGAGCGGCTGCGCCGTGCATACGGCTAGTAATGGGGGCGAAGCGCTTTCTCAGCTGAATTCCAAGGCATGCGTTCCGGAACTGATTCTGATGGACGCCCAAATGCCTGGTTTAAGCGGCGTTGAGCTGGCGCGTGAGCTTCGCGCCCGCAGCAAGGCTCTTCTCTATATCGTCAGCGGCAGCGAGGTCGCGGCCGAGATCCTGGAACAAGTCGATGGTTTCCTGCTTAAGCCCTTCGGGCCTGACGCCCTGCAACGGGTTCTTGACAAGCATGACCCAATAATCCGTCCTCAACCACCGACTGACCTTCCAGCCATTAATTCAAAAATCATCGCCGACTTTCGCACCATGATGCCTGAGGCTTCCGTGCGCGCCATCTACGACGCTGTAACCACCGACCTGGAGCGGCGGTACGCATTACTGCAGTCAGCAATCGCACGCAGCGACCCCAAGGAGATTCACAACATCGGGCATTCCATCAAGGGGGGATGCGGCATGGCCGGCGCCGTGGAAGCAGCACGGATCGGAGAACTGCTGGAAAGCGGGGGTGACGACTTAGAGTACATCCAGTCGCTCCTGCCACATTTCGAAACCGCCATCGCAAATCTCAAGCGTATGCTGGAGGCGGAGTTGTCGCCCCAGGGAAGCAAGCCTGTTGGCTGACCTGAGCGAACCGCGCCGGCGCACCGGTTGCGCTTTTTGGCAATGCCGGCGCCCCAATGAACATGGAGGATTATCCATCCCGTGGAACGACCGATTCGCATCGTACTTGCAGACGACCATCCCGTAGTCCGAATCGGCGTGCGCAACATGCTCTCGGAAAATGACGGCTTTGAAGTGATTGGAGATGCCGCCGACGGCGATGAGGCCATCACCCAGACGCTCGAGCTTCAGCCCGATATTCTCCTTCTCGATCTGTTGATGCCTCGCCTTCCGGGGCTGGAAGCCATGCGCGCCATCATGCAGGGCTCGCCAACGGTCAAGATCATGCTCCTGACCTCGACCATTACCACCCAGCAGATCATCGAAGCCCTCCACATCGGCGCTCGCGGAATCGTCCTCAAGGATGCGCTGGCAGCCCACTTGCAAACATCCATCAAAACTGTTTTTGCCGGCGATTACTGGATCGGCGGCAAGCGCGTGGTCAACCTGGTTTCCGCATTGCATGACCTGATGCAGCAGGCCGCGGTCCCGCAGAGGAAAACATTTGGCCTGACCCCGCGCGAGCTTGAGGTCGTTGGCTCCATCGTCGAAGGCTGCAGCAACCGCGACATCGCCAAGCAGTTCGGCCTGAGCGAGGAAACCGTCAAACGCCATCTTTCGAACATCTTCGACAAGACCGGCGTCTCCACGCGGCTGGAACTGGCGCTGTTTGCCATCGCGCACCAGCTGGTCACCCCACAGTAGACGCGATCAGCGGCCGGCCTCGCAAAGTGCACAGTCATTGCCGGCCAGCTCTCCTTCCGGATCCAGCAACCGTGGGCCCGGCCCCTGGCGGCCTAGCTCATCCCATGGGTTGCGCAGCGGGCACACACCGAGTGAAAGGCAACCGCAGCCTATGCAGCCGTCAAGCTGATCCCGCAGGCCCATGAGCCGCCGGATGCGCCGGTCCAGGTCTTTCCGCCAAGCCAGCGAAAGCTCTCTCCAATCCTCGGCGGTTGGCGTGCGTTCGTCAGGCAGCGTCTTGAGCGCGTCGCCAATCGCCGCCAGCGAGATTCCAGCTCGTTGGGCTACGCGGATCACCGCGATGCGTCGCAGCACTTCGCGCGAGTACCGCCGTTGATTTCCCTGGTTTCTCCAGCTGCGGATCAGGCCTTCCGCCTCATAGAAATGGAGCGTTGACACCGCAACGCCGCTGCGCGCTGCGACCTCACCCACGCCCAGCTCCGTCAGGCACTTTTTGACTCCTGATTTCCTCATGCGCGCCCCTTGACCTCAAGCTTACTTGAGGTTGTACGCTCTTTTCAGCGGTAATGGCAATTCAGGAGACCCGCATGACCGATCCAATACACCTCGCTCTCATCTACGGAAGCACCCGGCAGGGGCGCTTCTGCGACGTGGTGGCCGCCTGGGCCGCCGAACAGGTTCGCGCCTCCGGCAAGTTTTCGCTCGACCTGATCGACCCCGCGAAGATTCCTCCAGGCCTGGCCGCCCACGCCGGCGACGCCAATTCGTCGCCCAGTTTATGGCAGAGAATGGCTGCTGCGCACGCTTTCCTCGTCGTCACACCCGAGTACAACCACGGCTACTCCGCGCCCCTCAAGTCGCTCATTGATTCGGTCAGCCAGGAGTGGCACGCCAAGCCGGTTGCCTTCGTCTCCTATGGCGGGGTTTCGGGAGGTCTGCGCGCCGTTGAGCAGCTTCGACTCGTTTTTGCCGAGTTGCACGCGGTTACAATTCGCGATTCCGTGAGCTTTGCCGGCGCCTGGGAACAGTTCGACAGTTCGGGCCGCCTGATGCAGCCGGACCGGCACAATCGTTCCATGGCGGCCATGCTCCACCGGCTGCATTGGTGGGCTGTGGCGCTCGGCAACGCCCGGACCGAGACGCCGTACGCTCCTGCTGCGTGATTAGCTCCCGGCGATCCCGCTTTTTTCCTCGGCCAGCTGGGAGAGAAACTGTGCTTCCAGGCTGTCCAGCAAGGCATCGGTGGCCTTGCACACGCCGGTGTGCACGGGCGACGGCTGGATGATCGTAGAGCGAGGCGAGGTGAGCCAGTGGAAGCGCTCGCCCAGCGACAACGTTGCGATCGGGCCCGCGCTTGCATCTCCGGCGCAGATTCGCTCCACCGCCCGCAGATGTTCCTGTATCAGCGCCACGTCCGCGTCCGGCCACAAGGCTTTCAGCCGCGCCTCATCCAGGCGGATGCGCGCGGCCAGAAAGCGCTTCTCCGGGCAGTACACCACCACGCCCGCGTTGATAAACTCCTGCCGCTCCACGCGCGGCACCACGCGCAGCAGGGCGTAATCAAACGAGGAAGGTGCGTGCATTCTTCGCCTCCTGCTCAAACGTCTGCGCCGGCTCCAGGCGCCGGCTGAAGAACTGCATGTAATCGCTGCGGCGCTCTGCCGCCGTCTTCTCCCCGGGAATCGCCTCCAGCCACTCATCCGGAACCGCGCCGGCAATGCGCGTCAACACCTCCGGCGTCAGCCTTTGCCGCGCCGCCACGCCGGCGTTCCCGATATCGGCCGCCCAGCGCAGCAGAATGTGCTGCTGAATCTGCTTGAAAGGAGATCCGGTGCGGTCCAGCATGGTTGCCCAATCGTGGTGAAAATACAGGGCGGCGCCGTGATCGATGGGATAGAGCTTGCCATGCCACACCAGCAGATTCGGATTGCGCGCAGTGCGGTCGACATTCTGTGTGAAGGCGTCAAACCACACCATCATGGAAGCTTCGTCCGCACTCGCCTTATCCCCCGCCGCGGGATCGAACATGACCGAGCCGGGCAGATAGTCGAGGGCGAGGTTCAGCCCCGCGCTTGCCTTCAGCAGTTGGCGAATCTCATAATCGGGCTCATTGCGCCCCAGTGCAGGATCAATTTCTGTTAAAACAATCTCCGGCACCCGCAGTCCAAGCGCCCGCCCGATTTCGCCCGCAATCAGCTCCGCAATCAGCGCCAGGACGCCCTGCCCCGCGCCCCGGAATTTCACCACGTAAAGTCCCAGGTCATCACCCTCTACAATGGCGGGCAGGGATCCGCCCTCGCGCAGCGGCACCACATATCGCGTCGCTCGGATCGTTCTCAGCATCGAAGAATCAGTTTACGGGCTCAGGGGCCAGGGTCAGGAACCGTCATAAGGAGCGCGGATGAAGATCGGGTTTCTTGGTTTGGGCAAAATGGGTGCGGCAATGGCGCAACGGCTGATTGCCGCCGGGCACGAATTATCGGTGTGGAACCGGACCGAGGGGCGGACAAAACCGCTGATCCGCGAAGGCGCCATTGCCGCAGCCACGCCGGCGGAAGCGGAACTGGGCGCCGACGTCGTGATCACGATGCTCTTTGACGATGAGGCCAACGAGGAAGTGCTCTTTGGCCCCAACGGACTGATGGACGCGCTGACACCCGCCACTCTCCACATTTCGTGCAGCACCATCAGCGTGGCCCTGTCTGAGCGCCTCACGCGCGAGCACTCCAAACGGGGCATACCCTTCGTCGCCGCCCCTGTCTTCGGCAGGCCTAACGTAGCGGAGGAAGGCAAGCTGTGGATCGTCATGGCGGGGGCCCAGAGCGCCGTCAACCGCGCCCGTCCCGTGCTCGAACCGCTCGCCCGCGGCATCTCCGTCGTCGGCGCCCAGCCCAGCCAGGCCCACGCACTCAAGCTGGGCGGCAACTTCCTCATCAGCGCCATGATTCACTCTCTCGGCGAGGCATTCGTCTACGCCGCCGCCCAGGGGATCGACCCTGAAGTTTTCTTCGAGACCGTCAACAGCGCGCTCTTTCAGTCGCCGTTCTACGCCGCCTATGCCAAAGTGATGCTCCAACCACCCGAACATCCCGGAGCCACCATCGACTTGGGTGCAAAGGATCTCCGCCTGCTGCGGGAAGCCGCCGCCGCCGCGGGCGCGCGCCTCAGCCTGGCTGAGAGCCTGGCCGAGGTTTTTGAGCAGGCCAAGCAAGCCGGCCTCGCCGGCGAAGACTGGGCCGTCGGCCAATACAAAATGGCGCAAAGACGCGGCCAATCCCGGGCCTGATTGCGGAAGACTGACGCCTGAGGGCTGGCGTAACCGCCATCACGTGTTAGGAGCAACTTCATCCGCTAGGATAGTGCCATGAGTTTTGAAGAAAAGATCGTCTTCATTACCGGCGCCAGCGGGGGCATCGGCGCCGCAACCGCCCTGGCTTTTGCGTCCGGGGGCGCGCGCCTGCTGCTGGCCGCGCGCCGCGCCGCCAAGCTGGCTGAAGTTGCATCGCAGGCGCTCGAACGCGGCGCTCAATCCGTCTACTCGATTGACCTCGACGTCCGCGATCACCGCGCGGTGCAGAACGCCATCGATTCTCTGCCGCCCGAGTGGGCTGAAATCGACATCCTCGTCAACAACGCCGGCCTCTCCCGCGGCCTGGACAAGCTCTACATGGGCCGCGTGGAGGACTGGGAGGAAATGATCGACACCAACGTAAAGGGGCTGCTTTACGTAACCCGCGCCGTGGTGCCGGGGATGATTGTGCGCGGACGCGGCCACGTCATCAATCTGGGCTCGACCGCCGGCGAACTCACTTACCCCAACGGCGCCGTTTACTGCGCCACCAAGGCCGCGGAGCGGTCCATCAATGACGGCCTGCGTCAGGACGTGCTGGGCACACCCGTTCGCGTCACCAGCGTCGACCCGGGCATGGTGGAAACAGATTTTTCGCTGGTCCGCTTTCACGGCGACCGCGACCGCGCAGAGAAGGTTTACAAGGGCATCAAGCCGCTGACGGCAGAAGACGTGGCCGAGGTCATTGTGTGGGCCGCAAGCCGCCCGCCGCACGTCAACATCGCCCGCGTGCTTCTAACGCCTGTGCAGCAGGCCAATTCGCTGCTCTTCCACCGCGAGGGATAAACAAGCTCAACACGAATCAGGCGGACAGCTTCCGCCCTATCCGCGCAGCACCGCCGGCGCCGGATGAACCGCGGAAAGCTGCGCGAAAATCTCGTCCGGCAATCGAAGCGCCGCCGCGGCCACGTTCTGCTCCAGGTGCTGCACGTTGCCTGTTCCGGGAATCGGCAGAATGTTCTTGGCGCGCTGCAGCAGCCACGCAATCCCGACTTGCATCGGCGTGGCATTCAACTCCGTTGCCGCGCGTTCCAGTTCCTCGCGGGCAAAGCGCATCTGCCCCATGGGCGCCCATGGCATGAAGCCGATTCCATGCTGCTCGCAGTAAGCGACGACAAAGTCCCACTCGCGATCCGCGAAGCTGTACCGGTTCTGAACCGAGACAATGGGAACAATGCGGCGCGCCCGCTCAACGTATTCGAGAGCCACGTTGGAAAGCCCCACATGACGGATCTTGCCCTGCTCCCGGTGGCGCGCGAGGCACTCCATCGAGGCGTCAAATGAGACCGCCGGATCGGGCACGTGCAGCTGATACACATCGATCCGCTCCAGCCGCAGCCGCTTCATGCTGCCTTCGAGCGCCCTGGTCAAATGCTGCGGAGTTGCGTTGTGTGTCCATTGTCCCGGTCCAACGCGCTCCCATCCGCCCTTGGTGGCAATCACCAGGCCCGCGGGATACGGGTGCAGCGCCTCGGCAATCAGGTCCTCTGAAACTGCGGGGCCGTACGAGTCGGCCGTGTCAATCAGATTCACGCCCAGCTCAACCGCACGCCGCAACACGGCCAGTGCCGCCAGTTTGTCCTCCGGCGGTCCCCAGATTCCTTTGCCCGTGATGCGCATGGCGCCGTAACCAAGCCGAATTACGGTCAAATCGCCGCCCAGCGTGAAGGTGCCTGCCGCGGCGGCGGGAGTGGATTGAGTTGTGCTCATTGCATTCAGCTCCTTGCTGCGCAGGATTGAAGTGCGATGGAAGCTTCGCGTCGTTTTTCGATTGCCGCCCCGCGCGGCGAGTCGTATTTCTGGCCTACAAATCTCGCCAGTTCGGTCCAAATCCGAGATGCGCCACCAGCGGCACCTTCAGCTTGATCACGCCTTCCATCTCCTCGCGCACCAGCGTCGCAACTTCGTCCTTCTCATCCTCAGGCACTTCAAAAAGCAGTTCATCGTGCACCTGCAGCACCATGCGCGTTTTCAGCTTTCGCTCCGCCAGCTTGCGGTCCAGCGCAATCATGGCCAGCTTGATCAGGTCTGCCGCCGTTCCTTGCAGCGGAGTATTCACCGCGGTGCGCTCCGCGAACCCGCGCTGGTTGGGATTGCGGCTTTCGATATCGGGAATGGGGCGCAGCCGCCCGAACATCGTGCGCACGCTCCCCGTCTTTCGCGTCTCTTCGAGCGTCTTCTGAATGAACGCCCGCACGCCCTGGTAGCGCGCAAAGTAGCGCTCGATGTACGCCTTCGCCTCGGCTTGCGGGATGCCCAATTGCGCCGCCAATCCGAAAGGAGAGATGCCATACACGATGCCGAAGTTCACCGCCTTGGCACGCCCGCGCGTCTCCTTGTCCATGGTCTCCGCAAGCACGCCGAAAACTTCGCTGGCCGTCAGCGTGTGGATGTCCTCATCGTTCCGGTAGGCGCGCACCAGCAGCGGATCGTTGCTGAAGTCGGCCAGCAGTCGCAGCTCGATCTGCGAATAATCCGCCGAAAGCAACTGCGTTCCAGGCGAAGCCGTAAACGCGGCGCGAATCTCGCGGCCAAGCTCCGTGCGGATGGGGATGTTCTGCAGATTCGGATTGATCGACGACAGCCGTCCTGTGGCCGTAGCCGCAGCCTGGAACGTCGTGTGCACGCGCGAATCGGCATCGGCCATGAGCGGCAGTTGATCGATGTAAGTGGACTTGAGCTTGGACAGATGACGGTATTCCAGCACCAGGCGCGGGACTTCGTGCTTTTCCGCCAGCGTTTCCAGCACATCCTGCGCCGTCGAAATGGTCTTGCCCTTTCCATATTTCACCGGCGCCGGCAGCTCCATGTGCGTGAACAGCACCACTCCAAGCTGCTTGGGCGAATTGATATTGAACCGCTCGCCGGCCAGCTCGAAGATGCGCTCGCCTACGCGTTCGATCTCCGCGGCAAAGCGCGTAGAGAGCTTCGCCAGCACATCTTTGTCAATGCGCACGCCTGCCTGCTCCATGCGATACAGCACCGGCGCGAGGGGAAGGTCGATCTCGGTATAAACGCTGGTCACCTTGCTCTCTTCGGCCTGCGCGCGCAGTGCCGGGACCAGCGCCCGCACAATGGCCGCTGCCGAAGCAAGAGAATCCGGCGGCGTCTGGCCGTTTCTGGCCGCAACATCGGCCAGAGACTGCGTGGAGTGGGTGGGGTTGAGCGCATACGAGAGCAGCATGCTGTCGTCCAGCGGCCCGGCAAGTTCCACGCCCATGCCATCGAACCCGTGCAGCGCCGCTTTCGCATCATGCGCCTGCTTCGGCACCGACGGATCTTCCAACAGCTTCCGCACGTCGTCATCGAATGGCAGATACAGTGCAATCCCAGGCTCGGCACACACGCCCACCAGCGAGTTCGGCTCCCGCTCGGCGGCTTCGGCAACGTCGAGTAGCGACATCGTCGTTGGCTCCGCGGGCTCTTCCTCTTCGGCGGCAGGCCGCGCCGTGGCCGTCTCCAGAGCCAGCGCGAAGCCGTTCCGGCGTGCGGCCGCAAAAAACGCTTCTCTTTGTTCGGCGTTCGGATTCTCAATCAGTTCGAATTTCACGCCGCTTTCCGCCGGCGCAAGCTCCTTCAGCATTGACGTAAACTCAAGCTCTGTGAACAGCTCCCGGCACGCTTCCAGATCGGGTTCCTGCGTCTCCATTGCCGCCAGATCGAGTTCCAGCGGCACCTTGCAGTCGATGGTGACCAGTTCCTTCGACAACAGCACCGCTTCGCGGTTCTGCTCCAGCGACTCGCGATAGCTCTTGCGCTTGACCTCCGCGGCACGGTCCAGCACCGCCTCCACGCTGCCGAATTCCTTGATCAAATCAACGCTGCCTTTGTCGCCGATGCCGGGCGCGCCGGGAATGTTGTCGATGGCGTCGCCGCGCAACGCCATCACATCCACCACCTTCTCGGGCGGAACACCCAGCGTCTCCATCACCTTGGCCGAGTCCAGAACCAGGTTGTCCTTCTGCGGGTTCAGCACCTTCACCCGCTCATTGACAAGCTGCATCATGTCCTTGTCGCCGGAGACGATGAACACCTCGTGTCCCCGCTCGGCGGCGCGGCACGAGAGCGTTCCAATCACATCGTCGGCCTCAAACCCCTCCGCCTCGAGGATCGGAATTCGAAATACTTCAAGGGACCGCCGGATGTAAGGAATCTGCTTGCGCAGGTCCTCGGGCATCGCCTCGCGCTTGGCCTTGTAGCCCTCGTAGCTCACCTCATCAAAGCTCTTGGTCTTCCCATTCCACTTGCGCAGCGTGCCAATGGCGAGCGCACGATCATCGCGGAAGACTCTGCCGCTGACGTCGAAGACCGCCGCGAAATAGTGCGGCGAGAAATCCTGGCGCAGCTTCTTGATCATGTTCACGAAGACGTACGTGGCCGCGGTGGGCAGTCCCGAGCGCGTAGACATCGGCCGCGATCGCTGCATCGCGTGATACGCGCGAAAGATGAAGGACATGGCGTCGAGCAGAAAAACGGGCGGCTTGGCTTGATCGGGCACGGGTTGAGTTTAGCAGCCGGGACGACCAGCACAGGGCCGGCCGGCGGCTGGGTTCAGGCGATCAACATGCAGTCCCCGTAACTGAAAAACCGGTACCGCTGCTCCACAGCATGTCGATACGCGGCCAGCACCCGCTCGCGTCCGGCAAACGCGCTTACCAGCATCAGCAGGCTCGATTGCGGCAGATGGAAGTTGGTGAGCAATGCGTTCACAAGCTGAAAATGGAAGCCCGGCGAGATGAAGATTTCCGTTGATCCGGAGTGTGGGACCAACGGCCCGCTGCCGGCCTCGCACGCGCAATGCTCCAGCGCGCGCACCACCGTCGTGCCCACGGCAATGATCCGCCGGCCTTCGCGCTTGGCGCGGTTGATCGCATCGGCAGCATGCGCGCTCAGCGTGTAACGCTCGCGATGCAGGCGCACTTCATCCACCCGCTCCACTCGCAGCGGGGCAAACGTCCCCAGGCCGACATGCAACGTAATCCGCGCTGCCTCGACGCCCATTTCCTTGAGGCGCGCAAGCATCTCCGGCGTGAAGTGCAGTCCCGCGGTAGGCGCGGCAACCGAACCGCGCTCCTCGGAGTACACCGTCTGGTAGCGCTCGCGGTCCGCTGCGGTATCGTCGCGATGAATGTACGGCGGCAGCGGAATATGGCCGATGCGTTCGAGGCTCGCGTAAAAATCGTCCACCGGCTCAAACTGCAGCAGCCGTTCGCCGTACTCTCCGCGCTCCTGCACCTCGGCTCTCAGCTCGATGGACCCGCCTGGCGACGGAAACAGGAGAATCTCCCCAATGGCCACCTTGCGCCCCGGCCGCACCAGCGCCCTCCATTGGTTCTCTCCCGCCGCTTCGGTCAGCATTACTTCAATGCGTCCTGTCGGCTTCTCCTTTTCGCGCCGCAGCGTGCGCCGCGCGTAAAGCCGCGCCGGAATCACGCGACTGTCGTTCAGCACCAGCAGGTCGCCCGCGCGCAGGAAAGACGGCAGAACGGCGAACACGGCGTCGCAAAGGGCTCCGGAGCGGCGATCCATCGCCAGCATGCGGCTGGCGCCTCGCTCCGCCGGTGGCTGTTGCGCAATCAGTTCCTCCGGCAGCTCGTATTCGAAATCCGCCACGCGCAGATCGCCGCCCTCACTCATGCCTGCCCCAGGTATTTCAGCGCTCTCAGTCGCGCGCGCTCCAGCGCCGCATTCAACTCCGCCCGTTTTGACTCCATCTCCTCGTTCGACAGCTCGGCCCCGGCCCGCGTCCACTGCGCCCAACTCACCACAATGCGTGTGAACGGCTTGGGCACCAGGAAACGATCCCAGGAATTGATCACCCATGTCCGTTCCGGCTGAAAATGGAAAGCTCCGATGGGCGCGCCCGTTGTCTGCGCCAGTTTGATCGGGCCCATCTTGGTTTGGAATATCGGACCGCGCGGTCCGTCGGCGGTAAAGATCGCAGGCCTGCCGCTCTCGATCACCCGCTTGAGCCCGCGCAATCCTTCGCCGCCCGCTCGGGAGCTGGAACCACGCACCGCGTCGAAACCGAACAGTCGCAGCGTTCGCGTGATCAGTTCGCCGTCAAAGCTGCGGCTGATGAGGATGACGGCATGGGTGCGGCGGTAATAGAGCGCGGTGGGAAGCACGCATTGATGCCAGAAGCAGTAGATTTCGCCGCCCGCCTTTTGCCCAAAGCGAACCGGAACCACGCCCTCTTCGGCGATCACTTCGTAGCGCCAGGTGAATCCGACGATCCAGAGGAGCGCCCACACCAGGCGCGGCACAATAGCCAACGCGATGCGCTGCCCCAGGCTGAACCTGCTGCTCGTCTCTTCGGTCACTGCCCCGATTTTAGCTGCTCGCCGCTGGCCCCCATTGCTAACTCAGCCGGCGGAATCGCTAAAAACTGACGGCTGAAGCTGAAGGCGACCTTAGCTGTATCGCAGCCAGCGCAGGAGCTCGGGAATGGTGGCCCGCTTGCCGTACATCAGGATCCCCACGCGATACAGCCGCGATGAAATCCAAAGCACGCACCAGATGCTCAGCAGCATGATCGCGATCGACGCTTCAATCTGCCATGCGGGCGGGAACTCTGAGCCCATGCGCAGCATCATGATGATGGGCGCCGTGGCCGGGAAAAGCGATGCCGCAACCGAGAGCGCCGAGTCTGGATTGTTGACCACCAGCACGATCAGCGCGAACGCGAGCCAGATGGGCAGCGCGGCCAGCGGCGTATACATTTGCAATTCCTGCTCCGTCTCGCACGATGCTGCCAGCCCCGCGAACAGCGATGCGTACAGCAGGTAGCCGAGCAGGAAGTAGACGGCGAAGAAAACGCCTTCCGTCCAGGAAAAGTGAAGGGAGAGCTTTGCCGAAAGGATCTGTGCCGTAAACGCGCTGGCAATGGCCGCGGCTGCCACAAACCAGATGGCGATCTGCGTCAAACCAACCGCGCCTACGCCGATCAGCTTGCCCGCCAGCAGATCGCTTGGCTTTGCCGTGGCCAGCATAACCTCAAAAATCCGCGACGTCTTCTCCTGGATGATCGACCGCGCCACGTTCATGCCGTAGATCATCGTGGTCATGGAAAGCAGGAACGCCATCACGTAGCCCTTCCAGAACGAGCTCATGGCGTTGCTCTTCAGTTCCCTGCCCTGCTTGTCGATTTGCCGGGTGTCGATGTCCACATTCTTGAGCAGCGCGTCGATGTCCCCGACCTGGATTCCCGAGCCGGAAAGCCGCCGCCGCACCACCGCGCGATTTAAAGCGGTGCTGAGAATCTCATCGGTGATGAAGTCGCCGGAAGATTGCGATTCGTAAACCGCCGTCAGCGGATTGCCCGGAGATGCGTCGATCCATAGGAAGCCGTCAATCTTGCCGGTGCGGACGCGATTGATCAGCTCCGAGCGGTCGCCCGGCCCCACCGGCGCAAGCACTTCGATTCTAGATTGGGTTTCGTTATGCGCCAGAAGCTGCGCCCGGACCTCGCCGGCCAATCCTGCGTCGTTGGACGCGACCACAATGTGCTTGCCCGCGGTCGCTCCGCGGTTGGCCATGATCATAATGAAGATGACCACACCGAATAGCGCCGGAACAAGAATCGTAGTTACCCTGAACGCCCGTCCGCGAATCTGTTCCAGGTACTCGCGCCTCGCCACCAGCAGCAGATTACGCATCGGACTTGCCTCCCACCGTCTGAATGAAGATCTCCTCCAGGGAGGGTTCCACCAGCTCAAAGCGAAAAATCGTCGCCACGACCGCCGCTTCATGCAGAAGCTTCTGCGCGTTCCCGTCCGGATGCAGACGAATCTCCGCATGGCCTGAGAAATTCCGGGCTTCCGCAATCTCCGCACTGTTCAGAAACGATGGGTCTCCTTCGAACTCCACAATCACCCGGTTGCGTTCGTAGCGTGACTTGATCTCGCGCATTGTCCCTGAAAGTACGGCCTCGCCCTTGTTGATCAGGCAGATCGAGTCGCACAGCTTCTCCACCTGGTCCATGCGGTGGGTCGAGAAGATGATCGCCTTGCCTTGTTCCTTGAGCTGGATCAGCGTGCGTTCAAGCAACGTCGCGTTCACAGGATCCAACCCGGTAAACGGCTCGTCCATCACGATCAGCCCCGGATCGTGCAGCAGCGATGCAATGAATTGAATCTTCTGCTGCATGCCCTTTGAAAGCTCTTCGGTTTTCTTGCCCAGCGTGTCGGCAATCTCCAGCCGCTCGGCCCAGCCCATCGCCCTTTTGCGTGCTTCGTGCTTGTCCAGACCATGCATTTCGCCGAAAAAGACAAGCTGATCCTGCACCTTCATCTTCCTGTAAAGCCCCCGCTCTTCCGGAAGATATCCCACGCGGTCAAGGCTCTTTCGCTCGAACCGCTTGCCAAACAACATCACCCGGCCTTCATCGGGCATCGTGATGCCCATCATCATGCGGATGGAGCTGGTTTTGCCGGCGCCGTTCGGTCCCAGCAGGCCGAACATCTGCCCCGCCTCAATGGAGAAGCTGAGCTGGTGCACGGCAACCTTGCTTTCGTAGGCTTTGGTTACGCCTGCAAGCTCGACGACGGACATGAATTCTCCGCTGGAAATCGTTTCAATTCGGCTCGCGATCCGGAAAAGTATGCGAGAAGTGTAGCAGAGGATTACACACAAACTCCCTCGCACATTCGGTACGCATGTAACTCAAAATTGGTTCCTTCTGAGTATGTTAGCGGCCCATCGCCGGCAGCCGCGCCCCGCTTCGTCATCCCCTTCCGCTCCCGCGCTACACTGAATCCAGGCATGGTCTTCGTTCTCGACAACTACGACTCCTTCACCTACAACCTCGTCCAGTATCTCGGCGAGCTGGGCGCTGATGTCGTGGTTCGCCGCAACGACGAGCTGACGGTGGAAGAAGTTGAGGCTCTCCGGCCTGACCGCATCCTCCTTTCGCCGGGACCCTGCACGCCGGCTGAGGCCGGCATCCTCGTTCCGCTCATCCGCCGCATGGCCGGTTCGCCGCGGCGAACGCCCATCCTCGGCGTCTGCCTGGGCCATCAGGCCATCGGCGAAGCCTTCGGAGGCGACGTGGTTCGCGCTGCGCATCTCATGCACGGTAAAACCAGCTCCGTGGCGCATGACGGCAAAGGCGTGTTCGCCGGCTTGCCCTCGCCGCTCACCTGCACCCGCTACCATTCGCTCATCGTGGCTGAGGAAACCCTCCCGCCGGAGCTCGCCATCACCGCCCGCACCGCGGAGAACGGCGGCGGCTCCGTCATCATGGGCCTTCGTCATCGCACTCTGCCGGTCGAAGGCGTCCAGTTCCATCCTGAAAGCGTGCTCACTGAAGGCGGACGTCAGATGATCCGCAACTTCCTGGATATGAAGTGATGAAGCTGTTTCACCCGCGGCCATCTGGCATCGTCGCGCGCGCACTGCTGGTTGCCGCATGCGTGGCGGGTACGGCTTGCGCGCAGCAGCCGTCCGATGTTCCAGTCCAGACGGGTCCCATTGCCATTGTTCCGCTGAACACTTCGGATACCGTCAGCGGAGCCATCCTCGTCACTGCCGGCACTGCGACGATCCAGGCAAATGGTTCTATAACATCGGGACCTGAGATCACTCCCGTTGTGCTGCCCCGTCGCGGTGTATTGCGTGTTTGCCCGTCCACAACCGTGAAACTCGCCGCTGACACCAGCGTCCCCGCGGGCGAAACTCCCGGCCTCATGATGGCCTTCGACCGCGGCGCCATCGAGGCAAGCTACGCCTCCGGCCGCAACTCCGACGTCCTCCTCACTCCCGATTTCCGCATCCTCATCGGCGGGCCCGGCGTCGTCGATGTCAAGGTTCGCCTCGGCGACCACGGCGACACCTGCGTGGATAATCCCGGCATCAACGCCCCTTACGTCCTCGTCACCAGCGTCTTTGACGGCGGCGCCTATCGCGTCCAGCCCGGCCAGCGTGTCATGTTCCAGCACGGCAGCCTTCAGGAAGTTGTCGACCAGGAAAAGGAGCCTTGTGGCTGTCCGCCTTCGCCTCGCCCCGGAACCAACGACTTCCCGCTCGCCCAGAGCGCCGGCCTCTCGCCGCAGGCCCCGCCCATCAATGCCTCTCCTGGACCAGCCAACCCATCCGCCCCCGCAACCATCGAACAGGCGCTCGTCTACCAGGCGCCCAAATCAGCGCAATCGTCCGCTCCAGCTGCTGCCGCGCCGCCCGCGTCCCAGGCTGCCACCCAACTCGCGCAGGCAACTCCGCCCCCAGCCCCCGCTAAAAAGCACCACGGCTTCTTTCGCCGCATCGGCACGTTCTTCCGCCGCATCTTTGGCGCCGACCAGAGCTGACGAGGCCTTTTTATAAGCTGGGTGTCCCAGGTCCCCGGTGTTGGTACCCGCGATATTTACAAGAGGTTCTTCTTTATCTATCCCTGATCCCTACTCCCTGTTCCCTACTCCCTGCCTTCCATCGCCGCCAGCAGCGCCTCCGCATCGGTAATCGGCGGCAGGCACGTTCGCCCGCGGCACACAATCGCCCACACGTTCGCCCCTGCCGGCGCAGGGGCGTTCAGCAGCATCTGTTCCAGTTCCGGCGGAACCCCGCCCGGCGCCATTCGGAACGGCCCGATCCGCATCACCGCCTTCTGCACCCCGTACCGCGCCACCGCCATCGCCTCCAGCCGCGCCGCCTCCGGCCCCGAACCCACAATCGCCACCTGCACCGGATCCAGAAGCAGCCGCTCCAAAGCCAGTCCATAGCTGCCCGCATACAGGCCGAAATGCTCCACGATTCCCGCAAACGACTCCAGCGTGTCCTCCGCGATCTCGCGATACTCCTTCCGTCCCGAGAGCGATTCCAGCCGCAACAATGCCGATGCCGCGGTCGGATTCCCCGCCGGCGTTGGCGAGTCCTGCAGGGGCTTGCGCCGCGCCGTCAGCGCGCCCAGCTGCTCCCCTCCCGCGTCCGCCGCCGTGTCGTAGAACGCTCCCGCTGCGCCGTCGTGGAACCGCGCAATCATGGCGTCAGCCAGGGTCGTCGCCGCGTGGTAGAACTCCATCCGTCCGCTGGCAATCCATCCGTCAAGGCACGCATGAACGGTGAATGCATAATCGTCCAGCGTCCCCGCAACCCGCTCCTGCGCGTCTCCGCCTGGCTTTTGCGGATACGCAATCACGTGACGCAGCAGGTCCGCTCCGCCCCATGCCTCCACCAGCAGCCGCCGCAGCGTCAGCAGCGCAAACTCCCGCGCATCATCAAGCCGCAACACCCGCGCCGCTTCCAGATAAGCCGTCACCGCCATCGCGTTCCAGCCCGTGTACAAGGTGCGATCGATGAACGGCGTCTTCCGTTCCATCCGCGCCGCCAGCAGCTTGCTCTTGGCCGAGGCCAGCAGCTTGCCGAATTCCTCCAGCGAAATCCCCACCTGCGCCGCCACCTGCTCCCGCGTGTACGGCACGTGCAGAACATTCTTTGCCGGGTTGTGGTGCATGTCGCCCAGCTCGCCGATGTCGTAGTACCGCGACGCCACTTCCATCTCTTCCGGCGTCAGCACCGCGCGCGCTTCCTCTAGGGTCCAGGTAAAGTAGTCGCCGTCGTCGTCCAGGTCGATATCCGCATCTTGCGATGCGTAGAACCCGCCGTGCTCGCGGTCCGTCATGGTCCGGTCCAGCCAGCCCATGATCTCCAGCGCAACCGCCTTGAAGTCCTCCCGCACATAGCTCTGGAACCCATGTACGTAGTTGCGCAGCAGCTCCGTGTTGTCGTAGAGCATCTTTTCAAAGTGCGGAACCACCCAGCGCTCGTCCACTGAGTAGCGATGGAAACCGCCCGCAAGCTGGTCGTACACGCCGCCCCGTGCCATCATTCCCAGCGTCACCAGGAACGCATCCTGCGCCGCCTCATGGTCGCGGTGCATAGCCAGCTCCAGCAGCAGATCCAACACCGCCGGATGGGGAAACTTGGGCTGCGACCCGAACCCTCCGTTATGCGGATCGAACTGCGACAGCGCCGATCCGGCAATCTTTTCCACCAGAGCCGGCGTCAGCTCCCCACTGCGCCCGCTGAAGCTCTCGTTGTGCTCCACCGCCGCCATCACGCTCTGGGCCGACTCCAGCGCCTCTTCGCGCCGCTCCCTCCACACCTGCGCCATGGTTACCAGCACCCGCCCGAAGCCCGGCCGCCCATAACGGTCGTCGCGCGGAAAATACGTCCCCCCAAAGTACGGCCGCCCGTCCGGCGTCAGAAACGCCGTCAGCGGCCATCCCCCCTGCCCGCTGATCGACTGCACCGCCGCCTGGTAGCGCGAGTCCACGTCCGGCCGCTCGTCCCGGTCCACCTTCACCGCCACGTAATGCTCGTTGATGAGCTTCGCCATCTCCGGGTCTTCGTACGATTCCCGGTCCATCACGTGGCACCAGTGGCACCACACCGCGCCAATGTCCAGCAGAATCGGCTTGTTCTCGGCCTGCGCTCGCCGAAACGCCTCCTCACCCCACGGATGCCACTCCACGGGCTGATGCTGCGCCGACCTGAGATATGAAGAACCGGCCTGCCCCAGCCGGTTGGGCGCGCCGCCGCTTTCCATCGCTGTCTCGCTCATTCCCCCGAGCATAAACGCCCGCCCACCGCATCGGAAAGCGTTGCGAAGAATACAAGAATACAGGGTGCCCCATCCTAACCGCGGTCTCTGCGGTAAGGGTGGGATCGAAACTGTGCCCCGTTCATCGCAGTCTTATCGGTCGCCGCGGCGACAGCGGGCGTGCTAACTCGCTGACTTGCTGACTCGCCGACCTGCCGACTTGCTTCCCTACCCCAGCTCCGCGATCTCCGCCTCGATCGCCTTCAGCGCTGCCTCCAGCGCCGCCCGCCGTCCCGCATTCGACGTCCGCTGCCCCAGAACATTCGCGCGTTGCAGTTCCAGCGCCTGCCGCCGCCGCGCCCGCTTCACCCGTTCCTCTTCAGCCTTCCTTCGCGCTTCATCGCTCTCAAACATGACCCTCCCCGGCGCCGGCCCTGCCTGCTCCAGCCCAGCCAATTGTTCCTCAACGGATTTACTTTCCCATCCTCTAGGAGTGTGTCGGAGATAGATTCCTTTTGCCGAAAATTCAGGGATTGAAATTGGTAGGTCAGTTTACGATGCGGTCATGGGCAAGAGCTTTGTTGCTGACGCGGTGAACCAGTCGCTTCTGTTCCCCCCGTCGCTGCACGACTGGCTTCCGGAAGGTCATCTGGCGCGGTTTCTGGTGGACGTGGTGTCGGCGCTGGACCTGGGCGCGATTTACGCTTCGTATGAGGCCGGTGACGGCCGGGGGATGTCGGCCTACGCGCCGGAGATGATGGTGCGGGTGCTGCTGTACGGCTACGCGACGGGCGTGTACAGTTCGCGCAAGATCGAGGCGCGTACCTACGAGGATGTGGCCTTCCGCTACCTGTCGGCGGACGCGCACCCGGATCACGACACCTTCGCGGCGTTCCGCAAGCGGCACCTGGAGGCGCTGGCGGGGCTGTTCACGCAGGCCCTTCTTTTGTGCGAGAAGGCAGGGCTGGTGAAGCTGGGTCATGTGTCGATCGACGGGACCAAGATCAAGGCCAACGCCAGCAAGCACAAGGCCATGAGCTATGGACGGATGGGGGAGACCGAGGCGCGGCTGAAGGCGGAGATCGAAGCGCTGCTCAAGCAGGCCGAAGCCACCGACGCGGCCGAGGATGCGCAGTACGGCAAGGGGCGGCGGGGCGACGAGTTGCCGGCGGAGTTAGCGCGGCGGGAGAGCCGGTTGAAGAAGATCGCGCAGGCCAAGGCGGAGTTGGAACAGGAAGCTCGGGAGAAGGCCGAACAGGAGCGCGCCGCGGCCGAGGCCAAACTGGCCCAGCGGCGCGAAGAGCAAGAGCGGACGGGCAAGAAGAAGCGCGGGCGCGCGCCGCAGGTTCCCGACCCGGAGCAGGCCAAACCGGAAGCCAAGGCGCAGCGCAACTTCACCGATCCGGACAGCCGCATCATGCCCGACGGCGCCAGCAAGGGCAGCTTCGTGCAGGGCTATAACGCGCAGGCGGCGGTGGACTCGACGGCGCAGGTGATCGTGGCCGCGGAGGTTACGCAAGAGACCACCGACAATCATCAACTGTTGCCCATGCTGAATCAGGTGGAAAAGAACCTGGGCCGCAAGCCGGACGCGGCCAGCGCCGACGCGGGCTACTGGAGCGAGGCCAACGCGAGCGATGAAAGCGTGGCGGGCATCGATCTGCATATCGCCACGGGCAGAGACAAACATGAAGACATGATCGCTACTACCGGCGAGCCGCCGCCGGGTGCTACAGCGCGGGAGGTCATGCGGCATAAGTTGCGTACCGAAGCGGGACGGGCGCTGTACAAAATGCGCAAAGCGATCGTCGAGCCGGTCTTCGGACAGATCAAGGAGCAGCGAGGCTTCCGGCGCTTCACGCTGCGCGGTCACCAGAATGTTCGTTGCGAATGGAAGCTGGTGTGCGCAGCTTCCAACCTGTTGAAGCTGTTCGGCTCCGGGTGGAGGCCGCTGCTGGCATCAAAAGCGGGCGGAAGCTGTTTCGACGTCCCGCGCAGACTTGCCAGCCGCAGTCCCGACGCCACCACATCATGGTGTTTCCACGAAATGCCCGCTCTTAACCCTCACCGCTGAGGAGCAATACTCGCCATCTCAACCGTTATCCCCGACACACTCCTAGCCATATCTTCATTTTATCGAGCCTGCTGCCTGCTCGCAGCGCGCCGATGGAGTAGGCTTTTTAGGTGGGCCTGCCCGTTGCCCATCGCTTTGAACCTAGGAGTGTGCATGCACGTCTGGCAGATTTCATCCTTCGGCATTGATTCTCTTGAATTCGTCGAACGCCCCGAACCCGAAGCCGGCCCCGGCCAGGTCCTCGTCCGCGTCCGCGCCATCTCCTTCAATTACCGCGATCTCATGATGGTCAAGGGCCTCTACAACCCCAAACTCAAGCTGCCTCGCGTCCCCTGTTCCGATGGCGCCGGCGAAGTCGTCGCTGTCGGCGATGGCGTCACTCAGTGGAAGCGCGGCGACCGTGTCGCCGGCATCTTCATGCAGAATTGGCTCGACGGCCCCGCCACGCCCGAGAAAATCAAGGGCGCTCTCGGCGGCGATATCGATGGCATGCTCGCCGAGTTCGTCGTCCTCCATGAGAACGGCCTGGTTGCCATTCCTGATCACCTCAGCTTCCAGGAAGCCGCCACCCTGCCATGCGCCGCCGTTACCGCCTGGAACGCGCTTGCCACCTGTGACCTCAAGCCCGGCTCGGCCGTCCTTATCCAGGGCACCGGCGGCGTCTCGCTCTTCGCTCTCCAGTTCGCCCGCCTTCGCGGCGCCAAGGTGCTCGGCATCTCCTCCAGCAACGACAAGCTCGCCCGCGCCTTTGACCTCGGCCTCGATGCCGGCATCAACTACAACGACCTCCCCGATTGGGACCGCTGGGCCATCGAGCAAACCGGCGATGGCGTCGACCTCGTCGTCGAAGTCGGCGGCGCCGGCACTCTTCCCCGCTCTCTGCGCGCCCTGCGCATGGGCGGCGTCATTGCCCAGATCGGCGTCCTCACTGGATCCGCCACCTCTGAGCCCATCGCTCTGCCTACCATCCTCCACAAACAGGCGCGCATCCACGGCCTCTACGTCGGCTCACGCCAGGACTTCCTCGACATGAACCGCGCCATCAGCCTTACCCAGCTCCGCCCCGTCGGCGAAGATTTCCCATGGTCCCAGGCCCACCAGGTCCTCACCCGCCTGGAAGAAGCCAGCCACTTCGGCAAGCTGGTCATGTCCATCGCTTAAAAACAGGGAGTAGGGAATAGGTAGAAGCAGGGAGTAGGGAATAGGGAGTAGGGAATAGAAAACAGGAACTGCGAGACGAACCGTCAGGTGGCAGGGCCAAGTTCGAGATGAGGGCTGACGGCCGAAAACTGCGAACCGTAATCTACTCCCTATTCCCTATTCCCTGTTTCCCTACTCCCTGCCTTTACGCCGCTTTGGGCGCCAGGACCGCCCGCACGCTCGTCAGCGGCACACTCTCGAGGACGCTCTTCGTGCCCACTCGCAGAACCTGCAGCCCCGCCTTCTCGCGCTCCACTCCCATCACCACATACTCGCCCGCGCGCCCTGACACCCACACATGCTCGCCCACGCTAATCGCGCATTCCCCGGAGGCGCCGGACTCCCTGGTTTTGTCTTTGAACCCCAACTCGCAGCTCCACCTGTGCCAGTTCTGATGGCTTCGATGGAACCCTCCCCCCCAAAGTTGCACCGGGGACAAAACCGCGCACGTCCACCAACCACGAACAACAAACCTCGATCCGCGAACCACGATTCACGAACCACGACTCGTTCAGTAACGCATGCTAAGCCCCGTCCCGATCACCGACCGCGCCTGCAGATTCACCGGCGTAAGCACAGGCCCCGCTGCCGTGGGAATCGCCGTGGTTCCGATCGTTCCCGCCACCTGCCCCACCCCGATATCGAACGCAAAATGCGGGTTGTTCTTCTGCGTGATCCGCACCGCGTAGTCCATCGTCGTGGGGATATGCGCCGGGCTGCCCGCCGGATACAGAATCAGGTTCAGATTCTTTGAAGTAGCCGGCTCCTGCGTGAACCCCGCCGCCGGCACAATCGCCGTCTTGAACGGCCCCGGAATTGGAAACCCCAGACCCCCGAACAGTCTCCCGCCAAAGCGCGTCGACTGCCCGCCAATCCCGTAAATCGTCGCATTCGTAGCCTTCCAGCCCAGGTTGGCCAGGAACGGCAGCGGCGCATGCAGCCACGTCTTGGTGGCCACTGCGTACAAGTCGCCATTGGTATAGCTCTTCAGCACCCCGGTCAGCTCCTGGTCCAGCGCCCCGGTCACAAACCTGTCGCCCGTCCGCACCACGAATCCGGCTGCCACTCCCGGCACCGGCGAGTGCCACTGTCCGTCCTTGATCGCCACCACTTTGCCGTTGAACACGTTCATCCCGTTAAAATGCCACAAGCTGCTGAACAGCGCGCTATCCCCTTCCGTGTGCACCATGCGCGTGTAGCCCGCCTCGGCGCGGTTCCGGAATCCCTCTGCAATCGAGAACGTGTGGATGTTTCCGATCACCTTGTCGGCGTCCACAAAGTGATAGCCCACGGCCGGATGCGAGAACATCTGGCCCTTTGCCGCGTACACCACGTAGGCCGTCGGGGTGATAAATCCACCGGTCTGGCCCTCCAGGGTCAGGTTCTGGGCCATCAGCGGCGCTGCTGTCATCGGGCTCAGCGCGGCCACAAGAAAAATAAAGCGAACAAGACGAATGCTTTTCACATTGACTCCAATCCGGCGCCTCGCGGCCCGGAGGGGGAGCAGACGCAAAAAGCCAGCGATTCAGGATTTTTTCATCTTTTAACACAAGCAAAGCAGAGTTGTCTCCGTCAGTCGTCACAGACCCGGATGGTAGACTCCAGCCATGCCGCGGGGAGTGTTCATCACGTTTGAAGGATTGGACGGCTCCGGCAAATCCACGCAGTTGAATCGCCTCGCCGCGTGGATGCGCAAGCGCGGCCAGGATCCCGTCGTCACCCGGCAGCCCGGAGGCACCGCCGCCGGAGACCGAATCCGCGAGTTGCTTCTCGACTCGCGCTCCGCCGGCGTCGCCCCTATGACCGAGATGGCCCTCATGTTCGCCGATCGCGCCCAGGCCATCGCCGAAGTCATCGAGCCCGCGCTCGCATCCGGCCGCGTTGTCCTCTGCGACCGCTGGACCGACTCCACTGAGGCCTACCAGGGCGGCGGCCGCCAGCTCGGCTCCCAGGCCGTCCTTGAACTCCACCGCCTCATCTGCGGCGGCCTCCAGCCCGACCTGACCGTGCTCCTGCTCCCCGCTCTCCAGGCCAGCCTGGATCGCGCCCGCCGCCGCAACGACCGCGCCGCCACAACAGATGGCCCCGACGAAAACCGTTTCGAGCGCGAACAGCTTGCCTTCTACCGCCGCGTCTGGCAGAAGTACCGCGAAATTGCCGCCCGCGACTCCGCCCGTGTCATCGCCATCGAAGGCGACCTCTCCATCGAAGAAGTCCACGTGCAAATCGTCGAAGCCGTCTCCATGCGATTGACGAAGTCAGTTCAAATCGCCCCGTCGGGGCGGCGCGAGGCCTGAGGCTAAGGGCGGTGGGCTGACGGCTGACGGCTGACGGCTGACGGCTAAGAGCTAAAAACTGGAAGCGAGCAACTCGTCGTAAATCCCCCGCGTTTTCACATCGAAGCACACGAAATTCACCACTTCCACGGCGCTCGCATCCACGTGCGCCTTCACCGTCTCCACCGCAATCCGCGCCGCCCTGTCCGACGGAAACCCATAAACCCCCGTGCTGATCGCGGGAAACGCAACCGACTTTGCCCCATGCTCTCGCGCCAGCTCCAGGCACCGCCGGTAGCACCCGGCCAGCAGCCCGTCTTCGCCATGCCCGCCACCGTTCCACACCGGCCCCACCGCGTGAAACACCCACTTCGCGGGCAGCCGGAACCCGGCCGTGGCTTTGGCGTCGCCGGTCGCGCACCCGTCGAGCTTGCGGCAGGCCTCCAGCAGCTCCGGCCCCGCCGCCCGGTGGATGGCCCCATCCACGCCTCCGCCGCCCAAGAGTGAGGTGTTGGCTGCATTCACGATCGCATCCACGTTGAGCCGGGTAATGTCTCCGGAAACAGCCTTCAATTCCGCCATGGGAGCCTCCGCCACCAGCCTACCCCAAAGATCCCTAATTGTGAGGTTTCAATAGGTTGTCCATCTGATCGGGACCTGTAGGCTGGGTTTGTCAAAGACTCAGTCATTCAGGAGACCAGATGGACTATCACAAGAATGCCCGAACAACGGTGTGGAGTCGAGAGCAGATGGTGAAGCAAGTGCTGGAGGATGGGCTGACGTTGGCTGCGGCTGCAGCCGCAGCCAACGTCAGCCCAAAGACGGCAGCCAAGTGGGTCCGCCGTTATCGCGCGGAGGGCCGCGCTGGCCTGGTGGATCGCAGCTCGCGCCCGTGCCGGCTGCGCAAGCCCACGCCGGCGGAGCGGGTAGAGCGGGTACGGCTGCTGCGCAAGGAGCGCTGGAGCGGCCTGCGCATCGCCCTGCATACCGGCCTCAGCCAGGCCACGGTAAGCCGCATCCTGCGCCGGCTCAAGCTCAGCCGCATGCGCGATCTGGAGCCTCGCCCCGAGGTCAAGCGTTACGAGCACGCCGCCCCCGGCGATCTGCTCCACCTCGACATCAAGAAGCTGGGACGCTTCAGCGCCGAAGGTATGCGCATCCACGGCGACCCCAGCCGGCGCACCCGCGGCCTGGGCTGGGAGTACGTCCACGTGGCCATCGACGACCACTCCCGCATCGCCTTCTCCGACATCTTCCCCAACGAGCAGGCCGATTCCGTGGTGGAGTTCCTTCACCGCGCCCTGGCCTACTACGACCGGCTTGGCATCCGCTTCAAGGCCGTGTTGACCGACAACGGGCCCGCCTACGCCTCGCGCCGCTTTGCCCAGGCCTGCCGGCTGCTCGGCCTCAAGCACCGCCGCACCCGGCCCTACACTCCGCGCACCAACGGAAAAGCCGAACGCTTCATCCAGACCGCTCTGCGCGAGTGGGCCTACGGCCGCTCGTATCAGAACTCAACTCAGCGCGCCGAAGAACTGCCCCGCTGGGTCCACCAGTACAACTGGCACAGACCACACGGCAGCCTCGACGCTTCACCACCCATCAGCCGCGCAGGGCTTGATCGGAACAACCTATTGACAATGCACAACTAATCCCTGGTCCCTGGACCTTAGAAGGAGTTGGTGTCAATAGTAACGGTCTGTGGAAAACCTAGTCGAACCGGCATTAAATAATTGGAAACAATAGTTGGTTGAATCTTCAGTATTAAGATTCGAAACTACTAAACTAAATACAGTAGCCCGAAAGACGCCCGCGAGTCACCGCGGGCGTTTTCATTTCTGCGCTCGGGAAAGGAAAAACACCAATGCCCGCCGGCCATCTCAGCTTTGGGTCTATTCATCGCGGTTTTAACTCCGCGATTGGGCGCCTTCACCTGCACTCCGGAGTCGGCGTTCAGAAACGGAGACAAATGCATGCAATTTCATCTCATATCTCTAACAATCCATTGGACATCGCCGTTTTTATTTTCGCGCATTCCGCAGCCCAGCCGTCGCTTTCTCGTTCCCTTGGTCCGTCGGTCCATGTTCACCGTTCAAAAGTGGACACGAATCACTGCACTTTCAGCTCGTATCGTGAACGATCCATTAGACATCGCCGTTTTTATTTTTGCGCATTTCGCAGCCCACCAGTCGCTGCCTTTTCGGTCCCTCGGTCCCCGCCTTTACCACTGGACTCCGGGGTACAGGCTTGGCCAGCGGTTCACATGGTACTGGTCCGCGTCGCTGGTGGTGGCCTGCCAAACCGGCTGCCATGCGCCCGGCGTCAGCTCCTGCACCAGCCCGCCATTTGTAGTCTTGGCAACCGCAAAATCGATCTCGAAGTCGCCATTGGCGAGCTGGGCCGCATTGCCGCCAAAGTAGCTGAAGTCGTTCGGCCCCGGCTCATAGTGGCTCAGCATAGTGGCCGTCATGTTGCTCTCGTTGATCTCGAGCACCGGCACTGTTGAGTAGCAGGAGGTCGGCAAGGGTGGCGCGAAGGGGTTGCAGAATACCTGGCCGCTGGGGTAGGTGCGGTCGTTGCCGTTGTCCATCATGGTCAGTTTGAAATCGCCCGTTGTGTTCGCCGTCAAGTAGTTCATCCCATGCTGGGCGTAGAACCAGTCGGTGGGGTCGGTGGCGTCGACCAGCTTGAAGTCGCCCTGGTAGCCCAGCTTCCACATCACGTCGCCCGATCCGGTTCCGTCCTGGAAGTTGATCTTGACGACCCAGTTCTGGTGGCGGATGGAGAGCAGCAGGTTGTGGTCGTCGCTCGAGTAGAGCATGTCGTTTGAGTGCGTCCAGTCGGGGAAGTTCATGGGATGCCGGTTCACGCCGCACACCCCGGGCGGGCCGCACTCCTTGGCCAGACCGTCGAACGTGTTCCACACCCAGTCGGGATTGTTGTTCTGGTCCACGTCCACGATGGCGTCGCCGAGCACGGCCACGTTGCCGCTCTCGCCGGCAACGTTGCTGTAGCCTTTCGAGTAGCACGTGAGCACCACCCAGTGGCCGTTGGGCAGCACCAGTACGTCGTGGTGGAAGCTCTTGAACTGGTAAGGATTGCCCTGCGCGTCGTGGAGGCTGGGCGTGGCCAGGAGCTTCTGGTTGAGCTCTGTCATGTTGAGCGAGCGCACGGTGTTGCCGGCCAGGTCAATTTCGCGCACTTCGTTGATGAGATTCTGGGTGGGGGGAAAGTCGACCGATGAGAGGAACGAGATGGTCATGATCAGGTCGCCATTGGGCAGCAACTGCACCCCCTGGACGATGTCATTTGTGCTGTGCGTGTAGGCGTAGGTCCAGATCACGTTGCCCTGGAGGTCGGTGGCGAAGGCCTGGGTGGTGAAAGTGGGCGGATTGACCGTGTTCCACATCTCGATGCCCGGCTGCGGAGTGCCGTTGGCAGTGATCTTGATGGCAGGGGTGATGGGAGGCTTGCCGGTAGCGCAGGTCTGGTCGGCGTCGTTGAAGACAGCGCCATCCTGGAGCACCACGTGGCCGCGCATGTGGTAGGTGGTGTTGCCCAGCATCCCGGCCACCCAGAGCTGAACCTGGCCGCCGGTGTTGGCGCCGTTGGTGGTCGGCGTGGGGACCTGCCAGGTGTTGAGGCCGTAGCTGGTGGTGGTGCCGAACTGGACGGAGGCTGTGCCCGGCGCGGGCAGGTAGACCGTGTACTGCGCCACCTGCGGATTCCCGGTCAGGGTGGGGCAGGCAATCTGGCCGGGCTGGATGATGGAGACGATGGCGGTGGCGTAGATCTGCGTGTTGGCGGCCAGGGCAGCGGTCACGGTAACGTTCTCGCTCTGCGAGATGGAGGCGGGGGCGGTGTAATTGCCGGTCTGATCAATAGAACCGCCGGAGACGGACCACTGGATGGTCCCGCCTTTGGAGTTGGAGGCGGAGAACTGGAAGTTTTGGCCGGGCGCCACGGCGGCTACCGTGGGCGTGATGGTGATGGTGCCGGTAGTGACCGGGGTGGGCGGTGGAGGCGGAGCCGGCGGCTTGGGCGGGTTGGGGTCGCCGGTGATGACAACATTGGAGCAGCCGGCAAGAAAGAAAAGGAGAAGGGAAAGCGCAGGGATGGCCAGGAATGGCTGAGACGTGATCGAGAGCCGGCGTACAGGCCCGCGACCAGGGGCTGGGGAAGTGCGCATCGATAACCTTGACGGAATTGTGGGTTAGAGGTTGCGTGTGCCACCGCAACCGTGGGAAGTTGAGGTTAGGCCGGTCGATGAGGTTTTCGGTCCAGGTCGGTCGGGGTCAGTCGGGATCGGTTGTGGTTTTAAGCTATTCGTCGACTGTGGTCGGGGAAGTCGCGGCAGCATACGCAGGCTCCGTGACAAAATTGTACGCCTGGGTGACGGCGCGGCCGACAGGCCAGGGCGCGACCGGCGCGCAATGGCGATTCTCTTTGCGGGGGAACGCGCGTGAGCTGGGTGAAGCCGGGACGCGCCGCTCAACCTTCTTCCGCTTCGCGCAGCTTGGCGATGACGGTGAAGTCTTCGAGGGTGGTGGTGTCGCCTTTGACTTCGCCGTGGGTGGCCAGCTCGCGCAGGAGGCGGCGCATGATCTTGCCGCTGCGGGTCTTGGGCAGCGCCTCGGTGAAGCGGATGTCGTCGGGGCGGGCGAGCGCGCCGATCTCCTTCGCCACCCACTTGCGCAGCTCGTCTTTCAGCTCGGGCGAGGGCTGGTTGCCGCTCTCCAGGGTGACGAAAGCGGCGATGGCCTGGCCCTTCAGGTCGTCGGGGCGGCCGACGACGGCGGCTTCAGCCACCTTGGGATGGGCAACGAGCGCCGATTCGACTTCCATGGTTCCCAGGCGGTGGCCGCTGACGTTGATCACGTCATCCACGCGGCCCATGAGCCAGAAGTAGCCATCGGCATCCTGGCGCGCGCCGTCGCCGGTGAAGTAGCAGCCGGGCACGTCAGACCAGTAGGTCTTGCGGTAGCGCTCGGGGTCGCCATGGATGGTGCGGGCCATGGAGGGCCAGGGCTTGCGAATGACGAGCAGGCCGCCGTGGCCGGCAGGAACGGAATGGAAATTGCCTTCGGCGTCAGGGCGCGTGACCACCTCGGGCTGGATGCCGAAGAACGGGCGCGTGGCGGAGCCGGGCTTGGTGGGAATGGCGCCGGGGATGGGAGTGATCATGATGGCGCCGGTCTCAGTCTGCCACCAGGTGTCGACGATGGGGCAGCGGTTGTGGCCGATCTTCTCGCGGTACCACATCCAGGCTTCGGGATTGATGGGCTCGCCGACGGTGCCCAGCAGGCGGAGCGAATCGAGCTTGTGCTTTTCCACGTGCTCGCAGCCCCACTTGATGAAGGCGCGGATAGCGGTGGGAGCGGTATAGAAGACGGTGACGCGGTGGTCGTCAATAATCTTCCAGAAGCGCGAGAAATCGGGAAAGTTGGGCGCGCCTTCATACATGAGGACGGTGGCGCCGTTCTGCAAGGGGCCATACACGACATAAGAGTGGCCGGTGACCCAGCCGATGTCGGCCGAGCACCAGTAGATGTCGTCGTCGCGGAGGTCGAAGACGTACTTCGAGGTGAGGTAGGTCTGAACGGCGTAGCCGCCGGTGGTGTGGACCAGGCCTTTGGGCTTGCCGGTGGTGCCGGAGGTGTAGAGGATGTAGAGCGGATCTTCGGAGTCGAGATGTTCGGCTGGGCACTCGGTGGGCGCGTTGGCGACCAGGTTGTGCCACCACCAGTCGCGGCCGGCGATCATGGTAACCGGCGCGCCGGAACGCTGGTAGACGACGACATGCCTGACGGTGGGGCAGGCGGACATGGCCTCGTCCACGGTGCGCTTGAGCTGGACATGATTGCCGCGGCGGTAGCTGGTGTCCTGGGTGATGACGGCCACGCAACCGGCGTCGTTGACGCGGTCGGCGATGGCGTTGGCGGCGAACCCGCCGAAGATGACGGAGTGGACCGCGCCGATGCGGGCGCAGGCGAGCAGGGCGATGGCGAGCTCGGGGGTCATGCCCATGTAGATGGCCACGCGGTCGCCCTTGCGAATGCCGAGGGTCTTGAGCGCATTGGCGAATTTCTGCACTTCAGCCAGCAGCTCGGCGTAAGTGAGGCGGCGGACCTCGCCGGGCTCGCCTTCCCAGATGATGGCGGTCTTGTCGCCGCCTGAGCCGTGGACGTGGCGATCGAGGCAGTTGTAAGAGAGGTTCATCTGGCCGCCGACGAACCATTTGGCCCAGGGAAGGTTCCACTCCAGCACCTTGTCCCACGGCTTGAACCAGTGCAGGTCTTTGGCGGCTTCGGCCCAGAAGCCTTCCGGATCCTCGATGGAGCGCTTGTAGAGCGCATCGTATTCTTCCAGGCTCTTGATGTGCGCGTGGCGGCTGAACTCGGGCGGAGGAGGAAAGACGCGGTCTTCGCGCAGGGTTGAGTCGAGGTCCTGATTTTGAATGGCAATCACGGCGGGGATGTTGGAAGACATTCGAGGCGTCCTTGATTGAGGAGCTGGCGCGGGTCGGAAGCCAGGCGCGCGGGCTGCGGGAGGAAACAGCCGTGTGCAGAAAACTTTATCGGGGCAGGGGCGGGGAGAGCAAGTGACGAGTGGGCAGGCGGCGGGACAGGATTGCAATTTGGGGCACCGCCAGGCCGCGCGATGCGGCCCGCACGATGAATGACTAGAAGCGATACACAACGCCGATGTGGGCGCGGGCGTTGAACTTGCGGTGCGGCGAGTAGCCAAGCTGCGGCGAATTGTTGGTGAGCGAGAAAGAGGAGCCGATGTCGTCGCCGCCGGCGCGGACGGCCCAATGCGGGCCCATGTCGTGCTGGATGCCGGCGCCGATGCCGCCGGCAAAAGAGACGCTGGGAGTCATGCCCTCGCCGCCGGTATGCTCGCCGCCCATCAGGCCTCGGAAATAGAGCATCCAGCTCTGAAACAGCGTGCCATGGAGCTCAGGCCCGCCCAGCACCATGCTGACGGAGGGATTGCCGGGATTGCCTGAACCGTACGACGTGGGAAAGAAGCCGCCGTCAACGGTGAGGGCAAAGAAACGGCCCCAGTTTCGGCTCAGGTCGACGTTGCCGCCGATGAGCCCGTAGCGCGACTGGTTGACCTGGTTGAGGCTGGTGTAACCAAAGCCCGCGAAGATGGCGTATTTTTGAAAATTGGGATTGGCAGCCGGCGTTTTAGTTTCCAAAGAGACCTGGGCCGAAGCCGGCATCCCCAACCACGCGGCAGCGGCCGCGAAAAACCAAGTCAAGCACTTCCTCTTCAATGGGTAACTCTCCTGTTCCAACGGGCGCATAGGGGTTTGCCGGCGGCGGCGGCCGGCCGAACCCAGAATTGATCCGGTACCTTCATAGACTATCCTCTCCCCCCACGTTCGATGAAGTCCGGCGGCGGGCGGGGATCACGGCAGAGCCGTTTCCACAGGCCGCGGAAGCGGAACCACGGCTCCGCTCTGTGTATCAATTGTGACGGGCTCGCCGGCGCGAAGGTAGCGAGCGATGACGGCCCGGTCCTGCCAGTCGAGATTCCAGCCGTCGGCGATGGCGACGACGGTGTAGCGGCCGGGGGGGACATCGGCGAGGGAAAAGCTGCCGTCGGAGTCGGACTGATCGCGGCGGGCCAGCACCGGCCAGGCCGCGGGACCGCGAGGCACGAGAACGATCATGGCGCCGGGCGCGGGCTTGCCGTCCGTGCGGGCAAAGCCGGCGATGCGCGTCTGTGAGCGGGAGAGCGTAACGGCGAGGGTCAAGGGGTGGTCGCGGACAGCAATCTGGCTGGCCGAAACCGGGCTGCCGGCGGCTGTGACCGAGGCGACGTAGACGGCTGACCGCCCGCCTCCCGCGGTCAGGGTCCAGACGCCGGGCGGGACGGCGGCAAAGTGGAACTGTCCTGCTTGCGCGTAGGCGTTCACAGTGTCTCCAACGCTTCCCGATCGCGCAAGCGCCAGCATGACATTGCCGGGCGGCGAGCCGTCGGCCATGCGCACGGTTCCGTCAATCGGCTGCATGGGCGTGCCCGAGGAGGGATCGATTTCCATGCTCGACGAGGCGTCCAGGTCGGTCGTGCGCGGAGGGTTTGCCGTTTCCAGTTCGTAGTGGCCGGGTGCAAGGCCTACGAACTCGTAGCCGTTTGCGTTGCCTTCCATATCAGCCTGCGCGGGGAATTCGGCGCCGAACACGGTCTGCTGCAGATGGGCGACGGGGCCGTCATTGGGCTGGCGCAGTCCGGTCAGCTTGATATGAAGAGCCGGCACAGCATGCAGCGAGATATCCGCCTCCGCGCGCTCGCCGGCGGCAACGTCAAGGGGCGACGCCGAGGCCTCATCGGTGGTGGAGTCAAAAAACGTGACCGGATAGGCGACGTCGAGGCTGTTGTCGCCGGACTGCGCCTCGCCCGGGTGGTGGTGCATGGCATACCAGGGCTGCGCGCCCACCGCGACCAGGTATTGGCCGGCGGGAAGATCGCTGAATTCGTAGGCGCCGATGTCGTCGGTGTTTGCGTCCTGGGCGCGCGTGGGATTGCTTTTGGGCGCGGCAGGATCGCGGCGAAAAAGCACAACCTGCGCGTTCTCGACCGGATCGCCGCCATCGCTCGTGACCGTGCCATAGATGACGGCGCCGGGCGCGAGCTTGAACACCAGATGCCCGGTGTCCAGGTTGGGGCCGGTAACGATCGCGGTATTGAAGGAGTCCTCGTGCTCGTCGAAGTAAGCGGTGCGGAAACCGCGGCGGGAGGCGGTGAGCGGGTATTTGCCGGCGGCGAGACCGGCGATGGAGAAGCCGCCTTCCGCATCGGTTGTAGCGGTTGCGACCACGCGATTGTCTTCTTCAGCAAGGGCGCTCACGGTGGCGCGGGGCACCGGAGCGCCGGTGAGCGAATTCACCACGCGGCCGGCAATTTGAAACGTGGCGGGCGGCTGCGCGTGCGCCGCAATGGGCTGGAGCAGCAGGGCGAAAGCCGCGGAAAGGGCGAGCAGCCGGCGGATGCTCATGGCGCGGGGACCTCCAGTACAAGCGAGTCGCTGGCGCCGGGCGAAAGCGTTACCGCCTGCCCCTGAAGGTTCAGCGCGGCCATGGCGTCGGGATCGTGAAAGGGAAGATTGCGTGGCGCGGTCAGGGCAAAGACGTGATAAGCGCCGGGCGTGAGCTGCTCAATGAGGGCGGAACTGGAGTAGGCGGATTGCAGAACATTTTGGCGGACTTCAGCGGTGGAGTCGAAATCCGGCACGACGTAGACGTACACCATTGGCAATTCGCCGGATGCGAGGGGTGCAATCTGCTCCGGAAGGATGACTTTGAGCGAAGCGCAGTCGTCGCGCAGGGTAAGGGTGAGAGGAGCAGTGGAACCGTTTGCGCTCACCACCAGCGGCTCGCGAGCCAGATTGGCGCCGCCGGCGGTGAAGGAAGACTCGCACAGGCCGCCCTGCACGGCATTGGTCTGCAGCCAGTAGGAACCCGGCGCAAGCGGCTGGGTCTCCAGCGTGCCCGGAACGCCGCCCTGCGCGAACTCCGTAGACATGGGGTCAGAGGCGTCCGCGCCGGCCTGGCTGGCCGTGATGAAGATCCCGTTTCGGTTCCCGTTATCCTGCTGCGGCGGCGGCTCGGTGCTGGTGCGATTCACCAGCACTTCGAGATCGTTGGAGCTATCCGGTCCCATCGCGATGCGCAGGTTGGTAACGGCGCGGCCGTCGACGGTGACATCGGCCTGGCCGGAGAGGAAGTTTTTCACTTCTGTGACGATTCCCCCGGAGCTGTTGACGATCGGTTTTGAAGGCCCGAAGGCGGAGACGCGCAGGGTATAGTCGCCATCGGGCAGCAGGGCCTGGACGATGTGGGACCGGGCGTCGTACTCCGCGCGATAAGGCGAGGCATGGCCGCGTGTGTCCGTCAATTCAGCATTGATGCCGCTCATGCCGACCGACACGCTGGATCCATTCACCGAAATCGTCCCTATGTGAAAGCTGGTCCCGCCGCTGCGAAAGCTGGTCCCGCCGCCAACGGATTCCAGGCCCGCCCCGGATACGAGAGCCTGCACAAGGTGAAACTGCTCCTGCTTGAGCGCGAAATTGGCCTGCGCGGTCTCCCCCGCGGAGACGTGGATCAGGGCAGCGGCGGACAGGTTGCGCGCATCGGGATAAAACACGCGCGGGTAGCCGGTGCGGAGCGGCGGCGATTTGCCGCCGAGCTGGATCAGCCTGCCTCCATCACCGTCGATGGAGGGTTGGGTGGCGACGGAATAGACGCCATCCGCGAGGCCGCCGAAGCGGAAAGCTCCGTCGGCATTGGCAGCGGTGGCGCCCACAACCTGCCACTGCGGGCGGCCCTGGGAAACCGACCGCTCGAGCAACTCCAGGCGAAACCCCTCCGCCGGCTCGCCGGTGGAGAGCTCGATCTGGCCGCGGATGGCGTCGAGCGGGCGCATGGCGAACTCGAGATCGGGCATGTCCGCGGCGACGGTAACAGGATGGGGCATGTCGCGATGATCCGCCCACATGGTCGCACGGTCCCTGGAACCCGAGGTGTCTTCAAAACCGGGCTTGGTCAGGTCGATGGGTACGGTGCCGCCCGCGGGCACTCCGGAAATCTCAAAGCGCCCATCCGCATCCGTGAGGGCGCCTTTTCCGGACTGGCTCTCCACTGAAACCAGAACGCGGGGCAGCGGCTGGCCGGTGGCGGCGTTTTTCACCACCCCGTGAACCGTGACCAGCGCCACCGCTACCGCAGGCGCATCGCCGGAATCCGGCGGCGAAGACTGGGCATGAGCCGCGGCCAGGGTGAGCGCAAGCAGCCACGCCGCCACGCCAATGCGCGCCATGCTCCGCGCCCGCCGGGGACGACATGCGCAGCCAGGATTTGGTGCGGAGACCACCTTCCCATTGTGACGGCTCGGGCACGGGAATGGAATCCCGCGGGCGCCAAGAAAAATCAGCGATCCATGTACCAGGGAATGTTGATGACGACGATGCGGCGATTGCCGCGGAGGAGCAGGATCACTTTCAGCAGGTCGGCGCGGCGATTGTGGAGCAGGTTCTCCCACCAATGGCGCACCACCAGTTCCGGCACCAGCACGCAGACCTTGCGGTACTGGGTTTCGCGCTCCACGCCGAGGACGTAGTCCACCACCGGCTGGAGGACGTAACGGTAAGGAGACTTGAGGGTCACAAGCTTGGGCACGGGATCGCCGGCGGCTTGGAGCGGCGCGGACACGCGCTGGTCCCACTCCTGGCTGAAGGCGTCGGGCTGGTCGCCGGTCTGCACGTGCACGCAGCGGATGTCGTCGGAGATGGAGAGCGCGAAGCAGAGAGCCTTTTCCGAGATGCGGCTCCAGCGATCCACGGGGAGCACAACGATGGGCTTTGTGATTTCCGCGACGGCGATGGGACGGTTGAGATCGATTTCGCGGGCGACGCGGCGATAGTGCCGTTTGACCATGCGCATGACGGAAATCATGAGCAGCACCAGCAGCGCCGTGATCCACGCGCCCTGGGCGAACTTGGCCACCAGCACCACCAGCGTGGTGATGCCGGTGGCCACGGCGCCGAGGCCGCTGACCAGCATGCGCCCGGTCTCGCCGTGGCGCTTCCAGTGCACCACCATGCCGGCCTGCGAGAGCGTGAAGGCGAGAAACGCGCCGATGGCAAACAGCGGGATCAGCCGGTCGGTTACGCCGCCGAACACGATTAGCAGCGTGGCGGTGAGCGCCACCAGCACGTAGATGCCCCAGGAGTAGAGCAGCCGCCGGCCGCGGAGCAGGAAGACGTGGGGCATGTAGTTGTTGAGAGCGATGGCGCGGGAGAGGCGAGGAAAGTCAGCGAACGATGTATTGGCGCTGAGCGCGAGCACAGCCAGCACCGAGGCGAGGGTGAGGTAGTAGAACCAGCCGTGGCCCATAACCGCGCGCGTGAGCATGGAAAGCACGCTCTCGTATCCGGGGTCGTTGGGATGGGTGGCGGCGATGCCGTAGGCGCGGCACAGGAGCGCGATGCCGGCCAGCAGAATGGCCAGCAGGGCGATGATGATGGTGAGCGTGGTCTTGGCGTTTTTGCGCGTGGGCTCGCGAAACGCCATCACGCCGTTGCTGACGGCCTCAACGCCGGTCATGGCGGTGCAGCCGGAAGAGAAGGCCTTGAGCAGCAGCCACCATCCGGTCGCAGCCATAACCGCGGGCTCAAAATGGGGTAGCGGGGTGACTGAAAGCGGATGTCCTCCTGCCTGAAATGCTTTCACGGCGCCGGTAAAGATCACGATGAGAAGCGTGCCCGTGAACAGGTAAGTGGGGATCATGAAAACCACGCCGGCGTCGTGCACGCCGCGCATGTTCACCACGGTGAGGATAACCAGCACGGCAAGGCAAAGTTGCAGGGTGTGCGGCTGGAACGCCGGGATGGCGGAGATGAGCGCGCCCACGCCGGCCGAAATGCCCACCGCGGCGTTCAGGGTGTAGTCGATCATGAGCGCGGCGGCGGCCAGCAAACCCGCATTCGCACCCAGGTTCTCGGTGGCCACGGTGTAAGAGCCGCCGCCCTGCGGATAGGCCTCGATGGTCTGGCGGTAACTGAAGTAGACGATGGACAGGAGAACGATGATGGCGGCGCTGATAGGAACGATGTAGTGCACGCCGGCCAGGCCCAGAGGGATGAGCAGCGTCAGCGCGGCTTCAGGGCCGTACGCCGCTGAACTCAACGCATCCAGGCCGAAGACGGGAATGCCCGCCAGCGGGCCGATGCACTCGGCGCGCTCCTCGCTGGTGGCGAGCGGCTGGCCGAAGAGCAGGTTGAGGGTCTTTGTGAAAAGTGCCATGGGCGGTTTCGCGCGAGCTGTTCCTTGCCGTCGCGAAGGATGGGTCGCGAACCGATTCTCTCATGGCGCACTGGACCCAGATTGGGGCAGGAGAAAAGCAGGCAGCGAAGCGGTCAGACGGCGGGCTGGCCCGGCAGCGTGAACAGGAAGCGGCTTCCGCTTCCCGGCGTGCTTTCAGCCCAGATGCGGCCGCCGTGCTGCTCCACAATGCTGCGGCATAGCGCCAGTCCCAGGCCGGTGCCGCCCAGGGCGCGCGAGTCGGAGGCGTCGCCCTGCTGGAAGCGATTGAAGATGTGCTCGAGTTTCTCCGGCGCAATGCCTTGCCCCTGATCCTCCACCCCGAAGCAGACCTCGTTCTCGCCGGTCGGCTGCGCGCTCAGCCGGATCAGGGTCTCCGGCGGCGAGAACTTGATGGCGTTCGAGACCAGCTCGTTGAGCACCTGCAGCACACGATCTTCGTCGGCCGTCACCAGGGCGGGCACAGCCTCAATGCGCAGCCGCAAGCGCGCATTGCTGGCGGCCATCTGCGCAATATCGGCGGCGCGGCGCAGCAGCTCCACTGCCTCCACCGGAACTCGCCTGAGCGGCAGCCGTCCCTTTTCCACTTTGTCGAAATCGAGGATGTCGTTGACCAGACGCACCAGCCGGTCGCAGTTCACAATGGCCATTTCCACCATCTGCCGCTGCTTCTCCGGCCGCTTTTCCAGCGTCCCTGAAGAGAGCAACCCCAGCGACGCGCGCAGTGAAGTCAGCGGCGTGCGCAGCTCGTGGCTCACTGTGGAGATAAACTCGTCCTTCATTTTTTCCAGGCGCCGGCGCTCGCTGATGTCCTGGAAGGCGACCACCATGCCGGTTACCCGGCCATCCTCGATCAGCGGACTGGCCGTGTACTCCACGGGAATGGAGCTGCCGTCGGCGCGCCAGAAGACCTCGTCGCGCATGTGCACCGACTCCTGCCGGCGCATGCCCTGCAGGATGGGGCTGGTGGCGCGCGAGTAGGGGGTGCCGTCGGCGTGGCTGTGGTGGATGACTTCGTGCACGTCGCGGCCGGTGAGCTGTTCGGGCTGGTAGCCGAGGGCGCGGGCACCGGCCTCGTTGATGAACGTCAGCCGGCCCTCCAGGTCGATGCCGCAAATGCCGTCACCCACCGCCTCCAGGATCAGTTCGCGCTGTCGCATGGCCATGTGCAGCGCCCCTTCGGCCTCGTGCTGTTCGGTTACGTCCACGCCATGGTTCAGCACAAACGGCCGTTCCCCGTTCAGGTCCACGCGGCGGCTGCGGAACGCAATGCGACGGTAAACGCCGTCGCTGCGCCGCACCGGGATCGCCCCCTGCCACTCGTCCCTGGTCTCCAGCGTGCGCAGGCACTCCTGGAAAGTGGCCGCGCCGGCTGCGTCCAGCATCTCGGTCACGGAGCGGCCCATCAGGTCCTCCGCGCGATAACCCAGAGTTTCCGCCGTGAATGCATTGAGCGAGGTCAGGCGGCCTTCCATGGTGCACGTGAACACAAATCCCAGGCTGCCTTCCACCACCTCGCGGTAGCGCGCCTCGCTTGAAAACAGCGCCCGTTCCGCCTCGCGCTGCTCGGTTACGTCCTGGCCGCTGATGATCAGGTACTGGATTTCGCCGTTCGGTCCCTGCAGCGGCCGGATGGTCCAGCTCACGCGCCGCGAGGGCCCGCCGTGGATGCGCCACGCCGTCTCATGCGGCCCGGAGACATGCCCCGCCGCCGCCGCGTGCAGCGTGCCCGCCGCCCACTCGCCATCCTGGGCTTCCAGCACTTCCTCCACAAACGATCGCCCGGTGGAATCGGCCAGGCTCAGCCCCGTCAATTGCGCGCAGCTCTCGTTGAAGCGCACCACGCGCCCGGCCGTGTCCAGCACCGCAACCAGCGCCGGAATCGAATCCAGCGTAGCCGCCACAAAGCACCGCTCCACGGCCAGCGCCCGCTCCGTGCGCTGCCGCGCCCGCTGCGCCTGCTCCTGCGAGCGCATGCGGCTGTAAAGCTCCAGGCGGGTCATCACCTGGCGACCCAAAACCTCCAGAAGCGTCAGGTGCTCTGGCCGGAACTGGTCCGGCGCTCGCGCCAGCACCGACAGGGTACCCACTACCTGTTGTCTCTCTGAAATAAGCGGGACGCCGGCGTACGACCGGCAGCGCTGTCCGCCCGGAACTTCAATCCCCGCGGGAGAAAAGCGCCCATCCTCGGCCGCATCCCGCACCAGCAGCGGCTTGCCGCCGCCGATCACGAATTGGCATGAGGTCTCGGTGTGCGGCTGGTCCGCCGCCGTAAAACCAAATCGCGACTTGAACCACAGCCGGCTAAACTCCATCCAGCCGATGTACGCGTAATCCGCCAGGCACAACACCGCCGCCAACTCAGTCAGCTCATCCAGCGCAGGATCGGGATTGCGATCGAAGACATCAAGCTCCGGCCGCGAGGTCAACCGTGCGTACTCCGCCTGCTGATAACTCTCCATCGTTCCCATGAATTGTCGCGTACCCGCTCCCATTAAGTATCGAAGAGAACGAGGCGGTTGACTCTGGCACAAAAGGGGCAATTCGAGGCTGCCGCACACTACAACCGATGTAATGCCATGAGGTGCCTGCAGTGCACAATGGCAAGTTACCACGGAATGCTTTGGTAACCAGTTGCGCCGCTGCTGGCTTGAGCAGGCCTTGCAGTTACTATCCTGGTTCGTTCATAACTGGTTCTTTCATTCTCCCGTCGGAACGCGGCAGCATGCGCCGGCGTCGGCGGGCTCGTTGGCACCAGCGTCCAGCACCACCTTCCACTCGCCGTCCTTCTCCTTGCGCCAGATGGTCATGTAACGTCCCGAGGTCTTCACGGGGTTACCGTTTGCATCCTTGCTGAGGCCCTCGTAGTGGCCCCAGGTGTAGCCCATGTCGCCCGAGGGCCCCATCATCCCGTCCGTCGGAGTCCATGTAAGCTGGTAATCCTTCGCCGACCACGTCGCCGATTTTTCAATAGCCACCTTGCCCACCAGCGGCGCCACGCCATTGCCCAGGGCCACGCCATCGCCGGCAAACCACTCCGCAAAACCCGCGCCGCCTTTTTCCGCCACGTCTTTCGCGAATTTGGCTTCGAGATCGAAGAGCAGCGCCTTGCCGGATGTCATCGTCGGATCGGAAAGCGGATTGGGCGCCGACGTTGCCGGAGCCGGCTCCAGCATCTGCGCCCCGGACGGAACCGCCGCAAACGCAAACCCCAAAACCATGGCGCAGAAAAGGATGAACTTGCGTGCGTAATTCACTTCGAGTCCCTCGATTGGTTCTTCCCTTCCATGTTAGACCGCGGGAAGCAGCCGTTAGCTCTCAGCCGTCAGCCATCAGCCTTCAGCGCGAAGCGCGTCGGGATCGAGCCGCGAGCTAAAAGCCGACGGCTGACGGCTCGCATTTCCGTTACACTTTCTCACTATGCGCTACCGGCTGCTGGCTCTCGGTTGGATTCTGCTCGCCATTGCCTTGCCGGCGTGCGCTCAATCCTCGAAGCCGAGTCCCGATTCGCTGCGCCAGGGCTTCCTGAACCCTCCGCCGGACGCTCGCCCGATGATGCGCTGGTGGTGGTTTGGCCCTGCGGTCACCAGGCCTGAGCTCGCGCGCGAGCTTAAGATCATGCAACAAGCCGGCATCGGCGGCGTGGAGATCCAGCCCGTGTATCCGATGGCGCTGGACGATCCCGCGAAAGGCATCCGCAACCTGCGCTATCTCTCGCCGGAGTTCCTCAGTGCGGTCAGCTTTGCCAACCGCACCGCGCGCCAGCTGGGCATGCGCGTGGACATTACCCTGGGCAGCGGCTGGCCCTACGGAGGGCCGGGGACTACGCTCGACCTGGCCGCGGGCCGTTTGCGCGTCGCGCGGGGACCAATCGTCGGCGCGAACATCGCGGCGCCCCAACTCGCGCCCGGTGAAAGCTTGATCGCCGCCTTTGCGGCCAACGGCGCACCGCAGAGCCTCGATCCTGACACCGCGCAACCCATTGACCTCGCCACGTTGGCCGCGCCCTCCGGCACAACCGGCCGCACCGCGCTCTTTTTCATCGCCAGCCACACCGGCATGCAGGTCAAGCGCGCGGCCTTCGGCGCCGAGGGCAACGTCCTCGACCACTTCTCCCGCGCCGCCATCGACGAGCATTTGCGCGACGTGGCCGAGCCGCTGCTGTCCGCGTTCGGCAATCACCCTCCGTATTCAGTTTTTTCCGACTCGCTGGAAGTCGAAGGCGCCGACTGGACACCGAATCTGCCCGAGGAATTCCTCAAGCGTCGCGGCTACGACTTGATCCCGCATCTGCCCGAGCTCCTTGCCGGCGGAACGCCTGAGGCTGACGCCGTGCGCCACGACTGGGGCAAAACTCTCTCCGAGCTGATCCGCGAAAACTACCTCGCGCCCATCACGGAGTTCGCCGAAGCGCACCACACGCTCTTCCGTTCGCAGACTTACGGCGATCCGGCAGTGACGCTGGCCGATGAAGCCACGCCCAACCTGATCGAAGGCGAAGGCAGCCAGTGGCGTCAGTTCTCATACGCGCGCTGGGCCACGTCCGCCGCGCACCTCTACGGACGCGACGTGGTTTCTGCTGAAACCTGGACCTGGCTGCACTCGCCCGCGTTCCGCGCCACGCCGCTCGACATGAAGGCCGAGGCCGACCGCATGTTTCTGAAGGGCGTGAATCAGTTCGTCGGCCACGGCTGGCCTTATTCGCCGCCCTCCGCGGGCGAACCGGGTTGGGCCTTCTATGCCGCCGCTGTCTTCAATGAGCACAATCCGTGGCTCCCGCTGATGCCGGAGATCGCGAAATACCTGACGCGCGTGAGCTGGCTTCTGCGCCAGGGCAAACCCGACAATGATGTTGCCATCCTGCTGCCCGAGGATGACGCGCAGGCCGCTTTCACGCCCGGCCACGTCTCCGTAACCGACGAGATGAGCCGCCGCATTTCGCCGCAGCTCATGGCCGCCATCCTCGATGCCGGGTACAACGTGGACTTTATCGACGCCGCTACCATCGACAAGCTGGGCACGATCCCCTACCCCATCCTCGTCATCCCGCCGACGGATCGCATTCCTCTTTCGACCTACAAGCGCATCGAGCAATATGCGAACACGGGCCACGTCATCGCCGTGGGAAAAACGCCTTCGCTCGCTCCAGGATTGAAGGAACAAAAGGACTCGACCGAGATTGAGCTGATCTCCTCGCGTTTGTTCAAGAGCAATACCGGGCATGGCGCGCTGATCTCATCAGAAGCCGAACTCCCGGACGCGCTGCACCACGCTCTTCCGCCCGATCTGGACGCCGCCGGCCAGACCGCGGGCCTCGGCTTCATTCACCGCAAGCTGCCGGACCGCGACATTTACTTCATAGCTAATACAAGTAACCATCCGATTGAAGCGCGCCTAGGTTTTCGCGTTAAACGCAGCACCATTGAGAGCTGGGACCCGGACAGTGGCCGATTACTGGCGTTCTCACGCCTGTCGCCCGATGGACGGTCTGCGATTCCACTCATCACGCTCGCGCCTTATGAATCGCGGGTCTTCATTTTGTCAGGCCGACCAAATCCCGCTGCTCCCGCGGCTATGCAGTCCCGTGGGGACAATGGAGACCCCGGTGGAGTCGGGTCGTGGGCGAAGCTCCTGGACGACAACTGGCAAATCCAGTTCGCCGACGACCCGCAATCCCTGTTACTTCAGCAGCTCACGTCGTGGACCGAGCTTCCCTCTCGTCGCTTTTACTCCGGCGAAGCCACTTACTCGCGCACATTCCACATGGGAGACAAGCCGTTGCCCCGTGACCTGTTCTTCTCGCTCGACTTCGGTTCCGGTACGCCAATCTCTGACGATCGCCCTGCGGACGCCGACGGCATGCACGCCCTGCTTGATCCGCCCATCCGCGAAGCCGCCGTCGTTTTCGTCAACGGAAAGCGCGCCGGAGCCCTCTGGCACCCGCCCTATCGCCTCGACATCACGCCGTTCATTCGCCCCGGCGAGAACCAGCTTGAAATCCGCGTCTACAACACTGCCATCAACGAATTAGCCGGCCAGCCGCCACGCGACTTGACCGCCCTCCGCGCCAAATACGGTACACGTTTCGAGCCCCAGGACCAGGACCGCATCCATCCCATCCCTTCCGGCCTGCTGGGTCCAGTCTGGTTGGAATCAGCGACCATCCCCTGATACGCATTCAGCAACCTCCGCTCTTCCACCGGGTTTAAATCAATCGGGAACCCGTCGGTTCAGCGCGAGCTGCGTAAAGAGCGGCCGTGGCTGGGCCTGACGGCTGAAGGCTGATGGCCGCAGCAGCCGCCGCTAAGTCTCGCAAATTGGTATACTGAAGCTTGCCAAACCGGTGAAAATGCCCCCGGCTGCACCGGGGCTTTTTTCTTGGGTTGGTTGCCCGAATCACGCGGGCAAAGGAAGTTCATGGGAGCAGTTCTCGATTCGATCCAGTCCCCCGCCGACCTCAAGCGCCTCAACTTCGCGCAAATGACGCAACTGGCCGGGGAGATTCGCGACTTCCTCATCCAGACGCTCTCAAAGACCGGCGGTCATCTGGGCCCCAACCTGGGCGTGGTCGAGCTTACGCTGGCCCTCCATTACGTCTTCAATTCCCCGTCTGACAAGTTCCTCTTCGACGTCAGCCACCAGGCCTACACGCACAAGATCCTGACCGGACGGCGCGAGCGGCTCGACACCATCCGCCAGCCCGGCGGCCTCAACGGCTTCATGCTGCGCAGCGAAAGCGAATATGACTGCTACGGCGCCGGCCATGCCGGAACCGCGCTCTCCGCCGCGCTGGGCATGGCGGTTGCGCGCGACATGGCCGGAGGCACGGAAAACATTATTGCCGTGGCCGGCGACGCCGCCTTCACCAACGGCATCTCGTTTGAGGCCCTCAACAACATCGCCGAGCAAACCAGGCGCCTCATCATCGTCCTCAACGACAACGAGTGGTCCATCGACCGCAACGTGGGCGCCATCGCCCGCTACTTTCATCGCATCGTCACCAACCAGCACTACCAGCATCTGCACGATTTCTCCCGGAGGGTGGTCGAGAAGATCGGTGGCCAAACCGCCGTCAAGGTGATCCGCCGTGCCGAGGAAGCTGCCAAGGGCATGCTCTGGCCCTCGATGCTTTTTGAGGAGTTCGGGCTCCAGTACTACGGGCCCATCGACGGCCACAACCTGCCCCTTCTGGTGGAGACCTTCAGGTTTCTCAAGAATCTGGATCATCCCGTCCTGCTCCATGTTCTGACGCAGAAGGGCCGCGGCTTCCAGCCCGCCCTGGATTTGCAGAAGAAGTTTCACGGGCTGGGTCCGTACGATCCCGAGACCGGCCAGACCTTTCCCGCGGGCCACGAGACCTGGTCGGAAGCCTTTGCCCACACCCTCTCCGATCTGGCCGATCAGGATTCCCGTGTTGTGGCCATCACCGCTGCCATGCCCAACGGCACCGGACTCGACCTCTTCCGGCCGCATCATCCCAAGCGATACTTCGACGTGGGCATCGCCGAGGAGCACGCCGTCATCTTCGCCGCCGGGATGGCCACGCGCGGTTTCCGCCCCGTGTGCGCCATTTACTCCACATTCCTCCAGCGCGCGTTCGACCCGGTGGTGCACGATGTGGCGCTGCAAAAGCTGCCGGTTCTGTTCTGCATGGACCGCGCCGGGCTTTCCGGCGACGATGGCCCCACCCACCACGGCCTCTTCGACATCGCATACCTGCGCGGCATTCCTGGGATGGTGCTGATGGCGCCTGCCGATGAGGACGAGCTGGCGGACATGATGATGACCGCGCTTACACTGCAGGGCCCCAGCGCCATCCGCTATCCGCGCGGTCCGGTTCCCGGCGTGGAGCGCAAACTGAAAGCCGAACCCCTGCCCATCGGCAAGGCGCGCGTGACTGCGGACGGCTTCGACGTGGCCATCCTCGGGCTGGGGCACATGATGCCGCTGGCCACCGAATTGGCCTCCCGGCTTGAATCCGATGGCTACTCCGCCGCCGTCATCAACCCCCGCTTCATCAAGCCGCTGGACATCGAGACCCTGGCTCATTTCGCCCGCCGCGTGGCCGCCTTCGTCACCTTCGAGGATGCCGTGCGCATGGGCGGCTTCGGCTCCGCGGTCATGGAGGCCCTCGAGGAGCTGGGATCGAACCTTCCCGTGGTCCGCATAGGCTGGCCTGACCAGTTCATCGAGCACGGCAAAGTCGACGCCTTGCGCCAGAAGCATGGCCTCACGGTCGCAGATGCGCACCGCCAGGTGATCCCGCTGCTCTCCCGCCGTCAGCGGCGGACGCTGGTGGCAAGCTGAAGCTTGTAGCTTGTAGCCTGTAGCTCGAAATACTCCGGCTTGTTCCTTTCTTAGCTACTAGCTACAGGCTACCGGCTACTGGCTACTGGCCAACGCCGCTCCCGAACCCAACGCTACGAACCGCCAACTGCGAGCTCATCCCGCATCCGCATGCGACAATGCACTTACGACTTTTGCCAGCATGCGACCTCGCCAAATCTTCCTGCTGATCGTTGCCGGAGCGCAGATGAGCGTCCCTGCATTCGCTTCGCAGGTTCCGTCGGCGCCCCCGCCGCTTGTCCTCGCCGGGGGCATCGTCATCGACGTCAGCGACTGGGGCCGCTCCGCCAACGACTTGGCCGGCGCGGTCGTCATCATCCAGGGGGACAGGATCACGGAGGTCGGCCCGGCCTCCATCCTGCAGATTCCCAAGGGCGCCCGCATCATCGACTGCACCGGCAAGTACATTATTCCCGGGTTGGTGGACGGTTTTGAGGGAATGAATAGTCAGGGCGAGGCCAGCGCCAACCTCTATATGGGCGTCACCACCGCGGTAGTCAGCTCCGATAGCCACCGCGGGCACATCGACTTCGCCGTCAATCCTTCTCCGCACCTTTACCCGCTGGACTCGGTAGGCACCACCGACGACTGGAGCCTGCTGATCGGTCACTACAGCTGGACCTCGACCCTGCGGGTGCTGGGCCACCCCACGGAATTGAGCCCGGAGGACACTGAGCGACAGCTCACCGATACGGCCAGGCTGGGCACCAAGGCCGTATTTCTTGGCCACTACCTGACCGCGGTCAACACGCAATGGATCATCGCCCGTGCCCACCAGATGGGGCTGGTTACTTACGGCGAGTTTGTGGCCACGCCGTACCGGGTCGGCATCGAGGGCGGCGTGGACGCGCTGCTGCACATGGGCCGCTACGAGTTGGGGCTGATTCCCGACGAACTCGAGCAGCCGCTGGTGGACGATCCCGAAGGGCCCGCCGCGACCACCGCCTATGACTACTCCGAGCGCCTGCCGCCGACCGATATCCACGTAGCGCGATACGCTCGGTTTATCGCCTCGCACCACGCCGCGCTGATGCCGACATTTGCCATGGACTACCTGCGGCTGCCCGGGCATCGCATCCTTTGGAACGAGCCTGCCGCAGCCTTGCTGAATCCGGCGCGCATGTTCAACCCGCCGGATAACAAGGGCGAGATGGCCTATCCGTTGCCCCCATGGGTGCGGCACCTGCCGGGCATTGCCCAGCGATACGAAGAAGAAAACCTGCGCAAGAAGGCGGACCTGTCGGCCCTGCGGCTGTGGCACCTGAACCAGGCCATCTTCTCGGCCTATCCGCACTACCTGGCCGCTTCCGGCGCGCCGGTGGATGGCTCGTTCCCCGGCATTTCTCTGCACGTGGAGCTGGAGATGCTGGTCAGGCTGGGACTGACGCCGCGCGAGGCGCTGGCCGCGGCCACCAATAATTACGCGCTCCAGTTCAACTGGACGGAATTGGGCCAGGTGGCGCCGGGACGCCGCGCCGATATCCTCGTGGTCGACGGCGACCCCACCCTGAACATCTGGAACGCGCGGCGGATTTCCACGCTCATCCTGGGCGGAAACGTGATTGACCGGCAAAGCCTGCTGAAGATGCGGTGAGCATTTGTTTGCAGTTGGTGTATTCCAACCGCCAAGTCACAGGAAAAAATTGACTTGATCGCCAGCGGCTGACACCGGGCAAACCACGCTTTACGACCGGCCGGCCCGGCCGGCAAGATCGCTTACGGAACCCGAAAACCCGGAAAAGCGGTAACATGAATTGTCCATATTTCCCGCGCCGGGAGGTTCCTATGGGATTCCGCAATGGAATGGATGCGCGTACTGGGCTCCTGGCCGCACTGCTGGTTCTTTGCGGATGCGGCAGCAACCCGTGCAATTCGGCTTGGGAACTCCAGGTGTCTCCGGCTTCCGCAACGGTCAACCATTCGGCTGCGCCGCCCAAAAACCAAACTCAATTCGTCGCGGTCGCTGCGCCGGTTGCTCAAGCCGGATGCGCGATTCCCCAGATAGTTGCGCGCGAATACGCAACCTGGTCGAATCCTGATCCCTCCGCGATCCAGATCAGCAGCGCCAGCGATTTGACCAATGGAACTGCCGTCTGCAAGGCGCCGACCAATGGGCCGGTCACGCTCAAGGGAACCTTCGCCCAGTTGGTCCCCCCGATGGTCTCCGGCCCCGCGGCCAAGACCGTGCAGCTCACCTGCTATTAGGAAGCAGCGCCCCGTTTTGCGATACCCTTCTGGGTGGTGAAATGGGGCGCCCGGCAGGCTTGAACTGTATTCGCTGGCTGACTTGAGTGCATTCAGGTTTGGAGGATACGGCTGAAACGATGCAAGTTCCTTACGCGAAGAAGTGGCAGAAGGAAACGGAAAAGCTGCGCAAAATCGCGCTCGACTGCGACCTGACCGAAGAACTCAAGTGGGGCAAACCCTGCTTCACCTTCCTGAAGAGGAACGTGGCGATCGTCATCCCGCTCAAGGAGTCGTGCGCGCTCTCGTTTTTCAAAGGCGCGCTGCTCAAAGACTCCAGGCACATCCTCGAAAGAATCGGAGAGCATACCCAGGCCGCGCGATGGATTAAATTCTCCTCGCCCAGAGGGATCGCGGCCCTCAAGTCTACCCTGACAGACTACCTCTACGAATCCATCGCCTTGGAGGAGTCCGGAAAGAAGGTCAAGCTCAAGAGGCCTTCAGAGTACGCAATTCCAGAGGAATTGCAGACCATGCTGGATGGCGACGCCTTTCTCAGGACGGCCTTTGAAGCGCTCACGCCAGGCCGGAAAAAGTCATACATCTTCCACATCTCAAGCGCAAAGCAGGCAAAGACCAGAACAGCGCGAGCGGAAAGGTGTGTGCCGATGATCCTGAGCGGACGAGGATTCAACGAACAGCCGGGTTGAGGCTCGATTGGCGCGCAACGGCCCTGCTTCATTCCTTCCTGGCTGCCTGCCGCGCAGCCGCCGTCAGGATCTCCGGCAGGCGCTGCCGGCGATACGCGAAGGAATCCTCAAGCTGGCGCCAGACCCTGGCCGCCGCCAGCGCGCCCAGGATGCCGGTGGGCAGCGCGTAGTCAATCGAGTCCGTGACCAGGGTTCCGCGAACCAGGTTGCGGCTTTCGGCCGCGATGCCGTGGCGATGCCGGAATGCGGCGAAGGGGCCGCGCACCTGCTCGTCAATAAAGTGGCTGTACCACTTGAATTCTTCGATGCGGGTGGTCCAGCTGAGGCGCGGAAACCACGGAATGGGAACCAGGCTGACGAGAATCTCCGAGCCTTTGCCCGCGGCCAGGCTCTGAAAGCGGCGAGACGGCTCGGCGGCCACGGGTCGCGGCGAAGGCGGGACCATGCGCATGTCCTCAACCCGCAGCTTCAGATGCGGCGGCATGAGGTGAGGCAGGTTCTGCGGGTTGGCGAAAAAGGCGAACACCAGCTCCACGGGAAACGGAACCCACTGGCTGGTTTCGAAATGGCGGGTCATGGGGGAAAGGGTACAGCCTCCGGCCGCGAGCTTCCTAGCCGGCTTTCCGCGCTTCAAGCAGACTTCACGCCGTTGCCTTAGAATCGAAGTATCGAGGCACTCTCCAACTCGCTTCCCCCCATCATGACGGGCACGCAACCCCATCCCGCGCCCAGACGCCACCGCCATCGCGCCGGGTTGGTTGTAATCGCCTTCTACAAGCTCGTCGGGTCAGTGCTCCTGTTCGCCCTCGGCGTTGGCGCGCTCAGGCTGGTGCACAAGGATATCGATGACGTGGTCTGGCACACTCTGATCGAGGTGCTGCATCGAAACCCGGAGTCCCGCCTCGTCAACTTCATCTTTGAGAAGGCGGAACTGCTCAACGATCCCATGCTCAAGAGGATCGGGTTGGTAGCGTTTTGCTATGCCGGGTTAGGCGTGTTTGAGGGCGTGGGGCTTTACCTCGAGAAGGTCTGGGGCGAGTTCCTGACCCTCGGCATAACAGGGTCGTTCCTGCCCATTGAACTGGACGAAGTGATTCGGCGAGTGACCTGGGTCCGCGTGAGCCTCCTCGCCATCAACATTGCTGTGGTGGTTTACATGCTCTGGCTGATCGGCGAGAAGGCGGCGGAACGGGCGCGGCGCCGGCACGCCATCCCAAGCCAGCACCAGCACCGATAGCGAAAACCAATACCGCGCCCGTGTGATTCCGTATTCGAAATTTTGAATTTGGGTGCCCCAGGTCCCCGATTTTGGGACCTGGGAAACCACCAAACTACACGGACACGTCGCTAGCGCATCAGCGTTCCGGAAAATCCGCGGATAAACCATTCCTCTTGGCGCAAAATCCAGAACTCACCCACCGCCATGTGGTGGCGAACCGAGTCCGGAGCTTCGATCTCGGCAAAGTAAGTCACAAGCGCGGCCTCCGCCGCCACCGGAACCACGCGAAATTCAGAGAGACGGTAGCCGGCAATCGGCTGCTCGGCCATCTGCTGCGCGCTGGACCCGCCGCCGCGGAGCGTGCCGTCCGGACAAAACGCTCGAAAGTCCTCCATGATGACGGCATCGTTTGCGGCCGCGTCCTGGTTCTTCCACGCTTCCCACTGGGTGAGGAGCCGGGAATGGATCGCGCTTGTCCACTCGGAGAAAAATGGGGGCTGGGCTGGTTCCAAGGCCCTCCTTTCAGGCGGCGAGGGTTAGCTGGTGCTGGAATTTCGCCTTTTGTTCGCTATACTCCCAGACGCCGAAACCTGGCAAGTGCGACCTTACCCGACGGAACCAAACCGGTAAACACAAGATGTTGTGGTGGCGTTGGGCGGTTTACCCAAGGGAACTGCTTCTTCCCGAAGCGGACGGGCGGGTGGAAATGAAGGGTGAATTTCCTATTCCACTCAATCGCAAAGTGGCTTACTATTGGAGCGAAGTGGAGCCAAGGGGCCTAAAAATGAGTTTTGTGGAACATTTCATCAAGCTCAGAGGCGCTTTACCTCGATAATCCCCTCCTTCACCAGGACATTCGGTTTGCCCGCGATTCTGGGAAACCACACCGGCCAACCGCAGTACTGGACCGGGTGGGCATAAGCGGGCGCCAGACAAGGCAAAACAAACATGTTTCGCGGCAACCATCCCGCCAAGGTGGACGAGAAGGGCAGACTCAAGCTCCCGTCCGCCTTCAAGTCCCTGGTGGATGCCGCCAGTGTAACGCAATTTTACGTGACCGGCGTGGACGGAGAGAGTGCACAAGTATGGCCCCTGCCCGAGTGGGAAAAGCGGGAGGCAGAGCTGGGGACGCTGAGCGCGCTCGAACCGGTTTTGAAGAAGTATGTGGCCATGACCAGTTACTACGGCCAGCAGGTGGAGATGGACGCGCAGGGACGGATTCTGCTGCCGCAGATTCTGCGCGCCAAGGCCGGGCTGGACGACGAGGAAGCGGTGGTGCTGGGCATGGGGCAATACCTGGAACTGCACAACCGCAAGCGGTTCGAAACAAAAGCTGATGCCGGCAAGCTGACCGACGAGGACATGCAGCGATTGGCGCAGCTTTTGGGCGGGAAAGTTTGAGGCAATCTGCGCCACGGCGCAGCAGCATACCGGGTCCCCAAGGGGGCGGACATGACGCGGACTGAAGGACGCCATGTACCGGTGCTATTGACAGAAGCGTTGCAGTATCTGACCATCCGGCCGGGCTCGACGGTGGTGGATTGCACGGTGGGACTGGGCGGACACTCTGAAGCGATTGTCCGGCGTCTGGGAGCAAAAGGGAAGCTGATCGGGTTCGATCGGGATCCCGAGGCGCTGAAGCTGGCACGGGAACGGCTGCAGCGGGTTTGCCGGGAGCTGGGAAACGAAGCGCCGGCGCTGGAGCTGATCGACGAGGCATTCAGCACCGTGGACGGGCATGTGCAGGCCGGGAGCGCGGATGCGGTGCTGGCGGATTTTGGAGTGAGCAGCCTGCAACTGGATGAGGCAGCGCGCGGTTTTAGTTTTTCGGCGGATGGCTTCTTGGACATGCGGATGGATCCGCGACAGGAGCTGACCGCCGCACAAGTGGTAAATGAGGCGAACGAGCGCGAGCTTGCAGACCTGATCTATCAATTTTCGGACGAAAGGAGGTCGCGGAGAATCGCCAGAGCCATCGTAAAGGGGCGGCCCGTGAACACGACCACGCAGTTAGCGCGAATCGTGGCCACTGCCGCCCCCGCGATGAAGGGCGAAAAGATTCACCCGGCAACAAGAACGTTTCAAGGACTGAGGATTTACCTGAACCGGGAGTTGGACGAGATCAAAGCGCTGCTGGAGGCCGCACCCAAATTGCTTAAGCCCTCCGGGCGTTTCGTAGCCATCAGCTTTCATTCTCTTGAGGACCGGCTGGTAAAGGACAGTTTGCGGGACGGCGCACGGGCGGGCATCTGGACCGTGCTGACAAAAAAGCCGGTGACGGCAAGCGAAGACGAGATGGACAGGAACCCGCGGTCGCGCAGCGCGAAGCTGAGAGCAGCAGAACGACAGGGAATAGGGAATAGGGAGTAAGAAAGCGGAGGAAGTTTGGAATTGCGGGCAGCAGCGGAGGTTTTCTACTCCCTACTCCCTGTTCCCTACTCCCTCATCCGGAGGATGCATGGCGGCAGCGGCAGCAACGATGTTCGACGTAGGGCGTAGCTGGAGCACGCGGGTGGCGGAGCGGAATGCGGAACTGCTGGCGGCGCAGCCGCTGCGGCGCCGGGGCGTGCGCACACCGGAGTTTTATTTCACCCGGCATTTTGACAACAGCCGCCTGGTCAAGGCGCCCGATCCCGCGCGAGTGCGGGAGATGCGCGTGTTTTCGGCGGCCGTCACCATGCTGTTTTCGCTCATCATGGTTTACGGCCTGCAACACTTCAGCGCCATCGAGCGGTCGTACCACGTTGAGGCGGAGAAGCAGGCGGTGGAGCAGTTGCGCGAGGACAACCGGCAGTTGCGGCTGGCTGAGGCGGAATTGACGCAGCCCGCGCGCATCGACGGAATGGCGCGGCAGCTTGGACTGGAGGCGCCGCAGCCGGGACAGGTGGTGCATCCTAGCGCGCCGCCTGACGCTTCCACGCCCACTCTCGCCGCGGCAACTCCACCGCTGATGAGAGTGCGGTAAGCCAAGCAGGCAGCCACTTTCCTCGGAGCCAACCTGCCATGCAGGCCACAGCCATTCGCAGCCACGCCCGCAACCGCAACACCACACCGCGCGCCATGCCCATGCGGCTGGCGCGCTTCTGGCTTATCTGCCTGTTCTTTCTGGGTTGGGCCTGCGCCATATCGGGGCGCCTGTTCTGGCTGCAGATCCTGCGCCACCAGGAGTACGTTGACCGTGCGCAAAAGCAGCAGCAGCGCACCTTTGAGGTAGCCCCGCGACGGGGAATCCTCTACGACCGCAATCTGCACGAGCTGGCCATGACCGTGCAGGTGAATTCCATCTATGCGGTTCCTACCGAGATTGAAGACAAGGCTGCCGCGGCCCGGACCCTCGCCGCCATCGTTCATTCCGATCCTGACGATACCCGAACCACCGCGCCGGAAATTGAGGAACGGCTGAAAGAAGGACGGGAATTTGCCTGGGTGGCGCGCAAGGTGCCTGACCCCGTTGCCGCCCGCGTCAAGGCCCTCAACATGAAGGGAATCTATTTCCAGAAGGAATACCAGCGCTTCTATCCCGATAATCGGATCGCGGCCCAGGTGCTGGGCTACGTGGGCACGGACGACGTTGGGCTCGGAGGCCTGGAAGAAAAATTCGAGCCGCGATTGCACGGCGTCTCGGGGCGGATGTTCACGGCGATCGACGCGCGGCGCAAGGTGCTGGGCTCAAGCGAGCGCGATCCCGAGCCGGGACAGAATTTTGAATTGACCATCGACGAGAACATCCAGTTCATGGCCGAGCAGGCGCTGGACCACGCCATGCAGCGCACCGACGCCATGAATGGGACGGTGGTGGTGCAGGATGTGCACACCGGGCAGATCCTGGCATTGGCCATACGGCCGACCTTCAATCCCAACGATTTCCGCCACACCACGCCCGCGCTCCTGCGCGATCACGCGGTGAGCGACGTGTACGAACCGGGATCGACGTTCAAGCTGGTGGCCTACTCGGCCGCGCTCGACCAGGGGCTGGTAAAGCCGGACGACATGGTCGATTGCCAGGAGGGCAAGATCACGCTCGCCGGGCGCGTGATCCACGACAACCAGGGCGAGCACTACGGCGTGATTCCCGTCTACAAGGCGCTCGAAGAATCGAGCGACGTGGGCGCCATCAAGATGGCTCTGAAGGTGGGCCCGGACAGGTTTTACCAGTACATCCGCGCATTCGGGTTCGGATCGAAGCCCGGTGTGGAGCTGCCCGGGGAAACGCGCGGCTTGCTGCGGCCGGTGAGCAAATGGGGGCCATCGTCGATTGGCTCGATTGCAATCGGGCAGGAGATTGCGGTTACGCCCCTGCAACTGGTCTCAATGGTGTCCACCATTGCCAATGGCGGCGTTTACCTGCCGCCCCACGTGCTCATGCCGGGACAGCTCACCGCCAACCAGCGGGACGCCGCGCCCATGGAGGCGCGTCCGTTCACGCTCGACGAGGATCTGCCCAATCCCCTCCCCGCCGGCGCGCATCGAGTCATCTCCACGCTGGCCGCGGCTCAGATGCGCAAGATGATGGAAGACGTGGTGCTCTACGGATCCGGCACGCCGGCGCAGCTCAATGGCTACTCGGCCGGCGGCAAGACGGGTACGGCGCAGAAGGTGGACCCGGTCACGCACCTCTACTCCAAGACCATGCACATCGCGTCGTTTGCCGGAATTGCTCCGGTGAACAACCCTGTTATTGCCGTGGCCGTGGTCATCGACACCCCCAGAAAAGGGCCTTCGTATTACGGCACCGCGGTCTCGGCGCCGGTCTTCGCTGAGGTGGCGCAGGAGGTCCTGGAATACCTGGGAGTGCCGCACGACGAGCAGATCCGGCCGGCGAACACAAAGACGCCGATGGATTACGCCCGCGAGGACGACCACCAGAACGGTGGTGACATCAGCCAGCTCTACGCGGCCGTAAACGACCTGCCCGGCGACGACGCGTTGCGCACCGAGGCGCCGCAACCAATCGCGCAGCCGGAGACGCACAATCCGCCCGCCGCTCGTTCCCGGCCGGTAATTCCCTCCCCTGCTCCGCAACTCGCAACCGCTCCCGCCCGCGCGCCTTCGGCCGCAGCGGTCCCGCAAGTGGTGATGGACGTGCGCCAGCAGGTTCAGGTGCCTTCGTTCGTGGGAATGTCGATCCGGCAGGTGTTGGAGACCGCCGGCGCCGCCGGGTTTGAAGTGGAAGTGGCGGGCAGTGGCACGGTGCGCGAACAGGCCCCACTGCCGGGTACGCTGGTGGCGCCGGGAACGCGGGTTCTAGTGCGCGGCGACCGCTAAAAAGCGCATGGACTGGAACCGGCCGCATAAACCGAGCCTTGAAACGGCACGACTTTACGGGCTGCGGAAAAACCTCTCATTTGAAAGCGTTTTGAAAGGGCACGACTTTAGTCGTGCCGAAATAGCCGCTCACAAATGATTCGGGGCTTTAGCCCCTGAGGGATGGTTTCATCGGCGACAGATATGCGATTTTCGAATCCGGCCTGGCCCCTGAAGACGTACACTTTCCGGCGCGCTTCCCTGATCTGCTCCTACCTCAGAAAACCCGATACCCCACCCCCACGCTGACCCCATAGGGCGAGAGAGTCGTGTTATTCAGCCATACCGGCCAGTCCTGGTACTCAAAGTCAAGGGCGCGGATGCTCAGCCTGCGGGTGGCTTGGTAGTCCACTGACCCTCCAAAGGCCAGCGCGGTGAAACTGCCGTAGCCGTAACCAAACGGAAACGTCATTCTTCCCAGCCCGACCAGCGCCTTGCCGTACAGTTCCGTCTTCTTGCTGATCTGCCAGAGCGGCACCCGCGGCCCGATCAGGTAATTGCTCTCTTCCTCGCCGTCGGACTGGTTGAAATTGAGCCAGCGGCCCTCCGCTTCCAACTGTACCCAGTGCCTGAAGCGCACGTCCACATACGTGCCTCCGCCAATCAGGTAATCGTTGTTGTCGTCGGATCGGAATGCCGAGGCTATTCCACCCGCCGTAATGGTCAATTGGCGTGCGGTCGCGTCTGAAGCCGCTTGGGCTTTGGTCAAATGCACGTCAAAAAAAAAGAGCAGCGAAACAGTGCATAGAACAAGGGCAGATCGTCTCATGGGCAAACCTTTGCTTACCTCAGATCGAATGACGCTGCCGCCATTCTTTGGGATGACTGCTTGCGCATACTAAAGATGGCCGGGGGAAAACATCCTCGGCCATCCAACTAAGTACTCCCCGGATTCATCTTACCTGCGGCGATGCGGGTGCCTGCTGTTGGGCTGAAGTATTCTGGCTGGCCGGCTGTGTGGCCGACTGCGGCGACGGCTGCCCGGGGGTACCCTGGGGAGCGGCAGCCGGAGCCTGCTGGCCGCCGTTCGCCGGAACATTGTTCTGGTCCCCTGCCGGCGCTGCCGGCTGCTGTGCCGGAGTCCCGCCGCTGGCTGGCTGCTCGTTGGTAGCATCGTAACGCCGCAGCTTGAAGTACACCGGGGTCACCTCCAGCGGCATTTTGTCGCGTGGATTCATCGGCGGGTACATCTTGTCGTTGAGCATGTGCACCCGGTCGTCCCATGGATCGGTCTTCAACCAGCTTCCCAGCGGCAAGGCCGCAATCTGGCTCAGGTCGTCCCAGTTGATCTTGGGGGCTTCATGCGCCAACTCAAGCATCCATGGCGTTCCGTCCGCACGCAGCATGCTGTCGCCCAGTTTCGGCGTATTCAACGCGTGCAGCGCCTTGCCACGATCCGCCAGTTGCTCCCAGAACAAACCCGCCAGGGGCAGCTGATCCTTGTACATCGAGTTTTCCAGGTACGTCATCGCCCGCTTCTCGGCTTCCTCGTTGTCGTGGTCCGAGTGGTACATGTCGATGCGCTGGAAGGTCGCCTCATCGGGGAACAGCAGCCGGTCGTTGAACGCGTAGCGCGTGTCGATATGGTGGCCCATCACGATGTGCGCCAGCTCCAGCGCGATCACCGAGGCGAACGCCGGCTCGATGGGCATGGTGTCGATCAACCCCTTGCTGATCAGGATGGTGTTGCCCACCGTGGTCGCCTCCACCGTGTCCATCAGCATCACCCGGCAGCGGATGGGGCTGGTAAACGCCAGATTATTCGGCACCGACAGGTTGATCACAATCTGCTCCAGCACTTTTTGCTCGTAGCCGCCCGGCGTCACCGGAGCCACCAGTCCGGCCTGGGTCAGGCGGTCCAGCACGTTGTCCTCGGCCTGCTTCACCCACAGCCGCTGCGCCTGCAGCGGGCTCACGTCTTCCGAATCGCCGCTCATGTCCTCGGCGTCATCCACCTTCACGCTCACGTTCTCGCTGTCTCGCGTGGGCAGCTTCAGGCTGTAGCCCCAGAAGTGCGTCTGCGCCTTCAGCCCCACGTTCTTGTCGCCCTCGGTCCGCTGCGACTCTTCCACGTAGATCGCCACCGGCAGCCAGATGTTCGGCTGTACGTTCATCCGCCAGCTGTCGAAGTGAAAGTAGTACTTTGAAGAGTCCTCGTTGGTGGGCGGCGTGAAGGTTCCGTTGAACCGCACAATGTTGCCGCCCTCGTCCTCAACCCAGATCCGCCCGTAGAAGCGCCCCTGCCCGGATACCCTCGGGTGCACGTCGAACACCCACGTCCGCACAGACCCCAGAAACTCCCGCCGCACATAGCTGAACACGTAGTGCTGCTGGTCGAATCCGGAGGGATCCAAAAACATCATTTCCGTAAATCCCAGCGGATTGTAGGTGAATTTCGTGTCCAGCCCCAGGGCCTTGCTCAACCCCAGAATCGATCCAACCGAGCCCTTGAAGAACCCCTTCTGTTTGATGTCGCGGGGCTCATACGCCTTGTCGAAAAAGCCCCGGCCGAAATCCACCCGGCTCAGGAGATACGTGTCGTTGATCGGCACTTCATACAGCTTCACGTCGGGGCGGGTGTCCTGGATGTAGGTCTCCACCAGCGGCGTCCTCTGCGCAATTTCCTTGATCAGCACTTTCTCCCGCGCGATCGCGCGCTGCACCAGCGTCGCCTGTTCCACCGTCAGTTGGTGTGCCGTTTCGTACTTCGGCTGTTTCTTTGCGAAGGCCGTCGTTGCGCAAAGTGCAAAAATGAGGAAGTATTGGGGCGTCTTCCGAAACTTCATGTCAAGCTCCTGCTTCAATCGTTCTCTGCGGCTTGCATGGTTCCGGCAACCCGCGGCTGAAACCAGCCCATTCCCTTCAATCTGATGTTAAGCCAATTGGAACGTGATGGTAATGTTGGTGGTCAGGTCCACAGCTTGACCGTTACGGGTGGCCGGCCGGAACCGGATCTGTTCCGCCACCTTGCGCGCCTCCTCATCCAGCCCGTGGCCCAGTCCGTGCACCACGCCCTGGATAATCACCTGGCCGCTGGCGGTAAAAGTCACCCGCAGCACCACGTCGCCCTGCACGCGCATTTCGCGTGCTTCCGCGGTGTACTGGACCGGCGGCTTGGAGAGCACTTCCAGCTGGGTATAGCGCGGGACCGCATCCGGCGCCGGGGTCGCGATCGCGGCTTTCTGCATCCTGGGCATTCCCGCCGAGGCCACCTTGCCGCCGCCGTAGACATTCCCCGTCCCCGTTGCCCCGGGTATACCCGCGGAAGCCACCTGGCCCACCACGCCGGCGTTCGAACCCGCATGCGTGCCGTTCCCTATCCCCGTCGAGCCTACAACCCCGCGGGGCGCAGTCACCGCTCCGTTCATCCCCCCATACGGGTTCCCGATCGCCGCCACCGTTGCCGGCCGCTGCGCGTTCGCATTCGGCATCACTCCAAAGGTTTCGCCCAGATGCACCGGCTTCGTGGAAACGTGCTCCTGCGGCGCCTGCGCCGGAGCTGCGGCCCTCAGCGCCGCCTTGGGCTGAGGCGCCAGTACAATCGAGGGCTTGGCTTGCTTCATCACCGGCAGAGCTGTCTTCGCTTCCATCACCAGCGGCTTGGTCTCAGGCTTCGGCTCCGGTTTGGGCCAATTGATCTTGGGGGCCTCCAGCTTCGCCACTTCCGGCGGCTTGGGCGGCTCAATCTTCGGTGGAGGCGTAATCTTCACCTTCACCGGAGGAGGCGGCGTGGTCGGGAATATCAGCTCCGTCTGCTCAAAATGGCGCTCCTCGAGCGCATTCTTCGCCGTCATTCCGACGTAAAGAACAATGGCCAGGATTGTCAGGTTCACAATCGCGCTGGTCACAAACGAAGCCGCACTTCGCTCCGGCTCGGGAAGCAAGCCGAAGTTGGCTCGAATTGGATAGCCTGTTGCCGACATCATTCGCATTCCTCGTCGAAACGGGTGACGCCATCAGGACGGTTCTTCATCTTCGCCGGTTAGCAGATAATGCGCCCGGTAAAATGAATGCGCGCCGCTCCTGCCGGCGCCATTGCTCGCATCGCCCAAGATGCACTCCCTCGTCCTGCGGCGTGATCGTGCTCCAGGTCCGCCTTGTCCAGCCTTCTGCAAGCAATCGTGGCGTGTGGCTTCCTGCATGGCGGGGATGAGTCGGGCCGGGGTATCGATCTCCACTGCCCAATTCTCACTGCCCCCAGTCAATCGGATGGGGAAAATGGGAATTCTGTTGTCCTTATTGTAGTTGATACGTTCTCCCGCTCGAGTCCCACAATAGTTGTAGATTATCCCTCCGCGTCCGTCTAACGCGTTGATTCGCAACACAGTTTCGAAAGCCATCACCGCTCCGATGTTCCTGACCAGGGCATCCGAAGCATCTATTCGCTCTCAGAGAAGGAAGTCGAGCGTCGATCCCGTTGGCAGGCTGGCCGTCTCAAGACGGTCTTTATCCCACAGGCACCCGCCCATGGGTTCTGCCTCTCTGTTTTAATAGACACAGACTAAACCAATTTCGTTCGCAATGGGGAGGGGATTTTCTGTGAAGATCTTGGTCACTGGCGGAGCGGGATACATCGGAGGCACGGTTGCTGGCCTGCTGCTGGAAAAGGGCCACCAGCCTGTGATTGTGGACAACCTAAGCCACGGCAGCCGCGACCTGGTCCCGGCCGGGGCGGAATTCGTGGCCGGAGATGTCGCCGACCGATCCCTCATCGAGGAACTTTTCCGCTCCGCCTCTCAACAGGGCGCGCCCTTTCAAGCCGTGATGCACTTCGCCGCCCTCATTGAAGCCGGCGAGTCCATGTCCAAGCCGGAGATTTACTTCCGCAACAACACCGCATCCACCTTGGCCCTGCTTGAGGCCATGCTCGACTGCGGGCCCCGCAAACTGGTCTTCTCTTCCACAGCCGCCGTCTACGGCGAGCCGGAAACCGTTCCCATCCCCGAAGACGCCCACCTCCATCCCACCAACGCCTATGGCGAATCCAAGCTCATGGTGGAGCGCATGTTGTCCTGGTTCAATCGCATTCATGGCTTGCGCTACGCTTCGCTTCGCTATTTCAACGTGGCCGGCGCGCCCGAGGGGCCCGGCGGCATCAGCCATGGCGAGGCCCACCAACCCGAGTCCCACCTTGTCCCCCTCATCCTCGACGTGGCCCTCGGCCGCCAGCCGGCCATCGCCATCTTCGGCAACGACCATCCCACCCCCGACGGCACCTGCATCCGCGACTTCATCCACGTTTCCGATCTGGCCGACGCCCATCTCCTCGCCCTGGAAGAGCTTGAGTCCAGGGATCGCCTCGTTGTCAATCTGGGCAACGGCCACGGCTTCAGCGTGCTGGAGGTCATTGAGTCGGCCCGCCGCGTCACCGGCCATCCCATCCCTGCGGAAATCCATCCCCGCCGGCCGGGCGATCCCGCCATCCTGGTCGCAAGCTCGGAGAAAGCTATCCGCGAGCTGGGCTGGAATCCCCGCTACACCACCCTCGACGACATTCTCCGCACCGCCTGGACCTGGCACCAGAAACGATTCGGTTCGCAGTCCTGATCGCGGCTCATCTGGTTGATTTCGCTGTTTACCAGGTAGGTTCCCCTGCCATAGGTTCCCGTGCCGCACCAAAGAAAACGGGGCATGACCATTTCGTCATGCCCCGGCAGTCACCACGCTGTTTCGAGCTATCTTTCCTTGAGCCGCGCTTACTCCCCCGCCGCTTCCACCGGCTTGGTCTGGGCCACGGTCCAGTCCGGCGACCCCACCTTGAATCGGGCAAAGCGCCGCACCGTGATGTTCTCCCCCAGCTTGCCCACCTTCTGCGCAATCAGCTCCTTGATGCTGATGGACTGCTCCTTGATGAAAGGCTGCTCCAGCAGGCAAACCTCCTCGTAGAACTTGGCCATCTTGCCTTCCAGAATCTTCTCGATCACCGGCGCCGGCTTGCCCGTCGCCGCCGCCTGCGCGCGATAGATCTCCTTCTCGCGCTCCAGATCCTCGGCGGTCACGTCCTCCGGCTTCACGTAGCGCGGATCGCTGGCCGCGATGTGCATCGCGATGTCCTTCATCAGCTCCTGGAAATCCTCGGTGCGGGCCACAAAATCGCTCTCGCAGTTGATCTCCACCAGCACGCCGATCTTGCCGCCGGCGTGAATGTAGGTGCCCACCGCGCCCTCGTTGGTGGTCCGCGCCGCCTTCTTCTGCGCGCTGGCCATGCCCCGCTTCCGCAACACAACAAATGCTTCCTCGATGTTGCCCTTGGTCTCCTGAAGCGCCTTCAGGCAGTCGCCCATGGGCGCGCCGGATTTTTCCCGCAGCTCTTTTACCAGCTTGGCATCGATCTTTTCGCTCACAGTGGTCATCTCTCTCTTTTTTCCATTCTCTTGAGTTTTGCTCCTGCCTCATGGCGTGAGGCGAAGAAAAAGCGTGGCACAAATTGCGCGCCACGCTTTTGTCATGCACGCGCTCGTGCGCAAATTGTCTAGTCGCCGCCTTCGGCCGCCTCAGCCTCTTCCAGCAGCGCCGCCACCGCCGCCGGAGCCTTGCGGATGCCGCCGCCCAGGGCCGCCTCAAGGTCGACCTCTTCAGTCGATGAGGCCTCGATGGGCACGCCTTCTTCAGCCGGCGCCTCCGGCGCTTCCTCCTGGAAGGCCTTGTCCCCCACCATGTTCGTCCCCTCGGCTGCCGCATCGGCAATCTTCGAGGTAAACAGCCGGATGGCGCGCAGCGCGTCGTCGTTGCCCGGAATCACGTAATCCACCACCGTGGGATCGCAGTTGGTGTCAACCACCGCCACCACCGGAATGCCCAGCTTGCGCGCTTCCTTCACCGCAATGGCTTCGTTGTTCGAGTCCACCACGAATAGCGCATCGGGCAGCCGCTTCATGCTCTTGATGCCGGCCAGGTTCGCCTGCAAATGCTTGCGCTCGCGCTCCAGCCGTATCACTTCCTTCTTGGTCAGCAGATCGTAGCGCCCATCGCCGGCCATCTCGTCCAGCTCCTGAAGACGCTTCACGCTCTTCTGCACCGTCACCCAGTTGGTCAGCAGGCCGCCCAGCCAGCGCTGGTTGATGTACGGCATGCCCGCTCGCGTCGCCTCTTCGGCCACCGCGTCCTGCGCCTGGCGCTTGGTGCCCACAAACAATATCGTCTTGCCGCTCCCGCACTGTTCGGTAACGAACTTCGACGCGTCCTTGAACAGCTTCAGCGTCTTCTGCAGATCGATAATGTAAATTCCGTTGCGCTCGCCAAAGATATACTCCTTCATCTTCGGGTTCCAGCGCTTGGTCTGATGCCCGAAGTGGACTCCCGCTTCGAGCAGCTCCTTCATGGTGATGTTCGCCAATGTTCCTCCTCGTTGGATTGCATCCGGGTGGTCGATGCCGGCGTCCGGATTGATGCCCGCCAATGCGGGAGATTTGAAAACAGGCTTGTAGCTCGTAGCTTGTAGCCTGTAGCTCGAATACCAAAGCTACAAGCTACCGGCTCCTGGCTACAGGCTCGCAAGCGCCCTAGCGCTTGCTGAACTGGAACCTCTTGCGGGCGCCCTTCTGCCCGTACTTCTTGCGCTCCTTCACCCGCGCGTCGCGGGTCAGCAGCCCTTCGGCCTTCAGCGCCTTCCTCAGCTCCGGGTTGAATTCAATCAGCGCCCGCGCCACGCCCATCTTCACCGCGTCGGCCTGCGCCGTCACCCCGCCGCTCTTCACCGTGGTGACAACGTCGAAGTTCGAGGCCATCTCAACCACCACGAGCGTCCGCTTGGCCGCCACGCGCTGCTGCTCGGTGACGAAATACTCCTCGAATCCCTTGCCGTTGACCTTCCACTCGCCCGTGCCTGGACGCAGAAACACCCGCGCAATCGCCGCCTTCCGCCGTCCCGTCCCGTAATACTGAACCAGATCTGCCATTCTCTCCTCTTAGCCAGGAGCCAGTAGCCTGTAGCCTGTAGCTCGCAATCGTCAAACCAACCCACTGATTCACCCGCAGCTCGTTCCATAAACCGACAAGCTACAAGCTGCCGGCTGCCTTTACATCGCCACCGGCCCTTGCGCCGCGTGCGGGTGCTTGTCTCCGCGGTACACCTTCAGCTTGGTCCCCATCTGCCGCCCCAGCTTGTTCTTGGGCAGCATCCCCTTGATCGCCTCTTCCAGCACCTTCTCTGGCTTGCGGTTCATCAGCCGCGTAAACGACTCCTCGCGCAGCCCGCCGGGAAACCCGGTATAGCGGCGATACAACTTCTTCTCGCCCTTCAGACCCGTCAGCTTTACCTTCTCCGCGTTGATCACAATCACATGGTCGCCCATGTCGATGTAGGGAACATACTTCGGATTCAGCTTGCCGCTCAGAATACTGGCGGCCTTGGTCGCCAGCCGGCCCAGGGTCTGCCCCGCCGCATCCATCACGTACCATTTGCGGTCAATGTTCTTGCCGCTGGGAACAAAGGTCGACATCGCTCTCCTGCCTCATTCAAACTTTCCTGGCCATCAACAGCCGAAAAACTCCACGCAAAACGCGCTCTCCCGCCCGTCACGCGCGGGATTCTGCAAACTCTACCCACTCTCCCAAACCTGTTCGGGTGAGGACTGCGGCATTCGCCCTCGTTGGGCTCCTGGCTCCGCTGGAAAGGACCGCCAGCAGAAGGTGGCCTGCGCCGGCGATCTCCCCGTCAGGGGCTCTCCCGGCCGGGTCCGGAACCACCATCACAGACCCCAGGCGCAACACCGCGCAAGGACTCCAGAATACGCGATTTACTACCCAGAGTCAACGAGCGGGACCAATCCAGATTTGGAGCTTCCGGAGGGAGCAGGGGCCTTCAGGCCCCTGAATTGAGGCCCGAGTGTCGTGGGCTTTAGCCCCGGAGACAAACCGCACCTCAAATCAGGAGACCACTCCCCGCAAACTTGACCAGCTACTTCCGCGTCAGCCGCAGTTCGATCATCAGCCGCTCGTTCCCCTTGCCATCAATCAGGTAATGGCGATGCAGAAGCACGCGGCCGCCGTCTTCGAGATGCGCGCGCGCCACGGTCTTGCGCCCAGGATCGTCGGGATCGAGATCCGTGGCCCACAGCACAATGTTCTTGCCGTCGAACGTGCCGTCGCTCTGGCGAATCGACATCGTCGTCTGCCGCGAGTCGAACCACACCGTGGTGAAGCGATTGGTTTTCGAATCGAAGCCGGAGATTCCCGTGCCGGTGCCCTTGGTTCCGTCAGCATTGAAGAAGGCAAAATCCGACTCCAGAAACTTGCCGTCCTGGACCATGTACTGCCTGCACGTGCCCTTCGATACCCTCGGCTCTCCCTTCATCGGAAAGAACGTCTTCACCACATCCCAGTTGCCAACAAATTGCGCCAGCAGCTTTTGGCCGGCGCCGGGCGCGTTCGGCGGCTCGTACTGGTTGTGTGTCTGCTGCGCGACGGCCCAGATGGGAATCAGCAAGGCCGCTAAGACGGGAATCAGTGCAGTGGCGATGATCCATTTCCTCATAGCACGTCATGGTATGCGAAATTCCCCTGCATTGCCCACCCCTCCGCATGACCGCGCGCCAGCGGATCATTGTTCAGCTTCGCCGCCTCAATCTTTCCCCTGGGACTCATCGCAACCCTACGACTGAGGCGGAGCAGGAGCCGGAGTCAGCCCGTGGCGGAGCATGATCTCCACCATCTTCGCGCGATCCGGCGGACCACCGCCCGCTGCCCTGGCCGCTTCCGCCGCTTCGCGGAAATACTGCGGGCCGATTGCGGCTGGCGAAACCACGCACAGCACCTTCACGTCCACCTCGCCGTTGTTGTCGAACCGGTGAACCGCGCCCCCCGGAATGCACAGCGCCTGCCCCGGCCCCACGTCGATCGGCTTGCCATCCACGGTCCACGTCAACACGCCTTCCACGCCGTAGATCGTCTCCTCGTAATGGTCGTGGCTGTGCGCCGGCGCCATCAGGCGCTGTCCTGCCGGCACCACCACCTCAAACACCGCCACCGTGCCCGACGAGTTCTCCCCGGTGACAAGGAATCGCACCTCAAGCGGCCCCAGGCGGATCGTCTCTTCGGCGGGATTGACCGATAGTTCCATCGATTGCAGTGACATGGCGACCTCCTTTCCCTATTTCTCTTCCCGCGTCGGTCCTCTTGTGACCCGCTGAAATCCCCTATGCCGGGGGAAGAAGCTCCATTCCGTACCTTGGGGCAGCCGCGAGCGCTCGGCCGATCAACTCTTTGCTGGCGGGCGGCGGCGGCGCGGAACGGTCCGCAGCAGGCTCGAAGACTTCTGCGAAAAATCCCTCAAGGCCCGCCGGAGTGATCAGGACAAGCGCCTTCGCATAGCCGTCGCCGGTGTTCTTGAACGAGTGCGCGATGCCACGGGGAAGAAAAGCAAAATCGCCGGCGGATGCAGTGATTGTATCCCCGCCTACCTGGATGGCCAGCGTGCCTTCGAGCATGCGGAACGCTTCGTCCTCGCGGTGGTGGACGTGCGGCGGCGTGCCTCCGCCCGGCGCAACAGAGATCTCCGCCAGGAAGAGCGCGCCGCCTGTCTCGTCGCCGGTGAGGAGAAACGTCATCAGCTCGCCGGGACCCCAGTAAGCTGTGCCGGTTCCCGCGGGAACGCACTTTGCCTGGTTTGCCTGGGGCAATGTTGAGGTTTGGCGTGGACCTTCCGCTACGATTTCGGCGGACAACAAGTCGATGGTTTGCAGTGTCATTTTGACCCCCTTAGTGGTAAACTATGTTTACCGTGGTTGTATAGTAAACAGAGTTTACTGAGAATGTCAATGGATTCTTTTAAGGAAAAGTCGGCGCCCCTCAAGGCCAGGGATATGCTCATCGGCGCCATGCTCCGCGTCCCCTCCGAGGCCATTCACCGCCGCATCATCCGCGAGCTCAATGCCGCCGGCTTCAAGGGGCTTAACCTGCCCCACGCAGCGGTATTCCGATTCCCCGGCCCCGACGGAGCCCGCCCTGGCGTTCTCGCCGAGCGCGCCGGCATGAGCAAGCAGGCCATGAACCGTTTGCTCGGCAGCCTCGAAGAACTCGGATATCTGACCCGCTCCGACGCGCCCCATGAGGGCCGCGCGCGCATTGTCCGCTTCACCCGGCGCGGACACGCCGCCTGGGCAAAGGCCCTCGAGGTCCTCCGCCAGATTGAGCGCGAATGGATCGCCGAGCTCGGCCCCAGGGATTTCGCTCAACTCAAGGAATTGCTCTTTCGCGTTTGGCAGAGCCCGTTGATCCGTTAGCCGTCGCCGCGTGCCGGGAACGGGAATGTTAGGGTGCCCCATCCATTCCGCGCTTTTTGCGGAATGGGTGGGAAACGAGAATGCTGGCGAACCCGGGCGCGCAAAGCGTCCCGCAGATACGCGATCTTCTCCCCCTGTTCCGCCCTCCCCGCACCGGCCGTCTGCCCATTGGGCGTCTTGAAAGGGCGCGGATTTAGGAGTCTGCCCTGAGCGTATTCGAAGGGTGCCGCCAAACGGCCCAAAATCAATCGGGCCTTACAGGCCGCCGAAGAACTTCTCAACCGCGGCAAAACGCGTAAGGGCGGGACTTTATTCCCGCCGCAGCACGGCATAAAAGGAGCCGGGCTTCAGCCCCTGCGGAACGGTCCTGCCCAGCTCGTCCCCGGAATCCAACCTCCTCCGCAGCCGCTCCCGCCGTGCCATGCAAGGAATCTTCATGGCCAAACCCGCCGCGGGACCGCCCTGCGAAAATCCCACCCCAGCGCAACGCCCAACTGCCGACTCCACCAGAGACCATCGGTCAACACTTGGCGACATTTTGTTACCTAATGAAATCGTGCATGTTCACCAAGGTATGGCCGTCGGGACAATGAGCGATACACGGCGGACTGGAGGGAATCCGCGACTCACTGGGGACGGGCACGAAGGATCGTGCATTTGAGTTCGTCTGATTGCGAATGCCGTCGTCAAAGGATGGCGAACACGGAATCAGCCCTGCTAAACAATGAATCTCTGGTGCCCAAAGTTGCGAATGAGTAGTATTAACCGGTGGAATCGTGGCTCAGGGTCACCTCTGCCGAGCCAGCGTACAGCCCGGAGAATCAGCTGAACCCGATTTCGGCCGCGGCCCGCGCATGTGCGGGCCGCGGCCGGTGTTAGTCGGTAAAGCTGATCGACTTGGTGGATTCCACGTTACCGGCTTTGTCGACACTGTGGAATTTCACTGTGACGGTTCCGTTGTAGCTCACCTTGAAGGGTCCGGTATACGTGGTGTTGCTGCCGCCGTTGACGGTATAGTCGGTTGCTGCAACGCCGCTTTTGTTATCGGTGGCCTTGAGAGTAACGGTGACGGCGCCCGTATAGCCGCTCCCGCTTTTTGTTCCGGAGAGAGAGGCGGTGGTAATGGGCGCGATGGTGTCATAGCAGACTGGGCCATAGGTAACGTCGCCCGAAGTAGTTCCCTGATTGTCCCAAGCCCTGACATGGGCCGTATGGCACCCCTGTGAGACGCCACCGGCGCAGCCGCCTTTCACCAAGGACAAGCAGCCCGTCTCCCCGAAGGGGTACTCGGGACCTCTGTAGAAAGAGTTGCCTGAGCCGCCGTGGGGTTCGCTGTAAGGGTCAGCTGGAATCGAGTCCCATCCCTGAGTGAAGCCTGCTACACCGGAGGCGGGAGTGGTTCCGTGGGTGTTCTTATCCTTTACTGTCCATTTCACTGTCTGGTTCGTTTTGTACCACTTGTTTTTTGCCGGGCCGGTAAAGGCGACGGAGGGTGCACTATAGGAGGGAATGTATTGCCAGTTGAGCGCCCAGGCCAGCTGCATGGCATTGAAAGAACCCCACCCGGTTGCCTTGTCATACCCCTTCCCGGCACAATAGTATTTCAGGTCGAACTGCTTTGTAATGTTGTTGGAGTTGCAACCCTTGGTGATGTCGTAATAGGGATCTTTTTGCGCACCGTTGATCCCGATGTCGTAAAGGAAAGGACTGGGGTTGCCCATGGGGGCGCATGCGGCATTTCCGGCCGAGCCACATATATTTCCGATGTAGTTCAGATAGGAATTCTCCTGGGCGAAGAAGCCTGCCAGTTCGGGCGCAACGATGCTGGTGCCACCAACGCCTCTTAGTTTCCCCTTGTAGTAATAGTTCTGGCCAAGACCACCTGCGTTGAGCGAGATATCCGGCAACAGGCGCTTGGTGCCACCCAATTTGCTTTGCCAGGAGGGTTGAGAGAAATCATTACTTATTCCCCCTCCCCCGCCTCCATTGTTCTTCGCGCATGCAGTTGAGGCGGTGCCGCCAGTCCATGCGTGCTCATAGTCAAAATCTCCACTGCCATAGAGCTGAATCGCGGTACCGCCGGCGGCGATAACGTCTGGGTCGGCGGCCGGATAACTGACCCGAACAGCGTCCTTACAATCCTGGGTCGACCCTTGGTCGCCGGCCGCCGCGATGAGCGTCCAACCCGTCCCGACCATGCTGTTGAAGATCCCATGCATGACCACCTCTTCGGCTCCGGTCGAGTCGAACCCATGTTCCGACCATCCGTAGCTGGTGGAAGCGACCTTGGCGTAGTCGTCGCTGGCGATGAAGTTGTAGACATCCTCATATGTGGAGTAGAGCCCGTTCACCGCTTCATACACATACACTTGAGCGGTATCCAGGTAGGAACCGAAGCTGTTGGCGGAGGCGGTGGAATACTCGATGTCGAGAGGAGCTTCATCGTCCAGCCCGGCCGCGGAACAGCCAGCGGTCCCGACCACGCAATCCGTGCCGGGAGAGGATGTGCCATCAATCGCGTAGGCGATGTAATTATAAGCGAGGCCGTACTTCTTGAAGAAGGCCTGCGCGTCACTGTCCTGGAAGTTTCCGTAGGTCACAAGTGCAATCGAGGAAACTGCCGGTGCACCTCCGGAATCGTTATGCGGGTTGCAGCAGTGACTATAGGTGTGGAGCCCGCTGTAGTTATAGGACTGCGAGCTGTAAGGTATGTTGGACGGATCGGCGTAGCCGTTTGTGAACATTGGACTCGGGTTGGAGGGACCGGAGTCCATGGAGGACGCTTGATATTCCGGCGCCTGGGTTGGGTCGCCGTCGCCATGCGAGGATCCGACCAGGTTATAGACCGGACCCTCTACATAATCCGGCCCCTTCAGCCTGGCGCCGCCGGACGTCATTCTCTGGAACCTCTGGATGCTGTTGAGTCCCGCAACCGAGAAGACAATTCCGTCAAGGCTGTTCGGCAGGACAGGATCGCGATCGTTGGAAAAGTCGACTTCGTCGTCCACCTGGTAGTTATTGATGGTGACGCCGAAGACCTTCTCGATCACACCTGCTGGCGCTTCCACATCCACTAACAACCGATTGGCAAATCGGTTGGTTACGGTAAGGCCGGCGCTTTGTGCCCAATCCACCACCTTCTGCTCGTCTTCGACCGATGGCCCAAAGCGGGCGTTCCACTCGTCTGCGCTCAGAAATTGATGGAAATTCGGAGATCCTTTGGTCACCAGCTCGGCAAGAAACTGCTCCTCGTCCGCCATGTGCGGTGGCCGGATCGCCAGCACCAGGCGAAGCTTCTGATCCGGGTTATAGTGGCTCATCCGCGTAGCCGTCCCATTCAGCACCTCGGCCGGCGTGTGGCCGAGCAGGGTTCCGGAAGCTACAGGGGGAAGAATGTCTGGATAGGCCTTGACAGGCGGAGTCTGGTCCTTGTTTAACGCCGTGTCCTGGGCCGCGGCCAGCCGTGAACCTGCGAGGAGAACGGTGAAGGCGAGCAGACAGCCTGAGGCTGTAGCTAAATACTCGATGCGGGAATTGCTGCGTCGTAGCATATTAACCTCGTGGGGTTGACCCAAGCGGTGCCGGTGGAGGGAAAGGGCCGGATTCAGCGCTTCATCACAGAATTGCGGAAAGCGCAGGCGAATCGACTCATCGGGAGCGGAGAAAATTCTCCCCATCGCCGGAAGCGGATCTGGCGGCGGTGGCTACAATGCCGGGCAATTCTCTGAAACAAAAGGTGCTCCTCCGGCATTATCACCCCATGACACTGAGAAAATAAAGGTCGTTGACGACCGCCAAAGGCGCAAATAGACTCAAAAGCACTCGGAAGGGGGCTAGGACTTCATGGACGAGGATGCCGGCGCCCAAGTCACCGAGCTCTTGAAACAATGGAGACAAGGCGACCAAAAGGCGCAGAACGCCTTTCTCACTCTGGTTTATAAGGAGCTTCGGCGGCTGGCTCACTATCATCTCCAGGCGGAGCGCCCAGACCATACACTTCAGAGCACGGCTCTCGTGCACGAAGCGTTCATCCGGCTTATGGACGGCCAATCGGTTCAATTCCAAAATCGCACGCATTTCTTCGCCATCGCATCTCGGCTCATGCGTCAGGTTCTGGTGGACTATGCACGCGAACGCCGCGCAAACAAACGGAACGGGGGATGCAGGATCGGCTTTGAATTCATCGACGTGTTGCCTGTTCACGGAGATGCCGAACTGCTCGCCTTGGATGAGTCTCTGAACCAGTTGTCCCGCATCGATCCCAGGCAGGGAAAGATCGTGGAAATGAAGTTCTTCGGGGGCATGACCGCTCCCGAGATATCCGAGGTTCTGGGGCTCTCGCGTGCTACCGTCGACCGCGACTGGGCTACTGCGCGCGTGTGGTTGCATCGTCATATGAGCCGGACACAGGTCTCATGAGCGCCGATTCGTGGGAGCGCGTAAAAGAGATCCTCCACCAGGCCATGCAACTGGCCCCGGAGCAACGCTCCCCATTCCTCGATGACGCGTGCTCCTCCGATGCCGCGATGCGCGCCGAAGTGGAATCGCTGCTTTTGGCCGGCGAGGAGATTCGAAACACCTTTCTGCAATCGCCTCCGCAGGCAGCCAATCTGGAGCTGGACCACGAGGAGAACACCTTTGCCGGCGTCCTCGCCGTGGGAAAGATCTTCGCGCAACGTTTTCTACTCGTCCGCAAGCTCGGGGAAGGCGGCATGGGGCAGGTCTGGCTGGCCGATCAGACTTCCCCAGTACGGCGCCAGGTTGCCTTGAAACTCATCAAGGCCGGGATGTACGACGAGTCGGTCGTGCAACGATTCCAGTCGGAACGGCAATCGCTTGCGATGATGGACCACCCGGCCATTGCCAAGGTCTTTGACGCCGGCGCCACCCCGCAAGGCCAACCGTATTTTGTCATGGAGTACATACCGGGGCTGCCCATTATCGAGTATTGCGATCAAAAGAAGCTGAAGATCGCCGATCGGCTCGAGCTCTTCATCCAGGCGTGCGAGGGAGTGCAGCACGCTCACCAGAAAGCGATTATCCATCGGGATTTGAAACCGGCAAACATCCTGGTAGTGGAAGTAGACGGTAAACCGATGCCGCGTATCATCGACTTCGGACTGGCAAAGGTGGCCACGCCCCAGCTTACAGACCAGTCTCTTTTTACCCACAGAGGCCTTTTTGTTGGAACGCCGGGGTACATGAGTCCGGAGCAGGCCGACCCTAACATTCTGGACATCGATACGCGCACGGACGTGTATTCCATGGGTGTCGTTCTCTACGTGCTCCTGGCAGGCTCGACACCTTTCGGCACCAGGCAGCAGAAACAGTCTTTTGAAGAGTTTCTGCGCAAGCTCCGCGAGGATGAACCGCCGCTACCCAGCAAGAAGGCTCCCTCTGCCGCAACCGCTGCAGCGCGGAGCACGGAACCAGGGCATCTGGTCAAACTGCTGAGGGGCGATCTCGACTGGATTGCCATGAAGGCACTCGAAAAAGATCGAGCCCGCCGATACGGCACGCCCACCGAGCTCGTCGCCGACATCCGCAGGTATCTGAATCATCTGCCGGTCATGGCGCGCCCGGGAAATGTCGCCTATCACGTGAGGAAGTATATCCGGCGCCACCGGGTGACCGTGGGAGTGGTCATTGCATTCGTGCTGGCGGGAGCCGCTTTCACCGCTCTGCAGGCATCGGAGTTGCTGCGGATAACCAGGGAACGCGACCGCGCCGACCGCGAGCGGGATCGCGCCACCCGTATTACGGACTTCATGACCGGGATGTTCAAAGTCTCCGATCCGGGCCAGGCGCGCGGAAATAGCGTCACCGCCCGCGAGATCCTGGACAAGGCTTCGAATGAAATAGAAACGGGCTTGGCCAAGGATCCCGAGGTCCAGTCGCAAATGATGCAAGTGATGAGTCGCACCTATGTGAACCTGGGCCTGTACGCTCGCGCAGAGGAACTGGCCAGGCGGAGCCTGGATGCCCGCATGACGCTCCTCGGGCCAAACGATCAAAAGACGCTGGAGTCGATGACGCAGCTCGGTTTGATTCTGCACCGCGAAGGGCATGCCGCCGAGGCGGAAAAGATGGAACGCCAGGCCTACGAAGGCACGCGGCGTATTCTCGGGTCGGACAACGCGCTCACCCTCGAGTCGGAGGACTACCTTGCGTCCGCCCTGGTCTACCTGGGTCGTTTCGACGAAGCAGAGAAGCTCGAACGCGAGGTAGTTGAACGGGCAACCCGCGTATTGGGCCCGAATAGCGAGCGGACCTTGCGGGCGATGGACAACCTGGGCGACGCGCTCTTGTGGCAGGACAGGAACCTCGAAGCGGAGCAGGAATTTCGGCGCTTGCTTCAAGTTGCGGGCCGCGCCTGGGGGCCGGAGAACCCTGGGACTCTGCGGGCCACAAGCAGTCTGGCTACGGCCCTCGCGGGAGAGGGACGCCTGGCTGAGGCCGAGCCGCTTGATCGCTCCACCCTGGCCACCGAGGAACGCGTCCTCGGGCCCGATCACCCGCTGACAGGAGACACCAGGGAGAGTCTCGCGTATGTTCTCTCTCTTGAAGGCAAGCAGGCCGATGCCGAGAAACTCTACCGGGAATCGTTGGCAAGCCGCACTCGTGCGTTTGGGCCGGAATCCTCGCTCACGCTTTTTTCCAAATTCGAGTTGGTGGGTCTTCTGTACAAAATGGGCCGTTTTCGCGAGGCTGAGAATCAGGGCCGGGAAACGCTGAAGGCGCAGGTTCGCACGATGGGGCCTGAGAGCCCCTATGCATTGCGATCGAAGGTTCTTCTTGCCTCGATCCTGATCAAGGAAGGCCAATACGCAGAAGCGGAGAGTTTGGCTCGCGACACCTTCGAAGCGCGGATGCGCAGCCTGGGGCCGGCAAACCCCGAAACCCTGGGCTCGCTCCGGTTGTTGGGAATTGCGATGGCCTGTAGCCAACATTACGCCGACGCCAGCAAGCTCTATCGCGACGTAATTGCAAAGCAAAGCAATTCCAGCGGACAGGAAGACCGCTGGACCGTGTGGTATGACTTTGCCAGCGTCGCCATCTCAGCCGGCCACCCGGACGATGCAATTCAATACCTGCGGAAAGCCATTGACCTCGGCTTCAGAAACGCTGATGCTCTGGCAGCCGACGACAATCTGAAGAACCTTCGCAGCAACCCTCATTTCCAGGAACTGGTCGCTAACCTCAGACACGCCCCCCCGAAGCCTCTGCCCTAAGACCAAGAAACTTGCCAGTGTCAGCAAAGATTTTAGCGCCACCGGAAGCAGGTCAACGCCGCGCCAGTCCCTTAGTACTACAGTTGTAAATCGAAGATTCCGGAGGGAGCAGGGGGTTTCAACCCCCTGAAAGATGGCGGATTTACGTGGCCTTTAGGCCCGGGGCCCCACCCGCTTTCCAGAAACCGGCTGAAATACAACTGTAGTATTAGGCAGCATCGGGTGAGTGCGGCACGGAAGGCTGTCACCTTGCGCTAGAGTGCTTGATGCCTCCCGAGAAACGCCGTTTAGTTCAGCCACTCGTGCCGACCCGCGTCCGCCGACCACCAATGATCTCGTCCGGAACGCGCTCCCGCCTGCACCGAACACTGAAGCCGTAACTTCACTATTCGCCCGAAACGCGCTCGCGTCCGCGCCAAATACTGAAGTCGTAACTTCACTATTCGGCCGTTCCCGCCCACAACTGCACCGGATCCCACGCCTCCGCCCGCAGCTCAACCCCTGAAACACTCGCGGAACCACGCAATTCTTGGTCGTCAACCCTTCCCAAGCCCCCTTTTTCCCTCAATCCTGCGCCCCTACTCCCTACTCCCTACTCCCTGTTCCCTGTTCTCTGCGCCTCTGCACCATTCCTGCGACATGCCGTCAAGCTCCACACCTTGTGGAAAACACAAGAAACCCAATCGAATGTAGAAGAAAAAATAGTTGGCCGGATCTTCAGTCTTAAGTATCCGGGGGAGTAGACTGGAAATAGTCAGAGAAAACAGTGCCCGCGCCTAGCGCGGGCGCCTCCATTTTGGCCGTCGGGATTTGAAGGGTACGGGCTTCAGCCTGTACATCTGGCGCCTTAAACAACGCGGGCTCTTGTCGGCCATAATGGCTCGCAGCGGCCGGAAATCAGCGCGCAATTCATTGCACTTTGATGGCTTAACTCCATCAATCTGCAAGACATCGCCGTTTTTTTATTTCACACGCATTTTTGCCTTTGGCCCCGGTAAAACCAGGCTGAGGGCTGACGGCTTAGCGCGAAACACCGCGCAATTCACTGCACTTTGAGTGCATAACTCAATCATTCCATTAGACATCGCCGTTTTATTTTTCGCGCACTTCTCCGCCCCGCGCCGCTAGCTTTCCAGCTGTACCAGCCCTTCGGCCGGCATAACCGGCGGAATGGCGTCCATGCGATAACCCAGCCGCTTCCACTCGTCGTAGCCGCCCCTCAGCGGCCGAACCCGCTCCACCCCTAAGCGGTGCAGCTTCAACGCCGTATGCGCCGCCGTCTCCTCGTTGGGGCAGGTGCAGTAGAGAATAATGTCGCGGTCCCGCGGAATCTCGTGCGCCCGGCTGGCCAGCTGGTCCGGAGCCACTCGCAGCGCTCCCGGCAGCGTGTACGGGTCCGTCATCTGCTCCAGCGGATGGCGCAGGTCCACAATGTAGACCTCCTCGCCCGCATCCAGTTGATTCAGCAGCTCCTCCGGTTCCAGCCGCGACTGGACCAGCTTCCGCAGCAGCATCCGCCGCCGCGTAACGCGCCCGGCCAGCACCGCAACAATAGCCACCAGCAGCAGCGCGCCGGAGAACCGCGCCGCCCACGCCAGCAAATGGGGATCGCGCTTCAACGCGTCCCCGAAGACGCGGCCGGCGGCCAGTAAAGCGCCCACCCAGATCGCCGAACCCAGGCAGTCCAGGAGCAGAAACTCGGCGTAGGGCATGCCGTTCTGGCCGGCAGTGGGCGAGGTGAGCGACGCCAGGCCGGGCACAAACTTGCCCAGCAGCAGCGTGGTCTTCCGCCGCCGGCTGAAGCTGAGCTGTGTCCGCTTCACGCACGTGGTCGGCTCCAGCGAAAGCCGGCAGACGAGATTCAGCACCCGCCGCCCGTAGCGCCGCCCGATGAAGAACCAGCAACTGTCCGCGATCAGGCACGCGACCACGCCCGCGGCCAGCGCTGCCGGAAAGCTGAGCTGGTGCTCGGCGGAAAGCGCTCCGGCCGCCAGCAGAACCGGTGTGGCCGGCAGGGGCACACCCAACTGCTCAATCAGCACCCAGGCGAAGAGCAGGAGGTAGCCGTACATCAGCAGGATGTGCGTGGGAAGCGCCATCAATCTCCTCTCTCAATCTGAGTTTGCCACCATCGGGACGGGCGCGAAAGCGCATCCCTTTGCGGACCTGCCTCAAGCTATGCGATGCGGCGCGACGGCATCGGGTGCAGAAAACGCAAAGGCGCCTCGCGGCCGTGTTTCAATGGAGCGATCAGGCAACATCAAGCAGCGCCAAGCTGGAGTCTGACTCATGCGCATCGGCATCGTCGCGTCCGCCATTTGGGAGCCGGATCAGTTGCGCGCGCGGATGGATGCGCTGGATGAACTGGACGCTCTGATTCCAGATACGCGGGTTGAGTCGTTGTTTGCGCGCGCGGCGGCGTTGCGCGAGAGGCTGGAGGCGGCCAACGGCGCGGTTTACGCGGCGATTCGCGACGAGGTGCGGCGGGGCGCGGGCGCGGAGTGTTTGCGCAAGTGGATCGCGCAGTGCGCGGGTGCTGGAGCGCCGCAGCCGGGGCTTGGCTACGACCATCTGGACGAGCTGATCCCCGGAGTTCTTGGACTCAACGAGCCGGTGAGCGAAGCGGTGCTGACGCCGGAGATGGTGTTCTATCAGCCCACGCCCGCGCGGCACATTCTGGAGATGATTCGGGCGAGCGGTCTCGGCGAAGACGATGTACTCATCGATCTGGGCTCGGGCCTGGGGCATGTCGCGATGCTGGCGTCGATCCTGACCGGAGCGCGGGCGATTGGGATTGAAGTCGATCCCGCGTTCGTGCGCTGCGCGCGGGAGTGCGCGGCCGGCCTGGGGTTGGAGCGTGTGACGTTTGCGGAGGCGGATGCACGGGACGCGGATTTGAGCGCGGGAACGGTGTTTCACTTGTACACGCCGTTTACGGGCGGGATGCTGCGCAGCGTGTTGGATCGGTTGCGGCGCGAGGCTGACAAGCGCGCGATTCGCGTGTGCACGCTGGGGCCGTGTGTGGAAGTGGTGGCGAAGCAGTCCTGGTTGCGCGCGGCGACGGTGATGGACACAGACAGAATGAGTTGTTTCGTGTCGAGAGAACCGTCCCTCAGGGGCTAAAGCCCAAGCCCTTTGTTTGCGGTTATCGGCGGGACTAAAGTCCCGCCCTTACGCGCTCTCCTCTGTCCGGCCGCGGGTTTTTTACCGAGCTGTAAAGTCGTGCCCCTTCAAAGAGTCGCAAGCGTAAGACGGGACTGAAGGTCGCCGCCGATAGGAGGTGCGTGGGCCGGGAGGCCCACGCCACAACCGGCCGGGAGGCCGGCGCTACCTGGTTTACGGAATGCGCTCCTATTTCGTAACCGTCAGCTCGGCGTGGAGGGTTGCAGTGGAGTCGTCGCCGGCCCACACGTCGAACGTTGACGGTTCGACGGCCCACACCTTTGTTTGCGGGCTCCAGAACTCGAGCTCGTTCTTGCCTAGCGAAAACGTGAGCGTTTTCGTCTCGCCGGGCTGGAGGGAGATGCGCTTGAAGCCTTCGAGCTGACGAACGGGGCGCGACGCCGAGCCGTAACACTGGTGGATGTAAATCTGCGCCACTTCGTCGCCGGCGACGGAGCCGGTGTTAGTGACGTCGACGGAGACCTGGGTGCTGCCATCGGCCGCGATGCTGGCCTGGCTCAGTTTCAAATTCGAGAACTTGAACGTGGTGTAGCTGAGGCCGTAGCCGAAGGGATAGAGCGGCTTCGAGTTCATGTCCCAATAGCGCGAGGTGAAGTTGGGCGCGTCCTCGGGCTCGTGGGTGAGGTTGTGGTTGTAGTAGAGCGGCTCAGAGCCGGCTACGCGCGGCCAGCTTACGGGCAGCTTGCCGCCGGGATTTACGTCGCCGAAGAGCACGTCGGCCACAGCGTCGCCTCCCTCGGTGCCGGGATACCAAGCTTCAAGGATGGCGGGAATGTGCGCCGAGGCCCAGCGAATGTCGAGCGGGCGGCCGTTTTCGAGCACCAGCACAATGGGCTTGCCCGATGCGACGGCGGCCTGGAGCATGAGCGGCTCAATGCCGGGCAGATCGAGCGTGGCGCGGGAGGCGTTTTCGCTGCTCATGGTGGCCAACTCGCCCATGACGGCGACGATCACGTCGGCATCGGCCACGGCGTCGTTCTCCTGCTTGATGGCGCCGGCGATATCGGCGTCGGTGGGCGGCGGCGCGGGCTTCTTGCCCTGGATCTGATCGAAGAGCGACGCGTACAACGTGGTGGGCGTGGGTCCGGGCACGAACGCGATCTCGGCATCGGGCAGGCGCTTTTTGAGCGCGGCCAGCACGGTGACGGGATGGCTCTTGCTGCCTCCGCCAAAGAGGCCTTCGACGGTCCAGCCGCCTTCGATGTCGCGGGTGGAATCGGCGAGCGGGCCGATGACTGCGATCTTCTTGATCGATGTGGACAGCGGCAGAGTATGGTTATCGTTCTTGAGCAGAACCATGGAGCGGCCGGCGAGTTTGCGTTCGAGCGCGAGGCCTGCGGGGCGGTCGAGCACCGCGTCCACTTTGGAGGCGTCGACGTAGGGGTGGTCAAAAAGGCCGAGCTGATATTTGGCGCGCAGAATCGGCAGCACGGCGGCGTCGATTTCGGCCTGGCTGACCTTGCCTTCCTTTACGAGGTTGGCCAGGTTGTGGGTGAAGGTCTGGCTGGCCATGTCCATATCGAGACCGGCGTGGACGGCCTTGTAGGCGGCGTCGCTCGGGTCTTTCGCGTAGCCGTGGGTTTGGAGGCTGGCGACGGCGAACGCGTCCGACACCACGAAGCCTTTGAAGCCCCAGTCGTTGCGCAGAATGTCAGTGAGGAGCCAGCGATTGCCGCTGGCGGGGACGTCGTTGAGGTCCATGTAGGCGGACATGAAGCTGCCCGCGCCGGCCTGTTCGGCGGCGTGGAACGGCTTGAGGTAGACGTTGCGGAAGAGTTCTTCGGGAATGTAGCTGGAGTCGTAGTCGCGGCCACCGTCGGCAGCGCCGTAGCCGGCATAGTGCTTGACGCAGGCGAGGACGGAATCGGGGCCGAGCGCCGCGCCCTGGAATCCGCGAACTTGGGCGCGGGCCATGGCGGAGCCGAGGTACGGGTCTTCACCCGCGCCCTCGACGATGCGTCCCCAGCGGGCGTCGCGGGCGATGTCGACCATGGGGGTGAAGGTCCACTCAATGCCGGCGGCGCGCGCGTCCGCGGCGGCCCAGAGCTGCGCCTGCTCCTCGACGGACGGGTCCCACGACGAGGCCATGGCCAGCGGCACGGGGAAGACAGTGCGGTAGCCGTGGATGACGTCGAAGCCGAAAAGGATGGGGATGTGCAGGCGCGACTGGTCGACGGCGATGTGCTGGAGGCGGTTGATCTGGTTCGGGTCAATGAGCCAGAGGATGGAGCCGACGCCGCCCTTGGCGATGAGATCGTCGGGCTTTTCCGAGCCGAGCATGGGCATTTGGACGCCGGAGGACTGGTTCATCTGGCCGATCTTTTCATCGAGGGTCATCTGCTTGAGCAGGGCGCGGGCGCGCTGGTCGGCTTGCTGGAAGGTGAGGGTCTGGGCGGTGGCGACGGTGGATGCGGCGAGGGCAAGAGCGGCGAATAGAAAGCAGGCACGCGATACGATTCGAAACATGACGGGTCCTTTTCTGAGCTGACAGATGAGGATAGAGGCCGCACCGCGGGCTTGTCATGCGGGATTGGCGATCGCGGTGATCGAAGAATTCTGAACTGGGGGTTCCTCCCACCCTAAACGCAAAAAGCGCGTTTAGGATGGGGCACCCATGTCGGTGATCCCTAAGCGGGCGAGAATCAGTAGCGGGATTCGAGGCGGGCGAGGACGCGCTCGACCAGGGCATCGAACTCGGGCGCGGAGTCGTGCGGCGCGGGCGGTTGCGGCGCTTCCCGGGCCAGGCGCGCGTCGGGCAGGCCGAGGCGGCGCTTGATGGCGAGGATCTCCTCGAGTTTTGCGCCGGAGATGGGCGCGAGCGGCCGGCCGAGCTGATGCGCGATGAGCCAGGTCTTGCAATAGGCTTCGAGGATTTCGACCAGCCACTCGGCGTGGGTGACGGAGTCGGACCAGCAGACCACGCCGTGATTGGTAAGCAGGATGGTGTTGTGGTCATGAACGAAGGGCAGAACGGTTTCAGCGAAGGCCTGCGAGCCTGGAGTTTCGTAGGGCGCGACGGCGACGGGGCCGATGAAGATCTCGAACTCGGACAGGTAGCCGTTGGGCGGCGCCGAGCCGGTGATGGCGAAGGCGGTGGCGTTGGGCGGATGGCAATGGACCACGGCGCGGGCGCGGGGGTTGGCGCGATAGATGGCCAGGTGGAGGAGCAGTTCGCTCGTGCGCAGGCGGTCGCCGGCCAGGATGTTGCCGGCCAGATCGGTGAGGCAGATGTCGGCGGGCTGGAGGTCGCCCTTGCTGACCATGGTGGGCGTGCAGAGCACGTAACTGGAGTTGAGGCGGGCGCTGATGTTGCCGCCGTTGCCGTCCACGTAATGGCGCTGCCAGAGCTTTCGGCCGGCGGCGATGATCTCGTCGCGGAGGGCCTCGGCCTCGAATGAATTGACCGCGGCGGAGGGCGAAACTTCCTGGCGCGGGGGCTCGCGCAGGACTTCAAGCGCGGCCTCGACGATCTGACGCATGCGGGCGGTGTCGATGGCGTCGCTGATTGAGGATATCGGCATCGATGATCTCGGCGTCCCGCGCGGGCGGGAGGCTGCAATTATGTTGACGCGAATTGGGGCAAGCGGAACGTGATGCGGATCACGTCAGATGAAAGACTTGCCTGTGCTTCTGCGCCTATTGCCTGGGCGGCTCGTAGGGCTCGACCTTGAGCATGTCAGAGAGGATGCCGCGCTCCTGGGGGGTGAAGTGGCTCTGGTAGCGGGCCGAGTTGAGCACGATGCCGCGCTGATCCGGAGGCACGGAGCGCAGATCGCGGAAGGCGCTCGTCATCATGGCCTGGCGGTCGGGGGGCAGGGCGTTCCAATCGCGCATGGAGCGGTTGACCTGCATGCGCTCTTCGGGCGAGAGACGCTCCAGGTTCTCCACGCGGGCCAGCCGGCGCTGCTGCTGTTCGGGCGAGAGATGGTTGACCTGGTTCAACTGCTGCACCAGGCGCTGCTGCTCGCCCGGAGGCAGGCGCCGGAAGCTGGGATCGTTGCGCAGCAACTGCTCCTGGTTGGCGACGGGCACATTGCGGTGCGCGTCCAGCCACGATTGCAGGTGACCGGGGGGCGCGTAGTTGGGCGGCCGATAGCCGGGATAAGCCGGATGCGAGCTCCCCTGGCCGGCATAGGGCGAGCCGGCATAGAGAGGCGGCGCCGGCCTTTGCGTGTTGCCGTAGGGGGCGCGGGGCGCGCCATAAGCAGGCGCGGGCCGCGATGCGCTGGGGTAAGGCCGCTGGCCGCGCTGCGCATTGGGACGGCCCTGCGGCGGCCGCACCGACCTCGGGGGCCGGTACTGTTGCCGGGGAGCCGGATGAGAGTTCTGCGGCCGCTGTCCCTGCGCCAGACCGAACGGAACACACACGGCCGCCAGCGCCGCTGCCGAAGCTGCCCAGCGCCAAGCCGCCATCTTTCGTCCGCCCGTCATGGTCTCCTCACGTCCCCACTGCCTGGAGTCTTGTTGCCTGCCTGCGTCAGTTCTCGTCGCCGGAGATCGACTCCAGTTGATCGAGAAGCTGGGCGTTGTTGTCCATGATCTGAAGATCGTTTACCACCGCTGTCTTCTGGGGCACGGCCGGGGGAGCCTGCCAGTAAAAATCCAGATAGGTGCCGCCGCCCAGGAGCAGCATAACCGTCAATGCCATGGCGGCAATGGGCCGCATGTGACTGTGCGAGCTGAGGAGCCTGCGCGCTCTCAGCTTCTCCAGCATCCGCTCCGGCCAGTGCGCAGGCGCAGCCGCCTTTTCCTCGCGCAGGCGCGCCTCAAACCGGGTCATGAAATACGGATTGGCTTGGGGCGCCTGCCACGCGTCCATCGCCGCCAGGGTAGCGCGCAGTCCTTCGAGCTCGGCGTGGCAGCTTTCGCAGCCCTCCACGTGCGCCTTCACCTTTGCCGGCACGCTCTGGGGATCGAGCAGCAGGTCCTGGAGCCTGGTCTCCATTCCCGCGCAGATGTTTGTGTTCCGTTTCATCATGACCAACCCCGATTCTGTTCGAAAATCCTCTGCTTCCCGGTTCCGTTTCACTCTCTCAAACAAACTCTTTCAGCCGCTCCCGCAGCGTCTGGTAGGCGCGGAAGAGAAGCGACTTGGTGGCCGACTCGCTCAGCTTGAGCACTTCGCCGATCTGGCGGTAGTCCAGCCCCTGGTACTTGTGCATCAGCACCGCCGTGCGCTGCCTTTCCGGGAGCGCCATCACGTGCTTGCGGATGGCCGCCAGCCGTTCGTCTTGCAGAAGCTTCTGCTCAATGTTGGGCTCGTCGGCGGCGACCTCGGGCGTGGCGCCCGTCTCCTGGTCCGGAACATCCAGGTAGACGTTTTGCGCCGTGCGCTCGTACTTCGTGTCCCGCGCGTGGTTCACCGCCAGGTTGGTGGCGATGCGATACAGCCACGTGGTAAATTTCGCGTCCGCCCGGTAGCTCTCCCGGCTCCGGTACACGCGCAGGAACACCTCCTGCGCTAATTCTTCGGCGACCGCCTGGGTGTGCACCATCCGATAAAGAAAGTTGATGATCGGGCGGTGGTACCTCTCGACCAGGTAGTTGAACCCTGCCTCGTCTCCGGCGGCCACGCGCAGCATGATGGCCGCGTCGCTTTTGGGATCGAGAGCCGCCGCGCCGGGCAGCGCCGCGATGCGTCCCCCCGGTTGCGGCGGAGCTGAAAGCGTTTCCGGCAACGCGCCCATAGCCGGTCTGTCCAACACGAGTGTCGCCATATCTCCATCGACCCCATCCCCGCCGTTTTGTTGCGTTTCCCCGTTGTTTTCATCCGATGAATGCTCCTCGCCGGGGTGGGACTGGCGGCGCGGCCGGCCAGAGCCGTTGCCAGCTCCGTGGGGGCCGGAAGCGGCTGAAAAGGCGTTGATTGGGGTGGTGGCCGGAGCCTTGCCTGCCGGCCGCGCGCCGGGACCAGCCATGAGGCCGCCCGACGGGCCCGGCTGGCTGCCGGACGAGCCGCCGGCGGGGGAAAATCCGAGCCCAAATCCGGGCTCATCCCCCTGGGGAAAAGCCGCGCCGCCGCCTTCGGGAAGAAGATCGGCCGGAGACCGGAATTGCATGAATCGAAACATGGTTGCAGGTTCAGATTGCGCGCGGGCCGCCATCCTACGAGGGGTTTGGCGGTTTCGCTGGGCCAATGTTACTCTAACCTACGGGAACCCCCTCCGGCTCCTGTCCTTTGCCGGTACCGTTTTTTCTTCAGGGCGCATAACTCAGCGGTAGAGTGCCATCTTCACACGGTGGAAGTCGTAGGTTCGAATCCTACTGCGCCCACCAGCCTTCGCCCTCATCGTGAGGGCTACGGCTCGGCATGCCAAGCGGGCGAAGGCGGTCGCGCCGGAGCCTTGGCGCAGGTGGACATCATGAAATATGTTTACATCCTTCAAAGCCTCACCGGAGAGCACTACTATACGGGCATCACGGACGATTTGGTCGCCCGGCTTTCAAAGCACAATTCCGGCGAAGTGACGCACACGTCAAAGTTCAGACCTTGGCGAATCAAGAGCTATATTGCGTTTGCGGATGAGGCTCGCGCGATTGCCTTTGAGGATTATCTGAAATCTGGATCGGGGCGCGCTTTTGCAAAGGCACATTTGTAGCGAATACCTTTGACTCCTCCTTCGCGCGTTACGCTCAGGATTTCGCCTGCGGGCTCCGACGCCCGCAGCCGCTTATCATGGATCGCATGGCGAAAAGAGTGCGTTGGGGCGTGTTGAGCACGGCGGCGATTGGCGTGAAGAAGGTGATTCCCGCGATGCAGTTGGGGAAATACTCGGCGGTGACGGCGATTGCGTCTCGCGACCTGGAGCGGGCGAAGGCCGCTGCCAAGCGGCTTGGCATCGAGAAGGCTTACGGCTCCTACGAGGAGTTGCTGGCCGATGCCGAGATTGACGCCATTTACAATCCGCTGCCCAACCAGCTTCACGTGCCCTGGACGGCTAAGGCCGCGGAGGCGGGCAAGCACGTGCTGTGCGAAAAGCCGCTGAGCATGACGGTGGCCGAGGCTGAGAGCCTGCTCCCGGTGCAGGCGCGGACGGGCGTAAAGATCGGCGAGGCCTTCATGATCCGCAGTTTCACGCAGTGGCTGCGGACGGAGGAGCTGCTGCGGTCGGGGCGCATCGGCGAGTTGCGCGGGGTGATGGCGTGGTTCAGCTACTTCAACGTGGACCCGAAGAATATCCGCAACCAAGTGGAGTCGGGCGGCGGCGCGCTGTACGATATCGGCTGTTACTGCATCCAGGCTGCGCGCACGGGGTTTGCCGCGGAGCCGAAGCGCGTGGTGGGCCTGATTGAGCGCGACCCCACGCTGGGCACCGACCGGCTGACCTCGGCGCTGATGGAGTTCGAACGCGGTCACGCCACCTTCACCGTGAGCATGCAGACCGTGCCCTACCAGCGCGTGCACTTTGTGGGGACGAAAGGCCGGATCGAGATCGAGATTCCGTTCAACGCGCCGCCGGACCGGCCCACGCGGCTGTGGGTGGACGAGACCGGCGACCTGACCGGCAGCGGGATCAAGATGGAGGAGTTTGCGACGGCGAACCAGTACACGATGCAGGGCGACGCGTTCTCGAAGGCGATTCTTGAGGGCGGCGATGCGCCGGTGACGCTGGAAATGGGCATCGCGAATATGCGCGTGATCGAGGCGATTTTCCGGTCGGCGGAGCTGGGCGGTTGGATTGATGTGAAAGGATAAATGCGATGGCGGGACGAAATATCTGCGCGTGTGGCGAGTGCGATGAATCTACAAACGGCACATTCGCGCAAGGACACGATCAGCGTCTGCGCAGTCGTCTTGAGGCGCGCTGCGGAGGGCTTTTGCATATGCGCGACTTTATTGATGCCGCCGAAGCTTATGCGACCGGACGGTCCGATGCCTCCATTCTCCTGGAAAAGGCGAAGTCAATCTTGCAACGCTAGCCCATTTCGAACCTGGGTTATCTCCCATGCATATTAAGCCGATTCGCGACGCGAATGACCACGCTGCAGCGCTGGCAGAGATTGAGCGGATTTGGGGAGCCGAGGAGGGGACCGCGGACAGCGACCGGCTCGAAGTGCTGACCACGCTTGTTGAAGCCTACGAACGCGAGAACTTCCCTATCGACACGCCGGATCCGATTCAGGCAATCCGATTTCGTCTCGAACAGAGGGGTGAGGACCCTAAATCGCTGATTGGAGTGATCGGCAGCCGGACGCGCGTCTACGAGGTTCTCCGCGGTGACCGCCCGCTGTCGCTGAAAATGATCCGTGAGTTACACAAACACCTGGGAATTCCGGCAGAGGTCCTGATCCAGCAGCCACGAAAGAGCAAGCGGAAGGCCGCTTGAAGGAAGACTGTGGGGCTGAATGTTTCTTCGCAAGCTCAGTATTCTCCTCGCAGCGTTGATGTCAGTTTCATCCGGCTGGGCCGCTTCGCCGCGCACGGTGCGCCTGGCCATCTGCCAGATCCTGGTGATTGACTCTGATCGCGAGGGCAACTTCCGCCGCATCGAATACGCGCTGGATCAAGCGGAGGCGCAACACGCCAACATCGCCATTTTTCCCGAGTCGTCCATCCTGGGCTGGGAAAACCCGGACGCCCACCGGATGGTGGCGTCGATTCCGGGCGCGGACAGCGACCGCATTGCCGCGCTGGCGCGGAAACACCACATCATGATCGCCATCGGAATGGACGAGAAGGATGGCGACAAGCTGTACGATTCCGCGATCCTTGTGGACAAGACGGGCAAGCTTCTGTGGAAGCATCGCAAGATCAACGTGCTTCCGGAGCTGATGACGCCGCCGTACGCGCAGGGCCGGCCGGAGGATATCGGCGTGGTGGATACGGAATTCGGGCGCATCGCCGTGCTGATTTGCGCGGACACATTCACGGACGCGTTCGTGAACCGGATGAAGGTGCTCAAGCCTGACCTGATGCTGGTGCCGTACGGCTGGGCCGCGCCGGATGACCAGTGGCCACAGCACTCCAAAGTGCTGGAGGAGCTGGTAAAGCGGCGCGCGGCCGAGGTGCGGTGCCCGATGGCGGGCGTCGATCTTGTGGGTGAGATGACGCACGGGCCGTGGGCCGGGCAGACCTATGGCGGGTCGAGCTTTGTGGCCGACGGCACCGGCAAGATCCTGCTCACGCTGAAAGACCGCGACACAGATTTTCGCGTCATCGACGTGCAGGCAGGATCGCTGGCGCGGTGAGGGCAAACAATGGGACTGCTGAACGAGCATGGCGCTTCGCCATCAAAGGCACAAATCACAATGCTCGAACCCTGCCGGGCTTGAAGCGGCCCTACTCGCCTGCCTTGGCGCGCGTGGCCGTGAACTCGGTGGCCGGGCGGTCGCCCATGGTACGCGTGAACTTGATGGTGTCGCCATCAACCTTGCCGGCGTAATTGATGGTCATGTCGTTGCCGTTGAAGCTGACCTTTTGCGTAAAGGAGATGTTGTCGCCATCGACTTTGCCGTCGGTGATGTCGGTGTCGCCGCGCCGCGTGGTCACGGTGCCGGCGAGAGTCGTGCCGTCCACCTTGAAGGTGAACGCGATCTGCTGGTCGCCGCGGGGCGTGGTTATGGTACCGGTCCATTTGCCGGAGACGTCGGCGGCCATCGCGGTCATGGCGCCGAAGCTGACGAAGAGAAGTGCAAGAGCCAGTTTTCTGAGCATTGTCGAAGAGCCTCCATTGGGTCTTTCTTCCGAGCCAATTCGGAAATCCTGTGCGGGACAGCGGACCGGAGACCGATCCTTACCCGTTTTGACGACGCGCCGGGCATGCCGGAGGACGCAGCGCGGGGGCGAATTTTCCAAGTTACTTTGCCGGCGGTGGGGCGGAAGCGGGCGGTTGCGGCAGGCCGGCCTCGGCGGCCGAGGGCAGCGCGTGGGTGCTCCACCAGTGGTCGATGAGCCGGTCCCACTTGTCGCTGCGGCCGATCCAGAGCTGCGCGGCGCGGTCGTAGCGGGCCCGGTTGTTGGGCAGCCAGTAAGGGTGATTGTCGCGAAGCCAGGCCTGGCGATAGAGGGCGCCAATCAGGGTGTAGCCGTCGCGAATGTCTTCGAGGCGGCCGTTGTTGGAGCCGATGGTTTCGAGCAGGTCTTCGACCTGGTCCCAGTTCTTTTTGTCTGAGGCGAGCGATTGCGCGCGCGCGTAGAGCGAGGCGCAGTCATCGGCGGCCTGAAACTTGAGGCCGGTCGAGTCAATGCGGCGCGCGCCCAGCTCAAGCGCATCGAGGGCCTCAGGGTTGGCCAGCTCGCGACCATCCGCGGCGGCCGCGGCGCGAGCCTGGTCCACCAGCATGATGACGCGCTCGGCGTGGAGACGCACCTCCGCGAGCGCCGGCCGGATTTTGGCCGCGGTGGCCTGGCCATCGGCGGAAAACGGATCGGCCCAATAGAGGCTGTCCTCGGCATCCTGAAGGCCGGCGCCCTTGAGAGCCATTTGCGCGGCGATCATCTCACGCTGCGCGTCGTCGATCTTGCCGGTGGGGTCGTGGTGGAATGCCAGCCCGTAGGAGGCCATGAAGGCGTCGTCGGAGATTGCCGCCGGTTGCCACGCCGCCGCGCCGCCGAACAGCACGCCGAACCAGTTCATGTCGAAGATGCCCTCGCCATCGTCGTTCCAAACGGTGTTCAGCATGCCGGTGGCGCCCAGGCGCTGGCCGTCGCGCACAAAGTTGCCGATGTTGCCCATGGCTTCGTTGTTGTTGGGGTACATGCGGCTCCAGTTGTTCACGCCGGGAGCGACCCAGGTCTCCAGGCCGGCCTTGGTGAAGGGCAGGATCTGGTTGCTGAAATCGGGCTTGGCGTCGTAGATCCACGGAACGGCGATCATATCCTTGGGCAGGGTCGGCACCAGGTCGGGGGAGTTGACGGCGATGTCGCCCCAGAACAGCAGGCGCTTGTGCTCCGGCGCAAGAGTGGCATGGATGCGGCTGAGGAAGTCAAGGTAAACCTTGCCCAGGCCCTGCTGCTGGACCTCGGCGTGGGTGCGGCCCAGGCCCAGGTCGGAGGTTTCGTCGGCGCCGATGTGCGCGTAGGGCGCGGGAAAGATTTGCGCCAGCTCATGGAACCAGCTTGCGATCAGCGGCAGGGTGCCCGGATCGCCGGGAGCGAGCACGGCGCCGTGCGGGGTCTCGCCCAGCGGCGAATACAGCTCGTACTTGAGCACGTTGTGCAGATGCCCGAAGGACTCCTGCTCAGGAATGACCATGATGTGGTAATGCGCGGCGTAGGCCACCAGCTCGCGCGCCTCGTCCGGCGTCATAACGCCGCCGGGAAACGCCGCGACCGGCGTGCTGGTGTAGGCGAAGGTGTTCTCGAAGTACGGCGAGAAGATGTTGTACTTGAATGCGGCCAGGGTGCGGATTTCGCGCTTGAGAAAGTCCATGTTGGGCAGAGGGCCGCGCGACCAGTCGTCGGAGAGGCCGCGGTGCGGCATCGCGGGCCAGTCGCGGATCGTGGGCGCCAGCAACTCTGCCTCCTTGCCCGAACCGCGCACCAGTTGCTTGACGGATTGCGCGCCATAGAAGAGCCCGGCCGCAGTCTCGGCGATCACCGCGAGGCCGTGTTCGCCGTCGGGAACGATCACGTAGCCTTCGTCGTGCATCGCCGGATCGAAGGCGAGGTGATTCTGCTCGAGCAATTCCTTCCCCAGCGGCTCGTCGGCGCGTTCCAGGCGAACAAAGGCGCGATCTTCGGCATTGGGATGCGCCGCATTGGATTTCAGCGCCGCGCGCAGGTCTTCGGCGGTGAACCCGTCTTCCTTGTCACTCGGCGCAAGAACGCCGATCTCCATCCCCTCGGTGTGCACGGCCCTGACCGCGCTGCACTCGCGCACGGCGGGAATCAGGTGAAGATCGGCGCAGGACGCAGGTTGATTGCCGGGCTGCGCCGTCAGAGGAACTGCGAAGAATGAAACTGCGAACAAAACAAGAGAAAGCGGAATACGCATGAGCCCCTCACTGCAACCAGAGTCGGTGCTAAGGCTAATGCATCGGCTTTCGACTTGTACACCTTGAACCGGCCGCGTCTCGCAGGTTCCCTTTGAGGTCAAGGAATCATGGTCGAACCGTGAATCAAACGCCGAGAAAGTGGCGCATGGCCTCGTCGATGGCGTCCATAGTCTCAGGGGCTGCGCGCCCGATGGGTGTGCCGATCTTTGTGCGCGGAACGGTAGTGGGTTTATCGACCATGACCTGGGATGGCTTCTCGAGGCCGGTTCCCCGACCCGGACCGATGCCGATACGAAAAAGCGGCGTGTCATGTAATTCGCTCGTCAGCGGAAGGACGACCACCGAAGGGTGCAGGTCGAATGCGTCGGCTTGAACGACGAGGGCGGGTCGCGGCTTGCCATAGTCGCCGGAGACGGCGACTGTTACCAGATCGCCGCGCCTCATTCAGGGTTCCCGGCGCTGACATCCTGCATCCAGCGCATCACTTCGGACTCGTCCTTCGAGCCGGCGATGAGGCGGGACTGGCGGCGGGCCTCGGAGGCGAACCGGCGTTGCCGTGCGGCAGCCACGTAGGCGCGGATCAGCTCACGCAGGGCCTCGGCAACAGTTCGATTCTCCGCGCGGGCCGCAAGCGCAAACTCGGACCGGAGGGCCGGATCGATCCGCACATTCAGGATCTGCTGGCGAGTTGTGTGAGGCACAGGGCTTTCGGACAGACGAGGCTTTGCACGCATAGGCCGCTCCTGTCACCATTCTAGCTTTACACGCAGTAAAACACAACGTATTACGAATATTGCATCTCGAAAGCGACCGTAACCGGGGAATCGCACTCCGCTTAGCGCAAACTGCGCAGCGCCGGGTACAGCCTGCGCCAGCGCTCGTAGCCGGCTTTGTATGCGGCCAAATCGGCGGCATCGGGCTCAATGCGCTCGGCCACTTCGATGGCCTGCGCGCACGCCTGGTCCAGGTTGGCCCAATGGCCCGCGCCCACGCCGGCCATCAGCGCACAGCCGAACGCGCCGCCCTCTTCGGCGGTGAGGATTTCGACCGCGTGCCCGTAAACTCCAGCCTGAATGCGCCGCCAAAGCGGGCCGCGCGCGCCGCCGCCGCCCAGGCGGATTTCTTTGACCGGAATGCCAAGCTGCGCGAACAGCGTAAACGTGTCCTGAAGCGAGTAGGCGACGCCCTCCAGCACGGCGCGGGTAAAGTGCGCCGCGGTGTGGATGGTGCCGATGCCGGCGAATGCGGCGCGGACTTCGGGATCGAGGTGCGGGGTGCGCTCGCCCAGCAAATACGGCGCCCATTCCAGGCCTTGGCTGCACGCCGGGACCTTGGCCGCGGCTTCGCTGAGCGCGTCGTAGCTCTGGCCCGCAAAAAACGTGTTGCGCAGCCACTGCAGACTCAGGCCCGCGGATTGCGTCACGCCCATCACGTGCCAGAGGCCGGGAACGGCATGACAGAAGGTGTGCAGGCGTCCCTTGGGGTCCCTGGTCGGCTCGGCCGTGGCCGCAAACACCACTCCGGAAGTCCCGATGGTCGCCGAAACCGAACCCGGCTGCAAAATGCCCATGCCCACCGCGCCCGCGCCCTGGTCGCCCGCTCCGGCCACCACCGGCGTCCCGGCCGCGAGGCCTGTCAGTCCCGCGGCTTTCTCGCTGATGCGCGCGCAGACCTCCGGCGACTCGTAAACCTTGGGCAGCCAATCGAGGGAAATGCCTGACGCCTCCGCAACTTCCTTCGACCAGCGCCGGTGAGTCACGTCCAGCAGCAGCGTGCCCGAGGCCTCCTGCACGTCGATGGCGAACTCACCAGTGAGGCGGTAACGGACATAATCCTTGGGGCACATGATGTGGCGGACTTTCTTGAAAATCTCCGGCTCGTGCTCCTTGACCCACAGCACCTTGGTCAGCGTGAAGTTTGGCAGCGCCGGGTTGCAGGTCAGCTCGATCAGTTTCTCGTAGCCGATCTTCCGGTGCAGCCAGTCGCACTGGGGCTGGGTGCGGGTGTCGCACCAGATGAGCGACGGCCGCAGCACCGCGCCGGCTTCATCCAGAAGAACCGCTCCGTGCATCTGGCCGGTCAGGCCGATGGCGGCGATGGGCTGTTGCGGCTGGGGCGCGGCGGCAATCGCGGCGTGGATGGCTTCCTTCGCCGCGCGCCACCAATCCTCCGGATCCTGCTCCGCCCAGCCGGGATGCGGAGTGCGGAACGGCGCGTGCTCGCTGGAAGCGCCGGCGATCAGCTTCCCCTTGCCATCCACGATGACGGCGCGCGTGCCGCCCGTGCCCACATCCATTCCCAGGAACCACATGGCGTTCTTCTCCTCTAAATCGGTTTTCTTGGGCGATTCGAGCATAGCACCGCGGCCCGCTGGCGGAACCTCCGGAGGCGTGGATGCAGACTCTACCCATTCTGGAAAAGAGGCGTGGCACACCAGTGAACTCTTTCTCAGCACCAAGCGTATTATGTTGCGTGCCGCAATTCTCATCGCACGCGGCGCCCGCATTTCGCCGAATCCACGCAAGCAAAGGAGGCGCGGCATGGCGTTTTTATTCGATCATTTCAAACAGGTCCTTCGCCGCCTGGCTCACGCCCCGCTCTTCACCGCAATCACCCTCATCACGCTGGCCGTGGGCATCGGCGCAAACACCGTCGTATTCAGCGTGGTCGATGGCGTGCTGCTCAAGCCGCTGCCATACCCGGATTCCGATCGGCTGATCGGCATCTGGCACAGTGCTCCCGGCGTGAATATGCCCATCATCAACATGGCCGCCTTCGTGTACTTCACCTATCGCGAGCAGAACACCACGTTCCAGGACATTGGCGCCTATAACACCGATTCCTACGCCGTTACCGGCATGGGTCAGCCCGATAAAGTGCCCGCGCTCGACGTCACCGACGGCACCTTGCCACTGCTCGGCGTCAAGCCCACGCTGGGCCGGCTTTTCAATCGCCAGGACGACTCGCCCAGCGGCCCGCAAACCGCCATCCTCTCCTATGGCTACTGGCAGCGCCGTTTCAGCGGCAGCAGATCCGTCATCGGCAGCGCCATCGCCATTGACGGCACCGAGCATGAGATCATCGGCGTCCTTCCCAGGGACTTCCAGTTCCTCGATGAGAAGGCCGACCTGTACCTGCCCATGCGCATGGATCGCAGTAAAGTCCAGCTCGGCAACTTCAACTTTGAGGCGCTGGCGCGGCTCAAGCCCGGCGTCACCCTGGAGCAGGCCAACGCCGATGTGGCTCGCATGATTCCCATCGCCATTCACGGCTTTCCCGCTCCTCAGGGATTCTCTACGGCCGTCTTTGAATCGGCAAAGTTCCAGCCCACTCTGCATACGCTCAAGAACGTTGTCGTGGGCGACGTGGGCAAAGTGCTCTGGGTGCTTCTGGGCTCCATCGTCGTGGTGCTTCTCGTGGCCTGCGCCAACGTAGCCAATCTGCTTCTCGTCCGCGTGGAAGGCCGCCGCCACGAGCTCGCCATTCGCTCCGCGCTGGGTGCGGGACGCGGCCAGATCGTCGCCGGAATCCTGCTTGAAAGCGCCGTGCTGAGTCTCGCCGGCGGCCTCATCGGATTGGCCCTCGCATTTGGCGCATTGCGTCTGATCGTGGCCGCCAAGCCCATGGGCCTCCCGCGCCTTCAGGAGATCGGCATCAACCTGCCCGTGCTTCTCTTCGCGCTCGGCGTGGCGTTGTTTGTAGCCTTCGTCATCGGCATGATCCCCGTCTTCAAGTACTCCGGAGTGCGCATGAGCACCGGATTGCGCGAAGCCGGCCGCGGCCTCAGCCAGGGCCGCGAGCGTCATCGCGCGCGCAAAACCCTCGTCGTAGTGCAGGTGGCGCTGGCCCTGGTTCTCCTCATCTGCTCCGGCCTCATGATCCGCACCTTCCGCGCGCTGGTCCAGGTCTCTCCCGGATTCACCGATCCCAATTCGCTTCTCCGCTTCAGCATTTACATACCGCCCACGCAAATCCCCGACACCGAAAAGCAGCGCGTGCTGCGCATCGAGCAGGCAATCGTGGAAAAGCTCGGCGCCATTCCCGGAGTCCAGTCCGTGGCCATCACCACCGGCATTCCTTTGAGCGGGGAGATGAACTTCAACCCCGTCGCTGCCCAGGATCACTCCTACCGGGAAGGCGAGCTGCCGCCGATTCGCCGCTTCCGCTACATCGGGCCCGGGCTCTTTGCCACTTACGGCACGCCGCTGGTCGCCGGCCGCGACTTCACGTGGGACGATGAGTTTCAGAAGCGCCCCGTCGCCATCGTCAGTGAAAACTTTGCCCGCGAATACTGGGGATCCCCGCAAAACGCGCTGGGCAAGATGATCCGCGAAGCCGCACCCGAGCAGTGGCACCAGATCGTTGGCGTGGCGCATAACATGTACGACGACGGATTGGATAAGCCGCCCTCGTCTGTCGCCTACTGGCCGCTCTACCAGGACCAGTTCAACGGCGACAAGGAGATGATGCGCCGCTACGTCAGCTTTGTCGTTCGCTCCCCCCGCGCCGGCTCCTCGGCATTTTTAAGCGAAATCCAGCGCGCCGTCTGGTCGGTAAATCCCGACCTGCCCTTGGATGAATCCACCACCCTCGGCCAGCTCTACAACAAGTCCATGGCGCGAACCTCCTTCACACTCGTCATTCTTTGTGTGGCCGGCGGCATGTCGCTGTTGCTCGGCATCGTGGGCATCTACGGCGTCATAGCATTTGCCGTGGCGCAGCGCACGCGGGAGATCGGCATCCGCATGGCGCTGGGTGCGCGCCGCGAGGCGCTCACCGGCATGTTTGTGCGCCAGGGGCTTTCGCTTACTTTGATTGGCCTGGCTGCGGGCCTCGCAGTGGCGTTCGCTTGCGGCCGCTTCCTGCGCTCCATCTTGTTCGGCGTCAGCCCGCTGGATCCCTGGACCTACGCCATCGCGGCGCTCAGCATCGTGGCCATCTCGTGGATCGCCTCCTACCTGCCTTCGCGCCGGGCAGCGGTGGTGAATCCGGTGAACGCGCTGCGAGCGGAGTGACTCCGCCTCTGCGCAAAGCGGATCCATACCGCCATCCAGGACGCCGCCGCACGGTGTGACCAATGGCACAGGCAGCGGCCCAGCCTCCCGGCGAGAATGAACTCGACAGGACCGGCGTACGCTCTTGACATGCCGGCCGGGAGTGAACATCTGATGAGCGATCTTGCCCCTCTTGCCGAAGCCGTTGCCGTGGACCCCCTGGTGGGCCATCCGCCGGACTTCCATGTTTTTCATCAATTCCTGGAACGCTGCAAGAACCTTCCCGCCGTTACCACCGCCGTGGTGTGGCCGTTGTCCGAGGTGGCGCTGCGCGGCGCGGTTGAAGCTGCCCAGGCCGGCCTGATTGAGCCCACGCTGATCGGCGATGGCCGGCAGATGAAGGAGCTCGCCGCCAGAATTGGCCTCGACCTGGCCGGCTACTCGATTCTTCAGGCCGACGACGAGGCCAAGGCTGCCGAGCTTGCCGTGGTCATGTGCCGGGCAGGCAACGCCCAGGCTCTGATGAAGGGCAGCCTGCACACCGACGAGCTGCTCAAGCCCGCCATGGCCCGCGACACCGGACTGCGCACCGCCCGCCGCATCAGCCACGTTTTCATCATGGATACGCCGGCCTATGCGCGCACCCTGCTCATCACCGACGCCGCCATCAATATCACGCCGGAGCTCGAAGACAAGGTCCACATCGTCCAGAACGCCATCGACCTGGCCCATGCGCTCGGTATTCCCGAGCCCAAGGTGGCCCTCCTCTCCGCCATCGAGACGGTCAACCCCAAGATCAAGTCCACGGTGGACGCGGCGGCACTGTGCAAGATGGCCGAGCGCGGACAGATCACGGGCGGCATCCTCGATGGGCCCCTGGCCTTCGACACCGCCGTCAGCGCGCGCGCCGCGGCCATCAAGAAGCTGGAATCGCCGGTAACCGGCCTGGCCGACATCCTGGTGGTGCCCGATCTCGAAAGCGGCAACATGCTGGCCAAGCAGCTCGAGTACCTGGGCGGGGCGCAGCTCGCAGGCATCGTCCTCGGCGCGCGCGTGCCCACCATCCTCACCAGCCGCGCGGATTCCGCCGAAACCCGCCTGACCAGTTGCGCCGTGGCCGTCCTGCTGCACTACGCGGCCCATACCGCGCTCAAGGTGTAGTCCAGAGGTGTAGCCCGGAGCGGCTCCGCAATTGCGGAGCCGCTGCCCGCCCTCGCGGGGCAAAGATTTTCGACAGATTTTCTCCCCCGTCCTAGGCCCGTGTCCGTGTAGTTTTGTGGTTTCCCAGGTCCCAAAATCGGGACCTGGGGCACCCAAATTCAAAGGCAGGATTACAAAATCACCTGGACACGGTACTAGGGATAATCCTAATTATCCTCGGCACTATTGCTGATTACCCTGTAAATGGAACGGCACGCCTGAGCGAGTGTGAACCGAGATTCCATCGCAACCCGGTTTTGACAATCTGGTTTTTGCGTCGCTCCGCTTTTGATCAATCTCTTCTTGCTCTTCACGTCTTCTTCCGCGCCAACGGTGCGCTTGCAACAATCCGCCCTGGAACAACTGGAGAGTGAGAAGTTGCCCATGAATGACCATGCGCAGATCCTGATCGTCAGCCGCGATCGAATGCCGTTGCAGACACGCAAGCTCATTCTTGGAACTTATTTTGAGGTGGAGTCCGCGGGGCGGATGTCGGAAGCAGGTTCGATCCTCTCCCAGCGCGCATTCGACCTGATCGTCCTGTGCGACACCCTGTCGAACGACGAACGCAGGCAGATTGCGGACATGGTGCCGGCCAGCGTCCCAAGCCCACTCTGCTTTCGCTCATGGGACCAGGCAATCAGGGTGAAAAGCCAACCGTGGGACGCGAACTGGCCTGCGGCAGCGGGCCGCTGGAACTCGTGAAGGAGTGCGCGAACGTGCTCGGAATCGATCTGAACGCAAGCAGCAAACATCGCTCGCTTGCCGCATAGAAGAAAGCCATTTGTGCGCGCGGCTTCCCCACGGGCCTCGGCGCACCGCGGGGCAGCCTGGAGCGGAATTCCCGTCCACCATCCGCTTCAGCTGCCCACCAGCGGCAGTTTCTCTCTGGTCCCTGTTCCCTGTTCTAAAGCACTTTGTCCTTCACTGCGCCCAGGCCCACCAGCGGTCCGGCCAGCGGCGACAGGATCGCCAGAATGATTACCGGGATGCCGATGACGATGCCCGCGCCGGTAAGGCACAGCATGATGCCAAAGATGAGCCCAATGGGCAACGCGATGATGCCGAAAAGAGCTCCGGTGAAGGCGCCGGTCACGGGAGCCGCTTCGTGCTCCTCCGGAACCGGAGCGGCCCGCTCAATGTGCCCGCCGCAGCGGGCGCAGAAAACCCAGTTTGAGGTGAGAAGCTCACCGCAGTGAGAACAGTGGTCTTTCATGACCGGACCCTCCCTGATGGGTTAGCCATGCTACGCCCACCGCGACGCGGAAGATGTGAGCGGGCGCACAAGGCAGGCAGCAGGGAGTAGGGAGTAGGGAGCAGGGAGTAGGGAATAGGAATCGCAGGATTCTCGCCGAGTCGGCTTGCAGTCAAGGTCTTCTCTCTGGTCACTGGTCCCTAATGACTACTCCCTGCTCCCTATTCCCTTCTCCCTCGTCCCTACCGCCGCAGCGAGCTGTACAGCACATCGGCCAGGCGAGCGCCGGCCAGTGCAAGCTGCCGCTCCAGGGCGGGCTGCACCGCGGCAACGTAGTCGGCGCCGGCCGTCTCATGCCGCTTGAAGTAAACGTCGGCGGTGGTATCGCACGAGGCTGCCGCAGCCGCAACGGGAGCGATCGGCGGCTGGAGGTCGGCGTAGACCACGGTGCGCGCCACCTGGTGCGCCTGGTTCGCCCACGCCACCAGGTCCACCGGCTCATCGGCGGAACGGCGGATGAGGGCAGCGTCATCGTGCTCCAGGCGCTGGGCAAATGCGCTCACCTGGGCCGGGGCAGCCGGGGACTCGCGGTCGATGCCGCCGATTTTCTCCACCAGCCCGGTGTCCCACACCGCATGCAGATTGGGGCTGTAGCCGCCGTTGGCGCGCTCCTCGGCCTTGTGGTTTAAAAAGCTTACCGGCACGCAGTTGCCGCCCCGGTCGTTGTTATCCTCCTCGTGCAGCGGCTGGTGCATGTCGCCAACCAGGTGCAGCACGTAGAGCAGCGCAATGCTGCGTTCGGCGTCGGGGCGCTTCCGGTCCCCCAGGAACGCGATCTCACTCTCCAACGCCTGGACCACGCAGCCATCGGCGCAATATTGGCCGGGCGCGGACGAGGCCTGCTCCAGGGGAATGTCCCAGTAGTGCCACGGGCCGGTGGCGGGATCGACGGCGCGGTGATCGTCGGCCCATGTGGCCCAATAGGCCATCGGATCGATGTTCAGGTCGCCACAGTAGCGGTGCGGGTAGTTGCGATCCTCCAGCGCCAGCAGCCGCTCCACCTCGGGCAGAACCTGGGTGCGATGCTCGGCGTCGAGCGTCTGCAACTCCTGGCGCGCGATGAGCGCCACAACCTCGTGCCCGGAACAACCCCAGGCCCACGCAGGCGCGGCGGAGGTGGACGCAAGAAGGAGAGCGGCGGCAAGGAAAAGAAATTTGCGCATAAGAGCTCCGGGCGACGCAGGAGATAAGTGAGGTCAAGGCCAATGTACCAGAGCGCCAAGCGAACACGATTCGCACCAGGCGCCGCCGTCAGCCAATCCGCTGCGACGAAGCTTGGCAACAACCAGGGAAACCCCCTGATTGAGGGCGTACGGCATCTCATTGTGCAAGGTCATCGGATGACGATTCCGCGGGCGACGGCGTAACGCGTCAGCTCCGCTGTGGTGCGAACTCCCAGCTCGTCCATCAGGCTGTTGCGATGAAACTCCACGGCTTTGGTGGAGATGTTGAGCGCGGCCGAGATCTCCTTGGTGGATTTTCCTTCCGCCACCAGTTGCAGGACCTCGCGCTGGCGGGGCGTCAGGTCGCCTCCGAACATGGGCGCGGGATTGTGCCGCGTGCTCTGGCCTGGGCGGCGGAGATTATCACTGGCAGCCAGCGGAGTTACGTAGTAACGGCCCCGCAGCGCCATGCGGATGGCGCGAACAAGCTCATTGGCGGCGGACTGCTTGGCCACGTAGCCCATGGCGCCGGCATTGAAGGCGGCGTGGAGATAGGCGGGATCGAGCTGCTGCGAAATAAAAACGATTTTCGTCTCCGGATAGCTCTTGGAAATGCGGCGGGCGGCTTCAATGCCGTTCATTTCAGGCATGCCGACATCCACCACAACCACGTCGGGACGAAGCCGATCGACCTCCGCCAGAAGCGTGCGCCCATCGACGGCCGTACCCACGATCTCGAAATCCTCGGCCAGAAGGCGGGTGAGTCCCTCCAGCATGAGGGCGTGATCGTCGGCGAGCAGAATGCGCTTAGCCATTGGGCCCCTGGAATCTCGCGGAGCCGGTTGCCATGGGCAGTGAGGACAAGAGCGCGCCGCGGGTTCGCGTGCACTCAATCATATCTCCGTTATCGATTGCGCGCGTTGGCCGGCGGCGGAATCTTTGGCTGGGAATCAGACTGCAGCGGGGGCGCGGCGGCGGCGGGCGCGCCAGGCCAGGATGGGGCGGGCCAGCAGCAGAGCCGCAACCGCGATGGTGAACGGAAGCGGGAGCAGGACGCCGGTCTTCACCTGCCACCAGTAATGAATGACTCCGCAGATGACCGCCAGATAAATGAGGCTGTGCAGGCGGTTCCACCGCTTGCCTCCCAGCTTGCGGATGGCCCAGGTGGTGGAGGTGAGGGCGAGGGGGAGGAGCAGCAGATAAGTGGCGACGCCCATGGTGATGAAGCGGCGCTTGGCGATATCGTCGATCATGGCCTGCGGACTGAATCCGGAATACAGGCCCACGTACGTGAGCATGTGCACGGTGGCATAGAAGAAAGCGAAGAGCCCCAGGAGACGGCGAAAGCGGATGATCCAGCCCAGCCGCGGAAGGATGCGCCGCACCGGCGAGACGGCCAGGGTGATGGTAAGCAGCATCAGCGTGGTGTAACCGGTGGTGAGTGCGATGTGGGCGGTGGGATCGGGGCCAAGGCCGTTGGGCACCAGAGCGCCGCGGACCAGCAGCGCCATCGGCCACAGGCAGGCGATCCAAACGGCGATTTTGAGGATGATGAGAGTCGTGCGATTCATGGGTAGCAAGTCAGCGGGGCAGCGAGTCGGCGAGCCAGCGCACGGCCAACGCCGGTTTAGTAGTCCTTCAGCAGATCCATTCCCTTGTAAAGCGAGGCCACCTGGTCGCCGTAGCCGTTAAACATGAGGGTGGTACGGCGTTGCTCGTAGAAAGGCAAGCCGATGCGCCGCTCCGTTTTCTGGCTCCAGCGCGGATGATCGCGGTTAGGATTCACGTTGGAGTAGAAGCCGTATTCGGAGGAACTCTGATCGTTCCAGGTGGTATGCGGCTGCTTTTCCACGAAGCGGATGGTGACGATGGATTTGGCCGACTTGAATCCGTACTTCCAGGGCACCGCGATGCGCACCGGAGCGCCGTCCTGGTTGGGCAGCTCCTGCCCGTACAAGCCCAAGGCGAGCAGGGTGAGCGGGTGCATGGCTTCGTCCATGCGCAGGCCTTCTGAGTACGGCCAGAAAATTGTTGATTCGTCCGCCCATTTTCCTTCGACGTGCCGGTCGTAGTAGGAGAGGAACTGCACGTACTTTGCGTTGCTGAGCGGTTCGCACTGATTGATGAACTCGGAAAGCGAGTAGCCGACCCAGGGAATCACCATGCTCCAGCCTTCCACACAGCGATGGCGGTAGACGCGGTCTTCGAGCGGGCGCAGCTTGAGCAGCGTATCGATGTCGAAAGTTTTCTCCTTCTTCACATGGCCTTCCACCTTCACGGTCCAGGGGCGCGTGGGCAATACGCCGGCGTTGCGCGCGGGATCGTCCTTGTTCACGCCGAACTCGTAGTAGTTGTTGTAATGGGTGATGTCTTCAAAGCTGGTGAGTTGCTCGCCGGTGGTGGTCAGCGGGCTCTTTACCGTTTGCAGCTTGGCGCTGTCGGCAAGGACGCGCGTGGCGGGATCGATGAGATCGGAGATGCGATTGATACCCAGCGCTGCACCGCCGGCGATCAGACTTCCGGCCGCGGCCCCGCGCATGAACTTTCGCCGGTTCATATAAATCTCTCTGGGCGTGATCGATGAAGAGGGAATGTCAGATGGTTTGCGAATCAGCATGGCGACCTCGGGGAATACTCAAGCAATTATTAGACACGAAATACCCGATGGGGTTTCAGGATTTCGATTTTATTGGGTGGAAACGGTGGCGGCGCCGCCCTGGAACGGCCATTGGCGCAGCCTCCATGCGCGTAAGGCGTAGATCAAGGTGCCCGATACGGCGATGGCCGCGGCCACGGCAAAGCCCTCAAATGCATCCTGGCGATAAATGAGAAGAAACAGAAAACCGGCCATTGCGGCCAGGGGCGGCAGCGGATAGAGCGGCATGCGGAAAGGACGCTCCAGTTCCGGGCGCTGCACTCGAAGGATGATCACGCCAACCTGCTGGAAGAGGAATTGCAGCAGGATGCGCGTGATGACGAGCATGGTGATGACCTGGGCGAGCGAGAAGAAGCAGAACACGGAGGCCACCAAACCGAGCGCAACCAGGGAGCGATGGGGGATATGGTGGCGGGGATGGACGGCGGCAAGGAAACGGAAATAGTTGCCGTCGCGCGCGGCGGCGTAGGGGACGCGCGAGTAGCCCAGGAGCAGCGAGAAGACGGAGGCGAAAGCCGTCCAGATGACCAGAGCCGCCATGACGCGCCCGGCCCATGCGCCGAATGCGGAGCGCGCGATCTCCGCCACAAGCTGGAGGCGCATGGCGCCGGATGCGGCGCGGGCAGCAGCGGCGCTTGCGGCGGGCAGCGCCGCCATGTTCATGGCGACATACATCGCGGAGACAAACAGAATGGAGAGGAGGATGGCGCGGGGGATGGTTTTTTCAGGGCTACGCACCTCGCTGCCGAGGAAGGTGATGTTGTAGTAACCCCAGTAGTCGTAAGTGGTGATGAGCGTGGCCTGGGCCAGTCCCGCTGCGGCCAGAGCGACGGAGTAAGCCGGCGCGGCGGGCATGTGCCATCCGCCGCGGGCGAAGCCGGAGACGATGACGCCGGCGATGGCCGTGAGCACGCCAGCGAACAGGATCCAGGCCAGGCGGGTAACGGCGCTCAGGTTGCGGTAGAGAAGCATCATGACCAGCAGGCAGGTTGCCGCCGCGGCAAAGTTGGCGTAGTGCAGCGCGGGCAGCGACGCGAGCGGCGCTGCGTCAAGCCCCGGCCAGAACCACGCCAGAAAGCTGGACAAACCGATGCAGCCCGAGGCGATGGAGAGCGGAGCGGAGAAGCTGAGCTGCCAGACGTAAAGAAAGCTGAGCCAGTTGCCGGCTCGATCGGGGCCGTAAATCTCGCGCAGAAACGCGTAGGAGCCTCCGGCGCGGGGGAACGCGGCGCCCAGTTCCGCCCACACCAGGCCATCGGCGACGGCGATGGCGGCGCCCAGCAGCCACGCCCACAAGGACAGGCGGACTCCCGCCGCGGCGATGACCAGGGGCAAGGTGATGAACGGTCCCACGCCGATCATCTCCAGCATATTGAACAGCACGGCGGAGCGCAGGCCCAGGCGGCGCTCCAGGTGCGCGGTGCTGACGGATGCGGACGATGCAGTCATGGGACGACGGTGTTCTTTGGAGAGTACTCTGGCGGATTGTACACTGACGGCAACCATGTTCACGGGGGCAAAGACCATTTCCAAGTCCACTGCGATTCCCACGCTTCTGGCTGCCGCTGCGATAGTTGCCGCCGGCGCCGCACCGCTTTCGCTTGGCGCGCAGGCGCCGGATCCGTCGACGGTCGCTTTCGACGAGCCCACTTCGATTGCGCTCGGGCTGCCGGAAGACCGGGGCAGCGACGCCCTGGAGCAGTCGCTCAAAAAGCTGCACACCATCGCCAGCGTGATGATGATCGTGGCTCATCCCGACGACGAAGATGGGCCGCTGCTGACCTATCTGAGCCGCGGCCTGGGCGCGCGCGCCACGCTTTACACACTCACCCGCGGCGAGGGCGGCCAGAACGTGATCAACGGCGACGAGTACGATGCGCTGGGGCTGATCCGCACCAATGAGCTGCTCAAGTCCGACCAATACTCGGGCGCAAGCGAGCTCTGGGGCACCCAGGTCGACTTCGGATTTTCGAAGACGATGGAAGAATCCTTTGCGCAATGGGGACACGAACGCGTGCTTTACGACGCGGTTCTGGCGGTGCGCCGCGCGCGGCCGCAGGTGATCGTGGCCACGTTTGTAGGCGCGGTCAGCGATGGACATGGTCAGCACCAGGTCTCCGGGGAGATTGCCCAGGAGGTTTTCAAGGCCGCGGGCGACCCCAAGGTTTTTCCCGACCAGCTCAAGAACGGCCTGACTCCGTGGCAGCCGCTCGCCGTGTACGGGATGATTCCGTTTGCGCCGATTTCGGGTGGCCGCATGTTCGACTACGCCACGGGCAAATCGGCGCCGGCGGAGTTTCACAACTACGTGACCGGCGAAATCATCCACGGCGAAATTTCGACTGACGCAACCATTCCCACCGGCGATCGAGATCCGCTGCTCGGACTGAGCTACACGCAAATCTCGCGGGAAGGCTGGGGCATGCAGAAGTCGCAGAACGGCGGCGCGAATCCGGTTCTCAGCGGGCCGTCGGAAGCGCGCTATCATCTGTGGGCGGTGCTGGACAGCAGCAAGCAGAAGCCTGGCGAGGGCTCGGTGTCAGGCGGACTTTTCGACAATGGTAAGGTCGATATCGATACGTCTCTTGTTTCTCTGGCGCGGCTTGCCGGCGAAAACCCTCCGGCCTGGCTGAGTGACAATCTCGGGATGATCGCGCAGCGTTTGGCTCAATTCGATGCCGGCCGCCGCGGCCAGACGCCGATCGAGGAAGCGCACGCCCTGACCGCCGTTTACGGCCTCACGCTCGATTTGCGCAGGCAGATCGATGCCAACGACAGCCTCACTTCCGTGGCCAAGGCCAGCCTTCTGTTCGAACTCGACGCCAAGATATCGGAGTTCCAGACGGCTTTGCGCGAGTTGCTTGGGCTGGATCTGGTTGCCTTCCGCACCAACGAGTCCGGCATCTCCGGCGGAGGATTCCGCGGCAACTCCGCCGACGAAACCGCCTCCAGTGTTTCGCCGGGCGAAGCGTTCAAGGTTCGCATTCACGTTTCCGGCACCAGCGCGCAAGTCCATCTCACCCGGACCTGGTTTGAGAGTCCTTTCGGCGGCCAATGGCAGCAGGGCGAAGCCGTCAGCACCGGCGGTGAACCGCCCGTTTCCGACGTCATCTATAGCCTCAAGGTTCCCGAAGACGCCGAGCCCACGCGCCCTTATTTCACGCGGCCGGACATCGAGCAGCCGTATTACAACGTCTCCAACCCGGCTTGGCGCGGGCGTTCGTTTGCTCCGTGGCCGGTGAGCGCATGGGCTGAGTTCACGTTTGACGGGCGTTCCATCCGCATCGGCGAAGTGGTGCAGACGCTGCAGCGCGAAATGGGACGGGGCGGTTATTACCAGCCGCTCGTTGTCACTCCGGCAATCGGCGTAAGCGTCTCGCCGGAAGCGCGCATTCTTCCCCTCGACGGCAGCGCTCTTCCCGTACGCGTTACCGTGCACACGCTGGGGCCGGCAGACGGGACCGTAACTCTGAAGCTGCCCGAGGGCTGGCGCTCCGATCCCGCCGAAGCCCGATTCCATCGCACGGGGGCGGGCGACACCGAGCCGATGCTCTTCTCTGTCAGCCCGGCCGACCACAAAGGCGGGGAGTTCAAGATCGAAGCCATCGCCCAGTCAGGAGGCAAGGCGTACTCGAGCGGATGGCGCAGCGTGGGCTACGCCGGACTGCGTCCCTACAACATGTATAAGGACGCGGAGCTCAAAACCCGCCGTGTCGACGTCAAGCTCGCCCCCGGACTGCGCATCGCCTACGTGATGGGTCCCGGCGACCTTGTGCCGGAAGCGATTGAGGCCATGGGCGCGACGCCTCACCTGCTTTCAGACGAGGAACTCGCATCTGACGATTTCTCCGCATGGAACGTGATCGTCATCGGCATTCGTGCGTACTCCACCCGCCCGGATCTTGCTGCCGCGGAGCCACGGCTCGCAGAGTTCGTCCGCCAGGGGGGCACACTCGTTGTCCAGTACCAGAGTTCGAATTTCCCCGCTCTCCTGCCGCTCAGCTTGTCCCGCTTCCCTGAGCGCGTGGTGGATGAGCAGGCGCCGGTGAAGCTGATGGTGCCGGACGATCCCCTGCTTGACTGGCCCAACCGCATCACGCCTTCCGATTTCAACGGCTGGGTGGAAGAGCGCGGCCATTCATTCATGTCCACCTGGGATTCCGGCTACACGGCCCTGACCGAGACCGCCGACCCCGGGCAGGATCCTCAACGCGGCGGGCTTTTAGTGGCTCATCCCGGCAAGGGTACTTACATCTATTTCGCCTATGCGCTCTATCGACAGCTTCCGGAGTTAGTGCCTGGCGCATATCGCATCCTTGCAAACCTGATCAGTGCGGGTGCGACAAATACCGCATCCGGGGACGCGAAATGAAGGTTGCGCGGGGGCCGCGGCATTGGGCCCGCGCGATCCACAGCCCTGAATATGAATGCGCGGTTAATTTGGCGAACAAGTGGTCATAGCTATTGCTAAGTGTCTTTGTTATGAGCGTCTGCGCTTTATTTAAAAGCCTGTGAATTCGTTAAATATTCATCGAGTTCTGCGAATCTTGCACTCGGAACCAAGCCAAGGATTGCCCCGCATCTGCGGCGTCGCTGTCAAGAGATCCAGGTGTAGCCGTTTCTTCGGAACCATGCAGAATCCATGTGCCGTTCTGAAGGTGCGGTAGACATTGGCACTCGCGCCACGCGAGCGCAAACCAAACCAGCAAGATTCGCTTTGAGGGAGAAGAGAGGCCCAATGAACTCACGAATGAAAGCGGCTGCCGCAATCGTACTGGCAGCCTGTGTCGTCAGCTCGTATGCGTATGCGGGCGATGGTGCTCCACCCGTCAAGAAGCACAAAGTTAACCGGCCCATGGAGCGGATGGGTCCGACGGTGGAAGAACAGATCGAGTCGCTGCGGCAACAGCTCCAGGGCCAGCAGGGCCAGATTGACGCCTTGAAAACCGATCTGGCTACGAAAGACGAGCAGTTGAAGCAGGCACAACAACAGGCTGCCGATGCCCAGGCCGCGGCTGCCAAGGCAGAGCAGGATGCCACCGCTCAGGAACAGGCCGCCTCGCAGAACATGGCTGCCGTCACCACTCTGCAATCGACGGTGACTGACCTGAAGGCGAATCAGGCCACGCTGACCGCCAACATCTCCGACACTGCCGCCAGCATCAAGAAGCAGCTTGACAACCCAGACGTCCTCCACTTCAAGGGCGCGACCCTCTCATTCAGCGGCAGCTTCCTGGCGGGTGAAACCGACTTTCGCCAGGGCGCCACCGGCGGCGGCCTCAATACGCAATTTACCGGTGTGCCGTTGCAATACTCGGACAATGCCCAGATAAGCGAATTCGGCGGCACCGGCCGTCAGTCGCGCTTCGCTTTCAGAGCGATAGGCAAGCTGCCCAGCTGGACCATGACCGGCTATTACGAGACTGATTGGCTGGGTGCTGGAATCACATCAAACAACAACCAGAGCAACAGCTACGTCATGCGCATGCGGCAGTTGTGGGCTGACGCGCGGACGAACCGCGGCTGGGACTTTTCGGGCGGCCAGGGATGGTCGCTGGTGGCTGAGACCACTCAGGGCCTGAGGCGTGGCACCGAAATTCTGCCGGCCACCATCGACCCCCAGTACGAAGCCGGCTTTGTGTGGACGCGCCAGTACAGCTTCCGCATGACCAAGGACTTCTCCAACAAGTTCTTCCTCGGCTTCTCGGCGGAGAACGCGCAGATGCTGAACCCGGCGGGCAGCAGCCTCCCCACCAACTTCGTCGCCGGCTCGGCGGGCAATAGCGGCGGATTGTATAACCCAACCTCAAACTACTCCTTCAATATTGCCCCGGACATGGTGGTCAAGATGGCATTTGAGCCGGGATGGGGCCACTGGGAGCTCTTCGGCCTGAGCCGGTTCTTCCGCGATCGCGTTTATCCCTGCACCGCCTACACCGGCACCGCCTGCACGGCCGACACCACTACGGGCGCGTGGAATGACGTAACCGGCGGAGGCGGCGTTGGCGGCGGCTTCCGGGTGCCGGCGGCGAACAAGAAGCTCGTGCTCGGCCTCAAGGGCCTGTATGGCCAAGGCGTGGGCCGTTACGGCTCGTCCACCATTGCCGATGTGACGGTGCGTCCCGATGGCCAGCTTTCGCCGCTGCGCGCGTTCTCCGCGCTCAGCACCATGGAGTTGAACCCCAACCCCCGCCTCAATCTCTACTTCAACTATGGCGGCGACTATGCTTACCGCGACTATATCGGCAAGATCGGTTACGGCAGCAGGCTCACCAACATGTCCGGCTGCACCACCCAGGTACCCGTAGGCCTGTCGCCGGGGGGCAACGGATTTGCCGGAGCCTCGGGTTTCTCGGGATCCAATCCGGCGAACTGCGGCAACCAGAACAAGGACGTGCAGGAGTTCACGGCCGGCGACTGGTACTACATCTATAAGGGACCACAGGGCGGCCTTCGGTTCGGCCTGCAGTACAGCCGCTTCGAGCGCGATCTCTGGTCCGGAAACGGCGTCCCCTCCGGCACCACCGGCGGCCCCACCAACCCCGGCGGCGGCGCCAAGGGCGTCGACAACACGTTCTTCACGTCGTTCCGCTACTACCTGCCGTAACCCGGTTGCTTTGGATTGCAGCAAGAAAGGGCAGCCCCTCGCGGGCTGCCCTTAACTTTTCCCTTGACCAAGGAGTCACCCGATTGATCGGGTTGAGCCACGCTCATCGCTGCTGAGGCTCTCCCGTAGAAAGGAATGCCATTCCGTCCCAGCTCCGGCCGGATGCCAGCGCGTCGCGCAGCCGTTCGGGATTGGGGCCGCTTCGAGCTTCCGCAACGCGCAGAAGGTTGAGCGCCGAAGCCGGCCCGGTTGCGGGAGGCAGCCGGAAGATCCACGGAATGTTGGTAGACGTAAGCGCCTTGTCACTGCTCAAAGCGACGACCGGAACGAATGCTTTGAGAGCGAGCTGTTCGGCCAGGTGCGCGGAGTCGCGGTCCAGCGCCACGATGGCCAGTGCGTGCTGGTCCATCAATCCGCGCACCAACTGAGTGGAAGCCGCACCCCAGTTCTGATTGCTGTCCACAGGCAGAATCTGCCAATGTGCTTGCTGGTCCCCTTGGTTCAACGCGGCGCGAACGCCGGCGGACCCTGCCACGTCGCCGGCTCCAGGGCCGAACAGGATAACCTTCACGGCGCCCGCGGGCACGTCGGCCACATGCGGGCCCATGTAGGCGACAGGATCCTCTCCCACGCGCGCATACGGCGTCGCAGGCGCGGCGCTTGCCGTTCGCGGTTGCGGCGGCGGCGTTTTGTCCATCGTGGCAACGCGATAGGCGATGATTCCGTTGTGAACCGTGCCCAGGTACATGGAACTGACGTTCTTGTTGTTGGGATCGAAGACCATGGGTCCGGTAACGCCTTCGTACCGGTACACCTGGTCCAGCGCATCCTGAATACGCGCGCGGTTCAAGCCGGCCCTGCAGATCGAGTCCAGCAGCATGTTCATGGCGTCGTAGGCCAGCGCGGCAAACTGCTCCGGCTTCTCCGCGTACCGCGCTTCATAGCGCTGCTGAAACGCGAGCCAGCGCGGATCGCGGCGCGATGGATCGTAGGGGAATACCGCTTCGAATCCCTCCGCGGCCGGTCCGGCCTGAGCCAGCAGATCGTCGCCCAGGGTGCGATAGGCGCCAAATACGCGCTGCTTCATGCCCATGGCGCGCATCTGCTTGAGGATTCCCGCTGCTTCCGGCTGGTCGCCCCAGAGCACGATCGCGTTCACCCGCGACTCGCGGATAATGCGCAATTGCCGGCTAAAGTCGGTATCTCCCGGCAGGTATTTTTGCTCAATGACGACGGGACGCCCGAGGCGGATGGCCGCGTTGCGGAACTTTTCCGCCGCCATTCGCCCGTAGCGGTTATTCACGCGCAGCAATGCCACCCGCTTCAGTCCCAGCTCTGTAAAAACGCGGCGCGCCAGCGTGTAGGCCTGCACGCGATCGTCCTGGATATCGGTAAAGTACCAGGGGATGTAAGTTTCCGGCACGGTGGGATCGGTGGAGGCCGAATTGACGATGGGAAACTCCGCCTTCAACGCCAGGCGCAGCATCATGTGAGTCGATTCCGAGCTGATGGAGCCAAAGACCGCCCAGACTTTTTCGTCGTACACCATTTTCACGGCTTCATCGAGGGGCGCGCCCCAGATGGCGGAATCCGTGGGCCGTTCTTTGCCGCCTTCCGCGCCGAACTGCCAGTTGGTGTAGTCGTCGTGCACCATCAGCCGGAACGGCTTGCCGCCGTAGCCGCCGCGCGCATTGGCTTCGTCAACGGCCATCTCGGCGCCATGGAGCATGCGCAAGCCGTAAACCTGGTCGGCCTGCTTTGCGATGGGGCCAAGGAAGCCGATCCGCACTTCCTTCAAATCTTTCGGGTCGGGAAGGTCGCGTCCCGCGCCGGTGTAAATGTTGGGATGGGTGTAGTTCTCGTAGTAGGGCTTGACGAAATGCTCGTAAGGCTCCAGGTCCTTTGGCGTTCCCGCGTAGGGCGTCACTTCGCGATCCGGCTGCGGTCCCGGCGGATGGGCGCCGCACGCGCAGGGTTGCGCCGCCTGTCCCCACACCAAAGCGCCACCCATCACCGCAGCGGCGCCCGCGCCCGCCAAACCCCACAACTTGCCCTTCACGCGCCTACTCCTTGCCCTGGGCTGCCTTTTCAGTAAGGAACATGGCAATGGCCTCGATCTCGATCAGCAGCTCCGGCCGGCACAAGTGCGCCTGAATTCCCGTCGACGCCGGCAGCGGATCGAGCCCCTGCTCCTTGAAAAACTTGGTGCGCTCCTCGTTGAATACCTCGTAATCGCGGTCGATATCGCGCAGGTAGCAACTGGTGCGCACAATGTCGTGCCAGGTGCAGCCCTGGCTCTGCAGCAGTCCCGTGATGTTCTCGTAGGTTCGCCGCAACTGCGCGCGGAAATCGCCGATTTGCACGCTTTGGCCTTGTTCGTCGATCGACGCCGTTCCGGAAATCAGCAGGATGGTCAGGCCGTTCAGGTCGATGCGCATACCGCGCGAGAACGAACTTGGCTTGGCATACGCGTAGGCTTCGTTCAACACGCCCAGGTTGGTGATGGCGCGCTTGGCGATGGGCGCGTGGGCAATGGTCTCCAAAACTTTAGCAAATGAACTCACGTTTGACTGCTCCTTATGGTTCTTATGGGTTCTCGAGAATTCCGTGACTCAGTCCTTTGGCCGTAGCCACCCAGATGTCTTTCCCTTGGAAATCGATGCCAAGGATGTAGTTGTGAGCCGGCGCCGTGCTTACCGCTACCGGGATCTCATCTCCCTCGGCGTCCCGCACCAGCATCTCCGGCCTGCCGTCCGCGAGCGAGGGCCGATATACGGCCCAGTTTGTGCCGTCGTAATAGGCCAGGCCCTTGTCCGTGCAGAACCAGGCCCGCTTCGCGTCCAAGCCCTTCACGTAGTTCGTGAAGTTTGACGGAAGTCCGCTGTCTTTGGTGAGGAAGTTGTGCCAATAGCGCCCGTCATAGTGGCTGTCGCCGAAATAAGTAGCCACCCAGACAATGCCATCCACGTAACTGACCGAACTGGTGATGTCGTGAATCAATCCCTGGTCCTTCAGCACCACGACTTCGGTTTCGCCGTCCGGGTCCCGGTACATATCCCAGCCGCCGGTCTTCTGTGTGTACTCTAGCAGCCCGCTGCCCCAGACGGCGAAGTACACCTTGTCGGCAGAGGCGGAAACGCCGTAAACCCAGATCTCCCTCATGGGCGTGTTGCGCTCATTCCACAGCGACCACTCTCCGGTGCGGGTGTTCAGACGGCAGGCTCCTGCCGCCGTCGCCACCCAGACGTTATCGCCCTCGACCGCGACTCCGTAAACGACGTTGCTGCTCAGCCCCGAGTTGAGCTGGGTGTAGGTGTCGATGCGCCCGGCCGAAATCCGGCTCAGCCCGCCCATGGTTCCGGCCCACACTGAACCCGTTCGCTTGTCCAGCGCCAGGGATAGCACCGCCCGGTGGGCAAGGCCGTCGGCAACCGTGTACACCTTCCAGCGGCCATTCTCCAATTCCGCGAGGCCATCGTCGGTGCCGGCCCAGACGCGAACCCCATCCACCAGAACCGCGTAAACATGATCGTTGGGGAGCCCGTTGGCGGTGGTGAAGTTCTCAAAACGGAATCTTGGCGCCGCAGCCACCGCTTTGCGCATGGCCGCGCCCGTCGCCGAGGCCGCGTGCGGGCTGCGCGCATGCGCGGCCGGATTCGCTGCAGCCTGCCGGGGAGGCGCGCCCGCTGCGCATGCGCAGGCGGCAGCCAGGAACCATGCGGCAATCGAGAGCCTCTTCATCGCGTCCTCAAGTACTCAATCAGGTCGTTGAGCTCGTCCTTGGTCAGGTCGTTGGTGCGCCCGTGCTGGTCGTTGGGGTTGAACACGGTCCAGATCTCTTCCAGCGTCTTTGCCGATCCGTCGTGCAGGTAGGGCGCGGTCAGTGCGATATTGACCAACTGCGGGGTGTCCAGCAGCCCCGAGTTGTCCGTCGCCTTCTTCGTCCCCACGTCGAAGGATTTCTGGATCGTTCCTTTCGGGCCGCTGTGGCAGTATGCGCAGCGATTGTAAAGTGGAATGGGCTGGCCCAGCTTGTCGGTGGCGCGGTCGAACAACTCCTTGCCGCGCGCCTGCGCCGGCGTCAACTGGCCGTTGGGCAGGCGCCAGCGGTTGGGCCGCAGGGGAATGCTGCGGATGTAGGTCACCAGGTCGGCCAGGGTCAGGTCGTCATACGTCTCCGAGCGCCAGAAGTACATCTCCGTCCGCGGCCCGCATTCCGTGGGCAGATTCGGATTCTTGCCATTCCACTTGTACGGCTCTGTTCCGCGCAGGTCTTCGATCAAACGGTTATCCACAATGTCGAGTCCGAAGCCATCCGGTTCCAGGTCCCAGGTCAGCCCGTCGAAGGTCGAGTCGATGTGGCAATTGGTGCAGCCGATCTGCCCCTGGAACGAGTAGCGCGAGGTGTAAAACGTCTGCTCGCCGTGGCGCAGGACGGAGATTCTGTCCGGCGTCGCCAGGCGGATGGTGTTCACCACGCGATTCATCCGTGCATCGATCACGCTGATGGTGTCGTCCAGCCGGTTGGCCACCAGCACCTTGCTGCCGTCCGGGGTAAAGACCACGCCGCGCGGATCGCGGCCCACCGGAATCCGCGCCAGAACGTAATTCGCGCTCGCGCCCAGATCCGCCGCGCTCGATCCCGTATGCGCGCGCGCAAACCGCAGCAGCCTGGCCGTATCGATCGCCAGCACCGCTTCCGAGCCGCCGCAACTGACGAAGATCCGCGACATGTCCGGCGAAATGGCGACGCCGAAGGGCCGCGAAGCGTAGCGTTCCAGTTCGTCCAGCGGGACTTCAACCGGCTTGCCTACGTCGGGGCCAAACAGCGTGAGCGTATCGGCAAATGCGCCGCCATGCTCCAGGTGCGCCAGGGGAACCAGGTTCTTGGGATGCAAGTCCGCCATGACGCCAAGCCGGCCGTCCCGCGAAATCGCAGCATGAAACTCGTGGGCGACGCCATTCAGGCGAATGCGATCTACGACCACCGCGCGCCCGGCGTCGATGACCGTGATCTCGGTATGCGGAATCCCGCGATCGCCGCCCATCGTATCTTCCGTGTTCGGGTTGGGATAGACGTGGGTTACAAATTCCCGTGTTCCGTCAGGCGAAGCGGTAATGTAGCTCGAGCCGCGACCGGCTTCCAGCCTCTTTTCCTCTGCGCCGGTGTCGGCGTCGAGGACCACGACGTCATTGGAAATGCGATTGGGCACAAACAGGTATTTGCCCTTGCCGTCCTCAGCGATACTCGACGGCTCCGCGCCCGTTTTCCAGGCCGCAATGACATCCAGCTTTTGCGTGTCGATGACCGAGATGGTGTCGTCCCACGAATTCGCCACATACAGCCGCGCGCCATCCGGCGAAAGAGAGAACCCTCGGGGCACGCGCCCCACCGCGATCCTCTTGACCGGCGCGTATCCGTGTTGCGCGTCGAGCACGCGCACTTCGCCACTTTCCTGGCACAGCACGTAGAGCCGGGCGCCATCGCGCGAGAACATCATTTCCACGGGAGACGCGTAGACAAGGTGTTCTCCGGTTAGCGGCGGCCGCACGAGGGGCCCGGGCGACTCGCCTCCTGCCGCCGCGATCACGGCGATCGCCGCCGCCGCAACCAGGGCAATCGCCAGAACTCGTGCGTGATTCCGCCAGCTCACTTCGGCTCCTCCACGGTCACCACGCGGTCCACCGCCAGGTTCTCCAGCGTTTGCGTCTTGCCGCCGGGCCAATGCACCACCAGCTTGTCCACAGCCGCAGCCGCGCCCAGCCCGAAATGCAGCCGGTCATCATTTTGCGAGAGGTACCCCGACGAGGCCACGCGCTCTTCCATCCAGCGTTTGCCGCCCGCAAAGACTTCCACCTTGGCGCCGATCCCGTCGCGATTGCTTTTTGCTGCGCCTGAACCAACCGCCTGGCTGCGATCGCCCGGACGCATGGCGCCCACCAGCTTGACTCCAATCCAGTGGCCGGTATTCTGGGAAATGTTGTGCACCAGCGTGCCTTTTGCGTCCAGGTTCACCACGAATGCATCCACTTTGCCGTCGTTGTCGTAATCGGCAAAGCACGCCCCGCGCGCCACGGTGCGCTTGCTCAGCACCTCCCCCGTCTGGCGCGACACATCCTCATACTTGTCATTACCCAGCCCGCGAAACAGCGAGTGTTCCTGCGGAATCATGTGAATCAGGCCGCCATGAAAAATCAGGATGTCGGCATAGCTATCGTTATCGAAGTCGTAAACGCCCGATCCCCAGCTCACGTATTGCGCATTTGCCTGCGAAACGCCGTTCGACGCGCCCTCATCCTCGAAACCCTCTTTGCCCGTGTTATGCAGATAGCGGTTATAGCGCCCGTCCGACACCCAAAGGTCCAGCACGCCCCGCCCGTCGAAATCCGCGAATACCGGGCCCATCGACGAAGTCGATTCGCCATTCTGCCCGAACGCCGTGCCGGTATCGCTCGCAACCTCCTCGAATGTCCCATCGTGCTTGTTGCGGAACAGGAAGTTCTCCGTGCGGTCGTTGGCCACGTAGATGTCGTCCCAGCCGTCGCCGTCGAAATCCGCGGCCGTAACGCCCATGGTGCGGCCCACGTACGCCGCAATCCCGGACTTCTCTGAAACGTCGGTGAACGTGCCGTCGCAATTGTTGTGAAAAAGCTTGTTAGTCTCGCCCTCGTAGTCGAGCGGCCCGGGATAATTGTCGGCCGCGTAATACGCGCGATACTTGGGATCGAACTTCACATACCGGCCCACAAACAGGTCAACGCAGCCGTCCCGGTCGTAATCGAGCCAGGTGGAAGAGATCGACCAGCCATCCACCTTGATGCCGGCCTTGGCCGTCATATCGGTAAAGTGCCCGTTGCCGTCGTTGTGATAAAGAATGGTCTTGCCGTACCCGGTCACCAGCAGGTCAACGTAACCGTCGTTGTCGTAGTCCGCCGCCGTCACCGCCACCGCGTACATGTCGGGATCGAGTCCGGACTGCTCCGTGACGTCGGTAAATGTGCCGTCGCCGTTGTTGCGATAGAGATGATTGTGCGGTGGCGGATTCGGCTTCACCGCCAGCGGGTACGGATGCATCGAGTCGTCCAGAGGCCTGCCGTTCACCACGTAGAGCGACGGGCGGCCGGAGTTGTTGTAGTCGAGCCACACGCACCCCGCGCCGGTTCCCTCCAGCAGCGACCCGAGCTGCCGCGAGCCGATGCTGTGCTTAAAATCGATTCCCGCCTTGTCGCTGGCATCCTCAAACTGGATCTTCGGCGCGGGTGCCGTTGCCGCGGGCTTCTTTGCCGCCGCTGCAGTCCCCTGCGCCGCACTCACCTGCGCCGTTGCGGCAAAGATAAGAAGTCCGATTCCGGCAAGCAGTTTCACTCAGCGACCCTCCGCGTTCGGTTGCCTGCCGGCTTTCAAAAGATCGACCGGCGTTGTATTGCGCAGCAGCACCTCGGGCACGCGATTCTCCGACGCCCGCTCCGGTCCGGTGTGGCAGCCCACGCAGATCCGCTGTTCGCCGCGCCGCGCCCAGAACCATCCCTGCTCCTGCCGCAACACGGCGCCGTGCGCGTCCAGCAGCGCAAACCGGATCGGCCGGTCCGCGGGCGTCTCGACAAAGAAGGACCCGTCCGGCTCGACCGGCGCCGTGCCCAGCTCTAAAGAATGCCCTGCAGCGTCAAGCTCCTGCACCCGCACCGCAGCCGGCGCGGCCTTCATCGCGCCTTCGCGCGAAAGCCGCGCATCCAGCGCCAGCAGGTTCGCGTAATCCCAGTTGTGCAATGCGGTGGGATGCTTGTTCGGCCGCTCGCGGGAGGCGAGAATCTGGGCTTCGACCACGTCTTCGCCGGGGCGCGCATACACCCTGCGCAAATCCGGCGTCCCCGGCTTCCAAATCTCGATCGCGTAGCTCGCTTTCGCATTCGGCCGCGCGCTTACCACCCATTCTCCCGATTCGAGCTCCGCAATTCCGCCCGCATACTCTGCCGGCGGCGCGGCCACGCGCACCTCGTGCGCCAGCGGCGAAGTGAATCGCGCCAGGCTCGCTCCGTGCGTGAACACCACGTCGCCCGACTCCATCTGCCGCCCGCCCCAGCGCGCCGCGCCATGGTCGCAGCGGTACGACTCCACTCCGGAGCCATCCGAGTACACCAGGAACATCTCCGCGGTCTTTCCCGATCCCAGCGGAAATCCCGATTCAAAAAGGATCCGGCCATCCGCAAGCACATCGTCGGGCAGCGCGCTTCCCGGCGTGTAGCTGAGCGGCATTATGCCCGATCCGTCCAGTCCCGCCGCTTCCAGTTGAAATCTCTCCTGCACTCGCCGCGCATACACCAGCCGATCGCCGGGCAGATACATCGGCCTTATCACATCCGTTGCGCCGCCGATCACCTTGCGCAGCGAATGATCGCTCAGCGTCAACTCCCAAATGGCCCACGGATCGCCCGCAGACTTCTTTCCTGCAAACAGGACCCGCCCGCCATCGAACGACACGTTCGCGTCCGCGGTCGCGGCAAACCCTTCCACCAGCGGCGCCGCAGTTCCGTCTTTCACAAGCAGCAATTCGGCGCCGCCCGGAAACCGCTCTCCTCCGCGCAGGCCGGCAAGCGCGTCGTATCGCGGCGCTGCCGTTACAATCACGGAAATGTTCAAGGTGTGACGGGTTGGCGCTCCAAACCCGCAAAGAAGCAATGCCAGGAGAGGCAGGCCGGCCGCACATCTGCCCAGGGACCGATTCATCCCACGGTCTCCATCGCGCGTGCCTGCTCCAGCACAGACGCGCGCGCGGCCCGCAGCGCAATGTAGGGCTCGAGCGACGCCATCATCTCGTCGAACTCCGCGAACCCCAGCGTCTGTTCCGCGTCGCTCCAGGCTTTGTCCGGATGGGGATGTACTTCGATCAGGAGTCCGTCCGCGCCCGCCGCCACCGCGACCCGGGAAAGCACCGGCACCAATTCGCGATCGCCCGACGCGTGGCTTGGATCGGCAATCACCGGCAAATGAGAGATCTGCTTCAGCAGCGCGATCGCGGCCACATCAAACGTGTTGCGCATCGCCGTCTCAAACGTGCGGATGCCCCGCTCGCACAGGATGACATTGGGATTGCCGTTGTCCAGGAGAAACTGTGCCGCGTGCAGGAGATCGTCAATGGTGGCCACCATGCCGCGCTTCAGCAGAATCGGCTTGCCCGAACGCGCCGCCGCTTCCAACAGCGAGTAATTCTCCATACTGCGGCTGCCGATCTGCAGAATGTCCGCGTAGTCGGCAACCATGGGCACGTCGCACTCGCTCATCGCCTCGGTCACGATGGCGATTCCCGTTTCCTCGCGCGCGTGGGCCAGCATCTTCAAGCCTTCGAGGCCGAGACCCTGAAAGGAGTAAGGAGAACTGCGCGGCTTGAATGCGCCTCCGCGAAGGATGCGCGCGCCCGCGCGGCGCACATGATGGGCAGTCGCCATCAGCTGGAACTCGGTTTCCACCGAGCACGGACCGGCCATGGTGACAAATTCGTCGCCGCCGATCTCGACGTCCAGCACCGGGACAATCGTCTGCTCGCGCCCTGGGACCTTCAGAACGTCAGGAGTCTCCGCAAAACGGTCGTGCCACTTCGATTGCACGCCTTTTGCTCCGTTCTCGCCTCCAGCCACACACCGGGGAAGCTTCAGCCTACCTCCGCCGCCCATCCCGCGCCTCCATCCAAAGTTGGAGGTGCGCAACGCAAGCGTCTCCGCACCAGCCTTTTCCGCTTCTACAGGCGCTTCAAAATGATTGTCTGTGACGAATGAACTTGATCTGCTGCGCTTACCTTTACTGCGCTCACGCGTCTCTTCTAGTCGGCGGCAGCGGAACCAGCGTGCAGCGATTCGTGTGCCATCGGTGGCGCGCGATACCCGAAAGCTGCATCGATCACCGATGCGATCCCCAGAACGGCTTCATCCTCGAACGGCCGCGCCGCGATCTGCACTCCGATCGGTAAGCCCTCCGCCGATCGTCCCACCGGCACCACCGCCGCCGGAGCGCCCAGCACGTTGAACCACTGCGTGTAGCGCACCGCGTCCAGGTATCCCACTGTTTCGCCATCGATCGTCCAGGCGCGCTCCCCATGTTTCCATGCCGGTACGCTGGCCACCGGGCATAGCAGCACCGGATACTCGCGCATCTCTTCGAGTATCTTCGCGCGCAGCAGATCCATCTCCGCCCACGCGCTCAGCAACTCGGTCGCGGTCAGTTCGCCTTGTGCTTCCGCAATCTGGAGAAACTCCCTGAAGATCGGGCTCAGCCGCTCGCGCTTCCCGCGGATCGCCGGCTCATAAAACATCGCGCCGCATTGCACAAAGAATGTCCCCCAGAGCTTGCGCAACTGTTCCAGCATGCGCGGCCGGTACTCCTCGACTGTGAACCCTGCTTCGCGCAGCGCCTGCGCCGCGGCCCGCACCGCCGTCCGCGTCTCCGCCGTCACCGGCGTCAGCCCGTCATCTTCAAAAAATCCGATCCGTTTGCCGCGCAGCTCTTCCAGCCCCACCTCGCGCAGGCTCACTGGCGGGCTCGCCGGATCCTCCGGGTCCTGTCCGCTCAGCGCGCCAAACATCATCGCCACATCGCCCATCGTCCGCGCCATCGGCCCTATTGCACCCAGTGTTGAGAACGGCCCCACGCAGGGCGGCAGATGTCCGCGCCCCGGCACGCGCCCCGGCGTCGGCTTCAAGCTGCAGATGCCGGTGAAGTGCGCCGGCACGCGCACTGAACCGCCGCTGTCCGACCCCAGCCCCGCCGCCGACATCCCCGCCGCAATCGCCGCCGATTCGCCGCCGCTCGAGCCGCCCGGCGTCCGCTCCAGGTCCCACGGATTCGCCGTCCGCCCATGCAGCAGGTTTGCGGTTTCGTATGCCATCAGGAACTCAGGGCAATTGGTCGTGCCCAGGATCAGCGCGCCTGCCGCCCGCAGCCGCGCCACCACCACCGCATCCTCGCTTGGGCACTCGCCCTCGTTCAGCAGGCTGCCGATCTCGCATTTGAACCCCGAAACCGCGATCGACGACTTCACCGTGACCGGCAGTCCGCCCAACGGTCCCGAAGTCCCGCCGCTCTCGTCCATTTCTCTCGCTCGCGCCCGCACACGGTCCGCGTCGAAATCCGCAAACACGTTCAGCTTTGGATTCAGCCGCTCGATCTGCCGAATGTGCGCCTCCGCCAGCTCCGCCACGCTCACTTCGCGCGCCCGCAGCATCTCCCGTTGTCGCACCGCCGGCAGCAGCACCAGCTCTTCCATTTGTGGTCCTTTCGCTTGGGTTTGTGCCGGAAGGCTCCGCACGCTCAAGGCTGTCCTGCGCCGGCCTTCACGCTTGTGTCCTCGGCCGGCGTCGAAATCAGCTCGTGATAATCGAACCGGTACGACCGCACCGGATTCCCCGACTCCCAACGCGTGTTCCAGTTCAACCGGTACGCGAGCGCGCTATCGTCGTCGGGGAATCGCTCCGTCGCCGGATAGGGATAGCTCGTCATGGCATGGAACGGCAGTGGCGCCACCGTGAACGGCGACGCGTCCCACCAGTCCATATCTTTCACGTAGCCATTGGCGTAAAAGAAGTAGTCGCGCTTCCATCCGCTGGGCAGCGCCGGCAACTTGGTTGCATCGAACTCCGCCGCAATCTCCTCGCCGCTGCCGAAGATCACGTACCGATCGTCGATCGCCTTCACCAGTTCCGTCACGTCGCCAAACCGCGTGTACTCTCCGCGCTCGCGCTGGAATTGCCCGGTCAGGCTCACGCGATCGTAGTCGTAGTCCAGGTCGCCGGGACTCGCGCCCTCAATCTGCGTCGGATACCCGCGGAAATGCAGCGTGGCGTTGGCCAGCGGAGCCTCGATCGTCCGCGCCTGCGCATTTTCGCTTTGATCGATCAGCACCTGGTCCCAGAAAATCTCCAAGTTCGTCATCAGCCGGATGCGCCGCACGCCCTCGGGCACCTTGCCCGTCAGGTCCACCACAATCGTCCGCTCAAGGCCCGCCGGGAATCCCGCCTCGCCCGTGACCTTGCGCCAGCTGCCGTCCGCCATCTGCGCTTCCACATAGGGCGCGATCGGCTTGATCCCCGCCTGCCACGCGGCGTACAGCGAGGTCGCGCTGAAGTAGTTCACATAGCCCGTCATCAGCAAACGAAGCGGGGACTTCGCGTCCAGCGGACCCAGATCGAGTGTCAGCGCATGCAGATTCGCAAACCCGTCATACTGCGTCGGCGTAAATCCGCTGGCAAACTTGTGGTCGCGCCACTTCAGCTCGCCGAGCACATCTTGTCCCTCGCCATCCCACGCGCCCACCGGCAGCCGCGCATCCTCTGAGGCCACCACGTTCCCCGAGGCAAACGGCGGGTCATCGAGGAATTTTTCGTCCGGATTCACTTCCACGTTCGCGGGATGATCCACAGCTACGAGCCGCAACTGGTCGATGTAGTTGACTTCCTCCATCGGCTCGATGAACCGGATGCTCAGCTTCCCGCCCACCGGTTTCAGTTGCTCGCCCTCCACTTTGATCCACTCCTGCGGATGAGGAATGTTGCGCCGCTGCGGCGTAAACCAGTGCCCCACCACCGCCGCGCCGATCACATCCGTCACCAGCCGGTACTTGTGCCCATCCCACGCAAACAACACCGGGCACGAGCTCCCCCGCCGGTCCGCTTCCGCCATCGCAATCGTCTCGCGTCCGTCCTTCAGCGGAGGCAGATCGATCTCGTCCTGCAGAATTCCCGTTGGCCACAGGATGCGCAGCAGGTCGATCCCCAGCGCATCTCCCAGGCCGACAAGAATCTGCGGCGCGGACTGCGTCTGGTATCCCACCGCGCCGGCAAGCTCCCACTTCTGCCAGTACCCGTTGGCGAACACCTCCACCTTTGTCCCCAGCGAAGTCTTGTTATCCGCCAGCCCGGTCAGTTCCAGCCGCACAAAGTGGTTCTTGTTCGCTCCCACGTTCCGCAACAGCACCGGCGGCGCGCCTTTCTGAGTTACGATCAGGTCCGCAGCGCCATCGCCATCCACGTCCGCCGCAATCAGCCCGCGCGGGGCGCGCAATTGCAGCCCATCCAGCCCCAGCGCGTGGCTCACATCCTCAAACGTCCCATCGCCGCGATTGCGCAGCACGCGCACCTCGGGTCCCTTTGCCGTGTCCACGATTGCCGCCAGGTCAATCCATCCGTCGTTGTCGATATCGACCGGCGTCACGCCCCATCCGCGCAGCGCGTCCTTCAGTGGTAGCGGAACGCGTTGAAACCGCCGCCCAATGCTCGCCGGCCCGGGCACGTTGCGCCATAGCGTCAATCCCGGCGCGCCCGCGTGCGTAACCGCAATGTCCATCCAGCCGTCTTTGTTGAAGTCCAGCACCGTGATGCCGGTGGTCGCCGGCAGCTTCTCGCCTTCATACAGCGGCTGCGTCGGATACTTGCCCTCGCGCGGATTGATGAAAATCGTCGGCGACGCGCCATCGCCCGTCGTCACCAGGTCCACCGCGCGATCGTTGTTGAAGTCGGTCAGAATCGCCGCCGCGGTCTCGCCCGATCCGCCCAGCCCTGTCGGTTCCGTCCAATCCGTAAACGTGCTGTTCCCGTTATTCCGCCAAAGCACATTCGGCGTTCCCCTCGGCTTCAACGGCGAACCGGTAATGAACAGATCGAGATCGCCATCGTGGTCGTAATCCACAAACGTGATCCCCGACGGCCGGTTCAGCGGCTTCAATCCAGACTCCGCAGTCACGTCCTCAAACTTCCCGTGACCCAAATTCCGGAACAGCAACAGGCGATCTTTCATAGCCACGGCCAGGTCATTCAATCCATCCCCGTCAAAGTCTCCCACCGCGCACGCCACCGCATGGCCAGCCGCCTTCAACCCCGCCGCCGACGCATCCAGCTCCTCGAATTTCCCGCCGCCCGCGTTGTGCAGCACACGGATCGCCTGCACCCCCGATTGCATCAGCACCAGGTCCATCGCCCCCGTCCCCGTCACATCCAGCATGCACGCCCCGCCGGTCACGGTTGACCAACCATCCACGGGTGCCCCGGGTCCCTCGCCTTTGGGGACCCGGGATGCGATGCCGGCATTGCCGCCTGTCCCCATCCGTTCCGCTACCAGCTTCACCGGGATCATCCCCTTCGGCCGCGTCTCCGGCTGCATGATCGGCGTCACCGTCGAGTAATGCCCCTGTTCCCCGTACGCCAGCCCGATTGGCGAGGAAATCTTCGTGCTTGTCATGTGCTGGAAGACCCGGAAGCGCTCCCGCGCGTCCTCGGTGTCCCCGCTCCGCTGCAATGCGCGCGCCAGCGCAAACTCCGCCGACGCGTGCAGCGGATTCACCTTCAACGCCACGCGCAGAATCTCGATAGCCTTGTCATACTCCTTCAATTCGCTATAACAGGCGCCTTCAAAGTAGTAAGAGTCCGCGTCCTGCGGGTCCAGCTTCACCGCCTCCTGAAAACTCTTCAACGCCTCGTCCAGTTCGTTGTCCGCGTGCTCGGCCAGGCCAAGGTTGTACCACGCCTGCGGATTATTCGGGTCGAGAGCGATTGCCTTTTTGAGAGCCGCCTTCGCCGCGTCCACTCTTTCCAGCGTCAGCAGCGCGATGCCCTCATTGATCGCCGGCTGCGCCAGCTCCGGATCAACCTTCATCGCATCGGCAAACGATTGCTGCGCCTTCTCCGTGAACTGCTGGCCCATCTGCGCCACGCCGCGGTTGTTCAGCTTTACTGCCTCGTCAAAGTCGTCCTTCTGCGCGTTCGCCTGCCATGCCGCCACCACCAGCACCAGCCCGATCAGCACGCCGCTCCGCATAGCCTGCTTTGCCACTCGTTCTCCCATCGACCTTTTCCGTGAGCCTTTTGACGGAACTATCCAGTGTATGCGAGCGCCGCCGCGCCTCCACCAAAGGGTGGATAAACGAGGGCAAAAAGCGAAAGGGCCGCTCCAAATTCTCGGAGCGGCCCTCTTCACTTGAAGATTGTTGAACAATCAGTGAGCGGCAACCGACGGCCGCGTATCCAGCGTGCCGTTGGCGTAGCCCTTGATCATCGCGCTGATCGGGAGCGGTGCGTAGTCCTTGCCGTGGCCGGCCTGCCCAAACTGCTGCATGCGCGCCGCCACAACCTTCTTCATGGCCTCGCGCGCGGGCTTCAGATAATCGCGCGGATCGAACTTCTCCGGCGTCTCCCACAGCACCTTGCGGATAGCGCCCGTAATCGCCAGCCGGTTGTCGGTGTCCACGTTGATCTTGCGCACGCCGTTCTTGATGCCAAGCTGGATCTCTTCGACGGGCACGCCCCAGGTCTGCTTCAGCTTGCCGCCGTATTGGTTGATGATGTCCTGCAGATCCTTAGGCACCGAGCTCGAACCGTGCATCACCAGGTGGGTGTGCGGCAGCCGGTGGTGGATTTCGATGAGCACATCCATCTTCAGCACAGAGCCGTCCGGCTTTTTGCTGAACTTATAGGCGCCGTGGCTGGTGCCGATCGCCAGAGCCAGCGCATCCACGCCGGTGCGCTCGGCAAACTCCACTGCCTGGTCGGGATCGGTGATGTGTTCCAGGCCCGTGCCGCCCGCGCCATGTCCATCTTCCACGCCGCCCAGCACGCCAATCTCGCCCTCCACCGTAATCCCGCGCTCGTGCGCGTAATCCACCACGCGCCGCGTCACTTCCACGTTCTCGTCGAACGTGGCCGGCGTCTTCCCGTCCTCCTTGAGCGAGCCGTCCATCATCACCGACGTGAACCCCAGCGCGATGGCCGATTTGCAGGTCTCAAAGCTGTTGCCGTGGTCCTGGTGCATGGCCAGGGGAATATCAGGGTGCAGTTCGCTGGCGGCCAATATGAGGTGGAAAAGATAGCGGTCTTCGGCAAACTGGCGCGCCCCGCGGCTGGCCTGGATGATGACCGGCGAGTTGGTCTCCTCGGCCGCAGCCATGATGGCCTGGATCTGTTCCATATCGTTGACGTTAAAGGCACCCACGCCATAGCCGCCCTTGGCGGCCTCGTCGAGAAGCTGCCGCATCGATACCAGAGGCATAAATGTTCTCCTTTTCTGCGGTTTCGGCCGCGTCAAAGGGCCCACAACAACCCAGCGGCGGAACTGCGATCATCCTTATGGTAGCAGAGGTTGGCAAGGGAAAAGTGTGCGCGGGCGCACTCCGCCGGCAGCAGGACCGTAACGGGCATCGCCTCCCAAAAGCGCTCTTCCATCGAGCTGCCATCCCTTCTTCCTTGTGCCTGTTCCCTGTTCCCTGTTCCCTGTTCCCTCTTCCCTGTCTTTCATATGGAATAATCGCCCAGTGACACCATCCGTTCACGCGCACGACCTCTTCCTGCTGGGCTGCGTCGCCGCCACGGTCGTTGCGCTCCTGCTCCTCATCACCAAGCTGCGCCTTCATGCCGCGGTGGCGCTTGCCCTGGCTGCGTTCGCGCTCGGCATCGGTTCCGGCATGACGCTAAAACAGGTCCCGCTCAGCTTTACCGCCGGCGTGGGCAACATGATGGGCCACATCGCCATCATCCTCGGCCTCGGCGCCATCCTCGGCTGTCTCCTGGCGCGCTCCGGCGGCGCGCAGGCGCTGGGAAACGCCATCGTCGACAACACCGGCCCGCGCGGCATGCCGTTCGCGCTCATGGGGCTCGGCATCGTGGTAGGAATGCCCGTCTTCTTTGAGGTGGGCCTGGTGCTGCTCATGCCCATCATCGCGGCCGCGGCCAAGCGCGCGGGCAAGCCTCCCATCATCGCCGGTCTGCCGCTGCTCGCCGGCCTATCCATCGTGCATGGCACGCTGCCGCCCCATCCGGCGGCCATGCTGGCGGCCACGGAGTATCACGCCGACCTGGGCCGGACCATCGTCTTTGGCCTGATCATCGGCATTCCCTCCGCCATCCTCGCCGGCCCATGCGTCGAGTGGGCCCTCACCTGGCTTCGCCGCCGCCGTGGAACCCTCCAGGCGCTCAACAAGGAACAAGCGGTCTTTGGCGGCGCAGCCATGCCCGCCCCGAGCGACTCTGACGGGGTGCCCCCGGTCCCTCGCACTTGGGGACCGGGGATCCCACCCCCTCCCGCAGGCCCGGTTCGCGCCGCCTGCGCCGTGCTCCTGCCCATCGCGCTCATCTTCCTCGGCAGTTGGTCAAACTCGCTGGCCGCGCCCGGCAGCCCCGCCAACAATCTCATGCGCTTCATCGGCAGTCCCGATGTGGCCCTGCTGATTGCCGTGCTTGTGGCGCTGTTTACGCTCGGCCCGCGCATCCAGACCGGCCGCCATCATGGCGCGGAAATGCTGCGCCAATTGACGGCGGAATCCTTTGAGCCCATCGCCAACGTCATGGTCATCCTGGCCGCGGCCGGCGGCCTCAGCGGCGTGCTGAAGGACTCCGGCGCCGCGCAGGCCACCGTGAGCCTTGCTCTGGGCGCGCACATGTCCCCCCTGGTGCTGGCCTGGCTGCTGGCCGCCGTGGTACGCGTCTCCATGGGCTCGGCCACGGTTGCCATGGCTGTCTCCGCCGGTGTGCTGGCGCCCATGGCCGCTCATGCGGGCGTCTCGCCGGAGCTGCTCGTCATTGCCACCGGAACCGGCTCGCTCATGCTCTCGCACGTCAACGATCCCGGCTTCTGGATGATCCAGTCGTTTTTCGAACTCGAGGTCAAGGAGACCCTGGCCACCTGGTCGGTGCTCGAGACCGTCCTCAGCTCGGCGGGACTGGTGTTCACCCTCGTGGTCTCCGCATTCGTGCGCTAGCAGGCTGCGGAAAAACTCGCTGAATGAACCGAAACGTGTCAGGGCACGACTTCACAGCTTGGTGAAAAACCAGCGATCGGACAGAAGAGAACGCGTAAGGACGGGGCTTTAGTCCCGCCGAAGACCGCAAACAAAGGACCTGGGCTTTAGCCCCCGAGGGATGTTCTTTCCGCAGCCGATGAATGAAATGTGGAGCACCGCGACCGCGCGCTCAGTGCCATTGTCCCTGTCTTTCTTGGTCCCTGGGTCCCTCGGTCCCTGCTTCACAGCGACTGCACCGGCACCAGCGTCAAATCGTCCACCAGCCCCACTTCTTTCTGCACAAACGGCTCGCCATAAGTGACGCCGGCCAGCAGCCCGTAGTGTCGCGCCTCCGCAAACGTCCGTTCGCGGATTTCATCCTCCGGCACGAACAGCGCGCTCCCAACCTTCTGGTTCGCGTACTGCGAGCGATACGCCATCAGTGCCGCGTGGCGCTGTTCGACAAACGGCGTGATATCGACAACGAAACTGGGTCGAACGTCGGCATAGAGACTCGCGTAAACAATCTTGAATGGCCGGAACGGCTCCGCCCCAGTGTCGATCCGCGCCAGCCCGGAGAGAAAGCACGCCTCGAACCCGAGCGAGGCCACGATGGCATGATCGGGATGCCGCGCCTGCCAATAGGGCAGGATCACCACCCGCGGCCTCAGCGCTCGCAGCACGCGCACGATCTTGAGCCGGTTTTCGAAAGTGTTGGCAATCGCCCCGTCGGGCAAATCGAGCGCGTCTCTCCAGCCCACGCCCAGGATGCGCGCAGCTTCTTCGGCCTCTCTCGCCCGTTCCTCGGCGGTTCCGCGGGTGCCCGCTTCGCCCCGGGTCAAGTCCAGAATCGCTGTCCTTAGTCCGCGCGCGGCTGACCGCAGCAGCGTCCCCCCACACGTCTGTTCCACATCGTCACGGTGGGCCGCAATGGCCAGCACATCGGCGCGGAACTCGGCAGGAGTTGCCATGCAATCAGATTACGGCATTGGCGGCACTAACTCCGCTAGCTCCGCTAACTGCGCTGGCTCCGCTAATACACGGTATTGTTCGCGTCGGTAAGCCCGTCCATGTAGGCCACGTCGTACGCGGTGCCGGTCACGGTCACGTAGAAATTATTCAGCGCGGTGCCGTCCGTAGTGGTGTAAATGTACACCTGCCCGCCCTCGGCCGTGTAAATCTTGTGCAGTCCGGTGCACGCGGCAATGCCGGTCGCGTCGCCCAGGTAGGGCTCGAGCATGATCACCTTGTCGGTCGAGGTGTTGAACATGGTCAGGCAGCCGTAGGGCAGGCCCTTGGCATAGCGCTCCCCGTTGGTGCACTTCTGCATGCCGATCCATAGCGTATTGTCGTCGGCCTCGATCATCCGGCTCGTTGCCCCCGGTTGGCCGTCGCTGATTGAAATCGGGCTGCCCGCCGTTTTACTGGTCAAGTTCACTCGCGTCAGGTTGCCCGTAAACAGTCCGTCCGGCTGCAAATGCTGTCCCACCACGTACATGGTCGTACTGTCGATGAGGGCGTTGCTGGCGCCGCCGGTAATGGGAATGTTGGGAACCGTGCCGGTCACCGGAAACTTGCCCGATTGCTGATTCTCAAGGAAGATCATGGGCCCGGTAGGCAGAAGCGAAATCGACGAAGCCGTTCCGCCGCATTCGGGACCGCAATTGAGCACATAGGCAATGCTGCCGTCGTTGGAAAAGACAGCCTTCACCGGGCGGTCGAATGCCAGCGGCGCGCCGTAGTGAATCCCGTACTGGTCCACGTGATCCGGGCTCTGCACCTCAAAAAGGCACCAAGTGGGAACATTCAGCGGCTCGCAATCTACCGCCGCTTTGGGCCAGGTGGTCGGCCCTCCGGAAAACGCAAGCGTCTGCGAAGTATTCAGCTCCAGGCCGTAGTAGGCATAATTCGAGTTCTGCACGAACGCTATGAATACGCTGCCGCCCGGATTCACGCTAACGCGATAGACGCCGGGGAGACTCAGGCTGGCGCCCAAGCCCGTGGCCAGGTTAAGGACCGTGAGCTGGCTATTCGTCTGGCTGGCCGCAACAACATATTGCTGGTTGCGCGTAATGAAGATGCTGGACGAGGGACCGGGAAGTCCTGACTGCCCCCCGGTGGCCGCTTCCTTCTGATAATTCACCATGGTAAAGCTGCCGTCACCCGAGGCGTACACCGCCCCGATCTGCTCCTCGGGCATGTTCTGGATGGTGATGGGCAGAGCTCCGCTAAAGCCGCTTACCGAGTAGGTCTTGGAAGGATTGTCATACTTGAAGCGTGTGTCGTAGTGCGCGTCCATGATCTCGAGCGCTCCGCGCGCCGCCGCTCCCGGGTTCTGAATCGCCACCAGGACGCGATTCACCAGACCGCTGGGCGGCAAAACTCGGCCGGCAAAATAATACGTGCTGCCACATCCCGCAAGAATGATGGAAACGGCCAGGGCCGCAGCGGTGCTCAACCAAAAACTACTCTTCTTCAAATTCCCTACCCTCGTCCGGATATGCCCAAAGCAGGCCGCACAGGCGTCAGCGCGGCGTGTCTGCGGGGATCTTCGATGAATCCGGCTGAACCCCGGCGCGCACCGCCGAATCCGATCCCCCGATCCTCATGTTTTGACTACCGAAGTATATCAGGCATGGCGCCTAAATCCTTTAGAACCAAACCATCAGCTTCGCGCTCGCGATTCGTGCATTCACCGGCAATCCGCTTCAACAACCACAACCTGAAACAGGAGCTGTCGGAGATCATTTTACATGCCAGGGCGCCAAACTCCGGCGGACGTTCGCCTCGCATTCAAAGCTGCGCACATTGCTGCCTTGGCCCGTGCAGAGATGGACGCACCGGCCCCGGTAAAGCGAGCATTCTCGGAATCTGCTTCCGTTTTTCGCGCGACCTCGTTTCCCTCGCGAGCTAGCTCACCAGCGCGTCGGCTAGCCCCAAGTGCCGGTCCAGCGCATCCAAACCGAAATCCAGCTCCTCTTTGCTCACGATCAGGGGAGGCGCGATCACAAAATGGCTCACCCACGACTGCTGCGCCACACCATCGGCCATCATCTTCGCCGCAATCTGGTCCACCACCAGCGGCTTGCCTTCCACCTTGTCGCGCATGGTGTTGAACGGCTCCCTGGTCGCGCGGTCCTTCACCAGCTCCACGGCGAAGAACAGCCCCATGCCGCGCACGTCGCCCACCGACGCGTGTTTCTGCTTCAGCGCCTCCAGCTTCTGCCTTACGTAAGGCTCGAGCTCGGCGGCGCGCTCCACCAGCTTCAGGCGCTGCATCTCTTCGATGGTGGCCACGGCCGGCCCCAGCGTGATGGGGTGCGCCTCGTAGGTGTGCCCGTGCGAGAAGTAGTGGTCCTCAAAGTAATCGGCAAGCTTCTTCGTGGTGGCGCACAGGCCGAGCGGAACGTAGGCTGAGGTGATTCCCTTGGCCGTGGTCAGGATGTCGGGCTTCACGTCCCAGTGATCCATGCAGAACCAGCGGCCGGTGCGGCCCCAGCCCGTCATCACCTCGTCGGCAATCAGCAACACCCCGTGCCGGTCGCAAATCTCGCGCAGCTTGGGCATGTACTCCGGCGGCGGGACCAGAACCCCGTTAGTGCCCACGATGGGCTCCACGATCACCGCGGCCACGTCGCTCTCGTTCTCGATCATGTGCTCGATGTAATCAGCGCAGGCGACGCCGCAGCCGGGGTAGGTATGGCCGATGGGGCACTTGTAGCAGTTGGTTTCGGGAGCGAGGACCACGTTGCCGATCTTGCCCGCTGGCTCCATGGCCCAGCGGCGCGGATCGCCCGTGGCCGCAATGGAGCCTGCCGTCGAACCATGGTAGGAGCGGTAGCGGGAGATGATCTTGTTCTTTCCCGTCACCATGCGCGCGATTTTGAACGCGGCCTCGTTGGCTTCAGTGCCGCTGGTGGCAAAAAAGAACTTTTCGATGCCCGCGGGCAGAACTTCAAGCAGCTTTGCACTGAGCCGCGCGCGAGCGGTGGTGGCAAATACCGGACCGACGAAGGCCAGTTCCCTCGCCTGCTCGGCAATCGCCTCCACCACGCGCGAATTCTTGTGGCCAAGATTCACGCACATGAGCTGGGCGGAGAAATCGAGGTAGCGCTTGCCCGCGGCGTCAGTGAACCAGCAGCCTTCGGCATCGACGACATGAAGAGGTTTCCAGGACTTCTGGAATCGCCAGGTGCCGTAGTTGGTTTCGCGGGTGAGGTCGGAGATCTGGCCGGGATCGAGGGCGGTAGAAGGGACGGTCTGGCTCATGGAAGACCTCTCATGATGCATTCGACACCATGCTACGGCATGAGACCTGAAGATATGCGCGAGCCTGACGCTTCGCATCGCCTCGGGGCAAGCTCAGGACCGACAACCGCGCCTTAGAGGGCAGAAAGGTACGAAAATAAAAACGGCGATGTCGAATGGATTGTTCAGACTACGAGCTAAAAGTGCAGTGATTTGCGCACTGATTTCCGATTCGCCCCGGACCATGGTTTCCGAAAGCTTTTCGGGCCGCCCGGGAGCGGAGGCAGATGGGCGGAGATTCCCGAGAAACCAGGGCCAAAATGAAGCGCCCGCGCTAGGCGCGGGCGCTGTTTTTTCTGACTGTTTCCAGTCTACTCCCCCGGATACTTAAGACTGAAGATCCGGCCAACTATTTTTTCCTCTACATTCGATTGGGGTAATTGCGTTTTCCACAGGGTGTTGAGCTTGACAGCATGTCGCAGGAATGGTGCAGAGGCCGGAAGACGAGGGAGTAGGGAGTAGGGAGGAGGGAGGAGGGAGGAGGGAGGAGGGAGTAGGGACAAAGAATCGAGGGAAAAAGGGGACGAGGGGAGGATGGAACGACGAAAAATTGCGTGATTCCGCGAGCGTTTCAGGGGTTGAGCTGCGGGCGGACGCACAGGATCCGGTGCAGTTGTGGGTGGGACCGGCCGGATAGTGAAGTAGCAGCTTGAGTGTCTGGCTGCGGGCGCGAGCGCGCCGCGGGCAAACTCATTGCGAAAAGGCCGCAAGGAGCGGGGCACAGTCCCCGCTCATCCCAAAGCGTATATTCAGATTCCATGAGCGGGCCACCCGCCCGGGGTATAAACCTCGGCCTTCCGTGTTTTAAACTGTCAATCGATTCTCATCAGGAGGCTGCATGGCTTCAATCACTGGCTTTGGCGGAATATTTCTGCGCGCGGATGACCCAAAAGCTCTGTATCAATGGTACGAGCGGCATCTGGGTCTGACGAAGTCCGAAGGATCGTTCGCGTTTCCTGCTCCGACGCAACACGCCCATGTCGTCTTTGCTCTTTTCAAGCAAGACAATGCGTACTTCCCTGCGGCGCAGAAAGCAATGATCAATCTCCAGGTGGACGACCTGGACGGTGTGCTGGACCGCCTGACAGGCGAAGGTGTCACCGTGGATCCAAAACGCGAAAGCTATGACTTTGGAAAGTTCGGCTGGGTCACCGATCCGGAAGGAAATCGTGTTGAGCTTTGGCAGCCAGCCGGAAAGGACTGATGCATTTCCAGTGATGGTGAACCCACCGAATCGTTTCGAAGCCTTTTCGCGGGATCCTTCGCTGCGCTCAGGAGTGAAGAGGATGGGGCGCCCAGGCAATCGCCGCCCACTCATCGCGAAAAAGCTGCGATGAATGGGGCACAGCCTCCGAGTCGGTGCGCGGGCCACCTGCCAACGGCAACAGCAACCGCAGATTCTTCGCTGCGCAGGGCGATAAAGCCGGCCCTGCTCCGCTCAGGATGACAGCTTCATTTTGGGCATGGGAAGCAAATCCGGCGGCGGCGGCAAAAAATAGCCCCGGCTTTTGGCCGGGGCTTTGCTTTCGTGAATCAGAGGCTGGTTAGTTGCTGAAGAGGAGCACTCCGGCGGCTTTCTCTTCGCTGCCGCCGCCGTCGTCGGCGCTGACGGGGCGATAGAAGAGCTGGTTGGTGTCGAGATAGACCTCGAGGAACGCGGGGCGGTCCATGATGTGGCCGGCGATGAGCGCCTCAGAGAGCGGGTCTTCAACGTAGCGCTGGAGAGCGCGGCGGAGCGGACGAGCCCCGTAAGTACGGTCGACCAGCGTTTTTTCGAGGATCCATTTCTTGGCATCCTCGGTGACGGAGATGGTGATGGCCTTCTGCGCCAGGTTGGCGTTGAGCTGCTGCACCAGCAACTCGACGATCTGGAGCAGGTCGGCGTCGTTGAGCGATTGGAAGAGGATCACTTCGTCGAGACGGTTGAGGAACTCGGGGTTGAAGGTCTTCTTCACCTCGTTCTTGACCAGTTCCTCCACCTTTTCGCTGACCATGTCTTCGCGGTCAGACTGGAAGCCGAGGCCCGACTTTTTCTGCAGGTGGCGGGCACCGATGTTCGAGGTCATGATGAGGATGGTGTTCTTGAAGTCGACGGTGTTGCCGAGTCCATCTGTCAACTGGCCGTCTTCAAAGACTTGCAGGAGCAGGTTGAACACGTCGGGATGCGCCTTCTCGATTTCGTCGAGGAGGACGACGGAGTAAGGCGAACGCTTGACGCGCTCAGTGAGCTGGCCGCCTTCCTCGTAGCCGACATAGCCGGGAGGCGAGCCGATGAGCTTGGAGACGGAATGTTTCTCCATGAACTCCGACATGTCGAAGCGGATGAGGGCCTTGTCGGACCCGAAGAGGAAATGAGCCAGAGTGCGGGCCATTTCGGTTTTGCCGACGCCGGTGGGGCCGAGGAAGAGGAAAGAACCGATGGGCCGGTTGGGCGACTTGAGCCCCGCGCGGGAGCGGCGGATGGCGCGGGCGAGGGCGCTGATGGCCTTGTCCTGGGAGATGACGCGCTTGTGCAGCTCTTCTTCGACGCGGAGGAGCTTCTGGGTTTCTTCTTCCTTGATGCTGGTGACGGGGACGCCGGTCCAGCGGCTGACCACGTCCTCGATGTCCTCGCGGCCGACGATGCCGGCGGCGGAGTCGTCGAGGTGGTACTTGTCGCGGAGGGCGCGCAGGTTTTCGCGCTCCTTGCGCTCCTCGTCGGAGTAGAAGCGGGCTTTTTCGAACTCATGATTGGCAATGGCCGAGTCCATGCGATGGACGATGAACTTGATGCGCTTCTGGACTTCGGTGATCTCCTCGGGAAGCGAGGTCTGGCGGAGCTTGACTCTGGCGCCGGCCTCGTCGATGAGGTCGATGGCCTTGTCGGGCAGGAAGCGATCGGGGATGTAGCGGTTGGAGTGAAGGACGGAGAACTCGATAGCCGCATCGGTGTAGCTGACGGCGTGGAACTTTTCGTAGCGGTCCTTGATGCCCATGATGATCTTGACCGCGTCAGCCTCATTGGGCGGGGGAACTTTGACGGCCTGGAAGCGGCGCTCGAGGGAGCGATCCTTCTCGATGGACTTGCGGTACTCGGCCGGTGTGGTGGCGCCGATGCACTGGATTTCGCCGCGGCTGAGGGCGGGCTTGAGGATGTTGGCGGCGTCGAGCGAGCCCTCGGCAGAACCGGCGCCAACCAGGGTGTGCAGCTCGTCGATAAAGATGATGGAGTTCTGGTTCTCCATCAGCTCCTTCATGATGGTTTTGAGGCGCTCTTCAAACTGGCCGCGGTACTTGGTGCCGGCGACGATGAGCGAGAGATCGAGGCCGAGGACGCGCTTGTCGGCGAGGAAGGTGGGTACTTCGCCGTCGGCGATGCGCTGGGCGAGGCCCTCGACGATGGCGGTTTTGCCCACGCCGGGCTCGCCGATGAGCACGGGATTGTTTTTGGTGCGGCGGCAGAGGATCTGGATGACGCGCTCGAGCTCGCCGTCGCGGCCGACGAGAGGATCGAGCTGACCATCCATGGCGGCCTGGGTGAGGTCGCGGGAGAACTCGGCGAGGAGGCTGGACTCGCGCTGGCGGGCTTGCTGAGGAGCTTTCTCCTGGGTGACGCGGGCGAGCTCGTCGCGAATCTGGGCGAGCTTGAGGCCGCGCTCTTGGAGGATTTCCGAGGCGAAGCATTTTTCTTCGCGAAGCAGACCGAGGAGGAGGTGTTCGGTGCCGATGTGCTTGTGGCCGAGGCGCTCGGCTTCTTCAGCGGCGTAGGCCAGGACGCGCTTGCACTCGTTGGAGAGCGGAAGATCGACGGAAGTGGAGACCTTCTCGCGAATGGTTGTGTGGGCCTCAATCTGCTTGCGTATTGACTCAACCGAGGCATGCGAGCGCAGGAAACGGTTGGTGAGGGCCTTGTCTTCGCGCAGAAGTCCGAGCAGCAGGTGCTCGGTTTCGATATAGGGCGAACCGAACTGGCTGGCCTCATAGCGCGCGAAGAAGATAACCCGCCTTGCCTTCTCCGTGTAGCGTTCGAACATGATGTTCTCCCTGACTCGGGTGTCGGCTGAAGTGGCCGTTCGGTATACCAGGAGAGAGGTTCCTGTTTCCGAATTCGGCCCGGCAACCGTGCCGAGCGAAACGTCGCCGCCCGAGGCCACTAATCAACGCGCCTGCCTCGGAACAGCTCTTTGGGATGGTTGCGGAAGGTTTTCCGAGCGCCCGCGGACCCAAGTTGGCATCCGGAGGGCTTCCATCCACCTGTGCCGGCCTGGCGGGGATTGAGAACCAGGCCACTTACCCCCTACTGTTATGAGACTCGTTCCGCACCGGGAACGCTGCTTTTTTCGGACCCGAAATCGGGGTAAAGGTTGCTGGTTGCGGTGGATGAGTCGACGAGTGTGCCGTGCCCGAGGCGCAGTATCCGGGAACAGCGCTGGGCAAGGTCCATGTTGTGGGTTACCACGATCGAGGTGAGACCGTGGTCGCGGTGAATCCGCTGAATCAGATCAAAGACCTGGCGCGCGGTGGACTCGTCCAGGTCGCCGGTGGGTTCGTCGGCAAGGAGCAGCCGAGGGTTATTGACAAGAGCGCGGGCCAGGGCGACGCGCTGCTGTTCTCCTCCGGAGAGCTCACCGGGGCGATGATCGCGGCGGTCTTCCAGGCCCATTTCGCGAAGCCAGTTGGCCGCCAGTTGGATAGCTTCCCGTTTCACCATGCCGCGTGCGAGCAAAGGCATGGCTACGTTTTCCTGCGCCGTAAACTCGGGCAGCAGATAGTGGAACTGCCACACGTAGCCGATTTCGCGATTGCGGAAGGCTGCGGCCTGCCGGGAATTGAGCGATGCCACGTTGGTTGATGCGCAGTATACCGTTCCCGCGGAAGGACGATCAAGTGCGCCGAGAATGTGCAAAAGTGTGCTTTTTCCCGAGCCGGACTGGCCGGTAATGGCCACCAGTTCGCCGGGGACCACCTGGAAGCTGAGATCTTTGAAAAGCGTGAGGGAGCCGCGCGCGGTGGAATAGGTTTTTTCCAGGCCCGTGACCGTGACCATCGGCTCGCCAGCAGGCCGCGCTTCAGTTGCCCGCGCGGTGCGGGAAGCCTGTGCGGCAGCCGCTGAAAGTATTTCGGTCATCCGTACACCCTATTCTACCGTCCCCAAACGGGCATGGTATCCCCCGGAGGCGGCACATGCAGCCTTTGGGGTGGGAATCATCGTCCCATGACCGGTGGCGAATGACTGCGGCATTCGTCACACATGATTGGATGCAGATAAGGCGGAACTTAGCGCGGGCCGGCCTCGAATGCGGAGGGTTGGGGAGCGTGAGGGGGCGGATTAGAGCAGGTTGCTACTCTCTTTCAGGCGGTCGATGTCGGCGGGGGAATCGATGTCGATTTCGCCGCCCGCGAAGGGTGCTTCCACGATGGGGCATTGCGGGTCGGCGAGGATGTTGCGCGCGCCCTTGTCACCGGTGAGGGCAAGCAGACGGAGAAACAACAAGCGGGGAAAGATGGCCGGAATTCCGCGCGTGCCGCTGTAGGTGGACGCGACTGCGGCTGATTCGGAACTCTGGCGAAAGCTCTCGATGAGCGCGCGAATGTGCGCGGCGCTGAGGCGCGGCTGATCGCAGACCAGGAGGATCGCTCCGGACGCATCTGGGACGCATGAGAGCAGCGAACGCACGCCGGCGCGCACGGAGCTGGCCATACCTTCCTGCCACTCGGGATTCAGCACCGTAATTACTTCATTCATGGGCACGGATGCGGAGATGAGATGGGCATCGGCTCCGAGGACAACCAGCACGGGATCGGCGCCGCTTTCGCGAGCGACGCGGATGGTGCGAGCGAGCAGGGTTTCGCCATCGAGATCCAGCAATTGCTTGGGCCGGCCGAGGCGGCGGCTGGCGCCCGCGGCGAGGATGATGGCGGGAAGGTTCATCGCAAGCAGTGTAGCGGCTGAGAGCGCAGTTCGAGAGGCTGCGGAAGGAAGCGGGGAGGCGGCCTCGGGGTACAGACGGGACGCGGAAAGAGTTTGGGGGACGAGAATGGCCGAAATAACCGTCCCTCAGCGGCTGAAGCCGCGTCGATTTCATTCGCCTGGATTGGCACGACTGAAGTCGTGCCCTTTCAAAACGTGCGGGGGATGTGCATTCGCAGCCGAGGAAAGCAAAAGCGACCGCCGTTCCATTGGGCGCATCTTCACTACAATGCTGCCTATGACGGCAACTATCGGCGCCATTCGCGCTCTGCGCAGCGCGCTGGCAAACAAGCTCACCGATCCCGTGCGCCTAGCCGAAACCGCATTGGCCAATGCCAACCTTAATCCAGGGCACAACACCTATCTGTGGCAGGACCGGGCATGGACGCGCGCGGAGGCGGAGCGCGCGATCGAGATGCCGGGCAGCGATGGAGGTCCGTTCGGCGACGGGCGCGACGCGCTGTGGGGATTGCCCGTCTCAGTCAAGGACTGCTTCGACCTGGCCGGCTCGCCCACCACCTGCGGCACAAAGTTCTACCGCGAGCTGAACGGCGTGGCGAAGCGCGATTCGTGGGTGGTGGAGCGGTTGCGCGCGCTGGGCGCCGTCATTACCGGCAAGACGCACCTTCATGCGCTGGCATACGGCATCACGGGAGAGAATCCGGAGTTCGGAGATTCGATTCAGCCGGGCACGAGCGATTCGCTGACCGGCGGGTCGTCTTCGGGGGCATGCGCCAGCGTGCTGGAGGGTTCTGCCGTGGCCGCCATCGGCACGGATACGGGCGGATCGGTTCGAGTGCCGGCGGCGCTGTGCGGGCTGGCCGGTTATCGCGCCTCGCTGGGGCGCGGCGAGTGGCGCGGCGGCGCACACCTGGCGGAGTCATTCGACACACTCGGATGGCTGTTCGCCGATCTTGAGGAAGCGCCGTTGCTGGGCGGTTTTTTCGCACAAGATGAGAAGAACCCCGAAGACGTGCGGGCATTTCCGCGCTTTGCGACTGTGCCGGACGGCTTCCTCCACGATTGCGAGCCCGAAATCATGGCTTCGTACCGGCAGACCATCGCTGAGTTTGAGGCGCTGGGTTTGCGGCCGTCCACTATTGAAGTGGAGTGGTGGGAGGGCGCGCGCGACATTCTTGCGCCGATTCAAGCCTGGGAGGCGGCCGCGCACCATCGCGGCCATTTCGACCGGTTTGAGCCGGCGATTCGCGAGCGGCTGGAGTGGGGAGCGAGCATCGCTGAGGAAGAGATCGCGGACTTGCGCCGGCGGCATGCGGAATTCCGTTCGCGCATGGACGAGCTGTTCGAGAAGCACGAGCTGATCCTGTTGCCGGCCGCGCCGGTTGCCGTGCTGCGGGCGGGCGCAGATCACAGCCAGACGCGGTCGCGGCTGCTGCGCTACACGGTTCCGTTCAGTTTGGCCGGCGTTCCCGCGGTCACCATCCCATGCCGGCCGGGCGGGATGCAACTGGCGTCGGCGCGGGAACGGGATGAGGATCTGCTGCAGTTTGCCGCGCTGGTGGGCGCGCACCGGAAGGCTGCAGCGGGGGTAAACAATTCGTGATTGCGGGAACGATGGCGGCCGGCCGAAAACCATCCCTCTGCGGCTAAAGCCACGCTGATTGCATTGCGTCAGATGGCACGGCTGAAGCCGTGCCCTTTCAAAACCTCGCCTCGCGCCAAGCATTTCAGCGCACCAAGTCTTCCTTAGATCTGCGAAGCAACCAGCGGGCTCAGGACGAGGTTGGTGATGTTGTCCACGATGGGTTCGAACGCGTAGCGCGGATCGGCCGAGAGCTTTTTCCAATTGGGATCTTTGCGGAACGCGTTCCACTTCGCGTCCATGTCCGCAAGATCGCTTACGCACAGCATGTAAGTGAGGCATGGCATGCGCGTGCCGACGAGCATGTCGCCGAAAAATATGGGCTGGAACCCGGCGGCCTGGAAGATGGCGAATTCCCCGGCATGAAACATTTCCACTTTGCGCACGTGATCGCTGAAGCTGGGGCTCTCGTAAGTGCGCAATTGGAAGATTCGCTGGGCGTGGGCCAGCGGAGGCTGCGGGGGAGTGACGCATGGCCAGCCTTCGAAGGCGGCGAGCAGAGAGGATTCAACGCGCACAAACGCCTGCGCGGATGCGGGTGCGCTCCAGAAGGGATCGGCGGCTTTGAGGAATTCGGGATCGTGCGCGAGGTCGAGGTCGAGCGTGACCAGGGCGTCGATGGAGCGCGACGGAATCAGCACGTAGGTGACCGGTGTTTCCGGGCCGATGTCGAGGTGGAATGCGCCGACCGGCCCCATGCCGCGGCGCGCCAGGGCGGGAATCAGCGCGTCGCCGATGTAACGCTCCGTGAGCGCGGCTTGAGCGCCCGACTGGAGAATGTAGCGGCGCAGTTGATAGAACTCGCGGCCGGATGCCGCGGGTGTTTGCGAAGCTGATGGGCGCGCGAGCGCGGCCGCCGATGTAGCCAGCGACGCGGCGAGAAACTTTCGACGTTGCATGGAACCCTCCGGGAAAAGATTGTAAGAGCAGTTTGGGAAATACTATAGTGATTCGCGGTTTACGCAATCTCATGGTCATTGTCTTGCCCCGATTCCGGGGATCGTGACGCGTCGGTTTCAGTGGTTGTTTGAATATTAAGAAATGTAAAGAATGATGGACTCCCTTCCCCTGTTGCTGAACTTATATCGCTGATGAATAATGACTTAATTGCAAAGATGGGATGTCGCCCGAGAGGTTTGGCGCGTATTGACTTGAAGCGTGCACTAAGGAGTACGTTGATGGTATGCGAGACGCAGGTTACTCGATTCGGACCATGGCTGAGCGATGCAGCATGACCACGCACACGCTGCGCTACTACGAGCGTGTAGGACTGATTCAACCGGTGGGGCGGGCTCGCAATGGCCACCGCCGCTACTCCGATGCCGACGAGGCGTGGCTCAAATTTCTCCACTGCATGCGCGGCACCAATATGCCGATTCGCGAGATGCAGCGCTATGCGGTGCTGCGGGAACGCGGAACGGACACGTCACTGGAGCGGCGCAAGATTCTGGAGGAGCACCAGGCGACGATTGCGGCGCAAATCGCAGCCCTGGAGAAGGCGCATGCGCTGTTGACCCACAAGATTGCCAACTATCGCAAGACCGAGGAGCGGATTCGCGTGCCGAATACCGTTGCGGTGGAAGCGGACCGGCCCATGGCGAGGGCGAATTAATCCTGGGCCGCGGGATGGCAAACGCATCCCGGGCTGAAGCTGTGACGCAATAGCGGCTGGGACTGCGAATACGCCGCGCGGCTCATGGGCAGGGACCGGCAGGCAGTTTGGATGGCGTCAAAACCGGTGTTTCCCGGCCATTGCCGGAATGGATTACGATAGCGGCACGGCCTTTCGGCGCCTTGGCTCTTTCTTCCCCGGCGCGCCGTAAATTGCTCCTCGCGATCCCCGCCGGGAGCTACGGCAGCCCTGAATGAGCCATTTAGAAATTGCAAGAGTCACCGTTCTGTCCAAGGAGGTCAGCCATGGCAGAAATTCCCAGCCTGCACTCGAAACAGTTGCACGGCTGCGACCAGAATCCACCGAATGAGCAAGCGTCGCCGGATGACGAACGCCAGTCCATCGAACTGGAGCCGCTCTATCCCGACGCGAAAGGGCGCTTCAGCCGGCGCAGTTTTCTTTCCGGACTGGGCGCAACCGGCCTGCTTGCGGGCGCAGTGCCGCTGGTGCATGCCGCGCCCTCGATAGCGCCCGCTGCCGAGGAGACGCCCGCCGGCGCCGAAACCGCCGACGTCACGCTGCGCGTCAACGGCAAGGAGTACACGCTGCGCGGGCTCGATACGCGGGCCACGCTGCTGGACACGCTGAGAGAGCGCATCCACCTAACGGGCACGAAGAAGGGCTGCGACCACGGCCAATGCGGCGCGTGCACGGTGCACGTGAACGGCCGCCGCGTGAATAGCTGCCTGTCGTTCGCGGTGATGCACGAGGGCGACGAGATTACCACCATCGAGGGCATTGGCCAGCCGGAGAATCTGCATCCCATGCAGGCTGCCTTTGTGGAACACGACGGATACCAGTGCGGTTACTGCACCAGCGGGCAGATCATGAGCGCGGTGGCGCTGCTGAAGGAGCCGATCGGCCCCACCGACGACGACATCAAGCAGGCCATGGCCGGAAACATCTGCCGCTGCGGCGCCTACAAAAACATTGTGGCCGCGGTGCGGCAAGTGCGCGCCTGACGCGCCCAAGGGAGCGAGAATATGCAGACCTTCAGTTACACAAAAGCCGTGAGCATCGACAAGGCGCTGGCGCAGGCGAACGGGGCCAGGTTCATCGCCGGCGGCACCACGCTGGTGGACCTGATGAAGCTGGAAGTGGAGAAGCCATCGGGGCTGGTGGACATCAACCTGCTGCCGCTGGACAAGATTGAGCCGACGCCTTCGGGCGGGCTGCGCATCGGCGCCATGGTGCGCAATTCGGATCTGGCGTGGAACGCCGATGTCAAGACAAATTACGCGGTGCTGTCGCAGGCGCTTCTATCGGGTGCGTCGCCGCAACTGCGCAACATGGCCACCACCGGCGGCAACCTGCTGCAGCGGACTCGGTGCGTGTACTTCCGCGAGCCCAGCGCGGGCACTCCCGGCGGCTATGGGTGCAACAAGCGCACGCCCGGCTCAGGTTGCGCGGCCATGGATGGCTTTAACCGCATGCATGCGGTGCTGGGCACAAGCGACGACTGCATCGCGGCTCACCCATCCGACATGTGCGTGGCCATGGCGGCGCTGGAGGCGGTGATTCACACCGAAGGACCGAAGGGCAAGCGCACGATTGCGTTTGCGGATTTTCACAAGCTGCCCGGCGACACGCCGCAGATTGAAAACGCGCTGGAGCCCGGCGAGCTGGTGACGCATGTGGAGCTGCCAAAACCCGTGCCCGGCGCGAAGAGCGTCTACCTGAAGCTTCGCGACCGCGCCAGCTACGAGTTTGCGCTTGCGTCCGCCGCGGTTGTGGCCAAGGTGGAGGGCGGGCACATCCGCTACATTCGCGTGGCCATGGGCGGAGTGGGCACCAAGCCGTGGCGGTCGCACGAAGCCGAAGCCGCGCTCGAGGGCAAGCGCGCGAATGCCGAGCATTTTCGCCGCGCCGCTGAAGCCGCGCTGGCGGGCGCCAAGCCGCACAAGGACAACGCGTTCAAGATCGAGCTGGCCAAGCGCTGCGTGGTGCGCGCGCTGAAGATGGCCACTGCCTGATCGTTCATTGGTCCCGCGCAGGGACGCACGAAGCACCACCGCCAACCGCAGGAGGTTCTCATGGCGACGACTCAGATTCCCCAGGGCGAAGCAATCATCGGCGCGGCAGTTCCGCGCATCGACGGCCCGCTGAAGACCACGGGCACAGCGCGCTATTCGCTCGATCGCAGCTTTCCCAATCTCGCCCATGGCGTGCTGGTCGAGAGCACCATTGGCAAGGGCCGCATTCGCTCGCTCGATGCGAGCGTTGCGGAAACGATGCCGGGCGTGCTGCTGGTTCTTCATCACGGGAATCTCGAGAACGTGTATCGCACCTTCCCGCGCGAGCAGGACGGCAGCATGGCGGAAACGCGGCCTCCATTTTATGACGACCAAATTTACTACTGGGGCCAGTATGTCGCCGCTGTTGTGGCCGAGACGCTGGAGCAGGCCCAGGCCGCGGCTGCAGCGATCAGGATCGAGTACGATGCCGAAACGCCCGACGTGCGCACGGACCTGAGCGCCGGCTACGACGGCACGCGCGAAAGCAGCTGGAAGCGCGGCGACCCCGACCAGGCGCTGAGTTCGGCTCCCGTGGTTGTGGATGAAACCTACGTCACGCCCATCGAAACCCACAACCCGATGGAGATGCACAGCACGGTTGCGGTTTGGGACGGCGACAACGTAACCCTTTACGACGGAAGCCAGGGTGTGGTGGCGCATCGCACGGTGATGTCGGAGGTGCTGGGGGTTCCGCGCGAGAATGTGCGCACCATTTCGCGCTTTATCGGATCGGGATTCGGCGGCAAACTTTCTCCCTGGCCGCAATGCACGGTGGCCGCGGCGGCAGCGCGCCAGCTCAATCGTCCGGTAAAGCTCAGCGTTGACCGGCGCATGATGTTCACCGGAGTCGGCCATCGTCCGCGCACGCAACAGCGCATTCGCCTCGGCGCTACGAGCGACGGAAAGCTGACCGCGATCCGTCACGACTTCTACAGCGAAACCTCGCTGCTCGACGACTTTGTGGAACATTGCGGCGAGCAAACGCCGTTCCTCTATAGCTGTCCCAATCTCGTAGTCACAACCGCGATGGTTCGCCGCGGCGTCGGCACTCCTGCGCCCATGCGCGGACCGGGCGCGGTGCCGGGGCTCTTTGCTCTGGAATCGGCAATGGACGAGCTGGCGGTCAAGCTCAATATGGACCCGGTGGAGCTGCGCCTGAAGAACGACGCAGAGCGAGACGAGGGCAGGAACCTGCCGTTCAGCTCGCGCCACATGAAAGAGTGCTACACGACGGGCGCGGAAAAGATCGGCTGGAAGAATCGGACGCCCGCTGTCGGATCTATGCGCCGCGACGGCAAAATCGTCGGCCTGGGAGTTGGCGGCGCATCCTGGGCGGCCGCACGAGTTCCGTGTACGGCCACGTTTGAGTTTTGCCCCAACGGCCGAGTCTGTGTCCGCTGCGCCACGCAGGACATCGGCACCGGCACCTACACGCTTTTCGCCCAGGTGGCGCACGCAAAAACCGGTGTGCCGCTCGATCGCATCGATGTCTACCTCGGCGACACCGAATTGCCCGACGGCCCCACATCCGGCGGTTCCATGGTGACCAGCGCCATGCTGCCCGCCGCCACCAGCGCCGTGGATCAGGCTGTAACCCGGCTCATTCACGTGGCCGCGCTCACGCCGGGCTCGCCGTTTCACGGCGCGCATCCCGATTCGCTCACGGTTGCGGAAGGCCGCGTGGTGCTCAAGCCTGGCCAGCCCCAGGTTGTGGGAACGGCCTATCACGGCGGCGCGGATCTGGCCGCGAACGGCCTGCCTTTTGAGGAAGTGCTGCGCCTGGCTGACGTCGGCGCAATTACCGGGTCCGGCCGCACTTTTCCTTCCTTTGAGGATCCCAAGGCGAAGCAGTACTCCCTGCACTCATTCGGCTGCCACTTTGCTGAGGTTGAGTGGGAGCCCGACATCGCGCGGCTTCGCGTCAGCCGCATTGTGTCCGTTTTCGACGCCGGGCGCATCATCAACAAGAAAGCCGGCGCTAACCAGATTCTTGGAGCGGCCATCATGGGCCTGGGCATGGCGCTGCTGGAGGATACCGTTCACGATCCGCGCACCGGCCAACCCATCAACGGCAGCTTCGCCGACTACCTGGTGGCCACCTGCGCCGATTTGCCCGAGCAGGACGTGATTTTCCTCGACTATCCCGACTTCATCGTCAACGAGTACGGGGCGCGCGGAATCGGCGAGATCGGATTGGCGGGCGTGGCTCCGGCCATTGCCTCCGCTGTCTGCCACGCAAGCGGCGTTCGCGTACGCGAATTGCCCGTTCGCATCGAAGACCTTCTGCAGTCGAAGATCACAGAGGCCTGAGGAGCGGGCGTTGAACGGAGCGGGCAGGACTGGGAGTCGATCCATTCCATGTCAAATGCGACTAGAATCTATTCAGGACCTCATGAGCGACCTCGAACAGATCCTCTCTCTCTGGCGCGAGCTGGAAACCGCGGGAGGGGATTATGTGCTGGCCACCATCGTGGCGGTCGAGGGCTCCAACTATCGCCGTCCCGGCGCGCGCATGCTGCTGGCAGCCGACGGACGCCGAGCCGGCACCGTGAGCGGCGGCTGCCTGGAAGCCGAAGTGGCGCGGCGCGCCTGGTGGCTCACTGAAGACGGTCCTGCCGTCGAGCGCTACTCCACTGTGGACGATGACGGCGACATGCCCTACGGCTCGGGCTGCGGCGGAGTCATTTACATCCTGCTGGAGCGCCGCGCTACGGCATCGGTTTCGCTGGCAGCTCTCGACCGGGCATTTGAGGCGCGCCGGCCTCTGGCAATTGCAACCATCATCGAAGGCCCGCACATCGGCGAGCGTGCAATGATCCCAGTGGCTGATGCGCCGACGGGACAGGATGACGATGATTCGGCCCGCCTGCTGGCATCGTGGCGGATCGATCTTGGCCGCGCCGCGCACTCCGCGCTCGAAGGCCGCCACTCCGGCGAAGATCGCATCCCCATCGACGGCGAGATGGTCCGGGTCTGGGCCGAGTATCGCTTCCCGCGCACCGGCCTGTGGATCTTCGGCGCCGGCGACGATGCCGGACCTCTGCTCCAGTTCGCCCGCGAGCTAGGCTGGTTCGTCGCCATTGCCGACGGCCGCGCGCACCTCGCCACAGAATCCCGGTTCCCTGCCGCGCAGCAGGTCACAACGCTGAATATCTCCGATTTGCCCCAGACCGCACCCGCCGAACTCGACCTGCGCGACGCCGATGCCGCGGTCATGATGACTCACAGCTTCGAGCAGGATGCGAGGATTCTCGCGCTTTTCCTTTCCCGGTCGCCGGAGCGGCGCCCGGCCTACATCGGCGTCCTTGGCCCGCAGCACCGCACTCGCGAGCTGCTCAAGGAGGTGGCTCGCCTGCTTGGCATCGTTCCCAGCACCGAATTAGTCAATCGGTGGCTCGACGAGATTCACGCCCCCATGGGCCTGGACCTGGGCGCGGAAGCTCCCGCTCCCGTCGCCCTGTCCATCCTGGCCGAGATTCACAAGGCGCTGCAGCGGACCAGCGCGCTCCCGCTCAACGTGGTGCGCGCCTACCGGCTGGAAGCTGCTCATCACGGGTGAGAGGAATTGTCCTCGAACTTGTAGCCGCGTCCCGGCACAAAGTCGGCCTTCAGCAGCCCATCCCGGTAATCGATATGCAGCGTGAGTTCGGTTAGCGTGTTATTGCCAAGGAATCCTGCGATATCGACCCCATCCATTTTCGACGCCATCGAAGTGTCGGTAATGGGAACGTTGCTCACCTTCTGCCCCACATGCGCAAAGTTCAATGACACTGCGTTGGCGTACTTCATGCCGGCTTCATCCGATATCTTTGTCACCTCGGTTGCCACCTGGGCCGAGATACCTGTGTCTCCCACCTGATCGTCCGGCAGGAAGAGCGTGACCATATCCGAGCTCAATGCGGTGGGCAACAGAAGATCGTGCCGGACGCGGTAATACTGCGTGTAATCCTTCATGTCCGGCGCAATGTAACGGTCTTCCGGCGTGCCCGCCACGGGGTCCCAGTCCGCGGCGATGGTGATCAACTGCGGCGTGGGCGCGGGCGCACCCGGCCGCGCCGGCAGTGGACCCACCCCTAGCGTGCGCATGGGAAAATCCACCGTAACCATGAACTTCGAGAACACATCGATCCCAATGAATCCAGCTCCGTCATCGTTCGGACTGTTTGAGTCGAGCACATTTACCTCGCAATCCTTGAACTCAAGGTCGCCGATCTTCACTGAATCCGCCACCGCCGTGTAGCTTGGCTCACCCATCGGCCCGGGCCCCGCGCTCGATGCTGCCGTTGTAACCGGCGTCATTCCACCCCCCCGTCCCCCCGCGCGCTGAAATGTGGTTACTTGCCCGCCGGCGTTGCCTGGCATCGTCCCTGGCGCCGCGTTCGTTTCTATTGCCCCAATCCGCTTCAGCCCCGCGTGTTCGGCGGCCGGGCGGTACACCGTCAGGCCCCGCCCCCGCGTATCGATCTGTAATCGCGTGGGGTTCCCATTCAGTCCTACCTCCAGCCCGTAGGCGCGCGTACGGCCGCCCCATCCAGCCAGCCGAATGAACGGTATCTCCGCTGCCGGTCCACCCGAAACCAGCTTGCACTCATGCCCGGGTTGGTCATTGATCAGTTTCAAGCGGTCCAGCTCCGCCTTCAGCATTCCCTGTTGCATCGGGCCTATCCCGTTCGGCGACGCCAGAAACGCCTCCAGTTCGGTCGCGCGCTGCGCCACCGGCAAGGTCCGGATCCATGCCAGCTTGATCTCAGGATCGTCCGGATCGAAATCGTGCGCCAGCGTGTACTGTTGCTTCGCCGTCGCATACCGCGCGCTCGCCTCCAGGTACTTGGCATAGAGCAGCCGTGTCTGCCCGCTGCACGGGTCCAGCTTGTATGCTTCGATCACCGTCGGCTCAACATTCCAAAGCTCTCCCTTGGCGAACTCCACTTCTCCGCGAGCCGTCACCAGCGCCGCCGATTTGGGCGAAGCTTTCAGCGCGTTTGCCACCTGCAGCGCCGCCGAGTCCAACATCTGCTCGCGCAGCAGCGCATGAATCAGTCCCAACTCCGAATCGCCATCTCCCGGCTGCTTGGCAACTTCCGCTTTGTAAAGCTCTTCTGCCTTGGCGTAGTCGCCCGTCAGCATGGCCTTGTCTGCATCCGTGGGAGCCCTGTGCTTCGCCACCGTGCAGGTCAATCCGTGTGACTGCAACCCGGCGCAGCCCAACACCAAAATTGCTATCGCGCACTTCGTCACCAGCCGAAGCGCCCACTGCCCCTCACGAAATCTGCGCATAAAGTCCTCGATAGATTCCAGGCCCTGCTGAAAGATCGATAACCATCCGAGCAGCCCGGATTTTCTTGGAACCCTGAATTGTAGACGATTCTCCAGCCCTCCGGGCCGCCAGGTGTGCCTCCAGCACCTCCAGAAACCTGGCCAGCCATCAGGGATGCGCCGTCCGCGCCGGCCCCGTTACCAGCTTTCCATCCGCCACCGCATCCGCGAAATCCGGCTTCACCAACGTTCCTGCGGCCAGATCCGCCTGCGGCGCGCACGCGGAATACGCGTTCAGCCTGCGCTCCTTCAGCACCGCCGCCGCGGCCTGCAGTTGCGGCCCGTGGCACAGCGACGCAATTGGCTTGTCTGCTTCCGCGCGGGAACATCCCCCAAGGCGCAGACCTATTTCTGCCATTATTTCGGGAGATTTGAAAAATGAGCACGGCAATGTTGTGGACGGGTTCGAGCTGCGGTTGGGTCGGTCTGGAAGCTGTGATCGCAGTCGCCATGCGAACACTCCGCACACCTGGGCCGTAGAATCCTCCTATGCCAGGGCCCCGTCCCGCTGAGTTGTCCCCCCTCGACGAGCTCAATGCCCGCATCGTCCAGTGCAACCTTTGCTCGCGTCTGCGCGAGCATTGCGCCAACGTCGCCGCGGTCCGCCGCCCGATGTGGGCCGATTGGCAATACTGGGGCCGTCCCGTTCCCTCGTTCGGCGATCCGCGGGCTCGCGTCCTCATTCTCGGACTCGCTCCCGGCGCGCACGGCTCCAATCGCACCGGCCGCCCCTTCACCGGCGACGGCTCCGGCAACTTCCTGTTTCCCGTTCTCCACCACGCTGGCTTCGCCTCGCAGCCCGACGCTGTCTCCCGCGACGACGGCATGCGCCTCAGCGATCTCTGGATCACCGCCGTGGCACGCTGCGCTCCGCCCGCCAACAAACCCACTCCCGAAGAGCTCCGCAACTGCGCACCCTGGCTCGACCAGGAAATGCGACTGCTCAAAAACCTCCGCGTCGTGGTCTGCCTCGGCCGCATCGCCTTTGACGGCCTGCTGGCCTGGGCCGTGCGCGGCGGAATTCTCTGCTCGCGTTCCGGCTACAGCTTCGGCCACGGACTGGAGTACCATTTGCCCAATGGTCTCCACGTAATCGCCAGCTATCATCCGTCCTTGCAGAACACCAACACGGGCAAATTGACGGCGCCCGCGTTCCTGAAAGTGTTCCGCCGCGCCCGTCAACTGGCGGAACGCGGCAGCACTGCGAAAGCGCGAGGCTCAAAATGAAGCTCACCCGACTCATCCCGGCAGCCCTGCTGCTGCTCACCGCAGGAGTTTTTGCACAGACCATGACCCTCGACCATTGGACCCCGGCCCAGCTTCTCGAACGCGCCCGGCATCTGCAGCAGCTGGCGGCGCAAGGCGATGGCTCCGCCAGCGAAACGCTCGACAAGTACCCGCGTCACTTCACCATGCTGGCCTTCCGCAGCCGCAGCGGCGGCGGAGAGCTCCACCAGAACTACGCCGACCTGTTCTATATCCTCGACGGCCGCGCCACCATCGTCTCCGGCGGGCAGGTGGAAGAGGGGAAAACCACCGCCCCGGGCGAAGTCCGCGGCGCCGGTGTTGCCGGGGGCACTCGCCAGGAGGTCAAAGCCGGTGACATTGTGCACATCCCCGCGGGCGTGCCCCACCAGATGCTCCTGCCCCAGGGCGGCACCGTTACTTACTTTGTAATGAAGATTCAGGAGAAAGATTAAGCGGCGGCAATTGGAATGGAGCGGGAGACCGGGATCGAACCGGCGACATTCAGCTTGGGAAGCTGACGTTCCCTCAGGCCCTGCGGAGCAAAGTGATCAAAACTAGGTGTTTACGCGTAAGCCGCTTATATTCATTCAGATGAACTGAACGCACAAAACGCATATTTTGACTGGTTTGCATACACTGTCCCTCATTTCCAGAGAATTTGGACAGTATGGACAGTAAGGCAATTGTGAGAATGTCGATGGTTTTTCACGGGCGGAATACTGCGAGTGCCGACCAAAACTGGAGCGGGAGACGGGGATCGAACCCGCAACCAACGGCTTGGGAAGCCGCTACTCTACCATTGAGCTACTCCCGCTTCGACTCCAATTATATTGCGAGGCAGCGCGATCCGACCAATGGATCAATATGAGCACGTTCTTATTTCTTATGTCGAACACGCCAGACTGGCGCTCGCGCATTTAGAGAGCGCCAGAAACACGCCGGCCTTTCCGAGCCTGTTCCTTTGGAATCTTCAAAAGGAAACCCATTTATGCTGCTCGATGTCGGCGAATAACCGCTTTCAACACTCTCAGAGCATCCTAGCTGGCACTTGCAATTCCTTCCACGCAGTTACGAAAGCGGGCTTCGATTTCTGCCGCGGAGTTCGTCGGATAGCCAAGTTCCTTCGCGAGCGCTTCGAGCTCCGGGGTCCACTCTGCCGGAAGCTTGGTCTCCGGCGGAAAGCTATGGGTTGCCCGTTGAGTAAATACATGCTCGGCGGCTGCCCGCACGGCCTTTGCGTCCATCTTCCCCAGAAGATCGATTAGCAGGATGTCCAAAACATCACGAGCCCGCCCGTTTGAATACGGCCCCGTGCAAGCATGTAGTTTTTGAGCAACCTGCTCGTTCAAGTTGAGGCAGCGAACCGGCGATGGAATTCTGAGGCCCATTGCGCTGAGACCAGGGATAGTCGGTTCCACGAAATCTACTACGCCTGATCCTGCTGGACCAAGATCAACGTCAATTGTCTGCCAGGCGCGGGTGCGATACAGAACACCAAGTTCCAGGCGAACTGCGTCTGCGTTGTCCATAGTCAGCGGCTTGCCTTTCAGTTGGAAGCTGAAATCATCAAATCCCAGCGCCAGGGCGTTGCGAAAGTTTTGAAGACGTTCTGCTCGCTCACCTGCCAGACCGATGTCTACATCCTTCGTTGCGCGCGCTCCCTCCGCAAAGCGAAGTTCCATTGCAACGCCACCCTTCAGGTAGTAGTTGTTCAGGACGCCCTCGTGCACTGCTCTTTCGAGTACGCCGCATAGGGCAAGAAACGAGACCCATCTCCGAAGACGTTCTTGCGCCAATCCCTGCTCGCGTGCGACTCGCGCCAACGTTTTTTCAAGGCGCTCAGGTGGTCGAGGGCTCATTCACTTTTACCTTGCTTGCGTTTGCCGAAAGTGACGCAGACTGTGACGATGGATTGATTCGCTTGCGAAGGCCGCTCGCCTGGGCCGAAGTAAGCAGCCCTTTTCTGAGAGCATCAGTGATTGCCTGGCGTGCAAAATCCGTCCGATGAGTGCTTGCCAGAACATCCAGGATCGAACGTTCTACGGTAGTGACCGGCATCCCTTCATGCAGTAGGATGTCCTCCGTTGCGAGGTTGGCCCGATGAATTGCAATCCATTTCGGGTGCACCCGTCGCATTCGAGCCGACTCGGGAACAGTGAGGTGAACGCGTGACGGATTCACGTCCGAGATTCCGTACAGCATCAATGCCGTTTCATGAGACAAGGCGGCGCGCTCCGGTCCTTGACTTGCCTGTGCCCACAGGACAGCTTCGCGGTATTGGGCAAGCCGGTCTGCCGGAAAGTGCGCAATCCGATAAACCCCTCTGCTCATGCGCTCCAACCGGCCACGCTGTGCGAGCCGTACCAGTACAGAATCTTGAATCCCCTGGGCGCGTGCGTCTTTGGACGCGAGCAGTCCATCATGCTCTTCGGCAAGTGCATACAGTTCGTCCATGCGAGTGCGCGGCATGAATATAGTATGCGGTCGTGACATCCACATGTCAATATAGTTCCATTATGGAAGTAAATCGACATGATCAACAAATCCACGCCGCAGCCTCGCGCAGCGCAACTCATCCACTTTCAACGAGCTTCCTTGACCTCTAGCCTTAGCCAGTCAGTTTCAAGCTTGGCTCCTGACCACACCATCGAATACGATTGGTCATCATGAGCGACAACCTAGGCCAGAGCGACACCGCAGGGCTTCTCTATTCAGAGGGCACACAGGTCCGCCTCAAGCACGATCCTGCACGAGTCGGAGCATGCACAGGGCTCCGCTTGCGAGAGAATAGGCCTATGGGTATGGTTTTGAGAATGCGTAAAGGCAGGAGCCGAAGTGCCAAATAGGTCACGATCCAATGAAACACCCGATTGGATATTGCCAGCCTCCATTCCATTTGCCGGCCTGAAGGGCCGTGACCTTGAAGAATGCGTTTACTGGCTGTTGAATTCAATGGGCGCGAAAGACCTGGAGTGGCGGACTGGCGGAAGTGGCGGCGGCGCGGCAGACGGCGGACGGGATCTTGAGGCGGTCTTCTACACGCCCACTGTAGATGGCGAGATTGAAGCACAGAAATGGTGGATCGAATGCAAGGGTCGCACAGGAACGGTCGAACCATCCGAAGTGAAGTCAGCCGTCACAAACGCTTTGGCAATCGAAGGTCTGGATTATGTCGTCATTGCGACGAATACCCAGTTCTCCAATCCGACGCGAGATTGGGTCAAGGTGTGGCAGGCGAAGAACCCAAATCCGAAGATCAAGCTGTGGGATCATGCTCAGCTTGAGCGCTACCTCTCCCGTCATCCCGAAGTGGTTCTACGACTATTCTCCGAGGCGCTGAGCCTTGAAGGCAGACTAAAAGCGATGGAAAGCCGTTTCTGGAACGTCCTTGAATTCGTTACACCCAAGACACTAGCGGATATTTGGGAAGCCCGAAACGAACTTCAATTCGAACCGGCTGAAATATTCGCGCTGGTTGCAAACGAGTTTGCGGGCGGCGACATCATCCATCGTCCGTGGGGAGCAACAATCAGCGCTTCTGCGGTTCAGGCGGTGCTTGCCATCGGAATCTACAATGTAACCTACCTCGCTCATCGCAGCTCAAACGCGGGCATCGATCAAAGGATTATGCACCGTGCTTTTGCTTACCTCATCCTTGCTGCGATCGATAGCTCACCTGCCGCAGATGTTGCGGAAATCATTTTGGTCTCCCTGAATCGTGGAGAGGATGAACTTCTTCCTCAAGAATTCCAGAACCTTCTGCTGACGCCGATCCTGAATCAGCTTTTGTCCGAAATGCAGGATGTATGCGCCTCGAATTGCCGTAGGATGATTTCTACCAGCCGCAAAGCTCTGAACGAGGAAAAAGACGAGATAGACCAATACTGGCTAAGACTCGAACCGGACGGCATCGAAGAGATACGCGACCGAAGATTCCTGCAACTTGAAAAGCTGGATGAGCCCTGCGTGGTCGGATTTCCCGTAGATGCAGATAATGGTTGCCCGCTTTTTCATACTGAGCCAAAGGCAAAGACTACGGCGGATTTCCTGGCGATCATCAAGCAGGTCGCCGCGTTCAGGAAGCGTGAGGCAGCGGCTAAGCGAGAATCGGAGACTCAAAGAGTCGCGCAGCTCAGAAAACAGCCAGCAATTCCTTTGGATTAGGGGCGCTAACTCGCTAATGTATTTTATCGAGTTAGAAGTCAAGCAGGGGGTTGAAACGTTCTGAGGTCAGTACAAAGGCGTCTCCTGCGGTTGGTAGTTCCCGGCTACAATATTCGCCATAAGACAAATATCAGGCAGAGGAACTCCGGAGGCGTGGGAAATGTCATTCAAAGCAGAAGTCTACCGAGTGCTTATAGCCTCACCATCCGATCTAGCAGAAGAACGGCAGGTCACGTACTTGATGATGTTAACGCGGTCAGAATAGGTATTGGAGGCCATACTGTCCTTTCATGGACAGTATGGTGGACAGTAAGGGGAGAAATCAATCAAAAATCAGCCAAAAACGCAATTTTTGGATGGAAAATTGGGAAGCTGACGTTCTGCCACTGAACTACTCCCGCCCTTTAAAATCAATAACTTATAGTACAAACCCTCTGTTTACTATCCAACTCTACTATCCAACTTGCAAAAATAGTGCACGGCTCCCGCGCGCAAACGCGCATCGCTGCCAGCACGGAAATCCAGGTGGATCGACATGAATCCGAAAAGCTCCAGGGCCAACCTGAAGAAGTATATCAAGGTCCAAGGCAGGTGGCGCTTCGTGCCCGTGCTCAAGCGAAACGGAGTCCCCTTCCCCAGCATGGTCCTCATCGGGGGCAAACCGGTTCGCTCCAGCAGCGGAACTTTTTACCTCGAGTACTACGAACGCGGTCGGCGCGTGCAGCGGCCGATAGGAGCCTCTCCACGAGAGGCGAAAGACGCCTGGTACAGGCAGTGCCAATCCGAAACATCTCGCTCCTGTGATCGAACGTCGGCTCATTGCCGGCCCATTGGCAGGTCCACTCTTTGGTTCGCGGCGGCATCTCTTCAGGGCCGCCCGCCGCGCGGGGCAATTCCCGCGTCTTTGATTCCAGTTCCACATCGACCTTGGCGATGAGCGACTGATAGAAGCGATAGCCGACCATAGGCTGCCGTAATGCGAACAGGTGTTCTTCGCGATAGACTGCCTCCAGCGACTTGGCCACGACCTCCCGTGGACTCCTGACCGGCCAGTTGCAGAGACCCGCAAGTTTCATCCGATCGCGTTCAAGGGCAAGAATGGCGTCCAGGATCTTCAGTCCGCTGACACCCGGTATTTCGCTCAGCACGTGGTGAAGCTGCAGGTTCATTTCGCTGAGTGCCTTTTGCATGTGCATAATGTGTGCTGCCTATGCACTTCAGAGGTAACGGCGCAAACGGTGCGAGTGTTCGCGCCGTCATTGAGATCAGGCCAAGAGTGCGGACCGGCGTGTGTACGAGTCTCTAGTCGGCAAAGGTCACACTGCGAAGGCCGAAAGGTGGCATTTACCGCGACAACGGCCAATGTGTATACACCCGAGGAACGGCATTTGCACTTTCGTGACACGATGCCTTGCGATAGTGGCGAATTCCTGCTGCGGTTCTCCGATGGACGACACTGCGTTTTCTAATCAAATCTGGACTATGCCGGGGGAAAGATGCATAATGTCGTGGTCAAGGAGGCCGGCGCGACAACTCTGGTTGAAGTATCTGTCCTTGAAATGGCAGACGATCTGATGCTATCGTCCGCAGCGGATCTTGGGGCGAAATGGGAAGCTGAATTTGGCTGAAGGCGGGGGAAACTGGGCGTGGAGGTGGAGGTCGATGGAATATAAGATTAAACGCATTTCGACAGCCGGGATCGCCGAGGCCATTGCGAAGGCGGAGCTCTATCGCTCGCTCAACGAGCCCGAAGAGGCAGAGTCGATTTGTCGCGATATCCTGGCCATTGAACCGCAACATCAGTTTGCATTGCGTTTACTCGGGCTCGCGCTGACCGATCAGTTCACAGGCCATGGGTCCGATCGTTACCGGGAAGCCGAAGAGATCTTCCTTGAGCTCAAGGATTCGTATGAGCGGCTTTACTACACCGGAATTCTGCACGAGCGGCGCGCCAAAGCGCAACTCAAAGCCGGCCAACTGCCTCGTTCACTTTCAGCGCTCTTCTACCATGCTCTACACTCTTTCGCAGAGGCTGAGAAAATCCGTCCGGCAGGCAACGATGATGCCATCCTTCGCTGGAATCGTTGCTTGCGCTTGCTTCAAAATCCTGCCTATGAATGGGAAGAATTGGAACAGGAACTCGTTCCCTTCGATGCCCAGGACGCCCCGCCAAGATAACGGATCTCCGCGGCACTCGGTGAGATGAGCTCCGGTCAAAGGATGTGGAATAGCTGCTTTAGCGGATCGAAGTACTGGTCGACCACGCGCTCTTTGAGCGGAATAATCGCGTTCTCGGTAATCGTAATCGATTCCGGACACACCTGCCGGCAACAGGTTGTGATGTTGCAGTAGCCAATATTGTGGATGTGCCTTAAATCGCTGACGCGGTCTTCGATATCCAGCGGATGCATTTCGAGCGCAGCAGCATAGACAAGCAGACGCGGACCGATAAACTCTTCGTGCTTGTGATGTTCTCGCAGGACGTGACAAACGTCCTGGCAGAGAAAACACTCGATGCACTTGCGAAACTCCTGCACACGCTCCACGTCGGCCTGCTGCACACGCCATGTGCCATCGGCGGCGTCGGGTGAGCGGGGCCTGAATTGTTTGATCGTCTTCTTGGCTCGGAAATTCCACGACACATCCGTAACCAGATCGCGTATGACCGGAAACGCGTGCATTGGCTCGAGGATGACCGGCATGTTCAAGTCGATGTCACTCAGCCGGGTCATGCACATCAGCTTAGGCATGCCATTTATTTCGGCAGAGCACGATCCGCACTTGCCGGCCTTACAGTTCCATCTCACCGCCAGGTCGTTTGCCTGCTGCGCCTGGATACGGTGCACCGCGTCCAGAACGACCATTCCCTCCTCGACGGGTGTCTGGTAATCCTGGAACATGCCGCCTGCTGGATCTCCGCGCCAGATGCGAAATGTCGCCGATGTAGCCATCTCATTCCTCTCCCGGCTATTTCATCTCCTCAACCACTGCCCTCAACTCATCCGGCAGCGGCGTAAGCTCGCGCCTCTCGACCAGCATTTCACCATCTGCACCGCGCCGGATGACGATGTTGTATTTTCCCCACTCCGAGTCTTTGCCGGGGAAGTCCTCGCGGAACTGCGCGCCGCGGCTTTCCTTTCGCGATAGCGCCGCGCGCGTAATTGCTTCAGACACGATCATCATATTTCCAATATCGATCGCAGTGTGCCAGCCATTGTTGTACTCGCGATTCCCCGCAACGCCTGCCCGATCGGCTCGTGTGCGTAATTGCCCGATCGCGTCGAGCGCCTGCTGCATTTCACTCTCAATCCGCACGATCCCGACGAGGTCCTGCATGATCTCTTGAAGATCGTATTGAATCTGATATGGGTTCTCGCCGGTAGGGCCACGATCGAAAGGAGCGAGGGCCGTTGTTGCCGTGGCTTGAAGCGCTGTCTCGTCGATCTTTACCGGGCCGTTGGCAGTGGCGAATGCTGCGGCAAAGCGTCCTGCGCGCCGTCCGAATACGACCAGATCGGACAGGGAATTGCCACCCAGCCGATTCGCGCCATGCAATCCCGCCGCCGCTTCCCCGGCCGCGAAAAGCCCGGGCACGGTGGACGTCTGCGAATCGCCATCGACGCGGATTCCGCCCATCATGTAATGCGTCGTGGGACCCACTTCCATCGGCTCTATCGTAATGTCAAGATCGGCGAGTTGTTTGAATTGGTGGTACATGCTTGGGAGCTTGCGCTTGATGTGCTCCGCTGCTTTCGGCATGCGCTTCTTGATCCAGGAAATATCGAGGAAGACACCGCCGTGAGGCGAGCCTCGGCCTGCCTTGACTTCGCGATTGATGCACCGCGCCACGTGATCCCTGGTGAGCAATTCGGGCGGACGACGCGCGTTCTTATCGCCCTGCGTATACCGCCAGCCCTCTTCTTCAGAGTCCGCAGTCTGCTCTTTGTACAAGTCGGGAATGTCGTCGAACATGAAACGGCGGCCTTCGCTGTTGCGTAACACGCCGCCTTCGCCGCGCACGCCCTCCGTTACCAGGATGCCACGCACACTAATAGGCCAGACCATGCCGGTAGGGTGAAACTGAACGAATTCCATATCCTGGAGTTCGGCTCCTGCGCGATACGCCAACGCCAGGCCGTCGCCCGTATATTCCCAACTGTTGCTGGTCACCTTAAAGGCGCGCCCGATTCCGCCCGTGGCCATCACCACCGCCTTTGCCTGCCACAGTTGGAACCGGCCCTTCTCGCGGTCGTAACCGCAAGCTCCGGCAATGCGGCCTCCATCGAGGAGCAGGCTAAGCACCGTGCACTCCATATGCACTTCCATTCCCGTGTGAATGCCGTGATCCTGGAGTGTGCGGATCATCTCCAGGCCGGTGCGATCGCCCACGTGAGCCAGCCGCGGGTACCTGTGCCCACCGAAGTTTCGTTGCAGAATCCTGCCGTCTGCGGTGCGATCGAACAGCGCACCCCATGCCTCGAGTTCGCGCACGCATTCCGGCGCTTCTTTGGCGTGCAGCTCTGCCATTCGCCAGTTGTTGAGATATTGGCCGCCGCGCATGGTATCGGCGAAGTGGACCCGCCAGTTATCCCGATCGTCGACATTGGCCAAGGCCGCGGCGATGCCTCCCTCGGCCATCACGGTATGCGCCTTGCCAAGTAGCGATTTGCAGACCACTCCTACCCTGGCGCCGGCGGCTCCGGCTTCAATGGCGGCGCGCAGGCCTGCTCCGCCCGCTCCAATCACCAGTACATCGTATGAGAACCGCTGGAATTCCGGCATCTAGAGAATTCTCCAGTCATGCCAGATGCCCATCGAACACAGGCGGACGTAGATATCGGAGAATCCAACCCAAAAGAGACTTATCCAAGCCCATGTCTTGTGCTTCGCGTTTAGGCAGCTCACGCAATCGTACAGTTTGTGCCGTACAGGGTGATTTGAGATACGGTCGAATACGCCTCCGATCAAGTGCCGGAACGCATGACACCCGAATATGTATCCGCCCAGAAGCACGACATTGACGACCAGAACGAGGCTTCCAACTCCGATTCCGAATCCCTTCGGAAAAAAGAACGACCTCAACGCGTCGTAGACCAGAAAGCTCCAAATGATGTAGGAGAGCCTCAGAAAGTAGCGATGAAAGTTCTGAAGGATGAGCGGAAAGTTCCGTTCCCCCAGATATGTCTTGCGCGGCTCGCTCACCGCGCACGCGGGAGGATCGGCCCAGAACGATTTGTAATAGGCGCCGCGGTAGTAGTAACAGGTCACACGGAACAGGCCCGGAATCCAGAGAATGAGCAGAGCCGGAGAAAAGGGCAGAAAGCTCGGGTACCAACTCGGTTTAGGGCCAAACAAGGCGTGGGGGGAGCTGCCGAAAAGCTCCGGCGAATAAAACGGTGAGATATAAGGTCCATAGGTGTAATGGCTGTTTTGAAACGCCGCCCAATTGGCGTAGACCAGAAATGCGCCGAAACCCAAGAAGACCGCCGTCGGAGAAAGCCACCAGGCGTCGCGTCGTGATGTTCGGCCAAACTTGCCGCGTTTCCACACTACATCGGGAGTCGACACAAATCCCTCCATCGCGGAGGGATGCGCAGACTTTGCCCTTCCCGCCCGATGGTACCGCATTGTATAGCAAAGACTCCGCCGAGGGCCACCCGCCATTGCAAGTCAAGCGGAATCCGGACTGGCGGTCATGCGAGTTGCATAGCCACTTCCGCTCCAGGCTTGCCTGGAATTTGAATTCGAGGGCGAGAACGTTTCGCCTTCGCGCTCATCTCCAGACCGCGAGGGATGGCTAGACTCTGCGCGTTGGAGTCGTTGTATCCACACGGAAAAGCAACGAGAATCCGGCCAGTGTTCGCCGATGTGTTCGCCGGGGAATCGGGCCCGAATTCAATTGCTGCCAGCAGCCGTGGGTGTTGAAAAAGTCCGCGCTGTTTTCGGGATTTCGGGGGTTGAACTCTGTAGTTGAGTTTGTCGGGATCGCGGTTGGCCCTATGGAGTAGCGAGTACCGGCGACATCGTTGGGCGTCTAAGGAACCGGACCAGCCGTTTGATGTTCTGAGCAGTGGCCGCCAGGAAGAACTGCTCTCGTACGAACTTCAACCTGCGAAGGCGGAGCCGATTGAGTCCGATGTGACTGTGACTCTTTAGTTCTGCGAAGAGCGCCTCAACCTTCTTCCGTTGTCGCTGCGCGTGCTTGAACTCCTCCGTAGACGAGAGATCTCGCGCTCTCTGCCGTGCTGTTTCGTTCATGTGGATCGCAAGATAGCGAAATGGCCCGGTCGTGCACTGGGATCTCTGTTGGCACGGACCACACTTCTTGCGCGTTCCTATGTAACCGAAGGTGCGGTTACCCTTGCTGTGGCCGCCGTAGTTCAGTTGCTGGCCAGCCGGGCAGATGTAGCTGTTGCTCTCCGGTAAGTAGGTGAAGGCATCCGGGCCATAGAAGGGGCTTCTCGTTCGTCCGACGGCATCCCTCGTGGGCATGTACGGCGTGATCTGCCGGTCCATCAACCACTGCAAGAACTCTCCATTGCCATAGCTAGCATCGGCAGCTATCGATTCCGGTTTCCGGCCTTGCCAGTGGGTGAAGCGAGCAATCATGTCTTCCGCGGCTCGCGACTCCTCGCTCAGACGAGCACCTGTCGCTTGCACGCCCACAACGATACAGCTGTGGTTATCTATCAGGTAGTTGTCGTAGTACCCCATGCGTGCTGGCGTCCCACCCTTGGTCGCATACGTGGAATCCGGATCGGTCGTAGACACCTTGTCCTGGCTATGTGTCGGCTCCTCTACTGGGTTCTGCATTTCAAGCTCTGCCAGATACTCATGCACCGTTCGATTGACCTGCGCAGCTTCAGTCAACTGCTCGCGCGGAATACGGCTCTCCTTGGAAGCGTTGGCCTCAACGAAAGTTCCATCGACCGATAGCTTGTCTCCACGCACCAATCCGACTGCGAGGCACTGGGCCACAACTTCCTCAAACAACTGCTCGAAAACCTTCGATTCCTGGAAGCGCCCGTGGCGATTCTTCGAAAACGTCGAGTGATGCGGGACTTCCTGATCGAAGCCCAGACCTGTGAACCAGCGCCAGGCAAGATGCATGCGCAGCTCCTCAACGAGCTTGCGCTCACTGCTAATGCCGTACAAATAGCCGATCAGCAAAATTCGCAGCAAGAGCTCTGGATCGATGGATGGACGCCCAGTTTCGCTATAGCTGTCTTTAAGTCGCTCTCGCACGAAACCGAAGTCGATATGCTTGTCAACTAACCGCAACAGATGATTCTCCGGAACCTGATCTTCCAGTCGGAAGTAGTAGAACAGCGATTCAGAACGCGCCTGCTGACCCATCATGAGCGTTAATCCTCCGAAAATGGCTATCCATAACAGCATGCTCAAACTATGCTGTTAAACGCCCCGAATTGCCATACGGATCTCATGAAAATCAATCAATTTGCGCTGAGTTTTTCAACACCCACAGCCCAATGCACTCATTGACCTGCGGCTAGGTGAAGCTCCGCGGATAAGTCCTGGGAAACGTTAGGTCCCTATCGGGACTGCCCCGGTGCAATGAAGGTGGTTTGTCCCAGGATGTTTTGCCGGGGCAGTTCAAACGCCGATTGCGACTGCGATCCTCACCCGAAGGCTGGCCACGGGTTCGGGTTGCCATGCCGACTTATCGTTCCTGGTCCAGCAGGTTTGCCTATTGTGCCGATGCCGGCAGGTCTGAGTTCCAGGTATCGGCGACGCACTTCCATTTTCTGTCGGGCTGAACTCTCCAAACCTCTAGGGGTCTTGCCTGCGTCGGAGATCCGCTTGCTCGCGTCGTCATTGAAACTCATGGTATACACACCGGTGATGTAGGCGAAATCGCCCGAGGCGGCGACCTCTACCCGGTTGGCGTTCCAGGTGAGCTGCAAACCGGGGAGGCCCAGTAGCTCAGCGACTGATTTGCGAGCTGCCTCCTTGCCATGTGCGACCTTGTCGTTCGGCGGCAGAACGATGGCGTCATCGGCGTAGAAGCCGAGCCATGCGTCCACGCTCTTGGTTTGCGCCCATTCCGCGTCGAGTTTACGGAGAGTGGCCTCGGCTGCCGATAGATCCGGCTTCGACCTCGGAGCGTTCATCTGCTCCGCAATCGCAACCCAGAGATCGCCGCGGTCGAGGTAAGTGGTGGTGAGGCGGAGGCTGCCGGCGGAGGTATGCCCGCTCTCGGCATAGGTATAGTTGTCGGTCTCGGTGAGAATGGCGGTGTCGCCATCGATGTGCACCTTACGATCGACCAGGTCCTGGGTCATTGCGCTTTTGACTTCGCCCGAGAACTGCTTGAGGAACTCCTGCTTCGACTCTGTTCTGCCGCTGGCGGAGGTGATCACACATTGGTCGTCGAGAATGCGGTCGAGCGCAGCAATATCATGGCGGTTCTCAGCATTTGCCCAGGCGCTATCGGTATCAAGAACCTGACGTTCCAATGAACTCTGGGAGACCGCAGTAGCCGCCCACGCGAAGCAGAGAACGCTTAGCTTCAAGACACGGAATTTGACGATCATCCCGTGATTGTATGTCGTCGATGACCAATGCTTCTCAAATTCATCTTGAAAAACGCCGCAGGCAACGCCGATTCGCCAGAGTCAACTGTCCATTAACCGATTTGCTCCCCCCGTCGATTCAACCCACCTCCCTCGATTTATCTGCAAATCGACTTTTGAGCCGGAAAGTAGCTAGCGCGGACTCGAAGCGGCTTTGGCGAAATGGAAGATGCAGTTGACCTCGTGCGTGGCAGGGTCGGCCTTGACCTCGTAGGTGGTGATGACCGTTTGCATCCATTTCGTCATAGGCTTGTCTTTCTTTTGTGCCAGCGCTGCAAAATTTGAGAGGTAGCTTTCGTCAAATACGTCGCCGGGTGCCATCATCCAGGCTAGCTTAAGTTTGGCGGCCATCACGTCGGGGGCTCCGTCGAATTTGACCGAGGCTAGCCGGTACTGCGAGCCCGGAGCGATTTCGAGGCTGTAATTCACGATGTGAGTCGCCTCATTAAAGGAAGGGTGTGAAACGATGGAGCAATCGAGATAGCCGTTAGCATGGTATGCGTCGCGAACGGCCAGGCGAAATAGATCGAGCGGCCGTCCAGAACCGGTCGGGTATTTGGACAGGATTTTCTCAACATCTGCGCGCGCGACCTGTGCGCTGGCCGGAAAGTCGATGGTTCCGAGCTTGTAGATCCCACCTTCCTTGATCGTTACTGTGTAGGGAATATCGACGGACCGATCCGAGACGACGAGAGGATCAGCCTGGGCAACATCGACTTGCACGGCCGCATAACCTTGGTCTTGGTAGAGGTCTTCGAAAGCGTGCTGAAGACCGATGGCTGTGTTCTCTGCGTCGAAGCTGTTTCCTGTTTGGCCGCTGGCCAGAAGGTCGGCCTTGGCTTGCATAGCGGACGAGGTGCCGGCAAACTGGATGCGGCCGATATGCACCGCCGGCGAGACGACTGTGAAGTTCAAAGCTGTGAGCTTTTGCGGGCCCAGGCCGCTGGTAAGAGCGGCTTTCACCGTTGCCTTGACGCTTTTGGCCGCCAGCATCTCTTCGAATGTCTGGCAGATTCCTTCGACCATGGAGCCGCTGGCTGGCAAGAGGCCGCGATAGAGCGGGAAGCGCTCGTGAAGCTTGGCGTCGAGTTCTTTGCCCGGCGTAAGAGGCACATTCTCGAAGTGCATGGGGAAAAGCTGGCTGGAAGGCGTCAAAGTGAAGAGCAGCGTCTTGCGGTCGGAGGTAAACTTGACCTCTTTGAAGAGGCCCGTATCATTGAGCTGCTTGGCGTGAGCTTTCACTTCGCCGAAGTTCAGACGCATGTCCGGCTTCAAGCCGGCAGCCGCGAGCAACTCCTGTTGCGTGTATTGTGGTGCGCCTTGAAAGCGGATCGCCTTGGGCGGAACCTTTTTCTGCGCCAGCAAGGGAAGAGAGCAAAGCAGAAGCAAAGCTAAACTGACTGCGCCAGACTGTTTGGTCATGTTGTGCCAAGATTAGCAAAAGGAGGTCGGTGCGGCTAGCGGGTTTTCTGGCCGGCCAGAGTGAGATTCGGCTGCCGACACTGTCTTGTATTCAGTGCGCGAGGCCTTGGGATTATGAGGCAAAAGTCCTGTGTCAGCCTTGGGCTCAGAGATTGGAAAATGTTCGTTCGACAATTCCAAGCGTCCATCTTGGCCAAGGACTACAAGTCAGGAACTTGCCTCCGATTCCAGATCGGTCCTGGAAAACGCCGTACGCTCCGGAAACCTGCCATCCAACGTGATCTACCGGAAGACTGGCGCAGTGCCGACATTGGGCAACTGATCCGGCATCAGCCAACCAGGTGACTGACGGATTCGCGATATCGTGACTCGTTCAGTGTGCAAGAGTGTGCCGCATGATCCACGCCCGGCCTTCCGCGCTCAGCTTGCGCAGCTTCCCCCCGTCGGCCTTCGTCAGGGGGAGCTTGCCATCGGCTCCCTGCAGGCTGTTCCAAAAGGCCTGCGCGACGTTTTGCGCATGCGCGTGGGATCCGAGATTCAGTATGGATTTCTACACTAAAGAAAGGAGAGTTCGCCATGACCTTGCGTTGCAATTCAATTACTGGGGCCGAGCGTAGTCGCACTTTCAAGGGCGCAAGTCGACGTTCGTCACGATGGAGAGCGTCCCGATGAGGTTCAGGTCGATGTGAACCTCCTAGCCGCTTTGAGGATAAACATGCTTATACAGCGGTTGGGGACTACCTTAGTCGCTGGCTCAGCGCGAGGGTTTGCTTTTGCAGCGGAAGGTTCGGGTCGGCATCCTTCCACAATGCAAGTAGTGGATCGAGAGCTTCTCTTGCTTTGGCGGGATTTCCCATGGACAGATAGTCGGAAGCCAGAGTGTAGTGCGCAGCGATCCATAACTGTTGCGGTTCCCAGAGAAGGCCATGATTGGGGCTGGCGATGAATTTCTCATATTGCTTCACCGCCTGGTCCATGTCCCCCGATTTCTGGTATGCGCGCGCCAGTCCTTCCATGCTGAAGGGGGTGCTGTTCTCCTGATCGGAATTGTTGAAAAGCTGAATCGCCTTGTCATGTTCACCGTGCAACAGGGCGATCTCTCCCTGCAGATCGTGCACATACGCCACCTGCTCCGGATTCTTTCCGTCAACATGGGGCTCAATCATTTTTTCCAATTTTTCCGCCGGCTTTGCCAGGCCGGCTCGCGCATACTCTGAGCCAATCCATGCGCCAAGAATTACCTTCGGCGAAAGCGCCTTGAAATTTGCCATCTCGGCATCGAGCTGCCTTTGCACTGTGCGAAGATCGCCCTCGCCCTCGGCCACCATTGCCAACTGCAGGTGCTCGCGCGCGACACTCAGCGGCCCAGTCTTAAGGCTTTCATCGTAGGCTAGAGCCTCCTCAAGCCGGGTACGGGCGCTTGCGTACTTCCCGCGATATAAATCGAGAAGAGCCAGAGAGCGCAGCCCGCTTTCTCGCGTTGTCTCAGTGGAAAGCTGCGAGTTAAAGAGTGCTTCAGCCTTTGGAATCTCTCCATTTTCAATCAGCGTCTCGCCGTACTCGCGGTTGACGTCGCCCGAGGTCAAATAGGCAGGATCGATCTGAAACGCCTGCGCATAGGCGCTGACCGCCTCTTGAAAGCGGCCAAGGGTCTTGTATGCCGTCGCCATTTCCACATAGGTCCTGGGGTCGTTGGGAACGACGCGCAGCATGTCCTTGTACTGGCCAATCGCATCTTCGGCGTGGCCATGGGTGCGCAAAAGCCGCGCATAGTTTCCAAGCATGGTCCAATCATCCGGGTAACGCTGCAGGAACGCCCGATAGAGAATGTCTGCTTCGTCGAAATGCCCCTGGCTGTCGGCATAGTTGACTTCGATATTCATCCGTTCGCGTTCTGTGGTTCTGGACCCCAGCGCCAGCGCCTTTTGGTACTCTTCGTTCCCCCTTTGCGAATCGTTGTAGATGTAGCTGAAGTACGCGTTTCCCAGGGCAGCGTGGGCCATGGCGAAGTTGGGGTCCGTCTGAACCGCATCGCGAAAAAGGGTAAGCGCATCCGTGTATTTTCCCTGGTGCCACAACTCGGAGCCGTCTGCAAACTCCTGCAGTGCATTCAGCGAGGCGGTGGTCACTTGCGGCAATGGCTTGGAGTTGTCGTGGATCTGATGCAGCGATTCGCCCAGATCTCGGCGGATGTCGTCAGCAATCACGTCGAGCGCGTCAAGGATGTGGCCTTCACCGTAGGAGCGCTCGGAGTAAGAGCGCACTGTGTCACCGGACTGTGGATCGATAAGTTCGGCGGAAAGGGCGTATTCATCCCCGGTTCGCGTGATGCTTGAAGAGATGAGCCCGCGTATATTCTCCCGCTGGCAGATTTCGCGGCCCAGCGCCGGGGTAATTCTTTCATTGGCAGACTTGCCCATCAGCGCCAGCACCGAGGCAAGCCGGGATTGGGGGAAGACATTGGCGTGGCGCGATTGCTCCATGCTGACGGTAAACGCAGTGGCGAGGGCCTGATCGAATCTTGGATCGCCGGTCTGATTCTCGAAATCGGCAATCAGAACCGAATCGCGCGAGTTGAAGGAGTAGACAGGCCTGCTGTAGGTAAGCCAGGCCACCACGCCGCTTGCAACAATGAACATGGCCGCAATGAGAAGGGCGGCGCGGCCGATCCAGCGGCGCACTTGGGGCGCGCGGGCCGGGATCGCCGGCGCCATGCTTCCCTCCGCTGCGGTTTCTGCGGGCGGCGCGGCGGCGGGGGTTGCATCCGCACCCGGCAGCCGATTGGCCTCTGGCGCAGCCGGTCCATCGTCGATCTCAACGGGCGTCATGAAGCGGTAACCCCGCTTGGGGAATGTCTCGATGAAGTGGGGTGAATCCGACTCGTCGCCGAGCGCCGAGCGCAGCTTGCGAACAGCGGTATTCAGCCCATTGTCAAAGTCGACAAAAGTCTCGCCCTGCCACAGGCGCTGGTGCAGCTCGGCCCGCGTGACCAGATCTCCCTGGCGCTCCAACAGAGCCGTGAGTACCCGCAGGGGCTTCTCCTGGATGGAGATCCGGACCCCGTCCTTACGCAGTTCGCCGATCGAAGGATCCACTTCATAGGGGCCGAATTTAAGAATGGAACGGGTTGGCATGGGGCCTGCCCATAGTTTCAGAGTTTTAATCCAATGCGGGGGAGTCTAAATCGTTTGCTTCCAGCGTACACCGGAAATATCCCCGACGCAAACAGAATCAGTACAGAAGGAATACAGACACGGTTAAGGCCGGGTCTATCGCTTTTGCTGCGATCCAGGGCGCAGAATTTGCGCCAGTTGCCGCCAACGCGCCGGAATGGGCTCGAACCACGGTCGTCGCCATACCCGGCGGCACGCGCATGGAGGTTGTATGAAGGTCAGTGTCCTTAAAGGCTTTGCCCGTCACGGAGTTCGCCTGGCGGTTCTGTCGGTATTCCTGCTGGGCATGGTGGTCGTCTCCCACGCGCAGGCGGCTGGCGCCTCGGCTCAGCCCGCGGCAAAGGCCGTACTTCCGGCGACGGCCTCGCTGGCGACGGGAAGCGCCGAGCCGGTCCAGTCGCAGACGGAGACCCCGGCCGCAGAACCGGCTGGGGGGCTAAACCAGGGGATCACGGTGCACGGCCACTGGGTGATCGAGGTGAGAAACCCCGACGGATCCCTGGCCCAGCGCCGCGAATTCGAAAATTCTCTGATGCCGGCCGGGAAACTGGCAATTGCCGCTTTGCTGGCCGGAAACGTTACTGGCGGGGGACTCGCCATCGCCTTGGATGGAAAGTCCATCGATTGGACCTTTGGATCCGGCGGTGGCAAGGTGAAGTTTACGAATCTTCCGTCCGACTCGCCATGCACTATTGATTCGGTTAAGGTGGCTGGCCCCTGCCTGATTACGTCCGACAGGACCGGCCATCAGCCCTTCGTCAACTCTTTCTGTAACCTGCCCATCAACTCATATGGATGCTCTTTCAATCTGAACGTCGGTGCGCCGACAATGGGGAACTACACGGTAAAAAGTGGCTTAACTAAGGTCGCCGAATTTGGCATCAACGGACCCAGCACAGTCACTCTGACCGGCAGCATCGTTGTAGCGAACCCCGGAACGCTCACTGACGTGGAAACCTGGGAATTTGCATGCGTGACCAGCGTAACCGCCGAGGCTTGCAACAGCTATGCGGCTCCCGTTGGAAGTGGGGCCGGCTCGGTAAGCAAAGCCCCAGTGGGCATTTTTTATACCCTCACCGAGCGGAATCTCGACGGTTTGAAGGGCGACCCGGCACAGGTGACCGTTTCCGCGCAGCAGAGCATCAACGTCTCCGTCACCCTCAGCTTCCAGTAATCCCGGCGAGCATGCGGAGCCATGCGGCGCGCGATGAGGCGAGGAGGGAACGCGATGGGCAGACGACTAAAGACAATTCGTGAAGCAACTGCGGCGAATCATCGTGCGGGCACGGTCGCCGGGCGCATCGGGGTATACCGGAAACTGGCCGGAACGGCTCTCTGCGGCGCAATCGTGCTTGGGGGACCGGCTGTTGTCGCCCATTGGTATGGCGTTACGCGAGTCTCCTCCGCTCCTCGGCCCAGCAGAACTTCTCCACCGATTGTCCCGGCAGTTTATCGTTCCTTCCCGGTCGCTTCAAGGCTTCGTGCAGTCGCGCATTTGACCCAGCACAAGGCCCTCACTAAACGAATCGTGCCGGAGGATCGCACCGTTTCGGCCGCACCTCCGTCATTATCGGCTGCCGCGCGCACTCGCGCCATGCAGATGTACGCGGCGCTCCCTATGTCGTTTGAGGCCAACGCCGGCCAAACCGATGGGCGCGTAAAGTTCCTGGCTCACGCGCCCGGCTACTCGCTGTTTCTCCTTCAGCAAGAGGCGGTTCTCTCGCTTTTCGAGCCGTTGCCGGCCCAGAAACCATCGCGCGCCGGCGACCCCATTCACCATCCCAAAACACCTTCGCGTCGGAATTCGGCCCACCCAGTGCGCGTGAAGTTTTTGGGCGGCAACGCGGCTGCCGTCGTTGCCGGGAGTGATGAACTGCCGTCGAAGTCTAATTACTTCATCGGCAACGATCCAAAGCAATGGCACACCAACGTGCCCAACTACTCGGCGGTCAAATACAGCAGCATCTATCCCGGCGTGGACGCAGTCTTCCACGGCGACAACCGGCGGTTTGAATTCGACTTCGACGTCGCGGCGGGAGCCGATCCGCGCAGCATCGCTCTGGAGGTTGACGGAGCGCGCGCGCTGCGCTTGAACCGCGCGGGCGATGTGGTGCTGCGCATGGACGCAGCCCACCAATTGGTGATGAATAAGCCGATCATCTACCAGCAACTGCCTGAAGGCCGCCGCGAGATCGCAGGGCGTTATGTGCTCGCCGCCGGCAAGCGGATTGCATTTGCACTTGGCCCCTACGACCACACGCGGCCGCTGGTCATCGACCCTACGCTCGTCTATTCCACCTACCTGGACGCGGGGGGGACCACGCAAGCGGGCGGGACTCTTGGCAATGCTGTTGCCGTCGACAACGCGAGCCTGAGCACGGCGTCCCACGGCGATCCCATTGATTGTTCAGCAGGCTGCGCCGTTGTAACGGGAATGGTTGGGACCAGCACACTGCCTTTTCCCACCACTTCCGGGTCTTACGATCCTGGTTCTCCCCCGGAGACCGAAGGGTGGTGTAATTTCGTTAGCAAGCTCAATCCCGACGGCTCAGCTCTGGTGTACTCGACTTACTTCTGCGGGGAATACGAGGGCGATGGCGCCGATGAGATCTTTGCCATAGCCGTCGATAGCACGGGCGCAGCCTATTTCGGAGGCGTCTCGGAATCCTATGACAACACGCCCACCACGCCGGGCAGCTATGAGCCTGTCCGGCCTTCAGATTACCCCGCGCCGTTCGTAACCAAGTTGAGCCCGGACGGATCCACGTTGGTATACTCCACCTTTCTGGATGGACCGACGACAGAGTCCGATGATAGCGTGAGCGGAATTGCGGTGGACTCATCGTTCAGCGCGTATGTCACCGGCTTCACATCGTCCGCGAGCTTCCCCACGACGGCTGGCGCATTCGAAACGGTGTACCCGGCCGGCTATGGCCAGGGGAGCGCATTCGTCACCAAACTTTCCGCCGATGGTTCATCCCTGGTCTATTCCACCTTCCTGGGCGGCAGCGGTATAGAGGACATATCGGGAGGTCGCGCGCTTGGCGCGATCGGAGGGATTGCGCTCGACAGCTCGAATGATGCCTACGTAACAGGCGATACATCTTCCAGCAATTTTCCCACGAAGAATCCCTATATCGCGACCTGCAGCAGTCCCTGCACCGAAGCCTTCGTCAGCGAACTGAACCCGACGGGAACCGGGCTGGTTTTCTCCACCTTCCTCGGCGGCTCCAAAGCGAATCAATACAGTTACGGCTTAGGAATCGCCGTGGACCCTTCCAACTGTACATCGCTCTCGGCGGGCGAATCATGCGCGGTCTTCGTGGGCGGCGAGACTTCGTATACCGACTTTCCTGTGACCGCGAACGCGGTTCAAAGCAGCCCCGGAGAAGGCTTCATTACCAAACTCGCCCCCGGCGGCACAGGGCTGGTTTATTCAAGCTACTTTAACGGCGACGTGGAATCGGTCGCGGTGGGCCCGGACGACAGCGCTGTTCTCTTCGGTCTCAGCAGTACGGATTTACCGTTCGAATCCACGGCGGGTGCGCTTACGCTGCCGACCTGCGCTCCGGAGACTGGCGAATCCGGCTGCTTCTTTGATTTCATCTCCAAGCTGACTGTCGATGGCACGGGGCTGATCTTCTCGACGCCCATTGGCGCCAACCAGGAGTGCTGCGGCGCCTACGGCGCGTTGGATTCGACCGGAGATGCGTACATCGTCGGATCGACGTCATCGACGCAGCTTCCCACGACAGCCGGCTCGTTCGAGCCCACGCTGCCCAGCGGTTCTACTGCTTCGGCCTATTTTTACGTGGCCAAAGTTTCATTCTCATCGTCAATTACGCCCTTGCCGACCAGCCTGGCCATCGCGCTCAGCCCGAACCCCGCCACGGCGGGGGCCAGCGTCACGGCCACAGCCACCATCACCGGTGGCGCCAGCACCGTTACGGGAACGGTCGATTTTTATGCCTCGCCCTCCAGCCCCTACAACCCTGTTTCGATTTGCTCGCAGGTAAGCGTCGCTAACAACTCGGGAAGCTGGCAGGCAACGTGCCAGCTTACTGAAGACACCGCCGGGGCCTACACGATTGCCGCCAGTTACTCCGGCGACGCGATGAACCAGGCCAGCAACAGCACGGCTTCACTCACCGTCAACCAGGGCACGGGCCCGATACTCGGCACAGTGCCTGGCAGTACGACGGCCATCGCCATCAATTCCAACAACACTCCGGGGCTGAGTTTTAACGCAGTGCTCAACAACGACTCTTCCGTCAGCATACTGCTGGACGGGTCCATCCTGCCGGGGCAGGGCTGCTCGCCCTACATGGTGTCGGGCTCCAACCTTTCCGTCTCCAGCGGAGCGCTTTACATCGATTTCGCGAACAACCGCATCTACCTGGCGATACTCGCCGGTGGCTACCTCTACGCGGCTTATGAAACCATCGACGATGAGGGCAACTGCACGCTGGGGTCGCTTTTGCCGCTGAACACCATAACGAACTCGAACCTGGAAATGAACGTTGACGTGGCGCAAGGCAACATGTACGTCATGAACTATAGAGGCGCGAATACCGATGAGCTATACATTGTGCCCACCGCGCCATGGTCGACGCTGCCCACGCCGGCGGAGGTTAACCTGGATTACGACGCACAGTATGGCCCGATTGTCATCGATCCTTCGAACCACCAGGCTTACATAAACGACGTGGGCTCAGGCTTCTTTGTCTACGACCCGACTCACAGCGGAACGCCGGCAAACAATCTGCAGCACGTGGTGGGCTACACCTACAACACGGTGACGACGCCGTTCAACGTTGGAACGCTTCTGGATAACGGCGCGGGCAAACTGGTGCTGGTCAACAATAATCCCAGCGCGTCCTCTGGCAATTTCGTCACGCCAATCATCACCGTCCTCGACACCACCCAGTTCAGCTTCTTCACGAACACGACGAACCCATATTCCTATAACAACGACGTGGACATTACTCTGGCCACTGCGCCCGCCACGATCTTCGCCGCTTCTTCGTACACGGCCATCGGCGGCGCCGACATCGACATCGCGAACAACGCTGTCTACGTCTTCGCATTCAATTCGAACTCGCCCATGACTCCGGGCCTGCTGCTCGAATACAACCTGACGCCGGGCGCAGCCACGCCCGAAACCGTGCTCAATGGCAGCATTGACATGCCGGTGAGCTATGACTACGAAGGCCCGTGGAGCCAATTGAACTACGATGCGGAGTCGACGGAGATTGCTCTCTCGGCCAATCCCTACGGTTCGGGCGCTCTGGGCATCACTTCGCCACTGTGTGCCGGCAGCCCCTCGCTGACCCAGCTTGTGGGCAATGAAGGCTCTCCCACCCCGCTCGATTTACCGGTCGTAAACACCATCTCCGGCTATACCTACGCAGTCCAGCCGGGCTCCGGTTATCCTCCGGGGCCCAGCGCGATCTTCTTCGTCGCGCCGCCGCCGAGCGGATGCGCCACGCCGACCCCGGCAGCCGTCACCACTGTCTCCGGCGGCGGCCAGAGCGCGACCATTGGCGCGGCGTTCGCCAATCCGCTGGTGGTGAAGGTCACCGATGCCAGCGGCAACCCGGTCTCCGGAGTGACCGTCGCCTTCACTGCTCCGTCCTCCGGACCGAGTGCAAGCTTTTCGGCTGCGGCGCCCACCGCCAGTAACGGAACCACCAGCGTGTCGGCGATGGCGAACGGCATTGCCGGCAGCTCGGCGTATCCGGTCATCGCTTCGGTCGCAGGAGTCTCCACGCCGGCTGCATTCTCGCTGACCAACACGAAGGCCGCAACCACTCTGGCTGTGGCGCCGTCGGTACTTTCGCTTCTTTACGGGCAGATGGTGACCATCAATGCCGCCATCAGCCCCTCCAGCGTGCTGACGTCCGCGCCCACGGGATCGGTGGCCTTTTACGACGGCTCAGCGGCGCTGACGCCGGTCTCCACCGTGGCCAAGGCGGCCGCCAGTTATACCGTCAAAGTGCCTGCAGTGGGCAGTCACACTTACTCTGCACAGTATCTGGGCAACGCAAACTTTGCCGAAAGCGCGCTCACTAAAGCGGCGTCGACAGTGATCGTGAAAAAGGCGAGCGTAATCCTGAGCGGACCCGCGAAGCTGCCGGTAAGATTGCAGAAGGGTACCGCGGGGACGATTTTGGTGACAATCGCCGGGCAATTCACCGGGAGCGGGATTGCCAAGCCTTCAGGCAGTCTGAAATACAGCGTAAGCGGCAAGGCGTTCGGGCCTGGCACGCTGCTAGTGGCGAACGGAACGGCAACCATTCCGGTTCCCGCCACACTGCCGTCGGGCACGTACACCATCACGCTTAGCTATGCAGGCGACCTGAATTACAACCCCGACTCAATCGACATCCAGCTCACCGTCCTACCGGTGCTCTCTATCGGGCCAACCTTATTGCCCGTGGGCATTGAAGGAGGTAGCTATTCACAGGTTCTTACTGCGGCAGGCGGCAGCGGCAGCGGATACTCGTTCACAGTAAGTACGGGCACAGCGCTTTCTGCCGTGGGTCTGACTCTTTCGACAGCGGGCAAAATTTCGGGCACGCCCGCAAAATCGGAAACGGCGGCTGCATTCACCGTGAAGGTTACCGATTCGCTGGGCGACACTGCAACGCGGAAGTATTCACTCACGATTTTCCCGGCCCTTGCGATCCAACCGGTCGCCCTGCCCGGCGGCTTCGCGGGAGAACTGTATTCGCTGACTCTTGACGCCACCGGCGGCAGCGGCGGTTACAAATTCGTGGTAACCTCGGGAACCGCGCTCTCGGCCGTGGGCCTCACCTTGTCCAACGCGGGCGTTATCCTCGGCAAGCCCACGCGTCCGGAGACCGTGGCCGCCGTCATGGTACAGGTCACCGACTCGGCAGGCGACAAGGCGACGCATGATTACTTGTTGACCATCAGCAGCTCGCCGTCGGGCCCCATCACGATTATCGACCCGGAGACGATCACCGTAAACGATACCCCGACGAAAGTTCAGCTCATCGATGTGAGCGATAAGGAAACCGTTACCGTGTCCGATGTTCCACAGGTGACGCCGATCAACTAGTTGAATCCAGCTGCGCGGCCGAATCTGGATCTGTTCCCTGGCCAGAGCACCAGCGTCACATTTACCTTGCACCCGCCAGCGGCGCATATAACCGCACCGTCGACTTCGCCCTCACCGGTTTGCCCGCGGGGTTTACGGCAAGCCTTAATCCCTCCGCCGTCACCCTCGGCGGCAGCCCGGTCAATGTCACCGTCACTATCACCGCGCCCGCGCTGGCAGCACTCCAGGAGCCGGTCCGGCGTCCCGGAGCTGCCGCGAGGCTGGCCCTTGTATTGCTCTTGCCGCTCCTTGGCTTCGCCGGCATACACCGCCGCTTGCATCGCGGCTCCTGGATGGCGCTGCTTGTGCTTTCCTCCTTCGTTGCCTTAGCCGAACTGGACGCCTGCGGCGGCGGCTTCTTCAATCAAATGCCCCAGAGTCATACCCTCACGCTGACTGCGACCAGCGGAAAAGCACAGCATTCCAGACTGCACGCTTACTGGGGCAACGCTGAGCCGCGAACCGGCCCGCCACCGCGGACTGCGTCTGCCTGACGCAACAACATTTACACTGGTATACGGAGATTCGTGTGGATTTTGAGAAAGCATTAACAAAAATCTTCGGCACCTCGAACGAGCGCATCATCAAGAGATTAGTACCGCTTGTCGCCGGCATCAGCCCGCTCGAGCCGGAGATGCAAAGGCTTTCCGACGAGCAGCTTTTGGCCAAAACGGCGGAGTTCAAGGCCAGGCTCGCGGCGCGCCTTGAAGGGCTCACCGACCCCGAGGAAATCAAGGAAGCGGAACGCGAGGCGCTGGACGAAATCATGCCCGAGGCCTTCGCAGTGGTGCGCGAGGCGGGTTGGCGCACCGTGAAAATGCGTCACTTCGACGTGCAGTTGATCGGCGGCATGGTGCTGCATCAGGGCAAGATCGCGGAAATGAAAACCGGCGAAGGCAAGACCCTGGTTGCAACCCTCGCCTGCTACCTCAACGCCCTGGCCGGCAAGGGCGTCCACGTGGTCACGGTCAACGACTACCTGGCCAAGCGCGACGCCGAGTGGATGGGCAAGATTTACGAGTTTCTCGGCCTGACTGTGGGCGTCATTGTCCATGACCTGAGCGACGACGAACGACGCCAGGCCTACGCGGCCGACATCACCTATGGAACCAACAACGAGTTCGGCTTCGATTATCTGCGCGACAACATGAAGTTCGATATCAAGGACTGCGTGCAGCGCGGACACTACTACGCCATCGTCGACGAGGTGGACTCCATCCTGATCGACGAGGCGCGAACGCCGCTGATCATCTCCGGACCAACGGACCAGACCACGGACAAGTACCAGCGGGTGAAGGGAATCATTCCGAAGCTGGCTCTGGGCGAGGAAACGGAATCAATTGAGGGCAAGACCTTCACCGGCGACTACGTGGTGGACGAGAAACAGCGGACCATCGGCGTGACCGACGAGGGCTGGATCGCTATCGAGAAGGCGCTGGGCATCGACAACATCGCCGACACCGAGAACTGGGACCTGAAGCACTACGTGGAGACCGCCATTAAGGCCCACGCTCTCTACAAGCGCGATGTGGACTACGTGGTGAAGGACGGTGAAGTCATCATCGTGGACACCTTCACCGGACGCCTCATGCCGGGCCGGCGCTGGTCCGACGGGCTGCACCAGTCCATTGAAGCCAAGGAAGGCGTGGTTGTCCGCAAGGAAGACCAGACCCTGGCCACAATCACCTTTCAGAACTACTTCCGCCTCTACAAGAAGCTCAGCGGCATGACCGGCACCGCGGAAACTGAAGCCGCCGAGTTCGAAAAGATCTACAAGCTTGAGATCGTCGTGATCCCCACCAACAAACCCCTCCTGCGTCTTGAAAACCCGGACGTGGTGTACCGGACGGAGAAGGAGAAATTCAAGGCGGTCGCCAACAACATCGCCGAGCTTCATGAGACGGGACAGCCGGTGCTGGTGGGCACCACGTCCATCGAGAAGTCGGAACGGCTGAGCGCCATCCTGCAGCGCAAGGGCGTGCGCCACGTGGTCCTCAACGCCAAATTCCACGAGCGCGAGGCGGAGATCGTGGCCCAGGCGGGCCGCCTGGGCACGGTGACCATCGCCACCAACATGGCCGGCCGCGGAACCGACATTCTGCTGGGCGGCAATGCCGACTTCACCACGCGCCAGGAGTTGGTGAAAAAGGGCCGCGCCCGCGCGCTGGGCGCGGGCGAAGGCAAGATCAATCCCATCGCCCCTCCCGGCTTCACGCGGTTTTATTACCAGGGCCAGGAGTTCGAGGTAGCCGACAGCGACTGGGCTGAGGTCAACATCGTCCACGCCTCTGCGGCCGACGCCGAGCACGACGAAGTCACCAAGGTCGCCGGCCTCTTCATCCTGGGCACGGAGCGGCACGAGTCGCGGCGCATCGATAACCAGTTGCGCGGACGCGCCGGCCGCCAGGGCGACCCCGGCGCCTCGCGCTTCTATCTCTCGCTTGAAGACGACCTGATGCGCATCTACGCCAAAAACTGGGTAGGCAGCCTGCTCTACAAGGCGATGGAAGAGGATATTCCCATCGAGTCGCGCATGGTCACCAAGCAGATTGAGACTGCGCAGAAGGCGGTCGAGGCACAGAACTTCGAGAGCCGCAAACACCTGCTCGAATACGACGACGTGATGAACAAGCAGCGCGAGGCCGTCTATGGCCTGCGCCATCAACTGCTGGAGGGCGTGGAACAGCGGGAACTGATCCTGGAGGATTATGTCGGCGGAATCCTCTCCAGCGCGCTCGACGAGTTCGCGCCGGAAGACAAGCACCAGGAGCAGTGGAACATCAACGGCATGGACGAGCTGGTCGTGGGCCAGTTCGGCATCAGTCTGTCGGCCTCGGGAATCAAGCCGTTGGAGTTGAGCCGCCACGAGCTGGGCGATGAGATCTTCGAGCGCCTCAAGCAGGAGTACGAAGCCAAGGAGAAGATTCTGGGCGCGGAGACCATGCGCTACCACGAACGCATGGTGATGCTCAGCGTGATTGACGGTCTGTGGAAAGACCACCTGCTGAATATGGACCACCTGAAGGAAGGCATCGGCCTGCGCGGGTATGCGCAGCAGGATCCGCTGGTGGCCTACAAGAAGGAATCCTTCGACATGTTCGAAGCCATGATGTTGAAGTTCCAGGAAGACACCGTGCGCTTCCTCTTCCGGATGCAGATCATCGGGGCCGACGGCAAGCCGATCCAGACCGCGCCCCAGCCCAGGCGCGAAGTTCCCAAGGCGCCGCCGGTGGCCAGCGCCGCCCATCCGCTCACCGGCAGCGACGGCGCCCCGCGTGAAGTCACGATCCACACGCGCGCGCCGCAGACTACCATCGACGCTCTGGAAAAGGAATTTGCGCGAAAGAAGCAGCGCGAGCTCGCCGTTGCCAGCATGGCCGGTGGATCCTCTTCCGCCAGCCAGCCCACCCAGCGGCGTACGGGCGAGAAGGTGGGCCGCAACGATCCTTGCCCCTGCGGCTCGGGCAAGAAGTACAAAAAATGCCACGGCGCCGAGGCGTAAAGCCCGCACCACTACAATCAGGGATGCCCCATCCATTTCACTCCTGAGCGAAGCGAAGGATCCCGTGAAATGGGTGGGAAGCGATAACGCCAAGGCTTCAAGCGCGCTCAAACCAGCGCGCTTTTTTCGTGCCGCACCGCGGGACGGCCGCTGCATATTCGTGGAAGATTGCCGCAGAATACATTTATGATTCTGCCTTGCCCGCGGAGAGGTGCCGACGGCCGCGGTGAATTCCAGGCGGAGAATTGGTTGGCCACGCCGCGCACGCCGCGCCAGGGCCCTCCGCCATCCACCGGGGAGGAACAGCAATGCTGACACGGCGCGAATTTCTCGATACGCTAGCGGTGGGAACCGCGGGCCTGGCCATTCGATCCACGGCAAAGAGCTACTCGCAAATCCTGGGCGCGAACGACCGGCTGAACTTTGCCGTCATCGGCCTGCACGGGCGCGCCGGCGCCCATCTCTCGTCGCTCAAGGCGAACCAGGCGAATGCGCGCATCACCCACGTCTGCGACGTGGACGCAAACACGCTGAAGAAGTTTGCCGCGGACACGGAGCGGGAGATGGGCGAAGCGCCGAAGATGGAGCAGGACTTCCGCAACATCCTCGCCCAAAAGGAAGTGGACGCGATCACCATCGCCACCCCTGACCACTGGCACACGCCCATGGCGATTCTCGGCCTGAAGGCGGGCAAAAACGTTTATGTGGAGAAGCCGTGCAGCCACAATCCGGCCGAAGGCGCGCTGCTGCTGGAGGCGGTGCGCAAATACGGCAAGAAGGTGCAGATGGGCACCCAGCAGCGCTCCTCGCCGCACACCATCGAGATCGTGGACAAGATTCACAGCGGCCTGATCGGGCGTGCGTACTATGCCAAGGCGTGGTACTCCAATGTGCGCAAATCCATCGGCGTGGGCAAGCCGGCCGCGGTGCCGCCCGAGCTCGACTGGGACCTGTGGCAGGGCCCCGCGCCGCGCCAGGAGTACAAGGACAACGTCCAGCCCTACAACTGGCACTGGTTCAAAATCTGGGGCACGGGCGAAACGCTGAACAACGGCACCCACGAGGTGGACGTGGCCCGCTGGGCGCTGGGCGCGGATTATCCCCAGACCGTCAGCGCGCGGGGCGGACGATACCAGTGGAAGGACGACTGGCAGTTTTACGACACGCTCCTTACCAACTTCACCTATCCCGACAAGATGCTCGATTGGGAATGCAAGAGCTGCCAGGGAATGAAGTTCTACGGGCGCGATCGCGGCACAACCATCATGGGCACGGAAGGCACGGTGCTGGTCGATCGCGCCGGCTACGAGGTCTACGACTGGAAAGGCAAAATGACGTACGAATTCCGCGTGCAACGAGCGGAAACCTCTTCGAGCGATCTGATCGGGGCGGACTCCATGACCGACGCCCACTTCGCCAACTTCATCGCCGCCATCAAATCGGGCGAGAAGCTGCATGCGCCCATCGCGGTGGGCAACGTGGCCGTGACCATGCTCCAGTTGTCGAACATCGCCTGGGAAGTAAACCGGGTGCTCGACCTCGACACCGCCGACGGCAAGATCCTGCACGATCCGGAGGCGATGCGCCATTGGGGCCGCAGCTACGAAAAAGGCTGGGAGCCGACGGCGTGAATAGCCTTCAGCCATCAGCCGTCAGCCGTCAGCTTCGAGGCACAGTGACGGACGTTTTTGCTGATAGCTGAGGGCTGAAGGCTGATGGCTGTTGCTGGGAGTTTTCAATGAGTTTGTCTCGCCGAGATTTTCTTCGCTCCTCTGCGTTGGCCGCCGCCGCGGCCGGCGCGCTGCCGTCCCTGGCCGAGCCGCGCGCGGAGACCGGCAAACCGAGCCCCGTCAAGCTCGGCATGTGCAGCTACACCTTCCGCAACTTCACCCGCGATCAAATGATCCCGTTCCTCAAGCAGCTACACATGGACGAGCTGAACGCCAAGGACGCCAAGGACCATCTGCCCCCAGATTCGCAACAAGCCCCGCAACAGGAGGAGCAGGCCGTGGCCGATTACAAGGCCAACGGCATCCGGCTGCACGCCGCGGGCGCCATCTACTTCCGCCAGAACACCGATGATGCCATCCGCGCGCAGTTTGAGTACGTGAAGCGCGCCGGGATCCCGGTCATCGTTGCCGGCGACCCCACGCCGGCGTCGCTGCCCCGCATCGAGAAGTTCGTCAAGGAGTACGACATCAAGATCGCCATCCACAACCACGGCCCCGAGGACAAGTTGTGGCCGAGCCCGCTGGACATTCTCAAGGACATCCGCGGGATGGATCTGCGCATCGGCTGCTGCATCGACGTGGGGCACACCGTGCGCGCCGGCACCGACGTGGTCGAGGCGATCCACGCCTGCGGGCAGCGCCTCTTTGACATGCACATGAAGGACCTGACCAGCTTCACCGACAAGGAGAGCCAGGTGGCCGTGGGCCAGGGCAAGATGCCGGTGCGCGAAATCTTTCAGGCGCTGATCGCAATCCACTATCCGGCCTTCGTGGATCTCGAGTACGAAGTGCACCCCGACGACCCCATGCCCGGCGTAATTGCGAGCATCGCCTACATGCGCGGCGTGCTGACCGGAATGGGATACCTGGAAAACGCGTGAGCGAATCGCCAGAGCGACAGCTGCTCGACGTACCCTTGCGCCCCAATTCGTACTGCCTCAGACGTGGGGCTTGGGTAATCCGACACCTTTGTCTCAGAACGACACTTCCGCAGGTTCAGTGACCAGCAGCACGCTCTCATCGCCGGTCATCCGCTTCCACGCCGTGCGAATCGCCTCGATCCTGGCGCGGTTTGCGGCCGAGTCTGGGTAGTCGATGATGAGCATCTTGGAGCGCAGCCGCTCCGGCTCGGTCTTGCCCTTGCTCAGCCACTGCCCGTAGACATCGACAACACTGAGGCCGGACGGAAACCGCGGCGTCACCTCGCGGTCGAGGAAGTCGCGCCACTTCTCCTCGCTGACGCCTTGCTCGGGGTGGCCGGCCGGTCCGAGGCCGAAGTAGAGCTTCGCGTCTACCCATCTCTGGGTCTGACCGGGGTGGCTCGGATCGCCCCGGAGGGTGGCGTCTGTGGCTGGGCTGGTGACTGGACCGCGAGCGTGGACACAACCACATAGCGCGGCGGCCAGCGCCAGGGGGAGCCACGGGCCGCGCAGGCGCATCCGCGAATTACTGCTCCACTTCCACGCCGCGCCAGAATGCGACAAAGCCCTTGATCTTGCGCGCGGCCGGCTTGGGATCGGGGTAATACCAGGCGGCGTCGGGGTTTTCCTGGCCCTCGATCACCAGGCTCATGTAGCGGGCCTGGCCCTTCCAGGGGCAGGTGGAGGTGGTGCTGCTGGGTCGGAAGTATTCGCGCTTGAGGCTGGACTCAGGAAAGTAGACGTTGCCTTCCACGGTCTCCGTTACGTCGCTTTCGGCAATCACCTTGCCGTTCCAAACTGCTCTTGCCATGAGAGTTCCGCTTCAAAAACAGAAAAACAAAGACCCACCGCGGCCGGGAATACCGAATCCCGGCAGGCAGTGGCTCGATACGACAGTAACAGAGTTTTCATCGGCTGGCGAGGCCGGATGCGGGACCCATGCCCGAAGGGAACCTACTTTGCCTCGGCGATCGAATCGATGTGGACGGTTTTGGTGCTCGTGTCTTCGGTGGCCGAGATGGTGACGTGGGCGCCGTAGTAGGCGGCCTTGACCGCGTCCGGATTGTCGATCTTCCAGACCTGCTTCTTGCTTTCGTCTACAAAGACCGGCTGCATGCCGTTCGCGATGCACTTCTTCACACAAGCGGCCCCGCTGCCGGCGTGCTTGGCGCCGCACATGGAGTCGGAGATCCAGCCGTTGACCTTGGAGGCGCCGCCGGCATAGGCCGCGACGGCACCGAACGAGACTGCCACTACCAGTACAGCGAGAATGCGTTTCACTTCAGACCTCCGGGGATGGGGTTGTCGAGTCCGTCTATCATCATGCTCCCGCGGACCCGGTTTGGACAAGGCAAGCGTTGTAGCAGGCTGCTCAAGATTGTAATCCGGCCCAGGGGAATTGCGCATCGGCCAAAGCCAACTCCTTTATTTGCACCTCTTACTGCACGCGAACCGCCCCCAACCGGCCCAAGGGGCGAATGAGCGTATTGCGGTTAGGCTTCGGGCTGCTTTTGGCGCATGGCCCGCGCGTTGTTCACGTTCTTCTGTACCACCTCATAGCGGGTCGCGGCGGCGGGAAACCGCTTGACCAGATCGGAGGTCTTGACCAGGAAGGTGGGATAGCGCTCGCGAATCGTGTCGAGGAACGGCGAGAACTTGGCCAGCAGGAAGAACCCTTCCCCGTTACAGTCGACAAAAAGCTCGGCGGAAACCGCGCCATGCAGCACCATGGCAGCAGCCATCTCCCAGTACGAGATCACCTGGCGCAGCCAGGGATTGTGCGGGTCGGCGCCGTTGCCGATGATGGCGAAATAGTCCTCAGCCGAGGCCGGCCAGAACTCGCCGATGACCCAGGCGCGCGCCTTGCGCATCTCCTCTTCGCGGCGCAGCTCGTAGAGCTTGAGGATGATTTCAGCATCGGCCGGGGTCGCCAGCGAGCTCTGCCTCTCCATTCCCATTCGTTCCATCAGCAAGTGTCTCCGTTTGCCCATGGTAAAGCATTGGAGGCGCGAGCCCCGAATTCCGGGGACAAGGCGTCGACGGCACGTTGATCAAGGAAGGTGGGGCCGCCATGCCTGTGTGTAGAACGAAAGTTCGGGGAACGCCTCACGATCCATGGACATAAGCGGCCTCCAAGAAGGCTGGCAGAGGCGTCCGCCGGTTTTCATCGGCGCCCGTGGTGTGGTTCAATGGGGTTGGGGGTCTGCATTCCATGCATACCTTGCGCTGGTTCCTCATCGCCATTCTCAGCCTAAGCTCTGCTTCCCTCCTGCCGGCCCAGAAAGAACAGCGCCAGACGCTCACCGAGTCCCAGATCGAGGCGATCCGCGAAGCGGGAATCTATCCCAACGATCGGATCAATCTCTACACCAAGTACGTGGACGAGTACGCCCAGACGATCAAGGCCCTGAGCTTCCGCGCCAGCACGACCGCCCGCGCCAACAAGCTCGATAACGAACTGCAGGACATGACCTCCCTGATGGATGAGCTCGATGAGAACCTGGAACAGTACACCGATCGCAAGGCCGACGTCCGCGCCGCGCTCAAGAAATTGAACGAAACCGCGCCGCAATGGGTGCGCATCGTCAACGCGCTGGCCGGGGAACCCACCTTCGACGAGTCGCGCAAAGAAGCGATCGAGTCCTGCGAGGATCTTGCCGACGACGCCAAGCGCCTGTTGACTGAGCAGACAGATTACTTTAATGAGCACAAGGATCAGCGTGGCCAGCAACGGGCGCTGCCAAACTAGGGATTTTCCGCCTGAGCCGCGTCGTTGCGCATTATCCCTGCGCAATCGCATGAAGATGGTAGATGACAGAAGCTAATCGGTCTTGAAAGGGCACGGCTTCAGCCGTGCCGATTGATCTGGCAAAAGGCCTCGGCTTTAGCCGACGAGGGGCGTTTTGCCGACTCGACCCCATCCCTCAGGGCCTGAAGGCCAGACATTTCCTTGGCAGCTTTCTACGGCACGGCTGAAGCCGTGCCCTTTCAAAGAAAATCTTCCCGGATCTGTTCGTTCCTGCGATTGTCCTCGGGCATGACACCCACGCCCTGCGCGTCCGCGCCGCGCGTGCTACTCTCAAAAATTGGTGGCTTCCGAACTCATACTCATTTTTCAGCAAGAATATCGAGCGTTGCGTCCGCGGGCGCCCATGCCGCCCATCTCCGTGCGTTTCCGCCGATTCACCTCGCTCAACACCACCATCCGCCTGCGCGAGGGACACGTCCACGTAAGTCTCTCAGACCTTCTGGAGGGCGCGCCGGAGCCGGTGCTTCGCGCCATCGCCCACATCCTTCTGGCCAAGCTCTACAAGAAGCCCATTGAACCGGCGCAGAATCACCGCTACAAGCGCTTTGCCTCATCCGCGGCCGTCACCCGGCAAACTGAATTGATCCGCGGCGCGCGCGGCAGCAAGCGCTATTACGGTCCCCAGGGCCGCTACTACAATCTGGAAGAGGTCTTTGAATCGCTGAACGAGCGCTTCTTCAACCGGCTGATGGGAAGGCCGGAACTCACCTGGAGCGAGCACACCGCCAAGCGCTCGCTGGGCCACTACGACGCCGCGCACAACACCATCGTGGTCAGCCGCGTCTTCGACCGCCCCTCCAGTCCGCGCTATGCAATTGAGTACCTGCTCTATCACGAAATGCTGCACCTCAAGCACCCGGTCAAAATGAATGGGCTGCGGCGTTGCGTGCACTCGCGCGAATTCAAGGCCGAGGAGCGGCAATTCCCGCAGTTGAAGGAAGCGCTGGCGTTTTTGAAGCGGCTTTAGAGGAACCCAATCGCAGCCTTCCCCTAGCATGGTCCCCGCAGAGCCGACGCAAGATTATTTCCGGATCGGCCACCGTCGGCTCCAAAGTGCCCCGAACGCTTGCATGGCACAAGATCGCCGCATCTGTTCCGTGTAAGGAAATTCACGTATAATGTAAGGAAGAAGGAATCATGCCGCCGAGCGCCTACAATCCGTCCGCCAGCACTGTTGAGGCCACCGTGACTTCCAAAGGGCAAGTAACTTTGCCCAAGGAGTTGCGGAATCATCTGGGCATCCAAACGGGCAGTAAAATCCGTTTCAGCATCTCGGATCGTGCCCCCGTCACAGTCGAGCCGGTGCTCTATGACCTGGAAGACTTGTGGAGAATGGCCGATCAAAAAGCCAAGCCCCAAACTCCCATGACTTTCGAAGAAATGAATGCTGCCAAGGTCCGGAGGGAATGGTAGTGCTCGCGGCCGATACCAACGTGTGGGCCCGGGCTTATCTGAATGACAACGCCGTCCAAGCGGCAAAGGCGCGATCCGCTCTCGCACAGGCTCGTTCCGAGGCTGGCGTATTTGTGCCTCTCCTTGTGCTTGCCGAGTTGTCCTGGGTGCTCCGTGGCCGATGGGAGCGGGAAAGAGTTTTGAATGCAATTGAGGGGATGCTCCAGACGCGTGGTGTATCGGTCGAGTCTCCGGCCCTTGCGCGCCGGGCGTTGGATGCCGCCCGGAAGGGCCGTGTGGGATTTGCCGATCATCTCATTGCGGAAGTTGCCTGGGAATCAGGAGCCAGTGAAATCGTCACATTCGACAAGGATTTCGGGCGCAAAGAGCGCGTTCGCCGGCTGAAATAGACGCGCACATCTCATATTTCTGGCCGTTCGCCTTGGAATTTTGGCTTCCGCCGTCAATCCAAATGCAGGCGCCACAGCGTGTAAGTCACAATCTCATGCCACATAGGATCGCTTTCTCGCGAACCCTCCTTTGTGGTCTCCAGGCGCGGCCGCGGCGAGGTCAACACATCCAGGCCGTAAGCGGCGCAGATGGCATGGATGCGGAACATGTGCATGGCGTCGCTGACCACCACCAGACGCCGCAGATGATTGGCACGCGCGATCACAGCCAGCCGCTCCACCGATTGCGACGTGCTGGTGCTGTGCGTTTCCGCGATGATCGCCGATTCCGGCACGCCCGCGCCCATCAGGTACTCCTGGCCCACGCCGCCCTCGGTGTACGCGTCGCCGCCTGCGCCGCCCAGGGTGATGAACAGCGGCGCGATACCGCGATCATAAAGGCTCTTGGCATGGTCCAGCCGCGCGCGGTAAACCGGCGAGGGCTTGCCGTCGTACTCGGCCGCGCCAAAAACCGCAATCGCATCGGCGGGAGCTGCCTGGTCCATCGCGGCATAGCGATCGATCTTCCCGGCCACGGACCAGCACCACGCCACCGCCATTGCCGCCAGAATCACCACCAGCAGCACCCACCCGGCGCGCCTTCGCCGCCGCCGCGCGGGCTGCGCCTTCTGCCTTGCTGACGGGTTTCCTGTCGAGTGCATCATGCCTAGCGTTGCAGAACCATGACTATCTCGTGCGTGGGTATGGCGCCCTCGCGCAGGATCATCCAGCGGCCCGGCCCCAGCGAGAGATCGACGATGGTGGTGGGCAGCGCGCGCCCGGTGGGACCGCCGTCGATGATCAGCGGAATGCGATCGCCGATCTGGTCGCGCACGCAGGCCGCGTTGGTGCACTCCGACGCGCCCTGCAGATTGGCCGCCGTAGCCGTGATCGGCAGCCCAAAACGCTCCACCACCGCGCGCGGAATGGCCGAGTCCGGCACCCGGATGGCCACGTTGCCGGTGTACGCCGTGGAGCGCAGCGGAAGCCTGCTGCCGGCGCGCACAATAATCGTCAGCGGCCCGGGCCAGAACTTGTCGGACAGCCGGTCAAACGACACATCCAGGTCGCGGGCCAGCTCATAGGCCTGCGCCACCGAAGCGATCAGCAGCGAAAGCGGCTTGTGCTTCTGCCGGCTTTTGAGTTGATAAATTTGCTCCACCGCGCGCAGGTTCACCGGGTCCACGGCCAGCCCATAAAACGTATCGGTGGGCAGGGCAACCACGTTGCCCTTTCGCAGGCAGGAAACGATGTAATCGATCCGGTCTGTTTGCGGCTCATCGGGATGGACGCGCAGAATCTCCGCGGACAAGAGACCTACCCCCGCAATTGATGGTAAAACCGGAAGTTATCAGGAGCACCTGCCTCGGTGCAACCTGACCGGCGCTCCGGCAGCGCGGCGCGGCAACCCGAAACCGATCTCGCCGAAAGGTCTAGAATCGGCTTGAGGTTCACTCGGGTTCCCTTCCGATGCCTGTTCGCATTGTACAGAGTAAGCAGAATGGCCGGCTGAAAGAACTGCGCCGCGCTCTTGGGCACCCCGGCCGCGAGGCCCGCGGCCTGGCGGGCATCGAGGGGCTGAATCTGCTCGACGAGGCGCTGCGCGCCGGCCTGCGCATCGCCGCCGTGTTCCTCGCCATGGAGGCGCACGATCCGCTCAAGGGCCTCGATCTGCCCGACGAGCTCGACGTGATGAGGGTTCCCCAGGCCATCATGAACCCGATTCTGGGCACGGAGACGCCGCAACCCGTGGCCGCGCTGGTCGAAGTGCCCGACTGGACCTGGGCCCACGTTTTACGCGGCCGCGGCGCGTGGCCGCCGCTGGTTGTGGTGCTGGCCGGCTTGCAGGATCCGGGCAACGCGGGTGCCATCGTGCGCTCGGCTGAGGCCTTCGGCGCCACTGGCATCGTCGCGCTCCCCGGCACCGTCAGCCTGTGGAACCCCAAGGCGGTGCGCGCCTCCGCCGGCAGCGTCTTCCGCATGCCTCAAGTTTCGGTGAGCGTGGACGAGTGTTTCAACACCGTGCGCGAAGCCGGCGCGCGCTTTCTTTCCACCACCGGCCGCGCCGCCGAGCCCTGCGACATGGTGTCCATGACCGGCCCGGTCGCGCTCCTCGTCGGCAATGAAGGCAGCGGCGTGCCCCCGCGCATTGCCGCGCGCGCCGACGAGCGCGTCACCATCTGCTGCCCAGGGCCGGTCGAAAGCCTCAACGCCGCCGTGGCCGCCGGCATCCTGCTCTATGAAGCCTCCCGCCAGCGCTCGGAGGAGGCCGGCAGCGCCGCGTCGCTCAGGGGGAGCATGCGATGAGCCTGTTTGATGGACAGCCCGACGCGCCCCGAGTCTCCTCCAGCGCCATGCCCAAAGTGGGCGCAGGCGCGCCGCTGGCCGAACGCATGCGCCCACGCACGCTGGACGATTACGTGGGACAGGAACACCTGCTCGGCCCGGGCAAGCCGCTGAGGGTGCAGATCGAGCGCGACGGGCGGGGCACAGGAGAACTGGGATCCATGATCTTCTGGGGCCCTCCCGGCGTGGGCAAAACCACTCTGGCCAAGATCATCGCCGAGACCACTCAGGCCAGCTTCATTGAGTTCTCCGCCGTGCTCAGCGGCATCAAGGAAATCAAGCAGGTGATGGCCACGGCGGCGCAGGCGGCCGAGCTGCATTCGCGCACCATTCTCTTCGTGGACGAAATTCACCGCTTCAACAAGGCGCAGCAGGACGCATTTCTGCCCTACGTGGAGCGCGGGACGATCCGGCTGATCGGAGCGACGACAGAGAATCCGTCTTTCGAGATCATTTCCGCGCTGCTCTCGCGCTGCCGCGTCTACGTGCTCAATGCGCTCACTGAGCCGCAGATCGCCGGCCTGCTGCGCAGGGCGCTTGCGGACAAGGAGCGCGGCCTGGGCGCGCTGAACCTGACCGCCGATGACGATGCCCTCACGCTCATCGCCGCCTACTCCAGCGGCGATTGCCGCGCCGCTTACAACACCCTGGAAGTGGCCGCGCAGCTGGCCACGGAAACGGATGAGGCCAACGAAACACGCGCGCCGGGCCTTGTAACAGGGCACGGCTTCAGTCGTGCCGATGAGCCCCATGAAACGAATGGGGCTTTGGCCCCCGAGCCCGCGCCGCGTCGCCCCAACCACATCGACAAATCCATCGCCGCCGACGCCATCCAGCAACGCGTCCTCCTCTACGACAAATCCGGCGAGGAGCATTACAACCTGATCTCCGCACTGCACAAGAGCGTCCGCAACTCCGATCCCGATGCCGCGCTTTACTGGCTGGCGCGCATGTTCGCCGCCGGAGAGGACCCGCTCTACCTTGCCCGGCGCGTAGTGCGCATGGCCGTTGAGGACATAGGCCTGGCTGCGCCCGAGGCGCTGAACCTTTGCCTAAGCGCCAAGGAAGCCATCGACTTTCTCGGCTCTCCCGAAGGCGACCTGGCCCTGGCTGAGGCGGTTGTCTATCTCTGTCTCGCGCCCAAGTCGAACGCCGTCTACACCGCTTATGGCGCGGTGCAGGCGGAAGTGGAGCAAACGCGCCAGGAGCCGGTTCCACTGCACTTGCGCAATGCGCCCACGCGCCTGATGAAGGAGCTGGGCTACGCCAAGGGCTACCGCTACGCCCACGACGAGGAAGACAAGATCGCGGACATGGATTGCCTGCCGGATTCGCTGCGCGGCCGCAGCTACTACCAGCCCACGCAAGAAGGCCGCGAGAAGCAACTGGCCCAGCGCATGGAAGAGATCCGACGGATTAGAGCCGGCAAGCGCTCGGAGCGATGAACGCTATATTGAAAGCATGATCCCGACAGAACCCGATGGGCTTCAGAAGCTGCAGAACGAAAACCGTGTACTGCGCGAAACCAACGACGCCCTAAAGATTGAACTTGACTTCCTGAAGCTGCACCCGGTGTTTGCGGCAGGCATAAGGGGCGAAGCGCTCATCTGCAATTTGCTGAATGGCAAGCTCACTTCATACGCAGAGTCGTTCGATGTAACAGCAGGCGACTCCAAGCTCGAAGTAAAGTACAGTGCGCTCGGCACGCCCGTCAAAGGTTCTCCCACGCTCCGCTGGAGTTGGAGCAAGGTGCTGGGTTGGAAGGATAAGGGAAAAAACTATGACTTCCTTGTCCTCGTGGGAGAGAAAGATCGTCGCTTCCCTGACCAGTACAAGGAAGACACCCCGTACGTGTGCTTCCTCATTCCCCGAGCTGACGTCGAAAGCCTCATGTTCAAGGGGGCAGCGATTGGTGGAATCATCCAGATCACATCGAATTTCAGCAAGGTTCAGAACATCCAAGGTCGCAAGCTTCTTAATTACATGGTGTGCATCGAAGATATTCCGGGGTTGATTGCGCAGGCAGGAGCTAAATTCGCTTCGTCTCGGCGCGGGTAGCGGAGCCGCATGAGCGCGCCCGATATGAGAAGCACAGATGAAACGGAAATACGATTTAAGCAAAGGCAAGCGCGGACGGATTGCGGCTGCGGAGCCGCGCGGCAAGACGCGCATCACAATCCGGCTGGACGAGGACCTGGTCGATCACTTCCTGCGCCAAGCGGATGCCTCGGGCGGCGACAAGGGCTATCAGACCCTGATTAACGAAGCCTTGCGCCAGCATGTCGACGGCAAGGCGCCTCAGCTGGAAGATACGCTACGCCGCATCGTGCGCGAAGAGATGCGTGCGGCGAGCTAATGTTGTGGTTTCCCCGCTCCCTGCATTTTCACGCCACCGCCGCACGCCGCCGGCCTTCCGGGCGCACGCTCACCTCGACCTGAATTCGCGATCCCAGCCGGTTAATGATCGACATGAGCCGGTCGACCGTGAAGCGGCCCAGATTGGCGTTGCGGATGCGTGAAAAATCGGCTGCGGCCACACCGGTCTGCGCGTGAGCGGCCCGCACGCTCAACTCCTTCCGGTCGAGCATCTTGATGATCTCGGCCGCCAGGATGGCCTTCAATTGCCGGGCATCGGCATCTGCATAGCTGAAATCGCGAAAGACGTTTCCGGTTCCGCGCACCAATTCGATCTCTTCCCTTTTCATCCCAGCATCTCCTTCAGGTGTTTCAGGCGGCTTGCAACCGTATCGACTTCCCGCTGGGGCGTCTTGACACCTTGCGTCGATTTCTTTTGAAAAGCATGGATCACCCAGATTTCATTGCCAATCTGTACCGCATAGACAACCCGAAATGCGTTGCCGCGATAGGGCAGTGCGATTTCGAAAACGCCGGAGCCCAGACCCTTGAATGGTTTCGCAATGTCTGCCATTGCGCCCTCTGCCGCGACAGTCAACGCCGTAAGGCAGATCGTCTGCGCTTCGGCAGGAAACTTCTCGAACTCTTTTCGTGCGGCCTTAATCCACGAGATTGGCCGCGTCTGCCTGGTCATGGTTTTGCAAGCCAAATGTCGCATATAGTGTAGTCAATTTTGACAACACCCGTCAATACGCGCGAGCGAGACACCCTCACGCAGTTTCGGACTCGGTCCTTGTTTCCTCGGTCCCTGCGATTACAAAAAAATCGGCCCCCGTTTTCGGCGGGGGCCAAGTTGCCTTGGTTCTCTCTGTTACGAGAGCTTTTTTGGCGGCCTCGGCGGGGGAGCCGAAGGCGCGGAAAGTGCCTCGGGGGAGTGGCAGCGGCTCAGGGCCGCTCCGCACCTGTCGAAGACCCAACACCCTGGGGTGGTGCCGAGCCCTGGGCCGCCAAACTGTTTTCCATCAACCGAATGTGCACGCTGCGGGTCCGCACTGGCTGGTCGTCCTGCTCGCCGGTTGCGCTGGCCTGGGCATTACCTGCCGCCCGGGCTGCGTTCGCATCCATGGGAGCGTTCTCCATGGGAGCGTTGCCCAGCGCCACCGTGTGCACGCGGTAGACGGGAATGTCGTGTTCCACGAGATAGCGGTCAACCGCCTCGGCCAGCCGCTCGGAATTCTGGATGCCTACCGCCCCACGTCCGGGCGCGTGCGCTTCCACTTCAACGATGTAGCCCTGATGTCCATTCAGGCTTGAGACAAGCTGATCGAGCTGGCCCTGGGCGTCCTTGGACAGCATCGCGGAGGCGCCGTGGAACTTTACGTCCATGTCGCTCACCTGGCGATACTGGTCAAGGCCATTGACGGTGGTGTTGATCTGGTCCACCTTGCCGGAAGCGCCCTGCGCTGTGGTGTTGGCTTGCTGCGCCTGCGCCCCTGCCTGGGTGGCTGCCTGGTTGGCCGCATCCGCGGTCGACTGCGCCTGCTTGATGCCCGCCTGGGCCCGCGCGTCAACATCCTGGATGTCCTTGGCGTTCTTCGCGTTCAACTGGTCCAGTTCGGTGAGCCGGTCATTGATGGGATCGGTCTGCCTCTTCACCCACTTCTTGCGGGCAAAGGGCTGCATGCGTCCCCAGAACCCCTCCTTTGACTTGGCTTGCAGCCGTTGCTGGTTCATATCGGGGGAGGGCTGCTGCTGCGGCTGCACCGACGATGCGCTCTGATCGCTTTGCTGCGTCTGCGCCGTCGCCGGAGGGGTGTCCTGGGTGCTCGCAGGCGGCGTTTGCTGCGCGCCTACGGGAATCGCAATTGCGGATGCCAGGGCGAAAACGGCCAAGCGGCCGGAAATGAATTTGTGAGCTGCACGGGCTCTCATACCTGCTCCTTTTGTTGCCATGAACCCAGTCCGCAGGAGTCTGCGGATCGAGCACTTGCTCACCCCACGTAGTGCAAGGGCCGTGCCAAATGTTTACGCGGGGTAGTGGAAAACTAAATCCTTTGGAATGAGAGCAAAGCTGGCAAGCGAGCTGCCCAGGCGCCTTGAACGGGAAGGATTTTCATGCCTTTGAGGACGTAGTTTTTACCCGCGCGGGTAACTTCTACAGGGGTACGTAAGTGTGGAAAGCCGGCGAAAGTTGCGCCAAATCCTCACTTAATCGGCTGCCCTGGCAGCGCCGCTCTGGGGCCGTCCGCGCCCACAAGGATCAGTGAACGTTCCCTGGCCCGTTTCGCATTGTTTCGCATTCCGGCTGCATCCACCGCGCCCAATCTTGTAACCTTATCCGCGGTCCCTCCGCCAGCTCCGGCCTGACTTGAGCCGACGGCGGCTGCATTCCCTGGAGACACCGATGAAGATTTGCCCCCGCGCATTGCTTGTTGCCGCTTCCGTTTTGTCCGCCGCTTCCATCGTTTCCGCGCAGGTCGATCCCGCGCTCTTTTCCGGCATGCGCTGGCGCGAGATTGGTCCCATGCGCGCCGGCCGCACGCGGGCGCTCGCCGGAGTACCTTCAGAGCCGGCCACGTTCTACTTTGGCGCGGTGAACGGGGGTGTGTGGAAGACCACTGACGCCGGCGCCACCTGGCACAGCATCTGGAACAGGGAGCCGAGCGGCTCCATTGGCTCCATCGCCGTCTCGGCCAGCAACCCCGACGTGATTTACGTGGGCAGCGGCGAGGGCCTGCAGCGGCCCGATCTTTCCACCGGCGACGGCGTCTACAAATCGACTGACGCAGGCAAGACGTGGACGCACCTGGATGCACTGCGCGATGGGCAACAGATCGGACAAGTCGCCATCGACCCCCGCGATCCCAATCGCGTCTTCGTCGCCGTGGAGGGCCATCCTTTCGGGCCCAACAACGAGCGCGGCCTTTATCGCACGGTCGACGGCGGCAAAACGTTTGAGCGCGTGCTCTTTGTGGATGACAAGACCGGCGCTTCGGAAGTCCAGATCGACCAGCAGAATCCCAATATCGTGTTCGCGGGCATGTGGCAGCGGCAGGAAGCGCCGTGGGAAAATGGCTCCTTCGGCGGCGGCGACGGCGGCATCTATCGCTCGACCGACGGCGGCGACCACTGGACCAAACTGACGGGCAACGGCCTGCCGGACAAAATACTCCAGGTGCAGTTGACCATTTCGCCCACAAATTCCAAGCGCATTTACAGCGCTATTGCGCCGGTGCGCGGGCCAGTGGAACTGATGCGCTCCGACGACGGTGGCGACCACTGGATTCACGCGCCCGACAACGACTCGCGGCCCGAGGAGCGTATCGGCGGCGGCGATGTGCCCGTTCCGCTGGTCGATCCCAAGGACCCTGACACCCTTTACGTGGCCAGCATTGTGAGCTGGAAATCGACCGACGCGGGCAAGACTTGGACGACTCTGCGCGGCTCGCCCGGCGGCGACGATTATCAAAATGTGTGGGTCAATCCCAACAACACGAAGATCATCGCGGTTGCGAGCGACCAGGGCGTGGTCGTATCCGAGAACGGCGGCGAGAGCTGGACGCAGTGGTACAACCAGGCGACGGCGCAGATGTACCACGCCACCGCGGACAACGCGTTTCCCTATCGCGTGTGCGGCGGGCAGCAGGACTCAGGCTCCGCGTGCGTTGCCAGCCGCAGCGACGACGGCCGCATCACTTTCCACGACTGGCACCCTGTGGGCATTGAGGAGTACGGCTACGCCGCGCCCGATCCGCTCGACCCCGACGTTGTTTACGGCGGCAAAGTGACGCGCTACGATCGCCGCACCGGCCAGGTCCAGGACGTTGAACCAAAGCCTTTGCGCAGCTATCGCGCCCTGCGCACCGAGCCGCTTCAGTTCTCGCCGGTCGATCCGCACAAGCTCTACTTCGCCACCAACACGCTTTGGCTCACAGCAGACGGCGGCAAGAACTGGCGCGAAGTGAGCCCCGACCTGAGCCGCGAAACGTGGCAGCTTCCCGCGGTTGACGATAACTACAAGGACTCGCCGGAAGCAAAGGTGACGCGTCGCGGCGTCATTTACGCGCTGGGGCTTTCGCCGCTCGACGGCAAACGCATCTGGGCGGGCACTGACGATGGGCTGATCTGGACGACGATCGACGCCGGCGCGCACTGGACCAACGTGACGCCGCCCGAGCTCAAGCCGTGGTGGAAAGTGTTCAACATGGATGCCGGTCATTTTGACACGCAGACCGCTTACGCCGCCGTGAACACCATGCGCCTCGATGAAATGAGTCCGCATCTTTTTCGCACCCACGACGGCGGCAAAACGTGGACGGAGATCGACAACGGCCTTCCTGACGGCGCGGCGACCAGCGCCATCCGCGAAGATCCCAAGCGCAAGGGGCTGCTGTACGCGGGATCGGAGACGCAGGTTTACGTCAGTTTCGACGATGGCGATCATTGGCAGTCGCTGCGGCTGAACATGCCGGCCAGCTCCGTGCGCGACCTGGAAGTGAAGGGCGATGATCTGATCGCCGCCACGCACGGGCGCGGGTTCCTCATCCTGGACGACGTAACCCCGCTGCGCCAGCTTGCCGCGGCCACGGCGCAGGAGACCGCGCACCTCTACGCACCCCAGACCGCGCTGCGCATCCGCAACGATATGAATCCGCCCACGCCGTGGCCGCCCGACATGGCCACGGGCAAGAATCCGCCGGACGGCGCCATCATCGACTACTATCTCGGGCCGAACATTTCCGGCGTGGTCTCGCTTGAGATCGCCGGCAGCGACGGCAAGGTGATTGCGCGCTTCAACAGCAACGATCCGGTGCCGCCTCTCGATCCGCGGTATCCCGATCCCACCTTGTGGGCGCGGCCTCCGCGCATTCTCTCCGCCGCGACGGGCGAGCACCGCTTCCTCTGGGATATGCAGTACCCGCAGGTGCCGGGCATGGTTACCGGACCCGACGACGATCTCGCCGTTCCTCACGACACGCCCAACGCCTCCACCGCGCCATGGGTAATGCCCGGCAATTACACGGTGCGGCTGATCGCCGATGGAAAAACGTACACGCAGCCGCTCAAAGTGGTGATGGATCCGCGCGTGAAAACGCCGATGGCCGATCTGGAGCAGCAGTTCACGCTTGCCAAATCGATCTACGACGATCAGATGAGTTCCACCGCGGCGCTCAAGGAGATCAGCGTGCTTCGGGAGCAGTTGAAGGCGCGCTCCAGCCAGCCGATCGTAGGCCAGGCGGGTCCGTCGCTCGATTCGGAACTCGACGCAATTGCCGGGCCGGAACGTCGCGGCGGCTTCGGCCGCGGCCGCATGGGCCCGCCCACGCTGTCTTCGGTACGCATGCAGCTTGCGATGCTGCTCCATTCCATTGAGAACGCCGACGAAGCGCCCACGGCCGCGCAGCAGAATGCGGTCGAAGTCGTGTCCAAGCCGCTGCCCAGCCTTATCGAGCAATGGCAAAAGCTCAAGCAAACCGATCTGCACTCGCTCAATGAGCAGCTCCGGCGAAACCATCTCGCCGTCATCGACGTCGATAAAGACAAGCTCAATGCGAACGCGGGGGACCCGATCGAAATGGGCGACGAGGACTGACCGCCCCGGGTCACTGTTGTTGCCGGAGGAGTTTTGAAGCGCGTCCGGTTTATCCTGATTGGAATTGGCCGATCGACTTTGCTTATGCGCAAGGTTTTGCTGCCAATTCTCGTGCTGGCGTTCATCTCGGCTCCCTTGCTCGTGCGCGCTCAGAATCTGAACGGCGCGCTTCGCGGAGCGGTCCAGGACTTGGGCGGAGCGCGGGTGGCAGGCGCCCAGGTGGTGGCCGAAGCCGCCGGCTCTTCCATCAGCCGCACAGCGGCGACAGATGGGCAGGGCGACTTTCTCATTGAGGGACTGCTCCCCGGCCGATATCGCGTCATGGTTTCGGCCACAGGTTTCACTCAGGCCGACGCGGACGTCGATGTGCCCGTCAGCATGGTGCGCGTTCTCGACGTCACTCTGAAACCGGCAAGCGTGCACGAGACGGTGACCGTAAAGGGAGCTCCCTCTTCGATCACGGCGGAAACGATTGACACTTCGAGCGCTGTTCATGGAGGCGTAGTTGGCGGCCAGGACCTCGAATCTTTTCCGCTCCCCGCGCGCAGCTTCGCCAATATCGCTTATCTGGTGCCCGGAACCGAGCCCGTCGAGCCTTCCGATCCCACCAAGGCGCGCATCACCGCGGTGTCCACCGGCGGAAGCTCCGGCTTGAACAATGAACTGTCGGTCGACGGCGCCGACAACTCCGACGACTGGATCGGCGGCTTTCTACAAAATTTTTCGCCCGATGGCATTCAGGAATTCGCCGTGCGCACCTCCAATGAGGACGCCGACACCGGCTGGACCACCGCTGGTTCCGTGGTGATCACCACCAAGCGCGGCGCCAACAGCTGGCACGGTGACGCGGCTTTCTACGAGCGGGCGGCGGCCCTCAATGCCCGATTCCCCATTGAGAATCCCGCAGAGACCTGTACCAATGGCGTCTGCGCGCACAATCCCAAGCAGCCGTTTTCCCGCCAGAACTACGTTGGCACTCTCGGCGGCCCCATCGCACAAAACAAAGTGTGGTTCTTTACGTCGTATGAGCAGGTCCACGAAAACGCGAGCATTGCCTACAGTCCCGCCAGCCTGCAGCAATTCGATGCGCTGAGCACCATCGCCTCGCAAGGCTTGATTCCCGGCGTATCTTCCATCGCCATTCCATCCACCGTTCCCATCCCTTTCCGCGACTATCTCGGCTCGGCGCGTTTTGACTGGGCCGAATCTCCCAAGTCGCAATGGTTTCTCCGCACCTCTGAAGATACTTATCTCACCCATAACGCCCTGGTGGAACAAGGCACGCTGCCATCCACGGGACTCATCACCCACAATAACTACTGGAACGCGGTAATTAGCAATACTTATACATTCAGTCCCACCTGGCTCGGCAATCTGGTTTTCGCCGCCAGCGTCCTGCACCTTACTCAGACGCGTAACTCCGATCTGGGCTTCGCGCTGGCGTTTCCCTTCAGTTCGACGGCATTAACGATTTCCGGATTTGAGACTTTCGGCGACAACCAGTTCGCCACTCCCATCACTCTTTTCCCCGACCTGCGCAATCAGGACAGGTACCAGATGCGCTACGACCTGAGCCACGTTGCGGGAAGTCACGCTCTGAAATTCGGTGTCGATTCCATTCACGAACCGGATCTCAGCGGCGCGTTTGCATCCACTGCCGAGCAGATCATCCAGTATTCGGCCAACCCCGATTGCTATCTGAACCCGCCCGGAGCCGACTGCGGCGGCATCACCAGCCCATTGCCGTTTTATGATGTTGCGCCGGCATCGCAGTGCAATCCTGAACCCAGCGCTCAATCCGGCATTACGTGCAGTTACACTCCCGCCGGCGACGGCAGCTTCTCGCAGAACGTGCAAAGGCTGGCCTTCTACGCCGAGGATTCCTGGCGCGCTACGCACCACCTTACTGTCAACTACGGTTTGCGTTACCAAACCACCTGGGGGCTGTTCGAAGGCTCAGGCCGATCCCAGCTTGAGAATAGCGCCTACATCACCTTGCAGGCCTTGCAGATTCCCATCGTGCCCAGCGTGCCGCGCGATTACCGCAAGCAGATCGCGCCGCGCCTTGGATTCGCCTGGTCTCCGCATGGCAGCGAGAAGACGGTGTTGCGCGCCGGATTCGGCCTGTTCTATGAAGATCTTGCTCAGAATGGATGGGCGACCGCATTTCAAGGCATTAATAACACCAATGCCACCACCGGCGCGTGCACTCTTACCAGAGGCCCCGGCACTTACTCGCTCGCCGGCGCCGGCTGCCTCGAAGGCGGCGCCGGCAGCACAGGCAATCTCGTCGGTTCCAGTTACAAGACTCCCTACGCCATTCACGTCACGGGCGGAGCGGAGCACGCCTTCAACGATCGCTGGCTGGCCAGCGCCGATTATTCGCACGAGCAGGGAAATCACGGCTATCGCGCCTTCCCCTATACCAGTGGCGCAAACCTGTTCACTCCGCTCATTTCCACCACCGACCCGAGTTATGCCGCGGATCAGGCAAACGTGGTGCCGAATGTGAATGTGTTCCAGTCCGACAATCGTTCCAGTTACAACGCCCTCATGTTGCATCTGCAGGGCAATATGCGCCGCTTCAGCCTGGTCGCGAACTATCAGCTCTCAAAGGCGCAAACCTGGGGATGTCTGCTCGGCGAACTCTTCGACTATGTGGACGGCGTCTGCACGCTGCAAAGCGGACCGCAGGCCGGACAACTGGATGCCTTCGGCCCCGGCGATTACGGCCCATCCGGCGAAGACGTGCGCCATCGCTTTGTGCTTGCCGGTACACTGCATATTCCGGGTGGTCTCGACTTGAGCAGCGTCACCCAGCTTGAGAGTGCCCGCCCAATCACCATCACCAATGCGGACAACACCGGGCGCATCTGGGTAAATGGGGCCTATACCAGTCTCGACGAATTTCGTGGAGCCCCTTACATGCAAACCGACCTGCGCGTCACCCGCCCCCTCAAAATCCGCGAGCGCTGGCAGTTCGAACCCTTCGTGGAGTTCTTCAATCTCTTTAATCGCAACAATCCCGGCGCGAATTATGCAGTCAATGTCACGCAACTTCCGGTCCCCGCCACCCAGATGCAGCCAAATCAAAACGGCATTACAAATGTCAGCCTTATCTGCACCGTCGCCGACTGTTCGCAGACCGCCCCCATCACCAGCCTGAAGCAACTTGAGATCCCCGAAGGCGCTCTCGGAGATTTTTTCGGACCCGGCACAACGGTCGGAATTCCATTCGCTGCCCAGCTCGGCGCTCGCGTGAGGTTCTAGTACCGTGTCCACGTGATTTTGTAATCGAACCTTTGAATTTGGGTGCCCCAGGTCCCGATTTTGGGATCTGGGAAATCACAAAACTACACGGACACGGTTTTTGGGCGTGTTAATGCTCTTTCGCTTATCCGCTTATCCCTCGGCTCCGTCATTTACAATCCTTTCATTCGGGCCGTCCCCATCCACTCCCACAAGCAACGGAGCCTCAGCATGTCCACTTCCCGCCGCGTCCTGTTCGCGCTTCCTGTTCTGTTCATTGCCGCCTCGCTCGCCGCGCAGCAGGTTCCCGCTTCCCTGCTCTCCGGCCTTGAATGGCGCGACGTCGGCCCCATGCGCGGCGGCCGCACCTACGCCGTCGCCGGCATCCCTTCGCAGCCGGACACGTTCCTGATGGGCGCAGCCGGCGGCGGCCTGTGGAAGACCGAGAACTCCGGCCGAACATGGGTTCCCATCGCCGACGATCCCGTCACCGGAATCCCGTGCAGCTCCATCGGCGCCATCGCCGTCGCGCCCTCCGATCCCAACATCATCTACGTGGGCACCGGCGAGCCCGACATCCGCAGCCAGCACAACTACGGCATCGGCGTCTTCAAATCCACTGACGCGGGCCGCACCTGGAGCTTCATCGGCCTCAAAGATTCCAGCCAGATCGGCCGCATCGTCGTCGATCCCGCCGATCCCAACCGCGTCTACGTCGCTGCTCTCGGCCACGTCTACAACGCCAACTCCGAGCGCGGCGTCTACCGCTCCACCGATGGCGGCGCGCACTGGAAGAAGATCCTCTCAAACAAGTCCGACCCCGACAACGTGGGCGCATTCGATCTCGCGCTCGATCCCAGGCATCCGCGCACCATCTATGCTTCGCTGTGGGCCACCCGCCGCCCGCCGTGGGCCGTTTACGCGCCTTCGAACCTGCCCGGCAGCGGCCTCTGGAAATCCACTGACGGCGGCGACAATTGGCATCAGCTCACCAACGGCCTGCCCAACGATGGCTTCGTTGGCAAAATCGGCATCGCCATCGCGCCGTCGAATCCCAACCGCCTCTACGCCGTCGTCGACGACCTGGGCGCGCCCATCGCGCCTTCCTTCCGCATGGCCGCGGCCCGCGGCCCCAACGCCCCCAAACCCTCCGGTGGCATCTACATCTCCGACGACGCCGGCGCTTCCTGGCATCTGGTCAACAACGAGCAGCGCCTCTGGGGCCGCGGCTGGTACTTCTGCCAGATGGCCGTCGATCCCACCAACCCCGATCGCGCCTACGTCATCAACACCGCAACTTACATGACCCTCGATGCCGGCAAGACGTGGATGCCCGTGAAGGGCGCGCCCGGCGGCGATGACTATCATCAGCTCTGGATCAATCCGCGCGACGGCAATCGCATGGTGCTCTCGAGCGATCAGGGCACGGTCGTTTCCGTCGACGGCGCGCGCACGTGGAGTACGTGGTACAACCAGCCCACCGCGCAGATCTACCACGTTGCCGCCGACAATCGCTTCCCTTACTGGCTCTACGGCGCGCAGCAGGACTCCGGCGCCGTCTCCGTCGGCACATGGTCGCGCATGGACATCCTCGACGACCGCAACTGGCGGCCGATCTGCGAGGCCGGCGAGAGCTCAACCGTGGTGCCCGATCCCAAGGACGCCGACCTGCTCTACGGCAACGGCGATGGGCGCTGCAACAATGCGCTCAACGTGGCCGCGCCCGAAGGCGGCCACATCCCGCCCTCCGATCCGTCCGATCCCTATCGCCGCACGTGGACGCTGCCCCAGGTCTTCTCCCAGGCCGATGACGCGCTCTACTACGCCAACCAGTTCATCTTCCGCACCCGCGACCGCGGCAAGACCTGGGAAAAGATCAGCCCCGACCTCACGCGCGTCAACCCGCCCGTGCCCGCGAATCTCGATCCCGTCACGGCCAAGGACATCGACGAGCAGATGACCGATCGCTTCGGCGTGGTCTATTCGCTCGGCCCATCGCCGCTGGACGCGAAGACCGTCTGGGCCGGCACCGACGACGGCCTCATCTACGTCACCCGCGACGACGGCGCGCATTGGAACGATGTGACCCCGCCACCGATGACGCCGTGGAGCAAGGTCTCCGGCATTGAGGCCGGCCACTTCGACGCCGAAACCGCCTACGCCTCCGTCGATCGCCACCGCCTCGCCGACAGGCGCCCCTACATCTATCGCACCCACGACGGCGGCCGCACCTGGACCAACGTCGTTGATGGGATTCCCGACGGCGCGTACGTCAACGCCATCAAGCAAGACCCGCAGCAGGATGGCCTGCTCTACGCCGCCACCGAGTTGCGCGTCTACGTTTCCTTCAACGACGGCGACCATTGGCAGCCGCTTGAGCTCAACATGCCTGTGGTGTCGGTGCGCGATCTCGTCGTCCACGGAGACGATCTCGCCATCGCCACGTTTGGCCGCGGCTTCTGGGTCCTCGACCAGATGTCCGCTCTGCGCCAGATCGCCGCGCACGGCAGCGAGATCGAGTCGGCCAACGCGTATCTCTTCGCCCCGGGCGCGACATACGCCATCCGCCAGGGCGGCCAGGACGGCACACCATACCCGCACGAGGAGCCGCAGGAAAAGAATCCGCCCCAGGGTGTGGTCGCTTACTACTGGCTCAAGTCCGCGCCCAGTTCACCGGTCAAGCTGGAGCTTGTCGATGCGGAGGGTAAGGTCGCCGCTTGCTTCGCCAGCGACACCCCGGTGAAGCCGGTGGATACGGAGACCATCAACGTCCAGGCCTACTGGCTGGTGCCGCCCGCGCCGCCATCAGCCGCAGCCGGCATGCATCGCGCCGCGCTCAACGTCGTCGCGCCGCGCTTCGGCTTTGGCCGCCGTCCCGCCGCGCCGCCGGTTGATGCTTGCCATCCCGCCGGCTCAAAGCCTCCAGCCGCCGCACCCGCAGGCTTTGGCCGCGCCGCGCCCACGCTCGAGGCCGGTCAATACACGGTTCGTCTCACCGTCGACGGACAAACTCTCACGCAACCCGTCACCATCAAGCCCGACCCGCGCGGCCTGCCCGTCGGCGCCACGCCGCCCTCGGACGACGATGACGATCAATAGCCGTAGCTGTGAGTTGTAAGTTGTCAGTTACCAGTTATCGATTTTCCGATAGTGGGTGCCCCATCCTTCGCGCGCCTTTTGCGCGAAGGGTGGGATTAACTCCGCTATTCTTCCCGTATCGCCCGCGCCGGATCGATCCCCGCCGCCCTTCGCGCCGGCATCAGCGCCGCCAGCAGCGCCGCGCCCAGCAGCAGCAGCAAGCTTCCCGCAATCGCCACCGGATCCAGCACCGATGTCTGGTACAGCAGGCTCCGCACCCAGCCCATCGCCGCAAACGCTACGCCCAATCCCGCTGCAGTTCCGATTAGCACCGGCACCGCCGCCTGCCGCAGCACCAGCCCCATGAGCGCGCCGCGCCCCGAGCCCAGCGCCATGCGAATCCCGAACTCCTGCGTCCGCATCGACACCGAATACGCCAGCACGCCGTAAATCCCCACCAGCGCCAGCAGCAGCGCGGCCGCGCCAAAGCATCCCAGGATCAGCGTCTGGAACCGCTCCGTCGCCACCGAGTCGCTCACCTGCTCATCCATCGGCTTCAGCACCGGAATCGCAACCTGCGGGTCAATGTTCCATATCGCCCGCCGCATCTCCGGCATCAGCGCGTCCGCCGGCTGTGCCCCGCGCACCATGAACGACAACGTCCACGGCGTATAAAGCCAATACGGCGCGTACATCATGTTGGCGGTGTCCTTGAGCCCGTTGATCCGCCCATCCGCCACCACGCCCACAATCGTCGCCAAAGGCGGCTTCTCGAAGCCTGGCAAATCCAGCTCGATCTTTTTTCCCACCGGATTCTCGCCACCAAATCCCTCCCGCGCCGTTCGCTCCGAGATCATCACCACGAAAGGATTCGCGCGATCCTCTTCGGTTATGTTTCGCCCGCTCACCAGCGGAATCTGCATCGCGGTCATGTACTGGGGGTTGATCCAGCGCACGTTGATTAGCGGCCGTTGGGCTTCCGGCAGTGGGTGATCCGGGCGGATCAATTCGTCTATCCAGTTCTCTCCGGCCAGCGGCACCGTGCTTGTCACTGCCACCTGCTGCACTCCCGGCAGCCCCCGCAGCGCCGCCAGAGCCCGGTCCGTAAACTGCAGCTTCACCGCCTGCACGTTCTTCACGCTGTCGTCGTACTGCGGCGCGTACAGCTCCACCACCGCCAGGGTCACGTGCCTCGCATCGAACCCCAGCTTCTCCCCCAGCAATCGCGAGAAGCTGCGCAGCACCAGCGCCGTTACCAGCAGCAGCGCCACCGTGCACGTCACCTGCGCGCCCACCAGCACGCTGCGCGCACGCCGGCTCTCGCGCGTGTTTGCGGCGCGCGTGGTGTTCGCCCGCAGCGCCGTCTCCGGTCGCACCCGCATCCCCTTCAGCGCCGGCACAATCCCGAACCCCACCGCCGCCGCAATCGATAGCCCAGCCGCAAACAGCAGCACCGGCCAGCTCATGTGCACTTCATTCAGCCGCGGAACATTCGCCGGCGCCAGCGCCAGCAGCCCTCGCATGCCCACAAACGCCAGCGCCACGCCCGCCGCGCCGCCCGCAACAGCCAGCACCACGCTCTCCGCCAGCCGCGCCTGCAGCAACCTCGCGCGATTCGCTCCCAGCGCCGCCCGCACCGCCGTCTCCCGCTCTGCCGCCACGGCTCGCGCCAGTTGCAGATTGGCCAGGTTCACGCACCCAATCAGCAGCACCCCGCACACCGCCGCCAGCATCAGCCAAAGCGCTCCGCTGATCCCCTTGGTCACATCCGCCGCTAGCGGCTTCACCTCCGCCCCAATATGAACCGGCAACTTCGCCGATTGCACGTACGCTTGTTGCAGCGTCTCCAGCTCAGCCCCGGCCTGCGCCGCCGTCACTCCCGGTTTCAGCCGCGCAATCATCTTGTAGTTGAAGTTCCCCGTATCCTGCTTCAGATCCCAGTCGCTGGGCGCGTACGGCATAAAGACCATAGTCTCTTCAGTTCCCTGGCCCGCCGCACCCGCAATCTTGTCACCCCACGCGATCGGCGGCAGCTTCACGCCAACCGGCAGAACCCCAATCAACGTTAACGGATCGCCATTCAGGCGCACCGTTTTGCCTATCGCCTTCGGGTCTCCACCTGTCAGTTCCTTCCACCCGTCATAGCTCAGGATCACCACCTGGGGGTTGCCCGTCGCCGCATCGCTGGGGACAAAGTCCCGCCCCAGAAACGGCTGCACGCCCAGCACCCTTAGCAGGTTGGTTGACGATCTCACCCCGCCCATGATCTCCGGCCGGTCCCCATTTGGCGACACGCTGGTTGCGGAGTCACGAAAGATCGCCGCATCCTCCAGCGTCTTCGCCGTCGCCTTCAACCGCGCGTAATGCCGGTAGCTCACCGGGATCGACGTCCGCCCATTGTCCAGCCCAGTCTCCGTTTCCCGCACCACCACCAGCCGCCCCGGATCGCGAAACGCGAACGGCTTCAGCAGCACCGTGCTCACCACGCTGAACACCGAAGTGACCGCGCCGATGCCCAGCGCCAGCGTGGCCATCGCCGCCAGCGCAAACCCCGGAGACCGCCTCAGCGCCCGTATCGCGTAGCGAATATCGCCCCAGAACGCCCGCGCCAGCTCACCACCCGAAGCCCGGTTAACTTCCTCTCGCACCCGCTCGCCCGATCCCATCTCCATCCGCGCCCTCCGCAATGCTTCCTCTCGCGGCATCCCGCGCTGCTCCAGCTCCGCCGCATAGCTTTCGATGTGAAACCGAAGCTCCTCGCTCACCTGCCCGCGCAACTCCCCGGCCCGGAACACCGCCCTACTCCAAGTCTTAACCCGGCTCCGCAAACTCATCTCGTTAACCTCATCGCAAGCCTGTAGCTAGTAGCCTGTAGCTGCAGGCATCGGCTACCAGCTACTGGCTACCGGCTACCGGCCCCTCGTTCCCTGCCTTACTCATGCCGCAGCGCCCGCATCGGATCCACGCCCGCCGCGCGCCGCGCCGGAATCCAGCTCGCTCCCAGCGCCACTCCCATCAGCAACAGAACCGCCGCACCCAGCGTCACCGAGTCATACGGTGCAATCCCATACAGCATCGACTTCACCAGCCGCGTCAGCATCAGCGCTCCGGCAAGCCCCGCAGCCAGACCCGCCGCGGTCAGCCACCAGCTTTCCTTGAGAATCATCCGCCGCACCTGCCTCGGCAATGCCCCCAGTGCCAGCCGTATCCCGATCTCATTCGTCCGCTGCGCCACCGTGTATGCCATGATTCCGTAGATCCCCACCGAAGCCAGCACCAGCGCTAGCACTCCGAATGCCGAAGTCATCGTGGCCAGTGCCCGCTCCATCTGCATATTGGCGTCCATCTGTTCGCGCTCCGTGCGTATGTCGATCATCGGAAGGTCCGGGTCAGCCTGTTGTACGATTTGCCGCAGCGCGGGAACCAGCGCGGCCGCCCTAAGATGCGTGCGAATCTGGTAGGTCATCCCTCCCACGTCAGTCTGCTGAACATAAGGCAGGTAAAACACCGGCGGGGGGTCATCGCGAAGCTGCGAATAGCGCGTATCGGCGCAGATGCCCACAATCGTGATCCATCCATCTTTTGGCCCGTCGGTTTTGAAACGCTTGCCGATGGGATTGACGTTGGGAAAGTGCTTGCGCGCCAGCGCTTGATTGACGATGCCAACCTTGAGTGAAGTGGCCGTATCCTGCGCGTTGAATGCGCGCCCGGCAATCATGGGAATCCTCATCGTATGGAAGTAGTCGCGTCCGACGACATTGATGTCTTCCGCCGTCCTTCCCTTCGGATCCACGGGCTGGCCTTCGGGAAGGAAATCGCTGTTTGACATGCTGCCCGCGGCCAGCGGCATCCATGCAGGCGCCACCGATTCGACGCCCGGTAATGCTGCAATCTTCTGCTCCAGTTGTGCGTGCAGCAGCACATCCTTTCCGCCTTGATAACGACTGCGCGGTGGGCTGATATCGAACATCAGCACGTGGTCCGGCTGGAAGCCGAGATCCACGGAGCTCAACTGCATCACCGTGCGCAGAAAGACGCCCGCGCCGATTACCAGCACGGTGGAAAGTGCAATCTGCAAGGCCACCAGGCTCTTGCCGCTCCATCCCTTGCGGCGGCGCGTGGCCTGGTGCGTGTTCTCCTTCAGTTGGCTGCTCACCTCATTCCGCGCGGCCAGCCACGCCGGCATCAGTCCGAAAAGTAAGGCTGTGGTTAGAGTGACCAAAATCGTGAATCCAAAAACGCGCCAGTCCATGGGAATAGCGGTCTCCGCATGCTCCCAGGGATCGATCAACAGCCGCGGTATAACATTGCGGCCGGCAGCGCTCAGAAGCAGTCCGTCTGCTCCACCCAGCGTGGCCAGCAGCAGGCTTTCGGTAAAGAGTTGCCGCACCACTCGCAATCGCGCCGCACCCATGGCCATGCGTACGCTGATCTCCCGTTGCCGCTGCGCGCCGCGCGCCAGCAGCAGGTTGGCCACATTGGCGCAAGCCAGCAGCAGAAGCAGTGTGGTGAGCACAAAGAGCACATAGAATGGCTGGCTGAGGAAATTGTCGCTCATATGCAGCCCGCGGCTTCCATCAACCAACAACAGTCTGGGCAGGGTTTGGCCGGGTTTCACCGTCATGGTTGCGCGAATGGCGGCCTCAAACCGGGCGGCCAGCGCCGATTGCGCGGTCTGCTCGGTAACTCCAGGCTTGGCGCGCGCCACAATATGGACCCACCAGAAATCGGGATCGGTCAGCAGCACGCTTTTACCCTTGGGATCGATGGTCGGCTGCATGGAGATGGGAATCACAAGGTCGGGCGACTCCTGCGCGCCTTTGACCCCCGTAAATCCACGAGGGTTCACGCCAATAATGGTCATGGGTTGCTGGTTGACCCGGATGATCTGTCCAAGCACTGCCGGCGAACGGCCAAACTCCCGTTGCCACAGACCGTCGCTGATCACGGCAACTGTGCCGTTTTCCGATTGCCGGTCGTCCGACGGCTGAATGGGCCGGCCGATCTGCACCCGGACCCGCATCTGTTGGTAGAAATTCCCTGAAACCATCACCACTACAGCGCGTTGCGCGTCGCCGTGCACGGTGGCGTTCATGCTGTCTTCCGCATACGCCACCAGGTCCTCGAGCTCGCGGTTGGCTGCGCGCAAGTGGTGATACATGGGATAAGAGAAGATGGGTGCAAGGGTACCGCTGCCGCCGGGACCGGGCGCAAACTCGCCCCACATGCCTTTAGCAATGCCGTTGTCGTCGCCTACCCATTGCAGGAGGCGCAATTGCTCCGGATGCGGCACCGTCACGCGACCGAAAAGGATCTGTCTGCCCACGGCGAAGATGGTGGAGTTTGCGCCGATTGCCAAAGCCAGTGAGCCCGCGGCGATCAGCGTGAAGGCCGGGCTCTTGCGCAGGATCCGCAGCGCGTAATGCAGGTCGCCGCATAGCTCGTCGAACCACTGCGCGCCCCAAGCCCGCCGGCAATCCTCGCCACGCGCCGCCACGCTGCCCAGTTCCGCCCGCGCCCTCCGCAATGCTTCATCTCGCAGCATCCCGCGCCGCTCCAGCTCCGCCGCATAGCTCTCGATATGAAACGCCAGCTCCTCCGTCACCTGCCGGCGCAACTCTCCCGCCCGGAACACCGCCCGGCCCCAAGTCCTCACCCTGCTCTGCAAACTCATCGGAATCTCCCTGTACTTGCCTTGCGTCTTTGCTCTTGCTTTTCTTTCTGTCATTCCCGCTGGGAATCTGCTTCTCGTCTCCTCGCTCCCTTGCTCCCTGCTTCACTCGTGCCTCAACGCCGTCATCGGATCCACCCCGGCCGCGCGCCGCGCCGGAATCCAACTCGCGCCCAGCGCCACCAGCGCCAGCAGCAGCGCCGACCCAGCCAGCGTCACCGGATCCCAGCTTTTAAGCCCGTACAGCATGTTCGACACCAACTTGCCCATTCCCAGCGCCGCGCCCGTCCCGGCCACCACCCCGATCGCCGCGATCCACGCGGCCTCGCGTAAAACCATCGCCAACACGCTCGAGCGCTGTGCGCCCAACGCCATGCGAATACCAATCTCGCTCGTCCGTCGCGACACCGAGTACGCCAGCACGCCGTAAATCCCAATCGACGCCAGCACCAGCGCCAGCACTCCGAACCCGCCCGTCAAATCGGCGAACATCCGCTCGCTCATCGTGGTCTGATCGATCTGTTCCTTCTGCGTGCGCACGTTGATCAGCGGCAGGTCGTTGTCGACACTCTGGACCGCAGTGCGCAACGTCGGCGTCATCGCCGCCCGCGGCATGCGTGTCCGCACCGCAAACGTCACCCCCCACGACACATCCGGCGCCTGGCGATAGCTCAGGTAGAAAATCGGCGGCGGCTCCGTCCGCAAGTCTGAGTAACGCGTATCCGCGCACACACCCACAATCGTGTACGTCAGTTTGTTGTCATGGGCGTCCGAGCTCCAAAAGGTCTTCCCGATCGGGCTTGCGTTGCCCCAGTACTTCTTCCCCAGCGCCTGGTTCACAATGCCCACCCGTTGCGAGGTCGCAGTGTCTCGCGCGTTGAAGGTCCGCCCCGCGACCAATGGAATCCGCATGGTTGCGAAATAATCGTCGCCGACGTAGTTGTCGTTCTCGACCGAGTTGTCCCCTTTCTTCACCGTCTTGCCCACCGGCACAAAATCGTCATTCGAGTTGCTGTTCGCCAGCAGCGGAATGCTCGCCGCTGCCGTCGCGTCCACTCCCGGCGTTGCCTTCAGCCGGTCTTCGATTCGCTGAAACAAGTCCGCAACCTGCGCCGGGGGATACCGCGACGACGGCGGGTTGACGGCAAAGAGGATCAGGTTGCCCGAGTCAAATCCTGGATCGATTCGGTTCAGGTTCACCAGCGTGCGCAGAAAGATTCCCGCGCCAGCCACCAGCAGCATCGAAATCGCGATCTGGAATCCCACAATCGCCTTGCCGCCATAACCCTGCCGCCGCCGCGTGGCCGTGTGCGCGGAATCCTTCAAGCCGGTCTGCGCCTCGGTCCGCGTGGCCTGCCACGCCGGCGCCAGTCCAAACAGAAGCCCGGTCACCAGCGACAATCCCGCGGTAAACGCAAACACTCCCCAACTGAACGCCGCCTGCATCGGCTCCGCATCTGAAGCAGGGTCAGCAGTGAAGACAAGCAATGCATTCCGTCCGAGATACCCCAACAGCAGCCCCAGCGCGCCTCCCAGAAATGCCAGCACCAGGCTCTCCGTCAGCACTTGCCGCAGCACCCGCGCCCGCCCCGCTCCCAGCGCCATCCGCACGCTCATCTCCCGCTGCCGCGCCGAGGACCGCGCCAGCAGCAGATTGGCCAGGTTCGCGCACGCCAGCGCCAGCACCAGCCCCACCAGTCCCAGCAGCACCGCCAGCGGCCGCTCCAGTTGCTTGCCGGCTTCGTTCAGACCCCGGCTGCCGTCCGCTACCACCAGCCGCGGCATCGCGTCGCCTTTCGGCGGCTTCATCAGCGCCAAAACCGCATTCTGCAGGGTTGCGCTCAACTGCGCCTGGGCCGCCGCCTCGCTCACTCCTGGCCGTGTCCGCGCCATGATCTGTACCCACCAGCGCTTCGGGGTCTGGAGCAGCGGATCGTCCCAAATATGCAATCCCAGCTGCGGCTCCAGAGCAATCGGCGCAAACACTTCCGGCGAAGTTTGTACGCTCTTCGCACCTGTAAACCCTTTCGGATTCACGCCCACAATCGTCACCGGCTGCAGATTCAGCAGTATCGTCTTGCCTATCGCAGCCGGAGAGCGGTTGAATTGCCGCGCCCAGTAGCCGTCGCTGATCGTCACCACCGGCGCGGCACCCACCCGGTCATCCTGCTCGCCAATCGCCCGCCCCAGTTGCGGCTGCACCTCCATCTCCCGGTAATAGTTCCCGCTTACCAGCTCCGGCTGAACCACCTCCGCCTTCCCATCCACCGTCACGTCCATCCGGCCGGAGTCTTTGAACGCAAACAGATCGGAGAGCCCACGATTCTCCTTACGCAGTTCCTGGTAAATCGGGAAGGAGAATGACGAGCTGTGCACGCCGTCCCAGCCCTTGGCCCACTCGCCCCACACGCTGTGCACCGCGCTCGGCTGCCTTGACGTCCACTCCAGCAGCCGCAGCTCACCCGCACGCCGCACGTTCAGCCGGTCCAGCAGCACATGCTTGGCGATCGAGAAGATCGCCGTGTTCGCGCCGATGCCCAGCGCCAGCGATCCCACCGCAATCGCCGTGAACCCAGGGCTCTTGGCCAGCATGCGAAGCGCATAGCGGATATCGCCCACCAGATCGTCGAAGAACTGCGCGCCCCACGCCCGCCGGCAATCCTCGCGCCGCGCCGCCACGCTGCCCAGCTCCGCCCGCGCCCGCCGCAAAGACTCCTCGCGCGCCATCCCCCGCCGCTCCAGCTCCGCCGCATAGCTCTCGATATGAAACCGAAGCTCCTCGCTCACCTGCCGGCTCATCTCGCCACCGCGAAACACCGCCCGCCACCACGTCCTTGCTCTGCTGCGCAAGCTCATCTCCGCCCCCCGGTATTGGGCCTGTAGCCCGTAGCTTAAAGCCCGATGTTTCAGCTACCGGCTACCGCTTCTGGCTCCGTTGACTGACAACTGAAAACTGATAACTGACAACTGTGAACTACGAACGGTGAACTGCGAACTCGGCTGCGCTATCCCGCCGCCTCGCTGCTCATGATCGACCCCACCACCGCGGCAAACTCATTCCACTTCCGCGCCTCCGTGTCGAGGCGCTTCCGCCCCGCGTCCGTAAGCCGGTAGTAGCGCGCCCGCCGATTGTTCTCGCTCACGCCCCATTCGCCGGCGATCCAGCCCTCGTGCTCCAGCCGGTACAGCGCCGGGTACAGCGACCCCTGCTGGACCTCCAGCCGTCCGCCCGATATCTGCTGGATCCGCAACAGCACCCCGTACCCGTGCAGCGGCCCCAAAGACACCGCCTTCAGCACCAGCATGTCCAGCGTCCCCTGTAACAGATCGACATCCGAGCCCATCGGCACACTCCCCTAGAATGTCTGGGAGAATAGCGCCAACTCTCCTAGACTGTCAAGGAGAAACCAGCCTGGCAATTCCCTTTGCTCTTGCCTTTCTTTCTGTCATTCCCGGCAGGGAATCTGCTTCTCCGGTTGTCCTTGCCTCTCCATTCCGCCGCCAACCGCGGAAACCGCGCCCGCTCCCGCAGCCAAACACTCAAGTTGCAACTTCAGTATCCGGCCGTTCCCGCCCATAACTGCACCGGATCCTGTGCGTCCGCCCGCAACTCAACCCCGGAAGCGCTCGCAAAATCACGCAATTCTGGGTCGTTCCCCCCTTCCCTGGCCCCCTTTTCCCTCGATCCTGCGCCCCTACCCACCTACTCCCTGTCCCCTGTTCCCTGCACCTCTGCACTATTCCTGCGACATGCTGTCAATCTTAGCCACTGTTCAAAACGATGCAATCGAATGATTCTAATCGAGAAGAAGTTTTTGCCAAGAACTGCAGTCTTAAATGGTTTAGGGAGTAAGATAGTCTCAGAGTTGGAAAAACGCCAGGCAACCAATCGCCGGGCCTTTTACCACCCGTAATTGGCAGACGACCCCACCCGAAAAAAGGCGCACAATTCACTGCACTTTCAGCACGTAATTTGCTGAATCAACAGCACATCGCCGTTTTTTATTTCTGCACTTTTCGCGGCCGCAGCCGCGGCTCTCTCGGCCCCTGCTTTATTGCGTCTCAACGTGCAGGATCCGCAACTGCGGGTATTCGCCGTTCCAGTCCTGGGTCACGGCGTCGTAGATCAGCCGGAAATCGCGCTCGTCGCCCGGCTTCAGCGGCGCCGCCGACACTGGCTCCAGGTCCACGTAGGGCTCGCGGGTCCGGATCAGCTGCACTGGCTGCACGTCGTTCTGCGCCACTTCCCTAGCCGCGTCCCGGAACAACGTCTGCACCGTGATTACGGTCACCGTCCTGGCGCCCTTGTTGGCGATGTGCCCGTCCACGTAGGTCACTTTGCCGCCGGCCAGATTGCTGGACTCGCTCATGGCCACGCTGGTGATGGGCAGGTTGGCCGCGTAGGGATCGGGCGCGGCGGAAACCGGGGCCACAGTTGGCCCCTTGCGCCCGTGTTGCAGCACCCCGATCACCACCGCCGCCACAAGAATGACGACGGCCGCGGCAATCGCCAACGGCCTCCAGTCGCGTTCACCACGATCCGCCGGGCGGATCAGCTCAGGACCACTGCTCACGAGCCGAATTCTACACCCGTTACTTTGGGATGACCTGGCCCTTCCTTTTCCCGTGGTATTGGGAGCAGAATGCTTGACGGGGAGCCGATAACGCGCACAGGCGATGACAGAAAGTTCATGGAAAACTTCTGGCATCCACGTGGATTAGCCAGCGTCCAACCGGATAAGAAGGAACTCTCGATCGTTCACCGCCGTACCGTTTCCCAGGGCAGCAGGCTCGGATTCCAGCCAAAGGGCGAAGAAAGGCAGGCGCATGATGCACTCTCCGGAACGCAACGCATCCCCTTCTCTGCCGCCTTCGCGAACCGGCTGGCGAACCCGCCCGGTTGAAGACGTTGTCTACCAGGTGGTCACGGTGGGCGCCATCCTGCTGGTTCTCTGCAGCCTCTGGGTGTTTTAAGTAGTCGGCACACGAGCCGCGGCGAACATGGTTCGGGTGTGCCAGGCGGCAGTTCCGATCACCACCAGCAATGCGATGGGCATGAAGGCCGGCGGCAGGGGGTTGCGCGCGATTCGTGCCGATTGGATGATCGCGTACTGGATCAAGAGGAACAAGGCGGCGATCTCGAGTTGCAGCCAGGCAATCATGCCCAAAGCGATGGCTTCAAGGCGCGGCCGCGTGGCCGGCGTCACGCGCAAAGGGTAGTTGAAGGCCCGCGGATGCCGCGCCACCAGCGACATCAACCCAAGGATGATGGTGGCAACGATGGGCAGCATCCAAAGCATGCCGGGTTGACCCCAGCCGTTTGGCCTGCCCGCCAGGTCAAAGTGCGTGGGGATGCGCGGGGGGAGCGGATGCGGTCCGGCTACGGCGTATGCGGTGAAGGCCCACATGGCCAGCATGGCGGCGAAGGCGGCGTATTGAAGGAAAGCGCGCAAGGGCTCTGAATCCAGGAGCAACATTGTCACCATACACTGTCATGGGCCGGGTCTGCGATAATGGCCTTGCTCCCCGAAGCCGCCCCTATCCAAGGGTGGAATCAACACCGCTTTGCCGCGTCGAGCACGTTCGCGGGTCAACCCTGCCCCGAGGAGATTCTCTGTGAAGATTCCCGTCTCGTTCCTGGCCGCGTTCGCGCTTGTTTTCGGCGTGGCCCTGCCTGCCGGCGCGCAAGCAAGCTCCGTCGAGCAGCCCGACAAATACACCTGGCTCGAAGACATCCATGGCGCGCGCTCCATGGCCTGGGTAAAAACAGAGGACGCGCGCACGGCGGCGGTGATTGAGAAGGATCCGCGCTTTGCCACGCTGGATGCCGAGGCGCTGAGTGTGTTGGAGTCGCCGGACCGGCTGGCCACGCCGCAGTTCCGCGGCGGGCAGGTTTACAACGTGTGGCGCGATGCCGGCCACCTGCGCGGCATCGTGCGCCGCACCACGCTGGACAGTTACCTGATGGCCGAACCGAACTGGGAGACGGTGATCGATTACGACGCGCTGTCAAAAGCCGACCATCAGAGCTGGGTGGGCAAGGGGTTGAGCTGCCTGCAGCCCCAGGACGATCTGTGCATGGTGGAGCTCTCAGCCGGCGGCGAGGATGCCGTGAGCCTGCGGGAGATGGACTTGAAAACGGGCAAGTTTGTGGAGGGCGGCTTTACGCTACCGCGGGGCAAGCAGCGGGTGCAGTGGCTGAACAAGGACACGCTGCTGGTGGGGCGCGACTTTGGAGTGGGGACGATGAGCCAGGCGGGCTACGCCATCACGGTGCGCGAGTGGAAACGGGGTGAGACGCTGGACAACGCCAAGGAGGTCTACCGCGGCGCCGTTACCGACAACGGCTACGGCGATAGTCCTACGGTTGTTGTCGATGGCGAGGGTCATCGCGCGGCCGTCATCGACCGCAACCTGACCACGTTCACGCGCGAGATCTACTTGCTGCTGCCCTCAGGTCCGAAGAAGCTGGCGCTCCCGGTCAAATCCGATGTGGCGGGCCTGGTGGACGGACAATTGCTCATCGAGCTGAACGAGGACTGGACTCCGGCCGGGCAGACCAGGGGCTATGCGCAAGGGTCGCTGGTAGCAGTCTCACTGAAAGCAGCGGAGAAGGACCCGGCACACCTGAAGCCGGTGGTGGTGTTTGCGCCCACGGCCGAGGAGTTTCTGCAGCAGGTGGCGACGACGAAGAACCATGTTCTGGTGACCACGCTGGAGCACGTGCAGGGCCGCGCCTACGTTTACACCCGCGCCGCAAGCGGAAGCTGGACGCGGGAGAAGCTGCCCATTCCGGACAACCAGACGGTGGGGATCGTGACCGCCAGCCAGACGGACGATCGCTTCTTCATCGGGCTGACCGGCTTCCTGGAGCCGCCGTCATTGTGGCTGGGCGATGCGCAGGATGGCTCTTTCAGCCAGGCCAAGGCGCAGAAGCCGCTCTTCGATGCCAGCCAGGACGTGGTGGAGCAGCTCGAGGCAACATCGAAGGACGGAACCAAAGTGCCGTACTTCGTGGTGCACCCGAAGGACATGAAGCATGACGGGAACAACCCCACGGTTCTGACGGCGTATGGAGGGTTCCAGGTTTCAGAGACGCCCAGCTACTCGGCGACGTACGGAAAGCTGTGGCTGGAGCGTGGCGGCGTGTGGGTGCTGGCCAACATCCGCGGCGGCGGGGAGTTTGGGCCGGCGTGGCACGAGGCGGGGCTGAAGACGCACCGGCAGCGCATATACGACGACTTCTATGCCGTGGCGCAGGATCTTGTGGCGCGCAAGATCACCTCGACGCGGCGGCTGGGGATCATGGGCGGCTCGAACGGCGGGCTGCTGATGGGCGTGGAGTTCACCGAGCATCCGCAGATGTGGGGCGCGGTGGCAATCCTGGTGCCGCTCTTGGACATGCTCAACTACGAGCACCTGTCGGCGGGCGCGTCGTGGGTGGGCGAGTACGGATCGGCGTCGGTTCCGGCTGAGCGGAAGTTTCTGGCGCAAATCTCGCCGTACAACCAGCTCAAGCCGGACGTGAAATATCCTGAGCCGCTGATCTTTACCACCACCAAGGACGACCGCGTGGGGCCGGTGCATGCGCGCAAGTTCGCGGCAAAGATGGAGGAGTTCGGCGAGCCGTTCTACTACGACGAGGTGGTGGAAGGAGGGCACGGCGTAGGCGCGGATAACAAGCAGGACGCGCGCTTCTGGGCGGAGCTGTTCACGTACTTCTCGATGAAGACGATGGATTGAGGCAGGGCCGGCATGGTTCCGCGATTGTCAAGAAAGCACAATGCAACCAGTCATTGAAGTCTCCGGATTGCGCAAGACCTACGGCAAAACCGCGGCCGTAGAGGAAGCGTCGTTCGAGGTCGTCCAAGGGGAAATCTTTGGACTGATCGGTCCCAACGGAGCCGGCAAGACCACCACGATGGAGTGCATCGAAGGGATTCGCAAGCCCGACAGCGGCACCATTAATGTGCTCGGACTTGACCCTTTTCGCCAGGCGTACAAGCTGCAGGAACGGATCGGAGTTCAGCTTCAGCAGGCACAGCTACAGAAGCGAATCAAGGTGTGGGAAGCGGTCGACCTCTGGGCGTCGCTATACGGAAAGAAAGCCATCGATGGAAGGCGGCTGCTGGAACAGCTCAGCCTTACCGAAAAGCGGGGCGCATGGTTCATGAATCTTTCCGGGGGCCAGAAACAGAGGCTGTTTATCGCTCTTGCGTTGATCAACGATCCGGAGCTGGTATTCCTGGACGAACTGACGACCGGTCTCGATCCACAGGCGAGGCACGCAATCTGGGATCTGGTGCGCGGCATACGTGAGCGAGGCAAGACCGTGTTTTTGACTACGCATCTGATGGAAGAGGCTGAGCGGTTGTGCGACCGGGTAGCCATCATGGAGCACGGACGAATCATCGACATCGACACGCCGGAGAGCCTGGTGCGCCGGCACTGCCCGGAGCGCACTGTGGTTCTGGATGCGACCGACTCCGCTGCCGGCGACCATTTTCAGACGATTCCGGGAGTTGACTCCGTATCCTGCGAAAACATGCGATTCACCATTCGCGGGCGGGGCGAAGACCTGGTCACCGAGGTGATTCATTGTCTTTCGGAGAATCGGATCCGGGTCACGGATTTCCGCACTGTTCTCCCCAATCTTGAGGACGTCTTTCTCAAACTGACTGGCCGCTCCATTCGCGAATAGGACGAGACAACGATGCTGCGTGGACTGTGGAAACTGACATGGATCGAGATGAAAGTCTTTATGCGCGAGCCGCTGGGCGCATTCGGCACCATTGGTGTACCGGTCCTGATCTTCGTTGTTCTGGGGCGCTTTGCAAAGCTTAGATCCGGCACACCTTCCCTCTCTGTGATGGGCGCCGGCCTTCCAGTTCTCGTGGCTCTTTTGATCTCTGTTAGCGCCGTGCTTTCGCTGGTAACCATCGTCTCAATCTACCGCGAGGGCGGCATCCTCAAGCGGCTTCGCGCAACGCCCCTGCGCCCGCAAACCATACTCAGTGCCCACGTGATCGTCAAGCTATTGCTGACCGCGGCAACTCTGGGCTTGATGTTTCTCGCAGGGAAGCGCTATTTCCCGCCGGGAGCCCATATTCCATGGCTCTCGTTTACCATTGCGCTGCTCATCAGCACCTGGAGCATTCTGTCAATCGGATTTGTCATCGCCAGCATCGTTCCCACGGCGCGCTTTGCGCAGCCGATCGGAGCCATCATTCTCTACCCCATGATTGTTCTCTCGGGAATCTTCTTTCCCATTTCAGATTTGCCAACGGTGTTGCGCGTGGTGGCGCGGGGGTTGCCGCTGACCTACGCCGTGCGCCTCCTTGAAGGCATATGGAACGGAGATGGGTGGTTGGCCCACATGGGTGACGTAGCGGCATTGACGGTGTTGTTTCTCGTCTTTACAGCGATTTCGGCCAAGGTTTTTCGCTGGGAATAACGCGGCTCGCCATCGCTGTCGAATCGGTGACGCGATTTCGGATCAACCGAAGCTGGCGCGCTTGATGGATTGGCGGAAGTCGCTGCCCTTCATTTCGACGGAGATGCACATTTCAGCCAGGCGGGAGCGCATGCGGTCGCCGATGCGGTCGCCGAGGGTCTGCTCGCGGGCGGCGCGCTCGAGATCGGTTTTGGCGCCGCTGCCGGCGGGCTGGTCAGGATAGTTGGTGGTGATGATGGTGGTCTGGCGGTTGTTGTAGCGGGTGTTGAGGATGAGCGCCACCGTGTCCCAGACCCACTCGTTGGGCTTTTGCGCGCCCAGGTCGTCGAGGACGAGGACTTCAGCATTGAAGACGGGCCGGAGCAGTTCGAGCTCGGTGGTGGCCACCTGGGGGTTGTAGCTGTTCTGGATGCTTTTGAGCAGCTCGCGGTAGTCGGAGAAAAGTCCTTTGACGCCGCGCTCGCGGACCAGGCGGCGGAGAACGCCGACGGCCAGATGGGTTTTGCCCACGCCGATGGAGCCGGTGAAGAGCAGGCCCTTGCCGGCAGTGTCCACCGGGTAGGCCTCAACGAATTTGCGGGCGTACTGGTAGGCGCGGGCGATGGTGGGGTCGGACTCGTGGAGGAGATGAAAGCCGTCGAGATCGTAATCCTTGTAACGCTCGGGGATGTGGGCGGCGGCCATGCGCCGCTCGTCGCGCTGGAACTCCTGACACTCGCAGGCGCGGGAGACCCAGAGGCCGGCGGAGGACCGGACGCGGACCAGGCCGAGGCCGCCGCAGATGGGACAGGTGCTCATGGCTCTTCTCCAGCGTAGCGCAGGGAGGGGGTGTGGGAGATGGTGGAAAAGGGGACGGATTCTCTGGCCGGTAGCCGGTAGCTTGTAGCCGGTAGTTGGTAGCTCTTAGCTACAAGCTACTGGCTACTGGCGCGTTCGCTCCCTGTTACCGGCAGGGTGGTTGCTTACAATCCTTGGTGGCGCGCGGAGAGGCTTAAGAATGGCTCTCAAATTGAGGCGCGTTCAATGGGGGGTGGGAGTGAGACGGATTCTTGTTTTGACGATGATGGGGATTGCGGCCGGATTGATGGCGGCGCAGGAGCCGGGGATCGTACCGGAGACGAAGGCGCCCGCGCCGGCACAGACCGCGCCGCAGACAACGCCGTCCGGCCATCCGGCGAACGCGTACTGGACGGCGCATGACAAGCAGTTGCTGACGGACTTTGGATGGCTGGCGCGGTTCAAGGAAGCGGACGAGAAGCTGGGCGCGCCGGCCAAGGGCGAGAAGCGCGTGGTGTTCATGGGCGACTCGATCACCGAGGGGTGGCACTTCGACGAGCCGAGCGGGTTTCCGGACAAGGGGTACATCAACCGCGGCATCAGTGGGCAGACCACGCCGCAGATGGTGGCACGCTTCCGGCAGGACGTGATCGATTTAGAGCCGAAGGTGGTGGTAATCCTGGCGGGGACCAACGATTTAGCCGGGAATACGGGGCCGATGACGCTGGAAGAGACCGAAGGCAACCTGATGGATATGGCCCAGCTTGCCGACGCGAACCACATCAAGGTGGTGCTGTGCTCCGTAACCCCCGCGTACGACTTTCCATGGTCGCCGGGGCTCACTCCCGCGCCCAAGATCGACATTCTGAATGCGTGGATCAGGGGATATGCGACGGCGAAGGGGTATGTCTTTGTGGATTACCACACGGCGCTGAAGGATGAGCGGGACGGATTGCCTGCGAACCTGAGCCACGACGGAGTGCATCCGAATGCGGCGGGGTACGCGATCATGGCGCCGCTGGCCGAGGCGGGGATTGAGAAGGCTCTGAAGAAATAGCGGAGTTAGCGGAGCTAGCGGAGTTGGCGGAGTTAGCGGAGTTGGCGGCGTTGAGCAGGGCCGGACTTAGTCCCAGGTCCCAAAAGCGGGACCCTTCGACAAGCTCAGGGCAGGCTCTGGGGCACCCGGTAGAAAGAGAGAACTCCGCCGTCAGTTGGTGGACGGCGAGCTTGACGGCGCCGGAGTGGTAGCTGGCGTGGCTGGCGGAGTTGCCGGAGCCTGCGATGCGAAGGAGCGGATGTACTTCACCAGGTCGCGGACCTCGTCATCCTTGGCGCGATCGGCGCCCTCTGCGGGCATTGGGTCCTTGCCCTTGCGGATGGTGTTGAAGAGCTGCTCGTCGGTCTTGTTGGCAAGGGCGGCGGGATTGGTCCAGTCGTCGAGGGTAAGCTTCATGCTGGTAGCAAGGTCGGTTTTGCCGTTGCCGTTTTCTCCATGGCACATGGAGCAGTCGAACTTGTACATCTGTTTGGTGCCCGCCCTGGCAGGCTGGACCTCGATGGTTGCAGGTTCGGGTGCGGCTGTGGCCGGCTTTTTCGATGGCTTTTGCCCAAAGGACGCTGGAAGGAATGCCAATAGGAGGACGGCGGGCGAGAGGAGCATAGGCTTGAGCATGGTAGGTCTCCTCAGTTGCCGGTGTCGTGGGGAAAAGCGGCATCGTGCAGCTGGTTTTTGAGTTCGCCAGCCATTATAGGCTGGAAAAGTCACGTTGGGGAGTGACGGGTGCAATTGCCAATGGCTTTTGCGTGGCCTAGAATAAGGAGATTGCAGGAAAGGTGTTTTCAACCAGAGATGCCCAAGGAGAAGATTCATCCCAACTATGCCGCGGTGCGGGTGGTATGCGCCTGCGGGAACCATTTTGAAACGCGCTCGACGCACAAGGGCGACATACACGTGGAAATCTGCTCGGCTTGCCACCCGTTCTTTACCGGCAAGCAGCGGCTGGTGGACACGGCCGGCCGGGTGGAGCGGTTCCGCCGGAAGTACGCCAAGGCGGACTCGCAGACAGCCAAGGCGGCAGCCAAGTAGTTGGTGCGGAATGGTTTTCAGGCCAGGGCCTCCGCCGCGGCGGGGGCCTTGGCGTGTTTGGGGAGAAGCAACTTCTAGCTGCTAGCTGCTAGCGTAGTGTTTCAATCAGCGGAACGCTCGAATAGGCCCATTCGTCTTGCCGGCTGTTGACCCGCTAGGGAAAGAGCTAGAGGCTAGGAGCTAGGAGCCAGAAGCTATGGGGCAACGCGGATTCACGGTGAAGAAGCACTGGGACAATCCGGTGGAGCACGCCATGCCGGAGGGGGCGCGGGTGCCGGCGGAAGTGCGCATCGGCAGGGTGCTGGTGCGGCCGGCCACGGTGCTGGCGCCCATGGCAGGCGTTACGGACACCGTGTTCCGCCGGTTCATCCGCCATGCGAGTCTGTTTACGCCGAAAGGACCTTCCGAACTCGAGCATCCCGCCCAGGTCTCAGAATCGAGACCTGGGGCACCCAATTCTTACGGGAAGGCGGAAATTGATGCGGAGATAACCAATCACCAGTCGGGCTGCGGGCTGCTGTTGACCGAGTTTACGTCGGCGGATGGGCTGGCGCGGATGCGGGAGTCGAAGCGCAAACGCTACCTGACCTACTACGACGACGAGCACCCCATTGGGGCGCAGCTCTTTGGATCGAATGCGGAGACGCTGGCCGAGGCGGCGCGGATTGTGGAGGACACCGGGTTCGACACGGTGGACCTGAACCTGGGCTGCCCGGCCAAGCGGGTGGTGGGGTCGAACGGCGGCTCGGGACTGCTGCGCGACCTGCCCAGAATCGGCGAGATCTTCCGCGCGGTTCGCGGCGCGGTTCGGATTCCGTTCACGGTGAAGTACCGCTTGGGCTGGAACGACGCGCAGATTGTGTGCGTGGAGCTGGCGCGGATGGCCGAAGCCGAAGGGCTGAACGCAGTGGCCCTGCACGCCCGCACGCGCGAACAGGGCTACACCGGCCAGGCACGCTGGGAGTGGATTGCGGCCATCAAGCAGGCGGTCGGGATTCCGGTGATCGGCAACGGCGATATCCGCACGCCGGAGGACGCCGTGGCCATGATCGCGAAAACCCGCTGCGATGCGGTGATGATCGGCCGCGCGGCGCCAGCCAACCCGTGGATCTTCCGCCAGATCGCGCAATACACGGCCAACGGCAGCTACGAGCGGCCAACGGTGGAGGATCGCTACCGCATGATCCGGGCGTACTTCAAGATGCTGCTGGACGAGGCCGAACTGGGCGTCGACGACCGTAACGCGGTCATTCGTGAAACGGCGGGCAAGATGAAACAGTTTGCCTCCTGGTTCACGCATGGTGTGCCCGGCGGGGCCAGGCTGCGAGCGGCGATCTACCAGGCGAAGACCGGAGCGGCGGTGCTGGAGCAGGTGGATGCCTTCTTTGCGGCACAACTGTCCGGGGAGACGGGTGGGGAAACGGAGCCGGTGGAGGCGCAGGCGTACCCGGACGGGGCGCTGGTGTGCGATTAGGCCACGGTCCCGCCGACGCACGGGCAAGATGAACCACGATATGTGATCGGCCTCACATATTTCCCGACAAATCATGCCTGAATATAACGAAATGAAACTCGACGCAGCAGCTTTTGTGGGCGATGAAACGCTCTTGTCGGCGCTCAAGGACCGCTCAACTCCGCTGGATTGCGGCGATGGCCGGGTGCTTTTCCGGCAGGACGACTCGCCGGACGGGCTGTATATCCTTCACGACGGAAACGTTCACCTGACGATGTGCTCGCCGGATGGCGAGCTGGTGATGGACATTCCAGCGCACCCTGGTTCCCTGCTGGGACTCCCCGGGTGTGTGAGCGGGATCGAGTACTCGCTTTCGGCCACGGCGCGCAAGGGCGCAAGCGTGAGCTTTGTTAGCCGCGATGAGTTTTCCCGGCTCATGCTCCAGGAGCCGTCGATCGCGGTAATGATCCTGAAAGTGCTGGCGGCGGAGGTAAGGACGGCGCGGCTGGCGGCGGCGGACGCTGAGACAGTGGTCAGTGGTTAGTGTTCAGTGGTCAGTGACCAGCGACCAGGAACGCGGCGGAGCCAGAACACGGGAAATGGGAAGCGCGGCTCGGGTTTGCGGAAACCCGATGCAATGCCGTCGCCCTCACCAGCCGATCGCTGAACACTGACCACTGAACACTGAACACTGACCACTTTCGTTTACCATCCTTGTTGTGCCCGGACTCGACGATGAAGTGAAGTGGGTGCGCGGAGTGGGGCCGCGGGTGGCGGAGCTTTTGGCCGCCAAGGGCGTGCATACCGCCGAGGACCTGCTCTACCATCTTCCCTTCCGCTACGAGGATCGGCAGAATCCGCGCAGCCTGGACGAGCTGCAGCCGGGCGAGACCGCCAGCGTGATCGCCGAGGTGCGCGGCGCGGCGCTTTTGCGTACGCGGAAGATGCCGCTGTTCGAGCTGACCCTGGGCCAGGGCAGGCTGGCCATGAAATGCCTGTGGTTCCACGGCGCCTACCTGAAAGACACCTTCCACTCCGGGCAGACCGTGGCCGTCTTCGGGCGGGTGGAGGCGTCGCGCTCGTCGTCGAACTTCAAAATGATTCAGCCGCAGTTTGAAATCCTGCCCGACTCGAGCGAGGATGCCGAGACGCGCATGCTGGAGGTGGGCCGGATCACGCCCGTGTACGAGTCCCTGGGAGGGTCGAGGCTGGCTTCGCGGTGGCAGCGCAAGGTGATTTTCCACCTGCTGGAGAGCCTGCGCGGGGCGATTCCGGAGTGCCTGCCGCCGGCGCTGCTGGAGCGGCTGGCGCTGCCGGGGCGCGAGCGGGCGCTGGCCGAGGCGCATTTCCCGCGGGAAGGCACGCCGATGGCGCAGTTGCAGGCGTGGGCCACGCCGGCGCATCGGGGGCTGATTTTCGAGGAGCTGTTTTTTCTGGAGCTGGGCCTGGAGCTGAAGCGGCGGAAGATGCGCGAGCGGGCCGGGGTAGCGTTCGAGACCACCGACAAGGTGCGCGAGGCCATCCGAGAAGTGCTGCCGTTCCATCCCACCGCGGCGCAGAAACGCGCATTGGGCGAGATCGTGGCCGACATGCGCACGCCTTCGCCGATGCGGAGGCTGCTGCAGGGCGACGTGGGATCGGGCAAGACCATCGTCGCCTTCCAGGCCATGCTGGTGGCCATTGAAAACGGCTACCAGGTGGCGCTGATGGCGCCCACTGAGATCCTGGCCACGCAGCATTACCTGGCGGCGCGGAAGCTGCTGGAAAAGTCATCGCGGAAGTACCGCATCGTGCTGCTCACGGGCTCGCTCGATGAAAATCGCAAGCGCCATAACCGCGGCCTGATCAATCGCGGCGAGGCGCAGGTTGTGATCGGCACGCATGCGCTGATCGAGGAGAAGGTGGAATTCGACCGGCTGGGCCTGGTGGTGGTGGACGAGCAGCACCGGTTCGGGGTGATGCAGCGGTTCAAGCTGATGAAGAAGCCGAATCAGGCTGAGCCGGATGTGCTGGTGATGACGGCCACGCCGATTCCGCGCACCCTGGCGCTCTCGCTCTATGGCGACCTGGACGTGAGCGTGCTGGACGAGCTACCGCCGGGACGCACGCCCGTGGTCACGCGAAGAGTACCGGACGAGCGCGCCGCCGAGGTGTGGGAGTTCGTGCGCAAGCAGGTCAAGCTGGGGCGGCAGGCGTACGTGGTCTATCCGGTGATTGAGGGCGCCAAGGACGATCAGCCAGAGTTCGATTTTGCGCACGATGGGCCGTTGTTCGATGGTTCCCTTGGTTCAGAAGGGCGACTTCCATCCCAGGTCTCCAAAAGCGGGAGACCTGGGGCACCCAGGCCCGGAAGAACCGGTGAGTTGTTTTCGGACGCGGTGAAGGAAGCCAATCCGAAGGGGCGGTCGGGATTGAAATCCGCGGTGGAGATGCACGAGAAGCTGCGCACCGGGCCGCTCAAGGGATTGCGTGTGGGTCTGCTGCACGGGCGCCTGGACGCGGACGAGAAGGAAGTGATGATGCGGCGGTTTCAGCGCGGCGAGATCGACGTGCTGGTGGCGACCACGGTGATCGAAGTGGGCGTCGATGTCCCCAACGCGACGGTGATGGTGGTGGAGCATGCGGATCGCTTCGGCCTGGCGCAGCTTCACCAGTTGCGCGGTCGTGTAGGCCGGGGCGCGGCCAAAAGCTATTGCATCCTGATGACGGGCGCACGCGTGAGCGAAGAGGCCGAAGAACGGCTCAGCGCGATGGTGCGCACCCAGGACGGCTTTGAGCTGGCGGAGCTGGACCTGAGCATGCGCGGACCGGGAGAGTTCTTCGGCACCCGGCAGGCTGGTATGCCGGAGTTCCGCGTGGTGGATCTGCTGCGCGACCGGCAGATGATCGAGTTGGCGAAGGTGGAAGCGGCAAGGTTTGTCGACGACCCGCGGCGGGAAGCAACGGAAGCAGAGGCCAGGCGAGTCTTCGATTGCCTGAAGAAAACCTATCAGCGGCGTTACGGGCTGGTGGAAGCGGGTTGAGGCGCGCTTGGCCGGCGGGAAGCAGGTCGGAGAAAGAAATGTTGCCTGCTGGCGCGTTTGCGGCCGCCCGCGCCCTTCCCCCGCGGCGCCAATGGAGCTATGATGTGCGCGGAGAGAGCTTATGTCGCAATATGTCTTCGTTTGCCTGGACTGCAATTGGGAATTCACACAGAGACTGCTCATCTCAGAGTTTGAAAAGGGCGGCCTGACCTGCCCCCATTGCGGCGGCAAGAACGTGACCCAGCGCGTGGAGGCATTTTCCGCAGTCACCTCGCGCAAGAGTTAGGAGCCGCTTGGGCGTTCCCTTTCCCTCCGCGCGGGATTGCCTTCAGGATTCAGTCGGTACACCTGTTGCCGCGCAAAGCCGGGTGAGTGCTGTGCGCCTGTGGGCGGGGGCGGCGGCACGCGCAACAACCCGACTCGCCTCCAGCGCCCGGTCCCTCAATCGGCGGCGCGCGAGCGGTTGACATTCCGCTGGTGCTTCGCTTAGGGTGTCCACAATCTCTGTTGTCATTGCCCCGGATGTTCTTGCAGTTTGAACCGCGCCCGCGTTGAGCTGGATCCCCCCAACTGCCGATTACGATCCGCCTCGCTGCGCGACCTGCGTTGAGCGGCCCATCCGGCCGATCCCAAACTCCAAAGGAGCATCGAAATGGCAACCTCCACGAAAAAGAACGCAATCTCAGCAAGTCCGCATGCGCGCAAGATCGAACCCGAAGATCCGCTTCTGAAGCTGCCTATCCGCCGCCCGTCGGAGCATGGCGCGTATGGCTGGCAACGCGATCTGCCCGACTCGCGCGACTTCCTCTTTGCGGCGCCGTTGCTTCAGTTCCCGCAAGGGCTGCCGCCATCGATCGATCTCCGCTCCAAGTGCCCGCCGGTCTACAACCAGGGCCAGCTCGGCTGTTGCACCGGGAACGCCATTGCCGCTGCCATCGAGTTCGACCAGATGAAACAGCGCAATCCGGCCTTTGTGCCCTCGCGGCTGTTCATTTACTACAACGAGCGCGTAATTGAGCACACCGTGGCGACGGATTCCGGCGCGCAGGTCCGCGACGGCATCAAGTCCGTGGCCAAGCTCGGCGCGCCACCCGAGGCCGATTGGCCGTACGACATCGCCAAATTCGCCGACAGACCTCCGGCGAACGCGTATGCCGCCGCAAAGAAGGACCTTGTCTCGTCCTATTCCCGGGTGTCGCAGAACATGGTGCAGATGCAGGGCTGCCTCGCCGCAAGTTATCCGTTTGTCCTGGGATTCACGGTGTACGAGAGCTTCGAAGGCCCCGCGGTGGCGAAGACGGGCGTGGTGAACATGCCTGGCTCGGGCGAGAAAGTGGTGGGCGGCCATTGCGTGCTTGCGGTGGGCTACAACAGCACCGCCCGCACATTCCTGATCCGCAACTCCTGGGGCGCCGGCTGGGGCATGAAGGGTTATTTCACCTTGCCCTTCGAGTACCTGCTCGACTCAGAGCTTTCGAGCGATTTCTGGACCATCCGGTCGGTAACCGGCTGATGGAGCTGCATTCGAACGCCGCCGGCTTTGAAGAGCTGGCGGCGCTTTTTGTCAATGCGCTGCGGGGGCAGTTTCCGGGAAGGATCCAGGCGGCGGGGCCCGGCGAAAGCCCGGCCGCCCGTCCCCGCATCCGTGCTCAGCGGCCGCGGGAGAAACCGCGAAACCCTCCGCCGGCTCTGCCGCCAAATCCGGGCCGCGCGAATCCTCCTGAGCCGCGATAAGCTCCGGTTCTTCCGGCAACCTGCGGCGCCCTCGTACCATAGCGGGGGCCGCCGTATGCGCGGGGCGCACCGTAGCCTCGCGGCGCAGCGTACCCGCGCGGCGCAGCGTAGCCTCGCGGCGGCCCGTAGCCGGGCCGGTTGCCATAGTACGGCCGGACGGCGCCATAGCCGCGGCCCCCGTACCCGGGCGCGTAACCGTACGCCCCATACGCAACCACTGGCGGCGGCGCGATCATAACCGGAGGCGGGGCGACGTACATTGGAGCCACCGGCGGAGGCGCATAGTTGTAATCCGGTTGCGGAGGCGGATTGTCGTAGGCCATCTGCGGCGCCGGCGGCGGCTCCTGCGCCGGCTCATCCGGCTGCGGAGCATAGGACTGGCCGTCGCGCGGGATCAGGCCGTAGGGGTCGCGCTGCGGCTCCGGCACTTCGGGCACCTGGATGTCTTCCATCACCCGCAGCGTCACCTGGGTCTCGGCTTTCAGAGTGGGGCGCGGGCCGCGCCGCGGCAGATTGATCAGGTCGATCGGCCACAGCACAGGGATGAACCACGTGATGGTGTCGCGCACGGCATGACCTTTGCCCAGGATGTGTCCCTGCGAGTCGATCCTGTATCCGGGCACATCCACCACCTTGGCTTCGATGGGAACCACCGTGTCGCCCACGTACAGCCGGTCGAAATCAAGCTGCATGTACCCCTTCCCGACAAAGTGCCCGGGATCCTTGAAGCCGGAAAACGTGCCGCCCAGAACGCTGCCGTAAGGCAGCATCATGTTCCCGAAGCGGCGCTCCACCTGGCAAAGCACCGGATCGCCGACGGCGGTGTTGCGGGAAGAGATGCGTGCATCGCCGGTGTTGCACGAGACCAGCGAGCCAGCAGGAATCAGGTGCTGCCCGGCATCCGCAAAAATCGGCGGCGCCAGGAGAACCGAGAGAACCAAGACCGCAGTGCGCTTCATACCCTGCCTCCGGACGGGCACAGCTCAACTGTGCTGCTCCCATCGTGTGAGTTTTTGATAGGAACCCCAGATGTGAGAAAACCGATTACTCTTCCCAACCCAACGCGCAGGGGAAAGTTTCGCCGGACGAAAAGAATACTTCCAACGCGGCTGTTACCAAACCTGGGAAAAATCGTCAGGCGAAGGAATGTTCGCCGCCATTCCGTAGAATAGTCACAGGCCTGCCTTCCCATGCTGTCATTTCGATGGGATCTCCCTCGACCGCCGGCCCCAGGAAACCATGACGACTGCGCGCCAGCACCCGTTGCACAGAATTCTCGAGAGCCGGATCGCCATCATCGACGGCGCCATGGGCACCACCATCCGCACGTATGGCATGAAAGAAGCCGACATCCGCGGCGCGCGCTTTCGCGATGCACCCAAGGACCTGCTCAACAACGGTGACATCTTCTCGCTCACGCAGCCCGCGATGATCGGCGACATCCATCGCCGGTTTCTTGAAGCCGGCGCCGACATCATTGAAACCAACACCTTCGGCGCAACTTCGATCGCGCAGAGCGAGTTCTTCCGCGAGGATCCCCGCGAGCGCGGTGGCCGCAAAGATCCCGCGTTCTACGAAGGGATCGTCGAGGACAAATTTCTCAACCAGCTCGCCTGGGACATCAACGAGCAGTCGGCGCGCCAGTGCCGCGAGTGGGCCGATCGCATCGCCAACTCGACCGGCCGCCAGCGTTTCGTTGCCGGCGCAATCGGTCCGCTCACCGTCTCGCTCTCGAATTCGCCCGATGCCGACGATTCCGGCTTCCGCGTCGTCACCTTCGACCAGGTCAAGGCCGCCTACGCACACCAGGTGCGCGCGCTCATTGCCGGCGGCGTGGATCTGCTCCTGGTTGAAACCATCTTCGACTCTCTCAACGCCAAAGCCGCTCTGGTCGCCATTCGCGAGGTCTTTGATGAGGACGGCCTGACAGCGCAAGCGAAAGAGTTGCCCATTATGATCTCAGCCGCCGTGGGCCGCGGCGGGGAAACCATGATCTCCGCGCAGACCGTGGAGGCATTCTGGACCGCGGTGGAACATGCACGGCCATTCTCTGTCGGCCTCAACTGCTCGCTCGGTCCCGATCTGATGTATCCGTTCCTCTCCGATCTCGCGGAACGGGCGAACGTTGCCATTTCGTGCTATCCCAATGCCGGCCTGCCCAACCCGCTTTCACCCACCGGGTTCGATCTTCAACCCGCGGACATGGCGCGCTATCTTTCCAATTTCGCCAAAGGCGGCCTCATCAACATTGCCGGCGGCTGCTGCGGCAACACGCCGGAGCACATCGCGGCGATCGCGAAGGCTCTCGACGGCATGCACCCGCGCGAATTCGCCGCGTCAGCGGTTGCCGAGCCGGAGCCCGCGGGAGCCGTCAACATTCTTGCCGAAGTTCCGTCGGACTTCCGCCCGCTCTGCCTCTCCGGCTCGCAGCCGTTCCGGCAGCAGCAGGGCACGTTCATCATGATCGGCGAACGCACCAACGTCGCCGGCTCGCCCAGGTTCGCCAAGCTGGTCAAGGAAGGCAAATTCGAAGAGGCCGTCAGCGTCGCGCGCCAGCAGGTGGAAAACGGCGCCAACGTGATCGACATCTGCATGGACGAGGGCATGATCGACGGAGTCGCGGCCATGACGCGTTTTCTCACCCTGCTCGCCGCGGAGCCTGAAGTCGCCAAGGTTCCCTTCATGATCGACTCCTCCAAGTGGGAGGTCATCGAGGCCGGGCTGAAGTGCCTGCAGGGCAAGGGCATCGTCAATTCCATTTCGCTCAAAGAGGGCGAGGCGGCATTCCGCGCGCATGCCCTGCATGTGCTCAAATACGGCGCGGCGGCAGTGGTCATGGCATTCGACGAGCAAGGCCAGGCGGCAACGTTTGCCGACCGCATCCGCATCTGCGAGCGCGCCTATCGCATCCTGCTCGAAGTCGGATTCGCGCCCGAAGACATCATCTTCGACCCCAATATCCTCACCGTGGCCACCGGCATGGAGGAGCACAACAACTACGCCGTCGATTACATCCGCGCCACGCGCTGGATCAAGCAGAACCTGCCCCACGCCAAGGTTTCCGGCGGCGTCTCCAACATCAGCTTCAGCTTTCGCGGCAATAACACAGTCCGCGAGGCCATGCACTCCGCGTTCCTCTATCACTCCATCGCCGCCGGCATGGACATGGGCATCGTCAACGCCGGCATGCTCGAAGTCTACGAGGAGATCGAGCCCGAGTTGAGGGCGTTGGTCGAAGATGTCCTTCTCAATCGCCGCGCCGACTCGACCGAGCGGCTGGTCGCGTTCGGCGAGAAGCTGAAGACAGCTGACCCCGTCGCGGGCGAAAAGAAAACCCATGAATGGCGCAATGGCACGGTTGAGGAGCGCCTCTCGCACGCGCTGGTCAAGGGCATCGACGATTACATCGAAGGCGATACCGAAGAGGCGCGCGCCAAACTGGGCCGCCCGCTCGCCGTCATTGAGGGTCCGCTGATGGCGGGCATGAGCGTCGTCGGCGACCTCTTCGGCGCAGGCAAGATGTTTCTGCCCCAGGTGGTCAAATCCGCGCGCGTGATGAAGAAAGCGGTCGCCTGGCTCACGCCTTTCATGGAAGCTGAAAAGGCAGCCATGGCCGCGGCCGGACAGGAAGTGCGCACGCACGGCAAGATCGTCCTGGCCACGGTCAAAGGCGACGTCCACGACATCGGCAAGAACATCGTGGGCGTGGTGCTGGCCTGCAACAACTATGAAGTCATTGACCTCGGCGTCATGGTTCCCTGCGAGCGCATCCTGGAGCGCGCGCGTGAAGTGCACGCCGACCTCATCGGCCTCAGCGGCCTCATTACTCCTTCGCTCGACGAGATGGTTCACGTGGCGCGGGAGATGGAGCGTCAGGAGTTCAGGCTGCCGCTGCTCATCGGCGGCGCCACCACCAGCCGCGCCCACACTGCCATCAAGATTGCACCGCACTACAGCCAGCCCGTGGTGCACGTGCTCGACGCCAGCCGCGCCGTGCCGGTCACCACCAGCTTGCTGGGCGACGGCAGGGACGAGTTCATTGCGCGGCATCGCGCCGAGTATGACGCACTGCGCAAATCGTATGCGTCCCCGCGCCAGCAGCTTGTCCTCATTGAGACTGCGCGCGTCCGCCGCACTCCCATTGATTGGAGTTCCGACGACTTGCCCGCGCCATCGTTCACCGGCGTGCGCGTTCTAGACAATTTCCCTCTCGCAACGCTCCGCGACTTCATTGACTGGACTCCCTTCTTCCACACCTGGGAGCTGAAAGGCGTGTACCCGCGCATTCTCGAAGACGAAAGGCAGGGCGAGCAGGCGCGCCAGCTCTTCACCGAAGCCAATGTCCTGCTCGACCGGATCGTAAAGGACAAACTGCTCACCGCGCGCGCTGTTTACGGCCTCTTTCCTGCTGCCGCAATCGGGGACGACGTTGAGCTCTACGCCGACGACTCCCGTGCGCAAACCATCGCGCGATTGCATTTCCTTCGTCAGCAGGCTGACCGCGAAGGCTCGGAGCCGTGCCGTTCGCTCGCCGATTTTATCGCGCCCCGCGAAAACCGGCTTCGCGATCACATCGGCGCCTTCGCCGTAACCAGCGGAATCGGCCTGCGCGAGCTCACGGCCCAGTTCCGCGCTGCCCACGACGACTACAACGCCATCATGGCTGAAGCCCTGGCCGACCGCCTCGCCGAGGCCTTCGCCGAGTGCCTGCACAAGCGCGTGCGCGATGAGTGGGGCTACGGCGGCGGTGAGAATCTTTCCAAAGAAGAGCTGATTCACGAGAAGTACCGCGGCATCCGTCCCGCGCCCGGCTACCCGGCCTGCCCCGACCACACCGAGAAAGGCGCCATCTGGCGGCTGCTCGATGTCGAAGCCAACACCGGCATTCAGATCACCGAATCGTTCGCCATGTGGCCCGGCTCCAGCATCAGCGGCCTCTACTTCGCTCATCCGCAGTCACGCTACTTCACCCTGGGCAAAATTGGCCGCGACCAGGTGGAGGACTACGCGCGGCGCAAGGGCATGAGCGTTGCCGAAGTGGAGCGATGGCTGGGACCCAATCTCAACTACGAACCCGCCGCCGAGCCGGTGAAAGTCACCGCCTAGCCTCAACCCAGGGCTCAAAAAAAGTGGGCCGGTGGCGAAGAGAATTAGGGTGTCAGAATTGAATTATGGGGAAGGAACCGATTTCGGAGAAAGCAGCCTATGAGCCACCGTCTGCTGAGGACATTGCAGAAATGGCGGACCGGGGAGAGGATGTCTCGCGCTTCTTCACAAATCGTGGGAAGATGATGCCGGCAATTTCAGAAACACCGCAACAAGATCCGCCAGCGTGGAAAACACACTGATCCGCCTACTTCGTCTCCACCAAACCCTGGTGCGGCGTCAGCATGTCTTCCTTGCGCATCACCATGCCGGTCGCGTTCAGGCTGGCCAGCTCAAACCCGTGCCCGTGCGTGATCGCATCCGTGGGACACGCCTCCACGCAGTAGCCGCAGAAGATGCAGCGGTTGTAGTCGATGTTGTAGACCTTCGCATACCGCTCCGAGGACGAGATGCGAGTCTCTGCTGTGTTCTCCGCCGCTTCAATGTAAATGCAATTGGCCGGGCAGGCTGCCGCGCACAGAAAGCACGCCACGCACTTCTCCAGGCCGTTTTCGTCCCGTTGCAGCACGTGCGCGCCGCGGTAGCGCTGCTCGAACTTCGCCCCCTTGAGCGGCCCCGGTCCGTCCGGATAATTCTCCACCTGCGTCGGCTGCAACATCTCCCCGAAGGTGATGCTCATGCCCTTGGCGATGCCCGCAATGTTGCGCACAATCGACATACCGTTAGTATACGATGGAGCCGAGGAGGTCATTCTTCATGCGATCGACCGCCCTCCATGCGATCCTGCTCCTCACCGGCCTCATCGTTTCTGCCGGCGCGCAGACCCCGGGAACCAATGGAAATATGGGGCAGCCCATGGGACCGCCGCCGACCGTCGACGTCTCCGGCATCCAGCAGCAGATGCAACTCAAGCAGGCTGCCGGCGCGCTCAAAATCACTTATGGGAAAAAACACGCCGAGTGGACCGCGCAATCGCTCGCCCCGCTTCCCCACGTCGCCATCAGCGTCTACAACGAGCACGCCAAGGCCAACCAAACCTACTCCGGCGTTCCGCTGATCGCGCTGCTCACGCCTCTCGGCGTGCCCGACAAGCCCCACGGCAAGGACTTTCGCCTGTATTTAGTTGCTGAGGGCTCCGACGGTTATCAGGTCGTCTATTCCGTTGCCGAAGTCACGCCGGACGTTCATGACGCTACCGTTCTCGTCGCCGACTCCATGGACGGAAAGGCCATCGGCGATAGCGGTTCGCTGCAACTGGTCGCCACCGGCGAAAAACGCCCCGCCCGCTGGGTTCACAGTCTCATCGCCATCCGCGTGATGACCGCGCAATAAAGCAACTTCTGAGTCGCCGTATCCCGAAGCCGCCAAACTCAAGTCGACGTGACCCTCAGCGACCATCGACACTACACAGAACGCCGGCGCCCGCTCGATCATCGCAAGCCAACCTGCCGGCTCAGGTTCTCACAAATGATTCGGGCCGCCATTTTTCGGCGGCCCGTCATCCGTTCCCGGCGTGAACCCCATCTATCTCGGCTAGTTCGGCCGCTTCTCCTCAGGCTTCTTCTCCTCATGCGCCGCGGGCTTTTGCTGCTCTGGACGCACCGCAGGCCTTTGCTGCTCTGGACGCGCCGCAGGCTTGTGTTGCTCCGGAGCCGGCCGAGATTCCGGCTGTCGTTTCACCGGACCCCCATGGGCCACAGGCTTGTTTTGCGCGGGCGCCGACCGCATCTCCGGCCGTTGCGGCTCAGGCGTAGCCCGCGCCGGTATCCCCGGCCGCTCGCCCCGCCCGTAATTCACCTCCGCCGGCGGCCTTATATTGCGGTCCGCTGTCAGCACGTGCGTTTCCACCACCGTCGCCGGTCGTCCATGGTTGGTGTTGTAGAACATCGCGCGATTCGTCTGCGCGGTCTGCCGCAACTGCACCTGCGCCGCCATGGGCGGCGTATGCTCTTCGCGGATCCCGTAAATCTCTGACACCCGCGGCTGGTACTGGACGCCTCCGCTGCCCCCGTTGTAGCTGATCCGCGTCACCGTAACGTTGGTGATCCGGTAGTTGTACACGTTGTGTATGATCTCCGTGTTTACGCGGTTCACCGTCGTGTTGTACGCAAACTCATTGCCGCGCCAGTAGCCGCCCTGGTATCCGGTTCCGATGTATCCGGCCCCATAGTTGATCCCGCCGTAATATCCGATGTGCCGGCCCCAATACCCGCGGTAGAACGCGTATCGGCCGCCGCGCCATCCCCAATATCCCGGCGTCCACAGGGCTCCCGTGTACGGCGCCTGGACCCACGCGCCCGGCACCCAGTAGTATCCCGTCGGCGCTGCGTACGCCCAATACCCCGGCGTCCACATGTCCCCATCCTGCGGGCAGGGCGGCTGGTCGTACTGCGGCAACTGCGGCGGAGGTTGCTGGGCATACGTCTCCGGCTCTTCTCCGTATCCATTGTCCTGGTTGTACTGCGCCGGCGAATACTGCTCCGTTTGCCCGCTTGCCGGCGTCGTCGAATCCGTCGCGCTCGTGTTCGATTCCGTTGCGGCGGTACTGTTCGAAATCGGCACCACGTTCGCGTTAGCCGGATCATTCGCATCCGTTGCGGCGTCCGCCGCGCTGGTGCCGCTTGTGCCGCTCGTGCCGCTGCTCTTGCAGCCCGACGCAAAAACTGCCAGCGAAAGCATGAGGCACGCAACCAGCGCGCCTGTCCGAGGGGAATCTTTCATCTGCTTTTCCTCCAATCGATAGTGGATGTGGCCTGCCTGCTGAATCCAGTCTCGCGCAGTTGTCTGCCTCCAGCGCGCGCCCGCCACCAACCGTCAACCATGGTAAACCAAGCCTGTGAATCCTTGTTGACCCTGCTGCTGTCTACTCACCTCGCGGCGCCCGCATTTCAATTCGCCTGCGGAATTGGATGCGCTTGCGCGGCCCGATTTTGTTTCCGCTTTCGGTCAGCTCAGCATATCCCGGCACAATTCCAAAGCATTCGCCTCCCCGCGCCGGTCGAACACTCTGCTCCCTGCGCTCTACTGCTTGTTTTTCTCTTCCTTGTTCCCTGATTTGTTCTTCTGATCTCTGTTCCCTGATCCCTGACCCCTGCTCCCCGGCGGCACCGACCGCCCCTTGTTGTCAGCCGGCGGCGAGGTCACCGGCTTGCGCTCCGGACGCGCATGCAAAATCGCCTGGCACAGCGCTGAATCTTGTCCGCGCTCCCGGTCCTGGCTTTCACCCTCAGCCGAACAGAGCCGCTGTTTCATCGCATCCGCGTCTTTGCCGCTCTCGAGCAGCGCCCGCTCCAGCCCGCTGAACCCATCCACATCGTAGCGGAAAACGTAATCGTCCGGATCCTTCTGCTTCCCGTAGTCGTAGTGGCTCCAGGTCACCATCATGTCCAGCCCCGTGGGCTCGCTCATCGCCGCGTACACCTGGGTCAGCGTCACGCCCTGAGGCGCGGCGGAAGTCCACACCGGCGCGGCCTGCCTGCCACGCAGCCATCGCGGGAGGAAAATGTGCTCCCGCAGATCGTATGCAAACGTGGTGAAGTACGTGGTCGCGGCGCAGTCGCGGCAATCGTCGTAGAGCACCGCCAGCTCCCGCGGCGCGCCCTCCCGCAACTGCATCCATCCCAGCCAGCGCAGGTTCACGCCCTTCAGAAGCACCGTCCGCGCGTGGGTGGTCAGGTTCACGTTCCAGATGGTGAACGTATCGTTCGCCGGCGACGCATCCGGTGCCCCCCGATCCGTCGTCACCACCAGCGCCGCATCGTACTCGACGCCGATCTCCCGGATCGCCGTCCACTTGTCCGCCGCCATCGCCCGCTCCACCCAGACGACATACGGCTGATCCTTTTCCGAGTGAAAGTCAACCCAGTGAAATACGCTCGCCTGATCCTGCGCCCGCGCGCAAACGGCAAGGATGGCCAGGATTCCCGCAAAAAGCCACATCCGGGGGAAGAGTCCGCGCATGCATCCAGACTAAACCACGCACTCCGTGGTCAGTGGTCAGTGGTCAGCAGTCAGCAGTCAGCAGTTAGCAGTCAGCGGAAATTGAAAAACTGGCTAAGTTCCTACTCCCTGTTCCCTACTCCCTACTCCCTGCTCCCTGCTCTTATAACCCCAGCTTCTCCCACATCGCATCCACCCGCTTCTTGGTCTCCGCATCCATCTCGATCATCGCCGGCCACGGCCGCTCGAACCCCTCCGCCTTCCACTTCCGCGTCGCATCGATTCCCATCTTCGATCCGTAATTCGGCAGCCGCGACGCATGATCGAGCGAATCCACCGGCCCCAGCGTGAACTGAATGTCCCGCTCCGGATCGATGTTGTTCGTCACCCGCAGCACCACCTCGCCGATATCCTGCACATCGCAGTCCTCATCGACGACGATGATGCACTTGGTAAACATCGCCTGCCCGAGCGACCAGATCGCGTTCATCACCTTGCGCGCGTGGCCTGGATAGCTCTTCTTCATCGACACCAGCATCAGGTTGTGGAACACGCCCTCCACCGGCAGGTTGATATCCACAATCTCCGGAATCGTCATCCTCATCGCGGGCAAAAAAATCCGCTCCACAGCCTTGCCCATCCACGCATCTTCCATCGGCGGCTTGCCCACGATGGTCGCCGCGTAGATCGGGTCCTTGCGATTCGTAATGCAGGTCAGGTGAAACACCGGATACTCATCTTCGAGCGTGTAAAAGCCCGTGTGATCGCCGAACGGACCCTCCCTGCGCAGCTCGCCCAGTTCCACGTAACCTTCCAGCACAATCTCTGCATGCGCCGGCACTTCCAGGTCCACCGTCTCGCATTTCACAATCTCCACCGGCTTGCCGCGCAGAAAACCGGCGATCAGAAACTCCTCCACCTCGGGCGGCGCCGGCACAATTGCCGCAAACGTCGTCGCCGGATCGGTCCCGATGGCAACCGCCACCTCCATGCGCGATCCCTTCATCTTGCCCAGCGAAACCTGCGGCAGGCCTCCGATCGCACTGTCCGGCACCGTCACCGCGCCGCCGGCGCTCTCCGCCATCATCGCCACTCGCGCCGGGCCCGCGCTCATCGCGCCGCCCGCGCCCGCCGCAGCCGCCGCCCGCAGCGCCTCCCGATAATGCTCCGCCGCCACCTTCTGCCGCTGCCAGTGCATCCCCGTCGTCTGCCCGTCGTACACCTGCATCCGGTATATCCCGATATTCCGCTTGCCCGTCACCGGGTTCCGCGTGCACACGCACGGCAGCGTAATGAATCGCCCTCCATCCAGCGGCCAGCATTTCAGAATCGGAAACCAATTCAGGTCGAGCCCTTCGCCGCCATTGTCTTTCGATCTCCGCACCACTTCCTTGCACGCCGCATTCTTCGCGCTCACCGTCTTCGGGAAAGCGCTCGCCAGCGCGCCCAATTGCGGCAGCATCTTCAGCTTGTCCAGCAAACCCTCCGGCGCCTTCAAATTCATCAGCCCCGAGATCCGCTCCGCAATTTCGTCCAGCCGCTCCACGCCCAGCGCCATCGCCATCCGCCGCTCACTGCCGAACTGGTTCATCAGCACCTTGTGTCCGGGGTGCCCCTTCACGTTTTCAAACAGCAGCGCCGGACCACCGGGGGCATACTTCCCCTCAGCGCGGGTCTTCCTATTCCCTGTTCCCTGTTCCCTGTTCCCTGTCTTGCTCATCCGGTCGGCAATCTCCGTCATCTCCAGAACCGGAGACACCTCCGCCGTAACGCGCTTCAGCTCACCCGCCTTTTCCAGCGCCTCTATCCACTCCCGCAAATCGTCGTATGCCAAGGCTTTCGTGCTCCCACCCCATGGTACGTCCTCAATCCCGCGCTGACTTGCCGACTCGCTGATTCGCTGGCCCGCTGACCCGCCGACTCGCGGTCATGCTGACCGGCCACCTGCAGACGAGCCATCCGGCTATTCCTGGGGACATGGATTCGGCTCAGACCGTCTGCGCCAGAAAATATCCGTAGGTTTCGCCGGAGTTGACCTTGAACCGACGATTGAGATGAAGGACGCGAAATCCGAGATCGTCGCATATTGCTTTATAGGGGTGAAGAAAGAGCCCACCGCGGTCTCCCGAGCGGGCATCGAACCGCTCCATTTTGTCCACGATTGCGCAATACTTAACACTTTGACGGGCCCTGCCGAGGAGAAGGCGTACTGAGGCCTCATCGATGTAATACAGGACATGGGAAGCGATAAAGAGGTCGAACGAACCAAGTGACGGGGCGCTCCGGATAAACCATTTGTGGTCGCCGACATGGAAGGAATCTTGTGGAAATCTGGCCTGGGCAAACGCGACGGCTTTGCGGTTGATGTCGACTCCGCAGTATCGATTGACCGCGGACGGAAAAAACTTCCTGATGAGATAAAGATTATTGGCGGCATTGCAGCCAAACTCGAGAACGGAGATGGCGCGTTGCTCGGACTCCATGATTCGGTTCAAGATGACATTCAGCCAATCCCAGTTGTATTCGCTCTCACCGTTTTCCAAATGCCATCGCTGCTCGAGTAGCCGCCAAAGAAGGGATTGCTTTTGAGTCAGCAACCGGTCGCAGAAGCGCTGCGGCAGGATACGGTTGAGAAGACGACTGCTCGGGCTCACGGGCCCTCCCTCATGATCTCTATGCTAGCTCCAAGGTGCGTAGTCCGGCCCCAGCAAGACGGCGAGTCAGCGGGTCAGAGGGTCAGCATCGTCGTGCTCGGCAGCGGCTGGGTCCAATCCCACGCCTTCTTCCAGTCCCTCAATCAGACGTCTCCTTCCATCACCGGCGTCTCGGTCGACACCACCCGGAATTCCTCCAACCAGTCCGTCGGCTCCTCCAACGACGCCGACATCGGGTTGCCATCGCAGTTGCCGGGGCCTCCTGCTCCGCCACCACCGGCCACAATCCCCACCACCAGGTAAACAGATCCTGATAGGCCTTGCGCAAAAATCCTTAGCTTATTGCTCGAATGCTCTGAAAAACGAAATCACTGACGGAGCGTCAAAGTTGCTCGGATCGCCATGGTTTCCGGTTGACGTGTGGATCGTAACTGTTCCGCCTGCGGCGCGAATGGCGCTCGCGAACGGATTTTCGTTCAATGAGCGTTTCACGACATCATCGGAATTGGAGGCCCACATCGCGATCGGAAAGCCGCTGAAGTCGGATGCCGGCGTCAGCATGGGATCGTACCCCTCGGTCGCGGCTGCATATCCGTCCTCAGAAGTAATTCCATATGCAGACTGAATTGAGGGATCAAATGTAGGGTGTTCGTACATCGCCGCCAGGTTGCAGACAGGGTAGATCCCAACCGCAGCCTGGGGCGTAAGCGTGCCATGAGAGATCGCGTTCCAGGTAACTATGCCTCCCATGCTCTCGCCGATTACGAATGGCTTTGGCGCGAGATTGAGCCGGGAGCGCCAGTGGTCTTCGAGGTTCGCGATATCTTCCGCGCAGCTCTCGTTTCCCCAGCATGACGGATCCCGGTATTCGCTGGCGACCACGACAAATCCGGCCGCTGCCAAGGCCCCGACGAATTCGCTTTGGGGATTGTTCTGCAGAATGGATGCGATCGTCTGCCCAAAGCCATGATTGTAGATGATCCAGAAGTTCGTCCTTTGGGCGCTATACGAAGAAGGCAGGACGGCCCATGTCGAGACTCCATTTACATCCTTCTCTTGCAGGATAGGGAAGTTGTTTGCCGAATCCGGAGTTGAGATATCCGCGCACCCTGCGACCAGGCAAATAAGCAGGGCGATGATTCCCATCGTTTTCACGGCAAATGCAGTTTAGCGGACAGAATCACTTCAGCCTGAAATCATCGCCCTGTGGAAAACACAAAGTCCCCCCTGCCATCACTTTCACCCTCGATCCCCTCTAAATGAAGCACGGCGGCACGCTCGGCGCCGACGGCAACTCCATCCAACGTCCTCCGCCTTCTATCGCGCCGTAACGTCCATTACGGCGAAGGACACTCCGACGATTTCGCCGGCCTCATCCAGAGCCGGCTGCGTGGAAACCCAAAAGGACTTGCCGTCGATTCCCCCGCTTTGCGGTTCCGTGATCTCCCGATCGCTGATCGCTTCTCCGGCCATCGCGCGTTTCACCTGCGGCTCGATCAGCGCATAAAACTCGGGAAGCACCTCCTGAACCATGCGGCCCATGGCTGCCTCCACAGGGAAACCCTTCATCTCCGCGAATCGGCGATTCACACCCACGAAGCGCAGTTGCCGGTCAATGAGTCCCAGTCCCACGGGCGCGCCGTCGTACATCGCCTGAAGCTGTGCCAGTCGCTGCCCTGGGGACATGTTGGCCGGCGAGAGACTTGTCATCCACCCCTGGCCTGCAATTGCCGGACCCAGCGTCCTTTGGTGCGCTGCTTCGGCCAGCTTCTCCAGCGGTACAGGCTCTCCGTAAAACCACCCCTGTCCCAGGTCGCACCCCATTGAGAACAACATTTCCGCCTGTTCCCGGGTTTGCACGCCTTTGGCCACCGTCCGGATGCGCAGGCTCTGTCCCAGCCCCAGAGCCGCTTCCACCATCCTCCGGCTTTCCCTCAGTTCGGTGATGGTTTGCACAAAGCTCCGGTCCAGCTTGAGCGCATCCAGGGGAAGTGACAGGACCTGTCGCAGGCTGGCGTCGCCTGCGCCGAAGTCATCCAGCACAATCCAGCATCCCAGCGCCTTCAGCTTGGCCGCAATCGCCTGTGCCTGCTCCAGATTCGCGCGCAATGCCGTCTCCGCGATCTCAATGGAAATCTGCTCCAGCGGAAATCCCGTCTGGTTCGCAACCCGCTCAATCTGCTCCGGTAACGAGTTGTCTCGCAGTTGCGCGGGCGAGACATTTACCGAAAGCCGCGTGGAATGGGGGAGCGCGGACGCGGCCTGGAACGCCTGCCGGGTCAGGGCGGCCATCAGATCGCCAATCCATCCCTCCGCCTCCGCCATGGGCACAAACGTGTCCGGCGGAATCGTTCCCAGTTGCGGATGACGCCACCGCGCCAGCACTTCAAAACCGGCCACTTCGCCGGTGCGAAGGTATACCTCAGGCTGGAAACAGGGAACAAACTGGCCCGATTCCAACCCTCGGGAAAACTCTTTCGAACCTATAGTCATACGGCTTAAGTATTGCCCTCGAATCTACAATAGCAAGTCACTAAGGTGGTACATCGCCCATAACTGGAAAGAATGTGGATTGGGCTGCCCCGGTCCGGGGTCCCCAGCGACAGGTCTTCGTCGCTGGGGTGGGGATCCCTCGCACTTGAGGGCCCGGAGCGGTCGGCGCGCGGCACGTCCATCAGTTCCGCACACCCTGGGCTTCCGGAACTGTGCCCCGTTCATCGCTCCTGACCCTGAGGGGACCGAAGGGGAAGGATCCGCGCGATGAGCGGGCGGGTGGGGCAGGTGGCCCGCATCCCCATAACCGGAGATGAACATTGATCGGGGTGCCCCGGGTCCGGAGTCCCCGGCGACAGGTCCTTTTCGCTGGGGTGGAGAGCCTGCCCTGAGCGATGCCGAAGGGTCTCCCGCTCCCAAGCCACCCCCTGGCCAAAGGTAACCTCGCAGGCTTGTTGCCTCGCTCCCTTGTTTCCTCGGTTCCTGTCCCAAAGCAGAAAGGCCGCCTCAAGAGTCTGTTACGAAACTCTTCCGGTTTGCCTGAATAGATGAGAAGATGCCCTTGCGAGAGCGAGGGCATCTTCGTTTATGGGATATATCCGAGGGGATGGGCGCAGTCAGGGAACACTATTTCCGGTGGTGCTGGATGATCTTGTTCCGCCCGATCATCTGTGTCGTGTGATTGACGCGTTTGTGGAAGGTCTTGCGATGAGTGAGCTGGGCTTCGAGCGATCCGAAGCCGCGGAGACGGGCCGTCCAGGTTATGACCCACGCGACCTGCTGAAGCTGTATCTGTATGGCTATTTACACACGATCCGGTCCTCGCGAAGGTTGGAAGCCGAGTGCCGCCGCAACGTGGAGTTGATGTGGTTGCTGGGCCGGCTATATCCGGACCACAAGTCCATTGCCGAGTTCCGGCGGATGCATCGGGAGGCGGTTACGGCTGCAGGAGCGCAGTTAGTTCGGTTTGCGCAGAGCTGCGGCCTGATTCGCGGGGAGTGGATTGCCATCGATGGCACCAAGTTCCGTGCCGTCTCCAGTGCCGACAGTGTGCGTGAGCGACAGGCGTTGGAGCGCTATCTGGACAGCATGGAACAGGCCGACGAAGAGCAGCTGGCTGCTATCGATCCCTCCGCCGTGCAGGTTGCGCTGGAGAAGCTGAAGCAGCATCGCGAACCGGAGGCGCGCTTCATGCCTGTGGCCCGGACCAATGCCCCAGCCTACAACGTGCAGACCGCAGTTGATGCCGAGCATGCACTGATCGTCGCCCATGCCGTCACGCTGGAGGCAGGAGACAACGTGCAGCTGCAGCCCATGGCAGAAGCAGCGAAGAAGGCGCTCGGCGCAGAGAGATTGCAGGTCGTGGCCGACGCCGGCTACGCCAACGGCGAGCATGCGGCACGCTGCGAGGCAGCCGGCATCCTGCCACATGTGCCTGTCAAGCGTGCCGTCAACAATCAGGGCAACGGCACGTTGTTTGGCCGTGAGCATTTTCGCTATCAGCCGGGGACTGACACCTATCTCTGCCCTGCAAACAAGACCATCCGACGCAAGCAACTTCACCGCAAGGACAAGGCCGTCGTCTATCGCGCCGATGCAGCCGACTGCGGTGGCTGCGCGATGAAGACTCGTTGCACACAGAGCTCAGCTCGCATCCTGACCCGGCTGCTGGATGAGGATGCGCTAAACCGCATGCATCAACGCGCTACCCCGGAAGCGATGAGGCTCCGACGATCTACCGTCGAGCTTCCCTTCGCCGTTCTTAAATACCACATCTTCGGGAACCCACGCCTATTGTTGCGCGGAACTGGCGGCGCGCAGACCGAAATCAGCCTCGCCATCATGGCTTACAACCTCAAACGGATGATCAAAGTCCTCGGGGCGGTGAAGTTCACCCGCCAACTCAACCCAGCCTGATCCAATCCAACCCCAAAAACAAAGAACGCTCCCCGAAGGGAGCGCTCTTTTAAAAAGGACCCCGGAGTTTCGTAACAGACTCTCAAGGCGGCCCACTGCAAATGACTCTTTTTCAGCGATTTACTGGTTTACGCCGGTTGCTGCCGCGGTCGGAACAGAGACGCCCTGCGCGGGAGATGCCGTAGCTGTCGCCTGGACGGGCTTGCCAGTGAAGTAGTTCTGTTCCCAGAGGTTGCGGTAGAAATCGCCGGTCAGCTCCGCGGCGCGCGGGCCGAAAGTTGGCCGGCCGCCTTCGAGGAAGAACACCGTGACCAGGCTGCCCTGCGGCCACTCCGAGAACGAGGCGAACCAGCCGAATCGGGTGCCGTCGTTCGAGCAGGTTCCCGTCTTGCCGAACACCGGGAACTCGCTGAAGGTGGCGCGCAGGCGTCTGGCCGTCCCATAGTCCACTGCGCCGGCCATCCCGTCCTCGATATCAGGCAAGTACCTGGCGATGTCGAGGGTGCGCTTGATGCGCGGCTGGAAGGCGGCGACCTCTTCAGGCGTGGCGGGGTGCTGAAGGTAGTAAAGCGTGCCGCCGTTGGCCAGCGCCGCCACGTAGGCGCCAAGTTGAAGCGGAGTCATGGACACGCCCTGGCCGAAGCTGCACATCTTGCCCACTCCGCCATCGGATTCGGGAATCGGCTGGTCGGGATACTCGCCCAACTGCTCGCCCTCAATGTGCCAACCGGCCAGCTCGCCAAGACCGAATTCATTGGCGTAGTGCTTGACCCGCTCGAAGCCCAGCTCGCGGCCCAGTTCCTCAAAGTAGAGGTTGTTGCTCTTGGCCAGCGCCTGGGTCATGTTCATGCGGAAACCGGGAAGCCGGACCATGGTGTCGCGAGTGACCAGGCCTTCAGAAAGCGCGGCCATGGCCACGGTGAGCTTGATGGTGGAGCAGGGCTCAGCGCCGGGCGAGAGCGCCAGCTTTTGATTCACCATGGCCAGGATGCGACCATTCGAGGGGTCAATCACAACCGCGGTGCCGTTCATGTCGCCGAGTGCATCGATCGCGGCCTGGCGGACGACGGGGTCTTCGCCCGCGGTAATATCGGCGGCAAACTCGTCCGGCGTGGCAAAGGAGCTGGCGGTGAAGCGCTCGTAATAGCGATGGCGGCGATGGAGGCTGGCGCGGCGGATGGTTGCCGATCCGTTGGCGGCCCTGGCAGTCGTACGGCGGCTGGTGGTGCGGGTCCGCGCAGAGGCTGGCTTGGCTGCGTGAGCCGCGGCGGTATTGGGGGAGCGATGCGCGGAAGAGGCGGCGGTGCGATGAATGGCGTGATGCCGGGCGTGATGCGCCTGAACCAGATGCTGAGATCGAGTGCGATGCGCAGTAGTATGGGTCGTGTCAAGGGCGACCGCATGGGCCGCGCCGGAGCCCAGCACCGCAACGCTAAGAAACAAAGAAAGCAAAGGTCTCATCCAGCCAGCATCCCCTCAACATCGGATTCACGACCTGCGACTACCCCCTCGGGTGGCGCACCTTAAAAACGGCCCTTCGGCCATCGACTCCTGAGCCAACTGCATTGCACGTTTACTGCCAAAAAGACAGAAAAGTGCATCAAAGGCGAAAAATGAGCAAAAAAACCACTACCTTCGCCCTAAAGAACCCACGGGGGCTCGGCGCTCGTTCTGCCACTTGCTGGAGAGCTTATGTCGAATATACAGCCAAAATGCTCCAGCGCGAGCCGAAAGCCAGTGATGCCGGACACTCAGCTTCAATGTTGGAGTAGGTTCGAGGTTTTCGCGCTGCCTAAATCGCGAGAAGACCTTTTTAGCCACTCCCATTATGGTACTTACGTACTGTTTTGACCAAGCTGCCGGTACCACAACTTAAAACTTCATCCGGCGCATGAATGCCGGCACTTCCAGTTCGCGTTCTTGCTCATCGGGCTTTTCGGCGAACAGGCTCACGGCCGCGGGAAGCTGTTCTTCCGCTGCGGCCGGGGGCCTGACGCCGTTGCCGAGATCGGTGGCGTAGTCGCGCGGCAATGGCGTGAAAGCCGGATCCTCTGACAACTCGGCAAAACGGGGCCGAGCGGGGGTCTTGGCCGGCTTCTGGTCTGCGAAAAGCTGGTCGAAGCGTTCGACCTCGGATGGCGCAGGCCCAGCCGACCCGGTCGCAGCCAATGCGGCCGATCCCGATGCGGCCGCAGCCGATGCCGCGGTGAACACGGGCCCTTCGTCCTCGTCCTCGGACGTCTCCTCCATTTCCTCGTCTTCGCTCATGAAGCGCGGCGCGGGAGGAGACACCGGTTCTGGAGCGGACACCTTTGCCGCCGGTGAAGGCGCCTCGGCGAGGACCTGAACGGCGATGGGCTCCCTCATCCAGTTTTCCGCGGCCACTACGGGGACTGAGAGAACCGGCGCTTCCTCCACGGTGAGCATGCGGGCGCGGCGCTCCGGCATCTGATCGCGGAAGCCGGTGGCGATGACGGTGATCTTGACTTCGTCGCCCATCTTCTCGTCGAGGACCGCGCCGAAGATGATGTTGGCGTCTTCGTGCGCGGCCTCCTCGATCAGGGATGAGGCCGCGTTGACTTCGCTGAGCTTGAGCGCGCTGGAGCCGGTAATGTTGATAAGGATGCCGCGGGCGCCGTCGATGGCGCCGGCCTCAAGCAAGGGCGAAGCCATGGCCGCCTGCGCGGCCTCCACGGCGCGGTTCTGGCCGGAGCCGATGGCCGTGCCCATCACCGCATGGCCCATGCCGGCCATGGTGGTCTTCACGTCAGCAAAGTCGCGGTTGATGATGCCGGGGATGGTGATGATGTCGCTGATGCCCTGCACGCCCTGGCGCAGCACGTCGTCGGCAATGCGGAAGGACTCAAAGAAGCCGGCGTCCTTGGCCACGGCGAGGAGCTTCTCATTGGGAATGACGATCATGGTGTCGACGCTGTCGATCAGCTCCTTGAGGCCGCGCTCGGCCTGCTGCAGGCGGCGCTTGCCTTCGAAGCCAAAAGGCTTGGTGATGACGGCGACGGTGAGGATGCCCATCTCGCTGGCGAGCGAGGCGATGACGGGCGCAGCGCCGGTGCCGGTGCCGCCGCCCAGACCGGCGGTGACGAAGACCATGTCAGCGCCTTCCAGGGCCTCGATGATTTTTTCCGAATCCTCGAGGGCGGCGCGGCGGCCGACGTCGGGGTTGGCGCCGGCGCCGAGGCCGCTGGTGAGGCGGACTCCAAGTTGCAGCTTGATGGGCGCCTGGCAGTTCTTGAGCGCCTGCACGTCGGTGTTGGCGGCGATGAACTCCACGCCTTCCATGCGCGCCTGGATCATGCGGTTGACCGCGTTGCCGCCGCCACCGCCCACGCCGATGACCTTGATGCGCGCGCCGCGCGGGTTTTCTTCGTGAAACTGAATGCGAATTTCCCCAGCCTGCGTTAACTGTTCCATCGGTCTCCCGGCCTCCTGATCCGTGTCTAGAAACTTGCTGCAAAAATGGCTTTGAGCTTGGCTCGTAAGGTATTGCTTTCGGCGGCGCGCGTCACCCGCGTTCGATGCGCGTACAACAGCATGCCAATGGCCGTGGCGAAACCGGGATGGGCGAGCTCACCCGGCATATTCGACAAGCGGACCGGCATGCCCGTACGCGCGGGCACCCTCAACTGGCTTTCGGTAACGTCAAGCATTCCGGGGAGCATGGCGCCTCCGCCGGTGAGTACGCAGCCGGCGCCGAGGGCATCGAGGACGCCGCCCTGGCGCAGGCTTTCGCGAACGAAGTAGAGGAGCTCGCGGGCACGCGGTTCGAGGATTTCCGCCACCGTGCGCAGGCTGAGCATCTGCGCCTGTGGATTGGCGATTTCGATCTCGGCATTCTGCGGCACCGCGGTGACGACGGCGTGGCCGTACTGGCGTTTCAACTGCTCGGCGTTGGCCACGGGCATCTGCAAACCGACGGCGAGGTCGTTGGTGAAGTGCGCGCCGCCGATGGGAACCGAGCCGGTGTGCGCGACCGCGCCTTCAAAGAAGACGGCGAGGTCGCTGGAGTGGGCGCCGACATCGATGAGGCAGATGCCCAACTCGCGCTCATCGGCCGACAGCGTGGATTCAGCGGCGGAAATGGATTCAAGCACGGCCTCAGTGACTTCAAGCCCGGCGCGATTGGCGCAGGTGACGGTGCTTTGCAGGGCCGAGCCGGAACAGGTGGCGATGTGCAGGTCCACTTCGAGGCGCGCGCCGATCATGCCCACGGGATCGAAGATGCCGGGCTGATCGTCGACGATGAACTGGCGGGGAAGCAAGTGGAGGATCTCGCGGTCGGGCGGGCGCTCCACGGCGCGGGCGCGTTCGACGGCGGTGCGCACGTCCTCGCGGGTGATCTCGCGCATGCGGCTGCCCAGATCGAATCCGCCATTGGTGTTGAGGCCGCGGATGTGCGGACCGCCGACGCCGACGACGCATTCATCGATATTGGCGCGGGCCACGCGCTCGGCGTGCTCCACCGCGGCCTTGACCACGCGTGCCGCCGGCCCCAGTTCGGCGACCATCCCCTTGCGCATGCCGGCGGAGTCAAAGCAGGCGTGGCCGCGATAGCGCAGCGCTCCCTCGTTCAGATCGGCGGCCAGCACGCGCGTGTTGGCGCTGCCAATGTCGAGCACCACAATCAGGTTGTCCGGCTTCTGGCTCATCGTGCTCTCACTGTCCCGGTCCCGAGTTGGCGCGCTGGTTTTTGAGGCTGCGAAGCCATGCTTCGTGCCTCGCCTCTGCCGATTTATTCCGCTCCCTTGCCCTGTTTTGCGCGGCGCTGCTGTGGGTTTTGGCCTTGCCGGCCCGAGACGCGTCCGCATGCGCCGCAGCCGTTGCCTCAGGAACCGCCGGCGATGGCTTGGAAGTTTCCTCGGTCGAGCCCGGCGCAGCCGTGGACACGGGCTCGCCGTCGGTGGCGCTCACCGCGGCTTCAGCGCCGCCGGACGCCGGCGCCATCTCCAGCACCACCTGGTTGTCGTAGCGCAAATCCACGGCGGAAAGACGCGGGTACTGCTGCCGCCATTCCGCAATGTGCGCCTGGTATCGCTGATAGCGCTCGAGGAACCGATCGTCGCCGAAGTGCGCCAGGATGTCCGCGCCCTGCTCAGGCATTAACACCCTGGCGTCTTCGGGGTCGGTCAGATCAATTTCGGAGATCTGGTTGGAGAAGTGCCGGCCGGTGGAATCGAGCTCGGCGATGAGGCGCTGGTAAACGGCCATGCGGGCGCGTCGCGAAGCCAGAGGATCGCGCGGGTCGATCCCCGTAACCACCGGGAATGAATAATGATGCGTGGTCATGGCCCCCGGCGACATGGACAGCACCACGCCGTTGGCGTCGGCCAGCTCGATGTCAGAACCGAGGCGCACAAAAGCGATGGGAGTGCGCTCCTTGACCACGACGCGGATCTGATTGGGCAGCAGACGCATCACCGTGGCCTGCTCGATCCAGGGAATCTGCTCCAACTGCTTGCGGCGGTCGTTGAGATGGATGAAGAAGATATTTCGGCCGATATCGGCGCCGAAGACGGGCAGGATGTCCTGGCGCGGGACCTGGCTGAGGCCGGTGGCCCGAATGTTATCGACGCCGGCGATGCGGAAGCGCGGATCGCGCTCGAGAAAATTCTTGAGGAGGATATACGAGGTGGTCAAGCCGCCGAGAACGGTAAGCGCGGCCAGCGAGAGCAGGATGCGGCCGAAGGTGCTCTCAGGGCGGTACCACGGGGCGGAGGGCGCTTCAAAGCGGCGACGGCGAGGCAGTTCCTGCTCACCGTCTTCAGGCAACTCCAGCAGCATGCCCGGAAGCACGCGCCCGCCGGCAGGCGCGACATGTTGCGGACGCCGGAAGCGGCTTTCCGCCGGCGCTTCATCCTCCCAGGGGAGGGTGCCGATTTTGGGACTTCGCTGTGTAGCCACGCCTGAGCAGGGTCGTGAGATTCGCCAGACTCAACTATAGGGCGGATGAAAGTAGAATTTCCGGGCGCGGACCCTGGGGGTATCGCATGGGTAACGAGTCAGAACAGAATCTGGAATCTGGTCTGCTGATGGTTCTGGATACGGTAAGCTTTCCTGCATGAAATTCAAACGCTGCTGGCGGATGCTGTCGGTAATGGCCCTGGTTTTGCTCACGGTTCCCAGCTGGGGGCTGAAGAACGGTTCTTACCAATATTTGCGGGAGGGCAACGCGGCGGATGCTTCCGGCGCCACGCCAAAGCCGGGCTACGCGCTGATGGGTGGCGGCACAGACCTGGATGAGGCCTTTCAGTGGCTGTGCGGACGCGCGGGCGGCGGCGACTTCCTGGTTTTGCGGGCTACGGGAACAGATGCCTACAACCCGTACATTCAGAAGCTGTGCCCGAAGCTGAACTCGTTGGCGACGCTGATCATTCCAAGCCGCGAGGCGGCAGAGGATCCTGCTGTGACGCGGAGGATTGCGGAGGCGAGCGGGCTGTTCATCGCCGGCGGGGACCAGGCGAACTACATCAATTTCTGGATGGGGACGCCGGTGCAGGCGGCGCTGAACGGTGCAATTGCTCGCGGGATTCCGATTGGCGGCACCAGCGCGGGTCTCGCGGTTTTGGGTGAGTGGGCATACTCGGCGCAGGGAGACAAGCCGGACGACAAAGACCTCGACAGCAAGACCGTACTTGCCGATCCGTACAACGCCCGCATGACGCTGGTACACGGCTTTCTGAATCTGCCGATGCACTATGCCGTCATCACGGATTCCCACTTCGCTAGGCGCGACCGCATGGGGCGGCTCATTGCATTTCTGGTTCGTCTCAACGAGCCCGAAGGCAAACCGCTTCCCTGGACGGGACAGGACCGGCGGGTCCGCGGCATCGGCATGGAGGAACGCACTGCTCTTCTCCTCGAACCCAGCGGCAAGGCGACAGTCGTGGGTAAAGGAGCGGCGTACTTTCTGTTGGAATCCGAGGACGCGCAGGTGCTCGCGCGTGGCAAACCGCTGACGCTCCCCAACATTGCCGTATCGAAGATTACGCCGGGCGAGAGCTTCGATCTGGATACCTGGGAGGGCGGTGCAACACGGTACATGCTCTCCGTCGAGGACGGCGTCCTTCATTCCGACCAGGCTGGCGGAGCTGTCTACTGATCTCCCTTACGCCCACTCCAGCGTGTGCACCGAATCGGCGGGCAGCTCAAGCTCAATGGCATTCGCGCCAAGGACGATCTGCATCTGCTGCTCGGGGCCGCGGTTGGCGATGACCAGCACATGTTTGCCATCGGGATGAACGAAGCCGCAGTGCGCCACCGACACTCGCTGCGGATCGGGCGCGATGCCATCTGTGGCGAATACCTTGGCGCCACGTTTGATGTGGCGCGAGAAATGCGCGAAGGCCCAGTACTGGCCGCTCCTGGTCACTTTGTGGTCCGCGTTGGACATGGTGCCGTTCTGGATGGTGATGGTGCCGCCACAGGAGAATGGGCCGATGTTGGGCTTGCCGTGCTCGTCGAGCGCCAGATTCCAAGCGGTGATGGAGCGTGCCCAGTTGTTCAGCACGTCATTGAATGTGCCCACCCAGTTGGTGTAGTCGGTCTGGTAATCGGGCTGGGAGATGTCCGGTCCGCCCTCGGTCCAGTAAGCGTTCTTGGCCGGAAAGGCGTCGTGCACGCGGGTCATCGCGGTGGGCTCGCCCACGTAGCCGTGCCAGGCGATGCCATCAACGGCGTCGTAGACCGCCGGATCGCTGAGTTCATCGATGGCGCGGCCCCAGAGGCTGTAGTTGTGATCGAGGAGCCAAATCTTGGTGTCGAAACCGGCTTTCCTGATGGCGGGAGCAAGATATCGGGCCGCAAATTCCATCTCGATCTCCTGCGCCCAGGTGCACGCGGGCATTCGTCCGCCCTGCTCGGCGTCGGTTTCGTTCTGCACGGTTACGGCATCGATGAGAACGCCCTCAACCTTGTAGCCCTCGAGGAACCTTGCGAAATAGCGCGCATACGGATCAAAGCTGGATGCGCGCATGGCGCCGCCCAGCATGGTGTGGTCGGGCTTCATCCAGCCGGGTGGGCTCCATGGCGAGGAAAACAGGAACAGTTCCGGATTGTGCTTGCGGCATTCGCGCAGAACCGGGAGGATGTACTGTTTGTCGTAATCGATGGAAAACTTCTTCAGCTCGGGATCGGGCGTGTCGCTCTCATCGTAGCTGTACAGTGTGCGCGAGTAGTCGCTGGCGCCGATCGAAGTGCGGCAGACGTTCATGGCCATCTCTTCAGGCGCGAAGATGTCGTGCAGGACCTGGTCGCGCTCCGCTTGCGTGAGCTGGCTGAGCACGTAGCAGGTTGCGTCCGTCATGGCGGCGCCGAAGCCGAGAATTTGCTGGCGAGTGGCTCGTGGATTCAGAATGACGGCTTCCGCGGAGAGCTGGCCGGCGGGCTTCCAGTTGAGCGGAGCAGATGCCGAGTGACGGCGGTCGCGATACGTGCTCCACACCTCGACCTCGCCGGGCGTGGACTGGGACCAGGCGCTCTCGCGCTGAAACGAGATCAATGCGGCGGCGGCCGAAGCGGATTTGAGAAAAGTGCGGCGGGATGACGCGATCATGTCCAGCTCCTTGATAAGGATTTGCCGGACGAATCATAGCAGCGCGCGCGGGACCAGTAAAACTGGTGGTGCAGGCGGCGGCGTGGCGGCGAGAACTTACTGGCCTTCCTCGTAGGTTGGGAACGGTTCCGGCCACGGGCTTGTGGGCATGCCTTTGAGCGTCACCAGGTCGGCCTGAACTTCAGCCCAGCGCCGCGGGTCTTTCCTGGTCGTGATGGGAAGTTCCGGATCGGCATAGTAGCTCTCGATCGCCTCTTTGATTCCCATGGGGATGGGCACCCGCGGCTGGCGGGTGAGCTTGTGGAGAAGCGAGGCGTAGGTCGAGTCGGCCAACGGATACCCTCCCGGCTGCACCACGCGGCCGGTGTCCAGATCGCGGTTGGGCAGCGGGTGATGCGGGTCGTGCGACATCACCGGAAGAATGCTGTCAGGAAGGAGCGGCGCAGCAGGCGCGTTCTGGCGCCTCTTAGCGACTGGCGTGAACCGGCGCAGGGCGCGGCGAAGCTCCGTGACGGACACGACCACGCTGTGGACGTATTCGGCCTCGGTGCCTGGAGTCGGCCCCTTCACATCGACCAGCTTGAGCGGCCCCACCTTGGGCAGGATGACGATGAATCCGGCCAGTGCCCAGGTGCCAATGCCGGCATGACGCCGGTACTTGTCCCAGTCGTTCTCCTGGGCCATGGCGGCAACCTCCGCATGCAGGGCCTGCGCCTCGGGCGTGTCCGAATCGGGCGGCTCATCGTGGCGATGAATCAGGGTGAGGGCATAGGCGATGCGCGGAATGAACTCCCGCGCTGCGAATCGATATGCGCCCACATTCACCCCCTGCCGCCTCAGGCCCGTAAACTTGCTCGACAATCCGTAGGTTTGGTAAAAGGCCAGCGACAGTTGCCGTGCAGGCACCTTCAACCCAATGTGCCGCAAATAACGGACCGGCGCCATGCGGTGGTGCGCGATCTCGTCGATGTCGAAAGCGAACTCCGTCTGTACGTGCTGGTGCTCGCCTTCGGCATAATTCACCGAAGGTCCGTATTTGCGCTTCAGCTTGTGAAACTCCACCGGCACCGCCAGGTTGGTGGCCAGCGCGTGGCCGTAGGAGTCGCCGATGTAATGCGAAAGCGCCCCGACGGCAAACGCCAGCTCATTCGCGTTACGCGCATCGCGGAAGAGATTCACCACAAAATCGCCGGAGCGCATGTAATGGGTCAGGTTGCTGTATGACATCTGGCCGAATGGGTAGTAGCCGATGTCCTGGATGACGCATCCGCCGTAGGCGTAGGCGCGGGCCTCCTGCAACTGTGCGGCGGTCAGGTTCGGATAGCGGCTGAGCAGCAGGGGAACGATCGAGTCATCCCAGGTCAGGTCGATGAGCTCCTCGTGCGTAAGCAGCGAGTAAGAAAACGCCGGAAGCGCGCTAAAGAGCAGCAGTAGCCATATCGCCCCGCGCGCCGCTGTGGTTCTTGCCATAAAAGGAATAGATGCACGTCCTGGGTTGGGCCGAAGATGTGTTGACGACAATTCTGCACCCACGCAGGGGCGACGGGAAATGGTGGGCAGAGAGGGACTCGAACCCCCGACTTCCTGCTTGTAAGGCAGGCGCTCTAACCAACTGAGCTATCCGCCCACGCGCTGCGCGGGACGCGCGAGGCCTACCATTCCATGATAGCAGCGGCCTCAGTTGTCAGTTGTAAGTCGTCGGTTTTCAGGCGTCCGAGGCGCCGCTTCTGAGAACTGATCACTGAAAACTGACAACTTGCACCTGTGAGGCCCAGCACATGGGACGCGCGCCCTGCCGTTTATCCTGAGAGGGCAGTTATCCATTGAAAGCCGGGGTAGACTCTTCGTGCCTAAGCGTCCTCTTGTGCTCACCATCCTCGACGGCTGGGGCTACCGTGCCGAAAGCCAGAACAACTCCATCGCGCTGGCGCGCAAGCCCTCTTACGGCAAGCTGCTGCGCGAATTTCCCAACACCTTGATCCGCGCCTCAGAACATTACGTGGGCCTTCCCGACGGACAGATGGGCAACAGCGAAGTGGGGCACCTGAATATCGGCGCCGGGCGCATTGTGCAGATGGACATCACCCGCATCGACGCGCAAATCGCCTCGGGCGAGTTCCAGAAGAACCCCGCGATTGTCCGCGCCATGGAGCGCGCGCGCGAAGAGGGACGCCAGCTTCATCTTTTCGGGCTGCTCTCCGGGGGCGGCGTCCACTCCCACCAGGAACATCTGTATGCCTTGCTGCGCACCGCGCGCGAATTGAAGCTGGAACGCGTCTTCGTGCACGCCTTCATGGACGGCCGCGACACCCTGCCTACCTCCGGCGCCGGCTACATCTCCGCCCTGGAGAAAAGGATGCGCGAGTACGGCGTGGGCAAGCTGGCTACGGTGAACGGCCGCTACTACGCCATGGACCGCGATAAGCGCTGGGAGCGCGAGCGCAAGGCCTTCGACGCCATGGTAAACGGCAAGGCGGAGGGCGGCGCCCACCACGACGCCGTGGTCCGCATCAAGGAGAGCTATAACAACGGGGTCACGGACGAGTTCATGATTCCGTTTGTGGTCGCCGACGCCGCCGGCAAGCCCACCGGGCAGATCCGCAACGACGACGTTTGCATCAACTTCAACTTTCGCGCCGATCGCGCGCGGCAGATCACGCGGGTGCTGACGCGGGAGAGCGGCCTGAACAAACACGGCGGCCGCGACCTGGATGCGTGGGAAGCGCTGGACGAGACGATTCCCCGCAGCGAAATTCCCAAGGGCCTCCACTACGTCTGCATGACCCAGTACGACAAGCTCTACGAGCTGCCCGTGGTCATCCCGCCCGAGTCGCTCGACAACATCCTTGCCAACGTTCTGGCGGCGCATCAGCTCCGCAATCTGCGCGTGGCGGAGACGGAAAAATTTGCCCACGTGACCTATTTCTTCAACGGCGGAATCGAGACGCCGTTCCCCGGCGAGGACCGCATTCTGCTTCCATCGCTCAAGGTGGCCACCTACGATCTGGCCCCGGAAATGCGCGCGGAAGCGATCGGCGATACCGTAGTGAAGGCCGTGAATGACACCGCTTTCGATCTCATCGTGGTCAATTTTGCCAACGCGGACATGGTGGGCCACTCCGGCAAGCTGGAGCCAACGATCAAAGCCTGCGAAGCCGTGGATGCGCAGCTTGGCCGGATCTACAAGGCTGTGAAGGAGCGAAACGGAAGCTGGCTGATCACCGCCGATCACGGCAACGCCGAGCTGATGGTGGACCCGGTGACCGGCGGGCCGCACACGGCTCACACCACCAATCCGGTTCCGTTTATCTACGTGGGCGAGGACGCTGACCACTTCCGTTTGCGCAACGATGGTTCGCTGCGCGACATCAGCCCCACTCTGTTGAATCTGCTCAATCTCAACCTGCCCAGGGAGATGACCGGCGGCGACATGCGCGTGCCGATCACGAAGTGACTCGGGGGAACGGCCAGGTTTTTGGATTGCTGCGAAGAACAAAAGCAGATTCCCTGCGGGAATGACAGAAAAAAAAGCAAAGGCAAAAACAGGTGCAAAAGCTACGGCCTCCCGCGCGGGAGGCCGTTGTTGCGTCTGATTCAATTCGAACAGCCTACCTGGATCGCAGTGACCGGATTGCCGCCGGCAGATGCTCCTCAATCGATTTCGCCCGTTCCGCCGCGATTCCGCCCAGGTAAGACGGCACGGGCGTTGCCGTCAACACCAGCGCCAGGGCAACGATGGAAAAGATGAGACCTGCGACGCCGGCAGACAGCAGCATGTGGTACATGTCAAAAATATCGAGATTGAAAACGTTGAACGCCACGTGCTCCAGCAGCTTGATGTGCTTGACCACTGCCAGGGCGAATAGGAAAAAGATAACGGCGAGCGAGGTCAGCACAGCCAGGGTTACGTCAAGACTGCGATGGAACTGGAGACGCGAGCGGCAATGCGCGCAATCGGCCAGGTGCTGCTCGTAGTCGCGGCGCATCTCCGGAGAAATTCCGGAAATGTCGTAGCGCCAGCTTGCCAGGATGGCGCCGACCACGTGATCGTTGCACTGGGTTCTTGCCATGGTAATCACTCATTTCAAGTAATCGGGTTGAAAGTTTGCGCCTATTGGCGCAACCGGCGCGGCAAACAAAGGACTTACGTTGTTCTTCCCCGTTCCATCCGCCATAGGTCAGCGGCTTCTGCAGGTTTCTTCGATACCGGACTTTCCTCGCCCGGCGCCTTCGCGCTCTACCTTAGAGTGATGCCCTTGCTCTTACTATTGTAACCCCTCATTCTAAAAATTGGACGTATTTATCCTCAGAACTGGATGGAGGCAAGCGGCTCCTGTTGCGCGGCCACCAGCAGCCGGTTGCCCAGCAGGCTGGCCCGCCCGCACAGAGCCCGTTCCGCCGCCATGCGCGCCAACTCGGGAAGATTATTGTTTTCAGAGAGATGCCCGAGAACGATGTAAGTGGCCTGGCCGTCGTATCCGGTCTCGAGAAACTCGGCCGTCGCATCATTGGAGAGATGCCCCACCCGGGACAAGACCCGCTGCTTGACCTGCCACGGATAGGGCCCGTCGCGCAGCATATCCAGGTCATGATTCGACTCCAGCAGGAGCAGATCCACCCTTTTCAGCTGCGCCTTCACGTTGGGCGGAACGTAGCCGAGATCGGTTGCAATGGCCAGCCGAACGCCTTCGGCCTGGAAGACAAAGCCCACCGGATCGGCGGCATCGTGGGGGATGGTGAACGGGCTCACCGCGATGTCCCCCACATGGAACGGCGTGCCCGCTTCAAAGTATTCGACTGCGGGAAGCCAGCTCGGGGTCGGCTTATCCGCCTTCGGTTCGTCTTTCGTTTCACCCTTCGCCTCGGCCGCTTGCAGGGAGGCAAGCTCCTCGGCTTCGAAGTCTTCGCAGTCCGGAGTTTCGCCGGGCGGTTCTGCCTGCCGTTCCGCGGCCTGCTTGCGGCGCTGTTCCAGCCACTCCGCGTAGGTCATGCGCCGCCGCGGAGTGATCCAGCGCATCCACTCCCGGTGCGTGGCCTCGGTAATATAAACCGGAATGCCCAGTTTGCGCGCCGTCACCGCCAGGCCGTTCACGTGATCCTGGTGTTCGTGGGTGATCAGGATGGCGTCCAGCGTTCGCGGATCCTCGCCGGACTGCTCCATGCGGCGGAACAGCTCGCGGGAGCTCAGGCCTGCGTCCACCAGGATGCGCGTGTTGCCTCCGGAGACAACAGTGCAGTTGCCCTTGGATCCCGAAGCCAGCACGGTGAAGCGAACCATCCCTTGAGCATACCGCCAATACGCGTGGACGGTGCGCCGATTGGAGGGCATCTTGCCGGCTACCGTTCCAGAAACGCATCCACCACTGGTCCGATCCGCCCGGCGCACTGCACTGGAGCCAGGTGCCCGCAACCCTGAACCACGTCGAGCTGCGACTGCGGCGCAAGCTGATGCATTTTTTCTCCCTCGGCGACGGGAACGATGTGGTCCTCGCTGCCCCATACGATGAGAACCGGCATCTTGAATTGCGGCAGCTCGCTGTCGGTCACGTCATGGCCCGAAAGCATCGAGGCCATGGCGCAACGGATGACCCACGCGTCCTGTCGCGAGATGCGCAGTATGTCCCGCGCGATAAATGCCGGCACCTCGGGTGGATGCGGCCTGAGCAGCGCATCCAGCTCACTCAGCTCGGCTGGAGTTGTAGGGGTAAAGAGATCCGTGTTCCACGTTGGCTTGTCGGCAAGTCCCGCGCTGTCAAAGACCATCAGCTTTTTGATCCGGTCGGGATGCTCGAAAGCGATGCGCTGGACGATCCATCCTCCCATGGAATGGCCGCCCAGGTCCACTCGGCCCAGCCCCACGGCATCCATAAAGCCCACCACGGCGTTGGCTTCGTCGGGAATGGAATAGGAGAAGTCCCTTGGCTTTTCGCTGCGGCCGTAGCCGGGCAGGTCGGGCATGTAGACCCGGAAACCCGCGGCCACCATGTACGGCGCCAGGTTGTGCCAGTCCTCGCTGCGGCCGCCCAGGCCATGCACCAGCACCACGGGCTGGCCATTTTCCGGGCCCCGCACCCAATAGTGAATATGGATCCCGTTCACCGTAGTCCAGCGGCTATGCGCGCCAGAGAGATGCAATTGCAGGTCCAGCAGCCCGTCGAAATAGCTCACCGGCCGCTCGTAAAGGCCGATCCCCGCAGCTGCAAGGAGCGCCAGCACAGCCGCCCCGAACCAGGCAATTTTTCGCGACGGCCTCATCCCATTTTTCCTTCCATGGCCCGGACGCGTTGCCACGCCGCCTCAATCACTCGCACCGTGATGGGTTCCAGCGCCAGGGTCCGCCGCGGCGGATGGCTGTTCCACTCCGCGCGCTCCACCCAGCGGGCTTCGTCGGCATCGGACGCGGCTTTCAGCGTCCCGCCGGTTACGCGGCACAGGTAGTCGGCGATCACGTAGTGGTAGCGCACGCGCTCGCCTTGGCGATGAATGCGGTCGAGCAGCTCGACCAGTTCCACCGGCTCCACTTCCAGACCCGTTTCCTCGCGCGCCTCGCGCACCACGGCCTCGCGCAGCGTCTCGCCCACTTCGATCAGGCCGCCGGGAATCGACCACCGTCCGCGCAGGGGTTCCGTCCCGCGCCGCACCAGAAGAACGCGGCCGCCCTCGACAATCACTGCGCCCACACCCACCAGCGGCGACACCGGGTACTCGCGCTGCGGCATGTCTTTACCATAGTCCATGGCGCGGCCGTCCCCTGCCTGGGTGCATCTTTCCGCGCCCGATGTCATCATTGAAGAAAGAGGGAAACGCAATGTCGGAATTCACGCTGCATATTGAGGGCATGCACTGCGGCGCGTGCGTCCGCCGCGTCAGCCAGGCGCTCGGGCAAACTCCGGGCCTTGAAGTGAAGGAAGTCCAGGTGGGCGCCGCGCGCGTGGCATCCGCCGAGGAGCCCCCACCGATGGACAAGGCCATCGCCGCCCTAGCCGCTGCCGGATACAAGGCCCATCCCGCTCCCATCCAGCCTGGAGCCTGACGTGACGGAGCCCGCTACGGAATCGGTCACGCTGCCGGTGGTGGGGATGACCTGCGCCGCCTGCCAGCATCACGTGGAGGAAGCGCTGAGGACCACCGCCGGCGTCGCCGATGTCCGCGTAGACCTGATGGCTCACCGCGCGCGCGTCGTCTTCGACCCCGCCATCGCGCCGCCGGAAAAACTCATCGCCGCCATCCGCCAGGCCGGCTACGATGCCGTGCTTCCCCGCCCCGGCGCAGCCGCTGCTGCCCGCGAAACTGAGACCGCGGCCGCGCGCAAAGCCTGGGTGATGATTGTTGCCGGCGCCGCGGCCATGTTGCTGGCCATGCCCCTGGGCGGGCAGATGGGCGCGCTCGATCGTGCGCTCATGCGGGTGCTTCCCTGGCTCTACGCCGCGCCGCCCAGCCTGCTGCGCTGGTCGCTGTTCGTTCTTACCGCGGCGCTGGCGCCCTGGGCTGGAGCCGGCATCTTCCGCAACGCGTACCGCGGCCTGCGCCACGGCACAACCAACATGAACACGCTGGTGTCGCTCGGCACCGGCATCGCTTTTCTTTATTCGGCGTACGCCACCTTCGCTCCCGCACCCGGACGCCAGGTTTACTACGACGCCGTGCTGCTGATTCTTGGCTTCCTGCTGCTGGGCAAATCGCTTGAAGTCCGCGCCAAACATCGCGCTCTTGCTGCCCTTGACTCGCTCAGCCGCATGAAGCCGGTGAGCGCGCGCAGAGTGATTAACGGCGTGGAAACCCTGGTGCCGCTCGACGAGATCCGCCCCGGCGACAGCGTGCTGGTGCTGCCCGGCGAGCGCTTCCCGGTGGATGCCGTGGTGCTGGAAGGCCGCACCACCGTGGACGAATCCATGCTCACCGGCGAATCCACGCCGCTCGATCGCGAGCCCGGCGGGCGCGTCCTCGCCGGCTCGCTCAACTACGATGGCGCCGTCACCTGCCGCGCCCAATCGCTGGGCGAATCCACCATGCTGGCCCAGATCACGCGCATGGTGGAGCAGGCGCAAAGCTCGCGCGCACCCATGGAGCGGCTGGCCGACCGCGCCAGCGCCATCTTCGTCCCCGTTGTTCTGGCGCTCGCGGTCCTCACGTTCATCATCTGGATTCTCACGGCTCATTCGCTTCAGCTTGCACTCGCCAATACCGTCGCCGTGCTGGTCATCGCGTGCCCTTGCGCCATGGGGCTTGCCGTTCCTGCGGCGCTCACCGTAGCCGTGGGCCGCGGCGCGCAACTGGGCGTCCTTTTCAAAGGCGGCGAGGCGCTCGAGCGCTTGTCAAACCTCGATGTCGTTGTGCTCGACAAGACCGGGACGCTCACCGAGGGTCATCCCGCGCTCGAATTGATGCATTCCCTCCGCGCCAGCGAATTACAGGGTGCCCCGGGTCTCGATTCTGAGACCCGGGAATTGGCCGAGCCCGAATTGCTGCGCATAGCCGCGTCTGCCGAGGAACGCTCCAACCACCCGCTCGCTCACGCCATCGTGGATTACGCCCGCGCAGCCGGCCTGGCGTGGCCCTCCGCCGCGGATGCGCAGATTCTCCCCGGCCGCGGCGTCACCGCGACGGTCGATGGCCGCAGCGTCATGCTCGGCAATGAAGCACTGGTCTCCGAGTTCTCTATCGGCCTTCCCCCTGGGATCGATCCTCCGCCGGCCGGCGTCACGCGGCTCTGGATGGCGATCGACAATCAGCCCGTGGGCTACTTCGACGCGCGCGACGCTTTGCGCCCCGAAGCAGCCGCCGCGGTCAGCCGGCTTCGCGCCGCAGGCCTGCGCGTGCTCATGCTTACCGGCGACTCCGCCGCTGCCGCCGCGCCCATCGCGCTAGAAGCCGGCATCGACGAAGTGGAAGCGGGACTCGATCCCGCCGGCAAACTGGCTCGCATCCGCGCGCTCCAGCAGGACGGCCTGCGCGTGGGCATGGTCGGCGACGGAATCAACGATGCCGGCGCATTGGCACAGGCCGACGCCGGCATCGCCATGGGCACCGGCGCCGATCTCGCCCAGGAAGCCGGCGACGTCCTGCTCCTGCGCGCGCAGCCTTCCGCTATTCCCGCCGCGTTCGAGTTGGCCCGCGCCACTCTGCGCAACATGCGCCAGAACCTGGCCTGGGCGGTGGGCTATAACCTGGTTGGAATCCCGCTCGCCGCCGGAGCGCTCTATCCCTCATTCCACATCCTGCTCAGTCCCTGGGTGGCCGCCGCCGCCATGGCCTTCAGTTCCGTCAGCGTGGTCACCAACAGCCTTCGCCTGCGCCGGTGGAACCCTCCCTATCGCCCCATTCCTGCTGCGCGATAGACTGGGTTGAGGCTCAACCTGTGCGCATCCTCACCCGCTACATCCTCGGCGAGATTCTCTCCCATGCACTCATCGGATGCGCCCTGTTCACCTTCATCCTCTTCATGCCCCGTCTCCCCCAAATCCTGGAGATGGTGGTCCGCAATACATCCACGTTCGCCTACGTTCTTGAAGTCTTCCTGTTTACGCTGCCCAACCTGTTCTGGGTCACGATTCCCATGTCGGTGCTGGTGGGCGTTCTGCTGGGGCTCAGCCGGCTGGCGGCCGACAGCGAAATCGTCGCCATGCGCGCCTCCGGCTTCGGCATCGGCTATTTCGTGCGCGTGGCATCCATCGTCGCCATCGCCGGCGCGCTGATCGGCCTGGTCAACTCGCTCTGGGTTGCGCCTCGCGCCAACCAGGCCATCCTTGAAATGGAGCGGGAGCTGGCCGCTTCCCAGGCCTCCTACGAAATCCAGCGCGGCGTCTTCTATGAAGACTTCCACGACGCCGTTTTGTATGTGAACCAGGTGATTCCCGGCACCGGCGCGGCCAACTGGAAGCAGATCTTCATGGCCAATGTGAGTGATCCCAACGCGCCCGTCATCACCACCGCCGCTTCCGCCACCGTGGTCAACGACAACTCGCAGGAGCTGCTGATGCGCCTGCGAAACGGCGAACAGCATGAGACTAATCCGGCGCAGCCCGATCAGTACAGCGTCTCCACCTTCACCACCACCGACCTTCCCCTCACCCTCAGCCCGCAAAGCGATGTGCGTCTCGGCCGCATGGACACTGCCATTTACGCCATCCCCACCCACGCGCTTCTCCAGCGCATCCACCAGCCCGACGCCAACCGCTACCTCATCGAGCTGAACAAACGCTTCTCCTATCCCGCCGCGTGTCTGGTCCTGATGCTGGTCGGGGTTCCGCTGGGCGTGGTTTCGCGCCGCGGCGGCAAGAGCTCGGGGTTCGTCTTTACCTTGCTCCTGGTGGTCCTTTATTACGTTCTCTCCTACACCGGCGAATCGCTGGCCCGCCAAGACAAATTGCCCGTCATGCTCGGTGTGTGGCTGGCCAATATCCTTTTTGCCGCGGCAGGCATCTTCCTTCTCTGGCAGATGGCCAGCGGCGGGCGCATCCTCGGCGCCATCGTCAGCCTGACTACGCGCGCTCCCAGGCTGAGCGCCGTCGGGCTGCCTGCCGCCGCAAACGAGAACGGCTCCCGCTTCGCGCATTCGCTTGAGCGCCGTCCGCGCATCGCCCGCAGCACCTACCGCGGCGCCTTTCCCCGCATCCTCGATCAATACGTCCTGCGCCAGTTCCTGGGCATGTTTTTCCTGGTGCTGTGCGGCTTCGTGCTGCTCATGCTCGTCTTCACATTCTTTGAGCTGGTCGGCGACATCATCCGCAACCACGTCGCGCTCACCACCGTCGGCCTCTACCTGGTCAACCTCACCCCAAGCATGCTTTACACCATCGCTCCGCTGGCCGTGCTCATCGCCGTGCTGGTCACCTTCGGCGTGCTCAATCGCAACAGCGAAATCGTCGCCATGAAGGCCAACGGCATCAGCCTGTACCGCCTCATCGTTCCCATCGTGGCCATCGCCGCGGTTCTCGCTGTCTGCCTGTTCCTGTTCGACGAGTTCTATCTGCCCCAGGCCAACCGCCGCCAGGAGCAACTGCGCAACATCATCAAGGGCCGCCCGGCGCAGACCGTCCTCCATCCCGAGCAGACCTGGATCTTCGGCCATCCCCGCCCCGGTGAGCCCGGCCGCATCTTTTATTACAAGTTCTTCGACCGCGACCGCAACCAGTTCGACGACCTCTCCGTCTTCGAGTTCGATCCCGCAACTTTTTCGCTTACCCGACACATCTTCGCCCAGCGCGTCTTCTGGGACGCCGATCCCAGCCAATGGCGCTTTCAAAACGGCTGGGTGAACGATTTTCAAGGCGCCAACCAGACCGGTATCCGCGAATTCAGCAACACCACCTTCAGCGAAATCCACGAAGAACCCTCCTATTTCAAGAAAGAGAGCGTGCAATCGCAGGAGATGAACTTCGGCCAGCTCAAACGCTATATCCGCGATCTGAGCCAGAGCGGCTTTGACACCATGCGCCTGCGCGTCGCCCTCTGGCACAAGCTCGCCTACCCCCTGGTCGCGGTCATCATGGCCGCCCTCGCCATTCCTTTCGCGCTCTCCATGGGCCGCCGCGGCTCCCTCACCGGAATCGCCGTCGCCATCGGCATCGCCCTCGCCTACTGGGTCGCGGATGGCCTCTTCGGCGCCATGGGGAATGTCGCCTACTTTCCTGCACCGGTCGCCGCATGGTCCCCAGACATTCTCTTCGGCCTCGCCGGCGGCTATCTCCTGCTGCGCACCCCCACGTGACCTCCGGCCGGCTTACGCCGGACCAGCCGCATCCAGCCCCTCGATCCATTTCTCAAATCGGGCGTCCATCCACGGATCAGAGGTCAAAAACTCAAATCCCGCCCCCCGCCCCGGCTGCACATCCATGAGCCGCGCCAGCGCCACCACGCGCTTTCCACCCGTAGTAAACCGCAGCTCCACTTCGGTCATCCGCGCCAGTTTGAGTTGCGCCCGCGTCTCGATAAAGCACCCCGAGCGGCTGATATCCCGCACTCTGCCGCGAATCAGCGACTGGGGCTGGAACACCACCACCTCCGCCGCCCCATCGCATGGGAACCGGCGATGCCGCCTGCGCTCCGTTTTGGTCTGCCCCACGTCTCCCATCGATGAAACCACGCCATCGCAATTGCAGCTTCCCTTGTAACCGCTGTCGCTGAATCCACTTACTTCATCGGCAGCGCCGCTCCGCTCTTCACCGTCACCCGCGCCAATCGGCCCGCTGCTGCCCCGGTACAATAAAAGAATGCTGCGCGACCTCAGCCCCCTCTTCCGCTACATGCGCCGCTACCGCTGGGGATACGCCTGGGGCATCTTCGCGTGCATCTGCACCAACGCCATCTGGGTCCAGTTCCCCCGCGTTTTGCAAAGCGCCATCAACGATCTCGAGAACGGCACCACCCTCCACCACATCACCCTGCTGGCGCTGCTGCTGATTGCCATCTCCCTGGGCAAGGGCGTTTTCCTCTACATCCAGCGCTGGGTCCTCATCTGCATCTCTCGCGACATCGAATTCGACCTGCGCAACGACCTCTTCCTCGGCCTGGAGCGGCAGGACACCGGCTTCTACCAGCGCTACCGCACCGGCGACCTCATGGCGCGCATGACCAACGACCTCAATGCCGTCCGCATGGTCCTCGGGCCCGGCCTGATGTACAGCGTCAATACCCTCTTCCTGTCGGTCTTCGCGGTCGTCTTCATGATCCGCATCAGCCCCATGCTCACTCTGGTGGCCCTTGCCCCCATGCCCCTGGCCAGCATCCTCATACAGTATTTCGGCAGCCGCATCCACGCCCGCTTTGAGCGCATCCAGGCCAGCTTCTCCGATATCTCCGCGCAGGCTCAGGAAAATTATTCGGGCGTGCGCCTCATCCGCGCCTTCGCCCGCGAACAATCCGAGATCGGCCGCTTCGAGAAGCTCAATCGCCAGTACATCTCCCGCGCCCTCCGCCTGGTCCAGCTCATGGGCATGCTGTGGCCCACCCTCGAGTTCATCCTCGGCATCTCCATGGTCATCACCCTGCTGGTCGGAGGCCACCTGGTCCTCGAGGACCGCATCAACGTAGGCCAGTTCGTCGCCTTCAACACCTACATGATCCTGCTCATCTGGCCCATTATCGCGGTGGGCTGGGTGGTAAACATCTTTCAGCGCGGCACTGCCTCGGTCAAGCGCATCGACGAGTTGCTCAAGCAGAAACCGGCCATCGACGACCGCGACGCCGACCCCTCCATCGCGCCCAACACCGTGCTGCGGGGCGAAATCGAGCTCCGCAACCTGAGCTTCAGCTACAACAGCACGCCCGTCCTGCGCGACATTTCCCTGCGCATCCCCGCCGGCGCCAGCCTCGCCATCGTCGGCCCCACCGGCTCAGGAAAAACCACCCTGGTCAGCCTGCTGTCGCGCCTCTACGAAGCTTCCCCAGGCGCCCTGTTCATCGACGGACGCCCCATCCGCCAGTACCCCCTCGCCGTCCTTCGCCGCAACATCGGCATGGTCCCGCAGGAAACCTTCCTCTTCAGCGAAACCCTCCGCGAAAACCTGCGCTTCGGCGCCCCTGAAGCTGGCGAAGATGAAATGCTCAACGCCGCCCAGGCCGCGCACATCCGCCAGGAATTTGAAGACTTCCCCGGAAGCTGGGAAACCGCGGTAGGCGAGCGCGGCGTCACCCTCTCCGGAGGCCAGAAACAGCGCGCCGCCATCGCCCGCGCATTGCTCCGCGCCCCCGCCATCCTCATCCTCGACGACGCCCTCGCCTCGGTCGACACCTACACCGAGGAGCGCATCCTCGGCGGCCTGCGCGGCTATACCGCCCACTCCACCACCATCCTGATCTCCCACCGCATCTCCACGGTGCGCAACGCCGACCAGATCGCGGTCCTCAACCAGGGACGCATCGTCGAGCTTGGCCGCCACGACGATCTCCTCGCCCTCGACGGCTACTACGCCAGCCTCTTCCGCAAGCAGCAACTCGAAGAAGAGCTTTCCGTCGCCGGCTGACAGACGCAGCTTCTGTTCCCTGTTCCCTGTTCTCTCTTCCCTGCCTACGCGCTCCAGCCCTGCGATCCGGCTCCCGCCAGGGATCTGTCCCGCCCCTCGGCCGGCGACGGCAGATTCACGCCCGCATCCCGCGCCACCTCGCGCCACGCATCGCGCACGTTGCGCACACAGGCGATCGCGTGCTCCAGTTTGGGCCGCGACGCCGCTTGCGAGCCCTGAAGAATCTGCGCAAAGGTGGCCGCGTAAAACTCGCTCAACGCCTTCGCCGGAGCGCCGCCTGCTTCCATCCTCAGCCGCGCCTGCAAATGCAGAATGATGTCCAGCGCCCGCTTTACCGCCGCCCGCCGCGCGTCTTCGTCTCTCCGGTCCACGGCCTCGCACGCCGCATAGAGGAAGCGGATGATCCCGTCGTACAGCGCCACCACCAGCTCCACCGCCGATGCGCCCCCCAGCGTACGCCCCTGATACTCGTTCATCGTTCCCTCTTAACCGTTTGTGTTCTGGTTGTAGCCGGTTATCGCCGAGTAGAGCTCGTTCACGCCCTGCAACTCGCTGGGCAACTCCTGCAGCACCTCGTTGGCGCTGTTCAGTTCCTCCGTCAGGCTGCTCTGCTCCGCCGAAATCATGCTTTGCTCCTTCGTAACCTCCGCGTTCAGCGTCGATTCCGTGCTTGAGTTGGATGACTCCGCCAGCGCCGTCACTCCGGTCGGCGAACTCGTCCCGGCGTTCTCCAGCATGGCCGAAAAACTTTGCCCCCAGCCGTTCGCATTCTGGAAGAAGCCCAGAACCCCCGAATAATCCGTGTTCAGCACCGAGTCCAAGACGCTCGAATCGAAGGTCAGCGTTCCGTCGTCGGTCTGCGAGACCGTGACTCCAAGATAGGCCAGCGTCGAAACATCGGACGAGTTGCTGTAGGCCAGGTCTGTGGTCGTCGCATTGGTGGTGTCCAGCAGGTTCGATGTGACCGTCAGGTTCCCCGCGCTTCCCCCCGTCTGGGATTCGAGCTCGAGATACGCCGAGCCGTCGCTGTTGGTCGTCACCGTCGCGGTCACGCCGATGCCGCTGGTTCCGTTGATCGCGTCCGCCAGGCCCGCGAGCGTGTCGTCCAATGAATCCACTGTGATCGTCTGCGGAGTTCCATCGCCTACCTGGATCGTCATCGAGCCCGACAACACGTCGCTGCCGCTGGGAATCGTGTCCAGCACTCCACTGGCGTTATTGCTGCCCGAGGCCGGTGTGGTGGTGAAGTTCAGCGCCGTATCGGTGATGGCCGTCAGGTTCGATTCCACCGTCAGGGCTCCGGCCGGTCCCGCCGTCTGGGACATCAACGACAGCGTCGACTGTCCGTCTGCGGTCGTGATCCCTGCCGTCACCCCAATTCCGGGAACGAAGGCATTTGAAGTCACGGTCAGCGCGGAAGCATCGGTCGAGGTCAGCGAAAGCGTCGAGGTTCCGTCGCCGTTGTCCACGATCGATGCGGTCACTCCCAGCGCGCTCGAATTGTCGTTAATGTAGGTTTCCAGATCCGCCAGGGTGTTGGTCGAGCTCCCTGTAGCCAGGTCGCCCGCCGGGGCATCGCCCGATGTTCCCAGGTAAATCGTCTGCAGGCTCACGCTCCCGGTCTCTATCGACAGCGTGCCGCTCAGGCTGGCGGCAGTGCTTGCCGTCAAAGAGCCGCTGTCGCTGGTTGCACTCGCATACGTCACCGGGGTGGCGGCATCGGCCGCATTGATCGCGTTCACCAGCCCCTGGAGGGTGGTGTTGTCGCCGGGCACGTCCACCGTCTGCGCCGTTCCGCTGCCCACCTGGATGGTCATCGAGCCCGACAGCGCCGTCGCCGCATTCACCGTAAGCGGGGTCAGGCTTCCGTTCGGATTCTGCTGGTTCACGCCGGAAGAAAGCAGCTGCTCCAGCAGGGTCAGGGTGGGCGAGCCGAACAGCGGCTCCGCAATCCCCGAGCTGTTGTTGCCCTCCTGCGCGTTCATGGCGTTGATCAGCGAGTTGTAGTCCGTCACCATCTGGTTGACCGCGCTCCCCACGTCGGTGTTGTCGTTGCCGATCACCACCTGCACCTGCTCCAGGGTGTCGTCCGACTCGGTCGCGCTCGGCGCCAGCAGTTGAAACGTCAGCCCCGGAATCAGGTTCGCCACCGTGTTCGAGGCGCTGGTCAGGTTCACTCCGTCCACCGTAAGACTGGCGTCGGCCCCGGAGATGGGCGACGAATAGGCAAGCGTTCCGCTCGATGTGGTGGCGTCGGCAATCGAGTTCGCGCTCACGGTGATGTCTCCGGTGGCGCCCGATGTCCCCGAAACCAGGCTCAGCCGCGAGCCCGAAGAATCGGTCAGCACGCTCGCCGTGATGCCCACCCCGGAAGAATTGATCGCCGCGGCCAGCCCGGCGAGCGTCTGGTTCGACAGGGTGCTCATATTGATCGTCTGCTCGGTGCCGCTGGCGCCCACCTGAAGCGTAATCGACCCCGAAAGCGTGTCTCCGGAGTTGGTGATCGGCGCCAGGTAGCCGCTCGACGTCGTCGCCAGACTTTTCACCTCTACCGTGTAGGTTCCCGCCTCCGCCGCCGAGGTGGCATTGGTCAGCTCCAGCACGTTGGTATCGGAGCTCGAGCCCGTCTTCTGCGCCATGATGCCGGTCAAATCCGTCAGCTGGCTCACGTCACTCGACAGGTTCGACAGCAGCGTCCCCAGATTCGACAGCACCGTGTCCTGGCTTTGCAGGGTCGTCAACTGAGTCTTCCACGGCGTCTCCACGTTATCCAGATTGGCCACGATCTGCGAAACCGTCGCGCTGACGTCAAACCCCGTCCCGCTCGTCGGCGACCCGAAACTCAGCCCGACCGTTCCCATTGCACCCTCCGTCGTTCTGCCATGCAGCCGCCGGACCAACACCATCCATGCCGCATTAGAAGCTGCTCACAAACGCCGCCCGACCGAAACGAAAAGGGCGTCCACCTGGGACGCCCTCTCCGGTTGGCAGCCCGCCCCGCGGCAGGCCGGTTAGGTTACTGCAACAGCTTCAGCACATCCTGCTGCATGCTGTTGGCCTGTGCCAGCGCCGCGATGCCGGTCTGGCTCAGGATCTCGTACTTGGACATGTTCGAGGTTGCCGACGCATAATCGGTCGCCTGCACCGCGTTTTGCGCCGACTGCACGTTCTCACTCTGCGTGCTGAGCACGGAACTGACCGAGTTCAGCGTGTTGATCTGCGCGCCCACGTAGCCGTCCAGCGCGGCCACGTCGGCGATGGCAGAGTTGAGGCTGGTCAGGGCCGTCTCGGCAGTTCCCTGCGAAGACAGATCGGTGCCGCTCAGCGACTGGCCTGCCGAGTCGGCATAGCTAATGGTTGCGATGCCGCCGGTGCCCCCCGCCGTACCGTCTGTTGCGGCCGCCGCGGCGCCTTGGGCGTCAGTGGTGTCCTTGTACGTATTGCCCGAAATGCCCACATTGTACGCAGCCGTGGCCGTGTAAGTGAGCGACTTGCCGGCGGTGGAATCGTAGATGTCCGAGGACACCTGCAGCTTGCTCGTGCTGCCCGTGCTTGCGAAGCCGAGTGTGGTTGTTCCACTCGCGGTCACGCCAAGCGCGCCGTCGGCATTGATGTAGGTTTTGAGGTTAGCGATGGTTGCCGAGCCTTCCGCCGCAGCCACTTCGGCGCTCGTAACTGTCTGCGCAGCGCCATTGCCCTCGGTAAAGCTGATGGATCCGGTGAAGGTATCGCCGACGGCGGACGCCGCAGTCAGAGATCCGCTAAAGCTGGCCGTGGCAGGAGATGTCCCCGCTCCAACGGAGCCGGTAATCATGATGCCCAAGTCGCCGGTCGCACCCGCGCCGGCCACTTCGTCGGTGGCCAGGCTGGCCGTCAGCCCCAGACCGGAGTTGTTGATTTGCTGGATCAGCCCGTTGACGGTGGAGGCACCGGCATTGGTGATGGATGTGCTTACGGTGCCGCCGGTCTGCGACAGTCCCGTCAGCACCAGGGTGCCGGCGGTGATGGCGTCGGTGCCAAGCGCAGTCGTGGCACCCAGGCTGATAAAGACGCTGCCGTTGCTGCCCGCCGTCGAGTACGACATCAGGCCACTGGTGTCGCCCACGTTGGAGGAAGACAGCGAGCGGATGTTCAGATCGTCGATCGAAGCACCCTGCGTCGAAGAGTCGCCCGTGTAGATGTTGGTGTTCGAGTTGAAGACCTGCTCCTGGTTATAGGTGGTCGTCGAGCCGATGTTCGTGATTTCCGACAGGATCGACTGGTACTCCTGGTTGGCGGCCGCGTCCTGTGTCGAGTTGAGGGTGCCGTTCGAGGCCTCGGTAGCCAGGGTTACGGCCCGGTTGAGCAGGCTTGTCACTTGCGAGAGCGCGCCGTCGGCCACCTGCAGAAGGCCCACGCCTTCCGTAGCGTTGGTCTCCGACTGCATCAGCGCCTGCTGGTTAGCCTGAAGGCCGTTGACCAGCGAAAGGCCGGCCGCATCGTCCGCGCCCGAGTTGATCTTCGATCCCGAAGACAACTGCTGCAGCACGGTGTTCAGGCTGTTGTTGGTGTTGTTCAGGTTGTTCTCCGCGTACACCGCGGAGAGGTTGTTCAAGACACCCAGGGACATGGGTCACTCCTTGCGATGCGTGGAATTGCGGAACCTGCACCCCATGCTTGCTCCCATTTTTTTTTGCTGCCCTGGGCTGCTGCTGCGGGCTGGTGCCGTCGCATCTGCCTCATCTTTCGGCGTGTCCCCGCCTGACTTTACGCCGCGCTCTGACTGTCCCGCCACGGACACTTTGGTCCCGTTACCTTCTAATCTTTCACCCTTCCTTTCCTTCCGCCGATAACCCTCTTAAAGGAGGCGCGAACATGATCGAGCTCACCCGGCTCAACGGCACCATCATGGTCCTCAACAGCGACCTGATCAAAACCGCCGAGGCCTCACCCGACACCATGCTCACCCTCATCACCGGCGAAAAACTCATCGTCCGCGAAGACTGCGCCGAGATTGTCGAACGCATCCTCGCCTGGCGCTCGCGCCTGCTCGCCGCGGTCGCGCGCCGCGCCCCCGGAGCCGGCCTCGAGCGCACCGCCTCCATCTCCAGCCTGCCCAACCCCGACAATCCCGAGTCCTTCTCGCCCCCGGGCAAGCGCAAGCCCGAAAAGCGTTAGTCCACTCACCGCGAAGGAGCCGCTATGGACAAATCGAGTTTCGCCGGCGTCCTGCTTGCCGTGGCCGGCATCCTCGCCGGACTGCTCATGGAAGGCGGCCATATCGCCCAGATCCTTCAGCCCACCGCCGCCCTCATCGTCTTCGGCGGCACCATCGGCGCCGTCCTGCTGCAATTCCCCCTCGCCACCGTCGCCCAGGCCTTCGCCGGCATCCCCCGCCTCTTCGCCGCTCCCCGCAAACACGACGATCAGCTCATCCGCCTCCTCGTCGCCTTCGCCCAAAAAGCTCGCCGCAACGGCGTCGTCTCTCTCGACTCCGACCTTCAGTCCATCCAGGATCCCTTCCTCAAGCAGGCCGTCATGCTCGCCGTCGACGGCACCGAGCCCAACGACCTGCGCAAAATCATGCAGGTCTCGCTCGACTCCTCCACCGAAGGCGAAGAGCACCTGCCCGCCGTCTTCGAGTCCGCCGGCGGCTTCTCCCCCACCATCGGCATCCTCGGCGCCGTCCTCGGCCTCATCCAGGTCATGCACCACCTCGACAATATCGCCGAGGTCGGCAAGGGCATCGCCGTCGCCTTCGTCGCCACCATCTACGGCGTCGGCATCGCCAACCTCTTCTTCCTCCCCATCGCCGGCAAAATGCGCCTCCGCCTCCGCGACGAGGTCCAGCGCCGCGAGATGATGCTTGAAGCCGTCATCTCCATCCTCGAAGGCATGAACCCGCGCATGCTCGAGGTCAAGCTCGCCGGCTTCTTCCACCGCGCCACTCCCAAACCCAGGAAGCGCGCCGCAGCTCCCAAACCCAAGGAGCGCGCCGCATGAGAGCCCGCGTCCAGCGCGCCCGCGTCACCCATGACCGCTGGCTCGTCTCCTACGCCGACTTCATTACCCTCCTCTTCGGCTTCTTCGTCGTCCTCTTCGCCTTTTCCCGCGCCGGCCACCAGCAGCAATCCCAGCTCCCCGGATCCATCGATTCCGCCTTCAAATCCCTCGGCATCTTTCCCAACTCCGCCCGCAGCCCCTCCGCCGCACAAGGCTCCGGCAACGAGGCGCCCGCCCTGCCCATGAACATCGTCATGGGCGAGGATGTCCTCTCTCCCGCCGAAGTCCAGCGCGATCTCAGCCGCATCCAGCGCGATCTCACCCAGCGCCTCTCCAACCAGGTCGCGCAGCACACCGTCGCCATCAAGATGGGCCGCGACGGCCTCGTCATCAGCCTCCGCGAAGCCGGCTTCTTTGACTCCGGCTCCGCCACTCCCCACCCCCAGGCCATCCCCACCCTGCGCCAGATCGCCGCCTCGCTCGCCGCCACTCCCTACGACCTCCGCATCGAAGGCCATACCGACAACGTTCCCATCCACACCGCCCAGTTCAACTCCAACTGGGAGCTTTCCACCGCGCGCGCCATCGCCATCGCGCGCACCCTGCTTCAGCTTCGCTCCATTCCCCCCGACCGCCTCTCCGCCGCCGGCTACGCCGAGTTCCACCCCGTCGACACCAACTCCACTCCCCAGGGCCGCGCCAACAACCGCCGCGTCGACCTGGTCGTCATGCCCCGCACCCAAATCAACCTCAGCAAACCCGCCCCAACCACCACCGGCCCCTGGAAGAAGATCACCGACGGCGACTAAGCGGAGTTGGCGGTGTTAGCGGAGTTGGCGGTGTTAGCGGAGTTGGCGGTGTTAGCGGAGTTGGCGGTGTTAGCGGAGTTGGCGGGGCTAGCGGTGTTACCGCCGCCTTCCCGGTGCGGTGCGGCAATCATTTCGACGGTTATGGTTAGGCTCGACGCAATGCCCTCTTAAGCGGGCAAAAGATGGTAGCCCCAAGCGCAAGCTTGGGGAAAGGATCTGGAACCATCCCCGCAGCCCCCGCAGGGGGCGTAAGAACGGCTGGCGCGCACAGAAAACATAATCCGCCGTTCCACCGACGCACTACGCTAGCTCCGCTTATTCCACCCCCAGCACCTTCACAATCACCCGCTTCCGCCGCTGCCCGTCGAACTCCGCATAGAACACCCGCTGCCACGTCCCCAGGTCCAGCTTTCCGTTGGTCACCGGCAGAGTGGTCTCGTGGTGCAGCAGCAGCGACTTCAAATGCGCGTCGCCGTTGTCCTCGCCCGTCTGGTGATGCTTGTAATCCGGCCGCGCCGGCGCCAGTTGCTCCAGCCATTTCCCGATATCCTCAATCAACCCGCTCTCCAGGTCGTTCACGTAAATCGCCGCCGTGATGTGCATGGGCGAAACAAAACAAAGCCCGTCCTTCACCCCGCTGCGGCGCACAATCTCCTCCACGCGATCGGTAATGTGCACCATCTCCCGCCGCTTCTTGGTCTCGAACACCAGGTACTCCGTGTGGCTCTTCATCCGACCGCCCTCCGCACGTTCATTCTAGTTTTAGGCCTCGTTGCGCAGTCGAAGGAACCGCGGTCGCTCTTGTCGATCTCCGACCGCTGGCCTTTCGCTATCCTTGAACCAGTGCCCGATCCGCTCAATGCCGAACAACTCTTGCAGCAGGGAGCCGATCTGCTCGCCGCCGGCCGTCCCGGAGAAGCCGCTCGCGCTTTCCGCGCCGCCGTCGCCGCCGACCAGCACTGCCACGAGGCGCATCACGGCCTGGTGCGCGCCCTGCGCGACGCCGGCCGCCTGGAGCAGTCCATCGCCGCCGCCCTCGCCCTCACCGCGCTCACACCCCAGGACCCGCTGGCCCACACCGCGCTCTCCATCTCGCTCCAGGCCGCCGGCCACATCCCCCAGGCCGAAGCCGCTGCCGGCCGCGCCCGCATTCTGGAGTGGAAGCAGCAGCTCAACGCGCCGCCGCAGCCTGGCCCAAGTCAAAATCCGGACCTGAAATGAAGCGGAACTTGCAGCAAATGGTGCAGAACCCGGGGCAGTCAGCCAGCCCGCAGCGCCGCGTCCGGCGCATGCACGACCTGCTTCTCGCCGCCTACGGGCCGCAGTCCTGGTGGCCGGCGCAAACCCCATTCGAGGTCGTCCTCGGCGCATACCTCACCCAGAACACCGCGTGGAAAGCAGTCGAGCTCTCTCTGGCCAACCTCCGCGCGGCCGGCGCACTCACCGTCGAAGGCCTGCGCGCGCTCAGCCTCGCCCGGCTCCGGCAGCTCATCCGCCCCTCCGGCTTTGTCACCCGCAAGGCCCCGGCGCTCAAGGCGTTCGTCGCCATGCTGGACGCCGAGTTCGCGGGCTCGCTCCGCCGGCTGGCGGCTGTGCCCACGCCGGCGCTGCGCCATCGCCTGCTCGAGCTGCCCGGCGTGGGACCGGAGACCGCTGACGCCATCCTGCTCTACGCTCTCGGCCACGCCGTTCCCGTAGCAGACGAGTATCTGCGCCGCATTGCCGAGCGGCACGAGCTATTGTCGCCGCCGCCGGGCCGCAACCGCCGCGGCTATCAGGCGCTGGTCGAGCTAACCGCCAAGGCTTTTGCCCCCGATCCGGAGGCGCACAGAGCCCAGCTATTCAACGAGTTTCACGCGCTAACCGTCGCAGTGGGCAAGGCCCATTGCCGGCGCGAGGCCCAGTGCGACTGCTGTCCGCTGGCCCCGGATTTGGCGATAAAGCAGGGGGAGCCGAGGCGCGAATTACGCGCGAAATAAAAAACGGCGATGTGCTGTGGAATGTAGCTGTTACGCCCTCAAAGTGCAGTGAATTGCACGCGGTTTCCCGGGGGCTGCCGGGGAGGCGGCCGCTGGGGCGGGTCATAGTTGCGTCGAATTGCATCGGACTTTGATCCTTTCCTGCTCCTGCGACCACAGACGGCGACGCCCGCCTTGTGGGCGGGCGGATTTCGACTCACACGTAGACTCTAGCTCGGATGGCGAGGCTGTGGATGTGACGGCGGATACGGTTGTGAAGCGGCGCTAGCGGGGTTGGCGGGGCATAAGTTTGCGATTTTTCGCGTGTGGGAAGGCCTCTCGGTGGGCGCTGACTTGGGGAGCGGCGGCAGGAGCGGGCCAGAGCGGGTGATACCAATCACAACACTAAAGTTGCCACTTGAGTATTCGAGCTCTCAAAAGGCGGGTCCAGCCGGGATAGTGAAGTTTTAACTTAAGTGTTCGAGCTCTCAAAAGATGGATTTTGGGGTGGGTAAAGGAGCGACGGAGGGTCGTTTTTGGCCTTCGCGAGATGGAGAAGTGGCAGGCGGCTGGGCCTCGTATCCCACCCTAATTCCAAAAAAGCGCGGTTAGGATGGGGCACCCGGCCGATGCTTGCATCGTATCGATATCCCCGGTCCCCAAAGGCGAGGGATCGGGGGCACCCTCAGCGTGGTTCGGAAACGGTCATCGGGAACGGGGCCACCCGCCGCGGTTTGGGCGCCACTTGTTGCTTATATTATCATCTGGTGATAATATAGAGGCGGGATGACGCACGACCCGACGCTCGACACACTCCTCTACCTGGATGGGGAGTCTTTCATAGTCGAAGCGGGTGGGGCGTGCTGGGTCAGGTTTCAAGTCAAACGAGTGCCGGCGACGACGGAGAAGCCGCACGGGCTGGATTACTCGTTGACTCTCCACGACTCGGACGGGAAGCGGCTGCTGGGCTTCGACAATGCGCACGCAGTGCAGGAGGGCAGTGGGCCGGGAGCACGAACGCGGGTTGAATACGACCACAAACACAGAGGGAGTCGGGTCCACTTTTACGTATACTCGGACGCCGCGACGTTGCTAGAAGACTTCTGGGACGGCGTTTACCGGATTCTGGACGAAAGGAGCTCGGAACGATGAAAACGCTGAAGGTAGGCATTGCTTCGCTCGACCAATACCGCGCCAGGACAATGGAGATTGCGCGGGGGAAGTACGTTCCGGGGCGGAACGAGCCCAAGGTGTGGTTCGATTCGCTTGGGACGTTGTCGCAGGTGCTATCGGACCAGAACCGGAAGCTGCTCAAGCTGATTCTGGAGACGCAGCCGGGGTCGTTGCAGGAGCTGGCGGAGCGGTCGGGGCGGGCGCCGTCGAATCTTTCGCGGACGCTGAAAACGATGGAGCGGTACGGGCTGGTGCGGTTTGAGCGGGGGGAGAACCGGCGGATGGCGCCGCGGGTGAATTATTCGGGGGTGGAGCTGGAGTTGAGGTTTGGGGGGTGAGAGGTGGCGTTCGCGCCGGAGGCGCAGCGTTTGTTAGCCCCGCGCCTCGGCGTGGGGAATGGGTTGCGCAATAGAATGGGAAGTCCCGTAGGGACGGTGCATGCATGGCCCATACGTACGCGAGCAATTTCATTCACTGCATCTTCAGCACAAAGGATCGCAAGCCCTTGATCCCAGCCGAGCGCATGTCGGGCTTGTGCGCTTATCTCGGCGGCGTTGCGAAGAGCGAAGGATTCACGCTGGTCGCTGCTGGTGGTACTGCCGACCACGTCCACCTCCTTTTCGTTCTGCCGCCAACGCACTCGCTCGCTCACGCCGTGCAGAAACTCAAAGGCAGTTCCTCACGATGGATGGGGACCGGCTTCTCGTGGCAGGAGGGATACGGCGCGTTCAGCGTGAGCCCGTCGCAGGTGCCGGTCATAAAGAACTACGTCCGAAATCAGGAAAAACACCATGAGAAGCGTAGTTTCGAAGAAGAATTCACGGCGTTGCTGCGCAATTGCGGGATCGACTACGACGCGCGGTACGTTTTTGGGTGATGGGGATTAGCGCCGTCCCTACGGGACTCCGGGGTCATTTTTGGGCTGCTTTCCCCACGCTGAAGCGCGGGGCTAACAAACGCTGCGCCTACGGCGCGGGTTGCGGCTGGAGCAGACGATGGAGCGGTATGGGCTGGTGCGGTTTGAGCGCGGGGAGAACCGGCGGATGGCGCCGCGGGTGAATTACTCGGGGGTGGAGCTGGAGTTGAGGTTTGGGGGTTGACGTTGGCGCCGTCCCTACGGGACTCCGGGGTTCTTTTCGGGCTGACCACCCCACGCTGAAGCGCGGGGCTAACAAACGGTGCGCCTACGGCGCGGGTTGCGGCTGGAGCAGACGATGGAGCTGCCCACCCCACGCTGAAGCGCGGGGCTAACAAACTGAGTGTACCGGGGAGATGGTTTACGAAGTAGACCGGGGACATGGTTTACACATTTGCGGAGAACAGTTGGCTTTCCCGGCTTTGGCTTGACGCTTGAAGATGCGTTGATGCCTTGGAAAGAGACTCGAACCGTGGATCAGCGCCTGCAGTTTTTATCGAGCTATCAGAAGGAAGAGATGTCGGTTACCGACCTTTGCCACGAGTACGGCATCTCGCGTCCGACCGCTTACAAGTGGATCAAGCGTTACGACGAGGTTGGGCCGGAAGGTCTGCTCGATCTGACGCGCACGCCGCACAGTTCCCCGCACGCGACATCGGCAGAGATCGAGAACGAGGTCCTTGCGCTGCGGAAGCGGTTCCCGTCCTGGGGAGCGAGGAAGCTGAAGGCGCGACTGGAGCGCATGAACCCGAACGTGAGCTGGCCGGCGGCAAGTACGGTGGGTCAGATCCTAAGCCGTGCCGGGCTCACCAACCCGAGGCGGAAGAAGCGGCACGCTACGCCGAGTTCGCAACCGTTCTCGATGGTCACGGCGCCGAATCAGCTTTGGTGCATGGACTTCAAGGGATACTTCCTCACCGGCGACGGCTGTCGCTGCGATCCGTTTACGATCACCGATGCGCACAGCCGGTTTCTGATTCGCTGCCAGGCCGTGACGCGCATGGACCTGGCCCAGGTCAGCGCCGTTTGCGATGCCGCGATGCGCGAGTATGGTGTGCCGGAACGCATCCGCACCGACAACGGAGCACCATTCGCGGGCGTCGGCTTGTTGGGCCTGTCGAAGTTGTCGCTGGGATGGATGAAGCTCGGCATCGTTCATGAACGCATCCAGCCAGGGCGGCCTCAGCAAAACGGGAGGCACGAGCGCATGCATCGCACGCTTAAAGAGGACACGGCAAAACCGCCGGCCCAGACGGTGCCGGCGCAGCAGAAGAAGTTCGATCGGTTTCGTCTGGTGTTCAACCATGAACGTCCCCACGAGGGTCTTGCGAATGAGACGCCGGGCAGCATCTATGTGCCCAGCACACGGATGTTGCCGAGCAGCGTGCCGAGCTTCCAATATCCGAGGTCTTTTCAGACGCGCCGCGTGAACAACAACGGCGATATGAGCTGGCTTCACGGCCGGGTGTTTGTCAGCGAAGTGCTCCGCAACGAGGAGATCGGCCTGGAGCAAATGGACGACGACGCCTACCGGGTCTTCTTTCGGACCACCGAACTGGGCATGTTCAACAGCGCCGAAAAGAGATTTCGCGCGGCGGTCAGAGAATAAAAAACGTGCGCCCGAACCAAGCTATGGAAATGACGGAGTGTGGAAAGCATGGAAAGCCAAAAAGCCGGCTTTCCACCCTTCCCACACCCCTTGGAAATCCCTTCGGGATTACCACATTCCCACAGCTACGACGACGACTAGAATATGTATCTGGACCGGCAAACCCCGCCGAAAAACCGCAATCAGAGCCGCTTTCGCCGCATGGGGGTTGTAAACCATGTCCCCGGTCTAAAACGTAAAGGATGTCCCGGTACTCTCAAAACGCTGCGCCTACGGCGCGGGGCCCCGGCTGGCCGCCGGCCCGCTCATCGCGATAAAGCTGCGATGAACGGGGCACAGCCCCTGAAACTCAATTGTTTGCGGGGCTGATGAGTGGGGCGCCTGCCTCAGGATGACGGCGAGGGGTGGGCACGGACCTAGAATGATTGCTTATGCCCGGTAGCGGAGCACTTCTACTTCTTGTTTTCGCCAGCGCGGTGGTGGCGCTGCTGCTGGTGGTGTTGCAGCTTACGCGGCTGGGATTCCTTGTCCGGGCAACGATCCCGGACCGGCCGCGGCGGCGCATGTTCCTGGCGTCAGTCTCCTTCACCATCACGTTTGTGGGCGTGCGCCTGATCGTCATGCTGATCCTGCGCAACCACGGCCCGTTCGGCTGGGTGATGGTGAAGGGACACCACATCCATCACCTGGTGTGGGGCATCCTGATCCTGCTGCTGGTGGGATACGGGTGGCTGCTGGACCTGGGGCGGTCGCATTCGCCCACGTCGATTCTTTTGAGCCGGCTGATGAGCGTGAGCTACGGAGTGGGCGCGGCGCTGACGCTGGACGAGTTTGCGCTATGGCTGGACATGGAGCCGGACGCCTACTGGACGCGCCAGGGACGGCTGAGCGTGGACGCGGTGATCCTGTTTGGGGGGGTGCTGGCGATGGGCGCGTGGGGCGCGCCGTTCTTCCGCGGGCTAAACCGGATGTGGAAACACCGCGGCGCGTTCCGGCGCGACGTGGAGCACGACATTGGCCTGCCTATTCGGCGCGCGCGGTTGCTTCGTCCGCGTAGATGGCGTCGACGACCGCGGCGTAACGCTGGGAAATAACGCGGCGTTTGAGCTTCATGGAGGGGGTCAGCTCGCCGGAGTCCTGCGACCACTCGTCTGCCACCAGGCGAAAGCGCTTGACGGTTTCAAAGTTGGCCAGGCCGGCGTTGAGGTCGCGGATGAGGTCTGAATAGAGCGCCTGGACGCGGCTGTCGGTGACGAGCTGGGCGCGGTTTGCCGCGCTGACCCCGTGGGCGCGGGCCCATTCTTCCAGGACGGCGAAATTGGGGGAGATGAGGGCGGCGATGAACTTGTGCTTGTCGCCGACCAGCGCCACCTGGGCAACAAACATGCTGGCTTTGAGCTTGTTCTCGATGGGCTGCGGAGCGACGAGCTTGCCGCCGGAGGTCTTGAGCAGCTCCTTTTTGCGATCGGTGATGTAGAGGAAGCCATCGGCGTCGAGGTGGCCGATGTCGCCGGTGCGGAACCAGCCTTCGGAGTCGAAGCACTCGGCATTCCACCCCAGCGACGAAGACCTGTCGCTGGGGGCCCCGGCATTCGCCTCCGGCTTGTGCCAGTAGCCGCTGAAGATGAACGGGCCGCGCACCAGGAGCTCCCCGTCTTCAGCGAATTTGAGCTCGACGTTGGGGAGCGGCTTGCCCACCGAGCCCATGCGCTGGGCCAGGCCGGAGTTGATGGCGATGACGGGCGAGGTTTCAGTGAGGCCGTATCCCTCCCAGACGGCCATGCCGGCGGAGGCGAACCAGCGCGCGGTGTCAATGCCGAGGGGAGCGCCGCCAGAGAGGAAAATGCGCACGCGGCCGCCGAAAGCGTCCTTGACCTTGGAGTAGACGAGCTTGTCGGCGAGCTTCCAGAGCGGCGAAGACGGGCTTTTGCCGGCATAGACGGTTGGAGCGTGATGGACGCCGAAGGCGACGGCGCCGGCGAGCAGGCGCTTGCGGACGGGCGAGAGGCCGGCGCGGCGCTCCACTTCCTGGCGAATTTTCTCGTAAACGCGGGGAACGCCGACCAGGACGGTGGGACGAATCTCGCGCATGGCCAGGGGCAGCTTGTCGAACTGGCCGCAATAGACCACCTGGGCTCCGCGGGCAAACATGACGAAGTCGAGGGCGCGGGCGGTGATGTGAGACAGCGGCAGAAACGAGATGCAGACATCGGAGGGGCCGATGTCGAAGTCGCGGGCGGCAAAGTTCTGATTGGCGGCGATGTTGCCGTGGGTGAGCATGACGCCCTTGGGCTCGCCGGTGGTTCCGGAGGTGTAGATGAGGGTGGCGAGATCGGCGGGTTTGACGGAGCCGACGAGCTGGTCGAAGTTGGGGTCGCGCTGGGCGCCGAGCGAGTCGGCGCCGGCGAGGATGTGGGCGAAGTCGATGGCGCCCTGGGGGGGATCGGCCGAATCCATGATGAGGATGCGCTCGAGGGGAGTCTGGGCGCGGACGGCGTCGAGTTTCTGGTATTGCTGGCGGGTGGAGACGATGGCAGTGCGGCAGTCAGCATCCTGAAGCAGGACGGCGATCTGCTCCCCGGTGAGGGTGGGATAAATGGGGACGTTGGCGGCGCCGATGGCGAGGATGGCGAAGTCGCTGACGGCCCACTCCCAGCGGTTTTCCGCGATCAGGGCGATGCGGTCGCCGTTCCGGTGGCCCCAGCCGGTGAAGGCCGCGGCCAGCGCGCGGACACGCTGATAAATCTGGTCGGACGAGACGGGGTGCCACTCGGCCGAGGCGTTCTGCCAGAGCACGGCGCGGGGATTTCCGGCCGAAGCTACGCGAAGGAACAGGTCGTTGACGGTCTGGATGGGCGGAAACTCGTTCATGGGATTCGGATGGCCGGAGGGAGACACAAATTCGGACCATCGAGAGTGTAACAGCCGGCACCGTCAGGGGTAAGGGGTCAGGGATTAGGGATTAGGGAGCAGGGATTAGGGATTAGGGATTAGGGATTAGGGAGTAGGGATTAGGGATTAGGGATTAGGGAGCAGGGAGTAGGGAGTAGGGACGTAGGGGCTAGCGACGTAGGGACTAGGTTGCAAAAACGGTCGGGAGTCCGGAAAGAACATCCCTCAGGGGCTAAAGCCCGCAATTTCATTGGCGCCTTGCGGCACGACTAAAGTCGTGCCCTTTCAAAGCCAATTGATGCAACTCATTCGAGGGGCTTGGGTGCAAGTCCCATGGTTCGTACCGGACGGTGGGATTTTTTGTCGCACTGTGCTTCTCATCACAGCGGCCCTCTCACGCATAGATAGAGACTCACGGTAGCGGGTTTTATCTCGATAGACGCGCCTGAGAGGGTTTGAAGAATGAATGACAAGAGCATGGTGATCATGGATGGGAACGAGGCGGCCGCCTCGGTTGCCTACCGGCTTGCCGAAGTTGTGGCCATCTACCCCATTACACCCTCCTCGCCGATGGCCGAGTGGGCCGATCAGTGGCGCTCGGAAGGCAAAACCAACATCTGGGGCGCCATGCCGGTGGTGGAGGAGCTGCAGAGCGAGGGCGGAGCGGCGGGCGCGCTGCATGGGGCGCTGCAGGCGGGAGCGTTCGCGACCACGTTCACGGCGTCGCAGGGCCTGCTGTTGATGATCCCCAATATGTTCAAGATTGCCGGAGAACTGACGCCGGCGACGATGCACGTGACCGCACGCACCATTGCCACGCACGCATTGTCGATCTTCGGCGACCACTCCGACGTGATGGCGTGCCGGGGGACGGGATGGGCAATGCTCTCGTCGAACTCGGTGCAGGAAGCGGCGGACCTGGCGCTGATTGCGCAGGTGGCCACGCTGGAGTCGCGCATCCCGTTCATCCATTTCTTCGATGGATTCCGGACCTCGCACGAAGTGGGCAAGATTTACCCCATCAGCGACGAGACCATCCGGGCGATGCTGGACGACCGGTACATCATCCAGTTCCGGCAGAGCGCGCTCTCACCGGACCGGCCCATCCTGCGTGGGTCGGCGCAGAATCCGGATGTGTTTTTCCAGGCGCGCGAGGCGTGCAGCCCGTTCCACCAGGCTGTGCCAGGGATTGTGCAGGCGGTGATGGATCGCTTTGCGGTGGAGACGGGGCGGACGTACCGGCTGTTCGACTACTGCGGTGCGCCCGATGCGGAGCGCGTGATCGCGATCATGGGCTCGGGCGCCGAGGCCGCGGAAGAGGCGGTGGAAGCGCTGAACCGGAGCGGCGAGAAGGTGGGACTGGTGAAGGTGCGGCTGTACCGGCCGTTCGACGCGGCGGCTATGATTGCCGCGCTGCCGAAGACGGTGAAGGCCATCGCCGTGCTGGACCGCTGCAAGGAGCCGGGGGCCACGGGCGAGCCGCTGTACACGGACGTGGTGACGGTGCTGGCGGAAAAGGCGTCGAAGCTGCCGTTTGCCAAACCGGTGGTGATTGGCGGGCGTTACGGGCTCTCGTCCAAGGAATTTACGCCGGCGATGGTGAAGGGGATCTTCGACGAGCTGACCAAAGACGCGCCGAAGAATCACTTTACCATCGGCATCGAGGATGACGTGAGCCACTCCAGCCTGAGCTACGATCCGGCGTTCTCCACCGAGGATCCGCGCACGGTGCGGGCGCTGTTTTACGGGCTGGGGTCTGACGGAACGGTGGGCGCGAACAAGAACTCGATCAAGATCATCGGCACGGAGACCGACAACTACGCGCAGGGATATTTTGTTTACGACTCGAAGAAATCGGGGTCGATGACGACCTCGCACCTGCGCTTCGGGCCCACGCCGATCCACTCCACCTACCTGATTTCGAAGGCGAGCTTTGTGGCCTGCCACAATTTCAGCTTCCTGGAAAAGATGGACGTGCTGGAAGCGGCCATGCCGGGAGCGGTGTTTCTGCTGAATTCGCCGTATTCCGCGGAAGAGGTTTGGGACCACCTGCCGCAGACGTTGCAGGAGGAGATCCTGCGCAAGAAGATCGAGTTCTACGTGATCGACGGCTACACGGTGGCGCGGGACACCGGCATGGGCACGCGCATCAACACCATCATGCAGACGTGCTTCTTCGCCATCAGCGGGGTGCTGCCGCGCGAGGAGGCGATTGCGCAGATCAAGAAGGCGATCAAGAAGACCTACGGCAAGAGGGGCGAAGCGGTGGTGGAGAAGAACTTTGCCGCCGTGGATCATGCGCTGGCGCACCTGGAAAAGGTGGCAGTGCCGCGGGAAATCTCGTCGGAGTTTGACATCGCCGGCTCTCTTTCGGCCAAGGCGCCGCGATTTGTGCGCGACGTACTGGGACAGATTGCCAGCGGCAAGGGCGACCTGCTTCCGGTGAGCGCGCTGCCCGCCGGAGGAACATTTCCCACGGGCACGGCGCAGTGGGAGAAGCGGAACATTGCGCAGTACATCCCGGAGTGGGACAAGGAGCTGTGCATCCAGTGCGGCAAGTGCGTGATGGTATGCCCGCACGCGGTGATCCGGGCCAAGGTGTACAGCCCGTTCCTGGCCAGCGACGCGCCGCCGACATTTACGTGGGCCAAGCCCAAGTGGAGGGGCATGGAGCAGGAACGCTACCGGCTGCAGGTTGCGCCGGAGGACTGCACCGGATGCGGGGTGTGCGTGGAAGTGTGCCCGGTGAAGAGCAAGAGCGACGCCGGCCACAAGGCCATCAACATGGTTCCGCAGGCTCCGCTCAGGGAACCGGAGCGCGCCAACTGGGAGTTTTTCCTCGGCCTGCCGGAGGTGGACCGGACCAAGCTGTCGCACGGGCAGGTGAAGGACCTGCAACTTTTGCAGCCGCTGTTCGAGTTCAGTGGGGCGTGCGCGGGATGCGGGGAGACGCCCTACATCAAGCTGCTGACGCAACTGTTTGGCGACCGGCTCTATATTGCCAACGCGACCGGGTGCTCGTCGATCTACGGGGGCAACCTGCCGACCACGCCGTACAGCCAGAATGCGCAGGGGCGCGGGCCGACGTGGGCCAATTCGCTGTTCGAGGACAACGCCGAATTTGGCTTTGGCATGAGGGTGGCGCTGGACCAGCAGAAAACTTTTGCCGAAACGCTGCTGAAACGGGTGGCGCCGCTGGCCGGAGACGAGCTGGTGACGGCGCTGCTGACGGCCAAGCAAAACACCGAGGCGGAGATCAACGCGCAGCGCGAACGGGTGAAGATCCTGTGCGAGAAGCTGGAAGGAGACGACAGCTCGGATGCGGCCAACCTGGCGGCCATTGCCGGCACGCTGGTGCGCCGGAGCGTGTGGATCCTGGGCGGCGACGGGTGGGCGTTCGACATCGGGTTCGGGGGCCTCGATCACGTGCTGGGCTCGGGCAAAGACGTGAACGTGCTGGTGATGGACACGGAGGTGTATTCCAACACCGGCGGGCAGGCCTCGAAGGCGACGCCCCGCGGCGCGGTGGCCAAGTTTGCCGCCAGCGGAAAAGGCAACAGCCGCAAGGACCTGGCCATGGAGGCGGTGAGCTACGGAAGCGTGTACGTGGCCCAGGTGGCGCTGGGCGCCAACGACACGCACACCATCAAGGCGTTCCAGGAAGCGGAGGCGCATCCGGGGCCATCGATCATCATTGCCTACGCGGGCTGCATTGCGCACGGCTATGACCTGGTGCACGGACTGGAGCAGCAGAAGCTGGCGGTGCAGGCCGGCTACTGGCCGCTGATGCGCTACAACCCGGGACTGCGCGAGTCGGGGAAGAATCCGTTCCAGCTCGACTCCAAGGCGCCGACGATCCGGCTGAAGGAGTATGCCTATCGCGAGGCGCGCTACACCATGCTGGCGCGCAGCAATCCGCAAATGGCCGAGGAACTGCTGAAGGAAGCGCAGGACGATGTGGAGCGCCAGTGGCGCGTCTACTCAGCCCGCGCAGCCATGCCGGGACGCGGCGAGACGCCGCAAATTGCACCGCCGGAGAAGGCCGCGAAGCCGGAGCCGGTGAGCGCCGGAGGAGCCCATGATTGACCTGAGTACGCATTATTTGGGCCTGAAACTAAACGGGCCGGTGGTAGTTTCTTCCACGCCGCTCTCGGATTCGCTGGACAACGTGCGCCGGATGGAGGATGCCGGCGCATCGGCCATCATTCTCATGTCGCTGTTCGAGGAACAGATTGCGCTGGAGTCGCGGGCGCTGGACGAGGATCTGGAGCGCGGCACCGAGTCGTTTCCCGAGTCGCTCGACTATCTTCCCGACTTGCCTGACTATCGCATGACGCACGAGGTGTATCTGGAGTACCTGCGCCAGGCGAAGAATGCGGTCGGTATCCCCATCATGGCCAGCCTGAACGGCGTTACGGCGGGCGGCTGGGTGCGCTATGCGCATGAGATGGAGCAGGCCGGCGCGGACGCCATCGAGCTGAACACCTACGCGCTGGCCACGGACCGCAGCCAGACCTCGCGCGAGCTGGAATTGCAGTTGCTCGACCTGGTGGAGAGCGTGTGCCGGGCGGTCAAGGTTCCGGTGGCCGTGAAGCTGTCGCAATCGTTCACCAGCATTCCCCACCTGGTGGCGTGCATGGAAGACGCGGGGGCGCGCGGGGTGGTGCTGTTCAACCGCTTCTATCAGCCCGATTTCGACGTCGAGACCCTGGAGGTGCGGCCCACTTTGCACTTCTCCACGCCCGCCGAGCTGCTGCCCCGTCTGCACTGGACGGCGATCCTTTATGGCCGGACCAACGTGGACATCGGCGTCACCGGCGGCGTGCACTCCGCCGAAGACGTGCTGAAGGCAATTATGGCGGGAGGCAGCGTAGCCATGGTGTGCTCGGCGCTGCACATCCACGGCATCGATCACATCGGGAGGGTGCTGGCCGACCTGCGCTACTGGCTGGAGAGGCACGAGTACGAGTCGCTGAGCGGGATGCGCGGGTGCCTGAGCCGGCGCAACGTGCCGGACACGTCGCCGTTCGATCGCGGGAACTACATCAAGACGCTCAGCTCGTACAGCCTGCGGCAGACGGTGGGGGCGTTCTAAAGACAGCCGTCAACCGTCAACTCTCAGCCGTCAACCCTCAGCTAGACTGCGCCCTGGCCAGTTGTTGACTCGGGGAACTCGTAACGCAGTTGGCAGATTGAGGCGCCGTGGCTATGATTCCTTCGAAGCTCGAGAGGAATCATCCATGAAACGAAACGCAGTGGCGTCTGTCGCACTGGCGGCAGTGTTGTTGGCAGGCGGATTGTCTGCGGCGGCGCAAACGCCGGCGAACTACGAACCCACGCTGGAGTCGCTCGACCAGCATTCGTTGCCGCAGTGGTACGCGGACGCCAAGCTGGGCATCTTCATTCACTGGGGTTTGTATTCCGTCCCCGGCTGGGCGCCGCTGAATCATCCCGAGCATGATTTCAGCTCCGCCGATTACATCAAATACAATCCCTACGCGGAGTGGTACCTGAACGTGATGCGCATTCCCGGCTCGCCCACCGAGGCTTATCACCGCGAGCACTACGGCGCCAACTTCGGCTACTACGACTTTGCGCCCATCTTCAATCGCGAATCGAAGAAGTGGAACCCGGACGCGATGGCGGCGGTGTTCAAAATGGCCGGCGCGCGATACGTGGTGCTGACCAGCAAGCATCATGAGGGGTTCACGCTGTGGCCCAGCACCACGCCCAATCCCAGCCCCAGCCTCAAGCCGGACCAACTGCACGCCGCGCGCGATATCGTGGGCGAGCTTACGGCCGCGGTGCGCAAACAGGGCATGAAGATGGGACTCTATTACTCCGGCGGGTACGACTGGACATTCAACGATGGGCCGATTGAAACCGCCGCGGATTATCAGGCGGTGAAGCCCGAGACCCAGGCCTACGGCGACTACGCCTTCGCGCAGATTCACGAGCTGATCGCGAAGTACAAGCCGGACGTGCTGTGGAACGACATCGACTGGCCGAAGACGGGCCGGCCGTTGCAGGTGGAAGCCGACTACTACAACGCGGTGCCTGACGGCGCGATCGACGATCGCTTCGGCATCAAGCACTCGGATTTCACCTCGCCGGAGTACGAGAAGCTGGACAAGATCAGCGCGAAGAAATGGGAGGAGTGCCGCGGACTGGGGCGTTCGTTCGGTTACAACCGCGCCGAGGGCGAGAAGGAGACGATCGCGCCCGCGGACCTGATTGCGCTGCTGGTTGACATTGTGAGCAAGAACGGCAACCTGCTGCTGGACGTGGGCCCGGAGGCGGACGGCACCATTGCCCCGGTGCAGATGGAGCGGCTGAAGGCGCTGGGCGCGTGGCTGAAGCAGAACGGCGAGGCCATTTACGGCACCACTCCGTGGACGCACGCGGAGGGCAAGAGCGCCGAAGGAGACGATCTGCGCTACACGCGCAACGGCGACGATCTGTACATCATCATTCTCGGCAATCCCAGGATGAAGACGTTGACGCTGACCGGCCTGACCTCAGGAGCGCTGGCGAAGACGCAGCCGCCGCTCAAGGAGATCGACCTTCTGGGCTATGGCAAGCCGCTTTTGGTTTCGGCTTCGGAGAGCGCGGTCTCAGTGACTCTGCCGGACAAGCTGCCCGGGCTGTATGCCTACGTGCTGAAGATTCCCGGCTATGCGGGGTACGCGCGCTGAGGGGTCGAGTGGGGTCAGCGCGGTGTTTGGTGAATCGGTTTTCAGCGCGCGCGCGAAAGGCCCGGGGCTAAAGCCGAAGGCATTCGGGCCTCAATTCAGGGGCCTGAAGGCCCCTGCTCCTTCCGGAAACTTCAAATCTGATTTCGTCAAACACCGCTCTAGGCCAACTGCTGCACCACCGCGCGCCCCAGCATCTGGCGGGCGCTCACCAGGGCATCTTTCACCGGCGCGCTGAATTCCTCGCCGAGTTCAGTGGAGCCGGCGCCGACGGTAAGCAGCAGGGCGCGGTGCGGCATGGAGCCATAAAGGTCTCTCGCCAAGGCGAGCAACTGGGGCGCACCGACAGAGTGAGTTTCCGGCGCGGCCTCCCCGGAAGATGCCGAAACGTCGTCGAGTCGAACCGATCCGGGTGCGGATTCGAGCGAGCAATCGATAAAGACGACCGCGTCGGCCGCGGCGATCTCCTCGGCCAGATCCGGCGTCCACTGCTGGCGGGAGATGACACGCACTCCAGGCTCCGAACAAAGGCGCCGCTCAGCCCATGCACAAAGCCATGGCCCCACACCATCGTCGCCGCGGAGTGTGTTGCCACATCCGAGAATGAGGCATCGAGCTCTGGCTGGCTTCATGGGTAAATCCTACGCTAGCGCACAACTCTGTCAACGACCTCCCCGTCGGCGGAGATGAGAGTGACCGCCAGCGGCATCTGCCCGAAGGCGTGCGAGGAGCAACTCAGGCATGGGTCGAAGGTGCGCACCACGGCCTCAATGCGGTTCAGCATGCCCTCGGTGAACTTGCCGTCCTTCACGTAAGCTCGCGCGGCCTGGAGCACGCCCAGGTTCATGGCCTTATTGTTCTGGCCGGTGGCGATGACCAGGTTGGCCCAGGTGATTTTGCCGTTGTCGTCAACCTTGTAATGGTGATGGAGGGTGCCGCGCGGCGCCTCGGCCTGCCCCGCGCCCTCGAGGCGGTTTACGCCCGCGGTGGCGCGCACGTGGGTCTCCAGGATGCGCGGATCGGCGAGGATCTGCTCGATCTTCTCGATGCCGTAGAGAATCTCGATCAGCCGCGCGTGATGATAATGGAAGGAGCTCTGGACCGGACCGGCCGCCAGTTGCTTGAATGCCGGCAGCTCCGCATCGGCCCGGGGCGTTCCCAGTGTCTTTACGATGTTCAGCCGGGCCAGCGGACCGACGCGGTAGGATCCCTCCGGGTAGCCGAGCGGCTTGTAGTAAGCGAACTTGGTGTAGCTGTAGGGCTCGACAGCCTCGCCGATCGCCTCAGTGAAGCGCGTGGCGGTCATGCCGTCTTCGACCACAGCTCCGGATCGGTCGATGAGCCGCAGCGCGCCATCGGTGAATTCGATGGAATCGTCTTCGTTCACCAGGCTCATGTAATTGGATGGGAAGTTGGCAAAGACTTCAATCTCCGCCTGGAACTCGCCGGCGATCTGCTTATAGGCATCGAGAGCCAGCTTCACGCCCGCGTAGGCCTCCGGAAGCATGGCGAGAATCTGGTCGCGAGTGGCCGCGCTGAGCGGTTCGGTGACGCCGCCCGGCACCACCCAGCCGGGATGAATGCGCTTGCCCGCCAGCAGCTCGATGATGTGCTGGCCAAAGCGCCGCAGCGCCACGCCGGCGCGGCCGAGTTCAGGTTTGGCCGCGACCACGCCGAAAATGTGGCGCACCTTGGGATCGGCTTCCATGCCCAGCAGCAGGTCAGGCGAGGCCAGGTAGAAGAAGCTCAGCGCGTGGGACTGAACCATCTGCGCCAGGTTCAACGTCCGGCGCAGTTGCGCGGCGGTATGGGGGATGCGCACGCTCATGATGGCTTCGCAGGCCTTGGCGGAGGCGATCAGGTGCGACACCGGGCAGATGCCGCAGATGCGCGCCATCAGACTGGGCATCTCGTAAAACGGGCGCCCCTCGCTGAAGCGCTCGAAGCCACGGACCTGGGTCACGTGGAAGTGCGCGTCCGCAACTTCGCCCTGGGGGTCGAGCTGGATCGTAATCTTGCCGTGGCCCTCCAGGCGCGTGACGGGATCGATGAGGATGGTTTGGCTCATGGTCAGGCTCCGAACCGGGTCAGCGCCGGGATATCCAGCGGCTCTCCCGTGACGATGGCGGTCAGCGCCGCGTGAAAGGTGTCGGCTGACGGAGGGCAGCCGGGCAGGAATACGTCCACGTCCACGAATTCATGGATGGGGCGCACCATCTTCTGAAGCCGCGGCACAATCACGCAGGGAATCTGCGGCTGCGCGGACGCGTTCTCAATGTAAGCGCGGTTAAGGATGGCCTCCGGCCCGATGGGATTGCGCATGGAGGGCACGTTGCCGGTGACGGCGCAATCGCCCATCGCCACCAGGGTGCGGGTGCGCGCGCGAATTTTCCTGATCTTGTGTTCATCCTCGACGGTCGACACCGCGCCTTCCACCAGGGCTATATCCACGTGGTCGGGAAATTCCTTGGTGTCCACCAGGGGGCTGTACACCAGGTCGACCAGGTCGGCAAGCTCGAGAATGCGCTCGTCCAGATCGAGAAACGACATGTGGCAGCCGGAACAACCGTCGAGCCACGCCGTAGCCAGTTTCAGCTTGCTCATTGCGCCTCCCGCATCATGTTCAGGTAGGGGAGAAAGTCGGGATACTTGGGATGCTCATCGCCGATCTTGCTCTTGTCGAACAGCGCGCCGGTGGGGCACACCTGCACGCACTTGCCGCAGCGGGTGCAGGTCGACTCGCCCCACGGCTGGTGCAAATCCGTAATCAGAAGCGAATCGATGCCACGGCCCATCACGTCCCACACGTGGGCGCCTTCCACCTCGGCGCAGACGCGCACGCAGCGGGTGCAGAGGATGCAGCGGTTGTGATCCACCGTGAAACGCTCGTGCGAGGCGTCGACAGGCAGGTCCGGATGGCGGTAGGGAAGGCGCACGTGGGTCAGGCCCTGCATCTGCGCCAGGGATTGAAGCTCGCAGTGCCCGTTGGCGACGCACACCGCGCAGATGTGATTGCGCTCGGCAAACAGCAGTTCCAGGATCATGCGCCGGTGCCGGTTCAGACGCTCCGATTGCGTGGTCACCTCCATGCCCTCGTAGATCGCGGTGACGCATGCCGGCATCAGCTTGTTGCTGCCCTTGATCTCGACCACGCAGAGGCGGCACGCGCCCACGTCGCGCAGCCCGTCCAGGTGACAGAGGGTGGGAATCTCGATTGCGTTCTCGCGGGCTACCTCAAGGATGGTCTGCCCGCGGCGGGCGCTGACTTCCTGCTCGTCGATGACCAGAGTTTTGACTTCGGCCGTGTCGCTCATGCCAGCACCTCCGCAGCCTTTGCGGCCGGTTTCATTTGGCAAACGCCGGCCGGACAGCGCTTGTGCACGATGTGATCGATGTACTCGTTGCGGAAGTACTTCAGCGTGCTGAGCACGGGGTTGGGCGCGGTCTGGCCCAGCCCGCACAGGCTTGTGCTCTTCACCGTGTCACAGAGTTCTTCCAGCATTTCCAGGTCGGCAAGCTCGGCCTCGCCCCCGCAGATGCGCGTCAGCAGAGTGTGCATCTGGGCCGTTCCCGCGCGGCACGGGATGCATTTGCCGCAGGACTCGGTCATGCAGAACTCGACAAAGAACCGTGCCACATTCACCATGCAGGAGGTGTCGTCCATGACGATCATGCCGCCCGAGCCCATGATGGATCCGGCGGCCATCAAGGCGTCGTAGCTGACGCCCAGATCCAGCATCCGCGCCGGAATGCAGCCGCCCGACGGCCCCCCGGTCTGGATGGCCTTGAGCTGATGGCCGCCGGGAACGCCGCCGCCGATCACCTCGATAATCTCGCCGAGCTTGATGCCCAGGGGCACTTCAATCAGGCCCGAGTTTTTGATGCGGCCGGTGAGGGCAAAAACCTTGGTCCCCTTGCTGCGTTCCGAACCCATGTTGAAAAACCATTTGCCGCCGTTACGGACAATGGGAGCGACGTTGGCGTAAGTTTCCACGTTGTTGATCAGCGTGGGCTTGCCCCAAAGCCCGCTCACCGCGGGATAGGGCGGCCGCGGCCTAGGCGTGCCCCGCCGGCCCTCGATCGAGGCCAGCAGCGCGGTCTCCTCGCCGCACACAAACGCTCCCGCGCCCAGGCGGATCTCCACGTCGAAGTCGAACATGGTGCCGCCGATGCCGTTGCCCAGCAGCCCGCGCCGGCGCGCCTCGCGCAGCGCCGTGGTCAGCCGGCTCACCGCCACCGGATATTCCGCGCGCACGTAAATGTAGCCCTTGGACGCGCCCACGGCGTAGGCCGCAAGCGCCATTCCTTCAATGATGCGGTGGGGATCGCCTTCCATCACGCTGCGATCCATGAACGCGCCGGGGTCGCCTTCATCGCCGTTGCAGACCACGTACTTTGCGCTGCCGCCCGCCTTGGCCACCGTGCTCCACTTCAGACCGGTGGGATAACCGCCCCCGCCGCGCCCGCGCAGCCCGCTCTCGATGACGCGGTGGATCACGCCGCTCGGAGTCATCTCCACCAGCGCCGTCATCAGCGCCTTGTATCCGTCGCGGGCAATGTAGTCGTCAATCTTCTCCGGATCGATGTGGCCCGCGTTCTCCAGCACCACCCTCACCTGCTTGTCGAAGTGCTCGTTCAAATCGCATTGCAGCGCCGCCACCGGCTCCCCGCCCAGGCTCACGACAATCGCCTGCGCATCGCCCGCGTGCACGCGGTGGTACAGGGTCTCCTCGGGATCGACGCGCACCAGGGGCCCCGAAGAACACGGCCCCATGCAGCCGGTCTTGCGCACCAGTATCTTGTGGCCCGATGCCTCCGCCGCCTCCACCAGGGCGTCGCGAATCGCGCCCGCGCCCTGGCTGGCGCAGGCCAGGTCCATGCAGACGTTCACCTCGTAGTCGTAGCTCGCGTTCTCCTGGTGCACGCTGGCGGCGATCTGTTCCAGTTCCTCGAGGGTCATTCCACTTCCCACCTTTCCAACTGCTCCAGCAACTGCGCCGCGCTCATTTCGCCGCCCACACTGCCATCGCACAGCGCCACCGGCGCGCGGCTGCATGCGCCCACGCACCGCGCCGTCATCAGGCTGATGTTGCCGTCCCTGGTGGTTTGGCCCGGCTTCACGCCCAGCCGCTCTTCGGCCGCGGCGATGAGCCGATCGGCGCCCTTGATGTAGCACGCGGTCCCCGCGCAAAGGGTGATGGTATGCCGGCCGGGCGGTTTGAGGCTGAAGTAGTGGTAGAACGTCGCCACCCCGTACGCCTGGCTCAAGGGCACGCGCAGCGACTGCGCCACGAACCGGATCGCCTGGTCATCCAGGTAGCCGAACGACGACTGAACCGTGTGCAGCGTCTCAATCAGCGCGTGACGGGCAAATCCGTTCTTGCGCATGGTCCCGTTGACGATCTTCCATCGCTTATCGTCGCTGGGTAGTGAGGGCGGGGTGAACGTGGGCACGATTCCTCCAACCGCGGCAGGAGGGTTGCGGCAGCCGGAATAACTGTCTGGCTCGTCCCACCGCTGTCCACTTGGTTTATAGGCTCAGAACAACACGACTCGCGGTGACCCGTGTCACCGCTGCGCGTGAGGGTGTAAATGCCGCCATGGGACACACCTTGGCCGCGCCGAGACGCGCCAGTTGCGCGTTTCCGCGATAGTGCAGGCGTGGATTCCGAGTGGATGAAGGGCAGCCCTCAGCCAAGCTGCGGCAGCCGGCTGGAGATGCCGAACAGGAAGATAAGCCCGATGCCAAAGCTATATACGGCCCCGGTCCAGGCGATGGCGTGATAAAACCGCGGATGGAATGCGCCGCGTTTGAAGGCTCCGCCCAAGGAGGCGGTCATGAGGCCGTTCATGGCCACCAGGCCCAGGCAAAACGCCGCCAGCCCCATCATTCCGTTCCCCGTTCCGCCCAGGCTCTTGGCCAGGAAAAACAGCGCCAGCTGGCTGGGCGTCTCCGCGCCGATCCCGTGCAGCATTCCGATGGCAAAAACCGATTTGCCGGTGTAAAGCCACTGGAAGCGCTCAGGCTGCGGCGCTTCGCGATTCCACAACCGGCGCATCCGCCATGCCGCCCACAGCAGCCCGTTGATCCCGATGGCCAGCCGGCTCTCGATCCGGCCGTGCTGATGATGCCCGTGTGCGTCCTTGCGCAAGATTCCGGCCACCACCCCGATTCCCAGAAGGATCAGCGTCAACCCAATCAGCCGCTCCGTCCAGTGGTCCAGGCCCTGGGGCAATCCCACGCGCATTTCCAGCACCATGACGCCCAGCGCCGCCACCATGCATGCGTGTCCCAGGGCGTAAGTGACGCCCAGCCGCAGTCCGCTGCGCCAGTTGCGCTGCACCGCTGTAATGTCGGAGATGGCCGCCAGATGGTCGTAATCGAATCCGTGGCGCAAGCCCAGCACGAGGCAGGACCCCAGCGCGGCATCGAGTCTCCAATCCCCCGGGAACAGAATCACCAGTGCAGTATAGAGCAGCCTTGTATCGCCCCGGAGCGTCATCCGTCACTCAAGATGGGCCATCTGCTGTTCCCCGTCACCGCTCTGCATTCTCTTGGCCCCTCGGTCGTTGCCCTCTACTCCCTACTCCCTAATCCCTATTCCCTAGTCCCTACTCCCTGCTCCCTGTTCCCTGTTCCCTGCTCTTTGCGTAACGGCGTATCCCGTGTACTCGATCTCCACCCGCGTCGGCCCCAGCAGCCAACTTGAGACCGTCGCCGAGGCGTGCGTGGCCATGGGAAAGCCGTCCACTGTGGCGTAGCTGCGCACCACCTGCGCCGGCCCTGTCAGCAGTGACGCGCTCTGGGTGGCCACGCCATCCAGGCGCACAATGTCCTCGGTCCGCTCGTCCACCCAGATGCGCCCTTTGAACAGATACGCCGCATTCTGTCGCGGCGCGATGGTCACCACCAAGCAGTCGCGCCCATCCACTTGCGCCTTGCCCGTCACCGTCATGCTGTAATTGGCCGATGTGATCAGCTCATGAATGCGGTTGGCCGGCTGGTTCAGCGACTTCTCGTTCTCCAGCGCCCTTTCCAGCACTTCCTTGCGCAGCAACGCCGGCCCGTCTTCGCTCAGAATCCGGTAGCTCTTGCCCGCATTTTGTGTATACGTCGTCTCCACGCTCATCTCGGCCGCCGGATGCGCTTCATCCCCGTTGCGGAACACCGTGTAGCGCTCCGTAACCGTGTAGCCCAGCACGTTGCCGTCGCGGTGAATCACAGAGCGGTCGATCCCCTGGATCACGGCGGCGCTGTCGATCTGGGGCGCGGCGGCCATCTGCGCACTGAAGCCAGCTACGACGATGATGCCGATGATGCGGGTGAATGCGGCGAGGGGCCGACAGGGAATAGGCATGATCGATCAAGCGCAGTCTATCAGCCCGCCGGCGAACGGATGCTGCGCGGGAAAAGCAAAGCTCCGGCTCCGCTGGGACACGCAGCGGAGGCCGGAGCCTCAGTTTGGTTGGACCATTTTTCGAAGCGCCCTATTTCTGTGCGTCCGCTTCGGCCTTGGCGTTGCGTACCGCTTCCAGAAAAGCATGCGCCGAGTCCGGCGGAGTTACCTGGCCCGTCAGCACGTCGCGATACGACCTGTCCGGTCCGTACATAGCTTGCATCGAGTCGTTATCCGGATGCACCACCGCGCCGCTCAGCGCCAATCCCGCAAACACGCCCTTGGCGCGCGAGTAAGTCAGGATCTCCGCGTTCATCTTCCAGTCGGTATCGGCCGACGCGTGACGCCCCACCGGTCCGGCCGCGGCCGAGGCGCTGGCGCCGATCTTGAACCGGCTGTTGAGCAGATCGTCCATGCCTTTCTGGTTCTGGAAGACCATCACCACGTCGATGCCTTCCACGCCGATCTGCAAGCCCCAGCTTCCGCCTTCCATGCTGAAGAACGCGGGAGCGCTCCATCCATTCGCGGTGCGGCACGTGGCCACGCCGCGCCCTCCCTCGACGCCAAACACGAATCCGCCCTTCACCAGGTGCGGCACTACGGCAACACACTTGGCGTGCTCCAGAACCTCCTCGGGGATGCCCTTGTCCGGCGTCGCCATGATCTGGTGCATCACATCGGCCGCGGACTGCAGCCGGTCGGTCGCGCTTTCCTTGGGGGTGTCGCACCAGGCCATGCCGGCAACTCCCAGCAGCACACCCAAAACCATCGCTTGTTTCTTCATAAATCCATTCTCCTCACGTTGACCCGAAAAGCGGGAAACTGCCTTGGCGCGGGCGTCGGTGCCCGCCAGGCACGCGAAAGCCCTCATGCATCTCGCGGCCCCGCTGCTATTGACTTAAATGGCTGGCCGGCTCAATTGGTTGCCCGCATGCCGGATTCCACAAGCCGCGGCCGTCCCATTCAAGCTGCCACAAATCAAGCACATCGGGATACGCTGCGATATGCTGACCTTCATGGATGGATGGTCCAGATGAGTGCCGGCTCCGGACTGGCCCGGCGCGCGGTGCGCGTCCAAGGCGTTGTTCAAGGTGTCGGCTTTCGTCCCTTCGTCTATCGCCTGGCCGCCGAGCTCGAGCTTGCCGGGCACATCGGCAATGACACCGCCGGCGTCGCCATCGAGATTGAAGGCGAGCCCGCACGCGTCGCCGATTTTCTCCATCGCCTCCGCGCCGAAGCTCCGCCCATCTCGCGCATCGATTCCGTCGCCGTGGAGGAGCTTCCGCCCAGCGGCCAGACCGGGTTCTCCATCGTCCACAGCCAGGTCCTCGGCCAGGTCTCCACTGGGATCCCCGCCGATGCCGCCACCTGCGCCGACTGTCTCCGCGAGCTCTTCGATCCCCACGACCGCCGCTACCGCTATCCCTTCCTGAACTGCACCAACTGCGGCCCGCGCTTCACCATCACCCGCCGCATCCCCTACGACCGTCCGCAGACGTCCATGGCCGTCTTCCCCATGTGCCCCGCGTGCCAGGCCGAGTACGACGATCCGCTCAATCGCCGCTTTCACGCCCAGCCCAACGCCTGCCGGGTCTGCGGCCCGCGGGTGTGGCTTGTTGCAGCCGACGCTCCTCTCGAATCTCCAATTGAAAAGAACGCGTCAGGGCACGACTTTAGTCGTGCCGAAAAGAGCCAGACGAAAAAAGGGGCTTTAGCCCCTGCGTCACACTCCGCCATCGGGGAAACGATTAACCGCCTTCTCGCCGGGCAGATCATGGCCGTCAAGGGCATCGGCGGCTTCCATCTTGCCGTGGACGCAACCAATGAAGAGGCCGTGGCGCGCCTGCGCCAACGCAAGCAGCGCTACGGAAAGCCGCTCGCCATCATGGTCCGCGATCTCGATGCGGCGCGCGAGTTATGCGAGTTGACAGCAGCCGAACTCGAACTGCTCGAGACGCCGGCCCGGCCCATCGTCCTCGCCCGCGCTCGTGCCCGCAGCCTCATCGCGCCCTCGGTTGCGCCCGGCATTCCCTGGCTCGGCATCTACCTGCCCTACGCGCCGCTCCAGCACCTGCTCTTCGCCGACGCCAGAGTTCGCGCCCTGGTGATGACCAGCGCCAACCTGAGCGAAGAACCCATCGCCACCGACAACGACGAAGCCCGCGCCCGCCTCGCCCACATCGCCGATGACTTCCTCATGCATGACCGCGATATCCTCCAGCGCTGCGACGATTCCGTCGCCGCGATCGTCGATGGCGCGCCGCAGCTTCTTCGCCGCGCCCGCGGCTATGTTCCGCTCGGCATCGGCCTGCCCTTCGACGCGCCGCCGCTGCTGGCCGTCGGCGGCCATCTTAAGAACGCCTTCGCGCTGGCTCGCGGCCGCTTCGTCTTTCAAAGCCAGCACCTCGGCGATCTCGAGAACCTGACCGGCCTCGACTTCTTCACCGAATCCCTCGCCCACCTAATACGCACGTTCGAGATCGAACCGCAGGCCGTTGTCCACGACTTGCATCCCGGCTATCTCTCCACGTCCTGGGCAAAGCAGTGGGCCGCGGAGCACAATCTGCCCACCATCGCCGTCCAGCATCATCACGCCCACATCGCCGCGTGCATGGCCGAGCATAACCTCGAAGGTCCGGTCATCGGCCTCTCGCTCGACGGCACCGGCTACGGAACCGACGGCCGCATCTGGGGCGGCGAAGTCCTCATCGCCAGCCTCGACAAATTCGACCGCTTCGCCCACCTCGATTACGTGCCCATGCCCGGCGGCGACGCGGCCGTACGCGAGCCCTGGCGCATGGCCTTCGCGCATCTGCTTGCCGCCGGGCTTTCCGCAGACGAGGCGACGAAGATTACCGGATGCTCTGCGCAGGAGGCGCGATTGGTTACGCGCATGATCGAGCGCAATCTGAATTCACCCCTCACGTCAAGCCTGGGCCGCCTGTTCGACGCGGTCGCCGCGGTCGTTCTGTCGCGCCGCACCGTCGATTACGAAGCGCAGGCCGCCATCGAGCTCGAAGGCGCGGCTGTCGATGCGCCCGACGATGCACCTGCGTACGAAATGGCGCTCATCGCCGGCAACTCATCCAAAAGCGAACCCTCCATTATCGACATGGCTCCACTTTGGCGCGAGTTGATTCGCGACCTTCAATCGGGCGTCGGTCAGCCGCGCATCGCCGCACGCTTCCACGCCGCCATTGCGCAGATCTTTGTGCGCGCCGCGGTTGCTGCTCGCGACGCAACAGGAATCAACACCGTTGCCATGAGCGGCGGCGTCATGCACAACCGCCGCCTCACGCGCTTGCTGCGCACTCAACTGGAATCCGAAGGGTTCGAAGTGCGTCAGCACCGCCAGGTCAGTCCCGGCGACGGCGGCCTCAGCTACGGCCAGGCAGTTGTAGCTGCCGCAATTCTCAAAAAAGATCCTTCCACCTGATCGCCGCCCGCTGACAACTGACGACTGAAAACTGACAACCGCGATTACCCCGAAATCCGCACCAGCTCCTGCGCCTCGTGCCGCGGCCCCAGAATCGAAATCCGCGGAAGCCGCCCGCGCACCATCGCCACTTCATCGCAGCGGCTCAGCCGCGGGCAGTTCTGGCAGTCCTTGAAGATCTTGTCGGGCAGGTCGGCCTTGTCCTCAACCGTGCGGAATCCGTGCTTGAAGAAAAAGTCCGGAATGCGCGTGAACAGGCACACCGACTGGATGCCATGCTCCTCCGCCTCTTCAATCAGCGCGGTCACAATCCGCCCGCCCGCGCCTTGTCCCTTGGCCTCCGGCTTCACCACAATCGATCGCACTTCGCACAGATGCGGCCCGTAAAGATGCAGCGCGCCGCAGCCCAGAAATACTCCGCCGTCCGACTCCGCCACCGTGAAGTCGCGAATGTTTTCGCAGATCTCCGCAAAGCTCCGGCGCAGCAATGTCCCGTCGCCGGAAAGCGAGTTCACCAGGTCGTAAATGTTCGAGGCGTCCTGGAGACGCGCCTTACGCACCTGCATGGCTCGCCTCCTCGACGCGCGTCTCTGCCTCCGCGCCACGCTTGTCCGCCAGCGCCTGCACGCGCTTCTCCGTCGCAGCAAGCGCCTCACGCACGCGATGCCGCGCCGTCCCGCCAATCACATCGTGGCAATCGAGCGTGGCCTCCATCGTGATTGCCGCGAAGAAATCGCTCTCGAATTCGGCGCCGAATTGCTTCAGCTCTTCCATCGTCAGATCGCCCAGCTCGCAGCCCTTGTCCAGGCAGTACCGCACCGCGTTCCCGATCTTCTCGTGCGCCTTGCGGAACGGCACGCCCTTGTGCACCAGGTAGGTTGCCGCCGCCATCGCATTCAGGGAGCCGGTCTCGCAGGCCGCGCGCATCCGCGCCGTGTTGAACTTCATCGCCCGCGTAAACGCCGCCAGCAACGGCAGCATCTTCCGCATCTCGCCCGCGGCCGCAAACACCGGCTCCTGCGTCTCCTGCATGTCCTTGTTGTAGGCCAGCGGCAATCCCTTCAGCAGCAGCGTCACCGCCTCCGCCGCGCCATGAATCCGCCCCACCTTGCCGCGCACCAGTTCCGTCAAATCCGGATTCTTTTTCTGCGGCATCGCGCTCGAGCCGGTCGAGAATTCCTCCGGCAGTTCCACAAATCCAAACTCCGCCGTCGCAAACAGCGTTATCTCCTCCGCAAACCGGCTCGCGTGCAGCGCCAGCACCGTCAGCGCCTGCAGAAACTCCAGCACAAAGTCGCGGTCGCTGGTTGCGTCCATGCTGTTCGCGGTCGGCGAGTCAAACCCAAGCTCCCGCGCCGCAATCGTGCGGTCCAGCTTCAGCGTCGCCCCGGCCACTGCCCCCGATCCAAGCGGGCACGCATTCAGTCGTGCCCGGCAATCCCTGAGCCGCGATGCATCGCGCAGCAGCATCTCCACGTACGCCAGCAGCCAGTGCGCCACCAGGACCGGCTCCGCCCGCTGCATGTGCGTGTAGCTCGGCATCGCCGCCTCGCCCGCACTCTTCGCCTGCTCCACCAGCGCGCCGGCCCAAGCGGCAATCTTCGCCACCAGCTCATCGATCTGCGCGCGAATGAACAGCCGCAGGTCGGTCGCAATCTGCTCGTTGCGGCTGCGTCCCGTGTGCAGCTTCAGCCCCAGGTCGCCAACGGCATCCTTCAGCCGCAGTTCCACAAAATGATGAATGTCCTCGGCCTCGGTGTCGCGCGCCACTTCCACGCTCCGCCCGGCGTAACTCTCGCCAATCGCCTCCAGCGCATCCCTGACCCGCGCGCACTCTTCCGCCGTCAGGATTCCCGCGGCCTCCAGCGCCAGCGCATGCGCGCGGCTCGCGGCCAGTTCCGCGTCCAGCAACTGCCAGTCGAACGGAAGCGACCGCTGCCACGCGTCAAACGCCGCGTCCGGCGCCGCGCGAAATCGCCCCGCCCACATCTTCGAATTCTGCTCGCTTGAATTCACTTCCCCTGCCCGTTTCCCTCGCCACGTAGCTCGTCGAATCTGACCACTGACCACTGATCACTGATCACTGCCGCTGAACGCTTCCACATTCGCCAGCCCGCCCAGCAGCAGCAGCAGCAGCGCTTTCTGCGCGTGCATGCGGTTCTCCGCCTGGTCAAACACAATCGACTGCGGCCCATCCAACACCGTGTCCGTCACCTCCGCGTTGCGCCGCGCCGGCAGGCAGTGCATGAACACCGCATTCTCCCTCGCCTTCGCCATCAACGTCTCGTTCACCTGGAACGGCCTGAAGATCGGCGCCCGCTTGGTCGACTCGTGCTCCATCCCCATGCTCACGCACACATCGGTGTAGATCGCATCCGCGCCCTCGGCCGCCGCGCTCGGATCCTGCATCAGCCGAACCTCGCAGCCGTTCGTCTCCGCAATCTCCCTCGCCTTGGTCACGATTTCGATGTCCGGCGAGTACCCGCGCGGCGTGGCTACCGTCACGTTCGCGCCCATCTGCGCCCCGGTCAGCATCAGCGAGTGGCACACGTTGTTCCCGTCGCCCACGTAAGTGAAATTGAGTCCCGCAACCGACCCGAAATGCTCCTCGAGCGTCATAAAGTCCGCCAGCGCCTGGCACGGATGCTCGAAGTCCGACAGCGCGTTGATCACCGGCACCTTTGCGTTCGCCGCCATCTCCGTAATGGTGTCGTGCGCGTAGGTCCGCAGCACCATCACGTCCACCCAGCGCTCCACGTTGCGGGCCACGTCGGCAATCGACTCGCGCTCGCCCAGCGGCGAATTGGTCTGGTCGAAAAAAATCGCGTTCCCGCCCAGCGTGTTGATCCCCGCCTCAAAGCTCAGGCGCGTTCTCAGGCTCGCCTTCTCGAACATCAGCACCATTTGCTTCGCGTCCAGCGCATGCCGGTACGCCCGCGGATTGCGCTTCATCTCGTGCCCCAGCTTCAGAATCGCGCGCACTTCCGCGCTCGACAAATCCGCCACCGAGCACAAATCCTCGCCCGCCAGCCGCGCCGCCGCGGCCAGGATGTCGTTGTCGTTGTGCACCGGAACCTCCGGCGCGCGCCGTTCCACCATCGCTCTGCTAGCCAAGTTCACCTCCCGCGGCCTTCGCATTCTGCCCCGCAGCCGCACCGTGTTCGCTCAGGATTTCGTCCAGTGCCGCAAGCGCCGTATCCACGTGCTCCCGCTCCAGGATGTAGGGCGGCAGGAATCTGAGCGTCGTGTCACTCGTAACGTTGATAATGATCTTTCGCTGCAGCATCTCCGCGCCCACGCGCTTGGCCAGATCCGCTGAATCCAGCTCCGCGCCGATCATCAGCCCTTTGCCGCGCACATCCACAATCGCCTCGTGCTTGCGCGCCAACCCTCGCAGCCCATCCATGAAGTAGTCGCCCACTTCCGCCGCGTGTTTCAGCAGCCCGTCGCGCTCCAGCGTGTCAATGACCGTGATCGCCACCGCGCAGGCCAGCGGTCCGCCGCCGAATGTGGTTCCGTGCATCCCCGCGTGGATCGCCCGCGCCGCCTCTTCGTTGCACAGCACTGCGCCCAGCGGCACTCCGCCGGCCAGCGGTTTCGCCAGCGTGGTCACGTCCGGCAAAATCCCGTAATGCTGGTACGCGCACCACTTCCCCGTCCGCCCCATCCCCGACTGAATCTCATCCACCATCAGCAGCGCGCCGGTCGAGCTCGCCAGCGCCCGCGCCTCGGCAAGAAACTCCTGCGTCACCGGCCGCACACCGCCTTCGCCCTGGATCGCCTCCAGCACAATCGCGCAAAACTCGCTCGAAAACTTCGCCCGCAAATCCTCCACGTCGTTGAAGCACACAAACTCCACGCCCGGCATCAGGGGCGCAAACGGCTCGCGGTACTTCGCCTTGTGCGTGGTCGCCACCGATCCAAACGTGCGCCCATGGAAGCTGCCTTCCATCGCCAGGAACTTCGTCCCGATCGGATTGCCCTCGCTGCGCAGCAGCCCCGCATGCGCGCGCGCCAGCTTCAGTGCGCCTTCCCACGCTTCGGTGCCGGTGTTCGAAAAAAACACGCGATCCATTCCGGTGCGTTCGGTCAACCGAACGGCAAGCTCGGCCTGCCCCTCATGGAAAAACAGATTCGACGTGTGGATCAGCTTCCGGCTCTGCCGCGCAATCGCATCCTCAATCGAAGGATGCCCGTAACCCAGCGCGTTCACGCCGATCCCGCTCAGCAAGTCGAGATAGCGCTCGCCCTGCTCGTCGATAAGGTACACGCCCTCGCCGCCTGCAAATAGCAGCGGGTTGCGGTCGTAGGTCTTCAGCAGCAGCTTGTCTTCAACCGCGCGAATCTGCTCCAGCCTCGTCATTCCCTCGATCTCCTCAATGCCGGTTCGTCCCTAATCCGTGTTCCCTGTTCCCTGTCTTTTTCACGCCACCATCACTTCCGTCCCGTGCGCCACGCGCGTGCTGCACAGGTCAGGCAAAACTCCGGCCGCGTCCGCCGGCAGAATCCGCACTCTCTTCACGCCATTCAGCAGCGCCTCGCGGCACGCGCCCAGCTTGGGCAGCATGCCGCCCGAAATAATCGCGCTCTTCGCCATCTCCGCAATCTGGTCGATGGAGAGCCAGCGCATCACCTGCCCGTCCGCTCCGCGCACACCCGGCACATCGGTCAAAAACACCAGCGCGTCCGCGCGGCAGGCAATCGCGCACGCCGCCGCCATCTCGTCCGCGTTCACGTTGTAGTACTCGCCGTCAAAGCCCAGCGCCATCGACGACAGCACCGGCACGCCGCCCAGATTCCAGATCGCTTCAATCCACCGCGGATCGCTGGCCGCAATCTCGCCCACGTAGCCCAAATCCGCGCCCAGCTCCGGCGCCGTCCGCTTCTTCCTCGCGCGAAACACCAGCCCGTCGCCGCCCGTCATTCCAAACGCCGGCTGCCCCACTCCGCCCAGCGCCGCCACCAGCCCCTTGTTCACCAGCCCGCCCAGCACCATCAGCGCCGCGTCCCGCGTTTCCGCGTCGGTCACGCGCAGCCCGTTCACAAACTCGCTCGTCTTCCCCAGCGCCTTCAGCGTCCGCGTCAGTTGCGCGCCGCCGCCGTGCACCACCGCCACCTTGTTGCCGTCCCGCGCCAGCTCCGCAATCGCGCGCACGCTGCCTTCCTTCAGCGCCGGCTCTTCCAACCCCGCCCCGCCAAGCTTGATCACGTACTTCATTCCAGGCCCTCCGCTTCGTCCCAGCCCAGCATCACGTTCAGGTTTTCGACCGCCTGCCCTGCGGCGCCCTTCAACAGATTGTCCAGGCAGCTCACAATCACCGCCCGCTTCCCATCCCGCGCCAGTTCGAATCCGATATCGATGTAATTGGTCCGCGCCACGTGCTGAATCTGCGGCAGCCCGCTCTCCTGCAACCGCACCATCGGACTATGCGCGAAAAACTTCCGGTACGCCTCCAGCACGCTCGCCCGCGTTTGTTCCTCCTTGAAGCGCACATACATCGTCGCCAAAATGCCTCGCGGAATCGGCAGCAGGTGCGGCGCAAAGACCATCTGCTCCGCCTTCAGTCCGATCTGCTCCAGCAGCTCGCCCGTGTGCCGGTGCGTAAACACCCCGTACGCCGAAAGATTGTCCGCCACATGCATGAAGTGCGTCTTCGGCGTCGGCGCCTTCCCTGCTCCGCTCACTCCGCTCTTCGCGTCTGCAACGATCCCGTGCTCGAGGTCAATCATCCCCGCCGCCACCAGCGGCCGCAGCGCCAGGATCACGCTGGTCGCATAGCATCCCGGGTTCGCCACCAGCCGCGCCCCGCGAATCGCATCCCGGTGCAGCTCCGGCATCCCGTACACCGCCTGCTCCTCGACTTCTGCGGCCTCCGGCGTTCCCTCGTCTTCAAACTCGTACACTGCGCGATGCGCCGCTTCTTTGAGCCGCCACGCCCCGCTCAGGTCAATCACGCGCATCCCGCGCGTCAGCGCCTCCGGAACCCACTCCCGCGACTGCTCATGCGGCGTGGCCAAAAAAAGAACCTGCACATCGACGTCCGTCAGCAAGTCCCAAGAGAACGGCTGCACCCGCAGCTTCCCGCGGCCCTTGCTGTCGTTCAGCTCCGGGTGAAGCTCGCCCAGCGCAATCCCGCCCTTGGCCGCCGCCCTCTCGTCCATCCGCCCCGCAAACATCGGCGGCGTCTCCTTCAGCCGCGGATGATGGAGCAGCAGCCGCGCCAGCTCCGCGCCCGCATATCCCGTCACTCCCACCACCGCTGTCTGCACCGCGTCGCTCATCCTTCGTCACGCTTTTACTCGTTCCCGCCCTTATCGTTCCGTTGTTCCCCTGGTCCTTTTTTCCCTTGGTCCCTTGGTCCCTGTCTCTACCCTTCCAGAATCGTCCCCAGCCGCTGTTCCACTTCCATCGCGCGCCGCGCGTCCTGGCAAATCACCAGCACCGTGTCGTCGCCGGCAATCGTGCCCACCACCTCCGGCCACTCCTCGTGGTCGAGAGCCGCCGCCACCGGCTGCGCTCCGCCCATCACCGTCCGCAAAATCACCTGGTTCATCGCGTGGGTCACGCGCAGCCCAAAGCCGTCCAGCACTTCCTTCACCGAGGGCGGCCCTTCATCTTCTTCTTCCGCAGCCCCATGCCCGTTGCCGTTGGGCAGCGCGTACCCCGCCGGGCCTTTGGAGATGCGCAACTCGTGTATGTCCCGGGACAGCGTCGCCTGCGTCACCGCAAACCCCCGCCGCCGCAGCTTCCGCCTCAGCTCGTCCTGGTTGGTCACCGCCGAGTGCGCCACTAGCTCCCGTATCGCGCTATGCCGTTCCGTCTTCATCCGTTCCCGCATTTCTGTCTCGAAACCAATCGAAAGGCGCGGCTCAACCAAACCGCGTCATGCATAAATATACAACACAATGTATAACTATGCAAAGCACTTTTCAGCGGTTTTTACCATCATTTCGTATTCCGGGAGGCCCATGCCCGCCACACCCCGGGCTGTGCCCCATTCAGCGCGGCTCTATCGCGATGAGTGGGCGGGCTCTGCCCCATTCAGCGCGCCGTTTCTGCTCACGCCTTTGCCTTTGCTCTTGCCTTTCTTTCTGTCATTCCCGAAGGGAATCTGCTTCTGCCGTTGCCCCTGTTCCTGTTTCCGCCGCTGGCTCCGCTGGCCCCGCTAAGGTGCTACAACATTCCCATGACCCCCGACGAATTCCGCGCCAGCCTCAGCGCCCAGATCCCGCCCGCCGATCTTCCCGCCACCCTCCAGGCCCTCTGGTGGGACGCCAAAGGCGACTGGACCCAGGCCCACTCCCTCGTCGACGAGCTCGAATCAAAAGAAGGCATGGCCGTCCACGCCTACCTCCATCGCAAGGAAGGCGCCGACTGGAACGCCGAGTACTGGTACGACCGCGCCGGACGCCAATTCCACCGCCCCAACCTCCCCGACGAATGGTCCGCCCTCGTCGACGGCCTGTGTTCCTAGCGCAGCGCGTCCATCATTGCGACGATCGTGGTTGGATTCGACGCGATGCCCGCTTGAGCGGGCAAGAGATGGTAGCCCCAGGCGCGAGCCTGGGGGGAATGATCGTCAACCATCTCCAAAGCCCCCGCAGGGGGCGTAAGAACTGCTGGCGCGCCACCGGAAATGTAACCCAGCGTTTCAGCGGCGCACTTCATTAAGCCCGCCAAACCGTAAAAAACCAGAATCCCCGCTACCTCCGCTAACTCCCCTTCGTCCCGCGTGATTTAGGTCACATCTTCCTGAATTCCCTGCTGCTAAAACCATTCCAGCATTCCGATAAGGAATGAATGCAGTGTCCGCAGCGGCCTAGCTCCCAGCGCCCCTGCGGGGAGGCTTCATTCATGTCGTCATCTGGCAGTTGCAACTCAGACCAATTCGGTCGTATACTGAAATCCGACCATTACGGTCGCATTTTGAGGGTCCTCCCTTTCCGGCGACCCTCCGGAGTTCGGCGGGTGAGCTTGCTGAGTGAATTAACTGTTGGCCAAAGCGGCGTCGTCGTCGCCCTTGACCTTCCTGAATCCGTCCAGAACCACCTGATGCACATGGGCTTCGTCCCTGACGCTCTGGTCACCGCCCTCCGCCGCGCTCCCGCCGGCGACCCCACCGTCTACTCCGTCGATGGCATGCAGATCGCCCTCCGCCGCGAAACCGCCAACGCCATCCGAGTCAAGAACGCCGAGCCCGAAATCGTCCGCAGCTTCACGGCGCCGGAGCCCCTTGCCGAGGCCGCGCGATGAACCCCTGCTGCGAAGCCCCGGCCTTCGAGCCGCCCCTGGCCTCCGCTCCCGGCGCTCTTCGCACCGTCGTCCTCATCGGCCCGCCCAACTCCGGCAAGTCCACTCTCTTCAATCGCCTCACCGGCCTCCGCCAGAAGGTGGCCAACTACCCCGGCGTCACCGTCGAGCAGCGCATGGGCCTCATGGCCGGCGTCAACCGCGACGACCTCACCCTCATCGACCTGCCCGGCGTCTACTCCCTCACCCCCTACTCTGAAGACGCCCGCGTCGCCGTCGACGTGCTCAAGGGCAAAATGCCCGGCACCCCCCGGCCCGATGCCGTCCTGCTTGTCATCGACTCGCTCCACCTCACCCGCCAGCTCATGCTGGCCGCACCCGTCCTCGCCCTCGGCCTGCCCACTCTGGTCCTGCTCAACATGAGCGACCTCATGCACGCCCGCGGCGGCGCGGTCGACTCTCTCAAGCTCGCCCGCGAGCTCGGCGCACCCGTCGCCCAGATCAGCGCCACTCAGGGCACGGGCCTCGACGCCGTACCCCTCTTTCTCAACCAGTGTGCCCTCCCCCAGGCCATCCAGAAAGCCGATCAGCGCCTCACCCTCCCCGTCCTCGGCAACGCCGCCAGCACCCACTCCTGGGCCGCCCAGGTCAGCCGCCGCACCGGCTACCGCGCGCCCCTATCCGCCGAGTCCAGCCGCAAGCTCGACAGCATCCTCCTCCATCGCGTCTGGGGACCGCTGCTCTTCCTCGTCGTCGTCGTCGGAGTCTTTGAAGTTGTCTTCTCCATCGGCCAGCCCCTCTCCGACGGCTTTGGCGAAATCCTCGCCCGCATGGGCGATCTCGCGCGGCCGCTGCTGCCCATCGGCTGGCTCCAGTCCCTCGTCCTCGACGGCATCTGGAAAGGCATCTCCTCGGTTCTCGTTTTCCTCCCCCAGATTCTCCTGCTCTTCCTCTTCATCGGAATCCTCGAAGACTCCGGCTACCTCGCCCGCGCCGCCCTCATCGCCGACCGCGTCATGCGCACCGTCGGCCTCAACGGCAAGGCCTTCATCCCCCTGCTCTCGGCCTATGCCTGCGCCGTCCCCGCCATCATGGCCACGCGCACCATTGAGAACCGCCGCGACCGCATCGCCACCATCCTGGTCACGCCCTTCATGACCTGCTCCGCCCGCCTGCCCGTCTACATGCTGCTCATCGCCGCCTTCGTGCCGCGTCGCGCTTTCCTGCACGGATTCCTCGGCCTGCAGACGCTCACCATGCTCGGCCTTTATCTGGCCGGCTTCGTCGCCGCCATGACCACCGCCCACCTGCTCAAAAGCTCCATCCTCAAGTCCAGCGAAACCCCCTTCATCCTGGAGCTGCCCCAGTACCGCATGCCCACCCTGCGCTCGCTCATCATGCGCGTCGTTGACCGCGGCCGCATCTTCATGCGCCAGGCCGGCACCGTCATCCTCGCCGTCACCATGGCCCTCTGGATCCTCGCTCACCTGCCCATCGTGCACACCGCCGGCAGCGTCTGGTCCGCTCCTCAACTGGCCCAGAGCGTCATCGGCCGCCTCGGCCACCTCATTGAGCCCGTCATCGCGCCCCTCGGCTTCAACTGGAAGATCGGCATCGGCCTCATCTCATCCGTCCTCGCCCGCGAAGTCATGGTCTCCACCATGGGCACCCTCTACGGCGCCGACCCATCCACCCAGGCCCTCAGCCTCCAGAACGCCCTCCACCACGACATGACCCTCGGCGGCGCGCTCGCGCTGATGATCTTCTTCGCCTTCGCCATGCAGTGCACCTCAACGATGGCCGTAGTAAGGCGCGAAACCAACAGTTGGAAGTGGCCCGCCCTCCAGTTCACCTACATGCTCGTCCTCGCCTACGGCGCCGCCTTCGTCGTCAACCACGTAGTGATGGCCTTCGGCGGCTGAAGCGCCCCTTCGGGAAGCAAGTTCCACCACAATGAATGGGTGCCCAGGTCTCGATTTTGAGACCTGGGAACCTCAGATGTTCGCACTGTGAGTTTTCTGCGCGGGACCCATCATCCCCGACGTCGATTTCCTTATCAACTTTGGGTGCCCCAGGTCTCGATTCTGAGACCTGGGAACCTCGTCGTTCGCGTCAAGCTCGGTCTCGCGCGGGGCATTATCGGAAGCAGCTCCTCCGACAGACGATTAGCCCTGCGCGACAGTCCATTGCGACTCAGTTTTCGCGGCTTTCGTGCGGCTAGATTGAGAGCCTGTAATGGCCCGCTCCAAGGAAATCCAGGTACCCCAGATCACGGAGGACTTGGAGCTGTTGCCTGATTTTGGGCCGAATATTTCGATTGTTCGGAAATACTTCCGCAAAGGACCTCTCCATTGAATAGAGATCGCCGAGCGTGAACTCCGGGCGAGACAGCTTGCGGATCGCAGCCAATGTGAGTGTCGCCCACCCCCTGCGATCTGGAGATATCTTTGCGAGCGACCGGAAGCGCTGGAATGCCTCGCGTGCTTTTTCTGGTACAGCGGGCGCCCCATCGCGGATAACCGCGATCTGAGCATCCTCTGCGACCATATCGACCCGGATGACGCATCCAATCCACCCCGCACGCCGCGCAGTCGCGGACAACGGCTTGCGTTGCTCGATGATTTCCGGCGTCAGAAAAAGATGATGGATCGCTATCAGCCCTCGTATTTGCCAGCTCTCGCTGCGCTCCAGCAGCATGAGATTAGGAACGCAGCCGCTCGCGATGCGAGAGATCAGCGCGGAATACGCGCCGTCTACCACTCTGCCTTTGGGCTTCGCGAGTGACGCCTTCAACTCATATGATTCACCGCAAGCTCGGCATGTGAAATCTGATGCTCTCGTGTTGGCTGGGGTCTGGAAGAGTCGATCGCTTTCGCATCCGAGGCAATACGCATTTTCAAGAAACCACTTCTCCGACAGTATGCGGGCTATTTGAAGCTTGCTTGTGTAGCCTGTCGCGGCAGAGAGATCACAATGGAGCAGCATTTGGAAGCCTTCGGGATATGCTTTTTCAACTCTCCGCGAGGAATGCTTCGGCCCGTGCGTTCCCATAGCCGCAATCGCCGCAAATGTACGTCCTATCGTCAAACGTCTGCAAGTCTGGATCATTCGACAGAACGGGAAAACGCTCGTCGTCAAATCCCTTCACCGCGTATAAGACGTAGCCGTCGCAACGGGCAGATATCTCTAGGCCACCGCACTTTGGGCAGCTCGCGGCAGCTGTCGCTCCAGTTTGCATTGTTGCGTTCACGGTCATAGTTCTGAGTCCTAGCAAGCATAATACGACGAGATCGCGGTCCATGGCCCACAGTTCTGAACATCCTATTTCAAAAGCTTCTGGGTGCCCCAGGTCTCGATTTTGAGACCTGGGAACCTCAGATGTTCACGTCACTACCACCCCCGGGAGAATTCCCGGATCGGAATCGAAATCCTTCGGGCAACTGATTTCCTCTTCGTGCCGCAGCCCACTGCGATTCGACTTCAACTGTCCCCTCATAACCTGAGTCAAATTGACGGAAACTCGACCAGGCCCAATCCTCTGGCTTGGAAACGAGCCCTCTCACCACCGGATTGCGGTGCATGTACCGAAGTTTCTCGATACGTTTTTCATCGTTGTGCACGTTGAAGTCGTAATACCGGGCCTGCCAGAATGGCCGCTCCGGCCTTCGCCGGGTGACTGAGAGTTTGAGCGCCTGAACGGCTCCAGCAAGTGTCCCGGTGAGCGGTTCGCTCACCAGCAAGTGGACGTGCTCCGGCATGACCGCGTAGCTTGCCACGACGAACCCGTACCGTTGACGAATCCGCTCCAATGCGGATTCAAAGAGATTTCTACTCTCCGGAGTTCCTAAATATGGCAGCCGGTGATAACAACTGAACGTAAGAAAGTGAAACTCACCGGACTGTTGAAGTCGAACGAGACCCGTGGGCATGCGCTCGAAGGATACACCCGATGGCCGTGACTTCGAAGAGGTGAACGACCCGGCTTCCTCGTTTCCCAGGTCTCAGAATCGAGACCTGGGGCACCCAGTCACTGTGGTCAAACTTGCTTTCCGAGACGCGGGCCACCCGCCGGGAGCTTTGCCCCGTTCATCGCAGTTTCATCGCGATGAGCGGGCGGGACGGAGTCCTTTGCCCTTGACCGTGCCGATCTCCAGGGGAACGTGTTGACTCCGCACCCCTCGATGCCGCTATGATCACCGCAATCACCCCTCTGGCAGAGTTTCATCAGGCGTGTGCCCCGATTCATCGATCGTCAGGAGACGCAGCCGAATGCCCACCGTAAGAATCCTCACCACCCTGTGCCTGGCCTGTGCCGCGGCATTTGCGTTCGCGCAGGCCGCCCCGCCCACCGCCTACACCATCACGGAATCGGTTGCCGGCGGCGTGCCCGGAACCACCCTCGCCATCCACCGCAGCGGTTCAAAGGTCCTCACCGAACTGCTCCAGCCCGCGCAGGGCGCAACCCCGGCCAGCCGCACCTTGTCCCTCTACGATCTCGCCGCCGGCACCTCGCTTGCCTGGAACCCGGCCACCACTCCGCCCGCGTGCTCGATCAGCAGATTCTCCGGCGACTGGGGCGACCCCTTTGCCGTGGTTGCCGAGATTAACCCAAGCATCGCCAAAGGTGATCTGAAACCTGCCGGCGCGGAGACGCTGGCCGGAATCACGGCGCGGATTTACGCCGGCAGCGTTAGCCAGGCCCCGATGAAGGTCTGGCTGGACGCGAAGGATGGACTGGTGCTGCGCGCCGTGATGGGCGCAGCCGGCTCGCCGGCCGCGATGCTGGTCGATATCAAAAGCGTCTCCTTCGCTTCGCCGCCGCCGTCGCTCTTTGCGCTGCCGGCGGGTTGCGCCGGGGTCCGTCCGCCACCGAGCGCGCAGGATCTGATCGCGGAAGAAACCGGAGACAGTGGGGCCAACTACGTGAACGGCATCTACGGTCCCGGCTCAAAGAACTCCTGCTCCGTGGTTCTGCGCGTGGTCCAGGCCAAGACCATGACCCCCATCGCGCACATCCAGGTAGCCATCGACACCACCTACAACCAGAACAACCCCAACCCGCCGAGCTATTCCTACGGAGTGCACGACGACGGCTCGCAGACGTACTCCGGCGGTGGCATCCGCGAGATCACCAGCGTGGCGCACAACGGCACGGTGAACCTGGGCACGCCTCCGGCCTACTTCATGCTCGACGTCAACGTAATACACCCAGGCCACTCCAGCGGTGTGGGGCTGGTCTACCGCCAGTGCTTCGCGCCCACCACGGTGCTGCTCTACGTGGTAAAGGACTACGGCCAGGCGACCGAAAGCGGCGATTTCCTGTGGGTGAAGTCAGGAAAGTACGCTGCCACTCCGGGGCGGTAGTTCAGCGTTCGGCGGATAAGCGAAATAAAGGCGCAGGCGCGCAAAAAAAATAAAAATTCTGCTGATTATCGGGGTGGTTTTGCGCTTCAAATCGGCGCTGAATTGGGCTGCGCTTGGGCGCAAATAGCAGCGAAATAAGGCGGTTGCGGGAGGCGCTGGGTGGGTTGAGAGCGGGCTGAGAGTTCGCTTTTGAGCGAACCTTTGGCGCGTTTTGGTTTGCTTATAAGCGAACTTTTTCGACGATTGGTTGGCTCAGGAGGGGTGGATTTTTGGAGGTCTGTTCGCAGTTGAGCGAACCTTTTTGGCGGGTTTGGTTCGCTTGTAAGCTAACTTTTGGGGGTGATGGTTCGCTTAAAAGGGGTGGAAAGTGGTGCGGATTTTTCCATGTCGAGGGATGGAGGGGAGCGGAGGGCGGCGGTCTTGGGCCAGTTCTTGACCAAACGGTCAAACATGGTGCTGTGACGAGGGCCGGATTTTTGCCTGGCGAGGTGTGGACGGACCTTTGTCAGCGCCAACCATCCCTGCCTGGTCCCCAAAAGCGAGGGACCAGGGGCACCCGCCAGGGGCACCCACATTGTGGTTTGGAAAGGGCATCGGGATCGTGGCCACCTGGCCGCAAGCCGGCTTTCCCGGTGCGCCCACAGAGAGGCATTATTTTGCTTCCATCGGCGGACCGTTACTGGCAGGATAAAAAGGTAACAGGAGTCTGAGGGGATGAGATGAAGATTGCGGTGGGAGCGATGGTGTTGGCGGCGGCTTCGGCATTTGCGCTGGCGCAGGATGCGTCGAATCCTGTGGTGGCGAGTGCGAAGGAAATCTTTCAGCGCCAGTCCGGTTATATGGTCGCTGCGGCCGAGCAGATGCCGGCGGACAAGTATGGCTATCATCCGACGCCGGATCAGTGGACCTACGGGAAGATCGTCTCGCATGTCATCCAGGCGAACTTTCATGTGTGCGGAATGCTCTCGGGGGACCGCCCGGGCGAGGCACCGACAGTGACAGGCACAACCCCGAAGGACCAGCTGATGCCGATTCTCAAGCAATCGTTCGAGACCTGCCAGAAGGCGCTGGACGGGTTGCAGGACTCGAGCCTGGGCGAAACCATCACCTATTTCGGCGGAGCGAAGAAGCCGCGCGCGCGTGCACTGGTGGAGCTGACGGATGACCTTGAGGACCACTACTCACAGATGGCGAGCTATCTGCGATTGAACGGAATGCTTCCGCCTTCCGCCAAGAAATAGAGGATGTCTTGCTCTTAAACGTGGACTCAGCGGGCAACGTGTGCGTTCGAGGACGTGCCCACGCGCTGAGGCGATCAGGACCGGTCCTGAAGAACGCCGATGGCAACGCCGATTCTCCGAGACTGCTGGTTCGCGAGATTGCGGTCGCCATGGCGACATTTCGGAATTGATTTCGATGAGGCGGCTTTTACCCGCAGATTGTGTATGGTTTCGATCGAGGCTCCGTGTTTTCGATGCGACTTCTATTTATAATCAGGTTTAATTTCTCCCGTCGCTCAGGCACCGAAAGGCCGCCGTTTACCGGCCTTCGAGTTGTTGGAGCGCCGAGATCGGTCTTTGGATGGACAGCGAAGAGCTTATCCTGGTTACCGGCGCGACTGGCTTTCTCGGGGTGCAGTTGGTCCGCAAACTTCTGGATTGTCAGTCCAACGCCAGGCTAGCGCTTCTCATCCGCGACAGACCCGGCCAATCGGGTCAGCAGCGCGCCGATTCGATTGTCCCTCCAGGCGAGCGCTTCCGCGTCGAGGTCCATTCGGGAGATGTCGGCCAGCAGAACTGCGGTTTGGGCGCCCCGGCCTTCCAGCGCCTCTCCGCGGAGGCAACCCGCGTCATTCATTCCGCCGCCACGGTGCGGTTCGATCACTCGCTCGAAGAGGCGCGCCGCATCAACGTGGAGGGCACCCGCCGCGTACTGGATTTCGCGGCCGGCATGCGCCGGTTGAAGAGCCTCGCCTACGTCGGGACGGCCTTTGTGGCCGGCGAGCGATCTGGCCTGGTGCGCGAAAGCGAACTCGCCGTGGGGCAGAGCTACCGCAACACCTACGAACAGACCAAAGCCGAGGCTGAGGCGCTGGTGCGCTCGCGCCTGGGTTCGCTGCCCGGCATGGTTTTGCGCCCCAGCATCATCGTGGGCGATTCGCGCACCGGCGTCACCTCCAGCTTCAAGATGATGTATTGGCCGCTCAAGATCTACGCGCGCCGATTGTGGCGCACGGTCCCAGGCTTTCCTGACGCCGTGCTGGACATCGTGCCGGTCGATTTTGTGGCCGCATCCGTGGCGCGCCTTGTCTTTGACGAGGCCGCCCTGGGCAACACCGTCCACCTCTGCGCCGGGCCTGGAGGCAGCGCAACCATTCAGCAGGTGGCCCGGCGCGCAGCCGAGTATTTCCATGTGAGGGAGCCGCGCTACGTCGATCCAAGGTTCTTCTTTGCCGCGTTGCGGCCGCTGCTCCTGCTGCTGTTGTGGGGACCGAAGCGCCGCGTCCTGCGTGACGGCCGCGCCTACCGCGACTACTTCACCATGCACATGCAATTCGATACCACCAACGCAGAGCGGCTGCTCGGACCCGCCGGGCTGTGCCCGCCGCCGGTGCTGGACTATCTCGACCGCCTGTTCCATTACTGCGTGGCCAGCGATTGGGGCAGAAAGCCTGTTCCCGCCCAATGAACATCTTTCGCCGCTTTCAGCTCTCGCGCGATCGCAGCGTAACAGTGGCCAACCTGGTGGACGAGTTGCTGCGACGCAACGGAGATTCGGAAATCTCTGTCGAGGAAAGTGGGCCTTATCGTCTCGCCGAATTGCACTCTGAAGTCTGTTCCATCGACACCTTTCTACGTCGCAAGCTCGCGCTCAAGTCCGGCCAGCCGGTGGCCATTTATCGCACCAACGATCCACGGTGCTTCCGTTGGTTCCTGGCCATCATCCGGGCCGGGGGCATTGCTGTTCCGCTGAATCCGTTGCTCTCCCTGGTTGAAGTGCGCCGCATTTTAGCGGCTAGCGGCACCGATATTCTGGTCACCGACAAAGCGGTCTTCGAGCGCAACATCGGGGAGCGCAAAGCGCTCGATGTGCGCATCTGGATACAGGCGGACCAAGAATCGGTGGAGACGCCGGAAACCCTCGATGGATTCGTGCGCGCCCCCGGCATCGGTTCAGACGCCCAGCCGCCGTTGCCGCCCGCCGACCTCGATCCGGGCGCTACCGTGGCCGTATTCCATACCTCAGGCACCAGCGGTTTTCCCAAAGGCGCGGCCCTTTCCAGCCACGCTCTGCTTGGAGCGCGCGCGTCCACCTTGCTGGCCGGGATATTCCTGGGGCCGAAAGACCTGGCGCTGATCGCGCTGCCATGGTCGCACATTATGGCCGTAAGCATTGCGCTTTACGGCCTGATGGCCGGTATTCGCGGCTGTTTCCTCGATCATTTCGACGTTGAGCCCGCTCTCGACCTGATCGAACGCAATCGCATCACCGCAGTCGTCGGCGTGCCCGCGATGTTCGCCCGATTGGTGAATAGCAATCCGGACCCGGCACGGCTGGCGAGCGTGCGGGTGTGGCTCTCGGCCAGCGATCACTTGCCTTCCGAGGTCCGGCAACGCCTGCGCCAGTTCGGTGCGCTGCTCCGGCTGCCGGGCGGCCGGCGCATTCCGCCGGTGCTTCTGAACGGCTACGGCATGGTGGAGCTGGGCGGCCTAGCCATGATGGGGATCGAACTTTCGCTGTTGCCCGGCAGTGGCGACCTGTGCTTCCCCGTGCCGCCGTTTCGCATCCGGGTAGCGGACGAAAAGGGCCGGCGCATGCGCGCCGGAGCGACCGGCGAGTGCCAGATACAACGTCGCGGTCTCACTCCGCATTATTGGAAGGACAAGCCCGGTGACCAGGCCCTGCTCACCGCCGACGGTTGGCTGCGCACAGGCGACCTGGCCACGCGCAATCGCCTCGGCATGGTCCGGCTGGTGGGACGCATAAAGGATGTGATCAAATCCGGCGGTTACTCGGTTTACGTGCGCGAACTGGAAGAGGTGATCACCGCGCACCCAGCCGTGGCCCGCGCAGCCGCATTTGGCTTGCCCCACAAGGAGAAGGGCGAGATTCCCGCCGCCGTGGCGGAGCTGCACCATGGTTCCACTGTGAGCGAAAGCGACCTGCTGGAGTGGTGCCGGCAGAACCTGGCCGCCTACAAAGCGCCGCGCCGCATCTGGATTCTGGAACCCGGCGAGCTGCCCCAGAATCCTAGCGGCAAGACGCTGCGGAGAGTTCTGCGGGAGCGGTTCTCGCAGGAGATTGAAACGCGCTAATCATACCGCAGCGCATTCACCGGAGAAAGTTGCGCGCCACGCCATGCCGGAACAGCCCCGGCGATGAGCCCCGCCAGAACGGATAGGCCCAGGGCTTTCACCGCAAGCGGCAAGGGAAAGAAGGTGGAAGCAATGCCGGCAGATTGCGGCAGGGCGGCTAGGAGGTGCAATGCGCCCCATCCTGCAGCGATGCCTAGAATCCCGCCTCCAAGGCCGAGAGCCGACGCTTCCAGTTGAATCAGAAACATCACTTGCCCGCGCCCCCAGCCCAATGCGCGCAGGATGCCGATTTCTCGCGTGCGTTCGAATACCGACATGGCCATGGTGTTGGCGATCCCAATAATGCCGATCAGCAGCGCAATCGACGACGTGCACCATGCAGACGCATGTGCCAGCCGGACAAATTCATTGTTCCCGGCGCGCTCGGCGGCTGGAATTGCGCGCAATCCCGGAAGAGCTTTCTCGATTTGCGCCTGTGCGCGTATCAGATACTCGTTTGCTGCCTCACCGGCAGGCGCAGGGCGCAGCCGCACATGGATCGTCGATACTTTACCCTGCAGGCTGCTCAACTGCTGCAACTCGTCGAGAGGCATGATCACCGCGCCGGCCTCCAGCGCAGACCCGCCATGGTAGACGGCGACCACCTTGAATGAGAAACCTTCAATTTCCAGCATGTCCCCTAGTTTCTTTTTCAGCGTTTCCGCCAAAATGTCGCCCAACATCAATTCAGGATGGCCGTCGCGAAAGGGCCGTCCAGAGAGCAACTGGAGGGATCCGAACTCGTAGGAATCAGCCTTCCAGCCGTACACCAGAGCGTTGACATCTGGCGTCAGGTCCATCACGTTGTAGATCATTGGCGTAGCCTGCGCCACTACGGGGAGCGTCCTTACCTTTGCTACTACAGACTCATCCAGCGAAGTACTCAGAAAGGTCTGCTGAATGATCGCAATGTCGGTGCCGCTGCTTGTATAAATGCGCAGCCACGCCTGTTCGAATGCATTTGAAAAACCCACCAGGCACACAAAGGCGCCGATCGCCATTCCAATTGCGCAAAGGGTCAGCAAAGTCCTCAACCGCCGGCGCCTGAGACTCTTCCATACGAAGCTTGTGAACGTCAGCTGAGATGCCATGAAGCCGGCGTGAGTCCTCGCATTCTCCGGTCTGCGGAAGTCTGAGCGTCAGTCTATCGAGCAGCGGCCGCCGTGTCTAATCATATCGTGCGACTTGAAAGGGTCTTGTCAATGCCTGTCCAACATCCTGAAAGCGTAAACCCATCCGCCTTCGCATGAAGAGGCTCGTCTTTCGATCCCTGCGTCCCACCTCAACGCTGAATAGGATGGCCTGGGTACTCCATGCCAACCGCGTGGATGCTACATTGCGCACTCACCTTATGGAACAGATTCATCGCATTGCGGCCGAGTGACGACCGCCGGAAACAGGCACCTTGAGGATCAGTCCCGGCAAACGCCGTTCTCGCCAGGCTGCGGGCGGGGCGGCTTGACGGGGCGGGTATACTGGAAGAAAGCTGAATACTGGCTCACGTGAAGCCCGGAACTTTGTTCCGGGCTTTTGCTTTTGTGGGCAGTGGTCAGGGGTCAGGGATCAGGGATCAGGGATCAGGGATCAGGGGTCAGGGATCAGGGATCAGGGATCAGTGATCAGTGGTCAGAACGGCGAAGGGATGGATTGGCGTTATGCGGGATTTTATGAGGCAGGTTTCTACTTTGTACCTGGAGAAGGACATGATTCCTTTCTACAAGGCGCGGGCGGTGGGTGCGCCGGAGGAGGGATGGCTGCGGGAGATTCGGCGGGCGAACGGGTTGCGGGCAGCGGACATTGCGCGGCAGATGAAGACGGGGGACAAGATGGTGTTCCAACTGGAGCGATCGGAAAAGGAGGGAACGATCACGCTGAAAAAGCTGCGGGAAGCGGCCGATGCGATGGGCTGCGACGTGGTGTACGGGGTGGTTCCGCGGGACCGGACGATGTGGAGCAAGGGCGAAGAGGTGCGGGAAAGGCTGCTGTGGAGGAAGAGGATGAAGAGGAAGTTTTGAGAGGCAGGGAGTAGGGAGTAGGGAGTAGGGAGTAGGGAGTAGGGAGTGGGGAGTGGGGATGCGCCGCTTTGCTGTTGCCGGTTCCCTGATCCCTGTTCCCTGTTGCCTGTTGCTTGTTCCCTTGTCCCTTGTCCCTTCTCCCTGTTCCCTGTTACTTGGTGCCTGCCGCCTAATTGGTGCTTGGCGCGCGGCCCAGGTGGTACACCACTCCGGCGTTCCAGTCCATCTCGTCCAGGCCGGGGTTGCTGGGCACCACGAAGCCGTCGGATTGGTGCAGGATGCCAAAGCCGGCGCGGAAATCGGTTCGCTCGCTGACCCGGAACTGCATGCCGATGCGGTAATCGAGGCTGAAGTTCTCATACGCGGCGTCCTGGGAGAACGCCTTTTGGGTGTAGCCCAACATGCCGCCTCTGGCGGTGAAGAAGGGCTTGAAGCGGCCGCTGTCGCGCCACAGCAGGCGCATGCCGATGGGATAGACGCCGATGCCGGGGATGGCTTCGTGGGATGTGGACCGGGGGTTTCCCCACAAATCCGTCACGCTGGGCTGGCGGAGAATGACGACGGGCATGATTTCCGCGGAATAATCCAGGCGCGCGCCCATGAACGTGCCCCAGGAATGGCGATCGTACTCGACACCGCCGGTGGAGAGATAGCTCCACCAGGAGTTGGCGAGAATCTTGAAGTGGCCGACGGAGTTCAGGCTCTCGAAGACGAGATCGCTCTCGACAGGAGAGCGAGTCGCGGGCGCAAGCGATGGTTGGATTGGGGATCTGAGGCGCGGGATCCAGACGATGCCGGTGGAGAGGCGAGGGAAGTAATTGGGAATGCCGGCGAGATGATACGGCTGCCCCACGGGAAGCGGCCCGATGGGGACGAAGTTGGTGTGCTGAACGCCGCCCTCGACGCGGATGGCGAAGTGAAGGCCGATGGGAGTGTCGAAGCCTCCGCCGAGGACTTCAGCCAGAGACGCGAGGGAGCCGGTGTTGCCGTTCTTGTAACCGGCGGTATTGGTGCTGAACCAGGTGCCGTTGACGCCGGCTTCGCCGAGCAGGGCCTGGGCGTAGAAGCGCTCGCGGTGGAATGTGGCCTCGTACTGGCCGCCGCCCATGATCAGGAAGGCGTTCTGCGGGTCGCCCTTGTTGATGCCGCGGAACATGGAGTAGTCGAGCTTGAAACGCAGGTGATGCCAATCGGGGAAGGCGAGGCCGGCATTCCAGCCGTTCAGCGCCTGGCGGGAATCGGGCACACCGTTGAAAGAGTTTGAGAGCCAGGAGTATCCGGCGTAGATCTGGAGCGGCGGGGATGGCCGGGATTGGGCAGCCGCGTTGATGGATGGGCAGAGCAGCGCAAGGAGCAGGAGATAGTGAATACGCATTCGCGCTCCGGTTGACGTATTTTCATCTATCGTATGCGGAAAATGCGGAAGTGAGAAGAAAGCAGGGTTCGCAGGGCACGGCGCAGGGCGAGACAGCTTTCTTCAGCAAGCTGGAATGCGCTGCTTAGCCGAGGGCAATCGGCGCCCGGTTCGCGTTCTACAGCCACAGCGCGGTGTGGCCGGGGCAGGAGTCGGCGGCGTGCTGGACCAAGGTTTCAGCCAGCTCAAAGCCGTGGCGGGCAAAGTACCAGGCGGCGCCGTGGACGCGCTCCTGGAGATGGCCGCCGGGGTAGAGCGCCTGGGCGATGGCCTGGGCGTGGCGGCGGAGCGAGTCTTGCTTGCGCATCTGAAAGTTGGCGGCGAGGCGGCGCAGGCGGTTCATCTGGTAGCGCATTTTGCTTGCCGAGGTGAGGGCGGAACGGCCGAGGCCCTCGTCCATGGCCTGCATCCAGCCGACCAGATCGGTCAGCTCGGCGTCGAGGGCGTTGCCGGCGGAGGCCAGCTTGCGCTTGCCTTCAATGGGAATGGCGCGGGCGGCGAGGAGCTGCGCCAGCGAGTCTTCGGTCTCAGCAAAGACGCTCTCCAGAGTGAGCTCGTGGCGGGCCAGCAGCTCGGCGATGTCGGGCTCGATCAGCGTGGCGGAGAAGCGCGGCTCGACGGGGGTCATGCGGCCGAGGATGCGGGAGTAAAGCACCTCAGACTGCGCGAAGTAGGCGATCTCCGCCGGTCCGCCGATGACCAGCGACGTGCCCAGCAGGAAGTCCTGGAAGACGGGCCGCAAGAGCGCGGAGGGTGAGATGCGCTCGGGCTCGGAGGCGAGGATGCCGGTGAGGTCTGCGGTGGAATAGCGCTCGCGCCCGGCCTGCCACAGGCCGTTGGGCTCCGCGGCTGAGGGCGGAGTGCGCTTGAGCGCGAGGCGGGCGCCGGATTTAGCGTCGATGAGAAAGAGCAGGCTGGACTGGCCGGCGACGGCGACCTGGGCGTGGTAACCGGCGGCGGCGAGTTCGCGGCCGCGCGCTTCGAGGGCGGCATGGAGCTCGTCGGCGCGATCGAGCGCGGCCTTGAGGACCGGCGCGCCTAAGCGATGGACCGCGCGGCCGGAGGCGTCAAAGACGAGCAACCCTTGAGAGACGAAGACGCGGGAGTAGAAATCGGCGAAGGCCTGGGCGAAGGTTCGGCCGGGCTGGTAAGCGGCGGTGAGCGCTTCCAGTGCGCCGGACCAGCCGAGGATCTCGCCGGCGGAGTCGAGGAGGGACTGAATGGAGGGGTCGATGACGATGCTGCCGACCGGCGCGGCGGAGTTGGGAGAGTGGCTGTAAGTGAGGGTGCGGAGCTCGCGGCGGGCGGGGAAGGTGACGTGGTTGACCTCGGCAAAGTCGTGGTCTTCTGCGGCGAGCCAGAAGATGGCCGCGTGAGGGCTGCCGGCGGAGGTGGCGTGGCGGGCGCGGGCGAGAGCGGTGGCGGCTTTCAGGGGCGTATAGAGCGGACCGCCGAAGAGGCCCACCTGCTGGCCGGTGACGACTGCGCCGGCACCGGCGCGAAGGGCTTCGAGCGAGCTCGAATGCGGGTTCTGCGCGGCCAGAGCCTCAACGACTTCAGGCCAGTGGGCGGGAACCGGAGGGCGAGTCTGCCAGGCTGCGCTTCGGAGCGCAGTGCCGTAGAAAGGCCGCGCTTCCGGCGCGCCGACGCAGAAATCCAGAAACAGCCGGGTAAAGCCCGGGGCCACGGTGATGGGATGACACTCGGCGGTGGGCAAGGCGGTCACTTTCGGCTGAAGTGGATGTTGGAGCGCGGTGCGCTGCGCAGGATTCCGGATGAGATAAGGATGCCACGCCGGGGAGGGGCGATGCAGAAGAACAGGGAGTAGGGAGTAGGGAGCAGGGAGCAGGGAGTAGAAAGCAGCGACTCCCGCGACCGCGATCAGTGACGCCGGAGGGCCTGTTCCCTGTTCCCTACTCCCTGTTCCCTGCCTTTCGGTCTCACGATGTGAGCGAGAAAGGTGATTCAGGGAAAAACCTTTGCCCCCTAATTCCCGTCATAGGTTTGTAGCGGTGGGGGCGATCCTTTCTCGAGAACCGCCCGGCTGTGCACTCCTGGCTGTAAGGAAGGCGGGGGCCTGTGGCTCAGTACAAAGGTAAGGTGAAGTGGTTCAACAACGCCAAGGGCTACGGATTCATCGGACGTGAAGACGGGCCGGATGTATTCGTCCATTATTCTGCGATCCAGTTGGACGGCTACAAAACCCTGAAGGAGGGCGATGACGTGGAGTTTGACATCGTCCAGGGCCAGAAGGGACCTCAGGCCGATGCGGTGATGCGGCTGAGGGATGCTGCCGCTCACAACAACGCAGCCTGAATTGGTTGGAGCGCGGGCGAAGTTGAGAGGCCTCTGCATGGCGACGGGGTGAGCGTGTGCGCCGCGGGGCGGCCTGCGCGCCCGCTGTTTCTGCTTGTGGAATCATGGTGTTGGCGAATGCGGCGCAGCGGTGTGTTGCGCCCCCACCCTAGCCGCAAAAACAACTACGCGGCGAGGATGGGGCACCCGGATGCGGGGACACCCGGCCACCTTAAGTGTGGTGTCCAAGAAGTTTGTAGTCGCATCCGTAAGCGCCCGAAATGCGGATCCTTCGACTACGTTTCGCGCATGAAACCGCGCGAAACTCCGCTCAGGATGACAGCAGCGGTTTTGTTGGCGCCCAAATCCATGCGATCCATGAAGGCGGGTTAGCGCTTGCGCAGGCGGGCGTAGATGGGGATGGAGGACAGGGTTTTGCCGTCCATGATCTCGCCCTTGTCGATGGCTTTCATGATCTGGGAGAGCCGGACCAGGCGGATCTCGATCTCCTCGTCCTCGTCCCAGTGCATTTTGCCGGGTTCGAGGCCTTCGGCGACAAAGACTTTCATGGATTCGCCGAGGAAGCCGGGGCTGGCAAAGTACTCATGCAGCAGCTTCCATTTTTTGGCACGGTAGCCGGTTTCCTCTTCGAGTTCGCGCTGGGCGCCGGCAAGCGCCTCTTCGCCAGCGTCGATTTTGCCTGCGGGCAGCTCCCACAGGTAGCGGCCTGCGGCATGGCGGTACTGGCGCTCCATGACGATCCACGGATCTTTACTCTTTTTGCCGGATTTGCCGGAATCGACGGCGATGATGACTACGCTGCCGTTGTGGCGCACGACGTCGCGGATGGAGCGCTTGCCGCCGGGTTCGACGATGCTGTCTTTGGTGACGCGGAAGAGCGGGCCCTGGTAGACGATGTCGGAGCTGAGGACCCGGGCGTTTTCGGCCGGTTCTGCCGTGATGCGCTTCTTCTTGTGGGCTTTGGGCTTGGCGGGTTTGGGCGTTCTTTTGGCGGGCTTGGCTGCTTTGGCGGGCTTGGTCGCCTGGGGCATCGATGGGGTCTCCTGAGTGCGCGGTCATGTCGAGTATACGGGGCCCGGAATCGGCGAGATAGGATGGAGTGGCGTCAGATTCAGCATCAACCGATTTGCGCCCCGCTCTCAGATCCGATCCACGAGCTCGTTTTCTGAACGTCTAAAACTGGTGCGGCGTCTTCACATGCAGACGCCGTTCCCTTCGGCGCCCACGGGGCAAGCTCAAGCCATCGCTACACATCACTACGGGGAAAGCCATGCAGACTCTGCTTCAGAACCTCCGCTTCAGCCTGCGCATGCTGGCGCGCAACCCGGGCATGACCATCACTGTCCTGCTCACGCTGGCTCTCGGCATCGGCGCCAATACCGCCATCTTCACCGTGGATTACGCCACCCTGCTGGCGCCCTTGCCCTACCCCGAGCCCAACCAGTTGGTCATTGTCTGGTCGAGAATTCAGAACTTCCATAATGGCGTCGCCGCCGGCGATTTTCTCGACTGGAAGCAACAGAACACGGTCTTTCAGGACGTCTGCGCCTCGACCGGTAATGCCTACAATCTGGCCACCAAAGATCAGCCGGAGTTTGTCATTGCCAGCGTGGAAAGTCCTTGCAGAGAAAAAATCATCGGCAAGCCGCTCTTCATGGGCCGCTACTTTCTGGAGGAGGAAGGTGAGGTCGGGCACGACCGCGTCGTCATTCTTACCCACAAGCTGTGGGTGAAGCTGGGCGCGGATCCCCACATCGTGGGCAGCACCCTGCGCCTCAACGGCGATCCCTACACCGTTGTGGGAGTGGAGCAGGAGGGTCCCGATGCACACGGCGGGCAGGTGCAGATGATGGTTCCGCTGGCCTTCAAGCCGGAGCAAATCAATCACGACTTTCATTGGCTCACGGTGGATGCCCGCCTCAAGCCGGGCGTCACCATCAAGCAGGCGCAGCAGAACATGGATGCCGTGACCGCCCACATTGCCCAGATGTACCCCAAAAGCGACCAGGGCTGGGGCTCCTACGTGGAGCCGTTGAAGAACGATTATCTTCCCAAAGATCGCATCAAGATGCTCTGGCTGCTGCTGGGCGCCGTTGGTTTTGTTCTCCTCATCGCTTGCGCCAACGTGGCCAACCTGCTTCTGGCCCGCGGCATGGCGCGGCAGAAGGAACTGGCGGTGCGCAGCGCTCTGGGCGCGGGCCGCAGAACCATCTTCAGCCAGTTGCTGACGGAGAGCCTGCTGCTGGCCCTTGCCGGCGGAGCTCTGGGAGTAGGCGTGGGCTACGCCATGCTGCGCGGCCTTATTGCCGCCATGCCGCCCGAAACCCTGCCCACCGAAGCTGACCTGCGCCTCAACATCCCCATCCTCTTCTTCACTCTGCTTGCCACCACGCTCGCCGGTCTGCTGGCCGGTTCCGCGCCCGCCTGGTACGCATCGCGCATCGATCCCGCCGAGACCCTGAAGGAAGGCGGCCGCAGCGGAACCGGCGCCGGCAAGCATCGCCTTCGCCGCATCCTCGTCATCGGCGAGTTCGCCCTGGCCCTCACGCTGCTGGCCGGCGCCGGTCTCACCATCCACAGTTTCTGGAACCTATCCCGTGTCGATCTCGGCATGAAGACCGATCACCTGCTGACTTTCTATCTTCCCGTCCCCGACTCGCGCTCGAAAGACCCGGCCCAGATGACGGCCTATTACCGCGACATCCTGGCCCACATCGCCGTGGTTCCCGGCGTCAGCAACGCCACCGTCATGACCGGCATGCCCCTCTATGGCGGCGGCTTCGGCATGCCCTTCACGCTGGAAAACGGCCCCGCTTATGCCGATCAGTCGAAGCGCCCCAACACCGGCTTCGGCATGGTCTCTCCCGGATACTTCAAGACCTTTGGCATTCAGGTGCTCTCCGGCCGCGCCTTCACCGACGAGGACACCGCGGACACCATGAAAGTGGCCATGGTCAATCAGGAGTTCGTCAACAAATTCCTCAAGGGCAAGGACCCCATGCGCCAGCGCGTCCTGGTGGAGGAGCTGATTCCCGGCGTCACCAAGCTCGGCCCCCCCATCGCGTGGCAGATTGTCGGAGTTTTCCACAACGTGCACTCCGCCGACCAGACTGAGCAAAGGCCGCAGATGGTCATTCCGTTCTGGCAGATTCCGTGGCCGCAGGCGGGCTTTGGCGTGCGCACGGCGGAGGATCCGTCGACTATGATCCGCAGCATCTCCGCGGCGGTGCACGCGGTCGATCCCGCGGTTGCGCTGGCCGAAACTGAAACCATGGACCAGATCGTGAGCGAGAGCATGGCCGATGAGCGCTTCACCCTGGTTTTGTTTACCAGCTTCGCGGTGGTGGCGCTGTTTCTTGCCGCCATCGGCATTTACGGAGTGATGTCGTTTTCGGTGGCGCAGCGCTCGCATGAAATCGCTCTGCGCATGGCTCTGGGCGCTAGCCGCAACCGTGTGGTCGCGCTGGTGGTCGGCGACGGGATAATTCTCGCCGCCATCGGGCTCGTCCTGGGCCTCATCGGCGCATACTTCGTGGGCCGCGCCATGAAGAGCCTGCTCTTCGGAGTGCAGGCCCTCGATTTTTCGGCCTTCGGGGGTGTCGGAGTCGTCCTGCTGGTTGCCGCTGTAATCGCCTGCTTTATCCCCGCCAGGCGAGCCGCCTCAGTGAACCCCATGCAAGTGCTTCGCACCGAGTAGCGGAGCAGCTTTGGCGCTTTTGCGGGAGTCGTGACAGGCTGCGGAAAAAATCAATCCGCGGCCAGGAAGGCAAGAAACATCCCGCAGGGGCTAAACAGGCTGCGGAAAAAGGCAGTTCCGCGTCCAAAAGTGCGGCAAACCATCCCTCAGGGGCTAAAGCCCTGTTGATTTTATGCCACTTAGCGGCACGACTAAAGTCGTGCCCTTTCAAAACTGCTCCGGACGGGAGTTTTTCCGCAAGCTGTAAAGCCCACGTCCTTTGTTTGCGCTTGGCGGCGGGATTGAAATCCCGCCCTTACGCGTTTGTGGCATGAATCAGGAGTTTTTCCGCGGCCTGTGAGGTCGTGCCCTGACACTTTTTCCGTTCCCGAGGAGATTCTCCGCAACCTGTGAAGTCGCGGCTGCTACTGGTCGTAGTTGGCCCAGACGCGGATGACGTTGCCGGCCGCGTTGAGCTGCATAACCTCGGCGGATTTTGTGCCGCGGTGGTTGTTGCGGTAGAGGACGACGATGGTCTCAGTGCCCCAGAGAACTTCGATGAGGTCGAAGCGAAGATCGGGGATGGCCTGGAGGCCGCGGGTGAAGTAGTCGCAGAGGGCCGGCTTGCCGCGGACGACGCCGTCGCCGCCGAGGCGCTGGAGGGCGACCGGCGAGCTGAGTGCAACGTCGTCGGCGTAATGGGCGAGGATGCGGTCGAGATCGTGGCTGTTCCAGGAGTCGATCCATTCCTGGGTGAACTGGCGCGCGAAGGCGGGCTGGATGGGCAAGATGGATGTTTCCATCGGCGTGAGTTCTCCTGGTCAGTTTGAGGTTAGCTCCGACGATTCTCTTTCGCAGCCAGACGCCCGCTCATCGCGATAAAGCCCGCGATGAACGGGGCACAGTTTCTTCCCGGGATTTCGCCTTGAGCCGATTTCGAGTTCTCCCTCCGGGAGATTAGTTCCGCTATTGCGGGGCGGGGCCGCGGACGATCTGCACCAGGTTGTCGGGATGAATGTCGCGAGCGAAGGCTGCCTTTACATCGGCGGCGGTGAGGGCGGCGTATTTCCTTGCCGCGACCACGGGCTCGTCGAGGGGCAAGCCGATCTGGGCGCGGCCGAGCAAGCCGCCGGCGATCGCTTCCTCGCTGGACTCGCCGAGGGGAATGGAACGGAGCAAGAGCGCCTTGGCCTGGTGGAGCTCGCTATCGGAGACGTCGGCGGTGCGCATGGCGTTCAGGTCGCGGACGATGAGGGCGCGGGCCTTGGAGACATTGGGCGGGTCGCATCCGTAGTCGACGGAATAGCTGGCGCGGGTTTTGGAGGCGCTGAGGGAGACGTTGACGTTATAGACAAGCCCGGCCTCCTGGCGCAGGTCGTGGTAGAGGCGGGTGGCGTAGAAACCGCCGCCGAGGACGTGGTTGCCGAGCTGAAGCGGGTAGTAATCGGGGCTGAAGCGATTGAGGTCGAGCTGCTGGGCCAGCGCTACGGAGTCCTGCACAGCCTGGGCGTCGGGAACGTTGGCGGCGGAGGGCTTGTTTTCAGGAACCGGGGGCAGGTCGGTGTTGGGTTTCGGTCCGGTGGCTTTCCAGTCGCCGAACCATTTTTCAATGACGGATTTTGCTTCGCCGGCGGTGACGTCGCCGATGACGACGATGGTGGTGAGGTCGGGGCGCACGGTGGCTTCGTGATACTGCTTGACCTCGTCGAGGGTGAGGCTGGAAACGGTTTTGGGCGTGGTTTGGCGGAGCGAGGGGTCGCCCGCAGGCAGAAGCGCGAGGTCCATGGCGCGGGAGGTGCGATAGCCGGGCGACATGAGATTGCCGGCGACGAACCGGGCGGTCTGCATCTGGGTGATCTTGAACGCCTGCGCAGGCAACGCGGGATGCAATTCATTGTCGGCGAGCAACTGGACGCCGCGGGAGAAATACTCCTTGAGGGCGCGCAGGGAAAAGCCGTAGCCGGCGCTTTCGTTGGCGGCGATATCGTCGAGGGCTTTCTGGAAGGCGATGCGGTCGAGGGTGGTGGTGCCGTAGGAGTAGAGGCCATCGAGGACACTGGCAACGCCGTCCTGGCCCTGGGGCGTCTGGAGATCGGAGTCGTGCTTGACGCCGCCGACTACGGTGACGGTGGGGCTGGTGGGATCGGTGCGGACGATGAGGCGGATGCCGTTGGGCAGGGTGGTATCGGAAACCTGGATGAAGTCGTGAGGCACCTGGAGCTGATTCAGTTTGGACGCGGCCCACTCGGGCAGCACGACGGGCTTGGTAGGCGCCTTGGTGACGGCCTCGGCGCCGCCGAATCCCTTGGCGGAGATGGGCGCGCCGTTGGGCGCCGGCTTGAGGGTCGCGGTGATGGTGGGCGCGTTGAGCAGGACTTGCCTGGCCACGCGGTTGACGTCATCGACGGTGACTTTGCGGATGGCGTCGATGTCTTCCTGGGGCGAATTGCGGCCTTCGCCGGCGAGGGCGTTCGACCAGACATCGGCGAGGCCGGAGATGGAGTTGCGCTGGAAGGCGGCTTGCGAGACTTCCTGGCGCTTGGCGGCGTCGACCAGGTCGGCAGGCACGCCGTTAGCCGCGTACTTGTTGACGATCTGGCGCATCTCCTCGATGGCCGGGGTTACGTCCTGTCCGGCGGGCAGCACCACCACGCCGTAGCCGACGCTCGCCTTTCGGTAGGCCTCAGCCAGGCCGAACTCCGCGGCCAGCGCCTTGCCGGCCGGGACCATTCCGTAGAGGTCGGCGCGCTGGCTGGCGAGAACGTCGGCGAGGACGTTGATGGCGGCCCAGTCGGGCGAATCCGTGCCCGGTATGCGCCAGGCGATGAAGCCGACCACGTAGGGCAGATTGCTTTCGAGGGTGAAGGTGTCGGACTTCATGGGCTGGAGGTTGATTTCGGGATGGTCGGCGATGGGATGGCTGGGAATGTCGGCGTAGAGCTTGCGGATTTCAGCCAATGTGGCCTCGGGCTCGACGTCGCCGACGACGAGGAGGATGGCGTTGGACGGGGTGTACCACTGGTCGTGAAATTCCTTCAGCATGGAGCCGGTGGTCTTGTCGAAGGAGGGCCGTGTTCCCAGGGGATCGTGTGCATAGGGGGTGCCGGCGAACATGTCATTATTCATGCGGTCGATGAACTTGTAGGTGGGGTTGGAAAGATCGCGCGCAACTTCCTGCTCGATGGCGCCACGCTCCTGTTCCCACTCCGACTCGGAGTCTTCCATGCCGCGCATGCAGGCAGCCTGCGCATGGAGAGCGATATCGGCGTCGGCGGAGGGAACGGTATTGAAGTACTGGGTGATGTTCTGCTGGGTATCGGCGTTGAAGTCGCCGCCGAGGAGCGCGACAATTGCGGCGGCCTGGTCGGCGGTCATGCCGGTGCAGCCGCGAAAGGCCATGTGTTCCTGGGCGTGGGCCATGCCGGGAAAGTCCGCGGAGGTCTCATTGCCGCCGACCATGTAATTGGTTTCGACGGTGACCACGGGGGCGAGGGTGTTGCGGACGATGACGACCTTCAAGCCGTTGGGTAGGGTGGCGCGGAGCGGAGGCTGGGCTTTGGGCGCGGGGGCGGCGGGCTGCTGGGCGGCGTGCGCGAGAGGTGCGGCAAGGATGGCCAGGGCGGCCAGCGCGGGTGCGATAAGTGACCTGACGGGATGGAGCACGTTCAATCGAACCTCCGTTGGGAGAAACTCCCTCTGTCCTATTCTCGCCGATTGAATTGGGGTACGGACGGGGCGCGAGTCAGCTTCCTTGTTTTCCAGGTCTCAAAATCGACCCTTCGACTGCGCTCAGGGCGGGTCCTGGGGCACCCATTCATCCTGATAGTGCCAAAATCTCGAGAGCTTCCTCCACGGTGGGGAATCCCTATACTGGCAGCGGAGACTCGGGCGATGGATAACGCTACGATGGCGCGGCTGCTGGAGCAGACGGCGGATTTACTGGAGATTGACGGGGCTGACGGCTTCCGCGTGCGCAGCTACCGGCGGGCGGCGGAGGCGGTGGACGCGACCACGGTGGACCTGGCGGCGAGCAGCGACGATACGGCGAAGTTGCTGGAGATTCCGGGAATCGGGAAGAGCATGGCGGCGAATCTGCAGGCTCTGGAGCGGACGGGGACGATGCCTGTGAGGGACGAACTGCTGGCCAAGTACGGCGCGGGAATCCTGGAGCTGATGAAGCTGCCGGGGATGGGGCCGAAGACGATTGCGCTGTTCTGGAGTGCGGCGCAGGTCAATTCGATTGACGCGCTGGCGGCGGCGATTGAGGGCGGCAAGCTGGCGGAGCTGCCGCGCATGGGACAGAAGGCGCTGGACAAGATCAAGAAAGGGATTGAGGACTACCGGCGGAGCTCGGGGCGGTTCCGGATTGACCAGGCGCAGGAGGCGGCGGAGCGGCTGACGGCTTACCTGATGCAGTTGGAAGGGGTGGAGCGGGTGACGCCGGCGGGATCGCTCAGGCGCGGCCGGGAGACGGAGGGGGATTTGGACTTGCTGGTGACCGGGCCGGCTTGCGAGCCGGAGCGGACGAGTGCGGCCGTTGAGTATGTGGCAGCGTACGAGGGGATCGCGGACCTGATTGTGAAGGGCGAGAACAAGGTGAGCTTCCACCTGGATACGGGGATGCAGGTGGATGTGCGGCTGCTGCCTGGGGCGAGTTACGGAGCGGCGCTGCAGTATTTCACGGGATCGAAGGCGCACAACGTGACGCTGCGGCAGCGGGCGCTGAAGATTGGCTACACGCTGAGCGAGTGGGCGCTGGCGCGGCTTGAGGACGAGACGCAGGTGGTGGCGGCGGCGACCGAGGAGGAGATTTATGCGGCGCTGGGGATGGACTGGATGGCGCCGGAGATGCGGGAGAACCTGGGCGAGATTGACGCGGCGATTGCGCACAAGCTGCCGCGGCTGATTGAGGAGCGGGATATCAAGGGCGATGTGCACATGCACACGACGGCGACGGATGGGCGGAACTCGATCCGTGAAATGGCGGAGGCAGGGATTGCGCGAGGGTTCGAGTATATCGCCATCACGGACCACTCCAAGGCGCTGGCGATGGCGCGGGGGTTGGACGAGAAGCGGGCGCTGGAGCATTTGAAGCGGATCAAGGAAGTGGAGCGGGAACTGGAGGGTCGGATACGGATTTTTACGGGAATCGAAGTGGACATCCTGGCGGACGGCGCGCTGGATATGGACGATGAGGTGCTGGCGCAGATGGACATGGTGATTGCGAGCATCCACTCGCGATTTGACCAGAGCCGCGAGGAGACGACGGCGCGAACGCTGCGGGCGATTGAGAACCCGCATGTGCGAATTCTGGGGCATCCCACGGGAAGGCTGATTTTGCGGCGGGAGCCATTCGCGATCGACATGGGCGCGGTGATTCGGCGGGCGGTGGAGCTGGGAGTGGCCATGGAGCACAACGCTGCGCCGGAACGGCTGGACCTGTGCGACCGCGACCTGCGGCTGGCCAAGGAACTGGGAGCGAAGATCGTGATCAACACGGATGCGCACGATGTGCGGACGGTGGGGAGGATGGGCTACGGAATTCGACAGCTCAAGCGGGCGTGGCTGGGGCCGGGGGATGTGCTGAATACGCTGGGGGTGGAGGAGTTTTTGGGAGCGCTGAAGAGGCAGGGCGTAGGGAAAAGGAAGTAGGGAGCAGGATGCGGACCGCGGTTGGCGCCATGTCACTTATGTTGCTCACGGCCGGACTCGGCGCGGCGCAGGATGGGGCTGCGATTCTCGCGAAAATCGATGCGGCGGCGCAGGCGCGGTACGAGCATGTGCTGGGGTTCAGCGATACGGAACGGTATGCGGTGTTTCGCGACGCGGATCAAACGACCCCGGCTGCCGAAATGACGGTTCGGGTGACGTACCGCAAGGGCGTGGGCAAGAGCCACAAGGTGCTGTCGCAGTCGGGGTCGGGTCTGATCCAGCATTTCGGGCTGAAGCCGCTGCTTGAAAACGAGCAGGAAATCAACGATCCCGCCAAGGTGGCCGAGTCGTGGTTTACGACGGCGAACTACGAGATGCATGTTGAGCCGGGGCAGACGCGTGCGCTGGAAGGGCGGACGTGCGTGGGGGTGGCGATCAAGCCGAAGCGCAAGGCGCCGAACATGATTGACGGGACGCTGTGGGTGGACCCGGCAAACGGCGCAATTCTGGAAGTGGATGGGATCGCGTCGAAGTCGCCGAATGTGTTTGCAGGGACCACGCACATGCTGCGGGACTACGCGATGATGGACGGCTACGCGATGGCGACAAAGGCGCGGGCGGAGTCGATCGGGCTGTTTGGGCGGACGGTGGTGACGATTGCGTACTCGGATTATCGGTTTGAGATGAGGTAGCGGAGTTGGCGGAGTTAGCGGGGTTGGCGGAGCTGGCCGGAGCTGGATTTCCGCCCTGGGCGAGATGGAGTTCGGGTTTGTGTCGCCGATAGTACTGGAATACGGCTATGATGGTCTCTCTATGAGTTTGTTGAAGCAGGATCGCTCCTCCGATCTTGACGATGCCGGCCGAGGCGAAGAGCTGACCAAGGGGACCAGCCACATCGTATGGGCCACGATCGTCGCGATTATCGTGGTGACGGCGGCGGTTGCCGCCTACGTGATTGGGGGGCAGAAACCGCCGGTGGCCACGGGCCAGGCCAGCGGGGTGGTGGCGCACACGATGCACCGGGAGACGTCGGGATTCGACGCCAGCGGGGCGGTGATGCCGAAGGAAGAGTTCGACCAGGTGCTGGTGTTCACGCATTTGAAGCTGCACAACCAGAGCAAGGATCCGCTGTTTCTCTACCAGATAATGACCAACGTGACGCTGGACGACGGGATCCACTCGAGCTACGCGGCCATCCCATCCGATTACGAGCGGCTGTTCAAGGCGTATCCCGACCTGGCGGCGCTGCACGGCAAGGCGATGGCGCTGGAGGCGACGCTTGACCCCGGACAAAACCTGGAGGGCGATGTGGTTTCCTCGTTCCGCATGACCAAAGCGCAGTTTGACGCGCGCAAGGGGCTGGACTTGGATGTGAGCTTCCGCTATCAGCCGGAATTGAAGGTGACGCCGGTGGGAGGGGTTGCAGAGCGGTAGCGGCGAAGCTCTCCGGAGGCAGGCGCAAATGGCTTCTTCAGCGAGCGAAGAAGCCATTTGGTTTTTCCGATCAAGTTGTGGCAGCTCACTGCCCGGTGGGCGGGACCGGAGCGGTTTTGGGGGTGGAGAGATAGCCGCTGATGTGGTTTTTGCCGTTGATTGAATTCACGACGATCTCAAACAGGGCCGGCTCCTTACCGCTATAGAACTGGAGCGGCTCGTCTATGTTGCGGTCTTTTTTCTCAACGGTTTTATCGTCGGATACGACCAGGAGGGTGAACTTGTTGTGCTTGGGATCGGCCTTTTTGAGCTCAAGGCTGATGGTGCCCACGGGCTTTTTCTGGTTACGGTCGAGGGTGAACTCGTAAAAATTACGATCGCCCTTGTGCTCGAGCAGCACCAACTCGCCGTGATTGCGGGCGATGATGCTGTTGGTATTGGTGAGATCGCCGCGGACGGCCTGGAGTTGGCTGATGGCGCCGGCGAGGTCATTTTGGGTTTTGCCCAGGTCGGTGCGGACGCCGCCCACGTCGGACTTGACCGAAGTAACGTCGCTGGCCACGGCGTTGACCTGATTAGCGGTCTGCTGCTGCGCGGAGGCCAGGCGCTTGGCGGCGGCTTCTTCCGCGTTCTCGCGGGCCAGGAGCTGCTGGGCGCGGGTATCCAACTGCTTCTGGGTCAGGCCGAGGGACTTGCCCAGCTCATCGGCGGTGACGCGGAGGCGCGCGTCGGTTTCGCGCAGGTCTGCGGCAAGCTGCACGTTGCGCTGGCGGGCATCGGCCAGCTCCGCCTGCTGGGCGGCAAGCCGGCTGCTCAGATTCCAGGCCCAGATGAGGGCGATGATGGCGCACAGCATGGCGATGGCAATGGCGCCCAGCAGCGCGCCGGAATATGTTCTGGGGGCTTCGTCGATTTCACTCATGGATTGTTTTCTTCTCCGCCGGTGCGCATAGGCACCGCTAAGTCCAGGGGCTATCCGTCTGTTCCATTAGACGCCCGTCCCGAGGGATCATTGCCGAAGGAACTCCCCGTTTGCCGCGGCACAACCGGAAAAACAAGGCGACCCCCCGGGGGTGCTGCGCCGGGAATCTACAGATTATAGAACCCGCGGCGGTTGCGCCATCTATTTGAGTGGGCGGGTGCGGGAGAAGGTTACCTGGACGGCCTCGGGGCATATCCTGGAGTGCTGCAGCGCGGGAGGGCCTCCGTGACAATCGTAGAACTGTTGCTTTATAAAGAGACTTACTCGATTGCCGGCTTTTCGGGCGTGGATTGACCTGCCGGGAATCGCGACCGCGGCCAACGTAAGCACGTCAAAAGAAGAGGGAGAGCCACCATCATGTCCATTGCAGTCGCGGGGAAGGGGCTGGAAGGCGCCGTAGCCGCGAATTCGGGAATTTGTTACATCGACGGCGAGGCGGGGGTGCTGGCCTACCGCGGCATCGACATCCACGAGCTGGCCGTGAACTCGACCTTCGAGGAGACCACCTACCTGCTGTGGAACGGGATTCTGCCCACCGAGCTGGCGCTGAGGGAATTCCAGCAGCAGCTGGCGCTGGCGCGGGAGGTGGACCAGCGCATCGTGGAAATGCTGAAGAGCTTTCCCCGGTCTGCGACCCCCATGGAGGTGCTGCGCACGGCGGTTTCGGCGTTGAGCTTTTACGATGCGGACGAGAACGACAATTCGCACGATGCCAACGTGCGCAAGGCCTACAACCTGACCGCGCAGATCGCCATGCTGGTGGCCATCTACGACCGCATTCGCAAGGGCAAGGAAATTGTTCCCCCGAACCGGACGCTGTCGCACGCGGGCAATTTTCTGTGGATGCTGCGGGGGGAGAAGCCGTCGGCTACGGCCACTCGAACATTGGACATCGCCCTGATCCTGCATGCCGATCACGAGCTGAATGCCTCTACCTTCGCCGCCCGCGTGATCGCGGCCACGCTCTCAGACATCCACTCGGCGATTACCGGGGCGCTGGGCGCGCTGAAGGGGCCGCTGCACGGCGGCGCCAACGAAGCCGTAATGCGCATGCTTTACACCATCGACAAGGCCGGCGACGATCCGGTCGAATACGTGAAAGGCATGTTGAATGCCCGGCAGAAGATCTCCGGGTTTGGCCATCGCGTGTACAAGACAGAAGACCCCCGAGCCACGCACCTGCGCCGCATGAGCGAGCAGCTGGGCAAGGATGCGGGACAGCCCAAGTGGTTCGAAATGTCGCGGGCGATTGAGCTCTACATCAACCAGGACAAGAAGCTGAACGCCAACGTGGATTTTTACTCGGCTTCGACGTACGCGACGCTGGGCATCGATATCGACCTGTACACGCCGATTTTTGCCATCAGCCGCATTGCCGGCTGGGCCGCACACGTGATCGAGCAGCTGGACGACAACCGGCTGATCCGGCCGCGGGCGGAATATATCGGCCCGGAGTATCCGTCGCCGTATGTTCCCATTGAGCAGCGAGGATAAAGACAGGGATCAGGGATCAGGGAACAGGATCAGAAGAGCAGCCTCGCGAGCCAGATACGTTCCAGAGTCCCCGCAACGTAACCGGCTGGAGCTTGCCGCGATCTAAAGCAGGTTGTGGTCATGGCTTTTCACGGAATGCGCCAGCCGCACATTCAGGTCAAGAAAACATAAGGTCATCGCGAGGAACGTCCCTCAGGGGCTAAAGCCCAGGCCCTTTCCTTGCGCTTGGCGGCGGGACTGAAGTCCCGCCCTTACGCGCTTTGGTCCTTCCGCCGCGCCTTTTTGACCAAGAACTTTAGACATGCCGCGCCTTCCACATCAAATACAGCCCCCACGCCGCCACCGTGCAGCCGTCGCGCACCACGCCATCGAGCATCATCTGCTCGAACTCCGCGATGGGCAGGCTTCGCACCACGATGTCGTGCTCCTCTTCGTCGGGGTCCTTGCCCACGTGCGCGAGGCCGGTGGCGAGGAAAACGTGCTGTTTCTGGCGGGTGAAGCCATAGGCGATCCAAAGCTGCCCGAGGCAGAGCATGGATTCGGCGTGCAGGCCGGTCTCTTCACGCAGCTCGCCGCGGGCCAGTTCCTCGGGATCGTCGATCGCCATTTCCCAGCCGCCCTGGGGCAGCTCGACGGCGCGCTCCTGAATGGTGTAGCGGAATTGCTCGACCACCCAGATGCGATCCCGCTCGATGGGCAGGATGATGGCGGCGTCGTCCTTCTCGACCACGCCGTAGATGCCGCGCTTGCCGTTGGAGCGGAGGATTTCGTCCTCGCGCAGGCGCAGCCAGGGATTGCGATAGACTTCGCGGCTGGCAAGGGTGGCGATTGAAAGCGGCGCGGAGGGCGCGGGTTGGGGAGAATTGTGCTCGTTCACAGCACCAGTGTGCCATGGAAAGTTTGAAAAGCGATGAACGGCGCTGGGCGGATTTGAGCGCTCCGCGCGGGGCCGTTGGCGCTGCGCTGCGGTGTGATTTACAACACTGAGCGCGGAGTGGGCGATGTGACAGCTTGTCTGGTAGCTAAGAACCCGAGGATCGGCGAGATGAATTCCGTTGCAGTGGAGACAGCGGCGAAGCTGGTGGCTGGCGAAAGCCCGGTGCGCACTTTCGCCCAGCTGCGCGAGCGGGCCTGCCAGATGGGGCCGAAGCGCCTGGGCGTGGTACAGGCCGACGATGACGTGGCGCTGACAGCGGTTTCGGAGGCCACGGTGGCGGGCATGGCCAGCCCGGTGCTGATCGGCAATGGGGCGCGCATACGGGAGCGGATGGCGCAGCTCGGGCTGGGCGAACTGGAAAGCGCAGCAGAGATTGTTGAGGCCGAAGATGCAGCCGGAACAGCGGTGCGGCTGGTGCGTGAAGGTCACGTTGACATGCTGCTGAAGGGACACCTGCGCACCGACGAGCTGCTTCACCCGATCCTGGATAAGGAAAACGGTCTGCGGACCGGGCGGCTGTTGTGCGACGTGGCGTTCTTCGAGCACCACACGCCGGAAGGCACGCGGCTGGTGGGAGTTTCAGACGGCGCGCTAAACGTGGCGCCCACGCTCGAAAAGAAGAAGCAGATTGTTGAGGGCGCGATCGAAGTGCTGCACAGCCTGGGAGTAGCGCGGCCACGGATTGCCCTGATGAGCGCCGTGGAAGTGGTAACGGAGGCGATTCCTTCCACGTTGGATGCACGCGCGCTTACCGAGATGGGCGCTGAGGGCGCGTTCCCTGATGCGGAGGTGTACGGGCCGCTGGCGCTGGATAACGCGCTGCTAGAGTGGGCGGCGCGGGCCAAGGGGATCGAACACCCGGTGGCCGGGCACGCCGATTGCCTGATTGTGCCCAACATCGAGTCAGGCAACCTGCTGGTGAAGGCGCTTCTGTTCCTGGCGGGATGGGAGTGCGGCCACGTGGCCGCCGGCGCTCGTGCGCCCATCCTGATCCCCTCGCGCGTGGAGACGGCGCAGGACAAGCTGAACGCCATCGCGCTGGGAGTACTGTATGCGGCGCGATGATTTCCGCGTGTTGGCGATCAACCCGGGATCGACATCGACGAAGATCGCCGTCTTTACGGGCGAGCATTCCGAATGGGAGCGCAACCTGGAGCATGGGGAGGCCGACCTGGCGGCGTTTCGCGGAAAGCCGGTGCTGGAGCAGACCGCCTTCCGGCTGGCGGCCATCGAGGAGGAGTTGCGCCGCGCCGGATACGCGCTGGATAGCTTTGACGCCGTGGCCGGGCGCGGAGGACTGATGCGGCCGGTGGTGAGCGGAACCTATCGCGTGAAAAAAGCCATGCTGGACGATCTGCGGCGGGCGCCGTTCGGAGAGCAGCACGCGTCGAACATGGGCGCGTTTCTGGCGCTGGCGATTGCAGGACGGGGCGGCGCACAAGCCTTCGTGGTGGATCCGGTGAGCGTGGACGAGCTGACGGAAAAGGCGCGGATCTCGGGCTCGGCGCTGATGGAGCGCCGCTCGCTTTCGCACGCGCTGAATACCAAGGCGGTGGCGCGGTGCTATGCGCGCGAGAAAAGCAAATCATACGAGGACCTGCGCCTGGTGATCGCTCACCTGGCCAGCGGAATCTCTGTTTCCGCGCATCAGGGCGGCCGCATGGTGGACGTGAATCTTGGCGGCCAGGAGGGGGCGTTCTCCACCGAACGCAGCGGCGGGCTGCAATTGCTGGGAGTGATGGAGTTGTGTTTCAGCGGCCGCTACAGCGAAAGCGGGCTGTGGGATGCGTTCATCCGCGAGGGGGGCCTCTACTCGTACCTGGGCACCAAGGACCTGCGCGAGGTGGAGCGAAGGATTGCATCCGGCGATGCCAGGGCGGCGCTGGTGTTCGAGGCCATGGCGTACCAGATTGCCAAGGATATCGGCGCCATGGCGACGGTGCTGAACGGGCGCGTGGACGCGATTCTGCTCACCGGCGGAATGGCGCGATCGGAAAAGCTGATGGGGGCGATTCGCGAAGCCGTGGAGTGGATTGCTCCGGTGGTGGTGTATGCGGGGGAAGACGAGTTGCGCGCGCTGGCGGAAGGCGCGTTGCGCGTGCTGCGCGGCGAAGAACAGGCGCGGGAGCTCTGAGAACAAGCAAGTCAGCGAGTCAGCAAGTCAGCGAGCCGGCAGGTCAGCCGCGGGGTTCGCTGTATCTTTTGCTTCGCGGGCCGGGTAAGATTCCAGGCAACAGGGAGATCGTCTTTCCGTGCCCCGCCAGTTTTCCCACTCGTTCCTCGCATGCTTTCGGCCCGGCTGTGCCGGTGCAGGCGCAATTCTGCTCCTGGCAACGCTTGCGGCGGGCACATGCGGAGTTTCCGCGCAAGGGCCGTCGCCGGAGCCGGCGACAGCCCCGATGCCGCAACAGCACGCCGATATGCCAGACATTGTGCTGGACCTGGTGGCGCAGGACAAAAAAAACCGGCCGGTGGTGAATCTGACCGCGTCCGACATTGCGGCCATGGACGGCGGGACTCGGGTGGAGCTGAAGGACCTGCGCCTGGTAACGGCACAATCGGGAGCCCAAACGCGAATTGCCCTGTTTTTTGACAGCATGTCGGCTGACGCGGCAAAGTCAGCGCGCGTCTTTGCGGTGCGGTTGCTGGCCGAGGCTCCACAGGCAACTGAATTCGCCGTGTTCGGGGTGGACCGGGGACTGAGGCTGCTGGAAACTTACACCGCAGACCGTGCCGCGCTGAAAGCGGCGGTAATGCTTGTTCCCGACAAAATTCCCACGACGAGCCTGTCTAACGCGGAAAGAGCGGTGAACTCGATTGTTCAGAATGGGACATTTCCCGATGGGAAGGCTGCCAGCGTGGATGAGCGCGCCAACGCCAAGTTGATGCTGGGAGCTCTGGAGGACTCACAAAAGCTGGTTGTGGAACGGCGCATTCCATCGGCGCTGGCGGGAATGCAGGCAATCGCGGGGGCGGAACGCGGACTTTCCGGACGGCAAATCATGGTTTTCTTTTCCGAAGGATTTCGCACCACATCGAAGACGATGGAACAGACCAAGGATGCGGTGGAAGCTGCGAACCGGGCAGGGGTGACCATCTACACCGTGGACACCATGGGCGTGGCCACAAAGTCATTCGATATGGTGTCGACGATGAACCGGACGGGACCTCAACTGGCGGCGCAAAATTCGGTAGTGCCATCGGGCACGTGGCAGCCCTCGCTCACGGTGTACATCGCGCAGGCTACGGGAATCCATAACGATGCTACAGACGCTGACCATTTGCAACGGGACGATGACGACAACGCCAATGGCGACCTGCTTGCGCGCCTGGCCAATGGCACGGGAGGGTTTGTCGTGTCGACGGGCGACGATCCGCGCAAGCCGCTCAAGCGGCTGCTGAACGATGCAGGAAGCTACTATGAGGCGTCGTATACACCCGCATTAAAGCAAAATGACGGGAGCTTTCACTCGCTGGATGTGCGCGCGCTGCGGGCAGGAGTCAGGATCCGTGCGCGCTCCGGATACTTTGCCGTGTCTCCGGACGAGGAAGGACTGACGCCGGTGCGTCCATCGGAAGCGCCGCTGGTGAAGCTGCTGGCAAACGCGGCGCCGGCAGATGGAATCGCGTTTGACCAGGCGGTTCTGGAAGTGGCCGACAGCGCCCAGGGACGGGTGACCGACGAACTCGCCGTGGAAGTGCCGGTATCGCATCTCGGCTTGCACAGCGACGATCAGACCAAGTTGTATGCGGTGCGGGCGTCGATCCTGGCCGAAGTGAAGGACAAGTCGGGAGTGGTGGTGGAGCGGTTCCAGCAGGATATCGCCCGCAATGGGGCCCTGGAATCGATTGCGGCAGCGCGCATTGGGAGCGTGACGCTGCAACGGCATTTCGAGGAGCCTCCCGGCGCTTACACGGTGGAAACGGCGGTGCTGGATCGTGTTTCCGGCAAGACCGGAGTGGAGCGGGCGGAGTTCACGGTTGCGGCGGCGAAGAGCCCCTGGATGAGCGACGTGGTGATGCTGGGGCGGTCGCAGCCGCTCAACGGCGCGCCGGACCCGCTCGAACCGCTGGTTTACCGCAATGCGCGGGTGGTGCCGAACATCGGCCACCGGGTGCAGGCGGGTGCCGAACAAGCGGCGTTCCTGGTGCGGGTGAGGAGCGATTCCACAGCCGGGGACGGCACCCTGGCGTTCGACGTCGATCGCGATGGGAGGAGCGTGACCCATTCGGTCGAGAAGATTGTGGCGGCGCCAAATGCGGCGACAAGCATGGACGTGGCCAGCATCGATGCCAGGAAGCTGACCGCGGGGGAATATAGCGCGACCTTCAGGTTTACGCAGGGAGCGAAGATTGAGACGCGGAGCCTGACCTTCAGCGTTGAAGGCAATCCGGGAGACAAAGCGGCTGCGGCGGACTTTGCGGATGAGGATACGGAAAGCTATCCGGCTGACGGGAACGCGACGACTGCAGGCAAATTTGAGGCCGCCGCGGGGGCAAATGCGCCGAGCCCGCTTACACAGAAGGCGCTGCTGGATGGTGCGCGCGAACGGGCCGACGGCTTTCTCGGCTCGCTGATGAACTTCGAATGCCTCGAGATCACAGATCGCTACGTGGATCACAAGGGCAATGGAAAAGCCCACCACGACCGCATCGTCGAGTTGTTGAAGAGTGAGAATCACAAGGAGTCGCGCCGGGTGTTGCAGGTAGACGGCAAGCCGGCGGACGCGGACAGCGTGGATATGACAGGAGCGCGCCTGTCCGGCGCCTTTGGCGGCGTGCTGCAGATTGTAATTCAGCCGGCAGCGAACGCGCATTTCGAATGGAAGCAAAACGGATACCTGGATGGCGCCGCGGTGGAGGTCTTTTCCTATTCGGTGGATGCAAAGCACTCGCGTTTTTCGGTAGTTCCGATGCCTTTGACGCCGGTTCTGGTGCCGTTCCATGGAATGGTGTATATCGACGCGGCCACTCACGGGGTGCGGCGCATCACCGTGGAAGCCGACGGCATCCCGGCCCACTCTCCCATTCACGCGACGGCGATCAGCATCGATTACGACTACGTCACCTTGAACGATCACGATTACCTGGTGCCGGTGCGCGGGGAGATGCGGATGCAGATTGGGAAGAGGGAGAAGATCCTGCACACGATTGAATTCCGCGACTATCATCGCTTCGGATCGCAGTTGCGGATCCTGGGCATGAATCCCTGAAATGGACTTCCTTGCGGGTTTGGCGTTTAGCGGCGCCAAGCGCAAGCAATCAGCCGCGCAAACGGTATTCGCGCAGGCGGCCTACCAGCGATGCGGGGCCGGTGACCGACAGGCGCACCAGATTGTCCTCGTACACGCGATTGCGCACGATGGCGCCCGCTTCAATGGCGGCCAGAACGGCGCCCTCCTGTTGGGGAACGCGCAGCTCGGCTTCGACCAGGGGATCGGAGTGGAGCGCATCGTCAATGGCAGCCATCAACGCGTCCACGCCCTCGCCGGTTCGCGCGGAGACCAGGACACGCGCCGCCGGCGCTTCAGCTTCAAGCCGATGAGCCAGAGCCTGCCGCTGGGGCTCGTCCAGCAAATCGGCCTTGTTCAGCACCTCGATGCGCGGCTTGTTCACGGCTTCGAGCTCGCCTAGAACCTTTTCCACCTGCGCCTTTTGCTCTTCGCCATAGCCGGAAGCTGCGTCGCGCACGTGCAACAGCACCTCTGCCTGTTCCACTTCCTCCAGGGTGGCGCGGAAGCTGGTCACCAGGGTGTGAGGAAGGTTGCGGATGAAACCCACAGTGTCGGACAGCAGCACCTTGCGGCGGCTGGGCAGCTCGACCGCCTTCAGCTTGGGATCGAGGGTGGCAAACATGAGCGCGGACTCCAGCACGTGGCCGCCGGTGATGCGGTTGAAGAGCGTGCTCTTGCCGGCGTTGGTGTAGCCGACCAGGGCGACCGTGGGCACGGGCACGGCCTCGCGGCGCTGGCGCTGCTGGCGGCGCACGCGGCGCACGCCTTCCAGGTCAAGTTTGAGCTGGTCGATGCGGCGCTGGATGCGCCGGCGGTCGGTTTCGAGCTGGGTTTCGCCCGGTCCGCGGGTGCCGATGCCGCCGCCGAGCTGCGACATGGCCTTGCCCCGGCCGGTAAGGCGCGGCAGCAGGTACTCGAGCTGGGCCAGTTCCACCTGGAGCTGGCCTTCGCGGGTGCGGGCATGGCGCGCAAAAATGTCGAGGATGACCTGGGTGCGGTCGAGAACGCGCACCTTGAGCGCGGACTCAAGGTTGCGCAGCTGGGTGGGCGAGAGGTCGTGGTCAAAGAGCACCAGGCCGGCCTGCGCGGAGGCGGCAATGCCGGCGATTTCTTCCACTTTGCCGGCGCCGATCAGCGTGGCGGGATCGGGGCGGTCGCGCCGCTGCAGAAGCTCGGCGGCAATCTCCGCGCCGGCGCTTGTCACCAGCTCGCGGAATTCGGCCAGCGACTCCTCGGCATCGAGTTCCGTCGACGGAGTGCCCGGTTGAGGCTGGGCAGTTCTAAGTGGCTTGGCAAGAGTTTCCTGAGGACGCGCGGCTGCGCGAGCGCCCTCCGCCGCCGGACGGGATGTGCGGGAGCGGGCCTGAAGGCCCACTCCCACCAGGACAGCGCGCTCCAGCCGCCCGGAATTCTGGCCGCCGGTTACCCTTCTTCCGCGCGGGTCAGTCTCCAATCGAAACCGCTCCGCGTGCGCTCTCTCCGGCTCCGGGAGTGGTTGCCGAAGACACGCCCATAGGAGCCGGGCCCAGCCCACTGTGCACACCGGCAGGACGATGTTCACCGTGGAGCACGCTGCGGTTGCTCACTACGGTGGATATGGCGTGCTTGAAGATCAGTTGTTCCTGGCTGTTGTTCTCCAGGAGCACGGAGTATTTATCGAAGGAACGTATCTTACCCGTCAACTTGACGCCGCTGACCAGGTAGATGGTAATTGGGGTTTTGTCCTTGCGGACCGTATTCAGGAAGGTGTCCTGAATATTCTGTGCCGGCTTGTTTTCCATCATGCCGATCTCCTACTTTCCTTTACGGGTTGGATGCTGTGCACAATCAAACGTCTCAGACGACAATACGGCGGGGACGGCGCCCGAATTCCGGGAACCGCCATGAATCCCGCAATGTGACAACGATATAGCGATTCGGGCCTGCATTTCAACTGCGGCCGGCCCGCAAGGGCACCCAAAGTAATATCGGAAAAGGCCGGCCGTTCCGGTTCGTGCTTACCAGCATGAGCAGAGATTCCGACCACACCCCGGTTCAAAAAGAAGAAATGGAAAGGGCTACCGGGTATTGCGCCCCGGGGATCCGTCTTGAATTCTGTTGATTGTCTTATCGCCGCGCTACGCGCTGGGCCACTACTTCTTCGTCGGCATCGGCCTGGATGATCTTGTTATGCAGGCAGTAGAGGGCAAGTTCCAGGCGGTCGCTCACGCCGAGCTTGTCGTAGATCTTGCGCAGATAGTTCTTGATGACCTGCTCGGTGGTTCCCAGTTGGAAGGCGATTTCCTTGTTGCGCTTGCCCTGGGTAATGCAGGTGATGATGGCCATTTCCTTGGGCGAGAGCCGGGGCTGGGTACGCGGGCTCACCAGCGCCGCCGCCTGGGCCCGGTAGGCCTCGATAACCCAGTTGACGCTCTGATTGTCGATCCAGGTTTCGCCGGCCGCGATGCGGCGCACGCAGCGGACAAGCAGATCGGGAGAGATGGACCGGGAGATGATGCCGCGCACGCCGCGGCGATAGAGCTCGACGGTATTGTTTTCGTCGTTGGCCACGGCCTGGACGATCAGCTTGACCTCGGGCGCCAGCTTGAGCAGCTCCTGGACGGCTGTGGGGCTGCTTGCCAGCAGCGCGGCCTCCATGAGGACGACGTCGGTGGGAAAGCGCTCGATGGCCGAACGCAGGTTGTCCAGCGAATCAGCCTGCGCCACCACGCGAATGTCGTCTTCCAGGGCAAAGATCTTACGGATCCCCACGCGATAGATTGCCTGCGAATCCGCCAGAATGATGCGGATGGTGCCCGGCCTCTGCGATGCATCGGCAGGCTCTAACTCGGGGGACTCTTCAACAAAATCCATAGCGACTCTAGTAAAACTGCTATTGCTCCACGAATTGGTATTCGTCGATCGTGGCCGCAACCTGGGACTGTGCGTGACTCTTGGAGCAGCGTACCACACGCCCGCGGCAGTCTACCAGAACATCGTGAGGAGTGCCCAGCACCTGACCCGGCATGCGCAGGGAAAATCGGATGCCCTCGCCCACGCTGAGGGTGCTGGACATTTCAAACAGGACCCCGCTGGCCGACACATTCCGCGTGAGGGCGGTGTGCTCCCGGCGTCCCGCATGGACCACCACCGGAAGGCTCAAGGGAAAACGCACGGCGCAGCGCACCTCCTGCGCGGAGTTTCCCAACCCCCCTGGAAGAACGGTCAGCCCCGACTTGAGTGCCTGTTGGTTCATCGATCTAAAGATTGCAAGCAGAAGAATTTCCTGCTGGCGTATTTCAAACTCTATAAAACTTCTTCGGTAATGCCTAGAACACAATAGTTTGGAGAATGGTAACCACAAGGGCACCTTCGAAATTCGCGGCGCCAACGGTTCCTGGCTTCAAGCCAATGCGGCTTCGATCAGAAGGGTCACGCAAACTGACACGGTTCTGGTGCACATTGCGGGATCACCTGAAGAAAGCCGCGGAGCCACCCACCCATTCCTGATTCCGGTTATGGTCGACACCCATCATCTTCCCCCGCCCCAGGCGCACCAGGGAGAGCGCCGGAGTGAGAGTGCCGCGATCCGGCCAAAGGTAGAGAATCCGGATCTCGGCCTGGGTCAATCCAAAAGGGGTCTCGATGGTGGGCACAAAGCTCATCCTCTGCTGCAGCAGGTAGCCGGAGCGTTCCGCGGGAGCAATGGCTTCCAGTTCTGCCTGGGTGGGATCGAATCGGATTCCCTTGCCCGCAAAGGAAAACAGCGGTTTGAGCAGCAGGTCGTGGTACACGGCGTCCGGGCCGGATTGCGGCAGCTCCACGCCGGCCTGCGCCAGGCGGCGACGCCCATCGCCCAAAAGAAACTCATCCAGGAAAACCGCCGGAGGAACCAGCCTTCCCGCCTGCCCGGCACGAGTCAGCCAGGGAAGGGAGAACTTGCTGATGAGGAAGTACCAGTTGGGGTGGCCAGCCCATTCGACGTTCCAGGGCTGCTCCAGGTCAAACGGCAGCCGGATATGGCGGGTCATCACTTCGTCGGCAATGGCGCGGTTATAAACTCGGCGGATGGGGACTCGAATGCCGCTGGCAGTTCGGTAATGCAGCCTGTCGCCCTCTGCCTCCAGGGAAGCAATATCGACGACGGCGATTCCCAGCCGGCGCGCCGTAACCTCGAAGTCGGCGAGCGTCTTCTGGCGCCGGGGGTCGACCTCGGTTAATACGACGGTCTGGGGATCCTGTCCTCCCAGCACCGTCCGCCCCAGCAGGCTCCAATAGCCGGCCTCATCCAGGCCGCTCAAGAACGCGCCCAGCGCGGGATCGAGCTGGAACACCTCGCGGTAGGTCTGGCTCAGTACCGCCTGGTAAGCGTAGACAGAAGGAAAACCCTGAATCTCCACCAGGCGCGGCTCCAGCTTGCCGCTTGAGGACCGAATCAGAGCGAAGTCCGCGGTAAGGAAATGCGGATGCGAGGGCTCTCCGGCCACACAGTACCCTTTGGGGATGGCGCGGCGGGCCGCCCGGATGTACGCCGGATCTCCCATCAGCGCCGCGCACATTTCCGCTCCGGCCTCGGCCATCTGATCCAACAATTCGCGGGGGACAAAAATCGGCGTCTCCGCCACGCGAAACTCCACCGGGACCCCACAGTGCCGTTCCAGGCAGGCGAGCAGGTCGGCGTAGCGTTCGGGAGAGTAGTCGCGATTGAAACGGCTGCGCAGTTCTGGAATCACTGGAATTACCCCACAAGGGCGTCCTGAATAGTCTCGCCAGCGGACCGATCCGCAGGCGCCGCAGCACCAAGATACCGTTTCCCGAGTCTTCGGGAGCCGGAAATGCCGGATGATGGCTCGGGTTTTGGGCGCTTTTGCCCGATTAGCGGAATCTGAGAGAGCTTGGCAAATAGGTAATCTTACTAAAGATTTTATAATTTGGTTACTTTTGTCGTAGCTCAAATACCACTTATGGGGTACTCTTTCTGGAGAGAGCTTGTCTCTCAGGGGATTCTACTATGCGTTCGACGACGTTGGTTGTTCGTTCTGTCTTTCTTTCCGCCGCTCTTGCATTTGCGGCACAGGCTGCATTTGCAGGTCCCGGATTGCCCTGGCCTCAGCCTCGGGCCGCTGTTACGGGTCCCGGATTGCCCTGGCCCCAGCCTCGGGTTGCTGTGACGGGTCCCGGTTTGCCTTGGCCCCAGCCTCGGGTTGCTGTGACGGGTCCCGGTTTGCCTTGGCCCCAGCCTCGGGTTGCTGTGACGGGTCCCGGTTTGCCTTGGCCCCAGCCTCGGGGATAATGTCGCCTAAAACGATTCGCTCAAGCCATATGGCTGCGAAAACCTCTTGAATAGTTGATACACTCGGGTCATTCAGCCGATAGAACGAGCTGAATGGCCCGTTTGTCTTTTAGCTCAGGAGATTGCCGGTGTCTCTAGGCTCGGCGCTGGGATATTCGATCACTATTTTGGAGATCGCGGTCATCGTCATCGCGTTCCGGAAAAAGCTTCCGCGCCTGCTGCCGATTTTTTTCGCTTACCTGATCTGGGCCGTGATCAGTGACGCGGCGGGTTTCGCGATCAAGGGCAATTCCGCGCTTTATGAGCAATTTTTCCCTTGGGAGAAGTTGCTCGACTCCCTGATGCAGTTCGGGGTGCTGGTGGAGTTAGGGTGGAGCGTATTGCGCCCCATGCGCGCGGTAATTTCGCGTCGTGCAATCTTTCTGATTTCGCTGGCGCTAATCGCCGCCGGCGCCGTTGTGTGGCCGCTGACCAGCTTCACGGTCAATCACAGCTGGCCGGCTATTTGGATCGGCCCGCTGCGCATCGAGCAGTCGTCTTCCATTCTGAGCATTCTGTTCTTTCTCGGTCTGGCGGCCTTCAGTCAGTTCCTGGCAATCAATTGGCGCGACAGGGAGCTGCAGGTCGCTACCGGATTGGGCTTATATTCGGTTGTCAGCATGGGAGCCGCGCTGCTCCACACCCACCCCGGTTCCATCGGTCAATTTGACATCATCGAGAATTTCGTCGCTCTCAGTTATCTCTGCTCGCTGCTTTATTGGGGAGTGAGCTTTATACAGAAGGAAGCGCCGCGCCAGGAGTTCAGTCCACGGATGCAGAGCATCCTGCTGACGGTAGCGGGGGTGGCAAGGGCAAACCGGGTTGCCCTGGTCGAAGACACCCGGAAGAACTCAGTGCGTTGAATTTGGACAGTTTACGCCGGTGGGTAGGAACGAATTGGGATGCGGCATGGCTGCCTTGAGACACCGCTCGACCGACCCTGGTTACCTAGGTGCACATCCCTTTCGATTACCTAAATCAGGGAAAAGGGGCTTGAAATCGAAGATTTCACTAGCATGCACAGGTGAATTCTGCTATCAGTAGTACATCAAAGCGATGACGGCTAGGTACATCTGCAAGAGAGGCAGGTTACCCGTGGCCGATTCGAAGGTAACCAATGATTCTTCCGCTTCTCCAACTCGTGGCGTTTGCGGCTGTCGTCATTTGCCTTGGCCGCTGGCGATCCAGTGCGCGCCGTCAAAAAGACCAGTCATGGGAATCGCTTCTGTCTCGCCTGCGTCTTGATTGGAGCGCCCGTGAGCTCAGCGACCAGTTTCTGTGGAAGGAAGGCGTAAACGCCACCCCGGCAGACGCATGGCAGCGCATGGAAGGCCCAAAGGGGCTCTTGATCATGTACCAGAACGCGCGCGTGATGCTGGAGATGGCCAATTTCGCCGTGCGTAATGACGCCAGCGTGGACCGGGAGGCTTTGGAGAGCCTTCGCAGCGATGCCATGCAGATCCGGCTCCTGGTGTTGATGGCCCTGGCGCAGTATGGGTTTACGCAGGCCAGCGAAGGCGTCAGGGTGAATGCCTACCGCACTGCTGAAATCTACTCGTGCATGGCTGCGCGTCTTACCGCGCTTCTCCAGAACCATGCCGCCGGCGTTCTGCCCGACTTTGTGGCGGCGATGTAAACGAGATCGTGCAACCCGCTGCTTCCCATAGCCCCGGCCTCCTGGCCGGGGTTTTTGCTGCGTGCACCGCTGTCCCAGGCGATGTCCGATGCCTTCAGGCCGCATACTCGGCCAGAAATACTCCAATGCGCGCGAATTCCTGTTCGCTGAGGCGGAAAGAGAGCGCAGGGGCAACTCCATCAACCTGGCCGGCGCTGCGGCCGCCCACGATGGCCGCGGTGACCGCCGGATGATGCAACGTCCACGCAATGGCCACGACGCCAGGTTCCACGCCATGGCACGCGCCAATCTCGCGCAGCAATTCCACTAACCGGAGGTTCCGGCTCAGGCGCGGCTCGTTGAACTCCACGCCGCGGCGGCGCCAATCGTCGGCGGGCAAAGCCGCCACTCGCTCCGCTGTCATTTTTCCGGTCAGCAGGCCGGAGAGCATGGGCGAGTAATTGATAACGCCGATTCCATTGGCCTGGGCAAAGGGCAGGATTTCCGACTCAATGGCGCGCCGCAGCATGGAATATGGCGGCTGAAGGCTGGTAATGGGCGAAATTTTGAGCGCGCGCTTCATTTGATCCACGTTGAAGTTGGATACGCCGATCCACCGCACCTTGCCTTCCTCCTTGAAGCGGGCCAGGGTTTCCCAGCCTTCCTCGATCTCCTCTTCAGGGTTGGGCCAATGAATCTGGTAGAGGTCAATGACGTCGACCCGGAGACGGCGCAGGGAGGCTTCGAGTTCCTCGCGGAGAGACGCGACCTTGAGCGAGCGCCAGATGACGCGATCGGAGTACCAGCGCATGGAGGACTTGGTGAACACGCAGGGGCGCGGACCGGACCACTGCTCAAGCGCCCGCGCCACCATTTCCTCGGAGTGGCCGAGGCCGTAGATGGCGGCGGTGTCGATCCAGTTGACGCCCCGTTCCAGGGCGCGATGGATGGCCGCGATGGACTCGCTGTCGTCCTGCGGTCCCCAGGCGAATTCCCAATTCCCGCCGCCGATGGCCCAGGCGCCGAAGCCGATGGGGGTAAGCAAGAGATCGGAGTTGCCGAGTCTGCGCAGCGCGGTCGAAGTTGCTGTGGTGGTCATACCACCACGATAGATGCACGCCGCGCTGTTGCGTATCGGATTTGTCGCCGGCCAGCGGCTTTCCTCGTTGGCAGCCGGCCGGAGCCGTTTCCCGTTTAGCCGCATCAAGCTTCGATCAGGAATTTGCCTTCGCGCATGATCTGTTCTTCGCCGGCATCCGATTCCAGCCAGATATTGAAGCCGAGTCCCACCACATCGATGTGCGTCGAGGAACTCCAGGGAGCGCCGGTATGCTCGCCATAAGGGTTGCCGAAGGCGATGTGAATGCCGGGGAATTTCTCGTCCTGAAGAATGTTGCCGATGACGTGGTCGACGCCGACATTGGTGCCGATGGCGAATTCGCCCACGCGGTCGGAGTTTTCATCGGTGTGGGTGTACTCCCAAAAGTCCTTTTCGAGCTGGGCGTTCGAGCTGGAGCAGCTCACGATGCGGTTGGCCGAGATTTCAATGGTGAGCGGCGAGGATTGGAGCAGGCCGTAGCGCGCGCAGAGCCAGTCGCCGACGACGCCGTCGACGACAAACGTGCCGTTGACTTCGCCGGGAGCGGTAAAGCACTCGCCGCCGGGCAGGTTGCCCCATTTTTCCGGCGAGATGATGCCGGAGGTCTTGAACCATTTGTAGCCGGGGTTCATCTCCGACGCGATGCGGGTGCCGGCGGCGGTGGTGGCGCGGATGCGGCGGGCGCGGCGCACGCGATCGAGGACCTGCTGGCTCAGCCGGTCCACGCGGTCGTAGTCGGCGCGCATGCCTTCGCACATGATTTGCGGCGAAATGTTGACCATGTGGGCGTGGCGCATGCGGCGGCGATTGACCACGTCGGTCATCTGCATGCGCGAATGCAGTTCATTGGGCTCGACCGCGACCGCGAAGATCGACACCTGGGAGGTTTCCATGTCGGCGAGGATGGCGGCGGGCATATCGGTGAGCGGGCGCGGGGCCAGGTCCTCGAGCACGAACCCATTCCAGCGGCAGCCCCGCGATTCGAGCTCGTGCGCAATTGAGGCCGCAATGGCTTCGGTCGCGCGATCGGTAATCAGCGTGACCTTTTCCTCGGCCTGGATGCGCAGACAGGTGTTGACTGCTGAACGGGCGCCGGGCGCGAACTCGGCGGGAAAGTCCAGCGAAAGCAAATGGGCTGCGGTTTCAAGCATGGATACGGGCGAGGCTCCTCACAGGCTACGGGGAATTCAGATGCGTATTCCGTGAGACTAACGGAAAGATCATAGAAATGAAAAGGACCGGAGCTTCAGCCCCGGTCCTGTTTTGGGTTCACCTGGCCCTGGCTTGGCTGCCGGACCTGGTTGAGTCAAACTCACTTCCTGAGCGAATAGATGATGTTGATGGTCGTCTCCACTTCGATGGGGTCGCCGTTGAGGAGGTATGGCTGATATTTCCACTGTTTCACGGCATCAATGGCGCTCCGGTCGAGGTCGTCGCGCACGCTCTTGACCACCTTGATGTTCTCCATCGAACCGTCCTTGCCGATGACGGCGTCAAGCACCACCTTGCCTTGCACGCGATCTTTCTTGGCTTCGGGCGGGTAGACCGGCGGAACCTTGCTAAGGATCGTCAAAAGGGCCACTTTGACATGCACCGGGGTCGTTGGCGATTTGGGTTGCTGATTGACTTCAAAGCGCAGCGCGAGCGCCGAAGCGCACGCCGCCGCGCCCAATGCCGCGCAGGCTGCCAAAACGACAAGCCGGCGCAGGCCGCGCACTTCTACACGTTTTCCGGTCAGATTCATGATTCTCCTCTCAAGGTTGTTGGCATCGAAGATGCCGAGGGCGTGCAGCGGTCCCGCCGGTGCCGCCGCGGACATGATGGAGGCAAGGCGCAGCAGGCTGCGAGCGTAGCGCTCGCGGCCGGAGACGACTTCAGCGGCCATGGCATCGCAAATGCGTTCGCGGCTTTCCGCCAGGCGCGCGCGTGTGAAGCCAACTGCCGGATGCCACGCAACCGGCAGCGACAGGAATCCATAGACAAGGTTCTTGGCGAAGTCGCGCCGCGCCATGTGGGCAAATTCATGGGCCAGTAGCGCGTCGAACTCCGCCTCCGGCAATTGCGCAAGGAATCCATGGGGAAGAAGGAGGGTGCGCGAACCCACCGTCACCGGCCCCGCAATCAGCGCCGAAGTTGCCAGAGCCGGCGTAAATGCCGGGTCGCCCAGAATCGCCGTAAAGATTGCGCGGGCGCGGGTCCAGGCGGCGGCGTGCGCGCCCTGAAGACGAAGCGGCGCGGACCGGCGAACGATGCGGCGCGTTTTGAACAAGCCCCAGGCGAGGCGCGCTGCGCAGTAGCACACGCCGCCGGCGCAGGCGGCGAGCAGAACGGCGGCAACGGGGCGCGGCAGATCGAGCGCGCGTGATCCCATTGCGTTCGCGGGAGCAAAAGTAACGCGTACATCGCCGCTGTTGGATGCGCTGCTCCAGGAGAACAGGCCGGTCAGGACGTTCCAAAACTGGCGCGGGGCGATGGGACACGCCGGAAGTGCAATCTGGGCCAGTAGCGCGCTCACCCAGATGCGATGCTCTGCGCCGGGGCCGATGCGGGCCCCAATTCGCGCCGCCAGCCATGCGCCGATGAAAACCAGCGGGACCTGCCAGAGGGAATTCACCAGATACGCGAGGGCCCAGTTCAGAAAGCCGGTCATTCTCCGCTCCTTTCCACATCAAGCTCGCGGCTCAACTCGGCGATGCGCTTGGGGTCGATGTCCCGGCTTTTGATCAGGCTCATGACCAGCTCTTCGCTGGAGCCGCCGAACATGCGGTCCACCAGGTCGCGAACAGCGTGATGCAGGGCCTTATCCTGTGTGACTGCAGCCGCGTAGAAATACGCGCGGCCGTTCAGCTTGCGCTTCAGCTTGCCTTTGCGGCAGAGAATATTGAGCATGGTCTGAACCGTGGTGTAGGCCAGCTTCTGGTCGAGGCCTTCCTGCACCTCGGTCACGCTGCCGGATCCCTGCTTCCAGATCACCTGCATGAGGTCAAGTTCGAGGCGGGTGAGCGGGTTCCTTTCGCGCCGGGCCATGGCATTCTCCTAATGACTTAGGAGATTACGCCCGTACCAGAGAATTGTCAACTAAGGTTTTAGGAGTTGCTTTGGGCGGCCGCCCGGGCCGGAGATTCCGGCGTGCTCAGGGCAACCGCGGGCAGCCATCTCCGCGGCGCTCGAGTTTTATCCCATTCCGGTAATCCGGATGGTTGCGCCGTAATGCCATTACGACACCCCAACAGTCCGTTTCGGCCCGCGCGGCGGATTGACGTGAAAAGTACCGCAATCCGGCATACAATGGCGGATATCGGCGACGGCGACGGCCTCGGATTCCCAAGGGGCTTCCCGGCGCCGGCACAGGATTCGTGCTCGTCCATTGAGGGGGCTGCGCCATGCGCAAATGGATCGTGCTTCTTCCCATCGTATTGCTGGCTATGGCGTCGTCTGCATTCGCGCTGCAGCCCGTTTCAGCCGACCAGCTCGAACAAATACTGGCGCAGTCCCACGGTTTGTCAGACGCAGACCTGGCCGCAAAGTTGTCCGATCTTAAGCTCACGGAGCGATTTTCTTCGGCGCGGGTGGCGCACTGGCGCGCGCTGCTCGCTGGCCCCCGTTCCGAGCGGGCCCTGGTTGGCCTGGCCGACCGTTCCATCTTCCTCGCTCCACCGGCTTCGGAGATCCCAGCGGCGCCCGCGCCTCCATTCTCAGAACAACGCCGCGTCATGGGACTGGCCGCAGCCTACGTCACCCAGGCCATTCCGCAGCTCCCCCATTTTTATGCCACCCGCGCCACCACCCGTTACCAGGGTGATCCGGTGGAAACAAGCGGCCCCGCATCTGCCGGATCGAGCCCCGTCCATGCCGTTCGCATCTCGCGAAACAACGTCCAATACCGCGATGGCGAGGAAATCGTTGCCCCGCTCACGATGGCCGCGGCAGAATCTCCTCAGATCGAAGAAGGTCTGCGAACCTGGGGTGTTTTTGGACCCGTCCTCTCCCTGGTGCTTCTGGATGCGGCGCAGAATAAGCTGGCCTGGGAGCGTTGGGAAACCGGACCGCTGGATTCGCCTGTCGCCGTATTCCGCTTTTCCGTGCCGCGAGAGCGCTCGAACTACCAGGTGAGTTACTGCTGCACGCTGTCTGACTACGGCATGGAAAACCATCCCTTCGAGCAGATGACCGGCTATCACGGGGAAATGGCCGTCGATCCCGGCTCCGGAGCTATCCTGCGCCTGTTGATTCATGCCGATCTTGAGCCTTCCGATCCCATTTCCCGTGCCGACATCGCAGTGGAATATGGGCCGGTGCTGCTGGGCGGTGTGGAGTACATGTGCCCGCTGCGCAGCGTATCGATCTCCATCGCCCCCACCATCCGCTACATTCCCGATGCCGAAGGCGCCGTTCGCCGCGCCATGGGCCCGCCGCGAATGCTGCTCAACCACGCTGATTTCTTCAGCTATCACCTCTTCCGCGTCGACACCCGGGTGCTGTCCGCGAGCGATGAGCGCAGCATGGGCGCCGCTCCCGACGCAACCCTCCCGTCTCCCGTCCAGGCGGAGGATGCCAGCGCCGGCCAGCCCGCGGAAGAGATCCTGACGGACGCGCCGAATGCCAAACCAGATGAGACTTCCGCCTCTTCCGCCGAGGCTCCGGAGATCACCGCCGCCGTTGCCAACGGCGTGCCGGACCAACCGCTCCAGGCCGCCGCCCAGACGCCGGAACCGGAGCCTACCGATTACCGCTTGCGCATCAACGCGCGGCTGGTGGATGTAAATGTGGTCGCGCTGGACAAGAAAGGTCACCCCATCACCGGGCTTACGCGCAACGACTTCGAAGTCTACGACAATGGCGTCAAACGGCAGGTCCGCTCGTTCAGCCAGGCTGACGCGCCGGCATCAGCTCCGGCAGCCGCAGCGGCGCCGGCCGAGACCACGCCGGTGCAGCCGGCTTTTTCCAATCAGCATGCGGCTGCCGAAGCGCAACCACAGAACGGAAACACGCTGGTCTTCCTTCTTGACCCCAGCAATCTTGCCTATAACGACCTGGTGGATGCGCGCCAGCAGATGCTGATTTTTCTCAAGCAGGCCCCCGCATCGGATCCGGTGGCCCTCTACATCATGCGCTATCACGGCTTCCAGGTGTTGCAGGAAGCCACAACCGACCATGCCCGGGTTGAGGCGGTGCTGAAAAAATGGACGCCCAATGCACAGGATCTTCTGAACGCCCGCGACGAGGAAGATAGAAATCGCCAGAACATGGATTATGTGCACAACCTGGAAGACATGCTCAGCGTAAATGGCAACTTCATTCTGGATACGCAGGCCCAGGGAGAGGCGCTCGATCCCAAGTTGCGCGAAATGGGAAGCATCCCCGGTCCGGCCGCGCTCGACATTCTGGTCAACGTGGCCGGCCACCTGGCGCCCCTACCCGGCCACAAGAGCCTGGTGTGGATCACCAGCGACAATGCGCTGGCCGATTGGAACCACATGTCGGACACCATTGAAAAGCACGCCAAATACATTGAACCGTACGCCTTGCGCACGCAGGAAGCCATGAATAACGCGCAAGTAAGCGTCTATCCTCTGGATGCTTCACGCCTTGAAGCCAACGTGATCGGGGCCAGTATCCAGAATCGCAACGTACAATTGACGCCTACGTATCAAAACCCGACAGACAATCCCGCGACGGCTGAGCTTGAAACCCAGCAACTGGGACCTGAGGCCCTTTCCACCGGGTCCCAAGATGCTGATCCACTCCAACCCTTTGCGATGGCCCGCAACTTTACTTCCGACAATCGCCTCAGCGCCCAGATGCAGCAGGACATGCACCCCATCCAGGGCGTCTTCCGCGAAATTGCCGAGGCCACCGGCGGCCACGCCTTTCGTCGCTCCAGCAACATTGAGGGCGAACTGAACGGAGTGGTGGAGGATGGAGAGGCAACCTATCTCCTCGGCTTCACGCCCGCTGGACCGGCCGACGGGCAATACCACCTGCTCACCGTGAAGCTGCTGAACCACCGCGGGGCGACTGTCCGCTGCCGCACCGGCTATGAGTACAACAAAGAAGCGTCGACCCTGAAGGAGCGTTTTGCCAAGGCGGTGTGGCAGCCGACCGACAGCAGCGAGATCGCCGTCTCCGCGCGTCCGGTCGTCGACTCGGCTGGAAGGGCGCTGCGTGTAACCATTGCCGGCGCGGATCTGGATTTGACGCAGCAAAGCTCCATCGCTGCGTCCTCAACCGCGCAACCGGCTAATCCCGGCAAAACGCCGGCAGCTTCGTCTGCCCCGGCTCATCCAGTGTGGTCCGGCAAGCTCGACATCTTCCTCGTCCAGCGTGGCGACGACGGCATGCACGCCAAGGTCACCGGGCAAACCGTTGGTCTGCGCCTCAAGCCTGCAACTTACGAGCACGCGGTCGCGGATGGTCTCACCTTCGACGAGCGCATACAGCCCAAGGCTGGCGTCGACTCCTTGCGCGTGGTCGTGGTGGACGTGAACTCCGGACGCATCGGGTCCGTCACCGTGCCGACAACGGCATTCACAGCTCAGGTAGCGACGCGAACCAACTGAAGCTTTCGTTCGTCCACGGCAGGACGCTCATGACATCAGGCCCCTGAACCCTCAAGCCTGTTCCCTGATCCCTGTTCCCTGTTTTTACAGTCCTTCGCCCGTTTCCTGCGCCATGTAATCTACCACCGCTTTCAGGTCGCCGCCGGACTCTTCAAACACCTTGAGCTGGCGGTCCGCTCCGCTGCCCGTCTGCATGATCTTGCGAATGCCGTTGATGGCTTCCCGGCTGCCCAGCTCGTCCACTTCGCGATCGATCAGCACCAGGTACTCTTCCAGCAGGTCGCGCTCCGGAATCTCCTGCTGGCGGCCAAAGTCGATCAGCTTGCCCTCAAGCCCGTAGCGCACTGCGCGGAATTTGTTCTCCATCAGCAGCGGCCGCGCATACTGGCGGAAATCCTGGTTGGCCTCGTGCAGCCGGCAAAGATAAGCCGCCGTTGCCTGGATCAACGCGGCAATGGCGACCGTCTCCTCGGCGCGCAGCGGAATGTCGCAGGCCCGCACCTCCAGAGTGTTGAAGAACGGGTGCGGCCGTATGTCCCACCAGATCTTCTTCGCGTTGTCGATGCAGTTGGTCTTCACCAGCAGTTTTACGTAGTCGTCAAACTCGGTGTAGCTTGAGAACGCATCGGGTATCCCGGTGCGGGGGAAGTTCTCAAACACCTTGGCGCGATATCCCTTGTAGCCCGTGTTCAAGCCCAGCCAGAAGGGCGAATTGGTGGCCAGGGCCATGATGTGCGGCAGGAAATACCGCATCGCATTCATGATGCGGATGGTTTCCTCGCGATCTTCAATGCCCACGTGGACGTGCAGGCCAAAGATGAGGTTGGCGCGGGCCACCAGTTGCAGGTCCTTCACCACCTGGTGATAGCGAGGGTCGGGATAGATCTCCTGGGTGCGCCAGTCGGCAAAGGGATGGGTGGCGCCCGCCACCAGCCTGAGATTGTGCTCCTCGGCCAGCTTGATCATCTCGCGCCGCAACTCGAAGATGTCGTCGCGAGCCTCATCGATGTTCTTGCAGATGCGCGTGCCCACCTCGACCACGGACGTGTGCATCTCCGCCTTGACGCGCTCCTGCAGGCGCATCTTGCCCTGCGCCAGCATCTCCGTCTGGATGTGCGAGCGCAGATCGCGCGTCACCGGGTCGATGGTCTGATATTCCTCTTCGATGCCAAGAGAAAATGATGGCCGCATGCGCGCTCCTCAGTGGAACAGCTTGCGGTCATTGTACCGAAGCAGGTTTCAGGGGTCAGGTTTCAGGTTTCAGGGCAACGGCGCGGGAATCCGCGGCTCGGCCGCCTACTTCGCCCGGCCAGCGCTCTTCCCGCTCGCGTTCTGCTTCCTTGCCACAGCTTTCTTCGCCGGGACAGCCCCGGCGTTCAGAAACGAAGACCACCTCAATTCCAGGTGCTTCGGCGCCGCTTTGGCCTTGGCGATCGCCAGGTCCGCCACCTCGCGCACGATCCAGTCGAAGTTCGCCTGGCCCACTGAATGCAGATCGGCATCGGGCGCAGGATTCATGAAGTCGATCGCATAGGGCACACCGTTTTCCACCGCGAATTCCACCGTGTTGAGGTCGTATCCCAGCGCCCGGCACAACGTTAGAGCATCGCGCTCCACGCGCTTCAGCAGCTTCCTGTCGAACTTCGGCGCGTCCTTTACGTAGCGCTCGTGGTGCGGTCGGCGCGGGTCGTAAGCCATGATGCGCACCTTCTTCTGTCCCACTACGTAACAGCGGAAGTACTCTTTGAAGTCCACCGCCTTCTGGTACATCATGCAAAGGTCGCGCGACTCGTCGTAAGCGCGGAAGAACTCCTCGCGGTTGTGGATGTGGTGCACGTCCTTCCATCCGCCTCCGTCCACCGGCTTCATAAATCCGTGCTCGCCCACATAGGCAAACACCGCGTCCCAATCCAGGGGATACTCGAGATTGCGCATCGACCGGTCCGTCGTGCCTTCGGGATGATTCTTGTGCGGAAGGATCACGGTGGGCGGCACGGCCACGCCCAGCTTTGCGGCCAGCGTGTAGTTGAAGAACTTGTCGTCCGCCGACCACCAGAATGGATTGTTGACGATGATGGCGCCGTTGAGCGCGGCATGCTTCAGGAAGGCGCGGTAAAACGGGATGTCATGCGAAATGCGGTCCACGATCACCGCATACTGAGGCGCGCGGTCCAGGCGCACCGCTCCGGTCTCAACGAATTCGGCCTGAATGCCCTCGATGGCCCGCGCGTTGATCGCCTCCACCAGCGCGCCGGGAAAGCTGTTCTCCATGCCGAACAGAACGCCGATCTTCTTCATGCCGCCCTCCCGTGGCCGACGCAGAGCAGCGCCCAAATTCCTGGCGTCGGTCAATGTCTTTTCCTCAAGTGTAAGTCAGCTTGTGCAGCCAGCGCTCCGCCACGCCGCCTCTATTGCTGCACGCCGGCAATCCGTTTCAATTGCCCCAGGTGATTCAGGTCGTGACCCGCCATCGTCTCCACCACCGCTTGGAACGTCATTGTCCCCCGCTCAGGATGCGTCATCCTACGATCGGCAGCCGCAGGCAGCACCGCTTCCAGCATCAGAGAATTCCACCTGCGCAGGGCGGCAAAGCCGGCGAGCGCCTCTTTGGGCTCGATGCCTCTGTACGTTTTGGCCCACTTGTCCTGGTCGAACGGTTGGATGGTCGGGTTATCCTCCGCCAGCGTTTGCCGCAGCCGGAAACCAAACACCAGCTCGCAGTCGGCCAGGTGCGCTACGATCTCGCCCGCACTCCACTTGCCCGGAGCCAGCGCCTCGCGTGCCTTGTCCAGACCCATCTTTTCCAGCAGCGACGCAATCGCACGCGGCGTCTCGGCCAGCACATCCATCACCGGCCGCCCATCCAGAAACTTCTCATACGGATTCAGAGTGCTCATGGCAACCTCAGTTTTCAGTTCTCAGGTTTCAGGTTCCAGGTGCCAGGTGTCAGTCCTTAATTCGCGGCTCACATTCTCTGCGATCTGGTTCCCTGTTCCCTGCTCCCTACTCCCTGCTCCTTATTCCTTATTCCCTATTCCCTATTCCCTATTCCCTACAGATACTCCTGCACCATCCGTTGCCACGTAGGCCAGTCATGCGAGTTCCACGTGTCCCAGATGTACAGCTTGTGCGGAATCCCCTTCTCGCTCATGATCCGGTCCAGGTTTTGGTTCTGCCCCAGGCACTGATCGTCCCAGCCCGTTGCCAGCACGTAAGTGTTGCCGCGGTAGCGATCGAGAAACCAGGGATCGCCCAGGCTGGGCAGAAACTGCGTGGGCTGATTGAAGTAGACGTCCTGGTCGTGATAGCCGTTCAGAAAGTTCGACAAGTCAAACGCGCCTGACATCGCCAGGAATCCCGTGAAGACATCGGGGTGGCGCAGCGCCGCATTCACCGCGTGAAACCCGCCGAAGCTGCACCCCAGCGCCACCAGGTGTGCGTCCTGGTTCTTCTGCCGCACCAGCGGCGCCACCTCATGAATCACGTAATCGTCGAACTGCACGTGCCGCGCGATCCGCCACCGGGGCCCCACGTTGCGGTTGTACCAGCTATCCATGTCCACAGAATCGACGCAGTACACCTGCAACTGGCCGGCGTCGATCTTGCCCGAGAGCGCGCCGATCATGCCGCGGTCCTCAAACTCGTAGAACCGCCCTCCCGAAGTGGGATACACAATCACCGGCAGCCCCGCGTGCCCGAAGACCAGCAGTTCCATTTCGCGCCCCAGCCGGGGCGAGTGCCACTTGTGATACTCGCGATTCATCGTGCGCTCCGCGTTTGAGAAAACGGGCGTTTCCCTGATACTGTAACAGCCACGGGCCGGCTCTTCGGCGCGCCAGGGAACGGCAAAGGAACCGAACGGTTTGAATCTTGACGCTCACACGGAGCCGAAATCGCCGCACAACGAGCCGCTCGTCGCCGCGCCGCCCCATCCGCGCCTGCGCTTTCACCGCGCCTTTCACAGTCGCTTTCTTCCCGACGACCGCGACCTCATCGTCTATCTTCCGCCCGGCTACGACCACCATCCCGGGCGCGACTACCCCGTGCTCTACATGCACGACGGCCAGAATCTCTTTGATCCGGAAACATCGTTCATCCGCGGCCGCACGTGGCAGATGCGCGAGCACGCCGACGCCGTAATCGAATCCGGCGAAGTCGAGCCGCTGATCATCGTCGGCATCTATAACACCGGCGACAGCCGCATCGGCGAATACACTCCCGACCGCGACTGGCAGCGCGGCGGCGGCAAAGCCGGGAACTATGGCCGCCTCATCGTCGACGAACTCATGCCTTTCATCGCTCACAACTACCGCGTGCGCGACGGCCGCGGCTCCACCGGCCTCGGCGGCAGTTCGCTTGGCGCCCTGGCCACGCTCTATCTCGGCCTCCGCTTCGCTCAGCACTTCGGCAAGCTGGCGGTGCTTTCGCCCAGTGTCTGGTGGAACCACAAAAGCATCCTCAGCTTCCTCAACGAGCGCTCCCCGGAAACCTGGGAGCGGCCTCGTCTATGGCTCGACGTGGGCGAACGCGAAGGTCGCCGCACCGTTCAGGATGCCGAACACCTCGCCCGGCGTCTCCTTGCCACCGGCTGGGACCGCGGAGACACTCTGCATTTTGAGCGATTCCCTGAAGGCGCCCACGACGAGACAAGCTGGGCCGCCCGCGTCCGCCCCATGCTGTGCTTCCTGTTCCCCGCGCAATGAATCGCAGCCCCGGCTTCGATTCGCATCGCTTCCCGCCCCTCGCCGGCTACAGCGGTTTCGATTCAGCCCCTGGCAGAAATTGATCCTATGAGGCCGTAGCAGTCTTGCGTCACGGCCTGCATTGCTCCATTCTTCTTGCATGACTCAACACGCTGACCTGAACCGCTTCGACCTGATGGCTTTCGTCACCGTGCGCGATGTGGACCGCGCCCGCGCCTTTTATCGCGATGTTCTCGGCCTCCGGCCGCTAAGCGAACAGCTCCCGTTCGCGCTGATCTTTGACGCCAATGGCGTTGTTCTCCGCATTGCCATCGATCGGGAATCCACGCCGGCTCGCGGCACCGTAATCGGCTGGCGCGTGCCCGACATCGTCGCTGCCGTTCACGATCTGGCTGCGGCCGGCGTCGCTCTCGAGCGATATTCCTTCATGAAGCAGGATGACGACGGCATCTGGTCCTCGCCCTCGGGATCCCGCGTGGCCTGGTTCAAAGATCCTGACGGAAACGTCCTCAGCGTCTCCCAGCATCCGGATCAATTCAGCTAGCCGCACGCGGCCCCTCGCCTGTACGCTGGACCCAGGCCGACTCCCCATGTCCTCCGTCCCTCAAAACGTTGCAGCCGGTGTGCTCTCCGCGGCTCCCGCGCCCAGTTTGTCCATCGCCGGCTTGCGCAAGGCCTTCGGCGATGTCGTCGCCGTGGCCGGCATTGATCTGGACGTCATGCCCGGAGAATGTTTCGGCCTGCTCGGCCCCAATGGAGCTGGCAAGACCACCACCCTTGAAATCTGCGAAGGCCTGACCGTTGCCGACGCCGGAGATGTCACCCTCCTCGGCTGCAACTGGCGCCGGCATGCCTCCGGCCTGCGCCAGCGCATCGGAATCCAGCTCCAGGAAACGCAATTCCCCGACAAGCTGACCGTTTCTGAAACCCTCCGCCTCTTTCGCAGCTTCTTTCGCCGCGGCATCTCCGTGGACGAAGTCATTGCCACGGCTCAGCTCGATGAAAAGCGCAATGCCCGCGTGGGCACGCTTTCCGGCGGACAAAAGCAGCGCCTCGCCATGGCCTGCGCGCTGGTGGGCGATCCCGAACTGCTCTTCCTCGACGAGCCCACCACCGGCCTCGACCCGCAAGCCCGCCGCCATCTCTGGGATCTGGTAGACGACCTCAAGCGCGCCGGCCGCACCATCATCCTCACCACCCATCACATGGACGAGGCCGAGCGCCTCTGCGATCGCGTCGCCATCATGGACCACGGCCGCGTCATCGCTTTGGGCACACCCCAGCAGCTCATCGCCCAGGTGGGCGGGGATCACATTGTCGAGTTCGCCGTCTCTTCCGCCGATGCCCGCCTCGACGTTGCCCAGCTTACCGCCATTCCCGGCGTGCAGTCGCATCGTGTCGACGCCGGCACGCATCAGCTCTGCGTCTCCGATCTGCACACGACGGTTCCACGCGTTTTTGCCGCGCTCGATGAGCAGGGCCTCGATTTGGCCGAATTTCGTACCCACTCCGCCACTCTGGAAGACGTCTTCGTCTCCCTCACCGGAAGGAACCTGCGCGATGAGTAAGCTCGAGTTCAGCTCTCTTTACCAGCTCACTTCCGCGCGCTTCCGGCTGTTCCTGCGCGAGCCCGAAGCCCTCTTCTGGGTCTTTATTTTCCCCATCCTCCTCGCCGTCGGCCTCGGCATTGCCTTTCGCAACCGGCCACCGGATGTGCTGCCCGTCGCCGCCACCACGCTCCAACTCACGCAGGCGTTGGCCGCCGATCCCGGCCTCCGCGTTTCCAACATGGAAGAAGCCGCCGGTACCCACGCGCTGGCAACCGGCGCCGTCGAGCTGCTCGCCATTCAGACTTCGGGCGGCGTTGCGTTCAAGTACGACGACACCAACCCCGACGCGCGGCTCGCCCGCCTTCTAGCCGATCGCGCCCTCCAAAACGCGGCCGGCCGCCACGATCCGGTCCCGGCGCGAAACGATCTCATCCACGATGTGGGCGCCCGCTACATCGACTTCGTCGTGCCCGGCCTGCTGGGCATGAACCTGATGGGCTCTGCCATCTGGGGCCTCGGATTCGCCATTGTCGAAGCGCGCCAGAAAAAACTCCTCAAGCGTCTCGTCGCCTCGCCCATGCCGCGCTGGCAATACCTCGCCTCGTTCATCCTTTCGCGCCTGGGGCTGCTCGTCATCGAGGTCGTCGTCTTCCTCGGCTTCGCCCGCCTCGCCTTCGGTGTGCCTTTTCGCGGCTCGCTGGCTCAGCTTGCCTTCCTCTGCGTGCTCACCTCTCTCTCGTTTTCCGCCCTCGGCCTGCTCATCGCCTCCCGCGCCCGCACCATGGAAGCCGCATCCGGCCTCATGAACCTGGTCATGCTGCCCATGTGGATCCTCTCCGGCGTCTTTTTCTCCGCCTCGCGCTTCCCCGCCGTCATCCAGCCCTTCGTCCGCGCGCTCCCGCTCACCGCCGCCAACGATGCCCTCCGCGCCAACATGCTGCAGGGCGTCGGCCTCGCCCATCTCGCTGCCCCTGTGGCCATCCTGCTGGCATGGCTGGTCGTTCCCTTTGCCGTCGCGCTGCGCATCTTCCGCTGGCGCTAGGACCGACTGACTTTGGTATCATCCTCTCTGCCCCAGGCACACCTGTTCAGGAGCGCTGCCATGATCACAGTTCTTCGCCGGATCCTTGGTTTCTCTGCCCTTTTGGCAACCGCCGCAGCCATTGCGCAAACCCCGCACAAGCTGCCTGAAATCAAGTTCAAGAAATACACCCTTCCCAACGGCCTCACCGTCCTCACCCACGAAGACCACCGCCTCCCGCTCGTCGCCGTCGATCTCTGGTATCACGTGGGTCCGTTGAACGAGCGTCCCGGCCGCACCGGTTTCGCCCACCTCTTCGAGCACCTGATGTTCGAAGGCTCCGAGCACGTCGGCGAAAAAGCTCACATCAAGGATGTGGAGGGAGCGGGCGCAACCGACGTCAACGGCACCACCGACTTCGACCGCACCAATTATTTTGAGACCATGCCGTCGAACCAGCTTGAGCTCGCGCTATGGCTCGAGTCCGACCGCATGGGCTTCCTCATGGAGGGCCTGAACCGCCAGCTGCTCATCAACCAGAAAGACGTGGTGCGCAACGAGCGCCGCCAGGGCGAAGGCCAGCCCTACGATGTTGCCGACGAAGACGTCTATCATCTGCTCTTTCCCAAGGACCACCCCTACTATGGCTCCGTCATCGGCAGCCATCGCGACATCGAATCGGCCCGCATCGCCGATGTCCGCGACTTTCACCAGCAGTTCTACACCCCCAACAACTCCTCCATCGCCATCGCCGGAGACTTCGATCCCGCGCAGTTGAAGGCGCTCCTCACCAAATATTTCGGCCCCATCCCGCGCGGGCCTGCGGTTGCGCCGGTGCAGGTGGTTACTCCGCCCATCACGTCTCAGCGCCGCCACACCATCACCGATACGGTCAAGCTTTCGCGCCTCAGCATCGCCTGGCTCACTCCCCCTGCGTACACGCCTGATGCCTACAGCGTCGATGCTGCCGTCTTTGCCCTCGGCAGCGCCAAGGCCAGCCGCCTCAGACAGACGCTCGTTATCAAGTCCCAGGTGGCGCAAAGCGTGAATTGCGACACCGATGAGCTCAAGCTCACGGGCATCGTCTCCTGCGACATCACCGCCAAGCCCGGCGTAAAGCTCGAAGATCTGGAAGCCACGTTCTGGAAAGAGCTGGACAAACTGCAGCAGGACGGCCCAACGGCCGAAGAGGTGGACGCTTCAAAGGCGCTCACCATCACGTCGAAGATCAACGGCCTTCAGCGCCTCGGCGGATTCGGCGGCATTGCCGATACGCTCGACAGATACAACCAGTACACTGGCGATCCCGGCTTCCTGCCCAAAGACCTGAACATGATCGAAGCGGTCACGCAGGCCAGTGTCAAGTCCGCCGCGCAAAAGTATCTCTCCAAGGATTCCGCGGTGGTGGTCTACTGCGTGCCCGGCAAGAAAGTTCTCGACGATGTGCCGCGCAGCCCTGCAGACACCGACGCCAACGTCAAGATCACCAATCCCTACTCGCCCGAATTCGAGAAGTCGCAGGACTGGCGCAAGAACAAGCCCGGACCGGGACCGGCGCCCGTCCTCCATCTGCCCGTTCCTACCGAGTTCTCGCTCGATAACGGACTGAAGGTGCTGCTGGTGGAAGAGCGCGCCCTGCCCTTGCTGACTGCGGAACTCGTCTCCCGCGCGGGCAGCGAGAATAATCAGGCGGCTACCTCAGGCCTGGCCTCGCTGGCTTCCGAAGTGATGGGCGACGGCACCGAGTCCCGCAGCCTGGAAAAGCTGGCGGAAGACCAGGAGGGTCTCGGCACGCACATCAACACCACCGCCGGCATGGACTCAAGCGCCATCGGCATGGATGTGCTCACATCGCACGCGGATGAGGGCATGAGCCTGCTCTCCGATGTCGCCCTGCACCCCGCGTTCCGCGCCGCGGATTTCGAGCGCCGCCGCGCCCAGCGGCTGGTCCGCATCTCCCAGGAAACCGATAACGTCTACCAGATGGCGTTTCGCGTCGGACCAAAGCTGCTCTTCGGCGAGCAACCCTATGGGCTCTCCGGCAACGGAACCACTGAAAGCGTGAAGGCGCTGACTACCGGCGATCTCTCCAACTTCTACCAGCACCATTACGGGCCCAACGATTCCGTCCTCGTGCTCGCCGGCGACGTGAACCAGGCCGAGGCACGAAAGCTGGCGGAGAAGTACTTCGGCGGCTGGAAGACCGAGGCCGATGCCGCGCCTCAACTTTCCGCCGCGCCCGCAGCCCCATCCACCCGCGTGGTCGTCGTCGACAAGCCCGGCGCGCCGCAGACGGCCCTGCTTGCCTTCGGCGCCGGCGTACCTGCAAACTCGCCTGACGCGGAGCTGCTCGATGTCCTCGATTACACTCTCGGTTCCAGCTTCGGCAGCCGCATCAACATGAACCTGCGCGAGGTTCACGGATACACCTACGGAGCCTTCTCGGCATTCCAGGAATTTCGCGCCGGAGGCGATTTCCTTGCCGGCGCGCTCGTTCGCACTGACGTGACCGCTCCCGCCGCGAAAGAAATGATGATGGAAATTCGCAACTTCCCCCAGCATCCCTCCACGCCGGAAGAGCTGGCCGCCGCCAAGGAAGCCTCCATCCGCTCGCTGCCGGGACAGTTTGAAACCAATGCGGAAATCGCCCGCGCCGTTAACAGCCTGTTCCTCTATGACCGGCCGCTGGATTATTACGCCAATCTTCCGGCCAAATTCCAGTCCGTCACCCAGGACGACATTGCCCGCGCGGCCAGGGAGTACCTGCATCCCGATCAGCTCATCATCGTCACTGCGGGCGATCGAACCAAGATCGAGCCCAGTCTGAAAGACGCCGGCCTCGGCCCCGTTGAGGTCCGCGACATCAACGGAAATCTAGTAACCGGCGAACCGGCGCCGGCAACAGTCCAGAAGTAGGTCCTCATCCGGGGTGCCCCATCCTACGCATAGCTTTATCGTGCGTAGGGTGGGATCCGATTTGCTGACATGCTGACCCGCTGACTTGCTATCTCTTCACCGCCGCGTCGTACGCCGTCTTGCCGATCTCCGCGATCACCCGGTTTATCGTCGTCTCGTCCGCGCGCGAGTCTGTCACAAACACCGCCACCGCCAGCTTGCGCCCATCCGGCAGCGTAATCAGCCCTATGTCGTTGTTCGCCCGGGCCAGCCCGCCGTAAACATCCGACGTCCCCGTCTTGTGCTCGACCGGCGTTCCCTTCGGCAGCTCCGCGCCCAGCCGCGTCTTCTCCGCCGGCGCCGCCATGATGTCGCGCAGAAACGCCGTATCCGCCGCGTTCAATGGCGGGCGCTCGTCGATAATCCGCAACAATTGCACTGCGCCGACCGGCTCAAACCAGTTCCGATACTGCAAGTCCCGCTGCTCATGCAGCGCCTTCTCGTCATCCACCAGGTGAAATCCGCGGACGCCCAGCGATGCAATGTAACGGCTGACTACAACCGGCCCTCCCGCCAGGCGCAGCAGAATGTCCGCTGCCACGTTGTCGCTCAGGCTCACGCTCAGCCGCAGCAGCTCGCGCAGCGGCACGTCCACGTTGGCGTTCGGAAATTTGTCCCACAAGGGGCTGTAGGCATGGGGGAGAATGCGGTCCGACGGAAGAAACCGCACCGGCTGATCCAGCGCCAACTTCCCCTGCTCCACCTGGTGCAGCACGGCAACAGCAAGCGGCAGCTTGAACACCGACTGCATCGGCGGATGCCCGTGCGCGTTCAGGTCGCAGTTCAGATCGGTTCCGGCCAGCCAGCACGCAGTTGAAACACGCCCCTGTACGTCCGCCGCAATCGCCCGCATCTGCTGGCGCAAATCCTGCGCGCCCCCGCACCCCACCGCCAGCATCAAAGCCAGAACCAGTCGCATAGGGCCAAGTATACGAATGGCGCGGCCAGAAAAAATGCAGCCGCGCCAAAGTCAAGAACCCACTCGGTTACCCGCAGAACTCGCCTTCTACTCCCTACTCCCTCGATCCCTTGGTCCCTCGATCCCTTGGTCCCTCGGTCCCTTGGTCCCTGCTTTACTGCAGTATCGGCACTCCGGCAATCCGCCGCTGCCACTCCGCCGGTCCGGTCTGGTGCACGCTCGTACCCTTGGCATCCACGGCCACCGTCACCGGCATGTCCTTCACCTCGAATTCGTAAATGCCCTCCATGCCCAGGTCGTCGAAAGCCAGCCGCCGCGCGCCCACGATCGCCTTCGACACCAGGTATGCCGCGCCGCCCACCGCCATCAGGTACACCGCGCCAAACTCCCTGATCGCCTCAATCGCCGCCGGCCCGCGCTCCGCCTTCCCCACCATCCCCAGCAAGCCCGTCTCGGCCAGCATCTGCCGCGTGTACTTGTCCATGCGCGTCGAGGTCGTCGGCCCCGCCGGTCCGATCACCTCGTCCCGCACCGGATCCACCGGTCCAACGTAATAGATGAACCGGTCGCGGAAGTCCACCGGCAGTTTCTCGCCGCGGCTCAGCATTTCGGTCATGCGCTTGTGCGCGGCGTCGCGGCCGGTCAGCAACTTGCCATTCAGCAGCAGCACCTCGCCCGGCTTCCAGCTCGCGGCTTGGGCCCTCGTCGCCGTGTCCAGGTTCACCCGCCGCGCACCCACCGGATTGTAGGTCAGCTTGGGCCACGCCTCCAGCGCCGGCGGATCGAGATACACGGGCCCCGCGCCATCCAGCACCACGCGCGCATGCCGCGTCGCGGCGCAGTTCGGAATCATCGCCACCGGCAGGTTGGCCGCATGGCAGGGCGCGTCCAGCACCTTCACATCCAGCACCGTGGTCAGCCCGCCCAGCCCCTGCGCGCCGATCCCCAGCTTGTTCACCTTGTCGTACAGTTCCAGGCGCAGCTTCTCCGCCGTCGTTTTCGCCCCGCGCGCCATCAGGTCCTGGATATCAATCGGCTCCATCAGGCTCTGCTTGGCCATCAGCATGGCTTTCTCCGCCGTCCCCCCGATGCCGATTCCCAGCATCCCCGGCGGGCACCAGCCCGCGCCCATCGTCGGCACCGTCTTCAGCACCCACTCCGCAACCGAGTCCGATGGGTTCAGCATGACGAATTTCGACTTTGCCTCCGACCCTCCGCCCTTCGCCGCCACCGTGATCTCCACCGTGCCGCCCGGCATCAGCTCCACCGCCACTACGCTCGGCGTATTGTCGCGGGTATTCTTGCGCGCGCCGGCCGGATCGGCCAGCAGGCTGGCCCGCAGCTTATTGTCAGGATCCAGGTACGCCTTGCGCACCCCCTCGTCCACCATCTCCTGCAGGCTCATCGCCGGGCTCGCCCCATCCGGCCCCGCAAAGCGCACCTCCATCCCCACCTTCAGGAACACGTTCACCACCCCGGTGTCCTGGCAGATGGGCCGGTGGCCCTCCGCGCACATCCGGCTGTTGATAAGGATCTGCGCCATCGCGTCCTTGGCCGCCGGCGACTCCTCCTTCTCGTAGGCCTTGGCCAGGTTCGCGATATAGTCCTCGGGATGGTAGTAGCTGATGTATTGCAGCGCCCCCGCAATGGTTGCAACAAGATCTTCCTGGCGTATGATGGTCATGGACTGAAACTCCTCAAAAACAACCACATTCTAGGGTAACGCCTCTCCGGCAGCGCCGTGGCCGCCGTCACCGCCCGGGCTATGGTGCTTGGTTATAATGCTCAGGAACCGCTAAGCCTGCTGTCTGCTCGCAGTTTCTTGGGGGACACATGCGATTTCACGGGAACAAAACGGCCAGGACAATTGCCGCGGCGCTGGTAATGCTCTCGCTTGCTGTTCCGGCGTTTTCGAAAACAAAGGATATTCATGCGGTTAAGGGTGTGTACCCCGTTTCCTGCGACGACCTGTGGGCCGCCGTCAAAGACACCGTCCATAACCACGATAATTACGGACTCAGCGCCGTCAATGACCTCGATCTCAGGGCTTCGTTCATTGTCATCGGCGACCGGTTTCTCTACGACGACAAGGTCGCGCTGCTTGAAAGGAACGGCGGCTGTGAAATGAAGATGGATATTGGCGACATCGGCGCCGAGAACACCAACTTCCGCCAGTTCCGCAGCCGCGTGGAACACTCGTTGACCAGACAAGAGGCAGCCAAGGCAAAAGAACCGCCGCACACCCCCGGGACGTCAAAATCCACCGGGCCGGTGCATCAATAGCGCTGGCAACCTGTCTCTAATCCGCCGATGCCCTTTCCAGAGACGATCGCATCTCCGGCTGATCTCCCCATTCGCCGCGATCTGTGCGAAACATCTCTCCAGGTTGTCGAGATATCGATTGACCTGCTCTATTCCCCAAGGATCCACCGCGTAATTGCCGATCTCGATCGCACAAAAGCATCGTAACCCTCCATTCACACCGCTTCAGCTAATCCTAAGGTTGGCTGTGATACGGTTCTCACCGGGTTCCCGCAGCATTGCTGAAAGCTGCCGAATTCAATCAAAGAACAGAGGAAAGACGAAAATGCGCATAGGCAAAGCTGCTCCACTGCTGCTGGGATTGGTGCTGGCAGGTTCGCTGGCATGCCACGGTCAGCAGTGGGAAGTCACCAGGACCCTGCACATCGGCGGCGAGGGCGGTTGGGACTACGTCACAGTGGATGCCGCCTCCCACCGGCTCTTTGTCACCCGTTCCACCCACACCCAGGTTATCGACGTCGATTCCGGCAAGGTGCTGGGCGACATTCCCGGGCAGAAACGTTCGCACGGCGTGGCCCTGGCCCCCAGCCTGAATCGCGGCTTCATCACCGACGGCGGCGGCTCCGGCCAGATCATCGTATTCGACCTGAAAACCTACGCCGTCCTGGGCAAGCTCGCCTCCATGCCCGACTCCGACGGCATCATCTACGACCCCGGTCAGAAACTGGTCCTCGCCGTCTCCGGGGACGAGGGCAAGCTGATGGCATTCAGCCCGGACATCGACCCCAACGGCAAGATCCCTCCGGCCATCGATCTGGGCGGCTCGCCGGAGTTCCTTGCCGCCGACGGCTCGGGCAAGGCCTGGGTCAACCTTGAAGATAAGGACCTCGTCGCCGAAGTCGATCTGCGCACGCGCACGGTCATCGCGCGCTGGCCGGTCGCGCCCGGAGGACATCCCACCGGAATGGCGCTCGACAAAAAGACGCACCGCCTGTTCATCGGCTGCCGTAACCCGCAAAAGCTCGTTGTGATGAGCGCGGTTGACGGCAAGGTGCTGGGCCGCGTGGACATCGGCGTGGGCGTCGATGCGACCCGGGTCGACGGCCGCCAGGCCTTCGCCAGTTGCCGCGACGGCAAGCTCATCGTCGCTGCCGAAAAAGCCGGCCAGTACCAGGTGCAACAGACCGTCGCCACTCCCGACGGCGCCCGCACCATGGGCCTCGATACTGCCACCAACAAGATCTACCTTGCTACGGCGGAGTTCGAGCCCGCCAGTGGCGGCGGCCGCCCGCAGATGAAGCCGGACTCGTTCATGATCGTCGAAGTCAGCCGCAAGTAAGCGGAAAGGCGCGTCCGGCCCGGTCTCTGCTTCGGGCCGGATCGCCGCCGGTCAGGCATTCATCGCGGACCGCAGATCAGTGTGCCCGAAATCGTCGCCCTTGAAGAGAATCGGCTCCCGCTTGTCCCTCGCCAGCGCGTAGCTGAAGCAGTCGCCGAAGTTCAGATTCGCCCGGTGCCCGCTGCCCCGCCCGTAATCACGGTAGGCCTGGCGGGCAATGCGGGCCTGTTCCGGCGTAACCGGCTCAATCACAATTTCGCAATCCAGAATCGTATCGTCGAGTCGGGCGCTCAGCACAGCATCGCGGTGCGCATCAATTACAATCGCCGCTTCCAGATAGGATGCCGCGGACATGCGAATCACTTCCGGGCCATCCATAACCACCGACAGGGCGTCCCCAGCCTTTTCGTTGGTCAGCATCGCCACCAGAGCCGATGAGTCCACGATCATTTGGGCAGTCCCTTCTCATCGTAGAGAAGCTTGTCGATGTCCCAGGAATGGATAGGTTCTTTTACCCGGCTCACGAACTCCCGCGCGAACGCCTGCACGACCTCGGACCGCTTTCTCTTTTTTGGCGATTCGGACATGCCCCTACTGGCCTTCTCCCGCTCGATCTCTTCTTTCACGGCAAGCTTCACCGCAGCCGTGAGTGTCGTGCCTTTGAGCGCCGCGAGTTCTCGCGCCATTGCATGCGTTTCCTCATCTTTGATATTCATGCTCACAAAGGTCCAGCTTTCTACCACAATTGTCTACCATTCTACCATCGGTTGCGCCGAAGCGTCCAAATCGCTTCAATGCCCTAATCTAGAAACGTATGGCCGATTACCCCCTCGACTCCGTGCCCGACATCCAGCCGCAGACCATGCCCGCGCCACCGGACAAACCGGACGCGGATATGCTCTTCGACGTGCTGGTCATCGGCGCCGGCCCCACCGGGCTCTCCTGCGCCATCGAGGCGCAACGATCCGGCTTCCGCGCCGTCTTAGTGGATAAGGGCTGCGTCTGCAATTCCTTGTTCCACTATCCGTCGCACATGACTTTCTTCACCACATCTGAATTGCTTGATATCGGCGATATCCCCTTTCCCAGCCCCCACGCCAAGCCCACCCGCAACGAAGCTCTGGAATACTATCGCCACGTGACCGCCCATTACCGGCTGGACGTGCGCCAGTACCGGCGCGTGACCCGCGTCGAAGGCGTCAGCGGCAACTTTACCGCGCACACGGTTGACCGCTTCAGCCGTCACGGCACGCTCCGCGCGCGCAACCTCATCGTCGCCACCGGCTATTACGATATCCCCAACTTCCTCAACATCCCCGGCGAAGACCTCAGCAAGGTTCATCACTATTACGACGATCCCCATCCTTACTTCGGCGCCGACGTGCTCGTCATCGGCGGCAAAAACTCCGCCGCCATCGCGGCGCTCGAGCTCTGGCGGCACGGCGCTCGCGTCACTCTGGTCCATCGCGGACCTGAAATCCATCGCCACGTCAAATACTGGATCAAGCCCGATATCGAAAACCGCATCAAGAACGGCGAGATACGCGCCCTCTTCAACTCCCGCGTCGTCCACATCGAGCCCGACACCGTAACCGTCGAAACCCCCTCCGGACGCGAAGTTATGGCGAACAATTTTGTCTTCGCCCTCACCGGCTACCGCCCCGATTTCCGCTTCCTGGAGAACCTCGGCGTCCGTCTTGAAGGCCCCGACTGCATGCCGTTATGTCATCCTGAATCTCTGGAAAGCAATGTTCCCGGCATTTTTCTCGCCGGCGTGATCGTCGCCGGCTCGCGCACCAACGAGATCTTTATCGAAAACGGCCGCTTCCACGGCAGACAAATCGCCCGCGCGCTGGCCGCATCGAAATAAAATCCCCTTTGCACGGGATCGAAAACGTTGAAGGACTCAATTCCCCATCTCTCCGGGCTCAGCCGCATGCGCTGGTGGCCCCGGTCGCTCCGCTGGCAGATGCTCCTCAGCCTGGTGCTGCTCGAGGGCCTCTCCATCGGCCTGTTCGCCGTCTTCCTCACTCATATGGAGGATCGCGACATGCGCGACCGCGATCGCCAGCGCCTGGAGCACCAGGTCACCTCTCTGTGCGTGGACGCTGAAGAGGCTTACGAAGACAAGCGACCCGATTTTCTCGCCGCCGCCGTCCGCATGGTGGGCGGCGCGCCCAGCGTGCTCCGCGCAAAAATCACCGATACCAGCGGCAATATGCTCTACGTCAGCGCTGGCGAGCCCGCCCAGGTGCCCCTCAACCTCGTCGAGCTCTCCGCCCTGCGCCGCTTCACCGGCCACGCGCCGCGCGTCTTCTCCCTCGGCGACAATCGCTGGGAAGCCGTCAAGCCCATCTACTTCGCCTACGAACTCCACGGCTACGCCTGGATCGAATCCGATCCTGTCTGGGACGACGAGCAGGTCTTCGACACCGTCCGCGCCACTCTCATCTTCGGCTCCATCTGGATCGCCGCATCCTTCGCGCTGGTCTGGCTCATGTCCCTGCTCATCACCGGTCCCATGGCAGTCCTTCACCACGGCACCCGCGCCCTCGCCGCTCATCCTGAATCCAGCGAGGCGTTTCCCCTCCCCGTCAACGTGGAAAACGAATTCGGCGATCTCATCTCCGCCTTCAACAGCATGGTCGCGTCCATTGAGGAGCAGCGCGCAGGCCTGCGCGACACCCTTTCCCTCCTCGACTCACTACTCGCCAACGCCCCCATCGGCTTCGCCTTCTTCGATCGCTCCGCCCACTTTGTCCGCGTCAACCAGGTCTTTGCCTCGCTCACCGGAATCCCCATCGGCTCCCACCTCGGCCGCACTCCCGCCGAACTCCTCAATCCCGATGTCGCTGCCCAGTTCGACGAAGCCCTCCAGCGCGTTTTCGCCTCCCAGGAACTGGTCCCCGATATGGAATTCCGCGGCAGCCATCCCCAGAGCCAGGTCTCCTGGGCCTGGCTGGTCAGCGCCTATCCCGTCCGCACCATGCCCGGCCAGGTGCGCTGGGCCGGCATCATCGTCCGCGACGTCACCGAGCGCGCCCGCGCCGAGGAGGCCCTGCGCCGCTCTGAAAAGCTCGCCGCAACCGGCCGCCTCGCCGCCTCCATCGCCCACGAGATCAACAACCCCCTCGAGGGCCTCACCAATCTGCTCTACCTCCTGCGCGCCCACTGCGGCCTCAATGCCCCCGCCCTCGAATACGCCACCATGGCCGAGCACGAGGCCCGCCGTATCTCTGAAATCGCCCAGAAAACCTTGCGCTTCTACCGCCAGTCCACATTGCCCGGCCGCGCGCATCCCGCCGAGCTCATTGACTCCATCCTCGACCTCTACAAGACCCGCATCCACACCTGCAACATCACCCTCGAGCGCCAACTCGATCCGGATCTCACCGTTTTTTGTTTCGAGGGCGAAATCCGCCAGGTGCTCGCCAACCTCATCGGCAACGCCATCGACGCCACCGCCGCCGGCGGCCGCCTCGCCGTGCGCCTGCGCGCCGCCCGGCGCTGGAGCACAAGTGAACCCGGCGTCCTCATCACCGTGGCCGACTCCGGCATCGGCATGACCCCCGAAGTCCGCGCCCGCATCTTCGAGCCCTTCTTCACCACCAAGGAAGCCACCGGCACCGGCCTCGGCCTCTGGGTCAGCCAGGAAATTGTCGCCAAGCATCGCGGCCAACTCCGCGTCCGCAGCCGCGCCGCCTCATCCAGCGAGCCCTGCTCCGGCACCGTCTTCCAACTCTTCCTCCCCGACGACGAATCCCTGGCCGCCCGCAACTCCACCCCCGCCGAACAAGTCGCGCTCCAGAATTCCTAGCTTCAGTCTTCGAAGTTCGCAACACAAGTGCTGCCGTCATCCTGAGCGGAGTTTGCCGCATTTTGCCCGGGGTCCCCACGGACAGGTCCTCGTCCGTGGGGTGGTTGTGCGGCAAACATACTCGAAAGCCTGCCCTGAGCCTGCCGAAGGGGATCTGCATCTCGGGCGCTGACATTTGCAACAAACTTCTGGGGCGCCATTCCAGTCACGCTCGCTCGCTCCCTCGCTCCCTGCTTCCTACTCCCTACTCCCTATTCCCTATTCCCTATCCCCTGATCCTTTATAATGAGAGCTGAAAAAGAGCCTACCCATGATTCGCTTCCTGCAAAAAGACACCATGATGGCCAAGGCCATCTACGTTGTAATCATCGGCGCTGCCTCCGTGGGCATGGTCGTTTACCTCATCCCCGGCCTCATGAGCGGCGCCGCCGCTGCCCCTGACACCTTCGCTGAGATCTACCCTCACTGGTACTCCAAGATCTTCCACTCCGCCGACGTGGTCAGCCTGCAGAAGGTCCAGCAGATGGCGCGCCAGCAGATCTCCCAGCGCAGCCCCCAGTACCTCGACAACCCGGTCATCCTCAACTACTTCACCCAGCAGGTCGGCCAGCAGATGGTCCAGGAACAGATCCTGCTCACTGAGGCCGCCCGCCTCGGCATCTCCGCCAACGGCGACGACGTGGTCCGCTACCTCCACTCCGGCCCCACCGGCGCAACCCTCTTCCCCAACGGAAAGTTCATCGGCGACCAGGCCTACAACAACCTCATCAACGACCGCCTCAACATGTCCGTCCCCGATTTCGAGGAAGACATCCGTCGCCAGATCGTCATTGAGCGGCTCAAGAACTACATCACCGCCGGCGTCACCGTAAGCGACCAGGAAATCCGCGACTCTTACCGCAAACAGAACATCAAGATCAAATTCGACTACGCCGTCATCTCCGGCGACGACCTGCGCAAGACCATCAACCCCTCCGACGCCGAGCTGGAAGCCTTCTTCAAGCGCTACGCCGCCCGCTACGCCCACGCCGTCCCCGAGCAGCGCGCCATCGCCTACTTCGCTTTCACCCCCGAACAGCTTCCCGGCGGCATCCCCCAGCCTGCGCAGCAGGACATCGAGTCCTACTACAACCAGCACCAGGCCGAGTACCAGGTGCCGGAGCAGGCCCGCTCACGCCACATCCTCATCAAGGTTGACCCCGGCGCCGATGCCAAGACCGTCGCCGCCGCCAAGGCCAAGGCTGATTCCATCGCCGCGCAGCTCCGCAAAGGCGCAAGCTGGACCGACCTGGCCAAAAAAGACTCTGACGATCCTGGCTCCAAGGACTCCGGCGGCGAGCTCGGCTTCTCCCAGCGCGGCCGCATGGTTCCCGAGTTCGATAACGCCATCTTCTCCAACCCCATCGGCCAAATCGCCGTCATCAAATCGCAGTTCGGCTTCCACGTCGTCCAGGTGGAAGAGCGCCAATCCGCGCACTCCCAGTCCCTGGGTGAGGTCGAAGACACCATCAAGGCCACCCTCAGCCGCCAGATGGTCTCCCAGGCGGAAGAGAACTACGCCCGCCAGCTGGCCCAGGAAGCCGCCCAAAAGGGCCTTCAGGCCGCCGCCGCCGAGCATCATCTCCCGCTCGTCACCACCCCGCCCGTCGCCGCCAACGGCACCATCGCCGCGCTGCCTGACGGCTCTCAGGTCATCTCCAAGGCCTTCCAGATGTCGAAGGGCGACAACCCGCAGTACGCGCCCACCGGCGAGGGCTACGCCATCCTCCAGGTCGCCTCCGTCACCCCCTCCCACGCCCCCACCTTCGCGGAGTGGAAGGACAAGACCCTCGAAGATTTCCGCGACGAGCAGCTTCCCGGCCTGCTCAACTCCAAAACCCAGCAGCTCGCTGACAAAGCCAAGGCCGACGGCGACCTGGCCAAGGCCGCCAAAGCGATGGGCGCAACCGTCAAGACCAGCGATCTGGTCGGCCAGAGCGCCCAGGTCCCCGACTTCGGCGCCGTCGGCCAGATTGCGCCCCAGCTCTTTGACCTCTCCGTGGGCGGCATCAGCGGCCCCATCAGCGCCGGCCGCACCGGCGTCGTTGCCAAAATCGTGGACAAGCAGCAACCCACTCCCCAGGAGATCCAGCAGCACTTCGATGAAACCCGCCAGCAGATCCTCGACCAGCGCCAGGAGGAGGCCTTCGAGATCTTCGCCTCCAACGTCGCCAACGATTTCAAGAAGCGCAACCTGATCCGCTACAACCCCAAGGCCATCACGCCGGAGTCCGGCGAATAAAGCGGGCACAGAGGAACAAGTAAGAAGCGGCGGGCATCCCGAATGAGATGCCCGCCGCTTTTCCCGTGGATCTCTGTTTCGCTTGTCCCTTTGTTCCCTTTGTTCCCTTGTTCCCTGCTTCCCTTTTTCCCTGCTTCCCTTTTTCCCTGCTTCTCAAAGCGTCTGCGCCTGAATATTTAAAATCCCCGTATAGCTTCCGGCCGGCATTTGCGGCTGCCCGCTCAATTCAATTTCCAGACTCAACGCGTCGGTGCGCGTAGTCTTCTTGGCGTTACTCGAAATCGTGTCCGAAAACAAAAGAAGGCTGGCTCCAAAACCTCCAAATGGCCCCGTCTGCGTAAATGGTGTATAGCTTGTCGGCGTCCCGGTCGTCACCTCGCCCAAAACCGCGGAGCTCGGAATATTCCCGCCAGTCGCCGAAGAAAGAGCGCTGGTCGAACTCGTGAAATAGCCGTACAAAGTCACAGTGCATGTCGGTGAACACGTGGTCTTCGCCCAGGAAGTTGTCACATCGATTGCGCTGGACGCTTTCGCCACTCCATTCGACACCAGCGTGAAGTTCACAAGCGATGGGCTCACCGAAACTGACAGGGAATTCACCGCCGTGTCAGGATGGGCCGTGATCTGGTGCCGGATCACGTGGATGGCTTGTCCCTGCGCCAGGCTCGAGAGCAACGCTGCCATCCCGCAAAGCAGCGCCCCACATCTCACGCGTCTCGATAGATTCTCCATAGCTAGTTATGAGGCTCCGGAACCCGTTCCACCACAATGACCGTGTCCGGTTCGTTCACGTCGTAGGTTCCCTTGATCGTCGCCGGCGCGGAAACGACGCGGTACTTCCCAACGCCGAGAAATTGGTCTGTCAGGACCTTGAGTTCATGATCATGCGGCTTGCGCTCCCGCAGATTGTAGAATCCATCGTCGTCAGTGTAGACCAGCAGATTATCAATCATCAGCGCCGCGCCTGTAACCGGACGCCCTTGCGTATCGATCACCCGCCCGCGAAGAAGAAGATTGCCAATCGAACTCTCAACCAGTCCGCTGTCTACCGGCATGCCTCCCGGATTCGATCCGGATCCCTGCCGCACCGTCACCGCATGCGTGTCCGCTGTGTATTTCAAGCTCCCGTCGGGAGCCACGAAAGTCCCCCCGTGCAGGCTGACTCCCCGAAAAAGATGCATCGTGACATCCACAATCATTGCCTGTTCAAACGGCGCGGAGTTGCGCTCGGGAACGTAGTACGTCTGATACTCCGCCGTGACCGAAACAAAATTCGAAAGCAATCCGCCTCCGAACGATACCGTAGTCTGCCCTTGCGAACGGCTGATCAGCTCGCTCACATCCAGCCGCGGCGTCAGGCTCTCCGTCAGGTTGGTTACAAACGATCGCGTGATCGGCGCGTCGCTCGGCCGGCTCTCCATGTAGCTCGAGTTCGCCTGCAGCCGTGAGAAGACCTTGCGGTCCGCCGTGTAGGCTGTCGCGTCGTTCGTGGCCCCCTCAAAACCGGAGTGATAATACGTCGCGGACAATCCGGTCCCCAGTACCCGCAGCGCTCCGGAAGCGCTGTTCACCTGGCTGCTCACTTCGGTCTGCGTGTTCTCTACCGGTGATAAATAGTTATTCCTGCCTCCGGTCAGGCTCAGGAAATTCGTCGGCCTCACCGTCACCATCACGTTCTCCCGGTTCGGCTCGCTCGTCAGCGGCGCATCCAAAGCCACCCGATGAAACTGGCTGCCCGCCTCCACATACTCCGCCTTCACATCCATCCACGGCTTGTTGAACATCATCGCCGCCGCACCGTAGGGCTGGCTGCCTCCCGCGCCCGCCGCCGCCGACATCGTGAAATCCTTCTTCGGCGTCCAATCCAGGCCCTGGATGGCCGTCACCTGCTGCGAAAAAACCATGTTGCTGCTCAGCATCAGATGATCCGTCAACGGTTTCTTCAAAAACAGCATGCCGGCCGGATCTTGGGCCCGCGCGCCCTGGAAGAACGGGCTGTCGAATTGGTTCGACGTGGCTCCCGCAAACGCGAAGATGTCCGCATCATGCACTTTCGTCTGCACTCCGGCTCCCAACCCGATCAGAAAGTGGCTGGTGTCGAACACATCCGTCGGAAGCACAAAAGGAATGTAGTCGCTCCCGCCAATGAGAGTGGCTTTCCCCCACGTCCGCGACAGCGTCATGCCGCCCACAAACGCGCCGCCGATCACGCCAGCGCTCGTCGAAGCGTCAAAATTGGCGCCGCGCGCTGACAGCGTTCCGCCCTGGGCCTGGTACAACGTCGAGGCGCCGCCATTCAGCTCGAACACCTGCCCGTACAGCCCGGGGACTGCAATCGCGCTTAAGAGAAGAAGGCTGCAGATCCGCACGGCCCCGCTCCTTCGGCCAGCTGCATCAACATCACTGGCCTCCTGCGTGGATGGACTGTTTCATCGCGCCGTGCTCGAACTCCAGCTCCACGCTCTCTGGCGGCTCTGCTTCGGTCCACTTCACCTCCACATGCCGCTCCTCGCCCGGCAACATGGGAAATCCTGCCGCCGTCACCGGCTTGCCCGCCGACGTAATCCTTACCTCGTGAACCCTCGTCAGATCCACGCCCGGGTTCGTCAAATCGAACTCCACCTTCCCGTCCGAATACTCCGCCGCGCCCTTGAACGCCACCGCGCTCGTTTTCGAGTGCGGCTTCTTGGGGTAGATGTACACCGTGTGAGGAAGGAGGATGCGAACGTCCAGCCCTTGCGCGTGCTGCACCTTCGAGAACACCGCGTACACGCAGAACCACGCCGGCAATTTCTCTGCGGTGGCTGAATAAAAAACGTAGTACGTCTGTCCCGGATCAACCCGGAAACTCGTGGATGATAGCTTCAAATGAATGTCTGTATCAAGTTCGCGATAGACCCCGTTGCCATCCGCTGTGATGCTGAAACTCTTCGGCTCCAGCACCACAGCCAGCGGTACGAGAGTGTTGTTCACCAGTGAGATTCTTCCCTCTGCTTTGCCCTTGTACTCGACAATCACCGGCGACACGGTTTGCGCCCAGGCACAGCACCCTGCCGCCAGTAATCCAAGAATCAGTAGTTTTCGCAGACCCACGATGCTGCCTCCTCTTGTCGAGACCAGGGTTCGCCCGCCCAAAGGCAGCGGTCGACCCCTACAGAGCCTGCGCCTGAATATTCAGCGTGCCGGTGTAAACGTCCGCAGGCAGTTGCGTCTGTGATGCGAGGTTGATCTCGAGGTTCAGGTTGTCGGTCCGTGTGATATTGCGGTGAGTGCCGTCAACCGTAGCCTGGAACAGCACCAGGCTCGCGCCGGAAACACCAAGGGCGCCGCCCGTCACGGCCTGCGTAAACGCCGTGTAGCTGGTGGGCGCGCCGGTCGTCACCTGCCCCAGAATTTCCGAAGTCGGAATGTAGGCGGGAGTCGAGCCCGTGCCAGCCAGCGCCTGCGCCGCGCTGGAGAACCAGCCCGTCAGCGTAACCGTCGAACGGCTTCCGTTCAGAACCCAGCTCGTGGTGATCGCCACCGGTGCGCTGCCACTATTGGTCGAGCTGCCGGCAACCAGGTTGAAGGTGACCGCGCTCGGCGTCGCCGCGATCGTCAAAGACTCAGGCAGGGTTGCAGTCAGAGTCACCGTTGAGGCGTTGGAGTTGTTCGCGGCGCAGAAACCGGTAGTGCTCGCGAAAACCGCCACTCCGATTGCAACCGCCAGGATGCGGGATATATTCCTCATTTACTTTCTCTCCATAAAAAGAATCCCTGGCATAGGGCGTTGATTGTAATCCCGGATAATGTCCCTTCCGGGCGGGCAATCCTCATGTGATACCAGGCTTGAAGACAAGCATAGAGAGAACTAAATCGAATTTCTTCGCCTGAAAAGGGAATACCTGCTGGTACTATCGTTTTTCGCGGATTGCCCTATTGTGCTACAGGCCTGCGTGATCTAACTCACTCAAAAACAGCCGCTTAAGATAAACCACCTATCATTTCAATTACTTCCGATCTTGCTATCTCACAAGGCCTGAACCAATATGTTCAGGAACTCCCCTTCGTCCGAACTCTTCTCGCCGCCACCAACCGCGTCCAGCAGGTCATTTCGCGTTCTCGCCTCGTTTGTCTCTCCCGATTCCACCACCAGCGAACTAACGCTATCCCCCGCAAACGGCCGCGCTTCCGCGACTCCCGGTCCGGCGCCCAACTGTCCCGCCGCAATCGCCTCTGGCCCTGCAAAATAACGCGTTAACCGGAACGTAGTGAAGTTGGCTGGCACCGCCCAACTGGTAGTGATCGAAAACGGTTGCAATTCGGCCGGTTCGCCCGCAACAACCGGCCCCCCAGCCGTCGCGACGTTCGCTACTACTGAGAGCGACTCTACTCGCGCAATCAGCACCACGCTCGCCGTTCCTGACCGGAGCGCCGGTCGCCGCATCGTCTGGCCGCTTGCCAGCACCGCATCCGCCGCCAGCAAAATCGCCAGTCCAAAGCCGCAAACTGACCGCCGCACTCCCGTCTTCCACGTCTTCCGGGGAAGCGCGCTGCAACCTGACATAGACCCAATTCGCCGCCGACTGTGCATCAGAGCACCTCGTCCAGGTCTGGCTGGGCGGCTAAACTCTCCGCCTTCTGACTCCTATCGGCACCAGGGGCAGAGAATTTAGATGAATCCGACCCAAAAGTAATGTGGAAATCGGTTACCCCTGTGCACCCTCATCCCCTGCAAGTGGAATGCCACCATCTCCCCGCGCTGCCAGTCTACATTTCAGACCATTTACGCGCGTAGTGCGCCTGCGCACTCATTCGCATGTTCCCAAAATCGTCCACAAATGTACGCAAATGGCTACACGCCCGCTGCCCCCGAAACAAAGTACCCAATCTCTATCTGTTAACTCAGGTTCTGAAGACAAACAGAATGTTCTTCAGTTTCGGGCTCTATTCCTTCCTCAGCGCCTCTATCGGTTCCACCCCCGCCGCTCTCCGCGCTGGCAGCAGGCACGCCATCGCGCCCACCGCCATCAGCACTGCCACGGCCGCGCCCGTCACCAGCGGGTCGTACGGGCTTACTTCAAACAGCAAACTCCCCAGTACCCGCGCCATCGCAAATGCCGCCACAACTCCGCCCACCGCGCCCAGAGCAATCGGCGTCATCCCCTCGCGCAGTACCATCGTGTAGATCCTTCCCTTGTCCGCGCCCAGCGCCAGCCTGAGGCCGATCTCCTGTTGCCGCTGCACCACCGAGTACGTCACCACCCCGTATACACCCAGCCCCGCCAGCAGCAGCGCGCTCGAGGCAAACAGCAGCAGCAGGTCCATCTCGAAACGCCGGTTGGCCACTGAGTCTGCCACCACCCCGCCCATCGCCCGCACCTCCGGCACACTCGCCTCCGGATCCACGCTCCAGATGGCCTTGCGAACCTCGTCCGCGATCGCCGCGCCGCTCCTCCGCGTCCGCACCACCAGCCCACCCGACATATCCGTGCGGTACCAGTAAGGCATGTACACCATCATTGGATCCGGCGCCGCCAGCGACACCGTCCGCGCGTCCTTCACCACCCCGATCACCGTAATCGGCTTCTCGTCGGGGTTCCCTCCGCGCCTGAACTGCTGTCCCACCGCCTCCCGCCCCGGCCACAGCGCTTTCGCCGTGTTCTCTGACACCAGAGCAACATTTTTCCCCTCGTCGCTCGCGCTCAAATAGCGGCCCGCTACCAGCGGCAGGCGAATCGCCTCCATGTACCCAGGGCTGATCCAGCGGAAATGCTCCGGCAGAAGCTGCATGAAGGGCCGCGCATCTCCGAGGACGCGTGCCATGTCGCCCCACATATCGCCATTCAGCGGCAACTCGCTCACCACCCCAGCCGATTGCACTCCCGGCAGCCCTCGCTCGGCGTCCAGCACCCGCCGGTAGAACGCCGTACGCGCCGTCAGGTCTCCATAAGCCTTGCTCGGCAAGTCGATCCTCGCCGTCACCACGCTCTCCGCGTCGAACCCCCGGTCGACGCTCATCAGCCGCATCAGGCTTGCCGTCAGCAGGCCCGTCATCAGCACCAGCGTTACGCTCACGCCCACTTCCGCGCCCACCAGCACCCGCCGCAGCTTTTTGCTGCTCCGTCCTTCGCTGGCCATGCGCGCCTCGCCCCGCAGCGCCTCCACCGGGTTCATCCGCCGCGCCATCCATCCCGGCGCCGCGCCCGCAATCAGCGTCGCCGCCAGCGCCAGCAGCACCGCGCAGCCCGCCCCCACCCAGTCCACGTGCAGCGTCCCGCGGAAATCCAGCGCCGCCGGCATATACCGCTGCATCACCGGCAGCACCACCATGGCCAGCAGCAGCCCCAGCGCAGCGCCTACCGCCGCCAGAACCGCCGTCTCCCGCATCGCCATGCGCATCAGGTCGCCGCGCCTCGCGCCCAGCGCCGCCGCCACCGCCATCTGCTGCCGCTGTCCCACCGCCCGGCTCAGCAGCAGGTTGGTCATGTTCACGCAGCCCACCAGCAGCAGCCCTGCCACCGCCGCCAGCAGAATCAGCAGCGGCTTCTCGTTATCCCCCACCAGCTCCGTCTTCAGCGGCGTAATCAGGGCCGAAAGCGTAGCCTGCTCATCCGCGGCCAGCCCCGCCTGAATCCTGTGATCCAGGCTATTGATCTCGTCCGAAGCCTGCGCCGCCGTCACCCCCGCCTTCAGCCGCGCCACCCCGTAGTAGTTAAAATCCCCCATGTCCTCGGCCAACTGGTCCTTTGAGAACGCCATCGGCTCCAGCACCTCGGTTGGCTTGGCCACGGCCGCGCCCGCATGGAAGCTGTCCTGTGCGTAAGGCAGATGGAATCCCGCCGGCATCACCCCGATTACCGTGTACTCATACCCATTCAGCCGGATGGTCTTGCCCAGGATCCCCGCATCGGAGCCGAACTGCGTCCGCCACAGATCGTTCATCAGCACCGCCACGCGGTCGTGTCCGGGCACGTCTTCCTGCTCGGTAAACGCGCGCCCAAGCTGCGGGCTTACGCCGAACACCGCGAAGATTCCCGGCGTGGCGGCGACCGTCTTCACCTGCTGCGGATGCCCGCCCGCCCCCAGCGGCACCGACGCCTCGCCCATCACCGTCATGGCCTGGATGGTCTTCGAGTTCCGCTGCCACATCTCGAAGTGGTTCGCGTTCATCGGCAGCGTCGGGTACAGGTCCTTGAACTCGGCCACCTGCTCCTGCATCCTCACCAGCTGCTCGGGGTGGTCGAACGGCAACGGCCGCAGCAGCACGTCGTACACCAGCGTGAAGATCGCCGTAGTAGCCCCAATTCCCACTGCCAGCGTCAGCACCGCCGTCGCCGTAAACCCCGGCGCCTTCGCCAGTTGCCGCAGCGCAAAGCGCAAATCCTTGAAGAATGCTCCCATCTTGCCCCCGTTCAAACCAATCCGCTCCGCATCCCTTCAAAGCAATTGCCCAACCAAACCGCGCCAGGCGCAGCAGCTTCATTCCACCACACTTACCCGCCAAATGCACCTTGCCCCACTCGCCGTTTCTGCCCGAAATCAACCACCGCTGTTCGCAAATGGACAGAAGCTCTCGCCGAGCTGACCTGCTGACTGGCTAACTCGCTGACTCGCGCAGTTCGGCGATCAGCCGCCGTTCCGCCTCGCTCAACTCAGCCTTCTCTATCAGGTCCGGCCGGTTCGCAAGCGTCTTCAGCAACTGCTGCTCGCGCCGCCACTTGCGGATCTGCCGATGGTCGCCATTCAGCAGCACCTCGGGCGCCTTCAGCCCGCGGAACTCAGCCGGCCGCGTGTAATGCGGATAATCGAGCAGCCCGCCCGCCCCGTGCTGCGACCGCGGCACACCCTCAACGTCCGTCGCAATCGCCGCGTCCGCCGCGCCAAAGCTCTCGAACTCGCCCGAAGCCTCGTTGCCCAGCACCCCGGGAATCAGCCGCATGGTCGCATCCAGCACCACCGCCGCCGCCAGCTCGCCGCCGCTCAGCACGTAGTCGCCGATCGAGAGCTCCATATCGCAGTAAAGCTGGTTGATGCGCTCGTCTACGCCTTCATACCGCCCGCAGATCAGCACCACCCGATCCAACCCGGCCAGCTCCCGCGCCACCCCCTGGGTAAACGGCCGCCCCTGCGCCGACAGCAGGATCACGCACGTCGCGTCAGGGCGCGACTTCGTCACGCAGGTCGCGTCAGGGCTCGACTTCGTCACGCCGGCCGCGTCAGGGCTCGACTTCAGTCGTGCCGATGACGGCCCAGGAAATGAAGGGGCTTTAGCCCCTGCGTCATCGGCGGGTACCGAAGTCCTCGGCTCAACCCCCAGCGCCTCCAGCGCCTCCGCCAGCGGCTCCGGCTTCAGCACCATGCCCTCGCCGCCGCCAAACGGCCGGTCGTCCACGGTCCGATGCCGGTCGTGGGTAAAGTCGCGCAGGTCGTCGACCGCCACCGTCACCAGCCCCTCGGCCTGGGCGCGGCGCACTATGCCGTGCTCGAAAAACCCCGCGAAAAACCCCGGAAAAATGGTGACGATGTCGAAGCGCATAGCCGTTCCTCTCGATCATAGCCGCCCCCGCAACTTGCCCTGGACACGCTCGATCGGCGATACTTGAGTTTTGCTCCCTGCGCTGGCTGGGCCGCGTTCTTCCGCAGCCGCAGCCGATGGGCGGCCGCCATGCGCCCTCCGGCATCCAGGATGCAATCGAAAAAGGTTCAATCGAAAGGAACTCTATCACCGTGGTTATGATTCGTCTGGCGCGCTTTGGCGCCACCAAGCAGCCCTACTACCGCGTGGTCGCCATTGAAAAGGACCGGGCCCGCAATGGCCGATCCATCGAGGTGGTTGGCACTTACAATCCCCGCACTAATCCCGCTTCAGTCAACCTCAAGCACGACCGCATCGCCTACTGGCGCGGCGTGGGCGCGCAGCTTTCGCCCACCGTGGCCAAGCTGGTGGAGAAGTACCCCGCCCAGGCCCCGGCGGAAGCCCCCGCAGCCTGAATCCAACCGCTCTTCAAGCCGCCGCATCGCCGATTGATGCTGACGGCGGCTCGCATTTCTGGTACTATTCAGCGCACGGCCCCGTCCGATTTTCAGAGATTCCCTTTCGAACCGAGCCGGAATACTATCCCTCCCTCGGAGCAGTAGGCAGTTCGCGAGTCAAAGGCTATATTGGGGCACGGCTCCCTGCTGGAACGTGCTCTAGGCGCCAACATCAGAACGTACCGGTCAGGGGCACGAACATGACCCAGCAAGCGATGGTTGCCGTAGAAGACCTGGTCCGAGAAATTGCACGGGCACTTGTCGATGAGCCCGAGGCGGTGAATGTTCAGTCCGTCACTCGGGAAGAGAACACCGTCCTCCGCTTGCGCGTGGCGCCCCAGGACGTGGGCAAGGTCATCGGCAAACAAGGCCGCACCGCGCGTTCAGTGCGAACCATACTGGGTGCGGTCAGCATGAAGGTGCAGCATCGCTATACCCTGGACATTCTTGAAGAGGACGAGGAAGCCTGAGCCTGGCTGTACCGCCGATCTCCAGGCCGGTTGTACCCCCGATCTCCAGATCGGCTGTAGCGCGGGTCTCCAGACCCGCGCTAAATCGACCCCGACCCTCGTCTACTTCACAGCGTTGGCTCCCCGGATGCTGAGGTGCCCATGACCGCTGCGGACCCGCAGGCAGGCTGGGTGTGGCTGGCCCGCATCCGCCGTCCCCAGGGCCGCAAAGGCGAGGTATTCGCGGAAATCCTCACTGACTTTCCTGAAAAATTTGCCGAGCGCAGGCGCTTGTGGCTGCTGAGTGAGAAGGCCGCAGCCGAGCCGCTCCCGGCCGAGCTTACCGCCTTCTGGCTGCACAAGGGCGGCGTGGTGCTGCAGTTTGCCGCGGTTGACTCGATCTCCGAAGCGGAGACTCTTGCCGGGCTCATTGTGGCCATTCCGCTGGCCGCGCGCGCGGCGCCGCAGCCCAACGCGATCCACATCGCCGACCTGATCGGCTGCACCGTTGTCGATGTGGCCGCCGAGCTGCCCCGCGTGCTGGGCAAAATCGAAAATGTGGAACGTCCAGCTGGCGCGGCGCCCATCCTAATCGTGCGCTCGCCCGGCGGCGAGGTCCTGATTCCCTTCGCGCAAAGCTACCTGCGCAAGCTTGACCCCGACAACCGCCGAATCGAGATGGCCCTCCCCGAAGGCCTGGCGGACTTGAACGCGCCACACGCCTAGAACTGGTTGCTTAAATGGCGCCTCGAAAAAGCACGACTTTAATCGTGCCGCTAGCTGCCCAAATAAAGGGCCTGGGGCTTTACCGCTCCGGAAAAACTCGACTCGACGCCGCAAAACGCGTCAGGGCGGGACTTCAGTCCCGCCGTCAGCCGCCGCAACAAAGGGTTTGGGCTTCAGCCCCTGAGGTCTCTCGCCGGATGCCCCAGGTCCCCCGTCCGCCGCTACGGAGGGACCCGGGATGGACGCCAATGGACCAGGTTACGCCTGGCCTCGACGCGATGCCCGCTTGAGCGGGCAAAAGACGGTAGCCCCAGGCGCAAGCCTGGGGAAAGGATCGGTGAACCATCCCCGAAGCCCCCGCAGGGGGCGTAAGAACTGCCGGCTCGCACCACGAACCATTTCAGCGACGGTGGCCGAGACCTGGGAAACTACATAACTACACGGAAACGGTGCTAGGAATGTTGCGCCAACTGAGCCTCTAATTGCGGCGCGGTCTGGACAACGGTGCCGTTGAGAAGCTCCGGGACCGGCGCGGTGTCCGTCCATCTGGAGGCGGGAGGATAAGCCGCAATCACGTCCCACCAGTGGCCGTTTCGATTGCAACAGGCAGGCCGGCGCCCATCCGCGCCCTTCTCAATGAGTCCTGCAATCAAATGATTGCTGTCCCAAACCTGGGTCACGCGCGGATCGGAGAGCCGGGCCAGCACGCGGGTGCCGGGACGTCCCCAATCGGTGGGCAGCATCGGCTCCCAAACCGCGAACACTCGCACCCTGCTGCCGGGGTGGCGTTCTAGGATGGCGTCGACGCTCGAGCTTCCTGCCAGGCAGACCGGACATGTCGGCGACATCAGCAGCACCACCCGTTCCACATTCGCCGAACCATTGAATTCAGCCGCGAACTGCGGCAGTGACTGAGGCGTGATCGCCACCAATTGCGGCTGGCCGGGTGGAGTCCGATGGCCCACGCCAAAATAGCGAACCATCAGAACCACGGCCACGGCCACAATTCCAATCGAAATCCAATGCTTTTTCGCCATACGCATTCTCCAGGCTGGCTAGGGATGACGGCCGGCGAGAATTCCGGCCACCCATTCGGGGAACAGAACCACGGCGAATACAACCGCCGCCGCAACAATCCAAAGCGCGATCTCGGCTCCGCCGCGGCGCTCGCACCTTCGCCTCCGGCGCAGTATCTGAATGAGCCCGACACCGAGCAAAACCACGGACAGAACAATGAATTCCACCTGGAACCGGGCGAAGAACACGCTCAGGCCCAGCGCGCTCAATGCCGCCCCAATGCCCCACGGCAGACAACACGCGAGTGCCGTCATCGCGCTCATCGCCGCGGCTACAGGTGTAAGCGTCGGGATCGCGCGGACTCCCTTCATGGCTGGCCCTCCTGCTTCCGCGCCGCGCGAATTGCCTCCTCAAGCCAGCAACGCGGCGGCACACCCTGCGCTCTTCCATCCACAAAATAGGTCCGGCAGGCAAAGCCCACGCCGAGTCGAGCCGCGGCAAGCTTCTCGATGTCCCTTCCGTTCACCCGCACCGTAGGCGACCCGGGAAAGCCGTGCGCGTTTGCCTCTTCATGGTTGCAGATCAGAGTCTGCCGCACTTCCACCGCCATTCCCTCCGCTCCCAGAACCCTCTGCACCAGCTCCACGGTCGCTTCGTGATTCGGGCATCCCGCAAGGTAAAGCAATTCCAGCGTCATCTCCTCTTCCTTCCCTTGCTCCGCGAGATTTCGCTCAAGGCCGGGCAATCCTCGGCATCGCTCCGTCCCGCCCTGCGCAAATTCGCCTGGCACCGAACCATCGTTCGCTGTAATTCGCTCTCCAGTTTGCGCAGCGCGGTGATCTTTGCCCGCACGGAGCTGATCTTGTGTTCCAGCATCTTCTCCACCTGTCCGCAGTCGGGGCGGCGCGCGTTCTTCAGCGAAACCAGATCGCGAATCTCCTGAAGCGAAAAGCCAAGCTCCTGCGCATTGCGGATGAATGCAAGATCGGCAACATCGGATTTTGAAAATAACCGGAAGCCTCCGCTGGACCGCGCCGCCCGCTGAAGCAACCGTTCCCGCTCGTAAAAGCGGATGGTATCCGCGCTCAGCCCCGTTTCATGGGCCACGTCGCCGATCTGGAGAACTGCTCCCATTCGTCCCTCTATTTCGAAGCCTACACCCTGGAGTGCACTCCAGAGTCAAGCCGCAGACGAAAGAAGGGGATGGATGCCAATGGTCCCGACCCCATGCTGGCTACGGCTCGGCTGGTCGCGAAGCCCGCTTCAGCGGGCAAAAGACGGTAGCCCCAGGCGCAAGCCTGGGGAAATGGTCGTGAACCATTCCCGAAGCCCCCGCAGGGGGCGTAAGAACGGCAGAGTGCCCCAGAGCCTGCCCTGAGCTTGTCGAAGGGTCCCCGGCGTTGGGACCTGGGAAACCACAAAACTTCATGGGCACGTTCCTGGCACAGTCCATTATTTCCACGGTTACGGCTGGGCTCGATTCGACGGCTATGGCTGGCTCGACGCGACCGTTATGGCTCGGCTTGTCGCGAAGCCCGCTTCAGCGGGCAAAAGACGGTAGCCCCAGGCGCAAGCCTGGGGAAATGACCGGTGAACCATCCCCGCAGCCCCCGCAGGGGGCGTAAGAACTGCTGGCTCGCACCAGGAACCGTTTCAGCGACGACGGCCGAGTGCACGGGCTGAGGCCACCCCCCTAGCCCAAAGGTAACCACTCGGACCCCGCTCACTCCGCTAATACCACCAATGTCCCGCATCTCGGTACCTAGTCCCAGCCAAACACCATTTTGACGCCACCCCCCTCACCAAAGGTAACCTCGCGGGGCTCCCTGCCGCCTTCGACCCTGGCCCCGCTAACCCCGCTAACTCCGCTAGCTCCGCTAACTCCGCTAACTCCGCTTCTCCCCTGTATCCGCCATCACATCCAAGGTCCGTGAATCCGGATTAAAGTAAACTCATGAGTCGAATTGCGCCCGCCACTCCGGCGGGCGTAGTCGTTTATGCCCCAAGGGAGCCCGGAAATGGCCGTAGCAATCCAGCCCCAAAGAACTCCGAAATCTCCGGCGAAAAGAGTGCGCAATTCACTGCACTTTGAGGGCGTAACCTCATCAATCCATAAGACATCTCCGTTTTTATTTTCGCTCTTTTTCGCTCACCCCAGCCCTACTCCCTATTCCCTACTCCCTGCCTTACTACTGCTTCCCGAAGCGGTACACGAAGCCGCCGGTGAAGCCGCGGCTGGCCTGTAGGCTGGAGCCGAAGCCGGAGAAGTTGTACTCAGGGGCCAGGCGCAGCCCGAGGTTGTTGCTCAGGTTGTACTCGGCGGCGATGGAGACGGAGGCGGCGTAGGTGCCGCCGTCAGGATAGAGGCCCAGCAACGCGGTGCCGAAGCCGTTTGTGTCACCGGAGAAGTCGCTATGGATGTAGCCGGCCATGGCGCGGCCGGAGATGGAGTATCTGGGCTCGGTGAGAAAGCGGTAGGTGGGACCGAGCATGCCGGAATAGGTGGCGATGGCGGGACGGGTCACGTTATAGGGGTTCAGTCCAACGTAGGCGGTGCCGTTGTTGCCGCGGGCGTCGAGGGTGACGCCGAAACGCTCGTTGTAATAGCGGGTGAACTCGGCGTTCCAGGCGTACATGGTGGTGCGCTGCTTGTTGGGCCCGGGAACAAAGCGCATGTAGCCCATGCCCACGTAACCCTCATAGAGATGCGAGTAAATGTCGTGGATGGCCTGGGCGCGGCGCTTGGCCTTGCGCTCCCGGATGCGCTCCTGCACGCTCAGGGAACCCTGGTTGGAATTGGCGGGCGCCTGCTGCGCCTGGTCCGGCGGGGCCGCTTGACCCGCAACCAATGAAGAACTGTCCATGGGAACGCCGGAAGCAAAGGCGGAACTGGACTCCTGAGCGGGTGCACAGAGCGCGGCGCCGGCGGCGATGGCGAGCGCGAGGGCAAAAGAGCGGAAAGAGAACATCGGGTTCGGATTTCCTCCACGGGATTGCGGAATGCCCGGCGCAGTTTTCTCCCGGCTTGTCGCGCCTTTGGCGCGCCCCGGCTTCTCTTGCGCTGAGCGGCTTCTCCCTGTTGGTATTAAACCACCTCGCAGCGAGGCTTGTGGGTGCGGCGGCTACCCTTTGGACGCTGGCGGGACCGTTTTGCATCCGGCTGGCATGTGAGTACGAGCGAGGAGCAGATCACGCCAGGACGTTCGGGGGAACCTTTCTCATCTCGTAAACCCAGGAATCGCGCCCGGCCGCATCCAGCCTCTGCCCCGCGCGCACGCCGCCCAGCTTTTCAATAGCCTTCTGGGAGCGCAGATTGCGCACGCCGATGACGAAGATTACGCGGCCGACGAAGCGGAGCGCATGCCGCACCATGAGCTGCTTCATCTCGCCGTTGTAGCGGCCGCCCCAGCGCGAGCGCGCCAGAAACGTCCATCCGATCTCGATTTCGCTTTTTTCCGCGTCGTAGCCGTGGTAACGCGAGGAGCCAATGATGCTGCCGTCGTTGCGGTCAAGGACGACGAACGCGCCGCCCGAGGCGAGCGCATCCTGAAAAAACCGGCGGAACACGTCGGGCTTATAGCGGTCGGAGGCCGGGTGCTGTTCCCAGATGAGCGGGTCCGACGCGACCGCGAACAGCGCATCGAAATCGTCCGGACCTAGCGGCCTGAGTTCCACCAGGACTCCGCGCAGCGAGGGTTGAAGGTCAGATTTCATGTTCCGGCGCTTCCAGATTACACGCGGCTGCGGCTGAGGCTTTCCCCTCCATGTCCGCGCGAAGCACGCGGCCGGGAAACCAATGCAATTATTCAATTTTTCCAGCGGGGCGGTCCATGGGCCGTTAGGGTAGGATGAAAACAATTCCGGAGGTTTGTCGCCGATGGGCCGATACTTGCTTGGAATCGTGATTGGCCTTGTGCTGGTTCCGATAGGAGTCTTCTGCTATTTCAAATATGGCAACCCGCCGGTCGCGGTGAACGATAAGCCGCTGCCGTACGAGAAGCTGGTCACCGGTGTTCCGTTGCATGCGCGCATTGACCGGGAGATGGTGAAGACGCCGCCGGTCCAGGCCGATGAGGATACTTTCATGGCCGGAGCCCAGCTTTACGCGGACAATTGCGCCGTGTGCCACGGCTATCATGGGCAGCCGTCGCGGATTGGATCGCACGAGTATCCCAAGGCCCCGCCGTTGTGGGAAGCGCACCACAATGGCAATGTGGTGGGAGTGAGCGACGATCCGCCGGGCGAGACCTACTGGAAGGTGGCCAACGGCATCCGGCTGTCGGGCATGCCCTCGTACAAGGACCTGCTCACGGAGACCCAGATGTGGCAGGTGAGCCTGCTGCTGGCCAACGCCGACAAGCCGCTGCCGCCGGCGGCGCTGGCCATTCTGAAGGGCGAGAAGGCGGCCGCGAGCCCGGCAACGGCGACGCCGGGAGCGCCGGCCAAGAAGTAGCGAGGAGCGAAGGATGGGGCTGGGCGCGACGCTGAAGAAGATACTGAAGATCGTGATGATGAGCCTGGGCGCGTCCAGCCCGCAAAAGAAGCCGGGGCCGCCCGCTGCGGGAACGAAGCCAGGAAGCTGAGCAGGGCTGCCCACGGGGACGCGAAAGTGAATCGCGGCAGGTTTCGCGCGAATCCAATAACCAGTCGGGCAACAGGATATGGCAGAAAAAGAAACCCTCTGGCGCGCATTCATCGATTGGTTCGTCCTCTTCAGCGGCATTTCGACCGCTTCAAACTTGTCGCGCACACGCAAGGCTCCTGTAGTAAAGCGAGGGCTGTTTCTGTTCCGGAAAAGAGCAAACGGGTAAGCGTGGTGCGGTCCGGCAGGGGCTGAATAGGCTGCCGGAAGAAGTCAGCATACGATACTTTTCAGCGAGAGAGAATGGGGCATGTGCACGCTTGTGCAGGGCGGGGGCCGGGAGGCCCCCGCGACAGCCGGCCGGGAGGCCGGCGCTACATTTTGGCCGTCGCCGTTTGACGCGGTGCCCTTTCAAAGCCATTCCAAGTAAAATGACACTATGCCGCTGACGCGAGAGCAAGCGCTCGACTACTTTCGTTCGCCTGACCTGATCGGCCTGGGATTCGAGGCCGACGCCGTGCGCCGGCGCCTGCATCCCGAGGGCGTGGTCTCCTACATCATCGACCGCAACATCAACTACACCAATTTCTGCACCGAGTACTGCACGTTTTGCGCGTTTTACCGCCCGCTCAAAGGGCCGACGGCGAACGAAGGCTACATCCTGGACGACGAGACCATCTACGCCAAGATTGCCGAGACGGTGGAGATGGGCGGGACGGGCGTGCTGATGCAGGGCGGCATTCATCCGGACCTGAAGATCGACTGGTTCGAGCGGCTGTTCCGCGGCATCAAGGAACGGTTTCCGCAGATCTGGCTGCATTGCCTGTCGGCCAGCGAGGTGCTGGCGATTACGGAGTACTCGGGGCTCGACCTGCGCACGACGATTGCGCGGCTGCGCGACGCGGGGCTCGATTCGATTCCGGGCGGCGGCGCGGAGATCCTGGACGACGAGGTGCGGATCCGGATTGCGCGCCTGAAGTGCCGGACCGATGACTGGGTGAGCGTGCACCGGACGGCGCACGAACTGGGCATGCGGACCACGGCAACCATGATGTTCGGAGTGGGCGAGAGCTATGAGCAGCGGGTGAACCACTTCGAGGTGATCCGGCGGCTGCAGGAGGAGACGGGCGGGTTCACGGCGTTCATCCCGTGGAGTTTCCAGCCCAAGCACACGGCGCTGGGCGGGCGCGGCTGGGACGAAGCGACCAGCGTTGAGTACCTGAAGGTGCTGGCGATTGCGCGGCTGTATCTGGACAACATTGAGAACGTGCAGGCGAGCTGGGTGACGCAGGGACTGAAGGTGCTGGAGCTGGGGCTGCACTTCGGCGGCAACGACGTGGGCTCGGTGATGCTCGAGGAGAATGTGGTGCGCGCGGCGGGAACGTCGAACTGCACTTCGGAAGAGGAGCTGCGGCGGATTATCCGCGACGCGGGGTTCAAGCCGGTGCAGAGAGACACGCTCTACCGGACGATGTTTTTGAACTAGGGCTTTCAAGGAGCGAGCACGCGGATACTCTGCGATCGCGCAGACTAAGCTTGTAGCTTTTATGCTACACTTAGCCCGTGTTCGAAATCGTCCGGTACCGCCTTGAGTCGGGAAAGCACCCCTTTGACGAGTGGCTTCAGGCACTGAGAGACAGGACGGCGCAATCCCGCATTCTCAGCCGGATACGGCAAGTGGAGTCCGGCAATTTTGGAGACTGCGCTCCAGTAGGCGATGGCGTACTTGAGTTGCGGGTCCATGTGGGGGCGGGATACAGGGCGTACATCGGGCGGCACGGCCAAGTGATGGTCGTGCTGCTATGCGGTGGCGATAAGGCCACGCAGCAGCGGGATATTGACCGCGCCAAGCAGTATTGGGCGGACTGGAAGAGGAGACAACAGCGATGAAGACCCTGAAGGCCGGATCCTCATATCACGAGTGGGAAGTTGAACTGCTCCGCTCCGACCGCGAGCTTGCAATCGAATACCTAAAAGCCGCCCTCGAATCCCTCGAAAAGCCCGAGGAACGTGCAGGCAGCCTGCTCATGCTTCGCGCCCTCGCTGAAGCCTACGGCGGCGTCGCCGCCATCGCCGTCCAGGCGGGAATCAGCCGCGAGTCGCTGTATCGAGCGCTTTCGCCGAAGGGGAATCCGACGATGAAGACTCTCATCGCCGTGGTCAATTCCATGGGCCTTCGGCTTTCCGTGGTTGAACCTCAAAGGAAAGCAAACAAACGCGCAAAGGCGAAGGCAAGATCCGCGCGCAAGGCCGCCTGATTCCGCATGCGCCAAATGCAATCCCAACGGACGCCCGATTTTCGTGATCGGTGTCACATCCGATAGGCGTGCCGCTGTAGCATGATCGGGAAGATCGTGCTACAACAATGGCGGACTCGAAACGCATGCGAGCCGTCGAGGAGTGCGCCGTGGGAGTTCTTAGCCGCATCGGCATTGCCCTGGATTCCGACCTTTTGAAGCGATTCGACCGTTCCATCACCGAGCGGGGCTACACCAACCGCTCCGAGGCGTTCCGCGACCTGATCCGCGACCGGCTGATCTCGGAACAGGCCGCCGTTCCCGATTCCACCGTGGTCGGCACAGTCACCCTCATTTACGACCACCATTCTCACGGCGTGAGCGAGAAGCTGACCGAATTGCAGCATGCGCACCACGAGTTGGTAGTTTCCACCAGCCATGCTCATCTGGACCACGACTCCTGTCTTGAAGTCCTGATCGTGCGCGGCAAGTCGGCGGAAATAGGGCAGTTTGCAGATCAGCTCATCAGCCTTAAAGGGGTGCAGCACGGGCGCCTGGTGATGACCGTTCCCCAACACAGCCCAGCCCACAAGCACGCCCACGGACACAGCCACAAACATTAAGAGCGAATGAACCAGAAAGAAGAGCGCGAGGGATCTTTCAGTCATGCGTAGCACGAAGTTAATATTCTTCATACTTGCGGTTACCTTCCTGATCCCCGCACCGGCCCGCGCGCAGTCTCAGCTATCGGGAACTGTCATTGACACGTCTGGCGCGGTGATCGCCGGGGCTACCGTGCAGGCTTTCAGCGCCAACGGTACCGCACAAAGAACGACGCAGTCGGACAGGAACGGCTCCTTCATTCTGTCCGGACTCGCGGCAGGGAGTTATCGACTCGTGGTGTCGAATCCCGGCTTTGAAACCAAAGGAATCCTTGTCACCATAGGGACCGCCGGGGCGCCGGCGTCGCCGCGCATCACTCTGGTAGTGGGCGCCGTGAGCACCACCATCAACGTACAAGGCCGGGAGGATGACCTTATCGGAGTTGCCGAATCCGGCACCCAGGGAACGGTGGGCGCAAAGGAAATCCAGGATCGTCCGATTCTTCGCTCGGGGGAAATTCTGGAGACGGTTCCCGGCCTCATCATCACGCAACACGCCGGCGGCGGCAAGGCCAACCAATATTTTCTTCGCGGCTTCAATCTCGACCACGGCACAGATATCGCCATTTTCCTGGACGATATGCCGCTCAACCTGCCGTCGCACGCGCACGGCGAGGGCTACTCGGACATGAACACCGTCATCCCGGAGTTTGTGGAGCGGGTGAATTTCGAGAAAGGCCCTTATTACGCGAATGTCGGCAACTTTAGCTCGGCTGCAAATGCCAATGTGGAGTTTTTCAAGACGCTGCCCGAGAATTTCTTCCAGGTGGAAGGCGGCACGCACACCTACGGGCGAACCGTTTTCGGCGCATCGCAAAAGCTCGGCTCCGGCAATCTGCTGTACGGCGGAGAAGAGTATTACTATGACGGCCCATGGGTGCATCCGGATGCTTATGACAAAATCAACGGCATCCTAACCTACAGCCAGGGCGACGACACCAATGGCGCCAGCATCACGGCCCGCGCTTACCACGGAAAATGGAACTCGAGCGATCAAATCCCCGATGCCGCCCAACCCCTCGTTGGTTTCTTCGGCACACTGAACCCGTCTGACGGCGGGCGTAGCCAGCGCTATAGCTTGCAGGGTGAGTGGCATCACCAAGGCGATAACTCCGAATCGAAGGTCATGGCCTCCGTGTTTTATTACGATCTCGATTTATTTTCCGATTTCACTTACTACCTGGTGGACTACGGCAAAGAAGACCAGTTCAATCAGCAGGACAGACGCTGGGTGGGTTACCTGGACGCACAGCACACGATTTTCAGCAAATGGCTTGGCCGGAAGATGTCAAATACGTTCGGCGTGCAGTACCGCAGCGATTGGATCAACAACGGCCTTTACCGGACGCAAAATCGCGTGCGCACGGCCAAAACCGATTATTCCGCCACCGCCTGGGCCGGCAGCGGCACCAGTTTCTTCCCCGCCGCCGGCACCGGCCTTCCCAATGCCGGGATTCTTCCCACCTGTATCAACGCCCCTAACTCCAATATCACTCTTTCTGTTACTTTGCCCACTAATCTTGCTTTTACTAACAACGGCAGCACCGCCGCCGCTACCACGGTTTCCGACACTACCTGCCCCACACTGCCCGCGACCACGGAGCGAGATAACTTTACGGACACGCTAGGCAGTGCTTATTGGGAGAATACAATCCAGTGGGCGAATAAATTCCGCTCGGTCTATGCCCTGCGGGGCGACGAAGAAACATTTGCCGTCGCCAGCCTGGCTTACCCGACCGATAGAATTACTTTGCCCGACGGCACCGCCACCACGGTGAATGCGGCCAATTCCGGCTCGGCCGCCAAGTTCCTGCCCAGCCCGAAAGCTAGTTTGATTTTCGGCCCGTGGGCCAATACCGAGTTCTATTTACAGGGCGGATTCAGTTTTCACTCGAACGACGGGCGTGGCTCAACGCAATTGGTGGAGCCGATTTCGCCGGACTATCCTTACCCCGGCCAGATCATGCCGAAAATCTCTCCTTTGGTAGAACAAAAAGGCGGGGAAATCGGCGTGCGCACTGCGGCCGTCCCCCATCTGCAAAGCACCTTTGAGCTCTGGTATCTCCACAGTAACTCCGAGCTGACGCAGGATGGCGACACCGGAGGCACGATCGCCTCAGAACAGTCGAGCAACCGCTACGGCATCGAATGGGCAAACTACTACACGCCAGCGGAACATTTGACTTTCGCTTTTGACATTGCGGATTCGAGAGCCCAGTTCACCCAATTAGACCCATTTGATGCGACATGGTGGGTGGTAAATGTGCCGTTAACAGCTACAGCTACAACCAGGACCACGATGCCCTTCAGCACCACGTATTACAACGGCACATCATGCCCTGCTACACCCCCTTCCACACCCATACCTGGCTGCGTATATGTAAATTGGCAACAGCAAGGCCCGGGCGGCAAGCTTGTGCCCGAAGCGGTTAAGGTGGTGGTTTCCGCGGGCGCCACGCTGCACGATTACAAAGGTCTTTCGTCGAGTTTGCGCCTGCGCTACTTTGGTCCGCGCTATTTGACGTCTGACGGACGTTATCAGTCAAGTCAAACGGTGTTGCTTAACGGGGAGGTCGGTTATCAGTTTTTCAAGAAATGGCACGTTACCGCCGAATTGTTGAATATGCTTAATCGCAAAGACGCCGACATTGACTACGCCTATGTCTACCAGATAACTCCAAATGCGACAGCCACGCCGCCGGCATTCGGTCGCGTTACCCATCCAACCGAACCGTTTCTGGTGCGATTCGCGTTAGGAAGAAGCTTTGGCGGGACTGAATAACGCCGACGGCAGACGATTAAGGATGGGTTTGCCCGCCGGCGGCAACGTCGATGGCGTGCTTGAGCAGCGGCAGGATGGTGGTGAGGCTCTCCGTGGCGCCGCGCTGGCTGCCGGGGAGGTTCACGATGAGCGTGCTGCCTTTCAATCCGCAGACGGCGCGCGATAACCACACAAATCTGTTTTGCGCAGCGCCGAGGGAGCGCATGGCTTCGGCCAGGCCGGGAGCATCGCGATCGATGATGCGGCGGGTGGCTTCAGGAGTGCGGTCGCGGAGGCCGAAACCGGTGCCCCCGACGGTGACGACGAGGGCAGCAGCGTCGACGGCGAATTGCTCAAGGAGTGCGGCGATGGAATCTTCTTCATCGGGCAGCAGCGCGGTTTCAATGTTGGCATCAGCCCATTGGGCGCGGAGGAGCGCGACCACGGCGGGGCCGGCGCTATCGGTCATCTGGCCGAGCGAACAGCGGTCCGAGATGGTAACCACGGCCAGGAGCATGGTCAGATTGTAGCGCCGGGAGGAAGGAGGGGAACAAGGGATAAGGGACTGAGGAAGGCTTACGGCTGGGTGTCGGGCGGAACCAGCAGGGTGAGAGTTTCGGCGGCGATTTCAATGCGGGCGGGGAGATGGCCGAGCACCTCGCCATCGGCCTCGACGTAAATGGGAGTGGAGGAGCCGTTGGCGGCGCGGCACTCCACCGAATCGGCAGAGATGAGCTCGACTTCCGGGGAGAAGGTCTGGCGGGAGGCCACGACGGCCAGAAGAAACCTGAGATAGCGGAGGCGGCTGCGGGTCTTGAAGGCCAGGAGGGCCAGGTTGTGACTGTGGAGACTGGCGCCCGGCGCCAGGCGGCCAAGAACTCCGCCAAAGGAGCGGACCCGGACGGCAAGGATCTGGGAAGCGTGCTCGGTGCGCGGGATGCCGCTGCCGTTGACGAAGCTGGCTTGAAAGAGCGGAAACGGGTGGCTGGCCCAGATGCGGGCGGCTTCAACGAGATAGAGGAGATAGCCAAAGCGCCGTTTGAGGGCCGGGTCCATGCGGGCCATGAGCAGTGCATCCGCGCCGATTCCTGCGGCTACGGTGAAGTAGCGGGACTGTTCGGAGCCGTCTTGAGCGCGGAAGGTGATGCGGCCCACCGGAACTTTAACGGGCTCCGCCCGGAGAAGCCTTTGAATGGCTTTTGCCGGGGACCCTGCCAGGCCGAGGTTTGAGGCCAGCGCATTGGCGGTGCCCATGGGGACTACGCCGAGCGCCACGTCCGTGCCGACGAGGGACTGGAGAATTTCGTGGACGGTTCCGTCGCCGCCGGCGACGAGGATGGCATCGCAGCCGCGCGCGATGGCCTGGTGGGCGAGTTGGGAACCGCTGCCAGGACCGTCGATGGTGTATTGACCGGTCTCGACACCTGCCTGCCGGAGGGCGGCGAGGGTGTCGCGCACAATGGATTTGCGGTAGGGTGAAGACTGTCCGGAAGCTGGGTTGTCGACCAGCGCGACTCTGCGCATCTCAAATGATCTCTATAGTCAATTCTGACAGATAAACACGGAGTTTCACGCTGATTTCAGGATTGTTTATTCTGCTGCGGGAATTGTCGCAAATCAAGCGCGCCGTGAGGAACCGCACACCGGCGAGGCCCGTACTTGATCTACAATGATTCGCCAGATTCCGGAAAGGACCTTCCACAGCCATGAAGACCCGCGCACGCGTGAGTTGTTTCCCCGTTTTATTTGCCTTTCTACTGTGTCTTTCGGTTGCGGTCCCGGGCGCCGCGGGCCGGCAAAAGCCTGCGTCCGAAGTGGCTGGAACGCCGCCCTATAAGGATCCGAACCTGCCCATTGCCGATCGGGTAAAGGACCTGCTGGCCAGGATGACGCTCGAAGAGAAGGTGGACCAGCTCAACTGGGGCTGGCAGGACAAGATCGACGTGGTGGATCCCACGGGCACCTTCACCACCGAAAAGGCGCGGCAGACCATCCTGGCTGAATGGGGGCCGGAGTTGAAGTTCACCCCGCGCGATGCGGCCATCCTGCGCAACGGGGTGCAACGGTACCAACTGGAGAAGACGCGGCTGGGTATTCCCGTCATTTTCCCGGGCGAAGCGCTGCATGGCTATATGGAATACGGCAGCACCAGCTTTCCCCAGGCTCTGGGATTGGCCAGCACGTGGGACCCGGCGCTGGTGAAGCGCATCTTCACGGCCATCGGCGATGAGGCCGGCTCGCGCGGGGCGGACCAGGTTTTCTCGCCGGTGCTGGGCATTGCCCGCGACCCGCGCTGGGGGCGGACCGAGGAGACATACGGCGAAGATCCGTACCTGGTGTCGCGGATCGGGGTAGCGGCGATCAAGGGATTGCAGGGTGACTCCTACATCATCGACCGGCATCATGTGCTGGCAACCGCCAAGCATTTTGCAGTGCATTCTGAGCCGGAGGGCGGCACCAACACGGCGCCGGGCAATTATTCGGAGCGCGTGATCCGGGAGGACTTCTTTCCTCCGTTTGAGGCTGCGGTGAAGGAGGCGCGCGTGGGCAGCGTGATGGCCTCCTACAACGAAATCGACGGCGTTCCCTCGCATGCAAGCCACTGGCTGCTGGACAAAGTGCTGCGGCAGGAGTGGGGCTTCGATGGATATGTGAGCTCAGACGATAACGGCTTGCAGATGCTCGTCTACACCCATCACGTGGCCTACGACATGGCGGATGCGGCGCGGATGGGACTTTCCGCGGGGGTCGATTTCGATCTCTCAGACCCGCCGATCTACACCAACCTGGTGCAGCAGGTGAAGGCGGGCGCGGTGCCGTTGAGCGAAGTAGATCGCGCGGTGGCGCGGGTGCTGGAGACCAAGTTCCGGTTGGGGCTGTTCGATCGCCCGTATGTCGATCCGGATTACGCGGAGCGCATCAACAACAGCCCGGAGCACAGGCAACTGGCGCTGGAGGCGGCGCGGAAGTCGATTGTGCTGCTGAAGAACCAGGACAACCTGCTGCCGCTTGACCTGACCAGGTTGAAGACGATTGCGGTGATCGGGCCCAATGCGGCCGATGTGCACATCGGCGGCTACAGCCGCGATCCGGGGTTCGGAATCAGCGTGCTGGACGGAATCAAGGCGTATGTGGGCAGCAATGCGAAGGTGATTTACGCGCAGGGGTGCAAAATCACCACGGCGCCAGAGGGGTTCCGCGGCTGGGCGGCAGACAATGTGCAGCTTGTGGACCCGAAGACGCAGCAGGATTCGATCAAGGCAGCGGTGGAAGCGGCAAAAGCGGCGGATGTGGCCATCCTGGTGGTGGGCGAAAACGAAAGCACCAATCGCGAGGCGTGGTCGGAGGATCATCGCGGAGACCGCGATTCGCTGGACCTGCTGGGCGCGCAGAACGAGTTGGTGAAGGCGGTGGTGGAGACCGGGAAACCGGTGGTGGTGTTGCTGATCAACGGACGGCCGCTCTCGGTCAACTACATTGCGGAGCATGCCCAGGGAATTTTCGAGGGCTGGTACCTGGGCGAAATGGGCGGGCAGGCGTTTGCCGAGGTGCTTTTTGGCGACGTGAACCCGGGTGGCAAGCTGCCGATCACGTTTCCGCACACGGTGGGCGCGCTGCCGGATTTCTACAATCACAAGCCGTCGGACAATCGCAGCTACGAATTCAGCACGCGGCAGCCGCTGTTTGCGTTTGGATCGGGGCTAAGCTACACCACGTTCAAGTTCGACAACCTGCGCGTTCAGCCGGAGCAGATGCTGACCGGCGGGACAGCGAAGGTGAGCGTGGACCTCATCAATACGGGAACGCGTGAAGGCGACGAGGTGGCAGAGCTTTACCTGCATCAGCGCGTGGCCTCAGTGACGCAGCCGGTGATGAAGCTGACGGGATTCGAGCGGGTGACGCTGAAGCCGGGCGAAAAGCGGACGGTGGAGTTTACGGTGACCCCGGAGATGCTGAGAATCTGGGACATCAACATGCAGCGGGTGGTGGAGCCGGGAATCTTCGACCTGATGGTGGGGCCAAGCTCCGATCACACCACCGCGGTGAAACTGACGGTCGAGAGCGTGAATGGTGGAACAGGGAAGCCGGTGCCACTGGCGCCTGTGCCCGCCGGGTCGGAGTCAGGCGTGGTGAGCACCTTTGACGAAGGCAAGGTGACGGCGAACTACGGATCGTGGATGCCGGCGAGCGACAGCATGAACGGCGGCAAATCGACTTCGTCGCTTGCCATTGTGGAGCCGGGCGCGGCAGGATCGAAGGGAGCATTGCAGATCAACGGCGAGGTGGCTCCAGGAGGACAGTTTGTGTTCGCGGGCGCGCTGTATTCGCCCGGCGCCAGCATCATGCAGCCGGTGAATCTCTCCAGCAAGAAGGAGATCCGCTTCTGGGCCAAGGGCGACGGCGGGACCTACACGCTGCTGGTGCTGACCGAATCGCGCAGCGGGAATTCAGGCGAGATGCCGGCGATGGCGGCGTTCGTGGCTGGGCCGGAGTGGAAGCAGTACACATTCCCGTTTTCGACATTCGAAACCGACGGGAGCGACCTGAGCGCGATCGGCTTTATCCGCGTAGCGACGCCGGGCAAGTTCCAGTTCGAGATCGACCAGGTGGAGATTCGCTGAGGTCTTGAGTCAGGGCAACCCGTCCGCTCCCTGGGCGCATCAGCGTACTTAGCGGTGGTGTCGCTCGGCCGCGCTCAGGGGCATCATGATTGTCATCTTCGTCATTCCTTCACTGGTTCTTCTGCTGATTGCCGTTGTCCCCACGTGGCCCTACAGCCGGAATTGGGGCTACTTTCCCACTGGCGGCGTCGGAGCCATCCTGGTAGTGACCATCGTTCTGCTTTTCATGAACCGGATCTGATCGGAGCAGACCTGCCGGCGATTCCCTGCGTTGGAAATTCTAATCAGCGCGCAGCCACGATTCTTCCCGAACAAGCGCCGAATCCGATGCGGGGCAGACCATCGCGTTCCGCGTATGCGCGGAGCGTGATTTCATCGCCATCCTCGAGGAAGGAGCGGGTTTCGCCCGTGGGCAGGCGGAGCGGCTGGGCGCGATGTTTCATCTCCAGCAGGCAGCCTTCCGAGCCTTCTTCGGCGCCGGAGATGGTGCCGGTGGCGAGCAGATCGCCAGCGCGGAGATTGCAGCCGTTGCTCGCGTGATGCGCCACCAGTTGCGAGATGGACCAGTAGAGATCGCGAAGATTTCCGCGGCTGACGCGAACCGGCGCCATGCCCTGATCGCGCATCCGCTGCGATTGCACAAGCACTTCCAGAGTCAGGTCGATGGCATCGCGCTCGGCAGAGGGTGAGTCAAGATGCGCAAGCGGTGCGGGATCGCCTTCAGGACGCGCGGCAACAGGCACGCGATAGGGCGCAAGCGCTTCAAGGGGCACGATCCACGGCGAGATGCTGGTGGCAAAGTTTTTGGCGAGAAACGGACCGAGCGGCTGGTACTCCCAGGACTGGATGTCGCGGGCGGACCAGTCGTTGAGGAGACAAAGGCCGAAGACGTGCCGCTCGGCATCCGCGATGGGGATGGGCTCGCCAAGGGGATTGCCGGGGCCGATGAAGACGCCCACTTCGAGCTCGTAATCGAGGTTGCGCGCGGGACCGAACACGGGCTCGGCGGCATGCTGCGGTTTGGACTGGCCACAGGGGCGGCGTATCGGCTGGCCGCTGACGACAATCGACGACGAGCGGCCATGATAGCCGATGGGGACGTATTTGTAGTTGGGCAGGAGCGGGTTATCGGGGCGGAAGAGCTTGCCGACCCGCGTAGCGTGGTGGATGGACGCGTAGAAGTCGGTGTAGTCGCCGATCTCGGCGGGAAGCCGCATTACGGCGTCGCGCTGTGGAACGAGCATTTGCGCGACAGTGCGCTGCGTGGATTCGGGAGCGGCTGCGGAGAGCAGTTCGGTGAGACGGCGGCGCAGCACAGACCAGGCATCGGGCCCGAGCGCCATCAGCGGATTCAGAACGGACGCCGTGCAGGCGTCGACAACCGCATCGGTAAGATCTTTGAGAAGCGCCTCGCTGGCGATGGTGCGCAGATCGAGGACCTGGTCGCCAATGGCGACGCCGATGCGCGCTGAGTGCGCGTGGGAAAAGACCCCGTAAGGAAGATTGGCGAGCGGAAAATCGGCGCCGGGTGAGTTCGCTGAGGCGATCCAGCTTGTTAAAGCCATCCCAGTGCCTCCAGGTCGCGGGTCGGTTCCTCGAACGAACACGATCCGAAGCTGAGAAAGAAGCGGCTGCGAATTTCGTGAAGTTGATCCGCGGTCCACTCGAACGCGCGGCAGCGGATGGCGTATGGGGTCACGCACCATGCGCCGGGGTCCTCTTCTTCGAGCGTTTTGAGTGCCTCCCCGGCCGCACCTCCAAAATACATGAGAGCCGCGGCGAACAGCACGTTGAGAAATCCATGCATCGTCCCTGAAGCGCTGGCGGCGGCATAGGTGAATGGATGCCGGGAACGAATGGGATGATGGAGTCCCGCGGTGGCCTTAAATGGCAGTTGCCGCTCCGCCAGAGTGCGCAGAATGAACCCAACTGCCTCTTGAGATGGAAAAGATTCGGCGACCACGCCACCCATGCGCAGTTTCGCGCGGGCACGAATCCTGGCCAGCGCGTCACTCCATTCCGGCGCAGGGTCCTGCATGGGAATTTCGAAGTAGCGTTCCACCGCGTCCGGCAAACGCTGCGCGATACTACCGGCCGTCGCCGCGTCATTGCACTTGATCTCGACGGACTCGATTCGAAAACCCTCATCGAGATGCCGCCAAATGAGCCGCGTATCCAAATCCTGCGCGGCGATCACGCTGAGCCGCATGGATCCAAACCCATCGCCCGCTGCTTCGCGCATTTCCCTCAGGCGGGAGATGTTCACAATGAAACGGCCGAGGATGAATGCGTGCTTCCGCTCGCGGTACGCCAGGTAGTTGCGCACGGCGGCAGGCATGTCGAGCGCGGCAGGAGGGTAGAGGCCGGCGTAGTCGATGAGCCCGCCAAGCGCGGCTTCAATGGCGGTCATTTCCGCGGTCGGCCGCTGTCTCCGGCGTTGAAGTGCTTCTTGAGTCCCTGCCAGCACTCGAAATACTCGTGCTGAAGAATGCGCGTATTCATGGCAAAGGCGGTGGGATGCACCACGAGCTGCGTTTCAAACATGAAGGCCAGCGTGTTGGCGAGATGCTGCGGCTTCAGCTCGGCGTTCGACGCTTTCTCAAAGGTCTCGGCGTCGGGACCGTGGCCGGCCATGCAATTGTGCAGGCTGGCGCCGCCGGGGACAAAGCCCTCGGCCTTGGCGTCGTAGGCGCCAAAAACCAGCCCCATGAATTCGTTCATCAGGTTGCGGTGGAACCATGGCGGGCGGAAGGTGTGCTCGGCCACCATCCAGCGCGGCGGGAAAATGGCGAAGTCGCAGTTGGCGGTGCCGGGGTTGAGTGAGGGCGCGGTGAGCACGGTGTAAATGGAGGGGTCGGGGTGGTCGAATGAGACGGTGTTGATGCAATTGAAGAGCGCCAGGTCGTACTTGTACGGCGCGTAGTTGCCGTGCCAGCCCACCACGTCGAGCGGCGAGTGATCGATGAACGCGGACCAGAGGCGGCCTGAGAATTTGGCGACGATGTGGAACTCGCCGTCGCGGTCTTCGTAGGCGGCCGCGGGCGAGAGAAAATCGCGCGGATTGGCGAGGCCGTTGGCGCCGATGGGGCCAAGTTCGGGCAGGCGGAACGGAAGACCGTAGTTCTCGCAGATGTAGCCGCGCGCCTGGCCGTCGTCGAGGTCAACACGGAACTTGAGGCCGCGCGGGAGAACGCAAATTTCGCCGGGAGCGACGTGGAGGATGCCGAGCTCGGTGTGGAAACGAAGCGCGCCTTCCTGCGGCACGATGAGGAGCTCGCCGTCGGCGGTGTAGAAGAAGCGGTCGTGCATGGAGGCGTTGCAGGCGTAGAGATGGATGCCGAGGCCGATCTGCATGGCCGGATCGCCGTTGCCGCCGAGGGTGACAATGCCTTCGACGAAGTCCGTGGGCTCGGTGGGCATGGGGATCGGATCCCAGCGGAGCTGATTGGGAGTGGTGGGGACTTCGTTGAACGGGCCGCTGCGGATAAGCTTTGCCGCAATCTCCTCGTAAGGGCGATGCGTGACCGAGGGCCGGATGCGGTAGGTCCAGGTGCGGCGGTTGGTGGCGCGCGGCGCGGTGAACGGCGCCCCGCTAAACTGCTCCGTGTACAAGCCGAGCGGATGCTTCTGCGGCGCGTTCTGTCCTTGCGGGAGCGCGCCGGGAACAGCTTCCGTGGCGAACTCGTTGCCAAAGCCCGACTGATACGAGAGCTCGGCCGAAGCCGACTCGGATTCAGAGAGTGCCGTTGTTGACTCGCTGCTCTGCTTCATGCATGGCCTCGTACATTTCGTCGAAACTGTGAATGGCGAACAGAACTTTCTGGAACTCGTCCACCTTGACCGGCGTGTTCAGAACTTCGTCGAGAGAAAAATCGTGGACCTGGCATCCGCCCTGGACCACGTTGCGGCACTCGCCGTGCGAGCTGATGAGGCCGCTTCCGTACACCTTGATCTCGCCGTCCTGGCGGATGAGGCCGAACTCCACTGTATACCAGAACAGGCGGCCAAGTTTTTCCAGGATCACCCGGTCGGAGATGGCGGCGCAGACGCGGCCGTAGTGCTCCAGGAAGTCGCCGAAGACCTTGTGCGCGTGCATGGGCACGTGGCCAAAGACGTCGTGGAAGATGTCGGGCTCCGGCGTGTACTCGAGCGACTCGCGCGAGCGCAGCCAGGTGGTGGTGGGAAAAAGCCGGTTGGCCAGCATCTCAAAAAACGCGGGCGCGGGAAGGAATCCGCTGACAGGAGTGGAACTCCAGCCGGTGCGCGGCCCAAGACGTCGCGTGATTTCCGCAAGGTTGGGCAGGTGGTCGCGCTTGAGGCCGATGATCTGGAAACCTTCGAGGTATTCGCGCGCAGCGTGCTTTTCAAGCTCAGGCAGCACCCGGCCGACGAGCTCCGACCAGACGCCATGCTGCTCCGGAGTGTAGGCGGCGTAGTCCTGCCTGATGATGTAAGAGGCGGCTGCGATCAGGGTTGCGGTGGCCATGTGTTTCTCCTCGATGCGAGGTGAATGTGACGATCAGAGGTTGCCGCGGAGCTGCTGTTCGCGCTCGATGGCTTCAAACAGCGCCTTGAAGTTGCCCTTGCCGAAGCTGCGGCTGCCCTTGCGCTGGATGATCTCGAAAAACAGCGTGGGACGGTCTTCGACAGGCTTGGTGAAGATCTGCAGCATGTAGCCCTCGTCGTCACGATCCACCAGGATGCCGAGCTTCTCCAGCTCCTCGATGGGCTCGTCGATCTTGCCCACGCGCTTCTGCAGTTCGGTGTAGTAGACATGGGGCACGCGCAGGAATTCGACTCCCTGCCGGCTGAGCAGCGTGACGGTGTGCAGAATGTCATTGGTGGCCAGCGCAATGTGCTGCACGCCGGGGCCGGGATAGAAGTCGAGATACTCCTCAACCTGCGATTTTTTCTTGCCGTCGGCGGGTTCGTTGATGGGAAATTTGACGTAGCCGTTGCCGTTGGCCATCACCTTCGACATCAGCGCGGAATACTCGGTGGAGATGTCCTTGTCGTCGAAGTGCTGGTAAAGCGAGAAGCCCATGACGCGGCCATAAAAATCGACCCACTTGTCCATCTCGTGCCAGCCCACATTGCCCACCATGTGGTCAATGTGGAGCAGGCCGACGGGGCGGGCGACGATATCGTGGTGGACGGCGACAAAGCCGGGCATGAAGGGGCCGTTGTAATCGCCGCGCTCCACAAAGGTGTGTATGGTGTCGCCGTAGGTGCTGATGCTGGAAAGAACCACCTGGCCGTGCTCGTCGGTTTTGACGCAGGGCTCAGCGACGCTGATGGCTCCGCGGCTGGTGGTCTCGCGCCAGGCGCGGCGCGCGTCGTCCACCCACAGGGCGATGACCTTCACGCCGTCGCCGTGGCGATGAATGTGATCGGCGATCGGCCCCTCCGGGCGAAGCGGCGTAGTAAGCACGAAACGAACCTTGCCCTGCTGAACCACGTAGGAGGCACGATCGCGCTGGCCGGTTTCAGGGCCGGCATAGGCCACCAGCGACATGCCGAATGCGGCGCGATAGAAATACGCGGCCTGGCGCGCATTGCCGACGTAGAACTCGACGTGATCGGTGCCCTTGAGAGGGAGAAAGTCGCGGTCGCTGGTCAGCGATGCGGCAGCGGTATGGGAAGCAATGGTCGCGGATGCGCTCATGAGAACCTCTGAGCCGGAAGCGGGGGAGTTTCTGCACGGGGAAGCATTCCGGCTGACCCCAGATTAGGCGCGTGCCGGGGGTGAGAAAATGGTGCTTCGAAGAAAAATGGGGCTCGGAGGTTAACAAAGTTCGGCATAATTGAGTTGAAACTTAAGGATTGATGGCATGCCGCATAAGCATCTGCCCAATGCCGTGGAGCTGGACGCGATCGCCTGGAAGATACTGGAGTGTCTGCAGCACAATGCCCGGCTGACGTTCGCGGAGCTGGGACGAACGGTGGGCCTGTCGACGCCGGCGGTGGCGGAGCGGGTGCACAGGCTGGAGGAAGCGGGCGTCATCACCGGGTATCACGCCGCTCTAGATCCGGCGAAACTGGGGGCGCCGATCCGCATCCTGATGCGCCTGACCATTCCTGGCGGCGACTTGCAGATCAGCCGGACAGTGACAGCGATCAAGGAGCTGTCGGAGATTCGGCGGTGCCATCGCATTACGGGATCGGAATCGTTTGTGATCGAAGCGGACGTGGTTTCGATCCGGCACATGGAGGGGCTGATCGACCGCCTGTCGGCCCTGGGAGCCACCTCGACATCGACGGTGCTGTCATCGCCCGTAGAGCGGAGGGAGTTCACGGCAAAGCAGTTGGAAAGCTATGGGAAGTACAGGGAGTAGAACCAGGGACCGAGGGAACAAGGGAACAAGGGACCGAGAACACCCGGACAAAATGCGGCGGGCATCTCTTTCGAGATGCCCGCTCTGTTTTGCCGATCGCCGATGACTGAAAACTAACAACCGGCGTTAGCGCCAGTAGTAGTAACCGCCGGCGAGGTAGTAGGGACGATAGTAAACCGGCGGATAGGCGGAATAGGCAGCCGGGTAGCCGTATCCACCGTAGTAGCCGTAGCCGCGGCGGTAAAGCTGCGGGCCGCCGGGATACAAGCCCTGGGCAAGTCGCGCGGCCTGCTCGCGGTTGACCGGATAGACGGTGACCGGATCGGCCAGATGGAAGGTGACCAAAGCCTCAGCCGGGATCCAGGCGTCGGGGTTGGTGGCTGCGGAGGCTATCGTGCCGGCTCCGCCGCCGGCCACTGCTCCGATGGCTGCTCCGCCGCCGCCGCCGGCCATGCCGCCAATAAGAGCGCCGATCAGCGCGCCACCGACGGTGTTGGTGACGGTGCGGCCGGTTTTGCTGGGACCCTTCACCTTGAACAGGTCGGAATCGACGGGATAGTTGTGGCCATCAATGTCGAGCGCGGTCATCTGCAAACCCAGCTCGGGACTTCCGGTGAGCTGGCCGGCATGTTTGACCTCGGCCAGGACGCCGTGGACAGTGGCGCCGCGGGGAATGGCCAGATAGCCGTTCACCGTCACATCGCGGATGACGGTGAAGTCAATGGGCGTGCCGGTCTTGGCGTGCTTGCTGGTGAGGGCGTCATTGGTGCGTACCTGAAGCACGGTGCTCTGCGCAACAGTTAGAGGACTCGTCGAGAACGAATACTGCGGCGCAGGCTGTTGGTACGACTGCTGCGGATAGGGCTGATAAGGCTGCCGGTAACCTGGGGGCGGCGGCGGGGGCGGGTAGCCATAACCGGGCTGCTGACTATAGGGAGGTTGCTGGGGATAGTTCTGCCCCTGCTGCGGATAGCCTGGCTGCTGCTGCGGATAATTCTGCCCCTGCTGGGGATAGCCCGGCTGCTGCTGGGGTGGGGCGGGCTGGGCGTAGGGCGGCGGAGGCTGCTGGCTGCTGGGCGGACCCTGGGGCGGCTGATAACTCGGCGGCGGAGTGTTGGCGTTCTGATCCTCATCCGGCGGCTCGGCGTTGTTCAGGTCAGTCTGGGCGTTGGGGTCGTTGGCTGGATTGCCGACTTTCAGGTTGTTGTGGACCTTGGTGACGCCCGGGACCTTGCCGGCGATAGAGCCGGCGAGCTGCTTGTCGGCATCACTTGCCACAGTACCGGAAAGCGTGACTTGCGCCTGGATGGTGGCGGCTGTGATCAGGTCATTCTTCAACGCAGTAGAGGCGTCGAGGGCCTGGACCACGTCCATTTCGATCTGGCCGTCGGTGCGGGCGCCGGAAGGCTGTGCCTGATCCTGCTTGGGCGGCGCCTGGTCCTGCGCCATCAGGGCAGGCGCGGGGACGGCAAGGACTGCGGCGAACGCCAGGGCCTTGAGACTTAACCGCTTTGAATAGAGCATTTTCGCGAACATCGTTCTCCTCCGCACCAGGGTATAGCGGAACATTTGCGGCGTATTCACTGTATTAGACGCCGGGACTGCATACGCCGTCGTAAATAGTTAACCCTGGCGGCGCAGAAAAGTTACGGAAAACAGGCAATGAAGGACCAGGAAACCGAGCTGAAGTCCGTACCCATCAAGGCTCTAGTCGGTGGTGTAGCGGATCTCAAGGCGGCGAATCCTGACGCAGGAGTAGGCGAGGACGACAGCGATCAGGGTGAGCAGTCCGAGAACCGCCTCCCAGCCCGCGACCGGCTCGGTCTGAATGGTGAGCAAAGCAAAGATTCCTTGGCCGGGAACGTTGATGGGCATGAGATGGCGCAGGTAGGACGCTACGCTGATCTTCTGCAACAGCGAGGGCATGACTGGATTGATGAACTCCCAGCCGAGCACGAGCATGGCGGCAGGCATGGGGTTGCGCAGGATCATGCTGAGAAGCAGGAAGACTGCGCCATAGCCAAGGCAAGCCAGGACGACGATCAGGAGATACGCTTCAAGCTGGGAAAGTCCAGGGCCGCTGAAGACATATTCCTTCCCGGCTGCGCCGAAGCCGGCATACACGAGGGCGAAGTCAGCGATGATGGCGCTGCCAAACAGGAGCAGCGCGCTGAATGAGCCGGCAGCGAATTTGGCCAGCAGGAGGATTTCCCGGCGCACCGGCGCGAGCAGATAGAAGTGCAGGCTGCGCTCGATCATTTCGCCGCGGATGAGCCGGGAAAAAATGCTGAGGCAGCCAAAAAAGATACCGAGGCGGATGTAGTAGAACTCGACGACGCCAGCCAGCACATTGGTGTCGTCGCTCAACGCGAATGCGGGATGGGTTTCAAACAGCAGGTGGATGAGGAGGATGGCGGTGGGGATGAAGGCGAGAAAGTAGATCCACCAGGCCTTCCATGAGAACAGGTTCCTGCGCAATTCAATGCGCAACAGGCGGCGCGCCTGCAGACCCCACAGGCCCCAGGGCTGAGCGAGAACCGAATTCTTGAATGCGGCCAGTCGTTCGGTGTTCATGAGGGGCTCCCATCCGAGCCGATCAGGTACTGGTAGATGGCGAGGGTATCGTCATCGGCGGGCGCAACCGCGTCAATGGACACCAGGCCTTCGACTGCGATCTGATTCAGCACGCGGTAGAACTCGTCAACGTCGGCGGTGCGTACAAACACGCCTTTGCCGTCGGCGTGAAGCCTTGCCTCCACGCAATGGTCTGAAGTGAACATGCGGGAAGCAAGCAGCTCCGGCTGGTCGCAACGGATGAGCACCTGCATGGGTTTGTCGCGCACCTCGCGGCGCACCTGGTGGATGTTTCCCTCGGCGACGATGTAGCCGCCGGTGATGAGGATGACCTGATCGGAGATTCTGTCGACCTCATCCAGGATGTGACTGGAGATGACCAGATGCATGCCCATGCGGCTCAACTCCTGAAACAGTGCGAGCGACTCGGCGCGGGCCATGGGGTCGAGGCCGTTGAGCGGCTCATCGAGCACCAGCACCCGCGGGTGATGAGCGATGGCCTGGGCAAGGCGAATCTTCTGGCGCATCCCTTTGCTGTAGCTGTCAATCCGGCGCGAGCCGGCATCGCCGAGGCGGACGCGCTCGATGGCTTCCCCGGCCAAGCGGAATGCTTCGCCTTCGCTCATCCCGTGAAGCAGCAGGGAATCGAGGAGGAACTCCCAGCCGGTGAGGCGGCGGGGAAACGAATCGAACTGGGTGCAGTAGCCGACCTGGCGGAAGAACCTGTCGGCATCGCCGGGGGTGAGGCCGAGCACGGAAACATGCCCTCGCGACGGCTGCACCAGGCCCGTCATCAGGTTCATCAGGGTGGTTTTGCCGGAGCCATTGGGACCGACGAGGGTTGTGACTCCGGGCGGAATATTGAGCGACACGCGATTTACGGCGAGGACTTCGCCGTAGAACTTGGAGACATTGTCGAAGAGGATGCGATCGTTCATGGCGGTCATCCCCGCACCACTTCGCGCCCGCGAATGCGCGCATTCAGCATCAGCATGCAGATGCCGCAGGCCAGCAGGAGCACGATGACAATTGCGCTGAGAGGCAAAATCCGTTCGGGGCGCGAGGTGATGGTCGTACCCAGGAGGAACTGCCAAAGTTCGGTCATCATGAAGGGCAGGTTCAGCAGGAATCCCCAGCGGGTATGCAGAATCGCGGTGATGATGCCGCCGATGCCGGCGGGAACGAGCACGACGGCAAAGATGACGCCGGTGGCCACCGCTCGCCACTTGACCCATGCCGAAAGCGCGAGGCCGAGGAAGCAAAGCAGAACAATCCAGATAAGGGCGCCCAGGAGCAAGCCGGCAGCAATGCGGAGATTTGCAAACATCCATGGCTGCGGGGACGAATAACCCTGGTAGACAAACAACAGAAGGCATGGGACCCATGTGACCAGCGAGAGGGATACGAAGAGGGTGATGAACTTTCCCAGGACGTAGCCGCTGCGGGAGATGGGATGGCTGAGCAGGATGGGGAGCGCATTATCGGCGAGATCGAACGAGACCAGGCGCGGCGCAATCCAGGCAGTCATGACCAGCGCCAGCCAACACTGGGTTTGGAGAACCCTGAAAAAGTAGGCGCCGTCGATAGCAAAGCTGCCGCTCCCGTGCGTGACCAGCGATCGGGCGAGGGGATTGTCAGCCAGATAGATGCCCACCATAAAGACAATCATCGGCAGCATGGTGAGAACGAAGAGGCCCGGCGTAACGCGAGAAGACCATGCCTGCTCCCACGCGTAGCGCGCGACGACGCCGATACGCGCCCGCGGCGGGGTGAGTGTTCCGACATAGGCCCGGTACTCGTGCTTATAAACGGACAAGATCCCTCCTCTCCGGCTCGGTTTCCATGGCGCGCATGAAGATGTCTTCGAGCGAATCGCGGCGGCGATGAATGCGGCGGATCTGCATTCCGTTGCGGTCCGCGGCCACGTAGAGATCGCGCGGCTCAATGCCGCCGGGCATCACCAGCTTGATGCGGCCGTCGGGGAAGGACGCGCACTCGCATCCAAGGCCGCGCAGGCTGCGGCAGAATTCTTCGCTGGGGCCGACCGCTTCCAGCTCGATAAAGTTGCGATGCGAGCGGCGCTCCTCTTCGATGTTGCACAGCGCGGCGATGCGTCCGTCCTTCAGGATGAGGACTTCATCGCAGGTCTGGTCGATGTCGCCGAGAAGGTGCGACGAGATGAGCAAATGGATGCTGCCTTCCTTGCGGATCTGCTGCAGGGTCTGGATCATGCGCTGGCGCGCCATGGGGTCGAGGCCGTTGGTGGGCTCGTCGAGAATGAGCAACCGCGGGCCGTGCGCCAGTGCCTGGGCCAGCTTGATGAGCTGCTTCATGCCCAGCGAGTAGGTGCTGATTTTGCGATAGCGCACTTCGCCGAGGCCGACGTAGAACAGCGCCTGATGCGCCCGCTCCAGCGCTTCGCGCGCGGGGAGGCCGGCAAGTTCCTCCATGTAGCGAACGAATCGCACACCGGTCATGCTGCCGATGAAGGAGTCATTCTCCGGCATGTAACCGATGACCTGGCGGATTTGCGCCCGCCGATGCCGCGTGTCCATGCCGAACAGGTGGGCCGATCCGCGGGAGGGAACGTGGAATCCGAGGAGGGTGTTGATGAGGGTGGATTTGCCGGCGCCGTTCGGCCCCAGCAACCCGATGGCCTTGCCGCGCAACTCGCCGGTCAGGCCGTCGAGAACCAGCCGGCCGCCGAGCCGCACCTCAAGGCCATCCAGGTTGATCACACTCATGTCATTGCATTACGTGCTTGCTAGCTGTATTGTTCCTTGAATCCAGGATCGCGCCCAGGGTGAGGAAATCGAAGCCGAAGAGTCGGCTGTCACTGGCCGCTTCAATGCGATTGTCCTTCCCCCATGCGCAGATTACCGTGGGCCTCGAGTCGGCTGCCAGCTTCTGGATGGCGTTCGCTGCCTCGCCGCTGAATTGCGAAAGAAGCGGAGTGAGCACCGGGCTCAGGTTCTGGTACACCAGCGACGAGTAGTTCTGGTTTTCATCGCGCGGCAGCAATGCGCGGAACGACGCCGAACCCGCCAGCGAATTGCCGTTGGCATGGGTCGCGAGCGCATCCATCAACAGCGCACGGCTGGGAGCGACGATCATGAACCCATCCGCGAAAGTATATTCGGCCACAACCGCGCCCGAGGTCTGGTCACGAACGGCGTAGTAGCGCGTGGAGTTTACGGTGCTCGGCTCGATGGTGAGCACGCGCGCCTTGGGCCCGTTCGACTGCTCGCGCAGGGCTTCGATCATCCGCTCCAAAGCTGTCTCAAGCGCGTCCGGATTGTTGACTTCGATGACCATCTTCCACGAAGGCGTGGGAAGAACCGGGCCATCGAAAGCGAAAGCAAAATCTCCGCCGAGGTTGGCGATCAGATCGTTGCGCACGTCGATATGCAGCTTATTGTCAATCAAGCTCCAGTTGACGGCGGCGCCGTTTGCCTCGGAAACCATCGCCATCAAATCGTCGGCAATCGCCGCCGGATCTTTTGTGAGCGCGGCCACGGCAAACGCCGCATTCGTGCTCACGAAGTCCAGCGAGCCGATGGGCGCGGGACTGGCCAGCCAGGAAGCGATGCGCTGGCGCGTACCCGAGAACTGGAGGTCGAGATGATTCGCCGGCGCGCCGTTTACGTCACGATGCTCCGCGATCAGGTACTGCACATCTTCCAGGCCGCTATTCTCAAGCACCTGCTGTTTGCCGAGTCCCTTCGCCGATTGCCCGGATTTCGATTGCATAATTGCATGGAGATTTGCGCCCAGGATGATTCCCGCGCCGCGGCCATAAGCTGCCGCGAGCTGCTGGCCGAATTCTCCATCGGCAAACCCGCTCGGGCCGGCGTTCAACTGGCCGTTCAGTTCTTTCAAGGCCGCGATGTTGCCGGCGAACACAACCTCGTGGTCCCGCACCAGCGCATAACCGCCCTGGCCCGCGCTCGGCGCCGCGTTTGCGATGGCGAGCGATGCTTCGTCGAGCACCACCAGCTTGACCGGCCCGCTCGAGGATTGTTGCTGCAATTCATCTTCAAGGCCGCTTTTGGATACGTCCGCGACCATGGCGAAGGACGAGCTATTTCCCTGGCCCCATCCGACGAAGACAACTTCGTCACCAAGGTACTGGCTTATGTCGTGGATCTTTGCCACGATTTCGCTCAGCGGCACAGGGTTGGAATTCTGCCCCTTCGTCAACCATTGCCGCAGTTCCGGGCTTTGGTTCAATTGATCCTGAAGGACACCATTGGCCTCCTGCAAAAAGTCACCCAGGTTGGGGATGCTGACGTAGAAGACGGTGTCGGCGGGCACGCGCGCCAGCAGATCGCTGGTGTAACGCGGCTGCGGGAACGGAATCTGTGCGATGCGATGCGCAACATTCGCCAGTTCGGCCATCATACCCACGTATTTCTGGCGATCTGGACTCCAGGCAAACTGTTCGGCCAGCGGTTCGGGCGCCAGAACATCGCTGGTTTCCAACTGATCGCCGGCACGCAGCGCATTATGGATGCCCGCATGCGATACGTTCACCGATCCACGCAGCACCGCGATCCTCGACCCCTTGAGCCCTGCGGCGACCGAAAACACAGTGCCGGTTACAGCGACCCTGCAATCCGGAGTCCTCACGTAAAGATGGCCCGATTTGCGATACGCGGCCTGCACAATCACTGCGCCCCGTTTGAGGCTCACCGTCATGTTGCGTCCGCGCGCGCCCACGTCCAGCGTGCTGCGCTGATTCACCTCGACCACCGAGCCATCCGCGAGCCGCAACACGGCGTGAGAATCGCCTGCGGTCCGCAGTTCCGCACCTTCCCCTAGTTCGGCCCCCGGCGCAATCTTCCGATCGCCGCTTGCATCGATCAGATATGCGGAGCCGTCAATCGATTGCACTTCGGCGCGCACTCCCGGAGGAACCTGCCAGTACGCCTTGTAAAGGAAGGTTCCGGTCACAAGCAGCGCCGCGGAAGCAGCCAGCGCCCATCCCCACGCGAGCGGCCGTCTGCGCGGAGCCTTAGCGATCTCAGGCGCCGCCCAATTCAGCGGAGCGTGTTGCTGTCCTTCTCGGAAAACCTTGAGGCACGCAGCGCAGTCACGAAGGTGGGTTTCGACCAGGAGCTTTCGATTGGGCATGAGAGCGCCGGCGCGAAACGGCGAAAACAACCCCTGCACGTCCTCACAGCTCTGGATGGTTCCGTCGAGGGCCACGCGATCCATTGCAATGCCTAGCGTCTGGGCCGACCGTTCGGCTGCAGTAGAGATCGCTTCGGGATCGGGCACGTCAGCCCGCAGTGCGCGCGTGGCATCTTCCAACAAAGTTTCTCTGTCGCGTTTCATCGCATCCCCCGTAACAATTCGGTGAGTCGTTTCTTCAGCTTCAATCGCGATTGATAGAGGGTAACGGCCACCACGGCTTGCGACGTTCCCATCAGTTTCGCGATTTCCCTGTTGCCCAGTTCTTCCAGGTAGCGCAAGGCAAACATCTCCGCGGCCCGTGGCGCCAATTCGCCGATGGCCTGCCGCAGAAGCCTCGCCAAATCCTTGTTCGCCGCCGCCCGTTCCGGCGAGGTGTCCACCGCCGCCAGGTCTGCCGCAGCCTCTAAAGGCTCTGCCGGCGCAATCTTCCTTCGTCGAATCAGGTCCAGAGCGCCGTTGATGGCGGCCCGGTAAAGGTAGCTTCCGGCGTTCTCTACGGCCAGATGGCCGCTCCCTCCGAGGCGCAGAAATACCGATTGCGCCACATCCTCGGCGTCAGCCATGTTGCCCGTGATGCGATAGCCGGCGTTGAGGACACGCCGATAGTGCTCCGCAAAGAGCCGTTCCAGTTGGTCCTGGTTTTCGAGTGCCGGCAGGGCTGCAATTGCTGCGCTCACGGGTCCACGCTTTGCTTTGTTCATAAGGATGACGTGCTGCTTTCAAAATTATGAATGCACTTGACCGAATCTACGCTACCGAAGTATGCAGTGTTCCCCGCACCGGCCGGAAATCCGCGGCCGGGGCGCCAGGAACCTGCTTCCGCTGGACGCTTCGTGGCTTTCCAGGCGTTTTGCGGCTAGCTGGGAGGGAACGCGGGGGCGGCGGAGAAGCGATGCCGGGATTTTGATAAACTCGAGGCAGGGTCGGCAATGCATCTTCCCATCGCGGCAACAACTGCAGTGGTATCGGTGGTCGGGCTGGCCGGCGTGCTGGCGTGGCGCGTACGCGAGGGGCGGACTGCGGTCACGACACGCAAGATCATTATTCCGCCGCTGGGGATGGCGACCGGGTTCTCCATGTTCGTGGTTCCGGCGTTCCGGGTGCCGTGGACGTGGGCGCTGGGTGCATTCCTCATCGGAGCGGTGCTGCTGGCCTGGCCGCTGCTGGCCACCTCGCGCCTGGTGCGGACCGGGGATGCCATCATGATGCAGCGTTCAGGCGCCTTTTTTGCGGTGGTGGTGGTGCTGGCGGCGATCCGGTACTTTGCGCGCGGCTATTTCGATTCGGTGATGACCCTGGAGCAGACCGGGGGCCTGTTCTTCATCCTGGCCTTCGGGATGATCCTGCGCTGGCGGCTGAAAATGCTCCAGCAGTACCGTTTGTTAACGGCGCAAGCGATCCGCTGAGTTCGATTTCTTTCCGCGAAGTTTCCCTTCCCACCGCCATCCACATCCCACGCGAAGCCGAGAATTAAGGGCCCGAGGCGAAGATTGCTCGCCGCGGCTCTGGGCTGCATGCGCGCCTCAGGACGATACAATGCTGCGGTGAATAAGCCGCGCGTTCTGCCCCAGCCAAAGACTCTGGGAATGCTTCTGCTTCTCGCCGTTCTGCCTGCAAGCCTGCCTTCCGCCGCCCAGGACGTGACTGGCGATATCCGGCCTGCGCCCTACCAGACGGCGTGGCAGGACCTCGAGTTTGGCGTGATCATCCATTTTTCCACCAACACATTTCTCAACCAGGAATGGGGCGACGGCACCGCCAGCCCTTCCGTGTTCAATCCCACCGCGTTCAATCCGGATCAATGGATGGAGGCCATCCGCGCTTCGGGCGCGAAATATGTGGTCCTGGTGGCCAAGCACCACGACGGCTTTTGCCTGTGGCCGACAGCGCAGACCAGCTACAGCGTAAAGAGCAGCCCGTGGCGCGACGGCAAGGGCGACGTGGTGGGCGAAGTGGCGCGCGCCGCGCGCAAGTACGGCCTGAAGTTTGGCGTGTACCTCTCCCCGTGGGACCGGCACGATCCGCGCTACAACGACGCGGCTGCTTATGACCGCTATTACAATGCCGAGCTATCAAAACTGGCGCAGAACTACGGCGGCCTGGTGGAGTTCTGGCTGGACGGCGCCGGCAGCGCAGGCCACGTTTACGACTTCCGCAAGATTGTGGAGACGCTGCGCACCTATCAGCCCAACACCGTGGTTTTTGCCGACACCGGCTTGTTCGAATTCGGCGACGCGCGCTGGGTGGGCAATGAAGCGGGGGTTGTGAATTACGAAAACTGGAACGTGATTGACCGGCACGGTTATCTGCGCTGGCGGCCTGTCGAAGCCGACACGCCGCTGCGCCGGAATCACTGGTTCTGGCATCCGCACGACGAAAACTCGCTGAAGAGCCTGGACGAGCTTCTCGCCACTTACGACCAGACCGTCGGCCGTGGCGCGCAGCTTATGCTTGGCGTTGCTCCCGACGATCGCGGCCTGCTCCCCGATTCCGATGCGGCCCGCCTGCGCGAATTCGGCGATGCGCTGCGCAAGCGGGCAGAACATAACCTCTCGCTCCAACATGCGCCGGCAGCAGAGGAACAAGCTGCCGCGCTCGACGGCGATCCCGATACTTTTTGGTCGGCGCCGGCGGGTTCCCATCACGCTGTTCTGGAAGTGAACTTCGACCACCCGGTCACGTTCGATCACGCGGTCACCATGGAATGGCTGAACGACGGACAGCACGTGCAGAAATACGACATTGAGATTTGGAACGAAAAGACGCAGAAGTGGTCGGCGATCGCTTCCGGGCAGGCCATCGGGCACAAAAAGATCGACGCGTTTCCTGCCGTAACCGCCCGCCGCGTGCGCCTGCGCATTCTCTCCAGCACCTCGCAGGCGCACATTCGCGAGTTCCAGCTTTACCGATGGCAAGAGCCGAATGAGGATCGCGGCTCCGAAGCTCCTCAGTAGCGCAACCCCAATCGCATCGGGAATTCCTCTTCGCCGTCCTCGAGGGGAATCTGCTGGACCGCTTCCCGCACCACCGCGCGATGGTGCCGGCGCAACCAGAGATGGAGAACGATGATTCCGCCCGCGGCAATACCGAGATGCAGGCCGCTTGCCTCCATCCACGGCTGCGAGGCCCATGACAGCCACGAGACAAGAGGAAAGAACGTGAAGTAACCGAGCACCGTGAAAGCAAGATTGCTCGCCGGCCCGGCCTGGCCGGTGCACGCCACCGTGGTCACGCGGAGAAAAAAGAAATCGGTCAGCAGCACGCACATGCCGAGGCCGGCGATCACCTGCGCGGTGGTTGCATTCAACGTCAGCAGTTCCGGCGGAGACAGAAACCTGAACCCGATCATTGCCGCGAAGGTGACGAACCCGGCGCATAGCATCACCCATATCCTGGCCGCGTTCAGTTCGGCGATTGCGGTTTCGAAATCCGGCGGACGCCCATGGATGGCCCACAGAATCCAACTTCCCTGGCTATTCCCGGACGACACAAAAGCCGTGCGCAATCCGGCAATGACCCAGAAAGCGATGATTCCCACTGCGGTGCGGATTCCGTCCGCGGATATGCTCCATTCGATTTGCCCTCGCGCCACGCTGAGGCGAAGGATGGTCGCAATCACTACGGAAACGCCGACGCCTCCATACATGACCAGGTAGATTTGGTAGCGCGGCACGCGCTGGAGGGTGTAGCTGATGAAGTGGAATATGGCGCGCATTGCCGGAGGGCGCACAAGGGTGGCGTGCAGCAGGCCGTTCCACGGAGAAGCGATGCGCCCGAACTTCGACCGGGTCGCCGAGCCCTCGACCAGGGCGCGCACGCGGCGCAGGTACGCCACCGGGTATGCCAGGATTGTGAGTGCGCCCACAGCAAGTAACGCAATGCAACCGTACTTCGTCAGAGTGGAATAGATGGGGTTCCCGGCCGATCCCTCCAGCACATGCTGATACATCCCGATGAACCAGAACGGCGGAAACCAGAGCGCATAGCGATGCGCAGAGCCGAGGATTGCCGGCGTCACGCCGGACAAGACCGGGAACAGCAGCAGAAGCAAAAGGAATGCCGTGACCAGCATGCCTTGTACGGCAAGTGAGAAACGGCGAAACCAGCGTTCCCCGAACACGGCGAGCAGCGCGCTCTGTGTCATCAGGACCAGCAGTGCGGCGAACAGGCCCGCGGCGGCGACAGCCAGCACGTGCCCGGCCAGAAACGGAATCAGGCGGGGCGGATCCGTTGCCATGGGCAGCACCAGCGGCGCAAGGATGTTGGCGTCGAAGAGAAATCCAAGGGTGAATACGAAGATCGCGCCCACGCGAGCGAGGAAGATCCTCATCGACGCAATGGGCAGCGTGCCCAGCACTGATACATCCAGTTGATCGGGGAACAGCAGATCCCATTCAAAGACTGTCGCCAGACCCATGGCCACGAACGAGTAAATTACGAAGAAGAAGTGGTGATTGACTTGCAGCCAGTAAGGAGGCGGTCCGGGCACAATGCCGTCGTGACGCGGCGGGTAGATGATCATAGTGTGGTAAACGGGCCAAAGATAAATGGCGACGATGAATCCCGGCAGGCCTGCGGCCACTGCAACCTGGACCATCCGCGTCTTGCCATCGCTATCCGGCGAAGCTGTTTCGTGGTTGAAGAACCGCTCCAGAAACAGGCGGACCAGGTGCGAAAGCTGGCTGCGCTCCCGCTCGACAACTGGGCCCAGCGCAGCCTGCACGGCCAGCGACATCACCGCCGGTTGGTCGCGCTCGAAGATGCGCTGGAATCCGTCACCCATGGCTTTCGATCACCTCGACCATGCGCCGCGCCTGGGTCCGGGTGTCGTGCTGCTCCACCAGCTGCGCAAACACGCTCTCCAGGTTCGGCAGGCTCATCATCTCTGTCAGCGCCGAAGGCGGAGCATCGGCGAGCACCCGGCCTTTGGCAATCACAATCACGCGCCCGCAGATCTGTTCCACGGTCTCGAGCACGTGCGAAATATAGAGAATCGCCTTGCCTTCCGCCGCCAGCATCTCCAGAAGATCCTTGAACAGGCGCGAAGTCACTACATCCAGGCCGGACAATGGCTCGTCGAAGATGAGGAGCCTGGGATTATGCAGCAGAGCCGCCGCCAGCAGAACGCGCTGGCGCATGCCTTTCGAGTAAACCGAGATGGGAGAGTGCTGCCACGATTGGAGAAGCAGCAGTTCCAGAAGGGCCGTCGCCCTGGTCTCGATCTGCCGCTCGCCCATGCCGCGCAACCGCCCCACTAGTTGCAGGTACTCGAGGCCCGAAAGATAGGAGTAAAGATGCGCTTCCTCGGGCACGTAGCCGATGGCGGCGCGAAACGCGACCAGGTCCGCGCGGATATCGCGCCCCTCGAACAGCACGTGCCCTTCGTTCGGCCGCAGCATGCCGGTGATCATTTTCACTGTGGTGGATTTCCCCGCCCCGTTGGGCCCGAGAAAACCCACAATCTCGCCCGCTTCCAGCCGGAAGCTGACATCCTCCACCGCCGGGATGCCGCGATAGCTCTTGAAAAGGTTTTTTACTTCCAGCATGGAAACCGTCCCTGCCCGTTACCTATGTAGTTTTCAGCATAGTTCGATTTTTCCTCTTGTCAAGTAGATTTCTACATAGCTAAAATGCGTCATGGCGCAAGAGGCGAAACTCTCGCACACGGCGGCGCTGATCCTCCAGGCCATTGGAGTCGGATTCGTCTACGGATTCAGCATCATGGAGGTCACCGGCCTTCCCAGCGGCACAGTCTACCCCGCCATGCGCCGCCTGCAACGCGACAAGCTGATCTGCTCGCACTGGGAACAGGAATCCGCTGCGAAAAGGCAAGGGCGGCCGGCGCGCAAGTATTACAAGCTGACCACGGCCGGCCGAAACACATTGGAAGCGTCGCGCAGGCGTTATCCCCTGCTGCAACGTCTGATTCCGGAAGAGGAGGCGAAGACGGTATGAGTTTTCCTCTGGAATGGACGTTTTATGCCGGCAATTTGCTTTTGCTGCGCGTTGCTTCCTGCATTGTGCCCGGCAGCGAGCGGCGGGAATGGCGGCGCGAGTGGGGAGCTGAGCTATGGCACGTGCGTCATCGATCGCTCGCTGCCGGCGCCTTTTCCTGGCGTGTCCAATTCCAGGTGACCGCGTTTTGCGCCGGTTCCTTCGCGGATGCCATCACGGTCCGCCGCCATGCCGCCGCGACGCAGCACTCCGCATCTGTCCATGAATCCGTGGTCCAGTGCGTCCTTTGCTTGGGCGCCGCCCTTGTTCTCTGCTTCATTCCCGCGCGGCTGCTAACCGGGGTGCGCGCTGAGGCCGACAGCGCGCGATTCCGATTGGGGCCGACATTGATCTCCGTGGGCGCGGCCGATGCTCCCGTTTCCCAGCCCACCGTTCCTTTTGCCCAGTTCCGGACTTGGGCTGCCAGCCGCCAGCGCTACTTTGACGGTCTTGCCTTTTATCGCATCACCGTTGAATCCGCCGGCAAACCTGCGCATCCGTTCCCCGCCCTGCGCGTTGCCCATGCCAGCGCCAACCTTCTTCCCATCCTCGATCTGCCCCTTCAGCTCTCGCCCATGCTGCGCGGCGACGATCGTCTCCCCGCGCTCGTCGTCAGCCGCGAAGCCTGGGTCCGCGTTTTCGCTGGAAAGCCACTCCTCGCCGGCAGCCAGATTCAAATCGGCGGACGAATCGTTCGCATCGCCGGGACAGTCTCCTATGGATCGTGGCAATTGCCCGGCCACCCCGACGCATGGCTGATGGAAAGCAATCGCGATCTGGCCTCGACAACGCCGCGCGGCTCGGATGGTTTCGTCATCGCCCAACTCTCTCCGCTGGGTCAGTCGATGATGTCGGGCAGTGCCATTTCGATTGTGGACGACCGCGGCGAAATCTCCGAATTCGACGGGATCTTGCTTGCCCCGCCAATCGACGGGCCGGAGCGGGTGTTTTGGTTCGCGCTGTTTCTCGCCCTGCTCGCGCTTCCCGCGGTTACCTCCATCTCCATGAGCGAGTCCGCTTTCAGTTCGCACCGGCCCTCGGTTTTGAGCCGGCTCTGCCGCTGGTGTTTTCTGGCTGCCAAATTCTCCCTGGGCGCGTGCATCGCTTACTTCGCTTCGTGCGTGCTGGCCTATTGGAACATCGTCGGATTCTCGCCCATGGCGGAGTTTGCGCAATTCGTCTACGCCTTCGTGATCTGCCTGTTCATTTTCCGCTGGGCCGTCCTTGACCAGCGCAATCGCTGCCCGGTCTGTCTCCGCCGCGTCACTCATCCTGCCCAGGTGGGCACCGCCTCATGCACCTTTCTGGGATGGAATGGCACGGAGATGATCTGCACCGGGGGCCACACGCTGCTGCACGTGCCCAGCCTGCCTACAAGCTGGTTCAGCTCGCAACGGTGGCTCTACCTGGATGCTTCGTGGGAATTTCTCTTCGCCGGCGGCGACGTTCCCTAGCGGGTACCGCAGGTCTCCAGACCGGCTGTCGCGCGGGTCTCCTGACCCGCGCTCATCGCCGCCGCCAAATCTGCTCGAGCCGTCCTTACGCGCCCATCCACTTGCGCAACTGCCGCTGCGCCGGCTTCTCCACCACGTGCAGGGCCACCAGCGCCATCAGAATCAGGATTGCGTAGCTGATCCACGGATCGTATTGCGCCAGGTGCAGCCGGTTCAGAACGTGGGTGTCGTGGATCAGGTTCCAGAAATTGTAGTGCAGCAGGTACAGGCAGTAACTGGCTTCGCCCACAAAGACCAGCGGCTTGATGCCCAGAGCGCTCGCCAGAGGATTGTGCCCGGAGAGTCCCAGAACGATGCATCCGAACAGCGGCATCAGCAGGCCCTCGTGAACGATGGCGTAGGGAATGTCCGATCCCAGCCACAGCACGAAGAAGAGCAGCGCGAACCCCGCAACGCCGAGCAGAAACCGCACGCGGGCGATGCGGGGAATGAGCTCGTCCAGCTCCGCCAGCACCATGCCGAAGACAAAGCTGGCCAGATGCGGCAGCGGCGTGAATTTGAGCGCCTGCAGCCACGGGCCCGTCGAGAATCGGTCGGGATGCGCGATGCCATCGGGACTGAAGATAATGTAGAGCGTTCCCGGAATCAGACCAATGAACCAGATCGCGGCCAGGCGGCGCAGGATGGGTCCCATGCTTTCCGGCCGCTTCCACCGCGCCAGCCAGGGAAACAGCACGTAGTAGAACGACTCCGCCGACATGGTCCAGGCGGGCGTGTTCAGGAAGGTGGCGATTTCCGGGATCCAGCCCTGAAGCAGCAGCGGAGAAAGGATCATGCCCGTCCAGAACATGCGGTGAGAATGCTCCGCGTACTCCTGCGAGACCACACGCCACGCCAGGAACAGGCTGAGCAGGTAAATCGGATAGAGGCGAGTGAAGCGGGCCTTGAAAAAGCGGACCGTGTCCAGCCGTCCTTCGCGGGCGCGCGCCGCGTAGTTATAAGACAGCACAAAGCCCGAGAGCAGGATGAAGAAGCTCACCGAGGTATAACCGGCATTGACTACCGGAGCCAGAATTCCGAACGACTTTGGATTGGAGAAATGAAAGAGGACGATGTTGATGGCCGCGAAGGTGCGCAAGCCGGTCAAGGCGTTAAGCCGGTCTGGCTTGGGTATCTCCACTCCCTGATTAGACGTCAGTGTCCGTTCTTGCGATGCGAGCAGGATGGATGACTCTCTTGGCGGCTGGTGGTTTGTGTCCGTTCCAACCAACGGCTGGAACTGTTTAAGCCTCACAGGGGCGAATCGTGGCCCCGGCTCCCTGCGATCTGATCCGTGATTGGTTGCGTTAGTTAGGCGGTCACCAGTGACCCGACCTTCTCCCCCATCACCACCCGCTTGATGTTTCCGGGCTGATTCATGTTGAAGATGATCATGGGCAGGTTGTTGTCCTTGCAAAGGCTCACCGCGGTCAGGTCCATCACCTTCAGTCCCTGCTTCAGGATCTCCATGTAGGTGATCTCGTCGTACTTGACGGCGTCCTCCACCAGCCTGGGGTCGGCGTTATACACGCCTTCAACCTTGGTGCCCTTGAGCAACACGTCGGCCTTGATCTCCATGGCGCGCAGGCTGGCCGCGGTGTCGGTGGAAAAGAACGGGTTGCCGATGCCGGCGGCAAAGATCACCACCCGGCCCTTTTCGAGGTGCCGCACCGCGCGCCGGCGGATGTAGGGCTCGGCGATCTGGTTCATGAACACCGCGGTCATCACGCGGCACTGCACATCGCACTGCTCCAGCGCGTCCTGCAATGCGATGGCGTTGATGATGGTGGAAAGCATGCCCATGTTGTCGGCGGAGACGCGGTCCATCTCGCGAGCCTGATCGGCCACGCCGCGAAAGATATTTCCGCCGCCTACGACGAGGGCGACTTCCACGCCCAGGTCATGGACCTCGGCGATCTCGGCAGCGGTTTCGGCCACCTTGTCCGCGTCCAGCCCGAATCCGCGCGTGCCGGCCAGCGCTTCCCCAGAAAGCTTGAGAACGATCCGCTTGTACATAGCCAGTTTTGAGTATCGCACACGGCCTGATGCAGCAGGGACCAAGGGAACGAGGGAACTAGGGAACGAGAATGCGGCGCCCGAGGCCGAGCTTCAGCGGAGCGGGAAATGCGCAAAATAAAAAACGGCGATGTCCTATGGATTGATGGGATTACGTGCTGAAAGTGCAGTGATTTGCGCACCCCTTTTTCCCCGGGGGAAGGGGGTATTATTTTCCTGGTAATGGATGCGCTTCAAAAAGATTACGGATTGTCTTTCGGAGCGGGCGGGGATTCGCCGGGAGTTCTGAGCCGGGATTGTGGGGGCAACCATGGTGCGAATTCACCTTCCTGAAATGCCAACGCCCGCCGGTGGGCGGGCGTAGTTCAACTCACGATTTGAGTATGGGCGGGTTGTCCTGACCGGTCTGTGATGGCGGATACGGGAGTTCAGCGGAGCTAGCGGAGTTAGCGGGGCTGGCGGAGTTAGCGGGGCTGGCGGAGCGCGGAATTTGCCGATTTTACCCCTGTTGAAGGTCTCTCCGGGGGCTCCGGCGTGGACCGCCAGGGAGAATCGGGCTCAGATCGGGTGATACCAATCACAACACTGAAGTTGCAACTTAAGTGATTGAGCGCTCGATCATGGATTTTGGGGTGTGCGCCGGGTCACTGACTGGATGATTTTGTGTCTTGATTGAGGTCCGTGGTGTCCCAGGCCAGGCGCAAAGACAAAGACGCGCCGAACCCGGGGCACCCAGAGGATTGGTACAACTTGACGCGGTCAAAGACCTGGAGCGGGCCGGTTTCAGGTAGAGGCATTTCCACACACGGGCTGCGGGATTCGGCAAAACGTGCGCGGCCAGGTTGAGAGGTTTCCCAGGTCCCTTCGCCCCGGCGCTTGTTCCACCGGTTGTCCAGGCGCGTGCGCAGATGCCGGGCATCGGGTGTGAGGAGCAGCGTCTCGCGACAGAATCACACGGAAAACGGACGTTGTTTCCGGTTAGCCGGTGATACGGCCGGAACCCGGGGTTCAGTGGACGAGTGACTCGGCGATTTGGCGTAAAACGAGAACCTCCCGGTCACCCGAAGGGCTACGGCCTTGGAAAAGTGGTTGATTCCTGGTACTCCACAGACATACCTCCTACGACTCCTCAGTAGTCGGAAGTTATTAGCGCTTTGAGGCGCTGGATCGGCCGGATCGCTTGGAGACTGCGCTCTTCGGCAATCGCGGAACAGCCTGGACGCCCGCCCAAAGCGTTGCGATCGTCTGCTCGATCACGAGAGTCTGGTCAGACAATCCAGGCACAACTCCTTGGATAACAAAGAGTGTGGCGAGGCCAAAGATCGTAAACCACCAGGTGTGGGCTATCACGATGTCATCCCTGTTTGGCAATCCTTCATCCTTGGCAACCTCGAAAAAGAGCTGTACAAAACGTTCGAACAACGGCGCGCCAAGGTCGTCGATGTATTGTCCAGCGCGGACGCCGTTTCGGTTCTCCGGCCCGAAGAAGACGTTGCGGAACTGCTGTGGATGGGCAACGCAGAACTGAATCAAGCCGCGTGAAGTCGCAAAAAGACGTTCTTTCGGTGCAGGATGATTGGCGGCAATCGCGTCGAAGTTCTGAACCATCATCCCGATCGTCTCGCGGCTCAACTCGGCAAGAATGTGTGATTTGTCCGGAAAATGCTGGTAGATCACGGCGTGCGTGTAGCCGATCTCTTTAGCAATCTCACGAAGCGTCACGGCTTCGTAACCGCGATCGGCGAACATTTTGCCTGCAGCTGCAAGGATTTCGCCCCGCAACCTCTCCTTGCGCTCTAACCGACGACTTGGTGATGTGGATGACATTTTGATAGCTTAGTCCATTTTGACGATTTTTGCGACCGATTGTTTATTTATAACCATTGGATATAGAACCACTGATTATTTTGCAACCAATGGTGATGCAAGTCCTCTAATAGGCAGATCGCTCATTTGGATGGGCGACCAAATACGAGGCAAAAGGAGGAAGCGATGAAAGTTCTAGTGATTGGAGCAGCGGGCAGGAGCGGAGAAGCGCTGGTAAATGAGGCGCTGGCGGCCGGACATAAGGTGACGGCTTTCGTGCGCGGTGCCGCGCAGTACAAGAAGGCGAACGTCAGAGTTGTTGCGGGCGACGCACTGGACGCGGCCGCGGTCGACGCTGCGGTCGCCGGACAGGATGCGGTGATCGACGCGCTGGGCGGCAAGACGCCGTGGAAAGTGACGACGAGGGAAACGAGCGTGGCACACAATATTGTGGACGCGATGCGGCGCAATGGCGTGCGGCGATTGCTGAAGATTTCGGTGGTCGGTGCGGGCGAGAGCGTCAAGAACGCCGGCTTTTTCAACGAGCACCTGCTCATGCGGACGTTTCTGCGGGGTCTGCTGGTAGACAAGGCGGGCATGGAGGCCGAGATCGAAGGCAGCGACCTGGACTGGACGCTCGTGCGGCCGCCGATGTTGACCGACGTCGAGAAGACCGGCGTTGCCAGGGTGCTGAGCACGGAGGGCGGCGAGAAGGCGCACAAGATCGGGCGGGCCGATCTGGCAGCCTTCATGGTGCAGCAACTGGAAAGCAGCCGGTATGTGCGTCAGGCCGTGACAGTGACGACCACATAGCAAGGCCTCCGCGAGAATCAACCACCTCTCTCATCGAGGCGATCCGATCAACTGTGTAACGGGCTGTAACGATTCATGCGACAGATCACTGTGGAAACTCACGGGACTAGCGGAGTGCTAGCTGCGCAACTTACAAGCTCTGCCGTTCGCATCGGAGCATCACTTTCGTTCTAACAAGGAGAAAACGAGCATGTATTTAGTCATGGGCATTACTGGAAAAGTTGGCGGCGCCACCGCGCGGCATCTGATCAAGCAAGGCAAACGGGTACGAGCACTTGTGCGCAATCGCGAGAAAGCGGCGAAGTGGGCAGACCAGGGCGTGGAGTTGGTGGATGGAGACTGGAACGATGCGGCAGCCATAGCGGCGGCGCTCAAAGATGTTGAGGGCGCGTTTGTTATGTTGCCGGCTGTATGGGCTCCGTCGCCTGATTTCAGAGAAGCAAGGGGCGTGATTGCGAACTATGTCGAGGCGCTGACCAGGGTAGTGCCCCCGCGCGTGGTAGCGCTCTCGTCGACGGGCGCGCATAGAACCGGCGGGGTGGGGATGATCACGGCCTTATCGCTTCTGGAGCAAGGTCTTCGTAGCCTGCCGTCTCCGGTCGCATTTGTGCGCGCAGGCGGCTTTTTCGAAAACTTTCTTTTCGGCTTACAGGCCGCCCAGGGCGGAACATTACCGGTCTTCTACAATCCGACAAACCGGAAATCGATGATGGTCGCGTCAGACGACATCGGCGCAGAGGTGGCAACGCTTCTGACCGGGCCGGCGTGGTCAGGGCATCGCGTCATCGAGCTCGGTTCGATGGTAAGCGCGGATGAAGTGGCCGGACAGTTGGGTAAAGTCCTGAAACTCGACGTAAAAGCCTTTGCAATCCCGCGTGCAGGGTGGGCTGAAGCGTTCGAGCAGTTCGGCATCCCCAAGGGCCACACTGGACCTGCCGAAGAAATGTATGACGGCATTAACGAGGGATGGATGGGCCTCGGAATCGCGGGTACAGAGCACGTAGAGGGTACGACGTCCGCATGCGATGTGTTTGCGGCTGCAAAGAACGCCGTCAAGGCGTGAGCCCGGCAAACTCAGTCAGCCCGGTTCCTCTAAAACTGCGGCGTTAACGTCAGGAAAGATTGAACTCGACCATGAAAGTTCTTGTTCGGGTGCGGAACCGGACAACCAGCCGTCCGGTTCCGCACTGGCGAAAGGCCATTCCGGAGGCCGTCCCACCCATGCAGCGCGTTGATTGCAGTCGCGTCTAAGAGCCGGCTTATTGCAGAACGATTTATACCATTGAAACCGCAACAGGAGGATCGCTTTGAATATGAAAATTGAACAGACAACAGATAAACCCTCGCGGGCAGGTCGAGCAACTCAAATAGCCGCGATGGCAATAACCGGCCTTGTCGTCGTCAGCTTTGTATACTTCGGAAGGTTATATCTAATTCACGATCCCGGCGAATGGAGGATTGCCAATCAGCAACTCGGATACCCGCTCTATATCATCCCTCTGCTTGGCGTGACCCACATCCTTGGTGGCGTGGGCCTTCTGATTCCCAATGTGCCTCGATTGACTGAGTGGGTTTATGCCGGTCTCACGATCAATCTTTTACTCGCGTTCTATTCACAGCTGAATGGCGGTGGTGGTACTTGGGAGAAATTTGATCCGATTCTCGTCCTGGCGTTCGTTGTTGCTTCGTATGTATTGAGACGCTGCATGCGCGCAAACCGGTGGTCAATATGAAGAACACGCTCGGCGGGCAGTTTTACTTTTTCCAGGCACGTCGCGGAGGCCCAACGAGGGTCCGGTCCACCACTCATCCAAACACAGGTGCGAAGTCGTTCCGATAAGGCACATTGTGTTTACTGACTTCTGGGCAGCGAAAGCTCAACTGGCGATAACAGGGAGATAACCGGCCAATAAGCTGAGCCATGCCGTCGAGGCTGCGAGTAAGAAGCTATATTCTCTTTCAGTTGGGTTTTCTTCAGGAGGAGGAGCTTCGCAGCCGGCTGAGATCTTGGCGGGTCAACGTCGACGGCGAAGCCCCTTTGAGGTAACGATCCTCTTTGTCCCAGTGTCGGCCGGGCTGGGGCAGCTTGCTGCCTGCTGGGCCAACGACTGCGACCAGATCATCATACGCTTGTGTCCGATCTGCAAGTGCGATTCGATTGTTGGGCACGGGCGTCGCCGCAAGCAGGCGCACGACGAGTATCACGACTGGATCGGGATTCGGCGTGGTCGCTGTTCGATTTGCGGAAAGACGTTCACATTCCTTCCGTTGTTCTCTCTTCCCTACACCCACTTCAGTTTGTTGGCCCGTTGCCAGGCGCTGTGGCTGCGCTTGAAGGAGCACTGCTCATGGGAGAGGGCCTCGCCGAAGCTGATGGATGCTGATCGGGTGCCTGATGCTTCTACCGTCCGTCGCTGGTCGTCGGGCTTGGACTGGTCTGAGCCAGCGGCTTCATTCGTTCGCCAGACCATGGTGTGCATAGTCCGCTGGCTCCAGCGCGGTACCGATAGCGCGCTCCAGGTGGCTCCGTCGCCCTGGATGGCTTCTGTTCTTGAGATCCTCTGGCCCTCGCGTTTGTAAAAAAGTTGGCTCGCCTACCATCCTTGCCTGGGAACAGAACAGGAGAGGTTCCAGACTGGGTTTGGGAGGCGAAGAAGCGCTGTGGGCCACGATGTGGAAACACTCAAGGGCCGGCTGCCGTTGCTGGAGTACTTGCGGCGGCAGAACTGGACAAGCCGGCGGGCGGGCCGCTTCGAGTATGTCGGACTCTGTCCGTTGCACAAGGAGAGTCGGCCGTCGTTCTATGTGAACACGCGCAAGGATGTCTTCTACTGCCACGGCTGTGGGCAGGGCGGAGATCTGATTCGCTTCGTCCAGTTATCCCGCCGGGCATCTTTCCGTCAGAGCCTCGCCTATCTGGATCCAGATGTTCATCGAGAAGCTACTGGGATCGCGTTACTTGAGCAAGCAGTCGCGTTTTATCAGCAGCAGCTGGATCACTATCCGGAGGCGCTTGAGTATTTGCGTCAACGCGGACTTCATGATCCTTCTCTTATCCGGGAGTTGCGTATCGGCTATGCGCCCGGCGGAGTTTTGCGCCACCATCTCACGACGCAAGGCCATTCCTTTTCGGTGTTGCGAGAAGCCGGCCTGATCAACGCGCAAGGCGCGGATGCACTCTATCAGCGCATCGTCTTTCCGTTATGGCAGGGCGAGCACATCGTCAACCTCTACGGTCGCAGCATCGGCGCCGCATTTGCTCATCGCTTCCTGCCTGGCTCTAAGGGCGGTTTGTATGCGTGGGAGAAGGTCCGGCACTGCCCCGAGGTGATTCTTGTCGAAGGTCTGTTCGACTATGCCGCGCTGCGTAAGGCGGGCTTCTCCAACGTGACCTGCTCTCTGGGCACGCATCTCAACGCCGGCCAGTTCCGCCAGCTATGTGACGGGCCGCGCATCGTCTATGTCGTGTTCGACGAAGATGCCAACCTGAGTGGCCAACAGGCAGCAGAGCAGCTTGCGCATCAACTTGCCGGGCACGGTATCCCGGCTCGTCGCGTTCCGCTGCCTGAAGGACACGATCCCAACTCCTTCTTCGTTGGCGGCGGAGATGCGCGTCAGTTCCAGTCTTTTCTGGAGGCCGCACAGCCATGAAGTTCCGCGTGATCTCTATCAAGACTGCAGCGGGAGCACACAGCCCCTTTCGCGTAGTGGAGCAGGACTCGGGCCGAGAGATCGGCTGGATCAACCGCTATCTGGACCGTGAGTATGTCCGGCGACTTGCCAACAAGAGCCTCTACAGCTATGCGCACAGTCTGTTGCACTTCGTGCGCTGGTGGGAGAGCGTTCATCACACCGGCGACATCTCCGCGGCAGACCTTGCCGATTCGACCTTGCTCGACTACATCCGTTTCCAGTCGAGCAAGCAACCGCCGCCGTCTGCCTCCACCATCAACGACCGCGTGGCTTGTGCCGATCGCGCCATCCGTAACGAGTTCCCCGATGCTCCCTGTCAGGCCGTCCCCGGCTTCCACCAGGTCTACCTGCATCGCAGACCGATGGGCCTCGGCCGGCCCAGATTCGATCTCAGCAGACTGCGTATAAGGGAACCCAAGCTCACCATCGTTCCTCTCTCGGTCGACGAAGTGGCGCGCTTCTGGTCGAGCTTTCGCACTGCGCGCGACTTGGCCATCGTGGGCCTGATGCTCATGCACGGCCTGCGTTCGGCCGAAGTCATGGCCCTGAACCGTGATGACGTGCTGTTATCCGAAGGTCAGCTCCGCGTGCGCGGCAAGGGCAACAAGATGCGCTTCCTGCCCTTGGCCCCAGAGACCACGCAACTGATCGATCACTACTTGCGACTGGAGCGGCCCGATCCCTGCTCGGCAGCACTGTTCGTGGTCTTGAAGGGTCCGGCGCGCGGCCAGCGCATGACACCGGCGGGATTACGCTCCCTGTTTCGCTATCATCGTCGCACCACCGGCGTAAAGATCGCCAACCCGCACAGGTTCAGACATACCTTCGCCTCGGACATGGTGCGTGCCGGGATCAGCCTCCCTGCACTCATGCAGCTGATGGGCCATGCCGATATCGAGACCACCCTGCACTACGTGCAGGTCTCTCCACAGGATGTCTATCTTCAGTATGCCCGCGCCGCGGCGCAGTGCATCCATCCCCAGCCGAGGATTACCTCGTGAAGCGATGGCGCCGGCCTCCACTACAACATCCACTGGCGCCAGCCTTTGCGCGCGCCGTTGAGTCCCTCTCCACCGCGCTCAGTCCTGCCACCGAACGCAACTACAACATCGCGGTACGCAGCTTCCTTGTCTATCTCGGCGCCGAATACCCCAGAGTTGCCGATCTCGAACAACTGCACCGCGAGCCGCACATCCTTGGATGGATGGCGCGCATGCGCGCACAGACCCCACCGCTGGCCACCGCAACCTGCATCGGACGCCTCATCGCTCTGCGCGCCGTCTTGAACGAGTTGGCTTGGGCCCACAAGCTTGCTGAACTCGCTCACCTGATACGGAGCGAGGATATTCCGCGTACCCCACAGACTCTGCCCCGTCCGCTCACCGCTGAGCAGGATCAGCTTTTGCAGCAGGAGTTGATGCGCCGCAACGATCTTGCCGCAAATGCCTTCCTGTTGCTGCGCCATACCGGCATGCGCATCGGCGAGTGCGTCGACCTCTCATATGACTGCCTGCACTCCATAAGCCAGAACCAGTGGGCGATCCACGTACCGTTGGGCAAGCTCAAAACGGAGCGCATGGTTCCTGTTGATGCCTTCGTCCGCGATCTCGTTCATCGATTGCGCTTCTTTCGCTCTCTGGATCCGCTGCCTGACAACGGGCGGCTCCTGGCATGGCATGGATCGAGAGTCTCTCTTCTCGCGCGTCTCCGAGACTACCTGCATCTGGCCTGTAACTCTGCCGGCATGCCCACCAGTATCGTCCCGCATCAGTTGCGCCACACCTACGGAACGGAAATGCTTCGCGCCGGCGTGGGCTTCGCCGCAGTCATGAAACTGCTCGGCCACACCGATCCGGGCATGACCATGCGATATGTGGATGTGACCCTGACCGATCTTCAGCGGGAGTTCCAACTGGCTCGCTCGCAACCGCGGCATCTGGCTCCGCAGCCCAAAACCTCATCCGTACCTCTGCGCACAGGTCGCGATGGGCTCATCGACTCCTTGCTCGTCGCACAGAATCTAATGCTGGTGTTGCGCCGATCTCTCCCAAACGGCAATGCCCACGCTCGACTCGACCGCCTCGCAAACCGACTCACCAAGATCCTCGCCGAAATACGCAAACTCCAAATCAACTGAATGAAAATGAGCACCGATTGGCCGGTTAACAGGCCAAACCGCATTTCCAGCTCCGTTTCGGTTCTCTTTTGTAATTCCGGGTGTGTCGTGGCCCATCCGGAAGTAATCCTGGCTTCGGGCCGCGGGCGAGCGTTTCAGATGCAACCGCAGATGCTTCGTCCGCTTTGCTGCACTCAGGGTCCTCAGGATGACAACCTTCGTTGAGGCGCGAGCGTGTGGCGGAGACTTGCCGTCATCTCACTTCGTGGAGCGCTCGGCCTTCGGCGGCAGGAGCCAGAGCGCTGCGACGATGCCGATCAGCGCCAGAGAGGCGGCGGGCCGGTACCAGGCTGCGGGAATGGCTGCGAGATAAAGCAGGATGGACGCGACCTGCCTGGCCCAGCTTGCGTGCGGTGGCGCCGCGCTCTCGGAGCGTATGCGCATCCATAGCGCCATGTATCCGAGGCCGGGGAGAATGCTGACTCCAGCGTAAAGCGCGGTGTTGAACGACGTGAGGCCCTTGACGCCGATCCAGTCCGTGGCGAAGGGAAACAGCGAGAGGCAGAAAAGAAAGATGAGGTTGGCCCACAGAATGCCGTGGGTGACGGTCTCCGCCTCGTCGACAAGATAATGATGGTTGACCCAGTAAATCCCGATCTGCACGAAGGTGAGCAGGTAGAGAAAGACGGTGGGCAGCACGGCGCGCAGGCCGGCCATGCCATCCGCCTGAGGCACCTTCAGCTCCAGCACCATGATGGTGATGATGACGGCGATGACGCCGTCAGAGAACGCCTCAAGACGCGCCCGACTCATGCCTTTTCTGCTCATTCCGATTTCACGGTAGCACGGAGGCCGGTAGTTTCTTCGCAGGGACCAGGCCCGGCGGAAGGTTGCAAGCCGTGGCTGCTGGAAAGGGTACGTTGGGTCATCGGCGGGGGAAAAACGCCCCGCAGGGGCTAAAGCCCAAGTCCCTTTTTTGCGGTTTTCGGCGGGACTAAAGTCCCACCCTGACGCGTTTTGGTGGTTCCGTGGCGTGTTTTTCACCAAGCTGTGAAGTCGTGCCCTGACACGTTTCGCGTTTTCAGCGAGTTTTTCCGTAACATCCAAAACCCTATTGATTTCATTGCGACTGGAATGTGCGGGCTAAATCCCGTACCCTTCAAACGCCGGGGGTTCAGCAAGAAGGGCCGCCCGATCCGGGCGGCCCTTGCTCTGAGCTATGAACTGTGAACGGCTTTACGCGGGGCTCGGCGAACCCTCGGGGAAGCCCGACCCGCTGCGCGGCTCCGGCTTGAGCACCTGCTGCCCGCTTCCGTCGCTGTCTCCCGGCGCCGCCAGAATCGATCGCGCCGGCGGCAGCTCCTTGCCCTCGATCAGCAGCCTTACCTCCTCGGAGTCGATGGTCTCCCGCTCCAGCAAAGCCGCCGCCAGCCGGTGCATCGCATCCTTGTTATTGTCGATGATCGAGTGGGCCGACTGGTAGGCTTCGTCGATCAGCCGCCGAACCTCCAGATCGATCTGCCGCGCCGTCTCCTCGCTGAAGTCGCGGTGCTGCGCAATCTCGCGGCCGAGGAAGATCTGCTCTTCCTTTTTGCCGAAGGTCAGCGGCCCCAGCCGGCTCATGCCATATTCGCACACCATGCGCCGCGCCAGGTCGGTCGCCACTTCAATGTCAGAGCCTGCGCCGGTCGACATCTGGTTGAGGAAGATCTCCTCCGCCACACGCCCGCCGTAAGCCGTCGCCAGCCGCGTCTCCAGATAGTCGCGGGTATAGTTGTGCCGGTCGTCCGGCAGGTACACGGTGACGCCCAGCGCCATGCCGCGGGGGATGATCGTCACCTTGTGGATGGGGTCCGAGTGCTCCCTGAGGAAGCTGACCAGCGCGTGGCCCGCCTCGTGGTACGCGGTCACCCGCTTCTCCTCGTCGGTCAGCAGCATCGACTTGCGCTCGGCGCCCATCAGGACTTTGTCCTTGGCCAGCTCGAAGTCGTACATGGTGACCTGCTTGCGGTTCAGCCGCGCGCCGTTCAGCGCCGCCTCGTTCACCATATTGGCCAGGTCGGCTCCGCTGAATCCAGGGGTTCCCCGCGCCAGCACATTCAGGTTGACGTCGTCGGCAATCGGCACCTTCTTCACGTGCACGCGCAGAACTTCCTCGCGCCCGCGCACGTCCGGCAGTCCGACCACCACGCGGCGATCAAAGCGCCCCGGCCGCAGCAGCGCTGGATCGAGTACGTCGGGGCGGTTGGTGGCCGCCACCAGGATGACTCCATCATTGGATTCGAACCCGTCCATCTCCACCAGCAACTGGTTCAGCGTCTGCTCGCGCTCGTCGTGCCCGCCGCCCAGGCCGGCGCCGCGATGGCGGCCCACCGCGTCGATTTCGTCAATGAAGATGATGCACGGGGCATTTTTCTTGCCCTGCTCGAACAGGTCGCGCACGCGGCTGGCGCCCACGCCCACGAACATCTCCACAAAGTCCGAGCCCGAGATGGAGAAAAACGGCACGTTGGCTTCGCCGGCCACCGCACGCGCCAGCAGGGTTTTGCCCGTTCCCGGAGGCCCCACCAGCAGCACGCCTTTGGGAATCCGACCGCCCAGCTTCTGGAACTTCTGCGGCTCGCGCAGGTAATCGATGATCTCCTTGAGCTCTTCCTTGGCCTCATCCACGCCGGCCACGTCCTTGAAAGTGACCTTCTTCTGCTGCATCGAGAGCAGCCGCGCCCGGCTCTTGCCGAAGCTCAGCGCCTTGTTTCCGCCGCTCTGCATCTGCCGCAGCATGAAAAACCAGATGGCGCCGATCAGGATGAAGGGACCGATGTTGATCAGCAGCGGAATCAACATGCTGTTCTGCGGATCCTTCAACTGGAAGTTCACGCCGTGATCCAGCATGGCCTTCTCGAGATCCTGGTAGTTGGCGCCCACCGTGGTGTGGAACTGGTCCTTTGACCCTTTGATATGCCCGCGAAGGTCGGAACCCTGGATGGTGGCGTCCTGCACCTGCCCCGCCAGCACCTTCTGGTACAGGTCGGAGTAGGGGACCTCCTGGTCTTTGCCCATGCTCGTGCTCTTCGACACGACTGTCCACAACATCAGCAGACAGATGAGGATAAAGACCCAGAACATGATGGTTTTGACGGTCGAATTCACCAGGACTCCTTTTCGCGGTGGGGACTTGCCGCTTCGGGAACTGCCCTGCTCCCCCCTACTTAAGACGCCTGTAACCGGCCTCCGGTCACACAAACTTCCTTGCGCCCGCCCCCGCAGACAATACAAGCGGCCGCTCGGATGAGCAGTAGCTCAAATTGTACTCCCGGGCCGGCAAACTTTGCATGCTGCCTTGGTGGAAAGTCACTGCCCCGTAAAGGGTTCAACCAGCCGCTTGGTACTACAGTTGTAATGGGTGTTTGCGGAGGGAGCAGGGGCCTTAAGGCCCCTGAAAATCGGCCAAAATCGAGCGGCCTTTAGGCCCGGACCTCTGCAATTCCAAGCGATTACAACTATAGTGTCAGGCTATTACGCCGGTACCCTGGCGGCCGTTCCCTTTGAGTTCGGTAACGGTCACGGTGAGGCCGGGTTGGGGCTCGACAAGCACGCCCTGCATCCAGACGATCTGCCCGTCGAGCTCCAGAACCGGCCAGCGCGCCCGGTCTGCCCCGGAGACTTTCAGGCGTTCCAGCACTTCCTTCACCTTCCTGGGGGCGGCGGAGTGGCGCAAATGGACCCGATCGCCCGGCTTCCAGACGCGCAGGACTGCAAGCTGACTGCTGATGGCTGATGGCTGACGGCTCGCAGTATCGATCCGCACCCGCAGGCCAAACTCCGCCGACTCCGCTTCGCCCGGAACGGGAATCGCGATTTCTTTGCCAACCCCGGCATCCGCGTTCCCGCTCCGGCTCTCCGGAGCAACCGTCAGCCGCAGCTCGCGATGCGTCCGCTCCGCCCGCAATCCCCCACTCAGCTCGCACCGCTGCCCGGCCCGGCCGACCAGCGCCAGCTCCCGCAGGGCCTCGGTGCCGGCAAAATCGGGCGCGAAACCGAGTAGCCCTGCGGCTCGCCGGATAACGCGCCGCTGAACGGCCGGATGAAGCGCTCCCAGCCGGGCCAGATCCAGTGCCAGTCCCTGGCTCGAGGCCCTTCCGCCGCCGCGAACAGGGCTCCCCTCAAGAATGATTCCGGCAGCCGCCTGTCCGGTCTCATCCTCCCACCACAATTCCTCGTCCCGCGCCAGCTCCGCCATTTGCGCCAGGTGCTCTTTCAAACGCGGGTTCCACCCCTCCAGCAGCGGCAGCAGCTGGTGCCGGATGCGGTTGCGGGTAAAGGTGAGATGCCGGTTGGTCGAGTCCTCCCGCCAGTCTTGCCCCAGAGCCTTCAGGTACGATTCGACCTCAGCTCGCGTGACCGCGAGAAGCGGCCTCAGCACCCGCCCCTCCGGGAACTCCACCACGGGATGAATCCCGCTCAACCCCTCCGTCCAGGCGCCACGCAGAAATTTGGCCAGCACCGTCTCGGCCTGGTCATCGAGCGTGTGCGCCGTGGCCACCGCATCCACGGCACTCTCAACTCCCTGCAAGTCGCCTGCTACCGGCTTCCGGCTACCGGCTTTCCCTCCCAGCAGCCTGCGAAACCACGCATACCGCAACCGCCGCGCCGCTTCTTCCACCGTCTCCCGCGCACGCGCCGCCTCTGCCGCCGTATCCACTCTCGCCTCATGGAACGGCAGCCCCAGCCGCTCCGCCAGCCGGCGCACAAACTCAAGATCCGCATCTGCTTCCGCCCCGCGCAGCCCGTGATGCAGGTGGGCCACGCTGAGCACCAGCCCCAATTCCCCCGCCCGGCTGGCGAGCGCCCGCAGCAGGGCCACCGAGTCCGCCCCGCCAGACACCCCCACCGCCAGCCGCATCCCGGGCTTCAGGTGCGCCGTATCCAGCTTGAGAATTGCTTTGGTGCTCACCACCACGAGATGATACGGCCTTTTGCGGCAGGGCTCACTTCCCCGGCCCCTTGCAGGTGAAGCTCTCCGCGCGGTTCGGATCGCCGCCATTGTATGCAGCTTCCTTGGGATACGGGCAGAGCAGCCGCGTCATCGTGGCCGCGCCCTCAGGACTATCGCCGGCGGTTTTGGTCGCCGTCAGCGTATCCGGCGCGGTTCCCTTCTCCACCCAGTCCTCAAGCGCAATGCGCACGTTGTGCTCCGCGTCCTGGGCTGGCCACAATAACGACTGTCCGATCATGTCCGCGCCCGGCCCTCCCGCGCAGTGCTGCATGCCGGGAATCATGTAGAGCCGTACGAACGACTTCGTAGCCGACCTGCCCAGCTTGGCCGCCACGCCGTTGTAGTAATTCACGGTGTTCAGCGCGGAGATCGCCGGATCGTTCCAGCCGTGATAGAGGATCAGCTTGCCGCCGCGCGCTTCAAACGCGCTCAAGTCCGGATTCACCGCATCGAGCGCCGCTGCCGTCTTCTCCCGCGCGTCTTTGAGCCCTTTTTCCAACGTGAATGTCTTCATGTCCCACTTGGCGTTGTCGTACACCATGTCGGAGAAGTAGCCCGTACCGAACATGGCCATCAGGCTGCGCCCCGGCGCAGGTCCAAAGATCCAGGTTCCCCAGCCGTTCTGGCCCTCTTCCGCGCCCGGCAGATATCCCGGAAACGCCGCGCGGCCCTTGGCGTTGTGAGGGCCGGCATAGAGCGCCTTCAGCGCCGTCACCTGCGCCGCCGTAAGGCACGCGTTCGAGTCTTCGCCCGCCTTGCACTCAATCGCCGCCGGATCGAAGCGGCACTTCCGCGGATCGTTCAGGATCCCGTCCTTCACGCCGTCCAGCGCATCGCACTCAGCCAGCACCGCATTGGCAATCGTGGGAACCTTAGCCGGCGGAATATAGCTGCCCGGCGTCGCCGTCAGCGCCAGCGTGTCCACGGCAGCGGTCGCCAGCAGCGCCGTCCAGTTATTCGCCGGCGCACCGGCCAGTATGCCGTCGTAATCCTCGGGGAACCGCTGCGCCTCCATCAGCGCTTCGCGGCCGCCGTCGGAGCAGGATGCAAAGTAGGAGTGCTTTGCGCCCGCACCATTGAACTGCTCCACCACGGCCTTCGCGGTAACCGTCATTTCGTGGATGCCGCGATAGCCGAAATCGGCCACCTTCTCCGGATGCTCCAGCGCCCAGCTTGCGTCGATGAACGATGCCGAGTGGCCCGTGTCCGTGCCCGCTGCCGCATAGCCCTGGGTGATCGCCGCGCCCAGATCTTCGTATCCAATCGATCCGGCAAAGCCGCCATTGCCGTCGCCGAGCAGCTTTCCGTTCCATCCCTCGAGCGGCATCCAGACCTCGATCGGAATGTCGGAATCGGCCGACGGATGCGAATGAACCACGACTCGGCAGAACGCCGGCAGTTTCTTGTAGAACGCAGCCGCGCTCTGGCCGGAAAACGGGTCCGGTGGCGCGTTGAATGCGCCGGCTGCCACCTCGGTGGCCATGGTGACCGCAGCGTGGGGCAGGTTCAGGCCGGCAAGCCGCTGGCACGCGCCACCGGATGGAATTGCAGCGTTTGCCGGGCTAGCCGCCTGAGGGAAACAAACCGCCGCACATAGCACCAGAAGGCAACTACTCGTGTACTTGAACGGAATCCGCATAAGCCCATCCTTGCAATTGTGGAGTGCGACCATTCTAGTGTGGCTCGTCCGAAACGGCCAAAGATGCCGTTCACTGCACCATGCATCAATCCGCGGGATGAATCATAGCCTTATATTGTGCACCGGTTTATTGATTTGGCATCAATCTAAGAAATGATGTAAGATGCAACTATGAGAACTACCATCACCATAGACGACAAAGTGCACGAGTTCGTCACTTACTACGCACGTGCCAAAGGTCTTACAATGAGCGCGGCCATCGGAGAATTGGTTCGCAAGGCCGAGTGCGCACCTGAGCCAGATCCGGACATCCGGCAGAGCCTGAACGGGTTTCCAATGTTTCCCCCTGCGGGCGGCGGAACGGCTCTCACCGATGACATGGTGAAGAAACTCGAGGAGAAGGCGTTTGACCCGGAAGCATTTGCTTGATCTGAACGTTCTGATCGCGCTCGCCGAGCCGGCGCACGTTCATCATCACCAGGCGCACCAGTGGTTCAACTCCTCGGGCAAGAGCGGCTGGGGAGTCTGTCCGCTCACCGAAGCGGGATTTGTTCGCGTAACCACCAACCCCGCCTTCCGTCCTCTAACGCGCTCCATGGGCCAGGCCAGGGCCATTCTAAAAATGCTCAAGGTCCATCCCGGCTATTCATTCTGGGAGATCGATGAAAGCTGGGTCACCCTTACCGCTCCGTTCGCGGCGCGAATCTCAGGTCATCTGCAAGTGACGGATGCTTATCTGCTGGGGTTGGCAATCAAAAGGAATGGCGTGCTGTTGACCTTCGACAAAGCAATCGAGAAGTTGGCAGGCGCCGAATTCAAGAAGCACGTGCTGGTTCTCGAATAGTCACAAGCGAGCTGACGCGGGCGGACGTCCATGGCGGTTGCTCAGGTTTCCTGCCCTGAGCGCTTTGCTCCTGTATACTTCCCCGTTATGCAGGTTTTCGCCATCCTTCCTGCGGCCGGCCTGGGAACGCGCATGGCCGGGCGGGAGCCCAAGCAGTTCCTGTCCCTGCGCGGTATCCCCATCCTTATCCATTCGCTGCGCGCCTTCGCGGCGGTTCCCCGCATCACCGGCATCTGCGTGGCCGTGCGCAAGCCGGAGATGGAGCGGGTCAAGGACCAGATCGCCGAATACGGCTTTTCCGGCCGGGTCAAGCTGGTCGAGGGCGGCGACCATCGCCAGGAGTCGGTGACTCATGCGCTCGCGGCCATCGCCGCCGAGCCCGACGACATTGTCCTGGTCCACGATGCCGTCCGCCCGCTCATCGACGCGGCCACCATCGAGCGCACCATCGACGCGGTGGTCGAGCATGGCGCGGCCATTGTGGGCATGCCCGCGGTGGACACCATCAAGCAGGTGGAGCGGACCGCGCACGGCGCCATCGTTACCTCCACCATTCCCCGCGAATTCATTGTCTATGCGCAGACGCCGCAGGGCTTTCGCTTCGGCCTGCTGGAGCGCGCCTTTGCCGAGGCCAACGCCGACGGATTCGTGGGCACCGACGAGGCCTCGGTGGTGGAGCGCGCCGGCCATCGCGTCGCCGTCGTTCCCGGCACTCAGGTTAATCTGAAGATTACCCAGCCCGGCGACCTGGAGTTGGCGGAGTTCTACCTCAAGCAGCAAGGGTCTTAGCCAGGTCTCGGAGTCACGCGCAGACGAAAAATCCGCGCTTCCCCCATGATTTAGCTTTATCTTGAACTGGAGACCATGGACACTCGCATCGGCATCGGCTGGGACTCGCACGCATTCAAGCCGGGAATACCGCTGCGCATTGGCGGCATGACGCTCGATCATCCCGAAGGCCTGGCCGGCCACTCCGATGGCGACGTCCTGCTCCACGCCATTACCGATGCCCTGCTGGGCGCAGTGGCGGCGGGCGACATCGGCAGTTATTTTCCTCCCGGCGACCCGCGCTGGATGGATGCCGATTCCGCCATCTTCCTCAAACTGGCGCTGGAAGAACTGGAGCACGCCCGCTATCGCATCTTGAATATCGACACCACACTGGTCCTCACCGCGCCTAAAATCGCTCCCATCGCCGGCGAAATGCGAGCCCGCGTGGCCGACTTGCTGGGCGTAGACATCAAGCGCGTCAGCATCAAAGCCAAGACTCCGGAGGGACTCGGCCTGGACCACGTTGCCCAGTGCCACGCCATCGCCCTGGTGGAGCGGGTCCTCGACGACGAGGAACTCAAGAGCATGTCCGCCGTAGTCGAATCGCAGCGCCAGCTCGAAGATGTAGTCGAAGACCTGCTGACCCAGGTCCACGGCGTCCCTAAAAAGCGCGTGGTTGCGCCCATCTTCGATACCGAGGACATCACTTAGCCGCTGGCATCAGGGAACAGAACGCGCTCCTCAACCAAAGTATCCCCTATTCCCTTTTCCTTCGTTCCCTGCTTTTCCGCTTTTCCTCTTGCGCATTCTTCCCATTCGCCGTACCTTGGCTCAGAACTCCCATCTCAATCAGCAGGAGCGTGCACCATGCCTCTTCTCGCCGCAATTCTGCAGGAGACGGTCACTAATCAAAACATTAATGTTGAGCAGGCCCAGCACATCGCCATGGCCATCCTGGCCATTATGCCGTTCATCATGCTCATCTTCTTGGCGATCATCATTCTCCCCTTCTGGTTCATCTGCAAGAAGGCGGGATTCTCACCCTGGCTCTCGCTGCTCAACATCATTCCCTTCGCTGGATTGATCCTGGTTTATGTGCTGGCGTTTGCCGACTGGAAGGTGGTTCCGATTGCGCCTCCGGTCTTTGCGCCGCCCGGCTCTTACCCGCCACAGCCGCCCTATCCGCCGCAAAGCTGAGCAATGCCTGGCGCCCGGAGCCAGGTTGAATGAGCGCCGCTTGGTGGTCCCGGTCACCGCGGCCACTCGAAAATCGCTTCCAGTTGCCGCTGCGCCGGTGCTACCGTCACAGCGCATCTGCAACTTCCCCACCACCCGGAGCTGAAAACATGCCCAGTTGGCTGAAGCCAACGCATCTGCTGTATTTTCTGCTTCTTGGTATCCCTGCAATCCTGGTCCTATGAGTAATTCCGCTGGGCATCATCTGCCGTAAAGCCGGATTCTCGCCCTGGCTTACACTCCTGAATTGCATTCCCCTGGGCAACACCATCCTGCTGTATCTGCTGGCGCTTGCGGACTGAAAACGGCGCCCGATGTTCGTTCCCGGCCCCGCCACGGTGTCTGCGCCGGAACCCGCGGTCTCAAAGCCCGATCCACAAGTGGTAGACGGGAGGTTTGAGGCGGCCGGCTGTTAGCATCGAAAGAGGAAAGACTCTCTCACGATGCCCGAAGAAACACCCTCCTCCGGTCGAGCCGTTCGCGTTCGCTTTGCCCCATCCCCCACCGGATTCCTGCACGTCGGCAGCGCCCGTACCTTCATATTCAATTGGCTTTATGCCCGCCATCGGCACGGAACCATGGTGTTGCGCCTGGACGACACCGACGTGGGACGCAATACCGAGGCCAGCGTGCAGTCCATCTTCGAGGGGCTGCGGTGGCTGGGCCTCGACTGGGACGAGGAGTACAAGCAATCCGAACGGCTGGCGCTGCACCGGTCCGCCGCCCACGCAATCTTCGAAAAAGGCCTCGCTTATCGCGACTTCGCCCCCGCCCACTCGGATTCTGACGAGCGATCCTCTGCGCAAGGCGCATGGCTTTGCAATCCCGGCATGCGCGAGTTGTCGCGCGAAGAGAGCGACCGCCGCGCCGCCGCAGGCGAGCCGTTCGCGCTGCGCTACCGCGTACCGCGAGGCCCAAACCCCGATTACGCCCGGACGCTGCGCTTCACCGATGGCGTGTACGGTGACCAGTCGAAGGCGGCCGACGAGGTGGAGGACTTTGCCCTGCTGCGCTCGGACGGAATGCCGACCTACCATCTGGCTTCCTGCGTGGATGACGCCGATTTGCGCATCAGCCACATCATCCGCGGGCAGGACCACCTGACCAACACCTTCAAGCACCTGCTCATCTTCGAGGGACTGGGGGTAGAGCCGCCGCAGTTCGCGCACCTGCCCTTGCTAGTAGCGCCGGACGGAACCAAGCTCTCGAAACGGCGGCACGGGCCGGTGGTCAGCGTGACGACCTACCGCGATGCCGGTTTTTTGCCGCAGGCGTTCATCAACTTCCTGTGCCTTCTGGGCTGGTCGCCGAAGAACGACCGCGAGTTCCTGACCCTGGACGAGCTGCGCAGCCTCTTTTCCCTCGAAGGCGTGAACCGCGCCAACGCCGTCATCAACTTCGCTGAAGAAGATCCGTTCGATCCCAAGGCGGTGTGGCTGAACGCGGAGCACATCCGCGCGCTGCCGGTGGAGGAGCTGGCCGGGCGGCTCGAGCCTTTCTTCGCGGAGGCCGGCATGCAGGCTCCGCCGGAGAAGCTGTTGGCGGTGACGCCGCTGATTCGCGAGCGGATCAAGCTGCTGCGCGATGCGGTTGGCGCCGCCGACTTTTTCCTTGTTGAGGAGCTTGCGCCGTACGATGCGGCGGAGCTGATACCGGCCAAGGGCGGCGACGCGGCCATGGCCCTGCGCGTCCTGAAGCACGCCGCCGATGTCCTCGCCGACACGCCCTTCGACCATGACTCGCTGGACAAGGCGCTACGTGAAGCAGCAGCTTCACTGGGGTTGAAGGCGGGGCCGATGTTCCAGCCGATAAGGGTGGCCGTGTGCGGGCGCAAGAACGCGCCACCGCTGTTTGAGACATTGGTTGTGCTGGGGCGCGATGTGTGCCTGGCGCGCATCCGGCAAGCTGTGGATAAGCTTGAATCGCCGGGATGAGCACGCAACGTTCCTCAGGGGCGAAAGCCCGCGTGTTCTCTTCGCGGTTTGCGGCCCGACTCAAGTCGTGCCCTGTTACCAAGCGGAAGAGGCGACAATAAAGGAAGACCGGTATGACGACCGCAAATACAGAAAGACCGGAACCCCGCACTCCCTCCAATTTTCTTCGCGACATCGTCGCCGAAGATGTGCGCGCGCGCAAGTTTGGCGATGCGACCATTCAGACGCGCTTTCCACCGGAGCCGAACGGCTACCTGCACATTGGCCATGCCAAGGCCATCTGCCTCGACTTCGGGCTGGCGGACGAGTTTGGCGGCAAGACCAACCTGCGCTTCGACGACACCAATCCCCAGAAGGAAGAACAGGAGTACGTCGATTCCATCCAGAAGGATGTGCGCTGGCTGGGGTTCGAGTGGGAACGGCTGTGCTATGCCTCGGACTATTTCGGCCAGCTTTACGAGTGGGCTCTGCAACTTATCCGGGCGGGCAAGGCGTACGTGGATGATCTCACGGCCGACGAGATTCGCCAGTACCGCGGCACGCTGACCGAGCCCGGCAAGGACTCGCCGTATCGCAGCCGGACGATCGATGAGAACCTGGACCTTTTTCAGCGGATGAAGCAGGGCGAGTTTGCCGATGGGTCGCGGGTGCTGCGGGCCAGGATCGACATGGCGTCGCCGAACCTGAACATGCGCGATCCGGTGATGTACCGCATCCTCCATGCGGAGCACCACCGCACCGGCAACGAGTGGTGCATTTACCCGATGTACGACTACGCGCACGGGCAGTCGGACTCGATCGAGAACGTGACCCACTCGATGTGCACGCTCGAGTTCGCCGATCACCAACCGCTCTACCGCTGGTACATCGAACACTTGGGCATATTCCCCTCGCAGCAGATTGAGTTTGACCGGCTGAACCTGACCTATACGCTGCTCTCGAAGCGCAGGCTGCTCGAACTGGTGCAGGAAAAGCGCGTCAACGGCTGGGACGATCCGCGCATGCCGACGCTATGCGGATTCCGGCGGCGCGGCTTTACGGCTGAAGCGATCCGCGCGTTCGTCGCCACGGCCGGCGTTTCGCGCACCAATGGCCTGGTTGATATCGAGATGTTGGAGCATTTCCAGCGCGACGATCTGAACCACCGCGCCCGCCGCGCAATGGCGGTACTGCACCCGCTCAAGGTGGTGATCGACAACTACCCTGAGGGCCAGGTGGAGCTGGTGGAGGTTGCGAACAATCCCGAAGACCCGTCAGCCGGAACGCGCCAGGTGCCGTTCAGCCGCGAGATCTATATTGAGCAGGACGACTTCCGCGAAATTCCTCCGCCCAAGTATTACCGGCTCTCACCGGGCAAAGAGGTGCGGCTGCGCAACGCGTACTTTATGACCGCGCAGAGCGTAGTGAAGGACGCGGAGGGAAACATCGCAGAGGTGCATTGCACTTACGATCCGGCGAGCCGCGGCGGCAACTCGCCCGACGGCCGCAAAGTGAAGTCGACGATGCACTGGGTCTCGGCGGCGCACGCGATTTCAGCGGAAGTCCGGCTCTACGACAAGCTGTTCACCAAGCCCGATCCCAGCGATTACGCGGATGGCGGCAGCTTTCTGGACAATCTCAATCCCGACTCGCTTGAAGTGTTGACGGATGCGAAGCTGGAACCGTCGCTGGCTCAGGCCCAGATCGAGGATCGCTACCAGTTCGAGCGCGTGGGATACTTCTGCCTCGACCCGGATTCGACGGCGGGCAAGCTGGTGTTTAACCGGACGCTGGCGCTGAAGGACACCTGGGCGAAGATCGAAAAGAAGGCTGCACCTTAGAACGGGCAGGGAGCTTTGCTGAGGCGACCTCAGAATCGTTCTCTCCTTCGACCTTGATCGTGTCCGTTGGAGAAAGGAGTTTCCATGACCGAATTCATGCGCATCTGTGCGCAGTCTGAGCTGCCCCAGCCCGGAAACCTGCGCGAGTTGATGGTGAATGGGCGCGCGCTTTGTGTGGCCAACGTTGAAGGCGCTATCAGCGTGCTGGACGGCGTCTGTCCTCACGAAGGGGGACCGTTGGCTGAAGGAACGATCGAACATGGTCGCGTGGTTTGCCCATGGCACTCCTACGCCTTCGATCTGCACACCGGAGAAGCGGAAGGCGAGCCCACACTCAAGGCTGAAGTTCTTGAGGCGAGCGTCGAAGGTGGCGAGTTGCGGGTAAGACTCTAGCGGCAGAATGCAGGCGGAGGCAGTGCAATGCTTATTGTTCACGTGCAGGTGCACGTCAAAGCAGAGTCAGTGGCGGACTTCCGGACGGCGACACTGGAGAACGCCCGCGCAAGCGTTCAGGAGCCCGGAATCGCGCGCTTCGACGTGATCGAGCAGCAGGACGATGCGACCCGGTTGGTGCTGATCGAGGTCTACCGCACGCCAGAAGCTGCGGCCGCGCATAAGGAAACCGCTCACTACGCGAAGTGGCGTGACGCGGTCGCGCCCATGATGGCCGAGCCGCGCCAAAGTGTGAAGTACAACGCCGTATTTCCCGATCCGCAGGGCTGGTAGGGCCATGCGCTTCGAGTTTGCAACAGCCGCGCGCATCATCTTCGGCGAAGGCACCGCCGCCACTCTGCCTGAACTGGTTCGCACTCTTGGCGTTCGGCCGCTGGTAGTGGCTGGCGTGTCGAAAGAGCGCGCGGAAGGGCTGGTCTCGGCACTTTCGGCGGAGAGTTTTACTGTAACCGGCGAACCCACGGTGGAGATGGTCCGGGAGGGCGCGCGGCGCGCCTTGGAAGCTGCCTGCGATGTCGTCATCTCACTGGGCGGGGGCAGCGCCATTGACGCGGGCAAGGCGATAGCCGCCATTGCCACCAACGGGGGCGAGCCGCTGGAGTTTCTGGAAGTGGTGGGCAAGGGCCGCGCGCTTTCGGTTGCGCCGTTGCCGTTCATCGCGGCGCCAACCACGGCGGGCACGGGCAGCGAAGTCACGCGCAACGCGGTGCTGGGATCCGCGGCGCACGGCGTAAAGACGAGCATGCGCAGCCCGCTGATGCTGCCGCGGGTGGCGCTCGTCGATCCCGAGCTGACCTACGGTTTGCCGCCTGAGATCACCGCCAGCACCGGCCTTGACGCCCTGACCCAGCTCATCGAACCGTATGTGAGCGCGCGCGCCAATCCGCTGGCGGATGCGATTTCTGTCGAAGGGATCAAGCGAGTTGCCGGAGCGCTGCCGTGTGCATACCACGATGGCTCGGACCGGGACGCGCGCCGCGACATGGCGCTGGCAAGCCTGTTCGGCGGCCTGGCCCTGGCCAACACTGGACTGGGAGTGGTGCATGGCTTTGCGGCGCCGCTTGGAGGTCAATGGAAGGCGCCGCACGGCGCGCTCTGCGCGGCGCTGTTGCCGCACGGCATGGCAGCCAATGTGGCCGCATTGAAGGCTCGCGCTCCCCAGCATCCATCCCTCGAGCGCTACGCCGTGATCGCGCGCCTGCTTACCGGAAAGAATGAGGCACGCGCGGAGGACGGCATTGAATGGGTTCGTGCGCTCTCTATCGAGCTCAATATCCCTTCACTGCGCGCCTGGGGAATCAGCGAATCCGATTTGCCCGGCGTGGTCGAAAAAGCAGCCGGCGCCAGCAGCATGAAGGCCAATCCGCTCCCACTCACGGGCGGGGAACTGCTGGCAATCGTTACGGCAGCTTGGTAAGGAATTGAATCAATGGCGGAGGGAGAGGGATTCGAACCCCCGGTGCCCTTTCGGGCACAACGGTTTTCAAGACCGCCGGTTTCAACCGCTCACCCATCCCTCCGCGGCGAGGAACCTGAAAAGATTGTACGTCGAGACTGCTTTCCGAACCCAAACAGGCGCCGATCCTAGCATGCTTTGGCTCCGGCTGCGCGCCGGCCCTTGTCTTCTACCGCACCCTGGCCGCTGTGGCAAAGCGGTTGATTTTGCTGGTATTCCCGCCCGGGAGTGGTAGAAAGAGGGTGCATGGCCAAGCGATCCAAACCGGGCGTTAGTCCTCAGCCCGGGCAGCCGATCAGCCTGCGCACGCTGGGCGAATACCTGAACCTGTCTCCGGCCACCATTTCTCTGGTCTTAAATAATGCTCCCGGGGTCCGGTCGATTCCTCAGGAGACGCGCGATCGCGTCACCGAGGCCGCCGCCAAATTCGAATACCGCCCCAGCTTTTACGCCCGCTCACTGCGCAAACGGCAGAGCTTCACAGTTGGCGTGCTGGTTCCCGAGCTCAGCGACAGGTATGCCACTGAAGTCCTTGCCGGCGTGGAGGAGCTCCTCATCGAAGAGGGCTATTTCTACCTCACCGCGAGTCATCGCCGCCAACCGGATCTGATCGAGGAATATCCGCGACTGCTGATGGAGCGGTCTGTTGAAGGCTTCATCGTAATCGACACGATCCTGGAGAAGGCTCTTAGCCTGCCTGCGGTCGTCATCGCGGGTCACCGCAAGATCGAGGGCGTGACCAATGTGGTCCTGGACCAGCGACGGGCTGCCGAACTGGCCCTGCGCCACCTTTACCAGCTCGGTCATCGCAGGATTGCATTCATGCGCGGCGGCAGTCACAGCTCCGACGCCGACGAGCGCTGGAACTGCCTGATGGCGGTGGCGCACGACCTGAAACTTACCGTCGACCCGCGGCTCTGCGTTCAACTCGAGCTGCGCATCTCCACCCCCGAGCTCGGCTATGCGCCGGCCAACGAGCTGATCGAGCGCGGCGGGGAATTCACCGCTCTGGTGGCATTTAACGACATCGCCGCCATCGGCGCCATCCGAGCCTTCATCAACCACGGCCTGCGCGTCCCCGAGGACGTGTCCATTGTCGGGTTCGACGACATCCAGGGCGCGGCCTATCACCACCCCAGCCTCACCACCATCCGCCAGCCCCTCCGCCAGATCGGCATTGTCGCCGCACGCATCCTTTTGCAACGCATCCGCGGACAGGCCAGCTTCCCCGATATTGTGCCCATCCACCCGGAGCTGGTAATTCGCGAGTCGACCTGTCCTCCTGGCCCCCGCCTGGTCCGTCCCAAGCGTGCTTAGCCCACCCGCAGCCGGCTGAGACTACGAGCTGGCTATTTGCCCGGTTCCGGCGCCTTCTCTGGAGTCGTCCGCGGCGCGGTGATGTCGTCCAGGTAATCCGGCGTCCCCTCCACGCGCTCCAGCGCCGGATAGCGCTCGCCGCCGTGGTAGTCGATCTCCGCGTCGTGCACGTACGTGTCCGCCTGGACGATCAGCTTGATCGGCTCGGTGTTGCCCTTGGCGTCGCGGATCGCTTCCCTCAGCCTGTCCGGCGAATAAATCTGCCCGTTCACGGCGATGATCTTCTCGCCCGGCGCCAGTCCGGCCTTATCCGCGGGCCCGTTCCACAGCACATCGGAGATATTGCCTTCGCCGTTGAGGCGCAGCCCGATCGAGTACCAGCAGTCGATTCCCCCAAAGCGCCGCCCGCCCGCCGCCGCCATCATCCGCGCCGAAGGATTCGGCTTGTCCTTGTACACCAGCTTGTAGCCGCCCTGCTCGATTCCGTCCAGATCGGCGTGCGGATGAATCTTGTCCACGCGGTCGTGAAGGAACGCGGCCCAGTCGTACGGCGCCACTTCGTTCAAATCCTCCACCAGCTCATCGAAGTTGTAAGTCACAATCATGGGGCCCGTGTTGCCGCCCTTGGCCAGGAAGATCTTTTCGAAATCGTCCAGCGACTTCTTGTTGTCCGTCATCTTGCGGATCAGCGTATCCGCGTCCAGCCACAGCAGTTCGCCTTCCTGGTAGTAATCCTGGCCGCGGCGCCAGTTGGACCACGCCGGATTGCCTCCGCGCAGCACGCTGGCCGCTACCGCCGTGTCTTCGGTGGGCCGCCAGTCGCGTCCCGGCTTATAGTCCAGGCTGGCCGCGCTCATCGCCAGCAGGTCCCGGTACTGCGCCTGCGACTTGAGCCCCGACCGCGCCGCCAGCACATTGCCCAGGTACTGCGTCATCCCCTCGTACACCCACAACAGCGCGCCCTGCTGCGGCGTGGCGAAGTCCGGCTGGTAGAGCCCCACCGGCCGGCGATACTTGCCATTCCACGAATGCGTAAACTCGTGGGAGAGCAGATCCGCCTCGGCCACCTGGTGCGCATCGTCTGAAAAGCCCTTCTCGCCCACGCCGTTGTCAGACGATTGCCCGTGTTCCAAGCCTTCCCCGCCGGCCACGTCGGAAAGCGTCAGCAGGAAATGGTAGACGTGGTAGTGGTGCGACGCGTACTCCACGCTCGCCTCGCGCACAAGGTTGCTCACCTCGGCCAGAAAAGCCGGCCGCAGGTTCGAGTCCTCCGGCTCGTCGCTCACCACATCCAGATAGTGCTTGGGCGTAATCTCGGGCGCCAGCGCGAATTCATGGAAAAACTGCCCGGTGATGAGGGGCGAGTCCTCAAGCTGCTCCACGTTGGTGACGGCGAATTGGGTCGTGCTTCCCGCCGCGGGTACCGGCCACGATCCTCCGCTCTCCGGCTCGAGCGCCGTCCCCACACCCCAACCCGCCGGCACCTTCAACGACGGCTGAATGAGAATGTCCCGCACCGGCGTGTTGGCCGGGTAGAGCAGGAGCTTCTGCCACTCCAGCACCGCCAGCTTCTGGCTCACCCGCGCGGTCACGATGCAATCCAGGTGCGCGTGCAGCCTGGTCACGCCGGGCGGAATCGTCAGGTGAAACTCGTACATGTTCACGTCGTCCCGGCGCCATTCGATGGGCTGGCCGTCACTCGTGAACACCACCCCGGTAATGTCGCTTACCGGCCCCGTCGGCCGGTGATTGCCGGGGATCCATTGCGGGGTGATCAGCGTTAGCGGCCCGGGCGAGACCGGAAGCTCGACCTCCGCGTGGTACAGCTTGCGCGGCGCGTCGGTCAGGTCGGCAACAATCTGAATGGGGGTCGTTTGGGCGTGGGCCGCACCGGCAAACAAGGCGGCAAACAGGAATCCAGCAGGAGCGGCAAAGGGGAAGCGAAGCATGTGCATGCCAACAGCCTACACCGCGCCGTGCGCAATGACCGCAATGACCGGTCACCAGTCCGCTTGGCGCATTTCTCCGGCCTTCCCATCAATCCTCACGTGTTCCTTATGAATCTCGTGCCAAAATCGTCAATCAAGCCCAAAGGACTTTGCGATTGCGTTTCCACGGAATCCTTCGAGCACAGTTCAATTTGCCGCGGTTTATTCCCTGATTCTCACAGGTGCACGCTCATGAGCCGAGCCAGATTCTGCACGCAATTCCTTTCGCATCAACGCCTGGCGGCGGACCTGGGATCCCTTGACCAGGCAAGTACCCGCAAATTCCTGTTGAAACCCGCGTTAATTTGGGTCAACATGTTCTTTAACTAATACTCTGACCCGCCGCCCCATCCTCGTGCGGCCGCCTTTTTAGTGGTCTCTTGGAAGCAGATTCTACCGGCCCGCAAAAACGTGCAGGCCAATGGTCGCAGACGAGTAGACGTTTCCGGTCCCGCTAGCCCCGAAAGACCGAAGCGCACAACTCAACCCATCCAGCGCGGCGCAAACGCTCCTTGCTGGTTCTGACGTACTTGGAGGACAGTCGTGAAACGATCCCTGTGGGGTTGGATGCTATGTTGCATCCTTACCTGTGCTTCCCTTGCATTCTCCCAGACCGCAACCACGTCACTCCGCGGCGTCGTCAAGGATCCGACCGGCGCCCTCGTCCCCGGCGCAACGGTGACCATCACCGCTGCCTCCACCGGGATTTCGCAACAATCCACAAGCAATGGGTCCGGCATTTACGAGTTTCAGCAGATCCGACCGGCCCGGTACTCCATCAAGGTCACCGCGGCCGGATTCGGCCAGCAGACCAAGACTGCAGAGTTGCTGGTAAACCAGCCGGCTACCGTCGACTTCACCTTGAGCGTGCAGGCCAGCACCGTCACGGTGGACGTCTCCGCCACCGCGCAGACGCTGAACACCAGCGACGCCTCGCTCGGCAACTCCGCCGATAACGCGGAGATCGAGGCCCTGCCCAGCGAGACCCGCAACGTGCCCGATCTGCTCTCGCTCCAGCCCGGCGTCCTCTATCTACCCTCCGCCACCACCAACGACAGCCGCACCGGCGCGGTCAACGGCGGCCGCTCCGATCAGGGCAACGTCACTCTCGACGGCGTGGACGACAACGATCAGGTGGGTGGCTACGCCTTCACCGGCGTGCTCCGCGAAACTCAGGACTCGATTGAGGAGTTCCGCGTCACCACCGGAGGCGGAAATGCCGACGAGGGACGCTCGTCGGGTGCGCAGATCGCCATGGTCACCAAATCCGGCACCAACAGATTTCATGGCGCAGCCTACGAATTTAACCGCACCAGCCTGGGCGAGGCCAACAACTACTTCAACGAGCAGGCCGAGGTGAGTAGCAAACTGCCCAACACTCCCCCCAAGCTGATTCGCAATATCTACGGCGCCGACGTGGGCGGACCTATCAAAAAGGACAAGCTATTCTTCTTCGGCAACTACGAGGCCAGCCGCATCGCCGAAAACGCCGAGGTGATCCGGACCACGCCCACCTCCGCCTACGATGCCGGAAATCTCACCTACACCGACGGCAACGGCAACAACCAGGTGCTTTCGCCGACAGCGGTCGCCGCCCTCGACGCCGGGTGCGAGATCTGCAAAACCAGCGCCTATCCCAACCCTCCCGGCGACAACCCCAACGCGCTTGGATTCTTCAAATCCATGCCCGCGGCCAACGGCAACAGCGAGGGCGACGGCCTCAACGAGGGCTCATTCGCCTTCTCCTCGCCCAATCCTGTCCGCCTCAACACCAGCATCGGGCGCCTGGACTGGATTCCCTCCGATAAGAATCGCATCTTCGTTCGCGGCAACCTGCAGGATGACAGCACCGCGAACGCGGAAAACTTCCCCGGGCAGCCTCCGGCGAGCACCCTAATCGATGACAGCAAGGGCGTCACCGCCGGCGAAACCTGGACCATTAACACCCATATGGTCAACGACATCCGCTACGGCTACATCCGCCAGGGTTACGCCAGCTCCGGCATCGGTGTGGGCGATTACGTCGATTTCCGCTTCCTGAGCAGTCCTACCGCCGAATCCCGGACATCCGTCACCGCTGTCCCCGTTAATAACGTTGTCGATGACATGAGCTGGACCAAGGGCAACCACACCTTCCAGTTCGGCTACAACTGGCGCTTGATCCACCAAAATCACTCTTCCGACAGCGGTTCCTTCAACTCGGCCACCACCAATCCCTACTGGCTGGGCGGCAATCCCCCCACTCCCGGCGGCGCCGGCGTCGGCAGCGGCTTCTTCAACTCCTATGAGATCGCCTATGCCAATCTCGTGGGTACCGTTCCCCAGATCAGCGACGTCTTCAATTACAAGCTCACCAGCTCCGCCGCCGGCGTCGCTCTGGGCGATGGCGTTGCCCTTAATCGCCACTTCATCGGCAACGAATACGAGGGCTACGCCCAGGATGCCTGGCGCATTCGCCCCAACTTCACGTTCACCTTCGGCGTTCGTTACACGCTTCTGGATACCCCGTACGAGGCCAACGGACAGGAGGTTGCGCCGACCATCGACACCCACACCTGGTTCCTCCAGCGCGAAACCGCCGCCAAGACTGGCCAGATTTACGAGCCTGACCTCAGTTTCACTCCGGCCGGCTCCCATTACGGCAAGCCCAACTACTGGCCCCGCCAGACCGACAACTTTGCCCCGCGCGTCGCCTTCGCCTATTCGCCGGACAATAAGACATCCATCCGCCTGGGCGCCGGCATCTATTACGACCACTACGGCGAGGCCCTGGTCAATCAATTCGACCAGAACGGCTCCTTCGGCATGAGCTCCTCCATCTCCAACCCCGCCGGCGTCTACGGTTACGAAGGGAACGCGAAGCATCTTCCCAGCCCGCGCTTCATCAGCCGGACCACCTTCCCCAACATCAGCGTCGGGAATGCTCCCACCACCCAGACGTTCCCCTACCTCTATCCCCAGGATTCGTTTGCCATCACCTGGGGCCTCGACAGCCAGCTCAAGACACCTTACTCGGAAGCCTTAGACTTCAGCGTGCAGCGCGAAGTCGGCAAGGGCTTCACCATCGAAGGCGCTTACGTCGGGCGCCTGGGCCGCCACCTGATACAACAGCTCGACCTCGCCGAGCCGGTTGATTACGTCGATCCCGGCGGCGGCGGCGACTACTACGCCGCTGGCACCCAGCTCTCGCACGACGTCGACCTCAACAACGGCGGGCCAGGCACCGTTCAACCCATCAAGTACTTTGAAGACATCTTCTCCTGGATGGCTGGCTACGACTATGCGGGCGAAAGCGCGACTCAGGCCGTCTACAACAACGAGTGGATGCCTTACCGCGCCAATCTGGGCGCCACCACCTCTCTCTCAGACCTTGACTTTTACGCCCCTCTGGCGCAGCAAAGCGGCAACCCGTTTTACCCGGTGCCGGCCGGCTACAAGCCCCACTTCTGGCAGGATCAGTTCTCCTCGCTCTACGCCTTTTCCACCATCGGCAATAGCTATTACCACGCCGGCCAGCTCACCCTCCGCCACCCCACCAGCCACGGCATTACCCTCGACGTCAGCTACACCTGGTCGCACTCCATCGACTTCGGCTCCGATACCGAGCGCAGTTCCGAGTTCGGCGGCGCTTTCAGCGAAATCCTCAACACCTGGAAACCCTACCTCAACAAGGGCTCCTCCGATTTCGATACCCGTCAACTCATCACCACCGACTGGGTCTACCAGTTGCCCTTCGGAACCGGCAAGTTTCTGGGCGGCGGCGCCAACCACCTGGAGGACGCCATCATCGGCGGCTGGCAGTGGTCGGGAATCCAGCGCTGGACCACCGGACTTCCCTTCTCGCTCTATGAGCCGGGTTGGTCCACCGACTGGCAGATCGAAAGCTATGGCGTGGCCACCGGCCCGTTGAAAATCGCCAAGCACTTCGACTCCTTCGGCAATCCGCAGTTCTTCGCCGGCAACTCCGCCACCACCATCAACAACAACATTTCCTGCGGCGGATGCAACGGCGGGAACGTCCGCCTGCCCTACCCCGGCGAAGCCGGAGACCGCAACAACCTCCGCGGCGATGGCTACTCCAACGTCGACACCGGCATCAACAAGAGCTGGGGCCTGGGGGGCGAGCGCGGCACCATCAAGTTCGCCTGGGAAACCTACAACGTCCTCAACACCGTCAAGTTCGACCCGGCATCGATCGGCTCGGGCCTGACCGGCGGCAACCTCGGCATCGCCTCGAGCGAGCTGTCCGTGCCTCGGCGCATGCAGTTCGCCCTGCGCTACGACTTCTAACCCAACCGGCAAAGGTGGTAAGCGCCGGAGGATCCCCGCGATCCTCCGGCGTTTTTCTTTCACGGCGTGGTGCCCCATCCTTTTCGCCGGCTTTTCGGGCGAAAAGGGTGGGCAACAGGATCACTGCCCCGCCTTCGTCTCCAAGCCCTTCAACGGCGCCAGCTTTGGCTCTGTTCCATCCAGGTTGTGCACCAGGATCGACACCCTCCGGTTGGAGGGATCGTAAGGATTGTTCTTCAACCGCAGCAACTGATCCGCGTATCCGCGCACCTGCGTCACCTGGTCCCGGCGCACGCCGTCCTGCTGCAGCAGCCGCCGCGCCGCATTGGCCCGGTCCGCCGACAGTTCCCAATTGGTGTACCCCGCGTCGCTGGCATACGGCTGCGCGTCCGTGTGCCCCTCAATCAACAGCGAGTTGGGCAGCTTCTTCAATTCCCCCGCCATCAGCGCCAGCAGCTCCTGCCCCGGCTGGCTCAGCTTCGCGCCTCCGCTCTCAAAAAACGTCCCGTTCTTGTCTTCCAGCATCTCGATGCGCAGCCCCTCCGGCGTCACCGTCATCTCGATCTGGTTCTTCAGTTTCTCCAGCTCTTTTTTGGCCGCAATCTCCGCTTCCAGCTTTTCCTTCAGCAGCTTCATCTGTTCGTTGTTGGCCTGGGTCACGTTCACGCCGTTGCCGGACATCGTCGTACCCATCAGGCTGGCTGTGCCCTTGGGATCGTTGAAGTACCCAGCCACCGCCTTCTTGATCTTGTCGCTCGAATTCATCAGCCACAGCACGATGAACAGAGACATCATGGCGGTGACAAAGTCCGCATACGCCACCTTCCACGCCCCGCCGTGGTGGCCGCCATGACCGCCCTTGCGCTTGATCACGATCACCGGCTGCGTCTTTCCTATCGCCATCTTTCCCTCCGCTTATGCCGCCTTGCCCGCCGCCGCTTTGCCCGCCGTCGCTTTGCCCGCGCCGGCCGCGGGAGCCGCCTCTGCCGCCGGCGCCGCGACCTGCTTCTTGCAGTGCTTCTCCATCTCGTCAAAGCTCGGCCGCACATGCGAGGGTATCGCCCGCCGCGCCATCTCGATCGCAATCATCGGCGCCGACCCTTTCAGGAACGCCAGCAGCAGCACCCGAAGCACATGCAGGTATCCGTTGTGTTCGTCCGCCGATTTGGCCATGTTCGAGCTCAGCGGCCCCGCCACCCCGTAGCACAACAGGATCCCCAGAAACGTGCCCACCAGCGCCGCCGCCACCTTGCGCCCGATCTCCTCCGGCGGGCCGCCCAGCGCGCCCATGGTGATGACCACCCCCAGCACCGCCGCCACAATTCCCAGCCCGGGCAGCGAATCCGCCATGGTCGAAAGCGAAGTGACCGGCGTGGTTGCCTCGTGATGGTGCACGTCCATGTCGAGCTCCATCATCTGGTCCATGTCGAACGGCTCCACGCCGCCGGTGATCGCCATACGCAGGGTGTCGCAGACAAAGTCCTTCGCCCCATGATCGGCCAGAAACTCCGGATAGCCCTTGAACAGCGGGCTCGCATCCGGCTTCTCCACGTCGTTTTCCACGCTCAGCAGTCCCTCTTTGCGCACTTTGTTCAGGAACTGGTACATCATCTTCAGCGTGTTCAGGTAGCGTTCCTTGCCGATCCCCTTGCCTTTCACCACGCCCAGAACGCCGGCCATAATCCCCTTCAGGATGTGCACCGGGTTGGCCACCAGCAGCGTGCCTGCTCCCGCGCCCGCAATGATCAACAGCTCGGCCGGCTGCATCAGCACCGCCATCTGCCCCTTTTCCATCAGGAAGCCGCCGATCACCGCCGCAAATACCACCAGGATTCCTACGATTGCGAACATTGAAGCCTCCCCGCCGCCGGCGTCACCCGATTGCCTCCCGCATGCACGCTGGCCTCCATCGCCTCCCGCGCCCGCTTGAGCAGCTCGGCCAGCTCATCCCCGCTCTCGGCTTCCGCCGCGCCCACACTCACCGTCAGCGACACCCGGTCGCCCCACCAGCTGAAATCCGCCGTCCGGGCAAACCCCATCAGCACCTGCGCATGATTCGTCAGCACCTCGCCGCGCCCCTCCTGGGAGATGATCAGGAACTCGTCGTCGCCCCATCGCCCGATTTCCTCGCCCGGCCGCAGCGCGTTGGCCAGCGTCCGCTCCACGCTTTCCAGCATCGATTCGCACGCCCGCGCCCCGTGCGTCTTCATCATTTCCTCGGCCTGGTCCACCGTTACCCATAGCACTCCCAGCGGCGCACCCTCGTGCACAAACAGCTCGTAGGCAGCCTCCAGCCGGTCCTGCATCTCCACCTGGCTCTGCTGCACCTCCGAGCCCTTGCTGGTGTCGCCGTGGGGCAGCGCCATGGTGCGCTCGGCCGGGTGAAACACCGCCGCTGTCCCAATCCGCGCACCCAGATCGTCGCGCAGAATCACCTTCCGGCTGATCGCCGCCAGGTCTTGCCCCTGCGCGTGCTGCGCATGCACCAGCGACCCCCGCCCTGGTTGTGGTCCGTTACGCGGTTCCGGCGTGCCCTCCAAGTCCCGGCAATCCACCAGCGATTCCAGCGCCCGCGGCAACGCGCGCCCCACAACGCCGGCCCGCGCATAGCCGGTGATCGCCTCCGCCGCCCGGTTCCACAGCACCACCCGCCCATCCTCGTCCAGCAGCGCCAATCCCTCGGGATAGACTTCCAGTGCGGCCTCCATCAGGCCCTCGCGGTCCGCCATTTGAAGCCTCCAGATGCTTCATCGGCAAACCCACACGCAACTTCATCCCGCCCGGCTCACCCAGCTTGCCATAAAAGCAAAAAAGGCCGTGCGTCCCGCGCACAGCCATCGATTCCCTAATCCCCAGTCCCTTGTTTCTACTCCCTACTCCCTATTCCCCACTCCCTGCTTTTCTTCTTTTGCCGGCAGCCGCACGATGAACCGCGTATCTCCCGGCTCCGATTCCACATCGATCCGCCCGCCGAACTTCTGGGTCACGATGCGGTGCACAATCTCGAGGCCCAGCCCCGTCCCCGAGCCCTGCGCCTTGGTGGTAAAAAACGGCTCGAAGATGCGCGGCCGCACCTCTTCCGCGATTCCCGCCCCGTGGTCGCCGATGCACACCACCAGCCACTCGGGCTCGTTCCAGGTCGCGATCTCGATGCGCCCGTTCGCCGGCGACGCATCCGCGGCGTTGTCGATCAGGTTGGTCCACACCTGGCTCAGCGCCGAGCCCCGCGTCTCAATCGTCGCCGGCGACGCGTTGAACCGCTTCTCCACCTTGATCTGCTTGATGCGCAGTTTGTGCCCCAGGATGGTCAGCGTGCTCTGCAGGCTGTCGTGCACGTTCAGCTCCCGCGGCCCGGAACGCTCGTCGTAGGCAAACTTCTTCACCGCCTGCACCAGCTCGCTCACCCGGCCGATGCTCTCCTCGATCCCGCACACCTGCCCCATGCTCGACACCAGCGCGCCCAGCCAGTTCAGCGCATCGCTGAACGCGGCCGGCTCAAAATGCTCTTTCGCGCATTGGAGCTGGCCCTCGTCGAATCCCATCTCCACCAGCGTGGGGCCAATGGCGTATGCATTCTCCACCTGCGCCGCGGCAAGCCATTCCGACATGCGCTCTTCGGCATCCACCTGATCGATGCTGCTCATCGCCTGCAACTGGCAGCTCCCCACCGCGTGTTCCAGCAGCCCTTTGATGCACTCCAGCTGCTCCCGCGTCTTCGGCCGCTCGCTCATCCGCAGCGCCAGCTCCTGCAGCTTTTTCAGGTTTTCCCTGAGTTGCGCGGCCGCCCGCTTGGCCGCCGAAACCGGGTTGTGCAGCTCGTGCATCAAACCCGCGGACATGGTTCCCAGCGTCACCAGTTTCTCGCGGTGCAATGCTTCCACCTGGTAGGTCTGCATGCGCTCGGCCATGTCGTGGAGCACAATCGTCCGCACCGTGGGACAGAACGCCAGCAGATTCCAGAACTGCGGTTCCGTAAACCGCACCACTTCCGACGTCTCTTCCGCTATCACGCGGAACGGCGATCGCGCTTTGCCGTGCAAAATGGGCGTCTCGCCAAACCCCTCGCCTGCGCTGGCATACCCCACCACCGATAACGAACCATCCTGCTCCGGCCGCTCCGCGCGCAGCTTCCCCTCTAAAACCACCGAGTACATCAGCGGACAATCGCCCGTCTCCACCAGCGGCTCACCTGCCTGCAACCGCACCAACTGCACGGTCTCCACGCCGCGCAGGTCGGCGAGGTCGGAAGCAGCAAAGGCGGGAAACTTCCGCAGCCGCTCCGCAACCTGCGCGAAGCTGACGTTCTCAACCGCAAACTCGACCGCTTTGTTTCCTTCCGCCTTCACTCCCGTTACCCGTTCCTCAAAATTGCTTCAGCTTGCTTCCCGCCGCCGTCGTTGCTTTTGTTCTTGCTTTTGTTCTTGCCTTTGCTTTTCTTTCTGTCATTCCCGAAGGGAATCTGCTTCTGCTCTTCCCTCAGTCCCTGCTCCCGATTCCCTACTCCCTATTCCCTGCTTTTCTGTTCCCTGTTCCCTGTTCCCTGTTTTTAGAATCCGGCCAGATACTGGTGCACAAACTGCACCGCAATCGATCCTTCACCCACCGCCGATGCCACCCGCTTTATCGAACCGTGCCGCACATCGCCGGCCACAAATACTCCAGGCACGCTCGACTCCAGCAGGAAGGGCTCGCGTCCTTCTTTCCACTCCGGCGCCAGCTTGCCGTCAATGCGCAGCTCAGAACCCGCCAGCAGGAATCCCTTGTCGTCCCGCAGAATCTCGGCCGGCAGCCAGTCGGTCCTGGGCGCCGCCCCTATAAAGACGAACAGCGACGCCGCCGCAACCTCTTCCTCGCCCCCGGGCGTGCGCAGCCGCAGCCGCTCCAGCCGCTCCTCCCCGATCGCCTCAACCACCTGGGTTTGCGGCCTCAACACAATATTCGATGTTCGGCCGATCTCATCGATCAAATATTTCGACATGGTGGCCGCCAGCCCCTCCCCGCGCACCAACATGGTCACGCTTCGGGCATATTTAGCAAAATAAAGGGCCGCCTGGCCCGCCGAATTGGCCCCGCCGACCAGGAAAACATCCTCGCCCTTGCAGCTCGCCGCCTCCACCAGCGCCGCGCCGTAGTAGATCCCCCGGCCGGTCAGCTGCTCCCCGCCGGGCACGTTCAGCTTGCGATACTGCACCCCCGGCGCCAGCAGCACGGCGTGGCTTGAGACCTCGCGCCCGTCGCCCAGGCACACAAATCGGTACTGCCCGTCGATGCGCAGCCCCGTAGCCCGCTGGGTCACAAACTCCGCCCCGAACCGAGTGGCCTGGATCAGCGCCCGACGACCCATGTCCGCGCCCGTGATTCCCGCCGGAAATCCCAGGTAGTTCTCGATCTTTGAAGTGGTCCCCGCCTGCCCGCCCGGCGCATCCGGCTCAATCACCAGCGTCTTCAGGCCTTCGCTGGCCCCATACACCGCGGCCGCCAGGCCCGCAGGTCCTGCGCCCACCACCACCAGGTCGTAAAAGTTCTGGCTGGCCTGCACCTTCATCCCCACTTTTTCCGCCAGCAGCTCCAGTGCGGGCGCCGTCAACGCGGTTCCGTCCGGCAGCAACACCACAGGAAGGTCGGTCCCGCTCATCTTCCGGTCCGCCAGCAGCTTCGCCGCTTCCTCGCTGGCCACATCCATCCACCGGTAGGGCACCTGATTGCTGCTCAGAAAGCTGCGCACCTCGTGGTCCCGCGGCGACCAGCGGTGCCCGATCACCCGTAAGCCCTCGAACGGCGTCCGGTAGCCCGCCTTCCAGTCGTCCAACAGGTCGCTCAGCACCGGGTAGAGCTTTTCTTCCGGCGGATCCCACGGCTTGTTCAGGTAGTAGTGAATCCGGGCCGCGTTGATGGCCTGAATGGCTGCGTCGGTATCCGCGTACGCGGTCAGAAGCACCCGCCGCGCGTCCGGGTAGAGCTCCCGCGAGCGCTCCAGGAACTCCACGCCGGTCATCCCCGGCATCCGCTGGTCGCTCAGCAGCAACGCCACAGGCTCCTCGCGCTGCCGGAGCTGCCGCAGCGTGTCCACGGCGGTCTGCCCGCCCACGGCCCGCATCACCCGATACTCGGCGCCGTACTGGCGGCGGAGGTCCTGCACCACCGCTTCCAGCACATTTACGTCGTCGTCGATCGCCAGCAGAATTGGCCTTGCCATGTCCCCAGTGTACTTACCCCGCTCGCCCTGTTTGCACTAGGTTGTATCGACATATAGGGATGGGGGCGACGGGAGCCAATTTTTCCCAGGTCAAGGAGAGAGGAGCGACGGATACCGGGTGTCTCCTAGCGACGAGCGACGCAGAGATGGGGAAAATTGGCCCCGTCCCTTCGGGTTGCGGCGAAAATCGGCCGATACTTCGTTCTCGTCCTAGGCTGTGGGCCCGCCACAGCCGTCGTCCTCCGTCTTGCCTCGACCGATTTTCGCGCGCAACGCCTCCCACCCCTATACGTCGATACAACCTATAGTCCCGCCCCCAAAACAGGTAACTCTTCTGTTACTACACCCTTTGTGTTATTCCCTTCGTCATGTTGTTTCTGGCGTACTATTACCACGGTACTCTTCAAACGAAGCTCCCCGATTCCGTTCTTGCACGAGAACCAGAACGGGAAATTGCCCTGGGGGAAGGCGGCTTCCCTGTTGCCTCATTTCGAGACACCATGCGGAGTTCCGCCGCCAAACGGCCGATTACGGTGCTTGGGGATAATTCCGAATCGGCAACGCGGCATCGGCAACGGGCAGGAGCAGAAGGAGTAGCAATCGGCTGTGCGCGATGCGCGGCGGTTGAGGCGCACAAAATGAACAAGATCATTCTTGCGGATTCACAGGCTATTTTTCGCGCCGGCACCGCCAAGGTGCTGGCTGCGGATGGAGACCTTCGTATCGTGGCGCAGTGCGCCGACCTGGAGCGGCTGCTTCACGCCGTGACCACTTACCCCGGATCGGTGGTGCTGTTTGCGGCAACCCTGCGCCCGGATCTGGTCCAGCTTCGTCAGATGATGGATGGGGCGGGGAGCCGCGGCATCGTCATTGCCGAGAACTCTGAAGCTGCCACAACTTACATCAAGCAGGGCTTCCGCGGGGTGGTTTTCCGCTCCGTTACCGGCTCTTCGCTCATGGATTGCGTGCGGCGCGTTTCCTCCGGCGATACGTGGATTCCGCCACAGGTCGTGGTGCACGAGATCGTGGAAGAAGACCACGTGGGGGCGCGCGTCCGCGACCGCCTCACGCCCAAGGAGATGCGCATTGTCGCGCTCATCGTCCAGGGCTGCAAGAACCGCGAGATCGCCGTGCGCCTGAAGACCACCGAGCAGGTCATCAAGAACTACCTCCGTTCCATTTACGACAAGACCGGGGTCAGCGACCGCCTGGAACTGGCGCTGTTCACCATTCACCACCGGGTATTGGCCGCCGCCGCCGCCGAGGTTGGCAGCAGGCTGGAAGCCGAGGAGCAGCAGGCCCCGTCCGCCGTGGCGTAAGCGGCGGACGGGGCAGGGAATCTCAAATAAGAAACAACAATTTTCAATAAAATCCGCTACACACGGCCAAAAACTGCAGAGCAAATGTTCGCTTTTTCATCGCCATGATTGCCCGTTTTCATGGTGGAGAGTAGCTGCCCGCCTTGAGGGTGTAGAGTACGGCCAGGGAACGAAGCGGAAATCATGTCGACAACCCTGCTAACACCGCGACAGGCCGCCGACCGCCTGGGCATCAGCTACCCGGCCCTGAAGCACTGGATTCTGGCTGGGCGCATCCGCACCATCAAGACGCCGGGCGGCCATCATCGCGTGCCGGCCGAGGCGCTGGACGAGTTTCTGCCTCAGGCCGCAGCGCACATGGGCGCGGCGCGCATCAGCGGCCGCAACCAGCTAGCCGGGACGGTGCTGGAGGTTACGGTGGAGGGGCTGCTGGCGAAGGTTGTGCTGGCCGTGGGCAAGCAGCGCATCACGGCCGTCATTACCTCCGATGCGGTGCGCGATCTGGGGCTGAAACCGGGAGACCAGGCGCTGGCACTGATCAAGGCTACGGAAGTGATGATCGGCAAGCCATAAGGGGGCGGCGAGCGATTCTTCTGGACAGCGCATCTTGAAACAAATAATGCGGTTATATGCGACTTTAATTGTAGAATTCATATAGAAGCGCATTAATTCCCCATCCAGGAGAAATCCCCGTGAAATCCTACAGCTGGACGCGTATCTTGGCTGCTGCCTGTTTCCTTGCCTTCATCTCACCGGCCCTGGCGCTCGGACAGGACGGAAATTCTTCGAACTGGTTCAGCCGAGCGATCAAGATCCAAATCGAGCAACCGCGCTGGAAGTTCACGCTACCGGCTCCCGGCGATTACCCAGTGCAGGTTCCCCTGGCCGACTTCAAAGAACCCAACTTAACGTTGGCCGACTTGCACGTCACCGGAATGGCGGGTTTCAACCAGGTCCAAGCGGCTCCGGCAGTTCCACCCGCCGCGGAAACGCCTCATTCCGACGGGCTGACCTGGCACGGCATCACCCTGTACGGCGCGTATGACGTTGGCATTGGCTGGGTGAGTCACGGCTTGCCGCAGAGCCCGTACAACTATGAAGGCTCATCGCTGGTGAATAGAAACGCCGCGGGATCGCGGTTCCTGGTGGAACCGGACAATTTGTCGCAGACTGGTTTTGGGGTGCGGGGCAATGTGAGGTTTGCCGAAGGCTGGTTTGTTGTGTTCAACGCTTCGACGGGGATCAATCCGCAGTCGGGCCAGCTCTCCAACGCCTCGCTCACCGACATAAGAGACAATGGCCTTCCCAGAGCGAGCTATGCGGAAGCCATTGACGGCGCGCGCGCGGGGCAGCCGTTCAATGACGAGTACTTTGCCGGCATATCGTCAAAGGATCTGGGCACGCTGACCTTTGGCCGCCAGCGGGCTTTGGGCACCGATACTATGCTGCAATACGATCCGGCGGCCGGCGCCTATGCATTTTCCTACATTGGGTACAACGGCACGACGGCGGCGGGCGGGGATACCGAGGACACGCGCTGGGACGATGCGGTGAAGTATCGCCTGAAGTATGGCCCGGTCCATTTCGGCGCGATGTACAAATTCACCGATGGCAGCGGTGGTTGCTACCTGCCCTCAGCAAGCGCCACGAGCTGGACCGCGAGTGACTGCACGCCGGAGGATCCGCACAACAATGCGTGGGGATTCAACGTGGGCGGCGAGGCGCACAGATTTTCGTCGGACCTGGTGTACCAGCATTACAACCAGGCGATCAGCATCGTGAATCCGCTGCTGGGTCCGACCAGCCCGACGCAGCCTTATCAGTCGACGACGGACAGCATTAACATGATCGAGGTTTCTGGGACCAATCCGGTGGCCGCAGACAATAACCTGATTAGCACAGACAACACCTTATACGGGATTGTGACCGACAACAACGCAGTGATGGCCACGGCAAAGTATGCGGGTGACCCATTCAAGGTGTACGCGGGCTATGAATACATTTGGCAGAACAACCCCGCGAACCCGCTGGGCGTGGGCGCCACCGACCAGGGTGGTTATCTGATGAGCGGTGTTGAAGACAACAATCTTGATTCTCAAAAGCTGGTGCAGATCTGGTGGACGGGCGTGAAGTACACCTACCGCAGCAAGACCGACGTGACGCTGTCGTGGTATGAACAGCGGCAGAACGATTTCCGATTGCCGTCAACTTGTTCGGTCGCGGCCGGGTTCCGCAGCTCGTGCGCGGGGACACTCGACGAGGGCTCGCTCTACACGGACCATCGCTTCACGCGGCATTTCGACGGATTTGCCGGCGTCGCGTATTCGTTCGTGAGCGGAGGTCTGGCTATCGCAGTTCCCCACGGTCCCGGCGTTCCTTATCTTCACAACAGCAACTGGGCGCCGACCATCGGCGGCCGTTTCACGTTCTGACCAGTGTCCGTGGCGGGCTCAGGCGAGAGCCAGGAGAGTGGGGATGTCGATCCGCGGCGTGAGGCGGATCGTTTGCGGTTGGGTGCGGAGGCGGCGGTGGACGGTTCGGCGCCACCAACTCCGGCACTCAGCCTTCGTCTAACGGGATATGCACCCCCATAACGCCGCAATATTCTTTGCGCTGTCGGCAGCGCTGGCCCCGGGCGGCATAGTTCTTGCCGCGCAGCAGGCTGCAACTCCGGCGCCGGCCGGAGCGAGCTCGGCGACCACCAATACGCCGGGAGCGACGATCAGCGTGAAGACCCAGCTGGTCAACCTGCCGGTGATTGTCCGCGACAAGAAGGGCGCACTGGTCCAGAACCTGACCAAGGCGGACTTTGCTTTGAGCGTGGATGGCCGGCCTCAGACTATCCGTTATTTCGACAAGGACAACGATCTGCCGCTGACCCTGGGGCTGCTGGTGGATATCAGCGGCTCAGTCCGGAGCGAGCTCGAAAATGAGCGCGCGGCCAGCGAGGCATTTCTGGACGAGATGATGACGACGCCGGCGAATCGCGCTCCGGATCAGGCGTTCCTCATCCAGTTCGCGCATGAGACGGAGCTGCTCCAGGACCTGACCAGTTCGCGCCCCAAACTGCGCGCGGCGCTCGATCGGGTGGGCGAGCAGACCAACGATTCGGGCAACAATACGAGCGGCGGCAGCGGCAACTCCGGCAACGGAGGCTACGGCCATCACCGCGGTTCTCACGGCGGCGGCACCACGTTGTACGACGCGGTCTTCCTGGCCGGCGACGAGCTGATGCAGAAGCAGACCGGACGCAAGGCGCTGGTGGTTCTCACCGACGGCGAGGACCGCGGCAGCATGGAGACGCTGGCCCAGGCCATCCGATCGGCGCAACGCGCGGAGACGGTGGTTTACGCCGTCTACTTCAAAGGGGAACGATACGGGCAGCGCGGCGGCGGGGGTGGATGGGGCGGCGGCGGTGGCGGCGGGTGGGGCGGCCGCAGGGGCGGCGGCTTTCCCGGCGGCGGTGGTGGAGGCGGCAACCGCGGCGGCGAGAACCAGGTGGACGGAAAGAAAATCCTGAAACAGATGACGCAGGAAACCGGGGGGCGCATGTTCGAAGTCTCCGGCAAGCAGACCTTCGCAATCATCTACACGCAGATTGCCGAGGAGCTGCGCTCCCGATATCGCCTGGGCTACACACCGGATGCCACGACCGGCGCCGAGGGGTTCCACCACGTGGATCTGGCGCTGACCGGAGACAGGAAGCTGACGGTGCAGACGCGCGATGGCTACTATGTGAGCCAATAAACCGCATCCAGAGTGGTTGGACCCGGGGCTAACGGCTTTGTGCCAGGGCACGACTTTAGTCGTGCCGCAAAAGACCAATAAAACCGCGGGCTTCAGCCCCTGAGGGATGTTCTTTCCGGACTCTCGACCACTTATGCAACCAGTCCTAGAGATGGATGATGCGCATCCCGTTCCAGTGCTTTTCGAGGTACTCGAGCGCCAGCCTGCGATGGCAATGTTCCGGCGTCGCCTCGCTGCACAGGAGAACGGTGCGCTTTTTAAAGTCGGCGGGCTTTAGAAGAGACTCCACCTTGCGCGCCTTCAGCAACTTCAGGTAACCGCTGGCGAGCGCTTCCCAGCTTCCATGCTCCTTGCGATAAGCCCGGAATAAATCTTCAGACGGAGCCAGCAGCGGCTCATGTTGGTACGCCGCGCCACAAATCTGCTTCAGGAAATAAGCCAGGTCGGCCTGCTTGGTGAATCCCGCAAGCTGGGAGGTGTTGCTCAGCCGGACGTCGAGCAGGCGCTCAATCCGGTTGGTCTTCAGGGTCTCAAAGAATTCCTGTGCGCTCTTCTGCGTGAATCCGATGCTGTACACATCCATGGCGATTTTCCCCGAGCAAGCATAACACCGGATCGATCCCCCAAATCCGCAGCCTGCGTTTCAAGGCCCGCTGAACTTTGCCGTATAAACTGAATGCTGGCTCACCCATCAACGATGACGCATCGCTTCGCCCGCCTTCGCCGTTTCCATTTCAATCGCCCGCAGCGCATCGCCGTCGTCCTCCTGGCGCTGTTTCTGGCGCAGGGATTCTGGCTGATTTCGCGGCAGACGCTCTCAGACCGCGACTACCAGTACGCCCGCTGCGGCCGCGAAATGTGGGAGGAGCGCTCGCCACTGGCCGGCTACTTCACCAGTTGCGGCAACATTCACGATGGCGTGCTGGCCTATCGCGCCGCCGGCCTGCCGCTCACGCTCAACCTGCTGGTCGAGCGCGGCCTGGACCACTTCCGCAAGCCGGAAGATCGCGTGGTCCAGATGGCAGGCCCGCAGGCCGCTCCGCTGAGCACCTGGGAGCTGCGCCATCAGCTCCCGCACATCCTGCTGCTGGTTCGCCTTCCGTTTCTGTTCGCCGGATTCGTGCTCGGCGCCGCGCTGTGGTGGGTCACGCGGCGGCTTTACGGCAACCTGGGCGGCTACACGGCGCTGGCGCTCTACTGCTTCTCGCCGGCCATCCTCAAGGCTTCCATCACGCCCGGCCCTGAAATCCTGGCCGCGCTCGGCATCTTTGCCGGCGTCTACACGTGCATCGGCGTGGCTCACGCCATGCAGGGGCCGCGGCGCAAACCGGGGTCCACAGCGACAGGTCTTCGTCGCTGGGGTGACATGTGGCGTCCGCGCATTGTGCTGCTGATCGCCAGTTTTGGGCTGGCCGCCGCCGCGCACATTGCCGCGCTGCCCGTGGTGGCGCTGCTGGGCCTGTTGACCATGCTCTGGGTGGCGGAAGGCCGCCGCAGCCAGGTGTTGCCGGTGGTTCTGCTTGCCTGCGTCGGCGCGCTGGTGGTCGTGTTCGCTTGCTACGGCTTCTCTCCCGATGCCTTCAGCTATCTCTTTCGCTCCGCCGCAGGCTTTCTCTGGCTCTCACGCGAACCGGCCGCCCACTTCTTCGGCGGACTTGCTAACGCCGGCGTGACCATCGCTTGCGTTGCCGCGCTCATCCTCTATTTTGCTTTCCGGCGGGCACGCTATTTCGGCAACACCGCGCCGCTGTTCTGCGCCATCGTTCTGCTCCTGCTCGTCACCACCGGGGTTCCGTCCTCGCCGTGGCTGTGGGCGCAGCCGTTACTGTTCACGTTCATTGCGGGCGTCTTCGCCGATGCGTACGAAGGCCCGCGGCCCAGGCTGGCTTTTGCTTCCGGCGGCGCCATCCTGGCCCTGCAGGCGGTCTTTTGCGTTCTGGCGCTGCCCGGGCTGATTTGAGCTTCCCGCCTGGGGAAGCCGGAACAGAATATCGTGGTTACGGGCAAAGAACCGGCTCAAATCGGAGCGAAAACCGCGCCCCGCGCGCTGCACCCGCGAACGCTCATCAACCGAACCGTTTTGGATCACATAAATCTATGTAAACAAATGGCTTATAATAGCGCTTCAGCCTTGCTGAAACCCGGTTTCACCGCGTAAAATAAAGCTACAGCCCGCTTCAGGCCCGGCTCTGCTTTTCCGGTGTCTCCTGCCGCCCTCCGCGGATCTGAAAACCTATATGGCAGACGATAAGAATCCTCAGCTCCCCCTCGATGGCGGTCTTCCGCCCGACGGCCGTTCCAGCCTCATTCCCATCAACATCGAGGAGGAGATGCGCCGCTCCTACCTCGACTACTCCATGTCGGTCATCATCGGGCGCGCGCTGCCTGACGCCCGCGACGGCCTCAAGCCCGTTCATCGCCGCGTGCTCTACACCATGAGCGAGATGGGCCTGGAGCACAACAAGAAATACACCAAGTGCGCCAAGGTGGTCGGCCAGGCCATGGGTGTTTATCACCCCCATGGGGACTCCGCAATTTACGACACGCTGGTGCGCATGGCGCAGCCCTTCACCCTGCGCTATCCCCTCGTCGATGGCCAGGGCAATTTTGGCTCCGTGGATGGCGATCCGCCCGCGGCCATGCGCTACACCGAGTGCCGGATGGAGCGCATCGCCGGCGAGCTTCTAGCCGACATCGAGATGGAGACCGTCGACTTTGTGCCCAATTACGACGAGTCCACGCTCGAACCCACCGTGCTGCCCACGCGCATTCCCAATCTTATCGTCAACGGGTCGAACGGAATCGCGGTGGGCATGGCCACAAACATTCCGCCGCACAACCTGACGGAAATCGTGAACGCCGCCATTGAGCTGGTGAACAATCCCAAGGCGGGGCTGGCAGAAGTCCTCAAGCACGTCCAGGGTCCTGACTTTCCCACCGGCGGCTTTATTTACGGACGCAGCGGCATCGCCGAGGCATACAGGACCGGCCGCGGCCGTTTCCTGATGCGCGCCAAGACCGCTCTCGAAAACCTGACCAAGGAAAAGCAGGCAATCATCATCAGCGAAATTCCCTACCAGGTAAACAAGTCCAGACTCATTGAGCGCATCGCCGAGCTGGCCAACGAGAAGACGATTGACGATATCTCCGACGTGCGCGACGAGAGCGACCGCGACGGCATGCGCATTGTCATCGAGCTCAAGCGCGGGTCGCAACCTGAAATCGTGCTCAACCAGCTCTACAAGCACACCCAGCTCCAGGAAAGTTTCTCCATGATTTTCCTGGCGGTGCTGAACGGCCAGCCGCGCGAGCTTCCGCTTGACCAGGCCATCCGCGCCTTCATCGATCATCGCGTCGACGTCGTCCAGCGGCGCACCGTCTACCTGCTGCGCAAGGCGCGCGAACGCGAGCACATCCTCGAGGGCTACAAGATTGCTCTCGACAACCTTGATACCGTAATCAAAATCATCCGCGGATCCAATTCCCGCGCCGAGGCCCGCGAAAACCTCTACGCCTGGGGCAAGGGCGCAGACATCGTCATCAATCTCGATCGCGAGCGGCTGCCCCACGAAGAGCGCGGCCTTTCCCTGCGCCAGGTTGACGCCATCCTCGAGCTGCAGCTCTATCGCCTCACCCAGCTTTCGGTCGACGAGATCCTCGACGAGTTGAAAAAGAGGCGCGAAGAAATTGCCGAGTACGAATCCATCCTCGCCAGCGACAAGAAGCTGCGCCAGGTGATCGTGAAGGAACTCAAGGATGTCCGCGATCGCTACGGCGACGAGCGCCGCACGCAGATTCTCGATGAGTCCGCCGAGCTCCAGCTTGAAGACCTCATCGCCGACGAGCAGGTGGCCGTCACGGTCAGCCATCAGGGCTATTTGAAGCGCACGCCCATCAGCATCTATCGCCAACAGCGCCGCGGCGGAACCGGCCGCATGGGCATGAAGACCCGCGAGGAAGATTTCGTTGCCCAGCTCATCGTCGACTCCACCCACGCGTATCTGTTGTGCTTCACCAACGCCGGCCGCGTCTACTGGCTCAAGGTGTACGAGATTCCCGACGTAGGCGCCGCGGGCAAGGGCAAGAGCATGCAGAGCCTGCTCAACCTCCAGGCCGGCGAAAACGTCCGCGCCATCCTCCCCGTGCGCGACCTCGAAGAAGAAGGCAAGTTCATCTTCTTTGCCACCCGCAACGGCACCGTGAAGAAAACGCCGCTCAAGGATTTCTCCAACGTGATGTCGAAGGGCATCATCGCCATCGGCATCGACAAAGAGGACGAGCTGGTGGCAGCGCGGATAACGGACGGAAAGCAGGTCATTTTCTTGGCCACGCACGAGGGTATGGCGATCCGGTTCGAGGAGACCTACAAAGTCGTCCCGCCGGCCAAGGAGGGTGAAAAGCAGAGATCGACTGGCCTCAGACCGATGGGGCGCGTTGCGGCCGGTAATAAGGGGATCGCTCTCAAGAAGAACGACTATGTGATTGGGGCGGCAATTACGGACTCGCCGGAAACACGCGATCAATCTCGCGACGAGCTCGCCAAAGTGAAGGGGAAGGAAAGAGAACTCGCGGCAATTCGCACTGACCTCGATGTCGCGGAAGCGCTGATTCGAAAGCTGAGGGAAGAACTCCGAGCAAGCGCAGGGCCAAACGCCGACGGGAAGAAGATCAAAGAAACGCCAGAGATCCAGGCTGCGCGCAAGAAAAGAGACCAATTACTGGAGAGGCGACGCGAGCTGGACGGTAAGCTCGGGCTCCGCCCATGCCTGATCCTGACTGTCACCGAGAACGGCTTTGGCAAGCGGACCGAGGCTGACGAATACAGGCTGCAATCCCGCGGAGGGAGCGGAGTCATCAATCTGAATGCAACTCCCAAGGTCGGGAAGACCGTGGCGATCCAGCTTGTCGACGACACATCGGAGTTGATGGTCATCAGCCAGTGGGGCAAGATCATCCGAATTGACACGAAGACTGTCCGTGAGGCGGGAAGGAAAACGCAAGGCGTTCGCCTGCTCAACCTGGATGCGGAGGACAAAGTAGCTGCCGCAGTGGTCATCCCACCCGACGAAGTCAATGGCAACAACCACGAGGAACAGGGCACGTTGCTGCAGTAGGAGATTTGGCTGGGCTATGGACAAGACACTCCGTCGCGTAACCGATATCGAAGAGCAAGATGCCGAAACCTACCGCTATTGGCAGAGCCGGCCGGTAGGCGAACGGCTGGTCGCAGTTTGTGAATTGAGCGAGGCCGCTTATGCATTCGTCGCGGGCTTCAAAGGAGCGCCGACCCATGATGACCAAGGACTTCAAAGACCTGCTGCGCGCATTCAACGCAAACGCGGTTAAATATCTCATCATCGGCGGCCACGCTCTTGGGGTGCATCTCGTGCCCCGTATGACCAAAGATCTCGATCTCTTCATCCGCTCGGACCAAGAGAACGCCAAGGCCGTTTTCCGGGCGCTTGCGCAATTCGGCGCTCCTCTTGAGGGCCTGAGTCCTGCGGACTTCGCCGACGGCACAACGTTTCAATTGGGCCAGGAGCCGGACCGGATCGACATCTTGCAACGGATTGACGGCGTCACCTTCGACCAAGCATGGGCGAACCGCATTGCAGGCACGATCGATGGAGAAGTCCCCGCCAGCGTGATCTCAAGAGACGACCTGATTCGCAACAAACTTGCTAGCGGCCGGGAACAGGACCTGCTGGATGTGAAGAAGCTCAAAGCACTGAGCCGCGCCAAGCAGGAGAAAGATCGCTCGAAGCGCGAGCCAAGGTCGCCGCGGCGGTGATTCCGGCGGAAGAAGGTCGCGCGCGGGTCGGAATAAACCCAACCGCCCACCCTCCGACGACCAGATACTCAACCCCGTGCGCGTTGAACGCGAGTAAGAGTTGGCGTAGATCTTCGGGTAGGGTCATACTTGATCCCCTTGAAGGCGTAGGCGGCCGCCGTGGCCTCCCAGACGGCAAGAAACCGTTCCGCAGCGGGGCGGCTTCGCCAATAGCGGTAAACTTCGGCCTTTTGCTCCTGGTGGCTTGCGAATCTGCGAATGGTTTTGTCCATGCTAAGGGTTCAACTGCCTGAATCTATTCTATTCCTCAGCCAGCCCCGACGATCGCCATAATCCAGTTATCGGACCCTCTCGCACCCCGATAGACACTCTTCAGTCGCGCCCACTCGCAGTAAACTAGTTCTGCTCTGGATCTCCGACGGCATTCCCCTTGTTGCGGACCGTCATCATCTTCTTCGCAATGGCCGCGGCCTCCTCTACCCTGGCGCCGGCCGCAGTCAACGCTTCGCTGGAGCGTTCGCATCGGTATGTCCACCCGCGCACGCTTGTCTTCGCGCCCGCCCGTCGATCTCCTCACAGCCTGCGCAGTTCCCGCTTGCATCGCGAGCCGGGAGACCGCGCAGTTGAGCCGCGCCACGCCCCCGCTCGACGCCTGGCCAATCAGCGAGTGACCACTCGCCGCGCGAGCGAGCATCGCACGGCCGTCGCCCGCAGCATCGCCCGGCGGCAGCCCGGCGCCCTCGCGGCTGGCGCCGACGACTCAGCGAGCCCGCCCAGCCCCGCGCCTGAGCCCGCTGCCAACCGGCGCGCGCGACGCCTTGTCATGCCGCCGCCGCTGACCGGCTCGCTCGCCTCTCTCGAGCGGCAGAACGAGCGCACCGACGCCGAGGGCCTGGAGCGCATCCTCGATGAAGACGACCTCGATGACCGCATTGCCAGACACATGCTGGTCCCGATCCCCGCCACCGCGGCGCTTGCCGTCAACCCCGATCTGCCTGTTAACCACCGCTACTGCCGCCCCTGGACCGCCCGCTTCCTCTTGGACCTTGCCCGCGAACACGCCGCACGATTCGATCGTTCGCTCGAAGTCAGCTCCGCCGTGCGAACCGTCGCCTACCAGAAGCGGCTCATGCTCATCAACGGCAACGCCGCCGCCGCCGAAGGCGACATCGTGAGCCCGCACCTAACCGGCGCCACCGTGGACATCGCCAAGCACGATCTCACCCCGGCCGAGATCGGCTGGATGCGCGCCCGCCTTCTCGCCCTCCAGCTCGCCGGCAAAATCGACGTGGAAGAGGAATTCCAGCAGGCCTGCTTCCACATCACCGTCTATAAGAGCTACATCCGGGCCACACCGAAGCGCGTGCGCCAGGCTCCGGCCGCCACGCAGCTCGCCCTCCGCAGCCGCTGATCGGTTTTGCCGGGGCCGCCAAATCCCTTCGCGCCGCTTTCAACCGAAAATGATGTCCAGCAAACGGCATTCCGGGGTACAATCGCGGGCGAACGTATTTCTGGCCCGGGATTCTGTTCTTTCCGCCCACGGCGGAGCTCCGGGTTGCGGCCGTTAGAAATGCAACCGCGCCCCCGCCCCGGCGGTCTCATTCCGCAGGCAGGTGCGTCCACCTGATCCAAGCTTTTATTTGAGAGGCGATCCATGACCGATACCGGAATCCAACCGACGGCCGAATCAACTCCCGGCCTGTCGCAGATCCAGCGCGTCACCAACACTTTCAGCGCGCCTTCAAAAACCTTCACCGACATCAAGAATGGCCATACAAGCTGGTGGATGCCGCTCCTCATTATTATTCTCACCGGCGGGTTCCTTTATTTCGCCATCAGCAAAGAGGTCACCTGGAAGACTGTCTACGAAATCCAGCAGAACGCCGCGCCGGAATTCGCCAAGCGCATGGAGGCGCAGATGCCTCCCGAGCAAAAGGCTGCTGCGGACCGCCGTGGCCCTATTACTCAGGAGATCACCTGGGCTCTTTCGCCGATCGGCCTGCTGATCATGAACATGATCGCGGCCCTGGTCCTCTGGCCGACTATCAACTTCGGATTCGGAGGAAAAGCAACATTCGGAAAAGTGTTGGCGGTTACGATGTATGCCACACTTGTTTTATGGCCCATCAAATTGATCCTCGGGGCCACCGCTCTCTTCGCGGGGCTGGCTCCAGAGGCTTTCAACCTGCAAAACATCGCCGGGACCAACGTCGCCTACTATCTTTCCAAGCCAGACACTCCCGCGGCACTCTACGCGCTTCTGATGTATCTTGACCCGCTGGTGATCTGGAATCTCTGTCTCACCGCGATTGGCCTCGCCGTCGTTGCCGGCGCCAAGCGTAGCTCAGGCTATATTGCTGTGTTCGGCTGGTGGGTGCTTCTGCTCATAATCGGCGTTGGCTTTGCCGCTGCATTCTCCTGATCCTTGAGTCCCGCGCAATGAAAGAAACGGCGCGCATCGCCCGATGCGCGCCGTTTTTTGCTGTCTTGTCGTTTGTGCCCGGTCCCTACTCTTCCCACTTGCGCATAATCAGGGTCGCATTGATCCCGCCGAACCCGAACGAGTTCGACAGCGCCACGTCGAAGCTGTGCGCCGCGGCCTTGTTGGGCACGTAGTCCAGCCGGCACTCGGGGTCCACGTTGTCCAGGTTGATGGTCGGCGGCAGCATCTGGTTTTCCAGAGCCAGCACCGTGATGCCCGCCTCCAGTCCGCCCGCGCCCCCAAGCAGGTGCCCGGTCATCGACTTGGTTCCGCTCACCTTCAGCTTGTGGCTCAGCGCGTGCTCCCCAAACACCTTCTCGATGGCCAGCGACTCGTTTCCGTCACCCGCCGGGGTTGACGTGGCATGGGCGTTGATGTAGCCCACTTCCTCCGGCTTGATCTCCGCGTCCTTGAGCGCCGCGCGCATGCTTCGCTGCGCCCCCAGGCCCTCCGGAGCGATTCCCGTCATGTGATGGGCGTCGGCGCTCATCCCGTAGCCGATCACCTCGGCCAGGATCTTGGCTCCCCGCCTGCGCGCAAACTCCAGCTCCTCCAGGATCAGGATGCCCGCGCCTTCGCCGATCACGAACCCGTCACGGTCCTTATCGAACGGCCGGCTGGCCCGCTGCGGCTCCTCATTGCGGGTGGAAAGCGCGCGCATGGCGGCAAACCCGCCCACCGAGAGCGACGTCACCGCCGCCTCCGATCCGCCGGCGATCATCGCATCCGCATCGCCGTGCAAAATCATGCGCACGGAGTCGCCGATGGAATTGGCGCTGGTGGCGCACGCCGTTGCCGTGGCTGAGATGGGACCCTGCGCGCCATAGCGGATGGAAATCTGTCCTGCCGCCATGTTCACGATGGTCGCGGGAATAAAGAAAGGCGAAATCTTGCGCGGCCCGCCGTTCAACAGGTTCGCGTGCTCGCGCTCGATGATTTCGAATCCGCCGATCCCCGAACCGATGAATACGCCCACCCGGTCCTGGTTCTCCGCGGTAATCTTGAGGCCTGATTGCGCCAGCGCCTCTTCGGTAGCCGCAAAGGCAAAGTGGATGAAGCGCCCCATCTTCCGCGCTTCCTTCTTGTCCACGAAGTTCAGCGGGTCGAAGTTCTTCACCTCGCAGGCGAATGTCACCGGGTAGCCGGTTGCGTCAAAACCCTGGATGGGCGCCGCGCCGCTTGCTCCGGCCACCAGTTGCCGCCAGATTTCAGGTGCGGTGTTGCCCACACCGCATACCAGCCCTAGGCCGGTAATCACCACTCGACGGTTCACCGGCTACTTGCCTTTCGTCTTTTCGCTCTTTTCGATGTAGTCGATTGCGTCCTTCACCGTCTTGATCTTCTCCGCGTCTTCGTCCGGGATCTCCAGGTCGAAGGCCTCCTCGAACTGCATCACCAGCTCGACCACGTCAAGCGAATCCGCCCCCAGATCCTCCTGGAAACTGGCGTTGGGTGTGACTTCCGCCTCGTCCACCTGAAGCTGTTCCACGATGATCTGCTTCACCTTCTCTTCCACGGCCATGCGTGTTCTCTCCTCGTCTGTTCAATTCGTTCGGCAACCTGGCTTCGGTGGGTCCGCTCGGGCTCCGCCTGCCTACAATAACGGCCCACGGCATGGAGGCACAACCACGGCAAGGAAAAAACCGTGCGCGCCCCTGAAATTTCAAGTCTAAAGGTCCACCCCCTGAGTGTAAAGTCACGCAGCGCCAAAGGATGCGCCCCGATCACCCTTCATCAACCCGGCGTCATCGTTTGAAAGGAGCGAAGGAACCGCGGTTGCCTTTCACCACCACCGCTGAAGATTGAGATTTCGCCCACAAATACACAGCCGTCAGGCGTACATTAGGCGAAGAGGCTCGCAGCTATGGTCGTCGTATATTTGGTTTCCGCGCTGATTTTCATAATTGCTCTCGCAGCCGGGCTCCTCCTCGGCTACCTGAAAGGCCGTTCCGACGGCAATCGCAATCTCCGAGAGGGTTCGGAACAATTCCAGGCGCAGCTGAGCGAAACTCGGTCGCGCGAGATGGAAGCAAGGCAGCGGGAAATCAAGGTCGAACAAAAGCTCGCCGAAACGGCGGACGAGCTGAAGATCGCCCTTGAGGAAAGAGGGAAGTTCGGGAGCGACGCTGCGCGGGCCGATGAATTGAAGAGCCTGATTAGCCAGAGAGAAGCGCAAATCGAGACCATGAACACACGGATCACCGCCCTAGAGCGCGACAAGGCGGAGGCATTGAAAGACTCACAGGCCGCCAATCAACGTGCAACAGACATGATCGCAAAAGAGCGGGAGGCCCAAGCGGCCGTGCTCGCCGCGAAAGATCAGCAGATCGCCAAGTTGAACGAGTTTATCCAGCAGGCCCGTGAAGTCCTTTCCACTGAGTTCAAGGCGCTCTCGTCCGAGGCCCTCCAGACGGCCTCCAATCGATTAATTCAGACGGCGGACGCCATCATTGAAAAACACTCCGAAAAAACAACCATTGATGTAAAGCTGCACCAGCAGCAGATACAAAACTTGCTTCAGCCGGTACAGGAAACGATCCAGCGCCTCGATAAGCACGTCGAGGAAGCTGATCAGGCGCGCTCAAATGCCGAGGCCCTCTTGGACGATCAGATCAATCGTCTGGCCGGAGCGAGCGAGAAGCTGACGAACGCACTCAGCAAGCCGGTAGTGCGCGGAAGCTGGGGCGAGATGACGTTGGAGAACGCGCTGGAAAGCGCAGGTCTGGAGCCCGATATCGACTACGTTCTCCAGCACTCGACCGATGCCGAAGATGGGCGAAAGCGGACGGACGCGCTTGTCAACCTCCCCAAGGGCCGTAAGCTCATCATCGACAGCAAGAACCTCATGGAATCGTACATCGCGCTCATGAGCGCGGAGGATGACGCCAAGCGGGCAGTTCTAGCCGAAGTGCATTCCCGTTCCCTGAAAGCCCATATCAAGTCTCTGTCCTCAAAGGAATACTGGCGTCGCTACGAGGGACTCGACTGCGTGATCCTGTTTATCCCACACGACGGCATGTATCACGCCGCCATCCGAGACGAATCCGAACTCATCCGCGAAGCCTGTGACAAACGGGTGTTCATTGCGAACCCGATGAGCCTCATTCCCCTCCTTAAAGCAGTGCGTTATATCCTCGATCAAGATCGCTTGAACAAAAACGCCGAGCAGATCAAGGCACTTGGAACAGACCTTTACGCCGAGCTGACCAGATTTGCCGGCAACTTTGCGACCCTCGGTGATCGCCTACATTCCACCGTCGTGGCCTACAACGACGCCATTCCTGGCCTTGACCGCTACATAGTCGCCAAGTCCAGAAAGCTGAAGCAACTCGGTTGCGCAAGAGGACCGGAGGCCGAATTGCCAGACGAAGTTGATCTGGAGCCGAAGCCTTTCATGTCGAAGGAATTGCGCGCTGTTCATTCAATCGAGCCCCTCGCCCTTGCAGCCGAAGCCGCCGAACCCATCGAAGCCGACTGATCGCCTCTTCAACTCCGGTTCCAAAAATGCGCTGCCCTATTCGCATTCCCTTCGCATCACCAAAGGCCAAATCCACCTGTCTCGTACACCGTTGGTAACGTGACCCCCGTTATTTCTTCGGACAAACTTTCGTGTTACAACGTACATTAAGCGAAGAGGCACTGAAAGATGCAAGGTTTCGTTCCAGTATTTGCCGCCTTGCTCGGCATCGTTGTTGGCATCGCCATTCTTTTCGTTTTCCGCCAGTTCACGGATCGAAAAGATCGCGAGGACGTCGAAGCGGAAAAAGCCCAATTGTCGCAGCGCATCTCGGGCCTGGCTGCGGAGCTGGCAAACGCGCGCACTGAGACTTCGCAGGCGCGCGAACTGGCAGAGCGGCGAGCCGGCGCCGAATCGCTTGCCGCCGAGCGCGAACGGATGATCGGTGTGCTCAATGCCGACCGCGAGAAAATTGTCGCGAATCTTGTGGAGGAACGCGATCGGGCCGTTACAGAACTGCGGTCAAAGAGCGAAAACGAGCGGCGGATGCTCGCTGAAATCAGCCAGCTCCGCGCCGATCTCATCAATGAGAAGAAGAATCTGACGGAAAAGCTCGCCCTGCTCGACACAGCGAAAAAGACGCTCTCCGACCAGTTCCAGACACTGGCATCACAAATCGTCGAAGAGAAATCCAAAGCCTTCACCGACGCCAACAAGAAAGACCTCGACGACCTGCTCGTCCCGCTGCGCGAACAGATCAGCGAATTCCGCAAGAAAGTGGAAGAGACGCATAGCGACTCCAGAGTCGGCGTCGACACGCTGCAAAGCCTCATCGGTAACCTGAACAGCATGAACCGGCAGCTCGCCGAGGAAACCCGCAATCTCTCCACTGCGCTTCGCGGCTCCGCCAAGGGCCAAGGCGACTGGGGCGAGCTCATCGTGCGCAATCTCCTTGAAAAAGCCGGGCTGCGCGAGGGCGAGCAGTTTCACGTGCAGGAGTCGCCTGACGGCGCCGAACGCAATGGCGACCGCCGCAAGCAGCGCCCCGACGTTATCCTCAATCTCCCGGGCAGGCGTCACCTCGTCATCGACTCCAAAGTCTCTCTGACATCCTGGTACGATTGGGTCGACGCGGCCTCGGATGAGGAGCGCAGGCAGGCCATGAAGCGCTATCTGGCGTCGGTTCGCGCTCATATCGATGGACTCGCCGCGCGCGCCTTTCACAAATTGGAAGCCGTCGAGTCGCCCGACTTCGTAGTGATGTTCGTTCCCATCGAACCCGCATTCCTTGCCGCCCTCCACGAGGACGAGACCCTCTGGCGCGATGCCTACGACAAGCAGATCCTGCTCGTCGGCCCCACCACCCTGCTCTTCGTGATCCGCATCGTCGACAGCCTCTGGCAGCAGGAATCCCAGGCCCGCAGCGTGCAGGACGTCATGGACCGCGGCGCCGCGCTTTATGAAAAATTCGTCGGCTTCGTCGCCGACATCGAAGCTCTCGGCGCCAACCTGCGCAAGGTGGACCAGTGCTACGCAGGCGCCATGAAAAAACTTAGCGAAGGCCCCGGCAACCTCGTCCGCCAGGTGGAGATGCTCCGCCAGCTCGGCGTCAAGCCCGGCAAATCGCTGCCCAGGTCCGTGCTCGCCGGCGCCGACCTCGACGACGAACCCATCACCGCTGAAGCCGGCGAACCGGTCACCGCCGAATAGCCGACCTTGAGTCCCCGCCTTCCGGTAAGTTTCCGGTTTCTGTTTCACGCTAAAGCGGCAGCTCCTTCACGGGAATGCTGGCGAGGCTTCCTATCAACTCGCGAATCTCCAGCAATACGTCGTCGGGCCGCGTGGCGGCCAGCGGGAATTTGAGCACGCCTTGGGGCGTAAACTGGGCGCCGCGCCCGGCGTTGCGCGCAACCAGCCGCATCAGGTGATGCGGATCCACTGCAGCCTTCTCCGTAAACCGGATCTGGAGTTCAGTGCGCTTGCGGTCGATCTGCGCCATGCCGATGCGCTCGCATTCCAGGCGCAACGACGCGGCTTCAAGCAGGTAGACGGTGGCGTCGGGAAGCGGCCCGTAGCGGTCCTCCATCTCCGCGCGCAGGTCGGCGAGGGCCTGCTCATGCTGCGCACCGGCGATCTTCTTGTAAAGGCGCAGGCGCTGATTCTCTTCGGGCACGTAGGATTCATCGATGCGCAGCGCAATGCCCAGGTTGAGTTGGGTGGCCGGCTTCTCCTCGGCGCGCTCGCCTTTCAGCTCCTTCACCGCCTGCTCCAGCATGGTGGTGTATAACTCGAATCCGACCGCCTCGATGTGGCCGCTCTGTTCGCCGCCCAGCATGTTGCCGGCGCCGCGCAGCTCCAGGTCGAGCGCGGCAATCTTGAATCCCGCGCCCAGGTCGCTGAACTCCTTGAGCGCGGCCAGGCGGCGGCGCGCAACTTCAGTCAACTCCTGCTCCGGCGGGATGAGCAGGTACGCGTAGGCGCGGCGGTTGGAGCGGCCCACTCGGCCGCGGAGCTGGTAAAGCTCGCTCAGCCCGTGGCGATCGGCGCGATTGACAAACATGGTGTTGGCGAGCGGAATGTCGAGGCCGTTCTCAATGATCGTGGTTGCCACCAGCACATCGTACTCGTGGTGCATGAAGGCGAGCATGACGCGCTCCAGCTCGCTCTCGCTCATCTGGCCGTGGCCCACCACCACCCGCGCCGCCGGCACCAGTTCCTGGATCCGCGCGGCGATCTCGTAGATGGATTCAACACGGTTATGCACGAAGTAGACCTGGCCTCCGCGCTCCAATTCCATCTCGATGCCCGAGCGCACGATTTTTTCGTCGTACCTGGCCACCACTGTCTGGATGGCCATGCGGTCCTTGGGCGGGGTCTCAATAAGGCTCATGTCGCGCAGGCCCACGAACGACATGTGCAAGGTGCGCGGGATCGGTGTGGCGCTCATCGCGAGCACGTCGATTTCCTTGCGCAACTGCTTCAGCTTTTCCTTGTGGCGCACCCCGAAGCGCTGCTCTTCGTCTACGACAAGCAGGCCCAGATCCTGAAACTTTACGTCCTTTGACAGCAGGCGATGGGTGCCGATGAGGATATCGACCTTGCCCGTTTCCAACTGCTCCACGATCAGCTTCTGTTCCTTCGCGGTGCGGAAGCGCGAAATCATCTCCACGTTGATGGGGAACTGCGCAAAGCGCCGCTTGAATGTCTCAAAATGCTGAAAGCTGAGGACGGTGGTGGGCGTCAGCACTGCTACCTGCTTGCCGTCCTGCACCGCCTTGAACGCCGCGCGCATCGCCACCTCGGTCTTGCCGTAACCCACGTCGCCGCAGAGCAGGCGGTCCATCGGCGTGGGCTTCTCCATGTCCTCCTTGATGGCTTGGATCGCGGTGATCTGGTCGTCGGTCTCGTTGTAATCGAAAGCGTCTTCGAATTCCCTCTGGAATTCGTTGTCGGGCGTGAACGCGGTGCCTTGCACGGTGTGCCGCGCCGCGTAGAGCTTCAGCAGCTCCGCGGCCATGTCCTGCATCGCCTTGCGCACGCGCGCCTTGGTCTTGATCCACTGCTGCGAACCGAGCCGGTTCAGTTGGGGTGCGGGGCCGGTGTCAGTGGAGCGGTATTTCTGGATCAGGTCGAGACGGGTGAGCGGGACATAGAGCTTTGCTTGCTCCGCAAACTCGAGGATCATGAATTCGACGGCGAGGCCATCCTGCACAATCTCCTTCAATCCCTGGTATTGCGCGATGCCATGCTCCACGTGCACCACGAAGTCGCCGACTGCGAGATCGCGAAAATCGGAGACGAATGCGGCGGTCTTTGATTTTCGCGGCTCCGGCCGGGCGGCAACGTCGGCCTCGTCGGAAAGATCGTTGGCGCCAAAGAGAATCAGGTTGGAATCGGGAAAGCTGACGCCGGAGGCGAACGGCGAGCGCACAATCACCGGCACGCGCAGATCGCCAGCCAGGTAGCTGGCTTCCTCCAGCACGGTTTCGCCGTGGCCGCTGGCGCGGCTACCCAGGCGATACGGAATCTGGTACTCGCGCAGAATCGTTGCGGTGCGCTCCACGTCGCCCTGATTGGCGGCGGCGATCACGATGTGGGTCTCCGCTTCGATGAGTTTGCGCAACTGCTCGGTAAGCGCCGGGATGGAGCCGTGGAAGCGCAATGTGGGCCGCGTGTTGATGGCGATCTCGCCCAGTGTGGCGTCCTGATCAAGGACATCGATAGCGCCGAGCTGGTCGAAATCGAGGCCGAAATGCGCCTGCAGAAGGCCCTGCAGGATTTCAGGGCGAAGGTAAATGTCCTCGGGGCGAATGAGGTCGCCGATGCCGGAGCGCTGGTGGCGCTGCTCCACCTTGTTCCACCAGCGGTCAATCTGGTTGCGCACCATGCCCGGCTCGTCCACGAACAGCACCTGCTTGGGCGCGAACTTGAGCAGGTGGCTCTGGGCGCCGGCCACGGGCGCAAAGAGCTCCCAGCCGGGAAACACGCTCACGCCCCCTTGAGCCGCGGCTTCCACGGCGAGCGCGTCCGCCTCGCCGGCTTCGTCCATCTCGATGCGCTGCCTGCTCAGGCGCGCGTTCACCGCGGCCAGCAGGCGCTCCGTTACCGGCGTCTCCGTCAGCGGCAGCAACTGGGCTTCGTCCAGGCCGGACTGCGAACGCTGCGTTTCGGGATCGAAGCGGCGGATGGTATCGATCTCGTCGCCGAAAAACTCGATGCGCACCGGCCGCTCCGATTCCGGCGAGTAAATATCGAGGATGCCGCCCCGGCGCGTGAACTGGCCCGGCATCTCCACCAGGTCCATCTGCGTATAGCCCACGCCGGCAAGGTGCGCGGTGAGCACCTCGACGTCGATCTCTTCTCCGCGCCGCAGCGTGACCGCCAGGCTGGCGTAGTAGTCGCGGTCGAAGAGGCGCAGCGCCGCCGCTTCCACCGGCGCGATAAGAATGGAAACGGCGCCGGTGGCCAGCTTCCACAAGGCCGCCGCGCGCTGCTCCTGCACGTCGGGATGAGGCGAAAGATTTTCAAACGGCAGCACGTCATGCGCGGGCAGCCGAACCACCCGCCCCGGATCGAGGGCGCCGGTCAGCTCGCAGCCGGCCCGCACCATCGGTTCAAGCGCCTCGGCAGCTTTGTTGTCGGCCACAATCACGATGACCGTGCGCTGCGCCGCGCGCGCAATCAGCGGAATGTAAAGGGAGCGCGCGGTCGCGGTGAGTCCGGACACAATACGCCGCCCCGAACCCAGGCTGAGGTGCCTGCGAACGCGTTCAAATGCCGAGGTCTGCTCCAGGTCCGCGAAAATTTCGCGAACAAACGGGAGAATCATCTGGGATCAGTTTATCAGCGGCGCCATGCGCCCTCAGGCGCTCGCCGTTTTTGGCGAATCCGGAATCGACAGGGCCACAATCCCCGCGCCAACAGCCAGGCAAACCGCAATCGCCCACAATCCGGCTGTAAAGTGGTGGGTTGCATCTTTCAGCCAGCCCATGGCATACGGCCCGGCAAACGCGCCCACCGCGCCCCACGAATTCACAATCGCGATCGCGGTGCCGGCGGACTTCCCGCTCAGACGGCCCGCCGCCACGCTCCAGAACATGGGCAGCGACGAGAGCAGCCCCATGCACGCGAGGCTGAATCCCGCCACAGCTTCGGCGACGGAATGGCTGAGGCCGCAGACGGCAAAGCCCGCGCCCGCGGCAAGGAACAGAAACGGAAGCGGCTTCATATTGCGCTGGCGGCTGGCCCACCACAGGGCCACGGCTCCAAAGGCGAAGGTCAGCGTGGCCCACCAGCCGGTCGCCACCGTGGATGCTCCGAGAGTGACCAGGATCTTGGGCAGCCAGAAACTCAGTCCGTAGATACCCGTGCTCCACAGGAAATATGCGACGGAATCGCCCGTTACTTTCCACCATGCATGGCTCGCGCTTGCCCTCTGCTCGGCGTCGTCGCCGGCCAGTTCGCGCTCCACTTGCTGTTTCTCCGCCGCCGTAAGCCATGCTGCCGACTGCGGATGATCGGCCAGCACGAACCAGGTGGCCATCCCCAACAGGACCGCGGGGATTCCCTCGATCAGGAAAAGCCACTGCCAGCCGCGCAAACCCAGCACCAGGTTCATGCGCAGGAGATACGCGGATATGGGCGACCCGACAATGTTGCACAGCGGCAGGGCAAACAGGAACAGCGCCAGGGCGCGCGTCCGCAGCGCGCGTGGGAGCCAGAACGTGAAGTAGTAAATCACGCCGGGATAGAAGCCCGACTCCGCAACGCCGAGCAGGGCGCGCGCCCCGATGTACGCGGGAATGCTGGCCACGAAGGCGGTGCCCATGGACACCACGCCCCACACCACCATCAGCGCGCCCAACCAGCGCCGCGCGCCGATCCGCGCCAGCACCGCGTTGGCAGGCAATTGGAACAGGCAGTAGGGCAGAAAGAAGACGCCCGCCGCGAACCCCGACATGCGGTCCGTGATGCCGAGGTCGCGGTTCATGGTGAGCGCGGCAAATCCAACATTGACCCGGTTGAGAAATGCAATGGTATACAGCAGCATCAGGAAGGGCACGATGCGACCCATGATTCTGCTGTAGACCGGCCTCTCGGCAGCAGCGCTCATTTGTCGCCCAACGCCTTCGCGAACGCGTACCAGAAGTCCAGCGACTTCCAGTAGGAATCCATCGGCAGGCGCTCGTCCTGCCCGTGCGCCCGCTCGTCGTCGCGCTCCAGGGCGATGGCCGAGTAGCCGTAGCACGGTATTCCGGCCCAGGCAAAGTAGATGGAATCGCTGGCGCCGTTTTCCATGATCGGCGTCACCGGCACACCCGGCCAGATGGCGTCCGTGATGCGCGTGAGCGGCTCGAAAACCTCCGGATTGGGCGGCGGCGGCACGATGGCTTTGCGGGCGGGCGCCACGTCCATCACCTCGCCGCTATCGGAAACGTACTTCACGGTCAGCTTAGGATCGTTGAAGATTTCGATCAGCTTTTGCCGGATCTCCTCCGGCGAGTGGCCGGGAAAGATGCGGCAATTCACGTTGGCCTGCGCGGACTGCGCCAGCGCGTTATTGGCGACTCCGGCATTGAGCCGCGTGGCCACGCAGGTGGTGCGAAAGTTCGAGTTGAAGCCCGGCTCCTCCGCGCTGAGGCGCGCCGCCGCTTCCATGTCCGGTGGATCGGCCAGGATGGCGCGCATGTCCGCCGCCGTCTGCCCGGTTTCCTCCTTCTCGAGATTGCTGAAGTACGTCCGCGTCACTTCATTCAGCTCGAACGGAAAACTGTAATGCGCCAGCTTCTCCAGCGCGTCGGAAAGCTCGTAGATGGCATTGTCAGGCCGCGGCAGCGAGCTATGCCCGCCGCGATCGGTGGCCGTTACCTGGAAATCGGCGTAAACCTTCTCCGTCGCCTCCACGTCGGCAACCACGGCGCGCCCATGGTCCAGTTCCACGCCGCCGGAATCGGGATTGATGACATAGGCCGCGTCGACAAGGTCGCGATGCTCATTCACCAGCCACGACGCGCCGTTGAACTTGCCGCCTTCTTCATCGGCGGTGAGCGCCAGGATCAGGTCGCGCTTCGGCCTGTACCCCTCGCGATGCAGGCGCAGGAACGTGGCCACCAGGCCAGCGTCCGAGTCCTTCATGTCCTGCGTGCCGCGGCCGTACCAGTAGCCATCTTGCTCCACAAACTGGAACGGATCGGTGTGCCAGTCGGATTTGAGCGCCTCCACCACGTCCATGTGGCACAGGAACAGCACCGGCTTTTCATTCGGCGTGCCCGCGGCGCGATAGCGCACCACCAGGTTCATCTTCTTCGCGTTGGGTCCGAGCAGGTGCACATCCTCGCGCGGAAATCCGGCATCGAGAAAGCGCTTTTCCATGGCCTCGGTTCCCGCGGTCACGTTGCCGCGCGAAGTGTCGGTGGTGTTGGTCTCGATGAGCTGCTTGAAGATGGACTGGGCCTCAGCGCGGTCAGCCGCGGAAGCAGGCGTGATGCCGCTCTGGCCGGCGACAGACAGGGGCAAGCACAGGGAAACGACAGCGAAAAAGCAGGCATTCGGGCGCATGTGCGCATTGTACCGGTCCGGCGCAAGCCCGTTCGAGCGCGGTTTCACGTTGCATGGCCCGCCAAACCGATTTATCGTGGTGCGGACCTGAATTTGGTCGAGGTGACCCATGCGTACGACCCTTTTTCTCCCCGCCCTTCTGGCAACTTTCGCCGTCTCTTCCTTGGCGCAGTCCGCTCCGCCGCGCCCGCGCATCACCGGCGTCTCCCACCTCGCGGTCTACACATCGGATCCGGCCGCGGCCGAGCACTTCTATACCGTTACCATCGGTGCGGTGAAGATGTCCGATCCAGAAAATCCGCAAGGCGTGCGCTACGCCTTAAGCGGGACGCAGTTTATCGAGGTGCTGCCTCTGCCTCCTGACGCCGGCCCCGACCGCATGGACCACGCCGCCTTCAATACCGCCAGCGCCGAAGGCATGCGCAAGTACCTGGCCGCGAAAGGCTGGCAGGTTCCTGCCAAAGTCACGCGCGGCTCCGACGGCAGCCGCTGGTTCTTCGTGAACGACCCCGAAGCCAACAAGATCCAGTTTGTGCAGCCCCCCGCCCACGCGCATGTGGACGCGCCCAACGCCATCGGTCATCACATCATCCACATCGGATTCGTGGTGCACAGTCGCGACAAGGAAGACACGTTCTACCGCGGCCTGCTTGGCTTCCGTCCCTACTGGTTCGGCGGCATGCAGGACACCAAGGTGGATTGGGTCTCGCAGCAGGTCCCCGACGGCCACGACTGGCTTGAGTACATGGTCACCAGCGGGCCATCCGGCTCCGGCATTCCGCCGCACATGTCGCAGCGCGCGCTCGGGGTGATGGACCACGTCTCCATCGGCGAGAAATCCGTCGACGACGCCTACAAGACGCTCAAGGACGGCGGCCGCCTCGTGAACGTGCGCGCCGACAACTCGCCCAAGATCGGCCGCGATGGCAAGGGCCAGCTCAACCTCTACGATCCCGATGGCACCCGCATCGAGATGATGAACTTCCACGCCACTGAAAAGCCGTGCTGCTCGCCGTTCACGGCCAGCGATCCGGCGAACTAGCCAGCAAAGGAGAACGCTCATGACGACACCCGCATGGGTGCCTCACCTTCGAGACAAGTGGGTGCCCCGCCTTCGCCGTGCGGCTTTTGGCACGGCTAAGGTGGGATATCCAGCTCTCTATTTATTGCTTTTTATCGGTTTTACCCAGGCTGCCTCCGCCCAGCAACAGCTTTCGCCCAAATGGGAGGAGCTTACCGCGTCCGATTTCGTCCAGGCCATCCACCAGGCGCAGGGCGTGTGCGTGCTGCCCTTCGGCATCCTGGAGAAGCACGGCCCGCACCTGCCCATCGGCACCGACCTGCTCGACGTCCGCTACGCCGTCTTCAACGCCGTCAAGCAGGAGTACGCCGTTGTCTTTCCCCAATACTACTTCGGGCAGATCTTCGAGGCGCAGCACCAGCCCGGCACCGTTGCTTACAGCCTGAGCACCCAGCTCACGTTATTGCAGGAGACGGTGGACGAGATGGCGCGCAACGGCTGCCAGAAGGTTGTTATCGTGAACGGCCACGGCGGCAACGAGTCCCTGCTGCCGCTCTTCGCCCAGTCGCAGCTCTCCGCGCCGCACGAATACGTCGTCTACGTCATCGGCCTGCCCAGCCGGAATGTGCCCGGCCGTCCGGCCATGAAATCCGACCCCAACAACGACATGCATGCCGGAGAAACCGAAACCTCCAACATGCTCGTCGCGCGGCCCGACCTCGTCCACCAGGACCGCGCCGGCCAGGAGTCCGGCGCCGACCAGCATCGCCTTGACCTGCCGGATAATGTCTACACCGGCATCTGGTGGTACGCGCGATTCCCCAATCACTATTCGGGCGACGGCGCGGCAGCCACAAAGGAGCTGGGCGAGTTCGACCAGAAAGAGTGGTCCAAAGAAATCGCCGAGGCGCTGAAAGCCATCAAGGCCGACAACGAAAGCCTGAAGCTGCAAAACGAATTCTATGAGAAGGCATCGCATCCGCTGGATACGAAGCAATGAGCGCAGGTTCATTGCGCGAAGGGTCGGGCGATCCCAAACCCGCTCACTCCGCTGTCCTGCTATTCCGTGCTCAGCCGCAGTTCTTCCACCATGCGCTGCCGTTTCCGCTTGGCTTCATACATGGTGGTATCGGCGGCGCTCAACAGCGCGTCCTTGGTGGCGCCGTCTTGGGGAAACACGGCGATGCCGATGCTTCCCGATCCGCGCAGCGAATAGCCGTCCAGGGAAAGCGGCTCGTCAAAGCAACGCTCCAGCCGATCGGCGATCTCCTCCACGTCCGCACGGCTGCGCACCTCCGGCACCAGGGCGGCAAACTCGTCGCCTCCCAGGCGCGCCAGCATGTCGCCCGGCCGCAGTTGCCGTTTCATGCGCTCGGCAATTTCCTGCAGGTACAAGTCGCCAATGCGGTGCCCATAACGGTCGTTCACCGGCTTGAAGTCGTCCAGGTCGATGTAAATCAACCCGAAACAGCCGCGGCGCGCGTGCGCCTCCACCACCAACCGGTTCAACTGCCGCTCCAGGCTGAAGCGATTGTGGATGTCGGTGAGAAGATCGAAATCCGAGCGGTGCACCAGGTCGGAATAGAGGCTGCGCGTCTCGATGGCCAGCGTTGCCAGCCACGCGCCCATGGAGAGCGCCTGCAGCGCCTCATCGTCCGCGAGCGCCATCCCCCTCGGCGAGGCGTAAAGAGTTCCGTGCAGCGACCCGGCGCGCGACCGGATCTCCTGCCGCTGGATGCGCGAGCCGGCCGCCTCCTCGGCCACCGTTCCAATTGGCGCGGCATCGCCCACCTGGATCCAGCACGCCGCTCCCATCAGGCTGGTGGAGACCAGCGCCGCAATCTGCTCCAGAATCTCGGTGAGCGGCCGCGCCCCGTTAATGTCTTCCAGGATTTTGCTCCGCCGCCGCTCCAGCATGGCCTCGGCTTCAATGCGCTTGGCCAGCTCCGCGGTCTGGCCATGCACTTTGCGCCGCAACAGCGCCACCCAGATCGTAATAACCAGCACGATCAGCGACAGCGCGCTGACTACTCCCAGCAGGTTGCGCACGGTCAGCCACGAGGCCGGCGCCAGCACCGCCACGTCGCCCGCAGAACGGAGAAGGATTCCGAACGCCATCGCACCATTGAACGGATTACCGTTGTCCAGAATGGCCACGCCGGTCACGCGCACTCGGCTGCCGAGACGGATGACAGGCATTGGCGGCGGGTCGCGCCGCACGTTCCACTCGTATACAAACGGGTGCCGTACTGCGGCGGTGAATAGGTGTCCGTCCGCCGAAATCATGTACATGTCCTGGGCGTGTTCGCGCACCTGGCTTACTACCGTGCCTTCCATCGACACCAGGTTGAATGCGTACTTGCCCGAAGCCAACTGATCCCACGTTACCGGCTGAGGCTGGATCGGCGCCGCCTTTCCCAGCGCGCGAATGGAGCCCAGCTTCAGGGTAAGAAAGCCGTTATCCACGAACGGAATGCCGATTGCCTCCACGCGATCGCCCACCTTAAGCCAGTCAATCTGCGAGGTCAGCACCCGAATGCTCCGGCTTCCATCCTGGAGCACGGCCATCGACGTCTGGTGGTAGTAAGTCAGAGTTCCCTCGACTCGCACCCGCGGCGTCTTCTCTTCTACGTGATATCCGCGCAACACCTCGTCCATCGGCGTCAGGGGAATCGCCCACGCATCCACCGGAGCCCGGTTCAGGATCTCCACGAACGCAAATGAGGAAACATGCAGGCGCACACCCGTCTGTTGCATTTTGCCGTCAAAGGTCTCGCCGGCGACCGCGGTCATCTCCACCCGCGCATCCACCAGTCCCGTCAGCTTGGCCGGATCGTCGCTGTCCATCACGATGTCCGCATTGCCGCCGTCCATGCTCAGCACCAGGTGGGTTACCTTACGGCCCGATGTCAGGTTCATCTCGGCCAGCACCACTCGCCCCTGCGCCTTTATCCACCGGCAGTCGTAAGCGGCCTGGATGAGCGGCGCAAAAGTCGCCTTCACCGGCTCCGGGAGCCTGCCGTGCCCCATCAACTTCAAATCGTCGGAAACTACGATCGGATGAAAGCTATCCTGCGTGACGCCGCGAACCAGCACCCGGTCTCCCGGAACCAGGTTCAGGCCGGTGGTTGCGCTCACATACACGCCCCAGGCGCCGTCTTGCACAAACAGGGTCTTTTCGTAGGACCGGAAATACGTGACTGTAGCCTCAAACTCCACCGACAATCCGCGCGCCGCATCCGCATGGCTCAGGGCGCGCACCTCCTTCACGGAATGAAGCACGCGCGGAGCCTCAGCCGCGCGGCAGGACCACGCAATCGCGAAGATCGCCAGGATGGCTGCAAGACGCTTCATCGCTTCCTCAATGCTAAAAAAACGCCTTCCCTTAAGTGGGTTATCGGCAGACGGCGCGCACGGTTCACCTCCGCCCGCGCCGTCCTTTCTGGAATTCGTTGCCGGCTTCGGGCGCTCTTCCGCCGCTCGGCCCTGCACGGCAGGTCCCCGTGCACGGCCTCCCCGCCCATGCCGTCCATCACAAGATTCCCGTGACCGGCTCCGGCGGGATACACCACACCTTCGACAAACTCAAAGTTGCGCTCCATTCTAGAGGCTTCAAGCCTGCAAGGGTGTGATATATCTCACACGGCCGCGGACTTTCCATCCGCTTCCCGTCGCGTGTGCTTGCTCAAGTACATGGCCGCGTCGGCCGCGCTCAGCAGGCTGTCCTTGGTTGTCCCATCCTCGGGGTACATGGCCACGCCCACGCTGGCCGATCCGCTCAGCACATTCCCGTCGATCCGGAACGGCTCGCGGAAACAGCTCTCCAGACGGCGCGCCACCTCCTCGACATCGGCCCGGCCCCGCGCCGACGGAATCACCGCCGCAAATTCGTCCCCGCCCAGCCGCGCCAGAAGATCGCCGCCCCTCAGCTGCCGCTTCATCCGCACCGTCGCTTCCTGCAGGTACAGGTCCCCCAACTGATGCCCGTAAACATCGTTGACCTGCTTGAACTCGTCCAGGTCGACATAAATCAACCCGAAGATTCCCGCCAGGTCGCGCGCCCGCTCGATCAGCACTTCCAACTGCTTCTCCAGCGAGAAGCGGTTGTGGATGTCGGTGAGCAGGTCGAACTCCGAGCGGTGCACCAGGTCGGCATAGGCCTTGTGCGTTTCGATGGCCAGCGTGGCCAGGCGCGTCCCCAGGAACAGCGCCTGCTTTTCCTCCGCCACAGGCATCGACTTCGGGGCCAGCGCGGCGCACAAAATCCCCAGCGGGAGGCCGGATCGCGCCGGGATCTCCTCGCACGCAAGGCGCCGTTCGACGCCGTCAGGCATGCGACTGCCCAGCCGCGCGCCGTCCGTCACCTCGCACCAGCAGGGCACTCCTTGCAGGGTGAACGACACCAGGTCCGTGATCTCCTCCAGCACCTGCGCCAACGGCCGCGAACTGTTGATGTGTTCCAGGATTTGACTGCGCCGCTGTTCGGTTTGCGCGCTGCGCCGCTCCAGCGCCGCCTCCCCCTCGATACGCGTGGCCAGGGCCGCGGTTTGCCGCCGCGCCTTGCGCTGCATCATCCAGCCCCACACGCTGATCGCCAGCAGGATCAGCACCAGCGCGCTGACCAGGCGGATCAGGTTCTCCACCGTCACCGGCGACGGTCGCGTCACGATCGCGATGTCGTCGTAGGTGCGCAGCAGCAGATCGAAGGGCACGTACCGGTTGAACGGGTTGGGATCTTCCAGAATGCAGATTCCCGTCACCCGCACCCTGGAACCCAGCGGAATCTCCCGCAACGCCGGCAGCCGTACTGGCTCCAGGCTGCTGTTCGCCGGATGCCGGAAAATAGCCGAAAACAGGTGCCCGTCGGCGCGCAGCACATATTCGTCCTGCCCGGCCTCGCGAACCTCCGTCACCACTTCTCCCTCGGTCGAGACCAGGTCGAAAACGTGATGGCTCTGGTTCAGGTCCAGCCACGTCGCCGGCGACGGTTGCAGGGGATGGTTCACCTCGCTGTCCCGCAACTCGCTGTCGGTCAGCTTCAGGAAGCCGTCATGCACATCGGGAAAGCCGGTTGCGTCTACCAAATCGCCAATCTGCAACGGCGTCCGCGAGCGCGTAGTGATCCACAGGCTGCGCTTGCCGTTCTCCAGCACCACTTCCTGCCCCGGCATGTAATAGGTAACCGTCCCCTGCACCCGCAGCCGCCGCTCGAAATTGGTCTGCGCATAACCGGAGAACACCTCGTCCATGGCAGTCGTGGGAATCGTCCAGGGGCTGGTGGCCGCCGGCTTCAGCACCTTCACGTAGCTCAGGTCCTGGGTGTGCAGCACCACGCCGGTCATCTGCATCTTGCCGTCAAACCGCCCCGAGACCGCGCCGGATACCTCCACGTAGCTGTCCAGCAGCGCGGGCAGCTTGTCCGGCTCATTGCTCTCGATCTCCACCTCCACTTCGCCGCCGCCATCCATCAGCATTTCCAGCACCGTGCTCGGCCGGTCCGAGCTCAGCACGGTATCGGCGGAAAGCACCTTGCCGCGGATGGTCACCATGAGGCAGTCGTCGCGCGCGTGGACCAGGTTTTCGTAGCTGGCCGGCGACGGATTGACCGCCGGCCCGTGTCCCAGAACGGTCAGGGTCGCCGCGCCCACAAAGGGACGGAAGCTGTTGCGGGTGTTGCCGCGAACGCGGATCCGGTCGCCCGGCGAAAGGCCGTAAGCCTGCAACGGCTGCACGTAAACCGCGAGGTCGCCATCCTGCACAAACAGGGTGGCTTCGTAGCTGCGGTAGAACGTCACCGTCGCTTCGAAATCGACCCGATCCCCTTCGGCAGCCTGCGCGTTGGTCAGCAGGTGGATGGCTTTCAGCGTGGTCAGGGGCGCCGCCGGCGTGGACAGAGCCGTCTGCGCCGCCGCCCCCAAGCGAAAGGGCGCGGCACACAACGCCGCGACGATAACCCACTTCTTCATCAAACGCACAACCAGGGAAAAGCAATCCACCTACACCGTATCCGTCCGCCCGGATTCGGCCTCGGCGCGCGACGGTTTGCTCTCCTGGCAATTCCGGTGTTTTTGTTGCCCCCAATACTACCCCTTACGGGATTCTGGTGTAATTACTTCTTTCGGGGTATCCTGTTCCGGCTTAAGCTTGCGAGCCAAAACGGCTCCGGCGGTGCAAAATTGGGTACGCGCCGGCCCTTCAGATGCGGCGCAACCAACAGAAAAGCAACGTTATGCCCAACAATTCCCCCTCCGCCACTCCTGATTCCGCCCCTGCCGCCTCCGTCAGCGGCCTGCAGTCCCTCCCCACCCGCCAGATTCGTGTCCTCGGCGTTCCCCTCGACATGGGCGCCAGCCGCCGCGGCGTGGACATGGGACCGTCCGCCATGCGCGTGGCCGGCCTCGAAGCTCGCCTTGAAGCCCTCGGCCATCACGTCATTGACGGCGGAAACATCAAGGTCGAGATCCCCGAAACCCAGGCCTTCGGCGCCCACAACGCCCGCTACCTCAAACAGATAGCCGACGTCTGCTCGCGCTTGGGCGATGCCGTCATCAAGGCCCTCGATGCCGGAATGACCCCCTTGATCCTGGGCGGCGACCACTCCATCGCCGCCGGCTCCGTCTCCGGCGTGGCCGAGTTCTACCGCCGCCGCGGCCAGAAAATCGGAATCCTCTGGATCGACGCCCACACCGACATCAACACTCCGGACACCTCGCCTTCGGGCAACGTTCACGGCATGCCCCTGGCCGCCCTGCTCGGCCTCGGCCTCGAACCGCTCGCCAACCTCTACGGCTTTTCCCCCAAGATTCCCCCCGAGAACACTGTGCTTGTCGGCATCCGCGACGTGGACGCCGCCGAACGCGCCAACCTCAAGCGCGCCGGCATCGCCGAAGTCTACACCATGCGCGACATTGACGAGCGCGGCATGCGCACCGTGATGGAAGAAGCCCTGAGGGCCGCCGGCCGCGGCACAGCAGGTTATCACGTCTCCCTCGACATGGACTGGATCGATCCCGAGGACGCGCCCGGCGTCGGCACCCCCGTCCGCGGCGGCGCCACCTACCGCGAAGCCCACCTCGCCATGGAGATCATCGCCGACCACGGCCGCCTGCTCAGCTTCGAGATGGTCGAGGTCAACCCCGTCATCGACGAGCACAACCGCACCGCCGACCTGGCCGTGCAACTGGCCTGCTCCGCCTTCGGCAAGAAGATTTTGTGATTGTTCGGCGAGCCGTCAGCCGTCAGCCCTTAGCCGTCAGCAGTTCGTCGACGGCGAGCGCATGCTCCCGCCGGACGAAGAAGAAAGCTGAAGGCTGAGGGCTGAGGGCTGAAAGCTCCGGGCAACGGCTGTACCCTAGAATCAATGGCCAACAAACTCCGCGTCGGCATTCTCTTCGGCGGCCGCAGCGGCGAGCACGAAGTCTCGCTGCTCTCCGCCGCCTCCGTCCTCAACGCTATCGACCGCTCCAAATTCGACGTCGTCCCCATCGGCATCACCAGGGAAGGCCGGTGGTTGGCCGCGGCCGATGCGCACAAGCTCCTCCTGGGCGACTCGAGCGCCGTTGCCCGCCGTCTCCGCGCCGGCGATCCGGAAGCTACGCCCGGAGCGAAGCTTCTCCACGAGGGTATTCCCACCCTGATGTCGCCCATGCCCGGCCCACAAGGCACACCGCTCGACGTCGTCTTCCCCGTCCTCCACGGCACCTTCGGCGAAGACGGCACCATCCAGGGACTGTTTGAGCTCGCCGGCATCGCCTACGTCGGCTCCGGCGTCCTCGGCTCCGCCGCCGGCATGGACAAGGACGTGATGAAGCGCCTCTTCGCCCAGGCCGGCCTGCCTATCGTCAAGCACGTCACCCTCCTCCGCGCCGACTGGCAGAAATCGCCAAAGAAATCCATCGCCCAGGTCGAAAAAGCTCTCAAGTATCCCGTCTTCGTCAAGCCCGCCAATCTCGGCTCCTCGGTAGGCATCACCAAGGCCCACAACCGCAAGGAGCTCTCGCCCGCCCTCGACGAAGCGGCCAGATACGACCGCAAGCTCATCGTCGAACACGGCGTTGGCGGCAAGAAATCCCGCGCCCGCGAGCTCGAAGTCGCCGTCCTCGGCAACGACTCGCCGAAGGCGAGCGTCGTCGGCGAAATCCTCCCCGGCAAGGAGTTCTACGACTACGAGGCCAAGTACCTCTCCGAAGGCTCCGTCCCCATCATCCCCGCCAAGCTCACTCGCGCCCAAACCAAAACCATCCGCGAAATGGCCATCGCCGCCTTCCGCGTCTGCGATCTCGCCGGCCTCGCCCGCGTCGACTTCCTCATGGAGCCCGCCGGCAAACGCCGCATTTTCGTCAATGAGGTCAATACCCTCCCCGGCTTCACCAAGATCAGCATGTACCCCAAGCTGTGGGAAGCCTCCGGCCTCAGCTACACCAACCTCATCACCCGCCTCATCGAGCTCGCCCTCGAGCGCCAGCAGGACAAGAACCGCAACAGCTACAGCCGGGAACAGTGATCAGTGGTCAGTGATCAGTGATCAGTGATAAGCGAAGCGCCAACCCCCGGGAACCTGAGCTCCTGCGGCGGTGTCTAAACTAAACAGGAGCATTCGTTTGCTGAAGATTACACTTGAACATGCAAGGCTGATCGGCCGATCACTGAGCACTGACCGCTGGTCACTGACCACTGAGCACTGAGCACTAACCACTGTCTTGCTCACCGAGGCCATTCATGACCCTCCTCGACGCACCCCGTTTCGACGAAGCCGCCGACCGCCGCCAACGCCTCATTTTCTGGTCCAGCGTCAGCGCCTTCACCGCTGCTGTCATCATCTTCTGGTTCATCGCCGGCTCTCCCATCGACTGGCCGTGGAACTGGGTGGCGCACCTGCGCGGCCGCGCCACCATCAACCGCTTCCTCAACGATGTCCAGAAAAACGACTTCAGCGCGGCCTACGGCGTGTGGATGCACGACCCCAATTGGCAGCAAAGCCTGGCCCAGCTCAACGCCCATCCCTATACGGAATTCCTCAAGCAACAGGGCTACAACGGCAACCCCGCCGAACTCGGCCCCAGGCAGGCACAAAAGTACGTCAGCGATTACGCCAAGCTGATAGGCGACCGTGACTGGCAACGCCACAGCGCCAGCTTCGACGCCTATTCCTTCGCCCGCTTCCAGCAGGACTGGAGCCCCACCAGCCCCGACAACGACTACGGCGCCATCAAAAGCCATGAGTTCGCCGCCGCCCGCATCAACGGCAACGTCCTCATCGTCGGCATCTACATCAACGGCAAGCGCGCCAAGCCGCTCTTCCTCGCCTACGACCCCCACACCAAAACCTTGACCTTCTCGCCCGTCGAGCTCTATCTCGGGCCCTAGCAGCGGAGTTAGCGGAGTCAGCGGAGCAAGCGGAGCTAGCGGAGTTAGGGAGATAGCGGAGTTAGGGAGATAGCGGAGTTAGGGAGTTAGCGGCGCGCGCCAGGCCGCAGCGTGTTTCAAAGACCTGCTTTGAAAGGGCACGAATTCACAGCTTGGTGAAAAACCAGCGGTCGGACAGAAGAGAACGCGTAAGGGCGGGACTTTAGTCCCGCCGAAAACCCCAAACAAAGGACTTGGGCTTTAGCCCCTGAGGTTCTTAGCTCCGGCTTCGACGACGTTTTCCCTTTTTCAGCAAGCTGTTCAGTCGCGCCGTAGAGAGCCCGCTGAGGAACGGAGCTTATAGCTAATAGCTAATAGCTTCCTTTTACCTCCGCCAGCGCCTTCTCCAAACTCGCCCCGTCCTCCACATTCATCGCCTTCTGCGCGCCGTCAATCTGCTTCATCAGCCCCGTCAGCACCTTCCCCGGCCCCACCTCGATGAACGTGTTCGCGCCCGCGCCAATAAGCGCCTCGACGCAGTCCACCCAGCGCACCGCGCCCGTCACCTGCCGCGTCAGCGCATCCCTGGCTTCGGCCGCCGTCCTAACCAGCCCTCCGGTCACGTTGGCCGCCACTGGAATCCGCGGATCGCGCATCGCAATCCCATTGAGCACGCGCGCCACTTCTTCCTGTGCCGGCTGCATCAGCGCGCAGTGGAACGGCGCGCTCACCGGCAGCATCACCGCCCGCCGCGCGCCCCTTTGCTTCGAAATCTCCGCCGCTTTCTCGACAGCCGCCAGCGCGCCCGAGATCACCGTCTGCCCCGGCGAGTTCAAATTCGCCGCGCCCACCGTCAGCCCGGTCTCGGCAGCCGCTTCCGCGCACGCCTCGGCCACCTTCGCCGCATCCAGCATCAGCACCGCAGCCATCCCGCCCTGACCCGCCGGAACCGCCTGCTGCATCGCCCGCCCGCGCGCCTTCACCGCCCGCACCGCGTCGCCAAATCCAAGCGTCCCCGCCGCCACGTGCGCCGACCACTCCCCTAGAGAATGCCCCGCCGCCAGCTCCGCCCTCACCCCCTCGGCCTCCAGCACCCGCCATGCCGCCACGCTCACCGTCAAAATCGCCGGCTGGGTGTTCTCCGTCAGCCGCAACTCTTCCTCCGGCCCCTCGAAACACAGCTTCGAGATCGCAAATCCCAACGCCTCGTCTGCCTCTGCAAACGTCCGCGCCGCCACTCGGAACCGCTCCCTCAGATCGCGGCCCATCCCCACCGCCTGCGACCCCTGCCCCGGAAACAAAAACGCAATCTTTGTCGTCATATCGAAGAAGATTCTATCGTTCCCGACCTCGGAGCCAGTAGCCGGTAGCCTGTAGCCAGCAGCCTGTAGCCAGTAGCCAGTAGCTGCAAGCTACAAGCTACCGGCTACAAGCTGCTTTACGCTCCCTGCTCCCTATCGCTGAAACATCCAGCTGCACTCCTCGGCAAACGCTCCCGGTTGGGCTCGTTTCCAGGTCCCGCCGGTTTTCTCCACCTCGAAGATTCCGCCCGCTCCGCAATACTGCCCGCACTTGCGAATGATCGATACCAGCGCCCGCGTGTGGTCTGCATTGAACCCAGGCGCGCCCAGAAAGCGCACATGCCGCAGGTCCTTGTAGGCGGCGCACTCGGGCAACGTGGCAGCCTTGGCGCCGGCCTCCAGGCACTCCAGCGCCTCGTTCACCTCGCCCGCCGTCAGCAGCCGGTATCCCTGCGCCATGGCGAAGTCCTGCTCCCACGGATGGCTCTGCTTGTTGGCCGCCTCAAAAGCCTCTGCCATCGCGCGCTCGTCCGCGGTCTGCGGCTTCAGGCAGCTTCCATCCACCTGCGGAATGTCCGTCGACGAATAATCCGCAAACGCCAGCGGCTCATTCGACTTCTCCTGGTAGAGCGCCGAGTAGACCGCGTACGCCTCTTCCGGTTCCGGCGCTCCGCCGGGCACGTTCAGCGGGCTGGTCACCGATAAATCCGCAATCGCCGGCCTCTGCGGCCCCGTTCGCCCATGCCCGCCAAACCGCATCCAGGCCACCACCCCAGCCGCCGCCAGCAGCAAAACCCACACCGCAATCCGCCATGTCCGCATGCAGCCATTATCCCGCGCCAATCTCCCTTCGTGGGTGCCCCATCCATCGCGCAGCCTCTCCGCGCGATGGGTGGGTTGGCTGAAGCTGCGTGCCCACCGCGTGTGCCATGGCTGTCATCCTGAGCAACGCGAAGGATCCGCGGTTGCCTTTCGCTCGCGCCACCACGAACTGACGCATCGGAAGCCCCGCCCCCGCCCCATCTGCAACTTCCTCTTCCCCTCCCCGTGGGCCGACTTGAGATCATAACCTCGTAGCAAAAAACACTGCGGCTCGCTCTGTCCACGCCGGCGCCCGCATCGGCCGCGGCAACTGGAGCAGGCTCAAAGCTGACGGCTGAGGGCTGAGAGCTGACGGCTGAGGGCTGACGGCTGAGGGCCGACGGCTGAGGGCTGAGAGCTCACAAACAGAGTGCGCTCGGAGGGGAGAATCGATGACGCGGCCACTGGCTGTTGTTACCGGGGCGTCCAGCGGGATCGGAACGGTATTTGCGCGCAGGCTGGCGCGGGACTACGACCTGATTCTGGTGGCGCGGCGCAGGGATCGTCTGGAAGAGCTGGCGCGGGAGTTGTCCGCCGGGACCGGCGCGCAGGTGGAGGCCCTTGCGGCCGATCTGACTGACGAGCAGGATTTGAAGGCGGTGGCCGTACGCATCGCGGCCGAGCCGCGGCTGGCGCTGCTGGTGAACAATGCCGGATTTGGTTCCAGAGGTCTGTTCTGGAAGCTCGACGTGGAGGAAAACGCGCGCATGCACCGGCTGCACATCGATGCCACCCTGCGGTTGAGCCATGCGGCGCTGCGCCCGATGGTGGAGCGCAATGCGGGAGCCATCGTCAATGTGGCGTCGGTGGCCGCGTTTGTGCGGCGATCCGGAAACACCAGCTACGGAGCCTCCAAGTGCTGGATCGCGGCATTCACCGAGGCGCTGCATCTGGAGCTGAGGAGCGTCGGGTCGGCGGTGAAAGTGCAGGCGCTGTGCCCGGGGTACACGCACTCTGAATTCCACGACGTGCTCGGACTCGATCGCAGGAGCATTGCGCCGCGATGGGGCTGGCTAACCGCGGAGCGCGTCGTCGATGACTCGCTCAATGGCTTGCGCCGCGGAAAGCTGTTCGTGGTCCCGGGATGGCAATACAAGGCCGTGGTGGCGCTGCTCACGACAATGCCGAATTGGCTTCGGGTCGCGCTGTCGAGATAAGCGTCAGCCGGTAGCCGGTAGCTACAGGCTACAGGCTACAGGCTACAAGCCTATGAGTACACGCTGACAACTGAAAACTGACAACTGAAAACTGGCGTCTCAGTTCCAGCGCGACTTGTCATTGGGGTCAACGTCGTCGATCTGGCGGCCGCGCTTGTCGAGGCGGACGTCGCGGCCCTGCTTGCGCATGTACACCTCGAACCTGCGCCCAGCGCGGCGGCGTTTCCAGCGGTAATAGCGGTTGCGCAGGCCGTAGACCCACTCGCTGACGCCGAAGGTGAGCCCCTTGCGCGGAGCGTAGCGGATGAAGAGCAGGCCGGCCACCGCGCCGCCAAGCTGGGCAAAGGCGTAGATCCAGCTCTGGCTGAAAAGCATGGCAAATGCGATGAGGGCGTAGATGGCGGCCATGTACTTGGCCTTGATGTTGATGATGAACATCAACATGAATTCGGTTTCGCCGTAGAGGACGCCGATGGCGACCAGCAGGCCGAAGATGCCGCCCATAGAGCCGTAGAGCTGGACGGGAGCGCCGAGGCCAAGCGAATCGGCTATCTGCCAGATGGCGGCGCCGGAGAGCGCGGTGCCGAGCACGGAGACGGCATAGAGGCTCGTAACCCAGCTGGAGCCGCGGAAGCCCTCAAGAAAGCCGGCGAGGAACCACAGGGACAGCAACTCGAAAAGGGTTCCCAAAATGCCCAGGTGGACGAAGCTGTACGTGATGGGCTGCCAGAGAGCGCCGTGAACAAACAGTTGAGGAATAAGCGAGCACTGCGCGACGACCCCAAGCGCCGTGGTTCGCGAGGCGAAGCCCAGGAGCAGCAGGAAGAAAAACGCCGCCAGGTTCAGGAACACGAGGCGGCGCGTGGCTCCCGTGAACCCGGGAAAACCCAGCGGCATGGACCCCATCCTGGCCATAAGTGACAGGGTAACAGTGAACAGTGGACAGTGAACAGTGATCAGGTGTTACGGAACCACCACCAGTCCGCGGTGGCCGGCCTTGTCCACCGCGCGAACACCGAAGTAGACGTTGTCTTTGGAAATGGGGACGGTGACAGCAATGGGCTCGCCCGGCCCACCCGGCGGCACGTTGCGGACGTACTGCCAGTCAAATGCGGTGGGCACCCGCCAGACGAGCTCGTAGTGGTCCACGGCCCCGGGCGCGGGCTGCCAGGTGAGGGTCGTGTTATTGTCCGGCTTGCGCGCCTCAATCGAAACCTTTGCCGGTTCGCCCGGCGAGCTAGCCAGAGTGGCCAGCGTGGCCGCGTTCAGCCGGGCAACCTTTGCGTTGTAGGCGAAGTCTACAAACTGCAACAAGTCGCCGAGAACGGGATCGTGGGAACCAGCCGCAGGCATAACGACGTTCTGGTGCTGGTGGTTGAAGTCCTCGCGCCACTCTGTGAAGCGCACCGCGGCAAAGCCCTCGTGGTTGAAGGACTCATGATCGCCACCGCGCAGGTAGCGATCGGGACGGGTGACAGCGTAGGCGTCAAACGGGTGCGGGCCGTGGTCGGGAAAGTAAGTGGCATCCACGCCCTCAATGGCGCGGGCGAGCTGGCGGCTGGGCGAGTCGTTTTCCAGGCCCAGGCCGCGAATGCGGCGCTGCTGCTGCGGCGTGGCTGCATCGGGCACGCCTTCAGAGAAGACGCGCACGCGATTCTTCAGCTGGAGAGTGTCGCCGGGAGTGGTGTTGCCGCCGACAATGTCGTTATTGAGCACGCCCTCAAGCTGCCAGCCCTGGTCTTTGGCCAGCTTGGCCAGGTGGGCGGAGCCGACCAGCCCCTGCTCCTCGCCCGCCACGGCAACAAAGACGATGCTGGCGGGAAACTTGAGCCGGGATAGCGCGCGGGCGCACTCCAGGGAGACGGCCACGCCGGAGGCATCGTCATTTGCTCCCGGCGCCGCGCCGCGCCCGTCCATTATGTTGGAATTGCGGGAGTCGTAGTGGCCCGTGACCAGGTACATGACGTTGGCCTGCGCGGGATCGTGGCCGCGGAGAATCGCGTACACGTTGGTAATCTGCGTGGGCCGGGGAATGCGGTGCGCCCAGGGCGAGCCCGCGGCGCTCTCCGGATCGGCGGTGAAACTATCGCGCCTGATTTCGAGACAGCCGCCGCAGTCGCTGGAGATTTGCTGAAACTGGCCGAAAATCCAGTCGGCGGCGGCGTTGATGCCGGCGCCCGGAGGTAGATCGGCTTCCATGCTGGAGAGCGTGCTGCGGGTCTCAAAGCTGACCAGCTTGGCGATGATCTGGTGGATGCGCGCGGGATCGATGCGGGCAAGGGCGCGGGCGATGGCGGGATCGGGAGCCGCGGGAACGATGCGGCGGGCATGAAGAGCGAAGTCAGGCTGAGCCGGAAGCGACGAAGCCGCGGCGGCGATCAAGCCGGCGAGAAGCATGGGAACGATTCGCATGGCGGTTCTCCACAGAGGAAGGTGCGATTCGGCCGCCCCACTTGACCTGAGGCGGGGAACCATCTAACACTAGCGGAGTCGAACTCCGAGTAACGACATCCTACAGTACCAAGCAGCGAGTAAAGTAAGAAAGGAGGCTGCGATGCCCAGCTGCCCGGAATGCGAAAACGATCTGGATATCGAGCTGGATGAAGTGGAAGAAGGCGACGTGGTGGCCTGCGAAGAATGCGGGACCGAATATGAAGTGGTCGGCGTGGAGCCGTTGGAGTTAGCCAAGGTGGGCGACGACCTGGACGAAGAGGACGAAGAGCTCTTCGAAGAAGAAGAGGAAGAAGAAGAATGAGATTGAACGCGCGGTGGGCGGCCGGCGTGGCCATGGGCGCGTTGGCGCTGGGCGTGGGTCCCGTGGCCAGACTTGCCTGTCCCGCCGCGCCGGCCCAGAACTTTGGCCAGCGGGTGGTGCTGGGCGTGGTGGTCGACGCCAATTCCGCGGGGGTGGACGAGGCGACTGTGTTTCTGCGCAATACCAAGACTAAGGCAATTCGCAGCTTTACCACGGAAAAGGGCGGGCGCTACCGCTTCGTCCAGGTCAACATGAACGACGACTTCGACCTGTGGGCAGAGAAGGACGGAAAGAAGACCGCCACCAGGACGGTGAGTTCCTGGGACACGCGCAAGGACGTGCAGGAAATTCTCAAGCTCAAATAAGCGTTGCCATATTATGCTGAAAAACTCGCCGAAAAGGCGAAACGTGTCAGGGCACGACTTCAGTCGTGCCGTAATCGCCGCAGAATCAATTGGCCTTTAGGCCCTGCGGGGTGTCTCATCGCGGAATTCGCTCGCTCTTCACCGTTTTTCAGCGGCCTCTCTAGCCCCCGAGGGATGTTCTTCCAGGACCCCCGTCCATTTATGCAGCAGGTTTTCGCCCCCGCGCTTATCCGTCCAGCTTCTTCGTCACCATCTCATTCAGCAGCGCGGGATTCGCCTGTCCCTTCGACGCCTTCATCGCCTGCCCCACAAAAAAGCCGCACAGGGTTTTCTTGCCGGCGCGATATTGCTCAACCTGTTTGGGATTGGCGGCGATGACCTGGTCGATGAGAGCCTCGATTGCGCCCGCGTCGGTGATCTGCTCGGGCTTCTCGCGCTCGTAAACGGCGAGAAAGTCCTCGCCCGCTTCAAAGCAGGTATCGAGCAGGCCCTTGAGCTGCTTCGAGCTGATCTTGCCGTCCTCGAGCAGGTCGGCGGCGAGGACAATGCCGGCCATCGAGACCGGCGAGGCATCCTGCTCCAGGTCGAGCGCGTGGAGCCGGCCGCCAATCTCGCTCAGCAGCAGATTGGCCACGCGCCGCGGATTCTTCGCCGTGCGCGCCGCGGCCTCAAAGCGGTCGGCAAACTCGCGCGAGGCGGTGAGGGTGCGCGCGTCCTTCTCGTTCAAGTCGTATTCGCCGATCATGCGCGCGCGGCGCGCCTCAGGCAGCTCCGGCAACTCCCGCTCGCGGGCCAGCAGGTACTCGGGCGTGAGCACCAACGGCGGCAGATCGGGCTCGGGGAAATAACGATAGTCGTGGGCCTGCTCCTTGGAGCGCATGGAGTAGGTCCGGCCCTCGTTCGCGTTCCACAGGCGCGTTTCCTGCTCGACGCGGCCGCCGGATTCGATCGTTTCAACCTGGCGATCGATTTCGTATTCCAGCGCCGCGCGGATGAATTTGAAGCTGTTGACATTCTTCACCTCGGCCTTGGTGCCGAAGCGCTCCTGGCCGCGCGGCCTGACGCTGACGTTGGCATCGCAGCGCAGCGAGCCTTCCTCCATGTTGCAGTCGGAGACGCCGGTGTAGAGCAGAATCTCCTTGAGGCGCGTGAGGTATTCGAAAGCTTCGTCGGGGGCGCGGATGTCGGGCTCGGAGACGATCTCAATCAAAGGTGTCCCGCAGCGGTTCAGGTCAAGGTAGCTGCGGGTGGTGGAGTCGGCGAAGCCCTCGTGCAGGCTCTTGCCCGCGTCCTCTTCCATGTGCAGGCGGGTGATGCCGATTTTTTTCAGCCCGCCGTCGGCCGTCGGCACTTCAATCCAGCCACGTTCGGCGATGGGCTTGTCGTACTGCGAGATCTGGTAGCCCTTGGGCAGGTCGGGATAGAAATAGTTTTTGCGCGCGAAGATGGAGCGCGGGTTGACGGCGCAGTGCAATGCCAGCGCGGCCAGGGTGGCGAACTCGACTGCTTTTTCATTCAGGACGGGCAGCGCGCCGGGCAGGCCGATGCAGACAGGGCAGATGTTGGTGTTCGGTTCGGCGCCGAACCGGTTGGCGCAGCCGCAGAAGATCTTGGTAGCCGTCAGGAGCTGGACGTGGACCTCAAGGCCGATCACGGGCTCGTATTTCGCCATGATTTCCGTGCTTGCGCCGGCTGCGGTGGACATAGAGGCATTCTATCGCGGCATAAACAGGCTGCAGAAAAACCTCCACGGATAGGCTCTGTAACAAGGGCGCGACTTTATAGCTTGTTGAAAAACTCTCCGGTGAGCAGTTTTTTAACAGGGCACGACTTTACAGCTTGTTGAAAAACTCGCGCCGGAAGGACCAAAACGCGTCAGGGCGGGACTTCAGTCCCGCCGAAAACCGCAAACAAAAGACTTGGGCTTTAGCCCCTGAGGTCTTTCGCCTCGTCCTGGCCACATCCTCGAGTTGTTCCGCAACCTGTTTAGCCCCTGCTTCGCTCCAGGTGCGACCAAAGCTGAATACCCGAGTTTTTCCGCAGCCTGTAAAGCCCCCAAACTTCACCCCTCCTTTCCAGGAAGATCGAGGTACTGCCTCGCAGTGATGATGCGTGTGCCGCGGAACTCTCCCAGAACGAGAAGGTCGTGGTCGCCGGTGACGATGAATTGAGCGCCGGCCTTGAGCGCACACTCAAGAATGCAGTCGTCGTTGGGATCGCGGCAGATTCCGGCAACTTCGCCGGTAATCTCAATTCGTGCCGCTTCGCCTCAAAGCGGGTAAAAGCGATCCCGTGCGGCTTGAGGATCGCGGCCGAACTTGCGGCCGAGGACGACGAGAACTTCGTTCTCAATTTGGGCGCAGGTAGCAAGCAAGTCTACGCGCGAAATGCATTCAATAGCGGCTCGGGGAATGCCGCCGTATTCAATCGCGGAGATCCAAATGCCGGAATCAACAACGACCATCACCTACGTGGGCTTTCTTCCCGCCGCGCGTTCTCGGCACGATACTCTTTGACCAGGCGTTCGACGTCCTCAGGCTTGTAGCCCTTGTGGTTGTCTCGGCGTCCGATTTCGTTGAATTCGTCGAACGCCGCCCGCAGTTGCTGTGCACGATAGGCACGGAAGGCCTCGCGGAACAGCTCGCTGGTCGTGCGCGATTCGCGACGAGCCATGTCTTCGACCTGTTGGGCGAGATCGGGCGGAAAGCTGATGGTGAAGGTACGGCGGGTTGGGGAAGAAGTCGGCATATCTCGATCTTACAATATAAGACATTATAAGACAAGAGGATCAGGACCGGAGAATCCGCGCCCGATCGCGAAGAAGAGAAAGGCCCGGCTCGCGCCGGGCCTTTTGCTGACAACTGACCGCTGAAAACTGACAACTGTCTTTACTCCGCCGCCATCTCCTCGGCCTCGCCTTCCTGGCGCATGAGCTCCAGTTCGCGCTCCGCGGCTTCAATCTCCGCCGAGACTTCCTGCTGCACCCGCGCCGCCGCTTCTTCCAGCTCCGGCGAGAGCTGCACGTTGCGGTAGTACTCAAGGCCCGTGCCCGCCGGAATCAAACGTCCGACGATCACGTTCTCCTTGAGGCCGCGCAGGTTGTCGATGGCGCCGTTGATGCTGGCTTCCGTGAGCACGCGCGTGGTCTCCTGGAACGAGGCAGCCGAGATGAAGCTGTCGGTCGACAGCGACGCCTTGGTGATGCCCAGCAGCAGCGGACGGCCCTGCGGCGGACGGCCGCCGGCCTTCTCCACGCGATCCTTCTCCTCGTTGAAGCGGAAACGATCGACCTGCTGCTCCAGCAGGAAGATGCTGTCGCCGACTTCGTCGATGCGCACCCAGCGCAGCATCTGCCGCACGATGACCTCGATGTGCTTGTCGCTGATGGCCACGCCCTGCAGACGGTAGACTTCCTGGATTTCGTTCACCAGGTATTTCTGCAGCTCCTTCTCGCCCAGCACGTCGAGAATGTCGTGCGGGTTCAAGGGGCCGTCCATCAGCGGATCGCCGGCGCGCAAGCGCTCGCCTTCCTGGACGTTCACGTGAATGCCGCGCGGCACGGAGTATTCCTTCTCCTCGCCGTTGTCGGCCGTCACGTAAATCTTGCGCTGTCCCTTCACCACTTCGCCGAAGCGGACCAGGCCATCGATCTCGCTGATGATCGCGGTTTCACGCGGCTTGCGGGCTTCAAACAGTTCCACCACGCGGGGCAGACCGCCGGTGATGTCCTTGGTGCGCGTCGACTCCTTGGGAATCTTCGCCAGCACATCGCCGGGACCCACTTCGTCCCCATCCTGCACCATCAGGTGAGCGCCGCGCGGCAGCAGGTAACGCTTGCTGCCCTTGGAGCCCTTCACCACGAAGGTCGGCTGGCGCTTCTCGTCGGGAGCGTCCGCAACCACCCAGCGCGAGAGCCCGGTGACCTCGTCCACCTCCTCGTTCAGGGTGATCCCCTCCTGCAGGTCCTTGAACTGCACCGCACCGCCAATCTCGGTCAGAATGGAGTAAGTGTAAGGATCCCATTCAGCTAGCAACTGGCCCAGGGTCACCTTTTCCCCATCCTTCACCTTCAGGCGCGCGCCGTAGACCACCTGGTAGCGCTCCTTTTCCCGGCCCCGTTCGTCTACCACGGCCAGGGACCCGGAGCGGTTCATCGCCACCAGCCCGCCGCCCTTGCTCTGCACCGTGCTTAGGTTGATAAAACGCACCGATCCGTTGTTTTTGGCGTCCAGTTTTGACTGGTCGGCCACGCGGCTGGCCGTGCCGCCGACGTGGAAGGTGCGCATGGTCAGCTGCGTGCCCGGCTCGCCGATGGACTGGGCGGCGATGACGCCGCAGGTTTCGCCCAACTCCACCATGCGGCCGGAACCCAGGTTGCGGCCGTAGCAAAGGGCGCAGACGCCGCGCCGCGATTCGCAGGTGAGCACGGAGCGGATCTTCACCTTCTCCACGCCCGCGCCCTGGATGGCGGAGGCGATGTCCTCGTCGATTTGCTGGTTGATCTCGACCACCACATTGTTGTCGTAGTCCTTGATCTTTTCGAGAGACACCCTGCCGATGATGCGGTCGCGCAGCGGCTCGATAATCTCGCCCGATTCGACGATGGCGACCACGTCAATTCCTTCTGAAGTGCCGCAGTCGTATTCCGTCACGATCACGTCCTGCGCCACGTCCACAAGGCGGCGGGTCAGGTAGCCCGAGTCGGCGGTCTTCAGCGCCGTATCGGCCAACCCCTTGCGCGCGCCGTGCGTGGAAATGAAGTACTCCAGCACCGTCAGCCCTTCGCGGAAGTTGGCGGTGATGGGCGTCTCGATCACTTCGCCCGAAGGCTTGGCCATCAGGCCGCGCATGCCGCTCAACTGCCGGATCTGCTGCTTCGATCCGCGGGCGCCGGAGTCAGCCATGATGTAGATGGGGTTCATCGCGCCCTCTTCGTCGGCGCGCTTCATGTTCCCGAACATCTCGTCCGCAACCTTGTCGGTCACCGCCGACCACATCTGGATCACCTTGTTGGAACGCTCGCCGTTGGTGATGGCGCCGTCCATGTACTGCTTCTGGACTTCGATCACCTTCTTGTCGGCTTCTTCCACCACCGTGTACTTGCTCTCTGGAATGACCATGTCGTCCAGGCCCACGGAGAGCCCGGAAATCGTGGCGTAATGGAATCCCAGCGCCTTGATGCGATCGAGCATCCGCACCGTCACCTCGAGGCCGAGGTTCTGGTTGCAATAATTCACCAGCTGGCCGATGCCCTTCTTCTTGAGCAGGCCGTTGATGTAGGGCATGCCCGAGGGCAGCGCATCGTTCAGGATGACGCGGCCCACCGTGGTGTTGATGTAGTCGCCGTCGTAGTCGGCCGGCTCGGTGTGGGTCACGTCCTGGTCGTCGTAGGCCGTGGTCATGTCCAGCACCTTGCCGGTAAAGCGCAGGCGGATGGGCGACAGTGTTTCCAGTTCCCTGGCCTCCAGCGCCATCAGCACTTCATCGGTGTTGGCGAACGTGCGCCCCTCGCCGACGGCTCCCTTCTTGGCCTTAGTCAGGTAATAGAGCCCCAGCACCATGTCCTGCGTGGGCACGGTGATGGGCTGGCCGGAAGCCGGCGAGAGAATGTTGTGCGAAGCCAGCATCAGCACGCTGGCCTCAATCTGCGCCTCCGGCGACAGGGGAATGTGCACCGCCATCTGGTCCCCGTCAAAGTCGGCATTGAACGCGGTGCAGACCAGCGGGTGAATCTTGATGGCCTTGCCTTCCACCAGCACCGGCTCGAACGCCTGGATGCCCAGGCGGTGCAGGGTGGGGGCGCGGTTCAACAGCACCGGGTGGTCCTTGATGACCTCTTCCAGGATGTCCCACACCACCGGCTCCTGCATCTCCACCATTTCCTTGGCCTGCTTGATGGTGGTGCAGTGGCCGGTCTGTTCCAGGCGATGGTAGATGAACGGCTTGAACAGCTCCAACGCCATTTTCTTGGGCAGGCCGCACTGGTGCAGCTTCAGCTCCGGCCCCACCACGATGACCGAACGGCCGGAGTAGTCCACGCGCTTGCCCAGCAGGTTCTGGCGGAAGCGGCCCTGCTTGCCCTTGAGGGTATCGGAGAGCGACTTGAGCGGGCGGTTGTTGGCGCCCCTGAGCACGCGGCCGCGGCGGCCGTTGTCGAACAGCGCATCCACAGCCTCCTGCAGCATGCGCTTTTCGTTGCGCACAATCACTTCCGGCGCGTGCAGATCCATCAGCTTCTTCAAGCGGTTGTTGCGGTTGATCACGCGGCGATAGAGATCGTTCAGATCGGACGTGGCAAAGCGGCCGCCATCGAGCGGCACCAGCGGGCGCAGCTCTGGAGGAATGACCGGCAGCACGTCCAGGATCATCCACTGCGGCTTGTTGCTCGATTTGCGGAAAGCCTCCACGACCTTCAGGCGCTTGGCGTACTTGATTTTTTTCTGCGCCGAGGTCTCGGTCTTCATGCGCTCGCGCAACTCCATCGAAAGCTCTTCAATGTTGACCCTCTTCAGCAGCTCCTTGATGGCTTCGGCGCCCATCATGGCCTTGAAGCCGGAGGGGCGGAACTGCTGGTCGAGCTCGCGAAAGCGGTTCTCGTCCTTGATGATCTCCCGCTCCCGCACCGGCGCGTCGCCGGGATCGACCACCACGTAGGACTCGAAGTAGAGAATGCCTTCCAGATCCCTCAGCGAGATGTCGAGCAGGTGGCCGATCCTCGAGGGAAGTCCCTTGAAGAACCAAACGTGGGAACACGGCGACGCCAGCTCGATGTGGCCCATGCGCTCGCGGCGCACCTTGCTCACGGTCACTTCCACGCCGCACTTGTCGCAGATCACGCCGCGATGCTTCATGCGCTTGTACTTGCCGCAGAGGCACTCCCAGTCGGTGACCGGGCCGAAGATGCGGGCGCAGAACAGGCCGTCGCGTTCCGGCTTGAAGGTGCGGTAATTGATGGTTTCCGGCTTCGTCACTTCCCCATGCGACCAGCTCCGGATCTTCTCGGGCGATGCAAGCATGATGCGGATGGCGTCGAAATCGGTGATCGGGCTGGCAAGCTCAAACGGGTTGGAACGGAACAAGGCGACCCTCCTTGGCAGGCCTCAGGGGCGCTGCCGCGGCTCTTCCCGGGATTCCCACTGGATCCTTCCTTCCCGGGCAGCGATGGTTCTCGCTGTGAAGAAGGACCCTTAAAACTCTCAAGCCAGTAGCTCGTAGCCTGTAGCCGGTAGCTTCGAAGCTACAAGCTACCGGCTACAGGCTCTTACTTAGTCGTCCGCCACCGCCGCCATCGGCTCCGGCGCAGGCGCCTTCTTAATCAGGTCCGCGCGCTTGATCAACTCCACGTCCAGGCAAAGCGACTGCAATTCGCGGATCAACACGTTGAACGATTCCGGCACACCCGGCTCGATCGCCGCCTCGCCCTTGACAATGGCCTCGTAGATCTTGGTGCGGCCATACACATCGTCGGACTTGGCGGTGAGCAGCTCCTGCAGGATGTACGCGGCGCCGTAAGCTTCCAGAGCCCACACTTCCATTTCGCCGAAGCGCTGCCCGCCGAACTGCGCCTTGCCGCCCAGCGGCTGCTGCGTAATCAGCGAGTAGGGCCCGATGGAGCGCGCGTGAATCTTGTCGTCCACCAGGTGGGAGAGCTTGAGCATGTAAATGTAGCCCACCGTCACCGGCTGCTCGAACTGCTCGCCGGTCATGCCGTCGTAGAGCGGCGTCTTGCCCGACTCCGGCAATCCCGACGCCCGCAGCAGCGACTTGATCTCGCTTTCCTGCGCGCCGTCAAACACCGCGGTGCCGAACCAGATGCCGTGGTTCATGCCCGCGGCTACCCGCAACAGGGTCTCGTCGTCCAGCTCTTCCAGTTGCCGCAGCGTGGCCGTTCCCGCAAACTGCTTGCGGATAAACTCGCGCGTGGCCGTCACGTCGTTGTGCTCACGGACCAACTGGGCCACTTGTTTCCCCAGCCCGTGCGCTGCCCAGCCCAGGTGCGTCTCCAGGATCTGGCCCACGTTCATGCGCGAAGGCACGCCCAGCGGGTTGAGGACGATTTCGACCGGCGTGCCATCGGGCAGGTAGGGCATGTCTTCCTCGGGAAGAATGCGCGAGATCACGCCCTTGTTGCCGTGGCGGCCGGCCATTTTGTCGCCCACGCTCAGCTTGCGCTTCATGGCCACGTACACCTTCACCAGCTTGATCACGCCCGGAGGCAGCTCGTCGCCCTTGGCCAGCTTCGCAATTTTTTCATTGGTGATCTTGCGCAGCACCTCGATCTGCCGCGACGTCATCTCCTCGATCTCGTCGATCTGCTCGTTGACGCGCGGATCCTTGTCGGCATAGCGGATGCGCTTCAGGTTCTTGGTGGAGATGCGCTCGATGGCCTCGCGATCCAGCATCGCCCCCTTGGTCAGCAGGCGCTTGTTGGTCCGCTCGTCGTGCAGGTCGGCCAGCACCTCCTTGTTGCCCAGGATCCCCTCCAGGCGCTTCAGGCGCTCGTCGGTCAAAATGCGAATTTCATCGCCCAGGTTCTTTTCCAGCTTGGCCACGTACTCCGCTTCAATCTGCTTGGCCCGCTCGTCCTTCTCCTGCCCCTTGCGGCTGAAGATGCGCACGTCCACCACCGTGCCCTCGATGCCCGGAGGACAGGTCAGCGAGGCGTCGCGCACGTCGCCCGCCTTCTCTCCGAAGATGGCGCGCAGCAGCTTCTCTTCCGGCGTGAGCTGGGTTTCACCCTTGGGAGTCACCTTGCCCACCAGGATGTCGCCGTGCTGGATCTGGGCGCCGATGCGGATGATGCCGCTCTCGTCCAGGTCCCTCAGCGCGTGCTCGCTCACGTTGGGAATGTCGCGGGTGATCTCTTCCGGGCCCAGCTTGGTGTCGCGCGCCTCGATCTCAAACTCCTCGATGTGCACCGAGGTGTAGTAGTCGTCCTTCACCAGCTTCTCGCTGATCAGGATGGCGTCCTCGAAGTTGTAGCCGCGCCAGGGCATGAACGCCACCAGCACGTTGCGGCCCAGCGCCAGTTCGCCCTGCTCCGTGCACGGCCCGTCGGCGATCACCTGGCCCTTCAGCACCCGCTCGCCCTCCCGCACCACCGGCTTCTGGTTGATGCAGGTGTTTTGGTTGGAGCGCTTGAACTTGATCAGGGTGTAAATGTCGGAACCCACTTCGCGCGAGAGCTGCGTGGGATGGTGCTCGCCCTCCACGCGCACGATAATGCGCTCGGAGTCCACCGAGTCCACGATGCCGTTGCGCTTGGCCAGCACCACCGCGCCGGAATCGCGCGCCGTCACGCCCTCCATGCCCGTGCCCACCAGCGGCGCCTCCGCCACCAGCAACGGCACGCTTTGCCGCTGCATGTTGGCGCCCATCAGCGCGCGATTGGCGTCGTCGTGCTCCAGGAACGGCACCAGCGACGCCGCAACGCTCACCAGCTGCTTGGGCGAAACGTCGATGTAGTCCACCTCCGCCCGGTTCACCAGCACAAAGTTTCCCTGCCGCCGCGCGTTCACCAGATCCTCTGTGATGTGCCCGCGCTCGTCAAACTCGATGTTGGCCTGGGCGATGGTGTGCCGGTCCTCTTCCCATGCGCTCAGGTAGAAGCTGTAGGGCATGGAATCGATCCGCCGCTTGCCCGCCTTTTTCAGTTGCGCGTTCAGCTTCACCATCTCGTCCTTCTCGATGTGGTCGCCTACGCGCAGCCCGCTCTCGCCCGCATTGGTGATCTCCACAAAGTCGAGAATCTTGGAGTCCTTCACCTTGCGGTACGGCGACTCGATGAAACCGTACTCGTTGATGCGCGCAAAGCAGCTCAGCGAGCTGATCAGGCCGATGTTCGGACCCTCCGGCGTCTCGATGGGGCAGATGCGCCCGTAGTGCGTGGGGTGCACGTCGCGGACTTCGAATCCCGCGCGCTCGCGGCTCAGCCCGCCCGGTCCCAGCGCCGACAGCCGCCGCTTGTGCGTAATCTCGCTCAGCGGGTTGGTCTGGTCCATGAACTGCGACAGCTGCGAGGAGCCGAAAAATTCGCGGATGGCCGCCATCACCGGCTTGGCGTTGATCAGGTCGTGCGGCATGGCCGTGGAAAGCTCCTGGTACACGCTCATCTTTTCCTTGATGGCGCGCTCCATGCGCACGAGGCCGATGCGGAACTGGTTTTCCATCAGCTCGCCCACCGCGCGCACGCGGCGGTTGCCCAGGTGGTCGATGTCGTCCACCATGCCGATGTTCTTGCGCAGCTTCAGCAGGTAACGGATGGTGGCATAGAAGTCCTCCGCCGCCAGGGTGCGATGATCGAGCTTCGTGGCGTCCTGGTTCTCATACAGCTTGATGTTGAACTTCAGCCGCCCCACCCGCGAGAAGTCGTACTTGCGGGGATCGAAGAACATGCCCTCAAACAGCGCCGTGGCCGTGTCCAGCGTGGGCGGATCGCCCGGCCGCAGCTTGCGGTAGATTTCGATCAGCGCCTCTTCCGGCTTGTGGATCGAATCGCGCTTCAGGGTGTTGGCGATGATGTTGCCCACGTCGTCGCGCTCGGGAAAGAACACCTCGAAGCTGGCCGCGCCCGACGACAGCACCTTGTGCAACCGGTCGGCCGTCAACTCCAGGTTGGCTTCCACAATCACTTCGCCGGTGGTCGTATCCACAATGTCGGAAGCCGTCATGGCGCCGTCCAGCTCCGCCTGCTCCACCTCCACCTTCTCGATGTTGGCCGCGCGCAGCGCCTTCAGCGTGTGCGGTGTGATCTTGCGCCCGGAGTGCGCAATCTCTTCCTTGCCATGCACGATCGCGTGCGCCGGCTTCGAGCCCACCAGGTGCGTCCCCGCCTTGCCGTCCGCGGGCGTCACCGTCCAGAACAGCTTGCCCTCGGCGATGTTGATCCTGTCCACCACGTAGAAGGTCCTCAGGATCTCTTCGTCCGAGCGCAGCCCCAGCGCGCGCAGGAAGATGGTGCCCAGGAACTTCCGCTTGCGATCGATGCGGACGTAGAGGGTGTTCTTCTGGTCGAACTCGAACTCCACCCATGACCCGCGGTAGGGAATGATCTTGCCCAGGAAGTAGGTGCGGTTGTTCGCGGTCTCAAAAAACACGCCCGGCGACCGGTGCAACTGGGAAACGATAACCCTTTCGGTCCCGTTCACGATGAAGGTGCCGTTGGGAGTCATCAGCGGAATGTCGCCGAAGAAAACCTCCTGCTCCTTGATGTCGCGGATGGTCTTGTTGCCCGTCTCCGGATCCTTGTCGTAAATGGTCAGCCGCACCGTCACCTTCAAGGGCGCGGAGAACGTCATGCCCCGCTCTTCGCACTCCTGCTGGTCGTACTTCAGTTGCAGGCTCACCGGGTCGCCGCACTTGTTGCAGAAGTCCGGCGTGTTCTTGTTGTAGTGCCCGCACTTGGCGCAGAGTACGTCGCCGGGAAGAAACGGATCGGTTATGACCATAGATCCGCAATTGGTGCAGGCCGTCCTCAAATGGTGCAGCCCCTTCAGGTGGCCGCACTTGCATTCCCAGTTCCCGATCGCGTAATCCACAAAATCAAGCTGCGAGATGCCGCGGAAATCGGTAATGGGAAACACCGACACAAATACCGACTGCAGCCCCGAGTCGTCGCGCTCGTTGGGCAGCTTGTCCATCTGCAGAAAACGCTCGTAGGAACGCCGCTGCACTTCAATCAGGTTGGGTATCTGCGTTGCTGTGGGTATCTTGGAAAAATCGAGCCGGCTGCGAATCGCGCGCTTCTCGTTGGGCATGCTTCACTCCTGAAACTCTCTCGTGTCCGGCCGAAGCCACCATGCTCGGTGTCCGGGCAGGCGCCTGAGTCCCGTCGGCGCCCGCAAATTACGCTATGAACCTCGTTCCATCCCGCCTGGCCCGTGGAACTTTGAGCCAGTCACGCCACCGCGCCCGTCCTCGCCCTGCGCACTGGCGTATGCATGCCAAGCATGTTGTTCTCAAATCCGCGCTGCCGAATTCACCTCGGAGACATTGCCGGTTGTCGGGGATATGCGCTATGCTGCGCACAATCGGTGAGAGGGATGCGCCCGGAAGACGCCGCCTGCGTCCCCGCGTGCCAGGGGTGGATTTTACCCACTTTGCCCGGAGACACGTATAGCTCGCGAGGACGCGAAGTCTCGCGAGCCCAGCTCGTTGCCTGTGCTCCCGTCCGAATTCTCAATACCCTGCTCTCGCCGATCCCAATACTTGCTGTCGCTGCCAGATGAACGCCGCCCGTCGCCAGGATTCCGCCTAACCTGCTTGCTCTGAGGAACTTATCTCAATCGCGCGAAGCCCGGTGCCGGAGTGCTTGGCTCCTCTCCTTCACACGGACCGTTTTCTGTTACCTGTTTGATGTCGTAATGCGTCGCCCGGATCCATCCCATCTGCCACCATCCCAAAATGAGACGGAAAGACGCGCAACGATTATCGTAGCGCGTTCTCCCCAGGCTTGCAAGTCCTTTGCCAAACCAGCGCGATTACTTGATTTCAATCGTGGCCACGCCTTCAAACTTCTTCCTGATGGCCTCCGCCTCATCCTTGGTCGCGTTCTCCTTCAACGGCTTGGGAGCCCCATCCACCAGGTCCTTGGCTTCCTTCAGACCCAGTGAGGTGATTTCCCGTACCGCCTTGATGGTGTTGATCTTGTTGGCGCCGAAGTCCTTCAGGATGACCTGGAACTCGGTCTTCTCCTCGACCACCGGAGCCGCTGCGCCGCCGGCCGCCACAGCCACCGGGGCCGCTGCCGCCGCCGATACGCCAAGACGCTCTTCCAGCTTCTTCACCAGGGCCGCCGCTTCCAGCAGGCTCAGGCTTACAATCTGCTCTTCCAACTGCGCGATATCCGCCATTTTTCTCTCCATTCAAAACTTGAATTTGTCATTTCCCTGGCCGATCCGCGTAGGGGAAAGGTTCCGGTGCGCCAGACATGCGCCCTTTCCGCCCGCTTCACTGCCCAAACCCGAAAAACAGCCTGTAGCTCGTAGCTTGTAGCTTGTAGCTTGTAGCTGGCTCACTGAGCTTTCGGCTACTGGCTACCGGCTACCGGCCAGCTCTATGCCGCCGCAAACTTTTCCTTCTCCACACCCTGATTGATCACCACCGCCAGATCCCGGCCCGTAGCGTTAATCACCGTCGCCAGCCGCTGCGCCGGCGCGTTGATCAGGAACAGGAGCTTGGAGAAAATCTCTTCCTTGCCCGGCATCGTTGCCAGCGCCTTCACTTCTTCCACGCTCAGCAGCTTGCCGTCCACAATCCCCAGCTTGAACTGGAACTCCGCGTTCTCCCCCACCCACTTGGCGAACACCTTGGCCAGCGCCACCGGGTCGCCGGAGGTGAAGGCCACGGAATTGACGCCCTTCAGCCCCTTCAGCGCGGGACCTACCTGGCTGTCCTTGCCGGAGATCGCCGCCAGCTTGTTCTTTACCACGCGATACTTGCCGCCGGCCTCGCGCACCACCTTGCGCAGCGCAAAATCCTGCGCCACCGTCAGCTTGGTGAACGTCCCCACAATCGCCGTCGTCGAGATCTCCAGCTCCTTGGCCAGCCGCTCGACCTTCTCCGCCTTCTTCGCCTTCGTAATCGCCATGTCGCGCTCCGCGCCGTGATCAGTGGTCAGTGATCAGTGGTCAGTTTTCCCGTCCACAGTCGCTGCACTTCATCCCTGATCGCTGCGGCCCACGTTCAGTGAGCCCCTGTTTCTAAATCTGTTCCACAGCCTTCAGCCCGGGCAAACCGTCATTTAGCCGCCCAAACTGAACACTGAACACTGACCACTGATCACTGCCTTTAGTGCTTGCCCGCCGCGTCCGCTACCGCCGAATCCAGCGGCACTCCGGGTCCCATGGTCGAGCTCAGCGTGATGCTCTTGATGTACTTGCCCTTGGCCGCCGATGGCTTGGCCCGCACAATCGACGTGATCACCGTGGTCACGTTGTCCACCAGCTTTTCGGGCGGAAAACTGATCTTGCCCACCGGCACGTGCACCAGGCTGGTCTTGTCGGCGCGGAACTCCACCTTGCCCGCCTTGATCTCTTTCACCGCCGCGGCCACGTCCATGGTTACCGTGCCCGTCTTGGGGTTCGGCATCAGCCCCTTGGGGCCCAGAATCTTGCCCAGGCGCCCCACCACCTTCATCATGTCCGGGGTGGCAATCAGCGCGTCGAAGGCGGTCCACTGTTCCTTCTGGATCTTCTCCACCATCTCCTCGCCGCCCACAAAATCCGCGCCCGCTTCCTGCGCTTCCCGTTGCCGGTCGCCGGTGGCAATCACGGCCACGGTCTTCGATTTGCCCAGCCCGTGCGGCAGCACCACGGTCCCCCGAACCATCTGGTCGGCATGGCGGGTGTCAACCCCCAGCCGCATGGTCAGATCCACGGTCTCATCGAACTTGGCGTACTTCACTTTTTGAAGGAGGCTGACCGCATCCGGCAAAGGATAAGCGGGCTGTGTGACCGCAGCGCGCGCCTTCGCAATATTCTTGCTGAGTTTCCTCATCGATCCCTCGTCTCCCACCGCATCTGCCAGTCCGCCTGTTGCGGAAGCCTGCCGCCGGAAGGGAAAGCAGCGTTTTATAGCCGCCCCGCCCACGCCGGCCATCGGATCCAGGCCCAAATGCCGTGGTGCTATTGACGGTCCGGGTTACTCCTCCGGACACATTCAAAGATCATATCGGACTGGCCCGCGAATTGCAAACCGCAATAGCGGCTCAGTTTGAATCTGCAGCTTTCTTGAATGCTAGGCAGGGCGCGCAAGAGACGGTCTGGCCGATCTGGTTGCCGCATTTGGGGCATGGCACGAATATGGTGCGGATGTTGATCTTCTTGCCTGTGCCCTTTGTGGCCCCGTAGAATTCTTCCCGGCTGAATCCGCTCTGGAGAATCATGCTCTTGATTAGGCTCTCATCGAATTCATCGTAGTCGTCTACGGGTACAACGGTGCGGGGACGCTTGCCGTCAGCAGGGCGCTCGTAGACGGGATGTTTATTAGACCGATCTAAAACAAAGCCAAGGCTGGTGAAGATTTCCAACATCTCTGAATGTTTCAGCGGTGGGTATTTTCTGTTTCCCATTGGGTGCGCTTACTCGTTTCAACAATGGGCGACTCGAATCTGATCTCCGCTCGGCTTCGATTCAGTCGCAAGGGGATAGTCGCGTCCTACTATACGCGAAATCCACCTTTTGAACCGCAGAAAATAGAAGCGCGCCCAAGAAGAAAAAGGAGCTCGCCTGGGAATAAGCCCGGCAGTCGGCTTGCTCCCATCCCCCAGGACGGTCTGAAGGTACGAAAACATCGCGATTTGAAGACGCCGGATCGCATCCTCCTGTGTTTCGCCGCGCGATAGGAGGTTGAGCGTCAAGCACTCCGCGTAGTACTTGCCACTGCGCCGATAGACATAGCAGCGAACCGGCAACGCACGTCCGCATTCCCCACATACCAATACTGGAGCGTAGATGCGCGGTGATCCACAGCACTCGCAGAAGTAAACCTTCTCCACTTTCCCTTCCCAATCAAGGCCAGCCAAAGGGTCTTTGTGCTCTTTTATGGGAGATGTGGATGGGTAGGGAGACATAATTCACTCACTTTCCAGCAGCAAAGGAACGCGAACTATTGCACGATTTCGATCGCGCATCGCTCGCCTTCTTCGCTATTCCGGTTCCCCGCTCAGGGTTCATCGTCTTTGCCTTGCTTGGTCCGCCCCGCAGCCCGCCGTTACGAGAGGACTGCGCTTGCTTATTTAGCGCAAGTGGTTCGGACGGAGCAGCTTGTACGGTCCTGAAAGCTCGCACGCTGAGATCCTTCAAAGACGCTCGTTCATTGGACGCATCTCACCCGCATCAGACGCGCAGTTAAACTGATTAGTCGCGTTTAGATGGCTGACCGTGGCTTTCACACTGTATACCATGGTGCCATTGAGGCACCAAAGCACAAAGGTAACACTGCATTGTTACTTTGGATGTACTTCGCATTACGTGGGATGCATCCTCCTAGCTCCTCTAAGAGCGGGATGCAATCGCACTTTCACCACCATCCCCGCGCAACGGAGACTGCGGACTTGGGCTATCCACCTCGCCCGCCGGGTGCCCCGGGTCTCGCTTCCTGAGACCCGGGAATCCACCTAACCCTCGCAGCACCCGCGCACGCCGGGTCATTCCGCCTTGAGCCTCTCTCGCGTTTCCTGTACGCTCGTAGCCACGGATGTCCTCAACCAGGACGAGCTTGCCCGGCTTACTCCGCCGGAGCGTTTGGCGCTGATCTCGCAGCTTTGGGGCAGCCTCGATTCCGACCAGCTCACCCTGACCGCCGCGCAGCAGGCCGAGCTGGACCGCCGCCTTGAAACGCTCGACCAGGACCGGCGCGAAGGCATCACCTGGGCCGCATTGAAAGCCGAGCTAGAGCAGCGCTACCCGTGGTGAGACATTCGCTTAGCGAGATCGAAGCCATGCGCGAGCAGGGCCTCGACAAGACCCGCGCCGACGCCCCGCCCGCCGAATCCCTTGGCGCCGAATTCTGGAAATCCGCCCGCGTCGTCCTGCCGCCCGGCAAAACCTCCATTCACCTGCGCCTCGACAGCGACGTCGTCGAGTGGTTCCGATCCCGCGGCAAAGGCCACCTCACCCACATGAATGCCGTCCTCCGCGCCTACGTCGAAGCCCAAAAACGCAGCGCATGATCGCCGTCATCTCCGCGCCACGGCGTCGGGTCCACGCTTCCGTACTAGAATTGGGAGTCCCGCAGGAAGGACTCTCCGCCATGTCGATTCCAACCACTCGCCGCGACTTCATCCGCTTGAGCGCCGCCGGCATCGCCGTCCTCTCGCAACCGCTCTCCTCGCTCGCCCAGACGCCGGGCCCGATCGAGGTGCAGCAATCCGCCGGCTCCAAGCGCTTTGCCGACGAGCCCGATCTCAATTGGCAGCAAGCCACCGGAACCGAGTCCGGCGCCATCGCCGTCGATCCCTCCCGCACGTATCAAGAGATCCTCGGCTTCGGCGCGGCCATGACCGATGCCGCGACCTACATGATCAACCAGCTCAGCCCCGCAGCCCGCGAACAATTCCTGCACGAGCTCTTCCATCCCGACGAACTGGGCATCAACGTGGTCCGGGTCTGCGTTGGCTCGAGCGACTTCTCCACCGAAATGTTCAGCTACGACGAGGGCGAGCCCGATCCCGACCTCAAGCGCTTCTCCATCGATCACGATCGCGCCTATGTGATCCCGCAACTGGCGAGCGCCCGCGCCATCTGTCCCGAGCTTTTCATCCTCGCTTCGCCCTGGAGCCCTCCCGGCTGGATGAAGAACGGCGGCAGCATGCTGGGCGGCAACATGAAGCCGAAGTACTTCCCCATTTATGCCCAGTACCTGGTCAAGTACCTGCAAGCCTACGAGGGGGCAGGCGTGCGCATCGACGCCATCACCTCGCAGAACGAGGTTGACACCGAACAGGCCGAGCGCATGCCCGCATGCGCATGGGCGCAGGAGCACGAGGTCATCTTCATCAGCCGCCACTTCGGGCCGGCCCTGCGCGCAGCCAACCTCGAAACCAAACTCTGGCTCCTCGACCATAACTTCAATCTCTGGGGCCGCGTCTTCAACACCCTCGAAGACCCCGACGTCTTTCAGTATGTCGACGGCATCGCCTGGCATCCTTACGTGGGCAATGTGACCGGCGTGACCCGCATCCACGATGCCTATCCCACCAAGCACAACTACTGGACCGAAGGCCAGTTCGCCATCGCGGCGCGCACCGCTGGGCATCGCCCCGCCGCCACGCCCGGACCGATGACCGAGGGAATAGCCGGGAATCCCGGCGCCGCGACCATGAACCTCTCGTCGCTGCACTGGAGCGTGCCCCCTGACGCCGCCATCGCCGCTGGCGGCAAGGGCGGCGCCATGGCTCTCCGCAACTGGCTGCGCGCTGTCATCGATTGGAACGTGGCTCTGGACCAGAACGGCAATCCCAACATCGGCCCGTTTCTGCACGGCAAGGGAACCACCACCATCGATTCCAATACAAAGGAGATTACGCGCAACCCCAACTACTGGGTCATCAAGCACTACAACCACGCCGCGCGCAGGGGGGCAAAAGTCATCGATTCCCAGGGCGAGATAGGGGATGTGGCGCATGTCGCTTTCCTCAACCCCGACGGCCGCAAGTGCCTGGTGCTGAGCAACACCGGCGCGTCGCGCACCGTGGGCGTGTCGGTCGCCGGCGCCCTGGCTGAAGTCTCGCTTCCAGCCAACTCCCTCACCAACCTCAACTGGAGCTGATGGCCGGACAAACGCGGTCCTTCGCGCCTAAGTCGAAGCGCAACAGTGCTCCGCATCGCCGTCAAAACGCGCTGGAAGACTTCGTTTGATGCCTTATGCATCGCCCAGCGAATTCCTGTCCGCCGCTTCCGGCTTCGCCGCCCTGCTCCGCCCGACCTCAGGGACTCGGATCTCCCCTTCCAGCGCGCCCATCGCCAACCTTCAAGTTCCCGTCCCGGCTGCCGATTGAGTGACCAGACGGTATTCGACTGAATGTCCTACACGCTGCCCGATACGGGAAACTTTGACGGCTCCGCGATGCCCTATTCCGGAGCGGCCCGCGGGACTGCGCTTGAAGGCCCCCCCAGGCGGCCTCTTCCGCGAACTCGCGTCGCCTGGGAGTGCCTTAACGTCCCGCCGTTCCCGCAGATTGCGCTGCGGGTGCTCGAGTGCGTAAGCAACGACGGCATATCGATGTGCCGGCTCAGCGACCTGATCTCATCGGATCCTGCGTTGTGCAGCCAGGTACTAACCATCGCCAATTCGCCGCTGGTGCCGCACCGCTTCCCCGTCACCAGCATTCTTCAGGCCGTCGCCATGCTGGGCACCTTTACCCTGAAAGGGCTTTGCCTCGCGGTTGCCGTCCGCGCTTACCTGGGCAAGTCGATGAACTATCCAGCGCTGCGGGCGCTGTGGCGGCACAGCCTGGCCACGGCCTGCGTCGCCGAGCATCTGGTCAACGTGGGGCTGATGGACGCCGACGATGCCCACACGGCCGGTATCCTCCATGAGATTGGCCGCTACGCAATTTCTGTTCTGTATCCGGAACCTTACTCTCGCCTGTTGGAAACGCACGTGGGCACCAGCGAAAGCCTGATGGAAAGCGAGCGCCAACTATTCGGATTCGACCATGTCGAAGTCGGCCAGTGCCTGATCGTCGACTGGGCCCTTCCCGATCAGTTCCATGAGGTCATAGCACACGCCGAATGCGCCTCCGCCCTCGGCGAATCGTGGAATATGGGCGCTCTCATTCACATGAGTTGCAGAATGGCGGATGCTGCGGGCTTTCCCGTATTTGCCGGGTGCAAAGTGAGGCCGTTCGAGGAGCTGCGGGCGCTGCTTCCGCCGCGGCAACGGGCCATTTTCCACTCCGATGCAGCCGAGCTGGCCGACGACCTCGGCCAGAGGATTTCCGCTCACGAATCTGTCTGAGTGCCTTTACGACAGTACGAGCCGGCCGGCGCAACTCATGCCCAGCCAGCCGCGGGCCGGGCGGCCCAGAGCCCGCAGGTTCGCCTCCGGCCTCTGAATCCGCCCAGCGTCGGCTTCTCCAGCGACCATCTGCGCTAACTCGAACTGGAACAGGCGCATCCAGCCACGCCGGAAATCGCCGGGTTCCCCCAGCCTGCCTGGGTTCATGCCGTCAATTCCCATTGCGGACCTTCACCCAACCGCAACAAATCTTCCCGAATCCCATCTATACAGGTGGTCTGAATGGACTGAAAGCGAACAAGGAGCAAGAACATGAAATTCCCCGCATGGAAGGCAAACCTGGCAGTGGCCCTGCTGCTGACGGCCGCACCGCTGTTTGTACAGGCACAATCTGAGAATCAGGGCCAGGGCCAGGCGGTCATCACCGTCGTCCCGAAGGGCAAGAACTCCACCGCGCCCGCCCTTTCCCAGCAGGATCTGTCACTTACCGTTGACGGCAAGAGCGCCAACATCACCCGGCTAACGCCTGCCAACGGCCGCAACGGAGCGCTGGAGATCGTGGTCATGCTCGATTCCGGCGCGCGCACCAGCCTCAGCGTTCAGTTGCCGGACATCTCCAATTTCATTAAGGGATTGCCGCCCGACGCGCGCGTGACCGTGGCGTGGATGGAAGACGGCATCGCCCGTCTCACCGGGCCCCTCAGCACGGACCATCAGGCCGCGTTGAAAGGGCTGCATATTCCCTCCGGCTTCGTCGGCCAGGACGCCAGCCCGTACTTTTGCCTCTCCGACCTGGCCAAGCACTGGCCCTCCAGCGACCCCAACGCCCGCCGGGAAGTGGTGATGATCAGCGATGGCGCGGATTACTACTACCGCAACTACGATCTGGACGACCCCTATGTGCAGGCGGCCATCACGGATTCAGTCCGTGCCGGCCTCGTGGTCTACACCATTTACTGGAAGAACAAGGGGCGGTTTGATCAGACCTGGTACGCCAACAACCTGGGCCAGAACCTTATGCTTGAAGTCACGCAGGCCACGGGCGGCAACGGCTACTGGGAAGGCATGGGCGACCCCGTTTCCCTCGAGCCTTTCTTTGAGGACCTGAACAAGCGCCTCGGCAATCAATATGAAATCGGCTTTGTGGCGCCGCTCAAGAACAAGCCCCAGGTCTTCAACATGAAGCTCAAGGTCAAGGGCGAGGGCGCCAAGGTGGACGCGCCGCAGCAGGTCTATGTCGGCCACGCCACGGGATCCATGACCTCGATGCAATAACCGCCCAATCGCAGCCCCTGCGACAGATGCGCCGCCCTCATCCAGGGCGGCGCTTTTCATTTGTGCTTCCGTTCGCTTTCTCGTTTCCCCGCTCTCCTCGTCCCCCAGTCCCGGTTTTTATTTGAATTACACCATCCCCGCCGTGTACGTTGATAGGCATCGCAATCGCAACCACTCTTTTGCGTCCACACAGATCTTTGCGTTCACTCGAACTGTTGATGAATGAGGATTATGAGAATCTCACGGCTGTGCCTGCTCCCATCGCTCCTGTGCGGCGTCACGCTCGCCGCCTCCGCCCAGAACTCCACACTCGATAACACCTACGTCCGCGATCCCAATCAGCCCATCGACCAGGCCTACACTGCGGCGATCCACAAATACACCACCGATTCGACATTCCTCTCGCCTCTGGTCGACTATCTCCCCGCGTCGAAGACGGTGCCCAGTCCGGAGAAGGTCCTCGGCGACGTCTCCGGCGCGCCCAACATGCTTCCCTACGCCGAGGATGTTTACAAGTACTTCCGCATGCTTGAGGCAGCCACGCCGCGGGTCAAGGTCTACACCATCGGCCACTCCGAAGAAGGCCGCGAGCAAATTGCCGTGGCCATTGCCGATGCCGACATCCTGAAAAACGCCGACGCCAACAAGGCGCGGCTGGCCCAGCTCGGCGATCCGCGCACCATCAACTTTGACGACGCCAAGGCGCGCGCGCTCATTGACCAGTCCGTGCCCGTCTACTACATCACCGGCACCATCCACTCGACCGAGACTGGCGCGCCCACCGCGCTGATGGAGATGGCCTACCGCCTCGCCGTCGACGACGCGCCCTACATCAAGTACATCCGCTCGCACATGATCGTGCTCATCACGCCGGTGGTTGAAGTTGACGGCCGCGACCGCATGGTCGACATCTACCGCTGGCATCGCGCCCACCTCGGCCAGGATTATCCGCGCCTGATGTACTGGGGCCACTACGTTGCCCACGACAACAATCGCGACGCCATGGGCATGACCCTCGACCTCAGCCGCAACGTGCTGAACACCTATCTGGACTGGCACGCCCAGGTTTTGCACGACCTGCACGAGTCGGTCCCGTTCCTCTACGACAACACCGTCGGGGACGGCCCTTACAACTCCTGGGTCGATCCCATCCTCTCCGATGAATGGGCCGAGCTGGGCTGGAACAACATCTCCCAGATGCAGTCCTTCGGCATGCCCGGCGTCTTTACCCACGGCGACTTCGACACCTGGAGCCCCGGCTACCTGATGTTCCTGGCCGCCATGCACAACGGCATCTCGCGCCTCTATGAGACCTTCGGCAACGGCGGCGCCGACACCGAAAAGCGCATCCTTTCGCCGGAAGAGTATTCCCGCACCTGGTACCGGCAGAATCCGCCCTTGCCCGTGGTCAACTGGTCGCAGCGCGACAATAACAACTACGAAGAGTCGGCGCTGCTGTCCACCGTCGCCTATTTTTCGCAGCACACGCAGCACTTCCTTGAGAACTACTACCTGAAGAGCAAGCGCGCTGTTGAGAAGCCCACGCTTGAAGGCCCCGCGGCCTACGTCGTCGCCAACGATCCCGCGCACGTGAACCGCAATGTGGAGCTGCTCAAGGTGCTTCAGCGCCAGCACGTCGAGGTCGAGCAGCTCACCGCCGACGCCACCGTCAACGTAGCGGGAGCCAAGCGCGACGACAAGCCCAAGGCAGAGACCTTCCCCGCCGGCTCCATCGTGGTGCGCATGGATCAGCCCTACTCGCGCATCGCCGACGCGCTTCTCGACCGGCAATATTGGGCGCCGGACGATCCGCAGAAGCATCCCTACGACGACACCGGCTGGTCATTCAGCGAACTGTTCAACCTGAAGGTCACGCGCATCACCGACACGGCCATCCTCAAATCCGCGATGAAGCCGCTCGACGATCCTGCGTCGATTTCCGGCCAGCTCTCCGGCTCCGGCTCCGTGGTCGCCATTGACAACTCCGGCCAGACCACGCTGCTCGCTCTCGTCTACAAGCTCAAGGGCGCGACGTTCCAGGCCGCGGACAAGCCCTTCGACGCCGCCGGCCACCACTTCGCCGCCGGTTCGCTGCTGGTCTCGAACGCGCCTGACGATCAACTCACAGCCGCGCTGCACTCGCTTTCGCTCGACGGCACGCGCCTGGCCGCCGCGCCCATGGTTGATGAGCACGCCGTGCAGGCCCCGCGCATCGCTTTCATGCACACCTGGCTGGGCACGCAGACGGAAGGCTGGTGGCGCTACGCCTTCGACGATGCGGGCGTCCCTTACGATTACATCAGCACTCAGACCGCGGCCAAAGAAGATGACCTCCGCTCGAAATACGACGTGATCATCTTCGCCCCCGTGGGCCGCGCCAACGCCCAGGCCATCATCGACGGCGTTCCCATGTGGGGCAACCCGATGCCGTGGGAGAAGACTGAGCTCACGCCCAACCTCGGCCGCATCGACTCGACAGACGATCAGCGCCCGGGCCTGGGCTACGACGGCCTCGAGCATCTCCGGAAGTTCATTGAGCAGGGCGGACTGCTCATCACCTGCGAAGACACCGCCGAGTTCGCCATCGACACCGGCCTCGCTCCCGGCGTCAGCGTGGCGCCGGCGGCGGGCGCTCGCGTCGTCGGCACCGTGCTTAACAGCGTCCTGGTCCAGAAAGACAATCCCGTCGCCTTCGGCTACGACGGCAACCTTCCCGTGATGAGCGCCGGTCCGCTCGCCTTCAACATCTCCAACACCGTTGGCCGCGGCGGTTTCCGCGTGCTCATGGACCCCTACGCCGAGCGCCCCACCGGCCGCGGGACCCTTGAAGAAAACGACGAACCGGAGGGCCGCCAGGCCGTTGCCGCCGAGCCCCTGCATAAGCAGCAGCCCTGGCAGGCGCGCGAGCTCAACGAAGACCAGATGCGCAACAACCCCTCCGTGATCCCCGTCGAGTACCGGCCTGACGTCATCCTGCGCTTCTCCGACGCCAAGTCGATGCTGCTCTCCGGCCTGCTCGACCACGCGCAACCCATCGCCGAGCACGCCATCGTGGTCGATGCGCACCTTGGGCAGGGCAACGTGCTGCTGTTCGCCAACAACCCCATCTACCGCGGCGAAACCATCGGCGACTATGCCCTGGTTTTCAACGCCATCATGAACCACGACCACCTGGCCAAAAAGGGATCAGTGAACAGTGGTCAGTGATCGGAAAGAGCACCAGTGGTCAACGATACGGGACTGTCCACCGTTCACTGGTCACTGACCACTGTTCACTGACCACTGAGTTGTGGCACACTGTCACTCATGGGACAAAAAGACAAAGGCCGCAAAGAAGCAAAGAAGGCGCCCAAACCGAAACCCAAACCAGAGCCCGCGCGGCGCGAGATCTTCACTACGCCGCCGCCAGCCAAATAGCCAAGCCCTCCCGTCCGGGAGGGCTTTCGCATTGGGCTCCTGCGCCTGCACCCGTCCGCAGCATTTGCGGGGGTGAGAATCAGGTTGTCATCCTGCGCGCAGCGAAGGATCTGCGGTCGGATTTCTGTTCCCTGTTCCCTGACCCCTGTTCCCTGTTCCCTGTTCCCTGCCTTTGTGTACCATCCAGACATGCTCATCCGCCCCGCGCAGCCTGAGGACGCGCTCGCTGTCGCGCGCGTTCACGTGCGTTCCTGGCAGGCGGCGTACCGGTCGCTGCTCCCCGACGAATATCTCGACCAGCTTCGCCCGGAAGATCGCGCCGCGCGCTACGACTTTTCGCACGCCGACCCGCGGAAACCCTGTACGCAGGTTGGGGAAAGCGACGGGGCAATCGTCGGCTTCGCCACCACGGCGCCGGCTCGCGACTCCGATTGCGCCGGACTGGGTGAGCTGCTCGCGCTCTACGTCGCGCCGGAAAGCTGGGGACAAGGCATTGGGCAGCAACTCTCCGCCGCAGCCCGGCAACGGCTCACGGACGAGGGATTCGCCGAAGCCGTTCTGTGGATGCTCGACGGAAATGTCCGCGCCGATCGGTTCTATCGCCAGGACGGCTGGCTCCCCGACGGCTCGCAAAAGCGCGACGAGATATGGGGCATCACGGTCGCTGAGATCCGCTACCGTCGAGCTCTGAACCCTGACACCTGAACCCTGGGATCTTACAGCGCAAGCATCTCCCTGAGCGCCTTCGCTTGCCTGCGCGAAACCGCCACGTTCGGGCCGCCGCGCAGTGCGACGCTGTAGCCGTCTCCCTCCGGCGTAATGGCCGTCACCCGCCGCAAGTTGATAATCTCCCCGCGATTAGCGCGAAAAAACACCTGCGCATCCAGCCTTGGCTCAATCTGCGCCAGCGACCTGGAAATCAGCGGCTGGTTTCCTTGAAACACCACTCGCGTGTAATTTCCGTCCGACCGCAAGAGCGCAATCTCTTCCATTCGCACCAGCCAGCACCGCTCGCCGTCGCGCACAAACACCTGTTCCAGCGGCGCCGCGCTCTGCGCTTTTTCCCGCTCTGCCGCGCGCGCCTCGATCCGCTCGCGCACCCTCCGCAGCGCTTCCGCCAGCCGTTCCGGCGCAATGGGTTTCAGCAGGTAATCCACCGCGTTCAGCTCGAAGCCCCGCACCGCGTACCGGTCGAATGCCGTGGTCAGAATCGTCTGCGGCGGATTGGCAAACTGCTCCAGCATCTCCAGTCCGCTCTTCCCCGGCATCTGGATATCCAGGAACAGCAAATCCGGCTCGAACCGCTCCAGCAGATCTTCGGCTTCGTCGGCATTGCGGGCTTCCCCGGCCACTTCCACGTCGCCATGCTCCGCCAGCAGCCGCCGCAACTCCTGCCGAGCCAGACGCTCGTCGTCCGCAATCAGCGCTCGCACGCGGCCTCCATGGTTTGAAACGGCAGCACCACCTTGGCGCGCACCCATCCCGCGAGTTCTTCACTCAAATCGACGCTGGCCCGTTCCCCATACAGCAGCCGCAGGCGTTCGCGCGCATTCCTGAGCCCGATTCCATTTCCCTGCTGCATTCGCAGCCGTCCTGTATTGCCCACCTCCAAGCGCAGCGCCTCGCCCTCGCGCGCCACGCGCAGCAGCAGCTCGCCGCCGAGCGGCAACTGCGCGATGCCATGCTTCAACGCATTCTCCACCAATCCCTGCACCAGCATCGGCGGCACCATGGCTCCACTCGCCTCCGGCGCAATCTCGCGCCGGAGGCGCAACCGTTCCTCCAGCCGCACCGACTCGAGCTCCAGGTACGCGTCCACCGTGGCCAGCTCCTCCTCGAGCGGAATTGCGCTCGTCTCATCCTGCCGCAGCGAAGCCCGCAGCAATTCCGCCAGCCGCGTCACCATCTGCTGTGCCCGTCCCCGGTCCTCGTCGATCATGCCCCGCAGGCTGTTGAGGCAGTTGAACAGAAAATGCGGATTCAACTGCTGCTGCAGCGACCGGAGCTTGGCCTCGCGCCCCGCCAGCTCCGCGCGCAGCGCATTCATCTCCGCGGCCCGCCGCCTGCGCACCGCCAGCACCGCCAGGTAAACGGCCAGCCACAACGCCACCAGAAACGCGCTGAAGAAGACCGTCACGCCCATGATCGGCAGGACTGGCGCCTGGCCCCAGTCCATCCCGCCTTCGAGCGTCAGGCAGCCGAACAGCGCCGCCGTCTGCAGCGTCCCCACCAGCAGCGCGCCCAGCATCAGCCGCGGCGCCAGTCTCGCGTAGCCGAGCTCGCTCCATCCGCGCTGTTTCATCCACAGGCGCAGCAGATGCGTTCCCAAAACCGCCGTCGCACAGTACGCCGCGTCGCCCAGCATCTGCTTCGGTCCCGTGGCGTGGAACGGCACCAGTACCGCCAGGTAATAGCAAAGACCGTAGCCGCCCCAACCCGCAAGCTGGCACGCCCAATACGCCGTATTGGACGCGCCTCCGCTGTCGTGTTCCCTTTGCGCCGCCCTCATCTATCGCTCCGCTGTAGTCGTACCCTCGTTCTTCGCCAGGAATCCATCCACCTGAGTATTGAACCACGCCGGATCGTCCCACATCACAAAGTGACGCGCTTTATCCGCCATGGCAAAGTCCAGGTCCTTCACTCCCGCATATTGCGCCTTGAATTCCGCCGTCGCCGCGTCCTTCGTCACCCCGTAGCTCTGCAACCCAACCCACGTCCCCAGCACCAGCACCGGCGTCTCAATTCTGCTCAGCTCCGGCCGCAGGTCCGTGCTCACCAGCTCGATCATCGCGTCCGTCACCGTCTTCTGGTCAGACGCGAGCCCCCAGTCAATGAGCGTCTTCTGGTCCGTCGCGCTGGTCGCAAACCCATTCGTGCTTGCGCCGGACTTCGTCATCGCTACCCACTGCTCGTGCGTCATCGCGCCCATGCCCTTGCGCATCTGCTCAATCGTAGGCTGCGCTGCCGCCAGCGTCTTGGCATCGAACCACGCCCCCGCAAAAAACGGCAGCGAGTCCACAATGATCACCGGCCCTACCAGATCCGGGTAATTTGCCGCCAGGTCCAGCGCGATCGAGCCGCCCAGGCTGTGCCCCATGATCACCGGCCGCTCCAGATGGTTCGCGCGAATAAACTCCCCAATCTGGTCCCGCGCCTCAGCCAGCAGCGGCCCATCGATTGCCGGCACGCCCGCAAATCCGGCCAGCGTCAGCTCATAGCAGTGGTAATGCCCATTCAGATGCTCTACCGTCGAATCGAAGGTTGCCCCTGACGACGCCAGCCCCGGAATCATGAGGATCGCGCGCCCCTCGCCTGCAGCCTTCACCTGAAACGCCGGATGTTTCGCCGCATCCCGCGCCACCGCATCATCTGTTTTTGCCTGGGCCGCCAACACCCCGCTGGCCACCGCAACCGCCATTGCTGCAATCACTCCAAAACTCAACCGCCTCGTCCGCATGGAAATAACCTCCTGCAAACGATCCTCGTGGCGAATGCGTCCTCTGCCGCAAAAACAGGACAAAAGGCGAAATTCGCAGGACGAACGGCTCTCCCTTATGACTAAAACGCAGAACGGCCGCGCTCGGGGCGCGGCCGTTCTCCACAAAAACCCAAAACTACGCGACCACTTCAATTCCCATCGACCGCGCGGTTCCCTTGATGCTCTTGATCGCCGTCTCGACTGACGCCGCGTTCAAATCCGGCATCTTCTGCGTGGCAATCTCGCGCACCTGTTTCTCCGTCACCTTGCCCACCTTCTCCTTGTTGGGCGTGCCCGAGCCCTTGGCGAGGCCCGCTGCCTTCTTCAGGAGCACCGCGGCGGGCGGCGTCTTGGTCACAAACGCGAAGCTGCGGTCCGCATACACCGTGATCACCACGGGAATGATCAGCCCCGCCATGTCCTTGTTCTGGGTGCGCGCGTTGAACTGCTTGCAGAACTCCATGATGTTGACCTGCGCCTGGCCCAGCGCCGGGCCCACGGGCGGAGCCGGCGTTGCCTTCCCGGCTTCAATCTGCAATTTGACGTACGTCGTTACTTTCTTCGGAGGTGCCATTTGGGTTCCTTCGGAACTAGCTTCCAGCTTCTAGCCGCTAGCTGCTAGCCCATCCATTTCATGTTCCAGATTTTGAGATCGAAACTCTCTGCTTTGCTCCAACTGGCCCCGCTAGAGAGGAACCAGCTAGAAGCTAGGAGCTAGAAGCTAGAGGCTGCTTTACTCAATCTTTTCCACTTTGCCGAACTCCAGTTCAACTGGCGTGGACCGCCCGAAGATGGTCACCATCACCTTCAGCGTTTCGCGATCCAAATTCACCTCGTCCACCACGCCATTGAAGTTGGCAAACGGCCCTTCGGTAATCCGGACCTGCTCGCTCTTTTCAAACTTGATCTTGAACCGCGGCTTCTCCTTGGCCTCGGCGGAGCGGAACAGGATCGAGCTCACCTCTTCCTCGCTCAGCGCCACCGGCTTGTCTCCCGTGCCCAGGAACCCGGTCACCTTCGGCGTCTCCTTGAGCACGTGCCACAGGTTGTTGTCCAGGTCCATCTCCACCAGCACGTACCCGGGCAGGAACACGCGTTCCACCGTTCGCTTTTTGCCGTTGACAATCTCGGTCACGGGCTCGGTGGGAATCATCACCCGGCCGACCTTGTCCTTGAGCCCGAAGGCCTCCACCCGGCTGGCGATCGACTCCCGCACCTTGCGCTCGAATCCCGAGTACGCGTGGAGGATGTACCATTTGAAGCGCTCATTGCGCACCGGCTGGGCCTCGGGCTGCCCCTCCGGCGTTTGCCCCTCGGGCTGCTGGCCTTCCGGCTGCTCCGCGGCGGATTGTTCCACTTCTTCTGCCATCTTGCTCTCGCTTCGCCCGGCCGCTACCATCACTGCCCGCCCAGGCGTTGAAGGATCTGTCCCACGGCCCGTTGGAACACCGCATCCACCACAAAGAAAAACAGACCGAACAGGAACACGGTGATGATCACCACCGTGGTCGTCGATTCCACTTCCTTCCGGTTCGGCACCACCACCTTCTTCATCTCTGCGCGCACATCGCTCAGAAAGCGCGTCATCTTGCCCCATGAACCGGTGATGCCGCCACCGAGGTTTCCTAGCGCGCTGGGTTCCTGCCGCTTCAGCGGCGCCGGCCGGTCTTCGCTCATAACGGATGCCTTCGTTGCCATACTACTGTTTTTCCTTCGCTTCCTTCGGGCTCAGTTCCAGGGGGTCACATCGTTCGCCGGATCAAGCCCTTTTTGCCCGCTTCGGCGCTGTCGCTGCTCCCTGATCCCCGTTCCCTGGTTCTTTGGCAGGGGCGGAGGGATTCGAACCCCCAAGTCCGGTTTTGGAGACCGGCAGTTTAGCCGTTGAGCTTACGCCCCTGTAAGGCAGTTCTCAGTTTTCAGTCCTCAGTTGTCAGTTCATTCGCTCAAATCCGCGTGACTGACAACTGAAAACTGACCACTGACAACTGTCGTGTTACTTCGTTTCCTTGTGCACCTGGTGCTTGCGGCAGCGGTTACAGAACTTCTTGAACTCCAGACGGCCCGTGGTCGTCTTCTTGTTCTTGGTAGTCGAGTAGTTCCGCTCCTTGCATTCGGTGCACTGCATGGTCACAATTTCCCGCATCTTCTTATCCTACCTGAATTCCAGTTCTCAGTCTTCAGTTGTCAGTTTTCAGTGTGCCGGAGCTTCTCGTGCTGACAACTGAAAACTGACGACTGACAACTTGCTGCGTTACTTGATAATCTCCGAGATCGTTCCCGCGCCCACCGTGCGTCCGCCCTCGCGGATCGCGAACCGCAGGCCCTTTTCCATCGCCACCGGCGTAATCAGCTCAATCTGCAGCTCCACGTTGTCGCCCGGCATCACCATCTCGGTACCCGCCGGCAACTCCGCCACGCCGGTCACGTCCGTGGTCCGGAAATAAAATTGCGGCCGGTAGCCCTTGAAGAACGGCGTATGCCGGCCGCCCTCTTCCTTGCTCAACACGTACACCGTGCCCTTGAACGTGGTGTGCGGCGTGATCGAACCGGGCTTCGCCAGCACCATCCCGCGCTCCACGTCTTCCTTTGCAGTGCCGCGCAGCAGGATCCCGGCGTTGTCGCCCGCCATGCCCTCGTCCAGCTGCTTCTTGAACATCTCGACCCCGGTGCACACCGTCTTGCGGGTCTCGCGGAAGCCCACGATCTCCACTTCCTCGCCCACCTTCACCTTGCCGCGCTCGATGCGGCCCGTCACCACCGTGCCGCGGCCCGAGATCGAGAAAATATCTTCAATCGGCATCAGGAACGGCTGGTCGACGGCGCGATCCGGACGCGGCACATAACTGTCCACCGCCGCCATCAGCTCGTCGATCTTCGCCTCCCACTTGGCCTCGCCGTTCAGCGCGCCCAGGGCCGAGCCGCGGATCACCGGCGCGTCGTCCGGGAACTGGTACTTGGCCAGCAGCTCGCGCACCTCCAACTCCACCAGCTCGATCAGCTCCTCGTCCTCCACCGCATCGCACTTGTTCAGGAACACCAGCACCGAGGGCACGCCCACCTGGCGCGCCAGCAGCACGTGCTCCTTGGTCTGCGGCATGGGCCCGTCGGTCGCGGCCACGACAAGAATCGCGCCGTCCATCTGCGCCGCGCCCGTGATCATGTTCTTGATGTAGTCGGCGTGACCGGGGCAGTCCACATGCGCATAGTGCCGGTTGGCGGTCTCGTACTCCACGTGCGCCGTGGCAATGGTGATGCCGCGCTCCCGCTCTTCCGGCGCGTTGTCGATCGAGTCGAACGAGCGGAACACAATCTTGGGGTTGTGCTTCTGCAGCACCTTGGTGATGGCCGCCGTCAGGGTCGTCTTGCCATGATCGATATGGCCAATCGTGCCCACGTTCACGTGCGGCTTCGAACGATCAAATTTTTCCTTCGCCATCTTCGCTTCCTTCCGTTGCCCCTAAAAGGCTTGTAGCTCGTAGCCAGTAGCTCGTAGCTTGAATTCCCGGCACCGCAGCCTGTTCTTGCCCTCGCCCTAGCTACCGGCTACTGGCTACTGGCTACTGGCTACTGGCTACTGGCTCAGTAGTACGCGTAAACCTTGAAATACCTTTGCCGCAGGTCTGCCGGAACTTTCTCCACCAGCCGCAAATACCGCTCCCGCGTCAGTCCCTGGTCGCTTACCGGAAGCGCGTCGTACAAACCCGGCGCCTCACGCCCCAGAAACCCGCGCCGCAAAATCGCCTCAAAATCCCTGATCCGCAGCCGCGCCCTGGTCACCTTGGTCAGCAGCACGTCCACGTCACGCCCGTCGAACGCCGCGTCGATCACAGCGTGCAGCCGCCGGTAGTCTTCCTCGTTCCGCACCGCAATGGGCGCCTGCTCGAACATCTTTGCCACTTCCGCAGACCTCAAAAAACAGCCTTCAGCTCTTAGCCATCAGCCCTCAGCTTTACTCCGCCCGCTCCCGCCACATTCCCGCTCAACTCTGACCCAGATAAGCTGACGGCTGATAGCTGCATTCCTGGAGCGGGAGACGGGACTCGAACCCGCGACCAACAGCTTGGAAGGCTGTGACTCTACCACTGAGTTACTCCCGCAAAAACAGCCCTCAGCTTTCAGCCATCAGCCTTCAGCTCTTCTGCCTGCCGGATCCGAACCACTATCCAAATCGCTACGGACAAGCTGAAAGCTGAAGGCTGACGGCTGATAGCTGCACTTCTGGAGCTGATGACCAGGATTGAACTGGTGACCTCTCCCTTACCAAGGGAGTGCTCTACCAACTGAGCTACATCAGCCCGCTAAAACCGAGCCTTTAGCTGTCAGCTATCAGCCTTCAGCTCGTTCCCGCCACCGAGCAAGCTAAAAGCTAAAGGCTAAGAGCTACTGGCTGCCCTTCCTCCGGATCCGGTCGGCCTGCATCGCCATCACCGTCCGGAACGCAAATGTCGCCAGCACAAAGATCGGAATCCACCGGATCTGGACCATCCTGCCGAACACCGGCACCGACCCCTGGCCAATCGTAAACCACGACCCTACTGCCAGCACACCGTACAACGCCATGGCGATCCGGTACTTGCGCTCGAGCTCGCTGCCCGTCGCGGCCGCCTGGTCTTCCCCGCGCTTCTGCTCAGCCTCATTCAAATCCATCCGGCCGGCTCCCTCACGCACCGTAATTCCTCAAATCAAGCTGGCAGGTCACAGGCTTTCCTACTCCCTGTTCCCTACTCCCTAATCCCTATTCCCTGCATTTATGGTGCACAGGGGAGGATTCGAACCTCCGTAACTCGAATGAGTGGCAGATTTACAGTCTGCTGCCATTAACCGCTCGGCCACCTGTGCCCATCTCGTCCATCCCCCCCGAAAAGCCCGCTTTCCACGCACCAGCCTTTATCCGGAACATTCCGGCTTTCCAAGCTGGAGCAACTGGAGTGGGATCACCGCGGAGGACAGATCCGGCGCCCAACCGAGGCGCCGGTTCACCACTCGCTGCCGCTTTCCTTTGCGCTCTTGTTCGCTCTTCGGTTAGTGGAGCTGACGGAGGGATTTGAACCCCCGACCCTCTGATTACAAATCAGATGCTCTACCAGCTGAGCTACGCCAGCCCTCAGGAGGGATTCAAGCCACCTTCAGCCCGTTTCTCGCACCTCGAAAAGCGCCCGTAAGCCTAAGAAATCGTGCGGACACACCTTCTCTCCGCACATTCACGGCACAGATATCAAGGTTAGCATAGTGCTCCCACGGGAGCAAACCGCGGCCACGACGAGTTCCAGCGGATTCTTGCTTGCGTTTACGGCTCTTTGGGGCGATCATTCGGTGTCTCCCCCAAATGGGCCTTGTCTGGCTTCAAAATCCTAGGAGAACCATGCACAAACACCTGCTTCAGCTTGCCCTTTTTGCTCTCTGCCCCATTTTGGCGGCGCAACAGACCCAGTCCCCCCAGCCTTCACAGCCTGCCGCTTCCGGCTCTCAGCCGGCTGCCGCGGGAACCCCGGCCCAGCCGCCACCTCCGCACACGCTTTTGGACGGCACACCGGTGAAACTCCGCCTCAGCCAGACCATCTCGTCCGCCGACGCCAAAGTCGGTCAGGAAATCCCGTTTGAAGTAGTTGAAGACATTCAGGTCGACGGTGTCGCCGTGCTTCCCAAGGGATCGACGGCAATCGGTACCGTCACGGAGGTCAGCCCCAAGAAGAGCATGGGCAGGGCAGGGAAACTGAACATCGCCATCAGTTACGGGCGCCTCGCCGACCAGGAAAAAGTGGCACTGCGCGCAAGCAAGGAGACCAAGGGCGGTGGCCACGTGGGCGCGGTGACTGGAGCCATGGTCGCCACAACGATCGTCTTCTTCCCCGCGGCACCTCTGTTTCTCTTCATCCACGGCAAGGACATCACGATCCCGCAGGGCACGGAAATCACTTCATTTGTGGAAGGCGACATGCATTTGGATATGGCCAAGTTCGGCGTATCGCCTGCCAATCAGCCGGCAGCCGCTCCGGCTGCGCCCGCTGCCGCGCAGGCCAGTCTTATCGTCGAATCTAGCCCTCCGGGGGCCGATATCGAAGTCGATGGCGGATTCGTGGGCAATACGCCCTCGACCATCACCGTCGCGCCTGGCGCACATGAAATCACGGTCAAGAAGAAGGGCTTCGCCGACTGGACACGGAAGATGAACGTGACCGGCGGCAGCGTGCATTTGAACGCGGATTTGGAGGCTGCGGGCTCGCCGGCGCCCGTTCAGGCGCCATCGGCCGCGTCAGCGGCTGCGCCGCCACAGTAGGGCGGTCTCTCTGATCATGGAGGCAAGATGTTGCGACCTGCCAAACTTGTAATCTCTTTGGCGCTTCTTGGCCCCATTTTGGCAAGTGGGCAGAAGGCTCCTCACGAGTGGAAGACCGGCAAGGTGCTGGATGAGAATCGAGCTCGATATTTCGCCGGTATGCTCCACAATTCGTCCTCTCAGAGTACGGAGAATGGAACCTTGTCCGGCACCGCGAACAGCACGTCGATCGGCGATTCGACCAACACGCAGATCGGTGGAACCTACTCCAGTGTGAGGAATTCATCGACATCCGGCTCATCGATTGCGGTTTACAGGGTGTACGACAACCTCGTCATCGAGGGGGACGATTCCGTCTATGTGACGTCGGAGCGCTTGCGCTGGCGGTGGTCGAAGGCGGCGCATGTCGCCGTGAACGGGACCATCCGCTACTACGTCGACGGCAGGAAGCTCCACGTGTTGGACGAGGACAGTAAAGAGCACACAATAGAGATACTGAAGGAGATTCGGGAAACCCCTTCTGCCCAGGTTCCTGCCGGCGCGGAGCAGGCCAATCAGAGTTCGGCCGGAACCCAGGCCTCGGTGGTCGCGGCTCCTTCAGCCGCTGTCACCATCGACTCGGTGCCTCCGGGGGCCGACATCGAAGTCGATGGCGGATTCGTGGGCAATACGCCATCGACGATCACCGTCGCGCCCGGCGCACACGAGATTACCGTCAAGAAGACGGGCTTTGCCGACTGGACCCGCAAGATGAACGTCACCGGCGGAAGCGTTCACCTCGACGCCGAACTGGAGGCCGCGAAGCCGCAGTAAACGCATTGGGCTGAACGGGCCGGGCAGTGTCTTTCAGATAGAAGCGGCCACTCAGCGTGGCTTCGTGACGTAGCAAATCATCAAGTCAGCGGCTCTGGTTGCCTGGAAGTCTGGTTCCGGTCGTCGGAGTAGCGCGGACTTCGGCGACCAAATCGGGGACCAAGCCAACCGCAGACTCCCTGCCTGAATTTGAGGAAGATAGAACAACAGCACAGGCACGTCTGGCTGAGTCGCAGCTTTTGCCCTTGCATGTCCCCGCCCGTTGGGGCGATCATTCGGTGTCTCCCCCAAAGGGCCTTATTTAGCTCTAAAACCCAAGGAGAACCATGCGCAAACACCTGCTTCAGCTTGCTCTTTTTGCTCTCTGCCCACTTTTGGCGGCGCAACAGGCGATGAACAACGGGGCCGTGATCAAACTGGCTAAGGCAGGTCTCCCGGGCGACCCGATCGTCTCCACGATCAACGCTCAACCGGGATCCTGGGACACCTCTGCCGGCAGCGGCGCCGCCCTCATGAACTCTGGCGACAGCGCGGTCGCGGCTGTGCTGGCCCGGGCCACCGCTCCCGCACAAGCAGCCCCAACCCCGCCGCCATCTCAATCCGGCTCGGCAGGCGCTACGGCAGCGGCAAGCAATAACCCGAAGCGTTACACCGTGGATTACATCCATTCAGGCAAAAAATGGTGGCGCAAGGTCGGGTTCAACGCGTCAACCGTCAAGTACGACGACGTCTCGGAACTTATCGAGAACAAGGTAGCCGCCACCGTGGATCTCAAGGGTTTCCAGCGTGGGGCGGCCTCGGACACCGTCTGTTGCAAGCTGACGATTGAACTGCTGGAAGTGAAGACGCATGCCCCGCTCGCCTTAAACCCACTCAGCAAGAAGGATTCCGACGTCGAGGTGGACGCGTATTTCACCTTTGCGGATGGCAGCGGCCGCACTGTCTACAAGCAGGAGTACCAGGGCATAGGGCCGACGTCCAATGGGTCCGGGGAAAAGGACCAGATGATGCTCAATGCCGTCGCGGAGCTGGTAAACAGCATCTCCCGCGACGAACGGTTCAACAAGGCCCTGACGGCCAGCGGCGCCAAGACCCAGTAGGCCCAGCCATAAATGTCAGCGCCGGGCCCAGGAAACAATTCAATCGATGTCACTCAGAACGCCTGTCCCGGCAAACACTCGGTTTTGCCGGAGGTGGTAGGGTAATCCTGACGGCTCATGACTCGACGCACCCGCAGAACGCTCCTGGTAGTTGCCGCGATCCTTGCTTTCCTGGCCCTGGCCGTCTTTCTCCGCTCCAAGGCGCCGCCCGAAGCTGCGCGGCTGCTGCCCGAAGCCGACGGCGTGGTCTACGTCAACCTGCGGCCCATCCGCGCCTTTTTCAAGAAGGACCTGAAAGCTCCCACCCGCGACCCCTATTACCAGGCCTTTGTGGACGCGACCGGCATCGACTGGGAGCGCGACCTGGACGAGGCCGCCATCGCGCTGCACCGCATGAAGGATCCCAACGGCCCCAACGGACCGGTGGCCTATTCGATGGTGCTCGAGGGCAAGCTGACCGGCCCCAGGCTGCGCCAGTGGCTGGAAACCCACGCCGCCGAGCGCGAAAGCTACAGCGGCAAAACCGTCTACTCGATCCCGTCGGACGGCCGCACCCTGCGCGTGTGCCAGATCGGCTACGACATGGTGGCCACCTCAAACTACCCCACCCCGGAGATGATCCACTCCATGATCGACCGTCATCGCACGGCGGCGCTGCCCTTTGCCGGCTCCTCGCTGCTGGAGCAGTACTACAACGAAGTGCCGCTGCTGGCCCTGGCCTGGGGAGTGGGAAAGATCGCGGCGCCTTTCAATCAGAGCGGCGCCATTTCCATCCTGGGCTGGGAGCTTCCGCTGCAGTCCGACTCGACCTACATCGCCAGCATCGCCCCGGAGCTTTCGCTGGGGGGCATGCTGCGGCTGCGCCTGGTGGAGATTGCGCCCTCTGAGGACGCGGCAGAGCAGCAGGCGGCGGCGCTGGCCACGCTGGTCTCAGTGGCCCGCGACGTAACCGGGCTGCTCGGCAACAATCAACCGGCCAACCGCGGCCTCAAAGACCTGCTCAAGACCGCCGATGTGACCCGGAAGCGGGATCGGGTGGTGGTTACCGCGGCATTGCCCACGTCGGTGCTTTCCGAGCTGGCCACGGAAGGAAAAACAGACGGTGAAACAACCTTTGAGGCCGCGCCGGCATCTCACACTCCGTAGCGTGTTTCCCTCCCCACCACCGCGCACTGCCCCGGTCTGCGTTTCCTCCCCCCGCAAGCCGTTCCCGGGAAAATGGAATAATGGCGGATGATGCCGACGATTCCGTCCAATGGGATTTCAATATATTACGAAATCCACGGCGCGGGCGAACCGGTCTTGCTCATCGGCGGACTCGCCAACGACGTTACCGATTACGAACGCACAGGCATCCTCGCTTTCCTGGCGGGGCATTTCCAGGTCATCGCCTTCGACAATCGTGGCGCGGGGCGCAGCGACAAGCCGCGCGAACCGTATTCCATGGCGACGATGGCGGAAGATGCTGCCGGACTGCTGACCGGGCTCGGCATTGTGCGCGCGCACATCGTCGGCGTCTCCCTGGGCGGACGGATCGCCCTTGAGCTGGTGCTGCGCCATCCGGAGATGGTGCGCAAGCTGGTTCTGGTCTCAACCGGACCAAGATCGGTTCGCTCGAGGCGAATGCGGATTCTGTTACTCCTTTCCCGGTTGCCGTTCTTCAGGGGCAAGTATCCGCAGCCGCCCTACGCCTTCAAGAACCAGTTGGCCGCCTCATCGAATTACGACTGCACGGCGCGGCTCAAGCAGGTCGAGGCTCCCACGCTGGTGATGCACGGCAGAAAGGACGGGGTGGCTCCGTTCGCCATTGCGGAAGACATGACGCAGCGAATCCGGAACTCCAGGATGGTGGCCGAGAATGGCGGTCACATGTTTTTCTTTTTCCGGCCGAAGGACTTTGTGGCCGATGTGACCGCGTTCCTGGCGGCGGGAGAGGCGTCCGTGACGGCGGATTAGGCGATCATGCGGACAGGGAGAACTCGACATCGGGGCCTAAGAGCCGGGGTCTCTACCCGCTTGCGCGCGGCCCCGGTGCATGGCCGGGTTCACTCCCGCATTCCCTGGCATCATCTGCGCCGTTGACACGGATAGAGTAGAGGAATGCATTCCACCGATTCGCAGGAAAACCTAACCGAGTCCGCCCCGGTCCCGAAGCACGCGGGCCGATTTGGCCCGATGTTTCGTCACATCGTGCCCATCGCGATCCTGTTCATGTTTCCTGCGATCTTCACCAGCTCACTCAACTGGGAGCGGCGATTTGTCGCCGATCCGGATATCTGGTGGCACTTGGCGGATGCCCGCCAGATTTTCACCAGTCACCAGTTTCTCCGCACCGAGACGACGTCATTTACGGTGGCGGGAAAGCCCTGGGTCGATCCGGAATGGCTCTCTGAAATCCCGTACTGGGCCGGGTACCGCGCCCTGGGATTGCGGGGCGTGTACCTGACCACGTGGCTGGTGTTGTCAGCCAATCTTCTTCTGTTTTATTGGCGGGGTCTTTGGCGTACAGGCCATGCCGGGGCGGCCCTCCTGGCCTCGTCGCTGGGACTGGTTCTGCTCACCGTCAACTCGGGCCCGCGCACAATCGCGATTGCATATCTGGCCATGGCTTCGGAGTTGATGATCCTGGAGAGAGCCGAGGCAGGGAAAAAAGGCCTGCTGTGGCTTTTGCCGCTCCTGTTTTGCGTGTGGGCGAACCTGCACGGAAGCTGGCTGATCGGTATCGGCCTGCTGGTTCTGTATATTGTCTGCGGCTGGTTCGGCATTGAGAAGGGCATCTTCGACCAACCAGCCCTGGCGCCGGGCGATCGCAAGCGCCTGTTAGCCGTGCTGGGCGCGAGCCTGGTTGCCGTGTTCGCCAATCCGTACTCATGGCGCCTGGTGTGGAACCCCTTTGACATGATGCTGAACCAGAAGCTGAATATCGCCAACGTGGTGGAATGGAAGCCTCTGGCCCTGAGCACTCCCGCGGGCGCTACCGCGTTTGCGGCCCTCTGCTTCCTGGTGGTAGCCAATGGCCTGAAAAGCCGCAAATGGCGCGTTTACGAGTTGGCGCTGCTGTTCTTTGGCTGGTTTGCGGCGTTCGATCACATGCGGTTCGTCTTTATGGCCGCCGTTCTCACGGTTCCCATCTTCGCCGAGGAAATCCGCCGCGCATTCGACCTGGAGCCGGTCACCCAAACCTCCCTGGTCAAGAATGCGATTTTTTTGGCTGCCGCAGCGTGCGTTGTCGCCTTTATTTTCCCCAGCCAGTCGGCGCTCGAAAAGCGAGTGGCGCATTTCTTCCCGGTCGATTCGGTGGCCGCGGTTGAGCCGTCGTGGCGGACTTTCAACTATGCCGAAGTGGGTGGCATGATGGCGTTTCAATCGCGGTCGAGCTTCATCGATTCCCGCTTTGACATTTTTGAGCACAACGGGGTCATGCTGGACTACCTGAAAGTGACGTACCTGCGCGACTCGCTGAAAATTCTCGACCAGTACAGAATCGACCATGTTCTGGTTCTGGATACCATGCCCCTCAGTTATCTGCTCCAGCACCAGCCCGGCTGGCGAGTGATCCGGACGGAGAAGATCGCGGGTGGCGCGTGTGTAACCTTCGCGAGAACGGGCAATTCCGAGGTTCCAGCGGGCGCGTCGGGAATTGCGTCGCTGGAACCCCGCTAGGGCATCTTCAGGAGAGATAAAGGCTGGGGTTGAGGAGAAGCGCACGGCCCGGTTGCCGGCTACAAGGTGGCCACAACTTTATCTCACTTCTTGCGTTCTAACGTAAAAGCGGTGCTCCGCGGTCGAGAGTCGAATCATGTTCAATTTGCGGCAGGAGAATGGCATGCGAATGATGCGTGTTCATGCGGCAAGCGTCCTTGCAGTTGCTATGGCGGTTAGCGGCGCGGCGGCGAGGGCGCAGTCGGCGCCCGGCATCGGCAGCCTGGGCAAGAACGATATTGGGCTGAGTCTCTACGGGGCGTTTACGCCCACATCAACGGACAGCTACGGCGATACCCAAAGCCCGTCGAATGCGGCGGGCGGGATGATCGAGGTGCGGCACCTGGCCGGTCCGATCCTGGGATTTGAGGGGACCTACTCGTTCAACCGCGCGGATCAGACTTACAACGAGCTTCCCCTGTGCCCGGCCGGAGCCTGCCAGGCGGCGACGACTGTCGTCAAAGCGAATGCGAACGAGCTCTCGTTCGATTGGGTGCCATCGGTGCACCTGGCCAGCGTGCGGCCGTTCGGCGTTCTGGGAGTGGGAGTCCTGCTCAACGTGCCCTCGAGCGGACAGAGCAACACGCAGACGGCAACCAAGCCGGTCTACGTTTACGGCGCGGGGCTGGACTGGGGGATGCTGCCGCACCTGGGCCTGAGGCTGCAGTACCGCGGCAACCTCTACAGCGCGCCCGACGTGACCACGCTGTATACGTCGATCGGCAAATTCACGCAGACGGCGGAGCCGATGATCGGGGTATATTTCCGGCTGTGAACGCTGGACCCGCAGAGTGAGGATCGGCGCCGCAAGGGCAGATTTACATTTTCCTCTTGACATATTCCCATATTGGTATGTATTGTCTCTTCATGGCCAGGGCCGCTACCACCTCCGACGCCTTTAACGCCATCGCCGAACCGAGGCGCAGGCAGATTCTTGTCTTCCTGGCGGCCGGGGAGAAGCAGGTGACGGAGATTGTGGTGGGGCTACGGCTGGATCAGCCGACGGTATCGAAGCATCTGCGGGTTTTGCGCGAGGTGGGCCTGGTGCGCATGCGAAGAAACGGGCGGCACAAGCTGTACCAGACCGAAGCCGAGGCCATCCGGCCGCTGCACGAGTGGTCGGCTTTTTTTGAGAAGTATTGGGCCAATCAGTTGCTGCGGGTGAAGAATCGGGCGGAGCGGATTGCCGCCGGCGACACGAAACCAGAAAACGAATAGGAGGAAGAGATGATTGAGACGGCACAGAGCCTGGAGGACCTGACCCTGAACATCACGCAGGAGATCCGCGTGAACGCGCCTATCGAAACCACTTACGCCGCGCTGCTGGAACAACTTACGACCGCCAGCGAACACCCAGACGGCTCGCCCATGCGCATGAAACTGGAAGCCTGGCCGGGCGGACGCTGGTTCCGCGACCTAGGCGACGGCAACGGCCATTTCTGGGGCACCGTGCAGGCCATCAAGAAGCCCACGCTGCTGGAGATCGCCGGGCCGCTGTTCATGTCGTACCCGGTAGCGAACAACGTTCAGTACCGTCTAACTGAGGAGGCCGGAGCCACCCTCATCCATTTCTGTCATTCCGGTTTCGGCCTGATCGCCGACGAGCACCGCAAGGGCGTGACCACCGGCTGGAACCACATCCTGGAGCAGGCGAGACTGCGCGCCGAACGGGCGCGGTCCTGAAGTTTCCCCAGGGTTCCCCCAATTCCATCCAACTTTCAATCCCAGCGGAGGTTCACTATGTCAATTGCACAATCGATGTTGTCGGAATTTGAGCAGCAGGCTCCGATCACCCGCCGGTTTCTGGAGCGGCTGCCGGAAGACAAGTTGACCTGGAAGCCGCATCAGAAGTCGATGACGGCGGGCCAGCTTGCGTATCATCTTGCCACCGTGCCCGGGGGCGTGGTTCACCTGGCGCAAAAAAACCCCGCGCCGCCGCCTGCCCGGGCCGAATTTCCGCAGCCGGCAAGCGTAAAGGAGATCCTGGCGGCGCTGGATGCGAGCCTGGCCACGGTGCGGGAGGTGCTGGCCGGTTTTGACGACGCGGCGATGGAAGAGACCTGGCGGCTGGTCGCCGGCGATCGCCAATTAGTGGCACAGCCACGGAAGGAGTTCCTGCGCGACGTGATGCTGAACCACTGGTACCAGCACCGCGGGCAGTTCAGCGTGTATCTGCGGCTGCTGAATGTGCCGGTTCCGGCAAGCTGGGGCCCCAGCGCGGACGAGCCGCCGCTGTTTATGCAGGAGAAGCAGATGGCGGGCGCGGCCGCGGACTGATGGCGGCTATCGTCCGGCAACCAGCATCACCGGATCCGGCTGGACCGTGCAGGCATTGAACTTTTCGGGGGTCCAACTCGAGCCGTCCGCGTAGGTGATGGATTCCAACCGGAGCGATTTGACCGCGGTGAACGCGGGAAGGTCGATATCGGCCCAGACCGAGCCGTCCTGGTCCGGAGTGAAGGTCACGTTCAGGGTGCGGCGAATGTCGGACGGGCCTTCGCCTGCGAGGTTGGCATCTTGCATGTGAGTCCGCGCCGAGAGCCCGCGTGCGGTCACGACGGCCGAGGTTACGTGCTTGTCCTTGGCGAACCCACTCAGAATCAGGTGAATGTGTTGCGCCGGCTTGGGCATGGCTTCAGGGTAGTCCGGCGGCGGTGTTTGCCTTGTCTTTACCAACTCGGTTAGGCCGCGCTGCTTCGCCCGCATGCCGACAGGACAGGAGTCGATGTGAATCATAACCACCGAAGTTGTTCGCTGGCCGTTGGGGCCGACCGTAATGACCGTGGCCGGAATCTCTTGCTGAGGTGACGGCGTCTGTTGCTGAGGTGTCGGCGCCTGCGCGGAAGCGGCGGCAGAGAGAATGAGAGCGGCGGAAAAGAGCGCGGCAACGGTTCGGATCATGGCGACTCCTTCAGGGTTGCGGAGAAAGCGTACCCGGACACCAACCACGATACGCCCTGAGGTTGCAGGATTCAATTGGCGCCGGAGAGCCGGTTTGACCGGGCGAAATGGCTGGACACGCCACTGTGTTACCGTTCTTATAGCCTGTCCCCGCGCCCGTGCTTTCCGGGCCCGGTCAAAAGCCGCACTCGCGCCCGACGGAACGGCGGCTGGACGCGTCCAAGTCAGTATGCGACCCGCGCTGGAATCCGGCGTAGGTCGCGCCGGGCAAAGCGACCGCATGTCTCAGCAGCCGGAATTGTCGTCCATCCCCGCCAGTCCGGCTACGCGGCCCGACTCGCCCGGCGGGGCGCACCCGGTCCCGCAGGTTCCCCAGCGCATTCCCCGCTGGCTGGAGCGCTCCGAGCTCTTCCTGCGCGTTCTCCTCCGCCTTTATATTGGCCTTGCCGTCTGCTACGCGCCGTGGTCTCACATGTTCTGGGACGACAACCCCCTGTTTCTGCGCTTCCCCACTGTGGGCGCAATTGCAATCCACGGGGCTGTGCGCGGCATCATATCGGGTTTGGGGGTCCTGAATCTCTGGTTCGCGTTCCGCGACGCGATCCGCCATCGGAACGGGTGATTATGGAAGAGAAAAGGGAAAAGGGAAAAGGGAAAAGGGAAAAGGAGATTCCGGCAGCAGAAGCGAAGCTGCCCGGCAACGGGGCGCCGCCGCCGCTCGAGCGCGCGCCGCTGGCGTACGAGAACCAGGCCTTCTTGAACAGCGCCGACGGGCGCCTGATGCGCATTCTGGCGGAATATGCCGAACCGCTGGCGCGCTTCCGCCGCGAGCAGATTCAGGACACCGTGGTGTTCTTTGGCTCGGCGCGCTTTCGCGGCCGGGAGGAAGCCGACCACGCGCTGGAGCTGCTGGATAACACCGGCGCTACCCGCCCCGCTCCCAGCGAGGAACAGCCAGCCAGCATTCCCGCCATCCGCGAAGGCACAGCGACCGAGTTGCAGCGCAAACGCGCGGTGGCCGCGGTGGAGATGGCGCGATACTACGAGGACGCGCGCCGCGTGGCTTACATGCTCACCGAATGGAGCAAGACCATCCCCTCAAAACGGCACCGCTTTGTGGTCATGTCCGGCGGAGGTCCGGGCATCATGGAAGCGGCCAATCGCGGCGCCTACGAGGCCGGCGGCAAGACCATCGGGCTCAACATCGCCCTGCCTTTCGAGCAGGTGCCCAATCCCTACATCACGCCCTCGCTCAACTTCGAGTTCCACTACTTTTTCATGCGCAAGCTCTGGTTTGCGTACCTGTCCAAGGCGCTCATTGTGTTCCCGGGCGGGTTCGGCACGCTGGACGAGATGTTCGAGATCCTCACCCTGTCGCAGACGCACAAGCTGGCCAAGAAGATCACCGTGCTCATCTACGGGTCTGAGTACTGGAAGAAGGTCTTCAACCCGGAAGCGCTGGTGGATTCCGGAGCCATCTCGCCCAAGGACATCGAGCTGCTCCAATATGCGGACACTCCCGAGCGGGCCTTTGAGCTGCTCAAGCAGGGGCTGACGGAGAATTACCTGACCGCGGAGGCGCAGGCGCGGCAGCCCGAAAATGGGCACGAGCCGGAGCTGCTGGCGGGAACCAGCATCGATGATTTCCTTCCGCGGGAGATCGGCCGCCCGCGCAAGTAAGCGGATGCCTGCGCGAATGTGCCCGCAAAGCTGCGGGTGCCGTTTGCGCCGCCGGAGAGCGTTTTTCCCCCTATTACTTAAGTGGTTCCATCAGCAGACTATGAATCGCCGTTCGCCATCCCTTAACGCCAAATTGATGTGCCCTCACGATACTTAGGGCAAGGCAAGAATGAAGGGAAACACGGGAATGAGGAGCGGATATGCCCAACTCGACCGTCTTGTATCTATGGCGAGACCGCAAAGCGCCGGAAGGCTTTGGCACGGGTGTCTCGCTGCACAGTCATACCAATCAGTCCCATGAAACCCTGGATTTCCTGGCGAATTTCGGCAACCAGTTCCCGGTCGTTCGACCCCTGATGAATCGCCTGGAGAGCCGGGCGCAGTCGATGCACGGCATCACCGTGAATTACGCCGCCGCCTACTGGACGCCGCCCATGACTCCGCGCCTTGCTTTCGATCTCGAAAGCAAGCAGATTGAAGCGCTGAATCTGGCCTCCATGGTTTCCATCACCGATCACGACAACATCCGCGCCCCCATGTTGTTGCGCGCAGTGCCCAGCGCGCGGCGGATCCCGGTATCGGTGGAGTGGAGCGCGCCCTACGGCGGGGTGCAGGATTTTCATCTCGGCATCCACAACCTGCCCAGCGCCCGCGCCAGACAGTGGATGCAGACACTGGCCGATTACACCGCCCACCCCAGCGACGCCCGCCTCACCGAGATCCTGGCCGCTCTGCACGCCGAACCCAACGTGCTGGTGGTCTTCAACCATCCGCTCTGGGACCTGTTCCTCGTGGGACAGGAGAAGCACGAGTTCCTGGTCAACGAGTTTCTGCTGAAGAACGGCAATTTTCTTCACGCGCTGGAGCTGAACGGCCTGCGCAACTGGGATGAGAACCGCAGGGTGCGCCGCCTGGCCGAAAAATGGAACATGCTGCTCATCTCCGGCGGCGACCGGCACGGCGTGGAGCCCTGTGCCACCATCAATCTGACCAATGCCGCCAGCTTCACCGAGTTCGTGCACGAGATCCGCCGCGAGAAGCGCAGCAACATGCTTTTCATGCCGCAATACGCGGAGCCATGGAAGCACCGGCTTCTTCAGTCCACCATCGACGCGGTGCGCACCTACCCCGATTTCCCCATCGGCTCGCGCACCTGGGATGAGCGCGCTTTCCACCCCGACGCCAACGGCGTCATGCGCTCGCTGAGCGAGATCTGGCCCAAGGCCACTCCGCCGCTATCCATTCGCTGGGTCATCAACGCTGTCCTGCTGCTGGGCAGCGCGCCGGTGTCGGGCGGGCTGCGCATGGCGTGGAACGAGTCGCGCCAGCTCCGCCTGGCGTTGAACGAGCAGGAGGCGTGAACCTAGCGTAGCTAGCGGAGTTAGCGGAGCTAGCGGAGTTGGCGGAGCTAGGAGTGCGACTTGGCGCGAGCGCTTATGGAGGATTCGAAGATTCCGACCGCTTCAGCGCAGGAAGGTCAAACAGTCCCCGAGCCATTCAGCCACGCGAGTTCTTTTAACTCCGCTAACACCGCTAGCTCCGCTGTCTTTCCCCGCGTCGCCTATTTCCCTGACTCCTTTCACGAGATCAACGGCGTAGCCCACACCAGCCGCCATTTTGAGGCCTTTGCGCGCCGCCGCAACCTGCCCTTTCTTTGCGTGCGCGCGGGCGATCGCGAACAGCCCCTCAAGGAGGAGGGCCGGGTGTCGACGCTGGAGCTGCCGCGCGGGATGCTTTCCTTCGCGCTCGAAAAGGACCTGCGCCTCGATCCCGCATTCCCGCGCCATGTGCCGCTGATCGAGGAAGCGTTGGCGCGCTTTCAGCCCGACCTGATTCACATCACCGGCCCCAGCGAGGTGGGCGTCACGGGCGCCGGACTGGCCCACGCGCTCGGCCTGCCCCTGGCAGCAAGCTGGCACACCAATGTGCACGAATACGCCGCGCGCCGCGCCGAATGGTTCCTGCGCCATTTGCCCACGCCCGCGGCAGCCGCCGCCGCCCACACCATCGAAGACGTTTCCATGACCATCGCCGCGCGCTTCTATTCCTTCGCCCAGGTGCTCTTTGCGCCTAATGCGGAACTCTGCGCGCAGCTCGAGCGCTCCACCGGCCGCCGCTGCTTCCTCATGCCGCGCGGAGTGGATGCCGATCTTTTCCATCCGCGCAAGCGCACGCGCGCCGCCAACGATGGCGAACGCGTGCTGGGTTTTGTGGGCCGGCTTTCCGTCGAAAAGAACGTCGCCCTGCTCGCCTCCGTCCAGCGCGAACTCGAGACCATGAGTGTCGCCGGCTTCCATTTCCTTATCATCGGCCACGGCGCGGAAGACGCCTGGCTGCGCGCCAATTTGCCACGCGCGGAACTTGCCGGCGTGCTGCGTGGCGAAGCGCTCTCCACCGCCTACGCCAACATGGACCTGTTGGTCTTCCCCTCGCACACTGAAACGTTTGGGAACGTGGTGCTGGAAGCGCTGGCCAGCGGCGTGCCTGCCGTCGTCACTCCCGACGGCGGACCCAAATCCATTGTGCGCGACCGCCAGACCGGCCGCATCGTTGCCGATGAAGGCTTTGCCGCCGCGGTCGCCGGAATTCTGGCCGATCCCTCCGAACATGCTTCCATGCGCCGCGCCGCGCGCGCTTACGCTGAAACCGCAAGCTGGGATGCGGTGTTCGAGGGCGTCTACGCGGCGTACCAAACAATACTTCGGGAAAAGCGCGCTCCGGAGTAAAGTGGATGCTGCAAGGAAGAGCGGCACCATGCTTGCCAAATTCACTGCCAAACTGGAAAAGAGCCCCAGCAAGGGCGGGTGGACCTACGTCGTGTGGTCCGAGTCAGCCGCGTTTTTCAAAACCCGCGGCCTCGTCAAGGTGCGCGCCACAGTGGACGGCGTGCCCTTTCAAAGCTCTTTCATGGCGCTCGGCGACGGCCGCCACAAACTCCCCATCAAGGACGACCTGCGCCGGCAAATCGGCAAGGACGCCGGCGACACCGTGCGCATCGAATTGCTGGAGCGCCTCACTCGCCATCCCTCACGCGCTTGACATCTCCGGCAACAGGCGCGATCCTTCGCATACTCCCCAGCTTCAACCCTGGAGGCCCTCATGTTCAGAAGATTCCTGCTCTTGAAAGATTTCCGAACGCGTCCCGACTGCGGGCTGCTTGGCCTTCGCCTCGCCGCCGCGCTGCCGCTCTTCCTCAAGCACGGCACGGAGAAACTCTTCCGCTTTTCGCACATGGCGGCGCACTTTCCAGATCCGCTGCACATCGGCGTCGTGCCCAGCCTCCTCTTCGCCACCCTGTCCGACGGCATCTGCACGCTGCTGCTGATGCTCGGCCTCGCCACGCGCTGGGCCGCGCTGGTCATCTTCATCAATATTTTCGTGGCGCTGTCCTTCGTGCATCACTTCCAGGTTTTCGGTCCCCAGGGCGATCACGGCGAACTGATGCTGCTCTACCTTGGCGGTGCACTCACGCTTTTCCTTGCCGGAGGGGGCAAATACAGCATCGACGCGAGCTTCGACAAATCGGACCGCGAGTAGGCCAATCGCGCTTCAAGCCTTGGCCGCCAGATCCCCGATCGCCCCCACCAGCTTGTCCAGGTCACCCAGCCTTGTGTACACATGAGGCGTCACGCGCACGCAACTGATGTTCTCCCACACGATGCCCACGGTGTGAATCTTGTAGCGGTCAAACAACGCGCCCGAAACCGCCCCCGGAGTCATGCCGTTGATGCTCACGCCGCAGATGGCGCACGAGTAATTCAGATCGAGCGAAGTGCTCAGCTTCACCTTCGGAATCGACACCACCTGCTTGGCCCAATAGTTCTTCAGGTAGCCGATCCGCTCCTGCTTGCGCCGCGAGCCGATCCCTTCGTGGAAGTTGATGGCCTCGCCGATCCCCTGTTCGATGGGAAAACTGCGCGTGCCCAGGTCCTCAAATTTGCGGATATCAGCCGAGTGCGGGTCGGAGGCGCAGGTCAGAGGCCACAGCTTCTCGATCTTGTCCTCCCGCACCCACATCATGCCCGTGCCGATGGGCGCGGAAAGAAACTTGTGCAGGCTGGTGCCGAAGTAGTCGCAGTGCAGATCCGGCACTTTGAAATCCATGAGCCCGAACGAGTGCGCGCCGTCGGCAATCACTTCAATTCCTTTGGCGTGCGCCATATCGGAGATCTTCTGAACCGGCATCGTCTGGCCCAGCCAGTTGATCATGTGGGTGACGTGAATCAGCCGCGTCCTGGGAGTGATCGCCTCCTCGTACGCGCGCACAATCGCCGCATCGTCCTCGATGGGAAAATCGAAGCTGATCTGCTTGTAGACGATCCCGTCGCGCTCCGCCCGCTGGCGGTACGCCTCAATCATGTGGGGATAATCCTGCTTGCAGCCGATTACCTCGTCGCCTGCCTTCAGCGGCAGCCCGTAGATGATCGTGTTCAGAGCCTCGGTCGAGTTGCGGTCAATCGCAATCTCTCCCGGCTTGGCGCCGGCCAGGTGCGCCAGCCGCTCCCGCAAAGGCTCACGCCCCTGATCCAGGATTCCCCACATGTAGTACGACGGCCCCTCGTTGGCGAGCTCGTTGTAGCGCTCCACCGCCTGCTGCACCACGATCGGCGAAGGCGAAACGCCCCCGTTATTCAGGTTGATGATCTCCGGATTCACCGAGTAGCCGCGCTGAATCACGCTCCAGAAATCTTCGTCGGTTGTCGCCGCGTCAGGTCCACCACGGCCAACGGCCTTGGCCGCCCTGGCAAACTCCTCCGCGTGGAGCTGGTTGAACAGGCTATTGATCGAGAAGGCTCCGGCAAGTGCGGCGCCCGAGCGCAAAAAGGTTCTACGGCTGGCAGGCATCATAGAAACTCACTTTAGGCCGTTGCCGCGGCGCGGGCAAGGCAAATTTCAATCCAGGCGCCGTCCCGTCCGCAGATCCAGCGCAAACGGCGTCTCCTTGTCCGACAGCAGCGTCCATCCCATCCCATGCAACGTCCAGCCGTCAACCGCCGCCACCGTCACGCCTTCGTCCGATAGCTTGTCTGATTCCCACGCCTGGCCCTCGCGTCCCCACGCCACAATCGTGCGATGCCCAACCAACAGCAACAGCTCTGCCTCCACTGCCGCGCGCGCCTCCAGCACCGGCCGCAGCGCCACAAACGTGAACCACTCCGGCGCCGTGGTGTCGATCACATAGGCGTATCCGCCGGACACGCAACAAATCTCGCGCGGATTGGGCGCGGCCCACACCCCGCTCGCCGCCGCCGCATCGCGAAACCCCAGCGCGCAGGTGGCCAGAAACGGCTGCGCGCCTCGCGGCCGCACCATCACCTCCAGCGCGCCGCGTTCCACTTCCTCCACCTCGCGAGGATAAATGAAATGTCGCGGCGGAAGAATGAGCGGGCGCGCGGGGAGAACCTCCGCCTCCCACGCATGCGCAAACGTCAGATCGATCGCGGAAGCACTCATGGCTTCGCCTTGTAGCCGAGAATCCATTGCTCCTGCCACGGCGTATCGGGCACAATGGCACCGCGCGCCCGCTCAATTGCCTTGAGCGCGCGCTCCGGCTCCCATCCCAGATGCTCCAGCGTGCATGCCGCCGTGATCGTCGCCCGCCCGATACAACCGCGGCAATGAACACCGATGTGCTCGCCCCGCGCAAGCCGTTGCGCCAGGCCGGAAACAAACCGCCGGAATGCGGCCGCATCTTCCGGCACCTGCGTGTCCTGGATCGGATAGGACAAAAACTCCATCCCTGCCGCGCGCGCCAGCGGCTCTTCCTGCGCCAGCCCCAGCATTCTGGCCTCGAACGGCTCCAGCAGCGATACGATGGTGTCGATGCCGCCTTCCCAGATGCGGCGAAGCTCATCCTCCAGCTCATCGTCGCCGCGCGGGCGCATCACGATCGCCAGGTGCGGCGCGCATTCGCCCCCGATCCAGAAGATTTCGCTCACCCGCTTACGCTCCCACAAACCTAAGCACCTTTGCACACAACACGCAGAACGAACACCACGCCGCCACATCACTTCTGATAATAGAAGCCCGAACTCGGTATATTGCTCGCAGCGCCTCGCGGCCGACGCCAAGGTTTGAAAGGGCACGACTTCAGCCGTGCCGATGAAGCCCGAAAGCGGAATACGCCTTTAGCCGCTGAGGCATGGGTTTGTACACTCAATAGCAATGCTCGTGATTCTCTGAAAAGCCTTCCTCGCGAGGTCCCGCACATGCGCCGTCAATTTGCTCTCGCCTTTGCCTTTGTTTTTGCCGCAATTCCGCTCTCCGCGCAATCTTCCCAGTCCATCTCCCAGAAGACCGCCGCGATGGACCACAAGGACGGCTTTTTCCCCCTCGACTGGGACGCCAAGGCCGGCAAGCTTTACCTCGAAATCCCGCGCCTCGACCAGGATTTTCTCCTCCTCGACCAACTCCCCTATGGCTTCGGCTCCAACGACATCGGCCTCGATCGCGGCCAGCTCGGCCGTGGCCGCGTCGTCCACTTCTCGCGCGTCGGCGGCAAAGTTTTGCTCATCGAGCCCAATCTCGACTTCCGCTCCTCTGCCGCCGATCCCGATGAGCGCCTCGCCGTCACCCAGTCCTTCGCCGAATCCGTCCTCTGGGGCTTTCACATCGAGGCCGAAGACAATGGCCGCATCCTCGTCGACGCCACCTCGTTCTTCCTCCGCGACGCCCATCACGTCTCCGAAACCCTCCAGTCCGCCGGCCAGGGCGCTTACCGCGTCGATCCCTCGCGCAGCGCAATTGCTCTCGACAACACCAAAGCCTTTCCCAAAAACACTGAAGTCGAGGCCATGCTGACCTTCGCCTCGGAAGGCACTCCCCACGGCCGCTTCGTTGCCGAAGTCACGCCTGACCCGCGCGCCATCACCGTTCGCGAGCACACTTCGCTCATCGAACTGCCCGGCCCCGGCTATACGCCTCGCCGCTACGACACGCGCAGCGGCTACTTCGCCGTCGATTACCGCGACTACTCCGCGCCCCTCGGTCAGCCCATCGATCAGCGCTTCATCGCCCGCCATCGCCTCATTAAGAGTGACCCCGATGCGGCCATCAGCGAGCCCGTCCAGCCCCTCGTTTACTACGTCGACCGCGGCGCGCCCGAGCCCATCCGCTCCGCGCTGGTCGAAGGCGCATCCTGGTGGGCCAAAGCCTTCGAGGCCGCCGGCTTCAAAAACGCCTTCATAGTCAAAGTCCTCCCCGAAGGCGCCGATCCCATGGACATTCGCTACAACATGATCCAGTGGGTCCACCGTTATTCGCGCGGCTGGAGCTACGGCGACTCCATTGTCGATCCGCGCACCGGCGAGATCATCAAGGGCCAGGTCACGCTCGGCTCCGGCCGCGCCCGCCAGGATTACATGATCGCCGAGGCGCTGCTGGCGCCCTACGTCGAAGGCAAGCCGATCCCCAAAGACATGCTGGAGATGGTCCTCGCCCGCACCCGCCAACTCGCCGCGCACGAGGTCGGCCACACCCTCGGCCTCATGCACAACTTCGCCGCATCGTCGGTCGCGCCGGGCACGTCGGTTATGGATTATCCCCACCCCTGGATCACTCTCGACGCCAATGGCAAGCCCGATCTCTCCCACGCCTACTCGACCGGCGTCGGCGCCTGGGATGTCGCCGCCATCAAGTACGGCTATACGCAGTTCGCCTCCGGCGCCGACGAGCACGCGGCGCTCGACAAGATCCTCACGGACGACGAAGCCGCTGGCCTGCGCTACATGAGCGACGAGGACGCGCGCCCGCTGGGCAGCGCCCATCCCTACGCGCATCTCTGGGACAACGGGGGCTTCGCGCCCGCCGAACTCAATCGAATTCTCGAAGTGAGAAAAGCCGCCCTCGCCCGCTTCGGCCCTGACGCCATTCAGGACGGCACGCCGATGGCGCAGCTTGAGGACACGCTGGTCCCACTTTATCTGCTGCACCGCTATCAGACTGAGGCCGCGGCCAAATGGATCGGCGGCCTCAATTACCGCTACGCCGTCCGCGGCGACGGCGGCTTCGTAACCGAGCCGCTGCCCGCCGCGCAGCAGCGCGAGGCGCTCAAGGCCGTCCTAGCCACGCTCTCGCCCCAGGCCCTTACGCTGCCCGAGTCCCTGCTCCGCATCCTGCCGCCGCGCCCGCCCGACTATCCCCGCACCGGCGAGTCCTTCGGCGGCCATACCGGCCTCACGTTCGATCCCGAGGGCCCCGTCGAAGCCGCGGCCGAGATCACCGCCTCGCTTCTCTTCGAGCCCAGCCGAGCCTCCCGTCTGGTTGAAGATCACGCGCGCGATCCCGAGCAGCTGGGCCTTGAAGAAGTCCTCGACGCGGTGCTGGCCGCAACCTGGCGCTCGCCTCGCCTCAAAGGCCTTGAAGCAGAAACCCAGTTCACTGTCGATGACGTGATCCTGAATCACCTGCTCCGGCTCGCGGCCAGCGGAGAGGCTGCGAGCCAGTCCGCCGGCGCGGCGCTTCCCGCCGGCTTCGCTCTCAACGTGGCCGCCGGCGGCGCTGCCTCCGGGCAGGCCCGCGCCATCGCCCTTGCTGAAATCGACAAGCTGGAAAAATGGCTCAAGACCAGCCCGTCCGCGGCCGAATCGCCCGAGTCCGCGGCCCACCGCGCCGCCGCCATCGCGGAGATCGAACAATTCCGGAAGGCTCCGTCGAGCTACGCACCGCCGCCAGGCGTGCCTGTGCCTCCGGGTCAGCCCATCGGCGACGATGTAGAACAGTGAAACGCGGCAGCCCACGAATCACGATCCACGAGTCACTAATCAAGGAAGCGCCATGACCCATAAAACCTGCGCAATGCTCGCTCTCGCTGCCGCCCTCGCTCCCGCCGCGCTCGCCCAGAACTCCGCCGCCGCCCGCGCCCAGATCCGCCGCGGCATCGACACCTACATGCGCTCTGTCGACTTGGCCGACCCCAACCTCGCCGCCACCGTCTGGCTCACCACACCCGACGTCTCCTTCATCAGCCCCGTAGGCCACGACCGCGGATGGGACCAGGTTGCCGACGACATCTACGTCAAGCTCATGGGCCAGACTTTCTCCAAACGCCATCTCACGGCCAAGGCAGAGCCTGTCATCCACGTCTACAACGGCGATGCCGCCGTGGCCGAGTTTGATTGGGATTTCGTGGCCACCCTTCGTTCCAACGGCAGCCAGGTCCACACCACCGGCCGCGAAAGCCAGGTCTACATCCGCTTCCCCGACAAAGGCTGGCGCCTCGTCCACGTTCATTACTCCGGCCCCGCTGTTCCGCCGCCCTCCAGCGGCCGCTTCTGAGCCCAAGAAGGGGAAGGTAAAGAATGCTATACTGAGGTAAAGATTGGAGGTAAAGAATGCCCTTCAGCACCATCAGTAGCAAGGGTCAAGTCACTGTACCCATTGAAGTTCGCCATCGGCTTGGCCTCAAGCAGGGAGATAAGGTCGAATTCGCGTTTGAAGAGGGTAAAACCGTTCTTCGCCCTGTTCTTGCCGAAGAAGACCCGTTGGTGGCGTACATCGGGGCGTTTCCGGCGTTCTCTTCCAAAGAGGAGATCATCCGGTTTCACCGTGATCTTCGCGGACATGACGAATTGGACGAGGAGCTGTTTTGAGGACTGCAATCGACGCCAACATCTTTTCGGCCATTTGGTCCAATGAGCCTTCCGCCCCGCAGCTCGTTCAGTCGCTGGCAACAGCGCGGGCCAACGGCGCACTTGTGATCTCTGGACCTGTCTTCGCTGAGATTCACGGCTATCCGCGCATCACTCCCGAGTTGATTCACCAGTTTCTTCAGAAAGCTTCAATCTGGGTTGATTTCCAGCTTTCCGGGGAAGTCTGGCGCGAAACGGGAATCCGCTTTGCCCGCTATGCTGCCCGCCGACGCAAATCTGGCGGCGCTGAGCCGCGAGGGCTTATCTCCGATTTCATCATCGGCGCGCACGCCCTGATTCAGGCCGACTGCCTTCTTACTCTCGATCGGCAAGTTTTTCTCCGCGATTTTCCCGAGCTGCGCCTGGTCTAACCTGCCCGCCCCACACTTCGCGCACACTTTGCGCGAAGACTGGGAACGACGGGTCTTCTCACGCAAAATGCTGCCATCCCTGCGATTCGAGTGTCCTCATGCTTCCATCCGCGCCTTTCAGAGTCATTAGCGCGCGCCTCCCGCGCCGCATCATCTGCCCAATCCGCGTCGCCCGCACGCCCGCAATCGTCCGCGGAATCCGCGTCCCCTCCGCCGCCGTAAACAGCAGTTCGTAATCCTCGCCGCCATGGAGGACCTGCTCCAGCGTTGCCCCCGCGGCGATGGGTAGCGCCGCTTCATCCACCTCCGCCGCCAGGCCTGACTCCTCGCACAGGTGCCTTAGATCCGTCGAAAGCCCATCGCTCAGGTCGATCGCCGCCGTCGCAGCTCCGCGCCGCCGCAACCACACCCCCTGCGCAACCCGCGGCTGCGGAAATAAATGTGCCCGCAGAGGTATTTCGTTGCTGTCATGCTGTGAACTGCGAACTGTGAACTTCGAACTGCCATCCTGCGAACTGCGAACTGTGAACTGTAAGCTGCGAAGCCGCTCCAGTCCCGCCGCCGCCCCGCCCAGCTCGCCGGTCACGTAGATCGCGTCGCCCGCCCGCGCCCCGCTTCGTTTGAGCGCCTTGCCCCGCTCCACCGCGCCCACCAGCACAATGTCCGCCAGCACCACCGGCGACTCCGCTAGGTCCCCGCCCGCCAGCGGCACATCGTACTCAGCCGCCAGCTTCAGCAGCCCATCATAAAACCGCTTCACCCACTCATCGCGTCCGTCAGTCATCTCCGGCCGCAGCCCCAGCGACACGAACGCCGCCACCGGCCGCGCTCCCATCGCTGCCAGGTCGCTCAACCCTCGCGCCAGCGTGCGATGTCCCACCGCCTCCGGCTGGTGCCACTCCATCTGAAAGTGCCGCCCCTCGATGCTCAAATCCGTGGTGACGGCCATCTCCTCGCCCGGCCGCACCCGCAGCAACGCGCAGTCGTCCCCGATGCCCAGAACTACGCCGGACCCTCCGCCCGGCCCAACCCCGAGCTTCCCCGCGCGCGCCCGAATCCGCCGGATCAGCCCCAGCTCACCCATTCCTTTCGCCGAATCGCTCCCGCGCCTCGTCATCCATTCCAGCATAGGCGACCCCATCCGCCGCGGCCGCATCCAATACCAATTCGGAGCTTTGCCGTCCCTTCGCCGTAATCGGGCCTAGCACTAAAGTTACTCATTTTGGTCATTGACCCGGCGCAGGTACCGTTGGTAGCCTAAGTCCACGACCGCGTACATTGCGCCTCAGGCGCAAGTTTTTCGTTTTTGGGCCGATGAGCCCTACTACCTGCTGTTTGTCGTACCCAGTATCGGCGAATTTGCGGCACATTCCCGGTTGAGAATCCGGGCGTGAATTGAGTTCAAAAATGTTGCGCAAGCGCTATTACATTCTTTTTGTAGCCAGGGATGAAGACGGGCGGGTTCGCAAGATTCCCCTCCCCCTGCACTACGCATATGGGTTCGTGGCTGCCGCTGTCATCGGCGCTTTCACCATCGTGGGCATGGCCGGCTCCTACACCCGCATGCTCCTCAAGACCGAGAATTTCAACCAGATCCGCGCCGAGCGCGAGACCCTGCGCAAAAACTACCAGGAAATGGCCAGGATCGCCCACGATCGCGACGTCCAGGTGGCTTCGCTGGGCGCGCTCGCCAATGAGGTTACTGCGCTCTATGGCCTGCGCCAGAGCCGCCTGTCCGCGCACTCCGGCCTAACCAAGTCTGCCCCCGCGACCAGCACGGCGCCTGGCGGCGACGGCGTCAGCCCGCAATCGGTCAACGCCACCATCGACGAGTTCGCCACCCTCCGCAACCAGGCCATGTCCGGCCGCATCGCGCGCGCCCTTGAAAGCGGCCTCAACTCCTCCTACGTGGGCGACTGGACCGTTCTCGCCGATGCCCCCTCGCTCTGGCCAGTGGATGGCCGCGTCGGCTCCGGCTTCGGCGAGCGTCAGGATCCTATTAACGGCGAAGGCGCCTTCCACTCCGGCATCGACATCGACGCCCCCTGGGGCACCCCCGTCCGCGCCGCCGGCGATGGCGTCGTCATCGCCACGGATCAGGGCGCCGGCTACGGCCGCGAAATCACCATCGATCACGGCCACGACCTCACCACCATCTACGGCCACCTCTCCTCCATCGCCATCGTGCCCGGCGAGCACGTCACCCGCGGCCAGATCATCGGCTACGTGGGCCAGACCGGCCGCGCCACCGGTCCCCACCTCCACTACGAGGTCCGCGTCCACAACGTCCCCGTCAATCCCCACAAATACCTGCGCGACACCTACCAGCAGATCATCGCCCAGGCGGGCGACGCCACCACGGAAGCATCCGGCAACTGAGCCTTTCCATTCCTTCTGCAAAAGCGGCTCCCGTGCGAGTCTGTTACGAAACTCTTCCGGTTTGCCTGAATAGATGAGAAGATGCCCTTGCGAGAGCGAGGGCATCTTCGTTTATGGGATATATCCGAGGGGATGGGCGCAGTCAGGGAACACTATTTCCGGTGGTGCTGGATGATCTTGTTCCGCCCGATCATCTGTGTCGTGTGATTGACGCGTTTGTGGAAGGTCTTGCGATGAGTGAGCTGGGCTTCGAGCGATCCGAAGCCGCGGAGACGGGCCGTCCAGGTTATGACCCACGCGACCTGCTGAAGCTGTATCTGTATGGCTATTTACACACGATCCGGTCCTCGCGAAGGTTGGAAGCCGAGTGCCGCCGCAACGTGGAGTTGATGTGGTTGCTGGGCCGGCTATATCCGGACCACAAGTCCATTGCCGAGTTCCGGCGGATGCATCGGGAGGCGGTTACGGCTGCAGGAGCGCAGTTAGTTCGGTTTGCGCAGAGCTGCGGCCTGATTCGCGGGGAGTGGATTGCCATCGATGGCACCAAGTTCCGTGCCGTCTCCAGTGCCGACAGTGTGCGTGAGCGACAGGCGTTGGAGCGCTATCTGGACAGCATGGAACAGGCCGACGAAGAGCAGCTGGCTGCTATCGATCCCTCCGCCGTGCAGGTTGCGCTGGAGAAGCTGAAGCAGCATCGCGAACCGGAGGCGCGCTTCATGCCTGTGGCCCGGACCAATGCCCCAGCCTACAACGTGCAGACCGCAGTTGATGCCGAGCATGCACTGATCGTCGCCCATGCCGTCACGCTGGAGGCAGGAGACAACGTGCAGCTGCAGCCCATGGCAGAAGCAGCGAAGAAGGCGCTCGGCGCAGAGAGATTGCAGGTCGTGGCCGACGCCGGCTACGCCAACGGCGAGCATGCGGCACGCTGCGAGGCAGCCGGCATCCTGCCACATGTGCCTGTCAAGCGTGCCGTCAACAATCAGGGCAACGGCACGTTGTTTGGCCGTGAGCATTTTCGCTATCAGCCGGGGACTGACACCTATCTCTGCCCTGCAAACAAGACCATCCGACGCAAGCAACTTCACCGCAAGGACAAGGCCGTCGTCTATCGCGCCGATGCAGCCGACTGCGGTGGCTGCGCGATGAAGACTCGTTGCACACAGAGCTCAGCTCGCATCCTGACCCGGCTGCTGGATGAGGATGCGCTAAACCGCATGCATCAACGCGCTACCCCGGAAGCGATGAGGCTCCGACGATCTACCGTCGAGCTTCCCTTCGCCGTTCTTAAATACCACATCTTCGGGAACCCACGCCTATTGTTGCGCGGAACTGGCGGCGCGCAGACCGAAATCAGCCTCGCCATCATGGCTTACAACCTCAAACGGATGATCAAAGTCCTCGGGGCGGTGAAGTTCACCCGCCAACTCAACCCAGCCTGATCCAATCCAACCCCAAAAACAAAGAACGCTCCCCGAAGGGAGCGCTCTTTTAAAAAGGACCCCGGAGTTTCGTAACAGACTCGTGCGGGAGCCGTTCGCGTCTCCAGCCTGCTGCGCCTCACCGGTTCCCGCTCGCTTCTTTGAGGCAACATGCCCGCATGCGCTCCGTCCGCGTGCTATCGTTGCCTCGGCTCATATTTCTGCCTCAAGGGAGTAAGTTCGAATGACTTGCCATCCGCGCCTTATTGCATTTCTGTTCATTGCCGCTCTGGCCGTGCCCATCTGCCTGCCCGGCGCCGCGTTCGCCGAGGCCGCCGATCGCGCCGCGGGACTCCGCACCGCCATCGCACGCGCCCAGCATCTGCGCTACGGCATCAACGCCTCGGAGTGGTTCGCGCAGTCGGCCAGCGACTACTCCGCCGCCCGCACTAACACCTACACTGATGACGCCGACATCACCCTCATGGCCAAACTCGGCTTCGACAATGTCCGCCTCAGCATCGATCCGGTCCCGCTCGAGCAAGGCCTCGATCGCCAGGGCCAGTACGCCGACTTTCTCGATCGCCTCGACCACGCCGTCGACACAATGATCGCCAATGGCCTCGCCGTCCAAATCGACATCCATCCCGAAGAGGCGTTCAAGCAGGATGTGAAGAACTCCAACGACGGCGTGGAACGCTTCGTCATGCTTTGGCGCCGCCTCGCCGCCCACTACGCCAACCGCAATCCCGATCTGGTCTTCTTTGAGGTGATGAACGAACCTGAAGTCACCGATCCCTATCGCTGGGCCGGCATCCAGGCCGCCGCCGCCGCCGCCATCCGCGCCGCCGCCCCGGCAAACACCATCATCGCCACCGGCCCCAACTGGTCCGGCGTCCAGGATCTGCTCACCCAGCAGCCGCTCCCCGACGGCAACGTCATCTACAACTTCCACTTCTACGAGCCCCACGAATTCACCCACCAGGGCGCGTCCTGGGGCGGCGTTTGGTGGATCTACACCCACAACATCGCCTGGCCGCCCGACTTGAACGCCATGCCGCAGGACCTGAACCAGGTTCCCGGCCCCGCCGACCGCTATGCCTTCGAGCACTACTGGCTCGACGGCTGGAACGCGCGCCGCATCCAGCTCGAAATCGATGCCGCCGCCGCCTGGGGCAAGGACAACGGCGTGCCCCTCATCTGCAACGAGTTCGGCGCTTACCGCGACCACTCCGACCCTGACTCGCGCATGGCCTGGATTCACGACACCCGCACCGCCCTTGAAGCCGACGGCATCGGCTGGACCATGTGGGACTACCGCGGCGGTTTCGGCGTGGTCTGGAAACAGAACGGCCAGCCCGCCAAAGTCGACAACCAGGTCGTCGAAGCCCTCGGCCTGAAAGCGAAATAGCCCTCAGCCAGCTTTCGGCGGCGCCGCATCGCTGAAGGCTGGCGGCTGAAAGACGGCGGCTGCGAACTGGAACTGGGTACAGAAATCTGATAATCTGATTCTATGAAGACCGTCTCTATTAGCGTAACCGAGGCCTCGCGCAACTTTGCCGATTGTGTCAATCGCGCGCGCTATCAGGGCACGACCTTTATCCTGCACAAGAACGGAAGCCCGGTCGCGCGCCTTGTGCCGGAAGAGCGGAAGCCGGTTACGGGCAAAGAACTGGCCGCGGCGCTCCGCGAAACGCTCAAAGATGCGCACCTTGGCCCCGGCGAAGCCACCGAATGGCTCCGCGAACTCAAGCAATCCCGCCGGGCCGGCAAGATGCCTGCGAACCGATGGCCATCCTGATCGACGCCGACGTTCTCATCGAGGCGGAGCGCGGAAGCTTCGACCTCGAGGCGTGGCTGCGCTCGCGCGGCGAAGAGGAATTCCGCCTGGCTGCCATCACCATGGCTGAGTTGTGGCACGGCGTCGAGCGGGCAACTGGCGCCCACCGCATTCGCCGGCAGCGTTATCTTGAGCGGATCTTCGCCCTGTTTGAACCTGTCGGCTACACTGCGATGACGGCTTTCCACCATGCGCGCCTGTGGGCAGAGCTCGAAGCCGCCGGCCGGATGATCGGCGCGCACGATCTCATTCTCGCGGCCATCGCCATCGAGCGCGGCGATTGGGTAGCAACCTTCAACACCCGTCACTTCAGGTCAATCAAAGGACTGAAAGTGATCGCTCCCTGACCATCTATGAATCCAAATCCCAATCTCGAAATCGTCACCATCTTCGAAAGCGACGACCTCATTGCCTTCCAGCTCGCCAAAGCAGCCCTCGAAGACGCCGGCATCGAGTTCACCGTCAGCCAGGATGCGCCGCCCGGATTCGGCTTCAGCCCCATGCTCACCCAGATGCGCCGCATCATGATCCCCGCCTGCCGCGTGGATGAAGCGCTCTCACTAATGGATGGCGCGCTCCCTGAGGACGAAAGCTCCAGCGACGAAGAGTGATATTGAATAGCTGGCCGTTCTCACCGGCGAACCGTCAACCGAACCTGACCCCGGTCCCTACTCCCTACTCCCTATTCCCTATTCCCTGAGTGATATTGAATAGCTGGCCGTTCTCACCGGCGAACCGTCAACCGAACCTGACCCCGGTCCCTACTCCCTACTCCCTATTCCCTATTCCCTAGTTCCTAGTCCCTGTTCTTTTTTCCCTTGAACTTCCTATTGCGCAGGCGTTAACGTCATCCTCAGGCCGCCCTACACGGAAAAAACATCCCTCCGTCCTGGCTTAAGGCGGCGCGCCGGGCCTCGCGAAAATCTTTTCCTCTTTTCTGCATCACTGAGGTGGTTCCATGGAATGCCCTTACTGCAAGGACACGATCCCTGACGCCGCATGGGTTTGCAAAACCTGCCGCCGCGACCTTCAGCTCGTGAGCTCGCTCCAGCAGCAGCTCGCCCAGGCGCAGTCCGATCTGCAAACGGCCAGGACAGCGCCCGCTCCGGCCAATCCTCCCCAGCCCCGGCAGGTTCTCCAAACTCCTGTCGAGGTTCCCCGCCGCACTGAAGCCGTGGCCGTTCTCGCCGCCGCCGCCATGTTTCCCGCCGTGGCCTACCACCTGCGTTCCATCCTCGATCTTCCCCCCAAGGCTGCCACCGTTGCCGTGGTGCTTGCGGCCGGCGCCGCCGGCCTGGTCATCGGCGTTCGCCACGCGCACCGCGTCTGGGTCTGGTTCGCCGCCGCGCTCCTGCTCGCCGTGCTCCAGGTCGGCGCATTCTGCATCGCCTTCGGTGGCTCCGCGCACAACTACTCCGCGGGTCGGGACAGCGGCATCAAAATAGGCGCAAAGAAACCCGATCGGCCGGAGAAACCGGCTTCCGCGCAAGCTCCTGCCGCTGCAACCGCGGGCTCCGAGTCGGCGGCTGGGTTCGTGCAACACGCGCTGCGGAATCGTTTTCTATGGCTCTACCAGGCCATTCCCTCCGCCTGCTTGTTCATCATCCTCGCCTTCATCGGCCGCACCTACGCGAACCGTAAGAAGCATGCGGGACGAAGAACCATCGGCGCTTCCCTCGCCCGCCGCGTCACCTCCCAGCGCCCACAAGAAGCCACCACCAGCTTCCAGCAGCGCCTCGACGGCTACTCCAAAATCTTCGACAGCCTCACCCACATCGTCATTGTGCTCTTAAGCATCGCCACCAGCTATTACGCCATCGCCCGAACCAACGCGGCCCCACCTGACACAGCAACCGCGGTCCAGCAGGTCGCCCAGAAGTGACCTGCACTTCGCTGTCTTGAACTTCGAATCACGATCCTGGGTTCACTAGTGCCGTGTCCACGTGATTTTGTAATCAAACCTTTGAATTTGGGTGCCCCAGGTCCCCGGTTTTGGGACATGGGGAACTACAAAACTACACGGACACGGTACTAGCACCGCTAACTCCGCCAACACCGCTAACTCCGCTGGCTCCGCTCACTTCCCCACGTAAGTCACCCGCCAGATCGACCGTGAGCCGTCATCGGAAACGTACAGCGAACCATCCTTGCCCACCGTCACCCCCACAGGCCGGCCCCACACGTTGCCATCGCCCACGGTGAAACCGGTGAGAAAGTCCTCGTACTCGCCCGTCGCGTGCCCGTCCTTCATCGGAATGCGGACCACCTCGTACCCGGTGCGCTCTGCGCGGTTCCACGATCCGTGCTCGCAGGCGAATCCATCTCCCTTGTACTCGGCCGGGAACTGCGCGCCCTCGTAGAAAAGCATCTCCAGCGACGCCATGTGCGGGTTTACCAGCACGTCCGGCGTAATCACTTTCGCTTGCAGCTCCGGATGCAGGCCCTGGTGCCGCGGATCCCACACCCCCCCATGCGTGCCCATGTAGTAGTAAGGCCAGCCGTAGAAGCCGCCCTCTTCGATGTGCGTCACGTAATCGGGAACCAGGTTGTTGCCCAGCGCGTCGCGCTCGTTGGTCGAGCACCACAGCTCTCCGGTAACCGGGTTGATGGCCTCGCCCACGCAGTTGCGAATGCCGTAAGCGTACACCTTCTCGAACTTGCCCGTGGGCGTGAACTCCAGCACGTCGGCGCGATGGAACTCCTCGGAATGGGTGTCGGGATCGTCCACATTGGAGTGCGATCCGACCGACGCAAACATCTTCGAGCCATCCTTTGAGAACACCAGGTCGCGGGTCCAGTGGCCGCCGCCGCGCAGCAGCCCGCCGCCCGGCAACTCGGCGATATTGATCATCGGCGCCGTCGCCTTCAGGTCCCCGTTGTGATACGGGAAGCGAACAATCTGATCGGTGTCGCCTACGTAGAGATACTGCGGATCGGGCCCCAGCGGATAGAACGCGATCCCGAACGGTTGATGCAGCCCGATTGCGAAAACCGACACCTGCTGCGGATGACCCTGCGCATCCACGCCGCGGAAGACGCGAATCTTGCCGGTTGCGCTCTCGGCCAGGAAGATGTCGCCGTTGGGCGCGGTGCGCAGCTCGCGCGGATTGTCCAGATCGGTGGCGTAAAGCTCCACCTTGAAGCCGTTGGGCGCCTTGGGCCACGCATCGTTCGGGCGCGGGACCACAGTCGGTCCGTTGTCCGCGGACTGATCCGGCGCGGGCGCGGGCAGGTCGGCCGCGGTCAGGTGGCGGCGCGTGCCCGGCGATTCGTGCGCCGCGTCGGTGAACGCATCCTGCCCGGTAAGAACCTGCTTTTTCTCTTTCGAATCTGCGGCAGTCAGCGAAACGGGCAACAGAATAACGGCGGCGACAATCAGGGCGTTGCGGTGCATGGGACCTCTCGCGGAAAAGCGTTTGTGAGGAAGGCGGCCGCGACCCCGCGGCCAAAGTCCTTCTCTCATCAGACGATAGTTCAAAACCATGAGACGCGCCAAATTCCCCGCGGCTGAAACGCAAAAAGGCCATCCGCCGTGGCGGATGGCCTTTTGTAAATTAATGCCGGCGATCACCTAATCTCCCACACAGTCGCCCGTGCAGTACCATCGGCCCAGCGAGGCTTAACTTCCGTGTTCGGGATGGGAACGGGTGATCCCTCGCAGTATGGTCACCGGCAAGACCAGGCGTTTTCAGGGCGTCCGAGCCCTGAGCCGAGTCCCTGAGCGCAACGCGCGAAGGGCCTGCGGTTCGCCTTTGATCTTTGGATGGCGCTTGGGGGGTTGGTTTGCCCCCAGCCTGCCGCGGCGTCTGCGGCGCGCCCGAATGGTTTCTCTCGGGGCCGGCAGGAACGCGGTGTGCAACCTGGCGCCATTAAAATCTGCCGGACCCCTCAGGGATCCGGCCAAACTAACGAAATCGATTGGAACCTTACAAGGCTTTCTGAGAAGAGGTCCGCACTGCGCGGAGTTAATTCTATGGACAAGCCGAACGGGCGATTAGTACTGGTAAGCTGCACGCATCACTGCGCTTCCACCTCCAGCCTATCAACCAGGTCGTCTTCCTGGGCCCTTCAGGGAGATCTCATCTTGGGGCGTGCTTCCCGCTTATATGCATTCAGCGGTTATCACAACCGAACTTCGCTACCCAGCCGTGCCCTTGGCAGGACAACTGGAACACAAGAGGTTCGTCCATCCCGGTCCTCTCGTACTAAGGACAGCCCCCCGCAAATCTCCTACGCCCACAGCAGATAGGGACCGAACTGTCTCGCGACGTTCTGAACCCAGCTCACGTACCGCTTTAATAGGCGAACAGCCTAACCCTTGGAACCTTCTACAGCTCCAGGATGCGATGAGCCGACATCGAGGTGCCAAACCATTGCGTCGATATGAACTCTTGGCAATGATCAGCCTGTTATCCCCGGCGTACCTTTTATCCGTTGAGCGATGGCCCTTCCATACAGAACCACCGGATCACTAAGGCCTGCTTTCGCATCTGCTCGACTTGTTGGTCTCACAGTTAACCACTCTTATGCCTTTGCACTCGACGGCTGATTTCCAAACAGCCTGAGAGTAGCTTCGCGCGCCTCCGTTACAATTTAGGAGGCGACCGCCCCAGTCAAACTACCCGCCTAACTATGTCCCTCTCCCGGATCACGGGAGGAGGTTAGAATCACAGCACTCGCAGGGTGGTATCTCACCATTGGCTCCACCGAATCCGAGAATCCGGCTTCAAAGCCTCCCACCTATCCTGCGCAGCAAGTACCATAACTCATAGTTAAGGTGTAGTAAAGGTGCACGGGGTCTTTCCGTCTAGCTGCGGGTAACCGGCATCTTCACCGGTACTACAAGTTCGCCGAGCAACTCGTTAAGACAGTCGTACGATCGTTACGCCATTCGTGCAGGTCGGAACTTACCCGACAAGGAATTTCGCTACCTTAGGACCGTTATAGTTACGGCCGCCGTTCACCGGGGCTTCAGTTCAAAGCTTCGCTTGCGCTAACCTCTCCCTTTAACCTTCCGGCACCGGGCAGGCGTCAGCCCCTATACGTCGTTTTCGACTTAGCAGAGACCTGTGTTTTTGTTAAACAGTCGCCGTACGCGCTTCACTGCGGCCTGACAGAGTCAGGCGCTCCTTCTCCCGAAGTTACGGAGCCAATTTGCCGAGTTCCTTAACGAGCCTTCACTCGAGCGCCTTTGGATATTCTCCTCGTCTACCTGTGTCGGTTTGGGGTACGGTTCCCTCGGTTCTCCTTAGAGGTTTTTCTCGGCAGCGTGGAATCGGCATCGTACGCCCCATTCGGGACTGATCTGCACCTCACTGTTAATGACCCGGCGGATTTGCCTGCCGGATCCAGCTTACGTGCAGCTACCGCAATAGCCATAGTGCGGCATGCCTGTCCTTCTGCGTCACCCCATCGTCAAACGAACCTTGGGAGGAACGGAATATTAACCGTCTGTCCATCGTCTACGCCTCTCGGCCTCGACTTAGGGACCGCCTAACCCTGAGCGGATTAACCTTCCTCAGGAAACCTTAGACTTTCGGCGCGGAGGGTTCTCACCTCCGTTATCGCTACTTATGCCGGCAGGGTCTCTTCGCAACGCTCCACCAGTCTTCTCAGTCTGGCTTCACTGCTGTTGAGAATGCTCTCCTACCACGCGCACCCCAAGGGTACGCATCCGCTGCTTCGGTGTACGGTTTGAGCCCCGTTATATTGTCGGCACCGGACCGCTTGACCAGTGAGCTATTACGCTTTCTTTAAAGGATGGCTGCTTCTAAGCCAACCTCCTGGCTGTCTGAGCGTTCCGACTTCCTTTCCCACTTAACCGTAACTTGGGGACCTTAGCAGGCGGTCTGGGCTGTTTCCCTCTCGACGACGAGGCTTAGCCCCCGCCGTCTGACTCCCGGACTGGTTGTCACTGGCATTCGCAGTTTGGTTGGATTCAGTAAGCCGGAAAGCCCCCTAGTCCATCCATCTCTCTACCACCAGCGCAAATCATCCGAGGCTAGCCCTAAAGCTATTTCGGAGAGAACGAGCTATCACGGAATTTGATTAGCCTTTCACCCCTACCCACAGCTCATCCGAGCTTTTTTCAACAAACACCGGTTCGGTCCTCCAGTGGGTGTTACCCCACCTTCAACCTGGCCATGGGTAGATCATCCCGCTTCGCGTCTATTCCTGCCAACTGAACGCCCTGTTCAGACTCGCTTTCGCTGCGGCTCGCTTACGCTTAACCTCGCTGACAAGAATAACTAGCCGGCTCATTATGCAATAGGCACGCGGTCAGGCATTCCCTTGCGGGCATAGCCCTCCCACTGCTTGTAGGCACACGGTTTCAGGTACTTTGCACTCCCCTCGACGGGGTTCTTTTCGCCTTTCCCTCACGGTACTGGTTCACTATCGGTCAGAGACTAGTATTTAGCCTTACGGGATGGTCCCCGTAGATTCAAGCAGGGTTTCACGTGCCCCGCCTTACTCAGGTATCCGCTTCGAGTCTGGACCACTTTCGCCTACGCGCCTGTCACGCTCTATGGACCCACTTTCCAGAGGGGTTCGGCTAGCGGCCAGATTGGTAACTCTACTGTTGCGGACCCTACAACCCCCGAGACACCGAAATGCCACGGGTTTGGGCTGTTCCGATTTCGCTCGCCACTACTTTCGGAATCGAGGTTTCTTTCTACTCCTCGAGGTACTGAGATGGTTCACTTCCCTCGGTTCGCTCACTCCCGCCTATGAATTCAGCGGGGTGTTCCCAGGGTTTGCCTGGGAGGGTTGCCCCATTCGGAGATCTCCGGTTATAGCGCCTGTGTGCGGCTTACCGAAGCTTATCGCAGCTTGCCACGTCCTTCATCGCCTGTCTCTGCCAAGGCATCCACCGTGCGCCCTTAGTAGCTTAACCATAGAATTAACTCCAGCGCAGGGAGCCGCATCACTGCGGTCCTGATCGGAGATAACCTACGTAAATCCGCCTTGAGAACGGCAGCGCACGCTCACGCGTGTCATTGCCGAATCTCCTAAAGACACTCTTCTTACTTGAACACTTGCCAGAACTCTCAACTTGCTGGAGTTCCTTGCTTGTGCTCGGCCTTGTATTCATACGTGCTGGGAATCTTTCGCCTTCCAGCGCGCCTCGCGGCGGGCCAGGATGGCATTCCCAATCACGTTACCCAATCAATTTCGTTGTCAAACATCCATGCTCCCTGTTTTGCCAGGGTAGCCCGGCCCTGAGGCCGTTGAAACCGGTTCGCCTAAGCGAACCTGCTTCTTGATTGCCGTCCCGCTCACGCAGGGCTGCAATCAGGAAGCAGCGAACGAGTCTTGGTGGAGCTGACCGGGATCGAACCGGTGACCTCATGCTTGCAAAGCACGCGCTCTCCCAGCTGAGCTACAGCCCCACTTCGGGTGCCTGTTGCCAGTTTGGTGGGCCTGGGTAGATTCGAACTACCGACCTCACCCTTATCAGGGGTGCGCTCTAACCAACTGAGCTACAGGCCCAGAATTGGAAACTCAGGCTGGCCGGCTCACCCGCCGGCCCTATAGCCCGGCGGCTCTCCATCAAAACTCATTCCATTGCTAAAAAGGTTTCGAGGACAAGGTTGAACGTGCGCCGCGCAGCTACGCCGCGCGTGACCATCGCAAAAACCGGAACGGGCAAAGAAGGCCCGACCAGGACTCCCGCTCTCGCCGTCAGAAACGGCTCGCACGGGGTTGATGGACATTCCATTCGTTCGCCGAGGCGAATCCGCTATCGCGGAAGGAATGGCGTGCCATCGCTTCTCTTTTAGAAAGGAGGTGATCCAGCCGCAGGTTCTCCTACGGCTACCTTGTTACGACTTCACCCCAATCATGAATTACACCTTGGGCGGCTGCTCCCTTGCGGTTAGCGCACCGACTTCTAGTGCAACCCACTTTCGTGATGTGACGGGCGGTGTGTACAAGGCCCGGGAACGTATTCACCGCGGCGTTCTGATCCGCGATTACTAGCGATTCCAGCTTCATGAAGTCGAGTTGCAGACTTCAATCCGAACTGAGGCCGGCTTTTTCCGATTAGCTCCCCCTCGCGGGTTTGCGACGGTTTGTACCGGCCATTGTAGCACGTGTGTAGCCCTGGACATAAAGGCCATGAGGACTTGACGTCATCCCCACCTTCCTCCCCGTTATCCGAGGCGGTTCTGCCAGAGTGCCCAACTGAATGATGGCAACTGGAAGTAAGGGTTGCGCTCGTTGCGGGACTTAACCCAACATCTCACGACACGAGCTGACGACAGCCATGCAGCACCTATACTACGGCCCCTTGCGGGGAAGGGATATTTCTACCCCGGTCCATAGCATTTCGAGCCCAGGTAAGGTTCTTCGCGTTGCGTCGAATTAAACCACATGCTCCACCGCTTGTGCGGGCCCCCGTCAATTCCTTTGAGTTTCAGCCTTGCGACCGTACTCCCCAGGCGGACTGCTTAACGCGTTAGCTACGGCACGGCGGGATTGGGTACCCGTCACACCAAGCAGTCATCGTTTAGGGCTAGGACTACCAGGGTATCTAATCCTGTTTGCTCCCCTAGCTTTCGTGCATCAGCGTCAGTTATGGTCCAGTGAGCCGCTTTCGCCACAGGTGTTCCTTCCGATATCTACGCATTTCACCGCTACACCGGAAATTCCACTCACCTCTCCCATACTCAAGCCCGGCAGTTTCTCATGCAGACTACAAGTTGAGCCTGTAGATTTCACATAAGACTTACCAAACCGCCTACGCACCCTTTACGCCCAATAATTCCGAACAACGCTCGCCCCCCTCGTATTACCGCGGCTGCTGGCACGAAGTTAGCCGGGGCTTCTTCTTCCGGTACCGTCATTATCGTCCCGATCGAAAGGAGTTTACGTCCCGAAGGACTTCATCCTCCACGCGGCGTTGCTGCGTCAGGGTTTCCCCCATTGCGCAAAATTCCCCACTGCTGCCTCCCGTAGGAGTCTGGACCGTGTTTCAGTTCCAGTGTGTCCGTGCGCCCTCTCAGGCCGGATACCGATCATCGTCTTGGTGGGCCGTTACCCCGCCAACTAACTAATCGGCCGCGACCCCCTCCTGAAGCGAATTGCTCCTTTGACCCGTAGGTGTTATGCGGCATTAGCTAAGGTTTCCCTCAGTTATTCCCCACTCCAGGGTAGGTTAGTCACGTGTTACTCACCCGTGCGCCACTTTACTCATGGTATTGCTACCACTTTCTCGTTCGACTTGCATGTGTTAGGCACGCCGCCAGCGTTGATTCTGAGCCAGGATCAAACTCTCGTTTGAAACCTGATGTCCCAAGCCACCCGACGGAGGTCGGTGGACCCGAGACCGTGCCCGCGCGCGCTTTCTCTCGAAAGGGCGACGGGCACCTTACCTTGTGAGAATGATCGAACCAAACCCGATCCGTTCTCACGACTGGCACGTTCAACCTGATTGTCAAAGATCCTTTTGGAGCTTCCGCCTGAGCGGAGCCCTTTGGGATCGAGGCCCGGGCTGTTACGCCAAGGTGTCCTCGAACTTGTTGCGCTGGTTGTATTTGCGATTCCTCGCACCATTCAACCGTTTTGGCGCGAACCTTCTAACCTTATCGGACTTCCACCCTGGTGTCAACTACCCGTTTTTCGCTTCTCCCCAAGGCCGCCCGGACTCGCTGCCGGCGGGTGTTCCTCGCGTCAAAGAAGCGCCTCAGGCGGACAGGAAGATTCCCGGCCAGATGCATCGCGCTGCGCAAAAATATCAAACAACGACCAGCATTTGCCCGAGCCGCTAAGGCTCGCGGGAGCTCGCTCCCGGGTCTTGCAATGGGGTTGTTCTCTGCGGGATTCCCTACAGGGGTCCAGGGGCTTCAATCGACCTCGCCCGACCCTACGAACCAGCTTCCCTCTTCCCTCTTGGGGCAGGCCACACGGCCACCGGGAGGCTCCACTGCTCATTTCGATCTTGCCTAGAGTAGCACAAGCCGCTCTGTTTTGCAACTAGCCGTTGACAATCTGGTTAACGGCCGATTGCAACTCGTCGAGCATAGCAACCCGGCGGCAGGAAAGCAAGCCTCTTCCCTGCCGCTTCCTGTGCAAATATCGGAATGGCAAACCGCTTGGGGCAAAACGACTTCACGGCCCCTGGGAAACAGCCTATTCCGCCTAAACGCGGCCAGATTCTCCGCAGCCGAGCAAAGAGGGTCCTGATTCCGCTCAGGACGCGGATTTGCGCAGCAGGGCCAGCAGGCCGGTCACTTCAAGGCCGCCCTCGGTCCGCAGAAAGCTATCCTCCAGCCGGGCCACGAGCAGTCCCGCTTCCGCCGCAACTTCGCGCACGTAGCCGGGATGATGGGTATACCGCCCGGAATCGGCAAGATGAAATGGGTGTCTCTGGCCGCGTTCGACGGTGAAGGCGAAGCATCCGCCGGGCTTGAGCCGTCGGGCCGCAGACAGCGTCACCGGGCCAAGATCGCCGAAATAGACCAGGCAATCGCAGGCGGCGATGAGATCGAATTGCGCCCTGGACTGATCCAGCCACTCGGTAATCTCAGCCACTTCCAGCTGATCGTAGACGCCGCGCCCCCGCGCAAACTCGATCATCTCCGGCGACAGATCGATGCCGGCCAGATGCGCGGCACGCTCCCTCAAAGCAACGCCGACCAGCCCCGTTCCGCAACCCATATCCAGTATTTCCAGCCCTGCGGCAGCGCCGATCTCAGCGCAGATCAGCTCCTGAAGGCGCTCCGGAGCCTGGTAACTCAGGTTCTCGCGCATCTTGGCGTCATAGTAGGGGGAAAACTCCCGGAACATCTGCACGATACATTCGTTGGAGGCGCGCGGCGGCGGCGCTTCGTCCTTAAGGGCCGTCAACAGGTGGCGGATCGGAGCGTCCTCGCTCCTGTCTTCGAGATACTTCTCATACGCGACACCCGCCTCCTGGCGGCGTCCCGCGGCCTGGGCGGCCCAGCCCAGGGCACACCACGCATCCGGGTCCTCCGGCGCCAACTCTGTCACTCGCTTCGCGCACAGGAACGCGCTTGGGGCCATGCCGTCTTCCAGAAGGCGTCCAGCCAGGCTGGACAATTCGCTGGCGCAGAGTTCCCGGTGGGGGATGGCCGCGCCGTCTCCCCAGACCAGCAGCCCGGCATCGATTCCCTCGCCAATCCAGCGTTCGATCTCCGCTCCCTGGCCCTCGGGCAGCAACGCTCCGGTCAATGCGCGGATATCCTCCACGCTCCTGCTGCCATCGCACAGTTCCGCGATCAGGGCCCCCATCGCATTCAGTTCGTGCAGCCGCTCCGCGACCCGGTCGTAGGCCAGATAGCCTCCCTCGACCGGCGCCAGTCCTATCTCAGGGTTGATGACGGGATGAGCCATTGGCGTCATCGGGAATCCTTTGCGCGAAGATGCGGATCTCTGCTTCGCTGCTGACACCATCCCCCCAGCGGCATCGGCTCTCGACCGCGCTATCGAGCCGCGCCAAATCGCTGCCCGTCAGGCCGCGGCCGCGCCGCAAAGCCTTCTGCATCCTAGCCATCAGATCGACCCACGGAAATCGGGCGTTGCCGTTTCGCCAACGGCCCACACAGATGGCCGGACAAGCCTTTGGAAAGGGCTGAAACCGGCGATCGAATACCCGTATCTATTCCGCGCCGAAATCGGGGCCGGTGCCTCTCATTGCGGGCTGGATTTTCTCGGGCCTTTGCTATGCGCGGCCTTGTATTTCGAACTTGCATTTGAGCCCGTGGTCACCTTGCTTGCTGCGGCGCCTTGCGAGGGGCTGAATTTGATGGCTGAATTTGAGCTTGCGCCTTGCGAGGGGCTGAATTTGACGGCTGGACTTGTGCCTTTGGTTTGCGAGGGGCTGAATTTGACCGCTGGACTTGAGCCTTTGTTTTGCGATGGGCTGAATTTGAGCGATGAATTTGAGCTTGCGCCTTGCGAGGGGCTGAATTTGACGGCTGGACTTGAGCCTTTGTTTTGCGATGGGCTGAATTTGAGCGATGAATTTGAGCTTGCGCCTTGCGAGGGGCTGAATTTGACCGCTGGACTTGAGCCTTTGTTTTGCGACGGGCTGAATTTGAGCGCTGAATTTGGGCTTGCGCTTTGCGAGGGGCTGGATTTGATCTGAGGGGGCCTGAGAGAGGCCTTGACTGCTTTGGGCGCGCCCTTGGCTTTAACCGTGGTCCTTGGTTTCTTATTTGGTTGCCCCGCGAAAGACAGGGCCGCTGAGGTTAGCAGCGGTGCGGCCGCAACACCTGAAAGCAGCATTTTCAGAAACCGGCGCCGTTCGGAATTGACCTGCGCGAGCGCCGCGTCCAGCTTCGAAGACGAGCCGATTTCGCTCATATATGCCTCCCGTCAAATGGTTTGTCCGACAATTAGCTTTAGAACGTAGATGCATTTCCTGAGACTCGTCAAGCGAAATCACTGGAGCGCAGCGCCCGGGAATCGGCAAGCCGGCCGAGGCGGCAGCCGATTGTACGCTGGCGCCAGGCACGGCAGGCCCCGTTCCGCCGCTGCCGGCTCCCCGCAAAACTCAGCGCAACGCGAAGATATCGGCCTCATACCCCAGCCCCGGCGCGCCGCGATCGTGCAACGGGCAGCGCCGGTGGTGGATGTCGCTGCCGTTGGCGCCGTAAACGTGCCCGCACAGCGAGCAGCCAAGCTGGTACACAGTCTGGCCGCGATCGCTACCCGGTATTCCCGTGTTGCGAATCACCACCTGCCCGCGCGCATTCACATACCCTGGCCGGGTGCTATAGCCGGCCTCCCTGCTCGCCAGCGAGATCATCTTCCGTCGCCTCGTCGAACGACCGTATCATCGCATGCCCGCGCGGGTCTTCAACCAGTAGATTTCCGGGCCGAAACACCAGCCTCGTCCAGCAGCCGGCCTCGCGCGCCGCATCCAGCTCCTTCACCGCATCAGAGAAGAACAGCACCTCGCCCGCCCTCACGCCCATCTCCTTCGCAATCGCCGCGTAACTCGCGGCCGCCAACTTCGGCCCGGTGCGCGTGTCAAAATATCCCGCAATCAGCGGCGTAAGATCGCCGAAATTCGAGTAGCGGAAAAACAGCCTCTGCGCCTCCACCGACCCCGACGAGTAGATCGCCACCCTGGCGCGCTGTGACCACCTTTCAAACGCCGCCGGCACATCCTCAAACAGCATGCCTTTCAGCTCGCCGCTCTCAAACCCCGCCTTCCAGATCTTGCCCTGAAGCGATTTCAGCGCCGTCGATTTGCGGTCGCGATCCATCAGCCAATAAATGTAGGCGAGCATTCGAGGAACGGCCACAGAGGGGCTCATGGAAACCGGCAGCGCATCGTCTATTCCCGGCGGCAGAATCCGCGGAGCTTCGGGGTCTATCTCGCTCCGGTTCTCCATCGCCAGCAGAAAAAAATCGGACAGGAGACTTCCCTCGCGAAGTTCCTTCGGCGCGGCATCGATCTCCCGTTCAACCTCGCCGACGCCCTTCCAAAGGAACTCCTCGAAATGCGCCCGCGCATACGGAAACAGCACTTCGCTGGTCACCGTCAGCGGCGCAACCGTTCCTTCCACATCCAGCAGATACACGCGCGGCTGGCTCATGTGCCCAGCGTTTTCGCCAGCGGCGTCTCCACCCGCGCGCCCCAATGCGGATCGAGATACGCCGGCCCGAAGCACAGCGGCTGGTAGCCCTTGTCCACGCCCGATTCGGTATAGTGCGGGGTCCAGCCCGTGGTCTCCTGGAACCACCTGATGGCGCGAATCCGCCGCTCCTCGCACAGCGTGAACCAGTGCGTGGTCCCGCGCGGCACCCGCAGCATGTCGCCCGGACCAACCTCCACCGAGGCCACGCGCCCGCCCATATTCAGGAAGAAAATCCCGCGCCCCGCCAGGATGAACCGCACCTCGTCTTCCGAGTGCGTGTGCTCCCGGTCGAACTTCGCCAGCATCGCGTCCAGGTTCGGCGTCTGCGGGTTCACGTCGATCACGTCCGCGGTCACGTAGCCGCCGCGCCGCTTCATCTCGTCGATCTCTGCTCCGTAGGCCTCGAGCACCGCATCGGCCGAGGCATCGGCGCCCACGCGGTCCAGGCTCCAGCGCTCGTAATCGATCCCCAGCGCAGCCAGCTCCGCGCCAATTTCCGGCTCCGAATCAAATCGGGTGTTGCTGTCAGGGAAGCGAAGAACTGCCATGCCGACCTCCACCTGATTCTTTTTGGGTGCCCCATCCTAGCGGCGTTTTTGTTCTTGCCGCTAGGGTGGGATGGGATGTCTACCGGGGACCCATCTGTTTCCGCCACTCCACCTCGAACAGAAACTCCAGCGCCTCCAGGTGCCGCCGCGCCTCGGCCACCGATGTGCCCCAAGTATAGAGCCCGTGCGCGCTCAACAGAACCCCGTGCGCCGGCGGATACTCGTTGAGCGCCGACCGCAGCTGCTCCGCCAGCAACCCGTAATCCTGCGCGTTCGGGACCACCGGAATGCGCTCCGAGTGCCGGTGCGTCTCCACCCCGGAAAGCGCCTTCTCGAGCTCATACCCCTCGATCGCAACACACCCCGCCTCCGCGCATCGCGTTGAGAGCAGCGTGTTCCACACCGTGTGCACGTGCGCAATCGCCTGCGCCTGCGGCCGCTCGCGGTAAAGCGTCAAGTGCAGCCCGGCCTCCGCCGAAGGCTTGCCCTCGCCCTCGACCACGCGCCCATCCGCATCCAGCGCCACCAGGTCCGCCGCCGTCATTTTGCCCTTGTCCAACCCGCTCGGCGAGATGAAAATCACTCGCGACCCGGCGTCGCGCACGCTGAAGTTCCCCGCCGTCGCCGGCGTCCATCCGCGCCGCGCGCACTCGTGCGCCAACGCGCACAAATCCTCAATCTCTGCTTTGATGTTTTGGCTCATAACCGCCTGGGGAACTCCGGTCTATCGAGTGTAACAACCCACGCGCAACGACTGCGGTCGCTAGCGATTGGTTACTAAAGCCGCTGCCCTTCCGAAACGTTGATGGTCGCAAGCGGAACGGCTACATTACGGGCGTAGTAATTCCGCGGGTGAACTCTTCGGCGTGAGATTGCTGAAGTGACTCTGCCCGCTAACTGCTGTGAAAAACGCGTCCAAACTAACCAAAAGGAAAGGAAAATGAAGAACCTGCAGAACGTCAGGTTGTCCTTCATCGGAATGCTCTCTCCGCTCCTCGGCGCACTCATGTTCGGATGGGTTGCGACCCCTGCAATCGGACAGTCATCCTGCGAGACGGGCCTGCAGAAATGCCAGGCGAGCGTCAAAACAGAGGAGAACGCTTGTATTCAGGAGGTGGAAGAAAACGTGAACCCGACCGTGGAATGCTCAGAGTGGACGGGAACTGATTACTACGAAGAATGCGTTTAAGAAGTTGACGCGGAGCAACAGGCAGGGATTGAACAGTGCGAATCGAATGCCGAGACTGCAAATTCATCCTGCGCCGAAGAGTATAATACATGTCTCTCCGGATCGCTTAGCAACCCCTTGGACGGAATATTCCGGCGAGGCCTTCCCCCGACAAAGCTCTCCGTCAATTTCACTCAGGCGCCGCCTAAAGTAACCCGGCGGTCGTCTTAGCACTCGAATTGTATGAAAGCCCAAAGGGAGTCGGCGGCTCGCGCATGTAGGCTCCTCTGGTGCGGGCCGCTGGTCTTCCAGGCTTACCGATGAGGAAATCTGAAAAGATGCACCCGGCCCGTCGCGCGGCACTCGCAGCATTGATTCTCAGCGTTTGCCCGCTGGTACACTCGCAGAATTCCAGGCCACTGGCCGGGGATCGGCCGACCTACCGCACCCGCACCCAGGAGGTTGTCGTAGACGTTGTCGTCGGTTCCGACGGGAATAATGCCCCGCCCCAGTTGAGCGCGAAGAACTTTTCCATATTCGAAGATGGCAAGCCGCAAAAGATCGTCTTCTTTGAAGAGCACGGCGCCAAAACTCTTCCGCCCGGGGCCGCAGCGACGTTGCCGGCCATGCCGCCCAATGTCTACACCAATGTCCCGCAGGTGCCCGAAAGCGATGCCGTCAGCACCCTCCTGCTCGACAGCCTGAACACCGGCGTTCAGGATCAAATGTACGTGCGAAACGAAGCCACAGCCTTCCTGAAGGCAATGGCTCCAGGCACAGAAGTTGCCATTTTCTCGTTGGGCTGGAAGCTTGATCTCGTGCAGCGATTTACGACTGACCCGGCCAAACTTCTTACCGCGTTGGGAGCCGCCGCCGCCGAACCTTCACCCGCGGTGCCCCTGGCTGCAACCGCCCCGAAACCCGAGGACGGACGGAAGGATCCGGCCGGGAGACAGTCGAAGGGCCTTGCCTCTACGGCCCCGGCCTGGACCTACCCCGGAAATGCCAATGTAATTTTGAAATCACATACAGATATTCGCGCCCGGATGACCCTGGAAGCACTGGACTATCTGGGCCGCTACCTCGCCGCAGTGCCGGGGCGCAAGAATCTCATCTGGATCTCGGACGAGTTTCCAGTCACCATCTTTCCCAGCCTCAGCCAGAGACAGGGCATGGAGAACACGCCGGATATCGCGAACCACGCCAGGAGGACCGCGGACATGCTGACCCGCGCAAGGGTCGCCATTTACCCCATCCAGGCAGAAGGCATGATGGACGATAAACTCGCGCAGGCCGGCAACCCACTGCCGGGAACGGCGAGGCGTCCATCCCCTGCAACGGGAACAGGAGCGGAATCGCGGATTCCGATGGGAAACGCGGTCATGAGCGATTTCAACGAGGAGGCTGCTCAGCGAGCCGACAAGGTTTATTCGATGGAGCAGCTCGCCTCCGACACTGGGGGCAAGGCCTCCTACAACAGCAACGATCTGAGCGCCGCCATGACCCGGGCCATCCGCGACGGCTCCCACTACTACACCCTCATTTACACTCCCACCAACAGCAAGTTGGACGGCAGTTACCGGCGCATCGAGGTCAAGCTGACCAACGGCAAATACAAGCTCTCCTATCGCCAGGGTTACAACGCGGACAGCCCGGCCGATCCCGTTTCACCTCCGGACTCCGATCCTCTTCGCCCGGTCATGCGGCTCGGATTACCGCAATTCGCCGAGATCCTCTATGGCCTGCGCGTTCTTCCCGCCGCTAAACAGCCCACGCCCGGCGCGCCTCACGCCGGCGCCAACGCCAAGCTCGCCGGCCCCGTCACCCGCTACAGCGTCGACTTTATGATCCGCTGGACCGATCTGCGCCTCAATCCCGGCCCCCAGAACACCCACACCGGCAAAATCCAGGTCGAACTGCTCGCCTACTCGCCCGATGGAACCGCCCTCAACTGGATCGGCGGCACCATGGCCATCACCCTCAAGCCCGACATCTACGCCGCCATCCAGCGCTCCGGCGTGCCCGCGCATTTCGATATCGACGTACCCCAGGGCAAGCAGTTCGTCCTCTCCACCGGCGTCTATGACTGGCTCTCCGGCAAAGCCGGAACCCTCCAGGTCGCGCAGCCACCCATGGAAGCAGCGCAAAACGCGCCACCGCCCGCCGCCAGCAAGTAGAGCCTGCCCTCGTATGGAGAGCCGCTGACAAAGCGATCCCCCGTCTCTGCGGCCGCTACAATCGTTCCTTGCTCACCCAGGCCCAACGCAACCGCGTCGAAATCGTCCTCGTCTCCCCGCGCAACCCCCTCAACATCGGCGCCGTCGCCCGCGCCATGGCCAACTTCGGCTTCTCCCATCTCACCGTCGCCGCGCCCTACGCGCCTCACTGGCGCGAAGCCAAATCCGCCGTCGGCGCCCCCCACCTCCTCGCCGACGCCCGCGAAGCTTCAACCTTGGCCGATGCCCTCGCTAACTGCACCTTTGTCGCCGGCACCGGCACCGTCGCCCATCGCAAGCCCGAACAGTCCGTCGTCCCGCTCCCCGCGCTCGCCCCGCTCCTGGAACGCGAACTGGGCTGCGCACTCGACCGCGGCGGCCTGTCCACCCCAACCACCCCCACCAGCCCCGCAGCCCGCATCGCCCTCGTCTTCGGCCCGGAAAAACATGGCCTTACCCGCGATGACCTCGCCCTCTGCCACGTCCTGGTCGAAATACCCACTGACCCCCGTCAGCCCTCCATCAATCTCGGCCAGGCCGTCGCCGTCTCCCTCTACGAACTCACTCGGCCTACTGCGGCCGTGGGTGCCCCGGGTCCCTCGCTTTTGGGGATCCGGGAAACGAGACAGCAAGCCCCCACCTCGGCCCAGCTCGACCAGCTCGCCGACCTGGTTGAGCAAACCATGATCGCCGCGCGCTACTCCCCGCGTTCCATGCTGCAGGCCAACCGACACCACCTCCACCTGCTCCTGCGCCGCCTCGCCCTCTCGCCCCCCGATCTGCGCCGCATCCTCGGCCTCTTCCGCCGCATCCTCTGGCGCCTCGGCAGCAATCCTCCCCGGCAACCCTGACCCGTATCGAATCATTCATGCCGGCCTCCCGCGTCACCTGATACAGTTGCCCTCAGCGGTCCTTTCTATGCGCTTTCGCGTGCCTCAATTCCCCTGCAGGTGGCTTTCCCTCGCCGCTGGCGCAGCGATCTGCCTTGCACTCGTCCTCCCCGCCCAGCAGTCCGCCACGCCCACCGCGCCCGCGCAGCAGACCGCGCCATCCGCCCCCGCTCAGGGCACATCCACCACCCCGCCCATCTCTGAAGACGAGATGCGCCAGCAGTTTGAGGGCAAAACCTTCTATCTCCGCGGCGGTTGGCTCGACGACAGCCTCCACTTCAACCAGTACGGCCGGCTCGACGGCGCCTCACCCCGCGCCTCCTACACCCTCAGCCTCGTCCAGATCACCCGCGTCCACCTCGACAAGCATCATCTCCAGCTCGAAGCCGTTCGCTACGGCCTCCACTTCCTCGGCGCCGCGCCTTTTGAAGACCAGGCCGTCGACCGCGTCCGCCTCACTTCAAAGAAAAAACCCCTGCGCATCGTCATCGATCGCGAAGAAGTCATCGTGCCGAAAAAACAAAAGCCGCCAAAGCAAAGCAAAAAGAAGCCTGCCTCGGCCCAAGCCCCCGAACAGTCCCAGGCCGCGGCAGCAGAATCCGCGCCCACCCCGACTCCTGACCTGAGCCGGCCCGGTGTCACCACCTCCCAGGCCCACGCCAATCAGGCCCTCCGCAATGCCATCGAAGCCATCTTCGCCGCCGCCATCGACCAGCGCATGATCGCCACCCTCCCCATTTATTGGCAGGTGTATTACAAGGATGTCGAACTCAAGCAGGACTATCGCCCCAGCGACCCTGCCATCCTCCGCCAGAGCCAGGTTGACCAGAAAGCCCGCCTCGTGTCTGTTTTCGATCCGCCGTCCAACGAGTACGCACAGAAAAACGGCGTGGCCGGCATGTCCATGTATCACGTGGTGGTAGAGCCCGACGGCAAGCCCGGTGAGATCGCCATCGGCCGCCCCATCGGCTTCGGCCTCGACGAGAGCGCCGTCGACGCCATCCGCAAGGCCAAATTCGATCCCGCCATCAGGAACGGCAAGCCCGTCCCCGTCGTCCTCGACGTCGTCGTCGAGTTCCGCATCTACTCCAAACTCACTGACCGCGCCGGGGCCAAACGCACTGGCCCTCAGCAGCCCGTCCTGCCCGGCCCCTATAGCGTCAACCTCCCCAAACCCTCCGCCGACCAACAACCCCAGTAGCGCTGTTCCCTACTCCCTGCTCCCTACTCCCTGCTCCCTACCGTCACGCTCCCCATCCTCCGCGAGTTCTCGTCAATCACAATCAGCCGCACCAGCACTCCGGCCGGCATTTTCGGAAGCTTCTCCTCCACCGTCAGCCCGTCCTTCATATCGCGCTGATAGGTCGCCGGCCTGAGTGCCAGCCCCAGCCGCTTGCCGGCCACGCTGGCATGCAGCCCGGAGTCATCCCGAACCACCACAAACACGTCCACTTTGTCGGTCCAGCGTCCGTCCTGCTGAGCCATCTCCAGGTCCGTCGCCGAAATGTTCAGCCGCACTCCCTCCCCAACCGGCTCGCTCACTGTCTCCGCCGTCAGCCCGATCTCGTTCTCGTCCCGCGGCTGCCAAACCGCCTCGCGGAATCGCTCCTTCATCGTCGCCGGCTCCTCCGCGTAAAGATACCCATTGCGGTAGCGCAGCTTCACGTCCTTCCGCAGGCACTTCATCGTCAGCACGTGGTACTTGCCGTCGGCCTGCGTGTCCGGCGAAAAGCTCAACAGGTATGCCGCGCGCCCATCGGCCACAATCGAGCCCAGTTCCGCGGCAATGTCCCCCGATCGCCGCAGCGCCCGTCCGCCCGTGGCCTGAGCCAACTCCCGGAAGGCCGGCTGGATGGGATGCGTATCCGCGTTCATCCGCGCCGTGTCGCGGCCATTCATCCCGATCGCGGAGGCGCTGCCCATGACGGCAAGGTCCTTGTCTCTGCTCGACTTTCCAACCACTCCCACGTTGGCATTGCCCATATCCGCATTGATACCGCCGCCCTCGAGTTGCGAGACATCCATCGGGTAGATGCTGACGTGTGCCTCATTCAGCGTCTCCCGCGCCCGCAGGGAAATCTGATCGAGGAACCGGTTCCCCGTGTCCTCCCGGCCCACCATGGAAGAGCTCCAGTCCGCCAGCACGTTGTCGCTGGCAATCCACACCAGCGTCTTGTGCCCTGGAATCGCCGCCAGGTGACGGCCCACTCCCACCAGCAGGTGCAGCGCAAAATCCTCCGGACGGTCGCCCATGGGCCGCAACTGCGCATCCGGCGGGTACGCTGCCGCATAAATCGCGCTCTTACCCGACGCGAACATCGAAGGATCGCTGCCGCCTTCGCCATTTCCATTCACGTATTGCAGGTCCTGAACGCTGTGCACCATGTCGATCTGTTGCCGGTTGCGCTGCTCCTCCTCCTGGGCGTGCTGCAGATCCTGCGCGTTCGGCATCCACTTGGCCAGCACGCCCGCCAGCGCCGCGTGGTCCCCCGTCGGCTCATCCATCACCTGGAATCCCTGCGAACCCAGAATGTACAACCCCACACGCTCGTCCGCCGGAACCGTCTTCAGAAATCGCAAAATCTCCCCGCGCGCATACGACACATCGGCAAAGTCCACGTGCGCGGCGTCAATCAGCAGCACCGTGGTGTTGCCTGACTCCTGCTGCGCCGCCTCTGCCGTTCCCGACGCAGGCCGGTTGGTCACCACCGGCTCCGCTGCCTCCGCCTGCTGCGGCGCCGCCGGCGCAGCCCTCTCCACATCCACTCCTGCCTGGGTAAAGTCCTTCGCCGTCTCCTTGCGCCCGTTGTCGTGGATCTCCAGGTCGCCGGGCTTCAAGTCGGTGATCGGATGCCCATGCTTGTCCGTCGCCACCACCGCCACCTCAACCAGGCGCGTGGTCCTGCGCAATGTGAACCCCGTGTTCGGAATTGGCGCCTGCGACCCGGACGCCTGCTCCGGCAGGCTCGTCGCCTCCGTCGCGCTCATCTCCGGCTCACCCGCTTCGACCGGCGGCGGCGCCGGCCGCTCCTGCAGCGTCGGCCTATACGTTGCCGCATCCACGGCGCTCGCTGGCGCAGCGCTCGCAGCTGGCGCACTCGCCGCTGGAGCTGGCGCCGCGCTCGCCGCGCTGACCGGCGGTTCCACCGGTTGCGTGCCCAGTGGTGGCAATCCCGCCTCCGCCGCCGTCAGCACCCGCGTCTCCGCACGGAATACGTGATAATCCTTGAAAGTCACATCGGCGAGCTCGTTCTTCAGCGGCTGTAACTGGTGTGCAAGCTCATAGTGGAAGTTCGGATCCACCTGCACGCTTTGCGCCCGCGAACTGGACACGCTGCGCAGCGGGCACGTATACGTCTGCCCGCCGATCTCCACCGGCCCATACTCGACCATAATGGCGGCCTTCACCACCGGATCGTCGGCCTTCATCTCCGCCTCCAGCGTCAGCCGCCGGATCACGCCCGTGGCGGGATCCACCGCGATCTCGCCGTGATAGCCCTCCAGCTTCCGGAACGGGTACACATTGGCGGCCTCCGACCCCGCCTGCTCCGCCACGCAGCAGTACAGAACCTCGTAGTGCGATTTCGCCTTGGGCACGGCGTAGCTGAACACCGCTCGTTGGCCGTCCGGGCCTTGCTCCCAGTGGCTCCATCCCAGCTTGCTCTGCGCCGCGTCCACCAGCACCACGCCCAGGATCGGCCCAAACACGCCCCACGTCGTCAATCCGCTCGCATTTGCCTGCGGCGCGCTCACCTTCGCCGTTCCGCCCTGCATCTCCCGCCCGTCCCGGTACGCCACCTCAGCTGTCTGCGTGGCCAGGTAGTGCATCGGCTCGTACGGGATCACCTGCCCTCCCTCGGCAGCCACCAAATGCGGAGTATCCTCGTACTGCTCCGTCACCCGTGTCGCCAGAAAGTTCGGCAATTGCGGCAACGTCTTCGAGACGTAGTTCACCACCCGGCCCATGACGGCGCGCTGCGTGGCCAGGTCCGGCGCGGGCTGCGCGGGAATCTCGCTCGCGGGGGGATCGCGAAATTGCGATTCGTCGGCCACTGCCCGCAGCGCCTGACGGCTCTTTTCTCCCAGCAGCTTTTCCAGTTCGCTCTCCCGCGCCCAGCTCAGCCGTTCCGTCAGCTCCAGCCCGGCAATCTGAAACGCGGCATCCGCATCCCGTTTCCCCGCCACCGCGGTCAACTGCTGCCGCAACTGATCGACAGTGACCGGCTTGGCGGCAAAGGCGGAAACGGATAGGGAAAACAGCACAAGACAAACCACTGCATGTCGCATGGCCACATCCTCTCGCCCCCGGGGAAGCCATCCGCAACCAATGAGTTTAGACCCTGAAGCCAGAGTTCCAGTTAGGAGCAAACATCACCCCAGCGAGTGCTGTTCCCTGCTCCCTACTCCCTGTTCCCTGGTCCCTGGTCCCTTTCTTCCACCACGTCCTCAAGCTGAAGTTTGTGCTTCACCTTCCGCCCCGTCCGCTTGGAATCGTCCACCACGCGGGCGGGTTTCGGCTGCCCAACGCGCTCCCGCGCGATAGCTCTTACCGTCTTTGCCGCCGAAAAAACCCCTGGTTTCCTCTTCGCCATCAACCACCGTCCCTACGTCCCAAGTCCCTTGCCTATTTTGGCCCAAAAGGGGAAAAAATGCCGGAAATCGCATAAACCGGCGTGGCAAAAACAGGGCTCAAATCGCTCCGTATCTCGTTCACTGGATTTAAGTTGCCACGCCTTCCCTCCACTGTCTGAAAACGGACAATCCCTGCACCTTTTGCTCTTATCTGCAACAATCCATTACACATCGCCGTTTTGATTATTTTGCTTGTCTCTTCATACCTCGATGTTTGGTTCGATTTAACTTATTTAGTATCATCGACATACATGATTATTGTACGTTCTCAGCCTGCCATCCGCGCGTGCGCGGGCGGGGCCGGAGTTGGGAGCCATCCCGCAACCGCAGCCATTCAATCAGGTTGCCGCCGGCAGCGGAACCGTTCGCCCGTCACCGATCCTCTTTGGCAACACCGGAGTCCCCGTTAACTGAAGTATTTTGTCCATGAAGTCCACTGCCCAATTACTATGAAAAGGCGCGCCCATTGGAGGCCATAGCGTCTTCAGCGCGGCGGCTGGTGCACTGCATACTTCAAAGTCAAACCGTAAAGCCCCCCTGAGGAGAAGGAGTCCATCAATTGAGCGATCGTTTTCTGTTTACTTCCGAGTCCGTAACCGAAGGCCATCCCGATAAGATAGCCGACCAGGTTTCCGATGCCATTCTGGACGCCTGCCTGGAGCAGGACCCTTACAGCCGCGTAGCCGCGGAAACGCTGACCGCGACCGGGCTGGTGGTGATCGCGGGCGAGATTACCACCAAGGCTTATGTAGATTTCCAGTCGCTGGTGCGTGGCGTGGTGCAGTCGATCGGGTACGACAACGCGACCTACGGGTTCGACTCGAACACCTGCGCGGTGATCTCGAGCATCAACAAGCAATCGTCCGATATTGCGCTTGGAGTGGACAAGGATGGCGCGGGCGACCAAGGCATGATGTTCGGCTACGCGACCAACGAAACGCCGGAGCTGATGCCGGCGGCGATTTCGCTGGCCCATAAGCTCTGCCGCCGTCTCAGCGAGGTGCGCAAGTCGGGCAAGCTGCCCTACCTGCGTCCCGACGGCAAGAGCCAGGTAACGGTGGAGTACGACGAGAACCGCAAGCCGGTGCGCGTGGACGCGGTTGTGATCAGCACCCAGCACGCGGAGACGGTCGGCAACGAGGAACTGCACGCCGACATTCTGAAGCACGTGATCCAGCACGAAATTCCGGCGCAGTGGCTGGACGAAAACACCAAATACCACATCAATCCGACGGGGCGGTTCGTGATCGGCGGGCCGATGGGCGACACCGGTCTTACCGGGCGCAAGATCATCGTGGACACGTACGGCGGCGCGGGGCGGCACGGCGGCGGCGCGTTCAGCGGCAAAGACCCGACCAAGGTGGACCGCTCGGCGGCGTACATGGCGCGGTACATCGCCAAGAACATTGTGGCGGCGGGGCTGGCGGAGCGCTGCGAGGTGCAGCTGGCCTATGCCATCGGCGTGGCTAATCCGGTGAGCGTGCTGGTGGAAACCTTCGGCACGGGCAAGCTCTCAGGCGCGCAACTTACGGAGCTGGTGCGCACCAACTTTCCCCTGACGCCAAAGACCATCATTGAGCACCTGAAGCTGCGCCGTCCCATCTACCAAAAGACGGCGGCCTACGGACACTTCGGACGCACGGAGCCGGAGTTCACCTGGGAGGCGACGGACAAGGCGGCCAAGCTGGCTGAGCAGGCCGGCGGAGTGGCAGCGGCGACAAAGTAAGTTGCCAGCTATTGCGACATCTCAGTGGAGAGTCAGGGACCCTTTAGCGGGTCCCTAACTTCTTGGGGCAAATTGCATCATCTCGCATTGGCGGCCTCCGCGCAGGAAATTTGGTGAAGCGGCGGGCCGCTTGCAGAGGCGCCCGGTGGCGAGCGGCGCTTCTTTGTCCGAGTCGCGTCTGAAACCATACAATGCACGAGAAAAGCATGCGAAACGTTCGGAGGAATGAGCGGATGCGAAATGCTGCATTGATTGCAACGATGATGGGTATGTGCGCGGCGGCAGGCGCGCAGACGACGCCGTGGAGCTACCTGGGCAAGGACGGCCCGATGAACTGGGGCAAGCTGGATCCAGCCTACCGTGCGTGCCGCGACGGGCATGCGCAGTCGCCGATCGATATCCGCGGGGCGCACCTGAACAAGGCGCTGCCGGCGCTGGAGTTTCATTACATTGGCGAAGCCATGACGGTGGAGAACAACGGGCTGAGCATCGTGGTGCATCCCGATCCGGGCAGCTCGTTCACCTACGACGGAGTGCGTTACGACCTGAAGGAGATGGTTTTTCATCGTCCCAGCGAGACCGCCGTGCATGGGAGGCTGGACGACATGGACGTGGAGTTTCTGCACCAGAGCCGGGACGGGCAGCAGGCCGTGATCGAGGTGCGGTTGGTAGTGGACATGGGCGAAGCGAACGCAACCCTGGCCATGCTATGGGGGCATTTGCCCGCGAATCCGGGCGCCACCGAGCGCATCACCGACATGGTGAACCCGGGCGGGTTGTTGCCGGGCGATTACGGGTACTGGACCTACACGGGCTCGCTGAGCACACCGCCGTGCACCGAGGGGGTGCGGTGGTTCGTGATGGAGCAGGAGCTGAGCGTGAGCCGGACGCAGTTGCAGCAATACACGGATATGTTCCGGGTGAGCTCGCGGCCGCTCCAGGATGGGCATGGGCGGAGGATCGAGGCGAACGAGTAAGGCAGGGACCAAGGGAACAAGGGAGCGAGGGAGCGGATAAAGTGGCTGGTCGGCGGGTGCGATCAGAGCAGTCCCGGTAGATCGGGGAAGCATGGATTGGATACGAATCCTGGGTGCACGGTATTGGATAGCGGTTGCGGCGGCAGCGTTGTTGACAGCGGCCGTGCTTACGCCGGCACGATTGGGCGCGCAGCAGCAGGACGTGACCGGCGCATACGACGGAGACATCGGCTCCCTGCCGGCAACGCTTCATTTGCGGATGCGCGATGGCGCGCTGACTGCGACGCTGGACCATCTTGACCCCGCGGATCCATGGATGTTTACGTGCTCGGACGTGCGCCTGGCGGGCGTCAACATTACATTCACGGTGCCATCGGTTCACGCGGTCTTCAAAGGGTTGTTGAACGGCAGCGGCCAGATGATCACGGGGCAGTGGACTCAGAAGGGCCAATCCGTGCTGGTAGTTTTCTCGAAAGAGGAATTCATTCCGGCCGCGAAGCCATCGCCCATCGATGGCATCTGGCTGGGCATCCAGCAGTCCGGCAAGGTGTCCACGCGGGTGCAGATTGTGGTGCACAGCGACGCCGGCGGCAAGGAATACTGCACCGTGGACCTGCTGGACCTCTACTACATGGACCTGGAATGCACGGATGTGGCGCTCGGCGGCAATGCGTTCTCGTTCAATGTGCCGGTCGCGGCTACCAAGTTTACGGGCACGCTGTCGGCGGACGGAAACACGCTGAGCGGCAACTCCTATGAAAAGGAGATCGAGGGAGGCGTGGCGAAGGTGATCGCGGTGCCTTTGACGCTGACGCGCCAGAGGGCCATGACAGCGGAAAAGCCGCTGCCCGGCGCGACCTATCAGCCGGCGATGGCGCCGGTGAGCGCGGAGCAGATGCAGCCGGTCCTGGCCGCCGATCTGGCGGGAGCGTTGAAAGACGGAGAACTGGCTCCCGCAACAGGCGCGGGAGTTTCCATCGGCGTATATTCGCACGGAGTGAGCCGGGTATTCTCCTTCGGCGCAGCCAGGCCCGACTCTATTTTCGAGATCGGATCGATTACCAAGACCTTCACGGGGCTGCTGCTGGCGCAGATGGCGGCACAGCAGAAAGTTCGACTGGACGAGCCGGTGCGCGAGCTGCTTCCGCCAGGAGCGGTTGCAAAGCCGCCAGGGCCCGAGATCACGCTGCTGGATCTGGCGGCGCAGCGCTCGGGCCTGCCGCCGATGCCGGACAACATCAGTGTGGCCAATATGGAGCAACCGTACGCGGATTATCACGCGGCCGATCTGGTGGCGTATTTGAGCAGACGCGACGTTGCCAATCCAATTTCCAGATATTCCGAGTTCGACAGCCTCGGGTTCGGATTGCTCGGCGTGGCGCTGGCGGAGCGCGCCGGGGTGTCCTACGGGCAGCTCATCGAGGACGAGATCGCGGGGCCACTGGGGTTGAAGGACACGGCGGTCACGCTCTCGCCATTGCAGCAGGACCGCATGCTGCCGGGACACGATGAGTTTCACGGACCGGCGAAGGCATGGGATTCCGATGCGCTCGCCGGCGCCATTGCGCTTCGTTCGACCGCGGCCGATATGCTCGCGTTCCTGGTTGCCTACCTGCACCCGGAGACGATGGAGAAACGGAGCTTGCCGGCGGCGGCAACATTGCCGGCAGCAATTCGGCAGACCATGCAGAAACAGGGCGAGCTGACTTCGGGCATGGGCGTTACATCGGGATGGCTGTTAGCGAACGAGACGGGCAACTACTGGCATAACGGAGCAACTGCAGCGTACAGCTCCTATGCGTTTTTCAATCCCACTCAGGATTTTGCCGCGGTGGTGCTGCTGAACACTTCTCCGGGAGTAAACGGATCGTTTGTTGAAATCCTGGGCCGGCACGTTTATCAGCGCCTGGCGGGGAAACCGGCTCTTTCACTCGGCAACTGAGTGAGCGAGGTTCAACGCGCGAAGGGAAGAGAGCGCAATCCGACTGCGTCGCCTTCTTAGAGATCGCGCGGCCATCCCTCAGTGTTTTGCGGAGGAGAACGCGATCTTGTGGGGAATGGCCAGGCTGGCCGCGACGCGGACGGTCGAGGCTTCTTTCCCTCGGAGAATCATGTCCTGGCGCACTGAGACCGCGCCGCTGGCAAAGTCCGCGCTGCCGCTGAAGCGATCGAAGCCCGCAAGCGCCACCGGAACTTCCGCGCCTTTCATGCCGCCCTTGCGCCAGTCAAATTCGAGGGCGCCATTGGCCGATGCGGCAAGGTCTTTGTCGGTGAATCCGGACATGCGCAGCTTGCCGCTCCCGCTAAAGCTGCCGCCGGACCATTTCATGCCCAGCAATGCGCCCACGAGGGCGGGCTTGAGGCCGGTGAAGGAAGCGTCGAAGGAGTACTGCGGCTTGTCCCCGGCCTGAAGCGCGGCCTTGCCGTTGAGAGTTCCTCCCAGCAGCGCAGCATCGAACGAAGTGAGTTCGACGCCGGATCCTGCGATCTTGATGTTGGCCGTAATGCCCTGGGCGACGAAGGGCCCGAAGGAAAGGGAATCGATTTCGACGGAGCCTTCGGCCGCGGGCCATGCGGGTGTGGCGCTGGGGTTGAAGCGGTCCAGCAGCGAAGAGAGCAGCGTGCCTTTCTGACGCGCGCCGAGGAGCGCGCCTTGCATCTCGGCAGTGTCCAGGGTGCTGAAATGGGCGGTGAAACGCGGGGCGCAATCGGCGGGGGGCGTGCACGCAGCCGGGAGCGCCAACGTTGCAGAGCCCTTCACTGGACCGTAAGAGAACTGGACCGGGCCCCAGTTCATGGCGCCATTGTCGAGGCGCAGGGTGGCCTGATGGATAAGGACGGCGTTGGCAAGGAAGGATGGCTTCCAGTTGGCATCGCGAAAGGTGATGGCGCCGCTCAAGTGGACCGACGATGGGGGCGGAGCGGACGACGCACCGAGCGTGACTTCAACCGGCGGCACCCAGGGGCCCGATGACTCGAGATCAATGGAGGCGGGCTCTCCGGCAAGCTGGCTGAGCGACGCCTGAGCCGAGCCGCCGGCAAAATGCGCGAACTCGCGCAAGCGCGCGATCGAAACAGGGCCGTGCAATCCCAATTGGAAGCCGGAGAGGGACAGGCGCGCGCGCACCGCGAGAGGGGTTGGGCTGCCGGCGGGAACAGAGACGGCCGCGACCAGCGCAGGATGCTGGTCAGGCAAAGCGGACCCCGGCTCCAGAATCGTGCGAGCGACTGCAATGGGATGCGAAATCGAGTCGCCCGTGATGCTGAGGCCGACCAGGGCCAGGCTGCCGGTAAGCGGTCCGGCCGGAACATGGGGTGGGGCGGTGTGGACCCCGGCTTTGCGGGAGGGCGCGGAAGCGGCGCCGGGATCGTAAATCAGATGGCCGCTGAGGGCTCCGGCGGCCTGGAGGCTTGCATCCACGTTGCTGCGGACGGTGCGCAGCAGGTCCAGGCCGGCCTGGGCGGGGATGCGGTCCAGGTCCAGGGCAAGGCGCAACGGCTGTCCCGACGGCGCAATGTTGCCGGTGAGACGGGCACGACCGTCGCCGACCGGCGAATTGCAGTCCAGCCCTTCCGCGCTGCGGCTGTCGTAATGCAAGACGAAGGTGCATGCGGCGTCGAAGTCGAGGGGCGCGGCGGGAGCAAATTCTTCGCGGTGCACGCCGGCAGCGCGGAGCCTGGCCTGAACATGGGCCGAAGCCGCGGTGCCGTCCAGGTGCAGCTCGCCGCGCAAGTCGCCACGCCAACCTTGGTCAGAACCGAGCAGGAGGCGGGTGAGCTGGCCAAGCTGGGCATCGCGCCATTCGGCGTCGAGGTGGAGGGGCATCTGGCTGAACTGGGGCGCGGGACGCAGGGTGGCGTCAAGGCGCACGATGCCGGTGTCGCCCAGGTCGAGGCTTACGTCGGTGCGGGCGGGTTGCCCCTCGAGCCGCGCGCGCCACTCGCCATCGGATTCCTGCCAGAGCGCGGCATCGGCAGCAACCAGCGAAAAGGGGAGCTTTTCCAAGCCGTTCTTGATATTGATGCGGGAGTTTGTGGCTTCTAGGTAAGGACGGGGGACGGCGCGGCGCGGGCCCGAGCCGGCGGCAGCGTTGCGGAAGAGCGAATCGAGGTTCCAACGGCCGTCTTCGGCGCGGACGAGATTCAGACTGGCATCGTCCACGCTGATGCGGCTGATCTGCAGCCGGCCGCGCCAGAGCGAGGCAAAGCGGATGTCTGCGACCACGGTACTGGCGTGGAGGACGGGCTCAAAGCCGTAGGCTGGGTCTTCCTCGACGGTGAGATCGGTGAGAAGGAAGGCGGGACGCGGGAGCAGTCGGAGTTCGACCCCGGAAAGGCGCACCGGGCGGCCCAGCGAGGCAGAGACCAGCCGGGTGATGCGGTTCTTGTAGCGGCTGATGCCGATGAGCGGGGGGACTACGATGAGCGCCAGCACCAGAGCGACCACGCTTGCAGCCAGCCACAGCTTTCCCTGCCGCCGCGGACGCTGCTCGGAGTCTTCGGTCATTGGATTCAATCGTAAACGGTCACGCGGGAGCTGCGGCCGGATGCTCCGGCCGCAACAGGCTCCTCGGCTCAGGACCGGCAGCAAGGACCGGCGACAGAACCGCCGGCGGCTGCTCCGGCACGGCGCCGAAACGCCGCTCGCGGCGGCGGAACTCAGCCAGGGCGGCGTCGAAATCGGCTTCATCGAACTCCGGCCACATGCGCGCAGTAAATACAAGCTCCGCGTAGGCGGATTCCCACAGCAGGTAGTCGGAGATCCGCTGCTCGCCGCCGGTGCGGATGAGCAGATCCACTTCGCCGCTCTCGCCGGCCAGCTTGCGCGTGATCATGGCGGTGAGGCTTTCGGCGGTTGCGCTTCCTGCCGAGGACTCAATGCAGGCGTGCGCGGCGCGGGCGATGGAGTCGCGGGCGGAGTAGTCGATGGCGACCCTCAGGTGAAGGCCGCGCCCATGCGCGGTGGCTGCTTCGGCTGTCTCAATCGAGCGCAGGACCGCGGCGGGAAGACGGTCGCGGCGGCCGATGACCTCCAGGCGCGCGCCCCTCTGCCGCATGCGCTCGGTCTCCATGCGCAGAAATGCGCGCAACAGCCAGAAAATGCGGTCGACCTCCGCGGGCGGGCGGCGCCAGTTGTCGGACGAGAAGGCATAGAGCGTGAGGCAGCGGATGCCGGCGTCCGATGCGTGCTCGACGATGCGGCGCGCGGCTCCCAGCCCGGCGCGATGGCCGGCCACGCGGGGCAGGCCGCGGCGCCGCGCCCAGCGGCCGTTGCCGTCCATGATGATGGCGACGTGCAGGTCGCGCTGCTTGCTTTTCTCCATTCGATCGAACCCTCGAGGAACAAACTTTGCCATGTAAAGTCACCGGCCAAAAAATTTTTCAAGCCCGCGAAGGGCTCAGGCCGCGCAGGACCGCGGGGTCCATTTCCTTGGCTCCCTTGGCCGCGTCGCGCACCACTTGCTCCAGTGTTTCCAGGTAGTCGAGATACCGTTTTCGGCCGGCAGGCGTTATGCGGCAGACGGTGAGCGGCCGGTTCTTGTCGACGCCCTTCACGATCTCGACCATTTCCGCTTCCTCCAGCACGCGAAGATGGCGGCTCAGGTTGCCGTCGGTGAGGGAGCACAACTGCTTCAGGTCGCCGAAGGTGAGGCCCCTGGTGTTGGCGATGAGCGAGGTGAGCACGCTGAGGCGCGCGCGTTCATGAATGACGCGGTCGAGGCCCTCGTAGGCGAAGCGCCCTTCGCCGGATTGGGCTTTAGACTTCATCTTCAGTCTCCTCCCGGGTGAACTGCAGAATGGCGCCCACCAGCAACTGTCCCGCTCCGTAGGAAATGCCCATGGCCCAGGGTGAAAAGGCGCGCCCATCGCCCAGAGCCACGCAGAATAACCCGGTGGCCAGGTACCAGACGCCGGCCAGCGGCATCAGGCGGGGCAGAAAGCGGCAGGACGAGAACACGCCCAGGCTGAAGGTGATTTGCCACAATCCGGGGAGCATCCACAACGCGCCGGGAACGAAGGCGGTGAGGACCACGGTGAGCAGAGCCCCGGCTCCGGCGGAGGGCAGAAACTGCTCTACGGCCATGCGGATCATTTCGTCGGCCATGTCGGAGTGGATGCGCCGCGTGCGGGTATGCATCTGCGCGCCGATGAGGGCCGCGGAGATGGCGGCGGTACCGACCCATATGGCCAGATAGGCGGGGAAATGACGGGCGACATCGGGAACCCATAGCGCCTGCGAGACCGCAGCCAGCACGGCGATCAGGCCGGTGGCGCAAAGAGTGGTGGGGCCGTAGCCGCGGAATTCAGTGCTGCGCGCCATCTGGCGGCGAATGCTGCTGATGTCACCAAGAGCCTTGTTCAGGTCGCTCATGCACGCTTTCCACTTTGCATTGCAAAGTAACGCATTCAGCTGCTGCTGTCAATCCCGGATTGCGGGCTAACCTCCTCGGCGGGCGCCCATCGCCAGGGCCGCTTGCGGAGCGCGTTCAATCCGCCGGAACCGCCTCGGGTGGCGCATGCTCCCGGCTGGCTGCCTCGGACGAGAGGCCGAAACGCTGTTTGAGCACGCACATGCTGACGATGTACATGAGGATCTGATCGTTGGCAGTGCGCGCGCCCACATCCATGCCCGGCAGCCGGTCGAGAAGATCGATCACCTGGTTCTGATCGAAGAACGGCAGATCGCGCAACGCGGAGCCGCGCAGCGTATCCTCAACGAACGTCTGAAAGGTGCGGTCAGCACTCACGGTGGCCGGCGGGCTCAGGAACGGGTGCTTCTGGCGTCGGTAAACCGTGTCGGTGATGACGTCCTTGACCGCTTCGCGCAGCACAAACTTCTCCGTCATCCCCCGGATCTTCTGGTTCACCGGCTGCGACGCGATGAGTTCCACCAGCTTGTGATCGAGGAACGGCACCCGGCCTTCGATCGAGTGCGCCATCTCCATGCGGTCGCCGAGCATGGTGAGGATGTATCCGGCCATCACCGTCTTCGACCAGAGATAGAGCGACTGATTCAGCGGGTCGCGTCCGGCGAGCTGGCGGGGCACGTCGGTTTCGTCCAGGATCCCGCAGTTGCCCTCGCATTGTCCGTAGCGCTGCTGGAACCCAGACGCCAGCAGCGGACGCAGCTTGACCGCGCGGGAGGAGAACGTCTCAATCCACGACGGCGCGTAACCGAGAATGCGCTTGACGCCTTCCATGGGGCCGATTTCGCCATCGGGCAGCAGCAGCCCGCGGCTGACGGAATTGTGCTCGTCCAGCCACGCCAGCAGATCCTCGATGGCCTCCGGGTCCTGGCCTTCGCGGTTGTAGAGCAGCATGTCGCGGCGGAAGTGGGGATAGCCGCCGAGAATCTCGTCAGAGCCTTCCCCGGTGATGACCACCTTGTAACCGGCATCGCGCACCGCCCGGCTGAGCAAGTATTTGGCCACGCCGTGCGCATTGATGCAGGCCGTCTCCGCCTGCGCAATGGCGTCGGCAAAGTTGTCGGCCAGGTCGCGCTGGCAAATGGGGATGGGGTGAAATTCCGCCCCGGCGCGGGTCGCCATTTCGCGCGCAATCGGTCCTTCGTCGTAAGCGGCGTCATCGAAGGTGAGGGTGAAGGCGCGGATGGGCTCGGGGTGATGCCGCGCCGCCAGGCCCAGCACCGAGCAGGAATCCAGGCCGCCGCTGAGATACACGCCCACGGGCACATCGGCGCGAAGGCGAATGCGCACCGCCTCTTCCAGTTCATGGCGGAACTCGGCGCCGTAATCGGCATCGGAACGCGACGGCGCGTTTTGGGCGGCCAGGGGATAATTGAAGTCCCAGTAGCACTCCACCTGCACGTGCTTTTCCGTGGCCAGCAGATAGCAGCCGGGCGGGACCTGGAAGACACCGTCGTAGAGGGTTCGCGCCTGGAGGCCGCCGAAGGCCATGGAGTGATAGACGCTCTCCTCGTCCCAGCGCGCAGGTACGCCCGCGGCAAACAACGCCTTCACTTCAGAGGCGAGAATCAGCGCGTTTTGGTGCCATGCATAGAACAGCGGCTTGATGCCGAAGCGATCGCGCGCGGCGAACAGGCGCCGGCGCGATTCATCCCACAACACCAGCGCGAACTCGCCGCGCAGATGGTGGAGGCAATGCACGCTGAAGTCCTCATAGAGGTGCAATGCAATCTCGCTGTCGGAGCGGGTGCGCAAGCGGTGGCCGCGGCCCTCCAGCTCGCGCTGGATGGCCTCGAATCCGTAGAACTCGCCGTTGACGACGATGCGGGTGCGGCCGTCCTCGCTGGCGATGGGCTGGTCGCCGGTGACCAGGTCGATGATGCTGAGGCGCGCGTGCCCCAGGCCCACCCTGCCGTCGCCGGATATCCAATGCCGCTGGCCATCCGGGCCGCGGTGATACAGGCTGCGCGTTGCGCGATCGAGCGCCACCGGCGAAACCGGTTCACGACGCGAAAAGACTGCGACAATTCCACACATGGCAAGCAATCCTTGGCCGTAAAACGGCTTTTCATCTGAAACCGCGGGGAAGCGTGGGGGAAGTACGCGTCGAATTATCGCACCCGGCTTCCGCGATGAGCTACTTAAATCGGCGGGCTGCAGATTCTGTCCATTGGTAGTGGCTCATATTTAGGAAACCGTCCCTCAGAGGCTGAAGCCCGTCCGTCCTCCTGCGCCATTTACCGTGCGACTGAACAGCTTGGTGAAAAAGGGTGCTTGAAGTCGTCAGCAAGAGGAGAACATCCCTCAAGGGCTAAAGCCCGCATTCATTTTGCAACCTTTACGGCACGGATAAATCCGTGCCCTTTCAAAACCTGTCTCGTGAAAGGCGCTTTTCACCAAGCTGTGAAGACGTGCCCTTTCAAAGCTGAATTCGAACTGAGCCCCTGCCTGCCCTCTCCTGACCGGGTTGTGTCCCTGCCCGGCGTGGAGCTATAGTTTCTGCGTCGGTAGTTCCGTTCCCCGAAGCACGCCAAGACCGATTGCACTCGCCGCCCGGAACCGCGACGGCTACCCATCGTCCCTGAACCATCCGTCAGGAGGATGCAATGTCCGATTCCACCCAACCATCTATCCCCTCCCCGGACCATCGAATTGAAAAGCAGGCTGCGCCCGGCGCGGGCGGAAGCGGCATCAGCCGCAGAGGCTTCCTGAAGGGCGCGGGCCTGACCGCTGCCGGAACCGCCCTCCTCGATGGCGTCCAGGCATTCGGCCGCGAGGCCGGCTCGGCGACTCCGGGGGTAACGGAATTCGGGCCGGGCCCGGTTCAGGTGCGCTTGCACGTCAACGGCAAGGAGCACACGGTGGAGATTGAGCCGCGCGCCACCCTGGCCGACGCCCTGCGCATTGATCTCGGCATGACCGGCACCAAGATCATCTGCGATCGCGGCGCCTGCTCGGGATGCACCGTGTGGCTGGACAACATGCCGGTGAATAGTTGCATGACGCTGGCCATCGACGCCATCGGCCGCCAGGTGACCACGATCGAAGGCCTTTCGGCGGAGGGTGAAACCCATCCGCTGCAGACCGCATTTGTGAAGCACGATGCGCTGCAATGCGGCTTCTGCACGCCGGGCATGTTGATGAGTTGCGCGGCTCTGCTCAAGAAGAACCCTCATCCATCCGAACAGGACGTGCGGCATGCCATTTCAGGCAATTTGTGCCGCTGCGGAACCTATCCCAAGATCTTCGCCGCCACCATCGAGGCGGCGGGCAACATCCGCAACGCCTAATGGAGGTGAATGATGGCGACCCATACGAATGAGGAATCGCTGCTCCAGGCAACCACGCCCGCGGCCGGCGCAGGCTCCGGCAAGATAACCGTGAATATGCCCGTCGGAGTGCCCGGTTATACGCTTCACGATGAACCGCGCCAGGTGCCCGCCACGGAGCCGCCGGTGTGGCCGGTGAACCAGGACCTGAAATACGTGGGCAAGGGGCAGGAGCGCTGGGACGGCCCCGCCAAGGCCGCCGGCCGGGCGCGCTATACCGCGGATGTGCAGTTGCCGGGGATGCTGTACGCGAAATTCGTAAACGCCACCGTGCCCCACGCGAAGGTCCTGTCGGTGGACACGTCGGCGGCCGAGCGCCATCCCGGCTTCAAAGGGGTTTACGTGATTCAGCATGTGGAGGGCGAAGCGGAATTGCGCAATCCGGCGCTCGACCAGGGGAAATATCCGGTGGTGCGCTTTGCCGGCCAGCCCATCGCGGCGGTGGCGGCCACCACGCCCTATGCGGCGGAGGAAGCGGCCGCGCTGGTGAAGGTGAAGTACGATCCCATCCCCTTTGTCGTCGATCTGGACAAGGCCCGCGCCGCCGACGCTCCGCCGGTTTTTCCCGGCCCCGCCGATGAAGAAGGCACCGCGGGCGGCGGCGGAGGTCCGCATGGCGTTCCCCAAACCGGAAACGTGCACGGGCCTTCCCTCAGGAAGGTTGGCGACACGGAACAGGCCCTCAAGGATGCCGATGTGGTTGTCGAAGGCCGCTACATCACCCAGGTGCAGACGCATTCGGCGCTGGAGACGCACGGCGTAGTCGCCGACTGGAAACCGGAGATGCTGACGGTGTGGGCGTCCACCCAGGGCACCGCCAGCGTGCGCGAAGAGATGGCGGCCTTCTTCAAGATTCCGATGACCCAGGTTCGCGTCATCACCGAGTACATGGGCGGCGGCTTTGGAGCGAAGTTCGGCGCGGGAAACTTCGGCGTGGCCGCGGCGGCGCTTTCAAAACAGACGGGCGCGCCAGTGCGTCTGATGCTGGACCGGCAGGAGGAACACCTTTCCGTCGGCAATCGCCCCAGCTCGGATCAAATGCTGCGCATCGGCGCAAAGAAGGATGGAACTATAACCGGCATTCATCTGGTCAGCTACGGCACCGCCGGGTGCGGGACGGGCGCGGGCTGTTCAGGGCCCGCCGCGAACCTCTACAAATACGCTTCCATCCACACCGAAGAGAACGATGTGTTCACCAATGCCGGCCCCGGCACAGCCATGCGCGCGCCAGGGCATCCGCAGGGGGCGTTCGCGCTGGAGCAGACCATCGACGAGCTTGCGGTAAAGCTCAACATGGATCCCCTCGAGCTGAGGGAACGCATCGACACGCACCCGGTGCGCAAGGTGGAGCGCCAGGTGGTGCGCGAGAGCGATCTCTGGAAATCGCGCAACCCGCAAGCGGGCGCGGATCGCGGCCACGTCAAGCGAGGCGTCGGCTTTGCCCAGTCGGTCTGGTATCGCTTCGTGAGCATGAATTCAGCGGCCGAGGTGCGCATCCACAAGGACGGCTCGCTTGAAGTGTTGTCGGCGGTGCAGGATATCGGCTCCGGGATCAAGACCGTCATGGCGCAGATCCTGGCCGAGCAGTTCGGCGTACCGCCAGAGAAGATCGCTGTCCATGCAGGCGATACAAATTATCCGGTGGGCCCCGATTCGGGCGGCAGCGTCACCACCCTTTCCCTGACTCCGGCCGTGCGCGACGCGGCCTGGCAGGCTTCACAGAAGTTTTTGGCGGAGATTGCTCCGGCGCTGGGCGCATCGGCCGATGACCTGGAACTGGTGGAGGGCGAGGTCCGCAGCAAGTCCGGAAAGATCGCGCCGGTCAGCTTCAAGCGCGCGGCGGCACGGATGAGCACCAATCAGATCGCCGTGCAGTCCAAGCGGATTCCGGACTACGACCGCAGCAAGTATCTGACCTACGGCGGCGTCGATGTTGCCGAAGTCGAAGTCGACACCGAGCTGGGACGCATCCACGTGAAGCGCGTTCTCTCCGTGCACGACTGCGGCCGGCCGATGAATCCGGCGCTGACCATCAGCCAGATCAACGGCGGCGTTATCCAGGGCATCTCTTACACGTTGTTTGAGAATCGGCTGCTCGATCCGGCCTATGGCCTGATGGTGAATCCGAATCTCGAGATGTACAAGATCACCGGTTCGCGTGAAACCCCTGCAATCGATGTGCGGCTGGTGGAGGCGTACATCGGGCAAAGCTCGACTGACGCATCGGGAATCGGCGAAGCGGCGGGAATCGTGTCCATCGGAGCAGCCATCGGCAACGCCGTTTACAACGCCATCGGCGCGCGCGTTCGCCGCATTCCCATGACGCCCGCCGTGGTCCTGGCCGCGCTCAATCATCTTGGGGAATCCGGGAGCCCCATGGACAGGTCGTAGTCCCTGGGTCGTGGAAAACGGGGTGTTGGAAGGGAGGCAACTGGCATGAACAACTTCGTACTGGCGGATTGCACCACCGTGGATGCGGCGCTCTCGCAGTTGAAAGACGGCGCCGTGGTCAAGGCGGGCGGCGTCGACCTGCTGGAGCGCATGAAGAACGGCACCATCCAGCCGGCCCGGCTGGTGAACATCCGCAAAATCTCCGCGCTCGGCGGAATTCACGAGACCGACAACGGCCTGGCCATCGGCGCGCTCACCACTCTGGCCGAGATCAGCGACCACCCCGCGATCCGGGCGCAATATCAAATCCTCTCTGACGCCTGCGGGCACGCCGCCACGCCGCACATTCGCAACATGGCCACGCTCGGCGGCAACCTGCTGCAGCCGGTGCAGTGCTGGTATTACCGCTCGGCGGATTTCCAGTGCCTGCGCAAGGGCAAGGATTTCTGCTTCGCGTTCGACGGACTGAACCAGTACCACGCCATCATGGACTACGGCACCTGCCCGGCGGTGGCGCCGTCGTCCGCGGCGGTGGCGCTGCTGGCCCTGAACGCAAGCATCGAGTTGACCTCGGCCAAGAACGGCAAGCGCGCCATCGCGGTCAGGGACTTCTATGTGCAGCCCGACGCCAACCCGACCAAGTTCACCGCGATCGAGCCCGACGAACTGCTCACTGCCGTCACCATCCCCAAGCCGGCCGCCGGCACGCGCTCCGCCTACCAGAAATACGGAGAGAAGGAGAGCTTCGACTGGGCAGTTGCCGATGCGGGCGTGGTACTCGAAATGGACGGCAACATTTGCCGCCGCGCCGTGGTTACCATGGGCGCCGCGTCTCCGGTGGTGCGCCGCTCGGCGGAGGCCGAGGCCGTTCTCGCCGGCAAACCCATTAGCGAAGCAACAGCGCGCGCCGCCGGAAAAGCTGCGATGACGAACGTGCAGCCGCTCTCCATGAACGGATACAAGGTGGAGATGTTCCCCGTCGCCATCTATCGCACCATTCTGCTCGCCGCCGGACAGATGGACCGCGACCCGGGCGCGGCAGGCTAGGAGGAAAAGATGAGCACAGCACAGACGAAACCGCTGCCCTGCCAATGCCTGCGGACCAAGAATCCCTACGGCACCACTCCGCAAAACCCGGAAGCCTGGGTAGCGGGAATCGCTACCTCATCGAGCTATTGGTGCCTCCGCACCATGAGCCCCGCGGGTCCGGATGACCACTACGTGCACCTGGCCCGCTGCGTGCCGGGGCGGAAGTGCTACCAGGTACAGGAAGAATAGGAACTTTCCGCGCATGGATGCATCCGCCGCGCACAGCCAGTGTTTTTGTGCAGGTAAGCGACGAACGCGCTAATAGATGTTGATTGGAGGACCTGGTCGGAATCGTCGATTGGTGGTGGAGCGAGTCATGAGAGAACCGCTCTCCGCTTTGAAATTCCCGTTAACAGGGAAAAATACAGGGAATTTTCTTAATATGAGCGGCTATGGCCGGCAGCCAAGAGACTGTATATAGCCGCATATCAGATGGTTGCGGTATTCTCCGTTGACATTTGAGCGACGGCTAACAGGGAATTTATTGGTGGTTATCAGGGAAAAATCAGGCCCTGAAAAGTGACAATCAGGGATTTTACTTCTCGTTCGAATCAATATCGAGAGAAATTTTGATTTGGCACGGCATCTTCGCCACAAAGGATGATTTCCGCAAGTTGGTCGTCAGTTAAATCTTCTGCTCTTACCGGTCGTACTAGTTCTGCTACCCGCTCAAAGCTTGCGGCATCATCAAAGCGATGAGCAAACTCGTACGGATCTGCGCGGGGGTACAATGCGACTGGTATCCCTACCGCGACCGTCTATCCAGAATCGCCTCCATGCAGATCAGCGAACACTGGGCGACATTTCGGTACTGATTCTTGGCGACACCCATAAACAGAGAACTGAAGGCAGTTTCGCCTCAGAGGTCCTGTTCTTAACAGCTGATCGCCGAGGGGTCACTTGTCCGAGATGCCGACTATACGGACAAGTGGGTGACCCTCCTTTGTCAATGAGGGAGTTGGCGACTCGGTGTGAATCCGGAACTTTCCAGATGCGATTGGCGTTATCGGAACCTATCCGGAAACTCGTGCTTGAAGCTGGCGAAGTGAAAGTTTTTGACGCCGATAGCGTCAGTTGCCGAAGTGGTTTTTCGCATCAGGGCTGCGGAGCCTTAAGACCCTCGCTGAATCTGGATCGTGTCGAGCGCCCGAAAGGTGAGCATGGCGCTTCATCGAAAACTCTGAAATGAATCAGATTGAAGTAGCCCGTCGCCGCATTCACCAATGCCTCATCAAGGATGTGGTCTGCGGCTTCTTGCCCCCTTTGGGGGATATGAGAATCGCTTGCGGGGGCGTCTCACATTGGCCCCCGCTTTTAGAGCGGTTCTCCAATTCATGTGCCCTTGCCGGCCGTGTGAAAGGTGGCTTTTGCTTCCACCCCGGCGACGAGGACCTGTCGCCGGGGGCCCCGGTTAGGAAAAAACCACCTGAGTGCGTGGCTCCGGTTTGCACCTATTTGGAGAACCGCTGCAAGCCTGACCAGGTGGCTACACCTCAGTGACTCAGCACTTTGTTGGCTGCCTCAATGTCGGGTTGCAGACGTGCGATGCCGGCATCGGCATCGTGGAGGTATCCATCGGCGACCTGGACCATTGCGGGCGTGGGTGGCACCAGGGCCATACCGATCTGGCCCGAGATGGCGGATAACCAGGAGCGCAGCCGAGGAGGATAGACCAGTGCTCCCTCGCCGGACTGGATCTGGAGATCGACGAGACTGTCGATGTCGTGGCTCAGGCGGTCCAGCGCCGGTTGCGCCTGACTGTTGGACGCCACCGCTTTTTGGAGCGCGTCGCGGGCGTCAATTGCCTGATTGAGGCTGGTATCGAGCCGGTTGAGCGCGTCATGAAGCTTCATCAGCAGATCGAAACGCTGTTGCAGTTCCGCCTGGGTGGTCTGCAGTTGCGGGTCCAGCTTGACCACAAATGGCTGTTTCTGCGTGGTGTGGCCATAGGTGAGCGTCACGAAGTAGTTGCCCGGCAAAGCTTCAGGACCTACGGGTGGAGAGGCCGAAAAGCCGGAATTGTAGATGCCCTTCACCTCGACCGCATCCGTATAACGCAGGTTCCATTGGAAGTGGTTCATGCCCGCTTCGACCGCCGTCAACCGTTCTTCCTGTTGTTTTCGCTCCACAGCGGGGTTGGTGGAAGCCGGCTCTGGTCTAGCTTTCGTCTTCAGGTGCAGTGTGTAGCTGTGGACGAGTTTGCCGGTGGCGTCAGTAAAGCTCAGTGTGGCCGGCGTTTTGCCGTCGTAGTCGGCCGGCAGGTGGAAAAACACCGTGGCTCCAGCGGCCAGGTTCTCGCCTCCCGTGGCACGCCGGCCACCGCCGCCGCCACCGCCGCCGCGCGTAACCAGCCAGGTCTGCTGCGGTTTGAAGAGGTAGGGCGCGTCACTGGCCACCTTCGCGGTCGCCAACTGCTCGAGGAACTGCAGGTTGTCGAGCACCCAGAAGCCACGCCCGAATGTGGCGAGCACGACGGCGTGCTGCTGGGGTTGAATCTCGATATCGTTGACTCGCACGGCGGGCAGATTGAGGCTCAAGGGCTGCCACTCGCCGCCGCCGTCGAGACTGATGTAGACAGTTCCGCTGGTGCCCGCGAAGAGCAGATTGGGATCATCGGGATCTTGCCGCACGCTTTCGACGTACTGGTCTTTTGGCAGGCCGGCAGAGATCTCGGTCCAATGCTTGCCGTAATCGGTGGTTTTGTAGACGTAGGGTTGGAAATCATCCCAGTTAAACCGGCTCGCGGAGACATAGGCGGCGCCCGCGACGGTGTGCGAGGGCTCGATGCAGGTGATGGTGGACCAGTCCGGGAGCTGGGGCGGGCGCACCTGGCTCCAGTGGCCGCCGCCATCGGTGGTTACATGTACCAGGCCGTCGTCGGAGCCGGCCCAGATGACATTGTTCGAGCGCGGGGAAACGGCAATCGAGGATAGGGTGTCGAACATCTCCTCGCCCGTGACATCGGCGCTGATGAGGCCTCCGGGGCGCTGCTGCTTGCTCTTGTCGTTGCGCGTGAGGTCTGGACTGATCGCTTTCCAGTGAATGCCCTCATCGAAGGTTTCGAAGAGCATGTTCGCGCCCATCAACAGCTCTTTGGGGTTACCGGGGGCAAACACCACGGGATGATGATTCCAGCCGTAGCGGTACTTGATTTCGGACCCGGCAAGACCGAACTTATACTCCGGCCAGGGGCTCACATTGGTGCTCAAACCGGTCCTGCTGTTTTCCTTCCACTCGATGCTGTAATACCCGCTGGCGTAGGTGATCCAGGGCTGGCGGGGCGTCGGCACCACCCAGCTCATTTCTCCGCCTTGTAAGTTTGTCCAAACCGGCGGAATGACGCGGCCAGACACGGCGCTGGGCCCCTCGACCGAACTGCGATCCTGCTGCGCGCCGTAAATATGGAACGGAAACTGATTGTCGAGATTGGCGTGATAGAACTGCCCGGTCGGCTGGTTGTCCTCGGAGCTCCAGGCCTGGCCGCCGTTCAAGGTAACCGTCGCGCCGCCATCATTACCTTCAATGAAAAGCTGGGGGGTATTCGGATTGATCCAGAACACGTGGTTGTCGCCATGCGGCGGATGCAGGGCGGTCAGCTTCTCGCCCCCGTTGTGGGAGACGTACAACCCGGCGTTGGGCAGGTAGATTGTGTCGGGATCTTTGGGGTCCACATAGATTTCGGTGTAATAGAAAGCGCGTTGCGTGATGTCCATGCTGTTGTTGACGAGCTTCCAGTTCTGGCCCGCATCCTCGGAGCGGAATAAGCCGCCGGCCTGACCCTTGTAGTCCGCCTGAATGAGCGCGTACACAACGCTGGGCCGGCTCGGCGCCACTGCGACGGCCGTCCTTCCGAAGATGCCGGTGGGCAACCCCGGGAGGTGGGAGATGTTGGTCCAGTTCCCCCCCCCGTCGGTTGTCTTGTAGATGCCGCTGCCCGGCCCACCACTGGAGAATGTCCAATGCGCCCGGGACACCTGCCACATCGAGGCGTACACCACGCTGGGATTGGAGGGATCCATCGCCAGGGTGATGGCGCCGGTCTCGTCATCGACGTACAGAATTCTCTTCCAGGTCTGGCCTCCGTCGGTGGACTTGAATACCCCGCGTTCCGGATTGGGTCCGAACAGATGGCCCAGCGCCGCTACGTACACCACGTCGGGATTCCCGGGGTCCACAATGATCCGGCCGATGATGTGGGTCTCGCCCAGCCCCATGAATGTCCAGGTTTTTCCTCCATCAGTGGACTTATATATCCCATCTCCTGTCAGGACCGTATTGCGGGGAGCGGAATCGCCCGTGCCCACATAGATAATCTTGGGATTAGAGGGCGCTATCGCCATAGCGCCGATATTGTTGCTCTTGAAGTCCTTGTCGGAAATGTTCTTCCAGCTCTGGCCGTAATCGTCGCTTTGCCAGACACCCCCGCTCGCCGTCCCCATGTAAAAGACATTGGGCTCTGCGGCGATACCGGCTACCGTCGTGACGCGTCCGCCGGTAAATGGGCCCACGCTGCGCCAGCTCAGGGCACTGACGACCTGGCCCGGCGGCACAGGCGCCGCAAACGCCGCCGGCAAGGCCAGGGACAGACAGGAAAGCAGCAGAAAGCAGCGTGTTTTGAACATGGTGGGGATCCTCTCATTCATTCAATTCATTTCAGGCATCCAGGCTTGGTGTGTTGCAGAGACTTGGTTACCCGCTTTGCAGGACTGAGTTCAGACGTGCACGATCAACGCGTTTGGAAAGGTCGAAAGGGATGCAGGGAAATTGTTCGACGGCTTTAGCCGACAATCATAGAGGCTGCTTTTTGCATGTGTCAATTGCGCGGCTAACACCGCCAGCAGTCGATCAGCCGTGCGCGGACGTCACGGTCTCCAATCCGCATCGCCAACCGAAACAGCTACCAGCCATTACGTGCGGAGAATGAGAGTGACGTGGGCGACGACGCAGTTTGCCTAAAGTATGGAAGTGGACAACATCAAGCGCTTCCGGGGCCTTTCTCCTGACGCGGGCAGAGCGGCGGCGATCCGCCGGCTGAGTTCGAAGAAAGAAAACTTGCGCCGCAAAGGAATGGCCGTGCTTACGGACATTGGTGAAACGATCCATCGGCATATTGACATTGCGCTGGAGCCCTGAGATTCGACTCTCCGGGCCGAGGGCCGGCCTGGCGCAGTCGCCCAACCGCGAGCCTCTTTTTGCATCGGGCCTCGTTGGTAATTCGGAAAAGACGATAGACGGATGTCAATGAGGGCTTCATTACCATGCGCTCACCGAGCTCGGACTCGTATCGCGAAGTCGTCATAGCGACTGGCATCTCGTGCCCTGCCCCCGGCGCCCGGGTCCAAGGAGGCTCCCGGAGCCCGCCGCGTTTTTCGGTACCGATACCGGGAAGACCAACGGGTGATGCTTGCCATTCGCGCTCGCCACTTCAATCTGCCGAAGTATGTTCAAGGTCTTTTCAGGACTATGCTTCTTCGCCTTCCCCATCCCATGCTCCTTCCATACCAGTTCGTCTCATTCCTCCTGGTACAGAATTTGCCGGGCACTCCACGACCTGCTCCCCGAGTTTCGTTCACGACAGTCAAATCCCTCTCCATGATTGGGGAATGAACTTCAAGGAAGCGCTGTAAACTCTGTGAGAAGGAGATGCTCAGTCGAATGAAGCCCACGAGACGGGAAATGTTGGCGGGCCTTGGAGGCCTGGCAGTACTGAGTGCTGGGCAAGCTCTTCAAGGAATACCCTCGGCTGCGCCCGATGACGGCGGCCGAGTAGTCCTTCCCGCTAAGGAAGACTTCGCAATTCCCGCGGGGTTAACTTATATCAACAGCGCTTATACACATCCTCTTACTCGTAGTGGGGTGAAGGCGATCGCCGACTATGCGGAGGCCAGATCGGTGCCATCTCCGGAGTCCGGCCCCATAAACACAAAGAATGTCAAAGCGGAATTTGCCGCTCTGATCAATGCGAAGGAAAGCGAGATCTCGTATGTTCCCAATACGAGTACCGGCGAGAATCTCATAGTCGATGGTTTAGGTATTCCGCGGTCAGGGGGGAACGTCGTGACTGACGCTCTTCACTTTGAGGGAGCGATTCTTCACTTGCAGGCGCTGCAGCAACGCTTTGGTCTGGATCTTCGAATCGTGCCGGCTAGCAATTGGCAGATCGAAATGAGCGATCTCGAGAAGGTGGTCGACAAGAAGACTCGCCTCATTGAGGTATCCCTTGTCGCTATGGACAACGGGTTCGAGCACGATTTGAAGGCGGTTTGCGGCCTGGCACATGCGCACGGTGCCTATGTGTATGCCGACATCGTTCAAGCCGCGGGAAACACGCCAATCGACGTGAAGGCGTCTGGTGTGGACTTCTGTGCCTGCTCAAGCTTCAAATGGCTGATGGGAGATTTCGGCCTGGGCTTCTTGTATGTGAAGGAATCGTTGCTGGACACAGTGCTCCACCGCACACAATATGGGTACTATCAGGCGACTAAGCTGGAGTCTCATTTCCTTCCTGGCGATTCTCCGAATCCTTCACCGTATACATGGGAGCTCGGAAATAGCGCGAGTGCCCATTTTGAAGTGGGGACACAGGCAAGCGGAGTAGTTCGTATCTTATCGGAAAGTTTGCCGTACATTCGTCGCATCGGCCCAGAGAACATCCGGGCGCACCGTCAGCCATTGCTGAAGCGGCTTCACGAAGAGATGCCGCGACTTGGTTTCCAATCGCTGACTCCAGCCGAATCAACCTCCGCGCTGATCAGCTTCACGTTGAAAGACTCAGCCGCAGTTCGTGCGCGGCTACAGAAGGCAAATGTGAATGTGCGTGTGTCCGATCGTTTTATTCGCATCTCGCCGTCGGTCTTCAACGATATGGGCGACATCGACCGGCTTTTGGAAGCGTTGAGCTAAAGAACCGCGGCTCGGCATCTCCTGGGATTGTTTCGTAGCACTCTGTTTTTCCACTTCCCATACCTTTCGTGGATTGGATCCCGTCCGCCAGCATCGTCGCCGAATGGAGGGGATACCACAAAGAGCGTGCGCGAAGGCAGTCCTACTACCTGGATGGATCGTGGCTGCATAGACCCTCTGCTGCTTCAATACCTTTCCGCACCTCCTCAAATATCTGTACCGGAGCCGCAAACGTCCGTGTTGGACTTTACCGGATGGGGTCGAGGGTCGAGGGCAATGCACAAACCGCTTCTGGGATTCCGGGAACGCGCTCCCATTGATAGGCCTTCACAGCTTCTCCGCGGGGCAGGTAACTAAGCGGAAATTGTTTTCCGTCGCGGAAGATTTCCAGATGGATCAGGGCGGTCTGGTCACCTTGGATACCATCCTGCGGCACTGGCTTCAAGATGCGATCGCCGTTCCGCAGTCCCGCCCGCTCCGCCGCGGAACCTGGAATTAGCCCTCGCACAATGCGCGTCGGCTCGATGAGCACCTTGGCATCGAAGCCCAGCTCATACCGGCGCAGCATTTTCTCAGTGCGTCGAAAGCATGGGCCGAAGGCGTCAGAGGCAGGCAGGACAAGATCTCCTCTTAACATTGCATCGAACTCGTCCGTACCGGACGATCCCAGTTCGCTCGTGAGGATGGCACGCCAGGCCGCCTCGTTCATGGCCAAGCCGCGACGCCTTCGATCGATCATCGCGAGAATCAGATTATCGAGCGAACGCTTTCCTCCAGATGCGGCACGCACACGGCTGTCGACCATGGAAAAATACAGGGAGCCCCGGTCGTAGGGAAGAACGCGTATGCGCGTTTCAGCCCAGAAATTGGCGGCGATCTCGCTATTGGGAGTGTGGTTGAGCGCATCGGTATAGTAGCGAGCCGCAGTAGAGTTGAGATCGCGCAGAAACTCGTCGGGTGTGATGAGGCCGACGCGCAGAGGGAGCAGGCGCTCGTAGTACACCGCTGTGCCCTCAGAGAACCAGGAGCCGTCCTCTCTCTGGGAGCCATCGAGCCCCCTCACAAACGTATGGACCATTTCATGCGCCACAGTCAGCTTGAGCGGTTCCACTTCAGTGTGGTCATCGAAGGTTCCGATGAAGGAGTTACCCACCTCCACGCCTCCGCCGGCATTGATAGGATTACAGCGCAGCAACACGGCAAAAGGCTCGACATGGTTGGGCCTGAAGAAGTCTAAGTAGGAGCTGTCGAGCTGGTCTGTCCAGCGCATCAGTGCCTCACCGTCAAACGGGGGTGTTCCCTGCCATGCGGATAAGAATCCGTTCGATGCGGGCTGCGCTGGAAAGCGATGGATCGTGCCGCCAAAGAAGTACAACACCTGTTGGAGATGGTCGAGCGACTGCGGCGCATCCACCTGCAGGTCGCCGACTCCCAGGCTGGACATGCCGACGGCTCCAGGCGGCAACGCAGAAAGATCCCAGTGAAGGCTAAAGGCGTATCGGCTTTCGGTTTCGGGGAGAACCACGAAAGTGGATGCGGCTCCGGAGAACGCGCCATCCTCACTGCGGAGTTCCAGTGGCGGCGCCGCACCACGGGGATTAGGAAGATTGGAGATCGGTACTCGATACTGCACAGTGATCGAGCCGTTTACAACTCTTCCGGCCAGCCAGCGGCGACCTTGCTTTTCGCCGATGTTGTTATCGTCGCGCACGGTCAGAGGTATCGAACCTGCGTCGTCGCTGGCGGACAGATTATCGATGCTAAGGGCAACGGTTTGCACGTTGCTCACGACGGTGGGCAGGCTTAGCAGCGGCTGGCCCGCATCGGCCTTCATCTTTTCGACTCGCACTGTTACGTCGACGAAACTGATGTTGCCGCTTTGATCCGGCTTACCGGGCTTGAGCGTGATGTTGAGGTGTGAAACGCTGGCAGTCCCTTGGTCTGCTTGCGATATTCTTATGGCGGTTCGAACCGTCTTTTCCCCCGTCGGCTGTGCAGAAAGCATAAAGGCAGCACAGAATAGATGAACTGAGAATGCGGTGGCAACGCAAACAGCACGGCGCGACAAAACAAAACGATCTTGAGATAGAATGCTCATGAAGTTTGGCCTTTCACTCAAGTGCATAATAGCTTCACGCCATGCCGGTGGTCGACGTCGTCTTCAAGCCGGTAGGCTCTTGCAATCAAAAGTAAAGTCCTCAGCTGCAAAGAGTTTCTCGTTTGAGAAGAGTATCCTTCGACTGAAAGGAATCCACTGCGAAGTCAAGAATCGTCCCCATTCCTTTTTTGGTTGTCCCGCTCCATAGGGAGACAGCAAGTTCCAGATCGCATGTGAAGCCCATCCTGCCCACAAGGGAATTGGAGATGACGCTGTTCGAGATCCCCTTAATACCGGAATTCAGGATGTCCGAAAATTGTCCCAATGCTCTGGAGGTGAGTTATTCGCAGATTTTTGATTGTTGCCGCGACGTTCGCTCTTTCGCTTCCCCTTTTCGGACAATCCCCGGTGGAAGAGGTCAATGTGGATTTATCGGACGCGCCCAAGAACATCATTCATGCAGAACTTCATATTCCGGTGAACCCCGGTCCCGTGACCCTTGTGTATCCGAAGTGGATTCCCGGCAATCATGCACCCACGGGGCCAATTGGAAACCTTGCGGGTCTCATCATGTCGGCCAATGGTCATGAGATCGAGTGGAGTCGCGATCCGTTTGATATGTACGCATTCCATGTCACAATTCCGGCCAATGTCACAGTGCTTGACGTGAAGCTGGACTTTCTGGCGTATGCGACTGGAGGCGGCGGTCCTACCCCTAGCGTCGCGACGACGGAGAAACTGGCAGTTCTGCGTTGGCCTGTTGTCGTACTCTACCCGGAGCACGCACGGGCACGGGACTGGGTCGTTCATCCAAGCGTCAAACTGCCACTCGGATGGAGATATGCCAGCGCGCTCGATGGCGCCACACAGACGGAACAGACTGTGCAGTTTGCAACGGTTTCGCTCGAGAAACTGATCGACTCGCCGCTCATCGCGGGAGAGTACTTTCGTCGCTTTGCGATTGCTCCGGAGGTAACACCACATCACTTCATCGATATCGTTGCCGACCATCCGGAAGACCTTGTGACAACCGCAGAGGAGGACGAGGCATTTAACAAACTGGTTTTGGAGGCGGGCGCCCTTTTTCACTCGCACCATTACGATCATTACGACTTTCTGATCTCGCTCAGCGGGAAGTTCAGAAACAACACAAGCATCGGAGGACTGGAACATCATCAATCCAGCGACGATACCGGCTCCGAGAATATCTTTCGCGCCCCTGTGGGACGGACCTGGCTGGGTGAAGGGTTAGCCCATGAATTTGCGCACTCCTGGAACGGCAAGTACCGCCGGCCCATCGGCGAATTTGTCCCCAACTATCAAACTTCGCTCGATACCCGACTCTCGTGGGTTTATGAGGGGCTTACGACGTACCTGGGGCCTCTCCTATCGATTCGCAGCGGCGCCACGACGCCGGAAGATTTCCGCAACTCCCTCGCCGACTGGGCTGCCGAGATGGATCACCAAACCGGACGCGTATGGAGGAATCTGACGGACGATTCCATGAGCATGCAGGTTCCGAATTCAGGTCACGGCTGGGCAACCTGGCGGCGCGGCCTCGACTACTATCCGGAGGGAGCATTGGTGTGGTTGGGGGTTGATGTCAAGATTCGCACACTGACAAACAACAAGAAGAGCCTGAACGACTTCTGCCGTTCATTCTTTGGGCACGGCGTGGATACTGGTCCTGATACTGTTCCCTACACCTTCGAACAATTGACCGCCGCTCTCAATGCCATCGTCCCTTACGACTGGGCTGGTTATCTGAACGAACGCATGCAGTCGAAGTCGCCGCACGCTCCTCTGGATGGCATAACGGACGGGGGTTGGGCGCTCACATATGCGCAAACTCCTACAGAGCAGATGGACCTTGAACAGAAGGACACGGGCGGCCTCAATGCAATGTACTCCATAGGCCTTCAGCTTGCCGACAACGGAACGATAGCGGATGTTGGCTGGGGTTCGGCTGCCGACGCCGCAGGCTTGGCTCCAGGAATGCACCTCCTGGATGTGAATGGCGAGAAGTTCTCGGTACCTGCGATGCGCGAAGCCATGAAGCTGGCGTCTGAAACGCACGGCGATCTTCTAGTGACAGTAACCAATACCGGCTACACGCGAACCGTTCACATTCCCTGTCCGAAGGGAGAGCAGCATCCGCACCTCGCACGGATCACCGGCGTCTCCGATCTGCTTAACGAGATCGCCAAACCGATTGCAGGTACGAGCCATTAGCGCCGTCACGCCGCGCTGAAGTCTCTGCCACGCCTATGGCGGCCTTGATTCGCTTCGACCCTTGGAAAAGCTCGTACCTGCTATAGAGATACCGTCATCGCCAGCAGTTATCATGCGTAATAGCTACCGATGCAATAAGCTTTGAGCTATTGCCGAGGGGAAGAAAATGCACATCAACCGGAGGGAATGGCTGGCCGGAGCGGCCGCATCCCTGCTGCTCACAAGCGAGTTGACGGCACAAGAGCCAGGCGCAACGCCGGCTACCGAGCTACCGGCCTTGAGCGACGAATTCCCCATCGTAGCGACCCGTACGTACCTGAACAGTGCTCGCTGGCACCCCATGAGCACCTCCAGCGCTCGAGCTATGCAGGCCTATGCGGACTTCGCCATGACTCGATCACCTAAACAACGTGAAATGGTCAACACGATGGAAGACCAGGTCAAGGCGCTGTTCGCTCAGTTGATCAATGCCAATCCGCTCGAGATCGCCTACGTGCAAAGCACCATGATGGGTGAAAATATCGTTCTCGCCGGGGTCGATGCCTTCAAATCTCCCGGTAATATAGTCACCGACGTCTTGCACTATCAGGCCTCCATCTATCTCTACAGATCCCTGCAGCGAAACGGACATGACGTGCGCATCGTCGGCGAACGCGACGGACGCATCGAGATCGACGATCTGGAAGCGGCGATCGATAAGAACACCCGGCTCGTTTCTCTTTCCCTGGTCTCATTTGCCAATGGCTTTCAACATGACTTGAAGCGCGTCTGCGAACTGGCCCACGCCCATGGCGCCCACGTATATGCGGATATCGTTCAGGCCGCGGGAGCCGTCCCCATTGACGTTCGCGACTCCGGCGTCGACTTCTGCGCGTGCAGTACGTACAAGTGGCTCATGGGCGACCAGGGTATCGGCTTCCTTTATGTGCGCGAGGACCTGCTGGGTACTGTGATCCAGCGTACACAGTATGGGAAAGAGCAGATTACCAATTTTGAGAACCACATCTTTCCGTACGACGCCCCCTCGGCGCACCCGAGACCTGGAAGATCGTCCCGGGCTCAGCAGGCTTCTTCGAAGTCGGCTCTTATTCTCTCTCAGGCATAGCCTGTCTCACGCAATCCCTGTCATACATTCAGAAGCTCGGCGTCGAACGCATTCAGGCCCATGCTCGCAGGCTTACCTCCCGGCTCCAGGCGGAGTTGCCCAAGCTTGGCTTCTTACCGCTTTCCCCACCTGACGGAGCCGCACACATCGTTGCCTTTGCCATGAAAGATCCTGACCACATGTGCAAGGCTCTGGTGGCGCGCTCCATTGATGTGACGTTCGACCAGCATAGGATGAGGGTCTCACCCTCGGTATTCAACGATCAGAAGGATATTGACCATCTGCTTGACGCCCTGCGCGGAGCAGCCGTTGCTTAAAATGAATATCCCCGGGCCGAAAATCCCAACTCCGGGGCACCCGGTAGACGCTCGACCTTCGCTCGCATGGTGCCGAACGTAAGGACCATGATGAGCAGTGAGCCGGCGACAAGCGCAAATCTTGTGCAGAAGCCGAGGAGGAGCAGAAAACCCAGAATCGCCTCTGTCCAGGGGAGCACGATTCCGAATACATGGACGATCCAAGCAGGCAGCGGCGTATTTCGAAATATGGGGACGATCAAGTCGGCAAACGTCGCAGGCCCCGCGGCGTTTCGGGATACTCCATGCATGTTGGTGTTGAGTTCGAGCGTGAGCCGCTGCAGCAGGAAGTCGAGCGCAGGACCGCACCGGCGGGATTTCCTCGGAACATTCACGTTCTTTTTGCCAAGGCAGGTCGTTCCACAGCCGCAGAGGCTACCTCGACCATAGGAGCCGCGGCGGGCCATAAAATTACAGCGTCGCCCGAAAAATCGAATCAGAGGCTGGGGACGGCGTCGCTGCGTGCAGACGAATCACCGGAAGAGTTGGTATCTAAACCAGATGAAAACTGTGGCTGCATTTGTAACCCTGGACGCCCTAGCTGCTCCAATAGGGTGTATTCAAATTGCCGCCGGACGGCCATGCCATGAACCCTTTAACATGGATTCATATCAGCAAAGACGCCTAGCCGGGAAGCGCCACTTGCGGATGTACGGGGCTTTCTGCGGCTGCGACGCTTTGCTGCGGCCGGCGTTTCTGCCGGCCGAGCGGCTTCCGCTGGAGTTCCAAATTGCGCAGACTGGTTCCCTTTCACCGGATGCCACAATCGCAAAACGCTGGAGGAAGCAGGTGTGAGCATCGCTAATGCTAACTCTGTGGAGCGGGGCGAGGCACAGATAATTGCCGCGATTCTGGCGGGAGATCGGGAGCTTTACCACAGCCTCATCCAGCCTTACGAGCTCAGTGTCTACCGCATGGCGTTGTCCTTCGTGAAAAACGAGACCGAGGCGGAGGATGTGGCGCAGGAGGCCTTTCTGAAGGCCTTTCGCAATCTGGCGAATTTCCGCGCTGAGTCAAAGTTCAGCACTTGGCTGATCACCATCACGCTCAACGAAGCGCGAAGACAGCTGCGGCGGCAGAACACGGTGCGGATGGAGTCGCTCGACGAGCCTCCCGAGGAAGGAGGCAACGTCTCGCCCGCGCTGCTGCGGGACTGGCGGGAAATCCCCTCCGAAGCTCTGGAGCGGAAGGAAGTGAGAACCCTGCTGCAGGGAGCGATCGGACACCTTTCGCCGATTTACCGGGAAGTACTGGTGATGCGCGACATCGACGAGCTCAGTATTGAAGAGACGGCGAGCGCGCTGGCCATCAGTATCTCTTCGGTCAAGGTGCGGCTGCATCGGGCACGTATCATGCTTCAAAAGGAGTTGGCGCCTAAACTGAAGCTGGCGAGTCCCAAGAAAAGGAGGTGGCTCTCGTGGTACTAGAATGCAAACACGTCTGGGACTACATCTCCGAATTCCTCGACGACTCGCTGCCGCCGGAAACCAAAGAGCTGGTGCGGAAACATCTGGAGAACTGCGAAATCTGCTCCGCCATTCTCGACTCGACGCGAAACATTCTCATTCTGACGGCCGACGATCGCGTCTTCGAACTGCCCGCCGGCTACAGCGAACGCCTGCACACGCGGCTGGCGCGCGAGATCCACAGCGAGAACAGACGACCGGAAGAGCCCGCGCGGAACCAGGACTAAATCGTGCTGTGGAGATAGATGTGGAATCCCCATTCCACGGCAACAAGCAACAGAGTCAGAACCGCCAGGCCGACCTGCCACGACTCCGAGCGCAACTGCTTCGTGGTGGCTGGCTTCAGCCTCCACTGAGACACAGGCCGTGCGCGCAGCCGGCGAACGCGCCGGACTGCAACCAGATTGACAACGGAGCCAGCGATGGCAGCGATCTCCATGGGGATGCGAAGCGCCGCGAAATGTAGCGCAGTGAGGAGATTGAGTCCCGTTGCTGCCGCCGCAAGCGCGCCCACGCCGATCAACAGACGCAAACCGCTGATGGCAAAAAATGCGGTGCAGGCGCTCTGCAGCAAGATAAAAAACAAACTGGTGAGGCCCACCGCGAGGCCGCGGCGCTGACCGTGCTTCGGCTCTACCAGGCTGCTTTCCAGCTCATGTTCGGGCATCGCGTCCTCAGTGTATCGAAACGACCCCGGACGGACCAACCCATTCGCGCGCCGATATTGAAAGCGCCTGATTACGCGAAGAAAGCCGGGGCGTCCCAGGCAGAGCGCCCCGGCTCATTGTTAATACGCGGCGATGCCGTTGACGCCGGCGGACGCGGAGAGTCCATCCTGCTGCCCAAGACTCACCAGGCTTCCATCATCCTGAACGGAGAACATGCCGATGGTACCGGCAGCGGCATTCAGGGTGTACAAGTAGCGGCCGTCATAGCTGGCTGCGATGTCGATATTTGTGCTGCCTGTGGGATTCTGGCCAACGACCGCGTCGCCAATGGGAGTAAGTTCGCCGTTACGTCCGATGTTGAATCCCGATAGAGTCGAACTTCCGGCATTGGATGTATATACGGAGCGCCCAAACTGGCCGATCACATCCCAGCAAGTGGCCTGCCCGTCCGTGGGAAGAGCATTCGAGACAATGTGAAGCGATCCGTTCCAGTCCACCTGATACGAGGAAATCGTGTTGGATGCGTTGCCCACAATCAGGGCTCCGCCGGGCGCAAACACCGCAGCGAAGGGGGTCGAGCCGCCGCTGTCGTTAACCTCTGGATTCGAGAGTGTCCCGTTCGGAAAAACGTGGAACACATCGATTTTATTCGTCGCGGACTCAATGACAATCAGAAACTGCCCGTTGGGGCTGAGAACAACATCGGTCGGCGCAGTGGCTGATCCGCTCAGATTGTGTGTCGAGTTCGGGATGGGGAGCAGATGGCCGTTGGGGAAGCTGTGGAAGCCGCTCACGCTGCCGTTACCCCCGGCATTCAGGACATAAATGAGGTCCCTAACCTGGGTCACTGAGGTAGGCAGACTGCCACCGGTTGAGACAGTGTCGACCAGAGAGAGGGTGGCCCCGCTTACGGCGAACGAGGAAACCGTACCGCTGCCCGCGTTCACGGCGAAGAGCAGGCGATGATCTGCGCTGAGCGTGAGCGAGCCCTGCGAGTGCAGCGGATCGACGGTGCCGCCGCTGCCATTGCCGCCGGTGCTGAACGCTGCGGCAAACTGCAACGAGCCGTCTTCAAGACGGTTATATGCGTTGATCTGGTTGTTGGAAGCAGCATTCGTCATGGCGAAGACAGCACCGCCACGCTCGTCCTGCGCAGCGGCGCGGTGCGGCGCCAAGAGCGGAACAGCGGCTGCGAGGAGGGATAATGCAAAAGGGAGCTTCAGGCTCTTTATCACGATTCAACTCCAATGATTGAAATTAGGCCGGGGGTGCACGGCACGCGGGCACCGAAGGCCGGGTGCTGAATGAGAGCAGTATGGGTGTGAAAGGTTACACGGAAAGAGCGGCGGCGCGAGGCGCGGAAGAAATCATGCGGCGCACGGAAGCCACTTCTTCCGGGCGGCCGGCTGCAAGGACCGCGAAACAAATGGCGAATACCGACCAGTTGAGGGAAGCTCCCCAATACATCCAGAAGGCTGCGTGCGGTCCGGGATATCCGCCCGAGAGCCACATCGCAAGCATGAGTGCGCAGCCGAAGAGGCTGGCCACGCGAGAAAACAGTCCGATGACGAGAGATATGCCGATCAGAAATTCGCCGTACCCCACGGCAAGAGCCATGGCAGTGGCTGCGTGGGCCAGAATCCACCGGAGAACCGGAACCATGAAAGGGTACGCTCCATCGCGAATGAATCCCTCGACATAGCTGCGAAAGCCCGAGTGCACGAATCCCGAACCGAAGACCTTGTACTGGCCGAAAACGACAAAGAAGAATCCGACGGCGATGCGCAGCATAGCCAGCGCAACCGAATTGGCATTGCTCTTCCGCTGAAGTAACGGCGAGTTGTGATTGACTGCAGCCATGGGATTTCTTCCGTGACCACGCTGTGCTCAAGTTGGAGTCACACGCACGGATAAGGTTACATCGGACGGATAGCACACCGGTCAGGCACGCCGCTTCCCAACATTTCTGTAACCTTTCGCATCTCTGCGCTTCAAACGCAACAGGAGGTGTTTCCATGGATCAGTTCGCAATTTTGGCGATCTTGCAGGCCAGGCCCGGAAAGGAGAACGAAGTAGCGGAGTTCCTCAAATCCGCACGGGCTTTGGCGCTCCAGGAGACCGGCACTATCAATTGGTTCGCTGTCAGACTCGGGCCCGCGCGATTCGCAATTTTTGACACGTTTCCCGACGCCGCGGGTCGAGACGCTCATCTCAAGGGGGAAATCGCTCGCGCGCTCTTTGCGAGGGCCGAGGAACTTTTCTCCACGCCACCTCAGGTCGAGCAGGGCGCGATTCTGGCCAGCAAGACGGCTCGCACCTAGTCTGACCAGGCTTCGGTCACTTAGGAACTTGTTGAAATTGGCTGCATTGCAGCGCGTTTCCTGATCATTTGCATCTTTGCTTGGTTGAAAGTTGTTTAAAAAAGGCCTTTGGCCAGTGTTTGTGCGGGCCTCAGGAGGCATCCCAGGGGCCAGCAACCGGCGTTCAGGCACACTGCTCCCTGAGCCTTCCCGGTGGTTGAGCCATCAGTCGTGGCAGCCGGATCAGGTTATGTGCCGCGCAGCTGAAGACAAACAGCCAATCCACTTTCTCCAAGCCTCGTAACTTGACCTGGCGCAGTGGGCCGGTTTGCTTCAGCCAGCCAAAGCCCTTCTCCACCAGCCATCGCCGGCTCAGGCTTAAAGCGTAGCCTGGCTGGCGTGTGGTTCTGCGGTCCAGATTGCTGGCACGCCCTTTGTCGTTCTTCGTCACATGGGGCGTCACGTTTAGCTCCCGCACCGTGCGCACGAAATCCTTCGTGTCGTACGCCTTGTCCGCACCCACTGTAATGCGCCGCGAACGGCCCTCCTGCTTTTGCTGAAGCATCAACAGCGCGGCGTCGCGCTCGGCGAAACCATCGGCGTGCGTCACCATCGCCGCGGCAATCAACCCGTTGCGGTTCTCCACCAGCGCGTGGCCCAGGTAGCTCAGCTTCGACTCCTTGCCATAGCTCTTCTTGTAAAGCCGCGCATCTGCATCGGTGGTCGACTCATGCGTCTTGTTCGAGCGGCTCTGGCCGCGGAAGTCCGTCCCGTCGCCATCGCCGGAACCGTCCTTCGAGCGAAAGCTCTTCTGCGAAGCCCATGCCTGAATCAGCGTGCCGTCTACCGTGAAGTGCTCGTCGCTCATGAACCGCTTCGCCTGCTTGTTCACTTCCGCGAAGAACTGCTGCGCCACGTCGCTGGTCAGCAGCCGGTCGCGGTTCTTCGAGAACACCGCGTGATTCCACACCGCATCGTCCATGCCCAGGCCCACGAACCACCGAAACAGCAGGTTGTAATCGATCTGCTCCACCAGCAGCCGCTCTGAGCGCACCGAGTAGAACACCTGCAGCAGCAAAGCCCGCAGGATGTACTCCGGCGCAATCGATGGCCGCCCCGAATCCGCATACAGCGCGTCGAACTCCTGGCTCAACGTCCGCAACACCGTGTCCGTCAGCTTGCGAACCGCACGCAGCGGATGATCCTGTGGCACTCGCTGCTCCAACGAAACATAGCTGAACATCCCGTCCTGAACCCGCTCGTCTCCGCGCATACCTATTAGACGAGCAACACCTTCGCAACGCCCCAGAACGGTACCTATTTCAACAAGTTCCTAAAGCTCTTCAAGAGATACCACGACGAGGCCATCGACTCTCTCGAACTTAGATCTGAGTCGTTTACCCATGCTGACGATGAGCAATTCAATCCGGCAGAGTTAAATGAATTGCTGGAACTTGTTGATACAGACGACTCCTGGAGCCGCCCCTGGCACTATCGAGACTGGCTGCAGCGTGCCCCGGATGCTCTCCTCGCAGACGTTACAAGGTCTGTAGCCGCAAAATCCAATGCAGCTCACAATCTGGCCTGGATTCGGAAGGCGGCTGCCGGAGACGCTATAAATGCAATAGCCCTGGCAAATGTCGTTGATGCTTTGCGCGCGCGGAATGTGCCGATACTCTGCCAAACCATACCCGACGGCGTTCCGCGACGCTACGTTTGGCGAAAGGCATCAGGACGTTTTGAGGGCGGCGCACATCTTCCCGCTCAGGGACCAGTAATTATCCTCTTTGGCCCCTCTGAAGGTCTTGTTAGGAAGCATTGGAATCGGTTGCCCATTGCCACTTATAGAGCTATTGCGAGATTCGCTCCGATTCCCATCAAGAGCATCACGCCTAGCAATCAATTGAGCTATGTAGCGCGCTTCGAAGCGGAAAAGCAGGGCATCCTTGTAGCTGGTGACGCGGGCTGCGTGGATTTTAAGCCAAAACGAAACTCGCCACACTACTACCAGAAACTGCTCGATGCGCTCCTACCCCTGCATGTCGTGCAAGTCGCCCATCACGCCGGTAATAATGCTCATTTCTACCGGGTCTTGGCCGCCGCCAACTACCCTCAAGGAGTTTTGCGGTCGTTCTTGCTTGTGTCCCACGCTACCAGGGACCGCCACCGGCCGTCTCGGGAATTTAACCAATTCGTGCAAGACCTCCGTCGGCAGCCTGAAGTAATCAAACTCCTCTTTACGACTCAGCCGAGGGCCGACAAGATTCGCGAGTTCCAACGCCTTGTTCATCCCAGGGTCGGCACACTTGCCAATGCCGGTGACGCGCGTCTTGTGTTTCGGCAAGGAGCCTGGAAAGTCGTCATGCATGCGATTAAGGTCTAAACCCAACGATCAGAGCGCGAACACAGCAGGCCGCGAAGAAGTTGAATCACGTTGCGAACAGCAGATCAAACGGGAGATTGTTGGCCATGATTGCTTGCGAAGCGATTCAAATTGGCGCACCGCCGACATTCCGAAGGACACTCGACATTTCCCGATCAGAGAATGGCTCTGTTCTGGGCTAGGTTTCAAAACGCGGAGAATCCTCTCCGGTGTCCTTCATGAGTGAAAGGCGCCAATCCTGCGGGGAAATCCGAGGGTTCCTTTCGGTAAGCTGCAGATAATAATATAGTTACGACTGCGTGGTGGACCTGGTCGGGATCGAACCGACGACCTCTTCCATGCCATGGAATGAGTGCCACCGCAAATTATAGACGGCACAGCACTTACGAGTCGTCTGAGTCGGCAAAACCGGCACAATCGGCGCTATTTGCGACAAAGATGCGACAAACTTTTAGCAGCGGGCCAACGGGCTGATCCGTGTGGGACCGGCCCAGACTCTTCCAATACGTCTCCGGTACTTGTGCAATAGCCTGTTGCACGATTACTGAGGCGACACATTCACGAAGGAAATGCGTCGCAAATGTCGCGACACTGTCGCGACTGTTAGCGACCCCCTGGCACAGGACATCAGAGTTCGCCGTTGTCATACCCTTGAGAAGACGATGACCAAAATGCTTCAAGCACAGCCCGGCTATGCTGCACTCCTCAAAGACATCAAGGAGCGCGTCCGCACCGCCCAGGTTCGCGCCTCGCTCGCGGTCAACCACGAGCTCATCCTGCTGTATTGGTCGATTGGCCGCGACACTGTTCACTGGTGGCCTATTTATATCGTGATACGATATAAATATGAGCACTCGCGACACTACTTCGGGCGATCATGCCCTCCTTGGCATACTCGCCGATTTCCGTTATGAACTGCGTCGTTTCCTGCATTTCAGCGAGTGTGCAGCGATCGGCGCGGGGTTGCAGCCTCAGCAGCATCAACTACTTCTGCAGATTGCCGGGGCTCCCGAAGCAGTAGCAGTCACCATCGCATATGCCGCGGAGCGTCTCGGCCTGAAGCACAATAGCACCGTTGAACTGGTTGATCGGTCGGAACGGGAAGGCCTCCTCTCGCGGACGGCTGACGATCAAGACAAGAGGCGTGCTGTTTTGCGCATAACCCCCAAGGGAAAGCGGATTCTTGCTCGATTGTCAGATGATCACGCACGCGAACTCAGCGAGAAGGCGCCTCGTCTGGTTGAGGCCTTGCAACGCGTCAGGGCCCACGGGCTCTTCGACGCCGTCGTGGACGCTCAATGAAATCGCGGCCCTCCGCTTTACGCGATTTTACTGTCGATCATCGGACCTGGTTTCTAATCGCAGCCGCCCTCGTCATTGGTGCAGGTGCGGCAGGTTTGGCGGTCCTGCTCTTGCGGGCAATCGCATTTGCGACGAATATTTTCTACTACCACCGCATCAGCCTCGCAATGGTTGGCCCGGCCGGATCAACGGAACCGCACTGGATTATGCTGCTCGTCCCGGTGGCCGGCGGGTTGATCGTCGGGATTATGGCCCATTACGGGTCGGATAAGATCCGCGGACACGGAATCCCCGAGGCAATTGAGGCAATTCTGTTGAATGGGGCCCGCGTAGACCCCAAGGTGGCGGTGCTCAAACCGCTTTCGGCGGCGATCGCAATCGGCTCCGGGGGACCTTTTGGTGCGGAAGGACCGATCATCATGACTGGCGGAGCTTTTGGCTCACTGGTCGCGCAGTGGCTCAAACTGTCGGATGCTGAGCGGACTACACTGCTGGTGGCCGGCGCCGCTGCGGGGATGTCGGCAACGTTTGCGGCGCCGATTGCCGCGATCCTGCTCGCCGTGGAACTGCTTCTCTTCGAGTGGCGTCCGCGTTCGCTGGTCCCGGTAGCCGTGGCGAGCATACTGGCAGGCGCGTTGCGTATGCGGTGGCTTGGATCGGGGCCACTTTTCCCCGTCACGTTGTATTCCGCGATTCACCTCGAACAGACACTCCTCGTAGCCGCCCCGTTAGGGATACTCGTTGGCTTTGCCTCAGCAGGGCTAAGCCGATTGATGTATGGCTTCGAAGACGGGTTTGAGCACTTTTGCGGGCGTCTGCATATCCATTGGATGTGGTGGCCGGCGATTGGGGGCATCGGTATCGGAGTGGGCGGGTTCTTCTTCCCGCGCGGACTGGGCGTTGGCTACGACAACATCGCGGAGGTTCTGCGCGGAGATGCTCCGGTGGCCCTGCTGCTGGGCCTCATTGTTGCCAAATCGCTGATGTGGGCGTTTTCCCTGAGTTCCGGGACTTCGGGTGGCGTGTTGGCTCCCATTTTGATGATTGGCGCAGCTTTGGGAGAGGCTGCGGCACAGTTGGCACATATGCCAGGAGAAACACAGGCTCTTTGGGCGCTGATGGCAATGGGGGCGATGCTCTCAGGTGCGCTAGAGGTGTGCCGCTTACGGCGATTCTCTTCTCCTTGGAACTGACCCATGCTTTGCCGGCAATACTGCCCCTTGCATTGGCGTGTATTGGGTCCTATCTGGTGACCTCATTGATCATGCCGCGGTCGATCCTAACGGAGAAACTCAGCCGCCGAGGGTACCACTTATCGCGTGAATATGGCGTTGACCCCCTCGAAATGGTCAGTGTTGCGGATGTGATGACAGAGCTTTCCGCATCGGGCGGAATGGAAGATGCAAGCGATGCACTTGAGCCATTGCCGGATACCTTTGCCTACTCAGATGAGACCTGCCGGACAGTCGCGGAGGAAATGGCGACCACAGGGGTGATGAACATGCTGGTCGTGGATCGGGAAACGGGGCGCGTCTGTGGGACTATCGGGGCGCAAGAGTTGCTTTTGGGGAGGAGGCGGGCGGTGGTGCGAGAGTCGGAACGAAGCATATTTTTCCAAATTTAGTCCAGGCGACAGTCGTACGGAAGCGCGAGTGACAAAGGTCGCTGCGGGAGCCGGTAGGCACATTTATGCTGGCAAACGTAAGGGGACCTGGTTTTGCACACGCGGAGTGAGCGGAGTTCCAAACCGCCAAAGGAGACATACAGTGATCAAGTTTGACGCGGAACACGCTGCCGTTCATTATCCCCCGGATCGCCGTCACCGCCTCTGGATTCGTTCTTCGATTTTGATCGGAATAGCCGCCGTGATCGCGTCGCTGGTTGCCGCGGCGTGGATAGAGTTGGTCGTGGCCGGCCTGCCGCACATTCCGCCGGTTCCCGTGGTGTACCCCAACAACTTTGCCGGCCCGCACGGATTCCCGCTCTGGGTCCGCTACTGCCATTTCTTCAACTTCCTTTTCGTCACCATGCTCATCCGCAGCGGCTTTTCCATCCTGGCCGATCATCCACGGCTCTATTTCAACGACGACTGCACCCCGGATAGCGAGTGGATCCGCTTCACTCCCATCAAAGTCCCGCGCGACCGCCTGTGGACGGCCAAGGATGATGCCCGCTATCTTACGCCGCTCGTTGGCACGCCCGGCTACCGGCACACCATCGGTGTGGCACGCGTGTGGCATTTCATCAACGTGCATGGCTTCATCCTCTGTGGCGTCTACTTCGCCGCCATGCTCTGCACGACTGAACAATGGAAGCGCCTGATCCCCACCTCGCCAACCGTAATTCTGCAGGCCTGGAATACCTGGGTCCACTACGCTACCTTCCATCTGCCGGCCGAGCCTAATGGTTTTTACGGCTACAACGCACTGCAACAGATCGCCTACTTCACGGTGGTCTTCGTCTTCGGGCCGCTGGCGATCCTCACCGGCATTGCCATGTCACCCGCGGTTGTGAATCACTTCACCTGGTATGCGAAGATCTTCGGCGGGCGGCAATCGGCGCGCTCCATACACTTCCTGACCATGCTCAGCTTTCTGGCGTTCCTCATCGTGCACATCACACTGGTGGTCATGACTGGATTCGCACGCAACATGAACCACATCGTGCTTGGCACCAACGACCAGGGCCGACTGGGCATCTGGCTGGGCTTCGTGGGCATCGGCGTCGTGGTTGTCTGCTGGATCACTGCGCACTACCTCTCATGGCAACAGCCGCGGGCGCTGCAGCATGTGCTCAAGGTCGTCGCCTATCCCATGCAATTGGTCACGCTGAACCGACTCATGCCGCAGCAGATGTATTCGGAGCAGGACATTTCGCCCTACTTCTGGCCCAACGGCAAGGTGCCCGTGCGCGACGACTGGAAGCGCCTGGCAGCGGGCGGCTTCCGCGATTTCAAGCTCAAGGTCGGCGGCTTGGTCGAGAACCCGGTCGAGCTTTCGCTCGCCGACCTGCACAATCTAGGCGAAGTGGACCACATCACCATGCATCATTGCATCCAGGGCTGGAGTGGCATCGCAAAATGGGGCGGCATCCCCATGAAAAAACTGATCGAACTTGTTCGACCTCTGCCTGAGGCGCACACCGTGGCCTTCTTCTCCTTTGGCGAAGCACTCTACGGCGGGCCTTACTACGACACGCAGAGCCTCGAAAATGTGCTTAAGCCACAGTGCCTGTTGGCTAGTGAGATGAATGGCCAGCCGCTGCCTGAGGTGTATGGCGCTCCGCTGCGGCTGCGGGTTGAAAACCAGCTCGGCTACAAAATGGTCAAGTGGATCGAGCGTATCGAGTTTGTCGAATCGGAGAAGAAGCTCGGCAAGGGAGAGGGCGGGAAGAATGAAGACGAAGAGTACTTCGATCTGCTGCCGAACATCTGATGATTTCCATGAATGATCAGACCCATGTAAAGGGAATATCCGGCAGCATCGACCATGTGCCTGCGCTGCTTGCTCATCTGCGTCTGGAGTGGCTCTTACAGCACTTTCCAACGCGTGTTGTGTGGGCGATTTATGTCTGCATCAACGGCTTCATTACTATCGGATTGCTCGCGTTGTTGGCGCTTCTTACGGGTAGTCCCTTTGTCTTTCCGTCGCTCGGCCCAACGGCGTATCTTTTCTTTTTTTCTCCCCTTGCGGAAGCCTCGAGCCCGCGTAATACCATCCTCGGTCACGCCATCGGACTCATCTGCGGTTATGGCGCCTTCGCGCTGACCGTAGCTTCCAGCCCGCCTTTTGGTATGCACCCCGGCGTTCAAGGCGCCAGAGTCCTGGCCGCTGCGCTTTCGCTGTCGGCTACAGGTGCACTCATGGCACTGTTCCGAGTAAGCCATCCACCCGCTGGAGCCACGACCCTCATTGTTTCACTCGGCATCATCTCCCAGCCCCGAGAGCTCGTCATCATTGAAGTGGCTGTGATTCTGCTAACGCTGCAAGCACTCGCGATCAATCGGCTTGCGGGTGTGCCCTATCCCTTGTGGCAGAAGCACAATCCTGCTGGAAGCGCTCCCGTGGTTGGAAGTGAGGTTCTGGAGCATGACGACTAGCTGCGAATGATGCTATCTTTCGTAAGTCAAGGACACGAAGCAGATCAGACGGTCTCCTTAGGCCACGCAATTGTGAGCAAGAAAACGCTATCCGCCAAAGCCTCAACGTCGTGTTCAACGCAACGATCGAGCGCTAACAGATGGCCAGCAGGAACCTCGACAACCTGGTCTGGCAACTTGAGTCGCAAGTGCCCAGCGATTGTGTGGATTGAGATCCTTCCATCTGCCCGGTGCTCTTTTATCTCTGTGGCCTCTTTCATGGCAACCAGGACGACACGAAAATCTGGCTGCTTCACAAGTGTTCTCGAACTCCTCCCCGTACCTCGCTGCCAGGAATCTTCTTGGTGCAGGTGTTCTATCTCTGCGGCAAGATCAAATTGAAGCAGGGGCTGAGCCAATTCGGGGAGCCTGGTTAAGCTGGTGTTTTCATCCTTGTGTTGCTGCATTTTAATCTCCTTGTTCATTGCGCTGTTTCTGACTTTCCATGGAACTGTGGCGTCAAAGTACGGATAAGGTAAAGCAGTTTCCTCCGTTTTTTCTCAAGCGATTCTTCGCAACGGCAATCTCTGAATCGGCACAACAATCGTGGAATCGCGCTAGAAGCCCAGAGATCGCACCACCCGTTGGACGGTCTCGGCGCTGGAACGCAGTCCGGCTTCCTCCTGCGGATTCATTGGCACTGGTAACAATCCTTCGACCCCTCTGCGGCCCACAATAGACGGTATGGAGAGACATACGTCGCTAATACCTCGATAGTCCGTCAACAGGGAGCTGACGGGCAGCACGCGGCCCTCATTCCAAAGAATGGCTTCCAGAATCGCAGCCACGGCCAAGCCTATCGCGTAGTTGGTGACGCCTTTGCCCTGGATGATCCTCTCGGCCGAGGTGAGCACGCTTTCGAATATCTGCTTTTCTTCTTGCGCGCTCATCGCGCGGCGGCCCGGCATGCGCCAACCCTGCACGGGCACATTACCGATACTGGCGCTGGACCAGAGAGGAATCTCGCTTTCGCCATGTTCGCCGGCAATGTAGGCATGCACGTTCTGTACGGCCACCGCGCAGCGTTGCGCGATTAGAAAGCGGAAACGAGAGCTATCCAGCACCGTCCCGCTGCCCAGAACTCTGCTGCTATCGAGCCCGCTCAACTTCAACGCCACGTAGGTGAGCACATCCACCGGATTGGTCACCAGCAGCAGTTTCGCATCTGGCGCAACTCGTAACAGATCGGGAATCAGCGCGCGGCAGATCGCCGTGTTCGTCTCCGCCAGATCGATGCGCGTCTGCCCCGGCTTCTGCTTAGCACCTGCAGTTACCACGATCACGTCCGAGTGCTCCAACACTGTTATGTCATCGGAGCCGTCCAGCTTCGCCATGGGGACGAACATCAGTCCATGGTTAAGATCCAGGACCTCGGCCTCCACCTTCGCCCTGACCCGGTCAAAGAGGCTGATGTGCTTGCCCACACCGCGCACCATGCACGCGTAGGCGATAGTTGCCCCCACACTGCCCGCACCCACAATTCCAACCTTTTCTGCACGGTCGCTCATGGATACCTCCCCAATACTCCTGTAGATTCCGTTTCTCACTTCCGATCATAGGTGGGGTGAGAACGCAATGCAGGGACATTAGTCACAGGGAGGATATGTTCGGCTCATTCTTCAAAGAGGCTTGATGGTTGTTGCCGGTGATCAGTGGGAAGGACGCAAGTGACAAGGCTCATTTCACGTATGGGTGTGCGTGCAAACGCGGAGCGGCCGAGGAGAAAGGTCAGCACAATGTTGACCGCGAACACCAGCACGCCGCTCAACTCCAGCATCCCAGAAATGGGGAGTGTCTTCCAAGCAAAGGATTGAATACCTTCGTAGGCAAGCGGCTCAGAGCAGACACGCAAAGTGCAGCCCGTTTGAAGCAATAACAGGCTGAGAAACATCAAGCGTTTGCTGAAGATGCTATAGATTCCGGCAAAATGCGGCAGGATACGGGGCCCGATGGCAAAGACCATTGAGGCGGCGAATCCGACAGTAAGAGCGTGGCGAGAAGCGCCCCAGATGCCCCCGTGTTGGTCGGCAATAGCGGCCCAGACACTCATTGAGCCGGCAATCACCAACCATGCGTAGGCAAGCCGAACGAACGACGGAAAGCTCGGATGAATTCCCTGGACCTTTGCGGTTCCGTGAGGCCGCTGTGTCAGATGCAATGCGAGCCCGATTGCAACTGAGGCTGAGGTGAGGAAAATCGTCGCCGCGATGGTCCAACCGGAGACGCCGGAAAGAACACCCATCAGGTCCAGGATCAGAGCGGTCAAGAATACTCGCTTGCTCGGCTGGGCAATCGCGAGGAAGGTAGGCAGCCAACGTGCGGAGAACCCCCAGACCACCGGCACGAGGAATCCCCAGGCAAGCAATACCAGGTACTTTTGGTCGAGAGCGTGCGGAAAGGCGAGAAGTGTTCCATTGGCTGCCAGGTGTACGCATTCAACGAAGTTGAAGATGACCAAAGCTGCGAGCCCGGCGGTTCCCATTAACACGGAGACCATCCACAACTCCATTCGCGGCTTTGCACGCTCACTCTGCGCCCGCTCTGGCAGCTTGTGCTGTGATGCGGCAGCGATGAACAGAAGGACTACGACCAATTCAAATCCGGCAGAGATCGGGAAGACCCAGCGCCAATGCCAGCCATAAACGCTTGTTGTCCATCGCATCGCAACACCTAAGGTCCACAGAACGAAGCATGTCAGCGGAATCCTGACCACTGATCGCCCATGCGATGGCTGCGAATAGAATCCGATTCCGAGAATGAAGCTACCGATCCAGCCGAATACCTGCGCATGTCCGTGACCCTGGATCCACGCCGTAGGCAGGCTGGCGAGTCCGTGATGCGTGCTGATCGCCATCAGGTTTGAAAAGCCGAGCAGTGTACCCGGCAACGCCATGAAGAAAATGCCGGCCAGAATCCACGCCCTCAAGATCAGGCTCTTCAGTCGTTCGCGAGCAACGATGGCTTGCATCGAATCGGTTGAGTCCGGCCGAGGCGTCATTTTGATATGTCCGATGGTAGCCATGTTTACCTCCGTTGATTCAACGCGGATTCGATCTCGATTGCGCGTGGAAAAAGAATGTCGTCTTCGAGATGCACATGTTGCAGCAGATCGCGCTCGAACTGACCAAGACCGGCGTAGAGCGCGATGTATGTGGGACATGCCCATGCCGGAGTCTTGAATTCGTTCGTCAGTCTGCGCAGCCTCGACACGAGACCTTCGGCGGATTCGTGTTCCCGGACCATCATGGAAACCGGCTGGGCGACCGTCTGGAAGCAGGCGTGTGCAGATGGGGCGAACCCGACGGTCTCTTCTTCCATTTGCGCAATGAAAGGGAACAAGACCTGTTCTTCTTTCTGAAGGTGAGAGAACATTTCGGCGTGAAGTGCGTCCAGCAAGGTCTCGACCTCCTTCAACTCGGGCGCACGATCTCCATGTTTGCCGGTGAGTTTGTGCGCCATCTCAACCAACCGCGGTAGCTCGCATCGAACGTACTGATGATGGGTGCGGACAATGTGCTGGATCAGGCGGCTCATGGAATAGTTCGCGAGATCCGCGGGCTCGGCCCCAGGTTCATTAGCTGCGGCGTCGGAGAGTTTTTCGAGCACCTGGTCGACCGAGAGCTGCAACTCCGCGCAAGCCTGTTTGAGCGATTCGTCGGCGCGCGAACAGAGGTCGATGTCAAAACGCTGCAAAACGGCCGCTGCGGATGACTGGTTCGAAACAATATCCCGGATGGACTGTGTCAAGGTTGGCATAAACACTCTCCACCTTTAAGGAACCTCTGATCAAGCCATCGAATTCCTGCGCATGAAGAAAAATATCATCGATGCGGCGATTTCCTGCGCGCCGGGCACTATTTTTCCGGCTTTACTTTGTGCTGTATGCCTCGTTTTTCGTCTCCGCAGGCCGTTTTGCGGCCCGCAGAGACACTACGCCCCGCACGGGGCCAGCGTGGGCAGCGCCTTCAACAGCCGCTTACGGTGCTGGTACACATTGACCAGCGCAAAGGCCGCCAGGTGCCAGTGCTGGTTTTTCACCAAGCCCCGATAACGCACCTTGGTGTAACCAAAGACCCGCTTCAAGATGCGAAAGGGCCACTCGACCTTCGCCCGCACACGCGACTTATTGCGATTCTTGCGCCGCTCCTCTTCCCTCACTTCGCCCTTGTGATTCTTTGCGCGCCGGTTGGTCATATCCTGCGCCGCGGGCGCCGCCTCGCGGATCACTTCCGTCTGTCCCTGATAGCCGCCATCGCCCCAGACTTTCTTCTCATCGCCGTGCAGTAAGTCGGGCAACATATGCACGTCAGAAACGCTCGCCGCCGAGGTGCAGACCGAATGCACCACGCCGGACTTACTATCGACTCCGATATGCGCCTTCGCGCCGAAGTACCACTGATTGCCTTTGCGCGTCTGATGCATCTCGGGGTCACGCTCTTTCTTTTCGTTCTTGGTCGAACTCGGCGCAGCGATGATTGTCGCATCGACGATCGTGCCGGTCGTAATGCGCAGCCCCTTCGAGGCCAGATCGTGATTCACCACGTCCAGCATTTCACCGCATAAATCGTGGCCTTCAAGCAGATGACGGAAGTTGAGAATCGTCGTTTCATCGGGCACCGGCGCGCGTCCAAGATCGATGCCGCAGAAGCCGCGCAACACCGGCGACTCATAGAGCGCGTCCTCAGCGCCGGGATCGGAGAGCGCGAACCAGTGCTGCAAAAAGTAAATCCGCAACATAACACTGAGGCCGACCGGCTGACGTCCCTTGCCCGCCTTGGGATAGTGTGGCGCAATGCGCTCTTCAAGCTCGGCCCAAGGGATGATGGCTTGCATGGTGGAAAGAAACTCTTCGCGGCGGCTCTTGCGAGCGTACTTTTCAAAACTCGGCTGTGTGGCGAATGTGAGTTGGCGCATTGCGTTTTATCTCCACCTATACGATTAGACGCAATCGACGCACGTAGAGGACTTGATCAGAGGTTCCTTAACGGTAGAGAATGGCGTGAACAGGCGCAGTAACTTATGTCACTGGGTGGCAAGATCGTCTATGAATTCGACTCGAGTAGCGCGCTTAAGCCCTTCATGTCCTTGACCACAATCTGCCTGGCGTCCACGTCCAATAATCCCTCCGCCTGGAGCCGCATGAGGTTCCGGGAGATCAGTTCGCGGACCGTTCCAAGCTGATTAGCGAGTTCCTGATGGGTTGTCGGCAGTTGAAACTCGATTCCGAGAGAGCTCTGCTTGCCCTCGCATTGCGCGAGTTTGAGAAGTGCCGATATGAGACGCTGGCGGATCGTCGTAAATGACAATTCCTCGATAATCCCCACTAGCCGCCGCAGCCGGGCTCCAACCACTTGCAGTACCTTGAGTGCGACCTCAGGGTGCTCCATGCAATACGCCTGAAAATCGCGCCGCGAGATGAACGCGATTTCTGCATCCTCGATCGCAACCGCGGAAGCCGGAAATGGGCCGCCATCGAATACCGGCAATTCCGCGACTGATTCGCCCGGAACGTTTACCGCGAGAACCTGCTCACGGCCGCTGATGGATGACTTGAAAATGCGGACTTTGCCCTGTGCGATGATGTGCAACCCGTTGCACGGCTCGCCTTCTGAAAAGAGCAACTCTCCGGTGCTGAACAGTTTACGGACAGTACGCGCAGCCAGCATCTTCAACTCCGTCGGCGTGAGACTCGACAAGAGTGCGGTTTTCCCGAGTGCTGTAGCGAGATCGGTGCGTTCAGCAGTCACTCGGGAATTCTAGCAGCCTGGGACTTTGGTCACTGCATCTGCCCGTATCAGGCTGTCTCATAGGTGCATGAACCCGCAAATCAACACGACCGACTTCAATGAACGGCCCTTCATCGCCATCTGGGAAGTGACCCAGGCATGCGACCTCGCCTGTGTGCATTGCCGCGCATCCGCACAACCGGACCGCAGCCCCCTGGAACTCAGCACAGATGAGGGCAAACTTCTGATAGACGAGATCGCCGCCTTGAAGGTTCCGGTCTTTGTATTGACGGGCGGCGACCCGATTAAACGGCCTGATCTTTTTGAAATCATCGCTCATGCTCGCTCGGTTGGAGTCAGAGTTTCTCTGACTCCAAGCGCCACGCCCTTGCTGACGAAGGACGTCGTTGTCAGACTCAAAGAGGCTGGCCTTGCCAGGTTGGCCGTGAGCATGGATGGCGCCAGTGCCGAAACTCACGACGCATTTCGCGGGATGAGCGGGTCATTCGCGCGAACGCTCGATGCAGTGCGCTGGGCAAATGAAATCGGGTTACCGGTGCAGATCAATACCACCTTCAGCCGTAGGAACATCAACGAGATTGACAGCATCGTTGCGTTAATGGAAAAGCTGAAGATCACGCTTTGGAGTGTTTTCTTCCTCGTTCCTACCGGACGCGGGAAGCTGAACGATCTACTGAATGCGGAGGAGTTCGAATCGGTCTTTGCGAAGGTTTACAGCCTGTCCAAGAACGCAAGCTTCGACATCAAGACGACCGAGGCGCAGCATTACAGACGCTATCTTTTGCAGCAACGGCTCACCGAACGCAAGTTGGGAATTGACGTCGCCTCACAGCACGATAGGGCCATAGACGCGATTGGGCGCGCACCGCGCGGTCTCAATGACGGGAAGGGATTTGTCTTTATCTCGCACAAAGGAGAAGTGTTCCCAAGCGGTTTCCTCCCTCTCTCGGCCGGCAGTATCCGCGATCAGGAATTGGCCGCTATCTATCGCGACTCGCCCCTGTTCCGCGATTTGCGCGACACATCGAAGCTAGAGGGGAAGTGCGGTTCCTGCGAGTTCAAAGAAATCTGCGGGGGGTCGCGAGCTCGTGCGCACGCTCTGACTGGAAACCCACACGCCGAAGAGCCATGCTGCTCATATGTCCCAAAGGGCTACGCGCAGCCGGCACCGCAACTGAAAACAGCAACAACACTCCATGTTCTTCAGGGCGCATGAAGGCGCAATCGCCTTCGAATGGGCGACAATCGAGAGGACGGAAGAAGTAGAGGTGAACACCATGGCAATTCAGATTGGCGCAAGGCCCGACAGCGGCTTTGACGACCCGATCGGCATGCTCAAAGACTGCCACAGAAGGATTGAGAGCTTCCTCGGCATTCTTTGTATTGTGGTCAATCGAGCACAAGGCAGGAGTCTTACCGACGAGGAGCGCGATGCGGTCAAGGCAGCGCTCGAGTACTTCCGAACTGGCGGACAACGCCACACGGCCGACGAGGAAGAATCACTCTTTCCGCGGCTGCGCAAGTCCGACGCGAAAGCCTTCGACGAGATCGACCGGCTTGAAGACGATCATCACGAGGCAAACGATCTGCACTGCTCGGTCGAGCGGCTGTACACGGTCTGGATTGAATCAGGCAGCTTAGGCCCGGAAGATGCGCGACTCTTGCATTCCCAAACCGCGCGTCTCAAGCGACTCTACTCCGACCATATTCAAGTCGAGGAAACGATTGTTTTTGCTCGCGCGAGTCAAGTGCTGGACAGCCACGCGATTGAGGCAATCGGGACGGAGTTTCGTTTCCGACGGAAGTAGCTCCCTGCGGCATAGATGTCATGCCGACTGATTCCGCAAACTCGCCGACAGCTCCCTGCAGTCCACTGTGCGTCCGTTTGGCTCCTTACATGCCAGGGTGACTGGCCTCTCTCGCATGGGAAATCAGATCCATGTATACGTCGCGTGGCAGATTCGTCTGCCAATGCCCAGTAGCCTTTGCCACTATGACCATGCCGAGGAAAATACAAGTGAGAACTGCTGCAACCGCAATGGGTGAGAGTGCGCGGCGACGCCATCTCTCCACCGGCGTTGCCGCCTTTCTCGGCACCAACGAGAATTGCAGGGCATTCTCGGCCGGGCACGCTGCAACACACGCCATACACGCCGTGCATTCAACGGATCGAATTTGTACGAGCTGGTCAACGGCCAGGCTGGAAGGACAGGCTCGCGCGCATTTTCCGCAATCGATGCAGGCCTCGGCGTCGCGGCGGATCTTTACCGGACTGAGCAGCGATGTGATTCCCAGCAGCGCTCCATAGGGACAGAGATGCCGGCACCAAAAGTTCTGGATCAGCATGGACAGCAGAATCAGCAAGCTGATGACGATGGCCGCTGTTTGCCCGATGTCCCGGAAGAAATTCAGCATCTTGACGTCGGCGACCAGACCGTACGGTGTGGACATGAAATCGCGGATTGCCTCGGCGGACATGGCGCCGATCAGGAAGACAAAGAAGCCAAGGAGCAAGTACTTCAGCCCTCGCAATGGGATATCCAACCATTTTGGTGGATGCAGATTACGGCCGAATACGCGTCTTCCAAGCCTCCAGAGATGCTCCGACAGTGTTCCAACGGGGCAAAGCCAGGAACAGAAGGCTTTCTTGAGCAGCAGGCTCATCAGCATGAAGGCAATAAACAGGACCATGGCCGCGGGATGGATTGCTGGCACGTGTCCTGTCAGCATGAAATACCTCGTATTCATCAAGCCAGCGATGGGCAGCCAGCCTTCGGCCCCTGCGGGCCGTGGCACGTCCCATCCAACGCCGCGCTCACAGTAACGAACCCAGAGAAGGAATTGGATTCCCAGCCAGCCGTTCAGAGCTACGAACAGCCACTGAACGATTCGTCTGATCCTTTGTGAACCATCCGAGCTGGACCTGCGGACAAGTTTCTTCTTTCCTTCCTGCTTGTGGATTGAAGCGATGACTGCTGTGCCCATTTCGAGTTGACCCTCTGTCTACTAAGCGCAAGACTAGGCGAACAGAACGGAGATCTCAGCGACTTTGGTCACACAGATACCTCCAACAGTTCTTGTCATATTCAGCCTCCCAGTGACCAAAGTCGCTGTGGCGGACATTGCGATGTCTGTAGGTTGGGTTTCAAGGAGATCGAAATGACCGCAACAACGCAAACCGTCCGCGAAATCGCGCTGGAACAACCCACTGCAATCCGTGTCTTTGAACAATTTGGAATCGACTACTGCTGCGGGGGGCGTAAGCCTCTGGCAGAGGCATGTGCTGCTGGAAACCTGGAAATTGATTCGGTTCTTGCAGCATTGGAAGCGGCGGAGAAGAAGCCTGGGACTGAGGTCGAGAGCTGGGCTGAGAAATCGTTGGAGAGCTTGGGCTCGTACATCGTAACGAAACATCACGCATACGTGAAAGGTGAGCTGCCGGGGCTGGCCCAGCTGGCTCAAAAGGTCGTGAATCGTCACGGCTCCGCAAAGCCGGAGTTGCCGGTGATTGCAGCCACTCTCATGCAATTGGACGAAGAACTCACCCAACATCTGGCAAAGGAAGAAGCCGTCCTCTTTCCGTATATTGCGGCACTGGAGAGGTCTGTCACCATTGGAACCCATAAGCCCCGTAGCTGCTTCGGCACGATTGCGAATCCGATCGCGATGATGACGCAGGAACACGATGCTGCGGGTGCCCTGATTGCTGAAATCCGCCGTCTGAGCGGAAATTTCACCACCCCAGAGGATGCTTGCCCGACTTTTCACGCATTCTATGACGGTTTGAGGGAATTCGAGCAGGACCTCCATCAACACATCCATCTTGAGAACAATATCCTCTTCCCTCGTGCCATTGCGCTGGAGGCATCTGCCAGTTGAGAAAGAACCTGAGTCGCAAAATCTTCAGAGAAGATCCTGAAATAGAGGCGATTCATGTGGCGTGTGAGCCTACCGAGCAATCCCATTCGCTTTGGTATTGACCATCGAGGGATTGCCTGTGCGAGATGAGAACTCAACGCGCCTCCGGTACCTGAATCATCCCGCCTCTTCCTCCTGGGGTGTCCCAGCCTGGTGGCGCGGCCGAATTTAGTGGGCCCTCACTTCCGGGCTAAGGAAGTTCCTGGACTCCAAGCTCCTCAAGGTCTGCCGCCTCATTTATGTTTGGCGGCGATTCGTTTCGCTTGGTCGATCACCTGTTGTTCGTTTTTCAGGGCCAGCATCTTGCGGCTGCTGTTGGCGAGATACCGGCTGCCGCCTAAACCAGCCGAAGACTAAAATTTACCTTGGTTCAAAATATCCAGTCCCGATCAACCTACATCAAGCGCGGCTGCATCTTGGTCATTCTCAAGATGGGGCAGAGCCCAATCTTCCCTCGGCCGGTCAACTACTCATTGAAAGCCATAGGAGAACGTATGAGCAGATTTCAACAAGGAAGTCTCTTTAAGTTAGAGCGCAAAAGCCGCCCGGACGTGTGGGTTTTCAGATGGTATGACAATACCTCGGGAAAGCGAACATACAAAAAGAAAATCATTGGGAGCGTGGCCCAGCTACGGAATCGTCGAGAAGCGGAAAAGGCTGTCGTTGCACTTCGTAGTTCAATTAATGTGGATGCCGGAACACCGCAAAACATCTGTGATCTTGCGGCTCACTATCGAGTGCACGAACTGACTGAAGAGAAGAAGTCATTCTCAACAATCGATAATCATCGGCATTTATTCAAGCGCTACATCGAACCCCGTTGGGGATATCATCGGCTCGGCGCGGTTCGCACCATAGAGGTCGAGGAGTGGTTGCACTCGCTTCCGTTAGCTCCCAGTTCAAGGGCCAAGCTGAAGTGCGTCCTGTCGACGCTATATAACCATGCAATTCGCTACGAATGGCTCACGTTCAATCCGATCAGCCGAGTGAGAACGTCTCAGAAGCGCCTTCGCGACAAAGACGTTCTCACTCCCGACGAGTTTCAGAAGTTAGTGAAAGACCTCTCTGTCCGCGATCGCGCCATGGTTTTGCTGATCGGCAGCACTGGCCTTCGTCGATCAGAAATGATTGCGTTGACGTGGTCCGACCTGAACCTCCGAACGATGGAAGTCAATGTTCTGAGGTCCTGTGTCCGAAACCGAATCGGAAAGACGAAAACCGAGTCGTCGTGCCGTCCCGTGCCTCTCCATCCTGTTGTGCTCAGCGCCCTCTTGGAATGGAGAAGGCGATCGCACTATGCAAGCGACGTAGATTTCCTGTTCCCCTCAATTTGGCACAAAGGGAAGAAACCACTCAGTCCAGACAGCATTTTGGAGAAGAGCATTCGGCCGGCGCTTGCCAAGGAAGGCATCGTTGGCAAGCGAATCGGCTGGCACAGTTTTCGTCATTCACTTGCAACAAATCTGAGATCACTCGGCGTCGATATCAAGGTGGCTCAGGAATTGATGCGGCATGCCAGTTGCCGCACAACCCTTGATGTTTACACTCGCGCGGTGGACCAGCAAAAACGCGAAGCGAGCCGTAGAGTCTTGGAATTGATGCTTCCGCTGGAGATGAGAAAACTTCAGCACCCCTCAGCACCCTCGGAAAGCGAGACGTCCATTCGCCGGTGCCGGCAAATATATCGTAAGAAAGGGGATATTGGTGGACCTGGTCGGGATCGAACCGACGACCTCTTCCATGCCATGGAAGCGCGCTCCCAGCTGCGCCACAGGCCCACTCTGCGGGATTCAACAGACTTTATTCTCGCCGTTGAACCCGCTTTCGTCAATTCCTTCGCCGCGCCCAACCCGGCACGCAACTCCCACAACCAGCCGGTGATACAGTGAACGGAAGCTGTCTTCCCCGGAGGCGCTCGATGAACGCTGCTGTCGTCAATGTCCTGGGCCAGCCACCCAGGTATCAGCCGTTCCCTGAACCCGATCCCGGCCCCGGCGAAGTTCTCATCCACGTCCGCGCCGCCGGCCTCCATCCCGTCGTCAAAGGCCTCGCCAGCGGTTCGCACTACGCCTCCGGCGGCCAGCTCCCCATGGTCCCCGGTGTGGACGGCATCGGCATCCGCGATGATGACGGCTCCCGCGTCTTCTTTGGTTTCGCCCGCCGACCCTTCGGCACCATGTCAGAGCGCACCGTGGCTCCGGTGGAGAGGTGCATGCCCGTTCCTGAAGGCCTCGACGACGCCGTTGCTGCCGCCATCCCCAATCCCGGCATGTCCGCCTGGCTCTCGCTCAAGGAGCGCGCCGCTCTGGCTCCGGGCGAAACCGTCCTCATCTCCGGCGCCACCGGCGTCGCCGGCCGCATGGCCGTCCAGGCCGCCCGCTATCTGGGCGCAAAGAGAGTCATTGGCGCCGGCCGCAATGTCGACTCCCTCCGCGCTGCCGCCCTCGACGCCGTCATCCGCCTCGACCAGCCCGAAGATGAGATTCGCAAGGCGCTCGCCGCTGAAGTCGAACAGGGCATCGACGTCGTCATCGACTATCTCTGGGGCCGGCCCGCCGAGCTCATCCTCGAAGCCCTCGCCAAAAGCTTCCGCCCCGACCGAGCCCGCTCCATCCGCATGGTTGAGATCGGCGAATCCGCCGGCAAAACCATCACCCTCCCCGGCGCCACCCTGCGCAGCATCGACCTGAAACTCCTCGGTAGCGGCTTCGGCTCCGTTTCTCTGGACCGCATCCTCGACGCCATGCCCACCCTCTTTGCTCTCGCCGCCAAAGGCGTCCTCACCGTCGATGTCGAGCGCATTCCCCTCCGCAGCGTCGAATCGGCCTGGGCCCGCAAAGGCGAAGGCCGCCGCATCGTCTTCGTGCCTTGAGTCCTTTCGCGATTCAAAGCCTGCGTTCGTTGGGTTTGGCGGCCCTAAACGCGGACGAGTTGGGGTAGCGCGTCAAAGTGGGCATCGCGGGCACACAACGTCAATGAGTGCTGCAAAGCAAGCGCTGCAATCCACATAGCGTTGGTCGGGATCGGAGTTCCCTGCTTGCGGAGTTGCCGGTACACGCTCGCATAATGATGCGTCGTCTGATCGTCGGCATAAAGGAGTCCCACCCCCGGCTTCAGCAGGAACCGGCGCAGCACAGCCTCATTGCGCGGTCCCTGGGCGCCCACAGCGAACCCGGCTCGCAATTCCCCCATCACAATAAACGGCAGCCAGACTTCATCGGCCAGCCTCACAGCTTCCTGCACCGCGGCGTCGTCCCGGCAGAGGTCGGTATAGCGATTGGTATCGAGGGCCAGCCTCATGCCTGCGCCCCCACCCTCGTCCGCTCATGGTGCGCTCCCCAAGTCACTGCCACATCTCCTCGTCCACAACGTCCTGTGCCGCCACGGCGCTGTCGAAAGCAGGATCCTCTCGCCAACTTCCCGCAATGTCCTCGAGGTCGCGCTGTCGGCATCTCAGATCACCCAGACCGGCGCCGCGGGTCAGGGCCTCAATTGCCACATCGTTCAAGCTCTTGCCTTGCTCGCGGGCAGAACCGCGAAGGGCGGCATCCAGATACTCCGGCACATTTCGAATCGTGTACTGCATGCATTTATTGTAGGCATTGCAGGCATAAAATGCAAGCATCCCGCCAATGGTCTTTCCATCCCCCAGCCTCTTGGTCTCTTGTTCCCTGCCCTTCCGGGAACACTTTGCCCCCTATCCGGTGTCTAACGAAGCAGGTACGCGGGTGAAGGCGCCAACCAGCGCAGGTTTGCATTCCGCGGAGCGGCAAACGGGGCTGTCTGCCCGGAACCAGACCGCTCCGGCGTGCGAACCGGATGCCCGCGTGAAGATGCCAAACCAGGCCGGTTTGCGGTAACGTGGGAGGATACGGGTTGCAGGCGGATCTAACCATGGGGAATTTAGCCAGCGCGTTGTCGCTTCGGTCAGAGGAGGCGGCGCTCATATCTGAGTTGCGCGCTGGTTCCGAGCAGGCCTTCGCCTGGCTCATCGCCCGTTACCACCAGCCCATCTATTCTCTCCTCGCGCGCACCGTGCAGAATCGAGCCGATGCGGCGGATCTTACCCAGGAAGTCTTCGTCAAGATCTTCCGCGGGATGCGCAATTTCCACGGCGAGTCGAGCTTGCGCACGTGGATTTACCGGATCGCGTTGCGTGAAGCATCCAATCAGCGGCGCTGGTGGGTGCGTCACCGGCAGCAGGAAGTACCCATCGAACAGGAGATCAACGAGAGCGGGTATTCCGCTCCCATCCGGCTGAAAGAGTTGCTGGTCGACCCGGGAGAGTCTCCGTTCGAAGCCGCCGTGCATGCGGAAAACCGCGCACGCGTCGAAGCCGCGCTGGCTCAGGTGCCGGAACCCTTCCGCACCACTCTCATCCTGCGCGACATCGAGGGTTTCGTTTACGAGGAAGTGGCGGAGATGCAAGGCATTAACCTGGGAACGGTCAAATCGCGGCTGGTGCGAGGACGCGTCTGCCTCAAGGCCATCCTCACCGCCCGGGAACACAACCGCCGCGCCCCTGCTCCGGACGCACTCCACACGCCCCTTCAAGAGGAGGCAAGATGAACGGCTGCAGTGAAGTGCAGGCAAAGTTCAGCGAGTACCTTGACGGCCGCCTGACCGGGTTGGAGATGCGCAAGGTCGCCGCCCACGTCGACTCCTGCTCCGATTGCGGCCTGGAGTGGGCCGGCTTGCGCCGCACCCAGACCGCGCTCTCCATGCTGGGCCCGGTTCCCGAGCCCGACGATCTGCTCCTCCGCATTCGCGTCGCCGTCAGCCACGAGCGCGCACGCCGCGCACGCCGTCCCCTGCAGGCCCTGAATCTGGCCTGGCGCAACACCATCGGCCCCTTCCTGCTTCAGGCCACGGCAGGCTTCGCCTCCGCCGTGCTCCTGATCGGCACCGTCGTAGTGCTGGTCGGCATCGTCGCCCAGCCCAAGCCCGTTCAGGCCGGCGATGAACCCCTCGGCCAGGCCACCGCGCCCCGCTTTAAAGAGAACATTGCCGGCACCGGAGACAACGACATGGCCGCCCTGTCCGCGCCCGTAGTGGTTGAGGCCTACATCAATACCAGCGGCCAGGTCTACGACTTCGACATCGTCTCCGGCCCCGACGACGCCTCCACCCGCTCGCAGGTCGAAAACCTCCTCATTGAGGACAGCTTCGATCCTGCCACGTTCTGGGGCCAGCCCGTCAACGGCATCATCGTCCTCAATTTTGCCGGCGTCTCCGTCCGCGGGTAGACCGCCGCGCGTCAGCTCCCGTCTGTCTCCCGGGATTTCCCTCGCCATAGGGAGCACTCATGCGCCGTACCGCCTCGCTTCTCCTTTTGCTCATCGTCGCGGCGCGTTTGCCTGCTCAAACCCAACTCACAGTCCGGCAGCTCGAAGGCTTCTTGCTTTCTCGCGACGTTCAAAGGGAGTCCGACGCCGCCGTTGCCCGGCAATTGGCTTCCTTCCAGCTCTCTGAGCAGTTCACCCCGGCGCGCCTCGCCATTCTGGCCGCAAAGCTCCGCCGGGGACCGCAAACCGCGGAGCAGATTGAACTGCTCGCGGCCGCCTCAATCTTCGAGCCTCCTCCGCCTGCGGAACTGGTTCCCGAATCCCCTCCCGATGCCCGCGAGCAGAACCGAATCCTCGAGGCAGCCCGGGATTACGCCAACTCGACCGCCCGGCGCCTGCCGGACTTCCTCGCCCTTCGCTCCACCCGCTCCTACGACAACGCTCCTCCATTCGCAGCCGGGAAGCACAAGCCCGAGTTCCTGATGCACTTCGTGGGCGCGCGCCGGCGCCAGGTGACGGTTCGCGCCGGCCAGGAGGTATCGGCTGCCGAGCCCGCTGCCGAGACCTCGTCATCGGACCACGCGGAGGGCATGACCACGTGGGGCGAATTTGGTCCTCTGCTCACCACTGTTCTCGACGATGCCCAGGCCGGATCGGTCGCGTGGAGCCGCTGGCAGACCGGACCCAACGGCGTGCGCCTGGCCGTCTTCCACTATTCCGTCCCCAGGTCCGCCTCCCATGACCTGGTCGATCTGTGCTGCGACTCCACCTTCCGCGATACACCGGCCTACCACGGCGACCTCTACATCGACCCCGCGTTCGGAACAATCCTCCGCATCACTCTCGACGCCGACCTGCCCCCGGGAGCGCCTGTTCTGGTTTCGAGGCTCTCGGTGCAATACGCGCCGGTCCAAATCGGAGGAAACACTTACGTCTGCCCGGTGCGCGGAACCGCGGTCAGCGTGGTTCACAACCAGCAGATGGAGCTTTTGAAAGGCGGCGGCCCGGAGCGGTTCGTCAACCTGGTCGATTTCACTGACTACCACAAGTTCGTCTCCACATCGCGCATCGTCCCAAGCAACTGAATGCGCAATTCTGCTCCCGTCCCGTACAATTTCCCGAGGCTGTAGAGCCAAACAGAGTTCTCGATTATTGGGAAGGTCGAATCGTGAAACAGAAGGTTGTAGTGTTGGGAGCCGGCCGCGTCGGCAAAGTCATCGCGGCCGACTTGTCGCATGAGTTCGACGTCACCTCCGCGGACATGAACCAGGATGCGCTCGCGTTCCTGGCCTCGCGCTATCCGGTCAAGACAAGAGTTGCCGATCTGGGCAATCCCCAAGCTGTGGCCGAGGCCATCGAACCGGCGGATCTTGTGGTCAGCGCCGTGCCCGGATTCATGGGCTTCAACACGCTCGAGACCATCATCGAGCACGGCAAGAACGTTGTCGACATCTCCTTCTTCGCCGAGGACGCCTTTGACCTGGACGAACTCGCCGGCGAACGCGGTGTCATCGCGGCGGTCGATTGCGGCGTCGCCCCGGGAACTCCCGATTACCTCGCCGGCTCACTCATCGGCCAGATGCAGATTGACGATTTCGAGTTCCTCATCGGCGGGCTTCATTTCCGCCGCTCCGGGCCGGACCAATACCTGCCCACGTTTTCCCCCTCCGACGTGTGGGAGGAATACACCCGCCCCGCGCGCTACGTGAGGGACGGCAAGCTCGTCACCATGCCCCCGCTCTCCGAGCCCGAGCTGGTCGAGTTCCGCATCGGCGGGCATGAGTTGACCCTTGAGGCCTTCAACACCGACGGCCTGCGCACGCTTATCACCACCATGAACGGCCGCATTCCCAACATGCGGGAAAAGACCCTGCGCTTCCCCGGCCACATTGCCTGGATCAAGCGCCTCCAGGAAACCGGCCAGACCTGGATTTCTGACAAATGGACCCCCATCGAGGACGAGGACGAGTTCACCATCATGCGCATCAACGTGCGCGGATCGGAAAACGGAAAACCAAAGAAGATCGCCTACACGATGTTCGTCACCTGGGACCCGGAATCCCAAATGAGCTCCATGTCGCGGGCGACAGGTTATTCGTGTACCGGCGTGGCCCGTTGCGTCCTCGATGGCTCCTACAAGCGCGCGGGCATCTCGCCGCCGTCCTACATTGGCGAAGCGCCCGGCTGCGCCGACCGCATCTTCGCGCACCTGAAGGCGCGCAACATCCTCTTCGAACGGGAAGAAGAGCCGCTCTCCTGACCGGGAGCAATTCGGCGCAAAAATAAAACGGCGATGTCCAATGGAGTGATAGACATATGCCATGAAAATGCATTAAACATTGTCCGTTTCCGGACACCTGAATCGAGGGCGAAGGAGCTGAGGAGCAAGGGACCGGGACGCCGGACGCCCGCGGCTGCAATCACGCGAAAATAAAAAACGGCGATGTCTTTTGGATCGAGATAGATACGAGTAAAAAGTGCATGGATTTGCGGACCTTATTTTCCTGTTCGTTGTCATTGCCGTTCTCCTCACCACGCCAAATGAAAACGCCCGCGATGAATCGCGGGCGTAGTTCTTTCAACTGTTTACAGTGTAGCACCTGGATAATTTAATACTGTTGATTCGCCCAACTATTTCTTCTCTTACATTCGAAAGGGGTAATTGCGTTTTCCACAGAGTGGGAAGCTTGACAGAGGGTGGGTCATGGTTACGATTTGTCGCAAAAACGGTGCAGAAGACCGGGAACAAGAGAGCAACGGAGCCCTCTCTATTCCACTCTTTGTTGCCGCCAGCTGTCAGGATGCAGTGAGTGTCGGTGCGCAGAGTCCCGACTCAACCTCGCCGATCCAACTGGTTCCCAGGACAAAGGCGGAACGTGAACAGAATTACCAGTCCGAGCATCGCATTTCGCTTATCGTCCAGGTGACCGACTCTTCGGGCAATCCGGTGAGTGGCCTGAAGCCGGGAGATTTTCTGGTGCTCGATAACCAGAAGCGACAGAAGGTAGCCAGATTTCGTGAAGTGAATGGAAAGACATTCACAGCCGACGTTCATGTAGTGGTCGTTCTTGACGCCGTCAACGGTGGCGGATCGGAAATAGGGCGCCTGAAAAAGGATCTGGATAGATACCTCTCGCAAGGCCACGGCCCACTACGATTCCCGATCTCGTTGGTTTATGTATCTGACGCGGGCGTCGTCGAGACCCCGGCATCCACCGACCGCAGCCTAATCGCTGCCCAGCTTGCTCAGCTTGCACGCCGCCAGCGCGATCCGGAATGCGAACCAGGAGAGGGGTGGCAGGGCAAACGGCTCCAGAGTTATCCGGCCTGTGTGTACATGCATTTCATAGAGTCGCTGAACGCGTTGCGAAAGCTCGTGGGCGCACAGCAACAGCAGCATACTCGTGCGCGCACAATTCTCATCTGGCCTGGCCGGGGCTGGCTCATTGGTGAAGATTTTGGATCTTCCGTGGGCTACCAGGGGGGAAACTACCGCGATGTCCTTGTCGAGCTCATTACCAATCTGCGCGAAGCTCAGGTTACGCTTGATGCGGTCTCCTGGGATAATTTTGAAACTCCCAGGAATCTCCTCGCACCGATCATGACCGTGACCGTTAGCGCCCCGCGAACGCCGGACGAAGTCGCGGAGGTAGCGATGGCGCTTCCGGCTCTCGCCCGACAGAGCGGAGGTCAGGTACTCCCCAAGGTGAAGAACTTTGAAAATGCGATGGACGCATGCCTTTCGGACGCGAGTGATTTTTATGTGTTGAGTTTCGACTCGATTCCGGCGGCGACTCCTGACGAGCTTCATCCGATTGAGATGAAGGTTGACCGGCCTGGCGCGAATGTTCGCACGGCTGCCACTTACTATGCGCAACCTTGACGACCTCGCTGATCGCCATTCAAACCTGATCTTTCGCCCAGAACAGTTCAAGCACGATAAAGCCGACTAGCGATACCTTTCACGTATTTCCAGAGCAACTTCTATAAACGTTTACAGGTCGAACAAGAATTGAGTTGGGTTCAACGCAAACTCACACGACCACAACATCTCTTAGCGCGCGATACGTATTTGCTGCTCGACTAGAGGACAATGCGTAAGAGACGGATAACCTCCCTGGAAGCGTTGTTGCTCGTAGCGGCCAGGGCCGATGGTGTCGTCACGTGGGCGAGAGCGGTGGTGGGCAATAGCAGCGAATGCAACTTCAGCACATTGTGGCTCTTCAACTGTGAGGTGGCCGGGCAGCCGCCCAATGGCCGCCGGTTACTGCACTTTCGGCAAACCGACTTTGCGAACCAATTCGGCGAAGCGGGGGTCGGAGTGGAGGCTGTCGAACATGGGCGAAGCATTCAGACCGAGGAGCTCCCGGTCGCGCTCACGATAAGCCGTGTCGAGCCAGGCGAAAGCCTTGTCTTTCTGGCCCATATCGGCATAGTAGCGGGCAATGAAGAACGGCGACGCGTACTTGTTCTTGCGGCGCGCCTCCAGCACTGCGACGGCGCTTGCAAGCGCGCCGTTCCAGCCCGCAGAGCGAAATCCCTGTTCCATCGCGTCCGCAAGCTGGATGTCATCCGGGTCGCCCGTGAGCCGGCTCTCGATCCTGAATTCCTCGATTGCCTGAGGGTACATGCGCTTTGTCCAATACGCCCAGAAGAGGCAGTCGTGACCAATGGGAAACGTGGGGCTCTCCTCGACCAGTCGTTTGCAGACTTCGATGGCCCGATCGTATTGACCCGCGTCCAGCAGAGTTCCACCGATTACCCTAACGATGACCGGCGAGAGCGGATCCAGCTCGTGAGCGCGATTGATTTCGGCCAATGCTTCCCGATGGCGGCCAAGCTGGCTCAATCTCTCCGCATACCACTGGTGAGCGGTAGCATCGTTAGGATCGAGCGCAATGGCCTTTTTGAATTCGGCCTCGCCGCCGGCAAAGTCCCAGTTGTACTCCATCTCGTTGTTGCCCAGCACTGCGTGCGGATGAGCCAGAGTCGGGTCGAGTTCCAGCGCCTTGCGGGCGGCGGCATTCGATTTGGGGAAATCCTCGTTCGGATTACCCCAGAAATTGGGCAGCACGGAATAGACGTCGGCCAGGCCGGAATACGCCAGGGCATATTCAGTATCCCTTTCGGTGGCCTGATTGAAAAAGGAGATGGCGGCTTCAAGTTTGGCGCGGTCCCTCAGGTTCCAGTCGTAACGCCCCTCCAGATAGAGGGTGTAGGCTTCAGCGTCCTGCGTCCCTTGCCGCGTGACCTGCTCTTTCTCGGCGGCGCTGAGCGTGGAGCGCAACTTTTCCGCGACGTCTCCGGCGATCTGCTCCTGCAGTTGAATGAGGCCGGAGGTTTTGCCGGCGTACCGCTTTCCCCAGATTTCGGTATTATCCCGAACGTCTGTGAGCTCGGCGCTGACTCCGATATTGTTGGCCCGCAGGGTCACGCGGCCGCTGACCACCACCGAAACGCCGAGTTCGTCTCCCGCCTCCTTCACCTCAATGTCTTTTCCCTTGAGGCGAAAGACCGCATCGCGCGAACGCACCTTGAGCTGTGGAATGTGGGCGAGGTTGCCAATCAGGGACTCCGTGATGCCGTCGCAGAGGTAGTCCGAGCCAGCGTTTCCGCCTGCGTTGGTGAAGGGCAAAACCGCGACAGAATCGGGCGCGAGATCCGGGGCAGTGGCAGTCGAGCGATCGCGATCGCCCACCGCCGTGACGGACGAACCGGCGTGGCCGCCCCAAAGATAGACGATGAAAGCCGCAGTGAGGGTTAAAGGCAGGAGCAAGGCCAACACTCGTGCGTGGCTTACAGTCCAGCGACGACCGGCGGGTGCAGTAGCCGGCGCCGATTCGACGGGAGCGGTCCTGTGCTGTGCGGCTGGGGCGTTTGTTGATTGTTCGGCGGCATGGCCGACAACCCCGTTTGCGAGGGCTGAGTCGCCGGCTTCCAATTCATCGGCCTTGCCCTTGAGCCATTCCGCCAATTCGCCCGGATAGGCAAACACACCTCCGCGCTCTCCGCCTGGTACGCGATGAACGGGCAGTCCGCGTTCTCGCTCCCAGCGCTTTACAGTGCGCTCAGAGTGGTTCAGGAAGACAGCAATCTGCTTCCACGAAATGAGCGCTTTTACAGGCTCGGCACTTTCTTTGCGAGGTGAAGCCATGGCCACTTCCATTAAGAGGCCCGGCTGGGGGGTAGCCGTGTATGCATGATCATAAAGTCCGCATGATCCGAGTGTCCAGCGAGTTCTCATGGCTCGAAAAGCCCAAAATGGCACGAGTTGGCACGGGATGGCTCTTGCATCTCGAACATAACCAATGAGTAATGAGAGACGAGTTCGGACCACAACCGATCGGCGTAAACCAAAGTGCCGTTCCCCATGGGGCCCACTTCCCCTGTTCGAAACCCCCTAACAGGAGCCCGGCGGAACATCGCATCGGTTGGCCCGTTGAATTCAGGAGGTCGTCCATCCATGATCCGCCCCTTGCGTCGCTATGCCCCGTTCTCTGCGATTGGATTGGCCGTGTTTTTCATCTGCCTGCTTACAGGCAGGCCGTCGTTTGCAGGGCAGCCGAATTCCACGGCTTCTCAGGCTTCGAATCGCGTGTCGGTGAGCTACGGCAAGCTGCCGCTTAGCTTTGAGCCCAACCTCGGCCAAACCTCCAAAGAGGTGCAATGGCTGGCGCGCGGCCCGCAATATACGCTGTTCCTTTCTGGCGCGGATGCGGTGCTGGAGTTGAACGTTGTCACTCCGTCAAAGCCTGGAACCCGGCCGCATATCAGCGAATCGGCTGTGCGCATGAACCTGCTCGGAGCGAGAACGGTGAACCGCGCGGCAGGCGAAGACGCGCAGCCCGGCAAGGCGAATTATTTCACCGGACGCGACCCCGGGAAGTGGCAGCGCAACGTGCCCCTGTACGGCAAGGTGCGCCTTCAAGGGGTCTACCCTGGCGTCGATCTCGTCTACTATGGCCGGCAGGGCCAGCTCGAATATGACTTTGTCGTCGCGCCGGGTGCAGACGCATCGGCAATCCGCTGGGGCTTCGACGGTGCAAAGCCGGAACTGTCCGCGAATGGCGACTTGCTGCTGCCGGTGATAAACGCTGAGCGGGGCGCCACAGATCGGATTCGCCTCAACAAGCCAGTGGTCTATCAAATGAAAAATGGCGTTCCTCAATCGGTAAATGGAAGTTTTGAGGTTGCCAGAAACGGTCAGACTGGATTCAAGCTCGGCGCCTATGACAGGAGCCGCGAGCTGATCATCGACCCCACGCTGATGTTTATGGGCGCGATTGGCACTGGCAACCAGCAGTCCGTGCCCAACGGGATGGCCCTGGACACGTTTATCAATTCGGAGACCAATCAGCCCAATAACCAGATCATTTTGACGGGAATCACCAACGATCTCAACTTTCCCACGACAATGGGCGCGTATGAGACGAGCTGCCAGGTGCCTAACGGAAACGGGAAGGCGGGCCGTTGCGGGGTGAGCAGCGGGAGTTCGGCGTTTGTAACCAAGATCAGCGCCGACGGCACGTCCCTGGTGTACTCGACATATCTGCACGGCGGCAACGGTTACGAAGCTGGACAAGCCGTCGCAGTGGATTCACAGGACAATGCCGTCATCCTGGGATCGACAGGTTCGGACGACTTTCCGGTTACTCCCAACGCGTACCAGTCGATCTGCATGCCTTACTACGTCGGCGGCGATACTCCGATCGTTGAGAACTGCGATGGGAATTTCGCCGGTGGCGGAACCGAGTGGGTGATCGGAGGCCCCACCCTTTTCATCGCCAAGCTCAGCCCCGACGGATCGTCGATCGTGTACGCCACGTACTTTGGCGGCACAGCCCAGGTCTATCCAGTCGGCCTTGCGCTCGATAGCTCCGATAACATGTACTTCTCCGGCTGGGTGCAGTCTGCATGGCCGACCGCCAGTATCTATCCGAACAACGGCAACCAGGCCATTCAGTTTCCGGTCACGTCCGGTGCGTACCAGGCGGTGGGCTTGAACGGCTCTCAGGCGGGCAGTCTTTCCGTGCTGAGCGCCGACGGTCAAACGCTGCTCTACTCCACCTTCCTCGCGTCATTGAACTCGGCTTCAAACCCCACCTGGGCCCAACCCCTGGCGATCGCCGTGGGACAGAATGGAATCTCGGCCATCGGCGGCGTCACACTGGCCTCGACGTTTCCCACCACGGCCGGCTCCGTGCGGCCGTCCTGCGTTCCCAACCCCAACGACACCGGCGATTGCTGGGACTACACCGGATTCGTAAGCGTGTTTGACACCACGCAGTCGGGAGACGCGTCGCTGATATATTCCAGCTTCATCGGCGGCGACGAAGTCCAGGGTAGCAATCAGGCGCAAAATGCGGTGGAGGGAATTGCGTTCGACTCCTCCAACAACCTTTATGTTACCGGAAACACTGTCTTGACCACCTACCCCACCACGCGCGGAGTCTATCAGACCACGTGCGCCTCCCATGGCTGCAATGCGGCGTTCCTGTCGAAGATCAATATCAACCAGCCCGGCTATGTCTGGTCGACGCTCTTAGGCGGCACAAACGGGAACTCCAGTACCACAGGGCAAGCCATCACATTCGATAATCACGGTTGGGTCTATCTCTACGGCTATAACAACGGCTATGGCTGGGATTTCCCCGTGGTCAATCCGGTTGTTCCTCTCAACGGCAGCAACTTTGCATTCGTGTCGGCGTTTTCGTCGGATGCCAAACAGCTGCTCTTCTCAACTCCGGTGTTTGAGAGCCCCACCGGGAGTTACGGCGCTTATGCCATCGCGGACAATGGTTTTTCTCTCGATTCGAGCGGGAACATTTATCTCGCCGGATATGGCAACGACGGCGGAGCACTCCCGGTCACGAAAGGCACCTATACAACCACTGCGACGAGCGGATTTAACCGCGGCTTCTTCGCCAAGCTATCCAAGGTGCTGGAGCCGGTAGCAACCAAGCTGACCATATCTCCGCTGAATGCTATTCCGGGATCGAGCGTCACCTTTACTGCCTCCGTGACTGGGACCGCGGGAAACACGCCGCTCCCTACTGGAAAGGTGACCGTGACCAACGTCGACACAACCCCGCCAACAGTTCTGGGTACTGTCACGTTGGGCTCCAACGCTTCGGGCTCATTCAACACCAGTTCGCTCAGGCGCGGAGACTATAGCGTCACGGCGACTTATTCCGGCGATGGTAACTATGAAACCGGCGCTTCCGCGGCGCAAACTCTGGCAGTGAACCAGTTCGCGCCAGTTGTAAAGGTGGTGCCAGCGTCTCTGAGTATCGACAGGATTGATGCTCTTTCGGTTACGATCACCGTCAACGCTACGAGCGGATATGCAACGCCCGCCGGATCAGTGGCTCTTTCCAGCGGTTCGTACGAATCCGCAGCAGCAACGCTCACCCGGGGCACCGCAATAATCCACGTTCCAGCCAATGTGCTAAATGATGGAACGGATCTGCTCAAGGCCACCTACACACCGAATGCATCGAGCTCGGCGACCTATCGAACCTCAAGCGGTTCAGCTTGGGTCAAGGTCGCAAAGGTGAAGCAGACCATCGCGTTCAGGGCGCCAGCAAGCCCGGTCGTCTATGGTGTGAAGCCGATCAAGTTAACGGCAACCGCCAGCTCCCATCTGCCGGTAACCTTCTCCGTTTTATCCGGACGCGGCAAGATAAGCGGCGATGAACTGGCAATCACCGGCGCTGGAACGGTCGAGGTGGCAGCGAATCAACACGGGAATTTGAGTTACGAAGCCGCTGTGGACGTCACCCACAAGATCGTTGTCGACAAGGCTAAGCAGACAATCGATTTCAAGGCGCCACCGAGCAAGGTGACATATCCCGCAAACCCCATCACGCTTTCCGCGAAGGCAAGTTCTCGCCTGGCGGTCACGTTCAGCGTCGTCTCCGGCCATGCCAAGGTGCACGGCGACAGGCTGACCATCACCGGAACGGGAACAGTGGTCGTAGCGGCAATCCAGGCCGGTAATGCCAATTACGAACCTGCGCATGAGGTAAGGCATTCCATTGTCGTCCAATAGAGTCGTGCAGACGGCGGCGACCGGCAAAGTGACAGTAAAGCCGTGCGCCGCCGTTCCCGAGCCCTTAAACCGCGACTCTTTTTCACTGAAAAAAGAGCCCAGAACTGCCTTCTTCTCCAAACTCGGTGAAGACGGGAACTCCGGACACTTCGGTGGCCCGCAACTGCTCTTCGCCACGCCGCTCTTTGAAAGCTGCTGCTCAGCGTACGGCGTCAACGCCGTCAGCCAAAACGGCGTAGCCGTTGACTCCAACGGAAACATCTACGCGGCCGGATACGGAAACGACGCGGGTAAGCTCGTCACCACCCCTGGTACCTATGCAACTCCGGGGGCTGGGCCCGGCTGGCGCGGCTACTTTGCCAAGATCTCTCCCGTTTTGCCGGAGACCTCCACAACCTTGACCATCGCTCCGGCCACGGCATACGCGGGACAGAATGTCACCTTTACCGCGACAGTGGCTGGAACCACGCAGACCACACCGGCGCCAACCGGCACAGTGACGCTCTATAACCAGAACACAAGTCCGGCGACAGAACTGGGGACGATTACCCTGGGCAGCAATGGTTCAGGGAGCTTCAGCACCACGACCCTGGCCGCCGGCTCCTACAGCGTGACGGCGAGCTACTCGGGCGATTCGAACTACGATGTAAGCGTCTCAGCGCCACAAACCCTGACGGTGACCGCGCAGGTAACGCAGACGATCACTTTTGCTAACCCCGGAACGCAAACCGTGGGCACGCGGCTGACGCTCACCGCTACGGCCAGTTCCGGCTTGGCGGTCGGCTTCGCTTCCCTCACCAAATCCGTCTGCACCGTCTCCGGAGCCAAGGCCGCGCTGGTCGCCGCCGGTACCTGCACCATCCAGGCGTCGCGGCCGGGCAACACAGTGTACAGCGCCGCCCCAAACGTCAATCAAAGTTTTGCCGTCAATCGCGAAGCGCAGACCATCACCTTCAAGCAGCCGTTAAGCCCGGTGACCTTTGGCGTCAAGCCCATTGCGCTTTCGGCGACGGCTGGCTCCAAGCTGGCTGTTACTTTCAGCATCGTCTCCGGCCCGGCCAAAGTAAGCGGCACCAACGATGCAACGCTAACTATTACCGGCGCAGGTACCGTGGTGGTTACAGCCAAGCAGCCCGGCAACGCGGATTACTTAGCCGCCCCGGAGCTGACGCGGACCATTAAGGTGAACAAGGCCGCGCAGACCATTACCTTCCCGGCCATCGGCAGCCGCACCATCGGAACCAAGCTGGCGCTCTCCGCCACCGCCAGTTCCAAGCTGACGGTCAGCTTCGCCTCCCTCACCAAATCCGCCTGCACGGTCTCCGGCGAAACAGCCTCGCTGGTCGCCCTCGGAGCCTGCACCATCCGGGCGTCGCAGGCGGGCAACACGGCGTACAACGCGGCCCCAAGCGTCAGTCAAAGCTTCACCGTCGGTCACGCGCAGACCGTCACCTTCAAGCAGCCGGCAAGCCCGGTAACTTACGGCGTCAAGCCCATCGCCCTTTCGGCGACGGCTAGCTCCAAGCTGGCTGTTACCTTCGGCGTAGTCTCAGGACCGGCGAAAGTGAGCGGGACACACGATGCAACGCTATCCATCAAGGGCGCAGGTACCGTGGTGGTGGCGGCCAAGCAGGCCGGCAACGCCACCTACGGGGCTGCGCAGGTCACGCGCAGTATCGTGGTCAACAAGGCAACGCTGACCGTCACCGCCAACAACCTCACCATGAAGCAGGGCGCGACCGTTCCCAAACTCACTTACACCATGAAGGGGTTTGTGAACGGAGACAAACAGGCCAAGGCGACCACCGGCCAGCCGGCGCTCTCGACCAGCGCAACCTCAAAATCGGCGCCGGGCAAATATCCCATCACGGTGAAAGCAGGAAAGCTGGCTGCCGCGGACTACAAATTTGCCTTCGTCAAAGGAACGTTGACGGTCACGAAATAGGGGGTGGGGGGAACACGCTCGGCACTGGAACTCTGAATGGATCGGGGGTGGCGACATATTCGACTGCTTCGCTTGCGGTGGCAGTGCATAGCATTACGGCCACCTACGCGGGCGGCGCCGGGAATCTGCACCAAAAATGGGGCAGAAAAATAGGGTCAATTCCTGGGTCTCCCGCAGATGCTGGATATAGAGATTTGCTGCCACCCGTTACACTTCTTTGCTGCCGCCCAGTCCAGATCGAAATTCCAGGTCTCTAGCAGGCGAAGAACCAGCAAAGTTCCGCATCGGCGGTGACTCGACCGCAACGGACGCAAATGAGAGGATGGCAGACATGAAGAATCGGCGGATAGGTGTGTGCGCTCTTCTCATGGTTACGGCGGTTTGCGTAGTGAACGCTACGCAAACGTTAGCGCAACAGCCCAAAAACGGACAGATAAGTGGTCATGTTGTCGATGAAGTGGGTGCAACCATAAAAGGCGCAAGCGTCTTTGTTCGACGAAATATCCCTCCTGAGCAAAATGTACGGCTGCTGATGCATACCGACATCCATGGCGATTTCATGCTGGTGCTTCCTCAAGGTGGATACGATGTTTTCGTTACGTCGCCGGGCTTTGCTGCAGCAGTAGAGACCGTTCCCGTCTCGGCTGGAAGGACAAAGAAGGTTCAGTGGAAGCTCAAATCTCTGGGCTGCAGTTTCCCCGGCATGAATTGCGATACCTTCCAATGATCCACTTAGCAATTGAACACTTTCCCTTTACGGGGACCATTTCCGACTGTATCGTGGCCAATTCGGAAGAAGCGTCAATTGGGACCGCGAAAAAGCTGCCGCAGATCCTTCACTGCGTTCAGGATGACAGTTAGTCTGAATGGCGCGTTCTGTGCCGAAATTGGTGCTAATTTGTGCTACGGAATTGCGCATCCAGCACAACTAGCACATTCAGCACATTGCAGATTCAGCAACTTACGTGTTTTCAATGCGCGTTTATGTTGCGCCCTTGCAAAACTCCGCGTACGCCACTCCAGCCGCAAGAACGACGCGGCGAGGTTGGGGCACCCCGGTTTCATCCATCGCGGGCCCCCTGGTCCCTGCTTCCCCCGTTTGACCCAGCCTCCGCGTCTAAATACCATTCAGGCAGGGTTTCCTTCATGCCGTTTCCTCATCTTCGCGTCGCCGCATCGCTTGCCGCCGCTCTCGCGTGTCTTTGCCTTAATCTTTTAGCCGGCGCGCAGCAATCCTCGTCCAGTTCGCAGCAGCCCTATTCCTCGAGCTCGCAGGAAGCGGTTCCGCCCAATCAGGCCGCTCCGCAGGAGAAATCCCCCACCCTCGACCCCGCCGGTCCCACCATCGAGCTCATTCCCTCCGAGTCGCTCTTCGTGGTCGCGTCGGCCCTCAATGCCTGCGGCTACGACGAGGGCCTCAAGGAGAGCTCGCCCATCCGCGCCCACGTCCGCGATGAGCTGAACCAGGCCTTCACCCGCAGCGAGGACGCCCGCAAGTCCCGCGACGCGCTCTGCCTCTACATTGCCCAGCACCGCATGACCGGGACCGAGGAGGACATCGCCCAGTACATCTCGCTGGCCCTGTATCTGACCCCTCCGCCGGAGGAGATGGAGACCGTCACCGAGCTTTCCGAGATGCCGCCCGACGCCACGGCCGTGTTCGACGTGGTTCCCCTGCTCAACGCCTTCGTCAAGACTACCGATCTGCACGGCATCTGGCTGGCCGCTAAGCACACCTACGACGAGCAGCTCGACCAGCTCCACGATCCTCTCTCGCAGATGATCGTGAAAGCCAATCTTTACCTGAAGCAGCCGGCGGAAACCTACAGCGGACGCCGCTTCATCGTGGTGATGGAGCCCATGCTTTCGCCCTCCCTCGTCAACGCCCGCATCTACGGCGCCGACTACATCGTCGTGGTCTCGCCCCACAACGGCCAGATCAACCTCAACGACGTCCGCGACACCTACCTGCACTACACCATCGAGCCGCTTCTCTATGCGCGCTCCGATGCCATCGACCGGATGCAGCCGATCATGAAGGCGATCCGCGACGCTCCCGTGGCCTATCGCTACCGCACCGACGTGGTGCCGCTGACCGTGGAGTGCCTGATCAAGGCGATCGAAGCGCGTACCCTGGACACCGGCATCCCGAACTACCAGCTTCCCGCAGGCGTTCCCCGCTCCGACATGCCCATATACGAGCATCAGCGCCAGCAGGTGGAACAGAAACAGGAGGCGGTGCGCCAGGCCCTGGTGCACCACGACATGACCCAGGGCTTCGTCCTGGTCCAGTATTTCTACGATCAACTGATTCAGTTCGAGAAAGATCCGGCGAGCCTGAGCGACACCGTCGGGGAGATGGTCTACGCCATGGACATTGACCAGCAGGTTCAGCGGGCCAAACATCTTCAGTTTGACGCCCAGGCAGATGAGGATGTGCTGGTTCGGCCCACGCCGCACAAACTGGAGGGCCTTGACCTGGCCGAGTTCAAGCTCCAGACCCGCGACGCGAACGGCGCCGCCGCGCTGGCGCGTCAGGCGCTGGCAGACAAGAGCAGCAGCATCCAGTCGGTGGCCAACGCTGCTCGCGCCGATTTCATCCTTGCCCGCGTCGCCGTGATGACCGGCCACCCGGACGAGGCCATCGCCCGCTTCCAGGAGACCGTGGCCACCAGCAAGAACGCTCGCCTGATCGCCTGGTCGCACATTTTTCTCGGCCGCATGCTGGACCTGGACTGCAACCGCGACGGTGCGGTTGCGGAGTACAAGCTGGCGTATGAGCATCGCGATGGCCAGCAGGACACGCGGCTGGCCGCGGAGCGCGGCATCAAAACCGCCTACGCCGTCAACGGGCACAGTTGCCAGGAGGGCGATGCCGATGCGGCGCCGGCGGCGACTCCGGCCGATCCGTCCGCCGCTGCCGCTGCGCCTGCTGCAAAGCCGCAGTGACGTAGGACAGGGAGTAGGGAATAGGGAATAGGGAGTAGCAGACGCAAGGGACAGCGTTGACAAGTGATGGGCAGTCCGCTTTTGCGCGCGTTCAGCTCCTTCTTCCTACTTGGAGGTCCTCTGAGGCGTCTAATAAAGGTGGGACACCGTGGAGCTGGAGGGGACGGCCGATAGCACGCGGGACCTCAAGATTATTCTGACAATGAAAACACCTCTCAGCGAATTGGAAACGGCGCTCGGGTACGGCTTTACGCGCCCGGAGTTGCTGTTGCGCGCCCTCACCCACCGATCCCTGGCGCATGAGCAGCACGCGGAAGCCGCCGATCCCGCCGGCAATGAGCGGCTTGAGTTTCTGGGGGACGCGATTCTTGGCCTGGTTGTGGGCGAAGCCTTGTTTCTTGGCTTTCCCGGCTGGCGCGAGGGCGACCTGACGCGGGTGCGCGCTCAGCTGGTAAGCCGCCAGCACATGGCGGAGGTGGCGGCCTCTATCGATTTGGGGCGGCACGTTCTGCTCGGCCGCGGCGAAGATCGCAGCGGAATTCGGAGCAAGGCGACCGTGCTTTCGAACGCCCTGGAAGCCGTTCTGGGGGCGATGTTTCTCGATGGCGGCCTGGATCCGGTGCGCGCCTTTGTCCACGCCCAGGTGATCGGCCAGGCCGCAGAGCGCTTTGCCGCCGAGCTCGAAAGCGGCGCCGCTCTGGGCAACTACAAGTCCGCGCTCCAGGAACACCTGCAGGCCTCCCGCGCCGGCGCGCCGGTTTACCGGCTCAAGAATGAAAGCGGCCCCGACCATCGCAAGCGCTTTCTGGTTGAAGTGCGGCTCAAGCCGGCACTCGGAGAGCCGGGCAAGCCCCTGGCGCGCGGCCTGGGCAGAACCAAGAAACACGCGGAGCAGGACGCGGCGCGCCGCGCCCTGGCGCAACTGACGGGCGCTGCCGCCACCGCCCAACCCGCAGAGGAGCCGGCCGCCGAATGACCACTCCCGTCCAGCCGGCCCTGCCCCGCCAAAGCGCGTTTGCCCGGCTACGCCTGCAACTGCCCACCATTCCGGAAGCGCTGGCATCGCTGCTGCGCACCATCATCGTCGCGCTTTTTGTGCTCACATTCCTCTTCCAGCCGTTCCTCATTCCCTCAGAGAGCATGGAGCGCACGCTGCTGGTGGGCGATTTCCTGCTGGTCAACAAACAGATTTTTGCTCCGGCGGACAGGCTTGCGCGCCTGATCCTTCCCTATCGCGACGTGGAGCGCGGCGATATCGTGGTCTTCCACCACCCCGATCCGACGGCGCCGTTGCTGATCAAGCGCGTGGTCGGCATACCCGGCGACCGCATCCGCATCGAGGACGGCCGGGTGACGGTGAATGGCGAGACCCTCAACGAGCCTTACGCCGCGTTTGAGCCGGCCGACTCCAGTCTGTTCCTCGACAACTTTCCCACCCGCGTCTATACCGACCCCAACGTCAGCCCCGATTGGTGGCGGCGGATGCAGACGCTGACCAGGGACGGCGACCTGGTGGTCCCTCCGGGCGAATACTTCATGCTGGGCGACAACCGCAATCACTCCGACGATTCCCGCTTCTGGGGACTGGTTCCGCGCCCGGCGATCATCGCGCGCCCGCTGGTGATCTACTTCTCGCTGCGCCGTCCCTCAAGCACGGATGTCAAGCAGGCTGCGGATGATAGACTCAAGCACGACAGCGAACTCTCCGCGCGCTTAATTGGATTCGCCCGCTGGAATCGGATCTTCCGAGTGGTGCATTGAAGCTCCGAGCGAGCGGGAACACGGACCACTGAATACTGCCCCATGCCGAAGACCACCACCAAGGAAGCCTCCGCCGAACCCGCCGCCCAGCGCGTGGAAGAAACTCCGTTTGAAGCCGTGGCCAGCATCTGCTCGGTGTTTGTGGTGGGTCTCTTCATCCTGACCTTTCTGGCGCAGAACTTCGTCATTCCATCGGGATCGATGGAGAACACGCTGCTGGTCGGCGACCACCTGGTGGTGGACCGCGTCACTTTTGCACCGCCGGCCAGGTGGATGCCGCTGGTGCATTATCGCGATCCGCGCCGCGGCGACATTGTGGTCTTTATCAAGCCGGTGCCGGACGACGTGAACGGCGAGCCGCAGTATCTTTACCTGGTGAAGCGCTGCATCGGCGTGCCCGGCGACCACATCCATCTTCACGAGGGCATCGTCTACGTGAACGGCGTGGCCCAGCCCCAGCCAGCGCACGGCGAGAACATCCCCGCCGCCGAGCCTATTTTCCTGGACGAGTTTCCAGCGGTTCCGCCCAGCGTGGAAATCGGCGCCACGGAATCATGGTCCATCGAGGAGCCCGGTCGCGTGGTCGATGGCGACCTGGTTGTCCCGCCGGGCAAATACTTCATGATGGGCGACAACCGGCACAACTCGCTCGACTCGCGCTATTGGGGATTTGTTCCGCGCGCCAATATCATCGGTCGCCCGCTGTTTAACTACTGGTCCTTCAAGACTCCGGAAGACGAATACGACCAGACCGGCGTTGGCCACAAGATTGAGTGGCTGGGCCACGTGGCGCTGCACTTCTTCACCGACACGCGCTGGAACCGGACGCTCAAGCGGACAAAGTAATTGGACGTAGCGGAACCTGGATGAAATGACAAAAAGCTCTGCCACTCCGGCCGCCGAACCCGCCGAACAGCGCGTTGAAGAGACTCCGTTTGAAGCCGCTGCGGGCATTTGCTCAGTGCTGGTGGTTGGCCTCTTCATCCTCACCTTCCTTGCGCAGAACATGGTCATCCCGTCGGGCTCCATGGAAGACACGCTGCTGGTGGGCGATCACCTGGCTGTGGACCGCACCACCTTTGCACCGCCGGCACACTGGATGCCCCTGGTGCATTACCGCGAACCGCGCCGCGGCGACATCGTGGTCTTCATCAAGCCTGTGGCGGACGACGTAAACGGAGAGCCCAAATTTCAGGATCTGGTCAAGCGTTGCGTCGGTGTTCCCGGCGACCACATCCACCTCCACGAAGGAATTGTCTATGTCAACGGCGTGGCGCAGCCGCTGGCGCCGACGGGCAAGATGACGCCCACCTTCGACCAGGTCTTCCTCGACGAGTTTCCCGCGGTGACTCCCGTCTCCCAGCCCGGCAATTTCATCCCGGAATCCTGGGAAGTGGATTTTCACAATCATGTGGTGAACGGCGATCTGGTGGTTCCGGCGGGCATGTATTTCATGATGGGCGACAACCGCCATAACAGCGCCGACTCGCGGTTCTGGGGCTTTGTGCCGCGCGAGAATATCTTGGGGCGGCCGCTGTTTAATTACTGGTCGTTTACGGCAAACGATGGGCAGCTTGAGAGAACGGGCATGAAGGCGCGCATTGCGTGGATGGGCCACGTGGCGCTGCACTTCTTCGGCGATACACGCTGGAGCCGGACGTTCAAGCGGGTCCGCTGATCCGGATACCATAATAGAGATTGAAGTCGCGCACGGAATCGCCGGCTATGCGCGAGAACGAGGTGCTCCGATGGCTTCCACTTCTGTTGCTTCACTGCCCCTGAAGTTCCTTGAAGACCGCTGGGACGAAGGCCTGGCGCAGACGCTGGACGAGGGCGAACTGCTCCGCTACCGCTCCAATTTACTCGGCTCAGATTTGCGCATCACTAACTTTGCCGGGGGCAATACCAGCTCCAAGGTGGATGAGATTGATCCGCTCACCGGCGAGACGGTAAAGGTGCTGTGGGTAAAGGGCTCGGGCGGCGACCTGGGCAGCATCAAGCGCGCCGGCTTCGCCACGCTTTACCAGGACAAGCTGCTGGCGCTGGAGCAACTCTACGCAGGCGAAGAGACGGAAGACGCGATGGTGGCGATGTACGCGCTGTGCGCTTTCCGCAACAATCCCGTGGCTGCTTCCATCGACACGCCGATGCACGGGTTCCTGCCGTTCCCGCATGTGGATCATCTGCATCCCGACTGGGGCATCGCGCTGGCGGCTTCAGGCAATGGCAATGCAAAAATGAATGAGTTCAACCGCACGTTCGGCCACAAGCTGGTGTGGCTGCCCTGGCAGCGGCCGGGCTTTGAGCTGGCCATGATGATGAAGCGCGCTGCGGAGCAGAATCCTGACTGCGACGGCATTGTGCTGGGCGGGCACGGCCTGTTCACTTGGGGCGAAACCCAGCGCCGGTGTTACTCGAGCACGCTTACCGTCATCGACGAGCTGGGCCAGTTCATCGCCGAGCATGGACGGCGCAAGCGCACGGCGCGCTTCGGCGGCGCAGCGGTGAGCGCGCGCGCCGACCGGCGCGCAATCTCGATCGAGATCCTTCCCTATCTGCGCGGCCGCGTGAGCGCGGAGCGCCGCTGGATTGCCGGCTACAGCGACGCCGAGGACGTGCTCCAGTTCGTCAATTCAAAAGACGGCAGGGATTTGGCCTTTCTGGGCACCAGCTGCCCCGACCACTTCATCCGCACCAAGATCCGGCCGATGTTCGTTCCGTGGAACGAGGGAGAAGATGTTGCGGCGCTGAAACAGGCGATTGATTCGTCGCTCAAGGAATATCGCGAGCAGTACGCGGAGTATTACAAGAAGCATGCGACGGCGGATTCGCCGGCGATGCGCGATGCCAACCCGGCGGTGGTTCTGATTCCAGGCCTGGGCATGTTCAGCTTCGGCAAGAACCGGACCGAGGCGAGAATCATTGGAGAGTTTTACACCAACGCGATCCACGTGATGGAAGGCGCGAGCCTGCTGGCTGGGGATGCGCCGCTGACCGGCGCATTGCCGCAATGCGCCCAGAAGATGGACCCGGCTAGCTTTCGCGTGTTCACGAATTACGTGGCGCTGCCGGCGCTGGAGGCGTTTCGCATCGAATACTGGCTGCTGGAAGAGGCGAAGATCCGCCGCCAGCCTCCGGAGAAGGAACTGAGCCGGCAGATCGCGCTCATCGTCGGCGGGGGCAGCGGGATTGGACGAGAAGTGGCCCGGCTGGCTGCCGAGCGCGGCGCGCACGTGATGATTGCCGATCGCGATGCGACGGCGGGGCGCCAAGTGGCGGAGGAACTTGGCCCGGTCACGTCGAAGGAGTTTGTGCGCTCGGTCGAGTTGGACATACGCGACCGCGCGACCATTGTGCGGGCGATCAGGGAGACCATCGGCGCGTTCGGCGGCGTGGACATGCTCATCAACACCGCGGCCATCTTTCCATCGTCGAAGGATGGGGTGGTCAGCGACGCGATGTGGGGCGTGACGCTGGAGCTGAATGTGACCGCGAACTACATTCTGGCCGACGAAGCGGCAAAGGTTTTCGCGGAGCAGGGACTGGAGACGTCCATCGTGCTGACCAGCTCAGCCAACGCCGTGGTGCCCAAGCGCGGCAGCGAGGCCTACGACGTGAGCAAGGCCGCGTTGAGCCACCTGGTGCGCGAGTTGGCCGTGGGCCTGGCGCCGCGAGTCCGCGTGAACGGCATTTGCCCGGCCACGGTGGTAAAAGGCTCGACAATGTTTCCGCGCGACCGCGTGCGCGCATCGCTGACGAAGTACGGGATCGCTTTCGATGACGCAATGAGCGACGACGAGCTGCGCAATCGGCTGGCCGCGTTCTACGCGCAACGCACGCTGACGCACCAGCCCATCGATCCGGCCGATTGTGCGGAGGCCATTTTGTTCCTTGCGAGCAACCGCTCGCGCTGCACAACGGGGCACCTTTTTCCCGTCGATGGAGGCTTACCCGAAGCGTTCCTGCGCTAGATCGCTTTCGATAGGCGCAAACGCGGTTTTTGGTCTGGTGGGTCAGGCAGATGCCGAGACCGGCAGATTCATCCTCAGGCCTGGGCCTCAGCACGCCCAGCGGCGGCTGATGTTCCAAGTCGTGGGCGCATGGCCGAGTTCGAGAGGGTGTTGACGCAGGATCGGGTGCGCGCAAGACTGCGGCTCGCCGAGTAGGGAGGGAAACGGTTGGGGCAGCCGCGCGCCTGCGTGAGCCCGGGCATTCGGCGATATGCTGGAACTGCGGGGACAGATTACCATTTATACGAGTGGGCTGGCGGGATTCGGGGCGGTGGGCCCTTTGCATATTGCCATGCCGTAGTAGCCATGAGCTTAAGAATATCCGGTAAGTCGTTTACACGTTGTACGAGTGAAGGGGAGCATGAGCGTGGAGAACCGGAAGAATTTTGCTAATCCGTCGCCAGCAAGCGATCCGGCACCCGAGGAGCGTTCGTCGAAAGACGGAATTAAGGCTCCAGCGTTGATCGATCCCGAGCAGATCAACGCCGAAATCGAGGCTCTCGAAGCCAAGAAGGCATTCATCTTGGGCGATGGAGATCTCACCGCACTCTTGAGGGATACAACCTTGGCGAACGGCGGCACTCGACTCGACCTTTTAATTTCCACGGTCGGGCCCACGGCAGTGAAGGGACTTGCGAACATGCTGCTGGACAGCAGGATTCGGGAGGCCAGCACTACGTTGAAAAATGGCAGGCCCGTGATAGGAATCGTCCGACCGGAAGAGGTGCTCGCCTGGTACAAAGATTTAAGGGCGGTCCCCGGAACAAACAAATTCTTCCAGGTCGACGCCGAGACGTCCGCGCGGTACGCCAAAATAATGGCTGACCTGGAGAACATCGCATCCACCAAGAGGATGGTGAAGCGAGGAATTGTTGCTGTGGTTCTTATATTGCTGGTACTTGCCCTCGTCGCCCTCCTGCTCGCCTTAAAGCAGCACGGATGACACTCCCGCGACGTAGGCCAGAGTGAGGAAACGAAACTCACGAACAAGAGCCGGGGCTTTAAGCGCGGTCGTGATCCGCTTCATCTGGTTCGTTGGCTCCTTGGGCTATGTTTGGATTTGTGAGTGATCGCCTGACGTGCCCCGGAGTTCTGAAAGGGTACGGAACGGACATCCCTGCTCATGTTTCAGATCGAACGGACACTCGCAAATCGGGCACGGACAGAACTGAGCATTCGCCGCAAGTAAGGCATCTACTTTCTTGCTGAGCCTTCTCTCATACTCCTGCGCTTGTTGCTCCTCGTGTCGCGCTTTAATGCATTCTTCGGCGGCACCGGCCAGTTCCTCAAATGGGCAGTTAGGCCGGTGGTTCCCGCTGAGGTGCCCTTGGTGCGCAAGTTTTTGAGCAGATAACGGGGAATTGCAAAGCCAGCACGACCTAAGTCTCCTTGCGTTCTTTTCCAAGGCCATGAAAAGGTGCCGCACAGCATCGGCTTCGGAGCTTATGTTGAGCTTTCCAACCATGGCTTTTCTCCTCGGAGCAGGCCCCCTTTTACACAATAGACGGTGACTCTCCGGACGAGCCTGCATCTGCTGAACGGCGAGCAGTATCTGGACTCCAGGTCGCGGCTCCCGTCGTCAAACTCCGTGCGCAACGCGTCAGAACGGAATATCGTCGTCGGAAATCTCTGCCGAGTGCGCGACATCATCCTGGCCGGCGGGAGGCCGCTGGTCGAAGTTGCCCGACGCGCCTGACTGGCGTGAGGACCCTCCGGCGCCGGCGCCCCCGTCCTCGCGCGCGGATAGGAGCGAGAGATCGTTCACGATGATCTCGGTGCGATAGCGCTTCTGTTTCGTTTCCTTGTCGTCCCAGCTATTGGTCGTGATCTTGCCTTCGATCCACAGCTTGGTTCCTTTTTTCACGTAATCGCGCACAATCTCCGCGGTGCGCTTGAACGCCTTGAGATTATGCCACTCCGTGCGGTCCTGCCAGTTCCCTTGCTGGTCCTGAAAGCGGTCGCTGGTCGCGAGGGTGAAACTGGCCACCATGGTTCCCCCAGTCGTCGAACGGATCTCCGGGTCCTTGCCCACGTTTCCCAGCAGAAATACCTTGTTTACGCTCTTCGCCATTCTCGTGCTCCCTGTGTTGTTCGCGGTCTGCGGCAAGTATAAACGGTTTGGCAAAAGGATAGGCGGAAGGGCACAGCGGGGCGAGAATTTCCACGGAATCGGCTTATCAAGTCTGCTTTCAAAGACTTCCCGTCGCCGAGCTCGGGGCCGGACGGAGGGCGCGTCCGCGACCTAAGTGAACAAAAGTACGCGCAAATACGTCTTAAACTTGTATTCCGGGGCAGAATCAAAGCGAGTGCAGGTCAGGCGTCTCGCACGTTTCCATCGACAGAATGGTCGAAGAAGGGATTCTTTCATGAGAACCAGGGAGTTCGAGTGCAATTTGAGCAGCGGGTGGAAGAGCTGGCGTAAACCGGCGTGCGCGACAGGATGGGCGCTGCTCGTCATTTTTCTTGCGGCAAACGGGAAGGTAACAAAAGCGCAGACGGCGGCTCCGGCATCGGCAGCCGCGACAACCACGGCGCAAGCTGCGGCAACACCAGCGGCATCGGCGCAGGACATCGCGGGCGTGTGGCAGGGAACGCTGCACATTGCCCAGGCGAACCGCGACTTGCGGACGGTGTTGAAGTTGACGAAAACAAGCGGCGGAGCACTTCAGGCCACCCTCTACAGCATCGACCAGGGCGGGCAGCCCATCACGGCGAACACGGCCTCGTTCGAAGGCGGCGTGCTGAAGTACTCGATTGTGGCGATGGGCGCGACCTATGAAGGAAAGATGTCCGATGACGGCAAAACCATTACCGGAACATTTGCCCAGGGGCCGATGACCTTGCCGCTGGTTTTGGCGCGCACCACGCCGGATACTGCCTGGCCGATTCCGGAGCCGCAGAAGACGATGGCGGCCGACGCCGATCCGAGCCTGGAGGTGGCCACCATCAAGCCCGGCCAACCTGGCCAGCAGGGCAAAGGATTCGGCTTTCGCGGCACGCATTTTGTGACGATCAACACCAACATGAACGATCTGATCGCGTTCGCGTATGGAATGCACACCAAGCAGATCGTCGGCGCGCCGGACTGGTTCGGGACCGACATGTTCGACATCGACGGAGTTCCCGACATCCCTGGCCGGCCGAGCCTGAAGCAGATGCAGGACATGGTGCAGAAACTGCTGGCCGACCGGTGCGCGCTCAAGTTCCATCACGAGCAGAAGGAACTCTCGCTGTATGCCGTTCGCCTGGCCGGCGGCGGGCCGAAGATGGGCAAGACCACGGCGGGGCCTAACGATGGGGAAGGATTCCTCTTCAGGGGGCTGGGCGACCTGGTGGTGCGCAACATGAGTATGACCGGATTCGCCAAGTGGATGCAGTCAAGCGTGATGGACAGGCCGGTGGTGGACCAGACCGGGTTGAAGGATAAGTACGATTTCACGTTGAAGTGGACGCCGGACGACTCGCAGTTTGCACAGTTTCGCGGCGCGGTAACGCCCCCAACCGCGCCGGCCGGCGATAACCCCAATGCTCCGCCGAGCCTCTACACCGCCGTGCAAGAGCAGCTTGGATTGAAGATCGAAGCCACCAAGGCGCCCGACGACGTGATTGTGATCGATCACGTGGAGAAGCCGTCGCCGAATTAACCTGAAAACAGTGAACGGGCCACTTGAAGGAGTCTCGCCAAATGAAGGGTCAAATGAAGGGTCAAGTCGGCTGGCGGGCGGGGAATGCCTGCACCAGGACGGTGCTCACCCTGGCCGTGTGCGTGGCCTGTGCGGCCGTTCTGCATGGGCAGCCGGGCGCCGCAACCAGCCAGGCTCCGGCGCCAGCGCAAAGTGCATCCCAGCAGCAGCCGATCTCATTCGATGTGGTCTCGATCAAGCCGCACAAGGATGAAGGCATGATGATGCGGATCGGGATGATGGTTACGCCCGATGGCTTTTCCGGCAACGGCTTGCCCCTCGACCTTCTTCTGCGCAACGCGTTTGACCTGCCCCGCGACCGCATCCTCAATGAGCCGGAATGGGCCAAGTCGAGACGCTACGATATCGAAGCCAAGGTAGCGCCCGACGACGCGCCGAAGCTGAAGAAACTCAGCCGACAGCAGCGGTGGGCAATGCTGATCCCCGTCTTGCAAGAGCGGTGCGGCCTGAAGTTCCACCACGAGACCAAGGAACTCGAGGTGTACACGCTGGTGGTGGCAAAAGGAGGCCCGAAGCTGAAAGAGGCAACGCCCGACGAACTGGCTGCGAATGGACCGCCGCCTGCTCCGGAGAAACCCGGCGCGGCTGGCGGGCTTGGAAAAGGCCAGATGATGATGCACATGTCGCCGCAGGGGATGGTGTTGGAAGCCACTGCTTCGACTATGGCCGGGTTCACTCGCATACTCTCGCAGCAGATCGGGAGCACCGTGGTGGATAAGACAGGCCTGACTGGCAGCTACGATTTCACACTTTCGTTCATGCCAGAAGAGGGAGGCGGGCCGGTGATGGCGCCGGGAAAGGGAGCGCCGCCGCCGGATGGAGGCGGACAAACGCAAGAGCCGGTGGGGCCGTCCATTTTCACGGCGTTGCAGGAGCAGCTGGGGCTGAAGCTGGTGGCGCAAAAACAGCAAGTCGATGTGATTGTGATCGACCACGTCGAGCAGCCGTCGCCGAATTAGGTTCGGCAGTCAATCGGAATCAATGCTCTGGGTCCGGAATCGCAGGGGCAGTCCCGGCGAGCACCAACCAGGCGGGGGTCAGATGCGTCGAGTTCGACAACTTGTGTGTGCCCTCGCCTGGCTCGGCTTTTCCGCGATCGCCGCGGCCACGCCTTATCGCGGGGTGGTGACGTTTGGCGGATTGCCCTTGCCTGGCGCCACCATCACGGCGACGCAGGGTACCAAGACTCTGGCCACGGTTTCCGACCAGAATGGCGCTTTCGCGTTCGACGATCTGACGGACGGCAAGTGGACTATCAGAATTGCGATGCAGTGTTTTGCGCCGGTCCGCGCCGAGGTGACGATCGTTGCAAACATGCCGGCGGCGGCGTGGGAGTTGAAGCTGCTGCCGCAAGCGCAGATAATGGCGCACGCGCAAACTGAGATGCCGGCGGTGGAGCTTCCACCGCCGGTGGCGGATGCGCAGGCGCAAAAGACCGCGCAGACTCCGCCGCAGAACGGCGCACAAGGGGCGCAGGAAATGCCCAAGGCGCCGGAGCAGAATGAGCAAAGCGCCGACGGCTTTCTGGTGCAGGGAAGCGTGAACAATGCGGCCACGTCGATCTACTCCACCAATCCGGCCTTCGGGAACACGCGCGCGGGCAGCAGGGCTTTGTATACCGGTGGGCTGGCGGCGTTCGAAGAGAATTCCGCGCTGGATGCGCGGCCGTACTCGTTGAGTGGCGTTCAGGCGGCGAAGCCAGCGTTCAACGACTTCACCGGAGTCGTCGCGCTTCAGGGTCCCATTAACATTCCGCACCTGCTGCCGCGCGGACCGAACTTTTTTGTCACCTATCAGTGGACGCGCAACAGCAGTTCGCAGATCCTGACCGGCCTGGTGCCCACCGAGGATGAGCAGAACGGCAATCTGGCGGGGCTGACCAATGCGCTCGGCCAGCCGGTGACCGTCTACAATCCGGCCACGGGCGCGGCCTACGCGAACAACCAGGTTCCCGTCAGCCCGCAGGCGAAGGCGCTGCTGAAGCTCTATCCGCTGCCCAACATCGCGAATGTGGCAGGCTACAACTATCAGGCGCCGGTGGTGAGCGATTCGCACCAGGATGCGCTGCAATCCCATCTGGACAAGACTCTGGGGCGAAAGGACCAGCTCTACGGAGGGTTTGCCTTTCAGAGCACGCGATCCGACAGCGTGAACCTGTTCGGCTTTGTCGATCCGTCGGGCACGCTCGGCATCAACAGCAACCTCCACTGGTCGCACCGCGTCAAGCCGAATCTGTTCCTCTTCACCGGTTACACTTTCAGCCGATTGCGAACCGAAATCACTCCGAATTTTGATGACCGTATGAACGTGTCAGCAAACGCAGGGATCTCCGGCAACGACCAGGATCCCGCGGATTGGGGACCGCCGGCGCTTGGTTTTTCCAGCGGCTTCACCGGCCTGGGCGACGCCAACAGCGCCTTCAATCGCAATCGCAGCGATGATTTGACGGCCTCGGCGCTCATTTATCGCGATAAGCACGACATCACCGTCGGTGGTGAATTCCGCAAGCAGGAGTACAACGAACTGTTCCAGCAAGACCCGCGCGGCGCCTTCACGTTTACAGGCACGGCCACACAGGGAGCTGCAGCCGGCCCGGCGAATGGCTCCGATCTCGCCGACTTCCTCCTCGGCATTCCCGACGCCAGCAGCATCGCCTTCGGAAACGCCGACAAGTACTTCCGCGAGCCCGTGTATGGGGTTTACGGCCAGGACGACTGGCGAGTGCTGCCTATTCTCACCATCAATGCGGGGCTGCGCTGGGATTACGGCGCGCCCATGACGGAGCTGTTCGGCCGCCTGGTGAACCTGGATGTGGCGGATGGATTCACCGCCGTCGCTCCCGTCGTGGGCAGAGATCCGGTGGGGCCCATCACCGGCTCGCATTATCCCTCGTCGCTCATCCGGCCCGACCGCACCATGATCCAGCCGCGCATCGGTCTCAGTTGGCGGCCCATTGCCGCGTCCACGGTCGTTGTCCGCACCGGCTATGGAATTTATCCCGATACTTCGGTGTATCAGAACGTCATTTTGCAAATGGCGCAGCAGGCGCCGCTCTCAACCAGCCAGAGCGTCGAAAACAGCGCCGTGTGCCCGCTGACGTTGGCTGATGGTTTTGCGCCATGCGCCGCCGTTACCAGCGAAACCTACGGCATCGATGCGAACTTCCGCGTTGGTGATGCCCAGCAGTGGCAACTGCAGGTCCAGCGCGATCTCCCCTTTGCCTTGCAGATGCAGGCGACTTATCTCGGCACCAAGGGCACGCATGGGCCGCAGGAGATTCTGCCAAACAGCTATCCGCTGGGCGAGGCCAATCCGTGTCCGAGATGCCCCTCGGGATTTGTGTACGAGACTTCCAGCGGCAATTCCATCCGCCATGCCGGCCAGCTCCAGCTTCGGCGACGGTTGCGCAGCGGATTGGCCGCTTCTCTGGCCTACACTTATGCGAAGTCGATCGACGACGATGCGTACCTGGGCGGACAGGGCCACACAACTGCCAGCGGCGGTCAGGCGCAGTCGGCAAACCTCTCCATGCCGTCGGCTAGCATTGCGCAGAATTGGCTCGATCCCCGCGCGGAGCGTTCTCTTTCTTCATTCGATCAGCGCCAACTGCTCAACCTGCAAGCGCAGTACACCAGTGGTCAGGGACTGGAAGGCGGCACCCTGCTCGGAGGCTGGACCGGACGCATGCTGAAAGAGTGGACTGTCCTCGGCAACCTCAGTTTTGGAAGCGGTATGCCGGAAACGCCGATCTATCCCGCCGCGGTTCCCGGCACCGGGTTCACCAATATCATCCGGCCCAGCCTGACCGGTGCGCCGATTTATACCAGCCAATCGGCCGCGCACCTGAATGCCGCGGCGTTCAGCGCTCCCGCTGCCGGGCAGTGGGGCACGGCGGGCAGAGATTCGATCACGGGACCAGATCAGTTTTTACTCAACACTTCTCTGGCCAGGACCTTTCGCCCGTACGGAAAGGCCTATCTCGACTTCGCCATCGTCTCCACCAACACTTTCAACCACGCTGCATTTTCCAGCTGGAACAATTCCGTCACCAGCACGCAATTCGGCCTGCCCGTCGCGCCCAATGCGATGCGCAGCCTTGAGATCACAACCCACCTGAGGTTCAGATGACGCGCGCACTGGCAGCCGTCGCTCTCTTGCTTGCGGCTACAGTGGCCTCGCGTCCGCAACAGGTGGGCCAGAATGCGAACCCGGGCCAGCCGCAGAGCTTCACCCTCACTGTCAACTCGAATCTGGTCGTGGAAGCGGTCACGGTCAAGGACAAGCAGGGCAACTTCATTCACGGCCTCACCGCAAACGATTTTGTGCTCAACGAGAATGGCGTGCCGCAGACGATCCGCTACTGCGAGCACCAGGACCTGTCGCAATCGGCAAAACCGCTGCCGCCTTCAACTCCGAAGAACGAAGACACCACCATCTACGACCGCCTGGTGCGTTCGCAGATCGCCTCCGAATCGATCGACAAGGATCGCTACAAGAATCGCCGTCTCCTGGCTTTTTATTTCGATATGACCGCGCTGCCGCCGGCCGATCAGATGCGCTCATTGTCGGCCGCCGAGCAATTCATTCGCACCCAGATGACCACCGCGGATTTGATCGCGGTCCTGCGCTACCAGGGCGGATCGGTGGACATTCTGCAGGACTTTACCGGCGATCGCAATCGCCTTCTCAGCATTCTTGAGACCATGGTTGTGGGCGAAGGGCAGGGCTCCGCCGCCAGCGTCGACGACTCCGGCACCACCGATACCGGCGCCGCCTTCGGCCAGGACGATTCCCAGTTCAACGTCTTCAACACCGACCGCCAGCTCTCCGCCCTGGAGACTGCGGCCCGGATGCTGGGGCGCGTGAACGAGAAAAAATCCCTCCTCTACTTTGCCAGCGGACTGCGCCTCAACGGCATCGACAACCAGGCGCAACTGCACGCCACCGTGGATACGGCCATCAAGGCCGGCGTCTCCATTTGGACCATCGATGCCCGCGGTCTGATAGCGGAGGCGCCGCTCGGCGACGCCACTCAAGGCTCGCCGGGAGGCCAGGCGATGTACACTGGCGCGTCCGCGGATGCGGTAATAACCGGTTTGAAAGAGTCGCAGGACACGCTCTATGCCATCGCGTCCGATACCGGCGGTAAAGCGTATCTCGACAATAATGACCTGGCTCGTGGCATCGTGCAGGCGCAGCAGGCCATCTCGGACTATTACCTGCTGGGCTACTACACCACCAATTCCGAGCGCGACGGAAAATTCCGGCGCATCCGTATCGCCCTCAAACAGAATCAGGAGGCGAAGCTCGACTACCGCCAGGGCTATTACGCGGACAAGGAATTTCACAAGTTTAACGACGTGGACCGCGAGCGCCAGCTTGAAGATGCGCTTATGCTCGACGATCCCATCACCGATCTCACCGTCGCCATGGAGATCGATTACTTCCAGCTCGACCGCGCCGAATATTTCGTTCCCATCGTGGTGAAGATTCCCGGCCGCGAGCTGGCGCTGGCCAAGCGCGGCGGCGCCGAATATACGCGCATTGATTTCGTCGGCGAAATCAAAGACCTGATCGGCGGCGCCACGGTCAGCAACGTGCGCGACAACGTGAATATCAAGCTGTCCGATGCCACCGCGCTCGAGCTGGCGAAACGCCCGATCGAATACGACACCGGCTTTACGCTCCTGCCCGGCAAATATTCGATCAAGTTTCTGGCCCGCGATGACGAAACCGGCAGAATCGGCACTTACCAGACCAACTTCGTCATTCCCAACCTGAACAAAGTGGTCAAGCGCATCCCCATCAGCGCGGTGGTGCTCAGCAGCCAGCGCGTGGCTCTCAAGGCTGCCATCTACGACGCCGCAAAGACCAGGGATCGCGCCAAGGACGAAGCCGCCAATCCGCTGGTGCAGGATGGACAGAAGCTGATCCCCAGCGTGACCCGCGTCTTCAGCAGCGGCCACCAGGTCTTTGTCTATCTCCAGGCGTACAAGCAGAAACCACGGGATTCCATGGCGCAGCCTGCCTCGGCTGCGGCGCCGCAGTCACCGTTCTTCGCATTCGTCACTCTTTACCAGGATGGAAAGAAGCTTTTTGAAACGCCGCCTCGGGCCATCGATCCCAATCCCGCAAGCGAGCTCGGCGCCATGCCGCTCAGCTTCAACCTGGGCGTGGACTCTCTTCCCCGCGGCCGCTACGACTGCCAGGTCACCGTCCTCGATCCATCGGACAAAAAAGCAGCCTTCTGGCGCGCGCCCATCATGCTGGTGCAGTAGATTGGATTGACATCTCTTCCCGAATCCTGTATCCATTGACCTCGTTCGCGCTGCGCAGAATTCCCCATCGAGAAATCCAGAATGAAACCAATCTTGACAGTTCAATCCGGCCGGCGGCATCATGCCGCGCCGTCATCGCACCGCGCCATCGGGCCGCACAAGGCGCATCACAACGCGCGTCGGCTCTCCGTAATCTTCGCTTTGGTTCTACTTGCTGCCGTCGCGCGGCTCGGTCCGCTCGCCCAGGGGCAGTCTGCTAATTCTCAGGCGCCCAAACCCTGGGGTCAGAACCCCAACGGCATGCACATTTACATCTGGACGGGTCTCAAATCGCACTTTCCTGGCCAGCACGACTATCCGCAGTTTCTGGCGGACTGGAGCAAACTCCTCACCGAGCGCGGCGCGATTGTCGATGGCGCACTGCACGCGCCCTCTGCGGCCGACCTTGCGCATACCGACGTCGTCATCATTTACAAAGGAGACGCCGCCTACCTCAGCGATGAAGAGAAGGCCGTGCTTGAAGCCTATGTCAAGCGTGGCGGCGGGCTGGTCAGCCTGCACGATTCGCTCTGCGGACCCGATCCCGCATACTTCGCCACTCTGGTTGGCGGCGCCAAGAAACACGGCGAGGTTAACTACACACTCGGAGCGCCGATCGCGTACACAGTGGTCGATTCCGCCGATCCGATCATGAAAGGCATGTCGAACTTCACCATCTTTGACGAAGCGTTTTACAGCATGACCTGGGCTCACGACCCCGGCATCCACGTCCTGGCCTCAACCGTCATCCCGGCCACGCCGAGCGCGGGCGCGCACAAGGGCGAAGTGGTCCCGCAGATCTGGACCTATGAGCACACGCTCAATGGCGGCCAGCCCGCCCGCGCGTTTGTGTGGATGCAGGGACACGAGTACGCCAATTTTGCCAACTATCAAATTCAGCAGATGCTGCTGCGGGGCATCGCGTGGGCCGGCCACAAGCCCGTCGATTCCCTGGTCGATTACGTGCCACCACCCTCGCCGCATCCCGCGCCCGCCGGCGAATCGCGATGAGGTGTTTCCACCCGGCGCAGACAACACCGGCAAGCTCATCCCCACGCGCAACGCCGTCTGCTACTTTGCCGTCCATCCGCCGTCGATCAGGATGTCGGTTCCCGTGATAAAGCCCGCCGCATCAGAACACAGGTAGCAGGCCAGCGCGCCGATCTCCTCCACCTTGCCCCATCGCCCCAGCGGAATGTTGGCCACGAATTGCGCATTCAGCTCCGGGTTACTCATCAGCGCCAGATTCATATCCGTTCCAATCGGTCCGGGGCTGATTCCGTTCACGGTGATCCCATCCGCGGCCAGTTCCAGCGCCAACGCTTTTGTCAATCCCAGCAGCGCGGCCTTGGCTGAACTATAAGCTGTGCGTCCTGGAAGCGACACGTGGCTCATGATCGACGTCATGTTCAGAATGCGGCCGTATCCCGTGCCTTTCATTCCCGGCACAAAAGCGCGGCAAAACAGGAAGGTTGAAGTCAGGCTTGCGTCCAGCACGCTGCGGAACTCTTCCAGCGTGTAATCCACCAGGTTCTTGCGTACGTTTATGCCGGCATTGTTGATCAGAATTTGCGGTGGTCCAAACCGCGCTCCAACTGCTTCGGCAACCTTCGCCACCTCGGCCTCGCGCGTCACGTCGGCAACAAACACTTCTGCCGCTCCCCCGCGCGTCGCAATCTCATCCCGCACTCGCTCCAGGCGCGCGCGGTCTCGCGCCACCAGCGCAATCTGTGCGCCCGCGCCGGCCAATGCCTTTGCCATCGCCTCGCCCAGGCCACGGCTTCCGCCCGTAATCACCGCAGTGCGGCTCCTCAAGTCGATTTCCATTTGCAGCTCTCCGCTCTTCAAGCTTTCGTTCCGCCGATTATCTCAAAGCCCAACCGAGTCCGGACTAGCCGCTGTCCCGGCGCTGAGCATCCGCTCCCGTTCCAGCCGCGCTACCTCCGGATCCAGATACAGCCAGCACGCAGCTGACACCGCCGCCGCGCCCGCCATGGTGTCAATAAGCAGATTCCATCCGCCAATCCCGGAGTGAATGCGCTCGATAATTACTCCGCCAACCACCGGCGCAACAAATCCGCCCAGGTTGCCCAGCATGTTCATCGCCGCCGCAACCGTCGCCGTGTAGGCGCCGCCAATCTCCACGCACATGTCCCACGAAATCGGCATGGTCAGGTCGCTGGCAAAACTCGCCAGGCCCATCACCACCATCGCCGGCCCCACCGCTCGCATCCGCGTGAACGCCAACAGCAGAATCGCCGTCGCCAGAAAGCCGCCGAATGCAATCGCCCGCCGCGGCAGCCGCCGCGACAGAATCCCCGCCGTCAGCGAGCCGAATCCGCCGAACAGAAGCGGCAACACGGCAAACGCAGCCGCGCGCTCCGCGGACTGTCCCCGTCCTTCGCGCAAATACGTCGGCAGCCACGTGATGTAGAAGTACCACACGTAGGAAAAGCAAAAATACTGCAGCACCAGCGCGGCAACCTGTTTCGTGAGCAGCAGCTTCACCCAGCCTCGTTCGGCCCCGCACGTCGTAAGCACGCGCGATTTCTTGAGCAACTCCCGCTCCGCCGCATTCACCGCCGCATGCTCCTCCGGATCGTCACGGAACCACGCCAGGAACACGATGCACCACACCAGCCCCAGCAGCGCAAAGCCAGCAAAAGCGCGCCGCCAGCCGAACCACATGATGCACACCAGTGTCAGAGGAGGCGTGAGCGCTCCGCCCCACCGCGTGCACGCCCACATCAACGACTGCGCGGTGACACGCTCGCGCGCAGGCAGCCACGCGCTCAGCATGCGCGTCAGGTTGGGAAAGCATCCCGCTTCACCCGCGCCAAACGCGAACCGGATCGTCACCAGCGACATCGCATTCCATGCCACGCCGGTCAGCGCCGTGAACGCCGACCACGCCAGCACGATTTGCGTCAGCGCTCGCCGCACCCCAACCCGATCGCCCAGCAGCCCCATGGGAATCTCGAACAGCGCATAGGCAAGTCCGAACGCGCCGAAGACCAGGCCCATCTGCTCCTTCGAAAGGTGCAGGTCGTGAGAGATCGGCCCCGCCGCGCCTGAAATTGCCACCCGTTGCACATACGACAGCACCGCCAGCCCGATCGCCAGCACCACCACGCCGTAGCGCGTGCGGCTCGCCTTCATTGGCTCAGGCTCCACGCCCACAGGCTGTCGCCCGCGCCGAACACGATGTACTGCTTCCCGTCCAGCCGATAGCCGATAATCCCGCCCGACTCATTAGCGTTCAGTTCGTGATGCCACAGGATCTTCCCTTTGTCGGCGCTGAAGACGATCAGGTTCTTCTGATCGTCACCGGAGATGAGCAGATCGCTCGCGGTGGTCAGGATGCTCGGCCCCACTGTGGTTGGCGCGTCGTTCAGGTTCGGATACGCGTGCCTCCACGCGGCTTTTCCTGTCAACGGATCGATGGCCTGCAGCACCCGCACCAGCCGCCCGATGCCCGCGCCCGTGCCGCCGTAGCCGGAAGGCTTGGCGCTGTCGTCGGTCAGGTAATAGATCGCCTTGCCCTCCACCGAGTTCACATACACCAGCCCGGTCTTCGGGCTGTACGACGGCGCCGGCCAGTTCGACGCGTTCACAATGTTGATGGAGCCGCCCACCGAAGGATCCTTGTCGGGAATCGGAATCGGCTCGCCCTCCGGCGACAATCCCGACGCGAAATCCAGCGGCACGTACGGCTTCACCACAAGATACTTTCCGGTCACGCGATCCAGCGTCACAAAGAATCCGTTGCGCGCCGCCTGCGCCAGCAGCTTCTCCCGTTTCCCATTCACCATGCGATCGAACAGAATCGGCGCCGTGGTGTTGTCAAAATCGTGCGTGTCGTGCGGCGATACCTGGAAATACCACTTCAGCTTTCCCGTATCCGCGTCCAGCGCGACAATCGATTCCGTCCACAAATTCGCCCCCGGTCTTCCCTGCCCTGCAAACACAGGGTTCGTGTTTCCCGTGGGCCAATAGAGCAGGTTGAGCGCCGCATCATACGTCCCCGGCATCCACGTCATCCCGCCGCCGTGGTCCGACGCCGCCTCGTCCGGCCAGGTCTTCAGCGCCGCATCGCCCTTGCGCGGCGTCGACCACCACGTCCACTGCAGCTCTCCCGTCGCCGGGTCGAATGAATCCAGAAATCCCGGCATGTCCATCGCGTCGCCGCCCACTCCCACAATCACGTGGTTTCTCACGATCAGCGGCGCGGACGTGGAGAAATACTGCTTTCTCGCGTCGGCGTAATTCTTCCGCCACAGCTCCTTGCCCGTGTTGGCGTCCAGCGCGATCAGCCAGTTGTCCGGAGTCTCGAAGAACACCGAGCTCTTCCAGATTCCAACCCCGCGCTGTCCCACCAGGTGCCCGCCATGATCCACCCAGTCGTAGCGCCACCGCTCCTTGCCGGTGCGCGCGTCCAGCGCCCACACATGATCCGGAATGGTCATGTACAGCACACCATCCACCATCAGCGGCGTGCATTTGACGACCGGAACCGGCGCCCCGCGCTGCGCGCCCACATCCGTGATCCGGTACACCCACTTTGCCACCAGCCGGTTCAAGTTCCTTGGGCCGATCTGCGTCAGCGTGCTGTAGCGCTCGCCGCTGTAATCGCCGTTGAACGTGGGCCAGCTCGTCACCGGCGCTCTGCCCAGCGTGTTCGGATTCACCGACACCTTCGGCGCATGAAGCCCCGCGCCCGCCACAGCCGCTCCGGCGATTGCCATGCACAGTCCCGCAGCCAGCCTCATTTCAGCGTCTCCAGGTAAGCGGTCACGTCGTGCATGTCGCCGTTCTTGAGCGTCATCGCCATCCGCGCGTGCGCGGCCAGCGGATCGTCGATCCGCACCTCCACACTGGGGCCCCGATCAATCGTCCTTTCCCCCGATGCGGTCTCCAGCGCGATGCGAAAATCGCTGATCTGCGTCACCCGGCCAGAGATCGTCTCTCCACCTGTCATCACCGTCGCCGTCATCGTCCCTTCGCGCGCCGGCCACACCCAGTTGCGTTGCAGCTGGTCCGGGGTGCGGAATTTGCTCCCGATATGCGCAAAGGTCTCCGCCGCGTGGCAGGTCGTGCAGTGGCCCTCCACGTACGCCTTCCCCTTCGCCGCATTTCCCACCAGAATGTTCAGCACGCGATAGGTCCCGCGATTCGCCACATCCTCCACTTGCAGGTGCAGGAACTCGGCAATGTCCTTTAACTGCTCGTCGGTCATGGTCGCGAATGCCGGCATGCCTTTTTCCAGAACGCCTTTCCTCAGAAACGGCGCCAGGCGCTCTCCGTGGTCGTCTTCGAGCACCACGTCCGACGTGATCAGGCTCGGCCCCGTCGCTCCACGAGCTTTGGGTCCGTGGCAGAAGGCACAATCCTGCTCGAATAGCGGCGCGCCCCGTTCCGCCGCGGCATTGTCCGGCACTGGCCCCAGTCCAAGAAACGCGCGTGTCGCCGCGGCCCGCTGCGCCGGCGTCATGTTCCGGTAACCCTGCTGCTGCACGCCTTCCTGCCCGCCCGCCTGGGCCTGCTGGCTGGCGGCCACAACCGCGGCAGTTGCGGCTCCTGCCATCAGCAACGCGGCGCAAATCGAGGATCGCACTTTAACTCCATCCCAGGAACGCGCGGGCCGGAACACAAAATGGACAATGCATCCTCAGGCGGTCATCTTCCGCCTTCGTTGAAGCAGGGACTTTGCGTGCCGGGAATCTGAATTCGTCTGCTCGCTTGAATCAAACGACGACCGCAGTATACAGACCCTTCGCATTCCATGGCAGGTTTTCAAAAGGGCGCGACTGCAGTCGTGCCGATAACACCGGCAAAACCAACGTGGCCTTCAGGCCTGAGGAATTTGGGAGAGTTCTGGCTAGGCCGTCAGCCGTTCCAGCTGTTCCGGCTTGGTGATGGTCAGGCTGGCGCCCTTGATCTGGATCCACTGGTCGCGCCGGAATTGGTTCAGCAGCCGCGTTACCGTTTCGCGCGACGTTCCCGCCATGTTGGCGATCTCCTCGTGCGTCAGCGCCATGGTAAAGCGAATCTCGGCTTTGCCGTTGGAAGCCGACCGGCCCCAATCCAGCAGCAGCCGCGCCAGCCGTCCCGCCGCCGATCCCGACAGCGCCAGCCGCTTGGCATCGTGGAACACCGTCAGATATTCCCCGCTCAGCGATTGCGCCGCGTGCATGCTGGCGATCCCGTGCCGCCCCAGGAAATCGACAAACTCCTGCTTGCGGATGGTTTTCACCTGGCATGGCTCGATGGCTTCCGCGGTTACTTCGTGGGGCACGTTGGCCAGCACCGCGCTCAGTCCCATCACGTCGCCCGGACCGGCAATCTTCAGGATCATGGTCTTGCCGTCCCGCGAAGTCGACGAGATCTTCACCTGTCCAAAGCAGATCACGAAAACGTTGCGCGCCGCATCGCCTTCATTGAACAGCTTGGCGCCCCGCGCGTGGCTCATCATCACACCGATCGCGTCAAAATCTTCGAGCGCTTCGGGCGTGAGATTGCAGAACATTCGCAGATGGCGATGCTCGCAATTCAGGCAATCTTCCGGAGGGTGATGGGAATGGAAAGTGGCCATGGTATCTCTGCGGGGCTACACCAAAGTATAACCCAATTCCCCGCATGCCATGCCCATACCTAGCCTTCTTCCGGCCTCGGGCGCAACACCAGTGCCTTTCGTCACTCAATCCTGCTTAACTTGTTCAGATATCGAGGTTTCTACACCATTGGCGGCCGGGATCCGCTGCGCCGCGTGCGCCCCCACCAGGCCTGGCCGCATAAGATGTACGCGCGCGAGACTTCGCGCGCCAGCTCCTCCAGCAGGCGCATGCGCAATGGTGGGTGGCTCTCAAAAGCCCGCTGCAGCGCACCCAGCGGCAACTGCATCAGCAACCCCGGCGTTTGCGCCACCAGGGAAAAAGTGTGTCGAGGCTCGCCCAGCGCCGCGGCAAGCTCCACCAGGTCTCCCGGCCGCGCCATGCCCAGCGTGATGCGCGTATCCAGCCGCTCGCTGCGCCGCAGCAATTGTCCTTGCACCACCAGGTACAGCCCTTCGCACGAGCTTCCCTGGCGGAAAACTATCTGCCCCGCGTCGAAGGCGAGGGTCAGAACCGAAGCGGTCAGCACGCTGCCCGTTTCCGATGGACACGACAGCAGCTCCGATAGCGGATGCGCCGCTACCGGGTCCGCCCACCTGGACCTCGCCTCCTTTTCCACTGAACCCTCTCCCTGGGCCGGCTTCCAGTCAAGCATGCGCCGGTGCATCCGTGCTGCGTTCCACCGGCCTTCCTCGCCGGTGCTTCCTGTTTCCCGATTCTGCTTCGAACTCGCCCTCATGGCGATACGCCCTGGACCCTGCTCGATTTCCGCCGGTCATCCCGCTCCCCACCCGGCTTGCCGTCACTGCCCTAGTTAAATGGTCCTTCAACCAATTTCTACCGCTACGTCCGCTGTCTTTGCTTCATGCTCGCTCGCCGATTCTGCCGGCACGCACAACACCGGCGCCCGCGAGCTTGCCAGCAGCGAAAACACCGTGCCATGCCGGCCCGGCGTATCGCTGTGCCGCTTCACACCCAACACCAGCATGCTGGGCCCGTATTGCGCCACCGCCCGCGGAATCGCATCAGCCGGCGGACCATCCTTCACCACGCAACGCACAGCGAACCCACCCGCGCCCCGGATGCCGAATTCCTCCAGAGTGGTCGCGCACGGATTCAGAAACGCCGACGCTTCCGCCGCCGTCCGAGCGTGCACCACGATCAGCGTCCGCTGAAACGTACCGGCCAGGGAACTGGCCGCATCCACCGCCGCCGGCGTCGCCTCGTTCCGCTCCATGGCCAGCAGCACCGGCCCGCCCGGCACCGGGCGATACGCACCCGCGTTCCAGTCCGCGGCCACCGCCAGCACCGGGCACGGCGACCGCCGCACCAGCTCCTCCACAATCGCGCCCACCGCAATCGGCCCCACGCCCTCGCGCCCCCGCGAGCCCACAACCACCAGCCCCGCTTCGTATTGCCGGATCACGTCCAGCAACATCTCCACCACCGCGCCCTGCCGCACCTCGGAGTGGCTGGCGATGCCCGCCCGCGTCAACTCCGCAGCCATCTCATCCAGCACCGCCCGCGCCCGCTCCGGCATTCCCCGCCGAACGCTGCCCGGCACCGATTCCACCGCCGCATATTCCAGCGGATCCAGCCCGTGGGCCAGCACGATCCGCGCTCCATATGCCCCGGCCAGCTTCCCCGCATACTCCAGCGCCGCCTCCGACTGGCCTCCCAGATCGGTCGCCACCACGATCGTCTTCATCTTTGCAGCAAAACTCATGGCCGCCTCCGACTCATCTCGCGCAACATGCTGATAGATCGTTCGTTCGAGTGTGACCTGCGAAAACCATACCGGCAGTGACACCATTCACCCCCACAGGTGATCCAGATCACCTGCAGATCCATTTCGCGCTCAGCACCGTCGCCCAATGGCCGGGAGGCCGCCACGCGCGCGAATCCCGGACGTTGTGGGGGGAGTGAGCGGGACAAGCCACCCAAAGCTCGCCCGACGAGTTCATCGCTCAGAATGCCGGCTGTAACCTGCTAAACCAGCGCGTTGCGGGCAATCACTCCGCGATACCACTCGGCAGTCAGCTTCGGCGTGCGCTTCAGCGTCTTGTAGTCCACGTAGTGGATTCCCAGGCGCACGCTGTAACCGCTCGTCCATTCAAAGTTGTCCAGCAGGCTCCAAAGGAAGTACCCCTTCACCGGATAGCCTTCCGCCACGGCACGCTGCAGATTCGTGAGGTAATTGCGCAGATACATCAGCCGGTCAGTGTCCTCGATGGTCCCGGCCTCCGTCACCACGTCTTTTGAAGGGCAGCCGTTCTCCGTTATCAGGATCGCCTCCGGCTTCCACAGTTCGCTCACGTTTCGCGGACCCCAGTAGAGCGCCTCGGGCGCCATCCCCAGCCAGTTGAGAACCATGTGCGGGTACGAGGCCGGCCTGCCCAGCTCCCGGTAGCCCTGCGCAGAGTCGTCGGCACACACATAAGTCCCGGAGTAGACGTTGAGGCCCACAAAGTCCAGCTTGCTGCCGATAGCCTCCATGTCCCCGGCCTCAACCTTGGGCGCATTCGCCCCTTCGCGTTCCAGGTAGCTCTCCGGATATTTGCCTTCCAGAATCGCGGTCAGGAAATACGCGCTGGCATCGCGCGTTGCACGGCGCGCAGCCTCGATGTGTTCCGTTGTCTCCATCATCGGTATAAACGTCGGAGGGTCCTGCGCTAGCCCCACCCTGGTCCCCGGCGCGGCGCTCGAGCGAATTGCCTGCACCGCCATCCCATGCGCCAGGATCACGTTGTGCCGCACCTGATTCGCCTGCCCAGCCGGCAGCCGGAGTCCCGGCGCAAACGTACCATCCCGATAACCCGCATCCGACATGTTGCCGAACTCGTTCGTAGTCATGAAGTGCTTGACCCGGTCCGACAGCCGATGGGACACATAGGCGGCGTAATCGGCAAACGCCTTCGCCGTATCGCGCGACTGCCAGCCGCCGGGCAGGGCCTCGGGCAGGTCCCAGTGGAAGAGCGTGATGTATGGCGAAATCCCGTTGGCCAGCAACTCATCCACCACCCGGTCGTAGTGATCCATGCCCTTGGGGTTGGGCTGCCCTGCGCCATCAGGGAAGATCCGCGGCCAGGAGATCGACATCCGGTATCCGTTTGCGCCCAGGTTATGCAGCAACCGGACATCTTCCTTGTATAGGTCGTAGGAGTCGTCGGCCACGTCGCCTGTATCTCCATTCGCGATCTTGCCGGGTTCGTGCGAGAAGGTATCCCAGATGGAAGGTCCGCGGCCGTCCTTGGTTACGGCTCCCTCAATCTGGTAAGCGGCTGTCGCGCACCCCCACACAAAGTCCTTCGGAAAGCTTCGCTGCGCCGCCTCCACTTCGGCCGGCGCAACCTCCGGCAGTGACAGGCCGCCCATTGCGGCTGCCGCAATGGCGGCCGTAGACGCTCCAAACTGACGACGCGAAATGGCCTTCATGTTCCGTTCCTTCTATCTGGCATTGTCTCTCTCGAACCCGGCCGTTCTCCACGTCCACGCTCGTTCGGTCAATGATTCTCTCGCTGGCGCCAACAAACATGCGCCCGAAATCCTATACATCGCCACCCCTGATCGGTTAGCCTTACGCGCGTCATGAAAAATCCATTGCGTTCTCAGACAATTCTTTCGTGTGTCCTGCTTGCGTGCGGCCTCGCCGCCGCTCTGCCCGCCCTCGCCCAGGCCCCGGTGCCCGACTCGCCCGCCCTCGAAGCCAAAGCGCAAGCCCTGCTCTCAAAGATGACCCCGAACGAAGAGATCCTGCTCATCGGCGGCGTCGACGGCATGTACACCCGAGCCATTCCCTCCATCGGCCTGCCCCGCTTCAAAATGTCCGACGCCTCCGTCGGCGTACGCACCTGGGGCCCCACCACGGCCTATGCCGGCGGAGTCGCCCTGGCCGCCACCTGGGATCCGGACTTTGCCCGCAAGCTCGGCGAGAGCCTGGGCCGCGACGCCCGCGCCCGCGACGTCAACTTCCTCCTCGGGCCCGGCGTCAACATCGCCCGCTCCCCCGTGGCTGGCCGCAACTTTGAATACCTCTCTGAGGATCCCTTCCTCAACGCCACCATGGTCGTCCCCTACATCCAGGGCGTGCAGTCCCAGGGCGTCATCGCCACCGTGAAGCATTACGCGCTGAACAACCAGGAGTACAGCCGGCACGATACCGACGTCGAGGTGGATGAGCGCACCATGCGCGAAATCTATTTGCCCTCGTTCGAGGCGGCCGTTACCAAAGGTCACGTGGACGCGGTCATGGATTCCTACAACCTGATCAATGGCCAGCACGCCACCCAGAACGAGTTCCTCAATCTCAAAGTCCTCAAGGGCGAGTGGGGATTCCAGGGCATCCTCATGTCCGACTGGGACGCCACCTACGACGGCGTGGCCGCGGCCAACAACGGCCTCGACCTCGAGATGCCTTCGGCGCGCTTCATGAATGCCATGACCTTCTCGTCGCCCGATTCCGGGAGCGTCAAGAAAGTCACCTTCGACGACAAGGTCCTGCGCATCCTGCGCACCGAGCTGCGCTACGGCTTCACCGATCGGCCCCAGTTCGACGGCTCCTCCACCTACTCCGTGTCGGACCGCCCGGTTGCGCTTGAGGGCGCGCTCGAAAGTCTGACCCTGCTCAAGAATGAGGGCCACCTGCTCCCGCTCGACGCCGCGAAAATCAAGACCATCGCCATCGTTGGCCCTGACGCCTGGCCGGCCGTTCCCGGCGGCGGCGGCTCGTCTGAAGCCACCGCCTTTGACCCCGTCAGCATCGTCACCGGCATCGCCAACCTCGTCGGCCCCAATGTCCACGTCCTCTACACCCGCGGACTGCCGGAGATGATGGACGTCTTCGGGGGCTCGAAATGGAACGGCCCGGTCAAGGTCGAAGTCTTCCCCAGCAAAGACTTCTCCGGCACGCCGCAAACCTCTGCCCAGGACAACATCTCCGACTACCAGAACGTGTGGTGGGGCGCGCCCGACAAGACCCCGCGCACCGTTCGCTACACCGCCGGATTCAAGGCGTCCAAGGCGGGCAAGTACCTGCTGCTGGCCGCGGCTTCAGGCGGCGACCGCTACACCGTCTCCGTCGATGGCAAGCAACTGCTCGATCAAATGCAGGCCGAGGGCCAGGTCCCCGAGTCCGCAACCCTCGACCTAAGCGACGGCCAGACCGTCACCGTTGTCGCCGATTACAAGCCCGCCTTCTCCGGCGTCCGCCTCGGCCTCGGACTCGTCAATGAATCGGATATGATCTCGCTCGAGGTGAAGGAGTACGCCACGAAGGCGGATGTGGTGATCGCCGCCGTCGGCTTCAATGACGCCACTGAAGGCGAAGGCGCCGACCGCACCTTCACCCTGCCCTACGGCCAGGATGCCCTCATCGAAGCCGTCGCCGCCGCCAATCCCCACGTTATCGTCGCCTTCACCGGCGGCGGCGGATTCGACACCAGCCGCTGGCTCTCGCAAGTCCCGGTCCTGCTCCACACCTTCTATCCCGGCCAGGAGGGCGGCGCAGCCATCGCAGATGTTCTCTTCGGCAAACACAACCCTGAAGGCAAGCTGCCCGTCACCTTAGACCGCGCCTGGGAGGACAATCCCTCCTATAACTGGTATTACCCGGAGAAGGGCGCGGACACCGACCTCCTGGTCAATGAGCCCGGCCATCCGCCCGTCACCCTCACCATCGGCCACGTGAAATACGGCGACAAGCTCATGGTCGGCTACCGGTACTGGACCACCACGGGCAAGCACCCGCTTTACCCGTTCGGCTTCGGCCTCAGCTACACAACATTCCACTTCGCCAATCTCAAGGCGCCCGGATCGGCCGCATCGGGCTCCACGGTTCCGGTCAGCTTCGACGTGACCAACACCGGCAAGGTAGCCGGCGCGGAAGTGGCCCAGCTTTACGTCTCCGATCCATCCGCCAAAGTCGATCGCCCCGAGCGCGAGCTGAAAGGTTTCGAGAAGGTCCGCCTCAATCCCGGCGAGACGAAGCACGTCACGCTTAACCTGGATGCGCGCGCATTCAGCTACTGGGACGCGAGCGCAAGCAAGTGGACCATCGATCGCGGCAAGTTCGTCATTCGTGTCGGCGACTCCAGCGAGAACACGCCGCTCTCCGCCAACCTGAACCTGCAATAGTGCGGAGACAAAACCGGGGTGCCCCATCCATTCCGCGGGGTGCCCCATCCTTGCGACGTCTTTGTTTTTGTCGCAAGGGTGGGATACGCCCAAGCCCGCGTACCCAGGCTCCCGATTTTGGGACCCGGGATTTCCGCGCTTCAGCCTCGCTCGACCGCCGCGGCCGCAGCAATCCCGTGCTTCAGCTTCTTCGATAGAAAAATGCTGGCCACGCAGAACCCCACGAACAGATAGTAGCCCGGCAGAATCTCCGAGCTGTTGGTCGGAATCACCAGTTGTTGCACCGCGGGCACCGACCCTATGTCTCTCATCCCGCTTTCGATCACCCCGTTGAACGCCACAAACGACATGAAAATCGCCAGCGCCATCACGTCGGCCATCGACCACTTGGATAGCTCGAATGCCAGCAGCCTCACCACCCGGCTGGTGCGCAACAACGACGGCCGCAACAGCGATGCGCTCAGCGCCAGCATTTTCAGCGCCGGGAACACCACGCTGAACAGCATCACCAGCACCGCCACCAGCGTCATCGCCGGCCGATGCATCTCCATAAGGGTCTGAAACACTTCCAGCACCGTCTTGCTGCGGTAGTAGAGCGACTGCTCCTGAAACTGGATCGGCGAGCCCATCAGGGTGGCGTTCAGGCTGGTGATGCGCACCTCCACTTCGATCATCGGGCTCGCCACCCCGCCCACCAGCATCGTCAGCGAGAACAGCATCAGCACCGCCACCGCTGCGCGCGACAGCACCCGCCGTCCCGCGGTCAGCAGGATGAATCCCAGCGCCGCCGATCCCAGCACGATCAGGTAGTCCTGCTTCAGTTGTGCGTCGGCTTCCTTGATGCGATGCCCCAGCAGCTCCTCGCAAACCGGGCCGCTCGCGCATCCATAGCGCCTCAGGATCGCCGAATACGTGCTCATATCCACCGCGCTGAAGGTGTTGTTCACCGCTTCCGTCATCACCCTGCGCACGGCTTCCTTGAACGCCTTCTGGTTTTGCGGCTTGGCCAGCTCCGCCAGCACGATATTGGTGTATTCCGGCACCTGCGGGCGCAGCGAATTCACAATCATGTTCACCAGCATCGGCGGCGCGCTCAGCGCATGCGAATTGGCCGGCTTGGGAGCCGTCATCTGCGCCTTGATGTTGTCCAGCAGCCCATTCAGCGAGCGCTCGATCATCGGCCGCAGATCCTTGCTCTCCGCCCCCAGGTCCAGCTTGTCCACCTGCGCGTTCAGAATGGGCCCGATGATCGCCCGCCACTGGTCCGCGCTCAGAATCCCGTAGCGGACGTGCTCCAGCTCCGCCAGGTCGGTGCGCAAATCGCGCCGCCGGTCAAGCCCGTCCAGGGTTCGCCAACTGAACCATATCGCCGGCAGCAGCAGCACAATGCCCGCCGCCAACCTCAGATTCAACCAGCGCGAAGTCTCGCGCGGTGACTGGTCCGTTGGTCCGTTCAATTCGCTCACGGTAATCAAAACGAGTATAGCCGAAGCTCATTTGAGCAACGTTGAAGTCAGGCTCCAGGCTGCGTCCTGATTCGGGCGAGTTTTGCAAGGGAACTTCACAGCTTGGTTGAAAACACGCGACGGAAGGACCAAAACGCGTAAGGGCGGGACTTTAGTCCCGCCGCCAAGCGCGAAAAAAGGACGCGGGCTTTAGCCCCTGAGGTCTTCTGCTTCGGCCTGAGCACATTCGCGAGTTTTTCCGCAACCTCTTTAGCCCCTGCGACCGTGCTCGCTTATCCAATCCGATGAGAAGCGCATTTTCGCCACGGCCCTACTTGCCGCCCTTCAAATGCTTCACAAAAAAATCCGCCATCATGTGGTTGGCTTCGATGGCCTCGGGCAGATTCGGATCGTACCAGAACGCGTGCGGCAGCGCGTCGAACATCACCAGATGCGCATCCACGCCCGCATGCAGAAACGCCCGCTCCAGGTTGGCCGTGCCGCTCAGCAGCAGGTCGCGCCCGCTGGTCACGAACAGCGTGGGCGGAAGCCCGCTCAGGTCGGCGTAGATGGGCGAGAGCACTGGATCCTTTGCGTCCGTAGAGCCGACATAAAACGGATCGTGCGCGCCGGGCACCGGCGGATCGAGATGCCCGGAGAGCCCGCCCAGCGCATACATCGCCTGCGAATCGCCCACGCGCGCAAAGTCCCCCATGCCGCTGAAGATGCCCAGCGCCGCCGGCATCGGCAATCCCAGATGCTTGATCTTCACTGCAACCTCTCCGGTTAGAATCGCGCCCGCAGAAGTTCCGTAGATGACGATGGCTTCCGGTTTGTAGGTCTTCAGCAGGTCCTTGTACACGGCGATGGAGTCGTCCACGGCCGCGGGAAACGGATACTCGGGCGCCAGCCGGTAAAGCACCGCCACCACCTTGATTCCCGTATAGCTGGCGATGGGAATGCTCTCCGTGTACGAGCCGGAGTCGGAGTTGAACCCTCCGCCGTGCAGGTTCAGCAGTACCTTGTCCTTGTTCCCATCCGGCATATTGGCCGGCACCACCACGTGAACCGGCACCCCGGCCATGGTCTCGTCTGTGATCGTGTTGGGGCAGATCTTCGTCCACTCCACCCGCGCCCGCGCCGTGTATTGGTCGGTGAGCCGTCGCCGCTCGGCCAGCGGCTGCGCCGGTCCCTGGTCCGGCGCCGGCCGCGCCAGCGATTTGCGCGCCTGCGGACTCAGATCTTCCGGAATCGGCACCACTCGCGTGACGTGCGCCGTCCCCTGCGCGTCAATGTAGCTGGTGTCGCGGTTGGGCGCTTCCGCCGCGGTGGTGGCTTTCGGCGCCGGCGCGGTTTGCTGCGCCGCAACGGCAGCAGCGGCCAAAAGGACGAGTGCGACGGGAATCAGCTTCATGAGCTTTTCTCCGGACACAAGGTTTGATTCGACTCGATCAGGTTGCGTGCGGAGAGAACGCCTCCACAATAGCAGAGCGCTCCGGCTAGAGCAGTTCCATGATTGCTATGCTCTGCGTGGCCGGTGTCCCTCGAAAGGCCGCTTCCACCACAATGACTGGGTGCCCCAGAGCCTGCCCTGAGCGTAGCCGAAGGGTCACGCGTTCTTGGAGACCTGGGAAACCACCAAGCCCACCCACCCCTGCCGCTGTTCTTGCTCTTGCTTTTCTGGTCGCCATTCCCCCCGGCAACACAACCGTGTCAGCGGTCACATTCGCCTTCCAATCCGCGTGCCATAATCGATTTGTTATTGGAATTGTGCCCGCCCATAAGGCGGGCGTTTCCGTCTGTGGCCGCAGCAGTCTGCCGCAACAGCAAAGGATCGAAGCCTGATGCAAATCGACCCCACCCGCACCCGCCCCAGCGGCCGCCTCCCCGGCAGCCCCTGGGAATCCGTGCGCAATTCACTGCAGTTTGAGGGCGTAACCGCCACATTCCACTGCACATCTCCGTTTTTTATTTTCGCGCGTTTTACCCTCAACGCGCGTGGGTTCGCAGGCAGCGCCTTACGCCCTGAATTCACTGCGCTTTGAGGGCATAACCCCAACAATCCAGAGGACATCGCCGTTTTATTTTTTGCGCATTTCACCCGCAAAGCGCCTACCCTCGCAGGCTCCGCATTTCTACTCCCTACTCCCTGCATTCGAGGCGCTATCCTTTTTGGTTGAGGTAATCCACCATGCCATCCTCCGCAACCCGCCCGCAGCTCGCCCACTTGACCGCAACTCTGGACGAACTCAAAGCCAAAGGCACCCACTTTCGCCTGCGCGTGCTCGACGACCAGCAGGCGCCGGTATGCCACTATGACGGCAAGCAGGTCATCAACCTGGCCAGCAATAACTACCTGGGGCTGGCGAACCACCCCAAGCTCATTGAGGCGGCGCTGAAGGCCACGCGGGAGCTGGGCGTGGGCTCGGGCGCGGTGCGGACCATAGCCGGCACCATGAAGATCCACATGGAGCTGGAGGAGAAAATCGCCCGCTTCAAAAACGTGGAAGCCTGCGTGGTCTTCCAGAGCGGATTTGCCGCCAACGCGGGCACCGTCAGCGCCATCCTGGGCAAGGACGACTTCATCCTCTCCGACGAGTTGAACCACGCCTCCATCATCGACGGCGCGCGCCTCTCGCGGGCCAAGATCAAGGTCTTCCGCCACAAGGACGCGGCCCACTGCGAGGAACTGCTCAAGGAAATTGCCAACGAGCCGGGCCACAAGCTGGTGATCACCGACGGCGTCTTTTCGATGGACGGCGACATCGGGCCGGTGGACAAGCTCGCCGCCCTGGCGGAGAAGTACGGCGCCATCATGATGGTGGATGACGCGCACGCCTCGGGAGTTTTGGGGCGCAACGGGCGCGGTTCTATCGATCATTTCAAAATGCATGGGCGCGTGGACGTCCAGGTGGGGACGCTTTCAAAAGCAATCGGCTCGCTGGGCGGCTACGTCTGCGGCTCGCGCGATTTGATTGATTTTCTCTATCACCGCGCGCGGCCGTTCCTGTTCTCCACCTCGCATCCGCCCAGCGTGGCGGCCACCTGCATTGCGGCGTTCGACATTCTGGAGCAGGAGCCGGAGCGCATCGAGCGGCTTTGGAACAACACGCGCTACTTCCAGAGCGAGCTGCGCCGCGCAGGGTTCAACGTGGGCGGGGTAAACACGCCGGCCACCGAAACGCCCATCACGCCGGTGATCCTGGGCGAGGGCCGCGTGGCCATGGAATATTCGCGGGCGCTGTTTGAGGAGGGCGTGATGGGAACGGGCATCGCGTTCCCCACCGTGCCCGAAGGCAAGGCGCGCATCCGGCTGATCCTGACCAGCGAGCATACAAAGGAGCAACTAGCCCAGGCGCTGGAGACGCTCGTGCGCGTGGCCAAGCGGATGGGGATCCTTAGTGCATAGTGATCAGTGGTCAGTGATCAGTGGTCGGCTGTCAGTGGTCGAGAAAGAGAATTGATGATCGCGCATCTCAGGGGAAGATTGATCCACAAGGAACCGGGCCAGGCTATCGTCGAGTGCGCCGGCGTGGGCTACGACGTCACCATCTCCGTGCCCACGTTTACGGCGTTGCCCTCCGTCGGCGGCGAGGCCGCGCTCTACATTCACACCCAGGTGAGCGAGGACGCCATCGCGCTGTTCGGCTTTATGCAGCGCGACGAGAAGCGGCTGTTCGAGCGGCTGATCACGGTGAGCGGCGTGGGGCCGAAGCTGGCGATTAAAATTCTGTCCGGGCTTTCGCCGGAGCGCACCGTGCAGGCCATTCGCGGCCAGGACCACGCGCAACTGACGCGCATCCCGGGGGTGGGCAAAAAGCTGGCCGAGCGCCTGGTGGTGGAGCTCAAGGACAAGCTGGATGATTTCGCCGTGGCTCCCGCGCGTGGGGCCGTGCGCGGCGCGGCGGTGGACGATGTGCTCTCGGCGCTGGTGAATCTGGGCTATCAGCGCGTCGCGTCGGAGAAGGCGATCGAGCAGGCTGTAGCCAAGGAAAAGGCGCTGGCCGGAGACTTCGACGGGCTGTTCCGCGGGGCGTTGAAAGTGATCCGGTAGTTTTCAGTTGTCAGTTACCAGCCGTCAGCCCTCAGCCTTCAGGAGGACACGATACACTTTTGTCTGCAATGGCTACCAAGAAAACAGCCGCTCCCGCTGCCGCCGATCCCCGGCTTCGCCCCGAGGCGCTGAAGTTCCTCCGCAATCTCGCCAGGCACAATGACCGCGAATGGTTCCAGCCGCGCAAGGCGCAATTTGAAGAGCTGCTGCGCGAGCCCATGCTGGCCATCGTGCGCAAAATTACGGATGCGATGCTGGACTTCGCGCCCAACCACGTGCGCCCGGCGGAGAAGTCGCTCTTCCGCATCTATCGCGACACCCGCTTCAGCGCCGACAAGCGTCCTTACAAGACGCACGTGGCGGCGTGGTGGACACATACGGGACTCGATAAGACCTCTGGCGCCGGCTACTACTTCCACGTGAGCCCGAAGGAGGTAATCGTGGCCGCGGGCGCGTACATGCCGGAGAAGGAGCAACTGGCGGCGATTCGGCACTGGCTGCTCGATCACCACGCGGAGTTCCGCAAGCTGCTGGCGCGCCCGGCCATCAAGCGCATGTTCAGCGAGTTTGAAGGCAACGCGCTGACGCGGCCGCCGAAGGGGTTTCCGTGCGAGCATCCGGGCATAGACCTGATCCGCTGCCGGCAATGGGGGCTGGCGGCCACGCTGCCGCCGGCGGCGGCGCTCGATCCCAAGTTCGCGGCCACAGTCATCCGCTATTTCAAGCTGGCCGCGCCGGTGGTGGATGCGCTGAATACGCCCATTGCGGCATCGCTGAAGCCGAAGAAGAAGGTGCTGTTCGGGTTCTAAGAATAGGGAACAGAGAACAGGGGTCAGGGAACAGGGAACGGAGAAAAACGGCTATTTTCAGGCCAAAACCGGGCTTTTTAGGCGGAATTCCCACAAAAACCGGCAAAACCTGTGGAAATCGGTTGTTTTTTGGTTGACTTTCCTGGGGTGTAAGCCGCATTGTGAACATCGACAGGGTTCTCCGGAACCCGCATGAATACAGGGTTTTCGTACAGTCGTTGCCTGAAATCGAAGACCCCATGCGGCACCGCCCCATGCACGTTCGACCGGGACGGCGGAGACCCAGGCAACACATCGGCTGCCCCGACGGGGAGCGCGAGAAGGAGAACAACATGGCAACTGGAATGACCAAGACGGCCCTGGCGCGGCACATGGCCGAGAAACTCGAAATCACCAACAAGCAGGCCGCCGCGTTCATGGACCTGCTGGCGGAAACCGCCATCAAGGAAACCAAGAAGAACGGATTGTTCGTGATTCCCGGGATCGGCCGCCTGGTAAAGGCAGAGCGCAAGGCGCGCATCGGCCGCAATCCCCAAACCGGCGAGGCCATCAAGATCAAGGCCAAGACCGTGGTGAAGTTCCGCGTGGCCAAGGCGGCCAAGGACGTCATCGCACCTCCGAAGAAGTAGCGGTTCCATTCCGGGTTGAAGTTCAGGCGGGAGAGGCTGAAAGCTTCTCCCGCCGCTTTTTTTGCGCGGAACCTGGCGCCAGGAGAGCTCTTCAGGCAGGAGAGTTCCGCTCGCCGGTCATTGCCGGCAGCAGGGCGCGCACCACCAGGGAAAGCCCGAAACTGATCAGTATGACGCGAAGTATAAGCGCGCCGTTATACGACCAGGAGACGAACGCGATGGCGACGAAGATGCCGATGGGCGTCAGTTCGGTCAGCAGAGCGCGGATCCAGCGGGCGCGGACGCCGCTCACCGGCAGGCTGCTGCGCAAGCGCGGCAGGAAGCGCGGAATCGCGCGAAGATACGCCTGGTAAGGTTCGCCCAGGCGCTCGGCCAGGAAAGCTTCCTCGCCCAGCGTCAGCCGGACGATGAAGAACGTAATCAGCGCGATGGAGAAGAGCGCGCCCGATGGCGGCATCAGGAACGCCAGCGCGGCCACCATGAACCAGAGGCCGAGGTAGAGCGGATTGCGCGCGTAGCGATAAGGCCCATCGGCGACGACCGCGCCGGCTTTCATGGAAAAGCTTTGCACGGTGGCGGGGCCGAGATACGCGGTGCCCCACACGCGCAGCAGGGCGCCGAGCGCGGCAATTAAAGAGGCCAGAAGGATCGCCGCCGGGACCGCGGACGAAAAGCTCATCCATCCCGGTCGGCTCAACTGGAGCGGCAGCCACTCCAGAAGTGACCGGCGGCTGATGGTTTCCTGCCATGGCGCCCAGAAGCCGAGCAGGATGATGGCGGTGTTGATGATCATGCGCAGACGGAATTCGAGCGCGCTTGCCTGCATGGTTCAGGGCCTCCCTTTCTGAGATGCTCCACTCGAATAAGAGTACGCAATCGGCAAGCGGTCGGTGCGTCGGATATTGGGGAGGCGGGGAGATTTCTGCGGGCGCGCGCGGCGCAGTGAGGCGCTGCGCGTCGCCACCGGCTGTGCAAGTTATTCGCCGCGAAGGGCGATAACCGGGTCCACCGACGCGGCGCGTCGCGCGGGGATCCACGCAGCGGCCAGCGCCACCGTGGACATGAGCAGCGTGACCGCGAAGAGGGTCGCCGGGTCGAGCGGGCTCACATCGAACAGGAAGCTGTGCAGCCATCGGCTCAAGGCCAGCGCGCCGCCGATGCCAAGGATGCACCCGCCCATGGCCAGCAACAGGCTCTGCCGCACGATGCTCATCACGATCTGCCAGCGCTGTGCTCCCAGAGCCAGGCGCAATCCGATTTCGCGCACCCGCCAGCTGACCATGTAGGCGATGAGGCTGTAAATTCCGATGGCACCGATGAAAACGGCCAGACCGCCAAAGGCAAGCAGCAACATGGCCAGAGCGCGCGGCGCGGCCACGGAGTTGGAAACGACTTCGTCGAGCGAGCGCACGCGCGTGACCGGAACCAGCGAGTCAATTTCGGACACCACCTGGCGCAGGCTTTCGGCCGCCTCTTCCGGCGTGCTGCGGGTGCGCAGCAAGGTGTACATCGCCGACATTTCACGATCGGGAGTCAGCGGCAGATAGACCTCGTCCGAATAGGCGGTGTCGAGGCTGGTGTCGTGGGCGTTGCGCACCACGCCGACGACGATATTGGCTTTGGCGGCATTCCACACCGTGGGCAGCGGTTCGTCCACCACGCTGAGGATGTGCATGCCGATGGGATTCCGGTTCGGCCACATCCGATCCGCCATGCTCTGATTGATCACCACGGCGCGGGTGGCTCCGGACGCATCTTCGGCCGTGAGCAGGCGTCCGCGAACCAGGTGCAGGCCGAGCACGTCGAAATAATTGGCGGTCACCGTCCGCGAGGTGGCCACCGGCGCGCCCTGCCGTGCGTCGCGGGGATGATCCTCGGCGTCGTAAACGTAGTTGTTGTCCTGCCCGCTCAGCGGCAACGCATCCGCCAGCGCCGTTGACTCCGCGCCTGAAATCTCTCCGGAGCGCGCCAGCAGCGAATCCCAGAATGCCTCGCATCGGCCCTTGGTCCTGCAGGCGCCGGAGTCGAGCGCAACCTCGGCGGTCACAATATGATCGGTGCGGAAGCCGGGATCGACCTCGGACAGCTTGTAGAGGCTGTGCAGCACCAGCCCCGCCGCGGTAATCACCAGAACTGAGAGTCCGATCTGCGCAATCACCAGCATGGTGGACGCGCCGAAGCGCGAACCGCCGGCCATGGAGCGGCTGCCGATGCGCAGCGTCTTCAGCAAGTTGATGGTGGCCAGTTTGAAGGATGGAATGGCTCCGAACAACAGCCCTGCCAGCAGGGATGCGCCGAGCGTATACAGAAGGGCTCTCCAGTCGAGGGAAACGTCCTGAATGCGGGGCGTATCTGCGGGAAGCAGATGCACGAAGACGCGCAGGCTGGCTAGAGCGGCGCCCAGTCCCACCGCGCCGGCGCCCAGGCCGAGGACGATGCTCTCGATAAGAAGCTGCTGCATCAGGCGGGTGGTGGAAGCGCCGAGCGCGCCGCGGATGGCGATCTCGCGCTCGCGCGCATTGGAACGCGCCAGCATCAGGTTTGCCACGTTGGCGCAGGCGATGAGCAGAATGAGGCCAACGGCGCCAAACAACAGCATGAGACGGGGGCGGATGGGGCCGGTCTGCGCTTCCAGCAGCTGCACCACCGTCATGTCGTTGGCCCAGTTGTCCGGCATGCGCCAGGGAAACAGCGAACCCAGCAGCGGCCGAAGCTGGCGGATTTCCGCCTGCGCGTGTTCGGGAGACACGCCGTCGGCCAGTCGGCCGAACATTTGCAGATTGAAGGTCTGCCACGGATCGTTGACGTCGCCCGGACGGAACGCCACGGGAATCACAAACTGCGTATCGGCATAGGGAAAGCGCACGCCCGCCGGCATCACGCCCACGATGCGCCGGGAGACACCGTCAATGCGGAGCTCGCGCCCGATCACCTCCGGATCGCCGCCGAAATGCTGCCGCCAGTAGCCGTAGTTCAGCACCACTTCGTGATCCTGGCCCGCGATCGCATCTTCCGGGCGGAAGAACGAGCCCGCCGCTGGGCGAATGCCGAGCGTGTCCAGCGCATTTACCGTAACTGCGGCGCCGAAGACGCGCTCCGGCTGGTCCGAATCCGACAGGTTCGATTCGGCGTCAGCTCCATATCCCGCCACCGCGCTGAACGATCGGGCACGCGCGCCGAGCGCGCGAATCCATCCCTTGGGATACGCTGTCGAACTGGTGCTCGTTATGCGCACCAGCTGTTCCTGGTGGGCGTAGGGCAGCGGCCGCAGCAGGATGGAATCCACCAGGGCGAAGATGACGGCGTTGGCGCCGATGCCGAGCGCCAGCGTGAGCACCGCGGTCAGCGTGAAGCCCGGAGCCTTGCGCATCTGGCGCAGAGCAAAGCGCAGGTCCCACAGGATGCCGGCCACGGTGGGCATGGCGGCCTGCTCCCGGTACGCCTGGCGCACCTGCTCGGCGCCGCCCAGGCGCACCAGGGCCTGGCGGCGCGCTTCGCTGCGGCTCAGGCCGGCGCGCACGCCCGCTTCCGTGTCCATCTCCACATGGGTTTCGATCTCGGCGTCCAGCTCCAGCTCATTCCGGTGCGAGAAAATGCCGCCCAGCCGAAACAAGAATCCGCGCATCTTGTGCATGGGTCCCTCCTACCTGCCCGCCTCGGCTGGCTTCAAAAACCGCGCCAGGATTTCCGTCGCCTGTTCCCATTCCGCGGCGGCTTTGCGCGCCTGGCGATGCCCGGCCCGGGTCAGCTCGTAGAATTTGGCTTTGCGGTTGTTCTCGCTGGCGCCCCAGCGCGAGCGGATGAAACCCTCCTGCTCCAGCTTGAGCAGCGCCGGATAAACCGTGCCGTAGTTCAACTGCAGGCCGGCGCCGCTGGTCTGCTCAATGCGCCGCGCCAGCCCGTATCCGTGCTGCGGGCCCATGGTTTCCAGGGTGCGCAGGATCATCAGCGCCAGCGTTCCCTGCCAGATGTCGGTCTTTCCCCCCATCGCAATCTCCTATGGTGAGCCAATATGAGTGACTCTACGCCCTGGTCCTATGGCCTAGCAATATGGGAGTGTCTTAAGAAATGTAAAGCCGCTTCGTGCCCCGGCTGTGCCGCTGTGTTAGGCTGGCGCATATCTTCGCATCGAATGCGGGAGAGTCAAGCAATGCGTCTTCGTCTCATCGCCTGCGCGCTGGCCTTCGCCGTGCCCGTGGCCGCGCAAAGCTCCAGTGACTTGCAAAGCTCCGTCGCCGCGCAACTGCCCGCGTTGACCCAGACCTACAAGCACCTGCACCGCAATCCGGAGCTTTCCCATCACGAAGAAAACACTTCGGCCTACCTGGCCGTGGAATTGCGCAAGCTCGGCTATAGCGTCACGGAGCACGTAGGCACCTACCAGGACGGCAGCCGCGCCTGGGGCATCGTCGCAATCCTCGAAAACGGCCAGGGCCCGCGCCTGCTGGTCCGCACGGAGCTGGACGCGCTGCCCATCGTGGAGAAGACCGGCCTCGATTTCGCCTCCACGGTGCGCGCAAAAAACGACCAGGGCCAGGATGTGAGCGTGATGCACGCATGCGGGCACGACGTCCACATGACCGTGTTCCTGGGCGTGGCGCGCGAAATGGTGGAGCACAAGGCGCAATGGCACGGCACCCTCATGCTCATCGGACAGCCCTCCGAGGAGACCGTCGACGGCGCTCGCGCCATGCTTGCCGACGGACTCTACCAGCGCTTTGGCCAGCCGGACTACATCCTCGCCGAGCACGACAATCCCGGTTACGCGGCAGGCGACATCGCCATCAAGGGAGGTCCGCTCAACGCCAGCTCCACCAGCATCGATGTGACCATGCGCGGCATCGGCGCCCATGGTTCGGCGCCAGAGAACAGCAAGGACCCGGTCCTGATGGCCGCGGAATTTGTCGTCATGGCGCAGGGCATCGTCGCCCGCCAGGTCGATCCGCAACAGCCCGCGGTGCTTACCGTGGGAACCATCCACGGCGGCTCCAAGCGCAACATCATTCCTGACGAAGTAACCATGGGCCTGACCCTGCGCACCTATTCCGACACAGTGCGCGATCAGATCGTCGAGGCCGTCCGCCGCGTCGCCGACGGCGTCGCAGTCGGCTACGGCGTGCCCCAGGACCGCATGCCCATCGTGACCGTGAGCAAGACCGAGTACACCCCGGTGAACGCGAACGACCCCGCGCTGGCCGAGCGCCTGCGCGCTGTCGCCATCGCTGCGCTTGGGGCCGATCACGTGGAAACGGCACAATCGACCATGGGATCGGAGGACGTGGGCGTCTTTTCCCTCGGCAACAAGATTCCGGAGCTGATGTACTGGCTGGGCGCGGCCGATCCTGCAAAGCTGGCGCAGTCGCGGCAGACCGGCGTGCTGCTTCCGGGCCTGCACACCGCGCTTTTTGCCCCCGACTACGAGCCGGCCATCCGCACCGGCGTAACTGCCATGACGGCCATGGCTCTCGATCTCCTGAAGTAAGTGCGGCACGTTGATTCGAGCAGGCTGGGAAAGCAAGTGATAGAGCAGACCAGGGACCGTGCACGTAGCGTGCCAGGACACGACTTCAGTCATGCCGATATCGCTCATCAAAAGCGCGGGGGCTTTATTTGCGCGGCTGGAGGTGGTCGACCCACTCACGTGGGTTCCCCGGTCGTGCCCTGACGCGATTTCCTATAAGGTTTGCTAATCGGCTCCGGGTTTAGTGCTTCTTCTTTTCCTTCGGCTTGGGACCGACGCTCTGCGGATCGGCGTAGTAGCCGGAGATGGTTTGCACAAAGGTTCCCGGCTGGTTCACGCTCACGCTGACGGCGTGGTACTGATTGGGCCCGCCGGCCGGCGGCGCCGCGTAGGTCAGCTCGTAGTAGGAACCCCCATCGCGCAAGACGTTATTGAGTTCGCCGGTGATGTCGTGACCGGTCACCAGCACGCGGCCTCCGGAGTGGACGGCAAACACGCCCAGGCCCATGAACGGATAGGTCGCCTTTTTGGGATTGGTCAGCGGCTTCAGAAAAGCCTGGTAATAGAAGGGGTCCTGAGCGCCGGCATGCGCGCCACCGAGCTCGAACGGATCGAGCCGGTAGATTGCGGTGCGGGAGTCGCGGATGGTGTTGGTGAGGCCCACGATGATGTTGAAATCCCATTGCACTTCGTGCAGATCCTCTTCTGAACCCACCCAACCCAGCATCGGCCAGCCGGGGCTGATGAACAGCACCAGCTTGCGCCCGGGGCGTGCCTTTTCGATGGCAAGGATCTGGCTGAATTGCTCCAGCGATTGACTCAATAGCTGTTCGTCTCCCTGCCAGCCGGCGGCCTGGGTCACCGGCCGCAGGTCGGTGCCAATCTTCTCGAATGCCGTCTGCAAGACGGTTCCGTCGGTGGTGGAACCGCTCACCATCTTGAGGCCATCTTCGGTGATGGCGGCGATGGAGGTGCGCTGGTGCAGCGAGCCGCCTTCCTGCTTCAGATATTCGGCCAATTGCTCGCGTCCCCAGGTCACGGAACGGTAGCCGGTGTTGATCATGTCCATGACGATCAGCACATGCACCGCGCCGGGGTTGTTCCTGGTGTTCACCGGCTTGAAGCCGATCAGCTTCTGCGGCTGCCCGTTGTCGAGGACGGAAAAGAACTGTTGCGGGAGATCCGGCACCGCCATCCCCGACTGGTCCTTCACCAGGACATCGAGATGGATGGTTTGGGGCTGGGGCGCGGAGGTTACGGAGACCGCGGGCTTGGGAAACTGCTGGGCGCCAAGGACGGCGCCGATGGATATCAGGCAGAGGGTTGCTGCGATCAGAGGGGCTCGGCGCATTGGGAAATCCTTTGTGGATGCGGACTTATCGATCAGGCGGATCGTATCTGCGCCCAGAACATCTGACGGCAATCAGCCGGGCGGAGTTACGAGGTTGGAGGCGAGATTCTTGCATTGTGCCGCCTGGCCAGAAGGCGGCAGGGCAACATCGGAGCCTGCTGTGAGGTGCGCTCCGTCACAGCAGGTGGCTCTTCTTCTCCTTTTTTTCGCTTTTTCTGCTGATTTTCCTTCTCTCTCCCTGCTACAATCCCAACGAACTGCATTCCTAAAAGTGGCCGGAGAAGGCGCTTGTTCGTGGGCCCCGGGTTGGCATACAGCCTCTGGAATGCGTAGAAGGAGACCCGCACTCATGGCCATTGCCGAGGACCGCGCCAAAGCCGTAGAACTTGCCCTGTCACAGATCGAAAAGCAGTTTGGAAAGGGATCCATCGTACGGCTCGGCTCGCGCGAGGCGTTGCTGCCGATAGCCATCATCTCCACCGGCAGCATCAGCTTCGACGCGGCGCTGGGAGTTGGCGGAATCCCGCGTGGGCGCGTCAGCGAGGTCTTCGGTCCCGAGTCCTCGGGCAAGACCACGATCTGCCTGCAGGTGATTGCCGAGGCGCAAAAGGCGGGCGGGCTGGCAGCGTTTGTCGACGCCGAGCACGCCCTCGACCCCGGATACGCCAAGAAGCTGGGCGTGGACGTGGACAACCTGCTGGTATCGCAGCCGGACTCGGGCGAGCAGGCGCTGGAGATTACCGAGGCCCTGGTCCGTTCCGGCGCCATCGACGTGCTGGTGGTGGACTCTGTGGCCGCGCTGGTACCCAAGGCCGAGCTCGACGGCGAGATGGGCGAGTCGCACATGGGATTGCAGGCGCGGCTGATGTCGCAGGCGCTGCGCAAGCTCACAGGCACGGTTTCGAAGTCGCGCACGGCGCTGATTTTCATCAACCAAATCCGCGAGAAGATCGGGGTGATGTTCGGCAATCCTGAAACCACCACCGGGGGCCGCGCGCTCAAGTTTTATTCGTCCGTCCGCATCGATATTCGCCGCATTGCCGCCATCAAGGATGGCGAAAGCGTCATCGGCAACCGCACCAAGGTCAAGATCGTGAAGAACAAGGTTGCCGCGCCCTTTCGTGAAGCCGAGTTCGACATCCTTTACGGGGAAGGCATCAGCCGTGAAGGCGACTTGCTCGACCTGGCCGTAACCAACAATATCGTGGAGAAGTCCGGCGCCTGGTACAGCTACGGCGGCGAGCGCATCGGCCAGGGCCGCGAGAATGCGCGCCAGTTCCTCAAGGACAACCGGGACGTCTTCTCCAAGATTGACGGCGAACTGCGCCAGCGGCTGAAAATCGGAGCGGTCAAGGCGGAGGTACCGGAAGCGCCGGCCGGCGGCGCGGCCGAAGCCAAGGAAGCCGTCCGCGGGCGCAAGGGCTAGCGTGATCCGACGTTGGGATACCCGCGCAGGGGCCAGGCAGTGTTTGGTGAATCGGTCTTAAGCACGCGGGGCGAAAGACCTGGGGCTAAAGCTCGTCACATTTGGGCTTCAATTCAGGGGCCTCAAGGCCCCTGCTCCTTCCGAAGACTCCAAATCTGGATTCGTCAGAAGCTGCCTAAGGCCCGCGGCCGATTCATTGTCCTTTCTCAATTTCCATGAACCCACCGCGATCCGCAGCGGCGCGGACGCCTGCGCCCTGCCAGGCGATTAATAGCGTTTGAGGAAGTCCGGGTCGACGGGGTTTTCAAAAAGGCTGGCGTCGCGGGTGACGATGGTGAGGCCGGTCGGGGTGACGAAGTAGCGGCGCTTGTCCTCCACCTGGTCGTAGCCGATGACGGTGCCTTCGGCGATGTGGACATCGCGGTCGATGATGGCGCGGCGGATGCGGCAGTGGCGGCCGATGTTAACGTGGGAAAAAATGATGGAGGAGTCGACCTCGGTGTAGGAGTTGACGCGGACGTCCTGGGAGAGGACGGAGTTGGTGACGGAGGCGCCGGAGATGATGACGCCGGCGGTGATGACGGAGTTGACGGCCATGCCGGTGCGGCCCGGCTCTCCAAAGACGAATTTGGCGGGCGGGTATTGGCGGACGCGGGTGCGGATGGGCCAGTCGCGGTCGTAGAGGTTGAAAGTGGGGGACACGGAGCAAAGGTCCACGTTGGCGTCGTAGTAGGCGTCGAGGGTGCCGACGTCGCGCCAGTAGAGGGCCTGCTGCTTGTTTTCGTCCACGAAGCTATAGGCCATCATGCGTCTTTTGCCGAGAAGGTTGGGCAGGATGTTGTGGCCGAAGTCGTGCTTGGAGTCGGGATCCTCGGCGTCGGCGATGAGGGCCTTGAGCAGGACTTCGGTGCTGAAGATGTAGATGCCCATGTTGACGTCGACGGAGTCGGGATTGAAGGGCGAGCGAACGGTGGTGGACTGGGGCTTTTCCTGGAACCCAAGGATCTCGCCCTCGCTGCCGACTTCGACCACGCCGAAGCGGCAGACCTCATCAGGCGATACGGGAATGGTGGCCAGGGTCACTTCAGCCTTCTTCTCGACGTGGTACTCGAGCATTCGAGCGTAGTTCATCTTGTAAATCTGGTCGCCCTGAAGGATGATCATGCACTTCGGCTGCTCGGAACCGATGGAGTAGATGTTCTGGTAGACGGCGTCGGCGGTGCCCATGTACCAGTTGGCGCCGGTGCGCTGCATGGGAGGAAGAAGCTCAAAGAACTCGCCAAGCTCGGAGGCGACGACGCCGGTCCAGCCTTCGCGGACATGGCGATTGAGCGAGAGTGCTTTGTATTGGGTGAGGATGAAGACCTTGCGCAGGCCGGAGTTGATGCAGTTAGAGAGCGTGATGTCGATGATGCGGTAATGTCCGCCGAAGGGGACGGCGGGCTTGGCGCGGTCGCGGGTCAGCGGGAAGAGCCGTTCGCCGGCGCCGCCCGCAAGCAACACTCCGAGGGTATCTCTCATATCCACGACGTTGTCCTGCCTTTGCTTGATGAGATGACGGGGCGGCGGAGAAGGAGCCGGCGGCGCCGGAATCCGTTATGGGGAGTTCTCATGCAATCAATCATATGCGGACCCCTGAACGGCGAAGGATAGCACATGAGACAGGGAACAGGGATCAGGGATCACGGAACACAAAGACAGGGGCCCTTCGGCTAAGCTCCGGGCAGGCTCCGGGGCTAGGGACGTAGGGACCAGGGGCCGAGCGTCGAGTTGAACAGGTGAAACTCGCGACTGGCGACTGACAACTTCGAGGGGTCAGCGCTTCCGTTTGAACTTGTATTCGATGCCGACGGAGAAAGCGGCGTTGATGTCGATCTGGCGGGTTTTAGCGCCGTAGTTCGTGCTGTAGTCGGTGAGGATGGCGTCAGGGGTCATGCGCAGGACCCAGTGGGCGGAGCGGTTGAGGTCAAAGTGTCCACCCATGATGACTGCGGGGGAGATCTGGTTGTTATAGAAGCCGACAAGCTGGGGCGACTGGCCGCGGAGATCGCGCTCAAAGTCGCCGTAGACGCCGCCGACCAGCACATGGGCGACGAGGTCGCCGTGCTTGTTATGGGGGCCGAGAAACTCAGGGCCGGCAACAAAGAAGTACTGGGCGACGAAGGGGCCCTGGATGGAGTCCAGACTGCCGTTGGGATCGAGGAAGGCGTTGGGAGCGGCGCCGGAGGTGCCGACGTAGGGGCGGAATGAGCCCTGCGCGCCCCAGTATTTGGTGAGCCAGTAGGAGCCGGAGAGGTCCAGGCCGCCGAGGTTGGAGCCCTGACGGAGATTGGGGCCGGCTTTCATGTGATCGTAAGCGAAGCCGAGAGACAGGTCATAGCGATTGTCGTAGCGGACGCCGGCCAGGGGGTCGGTGGGGACGTATGCGGGCGCGGGTTGCTCGACGGGCATGGTCTGCGTCGGGGTCTGGCTGGAAGATTCCTGGGCAAAGAGATGGGCGGCGGCGCACACCGGGAGCGCGGCAAGGGCGAGGAACAAAGAGAGACTTGCTGGGAAACGCATCGTTTTCAAGATTACAGGACCGTGCCGAGGGCGGACAAACGCGACCGGGGCGGGAATTAGGCTTCTTGGGGATGGACGCGGGAGGAGTGTTCAGGGTGAGCAGCGCTCGGCCCAGCGGGAAAAGACAAGGTAGTAAACGGTGTGGAGGACTTCATCCGCAGCGACGGCGCGTGCGGCGAATCCTGACTCGGGCTCGAGAGACGGGGCGACGTGGCCGCGCCACTGAATGGGAGTAGTGGAGAAGATCAGTTCCGCACGGGGCAGATGGGTGGCGCTGGAAACGACCTCGGCCGAGTGCCATCCGTGCTCCCGCATGATGCGGGCGGAAAAGCAGGCGTTCTGGATGGTGTTGGAGGCAAAGGGCTCGACAACGAGATTCTGCGCGGGAATGCCCTGGGCCTGGGCGATGCGGGCCATGGTTCGCGCTTCGTTCAGCCCCTTGAAGTCATCGTGGCCGGTGAGGATGAGGCGCGGCGCGACGCCACGCTCGTACTCGTGGACGGCCTCGGTAACGCGAGCCAGCGTGGAAGGCGTGGGATTGCCGTCTCTGTTCACTCCCCCGCCGAGGACGATGATGGCGTCAAAGCGATCCGCGGAGGTGTTGCCGGAGGGCGCGTAAGCTCGGGCGAGCGCGGCCCATGCAATGCAGGCGAGTACCAGCGCCGATCCGGCCAAGAAAAGGCGGACGCGCCAGGAGATCCGGAGGCGAGCGGCGCGGCGTAGAGGTCTGGCGGAGGGGTGGCGGCGCCGGGGCGCCTGACGGCGAAACCGCTGCGGAGGAGCAGGCACGATAAATCAAATGTACCTTGATGAGGGAGGCGAGGCAGATGGCGGCCGAGGTACGCGCGCGGGATCAGGTTCCGGCTTGCGGGAAGGCGGTGATGCGGAGCTTGGCGGCGGCATAAGGGATGAGCGTGAGCGATTCCAGGGGCTGATCGGACGCGACCGGGCTCTGCGGGAGCGGGTTGGCGGCGCCGTCATCGGCTTGCCAGGCGGGGAGCTGGCGGGCCTTCAGGCTCAATGAGACGGAAGTGTGCCGCTTTGTGAAGGCACCGGCCACAATTGCGGATTCCGAAACCACGATGGAACCCGCAGGATTGGCCGGATCGAATTCGATGGCGTAGTTCCAGGGCGTCGTGGGAAAGACCTGCCAGTCGGCGGTCATGCCCTGGTCGCGGAGCTTGACCCAGTCTTCGCCGATGGCGTAGCTGAAAACGAGCGGTCCGCGCTCGATGGCGACGGAGTTGTTGAACCAGCGGGAGACGCGCGGCTGCATGGGCAGGGTGAGCTCGACGCGGTCGCCGGCCCGCCAGGTGCGCTGAAGGCGGGCGAAGTCTTTGGGGACGGGGCCGATCCAGGGCCGGCCGTTCACGCTGAGGGCGGTTTCGTCGCCGGCCCAGGCGGGGATGCGGAGAGAGAGCGGAAACTCAACCGGCGAGGCAGGATTGACGGTAAGGCGAATCGTGCCACGGAACGGATAATCGGTTTCTTCGATGACGTGAATGGGGACGCCGCGGAGGATGGTGCGGAGTTCGCAGGGGGCGTAGGCGGCAGCGACCAGGCCGGCATCGGCGTCGGATGATCCGGAGAGCATGAAGAGGCTGGCGGTGAATTTGGGCCATCCCTGGCTGAAGTTGGCGGTGCAGCAGCCGAAGTTGGGGGCGAGGCCGTAGAGGTTGGATTCGGGGCCATCGCTGACCCAGGGTCTGTGGTGCAGGCTGCATTCCACCTGGTTGGGCTCCTGGTTGTATTGGTGGGCCCACATATCGTCGGTGAATGTGCCGGGAAGCGCATTGAAGGCCAGCTTTTCCAGGCGGTCGGCGAGGGCAGCGTGGCCGGTGATGGCGAGCGATTGCTCGAGCGAGAACATGGACTCGACCACGGTGCAGAGTTCCGAGCCGTGCGAGGGGTCGCGGCCGGCCAGGTGCTCGTCGCAGGAGAACATGCCATTGGGCAAGCCGTGCCAGCGGTCGAGCTCGGCCAGCATTTTGAGGACGGCATCGCGATCGGATTGCGAGCCGGAGACGAGCGACCAGACGGGGCCGGTCTTGAGCGCCTGGCCGTTGTTGACGCCGTGAGTGGATAGCGCGAGGTCCTTCAGGCCGCCGCCTTCATTCAGCTTGATGAACTCGGCGGTGATGGGCTGGGTGAACTGGAAATCGGCGTATTGCACAATCCAATCGTGGCCCTGCTGGTGGAGCAAGCGGGCGAGATCGAGAAGGTAAGATTCGCCGGTGCGGTTGTAGAGCCAGAGGACCGAGAGCGCTTCATCCTGCCAGCGGAATTTGCCCCAGTCGCGCAGCGGGCGCGCGGGCAGCGCGGCTAGCTGATGGCGGAAATAGCGCTCCATGAGCGGGAGGACGCGGGGATCGCCGGTGGCTTCGTGGTACTGGGTGAGCGCTTTGAGCATGACGATGCGCGGCCACCAGTCGTTGGAAGCGGGGCCGATCATGCCGCTGGGCTGCTGGTGAGTCAGGGTCCATTCCAGGAAGCGCTGGGCAATGGTTTTGAGGCGGGCGTCGTCGAGAAGGTACGCGAGCGGGATGAGGCCGTCGAGGTAATAGGGGCCACGTTCCCAGGATTCGCCGGCGCCGCCGAGCCAGCCGGAGTTGGGGCCGACGTCGGGCCAGGTTTCGCCGAGGTGGCCGCTGAGGCCGTTGGTTTGGATTTGAAGCTGGGCGCGAAGCCAGCCCGCGGGGCGGATGGAGCCGAGCGGAAGCGGAGTGAATACGCCGGGAAAGAGCGGAGCGCGGGCGCGGACTGGAGGCTGCGGCGTGGATGTGGGCGCATCGGCGAGGGAGATACGGGGCAGTGCGAGAGTTGCGGAGGCGAGGGCGGATTGCTTGAGGAAGTTGCGGCGCGTGGATGAGTGAGGGCGCGGCATGGGCAACATATTAGCGCTTCGGAGGCGGAGGCGCTCAGATGCGACTGGAACCTTCTTCAGGCGCCCCTCGAGGCACAGGGGCTAAAGCCCTCAATCGTTTTGGCTGCGGATCGGCACGACTGAAGTCGTGCCCTGACACGTCTTGCGCAGGCATGGAGCTCTCTGCAGGGCGTGAAGTGCGGCAGAAGCGGGACGTGCGCGCCGGAGTTATCATGGAGCCGCGGATCGATGGCCTGTGAAAAGCGCCGGAGTGGCTGCGGCGCGGGAGGTTCCAGATGGCCGAATACACCTTGAACATCAATGGAAAGCAAGTGCCGGTGACGGCTCCGCCGGATGAGCCGCTGCTCAGCGTGCTGCGCTTCCGGCTGGACATGACGGGTACGAAGTTCGGCTGCGGCGAAGGCCAGTGCGGCGCGTGCACGGTGCTGCTGAACGGCCGGGCGACGCACTCGTGCCTGCTGCCGGTAGAAAAGGCGGCGGGCGCAAAGATCACCACGATTGAAGGGCTGGAGCAGAACGGAAAGCTCACCCCGGTGCAGGAGGCGTTTTTGCGCGAGGACGCGATGCAGTGCGGGTACTGCACCTCGGGGATGGTGATGCGGGCGACGGCGCTGCTGCGGGAAGATAACGCGCCGAGCGAGGACCGGATTGTGGAGGCGATGAACAGCAACGTCTGCCGCTGTGGGACGTATCCGAGGATTGTGGCGGCGGTGAGGCTGGCGTCGCAGCTGGCGGCGCGAACCGGTCCTGGTTCGCGGGGTGCTGAAGGGGGTGCACTATGAACTCCCCCTATTCGAGCTTGAATGTGTGGACCGAGGGCTTCCGGCAGGAGCCGCAGCCGAGCGGAATGGAACGTGGAGCCCTGAATTTCGACCGGCGCGATTTTCTTAAAGGGCTGGGCGCGGGACTGCTGGTGGCGATGGCTTCGGGCGAGGCCTGGGCGCAGGAGTCGGGCCGCGGCGGCGGCTGGGGCGGACATCCTCTGCCGAAGGATCTGAATGCGTGGATCCACGTTGGCGCCGAAGGCGAAGTGAAGGTGTTTACGGGCAAAGTGGAAGTGGGGCAGAACATTCGCACCTCGCTGGCGCAGGCGGTGGCGGAAGAGCTGCGGACGCCGTTCGACTCGGTGACGATGATCATGGGCGATACTGACCTGGTGCCGTGGGACATGGGGACGTTCGGAAGCATGACCACGCCGACCATGGCTCCGAGGCTGCGCAACATGGCGGTGGCGGCGCGGCAGATGCTTATCGAGATGGCGGCGTCCGAGTGGCAGATTGATGAGTCGAAGCTCATTGCGGCGGACGGCAAGGTAATGGAGGCGAGCGGAGGCCGTTCGATCGCTTATGGAGAGCTGACCCACGGCGAAAAGCTCGTAAAAGTGGTCGAGGGCGACCCGCCGCTGACGCCGGCGACGGAGTGGAAGATTGCGGGGACGCCTATCCACAAGGTGGGCGGGCGCGATTTTGTAACCGGCAAGCACAAATATCCATCGGACATTGCGCGGCCGGGGATGATGTACGGCGCGGTGGTGCGGGCGGCGGGATTCAATGCAAAGCTGGTGAGCGTGGATACGAGCGCGGCGGAGAATATGGCGGGCGTGAAGGTGGTGCGCGATGGCGAGTTCATTGGCGTGGTCGCGCCCGATGCGTACACCGCGCGCAAGGCGGTTGAAGTGATCCAGGCGAAATGGGATGTGCCGCCGCAGCAGGGGAACGATGGATTGTTTGCGTATCTGAAGAGCCATCCGGAGAACGAGCGCGGATTTGGAGGGCGTCCGCAGCAGCAGACGGGACAAGTGGAGCAGGCGCTGGCCGCGGCGGACGTGAAGCTGGAAGAGAGCTACACCGTGCAGTACATTGCGCACGCGCCGCTGGAACCGAGGGCGGCGGTGGCGGAGTGGCAGGACGGAAAGGTGACGGTTTGGACGGGGACGCAGCGGCCGTTCGGCGTGCAGGGCGAGCTGATGCAGGCGTTCAATCTGCCAGCCGAGAAGGTGCGGGTGATCCAGCCCGACATGGGCAGCGGCTACGGCGGCAAGCACACCGGGGAAGCAGCGATGGAAGCGGCGCGGCTGGCGAAAACCGCTGGAGCGCCGGTGAAAGTTGTGTGGACGCGTGAGGACGAATTCACGTGGGCGTATCTGCGGCCCGCGGGGCTGATCGAGATCAAGGCAGGAGCGCGGAAGGACGGCACGCTCGTTGCTTGGGAGCAGCACAACTACAACTCGGGGCCGTCGGCGATTGAGACGCCCTACGATGTGGAGAATCATTTGGCCGAGTACCACCCGGCGCAGACGCCGCTGCGGCAGGGATCGTACCGGGCGCTGGCGGCAACGGCGAACAACTTTGCGCGCGAATCGCACATGGACACAATGGCGCGGCAGGTGGGGATGGATCCGCTCGAGTTCCGCCTGAAGAACCTGAAGAACGACCGGCTGCGCGCGGTGTTGCAGGCAGCGGCGGACAAGTTCGGTTGGACGCAGGCGAAGTCGACTGCGAAGCGCGGATTTGGGCTCGCGTGCGGCACGGATAAGAACGGCTTTGTGGCCAGTTGCGCGGAAGTCGAAATCGAGACTGGAAAGTCTGGGACACGAAAGAAGGTGCGGGTGCGGCGCGTGGCGATGGCGTGGGAGTCGGGCGCGGTGGTGAATCCCGACGGCCTGCGCAACCAGCAGATGGGCGCGACGGTGATGGCGCTTGGCGGAGCGCTGTTTGAGGCCATCCTGTTCGCGAACGGGCGCATCCAGAACGCGCACTTCACGGACTATCGCGTGCCGCGGTTCAAGGATGCGCCACAGGTGGACGTGGTGTTGATCGATCGCAAGGATCTGCCGTCGGCGGGAGCGGGCGAAATCGGGCTGATCGCGCTGGCGCCGGCGGTGGGGAATGCGATCTTCGCCGCCACCGGCGTTCGCGTCAAGAACATGCCCATGGCGCCGGAAAGCGCGGTGCCGGGGATCGAACCGTCACCGTTTACAAGCTAGAGGGATTGACGAATCCGGGCGGCTTCTTCAGCCGCCCCGCCTCGCTGCGAAGTTCAGAATCGCGGCTCGTTGTGATACTCATCACTGCCGGAGCGTAACCTCACCCTTCACACTCGGCCTACGGCAATTCCTGAGTTGCCGTGGCCTCGAGATTACTGTGCAAGGTGGCCGCTCCCTCGTGGTTGCGTCGATTTGATCGTGGCGGCTTCAGGACACAGTGACTCAGGAATCGCCATATCGCCGCGCCCCGTGGTTTTGGTTGCGGCGGGAGGAACACCGTGGCCATAAAGCTGAAAGTGAATGGCAAATCCGTCGAGGTGGATGCCTCACCGGACACGCCACTCTTATGGGCTCTGCGCGACCATCTCGACCTGAAGGGTGCAAAATTCGGTTGCGGCATCGGGTCCTGCGGCGCCTGCACCGTGCTTGTCGATGGCCGCGCGACACGCTCCTGCATGACTCCGCTCTCTGCCGTGGCCGGCTCCCAGGTTCTCACCCTGGAAGGTCTCTCGCCCGACGGCTCGCATCCGGTTCAGAGGGCGTGGCAGGAAGCGGACGTCCCCCAGTGCGGCTACTGCCAGTCCGGCCAGATCATGAGCGCCGTGGCTCTGCTGGCGCGCCTGCCTCACCCCACTGACGAGCAGATCGACAGCGCCATGAATGGCAATCTCTGCCGCTGCGGGACCTATGTGCGAATACGCGAAGCCATCCACCGCGCCGCCGGCCGGCAGATGCCGGCCCTGCGCGACTGACCCTCCGGAGGCACCCAAGTGAAACTCGATCGCCGCAGCTTCCTTCAGCTCACCGTCCTCGCCGGCGGGGGCTTCTCCCTTGCTCTCTATGACCGTTCGCTGCCCGGAGCCTTTGCCCAGCGGCCATCGGCTCTCAGCCCGCGCGCTTTCATCCACATTCAGACCGACGGCACGGTCACCATCATGGCCAAGAACCCTGAAATTGGCCAGGGCATTCGCACCATGCTCCCCATGCTCATCGCCGAAGAACTCGACGTGGAGTGGACGCAGGTTCGCGTGGAGCAGGCGCTCCTCGATGAGTCCGCATACGGTCCGCAGTTTGCCGGCGGTTCCATGTCCACGCCCATGAACTGGGATCCGCTGCGCCGGGTCGGCGCCGCCGGCCGCCAGTTGATGATCGCCGCAGCCGCGGGCCGCTGGAACGTGCCCGCGTCGGAGTGCTCCACCGCATCCGGCCGCGTGACCCACGCGCCCAGCCAGCGATCGCTCTCCTATGGAGAGCTGGCCCAGGAGGCTGCGTCCCTTCCGCTTCCCGATCCCGCCACCATTCAGCTCAAGCAGCCCTCCGAATACCGCATCATAGGCAAGCCGCTCCTCGGCGTGGAAAATGCCTCCATCGTCACCGGCAAGCCCATCTTCGGCATCGACGTAAAGCTCCCGGGCATGCTTTACGCCGTTTATCAAAAATGCCCCGTCTTCGCCGGCAAGGTGAAGAACGCCAACCTCGAGCAGATTCTCCGCATGCCCGGCGTCCGCCATGCCTTTGTGGTTGACGGAACCGTGCGCGCGGCTTCCGTCGTCGATTCCGACCCGGGCCTTGAGCCCGGCATTGCCATCGTTGCCGACACGTGGTGGCAGGCGCAGTCTGCGCGCAAGGCGCTCAAGGTCGAGTGGGACGTAAATGCCGGTTTGCCCACAGCAGCCGCGCAATCCAGCGACGACTTTACGCAGAAAGCTTCTTCACTGCTGAAGCAACCCGCCGCGCACACACTACGTTCCTACGGCGACGTCGACGCCGCGCTCCATTCCGCCGCCAGGACCGTGGAAGCGGTCTATTCCTATCCGTTCCTCTCTCATGCCACGCTTGAGCCGCAGAACACCACCGCCAGCTTCGACAACGGCAAACTCGAATTCTGGACCACGAGCCAGGCTCCCGGAGGCGGCCGCGGCTACGTTGCCCGCCAGCTTGGCATCCGCGAGTCCGACATCACCGTCCATCTGGTCCGCGGCGGGGGCGGTTTCGGCCGCCGCCTCATGAACGATTACATGTTGGAGTCCGCGTGGATCTCGCGCGAGGTCAAGGCTCCGGTTCAAGTCCTCTGGTCGCGTGAAGATGACTTTGCTCACGACGCTTACCGTCCCGGCGGCTGGCATGGTCTCAAGGCCGGCCTCGACGCACAGGGGCACGTCGTCGCCTGGAGTCAGCACCTGGTCACCTATGGCGACGGCGCTCGCACCGCGCCATCGGCCGGCATCGGCGGCGACGAGTTCCCCTCTGGCCGCGTCCCCAACTACTTCATCGGCCACACGGCCATGCCGCTTTGGCTGCGCACCGGCCCGATGCGAGCCCCCGGCGCCAACGCCCTTGCTTTTGTCGGCCAGTCGTTTCTCGATGAAATCGCCGCCGCAGTCGGGCGCGATCCGCTCGACCTCCAACTCGAGATGCTCGCCGCAACCCCGGTCTCCGATCCCACCGCGCACGGCAGGCCCTCCGGCTTCAATGCCGAGCGCCTCGCCGGCGTGCTCCGCCAAGCCGCAGAGGAATCCGGCTGGCGCAATCGTAGGCATACCGCGGGCACGGCCATGGGAATCGCCGCCTACGCCTGCCATCTCGGTTACTGCGCTGAAGTGGCTGAAGTCACAGTCGACTCAGCCAATCGCATCCGAGTGAACCAGGTCTGGGCCGTCTCCGACGTCGGCCGCCAGATCATCAACCCCTCGGGCGCGCGGGCGCAGGCCGAGGGCAGCATCATCGAAGGCATCGGCCACACCATGCTCGAAGTGACCCTTGCCGGCGGCCGCGTGGAACAGAGCAACTTTCCCCGTTATCCGCTGCCGCGCATGCGCCACGCCCCACAGATGCACATCTCCTGGCGCATTACAGACAATCCGCCCACCGGCCTCGGCGAACCGGTTCTGCCTGCGGTCATTCCCGCAATCTGCAATGCGGTGTTTGCGGCCACGGGCAAACGCGTACGCACGCTCCCCCTGGCCAGGAGCGGCTTCGCCCTCGCTTAGAGGCTCGCCGCGGCCTTGGTCGTCCTCTGCCTCATCCCAAACATGCGAAGGCCCTCCGGAGCACTCCGGAGGGCCTTCAGTTTGTTACTGCCTGATCCATCCCGCGCCTGTCGAATCCGCGCGGGCTTGGACCTTTCATCGCCCGAAGGCGAGAAAGACCGATCCTATGCGGTCGCCGTCCGCGCCGGCTTGTGTCCCGCAAATCCGAAGAACGCGATGTAGAGGTAGCAGACCACCGGAACCAGCAGCGAAAGCGCGTACGTCGAGTGATCCGAAATCCAGCCGATGAAGACCGGGATCAGCGCGCCGCCCCAAACCGCGGTCATAATCAAGCCCGAACCCTTGCTCGTCATCGTCCCCAGCCCCGCGATGCCCAGCGCGAAGATGTTGGGGAACATGATGGAGTTGAAGAAGCCCGCCAGGATCAGCGCCCAGATGGCCACGGTGCCCGTGCTCACGATGGAAACCACGACCAGCGCCGCGGCGATCAGGCCGAAGGCGCCCAGCAGCTTGTCCGCCTTGATCTTAGTCAGGGCCCAGGAACCGAGAAGGCGGCCGACGAGTGCGCCTCCCCAGTAGTAGGCGACGAGTTTCTGCGCCGCCGCGGTGGTGAGCGCGGCCAGGCCGTGGTGGGCGGAGTCGCTGAAGTAGAGCACCATCTGCGTGGCCAGGCCCACCTCAGTGCCTACATAGAGGAAGATGCCGAGGGCCGCGAGCACCGTGTGCCGGTAGCTCCAGATGCTGCGCCGCATGGATTTGGCGACTATTTCAGTGGCCTCGGATTCGTGCGAGCCCGAAATGTGCGGCAGATGGGTGAGGGCGATGGCGATGCCCATGACCGCCAGGCCGATGGCAATGACGATGTAGGGCGTGTGCACGGTATGGGCGATGGAAACCTGGTAAGCGTGCTGATCGGCCGGAGACTCCTTGGCCACCTCGGCGGGGTCCATCACCTTGGAAGTAAGGATGAAGGCGCCCGCGATCCACGGCGCAATGGTGCCGCCAAGGGAGTTGAGCGCCTGGGCCAGCGTGAGCCGCACCGGCGCGGAGCTCTCAGGGCCCAGAATGGCGATATAGGGATTGGCCGCGGTCTGTAAGGCGGTAACGCCTGCGCCCACCACAAAGATGGCCGTGAGGAAGAGCGGGAATGAGACCTGCTGCGCCGCGGGCACGAAGATGAGCGCTCCAATCACCTGGATGAAGAGCGAAACCACCATGGTGCGCTTGTAGCCGATGGCCTCAATCAGTTTTCCGCTGGGCGCAGAGCAGACGAAATACGCAGTGAAGAACGCACCCTCAGCCAGCATCGCCTGCCAGTTGGCGAAGTTGTGAACCTGGAAGATCTGCTTCAGATACGGTACCAGGCCCATGTTCAGGTTGGTCACGAACCCAAAGATGAAGTACAAAGTGGCGACCGCAATGAACGGTCCAATATAGCTGGGTGCGCTGGGCGCCCCGGTAGGTGCACTCGATCGCGTGGCCATGAGAGGTCGTTTCCCTCGTTTCCTAAAAGAATCCGCCCGGATTTGAGCGGGTGCAGATTGCGGGTTGCCAGACCGTTCTTCCCCATGGGCCTGCGCGGGCACAGGCTGGGCAATTTCCGGTCCTTTGGCTGCACACAACACTATACGGGAAACCGCAGGCAAGGGAAGGCCCGTCTGCGTCCGCCTTGAAAACCAATGTGCAATCCAGGCGTATTTTCGGCTATCCTCAACTTTCAGCAAGGAGCACCGGAGAGATGGCGTTGACGAACGAGACTTTGAGTGGAATTCGCCTGAACAAAGTCCTGGAGGCTCTCGAAGACAGCTGGCAGGCGGAGATGGAGGGCTATCGCACCTACAACGCGCTGGCGGATCGCGACACTGATCCGGTGCGCGCCCAGGTGCTGCGCCACCTGGCGGCCGCCGAGTTGGAGCACGCCGAGCTCTGGCACGGACGCATCGTCGAGCTGGGCGGAAGCGAGCCCGTCTACCGCGGCAAAGAGGGCGGCGAGGCAGATTCGCTGGCCAACCGCGCCGGCGGCATCCGCATGGCCCTCCGCCGCCTTGAAATCGAGGAGAGCCGTCACATCGCCCGCTACGGCGAACAGCTCAAAGCGCTGGGCGACGAGGGCTCGGTCGCCATCCTCGACCACGTGATTGAGGACGAGAAGGACCACTACCGCGAGCTCGGCTCGCTGTTGCGCGGCCACTACTCCGCTCCGGCCGGCGCACCCAAAATCGACGCCAAAGCCGTGCTGGACGAAATGCTGGCCAAGCGCAACCAGGGCCGCAAGCAGCCCGGAAGCTGGATCGGCGATGCCATCTACGGCGTCAACGACGGCCTGGGCGCCATCTTCGGCATCGTCTCCGGCGTCTCCGGCGCTACCGCCGGCAATAGCAAATACGTCCTCCTCGCCGGCCTCTCCGGCATGATCGCCTCCGCGCTCTCCATGGGCTCCGGCGCCTATCTGGCCGCCAAAAGCGAGCGCGAGATCTACCAGGCCGAGATTGCCCGCGAGCGCGAAGCCATCCGCATGAATCCCGCCGAAGCCCGCGAGCTGCTTGCCCTCTACTACCAGGTGAAGGGCCTGCCCGAAGCCGACGCCCTGCACATGGTCAACCACATCGCCAGCGACCCCGACCAGTTGCTCCGCGCGCTTTCCAGCGAACGCCTTGGATCGAGCGAGGAGTCCTTGTCCAATCCCATGGTTTCCGCCAGTTCCGGGGCACTTTCCACGGCCGTCGGCGCCATCATTCCGGTTATTCCCTTCTTCTTCCTGCAAGGCGTGCCCGCGGTCATTGCCGCGGCCGTTGTCTCGCTGGCGGCGCACTTTGCCGTGGGCGCGGCCAAGAGCCTCATCACTGTCCGCACGTGGTGGTCATCCGGCCTGGAGATGACCGTCGTGGGCGCGCTTGAGGGCGCCGTCACCTACGGCATCGGCATCCTGCTGGGCAAAGGCGGCATGTAAATGGGCGGCCTGATCCCGCTTGGCGATGCCTCGCGCCCGGCGCGCCGCGCCACCGCTGTCACGGCGCTGATCATCGCGATCAATGTCTTTGTGTTCTTTCTGGAGCTGAACGGCGGCAACCGCTTTGTCTACGCGTGGTCGGCTGTCCCCTATCGCATTGTGCATGGACACCGCGCCATCACCCTTCTGACCTCAATGTTCATGCATGCCGGATTCCTGCACATCATCGGCAACATGATTTATCTATGGGCTTTCGGGCCCGCCATCGAGCAGGCGATGGGCTGGTTCCGTTTTTCCCTCTTTTATTTGGCCGGCGGCCTGGTGGCGATGTTCGCGCAGGTGGCGGCCGATCCGTTCTCGCATATCCCCGTCCTCGGCGCCAGCGGCGCCATTGCTGCGGTCATGGGAGCGTTCATCGTGCTGTTTCCTCGCGACCGCATCCGCACCCTGGTGTTTTTCCTGATTTTTTTCGGGGTCACTTACATCCCCGCGGCCCTGCTCATCGGGTTCTGGTTCCTGATTCAGGTGTTCAACGCGGGCTCGGTTGCCGAGGTGCGCACCGGCGGCGTGGCTTACCTGGCCCATGTTGCAGGCTTCCTGTTTGGCGTGATCGCGGGACGGCTGGTGGTAAAGCCGCAACGGGTTGTGCACCCAAACTATCCGTATTCGAGCTGACAGTGAAAAGCTAACCGCTGTTTGCTTTCCTTAGACCTTCTGCGTCCGCTGCACGGAGCGCACGCCGGGCACGCGCCTGAGCCCCAGCACCATTTTGTTCAGGTGGCTCAGGTCCTCGGCCTCCACCACGAACTCCACCGCCGTCTCACCAGCGGCATCGCGCTTGGTGTCCACGGAGCGGATGTTGGTGTCGTCGTCGGAGATCACGGCGGTGAGTTCCTTCAGCATTCCCTGGCGGTCGTCGCAGAATACCGTGATCTTGACCGGGTAGCGTAGCGGCCGGCCGGCGTCGTCGCCCACCCGCGACCACTCCACGGAGATGCGCCGGTCGCTTTCGTAAAGCAGGTTCTGGACGTTGGGGCAGCTGCGCGCATGAACGGCCACGCCCTTGCCCCGGGTCACGTAGCCCACGATCTCCTCCCCGCGGATGGGGTTGCAGCAGCGCGCGCGATAAACCAGCAGGTCGTCCTGCCCTTCCACCTGCAGCGACTCGGAACCAGCCAGGTGCAGCTTGCGCACGGCATCCGACATGCCGCCTTCCGCCTCCGGCTTGCCCGGTTCCTCGTCTGCGGCTGCCTTCACATAGCCCGGCGCCAGTTTGTTCAGCACCTGGTGCGCGGTGTGTTTGCCCTGGCCCAGGGTGGCCAGCAGGTCAGCGGCGGTGGCCACGCCGTAGTCGCCGGCAATGCGGCCCAGATCCTGGTCGTCGATCTGACTCATCGGCACCTTGTACTTGCGCGCCTCTTTCTCCAGCAGCTTGCGTCCGATCTCCACCGCCCGCCGGCGCTGGTCCTCGTTAAGCCAGTGCTTGATCTTGTTCCGGGCACGCGGGCTCTTTACAAAGCTGAGCCAGTCGCGACTCGGCTTGTGGTCCTTCTGGGTGACAATTTCCACCACGTCGCCGGTGCGCAGCTTGGTCCTGAGCGGCACCATGCGCCCGTTCAACTTGGCGCCCACACAGGTGTGGCCCACATCGGTGTGAATGGTGTAAGCAAAGTCCACCGGCGTCCCATCCGCGGGCACAATCACAACTTTGCCCTTGGGGGTGAAGGTGTAAACCTCTTCGGGGTAGAGATCCATCTTCAGGCTGGAGAGGAATTCGTTGGGATCGACCATCTCCTTCTGCCACTCCACAAGCTGGCGGATCCACTTCAGCCGCTCCTCGTCGCGCGCGGTAATTGCACCCTCGCCCGCCTTGTACTTCCAGTGCGCCGCGATGCCCTCTTCCGCAATGCGGTGCATCTCCTCGGTGCGGATCTGCACTTCGAACTGGTGGCCGCCGTCTCCCATCACGGTGGTGTGCAGGGACTGGTATCCGTTGGCCCGCGGAATGGCGATGAAATCCTTGATCCGGCCGGGAACCGGCCGCCATAGCGCGTGGATGAGGCCGAACACCGCGTAACAGGCCGCCACATCCTGGGTGACGACGCGGATGGCCAGGAAGTCGTGCACGCGGTCGAACGAGCTCTTGGTCCGCTGGATCTTCTGATAGATGGAGTAAAGCCGCTTGATCCTCCACTCCACCCGCGCCTGAATGCCGTTTTCTCTGAGCTGCTCGGCAAGCATGTCTTCCACGCCGCGCAGGAACTGCTCGCCTTCGAGGCGCCGCGCTTCCACACCCTCCGCAATGCGCTCGTAGCTCACCGCATCGGTGTAGCGGAAGGCCAGGTCTTCGAGCTCGCCGCGCACTTTGCCCATGCCCAGCCGATGCGCCAGCGGCGCGTAGATGTCCATGGTCTCCCGCGCGATCACCTCCTGCCGATCCGGCCTCAGGTGCTCCAGCGTGCGCATGTTGTGCAGCCGGTCGGCCAGCTTGATCAGCACCACGCGCACGTCCGTCACCATGGCCAGCAACATCTTGCGCACGTTCTCCGCCTGCCGGTCCTCGCGGTTGGCAAACTGGATCTTGTCGATCTTGGTCACGCCCTCGACAATGTGCGCCACCTGTTCGCCGAAACCTTGGCGCGATCTCCGGCGCTCGTCGCCGGAGTGTCCTCCACCGCATCGTGCAGCAGCGCCGCCGCAATCGCGGTCGCGTCCAGCTTCATTTCCGCCAGCACTTCGGCAACTTCAAGCGGATGGATGATGTAGGGCTCGCCGGAGGCGCGCACCTGGCCGGTGTGGTGCATGACGCAGAAATCCCATGCCCGCCGGATGAGGGAAACGTCTTCATTGGGCCGATTTGAAAGCACTTGCCGAAGCAGCGCCTCAAACCGCCAGTCGATCTCCTCCCGGGTAATGGGTTTGTCCTGGGTAACCGTTTTGTCTTCTGGAATCTGGGGCTTGGCGGAATCTGGCTCTGCTGGCCCGGCGCCCGCTACCTGACCTTCAACCCGCGTTTCCTGGACAGGGCTGTCAGTCTCGGTTTCCCGAAGGGTCGCCATGCTTCATTATAGGCCGGTTGTCCTCGCCCGCAATGAATGAGCCGCAATGATCCTTCATCGCGAGGATGCACGCGTCAATGCAATGACTTCCTTAACCGCCCCTCACGCGCGGACGGGCCGAGTCGATTTCCCGCCGAGGCGCTCGACCTCGGCGGGAACCTGGAGCGGAGGCTCGGTGGTATCCTCGCGCGACGGGCAGGCGTTGGCAGCGGCGGCGCGCAGGGCCGCAAGGCTTTCCAATTCTTGCAAAGGCTGGCGAAAGACATTTCCGAACTGGCGCGCGGCCTGGTGGGCAATCTGCTCCAGCGAAGGCAGGCTTCCCGGTTCCATAACCTCGCGAGCTAGACTGGTCACGGGCTTATCGGTAATACCGCAGGGGTTGATGAGCTGGAAGTAGCTCAGATCGGTGGTGACGTTGAAAGCAAAACCGTGCGAGGTGATGCCGCGGGAGACGTGGATGCCGATGGCGCCGATCTTGCGCGGGCCTGCCGGCGGCAGATCGTTCGACGAATCGGTCTCATCGCCAAGGCCGCACCACACGCCGGTGAGGCCGGTGATGCGTCCGGCGCCAACGGCATGGAGGGCGCAGAGCCGGATGAGCGCCTCCTCCATCTGGCGGACGAAATCCACCGGCCCCATTCTGCCGCCATAGGGATTCTCGAGCGAGCGCAGATCGAAGATGGGGTAGCCGATGAGCTGGCCGGGACCGTGATAGGTCACGTCGCCGCCACGGTTGATGGCATGCAGCGTGACGCCGCGCGCAGCCAGCAATTCATCGGATGCGAGTACGTTGGCGCGGTTGGCGTTGCGGCCGAGGGTGAGCACGGGAGGATGCTCGAGCAGAAGGAGCACGTTGGGGATGCGGCCGTCGCGGCGAAGTTCCACCAGCTCTTCCTGGAGGCGGAGAGATTCGTCGTAGGCAACGCGGCCGAGATAGGAATAGAGAATCATGGCCCAGATTCAATTCTATGCCGGTTCATTTCCTTCTCGGGCCGGTTCATTTCTTTCCGCCGATATTCGGCGTGCAGCGCGAGGACGTCCGATCCGTTCAATCGTCAAAGCGACCAATGATCGCATCGCGTGCCCATACGCGGATGTCGATTGCTTCCTCCTTCGCCCACTTACCGATCTGGTCTCTCATTCTGCCGGCGCTTCTTGCGGGACCACTCAGCTCGTGGTGTGTCGACGCTGCGACGAAGCCCAATCGACCGATGAGTCCCGTACCCGGGGCGGGCCACGCGCAGTGCGCAGCGGATGGCTATGTCGGGTCGTCGGCCTGCTCAAAGTGCCACCGCAATATTTACCGGAGCTTCATGCGCACGCGAATGGGCCGCTCCCTTTCCGAGGTAACTCCGGCTGTCATTCAGAGCCTCCCGTTGCCCGGGTCTTTCTTTAATGAGAGTCTCGATCGTCACTTTGAAGTTTTCAGCCGGGACGGCAAGCTTTATCAGAGCGAGTTTGCGACCACGCCCGAGGGGGCGGAGATCTTTCGCAGCACGCAACCGATCCAGTGGATTATTGGAGCGGGGGCCAACGGATTCGGCGGAGTGGTGAGGCGTGGCGACTATCTGTTTGAGGCGCCGCTCTCGCACTTTACGAGCACCGGCAAGTGGGCGCCGTCGCCGGGGTATGAGTCAGCCGATATCGGGTTTAGCCGCCCCCTTCTGGCGGGCTGCATCTCCTGCCACAGTGGCCGTCCCAATCCGGCGGATCAGAACACAGGCAAGTTCAAGGCGGTTCCCTTTTCCCAGGTCGCCATAGGATGCGAAAACTGCCACGGCCCGGGAGAAGCGCATGTGAAAGCGATGACCTCAGGGAAAGCCTCCACGCCGGGTCCGCAGATCGTGAACCCCGGCCGGTTATCCGCTCAACTGGAGAACGACATCTGCATGTCTTGCCACGAGGCAGGGGACAGCCGCGTACCACGGCCCGGAAAGACGTACCAGGATTTTCGTCCGGGCACGCCGCTGGACAACACCCTGTCCATCCTGATGGTTCCCCTCCAGCGCGGCGCGCCGGATAACCGGGATCACGTGCAGCACTACTTTGAAATGTCGATGAGCAAGTGTTTTCGGTCGACGGGCGGACAATTGCGCTGCGCCACGTGCCACGATCCACACCTCGAACCCTCCAGCGAGGAGGCCCCGGCTTATTTCAACGCCAAGTGCATGGAATGCCACGCCAGCCGCCCGTGCACCTTTCCCGAGCCCCCACGCCAGAAGACAGCTCCCGCCGACAACTGCATCGGATGCCACATGCCGAAGCGCGATGCTCCCGAGACCGCACACACCAGCCTCACCAATCACCGCATCCTGATTCGCCCCGGCGAGCCCTGGCCGGAAGAGGCGTTTCAACAGACCACGCCGGAATTGCCGGACCTGATCCACCTGAACGCCGTGCCCGGGCGGCCCGACCATCTACCGGCTCTGACCCTGCTCGAGGCCTATCGCGAGATTGCCGAGCAGAAGCCCGCCTATGCCGCCGCATACCAGAAGAAGCTGAGCGAACTGGAAGAGACCGATCCCGGCAACGCCGTTGTCCAACAGGCGCTGGGCCGGAGAGACCTCGACCAAGGGGATCCGCAGAAGGCGGTAGTTCATCTTGAGCGCGCGGTTGAATTGGATGCGCAGAGCGCAATGGCCTTTCTCTACCTGTCCGAAGCGCTGTCGCGGCTCGGCCGGCTCGACCAGGCCATTGCCGCCAGCCGTAAAGCGGTTAGCCTCGATGCCTACAATCGGCTGATGCAAATGGCCCTGATCTGCCGGCTCATTGACGCCAAACAATACAGCCAGGCGGTCGCTGCCATGAACCGCTACATGGAGCTGTTTCCTGAGGACGAGTTCATGCGGAAAATGCTGGATCTGGCCAAGCAATAGAACGCAGAAACCCGGCGCGCGGAACACGCCCGCAATCGGGACGTCCACAACCGCTTGCCGAAGACTGCTCAGTTCGCCGTGCGCGCCTGGAAGATGGGGGCGAAAGCGGACCGGTGGCGCGAGTAAACGAGAATCCAGAGGATGGCAACAACGATCCCGGAAGGGAGTGCCATGTGCGTCAGCAACGTGCCGGTGAGCAGAATGTTTACGATGACCGGCGCCAGAAGGCACAGGGCCAGCGGCACAAAGCGATTGATCAGAAGGAGAATCCCGCCCGCAACCTCAAATGCCCCGACCGCCATGATGTAGCGGCTGGCGACAAGCGCTCCCATGAACTGGGCGGCGACGCCTGGCGGCAGGCTCCCTTGAGGAATGAATGGGTAGAACTTGTTCAGTCCGAACACCAGAAAAACCAGGCCCAGCAGGATGCGGGCGATGGTGGCGACAATTTTCATTGAACTTCTCCTTGCAGGAGTGGCGCGGTGCTGCCTGAAATCGAGGAAGTGGCCGTTTCGCGCGGCTGCTGCGTGGATAGATTGGGCCAGGGCCCGGCTGGATGCAAAGGATTTTGCGCATCGGAGGTAAACTTTAGACGGGAGTGAAGGAACCTATGCGTCCGTCCGAAGTCCTTCCGCTGCACAGGGAGACGACCCGCCGGCTGGCGGCCGAAGCGGGGATGGCGAACCCGCGCGTGTTCGGTTCCGTGCTTAGCGGCGACGATCAAGACGGCAGCGACTTTGAACTGCTGGTCGATGCGGCCCCGAGGACAAGCTTGCTGGACCTGGCAGGGCTGCAACTCGAGATTGAGGCCCAGACCGGGGTAAAGGTTGACCTTTTGACCCCCGGCTGTTTCCCGTTGAAAGTCCGCGACAAGGTGCTCGCCGAAGCTGCCTCGCTGTGAGCTCTGTGCGCTCGGATGCTCATTCGGGTTACCATGGGACCAAAGGCGGAGGTATGGCCACCCAAATCGCCCGTAAGGGACGTGCGGTCACAGTAGAGATTCCCGAGGAACTGCTGCGGAAGGCAAACCTCTCCGTCGGCGACGCCGTGGAGTGGACCCTGACCCCGGCCGGCTCGCTTGCACTGCGCAGTTCCCGGCATGCAAGGGGCGAAAAGCCAGTTGACGGCTACGACGAGTGGAAGCAGCAGGAAATTCAGGGTGGATTCGCCGAGCTCGATTCGGGCGACAGCGCCCCCAACGAGAAAGTGATCGAGTGGCTGCGGAGTTGGGGCAGTAAGCATGAACTTCCGCCTCCGCTATGAAGCTCCGCTGGAGCAAGCGCGCCATTCGACGGCTTGCTTCCATCCACCATTACATCGCTAAAGACAGCCCTGAAGCAGCAGCGCGCGTAGCCGCGGCCGTTGTGGAAGCCGCTCTCCGGCTGGAGGAGTATCCCCTGATGGGCCGCGTGGGGCGGATCGAGGGGACGCGGGAACTCGTCGTTTCCGGTTTGCCTTACATCCTCCCGTATCGCATCGTGGACGAGGTTATCCAGATTGCTTCGGTGATTCACACCAGCCGGAAGTGGCCGGAGAAGCTGTAGATTCCCCTCATGCGGCGGATCAAGGTTCCGGCGGCGCGGCGCCATTTTCGCGGTAAACTATCCACTGGCAGGAGGACCGGGCGGTCGCTGCCGGAAATCCTTGCGCAAGCAGGGATTGCCGGGGGAGGAAAGTCCGAACTCCGCAGGGCAGTGTGCCGGATAACGTCCGGGACGCGGGCGTCAAGGCCCGTGGACGGCCAGTACCACAGAAAACAAACCGCCCCGGCTACCCCTGTTCCGCAAGGAGCAGGGCGACCCTCGGCCGGCTTGCCGGCTGGGCGCCGAGGTAAGGGTGAAAAGGTGCGGTAAGAGCGCACCGCTGCAGCCAGTAATGGCGCAGGCAGGGTAAACCCCACACGGAGCAAGACCAAATAGGGAGGGAAGCCGGGGCCAGGAGCCAGACGCCGGCTGCGCATCGGCCCGATGCGGCAAGGAGACTCCAGTAATTTCCGGAACCTCCGGGTAGGTCGCTGATGAGCGCGAGCGGCAACGCTCCGCCTAGAGGAATGACCGCATAGAACAGAATTCGGCTTACGGGTCCTTTTGCCGAAGAGTGCAGCAAACGACAGCGCCGGCGGGCGAAGAGCCTTCCGGCGCTGGCCATTTTGGGGGGAAGCGGAGCCAGCTTGCGGCACGGCCAAGGTCCGGCCCTATTACGAAACCGCCCCTCCGATGAGTCTTTCAGGAAGTCGTGAATTCGCGCCCAACTCGAAGCCGGTTGCCGAGTCTGTTCTGGCTCCGCTGGCGCCGCTGGCTCCGCTATGATCGGCGTATGCTGCGCGTGAAATTGCTGGATCCCGGCGCCAGGGCGCCCATGGTCGCCCATCCCGGCGAGGATCTTGGTTACGACATCTTTGCGCTGGATGCTGTGACCCTGGCGCCGCGCGAAACCGTGCGTCTGCGCACCGGCATCGCCGTCGAAGCGCGGCATCCGGAGACCGGCGCGCCGCTGGGCCTGCTGGTGCGCGACCGCTCCAGCATGGCCGCGCGCGGCCTGGCCACAACCGGCGGCGTCATCGATGCCGGTTACCGCGGCGAGATCCTGGTGGTCATGACGAACCTGGGCAATGCGGCGGTGGAGCTCAAGGCCGGCGAGAAAATCGCGCAGATGGTGCCCATCGAGGTGCTGACTGGACCGGTTACGGAAGTGGAGAACCTGGAGGAATCTTTGCGCGCGGAGAAAGGCTTCGGGAGCTCCGGACGATAGAGCTGTTAGCCGGTATCTCGCAGCTTCCCTGTTCATACTTCTTAGCGGTCAGCTACCGGCTACAAGCTACAGGCTTGATTCATTCGTAACGCAGCGCCTCAATCGGATCGAGATGGGCGGCTTTCCAGGCCGGGTAAATGCCAAAAACCAGGCCGATGAGGCAGGAGACGCCGAATCCAAGGAGCACCCAGAGCGGGGAAAGAGCCGCGGGCAGCCCGATGGGCAGGAAGTAGACGATCCAGGTGATGACGGCGCCGATGGCGATGCCCAGAATCCCTCCGACAGCGCAGAGGGTCACGGCTTCGGTGGTGAACTGGGTCAGAATGTTTTTTCGAGTGGCGCCGATGGCCTTGCGCACGCCGATCTCCCGCGTGCGCTCCGTAACCGAGACCAGCATGATGTTCATCACCCCCACCCCGCCCACCATCAGCCCCACGCTGGAGACCGCGATCATGAACAGCACCAGGCCACCGGTGAGCTGAGCCCAGAGCCGGGTCAGCGAATCGGGGCTCATGATGTCGAAGTTGTCGTCGGCCTGGACCTTGACCCTGCGCCGCACCCGCAGCATCTCCCGGATCTCTTCCTCGACCAGCGATTTGCTCTTCTGGTCGTCATAGAGCACGGCAATGTAGACGTCCTTGATCTCGGGGTACAGGTTGCGAAATGTGCCCAGGGGGAAATAGACGCCGTTGTCGGAGGGATTTCTCCCCGTGCCGAAGGGCTGCTTGCGTTTGTCTACAACGCCGATGACCGTGTAAAGGCCGGAGGCGATGGTGACGTCCTTGCCGATGGGGTTCTGGTCTCCGAACAGCAACTCCGCGGTGTCGTTGCCGATCATGCAGACGTGGGCGTGACGCGCGTCCTCGACATCATTCCAGATGCGTCCCTCCTTGATGTCGAGCTCCGACACCGCCTCAAGCTGGTCGGTGGACCCGAAGAGAAACGCGCCGGCCACCTTCTTGCCGTTGTACTTCACGTCCACGTTGCCCACGCGGAATTGTTCGTCAACGTGGCGTTCCTCGGCGTCGGCCGCCAGCACATGCGGCAGTCCGCGCAGCGCCACAGCGTCATCCAGCGTGAGCTTCTTGCGGGTCAGCATCTCGGTGGTGGGGTTCAACCCGATCATGGGCATGTGGAAGACCCAGAAGACGTTGGTGCCGAAGGAGGTGAGATAGGAGTTGACCCGGTTATTGAGACCGCCGATGACCGAGGAGATGACGATGACGGTGGTGACGCCGATGACAATGCCCAGCACGGTGAGGCCGGAGCGCAGCTTGTTCGATCGCAGCGTCTCCAGCGCAAGCTTGACCGATTCGCGGGTTTGGCCTCGGGGCATGCGGGCAGTCTCCGGCTTCTACTCTTAGCCGCCAGCCGCTTCCTGGTCTGTGACGGATGCAGCAGCAGGCGAAGCTCTTAGCCGTTAGCCATTAGCCGGTAGCTAAAAGCTAAAAGCTGTCGTCACTCGTATCGCAGAGCCTCGATGGGATCGAGCGTGGCCGCCTTCCAAGCCGGATAAATGCCAAAAACGAGCCCAATGACGCAGGATACGGTGAAGCCGATGGCGACCCAGACGGCCGATAGCGTGGCAGGAATGCCGATAGGAAGAAGGTGAACGATCCAGGTAAGGGCAGCTCCCAAAATCAGACCGATCACGCCGCCCACCGCGCAAAGCACGATGGCTTCCGTGGTGAATTGGGTCAGGATGTTTTGCCGGGTGGCGCCGATGGCCTTGCGCACGCCGATCTCCCGCGTACGCTCCGTAACCGAGACCAGCATGATATTCATCACGCCCACGCCGCCCACCATCAGACCCACGCTGGATACGGCAAACATGAACAGGAAGAGGCCCCCGCTCAGCTGACCCCACAAGCGCGTGAGGGCGTCGGGACCGGAGATTTCGAAGTCGTCGGATTTTTCCACGCGGACTCTGCGGCGAATACGCAGGAGATCTCGGATTTCTTCTTCGACGAGGCTTTTGTTCTGGGGGCTGTCGTACTTGACGATCAAAGTAAGATCGGTGATCTCTGGATGAAGGTCGTGAAAGGTGCCGAATGGAAAGAGAATGATATTGTCGCGCGGGCTTTTACCGCTGCCAAAGGGCTCCTTGCGAATATCGAGCACGCCGATGACGGTGTAGAGACTGGTCTCCACGGTGATCTGGTGGCCGACGGCGTTGCGATTGCCGAAGAGGGAATCCCAGGTGTCGTGGCCGAGAACGCACACCTTGGCGTGATGGAGATCGTCGCTGGGTGTGAAGAGGCGCCCCTGGATCAGGTTGAGGTCGGTGACTTCTCCCACCTCGGAAGTAACTCCACCAAGGATGGTGCCGGCGACCGATTTTCCGTTATATTTTGCGCTAACCTGGCCGACCTGGAAGGCCTTGATGTAGTCTCCTTCGGCGTCGGTCGCGATCACGTGAGGCAGGCCGCGCAGCGCCATGGCGTCGTCGACGGTGAGCATCTTGCGGGTGACCATCTCGGCCGTGGGTTGGACACCGATGATGGGAAGACGGGTGACCCAGTAGACATTCGATCCCAGGGAGGCGACGAAGTCGGAGACACGAATATTGATTCCGCTAATAACGGAGGAGATGATGATGACCGTACTCACGCCGATGACGATCCCGAGCACCGTAAGCGCGGATCGCATGCGGTTCATCCGCAGCGTCTCCAGCGCCATGCGGATAGACTCTCGCGCCTGGCCGCCGATCAACATACCGGCTCTCGCGGACGGATCCAGCGCGCGCGGATTCGGGTTGGCTGGTCAGCCGTCATTCGTACCGTAGCGCTTCAATGGGATCGAGCGTCGCCGCTTTCCATGCCGGATAAATGCCAAAAACAAGGCCGATGGCGCAGGACACACTAAAGCCAATGATCACCCATAGCAGGGACATGGTTGCCGGCAGACCAATGGGAAGAAAATAAATGATCCAGGTAAGGATGGCTCCTACAAGAATACCAACGATTCCCCCAAGGGCGCACAAGGTGACAGCCTCGGTGGTGAATTGAGTCAAAATCGTCCGCTTGGTGGCCCCGATCGCCTTGCGCACGCCGATCTCGCGCGTGCGCTCCGTGACCGAAACCAGCATGATGTTCATCACCCCCACGCCGCCCACCATCAGCCCCACGCTGGACACCGCGATCATGAACAGAACCAGCCCTCCCGTAATCTGCCCCCACAGCTTGGAAATCGAATCCGGCCCGAATATCTCAAAATCGTCGTCCTTCATCACGGGAACCTTGCGCCTGACCCGCAACAGCTCGCGGATCTCCTCTTCGACAAGGGGCTTGTTCCTGGGATCGTCATACTTCACCGCCACCCACAGGTCCTTGTCTTCCGGGTGCAGGTTGTGAAATGTTCCCATGGGAAAATAGACCGCGTTGTCACGCTGATTGCGGCCGCTGCCGAACGGCTGCTTTTGCTTGTCCAGCACCCCGATGACGGTGTAGAGACCTGTCTCCACGTTTACTGCCTTGCCGATCGCATTCTGGTTACCGAACAGCGAATCCCAGGTGTCATGGCCGATCACGCAGACATGGGAAGCGCGCTTGTCTTCGGCGTCTGTGAACATGCGCCCTTGCAGGAGCGGCATGTCGGTGACCATGTTCATCTCAGAGGTGGATCCCTGGAGCAGGGTGCCGGCCACCTTCTTGCCCTCGTACTTCACATCCACTTCGCCTAGCCGAAACTGGCTGGTGTGCTGAAAGGCTCCGTCTGCCGCCACCACGTGGGGGAGAGTGCGCAGCGCCAACACATCATCCAAAGTGAGCTTTTTGCGCGCCAGCATCTCTGCAGTCGGGCGCACCCCGATGACCGGCATTTGGAACACCCAGAAAACGTTTGTGCCGAGCGAACTGACCCAGTCGCCCACGCGGTTGTTCACCCCGCTGATCACCGACGAAATGGTGATCACCGTGCTCACCCCGATGACGATGCCAAGCACGGTCAGCCCCGAGCGCAGCTTGTTGGTGCGCAGCGTGTCCAGCGCCATCTTCACGGATTCCTTTGTCTGCCCCTTGGCCATACGACGAGAGCTCCTGGCTGCCAGCTTCTAGCTCCTAGCTAAAAGCCGGTACCCTCCGCGGTGATCTGTCGCATCAGTCTGCCTTGTTCTTCGAGCTAGAAGCTAGGAGCTGGTAGCTGGAAGCTGCTGTTCTACATTTCTGCGCGCAAGGCTACCACCGGATCCAATTTCGCCGCCTTGCTGGCTGGATACACTCCAAAGAAAATGCCTACGCTCGTCGCCAGGAACAGACCCAGGAGGACGGCCCAAAGCGGCACTGCAGTGGGGAAGCCTACGACCACCGTGATGATCTTGCCCACAAGGATTCCGCCCGACACGCCTAAGACGCCGCCGATCAACGCCAGAAATCCGCTCTCGATCAGGAACTGCATGAGCACGTCGCGCTGCTTGGCGCCAAGCGCCTTGCGCACGCCGATCTCGCGCGTGCGCTCCGTCACGCTCACCAGCATGATGTTCATGATCACCACCCCGCCTACCACCAGGGCGATAGATGAGAGGCCAAGGATCACCGCGAAGAACAGCGAGGAAACCTGCCTGTAGATGTCGAGGAATGTATCGTTGGTGTTGATCTCAAAATCGTCGGGCTGGCCCGGCGCATCGTGCCGGCGCACGCGCATGATCACCCGCGCCTCATCCTCGGCCCTCTCCATGCTCGCTGCGCCGCCCGCGCCGCGGGCGTAAATGTCCACCGAATCGTTATAACCGTAGGTTTGCTGATAGGTGGTGATGGGGACGGCCACCCAGTTGTCCTGGGAAAACCCCAGCGTCTTACCTTGGCGATCGCCCACACCCACAATGGTGTACAGAATTCCATCCACGCGAATTTCCTTGCCGATGGGATCGCCCAGTGGAAGCAGATTGTCGACGATGTCGTAGCCCACGATCGCGTTGTGGGTGGCGTGCTCCCCATCGGCGGGTGTGAATCCGCGCCCCAGCGCAATGTCGATGTTCTGCAGCGAAAGCATGGTCCAGGTATAGCCGCGCACCTCGGTGTTATTGCTCGACTTTCCGTTGGCCACCACGTTGGTTGACTGGGAAAGAAATGCGCCCACCTCGCTGCAGTCGGCGCAGCCCTCGCGCACGGCCTCGTAATCGTCCATGCGGATGATCTTGCGCTTCTGAAACTTGAAATACTCCTCGGGAGTGAAGATCACGCTGGACATGCGCGATATGCCGAACACGTCCGCGCCGTAACCGGCGAGTTTGGTGCTTACATACCGGTTGGCGCCCTGCACCATGGTGATCACCATGATCACCGAGGCCACGCCCATAATCACGCCGATGAGCGTAAGGATGGAGCGGAGCTTGTTGCCCCAAAGGGATTGGAGCGCGAGTTTAAAGGCCTCGGTCAGTGGCATCGTTTTGGGTCGTCCTTCCCCGTTTCGAACCGTTCACTTCCCCGGGCAGCCCGGCGTGGCGGACTGCAGGAACTCATATTCCAGTGTACGCAAACACCGGATTCTGCAGCCCGCTCTTGGGCTATACGCTCCGGTATCTCCTTGGACGGAATGGAGGCGGCTCAGGCCGCAGCCCGATGCAGCCTGAGATGATCTACGCTTTACGCCTTTCTCCGGTTCCCTCCCGCTGGCGAGCGCTGAGGAAGCAAATGGGATTCCCCGCCGCAGAAAAACCCCCCTGTCGCGCCAACCGCCGCAGGGCGGCTTCGGACGCGGAAACCGAACCCGGATGCAATTGACTTCAGACCGGTTAATCCGCATTTTTCACCACGTTCTGGTTGCGCCGCGATGGCTGGTTCTATTGGATTGTGAGGCTCACCAAGCCGGAACTCGTGGCCTGGTAGCTCGGATTCCGCGGAATCGACGTTGCCGTTGTGGACGAGCCACCTCCGCAGCCGGTTGACAGAACCGCGCACCCAAGCAGAACGGCCCCAAGGCACGCGGACCACACAAAACGTTGGGCGGCCAGCCTCTTTCGGATAAGCACAAGCGGCAATAAAAGGATGGGCAGAAAGACAGATGCCAATTCGGCGCCCGAGAGGGTCTCCGAAAAAACGACCGTGATCTGGTAGGTTCCCGCCGGAGTCGCCAACGTGGTCGCAATCGAGATGGTTCCTGCCGGGGCGGAATAACTGCACGCCGCTCCCGCAGGGAGGTTAAGGCAGTTGACGGTCACGTCCGTTGCCGAGGCGGGAAGAGTTACGGCATAAATGGCAGTTGAGCCGGCAACCACCGTTGCCGCCGTAGAGGAAAACGAAGGATCGGTGGAACCTCCGGATGCGGCGGAGTCAACTTCGAATTGGAACGTGTTGCTGCCCGAACCCGGCGCCGGTTCCGACGGCGTTTCAACCGTGATCGAGTAGACTCCCGGCGTTGCGATCTCTGCCGCGGCGATCTGAGCGGTAAGTTGGGTTGCGCTTGCAAATTTCGTCTCCAGCGCAGTGGATCCCCAGGAAACGATTGAATCGCTGGTGAATCCCGATCCGTAGACCGCCAGCGTCAAAGAGGAGCTTCCCGCCCTCACGAAGGCGGGTGACAGGGCGGTCACGGTGGGACTCGGGTTCGAAGGCGGAGAAATGATGTACCTGGCGCTGGCGACTGGGCTAAGCGAATGCCCGCCGCCGGCCGCAATGGCCTCGATCGTTTCCGTAGCACCGGCACGGATGGGCCCACAGTACGCGTTCGAGCCCGTGGTGGGAGTCCTTCCATTGGTGGTGTAGTAGATGACGGCGCCCGGCGTGGAATCGGAGATCGCCACGGTCTGCGCGGAAGTGAACGTTCCACCCGCAGGCGATATCACCGGCACGGCAGCCGGGAACGTGAAGGTTGCGCCGGCTACGGAACTCTTGCGATAACCGCTGGCCACAGCCATCGCTTCCAGGGTCTCGTTCGTGCCCACCGTGATCGGTCCGCTGTAGATGCTGGATGCGGTCGTGGGCGTGGAGCCATCCGCCGTGTAATGGATGGCTGCATTGGGCACGCTGTCTGTAATCGTGATCGCCTGCGCTGTCGTATAGGTTCCCGGAGCAGGGGTGAACATCGGGGCCGGAAGCTTGGGCCCGCCCGTCACCGGGCCAACCTCGATCGGGATCGTCCGCACCAGGGTCTGCCCGTTGGCCGTTGCCGATACATTCACGAAGTATGCTCCGCTTGGCAACGAAGCGTCGCCCGTCAGCCGGAGCGTGGTATTGGTTTGCGCCGGATTCGCGTCAAAACTGGCGCTGATCCCGGTGGGCAGGCCGGTCGCCGCCAGTGCTGCTGTTCCGGTGTAGCCGTTCTCCGGCGCGATGGAAACAGGAGCGGAAGCCGAACCTCCTGCGTCCAGGGTTACGGCCGCGGTCTGGGTACTCAGCTTCAAGGGAAGTGTGGGAGCGGAGAGTATCCAAACATGAGCAGGTTCCTGATCACCGGCTGAAGATCCGCTGCCGGCGACGTAGCCATATCCGGTGCAGATCCAAAGGGCGGCAGGCAAGTCGGACGGCGAGGTGAAGGTCACATCTTCCCCGCCTGCGGCATCGCTCGAACCAAAGCTAAGCTCCATCCCCGGCACCGAGGGCGGCTCCAGCATGACGCCCTGACTGAAACCGTTCTCCTGAAGCACACTGAAGTGATCGGTGAACGAGCCGGACTGCGGCGCCACGGAGTAGTTGGCTGCGGGTTCGATCTGAAACCAGGCCTGCACAGCCGCCTCCACTGTCATCTGGAAAGCGATGTAGGGCGACAGCTGCGGGTTAGCCGCATTGCTGACGGCGCTGATGTAGAACGCTCCCAGCGCGGCGGTCGGGCTCGCCGTCACCGTCATGGTGCTGGTTTTGCCCAGGTGAATAACCGTCGGATTGAACGCGACCGTGACCCCGGACGGCAGCGCGAACAAAGTGCTGAGATTCATCGCCGTATCGCTGAAGTTGCCAACCGGAAGAGCCGACACCGTCATCTCCACCGAAGCTCCCCGCGCCAGATGCGTGACCATGGGCTGCATATCCAGCCGATACTGCGCATTGGTTACGTCCAGGTATACGGTTCGCGCATCGACGACACTTCCATCTTGCGCGGTAACCTGGATGCTGTCGGCAGACGGCTGAGCGTCGTTGTCGCCGATGAACGTGACGTAGCTCGCCCCCGACGTGATTGAGGGGTTCGAATAGCTTTTTCCCGAGAGCGTGTTCGGGTTCAGCACCGCGGTTACGCCGCTGGTCAGTGGCGAGGTGACGGAAAGAGAGGGCGTCCCGCTGAAGCCCGCGAACGAACTCATGTCCAGCTCAACCGAAGACGCGTATCCCGGCGTGATCCACGTATACGGATCGGCCGACGACACCATCATGCCCGGCGCTTCGATTTCGACGGCGATATATCCCTTCGCCGTCTGCCCGCCGCCATTGGCGGTGATGTTGAGCAAAAAACTGCCCCGCGGCGCGTTGGCTTCCGCGGTGAGAGTCAGTACCGTCGACGCGATGAAAGGGTTCTGGCTGAAGGTCGGGGCGATACCCGGAGGGACAGCCTCGAAGCTGAGCGTTACCGGGCCGGAAAAACCGCCGTGCGAACTCACCATGATGGTGGTGGAATTTGAGCCTCCCGGCTGGACCTTGAGGCTGCTCGGCGCAAAATCCAGATGGAATCCCACTGCGCTTGCCGGCGCCAGTACAGAAACCAGGGATCCGCCCGCGGGACTGCCCCAGCCCGTGACCAGATCGTATCCCGGCACCGCATAGAATTCAGCCACGCCCGCGTAATATCCGTCATTGCCGGTGGTGATGTCATGAAACGACGGGTCATAGTCCGGGCTCTGCCCAATTGCGTAAATCCAAGGGCTTGGAAGACCGATCGGACCCTGTCCTTGAGCTGCCGCCGCCTGGTTGACCAGCGCAATGTACCCGGCCCAGCGCGGCGAAGCGAAGCTGGTGCCGGCCCAGCCTCCTTGGCACTGGCCCATGTTGCAGCTGTAGTTGTCGAAGTCTGCCTCCATGGCCACGTCGGGAACGTTGCGGTACGTGGACGAAGCCTGGTTCGCCGACGTTGCAATCCCTTGCTGCCAGCGCGGCATGGGTATCAAATCCGGGCTGACGCCACCGCCGCTTGCCGTCCAGGCGATTTCTGAAACCCACTCCCCTCCGGGCCCGTCCGTTTCCAGAGTGGTTCCTCCCACCGCCGTCACGTAAGCGTCCTCGGCAGGAAAAAAGTATGGAGCGAAGATGGAGTAGCTGCCGGAGTCGCCCGAGGCCACAAACACGCTCTGTCCCTGCGCCGCCATCTCCTCGAAAAGGAAATCGTCCACATCCGGGTCATCGGGCATCCACGACCAGGAGATGCTGACCTGATTCGCGACATCGTCGGATGCGATCGCGTTGAGGACATCCACATCCGACAGCCCGATGTAGACCCGCACCTGGCTCAGTCCCGGCGCCATGCCGATCGCCTGCGCAATGTCGAGAGCCTCTTCCGCATCCTCACCCTGCGGCGCCAGAGTCTGTCCGTCGAGCAGCACATTGTTGATGGCGACGCTGTAGGTTGACCCTCCGGCCTGGGGAGTGTAGTTGAGGGTGTAACCCTTTGGACCGTTGGCGCTGGCTGTAGCCGCCCCGGCAAAATTTCCAATCACATCGTCGATATCGTAGCCGCCGAACTGTGCCAGGGCTACGCTCTGCCCCTTGCCGGTCAGCGCCGTTCCGCCATAGTAGGCGGCGCGCATGTCGCTGCCCAGGTAGTTGCCGCCCGGGCCGGAACCGCTCACATTCGCAATCTTCTGTCCCGCCGACAGCGGCTGGCGCAGCATGGGCTTGGGCAGCGCGTAATTATTCAAGCCCGCAATATGAGCCACGCCAAGTCCAGCCGGAATGCTCGGCTCTCGGTCCGTGGAGAAGAAGGTGCGAGACTCCGTCGGGTGCTGGTAGAGGTTGAGCGAAATCTTGAACGCGCGCTCGATCTGGTCGACCGTACCGCTAACAGGAATCACCATGTCGTTGGCGGGAGAACCGGTCACTTCAAGCCCATTGGCGCGGGCAAAATCCACAACCTTCTGGTAGCTTTCCGGCGAGGGCCCAAACTGTTCCCTAAACTCCTTGACGGTAAGGAAATGACGGTAGTCAGGACTGGAAGGATCGTAGAGTCGCTCTAGGCGGGCTTGCAGTTGCTCCCTGTTTGCAGGCGACAACACGATGGAGAGATTCATTCGGCCGGATGCTGGCAAGGCGGCCAGTGGTGTTGCCTGTCCCAGCCTCACTGCCGCGGGCACGTGTCCCTGTAACCTGGTTGTGATTTCCTGGGGGTTAGCCGAAAGAAATTGCGCGGCGAGAGCGCAAACACCGAACGAACACAACCAGGGACTGACTTTCACGGACACACCCGTTCATGGGATTTGAAAACCCAACCTGATCTGCTGAATCGGCTGTGTTCAAAACCGGACGAACGCGAAAGTTACCTTGGGTTCGAGTGCTTAGAAAGGGCAAATGGGGTGGCGAAGATCGCAACGCCAGAACAGCGAGGCGAGCCGGTCCCGCGGCGAGTGCGGGACTTCGCGGGCGAGTCTAGCTAAAGTGTTTTGTTTTGTTGGCGTCCCCGACGGGATTTGAACCCGTGTTATCGCCGTGAAAGTCTGCCCAACTGAGGTAACTCTTTGAATCTTAAGGGAACGGGTGGCTCCCTCAGTCCCTTAAAATCCCCCCCGGCTCACGGTATTGGACGGCTATTGGACGGCGACGTGCGATGATCCGCATCGCCTCATCGGTACGGATTGCCGGCGAGAGACGCGAATGAATGGCAAGCCTCTCAACAAGATCCTACGTCAGAAAACAGAGCTGGAGGAATTCCCATGCCCAGTCCAATTCAAACTGCAGATGCGATTATAAGGCTGGAGCATTACCGTCGCATGATCACGCTGGATGAGGCCGTCCAGATTCTCACCGGCAGAAAACCGCCTCTTGGCCGGCGGATATTTGAGGCCACTAGAAGTTTCTGGCTGGACATCAGCCATGCAGCCGCTGCCCCCTTTCGGAAAGTCGAGGACGCAATCGAGGGCGAGCTGATGATTCCTCTGAGTGAGTTGGAACTCTATTTGCGCCGCTGCCGGAGGGTCGGTTACTTCGAACAATTGGGCATAGAAGTCCCCTACTTCGAGATCGAGGGCGAAGGCATTCGTCTTCTCCCTGGCGATCTTCTTGCCGTCCTCACGGGACAACCTGTTCTCGAATTTCCGAATTGGATCGCGCAGTTGCAAGGTGGCGCCGATTCCTCCCAAGCGAACGAAGGCGTCAATGGTTGACCGTCTGGGCTACGAGCGCGCGTGTGTCTTCCCCATCCTGTTCAAACTGGTCGCATAACGTGATGCTTTGCAAACAGTTGTTTCATGGGGTGACCCGCAAATAAATCTCGGTATCTTGTCGCGAAAAATGCATCGTTCCGCCACTAGTACTCTGACCGCGTGATGGTGTACCTGAACAGGCACTTGGCAAGGACTGAAAACGGCCTGAACCTGGGGCCATGCGGAAATACCATCGTGTGCATGTGCATCTGGGCAAGCGGGAGCGGGAGCAGATAGCCGGGATGCTGAGCCGGGGACGCGAGTCGGCGCGAGTGCTGCGACGAGCACTGATCCTGCGGCAGCTCGACCAGGGGCAGAAAGCGGCCGAGGTGGGGCTCAACGTGGGCATGGCGCCAAAGACGGTGCGAGCCGTCGCCCGTCGTTATGAAGAAGAGGGTCTGGAGTCGGCACTGCGGGAGAGGCCTCGGCCCGGGAAACAGCGGGCGCTGGATGCCAGACAGAGCCAGCGCATCATCGCCATGGTGTGCGGGCCGCCGCCGGACGGCCGTGCACGGTGGACGGTGCGGCTGATCGCTGAGCAGGCGGTGAAGCGAAAACTGACGCCCGCAGTGGGACGGGAGACAGTCCGCATCCTGCTCGAAAGCCATGATCTGAAGCCGTGGCGGGAAAAAAATGTGGTGCGTGGCGGAACTGAATGAGGAGTATATCCGGCGCATGGAAGAACTGCTGGCTCTCTATGAGAGGCCGCTGAGGGAGAAGCAGCCGGTGGTGTGCGTGGACGAAAAACCGGTGGTGCTGCATGCCGACGCTCGCCCGCCTGAGCCGATGCGGCCGGGCCGGATCGCCCGGCGCGATGCGGAGTATGTGCGCCGGGGCACGGCCAACGTGTTCTGCGGCGTGGAGCCGAAGGCGGGGAGGCATTTCACGAAAGCCACTCGGAACCGTTCCGCCGCTCAGTTCGCAGACTATCTGGTGGAGATCGTGGCTGCTTATCCGGAGGCCGACACCATCCATCTGGTGGTCGATAACCTGAACTCGCATCGCCGGAAGGCGCTGGTGGACCGCTTCGGCGAGAAGATCGGAACCTTGCTGTGGAAGCGGTTCACGGTGCATTACACTCCCCGGCACGGCAGCTGGCTGAATCAGGCGGAAATCGAGATCGGCCTGTTCAGCCGTCAGTGCCTGGGCAAAAGAAGAATCCCCACCCTGGGCCAGCTCGCAACCGAGGCCAGGGCCTGGAACCGAATCATGAATCGCAACGGGGCGAAGATCGACTGGCAGTTCACGCGCCGCAAAGCGCGCAGCAGGTTCGGCTACACAAGAAACGTGATCATGCGGTCATAGTACTAGTCCTTGAAACGCAATTCTTGTTCCGGGGTTATGCTTTAGATAAAACTCTTCCATCAATGCAGGTGTTCGACGATGTGTTACCGCTTTCGGATGAATTTTGGGACCGGTGGCGAAGACTTCGCTGCCGATATATGGAACGCAGGTTTCGTCGGGATTTGGCACGGCTCATGGGTGCCGGAGGACTTGTATCGCGCTTCCGATTCCTGTCGAACGAATAGCTACGTCAGGCCGAAAGCTCTTGCTTGCGCTCTAAACGAGATCATGTCATCGAAGGGAAGTTCATCAAAGATCAGCCAGGAAGGCGCAGGCGCAGCCTTGAAGTTCGATGAGCTGGAGATCGGGGCTTGGGTTTTCACCTGTTTCGATCGGTCGATCAACATGGCACAGATCGCCGCGGCCGACCCTCTGGTTCTATCCCAATTTAACCACAAGGGTGAAACCTTCAAGGCGAAGCCCATCAAGAATACAAGAACATTCAGGCTGGATGAGTTGCCACCTTCGTTTTTGCTCCTTCCGTCGGCGGGAAGGGGCAGCGTTCACAAAGTGCCAAGCTGCTCGGCACTCCTGAAGTTGCTTGTGGATCACGAATCGGAAACGGAAGTGGCCGCTGCGTTCGATTCTCTGTCGTGGGATGCATGGATCACCGCGCTCGGACCAAAAGGATGGGAAACGCTTTGCCTCGGCTATTTGATTCAGGAGCACGGGTTCTTGCCAACAGGTCTCTCCATCGGAGGCACACTCGCAGATTTCGATATTGTCGGACGATTGCGGTCTGGTGAATCAGTCTATGCACAATACAAAGGGGACATACGGCAGCACGCTATGACTCCAGAAGAGGAGAGAGCATTTGCATCGGTAGGTAACACAAAAAAGCTCTTTTTCGCCCGATCGGAGTTTCTCGGGATCTGGTCGGGGTCACGCACCTCGACCAACAAGCACTAGTCGAGTGGCTCACCCAATCAGAAACGGGACGTGAATACTTTCGGTTGCTGCGTCCGAACATGCGGCCTGAAGCTTTAGAGTCATTTGCTTAAAACAATCCGTTAGGCGTATGCACACCCATGCAGGTCCTAGCGCACCGACCTGCCTCAGGCCCCAACTACCCGCTTCAGAGTCATGCGGGCCAGACTAACGCTGTCGGCGACGGCGGCGTGGACTCGTGGTGACGGTGAGCTGATACCGTCTCGCGCCAGCCGGACGGCCGCGATGATGGCGGCTGCGATGACGACAGTGCTGGCAAAAGCATCTTGATTTCTTCGTTCTTGATCTTCGCGAGCGATGGTCCGGTTGATGTCGCCCATCTGTCGCCTCCCGTGCGCCGAGATTCGCCACGAAGCTCGCGCGAGAAGCGTCCCTGGAATATGTCTGTCGGAAGATAGCGATGTCGCTGCCCGAACAGCGGACAGTCGGCGATGCTCCATGAGTCCGGTATCGTTCCGACTGGCGCAGCTATGTTCCGGTCATGCTCCCCTGCAGGCGATGACGAAGCGCGAACGGGTCACAGGGCGAACCATGACTCCAGTATAGGCGAACATAGGGCGAACACTTCCGAATAGGATGAGTGGCCCCGCCAATACCTCCAGCAAACCAGCTAAGGTGCGAGCAAACAATCTCTAATCTGTATTAGAGGGAATTTTAGGCTTGACAAAGGCGGGTACACTTGGGCCACGATTCAGTTACCCCGTTCTCGAGTTGCCCTCGCAAAATGCCACCCTTCGAGGAAGCTAATGAAAATCCTAAGCCGGCTTGCCGTCCTTATTCTGCTCTGGCCCCTTTCGCTCAAGACGCTTTCGGCGACTGACTACGACTATTATCCGAGATCAAGCATCTCGATCGGTGCGGGATTTCGACCTCTGAACCCCACAACCCCTCCGCCTCCTTGTCTCGTCGTTTCGGATCAGACTGTAACTACTGACGACTCGGTAGGACCCTTCAACATGGACGTGAAGTTGGTTCACGACCGATCTCAAATGTACGAGCTCTTGCATTGGGATGCTCATCTTGCTGCTCGCAGTCTTGCTGCAACCGGAAAGGTTGATGCGACCTTCGATCGAGAGACGACAGTCGAGGCCGAGGACATCGTTTGGGTCCTTTATGCGTACCAAGAGTTTGGAACGAAATCGATTGATCCAAACCTCAAGCCAAAATACGAAGGGCTGAAACACAATGGGGCTTTACTCGTCCGGACTTGTGGCCCAGATTATGTATCTAGCCTTCGTAGGGCCGTACAAGTCGCAGCAGTATTCACTCTCCATACAGGAAGTCAGCAGACGAAACAAACTTTGGAACTACATTTTTCGGGCTCGGCAAGTTTTTCCGCAGGTTCCGTAGATTTTTCCGCAGGTTATAAGAATTTTCTAATGGAGGCTGCGCAACACGGAAACATCGAAGTAAAGGTCTTTGGTTTTGGAGGAGGAGGCGTTTCGAAGCTTTCCGATATCGTGACCAAGGGCGACAATTTCGACGCAGTACGAACAACTCTTGCCACATACATTTCTAACGAGATGGTGGCCGCAAAGGCGTTCCCCATCGGTTTTACGACCGGATATTTTGGAGACTTGGCTGATCCACCGGTGTCCGAGAGCCCCGTGGGCGAGCCGCCGGCATTGTTGTCAGTTTATGGTGAATATGGACGGACTTTAGGAAGGATTACGCGGATCGAGGAGATTCTTAGTGGTAGAGATGGTGCATATGGGTTTGTTTCTGATCAACAGGTTCAATATCTTCGCGAGCAGGCCAATCGACTGGCTGCAAACTTGTCCGCGCTAGAACACCAAGCGACCACCTGTAACTCGACACCAAACTCCTGCGCTTTCCCCAATATAGATGCGACTCAAATCGACTGGCCGCTATCTCCGGAACTAAATTGTACGCACTGGCGAAATGGCACTTGCGAAGCATGTCAAGTGCCGGTTTCGTTTGTGAGTGAATTGACTGGTTCGACTAAGACTTATTCTTGCGCCAAGATGCAAGACGGGCAAAAGGCTCATGTGAAGTTCGAGAATCTCTGGATTACTATAAATTCAAACGCGCCTGATAATAAAGTCTGGAATGCTTGGATCATTGCATCGGTGACCGGACTCGACAGTTGCGTGCTCTGTTCTGACACCCGCGTCTCTCCGGGACTAGGAGCTTCCCCAAATCCGCAATTAAATTACAATTGGAAACAGTTTTCACTCGAGGGAGACACGACCGTTAAGAACGGGGTCACCACAGTCCAGTTAGTTCTAAACCAGTGTCAAACAGGCCCAACGCACGTCACATGTGACACCTCACCTCCTGGTGGCGGTAGCAATCTCGGTGATGTCACGAATCATGGCTTTCCAGACGGAACACCCGTTCCGCCTCCGGCTGCTTACGTATCGATTACGACGTTTCATTGATTTCGGCCGCCATCAGCTGGAAGCGTCGCGTCCGAGGGTGCGCTTCGTCGTCGAGACGAGAGGTACAGTACTGTGAAGGCGCAAGTAGGCCCTTTTCCCTTGGATGTTGCGCTATGTATATTCTCCCCGGAAGCCCGTCGCACTCATCGTTGGCATCCTGAGCGTCGTTGTGTCTGTTGGATAGATCGGGTCCTCATTGATGCGGAGCACGAATCCCTTGGGAATGCCCGCTGCTCAATCGCGGGTCATTTCGCCGAAACCAACGGTCGCCCCCGCGAATCCGCCGCACCGGAACCTGCAAAAGGCTGAGCGTCGATCCGGACAGTAGTCATTATGGAGTGACCGGCCCGCTGCGCTAGTCGTGGGTTAGGCTGAGTTTGTTTGAGGAAACGCAGTTCAGAGCCACAAGCGGAGGAGCCGGTCATGAGAGAGAAGTTACGATTTTTGGGTTTAGATGTCCACGCCGAAACGATTGCCGTGGCGGTAGCCGAGCCGGATGGCGAGGTCCGCAGCCTGGGCACGATTGCCAACCGCGAAGATTCGATCCGTAAGTTCATCAAGAAGCTTGGATCGCAAGAGCAACTGCGTGCGTGCTACGAAGCCGGTCCGACAGGATTCGTCTTGTACTGGCAGCTGGCGCAGTTGGGTGTGCAGTGCGCGGTGGTGGCGCCCAGCCTGGTTCCGAAGAAGCCTGGAGACCGTGTGAAGACGGACCGGCGGGACGCGTTGAAGCTGGCACGCAGTCACCGCTCCGGAGATCTGACTGCGGTGTGGATTGGAATCTTCCACTTGCCCCGAATCAGGGCAAGGGCTGATTGAGCCGATGAAACGATTCTCGCCCGATCCCGGCTGGAGATGATCTCAAGCGCATTGCGCTCTGCGTGGCCGGCCCCTGACAGCCCGCCGCTGCCGTGCTCCAACACTCCGCCTGCGATCCGGCGCCCGTTCCGGATCGTGCCGATTGGAGCCAGGGGTGAGAGCGCCTGAGCCAAGGGCTGCCATCGGTTGCAGGGGCGCGAGACGAAAGCGATCCCCGCAAAGCCTCCTCTACTGTCTAAAGGCATTTCCGGAGGCCATTTGGGGGGCATCGCAGGTAGGGATTTTTTGCCGGGCTGGCTATACTACCGTTACTGGTGGTTAATCCCCCCTCGGGCAGATGCTCGCGAATGCCGCCAAATGGTCGTAGCTGGCAAGTGCTGACGTGGAGTTGGGCCTGCTCGACCGGGCACCCTGCTTCTGATCAGGTTTTGGAGGCCGCTGCCAACGCAGCATGGCCGCACGCTCTTTTGTGCGCTTGGACATTCCTGTACGACCATGATTCTGCTCACGATCTAATGGACCACGCCGCCCAGAACGCTTCTGACTACATCACCCGTCATCCTGACGTGAGCCTGCACAAGCTGACTGCCCGCATTAAGAGCGAGCTTCGACGCCGGGCGAAACAGCTCGCAGCCAAGCGGAGGCACGAGATTCTCTATGGGTCGATTGCCGATCTGGAGCATCTGCTCGTAACCCGCCCAGATATCGAGCTGGGAGTCTATGCAAGCGAGTTGTTTGGGCAACTTTCGCCGTTCGCACAATCGATCGCCCATGGGCGCTGGCTTGGATATTCCTGGCGGAAGATCGCACGATCGCTGGAGATGGACCATACATCGGTCCGCGATGCATACTTCCGGGAGATCGGCTCTTTGCAGAAAAGTCTTTCCCAGTTCGGAGATTCCCGACAATGCGGTTAAGCTGGCGCCGGTCCTCTCGCGCCGAGGACCGAATTGACAAATGGATTGTGCAGCAGCATCAGCGACGGGTACTCGCCGGGGAGACGATTCCCTCCGGGCCATGTCCGGATGAGGCATTCCTCCGGGCGCTCGCCAGGCGGTCCAAAAGCATCGCTCTGTCAGACCCGCGCGTCGATCACGCCGCAACGTGTCCCAACTGCATGAACCGCCTGTTGGCGCTCCGGCAGGAGCGCCAATCGTCGAGACAGAAGCTGGCCTGGGCACTGGCAGGTGCTGCGTGCGTCGTTTTGGTGGTCGGGCTGATTGGGTGGCGGCGATACGAGAACCGACAACAGATGCTCGACCAAGCGCCGCCGGTCGCCGAAACTGTAGATCTGTGGAACGCTGCCACCTACCGCGGTCAGCAACCGGGGCAGTTGCAATCCGTCCAACTGTCCGCAGTGCGCGTCCATCTGACAATCATCCTTCCGCAGTTCAGCTCGGCCGGCCAGTACCTAGTAGCGGTCACTCGCGACCAGAACGGCAACGGAGTCGTCGCGGAGGGCGCCGCCACCACGACCGCCAGCGGAACTCAAGAAAAGATCACTGTCGATCTCGATTTGCGTAGTGCGAAGTCGGGTGCGTACTTCCTCTCGACCACACACGAGCGGGACCAAGCTGCGTATTACTATCCTCTTCAGATCAAATAACGATTCGCTGTCGTCGATGAGCGACTCTCCCTGAACTCACCAACCGAGGATTCAGCTTCAGGAGATTCCTTAGGCACAACCGACGTGTCATTCCAGTCGCGTCCAGAGCCGGTAATAGGGAATAGAGCTCGGTACTCGATCCCTTCGCCCCGGATCAGGGGAGACGCGGTATACTTGACTCTCCCCCATTCGCGAGCAAGAGCGCGCAGACCCTGACAGGAAGGTGACCATGAGGTCCAACCCTGTGCTCGTTGTCCTCAGCGTAGTTCTGTGGCTGCCGATGAGCTCCATTCCTGCCGTAGCGCAGTCAACCCCACAACAACCACCGAAGAAAGCTGCTTCGGCGCAGTCATCTCCGTTGACTCCGCAGGAGAGAGAAGCTCAAAAGCATTATCGAGTCGCATTAGAAGCAATCAAGAACAACGATTTCTCGATGGCGGCCGACGAACTGAAAGCTGCATCGGAGTTTGCCCCGAGGAATGCCTTGATCTGGTACAACCTTGCCGGCGTGGAATCGAAGAAGGGTGATACGAAATCCGCGCTCGAACACCCGCAAGAAACAGAAAACCTTGCGGTTCCAACGGATACTAGTCAAACGACTTTCATTGAACGGGACAACTCTGCTCCGTTTTCGGGATTCGCCGCCAATCGCGAGTGTGTGATGGCTTCGCACGTCGTTCGTGCCAGTAGTCTGCAGTCGAGCGGTGAGCCGAGGACGGGTTGCTGCTGTCTTCTGAAAGACGAGGGTCCTCCTCCAGCGTGGGACTGCACAGGCTATAAAGACGGCACACTGGTCACGGAATCCCAATGTAAGAAGGATGCCGACGATGCCAGCACCAAGTACAAGTGGCACGAGGGCAAATGTACGGATAGGGACTGAAGGTCGATTCAGCGGGCAATCCAGCTCAGCAGGATTCATGGTTCGATGAGATGAGGGTGACTATGAGAAGAATCGGCGTGCTACCTGTTGCGATGATAGGGCTTGTTCTGCTGCTGTTGTCTTCTTCCCGAATCGCGTCCATTGCTCCCTCGGTGCGTGCTGCCGAGCAGCGCCGCTGGAGGCTCCTTAACCCCAGCCAGAATCGGCATTCGGTGTCGTTCGAGGTTCGCGGCAGGAACGGCAACAGCACCTCCGACGATTGGAACGATGAAACCCCGATCACAACCGGCAGCCTCGAGCCGGGTCGGGACCAGACGCTGAACTGCGATCAGTGGTATTCGCTGGACATTAAGTGGCACCTGAATACCCCTGATTACGATCCCACAACGGATATCTTTTACGTGAGTCTCGTCTGCTATGGGGAGAACTATGTTTGGAACCATACCAACGACAACGTCCGGGAGTATACCTTCCCTCGACGGTAGAATGAGGGTGCCTCAATGAAGCTTTCCATTGCGGTCGTTCTTCTCGTGATGATCTTCACTCCTGCCGCTCAGGCACAAACCGCATCGGCCCCCAGGCCGGCTACAGACAGCGAGATCGACGAGTTGATGGAGTCGCAGCAGCAGCCTTCCGAGGCACTGACCGATGAAGCGCGTCAGCACTATCAGGACGCGCTTGGCGCTCTGCAGAATAATGATTATGACAAAGCCTTGAGTGAAATGAACGTGGCCGCAAACCTTGCGCCTGACAATGGCCTGATCTGGTATTACGTGGCCCTAATTGAGGAGAAACAAGGCAATGCTTCCAAGGCAAAGGAGCACCTACAAAAGGCGGTCGCGTTAGGACTACCCTTGAGTGCGAGGGAAGATGCCGCCCAACTAAGCGAAAGGCTTTCCCACAAAGGGGCGGGCGACTGGCTTTGGCTTGTTGGCAGTTGGACTGGGAAATTTAACAACGAATTTCAGGAGCAAGTCGGGCCTTATGACTGCAACTACAAGGGTGAAACGACCTTTTATCTATTTGTTAGCGACTACCCCGACCGACTGAGCGGCGTTTTCGAGGTGTCCGGTAAGAGCTACCACCAAGGCATACTCAACCCGTGTCCGATCGTTAAGAGCGGAAAAGCTCATTTTGACATCACTACAGGCGGGATCAGCGGAGGGATCCCATTCGTGGAAGGAGAGCTGAAGAGCTGCGAAGGCGACATAGTTCTCGGTCAAGTATCCGTATGCTCGAAGTATGCCGTTTTCACGGATCACGTTCCCTTGCTGAGCGGAGCATTATGGCCCGTTGATCGCTTTGGTTTCAAATTAGCAGACCTCACCCTGCAGCGTAGGGACGCGGATCACTTGGATGCGCAGCTCGTCAGCGGCGAACTCGTTACCCTCGAAAAGGGCAAAGTTGTGGATGAGTCAGCGAGCGGGAAAGCCTCCAGAGATGAGATCTACGGCGACGCGTCCTTGACAGAGGCTATCTCGTTACAGGGAGGCATTAATGCTCATCTCTTGGACAATGATCCGGAGTCTAAGCAAGACCAGGTCCAGACCATCCATCAAAAGTGGGCTTATGCAAAAGAGATGTGGCATGACGCTCTTCAATGGGCGACTGACCAGCAACAGGTTAGCCGTCTTAACGCAAAATTAGCAGGCGGCGGGATAACTTGTTCAGAGGATTCGAAGTGCGTCGCCAACGATTCTGATCAATTCTGTGGTCCGTACGATGGTCAGATCTGCATGCCGAAGTTTGCTTTCTGAACCTTGGATGGTGGGGCTGGTTTGCAGCAATGCTCGGCTTCGACGTGAATCTATGAAACTCAAGAGGCATTCCCGAATGAGAATCACGGTTGAGATCCTTTTCCTGCTGGCGATACTCGTCTCCGTAGGTTCCGCCCAAACCAAGCCGCAGAGTCCGCCGACTCCGCAAAGCGGCCCGCCGCTGAAGCAAACCGCCGACTTCATCGCGGGAAAGATTGACGGCACTTGGGCCATCTATGAAGATGAGATCACTGTTTATTTGACGGGCGGAGATGGGAAAAATCAAGACGCAAAGATTCGCCGGTACGTGCGTTATCAGGACGTGAAGGCGGATGGGTGTCAGCTGACATATTCGGAGACCTGGTTTTTTAAGGGCCTCGGCCATAACGAGGGTCCTATTGGAAACCCACTTCGCCTTAGAACTACGTTGGCGCTTTCTCAACTCTCGCCAGTCGTTCAAGTCGCAAAGAAACCCGAATACGCCAGCCTGATTTTTGAGGTGTCACAGGGACAGCAGGTAACTCATATAGATTTTGATGATAATCGCGTCTTCGCCGACGGAAACTATGACGACTTCGGTCGAATTAGTAATCTGGACGACTCCTCGGGCAAGGTGAGCAAAGAGCTCTCTAAACACATCGAGATTCTGTTTAACGACAGCGATACTGCCGATCGTGTGGCCAAGGCTTTCACTCACGCCATCGAACTGTGCGGAGGGGAAAAACTCCCGTTTTAGAGAGAAGGAGGTCTTGATGAAGCTCGTGATAGCGGGGGTTCTCCTGGCAGCATTCGTTTCTTTGGCCCATGCTCAGACGTCTTCTGCCCCAAAGAACAAGCCACCAGCCAAGACGGCGTCACCGGATTCCTCTCCGGCCCCGCAGAAAGCGGAGCCGTCCTATGAAGATACGCTGCATTACATCCAGGAAAGGCTTGGTGGCGGACTAGAAGAGAACGGTCGATGTCACTTCACCTATCATGTCGACTTCTATGCCATCCAGGCCTTTAACGCCGCGGCTCTGTCGCCCCATGTTAGCTGGGACTCCCAAGGAGGGTCGATTAATTGCGCTGGTGGGGCTCAGTGCGCCATCGACAAGAACGGCAACGCCTCGGCAACCGAGTGGCGCTTCGGGATCAAACCGGATGCTGACAGATCTAAGATGGAGAAAGCGCTGCTCCACTTGCTCGATCTCTGCGGCGTGCGTCCGCCCAAACCGGACCTGTTCTAAGCGGGCCTCGGGCACCAGATCAAGGGGAGGTTTTTCAAAGGAGAAATGCCATGGCGAAGGTTTTCCTCACAGTCCTGTCTTTAGCACTCTCCTTCCCCGCAGCCTTCGCGGTCGGAGCGATTGCCCGGAATCCCGGCAACAACGACAGCGTGGTCGTCGTGAATAAGTCTTCGAGGGACGCCGCGATCCACGACGCGATCCTGTCATGTGGAAGCGATTGCGTAATCGTCACCACGTTTCAGAACTCGTGTGCCGCCTATGCCGCCGACCACCGGCAAAATAGTACCAAGTACGGCTACGGATTGGGATCAACTGAAGACCAGGCCGGTGAAATCGCGCTCGACCACTGCCAGGACGGCGGCGGCAGTTGCACAGTAATGTCTTCGGGATGTGACGGGCATTAGCGACCCGAATATTCATCTCGCTCCTCAGTAGTCGAGGACAAAGGAGAATCGCAATGAAATTGACGTGGATGGCGTTGCCCATCGCATTGGCCGTGCTGGGCCATGGCGGCGCCCATTGGGGTTTGGGGCAGTCTTCAACTGCTGGTTCCTCGGGGCAGACTCCAAAGAAGTCCACAAGCGCCCAGACGACTGCGCTTACTCCGCAGGAGAGAGAAGCTCAAAAGCATTATCGAGTCGCATTAGAAGCGATCAAGAACAACGATTTCTCGACGGCGGCCGATGAACTGAAAGCTGCGTCGGAGCTGGCCCCGAAAAATGCCTTGATCTGGTACAACCTGGCCGTTGTGGAATCCAAAGAGGGAGACTCGAAGGCTGCCCTGGATAATCTTCAGAAGGCCGAGGCTCTTGGTCTCCCGAAGACAGTGCAAGACGAGGCAGACCAATTGGAAGCTAAATTGTCATACGAGGCTAAGAAAAAGGAGCTGTCTGATCGCATTCATACCGCGCTTGACGGAATCGGGCAACAATTTAGTTGCGCTTTGAATGAGAGAGGGTCCCAATCCGGAAACTGGGCAATAACGAACAATGGCACATGCCGCATCACGGTGAGCTTGAACAGTCGAGTTGTCAGCGACCTTAGAACCAACGCCCCGCCGAGTGGGCAAATTTGGACCCGACACTACATCGAGCAGTACGACGTCAATCTCGCCGATGCATTGCTCGACGTGAATGTGCTCCAAAAGAATCTTATGTTCCAGAACTGCGATGCAGATGGACATTGGGCGGTTATCACAGCAAAGGAGGGGAAAACCTTCCCAGCCAGCGTGAGTTATCCCGAGGATCATGAATATTGGTCTCAAGGAACCCGGGAATCCAGCAGGACCGACCCTTTTGCCCTCACGGATGTGAAGAAGGACATTCATCTGTACTTCAAGGACACCGACGCCGCAAGAGATGCCGCACGAAGAATATCCGATGCAATTCGGTTATGTTCTGGAACCCCATGAGTCTGGCCATGCGCATAAGTGCAGTCCGTCTGGAGGGGTCGAGCACAACGACTGAGTGAAAGAGGGTTTCTATGCGACCTTGTTCGATCGGGTTATCGGTAGCCTGCTGCTGGCTGGCGGTGGGCGCCGGCGCGACGCGAGCGCAACTCCTGCCCTTTGCACCCAACTGGCCGATCGCGCCGACAGACCCGAAACAATGCGCGACGTTTGCTGCCGACCTAAACAAATATGAACGGGAGGTGCAGAAGCAACATCAAGACTGCCTGGATGCACCTGGCAAAGTGGACCGGCCGAATCTGCCGCCCAACTCACCCCTGTGTTCAAAATTTGCCTGCCAGATTCTGCACGATCGACTCTTTTCCGACTCCGACCTGAATAGCGTGAAGGTGCTTCGCAAAAGGGTCGATAGCTGTTTCGCCCAAGCGAAGGAGTACCAGGACCAACAAGCTGCGCAGAAGCGCGAGGCTGAAGAACGGGAGCAAGCAGACAACGAACAAGTTGCAAAGGATCAGGAGTCGGCCGAAAACAGGCGGAAAGCGCAGCAAGAGGAGCGAAGCCGGCCGGAACGAACTCGCATTTCCCCGACACCCGCCTCTCAGAGTCCCGCGAACAACCCGGCGGTGCTTCCCCCGAGCCAGCAAACCGGTCAGCCCTACACTGTCGATAGTCTGAAGGTCCCGGATACTCCGGAGACGGAACAGGCTCGTCAGGCCGCAAAGGAGCGAGAGCAAAAGGAGTTGAACGAACAGACTCTTAACGAACTGGCCGATCCATTCGGTAAATCAGGCAAGAGCGCTTCCGCGAACACGTCGGCAACGGCATCGGATGGGGTAGTTGATCCCTTCGGCAATTCGCAACCAACCGTGTCCAAGGATTCAGCGGGGAGCGGCTCTGGACTCGTGAATCCCTTTGCGAACACCGATTCTGGAGGTTCCGACAAGGAGCATGCCAAGCACAAAGCTCTGGAAATCGGATGGGATGAGACCTCAAAAATGATCGAAAAGAAGTCCGACGAGGCCATAAAAACACTGGACAAGAATCTCGAAGAAGCCGAGCTGAAACTGAATCCCTCTCAATTCAAGGCCTATAAGGCTGAGATCGTTGAGGCTGAGGCCTATCTGAAGGGTTTGAATCGAGTGGTACAGGCTGCACCCTTTTTGAAGGATGCCTGGGAGGCTTCAAGCGATTTCAACAAGGGGTGGAATGACTTTGCGCACGATTGCGAGAGCAAAGGATTCGAAATTGTGCTGAAACGCTTATCGCCGCAATTATCTAACGTCTGGGAGGGGCCAGTGGGTTGGGCTGCCGCCATCACATTCGATTCCTCATCAACACAGACTCCAAAGCAGGACTTTGACCCCATGACTGCGATCAACGAACCCTCCCGGTATTCATTCGACGAGAGGGTTGCGGCTTTGCAAAGGATGTATCTTAACGAGGCGAGGTACCCCGAAGTCTGGAAGGATGCGAACCGCCAGTTGCTCCGCGAACTGACTCTTCAGGTTTACAACTCGCCAGACAATCCGAATATTCATCTCGCTCCTCAGTAGTCGAGGGCATAGGAGGACCACAATGAGGTTAACGTGGATGGTGGTGCCCATCGCATTGGGCGTGCTGGGCCCTGGCGCTTCCCAGTGGGGATTGGGGCAGTCTTCAACTGCGGGTTCCTCGGGGCAGACTGCAAAGAAGTCCACGAGCACCCGGGCGCCTGCACTGACTCCGCAGCAGAGGGAAGCGCAAAAGCACTATCTCGTTGCGGTGGAAGCCCTGAAGAGCGGCGACCTCACAACAGCATTGCAAGAACTAAATGCAGCGGCGAAGCTGGCCCCACAAAACGCCTTGATTTGGTACAACCTCGCCGTGGTCGAATCAAAAAGTGGAGATGCGAAGGCCGCTCTTGATGATGTCCAGAAAGCATCCAATTTCGGGCTGCCCGATTCGATCCAACACGATGCTGATGAATTGGAGGCGAAACTTACTTACGAAACGAGGCAGGCGGCATTGTCCAGCAAGCTGGGAGAATTATTCAGATCAGTTCAGAACTCAAGTATCAACGCGCCCTGTGGCAACGGCTACCGGGATCATATTCAGGAAGCCACAACGTGGCAGCTGAACGGCTTGGTATTGGCGGCGCACGTGACCTATAGCGATGAAACGCGCACTGATATGAACAATAGATTTGCCGACTATGGATCTCGAGAGGACTTCACAAAAGACGATTACACGGTGAATCTTGTAGACCTGGAAGCCAACGTTGAGGCCGGGACCAAGCGGAGCGGGGAATGGGCTTTGCCTATAGGGCAATGCGGCCTGTATAGTGTGTACCTCAAAGCTAAGGATGGCAAATTTATTTTGCTGACACGCACGTCGGGCACGATTAATCGGATGAAGGTTCTGGGGCAGGATCAGCCAGAAGCCCGTCAGGAGAGCAACCAGCGAGTAGCGGTCAACGACATGATTGGGTTGTATTCCAGCTGGGACGACGCGAAGAGAACAGCGCAGGCACTGTCAGAAACCATCCGATTTGCCCAAGGCCAATCGACTCAGACGAGCGAGAACTCGCACACAACACCGTCGACCTCAGAGAATGCAGGTTCGCGGCGGGCCAAGGTGGATGTGAGCGGAAGCTGGCAAGAAGGCGCTTACACGCTTAGTCAGAATGGCGATTCAGTAACGTCAGAAGGCGCGTTCGGTCATGCGGGCGGCCATTTTACAGGTCCTTACACATTTGTCACGAGTTGGGCAAGCGCAACTTGGACGGCTATCGGCGAGAGGTTCGATGTCCTGCTGGTCAGCGACGAAGACCATGCGCTGGCAACGATCGAGACAAAGAATCCCTATCACACAGCGTCAAAACAAGAGCGGCGCGACTTTGAAGAGAGGCTTTCTGGGTTCCCGACCCTGCGAACTGCCTATTTCACAAATGGCCCGGATTGGGATCGCCTTGACATCGTTGTAAGCGGAGCCGAACTCCACGTAGTAGAGCGGAGCAGCCTCGACATTAACAAGCACTCCCCAGACTATGCAGAGCACTTCTTTGCTCCGCTGCGATACAAGTCTGCTAAAGACTTGCCCGTTGAGCAGGCATACAAGGTCAATCGCGACAATCCGTTCATTTCGGGAGTTCTCTCTCGACTGACTGTCGATTTGAATGAGACCGTTGCCGATTTCATTGCGCTCTATCGCCAGATGTTCTACGGGCTACGAGAGGGCCGAGCAGGAAGCCAAGCTGAAGAAGTGGCTGTGGCGGTTTATTCGCAATGGTGTGGGAAGTCATTACGTGTCACCCCAGAGAAAGTGATTGAAACGCTCCAGCGTGTCTACGACGAGGAGGGATTTACTCAAAAGACTGTCACCGCAGTCCTAACCGATTTTGGCTTGGATGGCGATTCCACTTCGCAAATCGTCGAAGCCGTCATGAGTCTGGCGACAAGCAGGAAGAAAGATTCCGAAGCGCTTAGGGAGTGTCTGTGGCCCGCATTTGGTCCGTCCATAGATCAGCTATGTGCTCAGACAGCTCATGTCGTCCTTGCTCGTACACTTCTTTACCGTGTTGGCGAAGATGAGGGAGCATTTTCGAGAGAGCTATCGGGGCCACGACTTCACAAGGAACTTGAGAAGCCGTCTCAGAGCATCACCGGCCGGAAATATCCGGCGACCGATCTATTAGAAAAAGTCCGCGTCGATATGCAGAGCTTTCTTCCCACTGTGTATCTTCGGGGGGAATTTGATTGGTGGGCCGTTCTGCCCGAAAAACGCGCTGTTTTGAAGACCAAGGAGGTTGCGTGGTTGCACCAGTTTGACGATGAAATGGAGCGGCTTAACAAACTGATGCTGCGGCGTTTGAGCCACTATCATTTCCAATCCATTGATGTAGATATCTGGCGGAACATATATGAGAACTACTTGCCCTCGGATGAGCGGCAACGCCTCGGTGGATTCTATACCCCCGATGAACTTGTCAATCTAGTTCTCGACCTCGACGGCTACTTAGCCGAAAAGCCCGGCCTGTGCAAGCTGAGCTACATCGATCCGGCTTGCGGCAGCGGAGCGTTTGTGACCACGGCCCTGGGCAGGCTACTCGGTCATCTGGAGCTTGATCTGCCTTGCCATGCTGACCTTTCCGAAAAGGGAGTTCCTGCGTGGAAGGCCGCTGAGAAGAGACTTAAAGTGATTGGGGCATTAGTTCACGGGATTGATCTGCACCCGTTCGCCAGCTTTCTCACCACCCTGAACGTGCTGTTTATGGTCCTGCCGCTCTACGCGAAGGCGCGCGCGAAGGATCCTGATTTCACAGCGGAGTTACGCATCTTCTCTGCAGACAGTCTCGAAAGACCGTCCAAGCGCGCTGAGGAACAGATGACCATGTTCACCCAGATGAACTCGCGTATTCAGTTGAGCGCCGATAGTTATGAGAGATACCGCGGAATCATGGACCTAAAGTTCGATCGCATCTTTGGTAATCCGCCGTGGAGCGGAGTGCTGAAAGGCTCTCTATCGGCTGTTTACGACACAGCGAAGAAGAAGCACTTTTCACAAGCGTATCGTCATGCCGCACAGGGCAAGTATGACGTATATGGGCTGTTCATGGAGCGTTCGGTACAGCTCCTGCAAAAAGGTGGTCGATTTGCATTGATCACGCAGGGAACTTACTTAGATAAAGAATGGGCCAAAGGGCTTCGCCATCTACTCGCAACTGACACAAGACTAATAGACATCGTGGACTTGAATCCATTCGGTCAATTGTTCTTTAACGCAATGAACTCTCCGTGTATCACAGCGGCGGAGAAGACCGAGAGTGCCGTCGATGGTGATTGCCTCTGTGTAATGTCGGCATCACCCAATGACTTCCGCGAATTGAACACCCAACAACGGCGCGAGAAAGTCGTTGACACCGTGCGGGAGGTATTAGACGGATTAGCCAGCAAGAAGCGTCGTAAGGTTCTCTTCGCATCTGGCGCGAAGGTCTCCCTAGAAGAGCTTCGCAATACGGCAAAGGATCGGTGGGATTTGAGCGGAGGCGAGGGGAAGGAGGAGTTCTCAGAAGACTGGTTCACGGCAGCTGATCTATTGGAGATGCGTCAAGGTGTGACGCCGGGCGGATGCCTGGAGGTTTTCTTGATGGACAAGAAACGGGCGAAACTCCTGAACTTGGAAGACGATCTTGTGCGAAAGGCAATCAAGAGCAAACAACTCAAACGCTGGTGCATCGAGTGGCAGGACAAAGTATTGTTCTACCCGTATCGGAAGGTCGGGAAGAAAGCGGAGCCGGCTTTCACGATTCCGTGGGACGAAATTGAGGATTCCAAGTTGAAGGATCGATTGACGCAGATCGGTATCGAAGATGTTCTCGATTTCGACATCGACATCGATTCTCGCGAACGCGAGATCGTGCGCGAATCAGGGGTCAACAATGAGTCGGTGAAACGCTTGCTTAAGCACCGGGTCTCGTTGGGGATCGTCAAGTACCCGATGGCCGCTGCCTACCTCATTGAGAACTACGAGCTGCTGGAAGGGCGAGTATTCAAGAAGAAGAATATACGGAAATTCAACCGCCGCTGGTACGAATACCTTTGGCCTCGCGATGCGCACGTCATGCTCGCGAAACCACGGATCCTATCCCCGACTCTCATTCGACAGGTTCGGTTTGTGTTGGACGATTTGGGGTATTTATCCGACCATGCCTGCCTGATGATTCAACCTACCAAGAAGACCAGACAGGCGTGGGAGGCTTTCGAGCAAAGAATGAACAAAGGGCGAGGTACTGCGCTCACGAAGAAAGATCTCCTTCAATACTGCCTTGCTTTCCTAAACAGCACGTACGCACAGGAGCGACTGGTAACGGGACATCGGCCAACTCCGAAGGGTTCTTACGCGATTACGGAAGCGTATATGAAAGAGATTCCCATTCCAGTGACGACAAGTAAAACAAAGGTGAACAGAATCATCGAACTGGTGGAACTGTTGGATCAAAAGATCATCACGATGAGTGCCAGCGATGAGGCATCTGGAAATGAAGGGAAGCTGCGAGCTCTTGTAGACGAGTTGCTCGTTGCAGGAGTCGCAAAGGATTGAATGAGCAGCAATGCCGGTAGTTAAGTTGGTTGTTGGAAACCAACCTGCTGCAATTGATGCGTGACGATGAGAGACTATTGCGAATTAGAAGGTGCGTTGTTTAGGCGCAGGTGCCGGGATTCAAGTTCACGGCGAGACTTTTCTAGTTCCGCGGCAATCAGCTTCTCGTCGGGAAGGATTGTCTGGTATTCCGCTGCCAGGACCTTGTTGGGCAGATTGTCGAGCGCGTAGTGAGCTTCTGCGGCCCCTTTTTCTGCGCAGAGGATCAGGCCAACCGGGGGGTTTTCGCCGGGTTTGGCCCAGTGCTCGCGGGCGTAATTCAGGTACAGGTGCATTTGGCCGGCATCCGTGTAGCTGAATTTGCCCACCTTCAGGTCGATGATCAGCAGGCAGTGCAGTCGGCGGTGAAAAAAGATGAGGTCGATGCGGAACCAGTTGTCGTCAATGCGGAGCCGGCGCTGACGGCCAACGAATGCAAAATCGTCGCCCAACTCCAGCAGAAAATCGGTAAGGTGCTGGATGAGCGCCTCTTCCAAATCGGACTCGGAGTATTCGTCCTTGAGGTCAAGGAATTCAAGGACGAACGGGTCTTTGATAGCCTCCTCCGGCGTGATTGCGTCGCCCGTTTCGGCTGTTTCAGCCTTCTCCAGCATGGCAGCCTTGTTCTTTGAGAGCGCGATGCGCTCGTAGAATTGGCTGCCGATTTGACGGTCCAACTGGCGGACGGACCAGCCCGAACGAAGCGCCTCAGCCTCGTAAAAAGATCGTGCTTCTGGACGCTTGACGGCAAGGAGCCTAACATAGGCAGACCAGGGCAAAGGGAAGCTGGAAGAAATATCCGAGATATTTGTGGGCGCAGGCTCTAAATTATTGGAAGAAAATAACTTGCAAGATTCTTTCGACAGTGTCGAAAGAATCTGCCCTTCGGACCAAGCACGGTAGAATGTCCGCATTCTCCAAAGATTGATTTGGCCGAACCCGCGACCAAATATCTTGGTCAAGTCCTTGGCAAGCAGTTCCATCAGTTGCTGGCCGTAGTCTGCTCGTGCCTCTCCCTGAAGTTCCTGCTCGACAATTCTGCGCCCGATTTCCCAGTACGTGGCGGTCATGATCGAATTGACATTTCGAGCGGCAGCAGAGCGCGCCGCTTTGAGCAGTTCGACGATTCCGGCGCGGATGTTGTCGTAATTCTCAGGCATGATTGTCAGGTCGGTCATTGCGATTCCTCCGTTTCCTGTCCGTGCATTGGACGTGGACGTTGTGGAGGCTGACGCAGCCTCCATTCTACTGTTCGCATCCGTCAGATCCCCATGCCGATTCCTTGAGCGATGGACGGTGTGTGTGAGACTTCCAGCGCAGAGGTCTTCGAGACATCGGCGCTGAGTTGCGGGCTGAGTTTGCCAAGGTCGTTGGTAAAGAGCGTGGCCTCGTGGCTGGCGCGGGAGATGGAAACGTAGCCGAAGCGGGAGTTGAGTAGGTCCGGGTGGACGCCGGTGTCGGCGTTGACAAGAACGCGCTCGGCGGTGAGGCCCTGGGCACTATGGCTGGTCACAGCGTAGCCGTGGTCGAAGTGGCGATGTTCGGCGGGATCAAAATTGACTTCGCGGCCCGATTCGAGGCGCGCTGAAATGCGGCCTTCGGCAGCGATAGATTCGATGACGGCAAGGTCGCGGTTGGCGATGGCGAGCGACTTGTCCGGTGCGGTGAACTGGATGCGGTCGCCGAGAGAAAACTGGCGGCCGATCTCACGGTAGACGCTGACGCCGGTCAGGCGGCGCGGATCGTAGGTGACTTGCTCGCCGGAGGATTTCTCGACGGTTAGCAGGTTGGCTGTTGGGTTGATCGCCACCACAGAACCATAGGTTCCGGAGTCCGCAGGAAGTCCTGGAAGTCGCGGTCCTTGGCGAAGACGTAGACGAGCGCCTTGTCCACGACTTCATCGGCTCCTGCATGGAGAAAGGCCGCGTACTGATCGACCAAGACGGCGGTCGCTTCTTCGAGGCGTATGGTGGCATTGACGTGGGTGGTTTGGACGATCTCAAGCAACGGCATTGCGGGTCTCCTTTCGAGGTTTGACAGAAACCTTCTCATGCCAGGGAATTTCCTCCCATATCTCCCAGAGAATCGAGACGGCATAAGCGTGACAATCGCCGCCGGAAAGATCGAACCGGCGGCGTGTTTCGAGCATGGTGATGATGTCTGGCAAAGGGATCGCTTCCGCAAGCCAAAGCCGGACCGAAGCAACGTCTACAAGGCGGCGCGCCGAGCCACAGTCATCGGAGCGTTGCGAGGCGAGTTCGCGGGCGAGTTCGCCGGGGTCAACGCCGGCCCGAAGGGCGGCGAGAATCCGACCGGATTCATCGGTCGCAGTGGCAGACTTGCGCATCGTCTTCAGCATGGGATCGCCTCCGTCGCTGGCCGTTCTTCGGACCGATAGACGTACTCCATTTGAAACTGCTGTGTGCGGCGGTCATAGTCGTCCAGTCGGAGGACTTCGCGGACGAAGCGGCGGCCCGGCTGCCGCTCGATGTGGACGACATAATCGACGGCCTCGCCGATCTCGGCTTCCACGTCCTCGTAGGTGGTTTGTTGATGGCTGCGGAGAACAAGGTTGGCGAAGCGGCGCAGCGCCTTCGCCGCCGAGTTGGCGTGGATGGTGGCGAGCGAGCCGGAGTGACCGGTGTTGAAGGAGTCGAGCAGCGTCCGCGCCTCGGTGCCGCGGACCTCGCCCAGGATGATCCGGTCGGGCCGGCAGCGGAGCGAAGTCTTGAGGAGTTCCTCAAAGGTGACCGGCTGCTTGAAGGTATCGGTCTGGCACTCGAAACCCACGATGTTGGGCTTAGGGATGAGCAACTCGGCAGTGTCTTCGATGGTGACGATGCGTTCGTCGTCGGGAATCGCTTGGGCGAGCACGTTTAATAGGGTGGTCTTTCCGGTGCCGGTGCCGCCGCTGATGAGCAGCGTCTTGCCCGCACGGACCTCTGCCGTAAGGAACTTCGTAAGCGGGGTGGTCAGCGTGCCGCGAGCGATCAGGTCATCAGCCGTGAAATGGCGGCTGGTGAACTTGCGGATGGTGAGCCCCGGCGCGGGCTTGACCGCGGGCGGGATGTAGGCGCAGATACGGCTTCCGTCCGGGAGCTGCGCGTTGAGCAGCGGATTGTCTTCGTCGAGCCGTTTGCCCAGGTTGTTGGCGATCACTTCGAGGCCGGTGCGCAGACTGCCGGACTCGAAGGCAACGCCGTGTTGGCGCTCCATGATGCCTTCGCGCTCGGCGTACCATGTCGCGTTCGGGTTGCCCATGATTTCACTCACGTCGTCGTCGAGCAGAAGTGGCTCGATGGGCCGGAAGAATGGGCGGATCAATTCAAAACTCATAGAGGATGCCTCGCAAGGTTGGAAGCCCGGCAGTTCACCGGGCTTCCGCGAGCAAAGAAGAGGACGGCTTACGCCGCCTCTTCCTCGGGGTTGAGTTCATCGTCTGCTGCCTCTTCCGGGGCGGCCTTCTCAACGCGGTCGAGCTTCAGGATCGAAGCCACGCGCACTTCCCATACGCGCTGCTTGGCGCTGGTCTTTTTGTCCACACGCTCGCGGCTGCGCAACTCGCCTTCGATAGCCAGATGCGCTCCCTTCGCGAGCGTCTTCGCGTACTCGGCCAATTTGCCCCACACGATGCAGCGATGCCATTCGGTATGGCCCTTGTACTCGCCGGTCTTCTTGTCCTTGTACGAACTCTTGGTGGCAAGCGAGAGCACGGTGAAGCTGGCGTTGTTGGCGGTGTGGGTGGTGGCGTCTTGCCCGAGGAATCCGATGAGCGAAATGCGGTTCTGATACATGGTGAAGTCTCCTGAGGTGAATTCCCGGATTGGCCGGGTCACTCTTGGGCGAAGCCATAGCGAGGAGCCCGGCTCCCAAGTGTCAAGCCGCGCATTCTGGAGCAGGGGCCCAGACTTGCTCTGGGAGAGGAGTCCGGAAAGCAGAGCGGCGCAGTGCCGCAGGGCGTCGGAATCGATCCGAAGCGTGTGACCGGACAAGCCAGGGAGGAAACGGGAAGACGAACGCTTCATGATCCGCAGAGCACGAGGCATTTCCTGTACGCTACCGCCCTGCCGCGATCGGCTGAACCTCATTCTTGCCAGCCGTACATAAGAAGCCCGAAGCGATGGGCTATACCGTCTCATCGCCCGTGACGAGGCATTGTGCCGCCTGCGAAGAAACGAAGGGCGTAACTCGCGCGATTTGTGGCCGCGTGTGGACATGGAATGCGCCTCGTATGGGAGCTGGCTTCGGTCCTCTTGAATCAGTTGAACGCCTGGTCGGCTCGGAAGCGGACGATGGTCAACCCCAGGGGGTTCACGGCCAGCTCGTCGTTCTTCACCTTCTCGCGAAAGACGTAAGTGACACTGGCGGTCCATTGCTCCTGCTTGAGTTCGGAGTGATCCGCCGGGTTCGTGAAGATCTTCTCGAACTCGATCCGCGCCGAATAAGGCGACTGCCGCAGATCGTCGAGGATCACGTTCTTGACCTCCACATCGACGAAGGGGAGCGAGCTATCGGCGGTGTACTTGCCGATAACGTCGTCCTTGCGCTCCTGGTCGATTACAGCCCGTTGTACGTCGCCGTTGAGGAAGTAAAGAGAGTTCGTCTGGTCGCGCTCAATGGTGAAGCGGTTGCGGCTGAAATAGAGTTCGGTCCAGCGGGTCAGGTAATACTTGTTCTCGGCTTCCTCGGGGTGGTATTTGAAGTTGCGGTAGTCGATCGCTTCGGCCCGGCCAACGTCGTTGATCCGTACGATGAGCGGGTGGACGTTGGCCAGCGCCATCTGACTGCGATAGACGAGCGCCCCGAGCAGGATCACGATGCCGGCGAGGACAAGAATCGTGACTTTGAGATAGGTGTTCATCACCAGCGGATCGCCGTACTGCTCAAGGTAGCGTTGAGCAGCGCGGGTAATCTCCGGTGAAGATGTCGTCGTGGTTGCCATTGGATTCCCTCCATTGGGCCTATATGGCTCTGATAATCGCTGCCGTAAGCAGTCCGCCCATTCCAATACCGTGGCCGCCCGTATGGCCGGAGAAGAGCGTTGCCGTCATGGTAGGAATTTTGAGAAGAACGAAGCCGGCAACGATGCACAATATGAGCAGGCCAGGCATGAGCGTAACCAGCTTTTCTGGACTGTTTAGGTTCATCGCTCCGCTGGTGAGATACGTAATGAGCAGGTGGCTCGACGCCCAGGTACGTGAGGGGCTTGTGCAGGCTCTTGTAGACCCGGTTCCTTCGCCGGCTATTGGTGTGTGTCTGCATTTTCGCCCCTCACACTCGAATGGTTGCTCAGTTGCGGTTGTGGCTTCTGGCGCGGCGGTCAGATGCCCCAGAGCCAACTGAGGACGTTGACGGCCATCACGGCGATGCCGGTCCCGGCAGCTACCCCAGCTAATGTTTTTTTGGCCCCTGGTTCGCCGTGGGCGAACTGGTAGCCGCCGATCACGATCGCGATCAGGCTGGCCACCTTGGCGATGGTTCCGGTAAAGAGGGTTTGCAGTGCGGTGAATCCGGTGTCGAACGGCGATCCGCTCTGCGCGAGTGCGAGTGCTGGAAAGAGAACGAGCAGAGTAAAGAGAGTGAGGGGTTGGCGAAACCAGCGCAGAATCTTTCCGCCGACAATTCTGCGCCATGCAGGGAGTGGGAGCAGCGTAATCATGGGCACCTCCGGCGGCGGGCTTTCTGCCGTCATGTGCCGAAATTAGCGCCGTTGTTTCGAGGAGTCCAAGACTTCGTACCTATGGCGCGATAGGTGAAAGCGATGGCCGAAGTTGAGTGCCGGTCACTAAGGGAACCAATGGAAAGGGCGGGAGTTGGCTTCTCGATGCACTTTGGGAGCCGGTGGTATAATCGGCCGATCAAATCGCACCAAGAGCAAAAGCGATTTTCGCGAGGCGAGGTGTCTGCGCCGCGTCGAGTGTAAGTGAGCCCCACCGAGCCTCACTTGGGGAGCAGCAAAAAATGATGAACGAATCAGTGCAGCTCGAGTCAGCAGACTCCGACCGGATTCCAAAGCGAAAATCCAAACTTCCTTTCCTTTTGATCGGCATCGCCGTTCTCATCGCCGGTGCTTTAGGTGCCATCTGGATATACAACCAGGTCACTCTTCAAAAGCCCATGCAGCGAGTGCTCCTTTCGGATTCACGCAACACAGGTATTCAGGTTAGCGTGCATTTCAATCACTGGATCGATAACGGAGTTATGGTTTACGACCTGCGAAGCGTCTCGGTCCAATCTAGTCAGATGGACGTTTTCAGGGTGCTCCTGCAATACGCTGAGGCCCAAAAGAACCATCGGTATCAGCGAGTGGTGTTGGCTGCCTTTGGGCAGCCGCGCCTCGTGATCCCGGGCGAATACTTCCAGAGCCTTGGGCAGGAATACGAAACGCAGAACCCAATGTATACGATCCGGACATTTGCCCATCACGTCCAGTCCCTTGACGGAGCTTATCCGTGGCCTGAACCTGACGGCGGGCTCCTTTGGGTACTTGGGCAAGAGATGGATCAATTCGGACAGTTCAACAAAACTTGGTATCTCAGCGAAATGACGGCGAGGATGCACTGATGGACGAAAAACTTTTACGCCGCTTACAATTTGGCGCCGTCGGTACAGCGATTTTGGCGTACTTTCTTCCTTGGGCCTCTGTCCTGTCACCGCTCGGCTCGCTAGATATTCGGGGGCTCTACATCGACTATGCGTGGGTGGTGCTATTGCTCGCGGTTATCCACCTTGCGCTGCAATTTGCGCTTAAAGAATGGCCGCGCCTCGGGTTGGCAGATGACTCGCGGAAGTACCCTACGATTGCCTGGAAGATCATTCCCTTTGTTCTTCTCGCGTTCTTTCTGTGGTATGGGTTCAGCTTCGCCTTTGCTGGGACGGGAATCGCACATGTCCTCGGAGGTAGCTTGGATCTGGAAGGTGCGTCCGGTGTGCGTGCCGGTCTCGATTATGGTTACTGGATCGGCGCGGCCGGAGTCGCAGTTCTCGTCGTGACGTCGGGCATTATCGTAGGAAGTCTACGGCGCTTCACTGCGTTCGCGATATTTGTCTGCATCGGTGCTGCCGGGTTGGCTTTTGTGACATCCCGGCACGGCAAATCCGCGCCGCCCAATGCTGCGGTGGCCACGACTACGACCTCACCTGAGGCCACAGCCCCGGCTCAACCCCAGAGCTTCGACTCCAGCCCTTACGTCCGCCTGGCGTCGATTTCGGGCAAGATTCTAGAAGAGAATGATGAAATCGAACGATTCCACAACCAAATCGTCATCTCACCGGTGTTTCACAACGTCGGAACTCGCACAGTCGTAGGCATGCGGGGTCATATCGCTGTGGTCGATGGATTCGGGAAGCCTGTCTATTCATTTGGTTTTCGATTCGACGACAAACTCCTCCCCGGAAAAGATTCCTCAGGCGGTTACAACTTTGACGAGAATCAATTCGAGGACGATGATCCATACCACCGGATGTTCTCGCTGGTCCAGGCGGGAACTGCGAAGTATTCGGTGCAGATCGACAGCATAGCTTTTGAGGGCGGTTCCGTACTTCCATCCCAATAGTCATTTTGTGGGCTGGGAGTCACTCCGCGACAAGGAGGTACTTGATGCCGCGTTCAGTGGCTTTCAAATGTACTTACAACGACGGGGATAGCGGGGACTTTGTCGGTCTGCGAGGTACCTGCTCTCGCGATCTTATAGCGTTCAACGTAAACACTCATGTTTGGTGCAGCCAGAAAGAGAATAGGTGTCGCCAGTACTATGAGAAAGGCATGCATGGCGAGAAGCCTCACTTTCCTTGCATGGAAAGTGAGCTCTTTGAGTATTGGCGTTTCAACGGAGGCACTTGGCACAATGGCCCGCGCAAGGGTCGGCAGATTCCGGTCACTGATACAGCTGTCGGAAAAGTCGTCGTCCTTACGACTCGAAAACGTGACGCAGACGAGCGAGAGCGAAAGATCATCGGTCTATACGAGATCGGCAGCATCGATGTGGAGGGCAATCTCGTTGCGCATCCGGAATTTCGTGTTAGATTGCGGTCTCACGATGCCGACCGGCTTGGTTTTTGGAACTATTACTGTAATGCTGGAGATCGAAGCCTGTTCTGGGGCACCATGCTTTTCCGCTACCTGGAGGATGCGCAGGTCCATCGAATCCTTGCGGACATCTCTGGAACAGCTGGTGATTCCAGCGCCCGTGAAATAGTGGATCGTTTGATCAAGAAGCACTTTGGAAACACTGCCGTACCATTCGTTTCCGGTGCGCTCAAGGCCAACATTTCACCTAAACGGCTGTCGGCTATCGCGCGAAAGTATCCGGGCGGGGAGGGACAGGAACACCGATCACTCAAAGAGTGGATCGCTGCACATCCTAAAGCAATCGGTCTTGTTTCGAACGCGGTTCCCGACGTGGAGCATGATTTTGCCAGTGGCGATTGCGTCGATATTGCCTTTAAGACTCCCGATGGGTCGCGGGTGGTAGTGGAGATTGAGACGACACAGCCGTTCCCGGGAGCACATCAGGTGATCAAATATCGCGCTTTGATGGCCGCAGAGAACGGCTTGCAACTAGATTCGCCCAAGGTAAAAGGGATTCTCGTCGCGTGGGACTACTCTTCGAGTGAACTTGCGTTTTGCAAGAAATACGATATCTTGGTCTTCAAATGTCGCAGGGGTGAGATGGGTCTCAATATGTCAGAATGACCGCTGAGGTCACCACACGACTCAAAATGGCCCTACTGATCCGGGCGGTTTTACGGGTGCGCTACGTCAGCAGTTCCAACTGAACTTCTCTTTCTGTGCTCTTGCGTTGCTCTGGTTTGCGACGCTTTGGACTCGCGTTCTTCCGTAGATGACGAGTAAGCAGCGGCAGTGCAAGATGGTCTGCATTGCAATGGTGAACGAACGCCGTATCGGCAGTCCATGTTACGCCGGCTACGGCTCGCGTCGTCAGCGATGGCTCCATCTTCATCTGACCGTCGATCAGTGCCAGGCCAAAGCCCCTCCGCACCATCCACTGCACGTCTGCTGGCGTTGCCGCGGCACAAGAGACCTGGGGCCGAACCCCGCACTCCGCGAGCATTTCCAATAGGCGCTTGTGCGCGGAGGGGTGGCTTTCCGGATCGCGGAACACTCTTAGCCGGTCGGCCATTTCCGCCGGACGAATTTCGGTGAGCTGCGCAAGAGGATCGTCGGTTCTCAAGCAAACGACCAAGGGCGTGCTGTCAATCTGCAACGCAGCAAGATCGTCTCCCTCCATGGGCATGGGAAGCAGGGCGCAATCCAACTTCTTGCTTTTCAGTCGATCCACTATTTGAGCCGGATCGCCTCCTGCCAGATGCACTGGACACGCGGGAAAAACGCTCTCGTACAGCCGCTGAAATCCTTCAAGAACGGACGTGGGTACAAAGCATGAGAAGCCTAGCCGCAAGGGCGGCACTTCGCCCTGGTGGATCGCACGAGCAGCTTTCACGATCTCGTTTCGCGCGCGAACAGATTCTTTCGCGAAATTTACGAGAACCAGACCGGCGGGCGTGGGTTCGACTCTGTTCCGGCCGCGCTCGAAGATCTCGATACCAAGTCCCTCTTCGAGGTTCTTGATTTGCTCGCTCAGCGAAGGCTGGGAAATGTACAGCTTCTCAGCGGCGCGTGTGAAATTGCCAGTCTCAGCGATCATCGCGATGTACTTCAGCAGGCGGAACTCCAGCAAGTCAGACATGCCCATGACCTCCAGGGAGAGAACCAGGGCAGAGGATTCAAAAGGGCCTTGCTAAGCGCCGTTCGTGAATACGTGTCGATCATAGGTTCCGTTCACGAACCATTGCCGTCAATAGGGCACTTTTGAGTGACCTGAGCGCGTCGCACTCAAATCGGTAATCGGTACTGCCTATGGCGCCATAGGTAAGAAGTCTTGGACAGTTGTGGATCGCGGTTTCAAGCTCGGAGATGCGAGGTGTCGAGATGAGGAAAAAACCTCCCGAATCTGCAAAACCATCTCCGAATGGCCGCGTCATCGAATTTGAACCTCTCTATGACAGTAGTGAAATCGCTTCCCAATGCGGAGTCTCGGAAAAAAGCCTGCATCGCTGGGCGCGTCTCGGCCAGATTCCCGCGGTGAAGATGGGGCGGTTGTGGCGATTTCGGAAATCTGCAATCGACGAGTGGATCAATTCCAGGATGGCGAGCTGAGCCTCCGCGCATCGGATGGCCGGGGAGCAGAGGATGAGGTACGCTGGACATGAGCCACCCGTTCCCGCGACAGGAGAAATTCCATGAAGCGGATTCGGTATCAGGACGGTTCGTTACGGCTCTATGAGCGCGCAGCAGGCGATCGGGTCTGGGAGTACCGCTGGTATGAAACACAACTCGACGGTACGCGCAGGCGCCGCAGTTCCATCATCGGTTCTCATCACGAGTATCCGACTGAAGCAGCGGCGCAGAAGGCAGTTGCAGCTCTTAGGGCAAACATCAACGCAGAAACCCCGCGCGCACAAATTGACGCGATCAGTTTCAGTACGCTCACGCAGCATTATCGCGAAAAGGAACTGTGCGAGGGCGGAAGCAAAACGTTCGCCACGATTCGGACCAACGAAGGCTACCTGGAACGCTGGATTCTTCCACGGTGGTCTTCCTACCGATTGAAGGATGTGAAAGCGGTCATTGTTGAAGAATGGCTGAAGTCTCTCCCGTTGGCGAATGGCAGCAAGGCAAAAATACGCAACCTCATGCACGCTGTCTTCAATCACGCCGTTCGCTGGGAGTGGCACGACCGGAACCCCATTACGCATGTGCGCCAAAGCGCCAAGCGGCAGAAGGTTCCTGTCGTGTTGAACATCGCGCAGCTCAAGTCGCTGCTCGAACATCTCAAGGAGCCGGGCAAGACCGCCGTGCTCCTCGACATTCTTACCGGACTGCGTGTGAGCGAGCTGCTGGCGCTGAAATGGTCGGACGTGGATTTCGAGAACCTCGAACTGCACGTCACCCGTTCCATCTCTCTTCAGCGCGTCGGTCCCTGCAAGACGGAGGCATCGCAGAAGCCGGTCCCGCTCGATCCCGAGTTGGCCGAGGTTCTGCTGATGTGGCGCAGACGGTCGCCTTACCCGATGGACGATGACTGGGTGTTCGCCAGTCCGGCCAGCAAGGGAGAGCTACCGTACTGGTCCTTTTCTCTTTTCCGGGTGTACGTCCGGCCGGCCCTCAAGGCGGCGGAGATTGTCGGAAAAGTCGGATGGCACACATTCCGTCATTCGTTTGCGACGATTCTGAAGTCGCACGGGGAGGACGTAAAGACGGTGCAGGAATTACTGCGCCACGCCAACATCAGCGTGACCATGAATCTCTATGCGCAGGCGGTGACCGACATCAAGCGCAGGGCGCAGAGCAAGGTGGCGAGGCTGGTATTTGAGCCGAAAAAGGCGATTTTGAAATGAGCGGCGTCTTATTGGACGTTATTGGACGTCGATCGAATTGGAGATTTTCTTGTAAGTCTTTTGTTTTGTTGGCGTCCCCGACGGGATTTGAACCCGTGTTATCGCCGTGAAAGGGCGGTGTCCTAGGCCGGGCTAGACGACGGGGACGCGAAATGGAAGGGTGGGCTGTGGAGAGCCGCCGGTCTGGCAAAACTCCCGGCGGACACAAATACACCCGCCGGCACAGAAATGCCCTAGTTGAAGGCTATCAAGCTCAATTCTGTGTGTCAAAAGTATCGGCGGCGCCGGAACAGACCATTAGAGTGCGGTCAAGCACAGCCTGGGACCGCGGAACGTCGCCCATGCCTCAAACGTAATCGTCAACAGCCAATTTGCCTGCCGTAAAAGCCCGGTGGTCACTCGAACGGCCATGCGTGGGCCAAATCACGGCACGATAGCGAAAATTTTGCGACAATGGTTCGGTCCGTCGAATCAGACCGGGCAGTATTGCGAAACGTCTTTATCAACACGGGTACGCCGGGCGGAGTATCCGTCAGTTCATAGCGAGGCTTACGTGTTCAAGCGTGTGGTTTTGACAGGTTGTTCTTTGGTGCTGGGGTTCATCGCGGTAGGCTGCAAGCATGCCCCGGACCCGGCACGGCCGGCGGGTCCGGCGATGCAGGCCATGCCGGTGCAGACGGTCGTGGTAGCGCTCCAGCCGGTGCCGCAATCCAGCGAGTACGTGGCTACCATCAAATCGCGGCGTTCCGCCACCATGCAGCCGCAGGTGGCTGGGCGGCTGACTCAGATTCTGGTCCGCTCCGGCGATCAGGTGCGCTCCGGGCAGCCGTTGATGACCATCGATTCGCTGCAACAGCAGGCCACGGTGAACGCGCAACGCGCCACCGAACAGCAGAAGAAAGCGGTCCATGACTACGACGCCCTCCAGTTCAGCCGCCAGAAAAAGCTGTACGACGAGGGCATCGTAAGCCTCGACGCTTACCAGCAGGCGCAGCAGGCCCTGGATAACTCGAAGGCGGACTACGAATCGGCCGTGGCCTCGCGCAAGACAGCGGACGAACAACTGGCCTACTACACGGTTCGCGCGCCGTTTGATGGCGTCGTCGGCGACATCCCGGTTCACGTGGGCGATTATGCCTCCACTTCCACGGTGCTGACCACCGTGGACGAAAACAACGATCTGGAAGCCTACGTTTATGTCCCCACGGAGCGGGTCTCCCAGGTGCGGCAGGGCCTGGAAGTGGACCTGATGGACACCAACGACAAGCTGCTGGAGAAGACGAAAATCGACTTTGTTTCGCCTGAAGTGGACAGCTCCCTGCAGGGCATCCTGGTGAAAGCTCCCGTGCACTTTGCGCCGGAGATGCTGCGCAACGCGCAACTGGTGAAGGCGCGGGTAGTATGGAGCACGGCGCCGACGGCGGTGGTTCCCGTGCTGGCGGTGACACGGCTGGGCGGACAACCGTTTGTTTTCGTGGCCAAACAGCAAGACGGACATTACATCGCCACCCAGGTTTCCATCACGCTGGGCGACACCGTGGGCAATTCCTACGCGGTGACCTCCGGATTGAATGCGGGCGATCGCGTCATTACATCCAGCACGCAATTCCTGGTGAACGGAATGCCGGTAATGCCGCTGGGCGGCAAGGCGGGCGCGTAGCAGCGGTTCCCGATTCCTGGAGCGGGCGTTTCCAGGCCTGAACCGGTTCGCTTCCCACCAGGACGACAGAAGGAAGGCATACCTTGTTTGTTGATTTCTTTATTCATCGGCCCGTCTTCGCCACCGTCTGCGCGCTCATGATCATCCTGTCCGGAGCGGTGTGCATTCCCACCCTTCCCGTGGCCATGTACCCCACGCTGGCCCCGCCGCAGGTGACGGTCAGCGCTTCGTATGTGGGGGCGAACGCGGACACGGTGGAGAAGGCCGTAACCATACCGCTGGAAGAAGCCATCAACGGCGTCCCCGGCATGCGCTATATCAGCTCGTCCAGCACTAACAGCGGCACCAGCGCCATCACCGTCACCTTCCAGACGGGTTACAACCTGGACATCGGCGCGGTCGACGTGCAGAACCGCGTGGCCAGCGTGCAGGGGCGCATGCCCGCCGCCGTCAACCAGGCCGGCATCACCGTCAACAAGGCCAACAGCAATTTCGTCTTCGGCGCCGGCTTTTTCACCCGCGATGGCCGCTACTCCAACGAGTTCATCTCCAACTATCTAGACATTTATGTGAAAGACGCCATGAAACGCGTTCCCGGCGTGGGCGACGTAATGATCTTCGGCGAACGCAAATACGCCATGCGCGTCTGGCTCGATCCGATGAAGCTGGCGGAGCGGGGCCTGACTGCCACCGACGTGGTGAATGCGCTGCTGGAGCAGAACGTTGAGATTCCCGCAGGCCAGCTCGGGCAACAGCCCGCCAACCCCAACCAGGCATTCCAGATCCCGGTGCGCGTCGTCGGACGCCTCAGCGATCCCGCCCAGTTCGACAACATCATCCTGAAGAACACTGCCAACGGGCTGGTGCAGCTCAAAGACGTCGGTTACGCGCAGGTTGGAGCCGAAGATTACAGCTCGATGCTCAAATACAACGGCCACGTGGCGCAGGGCATTGGCGTCATGCAGCTCTCCAACGCCAATTCGCTCGACGTCGACGCGCGCTGCAAGACCGTCCTCGAGCAACTCAAGAGCAGCTTCCCGCCGGGACTCGAGTACGCCATCGCATTCGATTCCACCACCGCCGTCGGCGATTCCATCCATGAAGTTCTGGTCACGCTGGGCGAAGCCATCGTCATCGTCATCGTGGTCATCTTCCTGTTTCTGCTCGACTGGCGCGCCACCATCATTCCCGCGGTAACCATCCCGGTCTCCTTGATCGGCACCTTCGCGTTTATCAAGGTCTTCGGGTTTTCCATCAACATCCTCACCCTTTTCGGCATCACCCTGGCCACGGGCCTGGTGGTCGACGATGCCATCGTGGTGATTGAAAACGTGCAGCGGCACATGCACATGGAGCACTCCGATCCGCATCTGGCCACGTCGAACGCGATGGGCGAGGTGACCAGCGCCGTGGTGGCCACTTCGCTGGTGCTCATCGCCGTGTTTTTGCCGGTGTCGTTCTTTCCCGGCACCACCGGCATCCTCTATCGCCAGTTCTCGCTGACTATCGCCTTCTCCATCGCCATTTCCGCGTTCAACGCGCTCACCCTGTCGCCCGCGCTCTCCGCCATGTTCCTGCGCGGCGAAGAACAGCGTCCGCACCAGCTCGACTTCCTTCATATCGGCTTCGTCTCCCGCGCCTTCGCCGCTTTCATTCACGCGGCCGACGCGCTCATCACCTGGATGGGCCGCACCTACGCGCGTTCCATCCACTTTGCCCTGCGCCTCCGCTGGCTCATCCTGCTGCTTTTCCTGGGTGGGCTCTACGCCACGTATTGGATGTACCAGACCGTGCCCACCGGCTTCATTCCCCAGGAAGACCAGGGCATGGTCATGGTGATCGTCCAGGCGCCGCCGGGATCGTCCCTTGGATACACCAGCGCGCTGGCTGACCGCGCCGAATACCTCATCGGCCAGGATCCCGACATTGCCGGTGCATTCTCCATCATCGGGTTCAGCTTCGGCGGCAACGCGGCCAACGCCGGCATGATGTTCGTTTCAACCAAACCCTCTGACCAGCGCAAAGGCAAGGGCCACTCCACCGCCGATATCATCGCACGGATCAATCCCAAGCTGCAGATGCTCATGTTCGCCCCCAACGGCGGGCTGGTGCAGATGGTGCAACCGCCCGCGGTCAGCGGCACGGGCAGCTTCGGCGGATTCCAGTTCGAACTGCTCGACCATGGCCAAAACACCCTCGCCGACCTTGACCGCGTGGCCCACCAGATGGTGGCCGCCAGCCGCCAGCGCAAGGACCTGCGCAACCTGTTCACCACGTTCTCCGCCAACGATCCCCAGGTGCTCGTCACCATCGACCGCGAGAAGGCCAAGGCGATGGACGTGCCGCTCTCCCAGATCACCACCACGCTGGGCGTGTTCATGGGCTCTGAGTACGTGAACGACTTCGACTTCAATAACCGCACCTATCGCGTTTACGTCCAGGCCGATGAGCCATTCCGCATGCGCGCCAGCGATTTGCACGATTACTACGTCCGCTCCGACTCCGGCATGATGGTGCCCCTCGACAACCTCGTCACCGTCGCCAACAGCTCCGGGCCGCCGGTGATTAGCCACTACGACCTGTTCCGCTCCGTGGAGGTCGACGGATCGGCGGCGCCGGGATACAGCTCCGGGCAGGCCATCAAGGGCATGGAAGACCTGGCGCAAAAAGTAATGATGCCGGGCATGGCTTACCAGTGGACGGGCTTGACTCTGGACGAGATCGAGTCCGCGGGCAAGGCGTTGCTGATCTTCGGCCTCGGCATCCTCGTTGTTTACCTCACGTTGTCGGCGCAGTACGAGAGCTTCGCCCTGCCCTTCATCATTCTGCTGGCGGTTCCCATGGCGGTGCTGGGCGCTCTGGAACTGGTGCACCTGCGCGGGCTGTCCGACGATGTGTATTGCCAGATCGGACTGGTCATGCTGATCGGCCTCTCCGCCAAAAACTCGATTCTGATTGTCGAGTTTGCCGAGCAATTGCGCCGCAAGGGAAGATCGCTTGCCGAAGCCGCCGCCGAAGCCGGAGAGCTGCGCCTGCGCCCCATTCTGATGACCTCATTCGCGTTTATCCTCGGTGTTATGCCGCTGGTGTTTGCCACCGGCGCGGGCGCCCTGGGCCGCCGTTCCGTGGGCACCACCATCGTCGGCGGTATGCTGCTGTCCACCGTGCTCAACTTGTTTTTTATCCCCACGCTGTATTTCATCCTCAGCAACTTGCTCGGTACTGGGGCGGGGAAAAAGATGCGCAAGCTGGAGCATGCCACGGCGGACTAATTCTTGTCCCGGTGCGCGATGACGTAGTCGCGGATGCGGCCATACACCTCCCCGGACACGATGCCCTCATCGATCAGATCCTGCTTGGAATGGTACGGCCGGAAGCGAATGATCCTCTGCGCCCAGGTGCGCGTCATGCCCGGAACCTTCAGCAACTGCTCCAGGGATGCATGATTGAGATCCACCCGAACATCGGGGCTGGCCGTGGACCTGTGCTCCGGCGGCGATCCGGACCGAGCGCGCTGGCCCAGGCCGGCCAGCGGCAGAGACGCCGCCAAAACCAGAACCACCGCTACTGACTTGGCGCGCACGCCCTATCTTCGTCCCTGCGCCGCGAGACCTGCAAGACGCGCAATGAACTCGGGGCCGGGAACGGAGAAGCGCGCGCCTTTTTTCGTGCGCATTTCCGCGTCAACGGTGAAAATGGGAATATGCAATCCTCCCCCAGTGTCTCCTCGCCGGAGGGCAATGCGCTTGCTTTCCCTCGAACACGCCTCATCGTGTTATTCGGCCTCGCGATTCTGCTCGCCGCCTGTTTCGTAGCGGCGTGGGAGACCCGCGGCGTGATGGCTCACCTGCCGTCCCGATCGGGAAGGTCGAATTCTGCCGCCACGCTGGTTGACACCAGCCCGTGGACAACCGCGCAGACCCTGGCGGGCATGGCCGTCACCGTGGAGGAGAAGGAGTATGCGCGCCAGGCCGAGCGGCTTGCCGATCGTTCCGTCGACCAGGCCTTTGCCGCGGCGCTGCGCGAGTCCTCCCTCGATTCGCAGCAGCGCAGCCTCACCGGCAAAGCGCTGGCGCTTTCGCAGAGGGTGGACCGGCTCAAGCAGTTTGTGGCCCAGGATCAGGCGACCGCGGACCGGCTGACCGCGGCTGCGAAGGGAGCCAAGCCGAGCGCGACAAGTGACAACGCGCCGGACGACTCCGACCTCGGCATCGCCAAGGCGCAACTGAACCTCGACAACGATCAACTGGCGGACCTGACCCAGGTCCTCGAGCGGGTGGAGGGGGACAAGGGCGCCGAAATCAAGGCTGAACTGGAGGCGCATGAAGCCTCCATGAAGTCCTACGACGCCCAGGCGGATCAGCCGGCTGAAACGGCCATTGTTTCCGTTTCCAGCCATGGCACACTGGCCAGCAGGCTGGGCGCGTGGTCCCGGCAGAACACGCGGACCCAGATACTCAACCAGGCGCAGCAACAGGCGCAAACCCAGGCGAACCAGATTGCCGGCGTCAGCAAAACGGTGCAGGCGCAACTGGATGCGCTGACAGCGAGCCCGGTGCTTGCCGACGATGCTGCGGCCCGCCTGGCGAAACTCCAGGCGCGAAGCGCGCGACGGCAGTTGCTCAGCATTTACGACGATCAGATTCAGACCGAGCAGCGGCTGGCATCGGTCTATTTGAAATGGGCAACCCAGGTCGGCCTTCAACATCGCATTCTGCTGCACCTCATCGTGAATTCGTGCGCCTGGGTCCTGGCCATTCTGCTGGCCATGGCGCTGGTGGATGAGGCACTCGAGCACCTGGTGAAATTGCCCCTGCTCGATATGCGGAATCGCCACACGCTGCGGGCAATTCTTGGACTTTCAATCAATGCCATCGGACTTGGCTGCATTCTTCTGGTAATCTTCGGCGCGCCCAGCCAGATCGGAACCATTTTGGGATTGGCCACTGCAGCCCTCGCCATTACGCTTCAGGATTTTATCCTCGCCTTTCTGGGCTGGTTCGTGCTCATCGGCAAGAGAGGAATGCGGGTTGGCGATACGGTGGAGATCGACGGAGTGAGCGGAGAGGTGACCGAAATCGGCCTGATGGCCACCACCCTCCTCGAAACCGGGCCTCTGGGCGAACGGGGCCGCCCCACGGGACGGCAAATCACTTTAATGAACGGCTTCGCCATTCAGGGGAAGTACTTCAACTTCTCCACGTCGGGGCAATGGATGTGGGATCAGTTCGAGGTCACAATCCCCGAATCGCTCGACCGCAGCCTGATGCTGGAGAGGATTCTGAAGACAGCTGATGAAGAAACCGCGGCAGATGCCCGCCACGCCGAGGAAGAGTGGCGCCGGGCTTCGAGGAGCGGCCGCCTGAACCATCTTCGCGCCAGCCCAACCGTAAACGTTCTGCCATCTGCCGAGGGACGCACCATCGAGGTGCGCTACGTGACCAGGGCATCGGAACGCGCGGAGACCCGGGCGCGGCTCTATCACCAGATTCTTGAGCTGTTGCGCCGGGAGGGGAATGCTGCAGCCACGCGCCCCGCGAGCGAAACAATGACGGCGCAGGGCTGAATCCGCAAGCGCCTGCGGCAAGCGCCAGATGGTGCGCCCTTTGTCCAAGGCGGCGCATCAGGTATCGTTCCTGAAGAAGGGAACCGATGCGCGCCGCCGAACTCATCGCCCCACTCACATTCCGCCTGACTGGAATGCCGATTGACGATCCCGGGCCAGGCCAGGTGCAGGTGCGGATAGAGGCGGTCGGAATCTGCGGGTCCGATCTGCACGCGTACTGCGAAGGCGCCGTGGGCAGTGCGCCCAACGTGTACCCGATGGTGCTGGGGCACGAGCCCTCCGGCGTGATCGTGAAGACAGGTGCGGGTGTCGCGGGCCTCGCCGCCGGCGATCGCGGCGCGCTCGAGCCCGCACTCTATTGTTACCATTGCGAGTTCTGTTTGAGCGGCCGGCACAACGTTTGCGCCAACATTGGCTTCCTATCAAACCCGCACCATCCCGGCTTCTTCCGCGAGATTGTCAACCTGCCGGCTGCGAACTTTTACCCCATCCCCGAAGCGATGTCGTTTGAGGAAGCCGCTCTGGCCGAGCCGCTCGCCGTCGCCATGCATTCCGTCCGCCTCGCGTCCATTCGCGCCGGCGAAACCGTAGCGGTCATCGGCGCGGGACCCATCGGGCTTTTGACCATTGCCGCATTGCGAGCCGCCGGCGCGGCGCGCATCTGGGCCGTCGAACCCCTGGCTCACCGCCGCCAGTTGGCCCGCGCCATCGGCGCTGACGCCGTCCTCGAACCGGAAGAAGCTCAAGAGGAGATTCTCCGCTCGACCGGCCGGCGCGGCGTGGACTACGCCATCGATTGCGCTGCCGCAGAACACACCACCAACCAGGCGATTCATCTCACCCGCAATGCCGGACGCGTCGCCCTCACCGGAATTCATTCCACGCCCAATGTTTCCATGGATGGATCGGCGATGCGACGCAAGGAACTCGCCATCTTCAACGTGCGCCGATCGAACCACGAGACCCCAGAAGCTCTCGATCTGCTCGAGGCGCACGGGGAGTGGTTCCGGCCATTGCTGACGCATTCGCGCGCCCTCGAAAACATCGACGAGGCCTTCGCCATCGCCAGCCAATATCGCGACGGCGTCGGCAAGATGATCGTGCGGCCTGCTCGCTGATTGGCAGTAGCGTAAATTACCGTGTAGGGCACGAGTTTACTCGTGCCATAAGGCGCGCAAAATTAGCGAGGGCTTTAGCCCCTGCGATGTCTCTTACCATTCCGATTCGGTCGAAAACGCCTCTTTCCCGCAAACGCCAGGGCTAGCGAACGCACTCTCGCCTCACGGCCGGGCAAGGTTCGCGGCGGGCTCTCCGCGCTCCGGCCCAACCAGCTTCGCTCCAGGATCGACTCCTAGCCACGCGACAGCGCCCGCCGCCGCCAAAATCGCCGCCGCCAGAAACGACGTGGTCCATCCCGCCCTCTGCGCGATCCACGGCGTGAGCGAAGCCGTCACCGCGCCGCCGATTTGCGCTCCCATGTTCATCACCGCTGACACCACGCCAGCGCTCTCGCCGCCAATGTCGGCGCTGACGGACCAGTACGAGCTCTGGCAAAGGTAAAGCACTCCCGCGCCCGCGGCCAAAGTCATTGCCGCAAGTGGCGCGCCGCCAACCCGCGAGCCCACCACCAGCAGCACGGCCGCAAGCAGAAGCGCAACCAACCCGGGCCCGCAGCGGCCCGCGCGCAGCCCGCGCCGCGCCGTGATCCAGTCGCTCAGCACCCCGCCGCCGAAGCAGAACACCGTCATGGCGATAAACGGGAACATGGTGTAGAACGCGCTCTCCTTCAGATCCATTCCGCGCGCCTGCCGCATGTAAATAAAAAACCAGCCCAGAAAAATCCACGCCACATAGCCGAATGTGAAGCATGAGAATGTGAGCAGCAGCAGCGTCCGGCTGCGCACCATCGCGCCCCACGGAATGCGCGCCTTGGCACTCTTCTCGCGCCCATCATCCGGAATCCCCGCGCGAATCGTCCCCAGCTCTTTCGCCGTCATCAGCGGATGTTCTTCCGGCGTGTCGCGCGAAATCAGAAACCAGATGATGCCGGCCAGCACCCCGACCGCAGCGCTGAACCAGAATGCGGCGCGCCATCCGTGGCTCACGATGATGGCGACCAGCAGCGGCGGCGTCAGTCCCGCGCCCGCGCCCACCCCGGCAAAAATGGCGCCGTTCACCGTGCCCCGTTCCCGCTCGGGAATCCATCGCGCCACAAACTGGTTTGAAGCCGGGTAGATGATCGCCTCGCCCACGCCCAGCGCGCAGCGGACCGCGATCAGCATCACCAGCGCGCCGCGCATCCCCGGTGGAACCAGCGCCGTGCCCAGCGTGAACGCGCCCCACCACAGCACCCCCAGCGTGAGAGCCCGCCGCGGCCCCAGCCGCACCGCAACCCACCCCGCCAGCACCTGCGACGCCGCGTATCCGATGAGAAACGCGCTCATCACCCAGCCCAGCCGCACGTTGCCCAGCCCGAATTCGCGGCTGATCTGAGGGCCGGCAATGGACACGTTGATGCGGTCGAGATAGGCAACGGCGCTGAGCAGGAAGATCCAGAAAACCAGCCCCGCGCGGATGGGCAGCTTGGTCATCGCAGGAATGCTCCGATTCTACCCCGTGCAAAATATGCGATCCCATCGTATATTTTGCACGGATGCTCTGCGCGCGGAGCAGTTCGACCATTTGCCCAGCATCGCCTCTTGCTGCGGCGGGACCTACTTGAGATCGGATTCAAGAAAGGCTGGAGAGATCGCGCTGGGCGCGGGCGGTGAGATTAACGAGAAAGGCCATGGGTGGCTTCAAATTCGGCAAAGAACTCTCTGGCCGGCCGCATTCTTCCCCGTTTTGCGTCGTCCAGGCCCTGACGGATGCCCTCATTCGCGTCAGCTCGCGCAAGTTGCCACGCTAGGACCCGTTTGATGGCCGCCGCATCCACCTCTTCGAGGATGCCTTCTTCTTCAAGAAAGCTGTCAAAGGTCGAGCCTGTGCAGCCGATAGGCGGACGATCGTCGACGGGCCGCCCCGATTTGCTTCTAAGCTCACTCGAAAAACTCTTCGTCGATCTTCTTGATTTCAAGTTTCTCCTCTACGCGGCACCCCACGTTATTTCGAATCATCAGCCGAGTCAATTGGCTACCGTCAATGAGAACTATCCGCTTACTGAGCATCCCGGCTGTCTCCCGCGCGGACAGTGAAAACACCGAAGCCGTAACAAAAAGACCCTTCGCTGCTTTGAAGCGATCCAGGCTGCCGAAGAAGTCTCGAATAGCGCTTGCGCCTACGGTGTTTCCGTCTGCGTATCTCTTCGCTTGTACGTAGATTCGATCCAGCCCCAAGGTGTCTTGATCGATGACACCATCGACGCCCCCATCTCCGGTTCCGCCGACTAACGCCTTATTGATATCTATTACCGACCCGCCGTAGCCCATCGCGAACAACAATCGGACCACTAGATTCTCAAAAAATGCGGGAGTGCCGACACGGATTTTAACGAGCAACTCCTCCGCTAGCTCCTCCTCAAGCTGTGCGTGCGCGCTTCTCATGATCTCATCTGGAGTAAGTGAGGCATCTTGAACCAGTTCGGTCGGAAGCGAACCGTTTGGAGCCGACTCAGGTTCGCTTCGTTCTCGAAACTTCCTGAACTCCGGGAACTGGCAGAGAAACTTGATCGTGATGCGGTCCGGCGGATTGGCCAGAACCTTCCTACCCTGCTCGGTAATGATGAAATGCGCTCTCTTTTCAGTCGGCTGGATCAGGCCCGCCTGAACGAGGTATGACTTCGCCCATGCCACTCGGTTTGAGAAAGTAGTTTGGCGTCCGGAAGGCAGAAGAGCGGTCTGCTCTTCCTGAGAAAGTTTGAAATCTTCCGCAAGGCGCTTTACGGCCTCAGATACGCGCCACTCTTTCTCGGCTGCAAGTTTGAGAACAGGCAGCATCAGGGTTTGAAAGTCGGGTATCGGCATAGGCTAGCCTTAATCTGGACTCTGATAGCTTGCTCCGAATTCTACTCTCACTCGGCAGAACGCCCTCGGCCGAAGAATCTCGCCACATCCCCAATCTCCGTCGTCATCCGGTACGGCGGCAGGCTAGCCAAAAACGTCTGCCCGTAGCGCTGCCTCCGGATGCGCGGATCGAGCAGCACCAGCACCCCGCGATCCTCCAGCGACCGGATCAATCTGCCGAATCCCTGCTTCAGCGTCAGCACCGCCTCCGGCACCTGGTAGTCAAAGAACGGCCGCCCGCCGGCCTCTTCAATCACCTTCATGCGCGCCTGCACCACCGGATCGCTGGGCACCGCGAACGGCAGCCGGTCGATGATGACGCAGCTCAACTGCTCGCCCTGCACGTCCACGCCCTGCCAGAAGCTCGCGGTCCCGAACAGCACCGCGTTCGGCGTGGCGCGAAACTCCTCGAGCAGCGCCTTCCTCGGCGCCGTCCCGTGCAGCAGGATCGGATAATCCAGCACCGGCAGTAGCCGCTCGTACAAGTCGCGCATCTGGCTGTAGCTCGTGAACAGGCAAAACGCGCGGCCCCTGGTAATATCCAGCACCGTGCGGATGCACTCCGCCGCGGCCGCGGGAAACTCCGGCTCCCTGGGGTCCGGCATCTCCGGCGGCAGATACAGGATCGCCTGCTCGCCGTAGCGGAAATGCGACGGCACCACCAGCTCACGGCCCTCCGTCAGCCCCAGCCGCCGCCGCATGTGCTCGAATCCGCCCTGCACCGTCAGCGTGGCCGAGGTCAGCACCACCGTCGGTATGGTCTCAAACACCATCTCATGGAGCAGCTCGGAAACGTCAATCGGCGTCGCTTGCAGAAACGTCGTCCGCGACCCCGCATCCTTCGCGCGGGTGCCCCAGGTCTCCCGTCTTTGGAGACCTGGGCTCGATCTCCGCGCTTCACCGCCGCCTGCATTCCCAAACGCCCGCCGTTCCAGCCAATACACCACGTTGCTGTCGTTTGACTCCATCAGGAATTCGAGCTCATTGCGCAGCCGCGCCACGCGCTTGCGTCCCGGGCCGGCAAGCTCCGTCTCCAGCTCTTCCATCTCGCCCTCCAGCCGCTGCAGCGTGGCCCGCATGCCCACGTACAGGTCGCCGGAGCTTTCCAGAAACTGCTCGCGATTGGCGAACGGCTGCCGCCCGTCGCCATCCACGGGCAGCGCGGAAAAGAACAACCGCGTGCGCTCGCGCAATTGCTGCGTCAGAGCCGGGATTTCCGCCGCGCCCTCTTTGCAGCGCATCGCCGCTTCCAGGTCCCGCGCCAGTTCCTCGAAGCGCAGGTTGGAAACGCTCAATCCAAAGTAGCTCGACGCCACCTCCTCCAGCTCGTGCGCCTCGTCGAACACCACCGCCGCGGCCTCCGGCAGAACGCCCGCATCGGGCGCGCCGCCCGCCTCGCGCTTCACCGCCAGGTCGGCGAAAAACAGGTGGTGATTCACGATCACGATGTCGGACTCGAGCGCCCGCCGCCGCATCTCCGTGATGAAGCAGCGGCGGTAGTCGGGACAGTCCTGCCCCAGGCAGGCTTCGGCGCGCGCATCCAGCTTGTTCCACAGCGCGCTCGACTCCGGCATCCCGCCCAGCTCGGCGCGGTCGCCGGTCTCGGTCGTCTTTTCCCATTCGGCAATCTGCCGGTACTGGTCGATCTCTTCAAGGCCAGAGAGAATCGGCTGCGCGCGCAACTGCACCAGCTTGTGCCGGCACAGATAATTCGTCCGGCCCTTCATGTAGCAGACCCGCAGCCTTCCCAGCAGCGTCTCCAGAAACGGCACATCGCGAAAGTAGAGCTGGTCCTGCAGCGCCTTGGTTCCCGTGGAGACAATCACCCGCTGCCCGGTGCGCAGCGCGGGCAGCAGGTAGGCTAGCGTTTTGCCTGTACCCGTCCCCGCCTCCACAATCAGGTGCCGATGCTCCTGGAGCGCCCGCTCCACCGCCTTCGCCATCTCCAGTTGCCCCGGCCGGTACTCATACGGCAGCGGCGAGCGCGCCAGGATGCCGCCGGGGGAGAAAAACTCGTGCAGCGTGGGCAAAGCGCGGGTTTGGGTTTCTGTGGAGGCCATCGCCGAGGGCTGCCTTCATCATAGTAAGAACAGCGGAAACGCGCTGAAACCGGTATCGGCCCGGTTCGAAGGGTACGAGCTTTACAGGCACATTACGGAAGAGCCGGGAGTTTTACGGGCTGCGGAAAAACTCCAATCGAAACCGGTTTTGAAAGTTCGCCTATTTTAGGAGCCTGCCCTGAGCGTAGCCGAAGGGTGTCGCCAAATAGCCCAAAATTCTCCCGGGCTTCACAGGCTGCGGAAAAACTCCCCGGAGAGGGCAAAAACGTGTGAGGGCACGACTTCACAGCTTGGCAAAAACCCAGCGCCCGGACAGAAGAGAACGCGTAATGGCGGGACTTTAGTCCCGCCGAAAGCCGCAAATAAAGAACCTGGGCTTTAGCCCCTGAGGTCTTCTGCTTCGGCCTGAGCAACTTCGCGAGTTTTTCCGCAGCCTCTTCAGCCCCGCAAGGATGTCGTTCACTGATTTTCCCGGTCTACAACTGTGCACTTGGCCGCCGCATCGCGCCGCCGTATCGTATTAAAGTGCGGGTTTTGCGCAGCCCGCGAATCGCCAGGGCCTCCCCCACACCCTGCGCATTGAACCGGCTTGCCCTGCATCCGCTGGCCGGATCCGCCCTTCTGGGAGAAGCATGGCCTCGATTGCCCGAAATTCAATCGTCCTGCGGCCCATCGATCTGGCCCTTGTGGGCAAGGCGCTGGCCGGGGCAATGGGGCTCGTCTTTGCCGCCCATCTGGTTTTGATCCTCGTCGCGGGGCAAAGTGAAATCGCCGCCTCGCGCTATCTCACTGCGGCTCTGGTTGCCTTGGCCGCCGCCTGCGCTCTTTGGCGCGCGCTCCTGCTGCCCTGGCGTGAACGCTCCCCCTGGATGTTGGCCGCTCTCGGCGCCGCGCTCTGGGCCGTCGCCCACGCTCTCGAGGCTTTCCTCGCCCATTCCTCCGCCGCCAGCGTCCTCACCATGGATGAGGCCGATTTCATCTATATCGTCTCCATCTTGCTCCTCCTCATCGCGCTCTCCACTCCCCGCGAAGTCCAGTCGGTGCGTGCGCTGGTTGTGCTCAACTCCGCACAGATCGCTCTCGCCCTCGTGCTCGCCTGGGTGCTGCTCTACGGCACCAGCCTCTCGCCGCAGCGCGCAGTCTCCACCATGGGCAGGATCTATGGCTCCGCCTGCCTGCTGCTCGCCGTCATGGGGCTGTTGCGCCTTTTCTCCTGGGCTACGCAGGAGGAAAAGCAGTGCTTCCGCACCATCAACTTCTTTCTTTGGACTTATCTTCCAGTCGAGCTGGGGATGGATTATCTCACTCAGCATCGCGGCCTCAGGGCCGGCACATTGCTCGACCTAGCCTGGAGCATCCCCTTCGCCTTGGCCGGTTGGAACGCGCTCACCCGGCCGTTGGGCAAAGGCGACGAACCGTCCCCTCCTCAGCGAAGCCGCGCAAGCCTCCTCGTCGACTGCCTTTGCCCAGTGCTGCTCACCGCCGCCATCTTTGCCCTCGCCGCCGCTGTCGTCCCCCGGCACATGGCGCTCGGCCTGGCGTCCATGTTCTTTCTCCTCGCTGTGCAGGGGATCCAGGCCGCGGTCGTGCAGATGAATTACCTGGCCGGCCGCAACCTCCTCCTTGATCGCGAACACAAGCTGCGCACCGCCAATGCCGCGCTGGAACAGCTCACCCTGCTTGACCCGCTCACCGGAGTCGCCAATCGCCGCGGCTTCGATAGCGCGTTCGACGCAGCCTGGAGGCGCGCTCTGCGCCGGCATTATCCCGTAACCCTCCTGCTCATCGACGTCGATTCCTTCAAGGCAGTAAACGACCTGCATGGCCACGCCTACGGCGACGAGTGCCTGGTCGCAATTGCGCGCGCCATGGACCTCCTGGCTCGCCGCCCTGACGACCACGTGGCCCGCCTCGGCGGCGAAGAATTCGCCCTGCTGCTTCCCGAGACCGGCGCTGACGGCGCGGTCCTGATTGCCCGGCGTTTGCATGAATCGGTGCGCAAGCTTGCCCTTGCCAACCAGGGTTCGCCCTTCGACCGCCTCCTCACCGTCAGCATCGGCATCGCCATCTGCATGCCCGCCTCCGGCACTCAGCCCGCCGCCGTCTTTGAAGCCGCGGATCAGGCGCTCTACTCCGCCAAGGACCAGGGCCGCAATCGCACATACTCCGTGCTCCTCCGGGCCGAGGGAAGTGACGCTCCCAAAGCAGCTGAGCCCGGGCCCGCGCCCCAGCAAGACGGCACCGAGTGATCCGCAAAAGGGGCTCGCCCGATGCCGGCCCCTCGTCGCCAACCACGCCATCTTTGACAACCCCTGGGGTCCGCCCGCACAGCCGGGTCTGGGCGCGCGATACTGGAAGAGCGGCCTTTCGCCGCATCCCCGCTGGAGACCTCTGCTTGCCAAGCCATCGCCGACTTCTGACCCATACCACCGGCCAACCCGGTCAGTTGCCCCTCGTCGCCATCGTCGGCCGGCCCAACGTGGGCAAGTCCACCCTCTTCAACCGCCTCACCCGCAGCCGCCGCTCCATTGTCGGCAACGAGCCCGGCATCACCCGCGACCGCATCTACGGCGAATACGACTGGGCCGGGCGCCGCTTCCGCCTTGTTGACACCGGCGGCATCGTCCCCGACGACCCCGAACTGATCCCGCAGGAGATCTATAACCAGGCCAAAGTCGCGCTGGATGAAGCAGATGCGCTGGTCCTGGTGGTCGACGTCCGCACCGAGCTCGCCAGCCCCGACTACGACCTCGTCCGCTTGCTCCTGCGCGGCGGCAAACCCGTCTTCCTGGCCGTAAACAAGGTCGAAGGCGATACCATGGCCGCCGAAGCCGAGAACTTTCGCCGCCTCGGCATCCGCCAGGTCTTCCCGGTGAGCTCCGAGCACGGCCAGGGGTTAGGCGAACTCCTCGACGCCATTTCCGCCGCCATCCCTGAAGCCACCCCGGCAAACACGGAGGGAGGCGGGGGTTTCAACCCCCGCATTAAGCCATCAAAATCGGCCCGGGCTTTAGCCCCGGAACCAGCCGCTTTGAAAGGGCACGACTTCAGTCGTGCCGATGCGACCGATCTTGAGGAACCCGGGGCTTTAGCCCCTGAGGGAAGCTCTTCCGACTCCGCCATCCCCGTTCACCGCACCCACGGCGAATACGAGCAACTCGAAACCTCGGTCGCCATCATCGGCCGCCCCAACGTGGGCAAGTCCACTCTGCTCAACGCCCTCACCGGCACTGAGCGGGCCATCGTCTCGCCCGTGCCCGGCACCACCCGCGACGCGGTGGACGAGGTGGTCGACTTCGAGGGTGCCCGCTTCCGCTTTGTGGACACGGCCGGCATCCGCCGCAAGGGCAAAACCCACCTCATGGCGGAAAAGCTCTCCGTCGTTATGGCCCGCCGGCACCTTGAGGCTGCGGACGTGGCCCTGCTGGTGATTGACGCAACCGCAGGCGTCACCGCAAGCGACGCCACCATCGGCGGTTACGCGCACGAGAGCGGGCGCAGCGTCATCATTGTCGTCAACAAGTGGGACTTGGTCACCACCGGCCGCACCGACGGTAAGCCTCCGGCTGACCGCGAAATCTTCGAGCGGCAGTTGCGTAACGTGTTGAAGTACCTGAGCTACGCGCGGGTCATCTTCCTGTCCGCCAAGGTAGGCACGAACGTCCCCCGGGTGATGCGGGAGGTGAAAGCCATTGCCGCCGAGCGGCGTAAGCGAGTGACAACAGGCGAGATGAACCGGTTTCTGGAGCGGATCGACTTTCAGCGCGCGCCGGTGCCGATGGCCAAACGGGTGCGCATCTTCTACATGACCCAGGCCGCGGTGGCCCCGCCCACGTTCGTCCTGTTCACTGACCGCGCGATCGAGCTGCACTTTGCCTTCAAGCGCTTCCTCGAGAATCAGATACGGGAGGCATTCGGATTCAAAGGGACGCCCATCTGGTTCAAGGTGAAAGGCAGGGAAAAGGGAGCAGGGAAAAAAGGAAAAGGGAGTAGGAGCGAGGGTTCTAAGCCTGTGCCGGAACCCTAATGCTGCGCCGTGTTCATCGCAGTTTTATCGCGATGAACGGGCGGTCGGCATCGGAGACAGAAGCCATGCGAGAGAAATTGCGGTCGGAAGGGATTGGTCGCGTGCAAGAAAGTTGCTCGATTGATCTGCATGGGCTTCGGGTGAACGAGGCTTTGCGGCGGTTTGTGTGGTTTTATAACGACTGCCTGCGTCGAGGGGTGAAGGGACCGATTGAAGTGGTTCATGGGTATGGGGCGGCTAGCGAGGGGAGCGGGGAGATTCGGCATCAGCTTAGAGGGTTTCTGGGGGCTCATGAGGACTGCGTGGCGGGCTGGGTGGCTGGGGATGGAATTGGGAATCCGGGGGTGACGAAGGTCTGGGTGGGGAAGAGGCTGCCGGAAAGTTAGGCGAATGGGGCGGCGCGGGTCGGGAGACCCGCGCTACAGCCGATCAGGAGATCGGCGCTACGTCGATTATTTTGTTGCTGCTGCTGCGACGGCGATGCTTGCGAAGGGTTTTGTGCGCGGGGGCTTGACCTGCTCGGACTTGACCGGTTTGAAGTCAGGGCAGGCTTTGCCGCCGTTGCACATGGCGGCGGTGATGCCCACGCCTTCCTCGATGGTGTAGATGCGATCGACGGCGGGGAGTTCGAGGGTTTCGACGGCGCCTGAGGGCCAGTGAATCTCGGCCGCGCCGGCGTCGGTGGCGTCGCCCAGGCCGAAGTGGAGACGGCGGTCGTTGGAGCCGATGTAGCTGCCTGAAGAGAGCACGTCCTGTCGCTGGCGCATGCTATTGGCCTTGAGGAAGACGGTGGCGCAGGTAGCGTCGCGGGGCGAGTGGGGGCCACCGACGAGCTTCATCTCGACCCAGTGGTGGTGGTCGGGGTTGACGTTGCGCAGCAGGACGGGCGGGCCGTCGATGGGGTTGATGACGACGTCGATCTTGCCGTCGTTGAACAGGTCAGCGAAAGCGGCGCCGCGAGCGGGGATGACGTCGGCCAGGCCGGTGCCGATGACCGGCTTGACCTCCTCAAAGACGCGATCCGGATTGGCTGCGTGGGGGTTCTTGCCGGGCACGTTATGGAAGAGGAGCGAACGCTCGGCAAAGCTTGTGCCCCAATCGTGGTGGTCCACCTGCGGGTAGACGTGGCCGTTGACTTCAAACAGGTCGAGCCAGCCGTCGTTGTCGTAATCGATGAAGCCGTCGCCCCAGCCGACGAAGGGGATGGTGGGCTGAGCGACGCCGGCCTTGTAGCTGAGGTCGGTAAAGTTGTTGTCGCCGTCGTTGTGGTAGAGGACCTTGTAATCGTCGCCGAAGTCGGTGACGAAGAAGTCGACGAGGCCGTTGTTTTCGTAGTCCCCGGCGGCGATGCCCATGGAAGCGATCTCGCGGCCGTCCTTGTTGAGGGCGAAACCGGAGAGGTAGCTGTCGTCTTCAAAGGTGCCGTCGCCCTTGTTGACGTAGAAATAGTTGGGCTCGGAGTCGTTGCCGACGACGAGGTCGGGTTTGCCGTCGGCGTTCATGGAGATGAAGATGGCGGTGAAGCCGTAGTACTTGTCCGTGTCTTTGACGCCCGCCTGGACGGTGACATCGGTGAAGTGGCCGTGGCCGTCGTTGCGGAACAGGTGGTCGGGCTCGCCGGGTAGGCCGCGCGGGCCGCAGTTGACGTCGAAGCCGCGATATTGACAGCGGGCGTAGCCCACGGCCTTGGTGCCGCCGATGGGCAGGTTGTTGCGGTCGAAGTGGACGTAGCCGGTGACGTAGAGATCGAGGTTGCCGTCGCCGTCGTAGTCGCCCCAGGAGGAGCCGGGATGCCAGTTGTCGAGGGCGACGCCGGCTTGTTCGGCTACGTCGGTGAACGTGCCGTCGTGGTTGTTGCGGTAGAGGCGGCTCTTGCCGTAATTGCCCACCCAGAGGTCGGGCCAGCCGTCGTTGTCGTAGTCGGCCACTGAGCAGCCGTAGCCCCAGCGATCGTTCTGCACCCCGGCTTGCTTGGAGACATCGGTGAAGGTGCCGTCGCGATTGTTGCGGAAGAGGGCGGCGTGGGGCGGAGTTTCCTTGCCGTCGAGGGAGTCGAAGGTAGCGCCGTTGACCAGGTAGATGTCGGGCCAGCCGTCGTTGTTGTAGTCGATGATGCAGACGCCGGAACCGTTGGTTTCAACGATGAAGTTCTTTTCGGGGGAACCCATTTTGTGGATCCAGCCGGAGAGGCCGGCCTGCTTGGTGATGTCCTCAAAGACGACCGGGGCCTGGCCGGGCTGGACGAAACCGCCCATGGTGATGGGGCGGTGCTGCTGATCGTACTGATTGGGAGCGCCGATGCCGCCGGCGATGCCCGAGGCGCCGGGCTGCGGGCTCTGCTGGGGCGGCGGGGCTTGCTGCGCGGGGCAGCAAAGGGCGACGGCGGAAAGCAGCAAAAATACACCCGTGAAGATGCGGAGGGGAAGCAGGGAGAACGGATTCATCACGACATTTCGAGTGTACCGGAAGACAGGGAGCGAAGGAGCGAGGGAGCAGGGGCCGGAAAACAGGGCATAAGCATGCTTGACACACGATGACTTGTTAAAAACAATGGTGTCACCATGAAGGCCTCAGTAGATATTCGCCGCGCCAATCCCGGGGACGCCTCCGAGTGCGGACGCATTTGCATGGAGGCGTTCAGTGCCGTTGCCGACCAGCACCACGCGCCGCACGAGTTCCCGCCCGATTCCAATGTCGCGGTCGGGCTCTTAACCATGCTGTTTTCGCATCCCAAGTTTTTTTGCGTCGTCGCCGAGCAGAACGGCCGCATTATCGGCAGCAACTGCCTCGACGAGCGCGGTCCTATTTCGGGAGTCGGTCCGATCACCGTTGATCCGGCGGTGCAGAATGGAGGCGCGGGACGCCAGCTCATGGAAGCCGTGATGGCGCGATCGAACGATCAGAAATTTCTCGGATGCAGACTGCTGCAGGCGGGCTATCACATGCGCTCGCTGTCGCTGTACACCAAGCTAGGATTCATCGAACGCGAGACCGTGGTGCGGATGCAGGGACCGGCGATCGGGAAGATCTTTCCCGGCTACTCGTTCCGCCAAGCCGCCGCCGAGGAAGCCGCGTGGTGCAACGCGCTCTGTTTCCGCGTACACGGGCACGATCGCGCCGGAGAGGTAGCGGACGCCATTGCCCAGGGCCGCGTCACGATCGCGGAAGATGGCGGGCGGTTCGTTGGCTACACGACGGGCTTCCACTACTTCGGCCACACCGTCGCCGAAAACAACCGCGATCTCATCGCGCTTCTAGCGCAGTCCCCGTCGTTCGAGGGACCCGGGTTCATGGTTCCGGTGCGCAATCACGACGTCTTCCGCTGGTGTCTTAATCAGGGTTTGCGCTCGCTGCAACTCAATACGGTGATGACGATCGGCTTATACAACGAGCCGCAGGGAGCGTGGCTGCCCTCGATTCTCTATTGAGCGATTTCTGTGGCGGACATTGGGATACCATGGTGTCGCTGCGGCAGGCGCACGGGCGTGGCTGTAGCCGCTTTGCGCACTCATGCAGCGGCATGCAGAAAAAATCGCTTTCATTCTGGCTCACGCGTGGGCTCAAGCGCGCTGTTTCACCTCTGGTGACTGCCAACCGCGGACCCGGACCAACGATCAGGTCCGCTTTGTGTTTTTTGGGGCGGTGATCGGTATTTGCCCGTGAAATGAGCGAGAATTTCCACCGGCGTGCGGCAGGAAAACGTTTCTGCCCTTGCCCTGAGGCGAAGGAGCGCGTAAAGATAGAGGAAGAAGGCGGCACGCTCTGCGCCTTTCCAATGTGAGGTGCGTCTTCAGCAGGGACTCCGGTTCACTGACGATCGACGTTCCGCCGGCGGATACGTCTGCGACTCAGACCTCCGCGTGGCGGGCGGTGGTTCGCGTGCTGCGAAGTCCTGTAGATGCTGCTGCTTGCGCCTTGCTTCCCTCCTGTTGTGCCCTGTGCGGCTCGCCCCTGCCGCGACTTTCCCATGCGCCAATCTGCGATGTTTGCTGGATGGAGATTTCCGTCGCTCGCGGCCCCGCGTGCGGGCGCTGCGGCGATCCGTTGCCGGAGGCCGGGATGGGCGCGGGGGCGGCGCTGTGCCGGGGGTGCCGGATGGTCCCGCCGGATTTTGAGCGGGCGGTGGCGTATGGACCCTACGAGGAGCGGATGCGGGCGGCGATTCACGCGCTCAAGTACGACCGCATGCATCCGGCGGCGCGGCGGATGGGCGCCATGCTGGCTGAAGCGGTGGCGAAGCTGGCCGGCGAGGCGCCGAACGAGTTGCTTGTGGTTCCGGTGCCGCTGCACCGAACCAAGTATGCCGAGCGCGGATTCAACCAGGCGCGGGTGCTGGCCGTGTATGCAATGCGCGCGCTCCGGCGGTCGCATCCGGAATGGAAACTGACGCTGGCGCCGAGCACGCTGATGCGGCTGCGCGCCACCGGGACCCAGGCGGGTCTGACGCCGCGGCAGCGGCGGATCAATGTGCGTGGGGCGTTCCGGGTGGAAAACTCCGCAGCGGTGAGGAACAAGCACATGCTGCTGGTGGACGACATTCTGACCACGGGCGCGACGGCGCGGGCTGCCGCCAGGACATTGAAGCAGGCGGGCGCGGCCACCGTGTGGGTGGCGACGCTGGCGCGGGCGGGGCGGGCAGAACTCCACCCTGGACGAAGGTTGGGAAACGAATCATCCGCGGGCGCGGAGGACGGCATGGCGGCGGCGGGTGCGCCGCAAGGAGCGGAATGGCAAGAGGAGTCCAATTTTTCGTGAGGCCACGGACATGTCATTGGGAAAAGCCATGATTCATGCGCGCAAGCAGAAAGCGATTGCCCGGGCCGCCGCTTACGCGGGCGAAGCGGCGGCGCCGGTGGCGCACTCCAGCCACCTGCTGCAGATGCCGGTGCTGGTGCTGAACGCCTCCTACGAGCCCATCAACATCTGCGGCGCCCGCCGCGCGCTGGTGCTGGTGCTGAAGGGCATTGCGCGCACCGAGGAAGAGCACGGGCTGATGCTGCACGCGCAGCGCCACCGCATCGCCATGCCGTCGGTCATCCGTCTTCTTGAATACCGCCGCATTCCCCACCAGACCCGCGCGCTCTCGCGCAAGAACATTCTGCTGAGGGACCGCAACACCTGCCAGTATTGCGGGGTGTTGCTGCCGTCGAGCGACCTGACCCTGGATCACGTGGTGCCGCGCTCGCGCGGAGGCAATTCCACGTGGGAGAACCTGGTGGCCTGCTGCCACGTGTGCAACCGCAAAAAGGGCAACCGCATATTGACCGAGATCGAGGACATGATTCTGATCCGCGAGCCGCGGCCGTTCAGCCTGCACACCAGCCGGCAAATCATGCGCATGCTGGGGCGCGGGGACGACCGCTGGCGGAAGTATTTGTTTTATTAATGCAGCTATCAGCCGTCAGCCCTCAGCCCTCAGCTTTTAGCTCTTAGCTATTAGCTCATCGTGCATAGCGTGCGCCATTCCGTGTGGCGAACTTGGGTTGCGGGTTTCTGGAACCTCTACGCTAGGAACTGAATCTAAGTAGGAACTGAGGAAGCAGGGGAACGAGACACCTGCCCGCGGGCGCGCTTTTCCGCGCGCCGATGACCCCAAATCAGAACTCCACGAAACGCAAGGAGAGGTTTTTGTCCGAAGGCACAGCCAGTCTTCCAGGAGGCGCGGCGGCGAGTTCCGCCTCGCGCACGGTCACGGCTCCGCTTACGGCAGGGGCCTCGCACGCGGCGTGGAAGCCGCGCACCAATCCATGGCTGATTGCGGCCACGGTGGCGCTGGCGGCGTTCATGGAGGTGCTGGACACCTCAATCGCCAACGTGGCGCTGCCGCATATAGCCGGCAGCCTGGGCGCAAGCATCGACCAGGGCACGTGGGTGTTGACCAGCTACCTGGTGTCGAACGCGATTGTGCTGCCGCTGGGGGCGTGGGCCTCGAGCGTGATGGGGCGCAAGAATTTCTTCCTCACCTGCATCGTGATCTTCACCGTGGCCAGCTTCTTCTGCGGCATCGCGCCCACGCTGCCGCTGCTGATCGTGTTCCGGGTGTTGCAGGGCGCGGGCGGCGGCGGGCTGCAGCCGATGGCGCAGGCCATCATGGCGGACAGCTTTGAGCCGCACAAGCGCGGGCAGGCCTTCGCGCTGTACGGGCTGGTGGCGGTGCTGGCGCCGTCGATCGGCCCCACGCTGGGCGGCTGGATCACGGACAACTACACGTGGCGCTGGATCTTTTTCATCAACATTCCCGTGGGCCTGCTGGCGTTTGTGCTGGTGGCAAGGCTGATCGACGATCCGCCCTGGATCAAGCCCGACCGCCGCCTGCTGGGCAACATGGACTACCTGGGGCTGAGCTTTCTTACCCTCGCCATGGGCGGCATGCAGATCATGCTGGACAAGGGCGAGGAGAACGACTGGTTCTCTTCGGGCTTCATCCGGTTGTTTGCGGTCCTTTTCATCGGCGGCATGATTGCGCTGGTGTTGTGGGAGCTCAATACGGACAAGCCGATCATCAACCTGCGGCTGTTCCGGTACAAGAACTTCGCCATCTGCTGCTTCCTGATGATGCTGGTGGGCGGAGTGCTGAACGCGAATACGGTGCTGCAGCCGGAGTTCATGCAGACGCTGTTGGGCTATAACGCGACCACGGCGGGGCTGGCGCTGACGGCGGGCGGCATCGCGCTGGTGGTGGTGATGCCGATGGCGGGCATTGCTACCAGCAGGGTTTCCGCGCGCACGCTGACCGTGATCGGCTTCATCATGTTCGTGTTCACCTTCCGCTACGCGGCCTACGTCTCCAACCTGCAGATGAGCTTTGCGCAGTCGTCGTGGCTGCGGGTGGTGCAGATGTTGCCGTTGCCGTTCTGCTTCATCGCCATTACCAATGCGGCGTATGTGGGCTTGCCCAAGGAGGAGAGCAACCAGGTGGCGGGGCTGATCAACTTCGCGCGCAACATTGGAGGGAGCGTCCTGATCGCGATTACGAATGCGCAGGTGACCAGCCGCGCGATGTGGCACGAGCAGCATCTACAGACCGACATGCAGGCAGGCCTGCCGGGCTACCAGCAACACTTGAACACGCTTTCAGGGTTCCTGGGAGGGCAGTTTGGCGCCGCCAACGGCGGAGGGATGGCGCTGGGATCGCTTTACAGCCAGCTCAACCTGCAGGCGCAGATGCAAGGCTACCAGGACGTGTACATGGAGCTGTCGTGGATGTCGATTGTGCTGATCCTGCTGGCGTTTCTGCTAAGCAAGAAGGGTCCGGGCGAGAGCGGGGCGCCCGAGGGGGCGGTGCATTGAGCGGCGGTTGAGCGAAGGGCGCGGCTGCCGGGCGAAAACGAGATGGCGGAGATGCTGGATCGGACGCTCAAGGAAGAAGGGCATGCCGATCATCTGTTGAGTTCGATTGCGGAGCGGGTGAATCCGAAAGCAAATAAGAGCCGCCTGAATTCCGCGCCGGTTCGAACGCGATCCCGGCTTTAGTTCCTGGAAAACAGCGGAATGTGAAACGGCATATCGGCCGTTGACTGCCGCTTCCTGTTTTTCTGCTGCGGGCCATCTTCGCGCAGCACCGTGCGCTGCGAATTGACGCAAACCCAGGAATTGTGCGCCTGCGCGAACACGTGGGTAAAGACGCCCTTCTCGTCCAGCTCGTTGTTGCCAACCTTGTGATGCAGGACGTAGGTGCCATTGGCCACGGCGATGTCGCCGAGGAGGCGGACGGTGATGACGTGCTGTTCCAGGTGAAGGGTTTTGTCCGGCTCGCTGATCACGCCGGCAACCTGTTGATTACGCGTAGTAATGTCGCCGGTCGCGGAGACGTCGACGAAGAGCGGGGAAAGGACCAGTTCCAGGCCATACTGGTCCCGGCTGTTGATCGCATCCGACCACTTGTCCTCAATTCCCTGGAATTGCTGCACCTCGGTGCTGGAGGTTGTGGTCGCACCCGGGGCAGTGTCCGCAGGCACGGGGACCGGATTCTGAGCGAACGCAGCCAGGCAGGACAGCAGAACTACAGGAACGCCGGCAAATCTATGAAGCATGGAAAACAAACTCCCTATCCGACCATGATAAATGTTGGACTGCATCGGGGGCATCCCGAAAGCGCGCCCCCCTCTCGCAATTCTCGCCCAGTTCAAGTCTGGCCACGGAAGATCAGGGCCCTCAAGAAGGTTGATGCAATTGCGGAGTTTGGAGACTCCCGGGACAGCCGGTGCGGCGCTGCTGATTTGAGAGAAATGCGGGTGAAGGGGCGGATGTGCGCCGCTTCACAAGAAACTGCCAGAAGCGATGCGCGTTGGCAGCGTCGCGCGATCCGGATCATACACCTCGATCCAGTTCATGTTCAACGCAAACGCACAAGTGCGATTGGGCGCGCAGCCGGTCGCGCTGTGAAATGCGTGCTTTCGCATTCCTCAGTGGGCGCGGCGAGTGTGCCGGATTACGCCCGGCCGCCAAACCCGCCCACAAGCGAGGCGGGCATGGGCAAAAGCGTTTGGCTGACAATGCAGGAAAAAGGATACAGTCGGCGGTAGTTTCTTGAGGGCTGCGGAGCTGCGCGCACAATCGGGGGGCTGGAGCAGTCCGGCGTGGCGCAGGTGGTGGAGACTTTTGAGAAGAAGGCAAAGCCGGCCTTGGTGTCGATGCACTTCCAGGAGTGCACCTGCTGCAACGAGTCGTACAGCCCACTGGGAGTAGGCTTGGCTGCCCAGTTGGACTAGGGATGAGCGGATGTGATATAGATCGCTATTTTACTGGCTGTCGGTGGGCTATCTGTGATCTGAAGCACTTGTGATGGCGCTCACAGCCAGGTTGTGATTCCGATATGTAATTTCGCTCACACGGTAGCTCGTGAACCTTGGGCTGCGTTTGCCGTTCTCCTCATCCGGGGCACCGGGCTTGGAGCTTCAATACGGGGCGGGCGTGATCATTCCACTGGAAGTAGCCCCATGGCGGACACGAATGAGCCGGAGGCGCACCCGAGCGCAGACAGAGGTACCGAAAAGGAGGTTGTGCAATGGAAATGCTCCTGATGGGTTTGTGTGTGAGCGTATTTGGACTGGCAATGGTGGCGATTGCGTTTCGCGCAGCCACGCGCTCGGAGTCATCCCAGCCGGCCCTGCGGCTTGGTCTTCCGGCGGTGGAGGCGGCCCGTTCGGCTCCCTTTGTCCCGAATCGCGTCGCTATCCCGCTCCATGTGGCGCATCCGCAGGTTCCCGTCGATCTGCTGTTGCTGCAAATTGAGAACCATGTGCGACTCGAGCATGCAGCGGCGGAATCGTTTATAGGATTTCCCTCAGAAGCCTTGTTACACAGCAAGACAGGCTCGACATTTGTGAACTGAGAGGGGCGCATGACATTCGAACTGCTGAACGGTGTCGGGCCGGCCGAAGTCGAGCAGATTCTGGAACTCGGCAGCAGGCGTGTTGTGCCCAGCGGAACTGCGCTGTTCCGGCTGGGAGAGCCGGCCGATGGCCTGTTCCTGACCACGCGCGGCTGCATCCGGCTTACCATGCCGATGCAGATTCGGGGCCACGAAGAGGACATCCTGACGGAAGAAGTTTCCGCCGGTCAGACCGTGGGCTGGTCGGCCCTGATTCCGCCCTATTTGTTTACCCAGACGGCTACTGCGCCGGTTGAAGCAGAAGTGATCGCCCTTCCGCGGCAGGCATTAGACGAGTATTTTGCGGCCAATCCAGCGGCAGGGTGCATCATCGCACAAAACCTGTCTGCGGTCATTGGACATCGCCTGCACCTGTTCCAGACCATGTGGCTGCGCGAAATGCAGCGTGCGGTGGAAGTGCTTTCTGCTTGACTGGGGGAATCGTCGAATGAGTTTTGCGATCTGGATGCTGAGCCGATCTGCGGCGGGGGTGCAGTGAATGAGCGCTGAAACCCCTAGTCAGCCCCAACCCGAGCGCCGCCGCGCCATTGCAATCTTTCTTGGCGGCGGCTTTCTGGCCACGTTTGCATCTTTCCTCTATCCCGTGGTGCGCTATTTCATTCCTCCGCCGGTGGCCGATCTCGGCGGAGACGAGGTGGTAGCCGCCAAGGTCGGGGCGCTGCAACCGAATTCGGGGGAGATCTTCCGTTTCGGCCCCCGGCCCGGGCTGTTGATTCTGGAAAGCGACGGCACCTATCGCGCCTTCTCCGCCACCTGTACCCACCTTGGCTGCACGGTGCAGTACCGCCCCGATCAGCACGAGATCTGGTGCCCCTGCCACAACGGATTCTACGACCTGAACGGCCGCAACGTCTCCGGACCTCCGCCGCGGCCGCTCGATGTCTTCGATGTCCACCTGCGCGGCGACGAGATTGTCGTGAGCCGGAAACGGGAGGCTTAACCGTGTTCGCCGCTGTGGTTCGCTGGCTCGATGAACGACTTGATTTGGACGGCCTCATCGCCCCGTTGCGTCACAAGACCGTTCCCCTCCATCGCCTGTCCTACTGGTACTTCTTTGGAGGCATCACCCTCTTCCTCTTCGTGATCCAGGTGCTGACCGGGATCCTGCTGCTGCTCTATTACCGTCCCGGCGCCAACGAGGCCTTCGAGAGCGTGCAGTACATCATGACCCGGGTGCAGTTTGGCTGGCTGATTCGGTCCGTCCACTCCTGGTCCGCCAACCTGATGATCTTTACCGCCTTTGCCCACATGTTCAGCGTGCTGTTTCTCAAGGCCTATCGCAAGCCCAGGGAAATGACCTGGGTCAGCGGCATGCTGCTTATGTTTCTGGTGATGGGATTCGGGTTCAGCGGCTATCTGCTGCCCTGGAACAAGCTGGCCTTCTTCGCCACCACGGTGGGCACCCAGATGGCAGGCGAGGTTCCTCTTGTCGGGCGGCCGATGATGATCTTTCTGCGCGGCGGCCCGGAGGTGACGGGAGCCACGCTGACCAGATTCTTCGGATTCCATGTCGCCGTGCTGCCTGGGCTGGTGACCGTGCTCATCGCGATCCACCTGTTTCTGGTCCAGCGCCAGGGCATGAGCGTCCCCCCCAAGATCGAAGCCGAGTGGACCGCCAATCCCTCCTTGAGGCGGGAGATGAAATTCTTTCCCAACTTCGCAATGCGCGAATTGATGGCCTGGTATGTGGCCATGGGCACGTTGGGTGCGCTGGCTGCAATCTTCCCGTGGAACCTGGGCGTCAAGGCCGATCCATTCGCTTCCGCCCCGGCGGGAATCAAGCCTGAGTGGTACTTCCTCTTCATGTACCAGACGCTGAAGCTGATCCCCGCCAAAGTGTGGATTGTGGACGGCGAGGTTTTGGGAATCTTGGGCTGCGGCCTGGTGGCTCTGTTGTGGCTTTTTCTGCCCTTCTTTGAGGGTGACCGGAGATCGCGCACTCGGGTGTGGATCAACGGCCTCTCCATCTTTGCTCTTGTTTACGTGATCGGCATGAGTGTCTATGGCTACGTTGCGAAATAAACTCCGCCCGCTTTTCGCCGCTGGCTTCGCCGGTTTGGGCGCATACCTGGTGCTCGGAGCGTGCTTTGCATTTGGGCAAGCCCCGAATTCCTGCCTGGATTGTCACTCCGCATTGCCCGACCCTCTGGGAGTCACCCAGGATAAATTCAGCCAGGACATCCACGCACAAAAAGGCTTGACCTGCACCAGTTGCCACGGCGGCAACGCCTCCAGCTACGATCCCGATCAGGCCATGAGCCCTAAGGCGGGCTTTAAGGGCAAGATCGATCGCCGGCAGGTTCCGCAGTTGTGCGGAAGCTGTCACGCGAACTCGGCCTATATGCGTCAGTTCGACCCCCGGCTGCGCACCGACCAGTTGGCCCAGTACCCCACCAGCGTGCACGGCAAGCTGCTGGCCACAGGAGACACGAAAGTTGCCGTATGCACCGATTGTCATAGCGTCCACGACATCCGCCCGCCCAGCGATCCCCGCTCCTCGGTTTACCCCGTCAATGTGGCGAAAACCTGCTCCCGCTGCCACTCCGACGCGGCTTACATGAAGAAGTACGGAATTGCCACCAATCAGTTTGCCCAGTACTCGACCAGCGTGCACTACGAGGCCCTGGCGGTGCACGGCGATCTGAGCGCGCCCACCTGCACCACCTGTCATGGAGACCATGGCGCGGTGCCGCCCGGCGTCGACAAGGTGCAGAACGTCTGCGCCAATTGCCACGTCTTCCAGGCCCAGATGTTTGAGAAGAGTTCGCATTTCAAGGCCTTCCAGATTAAGGGCCTTCCCGGCTGCGTGGTCTGCCACAGCAATCACGGCGTGCACAAGCCTTCGGATGCGATGCTGGGCACCGGCCCCGCCGGCGTCTGTATGACCTGTCATGCGCGGGGCGACCATTGCGATCGCGACAGAGCCGCCATCCTGGCCAATCTTACCCGATTGGACGGCGCCATTCAGGACGCCGACCAGTCACTCCGTCTGGCCGAGTCCTCCGGCATGGAAGTCAGCGCGGCCCGTCTCAGCCAGGACCAGGCGGGCGATGACCTGACCAAGGCCCGCGTCACGGTTCACTCCTTTCAGCCCGCGCTCGTCGATGTGGATGTGAAAGAGGGCATGAAAATTGCCGCCGCCGACCTGAAGGCCGGCAAGGACGCGATGGTGGAGCGCAACCGCCGCCGCATTGGCCTCGGTCTCTGCCTCATCACCATCGCGATGATGCTGATTGGGCTGTGGCTTTACATCAAGAAAATAGAAGGCTGAGACATTTCTTGATGGGTAGATTCGGGAGCCACCTGGCCCCTTTCCTATGCAAGGCGACGCGCGAAGTGTTCGTCTGCGCCATTGCCATCGCCTCGTGGCAGCCGATTGCCTTGGACCTCTCAGAAGCCTGCGAAAAGGCGCGGGATGAGGCGGTATGGCGCATCGGTGCCGAGATCGAGTGACAACACACCGGCGCGGAATTCGACCGGACCAACGGCTTCGGCGATACACTTGGATTCAGTTCCGCGATGAAGAAGCTGGCCGCCGCCGTCCTGTTTGTGGTTGTTGTCATCGCCATCGGAATCAATCTTTCCCGCGCCAGCCGGGCGCCATTGATCGCCACGCCTGACCCGCTCGAGGCAGCGCGGCAAAAGCTTCACGCGCAACTGGTTCAATCGGAGCAGCGCGAAGCCGAGATCGAAAAACAGGACTGGCACTCCATCGTCCTGCTTCACCAGCTCATCGATGCGCACCAGGAACGAATTGAGAAGTTGACCGGAAACACCGAAGCCGGCGAAATCATCGCCCACGATCGGGATGCGATCGCGCGCCTGGAAAAGCGCATCCAGGACCTGGCCGCGATGGAGTCAGACAAGCCGGCGGCGCCCGCGTCCCCTCCCCCCGCCCGCTGACTAGCTGACTCGCCGACTCGCGGGTTCGCTGCCCTCCACCGGCTCGACGCGCACTTTGCCGATGCGGCGGCCTTCCATGTCGACCACGGTAAACCGGCGGGCATCGTAGTCGGTGTGCTCTCCGGGCCTGGGAATGTGGCCCAGGCGAGCCAGCAGGAATCCGCCCAGGGTTTCCACGCCGCCCTCCCGGGGCAGCTTCCACTGCATCTGCGTTTCCAGATCGCGCAGGTTCACACTGCCGTCCAGCAGTAGCATGCCACCCGCGTTGGTAATGAGCGGGCGCTGGGGGTCGTCAAACTCGTCTTCGATTTCGCCGGTGAGCTGCTCAATGGCGTCCTCGGCTGTCACCAGCCCCACCGTCGAACCGTATTCATCCACCACGATCGCGATATGTTTCCTGCGTTTCTGGAACTCCCGCAGCAGGTCCAGTGCGCTTTTGGTCTCCGGCACCACCAGCAGGTCGCGCATCACCTGGCTCAGGCGCAATTCGACGAAGGGAGTCGCCGGTTGTCCGGCAGTTCTAGGCGGCGAATGGCGAAAGAACATCAGCCGTGACAGGTCCTTGGAATACACCACCCCCACGATCGCTTCCGGCCCGCGGTTCTCGTCGTAGACCGGCACCCGGGAATGGAGATACTCCACCACTTTGGCCGCGGCTTCCTCCACCAGCATGTTCGAGGGCAGGGAAAAGATTTTTTGCCGCGGGGTCATGATCTCCCGAACCGGCACATCGCTCAACTCCACTGCCCGATGCACCAGGGTTTCCTGGAAGCGGGGCAGAACGCCCATGCGCCGCGCGGCGGTGGCAATGAGCTTGAGTTCCTCCGGAGAGTGGACGCTGGCGCGTTCAGTAGCCGGGATATCGAAACCGCGGAGGACGAGGGCGGCCGAAGCGCTGAGGAGGCGAACGGCGGGGCGAGTCACGGCCATGAAGAACAGCATGGGCGGGGCCACCGCGGCGGCAAGAGCCTCAGCGCGGCGGAGGGCGAGGGCTTTGGGAACGAGCTCGCCGGCAACCACCTGGAAGTAGGTGATCAGGCAGAAGCCCAGGACAACCGCGGCCAGCGCGGCGATCTGCGCGTAGAGGGCGGCATGGGCCGGAGAGTGGGGAAGCAGGCGGAAGGCGGCCAGGAATCCGCGCGCGGCCAGAGGTTCGCCGAGCCAGCCGAGAGCGAGTGAGCACAGAGTCACGCCGAGCTGAACCGCCGGCAGGAAGTCGTCGAGATCGTGTTGCAGGCTGCGAACAGCGCGGGCGCCGGGGACCTGGGCAGCCAGGAGCTGCTGGATGCGGGAGTCGCGAATGGAAACCAGGGCAAACTCGGCAGCCACAAAAAAGCCGTTGGCCAAAATCAGCAGGGCCACGGCGACGCATTCAAGCAGCAGCAGACCGTGCATCTCGCTCAAGAGCATAGCATTTTGAACGCTTTGCGGCATCGGAGGACCGGCGGCTGCGCCAATTCTGGGGTGCCTCCAGGCTGCGTCCGGGCCTGACGTGGTCTCCCCTGGCCCCTTGCAATCAAGTGGAACCAGCGCTCACCAAACCGCGTATTGGCAGGCATGGGTGGGCAACGCCCAAGCTGGCGCGCGGATCAAAGCCACGCGCCGAATCCGGCCGGGGCCACGCGTCGAAGCCGGCGGGGAAATGTTCAACGTCGCACATCGGTGTTCGGAAGCGGACAACCGGGAGCGGCGGGCACCCTGGTCATCAAAATGTCTAATGCGCAGCAGGTTCATGACTTAGACCTGATGTTCAACGATGGCAGCCGGCTTGCATGGCAGGGGCGGTGGCAGACGGGCTGATTCCGGCGAACGGACAGAGAAAAGCAACAGCGGACAGAGACAAGCAACAGCGGAGATTGACTCCCCGCTTTTTTTCGAAGAGGAACAGAACGATGAGGATCGCAATCGTGGCAGCAGCGGCGTTGGCCCTGGCGGCGCTTCCAGCGCTGGCATCGGAGGCAAAATTCGATCGCACGCTTTCGGTGAGCGGGCAAGTGGAACTGAACGTTTCAACCGGAGCCGGCAATGTTCACATTGTGCCGGGAACGTCCAACCAGGTGAAGATTCACGGGCGAGTCAAGTCCAACTGGGGCTCAAGCGAAGAGCGTGTGCGCGAGATCGCCGCCAATCCCCCGATTGAACAGACCGGGAACATAATCCGGATCGGCGGGCACCCGGAGAACCTGCGCAATATCAGCATCGATTACGAAATCGAAGCGCCCGCGGATGCGTTTCTCGAGGCAGGATCCGGCTCCGGCGACGTGACCGTTGAGAGCGTGGGACAAAACGCAAAACTGAGCACCGGTTCGGGAAATATTCACGCTACCGGGCTGAAGGGCGAGTTTGCGGTCAATACCGGGTCGGGCAACATCTATGCCGAGCAGTCAGGAAGCGGCGATGTGCGCGCCCAGACCGGCTCCGGCAATATTGAATTGCGCGATCTGCGCGGAGGGCTGCATGCGCACACCGGCTCCGGCGACATCAAGGTTGGCGGATCGCCGCAGGGGTACTGGAACGTGGAGACGGGCTCGGGCAACGTGGAATTCTGGCCCGGCAGCACCGGATTCACACTCGATGCTTCAACCGGTTCCGGCGATGTCCACACCGACCGCGAGATGACCGTGCAAGGATCGTTCAACAAGCATCACGTCGAAGGCAAGATTGGCGGCGGCGGACCCACCGTGCGCATTCAGACCGGCTCGGGGGACGTCACCATTCATTAACTTTGCCGCAGTCACAAGACTGCGCTTGATTTGTTCCTCAGGCGAGGCCAACTTTCCACAGGGAGGCCTCGCCTTTTTTTTGCGCTCACAAGCCGGCAGCGTTTCGTCGATCTGATTTCGACCGGGCGCTGTCGGCATTCTTGCCTGGCTCTCTTTCCCCTGAAGCCCGTCCTGCTTTCCCCTCAGCGATACGTCGCGTAACTTGATTGTCCTTCTTCGTCGCAATCTGCTGCCGGGTGGCGCCACTTTTGCCGTCACCGCGAATGGAAGGCGAACGCCGCAAGCGTCTCTCTCCGGTCCTTCTACAACTTTCCTGTTAGAGCGGATCATTTTACATTGTGATCCCGATCACTTACCGCTATACTCACGCCAAATAACCTTCAGATGACTCCGCCCAGACTATGAGGCATAAAGCAAATCCTCAAGCTGGGAGCGGACTTACTCTTTCGAAGGCCGGGTAAGTGGGCTGGTGAGAGAACACACGGATCGTCCGGCAGTTCCGATTGGCCGGCGCGGTTTTGTTTCCGTCCAGTGCCCAGAAGTTCTTCTGGACGGGCATTGGCCGTGTGCTTATTAAGACTTGTCCGGCGATGAGCGTTCATCGCCAGTAATTGGTTGCCCCATGAGTCCACCGGGCGCAGCGCGTCGCGTCTAGATTACTGATCATCGCTCACCAGTCCTCTCAGTCCAGCCGGTCATGCGAAAGCAGCCAAACGCGCTCTCATCCCGCGCCGGACTGTTTTAAAAGCATCAACAGTTCGGACTACGCCCAGCTGTTCCTAGCGATGAAGCAAGCCGCGCTTGCATGAGCTTGCCCATCGGGATTCGAGGCGCTATTTATGAAGATTCTGCTCTCGGTCGTCCTGGCGCTCGTGTGTTCCATTTCCAATGGCTGTTCGGAAAGTGTCATGGCAAGCACGGCGCCCGCCATAACCGTCGTCACCCCTGCCAGTGGGGCAAAACTTACTTCTCCATTCAAGCTGGAAGCCAGCACCACCACCTGCGGTTCGGTTCCCGCCGTATCCATGGGTTACTCCATCGACAGCGGTTTGGCCGTGATTGAACCAACATCGTTCACCGCGTCCGTCACCGCGACCTCGGGATCGCACACCCTGCACGTCAAGTGCTGGGGCAAGGGAACAGCCGAGCAGGTGCTGTTGCCCATCACCGTCGCTCAGTCAAGTCCGGCCACAGACATCAGCGTCAGCAGCCCGGCAAGCGGCGCCAAGGTCTATTCGCCCTTTGCCGTCGCCGCAAGCTCCAAGACCTGCGGGGCCGTCCCCACAGTTTCGATGGGTTACTCCATCGACAGCGGTTTGGCCGTGATCGAACCAACATCGTTCACCGCGTCCGTCACCGCGACCTCCGGATCGCGCACTCTGCACGTCAAGTGCTGGGGCAAGGGCACCGCCGAGCAGGTCCTGCTACCCATCACTGTGGAAACCCCAGTTGCGGCCACACCGCAATTCTCGCTCCCTTCCGGCCAGTACACCGGTAGCCACACGGTGACCCTCTCTGACGCCACGCCGGGCGCAACCATCTACTTCACCACCGATGGTTCCGGCCCATCCATCTCGTCGCCGCGATATACCGGGCCGATTTCGGTGGCCAGCTCCATGGTGATTGAAGCCCTGGCCGCAAGCTCCGGCTATTCGAACAGTGGCCTTGCTCGCGCCAGCTACGTGATCGTCACCCTACCATCCGGACCCAGCATCCCCGCTGACGCGCTCAAGGATACCGAAATCCAGTTGATGCCCAACTGGAGGATCAAATTCGATCCTGCCACCAACGGCTCAGCCAGCGGCGCCATGAGCATCGTCAGCGACCCCTCGCTGAGCGGCCAGGCCGCGCAATACTACACCACGTTCTCCTACTATGGCGGCGTCCTTTACTCGGTCACCTACGATCACGACTCCGCTTCCATGAACTTTGTCTATGACGCAGAGGTGTGGATCGCCGCCGGCTCGCTCATCGGCAACCTGGAAATGGATAACAACCAGGTTATCTCGAACGGCGACACCGTCATCTATGCATTCCAGTGCGCGGGTGACTCGAACACCTGGGACTACAGCGAGAACGCGGGTACACCCGCGAGCCCGGTTGTAAAGTGGGTCAAGTCCAATCAGTCGTGCAATCCCGCAAACTGGACAAAGAACGCCTGGCATCACGTCGAGATCAGCACCTCGCGCGACGATGCGGGCAACGTCACGTATCACTCCGTTTGGCTCGACGGCGTCGAGTATCCCATCAATCAGACTGTGATGTCGGCCCTTTCCCTGAATTGGGGAGCCGCCGACCTCGTTGCCAACTTCCAGGTCGACGGCACGTCCGGGAGCGGATCCTCCGCGCTCTACCTTGACGATTTCACCATCTATCGCTGGTGATTCCGGCTCAAGGGCTCACAGCAACTTGGGGGGGACAAACAATGGCGCGGAGAACCGCTGGGGCGGTTCCGCGCCATTCCTGGCATTGCCTGGCATTCCATCCTGCGTCTCATCATCGGAAATGCCCGCGCGCTCATGCCCGAGCTGGTTCGGTGAGGGCCCCCGCCTTTTGCGCATTTTTTACCCACTTGCCGGGGAACCTGATGGAACTTTTTTCACGATGCATGTAATTCCTTCCGGGATGTCTCAGAATCCAGAACATGCTCGCGCTTTTTCAAAAATCCTGTTGTTTCCATGGCATCGCTATGCAAGGATTCTCCCATTGCAATATTAAAGAAGGTTGCCTGAAGGCCTGAATTCCGTTGAGTGCAGTATTGAAGCGGCGCGAAACATAATCAGAGAGCCCTCCAAACACTCTCAGCTGGAACGGAATCCGGTCTTCGAACATCGGCTGGAAGTCGCAGATCACAGACCGGCTGTGACTCCGCCGCCAGGATAAGCCACAAATCAGAGGTTGCTGAGCAGAACGACCCGGCGCGGTTCTCGTGCCCCTCGGAACAGCCCAATTACATAAAAGCTGTAGAGAGGGCGTCCCGCTGTGTGCGTGTGCCGGGGCCGGCTAAATAACTTTTCAACCGCAAAGGACTCTGCCCATGAACATTGCTCCCAAAAGCCTTATCGCCGCTTACGCAATCGTCGCCGCTTCCATCCCTGCCTTCGCCGGCGTTACCGTGAACGAGCCCGCAAACGATTCCGATGTTTCTTCGCCTTTCACCCTTTCAGCCTCCGCCTCAACCTGTTCCTCGCAGAGCGTCAGCGCCATGGGTTACTCGTTCGATAGCAGCTCCGATACGACGATTGTCGATGCGCAATCCATAGACAGTTCCATCTCCTCGTCTTCCGGAACCCACACACTCCACGTCAAGGCCTGGGGCGACAGTGGCTCCTCCTGCGTCACCGACGTCGTGATCACTGTCGCGTCCAGCGCAACTTCCGAGATCCCCTCGGACGCCAAGATCGTCAGCAGCATCCAGGCGCTCAGCGGCTGGGCGGCCGTGCATGACACCGGAGGTTCGGGCTCCTCCAGCGGCTCCATTGCGATGGTCAGCTCGCCGTCCCTCTACGGAAGCACTCGTCAATATGAAAGTTCGTTCAGCAGCAGTGGCGACGAGCGCTTCTCAAAGTCATTTGCCGACGACGTCGACTCGGAAAACTTCTTCTACGACACCTGGATCTACCTGGATAGCTCCGCCAGCGCAATCGGCAACCTCGAATTCGATGTGAACCAGGTCATGTCGAACGGCCAGACCGTGCTCGCGGGCGTGCAGTGCGACGGCTACAGCAGCCGCTGGGATTACACCTTCAATGCCGGCTCGGCCAGCGACGTAAAACCTAGTTGGTATTCGAAGAGCAGCACATTCTGCAATCCGCGCGGCTGGTCCCGGGACACGTGGCATCACCTGCAGTTCAGCTTCTCCCGCAATAGCACCGGCACCATCTCGTACCACGATATATGGCTCGACGGCACGGAATTCGCGATTAACGCCTCCGCCTTCGGCGCCGCCGACCTCGGCTGGGGCCCCGTCATCAACACCCAGTTTCAGATCGACGGCTTGGGTTCGGGCACGGTCAAGGTCTATCTCGACGACCTCGTCATCTCTCGCTGGTAAATTGCGCTTCGCCGGGCGGACATTCCAGTGTCCGCCTGGCGTTGTTGTGCGCCTCTCATCCGCAAACTCGCCCGCACCGCTTCCTACCCTTCTCGCTTTGCCCCTGTACCACCATGAGGTCGCCGGCTCCGCCAAGGGTGTATTCTGTTTGCGCATCGAGGGAGGTCGCTTCCTCTCGAGCGTGCTCAAAAACCAGCCGCGCTTCCCCTTATCTCAAGCGTGAAAAGGGGAACTGCCCCATACGCGCGGGCATCGTACGGGTTTCGCCGGTCATCTGGATTCACTCAGCTACTGCATGCGAATGCGACTTCCATCGTCTGTTCCGCTGTGCCGAACGGCTGTTGTGGCCGCGGCCTTCGCTCTTGCCGCGCCGGCCGCCTTCGCTTCGCTCCCCACATCCATCTTTGCTCCGCATTCCACGCCCGCCGGCGACGTTTACGGCCTGTCCATCTTCGTCCTGGCCATCACCGGCGGCATCTTCGTCGTGGTCGCCACCCTCATCCTCTATGCCCTCATTCGCTTCCGCTCCCGCCCTACCGACACTACTGAGCCCCCGCAGGTCTACGGCAGCATGCAGATCGAGCTCTCCTGGACCATCATCCCCATCCTCATCATCGTCATGCTCTTTCTTACCACCGCACGCGTGCTTTTCTCCGTCCAGGACGCGCCCAAACCCGCCGGCGCCCTCGATGTCATGGTTGTCGGCCACCAGTTCTGGTGGGAGTTCCGCTATCCGCAATACAACGTCGTCACCGCCAACGAGCTTCACGTTCCCGTCAGCTCCAAATCCGACCCACTCCCCACCTTCATGACTCTCACCTCGGCCGACGTCATGCACAGCTTCTGGGTTCCGCAACTCGCCGGCAAAACCGACGTCCTGCCCGATCGCGTCAACGCCATGTGGATCGACCCGCAGAAAACCGGCTTGTACCTCGGCCAGTGCGCGCAATTCTGCGGCGCGCAGCACGCCAAGATGCTCATCCGCGTCTACGTCGATACGCCTGAAGATTTTCGTAAGTGGATCGCCGCGCAGCAAAAGCCGCAGCCCGAACTCGCCGCCGAGCAGGCCAGCCTCACGCCTATTTCCAATCCCGGCAACGGCAGTCCCGCCGCCGGCGTTCCGTCCAACTTGCGCGGCACCGTCCTCTCCGGTTCGCCCGAAATCACAGAGGCCATCACGCCGCAGAATGGCCAGCTCGTCTTCGAACGCCAAGCCTGCATCAGCTGCCACACCATTCGCGGCACCGTGGCCAACGGCCGCTACGGCCCCGACCTCACTCACCTGATGAGCCGCGTCACGCTCGGCGCCGGCGCCGCTCTCAACACGCCTGGCGACCTGCTCCAGTGGATCGCTGATCCCAACACCTTTAAACCCGGCTGCCTGATGCCGGCCATGCACCTCACCGACCGCCAGAACCAGCAGATCACCGCATATCTGCTCACCCTCAAGTAACGGAGACGCTATGGGCACGGAAAGCATTCCAGTCCCCGGAACGGGAGCGATCGAAGCAGGCTTCGACCGTACCCCGGAGCATGCCGCGCGCGGTACCTGGCTCGAATGGCTTCACGGCTGGATCGTCACCGTCGATCACAAGCGCCTCGGCATCCTCTATATTCTCTACGCCCTCGTCTTTTTGCTCGTCGCCGGATCAGAAGCCCTGATGATCCGCATCCAACTCGCAGTCCCCCACAACACTTTCGTCTCACCCTTCACCTTCAACCGCCTCTTCACCATGCACGGCACCACCATGGTCTTCCTGGTGGGCATGCCCGTCCTCTTCGGCTTCGGTAACTATCTTGTCCCGCTCATGATCGGCGCGCGCGACATGGCTTTTCCCCGCCTCAATGCCTTCAGCTTCTGGATCAGCGCCTTCGGCGGCCTGCTGCTTTATTACAGCTTCATCGGCGGCGTGGGCCTGGCCGGCACCGGCTCCGCCCCTGACGTCGCCTGGTTCGCCTACGCGCCCCTTACTGAGAAAGCCTTCTCGCCCGGCCACACCGTCGATTACTGGGCCGTCGCCATCATGATCAGCGGCATCGGCAGCATCGGCACCGCCATCAACATCCTCGCCACCGTCTTCTGCATGCGCTGCAAGGGCATGACCCTGATGCGCATCCCGCTGCTCCCCTGGATGTACGCCGTCACCGCCTTCCTGGTGCTGCTTGCGCTGGGGCCGCTCACAGCCTGCCAGGGCATGCTCCTCATCGACCGCTATCTCGGCGGCCACTTCTTCGATACCCAGGCCGGCGGATCCGCTATCCTCTGGGCTCACTTTTTCTGGATCTTCGGCCACCCCGAGGTCTACGTCCTCGTCCTGCCCGCCTTCGGCTTCGCCAGCGAAATCATTCCCGTCTTCTCGCGCAAGGCCATATTCGGCTACGCCGCCATGTTCGCCGCTTCAATCAGCATCGCCTTCATCTCCCTCGGAGTCTGGGCCCACCACATGTTCACCATCGGCATGACCTCGTTCGGCAATGCCTTCTTTACCCTCTCCACCATGCTGGTCTCCATCCCCACCGGCATCAAAATCTTCAACTGGCTGGCCACCATGTGGGGCGGAAGAATCCGTTTCGCAACGCCCATGCTCTTCTCCATCGCCTTTGTGCTTCAGTTTGTGATCGCCGGCCTGACCGGCATCATGCTCTCCGTCTCCGCATGGGACTGGCAGTTACATAACTCCTACTTCGTTGTGGCTCACTTCCATTACGTCCTCGTAGGCGCCATCCTCTTCATGATCTTTGCCGCCTTCTACTACTGGTATCCCAAGATGACCGGCCGCATGCTCAGTGAGACTCTCGGCAAATGGCACTTCTGGCTCATGGTCATCGGCTTCCACATGACCTTCGACCTCATGCACTTCCCCGGCCTGCTCGGCATGCCGCGTCAGATCTACACCTACGAGCCCGACCGCGGCTGGAACACGCTCAACTTCATCATCACCATCGGCGCATTCATCCAGGCCATCGCCGTACTCATCTTCGCCGTCAACCTCGTGTACTCATTTTTCCGCGGCGCCGAAGCCGGACCCGACCCCTGGGACGCCTGGACCCTGGAATGGGCCACGGACTCGCCGCCGCCTGCATACAACTTTGCTGACGAGCCCGTCGTCGCCAGCCGCCGTCCCCTCTGGGACCTCAAACACCCCGAAGACCCCGACTCCGCCTTCGAGTAACAAGGAGGGAAACCATGCGCTAACTCGCTGACTTGCTGACTCGCTGACTTGCTAACTCGCTGGCTTGCTGACTCGCTGACTCGCTAAGAATGGCCACCATCCCTCTCCATCCCGCAACCCACGAAGCCGCCTTAGCGCAGCCCACCCGCGGCGTCGTCGGTATGACCTGCCTCATCATTGCCGAATCGGCTATCTTCACCATCTTCGTCGTCGCCTATCTCTACTTCGCGGGCCGCGACGTCCACGGCCGCCGCCCGCGCGATGTTCTCGACGTTCCAGTTTTCTACACCGTGTGCCTGCTCAGCTCCAGCTTCTTCATCTGGCTTGCCGAGCGCGCCATCGACCGCGCCCGCATGATCGCTTTCCGGTTCTGGTGGGCCGTCACCATCCTCCTCGGCCTCACCTTCCTCTACGGCACCTGGGTCGAGTGGCAAAAGCTGATCGTCGAGGACCACCTGACCATCCACACCAACCTCTTCGGCACCACGTATTACTCGCTCGTAGGCCTGCACGCGTCGCACGTGGTCATCGGCCTCATCATGATGCTCTTCACCCTTGCCTTCGCGCTGCTCGGCAAAATCGAGCCGCGCCACGCCTACAACGTCAAGGTCCTCTCCATGTACTGGCACTTCGTCGACGCTGTCTGGGTGGTTGTCTTCACCGTCGTCTACGTGATCTGCCGATGAACGAACAAGGCCATCCCGGTCCTTCCCATCCCCAAGGCGGCGAGCCGCGCTCGGGCTTCATCGCTCTGCCCGCGCCCACTGCCTGGCCGTTCCTCCTCGCCCTTGGCATCGTTCTCATCGGCGCTGCCTTCGTTACCAGCCCCTGGATCGGCTATCTCGGCGGCGTCCTCGCCGTGATCGCCGCCGCTGGCTGGTTCCGCAATGTCCTTCCCCATGAAGCGCACGAAACCATCCCCGTCTCCGAGGAAATCTTCTCCTTTGTCCCCGCTCTCGAAAAGGTCGCGCGTATCCGCGTGGACGAAACTCATCGCGCCCAGCTCCCGCTCGAAACCTTCCCCGTCTCCAGCGGCATCAAGGGCGGCATCGCCGGCGGCATCGCCATGGTCATCCCTGCCCAAATCTACGGCATCCTCCGCTACCACAGCATCTGGTACGTGGTGAATCTGCTCGGCGGCGCCGGCGTAGGCAACTGGACCAACCCCACTGCTTATGAGATGAGCCACTTCCGCCTCAGCGCTTTCCTCACCGCCAACATCATTCAGGGCGCCACCACGCTCCTGGTCGGCCTGCTCTATGGCGCGCTGCTTCCCATCTGGCCCCGCCGGCCCGTGCTCCTCGGCGGTATTATTGCGCCCATCGCCTGGACCGGCCTGCTCCACAGCATTCTCGGCATCGTCAATCCCTACTTCGCCAACCACATTGACTGGTGGTCCTTCGCCGCCTCGCAGGTCATCTTCGGCCTGGTCGCCGGCTACACCGTGACGAAACTCGGCCATATTAAGCGCCTTGCGCAGATCCCGCTCTCCATCCGCCTCGGCGTCGAATCCCCCGGCGTGCACCTCCCGCACCATGGAGACGACCACAAGCAATGAGAATCGCCTCCATCGCCATCGCAACCGCCGCGCTGCTCTCGATCGAGAGCTGCAACCTGCCCGGCCGCCCCGCTTCCGGACCCGAGGTCCCGCGCCCTGAAGCCGTCCTATCCTTCGCTCCCCTCTACGGCGAAAACTGCGCCGGTTGTCACGGAGCCGATGGCTCCCACGGCCCCGCCACCGACCTCGCCAACCCCGAGTACCAGGCCCTCGTCGATGACGACACTCTCCGCACCGTAATCTCCAATGGAGAAAAAGGCGCCCTCATGCCGGGCTTCGGGGCGGAGGCCGGCGGCACGCTCACCCCGCGGCAGATCGAAGCAATCATTCGCGGCATGCGCGCGCGCTGGAGCCGTCCCAATCCCTTCAACGGCGCCACGCCGCCCTCGTACAAATCAGTCCAGCCCGGCGATGCTTCGAAAGGCCAGGCAGTCTACAACGCCGCCTGCGCCCGCTGCCACGGCGAGACCGCGCAGCATCCCGGCCCGTCCGGTTCCATCCTCGACGGCTCTTTTCTCGCTCTCATCGATCCGCAAACCATCCGCACCACCGTCATCGCCGGCCGGCCTGACATCGGCGAGCCCGACTGGCGCAACCACATTCCCGGCCGCTCCATGACCGGCGACGAAATCTCGAACGTCACCGCATGGCTCCTCGCCCAGCGCCCCGCCGCGCCCGGCCAACCGTATCCAAAATTCAAACAAACCTCTGACCCGCCCGCTAAGCGTACCGCCGGTCTCCAGACCGGCTGTCGTGCGGGCGTCCCCGCCCGCACATGCTCGGCAATCGCCAAGTCACGAAGTCTGAGCCCTAGCCGGCAAACGCTGATCCCTGAGTGAGGACTCCACCATGGACGAAAAAACTCCGCCGCCCACTCCCGAAACCAGTCCCGAAGAACAAGCCCATCGACTCGATCAGGAGAAGCAGTCCCGCCGCACCTTCCTCATGAATGTCGGCATGGCGCTGAATGCTGCCGTCGGCCTGCTCATCGCCACGCCCGCCGTCGCGTACGTCATTGGTCCCATCCTCCGCAAACGCGATTACCGCGAATGGATCGACCTCGGACCAACTTCCGGCTTCACGCCCGGCGAAACCCGCCTCATCTCCTACCGCAATCCCTACACCACTCCCTGGGACGGCGCCACCGCCAACATTCCCGCCTACGTCCGCTGCGCCGAGTCCGGCAACTTCACCGTTTTCGCCATCAACTGCGCCCACCTCGGCTGCCCGGTGCGCTGGTTTCCACAGTCCCAGCTCTTCATGTGCCCCTGCCACGGCGGCGTCTACTACGCCGATGGCTCTCGCGCCTCTGGCCCGCCAACGCGCGGCCTTTTCACCTACGAGCAGAAGATCCAGAACGGCCGCCTCATGATCAAGGCCGGCCAGATCCCCACCCTCAGCAACCGCGCCTCGCTCGATCGCTGCCCCGGCGCCCAACCCGCACCACCGCAGCAAATCGTTTCCCAAATTGTTCCCAGGCAGATCATTCCGAGGATCGCCCCATGCCCGCCTCGCGACAATGGTACCGGCAACTCTACGATTGGCTAGAGCGCCGCATTCAACTCGAAGGCCCCGTCAAGGATGCCGCGCTTCATCCGGTGCCTCGCAGCACCGCGAGCTGGTTGTACGTCTTCGGCTCGGCCTCGCTCACCCTGCTCGCGCTCCAGGTCGCCACCGGCATCTGCCTCGCCCTCGTCTATTCGCCTTCTGCCGCAACTGCCTGGCAATCTCTTGAGGTTCTCAATCACCAGCTTCCTCTCGGCTGGTTTCTCCGCGCCATGCACGGCTGGGGCTCCGATTTCATGGTCGCCGTCGTAGTCATCCACATGGTCCAGGTCTTTCTCTTCGGCTCTTACAAGTTTCCCCGCGAGCTCACCTGGATCCTCGGCGTCTTCCTCCTTCTCATGACCCTTGGCATGGCCTTCACCGGCCAGGTCCTGCGCTTCGATCAGGACGCCTACTGGGGCCTCGGCATCGGCGTCGCCATCCTCGGCCGCGTTCCCCTCATCGGCGGCCAGCTCGTCGATATCCTCCTCGGCGGGCCCATCATCGCCGGCCCCACCCTCACCCGCTTCTTTGCTCTCCACGTCTTCATCATTCCCGGCCTGCTCCTTGCCTTCGCCGGCCTTCACGTCTGGATGGTCCTCAAGCTCGGCATCAACGAGTGGCCCATGCCCGGCCGCATCGTCCGCCGCGAATCCTACATCCGCGAGTACAACGAACTCACCCACAAGGACGGCATCCCCTTCGTTCCCGGCGCCGTCTGGAAAGATCTCTTCTTCTCCGCGGCCATCGTTCTCGCCGTAGCCGCCTGCGCCGCCTTCTTCGGTCCTTTCGGCCCCAAGGGCGTTCCCGATCCAACCATCATCAGCACCGTCCCCAAGCCCGATCCGCCGTTCCTCTGGATCTACACCATCCTTTCGTTTCTGCCGGCGGATCTGGAAACGCCCTTCATCCTCATCGCCCCAGTCGTCGCCATCGTCATCCTCATCGCGCTTCCATTGGTCGCCGGCATCGGCGAAAAAAGCTGGCATCGCCGTCCCGTCGCCGTTGTCGTCGTTCTGTTTCTCGCCGTCTCCTTCGGCGTTCTAACCAACCTCGGCACCTACACTCCCTGGTCCCCACACATGGACGCTTGGAGCGGCGCGCCCGTTCCGCCTGGCCTCCTCAAGAACCGCACGCCCCTCGAACGCATGGGCGCTAACGTCTTTCAGGAAAAGCAGTGCCGCAACTGCCACGCCATCGGCGGCCTCGGCGGCCAGCGCGGCCCCGCCCTCGACACCGTAGCCACCCGCCTCACCGAGGACCAGCTCTATCGCCAGGTCCTGCTCGGCGGCGGCAACATGCCCGCTTACGGCAGCGCCCTCTCACCGCCCGAAACCACCGCGCTGGTCCACTTTCTCGAGACTCTTCACCCGTACTACCAACCCGCGGCCGCCGATGCCTCGCGCGAAGTCATCCAGCACAACGGCGTTCCGCCCAACTCAACCGTAGAAAACGGCACCGGCCAGACAAACAAGTAATGAATCTAGCCCGCAATCAACAACGATGCAGTCATCTTGAGCACATAATTATGTTTTGTCATCCTGAGCGCAGCGAAGGATCTGCCGTTGCTTCTTGTTCGTTCAACAATGAAGCCAGGGTGCCTCAGGTCCACGATTTTGGGACCTGGGAAACGAGAACGCCGCTCCGCCGCCCTCACCGTGAGGCCGCGAAATGACCACCTTCCTCACCAACTGGTCCTTCCCGCCCATCCCCTTCATCGCCATCACGCTCGCCGCTGCCCTCTACCTCCGCGGTTTCGTCCTCGCCCGCCGCACCCGCCCCCATCAACTCCAAAACTGGCGCGCCTTCTGCTTCTTCTCCGGCCTCGCCACCCTCTGGCTAGCCCTCGCCAGCCCCATCGACGCCCTCGACGACTATCTTCTCTCCGTACACATGATCCAGCACTTCATCCTCATGTCCGTTGCGCCGCCGCTCATCGTCCTCGGCGCGCCCACCGTGCCCATCCTCCGCGGTCTGCCCCGCCCGGGCGCCATCGTCGGCCCCATCCTCCGCAACCGCGCCTTCCACGCCGCGCTCCGCTTCCTCACTCACCCCATCACCGCGTGGTTGCTGATGAACATCGCCTACCTCGGCTGGCACACCCCTTTCATGTTCGAGCTGACCTTCGCCTCGGATCGCGTCCACGACTTGGAGCACTTCTGCTTCTTCTCAACCTCGCTCCTCTTCTGGTGGGTCGTCGTCGCGCCCTGGCCCTCGCGCCCGCGCTGGCCCCGCTGGACCGTCATCCCTTACCTGTTCTCCGCCGACGTCGTCAACACCGTCCTCTCCGCCGTCCTCACCTTCTCCACCCACGTCCTCTATCCCTCGTACGCCGCCGCCCCGCGCGTCTCGTTCCTCACCCCGCTCAAAGACCAGGCTGCCGCCGGCGCAGAAATGTGGGTCCTCAACTCCATCGTGTTTCTTATCCCCGCCGTAGCCATCACTCTCCAGCTCCTAACCCCGCGCTCACTCCGCGCCGCCACCCAGGCACACGAACTCCTCAGCAGCCGCTAACTCGCTAACTCGCCGACCTGCTAACTCGCTAACTAGCTCCGCTAACTCCGCGACTAGCTGACTCGCTGTCTCTTCCCCCGCCAATACAGCCCCAGCCCAATCAGCACCGTCACCACCGTGCTCCCCACCAGCTTGGTCTCAAACACCCACGCGCTCTCCGCTTCGCCCGGCGGCACAAACGACAGCGCAATCCCCAGCAGCACCACCGCAAACCCCAGCCCGCCGCACACCCACACGCCCAGCTTTCCACCCGGCACCAGCACCGCATGTTCGTTGTCCGCGCGGTCCCGCCGCCCCGCCAGCTTGATCACCGCCGCAAACATGTAAAGAAACGGAATGAAGTACAAAATGATCGCCGCGTCCACCACCACCTGGTAGGCCGCAATCGCCGACGTCGTCCGCACCTGGCTCAGCAGCAGAATTGTCCCCGAAAGCCCCGCCTGCACCAGGATCGACACCCACGGCGTCTTCCACTTCGGATGAATCTTCCCGAACGCCGCGGGCAGATAGCGATCGATCCCCACCACGAACGGCACCCGCGCAATCCCCGCCACCGTCGATCCCACGCCGCCCGCGTTCCCGGCCGTCACCAGCACAGCGGCCAGCACTCCCAGCGCGCCGATCTTCAGAGCCACCGAGCCCACCGTGATCGCATTGAACACCCCGCTCTGCGGATCGATGCTCCCCGCCGGCACCAATGCCAGGATGGCGAACGTCCCCGCAATATAAATCAGCGCGATCAGCACGCCCGCCCCAAACACCGCCCGCGGCAGCGTCCGCCGCGGATCGCGCACCTCCCCGCTCATCGCGCTCACCAGCTCCAGGCCCGCGAACGCAAACGCAATTTGCGACCAGAAGTTCACCGTGCCCCAGTTCCAGGTGGGCATCATGCTTGCCAGCGAGAAGTGAGTCGCCGAACCGTGCTTCCACACCACCACCGCGGCCACGCCCACCAGGATCATCAGCGGCACATACGTCCCCACTCCGCCGGCGTTCTGCAGCCATTTGCCGATGTTCAGGCCGATGATGTTCAACCCCACCGCCACCGCAAGCAGCCCCAGCGAGCACCAGATCAAATAGGTTCGGTTCTCCGCCAGCGCCACTCCGCGCCCGCCCAGCACATACGCCGACATCGACGAGGACGCCAGCAGCAAGCCCGGAAAATAGAACACCGTGTAAATCCAGTATGTCCACCCCGCCACAAACCCGTGAAACGGCCCGAACGCCTCCTTGGCCCACGCGTACAGCCCGCCTTCTTCCGGAAACCGCGACGAAAGCTCGTTGATCACGAACGCCCCGGGAACAAAAAAGAAGAGCGCTGCCAGCACCCACAGGCTGATTGACAAGGTCCCGTTGTGTCCCGCCGCCGCAATCCACCTCGGTCCCAGCACCGTGGCGATGTTGAACAGCAGCACATCCCAGAAACCCATCGTCTTCGGCAACTGCGCCCGCGTTTCCTGCCGACCCGGTGCGGAACTCGTCATCGCATCACCCATCCTGATTGCTCAGGGAATGATAACGGGCGGGAGCCGCGCCGCACAGCGGCATCCACTTCACCCGCCGCTGAAGAACTCCAGCCGCATAGGGTTTTGAAAGGGCACGGCTTCAGCCGTGCCGAAAAAGCAACAAGAAACGCCCGGGCTTTAGCCCCTGAGGGATGGTTTCGTCGAACTCAGCCTCCGAATCCGACCTCTTCCCAACTCTTTCAATCGTGCCGCAAACATAGTCGCGCCAAATCCCCCGTTAGTCGTATCCCCTCCAGTGTTGTTCAATCCCCCGTCTTTTGTTACCATCAAGAAACTGCATGACTGGCTTTACCCACCTCCGCACTTGTTGTCGCCTGTCGAACATCTTCGACGGGTGTCCCCGCTAGTCTTCTGATCTCCTCCACATCCTGATCTGAACTTGCACACCCGTCGCTGGCAGCCATGCCGGCCGTCTGTGTTGATCCCGGCATCTCCAGCCCCACTCCTCACCTGAGAGGTCCCGATGCCGGTTGCCGAATCCACACTGTCCTCGCCTTCATCCCGCCCCTGCGCGGCGGATGCCTCGCCCATCAGCCACCTTCGTCTGCTTGAGGCTGAAAGCATTCACATCCTTCGCGAAGTGGCGTCCGAATTCGAACACCCGGTGATGCTTTACTCCATCGGTAAGGATTCTTCGGTCATGTTGCGCCTGGCGCAGAAGGCCTTTTATCCAGGCCCGATTCCTTTTCCCCTGCTTCATATCGATACCGGATTCAAATTCCGCGAGATGATCGCCTTCCGCGACGAGATGGCGCGGTCGATCGGCGCGGAGCTGCTGGTGTGGCGCAATGAGGCGGCCATCGCGGCTGGAACCAATCCCATCGCGCTCGATACCAGGCGCTGCTGCGGCCTGCTCAAAACCCAGGCGCTGCTCGATGGCCTACGCCACTATGGCTTCGACGCAGCCTTCGGCGGCGCGCGCCGCGACGAGGAAAAATCGCGCGCCAAGGAACGCATCTACTCCTTCCGCGACCAGAACGGACAGTGGGACCCGAAAAACCAGCGCCCCGAGCTGTGGAACCTCTACAACGCGCGCATTCATCCCGGCGAAAGCATCCGCGTCTTTCCCCTCTCCAACTGGACGGAGATGGACGTCTGGCAATACATCCATCAGGAAAACATTCCCGTAGTCGATCTCTACTTCGCCAGGGAGCGGCCCATGTACGTGCGTGGCGACGTGCTGCTGCCCATCGAACAATCGTTTGTGGCCCATCCCGGCGAACAGCCGCGGATGGTCCGCTCGCGCCTGCGCTCCCTCGGTTGCAGCCCATGCACCGGCGCCATCCGCTCCGATGCGACGACCATTCCCGACATCATTGCCGAGCTCATCTCCTTCCGTTCCTCGGAGCGCGCCAACCGCGTCATCGATCACGACCAGGAAGGTTCCATGGAAATCAAGAAGCGGGAGGGTTACTTCTGATCATGTCCGCGGCCACGCTCACGCCATTCTCCATCGACGATTTTCTGCGCCAGGAAAACCAGAAAGACCTGCTGCGCTTCTCCACCGCGGGCAGCGTGGACGACGGCAAATCTACGCTCATCGGCCGCCTGCTCTACGACACGCAATCGGTCTACGACGACCAGATTCGTTCGATCGAGGGCAAGGGAACCACGGCGCCCGGCCAGATCGATTTCGCGCTCCTCACCGATGGCCTTCGCGCCGAGCGCGAGCAGGGCATCACCATCGACGTCGCCTACCGCTACTTCTCCACCGCGCGCAGAAAATTCATCATCGCCGACACGCCCGGCCACGAGCAGTACACGCGCAACATGGCCACCGGAGCGTCCACCGCGGATGCGGCCGTTGTGCTCATCGATGCCACCCGCGGCGTGCTCCCGCAATCGCGCCGCCATGCTTGCATCGCGGCGCTGCTGCGCGTGCGCCACATCCTGGTGGCCGTCAACAAAATGGATCTGGCCGGCTACAGCGAAGACATCTTTCGCGCCATCGAGCGCGATTTTGGCGCCGTCCTCGCGCAGATTGCCGCGGAAACCGGCACAACCTTTGAGACAGCGCTTTTCATTCCCGTCAGCGCTCTGGCCGGCGATAACGTCGTGCATAGCTCGCAAGCCATGCCTTGGTATGAAGGGCCGCAGGTGCTTGCCGCGCTGGAGGCTTTGCCCGCAGGCGCGATGGACCGCGAGCAGCCGTTTCGTTTCCCCGTGCAGCGCGTCGTTCGCCCCGATAGCGAATTCCGTGGGTTCGCCGGCCAGATTGCTTCCGGCGTCATTCGCTTGGGCGATCCCATCGTCGTTCATCCCTCCGGCATGCACGCCACCGTACGGCGCATCGTCACCTGGGATGGCGATCTCGACCAGGCCTCCGCGCCGCTCTCCATTACCCTGGTGCTCGATCGCGAGCTCGACATCAGCCGTGGCGACTTGATAGCCGCTGCCGATGCGCCTGCGGCGATGGCGCAGCGCGTTCAGGCTTCGCTGGTGTGGATGGATGCCGAGCCGCTCGACCGCACGCGCCGTTACCTGGTGAAGCACGCCAGCCACACCGTTTCCGCATTCGTCAGCGCCGTTGACCACAGAATTGACATCGAGACCCTCGCTCACGAACCGGCGGAGACGCTGGAGATGAACCACATCGGCTCGGTGCGGTTGAGCCTGTCGCGACCCATCGCGTTCGACCCCTACGCCGCGAACCGCGCCACCGGTGCGCTGATTCTGGTTGATGCGGCGACCAACCGCACCGTGGCCGCGGGAATGATTGCCGCCGGTGAAGATGCGGCGTATGAAGTCTTCTCCGGCGACAACAACCTGGGCCCGGTGACGGCGAGTGAGCGCCAGGCGCGGTGGGGACATGCCGGGGGAACGCTCGAGCTCACCGGATCGCAGGCGCTCATCGACCAGGTGGAACGCTCGCTGTTCTCTATCGGTGCCGTGACCATCCGCCTCGACGCCGAAGCAGATGAGTTCCTGCTCCATCCCAACCTGCTCCCATCCGTCCTCGATCTGCACGCGCGGGCGGGCGTTCTGTCGCTGCTGGTGCGCGCCCATGAGGATGCGAGCTTCAAGGCGCGGGCCGGGAACGAACAAGTCTCCATCGACTCAGCCGAACCGCGGGCGGTGATCGCCGCTGTGCACCGGCTGCTTCGTGAGGCCGGCATTTTGATTCCACCGGAAAGGGCAAACATCTGAATGAGTACTGCGCAGTTCTTATCCGATATCGATCTGAAACTCGCGCGAGTCCGCGATCTTCTCGCCGCCAACATCTCCAAGGAGAGCTTGGGTGCCCCATCCATTTCGCGCAGTTTGCGAAATGGGTGGGAAACACAAGAGCCCGCACCATCAAGCGCTGGCACGGTCGCGAGCGAAGTCTGCCTCACCTGCAGCTTTCAGGCCGAAGATGTTCTGCTCGCGAAACTCGCGCTCGAATTCGATCCGCGGATTCCGATTTTGTTTCTCGACACCGGCTACCACTTCGCCGAAACCATCCGGTACCGCGACCGCATTGCGCGCGAGTGGAACCTGAATCTCGTCAATCTGCTCCCCCAAAAGACCGTGGTCGAGCAGGAGGGCGAATTCGGCCTCCTCTACCAATCCGCGCCCGGCCAGTGCTGCCAGTTGCGCAAGGTCGAGCCCTTGTTCAAAGCTCTGGCCGGCTATCGCGTCTGGCTCACCGGATTGCGCCGCGAGCAGGCAAAGAGCCGCGCGGCGCTGGAGGAGTCGGCGTGGTTCACTCTGCCGGGCGAAGCGCGAATCCTCAAGCTGGCTCCGCTCGCTCACTGGACCACGCGCGACGTCTGGCACGCGTGCGAGCAGCTCGACCTTCCGCTGCTGCCGCTCTACCAGCGCGGCTACACCTCCATCGGCTGCGAGCCGTGCACGCTGTTGCCTCTCGATCCCGGCGATCCGCGCTCGGGCCGCTGGGCCGGCCGCAAGGTCGAGTGCGGCATTCACATTGAAGCGAAGTAACCCGGAGCGGCATGGCTTATTTCATCGGCTTTTTCATCGCGTTATTCATCGCGCTCACCGGCGTGGGCGCCGGAACTCTCACCGTGCCGGTGCTCATCCTTTTTCTCGGAGTGCCCGCAGCCGACGCCGTTGCCATTGGCCTTATGTTTTCCTCCGCGGTCAAGTCGATTCTGCTTCCGGTGCAGCTTGTCCGCCGCACCATCGCCTGGCGCACGCTGGGATGGATGGCGCTGGGCGGCGCGCCGGGCGTTCTCGCCGGCTCGCTGTTTCTCCGTCGCCTGGTCACCGCCGGAGCCGAGAACCAGCTCCGTGCGCTTCTTGGCGCCATCCTGGTGGCGACGGCGACCTGGCAGATCCTGTTTTCGTTTCGTCCATTGCGCCCGGGCGGGAAGCGACGGGACCGCAGCAGGTGGTTGCCGTGGCTCATGTTGCCGGTGGGCGCTGAGGTGGGGTTTTCCTCGGCGGGCGCGGGCGCGCTGGGCAGCGCCGCTCTGCTGGGCCTCACGCCGCTCGAGCCGGCACAGGTGGTGGGGACCGATATCGCCTTCGGCTTCCTGCTCTCGCTGCTCGGCGCCGGCGCCCATTGGTTTTCGTTCGCGCAGAGCCCCGCGCTTCTGCTTCGTCTCATCGCCGGCGGCGTCTTGGGGGCGGTGGCGGGAACCGAGCTGAGCGCGCGGGTTCCGCGGCGGCCACTGCGCTTCGCGCTATGGGTTTGCCTGCTGATTCTCGGTGGTGGATTCCTTCTCGGCAGCTACCAGGTTTGGGCGGCGACACGGTGAGCGGCGAATGGAATCGCACCTTTTTCAGAGGTTCCTTTTCCCTGGCTGTTGAGTGTAGTATGCGTGTGTCCGGCGGGGGAACTTTTTGTGGAGGGCTATTGAAGCCCCGTTCTGAAAACGATTGCAGGTTCCGCGCCCAACATCTTGAGGGGGATCACAATGAAGAGATTTGCAATCGTGTTGTTGCTCGCGGCCAGCGTGTGTGCCGCGCAGGAGACGGGTTTCCAGTCCGCCACAACCAACGTTCCCGGCGCCGAGTTTCCCAAGGTGGACTCGACCGGCCGCGTGGAGCTCCGCATCAAGGCCCCCGACGCCACCAAGGTAGCCGTCAATTTCTGGAGCGGGCCCAAGGAAGACATGCAGAAGACGACCGACGGCTACTGGACCTACACCACGCCGCCCATGGCCCCCGGCCTGCACTACTACACCATCAAGATTGACGGCGCAGAGGTGAGCGACCCCAGCTCCTACGCCTACTACGGAGGCGGCAAGGACGCCAGCATGGTGGAGATTCCGGAGGCGGGCGTTGATTACTATTCCATCAAGGACGTGCCGCACGGACAGATTCGTGAGATCTGGTACTTTTCCAAGGTCACGGGCGACTGGCGGCATGCGTTCGTCTACACGCCGCCGGATTACGACACCAGGCTTAAGGAGCGCTACCCGGTGCTTTACCTGCAACACGGCGGCGGCGAGGACGAGACCGGCTGGGTCCGCCAGGGGCGCGTCAACTTCATCCTCGATAACCTGATCGCTGCCGGCAAGGCCAAGCCGATGATCATTGTGATGGCGAACGGCAACGCCCAGCCCGCGGGATGGAAAGCGCCCGACATGAACGGAAAAGGCTTCGGCTCGCCCGAGTTCCAGGAGGCGATGCGGCACCGCATGCAGGCTTTTGAGGACGACGAGGTCGAGGTGTTGATTCCCTATATCGACAGCCATTTCCGCACGGTGGCCGACCGCGATCACCGGGCCATGGCGGGGCTTTCAATGGGCGGCATGCAAACGTTCCAGGTAACGTTCGACCATCTGGACCTGTTCTCCTACATTGGCGGGTTCAGCGGGGTGGGCGGGATGATCGGCCGCAACCCCAACCAGCCGAGGGACTTCAAAACGGACTTCAACGGCCAGCTGTCCGACCCGGCGGCGTTTGCCAAGCGGGTACACCTGCTGTGGATCGGGGTGGGGACCGACGAGCCGCAGATGATGCACGCGGGCATCGTAAAGCTGCACGACGAGCTGACGGAGCAGAAGGTGACGCACGTGTTCTACGAGTCGCCGGGTACGAACCACGAGTGGCAGACGTGGCGGAGGGATCTGAACGATTTTGCGCCGCGGCTGTTCCAGTAGAAGCAGCGCGAGAGCGTAAAACCCGGGCACCGGATTTTTTTGGGCGCAATCAGCAGCCCCTGATGTGGGCGACCGGGCGACTATTCGCTGGTGGTGGGGTCGATGACGGTGCGAACCTGGGCGACGGAGTTGGCGGGGAAACCGCCCTGGCGGGCGTGCTCGCGGACCATTTCCTCATTGGGCGCGATGTAGATGCAGTAGATCTTGTTGTCGGTGACGTAAGAGTGCAGCCACTGGATCTGGGGTCCAAGGTTGCGCAGGACTGAGCACGATGTTTGCGAGACGGCCTTGAGCTGTTCGGGAGTGAGGCTGCCGGCGTTGGGGATTTCACGCTCGATGACGAACTTGGGCATGGTGGGGACGCCTCCTTGCTGGCGATTGGTTATGGATATCGCGATGGGGCGACGGCGGGCAAGGGAAAAAACCTTTTGGGGGGGGTGGGAGCGGGTGAGAGTGCGAATGTGGACGTTCACTTCCTGGCGGGGCCCTTTCGAGGCTGTTTGTGCCTCGCGAGCATTGTAGCGGCGTCACGGCGGAGGTCGTGCCAGAATTCGGGTGTGACGGGGGTTTCGCCTCCCGTGGCGAGCCCTTCCAGCAGCAGGGTCTCGAGGCGCTGGTTGGATTCGCGCTCCTGGGCTTCGCGCAGGAGGCCGCGCACGTACTCGCTGACGTTGCCGTAGCCTTTGGTTTCGACTTCCCGCTCGATGAACTCCTTGAGTGAGTCGGGTAGGGAGATGGTGAGGGTCGGCATGCGGGCCTCCTTCCCAATTATACCAATAAATAAGAATAGTTAATAAAAATGGAGGGCGCAGGGAGAGGCGGGTTTGTGAGTGGCGGGCTTTCGCGTTCCCAGGTCTCCAAAATCGGGAGAACTGGGGCACCCGATCTTTGGTGACGCAGTCAGCGGCACGAGATATGGGCCAACCCGCCAGCCCGGACCGCGCTGCGGCGCGGGTCACAGAACCGCGCAGTGAGCCGGGCGTAACATGAGCGCATGCACGAAGGCAGCTACTTCACTTACATCATGGCCAGCCGCAGCCGGACGCTGTACGTGGGAATGACGGGCGACTTGCATGCGCGGGTTTTTGAGCACAAGTGGCGGGAGCACGATGGGTTCACGACGCGATACAACTGCGACCGGCTGGTGTGGTTCGAGGCGTTCCGCGAGGTTGGAGATGCGATTCTTCGTGAGAAAGAGCTGAAGGGCTGGCGCCGGTCGAAGAAGATCGGGCTGATTGAGGCGGCGAATGCGCCGTGGGTGGACCTGGCTCGGGAATGGTACGAGGCGGAGCCGGCGGATCTGCGGCGGGCGCTGGGGTGGGTTCAGTGAAGACGGGCGTGGGGATGGATTGTTGCGTGGCGCGCCGGGAGTGCCGGTGGCGGGCGTGTCGATGAGGGTTGGGCCGGCGCTTGTGGGACGGTCGCCAACACCTGGCGCCCGGTTCCATTGGCTCTTGTGGACGTGCGAGCGAAAAGCAACTGCGGATCCCTCGGGCCGCTTACCCCACTGCGGTGGGGCCCCAGGCGTGCGGCCCTTCGGGATGACACACTTGCGTGGTAATTAGGGTGTTGGGTGGGCGGGCTTCCGCGTTCCCCGGATTTCATCCGGGGCTATTTTCATTCGCTCCCTCCGGGAGCGACAGTGCGGCGATGCCCTGTGATTCAATAGATAGAGGATGTCGAAATTTCGGCGAGATACGGTGCGGGGCAGGCTGATTCAGGCGCGGCGGAAGGCGCGGGAGTATGCGATGGTGGCGCGCGCGCTGGCTTCTACTTCGCATCCGGTGCTGGCGCAGATTGTGCCGGCGCGGTTCTGCAACCTGTCCTGTGGCTATTGCAATGAGTACGACAAGGTTTCAAAGCCGGTGCCGCTGGAGGAAATGTATCGGCGGATCGATGCGCTGGGGCGGCTGGGGACGGCGATGATCGGCATCAGCGGCGGCGAGCCGCTGACACATCCCGAGCTCGACGACATTATCCGGCGGATGCGGCAGACGGGCGCGATTGCGGGGATGATCACCAACGGGTATCTGCTGAATGCGGAGCGGATTGAGCGGCTGAACCGGGCGGGCCTGGATCACATGCAGATTTCGATTGACAACGTGGAGCCGGACGAGATTTCAAAGAAGTCGCTGAAGGTTCTGGACAAGAAGCTCGAGATGCTGGCGGAACATGCCGAGTTCCACGTGAACATTAACTCGGTGGTGGGCGGGGGATTCAAGAATCCGCACGATGCGCTGACCATTGGGCGGCGGGCGCTGGAGCTGGGGTTCGAGTCGACGATCGGGATTATTCACGACGGGGACGGGCAACTGAAGCCGCTGAAGCCGGACGAGGCGGCGGTGTACTTTGCCATGCGGGACCGCAGGAAGACGAACTACGCGCAGTTCGACGCGTTCCAGAATGCGATTGCGAAGGGGGAGCCGAACGACTGGCGGTGCCGTGCGGGGTCGCGGTATTTGTACATCTGCGAGGACGGGCTGGTGCACTATTGCAGCCAGCAGCGCGGGTATCCGGGCGTGCCGGTGGAGCAGTACACGAAGGCGGACGTGCAGCGGGAGTTTTTGACGGCGAAGAGCTGCGCGCCGAATTGCACCATCGGGTGCGTGCACCGGATTTCGCATATCGACCATTGGCGGGGGGAGCAGACGCGGGAGGTTTCGCCGGGGGCGGGGGGGTTGGTGCAGATTTCGCAGAATTGATGGGCCGGTAGCCTGTAGCTTGTAGCTGACGCGGCGCATCCGGAGCGGATGCGCCGTTGGTGTTTTTGGCGTGTGGAGTGATCGGCGTCCCACCCTAGCGCGGGATCCTTCGCTGCGCTCAGGAGCGCTAGGATGGGGCACCCAAGCGAGGGGATCAGGTCACATTTCAGAGATGGTGGACCAGGTGGAGTCGTCGATGGGGAGGCCGAGCGCGGTGTTTTCAGCGCGGAGGCGGAGGGTTTGCTCGCCGGGGTAGCGGATGGGCGATGCGGGCGATTCGGGAGTGGCGGCGTGGATGGAGGCGACGATGTCGTCGGCGATCTGGGCTTGGCGAGCGGCGTCGCCGAGGGCTGCGGGATGGATGGCGATGAAGGTTTGCGAGAGCGCGGATTCTCGCAGCGGGTCGGTGGAGAGCTGGTGGGTGGCGTTGCCGAGGCTGAGAATGGCGGCGATGACGTCAAGGAGGATGGAGAGGCCTGAACCTTTCCAGTAGCCGATGGGGAGCGGGCGTTGGGACTGCTCGATGGCGGCGGGGTCCTGGGTGAGCTGGCCGTTGGAGTCGTAGCCGCCGGGAACGGGCAGGGACTGGGCGTGACTGCGGTAGGACTCGAGAGCGCCGTAGGAGAACTGGGACATGGCGGTGTCGAGAACGAGATGGCCGGCGGGGCGGGGGACGGCGAGGACGAGGGGGTTGTTGCCGATGGCGGGATTGACGGCGCCCCAGGGCGGGAGGTTGGGCATGGTGTTGGTCCAGCAGAGGGCGATGAGGCCGGCATCGGCGGCCTGCCAGCCGTAAGTGCCGCCGCGCATCCAGTGATTGGTGTTGCCGAGGGCGATGCAGGCGATGCCGTGCTGGCGGGCGAGAGTGATGGCGCGGGCGATGGCGGCCTGGGCGTTGAGATTGCCGGGGCCGCGGCGGCCGTCCCAGCGCTCGAGGGCGCCGTGGGAGGTGACGCAGGCGGGCTCGGCGGCGGGCGAGACGGAGCCGTTGCGGATGGTGGAGACAAAGCGGGGGAAGCGGTTGACGCCGTGGGAGTAGACGCCGTCACGGGTGGTTTCAGCGAAGAGGCGGGCGCAGGCGTGGGCGCGAGCGGGAGTGAAGCCGAGGGCCTGGAGGATGGCTGCCAGGCGGTCGAGGACGTCGTTGAAGGGGATGCGGAGCATAGCGCAGCTTCCGGTGTAACAGTTGGAGCGGGAGTAAGGGAACAGGGAGCAGGCAACAGGGACAGGTAGGCGGATTGATGCAGGGCTGGGAATTTGGTAGGATGGGAATGGATTTTGATCCGGGCAAACAGTTGTCGCCCTTATCCCGGAGTGCCTTGATGACGGAACCCGCCACAGTACGGAGCGAGGAAACGCAGAAGACGCAGGTGGACAACGAGACCACCGAGCGGTTCATTGCCGAAAAGCGGATCGGCGAGCGGATCAAGCGGCTGCGGCTGAAGAAGTCGATGGGACTGGTGGAGTTGGGCAGGCACACGGGGCTTTCGGCGAGTTTTTTGTCGCAGCTTGAAACGGGGCGGGTGGTGCCGACGCTGCGCAACCTGGCGCGGATTGCGATGGTGTTCTCGAAGGACCTGTCGTTTTTCTTTGAGCCGGAGCCGCAGGCCATGTTCCGGGTGCACCTGCGCAAGGAACGGGTGCGGCTGCCACAGACGGGCGTGGACTCGCCGAGCTATTTCTTTGAGAGCCTGGCGTACATGGTGGCGGACCGGCACATGGATCCGTACTTTGCGGAGTTTGTGCCCATGGCGGGGCCGCAGGAGCCCAAAGCGCATCTGCATCCGGGGTTCGAGTTTCTGTACGTGCTGGAGGGGGAGCTCGAGATCCAGCACGGGGAGAACCGCTGCGTGCTGGGGGCGGGCGACGCGGTGTATTTTGATTCGGCCACCGCGCACTCGTACGTGTGCCAGGGGCCCAAGGCGGCGAGCGCGCTGATTGTGGCCATGCACCAGCCTCCGGCGGCGGCTGCGCCGGCGCGGAGCGCGTTTCCGGCGGGGCCGCGGCCGGTGCCGGCGGCGAGCCCGGGCGAACGGCGATAGGACCGGGAGCCTTTCTCTTTTGACGCGGGATGTCTCGCCCTATTCAACCTATTTCCCAAAGCTCGAAGTTCTGGGGCCGTAGATCTGGTTGCATAAATGGCCGGAGTCCGGGAAAAACATCCCTCAGGGGCTAAAGCCCGCAGTTTTATTGGCGTTTTGCGGCACGCGACCCACCCACGGAGTGGGTTCCCCGGTCGTGCCCTTTCAAAGCCCATTTATGCAACCAGTTTCAGCAAGATCGAGCGCGGAAAACGGAGCGACTCTGGAGTGATCCGGAGCCGCCTATTGTTCAGGGCTGCGCAGCCTAGCGCTTGCTGAGGGTCTTGGGGTTGATTCCGGCCTTGCGGGCGGCGCGTTTTCTGGCCAGCTCGTGCATCTCCTCGCCAATGTGCGAGCGGTTGATGCCGAGCTGCATGACCAGCATGATGAAGTTGCCGGTGATCCAGTAGAGCGCGAGGCCGGAGGGATAGTTCAACAGGGTGAAGCCGAAGATGAGCGGCATGACGATGGCCATCATGCGGCGCTGGTTGGGGTCGACGCCGGGCGAGGGGGTGATGAACTGGGTGAGGAACATGGTGATGATGATGAGAACGGGCAGGATCTTGAGGGGATCGGGAGAGGAGAGATCCTTGAGCCAGAACCAGTGAGCCTGTCGCAGTTCGACGGCGTTCAGCAGGACGCGGTAATAGGCGAAGAAGAGCGGCATCTGCAGGAGCATGGGCAGGCAGCCGCCATACATGTTCACGCCGTTCTCTTTGTAGACTGCCATCATCTCGGTGTTCATCTCGGCGCGGCGGGGGTCGGTGGCTTTCAGGTGCTGGTATTTGCGCTTGAGAGCCTCCACCTTGGGCTGGATGCGCATCATCTTCAGCGACGACTTCATCATCATGAGGCGCGTGGGCAGGAGGGCGAGGTTGAACAGAACGGTGAGAACGATGATGTCCCATCCCCAGCTGGGGATGCCGTGGGAGTGCATGAGGCGCAGGATCCAGAAGAGCGGGGTGGCGAGGAAGCTCCACATGCCGAAGCGGATGAGCGGGCGGAGGCTGGGGCCGTCGGGCTTGCCGCCGGCGCCGGTAGCCTGAATGCCGGACAGCACGTCGGTCTGCTTGGGACCGACGAAGAGGCGCAGGCGGGTGTCGCCGGAGATGTCTCCGACGGCGACGCCCATCACATCGGCGGGTCGTTTTTCGCCGCTGGGATTGGACAGGTTGACGGGCAGGTCGATGGTGCGGTGCAGCGTGACCACGGTGGCCTGGGAAGGATCGTCGGGGAGGAAAGCCGCGGCGAAATAGAGATCGGCGGCGGCGGCGTACTGGTAATCGCCGTCGAGGGTGGCATCGTTGCCGACCTTGCCGGCGGCCTCGGAATCGGACTTGCCGTCTAGGCACCAGTCGAATGTGGCCGGGGTGCGGGCGAGGCCGGGAATCCTGCTGCGGCCCTGGAACTCCTCCTGGTCGCCGAGCCCGGCGGGCCAGGCGAGAAGCGCGCGTAGGGGCTGGCCATTGCGCTGAACCTGGACCTCGGCATGGATGACGCTATCCGGTCCGAAGGTGAAGGTCTTGACCACGTCGACGCCATTCTCGGCGTAGTGAAATGTTAGAGTGGCGGGCGCCTTCAGCGTGCCGGTGGCCGAAACCCGATAAAGCGCATTGTTCAACTGATTGGTGAGCGCGGGCTCGTAGGTGAACAGCGAAAGGGGAAAACCGAAGCGGGACGAGGCCTGCTGCTGCACCATGTCGAGGGGATGGCCGGCGGAGTCGAAATAGTCGGAGAGGAACCAGTGTTCAACCAGGGCGCCCTGGTTTGAGAACACGATGCGATAGTGTCCCGGATTCTCGACGGTGGTTGTGGAGGCCGAGGCGGCGGTGATGGTGGGTGTGGGCGCAGGCGGTAGCGCGGCTTTTGCGGGTGCGGCGGCCGCTGACTCCGCTGCCGCGGGCTCCTGCGAGGAGGTCTGCTGCTGTTGATGCGCGGGCTGAGGCGTATTGGACTTCGGGCGCTGGAAGTACTGGAAGCCGAGGAAGATGGCCACGGCGAGAAAGCCCATGAGCATGAGCGAGCTGAAGTCGCCGCCGCCGCGGTGGTCGCCGGGACCACCGGGCTGGAGATTTGGATTTTGGAATTCGGGCAAATGGAACTTCCTGTCGTTCGACATGCGGGAACCTTGGTTGACCGCTGTCTCTATGGTAAAGGCTTGTGGGCAACGGACTGAGACGAGCGCACCGGGGGGACGTGATCAAGGCCGCCACGGCTGAAGGGATGACAGCGGAGCAGGCGCCAGAGGGCCAGGGCGGAGCCGCGCCAGGGGCCGTGCATGGCGATGGCGCGGACGGCGTACTCCGAGCAAGTGGGCTGAAAGCGGCAACCGCCGGCGCCCAGCGAGTGCAGCAGCGGCGAAAGCGTGTGCTTGTAGATCCAATGCAGGGCAAGCAGGATGCGGGTCATGGCGATAACCGGGCCGGCTGCTCGACTGGAGGCGCAGCCTCAGCGCGGGCCTGCGCAAGGATACGCACGATCTCGGCCTCCAGTTTCGGAAACTCGAGGGTGAGGACTGCGCGACGGGGGTGGAGGATGAGGTCAGAAGCCGGAGGCAGCAGGTCGAGGTGGAGGCGAATGGCCTCGCGCAGGCGGCGCCGGATGCGATTGCGCTCATGCGCTTTGCCCAGGACCTTGCCGGCGGTGAGCCCGATGCGAGGATGAGGCGGGCGCGAAGCGGGGGCAGGCGGCTGCGGGGCCAGGAACCAGCTCATGGAAGCCGACTGGCGCTTGCGCGCGCCCGCATAAGCGCGCTGGAAGTCGGCGTGGCGGCGCAGGCGAAAGGGCGCCAGGGATTGTTTTTTCGCGGCAGGTTGGGAGGGGGTAGTCATGGCAATGCGGCGGGAAAGGGGGAAGCAAGCGGGCGATCGAAGCGCCCGCCGCGATGGGCGAAGGCCCGCTAGTCGCGGTAGCCGGCGCTGACGGAGACGCGCTTGCGGCCCGCCGCACGACGGCGGCTGAGGACGGCGGCGCCGGCCTTGGTCTTCATTCGCGCGCGAAAGCCGTGGGTCTTGACGCGGCGATGGCGATTAGGTTGAAATGTGCGCTTGGGCATAATAACGCGCTCCTCTTTCTGCTCAAAAAAAATGGCCTTGACGGCAGTCTTTAAGTATACCGCAGGCCGAGGTGTGAATCCAGTGAGAGCGGCCATGGCAAGAAGCGGTGAATGCGGCAACCTGACGATGCGTCGATGGTTCCAATCCTGAAGCGAAGAAAGCAGTCGAGATGGTAAGCACAGGCGGTGACTCAAGTCACCTGAAAGTCACGGTTTCACCATGCATGGTGCAACCCCTCCAGCCTATGCAAAAGAAGTGTGAATGAGGGATTGCAATGACGTTCAAATGTGCTACCATCGCATCCGTTCAACAAAAGATCACGACGTCCCACGGAACAGAATTCGCCCATGCCCGAGGGTTAAACCGACGGGCCCGAACCGCAGTCGATTCGCACATGAGCAGAAAAAAGGGTCCAGGGGCTCACATACCTGTGCTCGCGACGAGTCGTTTGTCTGAAACGGGTGAATGAAGGCACGTAGGGGCGCAGTAAGGAACAGCACGATGGCATTTGCAATGACTCCCGCCACCACGGCGCTCAATCCCTGGCTGCAGATTCTGGCGGCACTGGAAAAGAAGGTGATCCGCCAGTCGTTCGAGACCTGGCTCAAGCCCACACGATTCAGCCACGCGGCGGGTCGGATGATCTTTGTCAGGGTCCCGTCGCCGGAGTTCCAGCAGATTGGCGACAAGTACAGCGACCTGATCCAGGAGGCGATCGAAGCGCAGTCCCTGGAGTTCGACGGAGTCTGCTTTGTGACCGCCGAAGAGGATCCGTCTACGCCGCCGGGGAGCCGTTTCCCCCCTGTGCCGACGCACGATCCCAAGGCGCCGCCGGCGCCGCCGCAACGGCCGCCCGAGCAGGGGCGGTTCGACTGGTCGACCGCGGCGCAGCTTAACTCCCGCTACACTTTTGACAATTTTGTCATCGGCAACGGCAACCAGTTTGCGCGGGCAGCGGCTCTGGCCGTGGCCGAGCGCCCGTCAAGGGCCTACAACCCACTCTTCCTATATGGTGGCGTGGGCATGGGCAAGACCCACCTGATGCAGGCCATCGGCCACGAAGTGAAGCGGCGCCAGCCCTCGGCCAACATCTGCTACGTCTCCGCGGAGAAGTTCACCAACGAGATGATCACCTCGCTGCGCAACGACCGCATGACCAGCTTCCGCGACCGCTTCCGCACCGTGGATGTGCTGCTCATCGACGACATCCAGTTCATCGCCCAGAAGGAGCGCACCCAGGAGGAATTCTTCCACACGTTCAACGCGCTGCATGAGAGCATGCGGCAGATCGTAATCGCTTCCGACCGGCCGCCCAAGGAGCTGGCGGAGATCGAGGACCGCCTGCGCTCGCGTTTTGAGTGGGGACTGATCGCGGACATCCAGCCTCCGGACCTGGAGACCAAGGTGGCCATCTTGCAGAAAAAAGCGGAAACAGAGCAGGCGACGCTGCCGACGGACGTGGCCCTGTTCATCGCCTCCAACGTGCGCACCAACGTGCGGGAGCTGGAAGGCGCGCTGACCCGGCTGATCGCGTGGTGCCAGCTCAACCACGTGGACATCACGCTCGCTGCCGCGCAGCAGTGCCTCAAGCAGTTTATCGACATGCAGGTGCGCAAAGTCACCATCGAGGCGATTCAGCGCGCCGTGGCCGAGTCGTTCGGCATGCGCGTGACCGACTTGAAGCAGAAGAACAACGCGCGGCCGGTGGTGGTGCCGCGGCAGATCGCCATGTTCCTGGCCAAGCAGATGACCGAGGCCAGTTTGCCGGAGATCGGCCGGCAATTTGGCAACAAGCACCACACCACGGTGATGCACTCGATCGGCAAGATCGAGGAGCTGCGGCGCACCGACAAAGACCTGCAGCGCATGCTGAACAAGCTCCAGGACATGCTCAACGGGTAGGTGGGTTCGAGCATCAAGAGGGAAGGCCGCGCCCAGCGCGGCCTTGCTTTTTGCAGGCGCAATTCGGCAGCCGGTTTAAGCGGCAATGAAAACGAATCGGTATTCTCCTCTTCCTGTTCGCTGAGGAGGATGGCCGTCGTCTTCTACTGCGGCGTCGTGACCACCAAATCGTCGGCCAGGGTGAAATGGACTACGGTTTCGGCGGGAATGTCGAGGTCGCGGTTGCCGGTGAAGCCCGCGGCCGCGGCTCCGCCGCCGCCGCCCACCAGGCCGCCGACCAGCAGCCCGACGCCGCCGGTGGCTACGCCGCCCACCAGCATGCCCAGCCCGGCACCGCCGCCAATCATGGCTGTGGATCGCTTACCCTTGCCCTTCTTACGCTCCGCGAAGTCGCGCGTCTGGAGCGGATAGTCGGTCCCGTTCAGGGTGAGCACGGTGAGGCGCAGCTCCAGCAGCGATGCGCCTTTGAAGCGGCCGCGCTTGTGGGCGGCGGCCACAATGCCCTTGACCGGCGTGCCCTTGGGGACGATGTCGCTGCCGTCGCTGGCCACAATGGGGTCCACCAGCTCGCCGGTAAAGCGATCGCCGATGCGGCTGGTCTTGACGCTGATGCGCTGGTCAATACGGATGGCGAGCGCGGTACCCGCGGGGATGGTGACGTTGACCGGAGCCGGCGGGGGCGGAGGCTGCGGTACGGCGGAAACGGTGGGGCCGGATGGCTGCGGCGCCGGTGCGCCGGCCGCGGGCGGAGTGGTGGTCGTGGTGACCGTGGGCTGCTTTTGGCCCGCCGCGGGCGGCTGCACGATGGTGGTGATGGTGTTGCCGTTTTTGTCCACGGTGACGATCTGCTGCGGCTGGCCGGTGGCGGCGGCCTGCTTCTCGGCCTGCTGGAGCGCCTTTTGCTGTTTGGAGGCGCAGCCGGAAAGTACGGCGCAGGCCGCGAGCGAGGCCAGGATCAAGCTGGCTGAGAGCACCCGAAGACGAAACATGAAAGAACCTCCGCGTTGGTGGAATTGGGGAAACGGCGGTGCGGACGTCCAGGGAAACCGCAGCAACAGGGTACATGCCGGAGCGCGCGGAGGGAAGCAGGAATTGCTTGGATCCTCGCCGGCCGCGGGCAGGCGGCTCGAATCCGCTTCCCAATTGGTGCAGGCAGCCGTAGACTGCCGCACATGGACAACGAGCGCATCCGCGCGATCTGCATGCGCATGGTGCAGGTGAAGGAGACGGTGAGTTGGGGCCATCACCTGGTGTACTGGATTGGCGATCGCGACATTGGGGGCAAGATGTTCGCGATGACCGATCTCGACGGCACCGGTCTCGGGGTGCTGTGGTTTCATTGCGGGGCCGAGCGGTTTCATGAGTTGCTCGAGATCGAAGGAATCTTTGCATCGCCATACCTGGCCAGGGCGCACTGGGTCACCTTGGAGCGTTGGGACGTGCTGCGGCCGCCTCAGGTGGAAGAAGAGTTGAAGCGGGCCTATGAGCTTATCTTGGCGAAACTGCCCAAGCGGACCCGAGATCTGTTGGCAATGCCGGAGAAGGAGCGGAGCCGGATTCTGCGCGAGCGGAAGAAGCTGGTTGCAGCGCGTAAGACGGCGAAGAAAGTGTGACGGGGTGAGGCAGCGAGGCGCCGGAGGGGCTGTCGTACGCAGTCTTACGGCAAGCAAAGTCACGCGAAGTGCGTAAGACACGCATTACACGGCGTCTTGCACGCAAGACAATGCTGTCTTACAGCCGGTTGTCGCGAGCCGCCGTGTCGCTGTCGAGAGCGGCCTACCACACCCGGCACGGCGTGTCTGCCACCATTTTGTCGCCCTTCTTGCAGCTGAAACTTTTGGCGAAATCGGGCAGATCGCTGAGTACCGTATTGGCGCGGTATTGGTCCGGCGCGTGGGGATCGGTTTCGGCCTGGGTGCGGAGCTGCTCGGGGCGCGTCTGCGTGCACCACTGCTGCGCATAGGCAATCCAGAAGCGCTGATCGGGCGTGTAGCCATCCATCTTCGCGCTCATGTCCACGTGCTGGGCTTCTGTCTTGTCGACCCAGGCCATCCACGCGATCCAGAGCCCGCCGAGGTCGGCGAGGTTCTCGCCCAATGTGAGTTTGCCGTTCAGGTGCACGCCGGGGACGGCCTCGATGGCGTCGTATTGCTTGACCATGCATTCGGCGCGCTGGTTGAAGTTTTGCTCGTCGGCTTTGGTCCACCAGTTGCGCAGATTGCCGTCCTTGTCGTACTGGCGGCCTTCGTCGTCGAAGCCGTGGGTGAGCTCGTGGCCGATGGTCGAGCCCATGTCGCCGTAGTTGGCCGCGTCGTCTTCGGTGTCGCTGAAAAACGGCGGCTGGAAGTAGCCGGCGGGAAAGTTGACGTTATTCTGCTGGGGATCGTAGTACGCGTTCACGGTGGGCGGCGACATGTACCACTCGTCTTTATCCACGGGTTTGCCGATTTTGGCCATCTCGCGATCGAAGTCGAATTCGCGCACCCGCTCCTGGTTGCCCAGCGCCTGCCCGCGCACGATCTCGAGCCTGGAGTAGTCGCGCCACTTGTTGGGATAGCCGATCTTGTTCATCACGGCATGCAGTTTTTCCTCGGCCCGGGCCTTGGTTTCGGGGCTCATCCAGTCGAGCGAATTGATGTCGCTGCCCATGGCCTGCTCAATGGCGAGAGTCATGGCCTGGGCGCGCTGCATGGCTTCCGGCGGAAAATATTTGGCCACGTAGACCTGTCCCAGGGCTTCTCCCATCTCGCGATCGACGCGGCTGGTGCAGCGTTTCCAGCGTTCCTGTTCTTTCTCCGCGCCATTCAGAACATGTGCGTAAAAATGCCAGCTTTCCTGGTCGAAGGCTTCCGGCATCGACGTGCCGGCGTAGGCGTGGAGCAGGTGCCAGCGGAGGTAGGTCTTGATCTGATCCAGCGGCGTATCGGCGAGGACGGTGTTGAACTCGGCGAAGAATTTCGGCTCGGTGTCGTTCATGCGGCCGGTGGCGGGCGCATGCGCGGCAGCAGTGTAGGAAACGAGCTTGAAATGCGTGAGTTGGTTGGCGAAGGCGGCGAGCTCGGTGGGGTGGTTCAGGTTCTGCGGGTCGCGCTGCTCGGTAATGGTGAGAGACGCTTTGGCCAGGCGGGTCTCGATGGCGAGGACGGTCGCGGCATCCTGAGTCGCCTCTGACTGCGGCTCGCCGGCCAGCGTAAACATTTTTTCGACGTGCTCGACATACTGTCGGCGCTGTTCTTGGGATTTGGGATCGGTGCGGGTGTAGTAGTCGCGCTCGGGGAGGCCCAGGCCGGCAGCGTAGTAATAGCTGATCACGCGGTTGGCGTCGGCGAAGTCCTGGCCGGAGCTCATGGCGAAGAAGGCGTTCACTCCGATGCGATGCAGATGGCCGAGCAGGGCGGGAAGATCGTCGACGGATTGGAGGGCGGCGATGCGGTCCAGTTCCGGCTGCAGCGGATCGAGGCCCTGTTTGTCAATAGCGGATGGATCCATGCAGCTCGCATATTCGTCGCCGATCTTCTGCTCGTTGGGGCTGCGCGCGGCGGGGGGCGCGGACGCCGCGTTCTCCAGGATCTGCCTGAGGTGCACACGGTTCAGCTCGTAGAGCTCGGTGAAGCGGCCGTACGATGTCTGGTCCGGCGGGAGCGGATTTTTCTTGAACCAGCCGTTGCAGCTATAGCGATAGAAGTCCTGGCAGGGATCCACGGTGGTGTCGATCAGCGAGGGATCGAAGACGCGGAGTTCGGAGGGCGAAGGGGTGGGCGAGGAAGCGCTCTGAGCCAACAGCGGCGCGGCAGGTGAAGCGGCGGCGAGCAGACAGCAAAAGGCGGTTGCGCGAATCATGCCGAAACTCTACCAGATGGGCGGGCTGAGGCGGCAGTGGGATTTCCGCCCCGGTACAATGGAAGAGGAAACGATATTTTCTGGAGGAACACGAGCAAGTGGCGCAGCGCACGTTCAGCATCATCAAGCCGGATGCGGTCCGCAAGGGATACACCGGTGCCATTCTGGCCGAGATAGAGAAGGCCGGATTTCAGATTTTTGCCATCAAAAAGCAGTCGATTTCAAAGGAACAGGCCAAGGGCTTCTATGCCGTGCACCGGGAGCGGCCGTTTTTTGAATCGTTGACCAAATTCATGTCTTCGGGACCGATCGTGTTGATGGTTCTCGAAAAGGAGAACGCGATCGCCGATTTGCGCAGGCTGATGGGCGCAACCAATCCCGCCAACGCGGATGAGGGAACGATTCGCAGGAAGTTTGCGGAATCGATTGAGGAGAATGCCATCCACGGGTCTGACGGCGAAGAAACGGCGGCCTTCGAGATCGGCTACTGGTTTGCCGGCTATGAGCTGATTTGAGCCCTGGCCGGCGCCGGAAGGGGATGCCCGCGCCCGGACATTCATTTCGCAATCGGCAGATGCCGCCCCGCTCTGCGATACTGTTCTGTCATGCCGATTGAAGATCTCCAACAGGCTGCCCAGAAAATTGCGGGATTCCTCTCCAACCTGAACAAGCTCGGCGGATTTCGTTTCAAGTACCGCATCACGGCGGGCGACGGCGCGCGCGATCCGGAAGGACTGGAAGCGCGGGTCATCTACGCGGAGCTGGGCGGGCCTGACGTTCCGCTGCTAACCCAGCACAATGGCGAGCTGCTGCGGGCGCTGGAGACCCTGGCTGCGCAGATGCTTCGCCTGGACCAGCGCGAGCACGACCTGATCAGCTTTGACGCCGGGAACTTCAAGGCTCTGCGCGCGCAGGAATTGCGCATGGCCGCGGAGACGGCCGCGGAAAAGGTGCGCAAAACCGGCGTGCCATACGCGTTTCCGCCCATGAACAGCCGGGAACGGCGGTTGCTTCACATTGCCTTCAAGGAAATGGAAGGTGTGGAAACGGCCAGCTCGGGCGAGGGGCAGGATCGCTTCCTGGCGGTGTACCCGGCGGGCAAAACCAATCTTCCCGTCAATCCGCCGATGCGCCCACGGGGCTTCGGGCGCCGCTGATAAACTCTCCAGCTTAGAACTTTGCCTCAAACACGCGGAAGCGCCGCTCCAGTTCCCACTGCGCCGCGGCCTTTTCGCTGCCGTCCAGAAAAGGCTTGCAGGCCGCTGAGGGTTTGTCAGAACCCAGAACCTGTCCACGGCACGCGCCTCTCGCCACCGTGAATTGATCCGGCTCTGCCCACAGGCTGTCGCCGGGCAAAAAGTCGTGCTCCATGCCGGTGCGCGCCAATTGCTTCAGGTCGCGATAGGTCAGGTTATAATCGACGGCGGCGCGAGTGTATTCGTGGGTGATCTCGATGCGGCTCACGCCTTCGTCATCGGTGGAGAGCGCGACCGGCACGTGCGCGGTGCGATAGATGGGGAACGGATGCATGTCGCCCTTCACGCCGAGGATGCCCTCGTTGGAACTGAGGTTGATCTCCACCATGATGTGCTTTTCGGCCATCTCGCGGAGCAGCCCCTGGGGATCGTCTTCATACATGATGTCGACGCCGTGGCCGATGCGCTCCGCATGGGCCGTCTCCACTGCCTGGCGGACGTGGAAACGCAATCCTTCAGGCGGGACCAGGCCGGGCACGAGTTCACCCGCGTGCAGGGAGATGTGCACCTTCGGATAAACGGAATGCAGGTAGCCCACCATCTTCATCTGCAGCGTGTAGTCGCGCATGGTGACGAAGTCGTCTTCCGGCCGCACAAAGTTGATGCCGACGAAGCCGGGATCGCGCGCCTCAATGCTGGCTTCGACGGTCTCGAAGCCCAGCAGCGCCTGCGCGAAAACCTGCTCGGGCGCAAAATCGCGCAGCACTGTCCAAATGTAGCGAACCTCGACCTGACAGGCGGGCGCGGCCTGCGCCGTGCCGCAGTGTTCCAGTTGCTTGCGTTGCGTTTCGGCCGTGAGCGCTGCTTCGCGATCCGCGGCCACCTCGTCGCGCAATCCCTTGTCCAGCAACTGCTGGCGGAACTGGGCGAATGCGCGCGGATCGGCCTGCGCCAACTCCGGGTCCCAGCCGATCTCGCTCGCGATTCCGACGGCATGCGTGAAGGGCGGCGTCACCATCAGCTCAAGGTACTGCTGGTTTTGCGCGACGGCGCGGCTCGCCACCTCGTCGACCCATTCGCCATTGTGATCCTTCAGACCGCTGGTGCGGTCGAAAACGGCGAAGAACTGGTCGTGCGTGCTCCAGCCCGCGGAGGGCACAAAGCTGCGGATAGAAAGCGCGTCGATCAGCTTGTCATAGAGCAATTGGGTTTGCCTGTCGATGTTGCCGGAGAAACGCTTTGCCGGTATCAGATTATCGGCGCAGGGGGGTTGGACGATTGCAAGCGCCACCGTGTCCACGCAAGCGCCATCCTCGGCGGCGTCGCGAATGAGGGTCTCGGCATAGACCGCGCCGGAAAGGTGCACGTGGAGATCGGCGCCTTTCGGAAATTGATGCAGGAACGCATTAACTGCGAGCGGACCTTCGCGCATCGCCTGGTCGTAAGCGCGCGCCGCGCGGGCTTCGGAGCCGTGATCGGGTTCAGCTGCGCCGGCTCGCGTCGACGGCTGCGACGGTGCGCTTGCGGCCGGTTGGCCGGCGGCGCAGAGAACGGATGCAAAGGCGAGACAGGATAGAGTTGCGGCGCGCGCGATGGCGTTGAGGGGAGAATGCATGATTGCCCTACAGTGTAGGACAGAGGCGCGGGGTTGTTAGACAGAATCGCCGCGGAAATCGAAGCGATCACTGGCGCAGCCGGCGATTGGCTGGCATCGCCAGGTCTTGTTATACTTGAGCAGGTAGTTGCAGGCGACTGTTCGAGGGCACCCCAGCCGTTCCGGCTCGAACCGGAATCCCGCACAGGAAATGCAACGCAATCTGCACTGAGGCCAGGTAGCTCAGTGGTAGAGCGCGGCCCTGAAAAGGCCGGCGTCGGCGGTTCAATCCCGTCCCTGGCCACCATTTACACTTTCCAGCCCATTCCATCCGGTGCCACAAATCATATAAGCCATTATTTTTCAACATTACTCTTTCCCGCCGTGTTCCACCCCGTTCCTCGAAAGCGCAGGCAATCTGGGGGCAACATTGGGGGCAACTCAAGATTCTTCAAAGGAGTTGCCCACAGGCCTCAGAGGAGTTGCCCCCAGATGCCGCTGACTGACATCCAAGTTCGAAATGCAAAGCCCGGCCTCAAACCTGCGAGGCAAAGCAATAAGGACGAAGAATCGACGTCGCCGGAGCAGAGAAAGGCAAAGGGCAAGACGGCGGGCAAAAGGACTAAATCTGAAGCTCATGACGCATCCCAGTTCATCGCCACTGAAAAGCCGTACAAGATGGCCGACGGAGGGCGACTTTATCTGGAGGTTGATCCTTCAGCTGGGAAGTACTGGCGGTTCAAATACCGACGGTTCAAAAGGGAAAACCGAATTTCACTGGGCGTCTATCCCGATGTGAGCCTGACAGCTGTTCGCGAGGAAAGGGAAAAATGCCGCAAGCAGTTGGCGCAGGGCATCGATCCTGGTGTGGCTCGCAAAGCCCAAAAGGAAGCACGTGCCAGTGGCGCTGCTAACAGCTTTGAAGTTATCGCCCGGGAATGGCTCAAGGAGTACATCGATCCGAAATCGGAGAGCCATCGCAAACTGGTCTATGCGCGAATTGAGAACGACATTTTTCCCTTTCCTGGGCGGCCGCCCCATCGCGGAAATTAGGCTGCGGAGTTATTGGGAGTAATCCGAAAAAATTGAGAACCGCGACGCCAAGGATACTGCCCAACGGACTCTTAGGAACTTTTTGAAATTGGCTGCATTGCAGCGCGTTTCCTGATCATTTGCATCTTTGCTTGGTTGAAAGTTGTTTAAAAAAGGCCTTTGGCCAGTGTTTGTGCGGGCCTCAGGAGGCATCCCAGGGGCCAGCAACCGGCGTTCAGGCACACTGCTCCCTGAGCCTTCCCGGTGGTTGAGCCATCAGTCGTGGCAGCCGGATCAGGTTATGTGCCGCGCAGCGGAAGACAAACAGCCAATCCACTTTCTCCAAGCCTCGTAACTTGACCTGGCGCAGTGGGCCGGTTTGCTTCAGCCAGCCAAAGCCCTTCTCCACCAGCCATCGCCGGCTCAGGCTTAAAGCGTAGCCTGGCTGGCGTGTGGTTCTGCGGTCCAGATTGCTGGCACGCCCTTTGTCGTTCTTCGTCACATGGGGCGTCACGTTTAGCTCCCGCACCGTGCGCACGAAATCCTTCGTGTCGTACGCCTTGTCCGCACCCACTGTAATGCGCCGCGAACGGCCCTCCTGCTTTTGCTGAAGCATCAACAGCGCGGCGTCGCGCTCGGCGAAACCATCGGCGTGCGTCACCATCGCCGCGGCAATCAACCCGTTGCGGTTCTCCACCAGCGCGTGGCCCAGGTAGCTCAGCTTCGACTCCTTGCCATAGCTCTTCTTGTAAAGCCGCGCATCTGCATCGGTGGTCGACTCATGCGTCTTGTTCGAGCGGCTCTGGCCGCGGAAGTCCGTCCCGTCGCCATCGCCGGAACCGTCCTTCGAGCGAAAGCTCTTCTGCGAAGCCCATGCCTGAATCAGCGTGCCGTCTACCGTGAAGTGCTCGTCGCTCATGAACCGCTTCGCCTGCTTGTTCACTTCCGCGAAGAACTGCTGCGCCACGTCGCTGGTCAGCAGCCGGTCGCGGTTCTTCGAGAACACCGCGTGATTCCACACCGCATCGTCCATGCCCAGGCCCACGAACCACCGAAACAGCAGGTTGTAATCGATCTGCTCCACCAGCAGCCGCTCTGAGCGCACCGAGTAGAACACCTGCAGCAGCAAAGCCCGCAGGATGTACTCCGGCGCAATCGATGGCCGCCCCGAATCCGCATACAGCGCGTCGAACTCCTGGCTCAACGTCCGCAACACCGTGTCCGTCAGCTTGCGAACCGCACGCAGCGGATGATCCTGTGGCACTCGCTGCTCCAACGAAACATAGCTGAACATCCCGTCCTGAACCCGCTCGTCTCCGCGCATACCTATTAGACGAGCAACACCTTCGCAACGCCCCAGAACGGTACCTATTTCAACAAGTTCCTAGAAAGATTGTTGTCTTCAGGTGTTGATGATTTGCTCGTATTCCGATGCAGGCTGACCTCTTATGAGGGGACATTCTCAGAGGTCAAGTCGACACCGCACCCGACTTTGTTTTCCGCTCGAGTGGCCTTCCGGTTTCCGGCACATATTTAGCACACCGGCACAGTCACATCATCGCGGCACAAGCAATTGCGCATTCCCAGGGTGGCTGATGCCGGATCAGTAGACGCTATTTCGGTACTGCGCTACCCGGAATGCGACTGTGGGATATTCGCCACTTTGCACGATATCCTTCAGCCGCTTCATGAAAGTGCAGTGCCGCATTTCATGCAAACAAGCGACCTTTTTCGCCGCCAGATGTTTTCCGTCGTCCGACAGTTCGGCGACGGGCCATTTAGGGAGTTGGCACGCTATCGCGGCTGGCGCAGCCAACGATCTCGACCGTGGTCCGTTGCGTTTTACCGGTGCGAGTGATTGCCTCGAAAGGCTAAAGTTCAGGCCGGAGGCGCCTTTTCCGCCGGCCCGAACGGATGACTTTGGTCTTGGCCGGATCCTAGTTTGTCCGGACTTCGATACCCATGATGAGGGGCTGGTTAGCGGCGCCGTCGGTGAAGGCGATGACGATCTGTCCGCTGCTGTTGGCGGTGGTGTTGAAGGTCTCCAGCAGAGCTGCATCTTTGCCGACCGTGCCGTAGACATCCAGGTTGGTGAGCACCGTGGTGCCGTTGATGGCCACGTTGAATTCACGGTCTCCGGCCGCGCTGAAATAGGTCTCGGCGAAGTGCAGCAGGACGGTGTAAGTACTGCCCGCGGTCAGGCCGGGAATGGTGTAAGTGGAGACGCCGGCCCGTCCGTACTGATACACCGCCATGGGCGCCGCATTGGCCCCTGGCTGGGTCAGGTTGATGGTGGCTGTAACATGGCTGTTATCCCCGCCGCCGCTGAAGTCCTCATCGGCCACGAAGGAGTAGTCGCCGCCGCCGGAGTTGCTTTCCGCTGGACCGCCGCAGGCAATGGCCACCACCTCCGTGCTGCCGCTTGCCGCCTGGGTCTCCGCGCTGGCCTGCGTTGAGGCCGCCGAGGAGCCGTCCGCGTCCACCGCTTCCACCTTGTAGTAGTAAGTGGTCGAAGCTGCAAGCCCGGTGTTGGAGTAGGTGGTGCCCGTCACCGCATTCGATAGCAGGTTGCTCGACGACGGAGTGAAGCCGCTGGTAGTGCTGCCGTAGACCGAGTAGGAACTTATCGAGCAGTTAGCCGGTGGAGTGACCGCCGACCAGCTCAGGCCGATGGCGCTCGATGAGGATGCTGTCGCTGTCAGCCCCGTGGGCGCGGAAGGAACCGCGGAGCACGATGCCGCCTGGGTCTCCGCGCCGGCCTGCGCCGAAGCCGCCGAGCTGCCGTAGGAGTCAAGCGCTTCCACGATGAAGTAGTAAGTCGTCGAAGCTGCGAGGCCGGTGCTGGAGTAGCTGGCTGTTGTCACTCCGCTCGCGACCAGGTTGCTCGACGACGGGGTGAAGCCGCTGGTGGTGCTGCGGTAGACGTTGTAGCCGCTGATGGTGCATCCGCTCGGAGCGGTATCCGCCGTCCAGGTCAAACCGATGACGCTGGAGGAAGGAGCCGTCGCCGTCAGTCCGGTGGGCGCCGCGGGAACCGCAGAGCAACTGGAGGTGGTCCGGATTTCAAGACCCGCGGCGGAAGGCTGATTCGCCGCGCCGCTGGTGTAGGAGACCACGATCTGGCCACTGCTGTTGGCGGTCGTGGTGAAAGTCTTGACCACGGCAATGTCCTTTCCGCCGGCTGCCGCAAATTGGTCAAAGTTGGTGAGCACGGTGGTGCCGTTGATAGCCACGTTGTATTCGCGGTCTCCCGCCGCGGTGAAATATATCTCGGCGAAGTGCAGCAGAACGGTGTACTGGGCGCCAGCCGTCAGGCCGGGAATGGTGTACGTGAAGGTGCCGTCCCGCTGGGTTTGATACACCGCCATCGGTGCTGCGTTAGCGCCGGCGGCGGTGGTGCTGATGGTGGCTGTGGTCGGCGTGGCGGCTCCTCCGCCGCTGTAGTATTCATCCGCCACAAACGGATAGTCACCGCCGCCCGAATTGCTTTCCGCCGGACCTTCGAAGTTGATGGCTACCACCTCCGTGCCCGACGCCGCTGCCTGCGTGGTGGCCGACTGCTGTGCCGAGGCCGGCGATGTGCCGTACGAGTCTACCGCCTCAACCACAAAGTAATAGGTCGTCGAAGCCGACAGGCCGGTGTCGGAGTAACTCGTGCTGCTGAGCCCGCTGGCGATCAGGTTCCCGGAACCCGGAGTGAACCCGCTGGTGGTGCTCCCGTAGACGCTGTAGGAGCTGATGGTGCAGTTAGCCGGCGGAGTAACTGCCGTCCAGCTCAACCCAATGACACTGGAAGAGGACGCCGTCGCCGTCAGCCCAGTCGGCGCTGAGGGAGACGCGGAGCAGCTCCCGCCGCTGCTCTCCGTCATGGCACTGGCCTGGGACGAAGGACCCGACGAGCCTTCTGCATCCACCGCTTCCACCACGTAGTAGTAAGTGGTCGAAGCCGCAAGGCCGGTGTTGGAGTAGGTCGTGCCCGTCACTCCGCTTGCGATCAGGTTGCTCGAAGACGGAGTAAATCCGCTGGTCGTGCTGCGGTAGACAGAGTACGAACTGATGGTGCAGTTAGCTGGCGGTGTGACTGCCGACCAGCTCAACCCGATGGCGCTGGACGATGAGGCCGTCGCCGTCAAACCGGTCGGAGCCGAAGGATCCGCAGTGCACGTGCCGCCGCTGGTCGTGGTGCCGCTTCCCTGCTCCGAGTTTGCCGACGTGCCGTCCGCGTCCACCGCTTCGACGACGTAGTAGTAAGTGGTCGAGCCAGCCAGTCCTGAATCGGTAAACGACGCCGACGTCAGGTCTGAAGCGATCTGATTGCTCGACGAGGGCGTGAAACCGGAGGCCGTGCTGCGGAACAGGTTGTAGCTCAACGTGCAATCCGATTCCTCGGAGCTGGCGCCCCAGGTGACGCCGATGGTGCTGGACGAAGTTCCTGTTCCTGATGGCGTTCCGGGAGTGCCTGGAGCCGAGCCGCAATTACCGTTGGTGCCACCCCAGGAGGTGACAAAGCTGGTAATGGAGCCGGAATCAGCCACCGTGCCCGCATTATCGGCTGTGTCGTTATCCGAGGCGAGGGTGTTGGTGATTTGGCCGCTTCCGGACAGGAACACGGTTACCGCGTGGTTAAACGTCACTCCTTTGGCAACCGGGGCCAGGATACCGCTGTTAGCAATGATATCGACGCCCTGATTGAAGTAGGAATAAACGCCGATGCCGTAGGCCGTGTGTGTGTTGACCGTGGGCGCGACGTTGTAGGAGGCGTAACCGTCCAGGCTGCCATCCATCCAAGCGGCCTGGCTGGGAACGTCATAGGGCATTTCGCTCTGGTAGAAGATGGTCTCTCCGCCTTCGCCGTTCCATACTGTCTGCGCTTGCTCGAAGTGCTCGACGGCGAGGCCCGTAGCCAGAACGTTGTCACCGTTCACGACCAAGCCGTTATTGCAAACGTTGCCCGTCCAGGAGGCGTCGGTACCGTGATCGGCGCGCCATATCCAACTGTTGTCGATAATGACGTTGTCGCTGTCGATTTCCTCGGCTTCAGTGCAGGTTCCGGCAGTAGCACCGCCGATCCGGAAGTTCACATCGCTGATCGACGTGGGGTTGGTTGCGTGGCTGGTGCGCGGCGCGCCCGCTACGCCAACCTGGAGGAGCACCGGCGAGTTGACCGGGCCGGCGTCAATCAGGAATCCGGCGAGTTGCACTCCGCCCACATCGGCCACGGTGAGAGCGGCCGTCCCCGACTGCGGAACGATATCCGCATAACCGAGGCCGAGCACCACCGTGTTGGCGTTGGCGACATTGATGGACCCGGAATACTGATAGATGCCGGGGGTCAGAATGAGGTTTTGACCGGCGGTAGCCAGCCATGAATTGATCGTGGCCAGCGGGGTGGAGGGCGTGGCGATCAGAAAGGTGCTGATGGCCAGAGAGGTGCCGGCTTCGCCGCTGCCGACACCGCCATTGGCCCAGGTCGTTCCCGATGTATTTGTTCCATAGGACGGCGAGAAGACCCAGTAGTTGCCGCTTGAGTCCATATAGAGGAAGGGCTTTTCACGGGTGACCGGAGTGGTGGCCAGCGTGGTGTAGGAATCGGCTCCGGTGCCGAACGGGTTGCTATTCGCCGGGGCGCCGGAAACGCCGGAGAAGACGAAGTTCCAAACGTTCCCCGTGAAACTCCCGATAGAGCTGTTGCGCGTATACCACTGCTGCTGGGAGCAGGCGTTCACGGCCCCGGGGATCTCGGAGTTGGCGATGAATCCGCCGCTGGCCTCGCCGCAGCTGGAGTTCGTCAGTTCCATGCCTCCATTGGCGGCGTTATTCACATACATGCGACGGAAATCGGCTCCCTGCGAGACGCCCCACTGCAGAACATCGCCTGACGGGCAGGTTATTTCCATATTCTCGAGTGACATCCAGAAGTTTGTCGTCAGATTCCCATTGGAATCCGTCCAGTTGACCGTCAGGTAGCCGTCGTTGATGTAAACCGCGCTGGGGGTTGTGCCCAGGCCGGCAACCTGCTCGTAGTAACCCAACTCGGCTTCGACGCCGGTGTAAGTGCCGGGCTCGAAAAACACCGCATAACGGTTGGTGCTGAACTGGGTATTCGTGTTCAGCGTGTTCAGCGTCGAATTAATCGATGACGCCGAATCGCTCGGAGCAAAAACGTAGACGTTTGGGCCGAAGATCGTGTTGTTCTGCCCGAATGCCGCGCTTCCCAGGGAAAAAGCCGCCGGGAGAATTACGCAACAAAGCAGCCGGCTCGCAAGAGCGGCAGGACCCGTCCCAGTTTTCATAAGAAGTTTGCTCCAATCCACAGTGTTCATGCGAATGCAACACGCGGTCAATGTCAGGCGCACCTGAGATGCAGAGAAGGGAAATTGGTGCACGCGAATCAATGCTGGAGTTCATTGGCCTGGGCGCCGTTTCAGTGGCGACTTGTGAACAGCCGGCCAACTCAACCGGGCGAGACTCCCTCAGCCAACCCGCTTCTGGCAAGTGAATCGCAGTTCATTCACGGATAACGTGACGCGACGCTCACAGAAGCACGGTCGAATCAGCGGCCATCCTGCGGTTACCTTCGCGCAGCGCACGCGTAACCTTACTGTTGATTGTTAACGTTAGAAATGATCCGGATTTCTGAGAATCAACCAGCCCTTTGCAACGGTCTTTTCTCGGATTAACGTCATTAACGATGTCGTTAAGGTCTTCCATGGTTACTTCCTGGTGGCTATAATGGTCACCGCTGTAGGGCCCATAGGAGGACAACCGGCATGTCCTTGGCGAACCTCGAGATCCGAATCCGCCAGGAAGAAGAATGGCAGGAGTTGCAGGCGGTCCTGCAGTCGGAGATTTTCAGCAAGGCGCCTAATCTCCTGCATTTTCTGAACTACGTGGCGGAGCAGCATTTTGCGGGGAAGGCCAGTGAGATCAAGGAATACAGCATTGCCGTCCAGGCCCTCCATCGGCCTGAGCAGTTTGACCCCCAGTCGGACACCATTGTCCGGGTGACGGCCCACGCGTTGCGGAAGAAGCTGGAGCATTACTATGCCACTGAAGGCGCCGGCCACCAGATTCAAATGCAGCTTCCGCCCGGAAAGTATGTGCTGCGGTTTGTCCGCACGCCCCAGGAGCCGGTCTCCGATCCCGGCTCCTCCCTTCGCGAGCTGGAGCAGAAGGAAAGCCCTCAACGTCACCCCGGCTGGGGAACTCGGCCGACATGGGCCATTTGGACGGGTTACGTGATCCTCGTTGCTGCATTTCTGGTGATCGCCGGAATGTACATGAGCAATCGCCAACAGGTGGGGCGTTCGGCGAGAACGGATAGCCCCATTCCCAACCAGGGTACTGGGGATGCGGTCATGCGTATTCGGTTTGGAAAGAACCTGAGCCCTTACATTGACGCTGCGGGGCGACCTTGGATCGCGGAAAGGTATTGTCAAGGAGGCACCCTGTTCGCTCACCCCGATCATGACATTCAGGGAACCGACGATCCCGCAATCTTCCAGGAGGGGCGCGAGGGCAAATTCCAATGCAAGATTCCCGTGTCCCCCGGAGCCTATCAGCTTGAGCTTTTATTCGCCGACACGGCCGGGGACAAAGAGGCAGCCAGACAAGTCGACCTCAACATCGACAATCGCCGGGCTGACGCCCTCGACATCGTCGACGAAGCGGGAGGCGACGATATTGCAATTGGAAAAATCTACGCCGGGGTTCACCCCATGGTCGACGGCAACATCCATCTGGATTTCAATTCGGACGGATCGTTTGTTAACGCAGTCGAGATTTCGCCGGCAGAATCGGATGGAGGAAAGGTATTACGGATGCGTGCCGGTCCCGCGGTCTTCCGCGACGACCAGGGAAATACGTGGCTTCCAGAGCGATTCTTCTACGGCGGCCGAAGAACATTTCACCCGGATGGCTTGCCTAAAGTTGCAAACTCCAGGCTCTTCGAATGGGAACGATACGGGCACTTTCACTATTTCATTCCGGTTGTTCCCGGCAAGGAGTACACCGTTCGTCTTTATTTCTCCGAAGGATGGTTTGGCGTAAGCAATGGTGGTCCGGGCGGCATTGGAAGCCGGGTGTTCGATGTATATTGCAACGGAACAACTCTGCTCAAGGATTTTGATATCCTGGGCGCCCAAAAGAGCGGCGCCTCTGTGATGACATTCAATCGTGTGAAACCCACCGCCCACGGCATGCTTGAAATATATTTCACTCCCGTCAAGAATTATCCGCTCATCAACGCGATCGAAGTGGAGCCCGAAGGCTAGACTGAGCTGTTTCCAACTTCGCAGGCTGAAAACCAGCGTAGGAGAAGTGCGCGCACAAGCCCCCCGCTCGCCAACTCGGCGATTGATTGGTTACAAGTTGGCCAGGGGCCTCACTATGGAGCGGCCGCCAGATCGCAGCCAACGCCGAGCGTCGGAGAATCTGAAGCGGTTCGCAGTAGGTCGTCTGCAGCCAGCTCGAGATCCGTCTCGGCAACGGCGACTGGTATCGGGCGACACAGATTAAGCTCGATGAGGACCCGGTCAAGGCGGCCGGGGACGTGGCCCAGGCCGCGACCTACTTTCCCGAACAGATCTGATTGCGTGTCTTGCCGGACTCGCGCGAGCTCCGGGACTCACCGCGCAGCCGGATCGGCACGCACGGGCGGTAGGTACCGGCGCCCTTCCCGGCGAGAACTGCACCGAGGAGGAGCCGCCTCGGAGTTGCCGAGGGGGGAAGGTAGAAATGCAGTGGAAGCGGCGCGGCTGGGGAATGCAAAAGCTAAAGTCATGGTACGGAGGCCAGGGGCGAGAAAGGTACTTAATCGGCTCCGGTGGCCCATCGCCCGGCAGATTGGGCGCGGCCACAGCGAAGAACAACAACGTCGCGCGCCCCGCTCCGTTCGCATGTACGCGATCAGGAACGAGACCCGCAGCGCTGCGCCTGGCCGGGGCGCACACCACCAGTATCGAATGACACAACACTTCAAGGGCGGAGTAGCCGGACTCGGCGCCGAACGCAAAAACGCTCGGCGATATCTTGCTGCTTAGAACGGAGCCGCTTCGTTTGCGGCCGCGGGACCCACCGTATTTGGCGCAGCGGTCGCTTTTGGGACGGTGGTTTTCTTCACCTTCGTCGTAGGAGCCTTTTTGGCGGCAGTCTTTCTAGCGGCTTTCTTTACCGCCTTTGCAGGAGCCTTCTTGGCAGCTTTGGGCTTCCGGGCAGGCTTCGACACTTTCTTCGCTGGGATGAGCTTCGCCGCCTTAGCCGCTGCCCAACGCTTCTTCTGAGCATCAGCGATGCGCTTGCGGGCCTCCGGACTCAGTCTCCGCCGCCTTGAAGACTTCTTGGTCGGCGAATCGGCTTTCGTTGTGGGAATCTCGGTACTGACACCGGAAAGAATTGCACGAATCTGTTGGAGCCTTCCGAGTTCGGCATCAATCGCAGCGATGATTAAACCTTCATCCATATCGTCCTCGCTAGTCCAGTGAATTGGGTACTCACACACGATAACATCTCCGCTTATCTTCATCGCCTTATCGTCTATACTGGCTCGAATCAAACCGCAGATTGAAGAGGTTCCTTTCGGTATAAGCCGTCTTTGCGCTGATAACGAGGCCTTCAGAACGAGCAACAGAATGTCTACGGGAGATGGAAAGCGTGATTGGTACCGTGCCGCCTTGATTGAAATGGACCCAGATCCCATAAAAGCAGCAGCAATCGTTGCCACGCTTGAAACTACCTATCCAACCTCGATCTAGTGCAGCGAGTGATGGAAGTGCCGGCACGGCCGGGCGATTCGAAATATTCTGATGTGCGATGATGGGAGATTGAGTCGCCCGGCAGTGGCGGCCAGATTGGAAGGAACGAAGCGAATGGATATGAAGCCCCTGTTGGCCGCGATCGACGATGAAATCAAGAAACTCGAAGAGGCGCGGAGGATTCTGGCTGGAGCTGTGGCTCCCGGGCCGAAAGTAAGCCCCGTCAAGAAGGCCGGCGGGCGGAAGCGGCGCAGGATGAGTGCCGAGGGGCGGGCGCGGATCGCCGAGGCGCAGCGCAAGCGCTGGGCTGCCAAGAAGAAAACCGAGAAGAAGAAAGGGAAGGCCTGAGGAAAGCGGGCCGGGCTGACCTCTGATGAGGGGACATCCTCAGAGGTCAGCCGCAGAATCCACGGCCGACATTGATCATCGAATAAGCATGCTACTTCAGCCGGCGCAGCGGGATGGCCGCCAATATCGCAATCCTGTACCGACAAACGTCGGCGGGCTCTCCGTCCTGTTTAAAGTGGGGCCGCAGTTCTTTCTGAGCGCCAAGGCGCGCACGCCACGAGAGCCGCTGGGGCCATTTCGTACGGACACTAAGATTTACGCAACAAAACCGCGTTCGGGGCTGCGGATCACCTGGATGGGACATGCCACATCGATCGTCGAAATCGATGGTGTGTGTATCCTTATCGACCCTGTGTGGGACGAGCGCGCATCGCCCACGAACTGGAGCGGCCCCAAAAGGTTTTTCGCACCACCTCTGGATTTGGGAGATCTTCCACCAGTCGATGCTGTGATTGTTTCGCATGACCACTACGATCATCTGGGTGCGGGCACCATACGCGCGCTGGCGCAACTGGCCGCGGTGGAGAAGGCGCGGTGGATTACGCCGCTCGGCGTAGGTGCGCTGCTGAAGCAGTTCGGTGTGCCGGCGGCGCAGTGCCTGGAATTGAACTGGATGGACAGCACGCAAGTGGGCGCCGTGCGGGTGACGGCCCTGCCGGCACGACACTTTTCCGGCCGCAGCCTCTTCAATCGCTTCGAAACGCTGTGGGCGTCATTCGCATTGGCCGGCCCGCGACACCGTATGTACTATGGAGCCGATTCCGGGGAGTGGCCGGGCTTCAATGAGATTGGGAAACAGTTTGGGCCGTTCGATCTGGCCATGCTTGAGATTGGAGCCTCAGATCCGCTGTGGGCGGAGATTCACATGGGACCGGAAGGCGCCGAGCGCAGCTTTCATGCTCTGGGCGGCCAGGGTCTGCTTATGCCGATTCACTGGGGTCTCTTCGATCTCGCTCTGCATCATTGGAGGCAACCTATCGAGAAGGTCTGGTCAGTAGAGGGACTGAAGCTCTGGTCGCCAACACCCGGCGTTCCTTCGGAGGTCATCGCAGGTGAGGAAATGCGGTCAGAATGGTGGCGCTGAGGGTGCCGCCCCGCCTGACCCACTGGTCCGCCAAGACGTCGCCGAAGATGGTGCGCAGCGCCTTGTAGATGCCCACCAGAGAAGAGATACGCAGCATCTGCACCTCGCTGAGCCACGTCGGATTCAGATCGTCGAAGGTCGTTCCCGGCGCCAGGGCGAGCAGCGGCCGCGATTCTTCGCCTGACACGCCGGCGCACCGCACCGTACCCGGCTGCTTTCCGTCAAAAATCCGCAGGCGCGCAACTTTAAAGAAACCGAAGCCATCCGTTCCCGCTCGTTCGTCCGGCAGCTTGACCGGCAGATCGGCAGCCAATTCTATGAGCGCATCGCACTCTCAATGAACAAGGCCGCCATTCTGGAGAAAGCTCAGACCGCCGAATCGGGCGATGCTGTCACACTCGAAGAGGCCATCAAAGGCCCTTTCGTTCTCGAATTCCTCGACCTCAATATAAACAATGTTTGCGGTTTATGCTCCTTGGTTTCCAGCAGCCAGGGTGTGTCGTCCTGATCGGAAGCGAGCCTTCTTTCAGCAGCCGGCAAATTTGTCGGTAGCAGCGACCAGGGCGCGGGTATTCGGCGGGTCGAAGGCGCTATGGCCGCAGTCAGGCGTGATCACGAGGTCGGCTTCAGGCCATGCACGGTGAAGAGCCCAGGCGCTCTCCATGGGACAGACCACATCGTAGCGGCCCTGCACAATCACGCCAGGAATATGGCGAATCCGACCGGCATCGCGCAGCAACTGATCGTCGGTCTCAAGAAAACCTCTGTTGATAAAGTAGTGGGCCTCGATACGCGCGAAGGCGAGGGCGAACTCATCCTCTTCGTAGTGGCTGGTGAATGCCGTGTCGGGCAGAAGTTTGGAAGTGGCGCCTTCCCATCCGCTCCAAATCTTCGCGGCAGCCAGCCGCTCGGACGCGTTCTCGCTGGTCAGACGGCGGTAGTAAGCCGTAAGCAGATCGCCGCGCTCGGCTGCCGGGATGTGTGCCAGGTACGGCTCCCAGGCATCCGGGTAGAGAATCGAGGCGCCGCGCTGGTAGAACCATTCGATCTCCTGCCGGCGCAGCAAGAAGATGCCGCGTAGGATCAGCTCGGTCACGCGCTCAGGATGCGTCTCGGCGTAGGCCAGGGCCAGCGTCGAGCCCCAGGAACCGCCGAAGACCTGCCAACGCTCAATGCCGAGGTGCGCGCGGAGTTTTTCGATGTCCGCGACCAGGTCCCAGGTAGTATTGTCCTCCAGGGATGCGTAGGGCGTGCTCTTGCCGCAGCCGCGCTGGTCAAAGCAGATAACGCGGTATTTTTCGGGGTGGAAGAATCGGCGCTGTTTGGGATCGGAACCGCCGCCGGGTCCGCCGTGCAGAAACACCACCGGCTTGCCTGCCGGGTTGCCGCTTTCCTCAAAGTAGAGTTCGTGGACCGACGAAACCCGTAGCCGGCCCGTGTTATAGGGCTCAATCGGAGGATAAAGCCAGGTAACGGGATCTTTCATTGGCGAGATGGACAAGGGCTCACTGGACACGGTAAATAGTGTACCGCCTGGATTTCACCCATTCGGCGTCTGTCCGTTCTATCTTTCGGATGCCTGGCCGCCGTGGCCGCTCGGTCAGATCACCGCCCGCCTCGGCAAAAACCGCCAGGTCGAGTTCGACCGTACGGAGCGTCGCCATTTCTCCCATCGCTACGGCGTTACCTGCCACAGCGCCCAGGGAATTACCGCTGAACGGGTACTGATCCACGCCGATACGGGCGATCACCCCGACCTGCTCAACTCTCCCTTCGGGTAAAGGCTGCTCGTTGATGAATGCGTGGATGCGAACCTGCCAGAACCGGTTGATTGCGATGCATTGCGTATCTGCTGTCCGGTATGCCAGGAGTCGGCCTCTCAAAATTCAAGAGGTACTGAAGATGCTCCCGTACCAGACTTCCCCCACAATCCCGTCTCAGCCTGCGGCGAACCTTTTCCCCAAAGACCGGTCTTTCCCCACAGTCCAGTTGCGCCATTGGGGTCGTCGTTCGTCCAAAGCGGTGTAGTTCCCCAGATAGCTGACGAATTGCTTCCCAAGAGAAGGGCATTTTCGCCATATAAAGCCAGCTCAGACCACGGGCCGCTCTGGGTCCAGAGCGTACCCGAACCGATGACCGCCGTTATGGTTCCGCTTGAGACGTTATAAATTGCAATCGGGGACTCTGCGGAGCCTGACGGAACTGACCCCTTATCTACCGCTGCTGCATGAATAGTTTTGTCAATATCGAGATAGCCGGACCCTATCGTAAAGACATCATAGTTGGCAATATAAGTGATTCCGTCGGCCATGACGCTGCTGGTGGCCGGGAATGTAGTCTTGTTCGCGTTCACCATGAGCAGAGCTTTCGCCTTGTCGGGAGTCAGTGCCGGGGCAGCTTGAAACAGATCGGCGATGGCGCCGCTTGTTACACCGGCTGCCATGCTGGTCCCGCTCATGGGAAAGTAATACTGAGACGGAGTCTCTGCTCCACTCGTTTGGTAGAAGGAATACCAGGTGTAAAACCCAGGATTCTTGACCGCCAACGGGTCGTCAGCAAACTCCAAACTCGTAACCAGATTTCCAGGGGCCACGATGTCGGGCTTCACTACCTGATCGATAAAAGATGGGCCTTTGGAACTGTAGCTTGCGATGATGTCGTCGCTGATCTGCGGAGTGAACTCTGTGTTCATGGCGCCGACTGTGACCACGTATGGATCGTTTCCGGGAGCATTGATTGTGCCGTAACCCTCGGAGTTAAGGTTCAGATCGCGTCCGTCATTCCCGGCGGCGACGACTACTACAATGCCCGCACTCCAGGCTTTTTCCACGGCCTGGCAAAGCGGATCAAGCGTGTACGACTCAAAGATTGGACGACCAAGAGAAAGATTGATGACCCGGATGTTGTACTCGCTCTTCAACGAGATTGCCGTGTCAATCGCGTTAATGACTGCGGAATCGGTACCGGCTCCGCTCGCATCGAGAACGCGCAAATTGATGAGCTGCGCATTGGGTGCCGCACCCTGGAAAGTTCTGAAATCGCCCGGGCCAGACGATTGAGAGCCGTTTCCGGCAATCAGTCCTGCAACAAGCGTTCCATGGCCATAGTGATCCAAAGCGTCGTTTTGGCCCGGGACAAAATTCTGACTGTAGGCGATTCGACCGGTGGAATAGGGAGGGACCTCGTTGGCTGTCGACAGCAGCCGCGTCAAGACACCGCCCAGCGAAAGCGACGGAGAATTGAGGCTCAGGTCCGGCACTGGCGTGATCCCGCTGTCGATGACGGCTACACCGGTGTTCGTTCCCACATAGCCTGATTGCCAAACCGCCGGCGCATTGATTGGTTCCGTCGTGTATTCCGCACCGGGAATGCTGGCTGCCTGCTGCCTTGCTCCGACAGCGCGATCGGGCGTAATGTACTTCACGTTGGAGTTCGCCGCAATGCTGTCCAGACTGTCGTAGGAAATATCTGCCACCAACGCATTGATGGGACCGAGAACGCTTTGGACGACCCCGCCAAGCAGGCCAAGCAATCCGGTATCTCCGGTCGACGGCGGATGATAATACTGAATGATGACCTGAACTGTTCCGGAGACCGGAGCTGAAGCGAGATCGGGCGAGATTTTGCTGTTGACGGTCTGGCCCGCAACCGTATTGACGGTCAGGGCGAACAGCAGACTGAGGATAAGCAGCGAACCACGCCGCAAGAGTGGCATAGGGACCCCCTGAACAGGCGACTTCTTCCCGGGCTCTCGAAGTGACTACCGTCAATCTTGGGGAGGCATGTCGTACTTCACGTACAGCCCATCTATGACAGTTGAACGTTACTTGGCGGTCATCTCGTTCATCAATCACCCTGAAGTTGTAGCTCGCGCTTTTGGATGACGATCGTAATGCGCCTCGATAGTTACCGGAGTAATTCCCGCTTCTGGACGAACTCGGAGGTTTCAAATTCTGAGTTTTGCTGATATTTCAAGAGCACTTCAGGCGGAGCTGGAAGGGTACTCAAGAGGGAAATAGTAGTGGGATGCCGCGCTCGGTCGAGTTCCTCTACCGGCAATGTTTCAACCACGGTACCTGCATGGAGCACTGCGATCCGATGACTTAGTTGGAGAACAGAAACCAGGTCGTGGGAGACGTACAGAAACGTGACGCCACGTTCACGATTAAGTCTTCGAAGCAGGGCGAGAATCTGCGCCTGGGTGACGGGGTCCAGTGCGCTGGTGGGTTCGTCCGCAATGATGAGCGAAGGCTCGTGAAGCAGCGCCATGGCGATCAATATCCTCTGTGCCTGTCCTACGCTGATCTGCGAGGGTCGGCGCGCCAGGAAAGCCGTATCCGAAGGCAACTGCACCTCGGCCAGAAGGTCGCGAACCCGTGAGATAAAGGCTGCTCTTCCATTCTTCTCATGGGCCCGCCAGACTTCGCGAAAGTGGCGCTCGAGACTGATGGCTGGATTGAGTGCGGAGATGGGGCTCTGCGGGACGAGAACTACGCTGCGGCCACGCAAATCGCGCATCTGCCGGTCGGACATCGTGAGCAGGTTTTCGCCATTCAGTAACACTTCGCCCGTCGCACGTCCACCGCGCCAGGCCAACAGTCCGAGCAGAGAATGAACCAATGTGCTCTTGCCTGCTCCGCTGGGTCCAACCAACCCAAGCACCTCACCCCGTCCGATTTCAAACCGAATATCGCGCAGCGCGGATTTGCCCGCGTATTCCGCATCGAGGCGGACATGAAGAAGAGTCTCCGAAGTCATGGCGTGGCCCTGAGCCGGAGTCTCTCAGCATTCCAAATCAGTTCCGGCTGAAGTATGACTGGTCGAACTCCCACAAGTCTCGTGGAAGCCGCGACCAGCGCATTTGGATAGACCAGATAAATGAACGGCTGCTGATCAGCAACGATTTGTTGCACGCGATCAACTGCCCGCTCCCGCTCCTTGTCGTTAAAGCTGGTGGCCTGACGGTTCATTGCCCGGTCAATCTCGGCTTCCCAGTCGGTCGCCGGCTGCTTCTCCGATGGATTCCATTGATGATTCGGCGACGAACTCAGCCAGATGTTCATCTGGGCGTTTGGATCCGGGTCCACATTCTCGAGCCCAAGTAAACAAGCCTCATAGTCCTGGTTATGCATCAGGCGCTCGATCAGAGCCGGGAAGTCCAGCGCGACTACATTGACCCGCATTCCGAGTGCGGCAAGATCCTGCTGAATTAGAGTGGCCATCTTCTGCCGTGCTGTGTTGCCCGCATTGGTAAGGATGGAAAACCTCACCGGATGGCCGCCCGCATCTATAAGCTCCGAATTGCGCCACTGAAAACCGGCATGCATTAAGGCAGATTTGGCGGCGGCAAGATCAAAATGGGGCGCGACGAGATTGTGGTTATACCATTGAACATTTGACGGCAATATGAAATCGAAGGCTGGCGTTGCGTGCCCCAGGTATGCAACCCGAACCAGATCGTCGCGATGAATCGCTTGAGAAACAGCCACGCGGAATACCCTGCTCTGAAACCACGCTCGCTCCCAGGATGGCAGTGGAGATGCCGGGGACTGGTTGAACCACATCTGTTCGGTGTTCAGGGATGGCCCCAAATCCCTCACAGTCTCAGGAGCTCTCCGCTTGAGAAGCTCGTAATAATCCGGGGGAAGCTTTTCGATCAAGTCGCTCTCACCCCGCAGGAAGAGGCGAATTTCCTCCTCCCGGTTTTCGAGAATATCCAAACGAATCCCCGTGGCGTAAGGAAGCTCCGCACCGGTGCTGTCTTGTTCCGAATAGTAGGGGTTGCGGCGCAATCTCACATATTGCGAGCGCTGGTATTCAGCGATTACGAATGGCCCCGCGGTGACGCGTCCTTCACTCGGCCGTCCCGCAGGTTCAATTGCGATTTCATCGAAGATCTTGCCAATGCCGATCACTCGATTGGGCAATTTGACGATGACGGTTTCCGCATCCGGAGATTCGACCTTCACTTGCAGCGGAGTAACAAACTCTTCCGCGACCGGCGCAGCGGTTGCCGGATCCAGGACCCTCTGGATCGACCAGGCGACATCGCGGGCCGCGAGCGCACTGCCGTCAGAGAATCTCAGATCCGGGCGCAACTTGAACGTCACGGTTTTTCCATCGGATGATACATTCCAACTTCGCGCCAGCCTTGGTTCAACCTGCTGGGTCATGCGATTGAAGCGGAGCAATACACCTCCGGTAAGATAGCGAACTGTCTCGGAATCGAGATCGTCTACCTTAGCCGGATCAAAACTCTTGGGATCGTAGCCAATCGTCCATACCAACTCGCCGGGCAAACGAGGGGCTGCCTGGGATGCACACGTCCTCGCCAGTCCCGATGTAAGCAGGATGCCGACAAGGATGATGGTAGGGCGGGGCGATCTCATGGTCAGGCCTCCACCGTGACGCCTTCCAGGAGCAAGAGCACGAGACAAAGCAGGGCGATAGGGAAAAAGACCCACCTGGTCTCCAGAAGCATCGCGGAGTTTTGCAACTCGAGCAGCATGCCTCCCCATGATGGAAGCGGTTCACCGATTCCCAGTCCAAGGGCCCCGAGATTGGCCTCCGCCATGACAAAGGCCGGCACGCAGACGAGAAACTGGGGCAGAAGAAGAGGCAGAAGGTTAGGAATTACATTCCGAACTAGCTGACCTGAGCGCAAGCCTGAAGCCCGCGCCTGCACCATCCAGTCAGCCCGCTTCAATTTGAAAGTGCCACGATAAACGGCCCGCGCACAAGCCGGCCAGCCCAGCGCGGCGAGAACCAGAAAAGTGATGGTCGCGGAAACTCCTGGGGATGTGTTCAATGGAAGCGCGGAACGAACCATCATGAGCAGGAACAACCACGGGAGAGCGAGGAAGACATCGCAAATCAAAACAATCAGCCATCCTGTAATTCCGGATGCAAACGCTGCGAGCGCGCCAATAATTGCCGCAGCAACTGTAGTGAGGATCGACGCTACCGCCGCACCGGCAAGGCTGATGAGAAAGGCCGCCGATACCCTTATCAGCCGATCGCGGCCCAGTGCGTCAGTGCCCGCAGGATGCTGCAACGACCCAGCTGCGAGCACATGTGCGCGATCTTGTCCGGAAAAATTCGCTCCGGTGGCCAAAAGGACAGCTACGGCAACGAGAATAAGCGTTACGAGTAGCCCGAGCATCACACCATTGACCCTCATGCGCGCTCCAAATCCGTTCTGTCGCCTGGGGCATACCCGGAAATGGTGACGGCCAGAGCCATAATGAGAGTAATGGCAAGCAGGACCGGGAGGTCGCGATTGAGCGCTGCATTCCAGGCCAGTTTGCCAAGCCCGGGTACATCGAAGATGACTTCAACGGGCACGAGAGCGCTGAGCGCGGTGACGATGGATATGCTGGCAAGCGCCGCAAGCTGGGTAACAGTTGCGGGGAGCACATGCGCGAAAAGCAGCCGATTAAATCTGAGGCCTTGGGCACGAGCTTGGAACAAAAAAGGCTCGGACCATATTTTCCGAAGGGTCCGATGGACAAATTTGAAATCGCGAGCGGCGAGCAACAACGCCATAACCATTACCGGGCCGCCGCTGTTCAAGAGCAAACACAGTGTTGCAAGAGCCGCGCTTGGAATGGCAAGCAGAACCGTCGCCGGCGCATGCCAAAGCACAGACGTTCTTCGCGCGACACTGGCAAGTAAGGAACCGATCCCCGCCAGAGTCCAGGCCAATAATAGAGAGCGAAGTAAGAGTACCCCTGTTACAGCCAACCGCGGCCGTATCAGATCGAGTACAGGGACACCGAATTGCCGTGATATGCCAGCGCTTCCGTGTCTCCAGGCGGACGCTTCCTCTGAGAACAACTGGCCAAGCGATTTGTCTCGGGCAGCTTCTTGGGCCAATTGCGCGCGCGCCGTGTTTGCATAGCGCGCGTCCATTTCGCGAATATCGCTGAAATAGCCTGGCGCAAACCGCACGAGAACCGTTGTGCCGATCATAACCATTAGCACAACTGCAAACGCTCGTGCCAGCCACATCGCGAGATTTCCAATCATTCTCATGAGATCGGAACAAAGGAGCGCGTCTGGCAAGAGGTCAAACCAGGTGCACCTCCAAGTTCAGGAGGGGTGTTTTCCGAAGCTGGCGATATGTCGAGCAGGCGAGAAAGCTCTGCCCCAATCCTTTCAAGAATCGCTAAATGAAGTTTCGAATAGGCCGCACTCCGTCGAGAGTAGAGTGTAAGCACGGCGAAAACCCCTCCGCGTTCGCCAAGAAGAGGTATCGAAATCGCCGAACTGTCAGCGGAAAGAACGCCAGTATCGTTCTTCAGGTTAGGCTCGACGGTCGGATTGCCATTTATGATAGGCCGGCTGTATTCCGCAACCCAGCCAGATATACCTTGCCCGAGCGGAATCGGCTTCTCTGAAAGGACATCCTTGCAAGGACCATGGATTAGTCGAACATGCAGATCCGTTCCAATCTTGCAATAGATCGCGACACAATCGAAATCGATGAGTGCATGCAACTGTTGGAAAAGAAGCGCAGTCTTTTCCTCATCACTCATTGCGAAGTGCAGCGCGTTGCCCCTTTCCATGAGACTCAGAGGCGATTGGCTCAATGACTCCTTAAACAATTCGGTTCGGCCCACGTCGCTTTCTTGCTCGAACCCAGCACCTGGCGCAGCACCGCGTTCGATGAACAGATCTGTATTGAGCGGTGGCGGCATGTCCTCCATCGCCTGACGTGCCCGCTTCTCAAGTTCGTGATAGTGATCTTCCAGCAAGCGAACGATCTGAGGGTCGAATTGTGATCCAGCCTTGCTCCTAACCACGGCGATCGCTTCGTCAAGAGGCAATGCCTTCCGGTAAGGGCGCTCGGATGCGAGAGCGTCGAAACAGTCAACCGCAGTGAGAATCCTCGCCCCTATGGGGATTTCTTCGCCTTTCAATCCATCCGGATAGCCGCTGCCATCCCACGCTTCATGATGCGAACGGACGATTGGGACTACTGGATAGGGGAAACGCACCCGCTCTAAGATGTCGGCCCCCACTACGGGATGGATCTTCATCTTCTCGAATTCTTCCGGTGTTAGCTTGCCCGGCTTGTTAATGATGTGCTCCGGCACGGCAAGTTTGCCGATGTCGTGCAGATAGGACGCCGCAACGAGAGCCTGCATCTGAATGGGATCGAGTCCGATCAACTGTCCTATTTCGGAGACGTACACGCGCACCCGCAATAAGTGGCAATGTGTATTGCAATCCTTGGCCTCGATGGCCATGGCGAGGCCTTCGATGGTGCGCAATTGCAATGCTTGAATCTCGACGATATGCTGCTCGCGGTCGCGAATGGTCGCCATCTGGGCGCGATAGACGCGGTAGACCGTGTAGACCATTGGGATGAGCAGCATGGAGGTCAACCAACCGAATCGGTTGCCTATAAAGTCGGCCAGCGCGGCCAAGACAGCACCTACAAGATAGAAGGGAAAATACCAGGGGAACTCCTTTATCCACTGCTGAAGTGGTGAGATTCCCGACTCCCAAGCGAGAACTACGGTCAGGCAGGCAGTATTCGCAACGAAGTATACGGTGGCTGCGATGGCCAGGGCTGGTGTCACTTGGCGATGAACAAGGCCAAGTGACCCGTTGAAGGCGCCATAGGCCAGAACGGTGTCGATGATTACGTTGGCGACGTTGAATACGATTTGAATGAGAGTAAAGGGCCGAATAACATTGAACCGGCATTGTGCGATCACACTTGCGACCGCGAGAGCGATGGCCTGCAGCGGTGAAAGCTGCGCAATCCCAAGAAGAATGAACGGGAAGTTGACGCTCATGGTCCCACCGCTCTTTGGCATTGCGACCTTCATTCCCGAGCTGAGCAGGATTGCAGCCAGATAGACGAGGAAATGAATCCAATTCTGAGCAGGACGCGGTGGGACCGAATACAGGCAGACTCCTGCGCCAGCCACGACGACGCACACAAATGCCTGAATCTGCAGCTTCATTGCTGGCCTCTTAGGGCCCCCTCCTGAATCGGTCGCGCATTCGCTCACGAACGCGCTTCCATAGAGCGAGGGGATTTTTGGAGACGCAGTTCGCGGTCAGAAACAGATATAGCGCAAACCCGGAAAGCGCCCAATGCGTCTTTCGTTGCAGATTAAGTTCACAGCCGGCAACGGATTCGGCAGTAAGGGTTTACGCCCGACGAGGGTGGCACTTCGCCCAACGTCGTTTGAGCTTCGAGGGCAGAATCATCCTGTGTAGCCATCACGGCATGATCCTCTTGGCTCCCGAGAGAATTGCGCTTCAAACTGTTGAAAGATGCCCGCATATCCCCGTTTGGATTCTTCGCTCCTGAGACTGTTCAGAACTGATAGTTTTTCGTGTTCGAGATCGGGCAGACGCAGGACTGTTCTGGGTTTTCTGTGCTTGGAACGACGACGATTCTTCTCTTTCGGTTTCATCGTGGGCGGCCTCCATGCTTCCATAATGGTCCTGGCCATCTCCGGCACGGAAGTCCTTCGGAAGATGTGCTCCGGATCGCCTATCGCACATGAGCAATGAATCTGCCTCCGAGAAGCGCGATGCTCGGGGGCCGCCTTGAACGTAAGCTCAATGCGTCACAATCTTGGAAAAAGTGCCGGGCCAGGTGAATAATTGTGCGGTGGACCGAGATGGTCGCGAGACCCGAACCGTGGTTGATGTGGTCTCGACATCTGAAGAAATCGAGGGAAACAGTTGACGATTGATCTACATGGATACCACCGAACCGAGATCGTGTGGAGCGGTGTACTCGGAAAGATCATTCAACAGTCGTGGGAAATGGGAGAGCCGTACTTGTACCTCATACATGGGCACGGGCGCAATCGAGTGATAACACCCGTGGGTGTTGAAAAAGTCCGCGCTGTTTTCGGGATTTCGGGGGTTGAACTCTGTAGTTGAGTTTGTCGGGATCGCGGTTGGCCCTATGGAGTAGCGAGTACCGGCGACATCGTTGGGCGTCTAAGGAACCGGACCAGCCGTTTGATGTTCTGAGCAGTGGCCGCCAGGAAGAACTGCTCTCGTACGAACTTCAACCTGCGAAGGCGGAGCCGATTGAGTCCGATGTGACTGTGACTCTTTAGTTCTGCGAAGAGCGCCTCAACCTTCTTCCGTTGTCGCTGCGCGTGCTTGAACTCCTCCGTAGACGAGAGATCTCGCGCTCTCTGCCGTGCTGTTTCGTTCATGTGGATCGCAAGATAGCGAAATGGCCCGGTCGTGCACTGGGATCTCTGTTGGCACGGACCACACTTCTTGCGCGTTCCTATGTAACCGAAGGTGCGGTTACCCTTGCTGTGGCCGCCGTAGTTCAGTTGCTGGCCAGCCGGGCAGATGTAGCTGTTGCTCTCCGGTAAGTAGGTGAAGGCATCCGGGCCATAGAAGGGGCTTCTCGTTCGTCCGACGGCATCCCTCGTGGGCATGTACGGCGTGATCTGCCGGTCCATCAACCACTGCAAGAACTCTCCATTGCCATAGCTAGCATCGGCAGCTATCGATTCCGGTTTCCGGCCTTGCCAGTGGGTGAAGCGAGCAATCATGTCTTCCGCGGCTCGCGACTCCTCGCTCAGACGAGCACCTGTCGCTTGCACGCCCACAACGATACAGCTGTGGTTATCTATCAGGTAGTTGTCGTAGTACCCCATGCGTGCTGGCGTCCCACCCTTGGTCGCATACGTGGAATCCGGATCGGTCGTAGACACCTTGTCCTGGCTATGTGTCGGCTCCTCTACTGGGTTCTGCATTTCAAGCTCTGCCAGATACTCATGCACCGTTCGATTGACCTGCGCAGCTTCAGTCAACTGCTCGCGCGGAATACGGCTCTCCTTGGAAGCGTTGGCCTCAACGAAAGTTCCATCGACCGATAGCTTGTCTCCACGCACCAATCCGACTGCGAGGCACTGGGCCACAACTTCCTCAAACAACTGCTCGAAAACCTTCGATTCCTGGAAGCGCCCGTGGCGATTCTTCGAAAACGTCGAGTGATGCGGGACTTCCTGATCGAAGCCCAGACCTGTGAACCAGCGCCAGGCAAGATGCATGCGCAGCTCCTCAACGAGCTTGCGCTCACTGCTAATGCCGTACAAATAGCCGATCAGCAAAATTCGCAGCAAGAGCTCTGGATCGATGGATGGACGCCCAGTTTCGCTATAGCTGTCTTTAAGTCGCTCTCGCACGAAACCGAAGTCGATATGCTTGTCAACTAACCGCAACAGATGATTCTCCGGAACCTGATCTTCCAGTCGGAAGTAGTAGAACAGCGATTCAGAACGCGCCTGCTGACCCATCATGAGCGTTAATCCTCCGAAAATGGCTATCCATAACAGCATGCTCAAACTATGCTGTTAAACGCCCCGAATTGCCATACGGATCTCATGAAAATCAATCAATTTGCGCTGAGTTTTTCAACACCCACACCCGGATTCGTTAACACGAACACCGGCTACTTTGGGCTGCAGATTCGCAACGCGCTGCGGAATGATAAGGACCTTCGCTTGTGGATTCACCACACGACTCTGGACTGTAGCGACATGGGCGCCACAAAGGTGCGGCTGAAAGCCAATCCCTCCCCATCACGTTCGGGCCTCGATTCAGATCTGATCTCGCAAGCCCTTGTAAAAAGCGATTTTCGTTGAAGACTCGGTTGCTCAGTCGAGGTTGAGCAGAAGGTCTGCCGACCTAAAGTTTCGCCTTCTATGGCGAACAATCGTAAAAGGTCCCACTTGCCGACCACACGACCCGAGTTTCCATCAACGCTACTTCACCCGATAGCTATACAGAACCGCGTCTCCCAAATCCTGGTGAACCCCCAGATCCTCCAAACTTTTCTTTGCGCTCGCCGGCAACGCCTTACCGGCCTCAAACACAATTGGTTCCCCGTTCCACTCTCCCACTAGCGTTTCTGAAACGAAGCGGCATACCGGCGTCGCCTTCGGCACCGAAACAAAAATCACATCCCCCGCGTGCCAGTCTGTACTCGCGCCGCCGTGCGATACCGGCAGCAGATCGTGCACCTGCAGATTGACTCGAAGCTGCACCGCCCCGCCGTGGCTCGCAATCCGATACTCCACCGTGTGTGGATCGCGGATGGTCAAATCTGTCCGGTCCAGCGCATCGCAACCGTGTTGTTGCTGCGCGGCCTCCTCGCATTCCTGTTGTGGAATGCCAAAGGCTTCAATCGTGTACTGCTGCGGCACCGTCAGGTTCCCCGTCGACTCGGCGGGCGCGAGCTTCGTTCCGCCCTTCACGTCAATCGTCGGTGGCGGATTCAGCCAGTGCGTCGTTGCCGTGGGCTCCACGGTAGTGATCACCAGCGAATAGCTACCCACCTTGGCCGGAGTCGGCTTCGCATCCGTCCCATTCGTGCCCGCTAGGCCCTGCTGCCCCCAGATGGCTTCCAAACTCGGCACTGCCCCGAGGATCAGCATGACCAGCGCTGCGATGAACCAACGCCCGCGCATTCCGCACCTTCCTGTCAGGTCAAATCATAGCAACGCATCATCGCGCTTTCCCCGTATGCACGCCAACTTGCCATTCCTCGTTCCCCAATCAGGAACACCGCTCCCATTCCAGTTTTCAAAAGCAAAAGGGTACCCAGCAGGGTGCCTTTCTAACCCGCCCCCGCCTTCTTCCCGAAGTATGATCAAGAATCAAAGAACCGTCCTTCGCTGTTGAATCAGGACCCGACTTCAGTCGTGCCGAAAACCAATCCGCACGTGACGCGCACCGTTCCGGGCCCGTCACCGACTGCTCGGAAGCGGCGTGAGCAATATCACGTCGGGGAAGGGTAGCCGACCTTCCGGGAACAACCTCAAAACTGGGGTGATTTCCTGGTCGGCGACCTTCCGAAAACTACGGCAAACTGGGCTGATTCCCCGCTCGCCGAAAATCAAACTCCGATCCAATTCTGGCCCCTGCCAAGTTGCCTGGCGTGCGGCCCGCCAGTCTAGAGCTGTGGGGTACCGGCCGCACCGGCTTCATTCTGGCCTTGCTCCCAATCGCCTTAATACGTGTCCTTCAACAGGCTCGGCCATGCATAACTGAGTCCGTCAGCCTGGGAAAGAACGAACTCGGCAAGCAAGCGTAGTGCGGCTATGCAATCTTCCAAGGCCCCGCCATCGATTTTCATCTGGCGGATCATCGACTCGATCTCTTCTCCGTAGTGGCGACGAAGGCCAGCAATCAGCTTTTGGTTGTCACTTGGCATCGGTTTGTAACCTTAACACTCATCCACCTAGTGTCTCCTGGATTCGCTCTTCTATCCAGGGTTTTGAGTTGCCAATGAGCGACCGGAGATGGAGACGCAGCTCGAACTGCTGAGCGAGGATTTGCAGGCGATGGTCGAGAAGTCCGCGTGCGGCGAAAACCGGTTGCCTGGAAAAGGTGCTCTTTGACTCGGACACAGGCAATTCTCTACTTCGACTCTAATTGCCCCGCGGGACGGGTTCGAGGTGCGGTTTCGGCTGCAGGCAGAGTATCCAATTCGCGCGAACGACTTTGCATCGCGCGTCCATGAGTACCCCGACCTTGCGGTTCCCGCCCCAGCGAACCCTGCGCACTTTGAGGTGAAGGTGCAACCACTCCTGCGGGCGATCGATTAACATCTCCCCAGGGGAAGATCGAGCGATGAATGACGCAGAGATGATCGCCAAGTGGGACGAGCACATCAGCTATGAGTTTTCGACTCGCGACGTCTCTTCGACCATTGCAACCATGGTGGAGGACGCGTATGTCAATCACATCCCGGTGATGACCGGCGGATACGGTCACGAGGCTCTGCGCAGGTTCTATGCGGAAGATTTCATCTCGTTGATGCCGGCGGACACATCGATTCACTTGATCTCCCGCACCCTCGGCCACAGGCAACAGGGTGAAGCCCAATTAGTTGACGAGATGATTTTTTCCTTCACCCACACTGAGGAGATGCCCTGGATGCTCCCTGGAATTCCTCCGACTCATCGCCACGTCGACATTCCGCTGGTCGTGGTGGTGGGCTTTCGCGAGGGCAAACTGGCACACGAGCGCATCTACTGGGACCAGGCGTCAGTGCTCAAGCAGATCGGCCTGCTCACGGATCCATCGCTTCCGGTGTTTGGGGCCGAGACGGCGCGAAAGCTGACGGATCCGAGCCTGCCGTGACCCCATCGCCGCCGCCCGGCTGAGCGATTTATTGTCCGGTTTGTATACTAGCGACACGCTTCTATCAAGATGCCAAGTTCTCGTTGGCGGCGAGCGGTCGGTCCTGGGTCGCGAGACCAGCAAACGCAAGGAGTCAAGTTGTGAAACAGCAGTTCAACGCACCCCACACTGTCAGCTTCCCGTGCGATCGAATCCGCTCGCTCTTTCCCGCCCTCAGCGTGGAGCCGGGCTTCACGTTCTTCGATAACGGCGCCGGTGCACAGATTCCCCAAGTCGTCTTCGACGCGATCAATGGTCACCTTTTGCGCTGCAACGTGCAGCGCGGTGGACGATACGCGAAGAGCGTTGAAGTCGATTCAGTTATCGCGCGCGCCCGCGACAGCGTCGCTGCGTTGATCAACGCGCGACACCCTGACGAGATTGCATTCGGGATGAATGCCACCTCGTTCCTCCGCCTGCTCAGCCTCGCCGTCGGTCGCACCCTCGAGGCTCGCAACGAGATCATCGTCACGGATCTCGACCACGAAGCCAATATCGCCACCTGGCTGCAGCTCGAGCGCGAAGGGGCCAGGATTCTGTGGTGGAAGATGCGCGAAGATAAAAACCTGCACTTGGAAGACCTCGCGCCGCTGCTTACCGCCAAGACGCGCCTTGTCGCCTGTACTGCTGCCTCACATGCACTCGGTTCCATTGTCGATGTCGCGGCTGTCGCCAGCCTGGCGCACGCCGCCGGCGCTGAGGTCGCGCTCGATTGTGTTCACTACGCTCCGCACGCGCTCATCGACGTGCAGGCATTCGACTGCGACTACCTTGTGTGTTCCGGCTACAAAATATTCGGCCCTCACATGGGTTTCATGTGGGGTCGACTCGAGCTGCTAAACGAGCTGCCGACTTTCCGCGAAGACTTCATTCCCAACGCTGCTCCCGGCAAGATTGAGGCCGGCACACTCATTTTCGAAAACATTGCGGGTATGGCGGCCGTCGTCAACTATCTGAGGACCCTCGCTGACGAAAGCGAGAGCGCATCACCGGCATCGCTTCGAGCCTCTCTCGTTTGTGCCATGACTTCAATCCGCGAATACGAAGCCGCACTTTCTTTCGAGATGCTCGAAGTCCTGCAATCTGCAGGCGCCGTCGTCCACGGCATTGACGATCCCGCGCACGTCGCCGGGCGCGTTCCCACCTTTTGCTTCAACCTTCCCAACGTGGCGCCGGCGCTCGTTACCGAAACCATGGCGGATCGCGGCATCGGCATACGCGACGGCCACATGTACGCGCCCCGCCTGATGAAGCGCCTGGGCCGGAGTCTCGACACCGGCGTCAACCGTGCGTCGCTTGTCCATTACAACACCGTCGAGGAGATTCACGAGTTCGGGAAGGTACTCCGTGACCTGGTTCGGAGTGAGTAAACAAATCGCTCCCGCCCAGGCGACGATGCCTTCCAGACTCACCGGGATGCCCGGGAGTCCATCCGTCCTCAAACGCTCGCTCACCGAACGCCAGCTCACCATGATGACGATCGGCGGCGCGATCGGAGTCGGGCTTTTTCTCGGCAGCTCAGTCACCATCCGGCTCGCCGGCCCCGGTGTGATCCTGTGTTATCTCTTCTGCGCTGTGGTCACACTCGTCGTTGCCTACTGCATCGCGGAGATGGCAGTCACGCATCCCGTCGCCGGTTCCTTTGGCGTCTACGCGCAGACATATCTGAATGAATGGTCTGGCTTCGCGGTCCGTGTTACCTACGCCTTTGTCCAGATCCTGGCCATCGGCGCCGAAGTCACGGCCGTCGCCATCTACTTTTCCGTTTGGTTTCCTGCTATTGCCCAGTGGGTCTGGGTTGTCGGAGTCTCGGTCGGACTTGTCCTCATCAATGCCATGCGCGTAGGCAACTTCGGCGAATTCGAGTATTGGTTTGCCCTCGTTAAAGTCACCACTATTGTGGTTTTCATACTTATCGGCGTCGGACTGATCTTCGGCCTTGGCCCTGCCCGCGCGATCGGCTTCTCAAATCTCACCGCCCACGGAGGGCTACTTCCGAATGGCCTGAAAGGGGTGTGGCTGGCCATGAGCCTCACGCTCACCAGCTACATGGGAGTGGAAATCCTCGGCGTCACGGCAGGCGAAGCATCGCAACCGGAAAAGACCATCCCTCGCGCTATGCGGACTGTCACTCTTCGGCTCATCCTCTTTTACGTCCTCTCCATCACCGCGATGCTCTCGATGACGCCGTGGAACAAAATGGGCAGTGGCATCACCGGCAGCCCATTTGTGCTGGCATTCGCGAAGGTCGGCATTCCTTATGCCGCGGGGATTATGAACCTGGTTGTCATCACCGCCGCTCTTTCGAGCGCCAATGCAAATCTCTATCTCACCAGCCGTACGCTGTTTTCGCTTTCGCAGGACGGCTATGCTCCCAAAGCGCTCGCAGGCGTAGCCAATAACGGCGTGCCCTATATGGCCCTGACGGCATCGACCGCCGGAATGGCCGCGGCCATCCTGCTGGCCATCTTCGCTCCTGGCCGGGCGTTCCTTCTGCTTTATGGCATCGCCGTCGCGGGAATGTTCTTCGTCTGGATGGTGATCCTGTTGGCTCACCTTTTCTTTCGCCGCTCCATTGGACGAGCGCACGTCGCACAGCTCCCGATCCGCCTGCCGTTCTCGCCTTTCGCGCAGACCTCCGCGCTGATCGCCCTAGCAGCCATCGTTACCGGCACCTTTTATGTCGATGGCTTGCAATACTCGATTGCAAGTTTTGCGCTGTTCCTGCTGGCCATTACCGCGTTCTACAGGATGTTGAAACGAAGAAACGGGGGCATCCGGAAGGATAGCTCTGAACAAAGCCTCGCCACGCCGAGAAGCGATTCGCGGTAATCACGTTATGGTCGACCGTTGCAGATGAGGTTTCTCAACTCATCGAAACCGAACGCCGCGTAAGGAGAACAGCCCGATACGCTCACCATTTCTTTGGCACACTTTCTGTATATCGGCCGAGGGACGCTACCGCAATGCTCACTCTGGTTTCCATCAGAAGACCTGGAGATCCGGACCAGGGAGCTTCTTGACCCTACGTTCCACCGTAAACACCGGGAAGGATTCTCGACTGTGAGCGGTTGACCGGCTTCACGAACCTTTCGGGAAAATGAGGAACGAGACCACCAAAACCGCATGATTCCCGTGTCGCCGACGATACATCCGGAATGCGCAAGGATGATTCGGCAGGACTCTTCGGTAAGTGGTAATCCGCCCGGAACACCCGTCGAGGAGTGCTACACACTTTCGCGCCTGCGGCTACCAATTCTCCGAGGGCTTTTCGATGTGCAGGATCTCGAGAGCTTCCACGGGGCCTTTTGTTGACTCCAACTTTAGCCCGAGTTGTTCCTGAATGGCGGTGAAGATGGAAGGCCCCGAAGCATCGGGCGGGGGAGCCTGGGCGCAGGTCGAGGGCGGGGCGCCTACGGGGCCGCTCGATTGGGTTCGCCAGCCAAACGAGCCGCTATATCTGAGGGACGACCTCGTAATGCGCTGCGCGATCGTCGTGCCGCGAAAGGTTTTGTCTTCTCTTTTCATGGGTGATGGAGACCTCAAAGTCGGGGCCGGCAAAGGCTTTCAGCGCATCCTGAGTGGCGAGGGCTGATCGGCAATCATTGACTCATTTACTTGTCTTCACGCTGCAGTCGCTCAGACCTTAGCGCCACACCTCATGGTGGCTTTCTCTGACTACGGCAACATGCTCGGGCAACTCCACACGATCTACGGTCTGGTATCCATAGGCGACCTCGGGAATGAGTTAGCCCACCACTACTCTCCGCGCAATCACCCATCCCACCAAAGCGCCCCTGGATTCAATAGTTTAGTAATGGAGAAAACTTTGGGGACGAATGGAGGGCGCGAGAATTGCACGCCGGAAAGGAACTGAATAAGGTGCGGGTGATTAGTGAGGGAATCCATCTCTCGGCGCCACGTCCCGATACGCGGCTGCTGAGCAACTTCCCGCGAGGCCTATCAAGGAGAATCCGAAATAAGAAAGCTCATTGGGCCCAAATGATGTGCGTCTTTTGAGTTCCGGGTGGATTGCTTGAATGCAAGTCCGAGAGGAGCACGAGGTGTTGCGAAAAGCTGAACTCAGCATCGGACTTGACGTTCACAAGAAAACGATCAGTTACTGCCTGAAGGATGTGGCAGGTCATGTGCACCGGGAAGGCAAAATCGGATCGACCCGGCGCGAGTTGGATGCCTGGATCAAGACCTTACCGCAACCGCGGATGATCACTATTGAGGCGACGATCTTCACGGGCTGGATCTACGATCATCTGCTTCCTCACGTCGAGAAGGTAAAGGTGGCGCATCCTCTGATGTTGCGAGCGATTGCCGCGGCCAAGAAGAAGAACGACCGAATCGACGCCGGCAAGATTGCCGACTGCCTGCGCTGTGACTTCCCGCCCGAGTGCCACATGGCTTGCACCGAGATCCGCGACAGACGCCGAGTCCTGCGGTACCGCAACCTTGTGGTGAAGCAGATGGTACAGAAGAAGAACCGGGTTTCCGGCCTGCTGAACGAACTCCACCACCAAGGGGACGTTGCTGTCGCTTCGTTCGCGACTGTTCCATTTCTCGTCAGAAGTTATCAAGAACGAGGCGTGGTTGATCGGAGCACCTACGCAATTGTCGCGATCATCGAACTGGCTCGCAAGGAAGGCAAAAAACCGGATGTTCCGCAATGGATTATGGATGACTATTTTCAGGCAATTCGGAAGCTAGCGGAAATCGGTTCCACGGAGATATTGCGTGCCGAAACCGGCGAAGATGTCCGCGCCATATTTAGCGTCATCGCTATAGAGAGAAGTCTTCGAATCCACGGGAGATTTCTCGTGAACTATTCAGAAGCTGAGTTGATGGACATTGAGTACAGGATTTGAAAGTCACCGAGTCGAAGACGAAACCTTTGCACAATGATGGTCGGTGGTTCCGCGATTTCGGTCGAGCGACCGGCATCGCGGAACGTTCAGCGGTTTTCGCCTGCGTTTCGCCCACCGAGCTCGCAATGTAAGGAAGGCCGACAAGCCAGACACAACGCCTGAGAATAGCGTCAATGAGCGCTTTGCCCTGGCAACAATTGACAGTTCAGACCGCGGACGTCGCTGCTCCTGCTGCGTCATCAGCGACTGCCGGGGAGTCATGATTCTGCGGTGGTTGGATCGATGACCAACGCGACTTCCGCGACACGGTTTGCCGGGAAGCCTCCCTGCTTCGCATGCTCGCGAATGGTCTTTTCGTCTGGAGCGATGTAGACGCAGTAAATTTTGTCGGCTGTCACATAGCTGTGCAGCCACTGGATCTTCGGTCCAAGATTATGCAGGACACGGCAGGATTTCTGTGAGATGGTCAAGAACTGGTCGGGTGTGGAATTGCCAATTCCTGGAATGTCGCGTTCGATGACGTATTTGGGCATGTTCTTCGTTCTTCCTTTTCTCCTGGCGCATGCCAGGACGGCGTGATCGCCGCGGGAGCCTCTCCAGACCACTGCGGCACCCCTCGCGCCGCCTCCCAAGCTGGGAGACGTACGAACAGACCTCTCCCCACACTACTAGTTTGTGCAAGACACGTTGTTGTTCCAGTCCACGAAGGAGCCCTGGGGATTGTCTTTCCATGCCCAGACGTGCAATTCGTAAAACGCGTTCAGTCCGTAACGGTTCGGAGTAGCCTTTGGCCTTGGATTAGAAGGACCGTCGATGTACAGCATCGGGTGACCATCCACCTCTGGAGCGGCGTCGGGAGGAAGGGCGCTCGCGAGTATGATGAACTCGACGTCAACCAGCTTCAGTTCGCCATTCGATTGCGGCTCATAGATCAGGGCTTGCGGTCTCGTGGGGTCGAGCTGTCCATCGCTGAGCAGAGTCTCCCCACTAAGCAGGCTGCCATTGACGTAGTGAATGCCCATCGCGCCGTGGTCGGAACCGCTGACGCAGCCGAGGACGGGAACATAGTCGGGTGCGGCGTTGGCGACATTCTGGTACCGTTGTGTGGCATTGCGAACAATCTGGACGAGCTGGTCCTGGTCTCCTTGTCCCTCTGGCTGTTTTGGTTGGCGCGCCAGGGCATAAGAGGTGAGCGCCAGAAAGGCAGTCAATAACATCGTCAGATGCGATAGCTTTTTCATGTTCGGATTCTCCTTGATAGGTCTCGCGAGAAATTTCTCAGCAGCCGCGTACCGGGACGTGCCACCGAGAGGTGAGTACCCGCAACAACCATCCGCACTTTCTTCGGTTCTATTCCGGCGCGCAATCCTCGCGCCCTCCATTCGTCCCCAAAGTTTTCTCCAGATCTAAATTATTGAATCCAAGCGTGTTTTGCCGGGATGGTGAATGCGAGGAGAATTATGGTAGGCTAGCTCATCCCGGAGGTCGCCTATGGCTACCCAACCGCTCGATTCTGGAAGGCTGCGCTTCGAAGATTTCGAGTTGGATGTCCGTGCCGGGCTCCTGTGCAGGCAGGGCGTACGGCTGCGTCTACGCGGCCAGCCCCTGCAAGTTCTGGAGATCCTGCTGGAACGCGCCGGCGACGTGGTGACGCGCGAGGAACTGCTGAGCCGAATCTGGCCCGCCGACACCTTCGTCGATTTTGACCACAGCCTGCACAACGCGATTGCGCGGATTCGCGAAGTCCTGGGCGATTCGGCGGAGAACCCACGGTACATCGAGACGCTGCCTCGCCGGGGCTACCGGTACATCGGCCCGGTGGAGGATGCGCAAGCGCCGTCGGCGTCCGTCGAAGAGGCCGACGATCCTGGCAAAGTGGTGAGTCTCGCCGCGCCTGAAAAGCGAAAGAGCCGCCTCACGGTGGTTGTTCGCGCCTTCATTCTTTGTACTGTTATTGCCTTTGGACTCATTGCCTGGATAGAGTGGCGATCGGTTCGCGCAATACCGGCGGCCGTGCCGATCCATTCCCTTGCGGTCCTGCCCCTCAGTAACCTGTCCGGCGATCCGTCGGAGGAGTTCTTTTCCGATGGCATGACGGACCAGTTGATTACGGATCTGGCCAAAGTGGGCTCGCTCCGCATCATCTCGCGGACATCGGTGATGCAGTACAAGGGGACACTGAAGAGCCTGCCGGAGATTGCTCGTGAGCTGAACGTGGACGCCATACTAGAAGGGTCGGTGATTCGTTCGGGTCAACGGGTGCGCGTCACGGCGCAGCTACTGGAGGCGCGCACCGATCGGCACATTTGGGCCGAGACCTACGATCGCGATAGTGGCGATGTTCTGAAACTGCAGGAAGAAGTGGCAAGCGCAATTGCGCAACAGGTTCGGGCGCAAATCACTCCTGCGCAGCAGGAACAGATGGGCAGGGCGGTCGCCGTCAACCCGGCCGCCTACGATGCCTATATTCAGGGACTCCTTTACTTCACGACCGAATTCACCAAACCCGCATCACTTAGGAAGGCTTAGGATCTTTTCGAAGATGCGATCCGGGAGGATCCAGACTTCGCGCTTGCCTATGCTGGTTTGGCAGATACGTACGTTTATCTGGCGTATGACGGAGCCATGCCAAAGGAGCAGGCGTACGATGCCGCGAAGAAGTTCGTCGCCAAAGCAATGGAGCTCGATGACAGCATTGGCGAAGCCTGGGACACACTGGGCGCGCTGAAGTGGAGTTTTGACTGGGATTGGGATGGCGCCGATCGCGCCTTCAGCCGGGCCATCGCTCTATCCCCGAGTTATAGCTGTGCGCATGAAGATCGGGCCATATTTCTCGCTTTTCTTGGCCGGCGGAGCGAAGCGCTCGCCGAGATCGCACAGATCGACCAGCTGGACACAGGTTTCAGTTCGGCGCAGTCCGAATCAGATGCCTATTTTGAACTGCGGGATTACGCCGACCTGATTGAAGCCGGAAAGAGGGGCCTGATCCTAGATCCAACGGATTCGTCCCAGCACTACTATCTCGGGGCGGGTTACGAAGGCACCGGCAGGCTTCAGGAAGCGATCGCGGAATATCAGAGGGCCATGGAGACGTCGGACGATCCTCGGCCAGCCGTGGCGCTGGCGCACGCCTGGGCGGCAGCGGGCGAGAAGGGCAAAGCGGAAAAGATGCTTCGCGACCTGGAGCACAACGCGAAGGCGATGGCTTCTCCGTACACGATGGCCACGATTTACGCTGGACTCGGCGAGAACGACCGAGCACTGGAGTCTCTCAGGAAGGCCTGCCTGGAGAAGTCGCTCGACGCTGGATGGATCAGGTCTGACTTCCTGCTGGATACCCTGCGTTCCGATCCTCGCTTTCAGGATCTTCTTCGCCAAGTAGGTTTGACCTAGGAACTTGTTGAAATAGGTACCGTTCTGGGGCGTTGCGAAGGTGTTGCTCGTCTAATAGGTATGCGCGGAGACGAGCGGGTTCAGGACGGGATGTTCAGCTATGTTTCGTTGGAGCAGCGAGTGCCACAGGATCATCCGCTGCGTGCGGTTCGCAAGCTGACGGACACGGTGTTGCGGACGTTGAGCCAGGAGTTCGACGCGCTGTATGCGGATTCGGGGCGGCCATCGATTGCGCCGGAGTACATCCTGCGGGCTTTGCTGCTGCAGGTGTTCTACTCGGTGCGCTCAGAGCGGCTGCTGGTGGAGCAGATCGATTACAACCTGCTGTTTCGGTGGTTCGTGGGCCTGGGCATGGACGATGCGGTGTGGAATCACGCGGTGTTCTCGAAGAACCGCGACCGGCTGCTGACCAGCGACGTGGCGCAGCAGTTCTTCGCGGAAGTGAACAAGCAGGCGAAGCGGTTCATGAGCGACGAGCACTTCACGGTAGACGGCACGCTGATTCAGGCATGGGCTTCGCAGAAGAGCTTTCGCTCGAAGGACGGTTCCGGCGATGGCGACGGGACGGACTTCCGCGGCCAGAGCCGCTCGAACAAGACGCATGAGTCGACCACCGATGCAGATGCGCGGCTTTACAAGAAGAGCTATGGCAAGGAGTCGAAGCTGAGCTACCTGGGCCACGCGCTGGTGGAGAACCGCAACGGGTTGATTGCCGCGGCGATGGTGACGCACGCCGATGGTTTCGCCGAGCGCGACGCCGCGCTGTTGATGCTTCAGCAAAAGCAGGAGGGCCGTTCGCGGCGCATTACAGTGGGTGCGGACAAGGCGTACGACACGAAGGATTTCGTGCGCACGGTGCGGGAGCTAAACGTGACGCCCCATGTGACGAAGAACGACAAAGGGCGTGCCAGCAATCTGGACCGCAGAACCACACGCCAGCCAGGCTACGCTTTAAGCCTGAGCCGGCGATGGCTGGTGGAGAAGGGCTTTGGCTGGCTGAAGCAAACCGGCCCACTGCGCCAGGTCAAGTTACGAGGCTTGGAGAAAGTGGATTGGCTGTTTGTCTTCCGCTGCGCGGCACATAACCTGATCCGGCTGCCACGACTGATGGCTCAACCACCGGGAAGGCTCAGGGAGCAGTGTGCCTGAACGCCGGTTGCTGGCCCCTGGGATGCCTCCTGAGGCCCGCACAAACACTGGCCAAAGGCCTTTTTTAAACAACTTTCAACCAAGCAAAGATGCAAATGATCAGGAAACGCGCTGCAATGCAGCCAATTTCAACAAGTTCCTAGAACCGGCACGAGATGAACGGCAGTGTGACCTGCTGGGCTGCGCGTTTCCTCCTGGTCAGACTTGGAGATTTTCCGGCACCTCGATAGTCCCACCGTGTCCCACTCTCTGGAAGCAATACCGATTACAGGCGCGATTCCTATTTCTAAACGGGCTCGAGTCCAGAAACCGACCCCAAACTCGTGGCGGTTCTCGGTGAGCGCAAAATCGAGTACTGAAGCGAGCGTTTTGGATCCGAATGTTTGCGTTCCGGGCGAGTGACCGGCAAACCGGAGAATGGACCTTTCGAGCTCCACTTCCGGGTATTTGGACCATTGCCGACAACACATCCGGAATTGCAAATTTGGGGCCTCGGAAGCCGCTGAATGAAGGTTAGCAATAAGGCGCGTGAGTCCGGCTGCGCTTGCAACTCCTATGGTCACGTACGATTACAGGCTTCGAGGTCCGAACACCGGTTGAAAAGCCGCCGTTCACTCGATGCCGAGTTTTTTCTGCATATCTTCAAGGGTGATGCCCTTTGTCTCAGGGAAGACCAGCAGGACGACAAAGAACTGAAGCACCATCATGATGGCGAAAAACATGAAGGGCGCCGATGTTGAATGGGCGCTGAGAAGCGGAAAAGCCCACGACAGGACGGCCGCCATAAACCAGTGCGTGAAGCTGCCAAGGCTCTGGCCCTTTGCGCGGACGGCATTGGGAAACACTTCGCTGATGTACACCCAGATGACCGCGCCCTGGGAAAACGCAAAGAATGCGATGTAGCAGATGAGCGGCCAGATGAGGAGGTCTTCGTGCCGGCCGTTATAGAACAAATAGGAAACCGTTGCCAGACATGCGAACGTTCCCACTGAGCCAATCAGCAACATCTTCTTGCGGCCGAGCTTGTCGATTACCGTCATGGCCACTACAGTGAAGACCAGATTTGTGGCTCCAATTACCACTGCCTGCAGGTCCCCGGAGACTTTGGTAAAGCCGGCTCGGGTAAAGATGTCGTTCAGGTAATAAAGAATTGCATTGATGCCGGCGAGCTGATTGAACATGGCTACCAAGATGGCCAGCGAGACGGGGAAGAGATATTTTCGCGCGAATAGGCGCTGTTTGCCGTCTGCGTGTTCGGCATCGAGCGACTCCACGATCTGCCGCAGATGGGCTTCGGCGTCTTCTTCGCCAATCTGGGCAAGAACTTCTCGCGCCTCATCGATCCGGCCCTTCTTGGCCAGCCAGCGCGGGCTACGGGGAATGTAAAAGAGCATGACGAAGAAGAAGGCCGCGGGGACGGCGGAGATGCCGAGCTTCCAGCGCCATTCGGCATCGCCCAAAGAGAGCGTGCCGATGACGTAATTGGAGAAGTACGCTACCAGGATTCCGAAGACGATGCTGAACTGGAAGAACCCCACCAGCCTGCCTCTCCACCTGGCCGGCGCGATCTCGGCAATGTACATGGGCCCCAGAACCGAAGAGCCGCCGATGGCAAGGCCAGCAACGAAACGGAAAGTCACAAACGAGAGCCAACTCCACGCCAATGCGCAGCCCGCGGCAGAGAAAAAGAACAGGATACCGAGACCCCGCAGGCTGTTGCGCCTCCCGTACCTGTCCCCCGGAAGACCCGCCAGCATGGCTCCTGCGATCGTTCCCCACAGGGCCACTGCTACGGTGAGCCCTAACGAAGCCGGAGAGAGATGGAATAAGGTGGTGAGCGCTCCGGTTGTGCCCGCAATAACGGCGGTATCGAAACCGAAGAGGAGGCCGCCAAGAGCGGCTACGATGGTGCTTTTGACAAGAGAAGCGTTTAGCTTGCCCCCGGAACGGGGTTGGCGCGTATGCACAGTCGGGTTCATAGGTGTCTCGCAGCGGTCCCCGTAGTGTAATCTCGGCCGTCGGTTGAAAGCTACTTTAGCCCGCCTTAGGAAATCGCGATCTCCAACTTTGTTACTGAAGCCGGCGGAATGTTCAGCATCGCCGCGCCTGCTGAAATTGAAACCTGGAGCGGAGCCGGCTTTATGGTGTCAGGATGGTCGAAGGTGTTGTGGGCGTGCATGTCGCTATTTGTAAGTACCGTGCTTCTCGCCTGCGCGATCTTCGCGCCGTGCAACGTAATCTGCGTGTTCATGGCCCTTGTCAGATCGGGGTTGACTACTGTCAACGTGACCGCCTTATCTTTTTTCGATGCCGACCCGTTCAATGCCCAAAAGCGCGCGGGCTCGCCGTCGCGTACATAGTGCACCTCTGGCGCGGAGAATAAGGCGCGCAAATTCTGTCCGCCCTGATGCGCCGCATACATTTCAAAGACAAAATAGTTGGCTGTCGCGATGATGTGGTCCTCGTGAGCCAGGAACAATGCGTTCAGGTTGTTCACCAGTTGAGCATTCGCGGCCATGCTTACCTTCTCCGCATTGCGGTTGAAAATGTCCAGCGTCAAAGCAGTGGCGAGCGCATCGCGAAGAGTGACCTGCTGACCGAAAATGTGGGTCGAATCCACTTCTGTGCCTTCGCGATACCAGGGGCCGTACTCGTCGATCACAAGCTTGATGCGGTGCGCAGTGTCGTACTGACCCATCGCCGTCCACTGATCCTGAATGATCTGTTCGATGCGATTGCACTGGCGCATTAACTCGTACCAGTCGATCGCCTCAAACGCGAGCGCGTCTCCTTTGCTCTTGATCCAGTCTGATGTCCTGCCGCGACTCAGGTTGGAAGCGTAATAGTGGACTGACCAACCGGCGAACTGGGGGTTGTCGTAAGGGTGATCCGAAAAGAGTTGTTCGAACACACGATGAGTCCAGTCGAGATCGTCACCATTAGGGCCGGAGCCGATTAACTGCAAGTCCACGCCATAGCCGGGCAGCCAACTGGTGTAGCGGCGAAACTCTGAGGCATATTCTTCCGGCGTAAAGTTCCCGCCACAGCCCCAGCTCTCATTGCCAACTCCCCAGTAACGCACATCGAATGGTTGCGGAAATCCCGCTGCTGCCCGGGTGTCCGCCAGCGTGGTACTGCCCGCGGGTGAGTTGCAATATTCCACCCAGCGATCGAAGCTGATGGGCGGAAGGCTTCTCAGATTGACGGCCAAATAGGGCTGCGCTCCAGCCATCTGGCAAAAGCGTACGAACTCATTGGTGCCGAATTGGTTTGGCTCAAAGACCTGCTTGCCCTTCTCATGCAACCTGGCCGCGTCGGGATCCACTTCCCAGAAATTGGTCCGCTTGGGGCGCTGGGCAGCCGGACCAATTCCGTCCATCCAGTCGTAGCTGTCTGCAAAGCAGCCTCCGGGCCAGCGTATGACAGGGACGTGGATTCTTTTCAAGCGTTCGATCAGCTCGGTTCGGATCCCGTACTGATTGGGAATCTTCGAGTTTTCGCCCACCCATACGCCGTCATAAATGACTCCGCCAATATGTTCGGTAAATTGCCCGTACAAATTGGGCGAGATGACAGCCAGCGGCTCGTCCACAAATATATCGATCTGCGCATCTGCGGAATCGGCAAAGGCCCTGGCGCCGGAAAGGGCAAAAAGGGCGCCCGACATGGCTGAATTCATTAGAAATTGTCTGCGTTCCATTGCGTCCTTTGCTTCTGCTGCCCGATAAGCCGAAATCGCTGATCCGTTTAAACCCCCGAAATAAGTACCTTGCACACTTCGCCAGATCGGAACTGTTCAAATGCAGTGCTTACATCCTGCAAGGAGTAAACGTGCGACACGATGCGCTCGAGTGGCAGTTGCATCGCCAAGTCGAGCGCCGCTTGAAAGTCCTTGCGTGCGTAGACTCTCGACCCCATTAATTCGATCTCCTTGAAATTGACTGCCATCATGTCGACATGGACTGGCTCCTTGAACACCCCCAGGTTCACGATCACTCCGCGGGAGCGAACCAGAGCGGTCATTTCCATTGCAGAAGAGGGATGGCCGGCACACTCAAACAGCAGGTCGGCGCCATTCCCACTGGACAATTCCATCACCCTCAGCCTCAGGCCTTCCCCGGCTTCTGCCGCGTGCAATCCGAGGCTTTGTGCCAGCTGCCGACGTAAAGGCCGTACATCGCTGATGAGGACGTGCTTGATCCCGCGCGCTTGCGCAACCAGGGCGGTCAGCAGACCGATGGGGCCCGCTCCCAGCACCACGGCCAACTCTACATCTTCAACATTAGTTCGAGCAACGCCGTGGACGGCGACGGCTAAGGGCTCAATCAGGGCGCCGGTCTTCACCGGCAATCCCTCCGGGAGCTTCAGCAGCGTTCCAACCGGAAGCTTTACAAATTGAGCCATGCCGCCGTCGACATCGAAACCATAGAGCCGCAGGTTCCTGCAGACATGAGAATTCCCATGCGTACAGGCGTGACATTGACCACACACGATGAGCGGGAACACTGTGACGCAGTCGCCAATGGCGAACTTGCGCTGGGAGCTGTTGATCTCAACAATGCGGCCCGAAAGCTCGTGACCTATGGTGAGCGGAGGCTTGGCGCGAGGATGTGTGCCGTTCACAATACTGATATCGGACCCGCAAATGCCGCAGGCATCCACCTCAATCAGAACTTCTTCTTCACCGATCTCCGGGAGCGGGACTTCCCAAGGCTGCAAGTTATACGGTCCCAGGTACCGAGCGGCAATCATCGTCTTCATCCCATCTCCTCACTGGGCCGTGTAACCGCCGTCCATCATCAGGATTGCGCCCGTGAAGAAACTAGCCCAGTCGCTTGCCATATAGGCATAAAAGCCCGCCACCTCATCGGCGCTGGCAATTCGGCCAATGGGATGCCCGTTGCGCAGCATGGCCCAGTAAGCCTCGGGGTCACCCGATGCCGCCGCTGAGTTATGAACGATCGGAGTGTCCACCGTTCCGCATGCGACGGCATTCACGCGAATTCCGTACCGTGCGTACTCAATCGCCATTTGCCGGGTCATCTGGTGCAGCGCGCCTTTTGAAGGTGCGTAAGCGCCTTGGGTCGGTATTCCTGCCTCTCCAGATATGGATCCACTGATCAGAATCAGGCCGGAGCGCTGCTCGATCATGACCGGTATCACGTGCCGCGCCGCCCAATAGAGGCTCTTCACGTTGGAATTCATCACTTCATCCCACTCCTGCGGCGTGTGCAGATGGAGGGGCTTTATTACGCTCACAGCCGCATTGCTGACCAGGATGTCAATACGGCCAAACTGCTCCACAGCGATCCTGGTGAATTCGATCGCAGTCTGCTCTTCTCCTACGTCTCCATGAACGATCGCTAACTTGCCCGGAAAGCGTTCCTGAGCGGCCTTCAGCTCGCCGGGCACATCCTTTCGGCGAAAAATACCTATTACACCCTTGGCTCCGCAATCCAGATAGGTCTTGGTGACAGCCAAACCGATTCCTGAGGAAGCTCCAGTTACAACCGCGACTTTACCTGCAAGTGAAATCTCCATAAAACGCCTAGCTCCCGGTTAATCCAGCAATTAGTTTGCTAAAGCGGAAACACCTTTCGCACTTGGTTTCTTTGATAGAGCCAGGGCTCGTAATAGCTCATCATCTTAAACAACGCATTGCAACCGACAAGGTCCAAAGCGACACGAAACATAGCTGGTGAACCTACGTTATTGACCATCATGTCGTAGTGACACGGCACAACCAACCTTGGTCGAATTTGACGAATGAGGTTTGCCGCTTCGAGTGGCGCCAGATTGTGGAAGCCTCCATTGATGCAGATTGCGCATACATCCACTTCAACGGGCAGCAGCGCGCCCAACACATCGGCATAAGCCGTATCACCGGTGCTGTAGAAGGTGAGTCCGTTAGAGAACCGGCAAAGCACTCCAGTGTGGTTCAAATCCGTAGCGTCAGTGGGGATAGCAAAGGTCGCCTGGATTGAAGTGGAGTCATTCAGCTCGACGGTCTCTCCCGGATGAATTATTTGCATGCACGATTCGGGCACGCCGCACTTGCGATAAACCTGTATCGAGTTAAACGGCCCGATGAATTGTGTGTGCTGCTTGTTCATTCTGCGCAAGGTCTCGGGATCGGCATGGTCATCGTGTGAATGGGTTGTGACGAAGACGTCGATATCCAAGTCTTCGGGTTCGATGAAGATGGGCAGTTGCCGGTCCAGGCGAAAAGGCAAGTGCGCAAACCGGGTAGCGCAACTGTTCGTCAGATACAGGTCAATCCCGATCAGCGTGCCGGAGGTGCTCTTGAGGATGAATCCATTCTGACCGAAGTACCAGACGGCGAATGCATTCGCCGGCGGTTTGTAGGAGCGAATAGAGTGCATGTAGGCGCAGCTGTCAATCAGCCTCGGAACCACCAGCTGAATGGGAGCCGCGGGATTGTACGGATCGTTCCGAGTAAACTGGTATCCGCTCTCTTCGGCAGACATGGCAGGAATTATAGATTATGTTCTGCAGCTAGGTCATGAAGGGTGAAGCCGTCGATATTGAGATCCCGCTGGGCCAACATGGCCATGTGTCTCTGATTTTGCCGCTGCTGCTTGTGCTCTTCCACCAACCATCTATCTGGCGCTGCCACGACCCCAACTTCAGTCGCCGGTTCGGCTTCTGCTCCTGCGCCGGCACTGAATTCGGCGTCGAATCTGGTCCATTATGCCGAAATGCACGTCCGTGAAACCAGAATCTTAGGACGGGCTGCTTTTACTCCGTCACCTCACGCCACCCGCGAGCTTATTTGGTCCATTTCTGCGCCGATGCGTACCCTCAGAAGGCAAAGAATCGAGTGAGCAGTCGAGCCCACAGCCGAGTTTTGGGCTTGTCACCGGCATCCCGCCACTTTCGGCGGTTGTCGCCGGCGCTTCACCCGCCAAACTCAAAAAGTAAGGAAGGTCGACAACCGGGAACTGCCAAATTCATAGAAACCGGGGCATTTGCCATTACCTGTCACCTCGGCGGCGTCCCAGTCGAGTTCAATTCGTCCGTTGTCCCTGAAAGTAACAATTCCCTTATGACTGGGATTCAGCGCCAAGGATGAATTCTGCGCAGATCGAATTCTCGCGGAAGTTCGGTGAACGGACGAGTCTCCCCGTCCGGCGGCCATTCCGTTCCGCGCCTTTCTTGACAGAGCATTGTGCAGCAATTAGATTCGGGCAATCCCTTACCCGCGAATGAGGTCGAATGGCCAGATTTCTGTTCACGATGCTTATCTCCAATGACCTTGGCCTGCCTACGCGCATGGTTCCCATTGCGCGCGCCCTTGCCGATCGCGGGCATGAAGTCGCGGTCTTCAATCCCGCACCCGCGCCCCAACGGCTGATTGGCGACGCCGGCCTCTCAAGCCTGCCCATACCGGCGACGCCGATGCCGGAGCCTGCGTTCGATCTGACGATGGTGGCCGAGGGATGGGACGTGGAGCACTTTTTTGGCGGCGTGTATACCAGCGAGCAATATGTGCGTGACGCCGTTCGAGTGTACGTGGACCTGGTGCGCGACTACAAGCCCGACATGGTGGTGGATTCGTTTGAGCCGATTTCCTGCCTGGCTGCGCGCATCGCCAAGGTCCCGCTGGCCACCGTGCTGCAAGGGAACATTCATCCCGCAAGCCGCGGATTCACTTGGTGGGAACAGGAGCGGCCCGCGGGACTGCCCAGCGCAGCGGCGTTCTTCAGCCAGGTGGCACAGGAGTACGGACTCGCGCCGGTGAAGCGTTCGGTCGATCTGCTAGCCGGCGATCTCTCTCTCATCGTTGGCACGCCCGAAACCGACCCCGTCTCCGCCGATGCCGGCGTCACTTGGATCGGCCCCCTGGTTTTCCAACGCGGCGATGCGGCGCTGCCCGCGTGGGTCAACGAGCTCGACGGCGACAAGCCGCTGGTCTGGGTTTACTCCGGCAATCCGCGCTACTTTACGTCGCCTACGCCGGTTGATTCCATCGCGGTGATTCACGCGGCGATTGCGGCGCTGGCAGACCAGCCGGTGGATGGGGTGCTGACGACCGGCTATCAGGAGCTTCCCGGCGAGTTTGGGACGCTGCCGAAGAATTTCCACCATGCCGCCTATGTGCCGGGGCCGCTGATGGCGGAGCGTTGCGACCTGATCGTTTTTCACGGTGGGCACAGCTCGGTGATGACGTGCCTGAAGGCGGGAACGCCGGCGGTGATCATTCCCACGATCACGGAGCGCGAGAGCAATGCGCGGCGGCTGGCGTCGCTGGGCGCGGGTGAAGTGGTGATGCCGGTGACCGGCGTGGACGGCGAGAAGCGCGTGGATGTGGCGGAGTTTGGCGCCAAGGTGAAACGCGTGCTGAACCAGCCGGGATATCGCCAGGCGGCGCGGCGCGTAGCAGAGTCGATGAAGGAATATGGCGGCGCCCAGGCCGCCGCTGACCGTATCGAAGAGTTCCTCTCTGCTCAATGAACCCATGCACTCGCTGAGGCTGATTGTTCCTCAGGTGCCGGCGCAACGGGAACTCCCTGGGTGCGTTCGTCGACTGGCAACGGGGCCTGCGAATTCAGTCAGAGTGGGTGAATTTGAGGTGACGAAGTGTTGTTTCGAGGCATTCCCATTATCTTCATCAGATTCGGCCAACGCGGGCTCGAGCGCAAGGGTTCAAGGAAAGCCGCGCAGGCAAGCATGGGCGCGTTGAAGCGGCGCAACTCAAGATCCTTTTCAAACCAGTCGAGCGAGGCATCGATTTCCGAGCAGAGCAGATGATACATCATTTTGCCGACAGGAATCGACCCCGTCATGTTCGCGATCAATTCGTTCGCGCGTGCCCGGTCGCCGGCGTTTGCAGCCATACCGGCGAAGATGCCAGTGCAAAAGGAATCAAACGGTGCGATCCGGTAGGCATTTTCGATCTCGACCCGCGCTTCTGCAGCATTGCCCGCGCAGTATAGTGCCAGGGCCATGACCATCCGGGCCGGATAATCGTTCTCGTCCAACTCCAGCGCCGCACGGCTTGAGGCAATGGCATCGTTGTAATTGCCTTCGTTCAACGATATCCACGCCAACCGTGCGCGCCAGAAAGCGCTCAGCGGATCGAGCGCAACCACTTTTTCCATCTCCCGTCTGGCTTCGTCGAATCGTCCCAGGGGCAGCAGATGAAACACGGCGCAAAAAAAGATCGCATTGGTTGATCGGGCTCCACCTGCTTGGGCGATATGGAAATGGCTCTCCGATTCCGCCCAATCGCGGTCATGCAGGCCCAGAATGGCTGCGAGCACGGAATGAGCCATCGGATCATCAGGCAGAAGTTCGAGTGCCCGATGGGCGGCAGAGCGGGCCAATGGAGCCATCTCCTCAGGCGGACGCCAGCCGTAGAATCCGAACGAAAGATAAAGGTCGCTGAGAGCCGAATGGGGGTCGGCCCATTGCGGATCGAGCGCTGCTGCGCGCTGGAACTCCACTTCGGCGCGCGTGAAGGCCTCCGGCGAGAACTTGTAGTAGTGATGTCGTCCCTTAAGGAACGCCTCGTAAGCAGGCAGGCTCGGCTGGTGGCCGCGGGATGATTCGCCGCGCAGGGTCACCTTCAGTGCCTTAGCGATAGACGCAGCTATTTCGTCCTGCACAGAGAACACGTCGGTCGCCTCGCGATCGAATCGTTCCGACCAGAGATGACATCCGTCATCCGCATTGATCAATTGGGCGGTAACCCTCATGCGGCTTCCGGAGCGCCGCACGCTTCCCTCCAAAATGCTGGTTACGCCGAGCAGTTCCCCAATTTTGCGGATGTCCTCGTTCCTGCCTTTGAAAGAGAACGCCGAGGTGCGGGCGATGACCTTCAATCCAGCAACGTGAGTGAGGGCGTTGATGATCTCATCTGCGAGCCCGTCGGAGAAATATTCCTGATCGGGATCGGCGCTCAAGTTGGCAAAGGGCAGCACGGCGATGGACTGCATTCCGGATGCAAGTTTCCCGGACGTCTCGATTTTCGGCGAAGGGGCGGCCGGCTGGTCTTCCCCGGGCATGTTGAGGCCGGCTTTGCGCAGGCCATCGAGAACGTGCTCGATTTCGCCGGTTAGATACCACTTCTCGTACTCCTGGCGCGCGACCGCCCCGAAATCGGGACGCAGGGCCAAAAGGTCCTGCACGGCTTTCTGCGCTTCTTCGCGGCGGCCGAGCTGACCCAGGATCGCTGCCTTTGCTGCGTGCGCATGGAAGTACCCCGGCGTGTTGGCGCGAGCCACGGCTGCGAGCGCTTCCTCGTACTTACCCAGGCGATAGGCGTTGGAAAAAAATGGGAACTGGAACCAGCCGGGATAGTTGGGATTGAGTTTGATGGCGGATTCAACCATCTGGCAGCCGCGATCCCACTCACCGGATGCCGCAATGATCGTGGCCAGATAGCCGATTACGGAACCATCCAGCGGATTGAGCGCGAGTGCGCGCTCGGCGGCGACGCGGAAGGGAATCATCTCCTTGCGGAAGAAATGGATGGTCGCCAGCGCGAAATGGCCGAGGGCGTTGGCGGGCGCCAGGTCGACCGCACGCTGCGCCGCGGCCAGAGCGCGGTCAAGAGGGTTGGGCCCGGCATTGAACCCCTGCGCGAATTCAATGCGATACATAATCGACAACATGGCCCAGCTATCCGCATGGTCGGGCGCTTTGCGGACAGTGCGCTCGAGCCTTGTTCTGACCACAGCGTGCTCTTCAAGAGTGATGCGGGAGAAGTAGCTGAAGGCGCTGAGCACTGCCTCGTAAGGACTGAGCTCGTCGTCGCTCTTGTTGCGCAACACTTCGCCGATGCTGCGCGGCAGTGCGCCGTAGGGGTCGGCCACTGTGGCTACGATGGGGGGAACGAGATCGTCCTGCACTTCGAATGCGGATTCGGGAGTGAAGGCGTGCTCATAAGTCTCGGCCCAGAGATGCGCGCCGGAGGTTGTGTCAGTGAGTTGCACGGCCAGACGCAGCTTGCTGCCGGCCTGGCGCAGGTTGCCTTCCAGCACATAGCGCGCGCCAAGTTCCTTGCCGATGGTGCGGATGTCGCCGGATTCGCTGGAATATTTCGTCGTTGAACCTCGCGCGACAACGCGCAGATATGAGAATCGCGAGAGACCAGTAACGATTTCGTCGGATATTCCTTCGGCGAGGGCTTTCAGGTCGGCACTGGCGCCGGTGTATTTGAAGGGAAGCACCGCGACCCAGAAACCCTCGTCGGCGCGAGTTCCGCCAGAGGCAGTGCGCGGGGTGGAGATGGTAGATGTGAGCGATGACGCGGGAGCGGCGTGGGCTGCAGGAATGTCGAGCCCCGCTTTGCGCCAGCCGTCGATGAGGTGCTCGACGAGTTCCGGACTCTGCCACTTCAAGTAAAAGCCGCGAGCCATTTCTGCGAAATCAGGCTGCAACACCAGCAATTCCTTCAACGCCTGCTGCGCCGCGTCGCGCTCGCCAAGCTGTGCGTGCGCCGCCGCCCGCGCAGCAGGGTCCTGGAAGTGACCTGGCATGTTGAGCCGAAGGGCCGCGGCGAGTGCGTCCTTGTACTCGCCTTTGCGATAGGAATTGAAAAACGCTGGGAGCCCATGCCACCCGGCATGGTTGGGATTGAGAGCGGATGCGGGTTCGGCAATGGCGCAGCCCCGTTCCCAATCGCCCGAATAGGCAATGAGGTGACCCATGAACGCGACCGTTGAACCATCCATCCGATTGAGTGCAATCGCACGTTCCGCTGCGACACGGAACGCTGAAAAATCCCGTCTCAAGAACAACGCCAGGGCCAGCGCCCAATGAGAGAGATGATTCGACGGCCCGGCGTCCACCGCCCGGCGGGCCGCGGCCAGACCGCGGTCAAGGGAGTCCTGTTGGCCACCGAATGCCCAGTATCCGTTACTGTAGGCGTGCGACAGCATGGCCCAGCAATCGGAGTTTTCCGGCTGGGTGCGAACGGCGTTCTCGAGAATCCGTTTGGCCAGCGCGTGTTCTTCAGCATCAAAGCGCTTGAAAAAAGCGAAGGTGCGCAGCAAAGTCTCGTGCGGAGTCAGTTGCTCCTCGCTTTTCTTGCGGAGGACTTCGGCCATGCTCTGCGGGAGAACCCCATCATGGTCGGCGACAGTGGACACGATGCGGGGTACGAGGTCGTCCTGCAACTCGAAGACTGCCTCCGGGCTGAAAGCGCGTTCGTAGTTCTCCGCCCACAGATTCACTCCGGTGACCGCATCAATCAGTTGCACCGCGACGCGCAGCCTGGCTCCTGCTTGCCGCAGCGTACCCTCCATCGCGTAGCTCGCGCCCAGCTCCTGCCCCGCGACGCGCAGATCGATCGCTCTATTGGCGTAGCTCAGCGTGGAGCCGCGGGCGATGACTCGCAGGTAAGAGAAGCGCGATAGTCCGGTGACAATCTCCTCGGAGAGCCCATCGGCAAGCGCCGCGAGTTCTGCGCTTGCCCCCTGCGCCTTGAACGGCAGCACCGCGACCCAGAAACCCTCGTCGGCGCGAGTTCCGCCGGAGGCAGTGCGCGGGTTGGAGATGCTGGAAGTGCGCGTTGCGGCAGCGCCGGCGTCGGGAATGTCCAGGCCGGCTTTGCGCAGATCGCCGATAATCTGCTCCACCATGTCGGGCAGCCACCACTTGGCGAGCTCCCTCCGCGCGGTTGTGGCGAATTCAGGGCGAAGCGCAAGCAGATCACGCAGCGCCCGCTGGGCCTCATCGAAGTTTCCCAACTGGCTGTAGATGACGGTGAGCGCAACCTGAGCGCTCCAAAGCCCGGGCATGTTGATTCGGAGCGCGATCTCCAGCGCGCGCTGGCTGTCGCTCTGCCGGTAGGCGTTCATGGCCTGGGGCAACCAGTACGAGCCAGGGTGGTTGGGATTGAGCTTGGTCGCCCTCTCCGCCAGGGCGCAGCCCTTGTCCCAATCGCCGGCATATGCAAAGTGCATGCCGAGGTAGGCAGTGATGTATCCCTCCATGCTGTTGAGGGCAAGAGCGCGCTCGGCTGCCGGGCGAAAGGAACCGAGCTCGTGGCGGAAGAAAAAGGCCGAGGCCAGCGCGGCCTGGGCGAGCTGATTCGAAGGGGCTTGGTTCACAGCGCGGCGGGCCGCCTCGAGACAGCGATCCATGGCATCGGGCCGCGGATTGTATCCCTGGGTGTGTTCTGCGCGGTAGAACCACGAGAGCATTGCCCAGCACTCTGCGCGGTCGGGCGCCTCCCTTACGGCGCGTTCCAAAGCCATGCGTCCCGCCAAATGCTCGGCCGCGTTCGCGTGCTGATGAAATCCGAAACTGCGCAGCAGCGCCTCGTAGGGCGTAAACGTCTCAGGATCCCGCCCGCGCAGTGCTTCCGTCATGCTGTGCGCCAGGATGCCCTGCGTGTCGCCGACCGTGGCCACGATCCGCGGCACCACATCGTCGAGGAGATCGAGTGCCGCCTCGGGTGTGAACGCCCGATCGTAGGTCTCGGCCCACAACCCGGCGCCGGCGATTGCATCCACCAGTTGCACCGCGATGCGAACTTTGGGGCCCGCCTGCCGGATGCTGCCTTCCATCACGTATTGCGCACCGAGTTCCTCTGCAGCCGCCCGCACATCGACGGCCTGGTTGGCGTAGCGAGCCGTGGAACTGCGCGCGATGACGCGCAGGTAGGAGAACTTTGACATGCCGGTGACAATGTCGTCGGTTATTCCTTCCGCGAGCGCCACGAGATCGGAGCCAGTGCCGCTCGATTTGAACGGCAGAACGGCGACCCAGAACCCATCGTCGGCGCGAGCGGCGCCGGAATCGGCTGCGGCGATGCTTCTCGATGCCGGCGCGGCGACCGGGACCGGGCGCGAGGCAGGTTGCGCCATTTCGCGGAACTCGTTGCTCACGTCGCGCGCCGTCTGCATGCGGCGGCGCGGGTCTTTCTCAAGGCAGCGGCGGATGATGCGCGCCAGATCTGCAGGCAGGTCCGGGCGAACCTCTGTCACCAATGGCGGATTGTCGCGCAGGATGGCGGAAATCAGTTCGGCCGAAGAAGTCCCTTGGAATGGGCGCTGTCCGGTTGCCATCTCGTGCAGCATCACGCCCAGGGAGAAGATGTCGGTGCGGTGGTCGAGCGGGCGCCCCGAGACTTGTTCGGGCGACATGTAAGATGGCGTCCCCATGACCACACCGGCTTGTGTGTGCCCGGCCGAGGTCATCGTTGCGTCATTGGATTTGTCGGCGCTCACATCCTTGGCCAGGCCGAAATCGAGCACCTTGACGCGGCCCTCATACGTGACCATCACGTTGGCGGGCTTCAGGTCGCGATGCACGATGCCTTTCTCGTGCGCGGCGGCGAGCGCCTCGGCCATTGCGCCGGCGATCTCGACAATCCGGGCGATCTCAAGTCCCTTGGTGGAAATCAGGCGTTCGAGCGGCTGGCCCTCGATCAATTCCATGGTGATGAACTGGACGTTTTCCGCCTGCTCCACGGAGTAGATGGTGACGACATTGGGATGATTGAGCGCGGCGACAGCGCGAGCCTCGCGCTGGAAGCGGGCGAGCCGGTCAGGGTCGCCGGCCACATCGGCCGGCAGAACCTTGAGGGCCACATCGCGACCCAGATTGGTGTCGGAGGCGCGGTACACCTCGCCCATTCCACCCGCACCAATTGAGCTGTTGATCCGGTAATGGGAAAGCGTAGTTCCGACTAGACTGGGCTTTCCGGAGGCGTCCACTTGCGTTTTTCCTGATCGAGCGAGAATGAACCGGGGCAGGGTTGATTTTACACTACGGGAAATGTGAGAAATCCGCTGACTGTGCTGATCCATGCCGTCAGGCCAGCAGGACCGCGAGCATTTTGGCGGCTTTCGAATTCATCGCGAGTGTGTTCCCGGCGACACGGACAGAGTCGCGACACCGTTGTCCATAAACTGGTGGTTTCAGGATAGGCGCGCGCGCAAAAGCTCTCGCTGGTGGCGGGTTGTCGGCCGTCAGCGCGTCGAGGGCAGCCGGGTGAGACGTGTACTGAGTCCGCCGGTCAAACGGCGCATACCAGAGGCGCAGGACGACCGAGGCGATCGTTCCGTGCGGCGCGAGTCCCGCCGGTAAGTCGAAGATCGCCTCCTGAGGCAGGCAGTTGACCCACGCCTGCGGGGTAAGCTTGCCGAAGGTTCCCATGCGCGTGCCGTTGACGGTTGGCGATCAGAGCGGCGGGCGGGTTGCTGACCCAAATGGCAAAAGATTCCGCGGTGTCGTTGCGCACAGGGACACGGAAGCGCACACAGACAAAACCGTCTGAATAAAAAGGCGGCTCAGGCTTCTTTGACGTTGATTGCGGGAGAGTGACCGGCTAACGGGAAGTTACAAAACGTTCCCCTATACCTCGCCGTCAGCGACGCGGAATGCAGTCTGCTCACGAACGCTACGGCTGACTATGAAAACAGCAGTGACTCGTTTGCGAGATCCGAATCGCGGAAGTTGCTGAGACCGACACCCACGAGGCGAAATCTCCTACCGGGTTCATTGGGAACTCGCTCCAGCAGCGATAGCGCGATCTCGGTCAGCTCCTCGCACGAGTTTGGCGGCGAGGCCGGAGTAAGGCTTCGCGTCCGTATCTGGAAATCAGCCGTCTTGAGCTTCAGCACCACTGTTCGCGCGATGCGCGGCTCCTTGCGCGAAGCCGTCCACGCCTTCTCGGCCATGCGGCGGATCATCGGCGCGGTTTCACTCAGCAGCACATCCTCTTCGAAAGTGTCTTCAGCGGAGATCGACTGAACAGGCCGGTTCGATACAACCGGGGTTTCGTCGATACCTCTCGCGAGCTCATAGAGCCGCTGCCCGTAGCGTCCAAATTGAAGCTGAAGTTCATCGATTGACCGGCTGCGCACATCGCCCACCGTGCGCATTCCGAGTCGCGCCAGCTTCTGCTCGGTCACTCGCCCGACGCCGGGAATTCTCCCAACCGGTAGAGGAGTGAGAAAATCCAGTACCTCGTCGGGCTGAATCACGAACAATCCGTCCGGCTTGCGCCAATCGGACGCTATCTTGGCCAGGAACTTGTTGGGCGCCACGCCGGCCGAGGCGGTCAGTTGCAGTTTTTCGCGAATTTCGCGGCGAATGGCGATCGCCACCTTCGTTGCAGTGGGAAGGCCCATCTTGTTGTCTGTCACATCGAGGTACGCTTCATCGAGCGAGAGCGGCTCGATAAGGTCCGTGTAGCGCAGGAAGATCTCGCGTACAGAGCGGGAGACCGCGCGATAGCGGGGGAAATCGGGAGGGACGAAAACACCCTCGGGGCAGAGGCGTTCCGCGTTGCTGGCCGCCATGGCCGAGCGGACTCCGTACCGCCGCGCCTCGTACGAAGCTGCGCAGACCACTGAGCGTTTGCCCTGCCAAGCCACGATGACCGGCTTGCCGCGCAGCTCCGCCCGGTCCCGTTGCTCGACCGACGCGTAGAACGCGTCCATGTCGGCGTGTACGATTTTGCGGCCACTCACGATGAAACTATTTTCCGGCATTCCGATCGGCCGTTGTGGCGGAGGCAGCCTTGGACAGATGTTGGGCTCCATGGCTGGAACAAGCTATGGAATACCGTGCGGCGAGGCAAGTCGTTCGCCGAGGCTGAGTATCTTCAGAGAAGAGGCGCTGTTTTGGCCGACCCATTCATTCAGAGTCACCTGAGTCCAGCTAATGATCAGAAACCAATCCGATCTAAAATCATGCACTTGCCTGGTGATCGGTTTGCGCGGTGTGCCGCGGAATATGCTGTGCATTCAAATCGACGAGACACCGGACCTGCAGTGGGGCGTTGGAATGCTGTTTGTGCGCCAAGCAAAGCCAGTTCTCCCGAGCTTTCCGGAGGGCGTTTTTCAGAAAAATCGGACATCATGCAGATAAGCATGCATTATTCATTTTTACTATGTATACCATTATGAATAAATATTCTACACATGCGTTCGAATCCCTTCTTCTTGTTCATGTGGACGCACCCTGTTGGGTCAATTCTCGTAACATGCGAGGGTCATCGTAGCACGGGCCGGGACTGCAGAGCGGGTAGACAAAAGCCCTACCGAAGTGGGACTCTGTCCGAATCGATAACCACTCGATTGCGAGCCGATGGTTACGAAGGATTATTACTTCTGGCATGCGGGCTCGCGCTCCTGGGTAAAGTCCTGCGTTGACACCTCTTGCGCTGACCGATATAGATTGGGAATCCCCGGGTCTGGCATGCAAGCGCTTGAGCGCCGGCTCATAAGTGTCTCTTCGATCACTGTACGAAGTTCGATCGACTTTCCCTCACGGCTTATCGGCAAATTCGACAGGGCTCTAGCGCACAGTTCCTCGCTCTTTGTTTCCTCCCCTCAAGAGCGAATGCAGTTCCATAGCTGTTTCTTCCCCCTGGAGGGTCTGTGATCCGCGTTTTGACTGGGAAACCGCTCGTTACCTGTGTCTCTGCTTTCTTCGCCCGTCACCAAGCAGCTCTACCCGCCACATTTTGCGTCGCCGCGGCGGCTCAGCCACGGTCGCGCAAGAGCGCAACGAATACGGGGGGAGAGGGGCCAGCCCGAATTGCAGCTCGACTTGCGGGTTTCTCAAGGCGATTAGCGACAGTGGCAGCGGCGGCGGGGTCAGCGATGCCCCTCTCCCTGCTGATGGCGCTGCTGTTGCTGAATACGACCGAGCGCTCATCCGCACAAACCTTCAGCAGCGGAGCGGGCATTACTGTGAGCAGCACGCTAGGTGCTTCGGAAGGCTCTACGGTAACCGTTAGCGGCGTATCGGGCACCGTAATCAACATAACGTTGACCCTCACCGATCTCGACGTAACCAACCTTAATTCCGTGGCAATGGTGCTCGTGCCTCCGAGCTCCACGGGGTTGACGCCTCTCGACCTTCTCTCCGGCCTCTGCAATGAGGGAAACAGCACATTCACGCTCGCCGATTCCGGCGACACGGGCGCCGACAACGCCAAGGGTATGTTGCCCGGCAACGGCATCGTCACCTGCCCCAGTTCGCTTTCGGGAACCTACCTGCCCAGTGACTGGTATCCAGGACAGGACACATTCAATTCGCCTGGGCCGGGGACGAACTACAATTCCGCCGGAATCGGGGCTCCCGGGACGACAGACTGCAACAACGACTGGCCCAGCACCGAGTGCGGCACCTACGACTTCGCCACTGCATTCGACCTTCCCACCGGCAACAGCCTGAACGGAACCTGGACGCTGTACATCGCCAACCAGGTCGGCACGGGATCGTACACGCCCTCCGGAACGCTGGTATCGTGGTCGATCTCGTTCACAACGGAGTCTGCCGCCGCTACGACGACGAGCATCAGCGCCAATCCGAATGGCACGACTTCGAACGTATTTACAGACACAGACGTTCATGGCGACAGCCTCGGCGGGACGAATGTAACGCTGACAGCGACTGTCACCTCCAACGGCTCGCCGGCAATCGGCGGAACGGTCAGCTTCTACGACAGCACGGGCACGAGTGCCGGCAGCGGCACCCTGCTTGCGTCCGGCATTGCGGTCAACGGCTCGGGGCAGGCCGCGACGAATGTGATCTTTTCGTCGGAGGGCAACCGCAGCCTCTCGGCGGTATACAGCGGGGTTTCGGGGACATACGCATCCAGTACCAGCGGCACGGCGTCGATACTCACGGTCAACCACCCCTACAACCCGTCCGGCGCGACGTTCTGCAATGGACCGGTGACGATCAACGACAATTCCGGCGCGACGCCCTATCCCTCGCGGCTGGTTCTGGGCACTGGCTACTCGCAATTGTCGGGCACTATCGAGAGCGTGACCGTGTCGCTCAACAACTTTGACCTGGAGAACTTTGAGGAGCTGGACGATTTGGGCGTAATGCTGCAGGCGCCGGGCAGCGAGACGTCGGGGTTGGGGAGCAGCGGCAATGCATTCGAGTTTCTTTCCTGGGCGGGCAACCCCTATACCAGCGGCAGTCTTACGTTTTCCGACGACGGTTCGGCGGAGATCCCGCCCTTCAGCGCTCCAGCCTGCACCACCTGTCTGCCCACCGATAACTGGGTCGATGTGGGCTCGGACAACTTAGACACGTTCCCATCTCCCGCGCCGGCGACGTTCGACAAGGCCGCCCCCACGGGCTCCGCAACGTTCCTTACGGATTTCGGAGGCCAGGGGGCGAACAACACCTGGAGCTTGTACGTCGACAACCGGCTGACCGAGGGTGGGACCCTCGGGTCAATCGGCGAATGGTGCCTGAACTTCACCATGCAGGCTGGCGCGCATCCCACCGTGTTGTCGGTGAGCGGGTTGCCGAATCCTGCTTCCATCACCTCCGGGACTACGGCCAGCGTCACGCTCACAGCCACCTTATCCACTACCGACGGCTCCGGGTTGACGCCGGGTGCGGGCACGGTGACTTTCGTGGACGGTTCGACGAACCTGGGAACCGCCTCGGTTAACGCCAGCGGGGTAGCGACTTTAGGGGTTTCGCTCACAGAAGGCACGCACCAGATCGTGGCCAGCTACAGCGGGACCGATACGGGAACCGAGTTTGGCGTGGCTTCAGGCAAGTTCGACGAGCGCGTGGATACCGCGACCAAGAATCCCACTTCGGGGTCGGGAGCTGGGCCTTACACGTACTGCAATACCGGGGCGATCACGGCTCCGGGATTGGGCGAGGACGTGGGCGCTGCCCAGCCGTATCCGTCGAACATATTCGTGACCAACCTGCCCGGCACTGTGAACGCGACGACGGTGACGCTGAACGGATACCAGACCAAAGACCAGGGCGACGGGCTCTTTCTGCTGGTGGGTCCGGGCGGCAACAACCTCGACTTCTTCTCCCTCACGGGCAGCGACGTTTCCACCGCTCCGTCACCGTTCAACCTCACTTTCTCAGACACTGCGGGAAGCTATGTCAGCGGGAATCTGACCTCTGCCGGCACGTTCAAGCCGACGAGCGACAACGCGGCCTCCGACAACCCTTCCGGCGTGGCCCAAACCTACCCGCAATGCCCGCAGAATGCATCCGACTGCGGGACGGAAAACGTAGGACCGCCGTTGAGCTCGAATCCATTTACGCCAACGAACAAAGCTGCAACCGCGGGGACCGCCGTTCTAGGCAACGCGAATGAGGCGGGAGTTTTTGGCGGCACCGGTTCCAGCACTTATAACGGAAACGGGACATGGAGTCTCTACCTGGACGACAGCGCCATTCTTACCGGCGGTGAACCAACAAATCTCTCCGGCTGGTGCGTGAACCTGACCGAAAATCTGCCCCGCGCAACGGTTGACGCGTCGCACTCAGGGTCCGGAATCGGTGGCGACTTCGTGCAGGGCGAGAGCAATGCGGAGATCCTGGCGACCATTACCAACGACGGCCCCGGATCGACGGGCGATCCCACCGGCGGCAGCAATCCGCTGAAAGTGGTCGATACGCTCAACTCCGCGCTCACTTACCAGAGCTCCTCCGGCACCGGATGGAATTGCGCGTCGAGCGGACAGACCGTGACCTGCACCAACGACTCCCCGGTCGCCTCGGGTAGCGCGTATCCCAAGCTGACGCTGAATGTGAATGTTGCGTCGAATGCCACCAGCAGCATCAGCAACTCTGTCACAGTCAGCGGCGCGGGCATCACTTCGACTATCGGCAGCGACACCATCACGGTCGAGGCCTCGGCCACGCTCGCCATCGCCAAGTCGCATGTCGGAACGTTCACCCAGGGTTCCACCGCAGAGTGGACCCTTGTGGTATCCAACACCGCAGCCGCCGGCAGCACCAGTGGAACCGTCACCGTATCCGATACGCTGCCTACCGGCTACACTCTCAGCTCTTCCACGTCCACCGGCAATCTCTTCACCTGCTCCGGCTCGACCACCGTCACCTGCACCGGAACTCCGGGCATAGCCGCCGGGGGCAGCAACACAATTTCGCTCACGGTCAACATTCCGGCCAGTTCGCCCACGTCCGTTACCAACACGGCATCCACCTGGGGCGGGGGCGATCCCGTGCACTTCAGCTCGGCCACGGCGGCGACAGGTACCGACTCCAATGTCGTCGTGGTTCAGGTTCCGTCTAGCATCTCCATCGTGTCGGGGAGCAATCAAACCGCCACCGTCAACACCAGCTTTGCCACTCCGTTGACCGTGGTGGTCAAGGATGCCGGGGGAAACCCCATCTCCGGCGCCAGCGTTACCTTTACCTCTCCGGCCTCCGGCGCCAGCGGAGCCTTCTCCAATTCCACGGCCACCATCACGGCCAATACCAACAGCTCCGGCCAGCTCACGGAGGCCTTCAAGGCGAATGCGACCGCGGGCGGTCCCTACAGCGTGATTGCGACGGCCGGAAGCGCCACCACCAGCCCGGCGTTCTCGCTGACGAACACCGCCGGCACAACTACCACCGCCGCTAACCAGTCGGCCAACTTCAGCACCAGCGCCCAGAGCGTCGCGCTGTCGGCCACCGTCACCAGCAGCGGCGGTACGGTGAACAGCGGCACCGTCACCTTCACGGTGCTCAACGGCGCAACGCCAGTTGGAACGGCGACCACCTCCGGCACGGTTTCCAGTGGCAGCGCCTCGGTGAACTACACCTTGCCAGCCAGCACTCTCGCCGGCGCCTATACCATCCAGGCGGTCTACAACGGCGCCACCGATTTCACCACCAGCAGCGACACTACCCACACGCTGACGATCAACGGCGGCACTACCGTCACGGCCGGCTCCAACGCCACCGCCGTTTTCAGCGCGAGCAATCAGTTGGTGCCTCTCCGCGCCACGGTCACCAGTGCAGGGGGCACGGTCAACAGCGGCGCCGTCACCTTCACCGTATTCCAGGGCGCGACCCAGATCGGCGCCGCCACCTCGGCGGCCAGCGTGAGTAGCGGCAGCGCATTGGCCTCCTACACGCTGCCCGGTGGAACGAATGCGGGCACCTACACCATCGTAGCCAGCTACACGGGCGCGGGGGGCTTCGTCTCCAGCAGCGACAACACCCACTCGCTGACCGTCAGCGCCGCCGGCAGCTCCACCACCGCCGCTAACCAGATGGCCGACTTCAGCACCACCGCCCGGAGCGTCGTGCTGTCGGCCGCCGTCACCAGCAGCGGCGGTACGGTGAACAGCGGCACCGTCACCTTCACGCTGCTCAATGGCGCAACGCCAGTCGGAACGGCGACCACCTCCGGCACGGTTTCCAGTGGCAGCGCATCGGTGAAATACACCTTGCCGGCAGGCACTCCCGCCGGCGCCTACACCATCCAGGCCGTCTACAGCGGTGCCACCGATTTCATTACCAGCAGCGACAATAAGCACACCCTGACGGTAACGGCAGTGCCCATCGCCGGCATCTCGCCAGCCAACGGCATCAACTTCGAGACCCTCTACCTGGGCAGCGCCGTCACCAGGACGGTCACCATCGCCAACACCGGCGATGCCGCCATGACGATAAGCAATCCGCTTATCGCCATCGTGCAGGGCGGCGACTCCCACGAGTTTTTCACCGTCAACTACTGCCCGAAATCGCTGGCCGCGGGAAAGAGCTGCATCATGACCGTGACCTTCATCGCCGGCCCCTACTACACCGCGCAGACCGCCACGCTGAATATCAATGACAACGCGGCAGGCAGCCCGCAGACGGTGGCGCTCACCGCACAGGTCATCGATCCTCATGCCAGACTAACCCCGAGGAGATTGAGCTTTGACAATCAGACCGTGAACACCAGCGTGACCAAAACGGTGACGCTGAAGAACACGGGCGCAACCACGCTCTCGAATATCGCCATCACAGTAACGGGCAAGAACGCAGCGCAATTCACGCTGACTCCCGCTCCGACCTGCGGAACTTCGCTCACGGCGGGAAACAGTTGCACAATCAGCGTGACCTTCAAGCCGCTTGCCAAGGTAGAGTACTCGGCCTCGTTGCAGGTCAGCGATAACGCAAAGTCAGGCACGCAGACGGTGCCGTTGTCAGGAACCGGATACTAAAGGAACGGAACGTGGATGGACGGGCAGGCCGCCGTCGGAAGTGACGCGAGAACTTTGAAAGCCGACCTTGAGAGAGGCATTGGCAGAGCCGGTCGATGGACCCGCGGTTGTCCACCAATGCCGCGGTTTCGCAGTCGCCGATGAGTACGTAATCCTCGATTCGTGCCGCGATCTCTATTGCTCGTGATAGTTGCGCATCAACCCGCCGTCCACCACGAACGTTGAGCCGGTGATGTAGGTTGCGTCGTCTGAGACCAGGAACGCCACCATCCCCGCCACATCGTCGGCAGTGCCCATTCGCCCAAGCGGAATGTTGGCGAGCAGGGCGTTCAACTCGGGCTTGTCGGCCAGCAGCGCCTGGTTGATGGGCGTGGCGATGGCCCCCGGAGCCACGTTATTGATGGTGATGCCCAGCGGCCCCAGCTCCACGCTGAGGTTGCGCATGAACATCCGCATCCCTCCCTTGCTGCAACAGTATGTAGTGAAGCCGGGAAACACCATGTCCTCGTGCACAGAGGTGATGTTGACGATCCGGGCAGGTTTCTTTCGTTCGCGCAGCCGGCGCACAAACGATTGAGTAAGAAAGAACGGCCCGCGCAGGTTCACCGTCATTACCTTGTCATACTCCTCTTCCGGCGTGTCCCAGAAATCGGATCGCTTCTCCATGCCCGCATTGTTTACCAGGATGTCCGCGCTGCCGAAAGTGTCCCAGGCAGTGTTCACAAGGCAATTCACGTCGTCCATCTTGGTCACGTCGGCGCGCACAATCTTGCCATCTCCGCCAGCCTCCTCAATGGCCCGCTCCGTGTCCTCGGCGCCTTCAGGCGTGCCGACGTAGTCCACGATCACTTTTGCGCCTTCGCAGCCGAGCCGTTTGGCGATTCCCTGCCCTATGCCCGTCCCGGCCCCGGTAACGATGGCCACTTTGCCCTTTATTCCGCGCATCAACTTCTCCTGTGCTTAGGGAAACGCATTTCTCTTGCTTAGATGCGAAAGCGCCCCGGAGGTCGTGCCGTGCGGGCCTCAGCTTGAAGGGTACGGGCTTCAGCCCGTACATCATGCCCTCTCAAATCAGCGTGGGCTTTAGCCCCCGAGGGACGAGTTCGCACAAGCTGCCCCACTTCTTGCACTCCGCCTGAACCCGCTCCCAACTTCTACTGGTTAGAATGCTATTGAGGAGCGCTCGTCCTTCCATGAGATCACCTGTCGCTGCAGCCGACGCCGGAAACAAGGTCCTCACCAAGAACAAACACCTCATCCGCTGGGTGGAGAAGATCGCTGAGCTCTGCCGCCCCGACGCCATCCACTGGGTCGACGGCTCCCAGGCTGAGTACGATTTCCTATGCGACAGTCTGGTCGATTCCGGCACGTTCAAGCGCCTGAACCCCGACCTCTGGCCCGGCTGCTATTACGCGCGCTCCGCCCCCGGCGACGTGGCCCGCGTCGAAGACCGCACCTTCATCTGTTCGCTCTCAAAAGATGCGGCCGGCCCCACCAACAACTGGGAGGATCCGTATGCGATGCGCCGCCGCCTCAAGCAGCTCTTCAAAGGCTGCATGCAGGGCCGGACAATGTACGTGCTCCCGTTCAGCATGGGGCCCGTCGGTTCGCCCATGTCCGGCATCGGCGTCGAGCTTACCGATTCGCCCTACGTCGTCGTAAACATGCGCATCATGGCGCGCATCGGCGCCCCCGTCTTCGCTGAAATCGACAAGGACGAGCGCCGCGTGGTGCCCTGCGTCCATTCCGTCGGTATGCCCCTCAAGCCCGGCGAGCAGGACGTGCCCTGGCCCTGCAACGACACAAAATACATCGTGCATTTCCCTGAAACCCGCGAGATATGGTCCTACGGCTCCGGCTACGGCGGCAACGCCCTGCTCAGCAAGAAGTGCTTCGCCCTGCGCATCGCCTCCAACATCGCCCGCGACGAGGGCTGGATGGCCGAGCACATGCTCATCCTCGGCGTCGAAGACCCCTCCGGCGAAAAAACTTATCTCGCCGCCGCCTTCCCCTCCGCCTGCGGAAAAACCAACTTCGCCATGCTCATCCCGCCCAAGGCCATGAAGGGCTGGAAGGTGTGGACCGTCGGCGACGACATCGCCTGGATCCGTCCCGATTCGAACGGCGTGCTCCGCGCCATCAATCCTGAGTACGGCTTCTTCGGCGTCGCCCCCGGCACCAGCAAAAAGACCAATCCCATGGCCATGGCCGCGCTCTCGCGCAATTCCATCTTCACCAATGTTGCGCTCACGCCCGACGGCGGCATCTGGTGGGAGGGCATGACGGACACGCCCCCTGCCCAATGCGAGGACTGGCGCGGCCAACCCTGGACACCCCAGATCGGCAAGGAAACGGGCCGCACCGCCGCCCATCCCAACGGCCGCTTCACCGCGCCCGCGGCGCAGTGTCCCTCCATGGACCCGGCGTGGGAGTCGCCCGACGGCGTGCCCATCAGCGCCATTGTCTTTGGCGGCCGCCGCTCCCACACCCTGCCCCTGATCTACCAGGCATTCAACTGGTCCAGCGGCGTTTACGCCGGCGCCACCATGGGCTCTGAAACCACCGCCGCCGCCACCGGCCAAGTGGGCATGGTGCGCCGCGATCCCATGGCCATGCTGCCCTTCTGCGGCTATCACATGGGCGACTACTTCCGCCATTGGCTCAGGATGCAGCGCGGCCTCGAGTCCACGCCGCGCATCTTTCATGTCAATTGGTTCCGCAAAAACGCCGAAGGCAAATTCCTCTGGCCCGGCTTCAGCGATAACATGCGCGTCCTGCGCTGGATCGTGGAGCGCGTGCGCGGTCGCGCGCTCGGCCGCGAAACCCCCATCGGCTGGGTGCCCCGCTACGACGACATCGACTGGTCCGGCCTCGACTTCCCGCGGGAAACCTTCGACGAGCTCATGGAAGTCGATCGCGCTGCGTGGAAGCAGGAGATCATCGGTCACGAAAGCCTCTTCATCGAGCTCCACGGCCACCTCCCGCCGGAGATGATCTACGAGCGCGAGCTCCTCATCTGCCGCTTGTAACAACTGGCCGTCTCCAGAGAGTTGTCATCCTGACCCTGAGCGGCGCGAAGGGGAAGGATCTGCGGTTGCCTTTGCTGTTGTCGTTGCTGTTGCCCTTGCCTTTTTTGTTGTTGCCGTTGCCCTTCTTTCCGTCATTTCCTCAGAAAATCCGCTTACGCTTTTCTGACGCGGCCTCGCCAACAGAGGAAATCTTCCCGCTCGCCCACCCGATCGCCCGTTTTTCCTCAAGAAGACCATTGGCCTTGACAACGATTTAAGTTATCCTGAATTGTTCCGCGCCAGTCCTTGGAGCCGGTTCGCGAAAGCGGGCAAGCTGTTCATAATCAACCTCGACGGACACCGTACGAGGAACGCTGAACCTTTACCCTCGGGCGGCCGCTCATGCGATCGCTTCTTTTGCCATCTGCCAGCAAAGGACTCATATGCCATCTTCGGATCGCCGTACCCGTGTCCCTTCGCCGCAAGGCCTCTATCATCCGCGCAACGAGCACGACGCCTGCGGCATGGGCTTCGTCGCCAGCATTCGCGGCGAAAAAAGCCACGACATCATCCGCAAGGGGCTTGAGGTCCTCATCAACCTCACCCATCGCGGCGCTGCCGGATGCGACCCCGAAACCGGCGACGGCGCCGGCATCCTCATCCAGGTTCCCCACGTCTTCTTCGCCCGCGAGTGCGGCGAGCTGGGCATGCAGTTGCCTGAGGCCGGCGCTTACGGCGTCGCCATGTGCTTCCTGCCCGTCGACAAGCACAGCCGCCTGCAGTGCGAAGGCGCTCTCGAACGCATCGCGCAGCAGGAAGGAGCCGCCGTCATCGGCTGGCGCGACACCCCAGTCAACGGCGACGCCATCGGCCGCGAGGCGCGCAACTCCCAGCCGTACATCGAGCAGCTCTTCGTGCGCCGCCCCGCGGGCCTGGACGAGGAAACCTTCGAGCGCCTGCTCTACCGCATCCGCCGCCGCTGTGAAAACGAAATCGCCGCCTCCGACATCGAGGGCAAGGAGGATTTCTATCTTCCTTCGTTCTCCTGCCGCACCATCATTTACAAGGGCCTGATGCTCGCGCCCCAGATCGAAAAGTTTTACTTCGAGCTGGCCAATCCGCTCGTCGCGAGCGCGCTCGCCCTCGTCCACCAGCGCTTCTCCACCAACACCTTCCCCAGCTGGAAGCTCGCCCACCCCTACCGCTACATCGCCCACAACGGCGAAATCAACACCATCCGCGGCAACGTGAGCTGGATGAACGCGCGCCAGTCCATCGTCAGCCATCCTCTTCACGGCGACAAGATCGAAGATCTCTTTCCCGTCATCGTTTCCGGCGGCAGCGACTCCGCCTCCCTCGACAACGCCGTCGAATTCCTCTACCAGTCCGGCCGCACTCTCCCCCACGTCATGGCCATGCTCATCCCTGAAGCCTGGGCCGGCAATCCCGACATGGACGAGGACAAGCGCGCCTTCTACGAGTACCACGCCTCCCTCATGGAACCATGGGACGGACCCGCCGCCATCACGTTCACCGACGGCCACATCATCGGCGCAACTCTCGACCGCAACGGCCTCCGCCCCGGCCGCTACATCGTCACCAAGGACGACCTCGTCGTTCTCGCCTCCGAAGCCGGCGTCATCGACGTCCCCGCCGAAGACGTGCGCAAGAAGGGCCGCCTGCAGCCCGGCCGCATGTTCCTCGTCGACACCCTGCAAAAGCGCATCGTCTCCGACGCCGAAGTCAAAACGCTGCTCGCCGCCCGCCAGCCCTACGGCACCTGGCTCCAGGATCAGCAGGTCACTCTCGACCACATCCCCGAGCCCTCGCGCACCATCGCCTCCAATCCTGAAACCCTCCTCCGCCGCCAGCGCGCCTACGGCTACAGCGAAGAGGATCTCCGCATCCTGCTCGCCCCCATGGCCGCAAAAGGCGAGGAGCCCGTCGGCTCCATGGGCACCGACACGCCGCTGGCCTGCCTGTCCGATCGCCCCCAGCCGCTCTTCAACTACTTCCGCCAGCTCTTCGCGCAGGTCACCAATCCGCCCATCGACCCCATCCGCGAAGAGCTCGTCATGTCGCTCATCAGCTACATCGGCACCGAGCGCAACATCCTCGATGAGACGCCGGAGAATTGCCACACCCTCAAGCTCCCCCATCCCATCCTCACCAATCGCGATCTCGAAAAACTTCGCCGCGTCTCCTCGGGCGACCTGCTCGCCACCACGCTCCCCGCGCTCTTCCGCGCCGAGGACGGCGAGCGCGGCCTCAAGCAGGCCCTCGACGACTTGAGCGCCCGCGCCTCCCACGCCGTCGCCTCCGGCTATTCGCTGCTCATCATCTCCGACCGCGGCGTCGACTCGACTTACGCGCCCATCCCCAGCCTGCTCGCCATGGCCGCCGTCCACAATCGCCTCGTCCGCGAGAAGACCCGCACCGTGGTCGCCCTCATCATCGAGAGCGGCGAGCCCCGCGAAGTCATGCACTTCGCCCTCCTCATCGGATACGGCGCCAGCGCCGTCAATCCCTACCTCGCCATTGAAACCCTCCACGACCTCAAGCGCCGCGGCCTGCTGCCCCACAACGTCACCGGCAATCAGGCGGAAAAAAACTTTATCAAGTCCATCAACAAGGGCCTGCTCAAAACTTTTTCCAAGATGGGCATCTCGACCCTGCAAAGCTATCGCGGCGCGCAGGTGTTTGAGGCGGTCGGTCTCAACCAGTCGCTCATCGACTCCTACTTCGCCGGCACCGCCTCGCGCATTGAGGGCATCGGCCTCGACGTCCTCGCCCGCGAAGCGCAGATGAAGCACGCCTACGCCTTCCAGCCGCTCACCGAGTCTGAAACCGAGCTCGTGGTCGGCGGCCACTATCAATTCCGCATTGGCGGCGAGTATCACCTCCTCAATCCCGAAACCATCGGCAAGCTCCAGCACTCCGTTCGCCAGAACAACGCGAAAACATTTGAGGAGTACACCAGCCTCATCGACGACCAGAGCCGCAACCTCTGCACCCTGCGCGGCCTGCTCAAGCTCAAATACCTTGAACACCCCATCTCCATCGACGACGTCGAGCCTGCCAAGGAGATTGTCAAGCGCTTCACCACCGGCGCCATGAGCTACGGGTCCATCAGCAAAGAGGCCCACGAAACCCTCGCCATCGCCATGAACCGCATCGGCGGCATGTCCAACACCGGCGAGGGCGGCGAAGACGAGGCGCGCTTCAAGCCCGACTCCAACGGCGACTCGCGCCGCAGCGCCGTCAAGCAGGTGGCCAGCGGCCGCTTCGGCGTCACCACCAATTACCTCGTCAACGCCGACGAGCTCCAGATCAAGATGGCGCAGGGCGCAAAACCCGGCGAAGGCGGCCAGCTCCCCGGCCACAAGGTGGACGACGTCATCGCCGGCGTGCGCCACTCCACGCCCGGCGTCGGCCTCATCTCCCCCCCGCCGCACCACGACATCTACTCCATCGAAGACCTGGCCCAGCTCATCTACGACCTCAAAAACGTCAACCCGCGCGCGCGCATCGCCGTCAAGCTCGTCTCTGAGGCCGGCGTGGGCACCGTCGCCGCCGGCGTCAGCAAAGCCCACGCTGACGTCGTCCTCATCTCCGGCGACACCGGCGGCACCGGCGCTTCCCCGCTCAGCTCCATCAAGCATGCCGGCATCCCGTGGGAGCTCGGCCTCGCCGAAACCCAGCAGGTCCTCCTGCTCAACGACCTCCGCAGCCGCATTAAAGTCCAGACCGACGGCAAGCTCCAGACCGGCCGCGACGTCGTCATCGCCGCCCTGCTCGGCGCAGAGGAGTTCGGCTTTGCCACCACTCCCCTCATCGCCCTGGGCTGCATCATGATGCGCAAGTGCCACCTCAACACCTGCTCGGTCGGCATCGCCACGCAAGATCCGGTGCTCCGCGCGCGCTTCACCGGCCAGCCGGAGCACGTCATCAACTTCTTCTTCTTCCTCGCCGAGCAGATTCGCCAGCACATGGCCAAACTCGGCTTCCGCACCATGGACGAAATGATCGGCCGCGTCGACAAGCTCGATACCGTCCTCGCCGACGCGCACTGGAAAGCCAAAGGCATCGACCTCAGCTCCATCCTCTACTCGCCCACGCTGCCCCTCCGCGTTTCTCGCCGCTGCGTGCGCAAGCAGGACCACGGCCTCGAAGCAGCCCTCGATCACGCCCTCATCGAGAAGGCCGCGCCCGCACTCAAATCCAAAAAGCCGGTCAAGGCCAGCTTCGCCATCCGCAACGTGCATCGCACCGTCGGCGCAATGCTCGGCGGCGAAATCGCCCGCCGCTACGGCAGCGCCGGCCTGCCCGACGGGACAATTCATTTCAAGTTCACCGGCTCGGCCGGCCAAAGCTTCGGCGCATTCGTTCCCAACGGCGTCACTCTAGAACTCGAAGGCGATTCCAACGATTATTTAGGTAAAGGCCTCTCCGGCGGCCGCATCGTCGCCTATCCGCCCCGCACCTCGCCCTTCCTGCCTGAGGAAAGCATCCTCGTCGGCAACGTTGTCCTCTACGGCGCAACCAGCGGCGAAGCCTACCTCAACGGCATCGCCGGCGAGCGCTTCGCCGTCCGCAACTCCGGCGCCACCGCCGTCGTCGAAGGCGTCGGCGACCACGGCTGCGAGTACATGACCCGCGGCCTGGTTGCCGTCATCGGATCCACCGGTCGCAACTTCGCCGCCGGCATGAGCGGCGGCATCGCCTACGTCTACGACGACGTGGGCGACTTTGAAACCCGCCGCTGCAACAAGTCCAGCGTCGACCTCGAACCCCTCGAGCACGACGAGGACATCGCCACCCTCCGCGCCCTGCTTGAAAAACATCGCGACCTCACCGGCAGCCCGCGCGCCGCCTGGATTCTGGAGAACTGGGCCATCGCACGCGACCACTTCATCAAGGTCTTCCCTCACGAGTTCAAGCGCGTCCTCGGCATCGCCCGTCCTGACGCCGCAACCTCTTCATCCACTGCGACGCCCCTGGTCGCCGCAACGGAGGCGCACCATGGGTAAAATCACAGGATTCCTCGAAATCGAACGCGAGCAGCCCACCCGCCGCAAGCCCGAAGACCGCATCAAGGACTGGTTCGAAATCTACGAGCCGTTCCCCGAGGAAAAGCAAAAGGCTCAGGCCGCCCGCTGCATGGACTGCGGCGTCCCTTTCTGCCACACCGGCTGCCCCGTCAACAACATCATTCCCGACTGGAACGACCTCGTTTACAGCAGCCGCTGGGAAGCCGCCATCCGCCGCCTCCACGCCACCAACAACTTTCCTGAGTTCACCGGCCGCATCTGCCCCGCCCCCTGCGAAGCCGCCTGCGTCCTCGGCATCGACCAGCCGCCCGTCTCCATCAAGCTAATCGAGCGCAGCATCGTCGATCGCGCCTGGGACGAAGGCTGGATCCATCCTGAGCCGCCCGAGCACAACACCGGCCGCCGCGTTGCCGTCGTTGGCAGCGGCCCGTCAGGCCTAGCCGCCGCGCAGCAGCTTCGCCGCGCCGGCCATTCCGTCACCGTCTACGAGAAGAACGACCGCATCGGCGGCCTGCTCCGCTACGGCATCCCCAACTTCAAGCTGGAAAAGCATGTCGTCGACCGCCGCCTTGCCCAGATGAAAGCGGAAGGCATCACCTTCCTCGCCAACGCCCACGTCGGCGTCAACGTCCCCGTTGCCGAGCTCACCAACCACTACGACGCCATCCTCCTCTGCGGCGGCGCCGAGCATCCCCGCGACCTCCCCATCCCCGGCCGCGACCTCAACGGCATCCACTTCGCCATGGACTTCCTGCCCCAGCAGAACCGCCGCAACGAGGGCGACCGCATCGATCCCGCGCGCGCCATCAGCGCCAACGGCAAGCGCGTCCTCATCATCGGCGGCGGCGACACTGGCGCAGACTGCCTCGGCACCACCCATCGCCAGGGCGCGGCCGTCGTCCATCAGTGGGAAATCATGCCCAAGCCGCCCGACAGCCGCGCCGCCTCCACCCCCTGGCCGCTCTGGCCCATGCAGCTCCGCACGGAAGGCGCGCACGAGGAAGGCGGCCTGCGCGACTGGGCCATCAACTCCATCCGCTTCACCGGCGACGACCACGGCAACGTCAAGCAGGTCCACGCCGTTCGCGTCGGCCCTCCGCCGAAATTCGAACCCGTCGCAGCCAGCGAGTTCACCGTCGATGTCGATCTAGTCCTGCTAGCCATGGGTTTCCTCGGCCCCGTCAAGAGCGGGATGATAGATCAGCTAGGCCTGGCCCTCGACAATCGCGGCAACGTAGCCACCACCGACTTCCAGACCTCCGTCGAAGGCATCTTCGCCGCCGGCGACATGCGCCGCGGCCAATCGTTAGTTGTGTGGGCCATCGCCGAAGGCCGCAGCGCCGCCGCAGCCGTCAACGAGTACTTAGCCGCCAAGCCCGAACCCATCGCCAACCGCCATCACGTCTCGGCCTAGCAGCCTTTGCGGTCGCTTTTGCTCTTGTTGTTCTTTCTGTCATTCCCCGAAGGGAATCTCCTGAGCGAAGTGAAGGATCTGTGGTTGCAGTTGCTTTTGTTCTTGCCTTTCTTTCTGTCATTCCCTCCGGGAATCTCCTGAGCGAAGTGAAGGATCTGTGGTTGCAGTTGCTTTTGTTCTTGCCTTTCTTTCTGTCATTCCCTCCGGGAATCTGCTTTTGCTCCTGCCTTTGCTCTTGCTTTTGTTCTTGCCTTTCTTTCTGTCATTCCCTCCGGGAATCTGCTTTTGCTCCTGCCTTTGCTCTTGCTTTTGTTCTTGCTTTTCTTTCTGTCATTCCCGCCGGAAATCTGCTTTGGCTCTTGCTTTTGTTCTTGCTTTTCTTTCTGTCATTCCCCTCCGGGAATCTGCTTTGGCTCTTGCTCTTGCTTTTCTTTCCGTCATTCCCCACAGGGAATCTGCTTCACTGTCCACTATTCAATGATCCTGGGTGCCCATCCTAACCGCGCATTCTGCAGTTAGGGTGGGAAACCACCACTGCGGCATCCCCACCACACCGTGTCATCCTGAACGGAGCGCTTCTCAGCGGAGTGAAGGACCCGCGGTTGCCTTTCGTCGGCGCCCCGCTTTACACCGTGCCATCCAGGCATGACCGTCGTCCCGTAGGGATGAAACGAAAATAGCCCGGGGTGAAACCCCGGGGAATGCGCGCCCAAAATCGTTCCCGCGTCCCCCAAGGACGCGACGACCGCATCCCCGTCGCCAACCACCCGCGGACGCCCCGGCCCCTCCCTGTGCACCGCTGTCAAGTAACTGAACCAAAATCCGCAACCATCCAGCTGCAACCGCGTGCAATCATTGAAGGCAACGTGCCTGCTGATTACACCGTCTCCCAGTACATTGCCGATCTTCGGGCCATTCGCTCCACCGGCGCAGCAACCGCCGAAACCTCCTTTTACCCTCCCCTTGATCGCCTCTTCAATGCTGTAGGCCAGACTCTCAAGCCCGCTGTCCTTTTTTCCACCCAGCTCCGCAACAGCGGAGCCGGACTCCCCGACGGCGGATTCTTTCCTCAGCCAAAGCGCCAACGTCGCGGTGCCGAGCCCGATCTGCTCCAGAACCCCGAGCGCGGCGTTGCAGAAATCAAGCCGGCTGATTACAACCTCGACACTCTCGCCCGCGAGCCCCAAACCCTTCGCTACCTCCGCCAATACGGACTTGTCCTCATCACCAATCTCCGCCAGTTCAAGCTCCTTGGATTGAGTCCTACTGAAACCGTCAGTGTCCTGGAAACCTACACGTTGGCAGCCACAGCCGCTGACCTCTGGGGCGACACGCTCGCAACCTTCGCCAAACACAACTCTCTGTTCCCGGATTTTCTCGCTCGCGTGATGCTCTACCGGGCTCCGCTTGTCCAGCCCAAGGACGTGGCTTGGCTCCTTGCGTCCTATGCTCGCGAGGCCCGCGCGCGGGCTGAAGACCATCCCCTCGCCAGCTTCGACGCCGTCAAAAAGGCGCTCCAGGAATCGCTCGGCATGCGCTTCGAGGGCGAAAAAGGCGAGCACTTCTTTCGCTCCACGCTTGTCCAGACGCTCTTCTACGGCATCTTCTCCGCCTGGGTTCTCTGGCGTCGCGCGCCCGAGGGGCGCGCACCCGGCGCGTACTTCGACTGGCGCCTCTCCGCCTACTATCTGCGCGTCCCCGTGCTTCGCAAGCTCTTCGGCGAGGTCTCCGAGCCGGGCGCACTCAACTCTGTCCAGTTACAACAGGTGCTCAACCTCGCCGGAGAAGCGCTCAACCGCGTCCAGCCAGCATTCTTCGATACCTTCCGCGAAGACGATGCCGTCGCCTATTTCTACGAGCCCTTTCTTGAAGCATTTGACCCGCAGCTCCGCAAAGACCTCGGCGTCTGGTATACGCCTAAGGAAATCGTCGAGTACATGGTGGCCCGGGTCGACCATCTGCTGCGCACCGAACTCAATCAACCCCTCGGCCTTGCCAGCCCTGTCGTCCGCATCCTCGACCCGTGCTGCGGCACCGGAGCCTACCTGACCGCCGTCCTCCACCGGATCCACCGCACACTGCTGGAGCAGGCAGGCGACGATACCGCGCTCGTTCCGGACTCGCTGCGGACTGCGGCGCTCACCCGCGTCTTCGGGTTTGAAATCATGCCCGCGCCGTTCGTCATCGCGCACCTCCAGATCGCATCTCTACTTGAGAGCGAGCGCGCGCCTTTGAGTGATCGGGACCGCGCCGGGGTTTACCTCACTAACGCCCTGACCGGCTGGGTTCCCGAGCGCCATCCCCAGTCCGTCATCTTCCGGGAGTTCGAGAAAGAGCGTGAAGACTCCGAGCAGATTAAGCAGCACGGCACAATCTTGGTCATTCTCGGCAATCCGCCGTACAACGGGTACGCGGGGATCGCCACCATTGACGAAGAACGCGACCTCACCACGGCATACCGCGAGCAAATCCCCGGGCTGCCCGCTCCGCAAGGCCAGGGCCTCAACGATCTTTACGTCCGATTCTTTCGGATCGCGGAGCGCCGCATTGTCGGTGACGCTCATGTCCACGGCAACGACGGAGGCTGCGGTATCGTTTGCCTTATTTCCAACAACGCCTGGCTTGACGGGCTTTCGCACGTCTCAATGCGCACGCGCTATATCGAATCTTTTCAGTCCATTTACATCGACAACCTGAATGGCGACAAATACCGCACCGGCAAAACCACACCAGAAGGACTCCCCGACCCTAGCGCCTTTTCCACTCCGCAGAACCGTGAGGGCATCCAGGTCGGCACAGCGATTTCAACCCTTGTTCGTGCCTCGAGTACGCCCACGCCTGCGGAAATCAGTCTCCGCGACCTCTGGGGCACGGGCAAGCTCGCGCAGCTCCGCCGCGAAGGCCAGAGCGAAGGCGAGCCAGCTTACTCCCAGCTCACTCCGGCTCCGGCGCTCGGCAACCCGTTACTAGGTAACCGCAATTTTTCGTCGGCCTATGTAACCTGGCCAAGAATGCAAGAAATATTTCCGGTATCGTTCCCAGGCGTAAAGACCAGCCGTGACCCGCTTTTGGTCGATATTGACCGAGAGCGACTGGAAGCTCGAATGAAGTGCTATTTGGACCGGGAGCTTAGCGACGAGGAAATGGCGGCGATCGTTCCGTGCTCGATGGAGAGTACGGCTCAATTCGATTCGACGAGTGCCCGGCGCTTCCTACGCGATCGAGGTTTCCGACCTGCTAATGAACACCGATACACATTCCGACCATGGCAAATAATAAGGTATACCTACCGTCCCTTTGACTTACGTTGGCTCTATTGGGAACCGGAGACCAATCTTCTCGACAGGGGAAGGCCGGAATACTTCCGGCAAGTTTCGGGATCGAGATTATGGGTCGAGATTCGTCAACGCGAAGCGTCGGACACGTTCTGCCGCGGCACCGCTAGCCGCTCCCTTTCAGACCAATTCGGAAACGGGATGTCGCACTTCATCCCGAATAGAATCTTCCTGGACGGAGACCTATACCAAACCGGAAACTGTGAGCGACTAAACCTGTCGCCCGCCGCGTTCACGCTCGCGGCCGAGCTCGGCGTTGACGGAGGGGGCCTCTTTTTTCACGCTTTGGCCACCATGCATACGCCCGCGTACCGCATCGAGAACGCCGGAGCCTTGCTGGGGGATTGGCCCCACATTCCCCTTCCCGCCGCATCCGAGCTTCTCTCTCATTCTGCTATTCTGGGCCGTCGCCTCGCAGAACTGCTTGATGCGGAATCCGATATAAACCTTGCCGCCGAATGGTCCTTCCTCGCCGCCCTCAAGCTCCCACTCGATCCCAATCTTGACGAAGCTCTCAAACTCAGCGCGGGGTGGGGCCACAAAGGCCAGGGCAGCACGGTAATGCCGGGCCGCGGCCTCGCCCCCGAGCGCGCGTGGACCGACGCTGAACGCGAAAAGCTCGCCGCTCTCGCTGCCGCTCAATCGCTCACCCTAGACGACGCGCTGTCGCTCCTCGGTGATACCTGCGTCGATGCCCATCTCAATGGCGTTGCGTACTGGTCCACCGTGCCGATCAACGTTTGGAATTACACGCTGGGCGGCTATCAGGTGCTCAAGAAGTGGCTCAGTTATCGTGAATTCAGCGCGGAACCCACATCGCCCTTGCTGCATCGCGCCCTCCGCCCCGACGAAGCCGCATACTTTGCCCAGGTCGTCCGCCGCATCGCCGCCATCCTGCTTCTCGGCCCCGCCCTCGACGCCAGCTACCGCGCTATCCTCCCAACGGCCACCGGACTTCCTGCCGCGCCGCATCTCTGACCCCGTCCCGTTCCCAAGTCACCCCCCTGCCCAAAGGTAACCACCTGGACTCCGCTCGCCCCGCTAACCCCGCTGGTATCCCGCATCCCGGTACCTCGTCCCAGCCAAACGCCGTTTTGACGCGACCCCCTCCCCACCGAAGGTAACCTCGCAGCACTTCCTGCCACCTTTCGCCCTGGCACCGCTAACTCCGCCAACCCCGCTAACCCCGATTCCCTCCCGTATCCGCCGTCACATCCAAGCCAGGAAATCCGAGCTAAAGTCTATCTGTGAGTCGAAATGTGCCCGCCCCACCGGCGGGCATCCGCATTTCAGGGACAAGGAATCCGCAATCATGATCGCCGCCACAACCCGGCTGCAAAACTCCAGGGAAATCTCCGCCCGCCAGGGTTCCCGCTCAACAATATTCGCCAACCTCCATGTTGATCGAAGAAATAATACCCCTCCCCCCACCCTTAGGCAGAGGGCGTGCAATTGTGTGCACGTTTGTGGCTTAACTCGATGATTGCACAAGACATCTCCGTTTTTTATTCTGTGCGGGAGCGGCTAATCCCCACCTAGCGCCAGCTCGCGGTCCAGGCGCTCATGCAGCCGCTGGCTGAAGCCGGCCGGCAGCTCAAACACGCGGCCGTCGGCCACCAGCACCACCACGTTGCGCGTCACACGACGGTCTGGGGGCGTACACTCATGGCGATCCCGTTGGCAGGCCGGGGCGGGGCTCGGCCGCCGCCGTTTCGGGCTTTTCTATCCCGTGGCGTGCTACCAGACCGAAATCCCGGGGGCAACATTGGGGGCAACTTCCGGCATGAAGTTGGCTGTTTTCTGCGAATTATGGGCAATTGAGACGACTTTTCAGTGGCGTCCCTGGCCACCACCACTTCGATTTACTCCATCCCATCGCAGAGATCGTCTGAATCCTTGGTTTTCTTAGTTGCCTTTTCCGGTCGCGAGTCATCCCATGGCTTGACGGCCCACAGATGGTGGGGGCAACCTGAAATTCTTCATGCCACCACCGCCATTTCGGCGCGCGCTTGCTGGGCCATGCGATCGAGCATCGCGTGCACGGCCTGGCAAACCCTGGCCACTGCCGGGCGGCGATAATCCCAGCGCGCGTCTTCCGCGGGGGGAATGACCGCCATGGTTGCGTTGGCTTCAAAGACCAGCACATCGCCGGCTTCATTCAGGCCAAAGTCAATTCCGCCGTAGTCCAGGCCGAGGTTTTTCTGGATTGCCTGGAGCGCGCTGAGCGCGCGCGGGCCAAGCACGCCCGTCATATTCTGGAGGAACTCCCGGTCCTCGGCGCGATGCTCGGCTGATTCGGCCATCTCCGCGCTGAAGTAGTGAATCTTCCACTGCTGCGAAACCGCGGCATGAAGCGGATACAGTTGCCCGTCGATCGTCATCGCCCGGTACTTGCGCGATTTTCCATCGCGCCTGCGCGCATCGAGATATTGAATCACCATCAATTCGCTTCCCGGAAGAGCTTCGAGCGCAGCCGGCAATTCATCTCCGCTCTCGACGCGCAGAAAATGCTCTCCCTGATGAAAGCCCGGCGCGCGCAGGAGCAGTGGAAAAGCGAATCCGCGCTCGAGCAGTCGATCTGTGGCATTGGGCGCGGCCAGCGATGCTTTCGGCAGAATGACCGTTTTGGCCGTAATCACTCCAGGCAGTCCGGAAAGGCGGCGCGCAATCTCGCAACGGCCCGTGGCCAGCACCGCTTCCGGCCGATTCATGACAGGGGCCGCGGCGTGGTCAACCAATGCCCTGGCGCCCCGGAGCGCAGGCGCTGCAGCGTCGGCATCGCCAATCGCGTTGACCACGATCTGATGCGGAGGCAGCGGGGCGCCGGGCTCGTAGAACTCGGCCGCCACAAGATACCGCTTGTAAATGCTGTCGCTCAGGAAATTCGTGAACCGTGTATTGCCGGGGCCGATTGCGGTCAGCTCCAGCACGGTGATGGGAGACTGCTTGCCGCGATAGGTCAGAGGCACGATGCAGCGACCGCGAAAAGCGGCGCGGCGATGCGCATACGCATCTTCTGTCCGGTTCAGGTCCCTGAGAACGGAGGACATGCCGAGATGCGCCTGCCAATAATCGGGATCGGTTTTGAGCGCGATCTCAAAGTGTTCGCGGGCTTTCTCCAGATTTCCCCGCTTGCGCAAGCTGTTGGCATAACCGACCTCGCACATCGGATCGCCGGGACTGGCGGCGACCGCACGCGAAAAAGCATCGTGCGCTTCGCCATCTTCTCCCCCGGCGATAAGAAGGCTGCCCATATTGTTCAGCGCTCCCGGATGGGCGGGATCGAACTCAAGCAGCTTGCGGTAGCTTTCGAGGGCTTCCGGCTTACGGTCTGTAAGTTCCAGCAGGTTGCCGCGCTGAAACAGGAGCGGAACCGATCCGGGCTGCGCCCACAGCCGCTGCTCCACGATCCTGAGCGCGCGGCACAGGTCGCGATGGGAGGGTGCAGTTTTTCTCTTCGCAGAGAACTGGTTGCGGACGGCGATCGATTCGATGGCGTTCCCGAAGGCAAGAACGCCGTCGATCAAGGCGTCGATTTCGGCGCGGCTGGTGCGATGGTTCACTATGGCTGCGCGAATCGCCACTTGCCCGCTGATTCTGGTTGTCGATGGTGCGACGATGCCCGACTCCTGCAGCGCAATAACAATCTGCTGGTTGACGCTGTCCGGCTCCTGGGAGCAATAGCGGAAGCAGACAATGTTCAATTCGACGGGAGCCAGCAGTTCCAGGCGCGGTGTCTCCGCGATCCGGCGTTCAAGGTACCGGGCCAGTTGGCAGTTATGCGAGATCGCCTCTCCCAGCGCATCGGTTCCGTAGACCTTGAGCGTGAACCACACCTTGAGGGCGCGAAAACCGCGCGACATGTCCGGCCCGAAATCGCAGGGCCAGGGCGAGCCGGCCGCCATTCCGCGCTGGGCGCGCGCCAGATAGTCGGCGGGCAGGGCAAAGGCGCGCTGATGCGCGGCGCTGTCGCGCACCAGAATCACCCCGGCGTCGTAGGGAACCTGTCCCCATTTGTGAAAGTCGAAGGCCAACGAGTCGGCGCGTTCCATCCCCTCGAGCCGCGAAGCGAACTCAGGCGCCAGCTTGGCCAGTGCGCCGTAGGCCCCGTCCACATGAAACCAGATCTTCTCGCGCTGACAGAGATCGGCCAGACCGGCCAGATCGTCTACCGCGCCGGTATTGGCAGTGCCCGCTGTTCCCACCACCAGAAATGGCGTCAGGCCAGCCTCCCGGTCTTTTTGAATCGCATCGTGAAGGGCGCTCAGGTCCATGCGATGACGGCAGTCCGCGGGGATGAGCCGCAAAGCATCCCAACCGAGTCCGGCGATCTTGATGGCTTTGGCGATCGAGCCATGAACGGCAGACGACGCGTAGGCAGTCAATTGTTTGGCTGCCTCCGCGGCTCCGCGGCCATGCGCCGGGTTGCCCAGCGCCGCTTCACGCGCTACAACAACAGCGATCAGATTCGCCTGAGAAGTTCCGGTGACGAACAGTCCAGAAGCTCCCCGGGGAAAACCCACAATCTCGCCGGCCCAACGAACCACTTCGCGCTCGACTTCGACAGGGATATGATCGCGGCCTCCCAGGTTCGCGTTCAATCCGGCCGCAAGCATTTCCCCCAGCATGCCCACTGCGGTTCCGCCGCCATGAACCCAGCCCATAAAGCCTGGATGAACGTTGCCCACAGTGTAGGGAAGCACATACTGCATGAACTCGCCGTGGACATCGGCAAGATGGGAAGGCGTTCTGGGAACCGGACTGTTGCGGTGTGCCCTGACCGCGCTCGGAATCGGCTGCCAGACGGGACGCTTGCGGATGTCCTTGGTGTAATCGAGCATGTCGTCCAGCATGCGGTGCGCCTGGGTTCGCAACTGGGTCCAGTTTTCCGGATCGAGAGTCGTCTCCCGTTTGGCGGGCATGTCGGTTTCCGCAGGTTGGCGCGGGCAAACATTCATCGGTGACATTTGCACTTCCGCAGAGGATGAATTACTGCTCATCGCCTTTTGGGAGCAAATGCATCGCCGCAACGTGTAGAGGATCGAGCCAGAAAAGTTGGAATTCTCTCAGAAAAGGGGACGGTCTCTTTGCATCATTTAAGATCCGCTGCGCGCGTCTCTCTAGTAAAGTATGTCGCTACGCCGCCGATAAGGCCAGTTTGCATTCCTCTTGCCGGGAGGTGAGCCATGTTGATCGCCGCAACTTTCTCATCGTCGGGCACGGTGATTCTTAACCCGGTGGCGAGAACGCAGCCCAGAGCACAGACCGCCGCCGCTGCTTCAGCCGCAACCCCGCCATCCTCTTCACCCGCAGCCCCGTCCGCAGCCAGTTCGAGCGCAAGCGGCGCCGCGGCGAGTTCCAGCGGCGGCCACGTTCGCCGGGGAGGTGGTGGAGGCCCAGAAAGCTCAGCCAGCGCGGCATCGGAAGTGGAAACCCTCGCCGGAACATATTCCACGACCATCGCTGGTACCCAGTACGCGGGCAGCGTGGAAGAAGAAAACGGCTCCTATGTGGCCTCGGTGCCCAACGTCAGCGGCGCCACCGCCACCGGAGCCATCATGCTCGAAGCCGAAAACAACCTGACCATCCGCATCGACGAACTGGTGTAGAACGCACCGGCCGGCGCCACGCCGGCGCGCTTAAGGACGTTTTCTGAAATAGTGGTTGGGCCCGCCCGGCGTGGAAACGCTGCCGGTGACCTGTGCCCCGCCGGCATGCTCCCGGCTTAATGCAGCGGCCAGCGTGATGCCGGTGCCTGAGACTTCTGTTCCGGCCGCGTGCGCATGAGTCAGCGGCGCGTTAACGGTGATCGTTCTTTCCCACAGAGTGACGAATGCTATGACCGCCGTCTCGGAGTCCGCGCCGCTGCCAATGGTGATGCCTTGGCCGTCGCCAAAGCCTATGGGGTTGCCGACGCGCAACACCGTCGCCCCCGCAGCGGTGGCAGCATCCATCGTTGCCGCGCCCGCGGTGCCAACCGTCGCGATGACTGCGGTCTCCAGGTTAGCCCCGGTATCGATCCGGATCGTCTGCCCCGGGCCAAAGCCCTCCACGCTGGCGACCTTAATATTGGCCGCGCCGTTTGCCGACGGCGCCGAGAGCGTTGTGGCAGGCGCGGTGACAAAATCATCGCAGTTCGTGTCTCGATCGCGCCCGTCCGGAAAGCGGCCCGCGCTGGTATTCGACGCGGTAACTGGAACAAAAGCCCCGAATGCGCCGCCTGCCGCGCCGGGCGTAGTCACGTAGCAGCCGCTCTTCCCCATTCCTGAAGCAGCCTGGTAACCCTCGGCTGCCCACGGATCGACGAGTCCGCCATAGTTGAGGCTGTCGACAACCAGTCCGGCGCCGTCGCGCAGCACCATGCTGCCTTCCTTCAGGGTGATGGTGCGGCCGAACAGGGGAGAGCTGGTGGTAAGCTCGGGCCCGCCAAACCACTGGTTCGGCGCCGGCATTCCCTGGTATCCCGTGGTCGTGACCGCGGCATCTTGCACCACCGCGTTGATCTCGTGCTCCATCGCCAGTGGACTGTCCAGCGTGATGCCCGTGCCGAGCGCCTGGACCGGCTCGTTGCTGATGTGGGCAAATTTCGTCGCCGGTTCAAAGCTGATCCCTGTCCCCCGATCGCTGAAGGGAAGGTTGGCCGCGTGATTGAATTCGAGCGGGGAAGCCAGCTCGAGCCCCGTGCCCGGTTCCACTACTCCTTCGTCGCCGATGTGCGCCTGCTCGAGGGCGGGAGTAAATTCGATCCCGGCACCGCGCGGACCGTTTGTGCCCACCGAACTGATCGTAACCTTCTGCCGGTTCGCGGGCGTGCCGATGGTGATCTTGTCGCCCACTGCAAAACCGTGCACGTTGCGGACCTTGATGCTTGTCGCGCCCGCGCTCGCGTCCGCCGCAAGGTTCGTGCGCTTCGCCTCCGTGCCCACGTGAGTCACCGTTACGGTCTCAATCCCGTGCCCCACGCTGTCGATATCCAGCCGAATTTTGTCACCCACTGAGATGTCGGCGACGGTAGTCACCTTGATGTTGGTCGCGCCAGCCGGTGCATCCGCAGCCAGGTAAGCCTGCGTGCCTGGCTTCCCCGCCGCGGTCACCGTTGCAATTTCATATCGCTCCATGCCTTCCGGCACCGTGGGATAGGTCGCGCCATATCCGAGGGCGATCTTCTCGCCAACCACAAAGCCGGACGTGCTCATGACCGGCACATTGGTTGAGCCTGCGCCGACGGTGATAACCGGGCCGTCGGGCAGTGGCTGCCATACCGTCGTGTGATTACTAGCCGCCGTCCCCACGCTTGCAATCTTCCGTGTCTCCGCGCCGGAGCCGTCTCCGATGCTGACCGTATCGCCGGCATTCATCCCCGCCGTGCTCCTCACAAATAGCGTGGCATCGCCCGCATGCGCGGTCGCAACCAGTCCCGAGTCCGCTAGACCGAACAGGTAGAAGCCATGCCTCGCAAGCTTCGTCCCCGCCGGAACCTTCACCGTGGAGAAGATGGCTTGCTGCGTCGGGTGCACGGTCAGGCTCCAGTTGGAAATGTCCGCACTATGGTCGCCGGCGTTGTACAGTTCGATGAAAGAGTTGGTCGCATTGGCCGGAGGCCCGGAGCTGATGCGGAATTCGTTGATCTTGACCGGGCTCGCGTTTCGCACTCTTTCGGCAATGGTTACGGAATGCTTGCTGCCGTTCGTCTGGTTCGTCCATTCAGCCTTGCCCAGAAGCTGGCTATTAAGATCCGCCGTTCCCGCCGTCACTTTGAATGTCGCGCTCACGCTCGCGCCCTGCGCGACCGGGCCGGCAAACGTTGAGCTGCCCTCAGCCGCGGCGCGCCAATGTTCCGGCGCCCCAAGGCTCAGTCTCACCTCCGTCGCCGGCGCGCGCGTCGTGTTCGTGAACATTACCATCGTTTCTTGCGACGATCCCGGAGAGAAAGTTTGCAGCCCTGGCGGAGCTGCTACTTGCGAAGCAGGCGCAACGCTCAACGGCAGCGCGCCGTAGCCGGCCGCCACAATGTTCGCCTGCACCTGCTGGTCGGTGTCATCCGTGGGGAAAGTCCCTGCTGCCGTTACCGCGCCCTCATAAAACGTTCCTTGCGAGCTGTTGCTGTTGTCGCCGCCATTGCCCAACAGGATCGCCCCTTGTTTTCGCATCGGATCGTAGGTGGCGTTCACCCGCGGCCCGCTGAACATTACCTGCAGTTCGCCGCGTTGCGCATCGCCGCCCATTGAAGTCCAGTGGTGCGGTTCGCCCTTTGCCATCGCAGTCACAAATCGCCAGTGGATGTCCGGCATATTGCACTGCTTCGATCCATCCGCGTTGACGCATCCCACCAGGTTGTTCTCCTGGTCGGTCATGATCCACGGCCCCGGCGCGCTACCGTGAAACCAGTAAGGCGCGTCGCCGAAATAGGCCGTTTCCATGGTTCCGTTGTCGTCGTCGCGGCTGTCAATCTCCGCGTTGCCGTAGTCGAAGCAACAGCCGGAGTTGAAGTGCCGGCCGTTGATCACCCAGTACTGACCCTCCGCCTGGTCGTCCACCGCGGTGCCCTTCGGGTCGTCGTCGCGCAGGCCCATGCCGGGCTCGATGAACGCGCCGTACACCTTCTGACCCATCACCGTAACCGGCGCCATGTCGGCCACCGGCACGTTGTTGAACCCGCCCAACGCCGGCCCGCTGAAGCCCCCGCGCGGCGCCTGCGTCAGGTCGTTGTGCTTGCCCGATTGGTCGTATATCTTCGTGATCCAACAAACGGTGTTGGCGCAGAACGCGTCCTGGGCGACCGCGTCGGCGTAGCCGCCCGCATCTGCCCCGGCTGGCTGGACCACGCCAATGTCCTTGCTCTTTCCGTCCGACTGCCGCACCACCTGGTAGAGCGGGCCATCGTAGGACGCGTAGAGCGCCCGCGTGGTGCTGTGCGCCGCTACGCACGGGTCGCCGGCCGCAGCGTAAATATCGCATGGCCCCTGGGGCCGCGCCGCCGCACTACCGGAATCAGCGCCGGCAGGTTGCGCCGCTATCAACGCAGCGCCGATAAGCGAAAGCCCCATCGCCAGCATCCATGCATGTTCGATTCTCGTTCTCATTGCTTGTCCTGTTAGCCTCGCCGATTTTCTCGCTCTGAGTCCGGACAGAAGAGTAAACGGTTTCACACCGGAATGCCAATGCGCCCAACTCGCTCCGGGCATCGCAGTCCAGCTCGCCCGGCGTCCGTTTGCGGATACGGCCGGATGAGATTATGATTCTCCGTTCTAACCAATATCCACGGGAGTCCCTGATGCGCCCTCCATTACAAACCATTCTGCCGCTCTCCTCGCTTCTTCTGCTGTCCCTCGCCTTACCGGCGTTTGGCGCGGACCCGAGCCTCGCAATGAAGGTCACCGCCGGCGGCTACCTCGATGCCCGCGGCGTCAGCATCATGCTCTATGACGACGCTTTCAGTCCCGTCTTCTTCGACCAGAAGGACGCGGGCATGCAAATCATCCTGCACGGCAATCGCATCGCCACCAATGGAAGCCTGCGCCTGCTGGCCACGCCGGAGCAATGGGACGCGATTCCGACCATCAAAGCGCACAAGCCGGATAAGGAACACGACCGCCTCACCGCCGATCTCTCCTATTCCGATTACCATCTCGACTACCACGTCATCGTTGCCGCCGAGCCGGGCGGAGTCCGCGTCAGCGTCAATCTGGATCAGCCGCTGCCCGAGAGCCTGGTCGGCCGCGCCGGCTACAATCTCGAGTTCCTGCCCTCGATCTATATGGACAAGGCGTACGTGATCGACAACAAGGTCTTCGGCGTGATGCCGCATTATCCCGAGGATAGGATGACCAGCGCTCCGCCCAAGCCCGGCGATCCCAAGCGGGTGTGGTACGTGGAGCAGTGGCACCAGGCCGAGGGCTACACAGAGCCGCTTCCCTTCGCCTCGGGCCAGAGCGTGACCCTGGCCGCCACTGACCCGCTCAACCGCATCAACGTCACTTCAGAGAGCGGACCCATCCTGATGTTCGACGGCCGCGACAAGGCGCAAAACGGCTGGTATGTGATCCGCACCCTGATTCCCGCGGGCAAGACCACGGACGCCATCGTCTGGCACATCGGCCCCAACTACATTCCCGACTGGACCCGCCCGCCGGTAATCGCGCACAGCCAGGCCGGCTACGCCGCGGACTTTGAGAAGATCGCCGTCCTTGAGCTCGATCCGAACTTCGACGCGCCCAAAACGGCAAAGCTTCTGCGTCTTTCTGACGATGGCTCGTTCCGCGAAGTGTTTGAGGATGCGGTCTCTGCGCCCACGCCGTGGCTGCGCTACGTCTATTCCAATTTCGATTTTTCCTCCATCAAAGATCCCGGCCTGTACGAGATCGAGTACGCCGGCCAGCGCAGCGATGTGTTTCCCATCGCGCAAAACGTTTACAACAACACCTGGCAAACCACGCTCGACGGCTTTCTTGCCGTGCAGATGGATCACGTCTCGGTGCGCGACGGCTACCACGAGTGGCACGGCGTGGCGCACATGGATGACGCGCGCCAGGCCCCGCCCAACACGCCTCACTTCGACGGCTACCGCATGGGCCCCGACACCTATTCGCCGTACAAGCCCGGCGAGCACGTCCCTGGACTCAATGTTGGCGGCTGGTTCGATGCCGGCGACTACGACAACGACGACTACGGCCAGTACGCCACCATCCAGAACCTCTCGCTCGCCTACAGCACGTTTCACATAAAGTACGACGAACTTACGGTTGACCAGAAGGCCCGCTCGGTGGAGATGCACCGGCCTGACGGCATCCCTGATATCGTTCAGCAGGTCGAACACGGCGTGCTGCAACAGCTCGCCCAGGTCCATGCCTTCGGGCACCCCATCGTAGGCATCCAGTCGGCGTGGCTCACGCAATATACCTTCGTCGGCGATGCGGCTTCGCAGAGCGACAATCTACTCTACGACCCGAAGCTGTCGCCCGATGAGAGGATGGGCGGTTTCTCCGGCAATCTCGACGACCGCTGGGCCTGGACGGGCTATACGGCCTACAACCAATACGGCGCGGCCACATCGTTGGCTGCCGCATCCAGCGTCCTCAAGGGCTGGAACGACCCGCTTGCAAAGCAGTGCCTCGACACCGCCGTCAAGCTCTGGAACGACGAGAAGACGCACCCGGCTCCGAACCCGTTTCGCGGCGGCTTTGCCGGGCGCTTCGGCTCGCCCGACTGGTCGGCCGCTCTCGAACTGATGATTGCCACCAACGGCGCAGACCCCTACAAGCAGCGCGTCCAGGAGCTGTTCCCCGAAATGCTCAAGAACATGGGCTTCCGCGGCTGGACCGCGGTGCGGGCGTTGCCCTACCTCGACCCGAGTTACAAAACCCAATTCAAATCCGCGCTTCAGGCGTGGCTGCCGCAGTTCGATCACCAACTGGATCGAACCCCCTTTGGCGTGCCTCCCGCGCGCGGCGACTGGGGCGGCTCAGAGCAGGTCGCGGACTTCGGCGCCGAGATGTATTTCCTTCACGAAGCGTTTCCCGATGTCGTCGGCCCGGAATATACGCTGCGCGCGGCCAACTATCTGCTCGGCACCCACCCGGTCTCGAGCGAATCCTACATTGCCGCCATTGGCACCGAGTCGCGGAAGCAAACCTACTCCAACAATCGCGGCGACTATTCCTACATTCCCGGCGCCATGATCCCCGGCTACGTCGTCATCAAGCCGGACTTCCCGGAGTGCATCAGCGGTTTCGGAATGCTCTGGTTTGAGCATGAAACCACCGTTTCGGCCGGCAGCAGCTGGGTTCTCGCGGCCAACGCCGCTGACGCCATCGTCAGGGAGAAGGAGGCCGCGGATCGGACATCGGGCAACTGACCTCTCGTTCCCGGGACAAGCGTGGCTTCGAAATAGATTTTCGGTTAGGGCTGGGCTCTCGGCAGCCCACGCCGCTACTCTCCGGGCCCTTTGGGCCCAGAAGTGTCCTTGGCGGCAGGCGCCGCCGGCTTTTGCTGCGCTGAATTGGAGCCCTTGACCGCAGCGGCCTGAGCGGCGACCGGCTTGTGCTTTTCCGCGGCCTCTTTCTCCCGGCGCGCCTTCTCGGCCGCCGCTTCGTCGTCGGTCACGTAGCGGAAAACCTGCAGACGGCCCGGAAGCTCCTCCGTGGTAAAGACACGGTTCTCCTTGTCGATCGCCACTCCCAGCAGCGCCCTGAATTGGCCTGGAAGGTCGCCGTGCCCCTGGCCGATGTAGGTCAGCAATTGGCCGTCGCGGTTGAAGACCTGGAGCCGGTCCTGCATTTCGTCAGCCACCCAGATGTGCCCGTCGGCGTCGACCGCGATGCCCTTGGGCCGGATGAAGTAGCCCGGTCCGTCGCCCTCCTTGCCGAACAGGCTGATGAAGTTCCCATCGGCGTCGAAGATCTCCACCCGATTGTTCAGGGTATCGGTGACGTAGACGTTGCCGTCCTTGTCCAGGGCCACGCACTGTGGTGCGCCAAAATCGCCGGGCGTGGTCAGAAAGTGATTCTTGCCCCCGGTCCCAATGCGCCGCAGGAGTTTGAGCGTATCCGCGTCGTACACAATCACCTGGTCCTGTTGCGTGTCCACTACGTAGAGGAAACGATTCTCCGCGTCGATGGCCAGGCCGACCGGATCTTCCAGCCCCTCGGTGATCTGGCCCTCCAGCTCGTGCTTGGGATTGAAGATCAGCACCCGGTGCAGTTTGCCATCGGACACAAAAAGACGGTCGTCGTCATCGATGGCGAGCCCGTTTATCCATACGAAGTGCGCCTCGTAGCCGTTGCGGATGAGCTGGGTTTCGCGCGTTTCCACGTTGAAGATGAACACCGCGCCTACGCGCTGGTCGGCCACGTAGACCAGGCCCTTGGAATCGAAGGCGATGCCAAACGGCGCGACCATCTGGAATGGGTACGTCTTTACATTCACCTTCGCGTCCTCCGGCTGGCTCCCGGCAAGCCTGTCCATCCAGCTTGCCTTCGGCTTGGCGGCCTCCGCCGGGGTGTAGTCGATCTTCATTCCGGCAAAGTAATCCAGCCAACGCACGCGAGCGATATTGGGCGGGCTGGGCCATACCAGCTTTTTGGGATCGAACGGAAACTTCCGCGGCCCGGTCGCCTGCGCCGTGGCATCATCGGCCTTCTTCTTGTCCTTCTTTGCGCCATGCGCCGGCACACACACAACCAGGCAAAGCGCAATCGCGAAGATCGAGGCCAACCGTTTGCCCGCCCGCGCCGAATTCGCAACCAAGACATTCATCTCCAACCTCCTCAATCGCCCGGGGATACTGTTTGCTTCATATTCAGCCGGTTCTTGTGGCAGGTATCGCAGAACGCCATGTTGTTGGCCTGGTCCTTGATCAACAGCGCGGGCTGGAGCGATGCGTGCGGCTGATGGCACGAGAGACAGCTCAGCTTGGTCATCACCTTGCCCTGGTTGGTCGGATCCATCACGTCGGCGACCGGGTGATACTCCACCGGGTGCCCCAATCCGTACTGCAACGGGAGAATGGGAACCTTGTTCTTCTGGTAGTAATCTTCGGGCAGCCTTACCTGCCCTTTAAAGATCGTCAACAGGTGATCCGCTTCGTCCTTCTGCGCCACCGAATCCGGACCGTGACACTCCAGGCAGAGCTCATTGCCGCTGGCGCGCAAAAGATGATCGATGTCGCCGCCATGCGGGGTATGGCAGGTGGCGCAGCCCTGCCCGAATGCCGGCTGGTGGTGTACTGGCTTCTTGGCCAAATCGGCGATGTCGCTGTGGCATCCCGTGCAAATGCTGACCGGATCGCTCTTGGGCAGGCCGGGATAGCGGCTGGCATGCGGGCTGTGGCAATCGGTGCAGTCGCCGCCGGCGCCCGGATGAGGCACTTTGGCCGAGTCAATCAGCTTGGCTTTGTCATCGTGGCAGGTGACGCAGAGGGCTTTGACATCGGTTTGCGTCAGCACTACCTTTCCATCCTTGGCCGGGGCGTGGCAGGTATCGCAACCGTTGCCCTGGAACGGCACATGCTGGAACTTCACCATCAGCTTGGGCGAATCCGACTGGTGCGGATCGTGGCACTCCAGACAATCCGCGGTCGCGAATGGCTGGTTGTCATGGGCCTTCTGGAGATCGGCGTCCTTGGCATCGTGACAATCCAGGCACAGCGCCGGCGCCGATTTGGTCAGGTGAAAATTGTTCTCCTCGGTCGGCTCTGCCCCGGTTTTGTGGGTCACGTGGCAGGTGTCGCAGCCCATCTCCACCGCCGCGTGCAGGCTGCCCCCTTTGGCCACGTTCAGGCCGGTCTGGTGACAGCTCAGGCACAGATTCTGATCCTTGCCGCCGGAGGTCGCCTTCACCAGCTGGTTCTTGTTATCGCTGGAGTGCGGGTCGTGGCAGGTCAGGCAATCGCGCACCGCCGGCGGATGCACCGTCCCCTTGATGTTGGCTGCCCGCTTGTCGTCGTGGCATGTCAGGCACAACGCGCTCGGGGTCGCCGTGATCAGCTTCACGCGCGTGATATCTCGGTTCACCCGGATCTCATGGCAGCTCAGGCATCCGGTGCTCATGGCCGTGTGCACTGACTTGCCCTTGGTTTTGTCGTCGTGACATTCCAGGCACTTGGCCGCATCGGTGTTCTTGTCCAGCGGCACGGGATGGATTGACGCAAAAGTTCGCGCGGCGCCAAGCGCTAAGATGGCCAGGCACAACCAGGGTCCACCGAAGGGCCGATGCCTGGGGCCTGAACCGATTTGCATGCCGTGTGAAAGCAGCCTCATGCGACCTCTGCGAGATGCTTCGAACGCTCCATTCCTTCTAACCACGTGCGGCCCCGGGGCGCGTTTAAGGGCTTTCTCTCAGGGATATTAGATCGTGTTGAGTCATTGCATGGCGGTGATATGGAACACATCATCGGATCCGCCACAGGATTCTGTGCAAGCGCTCATGGGTCGCAATGCCGTTCCAATCCCGGTCAGCCGCGGCCCATCGCGAATGCTGTTTTCGCCATCGCGCGCACGCCCTTCCGGCGCTCAACTGGCTCCAGGTTAAGTACTTATACAGCAATCAATAATGTTGTGAAGATGCCAGAGCTTCCCCTTCGACTTCCCCCTGGGTCGCGAATCGTAAGTCCGTGATTGCATCGCTCGTCCCGGCGGCACACCTTTTCCCCGCCGGTGCTCGGCGCCCACCTGCCCAAGGTCACTGGCGCCGGCAAATCTTCCCTGCTGCATCTGACCTTGATCGGGACAGTTGTTGAAGCCATTCCAAACTTCGCCGATGGGGCAAGTGCAAGGAAAACCTCATGAAGCGGATTGCTTGGTGTGTCCTCACCATTCTGGGCTGGTCAACATTTGCATTCTCACAGAAAGCTCGCTTCTCGCCGGATGTGATGGGCGCGCACCTGAACTACGGCCGTGGCTGCGCCGCCTGCCACGCGCCTCACAGCGGCGCTGCCGGAAACGGCAACGCCAAGTCAGCCGGCAGAGTCGCCGGCGACATCGCCCTTTGGGGTGAAGACGTCACCGGCCTCTACGGCAAAACCATCGTCACCGGCGGCGGAAAGTTCACTGAGGTTCTTCCCCGCAGCATGTCGGAGGAAACCCCCGACGTGGCCGGGATGCTGACCTGCCTGAGCTGCCACGACGGCAATTACGCGTCCTCGTCCATGATGCAGAACCGGGTGTATGAATCCCTGCCTCCAACCTACGGAACTCACAACGCCATTCCCACGCTGCTCGGATCATCCGGATCCGCGGGGGGAAACTACCTCAACCAGCATCCGGTCGGCCTCAGCGCGGTCATCAACTGCGGAGGAGCAGACGGGTGGGACTGCGCCCAGGGCGAAGGCGTCATCACCATGACTGGCGCCAGGTCCAGCCGCTTCGTCAGAAATTACGGCTTCTTTGTCAAGCCCGGAAACTATAACAACACCGCCGTCGTGGTCTGCACCACCTGTCACGATCCCCACCTGATGAATGTGTTTACGGTCGGGCTGGGATCGAAATCCGGTTTGCCGCCCGGAACCTACCCCACCATGTTCTTCCTGCGCGGCCCTTACAACCCCAACAGCTCCACCGTGGGCGCCAACACCACCGCCCAGTTCTGCCGGCAGTGCCATGCCGCGGAGTCGAACGAAGCCAACGGAAGTACGGCGGGGACCACTCTCTAGTCGCCTATCGCAGCGTAGCCCCTCGCCTCACCACGGGGCCGCGGCGCAAGTTCGCCTGCGTCACCGTTCCATCCGGATTGTGCGTCACCTGGTGGCAGGTCAGCACGCAGGTGTTGGCGGCGCGATTATAGGTGACGGGATATCCGCCATTGGAACCAACCACGTTAACGTCAAAGTTGATCAGCCGCTCCCCGCTGATGCTTCCGCTTATGGCGCCCATTCCGTGGGCCGTGTGGCAGGTGGAGCAGGTAAAGCCCGCGTCGATGTGCTCTTTGTGGTAGGCCCAGCTGCCGCTCGTCATCACCGTCGACAGATTGTGGCATTTGCCGCAGAGGGCGTAAGGCCCGTTGACGCTGAGGTCGGGGTTGGGAAACAAATTGATGATCAGGGCTCCCGGCGCGGATGCGTGGCTGAATTCGTAGCGCCGCTCCAGGATGTGCGTCCAGCGGGAGCCGTGCGGCCCGTTGGAGCCCGTTCCGCCGAACTCGCGGTTGTCGTCGCTGTTGTGACAGTCCGTGCACAGAATCTGCGTGCCCATGGCGCGGCCCGGGGTGGTTCCGTTCAGGTTCAGCATGTTCGCGAGCAGGCTCGGCTGCGGCAGCGAACTGCTGCGCGCGTGCATCACCGGATGACTGGAGCTGGAACCGGTGGCGAACTGTGGAATCAGGTTCAACGCATCGCCGGCTGAAACCGCGCGCACCGGAAAATACCCATAGATGGGCAGCACCTGCTTGCCAAAGCTGGTTCCGTGGCAGCGCAGGCAGTTCTCGTACTGGTTCACGGCCGGCGTCAGCACGGTCACGCCGTCGATCGCGCTGATGCCCGCGACGTCTTTTTGTGAAACCCGAATCAGCGGAGGCGGCGGGAATACGCCGACCACCTCGGATCCGTGGCCGCTGTGGCAATCCACGCAGGTGGCGTGGCGATTGTTGTTCAGCAGCACGCCCTCCGCGGCGTCGTGCGGGTTGGTGGAGGCGGGGAACGGGTGCCCGACCTTGGGCGAAGCATACTCCGCAAAAACGTCGGCGTACGTCGGCATGGGCGAGACATTGGCGCCGTTGTGGCACGCGATGCAGGCCTGCTCGTTCTGGCCGCGCAGCAGTCTCGCGCCATTCGCGTTGTGCGGCGCGTGACAGCCGATGCAGCCCGCCATGGCCACCGTGGCATAGCTCCCCACGTTTGCCTGCGGCGCGATTTTGGCCGTGGAAAGCGCATGCGCGTTCGCCGCCCAATCCGCCAGCGGATTCACCCGCCCGCTCATCTGCCGCGTCGGATCGTGGCAGGCCAGGCACAGTCGCCCGCCGGAACTGTTCAGGACAAGAAAGTTCAGTGAGACCGCGTCCCTGCCCTGCACGTGCGGATCATGGCAGGAAATACACTCGACGTTGCCATTGCTCAGCTTCACCGCGCCGCTGGAGTCGGTGGTCCGGCCCTTGGCTGCCAGCGATGCGGCAATATCGACATTGTCCTTCAATGGCAGCGCCAGGCTGAACGGATGCGAAGTCTGCAGGTTGCTGCCGAAGGAGTCGGACGCGTACATCGATCCGTGCGTCGTCACCTGCCCATACGCCACCGTCGTCCCCACTGCCACCGTCCCATCGTGACAGCTCAGGCATTGATTGCTGGACGAACCCAGCCGCGGCTGCGAGCTCAGGTTCTTCTCGGTTTTGCTGGCGTAGGTGGTGTATATCTGCGTGGTCAGTTTCTGGTTCCACAGTCCAGTGTTGAGCCCGGAATGGGCGGCGTGACAGTACGCGCAGGGATCGGGACGCGCGCCCTTGACCGGCGACTTGCTCCCCGGCCCCAGGTCATGCACGCCCATCGCGTCGCCGATCATCTGCGCCGGCAGCGGGGCCGCAAGCAGCACCATCAGCGCGGCGAACTGGACTCCGATCCTCATTGCGCCGCTTCCTCGCCGCCACGGCTCTGCCCCGCGTATGCAAAAATCTGCACCCGCCGGTTGAATGAGTCCACCACGTAAACCCGGTTGTCCTTGCCGATGAACAGCCCCGCGGGCGTCTGGAACTCGCCGGCGTGCGTTCCCTGCGCGCCAAAATCGTAAAGAAGCTGCCCCTGGCGATTGAACACCAGCACCACTCCGCGCAGGCCGTCGACAATGTACAGGTTGCCTTCCGAATCCACGCTCACTGACTTGGGCCGGAACATCGCCCCGTCGCCGCCATTCATCGTCCCGATCGCAAATTGAAACTTGCCCGCCCGGTCAAATGCCTGCACCCGGAAATTGACCGCATCCACCACCAGCAGGTTGCCGCCGTCCAGGCGCAGATCGGTGGGAAGGTTGAATTCGCCTTCCCCGGCGCCGGTGTCCCCGATGGTTTGCAACACGCTCCCGTCCATGCCCAGAACGAATACCTTGTCGCGCAGCGTGTCGGTGACGTAGATCCGCTGCGCCGCCGAGTCAACCGCAATACCGGTGGGCCGCTTGAAGTAGCCCTCGCCGCCTTTAAGGCTGCCCAGCGCGTGAACAAACTTCCCGTTCGCATCGAAGACGAAGATAACCCCCGCCTCCGAGTCGGTGACGTAGATGTTGTCCGCCGCGTCCAGCGCTACGCACTGCGGCCTGATCATCGAATCCTTGCTCTTGCCCGTGCGCTGGATGAATTTGTATTTGTGCTGCACCAGATCGAAGATGTGCACTCCGGATGCGCCCGGATCGGTCACGATCACACGGCCGCGGGAATCGACCGCGACTGCGTACGGCCGCACCAGCGAGCGGAAATCCGGCTCCCCCGCGATCACGTCCCACACCTTGTTCCAGAAGCCCCGGTTCGGCTTGACCTCGGTCTCGGAACTCAGGTTGCGCTCCCAGGTCAGGCTGCGGCCTCCGTCCAGCGTCATCTTCCAGAACTCCGGAGCAGCCGGGCTCGCCTTCTCCCTGGGCGCTGCACAGGCCCCCTGCGCGCACACGAGAGCCATGCAGGCCAGCGCTGCGCTGACCGCGGCCAACCACCGCGCCCGGGTTAGAAAAACTTGAACCACCGCGATATCCCCGCGTAATACGACGCCACAATCTGCGGCGGCGTGCCGGCCCCGCTGAATCCCTGCTCCAGCCGCGCATACCCGCTGATGAAATTCAGTTTGCGAACCTGGTATTGGATCAGGGCATTGTACTCATCGTTTTCGTTGTTTGAGGTGAGGCCGCCGCTGGCCGTGTTGCTGAGAGATTTGGAATACGACGCCGCAATGGTCAGCTTGCTTACCGGCGTGCTGGCCAGACTGATGGCGTAGCTGTTGCCTCCGTACATGCTCAGCAGGCTCGACGGCAAAACGGGCGATGGAACCGGCACCGGGATCAGCCCCGCACCCGTGGCCAGCGCCAGCCCCGCGGCGCGGGCGTAGTTGCCGGTCGCGGTCAACCGTGCACCGTAACCCACGCTGGCGTTGTAGCTCTGGCTGCTGCTTTCCGTGCCCGCCTGATCCGTCAACGCGGTCCGCCCCGCCGCCGCGCCCGCGCTCACATTCAACCGTCCCCATCGCCGGTGCGCGCTGGCGGAGAAGTTGTAGTACGAGTTCATGTAGGTCACCAGCAGCGTTTCAACGTTCTGCGCATAGTTGAACGATCCGTTCACGTGCCAGTCCTTGAATTCGCCCGTATACGTCTCGGTGCCCGAAAATCCAAGCGTGTTGTCCCCGGTCTGCTCGTCCGTGTTCAGCATCCCATCCACGCCGGTGTTGAACGTGCCAAAGCGGAATTCGTGGGCGTAATTCGCCCCCACTCCGTACGACATGACGTCGTAGCTCTCGCCCAGGTAGGTCTGGGTGCGGCGCTCGGCGGAAAATGAGGTCTGCACTTCCCCCGTGGGTGAATATCCGGCCACTGCCATCAGGTCCAGCGAGTTCGATGTCTGGCTCAGGTTTAACCCCGGTACCACCCCGCCGCTGGCAAGAATGGATTCCACCAGCTGGCCGCTCAAATTGTCGGAGTAATTCGCGCTCACCGAGAAGGTAAGTTTCTCCAATGGCCGCATGGCTGCTTGTGCGCTCATCAGGTCGATGGTCCCGCTGCTGGATGATCCTGCGTAGTCGGTGTTCCAGCCCGAGCGGCTGAAGCTGGTCATTGCGGATCCCTGCATCGGCAGAAAATGCGACGCATCGAAACCGTAAGAATCGCTGCTGGATTTGGCCGTCGTGGCCGCCGCTCCGCTTATCACCTCGGGGATCAGCGAGTGACCGCCTCCATCGGAATAAAAGGCGCCCACATTAAACCCCGCCAGCTGGTAGGACGTGTGCAGGTTGACGGCGTCAAACGCGCTGGTCCCGTTGTCATCGGTGCCATACACCGTGTATTTGCTGTTGCCCATCTCGTAGCCGGCGGAGAAGCTGGGCATATCTCGGATGTTCTCGCTCCAGTTGATCGAGACCCCGTCGCTGTTGCCGTGGGTCACATAGTTGGCCAGTCCCGGAATGCCGTAGTTGCCGTCGCTGTTGTATGCCAGCGAGTAGCCTACGTTGCCCGGAAACTCGCTGCCCCCGAAGATGGTCGTGCTCAGGTCAACGCCGCTGGCGTTTGAAATGGATTGAAAATCGGAATTCGCCCGCGACTGGTTCAGATAAAGTCCGGCGTTGAAGGAGAGGAAATTGGGGCTGTGATACGACCCGGTCAGTGACGAATCGCCTCCGAATGTGAAGCTATGAGAGGATGAGCCGGCTTCATTGCCGGAGGTGGCGGAGTATCCCGGCGACAAGTCGCCATTCATGCTCAGGCTCAGGTCCCCCAGTCGCGCCTGGGCGCCCGCAGGCATCGCCAGCAGCACAAGACCTGTCGCCAAACACGCCCGGATTCGTCCATAATCCGCCAATTCTCGCTGCCCTCACTTGCCCCGTCTCTCGCCCCCCAGCCGGCTCTACATGGTTTCCACGGTGGCGCTCGCGCGCAGTTTATGGTCCAGTGCTGACCGCAATTCGTTCTTCTTCCTGTCGTGCAGCTCCTTCTCCAGATCCTTCCGTACTTGAATGAACGGCGTCTTTCCCGTCGCCGCATGCACCTGCAGCCGCACAATCGTGTACGCCTGCCCCAGCTGCAGAACCGGACTGATATCTCCCGGCTTCATCGCCTTCAGTGCCGCCAGCACCGGCGGCGCCAGCTGATTCACCGCAACCGGCCGGTGCTGGCCCATCACCACCCGGTAATCGTCATCGGAAAGCTTCTCCGCCAGCAGACCGAACTGAATCGATGACTTGGTGGCTTTGGCCTGCGTCAGGTCGCCGTCCGCGCGGATGCGCCCTTCCAACAGCTGCTTGGGCGTCGCATGCTCCGGAGGCAGCACCGATATGGTCTGGAAGGTGTACGTTTCCGGATGCTCGAACCGCGCCGGGTTGTGATCGTAATAGGCCCTCAGCTCTGCCGCCGAAACCACGCTCCTGGCATCCACCTCGGTCCTGAGCAAGGCCTCGATCAGCAACGAGCGCCGGATCTTTTCCAAGAGCAGCCGCTCTGAGCCGTGAAAGTCGCTGGCCAGGAGGGCGTTGAACTCATCCGGGGTGGCAAACTGCTTGCGGAACTCCGCCTCCGCGCGCTCCATCCGCGCTGCCGGGATGGTCATCTTCCGCCGCAGAGCTTCCTGGTAAACCAGCTCCTCGAAAATGATCATCTTCAGAGCGCCCCCGCGAATCTCCGGCTCAAGATCCTTGGGCAGGGCGCCGCCGTGTTGCCGCGCATAGGGAAATATCGCGAATTCCTCGCGCTCCAGGTCCGCTTCGCTCAGCACCACGCCGTTCACGCGTGCCACCGGTTTGTCACCCGGCGCCGGCGCCGGGGGCGGTTGCAACCCGCCGGCTGCGTGTGATGCAACCTGGGCGGAGACAAACCCCAGCGGAAGCAGAAAAAGCAAAAACAGGGGAAGGCTGATCTTCATGGTCCATTTCCTTCAAACTGAAAAGCAGGGGAGGAAAAAACTACCCTCCTCCCCTTTCAACGAATGAGGTTAGAAAGTGGTTACAGCGGCGCTGCCGTTCATTTCGTTCGATTCGCCGCCGTGGCACTCGCGGCAGAACTGTGCCGGGGTGTTGGCGCCGAGTGTGGTGCTGCCCGGGTCGTACGGGCCGCGCAGGAAGAACATCGTGGCGTACGTCCCCGTGGGCAGACCTGAGCTGCCGGTGCAGGAGGTGGTGCCGCTGGTCGTGGTGCAGCTCCAGTTATCCGTCACACTCACCACGTTCATCACGTGCTGGTTGTGGCACGTGGTGCACATCACCACCGGATTGTTGTTGTAGGTGGACGGGCTCACGAAGAACCCATAGTTCGAAACAAACTGGATCGATTTCGGACCATTCATGAGCACTTTGCCGCCAGAAATGGTGCAATCCCAGTCGTGCGAGCCGCCGCAGCCAATAACGGCATTCAGGCCCACCGGGTGGTCGTTCAGGTAGTTCCCGACGGTGCTGCCGTCGTTGCCCAGCAGCGTCGGAATGTAGTTTTTCGTTCCGTAGTTCGCCGGCAGGGTCTCATACACCACGTTCTTCATCATGGCGCCGCGTGCCATGTTGCCGTCGTGGCAGCTCAGGCACATCAGCACGCCGGATACGTCCGGCGTTCCCGCCGTCAGGCTCGTCGGCAGAACCTCGGTATAGCTCCCGCCGCCGGTGATGATGGTTTGGCCATACAGGCTGCCGACATCCTCGCCCCACAGGGCGACAGCGCCCGCATTCGGATCGGCCGTCTTGGCCACGCCGTTGCCGTATGCGCCGCTGTGCGGTGCGTGACAGGCCGGGCAACCGCGGCCGTAGTTAAGGTGGGCGCCGAGCACGTCAGTGTTCGGCGTGTAGGCGTTTTGTGCTGCCGCAAATGCTGCCGTTCCCAGCACCATCACGGCGATCATTCCAATCCGCTTCATGGTTTGAAGCCTCCTAGTGCGCACTTTCTTGCTACTCGGCTGTTCTGTGACGTCGTCCTTGCTCATGTGCTCAACCGTTCCCTTCCCGTATGACTGAGTGCTCTGCACGAAACATGCCTTGCTGAGTGGTTGGGGCTTCTCCTGGCTGCTGTTCGTACTTCATTGCCGACATAAGAACTGCGTATGGAAATGGGATCTTTGCTGGCTGGCATTTTGTGCTCATAAACGACTTCGTACAGTGACTTGGGTTACAAGCCCCCAAGCCAGTAGACCTCCGGATTGGAGATTTCTTTCGTGAGCATCGTCACAGCAGTTGGCCCTTTTTCTGTCTTAAGTGCACACAACCGTACTTCCAAACACACTCAGATATGCACGAAGTGACCGGAATCACAACACTCCGGTTCGCCTAATGCTCATATTGGAACTGGGTCCGGCAAGAGCTAAATCTTCCCGGCGGGTTCGCGCGCTGCCTTCGCACAAGTACCTGTCGCGGGTCAAAATTGCCGGCTCCGAAAGAAGCTCCTGACCAGGGGAATACGGTCATGAATCAAGCACCGACATCCGCCGCCAGGCGATCGCTGCCGGCCACTCAGGCCTACGGCATCGCCGCCGTCTGCCTGGCCCTGGGGTTGATCGCCGGATTCTTCGCGCGCGGAGCCCGCACCCCCGCAACCGCAACCGCCTCCCGTGCGGCTATTCCTTCGGTGTCAGGCGTGAGCCACGCCCATGTGCTTTCCATCGAAGAACTGAAGCAGATCGCCGATAAACAGGCGGCGCCGCTGCTCCAGAAACTCACGACGGATCCCAACAACGCTGCGCTCCTGGTCCAGGTGGGAACCATCTACCACGCCACCCACCAGTTCCCGGCCGCAGCCGCATATTTCGGCAGGGCCGCTCAGGCCGACCCCGCCAACGTCGCCATTCGCAGCAAGCTTGCCGCCAGCCTCTTCCGCGGCGGCGATGCCGATGGCGCCATTGTCCAGTTGAATCAGGCCCTGCACTATTCGCCCACCGACGCCAATTCGCTCTTTAACCTGGGCCTCATTCGCTGGCAGGGTAAGCAGGATGCAAAGGGCGCCCTCGCCGCCTGGCAGCTCTTGTTGAAATCCAATCCGCAACTCAGTTCCGATCGCAAAGCCACCGTGCGCCGCCTCATCGCCGAGGTTCAGGCCAGTCGAACCGCGCCCCCGGCGGCCCAAAGGAGCGCCAATCCATGACCAGCTCCAGTCCAGCCTCCGCCGAGCAATGGCCCGTCAATCGGGTAATGATCCTGGCCGCGGCCTGCCTCGTGATCGGCCTCGCCGGCGGCTGGTTGATAGGCGGCGTGGGCAACTTGGCTTCAGGGTCCGCGGCGGCTCCCGCGCCTGCGCAACAGGCTGCAACACCGCACGCTCCCGATCCCGCGCAGCTAAAACTGAAAGCCGATTCCCAGGCGGCTCCCCTGCTCGATGCCCTCAAGGCAGATCCCGATAACCCTGCGATTCTCACCCGCCTCGGCAACCTCTACTACGACGCGCAGCAGTATCCTTCCGCCGTTGACTGGTACACCCGCGCTCTCGCCGTCCAGCCCTCCGATGCCGATGTCCGCATCGACATGGGAACCGCCTATTGGTATATGGGCAATGCCGACTCCGCCATCGCCCAGTTCACTCAGGCCCTCAAGGACCGCCCCAACAACGCCAACTCCCTGTTCAATCGCGGCCTGGTCAGGTGGCAGGGCAAACACGATGGCCCGGGCGCCCTCGCCGACTTTAAGCAACTCCTCGCCTCCAATCCCAATTACGACGCTCGCGATAAAGTCAAACAGATGATGGCCGAAATCAACAGCCAGCCGAAGACCCGATGAGCGCGCCGGAGGGGAAGGACCTGTGGTTGCATTTGCCCTTGCTTTTATTTCTGTCATTCCCGCAGGGAATCTGCTTTTAGCGCCCGGGAACCGCCAGTATTTGATCTTGCCTTTCTATCTGTCATTCCCGAAGGGAATCTGCTTTTCCCCCGCAACGCCCGCCGATACAATTACACCCTCCGCTCCGCCCAAGTTCCCCGGCGCCGCGACATTCGCGCTCCAAATCCGTTTTAAACTCTGGGGATGGTAGACTCGAAATATGCACGGTAGGCAATGGCGTCGGCATTGGCGGATTTCAGCGCTGGGCGCCTTGTTATGCGTGCTGGCTGCCGTGTTTGCGGTTGAGGCCAAGGTGGCCTGGTACAGCCCCAACGGCCGCGTCCGGGTCGAGTTGAGCTCCACCAAGCTCCAGGCAGCCGACGCTACCAGGCAAATCGATCAAACCCTCGCCGCGCCCGCCCCCGTTCCGCACTTCCCGGTCGAACTCCTGCTGTTTCTGTCATTTGCGGCCGTAGTGCCGATTCTGTTTATCCCCAGGCTCGCCCCCGTCCCCCCCGCGCCCGCCTGGACCTCTTTTTCTCCCCCCCATTTCTTCCGGCCTCCTCCGCGCCGGTAGCGCTGGCAAACGTTTGCCGGCAAGGCCGTCTGCGTCGCGGAACCCTCCCTGGCCGTCATCATCCAAATGGAGTAGTGAGAACCGCAAGCCAGGCAATTCACCGCAACGCAATTTGGGCTCGGTAAGTTACGTTTTGCAGGGGGTCTCGGTCTGGCCTCCGCGACTCTGCCTCGCGCCTTCGCTACGGATTCTCCTTTTGAATCTGTTGCCTGGGGCTAACCCCAGCGTTCGGTAACGGAACTCGGTACCAGGAGCAATTCTTCCTATGCACAAAGGACCTCTCAGCACCACGGCTCACCGCATCGCCGGCTGGACCATGGCTTGCGCTGCGGCCGCCGCCGCGCTTTCCCTCTCCGCTTGCCGGTCGCAGGACCAGGAAGCCAAAGCCGCCGCCATCCCCTCCGCCAGGGTGGCCGCAGCACAGCGCGGCAACATCGACCACGTCCTCACCCTGGCCGGCCAATTCCAGCCCTACCAGGTCGTCGACGTCCACCCCAAGGTCAGCGGATACATGAAGAGGATCAACGTCGACATTGGCGACGTGGTCAAGCAGGGACAGACCCTCGCCGTGCTCGAAGTCCCGGAGCTGAGGGCCCAGCTCCAGCAGACGGTCTTTGAGGTCGCGCAAAGCAAGGAAGAGATCACCCAGGCTCAGCACGAGATCAACCGCGCCGTAGCCACCAACGCTGCACTTCACGCCGAATACCAGCGCCTGGGGGACGCGGCCAACGGCCATCCCGGCCTGATCGCGCAGCAGGAGATCGACGACGCCCAGGCCAAGGACCTCTCGTCCGAGTCGCAGGTCGATGTCGCCAAGGCCGCCATGGCCGCGGCCAAGCAGCACCTCGGCTCCGCCCAGGCCAATAACCAGCGCTATCAGGCCCTCCAGGACTACACCACCGTGGTCGCCCCCATCGCCGGCGTCGTGGTCTGGCGCTACGCCGATACCGGCGCCCTCATCCAGGGCGGCACCAACTCCAACAGCCAGGACCTGCCCATCGTGCGTATCGCGCAAAGCCAGCTTCTGCGTCTGCGCGTCCCCGTTCCTGAAGACGACATCCGCTTCGTCCACGAAGGCGATCTGCTGGACGTGCGCGTCGATGCCGTCAATCGCTCCTTCACCGGCAAAATCGTCCGCTTCACCCGCAACGTCAATTTCGACACCCGCACCATGGAAACCGAAATCGACGTCGAGAACAACAACCTGTCCATCGCGCCGGGAATGTACGCGAACACCATGATGCGGCTGGCGGCGAGCAACAACGTGGTCACCATCCCGGTTGAAGCCGTCGTCATAGAGGGCCGCCGGAACGTGGTCTATGTCCTCGGCAGCAACAACCGCGTTCATATCCGCCCGGTTGACGTCGCCATCGAGGGCCAGAAGCTGGCCGGGATCGCCAGCGGCCTCCAGTCCGGCGACCGCGTCATCCTCGGCGGACAGGAAAACTATCACGAGGGCGAAACCGTTAATCCGCTCATGACCCAGGAGCCCGCGTCGGAGACCGTGCAGCAGACCGGCGGCACCATCGACCTTAAAGCCGAGGAGAACGAGCAGAATGGCGGCTCGCAGTAAAGCCGCGTCCCGCTCGCGTTTGGGAACCCGCCCGTCCCGCGGGCTCGTGCCCGCCTCCGCTTTCCGCCCCTGACCCGATCGGAAGGAGTAGCACCCGCCATGCCGAAGTTTGCACTCAAATACCCCTACTTCATCATCATGGTCTGCCTGATGGTGATCCTCATCGGGGCCGAAACCGTGCTCAAGATGCCCATCGATCTCTTCCCCCAGATCGACATGCCGGTGGTGGTCGTGGCCACCTTCTACAGCGGCATGCCCCCGCAGCAGATTGAAGCCGACATCACCGACACGTTCGAGCGCTTCTTCACCCTCGCCGCTAACGTCGACCACAGCGAATCGCGCTCGCTCACCGGGGTCAGCCTCATCAAGATCTACTTCAAGCCCGGCACCGATCCCAACGTCGCCGTCAGCAACATCGCCAACCTGGCCATGGCCGATCTGCGCCGCCTGCCGCCTGGCACCCTGCCTCCAGTCGTGCTGGGCATGACCGCCTCCACGCAACCCGTCTGCCTGGTTACACTCAAGGGCCAGGGCCTCAACGAAACCCGGCTCAAAGACCTGGCCCAGTTTCAAGTCCGCAACCAGATCTCCAACGTCCAGGGCGCTTCCGTCCCCCAGCCCTACGGCGGCACCTACCGCCAGATCCAGATCTACGTCGATCCCCTCAAGCTCGAGGCCTACAACATGAGCCTCGATGACGTGGTCAAGGCCGTCAACAGCTCCAACCTCATCCTGCCCGCCGGCGACGTCCGCATCGGCTCCAAGGATTTCAACATTTACGCCAACGCGCAGTTCCCTGACGCCAACGCCATGAACTCCATGCCCCTCAAGACCGTGGGCAACTCCTCGGTCCTCGTCGGCGACATCGGCAAGGCCGTCGATTCCGGCGCCCTCCAGTACAACATCGTCCGCATCGACGGCCAGCGCTCTGTCTATGTCCCCATCTTCAAACAGGGCGGCGATTCCAACACCATCGAAATCGTCGACGGCATCAAGGCTGCCGTCAAGAAACTCGTCGACATTCCCGATCAGCTCAAGACTGCCGTCGTTTTCGACCAGTCCGTCTTCGTCAAATTGGCCATCGCCAACGTGGCCCGCGAGGCCGGCATCGGCCTTCTGCTCACCGCGGTCATGATCCTCGTCTTCCTGGGCAGCCCGCGCGCCACCATCGCCGTCCTCATCGCGGTGCCGCTTTCCATGCTGGTCTGCCTCATGCTCACCAACTCCATGGGCGGCTCCATCAACACCATGCTCCTCGGCGGACTCGCTCTGGTCTTCTCCCGCCTCATCGACAACGGCGTCATCGTGCTTGAAAACATCTTCCGCCACATGGAAGAGGGCGCGAACCCCCATGACGCCTCAGAAAAAGGCGGCGACGAAGTCAACATGGCCGTCCTCGCCGCCACTTTCACCACCGCCATCGTCTTCTTCCCCGTCAGCTTTTTCACCGGCGTCAGCAAGTACATCTTCACTCCCCTTGCCCTCGGCGTCGGCCTCTCCATCTTCGCTTCCTACTTCTTCGCCATGACCGTGGTTCCGCTCTTCTGCGCCAGGTTCATCCGCATCGACCCCCACGGCTTGGAGAATGAAGACAACCCCGAAGCCGTGGTGGGCGCGAAGCCAAACAACTTCCGCCGCTTTATGGTGCGCTTCAACGAGCAGTTCCAGCGCTTCCTCGATTGGTACGAAAAGCTTGCCCTTCGCGTGATGCAACGTCCGGGACTAGCCATCGCAGTCATCCTCGCCGGCAACGCCGTCCTCCTGGTCGTCCTGTTTCCCTTCCTCGGCCGCGCCTACTTCCCCCGCACCGATCCCGGACAGTTCATCATTTACGTCCACATGCCCGCCGGTTCCCGGCTCTCGGTCTCTAACGACTACATCGCCAGAGTGGAAAATGTCATCCGCGGCGTGGTCAAGCCCAAAGACCTCAACATGATCGTCTCCAACATCGGCGCCTATCCCGACCTCTCCGCCATCTACACCCCCAACGCCTCCATGGACACTGCCTTCGTGCAAACCAGCCTCCAGCAGGACCACAGCATCGGCAGCTACGAGTACATGCGCCGCGTCCAGGCCACGCTCTCCCAGCAGATGCCCGAGCTCTCCACCTATTTCCAGGCCGGCGGCCTCATCGATGGCGTCATCAACCAGGGCCTGCCCGCTCCCATCGATATCCAGATCAAGTCCCAGGATATTCACAAGTCCTACGCGCTTGCCGAAAGCCTGGCCGCCACCATCCGGGAAATACCGGGCGTCTCCAACACTTACATCCCGCAGAACCTCGACTACCCCGGCCTCCGCCTCGATATCGATCGCGAGCGCGCCAGCCTGGTCGGACTCAGCGCCAAGGATGTGGTCGATAACGTCGTCACCGCCCTCACCTCCAGCGGCATGGTCGCGCCCTCCTACTGGATCGATCCCGCCACTGGCAACAACTACATGGTCACCGTCCAGTACGCCAATCGCTGGATCAATCACATGTCCATGGAGGATCTCGCGAATATCCCCTTGCACGCCAAGGCCCCACCCGGATTCTCTCCCGGGCGCGAATCGCGCCAGGCCGGCCTCGTCCAGGCGGCCCTTTCCATCAATGACAATTCCACCGGCGTGGTCACCCTGGGTTCCGTGGCCTCCATCAGCCAGATAAATACGCCCACTGAGGTCGACCACTACCAGATCCGCCCGGTCATCGACATCTACGTGGCCACAAAGACCGAAGCCTTGCAAGGCGTGGGCAAGCGCATCGACAATCTGCTTGCGCAAACGAAACATGACCGCAACACCGTCATCGACGTGCGCGGCGCCGTCGTCCTCATGCAACAGGCCTTCCACGATTTCGGCGTCGGCCTCATCATCGCCGTGCTCCTCGTCTATCTCATCCTCATGGCTCAGTTCACCTCGTTTATCGATCCGTTCATCATCTTGCTGGCTGTTCCTCCCGGCCTGCTCGGCGTGGTCTTGATCCTGCTCATGACCGGCAGCACCCTCAACATCATGTCGCTGATGGGCGTCATCATGATGACCGGCCTCGTGGTCTCCAACTCCATCCTTATCGTGGAGTTCTCCAACGTGCTCCACAAACGCGGCCTGCCCCTTCTTGAAGCCACCGTTCAGGCCTGCAAAATCCGCCTGCGCCCCATCCTCATGACTTCCCTCGCCACCGTTCTCGGCATGATTCCCCTGGCCATGGGCCTGGAGGCGGGAAGCGAGCAATACGCGCCGCTGGCTCGCGCCGTCATCGGCGGCCTGGTCGTCTCCGTCGCCTTCACCGTGTTCCTCGTTCCCGCGGTCTACCTCGTTATCCACGGCCGGCGCTCCAAGACCCAAGCTCACCTGGAGGCAAACGCATGAATCAACCCATGAACCCGAGTTCACTCTTCCGCGCGCCCCTCCACAAGCCATGGGTGCCCCAGGTCCCGATTTTGGGACCTGGGAAACAAGGAAGGTCGCTCCCCCAAGAACCGAGGGTGCCCCACCTTCGTCGCGCGGCCTTTTGCGCGGCTAAGGTGGGATATCTAACGCTTCTTATGGCCTTTCTTCATTCAGCCGCCGCCCAGCAACTCCCCAACGCTCCCGCGGCCAACCTCATCGCCCAGGCCGAGCAGCAACCCGCCGGCCAGTCCATCTCCAACCAGGTCCCGCCGCCGCTGCCCACGCCGCCCACGGTCGCCCTCCCTTCAGGCCCACGGCTCACCCTGGCCGAAGCGGAGAAGATGGCCCTGGCCCACAATCCCAACATCAGCGTCGCCCGCCTGCTGCAGTTGGCATCCACCCAGGTCGTCCGCGAAGCCCGCTCCGCCGATCTGCCCCTCGCCGACACCAATCTCACCGCCGTCGGCTCCCACTATGACAGCCGCCTCACCGGCGAAGGCGCCCTCAACAGTCCTCGCGCCCTCGACAAGGCCGCCGGCGGCATCACCGTCAGCCAGCTCATCACCGACTTCGGCCGCACCCGCAATCTCGTCCGCAATGCCAAATCCAACCAGCAGGCGCAGCTTGAAAGCATCCGCGCCTCCGTCGATGACATTACTCTCACCGTCGACGAGGCCTTCTACAACGCCCTTACCGCGCAGAAAATTCTCCTCGTCGCCGAGCAGACCGTCGCCACCCGCCAGGCCACCGGCGATCAGATCGGCGCACTCACCAACCAGAAGCTCCGCTCCACCCTCGACCTCAGCCTCGCCGACGTGCAGATCTCGCAGGCGCAGTTGCTCGTCCTCGACGCGCAGGACGCCATGCAGTCCTCCATGGCCAACCTCAACGCCATCCTCGGCTCTGAGGACAATACCGACTACAACCTCGTGGACGATACCCCGCAGAGCCCTGAACTCGCACCCGCGAACGCTGAAGCCCTGGTGCAATTAGCCTTCCGCTCCCGCCCCGATCTGGCCGCGCTCAACGACCAGTACACGGCCGCCATGCAGTTCGCCTCCGCCGAGCACGATCTCGTCCGCCCCACCGTCTCCGCCCTGGCCGCCACCGGCGCCACGCCCGTCCGCGACGACCTCATTGAGTCCTCCTGGTACGGCGCCGCCGGCGCCAACATCTCCATCCCCGTCTTCAACGGGTTTGAATACACCGCCCGCGCCAAAGAGGCAGACTTCCGCGCCCGCGCCGCATCCGAGCAGGTGCGCAACCTCCGCGACAATATCGCCCGCGACGTGCGCACCGCCGTCCTCAACGCCCAGATCGCCTTCCAGAAAATTGCCGTCACCAGGCAGCTCCTGGACGAAGCCAACACCGCCCTTGTGCTCGCCCAGGCGCGCTATAAAGTCGGATTGAGCGGCATCGTCGACCTCACCCAGTCCCAGCTCGCCCAGACTCAAGCCGAAATCGACTACGCCAACGCCCGCTATGCCTATCAGCAGGCTCTGGCCATGGTCCGCTACCAGACCGGCCAATAAACACAGGGAACAGGGATCAGGGATCAGGGATCAGGGAACAGCAAGCGCCGGGTGCCCCTGGTCCCTCGCACTTGGGGACCAGGGAGGGATGCTCATCAACCCGGACCTGTGCCCGATCCTGCGCCGGGTGCCTCGCTCCCACCGCGGCCCGCTTCAGCGGGCCATAGACGGTAGCCCCGGGCGCGAGCCTGGGGGAGACGATCGTTAATCATCTCTGAAGCCCCCACAGGGGGCGGAAAAACTCGCTGAAAGCGCGAAACGTGTCAGGGCACGACTTCAGTCGTGCCGTAACTGCCGCAGAATCAATCGGCCTTCAGGCCCTGCGGGACGTCTCTCCACGGAATTCGCTCGCTCTTCACCGTTTTTCCGCAGCCTGTTTAGCCTCTGCGTGGGTATGCCAACCCTGAATCCGCTTTAGGCTCGCGGAAACAGCGCCGCGACCGGGAAAAAATCCGGCGCATCATGGCAATGCGCAGAGCAGTCCCACCCTTCGCACGATGAAACTGTGCGAAGGATGGGGCATCCGATGTGGTGGGGCGCCAGCTACTCCGCGGCGGCTTCCTCTGCGGCTTCGGCTGGCGCTTCTTCTGTCATCGCCTCGCCCAGCACCTTCACCTTGATGTGCGCGGTCACTTCGCGATGCAGCCTGACCGGCACGTCGAAGTTGCCCAGCGCCTTCAGCGGTTCGTTCAGCTGGATCTTGCGCCGGTCGATCTCAAAGCCGCGCGTCCCCAGCTCGGCCGCGATATCGGCCGACGTGACCGACCCAAAGAGCTGGCCGCTCTCGCCCGACTTGCGTGTAAAGGCGAGCACCACCGGCGCCAGCTTGGTCACCAGTTCCTCGGCCTGCGCCTTCTCCGTGGCGGAACGGCGCGCGGCCGCCGCCTTCATCTGCTCGATCACGGCCCGGTTGGCCGAGGTCGCCTCCATCGCCAGCTTGCGCGGCAGCAGAAAATTGCGCCCGTAGCCATCGGCAACCTTCACCACCTCGCCGCGGTGGCCCAGGTTGACCACGTCTTCCTTCAGAATGACTTCCATCTCATAATCTCCATGTGCAGGAACCTCGGGCGCGTCAGAGCAGAGAGTTTTCTACTCCCTGTTCCCTGCTCCCTACTCCCTGCTTCTTAGTGCCTGGTGGCAAACGGCAGCAGCGCGATATTGCGGGCCTGCTTGATGGCGCGGGTCAGCCGGCGCTGATGCGTGGTGCACACGCCGGTCAGCCGCCGGGGCACAATCTTGCCCCGCTCGGCCACAAAGCCCTGCAACAGGCGCACATCCCGGTAAGGAATGGCGTCGATCTTCTCAGTGCAGAACTTGCACACCTTCTTGCGCCGGAAAAACTTGCCGCGGCCGCCGGGGCCGCCTTGTCCGCCGGGACGCGGTCCGCGCGGTCCGGAGGGCGGACCACCGCCTTGATTGGATGGTGCGCCGCCTTCAGGCGCTCTTGATTGGGTTTCTTCAGCCATGATTTCCTCTTCTCTGTTGCCTAATATTGAGCGGTGGGCATCTGTTGTGGCTTGTAGCCGGTAGCCAGTAGCTTGTCCGGCGCATAGACCTGTTAGCCAAGGGCTACGAGCTACGGGCTACTGGCTCGTCTCGGCCTTTACGCCTGCGCAGTCTCCGCCGGCGCTTCCGCGGCCGGAGCGGCGGCGTGGACCGGGGCCGGCGCTTCCGCGCTCAGCTTGCGGTGCGAGGCGCGGATCGCCTTGATCTTCGCCAGCCGCTTCTCCTCCTCGTCCATGCGCACCGTGATGTACTTGATCACCGGCTCGGAGACGCGAAGACGGCGCTCCAGCTCGGCCACTACCGCACCGTTGGCCTCAATGGTCATCAGCACGTAGTTGCCGTCGTTAAACCTGCGCACCATGTAGGCCAGCTTGCGCCGCCCCATCTTCTCGGCCGACTTCACCGCGCCGCCGCCATTGCTGACCGTGGTGGTGAAGCCGGCAATCAGCTTGTCAACATCTTCGTCGGCCACGTCGGGGCGGACGATGAACATTACTTCATACAGTCGAGACATTGTTCCTCACAGTTCAGTGATCAGTGGTCAGTGATCAGTGATCAGTTTTTCAACTCGCGTCGTTCTGATCTCTGTTCTCTGATCCCTGTTCCTTGTCTTCCTTCCGGTTAAACTCATTCATCGCGGCGGCGGGGCCGGCTTCGACGATCCGCCGTGTGGCCTTAGCCACCTTGTCCAGCACCTCGTCGAGCACCGCCAGGTCGCGCTTGCCCATCGGCGAAAGCAGATAATCCTTGCCTCCGCGCCTGCTTGCTCCGGTCGCAATTGCTTCGGGCGGCATTTCCTTACCGACCCCGATGCGCAGCCGCAGCCACTCCTGAGTGCCCAGCGCGGCGCTGATGCTGCGGGCTCCGTTGTGGCCGGCAGTCGAACCGCGCTCCCTTATCTTCAACGTCCCCAGATCCAGGTCCAGCTCGTCGTAGATCACCAGCAGGTCCTGCAATGGGTCCGCTTCAAACTCGCGAACCAGCGCGGCCACCGATGCGCCGCTCAGGTTCATGAAAGTCTCCGGCTTGGCCAGGATCACCGTGCGGCCGGCGATCCGGCAGCTTGCAGTGACCGCCCGGCAACGCCGGTTCTGGACCACAACGCCTTCCTGTTCGGCGATGCGGTCAACGGCCATGAACCCCGCGTTGTGCGGCGTCCACAGGTACTCCAGGCCGGGATTGCCTAACCCGACCACCAGGAACGGGCCAGAACGCTGTTCCGCCTGGCCCACGAACTGAGCTGCCTCCGCCAAGGCTTACTTCTTGGCCTTTTCGGCCTTTTCGGCCTTCTCGCCGCCCTCCGCCTTGCCGGAGGCTTCGGTCTCACCCTTGCCCTTCTTGGCCACTTCCGGCTCCGCCGGCGTGCCCTCCGCCACCACCGCTGCAGCTTCCACTTCCGGCGTCGCCACCACTTCCTCGCGGATGGAGACCACGTGCGCGACCGGCGAATCTTCCGCGCTCAGGTACTTGATTTTCTCGTTGTGCGGCAGGCCGCTTACGCGCAGCACATGGTGCATATCCAGTTCGGTCACATCCACGTCGATGTGGTTGGGAATATCGGCGGGCAGGCACTCGACAGCCACTTCGCGAAGAATCTGGTCGAGAATGCCGCCGGAAGTTCTCACCCCGACCGGCACCCCGATCAGCTTCACCCGCACGCTTACGCGCAGCGGCTTGTCCAGGGCGATCCGCTTCATGTCGATGTGGATGAGCTGATCCTTGATCGGCTCCCTCTGCCAGTCCACGATCATGGCCTTGGCCGATGCGCCTCCCGTGCCCACCTGGACATCGAAGATGGTGTTGTGGCCGGTCTCGGAAAACAGGATCCGGGAAATCTGCTTGGGATCCACTTCCACGGCCACCGCCTCGTGACCGGCGCCATAAAGAACGGCGGGAATGTTCCCGGCACGGCGCACGCGGCGCGCCGCATTCTTGTTGAACTTGCCCTCGCGGGCCTTGGCTACGACAACTTCAGGCATGATCCTCTCTCTTCTCTTTCGGGCACGGGGTGAAACAGCCCGTAGCTTGTAGCCGGTAGCCTGTAGCTTCCGGCCGCGCCCGGGATGGTCCTTCCGCTCCCTTTGTTAAGGCAACTTCAACAATGAAGCTGCAGGCTACGTTCCACTTGTAATCCAGCTACAAGCTACGGGCTACAAGCTCCCGGCTACGTAAACAGCGTGCTCACGCTGGTTTCCATGTGAATGCTTTCGATCGCGGCTCCAAGCAGTCCGGCGATCGACAAAACTTTGATCTTGGGCAATTTCTGCGCGGCTTCCCTCAGAGGAATCGTGTCTGTGACCACCACCTCCTGCAGCCGGGAGGCGGCGATGCGGTCAATGGCCGGCCCGGAAAGCACGGCGTGGCTGGCGCAGGCGTAAACGTTGGTGGCGCCGGCGTTCAACAAGGCGTCCGCGGTCTTAACCAGAGTGCCGGCGGTGTCGATAATGTCGTCGATGATGAGGCAGGTTTTGCCGTTGACCTCGCCCACCACGTGCATCACTTCGGCCACGTTCATGTCGGTGCGGCGCTTGTCCACGATGGCCAGCGGGGCCACCATTTTCTGGGCAAAGAAGCGGGCCCGTTCCACGCCCCCGGGATCGGGCGAAACCACCATCAGGTTGGGCAGGTTCAGCTCGCGGAAATAGCTCACCAGAACGGGGCTGGCATAAAGGTGGTCGACGGGAATGTTGAAGAAGCCCTGGATCTGGGCGGCGTGCAGGTCGACGAAAAGGGCGCGGTTGGCGCCGGCGGTGGTCAAAAGGTCGGCAATGAGCTTGGCGCTGATGGCCACGCGCGGGCGGTCCTTGCGGTCCTGGCGGGCGTAGCCGTAGTAGGGCACCACCACCGTGATCCGCGCCGCCGAGGCGCGCTTGAGCGCGTCAATCATCACCAGCAACTCCACCAGGTGCTGGTCCACCGGATAGCAGGTGGGCTGCACTACGAATACGTCTACGCCGCGCACGTTCTCCAGCAGTTGAAAGAAGACCTCGCCGTCGGCAAAGCGCTGCAGCTTGGCCTCGCCCACGGCAACGCCGATATGGCGGCCGATGGCTTCAGCCAGGGGGCGGTTAGCGGTGCCGGAAAAAAGCTTGAAGCGTTTATCTTCAAGCAGGTTTCGCGAGCGCTTGCGCTCCGCGGCCGGCTTGGCCTGCTTTCCTTTTGCCTCCGCTTGCGGCGCAGGCTCTTCGCCGCTGTTCTTCGCGGCCGGCTCCTTGCCCGGTTGGGGCGTCGAGCCCGGCTGCTTCGCGTCTTCCAATGTCACCGTCAACGTTGCTTCGTCCATTTCCCGAGGTTCCTCCAAGCTGGTTTGCTTTGGCTCCCTTTCCCGGTACAGTAACTGGCTGGGCGATCAGGATTCGAACCTGAATAAATGCCTCCAAAGGGCATTGTCCTACCATTGAACGATCGCCCAAAAGGACGTCCGATTTCTGAAGTACGCCCGACGATATTTCCGGCAGCCGCCCGCGAGTCTCTCGCGACGCGCGGATGGCTGTCAATCCTCTGAGTGCAAAAGCATCCGGCGCCAGTACTGGGAACGCTCGAGAGTGCGGGTAAGGATGCTTCCGACTCCCGCGTCCCGCAGCCTTTCCGCAGCCGCTTCCGCTTGGCTCCGGGCCAGGTACAGCCCGAAGAGCGCCGAACCGGACCCCGACAGCGAGGCATGGATGGCTGCCTCCGGTGAGCCGCCGCCTGAGAGTATCTGCTTGATTTCGCGCAGGGAGGGATGCTGGGGGAAGACGACCTGTTCGAAGTCGTTGTGAATCCAGCTAAGGATCCCGGTGCGGACAAGCGCGGACTCCTGGGGTCCGGCCAGGTCCCCGTGAGTTGTGGGGACACCGGAGGAGCCGGTTCCTTGCCTGCCCTGCGGGATGACTCCCGCGAAGGCGCTGGCGTAGGCGCGGCTCAACTGTTTTAGTTTATCGGCACTGGCCTCTGCGGTCAAACCGGAGCGGGCGCACAGATCGTCCCAGTCGCGAAAGGCCTGTGGAGTGGAGACGCCCGTCTCAGGAATGGCGAGCACGCACCAGAGCGGTTCGAAATCGGGCAGGGGATAGACCTCCTGGCCGCGGTCGAGGCCGAGAACGGCGCCGCCGATGAGGAAGAGCGGAACGTCGGAACCGACCTGGGCGGCGAGTTCCGTACGGCGGGAGAGCCAGCGCACGTCATCCCACCCTTCGGGCAAAAAACGCCCGAAGGATGGGGCACCCAGTTCTTTTTCCAGGCCGATGAGCGCGGCGACAGCGTTGGCGGAGCCGGCTCCGAGTCCGCCTTGGACGGGGAGACGCTTGTCTATATGGATCTCGACTTCAGCGTGGAGATTCAAGGCCTGAAGGGCCAGTTCGACCATCTTCCAGGCGGTGTTGCAGGAGTCGGCGGGGACGCGGTCGTCGTCGGAGGTGAGCAGGATGGACGTGCTGGACGCGGGGCGGGCGCTGACAGTGACCACGTCGTGGGCTTCGAGGGTCTGGTAGACGGTCACGAGGGAGTGGAAGCCGTCCGGGCGGGGCGCGCCGATCGAGAGCCCGAGGTTGATCTTGGCGCGGGAACGGACGGAAGTGGGCATACCGGTTCATTGTAGAGGGGAACCGGCCTGCGGCCAGAGGCAGCCACTGTACAAAATGTCCGAAACAATCCCCCTACAAAATGCCAGAAACTGCGTCCTTTAATCAGGCTTAGAGTTCTCTCGAAGGCCAGCGCTGCGGAGCCTGAAGCCGGGCGTGGGCCAAGCTGCTATCCCCGGCGGCATCCCCGAAACGCGAAAGGAGGGGCCATGAAAAGCTCGGCCTATCGCGGAACACTCATCCTGGCGCTGCTGGGCGCGGCAACGTGCGCCGGCGCGCAGATCATCGAACACAGCCAGAAGATGGAGGAGTTGTACGGGAAGCCGTACGTGATGGTCACCATCAACGGGCGCGGCCCGTTCCGGTTCGTGATCGACACGGGGACGGGTGCCGATGCGCTGGTGACGCCTTTGCTTGCGGAGCAACTGGGGTTGCCGACGGTGGGTCACGCGACCCTGAGCGATCCCAGCGGGCAGGGCGGGAAAAGAGTGCCCATCCTGCTGATGGAGTCGCTGGAACTTGCGGGCGTGCGATTCGAGAACGTGCGCGCGGTCCAGTCCGGATTCTTTTCCGAGTCGGGGACGTGCCAGGGGTTGCTGGGGTTTACGCTGTTCCGCGACTTGATGCTGACCTTGGATTTCCCCAACCGGAAGGTGACGCTTTCTGACGGCTCCCTGACGGCAGACGGAGGCAAGAACGTGCTGCCGTTCCGCATGCCGCAGGGCGTGCCCATCGCAAGGCTGAAGGTGGGCGAGCTGGAGCCGGTCGAAGCGCAGCTTGACTCGGGCGGCGGAGGACTGGTGATCCCCGAGTCGCTGGCCGAACGGCTGAAATACGACGAGCCGCCGGTGTTGTTTGCGTCGGGGCAGTCGGTGTCAACCTGCTTCAACCTGAAAATGGCCAGGCTGGCATCGGACGTGAAAATCGGGCGTTACACGTTCACCCACCCTGTGGTCGAGATCCATCCCGCGTTTCCGCTGGTGAACTTCGGGTCGCCGCCCATGCAGAGTTTCGCCATCACCTTCGACCAGAAGAACCTGCTGGTGCGCTTTGTGGCGAAGCAGAAGAAGTTCACGCTGGAGGCGCCGGAGAGCCCGCCGCGGTTGACCAACGCGTTGAGCCATCAGCCGCCGCCGGGGCTGGTGCCGGTGGGGTAAAAGCAGGGAACAGGGAACAGGGATCAGGGAACAGGGGTCAGGCGGCGCTGAACGGGTTGCCTTCGGGGCGCCAGGTTGGGTCTGCGCTGCCGTACGGGCTGGCGACTACGATAACGTAGCCGTCGGGATCGCGCATCCAGCACTCCCAGTGATTCGGACCTCCGCTTCCCTGGGGCGGATTGCGATGGCGCGGCAGGACGATCTCCACGCTCATCTGCTGCGCTCGTTCGAGGACAGCGTCGAAGTCATCCACTTCAAACCAGAGCAGGACGCCGTTGCCGTAGGGCTTGTCGTCGGGGTTCCCGATGCGGCCGTGGTGGTGCTCTTCTTCAAAGCTATGCAATTGCAGAATGAGGCGGCCGTCGAGGACGAGCTGTTCGTAGGCAGGGCCGCCGTGATTGCTGCGGAGGCCGAGCAGACGCGGGTACCAGCGGCTGCTGGCTTCCACGTCGCTGACGCAGATGAGCGGTTGGAGCTGCATGGCAGCGAGGATAGCAGAAATCTGCGTGGAGCTGAGTGTGGAGGGGTTGCAGAGCAGATTAGGAAAATGTGTAGGGAAGGCTGCGTCCCTCAGGGGCTAAAGCCCTCGGCTTTTTGGGCAATCTTTCGGCACGCGACCCACCCGCTGGGCGAGTTCCCCGGTTGTGCCCGGACACGATTCCTTACAACGTTGCCTAATCAACTCCAGCACATCCCACCCTTTCGCGCGGTGAAGCTGCGCGAAAGGATGGGGCACCCAGGTTCGTAGCCGTGCTAACCGCCGGGCCAGCAGTGTGCCGCGGAATGCGGTTTATGCGTTGGAGAGGGGCCAGGCGGATTCGAGCGCCTGGCGGGCCTGGATGAGCGCTTGGACGGGATCGCCGAGGGGAAGGAATTCCATGGCGATGCCGCGGCGGTAGTTCAGCTGAAAGAGCTTTCGATAGATGTTGGTGTAGTTGATTTCTCCGCTGCCGGGATCGTGGCGGCCGGGAACGTCGGCGATGTGGATGAGTCCGATGACGTCGATGTGCTTCTCGAGCTTTTCGATGAGGTTTCCTTCGGCAATCTGCTCGTGGAAGATGTCGTAGAGGAACTGGACCTGGGGATGGTTGACGGCGCGGACGATCTCTATGGCTTCGGCGGCGGAGGTGAGGAAGTATTTGGGGTTCTCCTCGGGATCGATGCACTCGAGGAGGAGGCGCACGGGCGCCCCTGCAATGCTGCGGCCTTCAACCAGGGCGGCGGCGCGCTTGAGGCCTTCAATGCAGCTCTGATGCTGGGCCTGGCGGGAGAGCCCGGGGACGACATTGCCGGAGAGGGCAATGACAGCGGGGCAGGCAAGGGTCTCCATGACGGCGAGGGATTGGCGGAGGTCGGCGAGGAAGGCGTCGCGGTCGGTGGGATCGCCAATACCGTGGGCGAGGCCTGCGGTGGCGTCAAAAGTGATGCCGAGACGGTGGCGGGCGGCGCTGGCGCCGGCGAACTGGGTGGGGGACCAGTTGCGATATTCGCCGACCAGTTCGACGTTGCGGTAGCCGGCGGAGGCGACCTTCTCCAGGCGCTGGTCGAAGGGCAGATCGCGGAAGACGGTCCAGAGCATGACGGAGAGCTGGGACGGTGCGCCGGAGGCCGGAGCGGGCGGCGACTGGAGAGAGTGGACGGCGGGAGCCGTGGCGGCGAGCGAAGAGGCAGCAAGGGATTGGAGAAAAGCGCGGCGATTCATGAGGCAGCTCCGAGGGTTCAGAGAGCCATGCTACACGCCGGGGCGAGGGCACAACAAAACCCCGTGCGCGGACGGGGTTCTGGGGAGCGCGGAACGGCGCGGATGCGGGCGTTTAAGCCTTGGCGACCTTGCCGCTCTTGATGCAGGTGGTGCACACCCGAATGCGCTTGGAGACACCGTTGACGATCGCGTGGACCGCCTGGAGGTTCGGGTTCCAGCGGCGGCGAGAGACGTTGTGCGCGTGCGAGATGTTGTTGCCGAACTGCGGACCTTTGCCGCAAATATCACAAACCTGTGCCATGACGAGGGAACTCCAATCTGAACTTGTTCGCGTCAACCGCTGCCGCAGTTCGGACTGCTCTCAGCCGTATCAGGGCGGCGGGAAGCGCGCGAGGGGCGCGGATTTGCGCCGGCTGCGGCTTGCCGAATGTTCAGTATACCCGAAGCGGCTGGCACGGGCCAAAATCACCCGGCCAGCGGTGCGGAGGTAAGAGGAATGGCGATGCGGACGCGCAGGCCGGGAGAGGCGTTCTGAGCGCAGATGGAGCCGTGATGAGCCTGGACGGCGCGCTTGGCGATGGAGAGCCCGAGGCCGGAGCCGCCGCCGTTGGTGTCGCGAGCCTCCTCGACGCGGAAGAATGGATCGAAGATGCGGCTGAGGGCGTCCTCGGGCACGCCGGGGCCGTGGTCGCGGACGACGATGACGGCGTTTTGATTTTCCTCGGAGATGTCGATCGATATGGAGGCGCGCTCGGGAGAGTAGCGAATGGCGTTGCGGAGGACGTTTTCGATGGCGCGGCGGAGGAGTTCGCGGCTGCCCAGCGCGTGGCCGGCGATGCGGCCGGAGAGCTCGATGCGGCAGCCGCGCGACTCGGCCTCGACCCCGCAGTCGCGGACCACTTCGTCGATGACGGCGGAGATGCCGAAGGTCTGCGCGCCGCGCAGGGCGGGATCGCCTTCGACGAAGGTGATTTCGACGATGTCAGAGACCAGTGAGGCAATGCGATTGACGTCGCGCTCGATGCGGTCGAGGGCGGAGTCTTTGTCGGCGGAGGTGCGGGCGAGCTTGACCGCGAACTTGAGGCGGGCGAGAGGCGAACGGAGCTCGTGGGAGATGTCGCCGAGGAGGCGGCGCTCGCTGACGATGAGGCGTTCGAGTCGTTCGGCCATCTGGTTGAAGGAGCGGCCGAGCTTACCGATCTCGTCGGGACGTCGGGTGCGGACGCGGGCGGAAAGATCGCCCTCGCCGAAGCGCGCGATGGTATTGGCAACGCGCTGCACAGGAAAGATGACGCCGGCGGCCGCGAGCCAGCAAAGCGCGGCGGTGGCGCCGATGACGAGATAGAAGTAGGGCAGGAAGGTCCAGATGTGGATGCGGCCGAGGTGGCCGACGGCGGCAAACCAGTACTTGCCATCGGCGGAGCGATGGGCGATGATCCAGCGGCCGTTGGAGTGGATGCGCTCCTGGGTTTCAGGCGGAGCCGGCAGCAGCGAGGAACGGTTTACGCCGGTGAGGAGATCAATGCCGGAAGCGTTGAGAAGATAGTGATTGCCGGTGAAGGTGTGGTTGAGGCGATCGATATAGGCGCTGAGGGCCAGTTTGCCGCCGTTCTCAAACGCATCGCGGGCGCTCTCGAGTTGCAACTCATCGAAGCGATTGAAGGTGGGGTCGATTTGCAGACGCTGCATGCGGTTGGAGATGAGCTGAAAAAACAGGAAGGACACGCCGAGGACGCAGAGCGAAGCGAGGAGGGTTCCGACGAAAAGTGATTTGAGGCGCACGGATCAGTTGACCCCCGTGAAGGTGTAACCGACGCCGCGGATGGTGCGGATGAGGCGCGGTCCGTTGTGGAGCTTTTTGCGGAGGTGACTGATATGCACGTCGAGGAAGCGGTCGTAGGGCGTGGCCTCGCGCTCAAACAGGGCAGCGGTGATTTCGTCGCGCGAGACCACGCGGCCGGCGGAGCGCATGAGCATATCGAGGAGATCGAATTCGGTTGAGGTGAGCTCGACGCGCCTGCCGTTACTCCAGGCTTCGCGGGCAGCGGGATCGAGGCGCACCGAGCCGATGGTGAGCGGGGATGGAGGAGTCTCAGCACGCGATTCCGTGCGCCGAAGCACGGCGCGGATGCGCGCCAGCAGCTCATCGGGATCAAACGGCTTGGGCAGGTAGTCGTCGGCGCCGGCGTCGAGGCCCTGGATGCGATCCGGCTGCTGCACGCGGGCGGTAAGCATGATGACGGGCACGCGTTTGCGGCGGCGCAACTGCTGCAGCAAGGCAAAACCATCTAGGACAGGCAGCATGACATCGAGGATCACGAGGTCGTGATTGCCGTTCAGGGCGCAGGCCAGCCCCTCGCGGCCGTTGTAGGCGCACTCCAGATGATGGCCGACCTGGGCGAAGAACTCGCGCATCATGCCGCACAACTCGGCGTCGTCATCGACGAGGAGCAGCGAGAGAGCTTTGTGCCGGTCCGATGTTTGCATGACTCTGCCAAGGCGGCCCCGAGGCGCGCCACGGTCCCAAGTCTCGCATATTCCGGTAAGAGGGCGAGGGCTTTAACAATTCTTAAGGTTGCTAAAGACAGGGATCAGGGATCAGGAAAACAACCGCAGATCCTTCGCTGCGCTCAGGATGACACGTCTGTAGTTATTGCGGATGGGTGGTCTCGATGTCGAGATTGAGCAGGACGAAGCTGAGGGATTTGCCGTGAGCGTCGATGGCGAGGGAGCGGGTCACGCTTTCAGTGCGCGGACGGTGAAGAATAAAGTTCAGCGCGGCCAGGCCGGGCACGCAGTAACGCTCGACGGGCTGGACGATGAGCGGAGCAAACAGGCGGCTGACGCGCTCCGCGGTGACGTGCTCGACGAGCGCGGCATAGTCTTCTTCACGGAAAGCGATGAGGGAGATGTTGAGGATGTTTCCCTTGTCGCCGGTGCGGGCGTGGGCGATCTGGCGCAGCTTCATGCAACCTCCCATCCGATGGTTGGAGTTACGCTGGCGCGAGCGATGAAGGCGGTCTCCATGGCGATGTTTTCGCGGATGGAGGTGGTGACGCCTCCGCCGCCGGCAGGACCGTTGACATAAAGGCTTTCGACTTCGCGCGTGAGCTTGCGCGCATCGGGTTCGTCAAAGAGGCGGGCCGCCGCGCGTAGGCGGACTTCATAGGGCTCGCACGATGGCGTTGAGAGAGCTTCACCGTGAATCGAGTTAAGGCCGATGAAGCCGATGTGGAGATTGGCGGCGGGAATCCAGCCGAGACGGGACGCAAGAATGTCGCGCGCAAGAGATGCGCGGGAAAGCGCGCCGGGACCGGCGTAGGAGATCTGGCCTTCCGCGATGAAGCCTGTATACAGACCCACGGAGACCTTCAATGTGGCTGGACGCTCCGCGCCGCGGGCACCGGAGACCCGAATGCGGTCAGGAGCGAGCGGAGTGAAGCGAATGCCGGTGAAGTCGGCGGTGACATCGGGGGTTAGATACCGCGAGGGATCGTGGACTTCGTAGAGAATCTGCTCCTTGCAGGTGTCCACGGTGAGCGCGCCGCCGGCTCCCTGGAGCTTGGTCAGGACGGCTTCGCCGGATTCCTCTACTTCGGCGAGGGGGAATCCGAGGGATGCGAGATCGGGAACATCTTTGAAGCCGGGATCGGCAAAGTAGCCGCCGGTGAGCTGACCGGCGCATTCGAGCAGGTGGCCGACTGCGGTGCCCTGGCCCAAACTGTTCCAGTCATCGAGCGACCAACCGAATTCGTGCACGATGGGCGCGAGGAACAGCGATGGGTCGGCGACACGGCCGGTGAGGATCACATCGGGCTGTTGGCGCAAGCACTCGAGCAGCGGTTCAACGCCGAGATAAGCATTGGCGGAGACGAGCTTTTCGCGCGGGTCGAGAGCGAGAGTTTCGGCGAGGCCGGCGGGAAGACGGTCGAGAACGTCGTCTCCTTCAACCCAGGCGATGCGCAGGCCGGCGAGGCCGAGGCTGCGCGCGACGGCGGCGGTTTCAGCGGCGGCGGCGCGCGGGTTGGCCGCGCCCATGTTGGAGATGATGCGGGTGCCGTTCTTCGCGCAGTGAGGCAGAACTGCTTCCATGCGCTCGCGCAGCATGGGATCAAATCCGGCGCTGCGGCCGCTGCGGCGAGCCAACTGCGCCAGGGCGATGGTTCGCTCGGCGAGGCATTCAAATACGAGGTAATCGAGGCGGCCATCGCGGGCGAGGTCGACCGCCGGGTCGATGCGATCGCCGGCGAATCCTGCTCCGGCTCCGATGCGCAGTGTCTTGGTGGTCATGCTGGCCTCAAAGTGGAATCACCTTGAACAGCACCGCCGCCACGGTCATGACGATGGAGAGGAGAAAGAGAAATGGCCCGGTGTAACGCTGATGCTCGCCGAGGTCGACTCCTGCGAGGCCGGTAACCAGGAAGGTGGCGGGAGTGAGCGGGCTGACAGGAAATCCGGTGGTGTGCATGCCGAGCAGCGAGGCCTGGGCCACCTTGATGGGCGCGACGCCGTAGGCGCCGGCGGCCGAAGCGATGACGGGAAGCACGCCGAAGTACCAGGAATCGGGATCGAAAGCCAGGCTGAGGGGCATTCCGAGAATGGCGACGAGGAGCGGGATGTGGTGTCCCCATTGCGCGGGCACGGCGCGCACGCAGGCGCCGGCCATGGCGGAGAGCATGCCGGTGCCGCGGAGGATGCCGGTGAATGAGCCGGCCGCGCACAGGATGGCGGTCATGGTGATGGCCGCGCGGGCGTGGTCTTCCAGCTTCTTGCGTTGCAGCTCGAGGTTGGGGAAGTTGACGATGAGCGCGAGCACGGTGCCGAGCATGAAGCAGACGGCGGGTTCGACGCGGCCGCTGAGAGCCGCGCCGAGAACGGCCAGCGTGAGGGCGATGTTGATGCCGAAGCGGACGCCGTGCTGGTAGGGATTGATCTGCGGAATGTGATCGGGCGCTGGTGCGGGCGATTTACCGAGGCGGCGTTGTTCGCGGCTGCCCAGCCAGAACGAAAGAGCAATGCCGCAGGCGATGCCGACAAGCTGCACCGGGATGAGCGGGCGAAACAGAGCGATGGTGGAGACGTGCAGCGCGGCGGAAGCGCGCAGGGTGGGGCCGGTCCAGGGCAGGAAGTTGACGCCGGCAGCCATGGAGGCGGCGCAGGCGAGGATGCGGCGATCGATGCCGAGTTCCTCGTAGAGCGGGAGAAGAGCGGGAACGACGACGAGAAAAACCACGGCGCCGGAGCCGTCGAGATGGACCAGAAGGGCGAGAAGGAACGTGCCGGGAACGATGCGGGTTGGGCTTTTGCCAACCGCGCGCAGTATTGCATGAATCAGCGGCGCCATCATTCCCGCATCGGTGAGGACGCCGAAGAAGAGGATGGCGAAAACGAACATGGCGATGACAGGGGCGATGCCCTGAATGCCGCCGATGATGAAGCCGGAGGTGTGCGGGCCGAAGCCGCTGGCCAGCGCCGTGAGGATGGGGATGAAGATGAGCGCAGCCAGCGGGGAAAGCAGGCGGAAGAGGATGGCGACGAGGACGCCGAGAACGGTCAGTGCTCCCCAAAGAGCCATGCGCGGGGTTGAACCTCCTGGCCGATAGACCCTGAAACTCGAAAGTATAGGTTCCCCGGAGTCATCTGTATAGCTGATCCGGCAGAATTGCTTGCTGGATCGGCGGGATCGCTGTTTATTTTCTTCGGCCGCTGCGTTTGTGGAGCGTGCGCACGTGGAAACTCGCGCGGCTTCCAAATGATGCGCGCTGCACGGTGGACGATGGATTACGATGGTTGGCTGGCGGAGGACTCATGGGAAAGATGGTTGTAGTTGGAAGATCCGGGATCCTGATTGCCGTTCTGGGATTGGCGGCGTGCTATGCGCAGGGAAATGGACGGGTGGTGCGGACGGACGCGGGAGCGGTCCGCGGCGGCCATGCTGCAAAGCCGGGCGTGACGGTCTTCAAGGGCATTCCTTTTGCTGCTCCGCCTGTGGGGCCGCTGCGCTGGCGGCCACCACAACCGGTGAAGCAGTGGAGCGGAGTGCGACCGGCCGCGGAATTCGGCGCCAGTTGCATTCAGCATGAAGTGAAAGAGCTGCTTCCCTGGACGGAAGAGTTCATGACGCACAACGAGGTGAGCGAGGACTGCCTGTTTCTGAATGTGTGGACGCCGCATGCGGCGCGGTCGGTGCATCTCCCGGTGGTGGTGTTCATCCATGGCGGCGCATTCACCAGTGGAGCTGGCGGGATCGCGATCTACGACGGGACGGACCTGGCGGCGACTGGGCTGGTGGTGGTGACGATCAACTACCGGCTGGGCGTGTTTGGATTCTTTGCGTATCCGGAGCTGACGGCAGAATCGGAGCATCAAAGCTCAGGCAACTACGCGCTGCTGGACCAGATTGCGGCGCTCCAATGGGTGAAGCGCGACATTGCCGGCTTTGGAGGCGACCCGAACCGCGTGATGATCTGGGGGCAATCGGCCGGCGCGTTCAGTGTGAACGATCTGCTGGCATCGCCGCTGGCCGCTGGGCTGTTTGAGCGCGCCATGGCCGATAGCGGGATCGGCATCACCGGGCAATCGATGCCGGACCTGAAGAGTGCGGATGAGGCTGGGATGAAGTTTGCCGAAGCGCACCATGCGGATTCGCTGAAGGCTTTGCGCGACCTTCCAGCGGATGATTTGCTAAACGCGACGCAGGGCGGGATGGGCCGCTTTTCACCGATCGTGGATGGATGGGTGCTGCCGGACACTCCGCTGGCGTTGATGGCGAAGGACGCGGATAACGATGTTCCGGTGATCACGGGATACCAGGCCAACGATGGGCTGCTGTTCTCGCGGCCGGTTCAGACGCCAGACCAATACATTGAGATGGCGAAACGGCAATACGGAGAGATGGCAGATGAGTTTTTGCGCCTCTATCCGGCGAAGACAGCGGACGAAGCGAAAGAGATGGTTGCCCAGAGCATTCGCGACCGCGACCGCGTTTCGATGTACCTGTGGGCGAGCCGGCGGGAGAGCAATCACCACGCGCCGGTGTTCACGTATTACTTCGACCGGGCTATTCCGTGGCCTCAGCATGCGGAGTTCGGCGCGTTTCACAGCGGAGAGCTGCCGTATTTCTTTCTCAATCTGCGGGTGATGGACCGGCCATGGGAGAAACAGGATCGCAATCTCGCGCAAACCGCGGCAACTTACTTGAAAAATTTCGCGGCAACGGGAAACCCGAATGGGGATCATCTGCCGCAATGGGCGCCGGTGAGCAAAGCCAAACCCGCAACCATGGAGATTGGCGCGCGAACCGGGGAGATGCCGCTGGCGGATGGCGAGCGGCTCGGGTTCTGGGAACGATTCCTTTCATCGCCGACGGGAGCGCACGCGCCGCCGTTTTAGCTTCGGCGGCTCAGGCAACTGTAATCGCGGCAACTTCGTAGTCATCCACCACCGGAATGGTGAAGCGCAACTCCTGTTCATGCGCTTCAAATGGTACGGCGATTTCCGCGCGCAGCAACTCGACTTTCTTCGCCCGCACGCTCGCCGGCAGCTTCATGGCGACCCGCTGCGGTCCCAGCTTCGTCACCGATTGCATCCATCCGTGGTGCGCGTTGGGGTTGGTGTAGTTGAGCAGGTGCACGGCGTAGCCGGGAGCTGTCTCCCAGCAAGACATTTCGACAAAGCCATCGCCCTCGACCGTCACCATGCGCTGGTTCTGTGTCAGCCAGCGCAGCGTGTTGTGGATCAGGCGCAACAGGTCGTCGTGTCCGGTGAGCCAGTATGTGCGTTCCACATCGCCGGAGAACCACGCGGTGCGCCCGACGCCATAATTGCGCAGCACGATGGCCGGCTCGCTGGTGTGGGGCACGGGCGGATAGGCCAGCTCCGGCGGATAGCGCACGAACCCCGGCACCACGGTCAGCAGGGGATCGCCGATGGGCTGCAACGGAATGCGGTTTTCGGCGCCGGGGAGCCAATGGGTTCCGGCGAATCCCGCCAGCACTTCGTGCGCAGGCTGCGCGCCTGCCTCCTCAATCCACGCGTAGTATGGGTTGCCGTTGGTTCCGACAGCATCGCCCGCCTTGCCGATGCCGAACACGTCGGCGAGGCCGAAATCGGCTCTCGGCTTGAGGTTTTCGTCGTACAGGCTGGTTTCAAAGCTGCCCAGCAGCGCGCCGCCCGCGCGCTCGTAGTCGCGAAGCTGACGGCACTGCTCGTCGCTGAGCATGGCCACGTTGGGCAGAATCAGCGCGCGGTACCGCGCGATCCGTTCCGGCTGCAGGCGATCCTCGTGCACGAAGTCGAAGGCGTATCGCCCCCACAGCAATGCGTCGTAAATCCCCTGCGTGGTCTCGCGCATGTAGTGGCGAGTGCGCGCCGTTGCCGGTCCGGGATAGAGGAGCTGCGTGCTCTGGCCAATCACCACGCCGATGTCGGCGATGGAACGGCGATTCACGAAGTGCGCATCATGCTTTGCGGTCCAGCGGAAATAGTCGCGCCCGACCTGTTGCCAGCGTGTGTCTTCTCCTTCGCCTCCCTCGGCACCCACGAAGTGGAGGTAAGGCGTCATGCCGCTGGCCAGCGTCTGGTTGAGCCACATGCGGGTTTCGTCGGGGCTTTTTGACAGATTGCGCCATCCCGGCGAGCCGGTGGAATAGGCCGCGGTCACGTTGGCCGCGAACCCGCCATCCATGACTGCGCTGCACACGCGGCCCTGCAGGCTGCATCCCCACACTTCGGGCTCTTCCCAGGTGCGCCCCTGGTTGTCGGCCTGAAACCACGCAGCCATCTTTCCCACCCGGTCGAGGTTCGGGCCGCCGCGCACGTTTCCGCCGGAGTTGGCAAAGAAGAAGCTGTCCCGCTTTTTCTCCTTGGCAATCGCATCGTACGTTCCCCACAACTCCAGCACGCGATCCGTAAAGACGCGCCAGTACGCCGGCGTCCCCGAGGCGGGGAGCTTGCTGCAGATCGCGCAATGGCAGTCAGGCAAACTGCCCAGCGGCGGCCAGCCATTGGTGTAAAAGCAGTCCACGTCGTAGAGCGAGTTGATCTCGCGCATGATGGCGGGAACGTACTCGTCCATGTAGCGCGAGAACATGCAGGTTTTGAACAGCCGCGGCTCCTGTTCGTTGAACTGCACGGATCCATCGCGATGGCGCATGGCCCATTCCGGATGGGCCTCGAGCGCATCCAGCCAGTTCAGGTCCGGGCTCATTCGCGCCACCACTCGCATTCCGCGTTTGCGCGCCGCCGTCACGCACTCGCCAAAGAAATCGCGCCCGTTCAGGAATTTGCCGTGCTTGTGAAACGGCACCTTCGAGGGGTAGAACGCCAGGATGCCGGTCACGCTGATGAACACGATGTCGGCCTGTGCCGAGTACCAGAGGTCGGCCCACTCCTCGATGTTCATCACCGCGGGGTCGTGCTCGGTCATGTTTGTCTGCCCCACGCGCCGCACGCGCATCTGCCACGGCAGCGTGGATGGTTCGGCGGCCGGCGCGCGCTGGGGAAGGGCCGCCAGCGCGCCCAGGGCCTGGCCGGAACCGGGCCGCGAATTCTCCGCATGACTTGCGGCCGACTGCGCCTCCAATCCACGCAATGCAGATGAAAGAGGAACCGCGGCGGCTCCCGAAGTAAGGCTGGTCTTGATGAAGTTGCGCCGGCTGATCATGTCATCCGCCTGTTCTTAAAACGCGGCCAGTGTAAATGGAGCGCTCCATCCCATGCCAATCGGCGAGCCGGAACGCGGAGCGACGATCGCGCAGTCCTGCGAGCAACCCTTGATCGGCGCGGTGGAAATCTGAAAGACTTTGGGCGCCTGATGAATGCGTGGTTGCAGTTCTGGGAACGAAGCGGAGGAATGAGATGAGGACATTGAGGCGGACATTCGCGCCGGCAGTAACGGTTGCTTTGGCGTTTGCGCTGGCAATCTGCGTGGAGGTGTCGGCGAAGACCGGCACGGCCGATGCAGTCACCACCGTTCCGCTGAAGGTGGATCGGCTGGATGCCGCGGCCGCTGACCGCATCATTCCCAAAGACGCGAAGCTTGAAAGAGTGGCGACCGGCTTCACCTGGACGGAAGGCCCGGTGTGGGTGAGGGGACGCTTGTTCTTCGCCGATATCACCAGTAATTCGATCAGGGACTGGACGCCGGGCGCGGGCGTCGAGATTTTCGACCAGCCGAGCGGCTACAAGGGCGCGGAGCCCTACGGCGGCCCGGAGCCGGGCTCAAACGGGATGACGCTGGACGCGCGCGGGCGTCTCACCGTCGCCGGCCATGCGCAGCGGGACGTCTTTCGGTTCGAGTCGATCGATCCCAAGGGACAAATGACGGTGCTGGCCGACGAGTACAACGGCAAGCGGCTGAACAGTCCCAATGACCTGGTGTACAAATCGGATGGATCGCTCTATTTCACCGATCCTCCGTACGGGTTGCGCACCCAGCGCGATCGGGACAAGGAAAAACAACTGCAGGTGAACGGCGTTTACAGGATTGCGCACGCTCTCCAGCACAAACCCGGCGCGACCCCGGATCGCGCGGCGCTCGAGCTTGTGGTTGGCGATCTTCCCCGGCCGAACGGCATCGCGTTTTCGCCCGGAGAGAAGTATTTGTACGTGGATAACACCGAACCGAAGAAGCTTTGGATGCGTTACACCGTGCGTCCCGACGGCACGCTGGCCGATGGAAAGGTTCTGTATGACGCGACCGCAGACAGCCGGCCGGGAGCGCCCGACGGCATGAAGGTGGACGTAGAAGGCAACATTTACAGCGCCGGACCCGGCGGCGTGTGGATCTTCTCCGCGGAAGGAAAGCCGCTGGCGACGATTCTGATGCCGGAGCGGACCTCGAACATGGCGTGGGGCGGCGCGGATCGGAAGACCCTTTACATTACGGCGAGTTCGAGTGTGTATCGCATCCGGCTGAACGTGACGGGGCTGCCGGTGGTCGAGAGCCGCTAGAGCATCGGCGCCGTTACGGTTCTGATCGACTCGTTACCGCTGGCCGGAAGATCGAAGAAGACGATCTGGTTGGCTCCCTGTTTCATCCACGACCCGGGCACATATAGGCTGAATTGCGGCCCGATATCCCAGAACCGTCCCAGCGGCCGGCCGTTGATCCACATGAACCCCTTGTGCAATGCGCTGGTATCCACAAACGTATCCGCGGGCGAATCGGCATCCAATCGCGCGCGATAAAAACATGGTCCAGCGCACGGCTTTGCCGTGAAGGCCAAGCTGCTTACGTTGCTCATGGGCAGCGAGAATATCTGCCAGCGATCCGGCTCGTGTCCTGCCACCGTCACGCTGCCAGTGATTCCTTTCCGTTCCCCGCGAATTACCTTGGTGAAGTTCACGCGACCGCTGTTCTCCACCAGGATGTCCAGGGTCGAATCATGGACGATGGGCGGGAGGGCCAGGCGCGAAGTGCCCAGGCGGCGATCGAGAGTGCCCACGAACTTCTGCGCGAGATACACCTGGGCATAATCGTGAAGACCGTTGATCGCGAGCTCCCCGCTCTGCCCTGCCTTGAGCCTGGTCCGATACAGGATGTATCCGTAGGACTGGCCCAGGTCTTCCATGGTAAGAAGTTTGCCTGAGACCACCGGCGCCGGCAGATTGTCCCACAGAGATGCCGTTTCCAACGATGCTGACACCGGGAAACTTCGCACCGGAATTGCCGGCGGAAGCGCGGGCGGCGTGGTTCCGGTTGCGCGCGCAATCGCGTCGCGGAAGAGGAAAAATTTGGCGCGCGGAGCGCCCTGCTCATCGACGGGCGCGTCGTAGTCGTAGCTGGTGATGTCGGGCTGGTAATTCTTTCCGTCGCTGTTGGCGCCATTCATCCAGCCGAAACTCGTCCCGCCGTGAAACATGTACAGGTTTACCGAGTAGCCCTGCTTCAGCATCCATTCGAGCTCGGCCGCTTCGCGCTTACCGTCGGTCACGTGGTGCCGTTCACCCCAATGGTCAAACCACCCCGCCCAGTATTCCCCGCTCATGGATGGCCCATTCGGCCTGATCCGGTGCAGGATCGCGAAACTCGTTTTCGCCTCGCCGGGGCCGAAGTTTATGACGGCAGGCAATTCCGGAAGAGAACCGTCCGGGATTTCCTCCGGGCCGTCGGCGGTGTAGAGGACCGGCGCATCCATCCCGCTCCTCACCAGCATGTCTTTCACTGCTTCCATGTAGGCGTGATCGTTGCCGAACGATCCGTATTCGTTTTCCACCTGGATGGCGATGATGGGGCCGCCGTTCTGGACGAACAGCGGATGAATCTCCTTGCCCAGCCGCGTGAACCACTGCTCGACCGCAGCCAGGTATTTTGGATCCTGGCCGCGCAATACCAGGCTTGGATCCTTCAAGAGCCACGATGGGAATCCACCGAGGTCCCACTCCGCGCACACGTAAGGACCGGGCCGCAGGATCACGTGCAGGCCTTCCTCCTGCGCCTCGCGAATGTACTCGGCAACGTCGTTCTGGCCGCTGAAGTCGAACTCTCCGGGACGCGGCTCGTGCACGTTCCAGAACACGTAAGTGGTGATGGTGTTCAGGCCCATCGCTCGCGCCTTGCGCAAGCGGTCGCGCCAATAGGCGCGCGGGACCCGCGTGTAGTGCATTTCTCCGGAGATGATTTGGTACGGTTTGCCGTCGAGCAGAAACTGCTGGCCGGAAACCGTGAAGGTCTGCGGCGCGACAGTCGCGATCGGTGTTTGTGCGGGCCAGCGCGCGGCGACAGCCAGCACGCAGGCAAGGGCCAGGACCGGCAGGAACGGATGCAAGCGAGAGACCATTCAGGACTTTTCGCCCCCACCGGTAATTGTGCCAGCTTGACCCTATGCGCCGGCCGGCGGCCGAAGGCGAAAAGGAGAGAGCATGGCGCGGTCCCACTGCCGCGCCATGCGGCGTACCCGGCGACGGATCACGGAATCAAGGCATAACCGATGCTGCCCTCCACCCAGGTGTCGCTGTCGGGCGTGGCCAAAGGCAATTGCTCGCGGCCACCCGTATACCACATGCGAAAGGTCTTGCCATCGAAGAAGACCGACGGATCGCCGACTCCGGGACGATCCCAGGCCCCGGCTGCGCCCGCGGTAAAGATGGGGTTGCCGTAAGTCGTCCAGTTCACGCCGTCGCTCGAATCGGCGTAGCCGATGGTGACCGTGAACAAGCCGCTGGTGGCAATCGTGCCGTCATTGGCGTCGGTGATTCGCGTGTACCACATGCGGTATTTGGTGCCGTCGTAAATCACGGCGGGCCGCGAGTACGAAACGCCGTTGGCCCCAAGGAAGACCGGGCCGCTGTCGTTCCAGGTCACGCCGTCGGTGGACGTCATAAGACCGATGGAGCCGTCCACCGTGTAGTAAAGCGTGTACTGCCCGGAGACGTAGAGCAGGGTCCCCGGCACGTAGGCGCTGTGGACGCCGTACGTGGTCACCACCGCGCCGGCATTCTTGGTCCAGCTCACGCCATCGGTGGAGGTCGCCAGCCCGAGCTCTGTGGAGCTGCCGACACCCTGATAAATCATCAGGTATTTGCCGCCGTTCTGGACCACGCTTGGATAGCGCACTTCGGTTGAATCCCAGGCTCCCGGGGTAGCCTCGAGCACGGGGTCCGTTTCCTTGGTCCAATTGATGCCGTCGGTCGAGGTGGCAAGCCCGATCGCGTGCAGATCGTCGGTGGTATCGAGCCCCTCATAGTACATGTTGTACGAGGAGCCGACCTTGATGACGGACGGTGAACCGACCAGATAGCTATCCCAGCCCGAGCTCGAGGGCGCCAGCACAGCGCCGCTTCCCTGGCGCGTCCAGTTGGAGCTGCCCGCGGGCGTCGTCGGCGAGTTCGCCGGCGCGATCGTAAATGTCACCGTTGCGTAGTTGGTCGGCGCGGGCGCGCACAACGTCGTCCCCGGATCCGCCATGAACGTGATCGAGTAGGTGCCCGCCATGATCGGCGTGCCGAACAGAGTTCCCTGGGTGGTATACAGCGGGTTGAAGGAGAGCCCCGGCGGAATGGAGCCGAACACCAGCAGCGCGCCGGGCGTGCAACCGAGATTCGCTCCGGTATAGCCCCAGCTGGTCTGCATCTGCCAGAGATACGATTGACCCTGCACCGCCGAAAGTGGAACGTTGGTGATGTTCTGGCTGCTGCCGGTGCCGCCGATGGAGAGCTCGGTTTCGACGAAAGCGCCGTAGCCGTCCTGGCGCGAGACCGAGAGCCCAAGCGGCTGCAGGCCCGTGTAGTACGGCGTGCCCGACAGCAGGCCATCGTTGGAGATCGACATGCCATTGTTCGGATATTTGTTGAGCAGCGAGCCACCGTCGGCGACCGTTACCCCGGACCAGGTGAACGGGCCGGCGCCCGAAGCCGTCAGCGCCTGCGAGTAGGGCTTGCCCGAGGTCGCGTCGGGGAGCACCGCGGGCGTCACCACCAGCGGCACAAACGTTTGTGTCCCCGAAGCCGTGCAGGCAACCTGCGCGTTGGAGATATTGCTGGAGCCGACCGTCCCCGAGCCGTTGGTCACGGTGCAGGTCTCGCTCGAAGGCTGGACGCTCACCGTCACCGAATAGCTGGCGCCGCTGGCGACCGCGGTGGGGAATACGAAGCTGGTCGCATTGGCGGCCGGGCTCACCATATCCGTTCCGTTGGCCAGCTCCAATCCGCTTGCGGTCAGGCCGGTGATGGTTCCACCGATGGTATAAGTGCCGGCAGCCGAAGCCGTGCAGGCCACCTGCACATTGGTGACATTGCTCGATCCGACTGTCCCCGAGCCGTTGGTGACGGTGCAGGTCTCGCCGGTGGGCTGGGTGCTCACCGTCACCGAATAACTGGCGCCAGTGGCGACCGCGGTGGGAAAGACAAAGGTGGTCGCATTGGCGGCCGGGCTCACCGTATCCGTGCCGTTGGCCAGCACCAGCCCGCTTGCGGTCAGGCCGGAGATGGTTCCGCCGATGGTATAGCTGGCAGTAGTCGAAGCCGTGCAGGCCACCTGCACATTGGTGACATTGCTGGAGCCGACTGTCCCCGTGCCGTTGGTGACGGTGCAGGTCTCGCCGGTGGGCTGGGTGCTCACCGTCACCGAATAACTGGCGCCGCTCGATACCGCAGTGGGAAAGACAAAAGTGGTCGCATTGGCGGCCGGGCTCACCGTATCCGTTCCGTTGGCCAGCACCAATCCGCTTGCAGTCAGGCCGGTGATGGTTCCGCCGATGGTATAGGTGGCAGGAGCCGTCGCCGCGCAGACAACCTGCACATTGGTGACGTTGCTGGAGCCGACTGCCCCGGCGCCGTCGGTGACGGTGCAGGTCTCGCCAGTGGGCTGGGTGCTCACCGTTACCAAATAAATCGAGCCGCTCGGGGCCGCTGTGGGAAATACGAAGCTGGTCGCATTGGCAGCCGGGCTCACTGTATCCGTTCCGTTGGCCAGCACCAGCCCGCTTGCCGAAAGCCCGCTGATGGTGCCGCCGATAGTGTACGTCGTGCTGCTGCCCCCGGAGCTGCCGCCACCGCAGCCGGCAAGCGCAACCACAACCATTACTGCCGCTATCTTCGCAATCGATCTCATACTCAACTCCGCGAATCTCCGGTGCAACAAAGCGCGCTGGAGATTGCCCCAGCGCGCCCGGCATCGCTACTGAACCGTTAAGGCGACCGTTTTGACGGTGGCGCCGATCGCGCCCGAAGCGCCTGTGATCGTCTAAACGCCCGGCGTGGCGCCGGAATCTACCCCGCTGCCTCCGCCAGGTGGGCGCTGATCTGTCCGTTGCTTGATTGGCGGAATCATTCTGGCGCCCCAGCCCGGGCGGCGCAATACGTCTTCCGGCGTACTACCTCGATAGTTAGTCCTGTTTTCTTTTGTCGGCGAGACTCTTTGCCGGGAAAAGGTTGCGGCTGTGCCGAATTGGGCGTGGGGCGCGCCGGCCGGAAAGTCTTGTCCGATGAAAGCGGGGATCGCGCCGAACATACCTCGCCGGCGCGAACCGCCGCCGCCAGGCGCGTCTTCACGGCCAGCTAGCGAAAGACGTGTTCCAGATGCTTCTTCACGGTGCGCGGCCAGAGACGAATAAGGCGGACCTGAGAGCCCGCCGCTAAACCTCTTATTTAAATGATTTGGTGCCGAAGAAGGGACAATCGCAAGCAGTGCTAAGTTGTTGGGTATGAGCAGTTTACGAAATCTGTAGTGCGAACTCAGTGAATCAGTCCAGCGACCGGGTATTAAAGGGAGAATCCTACCGAGGCAGAGACCATAGGTTGGTCGCGGCTGAAAGTAGGGTATCCACCCCTCAATTTTGGCGATGCCAAGTTCCTCCGCCGTCAGGCTCGGGTTGAGGAACCATCTGAGGGAGCCGTCTTGGTCGGCCCGTTGCAACCACGAAGCCGCCGCGTAGGCCGCTTGCTCATCAGCGTCGCGGTTATCCCTTGGAAACCGCCGCGTCCACAGCGGCGGGTAGACCTCAGCCACGACCGACTTGCCCTCAGGGATTTCCCAGCCATCGAAAGGCCAGAAGTGGAGGGGGCGCTTGCACTGGTTCCTCAGGTGAAGGAGCCTCGGCAGACCGGCGTGCGTCGAGGTTGCGACCTCGCCTTGAACGCCGAAGCCGAAGACCGACTTTGCGGTGGCAGTCCATTTCTCCGTCAAACGGAGCCAGCTTCGCTCTCCGGTCCGCCACTTGCCACGGCCATGAAGGTCTTCTCGGATGAAGCACACGTATGTGTGCTGTGCGTCAGTCGGCCAGTAATGATGGAAGTCTTCGAGGAAGCCCTGCCAGTCACTGGAGAGCCGGTACTTCTCGAAGTAGGCCAGCGGAAATGAGAAGGCGTGGTCTATGCCGACGAGAGTGGGGATGTCCCGGTCGAGTTCGTCGCGGAGCCACTCAGCGAGGCCACGGCGAGTCCAGTACCGGCGTGGGCTGGGCGGAGGTAAAACTTGTGTCGGCTCGTTGGAGCCCTCAGCCATGAACACGCGAATGCCCTTGCAACTGGACTCTGCGGTCTCAGCGCCGGAATAATCAATGCCGATGTAGCGGATGAAGCTGGGCATTGGGGATTCTCCCATTGCGTGGATTGGTCACCGGCATCGAATTTCTTCGCGGCGATTGACAGCTTGATTCATATACCATATCATGACAGGATATGAAAGGGCGCTGGGAAGACGAATACGGGCTGGAGTACCTGCTTGGCTACGACGGACGCATCCATCTTCTCGATGGTGGATACTGGCTCAAATTCGACTTCAAACCTGTCGAAAAAAGCACCGAACGACCACACGGTCTCGATTATTCTGTAACCCTTCATGCATCGGATGGAACGCGACTTGTTGGGTTCGACAACGCGCATCAGGTGCCAGCAAAGGGTTCCCGGTTTAAGAAGGCACCGAAGCAATACGACCACTGGCATCGAACTGAGACAGACAGTGGAAGGCCCTACAAGTTCACGGATGCAGCGACACTGCTTGAGGATTTCTTCGATGAAGTCGAGCGAGTCCTCGAAGAGCACGGAGTGAAGTTTAAGGTTATCGGCGAAGAGTGACCGAGGAGGTTCCCTATGGCAAACAGTCTGAAGATTCAGTCGTTGAAGTCTTTGCGTGAAGAGATGGTGGCGGTCGCAAGAGGCGAACGTCCTGCTCCCCCGGACGCAAACGTCCGCAGTTTTAATTCACTTGAGACGGTTGCGCGGTTGCTCACGAAAGAGAATAGGAAGCTTCTTTCTTTGATTCGCGATTCCAACCCAAAATCCGTGGCGGAACTCGCCGAACTCAGTGGCCGCTCTCAACCGAATCTCACTCGTACGCTCAACAAGCTTCAGGCAGTTGGGTTTGTCGTGATGAGCCTCGATGGTCGGCAGAAAGCACCGAGAGTTGCACTGCAAAAGCTGACGGTTGAAATCGACCCATATTCGGAGATTGACACACTTCGATTCGTACCGCTGAAGAAGAAGCTTGGTCAAAGGGTCGAGGCGGTCTAGTCAAGAAGCGGGGAGGGTGACGGTGCCGTTGACCGAGGAAGACTTCGCATGGCCTTGTACCGCCTGATTCCGCCGCAACAGGTCACGTGCCTGTGACCGATTGAAGAGGGAACTTCTCCTGCCGAGAATAGTGATGAATGCATCACATCAATTCTCTTAACGGGCAAATCCTTCGATACTTCCACCTATGTATGTGATGTATAAATCACTCATGCAATCTCTGGCCGAACTTGGCGAAGCGGTCGCGGCAAGGCGCATGGCTCTTGGACTCAGCCAGAGTTTCGTTGCGGCCCGGAGTGGCCTCACACGGGAGACCATCGTGCGGTTCGAGCGAGGACAGGTGACCGAGTTCGGCTCACGGAAGCTGCTGGCAGTCCTTGCCGTGCTCAAAATGGAGATGACGTTCACCGATGTCGGGGTGTCGGGCACCCTAGACGAGTTGCGGATTGAGCGGGGTGGTGTGCCGGGGTACGTTTTTTCGGCACGGCGCTGAAGCTGGACTCCTGCGCCGGGAGTTAAAAGGTCAGAACTCCACGCTGGCCGAGGACGGCGGAAGGCGCAGTGACGCGGAGCGGAGCGCCCCAAGCCGCCCCAACCAAAATGCCCATGAAAAGAAGTGCTGAAAACAGAGGCTTTACGTCGGAAAGTTTAGTGCGAACTTAGTGAAATCTGGAAATTTTTCGGTCAAAATTGAGGTCGAAAGATTGTATGGTCTAAATACCTAACCTTATGATTCAACTATAGTTCAAGTACAGTTCGACCTTAGCGAGGTCAGAACGCAGTTTTGTCCCCCAGTGAGACCGATTGGCAGGATTTTGAGGGATTCTGCTGGCTGTAAGTTATTGAAATTATTGATTTTAAAAGATTTATCTTGACTTCTGGTGCCGAAGAAGGGACTCGAACCCCCACACCCTTGCGAGTACATGGACCTGAACCATGCGCGTCTGCCAATTCCGCCACTTCGGCACGGGTACAGTCTGGGCGAGGAGCCCGACCGGCAGCATCTCTGAGTCTCGCAAAAGGCGGGCAGCGTGTCAAATCTTCCCCAGCGCTCCTGCCGTGCTGCTCACGCGCTTTCCCGCGTCCAGGCCTGCTCAATGAAGCCGTCGGTCATGCCGGCAATGTAGTCGGTCACGGTGCGGGCCAGTCCTTCGCCGGCGATGAGCGCGCGATGATCCTCCGGCAGCAGCGACGGATCGGCCATGAAGCGCGCAAAGAGCCCCTCGATCACCTGCTCGGAGTGGCGATGAACCTCCTCCATGCCGGGCGAATTGTAGAGGCAGCCGTAAAGGAATTTCTTGGCCTGCACGCGTTCGCATTCCATCTCCTCGCCCAGCGCGGCCAGCCGCCGGGGAGCCCGCCGCACCTCGTCCAGCGCGGCAATGCCCGCCTCGCGAACGCGGGTCGAGACCTCGCGCATCAGGTCGGTCACAAACGCATTGAGCACGCGGCGCAGCGCCTCGCTGACGATGAGCCGCGGCGCGGCCCCGGGGTACCGGGCATGAGCGGCCTCGTAAAACCGCCGGAACAGGGGAACCGATTCGCGAACCTGATCGAGGGCGAGAATGCCGGACTCAAGTCCGTCGTCGAGGTCGGCGGTGAGGTAGGCGATCTCGTCCGCCAGGTCGATCAGCTGCGCCTCCAGCGGCGGGCGCAGATCGAGGAAGTACTCCCCCAGCTCGGGATGCTCCGCAGGATCGTAGTCGTGCGAGTGCTTGATGATGCCTTCACGCACCCCGAGGGTGAGATTCAGTCCGCGAAACGCGGCGTAGCGCTCTTCAAACCAGGTGACGATGCGCAGCGCGTGCAGGTTGTGGTCGAAGCTGAGGCCGTAGGCGCCCAGCGACCGGTCGAGGGCTTTCTCGCCGGCATGGCCGAAGGGCGGATGGCCGATGTCGTGCACCAGCGCCAGCGCCTCTGTGAGCGCGGCGTTCAGGCCCAGGGCCGCGGCCAGCGTGCGCGCAATCTGGGTCACCTCCAGGGTGTGGGTGAGGCGGCTGCGGAAGTGGTCTCCGGCGCGGCCGCCGGGCAGGCGGGTAAACACCTGCGTCTTGCCGGCCAGCCGCCGGAATGCGCGGGCATGAAGCACGCGGGCACTGTCGCGCGCAAACGGCGTGCGGTAGGCGTGCGGGGGCTCCGGATAAGCGCGGCCGGCAAGGTCGCCGGAATCGGGCACGGCGAGGGCGGCTGGCAACAGGTACGCGCTCTCGGGGGGCCTGCTCATCTTGTCTGCCTATAGCCTAATGCCCGGAGCCGGAAAACAGCGGACGCTCAAGAACCCTTCACGGCGAAGGACAAGAGGCAAAAAGAGGCTGCCGCATGACGCTGCGCGCGGTCACAATCGCGCGCAGCGGCCCGGTGCTATAAAGAATCGCGCAGATTGCCGTGGACAAGCTGCGCGAGCGGGGAGGATAATCCTCGCCGGAAAATTTTGGAGCTGGACCGGAGGGACATATGAGAACCATCGAGAAGGTTTTTGTGGTATTGCTGGGCACCGGAGTCGCCGTGCTGTGCGGATGCCAAAGGCATTCAACCAAAGAGGTGTATTACCTGGTTACCGCGAACGCGGCGCTGCCCTATTGGCAGACCGCGGCGCAGGGGTTCAATCAGGCGGGGGCGGAGTACGGGGTGACGGCGAAAGTTGCTGGACCGGACGGATACGATGCGCAAGATGAGTTGAGCGAGCTGAACAAGGCGGTGGCCGCCAAGCCGGCGGGCATCCTGATTTCGGTGGCCGATGCCGCGGTGCTCCAGCCCGGGATCAATGCCGCGGTTGCGGCCGGTGTTCCCGTCATCACGGTTGACTCCGATGACCCGGCGAGCCAGCGCCTGTATTTCATCGGCACCAATAACCTTGAGGCGGGCAGGCTCGGCGGAAAGCGGCTGGCGGAGAAACTGCCCGCCAAGGCCAACCTGATCGTATTTACGCTGACCGGCCAGCCCAACACCGACGAACGACTGAAGGGCGTCAAGGATGCCCTAGCCGTGCGGCCGGACGTCAAGATCGCGGATGTGATCGACATCAAGGGCGATCCGCGCGTCGCCTTCGACAAGGCGCAGGTGCTGCTGGCCCAGACCGGAGAGAAGAAGATCGACGGGTTCATCTGCCTGGATTCGGCCTCAGGCAAGATGGTCTCCGACGCCATCGCCCGGGCCACGGACAAAAACCGCGTCCTTGTGGCGTGGGACGTGAATCCCGACACCCTGGACGGGATCAAGACAGGCACCATCGACGCCACCATCGCACAGAAGCCCTACACCATGGGCTACGTGGGCCTGAAGGCGCTCGATGAAGTCTTCCACAATCCGCCCAAACAACTGGGCAAGGACTACGCCGTCGACTCGTTCGCGCCTTATCCGGTGTTTATCGACACGGGAACCTCCCTGGTGGACAAGAACAACGTCGATCTCTACCTGGCGGCCGCGGCGCAGCACAGCAAGTAAGCCCGCAGGAAAAAGGCCCGCATCCGGGTTGAATGCGGGCCTTCTCAAATTCTCACCAAGCGAGCATCCGCCGCGGGCCATCTAGCTCCGCGAGCGCCACTAGTGCCGCTAACTCCGCTATTACTCCGCCTTGATGCCCAGCGCGTTGTCTTGCTTGGCCAGCTTGACCCGCGCATTCTCCAGCTTGTGCTCCACCTTGGCCATCTCGCCTGGGTCCTGGTCGAGCTCAGGGGTTTTCTGGAATTCGGCCACGGAGAGCTCCCATTGTTCGGCGGCCTGGCGGATGCGGCCGGTCTTCTCGTACAGGTCGCCCATGTGCTCGTGGACTGTAGGATCGGTCTGGTCGCGCTCCACCGCCTGGCGCAGGTTGTCTTCGGCCAGCTCGTACTCGCCCATCTTGAAGTACACCCAGCCGAGTGAATCGAGGTAAGCGCCGTTCATCGGTTCCTGGTCCACGGCCTTGCGGATAAGCTTGAGCGCCTCCGGCAGATGCACGCCCTTGTCGGCGAACATGTAGCCGAGGTAATTGAGGGTCATGGCGTTGGTCGGGTCCAGGTCAAGGGCCTGCCGGAAGTAGCTTTCCGCCTGGTCCATGTGCTTCTGGCGGTCAGCCAGCGCGCCCTTCAGGAACAGCAGGTAGAGCCGGTCGTCGTTCTTGGTCGCGAGCGGCGTGGCCTTGGTCAGCGCCTCGTCGGCGTCCTTCCAGCGGCGCAGGCGGGTATAGATGTTGCCCAGCGCGAAGTCGACCGCGCGGTCGTCGCTGGTGTTGTTCAGCATGCCTTTGGCCATGGCCAGGCCTTCGTCGGTCTTGCCCTGGTCCACCAGTTCGCCAGCCAGCATCAGCTTCAGGTCGCGGTCCTTGGGATCCGCGGCCACCGCCTGCTTCGAGATCAGGACGGCCTGGTCGAACATCTTGGCGTCGTTGTAGGCGTCCGCTTCAAGCTGGTAGCCGCGCGAGGCCTGGTCGCCGCCCATTTCCACCATCTTCTGGTAGGCCGCGATGGCTTGCTCGGTCTTGTTCTGCTCGTGGTACACCGAGCCCAGGCGTTCGAGGAAGATGCCGCGGTTGTTCTTTTCTTCCCCTGTGTAGGCGCCGTTGGCGTGGGAAGTCTGGTCCACCATGGCCTGGTAGGAGGCGGTGGCCTCGTCGTAGCGGCCCAGAATGTCGAGCAGCATGCCTTCCTGGTACCCGGCCTCCAGGTTCTCCGGCTCTTTCTTCCGCGCCTGGCGGATGGTGGCCAGGGCGTCCTCGAACTTCCCCTGGCGGCGAAGGATTTCGGCGATCTTGACCAGTGGTCCGGCATCCTCGCCGTCGGCCTGCGCCAGCGCCCTGAATGTCTTCAGCGCGGCGTCGTACTGCTCATCGTTCATCTGCGCCTGCCCCAGCGCGGTCAGCGTCTGCACATCGTCGGGCTCGAGGTCGGCGGCCCGCTGATAGGCGGCGATAGCGTCCTTGTTGCGCTTGAGCTGGTCGTAGGTGGCGCCGAGGGTGAACTCCATGCGCGCGGTTCGGTCGCCCTGGGGCACCGACTCGATGACCTTCGCCGCCTGGTCCAGGTTCCCGTTCTCGCTGTAAACCCGCGTCAGGTTCAGGATCACATCTTCCGAATCCGGCTCAATCTGCCGCGCGGTGTTGAATTGCTCCTCGGCCTTGGCGGACTCATGCTTGACCGTGTAAAGCTGCCCCAGGATCATGCGGTCTTCCACGCTGCGCGGGCTCAGGGAGACGATCTTTTCGAATTCGCCGATGGCTAGATCCAGGGTGTTGCCGGAGGGCTCGCCGGCCGAGCTGGAATTCTGCTGCTCGCCAAGCTGGCGCAGGTAAATGCGGCCCAGCAGCTTGTGCGAATCCACGTCGTCGGGATGGGTTGCAAGGTTCTCTTTCGCGGTGGATTCTGCCTCGCGAGCGTGCCCGGTGCGGAAGTAGAGATCGGCCAGGCCGTCCTCGAGTTCCGCCGACCCGGGATCGGCGTTGATCGCGTATTTATACTCGTCGATCGCGTGCTGGATGTACTCCGGACGCCCGCTGTTGACCGCCTCCTCTTCGTAGAGGTCGGCCATGGCCGAATGGAAATAGGCGGAGGCGCGATTGGGCGCCTGGCTTGTGTCCGCGCTCGCATTCGCGGCCGGCTTAGGCGGGCCAGGGGTGGTCTGAGCGCTGGTTGGTGCAGCGGAAGCCGCGCATGCGGCTGTCAGCAACAAGATCGGCAAACATGTGTGATTCTTCATAGACACAGATGGGGATTCCTTGCCTTGGGCCGTGGCGGGGAGGGCGACTCCACTCGCTTGCCGGTCAAAAGGCTGCTCAGGCAGCCGGTGGAGATGGCGCCTGTACTTACAGACGATTCTACGCGGGTTTTGGTTCGCCCGGGGGTCCAAAGCCGGCATTTTGCATTCCAATCCTGAAGGCGGTCTTACCCGCCTGCGTCCAAACCAGTGATCGGAACCACCAAAACGATGCGGACAAATGAGCCGCAATTCAGTGGCGGAAATGCCGAATGCCCGTGAACACCATGGCAAGTCCGAGCCTATCTGCGGCGTCGATCACGTCCTGGTCTTTCACGCTGCCGCCGGGCTGAATCACGGCCGTGGCGCCGGCATTGACCACGGCTTCCAGGCCGTCCGGGAACGGGAAGAACGCGTCAGAGGCGGCCACGGTGCCCTGGAGGGGCAGGATGGCCTTCATGGCGCCGAATCGGGCCGCATCTACGCGACTCATCTGCCCGGCGCCGATGCCCACCGTCTGGCCGTCGCGGGCGTAGACAATTGCATTACTTTTCACGTGCTTCGACACCCGCCAGGCAAAAATCAGGCTGCGCAGCTCCTCGGCCGTGGGCGGGCGCCAGGTGACCACCTTGAGCTCGGATTCGGCCACGCGGGCGGTGTCGGCGTCCTGGAGCAGAAGGCCGCCCGAGACCTGCTTCAGAACCGGCCGGGGGGGCGCGGCCAGGATTTCCACCAGCCGCAGGTTCTTTTTGGCCGCGAAGCGCTCCCGAGCTTCCGGCGTAAATAACGGCGCTGCAATGGCTTCCACGAACAGTTTGGCGATCTCTTCGGCCGCCGCGCCGTCCACCGGCTCATTGGTGCCGATGACGCTGCCAAAGGCCGAAACCGGATCGCAGGCCAGGGCTTTCCGGTACGCCTCGAGCACTGTGGCGCCCGTGGCCGCGCCGCAGGGATTGGTGTGCTTGATGATCGCCACCGCGGACGGGTCAGCTTCGGCGGGCTTGAGCTCCTGCGCCAGCTCCCAGCAGGCATCCAGGTCCACCAGGTTATTGAAGCTCAACTCCTTGCCCTGCAATTGTTTTGCGCCGGCAATGCCAAGCCCCGAGCCGTCCGCATAAAGCGCGGCCCGCTGGTGCGGGTTTTCGCCGTACCGGAGCGTTTGCGCCCGCGGGAAGTTGATCCGCAACTTCGGCGGGAACTCGTTTGTTTCCTTCCGGATCGGCTCGCTGGGCTGGGGCGCGTCACCAATTGCATCCAGGGTGTTGGCGATGGCCGAGTCGTACGCGGCTGTGGTGGAATAAGCCTCTTTTGCCAGGCGCCAGCGCGTCCCCCGGCTCAAAGCGCCGCCATGGGCCGCAAGCTCTTCCATCAGCGTGGGATAATCGGCGACCCGGGTGACGATGGCCACGTCTTCAAAGTTCTTGGCCGCCGAGCGGACCATCGAAGGCCCGCCAATGTCAATGTTTTCAATCAAATGCCCGAAAGCGACGCCGGGTTGCGCGGCCGTCTTCTCAAATGCGTAGAGGTTCACCACCACCATGTCGATGGGTTCGATGCCGTGCGCCGCGACCGCTGCCTCGTGCTCGGCGTTGCCGCGGATGTAGAGCAGCCCGCCATGGACCTTGGGATGGAGGGTCTTCACGCGGCCATCGAGCATTTCGGGAAAGCCGGTCAGGTCGCTGATATCGCGGACCGTCAGGCCGGCCTCGCGCAGGGCGCGGGCGGTTCCGCCGGTGGAAATGAGTTCCACGCCGAACCCGGCCAGCGCCCGGGCAAACTCCGCTAGGCCGGTCTTATCGGTTACGCTCAGCAAGGCTCGCCGTATCTTCTTTTCCGCGCTCACGTTATCTCCCGAAGCCTGCGCGCCGGAAAAGCGATGAGAGTATGACGCCGGACGCGAAACAGGCCACCCTTCAGAGTACATCCTGCCCATAGGGCGGGCGCGGAAGCAGCAGACGGGAAATCGGTTAGAGTGGAGGAATGGGAAGTGTTCCTCCCGATTACGAGCGCGGTCCCGCCCCGGGCGGGCCGGTTGGGGAGATTCTGCCGCCGAAGGGGTACATTCCGCCGCCGCCGCAATACGGCTATGGGCCGCAGACCCCGCAGCCGCCTCCGCCGCAGCGGCCGCGGCTGAGACGCCGCTGGGCCATGGCGCCGGGCACCTATGCGCTGGTGGGGATCAACTGCGCGGTCTGGGCGCTGATGTCGCTCACCGGGGCGAGCCCCGTCATGCCCAGCACGGAGAGCCTCTATGTGTGGGGAGCAAACAACGCCGGCGCCGTGCTCCTCAACGGCGAGTGGTGGCGGATTGTCTCCGCCATGTTCGTCCACGGCGGCATCCTGCACCTTGCCCTCAATATGTGGTGCCTGTGGAACCTGGGATTGCTGGCCGAGCCGCTGATGGGCACATTCGGCGTCATGGCGGCCTACATTCTCACCGGCGCTGCCGGAAACCTGCTGTCCACGTTCTGGAACTTCCTCCACCCCATTCATGAAGGCGGCGCGATCGTTTTCCCCGTGGGCGTGGGAGCTTCCGGCGCGGTGTTCGGCATCGCCGGCGCGCTGATTGTGCTGCTGAAGTCCACGCGCTTGCCGGTTCCGCCGCAGGAACTCAAGAAGCTGCGCCGCTCGGTGATCTACTTTGCGGTCATCAACCTCGTGATCGGGCTCTCGATCAATGTGGGCACGGGTTACTTCGGCTCCGGCATCGCCATCGACAACTCGGCGCACCTGGGCGGGTGCGCATCCGGATTGCTGTTTGCCACCCCGATGGTGACTCGGATCGGCAGCCCCAGGGAGTCGTTCCTGCTGCGGCGCCGCGTGGCGGTGGTCATGCTTACGGGAATCCTGGTGCTGTTCGCGTATTACCTGTCCACGCTGCCGCCTCGGTGACGAGTTCAGGAGTTCACAGCTCCAATCGCCGCACCGCACCCTGCGGCGCCGCTCGATGGAATGGCAGCGCATAGCCTCTTTCCCGCTGAGCTAAATCACTGATATGCTGACGGCACATGAACTCCCCGGCAATTGAGACGCACGACCTTACCCGGCGCTTCGGCGAGTTGATCGCCGTTGACAACGTCACCTTCAGCGTTGCATCCGGGCAGTTCTTTGGATTCCTGGGGCCGAACGGCGCCGGCAAATCCACCACCATCAAGATGCTGACCGGGCTGCTGGAGCCGACCTCGGGCTTGGTGCGGATCCTGGGGCAGCCGTTTACGGCAACGTCGCTGGAGGTGAAGCGGCAGATTGGCGTGGTGCCCGAGGGCATGGCGCTGCTGGGCCGGCTGACCGCGCCCGAGTACCTGCGCTTTGTGGGGCGCATGTACGGGCTGGACCGGGAGACAACCAACCGGCGCACCGAGGAACTGCTTGAGTTTATGAAACTGGCCAACGAGAGCCGCAAGCTGGTGACGGATTTCTCCCACGGCATGCAGAAGAAGCTGGCGCTGGCTGCGGCGGTGATTCACGGCCCCAAGGTGCTGTTCCTCGACGAGCCGTTCGAGGGGGTGGATGCGATTGCGGCGGGCATGCTGAAGACGATGTTGCAGGGAATGATCCAGCGCGGCGCAACCATCTTCCTCACCACCCACGTGCTGGAAATCGTAGAGCGGCTGTGCTCCCACGTGGCCATCATCAGCAAGGGGCAACTGGTGGCCAACGGATCGCTGGAGGAGTTAAGAGCGGGCGTGGCCAGCACGTTGCCGGGCGCGGAGACGAAGAAGCTGACGCTCGAAGAGATCTTCCTTTCGATTGTGGGCGCGGGCGGCACGGAGCCGGCGCAGGAGCTGTCATGGCTGGCGTAGCGGAGCGCCTGCCTGCGCCGGTTGACGCGGGCATGTTCAGCGCCCTGGCGCGCATGCAGTATGCGGCGCTGGCGCGGATGCGCTGGAGCATGTTCCGCAACGGGGTGCGCAGCCGCAAGGGCGCGCTGGAGCTGGGCGCGCGCGTGGGCATGATGCTCCTCTACGCGGTGATGGGATGCGGCATGGCCTTCGGCCTGGGCGCGGTGGCCTACCAGATCACCAGCAGCGGCCAATGGAAATTCCTGCCCATCCTTTTCTGGGTGGTTTGCTTTCTGTGGCAGATCGTGCCCATCTCGTTGGCATCGTTTCAACAGCAGTTCGATCCCGGCGGACTGCTGCGCTTCCCGGTCAGCTTTGGCGGGTATTACCTGCTGCACCTCATCTTCGGTCTGGTGGATGCCTCCACCATTATTGGCGCGTTCTGCTGCACCGGCCTGCTGATCGGAGTGAGCGTGGTGCGGCCGGACCTGTTCGGCTGGATGGCGCTTGCACTGCTGGTGTTTGCAGCGTTCAACGTCTTCCTGGTGCGCGCCATCTTTGCCTGGATCGACCGCTGGCTGGCGCAGCGGCGCACGCGGGAGATATTCACGGCGGTCTTTTTCGTGGGCCTTTTGGGCATGCAGTTCTTGAACCCGGCGTTAGGCCTGGTCAAGTATCAAAGCCCGAACAGCGACGCTGCCAGGTCCGTGCGCCAGCACAGGGCGCTCACGCTGGGGCCGTGGCTGAACAGGGTGATTGAAGTGCAGCGCTGGCTGCCACCGGGACTGGCGGCGGAAATGCTGGAAGAAGCGCACGAGAACAAACCGGCGCAGTCGCTGGAGTCGCTCGCGTTGCTCGGAATTTTCGTACTGGGCACGGGAGGGGTGCTGGCGGCGCGGTTGCGCGCGGAGTATCGCGGCGAAAGCCTGGGGGAAGCGCCGGCGCGCAAGGAAGCGCAGCGGCGGCGCGGTGAGTGGATGATCGACGGCTCCGGCCCGGTGGCCGCGGTCATGGAGAAGGAGTTGCGCACCCTGCTGCGCGCCATGCCGTTCCTGTATTCGCTGGGCGCTCCGCTGCTGATGGTCTTTGTGTTCTCCAGCATGTTCCGCAACCGTCACTCCAGCGCGTACACTCCCATCGCGCTGCTTTTGTTTCTTGCTTACGGGCTGGTGGGATTCACGCAACTGCTCTACGACAACCTGGGCGGGGAGGGCACGGGGATCCAGATCCTGTTCCTTTCGCCCACGCCCATTCGCACCGTGATCTTCGCCAAAAACCTTTTTCACTCCGTCTTGTTCGCCCTGGAAGCGCTGCTCATCTGCGGCATCTCCGCCTGGCGCTTTGGGCTGCCCGGACCGGTTGCGCTGGCGGCAACATTGTGCTGGCTGCTGTTCGCGGTCCCGACGCACCTGGCCGCCGGAGACGTGTTCTCCATCGTCATGCCTTACCGCATCAACCTCGGCCGCATCGGTCGGCAGCGCGGCTCGCAGGCCAATGCCATGTTGAGCCTGCTGATCCAGGCGGGCGTGCTCGGCGTGGGCGCGGGAGTGCTGGCGCTGTGCGCGTTGTTTGCGAAACTTTGGCTGGCCATTCCCATCTTTCTTGTTATTGCCGCCGGAGCCATCTTTGCCTGGCTGCGCGTCCTCAGCATGGTGGACCGCATGGCGAACCGGCGCCGCGAAGACCTGGTGAGCGAACTGGTGCGGGCGGAGTAGCGATCATCTCCGCAGTCGGCGCTACAAACCGCGACCCCCAAGGGAGGCCGAGCGATGCCACGAATCGGGTGGTTATTCCTTGTTTTCTCCACAATGGCCGGTACCGTAGGCCTGGTTGCGCAGACGCAAGCGCCGAATGCGCAGAACCCGCAATTGGTGCCCCGCACTCCCGATCAACGCAAACACACTTACGAGGCGCAACGCCGCATCAACCTGCATGTTGTGGTTGCGGATGCATCGGGCCAACCCGTTACTGGCCTCAAGCCCGAGGACTTCATCGTTCTCGATCATGCGCAGCCGCAAAAGATTGCCCAGTTTGAGGAAGTGAAAGGGTCGATAGTAACGGATGATTCCGTGCATGGCCTTGTTGTCCTGGACGCGATCGACGACGGAAAAGCGGGGGTCAATCGCGTGCGTAAGGAACTCGTCAAACTGCTCGGCCAAGGCCACGGGCCGCTGGCCTATCCGATTGAGATCGTCGTGGCATTGGACACGGGAACGAACGAAGGCAAGCCGACGACGGATCGGGCCGCTTTGATGAAGGACCTTACCGGGCTTACGGGCAACCTTCACAGCACGGACTGCGACGCTACGGCGCCCGGCAGCGACATGAGAGACAGCCGCATTGGGGCGTCGTTTCTGGGACAAACGGATTCGGCTCAGACGCGGTGGATTTGCCTCAACGCGCATCTCACGGAATCGCTGAATGCGCTCAAATCACTGGCAGAGGAACAGCAAAACGCGAAGGGAAGCGCAATCGTGATCTGGACCGGGCCAGGATGGCCGTTGCCCCCGAAGATTGACACGGGCCAAGTGATGGGCGGCGGGACCATGGGAGATCTGTCGGGCGCGATCTTCTCTGTCGAAGCGGCGATGCAAGAGGGCCAGGTCACCCTCGAAGCGGTTTCTTGGGGAAAATTCGAGCGCGCGCAAGGGGCTCGCAGGGCTGGATTGACGGGAAGCCTCGCCGGCGACGGCCTCCCGGAGCAGGAGGCGGCGCTGGAGTTGCCTGCGCTCGCCGAGCAGACCGGCGGACTGGCGCTGGAGAAGAGCAAGAATCTCGCCGAAGCGCTGAACGCTTGCCTGAGCGACGGCCAACAGTTCTACGCTGTCGCGTTCGACCCCGCGCCCGCCGCAGCGCAGGATGAGTATCGTTCCATTGAAGTGAAGATCGACCGGCCCGGCGCGACCGTACGCACGCTGACCGGTTATTATGCGGAACCATGAGGCGCATCATCGAGCTTCTCCGACGGTGGTTTGACCCGCACCTCGGCGCGCGGCAGTCCATCCTGGCGCGATGGATCTTTCTGCGCGCGCTGGCGCTCATTTACTTCTCGGCCTTTTACTCGCTGCTCTTCCAGATCAAAGGACTGATCGGGCCGCAGGGGATTCTGCCGGCGAGCAACTACTTGCTCGCGGTGACCCAGTATTTCGGCTCGAGCCCGCTGTGGCACGCGCCCACTCTGTTCTGGATTTCGTCCAACTCGACGGCCATGATGACGGTGACCTGGATCGGAATCGTCACATCGCTGGTCGCGTTCCTGAATATCTGGCCGCGGCTCAGCTTCTTCGCCTGCTTCGTCTGCTTCCTCTCCTTCGTCACCACGGCTCAGGATTTCTCCGGCTATCAATCCGACGGCATGCTGCTCGAAGCTGGCTTCATCGCGCTCTTCTTTGCGCCGGGCGGCATCTGGCCCGGTTTTGCGGCGGCGTATCCGCCGTCGCGCGCCAGCCTCTGGCTCCTGCGCTGGGAGTGGTTCCGCATCTACTTCGAATCCGGCCTGGTCAAATTGCTCAGCGGCGATCCCGAATGGCGCCACCTGACCGCAATGGACGAGTATTACCAGAACGGCCCCCTGCCCACTTGGATCGGCTGGTACGTGCAGCATTTGCCTCATTGGTTCCAGGCAACGACGGTGGTGCTCACGCTGGGGATGGAGCTGGTGTTCGTATGGATGCTGTTCTTGCCCAGGCGCGTGCGCCTCATCTGTTTCTGCATCGTCACCCCGTGGGAGATCGTCGTCATCCTCACCGGCAATTACGCCTTCCTCAATTACATCGTGCTTGCCCTCGGTTTTCTTCTTCTGGACGATGTCTACCTGCGGCGTGTATTTCCAGCGAAGTTCCGGCCAGGGCCGGATGCAGTCGCGCATACCGAACCACAGGCCGGCCCAGGCTCAATCCGCCGACCGCTTCATGTTGCCGGAGTGATCGTTTCGGCGCTGCTGCTGACTTGGGTGGGGTACGACACCACCGCAGAGATGGTTGACATTGCCGGGCCGCGTCCGCTGCCGCTTGAGCCGGCTGCCTGGCTGGAACCGTTTCGCATCGCCAACCAGTACGGCTTGTTTGCCGTAATGACGCGCGGTCGCTACGAGATTGAGTTCCAGGGCTCCAATGACGGCCAGAACTGGAAGCCATATCTTTTCACCCACAAACCGCAGCTGCTCAACGAGGCACCCGGCATCTACGCGCCCTATCAGCCGCGCTTCGACTGGAACCTCTGGTTCGCATCCCTAGGCGACTGGCAGCAGAACGACATGGTGCCGATCACCGAGGAGAAGCTGCTCGAAAACGACCGCGACGTCATCGGGCTTTTCCGCAGCGATCCCTTTGACGGCAAGGCGCCGCGCCAGGTGCGCGCCGTCCTGTGGGAATATTGGTTTACGAGCATGGCGGAGAAGCGGCAAACCGGCAACTGGTGGAAGCGCAGCTTCATGGGCCTGTATGCGCCGGCGCTGGATCTCGGCCCGGACGGCCGCTTTGAGATCGCCGCGCCGCCCGACGATCTCCCGGAGCACGATTGATGGCGAGCATCGGCGGCGCAATCCGGCGCGCAAACGTGATTGGCGCGGGACCGAACGGCCTGGCCGCGGCGGTCACTCTGGCGCATGCCGGGCTTGCGGTCGAGGTGTTCGAGGCTGAGGCCCAGCCGGGCGGCGCGGCGCGCACCATGGAGTTGACGCTGCCGGGATTCCACCACGATTTTGGCTCATCGGTTTTTCCCATGGGCGCAGGTTCGCCGTTCTTCCGCACCTTGCCGCTGGCGGGCCTGGGCCTCGAATGGATCCACGGCGACGCCTGCGCGGCGCATCCGCTGGACGATGGAAGCGCGGTCACGCTGGAGCGCACGCCCAAGGATCAGGCGCGCGAGCTGGGCGAAGACGGCCTCACGTGGAATCAGCTGATGGGTCCCGCGGCCGAGCGCTGGTGGGACTTCGCCGCCGATGCCTTGAGACCGCCATTGCATGTTCCCGCCCATCCCATCCTGATGGCGCGCTTCGGCCTGCGCGCGATTCAACCCGCGGCCACGCTGGCCGGCCGATTCCGCAGTGAGCGCGCCAAGGCGCTGTTTGCCGGGCTGGCAGGCCACTCGCTCCTCGCATTCGATCAACCGATGAGCGCGGCCGTCGGAATCATCTTCGCGGCGACAGCGTTATCTGTCGGCTGGCCTGTGGCCAGGGGCGGCGCGCAAGCCATTCCCAATGCGCTCATTCGCCGCCTTCAGCAATTCGGCGGCGTGGTGCACACCTCGCGCCGCATTCGTTCGCTCGACGAGCTGGACACGAGCAGCGCCATCACGCTGTGCGACGTGACCGCGCGGCAACTGCTCTCGATTGCCGGCTCGCGTCTCGCGCCGTCGTATCGCCGCGCGCTCGAGCGCTTTCGTTTCGGTCCCGGCGCATTCAAAATCGACTATGCGCTCTCCGCGCCCATCCCTTGGAAGGCCGCCGCATGCCGCCGCGCCATGTCGGTGCACGTGGGCGGCACATTTCGTGAGATCGCGGAAGCAGAACATGCTGTGTCGACCGGCAAGCAGGCCGCGCGTCCGTTCCTTCTGCTGACGCAGCCGTCGCTTTTCGACCCCTCGCGCGCGCCGGCCGGCAAGCACACCGCCTGGGCCTACTGCCATGTGCCGCACGGCGCAACCGACGATCGCACCCAGGCCATTGAGGCACAGATCGAGCGCTTTGCTCCCGGCTTCCGCGACTGCGTGCTGGCGCGCCGCGTGTGGTCGCCCGCGGATTTGGAATCAATGGACGTGAATCTGAGCGGCGGCGACGTCAATGCCGGCGCATTCAACCTGAGGCAGGTGCTTTTCCGCCCGACCCTGCGCGCCTACCGCACCGGAACGCCTGGGCTGTATCTCTGTTCCGCGTCCACTCCGCCTGGCGGCGGCGTGCACGGAATGTGCGGGTATAACGCGGCCCAGGCCGCGCTACGCGATCTCGGAATGGATTAAGCCGCGAGCAGCCGCAGCACGTGATTGACGATGATCAGGTCCTCCGCCGGCGGAATCACCCGCACCACCACGCGCGAGTCATCCGCGGAGATTGTCGCTTCTCCGCGCATGTTGTTGCGCTCGGCGTCCAGGCGAATTCCCAGCGCGCCTAGGCCGGCGCAAACTTCGGCGCGCGTAGCGATGTCGTTTTCGCCGATGCCGCCGGTGAACACCAGCAGGTCCAGCCCATCCAGCTCCGCAAAGTAGCTGCCGACCCACTTCTGAATGGTCCACACGAACTTGTCCACCGCCAGCCGCGCCCTGGCATTGCCCGCCTGGATCGCTTCCCGCAACTCGCGCATGTCGTTCGAGAGTTCGCTCACGCCCAGCAGGCCAGCCTTCTTGCTGGCAACAGTCTCCAGCTTGTCGGCCGCCTCCGCCGCGCTGCTTGCGCTTTCGGCAATCTTGCGCAAGATGAACAACAGCACGCCGGGATCGATGTCGCCCGTGCGCGTTCCGCTGATGAGCCCGCCCGTGGGCGTCAATCCCATCGACGTATCCAGGCAGCGGCCGTTGCGGATGGCCGTGATGGAAGCGCCGTTGCCCAGATGCGCCACCACCAGCTTCTCCGGCACGCTCGACCCCAGCTGGTAGACGATGGACTCATACGAGATGCCGTGGGCGCCGAAACGGCGCACGCCCATGGCCGAATACTCCTCCGGGATGGGCATGTGCTGCACTACCTCCGGCATGGTGCGGTGGAAGTAGGAATCGAGGCAGACGAAGTTGGGCACGCCGGGAAAAAGCGCGAGCGCCTGCCGCATGATGTAGACGGCGATGGGCGTGTGCAGCGGCGCAAACGCCGTGTAGAGCTCCATCTCGTCGATCAGCTCCGGCGTGATGAGCTGGTTGTCCAGCACCGTGGGCCCGCCGCAGACCATGCGATGTCCGATGGCCGCGGGCCTCGGAAAATCGTCGCGGCGCAACGCGCTGGCTACCAGCCCGAACGCAACCGCGCGCGTGGGCAGCGCCGGCGTCTGGTCCACCAGCTTGCTGCCCTGTACATCCTTGATCCAGTACTTGCCGAGGTCGGTGCCAATCCCATCCACCGCGCCTTCAAACAGGCGGTCGCGCCGGTCGCCCCCGGCCTCGTAGATGGCGAACTTGATCGAAGAAGAGCCGCTATTCAAAACCAGAACAGGCAGAGATGACATTAAAAAATTGCCTCGAACTCCAGTTGAGTCAAGAAAACAAAAGCCACATGCGGCCGAAAGGAATCTTCTACCGCGCCTCAGGCCAGCGCCAGTTCTTCACGTCGGGCAGGTCGTCGCCATGCTCGGCCACGTAAAGTTTGTGCCGCTGGATCTGTTCCGAATACCACTGCCGCGCTGCCTCAGCCTGCACAGCCAGCCGCGGGACTCGCGTAATCGCATCCAGGGTCAACTGGAAGCGGTCAATGTTGTTGAGCACGCACATGTCGAACGGCGTGGTGGTGGTGCCTTCCTCTTTGTAGCCACGCACGTGGATGTTGTCGTGGTTGCGCCGGCGATAAGTAAGCCGGTGAATCAGCCAGGGATAACCGTGGAACGCAAAGATGACCGGCTTGTCCCTGGTAAAGATCTCGTCGAACTCCTCGTCGGGCAGCCCGTGCGGATGCTCCGATTGCGGCTGCAGCGTCATCAGGTCTACCACGTTCACCACGCGGATGCGAATGTCCGGAACCCGCTCGCGCAGCAGCGTCACCGCGGCCAGCGCCTCCATCGTAGGCACGTCGCCGCAGCAGGCCATCACCACGTCCGGCTGGCCGTCTTCGTCGTTCGACGCCCACTTCCACACTCCCGCGCCCGTGGTGCAATGGCTGATGGCTTCGTCCATCGGCAGCCACTGCGGAGCTGGTTGCTTTCCGGCCACGATCAGGTTGATGTAGTGGTGGCTGCGAAGGCAATGGTCGGCAACCGAGAGAAGCGTATTCGCATCCGGCGGTAGATAAATCCGCACCACGTCGGCCTTTTTGTTCAGCAGATGATCAATGAATCCCGGATCCTGGTGGCTGAATCCGTTGTGATCCTGCCGCCAAACCAGCGAGCTGAGCAGGTAATTGAGCGACGCGATGGGCTTGCGCCACGGAATCTCCCGCGTCACCTTCAGCCATTTTGCGTGCTGGTTCACCATCGAATCCACGATGTGAATGAAGGCTTCGTAGCAGGAGAAGAATCCGTGCCGGCCGGTGAGCAGATAGCCTTCCAGCCATCCCTGGCACATGTGCTCGCTCAGGATCTCCATCACGCGGCCGGTCTGCGAAAGATCCTCGTCCACCGGAAGCGTGGCGAGTTCCCACGTCTTTCCCGTGCCCACGATCACTTCGCCGATGCGATTCGACGCGGTTTCGTCCGGGCCCACCACGCGGAAGTTGCGGTTCTCCTGGTTGGCCTGCATCACGCCATGCAACAGGCTGCCCAGGATGCGGGTCGATTCCTTGTCGATCTGTCCCGGCTTCTCCACATCGACCGCGTAGTCGCGGAAATTGGGCACGCGCAGAGGCTTCAGCAACAGGCCGCCATTGGCGTGCGGGTTCATGCCCATGCGCCGCCGGCCCTTGGGCGCCAGCTCGGCCAGTTCGTCGCGGAACTTGCCGTCCTTGTCGAACAGCTCTTCCGGCTTGTAGCTGCGCATCCACTCTTCCAGCAGGCGAACGTGGTCCGGTTTCTCGCGCAGCTCGGCAAACGGAACCTGGTGCGCGCGCCAAGTGTTCTCCACCGGCTTGCCGTCTACAAACTTCGGGCCGGTCCAACCCTTGGGCGTGCGCAGAATCAGCATGGGCCAGCGCGGCATCTCCGTGCTTCCATCCACGCGCGCTGCTTTCTGAATCGCCGCGATGCGGTCGAAGATGGTGTCAAACAGCGCCGCGGCCTTCTGATGCATGATCAGCGGGTCGTCGCCTTCCAGCGTGAAAGGCTCGTAGCCGTAGCCGCGCATCAGCTCTTCCAGCTCCGCGTGCGGAATGCGCGCCAGGATGGTCGGATTGGCGATCTTGTAGCCGTTCAGGTGCAGGATGGGCAGCACCGCGCCGTCGGTTGCAGGATTCAGGAATTTGTTGGAGTGCCAGCTTGTGGCCAGCGGACCGGTCTCCGCCTCGCCGTCGCCCACCACGCACCCCACAATCAGGTCGGGATTGTCGAACGCCCCGCCAAAAGCGTGCACCAGCGAATAGCCGAGTTCGCCGCCTTCGTGGATCGACCCCGGCGTCTCCGGCGCCACGTGGCTCGGTATCCCGTAGGGCCAACTGAATTGCCGGAACAGCCGCTTGATTCCGTCGCTATTTTGCTCGATGTGGGGATAGATCTCGGTGTAGGAACCTTCCAGGTAGGTGTTGGCCACCAGCCCCGGACCGCCATGTCCCGGCCCGATGATGTAAATCATGTTCAGATCGCGCTCGCGGATCAGCCGGTTCCAGTGCAGGTAAAGAAAGTTCAGCCCAGGCGTCGTTCCCCAGTGGCCCAGCAGCCGCGGCTTCACGTCGTCCAGCGTCAAGGGCCGTTCGAGCAGCGGATTGTCCTTGAGGTAAATCTGGCCCACGGAAAGATAATTCGCGGCGCGCCAGTAGGCGTTCATCCGCTCCAGTTCATCGTGGGTCAACGGACCCTCACCGTGAGTCGCGGTCGCGTCTATCGCAGTAGCATGGCTCATGAGTGCACCTCGCACAGGGGGGAAGTCTACGTGATTTTAAGGCTAGCAGCGCGGCGGAGCTTCCTCGCGTGATTGATGTCACACCGGCTTCGCGGGTGCCTTCGCGCCGCGGCGCAGACTCATATCATCGTACGCAATGGAATCCTCGACGGGGAGCTTCCGGCGGGGAAAATCGCGTGAATACTTCCGCGGCAAGGGGCCGGGCATGGCTGTCATCAGAAATAACGTTTCAGCTTCAGAATCCGCGATTCGAACCCGTACCACAACACCGTTGCCGCCACGGTGGACGCCGCCAGCCGCATGCCAACCACCGCCAGGTTGCCCGTCAACCCATATTTGTCCATGCGCAGATCGAACCAGCCGAAGTAGATGAACACCATGATGTGGATCATGTAGAGGCCGTAGCTGATCTTGCCGTAGTAGGCCAGCGGCCCGCGCCGCAGCGCCGCATTCAGCCAGTTGCGCGCGCCGGTTGACGCAATCGAAGCCAGCACCGCTCCGCCAAAGCCGCAACTCAGAGCCGTATCAAGAAACGCGGTGCCGCCGGCCTTGGTTGCCGCCAGGGAGAATCCCGCAAGAATGCCGCATCCGCCCAGCACCAGCCAGTCGCGCCGCGCCAGTGGCAGCGTGTACAACCCCAGCGCGATCAGGCTGCCCATGGCGATCCCGTCCAGGTGCGTCACTGTATCCGTCGGCGTGATCCACGCCAAATGCGTCATGCGCAATAGAGGCGAAACCACCAGCGCCGTGCCCAGCGCGCCGGCCATCATCCAGGGCTTCTTCAGGAAACGCACCAGCGGCGCCCAGAGAAAGTAGTATTGTTCCTCGATCGCCAGCGACCACGTGGGCCCGATCCCCGGCGGGAGGGTGAGATGAAACAAGTTCTGCACGAAAAAGATGTACGCCCACCAGGGCGCGGTGCGCATGGCCAGCCCCACCGGTTCGCCGACAAACCAGTCTGCCTTCAGGTAGCAAATCGCCAGGGCCAGCACGTACACCGGCCAGATGCGCAGCACGCGACGTGCGTAGAAGTTGCGGAAGTAACGCGGCTTTTCCCGCGACTCCAGAAGGATGGACGTGATAAGGAATCCTGAAAGCACGAAGAACAGGTTGACGCCCGCCCATCCCCACTGCGCTGCGCCGTAGACAGGCGTGCCTGCCAGCCGCGGGCGCGAGTGGTAAAAAACCACCGCCAAAACCGCCAGCCCGCGCAGGCCCTGCAGTTCGGGAATGTAGGAGGGCAGCCACGCGGGGCGCTGCGCCGGAGCTGGGGCGATGGGCTTCAATCTATTCGTTGTGAAATCCGTCCAGAATCCAGCCCGACACCCACAGGATCATGCCCAGCCCGGTCGCCGTGGCGCAAATCCAGATCACCGTGAGCAACATCGGCAGCACCACGCCGATCACTTCGGTCACGTGCAGGTACGAGGGCAGAAACGCGTATACGCCGGCGCCGATGGCGCACAGGGCAAAGGCGCTCAACGCAATGATGAACATCGCGCGCCCCGCCCGCTGCATCCGCCGCGCTCCTTCCTTGATGTTCATGCCGGTCCCTCCTATCCCGCCGCCAGTTGTTTGGCCCGCTCCGTCGCCCGCATCACCGCCTTGATCAGCGTCACGCGCAAGCCGCCTTCTTCAAGCTCCAGGATTCCGTCCACCGTGCATCCCGCCGGCGTTGTCACCGCGTCCTTCAGCAGCGCCGGATGATAGCCCGTCTCCAGCACCATCTTGCCCGCGCCGAACACCGTCTGCGCCGCCAGTTGCGTAGCCGTGTCGCGCGGCAGCCCCACCTTCACGCCCGCCTCCGCCAGCGCCTCAATCACGATGTAAATGTAAGCCGGACCGGACGCCGATAACCCCGTCACCGCGTCCATGTGCTTCTCATCCACCACCACCACGCGCCCCACCGTCTCAAAGATGCGCACCGCCAGCTCCATCTGCTCCGCCTTGACGAACCGCCCGCGGCACAGTCCCGCCGCGCCTGCGCCCAACGCTGAAGGCGTATTGGGCATGGCGCGGATCACCGCCAGCTCCATCCCCGCCGCCTCTTCAATCGCCCGCGTCTTCACGCTGGCCGCAAACGACAACAGCGTCTTGGCCGGCGTCAGCGCCGGCCGGATCTCCGCCATCAGATCCGGCACCTGGAACGGCTTTACCCCCAGCAGGATCAAATCCGCTTGCCCCGCCGCCGCCCGGTTGTCCGTGCTCACGTCCACGCCCCACTGCGTGCTCAGCGCCAGGGCCCGCTCCGCGTGCGCCACCGTGGCGTGAATCTGTCCCGCGGCAAACAGGTTCTGCTTCAGAAACGCCTGCAGCAGAATGCCGCCCATCTTGCCCGCGCCCAGCACTGCAACCGTCACATTGGGCAGTTGTGCGGGCGTCTCCGTCGCTGCAACGGCTATATCGGCCATGTTGTTCCTTGTTTGGATCGGAATGATTGCTGCTGCCTTCAGAATACGCGCCTTTTACCGCGGCCGCGCCGTTTCAGCTCCGTTCCAGCATCCTCATCGAGCAGTATTCAATCCGGTTGCGCCCGTTCTCCTTGGCCTGGTACAGAGCGCGATCCGCAACCTCCACCATCTGCTCCGAGGTCGAATCCGGCGTCGACTCCCACGTCGTTCCTCCCATGCTGACGGTGACCGCGTGTTGCAGAGCCGGGTGCGGCTCCTTTTCCTTGAGCGCCCGCTGCATTCGCACCGCCACATTGCGCGCGCCGTTCTCGTCGGTTTCAGGCAGCAACGCCACAAACTCCTCACCACCGTAGCGCGCCAGCAGATCGGCCGGCCGGTTGACCATTGCGCTGAGCGTGCGCGCCACCTCGATCAGGCATTCGTCTCCCACCAGGTGGCCGTAGGTGTCGTTCAGCTTCTTGAAACGGTCTATGTCGATCAGCAGCAACGAAAGCGGCAAATGCGTCCGCTGCGCCCGCCGCCATTCCGTCTCCAATCGCTGGTCGAAGCATCGCCGGTTGGCCACTCCGGTCAGCCCGTCCAGCATGGCCAGGGCCTCCAGCCGGTCCCGCGCCTTCTCCAGCTCCGTTTGCGACTGCACAAATCGGCTCTGCAGCACCGCCGATCGCATCCCGTACACCAGGAATGTTCCCACGATGACGCTGGTGGCCAACGCAAAATGCTGCCGCATCACAAAAATGCTCAGCGCTACCAGCGCCAGGCCCAGCAGCACCGGCCGGGCGTGATCCACCATCACCAAGATCGACCGGCGCGACGTCCGCTCATCGAGCCCTGTGTTCTCGGTCCGCGACAGCGCCGCCGCAACCACAAAGAGGCAGAAGGGCACATCCACCAGCACATCCCACACGCCCGCGTCGTTGTACTTCACCACCAGGTAGTTGTAGATGGTCTCGCAAATCGCCGAAGCGCACAAGTAGAACGCCAGCGTCTGGTAAAACCGCCGCTCGCGCGTCCTGGCGGGGCTCAAAATCCATCGCCCCAGGCCCAGAATCGCCAGCGCAATCGCCTCGATGGCGAACAGCCAGACAAGCTTTTCCACTGAAATGGGCGGCGCCGTCGCCCGCGAGAATGGCAGGATGCGAAACACCGCAAGATAGGCCAGACACCCCACCGCCGCTGCCTGAACCACATCCAGCCAGAAGAACAGCGAGAACAGCCGGGTGTCGTCCGGCGATGAAACCGCCAGCAGAAAGGGCACGCCGGAGAAAAAGTAGAAGAAATCGTCCCATGAGGCGATGGTCGAAGGTCCATGCGCGACCATGTCGATGTACGCGGCGAAGACGGTGCCTATTGTGTAGAGCAGAAAACCCGCCGAAATCAGCATCCAGCTTCGCCGCTCGCGTTCGGAGCCCGTCCTGGCCTGCAACCCGCACTCGACCGCTGCCCACGTGGAACACGCCAGGAATGCGGTGTAGGAGATGGGGTCGCCGGCGTGGGGAAACAGAACCATCAGGCACGCATGGACGCACAGCAGAGCCGCGGCGGCAACCGCCGTAAGCGCCGGCCTGGATTCATACCATTTCACGCGCAGCTACCCCGGGGAACAAAGTTCGGCAAGAACGGCTCGACCCGAGTCGGTAATTCGCTAAAAAGGCCGGAACTCCTCAACATCGCTGGGCCCATGCGGCAGTTCTAATGCCTGCTCTCAATCCAAGCCTGAATCCGTGCGTCCAGCATATCAAGAGGCATAGCGCCCGCACCCACAATTTCGTCGTGGAAATCCCAGCCTAATCCCTAGTCCCTAGAACCAGTCTCACAGATGCCTCAACAGGATTAACACGCATCCGAGTTGAACCATGCCCAGGAAATTGAGGGCATTGCGCTCCCATCGGCTGCTTATGCGTCGGAAGTTCTTCAGCCAAGCGAACAACCGCTCGATCTTCCAGCGCCTTATATAACGCCGCAGCGGTCTGCCATCCTGCGTTTTCCCTCGCTGCCGCCGGTTGGGGGCGATCATCTCGATGCCTCTGTCCCGCATACGTCCGTCCAGTGGATCGCTGTCGTAGCCCTTGTCGCCAATCACGCGTTTGGGCAAGGCGCTGACGTGGCGTCGGTCGAGCGTTTGGTCGACCAGCGTGGATTCATTCGGCGAAGCGCTTGTAACCCCGACGGCGATAGGAAGACCGCCGCGGTCCACGATTGCCATGATCTTGCTCCCTTTGCCGCAGCGCGTTGGACCAATGCGATCGCCCCCCTTTTTGCCCCGCTGAACGAGGCGTCGACGAAGGTCTCGTCCAGCCCCAACTGTCCCCGCGCAAGCAGGTCTTCGCATAAGGCCCACAAGATTCCGTCCAGCACCCCCGCGCGCTGCCAGTGCTGAAAACGGCGATGGCAGGTCTGGTATGCACCGTAACGCGCCGGCAGATCCTGCCAGGGCGCCCCGGTGCGCAGGATCCAAAGCACCCCATTCAGCGCTGGGCGCGCGTCGCCCCAACGTCCGCCGCGACCATCCGGCCGCTGCCGTCGCTGTTGATCCCACTCCACGAATGGCCGAACATATTCCCATTGAAAGTCACTCAAATCAGCCATGCTTTTGGTTTGCTTCAACTTCCAGCACAAAGCAAGCCTTTATTGCCCAGATACATTGGCGAGACTGGTTCTAGTCCCTTGGTCCCTCGTCCCTGTCTTTCTACTTCTGGCTCGCAATCCACGCCGTCACCCGCGCGTCCAGCATGTCCAGCGGCATCGCGCCCGCATCCAGAATCTCGTCGTGGAAGGCGCGGATGTCGAACTTCGGGCCCAGTTCCGCCTTCGCCCGGTCCCGCAACTCCAGAATCGTCAACTGCCCGATCTTGTACGCCAGCGCCTGGCTCGGCCACGCGATATAACGGTCCACCTCGGACTGAACGTCGGTCTCGTCAATCGCCGAGTGCGCGTGGAAGTAATCCACCATCTGCTGCCGGTTCCAGTGCTCGGAATGCACGCCCGTATCCACCACCAGCCGGATCGCCCGCCAGATATCCCCCTCCAGCCGCCCATAATCCGAGTATGGGTCCTGGTAAAACCCCACGTCCTTGCCCAACCGTTCGGCGTAGAGCCCCCAGCCCTCGGCGTACGCCGTAAAGTCTTCGTACTTTCTGAAAGTGGGAACACCGGTCAGCTCCTGCGCAATCGAAATTTGCAGATGATGACCGGGCAAGCCTTCGTGATACGCAATCGCCTCCACGTCGTCCAGGTTCCGGCTGGTCGCGTCGTAGGTGTCGATGAACAACCGTCCGGGGCGGCTACCATCCGGCGACCCCGGTTGATAGTAGGCCGTGGACGAAGTCTTCTCCATGTATTCCGGCACCGCAACCACCTCAAACGGCAACGTCGGCAGCTTGCCGAACAGTTGCGGCAGCTTGGCCTGCATCGGCCCCAGATAGCCGCGGTAGGCATCCAGCAGCGCCTCGCGCGAGGCCGGATGCAGCTTGGGATTAGTCTTCAGGCTGGCCTCGAAACTTTTCAGGTCGTTGAAGCCCAGCTTCCTGGCGATGGCCAGCATCTCCGCCTCGTCCTTCGCCACTTCTTCCTCGCCGATCTTGTGAATCTGGTCGGCGGTCAGATCGGTGGTCGTGGTACGGCGAATCAGGTATTGGTAGTACTTGGCGCCGTCGGGCAGCGCCCAGATCCCCGGCTCCACCCGCCCCGCCGGAACGTAGCTCACCTCCATGAAACGCGCAAACTGCTGGTAAGCCGGCAGAACCTTCTTCTGGATCACGCCCAGCATTTCCGCCCGGATGCGTTCCTGGTCGGCCGGCGCGATCGACGCCGGAAACTTTTTGAGCGGCATCGCCAGCGGCGAGTCCTCCGCCTTCTCGTTCGCCAGATCTTTCACCTGCTCCAGCGCCTTCTCCAGCAGGTATTTCGGAGGCACGCGGTGATCCTCCATCCCGATCTCCATGTTCCGGGTCACCTGGTCGAAAGCCGTGGGAATCTGCCGCAACCGCGCGATCCAGTCGTCGTAGTCCTTCACGTCCTTGAAGCTGAGCTCGGCCACCAGTTGCGGGTAGGTGGAGTAGATGCCGTCCATCTGGTTTACCGGCATCTCCCATTCCTTGAAATCCGAGCCTTCCATGTCGTCGGCCAGATCCGCCAGCAGCATGTCGTGGCTCATCTTCTCCGATTCGCTGAATCCCTTGGTGTCGATCCCGCCGATTTTCATCAGGAAGTTCTGTTCCTGCTCCAGCCAGTCGTTCACCGCGCGAACGGAGTAGTCCGTGATCTTGTCGTTGAAGCGCTTGTCGCCAATCGTGGAGGCGAACTCCGGATTCCGCTCGAGCAACGCATCCCAGTACTGCTGGAAATACCCATTCATGGCGGCGCGCCGCTCGGCCACCGGCGCATTGGCCGATGGCGGACCAGCCGTCAGCTTTTGTGCATCCGCGGAAAGGGAACAGGCAGCCGACAGGAACGCGGCCATCGATACAAGCAGGCGGAAGGAACGCACAGGGAAGTCCTCGCGGGTGAAAAATGTCTTTCCCGTCGAGTGTAGTGTACGAACCCCGCTACAATTAGTGGCCGCACCGGTTGGCTGACAGCTAACGGCTAACGGCTGACCGCTGAAAGCTGAGAGCGCTACCGCGCCAGCACCGCTTCATTGCCCAGGATGCGATAGAGCGTTGACCGGCTGATGCCGAGCTGCATCGCCGTCCGCAGCTTGTTGCCGCGGTTCAGCTCCAGCACCTGCTGCACGTGGCGGCGGACTACGTCGTCGAGCGCCAGGCTTCCACCGTAGCTGGTGACCGGATGTGGCTCCGGCGCGGCGAACTCATTCATCTGCGGCAGCGCCAGGTCGCAGGGGCGGATCACGTCGTTGGCCGCTTCCAGCAGCGCCGCTTCCAGCACGCTGGCCAGCTCGCGCACGTTGCCCGGCCAGGAGTGCTGCAAAAGTCGCGCCAGCGCTCCCGGTCCCAGCTCCACCTGGCGGTGCTGGTAGCGCGCGCAGATGCGGTCCAGCAGTGCCTGCGAAATCGGCGGAATGTCCTCCTTGCGCATGCGCAGGGGGGGAACAGCAAAACGCACCGCGGTCAGGCGGAAGGCAAGATCGGGCATCAACACGCCCTGCCCAGCCATCTGGCGCAGAGACACCTGTGACGAAGCCACCAAAAGCACTCGCCCCGCGGGCCGATCCTGCAACGCTTTCAGAACGCCCAGCAACAGCCCCTGGCCTGGCGGGGCTAGAAGATCCACACGATCGAGGTAAGTGAAGCCTGCCAGGCCGCCCACCTCAGCTTCGTGCAGCAGCCACTCCCTCGCGTCGCGGCGCTGAAAGGGCGCTCCGGCCAGCGGCGACCGGCTCAATAGATGCCGGGCCAGCGTCTGCTTGCCTACGCCCGCTTCTCCTTCGATGGATGCCACCTGCACGTGCGGCGCGGCCATCTCCGCCTGCAACAGCAGCTTGCGCCATGGCGCGCTGACCCCGGCGATGATTCCACCGCCGAAATTCGGCTCCATTTCCATCGACTCCGGAACTGCGAAGGGAGGGCGCGATGAGTTTTGCGCGGCATACTGGGTCGCCATCTCGGTTGCCTCGCCTCCGTGGCCTGAATCGGTGCAAACTGGCCGACACGTGTTTCATCGGCGGGCAACCGGAAAACATGAACCCGCCCCGCGCCGGCATCGAGGCCAGTTCCCTTATCCTTTATCCCTTGTTCCCTCGGTCCCTGCCTCTACCACGCACCCTCAATGCGGAAGATGGCCAGCTCGGCCGCTTCCGATTCCTGGAGGTGGTGCTCGATCAGGTTGTCAACCCGGCTGCCGCGCGGCCCCCGGCGGAGGCTGCTGCGAAGTTCGTTCAGGTCCTCGGCATCACCGGCGGCAACCACTTCCACGTCGCCATCCTCGGTGTTGCGCACCCAGCCGCGCAGCCCGAGCTCATTGGCCTCGCGCTGCACAAACCAGCGGAATCCCACTCCCTGGACGCGCCCGCGGATGAGAAAGTGAAGCACCATGGCTGAAATCAGTTTGCCAGATGCGGGCCAGCCAGGGACAGAAGCCGAATTCCCGGAACGGGAACCGCGCCCAAAATCATCCTTTGGATGGATGGTGGGCTCCGCCGTTGGGCTCAAGACAGCCGCGCTTTGGGCCGATACTCTGTGCATGTCTCTTGATTAGCCTGTTCATCACTGGCTATGTGACTTTTCAGGGTGGCGCCGGAATGCCCGGTCGCCACCCTAAGTTTTTGCGCCCAATGTTTAAAGCTCAATAGGCTTTATGGCGAGACCGCCTCCTCGAGCCGATCCAGAAGCGGACGCTGGGCGGTGAAGATCTTCTCGCGAGCCTGGGAAATGGAAAACCACTCGCCGCGATCGACCTCCGGAATCACGATCATGCGTCCGGTGCGCGGCGGCCACTCCACTTCGCAGGTGTTGCTGACCAGGCGCGCGGGATCGCAGTCGCCCTCGACGGCCCAGGCGGTGACGATTTTGCCGGAAGCCTGCGTGATTTCGCCCAGAGGCAGGAATTCGCCCTCAACCGGAAAACTGGTTTCCTCCTGGAATTCACGGCGGGCGGCGGCGAGAGGTTCTTCGCCGAACTCGTACTCGCCCTTGGGAACGGTCCAAGCGCCCTGGTCCTTCTTGCGCCAGAAGGGACCGCCAGGGTGCACGAGAAAGACCTCCAGCGGGCTGGAGCGGCGAAACATGAGAAGGCCTGCGCTGCGTTTGGGCATAACGTTCGAGTGTCCCTGCAGATTTTACCCGGTCAGAGAGGCGTCCAGGATTGCAACTGGCTTCCTTTTTTCAGCGGAGTGAAACCGAGGCCTCGGAGCCGTCGTAGGTCAGTTCCTTGTCGACTTGTTCTTCCATTCCCGGGCCGGCGCCCACGCCCTCACGCACCAGAACAACGCGGAACTGACGCGATGCGGGCATGCCGGGATAGCTGCCCTGGCGCGCGCCAATGGTGAGCGTGTGCGAGGCGTCATCCCAGTGCAGCGCCACCGTGGCGTGCTCGCCCTTTTCGTAGTCGTAGGAGTCGCCCTCGTCGTTGTAGAGGGTGAAGTCGGCGTCGGCGCCGGGGTAGATGCGCAGGGTGATGGGCGCGTCGGAGGATTCCATGGCGTATTCGCGCTCCGGGCCCAGCGGCAGAATGGAGCCGGCCTTTACAAAGAGCGGGATGCGGTCAAGCGGCGCCTGGGCGAGGATTTTCTGATCGCCCACCCAGCGGCGGCCGGTCCAAAAGTCGTACCACCCCGGCGCAGGCGGCAAATAGCCACGGCGGCTGACAACGCCCTGCTCGTCGACAGGAAGGACCAGAATCGATGGCCCGAAGAGGTATTCGTCGCCGATGTCGCGCACCTTCTCATCGGTGCGCCAGTCCATCACCAGCGGACGCATGATGGTGTAGTCGTCGTTGGTGACGCGCCAGGCCAGCGAGTAGATATAAGGAAGCATGCGGTAGCGTAGCTTGTCGTATTCAATCAGCGTGGGCACCTGCGGGCCATAGGAAAAGATCTCATTGGTGTTGTTGGAGCGATGTCCGTGGGTGCGCATGATGGGGCAGAACGTGCCGAACTCAAACCAGCGCGTGTAGAGCTCCTGATAGGCGGGATCGAGCGTGCTGCGCTCGTAGGGCCAGCCATAGCCGGCAATGTCGGTGGTCCAGTAGGGAACGCCGGAGAGCTCGAAGTTCAGGCCGGCGGGAATCTGGTGCTGGAATGTGCGGAACGTCCCGGTTACGTCGCCTGACCAGACCGTGGTGGCATTGCGCTGCTGGCCGGCAAAGGCCGAGCGGGTAAGGAGGAAGACACGTTTGCGGTCGGTGGTGGCGCGCCAATGCTCGTACACGCCGCCGGTGTGCATCAGCGGATAGACGTTGGTGTAGCGGGCGCCGTTGCCGAAGAAAAGCTGCGCGCTGTCGAGGGTGGCGTCGCTGTTCCCATCGCAGCACTCCGGCTCCGAGCTGTCCAGCCAGAAGCCATCCCACCCGTGCGCGAACATCTTGCCCATCAGGAGATTCCAATACTCATCTCGGGCCTTCGGGTTGGTGGCGTCGTAGATGGTGATGTTAGGGATGGTCAGGCCTTCGGCCTTCATCTTCTGGTAGGTCTCCGATTTCGGATCGAGCATTGCCCAGACCGAGATCATGGCGTGGAAGTGCTCGTCGTGGAGCTTCTGAATCGCGCCCGGCACGTCGGGATACGGCTTCAGATACTCGTCATTGAAGATGGGATCGCCCTGGAGTTTCCACCAGAACCAATCCTGCACGATGAAATCGAGAGGAACGTGCTGGTCTCGGTACTCCTGGCCGATGTCGAGCAACTCCTTCGCCGATTTGTAGCGATCCTTCGATTGCACAAACCCGTAGGCCCACTTGCCGAAGAGGGGCGCGTGACCGGTCAGGTCGCGGTATTCGTGGATGATCTGGTCGAATTCCGGGCCATAGAGAAAGTAGTAATCGATGGCGTCGGCGGCTAAGGCGCTGAGGGTCATTTCGGTTGGGAATCGGTTGTCGAACCAGGAGTGCGAGGCCGTGTTCCACAGGATGCCGTAGCCGTTGGTCGAAAGCACAAGCGGCAGCGCCACGTCGGTGTTGGCCTGCGCCAGCTCCACCACGTTGCCACGATAGTTGAACGCGCCGCTCTGGTGCTGGCCGAGGCCGTAGAAACCTTCAAATGGCCCGATGAAGAAGCGCGTCTTGGTGTGGTAAACGTTCTCGCCATTGACCACGGCGGGCGTGTAGACGCGCGAGGCCGCGGCCGGCCAGTCCGTGCCGTTGGGGCCGCGGCGATCCATCTCCGCCAGCAGCGTTTTGCCGTCGGGCGAGTGGAAGCTGAGCGTGCCTGCGTGAAACTGAATCGTGACCTTTACCAGCGGCGTGCTCACCGTGGCCTGCTTGTTGTTCTCGGTAAAGTCGAATGGTGCGGGGGTGCAGGCCTGCACGATCCACGGTTCATGGGGCGACGCGGCCTTGGGATCGCCGGGTCCGGCAACAATGTGAATCACGCCGGAATCGCAGACGCTCACGTGGACCGTCTCCGTGCCGTTGCCGGCAGTCATGCCCGCGGCGTCGCGAGTTACGGTGTAACGTGTGAGCTCAGCCCCAACTGCCGTGGACGCGAAAACAAACGTGGCGACAAAGGAAGCAAGAACAAGTCTGGCGCTGAATCGATGCATAGCAGGCTCCAAGAGTTTGAGCCGGAAAGTCGGCTCGGGTGTTCTGCTGTAACCGTTTTCCGCCAACCATCATACGCCGAGCCGGTATGTCACAATGGCATTCTCCGGGAGGTCAAGGTGAACAAGCGATACAAGAGTGGTGCGCGCATGGCGCGCTGGACCGTTGCCGCGTCGCTGCTGGCGGGATTGCTCTGGTCTGCAAATACGGCGGGAGCGCAGGCGGGCTTCACCATCGAACAGGCGCTGAGCGCGCCGTTCTGCTCTGAGCTGAGTGCGGCACCGTCGGCAGGCAAGCTGGCCTGGGTGGCCAACATCGATGGCCGGCGCAACATCTGGGTAGCCGAGCCGCAGGGCAGCGGCTTCGCTTCGCGCCAGTTGACGCATTATGCCGACGACGACGGGCAGGAGCTGAGCGGGCTCGCGTGGCTGCCCGACGCGAGCGCCATCGTGTACACGCGCGGCAGCTCGGCGCAGGGCGAAGGACACCCGGTGCCCAATCCGGCATGGTTCCCGATGGGCGCAAAGCAGCAGGTGTGGGTTGTAAATCTGGCCGAATCGAACCCGGCTCCGCATCTGCTCGGCGAAGGCCACAGTCCCGCGGTCTCGCCCGACGGCCAGACCGTGGCCTACATCGACAAGGGCCAGGTGTGGACCGCGAGCCTGGCCCCCATCGACGCCAGGCCGGAACAGCTGCTCCAAACCCGCGGCACCGCGCGCGGTTTGCGCTGGTCGCCCGACGGCGTGCGCCTGGCATTCGTCAGCGATCGCGACGATCATAGCTTCATCGCCGTGTACTCCTTCGCTGACAAGGCAATCGATTACCTCGATCCCTCTACCGATCTCGACCAGTCGCCGGCGTGGTCGCCGGATTCGAAGCACATTGCGTTCCTGCGCATTCCCGGAGACAAAAACGCGCTCCTGTTTGTGCCCCACCGCACGGCGCTGCCATGGTCGATTCGCGTGGCCGATGTGACCACCGGCGTGGGCCGCGAGATCTGGAAGACAGAGGAGGGAGTGGGCAGCGCCTATCGCGAAACCGACTCAGAGGACCAGTTGCACTGGGCCGCCGGCGACCGCATCGTGTTTCCGTGGGAGGCCAACGGCTGGCTGCGCCTGTGGGCGGCGCCGGCCTCGGGCGGCGCGGGCAAGCTGCTGACGCCCGGCGATGACTTTGAAGTGGAACACGTCTCCATGAGCCGCGACGGCAAAACTCTGGTGCTCGACTCGAACCAGGGCGACATCGACCGGCGCCACGTGTGGCGCGTGACCTTCGACGGCCACGGCGGGTTCACCCCGGCACAGGCCGTGACCAGCGGCGAAGGGATCGAGACCCAACCCGTTGTCATCAGCGATGGATCGGTGGCCGTGCTGCGCTCCGATGCGCGCGTGCCTATGCGCGCGGCAATCGCGGATGACGGCAAACTCACCGATCTCGCGCCCCAGGCAACTCCCGCCGGCTTCCCCACCGACCAACTCGTCACGCCGCAGCAGGTCATCTTCAACGCCTCTGACGGCATGAAGATTCACGGCCAACTCTTTCTGCCGCGCGACCTGAAGTCCGGCGAGCGCCGGCCCGCGGCCGTGTTCTTCCACGGCGGCAGCCAGCGGCAGATGCTGCTCGGCTGGCACTACATGGAGTACTACTCCAACGCCTACGCCATGAACCAGTACCTGGTGAGCAAGGGCTACATCGTGCTCAGCGTCAATTACCGCAGCGGCATCGGCTACGGCCTCAACTTCCGCGAGGCGCTGAACTATGGCGCCGATGGAGCCAGCGAATTCAACGACGTGATGGGCGCGGGACTCTATCTGCGCAGCCGGCCGGACGTTGACGGCGCAAAAATCGCCGCGTGGGGCGGCAGCTACGGCGGCTATCTCACCGCGCTGGCCCTGGCGCGCGCCTCCGACCTCTACGCCGCCGGCGTTGACATGCACGGCGTGCACGACTGGAACCTCGAGATGCCCACCTTCGTTCCCAGCTACGATCCAAGTCAGCGCGAGGCCGTCGCGCGGCTCGCGTTCGAGTCGTCGCCTATGGCCTCCATAAAAACCTGGCGCTCGCCGGTGCTGCTCATCCAGGGCGACGACGACCGCAACGTCCCCTTCGCCGAAACGGTGCAACTGGCCGAGGCGCTGCGCCGTCAGCACGTGGTTTTCGAAGAGCTGGTGTTTCCCGACGAGATTCACGATTTCCTGCTGCGCCGTACCTGGGCGCACGCGTACGCGGCCGGCGCGGATTTCCTTGACCGCAAGCTGGGATGGCGCGATGGAGAAACCAGCACTTCCGGCCGGTGAGGCGCGGGAAGCGATTGTGCTGCGCCCCGGATCAGGCGCATACTTCGTCTAAACAATGAGCGGGGCGTGGCACGCGCCCTGCTCAGGTTCTGTAGATCAAGGAGCTTCCCCATGCCCGCAACAGCCCCGCTGCCCCTCACCCTGGGGGAGCTGCGCGCCAGCCACTTGTTCTCTGAAGGCCGCCTCACGCGCCGCAGCATCAAGGACGAGATGCGCGTCAACCTGATGCAGCGCCTCAAGGCGCGGGAAACGGTCTTCCCCGGAATTGTCGGCTTCGACGACACCGTGATTCCCCAGATCGAGAACGCCATCCTGTCGCGGCAGAACTTCATCCTGCTGGGTTTGCGCGGCCAGGCCAAAAGCCGCATCCTGCGCGCGCTCACCGCGCTGCTGGACGAGAAGCTGCCTTATATCGCCGGGTGCGAGATCCGCGACAACCCATATCGGCCGCTGTGCAAACGCTGTCGCGAGTTGGTGCGGCAGCGCGGCGATGCAACTCCGATCGCGTACCTCGATCGCGCCGAGCGCTACGTGGAGAAGCTGGCCACGCCCGACGTGACCGTGGCCGACCTCATCGGCGATCTCGATCCCATCAAGGCCGCGCGCGGCGGCGAAGACCTATCGAGCGAGCTCACCATGCACTATGGCCTGCTGCCACGCGCCAATCGCGGCATCTTCGCCATCAACGAGCTGCCCGATCTCGCCGGCAAAATCCAGGTGGCGCTGTTCAACATCATGCAGGAGGGCGACGTCCAGATCAAAGGCTATCCCGTGCGCCTGGAACTCGATCTCGCGCTGGTGTTCAGCGCCAACCCCGAGGACTACACCGCGCGCGGCAAAATCGTCACCCCGCTCAAGGACCGCATCGGCTCTGAAATCCGCACCCATTATCCGGTCACGCTGGAAGAGGGCATGGCCATCACCGCCCAGGAAGCGTGGTCGAATCGCGAGCGCGTCAAGATCGAGATTCCCAAATACATGCGCGAGATCGTGGAGCAGGTGGCTTTTTCCGCGCGCGAGGACAAGAAGGTGGACAATCGCAGCGGCGTCAGCCAGCGGCTGCCCATCGCCACCATGGAGCTCGTCATTTCGAACGCCGAGCGCCGAGCGCTGCTCAGCGGCGAATCCCTCGTGGTGCCCCGCGTCAGCGATCTTCACGCCGCAGCTCCGGGAATCAGCGGCAAGCTGGAACTGGAATACGAGGGCGAGATGCGTGGCGCCGATACCGTGGTCGAGGACCTGATCCGCACCGCGGTGGCCAAAATCTACGACTGCTGCTTCGAGGGCGTCGATACCAGCCAGATTGAGATGTGGTTCAACCTCGGCGGCGCCGTCAAGCTCGACGACACCCAGCCGGCGGAGTCTGCGCTGGCGGAGTTGTGCCAGATTCAGGGGCTCATCGAGCGCCTCGCGCCCGCGGGCGTCAAGCCGTCGGATGCTCCACCCAGGCTGGTGGCCGCGGCCGAGTTTCTGCTCGAGGGGCTGGTGGCGCATCGCAAGCTGAGCCGCAGCGAAGAACGTGGATTCGCCGCCGCGGAGCGCCCCGCCCGCAAGGAAGAGCACAAAAGCGTGGAGATAGAGTACGAGGAGTGGCAGAAGCAGTCACGCCGTTCCCGCCGCGGATACAACTGAGGAATTTGGGACGTGCGCGGATGGTTTTGAAAGGGCACGGATTCATCCATGCCGTAAATGGCGGAAAGAGATCGCCGGGCTTTAGCCCCTGAGGGATTCATCCTCTCGAATTGAGCGTTTATGAAGCGCATTCACTACACCAAATATCGCGGAGACCTGGCCTCCGAGATCGATCTCGAAGACCTGCTGCAGGCGCTCTCCGATTACCTGCTCAGTTCCGGCTTCTACGATCCCTACCAGGCATTTCAGGATCTCGACCACACCCTCGACGATCTGCGCGAGGCGCTGCGCCGCCTGTTCGAATCCGGCAAGTTCCTCGATCCCAAGATGCAGGAGAAGATCGACCAACTGGCTGCGGAAGGCTCGCTCGACGAGCTCATTAAAAAGCTGCTCGACCGTCTGGAACAGAACAACTACATTTCCCATGCGCAGCCAGGCGAGCCGGGCGAAATCGGCCAACCAGGCGCGGCGAACGGCCCATCCGGCGAAGCGCGCTTCGAGGTGACGGACAAGAGCCTCGACTTCCTCGGCTACAAGACCCTGCGCGACCTGCTCGGCTCGCTGGGCAAGTCAAGCTATGGCCGCCATGACACGCGCCACTGGGCCACGGGCATTGAAACCAGCGGCGCATCGCGGCGCTATGAATTCGGCGACACGCTGAACCTGGACACCACCACCACGCTCAAATCGGCCATCGCGCGCGAGGGGCTGCGCCTGCCGCTCCCGCTCGAATACGAAGATCTGCACGTCCACCAGTGCGAGTACCAGAGCTCCTGCGCCACGGTGGTCATGCTCGATTGCTCGCATTCCATGATCCTCTACGGCGAAGACCGCTTTACTCCGGCCAAGCGCGTCGCCATGGCGCTCTCGCACCTCATACGCACCCAATACCCCGGCGACTCGCTCTCCCTGGTGCTCTTTCACGATTCCGCCGAGGAGATGCCCGTCTCCCACCTCGCGCGGGTCAAGGTCGGCCCCTGGCACACCAACACCCGCGAGGGTTTGCGCGTGGCCCAGCGCGTGCTCGCCCGCCAGCGCAAGGACATGAAGCAGATCGTGATGATCACCGACGGCAAGCCTTCCGCCCTCACCCTCCCCGACGGCCGCATTTACAAAAACCCCTACGGCCTCGATCCGCTGGTGGTGAGCGAGACCCTCGAAGAAGTGGCGCGCTGCAAGCGATCCAACATCATGATCAATACCTTCATGCTGGCGCAGGAATACGAGTTGGTGCGCTTTGTGCACAAGGTCTCCGAGATGTGCCGCGGCAAAGCCTACTTCACCACCCCGCAAACGCTGGGCGAATACCTGTTGATGGATTACATGCAGCACAAGTCGAAGATGATCCACTAGAGCCGTTCGCCAAATATTGAACGGCCTCGTGTCAGGGCACGGCTTCAGCCGTGCCGAAAAGCCCCCTAAAAAGCCGTGGGTTTTAGCCCCTCAGGGCCGCTGGATAACCTGCGCCGTGTGCTTTTGCCGTACCATAGCCCATGGCGGCAGCAGCGCCATCCTAAGAACAGCGAAAGTCAGAGGCGTTTGCATGGCGGTCGACTCCTCGCGGAACACGTCTGTTTCAACGACTGAAACTCACCCGCGCCTGGTGCCCCACGGCATGATGCTCCCATTCGTGCTGGTCACGGCGCTCTTCTTCCTCTGGGCCATCCCCAACAACCTCAACGACATCCTCATCCGCCAGTTCATGACGTCTTTTGCGGTGTCGCGGTTCCAGGCCGGCCTGGTGCAGTTCGCTTTCTATCTCGGGTACTTCTTTCTGGCCACGCCCGCCGCGCTCTTGATGCGGCGCTACGGCTACAAATCCGGATTTATCACTGGCCTGCTTTTGTACGGGACCGGCGCCTTTCTCTTCTGGCCCGCCGCGCTGCTCGATCGCTATGCCTTCTTTCTGTTTGCCCTCTTCGTCATCGCCAGCGGATTGGCCTTCCTTGAGACCGCCTCCAACTCGTTCATCGCCCAATTGGGATCGCCGGAGAGCGCCGCCCGCCGTTTGAATCTGTCGCAGGCATTCAATCCGCTGGGCTCCATTACCGCAGGCCTCATCGGCACCGTTTTCATCTTCTCCGGCGTTGAACTGAACGACAAGCAGATCGCCACAATGAAGGCCCTGCACACCTACTCCGGCTACTTGCGCCAGGAAACCATGCGCGTGGTAGCACCCTACATGATCATCGGCGCGGTAGTCCTGCTCTGGGCCGCGCTCATCGCCATCACAAAGTTTCCCGTCGTTGCCGGCGAGCACGTGCTCCACGGCGAAGCCCACGGCAGCTTCCGCGAATTGCTCGGCTACCCCAGCTTCCTCTTCGCCGTTATCGCCCAGTTCATGTATGTTGGCGCGCAGGTTGGGACGTGGAGCTACTTCATCCCGTACGTCCAGGAATCGACGCAGCAGCACGAGAAGATGGCCGGCTATCTGCTCACCGGCACGCTGGCTGCGTTCGGTGTCGGCCGCTTCAGCTCCGCCGCCATCATGCGCTACTTCCGCCCCGACCGCCTCATGGCTCTCTACAGCGTGGCCAATGTCGCCCTGGTCGCCATCGGCGTGCTCTGGCCCGGCTGGATCGGCCTCTGGTCCATCTTCCTCACCAGCTTCTTCATGTCCGTAATGTTCCCCACCATCTTCGCGCTGGGCATCGATGGCCTGGGCCGCAACACCAAAATCGGCGGCTCACTCATCATTATGTCGATCATAGGTGGCGCGGTGCTTACCCTGCTGATGGGCTGGATCTCGCAGGCGACGCACCGCATCTCCATTGCCTACGCCGTGCCCCTGGCGTGTTACGTCGTGGTGGGCGCGTACTCGCTCGCCTGGCATCGCCTGCGCATGCGCGGCGACCTGCCCGCCTGATCGTTCTCAGAGATCGCAGCGCAGCAAGGAGACAATTGTCACAGACATTTATATCGTGATACGATATAAATGTGGCCGCTCACACGGAAACCCTTATTCCCGATCCCCTCATTCGCACCTTGGCGGACTTCCGCTTTGAGCTGCGCCGCTTCCTCCACTTCAGTGAGCAGGCCGCGATCGAAGCCGGCCTCCAGCCCCAGCAGCACCAGTTGCTTCTCCAGGTGGCCGGCGCGCCCGATGAAGCCGCCGTCACCATCGCCTACGCCGCCGGGCGCCTCGGCCTCAAGCACAACAGCGCCGTCGAGCTGGTGGACCGCTGCGAGCGCGAGGACTTGCTCGAGCGCAGGGAAGATCCTGCCGACCGCCGCCGCGCAATCCTCCGTGTCACCCGCAGGGGCCGTCGCGTTCTCGCCCGCCTTTCCGGCGAGCACGCGCGCGAGCTCATTGAGGCCGCGCCCCGCCTGGTGCGCACGCTTCAGCACATCCAGCGCCACGGGGCCGCGGAGGTCGCGCGATGAAATCCCGCCCCTCCGCCCTGCGCGACTTCACCGTCGACCGTCGCGTCTGGTTCCTCAGCGCCGTAGCCCTGGTCATCGGCGCCGGCGCCGCCGCGCTCGCCGTGTTTCTCCTTCGCTCCATCGCCTTCTGCACCAACCTGTTTTATTACCACCGCTTCAGCATCGCCATGGTCGGCCCCGCCGGGTCCACCTGGCCGCTGTGGATCATGCCCTGGGTTCCCGTCGCGGGCGGCATCATCGTCGGTTTCATGGCCCGCTACGGTTCCGACAAAATCCGCGGCCACGGCATCCCTGAAGCCATTGAGGCCATCCTGCTGCGCGGCGCGCGCGTTGATCCCAAAGTCGCCATCCTCAAACCCATCTCCGCCGCCATCGCCATCGGTTCCGGCGGACCCTTCGGCGCCGAAGGCCCCATCATCATGACCGGCGGCACCTTCGGCTCTTACATCGCGCAATGGCTCAAGCTCAGCGACAACGAGCGCACCACGCTGCTGGTGGCCGGCGCCGCCGCGGGCATGTCCGCCACCTTCGCCACCCCCATTGCGGGCATCCTCATCGCCGTCGAGCTGCTCCTCTTCGAGTGGCGCCCGCGCTCGCTCATTCCCGTGGCCGTGGCCAGCGTCCTGGCCGATTTGCTGCGCATCTACTGGCTTGGTCCCGGCCCTCTTTTTCCTGTCGTGCTGCACCACATGCCGCGCCTGGAGCCGCTGATGCTCATCGCCGCTCCTCTCGGCCTGGTGGTCGGCCTCGCCGCCGCGTTTCTCAGCCGCCTCATGTACGGCCTTGAAGACCAGTTCGAGAATCTCTCGGTGAAGTTCCACGTCCACTGGATGTGGTGGCCCGCCATCGGCGGCCTCGGCGTCGGCATCGGCGGCATCTTCTTTCCCCGCGGCCTCGGCGTCGGCTACGACAACATCGCCGAGCTGCTGCGCGGCAACGCTCCACTGGCCCTCATCCTCGGCATCATCGTCGCGAAATCGTTGATGTGGGCATTCTCGCTCAGCTCCGGAACCTCAGGAGGGGTACTGGCCCCGCTCCTCATGATCGGCGCTTCCATCGGCGAGGGCTTCGCCCAGCTTGCGCATCTCGGCGGCGACGCGCAGGCCATCTGGGCCCTCATGGGCATGGGCGCCATGCTCTCCGGAGCGCTGGGCGTGCCGCTCACCGCCATCCTGTTCTCGCTCGAGCTCACCCACGGCTTCCCCGTGCTGCTGCCCCTGGTCCTCACCTGCACCGCCGCGTATCTCGTGACCTCGCTCATCATGCCGCGATCCATCCTTACTGAAAAAATCGCCCGCCGCGGCTATCACCTCTCGCGCGAGTACGGCGTCGACCCGCTGGAAACCGTGCTCGTGGCTGAAGTCATGTCGCCTCTGCCGGAAAGCCAGCCGATCCCCGAGGAGCAGTCGGATGTTTTTGCATTTACCGATCAGACCTGCCGCGCCGTCGCCGAGGAGATGGCCACCACGGGCGCGCTGCGCTTGTTGGTCGTCGATCGCGACACCAACCGCGTCTGCGGCAGCATCGGAGCCGTGGAACTGCTCGCCGGCCGCCGCCGCGCCGTTGAGCGCGAATCCGAACGCCGCATCACCTTCCGCCTTCCCCATCGCAATCGGCCCCGGGCCGGCGCCGAACACACCACGGTGTGACCCCTTGCGTGCTTCGAGCGCGCTTCACCGTTGCGCGCCCAAAGCACGCCTGATTACACTGCTCCCGCAACCCGGCTCAGGGCCGGCCCGCTTTCTGTTCCCTGATCCCTGATCCCTGCATTTAGGAGTCTCCGTGCGCCTGTTCCGCCATTCGCTTGCCGCGATCTGCGTTCCCACTCTTGCTCTCTTCGCCGCCACTCTCTGCGCCCAGGTCGCCTCGCGCGACCAGCTTCCCCCTCCGCCCCACGCCAAGCAGATCCACCTCAAGCACGTCCTCGTGATTGCTCAAACCAAAGGCTGGGAGCACGACTCCATCTCCGCCTGCATGGCCGGTATCTTCGATATGGGCCAGAAGAGCGGCCTCTGGGACGCGGAGCTGCGCACCGACACCGAACTCCTCACCAAGAAGAGCCTGGGCCAGCGCAACGCCAAAAACCTGAACTACTTTGACGCCATCGTCTTCTGCAGCACCACCGGCGAGCTCGATATGGATTCGAGCCAGAAGGCCGACATGATGTCGTTCATCCACGACGACGGCAAGGGCTTCGTCGGCATTCACGCCGCGCTCGACACCAATTACACTTGGCCCGAGTACGGCGACATGATCGGCGGCTGGTTCGACCAGCATCCATGGTTCACGTTTGAAGCGCCCATCATCAATGAGGATCCCAGCTTTCCCGCGGTTCGCCATTTCCCTCACGAGTTTGTGAAGTACGACGAGATCTATCAGCCCAAGGACTGGTCGCGCGACAAGGTCAACGTGCTCCTCTCGCTCGACCCCAACCTGCTCGACTACTCCAACAACCCCCGCATCCATCGCGACGATCACGACTTTGCCGTGGCCTGGAGCAAGATGTACGGCAAGGGCCGCGTCTTTTACTCCACCCTCGGCCATACCGAAGAGTCGTGGCAGGATCCCGACATTCGCACTATGTATTTCGAGGCCATCAAGTGGGTGCTGTGCATGACCGAAGGCAGCACCGCGCCGCACCCGCGGCCGGCGTCCTCCACTCCGTCCCAGTAGGCGGGAAATCGCAGGGCGCCCCATCGATAAGGACGAAGGCGTTGTCAAGGCGCGTGGCCCACATCCCCATCTATCGATTTTAAGACTCGGGAAACTACAGAACTACTCGGACACGGTACTCGGCCTGCGGTCCGTTGCGGGACACTCCTCCGGGTGTCCCGCAACTTGCCTGCTTCATGGGCCTGGTTTCATCGCGGCAGCATCAGCAGCCGCGTGTCCAGCAACGCCTGCGTCAACCGGTCAAGCGCCTGCCCCAGCCGGTTCTCCAGCGCGCGATCGCCGATCCCCAGCAGCAGCGCAGCTTCCCCGTGCGTGTACTCCTGGAGAACAATCTTGCCCAGGATCAGCCGGTCCAGCGGCTTTAGCTGACCCAGGCAGTTCTCCATGTCGAGCACGAAGATCACCGCGTCCTCGAAGCTGCGCACCGGCCGCGAGGACACCAGGCCCCGGTTCAGAGGCTCGTTCAGGATGGCTGGTGCGCGCCCCACTAGCATGGACGCGTACAAGTACCGGCGCAGCATCTTCTCCGTGTGCTTGCGGTAAAATGCGAGCGAGTAGAGCGGCGCCACCCCTGGCCGCCTCGCTGCCGGAATCGCCACCGCCTCCGCGCCGCAATGGACCGCGACCGGAGCTGCAAACCACCCCGCTGGCGCGGCCGCCGTCGCGTGCAGATCGACAATCTGAAGCGCGGCGCTCATTGCCCACCTCCAATGCTGCACGCCGCCCGCTCAAGCCCGAACGGCAGTTTGCGCCTCGGCGCCCGACGGCGTCGTTGATTGGTGGGCGCGGGAAACTCCCTGAAACGGATTTCGCATCCTCTGCAATAAACCGTCTCCAGGTCCTGGATGCGGTACCAAAGACAACCGCATCCCTCGCAAATCTTCAATTCCAAGCGCAACTCCATGTTCACTCCGTAAGTGAAGCAAATCCCGGCAGAGCGATCCTCTCCTTGTTATGTGCCGGGGTAAATGGCAGCAGTCGAGGCAACTCAGGATTCTCGGATCCTGTTGGGGGAGTGCCGGCTGTTGTCTTCTCGGGTTCGTCATTGAAGATTGACAACGCATAGAACCTGGAATCTCGCGCAATTTGTCACCGCTGCGCCCCCACGGGCGCTGCCGTCGGACTTTTTCCCCTTGTCCTTGTGTGAGAGCGACGATGAGGTGAGACAAATGATCAGCCGCGGCCAGCCGGTGACAACCCGATCTACCGCAGTCTGCCAGACTCACCGGGGGAGTTAGCCGGCACTTTGCGCTGAGTTAGTATGGTTACCTTAGGCACGTGTACCTGCTAGGTCAACGGATTAAGCAAAGGTTACCGGGATCACTTCCCGATCTCAGCGCACACTCTCAGAATAAAGGCGCTTTATGCGGTCTGACTTTTCCGTCGGCAAACAAGTCGGGGGGCTGCCCTTTGCCGGCGGCGGATTTTCCACAAATGAACCTGACCCAGATGCACGAGCGTCTCCGCCTGGAACTGCTGCGCAAAATACAGCGGGGCACCCTCAGCCTCTCTCTGCTCTCCCGCCAGACCGGCTTGGCCACATCTCACCTCTCCAATTTCCTCCATGGCAAGCGCGGCCTGTCCTTCGACGCCGCCGACCGCATCCTCGCTGCCCAGCAGATCACCCCCGCGGATCTGCTGCCGGCGCCCCGCCAGTTACGCGAATTCGAACGGGTCGGGGTCGTGCCCCTGGTCTCCGATGACACCGCCATGCAAGAGCCCGTCGTGCGGCCCTCCGCCATCCGCCGCATCCTGCACATTCCTGAGGAGATCCTCCTCAATGCCCGCGCCCGCACCGGGCCCGCGCGCAAAGCCTGGCTGCGATTCGTGGCCATCCATGTCGGCGCGGACGACGCCGCCGCAATGAGACCGATCATCCTCCCTGACGCCCTCCTCGTTATCGATCGCCATTACAACTCCCTCCTCCAATATCGCCCTGACCGCCCCAACCTCTATGCCGTGCGCCACAATGCGCGCCTGATCGTCCGCTATGCCGATTTCCAGGCCAGCCACCTGGTGCTGCGCCCGAGTAACCCGGATGCCGCGGTGGAACTGATCGAGATGGCCGGTGATGAGGCGCCGGGAGACCTCATCGCCGGAAGAGTCGTCGCCGTGCTCAACCCCTTTTGAAGTCCGGAGTGAGCAGGGGCCTTCAGGTCCCTGAATTGAGGCCTGGATGTCATCGGCTTCACAAGCTGCGAAAAGACTCCCAAATCACGGCAAGAACGCGCAAGGGCGGGACTTCAGTCCCGCCGCCAGCCGCTCGAATAAAGGACTTGAGCTTTAGCCCCGGATTTCTCGCGCCGCGTGCTGAAAACCAATTCGCCCCGCACTGCCTGACTTCCCCCCGCGCCGCGCAGTCCGGCTATTCCGGGGCCGGGTTCTCAAACCGCGTCATGCTGGCAAGGAAGTTCAGGATCGAAATCCCCACAGGCCCGTTGCGCTGCTTGGCGATGATAATCTCCGACTTCGCCCGGTCCGCATCCGCTTGCTCCTCGTCGCGGTTGTAATACGACTCGCGGTGGATGAACATCACCACGTCCGCGTCCTGCTCAATCGACCCCGACTCGCGCAGATCGCTCAGCAGCGGCCGCTTGTCGTCGCTCCGCCGCTCGCTGGCTCGCGAAAGCTGCGACAGCGCCACCACCGGCACCTGCAGCTCCTTGGCCAGCCCCTTCAAACCACGCGATATCGCCGATACCTCCTGCGTCCGGTTCTCGTAGCGCTTGCCCCCGTTCGCCGGCAGCGTCGCCGTCATCAGTTGCAGATAGTCCACCACCACCAGGTCCAGCGCCCCCGCCTGCTGCTTCAGCCGCCGCGCCTTGGCCCGCATCTCCGCCAGCGATATTCCCGCCGTATCGTCGATGAACACCCGCGACTCCACCAGCGCGTTCAGCGCATTCTCCAGCTTCTCCCGGTCCTCCCGCGGGATAAACCCCTTTTGCAGATTCTGCTGGTCCACCCATGCCTGGCTCGCCAGCATCCGCCGCAACAGCGATTCCTTGCTCATCTCCAGGCTGAATACCGCCACCACCGCGTTGTTCTGCGTGGCCGCATTCTGCGCAATGTTGATGCCCAGCGCCGTCTTGCCCATCGAGGGCCGCGCCGCGATAATGATCAGGTCGCCTTTCTGCAGCCCGCTGGTCATGTCGTCCAGCTTGTAGAAACCCGTCGCCAATCCCGTTATCGCGCGGCTGTTCGAATACAAATTGTCGATCGAGCCGAACGAGTCCGCCACAATCTTCTCCAGCGGCTCCAACCCCCGCGACAGGCTCCTCTCCGTCACCTCCAGCAGGCTCGTCTCCGCCGCCCCCAGCACCTCCAGCGCCGGCTCGCTCTGGTCCGCCGCCCGCGCTATCGCCTCGCTGCAGATCAGCATCAGCCGCCGCAACAGGCTCTTGTCCTTCACAATCCGGATGTATTCCTCGATCACCGGCCGCCGCGGCAATCCCTCCGTCAGCGACGCCAGGTAGGCCACCCCGCCCACCGCCTCAATCTCCTTCGAGCGCGTCAGCTCGTTCGCCAGCGTGACAATATCCACCGCCCGCTGCGCCGTCAGCAGCTCCCCCATCCGCTGGAAAATCCGCCGGTGCGAGTCCAATGAAAAATCGTCCGGCTGCAGCTTCTCCGCCGCCTCCGCGTGGGCCGCGTTGTCCAGCAGGATCGCGCCCAGTATCGTCTTTTCCGCGTCCACGTTCGCCGGCAGTCCGGCCTCGTAGCCGGTCAGGTTGGAGATGCTTGCCATGCAAAAAGTGTAGGCCAGGACGGGGCATCTAGAGCCTGTGGGAACCTCGGCGATCAAGAGGAAAAACCGGCGTCAAATAAAACGGCGCGCCTCGTCGTGGGAGCGCGCCGTAAAGCCGCAAAAACAACAAAAGGAAGAGCCTTACTCCACCATCGTCAGCACCCGGTTCACCGTGGTCCCCGCATGCGCTGCGTCGTAGCTGATCACGGCCATGGGGGAAGCCTTGTCGCACATCCAGGAAGCGACGTTTCCGGACCCGGCGAAAGGGAAGCGCCCTACTGCGCGATCACTACTTGCGCCGAACCTTTTACGGTGGGCGAGCTGGAAGGCACGAATGGAATATTCAATGGAAACGCATAGCTCACAACCACTTGCACCGCATCGCCAGGCGCGTTGCATATCGTGGCGCACGCGGTCCAGGTCGTCGGCGTCTCCGCGCTGGGGCTCAGCCAGGTTGGGGTGACCGTCAAGCGTTTGGAATCGAGCCCTGGATAACCAAGATTCTGCACATAGCTCTTAATCTGGGCTGCCGTTGCGTCGCAGTCCGTCAGGTCTGGAGTGTTGGCGCACGAAGATGACCCGCGTACCATCGCCCACCGCACCGCCTCCTTGGCCTCTTCTGAGACCGCGTGGCCGCTGTAAACCGCAAGCGCAACTTCCATGAAGCCGATCAGCATCATGAACAGAATCGAGGCCGAAAACGCAAACTCTACCAGCGATGCGCCATGTTCACCGGCGGTTTTTCGCCAGCTGAGCCGGTTTGCACCACCCCGGATGGTCTTTGGGCCCCCTATGAAGGGAACGCAAACATGTCCGCGATACGCCCTCGGCCTACCGCGCTTTGCCGTCAATGTTGCCGCAGGCCTCACTGCAAAACCTTCTGAATCGCTTGTCCCTTCAGGGTAAATGCACTTGGAAGTCCCGGTATTTGAACCGGCGGGTAGATCGTCGCTTGCGTCTTCACCGTGAGTATTGTCTCGATGCTTGCCCCCGTGCAGTCGGTCGGTAGGCAGGTCGACGCCGTTCCGTTCGAGCAGATGCACGAAATTGTCGGCGTCGCGACAAACGACGTCAGGTTCGTCGGGGCGTCGGCCGCGGCCGCGTTCTGGATTCCCCCCGTGTCCGCCGCCGCCGCCGGGTTCCTCGTGCCGTATTGCACACCCGCCATCGCAGCGTCGGAAACCGCAATGGATTGGTAGGCAACCTCGCCCAGCTCGTAGCCCCCAAGCAAAACCAGCGACAGCAACGAAACCGCAACTGCCAGTTCCGCCAGGGCCTGTCCTCCCTCCGCCTTTACCCTCTGCAAACTCGCATGCAGCACCGAGCGCGGAGCCTTGCGTAAATAGATTCCTGAGGTCCTCATGCTCACTCCACCATAACCATTTTCCCAAGCACGGAATTCGTATTCGTCACATTCGCGTAATTCGTGATCGCAATCGTTCCACTTCCGGTCTCTTTCAAGGAGTCCACAATGACATCCAGAGACACTGTCATCGAGCCGGAACCAGTCAGAGTCAGCGGTGCCGCGGGAGCATAGACAATTCCCTGAATCGTCGAGCCGCTGGAGCCTGTGATCTGCACCGCGCTGGAATCGCTCCGCGCCTGGAAAAACAGTACCCCTGAGTCGGCTCCTGACGTCGGCGCCGTCAGCGACAGGGTGCTGCTTCCCGTCACGGTGGTGCTGCCCTCCGTGTAAAAAGTCACGCCCGTCACGGTCAGCGGCCCGGATCCGGTGAGCGACAGGTTGCCCTCGACAATGTCAAGCCCGGCTCCAATGGACGAAGTGCCGCTTCCGGTATTGGTAAAGTTGCCGGTGATGGTGTAGTTCCCGGCGCCAAGAATAAGCCCTCCGCTCCCGGTATTCGTCAAACTTCCATTTATGATGTAGTTCCCCGCGGTAAGAGTTAGCGTTCCGCTCCCGGTGTTGGAGATTGAGGTATAGGTCCCGGGCCCTATCGAATTGTTCGTGCTGCCGGTAAAGCTTTTAGTGCAACTGCCTCCCGAGCAGGTACCCGTAGGAATCGTCGGTGCCGGCAAGCTGGCAAGCGGATCTGCGGCAGGCGCCATTCCCGTCACCGGACTTGGCGTGATCCTCCCCGACCCCGTTGTGCTGTAACTCCCCACAATGCCAACCTCGTTCGCGGTGATCGAACCGCTTCCCGTCAGTGACAGCGCGTCCGTTGCGCTCGAGTCGTCGTAAATATCGCACTTGGGCGCCGAAATTGCCCCTGACCCGGTGAGCGACACGTCTAGCCCCGACCTCGCCAGCGTCCATAAGCATCCTGCGCTCGATCCCACACCGGCCACCGCACGGGCTTCAACGTTGATGGACTTGAAGCCAAAAACACTCATAAATGCTGTCGGAGTGGGGTTTTGGACGATAGCCTCGATAAATCCGCTGGAGCCTTCCTCGGGCCCGCTTGCCGGAGGAATATTGATTGTGACTACGGCTCCACTGGTCCCGTTCGTAACACCGTTTACGGAGGAGGCGTCACGGCCCTGGGTTACGGCCGAGGAAGTTGAACCGTTGTACTTGTAATCCAGCGCTGCGGCCGCGGCAGCGGCATCGGCTGCGATCTGCGTGTTCCGCTTGGCGTGAAACATCATCCCGACATCAATCGCCAGCCCAAGAAACGCAAGTAGAACAAACGAAGCAAGCAGGGTGAGTGCCATCACCTGGCCATCTTCTTCCTTCAGAATTCTCATCGAGACTCCTTTCGCACCTCGAGGCAGGGACCACATCCAAGAACTCCGCAATGGCCGTGCCTCCATTTTCCGGTTCGCCCAGCACGGACGCGTTGTCCCGGAACGCCGGCCGGTGACCCGCACCTCTGTACCCGACATTTAGTTCGCTGCAGGCAAGCTGGATGCCAAAGAAGTTGCAGATGTAAATGCTTAATTTTCAATAATTTGCCCGACGAATTTCGCGACATCTGTTCACATCTGTACACGCTAACACCTTGGGTGAATGATCCTGTGAACAGTATGATTCGTTGCAAAACCCGCCGAAATCGGGTCGGAGCGAGCCTTGGGCCTCCAGCGCAGCACCTGCCGGGTCCGATATCCCCCTTTTTGCACCAAAATCGGTGCAAAACTACCCCACCGTCCCGCCTCGTCAAGGTTAATATAGTATTCTACATAGTGCAGGAAACCACCCTCCAAACGGGGCCCTACCCCCCACCCAAAGGTAACCACTCCCGGGGTTCGAAAACCGCCAGGCCGCCCTTTCGCTCCCCGGCGACACGAAGAAAGAGGGAAAAAGAGGCCTCGGAGGCCTACCCCCCTCCCCACCAAAGGTAACCACCCCCGCCTCGAAAGCAGCACTCCGCTAGCCCCGCTAACTCCGCTGTCTCAAGGCCTCCAGCGCAGCACCGGCTTGCGCGCCGCCGTTACCTCGTCCAGCCGCGATACCCGGGTCGAGTGCGGCGCCGTCTTCACCACCTCCGGCGTCTCCTCCACCTCCTGCGCAATCGACCGCATCGCCGCCACAAACAGGTCCAGCTCTTCCAGCGATTCGCTCTCCGTGGGCTCGATCATCAATGCCCCCGGCACAATCAGCGGAAAGCTCACCGTGTACGGGTGAAAACCGTAGTCGATCAGCCGCTTGGCGATGTCCCCCGTCTTCACCCCTTTTGCCGCCTGCCGCTTGTCGCTGAACACCACCTCGTGCATCGACGGCGTCTTGTACGGCAGCTCGTACACGTCCTCCAGCTTTTTCCGGATATAGTTCGCGTTGAGGACCGCATCTTCCGTCGTCTGCCGCAAACCATCCGGCCCGTTGGCCAGGATGTAAGCCAGCGCTCGGATGAACATGCCCACGTTGCCGTAAAATGCGCGAACCCGTCCGATCGACTGTGGACGGTTGTAGTCCCAGCGGCGCGTGCCATCCTGGGTCTTTACCAGGACCGGAACCGGCAGGAACGGCTCCAGAAATGCTTTGCAGGCCACCGGACCGCAACCGGGGCCCCCGCCCCCGTGAGGTGTCGAGAAGGTCTTGTGCAGGTTCAGATGCATCAGGTCCACCCCGAAATCCCCCGGCCGCACCTTGCCCACCAGCGCATTCATGTTGGCCCCATCCATATAAAGCAGCGCGCCCTTGGCGTGCAGGATGTCCGCAATCCGGTGGATCTCGTTCTCAAACACTCCCAGCGTCGAAGGATTAGTGAGCATCAGCGCGGCGGTCTCTTCATCCACCTGCCGCGCCAGCGCCTCCAGGTCGATGCCGCCGTTGGCATTCGACTTGAGATTTTCGACCGAGTATCCGCAGATGGCCGCGGTCGCCGGATTCGTGCCATGCGCCGAGTCGGGAATAATCACCTTCTTGCGCGGATTCCCCTGCGACTCATGCCAGGCGCGGACCATCAGGATGCCGGTGAACTCGCCATGGGCGCCCGCCGAGGGCTGCAGCGTGATCGCATCCATGCCGGTGATCTCGATCAGGCAGCGCTGCAGCAGATCGATGACCTCCAGCCCGCCCTGCGCGTGAGAGCTCGGACGATAAGGATGCGCCTCCGCCAGGCCCATTACGCGAGCCACAACTTCATTCACGCGCGGGTTGTACTTCATGGTGCACGACCCCAGCGGATACATGCCCAGGTCAATGGCGTAGTTCCAGGTGGAAAGCCGCGTAAAGTGGCGAACAATTTCGATCTCGCTCAGCTCGGGCAGCCCGGGAGGCGTGTCGCGATGCGCTTCTCCCAGCAACGTAGCGGGATCTACGGCTGGAACGTCGAGCGGCGGCATCTTGTAGGCGCGCTTGCCCGGCGCCGACTTCTCGAAAACTAGCGCCTCGTTCTGCGTCTGGTGAGGACGAACCTTGCCCGTTGTACGCGTCCCGCTATGAAGTTCTTGCTTTGCACTCATGATCAATGTCTCTCAATCGAAACGAGGTCACCCTCATTCACAGGCTTCTTCAAAACGCCGCCTCTGCGGCCGCCTCGGCCAGCACCCTCGCCGCGGTATCCACATTTTTCTTGGTAATCAGCTCCGTAGCGCACCACAGCGTCGCATTCCCCAACTCGGGATACCAGCGCCGCAGCGGTACCCCGCCGGCGATTCTCACGTCCAGCAGGCGCGGGCTCCACAAGCTCGGCGACTCTTCCGTCTGCAGCACGAATTCGTTAAAGCGCGGCACGCCGCTGAAGACCAGATTCGTTCCGGGCTGCGCGGAAATCACCGTCGCCGCGTAATCGGTCTTCGCCAGGTTGTGCACGGCCAGCTCCCGGATGCCTTCCTTGCCGTAAACCGTCAGGAAGATCGTCGCCATCAGCGCCACCAATGCTTGATTGGTGCAGATGTTCGAGGTCGCTTTTTCGCGCCGGATGTGCTGCTCGCGCGTCGAGAGCGTCAGCACGAACCCGCGGCAGCCGTCTCGGTCCACCGTCTGTCCAACCAGGCGGCCCGGCATCTGCCGTACATATTGCTCTTTGGCTGCCATGACTCCGCAGAACGGGCCGCCGTAGCTCAGCGCCACGCCGAAGCTCTGCGCCTCCATGCTCACAATGTCCGCTTCGACCGGAGGCCGGACCACGCCCAGCGAGACCGCTTCGGCAATCGCGACGATGAGCAGCGCGCCCTTCTTATGCGCAATCTCGGCAAGCGCCGGAATGTCCTCGATGGTGCCGAAGAAGTTGGGGCTCTGCACCAGCACCGCCGCGGTCTCGTCCGTCACCGCCGCATCCAGCGCCGCCAGGTCCACGCGCCCGGTCTCGGCCTCATACCCGATCACGCTGACTGGCATCTCGCGGTAGCGCATGTACGTGTCGATGACCTCGCGATACTCCGGATGCACGCTCCGTGCCACCACCGCCTTGTGCCGCCCGGTCACGCGCATGGCCATCAGCACGGCCTCGGCTGCGCCCGTCGAGCCGTCGTACATGCTGGCGTTGGCCACGTCCATGCCGGTCAGTTCGGCAATCATGGTCTGGAATTCGAAGATGGCTTGCAGCGTGCCCTGCGTAATCTCCGCCTGGTACGGCGTGTAGCTGGTCAGGAACTCGCCACGCTGAACCAGAGAATCGATAATCACCGGCCGGTAATGCCGGTATGCGCCGGCGCCCAGAAAGCTGGCGTAGCCAAGGGAGTTCTTGTCTCCCGCCGCGCGGAAATAATCGATGATCTCGCTCTCAGCCAGTTGCCGCGGAACCTCGAGATCGCGATCGAGCCGGTACTCGGCGGGGATGATGGCAAACAAATCGTCAATGGACTCAGCGCCGATGGCAGCAAGCATCTGCTCACGCTCGGCGGGGCTTTTCGGTAAATAGCGCATGGGTTCCTTCGGACCGAATGGTCAGTGGTGAGTGATCAGTGATCAGTGGTCAGTGCTCAGATACGCACATGGCGCAACGCCAGCTTCACTTTCCCCGCCCTCCGGTCTCAATCCATTCTTCTTATTGAAGTTCCCTGATCACTGAACACTGACCACTGATCACTGTTCTTCGGCAATGAATGCCTCGTATGCAGCCGCATCCAGCAGCTTGTCCAGCTCGCCCTTGTCCTTCAACTCCACTTTGATAATCCAGGTTTGGTGCGCAGCGGCGTTGATCTTGTCCGGCTCGTTCTTCAGGGATTCGTTCACCTCGGTCACGGTGCCGGAAACGGGCGAGAACAGATCGCTTACCGCCTTCACGCTCTCCACCGAGCCGAAGGTCTGGTTTGCAGTGACGCTGTCACCCACCTTGGGCGCGTCTACGTAGACGATGTCGCCGAGGGAATTCTGCGCGTAATCGGTGATGCCGATGGTGCCGATGTTGCCCTCGACCGCGATCCACTCGTGCTCGCGCGTATAGCTGTAGTTGGCTGGATAGGACATGGAACTCCTTGGTGCCGCAGGAATGCGAAATCCCAGTGTAAGGCGTCGGGGAGGGGAGAAGGAAAGCGCCGCGGGACAGGTTTTCCTCAGCGCGGAGGCGTCCGCCGTTTTCGATTCCATCAAAAGCGCGCAGCGTACACGGAAACAACCGCTGGCGCTCGGCGAGGACTCCAATTCAGAGGTCGAATCGGCCTCGCGCCGCAGACGGTGAAAGAGGCTGGGGTACTCTAACACTTTTACCCACAGGAGATTAGCCATGATTCGTACAACAGGGTTGCTGCCGGTTGCCGCGTTCGCAGCCGCATTCCTCATCCCGGCGGGAGCGCCGGCGCAGAGCGCATCCAATACTGCGCCGCCGAGCGCCATGTCCAGCTCAGGCAAGGCGGAAGCGGCCGAAATGGTGCCGGCGCGGGCCGCCCTCGAGAGTCCGCTCGACGCCAAAGACGCCAAACCCGGCCAGGCCTTCCAGGCTAAACTCGCCAACAAGATTGAATTGAAAGACGGCCAGGAACTGCCCCGCGGGACTATGCTCGTCGGCAAGGTGGGCCTGGACGACATGCATGAGAACGGCATGTCCAAGCTGGCGCTCTCCATTGACGAGGCCAGGCTGAAGGACGGCAAAACCATCCCCTTGAAGGCGACAATCGTTGGCATCTATGGCCCCGGCAGCGACGACGCGGAAGCGGGGTACAGCGTGAATGCCGGCGACCAGGAACCGAATAGCTGGACCCACGAGGTGCTGCAGGTGGACCAGATTGGAGCGTTGTCCGGCGTGGACCTGCACAGCCGTATCGGCAGCCAGAACTCCGGCGTGCTGGTCTCCACCAAGAAGGACAACATCAAAATCGATACCGGCACAGAGTTTGCGCTGGCGATTGCAGCGGAAAACCAGAGTCAGAGCCGCAACAACGTTCCCGGCGGCAGCGGCAGGTAAGCCGCGGTTGGACAAACAAGCGGAGGCGGGCTCGCAACGAGAGCTCGCTTGACGCACTTAAAGAGAACAGGGGACAGAGAACAGAGATCAGACGTCGGGCAAGAGTGGCCGCTAATGCGAGAAGAACTCGCCGTGGCCGCCGTTCTTCCAGGGATCGTAGTGCGCGGCAAAGTTGGCGCGGGTCTTCACCGATGGATGATCGTACAGCCAGATTTCAATGAAGCGATTGGGATTGGGGTCGTCGAGCCACGCCTGGCCCAGCGCGTTGAACGAGGCCGCGGCCGTCCTCTGCGGATCGGGCACCAGGCCGTGAATCGCCTCCTGCCCGTAAACGTCCGCCTGGTGCTCCAGGTAGCGGCTGAAGGTGTTGGCAGCCGGCTCGAGCAGGAACGATGCGATGGAAACGGCGAAGATCAGCACCACGAATCCCGCGTGCGTGGCCAGCGGAGCCAGCCCGTCGCGCTCGGCAATGCCCCAGTGCGCGCCGAACCGCCGCGCCATCCAGCCGGCAAAACCGGCGCAGGCCCAGAACACGAAGAACAGCGCCACGGCTGAGACAAACAGCCCCTTGGCAATGTGGTGCAGCACGTAATGGCCGCTCTCGTGCCCGAAGATGAACATGATTTCGTCATCCGGGATCCGCCCCGCTGTGGTGTCCCACACCACCACGCGCTTGGTGGCGCCCAGCCCGCTCACGTAGGCGTTCAGCCCGTTGGTCTTCACGCTGGCCTTCATCAGGTACATGCGATCCGGCGGGATGTTGGTGCCGGTCCGCGCCACAACTTTTTCCAGATCCACCACCAGTTTCGGGTCGCTTTTCTGGAGCGGTTCGAACTTGTCGAAGATGGGCTCAATGAAGACCGGCGAGACGAACGTGACCAGCGCCATGATGGGCACGGCGATCGCCCAGCTCCACAGCCAGAAACGCCGCGGCGACACTTTGACGATCCAGTTGAACAAGAGGAGCAACAGCGATCCGAACACTGCCCCCAGCGCCAGCGCTTTCATCCAATCGCCCCACCATCCCGCCCAGCTTTGCACGCTGATGCTGTAATGGCGGCTGGCCGATTCGCCGATCAAGTCAAGCGGCAACTCCGCCAGTGTCACCATCACGGCAATGGCCGCAAAGAAGATGAGCCCCTGAACCCAGCGGCGTCGCGCCACGCGCTCCGTCCAACGCTCCAGGCCGGAGGCGGCGCGCGTGGCCAGCAGCAAACCGATCACCAGCAGTCCCCAGACCGAGCCAACGATTTCCAGCGTCAGGCGGATGCGATTCAGCGCAATCGCCTTGGCCAGCTTTTCCGGCGGAAGGGTGTAGGCCTGCTGGGATTGCGGTTGCGGCGCGCTTTGGGCCTGCGCCGGCTGGTCGCTCGCCGGCGCGGCCTGCGCGCATGAGGGCCGCGCAGCACCCGCCCAAACCAGCGCTGCCAGCAGCGCCATCCCGCACCAAGGTGTCCATTGCATGGGTTCCTCCGCTCGCCCCTTCGATTTTAAGACCAGCCGCCGACGAACGGTGAACAGTGGACAGGATTCGGAGCCGGACATTTCTGACCACTGACCACTGACCACTCGCACCTGTTACACTCCCGGTAAACGAAATCCTCGCTCAGCATGGAGTCAATCGCGCAATGAAACGTCTTCCATTGATGTTCTGCCTGGCGGCCGCAGCCACGCTTGCGGCGCAGACCGCTCCCCCGCCCACCGCCCACAGCGCCGCCTCCACAACCGCGGCGCACCATCAAACCACAACGAGCTACAAACTGCCACCGGGCGTGAAGCGCATCCCCGGCGTTCCCAAATCCGTCATGACCGGCTGGAGGTATCAGGACATCGTCGTCGGCAAGGGGCCGGAGGGCGAGTCGGCCAAGCTGTGGCACATGAAGTACAAGGGCTGGCGCGCCGCCGACGGCGTTGTCTTTGACTCCTGGGAGAACAACAAGCGCCCGCAAATGAAGGACGGCAAGCCGGTGATGGGGCCGGACAACAAGCCGGTCATGGGCGAACCCGAGCCCCTCGCTTTTCCCCAGGGCCAGGGCCGCCTCATCCCTGGATTTGACTGGGCCGTTGCCGGAATGCACGTGGGCGGCAAGCGCCGGATTTTTATCCCCTGGCAGCTTGCCTACGGTACCCGCGTCATCCCCGACCGCCCCGACCACCCCGGCATTCCCGCCAAGTCGGACCTGATCTTCGACGTAGAACTCGTCGACATAACCGATATGCCGGCGATGCCGCAGCGCCCGATGATGTCGCCGCGCCCGATGCCGCGCCCCGGCGCTCCCGGTGCCACCGGCGCTCCAGCGAGGCCTGGGGCTCCGCCTCCGTCCGGACAGCCGGCGACGACGACGCCCGCAGGCGCACCAGCAGCGGGAACTCAGCCGAACGCTGCGGGCACAACTGCGAATCCCGCGACTGGGAATCCGGGTGCGCAGCCGCAGTCCAAGCCGGCGCCTCCACCGCCAACTCCGCAGAAGTAGCCGCCGCGCATCCCGGATCGCGTTCACCGATCCGGGAGGTTCCGTCTTATTCCTTGTCCCGGTCTTGAAATGGATAGCCTGTAGCTCGTAGCCGGTAGCTGGCAACGTCCAAGCTACCGGCTACTGGCTACTGGCATTGTTCTATAGTGTCGGAGAGGCAATCGCACTTCTCCCCAAAGGACGCTACCCGCATGACCCTCGACCGTCGCGATTTTCTTGCGGCCTGCAGCCGCGCCGGCATCACCTCCGCACTGCTGCCTGGGATCCTGTACACGCTGGCCAGCCAGGGGGCTGAAGCGCAGCAGTTGGTGAAAGGCCCATCGGGGCACGCGCCATCCTGGGACAAAATCACGCCCGAGATGCTGGACCAGGCAGCCGAGCTTGCGGGTGTGGGTCCGTTCACCGACGCGCAGAAGAAGATGATGCTCGACAGCCTGACCCACCTGCGCGACGGCTACGCGCAGATCCGCGCGCTCAAATTACCCAACTCCGTTGCGCCCGCGTTCGTGTTTCATCCGCAGCCGGCGGCCCAGGATCCGCTGAGCCGGATGCGCGAGAAGGCGGGAATGGCATTGGGGCATCATGCCTATCGAACGCCAAACAGTCTCAAGGGGTGGACGCCTGATCCTGCGGCCGCTGCGCCTGCCCGGATCGAGGATCTGGCCTTCGCCACGGTGAGCGAGCTGGCCAGCCTGTTGCGAGCGCGCAATATCACTTCCGTCGCTCTCACAAAGATGTATCTCGCCCGCCTCAAACGCTACGACCCCACGCTGCACTTCACCATTACGCTCACCGAAGACCGCGCCCTCGCGCAGGCGAAGAAAGCCGACGAGGAGATTGCCGCGGGCAAGTATCGCGGCCCGCTGCACGGTATCCCCTGGGGCGCAAAGGACCTGCTCGCTGTGAAAGGCTATCCAACCACCTGGGGCGCGGGCGGATTCGAGCGCCAGGTCATCGATGAAGACGCCACTGTAGTCCAGCGGCTCGACGCAGCCGGCGCGGTGCTGGTGGCCAAGTTCACGCTGGGCGCGCTGGCCATGGGAGACCATTGGTTCGGCGGCCAAACGCGCAACCCGTGGAACCCCAGCCAAGGCTCGAGCGGCTCCTCGGCCGGCCCGGCCAGCGCCGTTGCCGCCGGATGCGTCGGCTTCGCCATAGGCTCGGAGACGCTGGGCTCCATCTCCTCGCCCTCCACGCGCTGCGGCGACTCCGGCCTCCGCCCCACCTTCGGCTTCGTCCCACGCACCGGCGCCATGGCCCTGAGCTGGACCATGGACAAGCTCGGCCCCCTCTGCCGCTCCGCCGAAGATTGCGCCCTGGTGCTCGAAGCCATCTGCGGCCCCGACGGCAAGGACACCTCGGTCTATCCCTTCGCCAGCTTCCATTACGAGCCAGGCTTCGACTGGAAGACGCTGCGCATCGGTTACCTCAAGAGCGCGTTTGACCCCCCCGAGCCGGAGCCGCCCGCCGCGCCGCCGGCAAACGAAACCGCCGCGGAAAAGCAGAAGCGCGAGGCGCAGCAGAAGGCCATGGGCGCGCGCCGCGACTACGACCGCAAATTCGAACTGGCCACGCTGGACAAGCTCAAATCCATGGGCGTGAATCTGATCCCGGTGGAATTGCCGCACATGCCCTACGGCGCCATGACGCCGGTGCTCGAAGCCGAAGCTGCCGCGGCCTTCGACGACCTGACCACGACCGGCCGCGACGCGCTCCTGACCGAGCAGAGCGAAGAGGATTGGCCCAACATCTTTCGCGTGGCGCGCTTCTTCCCTGCTGTCGAATACATCCAGGCCATGCGCGCGCGCACGCTTGCAGTGCAGCAGGTGTCGGCACTGTTTGAACAAGTCGACATCATCGTCACGCCCACCTTCGGCCAGCAGCTCGTGGTCACCAACCTCACCGGCCATCCCGCGCTGATTGTGCCCAACGGGCTGCGCGGCGCGGACGCCCCGCCGCCGCCGAGCACCGAGGTGGGCAGCGACGAAAACACCGGCGGCCCGAACACGCCGGTTTCCATCACGTTCCTTGCCGGGCTGTATGAAGATGCGAAGCTGGCGGCATTTGGCCGCGCGTACCAGGAAGCGACCGGGTTCCAGAAGCTGCATCCGAAGCTGGATTGAGAAGCAGCTTTTAGTTCCTAGCTCTTAGCTTTTAGCCTTTAGCTTGTAGCCTGTAGCTCCGAGCCGGCCGGGACGCACGGATCGCGCTGCGGATTTATCATTTCCTGCGTGTTCACTTTTCATATGAATCGCTCTCTTCGCGCGGCGCAGGGAGTTGCGCTGGTGGTGTTGCTCGCTGCTTTGCCGGCCGTGTGCGCCGCCCAGACCTCCGATCAGGACCTCCTCGCCGGATTCACCACCGACTTTGCCAAGCTGGCCCCGCAAACCATCCGCCCCGCGTCGGGCTACATCCGCTATCCCTACCTGATTCCCGCCGGCTACTACAGCCAGATGTGGGACTGGGACGGGTTCTTCATCGGCGCGCACTGGGCCAACCAGAGCCCTGACAACGCCACGCTGTTGCGCGACTGGGTGCTCAACTTTGCGTCCTCGGCGGATGCGGGCGGCTACGTCTCAGGCTGCATCACGCCGGCGGGTCCGCGGCCCATCTTCGGCAAGTTCGCCATGAAGCCGTTCCTGGCGCAGGGCGCGGTGATTGCCGCCGATCAACTGCACGACTACGAGTGGATCAGGCCGGTGTTTCCGGCGATGGTGAAGATTGCCGAGTACCGGCGCAAGACGCAGTACGACGACCGCTGGGGCCTGTGGTACTGGGACAACGCCTTGCAGTCGGGCGCGGACAACAACCCCGCGCTGAGCAACGAGCCCAAAGACGAGAGCGCCATCCTGGCTGTGGATGCGAGTGTGTGGGCCATGCGCGAGTACCAGGCCATGGCGCTGATTGCGCGCAAGCTCGGCTACAACGACCTGGCCGGCCAATACAAGGAGATGGCCGGCGACACGCGCAAAGCCATCATGAAACACCTCTGGGTGAAGGACGAGGCCATCTTCCTGAACCGCTGGCGCGACAGTGGCAAGTTGATTCAAGTCATCAGCTGGTCGAGCTTTGTGCCGCTGGCCGACGGCATGCTTTCGCAGAAGGACGCCGAGCGCATGATCCGTCAGCATCTGCTGAACCCGGCGGAGATGCGCTCCAATTACGGCTTCCGCAGCCTGTCCAAAACCGATCCCAACTACAACAATCAGGCCATCATTAATCCCTATTCCAACTGGCAGGGGCCGATTTGGATCAACGCTAACTTCCTCGACTGGATCGCGCTGCGCCGCTATGGCTTCACGGCGGAATCGAAGCAACTTGCCGAGACGCTCGCGACGATGTTGCAGCAAGACATCGCCAAGTGGGGTTCGATGCACGAGGATTACAGCGCGGAGACCGGTGAGGGGTTGGCGCCAACTCCGGCCGAATCGCCCAATGGCAAGTTCGCCGGGTTCGTTGGCTGGAATCTGCTGGCCCAGGACATGCTGCAGTGCGAAGCGACCGGCGAGCACTGCCTGACGCTGGAGATTCCGGCGAAGTAGCGAGACAGCAAGTCAACGAGTCAGCATGCCGGCGAGGCAGCGGGTCAGCGGATCAGCGGACCAGGTTCGGTGCAGATTTCATATCAACATATCATGATGTTATGGAAGCATAAATAGATTTGTAAAGTATATACTTTACCGTTACATCATGATATGTTGATGCGTTTTTCCCCCTCATTCCGGCCGGCCGGTGTAGTGGGCGTGGGAGTGAACCTGGGAGTGGTCCTCGCGCGATTCAAGGTGGGTGGTGACGCTGGCGGGAACGCCCAGCGCCTGCGCAAGACGCTCCTCGATCATGGTCGCCTGCCGGTGCGCCTCGCCGACCGGCGTGTCCCAGGCGAAGAGCAGGTGGACTTCGACAATCTGGCGGTAGCCGGTAGTGCGGAAGCGGACGCCGTGGTAATCGATGGCGAACTCGGCGCAGAGCTCGTCGAGGCGGGCGCGCAGTTCGTGGCCGACGCGGGGGTCGGAGTAGTCAAGCAGGCCGCGGATGGATTGCCAGAGCAGGCGGCCGCCGGAGAAAAGAATGTTGCCGGCGACGGCAAACGCGACCAGGGGATCGAAGGGCTTCCAGCCGGTGACCATGACCAGGATAAGGCCGGCGAGGACGCCGAAGCTGGTCCAGCTGTCGGTGAGGACGTGCTTGCCGTCGGCTTCGAGGATGAGGGAGTGGTTGCGGCGGCCGACGCGCAGCAGATAAGCGCCGAGGACGGCATTGAGCGCGCCCGCGGCGACCACCAGGATGGCGCCGCTGCCGAGGTGATCGAGCACCAGGCCATGGCGCCATCTTTGGGCGGTGGTGTAAACAATGGAGACGGCGGCGAGGACGATCATGCCGCCTTCAAAGCCGGCGGAAAAGAAGTTGATGCGCTCGTAGCCGTACTGGAAGCGGGGGATGGCGGGGCGGCGGCTGAGCCACAGACTGAAGACGGCGAAGGCCACGGCGACGACGTGGACAACGGATTCGGCGGCGTCGGAAAAGATGGCCGAGGACGCGGTGATCCACCATGCGGAGCCCTTGCCGGCGAGCATGAGGAAGCCCACCAGGAGCGAGACGCGCATGGCGAAACGGGCGTCGCGGAGCTGATTCTCTTCGGGCTGCGCGGAATCGTGCATGGTCTCTCTCGGCGGCCAATCGGTTCTGCATTGCAGTGTATGCGATGAGCATCCGAGTTGGCCCCGCGGATGAAGTGCCCCGCGCATCTCCTACAATGGGATCAGTGGCTTTGATTCCCCTGATTCCGTCGGCCGCTGAGACGCCGGAGCGATGCGCGGCGGCGGATGGACCCCGAATTCTGAAATTCTGGCACCTGGCCAGCATGGACGCGCCCAGCGTGGCGGTGGTGTGGGCGTGCGCGCTGGCGTGGGCGGCGCACGCGCGCCCGGCCGCGGGAACGCTGGCGGCGCTGGGGCTGGCGGTGTGGGCGATTTACGTGCTTGACCGGCTGCTTGACCGGCTGCTGGACGCGCGCGCGGGCCAGCGCGGCGAGCTGAAGGAGCGGCATTATTTCCACTGGAGGCACCGGCGCGTATTGGGCGGCCTGGCGGCGCTGGCGATGGCGGCGGCGGCGTGGCTGGTGGTTCCGCGTCTGGGGCCGGGCGCGCTGCGGCCGGACGGGGTGGTGGCGGCGGCCACACTCTTTTACCTTGGCGGCGTGCACGGACCGAGCGGCGCACTGCGGCGGATGCTGCGAAGGGCTGGAGGGTTGGTGCCCCGGGAGTGCGTGGTGGGAGCGATCTTCACCGCCGGATGCGTGCTGCCGGCGCTGAGCGCGGGGCGGACCGGCAGCGGGGATTTGATCGCGCTGACGGCGCCGGCGTGCGCGCTGGCTGACCTGGCGTGGCTGAATGTGCGGGCGATCGGCCATTGGGAAGGCGACATCCGGCGCGGGAAAGGCATCCTGGGTCCGGCACGATGTCTGGCGGGGCTTGCCCTGGCGGGAGCGGCAGCGCTGGCGGCGGCAGAACCGCGCGCGGCGGCGCTGGTGGCTATGGCGGCGGCGAGCGCGCTGCTGCTGATGCTGCTGGACCGGTTTCGCGAGCGCCTGGAGCCGGTGACGATGAGGGCCGCGGCCGACCTGGTGCTGCTGACTCCGCTGCTGCTGGCGGGATTTGAAATCCGATGAGCGGGCGGGCAAAGCCGACGACGAGCCGAGCAACCTCAGGGGCTAAAGCCCGAGCCCTTTTTGTGCGGCAAGCGGCACGACTGAAGTCATGCCCTGACAAGTTTCAAAGCTCAAGAACCGTTTTTTGACAAACTGCATTCTTGCGCTTTCACCTACCGGCTATGAAAGACTCTCCTGCGAATTTCGACCGGCTTGCCCGCCTTTATTGCTGGATGGAGTGGATGAGCTTCGGGCCATGGCTGGGCCGCTGCCGTCGCGCATTTCTGGGCGAGATGACGCAAGCGCGCCGGGCGCTGGTCCTGGGCGACGGCGACGGGCGCTTCACCGCGGCGCTGCTTGGGGCGAACAAGGACGTGCAGGTGGATGCGGTGGACGCGAGCGCGGCCATGCTACGCGCGCTCAAACGGCACGCGGGCGCAGACGCGGAACGGGTGAGCACGCAAGCGGCCGATGCGCGGCAGTGGACCCCGAACGCGCAGGGCTATGACCTGGTGGCAACACACTTTTTTCTCGATTGCCTGACCACGGACGAGGTGCGGGCGCTGGCCGCGCGCATCGGGCCGGCGCTGGCGGCGGATGCCGTGTGGGTGGTTTCAGAGTTTGCGGTGCCGCGGGGAGCCTATGGGCGGCTGGTGGCGCGGCCGCTGATCGCATTCCTCTACGCTGCATTCGGAGCGATGACCGGGTTGCGGGTGCGGCGGCTGTCCGACCATCGCGCGGCGCTGGAGCATGCAGGCTTTAGGCTGCGTGAGCGGCGGACCTGGCTGGGCGGGCTGCTGGCCGCGGAGTTGTGGGTGGTGCGGCAAGGGAGCGAATTCGGCGCGAGCCGATGAAACCAGTTCGCCATAGCCGTTGCTTCGCCCCGGGAAGGCGGGCGGGCATCGCCAAGGGCCGAATGTTACAATTATGTGAATGACGCTCCCTCAGGAGCCTATTTAGCGTCGCTTAGGCGGACGCCTATCCCATGAACGTCTATCTCATGCGCCATGCCAACGCGGGACTTAGCCGCGAAAACCCTCTATCGGACGCCAAGCGCGGACTGGTGAAGGAGGGCAAGGAACAGTGCATGCTGATGGCGCGGGTTTTGAACGGACTCAAAGTCCAGGTGGATGTGATTGTGTCGAGCCCGCTGAAGCGCGCCATGCAGACGGCGCAGCTTGTGGGCACGGAGATGGGGTATGAGGCTCGCGTAGAGGTGAGCGCGGCGCTGAGCCCTGGAGCGGACTACCCTGGGTTTCAATCACTCTTGAACAAGTACGAGGGCCGCGAAGGAATCCTGGTGGTGGGGCATAACCCCAACCTGTTCCAGTTTCTCGGCCGCATGATCACGGGAAACGGGGGCGCGGCCATCCGCCTGCGCAAGGGCTCCATTGCGTGCGTGGACATGGACCACCATCCGGCAAGGCTGAAATGGCTGCTGGACCCGCGCAGCTGCCGGCTGGTTTACGAAAGCGTGGGGAAAAGCGCGCGCCCGAAGACCTCGCGGAAATAGTCCGCTTCTTTGCGCAACGACCACAACTCCAGCTCGGCCCCGGTTCGTCCCGGCTTGATTTCGAGATACACGCGGCGCGGGTAGGCGCGCGCCGCCACACGCAGCACATCGCTGGCGCGGTCCTGGTTGAGGGCCACGGCCAGGCGCAACAGTACCACGGCGCGGTGAATGTTGTTGTGCTCCTCGGCGGGAATGTTGCGCATGGCGCGGTCGCCGGTCTGGGGGCGGCTCTTGCCCTGGTAGCGCGCGATGGCGGAAACGATGGTGCGCTGGACCGGGGTGTAGCCGTACATTTCCGAGCTGGAGACGATGTACTGGGTGTGCCGGTGATGGCCCTGGTGATTGATGAACTTGCCGGTGTCGCGGAGCAGGGCCGCGGCCCCCAGCCAGCCCTCGTACTCGGGCGGCAAGCGATGCAGGGCCTTGAGCTCGCGGAAGAGCTGCAGGGCATGGGCGCGCACGGGCTCGGCCTGGCGGGGATCCACGCCGTAGCGCCTGGCGGTGGCCAGCACGCTCTGCCAGCGTTCCAGCTCGAACTCGCGATGGGTGCGGGCGCGGGTGTCGGACTCGGCCAGCATCTGGGCCAGGATGCCGTCGCGCAGGCCCAGGGGCGAGTAGCGGAAGCCCTTGAGTCCGTAGGCTTCAAGGATTTCCGCGAAAACCTGCGCGCCGGCCACGACGATCTCCGCGCGGCGCGGCCCAATCCCCGGAGTGGCCTCGCGCTCCGCCAGCGACAGGCGGGCCAGGCGCTGGGCAAGCTTACGCACCAGCGGCGTGGGAGCCATGCCGGCGCCGACGGTGAGCGCGCTCTCGGGGCCGACAGACTTGCCGCGCTTTTTGGCGCGTTTGCGGCCGGGCTTGCCGGCGCGGGCAATGGCCGCGCACGCCTCGGCCAGCGCCGCCGCCGTGCCGGAGGTGCCGATCGTCAGCGGGGTAGCTTCCGCGTGGACGCGCCGCCGGGCCCGGCGCAATTCGCGCGCGATCAGATGCCGCATCTGCTGCAACCCTTCGGCGGAAGGCGGGTCGTCGGCCAGAAACTCCTCAGTAAGCCGCACCGCGCCCAGCGGGAGGCTGATGGTTTCGCGGATGCGCTTATGCTCGCTGAGAGTGATTTCGCAGCTTCCGCCGCCCAGGTCAAGCAGGAGCACGCGCCCGCCCACGCCCGGCTCGCCGCTCATCAGGCCGTGATGAATGAGCCGGCCTTCTTCAAGGCCGGAGATGACCTCCATGTTCCAGCCGGTCTCGGCCTTGACCCAGGCCTGGAAGGCGGGAGCGTTGCGCGCGTCGCGGGTGGCGCTGGTGGCCACCACGCGGATGCGGTCCACAGCGTGCGCCTGCACCGCGCGCTGGAAACGCTTGAGCGCGCGCAGGGTGGCGGCCATGGCGTCGGGCGAGATCAGGCCTGACTCGAAGACGCTCGAGCCCAGCCGCGTGACCTCGCGGTCTTCGTGCAGGGTCTTGAGGCGGTGCGCCACCACGCGCGCAATTTTGAGCCGGCAGGAATTCGATCCGATGTCGATCGCAGCGAGGATGGGCATAGGGCTTCATGAACACTCTAAGGCATGGGCCTGGCGGTCATGCGGCTTGGGTTTCCCATTGCGCCAAGAAAGCGAGAGCACCGGCCGGCATTTCGCCTGATTTTTGCCCTGCGTTCTGATTCCGCGGGCGGCCTCGTCGTCAACATATTACAATTCGGTGAAAGTCCTTTCTGTTGTGCCGAATTCTTCCATGCAGCTTGAGAAGAGTGGCTCTTCTGCTTCACCCGGAATGACGCAGACCACACATTGGAAAGGTGGGGGCGTTGTGAATCGGTTGGGATCAAAGCGGGGACCCGGCATCGTCTATTTTCTTTTCTATGCGCTGGCTGTGAACATTCCCATGTGGGTTGGGGCGTATTTTTGCGGGCTCGGGCTCCATGGCTGGATCTCTCTGGATTTCATCCTGGTCGGCATCCTGGGCGTATTTCTGCCCCGCTCGCTCACCGCGGTCTTGCTGGGGCTGGCGGTGATAGCCGATGCGACCGCGGCCATCGCCGAAACCTATTTTCTGAGCGGACATGCGCTGTTCGAGAATCTTTTCGAAGTGCGCCAGTTTGATTTGGGCCGCATTCTGATCATCGCAGCCGCGCTCGCGCTGCAGGCATGCTCCGTCCTTGCCTGCCTGATCCTGCCCAGGTTGCCGCGTCAGCTCAATCTTCGCCTGAAGGTTGTGGCCAGCCTCGCGCTGTTCGCGGTGGCAGTGGTTGGCCTGCAATACGGCGAGGAGTTCTGGGGAACCGGAAAGGCCGCGGGTACGGGCGTTCATCTTTCCACCAAGGATGTGGTCAGCGCCGCAATATTGGAGCACGTTCATCTAGTTCGATCCGGCATCCGCTTCTGGTTTAACCCGCAAGGGAGTTCCAACCACCTCGCCCGGCGCAGTCCGCAGTTCTGGAACGAGGCGCAGCCCGGCGCAGCCGCCTCCGCTTACCAACTTGTGTCGAACGCAAAAGAGGGACGGCCGGATATTGTCGTCGTGCTGCTCGAATCCTGGGGACTGGCCTCCGATGCGGAGATTCGCCAGTCCCTGGTGAGCGAGTACTCCCGTCCCGAAATCACGTCGCGGTACCAGGTGGAGCAAGGGACCGTGCCGTTCTGGGGCGCCACCGCGGCCGGGGAAGCACGGGAGCTTTGCTCTGCAATCTCGTCGCCTGGGGCAAATTCGCCGGCCGCGCAGGACTGCCTTCCCCAGAAGCTGCGCGCGCTGGGCTATCGCACCATCGCGGTCCATGGAATGTCAGGGCTGATGTACAACCGCGTGAAATTGTATCCGCGGGTTGGATTCGACGAGATGTGGTTCAGGGAAAAGTTCGACGCCGCGCACTTGCCTCGATGCGCGGGTGCTTTTCGCGGGACTTGCGATACCGCCATCGCGGATTGGATTGGCCATCATTTGGAAGAACACAGCGATGGCCCGCAATTCATTTATTGGATGACCCTGGGATCGCATCTGCCGGTGCCCAATCCTCCGCAGGTGAACAACCCGGCGCCATGCAGCGTCTCGCCCCTACTGGCACAGGATGTCGCGCTTTGCGCTTACTATCAACTTGTCTTCAACGTGCATCGGTCGGTGTTCGACATGGCCACGGCTGCGCTGGCTCGCCCGACTATCTTCGTGGTGGTGGGAGATCACGCGCCGCCGTTTGCCGAAGCCGAGCGGCGCAATGCATTCTCCAATGCCGTGGTGCCGTACGTGCTGCTGATTCCCCGGCAGTTTGCTCAGACGCCGTCCAGCCAATTGCTGGCTCTGAAACCCGCTACGCGCAAATCCGCGGGCGATTCTCCACCCTCGCCGCCAAACTCCAAAGCGACCTCCGGCCCGTGATGTGCAGGGAACAGGGAGTAGGGAGTAGGGAGTAGGGAGTAGAGAGTAGGGAGTAGAGAACAGAGAACAGGGAACAGGGAACAGGGAACAGGGAACAGAAAGAAGCCTCGCACGCCCTGGAGCTGGTTGCATCAATGTTCGGTGCCCGGAAAAAACATCCCTCAGGGGCTAAAGCCCGCGGTTTTATTGGCTTTTTGCGGCACGACTAAAGTCGTGCCCTTTCAAAGCACATTTATGCAGCCAGTTCTGGCCTGCGAGAGCCTCAAGCTAAAGGCTAGTAGATAGAAGCTAGAAGCCAAAATCTGGGAGCTTTCTCGGTCCCTTGGTCCCTCGGTCCCTGTTTTTTCAGTCTGCCGCGGCCCGCCTGGCCGGCCGCTTCGGCCGTCGCGGACGCATGGCCCGCGTGGCCGCCACGGGGATTGCCCCCAGGTCCGCCTTCCCTTCCGCCAGCTGCATCAGGAAATCCTGCGCGGAGAACGCGCGCGCGTCCTTGCCCGACTTGCCGGCGCGGCGATAGGTGCCGTCCGCCTGCTGGATGCGCGCCTTGACGCTGTCGGCCAGGTAGGCGGGAAGGATCTCGTCGTGAATGCGCGCCTTGGCCGCGGCATCGCGCACGGGAAAGACCACTTCGCAGCGCTCGAACAGGTTGCGCGGCATCCAGTCCGCCGAGCCCAGGTAGATTTCGTCGTCGCCGCCGTTGGCAAAATGAAAAATGCGCGAGTGCTCCAGGAACCGGCCCACGATGGAGCGCACGCGCACGTGGTCCGAAAGGCCCTTCACCCCCGGCCGGATGATGGAAATGCCGCGCACGATCAGGTCGATCTCGACGCCTGCCTGCGAGGCCTGGTAAAGGGCCTCGATCACGCTCGGCTCCAGCAGCGCGTTCATTTTGGCCACGATGTGCGCCGGCCGCCCCGCGCGCGCATGCTCGGCTTCGCGCCGGATCAGCCCCAGGAAGTTCTCCGCCATGGTCAGCGGCGCCACCAGCAGCGGAAGGTAGTCGTCCACCTCGGCATGCGCGGTCAGGTAGTTGAAGACCATGTGCACGCGCTCGGTGATCTGGGGATCGCTGGTGAGCAGGCTCAGGTCGGTGTAGAAGCGCGCGGTGACGGGGTTGTAATTGCCCGTCCCCAGGTGGCAGTAGCGGCGGGTGACGCCGTCCTCGTCGCGGCGCACCAATAATGCGAGTTTGCAGTGCGTCTTCAGTCCTACCACTCCATGGAACACCTGCACGCCCGCGTCTTCCATGCTGCGCGCCCAGCGGATGTTCGAGGCCTCGTCGAAGCGCGCCATCAGCTCCACCACCACCGTGGCTTCCTTGGTGGCCGCCGCCTCAATGAACGCCTGAAACAGGGGCGAGTCCTGGCTGGTGCGGTAGAGCGTTTGCTTGATGCTCACCACCGCCGGGTCCTCGGCCCCAAGCTGGATGAAATTGACCACCGGATCGTAGGAGTCGTACGGGTGGTGGAGCAGGATGTCGCGGGTGCGGAGATCTTCAAAAATGCTGGTTGCCTTGCGGCTCAGCACCAGCGGCCGCGGCGTGAAGGGGGGAAACTTCAGGTCCGGCCGGGCCACGTCGGAATAGAGAAACATCACCCGCGACAAGTTCACCGGCCCTTTGCCGCGAAACACCTGGTCCTCGTCGAGCTCGAAATTGGTCCTGAGCCGCTCCACGATCTCAGGATGGGCAGGGGTCTCGATCTCCAGCCGCACCGCGTCGCCCTTGCGCCGGTTGTGCAGCTCCACGCGAATGGTCTCCAGCAGCGACCGCGCTTCTTCTTCCTCGAAATAGAGGTTGGAGTTCCGCGTAACGCGAAAGGCCGTAAACGCCCGCACCTCGTAACCGCGGTACATGCCCTGAAGGTTTTTGGCGATCAGGTCCTGCAGGAGGACGTAGTCGAAGGCCCCATCGGCGGCGGGCAGGCGCACAAACCGGGGCAGCGCGCGCGGCACCGTGACCACGCCCAGCACCGCCGGTCCGGAGCTTTTGCGCTTGGCCCTGAGCAGCAGCGCCAGGCACAGCGCCTTGTTGAGCACGCGCGGAAACGGATGCGCCGGATCGATTGCGATCGGGGTAAGCAGCGGATCCACCTCGCGCACGTAATAGTTCTGGGCAAAGGCCCTGGCATCGTCGTCCAGCTCGTCCCAATCCAGCAGGCGGATGCCCGCCTTGCGCAGCTCCGGCTGCAGGTGGTGGTTCCAGCAGGCGTACTGCGCGTCCACAAAGGCGTGAATGTCCCCGGTCAGCGCCCCCAGGGACTCATCCGGACGCAGCCCATCGTAACCCGGCTCGCGGTAGCCGTCCTCGATCCGCTGCATCAGGCCGGCCTGGCGGATCTCCACGTATTCATCCAGGTTGGAGCAGGTGATGGCCAGGAACTTGACTCGTTCCAGCAAGGGATTGGTCGGGTCCTCGGCCTCCTCCAGGACGCGCCGGTTGAACTGCATCCACGACTCGTCGCGGCCGTTGAACAGCCGTGGGTTTTTCGTGATTTTGGCCATTGGGCTTACACCATCGCCGTGTTGGAAAGGATAACAGGATCAGGGGCGGGAGGAGATGAACGCGCCGGCGCGCTGAGCAGGCACACGGGCGGAGCGGCGCCGGACGCGCTGTCCTACCCGATGCTCCGGGAGGTTCAATTCGCCAGTTTGATCCGCGCCAGCTTGCGGATGGACGCGAGATCGCTGGTTTTGTACACCGTCAGCCGGAGGCCTGTGCCCTCTGGATAATGTGGAGCGGTGGCCAGCGCATCGGCAACCTTCCTGGGCAGGCGCGCAGCTTTTGCAGCGTCAACTGCCTTGTCGTTGAGGGCGAATGCGACCCGGAAGCAGCCGTTGCACGGCGCCAGATAAACCAGGTTTCGGCCCTTCTGCTTCAGGCGCAGGGACCACCCATACTTGTTGACGTAGATCCCCTGCCACTCCAGCGTAACCTTGCCTGCGTCCGCGGTGACCTGCGCTATGAGCTGGGTCCAGAGCGGCGCGGCAGGGCCCAGAACGGCATCGATTTCGGCTTCTGTGGGCTGATCGGGCTTCCCGAGGAATGCGTTCGGTGGGTCCATGGCTTCTCCTTTATGAAGCTGGATTGCGGGCCCGTGGGAATGCGGCAGGATTGTAGCGCGGGGATTGCAGGATTCGCAGTGACAAGCCGGAAAATGAGCGGCAGGCAGGGTATATCAACAAGTGCACAACCTTCGCCGATGCGCGGCATTCTGTGCATCGCCTAAAGTGGGATATCTACAAGTCTTGGTTTCTTATGGTCCTTGCTTTTTATTGCCTTTGTTCTTTATCCACACCCTGTTCCCCGTTCCCTTATCCCTGTTCCCTGTTTCTCAGTCGTTTGACCCCGAACCCCGCTCCGGTGGACCATTGAAGCAGGCAGCCAGCATCCGTATCCCCTGAACCGAGGAGCCACCCGATGCCGAACCAAGCTGAGAATCCGCCTCTGAACCCGGCCGTGCGCCTGGACCCCGCGCAGCCGCTGCCAGCCGAAGCCGCCGAATTTGCCCGCACCGTCAGCGGGATGCTCGACGGCCAGGGCAGGGATGCCGAGGCCGTCGAGAGCGCGCTCAAGGGCATGGACAGCATGTTCGACCTCATCGCCGCCGGCCTGTACACGCTGGCATCCATGCTTGCCGGCGAAGGCGAGGATGCCATCCGGCTGGTGGAAACCAGCGTGGCCCAGGCCGAGGTATCCGCATGCAGCGATCCGGAACAAGCCCGTAGAGCCAGCCGCCGCGCCCTGGCCGCCGCCGCGCTTGAGCTGCTGAGCCGCCGCGACCCCGCGAGCCTGGCCGCGCCCGAGGGTTTGGCCCACGCCAATACCTGCATTGAAGACGACGACCTCAACGCCGCCGGCATGTCCCGCGAGGAGCTTGAATCCATGATGGCCGGCCCTGACCGCGACCGCGTGCGCACGTGGCTGGAAAGCCTGCCCGCATCCATGCGCGTCATCTTCGTTCTTCGCGCCGTGGCCGGCTTCAGCGCGCAGGAGACCGCGGCGCTGTTGGCTGTGCACGCCGGCCCCCAGGCCGCCGGCTGGTCTGCCGACGCCGTGCGCGAACTCTTCCGCCAGGCGCTCTGCTCCCTGGCGTCGCAGATGCTGAAGGCCGGAGCGAGGGAGTAGGGAATAGGGAGTAGGGAGTAGAAAACAACGGCTAGGTGCGGTGCGGCCTCACTGCGCACGTAAGGCACTCCCATTCCGAGCCAATGCACGCTTTTCAGTATCTGGATTTTCCAGGTTCCAAATTGTCAGGCATGTCCCCGGTCGGCACTCTCGACCTCCCTATTCCCTACTCGCTATTCCCTACTCCCTGCCTTTGTGCCTTTACACTAGATTTAGAAGCATCCAGCGCCGTGCGCGCATCCATTTTGATGAGCTGCGCATTTCAGCCATGCAGCCTATCGTTTCAGTTGATCGAGTCGAAATTCTTTGATGCCATCTGAATCCACAGGCAGGACCGCAACCCGTCGCTTTGCGCCCACTTTCCGGTGGGGGATCTCTTTGCTGTCGCTGGCGGGCGCCGCAATAATGGCCGCGCAAGTGCCCGGCACTCCGCCTTCGCAAACGCCATCTGCCCCCCAGGGCACGGAGCTTCCCAGCGAACAATCGCTGATCGGCTCCGCGGCGCCCGCTTCCGGCCAATCCAGGTACCAGGGCAGCATTACTGAGGGCACAGCCACTGCGCAGACCATTGACCTGACTCTGGACGACGCCATCCAGCGAGGGCTGCGCAACAACCTTGGAGTGATTCTGAGCGGAACCCAGACCGCATCCGCGCGCGGCCAGCGACTGAGCCAGTTGCAGGGCCTCCTGCCTGAGGTCAACGCCCACATTCAGGAATCCGAGATGCAGACCGATCTGGCCGCGGAGGGCCTGCGCTTTCCCGGTTTCCCCACCATCATCGGCCCCTACGGATTCACTGACATTCGCGCCTCGCTGGCGTGGTCGCTGGCCGACGTCAAGTCGCTCCACGATTACCTGGCCGCGAAGCACGACTTCAGCGCCGCCGAGCTCTCCGCCGAAGACGCGCGCCAGCTGGTCATTCTCACCGTCGGCAACGCCTACCTGCTGGTGGTGGCCGACGAAACCCAGGTGGACAGCGTGCAGGCGCAGGTGGCCACGTCCAAGGTCACGCTCGATCAGGCCATTGCCCGCCACCAGGCCGGCACCGCTCCGCTGCTCGATGAGCTGCGCGCCCGCGTCGATTACCAGTCGCTCGAACAGCAGCTTATCGTGGCCCAGAACGCGCTTGAAAAGGACCGGCTGGCCCTGGCCCGCACCATCGGCCTGCCCCTCGACCAGAAATTCAACGTGGTGGACAAGGAGCCGTACACGGCCTTCGACCAGATCGATATGAACGCGGCCCTCGAGCAGGCCCATCTGAACCGCAAAGACCTGCAGGCCATGGCGGAGCAGACCCGGGCCGCCGAGGAGATGCGCAAGGCCGCCGGGGCCGAGCGCTACCCCGTGCTCAGCGTCAACGCCGACTACGGCGACATCGGCGTGAACGTGGGCCATTCGCACGGCACCGTCGACGCCACCGGCCTGGTCAGCGTGCCCGTCTTCAAGGAATACGAATTGCGCGGCGAGGCCGAGCAGGCGCAGGCCCAGGTGGATACCAGCAAGGCGCAGTTGAGCGACGCGAACGCGCAGGTGGACGCCGACGTGAGGGACGCGCTCCTCGACATCGAATCTGCGCAGAAGCAGGTAGAAGTTGCCCGCTCCACCGTGGAGCTGGCCAACGAGGCCCTGAGCGAGGCGCAGCAGAGCTATGCCGCCGGGGTCAGCGACAACCTGCCCGTCAGCCAGGCCGAGCAGAGCGTTGCCCAGGCCAACCTGCAATACGTAACCAGCCTCTACCGGCACAATATCGCCAAGCTCAGCCTGGCGCGTGCCCTCGGCGCTGCCGACAATTACAAGAGCTATCTGGGAGGTAAGTAGACGTGCCCGACACAACCACAACCCCCACACCGGCGCCCGCGGAACCCGATACCGAGGTGGTGCAGCCGCGGTCGCGCCGCCGGGGATTCGTCATCATCGTGGTCGCCATCCTTGCCGTGGCCGCGCTGGCCTTCTGGTGGCACTCCACCTTTTACGAAGACACCGACGACGCCCAGGTCAGCGGTCACCTGATCCAGATCAGCGCGCGCATCCAGGGTCACGTCCTCAAGGTCTACGTGGAAGAGAACCAGAAGGTGAAGGCCGGCGATCCCATTGCCGACCTCGATCCGCGCGACTTTCAGGTCGCGGTGGAGAACGCCGAGGCCTCACTGGCTGCTGCCCAGGCCGCGGCCGCGGTGGCCAAGGTCGCCGTTCCCCTCACCACGGTGAACACCGGCAGCAACCTGACCTCCGCATCCGCCGATCTGACCGGGAGCCGGGCGTCGATACAGGAGGCTGAAGGGCAGTTGCGCGCCGCCCAGGCTCGCGTTACCCAGGCCCAGGCCAACAACGCCAAAGCGCAGTCGGATTTGGAACGCTACCGTCCGCTGGTCCAAAAGGACGTGATCAGCAAGCAGCAATGGGATGGCGCCGTAGCCGCGGCGACGGCAGCCCAGGCCTCCGTGGCCGACGCAGTAGCCAGCGCCCAGGCCGCCGCCGATGCCGTCCGCGTGGCCCGCGAGCGCGAGGCCTCCGCCGATGCGTCCCTCAACTACGCCGAGACGCGCCCCCAGCAAATTGAAAGTCAGAACGCCAAGGCCAAGCAGGCCGAAGCCCAGGTTGCGCAGGCCCAGGCCGCGCTCGACCAGGCCCAGCTCAACCTGAGCTACTGCCACATCGTCGCCCCCGAGGACGGCATCATCACCCGCAAGAGCGTCGAAATCGACCAGAACGTCTCCGCCGGCCAGAACCTGCTCACTCTGGTCAGCCTCAACGACATCTGGATCACCGCCAACTTCAAGGAGACCCAGTTGGAGCACATGCACGCCGGCCAGGCCGTCGAAGTCCACGTTGACGCCACCGGCAAGGACTACAAGGCAAAAGTGACCCAGATCGGCGGCGCCACCGGCTCCATCCTCTCGCTCTTCCCGCCGGAAAACGCCACCGGCAACTATGTCAAGGTGGTGCAGCGCGTCCCCGTCCGCATCGACTTCACCGACCTCCAGCACGACGACACGCAGCACCGGCTTCGCCCCGGTCTGAGCGTCGAACCCAAAGTCCGCGTGAAGGACTGACGTTCATCGTTGCAAATAAGGATCCATTCGCGGACGGGGCATGAAGGCAATGACATGACGCAGCCCTGCGAAGTGATTGCAGCCCGGCAGTGAACTCGGCCACGGCCGGGACAAGGTCACGGCCCCATGCTTTGCGGCGTGCAACTTGCGCCATTGTCGCTGTAGGGCGTCGGCGGCGTGGGCGGCGTCTCCCAGGGAACGTTGTTGAAATCGAAGAAGTCGAGCAGATTCGGCTGGGCCGCGTCGCGCGCGGTCAGGTGCGTCGAGGAGGAGATGAATCGGCTCTCGACAAACTTGATGACCGCGGTGTGATCCATGGGGATGTGGGAAACGTAGTGCCGGCGCGTGAACGGCGAGATAACCATATTGGGCAAGCGGAATCCGAGCTGGGCGGCGAATCCCTGTTGCGCCGCGGCATCGCCGGAATTGGCGCCGGGATCTGTGGATTCAAGGTCACAGTGCAGAGTGGGCGTGCCTCCCGATGGCAGGCAAGGATTGTAGCTGTCAGGGTTCACCGCGATCGACGAGATGTCCGGGTAGGTCCCCAGAGCCGGGTTGGTGTTGATGTCGGAGCTTCCCGGTACCGGCGGCACGTGGTCGTAAGGGCCACCACCTTCGTCGTAGCTGAGGAAGAAGACTGAAGTCGGCCACTCCGGGCTACTCATGAAGGCATTGACGATGCTGGCGACCTGGGCCTGTCCCTGCAGGATCGGCTGTTCGGAACCGGGGTGTTCGTCGTCGTGGCCGTAGCCGGCTTCAATAAAAGCGAAGCTGGGCAGCGTGTTGTTGGTCAGGTCGACAAAGTACTGCGAGATGGGCGCGATGTGATCGACGTCGATGCAGAAGGAATTGGTGCTGTCGTCGACCGGCGCCGAAGAAGAACCCACGGTGGGCGCCGTGCACTGCGCTCCGCTGGGATTGTTGTAGAGATACTGGTAGGAGTAGGAGAGGCTGGAGAAGTCGGTGGCCGGGTAGCGCGAGTTTCCCGTGGCCGGGCAGTCGTCCTCGTCGGAGCAGAATCCCTGGGTGACGGAATAGTAGATCTTCCAGGAGACTCCGGCGTTATCCAATTCCTCGAAGATATTGTTGATGTCGAGCTGCCCCAGGTGATCGTCGTTCCCTGGATCCTTCACCAGCCCCTGCGTGGTTCCTCCGGTGAAAGTGGCGATGCGGTTGCTGATGCTCTTGCTGGAGACCGGCGAGAACCAGCGATCCGAGACGGCGAACTGCGAGGCCATGTAGTAGTAGTAGTTGAGGAATCCCTCATCGTAATAGCCCATTGCGCGCTGGCCCGCGGTATCGGTGAAACTGCCGGAGCACGAGCCGCTGCTGGCGCAACTGTTGGCGTACCCTTCGGCGTTGTGCACAAACCCATCCATGTTGATGGGGCGCGTGGCGAGAAAGTCGTAGCGGTTTACGTCGCCATAGCTGGAGAGCCAGTCGGAGCTCATGTCGTCCACGCAGGTGCTGGCGAACTTGAACAGCGAATAGGATGTTCCCTGGTCGTCCTCGTTGCTGACGGTCTGGGTCAGGTCGACGGTGGGAGTGCAGGGGTTTGACCCCGCGGCGCAATCGATCAGACCATCCACCTCGTAGTCGTTGCCGTCATCGCCCAGGAACATGCTGTTCGCGTGCCGGTACGGATTGAGCATGCCGAAGTAATTGTCGAAGGTGTGGTTCTCCTGGAGCATGAAGACGACGTGCTGGATGGCGTTTACGCTGCCCCCGGGAATCACCGTGACGGTGACGGTACCGGTTACCTTGCCGGTGGCGCCGGTAGCCGTCGCGGTGTAAGTGGTGGTTTGTGCGGGGCTCACCTGCTGGGTGCCGCCGGTTGCTGAGAGGGTGTAGGAGCTGCCATCGGTTCCGGTCACCGTGACCGCGGTGGCATTGGTTGCCGTAACCGTCAGTGTGGAAGATGCGCCGGTGACAATCGTGGCCGGATTGGCGGTAATGGAAACAGTGGCCGGCGTTTCAACCGTTATCGTGGCCGTTGCTTTGGCGCTGCCGCCGGCGCCGGTGGCCGTCGCTGTATAAGTAGTGGTCTTCGCCGGGCTCACCTTTTGCGTTCCGCCGGTTGCAGAAAGCGTGTAGGAGCTGCCGTCGGTTCCGGCGACCGTGACCTGCGTGGCGTTGATTGCGGTGACGGTGAGCGTGGACGAATTGCCCGCGTCGATTGTGGACGGATTAGCCGTTATGGCTACTTCCGGCGCGGGCGGAGGCGCAGCACTTACGGTGACGGTGGCGCTTTTCCTGGCGCTGCCGCCGGCGCCGGTGGCCGTCGCGGTATAAGTGGTGGTCTTCGCCGGGCTCACCTTTTGCGTTCCGCCGGTTGCAGAAAGCTTGTAGGAGCTGCCATCGGTTCCGGTCACGGCGACTTGCGTGGCGTTGGTTGCGGTGACGGTGAGCGTGGACGAATTGCCCGCGGCGATGGTGGACGGATTGGCCGTAATGGCTACGGTGGGCGCGGCCGGAGCCACAGCACTTACCGTGACGGTGACGCTGTTCTCGGCGCTACCGCCGGCGCCGGTGGCCGTCGCCGTATAAGTCGTGGTCTTCGCCGGGCTCACCTTTTGCGTTCCGCCGGTTGAAGAAAGCGTGTAGGAGCTGCCGTCGGTTCCGGTCAGCGTGACCGCGGTGGCGTTGGTTGCGGTAACGGTCAGCGTGGACGAGCTGCCCGCGGAAATGATGGCGGGGTTAGCCGTAATCGCCACGGTTGGAGCGGCAGAAAGGCTGCTGTTCACGCTGACCGCTGTTTTGGCGGTGGCCTTTCCGCCCGCGCCCACGGCGGTAGCCGTGTAGGTCGTGGTCGACGCGGGGCTCACTTTTTGCGTGCCGCCGCTGGCGCCGATCGTGTAGGAGCTGCCGTCGCTGCCGGTCACCGTCACCTGGCTCGCATTGCTTGCGGCAACGGTAAGCATGGCGCTGCCGCCGGGGCTGATCGATGTGGGATTGGCGGAGATGCTCACCGTCGGAGGCGGGTTGCCCGCGGTCATGTTAAAGGAGCTGCAACCGGCGAGAGCGAGGGGCAGCAGGATTGCCGCGCAGAGAAGCGAGTTCCTGAAAGTGCTTCCGGGGGTACACATTTGCAACGCCGACTCTCCTTCTGGTTCCATTGCGCAAGACCGCCATACCGCGCAACCCTGGATGAAGTTGCGGCGCGATGAATCTCGAAACTGGTTACGCGATTGGTACTTCCTTTTGTCGGCGCATGGCGCCCGCGAAATGCCGGCAACGATGCGACTGCTGAGTATTCTGATGACTCTTTATTGCGGCGAGGATGCTTTGAAAGCCGCTGCCGCTGCATAAGCCCAAGGGCTCGTACGCCGAGGATGGCAAGAGCTCCCTGTGCGGGACCTCAACCGCGCCCATTCATGCTTGCGGACGAGCGGCGAGTCAGTGGCTCAACGCCGTAATCGGCTGCTTCCGCAAGGCCGGGCGCAGGTTCGAATGGGGCGAGTTCGTCCCCACGTTCAGCGCGCTGAGGAACCAGGGCGGGCCGGAGGTGCAATGGAGCCGGTGCGCCGCCCGGCTGCAAGTCCCGGCTATCCGGCGGGAGTTCGGGCTGAGCCGAATGGCGGCGGAGGGCGCGCCTGGACCGATGCACGCGGAACCAGCGCAGATAGTTGTTCACCACGCTGGTCATGGTCATCTCGATTCCGGCGGCGAAATTGTGCTCGGCCATTTGCCGTTCCAGCATCGGCGATTCAAGGATGGCGAGGAGCTGATCGGCGAGGTCCCGGGGATCGCCGCGCCGGTAAAAACGAATGGCCATGTCTTCATCGGCGGCCATGCCGCGGAAATCGGGCAGATCCGCGCTGACAATGGGCACGCCGTATTGGCACGCCTGGTGCGCCGGCCCGCTGGATCCGGTGGCGGAGTCGTAGGGAAGGACGAGCACCGACGCGGTCTCAAACAACTCGGGAATATCGTCCTCGGGTACGTAGCCGCGGAAGTCGATGGGAAGATGTTTGGGCTGCGCCTCACGAATCGATTCCCAGTAACCGGCCTTGGTGTGGTGGTTGGCGCCGGCAATGACGAGGCGCGCATGGGGAACCCTGTCGAGCACCAGCGGGAACGCCTCCATCAACGTCTCCAGCCGCTTGTAGGTGCCCCAATGCCCGATGGCGAGAATGCGCTTATGGGGATTGCCGCGCCAGGAGAAATCGGGAGCAGTGGGCGCGGCGGCAAATGTGCCGTGCGTGCCCAGCAGGACGTTCTGAGCGCGGTACTTGGAGAGCAGGGTGTTGTGGTAGCCGGGCAACAGCACGGTGATGGAATGGGCGCAGAGCAAAGCGCGGGTGGCCAGCTCCGTGCCCATGCGGAGAAGCTTTCCATGACGCAACCCGGCGGCAGAGAAATCGACGTGCTCCAGGATGTGATGCAGGGTGATGTGGGTGTAATAGCCGGCGGCGCGGACAAGCGCCGGCGTGGAGAGCCCCGCGAACGCGGCTACGGGCATATCCGGCGTGGCGAAGGTGGAAAAGACCAGGTTGAACCAGACCACGTCGGGGTTGAGGCGGCGGATGGTATGGAGCAGGCGGAGGGGATTGGCCACGCTCCCGAATTTCCAGCAGCGGATGACGTTGAACCCCGGCAGCTCCGGCTGGTCTTTCACCTTCAGTGGCCTGCCGCTTTCATCGGTGGCAAAGTCGTAGTGGGTCAGCTTGTCGGAGACAATGGTCAGCTCGATGTCCTGGTGGCGCCGCAGTTCGCGGGCGATGTGAAACGCGTATTCGTTCAACTGGCGCCCGCTGGGAGGAAAAGTACAAACCAGGCAAATCCTCATCGTCTATTCGCCTCAGAATATAGTGATGCCGGCATAGGGCCTTAGCTGCTGGCTGTGGGTCCCCGGAAAATTGAAAAAGCTCTCGTCCTCGACGCCCGCGGCAAAACGGATGGGATAGGCATACGTGAGCTGCCCGTCCTCGTCGTTCAAGACCCTGCGCCGGAACGGCATGGCGTAAGAGACGGAAAAGCCGTTCTGGGTTGCATCGTAAATATGAAAGCCGCGGGCGCTGGAGAAGGCGCTGGAGGCCTCGAAATCCCAGTTGTGCCTGAAGGTGTAATCGAACCCGCCCGCCGGACGCAGATCCTGCGCGATCCCCGAATTCAGCCCCACCACGCGCCACGAGCGCAGATCCTCGAGCATCGCCCGCATGTCCAGGTGGTCGCCGAAGCGGTGCTCGAGGCCGATATAGGAAGAGGTGTAGTAGTTCTGGTAGTTCACCGGGCTGAACGTCTGTTTGTTTTCACCCCAGCCGGTCAGCAGGGCGGTGCGTCCCCACGGCGAGCCCACGCGAAAATCGACGTCAGCGGTAAACGCCTTCGAAGAGAGGTCGCTCTCGGTAAACGGGCCGGCCTCGCGAATCACGTAGCCGCTGGCGGAAACGGCATCGAACAGCGAGCTCGTGGTCATGTAGGTGAACATGCGGAAGAGATTCTGGTTCATCTCCAACGGCGAAAGAGAATCGCGCCGAACGGTTTCCTGGACGCCGCTGTCAAAGGTGATGACACTGGTTCCCATGCGGATGGACGGGTCGAGACCGATATTGAAGACCGAGTCGGTGGTGCTGCGGTTGACGATCGAGTTGGTGGCTGGAACGTCAATCTGGCCGCGGGCGTTGCGCAACTGGAAGAATCCGGTGGCGGTGGGAACGTGAGCCAGGTGCAAATGAAACGCGTCTGTCCACTGGCTCTGGATGGAAGACCGCGGCGGCGGAAGCAGGCTGGGCGCGCTGGGCGCAACCGGGAACGTCGCGTCCAGCTTGGAGTCGAGCACGTAGACCGTGGTGTCCTCGTAAATCGGATCGACGGAAAAGTCCGAAAGCAGGCTGACGGTGGGGTTGATGGTCCAGCCCTCTTCGCCTCCGGCCTGGAGCAGGCCCATCTCCGCGGTCTCGTCCTCGCCCTCGGCATCGGTGGCCTGCGCAAACGAAGTCATCGCCGCGGCGCCCTGGTGTTCCTGCCGGAATACGTTGGCCTGCGCCAACAGGTACTGGTAGCTGGGAGCGTCGCCTGAGGTCGTGTTCACCGCTGCCAATTCGGCCTTCGCCCGCGTGGTGTCGCCCACCGCCAGGTAGTTGTTGGCCATGCCCACCCGCACCTCGGAATCGGGCGCGCCGGCAGTTTTCGCGCGCTCCAGGTAATTCTGCGAGAGCTGGAAGTCGTGCATGCCGCGGAACACGTCGGCAGCCTCAACCAACTGTCCGCCTGAAGGCGGCTCGCTGTCGCCGGCCGCGGCTTCCATCAAGCCCAGCGCCACCTGCCGCTCGGCTTCGTCCGTGTGACCCTGCTCGGACATGACCTGCGCGATGGCTAATCGCACACCCACACGATCGGAATGCGGCACCTCCAGCGCCAGCCGGAAGCGCCCCATCGCCGCTTTTTGATCGCCCAGCTGGCTCAGGGCCTCGCCGGTGGAGACGTAGATGCTGCTCAGCAGCGGCTCGTCAAAGGGGTTATACGCCGGCGCCGTGGCCGTAGCGATCTGCTCCGCGCGCTGCACGTTCTGGTAGGCTGGCTCGCGCTCGTCAAGGCTGGCGTACGACCGCGCCAGAAGAGCGTAAACGGTGGCGTCGTTGGGCGAGAACCTGGTCGCGGTCTCGAGCTCGGCGATGGCCGCGTGATAGTGGCGCATGGAGAACAAGGCGTTGCCCAGGCCCATGTGCAGTCCGCCGTCGCCGGGCGTAAAGCGAAGCGCGGCGCGGTACTCGGCCACCGCCTTGCCAAGCATGTCCTCGCGGCCGTAGGCCGTGGCCCGGATCACGTGCACGTCGCGCATATCGCCCATGGCCTGTTCGGCCTGCTGTGCCTGCTTGAGCGCGGCCTGCGGCCGGTGCAGGTCCAGGTCGGAGTAGGCCAGCCCGAGATGCGCTTCGCCGTCGTGCGGATCGCGCTTGAGCGCAGACTCAAAATCATCGGCCGCAGCTCTGGGCTCGTGCAGATCGTTCAGCATGTAGCCGCGATTCACATAAGCGGTCTCGACCTCGGGATCGCGCGCGAGCGCCTCGGTGAAATCCTGGCGCGCCAATTCCTGCTGGCCGTTATGCTTGTGCACATAGCCGGCCAGCAGCGGAATGTCCGGCTCTTTGGACAGCACGTCGTTATACTTCTGCGTCAATGCCAGCAGATCCTGGTAGCGGCCCAGGCGCAGCAGATCGTAGCCGAGATAGACCACCACGTCGCGATCGTTAGGCATGAGCTTGATGGCGTTCTCGCCCATCTCCGCGGATTGCGCGTAGTCGCCCTTGAAGCTCAGATAACGCTCTTCCTCCCGCAGCACTTGCGGCTCGTTCGCCATGGCGCCGGTGACGTGGCGCATCCACTCCGCCACCAGTCCCAGGTTGTGCGCCTCAACTCCTGCGTTCATTCCTCCGGCCACAATCATCGCGTGTTTCGGCGACAGCGCATAAGCCTTGGCGTACGCGGCCTGGGCCGGCGGAAAGTTCCGCTCCGTGGTATACAGATCGCCCAACGCCAGGTAAGGCTCGTAGGAATGCGGGTCGACCTCAGCCAGCCGCCTGAAGTACCTCTCCGCATCCTGGTTGCGGCCCAGCGCCCGCGAAGCGTATCCAAGCGATGTCAGCGCAAAACGATCGTTCGCGTCCATGGCAAGCACACGCTTGTAGATCGCGACCGCTTCCTCGGCCCGGCCCATCTTCACCAGGATGTCGCCGTCGAGCTGGAGGTCGTCGCGCTCGGTGGGGTCGAGCGCCAGGGCTTCATGCGCATCGGCCAGCGCGCCGTCGGCGTTGCCTGCGGCCAGCCTGATCACTGCGCGCAGGCGCAGAAACGATCCGCGGCCGGCGCCCTGTTCATTCAGCGCGCCAACCTGCTGCTCCGCCGTCGCCAGTTCCCGGCGGGCGGCGGCATCGTCGCCCAGCGTCTGTTCAATCTGCATCAGGTCCACGTGGAGCTGAATGCCGTAGAGCGGCCCTTCGGCTGTCTCGGCCGGCAGATATGCAATGGCCTCGCTGTACTCTTTCGCCGCCTCTTCGTCGCGATTCTCCATGCGGTCGATCTCGCCGCGAATGGCGTGCAGATGATAGTTCTCCGCGTCCAGCCCCGCCGCGCGCTCGAGAAACGGATCGGCCCGGTCCGGCGCGCCCGCGACCACCTCGGCCTGCGCCGCCGATAGCTGGAGTTCGAGATCCTTCGGCGCCGCGTCGGCTGCGCGCGCGTACTCCTGCGCCGAGTCTTCCATCTTGCCGTCAAGCTGGTAAGTGTAGCCAAGTTCGGCGACAACCTCTGGATGCGGGTTCTGGATTGCCTTCAGCGCCGCGATGGCATCGCCGTATTGGCCCACTTGCCGGTAGTAATTGGCCAGCGATCGCTCCACGTCGGGGTTGGCTGGATCGCGATGCCTGGCCAGTTCCAGGAAGTGATCGGCCATATCCAGCCGATGCAGTTGCTGGTAGCTGATGGCCAGCAGCACCTCCGAGCGCGCATCCGGTTTCAGATTCTCCGCGCGGTTGAGCCAGCTCAGCGCGCCCTGGTAATCCTTGTCGCGCATGTGCAGCTCGCCCAACATCTCCATGTCGTCACGCCGTCTGGGATCCGCGGCGATCACCTTGGCCAGCAGGCGTTCGGCATCGGCGTTGCGGCCCACTTGGCTGTAGACCTGCGCCAGGCCGGAGGTTCCGTCCAGCGAGCCCGGGCTGAGCGAGAGACCATGCTGATAAGCCGCTTCCGATTCCTTGAACTGGTTGTTGAGCCGCGCGGCATAGCCCAGCAGGAACCACAGTTGGGGGTCGTTGGGCGCCGATTTCACCGCTCTGCGCGCGTAATCGAGCGCCAGCGAGCGCTGGCCGTGTTGCAGAGCCATTTGTGCCGCGCGCGCGATGCGGGCGTTCTGGATGTTCGATCCCCAGCCCAGCTGCTGCCCCTGCGACTCCTGCTTCTGCGCCTGCGGATTGGCTTGCGAGCCGCCGATCTGGTACGTCTGCGCGCTCAGCACGCATGCGGCGCTAGCCAAAGCCCATGGGAAGGCAATTCTCAGCAATCGAAGTCGGACGTTCATTGGTTGTTCGCGGAAACTCCGGGTAGCGGCGGATTCACCTTCTGCATTTGGATTCCAATTTGTCTCTCGATGTTGGCTTTGCTTTCGAATTCGCACCGGCGGACCAGATCCGCCCCGCCTATCCGGGCCCAAAAGCAACCGCACCGCACGCTAACCGAATCGAAGAACATGCGCGTCAGACTACCCTTTCCCCACATGCTGTCGGCTTGAACACCTCGGGTGATGGGTTGCCGCGCCGCGTAATCACAGGAGGAGCGTGCTGCGGAGGGTTTTTAATGCGCATGCTTTCTGGCGAGGCTATGGTGAAGAACTCTCAGTCTGTTATGCCGTCACGGCAGCCGATCCCAATGAGCCTCATTCTTCTGGCGGTGCTCGCCGTCCACCTGCCGCTGTTGCTCATGAAGCTGCCGCTGAAGTCCTACGACACCAACCTCCACATCTTTTTCGCCTCCCACTACCTGCACCACTGGTTCGATCCGTGGAACCTGAAGTGGTTCGCGGGCTTCTCCCAGACCACCTATCCGCCGCTGCCGCAGCAGTGGATCGCGGTGTTTTCCCACATCTTCGGCCTCGACCTGGCTTACATGGCGGTACAACTGATCGCCATCCTCCTGCTCGCCGTCGGCGTTTATCGCTTCTCCAGGTTGTGGGTCAGCCCGCGCGCGGCTTCTTTTGCGGCGTTGGCCAGCGCATTTCTGGGCGCGGAAAGCTTTTTGGTTTATTCCGCAGGCCAGTTGGCCACCACCGCTGCCGCTCCCCTCTATCTGAATGCGCTGCCATTCCTTTATGACTGGATCCGTTATTCGCGCTGGCGCGCGTTCCTCAAGGCTGCGGCGCTGTTTGCCGCCGCGGCCGCGGCGCACCACGCCACTCTGCTATTCGGCTCGTTCTTTTTTGCTATTCCAGTGGTCGCTCTTGCGTTCATGGAGCGCGAGGAAGGCGAGCGCGTGTCAACATCCGGCATCGTGCTGCGCACCGTTGTGATCGTCGCGGTGGTGGCTGCGGCTGTCATCGTGGTCTTGCTGCCATTCTGGATCGCCCTGTTTCACTATCCGGTGACGCAGACGCCCATCCCCCATCCCAGCCGCGCCAACTACATCCTCAGCCCGCAGTGGGGCATGAACTACTTCATCGTCCCTTACGGCGCCATGATCCTCGCGCTCCCGTTTATCTTTCTGCGCGGGTCTGAGGTCGCGCGCCTGCGCCCGCTGCTCTTCGGCTTCTGGGTGTGCTTCCTCATCGGGCTCGGCGGCACCACTCCCGCCGGCCGTCTGCTGCTGGGACGCGCATTCGAAGTGCTGACCATGGAGCGCTTCAGCTACTGGGCCAACCTGCTTGCGCTTCCCTTCGTGGGCCTGCTGGCATCGGAGCTCATCGACCGCTACCGGTTGCGCGCCGCCGTAAGTCTGGCCGTTCTGGCCACGTTCACCTGCGCCCTCGCCGTCGGCTGGTCAACCTATCATCCCGCCGACGCGGAAGACTTCAAGGTGGATTCCGTGGCCGCATGGCTCAACCGCGACGGACACGACAAGTACAGCTACATCACCCTCGGTTTCGGCAACAAGCTGGCGCGCCTGGCCATGGAGACCGACGCGCCCAGCGAAGACGGCGAGTGGTATTCCGGCCGCATGCTTCCTGAGCTGACAAGATATGGCGCGGGCGCGCTGACCAGTTCAAAGTACTTCGGCGCCGATGGCCTGGATGCGCTGCGCGCGATCCTGAATCACGCCGATCACTACGGGCTCAAGTGGGTTTTTGTGCGCGACGATTACTACGATCCGCTGCTCGCCTTCGCCGGCTGGCGGCCTGTCGACTGGCTGAACGATAAAACCATCACCGTATGGGCCAAGGACGGCGTTCCCCCCTTCCAGCCCGTGAATGCGCCCCAGATGCCGCCGCACTGGCAGGGCGTGATGTGGGGCACTCTTCCCTTCGGCAGCAGCATTCTCGCCATCCTGGTTTTGTTCATCCCGGAACGCCGGCGCGAAAAAGCAGCTGCCGAAACTCCTTACCCAGAAGAAGAAACTCTTGTTCCCGGGAGGTTGGCGTCGTGAAGAAGGGACGCATGCTGGCTCTCATCCTGGCCGTTGCAACCATCGTGCTGATCGTCATCGGCACGGAATGGCCGGGTCCCTCCGCACTTCATTACGCGGGCGGCGATCGCCTGGGGCGCTCTGCGGACACGCCGCGGGCCGCGCTGGGGAATTTCGGCGACGAAATCCGCTCCAGGGATTTTCAGAAGGCCTACAACAGCCTGGCCAACAAGGCCGAGTTTACCCAGGCGGAGTTCATCCACGATCTAACCGGTCATTACCCCAACCTTCTCACCTACTCTGCCATTTCGCACTTCGATATGCAGCCGCTGCACGCCACCGAAGACGACGCCGATTACCGGCTGCGTCTTCATTGGGCCACGGTGGTGGGCGATGAGGTGACCGCGCGCGACGTGCACCTGGTCCGCAACAGCGGCAACTGGCAGGTGCAGTGGCCCATCGCCAAAGAGCCCGCGTTGCCGCCGCAGGTGATCCCGGTGAACTACCTGCGCTGGGATGTAATCTACCCCGGCGCCGGTGACGACTGGGGCGCGCAGGACGTTGAAGCTCCGCACGTGCGCATCATCGATATGCACCCCGTCGAGCGCGCCGAGGGCCTGGTGATTCTCGGCGAGTTGTTGAATGAAGACGTGGTGCCCGCATACGTCTCCGTCGACGCCACCCTGCTGAACCACAACCAGGAGCCGATCGCGACCGAGGGCAGCTTCGATATGATCCAGCACCTGCTGCTGCCCAAAGCGGTCACGCCGTTTCTCATCCGGTTTCCCAACGTGACCCTCTCCCAGGTGGCAAGCGTGCGCATGAACCCGTTCTCCACCCTCATTCCGGCATCGGCCGATCCGGTGATTGAAATCCAGAACGAAAAAATCAACCCCGCTCCCGACGGCTCCCTGACCGGCGAAGTGGTCAACCAGAGCGGCCAGATCGCCAACGTCGCCCACGTCCTCGGCACCTTCTACGACAAGTCCGGTAATATCGTCTGGGTGGCGGATCAGTACGTCGATCGCGCCCTGCTGCCGCAGACGCCAGTGGCCTTCAACATCCACATACCCGAGGATCTGGCACGCACCATCAGCAGCCATCGCACGGTGGTTTCCACCTTCAGCATGGGAGGCGCCGCATGAGGCCGGCGCTTCCCTCGCTGCTCGCAGTGCTTGCCGCCGCGCCGCTCCTTGCTGCGCAAAGCATTCTCGTGCCCAAGACCGTTGAGGCGGGTGGCGCATTCACCATTCAGACCTCCGGCAGCGGCACGGCCACGCTGGTAATCGTCGGCCTGGGTCAGGCCATCAAGCGCGAGGTCGCGCTGGGCCAGCCCGTCTCGTTCACCGCCGGCACCCTCTATAACGCCGGTCATTACCTTGCCATTCTCTCCGGCACATCGGCCGAGCCTGCGTCTTTTGCGGTCGTACCCGGCAAGCCGGCCAAGATGACTTTCCTCGCCCGCCCGTCGCGCCTCCCGGTGGACGTGAAAAACGGCATCACCGGCGCGGTCTATGTCTTCGACGCCTACAGTAATCTAGTCACCGCGCCCACGCCGGTGTCCTTTGATCTGACCACGCCCGGCGCAACGCAGCAGTCCCGCACCGTGACCACCCAGGACGGCAGAGCCTGGGTGGCGATGGACTCCTCGCCCAAAGAGGGCGCGGCGCACTTCGTGGCCCGCGACGGCGACTTCTCCTCCACGCGCGTCATCGGCCAGGTTCCGGGCGATCCATGCAGTCTGAGCATGAGCGCCAAGCCGGACGCCAACAAAATCGAGCTTCAAACCGATCCCGTGCGCGATTGCAGCGGCAATCCCGTTCCCGACGGCACCATCGTCACCTTTACTGAGAATTCCCAGTCCGGCGAATCCACCGTCGACGTGCCACTCAAGCGCGGCATCGCCCAGGTGGACATGCCCGCCGATCCCGGCGCCACCATCAGCGTGGCCAGCGGCGTCGTGCTCGGCAACCAGATCCACTGGGGGAGATGAGCCCGTGTTCCGAACCACTTTGCTGATCTCGCTCTGCCTCGCCGCCCCGCTGCTCGGCGCCCAGCCTGACGTGCGCGTCGAGCCGGCCCATCTAGAGGGTCCGCGCCCGCTTGCAGACCAGACTGCAACCGCAGTGATCCATTCCTACATCGAATCATGGCAGAGCCTGCGAGCCGCTCTGGACCAGAATCGCCCCGAGCTGCTCGACCGCGACTTTGTCGGCGACGCCAGGCACAAGCTCGCACGAAACGATCCGCCAACAGGCCAGGCTCGGCTTGAGAACTTCGTACCAAGACCGCTCGCACGACTTGCAGATTGTCTTTTATTCGCCCGAGGGCCTGTCCGTGGAGCTTACTGACAACGTCCAGTGCGATGTTGAGGTTCGCGACGGTGATAAAGTGATCGCCAGCCAACCAGTCACCGAGCGCTACATAGTGGTTCTCACGCCGACTGAAACTCGCTGGCGTGTGCGCGTGCTCCAGGCTTCGCCGCAATAGCTCCCTCCGCCGCATCCAATGTTGTAACCGGGCCTGCAAGATAGAAAGACAAGAAAGTAGTAAGTAAAACAAGATTACAAGGAGAGTCGGGAGTCATGGTCTCTGTAGTGGTCCCCATTTACAACGAAGAAGAAAATATTGTTTGTTTTCATGAGGCAGTTTCAGCCGCGCTCAACAGCGTCGTGGACGGTTGGGAGCTGGTTTACGTCAACGATGGTTCCACCGACTCCTCCCTCGATCGTTTGAAGAGCCTTCAGGCTATAGACCCCCACGTGGTGGTGGTGGAACTGTCGCGCAACTGGGGCCACATGGGCGCCGTCTCCGCCGGTTTAGAAACCGCCCGCGGCCGCGCCGTCATCCTCATGGACGGCGATTTTCAGGATCCCCCCGAGGTCGTTCCCCAGCTCATTGACGCCTGGCGCGACGGCGCCGAGGTGGTTGTGGGGGTGCGCCGCAGCCGCCAGGAAAGGCGCAAGCTGCTGGCCCTGCTTTTTCCGCTCTTCTATCGCGTGCTGGGCGCGCTCAGCGACTACCCCATCCCCCTCAACGCGGGCATCTTCAGCCTGATGGACCGCAAGGCGCTCGGCTCCGTCCTGGCCATGCGCGAGAAGAACCGCTATCTCCCCGGTCTGCGCGCGTGGGTCGGCTATAAGAGCGCCGTCGTCTACTACGACCGCAACGACCGCGCCGCCGGCGAGGGCAAGCTCTCCTTCCTTAGTCGCGTCAAGTATGCGATGGACGCCATCACCAGTTTCAGTTACAAGCCGCTGCGCCTCAGCTTCGGCCTGTTGGCATTCGCATCCGCAATCGCCGCCATCCTTGCGCTCTGCATGTTCCTGCCCGTCGGCGCCGTAGCCGCCGCGGCATTCGGCATCGCCGCCTCAGTGTTTTTCATGGGCGGCTTGCTGCTGCTTTCCATCGGCATCCTCGGCGAGTACCTCGGCCGCGTCTACGACGAGGTCCGCAACCGCCCGCTGTCGCTCATCAGCCGCGTCCATCGCGCCCAGGTCATGATCCCCGGCCAGGTGGGCATGATCGCCATGCCCGGCGGCTACGGCGCCCAGCCCGAGGCCTACGCCATCTCCAGCGATAACCTTCCCGAGGATGAAGTCACCCGCGCGGCATAGCTAGCCCTACTAACTCGCTAACTCCAGCCTATCTTCTCGCCCGCAGCATCGGGTTTTCCGCCGCATTGACGCAACTCGGGATCCCATCCTCGATGGCCGTTCCCTCTTCGTGATCGTTCCATGTTTCCACCAGCAAGAACGGCGGCGCATTACTCGGCGCAAACACCTTCCGCCATTCGTTGAATGTGTCGCTGAATGTTTGCCCGCAGCGCGCCGCAATATGCCGGTCGAGGCCCCAGGAAGCCTTGCTGTCGTCAAAGCTCGCCCACGCGCCTCCCACCACGATCTTGTCCGGGTACTTCGTTCCCATGGTCCGGTAGAAGTTATCCAGATACTGCCGGCCCCAGTTGCTTCCGTCCTGCTTCCATCCTTGTTGTCCAGGCTGCACCCACGCATAAAACCCGTCGAAATCGTTCGCGTAGGCGCCGGGCAGGTTTTCCTCGATCAGCAATGGCGCGGGATCCCACGTGTTCACCACCGCGCGCACTTTGTCCCAGTCTGTCTGCCCGCCCTTGGGAAAGATGAAGATCACGGGCCGGCCGTCGTACGTCAGATACGCCTTGTGTCCGGGCGATTTCGAGGTCAGATAAGTATCGTGAAACATGGCGAAATCGGCGATAGCTTCGTCGGTTGCGCCGTCCTCCTGGTTGGTCTCGTCGTACATCATCGCCACTTTGAATTTGTTTTTCTCCGCCTGCTCCTGCACCAGTTGGTAACTGCGGTCGATGAACGGTTCGCGGTCTCCGTACCAGTCCACGACGAACCCGGTGATCCCCATCGCCTTGGCTTCCTTCATCTGACGCGCAATGATGGCGGGATCGTGGGACGAGTAGCCTACCGCGATGTGCTGCGGATGCCCGAACCACCCTTCGTACGCCGCCAGCACCTGCGGAGCGCCGTTTGCCGCCTTGTACTTCAAGGGCTGCACGCGATCCCCGCCCGCGCTTTCACAACCTCGATAGAGCAGCAGGAACAAGAAGAGAGCAGCACTGTTTCGCAGAAACATCGGTACAGGGTTAGAAGCATCTCCGCGCGATCCGGGTTGCAGTTCGCGCCCCGGGCGGAGCAGCCATGCCTCCGGATTCTGCATCTTAATGGTGGTTGCCGAAGAGCTTATCTATAAGTCTCGCCTGCCGGTAAATTCTCGTGTTGAACTGGAGCCCTCCAGCGTGGTGAACCCCGTCTCTCATCGAACGAAAACGCTGCAGGCCCGCATTGTCTCGGGCAGCGTGGTTCTGCTGGCCGGCTCCGGCCTGACCATGGCCATCAACCTGGTCTACAACATCGCGGTTGCGCGTTTTCTCGGCGCCCGCGGATATGGCCACGCCACCGTGGTCTACACCATCCTCACGCTGCTCTCTGCCATCACCCTCTCGTTCCAGATTGTCGCTGCCAAGGTGGTCGCGCAGCAGCCCTCGGCGGAGGGCAAAACCGCCGTCTACCGCTTCTTCCATCGCGCCGCCTGGGCCTGCGGCCTCGGGGTGGCGTTCGCCCTGGCCGTCTTCGAGCGTCCCATCGCCGATTTCCTCAATCTGCCCGGCTCCTCGCTGGTCGCCATCATCGCCGTCGGCGCCGGCTTTTACATTCCCCTCGGCGTCCGCCGCGGTTATATCCAGGGCACCTGCGGCTTCCGCGCCCTGGCCGCCAACATGGTCCTCGAGCAGGCCTTCCGCCTCGGCGGCTCCGTGATCATGATCTTCGCCGGCGCCGGCCTCACCGGCGTCATCGCCGCTAACGCCGCGGCTGAAGCCGTCGCCTATTACGCCATCCGCGTCGCTCTCCACGGCCGCGCCCGCAATCCGCTGCTGCCTTCCTACATCGTCCGCGAGACCGGTCAGGCCGCCATCTTCTTTGCCGGCCAGATGCTCATTTCCAATTGCGGCATTGTCCTCGTCAATCACTTCTTCGACGCCCGTAAAGCCGGCCTTTACGCCGCCGTGGCCATGGTCGGCCGCGTCATCTTCTCGTTCTCCCAGGCCGTGGTCAATTCCACCTTCCCCCTGGTTGCCGGCAGCGCCGACGAGGAACGCCGCGATCTGCGCGTCATCGCCACCTCGCTCCTGCTGGTGCTGGGCGTGGGCGTCGCCGTCTCGCTTGGCCTCTTATTCGCGCCTGCCGCGCTCTGGACCCACCTCTTCGGCGCCGACTTCGCCATTGCCGGCCGCTACAACATGCCCTACCTGCTGGCCCTTTACGCCCTGGGCACCGTCATCTACTCCCTCGGCGCCGTCATCATCACCTTCGAAATGTCCTACAAGATCGCCAACACCAGCTGGGTGCAGTTCGCTTTCTCCGCCATCCTCATCGCTGCCATCTGCTGCTTCCATTCTTCCCTGCGCGAAGTCATCCTGGTCCAGCTAGCGCTCATGGTGGTGCTGTTCGTGCTCGTAGCCCTGCCCTTCCTCGTCAACTCTCTCAGCGATCCCAAGGAGATTCTCCACGCCGGCGACGGCCTTCCCATCCGACTCATCCGCCGCGTCAGCGAAGATGAGGCCATCGCCGAATTCCTCAAAAGCGACTTCCATCGCCATGAGTTCAACGAGTACCAGAAACCCTTCGGCGACCTCGTCCTCAATCCCAATCTCGACGACGCGGACGAAAACGCCAAGCGCCGCGCTCTGCTCTTCATCCGCCACCTGGCTCTGTGGAGGGAGTTGCCCCTCAATACCGAGTGGTACGAAGTTGAGGTCACCGAGTCCGATCTCCCCAACATCCGTATCTTCCCCCGCGCGCAGTGGCGCAAGGTTGCGCGCAAAAGTTTTTCCGCCCCTGAAGTTGCCTCGGGCATGCGCACCCGCAGCCATCTCCTCGATCACTCATTCGTCTCCAAGGTGGCCGCCATCGGCCGCCGCCTCGGCCGCGATGCTTCCAGCTTCGCCGCCGTCATCCTCATCGGCGTCAACGAGAGCGAGCCCCTCACCGTGCTCGACGGCAATCACCGCCTCATCGCCGCCATGCTGGCCTCGCCCATGCGCCTCAACAATCTCCGCTTCCTCTGCGGCCTGTCCCCGCGCATGAGCGAGTGCTGCTGGTACAACAGCAACCTCGTCACCCTCTTCCGCTACGGGCGCAACGTGCTTGCCCACACCATTCGCAACCCCGAAGCGGAGCTGGCACTCACTCTCCGCAGTCCAGCCTGCAATCCTTCCGATCATTCAACCTCAACCTCGGGTTCCTGGTAATGACAACCGTTCTCAACCCGAGCAAAATCCCTCCAGGTGGCAATCGAATGACCTTCCGACCCCGACCCGTCTCCATCCGGAAACTACCGGACAGCTTTGACCGCAAACAGGAACGACTGTTTCTCCATGACCTGGAGCGTGACCTCAATGGGGTGCGCCCAGCCATCGTGATCGACTGCTCCAATTTGGACGGCATGGACCTTGCCGCCATTCATCTCCTTCTGCTCTGCCTTGAGCAAGCCATGAAGCGCAACGGCGATATTCGTCTCTCCGGCGTTTCACCGCGGGCCAGGCTCAATCTCAAGCGCACCGATGTCGATCGCCTCTTCCGCATCTTCCCCACCATGGGGGAAGCCGTTGAGAGCTTCCATCGCCGCTCTCACGTCATCACTCCGCCGATTCCCATCGGCGAGAGGATCGCGCAGGAACACGCGGCCTGAAGCGGATGCCACGCGGCCGTCCATGGACACAAAGAGAGGAGCCATCCCATGCGTTGCATCTCTCGGTCAGTTCTCTCCAGCCGGCTCGTTGCCGTAAGCCTCTCCGCGCTGCTTGCCGTGCCCTTGCCGCTTGCCGCCGCGGCGCAGCAGGCTCCTCCAGCGCAACCGCTTCCCGATGCGCCTGCTCCTTCCAGCCTGGCCGCGCCACAAAGCTCGGGTGCCCCATCCTTGCGCCTTCTTTCCGGCGCAAGGGTGGGAAACGATAAGGCCCCGAGTGCTTCCGTCTCGCCTGGATCCGAAACGGCCACGGCCCAGCCACTCGCCGCGCTGCCGGAGGGCTGGTCCTCAAGCCAGGCGCAGCAGGCGCCCGCCACGCAGAATGTCGATCAGCAGCAAAACCAGCCACAAAAACCTGTCGGCACCGCGGTCGGTCCGATGACCCGGCCCACCGGCATCGCCGGCGCGCGGCCTTCCGGCGCCGCCATCGCTCCCGCCAGGCAGCGCCGCGTCCGCGCTTTCTATATTCGGGCCGCCATTATCGTGGCCGCCGCCGGCGCCACCGGCGCGGTGATTGCGCTCTCTCACTCCAGCCCCAGCAGCCCCCGGTAACCATGAATCACGCGCGCCCTATCTCGATAAGCTTTTCCGGCGTCGATGGCGCCGGCAAGAGCACGCAGATCCAGGCCCTTCGCCAAGCCCTGGAACGCGAAGGCATGCGCGTGCGCATCGTCGCCTTCTGGGATGACATCGCTGCCCTCACCCGGCTGCGCGAGGGCGCCGGCCACCGCATCTTCAAGGGCGAAAAAGGCGTGGGCAGCCCGGAAAACCCCGTCAACCGACGCGACAAGAACGTCCGTGCCTGGCCGATGGCGCCGGTCCGGCTCGGCCTCTACCTCCTCGATGCGCTTTCCACGCGCATCCGCGTCCGCCAGACCCTCCGATCAGGCGCGGACGCCGTCATCTTTGACCGCTACATCTACGACCAGTTCGCCAACCTTAATCTGCGCCGCCCGCTCCTCCGCGCCTACGTGCGCGCAGTCATGCGCCTGGCTCCGCGCCTCGACGTCGGCTACATCCTCGACGCCGATCCCGCCCAGGCTCGCGCCCGCAAGCCCGAGTATCCGCTGGACTTCATCGAGCTCAACCGCCGGGCCTACCTCGATCTGGCCGAAATCCTCGGCGGCCTCACTGTCATTCCTGCCGGAGCGGTCGCGGACGTCCACGCCAACATCCTCCGCCACCTGCCCATTCATCATGGGGCGCCCCAGGTCCCCATGGATGGCGAGGTACCCCAGATCCCGGACATGGAGAGCTCGCTGAAGAACCCTGGATAAGCCCGCTTCAGCGGGCGATAGACGGTAGCCCCAGGCGCAAGCCTGGAGGCAGCCTCGCTGACTTGCTGACCGGCTGACTTGCTGACTTGCTGACTCGATCCCGCTTGGCGTAATGCGCATCTTACTCAGCAGGGAATTCTTCCTGTCCGCACAGGTGAAACCATGTCACTTCGCTCCAGCCTTGGCCTGATCGTTTCCTTGCTCTTCTCCATCCCCGTTTATGCCGCCTCCTGCATGACCCAGGCGCAGATGACCGCGGCCGAGCGCAACGACCTGGCCGTCTCCGCCCGCATCCTGCTCAGCCGCGTGCAGAACGGCGACGTGCATGGTCTCAAGGCCGGCACGCTTCCCGCCGTGGCAGCCGATTTCAGCGGCATCGCTTCCTCGGTCGAGCAGCTTCATCCGCTCATCCAGCGCGCCACCGTCACCGTCGACGATCTCTACGACCTGGACGCCTCAGCCGACCCGCCCAACCAGCCCAGCACTCAATTCTTCTGCGGCTCGCCCACCGTCGTGCTCAACTTCAGCGGCCTTCCGCCGGGCAAGTACGCGCTCGCCATCCTGCACGCCACCGGCGTCCCGCAGCCGCAGCAAATCTCGTTCATCCTGGCGCACAGCGGCAGCCAATGGCAGCTCGCCGGCTTCTTTGCCAAGCCCATGGTCGAGGCCGGCCACGACGGCCTCTGGTACTGGGCCTCGGCCCGCCGCTTCAAGCAGGCGAACGGCCGCTGGGCCGCCTGGATCTACTACCGCATGGCCGCCAACCTGCTCGATCCGCTGGATAGCCTCACCAGCCCCAATCTCCAGAAACTGCAACGCGAAACCGACGAAGTGAAGCCGGCCGATTTCCCCTCCGGCGCGCCCGTGACCGTCAACTCGACCGCCGGGCCGCTCCAGGTGACATCTGTCGACACCAGCACCGCGTTCGGCGGGCTCGACCTCGACGTCCATTACGCGCCCGATGCGGCGCAGGCGGCACAGCTCTCCAATCCGGGCGGCGCGCGCCAGGAGGTTCTGGAGGTTATGAACGCGCTGCTTGAGGCGCATCCCGAGCTTCACCAGGCGTTTCACGGCATCTGGGTCCACGCCGACCAGGGGAATGCGGCCTTGTTTGCATTGGAGCTGCCGATAGACCAGATCACCGCAGGAGCAGGCGGCGCGAAGACGGCTCAGTGAGGCGAAGATCGGGAGAAAACACCCTCAAAATAAAAACCGGCGATGTCAAATGGATTCATCGAGTTACGCCCTGAAAGTGCAGTGATTCGCGCGCCTCGTTTCCCAAATTGATCACGGCGCCGAATCCTTAGGGCGAAATGCGAACGCCCGCACAAGATGCGCGGGCGCGATACTGCTCACGGTTTTGAGTGTAGGCGATCTGCCGGGCTGGGGCTGTGACGGCGGATACAGGGGTCCGCGGACAGTGAACAGTGGACAGTGAACTGTGGTCAGTGGTCAGTGGTCAGTGGTCTTCCGGGGTCCCGAAACCGGGGGCCTGCATCCCACCCTAACCGCAGAAAGCGCGGTTAGGATGGGGCACCCAGCACCCTTTTTGGGGGTGATTGCGGTCGCGATTCCTTGGGTAAATGCACTGATGTTAGTGCATTCCTTTGAAAAACCTGACCATTTGGTCAAAGGCTATTTATATCTAGGCTATTAGCAGAGCTGGGTTCGGGTGGCTTGCGACGGACGGAAAGAGGGTCTCTAGCCTCGAGCTACTGCCCGCGGCTACAACTTTTTTGCCATCAGATGAGTGATTTATGTCATAGGAGATTGGCTGAAGCTCGCATAAGCTCGTCTGCAGTCACCCCAAATAGAAGCGGATCCTGGAGCCGAGTTCCCCCCTTCGGCGCAGCAAGCGCGCGGCAGGTGGAGAGAATCAGCCGTCAAAGAACGGCCTGGTGTGCGCGGAGTTGCCGTCTGCCTGGGTTGGGCGATGCGGCCCATTGAAATTGATTCATAGTTTTGGTTTTCGCTCTCTGACCTTGTTTTGACCGCGGGCGGCGGCGCGCCTTTGCCGCTATCGACTTTGTGCGGCACATGGACGCCCGGTCGGGCTTGTTCCCCCCGTGCTGCAATCGAAGCAGCGGCAAGGGCCGGATCATTTCCGGGATGCCGGCTTTTCGGGACCGATGCGTTCGACCTTGGGATGGGCCGATCCGTCGGAGATTTGGGCCGCCAGCCGGACACCCGCTCATCGCGAAAATGCTGCGATGAACGGGGCACAGCCCATAGTGCATAAGTGCCGATCTTGGAATCGATGAGCGGGCCATCTGCCAAGATTCGGCTGCCCGTGGAATACTGGAACGCAAATTCCCTCCATGCATGATCCGAGGAGTATCCCTTGCAGGAACTAAAGCTCGCGGTACGCAGCCTGTCCAAGGCGTTTGGATTTTCCATCGCAGCAGTGCTGATGCTGGCATTCGGCATCGGCGCCACGACGGCGATCTTCTCGATTGTCGAGGGAGTGCTACTCCGTCCATTGCCGTTTCCCGACCCCTCGCGGTTGGTTGCGGTGGGCGACAATCTCGAAGGCTCGACCTGGGATGAGCCCGGAGTGACCGCTCCCGAAATCGGCAGTTACACGCGCGAGACGCACAGCTTCGCTTCTCTGGGCGCCTATCAGCAGATCGATTTGGAGTTATCCGGCGCGGGCGACCCATCTCAGGTCCATGGCGCACGCATGAGCGGAGGCATGTTTCGCGTACTTGAAACCGCTCCGCTGCTGGGCCGCGCAATTACCGCGGACGATGACGAGAAGCGGCAGCAAGTAGCCGTGCTGAGTTATGGGGCGTGGCGAGGCCGGTTTCACGCCAACCCGGCAGTTGTGGGCACAACCATCTCACTCGACCGCACGCCATACATCGTGATCGGAGTGATGCCGCGCGGTTTCGACTTTCCTTTGCTGCCGAGGCAATTGAACCATACCGAGTTATGGGTGCCGCTCAGCCTGACTAAGGAAGAACTTACCACCGACGTGACCACATGGGACTTCGCGATGGCGGGCCGTTTAGAGCCTGGCACAACGGCGGCGCAGGCATTGGCGGACGTCCAGCGGGTTGCCGAAGAGACCATGCGCAATTACCCCGCTTTTGCGCGCCACCTCCACATTCTGCCGGTCGTAACTCCTCTTCAGGAATCAATTGTTCGTGGGGCGCGGCCTTTGCTGCGCATGTTGTTCCTGGCGGTTGGGGTAGTGCTTCTGCTGGCTTGCGCAAATCTTGCCGGCCTGCTGCTGGTGCGGTCCATTCGCCGGCAAAAGGAGATCGCGGTCCGCCGGGCTCTGGGGGCGCGCGCGGCGGCATTGCTCGGGCAGGCTATCAGCGAGAGTTTGGTATTGAGCCTGAGCGGCGGCCTGATGGGGCTGGCGCTGGCGGGCGCTGCGATCCGGCTGGGCGTGAGCTTTCTGCCGGAGACGATGCCGCGCGTCGATGAGATCGGGCTCAGTTGGCCGATGGCCGCTTTCGCTCTCGGCCTGGCGGTGTTGACCGGCGTGCTGTGCGGGCTGTTTCCAGCACTGGCGGCAATGCGAACGAATGCAAACGAGGCACTGAAGGAGGGTGGACGCGCTGCCACGCTGAGCGGCGGGCAGGCACGGCTGCGTTCTTCGCTGGTGGTGCTTGAAATTGCCATTGCGCTGACTTTGCTTGCCGCATCCGGCGTGCTGCTGCGCAGTTTTGAGAAGATGCGCGAAGTCAGCCTCGGCTTTCGCCCCGACCACACATTGGTTGCCGCCTATTCCCTTCCCCGGCAGCAATACTCAACGCAGAGCGCTGTGGACGCATTCAATGAGAGCTTGCTCGGAAATCTGCGGCGGTCGCCCGGCGCAGTTGCCGCCGGACTGACATCTTTGCTGCCGGCTGGCGCCGATGACAACGATGTCACCATGACCTTCGCAGGCTATGTTCCGCCAAAGGGCGCGGCTCTGAATATGGCCACTCCGTCGGCGGTCTCCGGCAATTTTTTCCCGGCGCTCGGCATCCGGTTGCTGCGCGGGCGTGTCTTGACCGAGGCGGACGACGCGCGGGCGCCGCTCGCGGTCGTCGTCAATCGCCAGCTTGCCGAACGCTACTGGCCCGGCCAGGACCCCATTGGCAAGCGCGTCCACCGCGGGCTTTCCCAATCCGCGAACCCATGGATGACGGTGGTCGGCGAAGTGGACGATGTGAAGCTGGGCGCTCGCGACGGCAGAACCGCGCCGCAGATCTACCAGCCCGTTGCCCAGTGGAAGGCCTCGCGGCCATTTGCTGCGGCAACGGAACTGGATGGCAGTTCCGGTTACATTGTGCTACGCACCATGATGCCGCCCGAACAAATGGAGAATACGTTGCGGGCGACGGTGCGCGGCATCGACCCGGAACTGGCGCTGGATCAGGTTCAGACGATGGACCACGCGATCTCTGCCAGCGAAGCGCCGCGCTGGTTCGATACGGTGCTGGTTTTATCTTTTGCCGTGGCCGCCCTGCTGCTGAGCATGCTTGGAATTTACAGCGTCATTGCCTTCACCGCGGCGCTGCGGCAGCAGGAGATGGCGATTCGCATGGCGCTCGGCTGCCAGCGTTCCGGCGTTCTCGGCCTGGTGCTCGCCTCGGGCGCAAGGCTCTCCGCTGTTGGCTGCCTTCTGGGAGCGCTCGGAGTCATCGCGGTCTCGCGCATCCTGCGTTCGTTCCTGTTCGGAGTAAGTCCATTCGATCCGCTGGTGCTTGCCTCCGCCATTGTCGCCATGCTGCTGCTCGCCCTCGCAGCCTGCGCGCTGCCGGCTGCGCGGGCAGCCAACACCGATCCCGCGCTGGCTTTGCGGGGAGAATAGATTATCCCCGGGTTGCGCTTCGCTGCGCCCGGAGCTATGTTCTGACGCCCCTTCGGGGCTTGCGGTGCGGGAGCGCATGGCGGCCCGCAGTTCCGAGTTCGCAGTTCGTAATTCGCAGTTCGCAGTTCGTAATTCGCAGTTCGCAGTTCGTAATTCGCAGTTCGCAGTTCGTAATTCGCAGTTCGCAGTTCACAGTTTGTAGAACTGGTTGCAAAAATGGTCGGGAGTCCGGAAAGAACATCCCTCAGGGGCTAAAGCCCGCAGTTTTATTGGCGCTTTGCGGCACGACTGAAGTCATGCCCTGACACGAAACCTCTCCACGATTGGTGAGTTACCGGCTATAGGGAAACAACTGCGATATTCAACTGCCGATCGCGTCCCTGCGGGACGCGTTCTTTTCTCTGCTTATTCTTTCGTGATTATCCCCGGGTTGCCCCTTCTCCTTCGCTCAGGGTTCACCCGGGGCTATTTTCTTTCGCCTCTTCGGGGCTTGCGGTGCTGGAGCGACTGGCCGCTTGTGGTGAAGGTCGGCGCTCTGCGAAAACCGCCCCTCGGAGGCTAAAGTCGGAATTTTGTCGAAATCGAAGCGAAAACCTCAGGGGCTAAAGCCCGGGTTCTTTATTTGCGCTTGGCGGCGGGACTGAAAGTCCCGCCCTGACGCGTTTTGGTCCTTCCGTCGCGCGTTTTTCTCCAAGCTATGAATTCGCGCCCTTTCACAGAACTTCTTCACACTTGGCGAAGGAGTGGCTATGCGGAGGAGACGACGAAGAAGAGCCGCGGGGCGCGTCCCTGCGGGGCGCGTTCTTTTCTCTGCCTATTCTTTCGTGATTATCCCCGGGTTGCCCCTTCTCCTTCGCTCAGGGTTCACCCGGGGCTATTATCTGACGCCCCTACGGGGCTTGCGGTGCTGGGGCGGCTGGCGGCCCACAGTTTCGAGTTCGCAGTTCGCAGTTCACAGTTCGCAGTTCACAGTTTGTAGAACTGGTTGCACAAATGGTCGGGAGTCCGGAAAGAAAATCCCTCAGGGGCTAAAGCCCAAGTCCTTTGTTTGCGTTTTTCGGCGGGACTGAAGTCCCGCCCTTACGCGTTCTCTTCTGTCCGGCCGCTGGTTTTTCACCAAGCTATGAAGTCGTGCCCTCTCAAGGCTCGGTTTATGCAGCCAGTTCACAGTTCGTAGGTCGCTGTGTTTGAGTTGTCGGTTTTTGGCTGTCAGTTGCCTTTAACCAATGGGCGCGGCTGGTGGATTAGAATCGCGCTGGGATGGATGGAGCAGGTCACATTGAAGGACTGAATCGCCGGTTCGGCGTGGCGGGCGTGGCGGAGATTGCCGCGGGCGCCGGGGGATTTCCCATGGTGCGCATCGCCACGGATGCGGCCGTGGCTGAAATCTCGCTTTATGGCGCGCAGGTGCTTCGCTGGCGGCCGGCCGGCGGGGCAGAGGTGCTCTACCTGAGCGAGCGTTCGCGGTGGGAGCAGGGCGAGCCGATCCGGGGAGGAATACCGGTATGTTTCCCGTGGTTTCGCAACAAGGCGGACGACCCCGGCGCGCCCAAACATGGGTTTGTGAGGACGCGGGAATGGCGGCTGGACTCGCTGCGCGTGGACGAGGACGGGACGGTGACGCTGGTGTGCGTGACCGGCAGCGATGAGAGCACGCGAGCATGGTGGCCGCACGAATTTCTGCTGGCCTACCGGATCGGCGTGGGGCGCACGCTGCGCCTGGAGTTGAGCGTGATGAACCGCGGGGCGACGGCGATGCGGTTTGAAGAGGCTCTGCACACTTATTTCCGCGTGGGCGAGGTGGGCATGGCGCGCGTGCATGGGTTGGACGGAGCCACCTACCTGGACAACGAGGACGGGAACCGCGCCAAGACGCAGCAGGGCGACCTGCAAATTACCCGACAGACGGACAACGCGTACGTGGATACGGGGGCGGCGGTGGAGATCATGGATCCGGTTTTAGAACGCGGTGTGCGCACGGAGAAGACCAATTCCGCCAGCACCGTGGTGTGGAACCCGTGGCACGAAGGCGCGGCGGGCATGACGGACATGGAACCGGAGGCATGGCGGACGATGCTGTGCGTGGAGGCGAGCAACGTGCTGGGGTGCGCGGTGAGCCTGGGTCCGGACGAGGAGCACACGCTGGGCGCGATCCTGAGAGTGGACCCGGCGTAGAAGCCTGGGGCGGCTACTTAATGACGGTCAGGTAGGCAGCACCAAGGGCGAGTTGCTCGAACATCGCGGCCCACTGCGAGGCTCCTTGCATGAAGGGCAGCTTGACCTGCTTCTGCGGAACCACGATGGTGTCGCCGGGATAGAGGCGGAGGCGGCCGAACTCGTCGCCCCAGGGGCCGTGAAGCGAGTTGCGACTGATCACCTCGCCGTCGGCGCGAATGACGAACTCATGGCGGCGGTCGCCGTCCTGATTGGGACCACCGGCAAGCTGCAGGTAGGTTCCGACGTTGCGATTGGGTTCATAGAGGAACGAACTCTGATCGTATACCGAGCCGACGACATTGATGTTGGAAGGCATGGACGGCACCACGAAGACGTCGCCGTTTTCCAGCGGAAAGTCAGGCAGGGAAGCGACGCCGTTGGAAGCTGCTTTGAATTCGAGAACGATGCGGCCGGTGGCGCGCAACTGGCGCAGCTCGTCGACGATTTGCTCCTCGGTTTGTTGCCCATTCTGAGAAAGGCTCTGGGCCGCGGTGGCGGAGGCGGCGGCGACGACGAGGCTGCTGCGCTGGAGCTCGAGCTCGAGGTTCTGGATGTATCCGTCGATGCGGGCTTGCTGGAGCTTACGGGTCGACATTCGGGTGAACTCGGAACCGAAGAGGTAGGCCTTGGGAGTGAAACCGCCGGCACGCTCGACCAACTGGCGCAGGGTTTCGCCGGGCACGGCGGAATAGATGCCGGCATGTGCAAATTCACCCTCCAGCCGTATCAACTTGGTCTGCTGCATCTGCGGCACACGGATGTCGGCCTCGGAGAAGATCGAGATCACGTCCCCGGGCTGGAGTTCGAGGTCCTGCGACGCATCGTGTTGGAGGACCAGCTTGCCGAGGTCGAAGGGAAGCAGCTGGTTTTTGAGAGTCTGGCTGTCGAGGCGTTCGATGACGGCGTAGTCCCAGTCGATTTCCGGAGCGGGGATGCGCACGATGGTGCGCTGGGCGCCGGGGAACTGGCTGCACGGCGATTGACCGTAGACGGTGGACTGGGGTGCAGGCAGCGTGCCGGGCGCTGCGGGCGGCATCTGGTTCTGACTGTAAAGGCCCGACGGCATATTCCCAAACTGGTCCGGCATGGGGTAGGTCTGGTCGCAATTGGGGTTGGAGTATTCGTCGTTCTGGTTGGGATATTCGGAGTTGGGATTCTGGGGATATTGCTGGGGATAGTTTTGCTGCTGTGCGCCCAACGGATTCTGCTGAGCGGCGTAGGGATTCTGTTGCGCGGAGGGGTTCTGCTGCGCCGAGGGATTCTGCTGCGCGGAGGGATTCTGCTGCGCGCCGCCATTGGGATTTTGCTGGTTGTTGTAAGGGAAAGGCTGCGCCGCATACTGGCTCTGCTGCCGCAGATTGCTCATTGCCTCGGGGTTGGCCATGTTGACGGGTTCCTGGGGCTGGCGCAGGTTGGAGAGCTCGGTGGCCGGCTCAAACTCCGGCGCGGGCAGTCCCTCCTGGGCGCGCTTCCACCAGTAATTGCGAGTAATCAGACTATCCTTGTCGGGGATGAGTTCGCTGACGCGCATGCCGGGATGCCAGGCAAACCGCCCCGGATTGGCCAGGTTTCCGCGAATGGTGACGGTCTTTTCATAGGCGGGGACCACGGGATTGACCCGGACCAGGTCGCCGTCGGCCAGCGTGGTGGCGAGACCCTGCGCATCGTTGGCCACTTCCATGGCCTGGCGGTTGGACCGGTCTTCAATGCGCTCGACGGAGATGCGCGCGCTGGAGGCGACCGCGGAGACTCCGCCGGCATAGCCGATCAGGTCCTTCAGGGTATCCCCGGGCTTGACCTCGTAGATGGCCGGATTGCGGATGGAGCCGGTGAGGGCGACCTGGTCGCCCGCCGGCGGAATGAAGATCACATCGCCGGACAGCAGCTTGGCGTCCTTGGTCTTGTCGCCGTGCACGAGCAGATCGTACAGATCGAAATGGGTCACAACGGTTCCACCGCGACGCAGTTCGATGTCACGGAAGGAGCCGTGAATGGAAGGCCCGTTGCTGGCGAACAATGTGTCGACCAGGGTACTGAGGGCGCTGACGGTGTAGACTCCGGGGCGGCGCGCCTGCCCCGCCACGTAGACCTGAATGGAGCGGATCATGCCCAGGTCCACGGTCATATCGAAATTGTGAAAGACGCGCCCCACGGCTTGTCTGAGGTGATCTTCGAGGGCGGTGAAGGGGATGCCCGCCACATGCACAGGGCCGACGTGAGGGAGGTAGATTTCGCCGGAGCGGTCGACGGTGAGATTGGTCTCAAACGACACCTGGCCCCACACCCGGATGCGCAGTTCGTCACCGGGGCCAACCACGTAGTCGGCAGGAACCGGGGTCATCTCGAGGGGGGCAAAGGTGGAGGGCACGTTGCGAAAAAGATCGGCTCCGTAGATGGGGAGAATCTGCCCGGCGGTGGATGCAACGAATTTCTGAAACTCGGTGAGGGGTTCCGGAGGCAGTTGCAGGGGAAGTTGGGCGGTTGGGTTCTGGCCCTGGCGCTGCATGTTCAGGAGGTCAGTGTATGAAGGCGGAACCTGCGGCCGGGCCGACTGCACAGACATGCCTGGAACGCCCATGCCGGAATTCTGCTGCGAGCCTTGCCCCATGCCCATGCACTGCGAGCTGCTTGCCATAGCGGGATCGGAACAGTCCGGAGTGTTGGAACCGTTTTGGGTGGGCTCCTGAGCGAGGCCCATCGCAGGCAGGAAGGCCAGAGTAACCAGCAGGGTCAACCCGTGGAGCGCGCGCAGGGACTGGAATGGTCGACCACAGGCAGAGGTTGCCTCCCGGCCCTCGCCGAACTTCGGTAATTCCATATGAGAGGAGTCTAGCATGCAGAGAGGGTGGATTTACTGCTCCGCCGGCCTGTGATAGGGTGAATCGCATAACTGTTTTCGGAATTTCCCATCCAATGCGAGGCGGACGACCTTGATCTGGAAGCCTGCCGAATTGGGAAGTCCCAAAATGAGGCGGTTCATCTTGATCAGGAGCCGGATTAGCGGCAAACATCGTGAAAAATGTCCTTTGCCCGTAAAGTCCCGAAAAACCTCTTGATGATTGGACCCGGGGAAGATATCCTACGTGCAATCTCTAACGAGGGTTTGCAGCCAACGTATTTGAAACGGAAAAACAAACGGCAATCCCAGCTCGCCAGGTTTGGCGCGCGGAACATTACCGTGTTGAGCCGGACTGAAGATTCTGTGCAAACCTGGCACTGGAAGTATGCAGAAAACGATTCATGCGAGAATGGCCCGTCAACGGCCATCCCGACAGGAAGTTGGAAGGCGGGCGATTCATCAATCAGTGAGACGCTCTCCGATGTTTACGCACCTCGACAGCAAACCTGCCGCCGACTCACAAACAGGCGCTCTACGATGCAGGCCGTAAATTCGCCAAAGCATTGCGCGAAAGATGGAATCTGTCACGGCAAGAATTGAGCATTTTTAAGGAGGCGTAACGTGAATTCCGAACCGGGATTTTCCAGGATCCCAGAAGACGCCTATTTTTCAGGTGGCGTACCGGTTCCATTTATTGAGACGGCTCGGCAGATCCGCTCCAGCGTAAACGTTACCTATATCGACGCCCTGTCTCATCGGCAGGCGGAGAGGATCAGCTCATGGTCGCGTTCGGCCGCCAAGAGAGTATTTGACTTGGTCTGCGTGGCCGGCTCGCTGCCCATAAGCCTGCCCATGTTGCTTGCGATCGGCATCGCGGTCCGGGCGACTTCGCGGGGTCCGGTTCTGTTCCGGCAGAAACGCATGGGCCGCAATGGCAAGGAATTCACGATTTTCAAATTCAGGACCATGCCGGTGCACGATTGCTCTTCGGATCGGCCGGCGGTAACGACCAACGGGAACCAGGAGTTCACCCTCGTGGGGCCTTTCTTGCGCCGGTTCAAGCTGGACGAGCTACCCAACCTTTTCAATGTCCTGCGGGGAGACATGAGCCTGGTCGGCCCGCGTCCCAAGCTGCCGCAGCATCAGCCCCGCCCCCTGCACTGCAGGCCGGGAATCACGGGGCGCGCGACGGTCGTGTTCGCAAGAGAGGAAGAAGCTTTTACCCGGATCCCTGTCGAGGTCCTGGAAGTTTTCTACCAATCCGTCATCCTGCCGCTGAAGCAGAAGCTGGACAATGAATACATGGCGAACGCGACGTTTGCCTCAGATTTCAAGCTTATTGTGATCAGCGTCATGCGCTACTGGAGCGACCGCGAGTTGGTGCGATTGCTACCCGCTCAAACGCATGGGGGATGGAACCAGGCCGCTGCCGGTCGCCAGGAGGAAGGCATGTCGGCGCCCTCCGTGCTGGCGGCGCAGAAAATCGCGATGACCGCCCAGCGCCAGAAAGACTAAGCGCGCCAGACACTTCCGACAAACGGGGCAACGCCAGTCTCCAATTCTCCGCCGGCGCCCGGGTTCGCCGGCTCCAGTTCCTTCCGTCTTGACATCGCCTTCGGCGCTCGGTTCAACTTCGTTGGGGTCGCGTGGGAGGATGCTTCCGCCTGCCGGCGCGCAGGGATGAGCGTGTGCGGGCAGTCGAGCGGAGAATCCAGCCAGCCTGTAAACGCGCGAGTACAGAGACCATCGTCTATTCCCCCCCCGCACAGGAGCCGCATGCAGAATTCCAAACGTTGGGGCATCGCCGCCGCGGGATTCATCCTGCAGACTGCCCTCGGCGCGGTTTACGCGTGGAGCGTGTTTCGCATCCCCTTGTCGAAGGAGTTCGGCTGGTCCGTCACCCAGGTCACGGTCACGTTCACCATCTCCGTGGCCGTGGACAGCGTGGCCTGCTTCATCGGCGGATTGTGGCTCAACCGCAAGGGCCCACGCATTGTGGCACTGACCGGAGGATTGCTTTACGGGCTGGGCGTGTTCCTCGCGAGTTTCTCCAGGCTGGGCCTTGGCTGGCTCTACCTGACCTACGGCCTGATGGGCGGCGCCGGTGTTGGATTGGCCATCATCGTGCCGATTGCGGTGCTGGTGAAGTGGTTTCCCGACCGGCGCGGGCTGATCATGGGCATTGCGGTGGCCGGTTTCGGGGCGGGCGCGCTGGTTACCGCGCCGGTGGCCACGGCCCTCATCGACAGGGTAGGCGTGCTCGACACCTTCGCTTATCTCGGCATCGCCTATCTGGTCGTCGCCATGAGCGCCGGCTTTTTCATGCAGAATCCGCCGGAAGGCTGGCATCCCGAGGGATGGACGCCCAGCCCGACGCAGGCGCGGCAGCGCGCGGTTACAGACTTTACGTTCGGCGAAGCCCTGGCGTCGTGGCAATGGTGGGCGCTGTGGATCCTGCTGTTTTTGAACTCGAGCGCGGGCATCGCACTCATCTCCCAGGAGGCGCCGATGTTCGAGACATTGGGCCTGGTTGGCGCGGGCGTCGCCGCGGGGATGGTGGGGGTGACCAGTATCGGCAACTCCGTGGGGCGCATCTTCTGGGCCTGGATCTCTGACAGCGTCACGCGCCGCTGGACCTTGGCCGCGATGTTTATCCTGCAATGCGCGCTGTTCTGGATTCTGCCTTCTCTGGCCACGGTAACCGTGATCACGGCAGTCTCCTTCGCGATTCTCTCGTGTTACGGCGGGGGATACGGGGTCATGCCCGCTTTTGCCGCCGACTACTTCGGCTGCCGGAATATCGGTCCGATTTACGGGCTGATGGCCACGGCCTGGGGCGCGGCCAGCGCCTTCGGCCCGCTGCTGCTGGCCTACACCCTCAGGAGCAGCGGCGGGTACGGCCGCGGGCTGCACATCATCGCCGGCATCATGGCCGCATCAACGGTGTTGCCGATCTTGATGCGGCCGCCCCGGCACAAGTCCGTGTGAACGGCCTGTATCATGGGACCCATGCATTCTCGTGGCCGCGTTCTGCCGGCTCTTTTTCTGGCATTGTGGGTGATTCCGCAAACGGCGCGCGCGCAGCTCGCATCGCTCGAGACGGACTTCCGCGCCCAGCTCACCCGTCACGGCGTGGTCGGCGGCGGATTGGCTGTTGTCCACGCGGGCGCTCCCGCGACCGAGTTCTTTTTCGGCGAGGCTCGGCGCGAAACCCGCCAGCCCGTGGATGCCGAAACCGCGTACAACTGGGCCTCCATCACCAAGACCATGACCGCCATCGCCATCCTGCAGTTGCGCGATCGCGGCCTGCTCTCGCTCGACGATCCGGCGGTCCGCTACGTTCCGGAGTTGCGCCAGGTGCACGACCAGCACGGGACGGTCGACCGGATTACCATTCGCGACCTGCTCACCCATAGCGCGGGCTTCCGCAATCCGACGTGGCCCTGGGACTGCGACGAGCGAACGAATTGCGATTGGCAACCCTTCGAGCCTACAAAATGGGCGCAGGTGGCCGCGATGCTGCCGTACACGCACGTGGCGTTCGCTCCGGGAACGCGCTGGAGCTATTCAAATCTCGGATACGTCTTCCTGGGCCAAATCATCGAGCGCCTTTCCGGCGACGATTTCGAGATCTACGTGACCAAGAACATCCTGATGCCGCTGGGCATGACCCGCAGCTACTTCGATCGCTCGCCGTACTTCCTCGAGCACGACGTCTCGGCCAGTTACCTGCGCTCCGGGAGCACGCTCACGCCGCAGCCATTTGATTTCGATACCGGCATTACCACCTCCAACAGCGGCCTCAAGGCGCCCATTTCCGACATGGAGAAGTACGCGCGCTTTCTCATCGGCGACGTTGGGAATCCTGCGTACGAAACGGTGCTCAAGCGCTCATCCCTCGAGGAAGCGTGGACCGGCGTGTTGCCGGCCATGGAACCGGGAGAGCAAGCGACAGCCTATACCTCCGGCTCCGGCGGCACGCGTCCGATGATGGGGCTTGGCTTCTTCGTCGTCGTTGCCAACGGTCATCGATCCATCTTTCACGATGGCGACCAGGGCGGCTTTTCCTCCGAACTGCTGATCGATCCCGAAGGCAGAAGCGCCGCCATCCTGGCCGTGAACACGACGGATACCGGTGCACCCGCGGCGCCGAGCTCGCATCCAATCTCAAACACTGAGCCGGACTCGCAAACGGACCTGCGCGTGGCGCTGCGCAACGAAATTATCGGAACCGTATTTCCCGCGCTGGGCACTCGGCGCGGCAAAGTAGAATAATTGAACCGGCAAAGAATTGACGCCCGCATGTTCTTCGGTTGTTCCTGAGCGCTCATGACAGTTCTCGTCTTCACCCTCGCGGTCTGGGCCATCTCGACCGTGGCGGGTTTTCTCGGCGCCCTCACCGGGCTTGGCGGCGGAGTGATCGTGGTACCGGTTCTGGCGTTGGCCATGGGCGTCGACATCAAATACGCCATTGGCGCTTCCCTGGTCTCGGTTATCGCCACTTCATCCGGAGCCGCGGCCGCCTACGTGAAGGAAGGCTATTCCAACATTCGCATCGGCCTGCTGCTCGAAATTGCCACCACCATCGGAGCGGTTCTGGGGGCGTACCTGGCCACGCGCGTCACCACCCACGTCATCGCCATCATTTTCGGCCTGGTTCTGGTGCAATCCGCCATTCAGTCGCTCTTTAACAAGGCGCCGGAACACGAATCGATTGTCGGATGCGATGCGATGTGCCAACGCTTCCGTCTGGGCGGCGACTATCCCCTTGGGGGAGTCCGGCAGAAATACGGGGTGAGGAATCTCCCCGCCGGATTCAGCATGATGTTCGGCGCCGGCGCGCTTTCCGGCCTGCTGGGCATCGGCTCCGGCGCGGTCAAAGTGATTGCCATGGATCGCGCCATGAAGATCCCGTTCAAAGTTTCCACCACCACAAGCAACTTCATGATCGGCGTGACCGCTGCGGCCAGCGCCGGGGTTTACCTGAGCCGGGGCTACATTGACCCGCGCGTGGCCATGCCGGTGATGCTGGGAGTTCTGGGCGGAGCGTTGCTCGGCACCAGGGTCCTGGTGCATGCGCGCGTGCGCACGCTGCGCCTCGTCTTTGGCGTGGTCATCCTGCTTCTGGCGGCGGAGATGATCTTCAGCGGCATCACGGGAAGGGTTTAGCGCCTATGGACGATCGCCGCCTCGAAACCGTGATGGGCAACCTGCTGCGCGCCGGCGTCCTGCTGGCCGCCGCCATCGTGTTCGCCGGCGGCATCCTTTACCTGGCCGAGTTCCACGCCGCAAGAGTCGACTTCCGCACCTTCAGCCAGGAATCCGCGAGCCTGCGCAATATAAGCGGCATCTTCGTGTCCGCCTTCCACCTTCACAGCCGGGGCGTGATCCAGCTCGGACTGCTGCTGCTGATTGCCACGCCGGTGGCCCGCGTGGTCTTTGCCGTGATCGGGTTCCATCTCGAGCGCGACCGCATGTACACCATCGTGAGCCTGATCGTGCTCGCCGTCCTGGTGTTCAGCCTGTTGCACGCCACTTAGAAAATTTAGCTCGGGTCCGCGCCCGTCCCGATATCCATCGAGGGCGGGATGGGATTGCCCTCGTCAATCATTTTGGCGATGCAGTCGTTCAGGATTCCCTTTGCCTCCAGGATGAAGTCCACAGCATCGCGGCCGGCGCCGTATCCGCCCGCGTGCGGCGTGACGTAATGCGCCTCGGCCTTCACCTGCTGGCGCGCGTTGGCCACCGCGACCGCCAGTCCCACCTGGCGCATCACGGGAAGATCCACCACGTCGTCGCCCACGTAAGCGATCTGGTCCAGCGTCGCGCCTTCCTTTTCCATGATTTCGCGGATGGGCAGCATCTTGAACGCCTGCCCCTGGTAGACGTACTCCATTTTCAGGTCGCGCATGCGCGTGGCCACGGTTTCCGAGATGCGCTTGGTGATCACGCCGCACTTGATGCCGGCGATGCGCGCCAGAGAGATGCCCGCGCCATCGTGCGCGCTGTAGCCCTTGGCTTCCATCATGGTGGCCGAGTGCACGCCGAAGCCGATTTGTCCCTCATGTGCGCCGAGTTGATCGGGAATTTCGCGCGAGGGCGCGGGCACCAGCCAGATGGTGCCGTCGGTCAGCACCCCATCCACGTCGAATAGGATGATTTTGATTCTGCGGGCGCGCTCGGTCGCGGTCATGGTCATAGCGCCATTCTAATGGCGCAAAACCGGCGCCGAATCCGCGACAATAGCATGAGATGACTTCCGATCCGCCGCCTGCCCCGCTCGCGCCCGAAGACTACTACATGGAGGACAGCCTGCTCGTCTTCACCGCGGCCTATCACCTCAAGCGCGGAACCTGTTGCAGCTCGGGCTGCCGCCATTGCCCGTTTGGGCACGAGAATGTCCCCGCCGGCGACTCGTCCACGCCGCCGCAATCCGGCGCTGACCCGCCGTCTCGCTGACTTGCTGACTCGCTCTATCGCCCGCCGGACGACGAGGATGCGGCCGGCGCCGGCTGAGCCTCCGGCTGGCGCACCAGCACGGCAAATCGTGGAAACGCAAAGCTGCCCGCCGCATCGTCGATCACGTTGAGCTGGCAGATGTATTGGCCCGGCTTGAGCCCCGCCAGCGGCACGTCCAATTCGAACGACACCGCATCGCGCCCCTCCACGTTCACCGCCGTCGCCTTCACCAGCGGCGTCTCGTACACCTTGGTCGATCCCTGGATCAGCTCCAGGCTGCTGAGCAGGTCGATCGCGGGCTTGGCGCCTTTGGGCTCATTCTTCTCGCGCGCCGGCTGGTACACCTCGTAGAGCAGGTACAAGTGCTGGTCCTGGCGGAAGACGTGGCTGATGTTGGGCACGTATTCCTCGCCGTCGCGCACCAGCGGGGTCTCCAGCTTGCTGGGCTGGCGCGCGCTGGCCAGCAAAATGGAGCTCATTTTCAGCGGCATCTTCTTCATTTCCGGCAGCACGATATCCGCCTCGAACGATCCCATGCGCCCGGTCTGGTTCTCGCGGATCACAAACTTCAAATGGTATTTGCCGGGCGGCAGTTTGAAGCTGGTGGTGTACTGGATGTTCTTCTGCCGCGCGCCCAGCGATTGGTCGAGGTTCAGCTTCACCGTCTCCCGCGCGCGCCCGATGGGCCGCTTCACTTCGTCGATCACCTCGCCGATGATGTCCAGCGTGGCCTTGTCCTTGTCGCCGCCCTTCACAAACGGAATCTGCGAGCCCGGCACGATCAGCGACACCGGCACGAAGAAGCGGTTTTCGTCCAGCCGGAAATACATCGCATCCAGATAGACCGCCATGTCGGTCGCGGGCAGATCGCTGGCCAACTCGTCCTCGAGTTCCTGCTCGCGATCCTCCTTGCCGGAGTGCTTGAAATCCGACGGCGCGTAGTAGCCGGGCCGGTATTCCAGCTTCAGCCCCGGACGGTTCACCTTGATGGTCAGCTTGCGATACCTTCCGTCGCGCCTCGGGTCGGTGGAGTGAAAGCCGATGGCGTAATACTCCGATGAGTCCTTCTGCACCTGCGCGAATGCGGGCGCAAAGTCGTTGGAATCGAAGAAGGCCTTGCCGCCGGTATCGGAACTGAGCGTTCCCATCACCTCCTGGCTGGCAAAGTTGGCGTTCATGTTGTTCGTGATTGCGCCGCCGTTATACGCGCCCTGCCCGCGCAGGCTGCCGGTAGAGGCATCGCCCGTAGCCAGGATGACCTGCAATCCGCGCGTGTCCACGCTGTATATGGCCAGGTCGGCGCGCACCGCGGCGTTGATGGCCGCGCGCAGCGAAGCCTGGTTCTCGATGCCGTCGCGCTGGATGCCGCCGGAGAAATAGAGCAGCGACTTTTTCTCCGAGATCTTTCCCAGCGACTGGGCGATGGCCCTCAGCGCAAACAGCTCGCGGTCTGTGTTGAGGTCGTTATAGTCGCTCTCATCCGGCGTGTAGCCGGTGGTGTCTTCCACCTGGTTCGAGTTGGCAGTTGCGCCGAGCGCGAAGCCCTGGCTTTCGGTGCCGTTGTAAGCGCCCACTTCGTTGATCAGCAGGTTGCGATCGGCGGTAAAGTCCTGGTCCACGTTCAGCGTGTCGCCCAGCGACACCAGCGCCACCAGGTCGGCCGGCGCCATCTTCTTGCGCAGGAAATCCTTGGCCGCATCCACGCTGCGGTCCAGGTCCTCGGGCTGCATACTGGTCAGGTCAAAAAAGAACACGATCAGCCGGTGGTTGCGCAAGTCCGCCGGCTTGACCGCCGCTTCGGCGGGAGTGTGGCGGTTTTTCTCCGCCGCAAGCCCGGTCACCGTGGCCTCGTTCAGCGGCGTGGCCATGTCCACGCTCTGAAAATCGAAAGTCGCGATCTGTTGCTTCTTTCCATTTTCGTAAATGGTGAAGTCGCTCTGCTTGAGGCCGCGCACCGGCTCGCCGGTCTTGCTGTCGCGCACCACCACGTTGGTCAGAACCAGCTCCGCGTTCACCTTCATCACAAAGCCCGACTGATCGGATTTCTGCACCTGCGCCGCGTTCTGCGCCCCCATCGGCAACGGAACCAGCGCCGCCGCGATCATAAGCGCAACCGACTTTTCGAATCCCCTGCGCATTGCTTTCCTGGCTCCGCTAACTCGCTGACTTGCTGACTTGCCGACTCGTTGACTTGCTCAAAATCTGAACTGCGCCCTGAACGTAAACGCCCTCATCGCTCCCGCCGAACTCACCTGCCCAAAATTCGAGCTCTGCTGCGCTCCCACTCCCGTAAACAGCGTGGTGTACACGCCTGCATACTGCACCGTGTTGAACACGTTGCTCGCCGTGGCGCGAATCTCGAAGCTGCGCGTCTCGCCCAGTTGCATGGTCTTTGAAAGCGACATGTCGTTGTCCACTTTCCCTGGCCCCGGAATCGAGTTGCGCGCGGCATTGCCAAACGCGTTGCCGGCCGCATCCGGCGTCACCGGAGTAAACGCCGCCGGGTTGAACCACTCCTTCAACCTGCCCCCGCCCTGCATCAAGGGAACGCCGGGCACGCGATCGGGCCGCTCCGTCCCCGTGGTCCCGTGGGCCACGTCCGTCACGCTCGCTTGCAGCGTGGGCGTCAGCGGCGTTCCGGTGGCAAAGGTGTAATCCCCCGAAACCGAAAAACCCTCTAGCACATGCGACATTTTGCCCGTGGTGAGGTAGAACTTGTCCTTGCCGAGCGGCAGTTCGTACAAATAGGTCCCCTGAACCTGGTGGCGCACGTCAAAATTCGAGTTGCCCACGTCGGCCGCGATGTCCTGCCAGTTCTGCGCCACCACGCTCGACGTCCCGCCCACCGAATCCGCGTCGTCGATCGAATGCGCGTACTGGTAATTCGCGCCCACCGCGATTCCCTTCGTCAATTGCTTGTTCACGCGCACCGTGCCCGCGTTGAAACGGGAAAACGCGCCGTATTCCTCGTAATAGAACGGGACCTGCCTGGGATTGGTGCCGGGGCTGCTCACGGTCTTGTCGGGCGCAATCTTGATATCCAGGTTGCTTCCGCGCGATCCGTTGTAGCCCAGGTTCATCACGATGCCCCACGGCCACCTCTTCTGCACATCCACGTTGTACACCTGCACGTAGGGCAGCCGGTAATGCGGATCCACAGCGTAATCGCCGACCGGGTTGGGCGCGGGAAATCCGTTGCCCAGCGAATAGCAATCCACGGTATGCGACGGACAGGTGTCGGTGGCAATGTTGGTTTGCTCGTTGGCAAACGGCGGTTGGTAGGCCATAGCCTGGGCAAAGGTCGCATATTCGCCCACGGTGTAGTTCATCCCGTAACCGGCGCGGACCACGGTCTGTTCCGGCAGGCGCAAAGCGAAGCCGCCGCGCGGCGCAAAAGCGGTTCGGAACGGGTAGACGATGGAATCGGGCAGGGCGCCGAAATTCACGCTCGGTTTCCCCGCAGACACCTGGCCCACACTGGTAAATCCACCATCCGGATTCGTATCCACCATCGCCAGGTGGTTCGACTTCTCCGTGTAGGGCGCGAAATATTCGTAGCGGATCCCGTACATCAGCGTCAGGTTTGCGCGCGCCCGCCAGTCGTCCTGCGCATACCAGTCAAGCACGTTGTCGCGCAGATAGCTCTTGTCCGCGGCCGCGGCAATCGAGGTCTCCTGCGGCTCGCCCATGAGGAAATCGCCGAGCGCCGATCCCGTGTACGCGCCGGTAAAGTAAAACGTTCCGGTGGCATTCGATCCGCCCAGGAAGTCGCGGTGCACGCGCCGGTAATCGCCGCCGAAGCGCATGTTGTGCTTGCCCGCCCTCCACGACAGCGTCTCCGAGAGCGAAATCGTCTGCGCAATGCTGAAGCTCGGCTGCACTTCGCTGATTCCCGTGAACTCCGACATCGTCACCGACGGCACGCCGTAGTTCAGCGGGTTCGCGTTCAGCGCCGCGCCGCCCGGTCCGTCGATGCCCATCTGGGTGGCAATGTCCACGCCGTTGGTAAAGTAATTGGTCGTGCTGGCGTTGCTCCGGTTCCAGTTGGCGTTGAAGATGCTCGTCACCCGCCCCCGCCCGATGGTGTAGCCCGCCTGCACTGAGTCCGAATCCGACGCCATCTTTCCTCCCAGGATGGGCAGGAGGTTCACGTCGTCCGATGCGGAATGCGCCCAGTTGTAGTTGAAGTTGATGCTCTGCCGCAGTCCCTGGCTCTGCTGCCCGCGCCGCCCGCCAAACCCTCCGCCGCCGCCACGCCCGCCAAAGCCGAACGGCGTCGCGTTGGCGCCGAAGCTGCGCATATAGCGCACGCCCGCCCGCGTTGAATTCGACTGCGCCGAGGTCAGCAGATGATAGTTCAGCGTTTCGCCGGGCAGATTCGGCTCCGGCACGTATTTGAGCAGCGCCTTGGCCTGCGCCGCCGGCGTGATCGGCGACGCCAGCCCCGGAATCGTCCCGCTGCGCTCGGCATCGGTCGGCACCGTCGCGTATTGATCCTCGGGCTTGGAACTCCGCGTTCCGGAGAGGTTCAGGAAGATGTTGTCCTTGCCGCTTGGCTTGGTCAGGTGGGGAATGTACGGCGCCGTCATGAAGGCGATGCTGAACTGGTTGGTTCCCGACGACGGCACCACCTGGGGCTGGCCCAGCAGGCTGAACGGTTCCGCGTCCAATTGCGAAAAATCGCTGCCCGTCCAGTACACCGAGCCGTGCGGCTGCGCCGGGTTGAACGCTCGGAAGTTGCCGCGGCCGCCAAAGAACCCTCCGCCGCCGAATCCGCCACCCCCGCCCAGAAACCCGCCGCGCCCGCCGCCAAATCCTTGTCCTCCATTCATCACCCGCGCGTTTTGAATGGCATCCTGGATCCGGTCCATGTCCAGGCCCGCCAGCGGGCTCACCTGTCCGGCCTGCCCATTCACGTTGACTGATTCGCTACTGAATTCCGAGTTGCCGGCAGCCGACGGCAGCGCCGCCCCGCTCTCTCCGCTGGCGCCGCCGGCCTCCGTATCACCCGTCAGCGCGCTGGTCAGATTCAGATTCTGCGGCCCATTTTCCGCCATCTGCCGGATCGCCTGCGTGGCGTCGTCGCCCTGGCCCGCCTGCTGCTGCTCTGCGGCCGCGGCGCGCGACGCCAGCATCAGTTCAAAGTTCACCGCCTGATCGTGGCTGCTCGCGTTCAGCAGCGCCTCTCCCGCGCCTTGCGCAAAGGCGGCAAACTGGGTGCGGATCACGTAGCGCCCGTTCTGCGGAATCGTCATCGACCACGCCCCGGTGATGTCCGTGGTGGTGGCATAGCGCTTTCCTGTCAGCGTGTTCTGCGCCGTCACCGTCACCCCGGGCAGCGGTATGTTCCCGCTCTTCACCACGCCGTGAAGCTTGCCCCCGGCTACCGGCTGCGTGGCCACGCTCGCCTGGGACGCCGCGCCCGTTTGGAGCCTGGACGCGCTCTGTGCCCGCGCACCCAGCGCCATCGCCGCGCACAGGCATAGCACCGCCGTCCACCGTCCCAGCTTTTGTTGCATTTGAGCTCCCGGCGCTGACCCCGTACTCAGACAGACGAAGCGCCGGTGGAGAAGGTTTACCTGGCCCGGACAATCGCGCCGCCGCGCTCCAGGGACGCGGCCTGCGCCGTGGCGCGCGGGAACGGTTTCCCGGCGCGAAACCTGAGCGGGAAAGCGCACTTCGGTAACCGGAAATGCACACCCGAGTGTGCAAAACAGCTTGCAACATTGCCCCTGGCATGTTAACTATTATGTCAATAATGCAAAGGTGAACCAAAGCCGCTTTCGGTCTCAGGAGAACATAAATCCGTGATGAAGATCGGCACCACCATCCGTGCGCATCGACTGCAGCAGGGCCTTTCCCAGGGAGACATCGAAAAGAAAACCGGCCTCCTCCGCTGTTATCTTTCGCGCGTCGAGAACGGCCACACCGTTCCCTCCCTCGACACCTTATCCAAAATTGCCCTCGCCCTCGATATGCCCATCGCCCAGTTCTTCGTCGAGGACGGCTCCAACCGCCATCAGGCGCAAAAGCTCTCTGACGACGAGCTGAAATTCCTAACCCAGATCCGCCGTTACTCCTCCAACCTGAACGAGAGCGACCGCAAACTCCTGCTGGCCATGGTGCGCAAGTTCGCCGCCGCCACGCGGTAGCCGCGCAACCCGCTACTGCAACGCATCTTCCGCCGCGGCGCTCCGCTCAATCTTGACCCGCCGCATGCGCACCAGATAAAACCCCACCGCCACTGCGTTGCTGAGCACAATCGTCCCCAGAATCTTGGCCGCGTAGGCGCGCGCGTTCACCACCGTCACAAACGGGTACGCCGAGATCAGCAGGGCGAAGCAGGTGGCCGCGAATCCCACTGCCGAGCTCATCTTGAGCCACACGGGCAGGCTCCTGCGCAGCGCCGCCTGCCCCGCCAGCGGCACCGCGAACATGGCCAGGTAGGCAATCTCGTAGTGGGTCAGGCTGGCGCCTGAAAGCACCTGGTACGCCTCCTGCGCGTGAACTCCCGCCATCGAAAGAATCACCATCGCCAGCACCGCCGCGCCCGCAACCAGGATCGAGTTCGCGGGCGTTCCCCAGCGCCGATGCATGCGCGTAAACCACTGCGGCACCAGGTGGTCCCATCCCGCCGCCATGGGCAGCCTCGTGGCGCCCGTAAACAGCAGGCTGGCCGCGCCCAGCAGCCGAATCTCCACCAGCACAATCGCGGTCATGGCCGCAATGTTGCCCCACCCCGTGTTGCCCAGCGCCATGCGCATGGTCTGGGGAATCGGCGCAATAAAGTCGATCTTCCCCGCCGGCACCAGCGCCACCACCGACCCCGTCCCCAGGATGAACATGGCGCAGATCGCCGGCGACGCCATCCACACCGAGCGGCCGATGGAGCGCGCCGGCTGCCGGCTCTCGCCCGCCAGGATGGCGACGTATTCGAGGCCGCACAGCGCCCCGAAAAGCATCTGCCCGAATAGCGCCATGGTGCGCAGGTTCGCCGGCGGCGTCGCCACGCTGAACGGCGTCCAGCGCACCGGCTGGTGGTGAATCAACGCCAGCGTGGGCAGAAAAATCAGCGCCGCAAAAACCGCCAGAATCGCCGCCCCGCCAATGTTATGGATCCACTTGCCCCAGTCGAGCCCCCGCAGCGACGCCAGCGTGATCGCCGCCACGCAAAACGCAATCACGGCCAGCGACGCCCAATGGTTCTCCGGCAGCCACGCCGCGCTGGGGCCAATTAGGTAAGAAAGCTCCGTGGGAATCGCGAACAGGATGGTCGCCGTCGTCGCCAGCCCGTACACCCCAAGGTTCCATGCGGTCAGGAATCCGCCCAGGTCGCCAAAAGCCTTGCGCGCCCACGCATAAAGCCCGCCTTCAAGCGGCATCTGCCGGTTCAGCGCGATCACCGACCCGGCCATCGGCAAATAAAACAGCAGCATGGCCGCGACCCAGGTGACAGTCTCCGCACGGCCCAGCCCCGCCGCCACGCCCACCCACGAGCTGCCCACAACGTTCAGAATCTGCGCCAGCACCAGGTCGCCCAGTCCAAGCTGCCGCTTGAGCTGGTGGTTCGCGGACGGGGAAGTATCCGGCGCAGCCATCGTGCTGCCATCCTCGCACACAGAACCTTCTGAAGTGAAAACGAGCCACGAGTTTTCTCGTCCCTACTCCCTACTCCCTGCTCCCTGCTCCCTGCTTTTCCAACGGATCATTCTCCCGGTCCGTCACCTCCACCAGCGCCGCCAGTTTCGCCGCCAATTCCGCCGTCCATGCGCCATCCGGCGCGCGCCAGCTCCAGTTGCCGCTCGCCACCGCCGGCGTGTTCATCCGCGCCTCCGATCCCAGCTCCAGCAAATCCTGCGCCGGCACAATCGCCAGTTGCGCCACGCTCGTTTCCACCGCGCGAATCAGCGGCCACACCGGGCTCACCTTGCCGTCGGCGAGCGGAGGCTCTCCAACGTACGCCGCAATCGCCTCCTGCACTCGCTCGCCGGCATTCTCATACCACCCCAGCGTGGTGTCGTTGTCGTGCGTGCCCGTGTAGGCCACGGTCTGCGGCGTGTACTGGTGCGGCAGGTGGATGTGCGCACCCTTGTCGCTGAATCCGAACTGCACCACCCGCATCCCCGGAAACCCCGCGGTGGCCCGCAGCGCTTCCACTTCCTTCGTGATCAGCCCCAGGTCCTCCGCCACCAGCGGCAACGGCCCCAGCGCCCGCTCCAGCGCGCGAAACAGCTCCAGCCCCGGCGCCTTCACCCACTCCCCGTTTACCGCCGTCTCTTCCGCCGCCGGAATCGCCCAGTACGCCTCGAACCCACGGAAGTGGTCCAGCCGCACAATGTCGTAGACCTCCCGCGCCCGCCGCATCCGTTCGATCCACCAGTCGAAGCGCCGGTCCCGCAGCACATCCCAGCGATAGAGCGGATTGCCCCAGCGCTGCCCGGTCGCCGAAAAATAATCGGGCGGCACGCCTGCCACGCGAATCGGCCGCAGCTCTTCATCCAGCTCAAAGATGTCCTGGTGCGTCCACACATCCGCCGAATCCATGTTGACGAATATCGCCACATCGCCCAGGATGCGAATCCCATGCTGAGCCGCCGCCCCGCGCAGCGCATTCCACTGCCGCGCAAAGGCGAACTGCAGCACCTGCTCCATGGCCAGCTCTCGCCACTGATCGCGCTTCACTTCATCCAGCGCCGCCTGGTCCCGCCGCCGCATCGTCTCCGGCCACGCCGACCACGCGCCCGTCTTGTATTTCGCCCGCAGCACCGCGTACAGCGCGTAATCGTTCAGCCAGTGCGCCTCGACGCGGCAAAACTGCTCGAACTCCTCCCACTGCGCACGCAGCGTTGCATCCTGCGCGCCGCGGTCCAGGAAATTCCCTGCAGCCTCATACAGCAGCGGCAGCTTGCGCGCCTCCACTTCCTCGAAGTTCACCGGACCGCTGCGTCCGGCCAGCCCACCGATCCGCTCGGGCGCGATCCAACCCCAATCCGACAGGTACTCCAGGCTGATCAGGTAAGGATTGCCGGCAAAGGCCGACGAACTCGCGTACGGCGAGTTCCCATATCCCGTTGGGCACAGCGGCAGAACCTGCCACACGTGCTGCCTGGCGCGGGCAAGAAACGCCAAAAACTCGTGCGCCGCCGGCCCCAGGTCCCCGATCCCACCGGCTGAAGGCAAAGAACTGACGTGCAGCAAAACCCCGGACGACCGTTGAAAGTCCATAGCTGATTATCCGATGCCGAGGTTGATCCAGCGGGCTGCACCCGCACTTAAGTGTCGTGAATCACACGGGCACATATGCGCTCGAGAATCCCTTGACAATCTTGCGGATGGGGAGCATTCTAAGGGCGACTTTAGTTTGTGCGACAAACTAGTTTGCGAAAAGAAAGGCGCAATCATGACAGACTCATCCATCGCGGATCCCGCACGCACTGCCGCCCGCCTCATGGGCCAAATGCACCTGCGCGACGGCCTTCCCGAGATGTTCATGGGAGTAATGTGGCTGGCTCTGGGCGCAGGCAACTGGCTGGTCGTCCTGGCGCCATCCTCACGGATTGGGCACGAGGTATTCGGCGGAATATACGTTGGATTATGCCTGGCGTTCGCCGTGTTCTGCCTCATGTCGGCTTCGCTCTTAAAGTGGATTCGCAGCCGGTTTCTCATCCAGTACAGGGGATACGTCAAGACCAGCCCCAGCCCAGAGCAAAAAAGGCGTCGGGCTTGGGCCTATGCGAAATCCTCCATTATCGCCGGCATTGTCTCCGCCCTGACCATCTACGCCCTGGCCCGCTGGCGCTCTTACGGCCTGGGCGGGTGGTTTCTCGTCATTCTCGGCGCCCTCTTTTGCGCCGCGAATATGTACTACAGACCACTCCGCTTCAAGGTCAACGGCATCCTTGCCCTGGCCGCCGGCCTTTTCCTTGCATTCCGGCGCATTCCGCTAAACACCGGTATTCCGATCTTCTTCACATTCGTGGGATGCCTCAGCCTCATCTCGGGACTCTTCGTGCTTCTCCGCTTCATGCGGGAAGCAAAAGAGGCAGCTCAGGCATGAGCAGAAAAATCCAGCAATTGGCTGACATTGACCGTGTCATTCACGAGCCCGCGCGTCTGATGTTGGTCGCCATCCTCGCCGCTGTGGAGGAAGCGGACTTTCAATACCTGCACCAGACAACCGGCCTGACCAAGGGCAATCTCTCCGTGCATCTCTCCAGGCTGGAAGAGGCGGGCTATCTCGAGATTGAGAAGACATTTCGCGGAAAGTATCCTCTCACCATCTGCCGGCTGACGGAACGCGGCAAGGAAGAGTTTGCGAAGTACCGCAAGCTGATCAAGAGCGCCCTCTAGAGCAGCCGGGTCCTGAATAAGGGCTGCGGCCAGGCCTCCACTTGCCTGGCCGCGGTTCATCTCATCGTTCCTCATTCCGCGCGGGCCGTCACAAGCGGCAGATACAACCCCGGCCCGCGCGTCCGTCCACCGCTTTCCTCAGGCATCCGCCACCGCACCTGCCCAAATCCGGCATCTTCCAGCGCTTTCACAAGCTCAGCCCGCTTGAGCGCCCGATACACTCCCGCAAAATGGTGCACCTCCCACCGGCCCTGCTTCTCCACCGTGATGTACAGGTGCACAACGTATTTCTCGCTGTCGATCCAGTCCCACACCTGGTGAACAATGCGCCGCTCGCCCTCGCGTCCGTGGAACGATGGCGTCTGAATGGGAGGCTTGCGTACGGCTAGCTCATCGTAGTCGCGGATGGTCGCCATCAGGATGCCTCCGTCCCGCAGCTTGCCGCGCATGGCCTTCGCCGCCGCGCACAACTCCTCCGGGGATAGGTGCGGCAACGCATTATCCAGTGTCGCCACCACATCGAATCCCCGCTCCGGTACTTCATTCAGGCTGGTCATGTCAGAAACGAAGAAATCCATTTTGAGCCCGCGCTGCCCGGCCTCCCGCCGCGCGCGTTCGATGGCGCCACCGCTCACATCGGAGCCGGTTACGCGATGGCCGCATCGCGCCATGGCAATTGCCTGCGTGCCGATCCCGCACGAGCAATCCAGCACCTTCAGCGCACCCGGTCCACATTCCTCGCGCAGCACAAAGTCCAGCGCCGCGCCCTGCCGGCCCATTGACGCTTCCCAATCGTCGAAGATCAGGTGATAGTGCTCCGCCATCGCATCGTAGAATTCCGCCGTGCCCATAATCATTGCGCCTTTCCGTTTGCCCTGAATCATATCAATCCGCAGATCCGCCCGAATCCGGCGCTGTGCTATTCGGCACGGTCCTCAGCCCTTGGTGCCGCTACAATGTCCCCAAGTTCCGCGGGCTGTAATCACCTCACCTCTAATTCGCATCCACCGAGGACCATTCCTTGCCTACTTCATGGTTAAACCTCCTGCCACTCTCTCTGCTATCGTTCTCACTCGGCTTCTCCACCCTCGCCGTCAAGCCCGCCGCCGCGCAAGCTGCGTTGCCGGCGCAAGTCACGCTTTCTTCCGGCTGGCAGCTTCAGGACGTCGCCAAAGTCCCCGATTCCGGCGACAAGGTCTCCTCGGCTTCCTTCAGCCCCAAAGGCTGGTACGCGGCCACCGTTCCCGGCACTGTGCTCACCTCGCTCGTCAACGACAAGGTCTACCCCGACCCCACCTACGGCGAGAACAATCGCCCCGAAAACATTCCGGAAAGCCTCTGCCACACCTCTTACTGGTACCGCAGCGTCATCCAGATTCCCGCTGACTACTCCGGCCGCCACGTCTGGCTCAACTTCGACGGCATCAATTACTCCTCTGAGGTCTGGGTCAACGGCGTCAAAGCCGGCGAGACCAAGGGCGCCTTCATCCGCGGCAACTTCGACATCGCCAGCCGCGTCCAGCCCGGCAAGCGCGCCGTCATCGCTGTCCACGTCTGGCCGCAGCCCCATCCCGGTGTGCCTTTCGAACACACCCTGCTTAACGGCATGGTGAAGAACGGCGGCATCACCGCCATCGACGGCCCCACCTTCCTCTCCACCATCGGCTGGGACTGGCTTCCCGGCATCCGCGATCGCGACACCGGCATCTGGCAGAAGGTCGATCTTTCCGCCACCGGCCCGGTGCTCCTCAAGGACCCGCTGGTCACGACCGATCTGCCCCTGCCCCGCACCGACTCCACCGACATTGCCGTCCAGGTCACCGTGGAGAACGTCACCGACCAGCCGCAGAAAGGCACGCTCAAAGGCAGCATTGAGAACATCGCCTTCAGCCGCCCCGTCGAGCTCGCCGCCCACGCCCGCCAAACCATCGCTTTCTCGCCGCAGACCGATCCCGCGCTCCACGTGGACCACCCCCGCCTCTGGTGGCCCAACGGCTACGGCCCGCAAAATCTCTACCAGCTTCATCTCTCGTTCGACCAGGATGCGACGCCTTCCGACCAGCAGGACGTCTCCTTCGGCGTGCGCAAGCTCAGTTACTCCGTTCCCGGCTCTGACACCCTCACCATCTCCGTCAACAGCGTCCCCATCTTCATCCGCGGCGGCGACTGGGGCCTCGATGAAGCCCTCAAGCGCATCCCCCGCGAGCGTCTCGACGCCGAAATCCACATGCACCAGATCGCCAACCTCAACCTGATCCGCAACTGGGTCGGCCAATCGACGGGCGAGGACTTTTACGAACTGTGCGACAAGTACGGCATCCTCCTCTGGGACGAGTTCTTCCAGCCCAACCCCTCCGACGGCCCCGACCCCGACGACCTGCCCACATATATCGCCAACGTCCGCGACAAAATCCTGCGCTTCCGCAACCACCCCTCCATCGCCGTCTGGTGCGCGCGCAATGAAGGCTTTCCGCCCACGGATATTGACGACCAGCTTCGCGTCCTCATGGCCGAGCTCGAGCCCACCCGCCGCTATCAGCCCAGCTCCACCTCCGGCGCCGGCGTCCGCTCCAACGGCCCTTACCACTGGCGCGCCCCGCGCGAGTTTTACATCGTCACCGACGACTACTTCAAAACCGAAACCGGCTCCGTCTCCGTCCCCACCCTCGAATCCATCCACGGCATGATGCCCAAAAAGGATTGGGAGACCATCACCGACGACTGGGCCGAGCACGACTTCGCCAAGGGCGCGCAGTGGGGCGACAAGTACAAGGGCCAGCTCGAAGACCGCTACGGCAAGGTCCGCAACCTCGCCGACTTCGTCCGCAAAGCACAACTGATGAACTACGAGGCCTACCGGGCGATGTATGAAGGCCGCAACGCCCAGCTCTTCCATCCAACTACGGCCGTCATCACCTGGATGTCCAATCCGGCGCAGCCCAGCTTCGTCTGGCAGCTTTACCACTACGATCTCGAGCCCAACGCCTCTTTCTTCGGTGTGCGCTCGGCCGGCGAACTTGAGCACATCCAGTTCAACCAGGCCAACAGCGAGGTGCAGGTCGTCAACAATCTGCCTGAGCCGCTGACCAATGCCGTCGCCCACGAAACCATCTACAACCTCGACGGCTCCGTTGCCGCTCATCAGGACTTCCACTTCACCGCGGCTCCGGAGGCGGCCACCACCCTCGGCCCGGTCGAGTTCCCCGCCAATCTCTCCAACGTCAACTTCCTCAAGCTCGACCTCGAAGATTCCGCCGGCAAGCTCCTCTCCACCAACTTCTACTGGCGCGCCAATGAGCCCAATCCCGACAATCTTTCCGACCTCGACAAACTCCCACAGGTCACGCTCGACGCCAATGTGGCCCGCGCCGACCTGAACGGCCAGTGCCGCATCGCCGTCACCCTCCACAATCCCACCAAGTCCATTGCGTTAATGGCTCACGTCCAGCTCCGCCGCCAATCTGGCGAGCGCGTCCTGCCCGTCTTCTACGACAACAACTACGTCTCGCTCACCCCCGGCGAGACCCGCATCATCCACATCGAGGCCGACCAAAGCGACCTTCGCGGCGAAGACGCCCTGGTCGTCCTCGACGGCTGGAACACGCTGGTCTCGACGGCATCGGCCAAAGGCGTTACCATCGCCACCAACGCTGAAGCCCAGCCCAACTACTGGCCCGACACCGGCCTGCCGTTCCAGACCGCCGGCCTGCGCCAGTAAATTTTTGACGAAACCAGATTCGGAGTCTCCGGAAGGAGCAGGAGCCTTCAGAGGTTGCGGAAAAACTCGCTGAAAACGCGAAACGTGTCAGGGCACGACTTTAGTCGTGCCGAAAGCATCGCAGGGAATTGAGGGCTTTAGCCCCTGCGGCCTCTTGCTCTGAACACCGATTCACCTGAGACATGAAAGGATTGATCCCATGCCCTGGCTTCATTACATTTCCTGGTTCGCCGGCGGCCTCTTCGCCGCCAACGCCGTCCCCCATTTCGTAAACGGCATCTCCGGCCGCGCGTTTCAATCGCCATTCGCCAGCCCGCCGGGCAAGGGACTCTCATCGTCCACCGTCAACGTGCTTTGGGGCGCATTCAATGCCGTCGTCGCATACTGCCTGGTGCTGCGCGTGGGTGCGTTCAACTGCCGTTCCATCGCGGATTTGGCCGTCGTCGGAGCCGGAGCGCTGCTCATGTCCCTGATGCTGGCGCGCGCATTCGGCCGCTTCCACGGCGGCAATCTCAAGCCGCAATCCTGAACCCTCATGTGCCCCATCCATGCGCTCCTGAGCGCAGCGAAGGATCCCGCGCATGAGTGGGATACCACGAACCAGAATCGGCGCAAACCTGAGACCTTTGAAAACCTGTCAATACCCTAGACTTAAAAGGTATGCCTCAATTTTGGTGCAATTTTCTCCGTAAGCAATCTTTCCCGCTTGACTTGGGTTCATGAAAGAATCTCGTCCGGAGCCCCTCCGGACTGCAGTCTTAATATCCCGGAGAAGCAAACTGATCGCAAAAGTTGTAAATTCGCCCGCTCATCAAGGCGGGCGTTTTCATTTAGGGCCTCCAACCACTCAGAAACAAGTGCGCAATTCAATGCATTTACAGGGCGCAACTCTATGAATCAACGTGACATCACCGTTTTATTTTGACGCATTCGGCCGCCCGTCGCGCCCCGCTAAAACGCCTTCACCGGATCGGGCTGCTCTTCTCCCGTTTGTCCCACCTCAATCTTCGCCACCGGGCAGTGTTCGCCCGCGATCCACCATCCGGTTCGATTGATATGTCCCGCTAAATGGCCGATATTCTCAAGGATGTCTTCCGCAGGACCTTCGCTTTCGTGTGACAACGGCAGCGATGCCGCCTCCGCCGCCGCTCCGGTTACGCGCTACCTGGCGCGCCAGCCCATCCTCGACCTCAAGGGCCGGGTCGTCGCCTACGAGCTCTTGTACCGGGATGCGGCGGTTGAGGCTTTCAAAGGGCCGGGCGATTCCGCCAGCCGGGCCATGATCGATAACACGATCCTCTACGGCTTGAGCAAACTCACCGCGGGACTGCCGGCCTTCATCAACTGCACCGCGGACACGCTTCTCGGCGAATTCATTCAGATAATGCCTCCGTTGCTTACGGTTCTCGAAATCCTTGAGAGCGTTGAAGTGACCGAAGAGATCGTAAAGGCCTGCGATGGCTTGCGCCGCAAAGGCTACAGAATCGCGCTCGATGACTTCGAATATCGCCGGTCGCTGAACCCTCTGATTCGCATCGCCAGCTTCCTCAAGGTGGACTTTCTCGCCACCTCCACTTCCACCCGGAGCAAACTCATCTCGGCGCTCCCCGAATTCAAAGGGACATTCCTGGCGGAGAAGATCGAAACCTTTGCGGAGTACGAAAAGGCAAGGCAGGAAGGATTCACCCTGGTTCAGGGCTATTATTTCTGCAAACCCATCCTCATCAGGAAGGGTGCGGTGCCCGCCAACCGCCACGTGCATCTCCGCCTTCTCCGCCTGATGCAGGAAGATCCACTGAACATTCGCGAGATCGGCGAAATCGTAAAGTCGGAACCTTCGCTGGCCTACCGGCTTCTTCGCTTTGTGAACTCGGCCGTATGCGCGATCAGCCAGGAAGTCACTTCTATTACCACCGCGTTGCTGGTAGTTGGAGACGACCTGTTCCGACGCATGGCTACACTGGCGATTGCAGTGGAACTGAACGTCGGGCCTTCGCCGGAAATCCTGCGCATGGCCCTGGTGCGCGCGCGCTTCTGCGAGGTTTCGGCCCCGCACTGCAAGCTGAATTCCACCGAGCAATATCTTCTCGGTCTGTTCAGCCTGCTGGATGGCATGCTGCAGATGCCCATGGAGGAGGCGCTGGCGCCGCTTTCCCTGGCAGCCCCGATCCGCGATGCATTGTTGGGGACAGATGCAAGGCGCGGCGGTCCGCTGCAGTGGCTCGAGCGCCATGAGCACGGAGACTTCTCCCGCTGCGACGAACTCGTCGTCGCCTACGAGCTCGAGCCCGGCGTAATGGAGCAGAACTACCTTGAGGCGACCCTCTGGGCTGACGAACTCCTGGCTGAGTCTGGCTGACCGCCGGACCCCGCAAGCGGCGCGGTAAACCAAAGTGGCCAAGGCGTGGCGAAGAAACTCTCTCTCGGGGTCCATGGACGCAAATATGCTGCGCTCTGGCCGGTTTCAATCAGGAAGACCTGCGATTCTGCTTGCTTACCGATCTCTTGCAGGCATCCAATGATTGGCGTGGGCCGATGGCCGGAGGCAATTCATGGCGCGCAGAATCGGCTTTTGGGCATTGGCTGGAGCGGCGGTCGCATTGCTGTGGTTCCTCTACTTCACCTGGCTCACCTGGGGCGCTTACCACGGCGGACCGCCGTTCGTTTACCACCCGTCCACGCAAACCTACATAAGCATCACCATGCCGTTCACCCTGCTCGCATTCCAAAAACATTACGCCATGACTTGGTATGTCTCCCTGATCTTCAACGCGGCAAATTACGCGTGCATTGGTCTGGCGATAGAGGCATTGCGCCTGACGTTTCGCCCGAGGGTCGCTCCCTTGCGCCACTGATGCGGGCATCCGGGCGCAATTATGCGAACCGCGGAATTCTCTGATAAACTGAAGGTTCTACAGTTCACCGCAGGAAGAAGCCATGTCAATCCATCCCGTTATGCAGCGCCTGGCTGACAAGCTGAAGCGCACCGACCTCCCCGACTTTGTGCCCGGCGACCAGATACGCGTCCAGGTCAGGATCAAGGAAGGCGAAAAAGAGCGGCTCCAGGCCTTCGAGGGCCTGGTGATCGCGATCAACAAGGGCCCGCAGGGCACCTTCACCGTGCGCAAAATGAGCTTTGGCCAAGGCGTGGAGCGCATCTTCCCCTTCAACTCCAAGGTGGTGGATAAGGTGGAAAAGATTCGCAGCTACCAGGTGCGGCGCGCCAAGCTGTTTTATCTCCGCGGCCTGCGCGGCAAGGCCGCACGGCTCAAGGAAGTGGAGCGGGAGCACGCCAAGGCGTAGCCGCTCGAAATTCCAGCAAGACCACCCCCGGCCCGCGTGCCGGGGTTGTTTTTGGGCAACTCCCCATCGGAGGTCACACCGTGAATATCAGCTTTACAGGGAAGGTGGCGCTGGTTGCGGGCGGCACGGGCGGACTGGGCCGCGCCGTGAGCCTTGCGTTCCTGAGGGAAGGCGCGACGGTTGCGGTGCCCTATCATCACGAAAAGGAATTTGCCGCTTTGCGCGATGCTGCCGGTGAAACGGCCGCGGCGCTTGAAGGACACCCGTTGGACGTTACGGACGAGGCCGCCGTGGGCAGCTTTGTTGCGGACCTGATGGCGCGGCACGGACGCCTCGACGCGGTGGTGAACACGGTCGGCGGTTACGCCGGCGGCATCAGGCTCTGGGATCTGGAAACGAAGACCTTTGAGGCGATGCTGGCGCTGAACCTCCGCGCCGGTTTTGTTCTGGCGCGGGCGGTCTTGCCCGCATTGCTGAAGCAGGGACACGGGGCGTTGGTGAACGTGGCGGCCAAAGCTGCGGTGGATCACGGCGGCGGCGCGGCGGCGTACGCGGCATCGAAGGCCGCGGCCCTGGCGATGATCGACAGCCTGGCCGCGGACACGAAAGGCACAGGGGTGCGAGTGAATTCCATCCTGCCCAGCATCATCGATACGCCGGCGAACCGGAAGGCTATGCCGGACGCCAATTTCGACGCCTGGCCCAAACCCGAGGATATCGCCATGGTCATCCTGTTTCTCTCGAGTGACGCCGCCACAACCATTCATGGCGCGGCAATCCCGGTATACGGGAATCAATGAGGCGCCATCCTGTGCGCCGGTGCAATGGTTAGGATCGTGAATAATGGCTACATAATGCGATTTGTGAGTGCTTCCCGGACCTGGCTCGTCGCCACCTGTTTGGTCCTCGTTTTGGTTACCCTGCTGTTCTTTGCAGGACGCGCCCTGGTGGTTGACGATGCTCGACCGTCGGATGTAGTGATTGTGCTTACTGGCGGCTTTAGCGATGTTCGACTCCAGCGGGGGCTCGAACTTCTTCAAAAGGGCTACACCCGTGAACTCATCCTTGACGAATCGACCCAGATTTTTCTGGGCCGAACCTATTCCGATTATGCGCAAGACTACGTTCAGAGGTTGCCTCCAGGGGTAAAAGAGCATGTTCACGTTTGCTCCTTTACCGGTGACTCTACGAAGATTGAGCTTCGTGGCATCTGGCAATGCGCGCAAGCGGCTGATCCGAATCTTTCGAGAGTGCTCCTGGTCACCTCGCAATACCATACCCGCCGTGCTCTTTCCATAGCAAATCACTTGCTCCCTCAGTACACCTGGACGGCATCGGCGGCCCCGGATCCAGAATTCGGAGTCAACTGGTGGCGTGAGCGTGAATGGGCCAAGACGTGCTTCACCGAGTGGCAGAAGCTGCTGTGGTGGCAGGGGTTCGAAAGATGGGTGGACTGAGGAACCGGTGCTGCAATGGGCCGGCCAATCCCTCTGCCCGACGCCGACGCCGAATTGTCCATTCTGGCTTGTGAAAGGGCTTTGACGGGTGCAGGACCACGACGGAGCTGAAGTCCAGCGGGGTCGGGCGCTCGTAGGATTCCGAGGCGCGGATCTCATCTTTCCACAACCCGCCCAGTCCTATACTTATCCCATGCCCAAACCACCGGTTTGCGGATGGAAGCTGGAGAAAGCCGCGCGCAAGGCGGGCGCGCTGCGCATTGCAGGCGTGGACGAAGTGGGGCGCGGGCCGATGTTCGGACCGGTGGTGGCCGCGGCAGTCATCCTGGCGCCGCCCGCCGCGGCGGGCCGGATTGAGGGCCTGAACGACTCCAAGAAGCTCTCAGAAAAGAAGCGCAACGAGCTGGACGTGGAGATCCGCGCGAGCGCGGTGGCCTGGGCCATCGCCGCAGTGGACGTGGAGACCATCGACCGCATCAATATCCGCCGAGCATCCCTGCTGGCGATGAAGCAGGCGGTGAGCCGGCTCGAGCTCACCCCCGATTACCTGCTGATTGACGGCATCGACACGATCGACTTCGCATGCACGCAGCAGGCGGTCATCCAGGGCGACGGCACCAGCTTTTCCATTGCAGCGGCCAGCGTGCTGGCAAAGGTTTATCGCGACCGGCTGCTGGTGGAACTGGACGCGCAGTTTCCCGGCTACGGGCTGGCTAGCCACAAGGGCTACTGCTGCCCCGCCCACATGGCCGCCCTGGCCCGGCTCGGCCCCACGCCGCTGCACCGCAGGAACTGGAGCCCGGTGGCGCAGATCATGCTGGCGTTTCCCGAGATCCTGGAGAACGGAAAGGCCTGAGCGCGGGTGCGCTCATCTCACGCGGAGAGCGGGAACGGCAATACAGTTATCATGATCCCGAACGAGGTGGAGATCGATTGGATCCTGCAAAGCCAGTGTGCGTCTTGTCTTTCGACGTGGGTGGAAGCCACGTGACCGCGGGCTTGTGCCGCCTGTCCGACCTGGAAATTCTGCGCGAAGCCGGCGCGCCGCTGGGAAACATCGACACCTTTGAGCAGTTCGTCGATCTTCTTTATCGGCTGGCTAGCCAGGTCTCCGCGCCCGATGAAAAACCTCTCGGCGCATCGCTTGCGGTTCCATTTCCATTCGATTGCGAGGCGGGCGTGAGCCTGATGCAGCACAAGCTCAAGCCTCTTTACGGCCGCAATCTGCGCGCGGCCCTGGCCGAGCGCTTTGGCTGGCCGCCTAGCCGGTTGCGCTTCCTGAAGGATGCGACCGCGTACCTGATGGGCGAGCTGGCCGCGGGCAGCGCCAAGGGCGCAGTGCGCGCCGTGGGGCTCACTCTTGGAACCGGCATTGGCTGCGCCTTTGCCGTGAGCGGCCGCAGCGTCACCTCCGGGGAGGGCGTACCGCCCGAGGGCGAGATTTGGAACCTGCCTTACAAGGGCGCAACCGTCGAAGACCTCATCTCCACGCGGGCCATTCGCGAGGCTTACAAGTCCCGCGCGGGGAGCGATCGCGAAGTGTCCGAGATCGCTGCTGCCGCTGAAAACGATGCGAATGCGCGGGCCGTTTTTGAGGAGTTCGGCACCCACCTCGGCCAGGTTCTGCGCGACGTGATTGCGCCGTTCCGGCCGGACCGGGTGGTACTGGGCGGCGGCATCGCTCACGGAGCGCAGTTGTTTCTGCCCGCGGCTGAACGCGAAACCGCCGGGCTCGGCTTCCGCATTGCGATCGCGAAGCTGTTCGACCGCGCGCCGCTTGCGGGCGCGGCCCATTACTGGCGCGAGGAGATGGCGGCCGCGGCGGGCAGTCGAACTGGGGCCGTTTAGGACAGAAAAGGCATCCCTCAGGGGTTAAAACCCCCATCGTTTTCAAGCCCTCTTCGGCCCGGCTGAGGCCGTGCCCTTTTACAAAACCTTTGACCTTGTAGCGTCGTGCTCACGTTCTTCGCTTTTCCGGAGAGTTTTTCCGCGCGCTGTGAGCCAATAGGTCTCCTGCGCCTTGCTGCCCCGGTGCGATAAGCTTGCAACGAGATTCAGCGAACCCCGAACTTCGTCGGCTGCCGCACGCGACAAGTGCGGCTCTGAATCGGCGCCCTCCATCATGAGCTCAAACAGACAAGCCGGACTTCCTGCCGCCGCTGTTGCCTCGCGCCTGGTTCGCTATAACCGATTTCTGCTTCTCGTCGCCGGCCTGGGCGGGCTGCTCTACGGGATCGACGTGGGCATCATTGGCGGCGCGTTGCCATATCTCGAAGCCACGTCGCACCTGACTCCGGCCGAGCTTTCGATCGTGGTCGCCGCCGTGCTTCTGGGCAGCGTCTTCTCCACGCTGTTTGCCGGGCTGCTGGCCGACTGGATGGGGCGCAAGCCGCTGATGATTCTGGCCGGCTGCGCCTTCACGCTTTCGATCCCCGTGATCGCGCTGTCCCAGACCTACAGTGCGCTCTTTGCCGGGCGGCTGCTGCAGGGCATGAGCGGCGGGATCGTGGGAGTTGTGGTTCCGCTTTACCTGGCCGAATGCCTCTCCGCCGACAAGCGCGGGCGCGGCACCGGCGTCTTCCAGTGGCTGTTGACGCTGGGCATCTTCGCCGCGGCGCTGATCGGCGTCTACTTCAGTTACCACGTTGCCGCGCTGGAAAAAACCAGCACGGCCCTGGCGCTGTTCCACGCCAAGGACCGGGCCTGGCGCAGCATCTTCTGGGTCTCGATGCCGCCCGGATTGCTGTTCGTTATCGGCGGTTTCTTCGTCACCGAATCGCCGCGCTGGCTTTTCCGCCGCGGCCGCTCCGGGGCTGCACACGCAGCGCTGCTGCGCTCCCGCACCGCGGACCAGGCTGCGCTCGAGATCGGCGAGATGGAGCAGATCGCCGCCGAATCCACCCAGAAGCGGCGCAGCGCGGTTCGCGACTCGCTGTTGCAGCGCCGCTATGTGCTGCCCTTCCTGCTGGCCTGCATCATTCTGTTCTGCAATACGGCCACCGGCATCAACTCCATCATCGGCTACAACACCGACGTGCTGATCGTGAGCGGGCTCTCCGACGTGATGGCGCATTGGGGATACGTGCTGTTCACGCTGCTCAATTTCCTGGCCACCATTGTGGGGCTGGCGCTGGTGGACCGGAAGGGGCGCAAGTTTCTCTTCCTGGTGGGCACCTCGGGGATCATGGTGGCGATGGTGTCGGCGGGCCTGCTGTTTGTGCGCACGGAGCGGCACCGGGTTGACTCTGGGCCGGCGATGCAGGCGATGGTCGAGCCGGACCAGACGCTCAAGTATGGTTTTAACGCGGCCACGGCGCAGCGACTGGGCGTGCCGGACGGCGCCAATCCATCGCTTACCGTCATCTATTCCTATGGCGGATTTACCGCCAGCACCACGCCGGTGCGCCTGGGCGGCGAGGCGATCCAGATCGACCGCGCAAAGTGCGTGCCGTCGAACCGCGTGGAGGCGTTTTTCCGCGATCCCTTCGCGGATCTCGGCGCGGCCCGCAGCGCGCCGCTCAGGATTGAGCACGCTTATCTCGAGCCCGTTCCGAGCGTGCTGAACGGCTGGCTGATGGCGCTTTGCCTCTACGTTTTTGTGTGCTTCTACGCCATGGGCCCGGGGGTGTGCGTGTGGCTAGCGCTCAGCGAACTGATGCCGACGCGCATCCGCTCCAACGGCATGAGCATTGCGCTGGTGATCAACCAGCTTGTCTCCACCACGCTGGCGGCCATCTTCCTGCCCGTGGTGGGCAAGTACGGCTACTCCACGATGTTCTTTCTTTTCGCCGGGTTCACCGTGATTTACTTCATCGCGGTGGCGCTGTTTTTGCCGGAGACGAAGGGCAAGACGCTGGAAGAGATCGAGAAGCATTTCGAGGCGGTGTGAAATGCAGCCGTCAGCTATTAGCTTTTAGCTATTAGCTATTAGCTGATGGGCTAGCTGTTAACTGATCGCGTGCATGTAGGCGTAGTCGGCCTTGGCGGCGGCCAGCGCGGACATGTCGGTGAACGGCGGCTCCTGCTCGCTGAAGTAGTACTGGACGCCGGCCACGCGCGCCGCCTTGAAGATGGGGCGGTAATCGATGAAGCCGCGGCCGAGTTCGGTCCCTTTGGGACTGCCGGGGCCCATCAGGACGGTGGTCGCCGGGCCTTTCACAAAATCCTTCACGTGAATCATGCGGTAGCGGGTGGGATAGCGCCGGAAATAGTGCACCGGATTCTTTCCCGCGGCGCACATCCAGCCGCAATCCAGCTCGAACTTGACCAGTTCCGGATCGGTCTCGGCGAGGACAATGTCGTAGCCGGTCTTGCCTCCGCCCAGGTCGCGGAATTCGAAGTTGTGATTGTGGTAGGCGTACTGCAGGCCGGCGGCTTTGGCTTTGCCCGCGATCGAGTTGGCCAGCGCCGCGTTGCGCTTGAAGTCGTCGGCCGTTTGCGAAGAGAGCGCGCGAATGGCTTCCATGATGGATTTGCCGAAGGGCCGCGTGGTGAGGATGGAGCTGACCACGTATTCGACGCCCAACGTATGAGCCTGATCGAACAGAGGACCGGGATCGGCGGAGCTGAACTGGAGATGCGCGCTGGGGCATTTGAGGCCGGCATCGTCAATCGCCTTGCGGAAGTCGGCGGGGGAGAGCTTTCCGAAGCCGGCCGCTTCGACGTAGACGTAACCGATCTGGCGAAGAGCGTGCAGCGTGCCCGCGGGATCCTTCTGAATGTCGGCGCCGACGGTGTAGAGCTGAATGCCGGGCGGGACGCCGCCGAGGGGGTCGGCTGCGATGCGGCGAACGCCGGCGGCGAGGGCTAGCGCGGCGGCAGGCGTCCGGACGAGAAAGCTCCTTCTTGAAAGGTCGATGGACATGATTGGAAAACCTCCGCGGGAAATGGGAAAGCACGAGAAAGTCTGAGGGTAACGAACGGGCGTCCGGCGTGTCCACCGCGGCCAGCACCGGATGGTGCGCCAGGGCGGCAAGCGCAGCGCACATGCGCACGTGACTCGGGTCACGGCGAGGGGCGCGCCCGGAACCCATAATGGGCAGCAGCGCCGGGCCCTTATTCGTGTGCCGGCCTGAATCTCCTGTTGATTTCCTCAAGACAATTCAGGCCCTTGCGAAGGACGGCCCGCAGCTCGGGAATGCCCGATTGAAGTCACTTCGGGTGAAAGGAACAAAATGAATGCCAACGGGCGGCGGGTAGTCATCGTGGGCGGCGGAATCGCGGGGTTGAGCGCGGCCGTCTACGCGCTCCAGTGCGGATACAAGGTGGTGGTGCTGGAGCAGGGCGAGGTGGCCGGAGGGCTGGCCATGAGCTGGGGGCGCGGCGCATACACCTTCGAGACCTGCCTGCACTGGTTTGTGGGATCGAAGCCGGGCGGCGAGCTCAATGGGATGTGGCGCGAGGTGTTCGACATCGACCGGCTGAAGTTTGTCGATCACGATGAATTTGTCCGCATCGAGACGGAAAGCGGCGACACGCTGCACCTCTGGACCAATGCCGACCGCCTGGAGGAAGAGCTTTTGCGGCGCGCGCCGCAGGATGAGAAGGCGATTCGCGACCTGACCCACACCATCCGCACCCTGAGCCGGTTCCGGCTGCTGGACCCGGCCGGCGGACTGGGCGATAACTGGCTGAACATCCTGCGCGACCTGCCGCTGTTCCCGGCGCTGAGGAAGCTGGCCCAGGTCAGCGGGCGGGAGTACGGCAAGCGCTTCGCCGATCCGCTGCTGAGGAGCTTTTTCAGTGAAGGGGACATCGGGCGGCTGTCGGCGGTGGCCATGGTGATTTCGCTGGCGTGGATGCATGCGGGCAATGCGGGCTACTGCATTGGCGGAGCGCAGGCGATTATCCGCGCCATCGAGGAACGGATCCGGGAGCTGGGCGGGGAGGTGCGGCTGCGGGCCAGGGTGGGGCGCATCCTGGTGGAGAATGACGCGGCCGTGGGCGTGGAGCTGGCCGGCGGCGAAAAGGTGATGGCGGATTGGGTGATCTCGGCCGCCGACGGACACGAGACGGTTTTCGAGCTGCTGGACGGCAAATACGCGAGCGAAGGCACGCGGAAACTCTTCGACGAGCGGGAAATGTTCGCGTCCTACGTGCAGGTTTCGCTGGGCGTGGGGATGGACCTGAAAGGGCAGCCGCCGATGCTGACGCGGATGCTGGCTACACCCATCACCCTGGACCCCGAAACGGACGCGCGCAGCGTCAATTTCCGCTTCTTCCATTACGATCCGACGTTTGCGCCGGCGGGCAAATGCGCGGTGACCACCGTGCTGCATGACCGGAACTACGGTTACTGGAGCGATCTGCGCGCGAAGGACCCGCGCGCGTATTACGCGGAGAAGCACCGCATAGCGGAGGCGGTCATCGACGTGCTGGAGCGGCGCGTTCCCGGGGCGCGGGCGGCTGTCGAAACGGTGGATGTCTCCACGCCGGCCACGGTGATGCGCTACACGGGCAACTGGAAGGGATCGATGGAGGGCTGGCTGGTTGAGCCCGGACAGGGGTTCCGGCCGCTCGCGAATACGCTTCCCGGGCTGCGGCGTTTCCTGATGGCCGGCCAGTGGGTGATGCCCGGCGGGGGGTTGCCGTCGGGCCCGATGACGGCGCGGCCGGCGGTAAAGGCGATGTGCCGGAAAGACGGTGTGGCGTTTCAATCGCATCCCGCCGCGGCGGAGAGGGCAGAGCCGGTAGGGGTGTAGAAAACGGGGGAAGACCATGATGGAGCCGCGGGTTTTGGTGGCCTATGCCACGCGCAGCGGATCAACCGCGGAGCTGGCGTCCACAATGGCGGAAGTTCTGCGCGATCGTGGCGCGCGGGTGGACGTCTACCCGGCGCGTGAGCTGGACGGCCTGGAGCCATACGAGGCCGTGGTGCTGGTGGCGGCGCTTTATATCGGACGGCTGCACCGGGACGCGCGGCGGTTTCTCAAGAGACATCGGCGCCGGTTGGAAACACTTCCGGTGGCGCTGCTTGTGCCCGGACCAGTGGACCGGAAGGATGAGGATTTTGCTAGCGCGCGCAGCCAACTGGAAAAGGGATTGGCGCGCTGGCCATGGCTTTCCCCGGTGGCGACGCACGTTGTCGGCGGAGTGATCGACCCGCACCGGCTCGGATTCCCTTACGCGCTGATTCCGGCGCTGAGAAAGATGCCCGTGAAGGATGCGCGCGACCCGCAGGCCATCCGCGCCTGCGCCGAGGATATAGCGGGGAAGCTGCTGGCGGCGTTTGCTATACGGGCCTGAGTGGCATTGCTGCGCCCCATCTGAATCAGCCAAAGACGTATCCCTTAATCCTGCCGGCTATCCTTGTTTGGCACCGGTTGGGTTATCATTGCGTCTATAGGATGTGCGGCTTTTTCCTCCCTGGCCGCTGCGGTGGTGTCGATTGTCCCGATTCTTTCAGAGATTGATTTTTGTGTTGGGCGTAGCGGTGTTTGCTTCGCTTGGCTTGGGCTACGGCCTGGGCGAAATGGGCTGGTTCGGCGTGCACGCCGGCAGCGAGCAGGACGGCGCCTATAAGCAGATTGGCGTGTACCAGCAGGTGTTGCGGCGGATCCAGAGCGACTACGTGACCGATCCCAACATGGAGAAGGTGACGACGGGGGCGCTGCGCGGGCTGCTGGAGTCGCTGGATCCGGATTCGAGCTACCTGACGGCGGAGGAGTACAAGAACTACAAAGACCGGCCGACAACGGGCGTGGCGCAGGAGGGGCTGACGGTCTCAAAGCGCTACGGATACGCCACGGTGGTGAATGTGACGCCCGGATCGCCCGCCGATCACGAGCACATAAATGACGGCGATGTGATTGAATCGATTGGCGATAGGTCGACAAGAGAGATGTCGCTGGCGGTGATTCGGCTGAGGCTGGACGGCAAGCCTGGCTCGACCGTGGACATGACGCTGGTGCGGCCCGGCAAGCCGGATCCGGACAAGCTGACGATGACGCGAACCATTGTGATCCCACCACCGCTGGCCGAGCAGGAATACGACAGCGATTCCATCCTCTACCTGAAACCGCTGATGGTGACCAAGGAGCGCGTGGACGAGATTGCGGCCAGGATCAAGGCCAGTAAGGGACGCAAAATCCTTCTGGATCTGCGCGATGCGTCGGGCGGCGATGAGCAGGAAGGGGTGCGGCTTGCCAACCTGTTTATCAAGCAGGGCACGCTGGGCATGCTGGAGGGGCAGAAATACCCCAAGCAGATGTTTACGGCCGATCCTTCGCTCTGTATCACCTCGGCACCGCTGGTGGTGCTGGTAAACCGCGGCACGTATGGGCCGGCGGAGCTGGCGGCGGCAGCCATTGAGGACGCCAAGCGGGGCGACGTGGTGGGGGAGCGGACGTTTGGCGAGGGCTCGGTGCAGAAGACGATCGACCTGCCGGACGGCGCAGCCCTGATGCTGACGGTGGCCAAGTACGAAGCGCCCGACGGGCACAAAATCCAGGACGAAGCGGTGATGCCGAACGTGCAGGTCAGCGAGACCAGCGACGAGAACCTGGACCTGACGCCGCCGACCAACAAGGAAGATCAGCCGCTGGACAAGGCGCTGGCCATCCTGAAGGCGAAGAGCAGCTAAGCCGCACAATCGAATCGGAAAAGGAACCGGCGCGGAACCATGAGCTCGCGCCGGTTCTTTTTTTGGCGCGCCGCAGCGTCTTTTCCAGCTTTGCACTGGCTGGTTCGCCAAGTGCGATGAGTCACTGCCGGCGGCCTGAACCCGTGCTACGCTCTTGAGTGTTCAGCATTTTCTCCCCCCTAAAGCGCGAGAGATGCCTTGAGGCTCGATGAGCTCCCCTATTCAATCAGAGTCGCCGCGCGGACTTGGCCGGACCCACCGTCTCGAGCCCGATCCGCCGCGGCGGCGCGAGCGTCCGCAACGTCCTGAAGGCTCCCATCGCAAGCTGGCGGGGAAGGCTGCGTTTATCATCCTGGCGGTGTTGGCCGTCGTCACCGGCTCGCTGGCGGGAATGACGCTGGTCTATTCGGCCGACCTGCCGCAGATCCAGGAGCTGGAGAGCTACCGGCCGTCGACCACCACCGATCTGTACGACATCAAGGGACGGGTGATCGGCTCCTTTGCGCTGCAGCGGCGCGTGATCGTGGACTATAACGGCTTTGCCCCCATCCTGCGTCAGGCCGTGGTCTCGATCGAGGACAAAGACTTCTACTCGCACGGCGGAATCAACCTACTTCGCATCTGGGGCGCGGCATGGCACGATGTGCGCTCGCATGGGCGGGCGCAGGGCGCATCCACGTTGACCATGCAACTGGCGCGGGACCTGTTTCTCTCCGCCGACCGCACCCTGGTGCGCAAGGTGGAGGAAGCCTACCTGGCGATCCAGATCGAGCGGACGTTCACCAAGGAGCAGATTTTCACTCTGTACGGGAACCAGATTTACCTGGGCAGCGGCCAATACGGATTTGAGGCGGCGTCGGAGTATTACTTTGGCAAGCACGCCAGGGACGTGAACCTGACCGAGGCGGCGCTGCTGGCGGGGCTGCCCAAGGGGCCGGCGGCGTACTCGCCCATCCTGAACCCCGAGAAATCCCTGCGCCGGCGCAACCTGGTGCTGAGCGAGATGGAGTCGGACGGCGTGATTACGCACGAAGAGGCGGAACGCGCGCGAGCCGCGCCCCTGGGGCTGCGCATCTCGCAGCCCAACAGCACCATCGCGCCGTGGTTCCAGGAGGAGGTGCGGCGGGAGTTGGAGAGGCGCTTCGGCACCGACGAGGTGCACGAGGCGGGGCTGCGGGTGGATACGACGCTCGACCTGGATTTGCAGAAGGTGGCCAATGCAGCGGTACTGGACGGGCTGGCTGCCTACGAGCACCGGCACGGATGGAAGGGCAATCTGGAAAACGTGCTGGCGGAGGGGGAGTCGCTGGATGACTACAAGCATCCCGACTGGGCCCAGCCGGCGCATGGCGGCGACTACGTGCATGCGGTGGTGACGAATGCGCTGCCGCTGGCGATCCGGGCCAAGGTGGGCGACAGCCAGATTGTGATTGAGCCGGACGGCTGGAGGTGGACGGGCCAGCGTTACGGCGATGCGCTGGTGAAGCCGGGCGACGTTATTTACGTGCACATGGGCGACACCTTCGAGGGCGGCAACCGCAGGGCGGCGCTGGAGCAGGACTCTGGAGCCCAGGGCGCGCTGATGGCCATGGATAACACCAACGGGGACGTGCTGGCGCTGGTGGGCGGGCGCGACTTTGCGCTGTCGCAGTTCGACCGCGCCACGCAGGCGGAGCGGCAGACGGGGTCGAGCTTCAAGCCGTACGTCTACACCGCGGCCATCGAGGATGGGGTGAAACCCGACGACATCATCGTGGACGGGCCGGTAAGTTTTGGCAGCTACGTCCCGCACGATTACGAGAACAATTTCAAGGGTGCGATGACCATCGTCAATGCGTTTGCGGAGTCGCGCAATATTCCGGCGCTGAAGCTGGCGGCGCGGGTGGGCATTCACAACGTGATCGATGTGGCGCACCGGTTCGGGGTGACGACGACCATTCCGCCGTATCTGCCCATTGCGCTGGGCGCGGTGGAGATCACGCTGGAAGAGCAGGTGGCGTCGTACTCGGTGTTTCCCAACGATGGCATCCGCATGCAGCCGCGGCTGATCCGCAAGGTATCGAATGCGGACGGGATCACGCTGTGGGAGGATCCGCCGGTGGTGAAGGAAGTCATCAGCCAGGAGACGGCGCGGACGATGATGACGCTGTTGCGCGCGGTGACGGCGCACGGCACCGGCGCGGCGGCGGCCGAGTTGAATCATCCGCTGGGGGGCAAGACCGGCACCACCAGCGACTTTACGGATGCGTGGTTCATGGGCTTCTCGCCGTCGGTGACGTGCGGGGTCTGGATGGGGTACGACAGCAGGGAAACGCTGGGCAACAAGGAGACCGGCGCGCGCGCGGCGCTGCCCGTCTGGATGGTGTTTATGAAGCAGGCCATCGCGGGCAAGGACGACGAGAGATTCATTATGGACCAGGGAACGCCGCCGATGGAGGCAAAGGCGGAGTTGGAAAAGGGTGGGACCCAGACGCGGCCGGATAGAACTGCATCCCGCGCGCCGGCGATTGCAGAACAGCCGGCGAGCGCTCCGCCGTATAGTGGATCGGCGCGATCGCCGCAACCAGGGACCAGAACTGGAGGAGCGATCGCGCCTGCTTCGCCTGCAACCGGCGCGGTTCCGGCACGGACGCATTCCGTTGGGCCTGCGCCGCGGCCTTCGGCGGACTCGCCGCTGGTACGACCAGCGTTGCCTCGCCAGGCCGTACCCAAGAAGCCACAGGGCGTAGTGAAGTCTGCGCTGCCGGGAACGTCGGGGAACTGACCTCGCCTCCGTTCGGCTTCACAAACCCCATCCGACGTGTCATGTGACCCAAATCACCTTTCGGAGTGTTGGGCCGCACTGTTTCTTCTCCCCGACCGGTGCCAACCTGCAGTTGTCGCCTGTGGGGGAACGCCATGGTTGAAGCCGCGCCCGAACGCTGGTCACATCCCGCTGTGATCCTGGTCGCCACCGATCTGAGCGACCTGGACCGTCTCATGCCGTTCGCTTTGGATCAGGCTGCGCAGATGGGCGCGCGGCTGATTCTTCTCCATGTGATCGCGCTCAGCGAGGCCATCACCGCAGACATTGCGGGCATGCCTTACTACGACCCGATTGGCGCGCTGGACACCGCGGCCCGGGCACTGGAGGCCGCCTGCCAGCAGGCGCGCAAGCACAACGTGGTGTGCGACGCCCTGGTGCGCGAGGGGCACGCAGCCCAACAGGTACTTTCCGCGGCCCGGCAGTTTCATGCCGACCGCATCCTTCTTGGAACCCGGAGCCGCGGCAAGGTGAGCAGGCTGCTCATCGGCTCCGTGGCTGAGCAGGTGCTGCGCTTGGTCAACATCCCGGTCATTACCGTGGGTCCGGAGGCTCATCTCCCGGTGGAAGGCAGCCAGCCTGAAAAGCTGGTGCTGCACGCCACCACATTGCGAGAGACCTCCCGTCCGAGCGCAGCGCTTGCCAGCCGAGTGGCCGGCAGCCTGGGCGCGCGCCTGATTCTGCTGCACGTGCTTCCGCCGATTCCGGAGATGCAACGCCGGGGCGAACCCACCGGGATCGATTCCGCGGCCATGCAGGAGCTCCGCGCCACCGCCGAGGAGGTCTCGCGCGATTGCGCGGTGCCGATCGAGCCCGAAGTGATCCACGGCAACCCGGCCATTGAGATTCTGGCGGAAGCGGCCGGACGCCGCGCGGTGCTGATTGTCCTCGGCGCCACCCACCACTCCGCGTTCGACAACCTGACCCGCGACCGCACGGTGTACAAGGTGCTGGCGCACGCGCGCTGCCCGGTGATGACCCTGCGCGAGCCGCAACCCGCGGGCGAAGAAGCCGCGGCCGCGCACGTCGCGGCACATGCAGGCTGACGAGTGGGATTCGGTGGTGAATCGGGGTCGTAGCGATTCGAACGCGAAGAGCATCTCTCGGGGGCTGAAGCCCGGGCATCTCTTGTAGCTTCTTCGGCACGACTGAACAGCTTGGTGAAAAACGCGCGTCGGAAGGACTAAAACGCGTCAGGGCGGGACTTCAGTCCCGCCGAGAGGCTCAAACAAAAGACCTGGGCTTTAGCCCCTGAGGTTTTCGCTTCGACTACGACTGAATGTTTCCTTTTTCACCAAGTGGTTAAGTCGTGCCCCGACACGATTCGTAACAATACCGCCTGATCGGCTTCAGCTAATTGAAGAGATCCTTCATCTTTTCCAGCAGCGAGGGCGAGGTGGGCTTGTTGTCCACGCTCATGGTCTCCGCCATCTTGTTCACCAGCTCGCGCTGGGCGCGGGTGAGCTTGCGCGGAACCTGCACCAGCACCTTGACCACCAGGTCGCCCTGGCCGCGGCCGTTGAGGACGGGAACGCCGCGGCCGCGGATGCGAATCTCCCGCCCGCTCTGTGTGCCTTCAGGAATTTTCAGGCTCACGGCGCCGTCGATGCCGGCGATTTCAATCTCGGCGCCGAGCGCAGCCTGGGGAAAGCTGATGGGCACCACGCAGCGCAGGTCGTGTCCATCGCGTTCGAAGAAGTCGTGGGGCTGGATGGAGAGGACGACGTAGAGATCGCCCTTGGGACCGTTGGCGCGGCCGGCATCGCCCTCGCCGGCATAGCGGATGCGCGTGCCTTCCTCAACGCCCGGCGGCACCTTCACCTTGAGCTTGAGTTCCTTGCTCACCCGGGTTTCGCCGCGGCAGGTCTGGCAGGGATCGCCGATGACGCTGCCCGTTCCTCCACAGGCGCTGCAGGTGCGGGCCACGGAGAAGAAGCCCTGCTGGTAGCGGATCTGGCCGCGTCCATGGCATTGCGAGCAGAGGGTGGGGCCGCGGCCCGATGCGCTGCCGCGGCCACCGCACGCGGGGCAGGTTTCCAGCCGGCGAATCTTCACCTCGGTCTCGGCGCCGAAAATGGCGTCTTCAAAGTCGATGGAAAGATCGAAGCGGAGGTCGTCGCCGCGCTGCTGGCGCGAGGCGCGCGGCGAGCCGCCCACGTTGAACATTTCGCCGAACAGGTCGCCGAAGATGTCGCCCAGGTCCACGGCGCCGCCAAAACCGGAGAATCCTCCGGGGCCCGCGGCGCCCACGCCGGCATGACCATAGCGATCGTAGGCGGCGCGCTTGTCGGCGTCGCACAGCACCTGGTAGGCCTCGCTGGCTTCCTTGAACTTCTCTTCCGCCTCGCGATTGCCGGGGTTGCGGTCAGGATGGTACTTGAGCGCCAGCTTGCGATAGGCGCTCTTCAGTTCCTGGTCGCTGGCCCCGCGGCTCACGCCCAGCACCGCGTAGTAATCTGCTTTGCTCACGCTCAACTTATTCTACCGTTTGTTTTGGATTGGACACGACCCGCACCATGGCCGGGCGCAACAGCTTCTCGCGAATCTTGTACCCGCGGCGAATCTCCTCGGCCACGTGCTGGTCGGGCAGGTCTGCCCGCTCGACGGAACCGAGCGCCTCATGATGGCGCGGGTCAAACGGTTCGCCCACTGTGGGTACGGGCGTCACCTGCATCTGGCGCAGAACGTCCTCCATCTGCTTGACGATCAGTTCCACGCCGGAGCGCAATTGCTCTGTCGAAGCGCTGGCCTTCAGCGCCAGCTCGAAATTGTCCAACACGGGCAGGAACTGCTCCACGATGCTGCCGGCGGCGAAGTCGCGATACTCCGCCCGTTCCCGCTCGGCGCGCTTGCGCGCATTTTCAAACTCGGCCTGGAGGCGCGCCAGCCGGTCCAGAAGCTGATCGCGTTCGGCCTTGAGCTGTTCGTATTCGGCCCGGCCGACCTTGTCCTCCACAGCCGGCGGCTCGGCTGCCGCTCCGCTGCCGGCCGGCGTCGTTCCTGTCTCCTCTTTCGCGGCGTCGGCCGCCGCACCCTCTGCGCCTCCTGCCATTTTGTTCCGCAGTTCTTCTTCCCGTAATGTTTCCTGCTCTGGCATACGTCTTCGCATTCTCCGCAACATAGCACGACTCAAGGTTGCACGATGGACTCACTATATTGGATGCCGGGCCGGCAAATCGGTCGCATGCCGCCTGGGCGCGCCGGTCACCCGCGCGTCAATCGGTGGGAACATTCAGGATGCGCTGGGAAAGCTGGGCAATATACCGCACCGCATGGATCATCTCCTGGTATTGGATGCGGGTGGGCGCAATCAGCGCCACCGTTCCCAGATTCGACTTGCCCAGTCTTGCCGGCGAGCCGATCAGAACCAGATCCTGGAACGCAGGCGAGGCCTCCTCCAGGCCCACCACCACTCGAACCTCCTGCTGGCGCCCGTCGACGTAAGCGGTCAGCAGCTCGATCAGCCGCTGCTTGGCTTCCACCGCAACCAGCATCTGGCGCAACCGCTCGCGATCCAACTCCGCTCCGATAAGGTTGGCCATTCCATCCACGAACAGCGTTGCTTCCTCTTCACCGGCGAGCGCGCCCTTGCGGCAGAGTTCCTCCACTGAAGCCAGCAATTCGCGATACGCGGCACGCTCCACGTCGAGACGCCGCGCCACTTCCGCGCGGATGCGCTCGACGAGCCAACCGCGGAAATTGTCGTTCAGGTAGCGAGCCGCGGTGTCCAGGTCGAGGTGAGAAACATCGTGGTCGAGGAGCAGCACGCGATCCTGCACCGCGCCGGCCTGGGTGACCAGAACCGCGAGCACCCGGCCTTGTCCCAACCGCGAAAAATGAATATGCTCCAGGATCTGCGTAGTCGTGGTGCTGGCCAGAGCTACGCCCAGCCCGCTGGACAGCAGGGCCAGAACCTTGGCCGTGCGCTCCAGGTACTCGTTGGTGCTGGAAACGCCGCTGAAGCTGTCCTCAATCTGCTCCCGGCGCTGCTCGCTGAGCAGGTTGATGGGCATCGCCACCGGGCTGAAGCCATCGGCCTGAGGGCTCAAACCAGCCCGCGCCGGCTGCATCATCTGTTCCACGTAGTAGCGGAATGCGGCCGCGGTAGGCACGCGTCCAGCCGACGTGTGCGGCTGCTCCAGCAGGCCCGCCTCCGCCAGCGCAGCCATCACGTTGCGAATTGTGGCCGAGCTCAGGCCCTCGCGATTGGCGAAGGTCTGCGCGACCGCCTGCGAGGCCACAGGCTCTCCCGTGGCGATGTACAACTCAATGATGGCCGCAAGCACCAGCCGCTCACGCGGGCTGACGCGCATCTCTGTCATCGATCTGCGCTCTCCTGGAGACTCCTGTCCGTTGGGCGCCTGGGGCCGCGCATCGAACCGGGCAGATTGGGTGGAGTCTTCATTCATAAGTTTAGGGATGCGGAAAAATTGCTGTCAAGCAGGTCAACTCGGCTCAAAACGCCCTGCCGGCCCGTTTTTTCCGGTGGATTAGAGGCGCGCTGAAGCAACGCACGGCTCTGATCCCGGCTCTATCAAGTCGGGAAAGCCCTGTGAATTCAAAGACTCATGGCGAATAGATGCGCGCATCCCGGGTTTCATGGCGAGCCGTGATTCAGGATGTGCCTCGGGCCCGAAGCTTTACTGATCCAGACGAAAATGGAACCAGATTTATAGCTGCGGAGGCTTCCTTGCGCAACCGTGTTTATTGTGCCGCACTGATCGCATTGGCGCTGGCTGCGCCGGTTGCGCTCACCTGCCAGCAGGACCCGCCGGCCACACAGCCGATCTCCCCATCCCGCGCCGGCGCCGAAGCTGCCTGGCGCCGGCAACTTGAATCGTGGCGCACGGAACGCGAGCGCGAGCTCACCGCTCCCGATGGCTGGCTCACACTGGTCGGCCTGGACTGGCTCAAGCCCGGCTTTAATTCCATTGGCTCCGCGCCGGATAACCAGATTCGCATCGAAGGCGCGCCGCCGCACGTCGGGCTCTTCACCGTCTCCGGCTCAACCCTGCAACTGCTGGCTCCCACGGGCGGCTTCCCGGAGGGGCTTATGCTGGACGGCAAGCCCGCGCGCGAGGGCGAATTGAGCGCCGACCAGGCAAAACCGTCCACGCTGACCTGGCGCACGCTCACCATGGTCATTCTGCCGCGCGGCGGCCGCTTCGCCTTGCGCACGAAGGACTCCGGCTCGCCGGCCCGCACCGCATTCCGCGGACTGCACTGGTATCCGCCCGACCTGCGCTACGCCGTCACCGCCCAATGGACGCCTTACAATCCGCCGCACATTCTCAAGATCCCCACCGTCATCGGCACCACACTCGATCTGCCCGCGCCGGGCGTGGCCGAGTTCACCCTGGACGGCAAGACCCTGCGCCTGGAGCCGGTGCTCGAAAGCCCGCATGACACCGCGCTGTTCTTCATCCTGCGCGACACCACCAGCACATCAACCACCTACGAGGCCGCGCGTTTCCTGCGCGCCGTCTTCCCCGATCACGGCCTGAGCCAGCCGGGAACGCTGGTGCTGGACTTCAACCAGCTCTACAACCCGCCCTGCGCCTACACGCCGTACGCCACCTGCCCGCTGCCTCCGGAGCAGAACCGGCTGCCCGTTGCCATCGCGGCCGGCGAGCAGCGCTACGCGCGGTGAATAGAGTCGTCTCGGTCAGGCTTTGGGAAAACGCTGCCTGTAGCTCTCCGGCGATTCAATGCTGAACCGGGTCCAATCTTCCAGTGCGAGCAGGTCGCTATCGCCGGTTACAAGGACGTCTGCGTTTCCGCTGAAGGCGAGATCGAGAAACGCCTGGTCGCGCGGGTCTCTGCACGTCTGCGGGCAGGGTCGGACGGCTTCCACTGTCTCGCAAAACGGGAGGTAATCGCCCAGAAGCTCCAGCCGGTCATCCGCAGGCAGCTTGAACTTTGGATAGGCCAGGACCCGCAGCAACTCGGCCGCCGTGGCCCGCGAAATCAGAGACACGCACTCTCCCTGCTTCCAGTGGTCCCGCAGCCACGCGAGCCTGCCGGAGGAAAACAGCAGCGCAGATACCACTGCATTGGTATCGAACACTGTCCGCGGCGTCATTGGCCGTTGCGAGCCCATCCCACGGCATCGGAAACGTCCTGCTCCGACAGGCCGAGCTTGCTAAGCCGATCCCGCACCAGCGCCGCGCGGTTCGGCTCCAGAGGCCGCAAGACAATGGTCGAGCCATCGGTACTGACCTCGAAATACTCGCATCCGTTGAAACGCGCAACGATGGCCTTGGGCAAGGTGAGCTGGTTCTTGCTTGTTTTCTTGGCCAGCATCGGTCCTCCATTCAAGTAAGGAAGTAAGGATATCTTACCGCACTTCACGTATCGGTGCACCGCCGCAGCCGTCATGGATACTTGAAGAAAGAAGCTCGTACTTCATTGCCAGCTCCCAGGCTGTAAGGACCCATGTTTCGCACCACTGACGACATCCGCATTCAATGGACGAAGGTAGTCCTGCCGCCCGTGTTCCTCGAAGAGGAGCGGCCCGTCACCGAGGCCGCCTCGGAGACCATTTTCAACGCGCGCGCCGGCATTATCGACATCCTGCACGCCCAGGACGATCGCCTGCTGGTCCTAGCCGGCCCCTGTTCCATCCATGACACCAGGGCCGCGCGCGAATATGCCGGGCTGCTCCAATCCGCCATCGCGGAGTTCTCCGCCGACCTCTCGATCGTGATGCGCGTTTACTTTGAGAAACCGCGCACCACCGTCGGCTGGAAGGGCCTGATCAACGATCCGCACCTCGACCAGTCGTTCAAGATCAACGACGGTCTGCGCCTGGCGCGCAACCTCCTGCTCGACCTGGCCGAGATGGGCGTGCCGGCAGGCACCGAGTTCCTTGACATGATCTCACCGCAGTACATCGCCGGCCTCGTCGCCTGGGGCGCCATCGGCGCGCGCACCACGGAGAGCCAGGTTCATCGCCAGCTTGTCTCCGGAGTCTCCTGCCCGGTTGGTTTCAAGAACGGCACTTCCGGGAATGTTGACATCGCCATCGACGCGTTGCTCTCCGCCGCGCACTCGCACACTTTCCTCGGCCACACCAAGCACGGGCAGTCCGCCATCTTCGTGACCAAGGGAAATCCAGACACGCACATCATTTTGCGTGGCGGCCGCCAGACCGTGAATTACACCGCCGAAGCCGTAGCCGAAACATCCGCCAAGATGCAGAAAGCCTGCCTCGCCCCGCGCATCATGATCGATTGCTCCCACGCCAACTCGGGCAAGGATTACAAGCGCCAGCCCATCGTCTGCGGCGACGTGGCTGCGCAGATCGCCGCCGGCAACCGCAACATCATGGGCGTGATGCTTGAAAGCAACCTGGTGGAGGGCGCGCAGAAGCTGGAACCCGGCAAGCCGCTGGTTTATGGACAGAGCATCACCGACGCGTGCATCGCCTGGCCGCAGACGCACGAGTTATTGAAGGGGTTGGCTTCCGCGGCCCGCGCCCGTCGACTGAACCAATGAATTCGCGGGTGCCCCAGGTCCCTCGCCTTTGGGGACCTGGGATCGATGCCCATACCCGATCCTCAATCCTTGCCGGCCCAGCGCATTGTTTAGGAACTCCAGCACCTTCGGTATCGCATCCAGCGTCGATTCCGCGTTCCCTTGCGGGGTGCCTCCATAATCGAACGTCTCGCCGCTTGCCGGATTCCGGCCGCCCCTGTTCCACGCCGGGACAATCTCCGGCTGACCCGCGAGATGCCCCGCATGCGGATACACCAGCGCGATCACCGGGTAGCGGAAGTGGGCGCTGCGCAGCCTTGCGGCTGCCGTCTCCACCATCTCCGCTGACGGCCACACGGCGTCATCGGTTCCGCCGATCATCAGGATGGGCCCATGCGTGCTCTCCACATGAATGGCCGCGTCCATCTCCATCGAACGATCGCGAAGCCGCGGGGGCGCGTAGGTCAAGTCCCTTCCTCCCCAAGTCCACGCCGGCATCAGGCCCGGGTACCCGCAGCACGCCGGATAACGCACGTTTGCCGGCACATAAGCCACCACCGCCTTCAGCGCGGGAAACATCGAACCAAGCTGCAAGGCCAGTTCGCCGCCGCGCGAAACGCCCATCACCCCCAGCCGCTGCGGGTCCACCTCCGGCCTCTCGATCAGCCATCCCAGCGCCTGCTGGAAGTACTCGAGGGGAATGCGCAGCAGCGTATCCGACCTTCCCTGGCAGCGGAAGTAACACAATGCCAGCGCAACATATCCGTGCGAGGCCAGCCACGCCGCGCGCCGAATGGGCATTCCGCCCTCCGATCCGCCCAGCACCAGCACCCCGGCGTGGGGGCCCGCGCCGGGCGGCACAAACAGCCGTCCCGTCAGCTTTCCTTCAAGATTCACCGCGTGCACGCCCGGAGCCACTGCCAGTTGTTCAAGATCGGCGCTGCCTGTCTCGCGCCCGTCGATCAGAAGGTGAAACTTGATCCGCTGCGGTCCAAGCTGGCGCGGCGGTTGGTAGATATGCACCTTTTTCGCAGCCGGCATCATCGCCCACACCAGGCCCATGGCCGAAACCGACCTGTAGGATCCCTTGAGCGGCGCCTGGCGCGCCGCATCCACCGTTCCGCCGGCGTCGGCCGCGAACTCCGCCTCTGCCGCCCACGATTGGTCCTCGCCATCCACGAGGTCTGCGCGCAGCGTCACATGCTGACCTGGCTGCAGACCGGTCACCCGGATCGAAACCGGCTCATCCATCATCACTTGTATGGGAGTGACCACCAGCGTCTGGCCAAAAGCGCAAAACGCCGCCCCGCAAACTGCCAGCACCGCGGCACACAAACCTCTCATCACCACCCCTAACGTGTCAGCAGCATCCGCGTCCGCCGCCGCGTAAACGCAATCCTGCACGCCAGTCCCGCTCCGCACGTCCGGTTGCGCAAGCCAATCCATGCCATCTGGTCGGGCTGCAGGCGCCAGGCCGTGGCGTTGGCCGCGTTGCCTGATTCCTTCATGAAATACGCGCCATCCATGTCCGCATCCGCGGCGTCGGCGTTCATCTGCTGGCAAATGTCCGCGGGCGGCGGCGGCATTCCCGGAGCGGCGCCGCAATAATCCTCATCGTGCAGCAGAACGTACTTCCGGCCGTTCTCCGGCACAAAATAGCGCACCGTCACCGGCGGCAGGTTTGCCATCTCCGACCACCGCTCCATGTCCTGCTGGAAATCCGGCGGCAACTGGCTGATGCCCAGTTCCTTGTCGGTCAACTGCCGCGAAAAAATCGCCAGCGTAGGCGTTGGCTCGCCGTTCACCGGATGAAAGTACACGCCGCCCAGGCCGATCCCCTCCTGCATGTCGAACCACAGGAACCCGCGCCCGCTCAGGTAGGTGCCGCCATGGCTGCCAATGGTCACGAAGCGTCCGTCGCGGATCTCCACTGGCAGAGGCGTGCTGTCGAGCATCATCTCGATGGTCGCCTCAAGCCCCATATCGCGGCCGTAGTGATACACCGTGCGCGGCGTAATCTCCTTCATCAGCGCCTTGAAGCGCTTATCCTTGCGGATCTCCCTGGTGGTCATGCCGGCGTAGCTGCTCAGGAATGCCATCCGGTCCGCCGGAATGCGATTCTGGAAGACTGCCGGCGGCGGCGGCCCTGGAGGCGGCATGGTGTCGTCCTGCGGCGCGGCCTGCGCCCTCGCACCCAAAGCCCCAAACAGCGCCATCGTCAGAAATACGCCGGCAAATCCCGCAACACGGCCCGAATGGCAGCAAATAAATCGCATGGGGAAGCCTCTCGCGTTCCAGATTACCCGGATTCCAATCGCGTTCAATTGAATTTTTTCCCTCACCCGCCGCCGCGCGTCCGCTCTGCTACAGTTCTTGATCATGAAGTCCCGCCCTGCTCGATCCGCTTTCAAATCCTTCCGCCGCTATTCGCCCTGCTTGGTATTGCTTCTCGGCCTCTGGATGACGCAAATTCCTGAAGGGGACGCGCAAGCTCCCGGTTCGCCGGCCGTGCAGGCCCCGCAGGTGCCCGACTGGGCCCTTCCTGGCTCGCCCACCCACAAGCAGGTGCCGCCGCCCGCAGATTTCCATCGCCCCACCGTCACTTTCAATCAGCCCATCGGCATCTTTGAGGGCCAGTCGGACATCGGCGGGCCGCTCGTTCCCGGCAGCGCCAGCTACGATGCGGCAACCGGCGCCTACACCCTTCATTCCGCCGGCTATAACATCTGGTACCAGCGCGACGAGTTCCGCTTCCTCTGGAAGAAAATGTCCGGCGACATCTCGCTCGCCGCCGATCCATCGTTCCCTGACCCCAACGGCTATGGCGACCGCAAAGTCGTCCTGGTCATCCGCCAATCCCTCGACGACGACTCCAAGGAAGCGATGGTTGGTGAGCACGGCGGCGGCATGACCCACCTGGCCTGGCGGCATGACCGCGGCGCGGAGATGAAGGACATGGAGTACCGCTTCGGCGGCACGCTGAACGGCGTCCATCCCAAGCGCATCGGCATCGAGAAGCACGGCGACCAGTTTGCCCTCTTCATCAGCCTCACCGGCGAGCCCATGCACCAGTTCGGGCCGCCGATCACGCTGCCCTTCGACGAGCCCTTCTACGTCGGCGTCGGGTTCTGCTCGCACCTGGCCGCAACCGTGGACAGCGGAGTAGTTTCCAATGTCCTGCTCGAGAACTCCGCTGGGCAGGTGCGTTAACCCCGGTCGTCCCCTTGTCTTTCGTCCTCGGTCCTTGGTCCGTGTCGTTGTGTTCCCTGTTCCCTGATCCCTGTTCCCTGCCTTTTGTCCCTATGATGGGATGCAGCGCCACTCCATGACTCCCACCATCTTCATCTCGGCCGGCGAAGCCAGCGGCGAAGCCTACGGCGCGCTCCTCATCGACGAATTGAAGTCGCGGCTCGCCGTTATCGGCCAGCAGGCTATCTTCTTCGGCATGGGCGGACCGCGCATGGCCGCCGCCGGGCTGGAGCGCGTGGTGCGAGCTGAAGACGTCGCTGTCATGGGCATCACCGAGGTCGTCCGCCACCTGCCCCGCATCTACCGCGAATTCCGCAAGCTCAAGCAGTCCATCCGCGACCGCCGACCCTCCATTGCCATCCTCATCGACTTCCCCGACATCCACTTCAAGCTGGCCGAAGAATGTCGCCGCCTCGGCGTGCCGGTTATTTACTTCGTCAGCCCGCAGCTCTGGGCATGGAAGAAGCACCGCATCAAGCTGGTTCAGCGAACCGTCGACCGCATGCTGGTCATCTTCCCCTTTGAGGAGCCGTTCTATCGCGAGCGCGGCGTTCACGCCGAGTTTGTCGGCCATCCGCTGGCGGAGATCCCGGCACCGACGATTTCCCGCGAGGAATATGCCCTCCAGGCGGCCTCAGTTCCGCAGAATCACTGGACTCATTTCGGCCCAAAGGATGTTCGTGGCCGACCGACACGGGAGCCAAACCTCCCCGGCTACGGCCTCGATCCGAAAAGGGATTGGATCGCGTTGTTGCCGGGAAGCCGGGCGACCGAGATCATGCGAAATCTTCCGGGGATGCTTAAGGCCGCGAACCTTTTGGGGAGCGATTACGAGTACCTAATTCCGGTCGCCCCAACCGTCACGCCAAAGCAGATTCGAGCGATCGAGTACCAACTCGGCGACTTCTGGCTCACAAAACATCCAGCCCCCGTAACATTGGTCCACGACGCCCGCGCCGCCCTCCACCACGCTCGCGCCTCCATCGTGGCCTCCGGCACGGCCACGGTCGAAGCCGCCCTCATCGGCAATCCCTTTGTGGTCGTCTACCGCGTTTCTCCCCTCACCTACGCCATCGCCAAGCGTGTCGTCACCGTCCCCCACGTGGCCATGGTCAACCTTATCGCCCAAAAGCGCGTCATTACAGAGTTGATCCAAAATGATTTCACCGCATCCAACATCGTCAGTCAGTTGCGGCCATTGCTACCCGATGGCCCTCGTCGACAGTCCATGATGAAGGAACTCGCTGAGGTCCGCGGAACGCTGCGAGCCAGGCCAGAATCCGCCGCGCAGCCGTCCGCCGGAGCCATTGCACGGGTCGCCGAGGTTGTCCTCGAGCTCCTCGGATTGGCCCAACGGACCGGGGCTGCGCCAACCGCAGCCCCGGAACCGCACTAAGATGAAGGCATTGCGAGTACGAGAGATACCCATGATCGTTTCACCTACCAACCGTCTGCTCGCCGCCGCGCTCGGGCTCCTCGCCACCGTGTTGCTGGTTACTCTCCCCGCGGCCGCGCAGGAATTCCAGCGCCAGCAGCTCAACATCACCGGTTACGTCATCGACGCTGAGATCGACACCCAGGCCCACCACCTCCAGGCCAAGGCGGTCGTCACCTTCACGGCGCCGGAGAACGCCGAAGTGGTCTCTTTCGGGTTCCATCCCGCGCTCAAGATCACCAAGATCACCGATGACTCAGGAAAAGTGCTCACCGGCGAGCGCTCCGCCGACGGCACCGTTCGCGTCACGCCGGCGTCGCCCATTGCCCGCGGACAGGTGATGCACTGGACCTTCGAGTACGACGGCATTATCACCGGCAACGAAGACGGCCCCATCGAAGGGCTCAAGCTCGCGGCCATTCAGGAACCGATCACCTACCTGCTCTACGCCTCCCGCTGGTTTCCCACCACCGGCTACACCACGGACCGGTACACGATGGAGCTGCACATCCGTGTGCCCCAGGGCATGCGGGTGTTTTCGAGCGGCCAGACCGGCGCGGCCCAATCCGTCACCCTGGCCAACGGCAAGCCCGGCGACCAGTACAACTTCAACTGGACCAAGCCCGGTTTCCCCGGCACCGTCATCGCCGGGCGATACGTTGAGCCATTCGTGACCGGCCCCGGCAACGTCAAGGTCTACCTCACCATCGCCCACCAGGCCAACGGGAACCAGCTGGCCCAGACCGCCATGCGCGAGTTCGACTTCTTCACCGACGACTTCGGCCAGCCCGAATCCGACCGCCTGAACGTGGTTGAAATCCCCGACGATACCCTGCCCGCCGTCTGGGCCCCTGAGCTGGCCGCCATCATGGGTTCCCGGACCGGCGACAAGTCCGGCATCCGCCTCCTCGCCAATACCATGGCCCACCAGTGGTGGGGCTCCGAGGTCAGTCCCAAGAACCTGAATGACACCTGGATCACCAACGGCATGTCCCGCTACGGCGAGCTGATGTACCTGGAAAACGAACAGGGCGAGAACGCGCTTAAGACCGCCCTCCAGGACGTGGCCGCCAGCGCCCTTGCCTACGACATCACCCCGCTTTCCGCCTCCGGCCGCGAGCAGCCCTTCTCGCCCGAGTTTCAGTCGCAAACCTTCGACAAGGGCGCGGAAATCTTCCATATGCTTCGCTGGGAGATTGGCGACAAGGATTTCCTGGCCACTCTCAAAGGTATCCTCAGCCAGTACACCGATCAGGGCATAACCACCGGCGATGTGGCCAAGGTGGCCGAGGCCCAGTCCCAGGAGGAGCTCACGCCCTTCTTCGCCAATTGGGTGGACGGCACCGGCGCCCCCACTTTTACTGATAAATACGCCGTCTATCGCCTGGGCAACAACAAGGGCTTCCGTACCATCGGCGAAATCGATCAGGATTCCGACCTCCTTAACATGCCCGTCGATCTCCGCGTCGAAACCGACGGCAAGACCGTCAACAAAAAGGTGCAGGTCGTCGGCACCAGCTCCCAGTACGTGGTTGACACTTTCGGCCGCCCCCGCCGCATCAGCGTCGATCCCAACGACTGGATCCTCAAATCCACTCCCGACGAGCAGGTCCGCATCGCCATCCTCAAGGGCCAGCAGCTGGTGGCCCAGGGCGATCTGGTGGGAGCTCTCAACGAGTACCAGGGCGCCCTCAAATCCAATCCCGAGTCCTCGCTCGCCAGCTATCGCATCGGCGAAGTCCTGTTTCAGCAGCACAACTTCCAGGCCGCCGTGAACGCCTATCGCGACGCCCTCCGCGGCGACGACGATCCGACGTGGACCGAAGTGTGGTCGCATATCGAGCTGGGCAAAATCTTCGACTGCACCGGCCAGCGCGACCGCGCCGTGAACGAGTATCGCCTCGCCGTCCAGACCAACGACAACACCCAGGGCGCGCTGAACGAGGCTCGCCAGGACCTGACCAAGCCCTACGCATGCAAGCTGGGTGATTAATCAGAGCAACTGGGCGCCCCAAGTCTCGATTTTGAGAACGGAGAATCTTTGTACCGTCCCCTGTTCCCTCATGCTGTAAACTCCCGTTGATGAAAACTCACTGTCTTTGCACTGCCGTTCTTGTCGCCCTCGCCGCAACCGCCCTAGCCGCACAGGAAAACAAGCCCAAGCCGGAGGACACCGAAATCTGGCAGCCCGTTCCCGCCGTGGTTACGCCCGGCGTCACCTGCGGCGCGCCTCCGTCTGACGCCATCATCCTTTTCAACGGCAAGAATGAAGACGAATGGGTCTCCGCCGAGGACCACACGCCCGCGCGCTGGGTCGTCGCCAAGGGCCTATTCACCGTGGCCAAAGGCACCGGCAACATTGAAACCCGGCGGTCGTTCAAGAACTACCAGCTTCACGTGGAGTGGCGCGTGCCCGCCGATATCACGGGCTCCGGCCAGGGACGGGGCAACTCCGGCGTCTTCCTCGCCAGCACCGGCCCCGGCGACGACGGCTACGAACTCCAGGTCCTCGATCCGTGGCAGAACCCTACCTACGTGAACGGCATGGCCGGCTCGCTCTACAAACAGGCCATCCCGCTGGTCAATCCCGGCCGCAAGCCCGGCGAATGGCAGGCGTACGACGTGGTGTGGACCGCGCCCGTTTTCAATGACGACGGCTCGCTGAAATCCCCGGCCTACGCCACCGTCTTTTTCAACGGCGTCCTGGTCCAGAATCATTTCGAGCTCGCGGGCCAGACCCTCTACATCGGCAAGCCGTTCTACAAGAAGTACGACCGCGCGCCCATCAAGCTCCAGGCCCACGGCGACAAAAGCGCGCCGTTGAGCTTCCGCAACATCTGGGTCCGCGAACTGCCGTGAAGATAGTGGTCAGTGATCAGTGCTCAGTGATCAGGCTGCCGGCACGATGCATCAGTCAACCTCTCCGTAGCCGCAGACCCGTCCTCTGCCGCGACCACTGACCACTGATCCCTGACCACTGATCCCACTTTCTGTGGATAACCTGCCCCAAATTGGCCATATACGTGCAATATCGCTGTTGCGCCGCAGGGCTATTTAAGTCGTACAATCTCCTCAACAACGCCATGCAGCCCGGATGGGAAACCGCATTGCGGAACATTCCGGCCAAGCTTGGGAGGCGTATGCCAGTGACTCCGGTTACGAGGAACGTAGACCTGAAGAGCGCATCGACCCTCACTCGGTTGTTTCTCGTCGCTACCGCGTCGCTCGCCCTGGCTCTCGGCATCAACGCCTGCCGGGTCGTCGCCGGCTTCTCCCAACCCAGCCTGGTACGCGTCATTGACGCCTCCTACATTGCGCCCGCCGTGAACATCTACGTGCAGAGCACCATCTTTGCCGGCAACGTGGGCGAGGGCTACATTTCCAACTACGGCACCACCGCGCCCTCGAACAATGCATTGGTCCAGGTCAGCAGCGTGGTCGGCAATACCACTCTTGTGAGCGCAAACGCCACCCTGGCGCCCGGGGCTCAGCACTCCGTCTTCCTAACCGACAACGGCTCCACGCCCACTCTTTATAACGTCACCGTCCTTGAAGACGCGCAGACGCCAGCCGCCTCGGGCCACTCCGAGTTTCGCTTCCTCAATCAGGCCCCCCGCACCGGCGCCCTCGACGTCTACATGGTCCCGTCCGGCACCACCTTGGCCAATACCATCCCCATCTGCACCGATATTCCGGTCGGCCAGACCTGCGGTTACCTCAGCTTCCAGTCGCAGAGCGTCACCATGGTCATTACCCCCACCGGCGTCACCACCCCCAAGTACACCTCCCAGCCCATCGGCCTCACCGGCGGTGAAGTCCGCACCGTGGTCATGGTCGACAGCCAGCTCACCAGCGATCCTCCCGTCAAGGTCGTCATCGCCGACGACGTGGATTAGCATCAAGTGTCCATGTAGCGCCGATCTCCAGATCGGCTGTCGCGCGGGTCTCCAGACCCGCGGCAGGTGGCCCTTGATCGATTTCGGAACTGTGGCCCATTCGCCGCGGCCTTATCGCGATGAGCAGGCGCGCGCCCCAAATCGCAGCTCGATTCTTGCCGACTCGCTGACTCGCTCGCCTGCCGCATACAATGTCCCCAGATGCGCCTTTTTTCGACCTCTCGCCTTCTGGCCGCTATCATGCTCGTTCCCGCTCTGGGGTGCGCGACCGATTCCTACCGCGTCGTGCACACTTACCCCCATGATCCCAACGCATTCACGCAGGGACTCATCTTCCTCGATGGCCATCTCTACGAGAGCGACGGGCAATTTGGCAAGTCCGTCCTCCGCATGGACGATCTCCAGACCGGCCGTGCCCTTCAGGAGGTCCACCTCGACCCTCAGTATTTCGGTGAAGGGCTCACCAACTGGGACAGCACTCTCATCCAGCTCACCTGGCAATCGCACACCGCTTTCGTCTATGACCGCTTCAGCTTCCGCGTGCTGCGCACCCTCAATTACCCCTGGGAAGGCTGGGGCCTGACTCAGGACGGCAAGTCGCTCATTCTCAGCGACGGCTCCGCCGACCTTCACTTCCTCGATCCTTCAACCCTGCGCGAGCTGCGCCGCGTCACCGTCCGCGACCAGGGCAGCCCGGTGAGCCAGCTCAACGAGCTCGAGTACATCCACGGCGAAATCTACGCCAATATCTGGCACGCTGACCGCATCGCGCGCATCTCTCCCTCAACCGGCAAGGTCCTCGGCTGGATCGACCTCTCCGGTTTGCTGCCGGCGAGCGAGCGCTCCGGCCCGGAGGCCGTCCTCAACGGCATCGCCTGGGACGCAGAGCACAATCGCCTCTTCGTCACCGGCAAGCTCTGGCCCAAGCTGTTCGAGATCCAGCTTGTGCCGGGCAAGTAAACGCAAGCCCGGGCCTGAAGGCCTCTGCTCCCTCCGAACAATGGCGGCCGAAGCATTTGCCTGATCCCGTTGGTTCCGGTAGACTAAGAAATTGCGAGGGATGCGGCGAGAGCCTGCATTCTGCACCGCATCATCTCTTCCGTTCCCAAGCGAACAGGATTAAGGATTCAGGAATGGCCAATCACGTTTCGTCGCTCAAGCGCGCCCGTCAGACTGAGACCCGCACCGCCGTCAACCGCGCCAGCCGCAGCCGCGTCCGAACCAGCCTGCGCACCATGCGCGAGGCCCTGGTCAAGGGTGACGCCAAGGCCGCCGGCGAGCAGTTCAGAGAGACCGTCTCCACCCTCGACAAGAGCGTTCAGAAGGGTGTTCTGCATAAAAACACGGTTTCCCGCTACAAGAGCCGCCTCAACACCCGCCTGAAGGCTTTGGCGACCGCCAAGACGTAGTCTGCTCGCGCAAAGTCAAGCACTTAGAACACCCGGGCGCGAGCCCGGGTGTTCGCATTTTCAGACGCGCCTAGCCCGGGCGACCGAGGAGGACCGATGGTGGATCGCAGATTGAGCAGGGCCGTGCTGGCAGGATGGATCCTGATCGGCGCGGGAGTAACGCTGCACGCGCAGAAGCCGATCGCGCTGACCGTTCATTGGGATCGCACGGTGGTGGTTTCGCGGTCGACGCCGACGCTGCAGGTGGTGGTGAATCCGCCGCTGCGGCCAGCGCAGCCGCTGGCCGGGCCTTCGTTTCAGGCGGTGAAGGACCTGGGCGCCGACTACGTGCGCTACGTTCCGTGGCTCCCTTATCCCCGTCTGGCGGTGGCGGAGCTGGAGCCGCCCGCGCCCGGGCACACGAGCTGGGATTTCAGCCTCATCGACCCCATGATGAAAGAGTTTCTGGCGGCCACCGAGGGGCATCCGCGGGTGGTGAACTTCAGCACCATGCCGGCGTGGCTCTTCAAAGCCGACAAGCCGGTGGCCTATCCGGCCGACCCGGACAAGGTGTTTTGGGATTACACGCAGGGGACGGAGCTCAAGGACCCGACGGGAAAGGAACTGGGGGACTACTACGCGCGGCTGGTGAGCTGGTACACCCAAGGCGGGTTCACGGATGAAAACGGGGTCCGGCACGAGTCGGGCTATCACTACGACCTGCCGGTGTGGGAGGTTCTGAACGAGCCGGACTTTGAGCACAACACCACGCCCCGGCAATACACCGAACGCTACGACGCGATTGTGAGCGCCATCCACGCGGTTTCGCCGGGGACAAAGTTCATGGGGCTGGCGCTGGCCATGCCGAGCCTGGCGCCGGAGTATTTTGAGTATTTTCTGGACCACAGCCATCGCCGGCCGGGCATTCCGATCGACTACATCTCCTACCACTTTTACGCGTCGCCGGGGCGCAGCGAGAGCCTGGACACGTGGCAGTACACGTTTTTCGACCAGGCTGATGGGTTCCTGAACACGGTGCGGTACATCGAGAGCATGCGCAAGCGGCTGTCGCCGGAGACGAAGGTATCGGCCGACGAGCTGGGCGTGATTCTGCCCACCGACAATACGCCGGCAGACAGCACACCGCCTCCGGCAGCCTACTGGAACCTGGCGGGCGCGCTGTATGCGGACCTGTTCGTCGAGCTGTCGCGATTAGAGATCGACATTATCGGCGAGTCGCAGCTGGTGGGGTATCCGACGCAGTTTCCCAGCGTAAGCATGATGGACTGGCAGACCGACAAGCCCAACGCGCGGTACTGGGTGCTGAAGCTGATCAAGGACAACTTCAGAGCGGGCGACAAGCTGGTGGAGACCGCGGTGACGGGCGCGGGCGCAAGCGAGATCGGGGCGCAGGCGTTTGCGACCGCGGCGGGGCACAGGCTGCTGCTGTTCAACAAGCGCAACCGGGCTTTTGACGTCGCGGTGCCGGATGCGGCGCAGGCCACGGTGGAGACGGTGGACGAGCAGGCGGGCGAGGGGCCGGCGCGCGCGGTGAAGCTGGAGAACGGGACGCTAAGGCTGGAGCCGTTTGCGGTTGCGGTGGTGAGATGGTGAGGGCTGCCAGCCCTCCGTTCGCCTGATGAAGCGGCGCCACGGATTAGGCACGCAAGTGGAGGTGGGGATCTGGAGATCCCCACGACAGCCGGTCTGGGGACCGGCGGTACAAAGGGTCCAGCGCTACAGATATCAGTTGAGGCGCTCGAAGATGCCTGCGGCGCCCATGCCGCCGCCTACGCACATGGTGACCATGCCGTAGCGGGCATTGCGGCGCTGCATCTCGCGGAGCAGAGTCGCCGTGAGCTTGGCGCCGGTACAGCCCAGCGGATGGCCGAGCGCAATGGCCCCGCCATTCACGTTGACCTTCTCGGGATCGAGGCCGAGCGTTCGCATTACGGCGAGCGCCTGAGCGGCGAAAGCTTCGTTCAGCTCAATGACGCCGATGTCGTCGAGGGTGAGGCCGGCAAGCTTGAGCGCTTTGGGCACGGCGTAGACCGGCCCGATGCCCATCTCTTCAGGGAGGCAGCCGGTGGCGGCGTAGGCGACGAGGCGGGCGAGGGGCTGGATGCCTAGCTCGCGGGCGCGGCCTGCTTCCATGAGCACCGTGGCGGCGGCGCCATCGGAGGTCTGGGAGGAGTTGCCGGCAGTTACAGTTCCCTGCACGGCAAAAGCAGGCTTCAGTTTGGCCAGGGCGTCAGCCGAAGTGTCCGCGCGCGGGCCTTCGTCGGCTGCGAACATCTTCTCCTCCACCTGCGGCTTTCCCGCCTTTGCCGATGGAGAGGCCGTGGTGACCTTGACGGGAACGAGCTCATCGCTGAATTTTCCTCCGGCCTGCGCGGCAAGCGCGCGGCGATGGCTTTCAAGCGCGAACGCGTCCTGGTCGTCGCGGCTGATGTTGTAGTGGCGCGCCACGCGCTCCGCCGTCAGTCCCATGGTGAGCAGCGAGGCGGGATAGTGCTCGGCGAGCCAGGGATTGGGGCTGGGCTTGTTGCCGCCCATGGGGATCAGGCTCATGGATTCGGCGCCGCCGGCGATCACAACTTTGTCGGCGCCGGTGCGGATGCGCATGTCGGCCTGGGCGATGGCCTCGAGGCCCGACGAGCAAAGGCGGTTCACCGTCACGCCGGGGACTTGAATGGGCAGGCCGGCGCGGAGGGCGGCGAAACGCGCGATGTTGAATCCGGCTTCGCCTTCGGGCTGGGCGCAGCCCAGAATCACATCTTCGATCTCGCGCCTGTCGAGCTGGGCGACGCGCTCCAATGCGCCGTTGATGGCGATGGCGGCGAGGTCATCGGGGCGGGTGGTCGAGAGGGCGCCTTTGGGGGCCCGGCCTACGGGCGTGCGCACGGCGCTGACGAGGACGGCTTCAGGCATTGGACACCAGTTTTCAGTTTTCAGTTGTCGGTTGTCAGTTCACAGTTCGTAGTTCTCAGTTCGTAGTTCACAAATCGAAGTTCCGGCATCTGCTCTGGCCCATTGATAGTTGGATGAGGGGCTGGCGGTCAAATCCGCAAAAACTACTGGGGGACGACGGTCCACGCGCTTTTGGTGAAGTAGTGGTAAATGGCGACGTGGTCGATGACGGAGTCGGCTACGGCGTCGTGGTCGAGCGCCGGCGGGCGGGGTTTCATGCCGATCTGGGCCTCGCGCACGGTTTGGGGCGAGGCGGGGTCGATCCCCCAGTTGAAGTCGAGGACGCCGCTGGGATCGTGGGCTTGCAGCCTGGCGGTTTCTTGAGCGGTGGCGAGGACGGAGGGTTTGCCGGGAGCGGCCCCGAAAAAGACCAGGAGCGAGACGTTGCCCTTGACCGAACAGAGCACGGCCCAGTCCGACGAGCCGGGCTGCTCAAGGCTGCCGTGGATGACGTTTTCCGGGCGGTGCGCCTCGTAAGTTTGGGGAATGAGGCAGCCGCGCTCGGTGAGCTCGCCGGCGACGGCCAAAGGAAGATCGGGGAAGCTGGCGGGGGGCAGATGCCGAACGATGTAGGCGTGGGTTTGACCGTCGAGGGTGACCTGGCCGCGGGTGATGAGGTTGGCGTCGGGGTCTGGCTGCTGGGCGGAAGCGAAGACGGCGGCGAGCAGAAGGCATAGGGCGATGCACGTTCTGCGGGCGGCGATGGGCATGCGGAGGCTCGGAGCAATTCTACGCCGCGGGTTGGGCCTGAGAGCTAGATGGAGTTGGATGGGCCGCGACGATAACAGCAGATTCCCTCCGGGAATGACAGAAAGAAAAGCAAGAACAAAAGCAGGGGCGTTCAGGATGCTCGAGCAAATGCTGCCGCGGAAGACGCCAATGATCGATACTGCGCCGAGCCGACAGACCCTGCCTTCCGGCTTAGGATTCGCCGGATTCCAGCCGCGTGACTCGTCCATTCGAGCCATCCACCTGGATCCGTTCCCCGTCGCGAAGGTTCACGAGAATTCCCGGTAAATTGGCTACAGCCGGTATTCCAAACTCCCGAGCGACAATTGAGCCATGGCTCAAGAAACCGCCGGTCTCCACCACGATTGCCGCGGCGCGCTGTAACAGGGGCGTCCAGCCGGGGTCGGTACACGGAGCAACCAGGACATCGCCGAATTCAAGACGCCCGGCCTCGCCAGGATCGCGAAGAATCCGAACCACGCCCTCGGCTCTGCCCGGCGAAACTCCCAAACCACTCCATGTGCTGCCTCCGCCGACCAGCGGGGCTTCGACCGGCGCCGTCATCCGGCCGTCCGGTTCTTCCGTTATGAGGTCGGGCGCCGCCTCCGCGAACCACGATTCACGCCGCACCATCCGGTCCGTTGCCAGCTCCCGCGCTCCCTCGCCATCCCAGTATCCCCATAGCCAGCAAGTCAGATCGCAGAACGCAAAATGCAGGGCCTGTTCCGGCGCATCGAGCTTGCCCTCTGCCGATAGACGTCTCCCAATCTCCAGTACGATGCGCCGCATCGGCAGCATCAGACAGATCAGCGCCGATTTTGCGGCTTCGCGATCCGCCATCGCCGCCCGGAGTTTTCGCACCAGCCAGCGCAAGAGCGGTGTTCTCCAGCCGAACCGCCGCTGCAACTCCTCCTCGGCGCGCCGACGGATTTCAGCCGCGCTTTCCCGCAGATCCATTTTCAGGGGATTCGCGCGCATGATCTTCAGTTGTTCGAGAATCCAGGACGGATCCTCCGCCCAGCGCGGATTCAGAAACTCGGCCTCATGCACTGCGTGATGGCCGAACTCTTCAAGGAACTCCTCCAGCGAGACCTTGCCTTGCGCCACTTCGCAAAGGCGATAACCCGTCTCCGCGGTGGCAACCTCCCGGGTCCCGGTCTGCAGTTGGGCGATCAGGCTGTCATCTCGCACCAGCGCATCGAGCGCCAGCCGCCACGGCCCCGCACTGCTGTTGGCGATTCCCGCCAGATCCAGGCGGCCGCGCTGCAGTTCTGCAATATGCTCCAGTGTGTGTCGCAGATGGTTACGCGAAGCGTGGCTCCAATCCGTTGTCCGCAGGCGCTTCTGGTATTCGAGAGCGCTCTTGAGAGCCTCTCGTCCTTTTCCTGCATTTACCCAGAGCCGCCTCAAAAGCCTCAGGCCGGCGATGCGCCGACGCCGTCCCTTTGCCCCCTCAAGCGGATTCGGCGGGACGGGAATCTCCGGCTGGGATCCGCCGATCGCGTTTATCGTATCCACCGGCGAGATACCGAAGGCATCGTAAAACGCCCACTCCATTCCCGTGAGATCGAAATATGCGCGCCCATGAAAGCGCCGGATTACTTCGATCCCCGCCGGAATTTCGTATCCCGCTGCTCGTTGCGCCGCGTAGAGCGCCAGCGAAATGCCGTTGCACAGCGAGCTCCATGATAGTTCGCACGGAACTCCCGGCAGATTGTCCTTCAGGTTGGCAGTCGACCAATAGCAAGGCAGCGATGCTGTCTCAGACCATCCCGCGCGGGGCAAAACGGTTACGGGCCGCGCCTGCAAGATCCAGAGGCGTATGCCGTCATACGCCCATTCCACATCCTGGGGCTCCCTGCCCTCGCCCAAAGCCCACTGCACGCGCTCCACAATGCGCGCGAGTTCCTGTTCCCGCTCCGGGGGCAGCAGCCTGGCAGCGGCTGGACCGCTTTCCCGCAAAAGCAGACCGCCCGAATTGCGCCACGTCATCCGCGTGGGATTGACCAATCCTTGCGCCAGCCTGTCGCCCAGTCCCTCCGCGGCGTCAATCAGGATCAGATCGCGCCGGCCATTTGCGGGGTCGCAGGAAAAAGCTACGCCAGCCGAGAGCGCGTCCACCATCTCGCAAACGACCACGGCGCAGCGTACTTCTTCGTCTGCGAAGCCCATTCGCCGGCGGTAGCTCTGGGCCTCCGGCGTTGCCAGCGAGTCAATGCAACCCTGAGCCGCCCGCTCCACAGCCTCGTGGCCGAGCACATTCAGGTAGCTGCGATGGATTCCGGCAAAGGAAGCCCGCGAAGAGTCCTCCGCCGTGGCGCTGGAGCGAACTGCGACCCTGGTTTCGTCCAGGCCCAACTGCGCGAGGCCGGGTGCGATCTCCGTGATCGACGCGCCCGCCGGCAGCACTCCACCGTGGGGCACGCGAAAGCCGTAACGAGCCAGCCGCGCCAGCTTGTAGCCCTTGCCACCGCAGACTGAGGGGCCTGCCTCGAATGCCTGGTTCCAGTTCAGCAGAGACGTCATCGCAGTAGTCGCCCAATCATAAGGGCAAGCTGATTCCTGTCGACGAAGCGCCGCAGGGTGCTGGCTGGTAGCTTCTGGCTTTTAGTCTGGTTGCCAGGCATTCATCGGCCTTGAGAATTGAGACCAAGCTGGAGCATAACGGCGTCCTCAATTCTGTCCATATCCGCAGACGAAATCGCACCGAGACGCTTGCCCAAGCGAATTCTACTCACAGTTGTGAGCTGGTCCGCCATCGCCTTACGCTTTTCTCCATTGAGCTCGATCAGGGCCTCGCCCGGGTACAGCCGATCAGTCTTTGAGGTGATAGGAACAACTTGCAACCTGTTAAGAGCTGCATTGGCGGCGTTGTTCGAAATAACTACAGCCGGGCGGGTCTTTTGGATCTCGCCGCCGAGGCTCGGGTCAAAGCTCACCCAGTAGACCTCGCCTCGTTCAATATGCGTCACCGATCAGTCCTTCCGTCCATTCCTCGGCTTCGGCTTCTCGCTCGCGATCGGCTGCCATCATGCGGTAGCCTTCCTCGATGGAGGCATGTTTCGATTGTGAGGCTTCCCGCGCTGCCTTGAGGACGGCTTCCTGAAGCTCGTCAGGAACAACAAACCAAGCAGGATTGCCACGGGACTGAGGAAGGCCTAACTGGCTGTTGCTATCCCCATTCCACCTGATCCCGACGGCGGGTTTATCGCCCCAGGTAATTTGGGCGACACTCCAACTTCCCTCTATCGGGCCAGAATCATAGAGGACTTCGATTGACTTTACTTTGTTCTTAGGGGAAAGCACGGTCGACGGATCGCGATACATAGGAAACCCTCACAAGCCCATTGTCTCATACATACGTACGTATGTCAATTCCTCAGCTGCTTGCCGGTTTTGAGGGTGAAGGCGATGCGCTCCTGGGTTTTGCGCTCGCCGGAGAGGCTGAGGAAGGCTTCGCGCTCAAGGTCGAGCAGGTATTGCTCGCTGACCAGCGAGCCAGCCGTGATGCGGCCGCCGGCGAGGATGTACGCGGCCCAGCGCGCGACTTTCTGGTCGTGTTCGGAGGCGTAGCCGGCCTCGCCCATGAGGAAGATGCCGGTTTCCATGGTGGCCAGGGCAGCGAGACCGGGGGCGGGGACCTGGGTGCGCGGGACAGGCGCGGTGTAGCCGGCTTCGACCAGCGCGAGAACCTGCGCCCTGGCGTCGAGAAGCAGGCGGTCGCGGTTGGCGGTAATGCGGTCGGCGGGCGAGAGCAAGCCGAGCGAGCGCGCTTCGACCGCGGAGGTGGACACCTTCGCCATGGCGATGGTTTCGAGGGTGCGCTTGAGGGCGTTTTGCATCTCGGGGGACTGCGCGAACATGGACGGCGGGGCCTTTGGATCGGGCGGCGCGACGGCGGCGGCTGCATCGACGGCGCGCAACAGCATTTCCTTGGTCCCGCCGCCGCCGGGGATGAGGCCGACGCCGGCTTCGACCAGGCCGATGTAGGTTTCGGCGTGGGGCTGGCGGCGCGCGGCGTGCAGGCACATCTCGGCGCCGCCGCCGAGGGTCATGCCGAAGGGCGCGACGACGACGGGACGCGGACAGAACTTGATGAACTGGGTCATCTGCTGGAAGGATCGGATGGCAACGTTGACTTCGTCCCATTCGCCCTCCTGGGCAGCCAGGAGAAGCTGCATGAGGTTGGCGCCGACGCTGAAGTTGTCGCGGTCGCCGGAGACGACGAAGCCCAGGAAGTCGCGGACGGCTTCCGATTCGGGCTTGAGGACGGAGGAGACCAGCGCGACCACGTCGCCGCCGATGGCGTTCTTGAGCGAGTGCAGCTCGATGCAGGCGATGCCGTTGCCGATGTCGACTAACGATGCGCCGGAGTTGGCGCGGACGACCTTGTGGGTGCGGCGGAAATCGGCGACGCTGGCGTGGCCGGGCTGCTGCGGGACGGGCTCCCAGGCGTGCGTGGAAGGGTTGTAGCACTGCGGGCCGTCGGGCGCGTACCAGGATTGGTTGCCGGAATCGAGGAGCGCGGTGACGGCGAGGCTGACGGGGAGAGACGCGGCCTTCATGCGCGCTACGGTTTCTTTCAGGCCGGCGGCGTCCCACATTTCGAACGGTCCCAGCTCCCAGTTGAAGCCGGCGCGCATGGCGCGGTCGATGGAAGGAGCGTCGTTGGCGGCTTCGCCGATAATCCCGGCGGAGAAGTTCCAGAGCGTGGCCAGCAGCGGCCAGAGGAATGCGGCGGCCTTGTCTTTTCTGGGGTCTGCCGAGAGAAGCAGGCGGAGACGCTCGGGAATGCCGGGCGCGTTTCTCGCCATTTCGAGCGAGGGAATGTTGGGCTTCGTGGAGAGGCGATATTCGAGGGTGTTGAGGTCGAGAACGAGGCGCTCGTCTTTGTTGGCGCCTTCGGGGCCGTCCTTGCCGCGGACCTTTTTGTAAAAGCCCTGGCCGGATTTGTCGCCCAGCCAGTTGCGATGGACGATTTCCTGGAGGACGGTAAAGAAGCTTCCCGCAGGGGCTGAAGCCCCATCTTCCTTTGGCGCTCTTTCGGCGGGACTGAAGTCCCGCCCTGACGCGTTTTGTCCTGCTGCGTTTGATCCTGCTGAGGCTTGCCCTGCGCCCGCCGGAAAGTTGGCGGCGACGTGGGCGAGGACATCGATGCCGACCATGTCGGCGAGGCGGAAGGTGCCGGTGCGCGGCCAGCCGATGGCGGGTCCGGTGAGCGCGTCGGCCTCCTCGATGGTGAGTCCTTGCTGAAGCATGAGCGCGGCCGCGGTGAACATGATGGTGACGCCGATGCGGTTGGCGATGAAGTTGGGAGTGTCATTGGCGAGAACAACCTGCTTGCCGAGGAGGCGGTCAGCGAAGGCCGCGAATGAGGAGAGCAGCGTGGGATCGGTTTCGGGGATGGGGATGAGCTCGAGCAGGCGCATGTAGCGGGGGGGATTGAAGAAGTGGCTGCCGAAGAACCGGCGGCGCACTGTTTCAGGAAGTGGCGAGGCGATCTCGGCGATGGGCAGGCCGGAAGTGTTGGTGGTGAGCAGCGTGTGGTGGCCCAGATGCGGGGCGACTCGCTTCAGTAACGCATGCTTGATGGCGAGGTTTTCGGCCACGGCTTCAATGACCCAGTCGCACTGAGCGAGCTGCGGCAGGTCATCTTCAAAGTTGCCGGGAGTAATGCGGGCGGCGAAAGAGGGATCGAAAAATGCGGCGGGCCTGGATTTGGCGAGTGCTTCAAGGGCGGCGAGGGCGAGGCGGTTGCGCGGGCCGTCGCCAGAAGGAACCATGTCGAGGAGAAGCACGGGAATGCCGGCGTTGGCCAGGTGCGCGGCGATGCGCGAACCCATGGTTCCAGCGCCAAGCACGGCCCCGCGGCGGACAAGCATGGGCTGGGCGTTGAGATCGAGGATAGGAGCCGGGGCGGGGGTAACGGTGCTCATGCGGTCTCCGAGGCGGAAACGTCGACGAGGCGAGAATAGCAGGGCGCAGCTACGAGCTTCCAGCTGCTTTGCGGTAGAGCACATGGCGGCGGAGGGGATGGCCCTCCGGCAGGTTGGGATGGTCGAAGTCGTCGGCGGGGTTGCGGGACATGCCAAGCTTTTCCATGACCCGAATGGAGCGGAGGTTTGCCGAGGTGGTGAAGGAAACGACCTCCGGCAATGCGAGCACGTTGAACGCGTGATCGAGGACGGCGCGTGCGCCCTCCGTGGCGAGCCCCTGGCCCCAGTGATCCGCGTCGAGACGCCATCCGATCTCGACAGAGGGTGTAAAGTGCGCCTGGAACGAGGGAACGACGAGGCCGATATACCCGAGGAATTGGCCGGTCGAACGCAATTCGACGGCCCAGGGACCGAAGCCGTGGCGCATAAAGTGGGCTTCGGCGCGGTCGATCAGGGCATTGCTCTCTTCACCGGTGAGGAGCGCGGGATAGTGCTTCATGACGCGCGGGTCGGCGTTGATCCGCGCGAAGGGAGCGCGATCGCTGGGGCGCCAGCGGCGGAGAAGCAGGCGGGCGGTCTGCATAGAAGCCATGGTACGCGTGATTCGTGGCTCGCAATTCGTGGCTCGTGGTTCGGGGGCGATGCGATAGCTTGGAAGGTGCGGGACTCGAGGGTGAGGCCTGCGCATCCAGCTTTTTTTGTGAGAAGAGAGACTGGGGTGGGGGAATTGCAATCATGAATGGAAATGTGGAATTAAGGCGGGGAGAAAAGGCAGCCGAGCAACTGGAAGCGGCGCGACGGCTGAGCGCGGGCGGGGTGATCCTATCGAGGCCGGAGACGTGCGTGATCGATGCGGGGGTGGAAGTGGGAGACGGGACGGTCATCGAACCTTTTGTGCAGTTGCTGGGCAAGACGCGGGTCGGGTCCGGGTGCCTGATCCGGTCGTTCACGGTGGTGGAAGACTGCACGGTGGGAGACGGAGTGACGATCCGGCAGAGCTGTGTGCTTGAGGAAAGCACAGTTGAGACCGGAGCCCGGATCGGGCCGTTTGCGCATTTGCGGCCGGGCAGCGAGATCGGGCCGGATGCGCACGTGGGCAACTTTGTGGAGACCAAGAAGGCGCGGCTGGGCAGAGGGGCTAAAGCAAATCATTTGAGTTATTTGGGTGATGCGGAAGTGGGCGAAGGCGCAAACATCGGGGCAGGGGTGATTACCTGCAATTACGATGGCGTGCACAAGCACCGGACGACGATCGGGAAAGGGGCATTTGTGGGCAGCGATTCGACGCTGGTGGCGCCGGTGACGATCGAAGATGGCGCGTATGTGGGTGCGGGGTCGTGCATTACAAAGAATGTGCCGGCTGGTAGTCTGGCGGTGGGACGGGGCCGTCAGGTGATCAAAGAGGGTTGGGCGCAGCGAAAGATGAGGCAAACAAAGGGCGAATAAATACACGGGGCCGCAAGCGGCCAGCTGATGCGGGGCGGGGTTTTGCACACTAAAAGCAACATTCGCACGCAGAGACGCATCCAAGTCAAGCTGGCCCAGAGAGAGGACTTGCTATGGAGATGCACCTGCCAGAAAGGGCACTAACCCGAACGGTGCATTTACAAGTTACCGAAGTGAACTGCAGTCTGAGACTGCGGGAGTTGTTTCCCCGTCTGAAGAGCAAGGTTTAGGTCTTTCCCCGGGCCTGGAGAATTCTGCGCGTTGCCGGCGAGATTCAAGCAGAAGTTCAGCCGGCAGGGCGATTTGCCGCAGAGCACCGCGCTGGGCCGAGAGGCAAGCGACAAGCTAGCGGTGCGGAGAGAGTGTTTTGGGACTGGAGCTGGCAAGAGCGATGCCGCAGGCAGTCGCAGAGCGGTTTGACAACGATGGCCGCGCGCGGGTGCGGCCGCGGCGAAGTGTGCGAATTCTGGTGGTGGATGACGAGGCCCACGTGCGCACGATGGTGGGGGCCACACTGGAGCACCAGGGGTACGCTGTGCGATTGGCGGAGAGCGGGCGGGAGGCCACGGAAATCCTGAAACGGGAAAAGTTCGACCTGGTCCTTACCGACATCGTGATGCAGGACGGCAACGGGCTCGCGCTGCTGGAGCGGATCCGAAACGACCATCCGGGAATGCCGGTGGTGATGGTGTCGGCCATCCACGACATCAGCGTGGCCATCGACTCGATGCGGCGGGGGGCGTACGACTACCTGTTGAAACCCTTTGAACGGGAGCACCTGGTGGGCACGGTCATGCGTGCTTTGGAACACCGGCAGGCCATGGAGGAGAGTCAGAATTACCGGCAGAGCCTGGAACAGGTGGTGCAGGCGCGCACGGAGATGCTGCGCCAGGCGATGGACGACCTGGAGCATTCCTACGACATTACGCTGGAGGCGCTGGGGGACGCGCTGGACCTGAAGGACTCGGAAACGGAAGGGCACTCAAAACGGGTGACGGCGTACACCATCGCGCTGGCGCGGGCGATGGGAATCAAACCGGTGGAGATCAAGGTGATCGCCCGCGGAGCCTTTCTGCACGACATCGGCAAGATGGCGATTCCCGACGAGATTCTGCGCAAGCCGGGTGTGCTGACGCCGGAGGAGCGAGGGATCATGCGGGAGCATTGCACGCAGGGATACCACATCCTGCGCAAGATCCCGTTCCTCAGCGAGGCGGCGGAGATCGTCTTCTCGCACCAGGAGCATTTCGACGGCAGCGGATACCCGAACGGAATGCGGGGAGCGGAGATTCCAATCGGAGCGCGGATCTTCGCGGTGGCGGATACCCTGGACGCAATCACCAGCGACCGGCCGTACCGCAAGGCGCGGAGTTTCGATATCGCGCGCGAGGAGATCCTGCGCTGTTCGGGGACGCAGTTCGATCCCGCGGTGGTGGAAGTGTTTCTCAAGATCCCCAACGAGCTTTGGCACGAGCTGCGCTCGGAGATCACCGGCCAGCACCGGCGGTTTTCCACGTTCGATCTTTCCGGCAGGCCATTGTCCGAGAGCGATCGCATAGCCGGCTTGCCTTGAAACGGCGCGGATAGACCTCAATATGCAGCCCAACGGGAGCGAAGGTTCTCAGGGCCCAAAACTTCATCTCTCCATTGGCGCCGATGTTGGCGGCACTGATTTTCCGCCATGACACGACTCGGAGACGGTTCGGAAGTGCAGCGGCAGCCTGCCCGGGCGGCGATGCACTATCGCGACAGGCGCGGATACCAGGTGATCCGGGCTTGGGCAGTGGTGTCGTGCTGCAGTCCCGACTCGTAGACGGGCGCCTTCCATCCTTCAAACTGAACCAAGCCGCGGATCTCGACGTCCTTACGGACGCGCTTGCGGACGGAAAAAGCATAATCGTTCTGGGTGGTGCCGCCGGGGATGAAATCGGAAGCAGCCTTGGCGCGCCGATACTGGAACTGGACGTCTTCCTGCGGGGACAGGTGCCAGGTGAGCCAGGCTTGTCCACCCGTGCCCTGGCGGCCGATCCAGTCGCCAACCAGAAAGGCCTTATTCGTGGGCCCCTGCCGCTGAATGGTTTCCCAGTAAAGGAATTGGCCCGACTGGAGAGATGCGCTAACGGTATTCGTGCTGGCGCCTTCCAGGCGCAGGTCGAGGTGTTCAAGACCGGGAATCCGGGCGAGATAGATGCCGGGGTGATAGCCGGCGCGCGTGGGAGCGGCGACCGGGCTGACGTCGTCGTGCACCAGCGAGTCGGTGTAGAGAGTCACCCAATGTTGCAGGAAGGGCAAACGGTAGCTGAAATCGAAGGTCCCGAGCCGGTATCCGGGGTCATTGGGAGAGTTCTTAACCTGACTGGTGACGTTCTGGAAGCTGAAGAAGCTGTGCAGGAATGTGTGCAGGGTGATGGGCGCGTGGCCCTCGCCTCCCCAAATGACAAGGCGATCGAAGCCGAATTCGAGATCGCGGTTCGGCTTAAAGCTGATCTTCTCCATGTGCACCCATGGATCGTTGGGGTCGGTGTGGCCCTTCAGGCTGCCCACGAAAAAGTCGTAGCGGAAAGGGCCGGTGACGCTGGAGAGAAAAGGAATGCGCAGAGGCTCGACGCGATTGATCTCGAAATCGTAAATATTCTCGGCATTATTGCTCCAGAGCATGGCCGCGCCCTCGCCGGGACCAAGCCAGTGATCGCTCTTGCCGATCGAGATCTCATGGCTGAGGACGTGATAGCTGAGATTGGCTTCGAGAATGCGGGCGTTGTCGGCTGCCGGGATCGGGCCCTCGGGGATGGTGTCCTGAAGCGGATTGGTGGCGTATGGAATGCCATCAATGGTGGTCGACAGAAACGCCGCCAGGGTCGAAGAGTATCCCGCCGCGGAGGGGCCGTGCTGAAACTCGCCGCGAAAGTAGAGTGAGAAGCGGCCGTCTTCGGCATGGCCGCTGAAACCGGAGTAGTCGTTGAACCCGGTTTCATAGGGACGTCCGTAGTCGTCCACCAGCGACTGGCCAAGATGGAAGCTGTCGCGCAGGGGAGTTCCCGATATGCCGCGAAAGTCGGAGTAGACGCTTTCCAAGGTAGCGCCGGGGCTGCCGGCCTGATCCAGGTCGGGTTGAAACTCACGTCTCAGCGCATCGTAGATGGCGCGCGCTTCAGCGTTGTGGCGGCCGTTCTCGACGGCGTCCTGGCATTCATCCAGCATGTGCGCGATGCTGAGGCGTGTCCACGGACGCAAACCCAGATAGGCGGTATCGACATAACCGAGGGCGTGAAGGCGGACCAGGGCCGGATACACCCAATTGTCGATGGGAACATACGCGGAGCCGTTCGTGCCCGGGCCGATCGCCCATTGGTCCGGAGAGACCGGGGCCGGGAAAGTCGGAATTTGCGCCGGCGCGCGGGAAGCGAATCCCAGGCCGATGGAGGCCATCAACAAAACCAAGCCAGTCTTCACGCTTCCTCGATTGCGATGCAATTGGATGTCCGCGGTTCACTGTACGCAGCCGGCTTGGCCGCGGATCAGTCAGGATGAGCCAGTTCCATGCTATCAAAATCAGACAAGCAGAAGCATATGACGCACTCCCTCGAGAGACCCGGACAGCGAGAAGGCTTGCAACGGTTTAAACTCCGTTGCCGTGCTAGACTCAACTTAAGTTCTTGCAGCCGCCAGCTAACTCAGCTTTGGCCCCGTACTGCGCGGCGGTGCAATCCAGTGAACTGATTTGCATCCTGCCGCCGGGCGGGATCCATGGCTGAGGATGACGCCTTTTTTGATGAAGCGCAATCGGACGATATTGGTTACAGGCGGCGCCGGGTTCATTGGGTCGAATTTTGTCCAGCAGGCAGTCTCCGCGGGCGATGACGTTATCAACGTGGACCTGCTGACCTACGCCGGGAACGCGGAGAGCCTGGCCAATCTCGAAGACAATTCAAGGCACGTCCTGGTGCAAGCGGACATTTGCGATCGCGATGCGATCGCAGCCTTATTCCAGAAGCACCGTCCCAGCGCAATCCTGCATTTCGCGGCGGAAAGCCATGTGGACCGGTCCATTGTTTCGCCGGATGCATTCATCCGCACCAACGTGCAGGGCACCTTTACAGTGCTCGAGCAGGCCCGGCAATACTGGAGCGGCTTGAACGAGGTTGATCGCAGCGCATTCAGGTTTCTGCATGTGTCCACGGACGAGGTCTACGGTTCGCTGGGGGCCGCAGAGCCGGCCTTCACGGAAGAAACTCCGTATGCGCCGAACAGCCCCTATGCGGCATCGAAGGCCGCTTCCGATCACCTGGTGCGAGCCTATCACCACACTTACGGACTGCCCACGCTGACCACGAACTGCTCAAACAATTACGGCCCCTTTCAGTTTCCGGAAAAGCTGATCCCGCTAGTGATTCTGAATGCCCTGGAAGGCAAGGCCCTGCCGGTGTATGGCGACGGCGGAAACGTTCGGGACTGGCTCTACGTGGGCGATCACTGCGCGGCCATACGCGTTGTGCTGGAGCGCGGGCGGCCTGGCGAAACCTACAACATCGGCGGAAACAGCGAACGAGACAATCTCAATGTGGTGCGAACCATCTGCCGGCTGGTGGACGAAATCCGGCCTGGCCCCGCAATCGGGGACCGCAGCAAGCTGATTAGCTTTGTTCCCGACCGGCCGGGACACGACCGCCGCTACGCCATCAACGCGTCCAAGATTGCCCGGGAACTTGGCTGGCGCCCGGCGACGCAATTCGAAGATGGACTGCGGCAGACGGTGGCGTGGTACCTGGAACACAGCCGATGGGTGGACGATGTCCGCAGCGGAGCCTACCGGGAATGGATCCGCCAGAACTACGAAGAGAGGACGGCGCGATGAGAGGGATCATTCTTGCGGGTGGATCCGGCACGCGCCTCTATCCCATCACCCACGTGGTTTCCAAGCAGCTTCTGCCCGTGTACGACAAGCCCATGATCTATTATCCGCTGAGCACGCTGATGCTGGCGGGTATCCGCGACATCCTTGTGATTTCGACCCCCCAGGATACCGGACGATTTGAGGAACTGCTGGGCGATGGCGCGCGATGGGGCCTGAATCTCAGGTATGCGGTGCAGGCGCGTCCCGATGGGCTGGCGCAAGCGTTTTTAATCGGCCGTGAGTTCATTGCCGGCGACGCGTGCGCGCTGGTGCTGGGCGACAATATCTTCCATGGGCAGTCGTTCTCAAAGCAACTGCAGCAGGCGGCACGCCTTGAGGACGGGGCGGTGGTATTTGCCTACCGCGTGCAGAACCCTGAACGCTACGGAGTGGTGGAGTTCGATTCCGAGGGGAACGCTATCAGCCTTGAAGAGAAGCCTTCGCATCCAAAATCGCACCACGCGGTTACCGGGCTGTACTTTTACGACAACGACGTGGTAGAGCGAGCTGCCTCTCTCAAGCCGTCGCCAAGGGGGGAACTCGAGATCACGGATCTCAACCGGGTCTACCTGGATGCGGGAAAACTCATAGTGCAGGTCATGGGGCGCGGCATGGCGTGGCTGGATACAGGCACACACGATTCGCTCTTCGAAGCCGGACTGTTCGTGCAGACCATTCAGCAGAGGCAAGGCCTGAAGGTTGCCTGCCCGGAGGAGATTGCCTTCCGGCTGGGATACATCTCGCGTGCCGAATTGGAGAAGCTGGCGCAACCCATATTCAAGAGCGGCTACGGACGGTACCTGATGGAAGTTGCTTCCGAACCGCTATTGAAGACATGGCCGGACGATGAGAATTGAAGAGTCCAGTCTGCCCGGCGTACTGATCCTCACCGCAGAGGTGTACCGGGATGCGCGCGGCGGATTCTCGGAAACATGGAATCGGCGCGCATTCGCCGAGGCGGGTTTGCCCGCGGAATGGGTGCAGGACAACTATTCTTATTCGGTGAAGAATGTAGTCCGGGGTATTCATTATCAGATCGTTCAGCCCCAGGCCAAGCTTGTACGAGCAACGCAGGGTGTCGTGTTTGACGTCGCCGTGGACTTGCGGCGCGGCTCTCCCTGCTTCGGCCGCCATGTTGCCGTGGAATTGAGCGCGGACAATGGGCGGATGCTCTTCATCCCGGTTGGATTTGGCCATGCCTTCGCGGCTCTGACTGAGAGCGCCGGGTTTTCCTACAAGGTGACCGACTACTATTGCCAGGCGGGCGAACGCACGATCCTCTGGAATGACCCGGATCTCGCCATCTCCTGGCCTGTCGTCCCGCAGGATGCAATCGTGTCAGAAAAGGATCGCCGGGGAAGCGCTCTGGTCGATGCAGAGGTCTTTCAATGAGCGGGCTGGGTCGCATCCTGATCCTGGGCGCCACCGGACAAGTGGGCCGTGAACTGCAACGGAGCTTTGCCGGAGCCGGCGAACTTTTCTTGTCCGATACGGAGATGGCGGATGTACGCTCGCCTGAATCGTTGCGCGATGCGGTGCGCCGCGCCGCGCCCGATGTGATCCTGAATGCCGCCGCCTATACGGCCGTGGACCGCGCGGAGACGGAGCCCGACGACGCGTTTGCCATCAACGCCGCTGCGCCGCGCGTGCTGGCGGAGGAAGCAGTTCGGAGCAATGCGCTGCTGGTGCACTACTCCACCGATTACGTGTTCGATGGAAGCAAGCCCGAGCCATGGGAGGAGACCGACACACCCAACCCGCTGAACGTGTATGGAGCCAGCAAGCTCGCCGGCGAACGAGCAGTTCAGGAGACTGGCGGCAAATACCTGATCTTCCGGACCAGCTGGGTCTACGGCCCGCACGGAAACAACTTCCTGCTTACCATGCTTCGCCTGGGCCGGGAGCGCGACCAACTCCGAATAGTGGACGATCAAATCGGAGCGCCGACGACGTCGATTGAACTAGCCGATGCTACGCGTTCGATCGTGACCGGCGCGCTGAACCGGCAATTTGGCCCTGATGAAAGCTGGATCGGGCTATATCACATGAGCTGCGCGGGATTTACCAGTTGGTGTGGCTTCGCCAGAGAGATCTTTGCGCGGGGAGCCAGTCTGCTTAACGGATCTCTCCCTGAGATCATCGCGATTCGATCCGAGGAATACTTGACCGCGGCGAAACGTCCTACAAACTCCGTCCTGAGCAACAAAAGGCTCAAATCCCGTTTCGGTGTTGCCCTTCCGCCATGGGAGTCCGCATTAAGCAAGACACTTGTCTTGCTTAACGGTCAAGCAGCTTCGCATACTCGTTAATTATCTCGGTCCACGAGTAACGCGTCCGCGCACGAGTCTGTGCCTGGACGCGAAGTGCATCCGCATCCAGGAGGCCGGCCTCCGCACCGCGTATAAGATCGCTCAGATGATTGGGGTCGCGAAATAGCAGCCCACTTCCCGAAAGGGTCTCCCGGTTGAACGGGTTGTCGTGAGCAAAAATCAGATTGCCGCATGCCATGGCCTCCAAAAGCGAAGGGTTTGTCCCCCCAACGCTGTGACCATGAAAATATCCGAACGCGTAACTCCTCAGCGCCGTGAGTTTTTGCTGATCGAATACCGTGCCAACCATTTGCACATGGGGATCATTGATGGCGCTCAATGCGCGTACGTAGGCATTCTTCGATAAGTGATCACCGACGATCACCAGTTTTCGACTGCTCCCGGACTTGAGGAAAGCGTCCGCGATCTCCTGAACATGATTCTCCGGCTCCAGCCTGCAAATCACGGCATAATAACCACCGGAGGTCAAGTCCCATTCCCGCAGCATATCCGGATCCGGCCGATTCGATGGCACCTCGCACCCGTACGGTATTACGCTGCAGTGACGTAATGGTGAATGGTGCTCACTCAATCTGTCGGCAATGGCCTGCGCGTCGGCAATAATCCGGTTTGCGACGTGGATGCTGGTCCATTCCATCCATCGAAAATAGGCACGCGCAAGGAAGCCCCATTTGGCGCGCGCCCACTCCAGGCCATCCGGGTTAATCCAGACCTCCGTGCCCCAGAGACGCGGAATCCAGCAAAACCCCGCCGCGCCGTACCCCAGCATGTACACGACGTCATAGCCGCTTCGCGCCTGCCACAAGCTGAATAGGTCGTACAGAATGGTGTGAAGAAGCCCGAGTCTTGGCGCGGAGACGTATCGCAGGCGAACTGACTGAAAGATCTGCTCACCGCCTGCAGTGGACGCCCCGTCACTGGCTTCGCAGAAAACTGAAACCTCGTGTCCCTTGGCGGCAAGACCGAGGCTCAACCTCTCGGCAAAGGTTTCAAACCCTCCATATCGCGCGGGAATGCCCCGGGATCCCAAGATCGCAATTCTCATTCGGGACCTCCAGGCGAGCGCGCGTAGCGCGGTGCTCGAACTTCCCGAGCAGTTTTACAATGATTCATCCCTTTGCTTAGATTCTACCTTCCGATATCGACTTGCGATGGAATCACCCCAAGCCGCGAGCCCCAGTCTACAAGAAAAACTTGAGTGTCCGTTGTTCTATGCGCGGAGTGAAAGAATCGAGGAGATGGGCGCTGTATGTGCGGGTCGCCCGTGATGGCGACGTCCTCCCGCAAGCCAAACGGGAAGGCTTCCAGGGCAGAGTGTGACTGCGTCCAGCTCAGCTGCGGCGCGGCCACGGCAGGGAGATGTTGGTCGAAACAGGGAGTTTCAGGCGCGACCTTTGACATTCTCTGCACCCCCGATTAATCCGCAATCCGCCGATTGGTGCGCCAGGGTCTGATAGGCGGCAAGAGTCGCCTCTGCCGCCTTCCGCCATGTATACCGCTCCAGGATTCTTTCGCGCAGGGCGCTGGTCCGGGGCTCATGGTACGCGGCAAGAACTGCGTCGCGTATGGATGCAAGGGAGTCCGGTCGGCAATAGTGTGCCAGGTCGCCGAAGTAATCCCGGGTATCTCCCTCCTCGGTGATGACCAGGTTCGCTCCCATGACTCCAGCTTCCAGCGAAGATAAGCCTGTAGTTTCCATCCAGCTTACGAGAGCATGCACCTTGCACGAGGCGTAATAGCGGGCCAGGTCTTGGTGGGGAATCTCTCCCAGAAGAATCGTATTTCTGCCCGCCTCCTGTTTGATCTGATCGTAGTAACGGAGTTGGTTGGGCGCGGGCTTGCCGATCAGGACAAGCTTCAGATCTGTTCCCTTCATCGCTCGCACCAGTTCCAGCTGGCATTTCCGTCCTTCAATGCGGCCCACGCACATGACGCTGTCGCGGAATTCCTCGATTGGTTTGGCTGCCTGGAGCGAAAAAATGCCGGAGTCCACCGCATTGGGAACAACTGCCCACGGCTTGGTTCGGACCGCGGGAAAATCGTTCTCGATCCGGCGCATTTCGGATTGCGAATTCGGCAGGAGAATGCCTGCCATCGAGATCAGCCGTTCCTGCGCCCGCCTGTATCCCGCGGCCAATACCGCAAAAGTTCCGCGATTGTACTCTCCATTGAACAGCATGCGCCCGGCGATTTTGGCGGTTTGGGCCATGGAGGCCGACAGGTGCTTGAGAAGCGCTCCGGAAAGTCCGGTGCGGGCCTGGCGATCGTATGCGCTGAAGTCGACGTAGATCGGCGACAGGACAACCGGAATCTGCCGCTTCCAGGCCGCAAGAGCCTGTAAATACGTCTCCTGCGGCCGAGTGAGATTGAACAGATGCACAAGATCGATCCCCGAAAGGTTCGGGGAAACGTCGGTTGACACGTCCACTTCGCAGCCCAGTTCCCGCAGTCCCTCCGCGGTCTTCAGCACCTGCGTCGTATCGCCGCCCGGAACGGAAAACAGAGTCGTCCGCGATAAAAACAGCACTTTCAAAGCTCTGTTCATCTTGAGGCCAGCGAAGTCCGGGCAGCGCCTTGCTCGCCTATGTATTCACCGAGATCGCGCCGGCTTCCTAATTCAGTTTCCCCTTTCATTCGGCCAGCCCGGCGTCGTTTGTCTTGGTGCGCGTAAACACCGCCGGGTCGATCACGGAGGGCCAAAAGGCGAAGAACCACAGCATGTATTCCTGAACATTCATGATGTATCCCCCGGTAAACTGAAAAATGAATCCGACGATGAAGCAAGCCAGCCGAAACCCATCTCTGTAGACGCGTGTCTTGAAGAAGAGCCAGCCTTCCACCGCGAGCTTGGTGACTACGCCCACCGCTCCCAGTTCCGCGAAGTTTGCCGCGATGGAATTCGGAATGACGCTGGTATCTATACCGAGATTCAAACTTGAGAAGTCAAAGAGCTTGACCTGTCCGAGGCCCGCTCCCCATACCAGGCTCCTGGTTGAGGCCACGGCATAGGCAAGGATAAAGGCCAACAGGGTCCTTGAACGGGTGGAGGAGTCGCCGCCGGAAGCCACCTGGAAAACTCTCTGCGAGATCGGGTTGTGAGTAACCATCAGCCCCACAAGGAAGATCAGGCAGAAGCAGAGCGCCGCCAGGCTTCCCGCACGCTTGAAAAATCGGGGATTGGTCACCAGCAGGGAGATTCCCACAGCAGCGATTCCAATGCTTATGCCTCCAAAAGACTGCGTGAGCAGCAGCGGAATTACGATCATCAGAAAATAGAGAAGACTCCGCGGGTTCGGCTTTTGGAACAGGCGCATGGAAGCGAAAACGAGCAACGGCATCATCATGTATGCATACGCTGAAGGCTCCACGCCGAAGAGTTTGAGGCGAAGAATAGCCGAACCTCCGCTGAACGTTCCGGTGTCTTGCGTCCATAACACCTCACCCAGCGGCGTTGGGAACGCGAGGCAGGCAATTCCTGTCGCAATGAAATTGGCGGCGATGAGCTGATCGAAGAGCCTTTCTGCCCTTGCCGTTTTCGAAAGAGTCCAGCAGATGGCATATGTGGCAATGAAGACCGTCCAAAGCAACAGCAGCGATCGGGCATAGTACACACGCGAATCGATCCCTTGGATGAGGTGTGCAGCCAGGAAGGGAGAGAACGCAAGGAGGAATTTCAGGGTAAGCCAGCGCTGTCCCTTGCAATAAAGCCAGACGTAAAGAAACGGCGACAGCAGCGTGGTAAAGAACAGTCCGCTGGGCAAGCCGGCGGCGTTAAAAAAGAAATAGAATGCCGCAGCGGGGAAGAGGCGATGCAAGGTGAGCCTGGCGGAGGGCATGCGCCCGGTTCCGTCCCATCCCAGAAAGGCCGATGCTCTTGGATTTGTCGCCGTATCCACCCTTATAGTTTGACCCGGCTGCGCCAATTCATGCAAACCGGCCGGCCTGGCGCCGAAATTCGCAGGCGGCTGGCAACAGGCAGCCCTAGGCGGGAAAGATCTCGTGCTGGTTGAGGGGGATCGACACCCAGGCAAGATACTTCAAAAGAAGCGTATAACGATCAGCGCCAAGGACGCGCAGAGCCAGACGGAAGAGCTTCCGAAGAATCCGCAACCGCAGATCGGTTTTTGCATAGGTTTCCGAGTTGAACGCGTTGGCAGAGTCGTGCGTGCCAAAAATGCCAATCGACCTGGCCCAATGATAAAAACGCGAAGACGGGCTAAAGGGATTCTCTCCCTGGAAAACCTGGAGGTTCGCGGCGTAGAGAGAGCGCGTCAGCCGGTTGATGTACTGCCCGTTTTCAAAACTCCCGAAGGCGTAGGGGCGAGTTTTGAACTCGCGTACTCCTGCATCCTCCAATCCAGCGCGGTACTGCTGGTACAGGGGCCCGATATCGGGACGATTGGAGAGAGTAAACGGACTGTTCCGGCGCGAAAGCTTGTCGCCACTGTCCACGGAGATTCCGCTGAAGTGGAAAAACTCAAGCGGGACGCTGCCATTGACCACCAGTTCGCCGCCCGCCAGGGACAGCTCCCTTTCGTACAGGTTCCACCAGGCCACGTTGCAGCCCGGGTGTTTGAGAATCGCCACTCTTTCAAAGAAGCATGGGACCAGATTGATCCACTTCTGGTCGAAAGCGGTGCCCTTGCCCGGCTCGTTAAAGCCAAAGTCCAGGCATCGCTGCTCCCACCAGTTTAGAAAACGCTCTGCCTCCTCGCACTTGCTCACGGCGACAAAACCGAGATTGAAAACCCCTCCCTTGAGGAGAATAGTTTCGGAGCCGGCGTCCCCCTCGTTTGGAGTAAGGCAGTGCGGCGTGATCGCTATCGCGCTTCGATCGAGGGCTTCGAACACCGCGTTCAACCTGCGGTATACAAAGATGTCCGGATCGAGGTACACCAACTGGTCGTAGTCCTGGGCGAAGAGCCACTTCAGGAAGGTGGGTTTGACGATGGTGTTCAATTCGAGAATCTCGTACTTGAATGCCACGGAAAGGAAGTCGGGTATGCCGAGATCCTCCACCGCCACAACGCGGCACTCTTCGCGGGAAAGATCGAGATCGGCGGGTATGCGGTCAACCAGGAGCAGGTAGAAATCGCAGTCGGGATGATGGCGAAGAAACGAGTTGCAAAGCACCCGCGCGTAAGGCAAAAAATTGAGAGAAACAATTGTGCAAGCGGCTCGCTTCATTGGATGCGGACCCATTCCTTGGAGGTGAAATCAAAATGCTTGATCGGCTTTGCCGGCGCACCTGCAGCAATGGTGAAGGGCGGAATCTGGCCGATGACGACGGAGTTTGCTCCAATGATAGACCCCATTCCGATCTCCGCGCCAGGTGCGACCACTACCCCGTCGCCAATCCACACGTTTCGTCCGATGGATACGTGCCTGTCAATGTCAAGCGGCCGGTCTAGCGGCGGAACCTCCGGGTGCGTATGCGGCCCGCCATATTGCCCGTGATTGTGGTCGGTGATGATGACCCCGCTGCCAACAAGAACACCGTCGCCGATTTCGACACGATGGGTCGCGGCAATATGGCTCCAGCGGCTCACCGCGACATTGTCGCCAATGAGAATGCGGATGTTGCCGTCAGGCGTCGATCCGGCGTTGATCGCCTCCAGCCAAAGACCTTCGGCAGCCTGGAAGTTTCGGCCCAGGCGGATGTAGCGCAATCCCCGCAAAAGGCATCGCGGGCCAAGAATCAGGCCGCGGCATTGGAGCCTGCGTTCGAGGAGGAGGCGGCGCCAAAGGACTCCGCATCTGCGCTCAAATTCGCCGACAACGACGAGCAAGCCATTGGTGTTCAAGAACCGGACGGCTTTGGCGAGTTGGGAACCAGGAGATGCGTTCATGCTCATCTCTTCAACTTAGGTCCAAGAGTAACTTCACTGCCTTGTTGAAGGCGCGGACGGCCAGCGACCATGCCTTAGCCAGCGGAAGCGGCAGGGTGCAAATCGGGTAATCGAAAATCCAGTATAAAGGGTTGGAGCGGAACGCCTTTCGCAGCACCGCTTGGGGATCTTCCTGCACCCGCGATGCGGCCGATACTCGACTTAGGAGAAGCCAATAAGGGAAGAACACGCGGAGGGCGCCGTTCAGAATCGCCCTTTGCGTGGATTTGATTTCAAGCCAGTCGCGCGTGATGCCGGCAAAATTGGTCCCGAAAACACGGTAAAGGGCGTAGCCGACGTTACGGTTGCCCCGGGCGGCGACCAGCGGATCCCGGATGAGAAGACTTCGGCGGTGATGATTGAGAGCCGAATAGCAGGGCCCGAGTTGGACAAGGTTGGTGCCGACCAGCGACTCGAAAGGACGATGCGGCAACGATACGATGCGTGCCCGATTGACAATGACTCCTGAAATGAAGGTGAAATTGACGTGGACACGCCGCGCCAAACTTGCTGGACTCACAAACTCGAGATCTCGCCTGGGTTTGAACGGTTTCGGTCCCTGGTATTCGCCATTGAACCCAAATAGGCGGATACAAATGAGGTCGTACTCTCGCTTCGCGATGACGGCAAGGATTCGTTGCACGGTGCCGGGCTGGAGAAGATCATCATCGCTGAAAACCCAAACATAATTCCCCGTCGCTTCAAGAAAGCACTGAAGGATATTCCGGTCCGGCCCAAGATTGGTTTCATTTCTGATGGATCGAATCGCCACGCCCTGATCCAATAAATGGCGAACTACTCCGGGGGTACCGTCAGGCGACGCGTTGTCGGAGACCAGCAGCTCTACGCGCGTGTCTGGGCCGATCTGGTCGATAAGATCGGCCAGCAATTGCTCCAGCATGCGCTGCCGGTTGTATGTGGGGATGGCGATGGTGAGCAGGGGGGGCTCATTGGGCATGCCAGATTCTCCGGTACTTCATAAAGATATACGCGCCCAAAGGCAAACCCATGACAATACCGACGACGAGCGAACCAAGTGCGACTCCGGCGGAACCGTAATATTTTCCCAGAACGATAGTGGAGCATCCGACGAGAATTGCCCCCAATACCGAGTTCAGCAAAAACTTCTCCTGCTTTTCAGCTCTCAAATAAGTCGCTTCGGCGAATGCTATCGCATTAATCGGCACTGTGGCTAAAAGGAAAGCGAGGGTCATCAGACCGACGACCCGGTGGGCGAATTTGTAGCCGGCCAGGTTCAGGTAGAGGAATCCTATCCAGATGACGACGGCGCCGGCGGTGCAGACTGCAGTCGATTGCCACAAGGCACGGAAGAACATCCGATCGAGCGCGGCGTACTCCTTGCGGGCAATGAGCGCGCCAAACGGAGCTGCCTTGGTGTTGGTCCAGAAGATCGAGACTGGCAGGAGCGCGTTGGCCAGGCTGAGCGACATTCCCATCTGCCCGGCAACCATTGCCCCATGGTAGGCAAACAGAACAGGGTTGTAAAGCTGGAAGATGAAATAGCCGCAAAGCCAGCTTGCGGCCATGCGCCACTGGAACGGCCAGACTTCCCGCATCCAACGCCCAGGATGCGCAATCGGGTGAGCGTGCTCACGACTACGACGAATACATAGTAGCCGATCCGCGCGAGGTCTCGTTCAGAGGTTCATAAAACGAGGGTAGAACTTCAGCTTGTCAGGAGCGCCAATTGTCAGGGGTCGTTACTTCGTCATCATAACCATGACGTAAGGGTTGAGCCATGACGACGCAGCGAAACTCGGCATATGATCGATCCAACCCTGAGCGATCCCGAGCAACGGCCGCAAGGGCGGCCGGCTAAACCTTTCGAAGCCAAAATACCCTTTAAGCGGTAGCGGGGTGAATTGCCGGACCCCCGCAAAGAGCTGCCGAACCTCCCGGTAGGACGCTAAGTAATATTTCCCCCAAGTTGGGTGGATGTTCATACCAGTCTTGTTGAAAAGACGCGAGCGGATTGCGAAGCGGGGGCTGAACTCGTCGGTGGTACCGTGCTGAATGTCGATGGGAAAACATTTGTTTGGGCAGGCTATAATGATTTTCCCGCCAGGGCGCGTGACGCGCAGAATCTCTTGCGCATACGATCGCCGCTGTTGCCGGTAATCTTCACGCAGGGTATAGTGGCCGCAAACCGTCCCTATGTGTTCGATGACTCCGAGTGATGTTACGGCGTCAAAAGATTCATCCACAAATGGAAGCTCAGCGGCATCGCCGCAAAAGAACCGGCTGGTGTCATTCCCGGCTTTCTTCCATTCGGGAACGACGGCAGGTACGTCAACGCCGTAAGCGTCAAAGCCGTGCCGTACCAGTGCATTCACCAGAGCACCCACGCCGCAGCCGACATCGAGGATTTGGCGCCCACCCTGCAAGAATGGAATCAAATAGTCCGTGGCTACTCGCTCGGCCCCTGCATGCTGGTTGCACGCGTAGTCTTCCGTAGTGGCTGTTCCGGGTGCGCTGGCGCCGAACTGGAGGTAGCCAGAGTTATTTCGCGTGCTTTGCTGTGATGCGCGGATCTCTACAGGGGACATAATCGTGGATGATCTCCTCAATCATCATTTAAGCCGGAATTTCCGTTTCGACTTTCGGCAGCAAACCAATATACTCCCATCTGCCTGCGTCTACGATCTTTTAAGTATATGGTTCTGCTGTATTGCTATTGGGCGATCCGAGCAATCCTTCCTCCTGGAACTCACCTGCTCATGTTCCCCCTGTGACCAGTTGCTGATACCTGGCAATCTGGGCCCGAGTTGCGGCGTGCATATCGGCGCCTCTTTGCCAGTCGCGGTACCAGCACACGGTCCAATCCAGCGCGGCCTCCAAATCTAAACGCGGACGCCAGCCCAATTCCACCCTTGCTTTGCTGGAATCGAGCTTGAGCGTGGCCGATTCGTGGACTCCCGGCATCGTATCGGAAACCCACGCTGCGCCGTCACCCCAGATCTGCGCCATCCGGTCGGCAATGCGGGAGACGGTCCATTCGTCCTTCTCGCTCGGACCGAAATTAAATGCGCAGGAAAAGCGCTCGCGATCGGCCAGCAAGCGCTCCGCCAGAACCAGGTAGCCGCACAACGGCTCGAGGACATGTTGCCACGGCCGAATCGCCCCGGGACATCGAATGGCGACTGGACGGCGTTCCACAAATCCGCGAATCAAATCAGGCAGCAGCCGATCTTGAGACCAGTCCCCTCCGCCGATCACGTTCCCCGCCCTGGCCGTGGCCACACCCGCCCCATGGCTGGAAGCCGATTGGGGCAGGAAAAACGATTCCCGATACGCGGCCACAACGATTTCCGAGCAGGCCTTGCTGGAGGCATAGGGATCGTGGCCACCCAACCGATCCGTCTCGCGATAAGGCCACACCCATTCCTGATTCTCGTAACACTTGTCGGTGGTGATGCAAACAACGGCTCGAACGCTCGGCGTATGACGCACCGCTTCCAGCACATTAGCCGTGCCCAGAACGTTGGTAGCGTAGGTGCCGAGAGGGTCTAGGTACGATCGCCGCACCAGCGGCTGGGCGGCGAGATGAAACACCACCTCCGGCGCGAATCCCGACATGGCGGACTGAAGGCGTGCAGAGTCGCGAATGTCGTCGCGCACATCCTCAATCGCTGTTCCCAGGCGGGCAATGGTAAACAGGTTCGGCTCGGTCTCAGGATCAAGGGCATATCCGCATACCTCGGCGCCCATCTCCTTGAGCCAGAGAGCCAGCCAGCCACCCTTGAATCCAGTGTGGCCGGTAAGAAAAACGCGCCTCCCGCGCCAGCGGCCTACCAGCTCTTCCATGGCGCGTTTCCCCCGCTCCACAATTCTTCCAAACGCTGCTTGTCGCGCAACGTATCCATCGGCTGCCAGAAGCCGCGATGATAAAAAGCCTGCACCTGCCCCGCTTGGGTGAGCCGTTGCATCGGCTGCTGTTCGAACATCCAGCTATCATCCGCGATTTCGTCCATGACCGGCAGAGAGAGAACGAAGAAGCCGCCGTTGATCCACCCGCCTTCCCCCCGTGGCTTCTCCTGGAAGGCATAGATCGAAGTGCCATCGATCCCGAGGCCTCCGAAGCGCGCCGGCGGCTGGACTGCCGTCACCGTCGCCAGCTTGCCATGCTCGCGATGAAACCGTAGAGAGGCGGCAATATCCACGTCGCTCAGTCCATCGCCGTAGGTCAGGCAGAACGCATCCTGTCCCTCAAGGTAAGGTTTGATCCGTTTCAGCCTTCCCGCCGTTCCCGTGTTTTCTCCTGTGTCGACCAGCGTGACCATCCACGGCTCAGCCACGCTCTGGTGCACACTCATCCGGTTATCGCGCATGTCGAATGTGACATCGGACATGTGGAGAAAGTAGTTGGCGAAGTACTCCTTGATCAGATATCCCTTGTACCCGCAGCAGATGATGAACTCGTTGATGCCGTGGTGGGAGTAGATTTTGAGGATGTGCCACAGGATGGGGCGGCCGCCGATTTCGACCATCGGCTTGGGACGCAAGCCGGTCTCTTCGCTGAGGCGCGTGCCTAATCCGCCTGCCAGGATCACTGCTTTCATCGGAGTCTCTCAGCCGCCCGACAAGCGCGCCTCCGCTACACCCATCCAGGCCGCGCGTGGAAGCTGTTCACTCCTACTACACTACACTATGCCGCCTTGTGTATTCTTGAGCTATTGGACGGCCGATGAGCAAAACCGCAGCCACGCTTCGTCAGGAAATCCTGGCTCTTACTGCCGAATACTCCCAACAGGCATTTGCGCAGCAGGAGTTTGATTCGGAGCGGTCGTCGGTTCCCGTGTCGGGCAAAGTGATTGACGCGAGCGACCTTTGCTCGGTCGTGGATGCAGCGCTGGACGGATGGTTCACCACCGGCCGATTCGCGGAAGAGTTCGAGCGCAAACTGGCCCGTTTTGTGGGAGTGCGCTCGGCCTCGCTGGTCAACTCCGGATCATCGGCCAACCTGGTCGCGCTGAGCGCTCTCACTTCCCCCAAACTCGAACAGGACCGTCTCCTGCCCGGAGACGAGGTCATCACCGTCGCCGCGGGTTTTCCCACCACCGTCAATCCCATCATCCAGAACCGGCTGGTGCCTGTGTTTGTGGATGTGACGCTGCCCACCTACGAGATCGACACCCATCAGCTCGAAGCTGCGCTCAGTCCCAGAACGCGAGCGATCATGGTTGCGCACACTTTGGGCAACGTCTTCGATCTGGACGCGATCACCGCCTTTGTCCGCAAGCACGACCTCTGGCTCATTGAGGACTGCTGCGACGCCCTGGGTTCGACCTGGAAAGGACGCCCGGTAGGCACATTCGGCGATATTGCCACGGTGAGCTTCTATCCCGCGCACCACATCACCATGGGCGAAGGCGGCGCGGTCCTGACCGATAAGCCCAGTCTCCAGCTGCTCATCGAGTCGTTTCGCGACTGGGGCCGGGATTGCTGGTGCCATACCGGCAAGGACAATACCTGCGGCAAACGGTTCGACTGGCAATTAGGAAACCTTCCCTGTGGCTATGACCACAAGTACACGTACTCGCACATCGGCTACAATCTCAAAGCCACCGACCTGCAAGCGGCATTGGGTTTGTCGCAGATTAAAAAGCTGCCCGGATTCATTGCCCGGCGCAAGGAGAACTTCAGCTATCTGAAAGAGCTGCTCCAGCCGCTTGAAGATGTCCTGCTGCTGCCTGAAGCCACGCCCGGTTCGGATCCCGCGTGGTTCGGGTTCCCCATTGCCGTGCGCGAGAACGCGCCATTCAAACGCGAAGAGTTGATTCGCGAGCTCGAGCAGAAGCGTATCGGCACCCGTCTTCTGTTCGGTGGCAATCTGCTCCGCCAACCTGCGTATCAAGGCTGCGAGCACCGGGCCATCGGCGCATTGCCCAACTCAGACTTCGTCATGAACCGGGTGTTCTGGATCGGGGTGTATCCCGGCCTTACACGGCCCATGCTGGACCATATTGGCAACGTGATGCGGGAATTCGTCGCCGAAGCAATCGCGGGCGAGCGCGCGCTCACGACCATATCTCCGCCTTCCGCTGCCTCATAACTCCGGCATTGCGCCGAATCGTCCGGCTTCAGGTCTATCCCCGATACCAGTTGGCTGTGCGGCGAATCGCCTCTCGCAGGCCGATCCGTTGTTGCAAGCCGAACCATGCCTGAGCGCGGCTGACATCGGGAACGTATTGCAACCGCAGTGATCCTGGCGCAGGTTGGCCGGCAATCTCGATACCCAGATTGGGATTCAACTCATCGATGACAATCCCGGCCAGATCGCGAATGCTCACCGCCTCGCCTGACCCCACATTCACCTCGATAGGGCGTTGTCCCAGTTTCCGACCCGCTGCGCCATAGCGCCAGCGCGGCGAGTCGGAGAAGAGCAACGTCCAAAGCCACACCGCCAGGTCTGCGGCATAAAGATACGACCGCATCGGCGAGCCGTCGCCGCGAACCACCAGGTTCCTGCCCGCCAGTGCATCGCCAATGAAGTTGCCGATGGCAAAATGCTGGTCCAGTGGAAGATGTGGGCCGACGAAAGCAAAACAGCGCGCAATCAGGAACTGGATGCCGGTCTCCCGCGCCCACAGGGAGCACATTTGCTCGGAGATCCGCTTGCCCTCCGCGTAAACGGCGTTGGGATTGAGCCAGTCAGGCCCTCCTCGGTAGTCTTCTGCAATGTGATCGATTGCCTCCGGTTGCGGTCCGTAAACTGCTCCCGAACTGACCAGGAGGAATCTTGACGCGTGCCCGGCATTGGCCAGCGCGATCATATTCCTGGTGCCGTCAATGAGCGTGCTGAACAGGTCGTGGGGATTGAGCGCCTGCGCAGAGGTGCCGGGCGCGGCGGCGTGAATCACATACTCGAACTCGCCGTCGGGAAAAGCAAAGCTGCGAACATCGCCCTGGATAAATCGAATCGCGGATTGACCGGCGAGGTGAGGAAAACGGCCGCAAAATGCCAGCGGGTTGCGGCACAGCACGCAAGCTTCTGCATTGACCCCGAGGCTGCGAATGCAATAGAGGAAACTCTCGAGCAGCCAAATGCCGAAGAATCCCGTTCCTCCTGAGATGAAGATCTTTTTCCCCTCAACACGATTCCACTGCGGACCGGTCTGCCCCAAAACGTGATCGAGATCGGCTTGAGCAAGGGATTTCATCTCATCAGCATAAACCTGGTGCTCGTGTCCGGAGTCGCCGTTGAAGAGCGCATTCCCCGTGCTTCGTCATTCATCCGCCCCGACGGTTCGATGGGATTGATGCCGCTCGAAGATCTGTATCCTCTCCTGCCGCGCGAGGAATTCCTGGCCAAGATGATCGTAGACCCGCTACCATACGAGTAACCCAGAGCTGAAAACAGACGCAGACTTGGCAATCTCCTCAAAGCCGTCAAAAGGTTCGCCGAAAGAACCCGGCCAGCGCACCGTTGGTGACCCCAATGCAGCAGCCGAGAAAGCCGGCCAGGTCTGGTATCCCGCCCTCGACGGAGTCCGCGCCGTAGCAGTGACCCTGGTTTTCACCGTGCACTACACCAACCACTCCCGTTTCGGATGGTCCGGGGTTCTGGTCTTCTTTGTGCTTTCCGGCTTCCTCATCACAGGGGTCCTCTTTGACAACCGCAACGAGCATCACCGGTTCCGCAATTTCTACGTGCGCCGCACCCTGCGCATCTTCCCTCTCTTTTATTTCGTTTGGCTGCTGGTGCTTGTCGGTTGGCCCTTTCTGCATGAGCAGTGGTCGCCGCTTCGCCTGCTCTGGCCAATCTATCTCGGGAATTTCGCGCGATTCATCGCCGGAACCTCCGCCGTTGATCACATTTACACCCGCTTCACCGTGTTTCCCGTGGAGATCGGGCACTTCTGGTCGCTGGCCGTCGAGGAACAATTCTATCTGCTTTGGCCGCTCGTCGTGTTCAAGGTAGATGACCGCAAAGTCCTCATCCGAATCTGCCTTGGAGTCATTGTCTCCGTCCTGCTGCTGCGGACGCTTTTGCTAGTCGTCCTGCCGCACTCATTCCTTGAACTCCAGTTTTACTATCGCATGATGTTCCTTCAGGCGGATGCTTTCATGATGGGAGGACTTCTTGCCCTGCTGCTGCGCGGTCCGGAAAGGGTGCGCGTCCTCAGCCGGGCTCAACTCTTCTTTTGGACCTCGCTGGGCGTATTGCTGGCCGCCTGCTGGCTGAACGGGCCCGGGCCGCATCTCTCCGCCATCATGCCCGAGAACTTTTGGATGGCGAGCTATGGATTCACGTTGATCGGCTTGACATCCGGCGGCCTGATTCTATGCGCCATGAAGCCGGGCAATGCCGTGTTTTACGTGCTCAACTTGCGGCCCCTGCGCGTGCTCGGCAGATACAGCTATGGGTTCTACGTCTATCATGTCCTGCTGCTGCCCCTGCGAGTGTTCCACATGTGGAATGGCCAATCGACTGTGGTGCAGATGGTGTTCCTTGTCGTGGATTTCTTCATCGTGTTGGGAGTCTCGGCTGCCAGCTATCACCTGCTGGAGATGCCGTTCTTGCGGCTGAAGTCACGGTTCAGCGTGCGCCATAGCTAGGCCCCGGCTTTCGGAGATCGAACCTATCCGCCTCTTATCCCATCTGGCTTGTGGCGGAATGACAGAGAACGGCGAAGAAAAGTCAGCTTTTGCTTTACTCCCGGGTCTTTTTGCAGGTTCTCAAACGACGCCTGCAACACCACAAAGAGAATGCCAAACAGGAACCCTGCGGCCGTGGCCCCCATCACGATCCACCCACGCTTGGGGAAGGAGCGGCGATCGGGCGGAATGGCCGGGTCGACCACCTGAATCATCGAACCTTCCCGCGCCTCGTCGAGCTTTGCCAACTCGAACTGGCGGGCAAGGATCTCGAAGATGGTCTCGTAGTACTTCACGTCGCGCAGTTTGCGAACGTACTCTAGTCCCGCCTCCGTAACCTTCCCCTTCCCCACCACCATGCCGGAATCGGGATCAGTCTCGCTGCCACCCAGCTTGGCCAATTGGGCGCGCAGACTGTCCAGCTCCTGCTGCGCCTGGATCACCTGTGCGTTCTGGCCGGTGGCAAAAGTTTCCATCGACTTGATTTCCACTTCCTTCATAGTGATCTGGGCCCGCAGTTCAGCTGCGGTTTCGATGAGCACCTTTGCCTGGCTGTCAAGCTCGATAAGGCCAGTCTGCATCTCGGTCCGTTTTAGGGCCTCTTCCGCGTCGGCCAGCTTGTCTTTGGCCTGCTCCAGTTGTTGCTCGAAAAAGAGCCGGCGCTGGGCCGCTTCTCCAATAGCCAGGTGCTCGGAGAGCTTGCGATACTGGTCCACCCAGCCATTAGCCAGCTCCGCCGCACGATCCGCGTTGCTGTCATTGACGGAAATATGGATCAGCCCGTCCTTTTTGTTGCCATCCACGGTGACATGCTTCTCGAAATCCTTGCGCGCGTACGACAGATATTTGGTGTGGTACTCCTTCATCAGATCGTACCGCTGAACCATTGCGTCTTCCACGGTTCGGCTCTGCAGCATAGCCACGTACATATCGTTTGGGCTTTTCATGCCCAGGGCTCCGCTCGCCAATGCCGCCATGCCGCCACCGCCGCCACCGCCGCCGCTCATGTTGCTGAGCTCGGAAGTGAGCATCGACGTCAGCGAATTGCCCTGCTGCGGCGGAAGGATCGTGACCGTCGCCGTAAAATGAATGGGAAGAATAAGCGAAATCGCGGCGGAAAGGATCGCGCAACCGATGGTGATCCAGAATACCCGCCACTTCCTCTCGGCAATCACGACGAGAACGTCAAGGATCGAAATCTCGTCCTCACCCTTTTGCTGTGGAGGCACGATCATTCGCGTGGGAGGCGCGGAGGGATTGGCTTGCTGCGACGATTCAGAGAGTGCGACTTCAGTGGGCATCAATTCCTGCTGGATTTCGAAACTGCGGGCTTAAGTCATTTTACAGGGACGGAATGTAGTTCCAGAAACAGCGCGCTCGATTGGCCCCCGGCGCGATCCTTTACTGCCCGATTGCGCGCCGCTGAACCGCGCCGGACAAAAAAACAGAATAGCCCCAGTAGAATCGTCATAAAACCTTTTGAATGTGCCGGTTGCTCAACCAGCAAAAGGCCGCCGGCCGCCCTGCAAATCAACGTTGCCCCACGGGAGCATCTCCTTCACCATCAAAGTTCGTCGAATTCATATTTTGGAAAAATCAGGTGGAGAGCGAAGTTGCCCGGCGAGAAGCCCTCCGCGCGATGCGAAGATACTCCTCTGTGAGCAGGTCACGCAGTCGCGATGCCACGGCGGGATCGCACTCCGCCTCCAGCATCCGGCATCGTTCAACCGCTGTGCGAAGGTCGCGTAGAAAAGCCACGCAGGCCGGACACTGGTCCATGTGCGCACTCATGTCCATGGCGGTCTTCGCATTCACTCGCCCGTCAAGGTACTCCGAAAGGCTCGCGAAGAGCTCGCGGCACTCCTTCGGCTTGCGAGCCGCTCGGCTGTCCTGCCCGGATTTCATTTTCCCGGCCGCGCTCGCGTGCCCACCCCGCAAAGCCAGCGCCATTTCCTTGCGCAGCGCCAGACGCGCGCGATGCAGACGAACCCGTACCGAACCCTCTCGCAGATTCAGAATCTGCGCCACTTGCGCCGTGTCCAGCTCTTCCATGTCGTGAAGAACCAGCACCATCCGCAACTGCGATGGTATGCGGAAAACTGCCTGTTGAAGCAGATCGCGGCGCTCTCCAACAAGAGCATTGTGTTCAGGGGATGCTGAGGAATCGAGCAGGATCTGGTTGAGCTCTGTTTGATCGGGCATCAGCTCGTCGAGTGACAGCTTGCGAGACGGCGACTCCTGCGCCACGCTGCGTAAGCGCCGGCAACGGTTCCGCGCCACCGTGTAAAGCCACGCCGCAAGAGCAGCCGGCTCCTTGAGTTTGGGCAGATGCTTCAGCGACCGGAAGAGAACTTCCTGGGCGATGTCCTCTGCGTCCTCGCGGTTTCCGCACATCTTCATGCTGAATGAATACACCGCGTTCTGAAGCAGTCCGATCGCTTCAGCCGCCGCCTGGGGCGTGTCTTGGCGCAATAAAGATGATGCCTGGATGAATTCAGATCGCATGGCGGACGCGAGTCATCGACAGTATATCCGCGGGCGATCGATAGCGATTCGGTCTTTACAGGCTGCGGAAACACTCGATGGAAGAAGCGAAACGCGTCAGGGCATGACTTCACAGTTTGGTGAAGAACGCGCGACGGCATGGCCAAAAACGCGTGAAGGCGGGATTTCAGTCCCGCCGCCAAGCGCAAATAGGGGACTTGGGCTTTAGCCCCTGCACCGCCCATCGCGCGAATCAGGACCGCTACGGCACGTTTTTCGCAGCCTGGTTATGTCGCCGGCTTTGAGCCGCAGACCTGGGCAAGCCACGGAACCATCGTGCTCCCCTGGTTGAGCGAGTCCTCAATCATCTCAAGGCAAACCGGGCAAATGTCCCTGAGCCAGCTCCAACCGCGATCCATTCGACTATCGGCGGCCACCCATGCGCGCAGCAGGGCAAGCGCCAGCCCCATCTCGGCGCCGGGACGCTTTACTTCCAGAAGCAGCATCTGGCGATACACCTCGTCCATCAACCGGTTCATTCGCTTCGATTTCTCGCCGTTCGTACGCCGCTTCATCATGGATGTCTTTTCCCAGCCTGTGCCGCCCATGGACACTCATTGCAATGTTCAGCTCGCGTCTTTCAGGCCCAGCTTTCGCAGAAAGGTCATTGCGGGACACCAGTTGGTGAAGGCCGATTGCAGAAGATTCAGCCCCACAAACACAGTCAACCAGAGCCAGTAATGCGAGACATAGCAGGCCAGCGCCAGCGATAGCAAAATAACCACGCCAGCCACCAGGCGCAATCCACGTTCAACCGTCATTGTGCTGCTCCTTCGCGAACTTCAGGTTCGCATGTGATTCCGGCTTCCTTCCCGGAGTGAACCATGTAGTAAAGGATGGGGATGGTCGGCCACGACAGGAAAGTGGACGCGACCGCCCCCGCAATCAGCGAGATGGCCAGGCCTTGAAAGATGGGATCGCTGAGAATCACGCTCGCTCCCACCACAACGGCCGCTGCAGTCAGCAGCATGGGCCGGAAGCGAATCGCTCCGGCGTCGATCACCGCCTCGGCCAGTGGCGCTCCCTGGCGTCGCCGCAGCTCGATGAAGTCCACGAGGATAATCGAGTTGCGCACGATGATGCCGGCCCCGGCAATGAATCCGATCATCGATGTGGCCGTGAAAAATGCCCCCAACAGTGCATGTGCAGGCAGGATGCCCACCAGGGTCAGCGGAATGGGCGCCATGATGATGAGCGGTACGATGAAGGACCGGAACCAGCCGACAACGAGGACATAGATGAGAATGAGCACCGCGGCGAAGGCAAGCCCAAGGTCGCGGAACACTTCAATCGTGATATGCCATTCGCCGTCCCATTTCATTGAGTAGTGGTCCGTCGATTCCGGTTGCACGGCGTTGTAGCGCGTCAGGGTGTAGCCGGCCGGCAATGTCAGATGATCGAGCGCTTTGTTCATCTTCAGGATGGCGTAGACCGGGCTCTCCTCGGCGCCGGCCACGTCGCCGGTCACGTAGACCACGCGGCGCAGGTTCTTGTGATAAATGCTTTGCTGAATGGTTCCGCGGTCGATGCTGATGAGTTCCCTCAGCGAGACCATCGAGCCATCCGATCCGGGAAGGCGGATGTTTTCGAGCGCCTGCTCGGACGACCGGTCTGGCCGCTCGAATTCAACCATGGTTGGGATCGGCTCGCGGGCGCTGTCATCGTGCAGCAGACCCACCGGCATGCCCGACATGACCAGCGCCAGCGCGCGCGCCACATCGGATACCGCAATGCCGTGCTCGGCGGCCTTCACTTCATCCACGCGAAGGATCAGCCGCGGCTGAGGGTCTTCAACATACCAGTCGATATCGACGACTCCCGCCGTGTGTTGAAAAATCGACTTGATCTGCTGCGCCACCCGCGTCTGGCCCGCCAGATCGGGGCCGTAAATCTCGGCCACCAGCGTTTGAATCACCGGCGGCCCCGGTGGAACTTCGCTGACTTGAATGCGCGCCCCATACGGCTCGCCAATGGCCTTGAGCAGCGGCCGCAGCCGCCTGGCGATAGCGTGGCTCTGCTCATGCCGGTCCTTGGCCCCTACCAGGTTCACCTGGATGTCTGCCTGGTTGGGCATCCGCCGCAGGTAGTAGTGGCGCACCAGCCCATTGAAATTGTACGGGCCGGATGTGCCTGTGTACTCCTGGTAATTCAATACGTCCGGCTGCCGGGAAAGTTCGTTGCCGAGGGCCTGTGCCACGCGCGCTGTCTGCTCCAGAGGCGTGCCGTAAGGCATGTTGATCACCACCTGCAGCTCGCTCTTGTTGTCGAACGGCAGCATCTTCACGCGAACCAGGCCCAGAGGAACAAGCACAATCGAAACCAGCAGCAGCGCAATCACGCCGGCAAAAAAGAGCATGCGATTCCGCGCCGAGGCGATCAGCGGCGTCATCACCTTGCGATAGAGCCGCGTCCTCCAGTTCTCGTGCTCGGGCTCCAGAAGGTGAGCCCCGCCAAGGTGTTTGCCCAGCATGCGCATCGCGGCCCACGGCGAGACCACGAATGCCACCATCAGCGAAAACAGCATCGCCGCCGAAGCGCCCACCGGGATAGGACGCATGTAAGGGCCCATCAGCCCGCGCACAAACGCCATGGGAAGAACGGCTGCGATCACGGCAAAGGTTGCCAGAATGGTCGGATTGCCCACCTCGGCCACCGCCTCGACCGTCACATCGCTGCACGAGCGGTTTCGGTTTTCCGGCAGTCGAAAATGGCGCACCATGTTTTCAACCACCACGATGGCGTCGTCCACCAGAATGCCGATCGAGAAAATCAGCGCGAACAGCGTGACCCGGTTAATGGTGTAACTGAGCAGGTAGAAGATCGATATCGTAAGCGCCAGCGTGACCGGGATGGCCAGCAGCACCACGCCCGATTCGCGCCATCCCAGAAACAGCGCCACCAGGAATGTCACCGATAGCGTCGCCAGCAGCAGGTGCTCGAGCAGCTCGTCCGACTTGGCCTTGGCCGTCTCGCCGTAGTTGCGCGTGATCGTCACCGTCACATCGCTCGGGATTTCAACGCCCTGCATCTCGCGCACGCGCTTCAGAACCGCATTGGCGATGTCGGTGGCATTCGTGCCTTTGCGCTTGGCCACTGAAATGGTCACCGCCGGATACTGCGCAGCCGCTCGATTTCGGCCGGCGCTCGCGCTGGTGGTTCCGAAGATAACGTAGTCCGCGGGCTCGGCAGGCCCATCGATAATCTGGTCGGCAACATCGCGCAGATACACGGCGCGGCCATGATCGACCGCAACCACAACTGACTCCAGATCCTTCCTGCTGGTGAACAGGTTGCCAGCGTCCACGCGGATCTCGCGGTTCTCCTCGGCAAAGCTGCCCGCCTGCAGTCCGGCGTTGGCTGCCTGCAGCCGCCCCACGATCGTCATCGGCGACATGCCGTAGGCATTCAGCTTCGCCGTGCTCAGCATCACCCGCATGGCGCGCGGCTGCCCGCCGATGACATTGGTCTCCGATACGTCGGAAATCTGGTTGATGTTGTGCTGAATCTCGTCCGCGATCGCGCGCAGTTGATATCCGTCGTAATGCTCGCCCCACAGGGTCAGCGCGAGAATCGGTACATCGTCAATCGACCGCGCCTTGATGATGGGCTCGGAAACCCCCGGCGGCATGCGATCGAAGTTCGAGTAAAGCTTGCTGTAGACCTTGATCAGCGCGTCCTCCTGCGCTGTGCCCACCAGAAAGCGAACGATTACCAGGCTCTGGCCCGGGCTCGAGGTCGAGTAAACATACTCGACGCCGGAGATCTGGTGCACCAGCATCTCAATCGGCAGCGTGACCCGCTGCTCCACTTCCGCCGGCGATGCCCCCGGCATCGCAGTCGTAATGTCGAGCATCGGCACCAGGATCTGCGGCTCCTCTTCGCGGGGAATGATTGCTATCGCAAACGCGCCCAGAGCCAGCGAGGCGGCGATAAACAAGGGCGTCAGCTTCGAATTGAGAAATGCGCGCGCCAGCCCGCCCGCAAGACCCAGCCCGGCCATTCCTGGGTTCTGTTTCATGGCTGGGCCTCAATGCGCTTGCCCGCCAGATCGCGATCTGCAGGATCGTCGACAAGCTTTTCACCGGCGGAAATGCCGGACAGGATTTCCACGAACTTATCCCGTGTCGCGCCCAGCGTCAGATATCTCAGTTGCGCGGTGCCGTTGCCATCCAGCACGTAGGCACAAGCCAGCGATCCACGCATCACCACCGATGAACCCGGCGCCAGAATCGCCTGCCGCGTGCCCATGGGAATCTCCGCCGTGCCGTACATGCCGGCTCGCAGTTCTCTCGATGGAGCCAGATCCACCTTGACCAGAAAGGTATGGCTCGCTGGATCTGCGGCGGGAACAATCTCCGCCACGGTGCCCGTCGTCACGCCCGACAACACGCTGGCCACATTCACTTGAATCTTCATGCCCATGCGCACTGCGCCGATCGCTGACTCGTCCACGGTGGCTTCGAGTTCGAGCGTCCCCATGCTGTCCACCTGCAGCAGCGCCACGCCCGGTGCGGCCATTGCGCCGGGATCGACCATGCGCGCCGTGATCGCTCCCGCAAACGGAGCCCGGATGCGCGTGTACTCAAGCATCGCGTGAGCTCCGCTCGCCTGCGCCTTCGCCTCGCTTGCCTGCGCCTTCAGCGCATCCACCTGCGCCGCCGAAGCCTCCGCGCGACGAGTGACTTCGTCCATCTCCTGCGGGCTGACGCTCTTCTCGGCCTGCAATTGCTTGTAGCGCGCCAGCGTGCTGGCAGCCAGGTCGGAATTGGTCTCGGCCGCAATCTGCTGTTCTTCGGCAGCCTTCACCGCCGCGTCCGCTTGCTCTGCCGTGGCCCGCAAAGTTGCGTCGTCGAGAACGATGAGCGTCTCGCCCGCCTTCACCGTGTCGCCTTCATGCACCACTACCTGTTGCACGCGGCCCATCACCTGCGCGGAAAGAACCGCCGTCTCGCGCGCATGCAGCGTTCCCGTAGCGCGCACATTCACCGCCGCTTGCTCCAGCCGGCTCTCCACCACTCTGGCCTGCACCGTCTCCGCAGCTCGCGGCTGTGCGGCCTCATCGGAGTGGCATCCGCTCACAAATGCCGCCGCCGTGACCAGCAAACATCCAGACAAAATAAACTTCATTGCAAACCCTCCGCCGCGTCGGGAGTCAGTGTCCCCTGCGCGTAAAGCAGTTGTGCGTAAGCCACGGCGTTGCCGTAGACGGCCTGCCAGTAATTCGTCTGGCTCTGGCGCTCGGCGTCTTCGCCGCGTAGCAGGTCGGTAATCGTGGCCAGCCCTGCGTTGTACCTGTTGCTCAGGATGCGCAGACTTTCCGCCGATTGAGCCACCGCCGCGCGCGCGGTTTCAAGCGACTGCTCGGCGGTCTGCCGTTGAATGTGCGCTTGCGTCACTTCCAGCCGCACCTGCTGCTGATACGCCGATACCTGCGCATCCACGCGTGCCTTCGCCGCGGCTTCCTTCGCTCGCTGCGCCCGCTTGCTGAACGGCGCCAGGTCGATTCCCACCTCGACGCCGGCGACCCAGTTGTTTCCCCCCGCGCCGGCAAACGTCCCCCGATCCTGCTCCCAGTTCCCATAAGCGTTCACCCGCGGACCAAAATCGAGTCTGGCTGCGCTCAGTGCGGCCGCCTGTGCCCCCTGCGCCTGCCCCAGCGCGGTCAAATCGGATCGCGATTTCAATGCGGCCTCAAGTTCCACGTTGAGCGCGTCTTCAGGAAACTCATGCGCTTCGATCGGCGCCAGCGTGGATTCCTCGAAATCCGGCGCGCCCATGGCCACGCCCAACTGCGCCCACGCCAGCTCCAGCCCGCCCTCGGCCGCAATCAACTCCTGCTTGCGCGCTGCCACGTTCACCTCGGCCGACATCCGGTCCGACTCGACCGCAAGTCCGGCTTTCACGTGATCGTCCACTGAATCGAGCAGCGCCTCGGCCGTCTCCTGCTCGTGTTGCGCAATCGCAACCAGGCGCTCGGCATACAGCACCGCCTGGTAAGCCTCAACCACGTCGAAGACGATCTTCTGATTCACTGCCCTGGCGGACGAGTCCGCGCTCTTCCGCATCAGGTCGGCGCCATGAATCGTTCTCTGCGTCTTGAAGGAATCGAATGCCAGCCACGATCCCGAAACCCGCGTTTCGAAGTTGCCCACAGGCAGTGGCCGGTTCAACGCGTTCACATCGAAATCGGCCTGGGTGAAATTCTGTTGCCGAAGCTTGGCTCCGAAAACATAAACCGGATCGTCCCCGCGCGAAATGTCTTCCGCGAAGTTGAACTGCGGCAAAAGCTGCGTCCGAGCCAGCGTTGCGCCCGCCTTTGCCTCGCTCGCGCCGGCTCTCGCCAGCCTGGCTTCAGGGTTCGCGCCCAGCGCCTGTGCGATGGCCTGCCTCAGCGTGAGCGGCTCCTGCGCGCTCAGCCCCAGGCCACCGATACACCACAGGAGCACAACCCATCGCCCCATCCTCAGAAACTTTCCCATCGTTGCGGCTTTCCTATTTCAGGTGTGTTCATAGACAGAAAGCCTTCAACGCGGGAATTCGTTACAGGAATTCAGAGTTTTCTTGGAGCCGATCAGGCAATCGCGTAAGGAGTCGCGTCAGGGCACGATTTCACAGCTTCGTGAAATACCCCTCTTCCGAGACGGTTCTGAAAGGGCACGGATTTATCCGTGCCGCCAAATAGCCCAAAACTTTGCAGGGCTTTAGCCCCAGAGGGATGAGGCGAGTATCTGCCTACGCCGGGCTTCGGCGCGACAGCCTTCGCCCGCTTGGCATGCCGAGCCGTTGCCCTCTCGAAGAGTGCGAAGGCTGGTTAGGCTTTGAAGGATGTAGACATATTTCATGATGTCCACCTACGCCGAGGCTCCGGCGCGACAGCCTTCGCCCGTTTGGCATGCCGAGCCGTTGCCCTCTCGAAGAGTGCGAAGGCTGGTGGAGGCGGCGGGAGTCGAACCCGCGTCCGAAATCGCTGTCAGCCAGGAGTGTCCATGCTCTGTCCGCTTCCGCATGTTTTCGCCCGCCGGCCTCAGAACGGACAAGATGGCCGACAAGCTAGTCCGATTGATCTCGCCCAAAGCCGCCCGGACCGAGCCGCTTCAAGCCAGCCTACTGAATGACGTCCTGCCCGCAACCCATAGGCAAAGCCGCGGAGGACGGCTGCTTATTTAATTAAGCAGCAAGTGGCAGACTGTAGTCGGCAACTTTGTTTTTGCAGGCGATTACGGGTGCCCACACCCCGACATGACTCCTCAGCCGCAATCGATCCCGTCGAAACCGTGACGCCCCCAAACTGCTGCCCTTCATTCGATGATCCTGAAAGGCCCTCAGGCGCAATACGGGCCAACCGGCTCGTGCTGCATCTCTTCATTTTACGTCATTTCCAACTTCACCGCCGGTGGAAAGATGATACGGTGACAGGATCGCAGCTCAGAAAGAGGAATCCGGCATGTTGGCAAGCGTGGTTCGGCTCACCGTTCGACTCACTCCAAACCAAGGGCAGCTCGACGAGTTCAGGAGCATCGCGCAGGCGATGACCGAAGCCACCCAGGCTGAACCCGGCGCCCTCGGCTATGAATGGTTCACCGGCGCCAACGGCCAATTCCATCTGTTGGAGACCTATGTGGATGCCGGCGCGGTTCTGGCCCACTTCCTGGGACCGGTGGTGCAACAGATGGTCCCGCGGCTCGCAAGCGTCTGCTCGGTCGATGGGTTTGAGGTGTATGGCGATCCCGGTCCGGAAGTTGGAGCGATGGTGGCCGGATTCGGCGCGCAAATCCTCACCTACTGGCAGGGCCTCGATCGCTGATCCCGGCCGTCTCTACTGCTTCTCGAGGTCAATGGTGTCGTACTCGTGCCGCGCAATCCCCGCCCGGATCTGCGCCGGCGTCCAGCCCGCCCGCGTCTTTTCCCAGGCATAAAAGCCTTCTTTGGCGCAGGTCGAGCACTCCGCCCCGTGCAGCCCCTCAAAGCAGCTGCGCAGGCTGGTGTGCCCCAGCGCGCGGTCGCAGCGGCAGTTGCACGGAAGCTGATAGAGCACGTTGCCGATCTTGGCCGCCTCTTCGTAGACGTGCACCTGCCAGGGATAGCGGAAGCTCTCCCCGGTCAGTTTGTTGCCGGCCAGGATGGCTGGCAGCGCGCTTACCTTCAGCGGGGCCGAGGGGTGGTATGCCGGCACATCGTCGGCCGGATTCGACCACTGGGCGTAGCTGGCCACGGTGAACACGGCAACCGCAATTCCGAGGAGCCAGGATCGCTTGACAGGAGTTTTCATGGGGAATTCTCAGCGTCTCCATTGTAGACGAACGGGAGCAGGCAACGGTTTGGCGCCCGGGGCGTCTTGCCGGCAAAAAAAGACGGCACGAACGTTTTGCTGTTCGTGCCGGGAGGCCAGTGACGCAAACTACTCCCGGTGGCGAGGGCGACAGTCACGGTCGCGCTCATCACCGGAATATCTACACGATACTATAGATGCAGGAAATTGCAAATACAAAAATCGAAATTGCCTGTGGAAATCTTTTTCCGGAACTTCGAAGCCGCTCCCGCGTCCAAACGTCAAGTGCGAGGACGGTGCGGCTCATGCCCCCTGAAGAACTTGTGGAAGAACAAGATAATAATTTGGATTCAAGTGCTTACGAAGATGATTCCCAGCCAGAAAAACGTCTCCCCGGTTGGATCAAGGTCAGCGCGATTGCGGCTGCCTCCGCCCTGATTGGCGGTTTGGCAGCCGCGTGGTTCTATCGCCAGACGCTTTTTCGGCTGCGCCAGGCTGGCCAGAATCCTCACGATTCTGATTTTGGTATAAAGAAAGAGCAAACAGACGTCGAAGACTGAACCGCCAGCAGCGACACACCACCTCTTCATACCACAATGAGGTACGCGGCCCCTTGCTACCTGGGGCGGCTGGCCGGAGGCACAATCCCGTTCATCCGCAGGTACACCACCAACTGCCCATAATGATCCATCATGTGCTGCATCGCGTAAGCAGCCATGCCCGCACGGCTGCGGCCGCTCGGAAGCGCCTCCCAGGCATTCTCCGGCGTAGTTCCAGCCATAAAGGCGTGGGCCGTCTTGAACGAGTCCTTGAACGCCTGGATGATATCCGCTTTGGTGGTGAGTTTCTCAATGGCATCCCGCTTGGCTTTGAACTCCGCCGCGGTCATTGCCGGTTCACTAAGGAAATAGTCGTTGGCTTCGGTCACATGCTTGATCTGGCCGGCAAAGGTGCGCACGCCCTTGAAGTCGCCGCCCGCCACCGCAGGGGCAAAGTCGAACTTGTCTGCGGGCATGGCCTCGGCCAGCGGGACAAACTCCATTTCAATGCCGCTCAGGATCTTGTCCAGTTCCTGCGACGGCTGGAGCGGCGTTCCTGCAGCAGGTTTGGCCGCACTTGCCATCTGCGACTGCGCCAGTTGGGGCATCGAGGCAAGGAGACAAAGGGCGAGCAAAGAGCTCGCCGCGCGAAGTATCGTCTGCATCATTCTTCCTCCTGCAGCGGAATTGGGCCGGAAGGCCTGCCGTAACAAAACTGGAGTTCCTCGAATTAGCCCGTAAAGCTCTGCCGGTTCTGTTGCCGGCTTTTGCTCCTCTGCGCGGGATATACGGCCAGGCCCGAACCCCGGGGTTCGCTGCGTGATGGCAATGTACCAGACCAGCCGCTGTATCGAATATCACAATGCGCCGAACCGGTCGATGAGATATTCAGATTGCGCGGGAAATCCCGCTTCCACGTACAATCTTGACAAGGAGAAAGCCAAATGCGCCGCGTGTATATGGATGCCAATGCCACCACTCCCCTTTTGCCCGAGGTTGTGGAGGCCATGCATCCCTACTGGATGGAGCACTTTGGCAATGCCTCGTCCATCCACCTCGACGGCCAGCAGGCGCGCAAGGGCGTGGAGCGCGCCCGGGAGATCCTGGCCCGTTTCTTCAACTGCCACGATGCCGAGGTCGTCTTCAACTCCGGCGGCACCGAGGGCGACAACACCGCCATCTTCGGCCTGCTTCATCCCGGCGATCATTTCATCACCACTTCGATTGAGCACTCCGCGGTGCTGCAGGCCGCGCAGCGCATGGCCGAGCACGGCGTCGAGACCACGTTCGTGGCGCCGCAGCCCAGCGGCCTCATCGAACCCACCGACATTCTCCGCGCCATCCGCCCCCAGACGCGGCTCATCAGTGTGATGCTGGCCAACAACGAAACCGGCGTCATCCAGCCAGTAGCCGAGATCGGCCGCATCGCCCAGGACACCGGCGTCTTCTTCCATATCGACGCGGTCCAGGGCGCGGGCAAAATTCCGATTGACGTGCGCAAGATCGGGTGTCACCTGCTCTCGATCAGCGGCCACAAGATGCACGCGCCGAAGGGCGTTGGAGCGATGTTTGTCCGCAGCGGCACGCCGGTCGAGTCGCTGCTGGTGGGCGGAAGCCACGAGCGCCGCCGCCGCGCCGGGACGGAGAACGTGGCCGGCATCGTGGGCCTGGGCAAGGCCGCCGAGCTGGCCATGCACTCGCTTGAAGACGGCGCCATGGACCGGCTCTCCGGCCTGCGCCACAAGCTCGAAACCGGCCTGCAGCGCCTGCCCGGCACAGGCGTCAACGGAGCACACACTCCGGGTGCCCCCGGTCCCTCGCACCTGGGGACCGGGGATTTCACCAAGCCGGTCCCGCGCGCGGCCAATACCACCAACATCTGGTTCAACAATCTCGAGGGCGAGGCGCTGGTGATCGCGCTGGACCTGAAGGGCGTTGCGGTCTCGGGCGGATCGGCGTGCCACTCCGGCAAGACCGAGCCCAGCCACGTGCTGATGGCGATGGGCCTGGACACGGCACGCGCCCGCGCCAGCCTGCGCTTCAGCATGCTGAAGACAGCCACCGAAGCGGACGTGGACTACGTGCTCGAAGTGGTGCCGCAAGCGGTGGAACGGCTAAGGGCGGTTTCGCCGGTGGAGGCTGGAACGCTGGGGTAGTTTTAGCCCGATGCGTGATCGGAATTCGATGCGACTGATAAGACAGAGTTCGGAATTGGAATATGTCGCATGGTTTCTCCGTCGCGCTGCGAGAAGCGGGGACACCCGCCCCATTCCCGATGGGGACGGCGAAAAACTCGCTGCGATGCATGAACGCCACTCTGGAAAAATGAGACCGTGGTTTAATGAGTCGACTCGATGGTCGATCGTCGAGCCGGAGCCCTCGGACATCGAAAAACTCGTCTTTCTGGAGTGCTCGTGGACAAAGGACAACGGCTTGGTGCAAGACGACGGACCTGATTACAGAACTTTGGGTCGGGTCGCAAAGCGTGGTGTGGCGATGGGCTATGTTTCCCTCTCGTCATGTCACGCGAAGCAAAAGGCCTACTACGAGGGCTTGGCGCTGGGAGAGCAGCCTCTAAGCGGATGCGATAGGATCGCGATCTGTTCCGCGGAGCCATGCGAAATGAGTTCCAATCCTTCGGCGCGATACTACCTCTTGGATGGAGTCGGACGCTGCTTGCCGTATGCGATGCTGTTGCTTGAAGAGAAGATAATACCGGTCAGAGTTGAGGCATTTCTCGCAGAAAGAGGAATGCGGTGAACGCTTCGGGATGGAACGGATGTTCGTAGGGCGCGAGATCCGGGGCTCTCAAGCGCACCCGTTGTGCCTCATAAGTATGATAAAGTATGCATGTAGACGTAAAAGTAAAAATAAGAGGTCCATATGGGAGCCATTGAACGACTAACGATCACGCTGCCTGCCGATATGGCCGGGCTGGTCAAGGGAGCCGTCAATGACGGGGGCTATGCCTCTACCAGCGAGGTAATTCGAGAAGCCCTGCGGGATTGGAAGCTGAAGCAAGAACTGCGCCTTGGTCAGCTTGCCGAACTGAAGGCCGACATTGCCCGCGGCTTGGCAGATGTTGCCGGTGGGCGGCTCGCCGATTTCGACGCCGAGCGCATCATCGCGCGCGGGAGGAAGTTATTAGCCGATCGCTCAAACTCCGCCTCACCGAAACGGCGGAAGCGGACCTAGCCATTCGCGCAGAATCCTCAACGATGGGACAATAAAGGTTGCAGCTTCCCCATGCAGAAGAACGACACCATCGCCGTAGCCATGTCCGGAGGGGTTGACTCCTCGACCGTCGCGGCGATCCTTGCCCGTGGCTCGGATGGCGTGTCGGTGGTCGGCCTTACGCTGCAGCTTTGGGACCAGACGCGCCTCGCCGGCAAGCGCGGGATTCCGGAAGCGCCGAAGGCGGGGCGGTGCTGCAGCCTGGACGATGTTTACGACGCGCGGCGCGTGGCCGAGCACCTGGGCATTCCTTACTACGTGGTCAACCAGCAGGAGCGCTTCGAGGCCGATGTGGTGCGGCCGTTTGTGAGCGAGTACCTCGCGGGCCGCACGCCGATTCCCTGCTCGCTCTGCAACAACCACCTGAAGTTCGACCAGCTCCTCAAGACCGCGCGCTCGATCGGCGCCGAACGAATCGCGACCGGCCACTACGCGGTAAACGAGTACGATGAGGCGCGCGGGCGGTGGATACTGAAGCGGCCCACGGACCTTGCCAAGGACCAGACCTACTTCCTGTTCGGGCTGACGCAGGAGCAGCTTGCGCACACGCTGTTTCCGCTGGGGCGGCTCACCAAGCCGGAAGTACGCGAGGTGGCGCGGCGGCAGGGGCTGGCGCTGGCGGAGAAGCCCGACTCGCAGGAGATCTGCTTCATTCCCGGCGGCGATTACAAGCAGTTCCTGACCGCCTACCTCGAAGAGCAGGGCGAGCCGATGCCGGATACCGCCGGCGAGCTGGTGACCGCGGACGGCCGCGTGATCGGCCGCCACGAGAGCATCACCGGGTTCACGGTGGGCCAGCGCAAGGGGCTGAAGGTGTCGTCGCCCACGCCGCTCTACGTGATCCAGATCGACGCGGCAAGCCATCGCGTGACGGTGGGCGCGGACGAGGAGCTCCTCCACCGTGAGCTGCGCGCAAATCGAGTGAACTGGGTCAGCATTCCGGAGCTGACCGGGCCGATGCGAGTGAAGATCAAGATTCGGCACCGGCATGAGCCCGCCTGGGCCACGCTGGAGGCCCTGCGGGCGGCGGAGTCCGGGGACGGCGCAGAAGTACAAGCCATCTTTGACCAGCCGCAGCGAGCGGTGACACCGGGCCAGTCGGCCGTGTTCTACGACGGCGATGAAGTGGTTGGCGGCGGCTGGATCGTTTAGCGTCAGCCTTCAGGCCTCAGCCGTCAGCTCTTAGCTGTCAGCTATGAGCTCGTAGCTCGTAGCTCGTAGCCTGTAGCTTGTTTTGCAGGTTATTTAGTTTGATTTAGATACGGTGGTTTGTCTTTGGATGGGGATGTCGCTTGGGTGGTTTGGTGGGCGGTTCCGTTGAGGCCGGATTGGGGGTTTCCGGGGCTGATCCGCCACTATTTTTGTCGCAATTCCGGTGCTCCGGCTGCACAGGCGGCCTGGTGGGGCCCTAGAAACGCTTCCTCCAGAGTGGGCCTGGGGCCTTCGGGGTCGGGGGTGTCGCGCGGAGGCGGCAACTCGTCGGCGTGGTTGGCGGCCAGATCGCAGAAGTAGAGGGCTACCAGCGGGTTTTCACGCAGGTCCTTTTCGCTGGGAACGGGGATGCCTCGCAGCCTAAGTGATTTGTATAGTTCCTTTTGCATGTTGCGGTCGGGGAGCGAGAGGGCGGCTTCGCGCTCCTCAATGTAAGTGGGGTGGTTACCTTTGGGGGGGAGGGGGGTGGCCGTCCGTTGGGCCAGCTCCTCCTTCTTTTTGGCGGCGCGCTCCTTTTCCTGGGCGGCGGGGACGGTGAGGTTGGCAAGCTTCCAGGCGGACATGGCGGTTTGCGCGATGTGACAGAAGCGGCCGAGGTCGACTACGTCGATGGCGCCGATGGCCGCGCCCTGGGCGATGCAGGCGATGTAGAGCTGGAAGGAGTCGGGGTTGCGGAGTACGGGCAGCTCGGCCGCGAAGGCTTGAAAGGCCTTGTAGTTGTTGCGCTGGTCCTCGGCGGGGATGGCGCGCGGGGACAGTTCGGCGCGGACGCGGTGGTAGGCGGCGGCGCAGCGCTGGATGGTTTGGTTGTAGACGTCGGGGGTTTCGGTTTCGGTTGTCATTCGGTTCTCCATAGATAAAAAAGGCCAGCCTGTTCAGGGCTGGCCGGGTGGCCTATTAGGTTGTGGTTTCAGGGTTCCAGGTGCTCGTGAAACCCTTCCTAAATACGAATGCCCACCAGGTTGCGGCGGGCATGGTTCAACTCACGATTTTCAAGTTAGCGCGGATCGACCGGGTTGGATGTGACGGCGGGTACAGTGCTGGGGGAGGAGCGCGGACGAGGACCCTTCGGCTTCGCTCAGGGCAGGCTCTGGGGCACCCGGCGGAGCTGGCGGCATTTTGTCTTGCGCCCCCTGCGGGGGCTGCGCTCAGGAGATTCTGCCGCGTTCCCCAGGCTTGCGCCTGGGGCTAGCTTCTTTTGCCCGCTTAAGTGGGCATCGCGCCGGGCGCGAGGCACCCGGCGATGAATGGGCGCGGATCGTTTCCGCCCACTCATCGCGATAAAACTGCGATGAATGGGGCACAGCTTCGGGTCACAGCTTCCGGATACAGTTCCGGGCACAGCTTCGGATCACAGCTTCCGGACACAGTTCCGGGCACAGTCTGTTCCCGCCCACTCATCGCGATAAAACTGCGATGAATGGGGCACAGCTTCCGGGTGGATGAGAGGGCTGCCCGCCCGTGCCGTTTTAAAAACGCCTTTACCTCAAATCGGGGCTTATGAATGCCTTACAACTCGATTGCAGCCGCCTTATGCCTCCTGACCTTGAATGGGTAGAGGGACTCACTGTGTCCGAGATTTTCTGGGGCTGTGTGTTCCCGCAACGAGGTGAAAAAACATGGGAACCCGTTTCCCCAAGGTTTTCGGAGGCATTTTAGTCTTAGTCCTTTGCTGCGGAGCGGTTGCGCAGTCGGGTCAACCCGCTCCGGTGCAGCAGGCTGAAGCGGATAAGCCGGCTCCGCCGGTTGATGCCCACGCCGCCGCGGCGCATGCAGTTACCGATCCCAACGCGGCCACTCAGGCCGAAATTGAGTCCCTGGAGAAGCGCATCGAGCGGCTGGAGCAGGCGCTCCAGGAAGAGCGCGCGCGCAGCCTGGCGGATACGGATGCCACTTCGGCACTGAAGAAGGCGGAACGGCAGATGCTGGGAGACGCGGCAGCATCCCCGGTGCCCAAAGGCGAGGCACCGGGGGCACCCGCGACTACTCCTTCCGCTGCGGGAACGACTACGACTGCGCCAGTGGTGACGCCGACGCAGGCAGCGGCTGCAGCGCCGCCGGCCAAGGATCCGCATGCGCCCGCGTTTTCCGATTGGGACTGGACGTGGCTCAACGGCAACCCGCGCAACAAGGATACGGCGTGGGACTCAAAGTTTTTCACGCCGGAGATCCGCGCCGATGTCACCTACGCGTACGATTTCAGCAAGCCGATCGACGACACCAACAGCGGTTCGAGCGAGATTTTCCGCACCAACGAGATTCAACTGGAGCAGTTGGGCATCGGCGGCGACTTTCATCTGGACAACGCCCATGCGCGCTTCATGACGCAGTACGGGATGTACTCGACCGCGACGGTGCGCAACGACCCCAGCTACGCCAAGGGCCAGTGGAATATAGCCGATGCGGACCGGTACCTTTCCGAAGCGTACGCCGGGTACCAGATTCCCAGCGTGATGCACGGCCTGAATCTCGACGCCGGAATCTTCATGTCGTATATCGGGCTGTTCAGCTACTACAACTTCGACAACTGGGCCTACCAGCCGTCGTTTGTGTCATCGAACACGCCGTGGTTTTTTGAGGGCATACGAGTGCAGATGTTTCCCACGGAACATTTGAAGATTGAGCCGTGGTTCATCAACGGGTGGCAGTCGTATGGATCGTCGAACTCGCGCAAGGGGCTGGGCGGGCAGATCAAGTGGACGCCGTATCCGTGGATGAACGTGATCAGCAATAACTACGGGCTGGGGCACGACGATTTGTATGTGACCAACCGCGGCCGCATTCACACCGACGACAGCCTGGAGATCAAGTACTACGACCAGCCGGCGCATCCGGGGATCGACAAGATGGCGTTCAGCTTTACGGGCGATTTGGGATGCGAGTTTGGGCCGACGCTGAACAATGCGAGTACGGGTTACTCGCAGCTGGGAGTGGCCTGCCATGGCGACAGGACCGAATCCGCGCAGGCCGCGGGGACGGCGAGTCCGGTGGTGAATCCGAAGCAGAGCTTCGTCGGCTACATGCTCTACAACCGGGCGTGGTGGCACAAGGATCTCTACGGCTTTACCGTGGGCGGGGGGCAGATCAACAATCCGGGACGGTACCTGGTGCTGCTGCCGCCGATCAATGGCGAGACCGCATCGTCGGCGTCGATCAATGCGCCGTACTTCACGGGCAATCCGGGCGATCCATTCAAGGCATGGGACGGGACGCTGACCTTCGACGTGATGCCGAGGCAGTGGTTCACGTGGCGCTGGGAGTACGGGTACCGGCACACCAATGTTCCATACTGGGCCGGCCATGAAGGAGTGACGCCGCCGCCGTACCTGGGCGCGGCTGTTGGCACAAACAACGGGTCGCCGTCGGATTTTGCGTGCATGGACGGCTCCGCAGTTCCCGGCGGCGGGCAGGTTACGTATAAGGGGTTGATGCCGATTGCGCCGGCAGCGGTATCGGCGTTTTGCGGCACTGCTTCCGGCGCCGGATTCAACGGCCACGGCGGAGTGTGGTTCCCGGCATTGCAGCGGGACCAGCAGTACATCGATATTGATTTGCTGGTGAAGTTCTAAGTACGCGGTAAGCGGGGATTGAGGGACGCTCGGCGACGGGCGCCCCTTTTTCGCGTTCGCGCCGCGGCGATCCAGCGGGAGCAATCCGGCGAGGGAAACTGGACGGGTTGCTTCCCACCCATTTCGCAAACAGCGCGAAATGGATGGGGTACACAGCGTGGTTGCCGCGGCTTAGAAGGTTACGTTGACCGCGTAACTGGTGGTCGCGCCGATCGCCGGGATAGCTGAGCCAGCTACGACTGGGCCTTCGGCCCAGCGATACCCGTTACCAGTGGAGAAGATTCCAGACGGGTTGAGTGCAAAAACTTCGTATTCAACTTCCATCGAGTTTTCGGTTTCCGCGCCGGCCGTTACCGCATCCCAGGAATAGGGGAGAGTGAGGGAACAGGTGTAACTGGAGCCGCTGCCAGTCGCTTCAACATAGGCCCAATCGTCATACAGCAATATGGACCCTGGGCTGGCTAGGGAATAGGACTCCACCGTTGCATTCATCCCACAAGAAATGATCGTCCCGGTCTTGAACGTAGTCTTCGCGTCAATGGTGATCTTCACTTTCAGCGTGCCGGTGTAGTTGGTCCTGGAGACGGTGTCCGGCACCGCCTGGTTGGCGGCGTGAAACACTCCCTGGTCATCCTGGTACCCAGCAGTTTTCTGGTGGTGGTTGGGGCCCATCTGCGAGTAAGCCGACATGGCGGTGCAAACGCAGAGCCCGCCGGCCATTGCGGCGCGCATGAGGATATGCATATATCTTCCTTTCACCTCAAGATTTCCGAAACTTGCTCTAGTTGGGGGGGGCCCGAGCAGATTGGTGAACTGGAGTCTAGTCCGCGGATTCTGTGGTGTCAAGTAGGCTGGCGGAGAATCCGCTATACTGTGGGCCGCCATCAAGGAGACCTGATCTCATGATCCAGAAAACGTTTTCGGCGGTTCTTGTCTGCGCGGCCTTTGTTCTTCTTGCCTCAGGAGCGGTGGGGCAGCCTGGCCCGGTCCTGCTGACGATTCATGCCGACCAGGCCGCGACCCCGGTGAGCCCGACGCTCTACGGCCTGATGACCGAGGAGATCAATTACGCCTACGAGGGCGGGCTTTACGCGGAGATGGTGCGCAACCGGACGTTTCGCGCTGACTGGAGCGGGATCAATTACTGGTACCTGCTGGAGAAGGGCGACGCGCAAGCCAAGATGTCGGGCGACCGCACGGTGGGCCCGAGCGACGCGCTTCCCAACAGCATGCGGTTGGACGTAACAAAGGCCGACGCCGCGAACCAGGCGGGCGCGATCAACGTGGGCTGGTGGGGCATGGAAGTCAGGCCCAACGCGGAGTACAAGGGATCGTTCTACGCCAAGGCCGCGAGCGAGGAGATGGGCGCGGTGACGGTGAGCCTGGTGGCTGACGAGACCGGGCGGGTGCTGGCGACGGCGAAGGTGGATGGGGTGGGGACGGAGTGGAAACAGTTCCCGTTCACGCTGAAGACGGGCGCGATTGAGGCGGGATCGGCGAACCACCTGGAGCTGACCGTGGGCCACGCGGGCACGCTGTGGCTGCAGCTTGTGTCGCTGTTCCCGCCCACTTACAAGAACACGCCCAACGGCAACCGCATCGACCTGATGGAGAAGCTCGCCGGCATGCATCCGCAGTTCCTGCGCTTCCCCGGAGGCAATTACCTGGAAGGGAACACGATTGAGCAGCGATTCCAATGGAAAAAGACGATCGGGCCGCTGGTGGATCGGCCCGGACACGAGAGCCCGTGGGTCTACTGGTCGACGGACGGGCTGGGGCTGCTGGAGTTTCTGGAATGGTGCGAGGACCTGAAGATGCAGCCGGTGCTGGCGGTGTACGCGGGCTACTCGCTGAGGGGCGAGCACGTGACGCCGGGCGCGGACCTGGAGCCATATGTGGAGGACGCGCTGGACGAGATTGAGTATGTGACCGGCGGGCCGGATACCAAGTGGGGCGGGGAGCGAATCAAGGATGGGCATGCCAAGCCGTTCCCACTGCATTACGTGGAGATAGGGAACGAGGATTGGTTCGACCGGTCGGGCAGCTACGACGGGCGGTTTACGCAATTTTTCAAGGCGATCAAGGCGAAATACCCTGACCTGGAACTGATTGCGACGGCGCCGGTGAAGAGCGTGAAGCCGGACGTGCTGGACGAACACTACTATGTGCGCGCGACGCAGAACTTCAAGAGCGCAACGCACTATGACACGCCGGCGGGCAGCGCGGGGACGCAAATGTGGGACGGCGGCCATTTCGACAAGGCGGACCGCAACGGGCCGAAGATCTTTGTGGGCGAGTGGGCGACGAGGGAGGGATTGCCGACGCCGAACCTGGGCGCGGCGCTGGGGGATGCGGCGTGGATGACGGGCCTGGAGCGGAACTCGGACCTGGTGATCATGGCGTCGTATGCGCCGCTTCTGGTGAATGTGGATCCGGGCGGGATGCAGTGGGAGACGGACCTGATCGGGTACGACGCGGCCAAGAGCTACGGGTCGCCGGCGTACTATGCGCAGGCGATGTTCGCTTCGCACATCGGGGACCACACCATGGCGTCGCAGGTGGAGGGCGCGGGGACGAAATTCTTTTATTCGATCACGGGGAGCGCGGCGAAGAAGAAGCTCTACCTGAAGCTGGTGAATGCGGACTCGACGGCGCAGGTGGTGAACATCGAAGTTGAAGGGGCGAAGATGGCGACGGCGGCGAAGGTTTGGACGCTGAGCGGGAAGAGCACGCAGGCGACGAACTCGATCGATAATCCGGCGGCGCTGGTTCCGGTGGAGAGCACGCTGACGGCCGGAGCGAAGATGCGGCACGTGATGCCGGGGTATTCGATCCAGGTGATCGAGTTCGACGAGGAGTAGGGGCCTGTTTCCCGCGGTGGATCGAGCATCCTTGTTTCCCACCCAAGTTCAAAGGTTCGATTACGGAATCACGTTGACACGGCACAAGGAGGGCCTCCGGGTGAAGCCGGAGGCCATTTGCGTTTGCGTCGCGAGCTATTTGACGCGGACTCCCGACCCCGTCATGTTATTTTTGTTGCCCAGCTTATTGATGCCCATAATGGAGATGGACTGGCCCACCTGGCTGACGGGGGGGACGATAATGGAAAACTCCACCGTTCCGCAGCCATTGCAGTTGCTCGGTGTCACCGTCACGGTGCCGAGGCCGCTGGCCGTGATGGTGTAAGTGCCCTTCAGGGTCCCGGATCCGCTGTCGTTTTCACCGGTGAGGCTATGAGTAATCTGGGTCCAGTAGCAGGTGGCGGGGTTGTTGCCAGTGCAGATATTGCCGGCGGCGGCCGAGACGCTCCAGTTCGGCGGCTTGCCGGTGTTCGCCCTCACCGCCTGAAAGGTCCTGGTGACGGTACTCACCTTGAAGTTCACGGTGGCGCCGATTTTGTAAGCTTCGGTGGAGGAATAGGTGTTCGTGGACGGGACGATTACGGGACATGGGGTGGTGGGACTGTCCTTGGGGTTGCATTCGTAGCTGTTGGGATCGCTGGTCTGGGTGTAGGTGCCGGAAGTGATGGCGCCCGCGCCGTTGGACACCACCGAGAAAGTGTACGTATCGAAGGTGTAGGTGTCCCAGCAGCCGTAGCTTATCGGCGTCGATCCGTTGTAGCAAAAGCCGACCTGCTGACCGTACATGTTCTGCATAACTGAGTAGTCGTCCAACGAGACCGCCTGGATGGTGTAGGTTCCGCTGAGGGAAGCGAGCGTTGCAGCCGGTGCGGCAGTATCTGCCATCTGCGCCGGAGCAACGGGACTCGCAATCAAGAACGCCAAACCTAGAAACAACGCGATTCGTTTCATTGCCTCTCCTTTTTCTTGGGCCCTGGCCCGTGAGACTGGTTTGCAATGCTGGAGAGATTAGCCCTCTGCCTGGATTTCGTTTTGAGAGAGGCGCCAAGGATCGGGCCATTGAGCCCAAGGTCTCTTCCAATGGATTCTGCAAGCCGGTGATGTCGAAGTATATCGCTGAAGGCGCAAAAAAGGTTGTGACAAGGCGAGATTGGCCAGACCAAAGAGGGTGTCCGAGGTAATCACACAAAGGTCTTATGAAGCGAAATGTTCCAATTTGCGGAACGCCGTTATGAATCAGCGGCGCACCGCCCAGTCCATGCCATCGGGACCGCCGCCGGCATCAATGTGGCCGGTGACGGTGAGGGTTTTCAGGTCAATGACGGCGACGTAGTTGTCTGGCGTGCAGGCGACGAAGGCGCGGGCGCCGTCGGGCTGGACCAGGATGCCGGCTGCGCCGTGGCCGATGGGGATGCGCTTCTCCACCTGGTGAGTGGCGGTGTCGACTACCAGCAGATCGCCCTGGCCGAGCATGGAGATGAGCACGCGCTCGCCGTCGGGAGTGAACTTGAGGCGGTTGGCGGATTGCACGTTGAGAGGCAGGGTCGCGGTGACGCGCCTGGCGTTGAGGTCCACGATGGATACGGTTCCGTCGCCGGCGTTGGCCACCCATGCCTCTTTGCCGTCGGGTGAGACGTCGAAGCCCTCATCGCCCGAGCCGACAGGGACAACGGTTGGAATCCAGTCGCCGCCGGGCGGGTGGATGGGACCGCGGGGAAATCCCAAAGGCGGACCGCTGGGGCCATTCGGCCCAGGGCCACCCGGCGGCGGTCCGCCCTGTGACTGCTCGAAGTTGAGGATGCTGACGGTTCCCGAGTTCACGTTGGTGGTGACGATGCGTTTGGCGCCGGGGAAGACGTAGAGCATGTGGGTGCGATTCTGCCCCGTGCCCATGATCCAGTCCACCTTGCCGCTGGCCGGGTCGTAACGGCCGATGACTTTATTGACTTCGGCGGTGAACCAGAGCTTGCCGTCGACGAAATCGAGGCCGTGGGGGCCGCTGAGGGGCGTGAGGTCGATGACCTTTTCCTGTTTCTGGTTTACGAGGTCGATGACGGTGATGGTGTGGAAGCGGCCGAAGCCGTAGTTGGAGACGTAGGCGGTGCGGCCGTCAGTGGACGCGGCCACTTCATGGGGATCGTCGCCGACCGGGGCGCGAGCCACGACCTGGAGAGTGGCCGGGTCGACGATGGCGACGGTGCGGTCCTGCTTGGAGAGGACCAGGAGCGCGGGAGAAGGAGTGGACTGGGCGGCGGCCAGAGCGGAAGCGGCGAGCACGCAGGCAAACAACGATGAACGCATAGGACGAGCCTCGGGGTCCAGAGTAGCCTACGGGAACGGGGTTCATTGCATCCCACCCTTTCGCCAGAAGGAAGGCGCAAGGATGGGGCACCCCGGTTCTGTGGTAGGTTGAGCATCCTTGTTTCCCAGGTCTCAAAATCGAGACCCTTCGACTACGCTCAGGGCAGGCTCTGGGGCATCCGCAGATCCTAATCGTCGGCGTGGGCGTGGACGTCGGAGTGGGCGTTCTGGGGGGCGCGGCGGCGCGGCGGAGCCGGGGAGCGCAGGGTGTCGACGATTGCTCTTGCCGCGGCCAGCACGGAGGCGATCTGTCGCACCGGCAAGTTGACGGCCTGGTTGAGGAAATGACTCACCCGGTCCACCTCGTTGAGGGCGCCGGTGGTCATGCTGTCCATGCGTTCGGCCTGGCGACGGATGCGCTCGCTGATCTCGTCGGCTGATTCCTGGATCTTGCGCGTCTCGTCGCGGGCCACCTGCGCGATCTCGGCCAGGTCGCTTGCGGCCGCATCCAGGCGCGGCTCGAGGCGGGTAATGAGATTTTTGGAGGTCTCCAGCAACTCGCGCGCATGGTGCAGAGCCGGCGAGGCCACGGATTGGAATTCGTCTCCGTACTCCCGGGCCATCTTCAGCGCCTTGCCGCCCATGACGGCGAGCGCGATCAGGAAGCCGATCTGCAAAAGAACCGAGGCGCCCATGATGATGCAAATGACGAGGAGAAGAGTATTGGTGTTTAACATTGCGGCCTCTCAAGGAGCACTGACTGATTGGAGCGGCTGCGGCCGCCCTGCCCTTGCACATTGGCCGGAACAGGGCCGCGAAGCGATCTGCCGATTCGCCAGGCCCGTTCCGGCCCATTCTGTTCCGGCGCGTCATTGGATGGCGCGCCGTTCAGGTTTCCCGCCTCCCGCATTACGAGCCGGAGGTCTCGGTTGAGGGAGCCGGATTGCCGGAGGCGGAAGCGCCGGTAGCGGACGAGGCGCTGGAGGAAGTGACACCGCCGCCGCTGGAGGAGCGGTAAGCCTGCCGGCCGGCATCGACCGCGGCGGACACGCGCGAGCTTTGTTCGCCCACCAGGTTCTTGCCCCGCTCCACGAAATCTTCCCACTGGGCGCGGCCACGGTCCACCGCTTCACGGCCGCGGTCCACGTACTCGCCCATGTGCTCGCGGCCCTTGTCGACCACGCTGCCGACCTGTTCGGCCACCTGTCTGCCGCGGTTGCGCAGATACTGCGTGCTTTCGCGAGCGGTGCTGGCCAGGTCCTCACGGGTTTCACGCCCGCTCTTGGGCGCGTAGAGGACGCCCGCCAGCGCGCCGATACCGAGGCCCGCCAGGAACCACGCAAAGCCATTCATACTGCTGCTTTCTTCTGCCATATCGAAAAATCTCCTTTGCCTGAACCTAAAGAATGCGGGATTGCCCCAAGACCTTCCATGTTACCGCAAAACGGCGGCGGGAGAGCGGCGGCGCTGGAAGGGCAGATAGACGCCACGGGCCGGGCATGCGCGCTGTCTGGCCTTGCGGGGGCTTGGACGCCGCATGGCATGGCGGAGTTGCATGCGGGAGCGGGCGTGAGAAGGTAAGAACCTACTTGGCAAAGTAAACGTGTAAACTCTTCGTAGGAAAATCGGATGCGTTACCTTGAAGCGGGGAGCGACGATGAAAATCAACCGTGACAACGTGAAGTGGTGCGCGAGGTTAATATCGATTGTCTTTCTCGTGGGCGTTGCCGACGCTCTTGTCGTGGTCTTCATGCGCTGCCCCTTTCCTTTCACCGTGGTCATCCCCTGTTTGACGCCGATCCTTGTTGCAGTTTTCGTCATCATTCCTATGAGCAGGGCGCAGAGAGGGTGATTCTCGCAGACACGGCCAGGCCTCAACGGGCAAGGTAGTCAAGTATGTTGTTGCCCGTGAGAAGGCGCGACGTGGCAAGTCAGCGGGTCAGCAGGTCAGGCTGTTCACTCGGCGATGAGAGTTCGCGCGACGGCGTCCAGAACGCCATTGAGAAAGTTGATGGATTCCGGGGCCGAGTAGCGGCGGCCGATCTCGAGCGCCTCATTGATGACGATGGGAAACGGAGTGCCCTTGAACCCCAGCATCTCCCCGATGGCCATGCGCAGCAGGTTTCGGTCGACAGCCGGCATGCGTTCCAGGCGCCAGTGTTTGGAGTGGGCGGCGATGATGGTGTCGATGCGCTCCTGGTGGAGGGTGGCGGCGCGGAAAAGGTCTTCGGCAAAGCCGCGCACCTCGGGTTCGACCTCGTCACCGGCGCGCCAGAAGGTGGCTTCGACCTGTTCCGGCGTCTGTTTGCCGATGTCGGCCTGGAACAGCATCTGCATGGCCAGTTCGCGCGACTTGCGCCGCGTTCTCGCCGTCACCCCTGCCTCGCTTCAAGAAGCTTGCGCCTGAGGCTGACCATCTCGATGGCCGCGAGAGCCGCTTCAAAGCCCTTGTTGCCGGACTTGACGCCGGCGCGGTCGAGCGCCTGCTCCAGGGTTTCGCAAGTGAGCACGCCGAAGCTGTGGGGAATGCCGGTATCCTGCTGCGATTGTCCGATGCCGCGCGACACCTCGTTGTAAATGGCCTCATAGTGGGCGGTCTCGCCGCGCAGCAGGCAGCCCAGGGTAACGATGGCATCCGGCCCTTGAGCGGCGCGGGAGGCCAAGGTCCGAGCGGCGGCGGGAATCTCCCAGGCACCGGGCACGCGCACCAACTCGATGTGGTCACGGCGAGCGCCGCTGCGATCGAGGGCATCGAGCGCGCCCTGGAGCAGGCGGTCCGTGATGACGGCATTCCATCGCGATACCACGATGGCGAAGCGCATGCCTTCGGCGGAGAGATCGCCTTCGACGGCGATGGGCCTGCCCTTCATCGGATCGATCCACGCCCAGAAGGAAAACCGGTGTCCGGGCGCCGGCTCGACGGTGAAGTGGCGGGATTTCCAATGGGTTTCCGCAATGGGCGAGATTGCGTTTGCGGGGTCGAAGCCCTCGCTGCGGAACCATGCCGTGGCCGCCTGATGCGCGGCATCGAGCGACGTGACCTCGATGGCCACCTCAGCAAACGGCGGCATGGCGCCGTCAATGAATTCGAGGTTGCCCAACGGCGCCAGAAACGACGCCCCGCGGCTGGTGTCCTTTGTCTCGCCGGGATGGGCTGAATGCTGGTTGCCGTCCGGGGAAGAACTCTGCTCCCATCCGCGCCCGCGCTCCAACCCGAGCGCCTGAAAGAATCGCGCCAGGCGCTCGTGGGCATTTCGATCTCCGGCGGCGCGCAGGAAGGAGATTCCCTTGATCATGACCAAATTCTATCGTGCGCTATTGCGGCGAGTGGCGGGAGGCGAGGTTTCCGCGAACAGCCTCACAGCGGGTGGCTGACGAACGAATGCGGAGACTTGCCAGCTTGAGGGAGAAAGTAGCTCCGGGCCTAAAGGCCCGCTCATCAGCATGGAGGGGTCAGGGGCCTGAAGGCCCCTGCTCCTTCCGACGGCGGGCGCGCTCGTTTAGGTGGTTGCGCGCGGCTTGGTGATGACCACCGTTGCCGGGACCACGCTGGGCGCGGGCGCGGTGAAGATACAGTCGGGATCCGAGCCCGGCGCGCATGCCGGCAACTTGGGACTGATCTGCTTAATGTCCTGCAAAGTGGTGGTGTCAATATAGTGAATCTTGTTGTCGCCGGCGGTGGAGACGAAGAACAAGGTTCCGTCGGGACTGAAGGCGCCCGCGACCGGCGCGGTGATGGCCGATGCGCCCTTGAGCGTGATGTAGCCGATGGTTCCCAGGGCGCTGGTGGCGCTGGTGGTCTGCTTGTAGTAGGGCAGGGTGGCGCCGAGAGCGGTTCCGTTATAGGTGACAAAGCTCAGGCTGCTGGCGGCGACCGCCATTGCCTGCGTGACGGCTGCGGGCAAGGTTACGATTCCGGTCACCGAGGTGGCATTGACACTGAGGGTGGCCTGGTTGAGGGTGTGGCTGAAGAGCAGGGGCTGAAGCAAGCCGGCCACTGGCGCCGGGCAAGCCACCGAGCCGTCGGCGTTGGCTTCGGGGATGCTCAAGGCGACATCCGAGAAGGAGATTTTGCCGCTTACCGCCGCCGCGCCCAGGATGTGCATGCCATCGGCGGTCGCCGCCAGCACGTCGGTATCCGCATTCACTTGGTCGCCCTGGGGATAATAGGTGAGGTTGACATTGCCGGGCGCTCCCGATGGGCACCAGGTACGCGCGACCGTGGGATCGCCGCTGAGATAGGCTCCCACACCCGGGACCGTGACCGCCAGTCTCTGTGGGCCGTGCGGGCCGCCCGATGTGGACAGGGGGTAGGTATTCCATCCGCTGTTGGCGTTGTACACGTAAAGGGTGTTGCTGTGTCCCGGCCCGGCGGCGGCACTGTCGGTGATGTAGAGGGTTTTGCCGTCCGGGGTCCACTCCGCCGCAGTTCCCATCCCACTGAAAACGGAGCCAACTGTCCCGCCCACGTTAAACAGGTAGAACACCTGCCGGATCTGGTCGTTCACCAGCACCTGGGTGTTGTACGGATTGACCGCCAGCACCACTCCCGGCACGTTGGTGTTCTGAGAGCTGATGGAGTTATTGGTGGTGGTGTAGACCATCAGCTCGCGCTGCGAGCCAAAGTAGAGATTGGCTCCGGTCTGGTCCATCATCATCGAGTTAGGCACGTAGGGGAGCCTTATCGGGGGAGTGGGGGTTCCGGTCAACAGCTCGACTTGCTCAAAGTACTGCGACTGGCCCGGCGACCCGTACCAGAAAAAGGTGCTGGCCGTGCCGGGAACGGTGACATCGACTGGGTTGCTGGAGATCGACAATCCGGTGCCGTTGACGCCCATGACATTGATCGGGGCCGGATTGCAGTCGGAGGGCTGGCACACCGCGTAGATGGAGCTGGAGCCGGGGAAGTTTGCACCGATGCTTCCGGTGGAGGTGGCGGAAATATTCAGCGGATTGATGGACTGGTAATCCAGGATGAGGCCGCTGATGGAGTGGCCGTTTGTATCAGTGACCGTTGTGACCATGTTCTGCGGGACTCCCTGGGTCACTGTCCCACTGGTGCTGCCGTTGAGAGTGACGGAAATCCTGGCCGGTGGGCAAACCGAGAAGTAACCTGCAGAGGAACCGGACAGAGCCACCGAGGCTGTAATGACGGTGGTGCCGGGCTGCTCGGCTGTAATCTGGTTGGTTTCCGGGTTGATGGATGCGATGGCGGGGTTACCAGGGGCGTAGGACAGGGTGCCGATGGCGCTGCTGCAGTTGGGCACCGAGGTGACCCCGGCGGGCAGCCGGCAAGCGTAATTGGCGCTGGAGACCGACGACGGCGCGCACATCAACACCTGCTTTCCATTGGCGCTGTAGCACGCCTGCGCGTCCAGTTGCGCCTGCTGGCCCTGGGACAGGCATTGCTGCGGACCCACCAGCGTCACCGAGGTGACGGGGGCATGGACGTAGACTTCGACCGGATTCGAGGTCACAGAATCCGCCGAGGCGCTTATGAAGGCCGTTTCATAGGGCAGGCCGCTGGAACTGGGAAGGGGATCGGGGTTGCGGCAGATGGTGAAATCGGCAATGCCGCCACCCGAATTGCGGTTCCACGTACCCGCGCACATATTGCCGGTGGGCGAAATATCGACAAGCTGGTTGTTGGTGGTGCCGTAGGCATACGAATTGACGCCCACAGTGCCGCCCTTGCAGTTGATGGCCGTCGGCGAGGCGATCTGCCGGGTCTGCCCGAACGCCATGGAGATGCCAACGTACTGCGGCTGCAGCGTGATGGCGTACAGTTGTGTGTTGAGCAGGCCGTAGCCCAGGCCGTTGCAATAATTACCCGCCGGATTGCGCGTGCAGCCGACGACGGTGATGCCGGCCGGCAGAGCCAGGAACAATAGACTGACAAGCGTCAAAAACCGCCGCATGAATCCTCCCCGCTCCGCCTCTACCGGCACGGAACGGTCTTTCCGTAAACCAATCGGAATATAGCTGCTCGATCTCATTCAGCGGACACGCCGGTCCAGGGTATTCCTGCCGATCGGCGGGCGAATGAGCGTCAGCCGGTTGATTTATTCACCAATGAAAAGTGTATCAGGCTCGTTCCGTGGGCCAATTTCGCGCCCATCTTTCTTTGAATAGACTCTTTTGAGGGGAGACGGGGAGCAGGGATGGTGCAGGGACCGAGGGACCAAGGGGCCGAGGCGACTGGCCGCTCGCGCCCGGTTCTACTGTAGTGCGTCGCGGAAACGGTAGATTATGTCTTCGGTGGGCGCCAGCCGTTCTTACGCCCCCTGTGGGGGCTGCTGTCCAAGGATTCTGCCTCTTCCCCAGGCTCGCGCCTGGGGCTACCGTCTTTTGCCCGCTCAAGCGGGCTTCGCGTCGAGCTCAAACCATAACCGTTGAAACGATTGACGCACTGCACTACCTTCCTGCACCCTGCTTAATTCCTGCTGCCTGCTTTTCAGTACCCTGGGCGCTGGTTCCCTGCTTTTCCGGCAGGTATTTCGCGAACCAATCGATGGCGCGATCGAGGACGTCCTCTGAGTGCGCGGGATTGACAAAGCCGTGGCCTTCATTGGGGTACACAACGAGTTCAGTCGGCACGTGCTCATCGCGGAGGGCGTGCCAGAACTCGAACGATTGCGGCGCCGGGCATTCGCCGTCGCGGTCACCCACCACCACCAGAGTGGGCGTTTTGGCCTGCTTGATGTAGTTGATGGCGGAACTTTTGGCGTAGACCCCGGGATCGTCGTAAACGCTGGCGCCAAAATAGGGAATCATCCACTGGTCAATGGAGTTCTCGCCGTAATAGCTCAGCCAGTCGGATAATCCGGCGCCTGACACCGCCGCCTTGAAGCGATGGGTCTGGGTGATGGCGAACATGGTCATGAAGCCGCCGTAGCTCCAACCGGTAATGCCGACGCGATCGGGGTCGATGGGATACTGCGCTTCGACCGTGTCCACGCCCTTGAGGATGTCGCGCAGGTCGCCGTAGCCGAAGTCCTTGCGGTTGGCCTGGGTAAAGGCCTCGCCCTGGCCGTAGCTGCCGCGGGGGTTGGGCTGGAGCACGAAATAGCCGAGATCGGAAAACGCGGCCGGGCTGAGCGCTCCGCGCGCGCCCCAGCGCGACAGCACTGCCGCCGCGGGCCCGCCGTGCACTTCGACGATGAGCGGGTATTTCCTGGCGGGATCGTAGTCGCGCGGCAGCAGGAGCCACCCCTGGACGCGGAAGCGATCGTTTTTCCAGCTCACGGAGACGGCCCTGCCCCACGCAGGCTCGACGCCGTCATTGAGGTGTGAGAGCTGGGTGACGCCAGCCAGCCCCGGACCCATCGCAGACTGCGATTTGGCCGCGTAGATCTCCGGCGCGTGGTCGAACGAGCTGGCCGAAAACACGAACAGCTTGCGGTCGGCGGTCGCCGACAGGCTGTGCGACATGCGGCCGTCGCCGACGCTGCCGGGAATGCTGAAGACGGGCGAGCCGAAGGTTACGCGTCCGTTGCCGGTCGGGTTGCCCTGGAGATGCAGTGGGACGAGCTGATCGTTGCCGCCGGCCAGCTCGCACACAAACAGATCGTCGTTGCCGTCCCAGGTTTCCCAGGCAGGCGAAGCGGGCCGGCCTTCGGTGAGGTCGCGCGGCTGGCCGCCCTTGCTGGACACGATCCACAGGTCGCCGCCGGTCGAGCCCTGATCGCTCATCAGGCCGCCGATGAAGGCGATGGTTTTGCCGTCCGGAGACCAGCGCGGCACCGCGATCTGGAGCCCATGCAAGGGGCCCGAAACCTGGGCCGGCGCGAGAATCGCTTCAGGCTCACTCCCGAGCGACTGGGTGTAGAGCTTGGCCACCCACCAGTTGTCCTCGCCCGGGGGATCGGCGGCAACGTAAGCCACGCCATTCGAATCGGGCGCCCAGTCAAACTCGTATGCGTGCAGGTTTTGGGGAGAGATGAAGGTGGCCTCGGCCGGCGCAGAAATATTGGTGGCCGCATAGGCGATGCGCTGCACCTCAATGGCGTCGTGGCCGATCACCCCGGACCAGGGCTTCATGGCCGCCAGCGCTCCGGCGGGGCGGGTTGCGCCCGCCACATAGAGGAATGCGACCTTGGTTCCATCCGGGGAAAACGCAGGAGCGTGCACGTAGCCCTTCAGCGCCGTGAGTCGCATGGCGGGGCTGCCGTCGGGCTTGGCCAGGAAAAGATCCATCTGGCCGTCGCTGCCGGCGCAGTCGGAGAAGAAGGCCAGCGCCTTCGAGTCGGGCTCCCAGGCGAGTTCGCCCTCGCGGCAGCGCTGGTCCGGCTTTGTGGCCGCGGTCACGCGCTCGGTCTTGCTGAGATCGCCGATGGGCGCAACCATGATGGAGCCGCCACCGCGGCCGCCAGCCACCCAGGCCAGCTCGGTCCCATCGGGGGAGACGGCCACCTGCCCCACGCCATGGCCGCGGTTGAGGCCGCGGAGCACATTGTCGATTTGCGCGCGATCCGGCGCCGTTTGCGCTATCGCGCCACAGGCCGCCACGACCAACAGGCCCGCTGCGGAGCCAGCCAGGACCGAAGCGCAGAGTTGTTTGCGAAATTCAGGGAAGAGCATACGCGGAAATGTTAACAGCCTCATGCGGGGTTCGCGACCTCGAGTAGGGGGTCAGCTTGCGCGAAGTCGCCCCTCGGGGGCTAAAGCCCAAGTCTTTTATTAGCGGTTATCGGCGGGACTGAAGTCCCGCCCTGACGCGTTTTGGTCCTTCCGGCGCGCGTTTTTCGCCAAGCTGTGAAGTCGTGCCCTGTTACAAAGCCTCGCATTTCGACAAATTACGCGCTATCGCTGTTATCCTTCCCCCAACATGAAAGACCTTTACATCTCCGATCTGTCTTCATTCGAGGAAGGCAAGCCCTTTAGCAGCTATTTTCTGGTTCTCTCGCGCCAGCAGCGCACCACCCAAACCAACAAGCCTTATCTCAATTTTGTCTTGTGCGACAAGACCGGGCAGATGGAGGCGCGCGCCTGGGAGCCGGGCGATCCGCGCATCGCGAAGGATGTGGACCGCGGCGACATCGCCAAGGTCCGCGGCACTGTGACCCGCTATCGCGACGCCTTGCAAATCAAGATGGAGCAGGTGCGCAAGGCCCATGCCGGCGAGGCCGACAAGGCCGACCTGATGCCGGCCACCACCTATGACGTGGACGAGCTGTGGCGGCAGCTGCTCGGCTTTGTGGATTCGTTTACCAACCCTCACCTGAAGGCGCTGCTCTCCGCCATCCTGGCCGACCCGCGGGTGGCCACGGCCTACCGCGAGGCTCCCGCGGCCAAGCAGCTTCATCACGCCTGGCTGGGCGGATTGCTTGAGCACGTCGTCAGCCTGCTCAAGCTGGCTGAACGCGTGGCGCCGCAGTATCCCATCCTGGAGCGCGATCTGCTGCTGGCTGGCGTTATTCTTCACGATATCGGGAAGATCGCCGAGCTGGCCTGGGACGTCGGTTTCGAGTACACCACCGAAGGCATCCTGCTCGGGCACATTCAGATGGGCGCGGCGCTCACCGAAAAGGCAATCGACGCGATGCCAGGCTTTCCGCCGCGACTGCGGACGCTGGTGTTGCATCTGATCCTGTCGCATCACGGCAAGCTCGAATTCGGCTCGCCCAAGCTGCCCATGATTCCCGAGGCGCTGGTGTTGAATTTCCTCGACGACCTGGACGCCAAGATGCAGGCCGTGCAGGGCGAGTTTGACCGCTGCGCCCGCGACGGCCGCCCGGGGGATGAGCTTACGGGCAAGGTTTGGGCCCTGGACCAGCGGCAGATGCTGAACACGCGCGCCTGGCTCAAGGGAGAGGCGAGCAAATCTCGCGAGGGAAGCTAAGGGATTGGGACCTTCGACGCCCCGGCGCTTACAGCGTGCCCCGCATCGGATTAACGAACTTCAATCCCGCAAAATGCTTTTCGTTGTCCGTGACAAGAATGCATCCGTTCGCCTCTGCAATTGCCGCAAGCAGCATGTCCATTGCGCTGCGCGGCCGGCCGACGCGCGCGCCTTCGGCCATCAGCCTGCCCCAGATGAGCGCGGCCTTCTCGTCAAACAAGAGAATTCTCCCGGCGAATAGGCGAAGCAAGCCCTCCGGTCCCTGAAACCATTCCTCCAGTTCGCGGCGTTTCCTGCCGGCGGGCAACTCCAGAATTCCCCGCCAGATCTCTCCGATAGTGACAGAGGCCAGAAACAGCTTCTTGCTGTCCTGATCCGCCATCCACGCGGCCAGGAAAGGCGATGGGACGGGCTTGGTGGAGTTGCTGACGACGTTGCTGTCGAGCAGGTAGCCTGTCACAGGTCAATCTTTCGGCCCGTCGTGAACTCGCGCTTGATCTTAACTCCGGCTCCGACCAACGGAGAGCGTCGAAGAGCGGCCCAGATGGCGCCTTTTTCCTGCAATTCTTCATCGATTCCCTGGGCCAGGCTGGCGCGAATCTGAGCGGCTTGCTGGCTATCGTCCGCCAGCTTGCGAGCCAGCTTGCGGATCAGCTCCCGATCGCTGTTGAGGCCGACCACTTCAAAGCGGGCCATGCCGCGCCTCTTCAGCTTCCTGCGATAATTCCTGACCGCTCTGGCCTGTGCCGCGCTACCCAAGAATCCACCGCCTCTACCCGGTAATATACCCGGATTTACGCGCCGGGTCAATCCGGACCCGGTCCGGTACTCTGTTCGCATGCACTCGCTGAGAGATCCGAGAGACCGCAGCCAGATTCTCGCGCGCCTCAAGCGCATCCGCCCGGAGACCGAGCGACGCTGGGGCAGGATGACGGCCGCGCAGATGATCTGCCATCTGCGCGATGCTTTTCTTGGGGCGATGGGCGAGCGGCCCATGGCCAGCCCCGCGGGTTTTTCCTGGTGGCGGCTGACCAAGCCGTTCGCGCTACACAGCCCGATGCGCTGGCCGCACGGTGTGCCCACACGTCCGGAGATGGATCAGGTTGCCGGAACCGGCACGCCGCCGGCCGAGTTCGGCGCGGATATCGAGAGCCTTGTTGAAGCAATGGAGAAATTCACGACGCAGCCGCGCGGGTTTGACTTCCGGCCGCATCCGCTGTTTGGCGCGATGACGGAGCGCGAGTGGATGATCTGGGGCTACCGGCATGCCGACCATCATTTGCGGCAGTTCGGGGCGTGATCCTCAGATGTAGTTCGCCGGCAACATGCGTTCGTGCAGCACTCGCACGATGAATATGCCGTGTTCTTCTACGGTATAAAACACAACGTGCTGAGCGACTTCAAAGCGTCTTAGTCCCGGGTGAACACCCTGGCAGAGACGGCCAATCGACGGATTTCGCGCCAGTATCTCTAACGTGGCTTCAAGACGGTCAAGATATCGGGCAGTTTGACGCCATCCCCATTTTTCCAACGTGTGGCCGGTGATTTCGTCGATGTCTTGTCCAGCCTCAGTTGAGACGCGTACTTCGTGCACGTCCTATGTCTCCCTTTCGGGCAGGTGGTACTTCTTCCGGATTCGTGAAAAAAGGTTGGAATCCGCGACTCCGCTTTTGAGACCGGCTTGAATGGCGGCACGCAATGCGGCCAGCTTTTCCTGATTTTCGCGTTCGTCCCGCTCAAGAAGGCGCAATGCTGTTCGCATCACCTCGCTCGCGTTTGCAAAGCGACCGGCGTCTACAGTCTCAGCGATGAATGATTCGAGTTCCGGAGTCAGGTTTACGTTTCGCGTGGGCATAGGCACCTCAGTTCGAGTATAGGAGAATTGGCAAACTTCGCCAAACCTGCCTGTCATCCCACAAACCACTCCCACTGCGCTTCAGTGAGCGGCACCACGGATAGACGGCCGATTTTGACCAGCGGCGAGTCCCTGAACAACGCCGCCCCCTTGATCATCTCCAGCGTCTTTGGCGCCTTCAGCCGTTTGCCAGCTTTCACGCGCACGATAGGGACCTTGGGATTGGTTGCGTCCACGCCGGTCACGGTTCCCGTGCCAACGGCGCACCGCTCATCCCCGGTGTGATAGAAGATCCACTTCGTCCCCTTCTTCATCTCGCGCAGATGTTTCACCGCGGTGGGATTGGTGACGCCGTCCCACACCGTTTCCTTGTCGCCGAGGAAATCGGCGAAGGAGTAAGCCGCGGGCTCGGATTTGAAGAGGAAGTAGGCCATGCGCCCATCGTAAAACAGTTTTCAGTTTTCAGTCGTCAGATTTCAGCCAGCAGCGATATCGGGAACTGACAACTGACAACTGTGAACTGCGAACTATGAACTGTGAACTGCTCTACTTCAGCGGCCTGTCCGTCCACAGCGCCTTATCCGCAATCGACTTTACCGGATAGAGCCGGCCGGCGAGGAGCTGCTCCACTTTTTCCTGTTTGGTGTCCTGGGCAAATAACCATTTGCGCGCGCCCGTGCCCCACAATTTGGCGAGCCGATCCTCGCTGAGGAAGATGTCGGGCGCGTCGGGCCAGCACGATCCCCACAGCAGCGACGACCCCTCGCCGTGTTGCGAGCAGCGCTCCATGACAATGTCAGCCGGCTTGCGCAGGAAGTTGTGGGTGTAGAAGATGACCGAGGACGCGTCCGACTGATCGCCGTAGATGATGAAGGTGTCCTGGGGCGAACCGTCGGCCAGAATCACGTCGGCCAGTTGCATGGAGCTGAGCATGGGCTCGAAGCGGGTGAAGGCGATGTGCGCGGCGACAAGAAACAATGTCGAGGTGAGGGCCAGCGCGGTGGTTGCGGCAAGATGGCTGCGGCGCAGGCGCAGCACCCAGCTCACCGCCGGGCCCACCAGCAGCACGATGGCCGCAATCACCGCAGGCATGCGGAGCGCCGCAAAGGACGAAAACGTCAGGTCAAAAAGGTGCGACATCGACAGCGTGTATCCGGCCACATCCCGATGTGCCAGCAGAGTGCCGATATCGGGGACGTAAGGCAGGTGGCGTGAATCCCACAGGCCCCATCCCAGCGCCGCGGCGGCAGCCACGCCGCATGCCGCCAGTGCCGCCTGCGCGCCGGTCAGCCAGGCCGTCGACAGCAGCGGCTTGCCCTCATCCGGTCCGCGCCGTTCCTCCGTCTGCGCCACTACCGCCGCTATGAGGATCAGCAGCGCCGGCCACGCCGGAAACGTGTAGTACTCCTGGTTGGTGGAGATGGAAAAGAACAGGAGCACGAATGCCGAGTAAATTCCCAGCAGCCAAGCGGAGCGCGCGCGGAACCTGGCTTGCGCGATGGCGCGGGCCGCCTCCGCGCTGTCCGCGGGCTTTCTCGAGGAATCGAACAACTGGCCGCCATCGCCGCGCAGCCGCCCGAGCCAGACCCGCCGCGTCTTCCATGCCGCCACCAGCACCGCGGGGACGAAGATGCTCCATGGAAAGAGCCACACCAGGTGTGCCAGCCAATACACCGCAAACGGCATCTTGTTGTAGTCATTCGGGTACCGGCCGCCCAGGAAGCGCAGCACATGCTCGTTGATGAAGTAGAAGTACCAGAATCCGTGAACATTTCCCACTGTGGGGTGATTGCCCAGGGGATGGCCCTGGTCGGGGTTGGCCAGGCCGGCCAGGATATGCCACGGCGCGGCAACTGCCAGGAAGAGCAGGACGCCGGTGACAGGCTTCAGCTCGCGCCAGCGACGCCACAGGCCGCTCAGCATCAGGAATGGAACTGCGGCGGCAATGAAAAAGACCGGGGCCACCAGCCCTTTGGCCAGCGTGGCCAGGGCCAGAGCCGCCCACATGGCGTAGATTCGCGGCGCGCGCCGGTCCTCGAGACCTGTGAGGAAATTCCACAGCGCCAGCAACAAGAGGAAGGTGAGGAGTACGTCGGGAATGGCGAAGCGGGTGAACAGGAACGGCCCAATGGCGGTGAGCATGGCCAGGGCGGCGTAGTATCCGGCTCGCCGGCCCCAGGCGCGTGCCCCCCACAGCCAGCAGATCCATGCGCAGCCAAGAATGGCCAGGGCGTTGGGCAGATGGGTGGCAAACACATTCTGGCCGAAGATGCGGTAATCGGCCGCTGTCAGCCAATAGGGCAACGGCGGCTTCTCGAGGTAGCGCACGCCGTTCACGTAGAGCGTGACCAGATCGCCGGTTTCGGCCATGTGCTGCGCCGCCTCGGCATGGGTCGCATCCACGTCATCCAGCAGGGGCGGCCGGAAAAGCGCTGCGAATTGGACGGCGGCGAAGATCAGACCCAGAATGAGCCACGCGGCAACCGGGGAAGGCCCGGAACGCGGGTGAATGGCATGTTGGCGGGGCTCGGTCATGCGCGGAATCGTGCAGGTTAAGAATAGCAGTTGGAAAATGACGACGAATGTTGACGTGTTACAACGCGATGAACCGAAGCATCGATGCGGCGGCTAGAGCGCGTTTCAAAAACGGCGGCAGGACGGGGAGAAGACTCCCTCAGGGGCTAAAGCCCAAGTCCTTTGTTTGCGGTTTTCGGCGGGACTAAAGTCCCGCCCTTACGCGTTTTTGCCCTTCCATCGCGCGTTTTTCACCAAGCTGTAAAGTCGTGCCCTGACACGATTCCTTACACCATTGCCTAAGCAACTCTACTGGCCGCTCGATTGTCCCGGCGTGGGCGCATAGTACCCCTTGCGCACCTGCACATGCATGCCGTCGCCGCAGTTGACCGCGACGTGGCGGAAGGTGCCGTCGAGCTTGTTGTCGGTGGGCGTATAGGTCCCTACGTATTGAGTTCGCAGCTCGTCCTCGATCTGCTGAAAGGCGTCCTGAAGCTTCTTGCCGTTGTTGCCCACGTTGATGACGCGCCCGCCGCTCTCGTCGGAGATCTTCTTGGCGGCGGAGTACCCATAATAGCCCATGCCGGAATTCCAGTATTCCCTGGGATCGGCGATGAGGATGACATAGACGATCACGTTCGATCGCTGCGCCGCGGCGACAGCGTCCTGGATTTTCATTTCGCTGCCTTCGTCCTGGCCGTCGGTGAGGATGATCATGGCTTTGCGGCCGGTTTCCTGGCTCATCTTCTGGTTGGCAGCCTCATAAATGGCGTCGTAAAGCAGCGTCCCCTTGGGCGTGCCCTGGATGGGGACGGTGCCGCCGCCGAGGCCGGGAATGCCGCCGCCGTTTCCTCCGGCGGTGTTGATCTGGGCCTTGTCCATGGCCCGCGCCAGCTCGTGTGCATTGTTGGTAAAGTCCTGCAACAGGTCGACATTGACGTCGAATGAAAGCAGGAACGCCTCGTCCTTTTTGCGCAGCACCTGTTCAAGAAACTGGCTGCCGGCCTGCTGCTCCAGGGGCAAGACGTAGGTCTGGCTGCCCGAGGTGTCGAGCAGGATGCCCAGGGTGAGGGGCAGATCGGTCTCCGCGGTGAAGTTCTTCCAGGTCTGCGGCTGCTTGTCTTCCATCACCGAGCAATCGGACTTGGAGAGATGGGGAACCAGCTCCCCGTTCTTACCCTTTACGGTGAAGAACAGGTCGACCAGGTTGACCTGGAGCTTGAAGGTGGCTACGGGCTGGTCGTCGTCGGGCTGGGCGGGGGCGTTGCTGACCGGCGGGGCATCCGGCGATGGGGGAAGCTGGGCCAGGGCCGCGACGGGGAAAAGCGGCAGGGCCAGCAGGAGGAGGGTGATTCGGGGACGGATGGGCATGCTATCACCGTTAGACGCGATAAAACGAGCTAGAGCAAGCATAGCCCCAAGGCGGGGCCGGCAGGCGACCGCTGCGCGGAGCAAACCTGCTTCGCTCTGGCGCGTCTGATACTCTGACGGAAGAAGCGCACGAAACGTCTGAGGGCGGACGCGGATTGCGGGCAGGGGTGCGCATTGGAGCGGGGTCAGGGGAGGACCGGAGAGCAGTGAACCTGGGATTCAAAGCAACGGCAATGGCGGCTCTCCTGGGCCTGGGACTGACCTCGGCAGTGACGGCGCAAAGCCAGCAGACGCAGCAACCTGCGCCGGTTCCCAACGCGCCGACACCGCAGACGACGGCGCCCATTGTCGACGCCGCCAGCGGGCCCATCAAGCCGGGAGGCGGAGCGGGGCTGGAAACGGATGACACCACCTCCGGAAGCATCCCGCAGCAGACCGTGCCCACACCTCCTCCGCCGAAACCGGTGCAACCGCCGCCGGGTCCGCCGCCGGCCATGCCGCCGGTGGAACAACTGGGCACCATTCTGCGGCTGAACGTGACCTATGTGGAAGTACCGGTTACGGTAAAGGACGCGAAGGGCAAGCTGATTCCCGGGCTCACCTGGCGCGACTTTCGCGTGTTTGAGAACGGCAACTACGAGCCCCTCAAGGAGTTTTTCGTCGATCCGTTCCCCATGTCGATGGTTTTTGTGGTGGACCGGAGCCTTCGCGGCGGCGACATGGACACGGTGAATGACTCCCTGGGAGCGATTCAGGGCGCGCTGACGCCCTATGACGAGCTCGAGGTGATGACGTACGGAAACGGGACGACGAACGTCTCCGGCGGGTTTACCGGGGCGCAGAGCGCGCGCGTGCCTTACCTGATGGCGGAGGCGAAATCCTCGGGAACGGAGCGGTTGAACCCGGTCAATTCCGGCCCTTTCGATAGTTGCGGCGTACACGCCAACGGTAACTGCGTGGATCCAAATCTGCAGGATGGCCGGTCGGCGGGCAACGGCTACTTCATGACCATTCCCAAGGAGATCCACACCCTCAACGACGCCATTCTGGCGGCGGCCAAGGAGCTTTCCACGCGGCCCAGGAACTACCGCCGGATCATCTACGTGATCTCGGACGGCGAGGAGTACGGCAGCAAGGCCAAATACAGTGAGGTTTTGCGCTATCTGGAGACGAACCACATCTCTGTGTACGGCACCCTGGTGGGCGACGCAGCGCGTTGGGGCGAGGGCCGGTTGAGCCGGCTGCACCTGCCCTTCACGATGTACGACAACCTGCTGGTGAAGTACACGCTGGCCACCGGCGGAACGCTCGATTCAGAGCATGGCGTGAACAACATTGAAAAGAGCTACCAGCTCCTGGCCGAAGAAGCCCGCAACAAGTACACGCTGGTGTATGCCAGCCACGAACCGCTGATTGACAGCAAGTTCCGGTCGATCGACGTGCGCGTGGACCGGCCCAACATGGAGGTCATCGCGCCGCGCGGGTACTATCCTTCGGGGCAAGACCAATAGAAGAGGGACCGAGGGGACAAAAACGACAAAGGCCTGTGCTGAGCACAGGCCTTTCCTTTTGCATGGCTGGCGGGCGGAAACCGGGCCCGCGGAAACTTACTTGGGCTGCTCGGCGGGGGGCGCGGGCGGATTCACCGGCGCGCTCTGCTGGGTGGCGGGCGGTGCCGGCGTTGTGGGCTCGCTCATGCCCTTCAGGCCCTCTTTGAACCCCTTGAGCCCCTCGCCCAACCCTTTGCCCAGCTCCGGAAGGCGCTTGGCTCCAAAGAGCACCAGCAGCAAGACGGCAATGATGATCAGGTGGGTAGGCTGTAAAAAATCACCCATGTTGATACTCCTCCGCAGGCCGGCACAAACTCCGTCCTGCCCATTCGACACTTCTATTGTCGCACAGGGGCAGGTTTGCGTGTGCGTGAGCTAGCTCACATGTCATGCGGCGCGGAAATGGACGGTCAATTCACCTGGGAGGGTTTGCCGAGCCGCTCCTTCACCATGGCGTAAAAGCTGCGCAGGTCCTCTTCCTCGCCCATGGTCAGCCGGCGGTAGACCTTCAGGAGGGGGAACAAACGCGAACCGCGCACGTCTACCGCGGGTACGGCCACCGTGCCGCCGGGGTACTGGGTCATCTCCCAGCCGCCATTGTAGCGCCGGCGAATGATCTCGCCCAGGTAACTGCCCCAGAGGCGGACTTCGTAGTCCACGTCGTGCTCCGGGCTCTCGCTGACCAGGACCAGGATCTCGTCGAGCACTTCGATGGAATCGGCGGTCAAATCGAGGGTTTTGCGGTAGTCGGTGCGGGCGGTGTCGACGGCGCCGCGGGCGTAGCCCTCCATCATCGCTCCCAGGTCGGGGAACGGTGTCGATTCCAGGCGTTTGCGCACTTCGCTCATGGACCAAACAAGTATAGGCCCGGGACAGGCGCCCCCGGCCACGCCGCGCCGGGGTTCCATTCAGACATTAGAATCGAAGCATCGGGAGGTTGCGTTTCGCCCTTGCGAGCCAAATGGGTTTTGAGAGCAGCCTGCGGACTGGCGCTGGCGTGCGCAACGGCGCGGCCTGCTACGCGTGACATTTACCCCGATCCCGGGCAGGCGCGGGCCGACATTGCCGCGGCAGTGAGGCAGGCGGCGCAGACGCACAAGCGCGTGCTGCTGGATTTCGGCGGGGACTGGTGCGGCGACTGCATGGTGCTGGAAATCTACCTTCATAGCGCGCGCAATGCGCCCATTCTCAATGCGAATTTTGTGCTGGTGCACGTGAATGTGGGCCAGCTTGACCAGAATCTCGACATCGCCGGGAAGTACGGCGTGCCGGTGCAGCGGGGAGTGCCGGAGGTAGCGGTGCTGAGCGAGATGGGCAAGCTGCTTTACAGCACGAAGGACAAGGCGCTGGAACTGGCGGTGCAGCGCGGGGACACGTCGGCGGTGACGAGCTTCCTGTTGCGCTGGAAGCCGGGGACGAAGGGGTGCTCGGTGGTGGAAGTGAGCTGCTGAGAGGCAGGGACCAAGGGACCGAGGGAACAAGGGACCAAGAAGGCAGGGAGCAGCTTACTGGTTCAGCGGGGCCAGATGCTTGGTGTGCTGGTAGGTGTACTGGATGCGGTGGATGACGGTGATGGTGGTCAGCACGGCCAGCACCCACAGGACCGGGGCCATCACGCCCGCCCACTGAAACAGGGCGCCCAGGATGATGAGCACAATGCGCTCCGGCCGCTCCATGAAGCCCACCTTGCACTGGCCGATGAGGGCTTCGGCGCGAGCGCGGGTGTAGCTGACCATGAGCGAGGTGACCATGACGAAGGCGGTCAGGACCACGTAGCGAAAGTGATTGATGCGCGCGTAGTAGACCAGCAGCCCGAAGAACAGGACCACGTCGGAGTAGCGGTCGATGACGGAGTCGAAATAGGCGCCGAAGACGGTGACCTGGTTGGTGCGGCGGGCCACGCGGCCGTCCACCATGTCGAAGATGCCCGCGCCGATGATGACGAGGCCGGCATAAAAGAACATGCGGCCGGCGTTGAGCGCATTGGCGTGGCCGAAAAAGAACGCGGCGGCAATGTTGATGACCAGCCCGAAGAAGGTAAGGACGTTGGGCGAGATGCGGGTCAGCGCAAGTCCGTAAACGATGCGGTCAAGAAGCCAGCCGCATGCATTGCCGAACCCGCGTGTCCACGTCATGGTCTTGCTTTCCTCGTCACTGCTGAGCGCCTTCGCCATCCTGCGCGTCGACGCCGGCTTCGTCGTGGATGGTGGTAAGTTTCAGGATTTCCAGCTCGCGTTTGCCGTTGGGCGTATGGATGGTGGCCGTGTCGCCCACGCGCTTGCCCACGATGCCGCGGCCGATGGGCGAGGTGGTGGAAATAAGCCCCTTGGAAACATCCGACTCTTCGCTGGTGACGAGGCGGTACTCAATCTCCTCGTCCTTGGTGGAATCGTAAACCACCACGGTGGAGCCGAAGCCAGCGCGGTCGCGGGGGATATTGGCCAGGTTGACCAGGGAGAGCTCCGCCATGCGCCGCTTGAGCTGGCCCAGGCGCGCGTTCACAAAGTCCTGGCGCTGCTTGGCCATGTGGTACTCGGCGTTCTCGCTCAGGTCTCCCATGGCGACAGCCTTCTTGATCTCCGCCGGCAGCTCATGGGAGAGCTCATGCTCAAGCTGCGCGATTTCCTTCAAAAGTTGCTTTTTAATGTGGTCGGGCATCCATGGTCCACAAGCAATGAGCGTGGGTCGCTCACGCCTCTAAAGGGGTGAAATCCTGAATCTTCATTATACGCAAGTGACCAGCACGCCATTGCGGGACGGGGGCGCATTGGCGGGTTTGAGCCCGGCAGTTCTGCTCCGTAAAAGAGCCGGCGCGGCCCTGCTGGAACCGCGCCGTCGTTGCCGGTCGAGCCGGATCAGAACTGATAGGTGATGGTGCCGTAGATTGCGCGCGGAGCCCCAGGGTACACGTTGAGGTAGCCGTCGGGCGGCGGCGTAGTCCCCGGCCAGAGCTCCGCGAAATAGGCGCCGCTGGAGATGTATTCGTATTCGTTGTACTCCGAGTTGGCGAGGTTCATCATATCGACACGCAGGTTGAACGACTGCTTTTCTCCGATCTTGATGGGAGCATTCAACGCAAGATTCACCGTCGTGTAAGACGGCATGGTGGTATTGCTCGGGCCACCGCTGAGGTTCGACCAGAGATATTGGCTGCCGGTGGACTCGACCCAGAAGCGCGGCTCCAGGATGGTGCGGTTGTTGTGCTGGATTCCGTAATAGACGCCGGTGTTGAGGGTGATCTTGGGGACATAGGAGACCGGAAGGTTGTTGTAAAAGGTGCATCCGGCAGCGGGACTCGAAGGGGTGCCGCATCCGGCGAGCGGGCCGCCGGTGACGAAGCTGGTAAAGTTCGAAGCTTCTCCCGCGAGATTCAAGAAGAAGTGGATGTTGCTCTTGGGATCGGCGTCGAAGAATGCGTCCACGCCGTGATAAACGGAGTTGCCGCCGTCGGAAAACTCGTTGCCGGTGGCGGTTTCATAGTCAATTTCCTGGTTGGTGTAATCGTTGTGGAAGTAATCGACCCCGGCGATGAAGTTGCCGAGTCCCGGCGCGTGCATGAAGTGAACCTTAGCGCCGATTTGAGCGTAGGCGCCCTTGGCAAGCTGGTAATAAGCCGGGTTCACTGCCTGGAACTGCCCGCCGCCGCCGCCCAACTCGGGAGAACGATAAGTGGTGTCGTAGCCGCCGTAAATCGTGATCCAATCCTTGGGCGTCACGGAAGCATCGATGCCCGGCTCGACGCCGGAGCGGGCCTCGTGCGCTCCGCAGAGTGAACCCTGGTCCTTGGCTACGTCGCCGCCGTCGGTGGTAGGAACGGGATTTCCGAAGACGTTGTAAAAGGGATCGGTCGCTTTGCTGCCCGTCTGCGGATACATCGAGCAGTGGGTCAGATAGACAGGACCGGAAGTGGCGACGATCGGGCTGGTAGGAGTTGCCTGGGAAAAGTGCGTGCTTGCGGCGAAAGTAAAGTCGCGCGCAGCCTGGTCGCTGTAGCTGGTGTCAAAGCCTACGACCCTCAAGCTGGGAATGATGTGAATCCGCGCCATGGGATGAAAATCGTCCTGGGCAAAAAAGCTCACATCGTCCTGCTGGAAGTAGCCGGAACGGAACTTCGATCCGGTGCCGACAATCTGCCTGGCGCCGTCGCCTCCATTGAGGGGGTTGTAGAAGAGGTTGTGCGGATTATAGGCCTCGTGAATCAGGTAGCCGCCGACGCTGACAGTGTTGTAAGGAAACACCTGGGAAAACCCGATCTGGTCGCCAAACATGTTGCTGTGGGGGTTATTCCACTCATCCACCTGGTCGCCTGTGGAGACAGCATCCTCGTTGCGCCGGTGAAAACGCCGAATGTGCGTGTACCAGGTGGAGTTCTCAAGCGTGGACGCACGGCTGGGGAGTATCCTTTCGCGCCCGTACGTCATGAACATTTCGTTGGTGTCGTATTTGTTGTAGTCGGCAAACGGCAGGGTGCTGTAGAACCCGCTCGTCGCCTGGCTGTAATGGATGCCGCTCACCGGTTCCACCAGGCCCACATCGGTGCTGGGAATCACCTGGGGACGATAGCCGCCGCCCTTTGCGTACAAGACGCCCATGGCGATGCTTCCCGCGGAATAGTCCTTGATGGTCTTGCCGTACACCGATCCATTCTTGGTGGGGTTGCCGAAGCCGTCCGGAGCAACGCGAAAATCGTCGCCCCGTCCCAGGCCCCCGCCCGCAACCGTCGACCATCCTTTAAATGCGCCTGAATTTCCGACGAACGCAAAATTCTGCTGTCCATAAGGGCCATCCGTGACCGCGGCGCTGAGGTGCGTTTCTTCGGTGGGTTGAATGGGGGTGAACTCCACCCGTCCGCCCACGTCAAAATACCCCCGTTCCGCCGCTGGGCCCGGGCCGTAGTTCGTCTGCACATCCTGAATCATCAGGCTTTGTGGCATGGTGGCCGATTGCCACAAGCCGGTCGCGGGATCGGCAACGGGAATGCCGTCATAGGTGACCCCCAGCGAACCCACGCCAATAAAGCTGGTGGCCTCGCCTGCCCAACCCTGCTGAAGCCCGTTCATGATCACCGTATATTTGGTCGCGCCGGTTTCTCCATAGCCCACCACGTTGGTTCCCGGCGTGGAGGAAAGCATCTGCGCACCGCCAGCCACCGGGCCCGCGGCATCCAACTGCTTGCGGTCGAGCACGCGAACCGTCTCCGGCATCATCATCACATCCTCTCGGGTGGGCATAGGCTTGGCCTCGGGATCGATGGTCCCACGGACAACCACGCTCTCGTTCAGTGCCGCCACACTCAATGCGACTGTAAGGTTCTGCCGTGCCGCCGGCGAGATATGTTCGGTATAGGATTCGAAACCCGACTTCTCGACGTTCAGAATCTGCGGCCCTGTAGCAACACCGTGGAAGACAAACGTGCCATCCGCGCCCGTCGTCGTGTTGGTCACTCGATTGGTGCTCATGTCGGTCAGGGTCACCGCTGCATTCTGAATTGCGGCGCCGGAGGAGTCAGTGATTTTGCCAGTGATGTTCACCGTGCTCGCGGCTGACGCCACGGCAACGCCAGCCATCAAAGCGAGGCAAAGTACGAATAGTTTGCGCAGCATATCTCCAAATCCTTTCTCTTCGTTGGTCCATTGCGCTCTGTCCCGGCTGGAGAATGCGATCAGGGCAGGCGACGGGCGCAAAGGATTTTGGGAATCGCGCGCTGCTTCATTGCACGCGCTGGGGATCTTCGGGGCCCAGGAGATGCCGAATCTCTCTTTGCGAGCCGGATCGATCAAGCGACCGTGCAGGCCGCTCAATCCAGAACCAGGGAGCAGCTCCGGTGAAGAAGAGGAGAGATGGCTAGAGAAGACGCGCAGGCGGAGGGCGAGAGGAAAAATGAGTGAATTCAGGTGAGTCGCCAGCCTTGCAGGCGCTCACGGCAAGCTGTTGCTCGCGAGGAGGTGAAAAAAACCGAGGGCGCGATCGGCGCGCGGACCATGCCGGCCAGGCCCCCGAGCCGCGCTTTTGCGAAGCCCGGGCCAGCACCGCCTTCACGCTTCCCTTTTGAACGGGGCGCTCTTTTTCTGTGAGCAGCTTGGCGGGGGGCATCACGCGGAACGCGAGTCCCCGCTCCGGATACTGCTCCATCTTGTACTCGGCGCCCCACAGCACCACGGCCAGGCTCAACGCCAGCGAATAAAGCGTGAGGTGAGTAATCCGGCGATGGATTCGTCGGTGCAGGCTCATAGGCGGGGAAGCGAGCGGCGCGGCAGGATCGGGAGAAGACCCGCGCCAGACAGGGCCAGTATGCAAGCAGCAAATGAAAGAGCCGTTAAGCTGCCGTTACAGGGCCGTTACCGAGATGACGATTCAGTCATTCGGCACGGAGTTTTCCACCGACGGCAAGTGGGGACGGATCAGCGAGGGGCTGAATCCGCGGATTTATCGATTGCGCCGGATCGCTGCCGTTGGTCGAGAAACGACTGCAGGATCAGCGTGGCCGCCACCTGGTCCACGACACGCGCGTGCTCCTGCCGCTTGCGCCCGGATTCATACAACAACTGGTGCGCCTCGCGGGTGGTCAGCCGTTCGTCCCAAAGATGAATGGGAAGGCCGCTCAGCTCGCCGAGCTCCGCGGCAAACTGCTCTGTCTTTGCCGCGCGCGGGCTGGTCTCCCCGGACAGATGCAGCGGCCGCCCCACTACGATCCCCGCCGCTTTGTACTTCCGCGCCAGGCGCGCGATGGAGCGCAGATCGTCGCGGCGGCTGCGGCGTGTTTCCAGCGTCATCACCGGCTGCGCGGTCAGCCCCAGCTCATCGGAGACGGCCACGCCGATGCGTTTTGCGCCCACGTCCAGCGCCAGAAACCGCTCTACCGGTTTCGTGTTCACAACTTCTCCCGCACCCAGCATAAGACCGTAGCTTTCCTCCGCAAGAGCGGGACTTGGCTGTCAGCCAGGCAGTAACTAAGCATGCAGGTGATTCGCCCGGAGCCTGAATCAGTGGCGTTCAAACCGCCGCACGCAGTATCCTGAAACCCATGCGCCTGCCGATGATTACGGTGGTCCTCGTCCAGCTCAGTGTAATTGGATTTGCGCATGCGCAGCCCGCGCAGCCATCCTTCGACGTTGCATCGGTCCGGCCCAGCCAACACCAGGTTGGCCCTGACTTCAACAACCAAATAGCCTATTCGCAGGATGGATTTACCGGCCGAAACGTCACCCTGAAACGTCTTATCGCCGAAGCATGGCACTGCCAGCTGGATCAGGTGCAGGGACCGCCGTGGCTCGATCATAACGAATACGAAATTGCCGCGCGAACGCCTGAGGGCACGAGCAACGAGCAGATTTCCCTTATGCTTCGCGGCCTTCTCTCCGAGCGCTTCGGCCTGAAGGTGCACGGCGAAACACGCGCGATTCGGGTGTTTGAATTAACGGTCGGGCAGGGGGGACCGAAAATTCATCCCATTGCGCCCGGAGGCGCCGTGACTCCGGGATCGGGTTTCCACTTCCGCGGAGACATGCGCCAGTTTGCCGATCTTCTGGCCATTCAGTTCTCTATCCCTGCGGCAGACAATCCCAGCGTGCCGGTCAGGGCCGGTGGCGCTCAAATCCCTGTTCTGGATAAAACCGGCCTGCAAGGCATATACGACTTCAACGTAGATCTGCGGCCCGAGTTGGGAACCGACGCATTTACCGGATGGAAGAGAGCTCTCGGAGATCAGCTTGGTCTAAAAGTCGAAAGCCGAAGGAGCGATGTTGGAATCGTGGTGGTGGATTACGCGGCAAAAGTCCCCACGGCAAATTGAGATTGCGGGATTGTTTACTTCGAACTCCGCTAAAGTAATTCCATGGCGGCGCGCTGGCAATGAACACACTCGAGATCGTCAGCATCCTGGTGACTACGGCCGCGCTTTTCGGCTGGATCAGCTCGCGCCTGCTGAAGCTGCCCATCACCATCGGCACCATGCTGCTCACAGTCGGCACGTCGCTGCTGGTGGCCAACGTGGCCCGGCTTACCCCTGGGGTTGAGGACTGGGCAGCGCGCTTCGCCGGCCGCATCGATTTCGAAAACCTCATTCTTCACGGCCTTCTCCCACTGTTGCTGTTCGCCGGCGCGTTCCTTCTGAATCCCGAGGAACTGGCGCGCGAGAAGCTGCCCGTGACCCTGCTTGCGGCGCCCGGCACCGTCATCAGCTTTCTTGCGGTGGCCGGGCTTATGAAGCTGCTGGCCGGCCCAGCCATTTCCTGGACCGAGTGCCTCATCTTCGGCGCAGTCATCTCGCCTACTGACCCGATTGCGGTGTTGGAGATGCTGCGCCGCGTGGGCGTTCCCAAGGTTGTTCAGTCGCAGCTTGCGGGCGAGTCGCTGTTCAACGACGGCGTGGGCGCGGTACTGTTCCTTACCATGATTGAAATCGCCCGCGGCCACTCACCGACAGTGTGGCATGTGGCGGGGCTGCTGCTGCTGCAGGCCGGCGGCGCCATCGCGCTGGGCATTGCTGCCGCCTGGCTGATTTCAAAACTGATGTGCATGGTCTGCTCCTACCAGATCGACATTCTGCTCACCATCGCGCTGGCCCTGGCAGCGTACGCCCTGGCGGACGCGGGAAGGCTTTCCGCGCCGCTGGAGGCCGTGGTGGCCGGGATCGCGTTGCGCCACTTCAACCGCCGGCAGCGCAAGGGACTGGTCGCCGACGAGCGTGTGGATGCCTTCTGGACCGTCATTGACGAGGTGCTGAATTCGGTTCTCTTCGTTGTGCTGGGCCTGGAAATCCTCGCCGTCTCCTTCAATCTGCAGACGGTGCGCGCCGGCGCTTCCGCGGTTTTCTCCGTCAACGTGGTTCGCCTGGCCCTGGTCGCGGTGTGCCTGCTGGTGGTGCGGTGGTGGCGGAAGGAGCGCCAGCGGGGCATCTTCACCATGACCTGGGGCGGACTGCGCGGCGGCCTCTCTATTGCGCTGGCGCTGAGCGTGCCCGCGGCGCTGGGTGGCTCGTGGATCTTCGGCGCTACCTACATCACCGTGGTCTTTTCCATCCTCATTCAGGGCGGGTCGCTGCACTATTTGCTCTCGCGCCGCCGCAAGCGCCAGCCCGCGATCGCATAAGCGCATTGGGCGGCTTTATAAAGCCAGGACTTCGTACAATAGAACCTCATGTCCGAGTTTGCCCAATTCTTTGCGCTCTCCTTCAGCGCGCTGTTTCCGCTCATCAATCCGCTGGGATCGTCCCTGGTCTTCATGGGAATGGTCGGCATCACCACCGGCAACGTGTACAAGACGCTGGCGTGGAAGATTGCCATCACCACCGCGCTGTTTCTGCTGATTATGGATGTGGGCGGCGCCGCGGTTCTGAAGGCGTTCGGCATCTCGCTGCCCATCGTGCAGCTGGCCGGAGGCCTGGTGGTTGCGGCCATGGGCTGGGGCCTGCTGAATCAACAGGAGGTATCCGCAACGGCCGATCCAGCAGTGGTCACGGCGAATCTGAGCGAGCTGCAGCGAAAGGTCTTCTACCCGTTTACCTTTCCTCTTACTGCCGGTCCCGGTGTGCTGGTTGTCACCCTGACACTGAGCGCGCACGCGTCAAAAGGCGCATTAAGTCACATCGTTCTGGCTCAATTGGGCGTGCTTGCGGGAATGCTCCTCAACTGCGTCGGAGTTTTTCTCGCATACGCTTTTGCACCCCGGATCACGGCGCGCGTTTCCCCGTCGACGGCGCACGGCATTCTCCGTGTCATCGCCTTCGTTTTGCTTTGCATCGGCGCGCAGATCGCCTGGAACGGCCTGAGCAGCCTGATCGAGGGCCTCGGCCGGGTTCACAGGTGATGGGTTGTGCTCGCGGCTCGAATATGTCCGCATGTCCGTTCGGCAAGACGCCAGAACAACAAAACAGGAACAGCAAAACCTTTGACGAGAATCGCGCCGATGTCTACGATGCCGTCATACTCCTAATCGCAGCGGGAATTCGACTCAAAGGAATCGCATGCGCATCGCCGCCGCTCTCGTGCTTCTTGCCGGACTGCTTCCCGCGCAGAACCGCCCCGTTGCCCCGCCGCCCGCGCCCTTTGACATCGTCATCACCCACGGCCACATCGTTGACGGCACCGGCTCGCCCTGGTACACGGGAGACGTCGGCATTCGCCATGGCCGCATTGCCGCCATCGGCGTGCTCGATGGTGCGCCGCGCCGCCAGACCATCGATGCGCGCGGCATGGTGGTTGCGCCGGGCTTCATTGACATGCTGGGGCAGTCCGAGCTCACCATGCTGGTGGATCCGCGCCTGCCCTCGAAGATCTACCAGGGTATTACCACGGAGATCACCGGCGAGGGCGATTCGGTGGCGCCGCTCAATGCGAGGATGATCGCGGCCGATCGCGCCACCTACGAGCATTACAAGATCACGCCCGACTGGACGACCTTCGGCCAGTACTTCGCACGAATCGAACACCAGGGCATGGGCATCAACCTGGCCAGTTACGTGGGCGCCACCAGCGTGCGCCGGGTTGTGCTGGGCGATGGCGACGTCGAGCCCACGCCCGCGCAGCTGGCGCAGATGCAGTCGCTGGTCCGGCAGGGGATGGAGGACGGCGCGGTCGGAGTCTCGACGGCCCTCCAGTATGCCCCCGCGCCCTACGCCAAAACCGATGAGTTGATCGCTCTCGCCGAGGCGGCCGCGCCCTACGGCGGCGTCTACGCCACCCACATGCGCAGCGAAGGCGACTCCGAGCCGCAGGCCATCGACGAGGCCATTCGCATCGGCCGTGAAGCGCACATCCCGGTCGAAATCTGGCACCTGAAAGCCGCGGGCAAGCGCAACTGGGGCAAGATGCCGCAGATTGTCGCGCAGATCGATGCCGCGCGCGACTCGGGCGTGGACGTCAGCGCCAATACTTACGCTTACACGGCCTGGTTCAACACGTTTTCAGCATTCATTCCGCCGTGGGCGCACGATGGCGGCGACGCCGCGCTGATCCGGCGCCTGAAGGACCCTGCCGCGCGCGCCCGCATTCGCGCCGACATGCTGAATCCTAATGGCGACTGGGACAACGAATGGCAGGAGATTCCCGGCCCCGATGCGGTCGAGATCGCCGTGGTCGAGAATCCCGACTTGCGAAAGTACCAGGGCAAGCGTCTCTCCGATGTTGCCGCGGAATGGCACGAAGATCCCATCGACGCCCTCTGCGATTTTCTGATCAAGGACAACGCCTTTACCTCTGTGGCCGTGTTCGCCATGAGCGAGCCGGATGTGGAACTCGCGCTCAAGCAGCCCTGGGTTTCCATCGACAATGACTCCCAAGGCACCTCGCCCGATGGGCTGCTCGGCGAAGAACATCCGCACCCCAGGGCCTACGGCACCTTCCCGCGCATCCTGCGCAAGTACGTGCGCGAGGAGCACCTGCTCTCGCTCCCTGATGCCATCCGCAAATTCTCCGCGCTGCCCGCCCAGCGCATGCGCCTCACCGATCGCGGCGTGCTGAAGAACGGGATGTGGGCCGACGTGGTGGTCTTCGATCCCGCGACCATCCGCGACCTTGCCACCTACGACAAGCCCAACCAGCTTTCCCAGGGAATGGAATACGTCCTCGTCAACGGTGTCCCCGTGATCGCCAATGGCAAAATGACCGGCGCGCTTCCCGGCAAAGTGCTTCGCGGCCAGGGCTACCGCCCATAGCCAGTAACATCGCCGCGGCGGCTCTCACCGCGCAACAATTCTCTTTGTCCGCGCGCCCGCCTGTGCTTTCCTAAGAGCATCGATGCTCAAATCCCTGGAACGCTATTTTGAGTTTGAGCGCCTCTCCACCAACTGGCGCACCGAGATCCTTGCCGGCGTCACCACCTTCCTCACCATGGCCTACATCGTCCTGGTGAACCCGGCCATCCTGGCCGATGCGGGGATGCCCCTTGCCGCTGTCACCGCGGCCACCTGCCTCTCCGCCGCATTCGCCTCCATTCTCATGGGCGTGGTGGCGCGCTATCCCATCGCGCTGGCGCCGGGCATGGGCCTCAACGCCTATTTCGCTTACACCGTCTGCATCAAGTTGCACATCCCGTGGCAGACCGCGCTGGGCGCAGTATTCCTTTCCGGTGTGCTGTTCCTCGCCATCACCGCCGCGGGCATCCGGCAGATGCTCCTGCGGGCGATTCCCCACGAGCTCTACGCCGCGGTGGCGGCCGGCATCGGCCTGTTTATCGCCTTCATCGGCCTCCAGCACGCCGGGCTGGTGGTGCGCGATCCCAACACCCTTGTTGCCCTTGGCGACGTGCGCAGTCCCGCGGCGGCGCTCACTCTTCTCGGCCTGGTGCTCATGGCCGCGCTCGAGATCCGCAACATCCGCGGCTCCATCCTCATCGGCATGCTCGCCGTCACCGGGGTCGCGTGGGCCCTCCATCTGGTCCACTGGACGCCCGCGCCCTTCGCGCCCGGCGCGCTCTCCGAGACCGCCTTTAAGCTCAACATCGGCGCCGCGCTGGGCAAAGGCCTGCTTGAAATTGTCTTCGTCTTCTTCTTCGTCGATCTCTTCGACAACCTGGGGACCCTGGTCGCGGTCACCAAGCGCGCCGGCCTCATCCAGCCGGATCATTCCATTCCGCGCCTCAACCGCATCCTCGGCACCGTCGCGGTGGCCACCATCGCCGGCTCGCTGGCCGGAACCTCCACCGTAACCAGCTACGTTGAGTCCACAGCGGGCGTGGCCACGGGCGGCCGCTCGGGCATCGCCGCTATTGTCACAGGGATGCTCTTCATTGCCGCGATCGGCGCCGCTCCATTCGCCGGCATCGTCCCGCCGGCCGCCACCGCACCTGCGCTCATTCTGGTGGGCTGCATGATGCTGGCATCCATCGCGGAGATTCCCTGGCAGGATCCGCTGGTGGCAGTGCCTGCGTTCCTTACGCTGGTTCTGATTCCGCTCACGTATTCCATCGCGAACGGCCTCGGCTTCGGCATCGTTTCCTGGGCGGTGCTGCATCTGGCGGCTGGCAAGATCCGCCGCCAGGACTGGCTCCTGTACGTGCTCGCCGCGCTGTTCGTATTTCGGTTTTTCTATCTGGCCGCGAGCTGAAGGGTGCGATGGATGGGGCGGGGCTGCGGTGTAGCGAGCGCGGGGGCGCGGACGAGGATGTCCGCGCGACAGCCGGCCGGGAGGCCGGCGTTACAGTGCGAGGGGCGGCGCTGCGCAAAACACGAATGGCCGGCGCCTCGGCGCCGGCCATTCCGCACTGCTCGGATTCTCTCTTAGTTTGTTCCCCCGTTCGGTTTGGCCCCGCGAGAGATGACATCCACCACGACCGGAGCCAATCCCGCATTGGTCATTGCGAGCTTCTCCGCGGCGCCGTAGGAAAGGTCGATGATCCGCCCTTTCGGAAGGTTTCCGCGGTCGGTGATACGAACCACCACCGAGAGCCCGTTGGTTTTATTCACCACCCTCACCAGGGTCCCGAACGGAAGAGTCGGATGACACGCTGTCATCGCGTACATATCGAACCGTTCGCCGCTGGCCGTTGTCCGGCCATCGAATTTGCCGCCATACCAGCTTGCCAGGCCTTTCAAAAGGTCCTTGGTGCGGGCTGCGGCGCCCTTGTGAGTCAGGGTGTCCGGCGCAACCATTGCGTCAGCCGGAACCGAAGGTGGCACAGTAGCTGCTGGTTGGGGAAGCTTAACATCCGCCTGCACGGTTCTGGTGGCGAGGGTGACAATCACGCCCGCTAGTGCAAAAGATGTAAAACCAGCCAACAGCCAAATTCGGAGCGGAGTAATCAGGCAGCGAACGCCTGACCTTCGTCGAATTTCCATCCCCCCATTTTACGAAAAATGGCTGGAAAAGTGACCCTTTCGTCACTCCGGTTTCCAGTCAGCCGGCTCAAGATCGGGGGTTTATGTCCGATAACTGCTTTAATAGGGGCATTTAGCGGTTTTGCACAGCCGGAGCGTCTTTCGGGTATCAAAGGATCGTATTTTCGCCGTCTCATCGCTTTTCTTACTCGCTGCGGAGCGCCTGCGAGGGATCCACCCGCATCGCACGTCGCGCGGGGCCGAGGGTGGCGGCCAGCACCACAGTCGCCATCGCGGCAAGCGCCACCGGGTACACGGCGGGAGATATGAACTGGATGCCGGGGAACATGGCATCAAACGCATTGCCCAGCGGCAGTGCCAGAAGCAGTCCCACCGCCGACCCGATCGCCGCGATTTTAAGGCCCTCGCGCAGAACCATTCGGGCGATATCGGCGGAGTTCGCGCCCAACGCCATGCGAATGCCGAACTCCGGCGTCCGCTGCCGCACCGAGTACGCGATGAGCCCGTAGATTCCGATGGCGGAGAGCAGCAGGGCCAGGCCGGCAAAGCTCGAGAGAATCTCGACAAAGACCGGATCGCCGTTGCGCTGGGACTTGATGATGCCTTCCATGCTGTCGACGTTGACCAGAGGGAGTTCCAGATCCACAGACGCCACGGCCTGGCGCACGTCCGGGATCATGCTGTCGGGCGCTGCCTGCCCCCGGACCATAAGGGAAAAGCCAGACGCGGGCCGCTGCGCGAATGCCTCGTAAACCATAGGATCGACACGCGTTTCCTCGGAGTAACTTTTGACGTCGGCGACCACGCCCACGATCTGCTCCCACTGCGCCGGCCCGGCTACATCCAGCTTTACCTGCCGGCCCACGGCGTCGCCTCCTCCCAGGTAGCGCTGGACGAAGCGCTGGTTCACCACCGCCACGCGCGGCGCGCTGGCATCGTCCTGCCCTGTAAAAGTCCGCCCGCGCAGCGCGGAAATCCCGGCCGCCGAAAAGAACTCCGGCGTCACCACGACGGTTTCGGCCTTGCGCGGCTCGCTGGGCGGCGGATCGGCGATGCCCTGGATATGCACCGTGACGCTGCCCGCGCCAGTGGCCGGCAGGTTTGAAGTGACCGCCGCGTCTTCCACTCCGGCAATCTGGTGCAGCCGAGGCAGCAGGTCGCGGACGAATCGAGCCTGCGCAGCCTCATCCGGGTAGCGCGTCTTGTCCAGCGTCAGCCCGGCGGTCAGGAGGTGGTCTTCGCGGAAGCCCAGCCGCTGGTGCTCCAGCGAGTAGATTCCGCGCGTCAGCAGGCCCGTTCCAGTGAGGAGGAACAGCGCCATGGCAATCTCGCCCCCCACCAGGACGGCGCGCAGCCGGTTGCGGCTGCGGCCGGCGGTAGCCGCGCGGCCTTCGCTGCGCAGGCTCGCGTTCAGATCGGTTCGCGAGGCCTTGAGCGCCGGCGCCAAGCTGGAGAGCAGGGCCGCGATCAGCGTGACGCCGATGGCAAACGCCAGCACTCGTCCATCCAGGTTGATGGGAATGGCCGCGATGGCTTCGTTGAACGTCAGCAGCGAGCGCATCAGCCGGATGCCGGTCCACGTAAGTCCCAGTCCGGCCGCGCCGCCGATCAGCGCAATCGAAAGCCCCTCAATGAACAACTGGCGCACGATTCGCCAGCGGCTGGCTCCCAGCGAGGCGCGGATGGCCAGCTCCTTCTGCCGTCCCGCCGCCCGAGTCAGCATTAGCCCCGACACATTGGCGCAAGCGATCAGCAGTACAAAGCCCACCGCGATCATCATGATGGCCAGCGCCTGTGCAATGCTGAACGAGTGCACCAGGTAGTCTTTGAGGGTGCGGACGGACGCGCCCCAACGTCCATCGATTTGCGGATAATCCGCCGCTGCGCGCGCGGCCAGTCGTTTCGCTTCCGCGTTGGCCTGCGCCAGCGTTAATCCCGGCGCGAGCCGTGCAAACACCACCATGAAACGGAATCGGCGAGCGTCCGGCGCGGCGTCGGCGGCCGTAAGCGTAAGCGGCGTCCAGAGCTGCGGCGTGAAACCCATCAGGCGAAAGTCCGCGCCCATTACTCCAACGACCGTATAGTCCTGGCGATTCAGCCGGATGGTGCGGCCAACAATGTCTCGATTCGACCCGTACCGCCGCGCCCACAGCCCGTGGCTCAACACTACTTCGCGATCGCGCCCTGGCCGGTCCTCGCCTGCCAGGAATCCCCGCCCTAGTTCCGGCGCCTCGCCAAAGATGCCGAAAAAGCCCGGCGTAGCCGAATCGTATTCGATAGCCTCGGGCTGCTCATGTTCGCCTCCAAGGCTGCCGGAGTGGCCGTCAACGATCGCCGCCGTCCGCGCAAAGACGCGCGTGTCGCCGCGAATGGTTTCGTAGTTGGGCGCTGAAACACGGTACGTGTCCGGCAGGAAATTGTCGTCCGGACTCACCGCAGAGACCACTACTACCTTGTCTGCATCTCGCCCCGGCAGCTTCGGCATCAGGAACCCGGTCATCATGGCGAAGATGGTGGCGTTTGCCGCGATGCCAAGCGCCAGGGTCAGCACTGCCGTGGCCGTGAATCCAGGCGATTTTGCGAGCTGACGCAGAGCAAAGCGCAAATCCGCCCAAAGGCTTTCGAGGGCGGGCCACTGCCAGGCTTCGCGGCTGCGTTCGGTGATCGCGGTGCGGTTGCCGAAGGCGCGGCGGGCTTGACGCTCGGCTTCTTCGCGCGACATGCCGGAGGCGATCAGCTCGTCAGTTTTCTCGGCGATGTGTTCGTCGATGGATACTGCAAGGTCGTTGTAGCGCTTACGGCGAAACAGTCTTGAAGTCCAGCTCATCGCGATCTCTCCGAAATCAGCTTTTTGCTGTTAGCTGTTAGCTATCAGCTGTCAGATGTTGGTCCCTGCTTTATTCCGATCGCAGTGCCTCCATGGGATTGACGCCGGCGGCGCGGCGGGCGGGCAGATACGCGGCGGCCAGGCCGCATGAGAGCAGAACTATTGCCGCGCCGGCGAGCGTCCAACCGTCGTGCGCCTTCACTCCATAGAGGAACCCCTGCACCAGCCGGCCGGACGCATAGGCCAGCCCTGTGCCTACGACGACTCCGGACAGCAGCATGAGGCTGGCCTGGCGCATGACCAGCCAGAGCAGGTGGCCGCGCTCGGCGCCGAGAGCGATGCGCACCCCCAACTCGTGGGTCCGCTGAGCCACGATGTAGGCCAGCAGACCGTAGAGGCCGGCGACGCAGAGCAGCAGCGCGGCGAGGCCAAAGCCCTCAAGCAGGTGCGCGGCGAGGCGCTGGCTGCCGTAGGAATCCTCGACGATCTGATCCATGGTGGAGATGTTGGCCTGTTCCAGCTCCGGCGCGGCCTGACGCAAAAGCGAGCGAAGCTCCGGAACGATCTCTTTCTCCGGCCGGCCCGTCCGCACTGCCAGGTCCGTTCCCCCGCTGGTGACGCCGTACAATCCAAGGTCCGGCGTGATCTGGCAAGTGCAAATATCCACCTCGGGGAACGACGACGAGGCGACGGACATCTGGTGCTCATCGTCGAGCACGCCCACGATACGCAGCGGCTTGTCCTTCTTCAGTTGCCACATCGTCATGCCGATCACCGACGCGATATCGTGCTTGTCCGGCGCATAGGCACGAGCGAAGGCGCGGTTCACGACCACTGCTCCATCCGAACTCGGGGTGTCTTCCGAGGTGAAGTAGCGTCCGGCCAGCATGTGCATGCCGAAGACACGCTGCACGTCAGGGCTGGCGATCTTCAGTGCGGCCGTGAGCGTTTTTCCACCGGAGTAAAGGCCAAGCTGAACCCGGTAATGGTGCCCCAGCGGCACTTCACTCATCAGCCCCGCCGCCTCGACTCCATGCGCCTGCTGCGCGTGCTCGAGCAGCGGCCGATAAAGCGCCGAGACCACGTCACGGCCGGTGAACCGATAGCGGGGGATGTCGAGGTGGGCCACCAGCACGTGATCCACCCGGAATCCCAGCGGCACCTGGCGCAGTGCGTAGATGGTGCGCAGCAGCAGCCCGCAGGAAACCAGAAGCGTTAGCGACATCGCAATTTCGATCGACACCAGGACGCCGCGCAGGCGATGCTGACGGCGGCCCGTTCCAGCCTGCTGGCTGCCCTGCCGCAATACCGGCTCAATGGGCGCGCGGACGGCCATCCACGCCGGACCCAGTGAAGCCATTGCCGCTGTCAGGATGGTCATGCCAAGCAACGCCAGAAGAACCCAGCTATCCGGCGTCAGCGGCGGCGCGCCCAGGGGCAAATGATCTTTCAACTGGCGCGCGAGCAGCTTGACGGAGGCGATGGCAAGGCCCAGCCCGAGGAGCGATGCCGCACCGCTCAGCAGCAATCCCTCCACCAGCATTTGCTGCAGCACACGGCCGCGGCTGGCGCCGAGTGCGCCGCGCATGGCAATCTCCCGCTGCCGCGATGTGGCGCGCGCCAGCAGCAGGTTGGTCACGTTGACAACAGCGATGAGCCACAGCACCAGCGCTGCTCCGAGCAACGCCAGCAGCGCCTTGCGTTCGTCCGCATCCACCAGCGTTTGCCCGTAGGGTGTCAGCACCGCGCCGGCCTGATCCTTGCGCGCGTCGGCATCCTTGTATTGCGCGGCCACGCGCCCCTGGATCACATTCATTTCGGTGCGCGCGCTGGCGAGCGTTACTCCTGGCCGCAGCCGCGCCAGCACGGAATAATAGTCTTTTGCTTCGTTTTGGCCGCCTTTCTGGGTTTCTGCCTCGTCGCTGGCCGGATCGATAGGCATCCAGACCTGCGGCAGACTGGACGAATCGGCGGGAAACTTGAACCCCGGCGGCATGACTCCGATCACGGTGAAGCTTTTGTCGTTGATCCGGATCGACCTGCCTACGATTGCCTTGTCCGCGCCAAACGCCGTTCGCCACAGAGCGTCGCTGATGGCCACGGCCGCGGCATCTTTGCTGCCCTGGCCGATCGTGTCGAAATCCCGCCCGATCTCAGGACGCACGCCCAGTGTTGCGAAAAGGTTGGCGCTTACGCGCGCTCCGCGGATCTCAATCGATGTGGGCTCCTTGACCAGGAAATTGAACGTTGCGCCCATTCCGGTGAAATAGGCCATCGACTCGAACGAGCGGCTTTGGTTGATCCACTGCTCGATGTCGGGCCATTCCGGCGTCGTTGTTCCGGTTGGGCTCATCTGGCCGGTTCTCTCGATCTCCACCAGCCGCCCCGCATCCTTGTAAGAAACCGGCCGCAGCAGGACGTGATCGACGACGGTGAAGAGCGCGGTGGCTGCACCGATGCCCAGCGTGAGGGTGCCGATGGCGACTGCGGCGAAGCCGGGATTGCGGCGCGTCTGGCGCGCGGCGTAGCGGGCGTCGGCCCAGAGGCTTTCGATAAACGGCCACTGCCAGGCCTCGCGGCTGCGCTCGGCGATGACGGTGCGGTTGCCGAAGGCGCGGCGCGCCGCCCGCTCGGCCTGTTCGCGCGGCATGCCGGACGCGATCAGATCGTCGGTCTTCTCGGCAATGTGCTCCTCGATCGAGACGTCCAGGTCCTGATATCGCCGCCGCCGGAAGAAACTTGAAAACCAGCTCATCGCAATCTCCTAAGTGAGCCCGTAGCCAGTAGCTTGTAGCTTGTAGCTTTTTGCTACCGGCTACGAGCTACCGGCTACCGGCCTCTCATCCTTGATCCTTTCGTCCCTGCCTTACTCGCTTCGCAGCGCGTCTACCGGGTTGACACTTGCCGCTCGCCGTGCCGGCAGATAGCTGGCCAGCGCGGCCGCAACTGCGAGCACCAGCGGAATGGCCAGGAAGCTCACCGGGTCCGCGGGGCTCACGCCGAAGAGCAGCGACTTCATGGTTTGCGTTAATCCCGCGGCCGCAACCACCCCAATACCCACTCCCACGCCGGTGAGCACCAGCGCCGAGCGCACAAACATCCAGCGCAACTCGCCGCGCTGCGCGCCCAGCGCCAGCCGGATGCCGATCTCGCGGCGCCGCTGCGACACCGCGTAAGAGATCACGCCGTAGATGCCGATCACGCCGAGCAGAAGGGCCATCGCGCCGGCAATCCCCAGCATGACCAGCGTGAACGAGGTCCGCGCCATCGAGTGCCCGTACATCTGCTGCATGGTCTCCGCCTCCGCCACAGGCAGATCCCCGTTCACTTGCCCAACTGCCTGTTGCATCAACCCCAGAAAACCCTCGTTCGCCGCGCGGCCGCTATGGATCGCATAGCGCACCGAGCGCACGGCGTACGGCCCATGCCCGGGCGCATACGGATCATGCTCGAGCGCCGGCCAGTAGATCGTCGCCGGAGCATTTTCGTCCACTCCGTGCTGGCGCACGTTCTCCACCACGCCAATCACCTCGTCCCACGGCGAACCGCTGAACTGCTTCACCCGTTTGCCCACGGCTGCTGCCGCCGACCCCCAAGTCTCCCTGGCAAAATTCTCTGAAACCATCACCATCGGACGCATCCCGAACTCGTCCGCCCACGTGAAGTCCCGCCCCGCCACCAGCCGCGTCCCCATGGTCTGGAAATACCCCGGCGAAACGTAGTTGTACAGCAAGATCGGCGGCGGATTGCCCTGGTAGTTCTTGCCCTCCACCATCAATTCGTCCGCATTCGGGTCGAACCCTTCCATGGGAAACGAGGCGGCAAAGCCCACTGACTGCACTCCGGGAATCGCCGCCAGCTTCTCCACGATCGCGTTCTCCATCCTGGCTGCGGTTACATCGTCGTGCTCCAGTTGATCGGGAATCGAAATCCGCATTGTCTCCACGTGCGCAGCGTCGGCAAACCCGGGGTCCACGTTCTTGAGTGCGGCAAAGGTGCGAATCATCAGCGTGGCACAGACCAGCAATACCAGCGCCAAGGCCACCTGGCCCACCACCAATAAGTCGCGCGAGCGGTGCCGTTCGCGGCTCATGCTGGCCGTGCGCCCGGTGCCGATCGATGCCGCCACCTGCGCCCACCCATACTTGAATGCCGGAATCGACCCGAAGACCAGCCCCGCGGCCACGGAAAGCGCGAGTGTGAACGCTAACGACCATCCGTCGAGGGCAATTTCGCTCAAGCGCGGCAAGTCAACCGGCGCCATCCCTGCCAGGAGGCGCAAAGCGGCTTCAGCCACGCCGATTCCGAGCACTCCGCCCAGCAAGCCGAGCACAACGCTCTCCAGCAGCAGCTCCCACGCAATGCGTGCGCGGCCGGCTCCAAGCGCGGCGCGCACTGCCAGCTCCCGCTGACGCGCATCGGCCCGCACCAGCAGCAAGTTGGCCACGTTGAGGCAGGCGATCAGCATCACCAACCCGATGGTCGCCATAACCACCCAAAGCACGCTGCCCACGTTGCCGATCACCTTCTGTTTCAGCGGCTCAAAGGCCGGCGCGATCCGCCAGACCCGGTAGTAGTGCGTATTGGTACCCGGCCCGTTCGACCAAGAGTCCATCCACACTTCGATCAGCCTTGAGACATCGGCGTCTGCCGCCGCCAGGGTTACGCCGGGCTTGAGCCGCGCAATTCCGTCGTACCCGAAGGGAGCCAGTTTCTGCTGCGTCTTGTCCACCGCCATCGGCAGCAGCAGGTCGAAATCCTGGTCCACCAACCGGAATCCTCGCGGCATCACACCCACAATCTCCCGCGATATGCCGTCCACCTGGATCGTCCGCCCAACCGCTCGCCGGTTGTCCCCGAACTGCCGCTGCCAGTACCCGTAACTCAGCATTACCGCCTTCGCCCCGTGTGGGTCCTGCTCCACGACTGTAAACCACCTTCCGGCAACCGCCGGCACATCCAGCGTCTCCAGCACGCCGCTGCTCACCACCGCCGTGTTCACTTCTTCGGGACGCGCCAGCCCGGTCACGTTGGCCTTGTCCGTCGTCCATATCCCCATCGACTCGAACGAGCGGCTATGTTCCGCGAACGTCAGGTACATCGACTGCGAGAGTTCGAGCCCGCTCGGCGAGGTTGCGATTGCTCCCGCGCCCGGCGCATTCAGCGTGAGCGCCACGAGGCGGCCGGAGTCGGGATAGGGCAGCGGCTTCAGCAGAACAGAGTTGACGACTGTGAACACGGCGGTGTTGGCGCCGATGCCGATGGCCAGCGTCAGCAGCACCGTGACCGCGAATCCGGGCGCGTTGCGCAGGCGGCGGAAGACCAGCTTTACATCGGCGAGCAGCGATTCCAGCTTCGGCCATTGCCACGCTTCGCGGCTGCGCTCGGTGATCACGGTGCGGTTGCCGAAGGCGCGACGCGCCGCGCGCTCGGCTTGCTCGCGCGGCATGCCGGACTCGATCAATTCTTCGGCCTTTTCGGCAATGTGCTCCTCGATCGACGCTGCCAGGTCCTCATATCGCCGCCGCCGAAACAAACTCGCAAACCAGTTCATCGCACGATCTCCTAAGTGAGCCAGTAGCCTGTAGCATGTAGCTTGTAGCTTTTGCTACCGGCTACGAGCTACCGGCTACCGGCCCCTCGTTCCCTGTCCTTACGCCGTCCGCAGCACCCGCGTAATTCCTGCAAACATGCGCTTGAAACTGGAAAGCTCCTGCTCCAGGTGGCGCAGGCCTTTTTCGGTGGCGCGGTAGATGCGCGTGGGACGGCCCTTTGCCGAGACTCCCGTCTCTGACTCGAGCAGCCCCTCGCGGAGCATGCGCTGGAGCGCGGGATAGAGCGAGCCCTCCTCAATCTGGAGCAGGTCGTCAGAGACTTGCTGGATGTGCTTCACCAGCCCGTAGCCGTGCATGGGCTTGAGCCGCAGCGACTGGAGAATCATCAACTCCAGCGCACCGGGAAAGAGATCGCGTTTTTCCATCTTCTTCGCCATGGAGGAAAACGTTAACAGGAAAATACCTATTTTTCAAATAGTATTGCTAAAAATAGGCGCAGCCTGCGACACCCAGCGAATGCCGTCAGTCCGCGAACACCGCTCAATCAAAGCGGGTGCGAGTCTGATGGATGAATTGAGCGGCCCAGGCCGAGAGCCCACAAAACCAGCAGCGCGGCGAGAAGGGCAAGGTCGAGCCACGCGAACCAGTCGCCCCACAGTTGGTAAAGCGTAGGGTCGTGGCGGACGGGGACGGTGGCGAGCATGGTGGTAAAGCCGGTTTCCGGCAGGGTGAGCTTTTCTTGGAGGATGCGGCCGCGGTCGTCGCTGGCGGTGAGGTAGCCTTGCTTGGCGGAGCGGGCGATGGTGAAGCCGTCTTCGACCCCGCGCATGAGGGCCATGTGGCCGTGCCAGAGGTAGTCGGGACCGAACTCCCACGCGGGGACGAGCATGAGGCCGACGTTGCGTTTGCCGTAGCGGCGGGCCAGCTCGGGGTAGTCCATGTCGCGGCAGATCTGGAGGCCTATAACGCCTTCAGGCTGGGGCAGGATGGAGATGGCAGCGCCGGGGGTGGTGCCCGCTTCTGCGACGGGGACCAGGTGGTGCTTGCGGTAGACGGCCTCGAGGGATCCCGCGGGCGAGTAGAGGCGGGCTTCGTTCCAGGCGCGCCCGCCGGTGTTGTGGAGGACGCCGAGATCGATCTGGGCGCCGGTGGCGCGGGCGGTCTGCTCGAAGAGCGAGTCGATCTGCGACATGAGGTTGTCGGCGACTGGGGCGGTCATCTCCGGCAGGACGACAATCTTTGCGCCCTGCATGGCGAGTTTCTGCACCTGATCGGCGTAGCCGTGCATGAGGTTCATGATGTCGGCAGGCGCGTGGGGCATAAGGTTGGGGCCGACGTGGTTTTCAGCGAAACCGACGCGAACGGTGGACGGGCTGGGCGGGGTGTTGGCCAGGCGGGCGAAACCGTAGCCGAGAACTGCGACGAGGACGACGGCGAGGGCGGCGGCCAAGGTGCGGCGCTGGGGCCCTCGGACGTAGAGCAGAGCGATGGCCGCGGCGGGGACGAATCCGACCAGATCGGAGATGCCCCAGATGCCGGTGAGCGCGGCCAGTTGGAGGACGGGAAGATCGCGGAGCTGGGTGTAGGCGGTGTTGCCGAAGGTGCCCTGCCAGAGGCTGAAGAGATATTCGTAGCTGACGATGGTGGCGGGGAATGCCAGGACTGCAAGGATGGGACGGCCGCGGCCGAGAAAGCTGCGATAGAGAGAGATGGCGAAGGCGAAGACCGCGGACGGCATGACCACCGCGGCGATCATGAGCCCGAGGGGGAGATGGAGCAGACGATAGTAGCTCCACATGTCGAAGCGGGCGAGGGCCATGGCGATGAAAGCAGCGCCGGCTGCGGCCCTGGCGCTGAGGCGCGGCGCGAGCCAGAGAATGGGCAGGGGCGTGAGCCAGGCTAGTTCCCAGATGGGAAACAGGCCGTAGGTCCAGTAGAAGCCGGCGGCGGCGAGCAGGATGGCGGCGGCGATGAGGACAGGACGGGGTCTGACGTCAGGCTTTGAGTCCATGGAAAAACCTCCTCAGGGAACGGCGTACAAGTTTGCGGAATTGGTCTTCGGTCAGGTTGAAGCGGCCGCCGCGGTAGAGCGCGAGATAACCGTGGGCGTGGGCCCAGAGCGCCATGGCGAGCTCCCAGACATCGTCGCGCTTGAGCTCGCCGGTTTTCATCCAGTCGCGCAGGGCGTCGGCGACGACGTTGAGAGTGGGCGAGCCGCGAGCGCGGAAATCCTCGGGGAAGCGGCGGGCGCCCGGGCGTGGGCTGGCAAAGACGTAATCGAAGATGCGAGGATGGGCGAGGGCGTAGTCCATGTAGCCGTCCATGATATGTACGATGCGGGCGGCGGCGGTGCTCCCTTTCACCGGCTGGCGGAAGAAGCCGGCGAGGCGCTCGAATTCGGTGTCGACGACCTTGTCAAGCAGGGCTTCGCGGCTGGGGAAATGGTGATAGATGGCCATGGGAGTGATGCCGATTTCCCTGGCGATGCGGCGCATGCTTACGGCCTGCGGACCCTCGTCTTCGAGGATGGCGAGGGCGCACTGGTAGATGCGCTCGGAGGTGGATGCGGTCTCGGTCATCTATACACCGTATAGGCGATGGTATACGGTGTATAGTGAGATGTCAAGCAGGGAGCAGGAATAGGGAGCAAGGGTCAGGCTTCGCTGAAGGCCTCGCGGAGGCGCTTCCAGGCGATCGAGAGGTCCTCGGGGACGAGGCGGGTTTCGGCCACGGTGGTCATGAAGTTGGTGTCGCCCACCCAGCGGGGCATGGCGTGGAGGTGGATGTGTCCGGCGACGCCGGCGCCGGCGGCCTTGCCGACATTGAGGCCGAAGTTGAAGCCGTGGGGATGGTAGAGACGTTCGAGGACGCCCTCGGTTCGCTGAGCCAGGTCCATCATCTCGTGGGCGGCCTCGGTGGAAACCTTGTCGAGGCGGTCGAGGTGGGCATAGGGCATGATCATCACGTGGCCGGACGTGTAGGGGAAGGCGTTGAGCATGACGAATGAATGGCGGGCGCGATGGACGAGGCCGGCGGCGGCTTCAGCCTGGTCGCGGCCCATGCCGCGCTCGATGGCGTAATCGACCGAAGCCAGAAGGTTGCAGAAGACACAGCCGGTGTTGCCGGGCCAGGCGGCCAGCGCCTGGGGCACGTCGGGGCGGACCTCGTTATCGGCCGAGGAAATGTAGGCATAGCGCCAGGGGGTGAAGAGATAGTCCATTGCGTCCGCATCAGTATAGGAGAAGCAGGGACCAAGGGACCAAGGGAACGAGGGAACAAGAAGACGGGGACCAGCCTTCGAAGCTTCGTAAATTGGGCTGATTGCACATTGTGTCCTGTACCTCGCTCTCTCGGTCCCTTGGTCCCTCGGTCCCTTGTTCCCTGCTTTCCCGGTCCCTGCTTTCATTGACCGGGGGGTGGAAGGTTGGTAGACTTGAAAGCGTAGCTTCCTGCGCGGATTCCAGCAGTGAGCTGCGGCCGCCCTCCAGCCTGCAGTTGCCTGCCGGGTGTTTCCCAAAGGTAACGAGACGTGACCCAGGCCGCCTTGAGCGGCTGGGAGCCTCGTTCCCCGAAGAAAACTCCCGTGCACATGCAGCTTAAGAAGGGAACTTGTGCACGGCCCCCCTGGGGCGACCGCTGCGCAGGGGCCACGGCCGGCGAGGCTCCAAGTGCGCCGGTGAAGGAGTCCTGGAGCTGGCAGCGATGGCAAACGTCCTCAATCCCGAAACCGAGAGCACAACCCTGAACACCGAACTGGAAACTCCCACGCTAGAGCCTGCGGCGGAATCTGAACAGCCGCCGTACGAGTCCACGTCCAACCCTGAGACCGCCGAAGCAACAGCTTCCGCGCTGGACGCCGATATCACACCTGATCCTGTAGCCGAAGCGCCGGCGCCGCCGGTAGAGGCTGCAGCAGCAGTTTCGGCCGAGCCGGCCGCAGCAATTGCCGCGCCGGCACCGGCATCAGCCAGGCCATTCGAAGGCGGCGCCGAGTCCATGGAGGACTTTTCCGCGGCGCTGGAAGCCTTTGAGCGCGAGCAGGCCGCCGAGGCGGCCGCCGTGGAGGCCTACGGCGACAAGATTGTCACCGGCACCGTGATCAAGCTGACTGAGAAGCACCTGGTAGTGGACGTTGGCCTGAAGTCCGAGGGCCTGGTTCCGCTGGAGCAGGTGGTCGACCACACCGGCGCGGTCAAGTTCAATCCCGGCGACGTTCTCGAGGTGGTGATCGAGCGCGAGGAGCCGGAGGGTGGCTATCTCGTCAGCTATGAAAAAGCGCAGCGCCTGCGCGTGTGGGACACGATCGAGAAGGCGGCGAATGAAAAAACGCCGGTCCTGGGCACGATTGTGAGCCGCGTCAAGGGCGGCCTGACGGTCGATATCGGGATGAAGGCGTTCCTGCCCGGATCTCAGCTTGAGATCCGGCCGGTGCGCAATCTCGACGGCTATCTCGGCCAGCAGATCGAAGTCCGCGTGATCAAGCTGAACAAGAAACGCGGTAACGTGGTGGTGAGCCGCAAGGAGATCCTGGAAGAGGAGCAGACGGCCAAGCGCAGCCACACCATGGATCTGCTGGGTGAGGACGCGGTGCTCACCGGCACGGTGAAGAACCTGACCGACTACGGCGCGTTCGTTGACCTGGGCGGGATCGACGGCCTCTTGCACATCACCGACATGAGCTGGGGCCGGCTGACGCATCCGCGCGACCTGGTAAACGTAGGCGACGAAATCCAGGTGAAAGTGCTCAAGTTCGACAAGGAGAAGCAGCGGGTTTCGCTCGGGTTCAAGCAATTGACGCCCGACCCGTGGCTGGACGCATCGGAGCGTTACCCCGTTGGCGCGCACGTCAAGGGCCGGGTGCTCTCGGTGACCGATTATGGCGCCTTTGTGGAGCTGGAGCAGGGCATCGAGGGACTGGTTCACCTTTCGGAGATGACCTGGTCGAAGCGGCTGAAGCATCCTTCCAAGCTGGTGAAGCCGGGCGATGAAGTTGAGACCGTTGTGCTGAGCGTGAACCCGGCCGACCGGCGCATCTCGCTGGGCATGAAGCAACTGCTGGAGAACCCGTGGGAGCACCTGACGGAGCGCTACCCCGCGGGCACTATCGTGGAAGGCCGCGTGCGCAACCTGACCGACTTCGGCGCCTTCATCGAAATCGAGGATGGGATTGACGGGCTGGTTCATGTCTCCAACCTGAGCTGGACCAAGCGCGTGAAGCACCCTTCTGAAATCGTGAAGAAGGGCGAGAAGGTGAAGGCGGTGGTTCTGGGCGTGGAGCCGCAGAACCGGCGGCTGAGCCTGGGCATCAAGCAGCTCCAGCCCGACGTGTGGGAGACGTTCTTCGGCTCCCATCGCGTGGGCGACGTGGTTCACGGCAAGGTGCTGCGGACGGCGCAGTTCGGCGCGTTTGTTGAGATCGCCGAGGGTGTGGAAGGTCTGTGCCACATCTCCGAGGCGGTGGGCGACGACGGCCACCCGGCCAAGCTGGAGCAGGGCGACGAGCACGAGTTCAAGATCATCAAGATCAACGTGGAAGAGAAGAAGGTGGGCTTGAGCCTGCGCTCGACGGCGCATGAAGCCACGCGGCAGACGGTGGAGCACTACAAGGAGCACGCGCACAAGGCGCCGGTCTCCAGCTCGACCACTACGCTTGGCGATCTGATCCAGTGGAGAAAAGCTGAGAACAAGTGATCAGCGGTCAGCGATCGCAAGCGAAACGGCCACCCGAAAGGGTGGCCGTTCTGCTTGCGCCCTCCAACTTCCGTTGCGCTTGATATGATCGCTAGACCGAACGGAGATCCTATGCGCAAACTCATCTTCCTTCTTTCTCTCGTGGCATTCTCGAGTGTCCTTGCCGCAGCACAGCAGTATGACCTGGTGCTGGAAGGCGGACGCGTGATGGATCCCGAGACTGGCCTGGACGCCGTGCGCAACGTGGGCATCCGCGATGGTAAGATCGCGCGCATCGCTGCGGAGGCGCTGAGCGGGCAGCGCGTCATTCACGCCCAGGGATTGGTGATCGCTCCCGGGTTCATCGACCTGCACCAGCACGGGCAGGACCTTGCCAGCCAGCGCGTGAAGGCGCTGGATGGCGTCACCACCGCGCTCGAGCTGGAGATTGGCGCTCCCGACGTGGCCGCGTTCCTGAAGGCGAAGCAAGACCGGTCGCTGATCAACTTCGGGACCTCGGCCAGCTATCTTGCGGCGCGCGCTCAGGTGTTTGGTGCGCCGCTCGCGTTCGGGTCGCTCCTGCCCAAGAGCGGCCCCGCCACCGACCTGCCCGCCACGCCGGCTCAGATCGAGGCAATACAGAGGCGGCTTGGCTCGGAGCTGGACGCGGGAGGGCTGGCAGTCGGTATGGGGATCGAGTACGCGCCCGGAGCCAGCCGGCTGGAAGTGATCGACATCTTCCGGCTGGCGGCCGAGCGCAGGGTGCCCGTCTACACCCACATGAGGAGCAGCGGCCGAACCGATCCGGGGTCCGGCATTGAGTCGCTGAGCGAAGTGATCGCAGCCGCGGCGGTGACCGGCGCTTCGTTGCACGTGGTGCACATCAACAGCACCTGCACGCTCGATGCCCTGGAGTGCCTGGCGATGATCGCGGGAGCGCGCGCCCGCGGCCTCGACGTGACCACGGAAGCGTATCCGTACATTGCGGGCATGACCGCCGTCAACTCGGCGCTGTTCAACCCCGGCTGGCAGCAGAAGCTGGGCATCGGCTACGGCGACCTGATGCTTCCCGAGACCGGCGAGCGGCTGACCAAGGCGCGATTCGACGAGCTGCACAATTCCAGCACTACGCATTTTGTGGTGGTTTTCAGCAATACGCAGGAGATGGTGGACAAGGTGATTCCCAATCCGCTGGTGATGATCGCGAGCGACGGGCTCGAAGGGCATCCACGCAACGCGGGAACGTATTCGCGCGTGCTGGCGCAGTACGTGCGCGAGAAGGGAACCATCACGCTGATGGACGCGCTGCGCAAAATGAGCCTGATGCCGGCCCAGATGCTGGAGCGCTCGACGCCGGCGGCGCGGGAAAAGGGCCGGTTGGAGGAGGGCGCTGACGCCGACATCGTGGTGTTCGATGCGGCTACCATCACCGACCACGCAACCTACCAAAAGCCAATGGAACCAAGCACGGGCGTGCTCTTCCTGGTGGTGGGCGGAGCAGTGGTGGTGGATGAGGGCAGGATGGTTCCCAATGTGTTTCCGGGACGGGCGCTGGTGGGCGGCCGGTGAACGAGGGAAGCGAATGAGTGAAACAGCCATCGTGACAGGTGACACGTAGAGGCAGTCGCAGATCCTTCGTCGCTACGCTCCTCAGGATGACACAGCTTTAATAGGTCGGGACCGTTGCGCCTTAAAATGGAAGAGGCACGCGCAGTTTTTGGCGGAATTCCTGAAAGGCATCACGGTTCATGTCGAATATTCTTGAGCGTCTTCCCACCGGGCAGAAGGTGGGCATTGCGTTTTCCGGCGGCCTCGACACCAGCGCAGCTCTGCACTGGATGAAGAAGAAGGGCGCGCTGCCCTACGCGTACACGGCCAACCTGGGCCAGCCGGACGAGACCGATTACGAGGCCATTCCGCGCAAGGCGCTGGAGTACGGCGCCGAAAAAGCGCGGCTCATCGACTGCCGGGCGCAACTGGTGCGCGAGGGGCTTTCCGCCTTGCAGAGCGACGCGTTCCATATTTCGACCGCGGGCGTGACCTACTTCAACACCACGCCGATCGGCCGCGCGGTGACCGGCACCATGCTCGTCAGCGCGATGAAGGAAGACGAGGTCGGCATCTGGGGCGACGGCAGCACCTTCAAGGGCAATGACATCGAGCGGTTCTACCGCTACGGACTGCTGGTCAATCCCGATCTCAAGGTCTACAAGCCATGGCTCGATCCGGCGTTCATTGACGAGCTGGGCGGACGCGCGGAAATGAGTGAGTTCATGCGGCGCTCCGGCTTCGAGTACAAGATGTCTGCCGAAAGGGCGTACTCGACCGACTCGAACTTGCTGGGCGCGACGCACGAGGCCAAGGACCTTGAGTTCCTCTCGAGCAGCATCCGCATTGTGGCGCCGATCATGGGCGTGGCTAGCTGGCGCGAAGACGTGTCCGTGAAGCCGGAAGAAGCGACGGTGCGGTTCGAAGAAGGCTGGCCAGTGGCGCTGAACGGGCGCGAATTCCCTGATCACGTGGAGCTGCTGCTGGAGGCAAACCGGATCGGCGGCCGCCACGGGCTGGGCATGAGCGACCAGATTGAGAACCGCATCATCGAGGCCAAGAGCCGCGGGATTTACGAAGCGCCGGGGATGGCGCTGCTTTACATCGCGTACGAGCGGCTGATCACGGGCATCCACAACGAGGACACCATCGAAACCTACCGCGAGAACGGGCGCAAGCTGGGGCGGCTGCTGTACCAGGGGCGCTGGTTCGATCCCCAGGCGATCATGCTGCGGGAGAGCTCGCAGCGGTGGGTGGCCAAGCCGATCACAGGCGAGGTGACGCTGGAGCTGCGGCGCGGGAACGACTACTCGATTCTGAACACGGCGTCGCCGAACCTGACCTTCAAGCCGGAGCGGCTGACCATGGAAAAGGGCGAGTCGGCGTTCTCGCCGCGGGACCGGATCGGGCAACTGACGATGCGCAACCTGGACATCGCCGACACCCGGGATAAGCTGCTGACCTACGCGCGGGCGGGGCTGCTGAACCTGGGCGTAGGCGGGGAGATGCCGCAGTTGAAGGGTGCGGAAGAGGAAAAGCGGAAGTAGCTGCGCTGGCGGGCCTGATTTTCATCCGTCGGCGTCAATCCATCAGCCTCCAGCCCTCGGCTCATTTTCTTTGCCCCGGTCTTGCCGGCGCCAGAATCCGCATCTCCAATGTACGCCAGGTCGCCCGGCCGCGGTTTTTTCCTTTTTTCCCCCACATCGGGAGGAACGGCGAGGCAAAATCCTGCATCTTAACTCCCGTAGACGTGTGGGCTGGCTTGGGCCAGCGAGAGGATCTGCTTGCGCACTGGGCAGCCACCCGTAAATCCAGACCAGCCGGGCTCTTCACCCCCCAATCGTGGCGCGGCGCCGAACGGCGGCGGCCCGGGGAGAAAACCATCTGAACAGGGAGGAAACTGATGAAACGGATTTTGACGGCTGTTTGCTGTTTTGCACTGGTTACCGTTCCCGCGCTGGCACAGAAGAAGGCGCACATGAAGGGCGCCATGAAAATGGCGATGACGGACCAGCAGTTCATTGACATGGCGGCGCAGACGGATATGGTCGAGGCCAACCTGGGCCAATTGGCGCAGGACGCTTCCGATTCGCAAGCGGTGAAGGATTACGGGCAGATGCTGGTGACTGACCATACCAAGGATTACCAGCAGTTGCAGACGCTGGCGATGGGGGCAAGCCTGACGGTTCCGACGGCCATCGACGCGGAGAACAACAAGAAGATGATCGCCCCGTTCCACGAACTGAAGGGAGCGGCGTTCGATCGCAAGTACGCGATGGAGATGGTCGCGGGGCACACCAAGGCGATCGAGGTCTACAAGAAGGAGGCGGCGGAGGCCCAGGATGCGGCGGTGAAGTCGTATGCCGAGGCGGCGCTGCCGACGCTGGAGAAGCACCTGGCCGGGGCGAAGGACCTGACTAAGGCAAAGGCGAAGATGAAGATGTAGTGCGGGACAGCGGAGCTAGTTCCGCCCACCCATCGCGCGAAAAGGCCGCGCGATGGATGGGGCACAACTGGCGCTTCTGCGCGAGAAATGTCGAGCGAAGCATTGGTCAGGTTGCCTCGGCGGCGCCGGTGATTTCCGCAAGAACAATGACGATGGCGAGCGCAACGAGCACGCAGATAAGCGCAAACAGGAAGGCGCTGGAGTAGCCGAAGGCGCCGATGACGGCCCCAGCGGAGGGTCCGACGAGGAAGAAGGATACGTCGGAGAATCCGGTATAGAGACCGAGGGCGGTGCCGCGGTTCTTCTCCGGAACGCGGCGGACGGCTTCAACGCCGATGGCGGGAAAGACGAGCGCGAAGCCGAAGCCGGTAATGGAGGCGGCCACGAGAGCGGTCCAGGGGGAGTGGGCGCGCCAGAGGACGAAGACGCCGACGGATTCAACCGCCATGCAGGTGATGGCGACGGGAAAGCCGCCGAAGCGGTCGATGGTGTGAATGAAGGCGAGGCGCGCGGCGATGAATGCGACGCCGAATGCGGTGAGGCAGAGAGCGGCGCCGCTCCAGTGGCGGCTGACGTAGAAGAGCGTAACGAAGGTGGCCAGAACGCTGTATCCCACGCCGCCGAGGGCGAGGGCCGTGCCGTGCGGGGCCACGCGGATGAGAACGCTGCGGAAGGGCAGATGTTCGCCGTGGACGACGGGAACCGGACGCTTGCACACCGCAAGAAAAACGCTGGCGGCGCAAAGCGCGGTGGTCAGGACGCCGATCGAGGCCAGGCCGAGCGAGCTCGCCATGAACACGCCGAGCGGCGCGCCGATCGCCATGGCGCCGTAGGTACAGATGCCGTTGTAAGCGATGACGCGGGCGGTGTGCTCCGCGCCGACCGAAGAGATGCCCCAGAGAGTAGCTCCGGTGGAACCCAGACTTTCGCCCACGCCAAGAGCAAGGCGGCTGAGGACGAGGCTGGTCATGCTGAGCCAGGCCGCTGCATGGAGCAGACCGCCTGCGGCGAGAAAGACGCCCGAAGCAGCGCACACGCCCATGCCCCAGATCACGGAGATTTTAGCGCCGCGGTGATCGGAGATGTGGCCGGCCCAGGGACGGCTGAGGAACGTGGCGATGTACTGGATGCTGATGATCAGGCCGGCCAGGGTGGCGCTGTAGCCGAGCCGGAAATGGACATATTCCGGCAGCACCGCGAGGGGAAGGCCGATGGCGAGATAAACGATGAAGGTGAAGAGGACGTAGGAAATAATGCGGCGCGTGAGGGCTGCGTCGTTCTCTGCGGAGGATCCGGGGCGTGCGGGATCGGCAGCCGCATTGCCGTCATTCCCCATCAAGTTGCCATCCGGTGCGCTCAAAGGCCAGTATAGCGAAGCCGTTGTCGTGGGTGTAGAGCGTGTGGTGGGTCGGATTGGCGCGACCGAGTCAGCCGCGCTTGTTGTCCCTCCTGATCGGCTTCATCACCCGAGGAACTGGCGAAGATTCCTTCTGCTCGCCCTCGCCCATCTCCAGGTACAGCTCGCGAACGTAATTCCGGGCCTGGGCCAGCGCCTTGCGGCCGGTTGCAGTGGCCGCGTAGACCTTGCGCTTGTGGCCGTTCACCAGTTCGAACTCCGCGCCAAGCCAACCACGCCGTTCCATTCCGTGGAGCAAGGGGTAGATTGTCCCCGGGCCGAGCTTGTAACCATGCCGACCGAGCTCCTGGATGATGCCCAGGCCAAAAATCGGCCCCTCTGCCGCGTGGTGCAGCACGTGCAGGCGGACGAGGCCGATGTACAGTTCCTGGTTCTTGCCGCGAGTGGGTTTTAGAAATCGCATCTCGTGTTGCCGTCTCGACTCTTCGGTGATCCTGCGTTTTTAAAAGGGCTTAAAGCGCGTCCGCCAGTGGAGGAAATGTCAGCAGCAAACCAACGATCAGCAGAATGAGCGCCGCAATGCCGATCCGATTCATGGGCACGTTGCGATTTCGCCAACGCAGCTCGAGGATTCCCCATGCTATGAGCCAAATAACGATCGCCGATGTTGTCACTCCCGAGAGCGATCCGGTCGGCTTCGAGAAAACCATCCACCGCTGAAATCCGGCCAGGCGATCCGCCGCGATGGATAGTACCGCGAGCGCGCATGCGCCGATGCCCGCCGACAGAAGGGCGGCCGCGCCGGGACCGTTGGGAAGTGTGGACGCGGTTGAAGAAGCACTGGTCTCCAAGGATTGCATTCGTCAATCTCCGTGAGCGAGGTGAATCACGCCGCCGCCGTTGACCGGCGCATGCTCGTCGAGCTCAGCGCCGAAGAATCCCGCGATGCCCGCGGCAAGCATGGAAACCAGAACGAAGCACAAAACGGCGTTGCGCAGGCTGGGATGATTCTTCAGTCTGGGCCCGTATCGCATCAATACGGCCCAGGCCATGGTGATGGAAATCAGCGCCAGCCACGCAACGTGCTCCTTCCACTCCATCCCGAGGGAGTGCCACGCGGCTGTCGAAGGGTTCGAGAGCAGAAGGCGCTGAGGAAAGGCGGCGAGATCCGTTGTGCCCGGGGGCGGAACAGCGCGATACCACGGGTAGACCACGTACGCGCCGGTAAGCACCGCCAGCCAGGCAAGAACGGCCATGATGGCGAAGTAGATTTCGACAAACCTCCGATCGCCGGCAGCCAGGGGAGCCTGAGACGTCCCAGCATATCTGCGCCAGAGCTCCACGATCGCGCCGGAGCATGCCAGCAGGTAGAGCCCCCCGAAGCCCATGCCGTGAATGAGCGTCCACAGAGCACGCGACGTAATCTCCATTCCCCCTCCTCTTGCCCGGAACAGCCCGGCTTAGTAGCCGTTGGGGCGGGCGGCCTGACCCAGCAGCGCGTTGCCGCTGTCTGGCTTCTTGTCGTCCTTGCCCCACGTCCAGTACATGCCCACGTAGGCGTAATTCTCCGTCTGGCCGGCCACGGAATGGCCGTAGCAAAACAGGAACTGCTCGTTGGGGTTGTGCTTGAAATGGTAGTAGCCGCCCAGGTCGATCAAAGTGGAAGCCTGCGTCTGCGGCGTGGCCAGGCCTTCCCTTCCATGGGAAAAGACTTCGCCGCCGAACTCCAGCCGGTCGCCCGGAAACGTGTACTTGAGCAGAAATCCGCCGTAAGGAAAATTGCGGTACTGGGTTTGCGGAACCATGGTTTCGCCGGCGCCTCCGTCAAGCAGCCAGGGGCCAATGTTCTTTTGCAACCAGAGCGGAAGCCGATACCAGACCTTACCCACACCCAGGCCCTTGTTGTAGTTTCCGGTCGGCATTTCGAACATGGTGAAGGTGCCGATTTGCGGATTGTATTTGCCTTCCTTGATGTAGGCGATCTTCGCGCCCAATTCCATGTCGGTGAGCCCCAACAGCGTCGGCCCCTGTCCGGCAGGCGCATAGATGGGTTTGTTGCGCGGGCCAATCACTCCCCAGGGGAGAATGGCGTGGATCTGAACGCGAGGAACGGCGCCCCAGTTGAACTCAAATGCGGGGCCGGTGGAATCCATCTCGACGGGTGTACCGTCGGCGCCGCCGAAGATGTAGAACTCATAATGTTTGTAGTCGACGGGCACGGGGTCGTCGGTCTGGTAGGGCGGCCCCTGGGCGCGCAGCGGAGCAGCACACAGGACGGCAAGCAACACCAGCAGGCAGCGCGAGAGTCTCTCCATGTTCTTCATCAATGCTCAGGGAAGCACCGGATTAAACGACCGCGGGAAATGCAGAATCGATTATCGATAATGGCATGGTCTGTCGCCCCGGTCAACTTTTATCGAATATCGATTATTGTCGCTTGCTTATCGGTCCTCCGGGCATGTCCGTCCGCGGTTCCCGGCTCTCTGCTTCCTGCTTTCCCGTCGGCATCCTATCCTCCTCGGCGCGAAGAAATCGCTCGCCATTCGGCCACAGACGCGGGTCAAATTCTCCCCCAAAGGCGTCCTTCGGCGGTACAATTCGCGGCAAGCAGTCCCCAAAGGGGATGTTCCGGCTAAAAAGTATGGGTGCCCCATGAAAGGTGCAGAGTTCATGCCTCTCACGCAGATGCTTGTTTTGTCCGGCGTGGTTCTTCTTGGCGCTTCCACGATCTGTCGCGGCTCGGCAGCCAGAGGGACCGGTGCGCAGGTGACGCATGCCGCGGGCTCAAGTCTTACCTGGGTAAGCTATCAGGACCCTCTGGAGCAAGCTTTCACGGTTGAAGTCCCTCGCGGCTGGACGACGAGAGGCGGCCTGATACGAATGGGCTACTCCGATGAGCGGCCGATGGTCGACCTGACATCGCCCGACGGCCAAATCAACGTTCGCATCGGCGATGTGTCCATTCCCGTGTACACGCCCCCGAACCAATACCACAATCGCGAAGGCGAGGTCTACGATCTTGGAGCGCAAGCGCAGTTGATCGTCGCGCGTTATCGCACGGGACCGGAGTTCGCGGTGCTCTACTCTCACGTCCGCTTCTATCAGGACTGTCACGACCCGACTCCGGACACTGCCAACGTGGGCTTCACGGTTCCCGATTACATCCCGCAGGAAGGCACGCCGGAGCAAACTTCCACCGGGCAAATCGCCTATCTGTGCGATGGCGGCAAGCGTGTGGCCTATGCTTATGTGCGCACCGTGTCGAACGGAGGCATTTGGTCAGTACCCACGCTGGGCAGTTATCTCAGCCCAACGGGCCGGGTTGCACTTGCACGCTCCGTCCTCGAGCACTGCGCGCGCACGTTCAAGCTGAACCCGGCGTGGATTGAAAAGCAAAAACAGCTCGATGCCTACGCGCTCCAATACCAGCGGCAACGGCAACAGCAGCGCATGGCGGAAATGGCCGAGCAGCAGCGGCAATTTGAAGCCAAAATGCAGGCCATGCGCGACCAGGTCTCCTCGTTCGAGCATCGACAGCAGTCATTCGCCAACCAGCAACAGGGCTTCCTGAATATTCTCAATGGCGTCACCCCAACCATCGATCCGTTCACCGGTGAAGCCAAGGACGTGTGGACCGGCACGAAGAGTAACTACTGGACAAATGGAGTCGGCGACGTGGTGAACTCGACCAATGCACCGGCCGCAGGTTGGCGGCAGATGCAAGTGACGGGGCCGTAGTTTTCGGGTTATGCACTCTGCCTAGAGCTGGTTCATGTTCTGCAGGAACTCGGCATTGTTGCGCACCTTCTCCAGGCGCGAAATCAGCAGCTCCATCGCTTCGACCGGCGACAGCGGGTTCAGCACGCGGCGGGTCACAAAGATCCGCTGCAGGTCTTCCTTGGGGATTAGCAGCTCTTCCTTGCGGGTTCCGGAGCGCTGGATATCGATGGCCGGGAAGACGCGCTTGTCCACCAGCTTGCGGTCCAGAATGATTTCCATGTTGCCGGTGCCCTTGAACTCTTCAAAGATGACTTCGTCCATGCGCGAGCCGGTATCGACGAGGGCGGTGGCGATGATGGTGAGCGAGCCGCCTTCCTCGATGTTGCGGGCGGCGCCGAAGAAACGCTTGGGGCGCTGCAGGGCGTTGGAATCCACGCCGCCGGAGAGAACCTTGCCCGAGGGCGGCACGATGGTGTTGTAGGCGCGGGCCAGGCGCGTGATGGAGTCGAGCAGAATCACCACGTCGCGTTTGTGCTCCACCAGGCGCTTGGCCTTCTCAATGACCATCTCGGCCACCTGCACGTGGCGGGCGGCAGGCTCATCGAACGTGGAGCTGATGACCTCGCCCTTGACCGAGCGCTGCATGTCGGTCACTTCTTCCGGACGTTCGTCGATCAGCAGCACGATCAGCACGACTTCGGGGTGATTGGTAGTGACGGAGTTGGCGATGGACTGCAGCAGCATGGTCTTGCCGGTGCGCGGCGGCGCCACAATCAGGCCGCGCTGGCCCTTGCCCACAGGCGTGAGCAGATCCATGACCCGGCCGCTGACGGCTTCGCGAACGGTCTCCATCTTGATCCGTTCCTGCGGGTAGAGCGGGGTCAGGTTGTCGAACAGGATCTTGTTCCGCGTCTCTTCCGGCGACTCGAAGTTGATGGCCTCGATCTTCACCAGCGCAAAGTACTTTTCGCCTTCGTGGGGCGGGCGCACGTTGCCGCTGATCGAGTCGCCGGTCTTCAGGTCGAACTTGCGAATCTGCGACGGCGATACGTAGATGTCGTCCGGCCCCGGCAGGTAGTTGTAATCGGGCGAGCGCAGAAAGCCGTAGCCGTCAGGCAGGATCTCCAGCACGCCATCGGCGAAGATGTGACCCTCCTTCTCGCTCTGCGCCTGGAGAATCTTGAAGATCAGGTCCTGCTTGCGAAGACCACTGGCCCCGGGGATCTCCAGGGTGCGGGCAATGCGGCTTAGCTCTGTGATGTTCTTTTCTTTGAGTTCTGCAATGGTCATGTTCACCTGCGGGTGGGGGGATTTTTTCTTGAGTGGTGGGAAATCGGAACGGGAGTGCTTCGGACTTCAGGTGGGGGATTCTTTCGAGCATTGTAGCGCAGTCGCGCTCTGGATGGCTTCTCGAATTGTGTGCTGGAAGGAAGAACCTGGAAGGAGCGGCTTTCCACCGGGAAAGCCGCCTGAATCCGGAAACAACGTCTTTCGCTCTTCTTGAGGGCGATTAAGCCGCGCGGCGCCGCGCCACCGGCTCTTGAGCCCGCACCTTCTCCGCCGGCCGTGCGCCGGGATGATTGCTGCGGAAACGGATCAGGACCTCATTGGTCGTGTCCTGAAGCCGGGTGGTCGGCTTGTGCAGCTTGCGCGTCGCCTTTGAGGCCAGTTGGCAAAGCTGGTAACGGTTGGACACATGAGAGAGTGCCCCAAAAACAAGATCAGAACGCATGACGAATTTCTCTCCTTCAACTAGCGCTTGCACAGTCGGCGCTTCTTTTTTGTTGCCGCCGGTGCGGCCGACAGCTTCCTTCCCAGCGGTCTTTTGTACCATTCCCCAAGGATTAGACGCACGCGTCCGGCATCAAGTTCAAAAAACTTGGATGCGGCCTCACAAACCACGGAACGCATCGCCAGGATTTCTTTGTCGGAGTACGAGCCGGACTCCCCCGAGGACCCTGATACGCAATGGGTCACAGGACGTCCTGACAGCACACCACCGCATCAACCCATTCCACTGCAACAACTTAATTGATGCGGGAGAATGACAGACTGGCACACCTTGCCCGACTGTGCAATCTATCCTAACTGGATGGCACCCTTGAATGTATAACGGGGACGTGTCCGGGTCAATAGTTTTTTAAGGCCGGTTATCGCCCTGCGCACCACCCAAGTTCTGGCCCGGGACATACCATCAACTATTTGATAACAGAACACTTGCGCGGTAAACGGTCCAGGGCGCCAAGGTCTGCATCCACCCGTCGATCATAGATTTTTCCACCGCCGCCTCCCCCACGCCGTGCGGCGCCCTGCCCCCGCAGCAATTTTCCATGGCCTTCCGTCCGGATCAGTAAAGGCCACGCGCCCGTTCGCTTCGGTCAAGCTGAACCTCGCGCGCCGCTTCGCCCGGGGCTTGAAGACAAGTTCGTCCAAGCCGAACATCCATGCAGCCAGCATGGCGACAAATGGCGCCATCAACAGCGCGGTGTCCCACTCGGATAGCACATTGGCAGGTGACATGGAGATCCTCCATTGAAATCGCGTCCGGCATGAGGGATTTCTCAGCCTGTGATCGGAATATCGACAAAGATTGGAGGACCCTTAAACTCGGAAGTAACCTGATTCTGCCGCTGTTTCCACGGACCGGCGCCCCTGCCTCAATTCAGGCCAAGCGCGGCCGTCAGCGCCCCGGCCGCAAACTTCGCGCTTGCTGGTCAGCAGCGAACGAGAGCGCACGCTCGCGATCTCGATTTGAGTGGGGAAGTCTTCGTTGAGTTTTTTTCTCCCGGCTCTGGATGGATCTATGCCCAGTAGCTCCGGTCCAGCGTCCGGTATTGGATCGCTTCGGCCAGGTGCGCCACGCTCAGCGTCTCCGCGCCCTCCAGATCGGCCACGGTCCGCGCAACTTTCAGGATGCGGTCATGCGCCCGCGCCGTTAGCCCCTGCTGCTGCATGGCCCGCTCCAGCAGGCGTTCGCTATCCGGCCCCAGCTCGCAGTAGACGCGGATCTGCCGCGTACTCATCTGCGCGTTGGCGTAGATTTTTTCGCTGTGCTTACTGAATCGCTCCCGCTGCCGCTCGCGCGCCGCCAGCACCCGCTCCCTGATCTCCGCGGAGCCCTCTGCCGCCGCGCGTCCACGCAGTTCCTTGTACTGCACTGCCGGCACTTCAATATGAATATCGATCCGGTCCAGCAACGGCCCCGAGATCTTGGCCACGTAGCGCTGGATCATGGGCGGCGTGCACAGGCACTCCCGCGCCTTGTCGTTAAAGTAGCCGCAGGGGCACGGGTTCATCGCCGCGGCCAGCATGAATCGCGCCGGAAAACTCAGGCTCATGCTGGCGCGCGCGATCGTCACCGTGTGATCTTCCATCGGCTGGCGCATCACTTCCAGCACATTGCGGGGAAACTCCGGCAACTCGTCCAGGAAGAGCAGTCCATTATGCGCCAGCGAAACTTCTCCTGGCCGGGGAATAATCCCGCCGCCGATCAGTCCGGCATCGGAGATGGTGTGGTGGGGAGAGCGGAACGGCCGCTGCGTCACCAGGCCCGCCGCCGCATCCAGCACCCCGGCCACGGAATGAATCTTGGTGGTCTCCAGCGCTTCCTCGAAGCTCAGCGGCGCCAGGATCGACGGCAGCCGCTTGGCCAGCATGGTTTTGCCCGAGCCCGGCGGCCCGATCATCAGGATGTTGTGGCTCCCCGCAGCCGCAACCTCCAGCGCCCGCTTGGCCGTCTGCTGCCCGCGCACATCCTTGAAGTCCACGGTGAAGTGTTGCAGCTCGCTCAGCAGTTCCTCGGTCGAGACCCGAAACGGCTCCCTCTGGATCACTCCCAGCACCGCCGTGTTCAGCAGATCCAGCACATCCAGCAGCGACGAAACCGGGTAGACATTCACGCCCTCCACCACCGCGGCCTCCGCCGCATTGGCCGCCGGCAGAATCAGGTTGGGAATGTTCTTCTCCCGCGCCATGATGGCCACCGGGAGCATGCCCGGAATTGGACGAAGGCCGCCGTCCAGGCCCAGCTCGCCCACCAGCAGAAATCGGCTCAGGTCATCGATGCGCAGCGCGCCATACGCGCCCAGAATGCCAACCGCGATAGGCAGATCGAACCCCGAGCCTTCCTTCTTCAGATCGGCGGGCGCCAGGTTGATGGTGATGTGCGTGGGCGGAATCAGGTAGCCGGAGTTCTTGATGGCGGCGCGCACCCGGTCGCGGCTCTCCCGCACCGCCGCATCGGGCAGCCCCACGGTGTGAAAATGATCCTGGTCGGAGACAACGCCGCTGTAATCGACTTCGACATCGATGAGGTTGGCGTCAATTCCGTAGACAGCGGCGCTGAGGGCCTTGAAGAGCATGGTCGAATGTGCAGGGAGTGTACCACTGCGGTTGCCATCGTGGGATGTGACGGATGCCGCTCATCTGCGAGGGAGGCTTCTCGGGCGGCTTCGGCATCGCATTCCCGGCGGCGTCGCTCCAGGAATAATCGCCTGCCGCCAGGTCGTCAACCGCACGCGTCAAGGCGTACCATCGTTCCGGCAGGTTGCAAATGACTTCCCTATTCGACCTCTACAAAATTGGCGTCGGCCCCTCCAGCTCCCACACCATGGGCCCCATGCGCGCGGCCCATCGCTTCGTCAGCGGCCTGGTAGAGAGCGGCGTCCTCGATCGCGTCGCCCGCATCGAAGCCCAGCTCTACGGCTCGCTGGCTCTCACCGGCATTGGCCACGCCACGGACCGGGCCGTGCTGCTGGGACTCTCAGGAAACGAACCGGCGACAGTCGATCCCGCCGCCATTGAATCCACCGTGTCCGCAATCCGCGCCTCGCGCGCGTTGAACCTCGCGGGCCGACGCGCCATCCCCTTCGATGAACCCAATGACCTTGTCTTCCACCGCGACATCATGAATCCTCCGGGCGCAGCCATGCAGCATCCCAACGGCCTGCGACTGACCGCTTATGCCGCTGACGGCGCGGTCCTGGACCAGCGCACCTTCTTCTCCATCGGCGGCGGCTTCATTACCGAGGACGCAGAGAAGCCGGAGACCGCGGCCGGATCCGATGCGGCGAAACCCGCGCCCGCCATTCCGTTTCCATTCCACAGCGCGGCGGATCTGCTGGAACTCGCGGAGGCGCACAAGCTCACCATCGCGAATCTGATGCTGAGCAACGAAAGCGCGCGCATGGCCGCTTTAGGCGGGCAGAATCCCGAGGATCGGGTCTGCGCCGGAATGGATCGCATCTGGGAAGCAATGCGCGATTGCATGGAGCGCGGCATGGCTACCGAGGGCACGTTGCCCGGTGGCCTGAAAGTGCAGCGGCGCGCGCACCGCCTGGCAGAGCGCCTGCGCGCGAATGAAGCCGAAGGCAAGGCCAGCGATCCGCTTGCCCCGCTCGATTGGGTGACGGTCTACGCCATGGCCGTGAACGAGGAGAATGCAGCCGGGGGCCGCGTCGTCACCGCGCCCACCAACGGAGCTGCGGGCGTGGTGCCGGCGGTCGCGCGATATTACGAGACCTTCATCCCCGATGCCGGCCCCGCGGGCATCTACCGCTACTTCCTCGCTTCGGCCGCCATCGGCATCCTCTACAAGGAAAATGCTTCCATCAGCGGCGCCGAGGTCGGCTGCCAGGGCGAGGTGGGCGTGGCTTGCTCCATGGCCGCGGGCGGGCTCACTGCCGCGCTCGGCGGCAGCAACGGCCAGATCGAGCACGCCGCGGAGATCGCAATGGAGCACAACCTGGGCATGACTTGCGATCCCATCGGCGGCCTGGTCCAGATCCCCTGCATCGAGCGCAACGCCATGGGCGCGGTCAAGGCCGTGCAAGCCTCCCGCATCGCCATGAACGAAGCCGAAAACCACAGAGTCTCTCTGGATCAGGTCATCCGCACGATGTTTCTGACCGGAATGGATATGCAATCGCGCTACAAGGAGACCAGCCTGGCTGGCCTGGCGTTGAATATCATCGAGTGCTGACGCGGGCTGCGCATCTTCGCCGCGGCGAACCCTATTGCGAGAGGAACGAACGATTGCAGATACCCGATGATCCGTCAAATGAGAATCCGCACCAGGGCCCAAACCCCGCGCGCTGGGCCGCGCCGCAACAGCCCATCGCTCCCTGGTGGCACACCGCGCTGCTCGTCGCCGCCATTGTCTTGATGTCGATCACCGGCGCAAAGGAGATCGCCGGTCACCATTCCGCGCATATCAGCCGCCTGGGCACGTATGCCTTCACAGCGGCCGCCGAGCTGGTCTTGCTGGCTTGGATCTGGTTCGGGCTTCGTCTGCGTCGGCTTCCGTTTCGCTCCCTGATCGGCGAGCTCGAAAGCGGCGCCCAGGGCGTCGCCGTCGATCTCGGCGTTGCCGGCATCTTCTGGTTTGGCTCCATGCTTGTCCTCGCCACGCTGGGCATTTTCTGGGAAGTGCTGGACGCCGTCATCCATCATCGAACCTTTGCGCCCAACGGCCAGCCGGATGCCGCGCAGCAACATGCCATCCACACGCTGCTCCGCCTCGCGCCGGCTTCGGTGAGCGAAATCACCGCATGGATACTGGTCTGCGCGTTTGCCGGCTTCGCTGAAGAGATCGTCTTTCGCGGCTATTTGCAGCGGCAATTCACCGCCTGGGGCCGCGGCGCGTTATGGGCGGGGGTGGTGTTCTCGGCGATTCTTTTCGGCATGGCGCACGGCTATCAGGGCGCGCGCAACATGGTCCTGCTGTCCATCTTTGGCGCGCTGTTCAGCCTGCTCGCCATCTTCCGCCGCAGTCTGCGCGCGGGAATGATCGCGCATGCGTGGCAGGATCTGATCGCCGGTTTGGGTCTCGCGCTGCTTCACGCGCAGCACTTCATCTGAGATTTCTGTGAGCATCTCCCGGACCACCTTGAAAAATTGTTGCCACTTTTTCCACTCTCCATTCGTTTTTTTCTTGACACTTGTGATGCATGAATCTATACATTCACTCAACTGCAATTCATTTGCAGTTTCGATGCAACCCATCGAAAAGGGAGAATAGGAAAATGGCAACGAAAAAGGCAGCCAAGAAAGCACCTGCGAAGAAGGCCGCGAAGAAGTCAGCAAAGAAGAAGTAATCGCGACCATCAACCACAGGCAAACACCAGGGGGACGCTTCAAAGCGTCCCCTCAGTGTTTTTGGCCAAATGTGCGCGCGGGCACGGCAGCATGACGGTCAAAGGCGCATAGAATCTGGGGAAGGACGAACATCGCAAACATGACCCGCCGCCGCTGGATTGCCGAACGTTGGGACGAAGCCACCGCGACCCTGACCGGATCGCAGGCCGAGCACATTGCGCGCGTGCTCCGCGCTCGCCCGGGCATTGAAGCCGACGTCGTAGCCGGCGGGCACGTGTTCCACGCCGAGGTCGTCGCGGTCTCGCCCGGCGAGGTGCGCTTCAATCTGCTGGCCGAGGTCGAGGCCGATCCCGCGTTGCCGATTACGTTGGTCATGTCCATCTTCAAGTTCGATCACCTGGAGTGGGGTATCGAGAAAGCCACGGAACTGGGCGTAGCCGGCATCGTGCCCGTCATCGCCCGCCGGACTGAGAAGCACCTGGCCGACGCCGCCGAAAAACGCGTGGAGCGCTGGCGCCGCATCGCGCGCGAGGCCGCGCAGCAGTGCCGCCGCTCTGACCTGCCCCTGATCCACGATCCCGTCCAACTGAGCGCGCACCTGCGAACAAATTCGCGCGCCACCCGCATTGTCCTCGCCGAACAGGAGCGCAGCACCACCCTGCGCGCGCTCATTGAGGAGGCCGTGGAGGCCTCTCGCAACGAGATGCCATCGCTGGAGCTGGCCTTCGGCCCCGAGGGCGGCTGGGCGCCGGAAGAGGAAGCGCTCTTCGACGCCAACGGCTGGCGCGCCGCATCGCTGGGCCCGCGCATCCTGCGCGCGGAGACTGCAGCCATCGCCGCGCTGGCGGTGGTAGCTTCCTATCTTGAGTAGGAGTCGCGTCGAAGATTTCCCGGGCGCTAGGAGTGTGTCGGGGATAACGGTTGAGATGGCGAGTATTGCTCCTCAGCGGTGAGGGTTAAGAGCGGGCATTTCGTGGAAACACCATGATGTGGTGGCGTCGGGACTGCGGCTGGCAAGTCTGCGCGGGACGTCGAAACAGCTTCCGCCCGCTTTTGATGCCAGCAGCGGCCTCCACCCGGAGCCGAACAGCTTCAACAGGTTGGAAGCTGCGCACACCAGCTTCCATTCGCAACGAACATTCTGGTGACCGCGCAGCGTGAAGCGCCGGAAGCCTCGCTGCTCCTTGATCTGTCCGAAGACCGGCTCGACGATCGCTTTGCGCATTTTGTACAGCGCCCGTCCCGCTTCGGTACGCAACTTATGCCGCATGACCTCCCGCGCTGTAGCACCCGGCGGCGGCTCGCCGGTAGTAGCGATCATGTCTTCATGTTTGTCTCTGCCCGTGGCGATATGCAGATCGATGCCCGCCACGCTTTCATCGCTCGCGTTGGCCTCGCTCCAGTAGCCCGCGTCGGCGCTGGCCGCGTCCGGCTTGCGGCCCAGGTTCTTTTCCACCTGATTCAGCATGGGCAACAGTTGATGATTGTCGGTGGTCTCTTGCGTAACCTCCGCGGCCACGATCACCTGCGCCGTCGAGTCCACCGCCGCCTGCGCGTTATAGCCCTGCACGAAGCTGCCCTTGCTGGCGCCGTCGGGCATGATGCGGCTGTCCGGATCGGTGAAGTTGCGCTGCGCCTTGGCTTCCGGTTTGGCCTGCTCCGGGTCGGGAACCTGCGGCGCGCGCCCGCGCTTCTTCTTGCCCGTCCGCTCTTGCTCTTCGCGCCGCTGGGCCAGTTTGGCCTCGGCCGCGGCGCGCTCCTGTTCGGCCTTCTCCCGAGCTTCCTGTTCCAACTCCGCCTTGGCCTGCGCGATCTTCTTCAACCGGCTCTCCCGCCGCGCTAACTCCGCCGGCAACTCGTCGCCCCGCCGCCCCTTGCCGTACTGCGCATCCTCGGCCGCGTCGGTGGCTTCGGCCTGCTTGAGCAGCGCTTCGATCTCCGCCTTCAGCCGCGCCTCGGTCTCCCCCATCCGTCCATAGCTCATGGCCTTGTGCTTGCTGGCGTTGGCCTTGATCTTGGTCCCGTCGATCGACACATGACCCAGCTTCACCAGCCCTGCCTTCTCGCACAAAAGAAGGGCCTGCGTGAACAGCCCCGCCAGCGCCTCCAGGTGCCGCTTGCGGAACGCCGCGAAGGTGTCGTGATCCGGGTGCGCGTCCGCCGACAGGTAGCGGAAGGCCACATCCTCGTAGGTACGCGCCTCGATCTTGCGCGAACTGTACACGCCCGTCGCGTAGCCGTACAGCAGCACCCGCACCATCATCTCCGGCGCGTAGGCCGACATCCCCCGGCCGTCACCGGCCTCATACGAAGCGTAAATCGCGCCCAGGTCCAGCGCCGACACCACGTCCACCAGAAACCGCGCCAGATGACCTTCCGGAAGCCAGTCGTGCAGCGACGGGGGGAACAGAAGCGACTGGTTCACCGCGTCAGCAACAAAGCTCTTGCCCATGACCGCATCGTAAACTGACCTACCAATTTCAATCCCTGAATTTTCGGCAAAAGGAATCTATCTCCGACACACTCCTAGAGCGACACGCCCCGCTTCCACGGAATAAAGTCATTCTGCTTGAGCAGCTCCGCCTTCGTCAGCACGCGCCCGCTGGCCACCTCAATCGAGAGTTCCAGCAGCTTCTCCGCGCAATCGGGCAGCGTCATCTCGCCGGTGATGATGTCGCCCGCATCGAAATCGATGTTGTCCGGCATGCGCGCCGCCAGCGCCGAGTTGGTCGAGATCTTGATGACCGGCGCAATGGGACTCCCTGTCGGCGTCCCCAGCCCCGTGGTAAACAGGACCAGGTTCGCGCCCGAGCCCACCTGCGCCGTCACGCTCTCCACGTCATTGCCCGGCGTGCAATGCAGGTTCAGTCCCGGCTCGCTCACGTACTCGGGATAGTCCAGCACGCCCCGAATGGGCCCTGTGCCGCCCTTGCGCGCCGCTCCGGCCGATTTGATGGCATCGGTGATCAATCCATCGGAAATGTTGCCCGGCGAGGGATTCATCTCGAAACCAGATTGCACCGCCCGCGCCCGTGCCGCGTAGGTGTGCATCAGGTCATAAAAGCGCTGCGCCAACTCATCCGTCGCGCAGCGGTTCACCAGTTCCTGCTCCACGCCGTGCAGCTCGGGAAACTCCGAGAGCAGCGTCCTGCCGCCGAGCTCGCCCAACAGGTCTGAGACGTAGCCCAGCGTGGGGTTCGCGGAGATGCCGCTGAAGCCGTCCGAGCCGCCGCATTGCAGGCCGATGGTCAGCCCTGAGAGCGGCGCCGGCGTCCGCTGCGCCTGGTTGGCCTCCTCCAGCGCGGCAAAGGTCGCTTCCAGCGCTTCCGTCATCAGCACCGTGTCGCGCCCGGCGCGCTGGTGCTCGAACACCAACACCGGCTTGCTCATCTTCGCATCGCGCGCGCGATATTCGTCCATCAGCATCGATGCCTGCGCGTGCTGGCAGCCCAGGCTCAACACCGTTGCTCCGGCCACGTTGGGATGATGAATGTACCCGGCCAGCAATCCGCACAGCGCCTGCGCATCCTGCCGCGTGCCGCCGCATCCGCCCTGGTGGGTGAGGAAGCGTATTCCATCGAGGTTGGGAAACACACGTTCCGCGCGTGCCGCTGCAACCGCTTCCGCAACCCCATGGCCGCTGCCGCCGTTCCGGCCCTGCACCAGCTCGCGCACGCGCTGCCGGTAGTGATTGCCCGCGCCGGCGTATCCCAGCTCTTCTTCAAGAGCCTCCCTCATCCGCTCCACGTTGCGGTTCTCGCAGAACACCATCGGCAGCACCAGCCAGTAATTCCGTGTGCCCACCTGCCCGTCCGCTCGACGGAATCCCTCAAAGCTACGCCCCGCCCACCGCGACGCATCCGGCAGATGAAACTCCACGGCCTGCCGCTGGGTTGTGTACGCTTCCGCGCGATGCCGGATGTTGCGAGTCGAAATCAGGCCGCCGCGACGGATCGGTTGCGTGGCCTCGCCCACCACCATTCCGTACATGCGGACCAGGTCGCCGGGCGCAAATTCCTGGAGCGCCATCTTGTGCTTGGCCGGAATCTTCTCCGTCACCGGGCATGCAACTGGCGGATTGCCGTAGCGCACCTCGGTTCCGGCGCCCAGGTCGGCCAGCGCCACCAGAACATTGTCTTGGAGCTCTAGTTGCAGAACTGCATCCGGCATGCGCGGTTGGTCTCCCTCGCTCGTACAGAGGCTAGGATACAACCGATGCCGTGCTCGCGGCCTCGCGCTCTTACCACGGACGCGCGGACCGAATCAGCAGGCCGGCGAGCGTTGCGCCAATCAGCGGCCCCAGAATCGGAATCGGCGCATAGCGCCAGTTGGATCCGCCTTTGCCGGGAATGGGCGCGAGCGCGTGCACAAGCCGGGGCCCGAAGTCGCGCGCCGGGTTGATTGCGTATCCCGTCGTGCCGCCCAGCGAGAGCCCGATGCCCCACACCAGGCTGCCCACCAGCCAGGGACCCATTCCCGCCGCTGGCCCGCGCTCCGCCACTCCGGGAGAAAAGATGGCGCCCGCTACCAGCACCAGCACCGCCGTGCCGATAATTTCGCTCAAAAGATTCCACAACGGTGCGCTGATCGCCGGCCCGGTGCAGAACACGCCCAGCTTGGCTGCCTTGTCCGGGGTCTCCCGCCAGTGCGGACCATAGTGCAAAGCCATGATGCCTGCGCCGCACATCGCGCCCAGCACTTGCGCGCTCCACAGCCACGCCACCTGCCCGTACTTCCCGCTCACAATCGCGCCGGCCAGCGTGATGGCGGGGTTGATGGCCGCATCGTGGCTGCCGAAACCCTGCGCCACAATGACGCCGCACAGGACAGCCAGCGCCCATCCGGTGGTGATCACTATCCAGCCGGAGTTCGCGGCGTACGACTTGCGCAGGGTCACTCCGGCGCAAACGCCGTTGCCCAGCAGCACCAGCACCAGCGTGCCCATGAACTCGCCCAGCCAGGGTGAATGCATCCCGCCTCCGTTACATCACACTATTCAGAACCACGTTTCTTGCTTGTACTCGCGATACTCCTCGCCAAACTTTTCTTCCAGCGCCTTTGCCTCCTTGCCGCTCCGCCACACCTGGAGAGGAACCAATACGGCAAGGATGAACAGCCACCACGGCCGGCCGACAAACACAATTCCGCCCAGGATCATCAGCGCGCCAAAAACGTAAATGGGATTGCGAATGCGCGCGTACAGCCCCGTGGTCACCAGCTTCGACGCCTTCGCTTCTACGCTGAACGCACTGCCCAGTTGCAGCCGCGCCAGCACGAACAGCAGAAACGCGGGCGCGGCGATCGCCACTCCGGCGATATGCCAGGGCGTCCACGCCAAATGCGTTGCGTGCGCCGCGAACGCGATCAGACCAACGACAACGACCGCCAGAGTGATCATGTTGAGTTTCATTTTGAGATGCCTCCCCGCTGCTCCCGCCCCGCCGCGCGCTCCTCTGATACGCCGCAAACCCTGTTGTACAAGACTCAGGTATTCTCCATTGCCGGCCTCACGCCCGCCAAGGCTCCTCCCGATGCTCCCCGCAGCGCAGTCTTCATTTGCCCGCGGCCGGCGTCGCGTTGTACTGCGTCCAATGCGTCATCAGCTCGTTCACCACCACGTGTCCAACCCTGTAAGCCGCCTCCAGCGATGGCAGATATGCGCTGTAGGTCCCCACCCTCTGGTGCGCCAGGCTCTCGGCCGCGCTCATTCCCCGCGGCTGCTGGTCGTAGTTGCTCACCGTCCGCAGCACCAGCACCCGGTTCCAATCCACCTTGGCCGCTGCGGCCAGGAACTGTAGCGCCTGCAGCGTTCCCGTGTCCTCCATCGCCGTGGTGGCAAACTCGCCTTTGCCGCCGGTGAAATATCGCACCCACTCTCCGGCCCATGCGTCGTTTAGTTTCCCATGCCAAAAAGTTGAGCCCGAGACCTCGTCGCCCATGGTCACAAACGGCGGCCTCTGGAGTCTGTTACGAAACTCCGGGGTCCTTTTTAAAAGAGCGCTCCCTTCGGGGAGCGTTCTTTGTTTTTGGGGTTGGATTGGATCAGGCTGGGTTGAGTTGGCGGGTGAACTTCACCGCCCCGAGGACTTTGATCATCCGTTTGAGGTTGTAAGCCATGATGGCGAGGCTGATTTCGGTCTGCGCGCCGCCAGTTCCGCGCAACAATAGGCGTGGGTTCCCGAAGATGTGGTATTTAAGAACGGCGAAGGGAAGCTCGACGGTAGATCGTCGGAGCCTCATCGCTTCCGGGGTAGCGCGTTGATGCATGCGGTTTAGCGCATCCTCATCCAGCAGCCGGGTCAGGATGCGAGCTGAGCTCTGTGTGCAACGAGTCTTCATCGCGCAGCCACCGCAGTCGGCTGCATCGGCGCGATAGACGACGGCCTTGTCCTTGCGGTGAAGTTGCTTGCGTCGGATGGTCTTGTTTGCAGGGCAGAGATAGGTGTCAGTCCCCGGCTGATAGCGAAAATGCTCACGGCCAAACAACGTGCCGTTGCCCTGATTGTTGACGGCACGCTTGACAGGCACATGTGGCAGGATGCCGGCTGCCTCGCAGCGTGCCGCATGCTCGCCGTTGGCGTAGCCGGCGTCGGCCACGACCTGCAATCTCTCTGCGCCGAGCGCCTTCTTCGCTGCTTCTGCCATGGGCTGCAGCTGCACGTTGTCTCCTGCCTCCAGCGTGACGGCATGGGCGACGATCAGTGCATGCTCGGCATCAACTGCGGTCTGCACGTTGTAGGCTGGGGCATTGGTCCGGGCCACAGGCATGAAGCGCGCCTCCGGTTCGCGATGCTGCTTCAGCTTCTCCAGCGCAACCTGCACGGCGGAGGGATCGATAGCAGCCAGCTGCTCTTCGTCGGCCTGTTCCATGCTGTCCAGATAGCGCTCCAACGCCTGTCGCTCACGCACACTGTCGGCACTGGAGACGGCACGGAACTTGGTGCCATCGATGGCAATCCACTCCCCGCGAATCAGGCCGCAGCTCTGCGCAAACCGAACTAACTGCGCTCCTGCAGCCGTAACCGCCTCCCGATGCATCCGCCGGAACTCGGCAATGGACTTGTGGTCCGGATATAGCCGGCCCAGCAACCACATCAACTCCACGTTGCGGCGGCACTCGGCTTCCAACCTTCGCGAGGACCGGATCGTGTGTAAATAGCCATACAGATACAGCTTCAGCAGGTCGCGTGGGTCATAACCTGGACGGCCCGTCTCCGCGGCTTCGGATCGCTCGAAGCCCAGCTCACTCATCGCAAGACCTTCCACAAACGCGTCAATCACACGACACAGATGATCGGGCGGAACAAGATCATCCAGCACCACCGGAAATAGTGTTCCCTGACTGCGCCCATCCCCTCGGATATATCCCATAAACGAAGATGCCCTCGCTCTCGCAAGGGCATCTTCTCATCTATTCAGGCAAACCGGAAGAGTTTCGTAACAGACTCTCTGCGCGGCCGCTCCATCAAAAGCCGCGCGCTCCTCTTTCAGCTTGTCGGAATCGGGCAGCGCCACATCGCGGGTGAGCCCGTACGCCCACTCCGCAAGTTTCGCATTCAGCTTGTACACCTGGCCCGGCAGCGGTTCCGCGGGTGCTTCAAACGGCTGCGTCTTGCGCTGCGGCAGCTTGCCCGTGCTCCAGTCCGGTGGAATTTCCCGCGCATCGATTTCGTAGCCGAGATCGCCATCCACCACCCAGCGCGCCCACGCCGCCGAGCCCAGCGAAATCCGTTCCGGGCTGCCGCCGGAGATTCCGGCAATCAGCCAGTACGCATGGGTGAGGTCGAATCGCGGATCGAGGCCGAGCGCCATGATCGTCGCCGCGGCGTGCGCCGTTCCCGGCCCGGTCAGCACCGCCATCTCACCCCCGCTGTTCATGCGCACCGCGTGGTAGCCCGCGGGCAGCGGGAACACCCGGTCCAGGTGGTCGCGCTCCACCCAGTACTGCAACTCGCCGGGCGTGTCTCCGGTGTCTGCGCCCATCTCGAACATGGCCACAACCACGACCTTCACGAGAATCGGCTGAGGCGCCGCGATTGCCGTGCAGCCCGAGGCGCACAGCGCAGCCAAAACCAGAAGCCCTCGTATGCGACTCATTAAATGTGATGGTAAATGGCAGTTCCCCATCGCCCTGCGGATGCGGTATAGATGACTGCAACACCCGGTTGGAGACACCGCCATGGGAGCTCAGACAATCCCCGTCCCCGATCTCCTCGACCGCCTGGAAGCGCACCACGGCGCGCAGGAGCCCGGATTCCCCGTCGATCCCTGCGAGTTCCTCGTCTGGTGGCACTGCGGCTACCCGCAATCGGATGCGCGTTGCCATGCCGGCTGGGAATCCGTGAAGAAGCACATTGGCGGTCAGCCGCGCCAGCTCCTGGCCGCATCCCAGGCGCAGTTGGCCGCGGCCCTCAAGCCGGGCGGCATGGTGCCTGAGCTCCGCGCCATGCGCCTGCAGCAGATCGCTCAGCGCGTGGTCGAGGAGTACGGCGGCGATCTCAGCACGCTCTTTACCGGGCCCATCGCGAAAGTGCGCGCGGCGCTCAAGCGCTTTCCCGGCATCGCCAATCCCGGCGCCGACCGCATCCTGCTTTTTGCCCGCGCCGCGCCCATTGCCGCCGTTCCCTCCAACTGCGCGCACGTCCTTGTCCGAATCGTGCATGGGCAGGAATCCGAGAATTACGCCGCGACCTATCACCAGTCGCAGGAACTCATCGAGCACGAGGTCCCCGCGCATTTTCATGCGCGCCAACGGGCCTACCTGCTGCTCAAGACCCATGGCCAGGCTTTCTGCAAGACGAAACCGAAATGCGATAGCTGCCCGGTGCGTTCCGTCTGTGCGTATGCCGCCGCAATGGATCGCGTCGGAACGCGTCCGGGAGGATAATCAACCCATGGTGCTGAAATTCACCACGTCCTACCTTGAAGACTCGCTCGAAATCTTCCGCTACTACAAGAAGCTCGCCGAGCGGGCCATGGCCCAGGTCTCCGATGAGCAGCTTTTCGCCGCCCTCGACGCGGAGGCCAACTCCATCGCCATCGTGGTCAAGCACATGGCCGGCAACATGCGTTCCCGCTGGACAGATTTCCTCTCGAGCGACGGCGAGAAGCCCACGCGCAACCGCGACAGCGAGTTCGTCGATCCGGCGCCCACCCGCGCCGCCCTGATGGCCGATTGGGAAGACGGCTGGGCGCGCGTTTTCTCAGCGCTCGAGCCGCTGGCCGACAGCGACCTCGACCGCACCATCACCATCCGCGGCGAAGACCACTCGGTGATGCAGGCCATCAACCGCCAGGTAGCGCACTACTGCCACCACATCGGCCAGATCGTGCTATTGGCAAAGCATTTCGCCGGCCAGCGTTGGGAATCGCTCACCATCCCCCGCAACCGTTCCGCCGACTTCAACCGCCGCGTCGCCGCCGGAGAAGCCAGCCAGCGCTAAGAGAAGCGAGTCAGCGAGTCAGCGGCCGGCGCCCCATCCATCGCGCACCCATTCCGCGAAGGTTGGAGAACCAACGCGGCTGACCCGCCGACTTGCCGACTCGCTAACTTGCTGAAGTTCTCACCGCACGCACTCAAACCGCTTCCACGCGCAGTTGCACACCGGGCACAATTCCGCCTGGTACTTTTCTTCCGACGTGTACCCGCACACGGGACAGACGTAGAATTCGCGCCGCATGGTCGCCCAGGATTCTTCATCCTCGATCTCCACCAGCGCCTCCGCTTCGTTGAACAGCCGCACGTGCGTCTTCTCCGACTCCAGCGCCCAGGTGAAGGTGCGGATGGCGGCCACGTCGTGCTGAACCTGCGCCTGGGCTACGAACGCCGGGTACATGACGTCCACTTCGAACTGCTCTCCGGCCACCGCCGCGCGCAGGTTGTCCAGGGTGTTCTTTACCTCGAAATCCTGCGGCTCATACTCCATGTGGGCGCCAAGCTGGTGCGCAATGCGCCCATGGTTGGCGGCATGAATCGCCTCCGCGCGGGCCGCTGCCCGGAACAGGCTGGCGACGCCATGCCAACCTTCGCCATCCGCCTTCTCGGCAAACTCACGGTAGCGCGCCTGCACATTCGACTCCCCCTCAAAAGCCGTGCGCAGTACTTCCACCAGGGACGCATTCTCCGCGCCGATGCCGTGCATGTGACGACCTCCTGCCCTGCCGCAGATTTAGGAGCTGTGAATTGCACTCAGCCTAGGCTCGGAGCTTCGATTCCGCTGTGATGCAGGCCACATGGTGCTCCCTTCTGAAGACTTTGCGCCCAAAAAGCAAACGGGCAGGCTACCCAGCCTGCCCATCCCGTGGCGCCTGCCCGATCTCGCTTACGGCTGGATCGGGACCCCCTGCTGTCCGTCGGCCTGGTGCGCCGCCTGGGCCTCGTGCGCCTGTGCTTTCTCCGCCAGCACCTTGTGCGCGTTATCCTCGAGAGCCTGCGCTTCGGGCAGGTAGCTCAGCGCCTTCTGGATCTGCGGGTCCCAGTCCGATACCGTCCGCAGCTGCGCCAATTCACCGAACTGGCTGCCCTGGATGTATGCCTTCACGTTGATCTTCAGCCAGTCCAGATTGTCGGAAATATCCTTCTCCGTCCAGGGAATGTTCTGGCTGGTCAAAAACTGCTTGAAATCCGCCAGCACCGCGTCATCCACCTTGAAGTTCTTGTCCACGGCATGGTTCGACAGGTAATTCGGCGCAAAGTGGAAGAACGCGTAACGATACCCCAGCTCGTCCTGGAACGGCGTCGACTTGGGCTCATCGATCTTTTCGTCGGGCGTGATTCCGCCCCCGCCGTATACCGTGCGCCCCGAATCGGTGAACTTCACATCGCGGTTTTCCTTGTCCGCGGGCTGCGCTCCGGCGTGATTGTAGTAGTAGTCGTACAGCGAAACCCCGCTGTAGTTGCGCTGGATCAGCCGTCCCGACGGCGTGAAGTAGTGGTAGGTCGTCAGCGCCAGACCGCTGTTGTCACCCAGGTTATAAACCGTCTGCACCAGCCCCTTGCCAAACGTCGTTTCTCCAACCACCAGCGCCCGGTCGTGATCCTGCAGCGCCCCGGTCACAATCTCCGCCGCCGAGGCCGTGTTCCGGTTCACCAGCACGACGATGGGAAACGTTTTGCCGTCATTGCCGTGCGTGGCCACGTAGTTCTGGTCGGGATACGCCCGCCCGCGCTGCGAAACAATCGTCTGCCCCTTGCTCAGCAGGTGGTCGCATACGTCCACCGCCTGGCTCAACAGGCCACCCGGGTTCCCGCGCAGGTCCAGAACCAGCCCCTTCAGGCTGCCAAAGCTGTTGATCGCGTCCTCGACCTCCTGCCCCGTCGTCTCCTGGAACTGGGTCAGGTGAATGTACCCCACCCCCGGCCGGATCTCATAGCTCAGGTCCACCGACGGATGCTGAATCTCGTCCCGCACCAGGTCAAACACCAGCGGCTTTGGCTGTCCCACCCGCGCCATCGTTACCTGCACGTGCGTGCCCTTGGGCCCCTTCAGCGCCTTGGCCACCGCATCGGACGAGCTCAGGCTGGCCTCGTCGTCGCCCCCCGGCACCACCGGCTTGCCGTCCACCGCCGTAATCACGTCCCCGGGCTTGATTCCCGCCCGGTACGACGGCGTTTCCTCGTACGGCGTGATCACGTAAATCTTGTCGTGACCCTGCGAATCCCGCCGCTCCTGGATCTCCATCCCCACGCCGTAGTAGTGCCCGCGCTGGTCCTCGCGCATCTTGGCATAGGCTTTGGGATCGTAAAAGTTCGAGTGCGGATCGAGCGTCCGCAGCATCCCCGGGATCGCTCCGTCGTAAATCGCCCCGTCAATCTTGTCCCCGGTGATCGGCTCGGCATAATTCTGCTCCACCAGCGCGTACACGTTGGTGAATGCCTTCAGGCTGTCGCGAATCTGGCTCTCGTCCTCCGACGACTGCGCCCCAACCTGGCGTTGCAGTACGCTGCCCACTACGGCGCAGACGGCGAAGAACACAATCATGGTGAAAAAAGCGCGGCGGGCGCGGGGAGTCATAAGCGGAAGGAACCTCCGGCGGCAGCGGCGCCGCGCCAAAGTCGGGCGGCCGGCCAATGCAGCCTTGATCTGAAGTATAACACTGGCCTGTTTGACGCTTCCCCGCCCCCTCCGGTAGCTAAAAGCAGGGAGTAGGGAGTAGGGAACAGGGAGTAGAAGACCGAAAAGCATCCGGTGAAGATTCTGCTCCTCCGCGGGTCTCCGAGGTCCCTTGTTCCCTGTTCCCTACTCCCTGTTCCCTACTCCCTACTCCCTATTCCCTACTCCCTGCTCCCTATTCCCTGCCCCCGGGCTTCCTTGCCATTTACAATAGCGTCTATAACCCAGGCGCAGTCCCACCGTTGCCTGCTGTGTGCTGACCTTATGAGCTTTCGATCCCTTTCCATCCCCGTTGTTTCCCTCTTCAGCGCCATGCTGCTTGCTGTTCCCGCCCTGGCCCAATCGCGCCCCGCTGAGCCGGCCAGCCCTTACGGCGGCAACGTGGTCGAAGAGATCGTCGCCCGCGTCAACGACCAGATCATCACCAAGTCCGATTACGATCGCGCCATGAAAGACATGGACGACGAGTTGCGCCAGCATGGCGCCACCATGCAGCAGATATCCGAGGCCCACCAGGACCTCCTGCGCAACATGATCGACCAGCAGCTCTGGCTCTCCAAGGGCAAGGAACTCGGCATCACCGGCGAAGAGGGGCTGGTCAAGCGCCTCGACGAGCTCCGCAAACAGTACAACCTCGCCTCCATCGAGGACCTGGAAAAGGCCTCCCAGGCGCAGGGTGTCTCCTTTGAGGATTTCAAGCAGAACCTCCGCAACCAGATCATCACCCAGGAAGTCATGCGCCAGGAGGTTGGCGCTCACATCAACTTTACGCCCGGCGAGGTCCAGCGTTACTACGAGGAACACCAGTCCCAGTACCAGCAGCCGGAGACCGTCAAGCTCAGTGAAATCCTCATTCCCACTCCGGACGATGCCGATGCCGCCACAGTGTCCAACGCCGAGGCCAAGGCCAACGACGTTGAAGCTAGGCTCAAGTCCGGCGCCAATTTCGCCGGACTCGCCCGTACCCTCAGCGCCGGCCAGACCGCCGCGCAGGGCGGCGACCTGGGCACCTACCGCCGCGGCCAGCTCGGCGCCAAAGTCTTTGAAGACGCCACCTTCAGCCTGCCCACCGGTGGCCTCACCCAGCCCATCCGCACCCGCCAGGGCTTCGTCATCTTCAAGGTGGTCCAGCACCATCCCGCCGGCGTCCAGCCGTACAAGGATGTCGAGCAGCAGGTCGAGCAGGACTACTACGAGTCCAAGATGGAGCCTGCCATCCGCGAAGAGCTCAACCAGATGCGCGACGACGCCTATATCGCCATCCGCGATGGCTATGTCGATTCCGGCGCCACCGGCAACAAGCGCATCTCTCCCATCACCTACGCCGCCTACACCCCGCCCTCGCCCAAGAAAAAGAAGAAGGTGGAGCGCACCCGCTTCCGTGAGACGCCGCACTTCCGCTCCAAGACTTCCATGCCAACCTTGGCGAACGCCTCCACGGAGAAGAAGCAGACCAAAAAGGAACGGCAGGAGGAGCTGGCCAGCGAAAAATCGGGCAAGAGGGAAAAAATCCGTTTCGGCCAGGCCCCCACCAAGACTCTGCCCAGTGAACCTCAATCCTCAACCGAGGATGCCGGCGCCGGCGCCCAGGTGGCCACTGCCGCCCAGCCCAGCGATCTCACCCAGGAGACCGCGCCGCCGGAGCACAAAACCCGCTTCTCCGATCGTGCCCGCCTCGAACGAAAGCAAAAGAAAACGCAGAACGGCCGGCGCCAGCAGAAAACCGATGCCTTGGCCCCAGCTGCGCCTGGCGCTTCTGAGGTCGCCGACCAGCAGACTCAGTCCGCCGCTCTCGGATTGAATGGCGACCAATCCAAAAAGAAAAAGGCTGCCACCACCACCGGACAGAAAACCCGCCTCAGCGACCGCAATAAGAATAAGCCGAAGCAGAACACGGAACCGGCGCAGCCCACTCCGATCTCGCCCGTCCAGGGAGCGCCAGCGCCCACCAACCCGCCCCCGCAAAACTGAGGATCGCCGCTCGGCAACTCGAGACAGCGCCGCCGAATCGATCCCGATCCGGCGGTTTTATGTTGACTGAATCTCGTCTAACAGGCTCCGGCCGTTCGTAGCTGATGGCTGATGGCTGATGGCTGATGGCTGACGGCTACTGGCTACAACTTCCCGGCTGCTTTATGTATCGCCAGCAACGTCTCCAGCAGCGGCTTCAGCATCTCCAGCCGCAGCGCATTCGCCCCGTCGCTCTTGGCCTGCGCCGGGTCGTCGTGCACCTCCAGGAACACCCCGTCCACTCCCGCCGCCACCGCCGCCCGCGTCAGCACGGGAATGAACTCCGGCTGGCCCCCGCTCACCCCGTCCACCGCGCTCGGCTGCTGCACGCTGTGCGTCCCGTCGAACACCACCGGCGCAACCTCCCGCATCACCGGCAGGCTGCGGAAATCCACCACCAGCGTGTTGTAGCCGAAGCTCGCTCCCCGCTCGGTAAGGAACACCCGCTCATTCCCGGTTGACCGCACCTTCTCCACCGGGTGCGCCATGTCCCACGGCGCCACAAACTGCCCTTTCTTGATGTTCACCGCCCGCCCGGTCCGTCCCGCCGCCACCAGCAGATCGGTTTGTCTGCACAGAAACGCGGGAATCTGCAGCACGTCCACCGCTTCCGCCGCCACCTCGCAGTGCGCCGGCTCGTGCACGTCGGTCAGCACCGGCAAACCCGTGTCCCGGGCCAGCCGTCCCAGGATCGCCGTCCCCTCCTTCAGCCCCGGGCCGCGAAAGCTCTTCACGCTGGTCCGGTTCGCCTTGTCGTAGCTGGCTTTAAAAATGTACCCGACTCCCAGGTCCGACGTGATCCGCTGGATCGCTTCCGCCATCTTGCGCGCGTGCGCCTCGCTCTCTATCACGCACGGACCCGCAATCAGAAACAGCTTGCCCCCGCCCACCTGCACCGGCCCGATTTCAAATGAGTGCTTCACATCCGAGATTCTAGCCGACCGGCGCCGCTCCCCATCGCTAACTCGCTGACTTCCTGACTCGCCGGCTCGCTGACTCGTTGACCGTGTCCGCGCTCACTGAACCGTCATCGCCGGCGCTTCTATGCTCTCGAACGGAGAAACCCACCATGGTCGAAGTCACCGTCAGGCATTCCGGAGACGTAAAGTTTGAGATCGCCGCCCGCAAGCACACCCTCATCTGCGATCAGCCCCCCAACAACGGCGGCCGTGACCTGGGCATGACTCCTCCCGAGCTGTTTCTGGCATCGCTCGGCTCCTGCGCCGCTTTCTACGCCGTTGCTTATCTAAAGAAGAAGGGGATTCTTCGCGAAGGCGTTGAGGTGTGCGCCTTCGCCGATAAGGCCTCCGCGCCCGCCCGGCTCGATCCCATCCGCATCGAGGTCTCTGTTCCCGGCGAGTTGAGCGACGTCGAACGCGCCGGAGTCGAGGACGCGGTGCACCACTGCCTCATCCACAACACGCTTCTCCAAACCCCCGCAATCGCCATCTCCATCCGCACCCTCGCCGCGGTGTGAGCTGCTCCGCTGACTTGCTGACCCGCCGGCTCCGCTGACTCCGCTGCCTATCCCCTGCTCCTCGTCCACTGCGCCAGCGCCCGGTCCAGCGTGTGCAGCGGTGTCGGCCCGGGCAGCTCGCCCTGCGGATGCACCAGCCCCCGCTCCGCCAATCCACGGCAATACTCCAGGTACTCTTCGTAGAAGCGCACGTCCTGCCGCGCCTGCCCCAGCGCCTCCAGGTCCTGGTAGTCCAGCTCGATGTACCGCTCCGGAAAGATGCAGGCCAGAATCGCCGACGCCATGGGCACGTCCACGCCTTTCAGTTCCAGCAGCGCCATCATCGCCTCGCGGGTGCCCGCGTCCGGCGCCGCCGCCACCTCCAGCGCCCGCCGGATGCGCAGGCTCCCGTTCCCGATCAGGTAATGCACCAGCCGCTCCGACTTCCAGCGCACGATCGCTTCAAGGTTGGTCAGCAGGTACTCGCCATTGCGGATGGCCTTGCCGGCTTCGAATGCTTCGGCCTCCAATTGCCGCTCCCGGTTGCAGCACTGCCGCCAATATTCCTCGGCCAGGTGTTGCAGCTCGGTTTCCGTGGGTTGCAATTCAAAATGGGCGGTCATGCGGGCCCTCCTTTGCGTGCGCGAAAACGGATGTAAGCGTGGGCTCGCTTAAAAACGGTTGTCAACAGGGAATCAGCCTTATCACAATCCCCTGTGACAAACAGCACAATGTCATTGAGCCTCGCGCCTCGAATCGCCAGGGGCAGCTTCTTCGCCACACTAAATCTCGCCCGCGAGCGTACCCCCACCCCGGAGTCGATCTGCACCTGGAACGTCCGTCATTACCTAGTGCGCCGCCACGGACCGCAAAGGACCGTATCGTCACGTCTCACTTGCCATAAATCCACAAATGTGCAAATATGTTTTCATGCGTACCACCATCGACATCCCGGACGAGACCTATCGGGCCATCAAGATCAAAGCGGTGCATGAGGGCGTTCCTGTTCGCCAAATTGTCCTGCGTGGAATTCAGCGCGAGCTTCATCCCACTCCGCCGGCACCCCGCGCATTCCAGGTTCCTGTCATCCACTCTACCCAGCCCGGCACGCTAAACCTGACCAATGAGCAGATCGATGACATTCTCGCTTCTTCCTGATGTGAACATCTGGGTGGCGCTTCACCACACGAGACACTTGCATCACCAGAAAGCGCTGGAATGGTTTGAGGCGCTCGATCCGATGCAGGTGCTGGTTTTCTGTCGGCAATCGCAGATCGGTCTGTTTCGCCTCCTCACCACCGCAGCCGCGATGGGTGATGAGACGATTACACAGCGGCAGTGCTGGGCGATCTATGACCGGTGGATCGAAGGCGGCCGGGCGGTCGAGTTGACAGAGCCGGCAGGTCTTGCTCTGGCCTTCCGCTCGCGAACGGAGGTCACAGCGCCCGCACCGAAAACATGGACGGATGCATACCTCGCGGCATTCGCCGAAACCGCTGAATTGACGTTAGTCACCTTCGACAGGGCGCTCGCGGGAAAGACGAAACAAGCTCTATTGCTGCAATGAAAAGCTGCTATGCCACGTCGGCCGCGCCTCAGGCCACGGTCTCTGACGCCATTCTCGGCGTTTCCTCGCTGCGCTCCACGCGATTGCGGTAGCTGGCCGTTATGAATTCGCGGAACAGCGGGTGCGGCTCCAGCGGCTTCGATTTGAACTCTGGATGGAACTGGCAGCCGAGAAAGTACGGATGCCCCGGAATTTCCACGATCTCAACGTAGGTCTGGTCCGGAGTGGTGCCGCTGATGGCCAGTCCGGCGCCGGTCAGCAGCGCCTCGTACTCGCGGTTGAACTCGTAGCGGTGCCGGTGGCGCTCGCTGATCTCGGTGGCCCCGCCGTAGGCCCGGCTGGCCAGCGACTCCGCCTGCAGCACGCAGGTCCACGCGCCCAGCCGCATCGTCCCACCCATCTCCTCCACTCCCAGCAGCTCGCGCAGCTTGTAGATCACGCGGTGCTGCGTGGCCGGATCGAATTCGCTCGAATTGGCGTCCTTCAGCCCGCACACGTTGCGCGCGTACTCGACGCAGGCCGTCTGCATCCCCAAACAAATTCCGAAGTACGGCACCTTCCGTTCCCGCGCGTAGCGGATCGCGTTCAGCATTCCCTCGATGCCCCGCTTGCCGAATCCGCCCGGCACCAGGATGCCGTCAAAGCCCTCCAGTTGCGCCTCGTAGCGCCGATCATCCGGCCCCTCCGATTCGAGGCCCTCGGCCTCGATCCAGATCACGTTCAGCTTCAGGTTCTGCGAAACCGCTCCGTGGGTCAGCGCCTCCTTCAGCGACTTATAGCTGTCCTCGTACTCCACGTACTTGCCCACAATGGCGATGGAAACCTCGCCCCTGGGGTGGTACCAGCGGTCCACCAGGTCGCGCCACCGCGCCAGATCCGCCTCCGGAGCCTCCTTGTGCAGGTACTTCAGGATGAGGCCGTCCAGCCCCTCGTCGGCAAAGTTCAGCGGCACCTGGTAAATGGTGGGCACGGTGATGGCGCCGATCACCGCCTTCTCTTCCACGTTGCAGAAGGTGGCGATCTTCTGCTTGATCTCGCGTCCCAACGGGCGCTCCGAGCGGCAGAGCAGGACGTCGGCCTGGATGCCGATCGAAAGCAGCTCCTTGACCGAGTGCTGGGTGGGCTTGGTTTTCAGCTCCTGCGCCGCGGCGATCCATGGAACCAGAGTGAGGTGGACAAAGACCGTGTTTTCGCGGCCCAGTTCCTGCCGCATCTGGCGGATGGCCTCGAGGAACGGCAACGACTCAATGTCGCCCACCGTGCCGCCAACCTCCACGATGGTCACGTCGGCGCCGTTCGCGGAGACCTTGCGCATGGCGTTCTTGATCTCGTTGGTCACGTGGGGGATCACCTGGACAGTCTTGCCCAGGTAGTCGCCGCGGCGCTCCTTGAGGATGATCTGTTCGTAGATTCGGCCCGTGGTCCAGTTGTTGTCGCGCGAGAGCGGCGCGTGCGTGAAGCGCTCGTAGTGGCCCAGGTCCAGGTCGGTCTCCGCGCCATCGTCGGTAACGAAAACTTCGCCGTGCTGGAACGGCGACATGGTCCCCGGATCGACGTTGAGGTAGGGGTCGAACTTCATCATGTTGACGCGGAGACCGCGGCTCTCAAGCAGGCAGCCGATGGACGCGGCGGCAAGTCCTTTGCCGAGACTGGACACGACTCCGCCCGTCACAAAGACATACTTTGCTGACATGGGTGCAACCTCTTCACTGGAATGTTGGGATTGGGCGTACCTTGTGGGCACAATCAAGTATGACAGAGAAGTTGATGGCGATGAAAGTGGAAAAGCGGGACATCAGGGGCCAAGGAACCAAGGGAACGAGGGACCGAGACCGCAGGGGCTGAATGGACCCGGGAAAAGGGCGGAATTGCGCGAAAATAAAAACGGCGATGTCAAATAGAATGATGAGTATACGTGCTCAAACTGGGGGCTGATTCGTTCTCGCGCAATTCCGCCACCGGCCGGCGCGGCTCTCCCTGTCCCCTGTTCTCTGTTCCTTGAATGCCTGCTTGCTCAACTCAAGTTCTCTTTCAGAAACCGCAGCGACCGGTCGAATGCTGAAGTCGCCGCTTCAGTGTTGTAGCTCGGTCGCGCGTCGCAGTTGAAGCCGTGGCCGGCCTCGTACCAATGGATTTCGACCTCGGGATGGGCCTGGCTCACCTTCTCGACCTCCTCAGCCGGGATGTGGGCGTCCTGGCGGCCGAAGTGGAGCATGACCGGGCAATGGGGCTGCTCCTCGGCGTATTGGCTGATGCGTCCGCCATAGTAGCCCACGGCGGCCTGCACGGGCAGGCGGGTCGCGGCCAACCACGCCAGCGTTCCGCCGAAGCAATAGCCCACCACGCCCACCTTCTTCCCCGTAGCCTTCGCCACGTAATCCACCGCGGCGTGGACATCGAGCAGAGACTTCTCCATGTTGAGCCGCGGGATGAAGGTCATGGCGCGCTGCATATCGGCGCCTTCGTATCCCAGCTCGACGTCGGGCTCGATGCGGTCAAACAGCGCCGGCGCCACCACCAGGAAGCCGTCCCTGGCCCAGCCATCGGCAACCCCCCGGATGTGCGTGTTGACGCCAAAGATTTCCTGCACGACGACCAGGCCGGCGAAGGGTTCGGAGCCGGGATGAGCCACGTACGCGCCGAGCGCCTGCGCGTCGGCCGCCCGCAGTGAAATTTGTTCGCCCATGGGGAATCGCCTCCCGAGACAGTATCCAGCCTTGGGGCGCGGAAGTTCAATTAGGGACGGGTTTTCCACGACGCGGCAATTGCCAATGGACTTACAATGCAGACGTCGGATGCAAGAAACAGGTACAAATGACGAAGAAATAGGGAAAAAGGACGAATAAACAGGGAATAGGGAACAGGGACTAGCGAACAGTTTTACGCGAAGGGATGAACGATGAGCGGTTTCTTGACGATCTTCGTGCTGGTGCTGCTGCTGCTAGTGGCGGCGTTTTGCGCGGTGATGGTGCTGCGAATGGTGGGCACGCTGCAATTTCCCCAGGGTGACGCCTGGCCCTATGCGCAGCGCCGGTTTGCCACCAGAGGGCATCGCGGACTGCTGCGGGAGCTGGGAGAAGCGGGCAAGCTCGAAGGCCCTGCCGCCTGAACCCACACCCGGCTGTCGGCCGCGCCGGACGAGTGCCGTTGTGTTCGGTTTTTCCGGCTGCGGAAAAACTCGCGAATGTGCTCAAGCCGAAGCAGAAGACATCGGGGGCTGAAGCCCAAGTCCCTTATTTGGGCAGCCGGCGGCGGGACTGAAGTCCCGCCCTTACGCGCTTTTCCGGTCCTGATTAGTTTTTCCGCGGCCTGTCTAAGCCCCGCGGCCTTGGTCTTTCCGTCCCTTGACCCTTATCACTTATCCTTTGTCCCTTGTCCCTTATCACTTCCTCAGAGCCGGAACCCGCCGGCGGCGTGAATGGCCTGGCCGTTGATCCAGAACGAGTCGTCGGATGCGAGGAAGGCGGCAGCGGTGGCGATGTCTCGCGGCTGGCCGATGCGGCCCAGCGGCGTGCGGCCGACGGCATCCTTCTCGAAGTCGCTGCCGATGAAGCCGGCGGCGTGGGTGCCTTCGGTTTCCACTATGCCCGGATTGAGGGAGTTGACGCGGATCTTGCGCGGGCCGAGCTCCTTGGCCAGCGAAGCGGTGATGGCGTCCACGGCGCCCTTGGTGGCGCTGTAGACGGCGAGGCCGGGTGCGCCGTTGACCACCACGGAGCTGATGTTGACGATGCTGCCGCCGAGGGGGCTGAAGTGCTGGAGCGCGGCCTGAGTGGTGAGCAGCAGGCCGAGCACGTTCACGTCGAACTGCTTGCGGAAGTGCTCGGGGGTGACCGCTTCGATCGGACTGGGCGAGTAGATGCCGGCGTTGTTGACCAGGATGTCGATGGGTCCGAGCTCGCGCGCGACCTTCTGGACAAAGGGCGCGATGGCGTCGGGATCGGCCACGTTGCCGTGGACGGCGATGGCGCGGCCGCCGTCAGCGTTGATTTCGGCGACCAGCTTTTCGGCTTCGGCCTTGCTGCTGGAGTAGTTCACGGCTACGGCGGCGCCGCGGCGGGCGAGTTCCCGAGCGATGCCGGCTCCGATGCCCTTGGAAGCGCCGGTGACCAGCGCCACTTTTCCCTGAAGGTTGTTCATGTTTCAGCTCCCGTGCCGAGGCGTCTTTACTTCGACGTTTCGACAACTATCGAAATGATGCGGGAGCCGGGTGGAGGATTCAGAACGGTTGTGAAAAAACTTCCGGCGCGGGTTCAGCGGGAGGAACAGGCGGCGGTTTCCATTTCCGCAAGGACTTGAGCGACCGCTGTCAGCACCCCGGGCCGCAGGGTGAGAAAGGCGAACTTGCCCTCGCGGCGCACGTCGATGAGGCCGGCGGAATCGAGCTCGCTCACATGGTGGGAGAGGGTAGCGGCGGAGATGGCCAGCGCGGAGCGGGCGTCGGCACAGGCCAGAGGGCAGCCGGCGCGGGCGATGCGGCGCAGTAGCTCGAGACGATGAGGGTCGGCAAGGGCCTTGAAGATGGCGGTCTGGCGGGCGCGGGGGATGCGCGCAGGCTTTGGCTGCGGGGCCTGGGCGGGTGGTTCAGCGGTTTCGCGTTTCACGCGCATGCTCGGGTGTTAGTTGGATGCTAATGCATTTCAAGAGTTTCCGGAGTGCCGAATCCGCGCACTGAAGCCGCCGCGACCGTGCGCAGCGGACCTGTTCGATGGCGCTGAGGGACCGTTTAGCGCCCGAAAACTCCCATCCAATCAGCCTGGGCCAGCACGTGTCCCTTCATGGCGCGGTCCAGGTCCTGGCGGCTTGCGCCGGACTCCAGGTTGAGCGCGGTATCGAGTGCATAAAGGCGGAAGAAATAGCGGTGGGGGCGGCCATGGGGCGGGCAGGGCCCTTCATAGCCGATGCGGCCGAAGTCGTTTGCGCCCTGCCGCGCGCCGTCGTCAAAGGTTTCGCGGCCGGGCACTCCCTGGGGCAATTCCGAATGCCGGGCGGGGAGGTTCCAGATGAGCCAGTGGGTGAAGGTGCCGCGGGGCGCGTCGGGATCCTCGGCGATGAGTGCCAGGGTGCGCGCCGCCGGGGGAACGCCGCTCCAGGCCAGCGCCGGCGACAGGTCCTCGCCGATACAGGTGTAGCGCGAGGGGATTTGGCTGCCATTGGAGAATGCGGGCAATTTGAGCGCGAAGGACATGGCCCGGTCCTCTTTGGTTCGCAGGAATCCCGACCTTGAGGCCGCGGCGGGAGAGGCTGCTCCCGAACTGCCGACGAATGCCTGCGCGCGCGGAAGCGGAGGCAGAACCTGCAGCAGGCACATCAGGAAAAAAGCCACCACGCAAGAGATGGGACCACCTCGTTCCGATTCCACACGGCCGTTACCGCCGCTGACCGCGCCTGATTCCAGGCCTCTCCGCCATTCTATTACCCGCGGCGAGTGACGGAGCCAGCCGCAACCAAATCGAATTACTCGCGCGCATCAAACTTTGCAACCCTCTCAGGACATGCGAATCGATTGCCGGCGAGCGCCGCGTGTTGGCGGAGGGGAATGTAACTTGATTGTCCGCCGCGCCCCTTCATTGCTGGACTTGCGTTTATACTACCTCCACTGTTTCATCGATGTTCCGCGGGGCGCAGGCGGCAGGATTCAGGCACGCGCGGCGCTTCGAATGAAAATCGCCGATATCCCCCTTGCGATGCCGTCTCTTCCTTCCTCATCCTGGGGAACAGCCGGGACCGGAGATTCGCCGATGCATTCAAACCGCGCAGTTGGTCTCCTGAGAGAACTCATTCCCGCCGCCGGCGTCCGCTTGCGACTTGCGAAAGAGACGCGCCGCGCGCTTCTTCTTTTGCTTTTTGCGGGGCTGTGCGGGATCTCGGCCGGCTGGGGGCAGACTGCCGATCTGACGCAATGGACCTCCGGCTATTCCAGGATCGATCAAGCCTGGCGATTCCATACCGGCGACGACCCGCAGTGGGCGCAGCCCGATTTCGACGACACGCATTGGTCGCTTCTCCAGCTCGACAAGAGCTGGGCCAAGCAGGGGTACAAGGACTACTCGGGATTTGCGTGGTACCGGATCCAGCTGCGGCTGCCGGAGAGCGGCGCACCCCTGGCGCTGCTTCTCTATCCGCCTGCCAATTCGGTGGAGGTCTACCTCGACGGGCGGCCGGCAGCGACCATCGGCCAGATGCGCCCGACGCCGCAATGGCGGATGCGCTCCGCGGTTCCGGTTGTGGTTCTACTTGCTCGAAGAAATGGCGGGCGCACCACCGAGCTTGCGCTGCGAGTATGGGAATCCAAGCTTGCCGCATCGTCCACGGGCGCGGGTTCAGCGGCGCTGCCTTTGCTGGGCAGCGCCAGGGCCATTGAGGAACTGCATGCGCTGGCCTTCAACCGCTTTGCGATTCTGCAACTGCCGGCGGTGCTTCCGTTTGTCGTTTCCACGGTGATCGCCGTGTTCAGCTTTGCGCTCTTCCTTATCCGCCTCCGGGCCAGGGAGTATCTATGGGGAGCGCTGTGGCTGCTGAGCGGACCGGCTTATTTTGCCCTGGACATGCTGCGCCAGGCCCAGCAGTGGCCGATGCCTGTTTCCGTGCTGACCCTGCAGACCATCCAGGCGCTGGGGCTGGTCTTCTGGCTGCTGTTCATCTGGCGCTTTGTGGAGTCGGGCGATGACTGGAAGCTGAAGATCGGCGTGGCTGCAATCGCGCTGCTGCCCATCGGCGTTCTTCTGGTGATGATGGGCGCCATTCCGATTGCCGGAGACTACCTTCTTTCGCTTGCCATCACGCTGGCGCTGGGGATTCTGCTCTTGATTCACCTGCTGCGCCTGGCGCTTGGGGGCAACCGCGACGCGCAGATTTTCCTGGCGCCCTTTCTGCTCTATTTCGCGATGGGAGCGGTGGACGACCTGCGCGGCGCGCTGTTTTTCCTGGGCGTCATTGCGCCGTATAACGCCAACTCAGAATCGTTTGCGCTCTATCACAGCGCGGCGTTTACGGTGACCGGGCAGCAGTTCTTTTCCCTGCTCTCCTACCTCACCCTGGCGGTGGTGCTGATCCTGCGTTTTGCGCGTTCGGCGCGCGAGGAACAGCGCCTGAATTCGGAATTGCAGTCGGCGCGCCAGGTGCAGTCGCACCTGGTTCCAGCGGCGCCCGCCCCCACCGCGCATTTCCGTTTCGATGCGGCGTACTTTGCCGCCAGCGAGGTGGGCGGGGACTTCTACCAGGTAATTCCCGCCGCGGACGGCTCGGCTCTGGTCGCCCTTGGCGACGTGAGCGGCAAGGGCCTGAATGCCGCCATGTTCGCCACCCTGGTGGTGGGGGCGCTTCGCCTGCTGGCCCGGCAGGCATTGCCGCCCTCGCGCATACTTTCCTGCCTGAATGAGGAGCTGGTGGATCCGAACTCTGCCCGCTTTGTCACCTGCCTGGTGCTGCGCATTTTCCCCGATGGCCGCGTCTCGATTGCCAACGCCGGCCACCTGCCGCCTTACCGCAACGAGCGCGAGATCGAGATCGATTCGGGGCTGCCTCTGGGGGTTTTACCCGCCGTCGAGTACCCTGAAACCGAGCTGGACCTGGCTCCCGGAGATACGCTCACGCTGCTCTCCGACGGCGTGGTGGAAGCGCAGAACGCGAGCGGAGAGCTCTTCGGCTTTGAGCGCACCAGCGCCATCAGCACCCAGCCGGCCGCAGTGATCGCCCAGGCCGCCCGGGCTTTCGGCCAGGAGGACGACATTACCGTGCTGCGGATCGAGTTCGCCCCGGTTCCAGTTCTTGAGGCGCATGCCGCCGGGGCTTAACGATCCGGTCCGGCGCCCAGACGGTGACTACGTTTGCGGCGAGGGGCCTATGCGGTCCTGTCACGCCGCATGGTGCGCAGCATCAGCAGCGCATCGTCCGCTTTTTGATTGGGAAGGCCGGCGGCAAACATGCCCGCCAGTTCCGGGCACAGCCGCGCCACGTCTGCGTACGATCGCCGCGGAAACCACTTCTTTCGGATGGTTTCCACCACCTCTTCAGCCCGGGCGCTCGCGAGCAGCCCGCGGCCGACGGCTTGCTCCAGCGCGAACCGGATGTTGATGAGCGGCTCCGACAGCGGCCGGCAGGTTTCAGGCTCATAGACCAGCGCCACCTCGTCCTCGGCATCCACAGCGCCATCGCGATAGGCCTCAAAGATGCGCCCCACGCCGATCATGCCGCAGCTTTCGAGCTCGACGGCTCGCAGCGCTCCCATGCTGGAAGCGCCATACACTTTGACCCCGTGTTCGAGCAGGGGAAGGATCTCCTTCGGTGAGACCGCCAGGCTCTGGTAGAACTCGCCATCCACAATGCCGATCAAGCGAATCTCCGGGCTCAAGCGAGAGAGGTCGCCGCGCTTGATGGGGGGAAGATAAGTGGCGTCGAGCGCCGTTTGCGCCACGGCCAGCGGCAGACTTGGTCCTAAAAACACCGCAATGTCAGACATGAGAGCGCCAGCAAGCCAGGGCGCGGCGGCCCAGCGGCCCCTTGTTGAGCGACCACGCTTCCAGTTCCGGGACAATGGCGCGGACCACGGCGAAGGGCGCGTCCGGGGGCGCGAAATCGACGATGAGGGCGCGACTGGCTCCGCAGGCGCGAAGCCGGGAGAGAATGTGTTCGAGATCCTGTCCGATCTCGGGATTGGAAACGGAAGGCAGGTCCTCGAGCCGCCTTTGCTGCCGGGAATGGCCAAGATGCCACTGTCGGCGGTTCACATCGCTCACCCGCCGGGTATGGACCCCGGAATGGGCGCCGGTACGGTCCGCGGTCTCGATGTCTTCCCTGACCCCCTGGATATCGACACAGCGCGACTGCGCCGCCTCCACCAGGGCGCGGCGCGCCGCCACGCGCGCGTCGGGATGAGCGCCCAGTCCGCAATGAACCATGGGATGGCCGGAAATGGTCTCGTCGGCAATCGCGGCGTACACGGTGGGAATGGCGAGGTCCGAAGTGATGTCATGCAGGATGGGCGGCAGCCCCGCCTGCTTGAGGAGCTCGATCGCGGGATCGTCGCCGAGATCGAGCGAGGGAACAATCTCAAAGTCATCCACCGCCGAATCGAGGGTGGCGGGGCTGGCCAGACGATGCCGAGCCCAGGGCAGGACGTGGCCTTTGAGCTCGGCCAGGGTCCAGGCGTCTCGCTCAATCAACTCGCAAAGAGCCTGGCAGATGGCCTCCTGGCGCAGGTTGCCCGCGGAGATGCCGTTGCTGGAGGAATACGCAAAACAGGGCGGGTGCGGGAGATGCTTCCAGAAATACCCGGCAAAGGACGCGGGCACCAGGACCCTTCCACCGGAGAGAAGGTCTTCGCCTTCCACCCAGGCATCAGTGCGGTTCTTTGCGTAGCCCGGGGAGAGGGTTTCCTTCAGTTCTTCCGGATCGACGGTCTCTCGGGTTTGCCGCAGCTCCTCGTAGCTGCCGTAAACCAGCGGCAGCCGCGCGCGCAAGGCGGTCTGTCGCTCGATTGCCTCCATCAGCGCGCCGGCCTTTGCGTCCACCGGGCACAGACCTTTGCCGTTATAGACAGAAAGCAGGTCGTCGGATCGGGGCACGATCGCGCTCCACGTGGGAATGCCCACGCGATCGAGGCCGGTGATGTCGGTCAGGCGGGTGACGCCCAGCGCTTTGGCCACGGGCAGAGCCCGCGCCAGCGTCTCCTCGGCGGATACCGTCCGTTGCGACCCGGGCAGCTTGCGCAGACTGCCGCTGTGTTCTGGCATGAAGAGGGGACACCCTAATTCCCGGAATGGACTCCCATCCAGCAGACGCAGGTTATGCCGGAAGCGGCGGGAACGGTCTGAAGCATCGCCTCCACGTCGGCCACGGTACAACCCGGGCCGAACGACTGCGCAATCTCGCTTATCGTCGGCATGCCCCGATCCAGGATCGAGATCTGCGCCGGGTTCAGGGAACCGCGGAACGCCAGATACTTGTTGATGAAGTCTTCAAAGTCGCTGCCGCTAATGCCGATCGTATTCAGCATCTGTTCACGGTTCATCTTGTTTGCTCCTTAGGCAACAATGCGATCCATGGGTGGTTGGGGGAAGGGTGGGTGCGGCTTGCATGGCATGGGCATCAAGCGGCGGTACACGCCCCCCTGCCCCGCAAAGAGTCCGGAATCTTGAATGGACTCACCTTTTATACGCCATGAACTGGAGTGAAGTACAGAGAGAATCCGGTGAAAAGCACCGCGCCGGCGCCGCGGGCGCGAGAAATGTCTCGCGTTCAACGCCGCGGAAGGTGAAGCAGAAGGCGCGCCAGACCGCAGTTGCCTGCCTCACCGATCAAACCGCCTCAGGATCAGCTGCACTCGGGCGCTACGGGCAGGGCGTTGTTGAGCCAATGCAGATAAGTGTCGATGCTGTGATAGCAGCCGAGATTCTTCTTCGCAAACGGCCATGAGTCGAAGCTGTAGGCGACATCGACGTGCTCGTAATCGAGGATGAAGGGAATGGTGGGCGGGATTTTGGGGACCAAGTCGCGAATATTGAAGACGCGCCAGGAGGTAAGAGGCAGGCCGGCGAAGAGGTGCTTGAACTCGAGGTTGCCCACCTTGGGTGAAGCCAGCGTGCTGATGAGCGAAATGTCGAACTTGCCCTTGACGCTGTTCTCCAGGACAAACAGCGTGGCCAGCGCGGAGCCAAGGCTGTGGCCGGTGACCACCGTGGGGCGGTTGCGGCGGGATCGGCCCGCGGCGAATTGCTTTTGGACGCCACGCTCGGCCTCGCGGCGCAGGGCAAGCTGCTCAAGCTGGTCGCCAAAGGAGCCGGCAAGCTCGGGCTCGGGGGCAGCAGCCAGGCCGGCGCGCGGCACGGGCACCACCTTCATGGTGGAGTAGATCTTGTCGAAGCCGAAGGCCACGCGGCCGGCGGAGGGCACCTGCCGGAACGGCACCATGACGATAGAAGCAGCGTCGTCGACCCACTCCACCACGCCTTCAGTGCCACGAATGGCGATGATGCGGTTGTCGGGATTCGCGGTCTCGTGCGCAACCATGCCGTAAAACTTGGGATCCTCGATCTGAAGCAGAAAATCCGACATGTCGATCCAGGCCGAGAGTTCCCAGCCCGCGGGAATGTTCAGAGGGGCTGGACGCAGATCGTCGTTGTTGACGGCGTACATGTCGTAGGCCGCGGCGACGAATTGGCCGTAGAAAGCCGCCTTGCCGGAATCGAGTGGAGCGCTCATCGGTGTGCCTCCGTGCTGCAGGAATGTGTAAGCAAGGTATACCGGCCAGCAGCAAAACTCAAGTAACTTTTTCGCTAACTCCGCTAACTCCTCTTCTACTTCACGCTCTGGTCCGCCAGCCCGCGAAACTTCAGCATCGGCTCGATGGTTGGCTTGGCGCCCAGCCAGGCGTCGTACATCTGCTCCAGGTCCTCGGTGTTGCCGCGTGAAAGCACCATCTGCCGAAACCTGTCCCCGTTGGCGCGAGTCATGCCGCCGTGCTCCTCAAACCACTGATACGCCGCATCGTCCAGCATCTCGGTCCAGAGATACGCGTAGTAACCGGCCGCATAGCCATTGGCCCAGATGTGCAGAAAGTAACTCGACCGGTAACGCGGCGGAACATTGCGGATCCACAGGTGCGACCTATTCAAAGCTTGTTTCTCGAACGAGTCCGGATCCTGAAGCGGCGCGCCGGCCGGCAGCGAATGCCAGTCCAGGTCAAGCATGGCGGCAGCCAAAAGCTCAGTGAGCATATAACCCTGGTTGAATGTTTGCGATCTCTTGATCTTTGCCACCAGCTCGGCGGGCATGACCGCGCCCGTCTTGTAATTGCGCGCGTAGTGCGCAAACACCGCGGGGTAACTGGCCCAGTGTTCGTTGAACTGCGAGGGAAACTCCACAAAGTCGCGCGCGGTCTGCGCTCCGCTCAGGCTGGCATACTCGGTGTCGGCAAATATGCCGTTCAGCGCGTGGCCGAACTCGTGAAACATCGCGGTCACTTCGCCCAACGTCAGCAGCGCTGGCTCGCCCGGCGCAGGCTTCTCAAAATTGGCCACGTTATATACCACCGGCAGCGTGCCCAGCAGCTTCGACTCCTGCACCAGGTTGTCCATCCACGCGCCGCCGTTCTTGTTGTCGCGCTTGAAGTAGTCGCAATAGAAGAGCGCCAGCGGCTTCCCGTCCGCGTCCGAGACTTCGAACACGCGCACGTCGGGCTCATACACGGGCAGGTCGTGCCGCTCCTTGAACGTGATCCCGTACAACTGGTTCGCCGCGTAGAACACCCCGTTCTCCAGCACGTTGTTCAGCTCGAAGTACGGCTTGATCTCGTTCTCGTCCAGGTCGTATCGAGCCTTGCGCACCTGCTCCTGGTAGAACTCCCAGTCCCACGACTCAAGCTGGAATCCACCGTGCTGCTCGTCAATCAGCGCCTGAATGTCCTTCGCCTCGCTCGCCGCCTTGGCCGTCGCGGCTGGCGCCAGCGCGCTTACAAAACCGATAGCAGCCTGGGGTGTTTTGGCCATCTGGTCGGTGAGCGTCCAGGCCGCGTAATTCGGGAAGCCGAGCAGCGCCGCCTTCTCTGCGCGCAGTTGCGCCAGCCTCGCAATGGTTACACGCGTGTCGTTGGCGTCGCCGCGCTCGGCACGATTCCAGGAATTCTCAAAAATCGCCTGCCGCGTGGCCCGGTCGGTCAGGTTCTGGAGCTCCGGCTGTTGCGTCGTGTTCTGGAGCGGCAGCAGCCATCCTTTCTGCTTGCGGCCTTCCGATGCCTGCGCCGCCGATGCCAGCCGCTCCGCGCTCAGCCCCGCCAGCGTGCCGGCATCATCGGTCGAATACGCGCCGGCCTTCGCCGCCGCCAGCAGCTTGGTCTGGAACGCATTCTCCAGTGTCGAGTCTTCCTCGTTGATCTTTTTCAGCTTCTCCTTGTCGGCCGACGACAGATTGGCGCCGGCGTGCACAAACTCCTTGTAATCCCACTCCAGCAGCCGCAGCGACTCCGCATCCAGATGCAAACTGGCGCGCTCGTCGTACACCGCCTTGATCCGCGCAAACAGCTCCGGGTTCAGATAAATCGCGTCCTGATTGGCCGCCAGCCGCGGCGCCTCATACTCCTGCACTTTCTGGAGCGCCTCGTCGGTATTGGCGCTGGTCACGCAGTTGAACACTTCCATCACGCGGTCCAGCAGCCTGCCCGATTTCTCCAGCGCCACCAGCGTGTTCTCAAACGTCGGCGGCGCGGGGTTTTCGGCGATGGCCTCCACTTCCTTGCGCTGCTCTGCCATCCCCGCGTCAATCGCCGGCTGATAGTCGCTGTCCTTGATTTTGTCAAACGACGGCGCGTGAAACGGCAGCGTGCTGGGCGCGTAGAACGGATTGTCGGGGCCGAACGGCGCGCCTTGCGGCACTGCCGCTGTTTGCCCGTGTGCGGCCAGCGCCGTGGCTGTCAGGACGAAGAATAATGTTGCAGTCTTACTGATCGATGCGACAGGGTTCATCCAGGCTGGCGAAAGGTTGTTCATGAATTAGCTCTCTCTTCAGCGGCTTTAATGCCGACTCACGATTGTAGGGCCAGGCGGTGGGTAGCGCGCGCCTCGATTCATCGCGGCTATCGCGACGAGTAGGTCCCCAAGCGTCGAAACCAGCTCCCCTAACCCCCGATTTACTGCTCGTGAATGGAAGCCACTGGATCGGCGCGCATCGCCCGATGCGCCGGCAGGTAGCAGGCCAGCAGCGCCATGGCTCCCAGCAACAGCATCACTCCGGCCACGGTCACGGGATCGTTGGCGTCCACCCCGTAAAGCAGGCTGGCGATAAAGCGCGTGAGCCCGAACGAAGCTGCGAGGCCCAGCACCAGCCCGGTCGCCGTCAGCCCAAGGCCCTGCACCAGCACCAACTTCAGCACGTCGGCGCGGGAAGCGCCCAGGGCCACTCGGATGCCGATTTCATGGGTGCGCAGCCGGGTGCGGTACGCCACAACTCCGTAGATCCCCGTGGCCGCCAGCAACAGCGCAATCAGCGCGAAGATTCCCGCGAACGTGCTTTCAATGACCGCGAAGCTGTTCGCCAGCGCCGTGGTCTCCCGCATCGTACGCACATCGTAGACCGGAAGCTGCCCGTCGACCTCGTGAATGGCGCGCTCCACCGCCGGAGCCATGTCCGCCGGATTGCCCGGCGTCTTCACCTGCACAATGAACTCCCAGCCCGGATGCTGGTAGTAGCTCATGTAAATCATGGGCCCCGGCCGCTCGTTGATCATCAGGTGTTTGGTGTTCTTCACCACCCCGACCACCGTGAACGCCCGGCCCCACACGTGGAGTTTCCTTCCCAATGGATCCTGTCCCGGCCAGTACCGATTTGCGGCTGTCTGGTCGATGATCAGAACGTGCGGCGCCTTGTCGTTGTCGGCCAGAGTAAAGTCGCGCCCTTCCACGAAGGGGATGCTCAGGGTCTCAAAATACCGCGGCGACACGTCAGCCATGTCCACCTCAAGCGACTCATGCGGGCGTGGCGCGTACCCCTCGGGATACGGATCCGCCGTCTTCCGGCTCAGGCTCAGCGGAATCCAGTCCGTGATGGAAGCAACGGTCACCCCCGGCAACGCCGACACGCGATTGAGGATCTGATCGCGGATTACCGGCGCCTGGTCTTCGGGATAGCCCACCAGATTCAATCCCACCGACGCGGTGAGGACATGATCCTGCGCAAATCCCGGATCGGCATGGGCCATGTTCCTCAGCGTGCGCAGAAACAGCCCGGAGCTTACCAGCAGCGCCAGCGAGAGCGCGACCTGCGCCACCACCAGCGCGCTGAGCAGGCGGCGGTTGTGCGAACCGCCGGAGACGTTTGCCGACTCCTCTTTCAGCACCTCGACCGCGGGCACCTGGGTAGACCGCCAGGCGGGAAACGCGCCGCAAAACACGCTGGCCACGGCCGCCAGGAGCACGATTGCGAGGACCACCCAGGGATCAACCATCCCGTTCACCGTGATCGGACTCGCGTTTGGCGGAATGAAGCGCGCGAACGACTTCGCCGTCCACAATGTCAGCAGCAGCGCTACTGCCCCCGCGCAGATGGAAAGCACCAGCCCTTCCAGCACCATCTGGCGCATCATTTGCACCCGGCCCGCGCCCAGACTCTGGCGAATGGCGATCTCGCGCCGCCGCGCCACAAAACGCACCAGCGTCAGCGTGGCCACGTTGGCGCAAGTCAGCAGCAGCACCACCCCCGCAATGGCCAGCAGCACAGGGAGCGAGAGCGCCATATATCCGTTGGCGCCGAAGGGCGACCGCCACATCGGATCCACGGTAACGGTATTGTTGCCCAGATGATCGTTGGGATAAGCGGCCACAATACGCCGCATGATCGTCGCAAGATCCTGGTTTGCTGCTTCACGGCTCACGCCCGGCCGCAGCCTTCCCACCACGTTCAGCCAGTAGGAGCCGCGATTCGTCATCTGCCCCCCGCCTGTCCCCAGAGGATCGAGCGTCAGCCACATATCCTGCCGCAGCCCCGGCATGGCGCCGATAAACCCCTCCGGCGCCACCCCGATCACCGTCACCTGATGTCGGGCAATCTGAAGCGACTTGCCCACAATCCCCGGGTCGCCCCCATAGTGCGTCTTCCAGAACGAGTAACCCAGGACGACGTAGGGAACGCTCCGTCCGCCCGTTTCTTCTTCCGGCCGGAAAAAGCGCCCGTACAGTGGTTTCACGCCCAGCACGTCAAAATAATTCGCCGTCACGTTGGCCACATAGATCCGCTCCGGCTCGGCTCCGCCGGTCAGGGCCAGCCAGTCGTGGTGGTATGCCAGGATTCCGTCAAAGCTGTGATTCTGATCGCGCAGATCGCGGTAATCGGGATAGGAGAACGGCGGAGGCGGCGAGATGCTCCACTCCCCGCGCATCACGCTCACCAGCGCGCCCGTGTCCCGCGCTCCGGGGATCGGGTGCAGCATGGTGCCGTCGATCCAACTGAACACCGTGCCGTTGGCGCAGATGGCCACAGCCAGCATTGCCGTAGCGGTAAGGGTGAATCCAGGAGTCTTGCGTAGTTGCCGCAAGGAAATGCGAACATCCTGAAGCAGTCCTGTCATGGGACGCCTCCAACGGAACCTTGCTCTTGGGGAATAAGAGTATTGCCCTGCTGAGATGCATGCAGTGCGCCAAAGCACGTTTGCATCGAAGTCGTTTTTCACGAGCACGATAGCAGCGGGGAACTGGCGCGGCGAGCTTCGCTCTTTGTCCGCGCGCGGCTAAGCATGTCCGTTTCCGGACAGTATCCTGGACTTTCAGGGGTTGCGCCCGGTTCATCGCGACTTTATCGCGGTGAGTGGGAATCCAAGCGTCGGAGCTAGCTCCGCTATCCCTTGTCCCCCACCGCCAGCAGCGTGTGGAACTGCGGCGCTTCCGGATCGCGGTCCACCACGCTGATTTCGATGTTCTTGAACCCCGCCTCCTTGAGCATCTCTTCCAGCTCCGCTTCGCCGAATCCCAGCCACTGGTCCGCGTAGAGTTCGCGCGCCTCTTCGAAGCGATGCCGCGCCAGGTCAAGGACCACCAGCCGGCCGCCCCTGGCCAGCGCCCTCGCCGCCTCCACCAGCGCCTTCCTGGGGTGGATGGCGTGGTGCAGCGACTGCGAAAATACCACCACGTCCACCGCGTTCCGATCGATGGGAAGGCTCTCAAAGTCGCCCTTGCGGAAGCTCACGTTTTCGACGCCGCGCTTACGCGCCTCCTTGCGCCCCACCTCCAGCATCCTGTCGGAGTTGTCCACCGCGATCACCTGTTTGGCGCGCTGCGCCAGGAACAGCGCAAACCCGCCGTCGCCCGCGCCCACATCGGCAATCCTTTTTCCCCTGGCCAGCATGCGCAGCAACCCCTCGGCGGTGCTCTTCCACGACTTGCCGGGGACGTAGTCCCGGCCCAGCTTGCCCGCCACGGAGTCAAAAAAGGCGCGTGTGCGCTCCTCGCGCTTCTTCATCACCCGGCGCATGGTGGCGCGGTCGGCGCCGGCTTCCTCGATCTCCTTTTCCGCCTGCGCCAGCAGGTTTTCCAGCAGCCCTCCCGGCTTGCTGGCGGCGCGCGCCAGCCGGTAAAGCACGCTTTTGCCAGCGCGGCGATCCTCCACTATGCCTGCCTGGCGCAACTGCTGCAGGTGCATGGAGATGGTGCTCTGGCCCAGGGTCAGGATCTCCTGCAGCTCGGCCACCGAGAGCTCCTCGGCCTTGAGAAGAAGCAGTACGCGGAGCCGGTTGGGGTCGGCGGCGGCACGCAAAGTCTTTAGAAGATCGGGCATGGTTCGGCTCCAAAAAACATATCAACATATCATGATACGACGGTAGTTGACTCCCCGCCGTGAATCTGCTACATATCAACATATCAAGATATGACGATGCGAAAAAGGAGGGTCTGAAGAAGATGGCAACCACGCTGGAAATCACCGCCGCCGACTACAAGGTAGCCGATATGTCGCTGGCCGAATGGGGCCGCAAGGAGATCGCGATCGCCGAGCAGGAGATGCCCGGCCTGATGGCCATCCGCCACAAGTACGCGGCGGAAAAGCCGCTCCAGGGCGTCCGCATCACCGGCTCCCTGCACATGACCATCCAGACTGCGGTGCTGATTGAGACCCTCAAGAGCCTCGGCGCCGAGGTCCGCTGGGCCTCCTGCAACATTTTCTCGACGCAGGACCACGCCGCCGCGGCCATCGCCGCCACCGGCGTCCCCGTGTTTGCATGGAAGGGCGAATCGCTCGAGGACTACTGGGAGTGCACGTTTGCCGCGCTGAGCCATAAAGGCGGCCTGGGGCCGCAGCTGGTGGTGGACGACGGCGGCGATGTCACCCTGCTCATCCACAAGGGGTACGAGCTGGAAGAGGGCGACGGCTGGGTGAACACGCCGTCGGGCAACCACGAGGAACAGGTGATCAAGGACCTGCTCAAGCGCGTCCATGCCCACGATCCGCAGCACTGGCACAAGGTGATAAAAGAGTGGCGCGGCGTGAGCGAGGAGACCACCACGGGCGTGCACCGGCTCTACCAGATGATGGAAAAGGGCAAGCTGCTGGTTCCGGCCATCAACGTGAACGACAGCGTCACCAAGAGCAAGTTCGACAATCTGTACGGCTGCCGCGAGTCGCTGGCGGACGGCATCAAGCGCGCCACCGACGTGATGATGGCGGGCAAAGTCGCGGTCATCTGCGGCTATGGCGACGTGGGCAAGGGCTGCTCGCATTCGCTGCGCGGCATGGGCGCGCGCGTCATCGTCACGGAAGTCGACCCCATCAACGCGCTTCAGGCAGCTATGGAAGGCTTTGAGGTCACCACGGTGGAAGACACGCTGGGCCGTGGCGACATTTACGTCACCTGCACCGGCAACGTTGACATCATCACCCTGGAGCACATGAAGGCGATGAAGAACCAGGCCATCGTGTGCAACATCGGGCATTTCGACAACGAGATCCAGATGGACCGGCTGAACACCGAAGCCGGCGTGGAAAAGCTGAACATCAAGCCGCAGGTGGACAAGTACCACTTCCCCGCAGGTCCGAATCAAGCCGGGCACGAGATCTTTGTACTCGCCGAGGGCCGCCTCGTAAACCTGGGCTGCGCCACGGGCCATCCGAGCTTCGTGATGTCGAACAGCTTTGCCAACCAGACGCTGGCGCAGCTCGACCTGTGGAAGAACAAGGACACCTACAAGGTGGCCGTGTACACGCTGCCCAAGAAGCTGGACGAGGAAGTGGCGCGGCTGCACCTGGAAAAAATCGGCGTGAAGCTGACCAGGCTCTCCGAGCGGCAGGCGGACTACATCGGCGTGCCGATGGAAGGCCCATTCAAGCCGGAGTTCTACAGATACTAGGGGTCAGGGAGCAGGGATCGGGGATCAGAGAGCCCCGGCTTTGGCCGGGGCTTTTTGCTGGCACCAGGACGGGGCACACACCTAGCGCCCCATTCCCGCCCGGCGCTACGCTTCCATCAGGTTCAGCAGGATGTCGTTGATGCAGGCGAGGTGCCCTTCGCCCTTGGACCTGAGCCACTCCAGCACGCGCAGGTCAAGGCGCCAGCATCTGAGCACCTCCCCAGCCGCGTTCCAGATTCCGGATTCACGGTGACGGCTATCACTGCGCATGCTTCCGCTGAAGGCCGACGATACTGCGGGCTCGGAGATTGGCCCCGGTCATCGCGGCTGCTCTCCAATCTTGGAATCGGGATGCCGGCGGCAAAGAGGCTGCCGGCATTTTGGCGCGGAGAAGCCGCAACGGCTTTCTCCGCGTTCGCGCGAAGGGCGCTCGAAAGAGGTGCGAACCATGCAGATGGACGCGGATCCCAACCTGATTGTCTATTTCAACGGCCAATTCATTCCCCTCAGTGAGGCGCGCGTGGGCATCCTGACCCATGCGCTGCATTACGGCACCGGAGTGTTTGAAGGCATACGGGCGAACTGGAACGAGTCCCAACAGGAGATGTTCGTGCTGCGCCCGCTGGAGCACTTCGAGCGCTGGACGCGCAACTGCGGCATCCTGCACATCGAAGTGCCGCTCACCCCGCGCCAGTTGACCGACATCACCCTGGAGCTGATCCGGCGCAACCATCTGCGCGGCAACGTCTACATCCGCCCGCTGGCGTACAAGTGCGCGGAGCGGGTGGGCGTGCTGCCCGACGATCGCGATGCGTTCGCCATCGTGGCCCTGCCCTTCGGCGAGTACCTGCACGCCGAAAACGGCATCCATGCAGGGGTGAGCGCATGGCGGCGCATCGAGGATCAGGCCATTCCCGCAAGGGGCAAGATCTGCGGGGCCTATGTGAACAGCGTGCTGGCGACCGAGGACGCCCGCCGCAGCGGCTTCGACGAGGCCATCCTGCTGAACCAGAACGGCCACGTGGCCGAGGGCGCCACCTGCAACATTTTCCTGGTGCGCCAGGGCCGGCTGCTCACGCCCGCCGTCTATGACAATGTGCTCGAAGGCATCACCCGCGACTGCGTGATGCAGCTCGCCCGCCGGGAGATGCGCCTCGAAGTCATCGAGCGCTCCATCGACCTGAGCGAGCTGCTGGTCGCCGACGAAGCCTTCTTTACCGGAACGGCGGTGGGCATCGCGCCCATCGTCCGCATCAACCACCACCCCGTGCGCGACGGCGCCATCGGACCAGTGGCCCGGGGAATCCAGCAGCTTTACCACGATGCCGCGCTGGGTCGGCTGCGCGATTACAGCAACTGGCTCGTGCCCGCTTACCAATTGCCGGTTCCAGCGGAGAAGGAGTATGCTTCGCTGGCCGGTTCGAGGGCATGAACGCAAACCCTGCCGCCCAAGGCAAACGCCGGGGGGCAAAAGCGGTGACGATCGAGGGAACTCACGGAAGCAAAGCCGGCGCGACCAAAGGAAGCGGCCACCCCGGCGAGAACCGCGAATCACCTCAACATTGCCGAAATCGCTTGAGGACCGAGAAGGAGAACAAATGCTGACGACCACGGTGCAAGAAAACGCCTATGACCTGGCGATGGAAAACTTTGACTCCGCTGCCGACGCTCTGGGCCTGGACAACGATACCCGGGAGATGATCAAGTTCCCCGAACGCGTGCTGACGGTGGGCGTGCCGGTGCGCATGGATAACGGCCGCATCCATCGCTTTCAAGCCTATCGCGTGCAGCACAGTTCGGTGCGCGGCCCGGCCAAGGGCGGCATCCGCTACCACCCCCAGGTCACGCTGGACGAAGTGAAGGCGCTGGCCACGTGGATGACCTGGAAATGCGCCGTGGTGAACATCCCCTTCGGCGGCGCCAAGGGCGGCGTGACCTGCGACCCCAAGCACATGTCGCAGGGCGAGCTGGAGCGCATGACCCGCCGCTACACCAGCGCCATCCTGCCCATCATCGGACCGGAAAAGGACATTCCCGCGCCCGATGTGTACACCAACTCGCAGACCATGGCCTGGATCATGGATACCTATTCCATGACCAAGGGCTACGCAGTTCCCGGCGTGGTTACGGGCAAGCCTCTCAGCCTGGGCGGCTCCCTGGGCCGCAATGAAGCCACCGGCCGCGGCGTTTTTTACACCATCCAGAGCGCCTGCCAGTACCTGGGCATTGCGCTCAAGAACGCCACCGTCGCGGTGCAGGGCTTCGGCAACGCCGGTTCCATCGCCGCCCAGCTCCTCCATGAGGCCGGCGCCCGCGTCATCGCCGTCAGCGACTCCAACGGCTGCATCTACAACCCCAAGGGACTCAACATCCCCGAAGTCATGCACCTGAAGGCTCTCACCGGCAAGGTGGAAGGCTTCCCGGAGAGCGAGTCCATCACCCCGGAAGACCTGCTGGCGCTGGACTGCGATATCCTCATCCCCGCGGCGCTCGAAAACGTGGTCCGCGCCGACAACGCGCCCACCCTCCATGCGCGCATCGTCGCCGAGGCCGCCAACGGACCCCTCACTCCCGCCGCCGACCGCATCCTCGAAAGCGCCGGCACCTTCATCATCCCCGACATCCTCTGCAACGCCGGCGGCGTCACCGTCTCCTACTTCGAATGGGTGCAGGACGAGTCGCACCTCTTCTGGGAGGCCAAGGACGTTTACGAAAGGCTGGAGCGGGTGATGATGACCTCCTTCCACGACGTGCTCAAAATCCACACCGAGCATAAGGTCCCCATGCGCATCGCCGCCAACATGCTCGGCATCGGCCGCGTCGCCGAAGCCGTCAAAATCCGCGGAATATATCCGTAAAACAGGGAGTAGGGAATAGGGAATAGAAAACAACGCGGGATGCGGAGCGCCAGCTCAGCATCCCGCATTTTTTTGCGCCCAAGCAGCCTGCGTCCCTAGTCCCCAGTCCCTACTCCCCATTTCCTACTCCCTGTTTTTCAGAAATGCCTCAGCTCCCCCGTCCCGCCCGGCCGCTCGGTCTGCGCTGCTCCCGGCTTTTCTCCCGAGCGCTCGAACTGGCTCTCCAGCGAGCGGCTCACCACATCCCGCGAGCCCAAACCAACCGCCAGCGACAGCGTGAACACGATTCCGCCGAAGAGAATCCCGAACGCCAGCTCCACAATCCCTCCGCCGATCTCGAGGTGATCGAGCACCATGGCCGCGGTCAGCACCAGCACCAGCCACTTGACGCCGAGCGAAAGGATGCGCGCATACTGCAGCTGCGCATTCACCGCGCTGATCAGCACCGAGCGCGCCAGGAAGCGGGCGACGATGGTTCCCGCCACCAGCAGCACGATGGCGCCCACTCCCCGCGCGGCGTAGGGCAGGAGAAAATTGGGCACGTTGCTGGCCGAGGCGTAGGAAGCGTCGAATGCCGACACCCCGATGATGAGCCCCAGTATCTCGCAGGCCCAGAACGAGGCGCGCGCCACCAGTTCGGTGGGCGAATTCGTCGGCGTCCACTCCGCCCGGTTGCGCACCAGCCGCTCGTCGAAACGCACCCACTTCAGGCCCCGCCGCAGCAGCACCGACAGGCCCATGCCCAGAAGCGTGAACAGGATGACCGCGACAAAAAACGCCAGGATGCCCGGCAGCACCGCGATCAGAAGCTCCAGCACGCGGTCGACCGAGTCGTGCAGCGCCGTGGACATGTGCCGCCACACCGTGGTGTTGTCGCCATAAAGCGGCGCGCCCAGCCCGACCTTCGCCTGCCACAATGCCAAATGAGAATTCAGGGGAGTGTGCATTGTTACTCCTTTACTGTGCCCCGTTCATCGCGGCCTTATCGCGATGAGCAGGCGTGCCGGCCCGCTGACTTGCTGACTTACTAACTCGTCGACTTACTAACTTGCTAACTCGCTGACTCGTTCCCTCGGTCCCTTAGTCCCTAGTCCCTTAGTCCCTGTCTTTTTCACGGATTAAACCTGTCCGGCCACCGCCAGCGCGACACCAGGTACGGCTTCTCCGTTTCGAACGCGGCGGCCACGGCTTCCACGTGCCGTTCCGGCTCCGTGCCTGCGCTGGTTACGTTGATGTGGCCGGCCACCCAGGCCAGGTAGAGCGGGATCAGCGCCCCCAGCAGGTGGCCCCGGTTGATGGTGCGCATGTGGAATGCAATCAGAAAATCGTAAACAATGCGCGCCCACAGGTTCTCCGGCATGCGCAAGGCGCCCGGCTCCAGCACGGTCAGGCGCTTCAGTCCCAGCAGCGAAGCCGGCGGCAGCACCAGGCTCCAGATCTCCTGCAGGTTGGTGTAGGCCAGGCGGAAGCCGTCCACCATTGAGGCAACCTCGGCGCTGCGGTCAACCGGCGCGGTGCGGCGCAGCGGAATGGCAATTCCCGGCGGCAGCCGCCGCGGCCGCTGCCAGAAGGCCGCCCTGGTCTCCACTTCGGAAAAGAGCGAGCTGGTCACCTGCGCCAGAATCGTCCGTATATCCGGGTCGGGGGGCTGCGGCAGGGTCCGCGTCCCCACCTCGAACTCGCCCAGGCTGAACCCGGCCGCCACGGCTTCGGGCGTGGGCCACAGGATCGCGTCGTCCTGGCCCAGCGCGCACAGCCTCTGCGCCGCCGCGCCCAGCCGTTCGGCCATGCGCGGCGAAAGCCCCAAATCGATGGAGAGCGGAAAACGGGTTCGAGTGGCAAAAAGCGCCCGCGTAACCGGGTACAGAATGGCGGAGTTCATCAGGCCCGCGCCGGGCGGGACGTCGTAATAGGGCAGCGCCAGGTCCACGCTGCCGCTCACCGCCGGCCACGCCAGCGCCCGCAGCGCGTCCGCGCTCAGCGAACCGCCCTCCGGCCCTACCATGAGCACGCTCCGCGCCTCGTACCTTTGCTGGAGCTCGGCTGCGTTGGCATAGTCCGCCGCCGTCAGCGTCCAGCCCACACGCGTGGGCGGAATCTCCACCATCTGCAGCGGCGCAAATGCCTCCACCTGAACCCCGTTCTGCGTGGCCACCACCAGTTCTTCCGCCGGGAAAATCGAGGTCAGCCTGACCGCCATGCTTTCAAGCTGTTCCTGTGCCAGTGGCGGAAGCACCACCAGCAGGGCGCAGCCGGTTCGCGCCGGGGCAGCGCCACCAACATCGGGAATCGAATCTGCCGTCGCCATTAAACGAAGCCTTAAACCGAACGAATCGAATAACTCTTTGCTTGCAAGACGTGTCAGGGCACGACTTTAGTCGTGCCGATAGCGCCATAAATGGATTGCGGGCTTTAGCCCCTGCGGCGCCGAAGGTCGTGATCAACGGCCATTCTTCATATTCAGCCCGCGCCGTAGGCGCAGCGTTCGTTGGTCCTGCGCTTCAGCGTGGGGAAGGCGGACGCAAAAAGGACTCCCGGAATCCCGTCGGGACGGCGGAACAAAATTGCCTCCGATCCCACGCATGCAACAGCCCTACAAACATAGGATGCCGGCCAGCGGTATCCGCACCCACTGGGGCCGGTTATTCAGCTCGTACAGCAGCTCATACAGCGCCTTTTCGAGCATATACGCGGCAAGCTGTGCCTCCGCCTGCTCCCGCGCGGGAAGCAGCTCGCCGCTCGCGGCCATCGCCTCCCAATATGCGCTCAGGAACGCGTCCCTGGCCGAGTTTTCCCACTCCTGGGCTCGGCCCAGAAGTGTCTCCTCGCGCTCATCCTTGTGCAACAGCCGGTAACGGTCCATGCCGAACCACGCGGCGTAAGAAAAGGAGCGGATCATCCCCGCAACATCTTTCAGCGGCGACTGCTTGCGCCGTCGCTCGGCCAGCGGCCGGGCGGGCTCGCCCTCAAAATCCAGAATCACAAAATCGCCGGCAGGGCCCGCAGCGACGCGCAAAATCTGCCCCAGGTGATAGTCGCCGTGGATGCGGATGCGCATCCCCGCCGCTTGGCCCGAGCCGAAACTCCGCGCCCCGGCCAGCAGCTCCCTGCGCCGCGCCAGCACCGCCGCCGCTTCATCCGCCGTGGCTTCAGGCAGCGTAGCCAGCCGCGCCCTCAGCGCGCTGAAAGCAGACGCAGCCTGCTCCTCCATGCGCAACACGTCCCGGGTCAGGTCCTCGGCCGTAAAGGGCTCCGCACGGAAAGCGGGATCGGAAGTGGGCGTGGCCAGCGCCAGGTGCATCTCGGCCGTCCTAAGCCCCAGCAGCCCCGCCGCCTCAATCGACTTCGCTCCCTTGCTCCCAAGTCCCTCGTCCCTAGTCCCTGGTCCCTGCTTTCCTGTTCCCTGTTCCCTGATCCCTGTTCCCTGCTCTTCGAATTGTCTCTCCAATTGGCTCAGAAACCACTCCCACCCATCTCCCTCGTTTTTCACCAGCCCCTGGAGCATGGCCACGGTTGTCTTTTCGCCCCCCGGCGGAGTGATGGAGATTTCGCCGAGGAAGGGCGCGATGTGCTTGAATCCAGCCACTTCGGTCAGAAACCGGCCGATCTCCACATCCGGGTTTTCGCCCGTCTGCAAGCGCCGGAACAGCTTCAGGATCAGCCGATCGCCCAAAAGGATCGACGTGTTGGATTGTTCGGCGGACCCGGCGCGGGCCGGTAGCGGACTCGTCCCCCGGAGCGCGGCAAATGCCGTCGAAGCGCGCGCCTCCAGCACCCCCGTTCTGGCTTCGGGATTCCCTGCCGAAGGCGACTCCCGCGGCTGCAGCCGTTGCGCCGGAGCTGCGGGCGCGGCCGTCGCCGCTGAAGCCAGTGAGGCCGCCACCTGCTCCGCCGCCGTTCGCAGTGTGCCCAGATCCAGCTCCGCCTTGCGCTCGATCAGCCGCAACAATCGCTGCCGGGTGTCCTCGCGCGCCGTCGCATCGTGCAGCACCCCATACCCCGCCGGAGTCCGCAGCCGCGCCAGCACGCTCGCCGGCCGGTCTGCCTCAATCGCTTCCGCCTCCGCTCCGGTGCTGAACGCCAGCGGAACCTGGTCGACATCGCACTGGCCGTCTCCGTAATCAACCTCGAAATAGAAAAGCGCCGGCGGTATGGAGCTGTCCTCGGGCAGGTCGCCGGCGTCAAGAATCTCCGCGTTGGCCGCCACCGGCTCAGGAAGTTCCACCCAATCCAGCAGCCTGGTCTTGACGATGGTGCGCGTCTTGGCCCCGAACCACCGCTGCCGCGCCAGCCACTCCGGCAGCAGCCGCTCCAGCACGTCCAGCCCATGCCCCGCCAGGAAGTCCGCCCATCCCTTGGTCAGCAGATCCAGGATCGCCGGCTCGTCTTCCTCCAATTGAGTCCCGGCCTCGGCAGGCTCAGGCAAAGGTTCCAGCCGGGGAACAGGCTGCTGCAGCTCCAGCCACAAAAACGAGTATGGAGCCAGCGCGAGCGAGTACGGCCCCGCGCCGATGGCCGGGAATGGCACGTAGCCCAGCATCTCCACCGGCTCCAGCCCCGCGTAGCCAGAGAGATCGAGTTCTACCGGCTGCGCAAACCGGCTCAGGTTGGCCACGCACAAGACTGTTTCGTGAGACCCGTCGCCCAGGTCCAGGTCTCTCAGGTAGGCCAGAATCTTCCTATTGGATGGGTTCAGGAACGTCAGGCTGCCCCGCCCGAACACCTGGAAAAGCTTCCGCAGCGCGATCATGTTTCGCGTCCAGTGCAGCAGGCTCGATTGATCGCTCAGTTGCGCCTCGACATTTACCACCTGGTACCCGTAAATCGGGTCCATGATGACCGGGAAATAAAGCCGCGCCGGGTCGCATTTTGAGAACCCCGCGTTGCGGTCGCTGGTCCACTGCATCGGCGTCCGCACCCCGTTCCGGTCGCCCAGGTAGATGTTGTCCCCCATCCCGATCTCGTCGCCGTAATAGAGAATCGGTGTTCCCGGAAAACTAAAAAGGATGGAATTTAAGAGCTCAATCCGGCGTCGATTGTTGTCCACCAGCGGCGCCAGCCGACGGCGTATTCCCACGTTTACCCGCATCCGCGGATCCACCGAATACGCCAACATCATGTAATCTCGCTCGTCGTCGGTCACCATTTCTAGGGTCAGCTCGTCGTGATTGCGCAGGAATAGGCCCCACTGGCAGTTGCCGGGGATGGAGGGGGTCTGGGCCATGATGTCGGTGATGGGCAGCCGGTCTTCCTGGCGCAAGGCCATGTAAATACGGGGCATAAGGGGGAAGTGGAAGGCCATGTGGCACTCGTCGCCATCGCCGAAGTAGGGGCGGACGTCGGCCGGCCACTGGTTGGCCTCGGCCAGGATGAGCCGGTTGGCGTAGCTTTCGTCGATGGCGGCGCGGAGCTTTTTGACCGCGGCGTGGGTCTCGGGCAGGTTCTCGCAGTTGGTGCCTTCGCGCTCGACGAGATACGGGATGGCGTCCAGACGGAGGCCGTCCACGCCCATGTCGAGCCAGAAGCGCATGGCTTTCAGCACCTCTTCCATCACCAGGGGGCTATCGTAGTTCAGGTCGGGCTGGTGGGAGAAGAACCGGTGCCAGTAGAACGCCTTGGCGGTGTCGTCCCAGGTCCAGTTGGATTTTTCCGTGTCGGTGAAGATGATGCGGGCGTCTTTGAATTTCTGGTCGGTGTCAGACCACACGTACATGTCGCGCTGGGGCGAGCCGGGAGGGGCAAGGCGCGCCGCCTTGAACCACGGATGCTGGTCGCTGGTGTGGTTGATGACCAGCTCGATCATGACCTGGAGGCCGCGTTTGTGGGCGGCGTCGAGGAATGCCTTGAAGTCAGAAAGCGTTCCGTAGGAAGGGTTTACGTCGTCGTAGCTGGCGATGTCGTAGCCGTCGTCGCGCAGGGGCGAGGGGAAGAAGGGGAGGATCCAGAGGCAGGTAACGCCGAGGTCCTGGAGATAGTCGAGGCGCGACATGAGCCCGGGGAAGTCGCCGATGCCGTCGTTGTTCGAGTCGGCGAAGGCGCGCACGTGCAGCTCATAGACAATGGCGTCCTTGTACCACAGGGGATCGATGGCGCTGGCAGGCTTCTTCAAGTGGCCATTCTCCGCAACGTTCAGGGTACGACTCTTGAATAAAAATGTCCTTGCATGGAGATTGGATGCCTGGGAAGCAGGGAGCAGGGGAACTTGCTCCCTGCTTCCCTTGTTCCCTGCCTCACTGCTTCGCTTGCGCGGGCTCTAGTTCGGCTTGGGCTTCGGCCACGTTTTTCTGGGCGCGGGTCATGGCGTCAAGACGCTCCTGCTTCTCCTTTTCCATTTGCTCTGGTGCGATGTTGTTGATGCGGCGTTTGGAGATGGCGTCTATCTTTTCGGGGAAGGTTTTGGCGATGTCGTCTACTGCGGACTGGGCCTGGGGCAGGACCTGGCGGAGGTGGGCTAGTTCCTCCACGGCGCGCTCGGGGTGGTAGCCGAGACGGTCGCCGGTCTGCATGGCGTCAATGAGCGGGTCGGGCGGCTGGGAGACGGGGTTGGTGGCGTTCATGGCGTCGTAAGCGGCGCGGAGGCGGGTCATGGCGCCGGCGAAGCCGTCGAGCAGGGCGCGTTTGGCGGCCATGCCGGGAGCGCGATGCACCTCAATGATGACGCGCGATTCGGTGGGCGACGCGGGAACGGGGATGACGGTGGTTAGGGTGTTGCCCTCGAAGTACCAGCCGCCTTTGCCGTCAGGGCCGGCGCGATGGATGGCCACGCCGTTGGCGGTGATGCGATCGGGGGGCCAATCCGCGGGCAGGCGCAGCTCATAACCGCGCGACTTGAGCATGCCGGAATAACTGCCATCGACGGGGCCGATTTCGACGCGGAGGGTGTCGCCGGTTTGGGTGGCGCGAATGGGGGTGCGGGCATCGACGCCGCGCTGATACTCGACGGCTGCGCCCGAGTCTTCATAGAGCCAGTAGCTGTTGCTCTCGCCCGGCGCTAGCGGCCACACGTTTACGATGAGCGGGTCCACGGGCTTTTGGCCGGTGTAGAGCATGGGCGGCTGCATGGGGACGATTGCGCCGGCCTTGAGGTAGACGGGCGTTTCCGCGATGGTGAAGCTGCGCGGGTAAGTTTTGTTGTTGCCGCCTTCGAGGTGCTTGCCGGTGGGCCACTCGATCCAGTCGCCGTGGGGCAGCCAGACGTCTTCGGTGGCGAGGCGGCTGACGCTGTCAGCGGGCGCGACCACGGGGGCGACGATCATCTGGTCGCCAAAGACGTACTCGTCCTTGCTGGTGTAGGCCGCGGGATCGTTGGGCCAGTCGTAATAGAGCGGGTGGAGGAAGGCAACGCCGGTGTCGTAAGTTTTGCGGGCCTCGGTGTAGACGTAGGGCTCAATGGCGTAGCGCAACTGGAAGGCGGAGCGGAGGATGCCGGAGTAGGGCTCGGGATAGGCCCAGATGCGGCGCTCGGAGTCGGGGTTCTTGGTGGTATGGGTGCGGAGGATGGGCGAGAATGCGCCGAACTGGACCCAGCGGGTGAAGAGCTCGGGATCGACGGCGCCGGGCATGTGGCCGCCGATGTCGTGGCTCCAGTAGGCGTAGCCGACGTTGGCGGCGGTGGAGGTGAACCAGGGCTGGAAGGCGAGCGAAGGCCAGACGGAGACGGTGTCGCCGGAGAAGCCGATCTGGTAACGATGATTGCCGAGGCCGCCCCAGCGATGGAAGAGCAAGGGGCGCTTGCCTTCGCGCTGCTGGTCAGTGAAGTGAATGTAGTTGAGCCACCAGGTTTGGCTGAGGCCGGGGATGGGAGTCATGAACGGTTCCTGCTGCCAGTCAAGCCACCAGAAGTCGATGCCTTGTTTTTCGAGCGGGTGCAGGACGGTGTCGAAGTAGGCCGTGGCCCAGCGCTTGCTGGTGGGGTCGAAGGGGATGTATTTTTTGGTTGCCGGATCGACTCCCATGGCGCGCGCCATGGCGGGGTATGCGGCTTCCCACGGCTGAATGCCGGAGGCGGGATGCAGGTTGAGGCTGGTCTTCAGGTGCTCGCCGTGCAGCCAGTCGAGGAACTGGGTGGGGTCGGGAAAGAGGAGGGGATTCCAGGTGTAGCCGGACCAGCCGAGGGAATTGCCGGACTGATCTTTTTCGCCGCGCGCCTGAAGCTGCTCGCGATTGAGGTGCCAATCCATGTCGATGACGAAGACGTCGAGGGGGGTGTCGTTCTCATGGAAGCCTTTGACGATCTGCTGGATCTCCTGATCGGAGTAAGCCCAGTAGCGCGACCACCAGGTGCCGAAGGCGAAACGCGGCGGCAGGGGAATGCGGCCGGCGACGCGGACAAAGTCGCCCAGCGTTTTTTTGTAGTCGTGACCATAGCCGAAGAAGTACCAGTCCTGCTGCTCGCCCGCGGGCCGCTCGATGACCCACGGCCAGGGGCTGCGTTCGCCTTGCTTGAAGCTGAAGTCGTCGGAGTCGAACAGGGGGCGGGTGGAGTCATCGACCAGGGCCCAGCCGGAGCGCGAGACCAGCCCCTGCCCGATGGGCTCGCCGGTTTTATCGCCCAGAGCGCCGTCGAGGGTGCGGGTGGTTCCCATCAGGTTCTCGGTGTCGGTTTCGCCGGGCCGCCACGTGAACAGGTCGTCGCCCGAGCCGAGGCTGATGCTCAGGTCATCGGGTGTGAATCGGCCGTCGCCGGCGCCGGGCGCGTACACCAGCGTCAGAGCGTTGGTTTTGATGGTGAGCTTCTCACTGTCGCCGGAGATGGTCTTCAGAAACCGCGGCACGGGAAGACGGCGGTTGATGAACACCAGACTGGCGTGATCCTCAAAACGATTGTCCGGGGACCACTCCATGCGAATCAGTTGCGGGGTCAGGACGGTGAAGCGCGCGTGCTGAAAGATCACGACGGCTTTGGGATCGGCCACCGGATCGTTGGGAGTATCGGGCGCGTTCAGCTCCGGCGGATCGCCGCCGGGGATTGTTCGGGATTGGCCGGGGTCCGGTTGCGACGCGGCCAGGGCGGGCGATTTGCCGGCGCGGAGCGTAGCCGGGTGGCGCGGTGCCTGGGCGTGGGCCAAGGCCCCTCCCAGGAGGACGATTGCGGCAAAGGAAAGCAGTCGAGTGCGCAAGGTTGTTGTTCTCCTTGTCTTTGACTTCGAACGCAAGCCTATCACCATCACACCGCCCGCGCCGTATACGGATGGTAGAATCGCCCCGATTGAATGAGATGAGCGGAGGACAAGAATGAGAGTGGATCGTTGGCTGCTTCTGGCGGTGCTTGTTTTGGGATGCGGATTGTGGGTCCTGTTCGCCTACTGCCATGGCAGTGCGGGCCTCGCGTTCGCGCTGCCGGTCTCCGGTTCGAGCGTCTCCCTCAACCTGAAGACCATCGGCGCGCCGGTGTTGATCGGCATTCCGCTGACGGCGCTGGGGGCGATCCTGCTGCTGGTGGCGATTGGGTCGGCGATCCTGGCGCAGTTTCGCAACCCCCATCGCGCCGCGAGCGACGACAAACCCACGCGGATTACTCCTCAGGCCTAGTCGCGCGAGCAGCCGAGCCCGGATTCAGCGGGTCGCGCCAGGCCCAGGCCGCGCGCGGCTTCAAACGCCGCAAGGTTCCCCGCTGCTCCTGGAGCCAATCTGCCTCGCGTCTAATAAGGAACCGCAATCACCTGTCCCTCCGACTCGAACACAACATAGGATCCGGCAACCGCGCCCCCCCAACCACCGCCGGAAGGCGTAATGAACGGATAGGGACTTGTCCAGGTGGCTTTGCCAGTCGTAAGCGAGTAAATTGCATTCACCGCCGGATCATAGTACGTATCCGAAGTCACCGTTTGAAAGTACGAGGGGGCATCCGCCAGAGTAACGGTGGCCAGGTTGGCGCCGGTCGAGCTGTAAATCGTGGAATTGATGTAAGACGGAAATTCTTGAGTTCCCACGTACGCATAGTTGTTCACCAGCAACCGGCCGTCGTCGATCCATCCATCTGCTGCGCCGGTAACTGCTGCCACCTCCGTACCGTTCTGGTAAATGGTGACAACGCTGTCCGGCAGGGCGCCCTCGGTCACGGCGGCCAGGGTTCCATCCGGAGAAAGATTCACCGACACGAAAGCAATGCTAAGGTCGCCATAGGGGTCTACAGTGACGGGGCTGCCCGACCAAATAATGGGACTGCCTGAAACCGGGAGCACCTCGGGTGTGTAAATTGGATAGCCATTCGCCGCGGAGCCATCCGTTACGATGCCCAGGTTGTTTCCGGAACCAGCCAGGGTGTAACTGGCTATCGGTCCGGTGGTTGTGATGCCCGGGTTTGCAGCCGGGAACGTCAAGCTGTCGCTCAGAGTCCCCGAAGGAAGCGAGTAGATATTGAGCAGAGTGCCATCCGGCGACGAAGCCGCCAGTACGCTGCCGTCGGTAGAAAGAGCCAGGGCCTGAGAGGCTAGGCTGATGGAACCCAGCGGTGTCTTGTTCGAGGGATCGAAATTCGCGATCTGCCCGTTGGCGGTGGCAATGACGACATTGGCCGTGCTGCCGACTATGGCCTCCACGGCGCCCCTGCCAAGATATCGCGGGGTGCCCGTCGCCAGGCTGGCGCCATCGAGGAGTGGCCCCACCCCCGACGCAGCGACCCATTTGCTGCTGGAAATCGCTGCGAATGCGGTCGCCAGGTACGCGAAAGTGTAATCCTTCTCCACCGGCGTGCTGCCCGACAAGTCAATCACGGGGAACGTATTGCCGTCGAGAACAGCGATGGTTTTCCCCGAAACCAGGTAACCGGCAACGCCTGCGCCGGAAACCGTGAGTGCGGGAGTCGTGCTGCCTGCCGGATAGATGGTCAAAGCATCCACATTGGAGGAATTCTGACCGAAGGTCCAAGTCCAGTTGCCGGTTCCGCCCAGCATCGGAATCTGCTCGGTTGACTTCAGGGTTCCGGTGCTGGAGTAAACCCAAACGGTTCCGCTTGCCTGGGTGATGAATTGGCTGCCATCGGTGAACCATGTCTCAAACTGTCCCTGATAAGGGGCGCTCACCGTGGAGGCGCAACTCGGCACGGCGACGGTTTCAACGGTATTCGCGCCTGCGGGGCCGTTGGCGATCTCGACTTGCCCCGGCGCGGCAAAGATGGGTATTGTGCCGTAAGACAAGGCGTTGATGTCGGCAAAGTATTTCCCGCTCCTGGAGCAGAGCAATTGCCCGCCCGGCGAGAAGACAGACAGGGCCCCTCCACCAGCCACTGCGATGTAGCTTCCATCCGAGGCCAGCCACCAGAAGTCCGACTGAGATGCAGTTCCCTGCTCAGGTGTAGAAGAGGTATACCCTGGGGCAACAATCGTGGCCATAGGCTTTCCGGTTGCCGAGGACAGGACTTCTATTCCGCCCACGACCCCCACCGCCAGTGTGGGGCCTGCCATCTGCGACGGTTCGACGCTGCCGATGATAGGAGATGTGCCCAATCCAGCATCGCCGCTGGCCAGATCGGCTCCCGACGCGTAATCGCGCAGAACCCATATCCCATTCATGTCCTCGCTGAACACGCTGTTGTTGACGAATGCGAGCCCGTTGCTTTGGTTTGTAGTCGCACTCCAGACCCCATACTGGTTGTCGGCCGGCAGCAGAACAATGGGCGCCTGGTTCACGACAATGGTTGGATTTACATCCGTTTGAACGCTGCCGCCATTGTTGGAGCCGGTAATCATATAGGTGGTCTGGGGCGAAACAACCGTGGGAGTGCCGGAGATGATGCCTGTCGCCGGATCCATGCTCAGCCCCGCCGGCAGCGCCGGGCTGATGGTGTACGCGGTAATCGTCCCCAACGGCGCGGGGATGTCCGGGGTGATCATCTGCCCCACATAGGTAGCGATCGTGGTCTGCGAATACAAAAATCCACCGGGACGCTCCATCGGGGCCACGACAGTAATCTGCACCATTGCCGTGGTCGACCCTGTCGAGTTCGCGGCCGTCACCTTGTAGGACGCCTTTGCCGTCACCGCGGTCGGGGTGCCCGAAATCGTCCCCGTCGAGCTGCTCAAACTCAACCCCGCGGGCAGCTCCGGACTCACGGTATAGGAGGTTACGGTTCCCGTAACGGTCGCAGCATCCGCGGCGATCGCTTGATTCTTCACCGCCGAGATCGTCGGCTGCGCGTAGGACAATCCAGTAGGAGCGGGCAACGGGGCCGCAACAGTTATCTGCACCGTTGCCGTGGTCGACCCGGCCGAGTTCGAGGCAGTTATCGTGTAGGACGCCTTTGCCGTCACCGCGGTCGGGGTGCCCGAAATCGTCCCTGTCGAGCTGCTCAAACTCAACCCCGCGGGCAGGGCCGGACTCACGGTATAGGAGGTTACGGTTCCCGAAACGGTCGCAGCATCCGAGGTGATGGCTTGATTCTTCACCGCCGAGATCGTCGGCTGCGCGTAGGACAAATCTGTTGGCGGCGTAACGCTGGGGCCGCCGCCCCCGCAGCCCGTGGCACATACCGCGATCGCCAAAAGCCACCCGAAGGTTGCCACGCCCGGATTGAATCCATCCCGGAAGTTAGACTGTAAGAAGGGGAAATTGGACCGATACTTTGCCATAAACCCATATCCTCCTGTATGTAGCGAGCTCTGGACCATGGGGTGGAACCCATTCTACCCTTGAAGCAAAAAACCTGCGAGGTTTTTATCCGCGGTGAAAATGTGCGGTTCAGGGTTTGGACGCCAAGCACGCCCGCCCTCTTCCCGTCATTACCGGGGCGTTGGGGAACAGGGATATTCAGCATCGGCTTAGCGCCGGCGAAGATTGCCTGACACCCTCTAACCCAGCCCCAGACCGCGCGCAATCTCCAGCGCAGCCCTGGCCGGGTTGTTCGCCGCCGTGTCCACGCGCACCTTCGGCTCCGGCATCTTCAGCGCATCCAGGCTGCCCGCCGCTTTTAGCTCGTCAAAGAGCGCGTGCGAAGTGAGCTTGCCGAATTTCCTGCGCGCGGGATGATCGAGGCGGCGCTTGATTTCGTCCACCGGGCAGACCAGCTCGACAAAATCCACTGTGCCGCCGGCTTTCTCCACCGTTTCCACGGCCGCGGGGATGAAGGACGGCCGGACAGTGGCTTCCGGCGCGAAGGTGAAGATGAGCCCGGGCAAGTCGGCGCGCGCCGCCTGCTCGAAAACCGAAAGCCAAATCTGCTCGCGCAGCACCACAAACGGATCGCTGCCGAATTCGAACAGCGAAGTCAGCAGGTCTACGACAAGGTGGTTGTGGAATACAGGAAAGCCGGTGATGACCTTCAATTCCTGCGCGACGGTCAGCTTGCCGCTGGCGGGAGGTCCGTAAATGAAGATCAGGCGCACGCTATCTTCCAGTTCCGCTGACTCGCTGGCTTGCTGACTCGCCGACTCGCTACTCCGTCGCCGTCTGCGCTGGCTTCTCCGGCGCCTGCGTCGTCCCCGTCCACTTGTTCCACCAGCCGAGCCAGCGCTCGTAGCGGTCCTTGATGTAGCTGGGCCGGCTGAAGCCGTGGAACTGCCCCGGGTAAACCACCAGCTCCGATGGCACGCCGAGCGACTTGAGCGCCTGGTACATCTGCTCGCCGCCAACCAGGGGCACGTTCATGTCGTTGGTGCCGCCCATGAACATGGTGGGCGTGTGGATGAGCTTATCCGCGTGCAGGAAGGGATAGCTGATCTTGATGTAGGTGTCGAGGTCCTTCCACGGCGGGCCGATCTCGTTGTCGTATTGCTGGATGTACTGGTCGACGCCGTAGAACGAAACGGTAAACGCCGTTCCCGCGCCACTGATGGCGCACTTGAAGCGCGTGTCGCTGGCGATCATGTAATCGGTTAGGATGCCGCCGTAGCTCCAGCCGGTCACGCACATTTTGTTGGGATCGGCAACGCCCATGGCAATGGCCTTGTCCACGCCGGCCTTGATGTCGAGGACCTCGTAGTGGCCCCAGTCGGCGGCAATCACCTTGGCGTAATCCTGCCCGCGCCCGCCGCCGCCGCGGTAGTTAATGTTCAGCTCGGCGTAGCCCTTGGTGGCCAGCCACTGCCGCAGAAAGTCGAACGAGTGCGCGTCCTGCCCGTTGGGGCCGCCGTGGATGAACAGGATCATGGGCACCGGCGAGCCTTGCTTGAAGTCCGCCGGCTTGGTGAGGAGCCCGTGCACGTCCGTGCCGTCCGGGCTGGTGTACTCGATCCCGTCGGTCGGCACCAGGTTCAGCTCGGCCATCAGCGCGTCATTGTGATGCGTCAGCTTGCGCAGTTTGCCGTTCTCCAGCGCATACAGTTCTCCGGGATTGCTGTCATTGGTATAGAGCACTGCCGTGTGCCCCGCCTTCGACTCCCAGGTCTGCACCACGCCCTGCTCTTTCTCCAGGCGCTTGATGCCATTGCCGGCCAGTTCCACTTGCGCGGGATACTCATTGCGGTCGTCTTCCACCAGGTAGCTGAGTTTTCCGTCAGGCGTGAAGATCGGCTGGCTCATGGCGCGGTCGAACTTGGCGGCCGGGTAGCTCACCGTCCCGTCCAGCGTGACCACAGCCGGCTTGTTCTGTGAGTACGCCGCCAGCTTCAGCTCCAGGCCCTGGGTGTAGGCGATGGATTTTGAATCCGGCGACCACGCCAGGCGGCCACCATCCGGCCCGGTCCATGTGGTCAGCTTTTTCGCGGTTGAGCCGGGCTTCGGCGCGACGACAAACACGTCCGAGTTGTCGGTGCGGTCGGGATCGGGATCATGATTGCTGACGAACGCAATCCACTGCCCGTCGGGCGACCACACCGCGCCCTGCTCATTCACGTTCTTGTCCGTGGTCAGCTTTTCCGCCTTCTTGGTCGCGATGTCGTAGAGGTAGAGCGAGACGTAATCGTTATCGCGGATGTAGCCGTGCACGTCCTGGGCAAAACGGTAGCGGTCAATCACGATCGGCTTTGCCGCTTCCGGCTTCTTGCCCTCTTCGGGCTCCGGTTGCTCCTTCGGATGCAGCGTCAGCAGCAGCGTTTTCGAGTCCGGCGACCACTGGTAGCCCTGGATGTTCTGGTCGGTGATGGCTGTGAACTGCTGGGCTTCGCCCCCGCGCCGGTCCATCACCCACACCTGCTCGCCCTTGGCCGGCCCGGGCCGCGAGGACGTGAAGCTGATCCACTTCCCGTCCGGCGAGAATTGCGGCGACCCCGCGCCCTCGCTGCCGTAGGTCAGTTGCAGGTCCTCCGAGCCGTCCCACTTCACCATCCACAGGTGCGACTCGGATTTGTCTTCCTTGGTATCGATGTGGCCGACGGAGTAGAGAATCCACTCGCCATCTTGCGAGATCGACGGCCCGCTCACGCGCTGGAGCCGCGCCAGGTCGTCCAGGGTGATGGCGCGCTTTTTAGGGGCATCGGCGGCATGGGCCAGGGTTGAAGCGGCAAAAGCAACAAGGAGGCAGGGAAAGCACTTGCGCAGCAGGTTTGGCATGGAGGGAGCTTACCACTCGTGGGCAGCCGAATTGAACCCCAAAAAACAGCGCATTCTCCCTAGCGCAATCGCGCCCGCACCTCGGGCCGCACCAGGTACAGAAAGAACACCAGGTTGAGCAGGCCCTGCACCGCCATCGCCGCCGCATGCTGCGCCGCGAATATCCAGAAGTTGTACGACATCAGCAGGAACACGGCCGAGAGCGCCAGCACCCAGGCCCAGCGGAAGCCCACAATGAGCCCGGCGCTGGCACTGACAAAGACCGCGGCAAACACCAGGTAAATCGCCGCGTAATGGTGGCCCACCACGCCCACGACGATGGTTCCCGCCAGCAGCAGGAGATAGAGGCTGATGGCCAGCACACCCGGCAGCGGCACATTTCCGCGGAGCGGCGTCCTGGGTTCGTCTTCCTGGCTCATAGCGTGTGCAGGTAGGCCAGCAGATCGCCCAGCTGCTGGTCGTCAAGCGGCGTGGCCGGCATCATGCCGTGTCCGTGCAGGATGACCTCGGTGAGCCGCTCGTCGGTGGGCGGCGCGCCGGATGGCATGGACTTGAGCTTGGTAAGGGCCTGGAGACCCGGCCCATTTTTGCCTCTGGTGCTGGTGGGGTAATGGCAACGCTCGCAGTGTTGGCGATATACGGCCTGCCCGCTCGCTTCCTGGGGCGTGAACTCCGATTCAGCCTTGGAAGGAGGCAAACTGCGGCACCCCGCCGCGGCGAAAAGGACCGCTGCAGCCGCAGCCAGCAGAATTGCAGCAAGAGCGCGGGTGAGCATCTGCTTTGATGATACAAGCTCAGTCGGCCGCTGCAATCGCTTCGGCGATCCGGTCGATCGCCTTCAGTTCCGCGTCGCTGCCTGGCCGGTGGCCGTTCACCATGATGGAAAATACCAAGGTTCTTCCCGTCGCCGTGGTCAGGTAGCCGGAAAGCGCGCTGCTCTCGTTCAGCGTCCCCGTCTTGGCCTGGAGCTTTCCCTCGAGCGGCGAGTTGTGGAAGCGTCCGGCCAGGGTCCCGTCAACTCCCGCCACCGGCAGCGTCGCCCGCCAGGCCTCGCCCCAGCTCTGCTTCGCGGCATAGGTCAGCAGCCTGGTCAGCGCGCGCGGCGCAATGCGGTCGTCCATGCTCATGCCCGAGCCGTCATAAAGGAAAAAATCGTTGTCGTCCACGCCCGCGTTCGCCAGGAACTGACGCACCACGCGCGTGCCTTCTTCAAAGCTTCCATCCGCTCCCTCGATCTTGCCCAGCAGGCGCAGCAGGAGCTCGGCGTGCAGGTTTTCGCTCACTTTGTTGGTCCACATGATGTCTTCGGCCACCGGCACGCTCACCCGCCGCGCCAGCACCCGCCTATCCCCCAGCGGAGCTTCAACCCGGTCCAGCGCCACCGGGTTAAGAGGAACAATCGGCATCTCCCGCTCGGCCGAAAACCGGCCGGTGTCAATCGATTCGCGATGCGCCGAGGTCGCCGTGCCGCTAACGGTAACTCCGCGCGCCACCAGCTCGTCCTTGAACGCGTCCGCGGTAAACTCCGCCGGATCCTCCATCGCCAGCCCGGCATGCAGTCCCTGCGGCGGAGCGGTGCCGAAGGCCCGCACCATGCGATCCCCCGGCCGCCGGTCCAGCCCCGGCTGCGCCTTCGCGCCCGGCGCCGCCATCGTCATGCGGTTATCCAGCGTGTAGTAAAGCGTAGGCGGCGACCACTCCCCCGCCGTCTGCCCCGGCGTGGCCGACTCCGGATCCGCCTTCAGGGTCAGATCCACCGTGTTGTCATTAAAAGTCAAAGCTGAAACCGGCGCGCCGTATGCCCATTGCAGGTCGTCCCACGCCCACGAGATCCCGTAGCGTTCGTCCAGAAAATAGCTGTCGTCCCCAATCACGTTTCCGTCCACTTCGCGCACGCCTGACTGCACCACCTGCTCGGCCAGCAGATCGAGCACGGAAGTTGGGTTCGGCTTCTCCGGCGCTGCCTCCTGATTTGCGCCCGGCGCGGGCGCGGGGGTCGGAGGCGTATAGGGATATTTCCGCAGGCTCAACGTCGGATCGCCGCATCCCAGCATCACCAGGTCCCCATGCAGCGTTCCCGACGCATCCACCGTCCCCGCGGCGACAACCACCGTCGACCACTTCAGCGTGTCCACCGGCAGCAGCGCATACGCCGCCGCCGTAGTCAGTAGCTTGGCGTTGGAGGCGGGCACGAACAGCCGCTCATCGTTGAACCCATACAACTGCTGCCCGTCCAGCGTGGTCACGCTGATGCCGAATTCGGCGTGGCTGAGCGCGGGGTCGGCGAGGATGGCGTCGATCCGTTCGCCCAGCGTGCCGCCATGCTGCGCCGGATGCTCAATGGCGCCACGCCGCGCCTGCGCCCCCGCTCCCGCCGAAAACCCCAGCAACACCGCAGCCAGCGCGCCCCATCGAATCGTTGTTCTCATGCCCGGAGTGTAGCAGCCTGCATTCCTGCTGGTTCCAGGGCGCTACCATCGAATCCAGTGGCCGTCCTTCGCCAACCCGCAACCTGGCGTCTGCGCACGCGAGCGCTCTCTCTCGGCACGCGCACCCTCGTCATGGGCGTCGTCAACATCACTCCAGATTCCTTTTCTGACGGCGGCAAATTCTTCGATCCCGAAACCGCCATCGCTCACGGCCTTGAAATGTTGGACGAAGGCGCCGACCTGCTCGACCTGGGCGCGGAAAGCACCCGTCCCGGCTCCCGCGCGGGCCGCGCCAACGTCGCCGTCTCGCCCGAAGAAGAAGAGGCCCGCCTGCTGCCCGTGCTCGAAGGCATTCTGCGCGCGCGCCCCGGCGCAATCGTCTCCGTGGACACCTACAAAGCCCCCACCGCACGCGCCGCTCTCCGCGCCGGCGCCGAGATCGTTAACGACGTCAGCGGATTCTCCTGGGACGCCGGCATGGCCCTGGTGTGCAGCCAGGCCCGCGCCGGACTGGTGCTCATGCACACGCGCGGCCGCCCCGAGGAGTGGCGCAGCCAGGACAGCCTCGACGCTGAAGCCGTCCTCGATTCCGTCCGCAGCGGCCTCGGGGAAAGCCTGCAAACCGCGCGCGCCGCCGGCGTCAGCCCTGAAGCCGTCGTCCTCGACCCCGGCTACGGATTCGGCAAGCGCCTCGACGAGAACTACGCCCTGCTCGCCCGCCAGGCGCAACTGCTCGCACTCGGCCGGCCGCTGCTCGCCGGACTCTCGCGCAAATCTTTTCTCGGCCACACCCTTGCCGCCCTCCACGCGGGCCAGCACGCGCCACCCGACCAGCGCGAAGCCGCATCCATAGCCGCGCTCACCGCCGCCATCCTGAACGGCGCGTCCATCGTCCGCGTCCACTCCGTCCGCCCCGCCGTCGAAGCCGCCCGCATCGCCGACGCCGTCCTCGCCGCCTCCCCCGCCTGATTCCACTTTCCGCTCTCGACAGCAATGCCATAATGCACAGGGCGCACGCGCCACAATGCGCTAGAATCATGCTTTCGGTTAGCTGAGCTGTCTCGAATCCTGTCGCAGAAAGCCCTTACCGTGCCCGACCAACCCAATCGCAAACCGATCACCTACTCCGATGCCGGCGTGGACATCGCCTCCGGCGACCGCGCCAAGGACCGCATCCGCTTCCTGGCGCAAAAAACCTTCAATCGCAACGTTTTGGGAGCAATCGGCGGCTTCGGCGCCCTGTTCCGCCTCGACCTGCAGAAATTCAAAAGCCCAATACTCGTGTCATCGGCTGACGGAGTGGGCACCAAGCTCAAAATCGCCTTCGAGATCGGCCTTCATCACACCGTGGGGCAGGACCTGGTCAACCACTGCGTCAACGACATCGCCGTCCAGGGCGCCACGCCGCTCTTCTTCCTCGACTACCTGGCCGCCGGCAAGCTGGACGCCGATGTGGTCGAGGACGTGGTTACGGGCCTGGCAGATGCCTGCCGCGCCAACGGCTGTCCGCTGATCGGCGGCGAAACCGCCCAAATGCCCGGCTTCTACACGGACGGCGAGTACGACCTGGCCGGCTTCATCGTCGGCGCCGTCGACCGCGACAAGCTCGTCACCGGCGCCGCCATCAAGCCCGGCGATGTCCTCATCGGCCTGCCCTCCACCGGCCTGCACACCAACGGCTACTCGCTGGCCCGCAAGCTCTTCTTTGAAGTGGCCGGTTACAAGCCCACTCATTACGTCACCCCCATCCGCGAGAAGGCCGGCGCCGCGCTCATGAAAATCCACCGCAGCTACCTGCACGTGATTCAGAAGCTGGTCGCCGCGGACCTCACCTCCGGCATGGCCCACATCACCGGCGGCGGCATCACGGAGAACCTGCCCCGCATCCTGCCCAAGGGCGCCGCGGCGCAAATCGAAATCGGTTCATGGCCGGTGCTGCCCATCTTCGAGCATCTGCGCGAACTCGGCCAGCTCCCGCAGGAAGAGATGATGCGCACCTTCAACATGGGCATCGGCCTCATCGCCGCCATTCCCGCCGCCAAATTCACCCGCGCCCGCGCCCTGCTCGACCGCGCCGAAGAGAAGTTCTACGTCGTCGGCCGCGTGGTCAAAGGCGAGCACCGCCGCGTGCAGTACACTTGACCGTTCTCGATAGATCGTTCTTTCCTGAAGCTGTCATCCTGACCCTGAGCTGGGCGAAGGGGAAGGATCTGCATTTGCTTTTGTGAATGCAATTGGACCCTGCTCATGATTCGCGCTTCATGGTCTTGCTTTGAAAGGGCCCGGCTTTAGCCGTACCGGCCACGGGGCCAAATAAAGAACGCAGGCTTTAGCCCCTGGGGGAAATCCGCTGGTGTTCCGCAGTTCAAACCCGGATGAATCAAGCGCGCGTCCGCCCATCCGCCTCGGCATTCTCCTCTCCGGCCGCGGCTCCAACTTCCTCTCGATCGCCCGCAATATCCGCTCCGGCCAGCTCCCTGGCGCAGAAATCGCCCTCGTCCTCTCGAACGTCGCTGCGGCCCCCGGCATCCTGGCCGCACGCGACCTCGGCCTGCCCACCCAGGTCTGCGTCTCCAGGGGCCGCAACCGCGCCGAGCACGACCGCGACATGCTTGTCCAACTCCGCGCCGCGCAAGTCGATCTGGTCTGCCTCGCCGGCTACATGCGCCTGCTCTCGCCCGAGTTCATTCAGGCCTTCCCCAACCGCATCCTCAACATCCATCCCTCGCTGCTGCCCGCATTTCCCGGCCTCGACGCCCAGCAGCAGGCCTTCGACTACGGCGTGCAGGTGGCCGGCTGCACCGTCCATTTCGTCGACGAGAACCTTGACCACGGCGTCATCATCCTCCAGCGCGTCATTCCCGTCCAGCCCCAGGACGACGCCCAAACGCTGGCTGATCGCATCCTCGCCGAGGAACATATTGCCTACTCTGAAGCCATCGCCCGCGTCGCCAGCGGCGACTACGAGATCCAGGACCGCCGCTACGTCCGGCGAATCCGGGCTGGCAGCACAACTGAAATGGCGCTATAATCTGACTAGTTTTTATGGTCATTTGGAGGGACCCATGCGCGAGATTGCAGTCACTGAGGCCAAAGCAAAACTCCCCGAATTCATAAATGAGGTGGAGCGTGGCGCATCTTTTCGAATCACGCGCCACGGCCGGCCTGTTGCCCGCCTCGTGCCTGAACAGGCGGAGCGTGAAAGAGCGGCCGATGAAGCAGTTGCGTCCATTCTCGCCATACGTCGCCGTACCAAACCGATGACAACGGAGGAGATCCTCTCCGCGCGAGACGAGGGTCGGAGGTTCTGATTTTGCCCGTCGTTCTTGATGCCTCCGTTGTCGCGGCTTGGGCTTTCAGCGACGAGCGCAACGAAAGTGCCAAGGAAATTCTCTTCAAGGTCCGCAAGGAGGGCGCTGTAGCGCCAGTCCTGCTCTGGTATGAAATCCGCAACGCCCTCGTAATCGCAGAATGGCGTGGGCGGATCTTACCTGAGGAGAGCGACAATTTCCTCGCCGACCTGGAAAACCTCCCCATCGAAATCGACGATTGCGACTACCGGAACATTGTGCGACTTGCGCGCGTGTACAAGCTCGCAGTGTATGACGCGACTTATCTTGAAATTGCGCTCCGACGTAGTCTCTTCCTCGCGACCATTGACAACAAGCTCGCCCAGGCAGCGAAAGCAACGGGAGTCGGCGTGATCCCACGCTGAGGCCCCGAGGCCACAGATCGAGGCCGCCATGCGCTTCCACGATCGCACTCACGCCGGACAGCTTCTCGCCCAACGCCTGGCGTCCTATGCCGGCCAACCCGATGTGCTCGTCCTGGCCCTGCCTCGCGGCGGCGTTCCCGTGGCCTATGAGATCGCCCGCGCCCTCCACGCGCCCCTCGATGTCTGGGTGGTGCGCAAGCTGGGCGCGCCTCAGCAGCCCGAGCTCGCCATCGGCGCCGTCGCGCCCGGCGGCTTCCAGCTTCTTTCCTCCGAGCTCGTCCTCCAGCTTGGCATCGCGCAGGACCAGCTCGACCAGATCGTCGCCCGCGAGCGCGCCGAACTCGATCGCCGCCTCGCCGCCTACCGCGGCAATCGCCCGCCCTTCGACGTTCGCGGCAAAACCATCCTCCTGGTCGACGACGGCCTCGCCACCGGCGCCTCCATGCGCGCCGCCATCGCATCCCTGCGCCCGCTTCTGCCGGCCCGCATCGTGGTTGCCGTCCCCGTCTCCGATCCCGGCGTCTGCCACCGCCTGGCCAGCCACGCCGACCAGGTCGTCTGCCTCTACACCCCGCCCCACCTCGACGCCGTCGGCCAGTGGTACGAAGATTTTTCCCAAACCAGAGACAACGAGGTCCGCAACCTGCTCGCCCGCTCCGCCGAGTCCCACCCCGCATGAAGGAGCCTGTAGTTCGCAGCCAGTAGCCGGTAGCTCGGAAGATGAAGCTGCAAGCTACCGGCTACAAGCTACCGGCCCAGACCTCTAAACTCTGCGCCAGGAATCCCTCCTGCCCTAACCCAAGCCCCATCAATGCGGCCCAAAACATGCACCTGCGGCTCGCCCGCGAAACTCACACCCAATTGCCTGTCTGGATCGGTTGGCCATGCTCGCGCAAATCTGCATCGGCGGTAAAACCAAACCTTAGTAACCTATACAGCAGTTACCAAATGGCCATACCATTTCCCTATTTACGGGATTCTCCCGACTCCGCTGTCGATCAATGATGTATCTGCGTGCAACGTGTTGGACACGCTGAGCTCGATCGGCGGCCGCGGAATGGGGTACCGCCAGAGCAATTCCAGCCGGAATCTTCCGGTAATCCAGCCGAAAGGTTTTCAAACATGCGCCTGATCCACAATTCGTCACCCGCCGCAAATGCCTCCACATCTAAGCGTGGTCGGCTCCGCGGCTTTCTCCGCGGACACCACGGTTCAGTCGTCGCAGAAATGGCCTTCGGGCTTCCCATCATGTGCCTGATTTTCACCGCGATCTTCTGGTACTCCCTCGCCCTTTATCAGAAGCTCGAGTTGGCTGAAGCCGTCAGCGTGGGAGGCCGCTATCTGTCAATCGACCGCGGCGACACCAACCCCTGCTCGTCCGCCGCCTCCAAAGTTTACGCCTCGGCTCCCGGCCTGACGCAATCCGACATCACCCTGGCCTTCACCATCAACGGCGTTCTCACCGGGGCCACCTGTGCGGGTAGCAGCGGCCAGGCCAACGCCAATATGATTGCCGGCGCGGACGCCGAAATCAGCGCTTCCTATCCCTGCACCCTCAAGTTCTTCAAAGCCTACGGAAACTCGCCGTCCACCGCGTGCAACATCAAAGCAGCTGTTGTGGAGATCATCCAATGAAGAATCGCTTCGCACGATTGTTAACCGGAGATGCCGGCCAGATGATGCCAATCATGGCTCTGCTTGGCGCAGCCATGATTGCGCTGGGGGGATTTTGCATCGATCTGGGCCATGCCTACATCTGCAAGCGCGAGCTGCAGGCCTCCGCCGATGCCGCGGCCCTGGCCGGCGCTTATGCGCTCACCGAGACCACCGCCACCGCGGCCTCCGTTAAGAACGCAGCCATCTCCTACACCTCTACAACGGGCGACGAGAACGCCAACCCTGCCTTCGTCAGCGTCGTTCCTACCGTCACCCCGGAATGCCTCACTACCGTGGCCAACTGGGGCGTCCTCTGCTCCGGCTCCACTGCGGGAGACAACGCCGTCCAGGTGCTTGAGACCGCAACCATCAACACCTGGTTCATCCGCGCGGTCGCAGTCTTCGGCGTCACATCCCTCCAGACCTTGACCCTCAAGGCCGAATCCACCGCCGCCATGCGCGGCTCCAACAACGCCCCCTACAACATCGCCCCCATCATCGACACCACCGCGTCCATGGGCGATGAAGACACCGACGCCAGTTGCAACAATACCCGCATTTACTGCGCCCTCCAGGGCGTGCAGACCCTGCTTAAGTCGCTGTCTCCCTGCGGTCCGTCCAGCGGCTCGGGCTGCTCCGCCTTCGACACGGTCAGCCTGTTCACGTTCCCCAACATCGAGGCCGTGGACCAAAAAGACGACAGTACTTGCCCCACCAGCAACCCGGCCATTCCCGCCTACACCTTCCCGACCATAGGCGCCACCTGGTCGGCGCCAAGCGGCACGACGGGTACCTACCAGGTCACTAGTTTCCTGGACAACTACAGCGCAAACAACGAGGCAAATGGCGGCCTGAATACCGCTTCCGCCCTGGCCATTGCCACCGGCGCTTCCGGTAAGTCGAACTGCAAAGGCCTGCAAACACCCGGCGGCGACGGTACCTTCTACGCGGGTGCCATCTATGCGGCGCAGTCTGCATTGGTTGCAGCCCAGGCCTCTAATCCCGGTTCCAAGAACGCCATCGTCATCCTCTCCGACGGCGCTGCCAACACCACCACATTCCAGACCGGGATAACCTACAATGCCAACGGCACCTATCCCTCCAAGGTCGATCAGTGCCAGGAGGCCGTTGCTGCCGCGCAGTACGCGTCCGCTCATGGCACCACCGTCTATGTCGTGGCTTACGGCGCCTCCAGTGCAGGCAGCAAATCGCAGTGCACCACCGACGCCACGCTCTCGCCCTGTACCGCCCTCCAGGAGATGGCCACCACCGCCGGCGATTTCTACTCCGATGCCACCGCCTCCCAAAACGAGGGCCAGTGCACCTCCACGGCCAACCCAAACCTCGACCTCAGTCAGATCTTCACCCAGTTGACAAGCCAGTTCACCGTGGCCCGCATCATTCCCAACGGCACCACCTAAGCCCTCGTGAAGCGCAAAACCAAAAGCTGACAGCCGACGGCTGTCAGCTTTTCTCTTGTCCCTTTCCCCTTGTCCCAAGTCCCTACTCCCTGCTCCGTTTCTCCCTCGCTCCCTGGCCTTACAATGTCCCCATCCCCCGACCCGGAGCCCCGCATGTCCGATCCTGCTCTCGACCTTGCTGCTCCCTCAGCCGCTGCCGCTCCTCAAGCCGATCTTCGCCGCATCCCCCACCTCGGGCACGCGCTCCTGCTCGGCGCGCTCTTCCTCGTCGGCCTGTTTACCTCCGTCATCCTCATTCTGGTTGCCCTGCACTACAAGTGGTTCGGCGTGGCCCGCGTGCAGGACGCCATGCTCAGCCTGCCCTACGCCCTCGGCACCATGGTCGTTCTTTATGTGGCTGCCTTTGTCCCCGGCGCCGCCGTCTTTCCCCCGCTCTGGCGCCGCCCCCTGCTCGCCGGCCTCGAATGGAACGCCTCCACCCTCCGCCGCCATTGGTGGAAATTCTTGGGCTTAGGCGTGGGCTGCTTCCTGGTCGCCCTCGCCTTCCGCAAGCTGCTCCACTTCCCCGCCAAAACCCTCATGGGCGACCTCCTCACCACCCCCGCCGCCATCTGGACCATGTTCGCCTTCGCCATCACCCTCGCTCCGCTGTGCGAGGAGATCGTCTTTCGCGGCTTCCTGCTCCCCGCCTTCGCCACCGCCTGCGACTGGACCGCGGAAAAGCTCACCCACCGCCCTCCGCCGCCGCTGCTCGCCGGCGGCCATCCCCGCTGGTCGCTCCCTGCCATGACCATCGCCGCCATCCCCACCAGCCTGCTCTTCGCCGCCCTCCACTCCAGCCAGAACGCCTACGCCTGGGGACCCTTCGCCCTGCTCTTTTCCGTCAGCCTCATCCTCTGCGCCGTCCGCCTCGCCTCCCGCTCCGTCGCCGCCTCAACCCTCACCCACGCCACCTACAACTGCACCCTCTTCGTGGTCATGTTCTTCCAAACCCAAGGCTTCCACCACCTGCACCCGTAAACTAGCTCCCTCGCTCCCTAGTCCCTACTCCCTACTCCCTGCCTTTTCGTCCCACATCGCGGTAAATCCACAGCCTGTGGAAATCTTGTCAAGCCCCCCTCTCGAAAAAAGTCCGTAACCCCTTTCGCATCAATGCAAAAAAGTTGCCCGGCAAGTGCAGTCTTAAGTATCCGGGGTGCTAGAGTCTTATCCATAGCCGAAAACCACGTCCTGCTGCGCTCCGCTTTCTTTGAGCGCGGCCCTCCCCCGGAATCAGAAAAAGGGGAGCGTCGCGGTCGTGTGTTTTCCGGCTGGCGGCGGAGATTGTGCGCCCTGGGGCTCCTGACGAATAGGCCTTCGTTCGTGGGGGGGATGGGCGCGCTCCGCCGCAATTTTTTTCACCGTCCAAAACGGCGGCTGCAGCAGATCGGGTAGCGATGCAGGGAATCGCGCAGGGGCACGTTTTCAATCGTGCCGAAAAGGCTCCACGGAGATGCGGGCATTTGCCCCTGCTCCATCGCCTTCAAATTGCGCCCTTCCTTGCACGCGTTCCCGGCCTGCCTCAACCTTCGCGCGGACAGAAAGCGATTGGTCATGGCGAACATTCTCGTCAACATGGAAAAAGGCATCGAAATCGGGGCTGAGGACGCCCTCAAGTGGATCGCCGGCGCTGACCGGGTCATCAAGGCCGCGCCCGCCGTCATCGCCGCGCTCGCCACTCTCGCCGGGGCTCTCGAAAAGCCCATCGGCGATCTGGCGGCCGCCGCCGGAAACCCCCTCAACATCTCCCTCGACATCCAGACCGCCAAAGATCTCAAGTCCGTCTGGCCTGAGGTCAAGCAGTTCCTCACCACCCTCGGCGTCAAGTTCTGAAAAACAGGGGTCAGGGAACAGGGATAAGGGAACAGGGATCAGCAAGCCGTCGGGTGCGTACTTGCGAGAAGCTGGGGTGCCCCATCCATTCCGCGCTTTTTGCGGAATGGGTGGGAAACGACAAGGCAGACGTACAAGGACCCGCTTTTGCTTTTGCTTTTGGAAACCGGCACAGCCGCGTGCAAACCCTAACCACCGGCAACTGACAACTGTGAACTATGAACTGTGAACTACGAACTCAACAAGGAGCAATCATGAACCCCCTCTCCAACATCTGGCTGCACCCGCGCACTTCCGTCGCCGGCCTGCTCATCGCCACCCTCACCATCTCCGGCATCCTGTCCCAGCAGGGCGTCACCCTCGGCCGCGCCGGCACCGGTACCGTAGTCTCGCTCGTGGCCGCGCTGGCCACCGCATTCCTCGGCCTGCTCGCCCGCGACCCCACCCAACCGGTTCCCGCGACCAGCCCTCAATCCGGCTCTCAACCGCAGCCCTGAAAAGCCGCTGCGCATTTCACTGCACTTTGAGGGCTTAATCCAATCAATCCATTGGACATCGCCGTTTTTTATTTGCACACTTTTCCGGCATCCAACCCAGCTTCCACAGCCAGGAACAAGGGGCCAGAAGCTGGGCGCGGAAATCCGGATCGCCGGGGAGTCGCATTTCACTGCACTTTGAGGGCGTAATCCAATGAATCCACTGGACATCGCCGTTTTTTATTTCGTGCTTTTTCTGCACGTACCAAGGGCTGAGGGCTGAAAGCTGAGGGCTGCTTTTTTTTACCTCAGCATCGCCGTCTGCTCCCGCGCTTCGCCCAGGGTGAGCTTCACCGTCAACTGGCGGTGGCCGCGGATCACCGTCACCGACACGGTGTCGCCGGCCTGGTGGTGGTCCATGATGGCGCTGATGTCCTGCGCGTTGGTCACTTCCTGGCCGTCGATGGCGATGATGAGGTCGCCGCCGATCATGATGGGCTGGTTGCCCAGGTAAGCCTGCTGGTTGCCGCCGCGCAGGCCGGCCCGCTCCGCCGCGCCCCCGGGAATCACCCGCTCGATAAGCACCCCGGAGTTGTCGCCCAGTCCCATCTGCCCGGCCAGGTCCGGCCCGATCGGCAGCGAAACGATCCCCAGCGACGGCCGCCGCACCCGGCCATAGCGGGTCAGGTCCGTCAGCACCGCCTTGGCCGTGTTGATGGGGATGGCAAACCCAATTCCGGACGACTGCTCGGCGCCGTTCGACGCGATCATGGTGTTGATGCCGATCACTTCGCCGTGCGAGTTCAGCAACGGCCCGCCGGAGTTGCCGGGGTTGATGGCCGCGTCGGTCTGGATGGCGTCCTCAATCGGCGCGCCTTCCGCTCCGCGGATGGAGCGGATGGAGCTGATGATGCCCTCCGTCATGGTGCCCGAAAGTCCAAACGGGTTGCCGATGGCGTAGACTTTCTGGCCGACCTGAAGACCGGACGAATCCGCCAGCGTAACCGGCTGAAGGTCGGAGGCATCGATCTGCAGCAGCGCCAGGTCGTGGGTCTTGTCGGTGCCGATGACGTGAGCCTGGTAGCGGTGCTTGTTGGAGAGCTGGACCTCGATGCCGCGGTTGGCGCCCTCGATGACGTGGTAGTTGGTCAGGATATGGCCGGCCTTGTCGAGGACGAACCCTGAGCCCTGGCCCTGCTGCGGCACCGCGCCATAGAAGAAGTCGAAGACCAGCGTGGTGGAAGTGATGTTGACTACCGAGGGCACCACGCGCTTGTAGACACCGATGTTGTTCAGTTCGTCGGCGTCGTAGGCGGGAGCGGCATGAGCCTCGGTCAGCTCCAGCGTACTGGAGCCGTGGCCGTTGACGATCCCAAGATGGGTCAGGTCGCCGGGCAGGTGAGCCGTAATGTAGACGAATCCGCCCACCAGCAAAAGCACCATCAGAACCGGACGTAGTTTCATAAGCATCTCGGCCTTTCTCACACCGGGAGTGCGGAGGGGAACGAAGGGTGACCGTCCGCGGGGGTTCACCCTTATTTTAAAGAACCCAAAGCGGCGCGTTGGTTGCTCTCCGCCTTGAGCCGCATCCAGATTTCGGCGACGCGGGCCTCGAGCGAGCCCATGTCGCCGGTGTTCTCAATGACGAAGTCGGCGCGCGCGGCCTTTTCCGCGTCGGGCAACTGCAGGACCAGGCGGCGGCGCGCGTCGGCGATGGCCGCATCCCTCGCGGCGGGATCGGGATTGAGGCGGCTGATGTAGCGGGCGATCTTGAGGTCATCTGGAGCGGTAAGTACGAGGATGCGGTCGAATCGGTTCCGCCAGTCGGCTAAAGCGCCTTCGGATTCACCGCGGGCGCGGGCGTCGCGCTCGACCTCGAAGATGAGGGCGGACTCGACCACGGCAACGGCGGCAGGATCGCGGGCAAAGACGCCTTCCATCCAGCGCTGCTGCAGGGCGATGACGGCGGGATGGACGATGGCGTTCAGCTCATTCAGCCGGCCTTCGCCGAAGGCAAGCTGGGCCAGGCGGGCGCGATCGAGACGGCCTCCGGCGCGGACAACTTCACGGCCGAAAGCGCGGACGATTTCGTCGTACACCTGGTGGCCGGGTTCCATCAGCGTGCGGCCCAGCTCGTCGGCTTCGATCACCTGGGCGCCAAGGGCGCGGAGCTGCGCCGCAACGGTGGATTTGCCGCTGCCGAGACCGCCGGTAAGGCCTACGCGGAGCATGAGCGGATCACCTTTTGCATGAATGAAGTATGCACGACGGGGGTAGAATGAGGACACTGGCGGGAGGCGAACTCAGTGGCGGCTGGATTGAATCCGCGCATCACGGTAGAAGCCGGAAAGATGGGTGGCAAGCCCTGCATACGAGGGCTGCGCTTCACCGTCTACGACCTCGCGTCGTATCTCGCCTCCGGGATGACCGAGGAAGAGATTCTGAAAGACTTCCCCTATCTGGAGAAGGAAGACTTCCAGGCGATGTACGAGTTCTTCGCCAGCATTCCGGAAAGGATTGCGGTTCTTGAAGCTTCTCGTTGACGAAGCCATGCGCAGCTTTCCATTGTTGTATTTCTGGAGCTCCCTCGCTGTGAGGGTGCCAGCCTTCGGATTCGCTCCGCGGCGATTGACGCGGCTGCCTCAAGCCTGACCGTCTCGGTTCTCAGCAGTTAGCCGCCATATTGAGCCGTCATATTCTATCCGTCCTTCGCGCTTGAGGGCCTGCTGTGCGCTGCGAGCCAGGTGTTTCCACTTCTTTCCGAAATTCACGCCCTCGATGACTCGGTCCACAGAGTCGTCGCACAAATCTGGGTGTATTCGTTGGATGAGAGGATGAAGCTCCGCCGTTTTCAATGGACCCGTCGATAAGAGATATTCGATAGTCTCGCAAAAAACCGCGTGGTTGGATCTTCTTGCGCGAAAGCGCAAGACCCTGTCCTCGGCCATGCGAAGTTTCTTCCTAAGGCGCGATCCTGCAGAATTAAGTGCACGACGTTCGATCGCCTGGAACTCCGGTCGAAGTTCTGCGACTTCCGACGCGAGACCGGCGATGTCATCCAGCGTCAGCGGAGCGCCGAGGCGGGCATACTTCTCGAAGTCTATGCGGGCCTGCGTAACCAGTTGTCGATTTCTGATGGCGACGCCATATTCGAAATTACCGCGTAAGCCGCCGTGTGTAAGATTGCCCGAGGTAATGATGGCAAAGTCCCAATCTGCGATGAAGACTTTGGCATGGAGGGCGGGCAGATGAATCGGGTTAAAGTTTTTAAAGGTACGCCCCAGATCTTCCAGTCCCTCGAGCTCCAATGAGCCGTTAAGAATGCTGTCGATTCGGAGATTCGTGAGACAGATAAGTTGGATGCTGTCTGTAACGTTGCACTTCGCGAGATGATCGCCGATCCAGTGGGCGACTGACCGAGTTATAAAGGGTGAGGCGAGGAGCAGGAATTTGCGCGGGCTTCCTAGGAGGTTCGCGAGCGATGAATCCCACGGGGATCGCAGGAGTTCTACTTCCGGTACTTCGGTTTCTAGCAAGGCGACCAAATCACCCTCAATCGGTTGCGCGACTTGCGATAGCGAACGACTCCAGTTCTCTTCGTCGCAAAAAATATTGCTGCCGCCTCGTCAGACTCGAATCGCTCGCATGCGTCACACCTCTGTATCTCCAGTTCTCGCCCTTTCCTGTCCAAAGGACAGGCGAGGACTCCCCTGATTCCAGAGCGAATAGCCCCCTTCTCTAGGCAGCAACATTTCACTGGATCGTCTCCTCTTGGGCATTCAACGTCTTTGAGATCTACCAAGAAGAATACCTGCAAAGGTGAACGAAATGCGCCGGATTCGGATTTGGTTCCGTTGCCTCTCCTGGCCCTCGCCTAGAGCCCTCGGCGCATTTTGGCGGCGCGGACGGTGTTGGACATTAGCATCGCTATGGTGAGCAGACCTACGCCGCCGGGGACTGGCGTGTAAGCCCCGGAAAGTTCGAACGCGGCGGGATGGATGTCGCCGACGATGACGGAGCCGCGCTTGGCAAATGCTGCTTCGCGCTTGGCGTTGCCCTTGAAGAAGCGGTCGAAGTCTTCGCGCTTGTCGATGCGGTTGATGCCGACATCGATGAGCACGGCGCCGGGCTTGACCATATCGAGCGTGATGAAGCCGGGGCGGCCGATCGCGGCGACGAGGATGTCTGCCTGGCGGGTGATGGCGCCGAGGTCGCGCGTCTTCGAGTGGCAGATTGTGACGGTCGCGTTCTGGTGCAGCAGGAGCATTGCGGCGGGCTTGCCCACAATGTCACTGCGGCCGACGACGACGGCGTGCTGGCCGGAGATGGGTATCTGGCTGCGCTTGAGGATTTCAATTACGCCGGCGGGCGTGCAGGGCGCGAGCGCGGGACGGCCGGCCTGGAGACGGCCGGCATTGACGGGATGAAAGCCGTCCACATCCTTGGCCGGCGAGACCGCGTCGAGGAGGGTCTTCGAGTCAACCTGTTTGGGAAGCGGAAGCTGGACCAGGATGCCGTCGATGTCGTCGCGGGCGTTGAGACTCGCGATGAGCGAGAGCATTTCGGCGGTGGTGACGGTTTCGGGGGGAGTGATGAGGTCGGAATAAAGGCCGAGTTCGGCGCAAGTCTGGACTTTGGAGCGGACGTAGATTTCAGAGGCGGGCACGTGGCCGACGAGGACAGCGGCGAGGCCGGGACGGATGCCGCGGACGGCGAGCTTTTTTACTTCTTCCGCGACTTCCTGCTTGATCTGAGCGGAGATGGCTGCGCCATCGAGGACTCTGGGCATGAGGGCTCCAGAGAACATGGTAAGGCAGCGAACGTCGTGAGGGTGCATCCTTAGGAGTGTTAGGAGTGGAGGTCATGGAAATGGGCGTGCAGATTGGCGCGAAGCCGGATGCGGGGTTCGATGATCCGATCGGGATGTTGACGGATTGCCACCGTCGGATCGAGCAGTTTTTGGGGATCCTGTGCGTGGTGGCGGAGCGGGCACGGGGAAGAGCGATGTCGGACGAAGAAGCCGCGGCGGTCGAGGCGGCGCTTGCATATTTTCGCGTGGGCGGGCGGCGGCACAACGCCGACGAGGAAGAATCGCTGTTTCCGCGGATGCGCGCCACCGGCGACACGGACGACGTGGGCGAGCTGGAGCACGAGCATCGCGATGCAGGCGCATTACACGCGCGGGTGGAGGAGCTCTACGCGAAATGGCCGGTGCAGGCGGGGCTGGAAGCCGGCATGCAGAAGGAACTGGCTGAGTCGACCGAGGGGCTGAAGCGGCTCTACGCGAAGCACATTGAGCGCGAGGAGACGGTGGTGTTTCCGCGGGCGGCACGGACACTGAATGCGGAGGCCATTGCGGAGATGGGGCGGGAGTTTCGGGCGCGGAGGGTGTGAGGATTGAGCTTCCATCCCGGGTCCCTCCGCCGCGGCGGACGAGGGACCCTTCGGCGGGCTCAGGGCAGGCTCCGGAGCACCCCAATCAATCTTTGCTTCCGCAGATGGGGATGTGAGGCACCCGCCGGTTTGCGGAGAACGCATCAACATATCGTGATATGTTGATGCGTTGTTTTGACATCATCGGCTACACTTGGTCCATGTCCTCGATTGCGGAATTCGTCCGCCGCCTGCCCAAGGCCGAGCTTCACCTGCACCTCGAGGGCACCATCACCCCGGCTACGCTTGTCGAATTGAGCCAGCGGCACGATGCGCAGCCGATACCGCTGGCGGACGCCGAGGCGCTTTACCGGTTCACCGACTTCACCGGTTTTATCAACGCGTTCCGCGCGGTCACGCGGCTGCTGACCGGCCCCGAGGACTACGAGCTGGCCGCGTGGCGGATGATGCAGCATCTTGCCGAACAGGGCGTGGTCCACGCCGAGGTCTTTATTTCCGTGGGCGTCATTTACATGTGGCGCAACCACGATCCGGAGTGCTTTGAGCCCATCTTTGCCGGCCTGGAGCGGGCTCGCGAGCGCGCGGCGCGGGAACTGGGGCTCAGCGTTTTCTGGATCTTCGACGCGGTTCGCCATTTCACGGTGGAGGAGGCCGCGCGCGTCTTCCGCAAGGCCGGGGAAATGCGCCGCAGCTTTCCCTCGATCGTGGCCATCGGACTGGGCGGCGACGAGCGCCTGGCGGGTTCGGAGCCTTTCCGGGAGCTTTTTGCCGAGGCCCGCGCGGCCGGCCTTCGCCTGACCAACCACGCCGGTGAAACCACCGGCCCCGAGGCAATCCGCGAGGCGCTCTCGATCGGCTCGGAGCGGATCGGGCACGCGCTCTCGGCGATTGCGGACGAGACCCTGATGGAAGAGCTACGGGAGCGGGGCATTGCGCTCGAGCTGAGTCCGACGTCGAACGTGCGCACCGGCGTCTGCGCCTCGTTCGCGGCCCATCCGCTGCGCCGCTACTTCGACCGCGGCCTGCTGGTGACGCTGAACTCCGACGATCCGGCGTTCTTTGGCTCCGATGTGGCCAACGAGTACCTGCTGGCCCATGCCGAGCAGGGCTTTAGCCGCGATGAGCTGCGCCGGCTTGCGGCCAACTCCATTGGGGCCAGCTTTCTTCCCGAAATGGAAAAGACTCGTCATCTGACCCGAATGGGCGCGATTAAGTAACGATTTATGAACAGACTCCGTCTAAAGTTGTAATCCGGCGTGAGATCATCTGCGCTATCATCAAAAACGGAGGCAGTACGCCCATGTCGACAGAACCGGAAAACGCGACGCAAACTGAGCCGGCAATCGATAAGAAGGCCCTGCGTGTCATCGGCTGGTTCTCCATGGGGATGGCCGTCGCCACCATCGGGATTTATCTCGGCTACGAGCTGCGCAACATGTACAAATGGCGCAAGCGCTCGCCGTATGATTTCTACGCTCGCTCTGAGTCCCAATCGGCCAACGAATACGGCGTGGGAATTTAGAAGCAGGGATCAGGGATCAGCTTTCGGAACGCCCGCCAATGTGCGGGCGTTTTGCTGTTGCAGCCCGTGCGGCGCTTTGTCTGAACTGCGGGTTCGAACTAAATGAAAAGGGTCGCGAGACGAGCAAGAACTTCGTCGAGGAATTCCTGGGACACCGGCTCGATGCGTCGCGCTCCGCGCGCAAGAATGTCGAGGGCCCTTGGCTGGTCGCAGCGAACGACGCCAGTGGTACGAGTTCCCGAAAGCGGCACAGCAAAACCAATGCGGCGGGCGAAAGCGCCGCCTGTGGTGATGGGCACGATGATGGGCAGCCTCGTAGCTTCGTTAAAGTTTGTCGGTGAGACGATCAGCACCGGACGGTGACCTTGCTGCTCGTGCCCCGAGGTGGGGTCAAGGGAAACCGAATAGATATCGCCCCGTCTCATATCAATTCGCCGCCGGCCGTTGGAGCGTTAATCCACTCGCGCTCGCTCGCCGGCTGCGGAGACGTGTAGTCGGAGGCAGCCAGAAGCTCTTCGACGGTATAGTGCGGCCGCGGTCTGGGATCGATCACAAGGCGATCGCCGTCAACACTTAGACCCACCATCGCGCCAGCCTGAAGCTTGAGCAGGTCGAGAATAGCCGGTGGCACCGCCAGCATCACCGAGCCGCCTACTTTACGAAGACTTGCCCTGTGCATCGAACCGCCCTCCGGTTATACTGAAGTATAACACTTATCCCTGATCTCTTGCCTTCGGTCTCGGCGTCAAGCCCGGATTCACGCCCCACTAATCCACCGGCACCTGCATTACCCTAGACAGTCATGGGGCGCATTCGCATCCTGTCGGACCAGGTGGCCAACCAGATCGCCGCCGGCGAAGTGGTGGACCGTCCTGCCTCCGTGGTGAAGGAGTTGCTGGAAAACGCCCTGGACGCGGGGGCCACGCGCATCCGCGTGGAAGTGGAAGCGGGCGGGCGGCGGCTGATCCGCGTGGCCGACAACGGCTGCGGCATGAACCGCGATGACGCGCTGCTGGCCTTCGAGCGCCACGCCACCTCCAAGCTGCGCACGGTCAATGACTTGCTTGCCATCTCCACGCTGGGTTTTCGCGGCGAGGCGCTGCCGTCGATCGCATCCGTGGCGCGAGTGACGCTCGAAACCGCAACCCCGCCCGATTCCGGTCCGGATGCGGCTGGAACCCGCATGGAGATTGCCGGAGGCAGGATTCTGCACGTCGATGACGCCGCCCTGCCCGCCGGAACCACTATCCAGGTGGCCGATCTGTTTTTCAACACGCCGGCGCGGCGCAAATTCCTGCGCGCAGAAGCCACCGAGCTGGCCCACGTTACCGCGCTGGTAACACACTACGCCCTGGCTCACCCGGAAAAGCAATTCGAGCTGATTTCCGCGACTCACACGCTGGTTTCAGCGCCGCCGGTAACCCGTACCGCGGAGCGCATATATCAGATTTTCGGCAAGGACACGCTGGCGCAGCTTTTGCCTGTGGCTGCCGAAGCATCGCTGGAGCGTGCCGGGCTGCCCGCGCCGCCTCCGTGGAAGCGCGACCCGGACGAAGAGCCTCGCGTGCCCGGTCAGATCCGGCTGTCCGGCTTTTATTCCAAGCCGGAGCTGCAGAAGCTGAACCGAAATTCCATCTACATTTTTATCAACAAGAGGCTTATCCGCGACCGGCTGCTGCTGCATGCCATCGCCGAGGCCTACCGGAACGTGATTCCGCCCACCAGCTTTCCGGTGGTGCTGCTGTTTCTGGAGTTGCCGCCGGAGGAAGTGGACGTGAATGTGCATCCGGCCAAGACCGAGGTCCGCTTCCGGCAGCAGAGCCTGATCCATGACTTCGTGCGGGATAGTCTGCGGAGCGCGCTGGTGAAGGCGCGGCCTGCGGCTGGCTTTCTGGCCGCTCTCGATTCGGCTGCGCAGGCCAGCCCTTCGCTGATGCCGCCGGGAACTTCGCCCATTCCCGGGGCTCCGGGCGCGGACTTGGCCGTTGTCGCACGGCCTGACTCCGAGCCGATCCAGGATGGGGATGCGGAACAATTCCACCTCTCAGCCCGGCAGTCGACGCCCCAGCCCACCCGCCTGCCTTTCGAGCCGGCGGCATTCCGTCCCGGGTCATTTGCGGGAAGTAATCCGCTCACGACCGCCGCTGCGGCGCTGCTCCAAGGCGAAATGCTCCAACCCGCGGCGGGATGCTCGCCAAATCACGATGGTTCATCTACTTCCGCCGCGAACGCCGTGCTTGAGGCGGCTGTTGTCGAGGCGGAGCAGGCATCGCAGACCCTGAACCAGCTGGGGTCCCTCAAGCCCCTGGGCCAGCTACGCGAGTCGTTCATCCTGGCGGTTGGCGAGGATGGCCTTTGGATCATCGATCAGCATGTGGCACACGAGCGGGTGCTGTTTGAAAGAATTCTGCGCGACCGGACAGTGGAAAATGTGCAGCGGCAGAGGCTGCTGATGCCTCTTCTGGTGGAGCTAAAGCCATGGCAGATGGTGGTTTTTGCACAGATTGCCGAGGAACTGGAGCGCAACGGCTTTGAAGCGGAGCCATTCGGGCCACAGACGATAGCGGTGAAGGCCGCACCGGTGGGCCTTGAAGGCGCGGCGCTCGAGCGCATGTTAGCCGAGGTCATCGACCAATCCGCTGAGCCATCGGACGACGGCTTATCGAATCATGATCTTAGCTCGCTCAAGCGGCGCATTGCCGCCTCCATCGCCTGCCACTCCGCCATCAAGATCAACACCCCACTTGACCCGAAGCGTATGGAATGGCTATTGTTGGAACTTGCAAAAACGGAGCATCCGACAAGCTGCCCGCATGGACGTCCAATCGCTTTGCTGTATTCTTGGAGAGAGATCCAGCGGGCCTTCCACCGAGTTTGAAGTGTAGTTCGGGAAGGCGCTCCACCCCTCAGGGGGTAACGGAGCCACGGCGAAGGAAAAACCAGGGAAGACCGGGACACGGTCTCCCTGAGCCGAAACACTCAGCCGCAGCATCCAAAACATAGCCCCAGCGGCGGTTTAAGCCGGGCAGGTTCGGGATGAAGCGGCCTTTGGTCAGGCCGATAGGACGCATCATCTTTTCTGGTTTGCCATTGAGCCAGCCTGGAAATGAGGTTCTTCTTTGACATCGGAGCAATTGGAATCAGCGCGCGCGGAACGGATGCGTCAGAACGGACATGGAGTCCTCACCCTGGAGGATGCACGCACCTGGATAGAAGAAACCGGCCTGTGCCTGTTTCTCCCCAAGCGGCAGTTCTCCTCTGCGTTGGCCCCCAGCTTTGTTGAAGCCATTGCCGGACAGCGGAATGCAACGCCAGACGGCAAGCAGATCGCGCAGGCCGAAGAACTGCTGGTTCGCCTGGAGACCGACGGTATCGCGGTGCGGTTGAATCTGCTGGGGCAGCCTGGCGAGCAGCCCGACTACGTAGTTGCCGCCTGGGTTCTGCCTTATGTGTATGCGCTCAGGGGCGACCGCGATTGGCGGCGGGTTCCGCAGTTGACCGGCTCGCGCCAGGTCTCGCCGCTTGCCGTCCAGGCCTATAAGCGACTTGAGATTGGCGAAGCCACCATCCCAGAACTGAAGCAATCGCTCGGACACGGCGTGTCGGAGATGGCCGTGCTGCGCGCCATCACCGAGTTGTGGCAGCAGTTGCGGATCATCCCGGTGGTTTCAGCGCCGGGCAAGCCGGCGCGCTGGCAGTTGCTCAAGACGCGGTTCCAGAAGGCCATCGCCGAGGGCGCTTCCACATCGCAGGTGACGGCAATTTCGGTGCTTGCCTCCATCTTTCTGCAGGCCGTGATTGCCGCCGGCATGGAAGAAGTGGAGATTTTCCTTTCGCCGCTGACCGCGCGCAGCAAGATCCGCGAGGTTCTGCGCGGGCTGGTGGCCACGCGGCAGGTGCATACGCTTGCCATGGGCCACGCCACGCAGTACTACGTGGCGGGAACTCTGCCGGAGTTCACGCCTCCGCAAACCATTTACGCCAGTTCCATCGGGTCGTCGTATCTTTCGCATCTTTACGGCCACGAGGACAGCGTTCCCGAGCCGGCGCCGGCTTCCAGGCAGGTTCGGGAGCCGCATGCGCCCCCATCGAACGGCAACGGCGGTCATCGTCCCGCGCCCGAGCCGGTCCGCGCGCACCATGGCCGCGCCTCGACGCACGCCCATGACCATCAGTCGTCCCGCCCGGCCGGCCGCGGCTCGGCAAGCGGTCCACGCTGGCAGAGCGGCGCGGCCAAGAGCCTGAATGGCTCGCACAACGGGAATGGGAAGCATGGCGCAACCCGCAGTGCCGCATCCCACGGGACCGGGACGGCAGCCAATCGCAATGCAGCGGCATGGAAGAAGCGGAAAAACGCGCTCTCGACCGGGGGGCAGAAATCGGCGTCCCGCCCGGCCAGCCGGGTGCGGGGAACCGTCAGCAACCGGCGCGACGGACGCAGCGCGGCCAAGCCTGCGCACGGCGCCCGCAAGACTGCGATGGCCGCAAGCAGAAGAAAGAGCTACGGCATCGCTGCGCGGCAGGAGTCAAAGAAGCGCGGATGACCCTGGAGGCGAATTCTTCTCTGCTTCCGGCGTCCCGGCGCAGGATCATCGTAGCCATTGACGGGCCTGCGGGCGCGGGCAAGAGCACAGTCGCGCGGCATCTGGCGCGGCATTTTGGCCTGCTCAACCTGGAGACCGGCGCCATGTACCGCGCGTTTGCTCTGAAGGCGCTGCGCGCCAGCGCGCCGCTGGACGATGGCGCCGCAATGGAGGCGCTGTCCAATGAGACCACCGTCAGGCTGGAGCCCGGCGAAGAGGAAAACCGGGTCCTGCTGGACGATGAAGATGTGACCGGCCAGTTGCGCAACCCAACCGTGACCGATGCGGCCAGCCGGGTGAGCACCATCCCCGCCATTCGCGCCTGGATGGTGCGCCTGCAACAGGAACTGGGCGCGCAGGGCGGGATTGTAATGGAGGGCCGCGACATCGGCACCGTGGTTTTTCCCGGCGCCGAGGTCAAGATTTTCCTGGACGCGGCTCCGGAGGTGCGCGGGCTGCGCCGCTTTGACCAGCTTGGCGCCGCGCCCGCGCAACAGCCCGAAGAGGTGATCCGCGATTTGCGCGAGCGCGACCAGCGCGACCGCAACCGGGCGGAATCTCCGCTGAAGCCGGCGCCGGATTCCGTGCTCCTCGATTCCACCTACATGACCCTGGACGAAGCCGTAAAGGCAGCCGAAGCGATCGTGGCGGAAAAGCTGGGGAACGGCCCTGAATCAACGGCGTAGCTCCCTCATTGCTCAGCCGCTCGCTGCGCCCTACCTGCGGCGCGGCTGGGTTCGAGCAGCCGCATCGAGCGCATTCCGGCTGCGCACATGCGCGGGAATGCTATAGGCTGGTTGGTAGAGATGGAAACCACCTGCAGCCGCTGCCACCAGGCCGTTCCAGCCGAAAGCTGCTATTGCCCTGCCTGCGGCCTGCCCCAGCTTTTCTACTCCAGCGAGGGCGGCGGGGGAACATACGTTCCGGAAAGCACAGCGGCTGCCCTGCGCGATCCCAGCTCAGTGGAATGGCGTTCCGCGCTGCGCACGGCTGCGATGCTGGCAGTTCCCGCGGGCCTGCTTTCCTGCGGCTTCTCGCCGGTGGGGCTGTTCGGCCTGTTTTGGATTGCCGCAGCGGCAGCATGGGCGGTGAGCCTCTACGTACGCCGGCAACGCCCGGTAGGGATTACCACCGGGGCGGGAGCGCGCATTGGACTGGTGACCGGCCTGATGGCGGGCTGGATGGCTTTCGGCGCCACCGGAGTTGCGTTCTTCGGCATGCGCTTCTGGTTCCATCAGGGCCAGGCCTTTGACCAGATGTGGCAAGCCATGGTGAACCAGAGCCTGCAGCAGCAAGTGCAGGCGGTCAGCGCCGATGTACAGGCGCTCAATGGGTTCCGCAACCTGCTGCTGTCACCGCAAGGACGAGCAGGGCTCATGCTGGCGGGCATGCTCATCCTGGAGCTTGCCCTGCTTGGATTTGCGGCGGCAGGCGGCGCGCTCGGCGCGCGCCTGACCGCCCGATCCCGGAGTCAGCAGACGTAGCCGCAGCCGGTAGCCGGTAGCTTGTAGCCAGAAGCTACAGGCTGCTGGCTACAAGCTGTTGGCTGCCGTCCAATCTCTGTCCTACGCTCTCACTTGCAGCGGCCCCGCCCTCCCTCGTATCATCCGTCGAGAGACACGGCGGGAAACACTGGATGAGCGAAGCTGAAGGGAAACTCGCCCTGCGCACCAAGGGCAGGCTGATGTCCGCCTCTGAGATCGAGCGCACGCTGGTGCGGCTGGCGCACGAGATCGTGGAAAAGAGCAACGGCTGCGAAGGCATGGCGCTGATCGGCATCAAGCGGCGCGGTGTGCCCCTGGCCCAGCGGCTGGCGCACCTCATCTCCGAAATCGAAAAACGCGCGGTGGAAACCGGCATTCTCGACATCCAGTTCTACCGCGACGATCTTTCCACCGCCGATGTGCGCCCCATCGTCACCCCGGGCGCCCTCGGCTGCGATATCGTGGGCAAGGACGTGGTGCTCTGCGACGACGTGCTCTACACCGGGCGCACCATCCGCGCCGCCCTCGATGCGCTCTTCGATCACGGCCGGCCGCGCCGCGTGCAGCTTGCCGTGCTGATTGACCGCGGCCACCGCGAGCTGCCCATCGAGGCCACCTACGTCGGCAAGCACGTGCCCACCAGCAGCCGCGAGATTATTGAAGTGAAGTTTCAAGAAGTGGACCATGACGAGCAGGTGTTGCTCGTTGAACGCGTGGACTGAAAAAGCAGCTACTAGCCACTAGCTCCTAGCTTCTAGCTGATTCGCTTGAACCCGAAGCTGCAATGAGCCGGCGTTTGGAAATGGGAAGCTGGCGAACCTCGAGACAATCGCAATTTCGGGTCTTCGCGGATACCAACCGGCCGGAAGCTAGAGGCTAGGAGCTAGAAGCTAGAAGCTGATCTTATGAGTCCTGCTACCGCACGACGCCCTCTGCACTACCCGTCTGCCCCGACTTCGCTGTTTCCTCACAATCCGGGCTCGCTGCTCACGGTCAAGGATCTCTCGCTGGAGGCGCTGAACCACGTGCTGCGCCGCGCCACCGAGCTGGAGCTTCACGATCCGCTCACCCGCGATCGCGTCCTGCTCAAGCGCCGCGTGGCCCTGCTTTTCTACGAGTCGTCCACGCGCACGCGCACCAGTTTTGAGCTGGCGGCCAAGGCGCTGGGCGCCGACACCGCGCTGGTTTCGAATCTTTCTTCGAGCATCGAAAAGGGCGAATCGCTCAAAGACACCGGCCTCACCCTGCGCGCGCTGGGCGCCGAAGCCATCATCCTCCGCCACAACTCTTCCGGCGCGCCGTGGCTGCTGGAAGCCTGCACCGGCTTGCCTGTGCTCAACGCCGGCGACGGCATGCATGAGCACCCCACCCAGGCGCTGCTGGACCTGCGCACCATCCTCGCGCACCTGCGCCCAGGCATTGCCGAAGTCGGCCCGGAGACTCTGGCCGGGGTCACCGTCAACATCACCGGCGACATCCTGCACAGCCGCGTGGCCCGCTCCAACATGCTGCTGCTGCCGCGGCTGGGCGCGCGCGTGCTGCTCTGCGGCCCCAAAGAGCTGCTCCCCGAACTGGCCGTGGATGCGGGTCCCGGCATCGAAATTGTCCGCGACTTTGAAGGCGCGCTCGACCGCTCGCAGGTCATCATGATGCTGCGCATTCAGGGCGAGCGCCTGGAGGGCCTCCAGCTTGACCTGGAGGAATACAAGGCCGCCTACCAGCTCACCGGCGACCGCCTGCGCACGCTGGCGCCCGAAGCCATCGTGCTCCATCCCGGACCGATCATTCGCGGGCTTGAGATTACGGCGGGCGTCGCCGACGGCCAGCAATCCTGCATCCTCGAGCAGGTCAGTCACGGCGTGGCCATCCGCATGGCGGTGGTTGAACGGGCACTGACAATCGGATCGAACGGAGGCCGCGCATGACCACCTTCGCCATCCTCAAAGGCCGCCTTATCGATCCCGCCTCCGGCGTGGACGCCGCCAAGGACATTCTGCTCAAGGACGGCAAAGTCGCCGAGATCGCCTCGCCCGGCAAGCTGAAACAGGCCGAAGGCGCGCAGACCATCGACGCTTCAGATCTCGTGGTCGCGCCCGGACTCATCGACATCCACGTTCATCTGCGCGAACCGGGCCAGGGCTACAAGGAGACTATCGCCACCGGAACCGCCGCGGCCGCGGCCGGCGGATTCGCCGCCGTGGCCGCCATGCCCAACACCATCCCGGTGAACGATACACCGGAGATTACGCGCTGGATGCAGGCCCCGGAACGCGGCGCAGCGGTTCGCGTTTTTCCCATCGCAGCGGCCACGCGGGGATCGAAGGGCGAAGCAATCAACGATTTCGCCGCGCTCAAATCGGCCGGCGCCGTTGCCGTCACCGACGACGGCCACCCCATCCTGAAAGATTCCATCATGCGCGAGACCCTGGCCGCCGCGGCGCGCGTGGGACTCAGCGTGATCCAGCACGCCGAAGACACGCGCCTTACCAGCGGCGGCGCCATGAACGCCGGTCCGGTGGCATTCCGGCTCGGCCTGCGCGGAATGCCCCCAGAAGCCGAAACCGGCATGGTGGAGCGCGACATCCGGCTGGTGGCCGAGCTGCGCGAGCTGCGCCCGCACCTGCACGTGGCTCACACCTCGACCGCCGCCGCCATCGCCGCCGTGCGCCAGGCGCGCCGCAACGGTCTCCGCGTCACCTGCGAGGTTACGCCGCATCATTTCCTGCTCACCGACGAACACGTGGGCCTCTACGACACGCACGCCAAGATGAACCCTCCGCTGCGCTCGGCCGCCGACCGCGACGCCATCATCGAGGCCGTCCTCGACGGCGTGGTCGACGCCATCGCCACCGATCACGCTCCGCACGCGATGCACGAGAAGGAGGTCGAGTTCGAGCGCGCGCCCAACGGCATCATCGGGCTTGAAACCGCGCTGGGCCTGTGCCTGCGCTGGCTGCACCAGGAGTGGAAGATGCCGCTCGGCCGCGTCCTCAGCTTGCTGAGCGCGCAACCCGCCGCGGTGCTCGGCCTCAAAGGGCGCGGGACGCTCGCCGTGGGCAGCGTGGCCGATGTAGTGGTCTTCGATCCCAAGGCCGAGTGGATCTACCACGCCACGGAAGGCAAATCGAAATCGAAGAACACGCCCTTCGACGGCTGGCAGATGCTGGGCAAGGTGCGGTGGACGATCAGCGAAGGCCGCATCGCGTTCGCGTCAGCCTGACATTTTCTTACGATGCCGCACCCGGCCATTCTCGATCACGTCTTCGCCACGCTGCTGGTGGCCGGCCCGCTCATCGAGTGGCGCTGGGGCTGGCCGCGCTTCCGCGCGCGCCTTGCCGCCGGCATCCCCGGCACGCGCACACGGTACCTGGGCATCATGATCCTCTGCCAATGGCTGCTCTCGCTCGCTCTTCTCGGATGGTGGGTGGGTCGCGCGCGTCCCTGGGCCATGCTCCACCTTCTCGGCGGCACGCCTCTAAGCATCATCCTCGCGTTTCTGTTCGCCATTGCGCTGGACGCGCTTCTGGCCTGGCAGCAGCGAGCCGTTCTGGCCATCCCGGAGCGCATTGAGCGCGTTCGCGCGGCGCTCGTCTTTGCCGAACCCATTCTTCCCCACACCCCGTCTGAACGCCGCCTCTTCCATGCCGTTTCTATTACTGCCGGGTTTTGCGAGGAGCTCCTGTTCCGCGGCTTTCTGGTCTGGTATCTGGCCGCATGGATGCCGCTGTTCGCGGCGGTCACGCTGAGTGCGCTTATCTTCGGGCTCGGCCACCTCTACCTGGGGCCGGCGCAGGTTCCCAAGACCGCCCTCTTCGGGCTCGCCATGTCGCTGGTGGTTTACGCCGCCGGATCGCTCTGGCCCGCCATGTTGCTGCACACCGCCATCGACTGGAACTCCGGCGAGATGGGCTATCGCGTCCTCAGCCGGCCGCTGCTGAAAACTGAAAACTGACAACTGCGAATTGCCAACTGTGAGCTAGCCCTTGCGGCGGTACAGGATCTGAAAGTCGTACCCAGGGTTGGAGGGGAACAGCGCCGCCACGGCCCTCAGCCGTTCCGCCAGCGCGGGCGCGGCCAGCAGAGGATACTCGCGCTCGCGCAGGTCGTGATAATCGAAGTCCACCGCCAGCGACAGCATGTAAATGGCCAGCGCATCGCTGAAGGCCGACTCGATGTAGAGGTTGCGCGCCCGCTCGTCCACGGTGCGTTGCCCGTTGCCGATCTCCTGCGCGCGCCGCCGCGTCTCCCACGCGTCCTGGCTGGTTTCGCCCCGCACCTGCGCCTGCGCCTGCGACCAGGCCAGCGACGCGAAGTTCTCCGGCACGCCCGCCGTCTCCACAAAGTTATGCGCCACGTTGATGAAAAACTCGAACGCCAGCCCGAACCGGTCCTCCACCAGGCGGGTGGAGAGGAACACCGCCTCGGTCACTCCGAAGCTGGCATTGCGGTGGCACACCGCGCGGTCGCCCAGGTCCACCGTGTAACTGGGCGCGACCAGCGTCTCCCCGGTATCGGCAATGGCCAGCGGCACAAAGTAGTAGGCGCGCCGCATCAGCGCCGGCGCCAGCGATAAAGGCACCGCTCCCACCAGCCGTTCCAGGTCCACTTCGGCAACGCGCGTTTCGCCCCACTGCGCAAAGTGGATGCCGTTTGCCCCCACCACCATTTCGGCCTGGGTGGCCACCTTCTCCGCGGGCCAAAGCTCAACCTGTGCGCTGGGTGCCATCGAGTCTGTATTCTAGACGAGCAGGGGTCATTTCCTCATGATTCATTCCGTTGAAAACTCCCGCCCGGCCGGCGGCGCCGTCTTCGGATTCCCTCTCCGCGGCTTCGGCCTGTTCTCCTCGCTGCTGCTTTCCTTCGCTTCCGCCCTCTTTACTTTCTGCGTCACCACCATGGTGGCCATCTTCGCCCTGCTGGGATGGAGATTCGCCGGGCATAATCCCAACTTTGCAGACACTTACCTTTACGTCGGCCTGCCCTGCGCGCTGCTGGTGCTCGTTATCGCCCTGCCCCTATTCCTTGCTCTCTGGATTCGGGCCAAATTCTTCCTCAAGTGACCCCCGCACCATGCCCGTTCACGCCATCTCGTCTGAAGCTCTTCAGTCTGCTTTCGCCGGCCGGCCGGAGGCGATTCGCGGCTGGTGCACCGCGCTCGAAGCCGGCCAAATCCTCTACTTTCCCCGCACCCCGGTTCCCATCCCTCCTGCCGACCTCGAAATCCTTCTGGGCCAGCAGCAGACCGGCAGCGCCCTGCACAAGAACATTGCTTACAAACCCAATCGCGACGAGCTGACCGGCGCGGACCAAAAATCCTCGCCCGCGGATGCCGTCCACCAGATCATGCGACGCTACTCAAGCTCGGTGGAAGACTTCCTGGCTCGCTTCCTCGCCCCATACCAGAAGCGCTGGACGCTGGATTACGCCAGCTACCGGCCCATCGAGGAACAGAACCGCGATTTGCCCACCCGCCGCCGCAACGACCTTCTCCACACCGACGCATTTCCTACGCGCCCCACGCGCGGCTGGCGTATTCTCCGCTTCTTCCACAACATCCATCCCACCCGCACCCGCGACTGGGTGGTGGGCGAGCCGTTTGCGCGCGTGGTCGGCAACTTCACGCCCGTTCACCTGCCCATCCCGCACCCTGACTCGCCGCTCGCCCGCGCGGGAAAATCACTGGCCCGAGCCACAGGCCTTGCCGCCCTCGTTCCCCAATGGAAACGCACCCCCTACGACGAGTTCATGATGCGTCTCCACAACGCCATGAAAGAAGACTCCGTCTTCCAGGGCGTCACCTCGCGCGAGTACGTCCAGTTCGCCCCCGGCTCCAGTTGGATGGTCTACACGGAGACCGTTCCCCATGCCGTCCTCGCCGGCCAGTATGCCCTGGAACAGACTTTCCTGGTAGACCCCGCCGCCATGGTTACGCCCGATTCCGCTCCCATCCGCGTGTTGGAAAAGATGGCCGGCGCCGCCCTGGCTTGAAAGGCAGCCGTCAGCCGTCAGCCATCAGCTATCAGTTAACAGCTAACAGCTAACAGCTAACAGCTATTGGACCCGTTGAGCGCAATTCGGCGACGTGACGCTGGGAAACATTTCAGCAAGCGGCGTCTTCGGTTCTGGGCTTCAAACAAGATTCGGCCTCGCCCGGCTTAGCGAGCGATGAAAAACATCACCCAGCTCAGAACGATCGCCGATCCAACGAACAGCGTGAAGCAATACAGGCCATAGCGCAGCATGCGCCGCGGCGTCTCGCGCATGGTGATGCCGAAGACCGTGGACGCGCACAGCGCGAAGATCAGCACCGCGGTAAAGTGAGAGAAAGCCATCAGCCCTGCTTCCTCCCCGTGCGCAGATTGTGGGCGTCGATGGCCGACATCACGTTCAGCAGCCCCGCCACCACGATGAACCCGCGCCCGTATTCGGCGGTGGTCACCTTCACCTGTTCCGCTCCCAGGCCCAACCCGCGGCTCACAAAATAGAGCAGCCCGTTGCCCAGGTCGCCCGCCAGTCCCAGCAAGTCAAGGATGTCGCCGGCGCTGGTGTAGAGCTTGCCGTTCATGGCCAGGCCGAGAATGAACATGGCCAGGATGGCCGCGGCCAGCAGCGCGCCCCGGCCCCATTTGCGCAGCAGAAAATGTCCGGCGCCGGGGACCAGCCATCCCGCGATCAGCGGCAGATACACAAAACCCTGGTCCTTCGCGGCGCCGCGCCCGGCAGCAACTCTGTTCGGAGGTGTGGCCATTCCTTCTTGACTATAGCAAAGCAGGGACAAGGGAACAGGGAGTATGGAGCAGAGAGCATAGCGGGCACGGACCGCCGGTTAAATGCACGGACAAATTAGACCGGGAACGCTCTCAACTCTCACGCCGCCCGCGCAGCCTGCCCAGCGCGAACGGCGCCAGCAGCAGCGCCACCGCGATCCCCAGCCGAACGGCGAGGCTTGGAATCAGGCGTCCACCCACCGGCGTCACGGCCACAATCGCCAGCGCCACGCAGATCAGCGGCGGGACAACTCCCACCATCATCCGCCAGTCCGGCATCACCAGGTGCGACGTCGTCTTCACCAGGCCTGCCCGCTCCAGCATCACAAAAAGGTACAGGTCTTCTGCGGCCAGCTCGTCCAGCGCCTCGTCCCACTCCGCTTTCCGCCCAGCTTCCACGTCGCGATCGTAAACCGCCTTCGCCAGCCGCGCGATCCGGTTCTCATACTCTTCGTCCTCGCGCTCGGACGTGCGCGCTCGTTCCAGGGTCGTCATGCCCGCTTCGCCCTCGCCAAAGCCGAGCAATTCCGTTTCCGCTTCATCCAGCGGCGCGCCCCCGCGCTCCGCCTCCGCGGCAATCCGATCCACCAGAAACCGCTTCGCTTCGGCAACCGATATGCTCATGGAGCCGTCCTAGATTCTCACCAGCTCGCGCTGAATCTTGCCCGTGACCCATGCCTTGCCCGGCGCCGTCATCATGTCCACTTCGCTGCGCACACCGAACTCCGGCAGATAGATTCCCGGCTCGACGGAGAAGCAGGTGTTGGCCAGGATCAGCCGCTCGTCGTGCGTCTCCAGGTTGTCAAGGTGCGCGCCCGGCCCGTGAATCTCCACCGCGATGCTATGCCCGGTGCGATGGGTGAAGTACTCGCCGAATCCCGCCGCCCCGATCACCCCGCGCGCCGCATTGTCGGCCTCGAAACCGCGGATCGGCTGGCCCGCCGCAAACGCCTTCTCCACCACCGCAATGGCCGCGTCGCGCGCACCCCGCACCGTCTCGAACACGTTCTGCTCGCGCGCGCTTGGGCTCCGCCCCACCACGCCCGTCCAGGTGATGTCGTAAAAGATGCTGTCCGGCTTGTTCAGCTTGCCCCAGATGTCGATGAGCACAAAATCGCCTTGCTGGATTTCCGCGTGGTGCTCCCGCGTGGGCTCGTAGTGCTGGTCGCTGCAGTGCTGGTTCACGCTCACGTTGGGCCCGTTCTCCCACACCAGCCCCTCGTTGCGCATGGCAGTCGTGAACCACTCCACCATGTCGAATTCGGTCAGCCGCGTCGGCTTGCCCTTCGCCGGCCGCAGCGCCCGCCCCATCTTCCGCCACGCCTCTTCGAGGATCGCGTCAATGGCCTTCTGCGCCGCCGCGTGGCTCGCCTTCTGCTCCTCGCTCAGCACCGCCTCAAACTGGCTCACCAGGTCCGCCGACGACACGATCTGCTTGCCCAGCGAACGGAGAAACTCCACCGTCCCCGCGTCCGCCATGGAGACGTACATGATGGCGTTGTCGGGCGAGTACTGCATGGCGATGCGCCGCGCGCCCTTCAGCATCGCCTCCAGCCCCTCGGCCAGCTCCTGCCAGCTCGAATACACGCCCTTCGTGCCCGGCAGAGCGTCCAGCCGCGCCTGCTCGATGCGGTGCACCAGCTTGCGCGGCTCGTCCGCGGCCGGCACGTAGTAGTAGTAACGCCGCGTGATGTGCGCCTTGGGGTCGAGGCCGAGAATCCGCTCGCCGATGGGGTCGCGGTGGTGGTGATCGTAAAACAGCCAACCATCGGCGCCGGCCTCGCGCAGCGCCGTTTGCATCGCGTCCAGGTTCATAGCCGAATTCTACGCGGCAAAGTGGGCGTGGGAAACCGGCCGGGGACAGCAACACGTGTCAGGGCATGACTTCACAGCTTGGTGAAAAACGGGCGAAGGAAGAACTAAAACGCGTAAGGGCGGGACCTCAGTCCCGCCGATCCGTTCCTTACGCCACCGCGATGGTCACCTTCCCCCGCGCGTGGCACGTCTCCACGTAGCGGATCGCATCCGCCGTCTGCGCCAGTGGATAGCTGCGGTCCAGCACCGGTCTCAGCTTGCCCGCGGCCGCCCACGCGCCCAGCTTGGCCAGATCGTCCCCGTTTATCCTGGCGAGGACGCTGGTCAGCCTCTGGCTCACAAATGGCCCCTCCAGCATGGACGCGAGCATCCCCCGCAGCAGCTCTCCGGAACGCCGCTCCGGCCCGCCTCCGCCGCACCCTACCAACACGCCCCGCGGCCGCAGCACCCGCCGCAGATCCTTCAGCTTCCGATTCCCCGCCAGGTCGAAGATGGCGTCATAGCGATCCAGCGACCGGGTAAAGTCCTCCCGCGTGTAGTCGATCACGGCATCGGCGCCCAGCGAGCGCACCAACTCCACGTTGCGCGCGCTGCAAACGCCCGTCACCTGGGCGCCAAGGATCTTCGCAATCTGCACGGCGAACGTGCCCACGCCCCCAGACGCCCCGTTGATCAGCACCGACTGCTCCGGCAGCACGCGGGCGCGGTCGCGCAGCGCCTGCAGCGCGGTAATGCCGGCAATCGGCAGCGCGGCCGCCTGCTCGAACGAAATGCCCTCCGGCTTGACGGCCAGGTTCGATTCCCGCGCGCAGGCGAATTCCGCAAACGCTCCCCGGGCGGTGCCGTAGACCGCGTCACCCGGCCGGAAGCGCGTGACTTTGTTGCCGACAGACTCGACCACGCCGGCCACATCCGCGCCGAGTCCCGGAAAGCGTGGCCCGCCCACCCCCATAAAGACGCGCGCGAACGTCGGCGTTCCGCGCATGAAATGCCAGTCGTATGGATTAACGGATGCGGCATGCACCCGGATCAGGACTTCGTTCTCTGCCGGGGTCGGCTTGTCAGTGTCTGCGTACTCCAGAACCTCAGGCGGCCCGTAGTGGTGGTAGAGGATGGCGTGCATATCCCCTCCGGTGCAGGCGACTCAACAGTTTCGCCTGCGCCAAGAAGTATAGCTCCGTTCGCGCAATGCGGCGTAGCGCGCGGGCTGTGCCGCGCCTCCAGCGTTGATTCAGAGAATTTATCTACAGCGCCGCCAGCGCCGCGTTCTGGTCCGGAAACAGCCCCGCGTATTTGGTAATACCCACCATGGTGAACACCTTGGTGAAGTGCGGCGACAGCCCGTAGGCGTACACCTTCTGCGCCGCGTTGGAAGCCTCGATCAGCAACTGGATCACCAGCGCAATGCCGCTCGAATTGATGTAATCTACCTTGCTGAAATCAAGCAGGACCAGCTTCGTCGTGGTCTTGGGCAGCCCCTGGTAGCTGCCCAGCACGGCGTCCTTTGACGTGCTGGCGATGTCGCCCTCGAACCGCAGGACCGCAACCGGGTGCCCGGCAGGAGAAGTAAGTTGGTCCACACGCGTTTTGGTTTCCGTCTGCACGATTCTGTCTCCCCGTTCTTTTGATGACTTACTCGGCCGGCGAATCCAACCGGATCACCAGCCGCACATAACTGCTCTTACCGTTGCTGCCCGCCACCCATTCGGCCTCATCCACCAGCGCCTGGATCAGGAACATCCCCATTCCCCGCGGATCCTCTTCGCCGTGGATCTTCTTATCGATGTCGGGCTTGGACGGCATCGTCTTCAAGCCCTTGCCGTCGTCCAGTACCTTTACTTCCAGCGAGTCTTCGCCGGCGGAGAGCAGCACGCCCACCTGTAAGCCCTCGTTCAGCCGGTTGCCGTGCTCCATGGCGTTGATGCAGGCCTCCGCCACCGCCGTCTTCAGGTCCTCGATCCGGTCTTCGCGAAAGCCCATCAGCTTGGCCACTGAGGCGGCCGTGCTCATGGCCACCTTCTCGTAGCCGAGACGCGAGGGCAGACGCACCTCCACGCTGGTGGACTTGTGTGCGGTCATGCCGCCTGCTCCGCCTCGCGGCACAGCACCAGTGCTGTCATGTCGTCCCCCTGCGGGCCGCCTTCCATAAACGTCTCAATGGCTGTCCACAATGCATCGAGAATACCATTGGCTTCCCGCACCTTGCACCGGGAAAAATCGTCCATAAGCCGTTCCGGACCAAACTCTTCATCTCCACGGAACGACTCCGTCAGCCCATCGGTATAAAACAGCAGCCGCGACCCCGGCGGGAACGTGCAGCGCTGGATCTCGTAACGCATCCCCGGCAGCAGCCCCAGCGGCGTGCCGCTGGAGTCGAACTGGCACTGGCTCCCGTCCGGGTGCACCACGAACCCCGGATTGTGCCCCGCGTTCACAATCTCCATCTCGCCCCGCTCCGGGTAGAGCCGCAGGAAGATCGCCGTCACGTACCGCCGCCGCGCCTCTTCGCCCTCCAGCCAGTGATGCTGGCTCATCCGCGCAGCCAGCTCGTCCAACTCCAGGCCGCTCACTGCCATGGCCCGGAATGCCGCCCGGATGATCATCGACATCATCGCCGAGGCCAATCCTTTGCCGGCCACGTCCGCCACCAACATCAGCAGGCTGCCGTCAGGAAGCTCCAGAATGTCCAGGTAGTCGCCGCCCACCTCGTAGCAGGTCGTCGACTTGAATCCTACCGAGTACCCCGGCACCTTCGGCAACTCCTGCGGAAGCAGCGACCGCTGGATCTCCCGGGCCGAGTCCAGATCCTGCTGCACCCGCGCAAACTCCACATTCCGCTTGTGGTTATGCGCGTTTTCCAGAGCCACCGCGGCCTGCAGCGCCAACCCTTCCAGAAAGTCTGACTCGTAGAGCGTCAGCTCCCGGCCGTCCGGGGGAGCCACCTTCAGCTCCGTCATGGTGTGGCCGTCGCGGTCGTGCAGAGGAAAGCGCGGCAGCGCCGCGGCGCCATTCCCGTTCTCGTGGATCTCTTCGCCGTACGCCAGCCCCGTCCCCGGAAACGCCGCCCCTGCCATCTCCAGTTCCCGCACCACGATCCTCAGCACGCTTTCCAGCACCTCGTCCTCGCGGATGGTCGAGTGCACCTGCCGCGACGCCTCCAAGAGCGCCTGTAACCGCGCCACCTGTTGCTGCAAATCGATGGTCTCGTTGGGGTCCGGGACCTGAATGTCCGTTGACATGAAAAGTTGTGACCTCTGTGGAATTTCAGCCTACGCGTTCGCTCGCCGAGTCGGCAAGTCCATCCCGCCCATTATTTGCCGGATGCCCGGAGTCCCTCGTCCGCCGCGGCGGAGGGACCCGGGAGGGAGCGCCCATCCACGTGACGACGGCCACAACGCTCTCCTCCAGCCCGCGCTACACTTCCCTGCCGTGAGGTGAACTATGGCTCCCTGGTTGCGCGCCGTTTTGCTCGGCATCCTCAGTTGGTTCGTCCCGTTCACCATCTCCTTCGCGCTTTTCCCGCTCCGGAAAGCCAATCCACCGCTCTTCAGCACCCTCATGTTTCTGGTCGTGCTGGTTGTGGCCGGCCTGCTGCTCCGGCTCTTCTTCCTTCATCGATCGGTCTGTATTCGCCAGGCCGCGCTTGCAGGCCTGCTCTGGACCGCCATGAACCTCATCCTCGACTACCCGATGTTCGCCTTCGGCCCCATGCAAATGACTCCGCTCGCCTACTACTCCGAGATCGGCCTCGTATATCTGACCTTCCCGATCTTCGCCTTGCTCTCCGCGCCGCTGGCAAAGAGACCGTAGCTCCTGCCGGATTGCCGCGCGCACGCCGCCCCGAGCAACGAGCGCCGCAGCGGTCCTGCGCTCACTCGAACCACTGCTTTGGGGCGCTACAATCGTTCCATCCCCGGAGGATCGACACCGACCCATGTCAGCCGTTGGCTGGTTTCGTGCGCAGTTCATGCGATGGTTGCTGCGCGCGGCCATCCTCCTGGCCGCGTTTGCCTGGCCCTCGTTTGCGCATTCCCAGCAGCTTCCTCCCGGCATCCTCAACCTCGACACCGGCTGGCGCGTCCACAGCGGCGACAACCCGGCCTGGGCCCAGCCCAACTTCGACGATAGTTCCTGGCCCACTGAGAACCTCGGCCCAAACAATCGCCGCATTGAATCCGGCTGGCGCTGGTACCGGAAGCACATCACCCTCCTGTCTTCGGATCAGCCGCTGGCCCTGCTGATCGTCGCACCCGCAAACGCCTTCGATATCTACGTCAATGGGCAGCGCCTGCCCGGCGCCCACATCCTCTCCCGCGCTCACGTCTACCAGACTAGGGAAAATGTCCTGCCGCTGCCCATGTCCTCCGGCGACCTGGAGATCGCTGTGCGGATCCATTTTCCCCGGGCGGACACTGAGATCTACCACATGACGTTGGCCCGCGCGGCCGTCGGCGGCACAGAGGCTATCGATACCGCTGCCAGCCTGATTCACCACCAGCGCCTCGTCGCCTTGCTCACAACGCTCTCCCTGAATGGCTCACTAATCCTTGGCGGGCTCGGAGCCCTCCTCCTCTACCTGCTGCGCCGCGACAGCCGCGAGTATCTCTGGCTCGGCCTTTATCTCATCCTGGGGGGCGCCAGCACGCTCTTCTACTTTGGCGCATTGGCAGCCGCTCTCCCACTCCCCTTCAATTCCTTCTTTGGCGATCCTCTCGACTATTTCGCCGTCATTTTTCAGATCGAGTTCACCTACGCATTCGCTCGCAGGCTCGTCGACCGGCTGATGCGCGTATACGAGATCGTTTTGCTGGCCAGTGTCCTTCCCGGCATTCTGGCTAACCTCGGAGCGATTCAGCCGTTCAGCTACATTTTGTACGAAGAGATCGTCTACATCCCCGCCGCTGTCCTGCTACCCATCCTGTTGCTGGTCTGGTTCCTGCGCGGCAACCGCGAGGCGGGCTGGCTGATCATCCCCAGCTTGATTCCCTCTGCAGGCACCATTTTCATCGACCTCACGGCCGGCGGCGAATCTCCGCATGTCGGCGCTGTCCCCCTCAATCCGAGCGATGTAGCCAACCTCATCTTCCTGCTCGCCATCGGCCTGGTGATGGCCCTGCGTTTCACCCGCGTCAGCCAGGAGCAGGCCCGCAGCGCCGCCGAGCTTGATGCCGCCCGCGAGATCCAGCAGCGGCTCGTGCCCATAACCATTCCCCAGCCGCGCGGCTGCCAAATTGAAGCCGCATATCTGCCCGCGAACGAAGTCGGCGGCGACTTCTACCAGGTCATCGAGCAGGCGGACGGCTCCGCGCTCATCGTCGTCGGAGACGTCAGCGGCAAGGGCCTGCGCGCCGCCATGACCGGCGCCCGAGCCATCGGCTCCCTGCGCGCCATCGCCGCTTCTAATCCCAGTCCCGGTCCACTTCTCGACGCGCTCAACCGCCAGGTCAACGCCGCGCACGACGACGGCTTCATCACCTGCCTCTGCGCTTCAATCACTCCCGCCGGAACGTTGACGTTGGCCAACGCCGGCCACCTCGCTCCCTACCGCAACGGCGTCGAGATCGCCGTCGAATCGGACCTTCCGCTGGGCTTGAGCGCCGATTCTGCCTATGCGGAGACCACCGTTCAGCTCGCTCCCGGCGACACCCTCACCCTGCTCTCCGACGGAGTGGTGGAAGCCCGCAACAAAGCCGGCGAGCTCTTCGGATTCGCCCGCGCCGCCGCCCTCTCCACCCAACCCGCCGAGAAAATCGCCCGCGCCGCCCAGCAGATTGGCCAGGACGACGACATCACCGTCCTCACTCTCGCGTTCTCACAACTTGAGGTCACCCATGCGTAAGACCAGCCTCCTCACAGTCCTGATAATCCTGCTTGTTGCGCTCGGCGCCGCTTCCCTCGCCATCGCCCAGTCCGTCCCTGCTGCACCGGCGTCCGCCGCGGCAGGCGCAACCCAGTCCATCCAGCTTGACCGCCTGCCCCCGGCCATCACCCCCTTCAACGATGGCTGGCTCTATCGCCCCGGCGACAACCTGGCCTGGGCCGATCCCGCCTCCTCCGATGCCGGCTGGCAGCCCGTCAGCCTCGACAAGCAAAGCCCCAATCAGCAGAACGCCTGGCACTGGTACCGCATCCGCATCGACCTGCCCGACGGTCATCCGCCGCTTGCGCTGCTGCTCGTCCCGCAAGACACCGGCGGCTTTGAAACCTACGTGAATGGCCGCCGCGTGGGCGATGCCGGCTTCAAATCCATGTGGCGCGTCGGCCGGGGCCCAGGCACGGGCACGGCCATCCCATTGCCCGATTCCGCCGGACCCGCTCTTGTGGCCATCCGCGTCCACTACCCCGACGCTTTAGGCTGGTTCTGGCGAACCAGAATCTCTGCTTCCCTGGGCTCGGCACAAGCCGTTCAGGGCCAGGTTGATTTCGCCCGTTCCCGCGACCTCGTCGACGCGCTGCCCTCGGCCGCCATCAACCTTGCCCTGGTGCTGGCCGGCATCGCCGTCCTGCTCCTCTTCCGCGCCCAGCCCGCAAGCCGCGAATACTTCTGGCTCGGCCTCTACCTGCTCCTCGTCGGCACCTCCTTCGGCTTCTACACCGCCCGAAATACAGGCCTCGCTCCGGGCTCGGTGAACACCTTCTACTGCGACCCCATCATCTTCGTCTTTGCCGTCGCCCAGATCGAGTTCACCTTCGCCTTTGTCCATCGCCACGTCAACCGCTTCTGGCGCTTCTACGAGATCCTCCTGCTCGCCTGCCTCATCTGCACCGTGCTCTTCCTCACCCACATTCTCGATGCCAGCGTCTACTTCCTCATTGAATCGCTCGCCGTCATTCCCCCGGCCGTGGCCCTCCCCTTTGTGCTCTTCTTCTGGTACCGCCGCGGCAATTCTGAAGCCAGCTGGCTCATTCTGCCCAGCCTCTTCCCCGCCTTTGGCATCGCCATCACCAACATCGGTCCCATCACCGATCCGTTCCATTTGAACTTCCCGGCTCAGCCCGTCCCTTTCCACCTCTGGTCGCTCGCCCCCATCTACGTGTTTGACCTGGCCGACGGCATCTTCCTGCTCGCCATCGGCATCGTCATCTTCGTCCGCTTCACCCGCGTCAGCCGCCAGCAGGCCCGCGCTGCCGCCGAGTTTGAAGCCGCCCGCGCCGTCCAGCAGGTCCTTGTCCCCGTCGAAAACCCCTCCATCCCCGGCTTCCGCATCGACGGCCTCTACCTGCCCGCAGGCGAAGTCGGCGGCGACTTCTACCAGGTCGTCCCCACTCCCTCCGGCGGCGTGCTCGCCGTCGTCGGCGACGTCAGCGGCAAGGGCATGCCTGCCGCCATGACCGTCTCTCTGCTGGTGGGAACCTTCCGCACCCTCGCCCATTACACCCAGAGCCCAGCCGAGATCCTCAATGCCATGAACCAGCGCATGATCGCCCGCCTGCACGGCGGCTTCACCACCTGCCTGGTCCTCCGCGTCGATCCCGACGGAACCCTCACCGTCGCTAACGCCGGACACATCCCGCCCTACATCGACGGCCGCGAGCAGGCCTTCGAAAACGGCCTTCCCCTCGGCCTTGTCGAAGACGCTGCCTACGCGGAAACCACTCTCGCCCTCAGCCGCGGCGCGCATCTCGCTGCCATGACCGATGGAGTGGTTGAGGCGCAATCGGAGACCGGCGAGTTGTTCGGTTTCGAGCGCGCGGCGAAGATTGCCATGAATCCCGCCCAGGAGATTGCCCGTGCCGCCGAAGCCTGGGGCCAGGAGGACGACATTACCGTGCTCACCCTTCAGCTCGCCCCCGCCTGATCCGCAAGTTGTTCCGCAACCGCACTTTTCCCCTGTTCCTAACCGGAAGCGGCAAGATACTCTTGCCCTGTGCTTCCGCATAACCGAACCTCCCGCGCTCTGTGTTCCATTGCGCTTCTAATTCTCTGTGCCGCCCAAATCCGTGCGCAGGCAACCACTCCCGCGCCGCCCTTCGTCGTTGCAGGCCTGGGCCGCGGCACCGTCGCGCTCGACGGCCCGTGGCAGTTCCAGCTGGGCGACGACATGGCCTGGGCCAATCCCGCCTTCGACGACTCAAGCTGGCAGCAGATCGACGTCAGCCGACCCTGGGGCGACCAGGGCCACTGGTCCTACTCCGGCCATGCCTGGTACCGCCGGCACATCGAGTTCAAGGACGACCCCAACGGCGCTCTGGACGTTGCCCTGTACGTCCCCATGGCTTCTTGTACGTACGAGGTCTACTGGAACGGCCGCCTCATCGGCCATACCGATCCCATGCCAGGCCAATCGGCGGAAGCCCAGCCGGCGGCGGCGGTATTCAAACTGGGAGCGCCTGGGCGCGGCGTACTTGCCTTTCGCGCGTATTCCACGACTGCGGATACCGTAACGACTGGAGACGAGGATGGACTGATGGCCGTGCCGCGCCTCGGAAACTTTGAGGCGATCGCAGATTTCGCGGCCAGGGAGCGATCCACAGTTGAATGGAGCAGGCTCCTCACCGTCGTGCAGATTTTGATCTATGGGCAGCTTTTCCTGCTCGGAGCCGTGGTCTGGCTGCGCAATCGCAAGCAGAAACTTCCCTTTTGGATGTCTGTGTTTCTGCTTTCTGCCGCCTTCTGGACTTGCCAGGATCCGGTGTTGTTTCCATGGACACAGACCAATATTTTCAACTCATTCACCACCGGGGGTACTCCTCATTCATTCGAGGACATCGCCCTCTGGTACCTGCTGCTATACCTGCTCGATCTCGATCGCTATCCCGCGCTGGTGCGCTGGACGCGCGTTCTGGCATGGTTCACATTCCTCTCCGCCGTTCTCGACACGCTGGTGTTTTACATGCCCATCGACGCGCATGCAAAACTGTTCCAGGTTCTCGATGCCGTATTCACAGCTGGATTCTCGCTGCCGGGAGTCTTTCCACTGGTGCTGATCGCTTTTGCCTTTCGCAACCGCATGGACCCCTCTCGCCGCCTCGTCGCCATCGCGGCGCTCCTCTCCGACATGTACTTCGTTGTGGCGCACACCGCTGAACAGGGCGAGCGTTACACCCGGTGGACTCTTTACAACACCATGACGCAGCCGCTCTTTACCGTGGACGGAATCGAGGTCTCGATGCCCGCCATTCTGTCGTTGCTGCTGGCTGGCGCCATCGTCTACGCCGTCTATCGCTATATGGTGGAGCAGGGCCAGCGCCAGACCGCGCTCGAGCAGGAGCACCGCAACGCTCGCGCCGTGCAGCAGGTGCTGATTCCCGAGGCAATTCCGCAGGTGCCGGGATTTGTCCTCGACAGCTTCTATAAACCGGCCGGCCAGGTGGGCGGCGACTTCTTTCAGATTCTCGCCACAGGAAACGGCGGCGTCCTTGCCGTCATCGGCGACGTCAGCGGCAAAGGCATGCCCGCCGCCATGACCGTCTCATTGCTCGTCGGCACCGTTCGCACCCTGGCCCACTTCACCCAAAGCCCCGCCGAAATCCTCTCTGCCATGAATCAGCGCATGATCGGCCGCAGCCAGGGCGGATTCACCACCTGCCTCGTCCTCCGCGCCGACCCGGACGGCGCCCTCACCGTCGCCAACGCCGGCCACATCGCGCCTTACATCGACGGCCGCGAGCAGACCCTCGAATGCGGTCTCCCACTTGGCCTTGTGGAAGACGCCGCTTACGCGGATACCGTCCTGGTGCTCCGCCAGGGCGCGCGTCTCACCGCGCTCACCGATGGGGTGGTCGAAGCGCAGTCCCAGACCGGTGAGTTGTTCGGATTCGAGCGCGCCGCGAAGATCGCCATGAATTCCGCCGAGGAGATTGCCCGCGCCGCCGAAGCCTGGGGCCAGGCGGACGACATTACCGTGCTCACCCTTCAGCTCGCGCCCGCCTGATCCCGCCGCCGCCCAGCCCGGCTTTGCCGTTGCTTTTGCTTCTGTTCTTGTCTTTTGCCAGCCGTAACCACAAGAATGGGTGCCCCATCCATGCGACGCTTTTGTCTTTGTCGCATGGGTGGGAAACCGCAAAAGCCAGCCCGTCTTTGTTCCTGCTTTTCGTTCTGTCATTCCCGCAGGGAATCCGCTTTGGGGCTTCAGCCCGCGCTCACTCGCTGACTCGCTGACCCGCTCCACCATTTATCCTTCCCCCAAATGCCCAACACCCTCTCCATCGCCATGATCGCTATGAACGAGGAGGCGAACCTCGCCCGCACCCTCGAAACCGTCAAGTGGGCGGACGAAATCATCGTGGTCGACTCGGGCTCTCGGGATCGCACCCTCGAAATCGCCCACTCCTACGCCGCCAAAACCAGCTATCACGCCTTTGGCGGGCACGGCGAACAGAAAAACGTCGCCCTCGACCTCTGCACCATGGACTGGATTCTGCTCCTTGACGCCGACGAGCCGCTCACGCCGGAACTTCAGAAGGAGATTCAGACTCTCCTCGCCGGCAAGCCCAAATTTACCGCCTACTGGATTCCCCGCCTCAACCTGATCCTCGGCCGCTGGATGCACCACGGCGGTTTCTATCCCGACCGCAAGCTGCGGCTCTTCAAGCGCGGCGCGGCAAGACTAAGCGAGGGCGTAGGTCCCCACTCCACCCCCCAGCACCAGGGTCCAAAGGGCAAGCTAAAGGGCGACATGCTCCACTACGCCTACCCCGACCTGGTCGCTTACCTGGAGCACATGAACCGCTACAGCGGCGAGATCGCCCAACTGCTCGCCGCCAAAGGCAAAACCAGCCGCTCGCTCCCCGCCTTTATCTGGAACTCGGTCCTCAATCCCTGGGCCACCTTCATCTACAACTACTTCTTCCGCCTGGGCTTCCTCGACGGCCGCGAAGGCCTCCTGCTTCACCTCAACCACTCCGTTTACGTGCACTGGAAGTTCATCAAGGCCTGGTGGCTCCGCGAACGGAAGGAGCAGCGGCCTTCAGGCCGCTGAAGAAACGAACATCACTCTGGCGGCTTTAGCCGCGGGCTCCCCTAGAACTCCGCAGAATCTTGTCTTCTGAGACCTTTCCATCCAGCATCTTGCAAAACATCCGCCTAACCGACATTAGCAACGGCCAGCTCGATGGCCTCGGCAGCATTTCCCGCAACCAGCAGCAGCGCGCGGTTCTCCGGCTTGATAAAGCCGGCCTCGACGGTGGTGTCGAGAAAATCGAGCAGACCGTTCCAGTAGCCCAGCGTGTTGATGAGGATGCAGGGCTTGGTGTGGATGCGGAGCTGGGACCAGGTGACGATCTCAAGCATCTCGTCGAGGGTGCCGTAGCCGCCGGGCAGGATGAGAAAGGCGTCGGCCAGCGCCACCATGCGGGCCTTGCGCCGATGCATGGTGGGGACGGTTTCCAGGCGCGAAAGGCCGGCGTGGGCAATCTCGCGGCCGGCGAGGATTTCCGGCAACACGCCGACCACCTCTGCTCCACCGGCGAGGGCCGCGTCAGCCACGGCGCCCATCAGTCCAATGTTGGCGCCGCCATAAACCAGTCTGAGGCCCGCCGCGGCAATGGCCGCACCCAGGGCGACGGCTTCTCGGCGGAACTCAGGAGAGTTGCCGTCGGCCGAGCCGCAGTAGACTGCAACACGGCGGAGCTTGGACGGCGCAGGCATGGATTCAGGATAGCGGGCGGGGTTGATTGGCTTTGACGCGGAATGCGAGATTCGACGTGTCAGATTCCAGAGATGGTCGACCCACCGCGCCCTTTCCCACCCCTTTCACGATGAAGCCGTGAAGAGGATGGGGTACCCAGGCCACCCCGTACCGGCGCGGCGATTATGGACTCACGTCGATGGTCCAGGTGTGGTATAGCGTGCCCGACAGGCTGAGCGAATCGTAAGCGACGGCCTTGACCGTATGCGTGCCGAGGGACAAGCCTGAGGCCGGCATGGTGAACGTCCAGCCGCAATCAACATCGTTGGGAACCTGGGGGTAGAGGGCCGCAATCGACGGGTCCGCGATGCCCAGCGTGGCGGTGCCCACTGCGTTCCCGTCGACGAGGATCTGCACCTCGCTGACCGGCGCGCCCTGTTGCGGGTCGATGGCGAATCCGGCGACCAGCAGGTTGTCCGATTGCGATACGGTCGTCGAACGGGTGCGGCTGTCATAGGCATCCTGCACAATGCCGAACGGCGGTCCGGTGCTGGTCGCGGACACCGTGAATGTTTTCTGCTGGTACAGCGTGGCCGACAGACCGAGCGCATCATAGGCAACCGCAGTCACCGTGTGCGTGCCGAGGGAAAGTCCCGAAGCAGACATGGTGAACTGCCAGCCGCAATCGACATCGTTGGGGACCTGGGGGTAGAGAGCCGCAGTCAACGGGCGCGAGATGCCCAGCGTGGCGTTGCCGGCCAGGTTTCCGTCTATCAGGACCTGAACTTTGCTCACCGGCGCACCCACTTGCGGGTCGATGGCGAATCCCGTCACCAGCAGGCTGTCCGATTGCGCCACGGTGGTCGAACTGGTGCGGCTGTCATAGGCCTCCTGCACAATTCCGAACGGCGGTCCGGTACTGGTGGTGGCCACCGTGATGGTCAACTGCTGGTACAGCGTGGCTGACAGATTGAGCGAATCGGAAGCGATGGCGGTAATGGTGTGCGTGCCGAGCGAAAGTCCCGAAGCAGGCATGGTGAACTGCCAGCCGCTATCGACATCGTTGGGGACCTGGGGGTAGAGTGCCGCAGTCAACGGGCGCGCGATGCCCAGCGTGGCGTTGCCGGCTACGTTCCCGTCGATCAAGACCTGAACTTTGCTCACCGGCGCACCCACTTGCGGGTCGATGGCGAATCCGGTGACGTACACGCTGTCCGATTGCGCCACCGTGGTCGAGTTGGTGCGGAGGTCGGTGGCCGTCTCGACAATGCCGAAGGGCGGTCCGGTGCTGGTGGTCGCCACGGTGATGGTGAGTTGCTTGTACAGGGTAGCTCCAACCCTGAGCGCGGAGTAGGCGTTGGCTGTGACGGTGTGCGTGCCAATCGATAGACCCGAAGCCGGCAAGGTGAACGTCCAGCCGCTGTCAAGATCATTCGGGATGTTGGGGTAGAGAGCCGCAATCCCGGGACGGGCCACGCCCAGCGTGGCGCTGCCGGCAACGCTCCCGTCGATCAGGACCTCTACCTGGCTGACCGGCGCACCCACCTGCGGGTCGATGGCCCAGCCGGAGACGTACAGGTCGTCCGACTGAGCTACGGTAGTGGAGTTGGTGCGGCTGTCGCGGGCAATTTCCACTGTGCCGAAGGGACCACCGAGAAGAGTGTAGGTCGCGTTGCGCAAAACCGACGGGCTGTAGCCGCTGGCGGTTGCGAACGCACGGACGGTTTCACTGATGCCCACCTGGATGGCCCCGGAGTACACTTTCGACGACGTTGTCGGCACCGAGCCGTCGGTGGTGTAGTAGATCGTCACATTGGGCGTGGTGCTGCCGATCTGCACGTTTTGTACGGAGGTGTAGGCTCCGGCAGGTGGCGTGAAGGTCGGCGCGACAACAGATGGTCCGCTTGAGGGAAACTCGTATTCCCACAGGTCGCTAAGGGCAAGGATTGAGGTACTTCCCCCCCCGCCGAGCAGCCAGAAATTACCATTCAAGTCCGCCCAGCTTGCCGCGGCCGCCCGCGATGGGGGCATGTTTGCCGGATTGGCGACGCCCAGGGTTCCGTAATCCCCGGGCGAACCCGAAGTCTGGCTGCCGCCCATCCAAGTCCACTCCCCAGTGGACGGCGAGAACATCCAAAGGTCGTCCTGAAGACCCGGCGAGCCGCCGAAGAGCCAAAGATTGCCGTTCCGGTCCATCCAGCTCACCGCTCCGTTCCGCGCGGGAGGAAGATTTGTAGCGGATGCGACCCCGAGGGTTCCAAAATTTGCGGGCGAATTGGCGCCGCTGCTGCCGCTCTCCAAGGTCCATATCGCTGTGGCGGGGCTATACTCCCAGAGGTCATTAAAAACCCCGTTGTCGCCATCGCCGCCAAAAAGCCACAGATTGCCTGCCGCGTCTGTCCAACCAAGCGCCCCGTACCGAGGGGCCGGCGGCACGGCGCCACTAACCTCCTCCCAAGTCCATTCCCCGGAAGACGGGGTGTATTTGAAGAGGTCGTTGCCGTAGCTCACCCCCGTGCCCCCGGGAGCGCCGCCCCAGAACCAGAGATTGCCGTAAGGATCCGCCCATCCGAGATCTTCCCACGCGCCCTGAGGCTTGGTACCGGCACCGGCCACCGGGGTCCAGATTCCTGTAGAAGGTGTTTTCCCAAAGGTCGGACCCCACGACTGTTCCGTTCGGATTTAATGTGCCTCCCGGCGCCTGGCCGCCATAGAGCCAGAAATTGCCGGCCTGGTCCGTCCAGGCGGTGGCGCCTTCCCGCGGCGCTGGGGGGGCGCTCTCGGCCACGCAGGTCCACTCCCCAGTCGATGGCGCGTACTCCCATAGATCATTAAAAAAGGTGTAGTCGTAGGCGCTCGGGTCGTATTGATCGCCCCCAAAAAGCCAGAGATTGCCGCTCAGGTCCGTCCACGTGACGGCCCATTCTCTCGAACCCGGTATATTGTTGGCTGAAGGCACACCCGGCGTTCCGCAGACGCCTGCGGCTCCCGGCGTTTGGCTTCCGCCCATCCAGGTCCACTCACCGGCTTGGGCGGCCAGGCGCGGCGCGAGGGCCAGCATGGCCGACAGCACCGCGATGAGGATCGCCAGTTGCGGGATTTTCGAGAAAGCGAAAGAGCGTAAAACGATCGAACCGGGGCGAAACATGGGAGCTGCCTCCACGAGCTAAATAATCGGGGGAAAGGGTACCGCATCGATACTAGGCCGAAATACCGGTGGTTGCACGAGTTTTCATTCAATCGGCCCGGGGGCTTTCGGAGGCCGCCAGCGAGAGGCAACCGCGGATCCTTCACTCCGCTCACTACCCCAGCAACGAAGACCTGTCGCTCCACCCCAAGAAGCAAAACGCGCTTCTTGGGGACCCCGGGTCGCTGGGGGACCCGGGCGCGCTCCGTTCAGGATGACACGTCAGGGATGCAGGTGCTGGTCAAAGCGCGCTTCGCGCGATGAAGCTCCGCTTCACAAAGGGCGACTGCCCGATGATCCGGATCAGCGGGAGAGAAAGGCGGCAGGCGTAAGGATGGTGACGCCGTGGAAGGGATGGAGGGCGAGCAGATCGGCATCGCCGGTGAGGAGAAGATCGGCGCGGCCGTGAACGGCAAGCTCGAGGAATTTGTCATCGCGGGGGTCGCGGCAGGCGCGGATGGGAGATGGGATCGCGACCAGCTCGGAGATGGCCCAGACCTGATCGAGGAACGGCGTCTCGATTTCAGACCGGATATAGCGTGAGAACTTTGGGCGAGCTACGACGGTTCGCAACTCCTCAAAGGTCTCCTCCGAGATCAATAGTGTGCACTCATCCCACGCCTTCACCACTGCCTGGCCAGGGACCGATTTGTCCCGGATCAGATAGCTGATGTAGAGATTGGTGTCCAACGCTGCCCGCGGTCTCATCGTTCATCGGCCAGGAGTCTTTCCAACAGCTCGTCTGACATGCCCTGGGACTCCGCATATCGGCTGTTCTCTTCGCCCAGGCGAATCAGCTCCTTGACGCGAAGCTGACGGATGCGCTCGTACTCTTCGGGCGAGATGAGGACGGCAACGTCGCGGTCGTGGCGGCGGATGCGGACCGGCTCGCGCTGGGCCTGGTCAATGACAGCGGCAAAGTTCTGCTTGGCGTGAGTTGCGGAGACTACGACCATGGAGAGATTATGAACTAAATTGTACAATTTGTCTATTTTGTACAAATTGTACAAGTTTACCCCCCTCCGGAACGGGCTAGAAGACGGGAACAGGATATCGCTTCAACACTATCATTCTTCAATTCTTACGCGCGCACTGTTCTCGCGGCGGACGCGCTGGAAGAGCAGGATGATGGGAACGCAGATCAGCGAAAGGTAGGCGAGGAGCTTAAAGGCGTCCACATAGGCCATGAGCGAGGCCTGCTGGATCAGGTTCTGGTAGATTGCTCCCAGCGCCATCGAGTGCGCGTTTACCGGGTCAGCGCCGGCCGCCTGCAGATGAGTCTGAAGGCCGGCGACAGCGCCTTTCAGCATGGGATCGGTGGGGTTGAGCGATGCGCCGAGGTAGCTCTGGTGGACCTGGCTGCGGCGCTCCAGCAGGGTGGTCGCGGTGGCAATGCCGACGCTGCCGCCTATGTTGCGGACAAGATTGTAGATGCCGGCGGCGTTGCCCATCTCCTGGCGGGCCAGCCGTCCCATGGCCAAAGTGGTGAGGGGGACGAAGACAAAGCCGCCGGCGAAGCCATTCAGGATGTTGGGGATGACGATGTTGCCCATGCCGATGGTGAAGTTGAGCCGCGCCAGCCAGAGCGTGGAGGCGCCGAAGACGGCGAAACCGAACATGAGCATCCATCGGCCGTCCACACGGTCGGCGATGGCGCCGGCCACCACCATGGAAGCCATGGAGCCGAGGCCGCGGGGGCTGACGGCGAGGCCGCTGTCCAGGGCGGAATAGCCGAGGAGCGTCTGCAAAAAGAGCGGCAAGAGCGCGGTGGCCGCGTAGAGAACGAAGCCGTAGATGCCGGTGACAAAGGTGCCGACGGAGAAGTTGCGGTCGAGCAGGATGTGGAGCTGGACGATGGGTTCATTGGCGTGGAGCTCACGCAAGATGAAGCAGGCAAACGCGACGACGGAGACGCCGGCAGTCCAGCGGATCCAGCTGGCGGAGAACCAGTCGGCCTCCTGGCCCTTGTCGAGCACCAGCTGGAGGGTGCCGAGCCACAGGGCCATGCAGCCGAAGCCCAACCCGTCAATGGCGCCGCTGAACTTGGTCCTGAGATATGGCGGGTCCTCAATAAACATTGCGGTCAGCATCAAGGCGAGGATGCCGACGGGCAGGTTGATGTAGAAAATCCAGCGCCAGGAGTAGCTGTCGGTGATCCAGCCGCCGAGGGTCGGTCCAATGACTGGAGCAACCACGATGCCGGTGCCAAAGACGGCCATCGCTTTGCCGTGCTGGGAGGGCGGAAAGCTTTCGAGAAGAATGGATTGCGCCAGGGGCTGCATCCCGCCGCCGCCCAGGCCCTGGAGGATGCGGGCGAGGATGAGCATGGGCATGCTGAGAGCGGCGCCGCAGAGCATGGAGGCTCCGGTGAAGACCAGGATCGACAGCATGAGAAGGCGCTTGCGGCCCATGCGTCGGGCTATCCAACTGGTAGCAGGAAGCATAATGGCGTTGGAAACCAGATAGCTGGTAAGGACCCAGGTGGATTCGTCAGTGGAGGCCGAAAGGCTGCCGGCAATGTGAGGCAGGGCGACGTTGGCAACTGACGAGTCAAGGACCACCATGAAAGTGGAGGTCATGACGGCGGCGGCGATGGCCCAGGGATTGGCCGAAGGCACCCAATGGGCGGGGGCGGCCGATGCGGGCGCGGCGGCGGTGCTCACGCGGGCCGTCCGGTGCGGCGCACTGTTGCGGTGGGAGATTGCATTGTCATGAATCAGTTTACTTTTTGTGGTCTGGTGAATCCGGACGATGCTGCCGTGAACTCAAAGGCCGCAACTTGCATCTTTTCAGATTGTAGCTACAATTAAACTGTGTACGTTTGGGACGAGCTAAAGCGCAAATCGAATCTCAAGAAGCATGGACTCGATTTCAGGGATGCAGCGCTCGTCTACGAAAACCCGAACAAGTGCACCTACGATGCAAGCCGCGACGATGAATACCGGTTGATGGATGTGGCGCTGGCAGTGATCAAGGGTCGGCTGCTGACGCTTGTGTATATCGAAACCGACGATGTGGTTCGAGTCATCTCGTTTCGCAACGCCAGCCGGGAGGAACGAAAAAGGTATGAACAAGACAAAGAGTAAAACCGACTGGGATCGCGTGATGGCGTTCAAGGAGGGAGATCGCATCCCTTATGAGCGGGGGGATGGGCCTTACGATCCCAACGATGCCGAGGCGGCGCGGGAGTTTTTCGAGCGGGCCGATCTGATCCGCAACGGCAAAATGGTGCGGCGCGGCAAGCGTGGGCCGCAGAAAGCTCCCACCAAGAAGCTGGTGTCGTTGCGGCTGTCGCCGGAGGTGGTTGAGCATTTTCGGTCCACGGGGCCGGGGTGGCAGACGCGGATTGATGAAACGCTGGCGAAGGCGATCAGGAAGAGGGCGTAGCTTCGGCGCGTTTCTGTTCTTCCGCCCAGAGCCATGCCGCGATAGCTTCCTGAGCGTTCGCGATGGCCTCGGCCTCGTTGCGGCCTTGGCTGAAGCAGCCAGCGAGCTCGGGGACTTCGGCGACGACCCAGCCTGATTCGTCGCGTGCTGTAACGATCGCGTAGCTCATACTTCCACCTTGTATTCTAAGGAGTTGCTCCAAAGGTTAGCTGAATGAGCGGGACATTGAAAGCGGTGCGCGGGACGCGGGATTTGCTCCCCCTCGAGACGGCGCTGTGGAACCGGATCGAGGAGACGGCGCGGCGCGTGTTTGCGCGGTACAACTTCGGCGAGATTCGCACGCCTGTTTTCGAAGACACGTCGCTGTTTGCGCGCAGCGTGGGCGAGGAGACCGACATTGTCTCGAAGGAGATGTACACGTGGGAGGATCGGGCGCGGGCGGCGAGCGAAAAATCGCAATCGCTGACGCTGCGGCCGGAGAACACGGCCGGCGTGGTGCGCGCGTACATCGAGCACAAGCTGGGCGAGACCGGGCAGTTGCAGAAGCTCTATTACATCGGGCCGCAGTTCCGGCGGGAACGGCCGCAGAAGGGGCGCTACCGGCAGTTTTCGCAGATCGGGGCGGAGGTGATCGGGCCGCCAAGCGCGGGGAGCGAATCGCCGCTGCGCGACGCCGAAGTGCTGGAGATGCTGGCCACGCTGCTGGATGAGCTGGGGATCGCGGGATGGACGCTCGACATCAACTCGGTGGGATCGGCGGCGGACCGCGCGCGCTTTAATGACGTGCTGCGCGCGGCGCTGGCCGATGTGGCGCCGAAGATGTGCGGGGATTGCCAGCGGCGGGCGGTCACGAATCCGCTGCGGGTGCTGGACTGCAAGGTGCCGGAGGATCAGCCGTACATTGACGCGCTACCGAAGATGGCGGATTCGCTGGACGAGGACTCGAAGGCGCACTTTGCCGCGGTGATGGCGGCGCTGGATGCGGCGGGCGTGCCCTACACGCGCAATCACCGGCTGGTGCGGGGCCTGGACTACTACACGCGGACCACATTCGAATTTACCCACGGCGGCTTGGGCGCGCAGAATGCGCTGCTGGGCGGCGGGCGCTACGACGGGCTGAGCGAGGCGATTGGCGGGCCCAAGGCGCCGGGGATTGGGTTCGCCATGGGCGAAGACCGGCTGGTTTTGACATTGCGGTCTTTGGAGTCGGCCCCACCGCAGTTGGCCGATGCGTATATTGCGCCGCTGGGCGAGCAAATGAATGCGCCCGCGCTCAAGCTGGCGCGCGAGTTGCGCCGCGCGGGACTGACCATCGAACTGGGCGATGGAAGCTTCCGGCTGAAGAAGAGCTTTGAGGCGGCGGACAAGACGGCGCGGCGGATCGTGATCCTGGGCGAGGACGAGATGAAGTCCGGTATTCTGACGGTGAAGACGTTTGCTACGGGAGATCAGACGAATGTGCCGCACGCGGAGCTGGCACGAGTGATCAGTAGTAAGTGACCGGTGGTCAGGATACGAGAAACCATCCCTCCACGGCTAAAGCCGAGGTCAGGTCTAGCTTTTTTACGGCACGGCTGAAGCCGTGCCCTTTCAAAACCTCTAAGGAACGGAATCGTGCTCGACTTTTTAGGCAATCTGGAACGGACACACATGTGCGGCGAGTTGCGCGCCGCGGATCAAGGACAGCCGGTGGTGGTGATGGGCTGGGTGAACCGGCGGCGCGACCACGGCAATTTGATCTTCCTGGATCTGCGCGACCGCAGCGGCATTTGTCAGGTGGTGCTGGACAAGGAGCTGACGCCGGAGGGCCACAGCAAGGGTGAAATGGTGCGGCCGGAGTACGTGGTGGCCGCGGTGGGCAAGGTGCGGCTGCGCGCGCAGGACGCGATCAATCCCAAAATGCCCACCGGCGAGGTGGAGATTGAGGCTACCGAGCTGCGAGTGCTGAACGACGCGCGGCTGGCGCCATTTTCGCCTGCGGATGAGGCGATCCAGAACGAAGAGGTGCGGCTTCGGTATCGCTACGTGGACCTGCGCCGCGCGGAGATGCAGCGCAATTTCCGGCTGCGGCATGAGATTACGCGGGCCATCCGCGAAAGCCTGAGCAAGCAGGGATTCCTCGAGATTGAGACGCCGATTCTAACCAAGTCGACGCCCGAGGGCGCGCGCGATTTCCTGGTGCCGAGCCGGGTGCATGCGGGCGAGTTCTACGCGCTGCCGCAATCGCCGCAGATCTTCAAACAGATTCTGATGATCTCGGGATTCGACCGGTATTTTCAGATAGCGCGCTGCTTCCGCGACGAAGACCAGCGCGCCGATCGCCAACTTGAATTCACGCAGGTGGACCTGGAAATGAGCTTCCCGCGGCAGGAGCATGTTTTCGCGGTGGTGGAGGCATTCCTGGAAGCGGCGTTTCGGGCGGCGGGCATTGCGCTCCCCACGCCCTTTCCGAAAATCACTTACGACGAGTCGATCCGGCGCTTCGGCACGGACAAGCCGGACCTGCGCCTGCCGGGGCTGACGGATGTGCGCCCGGCATTTACCGATGACGCGTTGCACACTCTCCTGATCGATACGGCGCTTCCGGTGGTGGCGCTGCGCATTCCCCGGGTGGGCGAACTGAGCCGCAAGGAGCGCGAGGAAAATCATCCGCTCTTCGACAAACAGAAGGGCGCGAAGTTCATTGACGATTACAAGCGGCTGGCCAAGAGCTTTCCCGAGGCTGCGGCGAAGGTGCGGCAGCTGGCGGGCGCGAGCGATGAGGATTTTGTCATCGTGGTGGCGGGCGATCCGGCGCACCCGGTGAAGGCCAGCGACACCAAGTTTCCCGGCCGCCTGAGCGAGCGCGAAATCAATGTCTACGCGGCGGCGGGGAATTTCAGGACGGAGCTGGCGAAGAAGTACGCTGAGCGACACCGCGCGTTCGAGGTGACGGAGCGCTGCGTGCGCGAGGCCGATACGAAGAGCGGAGAAATGGTGGATGGCGCGACGGCGTTTCATCCCATGTGGATCGTCGACTTTCCCATGTTCGAGTACGACCTGGCCACGGGGAAATGGGTGCCTGCGCATCACCCGTTTACAGCGCCGCACGAGGCGGACATGGCCAATTTGGTCAGCGATCCGGCCAGCGTGCGCGCCAATTGCTACGACCTGGCGATGAACGGGCTGGAGCTGGGCTCGGGCTCCATCCGGATTCACCGCAAGGACGTGCAGCAGGCCATCTTCCAGTCGCTGGGCATCAGCGACGAGGATGCGCGCAAGCGGTTCGGGTTTTTCCTGGACGCGCTGGAGTACGGCACGCCTCCGCACGGAGGAATTGCGCTGGGGCTGGACCGCGTGGTGATGCTGCTGGCGGGCGCGCCCAACATGCGCGAGGTGGTTGCGTTCCCGAAGACAGCGAAGGCGATCGATCTGATGGCCGACGCGCCGACTACGGTGACGGAGCAGCAGTTGCGCGAGCTGCACCTGCGCGTGGCGATAAAGAGCTAGCGATTTGCCTGAACGCCGCCGGCGGATGGTTGCGCGGCGGCAGCTCTGCGCTCATGAACGAGGATCACGACATCGGGCATGAGAAACACGATGGCGCCCGCCACCCAGAGATAGTGTCCCACCAGTGGCGTGACCTTGGAGGAAGAGAAGAACATCCATGTCGCGACGAAGCATGGAAGCAACAGCGTTCCGAACAGTAGCCGAGTGCGCAGAAGGCGCCGCCAGAAGCTGAGCACCAGGACTGCGAGAAACAGGTAATTGACCAGCCCGCTGATGGGGATCAGAATCTCATCAAAACGGACACCCTGGCCGAGGCTCTGAATGAGTGCCTTGGGCGCGGTGATACTGGCAATAACGGCGCACATCCAGCCGGTCATGGTCTGACTGGGACCGGATCCCGACATGCGGATGGCGGGCAGCGCGAAGCTGACGCCAAAGACAACTACTGCGGCGATGCGAACGAGCCAGGATTTCATGGGCGATCGAATTCGGCGAACAGCTCGGCGAGAAGCATGCGGAGATACTCCTGCACCGTCACCAAGGGATCGCCGATGGGCTGGGTGGCCATGGCAACAGTATGAACCCCCGATTCGACGAAATCCAGTCGCAGCCGGCGGCTATTCTTGCTCGCCAGCGTCCACTTCGTCGTGATCGCCCTCGACCGAGATGCGCAGTGAACGCAGCCAGTCGCGGTCGTGTTGCGTGAACGGCGCCGCGCCTTCGGTCTCTTCGCCTTCGCCGGTTTCGGGCACCTTGGCGGATATCTCGTTGAGGCCGATGGTGGCTTCAAGCATGAGCAGGACGTCGAACCCGTGGCGGCGGATGTCCTGGACCACGCCGGCGATGTGCTCGCTCTCGATGACGGATTCATGGATGGCCTCGCCCAGCAGCTGGATAAGTTCGCGCATACGGGTTGTCAAGGGGTTACCTCCTCCTGGGCGGCAGCCAAGCGCCATGAAGCGCGCGGGGGCGGATTCGATTCTCTATACCTTACTGCGGCAGCGGGCGGAGGGCAACCCGGCCGGAACGCAGGTGCGAACCGTACCTACAAGCGACTCACTGCTACCATGATAGACGGGATGAAACCGCAGACAGTTGGCCGGGTAATGGGGGTGGGGCTCCGCGTGGCGGGCCGCATGGCGGGCCAGCGTCTGGCGAGACCGGCAACCGGTCCGTCATCCGGCAACGCAGGCGTTGCACAGACGCAAGAGGACACGCGCATTCGCGGCCGCCAAGCCGGCGCCGCAACGGCGCGCGTTGGCGGCGGAGTGGCGCGCGGGCTGGGTGGATTCTTGAGGCCTTTCCGCCGCGTGGGCGGAACCGTGTTCCTGGAAGTGGCCGGCGGGTTCTTTCTTCTCTTTGTGCTGGTGTTTGGCATCGCAGTATGGCGGCTGCGCAGCGATTACGCGCACGGCCCGGAGCATGCGAAGTTTCTGGTGGCGGCGGGCATGGCTCTGGTGTTTCTGTATCTTGGCGTGAGCTCGTTCTGGCGGGCCAACCGGCGGTAACGCCGCCCTAACGCCGCGGGCGCGACGGACGCGTCAGATGCCAGGCGCCCAGCGCGATCGCCAGCATGCCCAGCCCGTAGAGCGTCCATGGATCGCGATGCGCATGTGTCGCCCAGCCGCGCCAGATGGCCGCAACGCCCGCCGCTACCAGCACCATGCCGCGAAATGGGCTCATCCAAAAACCTCTCCGGCCTCGTTGATGCCATGGTAAGCCGCGGATGCGCCGTTTGACCGGTGCGCCACCGACTGCCTATCGTGGGAAAGAAAAGATCGCCGCAAAGGCGACCAGAGGAAGGCCATGAGCATAGCCGAAGCACCTGCGGCAACGCCGCTGAAGAAGACCGCATTGAATGCCACCCACCGCGCGCTGAAAGCGAAGATGGTGGACTTCGGCGGATGGGATATGCCGGTCGAATATCCGTGTCCCGGCGGCGGGCTGATCGCCGAGCACTTGGCGGTGCGCACCGGCGTGGGCCTGTTTGACGTGAGCCACATGGGCGAAATCCAGTTTCGGGGCCCAGGCGCGCTCGAAGCCGTGCAGCACATTACGATGAACGATGCGTCGAAGCTCAAGGACGGGCAGGCGCACTACTCGGCACTGCTGACGCCCGCGGGCACGTTTGTGGACGACATCCTGGTGCACCGGCTCAGCGAGAATGACTACCTGCTGGTGGTGAACGCGGGCACCAAGGACAAGGATTATGCCTGGATCCGCAGCCAGGTTGGAGCAATGCCCGGCGCGCACATCAGCGACTACTCGCCGTACTACTCGCAACTGGCCGTGCAGGGCCCGCGCGCGCTGGAGACACTGCAAAAGCTGACGAAAGTCGACCTGGGCGCGATCAAAAACTATTGGTTCACGTGGGGCACAGTAGCCGGCATTCCCAACGTGCTCATCGCGCGCACCGGTTACAGCGGCGAAGACGGTTTCGAGGTGTACATTCCCGCGGACGAGACCATCAGCGTTGAGATGTGGGAGGCGCTGATGGAGGCGGGAGCGGAATTCGGCATACGCCCCTGCGGGCTGGGCGCGCGCAACACGCTGCGGCTCGAAGCAGGCATGAGCCTCTACGGGCACGAGATCTCGGAAGAGATCAACGTGCTGGAAGCAGGCCTCGACCGCTGGCTCAAACTGGACAAGGGCGGCTTCATCGGCCGCGGCGCACTGCTGGCGGTGAAAGAGTCTGGTGGGCCGAAACGCCGCATCATCGGCCTGGAGATGATCGATCGCGGCATCGCCCGCGACGGGTACTCCGTACTTTCACTCTCTGGAGAAGAGATTGGGCGGGTAACTTCGGGCTCGCCGGCGCCGTTCCTCAAGACCAACATCGCCATGGCGCTGGTGCCGGCGGAAACCGCGGCCAGCGGGACGGATGTGGTGGTGCAGTGCCGGGCGAATGCGGTGCGCGCGAAGCAGGTGCCGCTGCCGTTTTACAAGCGGGCGAAGAGGTAGCGAGGCTGGCGCCGGTTGTGCGATACTTGTAATACGCGAGGTTCGCCGCATGCCTGCCATTTCCGTCCGGCTCCCTGATGACTTATCTGTGCGCCTGGAAAAACTCGCCAAACGTACCGGCCGAACCAAAACCTACTACGTCGTCGAGGCCGTCCACGATCACCTCGAGGAGCTTGAAGATATCTATATCGCCGAGAAGCGGCTGATCGAGCTGCGCGCTGGACGCAGCCGGACCTTTACTCTTGACGAAGTGGAGCACGAGCTTGGCCTGGCGGATTGAGTTTGAAGCCGGCGCGGTCAAGGACCTTTCCAAGCTCGACCGTCCCATTGCAAAAAGGATCACTACGTTTCTGCGAACGCGGGTGGCAGCGCTCGACGATCCGCGCAGCTTCGGCGCGGCACTGAAGGGTTCAGAACTAGGCGAACTCTGGCGCTATCGCGTGGGCGATTACCGGATCATCTGCGAGATTCGCGACAAGGAACTGGTGATTCTGGCGGTATCGATTGGGCACCGGCGCGAGGTGTACCGGTAACTCACGTATTGCTCACACCTGCATCACTTCCGCTTCTTTGCGCTTGCACATCTCTTCCATCTTGCGGATTTCGTCGTCGGTCATCTTCTGCACGTCTTCAAGCGACCGCTTCTCCTCGTCCTCGCTGATCTTCTTCTCCCTGGCCAGCTTTTTCAGCGCGTCGTTGCCGTCGCGGCGCACGTTGCGCACCGCGGTGCGATGCTCCTCGAGCACGCGGTTAATGTGCTTCACCACTTCGCGGCGCCGCTCCTCGGTCATCGGCGGCACGGGGACGCGGATGATCTTGCCGTCGGTCTGCGGGTTGAAGCCGAGATCCGACGCCTGGATGGCTTTTTCAATGTCCTTCACGATGCTCGGATCGTAGGGAGAGATGACGATGAGCTGCGCCTCCGGGGTGGCCACCTGGGCCATCTGCGTAATGGGCGTGGGCGTGCCGTAGTAGTCCACCTTGATCTGGTCCAGCATGTGCGCGCTGGCGCGGCCGGTGCGTGCCGAGGCCAGGTTGGACTGGAAGTCCGTCACCGCCTGGTCCATGCGGCGCTTCAGATCGCCGTAGAGGTCTTTGAGTGCCGGAATCCCGGCCATTGCAGTGCCTGCCATCGGTTGGTCCTCGCTTTAGAAGCGTTTTGCCAAGGGCTATTCTACAACCCGCCAGCGCCGCGGTTGTTATGCCAGCACCCTCAGCCCCGTCGCCTCCGCCTGCTCGTGCGCGTGATAGCTGGACCGCACCAGGGGCCCCGACTCCACGTGCCGGAAGCCCATCTTCAGCGCCTCCGTCTTCAGCTCCGCAAACTCCCGCGGCGTATAGAGCCGCGCCATGGGCAGATGATCGCGCGAGGGGCGCAGATACTGTCCGATGGTCAGGATGTCGCAGCCCACTGCGGCCAGGTCGCGGAAGACTTCGAGCAGCTCGCGCGTCTCCTCGCCGAGGCCCACCATCACGCCGGACTTTGTGATCTGGGCGGGGTTCAGCTCCTTGGCATAGCGAAGCAATTCCAGCGTCCGCTCGTAGCGCGCGCCGCTGCGCACCACACGGTAAAGCCGCGGCACCGATTCGGTATTGTGGTTCAGGATCTCAGGCCGCGCCTCGACGACAATGCGGATCGCCTCGCGGTCGCCCTGGAAGTCCGGAATCAGCACTTCCACCTTGCATCCGGGCGCCTGGCGCCGGATTTCGTCAATCACCACGGCGAAAGCGCGCGCACCGCCCACCAGATCGTCGTCGCGATTCACGCTGGTGATGACTGCGAACTCGAGGCCCAGCGCGGCCACCGCTTCGGCCACGCGCCGCGGCTCGTCCATGTCGATGGGCTCCGGCCGGCCCTTGGGCACCGCGCAAAATCCGCACCGCCGCGTGCACAGGTCGCCCAGCATCATAAACGTTGCGGTCTTGTGGTGCCAGCACTCGCCGATGTTGGGGCACTGCGCGCTCTCGCACACCGTGTGCAGGTTGAGCCCGCGCGCCAGCCGCTTGAGCGCGTGGTAGTTCTCGCCCATGGGCGCGCGCGCCTTCAGCCACTCCGGCTTGGGCGCGGGCGCACGCCGCGCCGGGACAATCTGCACCAGGTCCATGAGCGCCGGTTCGGTCACAGCCCTAATTGTATCGGGGCACGCATCACGTCACGAAGATTGTGCTGGCGCAGCAAGGCATTTCCCGATATCATCTGAACACTTCCCAGTCGGTTCTCCCAGTGGATTCCAACCCGCTCGAATTCACTCCATTTCAGTTCTTTCTCAAGGTGTGAGGAGGTCGATGATGGTCACGCCGTACCGGTTCATTCTCGTCAATCTGGCCGTGTGCGCATTGCTGCTGCCCGCCTCGCAACAGGCCGGCGCCGCAACTGTGCGCGCACATCCGAACAACTCAATTCCCACCAAAGGTCAGGATGAGTTGATCATCGCGGCCATCGTGGTCATCGGCGCCGCCATCGGCATCGGCATTTATGTCGCCATTCACCATGGCAGCACCATTACCGGCTGTGCCGCCTCAGGCCCGAACGGCCTCACGCTCGAGAATGAAGGCGATCAACAGATTTACGCCCTCATGGGCGATGTAGCCGCGGTCAAGCCGGGAGACCGCATGCGGGTTTCGGGCAAGAAGAAGAAGGCCAGCGGCGCCACCCATCCATTCCTCGTGGACAAGGTGAAAACGGACTTCGGCGCCTGCACGCACTAGGTCCTCAGCGACACAACTCCCCCCGCACGGCGTCGGAGAAGCCATCCGCAGCCGGCGGTCAACCTGCGCCTCGGCCAGAATCCGAGCTGAATCTGGAGATTTTCCAAATCCAGTGCTCTGACCGCCGGCCCGTCGAGTATGCTGGTTTGCTGTAACCGTATTCATCGAATCTACCGTAGCGGGAGGAATCCAAATGCGTCGTCGCGAATTCTGCAAAATTCTTGGTGCGTCTGCGGCAGCCATGGCATCGGCCAAGGTCTGGCCGCGATCTCTCCAAGGCGAAGCTGCCAATCCCGAAGAACTGGATTACGCTCGTTTCTGCGCCCTTCCGGAATCCGAGCGCACCTTCTCCGCGGTTTCCGGCGACAAGATCGTCACCATCAAGCTCGACCCCGCGGCGTGGAAGGCGACTTCATGGGGAGCGCCGCCCAAGTTGCCCGGCATTCCCGACTCCTGGGACGGCGTGCCCATGCAGTCGCCCATAGCGGGTCTCGCCGGCACCGGCCCTTACGCGCCCACCTGGGATTCCCTGCTGCAGTACGACGCGCCGGATTGGTACCGCGACGCCAAGTTCGGCATCTGGGCGCATTGGAGCCCGCAATGCGTTCCGGAAAAGGGCGACTGGTACGCCCGCAACATGTATGAGCCTGGCCAGCGCCAGTATCAATACCATCTGGAGCACTACGGTCCGCCGTCGCGCTTCGGTTATAAAGACCTCTGCGCGCAATGGACGCTGCTGAACTGGGAACCGGATGAGCTGATGGACCGCTACAAGAGGGCCGGCGCGCGCTTCTTCTTCTCCCTCGCCAATCACCACGATGGCTTCGATTGCTGGGCCTCAAAACACCAGCCCTGGAATGCGCAGAATATGGGACCGCACCGCGACGTGGTGGGAACCTGGGCCAGGGCCGCCCGCGATCGCGGGATGCACTTCGGCGTAACCATCCACCAGGCCCGCAATTGGTGGTGGTTCCAAACCTCACACGGCGCCGATACGCAAGGCCCTTTTGCCGGCATTCCTTACGACGGCGAGCTTGCTCTCGCCGATGGCAGGGACGCATGGTGGCAGGGAAACGATCCCCAGCGCCTCTACGGCCCCAAACACCCGCAAGACGCCCTGCCCGACCCCTCCTACGTCAAGAACTTCTACGACCGCACCCGCGACCTGATCGACCTGCACGATCCCGACATTCTCTACTTCGACAACGACCTGTTCCCGCTGGGCTGGGGCGGTATGAACATTGCCGCGTACTACTACAACAACTCGCTCTTGAAGCGCGGCGGCAAAGAGGACGTGGTTACCACCATCAAGAACGTGCCCGACCGCCTGGCCAAGGCCGTTGTCGCCGATTACGAGCGCGGACTCACCAGCGGCATCATGCCCTTCGCGTGGCAGTCGGAAACCTGCATCGGCGAATGGCACTACAACCGCGACCTCTATGACCGGCCGGGCGAGTTCGGCGGCTACCTCCATCCCCGCGACGTCATTCACTGGCTGGTCGATACCGTCAGCAAGAACGGCACTTTCGTCCTCAACATTCCTGGCAAGCCCGACGGCACCATCGACGCCAAAGAGATCGCCGTCCTCGACAAGATCACCGCGTGGATGAGCGTAAACGGCGAGGCCATCTACGAAACGCGCCCGTGGAGGGTTTACGGCGAGGGACCCAACGCCATCAAGGCCGGCTCGTTCCAGGGCAACAGCATAAGCAAGCTCGGCGCGCAGGATGTCCGCTTCACACGCAGCAAAAACAATCGCGTGGTCCATGCCATTACTCTCGGCCTGCCCACCCAGGAGATCGTCATCGAGGCGCTGGGGCTGTCGAGCCCTAACTCTCCCGGTAAAATTGCCAAAGTCGAGGTGCTGGGCGCAACCCACGTTCCGCAGTGGAGACAGGCTGCCAACGGCCTCAGCGTGAAACTGCCCCAGGGCATCGCGGGAATCCCCGAGTTCGGAGTCGCGCTCAAAGCCTCGCTGGCCTGAGTCTGCAATAGGGAAGCAGGTCCTCATTCCAACTTTGTCATCCTGAGCGCCACGAGGGATCTGCGGTTGCTCTTGAGCAACTAACTTAGCCAGGAATGCCACTATTTCCTGTTTGCCGACAATACACCCGGAACACGAATCAATGGCTCCTTGATGAGCGCATTGCCCTGTTAACCGGCCAATCGGTGCTCATTTTCATTCAGTTGATTTGGAGTTTGCGTATTTCGGCGAGGATCTTGGTGAGTCGGTTTGCGAGGCGGTCGAGTCGAGCGTGGGCATTGCCGTTTGGGAGAGATCGGCGCAACACCAGCATTAGATTCTGTGCGACGAGCAAGGAGTCGATGAGCCCATCGCGACCTGTGCGCAGAGGTACGGATGAGGTTTTGGGCTGCGGAGCCAGATGCCGCGGTTGCGAGCGAGCCAGTTGGAACTCCCGCTGAAGATCGGTCAGGGTCACATCCACATATCGCATGGTCATGCCCGGATCGGTGTGGCCGAGCAGTTTCATGACTGCGGCGAAGCCCACGCCGGCGCGAAGCATTTCCGTTCCGTAGGTGTGGCGCAACTGATGCGGGACGATACTGGTGGGCATGCCGGCAGAGTTACAGGCCAGATGCAGGTAGTCTCGGAGACGCGCGAGAAGAGAGACTCTCGATCCATGCCATGCCAGGAGCCGCCCGTTGTCAGGCAGCGGATCCAGAGAGCGAAAGAAGCGCAATCGATGAACGAGATCGCGGACGAAGGCATCAACAGGAACCATGCGCTCCGTTTTGAGCTTGCCCAACGGTACGTGGATCGCCCACTGGTTCTGGCTTATGGAGTGCAGGCAGTCATATGAGAGGTCGACGCACTCGCCGATGCGCATGCCGGTATGGCGCAGCAACAGGAAGGCATTTGCGGCAAGATCGTTGCGGCGCATCAACTCCTGCTGCAAAAGCTGATCCTGCTCAGCGGTGAGCGGACGGGGCAGAGTCTGTGGGGTACGCGGAATATCCTCGCTCCGTATCAGGTGAGCGAGTTCAGCAAGCTTGTGGGCCCAAGCCAACTCGTTCAAGACGGCGCGCAGAGCGATGAGGCGTCCGATGCAGGTTGCGGTGGCCAGCGGTGGGGTCTGTGCGCGCATGCGCGCCATCCATCCAAGGATGTGCGGCTCGCGGTGCAGTTGTTCGAGATCGGCAACTCTGGGGTATTCGGCGCCGAGATAGACAAGGAAGCTGCGTACCGCGATGTTGTAGTTGCGTTCGGTGGCAGGACTGAGCGCGGTGGAGAGGGACTCAACGGCGCGCGCAAAGGCTGGCGCCAGTGGATGTTGTAGTGGAGGCCGGCGCCATCGCTTCACGAGGTAATCCTCGGCTGGGGATGGATGCACTGCGCCGCGGCGCGGGCATACTGAAGATAGACATCCTGTGGAGAGACCTGCACGTAGTGCAGGGTGGTCTCGATATCGGCATGGCCCATCAGCTGCATGAGTGCAGGGAGGCTGATCCCGGCACGCACCATGTCCGAGGCGAAGGTATGTCTGAACCTGTGCGGGTTGGCGATCTTTACGCCGGTGGTGCGACGATGATAGCGAAACAGGGAGCGTAATCCCGCCGGTGTCATGCGCTGGCCGCGCGCCGGACCCTTCAAGACCACGAACAGTGCTGCCGAGCAGGGATCGGGCCGCTCCAGTCGCAAGTAGTGATCGATCAGTTGCGTGGTCTCTGGGGCCAAGGGCAGGAAGCGCATCTTGTTGCCCTTGCCGCGCACGCGGAGCTGACCTTCGGATAACAGCACGTCATCACGGTTCAGGGCCATGACTTCGGCCGAACGCAGGCCGTGCATGAGCATCAGGCCCACGATGGCCAAGTCGCGCGCAGTGCGAAAGCTCGACCAGAAGCGCGCCACTTCGTCGACCGAGAGAGGAACGATGGTGAGCTTGGGTTCCCTTATACGCAGTCTGCTGAGATCGAATCTGGGCCGGCCGAGGCCCATCGGTCTGCGATGCAGGTAGACCTGGTGGAAGCCGGGGACGGCCTGACAGGGAGCATCGGGGAACTCGTTACGGATGGCGCGATCGGCACAAGCCACGCGGTCGTTGATGGTGGAGGCAGACGGCGGCGGTTGCTTGCTCGACTGGAAACGGATGTAGTCGAGCAAGGTCGAATCGGCAAGGTCTGCCGCGGAGATGTCGCCGGTGTGATGAACGCTCTCCCACCAGCGCACGAAGTGCAACAGACTGTGCGCATAGCTGTAGAGGCTCTTGTTGGCAAGTCGCCGGACATACTCACGGTCCAGATAGCGGTTGATCCAGCCGATCTCTCGGCCCGAGTCCTGCTCCACTACGCGAAAGGGGCTGTGTGCTCCCGCTGCAGTCTTGATAGAGATCACGCGGAACTTCATGGCTGTGCGGCCTCCAGAAAAGACTGGAACTGACGCGCATCTCCGCCGCCAACGAAGAAGGAGTTGGGATCGTGTCCTTCAGGCAGCGGAACGCGACGAGCCGGGATACCGTGCCCGGCAAGTTGATGCGCAAGCTGCTCTGCTGCCTGTTGGCCACTCAGGTTGGCATCTTCGTCGAACACGACATAGACGATGCGCGGCCCGTCACATAGCTGGCGGAACTGGCCGGCGTTGAGATGCGTGCCCAGAGAGCAGGTCACGTTGGAGAAGCCCGCCTTACGCAGCGCGGCATAGTCGAACAGACCTTCGACAAGAATCACCTCGGGGCAGTGCCGGACCTTCTCCCACGCATACAAACCGCCCTTAGAGCCAGGCAGGAAGCGATGAGCAAATGCGGCGCCGATGCTGCGACCGTAGAGGTTGACGATGTGCTCGCCCTGCCATAACGGAAAGACGATGCGCTGATAGAGTGCATCCGCGCCTTGCGCGTTGATCAGGCCGGCTTCTCGCAACACCGAAAAGGAATGGCCTTGCGTCGTGAGATGGTGGCGCAAAACTCCGCCGGGCGCATAGCCGATACGCAACTCCCGGATAAGAGAAGGATCATGAAGTCCGCGTTGACGCAAATACTCAAGCGCCTCCGGATAGTGATCCAGCTGCTGCTGATAAAACGCGACTGCTTGCTCAAGTAACGCGATCCCAGTAGCTTCTCGATGAACATCTGGATCCAGATAGGCGAGGCTCTGACGGAAAGATGCCCGGCGGGATAACTGGACGAAGCGAATCAGATCTCCGCCCTGCCCACAGCCGTGGCAGTAGAAGACATCCTTGCGCGTGTTCACATAGAACGACGGCCGACTCTCCTTGTGCAACGGACAGAGTCCGACATACTCGAAGCGGCCCGCCCGCCGGCTTGTCCAGTTCTGCCGCCGCAAGTACTCCAGCAACGGCAGCCGGCCCTTGAGTGTTTCCACATCGTGGCCCACAGCGCTTCTTCGCCTCCCAAACCCAGTCTGGAACCTCTCCTGTTCTGTTCCCAGGCAAGGATGGTAGGCGAGCCAACTTTTTTACAAACGCAAGGGCCAGAGGATCTCAAGAACAGAAGCCATCCAGGGCGACGGAGCCACCTGGAGCGCGCTATCGGTACCGCGCTGGAGCCAGCGGACTATGCACACCATGGTCTGGCGAACGAATGAAGCCGCTGGCTCAGACCAGTCCAAGCCCGACGACCAGCGACGGACGGTAGAAGCATCAGGCACCCGATCAGCATCCATCAGCTTCGGCGAGGCCCTCTCCCATGAGCAGTGCTCCTTCAAGCGCAGCCACAGCGCCTGGCAACGGGCCAACAAACTGAAGTGGGTGTAGGGAAGAGAGAACAACGGAAGGAATGTGAACGTCTTTCCGCAAATCGAACAGCGACCACGCCGAATCCCGATCCAGTCGTGATACTCGTCGTGCGCCTGCTTGCGGCGACGCCCGTGCCCAACAATCGAATCGCACTTGCAGATCGGACACAAGCGTATGATGATCTGGTCGCAGTCGTTGGCCCAGCAGGCAGCAAGCTGCCCCAGCCCGGCCGACACTGGGACAAAGAGGATCGTTACCTCAAAGGGGCTTCGCCGTCGACGTTGACCCGCCAAGATCTCAGCCGGCTGCGAAGCTCCTCCTCCTGAAGAAAACCCAACTGAAAGAGAATATAGCTTCTTACTCGCAGCCTCGACGGCATGGCTCAGCTTATTGGCCGGTTATCTCCCTGTTATCGCAAATGGGTTGAGACCCTGATAAACTCGTGGAGCGATAAGCTTGTTAGGTGCCGCCGTGAAGTCAGACGCAGAGCCACCTCTTTCACGCTCCCCCAATGCTCTGGGCAACCTTTTTTGCCCCCACGAGGATGCATTGCGAAAGCTCGAACGAGAGGAGCGAGTGTTTACCGCCCCGACGTTGGACGGAGGCACGGTCGACAAAATTAACTCAATGACACGCCGGCGTGCGCTGTGGGGGCTTCTGCTCGTTCCGATTGGCATGGTTGGAGCCACTGTCGCTCGGTCGTTCGCCTTCAGGCGAATTGTCGGAGTAGCTCATGCACAGGCTGCAACTCCCGCCTCGGCGCAGCATGACGGCGGAATGAAGAGTTTGACGGGCGCCGTGCAAACTCAGAATGGTCATCTGTTGACCGCCGTGAACGGTGGAGGACTGGGAGAGCCAGATTCTGCTCCCGAGGGAGTGGCGCTCTGCACCGGTGCAAAGACGGCCGGACCCAGAGAGACGTTTACGATTGTGTGGGTCGATAAGGCAGCGGGTACATTTGCGCTCAAGACCCACGATAACCACTTTGTGAGTGCCGTGCAGGGCGGCGGCATAGGCGGCCCGAACGACGAAAGAGCCCCGGTTCATACCGACACACGGTTCAGCGGGCCATGGGAAAAGTTCAGGATCAATGTGCTGGCCGACAATATGCATGTCACGATTCAGACGCCCGACCGGCAGCATTTTCTGTGCGCCGTAAACGGCGGTGGAGTTGGTGGCGCGAGCAACCAGTCCATCCGCACGGACGCCAGCACGCTGGGTGCGGCTGAAACGTTCCGATTCATCCCAGGGCCGGAGTCGGAGACGAACCCGGAGAATTTCTATCCGCGACAGGCGCAGCCGCTCTTCGATCCCAAGACTGCGACTGCAAATATCGTTACAAAAGCAGCAATCGACTACCTGACGAAGAACGCAGAAATCTGGCAAATGGAGGACCCGGCGAAAGAGTTGAGGCGACGTTATGCTCAACCAGATTGGGAGGTGGAGTTCACACAGTGGAACGGTGGGGTGCGGGTGTTCGACGCCGAGGTCTACGTGTCTTTCATCCGGGGCGCACCCTTCTGGGTTCGATCGAACTACATTCCGGGTCTTGACAGCTTCGACAAGTCGGCAAAGCTAAGCCCCGCGCAGGCGATCGAGGTGGCACGCAAGCACTTGGCATCCTCGGTCCGGGCGCCGCTCGATACGATTCGCATTGTTCAAAATCCCGTGATGGGAATTTCGACCCCCTCGCGAGTTGAGCCGTCAAGGCCTCTTGGCCTTCACTATCACCTGACGCTGGAGGCAAATCTACGCCCCGTGGAATATGCCATCGACGCCCATACGGGCACGGTGGTCAGTGAGCAGGAGATCCGCCCTCAAAACTGATCACACGATCTGGAGAATGCTCGTGTCTGCTCCGCAGTCGACTCGATTGGGAGCCAACTCTGTCACAGAGTCCGAAGTATTGCAACGGCAATCAAACTCAGTTGATGCTAAATCGCCAAATCACTCATCGACAGAGTTCTGGACGAATTACCGGCCACGCGGAAGTTTGAGCGATTTTCGCCGACACTTCGCTGCTCGACCTCGGTCACGCAAAAATCGCTTGCCCTAACTCGCCCGTGATGCTTCAATAAAAACAGTTCAGGCCGGACTCACGTAGAGCGTGAGTCCGGCCTTTGGGCTTCAGAGGGAAAAAGTACCCCCCACCCCCTCCCCTATGGATCACGATGTGGGAGATTTGGCGAGTCACATAAGAAAACATGTAACCTATAGGAAAAGCAAGCTGCCATTTCGTGCCATATCGTGAACTTTCCCGCAATGCGGTACCAGTTCCCAGCCTTGACTTGAGTGAAGAGTCTCATTGAGCGCGCCGCAGCCTCGCGTGCGGCGCAAAGAACTCTTCCCGAAGGCGCGGAATGCAGCGCCTGGCGCGGCATCGTCGCCTCCCGAGTGAACCCTTCCTTCGCTGCGTATACTTTCCCTGATTTACTCCCGCGTCCGCAGAGGCCTTCCATTTGACTCGCCGCTTGATTTACACGATCGCCATTTTGCTCGCTAGCGCCCGCGCAACCTCGTTCGCGCAAAAACCGCCGGACTTCTCCGCCATTGATCGCCTTGTAAACCAGGCGGTCGACGAACATCGGCTGCCGGGCGCGGTGGTCATCGTCGGACACCACGGCCACGTCGTCTATCGCAAAGCCTTCGGCTGGCGTTCGCTGGAGCCGACGCGAGAGCCCATGACCCTCGACACCATCTTCGACATGGCCTCGCTCACCAAGTGCCTGGCCACCGCGCCAGCCGTCATGCAGCTCTACCAGCAAGGCAAGCTCAGCCCCAACGATCCGGTGGCAAAATACCTGCCTGATTTCGCCGCCAATGGCAAGCAGGACATCACCCTCCGCGATCTGCTCACCCACTATTCGGGCCTTCCGCCCGACCTCGACTTGCTCGAGCCCTGGCAAGGCAAGGACGAAGGCTACCGCCGCGCCTTTGCCTCCGTGCCGATGCGGCCTCCAGGCGTGCGCTTCGTTTATAGCGACATCAACTTCATCGTTCTCGGGGCGCTTGTCGAAAAACTCTCCGGCTTAACCCTCGACCAATACACGCAGAAATACATCATGGCTCCCATGGGTCTCGCGCACACGCGCTTTCTGCCGCCAGCCGCATGGATTCCGCACATCGCGCCCACGCAGTGGGAACACGGCGCCGCTGCTTCCGGCAATCCGGCGTCCAAAGCATTCCCGGGAGACACCATGCTGCGCGGCGTCGTTCACGATCCCACCTCGCGGCGCATGGGCGGAGTCGCGGGCCATGCGGGGCTGTTCAGCACCGGCGACGACGTCGCCGACTTTGCCCAGAACCTGCTCGACCGGCTCGCCGGCCGCCCCAGCCGTTTTCCCCTCTCGCGCATCGTCCTACAAAAAATGGTCGCGCCTGAGCAGCCCGCCACCGGCACGGCTTTGCGCGCCTTCGGATGGGATATCGATTCACCCTATTCGAGTAATCGCGGCACTCTTTTTCCTGTGGGATCGTTCGGCCACACCGGCTTCACCGGCACGTCGCTGTGGATGGATCCCCTCAGCGACACCTACGTCGTCATCCTCGCCAACTCCGTTCATCCCGACGGACCAAAGAGCATCACCGCTCTGCGCGGCCGGATCGCTGACGCCGCCGCCGTGGCGCTCGGCATCCATAGCGACGGCGGCTCGCTCGCGGCCCACATCACCGGCTATAACGAGTCGCTGAGCGGCATGCGCCGCTGGCCGGCGAGGAATGGCGACGTAAAGACCGGCGTCGATGTCCTCGAAGCCGATCATTTTGCTGAGCTGGCAGATATGGCGCGCCGCCATGCAGGGCGCTTGCGCCTGGGGCTGCTGACCAACCAGACCGGCGTCGATAGCCAGGGCCGCCGCACCATTGACATCCTCTTCCACGATGCGCCCCGCGACGTCCCCGGGCTCACCCTGACCACGCTCTTCAGCCCCGAGCACGGCATTCGCGGCGCCCGCGACGAGCCCGGCATCCCCAACTCCACCGACGCCGCCACTGGTCTGCCCATCGTCAGCCTCTACGGCGCAACCGACGCCGATCGCCGGCCTGCGCTTGAAACCCTGCGCAAGCTCGACGCCGTTGTCATTGACCTCCAGGACGCCGGCGTTCGCTTCTACACCTACGAGTCCGTTGTGCGTTATTTTCTTGAAGCCGCGGCGAAAACCGTCACCGAGATCGTCGTTCTTGACCGCCCCGATCCCATCAACGGCGCCTTCGTCCAGGGTCCCGTCTCCGATCCGGGCGCCGAGAGCTACGTCAACTCGATTCCGATTCCGGTGCGCCACGGCATGACCCTCGGCGAGCTCGCCCGCTTCGACAACCAGCAACTCAACCTCAACGCGCCTCTCACCGTCGTCGCCATGCGGGGCTGGCAGCGCGGCGACTGGTACGACTCCACCGGCCTCGCCTGGGTCAATCCCTCGCCCAATCTTCGCAACCTGGAAGAAGCCACTCTTTACCCCGGCATCGGCCTCATTGAAACCACCAACATCTCGGTCGGCCGCGGCACCGACACCCCGTTCGAGCTGATCGGCGCGCCCTGGATCGACGCCCGCGCTCTGGCGAAATACCTGGACCATCGCCAGCTGCCGTCGGTGCGATTCGTGCCCCTGGATTTCACGCCGCAAAAGCCCTACCCATACGGCGGCCTGCTATGCCATGGCGTGCACATTCTGGTTCTGGATCGCAATGTTCTCGACGCGCCGGAACTGGGGCTGGAGATCGCATCGGCCCTGCACCGTCTCTATCCGCAGCAGTTCGCCCTGGACAAGATCAACACTTTGCTCGCCAACGGCGCTGTGCTTGGCGAACTGGCCACCGGTGACGATCCCGAGCGCATCGCCGAAGGCTGGCGCCCGGCCGTCGAAGCCTTCGAAAAAGAGCGCGCGAAGGCTCTGCTGTACTGACGTAGCGTCTGCGTGAGAACCCGCTCCAACCGCTGACTTACTGACTCGCTATGTCGCGAAGCGACGCTGACTCGCTGCCTTTGTCAGATATCCAGGTTCTTCACGTCCAGCGCATTGTCCTCGATGAACTTGCGCCGCGCCTCCACGTCCTCGCCCATCAGCGTGGTAAAGATCCTTTCGGTCTCGGCAATGTCCTCGAGCTTCACGCTGAGCAGCGTGCGCCGCTCCGGATCCATGGTCGTCTCCCACAACTGCGTCGCCGTCATCTCGCCCAGCCCCTTGTAGCGCTGCACCTGGTAGTCCTTCTTGCCCTGCTCCACGATGTAGGCGAACAGCTCGCGCGCGGTCTGCTTCTCCACCGGCTCCCGCGGAATCCGCGACGCTCGGCCCTTGGCTTCGCGCGTCTCCACGCTGCCCGGTGAAGGCGCGCCCTCCGCATCCAGCTCTTCCTCTTCCTCGGCTTCCTTGGCCTGCGCTGAGGCCTTGGGCGCAAATTCAACCAGAAACGGCGGCTCCAGGTAATCCTTGATCAGCGTGTACTTCGCCATCATCTGCCGGAACTCCGGGCTCGCCGCCAGCGCCCAGTCAACGCATCGCGTCGCAGCCTGCCCGTCGCTAAAGCAGATCGACCAGGTGTGATGCTCCTCGTCCTCGACCGGGTCGTGCAGCTTGATCGCGAACTCGTCCGCCTGCTCTTTCAACCGCGCCTGCAACGCGGCAATCTTCTCCGGCAGTTCGGCGTTGTTCTTTGAGGTGAAATCCGCCCGGTGGGTCAGCTCTGCTCTGGCCAGCAGCTCCACCAGCTTCTCGTTGCGGAAGCGCTTGTCCACCTTTTCCGCAAAGCCCAGGTACTCGTTCAGCGTGCCCATGAAGCGCGTCAGGTCGCCGCCCTCGATCTTGCTGGCGTTCTCCCCGTGGCGCACCACGATCCCCTCCGACGCCCGCTTCACCATCACCTTCACAAACTCGCGGTCATCCTTGATGTACTGCTCAAAACGCCCCTTCTTGATCTTGTAGAGCGGCGGCTGCGCAATATAAACGTTGTCGCGCTTGATCAGCTCCGTCATGTGGCGAAAGAAGAACGTCAGCAGCAGGGTGCGAATGTGCGAGCCGTCCACGTCCGCATCCGTCATCAGGATGATCTTGCCGTAGCGCAGTTTGGCCGCGTCAAAGTCGTCCTTGCCGATGCCCGTGCCCAGAGCCGTGATCATGGCGCGAATCTCTTCGTGCCCCAGCATCTTGTCGTAGCGCGCCTTTTCCACGTTCAGGATCTTGCCCTTCAGCGGCAGAATCGCCTGGAACTTGCGGTCGCGCCCCATCTTCGCCGTTCCGCCTGCCGACTCGCCCTCCACCAGGTAGAGCTCGCACCGGTCCGGATTGCGCTCACTGCAGTCCGCCAGCTTGCCCGGCAGCCCGCCCCCATCCAGCGCGCCCTTGCGCCGCGTCAGGTCCCGCGCCTTGCGCGCCGCCTCACGCGCCCGCGCCGCCTCAATCGCCTTGTTGATGATGCGCTTGGCCACCGGCGGATTCAGCTCCAGATAGTTGCCCAGGCGCTCGTTCACAAACGCCTGCACCGTGCCCGCGATGTCCGAGTTCAGCTTGCCCTTGGTCTGCCCCTCAAACTGCGGCTGCGACAGCTTCACGCTCACCACCGCCACCAGCCCTTCGCGCACGTCGTCCCCGCTCAGGTTCTCCTTCATGTCCTTGAACAGCCCCAGCTGCTGTCCCACCGCGTTGATGGTCCGGGTCAGCGCCGTCCGGAATCCCGACAGGTGCGAACCCCCGTCCACCGTGTTGATGTTGTTGGCAAAGCTGAACACCGTCTCCGAGTAGCTGTCGTTGTACTGCAGCGCGATCTCGATCTCCACCGCGTCCCGCATCGCCTCCATCACGATCGGCTTCTCGTGCAACGCCTGCTTGCCCCGGTTCAAGTGCTTCACAAACTCGGCAATCCCGCCCGCATACTTGAACTCCGCCCGCTTGGCCTCGCCCGTCTTCGCGTCCGCGGTGCGCTCGTCCGTAAGCGTGATCTCCAGGCCCTTGTTCAGAAACGCCATCTCCCGCAGCCGCTGCGCCAGGGTGTCGTAGTTGAACTCCGTGGTGGCAAAAATGCTTCGGTCAGGCAGAAAATGGACCTTCGTCCCACGCTTCTTCGATGTCCCCGCCTTGCGCAGCTCGCTGGTCGGCAGTCCGCAACTGAAGTCCATCTCCCAGGTGTGCCCGTCGCGCCAGATCTCCACGTTGAATTCCTGGCTCAGCGCGTTCACGACGCTCACGCCCACGCCGTGCAGCCCGCCTGAAACCTTGTACGTGGACGAGTCGAATTTGCCTCCCGCGTGCAGCTTGGTCAGCACCACCTGCACCGCCGGCATCATCTCCCCGTTGCCCACCGGCATCAGGTCCACGGGAATGCCCCGGCCATCGTCGATCACCGTGATCGAGTTGTCCACGTGGATGGTCACTTCGATCTTCTTGCAATATCCGGCCAACGCCTCGTCCACCGAGTTGTCCACCACCTCGTACACCAGGTGGTGCAGGCCCATCTCGCCCGTCGAGCCGATGTACATGGCCGGACGCAGGCGCACTGCCTCCAGGCCTTCCAGGATCTTGATGTTTTCGCCGGTATAGCTGCCGTCTTGAGGGTCGTCGGGAATAGGGATGAGTTCAGTCGCCATAGTGATCCATTGGGCATTCGCTCCGAGCGCCCGGCGCAAGGGCTCCGCCAGGACTCGCCATTTCGCACTAACCAGTTGAAAAAACGGGGGCTTCGGCGCGAATTTGCCTGCACTTATTTTACCATGTGAGGGGGTCAAATCGCCCCTACTCAGACCTTGGCACCAGTAGTAATTGATTGGTGGTTACCAAGGAGGATGTGACCAAAGTAATTTAAGGCTGTCACTTCCGAGCAATCGTTTTGAAAAAAATACATTTAAGTCAAGATTTTAGGCTAACATTTTTGTGTGACTCGAGGCATGTCCTCAGTCAACAAAAAATCCCAAAGAGGTAACCTTCATGAAAGTCGCTATCCGCGTTTTCGCTTTCGGTCTCGTCCTCGCCGGTGCCGCTGCCGCTTCCGTTGGTTCTTCACCCAATCGCGCTTTCGTCAGCCACCAGTCGGCCACCGCGGGCCTCCCGATTCCTCAATGCGGTCCGAACGTGCCCATGTGCAGCGCTCGATAATGGGAGGGGTAATTACACTAAAGTGCTAGGAATTTAAGGCACTTTTCCCTTCCAGCGGCCGGGAATCGGCGCTATCCTGAGAGAACTCTTAGGATAGCGGACGGTCCCTTATGCCTCTAAACCTCGCCATGTCCGTGATGACCGCAGCGGAGTTCCTCCTCTGGGCCACTCTCGGGTACGTCTTCTGGACAAAAAAACTCCAGAAGCGCTTTCCGGCGATGAGCTCCTATCTCGCCCTGCGCGTGATCTCGATGCCGGTTCTGCTCGCGGTCCTCTGGGTTCAATCGCAACCCTGGGGCCACGGGTACTACGTGGTTTACTTCTTCGGCTACTGGGGCGTCTACATCGCCAGCGCCGTGATGCTGTTTTTCATCTGCATGGAGATCTTCCGCGCCGTCCTCTCCGGTTTCTCCGGCTTGATGCGCTTCAGCTCCGTCATCTTCCATTGGGCGGCTCTCGCTTCGCTCATCGTCAGCTTGTCGAATATTTCATGGCATCGCGGCATCCTCATTACCGCTGAAATCGCTGATGGCCTGATGCGCTCCGTCAGCGTACTCGAGCTTTGCCTGCTGGCCTTCCTCTGCTTTGCCATGAATGCGCTGGAACTGTCCCCCCGCGATCGGGCCTTTGGCTTTGCGCTCGGCTTCGGCGTGTTGTCCGCGAATGACTTCATTACCGTGTCTCTGATGTCGTCAAAAACTGCGCTTACCGCCCCCCTGCAGTTCGCCTATGAGGCGGTCGTGCTGGCCATCCTCGGCCTCTGGGTCGCTTACGCCGCCCAGCCCGAGCCCGCTCGCAAACCGGTAGTCATCTCTGCCAACTCCGCCATCTACCGCTGGAATGAGATCGCTTCCGCCCTCGGCCACAAAGGCACCAACGTTGCCGTCCCCGCTCCCGCCAACAGCTTCTTCCTCACCGATGTGGAGAAGGTGGTTGACAAGGTCCTCACCCGAAACCTCCGCGAAAGCGAAACCCGCACCTAGCCAACTCAACAGGTTCCAGCTCAAGGCAAGTTCACGCGTTGTTTCTCCGAAAGGCGTCCCCCCCAGGGACGCCTTTCCCGTACTGCGTTCCTTGTTCCCTCGTTCCCTCGTTCCCTTGGTCCCTTGGTCCCTGCCTTTAAACTGTTCTAGGACCTTTCCCGCCGGACGTTCCCCTTGTCGTCGCTCTTCTCCAACCTGAATCCCGAACAGCGCGCCGCGGTCGAAGCCACCGACGGCCCGCTCCTCATCCTGGCCGGCGCCGGTTCAGGCAAAACCCGCGTCATCACCAGCCGCATCGCCTACCTCATCCACGAAAAAGGCGTCGCCCCGGACTCCATCCTCGCCGTCACCTTCACCAACAAGGCCGCCACCGAAATGGCCGAGCGCGTCGACCGTCTCATCGGCCACTCCTCCCTCGCCAAACCCCTCATCTCCACCTTCCACTCCCTCTGCGTCCGCATTCTCCGCCGCGATATCGAGGCGTTAAAGGTGGGAACCGAAGGCCTCACCCGCGCCTTCGCCATCTACGACGAGAACGACCAGCAGTCCCTGGTCAAGCAGGTCATGAAGCGCATGGGTCTCGACACCAAGCAGCTCACCCCGCGCACCGTCCTCGGCCGCATCTCCTGGGCCAAGAACCACATGATCGACCCTCAGGAGTTCTACCTCGCCTCCAAAGACCCCAACTCCGAGCGCGTCGCCCACATCTTTCAGGCCTATCGCGCCGAACTGCGCAAGAACAACGCCCTCGATTTCGACGACCTGCTCCTTGAGGCCGTCCGCCTGCTCCGCGTCTCCGAGGAAGTCCGCCGCCGCTACCAGCGCCGCTACCGCTACCTCCTCGTCGACGAGTACCAGGACACCAACCGCCCCCAGTACGAGCTCATGAAGCTCCTCTCCAGCGAGGAGAAAAACGTCTGCGCCGTCGGCGATGAGGACCAGAGCATTTACTCCTGGCGCGGCGCCGAAATCCGCAACATCCTCGAGTTCGAGCAGGACTTCCCCAACGCCCGCATCGTCCGCCTGGAACAGAATTACCGCTCCACCCAGAACATCCTCTCCGCCGCCGGCGCCGTGGTCTCCAACAACGTCCGCCGCAAGGGCAAAAAGCTCTGGACCGAGCGCCAGGGCGGCTCCCCCATCGGCTTTTACGAGGCCCCCGACGGCGAAAACGAAGCCCTCTTTATCGCCGACCGCATCCAGGCTTTCCTCCGGCAATCAAACTCCTCCAAAGGTGAAGAGCCCGGAAGGGCCGCCGTCCTCTACCGCACCAACTCCCAGTCCCGCCTGGTCGAGGAGGCGCTGCGCCGCTACAACATCGCCTACACCATGGTGGGCGGCTTCAGCTTTTACGAGCGCGCCGAAATCAAGGACATGCTCTGCTACCTGCGCCTGGTGCGCAACCCGCACGACTCCGTGGCCCTCCAGCGCGTCGTCAACTCCCCCGCGCGAGGCATCGGCGCCGCCACCCTGGCCACCCTCGAACGGCTCGCCCTCGAAACCAGCACTTCTACCTGGGACGCGATTCGAGCGGCGATCCAGAACCGGCTCATCCCGCCGCGCGCGCTCTCCGCTCTCGAAGGCTTCCGCACCCTCATCGTCGACGCCCAGGCCATGCTCGACCCCGACTTCGCCGGTAAGCTCTCCGCCGACGTAGCCGCCGCCGGCGCGGATGCGGGCGACACCGATTTCTCCTTCGGCGATTCCACCGCGTTGCCTCAATCCATGGATGGGGTGCCCCAGGTCTCGATTTTGAGACCTGGGAACGACACAGCCTCACCCACCGACCCCGACCGCGTCGAAGGCTTCCGCGCCCCCGGCGACGCCGCCACCCTCCCCGAGCTCATCCGCTTCCTCAATGACCGCACCGGCTACATCAAGGCCCTCGAGACCGAAGGCTCGCCCGAAGCCTTCAGCCGCATTGAAAACCTGAAGGAACTGGCCAACGCCGCCCACGACGCCCAGGTCCGCGGCGAAACCCTCGCCGACTTCCTCGACCACGCCGCCCTCGCCTCTGACACCGACCAGTTCGACCCCTCCGCGCGCGTCACCCTCATGACTCTCCACGCTGCCAAGGGCCTCGAGTTTCCACTGGTCTTCCTCGCCGGCCTGGAAGAAGGCCTGTTCCCCCACTCCCGCACCCTCAACAATCCCGACGAGCTCGAGGAGGAGCGCCGCCTCTGCTACGTGGGCATGACCCGCGCCATGAACACCCTCATCCTTACTCGCGCCCGCTATCGCCGCCGCTACGGCAACGACGCCCCCGAGATGAGCATTTCTTCGCGCTTCCTTGAAGAAATCCCGCCCGCGCTCATTGAAAATCTCGCCGGCCGCCAGCCCGCCTGGGCCAACCCGGCCTATTCCTTCAGATCGGGATCAGGTTCCGGCCGCCGCGCCGCTTCCGGCGACTTCGCCGAGCGCCACTACGACTACGAAAACGAGAGCCAGGATTCGAGCCCGGATACGAGCCAGGATTCGAGCCCGGCAACGCCGCGCTTTGCGTCTTCCCAGCCCGCTCGTCCAAAAAGCTCCCGCCCGGACGGCAGCTCGCTGGACAACATCGCCAGCTTCTTCGCCGGCCGCGGCGTCAAGCCCGGCGGTTTTTCCCGGCCGAAAATGGACATCCCCGATCCCACCGGCGCCTCCGGCCTCAAAAAAGGCCAGCGCGTCCGCCACAGCAAGTACGGCGAGGGCACCATCCTCATGCGCGAGGGCGACGGCGAAGACGCCAAGCTCACCATCCAGTTCACCCGCCACGGCCTCAAAAAACTGGTCGAAAAATTCGCCAACCTGGAAAAAATCTAAGCACCAGCGTCTCCGGGGCCGAAAAAACAACCTGCGCTAACCAATGAATTCAAGCGGCGACGCGCAAGCAGGCGGCCATCGCTGCCCGGAGTTGCCCCGGCGTCACGATGGGATAACATGGGACCGTAATTTTGGGGGATGCGCCGGAAGCACGCGCGCTTGTGCATGGTGCGGCCGAGGAAGAAGCAGATGCCCTCCATCATTTGGATTGGAGTCCTTCGATGCGCGGAATCATCTTCGTAGCTCTCATGGCCACAACCTGCGTTTACGCCTCCTCGCCCGATGCAAGCGCCTCCAAAAAGATCACTCCCGACGAGCTGGCGCAGACCGTGGCGGCCGCGCAACAGGCGTCCGATTCCGATCTGGCGCAAAAGCTCACCGGCCTGGAACTTTCCGCCCGGCTCAGCAGCGCGCGACTGGCCGAGTTGACGGCCAGGCTGCCCGGCGAAAAATCGCGCATGGCGCTTCTGATGCTCGCCGACCAGTCGGTCTTTATGCCGCCGCCCGCGGATGAGATCCCGGCCAATGCCGCGCCCGACGCTGCCGTCACGCGCCAGATGCTGGTGGCAATCGTGAACTACGTCAACTCGACCGTTCGCCAGTTGCCCAACCTGATGGCCTCGCGCTTCACCAACGGATTCGAAGACCGGCCGCAATCGGAGACCCTTACTGACACCGGGATCGAGAGCCTCGGTTACCTGCCTCTGCACTGGGTCGGCAGCCTCAGCGTGGGCGTCACTTATCGCGACCGCAAAGAAGTGGAAGACAGCAAGGTGAAGACGAAGAAGGAGGGATCGGGCGTGGGAGGCCTGGTCACGACGGGCGAGTTCGGGCCCATCCTGTCCACGGTTCTGGCGGACGCGCTGAAGGGAAAAATCACCTGGGCGCGCTGGGAAAAAAGCGCGGGCGGCACGCTGGCCGTCTTCCACTACGCGGTTCCGGACGACAAGTCGAATTACGATGTGCAGTTCTGCTGCATTGTGAATGGTTATGCGTCGGACGGCACTGCCATCAGGCAAATCTTCGACGAGCGCGCCGCCTATCAAGGGGACATCGTTTTCAATCCGGCGGATGGATCCATCCGCCTGCTGACGCTCCAGGCCGAGGTGCCGCAGGGAGGCCTGGTCGCGGCCGCCGGCATGGCGGTCGAGTACGCGGCAACCGATATCGGCGGTCGCAGCTACATCTGCCCGGTCAAGAGCGTATCCATGCTGCAGGCGCACACCGCGCAGCAGTCGGGCGCGTTTTCCCGCTCCGATTACAAGGGCCCGGCCAAGACTTTCCTGAACGACGTGACGTTCAGCAACTATCGCCGATTCGGCTCCGAGATGAAGATCCTGGCAGGCTCAGCGGGCGACTGACCTTCCCAGCGAGAGAAGTACCTCGTCTTGTGATCAAAAGCCGCTGATCGCAGCTGATTCTGCAAGCACGAATCGCGCCCATGCGAGTATTCTGTTCCCGATTCCGAGTGAGGTGCGTTTTAGTGTTGCCCGATTATGGCCTCCCAGGATTGAATTTTGGCGTGAAGCATCTGCTCGCTGCGGCGGCGTTGATCGCGCTTCCCACGCCTTGCGCCCTGGCGCAGACAGCCGCCCCCGCAACATCGACATCCTCATTGCCTGCCAGCGCTGCCTACGTGGCGACCATGACGTTTGATGTCGCATCGGTGCGCCAGACCAAGGATGTCGATGTGATCGCTGGCTTCCGTGTGAGCGGCGGGCCCGTGCCGCACACCACCAGCTTCCGTGCCGTCAACTGGAGGATCGAAAACTTGATCACTTTCGCCTACGGGGTAGACCTGTATCAAGTCGAAGGCGCCCCCAGGTGGCCGTGGCCGACATTGTTTGTGATCCAGGCAAAGGGGGATAGCGACGCGGACGCGAAGATGGCGACGCTGACCAGCGAGCAGCAGCGCGCGGAGCAACGGCACATGCTTCAGGCGCTGCTGGAGGATCGCTTCAAACTCAAAACACACTGGGAGACCAAGGAGGGCGATGTCTACCACCTGGTGGTTGCCAAGGGCGGCCCAAAACTGAGCGCGAAGGGCTCGACGCCGCCATCAGCCGAAGAGTTGAAGTACCTTGGGGATCGTCCAATTCCGCCGCTCTACCAGAGAAATGATGGGCAGGGATACGACTTTGTAGCGCATGGGTGCTCATTGGGCCAGTTGGTGAAGATCCTGTCGGGGCAGTTTGGACGGCCGGTGATCGATGAAACGGGGCTGACGGGGAACTACGACTTTGTCCTGAAGTACAGGGGCCGGTGGGATCGCGACCGGAACGCGGACGATTTGGACCCGACCCCGCCATTGGATTTGGCATTGAAGGACGAACTCGGGCTAAAGATCGAGGCTGCGAAGGCGCCGGTAAAGATGCTGGTCATCGATCACATCGAAAAGCCGTCGGAAAACTAGTCTCTCTTGTTCCCTTGGTCCCTTGGTCCCTAGGTCCCTCGTTCCCTTGGTCCCTGCTCTTCTCACTCCAGCCCGATGACCAGCGCCTTGCGGTGTTCCTTTTCGGCCTCGTGCGCGGCGAAAATCTTCGGCTCCTCCTCGCCGTCAAGCACCCGGAACACGCCCTCGGCCAGCGCGCGCAGTTCGTCCTCGCCGGGAAAAACGGCGATGGGCGCGATCCACTCGATCATGCCGCGCAGCCGCCCCACCAGCCGCTCGGAGTGCGCCATGCCGCCGGTCACCAGCAGCGCGTCCACGCGGCCTTCGAGCACTGCGGTCATGGCGCCGATCTCTTTCACCAGCTTGTAGATCATGGCGTCGTAAACCCGCGCCGCCAGCGCTTCGCCGGAGTCGATCCGCCGCTCCACTTCCACCAGGTCGCGGGTGCCCAGGTAGGCATACAGGCCGCCCTCGCCGAAAACCATGCGGTCGAGCTGCTTCTCGTTGTACTGGCCTGAAAAACACAACTTGATCAACTGGCGCACCGGCAGCCAGCCGGTGCGGTCGGGCGCGAACGGGCCCTCCTCGGGCGTGTTCTGGTCGATCATGCGCCCGTCGCGGTGCGCCGAAACGGTGATGCCGCTGCCCATGTGCACTACGATGAGGCGCAGCGACTCGTAGCTGCGCCCGGCCCCGCGCGCGTAGCGGCGGGCCACGGCCTTGGTGTTCAGCACGTGCCCGATGGCCAAGCGCTCGATGAGCGGCGTGCCGGAAAAGCGCGCGCAGTCCTGCCACTCGTCCGCGGTCACCGGATCGACAATGTAGGCCCTCACGCCCGCCGAGCGCGCAAACCGCCACGCCAGCACCGCGCCCAGGTTGGAGGCGTGCTCGCCGCGCCGCGCCTGGCGCAGATCCTCGATCATGGCCGGATTCACCAGCCACGTGCCGCAGGCCATGGGCGGCAGCAGGCCCCCGCGCCCAGCCACGGCGGCAAAACTTGCCGGCGTATATCCGGCTGCGTGCAGCGCCCGCCGGATCACGGCGGCGCGAAAGTCGATCTGCTGGAACGCCGAAAAGCCGCGAAAACGCTCCAGTTCCTCGTCCGAGTGGCGGACAGTTGTCTCCCACTCGCAACCCTCGCGGCGATACACGCCGAGCTTGGTCGAAGTGGATCCGGGATTGATCGTCAGCACGCGGCCGTAGTTCTTCTCAGAGGCGTCCATTGAGGCACAACGAGTGTACGGTAGCACGTTGAGCTGGGAAGTGATCAGCCTCACCGGTTCGCCCCTAGCCGGCGGGAGCATGTGGCCAAATCGCGCAGGCCCGGTTTCCCATTGCGCCCTGCCGGTACCATGCGTATACTTCGCTATCCCCCGAAACTACGCAATCCTCCCCCAAAAGGAGATTCGATGGGCAAAATCAACATTTCGCGTTGGCTCCTCGGCGGTATCGTAGCCGGAATCGTGGGCGACCTCATCGGCTACCTGGTGGACGGTGTCTGGCTCGCGCCGCGGTGGGCCAATGGCATGTCGGCGCTGGGGCACAGCAGCACCTTCACTTCGCACCAATTGATCTGGTTCAACGTGCTTGGCATCGTGGCCGGACTCACTGCGGTCTGGATTTACGCCGCCATCCGCCCGCGATTCGGCGCCGGGGTGATGACCGCAGTCTATGCCGGAATTGCGGCATGGATTCTGGCCGTAGTGATCCCCAACTCGGCCTTCATGTGCGTAGACGGGCTGTTTTCCAAGCACCTGGCCCTGTACACCACCATCGGCGCACTGTTCGAGTACGTGGTGGGCACGGTGATTGGAGCCTGGCTGTACCAGGAAAAGTAGAGCCGAGGCACTCGCGCAATCTGATAGAGGCACGGAGCCGGACATGGCCGGCTCCGGAGGCCTCAGCCTCGTTCCGGAGGCTCGGTCAGCTTCAACTGCTCGGTGTCGAGGTTGTCCTTCGCCGCGCACGTGTCGTTGAAGATCATGGTGGTGCGCTCGGCATCGGTGAAAGGCTTCCAGTGCGGAAGCGCTTTCGTATTCGGATTGCCGCTGCGGGCAAACGCAATCCAGGCGTCGCTCATCTTTGCGGCCAGCGCGCGGGCGGCCTCGCCGTCGCCGGTCATGCGGTCGCAGCGAGCCGTGTTGTTGAACACAAACGCCAGTTCCAAGCAGTGGAACGACATGAGCCGCCCGTTCAGGATGGGCGTCTGCCACGTGAACTGGTAGCAGTAAGCCGGCGCGGCGTTCTGGGCAGCCTTGCGCGTGCACTGCTCAATCACGCTGCGGCGCACGCCGGAGGTGGCGATCACGCTCCAGAGCTGGAAAGGGTTGGCGTTGGGATAGAGCTGTCGATAGCCGGCGATCACCTTGGCGGCGCGGTCCGGGAACGCCTCGGCAGCGTGCTTCTCCAGCTCCGCCTCGGTCATGTCGAACGCGTCGGGGCGGCCGATGCCGGTGGTGAACTCGTTCAGCGTGCATCCCACGATCATGGGCACCGACGCCGAGAGCGGCGAGGCCTGCGGATCGAATGGATGCTGCGCGACGATACGGCCGTCCATCACCGGATACCATCCGGGCCGCTCAGACATGCTGCGGAAATTGATGACGCCGGTGAGGCGCGGCGGGCGCAGGATCTTCACCCCCGCGGCTTCCAGATCGATGATGGGAATCTCGTGCAGCTTCTCGACGGAGGATTTGTCCAGGCCAAGCTCCTTGAGCAGCGCGGCCGCCGTGGAGCGGGACACGTCCTTTTCTCCGACGCGAAGAGTTGAGCCGCTTTCAACCACCGCGCGGTGAAACAAGCCCTTGGCCGCGGGCATGGCCATCAGCGTAGAAACTTTGCCTCCTCCGCCGGATTGGCCAAAGATGAGCACGCGCCACGGGTCGCCGCCGAAGTTTGCGATGTTGTCGCGGACCCACTCGAGCGCGGCCACAATGTCCAGCATGCCCACGTTGGCGGAGTCGGCGTACTGTGAACCGTAATCGGCCAGGTTCAGGTAGCCGAGGACGTTGAGGCGATGGTTGATGCTGACCACGACCACGTCTCCGCGGTGGGCCAGGCTTTCGCCGTCGTAAGAGGGCAGCTCCTGTCCGGAGCCGGCGCTGTATCCGCCGCCGTGCAGCCAGAACATGACCGGGCGCTTCCGGTTGTCCAGGCCCGGCGACCAGATGTTCACGCGCAGGCAGTCCTCGCCGGGCTGGCCGTCGTCCCAGTTGAAGAGCCATGCTTCTTCGTCGTGCGCCCAGCCGGCGCGCGCGGGCTGCGGGCACACCTGTCCGTAGGTCAGCGAGCTGCGCACGCCGGTCCAGGGCGCTGGCTTCTGCGGCGGCAGGAACCGCGCCGCGCCCGCGGTGGATGCGGCGAAGGGGATGCCCTTGAAAGTGAAAATCCCGTTGCGCGAGGAGCCGCGCACCTTGCCCGAGGCGGTTTCGACCACGGCGTAATCGGCTTCAGCGAGGACGCGGTCGGCGGTAGTGGGCGCCTCTGCGGGATAATCGGGAGCGGCGGAGACTGCGCGCGGCAGAGCGCCGGCGGCAGCGGCAATCACGGAACTCTTGAGCAGGTTGCGGCGAGAAAGCATGGGTTTCCTCCGGTGAATTTCAGACCGGAACCATGTTACTCGCGCGGGGCGGGTCACGGACGGTTGGAGCACGGTTGAAGCGCAGCGGGCAGGTCAGCGAGCCGGCGAGGCAGCAAGTCAGCGCCTCAGCCGGCCACGTCGATCTGCACGCTTGCCGCTTCCAGGCCGGGCGATTCGGCGCGAAGCTCAACGTTGCCCGACCCTCCGGTCGGCCGCACAATGGCCACGCATGCGCCCTGATACGTGCGCCTATGCGGCAGGCGGAAGCTGGCCACGTCTTTGGGGTTGCCATTGCCCACCGCGGCCAGCTCGCCCGCGCCGGCGAGCGAGAACGAAACCGGAACCACGGCGTCGGGGATGACGTGGCCGTCTTCGTCGGCCACCCGCACCATCACGTAGCTGAGATCGTCGCGGCTGGCCCTGAGTTTCGCGCGGTCCGGCGTGAGCACGAGCTGGTGCGGCTTGCCCGCGGTGGCGAATGTAATGCTGCCGATCTCGCTCCCCTGCCGGTAGGCGACGGCCTTCAGCTCGCCCGCCGCGTAGGCCACGGTGAACTCGGCGCGCAACGCATCCTTCTCGGTCAGGTCCTTCGACCCCACCTGCTTGCCATTGAGAAAGAGCGTGGCTTTGTCGCCGCGGGTGTAGACGCGGACGGTCATCGGCGCGCCGTCAAACCCTTCGCCCCAAGTCCAACTGCGCAGCTCGTCGCTCCAGCCCCACATGCTGACACGTTCGGTGTAGCCCGCGGGGATGGGACGCCGCACCGCCATCTCCACTTTGCTGCGCCGCCAAACCACGTCACGGAAGTACGACTGCGGCTTCTTGTTGCCGATCAGATCGATGTCGCCGCAGTAGGAGTTGAACCACGGATACGGGCCGTTGAACGAATCCGGGCCGGGGCCGTTGTGGATGCTGGCGTGGCCGATGCCGGACTCGCCGAGGTAGTCGATCGCAGTCCAGATGAAGTCGCCGATCACCCAGGAGTCGGACTCGACCGCGCGCCAGTTCTGGAAGGATTGATTGGGAAAGGATTCCGTGCCCACCATGATCCGGTCGGGATGGTCGGCATGGTCCTTCTCGTAACTCCCTAACTGGTAGTTATAGCCGCCGACGTCGAGATAGGTGAATGCAGCCTGCATGTCGGCCCAGGTTTGCTTGGGGTGGTCAAACGGTGGGGGGATGGCGGCGGTGACTTTGCGCGTGGGATCGAGCTGGTGCGCGAGCGCGGCAAGATTCTTGCCAATCTCGACTCCCTCGGGCGTGGCGCGCTCGTTGACCTCGTTGCCGATGCTCCACAGGATCACGCTGGGGTGGTTGCGGTCGCGCACGATCATGCTGCTGAGGTCGCGCTGCCACCAGTCTTTGAAGTAGAGGTGATAGTCGTCGGGGTTTTTGCTGCCGGCCTCCCAGCAGTCGAACGCTTCGTCGATCACGAGCACGCCCAGGCGGTCGCAGGCATCCAGAAACGCCGGCGACGGCGGATTGTGGCTGGTGCGAATGGCGTTGTAGCCGTTGGCCTTGAGGATTGCAACCCGCCGCTCTTCCGCGCCCGGAATGCACGCGGAGCCGAGAGGGCCATTGTCATGATGCACGCAGCCGCCGCGCAGTTTTGTGCTTTCGCCGTTGATGCGCAGGCCATTGACAGCGTCGATTTCCACCTTGCGCACACCAATGTTGAGTGCGGTTGCGTGGACCACTTTGTGGTCGGCTTCGACGATCACCTCGCCGCGGTACAGATGCGGATCGGCCGGGGACCAGAGATGCGGGCTGGCAAGACGAATGGCGCAGGTTGCCGCAGTGCTGTTATTCGCGTCGACAGTGACAGCTGCATTTGCTTCGCCGGCAACCGCGCCCGATGCGTCCAGCAAGCGCGCGCGAACCGTGGCCTGCCGGGCGGCCGATGCGCCGTTCTCAACTGTGACCTCGATGTTGACGAGCGCCGCGTCAGCCGCGACTTCCGGCATGGTAGCGTAGACGCCGTGCGCCGGGATGCGCAGTTCGCCGTAGGTGTTGAGCCAGACCTTGCGGAAGATACCCGACCCCGAGTACCAGCGGCTGTTCTTGCCGGTGTTCTTCACCTGCACGGCAATGATGTTTTCGCCATCCTGCAAGCGCGGCGTGATGTCGTACGCGAATTCGGTGTAGCCGTAGGGATGGTTGCCGAGAAGAACCCCGTTGAGCCACACGTCCGAATTCATGTAGACGCCCTCAAAGCGCAGCTCCGCTTTGCCGCCGGGCGGAAGCTCCGGCTTCGCAAACGTCTTGCGGTACCAGCCGATGCCGCCGACGGTCCATCCGGTGGCCATCTGGCCTTCGCTCTCGTAGATGTCGAACGGGCCGGTGCGCAGCGGCGTCACGCCTCCGGTCCATTCCGCGCCGCGGCCTTCATCCGCGCGCGTGGCAAGATCTTCGATGGTCCAGTCGTGGGGCACGTCGAGCGTGCGCCAGGCGGAGTCGTCGAAGCTCGCCGCATCGGCGCCGGGCGCATCGCCGCGATGGAAGCGCCAGCCGTCGTTGAACGGCAGCGCGCGGTTTAGCCCCTGCGCATCGGCCGGCCAGGCGGCGGCCGCTTCTTTGCGCTTGGCTTCTGCGTTCAAGGGCAGCATGGCCGCCGCGGCCACGCCGGCAATGCCCTGCAATGCCTCGCGGCGCGTAAATGTACTCTCGTGTCCCATGGGCAATCTCCTGCGCAGGATCCGATCCAGCCGCCCAGCGCACATCCGAAGAAGAACCAGAAGGATTATTGCACCTCGGGGCAATCTCCGACGGCCCACGTACCCGGCGTCATTTTCCGATGCAAAAAGTGGAAAAAATAATGTTGAGGATGTCGTCCGTCGTGGTCTGGCCGGTAAGAGCGTCCAGCGCGGACAGGGCGCGGTAGAGGTCGAGGAGAATCATCTCGTGGGGAATCGCGGCGGCGTTCGCTTGCGCCGCATCCTCAATCCCGGCCAGCGCGGCGGTCACCGCCTGGTGATGGCGCAGGCTGGTCAGCATGCCCGGCTCGCTGGCGGCGCCGCCTGAGGCCAGCGCCAAGATCCGGCCGCGCAGCTCGGCCACGCCCTCGCCCGTCAGCGCCGACGTTCGCAGCACAGGTATTCCGGCAAGCTCCGGCGCGGCAGCATGATCGTGGCCACCGATATCGCACTTGTTCGCCGCGGCCAGAGCCGGCCGCCCCTGAACCGCCCCCAGCAGCTCCCGCTCTTCCTCGTTGAGCGGTTGCGTCGAGTCCAGCACCACCAGCACAATGGCGGCGTCGGCCAGCGCCTCGCGGCTGCGCGCGATGCCGAGCTGCTCGGCCACGTCGTGCGCCTCGCGCAGGCCCGCGGTGTCCACCAGTTCCAGCGGAATCCCGTCCAGCGAGATGCGCTCGCTCACCGTGTCGCGCGTGGTGCCCGGCGACGGCGTCACGATGGCGCGCTCGCGCTCCACCAGGCAGTTGAACAGCGAGCTCTTGCCCGCGTTCGGGCGGCCCACAATCGCCAGCGTCAGGCCGTCGTGCACCACGCGCCCGCGCGAGAATGAAGCCTCCAGCGCAGCCAGCGGCGCGGCCAGCCCGCGCAGGCGGCGCGCAATCTCCTCCCGCGGCGCAACGTCGATATCGTCTTCGGCGAAATCGATGCCGGCTTCAAGCAGTGCGATCAGCTCCACCAGCGACTGCTTCACCGGCGCAACCCGGCGGCTCAGCGCGCCGCCCATCTGGCTTGCGGCCAGCCGCGCCTGCGTCAGCGTCTGCGCCTCAATCAGGTCGCGCACCGCTTCCGCCTGCGTCAGGTCCATTCGCCCGGAAAGAAATGCGCGCTCGGTAAATTCGCCGGGCTCGGCCAGCCGCGCGCCCAGCGCCATGGCCCGGCGCAGAAGAGCTTCGAGCACCACCGGCGATCCGTGCGCGGCGATCTCCACCAGGTCCTCTGAAGTGTACGAATTCGGCGCGGCAAAAAAGGTGACCACCGCTTCATCGATGCGCGTCTCCGCATCGGAAGCCTCGGAATCGAGCACGTCGGCCAGCCGCGCGCGGGCGTGCTCAAGCGGCTGGCGCAACCGCATCAGCTCGCTCGCAATCGATGCCGCCAGCGGACCGCTCAGGCGCACAATGCCGATGCCGCCGCGCCCCGGAGGCGTGGAAACGGCCGCGATGGTGTCAACGGCAGGCAGCTTCTGATCGGGTTCAGCCATCGCGTTGGTCCGCTGTCACCTCATTGTAGGATGATCGCGCCGGCTCGAAGAGCCGCGCAATGATGCCGATGCCGCGCCGGCTTGGAGCGCAGTCGAACCGCGCCAAAACGCTGAAGCCTTTAAACACAACCAACTTGTATAATCCGGATCAAGTTGATCCACGCTAATCCTGGGCAAAAAACGACTCAGGCATTCTTACTTTTGCGGAAGCCAGGGCCACTCATGCACTCATATCTCGAAACAGAAAAAGCATCCCTCCAGTCGCATTGCGCAGCGCCGTGCCGCCCGCGGCGCTTGGCGCTGTTGCTCGTCTTGCTGCTGAGCGCGGCGTGGGTGTCCGCGCAGGTGCCGCAAACGGCGGTCGCGTGGCAGGGCAGGATTCACAACACCGCCGGCGCGCCCATGGCCGGAGCCAAGGTCCGGCTGAGCGGCCAGCACAGGAGTGCTCAGGCCTCCGCCGGTGAAAATGGCGCGTTTCGCATCGGCTCTCTCCCGCCGGGACATTATCGGCTCATCATTGAGGCCGGCGGGCGCAAGGCCGAGTACGCCCAATCCATCGATGTGGAGCCGGACTCGAAGCCGGTGGACATTGAGATCTCCGACCGCGGCGAAATCACCCTCACCGTCCTCGGCAATCAGGCCGGCTCGACCGGCGGCGAGGCGCTTTCCAGCCAGGCCGTGAGCTCCCTGCCCCTGAATGGCCGCGACTTCAGCACTCTGCTCCTGCTCGCCGCCGGCACCATGACCGACGTGAACGGGGCCACCAACTTCACCCAGCAGTTCGCCATCAACGGCCAGCGCGGCGCGGAGGCGGCCTTCGCCATGGATGGCGCAGACATCAGCGATCCCGAGATGGGCGGAAGCACTTTCACCAACTTCAACGTGGACGCGATTCAGCAATTGCAATCCAGTTCCGGCTGGATGCCGGCCGAGATCGGCCAGGGCGCATCGGGATTCACCAACATCGTCACCCGCTCCGGCGCCAGCGGCTTCCACGGCTCCATCTTCGAGTTCGTGCGCAACTCGGTGCTCGACGCGCGCAACTACTTCGACCACCCCACCCCGGTCTACCCGGGAAGAATTCCGCCCTTCCGGCGCGATGAATTCGGCTTCACCAACGGCGGCCCGGTCTACCTGCCGCACATCTACGATGGCCGCAAGCTCACGTTCTACTTCGCCGAGTACCAGGGCTTCCGCCAGGCGCTCGGAACCACGCAGGTGTTTCCCGTGCCCAGCCTGGCTGAGCGCGCCGGCACTGATGTCGTCACCTATCCCGATGGCTCTACCGACACCCTGAACGTGCCAGTGAATCCGCAAATCGCCGCCATACTTGCCCGCTATCCCAAGCCCAACGATCCCACCGGACCCTACGGCGCGCGCACCTATGCCACCCCCTCGATGGTGGCCACCAATGCGGACCAGTTCTCCGCGCGCATCGATCAGAAGATCACCGACAAGGATCAGTTCTTCGCGCGCTTCACCATGGACAACCTGACCGGGCCCACCACCAATCCCGATCAGACCGCGATCGACCCCGCATTTGGCGTGCAGTACATCGACCGCCAGCGCAACGTGGTCGGCGCCTGGACGCGCACAGCCACTCCACGCCTGAGCTTCGAATCTTCCATCGGCATCATTCGTTCCACGCCAGGCTTTCCCACGCCCGATACAACCGATCCGGCGGTGCTGTTCAACGACGGGACATACGAGGCGTTTGACTCCGCCGCTGGCTCGGTGATGCAGTCCTTCGGAAACCTGTTCCAGGGCCGCGAGAATGTCTCCTTCACAGCCGGAAAGCATGCCTGGAAAGCGGGCGCCGACATCAGGCTCAACCGTGACACCACTTACTTCGGCATCGGCCCCAACGGCGCATACGGCTTCGGCGGCGGCGCCGCCTACGCCACGGAAGCGATTCCATCCCAGAGCGGCAAGCATGACGTCGCCGTGGGCGATCCGCTGCCCGACACGGTCTCGGCGCTCCTTTCCGGCAGCGCATTTTTTTACACGGTCGCCATCGCCTCGCCCGGCTTCTCCAACGGCCCGCACATCGGGCCGGCGGCCATCAACCGCAGCAACTTCGCCGCCTACCTCGAAGACACTTGGAAGATGACCAATCGCTTCACGCTGAACTACGGCGTGCGCTGGGATCTCTATACGCCCATCAGCGAGCGCGCCCACCGCACTTCCGCCTTCCGCACTATCGACGACGTGCAGCAATTCGTCATCAACCCGCAGCCAGGCTACGCCACCAACTATCTCGCCTTTGAGCCGCGCGTGCAGGCAGCCTGGCAGGTCACGCCCAGGCTTCAGGCCAATGTGGGCGGCAGCATCATGGCCATCCCGCCCAACATCTGGCAGGACAATTTCCTCACCGGCTCCACGCCCTTCGTGGTCTATCCGCGCGCGGTGGCCAACGTGGGCGTACCCATTCCCTATGGCTTTTCCATCACGCCGGGCGAACTGCCACCGGTGTACACGCCCTCCGGTCAGAACATCTTTGCCAGCGGGAATACCAAAGACGTTCCCCCGAACACCATCATGGACGTGGACCGCTATGAGCAGGCCGTGGCCGCGCTCACGCCGGGTCATGTGGTCAGCGCGCTCAACCTCAGCGGCATCGACCCGAGCTTCGACAACGCCACGCTCTACACCTGGACGCTGGGCCTGGAGCGTAAGTTCGGCAACCTCGTGGGCGATGCCGCATACGTAGGCACGGCCGCGGAAAAGCTGCCCCGTTACAGCTTCCCCAACGCGTACCCTGGCGCATCTCCGGGATTCGCGCCCCACACCCAGTTCGACAGCGCCGGCATCGTCACCGGCGGTTTCGGCGTGGAAAACGTCATCGTCTCCGACGCGCACTCCACCTATCACGCGCTGCAAACGTCGCTCTCCGGAACCGTGGGCCATGGCGGTCCCGGCGTCCAGGCCGGCTACACCTGGAGCAAATCCATCGACGATACCAGCATCGTCATCGGCGGAACCGGTTCCACCGGCGCGGGCACTTCGGGCGCTTCCCAAAACCCCTTCGACACTCATCCGGAAAAGGGCCCGTCCAACTTTGATGCCACTCATAACTTCAGCCTGAGTGTGGCCCAGGACCTGCACATGCAAAGCGCAGAGTGGCTGCGACCCGTCAGCCGCAAGATCACTTACGGGTGGGAACTGCTCAGCATCTCCAGCATCAGCTCCGGCGCACCCTTCACGGTATACTCCGGCATTCAGCAAACCGGCTACGGCGACGGCGGCGTCGATCGCCCCAACCAGATCGCCACGCCCAATCTCTCCACCGCGCGCAAGGTCCGCGAGGACTACTTCGGCGAAGGCGCCAACAACGCCGCCGACTTCTTCTCCATTCCCATCCACATTGCCGGCGGCACCGGCCCCAACCAGGGTCAGCTCGGCACCCTGGGCCGCAACACCTTCCGCGGGCCCGCCTACTACGATTACGACTTCGCGCTCATCAAAGACACGCCCTTCGGCCGCCGTCCCAGCGGCGCCGAACGCGTCGACCTGCAATTCCGCAGTGAGTTCTTCAACCTCTTCAACATCGTCAACATGGGCCTGCCCGCCAACATCATCACCGGCTCCGGCTTCGGCCAGATCAGCCGCACCGCCGGCACTTCGCGCCAGATCCAGTTCTCCCTCAAAATGATTTACTAGCAGGCTGTCTCGTGGGCTCGCTGACTTGCTGACTCGCTGACCCGCTGACTTGCTGGCTCGCTGACTCGCTTTCAGCGTCTGTGCCAAGCCTCCACCGCTACTTCGATCACCGCAAACAGCACGCTCACCGCCGCCAGGAATCCCTTGGCCCGCTGCCAGCTCTGCTCGTGCCGGTCCATCCGGTGCTCCAGTTCCGCCAGGCGCCCGCCGTTCCCGTCCCCCAGCAGTCCCGTCATCTGCGTCTTCAGCACACACAAATCGCTCAATACCTGCGCCTCAAACTCATTCATCATCCGCATCGCATCAACTCCAATTCAATGGACAGTGGAAGTGACCGTGGCAGCCGCTCGTGAACGGTGCCCGGTTCTTAGCCTGTAGCTTGTAGCCTGTTGCTTGCCAACCTAGCTTCTAGCTACCGGCTACAAGCTACAGGCTCGGAGCCAACCCCTCGTTCCCTCGCTCCCTCGTTCCTTGCCTTCATCACAGCGGCAAATTCACAAACACCGCCGCCGAAAACTCCGAGTAATTCGGCGGGCTCGCTCCGTCGTACATCCGCACATAGTACCGATCCGCCGCGCTCACCCGCTCCAGCGTCAAATTCGGTTCGGAACCGCGCAGCACCAGCCCCGGATCCTCACCCGGCATGAAGCTGAAGTCCCGCGTCCGCACCTCGAACCCTCCGCCCGCGGGCGGCGTCGCGCCCGTATTCAGCGTGATCGTCGATCCGCTCAGCGCCGTCACCGCCAGCGCGTTCAAGTTCGCCGCCGGCGTCAGTCCCGCCGTCGCCGGCAGCCACGCGTTCACCGGAACCGTCGCGCTGGTCTTGATCGCCAGGTCATCGGCCCAGTCGTTGGCGAACGTCACCTCGTATTCCACCAGGTCCGGCTTGCTCGCTCCATATCTCACCTTCACCGTCCGCACCACCACCTGCGCGTTCAGCGCGCAGGAAGGCGCATTCAGCCCCAGCGCATCGCCCGGCCACACGTCCGCGGCAAAGTTCCGGCTGGTCCCGCGGTAGGTCCCCGCCCACAAAGCGCTCACGCTCGCTGCCGCCTGGGCCAGCGCGCTCGCCGCATTGCGGCAATCCGCCGAACACCGCGCCGGCGGGTCCGTCACCGTCCCGATCCACGCCGCCGTGGCCGGAGTTCCCTGCGCCGCCAGCGCCTCCTGGCTGGCCGCGTTCACTTGGCGCCCCACCGCGCGCCCAATCGTCCGGTAGCTCACCGCAACCTGCTCTCCCACCGCCGGTACGTAGCCGGTGTAGAACGCCAGGATTCCCGTCCGCTCCACGTGGCACTCCGCCGACTCCGCCGTCGTCCCCACCCGCCGCGTGTACGGGCCCCCGCTGGTCGGCGTGCTCACCACCCAGCCCGATCCGAGTTTGGTCAGGTTCAGCGCCCGCATCGTCCCGTGCAGGTTCATGCTGCTCGCCGCCACTACCGTGCACGCCGCCGGCAGCCCGCCCACCGCGCCGTCGTACAGCGTCACCGGCGTCGCCGCCACCCCGTCCACAATCTGCTGCACTTCAAACTGCAGCTTGCCCGGCGCAATATTCATCTGCCCGCCCGCCGTGATCGCGCCGCTGTCGCCAAAGGAAATGTAAGTGGCCTGCGCGCGCACGCACTCCGGGCAGTGCACGCGGATGCGCAAGTTATATTGGTTCGCCGGATTGATAGAGAACGTCGCCCCCGCCGCCGCTCCGTACACAATCGGCTGCACCGTCACCGCGCCCGTTCCCTCCGCCGCCGCGGCCTGGAACCCCGCCACGCAGCCGGCAATCGTCTGCGGCCCGGAGTAGAGCGCCGCCAGCAGTCCCGTGCTCGCGTTGGCCAGCGTCACCCCGTCCGCTTCCAGCAGCAGCGTCGCGCCCATCTCCACCGGATCAATCCACGCAAGCTGCGTCTGCCCGTCCACGCCGCTGCCGCCGTTCATCGTCAAACCCGCCGCGCCCAGCGTGAAGTAGGTGTTGCCGCTCGGATTGCCCCACACCGCCGTATTGATCGCCGGCTCGTTGAACAGCTCCGCGACGATGTTCTCTTTGTCCGATGCCGGGAACCACGGATCGTACGCCATGTAAAACGTCGTCGTGGTTCCGTCTCCCAGGAAATACTCCGTCACGTAAGCCACCGGCTCGTTCTCGCCGCACACCGTGAGGTCGTTGGCCAGCGCGCGCTTCACGCTGGCGGTCAGCGACAGGTTCTGGAGCGTCAGGCTGCCGTCGCTCTCGTTCAGCGGATGCACCGCCGCGGGAACCGCGGTCAGCGTCAACCCGCCGCTTTGCGCGCGATAGGCCGCCCGCACCTGGCTCGCCACCTGCCCCGCGCTGCGGCTGAACGGCGCCCCCGGCTGCGCCGCGAAACACCCCACTGAGGCTGCCAGCGTCAGTCCCGACGTGTTCAGCGCCGCCAATCCCGTGTGCGCCTCCAACATCGCCACCAGCGTGCCCGCGGTCAGGCCGCTGGCGCCCTTCACCGGCGCCATCAGCGCCAGGTCCAGCAGAATCTCGTCGCTCACCGCTTGCACGGCGTAGCGGTAGTACGGGCCCGCCATCCCCAGGCCGGCAAACTCCGGCATCGGCGTGGCCGCAATGTAGCCGGTAAAGTACACCGTGCCGTTGTCGCCGGTCACCGTAAGCTGCTGCAATCGCCCCGGCGCGGGCAGCGTGCCGCTCGCCGGCAAACTCAGCGCAAGCGCGCACACGCTGGGCTCATTCAGCGTGCGCCCAATGGTAAGCGGCCGCGACCCATCGAGCACGGCCGAGTAATCCTGACTCTGAATCACGATCTTCATGACATTTCCTTAGCTGAGTTAGCTGAGTTAGCTGTGTTAGCGGAGCTAGCGGCGCTAGCGGAGCCAACGGTGTTAGCAGCTGTGGTGAAACTCGAGTTTTGAAAGGGCACGGATTTATCCGTGCCGTAAAGAGCGCAAAATGAACGCGGGCTTTAGCCCCTGAGGGATGTTTTCCATCCGCCGACGACCGCAAGCACCTGTTTTTCACTTGGGGTCTTAGCGCAGCGCGTCAATCGCTTCGACGGTTCATGGCTGGGCTGGTCGCAGTGCCCGCTTGAGCGGGCAAAAGACGGTAGCCCCAAGCGCAAGCTTGGGGAAAGTGATCCTGAAGCATCCTCCAGCCCCTGCAGGGGGCGTAAGAACGGCTGGCGCGCTGCAACAAAGTACCGCCGATCTCCGGACCCACGCGAATGCACCGGCCTTCACAGGTGCATGAGAGCTCACAGGGAAGGCCAAACGCGTAAGGGCACGACTTTAGTCGTGCCGCAAGGCCCGAAGGATCGATCTTTGAAACCTGGGAAATCAAATAACTGCACTCAAGTTCTCTCGTCCCCTCGTCCCCTCGGTCCCTTGTTCCCTGCCTCATCACACCAGCGCGTTTTTGGCCGGAATGAAGCTGCGGTAGCACACCACGCGCTCGCCATCCAGCGGATCGGTGACGGGCAGCGCCAGAAACTGCGCGCTGAGCGCGATGCGTTCCAGTTTCCCCTGGCCTTTGGGCGCCAGCGGCTGCGCCGCCTCTTCGGCCCCGCTCATCGGCTGTAGCCGCGGGTAGTAGTAAAAGATGCGCTCGCCCTCGCCGCCCTCCATCAGGAACAGCGCCGACCACTCCTGGTAAAAGCTGCCGCCCTCGCGATCCACAAACCCGGTCACAGCCTGCACTTTCAGCCCCGACGCGGGCGCGCCGCCGGGCAGTGGCTGGGCCAGCGTGAGTCCGGTCGAGCTTACCTCGGACACCAGCGCCACATTGAAGGTCACGCGCCGGATGTAGTCCACATCGCTGAGCGCCTGGCGCACATAGGCGCCCGCCACCGGCGAGCCCACAAACCCCGTCTGCCCGGTGTAATCCGAATCCACCGCCACCGCCTGCCCGGCGCTGAACTTCGCCGCATCGGTGCTGGCGAGGGCAATCGAAGTCGCCGTTGACCCACTCTGCACCTGCACCGCCGTGGCCGCCGGCGCGCCCACGCATGCCGGCTGCGCACCAGTGGCGGCGACCAGCAGGTTCATGTGCTGCGAGCCCGTGGTCAGCGCCATCGTCAGCTTGGTCCATCCCTCGAACTGAAGGCTCACCTGCGCGCCCAGTGACTCGCGAACCTGCTCCAGAGGCGCGGCCGGTATGCCGGTTTCGATGGGCGCGCTCTTGCTCAGCGGCTTGCGCTGAAAGCCCTGAATATAGCCGAGGTTGATCCATGGCGCGGGCGGCGCACTCAGCGAAAAGCCGCCCTGCTCGGCCGGATCGAAGACCACCGGCGCTTGCGCCACGCGATTCACCGGCGCAAAATACGCGCGCACGCGGCGGCTCACCGGCGCCGCGGCGGAATACGAAGTTGCGTTCATTTGAAATTCCTCTTGAAACGGCTGTTTGCCAGTAGCTTGTAGCCTGTAGCTTGTAGCTGGTAGCTTCTTGCTTGTTGATTGTTGCTTCCGCTCCAGCTACTGGCTACTGGCTACTGGCTACTGGCTGTTAGCTGTTAGCTGCCACTCTCCCAACTCCTGGTAGCTGTACACCATCACCTTTGCGGAACGGCCGATGCGATCGCGTTGCGTCACGCACGGCGTAAACGACGGCTCGTCCCAGAAAACCTGCGTCAACATCGCGGCCGGCGGCGTGGCCGTGTAATTCAGCTTGGGCGTGTAGAACGGCTGCAGCATCGCCATCAGCTCTTCGTCCATCTGGCTCAGCGCGCGCCCGCGGTCCAGCCCTCCGAATGCCTGACTGCCGCAGGTCTGGTAGAGAATCTCGCACTCTTCGGCCACCAGCGCGGAGGCCAGGTCGACGTCCGCGCCCATGCCCAGCCAGCGCAGCACAAACACGTCCGGCGGCAGCTGGGGAAAGGGCGCCTCCGCCTCCTCCACCAGAATCCCCGGCCGTATCGCTCCGCGCAGCATGATGGTTCGCTCCGGATTGACCACCACCAGCCGGTTGCGCAGGGCCATGTAGAAACTGTCTTTCGCGTTTTGCATAAGTGCTCCATAAGTGGTCAGTGATCAGTGATCAGTGATCAAGTTAAAGAGTGGCTAAGTGAACAGGTGAAAAAGCGAGTCTGCATTCGAGCGGCCAACAGCGAACTAAAAGCTGACCACTGAACACTGAACACTGCTCCCTGCTCTTCACACCGACTGCGTTCTCGCCTCCCGCAGCAGCAGCCGGTATAGATACACCTGCCCGAAGGCTTCGTTGGAGGCCACGGACTCGATCAGATAGTCCTGTCCGGCGACGGTGACGGCCAGGGTCATGGCAAACAGCGATTGCGCCGAATCGATGGAGAGCGTGCTCAACTGCGCCTCCACGCTGGTGGCTGAAACCAGAAGCTCCCACTGCGACTGGTCGCCCTCGTGCCAGGTGGGACGCAGCTTGCGCAGCACCACCGGTGAAACCACCACGTCCACAAACGCGGTGGCCACCAGGCCCACCTCTGACATGCTGGTGTCCGTCGTCGCGTTAGTCACTCTTAGTTGCGCGCTGGCGCCTCCCACGCTGCGCAGCAGCGCATCGGCCAGCATCTGCGGTGCGCCCACTGGATTGCGCGGTGCCGTATCGCTCATATTCACTCCCTTCACTTACTCCGGCCTCAGGCCCGGACCTCTCGGTCCCTTGGTCCCTCGGTCCCTGTCTTCTTCACCCCATCCTGCTCGCTACATAGGGATTCAGCCACGCCTGCACCGTCTCGTCTACCAGCGAACTGGAAAAATACTGCATCTGCATGGTGTCGATCTTGGTTTTGCTGGCGTTCAGCGCGGGCGTGGATTGCGCGTTGCGCACAATCTGCGCGCAGGCGCTCATCACGTCGTCGCCGATGGTAGCCAGTCCCGCCGTATAAGTCACGGCTATCTCGTTAAAGGGCAGACCGAGGATGTTGTAGGCCAGCATGAGCTCGCCGGTGTTGGGGTCGTAGTCCACCGTTGACGGGTCGATGCCCACCCACTGGCCGGGCAGCGAGAACGCCCACACCATCTGCATCAGCGGCTCGTCCACCAGTTCGCCGCGGCGCGGCCGCGCGTAACGGCCCTCCATGCTGACCAGGGGCGACGCCGCCGGCGCCAGGGCGGCAAGCGGCAGGTAACTCAGGTGAACCGTCTGCGAACCGCTTACCACGCGCAGGCGCTCGGTGTATTGAATGACATTCAGATCCGGCCGCCGGCAGTAACTGTTGATCAGGGCCGTCGCGGCCGTGATCCAGTCCGCCGAAGTCGACGCCGGCAATCCGTAGTTGGAGTAATCCGTCGGCTGCAAGTAAGCCATGGGCATTCCTTTCGTAGTTCGCAGTTCATAGTTCACAGTTCGTAGTCCACAGCTTCCGGCCCCAGCCGCTGCTCCGCACCCCCGGAATCCGGCCGCAACGCGGCCGGACGGTGGGCGGAATACTGACAACTGAAAACTGATAACTGTGAACTGCGAACTATGAACTCGCCTCGGTTAGCGGTCGACCAGCACCTGGATGTGGGCAAAATTCGCGCCCTTCACCACCGGCGCGCCGAACTTCACCGCCACGTACTGGTAGGCCAGCGAATTCGGCAGCCCCAGCTGGAAAACGCGCGGAGCCGGATCGCCCAGCCAGTGGTACTCGATCAGGTCCTCGGTCACGATGTAGGCCGGCAGCACCGCGCTGCCCGATCCCGGAGTGCCCGTATAGGGCAGGCTCCAGTCGGGAATCAGCGGCAGGTCGCCCGCCTGCGTCGACAGCATCTTCACCCGGAAACCGGCCGTGATCTGGTCGGTGTTCAGCACCACGTTGTAGTCGGTCATCATCTCCTGGTCGATCAGGTCCAGCAGCACCGGGTTGGCGTAGATCGCCGTGGGCCGCACCAGGTAGCCGTTACTGGCCACCATCTCCGCCACCGTGCTCTTGATCGTGGTCACGATCTTCATCGCGGTGGTCACGGTCACGCTGTTGCCGCCGGCGGCGATCTGCGCGGCGCAGCCCATGTACTGCGTGGTCGTGGGTGCGCTCAGGCTGGTGTCGTTGCCTTGCCACAACGCTACGTCGTGGGCCACCATCACACCGGAAATGGTGTCGGCCAGGTCCTTGGCCTGGAGATAGGCGAACTGCTTCTGCTGGTCGCCCAACTCCATGTCGAAGAGGTTGTAGTTGATCTGCGCCACAACTGCCTTCAGCGGCACGCTCAGCTCGATGCGCGTCGGCGACACCACCGCGGGGCTGATGCTGCGCGGGTTCACAAAGCCGGCCGCGCCCGGGTTCGGAATCGCCGTCTCCTCAAAGAACCGCGAGGGATGGCCCGTGGCCGGAACCTGCTTGATGCGCTGGCCAAACAGCGACGAGCGGCGGCAGATGTCGAAGATCTCCGTCTGGTAAAGAGGCACTTCAATCGCGCCGGGTCCGATATAGTCGGCGGCGGCATGGATATCGGCAAAGGTTGCTTTCATGGTGTTCTTTCTGCCCTAAAGGCAAGTTGCGCCCGTAGCTACTAGCTGCTAGCTTCCAGCCTCTAGTTCTCCGGACAGTTGATCAGTAATGATTCATAACTCTGCGTGCTGCAACAGCGGGTCGCGCCGGTCCGTCGCAGCTAGTAGTTGGAAGCTGCCTCTGCGATCGCTCCCGCCCGCGCCAGCTGGCTCTTGATGGCGATGCGCTGCTCCAGTCCCAGACTCTTGAGCGCCTCGTCCACCACGTGCACATCCACCGGCTTGTCGCCGGTAATGCCGTGCTTGGCCAGCATCTCCCCGGCCGTCGTGGTGCGCCGTTGCGTCACCGGGCGAACCCCTGCGGCGGCGGCTGCCCGCAACTCGGAAAGCTGCGCTTCCGCCGCGGCCAGCTTCTCCTCGAGTTCGGTTTCGCGGCGGCTCTGCTCCACCGTGGCCGAAATCCTCTCCACTTCGCCCGCAAGCGCCGCCTGGCGTTCCTCCAGCCAGCCCAGCGTCCGCTCCAGCGCGATGGCCGCGGCCTCTAGCCGCGCAACAACGTTTTCGTGTGTGTGTTCCATGAATGTTCCTTTCTGGTTGTGAAAGCAGCTCCTAGCTCTTAGCCATTAGTTGTTAGCTATTAGCCATTCGCTGCCGACTTATTCGCCGGCACATGCCGGGGCAGATGAAGCGCAAAAAGAAAGCCCCGCGCCAGCGGAGCCGGTTGGAAATCGAAAGCGTGCCGTAAGCCGAGAGCAATAAGCTAATAGCTAACAGCTAAGAGCTATAAGCTCGTTGCCACCTCCTCGCTCACCGCCATCAACTGATGGCTGACGGCTGAGGGCTGAAAGCTGCTTTTCTTCAGCGCGAAGCTCGTCCCCCGGTACGCCGCTTTGTCGCGCAGCAGGATGGCCGCGCCGGTGAAGGTCACCCGGGTCAGCTTCCACACCTCGGCGCGCATGTCCTCGATGCGGCAGTCGGCCAGCTCGTAACTCATGCCCAGCGCCGCCGGGGCGTGCGCCTCGATCTCGCGCGCCGCTTCGGGAAAGTCGCGCGCATAGAGATACCCGCGCACCACCAGCCTGTTGCCGTTGAGGTCGGCTTCGGTCAGCACCCCGATCTTGCGCTTGGCGTCGTGCCCGTCCCAGCCCGGCCGGTAGTCCACCGCCATGCCCAGCAGCGACGGCAGCGCCTGTTCCGCCGCCGCCCGCGTCAGCAGCACGCGGTGGCCGCGCGCCCCCGCCGGCGCCTTGTCGCTGGCCGCGTTCACCTGCGTCAGCACCCCCTCGAACGGGGTGCGGTTGGGATGCGCGTCCACCTGTGGAATCGTAATTGCCATTGCTTCCAGTCGCATATGAGTCTCTCTTCCGTGTAAAGCCAGCCGTCAGCTTTCAGTTATCTGCCATCAGTTTGGCCTTGCTAACTGCTGGCTTAGTCCTTGTTATCGGGTAGCTAGTCTCGAACATCGGCTTAGAGCTCCAAACTGGCGGCGTCACTCCGAAGCCGAAGTCTGAGAGCTGGCGCCTGAGAGCTGACGGCTGCTTCCCGGCAGCGGCCCATACCCGCGCATCGCCCGCACCTCGTCCACCGTCAGCACCCCGTTCTGCAAGAGCTGCACCTGCACCGCCAGCTCCGTCTCCTCGTCGCGCGCGCTCAGTTCGTTGAACACGAACTCGAACTCCCGCCAGCCAATGCACTTCGAGAAGAGGTCGCGGGTGATGTGTCCCCCCAGCAGCATGGCCAGCGGCGAAATCGCCCCGCGAAACGCCTCGTCGGCCATCTCCGAGGCCGTCGATTGATTCACATCCGCCTCCAGCCCCAGCATCAGCGGCGGCAGTCCGAAGGCGTTGGCCACCATGCGGATGAGAAACTCCTGCCAGTTCAGGCGCATATCCGCGTCCGTTCCCTGGGCGAAGCGCAGCACCTCCGGCTTCTGCTCAGTCGAAATCAGAGGCACCCGCCCCGTGCCCTCGATCTCGTCCTGCCACCAGCGGATCAGCCGATCGTGCTGCGCCGGCGTGGCCTCGTTGAGCCACAGCGCGTACTGCGCCACCTGGTTTGCCGCCAGCTTGCCGGCAAAACGGTGCGCGCTCAGAAATTGATTCACCGTCTCGAACGCCACTTCCAGCGGACCCAGCCCGAAGGGTGTAAAGCTCCGCGGATTGAGGCGGATGTACATCAACTGGCTGTCCAGCAGATCCACCGCGTTCGACTCCAGCTGTCCCGGCAGGGCCTGCGCGTAACGCGGCTTGTCCTCCTGCCCGTCCCATTTGGCGTTGATGCGGATCGACGCTCCGTCCACCGGCCACAGCATCGCCGGCCGCTCCGGATCGCCGGTCGGCTCCATCTCGATGGCCCCGAAGCCTCCGGTCAGCGCGTCCTCGATCGCCTGCTCGATCAGGGTGCGAAAGCTGTCCGCCGGGTTGGGCTCTTCCAGCGTGCGCCGCAGAGCCCGCAACTTGCGCGGCAAAAAGGCCACATCCCCTTGATCCACGCCGCGGCGCACCCGTATTTGCCAGTCCATGGCCGCAATGCGATCCTTGATCACGTTGATGGCGCGCCGCACCAGCGGGGTCTCGGCAAAGCGCCGCAAATTGGCCGGGGTTGGCTTGGGTAACAGCCGCCCCGGGTATTGCAGCGGGGAAAGAATGGCCGGCATCGCCAGCGTCCTGCGCTCGCTCGCCGCCCCCACTCTCTCAACCCCGCCGCTGGTCGCCTGCCGCCACATCGCGCGTATCTGCTCGGTTACTTTCACTGTGTCTCTCCTTTTTGAATGCAGGGAGTAGGGAACAGGGAGTAGAGAGTAGAAAACAGCTCCCGCTCCTGCTCAACGTCCCCGCCGAAAACTCGCCAAAACAAAAGAGGCAATTGCCTTTGGGCAATCGCCTCTCGCTCAGTCCCTAGTCCGTAGTCCCTGGTCCCTTGTCCCTACTCCCTGCTCCCTGCTCCCTACTCCCTACTCCCTTGTCCCTGTGTCCCTGTCTTCTACTCCCTACTCCCTACTCCTTGTTCCCTACTGCTTCGGTCGGCTTCAGCCCACCCGCAACTCCCTCCGCGCCGTCTCCGCCACCAGGGGCAGCCGCTCCGTGGTCAGCACGCGAATGGCGTGCTCCTCCATCGTCTCCACGGCAAAGCGGTACTGCTCCAGCCGTTCCGGCTCCTCGTCGGTCGCGCCCATACGCGCCGCCGGCTCCACAATCGCCGTCAGCTCCAGCTCCGCCTTCTCCACCCTTTCGACACCCGCCCTCAATCCCGCCGCGGAAAACGCCAGCACCTTGGCCATCTCCACCCCGGCCTCCAGGCTCACCGCGTGGAACATCTTGATGATCCCGTTGGGCCGGTATCCCGCGTCGATCCGCAGCGGGTCGCCGGGCCGCGTATACTGCGCCGCCCGAATCTGCTTGCGCATCAGGTCCCACACCTGCGCCCGCTCAAACTCCCTTCGCATCTGGGCCTGCACCGCCGCCCGTCCCCTCAGCCGCGCCTGCTTCTCCCTGGGCGGCGGCTCCACGTAGAGCCGCATCAGCTCCTCCATCCCCGCCGCCAGGCTCTGGGCCAGGTACGCCTTGGGCTCGGTCATCTGCACGTTCAGGCTCAGGCTCTCGTCCAGAATCTTCCGTAGCCGCTCATCCGCCCCCTCGCCCAACCGCCGCCTGAACTCCGTCTCCATCCCCTCCAGCACGCCCACATCCGCGTCCGGATCGAGGCACCGCACCCGCCGCCAGTCGCGCGTGAACCGGATCTCGGTCCGCCCGCCGCCAGACTCGCTCCCGGACCCGCTTTCGGGCTCGGCCTCCCGCAGCAGCACCCCGATGTGCACATACTCGTTCCGCACCGCGTCCGGCACATACCGGAGCAGTTGAAACGTGCAAGCCCGCCGCTGGAAGTCGTTCGCCATCAGTTCATAGTTCGCAGTTCGCAATGGCCTGTAGCTTGTAGCCTGTAGCCTGTAGCTCCTGGTTTCTGGTTCCTGCTACCGGCTACAGGCTACCGGCCGTAGTCCCTAGTCCCTATGTCCCTAGTCCCTGTTTTCTACTCCCTACTCCCTACTCCCTGTTCCCTCACTGCACCATCGTACTTCCCCACTCGCCCTCCTTCCATCCCTCCACCACACTTTCTCCCCTGCTCTTACCCCAATTGGGAAACGGCTCCCTTTCCGACCTCCCGAACCCTTCGATCAACTCCCGTATCCGTCCCCGCCGCTGCAGCAGCTTTTCCACCAGCGCCTCCATCTCCGTCAGGTCCCCGCCATACCACTCCGGCGGCGTCTCGTTGGCCGCGGCCCACAGCACCTCTTCCGCCATGGTCTCCATCCGCGTCAGCCACGGCTCAAAATCCTCCCATCCCCTGATCTCCCGGTACACTTCGTTGCGGTGGTAAACGCCCCTGAGCGGCGAGTCCTCAAACTTCCACTCCCCGGCGTGGAAACAATATCCGTAGTCGATGAACCACGCCCGGTACAACCGCTCCCTCGCCTTGCGCTGGAACACCGCCTGCCGCCCGTTGGCGTTGGCCGTCCACTTGTCCAGCGCCAGCGCCCCGGCAAACTCGCGCAGGTTGCGCACCTCCATCAACTGCTCGCCGGGCAGGTAATCCATCACCTGCCCCGGCATCAGCCCGCCTACAAACCGCGATCCGAACGCGAAGCCCGCCCGGCATGGCTCCTTCAGCCGCCCCAGGTCCATCTCCATCTCCGGGGTGTTCGAAATCAGCCACTCCGACACCGCCACGATCTCCCCCTGCGGCGTCGTCAGCCCCGCCGAGGCCGCCAGCCGGCTCGCCACCAGCTCGTTCGCCAGCACCCGCACATGCTGCGGATTGTTCTCGAACTTCACCACGTACGCATGGCCGTCCGCGCCCAGCATCAGGTGTCCCTGCGCTCCGCCCCGCATCCGCCGGATATGCTGTGTCGCCTGTACCGCCAAGCCCGCTCCCGCCCTCGTGTTGGCTATTGCCCGAATTGTACCGGGCGCTCCGCTCCAGTGGTCAGTGATCAGTGGTCAGTGATCAGCTTGTAGCCTGTAGCTTGTAGCCTGTAGCTACTGGCTACCGGCTACCGGCTACTGGCTACTGGCTACTGGCTACCGGCCACCAGCGACCAGCTACCGTCCCCCGCCCTCCCGCACCGCAAACGCCATCGCCATCGCCATCACCAGGTCGTCGTGCGCTCCCGAGGCCGCCCCCGGGTTCCCGTCCGCCTGGCGCACAAACGTCCGGCACTCCGCCAGCAATCTCCGGCTCAGAAACCGACCCGGCTCCTGGATCAGCGCCGCGTTCAGCCGCCCCAGCGCCGCCGGCCGCGTCACCACCGTCGTCAGCCACCCCGCCTGCCCGTTCTGCCGGTAAATCCGCGGATACCGGCACACCTCCTGGAGCAGCGCCAGCGCCGCCGCCCCGATCGAGTTTCGCTCCACCACCACCAGCGCCTGGTTGTACTCCTGCCCCAGCCTGGCCACCAGCTCCGCCAGCTCGCGCCCGCCCACGTGCCCCTGGAACTCCGCGCACTGCATCCCCGTCTCCAGCTCCATCACCTGCGCCGCCGAGTAGTCCCCCGTCGACAATCCCGTCGCCGGATCGAGCGCCACCAGGTACTCGTGCCCTTTGAGCGGCGGCAGCCAGATCTCCAGCTCCCCATTCCGCCGCCGCTCCGCCGGCTCCTGCAAGTCCTTGATCCGCTCCTCAATCGCGTCCATCTCAAAGTAGCAATCGCCGCTCGCCAGAAAGCAGCTCTCCGCGTCCTCGGCAAACTCCTGCGCCCAGGACCGTCGCAGGCTGGCCTTCATCTGCCGCCGGTATCCAATCTGCTCCAGCGTCAACCCCGCCCGCGCCCTCAGCTTCCGCTCCTCCTCGGTCAGCGTCCGCGCCTCCACCGCCGCCCCCCGGTACCCCTCCTCCATCCACCAGGGAAAAAAGTGCCGCACCGTCCCCGTCTCGTCCGCCGCGTGCCACTCCTGGTAGAAACACCCGCCCACGCCCCACGGCGTCGACTCCAGAATCACCTCCGCCCCCGGCGCCAGCGATGCCCGCAGCCCCGCAAGCGTCTCCCCCGGATCTCCCGGCCACCGGGCAAGTTCCGAGCAGTGCAGGTTCTGCACCGTCAGCCCGCGGCCCGCGTTGCGGTCTCCCGCCGTCACCACCTTGTACTGCGAGTCCAGCTCCGGAAACACCAGCTGCCGCGCGTTCGCCCGCGACGTCGCCAGCGGCCCCGTGCGCAGCTCCTCCGGCAGCCAGTCCAGAAACCGGTGCACAATGCGGAAAATCTCCTCCGCCGCCTCCTGCGTGTGCGCCACCTCCAGCGTCAGCGTTCCGGGGCGCGTGATCGTCTTCAGGAAAAACCGCCCCGCCGCCCACGTCGTCATCCCCAGTTGCCGCGCCTTCAGCACAATGTTCCGCCGCCCCCGCCGCCGCTCGAACTCCCGCTGCATCGCGTTCGCCGTCAGCGGCACAATCGCGCCCTCCCGCGACCGCACCCGCAGCAGGTTCTCCGCCAGTGCGGTCGCCACCGTGTCCCCGTTCAGGCTCGCCGGCCGGTGGTCCAGGATCTCCCCCAGTTCCTCCAGGCTCGCTCCGTTCACCACCTGCTTGGTCGCCGTTTCCATCGCCCGCTTCCCTTCCGTTGTCTGGTTCGTTGCCCGCGCCCGCCGCGCCCGCGCCTGAACCCTGGCCCGCCTTCGGGCGTCCCCTGCTGCGCCAGGCTCACAAAACCACGCCCATTCCGCCACCCGGGCCTCTGACCGCTTGAATATCTACCAAATTGGGTACCCCAGGTCCCGATTCTGGGACCTGGGATTGGCAATCGACAGGTACGAAATCACACGGTCAGACACCTAGTACAGCATGAAGTTCGGCATAGTGACCGTCGTGCCCGCCGCCGACAAGCTGCTGATGCTGCTGGACAGGACGCCGCCCGATGTTGTCCCCGTTCCACTGGTACTCCCATAGACTGTCGGGCCGGCTGCCGCGCCTTCTCCTCGCAATGCCGCACAAGATGAGGCGCAGCTCGTAGTCTCGGCGAAGAGATAAGTGCCCGGCGTCAGCAGCACCGACCCTCCCGTCCACGCCAGGTAGATGGCGCCGCCGGTGCTCGGCGCAAACGTCGTCCCCGCCGTGGCCCCTATGTGAGTTACAAGTGTGGCCGTGCTTCCACTTATCGAGTAGATACCGATGTCGTAGTCATTTGCGGTGTTATCGGCGGTGTAAGGCTGATAGCTGACGTGCCCCGTATAGACTGCAATCGGCAGAGTGAAGGCAAAGTACGTAATCTTGTTTTGCGCAAATGCCATCGAAGTTATGGAATAGAACTGGGGCGATGGCGACCACATCAGCGCGGTTTCGTTGGCAAACCCCGGAGCCGCCGCGCTTCCGTTCGGCTTCTCCGCCAGCACTTGAAACGTATTCGCGGTCGTCGGCGCCGTAGCGCAGGCGGTGGTTCCAGCCGCGCTTTGATAGAGCGAACAGTCCGTCGTCATTCCAGCTACGCTTGTAGAGGTCGCGGCGTTCCCCGTGGTGGAGTTGGCCAGCGTGGCCGAGCTGGCGTCCACAATCTGTCCGCTGGAGTTAGTGCCGACAATGGTTTTCGCTGTCGGAATGCTGCCGCCATTCACCCCCGCCACCGTCGGCCCGGGATAACTGCCCGTCAGGTCGCCGCCGGCCGCGCCGTTCGGGGGAAGAGACGACGGCGCTCCGGAAAGCTGCGTGTAAGGCAGAGAGAGCGCAGACAGCGTGGCCAGAGTCGCGTTCGTTGTCGCTGAAATATTCGCTGCCGTGCAGTTTGTGCACGTTCCGGTCAGATTTGTAATGACGCCGGACGCGGGCGTGCCCAGCGCCGGGGTCGTTAAAGTGAGATTGGTCGCCGAAAGACCGCTGGGAAGCGTCGTGCTTTCCGATGGAACCCCGGAACTGTTCGTCGCCACCACTGCGTTATCTACCGGAGTTACAAAGCTGGTCGCTCCAGGCCCCGTCTGGTAGGGGATATCATCAACCGCGCCGTTGGCAAGAACCGTCGCCGTAGCGGCATTGCCCGTCGTATTCTGGTTCAGCGTCGGATAGAGCGCGGCGTTGCTCGGCAGCGCGGTAAGATTCACGCCGCTGACCGCCGGCAGAGTCGTGGTCTCAGATGGAACCCCGGAGCTATTTGTCGCCACCACGGCGTTATCTACCGGAGTTAGAAAGCTGGTCGCTCCAGCCCCCGTCTGGTACGGGATGTCGTTAACCGCGCCGCCCGTCATACTCGCAGCACTGCCCGCCACGTAGCCGCTATCCACCACGTTTCCGTTGCTATCGAAGCTCGCCGCATGCCCAGCCGTCTTGGTTGCGCTGGTGGTCTCCTGCGCCGCCCCGCCGTTGCCCGCCGATGCCGTCATCGCCGTGCCCGATGATCCAAGTTGCAGGCTCACGGGCGCTATGCCCGCCCCAGGGCCGCTCCCAGCCGCAATGCCGCTGAACGGTACAAATGTTACTGTGCCGGTAAACTGGATGCCGTCATAAGTTGAGGTAAACTCAAAAAGGCCGGTTGTTGAGTCCACCTGAAACGCAGCCGTATGGCCCGACACACTCACGGTGTTCGAGGAATCGGAGAGAGTTATCGGCACGTGTATGGATTGGTTGTAGGCGCACCCAGCACAGGAGAATTCCCCGCTGAGAATGGCAACCCATGCTTTGCCGATAGTAAACACATTCTGGAAGAATGGCACAACGGCGTTACTGGTTTCGAGAAACCATGTTCCAGACGCCGTAACTGTCGGATCAAACGATCCAAATGAGCCAAGGACTTGCGCCTGCGACACTTGCTGCGCTTGGGGCAGGTTGGCTGCTACTTGAGTCTTGCTGGTGCTATAAGCGATCCCATCGTAGACAGTCCCGGTCCCGGCGTCTGAGAAATAGCTGCTGCCCGCCTGATTAAGCTCCACTCCCTGTAGAATAGTCCCTACAGCTCCGGAATCAATTTGCAATTTGTCGCCGAAGTAGCCACCCATAAGGATGGTTTGCGCGGCTCCGGATAATAACTCAAATACGTTGGAGTCATCAATGTCTATAAAGACGTTGTTATATCCGGTTATTGTATCGTGTGCAGCAGTACGCGACCCGTTTTCGTAAAGTCCTTGCACAAAGACATCCTGTCCGCCACTTACCAATAGGTTCTGGTAATTGTCGCCGACTTGCCCGTTCAGGACGGTGATACCGTTGGTATCGGCAAAATTCAGGCCGATTCCCGTGCAATATTCCACCGTCGGAGTATCGAGCGTGAACTGGCCGCTGGGGAAAACGTAGGTGCCGGAACTCTCTCCGAACGTAATCCCATTTACACAAGGAACGGTGCCCCCCACCACTGTCCAGTTACGCTGCGACGCCTGGGCGTTGTAATCCAGCCCTTCAAATGCGCTGACGGAGCCGCCCGCGAAGAATAGGTTGTCGGTGGGCGATTTGCCGCCTACGTTGTTTGCGTACACAGCGTAGGATGCGTTGGTATTGGCCGCAAAACCGATGTCCTTCCAGTCGATGGCGCTGTATTGGCCCCCGGAAGTATTGTTGACAGAAAGGGCGGCTTGAACCGTGGACGCTCCCTGGTAATAAATCCAGGACAGAGCCACCTGATTCTGCCCAGTCGCAGCCGCCGCTCCACGCAGACATAAGGTGTTCGAGGAGTTCCAGGTCAACTGGGCCGTAGTCTTATAGGTTCCCGGCGGAAAATAAACACACACGTTATTCGCAGCGGCGTAAGTCAAAGCCGCAGTAACCGCCGTAGTGTCATCGCTGGAGCCGTTGCCCGCCGCGTTGTAGGGCGGAGCCATCACATTGATGGTGCCGTTGACGCCGGCGCTAACCGCATTTGATTTAACCGCACCAGGGCACGACACATTACCGCCCGCAGAGGAAGTGCATCCGTTGGCCGGCAGCGCGCCCAGGCCGGCCAGCGCCCCCGCGGCGGTCGTCGCGCCCGTCCCGCCCGCGCTCAAAGCAACCGTGGCGGTGCCGGAAATGGCCGTCCCGCTCGCGCTGTAGTACGCAATCTGTCCGCTCGTTCCCGAGTTCACCGTACCGCTGCCTCCGCCGCCGCTGCCGCAAGCCGAGCCGGTGTTCGTCAGATAACCGCTGTTGTCGATCTGCACGCAGCTATCCCCGCTTGCGGAAGCCAGCCCCGGCAGCTTGATGCTCGTCGGACTCAGGAACGCCGCGGCAAGATTCGCGCTGCCTCCGGAGTAAATGTCGGTCTCAGTGCCCGCGCCCGTCTCGTAGTTCAGCCGGATGTGCCCGCTCGCGTTGCTCGAGTCGATGTAGGTGTCGCCGCTGTTGGTCGATTGATACGCCTTGAAGCTGTCCAGTCCCCCAACCGCCGAGTTCAGCGCCCAATTGTTGCTCGCGTCCTTCACCATGTACCACTGGCTGTTGCCGTTGAAGTCCTTGTAGGTGAACGATCCCTTCTGGCTCGCGGTCAATCCCGGCCACAGGTAGTAGTCCACCTCCGCGTCGGCGTTGTTGCGCACCGTCATGGTCCCGGCCGACTGCGAGGTGCCGCTCACCTGCAGGGTCCCGTTGAACTGCGCGTCGCCGGACTTGTCAACCGTTGCCACCGTCGCCGGCGACGTGCCGCCGCTCGAGAAATTCACGCCTCCCGTTCCCGCATTCGCCGAGCAGTTGAAGCACACGCTGCCGCCCCCGGCCGCGTTCAGATAGGTCTGCGGGGTCCCGCCCGCCGCCGTATTCTGCTGCACGCCGAATCGCTGCACGTTGTTCAGCATGTCCTGCAAGGCCCACGTCTGCTGTCCGCTGGCGCCGTCCTCGGGCCCCCACAGCCACGCGTTCTGATAGCTCCCCGGCTGCCCCGGCACGTCCGTGATGTACTCGTCCTCAAGTCCGCGCACATTGCCCGCACCGGTTCCCAGGTAATAGTGATTGGTGACCGTCGCATCCGCCTGGCTGCGGTACAGGTCACCATTCAATCCGTTGAAACTCCTGTGAAATGTATCGAGGAAGCTGTTGTGCGTGCCGCTGTCGGTGAGCTTTCCCGTGTACATCGTTCCGCCCGTGATCCAGTTGTTGTACGAGCTGCCCGCATCCGCCGCCACCTGGTAGGTCGAGTTCTCGTTGCGCAGCCCCACCAGCGTGTTGTTCTGTGCGTTCGATCCAAGATGAAGTGCAGTCGCGCATCCCTCTACGTCCCCTCCGGTGAAAGTGTTGCCGTCGCCCTGCTGCAGGTTGATTCCGATCGTCCCCGCCTGCGGGTTGCCGCCGGTCGTGGGGCAGTCGATGTGCAGCCGGACAAAAGTGCTGGCGTTCAGCCAGTCGGTCGTGGCCGGGTTTGACACCTGGTGGCCGATACCGTTGACGGCGGTTTGAAAGCCGCTGATGTGCGTGTCCGAGAGGTCGCCGCCGGTGTAGTTGCCGGTGCCGTCCAGGGTGATGCCGGTCTGGTTCGAGTTGCCCAGCAGATACAGCCCCGAGAGCGAGAACTCCTGGGTGCGCCGGATGGCGATGGCCTGCGCGCTGGCCCCCGTTGCCGCCGTGGTGTTCACCGCCACGTTGTCCAGGTGAAAGCCCTGGGTGTCGGCGGCGTAGGTGGAGTCGCCCACCTGGATGGCCGCGGCGGAGCCCGAGTAGAGGATCACGGTGCCGCCCTGGCTGCCGCTCTGCGCGCTGGTTCCCTGGGAGGCGCAGCCGCGCAGGGTGACGTTGCGCACCCCCGCGGGAATCACCATGGACGCCGCGGTGGAGATGGTGGAGCAGGGCAGATAGATGGTGGCGTTGGCCACGCTCACGGTAAGGTTGGCGGCCATGGTGAGGGCGCCGGAGAAATTGCGCGCGTCGCAGGTGCCGCCGTAACTTGCGTTGAGCCCGTTGATGCACGCCTGAAGCCGCGCGCCGAAGTCGGCGCCGGCAAACTGGTCGGCCTGGTAGACGGCGCCGATCTGCGGCCCGGTGACGGGGCCGGTGAGCACGCCGCCGTTCAAAGGCAGCAAGCCGCTCACGGAATCATCCACGTAGTGCTTGTCCGCCGCCTGGGTGGGCTGGGAGGGATCGCCGGAGAGATAGAGCGGGCCGGTGAGGGTGCCCCCGAAGACCGTCATCTGGCCCTGCACCGCTTCCTGAATGGACTGGTCCACGTAGGCCTTGTTGACCGCCTGCGCGGCCTGTGCCGCGGGCATGACGGTTGCGCGCACCTGGGAGAGCGTGGCCGTCGAGGCCGCCGGGACCACCCAGTATTCGGTGGAGGTGGTGCCGTCTGAAAGGTGGTAGATGGCGGTGTAGTAGAGCCCGGCGGGCATGGAGCCTATGTTGGGCGCGAGGTTGACGCTGAAGAAGCCGTTGGAGGCGATGGTAACGGTGGTGAGCCCGGCGGCAACGGCCTGGCTGGCGGCGGTGGTGAAAGCCGGCCAGGTGATTTCGAGGGTTCCGGAGACGGGCGCGCCGTCCGCCCCGTACACCGTTCCCGACACCGTGGTGGTGGTGAAGGTCTGCGCCGCAACGTCGGCGGCGAGAACGCACAGGGCGAACAGGATGGCGGATTGACGGACGATGTGACCGATGCGCTTCATTGGTAGCTCTTCTTCTTTCTTTGCTTCGCAAGCGCGCCGCGGCGGCTTACGCGCGCGGGCGGCGGGCAGAGACGATGCAGTTTCCCCTGGGACGCCAAGGGGCCTCCGCGGCGGCCGGTGCAGGCCGCCGGGGAAGCCCCGGCGCAGGAATAAGCGATGAGTTCAGGATCAAGCGACGCTGCGTGGGGCCGCGATCAGGGTTCCTGGTTGCCGTCGGTGAGCTGGCGCGGTTCAGGCGGGTTCAGCCGGGGCGGGTTGGTGGTGACTTCGAGCTGGACGACGGGCGGTTCTTTCTTCCACTCGGTGACGGCCAGGGAGATGACTTTGGCGACGGAGTCGGAATGCTCGGTCCAGTTGGCGCCATCGGCGAGATCGACGAGGAGGCGCGCGCTGCTGGCGTTGCCTTTGACTGCCTCGTCGGCTAGCGCTTTGGCGATTTCGGTGCTTTTTTCAAGGACTTTGTCGTCGGCGTCTTTGCGTAGTTTGGTGACGCCGGGATTGCCGACCTGGCGGCTGGTTACAGCCCGGCGCGCCAGGGCGCTTGTCGGTTTTATGGTGTTACGGCTCATGGCTTGTTGCCTTTCCGAAGGAGTTTCAGAGGCCGCGGGACCAGAGAGCGGGTCCGGCGACCCCGTAAACATGCGCAAAAAAAAACGGCGATCCCTTGTGGGATGAGCCGGTTACGAGCTCAAAATGCAGTGAAAATGCAGAGTTCAGGGGTCAGAGATCAGGGGTCAGCAAGACCCTGGCCCGGGATCCCTCCCCACAAGCGGTGCAAAATAAAAAACGGCGATGTGCTGCATATTGAGAGATTTACGCCATCAAAGTGCATTGTTTCGCAGGGGTGTTTTCCGCGCGGATCGAACTGGCCCCGGGGGCGGCAAGAGCATGCGTCCGAACACAAGCGACCCGGGATCGCCGGCGGTAGCTTCCCCGGCCCGGGAAAAAACACCCGGAAATACAAAGGGCACGGCCGGCGGCCGCGCCCTGCTGAGAAGAGAGTGTGGGAGGATGCGGATGCTATTTCCGCCCGCATTTTTCCCATCTGATTAAAAGCATACTCCCAAAAATACTTAAGACTGAATGTCGGTCGAAAAACTTCTTCTCAAGCATTTTCTGTCGATTGCAACGATTTGAACAGACCGTGGGGCTTGACTCCGCGCGGTGGTGCCGGGGATTTGAACCAAAAATGGGGCAGAAAACCTGCCTCCTGAAGGCCCGTGCTCCTTCCGGATACGACGGTTCATTCCGCGACACCCCGGCCCGGGAGGAATCACCCGGAAATACAAAGGGCACGGCCGGCGGCCGCGCCCTGCTGAAAAAGAGAGTGTGGGAGGATGCGGATGCTATTTCCGCCCGCATTTTTCCCATCTGATTAAAAGCATACTCCCCAAAATACTTAAGACTGAAGGTCGGTCGAAAAACTTTTTCTCAATTATTTTCTGTCGATTGCAACGATTTGAACAGACCGTTTGGCTTGACTCCGCGCGGTGGTGCCGGGGATTTGAACCAAAAATGGGGCACCCACATTCGTGACTGGGGCGCTATGGGAAAACGAGGGTGGGACAGCCGCCTGCCTTGGATTGGACCGTGTGCGACCAGGTGGTGGAGAGGCGCGCCGAGCCCAGCCAATCGAGATGGCGGATGTAGGGCATGCCGCTGGTTCCACTATGGGTGGCCGTGGCCCCGCCGGGAAGCGGCACCGTGGCTTTGAGGAGCGCGGCGGTCGAGGGACGCCCGCTCATCGCGATGAAACTGCGATGAACGGGGCACAGCTCCGAGAGTTTCAAGGTGTGTAGTGGAATCGATGAGCGGGCCACCTGCCCGGTGACGATCAGACGGAACGAGGCGGGGTTCTGAATGTGGTGACGGATGGTTATTTCGATACCGTCCGAGTTCCCCTTCTCCGTGGCCGATCCTTCAATGATGCCGATAATGAACTCGGCCCCAGAACCGCGATCGTCAATCAGGCGCTCGCCGAACAGGAATTCCCCAATCACGATCCAATTGGCCAGCACTTGTTGATAGCCGGCGAAAAGTTACCGTTAGGGATCGTAGGGGTAGTGGGTAGCACGCACCAATTCAGTCTCCAGATGCCGCCGAAACCTGAGATCTTTACGCCATTCAAGCAGAGCGATGTGCATTACCTCTACCTTCTCGTGCGCACCGCAGGCGACCCCAACCATCTGGCCGGCCCGATTCGCGGTATCGTGACGTCTCTAGACCCGGATCAGCCGGTGACTTTCCGCACTCTCACCGAGCGACTCGATCACGCTATGAGGCAGCCTCGCATCCTCGCGCGGACTGTCGGTTTGTTCGCGGGCATCGCGTTGGCGCTGGCACTTATAGGAGTCTACGGCGTGACCTCCTACGGAGTGGCACAGCGTACCAAGGAGTTCGGTATACGCTCGGCTCTCGGCGCCAGCCCCCGCCGTATCCTCCGGGACGTGTTCATACACACTGCACGGCTGGCGCTGACAGGGATTTTAATGGGTTCAGCGGCAGCTTTCGCATTCACGCGCTTCCTGTCGCAGTTCCTATTCGGCGTGTCGCCGTACGACGTGAGCACCTTCCTTTGCAGTGCGGCCGCGATCCTCGTGGTCGCGGTGATGGCAGCTTATATTCCTGCACGCCAGGCCGCGCGCACCGCGCCGCTGACTGCCCTGCGCGAGGAATAGTCTCGCGATAGCACCGGGTGCGGTCGGCGGCGTTTGTCAGTGCTGTCGAATCGTTTGCGGAAGAATGGTGGCCGATTGGGAAGATTCGAGTGGGCCAAATCACGGGCCGGTGGACGGAAAAGCAAAGATCTGGCAAAGTGACGCATCGGCGGTGACTCGCCCGAAGTGCAGATTTGTCTCGCTGATGATGCGGCCCGCGGGCAACGTTCAAGTCGCAGATGCCCGCTCGTCGCGGAGTTGTGCATTCCACATGCGAATTGAATCGGGCTCACCCCGGCAATTCGGTGTTAGCGTCAGCCGCCGCTCGAATATCTCTGATCTCCAAGATGCGCCTCGGGGAGCTTCGCTTCGCCACATTCAGCATGGCCAGGCCAATCTGGTCCGTGGTCAAGATCTGGTTGGGGAATAGCCATTGAAGAAGCGGGAACAACGGTTTCGTCATGGTGTACAGAACGCAATAGGAGGTTGTCTTCGATCTCGCTCCGTGCAGCGGCTGGATGATGCCAGGCCGAAATATGTACGCCTCCAGGGAAGGAATTCCAAGCAACGAATTCTCAGTCATGCCTTTCACGCGTGCCCACATCATCCGTCCTTGTTCGGTGCTGTCCGTTCCCGCCCCTGAGACGTAGTTGAACGTCAACCTCGGATTGAGGAGAGAGAGTCTTTGTGCGGCCGCAAGCATGATCTCGTATGTCACCCGCCGGTACTCTGTCTCCGTCATGCCGGCCGAGGAAACGCCCAGGCAGAAGAAACAGGCATCGAAGCCGGACAGCTCTGCTTCAGTCAGATATTCGCGGAGATCTCTTTGCACAATCTCTCTCAGCTTCGGATCGCTTATCCCGTTTGGGGACCGCCCCACGGTCTGTACGATGGACACATCCGGGTCGTGGAGGCATGCGCGCAGTACACCCTGGCCCAACATGCCTGTCGCTCCCAAAAGCAGGACCTTCATTTCTTCCACCCTCCATCAGCCGGGCGCCCCATATCTCAATCTACCTCGAAAAATGGGTTCTCCATCCTGGCGCGCTTTAGCACCCAGGGTGGGAGACCACGAATCTCAACAAACGCGCTTTGAAAGGACATAGCTTTAGCTGCGCCACAAATCGTCCTTTGGTCTTTTTGAAAATCAATTCACGCGGCGAAGCCCCGCCAAGGCGTCGTCCCTGCTGCCGCTCGCCCTTAAGACCTGGGATTGCATGATGTCCGGAATGGCGGTAATACGCCTGGAATGGTCGTTATGCACCGCACCAGCCCTGAAATGGTTCAGGAGGAGAATATACTTGCGGCATATTCCGACCCACCTTAGCATTCGTTTCATTTTTGCCACCCCTTACTGCGGCACTGCGCCGCGGTTGCCAGAACACTCGAGAGCCATTGCCAGCCTGCACGACATCTATTCAATGGACGGGACGGTGGGGTGGGCCAGCGGCACCGAAGAACCGTGCTGAATACCACCGATGGAAGCGCTAAGCAACCCAGCGAGCGCGGCTTGCTTGGGTGCGGCCCGCAGCGACGCTGCTATGAACTCCAGCACAGATGATTACAAAGGAGTGGCTCTTTCGAGCGGAAAGAACGGCGCTTAGCGATACCTTGAAATTCGGATGGGAGTCAGTTGTTGAGATGACCTGACCGTCATCGCAATATCATTGCATACAGCCCCTCCGAGATTTGGAATCATCCTCCAGAACGGAATTTGGACACCCACTACGGCAGAAGTTCTAATTGCACTTGAAATCAATGAATTGCGGGGAGCGATGGGGAGATTGGGAGCATTTTGTTTTCCTGGAACTGGTCATCTCAATCCAATGACCGCGCTGGCGCGTACCTTGCAACTGAGAGGCCATGAGGTAGTGATATTCGGGATTGCCGACACCGAGGCGCGGGTGCGTGCCGCGGGTATTGAGTTTCGCACCATTGGCATGGAAGACTATCCGCCCGGCACCCTCAAAAAGTTGGACGAGCACCTGGCCCGGCTAAACGGATTCGCAGCCCTTCGATTCACGTTGGAACAAGTGAGGAATTCGGGGCGGATGGTACGGCGCGACGGGCCGGAGGCGGTGCGGGCAGCCAAGGTAGAAGCGCTGCTGGTTGACGAGACGAATTCTGCTGGGAACGTGGCGGACTATCTGGGCCTGCCGTGGATCTCCATTGCTTTGGTTCCTCCCCTGCTTCAGGATGACCGGTTCCCACCCTTCTGGCTCGGTTGGCCGGCGCGACAGGATCGGCTCAGCCGTCTGCGGAACCGCATTGCAATTTCTTTGCTGATGCAGATGGGAGCGCCTGTCTTCAGAGACGTGAATAAGCAGCGCAGCGCATGGGGGCTGAAGACCTTCCGGCGTCCCGAAGAATCGCTGTCGCGGCTGGCAAAAATCACCCAGTTGCCTGAAGCGCTGGAGTTCGAATTCGCCGGCGAGAAGCCAGCGGGCCTTTACTATACCGGGCCGTGGGTACACTCTGGTCAGCGCCCGGCGATCGAGTTCCCCTGGGAGCGCCTGGATGGACGCCCGCTGATTTACGCATCGATGGGCACTCTTCAGAACGGTTCGGAAGCCATCTTCAGAACCATCGCGGAGGCCTGTGCGGGGCTCGACGCACAATTATTGATTTCACTGGGTGGTGGACTCGATCCGGCAAGGTTGGGGAAGCTGGCCGGCAATCCGCTGGTGGTGAGCTATGCTCCCCAACTGGAGATTCTGAAGCGGGCTGCGCTGGTGATCACTCATGCCGGCATCAACACGGTGCTTGAGTCGCTTTGCGAAGGAGTGCCGATGGTGGCCGTGCCCTTGGCCCACGACCAACCCGGAGTGGCGGCGCGAGTCAAGGCCCGCGGAGCGTGCGAGGCGGTTCCACTGCGTAAGCTAAACGCGGCCAGGCTTCGTAAAGCGGTCATGCTGGTGCTTCAAGATGCCAGATACCGTGAAGCGGCCCAGGCCTTACAGAGAAACATGCAGGGGCTGGACGGACCAGGCCGCGCCGCAGATCTTATCGAACAGGTGCTGAAACTCCGTTGGACTGAGCCCCTGGCCCGATCCGCTTTAATAGTCCCCAACCCTGGTCAGCGAGTCATCAACTGATGGATTTGCGATAATGAACTGGTCCTCTCTGGAGGAGTCTTTGAGACAACACGGTAATATGCTTCGAGCCACGTTGGACAAAAGACGAGCTATTGGTTTCCTGGCGTTTTCCACGGCAGCTCTTGCACAAACCTTAGGCCGAAGCCCCTCAGCGACTGCCGTAAGCTGCCAATTGATATTCGAGCATTTCGCGAACCGAGGCTAGTTACTCAATGAACGAAGAAGAACTCATTCTCGTGACCGGCGCTACCGGGTTCCTCGGGATGCGACTGGTGCGCGGACTGCTCGAGCGTCAGCCACACGTCAGGCTGGCGCTGTTAATCCGCGACAGAGCCGGCCAATCGGGTCAACAGCGCGTCGATACGATAGTCCCTCAAGCGGAGCGTTCACGCGTCCAGGTCTATTCTGGAGATGTTGGCAAGCCGGGCTGCGGGTTGGACAGCGCTGCGTATCAACGTCTTTCTGCAGAGACGGTCGCATCATTCACTGTGCCGCCGCAGTGCGATTCGATCACTCTCTGGACGAGGCGCGCGATGTTAATGTCGAGGGTACCCGCCGTATATTGGATTTTGCCGCCGGCGCGCGTCAGCTTCGAAGTCTCGCCTACGTCGGCACTGCCTATGTAGCCGGCGAGCGTTCAGACCTTGTGCACGAGAACGAACTCGCCGCCGGGCAGCGCTACCGAAATTCATACGAACGGACCAAAGCTGAGGCCGAAGCGTTGGTCCGCTCGCGCCTCAGCACGCTGCCTATCGTGATTCTTCGTCCCAGCATCATCGTGGGCGATTCTCGCACGGGCGTAACCTCCAGTTTCAAGATGATGTATTGGCCGTTGAAAATCTATGCGCGCCGCCTCTGGCGCACTGTCCCAGGTTTTCCCGATGCTGTATTGGACATCGTGCCGGTCGATTTTGTCGCCTCCGCGGTGGCGCGGCTCGTCTTTGATGAAGCTGCCCTGGGCAAAACCGTCCACCTCTGCGCGGGCCCAGCCGGCAGCGCTACCATCCAGCAGGTCGCTCGTCGCGCAATGGAGTACTTCAACGCTCCTGAGCCGCGTTATGTCAATCCGAAGCTCTTTTTCGCGGGCCTGAGGCCGCTGTTGTTTCTATTTTTATGGGGACGCAAGCCGGTTTCTGCGCAATGAACATCTTTCGCCGTGTTCAACTCTCACGTGACCGCAACGTCACTGTGGCCAATCTTGTAGACGCGTTAGTGCGAAGGAAAGTCAATTGCGAAATCTCCGTCGGCGATGCAGGAACTTTCTATCTCGCAGACCTGCACGCCGATATGCGCTCTATCGATGCCTTTCTCCGTCGTGATGTCGGGTTGCGTCCGGGCCAGCCAGTCGCCATCTATCGCAGTAACAACCGGCAATGCTTTCATTGGTTCATGGCGATCATCCGCGCCGGTGGTATCGCAGTCCCACTGAACCCGCTTCTTTCGCTCGCCGAGGTTCGCAGGGTCCTGGCCGATAGTGGCACTGAGATCCTGGTGACCGACAAGGCAGCCTTTACCCGCAACATTTGTAGCCGCCATGCACTGAACGTGCGAACCTGGATACAGGCGGACAATGAGACGGACACGCTAGACGGATTCCTGCGCGCTGGCGACTCTGGGGCGACATTTCAGCCCGTTGTCATCGATCCCACCGCGACCATTGCCGTATTCTATACCTCTGGCACCAGCGGCTTTCCAAAGGGCGCGGCCCTTTCGAGCAACGCCCTGCTCGGGGCGCGCGCATCCATTGTATTTGCCAGACTCTTTTTGGGGCCAAAGGACCTTGCCCTGATCGCGCTGCCGTGGTCACACATAATGGCCGTAAGCATTGCACTCCACGGCTTGATGGCAGGCATCCGCGGTTACTTTCTCGACCATTTCGAGGTCGCCGACGCATTGGAACTTGTCCAGCGCTTTGGCGTGACCGCCTTCGTCGGCGTGCCTGCTATGTTCGCCAAACTGGTCAATAGCAATCCGGAACCTCAGCGGCTGGCCTGCATTCGACTGTGGCTGTCTGCTAGCGACCATCTGGCCTCCGAAGTTGGAAGACGGCTGGGGCAGTTCGGCGCTCTGGCCCGATTACCGGGAGGCAGGCGCATCCCTCCGGTGCTTCTCAATGGCTACGGCATGGTGGAACTTGGCGGTCTCGCCATGGTGGGCATCGAGCTGTCGGGGTTAAACGGCAGCGGTAACTTGTGTTTTCCCGTTCCGCCGTTTCGCGTGCGCGTGGTCGACGAGAATAGCCGACCCGTGCCAACCGGTGTAACGGGCGAGTGCCAGATCCGCCGTCGAGGTCTTGTCCCGCACTATTGGAAGGACGAGGGCGATAGTCAGGGCCTGCTAACCAGCGACGGCTGGCTTCGCACTGGCGACTTGGCCACACGAAACCGTCTCGGCTTGATCCGGTTGGTGGGGCGCATGAAAGACGTGATCAAGTCAGGTGGCTACTCGGTTTACCTCCGGGAACTGGAGGAAGCAGTAATCGCTCATCCAGCCGTATCCTGTGCTGTTGCTTTCGGCCTGCCTCACGCCGAGAAGGGAGAGATTCCCGCTGCGGCGGTCGAATTGCATCCGGGCTCCAAGGCAAGCGAAAGCGACCTGCTGACTTGGTGCAGGCAGAATCTAGCAGCACACAAGGCGCCGCGCCGCATCTGGATTCTCGAAGCTGGCGGTTTGCCTCGGAATTACAACGGCAAGATTCTCCGGCGGGCCATGCGCGAGCGGTTTTCAGGGCATATGGACGGATGCTTTGGCAGGGTTGGCACGGAAGTGCGCGCCAGCGCCGCCCCTCAATCTACCGTCACCGCAACTTCGGAGGGACCAGCCGCAACAGCTGAAGCAGCCGTTACCATATCCCGGATCGATTGAATCACCAATTCAGGCTCGTCCAAGTGAATCCAATGGGCGCTGGTCAATGCGATCACTTGTTTTACCGTGTCACCAATCTTCCGCAGGCAATCATCTGAAAGCGGCGTCGACTTACCCGGCGTCAGCAGCAAAACGGGAATCCCGCGAATGGGTTCTGCGTCCTGCATTTCCCGCACAGTGTCCGGCACCGCCGCAACATGGCTGCGGATGCCGGCGTAATAGCTGGGCCGCGACCAGTGAGCGGCCACGATCGGCCATACCTCTCGTGGCATCTTGGCCACTTCACCTTTGATCCGTCCGAGCACATGCATACCCCCTTGGCCGGCAGCGCCGGCTAGCCGATCCGCGATTTGCCCTGAACGGCACAGGAGCGAGGTCACCGCAAGCCGGGCCAATCCGAGTTGCGCAATCGGAATCGCGAAACTTGAGAGTCTCAAGCCACGTTCGAGCGCCGCCTGTTTTGCCGGATCCAACGGTGGCCACTCCTCACAGCGCATCGGGTCCACCAGTACGACGCCTGCAACCTCTTCGGGGTACAAAAGCGCGTACCGTCGTATCACTAGCCCGCCGAATGAGTGGCCCACCAGGATGAAGGGTGGCTTGAGGCTGGCTCCCCGCAACAATTCGTGCAGTTCCGCGGCAATGTTACTCGGCGTGCGTGCGGTTCGTGATGGACTGCTCCACCCCAAGCCGCTGCGATCGTAAGATGCCGTAGCGGCAAACCGAGAAACTGTCTTCTGGATGTGAAACCAGTTCAAGTTGGTGGCTCCTATCCCTGCTTCAAACAACACCGTGGCTTCGCCCCATCCCTTTTCCAGCAGGTAAAGCTTTCGCCCGTCTCCAATGTCGATCCACCGCCCCCCCGCCGTGTACCGCCGCCGGTCATAATATGCGCCCAGCCATTGGTACAGAAAGCCCGCCGCGACCAGAGCCACCATCAAACAGGGAATCGATAAGAAGTAGCGCATGGACCATCCTAGAAATGCGTGAGTCGCAGCGGCAGTCGGTGCTGCTCCCGGTAGCAGCATCGCTACGGCCAGCGCGAGAGCTCCGGCTCTCATGCCTCGATCTTTCCGTCCCGGAAGCAAATCCGCCTGGCCGCCGAGTGCGCGATATCGTATTCGTGGGTAACCACGATCAAGCTCATCCCTCGCTGCTTCTGAATTCCGATAAGGATCTCCATAATGTGCGCCGAGTTCACGCTATCAAGGTTTCCTGTAGGCTCATCAGCCAGCAGAATCTCAGGATCATTCGCCAGAGCGCGTGCAATCGCGACTCGCTGCCGTTCTCCCGCCGAAAGCTGGGCCGGATACTGCATCATCCTGTGCGCAAGGCCCACCTCCTCGAGCAACTCCTTTGCCCTCGCTGCGCGGTCAAGCCGCTTGCGATTGAACCAAATCATCGGCAGCTGTACATTCTCGATTGCGCGCAATGTGGGCATCAGGTAGAAGGCCTGGAAAATGAATCCAACGTTCCGGGACCGGTAGGTGTCGAGATTGATCGATTTGCCGAGCTGAGCATTCCTGAAAAGCACTTCGCCGCTCGTCGGGCTGTCCAGTCCCCCAAGTATGTGCAGCAACGTAGACTTGCCGCTACCGCTGGGCCCGGTGATGGCCATATACTCGCCGGCCGTGATCGATATGTCCACACCACGCAGGGCCTCGATTCCTCCGTCGTCGTAGGTCTTGCACAAATTGCGCGCTTCGAGTGTGGAGCTACTCATGCCGCAGCGCCTCCACCGGAGAAAGTTGCGCAGCGCGCCACGCGGGCAGGGCACCGGCTATCAGCCCTGCCAGAACGGCGATCCCGAGCGCCTCGGCCGGAAGGAGCACAGGGAAGGACGTCGAGACGATGCTTGCGGTTTGCGGCAGAGCCGCGAACAGGTGCAGGGCGCACCATCCGCAGGCGATTCCAAAGAAGCCGCCGCCCAGTCCCAGAAGAGCCGCTTCAAACTGGATGACAATCAACACCTGCCACCGGTTCCAACCGATTGCCCGCAAAATGCCGATCTCCCGTGTGCGCTCGTAGACCGACATGGCCATCGTGTTGGCGATCCCAAGGATGCCGATCAGCAGTGCGATCGAAGAAGTGCCCCAGGCAGAAGCGTGCGCCAGCTGAACAAACTGATTGTTACGGGCCCGCTCGGCTGCGGGAACCGCGCGCAGTCCCGGCAGAGCAGCTTCAATCTGTGCCTGCGCACGCTTCAGATAATGCTCCGGGGACTCTCCAGCAGGCGCCGGACGTAACCGAACATCAAACGTTGAGACTTTGCCCTGCAGGCTGCTCAGTTTCTGCAGCTGGTCTAGCGGCATGATGACTGCATCTTCCTGCAATCCAGAGCCGCCATGGTAGATTGCGCACACCGTGAATGGCGAGCTTTCAATCTCCAGCGTGTCGCCCACCTTTTTCTTCAGATCGTCGGCCAGCAGATCGCCAAGCATGACTTCGGGATGGTGGTCGCGAAATCGCCGTCCTGAGAGGATCTGCAGCGAGTCAAATTCATACGAGTCGGCTTTCCAGCCGTATGCCAAGGCATTCACATCGGTCGTCAGGGCCATCAGATTAAAAATGACGGGTGTCGCCTGTGCCACCAATGGCAACGACTTCAGAGTCGCTCCAGCAGACTCATCCAAGGAGGTATTCAGAAAGGTCTGTTGAATCACCGAGATGTCGGTACCGCTACTCGTGTAGATTCGAAGCCACTCGTTTTCAAATGCTTTCGAAAAACCGACGAGACCAACGAATGCGCCGATTGCCATCCCAATACCGCAAAGTGACAGCAGCGTCCTCAGCCGTCGGCGCCATAGATTGTTCCAGACAAAACCTATAAGCGAAAGTGGAGAGGCATTAAATTGGGAACTAGCCATGATCCCCTTTTGACTTGAGAGTGTAGATTACCAGTCTATCGAACGGCAATTGCTATGTCCAAACGAGTTTTAGAGTCACCAGAGAGCCCTCCTGCTCCGATAGTCCGAATTGTGCCTCGCCATCATTCTGAAGGGCCTGGAAGAGCTGTACCTAACACGCAGTCGGGCTCTTGGAGCAATCTCGCGTGAGTTTGGACAACGAAGGCTGGGCGTCAATTGGCGAGAACAGCGCAATGCCCTCGGCGAACTATTCCTCCGCCCATTCCTGGGTTCCGGCCGGATTGTGGCCCATGGGGAAGTGTCAGCTGAGCCAGATCACCCGGAACCGGTCCAGCTTCCAAATTTCTGCATAACCGGTAATACAACCGGAACCCGCAAGTTTGGAGCTCCGAGAGTACCCGTTGGGTCCATCGGCGAAAGCAGGTATAGTCTGTAACACGAAGGAGCTCAGTATGATTCTTGTTGTGGGGTCTACGGGCCTGCTTGGAGCAGAGATTTCCCGACGATTAGCGAGACGAGGAGAAAAAGACAGAGCGCTGGTTCGCACGACAAGCTCACCAGAAAAGGTGGCAGCTCTGGAGAAATGTGGCGTGGAACTGTGTCTGGGAGACCTGAAGGACACTGGCTCGCTGGCTAGCGCCTGCGAGGGCGTGAATGCGGTTATCTCAACCGCGTCGTCGACCTTATCGCGGCAGGCGGGAGATTCGATCGAATCTGTCGACGACCATGGACAGCTCAACCTCGTCGAAGCGTCAAAAGCGGCCGGTATCGATCGGTTTGTTTTTGTTTCGTTTCGCCGTCCGGCCAATCTCTCCTTCCCACTGGCGGATGCGAAGGCGCACATCGAGGATGCGATCAAGGCTCTGAACTTTACGACAATCCAGGCGAGTTGGTTCATGGAAGTTTGGTTGAGCCCGGCGCTTGGATTCGACTATGCCAACGCATCCGCTCGCATCTACGGATTGGGTACCAGTCCGGTGAGCTGGGTCTCGTTCCAGGATGTTGCGGAGATGTGCGTTCGAGCTCTGAGGCACCCGGCGGCGGGGGCGCTCATGAGTCGACTGCGGGCGCGGACGGGGACGTCCGCGCTACAGCCGGCCGGGAGGCCGGCGCTACACGGTGTCCTTGCGCGCCCCGCTCAGTAGGGTGCGATGAAGACCTGGTGGCCGTACAAATAGACGACATTGGAGCCGGCGAGAGCGCCGAGCGGAGACGCAGTAAAGCCAGTGGGAGATCCGTTACCGGTGGCAGGACCAACCCAGACAGGAGATCCCGTGGTGAGAGAGTACACGGCATTGCTTACCCAGTCGTAGACCAACCCGTTGGAGGTGAAGTCAGGTTTGAGCATGGCGGGAAACGAACTGCCGCCTGGGACGGTGGCGACCACGTCGCCGGCCGGGCTGTAAATGGTGCTTCCGGTGTAAACGAAGCTATCGATTGCGACATCGAAGACGTAGTTTGCGGCCAGGAGATGGGTGTTATCGATCCATCCCTCGGGTTGGGCAGCAATCGCAGATACGAGAGCGCCGTTGGTCCAGAGATTGGCGGTGAACCAATAATAGCTCAGGTATTCGTTGGCGGCGGCAAGATTGGTTCCGTCCGGGGAAAGCACAAGCGACCCGTCTATACCGGTATCAGACCAGGTGATGGGCGATCCGCTCGTGGGTGTAACCTCTCGTGAATACGAGAGGGGCGACGAGCCGTCGTCGCTCTCGAGCAGCTGCCCGAGTGTTTGACCGGAGGCGGAGAGGCTGAAGTCCCAGAGAAAGGGCGTACCGGAGAGATTTAAAGTGTAGGGGAAGGTTTGCGTGATTGCCTGCGAAGGCAAGGAGTAAATGTTCAGGCTCCGGTCGGGCACATATTGGTCATATCCGCCATAGGCGCCGGCGGCCAGAACGCTGCCGTCGGAGGAGAGCTTTAGATCCCCGCTTAGGAAGTCGATGGCTCCCTGCCGGGTGGCGCCGGTGGAATCGTAGAGCAGGATCTGTCCGCTGGCGGTGGCGATGGCGATGTTGCTGGATGAGCCGGCGATGCCGAAGACGGCGCCGTAATCGAAGTACCTTGGAGTGGAAGAGGAGGCAGTGGCGCCATCCAGGAGAACTCCGCTCTGATTTCCGACCACCCACTGGGAGCTGGAATAAGCGCCGAATGCCGAAAGGTAGTTCAGCGGAGCCGGCAAGGTGTAGTTTGTTGCGGATGGGCTTGCCCCGGAGAGGTCAATCACAGTTAGTTGAGGAGTTGTTTCGCTCAGGATGGCGAGAGTGGATCCCGTTTCGACGGGGGAGTCGATCGGCGAGACGGTGTAAGTGGCCACAGGCGTGGTGTTGCCGATGGTATAGATCGATAGCGGAGAAGTTCCAGTGCCAGAATTATAAGGACCAATGCTCCAGATCCAGTCTCCCTGGCCGGTGAGGTTCTGAATCCCTGGCAGGCTCATGATGCTCTGCTGGACCCGGGCTGCGCTGTAGACCCAGACGGTGTTTTGGAGATTGGTGAGGAATCTCTGGCCGTCGAGGAACCAAGAATTAAAGGTTCCGGAGAAGGACGCGCTGACGGAGGAGGTTCCGGTGGGAACGGAATCGGTTTCGATGACGCTGGCTCCGGCGGGGCCGAGGGCGACCTGGACCTGTCCGGGCGCGGCGAATGCCTGGGCATTGGCGTAATTTCCGGACCGCGTGAACTCCTCGGAGCCGGAGGGCGACCATACCGTAAGCCCCGAGGAGGAGCCGGTGCAAAGGTAGCTTCCGTCTGTGGCCAGCGAGAACCACGCAATACCGGCGCTGCCAGACGGCACGACGAAGATTTGCTGTCCGGTTGAAGCGGAGTAGACCCCCAGGCCGGATGGCAGAGGCGCTACGGCCAAATCGCCCGCGAGGCCGATATTGTCTGTGGAGTTCGGCGAGGATCCTTCGACGTATTCCGTGCCCGAATCGCCGCTCGAGAGTTCCTTTCCGGAGCTGTAGCTCCAGAGATTCCAGTGTCCAGTCCAATCGATGGAGAGAACACTATCGGCGGTGGCGCGGATAGACATAATTCCGCCGCCATGCCCCAATTCCAGGATGGAGGTGGCGCTGGCGACGGTGATGGTAACTTGGGCGGTGGTGGAACCGGTGGAGTTGGAGGCCTTGACGGTGTAGGTGGTTTTCGGGCTGGCGGCAGTGGGGGTGCCGGAGATGACGCCGGTGGAGGGGACGATGGCGAGGCCGGGGGGCAGTGCGGGCAGGATGGTGTAGCTGGAGACGGCGCCGGTGACGGTGGGGGTGTCGGTGGCAATGGCGGCGCCGACGGTGGCCGAGATGGACATTTCGGGATATGCCAGGTTGGATGGCGCAGGAATGAGGACGGCTATCGAAACCGCGGCCTTGGTGGAACCGGTGGAGTTGGAGGCGGTGACGGTGTAGCTGGTTTTTGCGCTGGCCGCGGTGGGCTTGCCGGAGATGACGCCGGTGGAGGAGCTGAGGGCGAGGCCGGCGGGCAGTGCGGGGCTGATGGAGTAGCTGGCGACGCTGCCGGTGACGGTTGGCACGTCCGTCACGATGGCTGTGCCGACGATGGCGGAGATGGAGGTCTGGGGATAGAGCAGGCCGGATGGCGCAGGAATGAGGACGGCGATGGAAACCGCAGCCTTGGTGGAACCGGTGGAGTTGGAGGCGGTGACGGTGTATTTGGTTTTAGGGCTGGCCGCGGTGGGCGTGCCGGAGATGACGCCGGTGGAGGAGCTGATGGCGAGGCCTGCGGGCAAGGCCGGGCTGATGGTGTAGCTGGCGACGCTGCCGGTGACGGTGGGCGTGTCCGTGGCGATGGCTGTGCCGACGGTGGCCGAGATGGAGGTTTGCGGATAAGCCAGGCCGGACGGCGCAGAAATGACGACCGTGATGGAAACCGCGGCTGTGGTGGAACCGCTGGAGTTGGAAGCAGTTATGGTGTAGCTGGTTTTCGCGCTGGCCGCCGAGGGCGTGCCGGAAATGGCGCCGGTGGAGGATCTGATGGAGAGGCCGGCGGGCAAATCCGGGCTGATGGCGTAGCCGGCGACGCTGCCAGTGACGGTGGGGGTGTCGGTGGCGATGGCTGTGCCGACCGTGGCCGCGATGGAGGTCTGCGGATAGACCAGGCCGGAAGGCGGCGATTGCGAGTTGGTGTTGGAACCGCCCCCGCCGCCGCAGCCAACCGCTAAACCCTGCAGGACGATGGCGGCGATCAAGACGACGGCTCGCGCAGCGTATCTCCCAGGAAGTCGTGCGGGGCGGTCTACCGGGACATTGGCCAAGGAACGGCAGGTGATGCTCATTGGAAGCCCTCCTCGGATCGGTTCCGCGGGGATCGATACGGGTTCGAGCGACCCTGAATGCATCTAAGAACTTGCAGCCCGCCCGCATCCGGCCAGGCGGGTTGAAGCCGCTCTATTAGAGGCGCACGCCGGCCTGAATCGACGGAACGATCATTTCACGTCGGCTTAAGAAACGCCACAGGAAAGGCCCTTTCTTACGGAAACGGAATTTCCTGATCCGCGGCGTCAGCGCTTGCGAGACCAGCCTGCCTGGACAGCCTCTTCCCGCTCCCGACCCACATTTTCACAGAGCGCCCCAGTGATTAAGATCACCGAATTCCACTTGAAATGGGGTAAGCTATTCACCATAGAAAGCCAAATTACAGCATGGCCGGGTATTTGTCCCGCTGCGGACGTTGCACCGGGTTTCCGCTTGCACCCACGCATCTGCACTCCGAGGAGACATGCATGCCAACTCAGGCTCATCCGCTAGAACCTTTTTTTCATCACGAAGTGACCGCGATATTTGAGAGCAAGCTGGGCCTGAACGATCCGGCGATTGCCGACTATATCGCCAAGATTCTGTGCAGTTTTTCGGAAACCGATCGGCTGTTTCTGCGCCAAGGTCTGGCGGGGCACTCGCGGGAAGAGCTGCAAGGGATGATGCTGGCCTCGGACCCGGTGAACGGCACCGCCTTGTCGTTCGACGCGGAACGGGCGATGCGGAAGTACATTGGCGATTACGCGCTGTTTGTGGCGGGCATGCTGCCGGAGGCGCTGGGCACCGATGCCGGCATCCGCGGCGACCTGCCGACCATCGGGGAGCTGATCCGCGCGGGCAAGGAAAGCTACCACATCGTGAGCCAGTTCAACGTGTTCGAGTACAAGAAGGAGGCGGCGATGTTTGCCCGCCTGTCGGAGCAGTTCGAGCGCTACGTGCTGGGCCTAGCGCTGGTGCGGGAAGAGCTGGGCAAGCGCATGACGCCGGCGCCGCCGGCGAATTGAAAGGGCCTCGATCGTGCGTAGACTGGCATGGCTGCTGCTGTCGATCGGCCCCATTCCCGCAACTTGGGCGCTGAACCCTTCCTCCGTGGCCGTTCCTTCATCGCCCGTGACCATCGAGGTTGATCTTTCGCGGACCATGGGCGCATTTGAGCCCGTCACCAACTGGTTCGGCTTCGACGAGTCGAATTATGCTTCCATGCCTTACGGACAACAATTGCTGCGCGAGCTTCACCACGTGAGTCCCGCGCCCATCTACATCCGCTCGCACCACCTGCTGACCACGGGCAACGGAGTGGCGGAGCTGAAGTGGAGTTCGTCGAACGTTTTCAGGATTGGGCCGGACGGCAAGCCCGTTTACGACTTTACGATCACCGACCGCACCTTCGACGCCTACAAAAAGGCCGGTGTGCGCCCATTTGTCGAGCTTGGTTTCATGCCCAGGGACCTGGCCGCGAGCGTGCCTGGAATCGCCGAATACCAGCTCCACTACCCGCGACCGACGATGGGGGGCTCGGTGAATAATCCGCCGCGGGATTATGGCATGTGGCGCGACCTGATCCGCAATTACGTGGCCCACCTGGTGAAGCGCTACGGCGCCGAAGAAGTGCGCACCTGGTATTTCGAAGTCTGGAACGAACCCGACATTATCTACTGGCATGGGACCGAGCAGGAGTATTTCAAGCTCTACGATTACGCGGTGGATGGGGTGCGATCGGCGTTGCCCGGCGCACGGGTGGGCGGGCCTGCCACCACGGGGCCGGCATCAGGGAAGGCGGCTGAGTTTCTTCGCGCATTTCTGGATCATTGCGGGAACGACCCGAGCGCCGCCAACGGCAAGCCGGTGCCGCTCGACTTCATCTCCTACCATCCCAAGGGCCGAACGCGGCTGGTGAACGGGCACGTCGAGATGGGACTGGCCGAAGAGCTGCAATCGGTGGAGGCCGGATTCCGGATCGTGGCCAGCTATCCGCCTTTCCGACCTCTGCCCATCATCCTGAGCGAGGCCGATCCCGAGGGCTGCGCGGCGTGCTCGGCCAGGGAGCACCCGGCCGACGCTTACCGAAATGGACCGCTCTATGCCTCCTACACCGCGGCGGCGCTCAAATCCATGCTCGACCTGGAAGCGGAGGATCAGGTCAATTTGCGCGGCATGGTGACCTGGGCGTTTGAATTTGAGAATGGCGGCATCTTTGAAGGGCTCCGCAGCCTTTCGACGCGCGGCATTGATAAGCCCATCCTCAATTTCTTTCGCATGGTGGGCCTGATGCGGGGCAGCCGGGTATGGGCGTCGAGTTCCGGCCGGGTCGCGCTCCAGCAGCTTCTCGAAAGCGGCGCCGGCGGCACACCCGATATCGACGTGCTGGCGACACGGTCGGCAGCGAGCGCGGCGGTTCTGCTGTGGAACTACGACGATGACGATGCGTCCGCCGCGCCGGCGCAGGCCGAGATCGCGATCAGCGGCATTCCCGCCGGCCTCACGCGGGTTCTTCTGGTGCGCTACCGAATCGATGACACTCACAGCAACGCTTACACCCTGTGGAAGCAGATGGGATCTCCGCAAGAGCCTGCGCCGGAGCAGTATGAAAAGCTGCAAGCCGCCGGCCAGTTGCAGACGCTCAACTCGCCGGAATGGCTCGACGTGCACGATGGGAAGATCACGGTAAACAGCCAGCTTCCACGCCAGGCCGTGGAACTGCTGCGGCTGTCGTGGTGAGGGGTTGCGGAGGCCGGTGGCGCCATGCCGGCGGAGTTGTTGCGGAAATGGGAGGAAAGCCATTCCGTTTTGCAATCTTGATGCGACACTGCCAACTATCTGCCTCCAGCCCTGTTGACTGGCGCAACAAATCCGATAATCTCTTGTTCAAACCTCGATAGAGAACGCCTTTTGGAGGGCTCCGCAGCGGAGTTCGCCGGGGGCGTTCAGGCAGTGGCTGGCCTTGATCCGGCTGCGCGCAACGGAGAGACCGTCACCGCCTGCAAGGGGACACGGTTCTGCGCGCGGGTGAGCGAGCGACTTCCCCGGATTGCGCTCGCGGGAGGCAGCCATGCAGCCGGTCATCAACCCACTGGAACAGTTTTTCCGCCAGGCCGTGCGCAACAGTTACGAAGGCAAGCTGGGACTGAACGATCCGGATGTGACCAGCTACGTGGCCCACGTGCTGTGCGAGTTTTCGCGTTCGGACAAGCTTTACAAGGTGCGGGACGAGCTGGGGCGGCCGGTGGCGGACCTGGAGGCGATGATGGCTGCCGCCGATCCGGTGAACGGCACCGCGCCCTCGTTCGACGCCGAGCGGATGATCCGCAAGCACATTGGCGACTACGCGCTGTTTGTGGCCGGCATGTACCCCGAGGCAGCCGGGGCACGGCGCTGCCGGCGGCCTCATCCTTCGCTGCAGGAACTGGTGCACGCGGGCAAGGAGAGCTACTACATTGTGAGCCAGTTCAATTTGTTCGAATACGAGCAGGAGGCGCCGCTGTTCGGCCGGCTGAGCGACTGGTTCGAGCGCTGCATCCTGGGGCTGACCATTGTGCGCGACGAGCTGGAGCGCAAGCGGGAGGCGCAGTAGTGCGGCAGTTGTCAGTGATCAGTTTTCAGTTGTCAGTACGAAGCGAACTGACAACTGAAAACTGACAACTGAAAGCTGTCGTTACTCGGACCACACTGCGAGGACGTTGCCGCAGCCGTCGGAGAAGTGGAAGCGCCGGCCGCCGGGGAACTCGAAGGTGGGCACGACGATGGTTCCGCCCGCGGCCACCACCGCGTCTTCCGTCGCCTTCAGATCGCGCGAGTAAAGCACGATCAGCGGCGCGCCTTTCTCGCTGCTGGGCTCGCCTTTCATGAACCCGCCGTTCATTCCGGCCGAGGCTGCGTCGAAGCTGATGTAGTCAGGGCCCCAGTCCTGGAAGCTCCAGGCGAAGACGGCGGCGTAGAACTTTTTGGCCAGGGGGATGTCGCTGGCGGTGAATTCGATGTAGCTGATGGTGTGATGCTGCGCCGGTGCGCTCATGGTTTCTCTCCTTGGTGTTGTGGTGGAAGCGTGGAAAGGCGGGCGCGGCGCCTCGGTAACTGGCGCAGGCACACCCCTCCGGTGTGCTCCTGTCGCCTCCATCCGCAATCTCCCAGGAGCGGAAGAGTGCAGGTAGAGTCCGCCGATTCCTTGCCGCAAGCGGACTGCCGAGGTACGCAGAGAGCGTAGCAGAAAACGGGGAAGTTTCGCCAGCGAATGTGGACCCCCGGCGCGGCTGCCTTCCTGAACCGAGCGAGATGAGGCCGGATTTGGAAATAGTGTGTCCGTCGCCGATGAAACCATCCCTCAGGGGGTAAAGCCCGGAATCATTTTTGAGCGGCTATTTCGGCACGACTAAACAGCTTGGTGAAAAAGGGGAAAACTTCATCGAAACATGAGCTAAGAACCTCAGGGGCTAAAGCCCAAAACTTTTGTTTGCGGCTATCGGCGGGACTAAAGTCCCGCCCTGACGCGTTCCATCCATCCGGCCGTGAGTTCTTCACCAAGCTGTAAAGTCGGCCCTTTCAAAGCCTTCCCGAGTCGACTGCCACACGAGAAGCTAATCTGGTCCAGGCCGCAGCAGAATACGGCGGCGACGCTGTAATCTGTCACTTCGCGAGGAATGGGTTTGGTGGAGGGCAGATGAAGGTTCTGTTTATCGGCGGCACGGGAAACATCAGCTTGGCCTGCACGCGCCTGGCGGTGGAACGTGGCATGGAGCTGACCCTGCTGCGGCGCGGCCAGCGGGCGGCGAGCATTCCCGATTCGGTTGCGACCATCGCCGTCGACATCGGCGACGAGGCGGCGGTGGCGCAGGCGCTCGGCCACGAGAAGTTCGACGCGGTGGTGGATTGGATCGCGTTCACTGCGGCGCACGTTGAGCGCGACATCCGTTTGTTCCGCGAGCGCACGCGGCAATACATCTACATCAGCTCGGCCAGCGCGTACCAGAGGCCGGTGAGGGATTACCTGATTACGGAATCGACGCCGCTGGCCAATCCGTTTTGGCAATACTCGCGGGACAAGATTGCCGGCGAAGACCGCCTGATGCGGGAGTACCGCGACGCCGGATTTCCCATCACCATCGTGCGCCCCTCGCTCACTTACGGCGACACCCAGATTGTGCTGGCGGTGAATAGCTGGCAGAAGTCGTACACCGCGGTCGACCGCATGCGTCGCGGCAAGAAGGTGATTGTTCCCGGCGACGGATCGTCGCTGTGGGTGGTGACTCACAACAGCGATTTCGCCGCGGGACTGGTGGGGCTGCTGGGTCAGGGGCAGGCCATCGGCGAGGCGTTTCATATCACCAGCGACGAGGTGCTGACGTGGGACCAGATTTACACGCTCACGGCGCATGCGGCCGGGGTTGAGCCGCGGCTGGTACACATTGCATCGGATTTTCTGGGCGCGTGCGTGCCTGACCTGGTGGGCAGCCTGAGCGGCGACAAAGCTTCGAGCGTGGTCTTCGATAACAGCAAGATCAAGCGTTTTGTGCCCGGATACGGCGCCCGGGTTCCATTTGGCGAGGGCATCGCGCGGACGATCGCGTGGTTCGACGCCGAGCCCGCGCGGCGAGCGATTGACGAAGGGGCCAGCGCGACGTGGGACAAGATCATCGCCGGGTATGAGATGGGCCTGGAAGACGCGATGCGGCGGTTGCGCGGGTGAGAGGCGGCTGGCTCGGCGCGAAGATGGCCCCCAAAGCGGGCTTGGTTTTGCGATTCGAGGCGATACCTTGACTATCTACAACGGATGTTGTAGATAATCTAGGTATGGGTAAACCAAGCGATCTTGTCCAGGGCACTCTCGACCTGCTCATTCTGAAAACCATCGCCAACGAGCCGAAGCACGGCTGGGCCATCGGCAAGCGCATCCAGCAGGTCTCCGGAGAGGTTCTCCAGGTGCAGCAGGGCTCGCTGTATCCGGCTCTGCACCGGCTGGAGCAGCAGGGTTGGATCCGGGGGAAGTGGAAAGAGAGCGAAAGCGGGCGCGAGGTAAAACACTATGCTTTGACCGCGGCCGGGCGGCGCTCTATGGAGGCCGAACAGGCCAACTGGGCGCGGCTTTCGGCGGCCATCGCGCTGGTTCTTGAAGGCGCGTAAACTCCCTGGCTGCGGCGAAGCGCAACCCGCGCGACCCGGCCCGAATCCTATTTGGAGAGGCTAATCATGCACGCTCTCAACCGTTTTTCGATGCGCATGCGGATGCTGTTTACGCGGCGGCGCGCCGCTGCGCAGCTCAATGACGAGCTGGCGTTTCATCTGGAGCGGCAGATCGCGGAGAACCGGGCTGCGGGCATGAGCCCGGAGCAGGCGCGCACTGCGGCGCTGCGCCTCTTCGGCAATCCTGCCGTGCTGCGCGACCAGGCGCGCGCCACCTGGAGCTGGTCCGGGGTTGAGTCGCTGCTGCGCGATTTGCGCTACTCCGCGCGCACGCTGGGGCGCACGCCGGGATTTACGCTGGTTGCAATTCTGGTGATGGCTCTCGGCATCGGCGCCAACGTGGCGCTGTTTACCGTGGTGCGCGGCGTGCTGCTGCGGCCGCTGCCGTTCCATGACCCGAACCGGCTGCTGATGCTCTACGAGACCGGCATGAAGGAGAACGACCCGCCCAGTTACAACGTGGTGGCGCCGGGAATTTTCGCCGAATGGAAGGCCCACAACCACAGCTTTGAGAATCTCGCGATCGAGCAGGATGGCGATTTCGGCCTTTCCGGTTCCGGCGGAGAGCTGCCGGAAAGGCTGCATGGCGCTGAGACCTCGTGGAATTTGTTCTCGACGCTGGGCGTGCATCCGGCGCTCGGCCGCGACTTTACCGCGGCGGACGACACGCCCGCGGCCAACGCCACCGTCATCCTCTCCTGGAGCCTGTTCAAGCGCCGCTTTGGCTCGAATCCCGCCATCCTCAACCAGACCATCCGCCTGGACGCGCGGCCTTATACCGTGGTCGGCGTGATGCCCGCGTGGTTCGCTTTTCCTGACGCGACGACGCAACTCTGGACTCCGGTCTATCACTACATGCCGGCAAAGATGATGATCCCGTACGACTTTCACATGTTCTGGGTGATTGGCCGGCTCAAGCCCGGTGTGACGGAGACAGAGGCCCGCGCCGACCTCAGCGTGATCTCGCGCCAGATCCACAATGCGCACCCGGAAAATCCCTTCATCGATCGGCGCGCCAACTCGCGGCCGCTGCTGGAGCACCTGGTGGGGGACATCCAGCGCCCGCTGTACGTGCTGCTGGCCGCTACCCTCTGCGTGCTGCTGATCGCATGCATGAACGTCGCCAATCTGCTCATCGCGCGCGCTGCCGCGCGGCGCAAAGAGCTGGCCATCCGCACCGCGCTGGGCGGCGGTTGGCTGCGCCTGCTGCGCGAGCGCCTCATGGAATCGCTGCTGCTTTCAGGCGCGGGCGGCGCAGTTGGCTTGCTTCTGGCCGCTGCCGCGCTGGAGTGGCTGCTGCGCGCGCGGCACGACATGGCGCGCGTCAACGCCGTCCACATCGACTGGGTGGTGGCCTCATTTACGGTCGGAGTGGTGGCGCTTTGCGCGCTCTTCGCCGGGCTCATCTCCGCGCTCAGCGCCGGCGACAAGCGGATCCTCTCCGCGCTCTATGAGTCCTCTCGCGCGCACTCCGGCGGCGCCGCGCGAACCCGGCTGCGGCGCACGCTGCTGGTCTTCGAGGTCGGCCTCACCGTGGTGCTTCTGATCGGCGCCGGACTGCTGCTGAAGAGCTACGAACGCATGCGCTCCGCGGACATGGGCTGCGCCACCGATAACGTGCTGACCATGGGCATCAGCCTTCCCGGCGCGCGCTACAAAACGCCGGGGCCCGCGCCGGTGGAATTTTTCAGCACGCTGCTCGAACGCGTTCGGGCTCTGCCCGGAGTGGAGGCCGCAGGCCTGGTGACCAACGCGCCGGGCCAGGGCTACGGCGGAGATTTCGGTTTCACCGTCGTCGAACATCCGCCTCTGCCGCCCGGCAACGGCATCTTCGCCATTACCCGCGGCGCCGACTCCGGATATTTTCAGGCCATGGGAATTCCATTGCTGCGCGGCCGGACCTTCAATCCAAGTTTGCGGCTCGACCAGGCCAACGAGATCGTCATCAGCGACATGTTTGCGAAGAAGTACTTTCCCGGCGAGGAGCCCGTTGGAAAACACATCAAAGTTGGCTTCACCCAAAAGACCTACACCATCGTGGGCGTGGTCGGGGACACCCGCTATGACATCGGCGAAGCGCCAAAGGAAATGATGTACATCTCCTACGAAGATGGAGGCGAGAATTACCTCACCCTTATCCTGCGCTCGCGCGGCGACGTGGAACAGCTTGCGGTGCCGGTGCAGCAGGCGATTCAGGGCATGGACCGTGACGTGCCCGTTGCCGACATCCTGACCATGCAGCAGCTTCTCGGCCAGTCCATGCTCGACCAGAGCTTCAACACCACCTTGCTGGTGGGCTTCGGCGCGCTGTCGCTGCTGCTGGCCGCGGTGGGGCTGTTCGGGGTGCTGTCCTACGTGGTGGCGCAGCGGACCGCGGAGATCGGCATCCGCATGGCGCTGGGCGCGCCGCGCTCCGGAGTGCTCGGGCGGGTGCTGCTCGATGGCCTGCGTCCCGCGGTGGTTGGGCTGGTGCTGGGCCTGGGGGCCAGCGCGGAGGCCGCACGCGTGCTGCGCGACATGCTTTACGAAACCCGCCCGCTCGATCCGTGGGTATTCGCCGCGGTGGCTGCGTTGCTGCTGTCGGTGGCGGTGATTGCCTGCCTGCTGCCGGCGTGGCGCGCGTCGCGGGTGGATCCCATGCAGGCGCTGAGAACGGAGTAACCGCGCAGAAAATCAAGGGCGCGGATTCTGTCCACGCTCTTGTTTTCTTGGTCCCTTATTCCCTTGGTCCCTTGGTCCCTGCCTTGTCACCGCAACATGCGTTCGTCAAACCGGAAAGGCTTCGGGGTCGCAATCTCGACCTTTGCGAAATCCGGATGCTTTGGATTGAGGAGCACGTTCCACTCGCCTTCGACCACCGCCGAGGAAACGCGCAGCGCGGCGGACCGCATGCGCGCTGCCCATTTCGAACCAACGTCGCGGCATGCCTCGCTGTTCGGCCGGCGCCAGGCGGCGGGAAGCGCCTTAACATCGAGCCATTCAATGAACGCTTCCGGCACGCCGGCTTCGGCGATCATCAGATTCGCCGGAGCCTCTCCGGGATCGAGATTGACGAAGAACTCGAGCGCCGCCAGCGCGCGCGACGTGGCGGTGTAGACCATCGGCACGCCGAGGTGATTCCAACGCCCTGCCGCATAGAGGCCGCCTATTCCGGTAAATGCGGTTTTACGGTATCGGGAGGGGAAAATCCTCCAAACCTGCATCAGCTGAAGATCCCATAGGCGATGCGGTGAAGGACCTCCTCAACGGAGCGGACGCCCAGCTCAGTGTCCAGCTCGTCGAACGGTTGCCGCCCACCCAGCGCGCGATTCGGGTTGCTCATCCAGTGGGACGCCTTTTCCTCGCTTCCCAGCACTTCTTTGGCCAGCGCCACCACCCGCGCCATGCGCAGCGCCCGGTCCGACTCTTCGTGGGTCAGGCGCGAACTTGTGGCCAGCCTGCGGCTCAGCGTGCGCAGCGGAATGCGCAGGCGCTCTGCCACGCTGGCGCGCTTGAGCGACAGAGCATCCGCGAGCGAGGTAACGGACGATGCAGGCAGGCCGGACCGCACCCGCTCGACAAGCTCGTCCGCACTCCGCACCGGCCGCTTGAACGTGCGCTTCCCGCCCAGCACTACTACGATTTCCGCGACGCCCATGTCTGCCACCTGGCAGTATTATCGCGCCATTTGGCACAAACTGCAACTACGGTGGTCCGTGCCTTCAGACAGCAGGGGCGCGGAGATTGTCCGCGCCCTTTGCTGGTTTGTCCCTATTGCATTGGTTTTCAGCGCGTCGCGCGAAAGGCCCGAGGCTAAAGCCCATGACATTGGGACGAGACTATAGACTCCATGCAAGGTAAATCTGTGCATAGGTATACGAAAAATGGAGGATGTCGGAGAATGAGGCGGGGATTTGCAGTTGTCAATCTACGGGTCAGTCTTTGCCCTTTGGGAGAAAGCTCTTGTCTCCCACGAGAGCCATGAAGCCCGCAATGAGGAGGGGTGTGCCTACAGTGGGATTATTCTTTGCGACAAGCAGGTAGGCTCCCAAAATGATCCCAGCGACCGCGACAGCCGCGATGATCATGTTCCGGGCCGTTTCGTGGTTCAGCCGTTTCTTCCGGAACTCATGGTCACGTTCGCCTTGTTTATCTTTGGTGTGGAGCGATTCTTTGAAGCCCTCTAGCCTACAGGTTTCCTGATGCATCTCAGTTTCGGCAATCGCTTTCGCCGTTTCGGGGTCCGGGCCGGTTGTGCTACGGAAAAAAGCCGCAAAGACCATGAGAAGGTCTTTCGTTTCCTTCGGGAGCTTTTCGATCGCTTGAGTTGGCAGGTATTCGACAGACGTCTCGCTTGGGGCCCCAGACGCCCTATTTGGCGCACCATCGGGATTTGTAGGAGGCGGAGCCGGAGCGTCGCTCATTTGCGTCTGCTGCGAAGCACGTACCTTCCCATAAGATTAGTCACGCGACCCATGAATTCCGCATAGACGGACGAAGCGTCAACCTTCTTTACCTTGAAGGTCATGTTGGCTTCATCGGCGATCTCGACGCGATAGAAGTTGGTAGGATCGCCCTGGCGGAGTTCCTTCGCCTTCCTCACAGCTTCTTCGAGGGTCAAAGGCTGTTGGCCCATGTCCTCGATGCTGAAGCGATCATAGTCGGTTCCTTCAAGCGTCGGCATAGAAATCCTCTTCGGGAAAGCAATGATAGCATACGGTCCCATCACGGCAATCGCCCTTACGTGTTAGACGCGCCAAACATATCACGGCGATGCTCATTTTTGCTGGGTCGCCGTAAGTTTGTCGTATTAAAGAGTCTGCGTCTCTAGCAGCCGGATCAGGGTGTTCCGAATCAGGATTCGTCAAACGCGCCCTTGGTCCCTTGGTCCCTGTTCCCTGTTCCCTGGCTTACTGCGTTACCGGGACCGGCGGTTTTTTGGGCGGCTTCAGGTGCTTGGCGTTGGCGGGGGGCACGGGCGGAGCTTCCGGGGCGGCGGGCGTTTCTGCTTCGGACGGGAATCCCGTCCCCTTGGTGATGCGCACGTCTCCCACCTCGGTGCTGACCGAGATCTTGGCCGCGCCGCCGCCGATTCGACCGGTCACCGTCTTGCTCTCGTCGCCCGTAATGTCCAGCGGATAGTCGGAGACGATGTCGCCGTTGTGGGTACGGCCGTCAATCGTGGCCGAAGCGTTGGGGGGCAGCGCGATGCTGACATTGCCCTGGCCGCTCGAACTGGTGGCCTGGATGCTGTACGGTCCCGCCGGGGCGATGGAGATGTCGGCGTCGCGATCTTCCACGTAGGTGTCGCCGTAGATCTGGCTCAGGTCCACATTTTTGGAATGGGTCATCACGCGCACGGTGCCTTTGGCCTCGGTCACGCGCAGGTCTTCCTGGTCCATGGTCATGTCGCCGGGCAGGGCGCCAAACTGCACGTCGGTAACGGAGGTATGCAGATGGACGGGCCCGGAGAGGCTCTCCATGTGCACTTCGCCGAAGATGTCGCCGTTGACGGCGATTTTGCCTTTCACCTCGGAGAGGGTGACGTCGTTGCAGCGGCCGTCGGCGGTGATGTCGCCGGTGACCTGGTGGGCGGAGAAATCGCCTTTGTCGGTGGAGAAGTGCACCTGCACCGACCCGGTGATGTTGTTCATGTGGACATCGCCGTGTTCCGCGGTAAGGTTGGCGCCGTTGCCCAGGCCGGCCGCGGTCACGTCGCCGTGGCCCGCGTTCACCGTCACCAGCGCTGACTTGGGCACGATCACCGTCAGATTCACCCGTCCGTCAGTGTGCCCGGCCGACTTCACCAGCACCGTGTTTCCGCTCACCGTCACGTGCGCGGCCTCGGCATCGAAGATCTTTTTGGCCTTGTCATCCGAGTCTGCGTACGCAATCTCGTGCGCCTGCACCTGCACGTTCTCGCCGTCGGCTGCGGTAATGCTCAGGTCGCCGCGCGGGTCGTCGATGTTGACCACCCCGTTCAAGGGAATCTGCGCATTCAAGACCGTCTGGTCGAGGTCGTGCTGGGGCCGGCCCAGCGCGTTCCAGAAACTGTCGTTGTCGCCAAAGCCATTGCGCATCCAGTCCCAGTTCTGGTGCCCCCAGGCGGCGAAGACGCCGATGACGGCGAGCAGGATGAGCAGGCCCACAAAGCTGCCGCCGCGGCGCACCGGCGCGGTCCGTTTGGCGTCAACCGCCCACTCGCCCAGCATGGCCACGCCGGCCAGGATGAGGAGAAGCGGCCACCACTTTCCGTACCAGTCCCAGAAGCTGCCGGCGTTGATTCTGCCGGCGTAAATGAGCATGGCGATGATGCCGACGGCGATGAGGATGACGGGGCCGACGACGGATGGCACCCGGGGCATGTAAGCGCCGGCGACGCCGGCCTTCCAGGCATGGCGCTGCGCGCGCCATTGATCCCGCTGCGCGCGCCACGCGGCTCGCTGCTGTTCGCGGTAAATCCGCCACTGGGTGTGGGGATCGTAAGGGGGTGGTGCGCCCGGAGGAGTATTTGGAGGTACGCTGCTCATGATTGCCCTCCGCGGTTGATGAAGTCGTCAGCATCGGCCGGGACGATGGAAGTTCCGGGGTTTGCCGGAGTTACGGGCTGCTGCGGAGCGCCGGGCGGGGGTGCGCCGTAGGGATAGGGCGGATAGACTTCGCCGGACAGAAAGCCGCGTTCAGCCAGCAGCAGCACTCCGGCCAGGATGAGGAACAGCGGCCAGGCGTGGCCCCAGGTGAGGATGTCCATCTGGTTGAGCAACGCGATGACGCCCACCAGGAGGAGAAACGCGGGTCCGCGCAAGCGGCGAATGAGGATGTAGCGATTCATTTTGGACCTCCATGCCAGGGTCCTACCCGGTTAAGCATGAGCCACAGACCCAGGCCGATCAGGAACAGCGGCCACATAAAATCCCAGAACCGCCCGTTGAAGATATTGAGCTGACCCAGGAGGAACAGGATGCCGAGGCCGATCAGGACCATGGCGCCGATGGGCTCCTTGCGCCGCCAGTAGACGGGCGGACACGGAGGAGGTATGGGCTGGATGGGCGGCATATTCGGATCCACCGGGCCGCCGACCGGCGTCCATGGGGGCGCTTGATACGGGGCCTGTCCCGGGGGCTGGTAAGGCGCCTGGTATTGTGCCTGGTACGGCGCCTGGTATGAGCCCGGAGCTGCGCCAGGAGCGGGGCCAGGAGGCGGCTGCGAGGGATCGTGAGGTTTGACGCCCAGGTTCAGCCAGCTGCCCACCTCGTTCAATCCCAGCGGGTCAGGCAGGGCGGTTCCGTCCCGCCGCGCCCGCGCCGTGTGGTAGGCCTCGAACGACTGGTAGAGGATCCAGGCGGCGATGAACAGCCCGAAGATGGGGAAGTGGGAGCTGATGCTGACCAGCACCGCGAAGATGACCACGTGGATGAATCCCTTGAAGAACTGGCCGTTATACATTGCGCCCACGCCGGGGATGAGCCCGAGCACGGCCGCGGCGGAGGGGTTGGGAGCGCCCGGCGGCGGGGCCGCAAAGGGGATGAAGGGATTGGGCACGCTCTGCCAGGCGGTGGCGCAGGGCTGGCACAGGATTTGCCCATTGGGAGCGTGTTGCACGCATTGCGCGCACAGGGCCTTCCCGCAATTTTGACAAAAGGCGGTGGCGGTTACACCGCTGTGGTTTACGCAATCCATCCTGTGCTCCCTTCCTCTTGCTGCTTCGCGGAGCCGCCGGAATGCGCTGGCTGGTCGTGAAGTGATAGCGATGTCTCCAGTAAATCAGTGTCGATAATCGCAGGGCTGACCGACTGTTGCGGCGGGCTTACGCGTGAGCCCCCGTCCTTTTGGTTCTGGTTATTCTTCTGCGATTCTCCCGAGGGATGGCTTTGCTGGGGCTGTTCCTCGATTTCGGTATTTCTCTTCATCTCGCGCACCCGCGCCTGGACTTCGTAGACGAGGCGGAGGTGGTCGTAGTAGCGGACGATGGGAGTAGAAGCCATGGTGATCCGCCGCTGCATGAACGAACGCAGGGCCACCGGGCGCAGGTCAGAGAGATGGATCTGGCTGAGCCTGACGCCGGTCAGGTTGAGGGTGAGGGCTATCGAGAAAAACGCCATGGCCACGGTCATCATGAGGCGCGGCTCAGCGAAGCGGCGCACCAAGCCCATGAAGCCGGGCTTCTGCCATTTGGGGGTGACGATGGCCAGGGGCACGCCCGCAATGGCCGCCGTCCCGCTATCGGCCACCAGGCCGTAGCCTGCCGCCTGCCCAGGTCCGGTCTGGGCCAGAATCCGCTCCAGAAGCCCTTCGGGCAGATCGGGTTCAGCGGATAAAAAATCCAGCCACTCCCGTCCGCGCCGCGCTTCCTCAAACAGCGCCGTGCAGGCCGTGCAGCCGGCCATGTGGCTGGAGAACGTGCTCTCATCCTCCGGCCGCAGGGTCCCGTCGAGGGCGTCGGCCAGAAGCGTCTCCCACTGCCCGCAGGCTGGGGAACCCGGAATGTTAGTGCGCTCGGCCATTTACATCACCTCCCGTTTAGTACGTTCCAGCAGGCGCGCAAGTTCCGCTCTTCCCCTGCTGATGCGGGACTTTACCGTCCCCTCGGGTATGCCCAGAACCTGGGCAATCTCCTTGTAGTCCATATCCTGTAAGTCCCTCAGAATCACTGCTTCCCTCAGTTCCGGAGAGACGTGCGCCAGTGCCGCCTGCACCATCTTCTCCAGTTCCTTGCGCGCCGCCATCTCATGGGGAGAAGGCTCCCGCCCCACAAGCCGGTCCACCGGCCGCAATTCGTCGGTCTGGTCCCATCCGTCGTCGAGCGAGCTGGTGGCCCGCTGGTTTTTGGTGCGGCGGAAGTTATCCACCAGCAGGTTGCGGGTCATCGTTGTGATCCACACCTGCAGGCTGCCCCGCCCCACGTCAAAGCTGGACAGGTTCGAATAGATTTTCAGGAATACATCCTGGGTAAGGTCCTCGGCGTCGGCGGACGATCCGGTAAACCGGTAGCACAGCCCGAACACTCTTTTGTGATGCTCGCGGACAAGCTGCGCCCATGCGCCGGAATCACCGTCCATGCAGCGGCGCACGGTCTGGGACCAGTCCACTTCCAACGGTCTCACCTCCCCGCGCCTTTCGCTGCGCCCTGCGCCGACCCCTTCTCGGGCCCCGCCGGCATTGAATGCCTGGCCGGCCGGCCGGCGGGATAGGGCGAGAGCCGGTTTCGGCTCCGCCGGCTTAGGCCAGCCCAGTCCGGTCATATTCCAGGTCAATGTGCCCGCGCAATCCATATGCGGCTTATACGCATATACATAAGGCGCGGTTCCGTCGCCGGGGCGGGTCGGTGCCATTCTACAGCGGGAAGGCAGGGAGCGAGGGATAAGGGATAAGGGACAAGGGACAAAGGGACAAAGGGACCGAGGGACATAGGGAGCTAGCAGGTCTACGCTGGCTCCAGCCCTCACACGCTTGGGCGGCTCTTGGGTGGGCGGGCTTCCGCGTTCCAGGTCTCCGTCCAACTATCCGAGCTGCCAGCATCAAATGACCCGTAGTGACATTCGGTGGAACTCGTAGTGTTATTACGGCAAACTCGCGAGGGTGCGTGGTCTGAAGGAAACATCGCAGCTTCGGGAGAAATTCGGCCAGAGAGTGCGTTGGCTGCGCGGCGAGCACGGGCTCACCCAGGAGCAGCTTGCGGAACGGGCGGGCATTTCCGTTGACTTTCTCAGCCTCATCGAGCGCGGTAGGAGTTCCCCATCATTCGAAAACCTAGACGAACTTGCGGACGCGCTTGAAGTTTCCGTTGCTGACTTATTCAGCTTCGAGGGTGGCGACAGTGAAGCTGAATAACACATTTATCTTGTTCGACGCTGGCGGCATTTCTAGGTCAGACGATTGGAAAAAGGCTCACGAGGCCGTCGAGAATGCCGTGGGTGCCATTTGTTGGCCAGCCGGCTCGACGAAGGGCCTAGAACCAGTCTCACAGATGCCTCAACAGGATTAACACGCATCCGAGTTGAACCATGCCCAGGAAATTGAGGGCATTGCGCTCCCATCGGCTGCTTATGCGTCGGAAGTTCTTCAGCCAAGCGAACAACCGCTCGATCTTCCAGCGCCTTATATAACGCCGCAGCGGTCTGCCATCCTGCGTTTTCCCTCGCTGCCGCCGGTTGGGGGCGATCATCTCGATGCCTCTGTCCCGCATACGTCCGTCCAGTGGATCGCTGTCGTAGCCCTTGTCGCCAATCACGCGTTTGGGCAAGGCGCTGACGTGGCGTCGGTCGAGCGTTTGGTCGACCAGCGTGGATTCATTCGGCGAAGCGCTTGTAACCCCGACGGCGATAGGAAGACCGCCGCGGTCCACGATTGCCATGATCTTGCTCCCTTTGCCGCAGCGCGTTGGACCAATGCGATCGCCCCCCTTTTTGCCCCGCTGAACGAGGCGTCGACGAAGGTCTCGTCCAGCCCCAACTGTCCCCGCGCAAGCAGGTCTTCGCATAAGGCCCACAAGATTCCGTCCAGCACCCCCGCGCGCTGCCAGTGCTGAAAACGGCGATGGCAGGTCTGGTATGCACCGTAACGCGCCGGCAGATCCTGCCAGGGCGCCCCGGTGCGCAGGATCCAAAGCACCCCATTCAGCGCTGGGCGCGCGTCGCCCCAACGTCCGCCGCGACCATCCGGCCGCTGCCGTCGCTGTTGATCCCACTCCACGAATGGCCGAACATATTCCCATTGAAAGTCACTCAAATCAGCCATGCTTTTGGTTTGCTTCAACTTCCAGCACAAAGCAAGCCTTTATTGCCCAGATACATTGGCGAGACTGGTTCTAGTCATTCCGAGAATCGTAAGCATTGAAAAAGGTGAGAGCTACACCGACATGAAAGGGAAAGCTCGCATTTGGAATGAATCCAAGAAGCTTACGTTAAGAAATGGTGTGCCGACGCTGAAGATGCTTTTTCGTCAGAATCTAGAGGCGGCAGGCTGGAAATCAGAGGAGCCGCTAAGCCTTAAGCCGTATTTTGAGAAAGTTCGTTCTGATAGAACATTGGCTCAGGTATTCCGCTATCCAGAGCCGTCTGCCGAAGCCATCCAAGATCCTTTGCACGAGGGCGTCGGTGACTTCGATTTTTGGCTGCGTAGCAATGAAGGCTTCCGGACGGTTATCGAATGGGAGACCGGAAACATCTCTTCGTCGCATCGGTCACTGAATAAGGTTTGCCTCGCGTTTTTGGGTGGACTGCTGGACGCAGCCGTAGTGATCGTGCCTTCGAACAAGTGCAACGTCCACTTGACTGACCGCGTCGGCAACATTAAGGAATTGCAGCCGTACTTCTACTTTTGGGGTGCGTTCGGGCGCAGTCTGACCAGAGGTTTGTTGGCAATCGTAGAGGTCGAGCAGGACGAACTTTTCAAGAGCGTAGATATGCGCGACTTTATCCCGAGAGGCCCCGACGGGAACGCGTTCAGAGCTGCAAGTCGGAAAACAAAGGCCCCGTCGGTTCGCAAACGTGCGAAGCGGACGCCATGACTCGCTTGTTCGATGAACGCCAACTCGGATCCGTTCCGTTCGCAACTTCGAGGAGCCGCTGCCGCGCAGGCTCGGTATCGTTCAGTTCGCTTGTAATCCAGCGCCGACCTAACTTTTCAGCGACATAGGCGGTTGTGCCAGCGCCGGCGAAAGGATCGCAGACCAAGTCTCCAGGATTGGTCGTAAGCAGGATCACGCGTTCGAGAATCACGGGGGCAAGTTGGTTCGCTTGGCGGCTCTTGTATCGCTTGTGTCTCACGGGCGGAATGTCATCCCAAACATCGCTGAGATTTAGGGAACCTCTGATCAAGTCCTCTACGTGCGTCGATTGCGTCTAATCGTATAGGTGGAGATAAAACGCAATGCGCCAACTCACATTCGCCACACAGCCGAGTTTTGAAAAGTACGCTCGCAAGAGCCGCCGCGAAGAGTTTCTTTCCACCATGCAAGCCATCATCCCTTGGGCCGAGCTTGAAGAGCGCATTGCGCCACACTATCCCAAGGCGGGCAAGGGACGTCAGCCGGTCGGCCTCAGTGTTATGTTGCGGATTTACTTTTTGCAGCACTGGTTCGCGCTCTCCGATCCCGGCGCTGAGGACGCGCTCTATGAGTCGCCGGTGTTGCGCGGCTTCTGCGGCATCGATCTTGGACGCGCGCCGGTGCCCGATGAAACGACGATTCTCAACTTCCGTCATCTGCTTGAAGGCCACGATTTATGCGGTGAAATGCTGGACGTGGTGAATCACGATCTGGCCTCGAAGGGGCTGCGCATTACGACCGGCACGATCGTCGATGCGACAATCATCGCTGCGCCGAGTTCGACCAAGAACGAAAAGAAAGAGCGTGACCCCGAGATGCATCAGACGCGCAAAGGCAATCAGTGGTACTTCGGCGCGAAGGCGCATATCGGAGTCGATAGTAAGTCCGGCGTGGTGCATTCGGTCTGCACCTCGGCGGCGAGCGTTTCTGACGTGCATATGTTGCCCGACTTACTGCACGGCGATGAGAAGAAAGTCTGGGGCGATGGCGGCTATCAGGGACAGACGGAAGTGATCCGCGAGGCGGCGCCCGCGGCGCAGGATATGACCAACCGGCGCGCAAAGAATCACAAGGGCGAAGTGAGGGAAGAGGAGCGGCGCAAGAATCGCAATAAGTCGCGTGTGCGGGCGAAGGTCGAGTGGCCCTTTCGCATCTTGAAGCGGGTCTTTGGTTACACCAAGGTGCGTTATCGGGGCTTGGTGAAAAACCAGCACTGGCACCTGGCGGCCTTTGCGCTGGTCAATGTGTACCAGCACCGTAAGCGGCTGTTGAAGGCGCTGCCCACGCTGGCCCCGTGCGGGGCGTAGTGTCTCTGCGGGCCGCAAAACGGCCTGCGGAGACGAAAAACGAGGCATACAGCACAAAGTAAAGCCGGAAAAATAGTGCCCGGCGCGCAGGAAATCGCCGCATCGATGATATTTTTCTTCATGCGCAGGAATTCGATGGCTTGATCAGAGGTTCCTTAGGCCCTTGGGATTGAGGAATTTCTTGTGGCCACCGTAGTCCTTCACATCGCGCCCGCAATGCCGGCACAGTTGAATGGGAATTCGAACGGCATCGCGATTGAACACGCGCGGCTTATCACCTTTGATGAAATACAGCATCCCATAGTGGCTGGTTGAGAGGCGGTTGGGAATGGGTAGGCTGTGTGCTTTGTCCACCGCGATCCAGTGTTTAAACGTCATTCCTTCGAGAGACCCGAGAAACGTCCCGATCGGCATAAGCCACTTGGGGAGGTTGTACACAAAAAAAGCTCCGCCGGGGGCCAATGCCCGAACACCTTGGGAAAGCCATCTCTCGCACCATTTCAGATAGTCTTGGTCGGGGAGGTTGTCCGATCCATTGGACCCGTAGTCCTTCTTCAAGTTGAATGGGGGATCGGCGAAGAAGGTTGCCACACTTCCATCAGCGAGTGTGCCAAGGAACTCCAGACAATCAGCCCGATAAAGGTGCCCGAGCGCGGTTTCGTATTCAAGTCTCATTTCCGTAATAAGATTACGGATTCTCGGGCAAGAGATCAAGCGTGATTTTGAGCTCTGGAACAGCGCAAAGATCCGGAACGGGCGTGTTCCAAAACGGTCCATTGGCCGCTTTGCCGGACGCCGCCCGGGGACCAGACCCGGGCCACTATCCCAGTTTCTAATGTAATGGGCCGGTGGCGCCCAATCGGCCAATTCCCATCCCGACGCGAGTGCGTCATCCCGAATGAGAGCAAGGGCCGGGCGATCCCATCGCCGGCCTCCTTCATCTCCGAGAAGGGCCATAAATAACGCCCGGCCGCGCCAGCACACCGCCCCAAAATCCATTTCTGAGAGCCCAGACACTGAAGTTTCAACTTCACTATTGCGGCAGGACCCCATTCTTGAGCGTTTAATCACTGAAGTTGTAACTTCAGTATTGTGATCAGTCTCACCTGATCTGGCCGATTCTCCCGCCGATGTCCCCGGCCAGCGCCCCGCAGAGGGGTTTCCGCAAGCGCCGGACCCCCGCTAACTCCGCCCAACTCCGCTGGCCCCGCAGCGCTCTCCCGTATCCGCCATCACATCCCGCAACCCTGACTCCGGGTAAAGTAGCAAAGTGAGTTGAACTACGCCCGCCCCCATGGCGGGCGTTGCCGTCTGTGGCCGCATGAGGCAGCAGCAGCAAAGGATCGAGACCGGATGCAAGTCGTAGCCACCCTCACCCGCCCCAGCGGCCGCCTCCCCGGCGGCTCCAGGGGATCGGTGCGCAATTCAGTGCACTTTGAGGGCGTAACTCCATCAATCCATTTGACATCGCCGTTTTATTTTTGCGCCGTTCCGCGCCGCCACGCGGCCAGCCGCGAAAGCACGCGCAATTGTGTGCAGTTTCAGGCCTTAACCGCATCATTCTGCAAGACATCGCCGTTTTTATTTTGCGCGGTGTGCGGCCAAATAGCCCGTAATCAGCGGTTGGGCTTGGGCGGCGGCGGGGGCTGGCTCGTGGGCTGAGTCCCGGGCTGGTTGTCGTTCTTCACTTCCTGGCCGGCGTAGATGATCTTGGTGGTTGAGCCGAAGCGCTTGTAATCGGTGTACTTGACGATGTCGCGGATGTGGACGTCCTCGCCCATGGCGCCATTCTGGGCGGTGAAGTGGAGGATGCCCTCAGCCTTGGTGTAGACGGGAAACCAGTAGCGCCCGTCGATCTGCTGGCGCCAGGTCATGAAGGGCGGATGGAGGTCCTCGCTGCCCTTGCGGGTGTCGTCGGGGACCATGCGGCCGTTGGTGACCACGATCTGGAGGTCGGTCGAGTCCACCCAGATGCGGCCAAGCAGATAGCGGTGGTGCTTCACAATCTCCTTGGGAGCGACATCGAAGACGTAGCACTCGACCTCGTCCACTTTCTGCCGGCCCACATAAGTGATGTTGTAGGCGGGAACTTCGTCGGTGGTGAGGACGAAGGGGTAGCCGTGCTGGATGTCGTACATGTCGGTGGGGGTCATGCCGACGCGGGTGAGGGTGTTTTGCGGCGCAAAGACCACCTTCTCAGTGCGCGCGCCGGAGGGATCGAAGATGACGTCGTCGACTTCATACCACTCGCCGTCGACCTTGCCGGTGTCGTCGTCGATGGTGTCGACCTTGGCGAGGCGGCGGTAAGTGTAGTGGTTGAGGGCGTCCTGGAATTCGGTTTCCTTGGCGGCAAAATTCTTGATGATCTGGTCAGGGGGCGTGCTGGGGGGGGTGGTGTCAATGCGGCCGAAGCCGGCGTCGAGCGGCATGGCGGTGAAGGTGCTCTTGTCCTGGGCCGCGGCGGGGTGGGGGGCGAGGGCGATTATGGCGCCTAAAACCGCAGCCACGAGGGCGGGAGCACTGATCAGGGAAGTACCACGCAAGCGAATCACAACTGTCTCCATGTGAATTAGATTCAAGCCGCTGCGGCCTCTTGCGTCGAGGCGGCCCTGCCGATCCGTCTATGATATTAGACGCATGGGCGAACCCTTGGGCTACGAATAGAGTGGGGCCCGAGGGTTCGCGTCTTTCCCCAGGTTCTCTACTGCTATATTGGCTTAACAACTCTCCCATTTGGATGAAAGAAGGAGGGATCCGGCTCCGTGCAAGACTGGTACCAGATGCCGGCGCTGATCCTGACCGCGCTGTTGCTGCCTGCGTTCGGGTATCTCTACGCGCGCACCCGGGACATTCGCAACCTGTTGTGGTTCCTGGCATTCCTGTGCACCGTGGCGCGAATGGCGCTGCTTTACCCCACCACATCCTTAACCATGGTGGACAGCCATGCGCCCTGGGCCGCGGCGCTAGCCGAGTCGCTGGCCATGCTGGCGGCCGGCCTCTTCCTGGGGTCTTTGTCGCCCTTGTCATTCCAGCTGGGCAGGCACCGGATTCTGTACGCGATTCCCTACACCGTGCCGCTGATCGTCTACGCCGCGCTGAGCCAAGCGCTATTCCCGCGGGCCGCGCCCACGGGGATCATGTACTGGACATTCCCGGCGCTGGGACTGCTTTCGCTGGGAGCGGGGGTGTTGTGGGACCACGCCAAGGGCACGCTGCCGGCCTGGACGGGCACGGTGGTGTTGATGGTGTTCGGCGGCCTGGCCTACTGGCTCTATTTCGAGACCGGCTTCTACTGGCCGCTGATTCTGGTGGAGACGGGCACTTACATCATCACGGCCATGCTGGTGATCTCGGTATTTCGCCGCTTTTCGCCCGGGGTGGTGGTCAGTTTTCTGGGGTTCGTGGTGTGGTCGCTGCCCATCCTGCATATCCTGCCTTACTTCCATTCGCCGGATGCGAACCTGTTGCTGTTGCGCACCACCACGCTGGGCAAAGTGGCAACGGCGCTGGGGCTGATCCTGCTGACGCTCGAAAACGAGCTGGCGGCGAACACGGCGGCGAACCGGAGGGAACGGCGCGCGCGGCAGGAGATGGAGGCGTATTTGCAGCTGGCGCTATCGCGGCGGCGGGTGGAGGATTTTGACCGCCAGGCAGGCGAGATTTGCCGCGCCGTGGTTGAGAACAGCCGCTTTGCCCAGGCCGGACTGGTGCTGCTGCAGCCGGCGGGGTCCTTCCGGCTGGCGGGCTCAGCGGGATTCGACACCGCTACGGGGAGAGCGGTGAACGCGCTGGTGGAGCGGATTCCGATGGAGGAATTCCTGGCGCAATCGCACGCGGCCACGGAGGGCAGCCAGACGGTGAGGCTGGATCTGCATCTCTGGCTCAAGCCGGGAGACGACCTGGAGCGGCTGCACTTTACTTCCGCGCTGGCGGTGCCGATGGCGGGAGGGTCGGGTACCGAAGGCGCGCTGCTTCTGGGCGAATTGAAAGAGGCGGGCGATGCGCTGCGGGCCGACGACCTGGTTCCGGTGGAGATGTTGACGGCGCGCATGCAATCGGTGCGCAGCCAGACGCGCATGCTGGAAAAGCTGATCGACTCAGAGAAATACGCGGGACTGGGGCAGCTTGCCGGCAATGTTACCCAGCAGCTGAACAACCCGCTGACGGTGATCCTGGGCTATGCGGCGCTGCTGGAGGAGACGCCGCGTCTGGACGCGCAGGAACGCAAGGGAGTGGATGCGATTCTGTCGGCGGCGCGCAGCATGAGGTCAACCCTGGAGAGCCTGCAGCGGGTGGCGAGGGCGCCCAGCGGACAGCTCACCGTGATTTCAGTGGCGGAGATGCTGGCCGACATGGAGCGGCTGCACCGGTCGGAGTTCATCCAGCGGTCGATCGAGTTCCGGCTGGACGTTGCGCCCGGTCTGCCTCCGGTGAGGGCGCAAGCGCAGCAGTTGCGGCAGGCGGTTCTGCACTGCCTGCAATACGCCATGGACGCGGTGGAGAAGACGGAAGGCGACCGCACCGTGCGCCTGGAAGCGACGGCGGAAAAGGGACGGGTGCAGATCGTGGTGGCGCACACCGGAACGGCCTTCGAGAATCCCGAACGCGCCTTCGATCCGTTTGTGCCGGCGCAATCGGCGGGCGGAGAAACCGTGGGGCTGGGACTGAGCCTTTGCGCCACCATCCTGCGCGACAATCGCGGGCAGGCGACGGCAATGAACCTGAGCCCGCAGGGCGCGGCGATTGTGCTCGAGCTGGAAGCGGCGTAGAAGCAGGGAACAGGGATTAGGGATTAGGGATTAGAAAAACAGGGAGCGAGGGAGCGACGGAGCGAGGGCGCTATGCCCCGCCGGAATGGGCCAGGAGTTCGTCGATTTCGAGCGCTGTCGACTGCTCTTCCGCGTCGTTGTAGATATGAGGACGGAAATATTGCCGGCCGTCCGGCCCAATGAGAAAGGTAGTGGGGTAGCCGCGAACGTGATACACGCTTTCGTCCCAGTCGCTGTCCCCTTTGAGCGGAACGAAGTCGTATCCTTTTGCCTTGAGCAGTGGAAGCACGAACGGCTCCTGTCCGGCCTCTCCGTTGATGGCCAGAACCACCACGCCTTTTTCCTTGTAATTTCGCGCGAGGTCTTCCAGATAGGGGAAGGACTGGCGGCACGGTCCACAGTTCGGGAACCAGAAATCGACCAACACTACGTGGCCGCGGTAGTCGGCCAGGGAAACGGATTTGCCCTCCTCAAAGCTGGGAAGAGTGAAGGGAATTGCCGGTTTGGAAGCCTTTTCCACCGCATCCCAGACGGCCGCGTGGACATCGTCGGCGCTCTTGCCAAGCGCTGCACCGCGACTCAGGAGGGCTGAGCCGAGTTCTTCGCCGGGGTGACGCGCATACGCGTCGAGCAGAAATGCATACGCATCGGCGGTCTTGCCGGCTGCAGCGAGTGCCCGCGCGTGGAGCAGCGTTGCGCGGTCCTTGTCGTAGCTGTAGTTGGGGAACTTGGCGGACTTCAGCGTGCTTAAAGCAGCCGCCGCGTCCCCTGCCTTGAGTTCCTGCTCGGCCGCCGCCATTGAGTCTGCGTAGGCGGCAAACATCTTCCAGTCATCGTCCTTGGGCTCGACGCGCACCATGTCATGCGCGAGGTCCCGCGCCTTCGCCGGATCGGTGTGGTCTTCGATCTCAAACAACATGCCCATGCCATTGTCGGACCAATCGAACTTCTGCGGAGGAAACTGACGCCGCAGCCGCTCTAAAACCTCGACCCTGGCGGCATCGGTTTTCTGCTGATCTGCGAGCCAATACAGAGCCTGAGCACCAATTGGATCTGTTGGAAACCTGCGCAGCAGCCGCTCCGTTGCGTCCTTGTATGCGGCGGGATCGTTCTGCAATTCGAATAAGGCGTCAAACGCCACCTGGGCATTGTCCGGATCGAGAGCCGCGTCCTTTTGCCAATACACGCTGCTCCCCGCATCGTCGCCGCGCAGGTCGGCAATCGACGCCAGGCATTTGTAGCCGGGGGCAAACTGCGCATCGACCTGGATTGCCTGCCGGCAATATTGTTCCTGGCGCAGCGGATCGTTCTCGTTGTAGATTTGCCCCAGCGCCCAAAGGTAGATGGGCTTGTCCGGATGTTTTCGCGCCAGAGCTTGCAGATGCCTGGTCTGGTTCCGTGTCACCTTGTCCGATTGTTTCCGCTCGCGTTTTCGAAGTTTGGGGTCGGTCTCGCTTAAGGTCAACCCCATTTTCTGGATTGCCGCCAGGTCCTCAACCCAGATCAACTGCTCCCATGCGTCGGCGTAATCGGGATCGAGAGCAATGGCCTTCTGGAAATCCGCGAGTGCCGCCATGTATTTGCCGTTTTCGACGGCCGCGGAACCAAGTTGGTAGACGGCTTTTGCCTCAGCGGTGCCCTGGTACTGCGCGCGGCAAGGAAGCGCGGAGGAACAGAGCAGGCAGATGGCGAATGAAAAGTAGCTGGCTCGCATCATTTCTCCTCCGAGGACTTGGTTACCGGCGCAGTCAAATGCGCGACCGCTGGGGGGAGACACATTTCGCGATTGCACGCCTGGTAGCGAACGTCCAACGAGACGGTCGCAGAAGACTTTCGCGTCGCGCGCAAAGGAATTGCCAGGTCCACATTCCCGGTATAGAAGTAGGTTTCGACTCCGAAGCCCGGATCGGCCGCTGACCTGGGCTGCGGCGCGTCGATATCACCGCTGATGGCAAGCGGCTGCCGGGGCGGCACGCTGACACTCATGGCGATGGGACCGCGCGGCTCCTGGTGAAGGCTGTAGATGTGCCATCCAGGCTGAATGGAAGCGTGCAAGTGCGCGGTCATCGCCGCGCCTCGGCTAAGGGGTAGGCTGTGCGCGGCGGAAGCGGAAAGCGCCCACTCAACCGGGCTTGACTCCTGGGAGTGGCCGGCCCACGAGAGCGCCACACAGCCGACCACAAGAAGAACAGCTTTCATGCTGCACCGGTTCAGGAACTTTCACAGACAGCCAGTGTAAAACGAAACTTCGTCAACGGTTCAGCTTTTTCAAACAGGCGCTCGTCTTGGCGAAGCCCGTTCGCCACCGAGGACGCCGGCATTGTGAGATAAGGTCGAGCTAACGGCCCTTCCAGAAGAACCAGGCGGCCATGGAAAAGCCGATGACGATGACGGCGGTGCGCAGCAGGGGCGGCGGCAACCTGCGGGCGAAGCGGGCCGAGGAATAGCCGCCGATGGCGCATGCGGCCATGGCCAGGAGGCAATAGCGCCACTCCACCAGCCCGCCGACGACGAAGATGATGAAGGAAATGCCGTTGGCGAGCGCGGTGGCGACGACTTTGAGAGCGTTGATCTCGTTCATGTCCTCGAAGCCGAAGAGGGAAAGCATGGTGATGAGGACAAAGCCAGCGCCGGCGCCGAAATAGCCGATATAAAAGCAAACGACGATGCTGCTGAGGAAGACGCCGAGGCGGTGCGGCCGATGGGGCCCGGGCGCGGTTCCGGCGCGGGCGTGGCGAGCGGCCTTGCGGCCCTCGAGCCAGCGGGTGGCGGGACGGCTGAGGGCGAAGATGGTGGCGGCGACCAGCAGCAGCCAGGGAACCAGGGCCATGAAGGTGCGCTGGGGCGTGGAGAGCAGGACCAGAGCGCCGGCAGTGCCGCCGATGAGGCCGGCAACGCCCATGAGTACGGCAAGGCGGAGATGACGGCGCATGTCGTCGCGATAGGCGGCGATGGAAGTGAGTTGGCCCGGCCACAGGGCTACGGTGTTGGTGGCGTTGGCGTGGACGGGGAGCATGCCGGTGCCCAGCATGGCGGGAAAAAGCAGGAAGGATCCGCCGCCGGCGACGGCGTTGAGCACGCCGCCGAAAAACGCCGCGAGGACCAGCCACAACAATTGCCAGTGGACGAGCGGGTGGGCGGCCGGAATGAGCATGTGCTTTTGATTGTAGAGAGGAGAGGACGGCGGGCGTTTGCCGGTTGAGGGGGAGCAAGCTGAAGCAGATTCAGGGTCGGCGTGCCCTCGCAGGGGCTAAAGCCCGAGTCGTTTATTGGCGGCTGTGCGGCGGGACTGAAGTCCCGCCCTGACGCGCTTTGGTTCTTCAGGCACACGTTTTTCACCAATCTGTGAAGTCGTGCCCTGACGCGATTCCCTGCACCATTGCCTAATTTGCGCTAGTTCGGCGCGCCGGTGGTTTCGCCGCGGGCGAAGCGGCACTCGCCGCACTGGCAATGGCGGCGCAGGTAGTCGAACGAGTAGATTCCGGCGGAGTGGCCGTCGAGCCAGTTGAACTGGATGGCATAGCGGCCCACGGCGTGGGCGCCGGCGGGCTTGGCGGGCGGGGCGTACATGGGCAACAGCGCGGCCGCTTTCGCTTTCGGCTGTCCCGCCTTGCGGCCCTGCTGGTTGCGCTCGTCCACGCAGGTGGCGCAGGGGCAGGCGTGGCGCAGCCAGGCAAAATTCCAGGCGCTGAAGTGACCGTCGGCCCATTCGATCTCCAACCCCTTGCCTTCGGAGATCATCACCCGCACTTTCTTCGGAGTCAGGGCTTCGCGGCTCAGCGGAGATTCCGCCGCGGCGTCGCGGGCCAGTTCTTCCTGGGAGGAAACGCGGATGCCTTCGTGGCTCATGTTCCTATTCTACGTGCAGATGACATTCCCGGACACCGGCGGCGTGCGGCGATCGGCGCAGAGCGAAGGGTTTGACGGTCCCTGACCCCACTCCTATAATCCTTCGTAGTTCCTGGTGCGTCTTCTTCAGCGTCTTCTTTTCTGCCCGGTGTCCATGCGGAACGGGTATTCCCCAAAAAGACGAGAGAAGCAGTTGAAGGAGAAGGCATGGGCTTGCTTGCGGCCGAGGCTGAAGGTGAGACCGAAGAGGGATCGATGAAGGAGTTTCAAGAGAACGCGATGAGACGCTCGATTTGGTTTCCCGTCATCATGATCGCCGCAATGACCGCGGGAGCGGCAGCGCAGATGCCGTCAGCTCCAATGCCATCGGCGCCAGCCCCGGCGGGGAAGTCAGAAGCCGCCGTGCCCTCCAGCGTGGGTCCAGCCAGGATTGCAGTGATCGCGTTCCAGGTGGCGGTGACCCAGACCAACGAGTTTCAGCGGGCCTTTACCGACCTGCAGAAGAAGTACATGCCCAAGCGGACTGCGCTGAAGGCGCTGAGCGACCAGGTGGACAGCCTGACCAAGGAACTGCAGGCGACCGACAGCAAGCTGACCGACCAGCAGAAGGCCGCCAAAGCGCAGCAGCTCGACGAGCAGAAGAAGCAGTTCGACCGGGAGCAGCAAGAAGACCAGACCGACTTTCAGCAGGAGATGCAGGAGCTGTACCAGACCACGGGGTCGAAGGTCTACGACGTGCTTTCAAGCTATGCCCAGGAACGTGGGTACACGCTGGTTCTGGACGTAGCCAACAGCCAGCAGAATCCGGTGATGTTCGCGCTGCCCACGATGGACATTACCAAGGAAGTGGTTGCGGCCTACAACACGAAGTCGGGCATACCCCCGCCGCCGGCGGCTACGCCGGGCGCGCCGGGCACGCAGGCGCCGAAAGCTCCCGCGGCCAGGCCTGGAACCAGGCCTCCGGCGGAGTAATCCGCAGGTCGGCCAGCCTGTGGAAAAAAATGTGGAATACCGGAGGCAACCGGCTACAGATTGTTGAATTTCCCCTCTTGTCAAACGGAGGAGAATTCTGCTAGTCCCTGCAAGTCGCTGATTCGGCGGCGGAAGCGTATACGAGATCGATCCCGGAAATGGGCAGGATCACTCACCGGGCAGGGAACGCGCTGCAAGCAGCTTTCCACAGTTCGATGTGAACAGCGGATGACGCGCCCCGCGCATCGAACCGCTGCGCATGCCGGCTATTTCTGCTGGTCTTCGCCCACGCGGAGCACGGCCAGGAAGGCTTCCTGGGGGATGTCAACCTTGCCGATGCGCTTCATCCGCTTCTTGCCTTCCTTCTGTTTTTCCAGCAGTTTCCGTTTGCGGCTAATGTCGCCTCCGTAGCATTTGGCGAGCACATTTTTGCGCAAAGCGGAGACGGTTTCGCGAGCGATGACCTTGGCTCCAATCGCGGCCTGGATGGCGACCTCGAACTGCTGGCGGGGGATGAGCTGTCGCATCTTGGCGACCAGCGCCTTGCCGCGCTCGTAGGCGTGATCGCGATGGACGATGATGGAGAGCGCGTCCACGGGCTCGCCAGAGACCAGGATGTCCATCTTGACCATGGGCGACTCCCACTCGCCGTGGAGCTGGTAATCGAGCGAGGCGTAGCCGCGGGAGATGGATTTGAGGCGGTCGTAAAAGTCGAGCACGATCTCATTAAGCGGCAGCTCGTAAGTGAGCAGGACGCGGGTGGGAGTGACGTATTCGAAGTTGACCTGCTGGCCGCGCTTTTCCTCCACCAGCTTGAGGATGCCACCGACGTACTCTTCGTTGGTGAGGATCTTGGCGGTGATCACCGGCTCGCGGATGGACTCGATGTTGGTGACCTCGGGCCAGCGGGAGGGATTGTCGACCTCCAGGATGGAGCCGTCCGTCATCGTGATGTGATAGCGGACGCTGGGCGCGGTGGTAATCAGGTCCAGCTCGTACTCGCGCTCCAGGCGTTCCTGGATGATCTCCATGTGCAGCAGGCCGAGGAAGCCGCAGCGGAAGCCGAAGCCGAGGGCGGTGGAGCTTTCCGGCTCGAAGAAGAAGGAGCTGTCGTTGAGGCGAAGTTTTTCAAGGGCGTCGCGGAGCAGGGTGTGCTCGTGGGAGTCCACGGTATAGAGGCCGGCGAAGACCATGGGCTTGATGTCTTCAAAGCCGGGAAGCTGCGCGGGGGCGGGGTTGGCGTCGTCGGTAACGGTATCGCCGATCTTGGTGTCGCTGACGGTCTTGATGGTGGCGGCAAAGAGGCCGACCTCGCCGGCAGAGAGCTCGGCGATCTCAACGGGCTTGGGCGTGAGCACGCCCATGGACTCGATGTCGAAGGCCTTGGCGATGGACATGAGGCGGATGCGCTGGCCCTTGCGCATGGTTCCCTGCATCACGCGGACGAGGACGACGACGCCGCGGTAGGGGTCGAACCAGGAGTCGAAAATGAGGGCCTGGAGCGGCGCATTGGGATCGCCCTTGGGCGCGGGCAGGCGATGGACGATGGCTTCGAGCACATCGGCCACGCCCTGGCCGGTTTTGGCGCTGACCGGGATGGCGTCGGTGGCGTCGAGGCCGACGGCCTGCTCGATGGCCTCCTGAGTGCGGAGCACGTCAGCCGAGGGCAGGTCGATCTTGTTGATGACGGGAATGATTTCGAGACCGTGATGGATGGCGAGGTAGGCGTTGGCGAGCGTTTGCGCCTCCACGCCCTGGCTGGCGTCGACCACCAGCAGCGCGCCCTCGCAGGAAGACATCGAGCGGGAGACCTCATAGCTGAAGTCGACGTGGCCGGGGGTGTCGATGAGGTTGAGTTGGTAAGTTTCGCCATCCTGGGCCTTGTACATCATGCGCACGGCGTGGGCCTTGATGGTGATGCCGCGCTCGCGCTCGAGGTCCATGGCATCGAGGACCTGCTCGTGCATCTCGCGCATGGAGAGCGAGCCGGTGAGCTCGAGCAGGCGGTCGGAAAGCGTCGACTTGCCGTGGTCGATGTGGGCGATAATGGCGAAATTGCGGATGAGGCGAGCGTCCATTGGGAAGGCGAAAGTATTGGTCCGGCGCTTTCGTGCGGAGTTAAGGAGCGCGCTCAAAAGGCGCGGAAAGGGCGAATCTGCGCGCGGCGTCTCTAGGGGATAGATTACCATCGGGCAACAATCCGTAATGATGAAACCCAATCCTCACGATGCTAGACTGACTTTCCTGGAACCTGACGAGCTCCCCAGTGCGCTGGCTCAGGCCGCGCAAAGACGCTTTTCGGTGTCCCGTGGGAAAAGAGAGATGATGGACGCTGCCCCCGGCGTCCTCTCCGAGTGAAGGGAGAATCACCAAAATGGGGGCCATTGCGACTACTCGCTCTATTCTTCAATTCTCGTTGCTTCTGCTGGCCGGATTTCAGTTCGCGGCAGCGCAGGAGTGGCACACCTACTCCTATCCCGCCGACGGCTTCAGCATTAACGCGCCGGCGCAGCCCATCGCCTCGATGCAGGATGTGTCCGGCAAGGATGGCACTGTGGAGATGCATAATTACCTGCTCGACATGGGGACAGCCGCACTGTATGCCAGCATGTCGGCAGACGCCATGCAGCCAAATTCGGATCCGGAAGAGGCGCTCAAAGGCGCAGAGCAAGGCGCGGTGAACAACCTTCATGGGCGCCTGCTTTCAGAGAAGCGGATTGCCCTGGGTAGCTATCCCGGCGTGGAGATGGAGGCTGACAGCGAGAGCGCCCATTTCACAGCGCGCATTTATATTGTGCGCTCCAGGCTGTATCTGACGCTGGTGGTTTCCGCGCCTGGCAGGCCGTACCCCGACGCTGCGCGGTTTCTCGACTCGTTCCGGCTCCTGCCGGCTGTGAACAACTGACGCGCGAAAAGGCGCGCTGACAGGCCGTATCGCGAGAAGCTGATGCGCGACGGTCGCGCCATCCTGACGCTAGCGGGTCCCGGAGGCGGGCCGGCTGAACGGCCAGGATCAGTTACCATCGGGGAAGGGCAAATTCGCCCCATTCCGGAGTGAAATTGCCGCGCCTGGACGTGCGCGGATGCGCTGAATATGGTCTTCTTTCGCTATCGATGGTTTGGCTGCGCCGCCCTGGCGCTGCTTCTGACCGGGTGTCCCGGGCCAGGCGCCAAAGCGCCCACGGTGGCGCAGACGCCGCAGGCCACGGCTCCGCCAGTGCAGGCTCCCGCGCCGGCCCCTCCCGCGCCGCAGGGTCCATCGCCCGAGGCGGTGCGCCAGGAGCAGATCCAAAAGCTGATTGAGCAGGTGAACGCGGCCTACGCGGCCGGCGACGCGGACTACCTGAAGGGACGGCTGCCGGAGGCCAAGGTGCAGTTCGATCACGCCGTGGACCTGATGCTGACCAGCGGGTTCGACGTCAAGACGGAGCCGGCCCTCGAGGACGAGTTCAACCGCATCATCGACCAGGTGAACGCGCTGGAGATGGAGGCGTTGAAGGTGGGCAACGGGTTTGTGCCCAACGAGGAAGAGACGCCGGCGGAAGTGGCGAGCGACGTGACCTTTGCGGCAAACCCGGCCATTGAAGCCAAGGCGCAGGCCGAGCTGGCCACCACCCACTCCGACCTGCCCCTGATGGTGAATGAGTACGTCTCCAGCTTCATCAACTTTTTTGCCAACTCGCAGCGCGGCCACAACACGCTGCTGCACGCCTTTGAGCGCTCCGGCCGGTACAAGGCGATGATTCAGCGGGTGATGGCGGAGGAGGGCGTGCCTCAGGACCTGATCTACCTGGCGGTGGCTGAATCCGGCTTCCAACCCCGCGCTGTAAACCGCCGCTCGCGGGCCGGAGGAATGTGGCAGTTCATGCCGCGCGGCCAGTACGGGATGGCCCGCAACGGCTACGTGGACGAGCGCTTCGATCCGGAAAAATCGACGCGCGCATACGCGCGGTACATGAAGTATCTCTATGACCAGTTGGGCGACTGGTATCTGGCCATGGCGGCCTACGACTGGGGTGCGGGGAACATCCAGCGGGCGGTGGAAAAGACCGGGTACGCGGACTTCTGGGAGCTGTACAAGCGGCACAATCTGCCCGGAGAGACGCAGAACTACGTGCCCGAGATCCTGGCGGCGATCATCATCGCCAACAACCCCCACCAGTACGGCTTTGACGACATTACGCTGGACCCGCCGGTACTGACCGACACGGTCAACCTCAACTACTCGGTTGACCTGCGCCTGGTAAGCGACCTGGTGGGCGCGCCGGTGGACGAGCTGGAGGCGCTGAATCCGAGCCTTCTGCGCATGGTTACGCCGCCGGATACGCCGTTCGACCTGCACCTGCCGGCGGGGACTGCGACCGTGTTTGAGGATAAGATCGGGTCCATCCCGGAGGGCCACCGGAACTCCTGGCGGTATCACCGGGTGACGGCGGACGACACCCTGGCCGGGGTGGCGCGGACCTACCACGTAAGCGAGGCGGAGCTGGCGGATGTGAACCAGTTGAGCGAGGGGGAGAGCCTGACGGGGATGGAGGCGCTGGTAGTACCGGTGCCGCCGTCGGCGGAGCCCTCAGGGCGCATGGTGATGTACACGGTGCGGCGAGGGGATACGCTGGTTTCGATCGCGGACCGATTTGGGCTTTCGCTGGACCAGTTACGGCGGTGGAACCACCTGCCGGGTGGAGAGAAGCGGGTAGCGGCGGGGCGGCGGCTGCACCTGGCCGAACCCAGGGCGCCAGGCCGGCGACGGCACTCCCGCACCACCATCACCGCGGCGGATCTGCATCCCCGCAAGGGGGTAAAAAAGGGAGCAGCGCATTCAGGGGGGAAGAAACCCGCGCACGCATCGCCGGCGGCTACCGCCTCAGCCCCGCAAAAATAGCGCATGAGGCGCAGGCGATTTATGATTTAATGGCATTTGCGCACGAGCTATTGCTACAATGGCATTCGCATGCGGAGCGGTCCGCAAATCAAGAACTGACGGCGCCAAGTCGCTGGAGGCAATGCGATGGATGAAGTGTTGAAGATGTACGCAATGAGTGCAGACAACAAAGAACCCGCAGAGGCGGATCCGGAGCACGATGAGGGCATGATCGAAGAAGACGAGGAAGTGGAGACCTCCAGCGTGCTGACCTCTTCGGACGACGACGAGGGAGTGGTGGAAGAGGCCATTATCGTAGTGGCAAAGCCCGCTGCGGTAACGGCGCCGAAGCCGGCCAAGAAGGCGGCAAAGAAACCCGCCGCAAAGAAGGCGCCGGCGAAAAAGGCCGCGCCCAAAAAGGCAGCAAAGAAGGCGCCCGCGAAGAAGGCCGCGAAGAAGGCTGCGGCAAAGAAGAGCGCCGGCAAAACCGCCAAGCGAGGTAAAAAGTCGGCAGTAAAGAAGGCGGCGAAGAAGGCGCCGGCAAAGAAGGCTGCGAAAAAAGCAGCCAGGAAGGCGCCGGCGAAGAAGGCTGGGAGGAAAGCAGCCAGGAAGGCCGCAAAAAAGGCTGGCAAGAAGTCTGGCAAGAAGAAGTAGCCATCCTCCGACCCAAGGCTAGCAAAAAGCCCGGCATGCGCCGGGCTTTTTTGCGTCTGGATTCCAAGGCAAAGAGGAACGGCGCCGGAGCGGCTACTTGTGCTCGTACTCGGCCAGCGCTGCCAGCACTTCGTCGGAGTGCACCTGCGGGTTGACCTTGGTCCATACCTTCACGATTTTGCCCTTGGGGTTGATGAGGAACGTGTTGCGCATGGCGATGGTCGCATCGCCGAAATGGCCCAGCGACCCATACTCGCTCACCACGTTGTGCCCGGTATCGGAGAGCAGGTGAAAGGTGAGGCTCTCCTTGGCGCAGAACTGCTGGTGGCTTTCGGTGGAATCCACGCTGACGCCGACAATGACGGCGCGATCGGCCTTGTACTTGCCCAGGTCGCGCTGAAAGTTGTGCGCCTCAATGGTGCAGCCCGGGGTCATATCGCGAGGGTAGAAGTAGAGGACCACCCACTTGCCGCGGAAGTTCTTCAGCGATGTGGGGACGCCGGTCTGCGAGGGGAGGGTAAAGTTGGGGGCGACCTGTCCGGCTTCGGGCATGGTGGTGCTGTCGGCGGCGCGGGCGGTGACGGACACGCCGGCAAAGAACAGCAAACCGGCGCAGGCGAGAAAAGCGGTTGGTTTCACTTGGGAGACCTCCTGAAATAGGTGAGCGATGAACAGCGGTCGGGAGCCGAGGGGCGGGCGGGAGGCGCAAACATCGGGAAACGCGCACATGACCGGCCCCGGCTCCTCCAGTATCGTTCTGGAGGAGCACCGCTGGCAACTCTACGCGGAAATGGGACTCCGGGGGCAGGAAAATGCCGGAGCCGGCTGGAGCGGGTGCGGCTCTCAGGGCAGGGATGGTTAGGACGTAGGGGGCTTGAGCGAGTCGTCAGATTCGACATTGGACGTCGGCGGCTTCAGCGAGTCATCGGAGACTTCGGCCGCGCTGTCAATAGATTCTGTGGGCGGCTTGAGGGAGTCGGCTTCAGCATCGGAACTGGCAGTGGGGGGCTTGAGCGACATGGGAACACCTCTGTGAGAAAGGATGCGGGATCCTGGGGGGAATGGAAGCCGTGCCCCCAGTATCACCGCGGAACCGCAATAATGGCAATGTTTTCCTGGTTGGCGCGGGCCAGGAGGGCGTCGCGGTCGAAGAGAAGGGTGCGGCCGGCTTCGACGGAAAGGCAGGCAGCGCCGGCGCGCAGCATGGTTTCGATGGTGCCCATGCCGATGACCGGCACATCGAAGCGCATATCCTGATTCGGCTTGGCTACCTTGACCACGGTGAGGCGGCGATGCAGCGTGGATGCGGGGCCTTCGGCATCCTCTTCGAGCGAGCGCATCAGGGAGCCGGCGCGCTCGATGGCGGCGTCGGTGCCTTCCATGGCCTCGACGGCCACGCAGGCCTGCGCGGCCACGACAACCGTCTGGCCGATATCGAATGCGGCCAGCGCGCGGGCCACGCCCAGGCCGTAATCGATGTCCTTGCGCTCGTTTTCGTCCGGGGCGCGCGCGGTGAGCACGCCCTCCTGGGCCAGCAGCGGCTCCAGGAACACGGTGGAGCTGATCAGCTCGATGCCCTCGTCGGCGAGGACTTTGGCCACCGCGCCCAGCAGCATGTCGGTGTTTCGCGTGCGCAGGTTCAAGAGCAGCTTGGCCAGTCGCCAGTCCGGCCGGATGGAGGAAAAGATCTGCTTGTGCTTCACCTGGCCGGCCATCACGGCTTGGGTCACACCGGCCTGGTGAAAGACCTCGATGAGCCGCGAGAGCTCGCCGAGGGAGAGCCAGTTTACGGTGATTTTGGGGTCGGCTTCGGCGCGTTGGTCGATCTCGGGATCGGTTACCTCGCGGATGGCGGCGACGGTGACGGCAAAGCCCTGCGCCCGCGCCGCGTCAAGAAGCAGGAAGGGAAAACGGCCGTTGCCGGCGATGAGGCCGAGAGTCATGGCTATTTGATCACGCCTCGCTGGCTGCGCTCGATGAAATCGGCCACGAGTTTCGCATCCTCGCCTTCGAGCTCACGAATCTTCTCGACGGCCTGCGACGTGTTCATGTGCGAACTCAACAGCAGCCGGAAGGCTTTCTGCAGCACCGCCAGCCGTTCCGGCGAAAAGCCGCGCCGCACCAGTCCCACCTTATTGATGCCGAATGCCTTATTCTCGCGCTTCGCGGAGGTGAGCGAGAATGGCAGCACGTCCTGGGTGACGATGGTTCCCCCGCCGATAAAGGCATACTGGCCCACGGTGCAGAACTGGTGAATGGGCGAGAACGCACCGACGCTGGCGTAGTCCTCGATGATTACGTGGCCGGCGAGCGTGGCCGCGTTGGCAAGGATGCAGCAGCTGCCCACCTGGCTGTCATGGCCGATGTGGGCGTAAGCCATCAGCAGGTTCCCGGAGCCGATGCGCGTAATTCCGCCGCCCTTGGCCGTGCCCCGGCTCACGGTTACGCACTCGCGGATGGTGTTGTCGTCGCCGATCTCGGTTTCAGTGGGCTCGCCGGCGTACTTCAGGTCCTGCGGCGGAACCCCGATGGACGTGAAGGGATAGATGACATTGCGCGCGCCGAGGCGGGTGCGGCCGTCGAGCACCACGTGCGAAATCAGCGCGCATTCCTCGCCCAACACCACCTGGGCCGCGATGGTGCAATATGGGCCGACGGTGCAGGAGTCTGGAATCGTGGCCCCGGGCGCAACGATCGCGCTGGGATGAATGCTCACTCGGTCCCCGTTACGGCGGCGGCAGCCGCGGCTTCGGCTTCAACCTTGGCTTCCGCAGGTGCGGGCTCTACGGGCTCAGAGTTTTTTGTTTCGCGGCTGCGTGGCACCACCTGGCAGGTTAGCGTGGCCTCGCACGCCAGCTTTCCGTCCACGAAGGCGCGGCCCTCTATGCGCCCGGCGCGCGGCCGGAACGAAAGCACTTCCACCTCGATGCGAAGCTGGTCGCCCGGCGTGACCGGACGCCGGAACTTGGCCCGCTCAATGCCGGTAAACACCACCAGCTTGTGCTCGCGGTCGGGAGTCTCATGCATGATGATGATGCCGCCTGCCTGCGCCATGGCTTCGACGACGAGCACGCCGGGCATGATGGGATAGCCGGGAAAATGTCCCTGGAAGAACGGCTCATTGATGGTCACGTTCTTGATGGCGACCAGGCGGCGGGCGGCCTCGAATTCGACGATCCGGTCGATGAGAAGAAACGGGTAACGGTGGGGAAGAAAACCCAGGATCTCCTGGATGTCGAAGGTCATGCTTTCCTCTCACGAACGCGCGCCGCGCTCGTTCAAGATTATAAATGGCGTTGCAATTTGGGCGAACTCAGGGCCGCCGCCTGCCAAAGGAGCCGGATTCGCGGCCTCTGCCGGGTCCGCTTCGGCCCGGTCCACCTCTGCCGGGTCCGCTTCGCCGGTCATCACGGCGTCCCGCGCCGCTGCTTCCACCTCTGCCGCCGCCGGCGGGCCTTCCTTCGCGCCCTGTCCGGGGGCCGAATCTGGCTGGGCCGCCCTTGTACGGTCCGCCCCGAGCCGGGCCGCGGCGATCCGGACCAATTCGGGCTGTCCCACTCCCCCCGGTCTCGGCGCGATTCTCGCGCGGGGGTCTGTCTGCCGGACGTTCAAAGCGGCGGCCCGAGGGACGCTCGAACCTCCGTCCTTGGCCGGTTGCCGGTTCCGGACGCGCAGGTCTTTCGTCGGGCTTGAATGCAGGTCTTTCGCCGGGCCTGAAGGCGGGCCTTGCGCCCGGCCTGAAGGCGGTTCTTTCGCCGGGCTTGAATGCAGGCCTTTCGCCGGGCTTGAATGCAGGTCTTTGGCCGGGCCTGAAGGCAGGTCTTTGGCCGGGCTTGAATGGGGGCTTCGGTCCAGCGCCGGCTCCGGGCCCGGTCCGCTCGCGGAACGGCCTGCGCACGGAGCCACGCTCGCCCTCGAAGCTTCCCCGAGGCTGGGGCCGGCGCTCGCGGTCGGCGCGCCCGGATTCGCGTTGTCCGGCGCCTTCCGCTCCTGGGCGGCGGCCCTGCGGCCAGTCTGCGCGGCCTGGGAATTCGCGGCGCTCCTGGCGCGGAGCGAAACCGCCTTGCTCGCGGCGCGGGCGATATTCACTGCGCGCTCCTCCGCGTTCGCTTCCCCGCTCAGGCCTGGCTCCAAATCCGCGTTCGGGCCGGCGGTCCGGACCACGTTCGGATCGAAATTCCGGCCGGTGCTCGGAGCGGCGTTCGGGTGCGGCAGGTCTGGCGCTGTGCGCGGGCCGTTCTGCGCTCCGGAACGGCTTTCGCCCGCCCCGGTTTCCAGCCTCCAGGTTCACTGTTCGTCCTGCCTCGCGCGGCAGCATGTCAGATGCCCGCCACCGCTTCGGCTTAAACTTCCCTTCGGCCGCAAGGCGCAGCTTCTGCACCTCCTCCGGCGTCAGCTCGCGCATCTTGCCCGGCTCCAAGTCGAGCTCCAGCGGTCCGTAGCCCACGCGGCGAATCTTCTCAACGTGGTGGCCGATCTCCTCAAACATCTTGCGCAGCTCGCGGTTGCGTCCCTCGATCAACCCCACCTCGAACCACGGATTCTCTCCCTGGCGGATCTGCCGTATTCGCGCCGGGGAGGTGCGCACACGGCTCTCGCCGGGCTTGTCCTTGTCGATGCGCACGCCTTCGCGCAACGCATCGATCTTTTCCTCGCCCGGCTGCCCGGCAACCTTCACCAGGTAAATCTTCTCCACTCCCGAGGCCGCGCGGGTGAGCTTGTTGGCCAGCTCGCCGTCGTTGGTCATCAGCAGCAGGCCCTCGCTCAGGTAATCCAGCCGGCCCACGGGGTAAAGCCGTTCGCGCATCCGCTCAAAGAACTGCATCACGGTCGGGCGTCCTTCGGGATCGCTGACCGTGGTGACGTAGCCGCGCGGCTTGTTCAGCATGAAATAGCGCTGACGCTCTGCGCCGTGGATCAGCTTGCCGTCCACGCGAATGTGATCGCGCTCCGGATCGGCCTTCGAGCCCAGCGTCGTCACCACCTGTCCGTTCACCTCGACGCGGCCTTCTACGATGAGCTGTTCGGCATGGCGCCGGCTGGCCACGCCTGCGGCGGCCAGGATCTTCTGCAAGCGCTGTTGATTGGCCGGCGGCTGATCCTGGCTCGATTCCGGGCTCGAATTCTGGCTCGATTCCTGGCGCCGCTCCGCGCCGGTTTCGGCTGCCGCGTGCGCCAACGGGTCCGCGGAATCTGTCTCGGCGCCGGCCTCGCCCGTGTCATTCGCTTCGAAGGCATCCTCGAAGGTATCCGCAGCCTGTGCCGTTGTTTCCGCTTGAACAGCGCCGGGCGTCTGAGATGCGCCGCCTTCTGCCGGTTCGCCAGGCACATTCGCCGTTGCCGCCGGCTTCGGCTTGGATCCGCCGGCGCGCTTCTTCACGGCTGCCTTCTTCGCGGCGGCTTTCTTCGCGGCTGGCTTCTTGGCGGCTGATTTCTTCGCGGCTGGTTTCTTCACGGCGGCCTTTACCGGCGTTTTCCGGCGCGGTTTGGGGACGTCGTCTCCGGGTTCCACGGCGGCCGTGACCTGCGCGCGTGTCTTCGCTGCCGGCTCGGCCTCACTGGCCGTCGTTTTCTTCCTTGGCATGGAACATCGTCTCGTTTTCTGCCGGCGCAGATTCCGCTCCGGCGGGCGCAGCTTCCGGCTGGTTTGCAGCTTGCGGCTGGTTGGATAACTCCGCGGCCTCCGCGGGCGGGCCGGCGGATGGGTTCGCCAAGGCTGTTTCACTCTCTTCCGCGATTTTCCCGGCCATCTCCTCGCCGCTGGGCGAGTCTTCTTCGACGGCCAACCAATCGCTCTCGCTGCCGTTCTCCGCGGCATCTTCCACCAGGTCGCCCGCGGGCGCTTCGGCTGCGTCCAACGCCGCCGGCTCCGGTTCCATCTCCTCAAACTCGGCCGCCGCTATCTTTTCGAACTCCTCCATCGAAGGCAGCTCGGCCAGATCCTTCAATCCGAAACGCAGCAGGAACTCCCTGGTGGTCTTGTAAAGGATGGGACGACCGATGACCTGCTTGCGGCCGGCGGTGGCGATGAGCTTGCGCCCGAGCAGCGATCCCAGGACGCCGCTCGATTCCACGCCGCGGATCTCGTTCACCTCCGGCGCGGTTACGGGCTGCTTGTAGGCCACCACCGCCAGAGTTTCCAGCGCCGGCAGCGACAACCTGAGCGGCGGCTTCAGGCTCTTGACCAGCGTGCGCACGGCATCGTGGCACTCGGGCTTGGTGGCCATGCGATAGCCGCCGGCAATCTCGCGGATTTCGATGCCGCGATCGTCGGAGGCAAAAGAAACAATCAGCTCGTCGAGGATCTGCTGGATCACGCTCCTGATCTCGCGGTCGCGCTGGCGGGCCAGGCGCCGCGCCTCGCATTCAGCGTCAGCCAGCTCCGCGGCGTCCGGCACTGCCGGCGCGTCAACATCCGGCGCGAGTTCGCCGGCGGGCGCCGTATCGGCAGCGGCCTGGGCCTGTTCCGCCGGTTCCACGGCGGTGACTCCGGGCAAAATGCCCAGTCCCAGGTACTCCAGGCTCGCTCCCAGCGTCGGCTGCGGCCCGGCGCTCTCTGGCTGTCCGGCCACCTCGGCGCCCTGCTCGGCGGCGGCAGCTTGCTCGGCGGCCTTCCATTCCAGCGCATCGGCGCCAAACAATGCGGCCAGCTGGGTCAGGGTGACCGGCTCTTCCGCGGCGTAGATGACGGCTTCCAGCTTGGCTCTAAGGCTCATTCAGTAAGGGTCCTCCAGTATGGTACCGGAACCGGCCACATGCCTGCCCCGGATGCACTGAGGCTTCCGCGCTGCGGCAAACAGGCGGGCACCCACCAGCTTAGGAGCCCGTTCCCAATTCGGGGCATAAAGAGGGTGTGTTGCTTTGGGAGGTTCTTCCCCTTTTGGACCGCCTAAATCCCCGTATGAGTGATGGTCCTCACTTACAGATTGTGGAAAACTGCCGATAACACTTATAACCTCCCTGAGAAAGTCAGGAATTCAGCGGGGCCGCGCGCCCCTGGAGAAAGCTGTATGGGACTCTTCGCCACAACCGTCCGAACTGCATCCTGGCCAATCGCCGTGGGCGCCGAGGGAATTGCCGCCTCGCAGTTTGCTCGCTGCGGCTTCGACGTGCTGGTGCAAGCCGGCCGCGACAAGCCCTGGTATGACCTGGTGGTGACCCGCGCGGGAAGCCTGCTCAAGATCTCTGTGAAGGCCAGCGACGACTGCGAGTGGCGCCTCACCAGCGGCTACGCGCGCAGTGGCCAGGCCATCAGCGGCGCGCCATTCGACATGGGCAACGCCATCGACCGCTGGCAGGCCAGTTACGGATCGCGCACCGTCTGCTGCCTGGTCCAGTTCTGCGGCGTGGCCATCGACGAAATGCCGCGCATCTATCTCGCGCTTCCCGGCGAAGTGGCGCAGGCCATGCGCGAAACCGCACGTCGCATCTGCCGCTGCGCGGTTTGCGAGAGCTACGAATGGATGCTTCCTGACGGCACGCCGAAGCTGGAAACCCTGCCGTCCGGCTGGAGGTTCAGCCCGCAGCGGATTGAAGAGCTGCTGGCGGAACACGCCGCCAAGCTGCCCGCCTCCTTCAGCGCCTCCAGGATCAATGGAAACGGCGCCGCGGCGCGCGAATCCACGGCAGAGGTCGTCCTTCACTAAGGACTGCTCACATTACTGAGGCCCTAATGCAGCCGGCGCGAAGCCGCTACGGAATCTGGCGGAACGCCAGATAAAGCAGCGCGGAGAGCATTGCCGCGGCGGGCAGTGTGAACACCCATCCCGCCGCGATGTTGCGGATGGTGCGCATGCGCAGCCCGCTGCCGTTTGCCGCCATGGTGCCCGCCACGCCGCTGGAGAGGATGTGGGTGGTGCTCACCGGCAGCCCGAAGCCGTTGGCGCCGAAAATCGTACCCATGGCCACCAGGCCGGCTGCCGCACCCTGCGCGTAGGTCAGGTGGTCCTTGCCGATCTTCTCGCCCACCGTGACCGTGATCCGCTTCCAGCCCACCATGGTGCCCAGCCCCAGCGCCAGCGCCACGGCCACCTTGACCCAATCGGGAATGTAGCGGGTGGCCTGGTCGAGCGAGCTCCGGTAGGAGCGCACCGTTTTCCATTCGCCGGCCGTGAACTGATGGGGGTGATCTTTTTCCATCAGCCGCAGCGCCTCGCCGGTCACGTACATATCGTTGCGCACATCGGCCTGTTCCTGTGCCGGCAGGCTGCCGTAAGCGCGATACCGGCCCACCTTACCGTCGAGCGAGCCGATCAGCGTTCGCAGCGCGGGAAGCGTCCGCGGAGCAAGCCGGCGCGTGCGAATGTATTCGGTGACCTGGGCGCGCGCGGCGGTGTCATCTGTATCCATGGCTGCACTGTGCCCATCCAGGATCTGAACCACCCGCTGCGATGCGTTCAGAAAACGCTGCACCTCCGCCGCGCCCGCGCTGTGGTTGAGGGCGTATGCCCCGGGCACCGTGCCGATGAGGATCAGCATGATCAGCCCCATGCCCTTCTGCCCGTCATTGGACCCATGGAAGAAGCTGACGCCGGTGCAGTTGATTACCATCAATGCGCGCACCGGAAACGGCGGCGGCGTGTTTCCCCGCGGAGCTTCATAGAGTGCGGGATACCGGAACAAGCGTTTGGAAACCAGGAGAAGAATGCCGGCTACCGAAAAGCCGATTACCGGGGAGATGAACAGGGCTTCAAGAACCTTGACCGCCTGGCCCCAGTCCACGCCCGACGCGCCACTGAGCGGATTCAGCAACTGGTTGGCTATACCCACGCCGACGATCGACCCCACCAGGGTGTGCGAACTCGACGCGGGCAGACCCAGCCACCACGTACTCAGGTTCCACAGAATAGCTGCGATCAGCAGCGCAAACACCATGGCAAAGCCCGCGTGCGAGTTGACCTGAAGTATCAGTTCTACGGGCAGCAGCGCGACAATCGCATAGGCCACGGTGCCTGTGGAGACCAGAACCCCGCACAGGTTGCAGATCCCCGACAACACCACCGCAATGTGCGGCTCCAGCGAGTTGGTGTAAATCACCGTGGCAACCGCATTTGCGGCGTCATGAAAACCATTGACGAATTCAAATCCCAGGGCAATCAGCAGGGCAGCGCCGAGCAGGAGGTAAGGCCAGAAATCCGAGGACCTGGCTCCTTCCAGATCGCGAAAGAGGTGCAAGCCAATGAAGCCGACCCCTCCGGCCAGGGCCGCCAGGAAAACCACCAGTCCGCCGCGGCTGCTGCGCAGCCCCGCCATCGGGCTGACCCGCCCCTGGACGTGCGGGACTTGTTGCGTAAGCGTCGCCATGCCAGCCACTTAGAGATCTCCCGCGCAAAGGCCAGGAACGCGGCGGACTGGGCCACCGGGCATCGGAATGTAATGGGAAATAGTCCGCCATCCATTGCGGAATAGATACCGCGGGCGGAATATGAAGGCGTCCATACAATCATCAGCCGCGAAGTGCGGCGGCTGGCCGGCGCGAAAGCCCGGAAATGAGGGGTATCGCAACCTCGCCCATACTACACCCCCCGGCCCGCCCCCCAATGTGACGGAGCCCGCACCTCGCCACCCGATAAACTCGATTTTCGGGCGGAGTTGCGGCTTACCCGCGCCGGTCTCGGTCGCCTCTCAAGCCCCCGCACTCGCCTCTCGCAGCGCCGGAGTGAACGTGACGCCGACGAGCAAGCCCTCCGGCGAGAGAAACCGGCTCACCGTCTGCCCCCACGGCTCCGCCTTGCTCCGGATCAGCATGCGATAGCCGTGCGATTCGAGCGCGGCCGTGGCTTTCTCCACGTCGTCCACCTCGAACTCCAGCCACGCCTGCGGCACGGGAAGGTCTTCCGGCCACTCATCGCGCCCGAAACAGGAATTCGCCGCCTGCTTGAGCGGCCACAGCGCAAAATGCTTTGCCCCTGCGAGCGCGCCGGTGTAGAGATAGCCGCCGGCATCCTCCTTGAATTCAATGCCGAGGGCGCCGGCATAGAGCGCGCGGCTCTCCTCAACGTCGCGATCAATCGGCCCAAAGCCCGCAATGAACCGAACCTGTGTGTCTAGTTCGGCCACGTTATCGCTCCATTCTCAAAAGAAGGCACGCATACTCTTCTGCCTTCTGCATCGAGATTCCCTCTTGCTGCTCCAAGGCCAGCGGGTGTTCAGGCTCATCAAGCCAGAACGTCGGACGAGAGCCTACTGCCTCAATCTGGATTTCTAGTTTGAGGTTGTTGGTCTCGGGGTAGATTGAGAGCGAATTAGCGAGCCTTCCCTTGTAGGGGCCAATCGCGTCCTCTCTACCAGCTAATTCCCAATTTGCGGCGATCTCGTCGTAATCCCGCTCATGGACCCGCGCCCACACGCCCCAGAGAAAGACGCCTTCTGTGCCCTTAACGGGCAATTCGAGACAACCGCGGATGTAGAAGTCGCTGCCGTCAATGACGCACTGGTCAGAGCCGATGATCGCTCTGATCTCACGTTGATCCCGGCTCAAGTTCGCATAGTGATCCGGGTAATCGGCTGCGAAGCTGAGGTCGCACATCCGATGCTCCTTGCCACAGCAAGAGCAGACGAAACTCGCGTTGTCATCCATCGCAACGCTCCACCACTCAACTGCGCCGCCCATAAGAACACGGTACGACAGGGACTGTGAACTTTTTCACACCGCCAGCCCCACTTCCATTCCTGCCGCCGTCGCCATCCCCCACGCCATGGCCGGCGTGTTGTGCGCGAGCCCGAAGCGCCCGTCCGGCCCCAGCAGAATGATGCCGCCATGCCCGCCCAGCCGGTTGTAGAGGTAGCTCATGGCATCGCGCGCCGCCATCTCCGGCGCCGCGCCCGCCGCCACGCGGTCCGTGGCCCACTTGCCCAGCACCAGCTTCATGATGGGCTCGCCCCATCCGGTCAGGCTCACCGCCGCCGCAAGATTGTCCGCGTAGCACCCGCACCCGATCAGCGACGAATCGCCCACCCGCCCCGGCGTCTTGTTCAGCGTCCCGCCCGTCGACGTAGCCGCCGCCAGGTCGCCGCCGGCATCGAGCGCCACCGCCCCCACGGTATCGTGCGAATCGAGCCTCTTAGTCGCTAGTCCCTTACTCCCTAGTCCCTCAGTCCCTAGTCCCTCGCCGCCCGCCGCGGCGCTCGCCCGCTCCTTATCGTCCCCCACCCCTGAGAACGTCTCATCCCTGAGCCCCTCGCGTTCGCGCACTTTGGCCGCTGCCAGCCGTTCCCGTTCGCGCTCCAGCACCAGCTCGTTGTTGTCGATCAGCTCCATGCCCTGCCGCGCGGCAAACTCCTCCGCGCCGGCTCCGACAAAGTAAACGTGAGGACTTTTCTCCAGCACCAGCCGCGCCGCCCTGATGGGGTTGCGCAATCGCTCCACGCAGGCCACGCCGCCGGCTTTCATGCGCCCGCCGTCCATCAGCAGCGCGTCCAGTTGCACGCGGCCGTCCGCGGTCAGGAAGCTGCCCCGTCCCGCGTCGAAGGTGGCGTCATCTTCCATCACCGTAACGGCGGCTTCCACCGCGTCCAGCGCCGCCCCGCCGCGCTTGAGCACCGCCCAACCTGCCTCCAGCGCCCGCCGCACGCCCGCCGCATGCGCCGCCTGCTCCGGCTCCGGAATGGCCCACGCCCCGCCATGCACCAGCAGCACGGGCGCCCGCTTCAAAGTTCGAGTCTGACTTGCGCTCATCACCGCACAGCATACAGGGGCCAGGTTTCAGGTGTCAGGCTTTTCCGCCTGATTCGCGATTGACTCGGTTAGACTTTCCGTATCATCCTTATGCCCCTGTCCCCAGGCGACAAACTCGGCCCGTACGAGATTCTCTCCTCCATCGGCAGCGGCGGAATGGGCGAGGTGTGGAAGGCACGCGATACGCGGTTGAACCGCATTGTCGCCATCAAACGCCTGAAGAGCGAGCAGCGAGACCGCTTTGAACTGGAGGCGCGCGCCATTGCGGCCTTGAATCATCCTCACATCTGTCAGATTCACGATATTGGCCCGGATTACCTGGTGCTGGAATATGTCGAGGGTGTTCCGCTCCGCGGCCCGATTGAGGCTGCGGAGGCGCTGCGCATCGCGCTCCAGATCGCCGGCGCGCTTGAAGCCGCGCACGCGCGCGGAATCCTCCATCGCGACCTCAAGCCGGACAACATCCTGATTACGCAGAGCGGCGCCAAGCTGCTGGATTTCGGGTTGGCAAAGCTGAAGACGGATTCCGATGCGGACCCCTCCAGCACCCTCGGCGCCACGCTGGACGGGACGTTGCTGGGGACCGCGGCCTACATGGCTCCGGAGCAGGCGCAAGGGAAAACGGTGGACGAGCGCTCGGAGGTCTTCAGCTTCGGGGCAGTCCTCTTCGAGATGCTGACCGGCAGAAGGGCCTTTGGCGGGAGTTCGCTGCTGGAGACGCTCAACGCGGTCGTGCGATGCGAGCCCGCGTCTATCGATTCGCCGCTCGCCTCCATTGTGAAGCGCTGCATGGCCAGGGAGCCTGCCCAGAGATTCCAGAGCCTGGCCGAGGTGCGAAGCGCGTTGCAGCAGGGTGCGGTGACCAAGGCTACGGAACAAACGCCTTCCATCGCGGTGCTGCCGTTTGCCAACCTCAGTGCGGACAAGGACAACGAGTTCTTCAGCGACGGGCTGGCCGAGGAAATCATCAACTTGCTTGCACAGATTTCGGGGCTCAAAGTGATTGCGCGTACGTCGGCCTTCGCTTTTCGAGGCAAAGAGGAAGACATCCGTGCGATCGCGGAGGCGCTGGGCGTGACGAGCGTCTTGCAGGGCAGCGTGCGCAGAGCCGGCAGTCGCATCCGCGTGACAGTGCAGCTCATCAACGCCGCTGACGGCACGCATCTTTGGTCGGAGCGGTACGACCGCGAAATGACTGACGTCTTCGCGGTACAGGACGAGATTGCAGCCGCCGTCTCACAGGCGCTTAAAGTGAAATTCTCGCCTCTCGATGTCGCAACGCCGCGTTACGCCCCAAAGCCCGCCGCCCACGAAGCCCTCATGAAGGCCCGGTACTTCCACTGGAAGGTTACGGCCGAGTCAATGGATCGGGCGAAGGGGTTTTACGAGCAGGCTATTGCTCTTGATCCGCAATACGCTTTGGCCCATGCCCTCTATTCCGACTATCTGTTTGGTCGCACAACCATGGGACTGTCGCCCCTGCGCGAAGTCGCCTCTCTATCTCGATCGTTGGCCCTGAAGGCGCTGGAACTTGATCCTTCGCTACCCGATGCACACCTCCCACTCGCAAATTTGGCCGCTGTCCATGACTACGACTGGAGCGAGGCGGCGCGCCGATTCGCGCTCTCCACGCCGGGTGGCTCCGGTGCGCCGCTGTGTCATTTTGGTTACGGGTGGGCCTACTTTTTTGGATTGGGCCGCCGCAGCGAAGCCGCCGAGCAAATCGAGATTGCCGTTCACGGTGACCCGCTTAACCTCGCCTATCGCACCTTCCTGGCAATGTGTCTGGGCGCGATGAGTCGATATGCAGAGGCGGAAGAAGCTTTCCGTCAGAGCAGAGAACTGGATCGTAATTTCTTTTGGAACTACTTGTTTTTCGCGGATCTCTACGCCGCGCGCCAACAGTTTGCCGAAGCGCTTCCTCTCTCCGAGGAGGCATTCTCTCTGGCCCCCTGGTATGCTCCAGCCGTTGGCGTTTATGCCGGAGCGTTGGTCCGCATGGGCAAACCGGACCAGGGAAAGGAAATCGTCCAAAGGTTGGGTTCGGGCGAGGTCTATGGAACATCCATGGGCTTGGCACTGTTTCATACCTGCTGCGGTGGAATTGATCGGGCCGCGGACTGGGCCGAGAAAGCGATCGAAGAACGGGATTCTCTGGCCGCGACGTATTTGCAAAGCGCCATCGGGGAACCGCTTCGCGCCAGCCCGCGCTGGCCAGCCTTGAGGCAAATGATGAATCTTCCCGCCGTCGCTTTGCCTTGAACGCCGATGAGCGGATTGTGCCTGGATGAGCGCCTTTTCGCCCGTATTTCGCTCAGCAGCCGGGTGAGAGCGCAACCCTGCAGCAGATGGCAGCATTCATGCCTTGCCGGCACATGGTCCCTTTTCTGTCCGCTGATCCCTGTTGGGGGCTTCTCTGCTACTCTCTTGAACGCATGGAATTCTCAAATATTCGTCTTGATCTGCGTCCTCCGATCGCCCAGGTAACGCTCGACCGGCCTAAAGTCCTGAACGCGCTGAACAGTGCCACGCTGGCGGAACTCGCGGCGGCGTTTGAGGCGCTGGCTGCCGATGACGCTGTGCGCGTCATCCTGATCACCGGCGCCGGCGGGCGCGCCTTTGCCGCCGGAGCCGACATCGGCGAGCTGGCCGCAGCCGCCACGCCCGAAGCGGGCCTCACCTTTGCCTTGCGCGGCCAGCAGGTCTTGCGCCGGATTGAAACGCTGGGCAAGCCCGTGATTGCCTGCATCCAGGGATTCGCCCTGGGCGGGGGCTGTGAGCTGGCCATGGCCTGCACCCTGCGCATCGCGGCTGAAGACGCAAAGCTGGGCCAGCCCGAGGTCAAGCTCGGCCTGATTGCCGGATACGGCGGCACGCAACGCCTGCCGCGGCTGGTGGGACGCGGCGCCGCGCTCAAACTGCTGCTGACCGGCGATCCCATCGGCGCCGGCGAGGCCCTTCGCATCGGCCTGGTGGACGAGGTGGTGCCCGCGGCCGAGCTGCTGACCCGCGCCGAGGCCATTGCCCAGGCCATCGCGAAAAACGCGCCGCTGGCCGTGGCCGAGACGTTGCGCACGCTGGACGACGGCCTCAGCCTGCCGCTCGAGCTCGGCCTGCTGCGCGAAGCCGACCGCTTCGGCCAGATCTGCATCACCCGCGACAAGGCTGAAGGCACCCGCGCATTCCTGGAAAAGCGCGCGGCTACATGGGAGGGGAAATGACGCACAGGGCAGGAACTGGTTGGCTGCGAATGATCGCGCTGGCGGCGGTTGCCGCAAGTCTGGGAATGGGCGCCGACCGGGCGGACTTTTTGCGCGCCTACAAAGGCACGCCCTACGTCGACAGCCGCGTGCAGGGGCCGCAGAAGATTCCCGGCAAAGTCCTCTGCGCTTATTACGATCGCGGCGGCGAAGGCGTGGCCTACCACGACACCGACGCCAAGAACCACGGCAGCGGCGAGCTGAATCCGGCCGACGGCAGCTACATCAACCAGTTCCGCATGAACGAGGGCGTGGACACATCCTACACCAAGATCGGGCGCGATCCGCAGATCGACGACAACGCGTTTCAGGCCTTGGTGCCGCCGCCAAACCTGCTCTATGTGGGCTGGACCGAGCCCGGCGAGTGGTTCAACCTGACCGTGGACGTGGCCAAAACGGCCGACTACACCGTGGACCTGCTTTACACTTCGAATCGCGGCGGCTCCATCCGCCTGGACCTGAACGGCGAGCCAGGAACCGACCCGATTACGCTCGAGTCGACCTATAACCCGGCTGACCCGGTGGCGTGGCGGCAGTGGCACCACTGGAACCTGGCGCGCATCGCCACCATCCACCTGGATCAGGGCCCGAACGTGTTTACGGTGCGCGTCCTGGAGCAGGGCAACATGAACCTGGCCGTTCTGGATTTCGTCCGGGCGAAGAAGAAGTAGCCGCCCAGCTCAGTTGCCCGTGGCCGCAGCGGGGGCCGGAACATCTGTGGCAGCCGCGCTCGGCGCCGGAGCCGAACTCGTCCCGTACGCCAGGTTCTCCTTCTGCACCTTGGCGGCCTGAAGTATGTCCAGCAGGTGGTTCCAGAAGGCCGAACCGCCAGAGGCCAGAATCCCGCTCACGATGCAAACCGCCCACGTATTCGGCTTGTTCCATTGGTATGCGTTAAAGCCGGCCACGTTCAGCGGGTTCAGACCGCTCAGCGCGCTCACAAAAATTCCGGAGAGGATGGCAATGAACTGAACCCATCCCGGCGTGGTCTTCGGATTCGGCGTGCCGTCTCCCCAGATCCATTGCTTGATGGTGTCGGTCACGCGCTCAGTAGCCACGCTCAGGCCCACCATGGCGGTGAGAAACGTGGTCAGAACTTGGGACGGCGACGTGATCGCGGTGGTGTCGAGCAGCATGGTTCCTCCAGGTGGCAGCGCAGTCCGGCCCTCGAGAGGGTGGCGGGAATGGGAGCGGATGGCCGGCCAGGATCGCGACGAAAAGATTACTAACTTCGAGGACCGAGGGCAAGTAGCTACCAGGTTAATGGAGTCTGCAACCAGTAAGAAGGTCAGCTTTCCACGTACTCCCAGAAGGCGTCGTAAAGCTCGGCGCCGTGCTCGTTGAGGATGCGGCGGGCGGCGCGTTCCACCTCTTCGATGAGGCCGTGGAGGTAATCGCGGGAGCGCGAGATGGCCACCACGCCGATGGTTGCCGACTGCCAGGTAACGGCCTCGTCCATTTCCGCCACGGAGACGTTGAAGCCCTGGCGCAACTGGTCCTTGAGGGAGCGGACCACCTGGCGCCGGTCCTTGAGGGATTGGGCGTGCTCGATGCGGATTTCGAGCGTAAGCTGCGCGACGGGCATGGCTTTGGTGAGCCATTGTACGGCGGAATGGGTGCGATTGCCGAGCAGGAAAGCTGACCATTGGATTGCGCCCTGGAACTGGTTGCATAAATGGGCCTTGAAAGGGCACGACTTTAGTCGTGCCACAAAACACCAATAAAACTGCGGGCTTTAGCCCCTGCGAAATGTTTCTTCCGGACTCCCGGCCATTTATGCAATCAGCCCTGCGACCGTCCTGCAACATTTCGCATATGCGGAGCGGGTCGCCGAGGCGATGGTAGTCTGATGCTCTCGCGCAATGGCCGCTGTTTCGATACTGCGAGGGCCGGGGGCGAATATGACCATGGAAGTTTGGGCGATGATGGGCACGGGCGTGGCCGCGCTGGTAGCAGGGCTGGCGCTGGTGCGGACGCGGTTTGACGCGGCCAGCGACGCCGGCAAGGTGCTGGTGCTGGGGCCGGTCTTCGAGGCCGTGGCGCTGGCCGTCTTTGCGGCGGAGCATTTTACGGCGGCGCGGGACCTGATGGGGATTGTGCCGAAGTGGCTGCCGGGGCCCCTTTTCTGGACTTATTTCGTGGGCGCGGCGTGGCTGGCGGCGGCCATCAGCTTCATCGTCTGGCGGCAGGTGCGCTGGTCGGCGGCGGGCGTAGCGCTGCTGATGTGGACTATCGTGGCCACCATCGACCTGCCGAATCTGTCCAAGGAAGCGCATGACCGGATCTTCTGGATTCTCACCGTGCGCGAGCTGGCGTTCGGCGCTGGCGCGATGGTGCTGGCCGGGAGCTTGTGGCGGAGCAGCGCGCGCGGGGCGGGCGCGATGATGATGCGGATCGGCCGCGGGATTGTGGCGGCTACGATGATTTTCTACGGGATCGAGCACTTTCTGTTCCCGCTGAATGTGCCGGGGGTTCCGCTGGAACTACTGACGCCGGCGTGGATGCCGGCGCCGAGGCTGATTGCGTACATGGTGGGAATGGTGCTGCTGGCCGGCGGCATGGGGCTGTTCATTCCGCGGAGAGTTCGCGGGTCGGCGGCCGGGGCGGGGGTGGTCCTGCTGCTGCTGACGGCGTTGTTCTACGTGCCGATTTTCGTGGTGGAGATGCACGGCTCGCAGGCGCTGGAGGGCTTGAATTACGTGGGCGACACGTTGCTGTGGGCGGCGACGGTTTTGCTGGCGGGATTGGGGACGGAGGCGGCCGCAGATTGAGAAGAACGAAGATCGCGACGCTTTCAGAATGAGGGGATGGACGCGAAGTATGCGGCGACTTCCTGCCAGTTGTTGACGCGGGTAAACGGGCCTGTGGCGGAGAGGTTGTGGGGCGCGGAGAAGAGCAGGCCGGCTCCCTCAAAGCGCTCAAGGTTGCGGGGCAGATCGTCGATGAGGAAGCCGGCGCGGAGGATGGACTTGTTGCCGCAGAAAACGTACTGGGTGGGCGGGATGAAGGGAAAGTGGCGCTGCAGCCAGCGGTATTTGGGACCGAGGGAGTTGGGGACGGTCATGGCCTGGGTGGCGACATAGATTTCGAAGCGGTCGGAGAGCGCGCGGAGGATCTCCTGCGCGCCGGGCATGAGGGGGAGATCTTCGAAGAAATCTTCGGCGTCAAGGAAGGCGCGGAGCTGCTGGCGGCGCTCGGCGGGGGTGAACTCCCAAAGGCCCTTGCCGGTGAGATCGGCTGGAGTGATGGCTTCGTCGAAGGCCTGGTTGTAGCGGCGCAGGTGCTCGGAGAGGGTGTCGGCCATGACTTCGTCCATGTCGACGCAGATGCGAGCGGGCACGACAGGCTCCTCAAGTGGCGATGAGATGAGGGTAACTCAAGCGGAGCTAGAACCGGTTGCATAAACCGAGTTTTGAAAGGGCACGACTTCAGTCGTGCCGACAAACGCAATGAATACAGCCGGGCTTTAGCTTCTGAGGGATGTTCTTTCCGGACTCCCGGCCTTTCATGCAACCAGTTCCAGGCCCATCAGGCTGCCAGCGATCCCACCGATTCTTGTGGCGAGTCAGCGGGTCAACGAGCTGGCGAGGACAAGCGGCGTGGGGGCGGAAATGAGTTGCGGGGTGCAGCAGGCGCGGTTGAGGCGGGCGAGGTCGGACTGCGTGCGCGGCTGGCTGCGGAGGACGGCGAGCGTTTCCTCAAGGATGCGGGTGGCGGCGAGGTTGCGGGGCTCGGCGATGCGGTAATGCATCCACTTGCCTTCGCGGCGGGCTTCCACGAGGCCGGCGCGGCGCAGATAGGCAAGGTGGCGGGAGATCTTGGGCTGGCCCTGGCGCAGGATCTCGACGAAGTAGCAGACGCAGACTTCGCGGCCGTTCATCAGGTTTAGGAGACGGAGCCGGGTGGGGTCGGCGAGCGCGGCGAAGAGCAGGGCGAGATCGGCGGCGGGGCGGGGCTGAGGCACATTTCCATCATATACGCCTTGACAGATTTGTCCAGAGGGGAATATATTTGCGTTGGCGTATGTGATGGCGGAGCGGGGCCAGCGGAGTTGGCGGAGTTAGCGGAGCTGGCTGATGCCCGCGCCCTAAACGAACGATGGAGGAGTGCGATGGATGCGGTGAATGCGGTGCAGGAGCAGGTGAAGGCGAAGTATGGGAGTGCGGCGCGCGCGGTGTCGGAGACGGGCACGGTCGCGAGTTGCTGTGATCCGGGATTGCGGTGCTGCGATCCGATTACGGCGAACTTGTACGGCGAGGACGAGAAGGGTTTGCTGCCGGAAAAGGCGGTGCGGGCCTCGCTGGGATGCGGAAACCCGACGGCGCTGATCGAGCTGCGGGCCGGCGAGACGGTGCTGGACCTGGGTTCGGGGGGCGGCATCGATGTGCTGCTTTCGGCGCGCAGGGTGGGCCCCACGGGCAAGGCTTACGGCCTGGACATGACCGACGAGATGCTGGCCCTGGCGCGCGAAAACCAGCGCCAGTCGGGCGTTGCAAACGTGGAGTTCCTGAAGGGCGAGATGGAGAACATCCCGCTGCCGGAAGCGAGCGTGGATGTGGTGATCTCAAACTGCGTGATCAATCTTTCCTCGGACAAAGATCGCGTGCTGCGAGAGGCTTTCCGGGTGCTGAAGCCGGGCGGGCGGTTCGCCGTGGCCGACGTGGTGGTCCGCGGCCAGGTGCCGGACGAGGTGCGCCGCAGCATGCTGCTTTGGGTGGGTTGCGTGGCCGGCGCGCTCGACGAAAACGAGTATCGCGCCAAGCTGGAAGCGGCGGGGTTTACCGGGATCGGCATGGAGCCGACGCGGGAGTATGACGTGAACGATGCGCGCACGTTTTTGACCGAGGCGGGCGTGGATGTGGACGCGATTGCGCCGCTGGTGAAGGGGAAGATTTTCAGCGCGTTTATTCGCGCCAACAAACCGCAAGCTGCCTGCTGCGCGCCTGGATGCTGTGTGGGCGCGGCCTCGGGCGCAAAGGAGTAGACGATGGCCGATCACTACAACGTGTTGTTTCTCTGCACCGGCAACTCGGCGCGGTCGATCATGGCCGAGGCGATTCTGAACCGCAAGGGCAAGGGGCGATTCACCGCCTACAGCGCGGGCAGCCATCCGACGGGGCAGCCGCGGCCGGAAGCGATTAGCCAGATTGAATCGGCGCGCATGTCCAGCGCCGGTTTGCGCAGCAAGTCGTGGGATGAGTTTTCAGGGCCGGGATCGCCGAAGCTGGATTTTGTGTTTACGGTGTGCGACAAGGCCGCGGCGGAGCAGTGTCCGTTCTGGCCGGGCCAGCCGATGACCGCGCACTGGGGCATTCCCGATCCGGCGGCGGTGCAAGGCGCGCCGGAGGAGATTGCGCGGGCGTTTCGCGATGCGTTCGTGGTGCTCGATCGCAGGATCGGGTTGTTCCTGTCGCTTCCTCTTGCGGCGCTGGACGATCTCGCCATCAAGCGCCAAATCGATGAGATCGGACGATCGTAAGAAAACAGTTGTCAGTTTTCAGTTGTCAGTTGTCAGTTGGTTTGTAGTGGCGCGCCGCTTGGGAGATATTCTGCGTGAAGAAAAGTCGTTTGTCGTTTCTGGACCGCTACCTGACTGGGTGGATTTTCGCCGCCATGGCCGCGGGAGTGGCGCTGGGCTGGCTGGCCCCCGGAGTGGTGCCGTTCCTCAACGGCTTCAGCATGGGCACCACTTCAATTCCGATTGCCGCGGGCCTGATCCTAATGATGTATCCGCCCTTCACGCGCGTGCGCTACGAGGAGTTGCACGAGGTCTTTCGCAACAAGAAGGTGCTGGGGCTCTCCCTGGTGCAGAACTGGGTGATCGGGCCGGCGCTGATGTTCGTGCTGGCAATCGTGTTTCTGCGCGGCTACCCGGAGTACATGGCGGGCCTCATCCTGATCGGCCTCGCGCGATGCATCGCCATGGTGATCGTGTGGAACGAGCTGGCCAGGGGCGACACCCAGTATGCGGCGGGGCTGGTGGCGTTCAATTCGCTGTTCCAGGTCTTCTTCTACTCGATCTATTCGTGGGTTTTCATCACCGTGCTGCCCGGCTGGTTCGGGCTGCGCGGCGCCGTAGTCAATGTTTCCATCGGCGCAATCGCGCGCAGTGTCTTCGTGTACCTCGGAATTCCCTTCCTTGCCGGATTCCTTACCCGCGCGATCCTGACCCGGGCCAAAGGGCGCGACTGGTACGACCGCAGTTTCGTTCCCCGGGTGAGCCCGCTGACGCTGATCGCGTTGCTGTTCACCATCGTGGTCATGTTCTCGCTGAAGGGCGGCTATATCGTGCGCCTGCCGCTGGACGTGCTCCGGATCGCCGTGCCGCTCCTGATTTATTTCGTGCTGATGTTCCTGGTGTCGTTCTACATGGGGCGAAAGCTGGGCGCGGATTACTCGAAGACGGCGACGCTTTCCTTCACGGCGGCGTCGAACAATTTCGAGCTGGCCATTGCGGTGGCAGTTTCGGTGTTCGGAATCAACTCCGGCGCGGCGTTCGCGGCGGTGATCGGGCCGCTGGTTGAAGTGCCGGTGATGATCGGCCTGGTGAACGTAGCCTTGTATTTCCAGAGGCGGTACTTTGCCGCAACCGCAGATCCTTTACTCCGCTGAAAAGCGCTCCGGCCCGGATGACCCCGCGAAATTGTGCGGAGCGAAAGCGCGGTAGTTGGCGCCCCGGGCTAGACCACGCGGCGAGGGCGGGGGATGGCGGGCGCGGCGGAGTTCCACGCCGTGGACGAAGACCCGTCCGCGGGGGCCCCGGAGTTGCTGCGCGCGGAATCGGCGGCGGACTCGGACTCGGGCGGCTTGGCCATGGTGGGGTCGTAGTAGAGCAGGCGGCCGCAGGAGTCGCATGGAAGAAGCTCGCCGTCGCGGACCTGGTTCCATGTCTGGGGGCGGATGCCCATGCGGCAACCGGAGCACTGCTGGTTCTCGGCGCGGGCCATGGCGGCGCCGCGATGTGCGGCGATGCGGTCGAAGCGGGAGAGCGAATCTTCGTCGATGACGGCGCGGAGTTCCTGGCGCTGAGCGCAGAGCAAGTCCTGCTGCGCGGCGACTTCGCGCTGGCGGATGGCGATGAGTTCGCGGGTCTTTTGCAGGGCAGCGTCCATCAGCTCCACCTGGCGGCGGGCTTCCGCAAGCGCGGCTTCCTGCTTGTCGGTGCGCTCCAGGCTATCCAGCTCTTCGTTTTCAAGCCGTTCGATTTCGCCGTCGGCAAAGGCGATTTCGTGCTCGATGGCCTGGGCCTGGGCGGGGGTGGTCACGGTATCGAGCTGGGCGCGGTAGCGGCCGGCCTTCTGGCGATGGGCGGCGATCTCGCGTTCCAGGCGGGCGCGGAGAGTTTCTTCGCGGTCGAGCGCGGTGGAGGCGCCGGCGGAGGCCTGCTGGGCGGCTGCGAGGGCGGATTCGGCCTGGGTGATTTCGGCGGGCAGCGCGCGGGCTACTTGCGCGAGCCGGGCGCGCTCCAGTTCGAGGGATTGCAGCCGGACCAGGTTTTCAATGAGCGCAATCACGGTTAAACAAAAGTCTAACAGTGGACGGTGGACGGTGAACAGAGCCGCTAGCCTTCAGCTATCAGCTCTCAGCTCTCGGATCGGCTTCTCAGCTGTCTGTGCTGACGGCTGAGGGCTGAGGGCTCGACTGGCGGTGGTGCATCGAAAGAGAATTGGGGGATGAAGTTGGAAGAAAGGCGGAGTCCGTTCTGGCGGCGCCGCCGGGCGTTGATGGTTAGCCTGGTGACGGCGGGGTTGGTGCTGGCGGCCGTGGGCGTGATTCTCGCGGTGCTGGCGCGCCACCTGGAGCCGTTTCTGCGCGCGCAGATCGTCGCGGAGCTCGAAGTCCGCTTTCACACCCGCGTGGAGTTGGATCAGTTTCATGTTTCCGTGCGCGAAGGGCAGGAAGCGATGTGGGGGATCTGGGCGGAGGGCCGAGGCTTGCGCATCTGGCCGCCGCAGCGCAAGGGATGGAACCCGGCGCTGGAGGCGGTCAATTCCGTGCCCTTGATCGAACTGAATGAGTTTTCCTTTCATGTGCCGCTCAAGTACAAGGAGACGCGGACGCTGCGGATTCCCGAGGTGAGACTGGCGGGGCTGAAGATCGTTCTACCGCCGAAGACGGAACCGTACGAGAAGACGGAGATCGAGGCCGCGATGGGGCCGCGGGCGGTGAACGCAGGCAACACGGGAGTTCTCGAAAACGTGGTGGTGGAGCAGGTGGTGTGCCAGGGAGCGGAGCTGGAGCTGGTGATGGCCGACCCGGCGAAACTTCCGCTGATTTTCGAGATTCAAACGATCGCGCTGACGCACCTGGTGGCGGGAAAGCCGATGGACTTTGACGCGGTGCTGACCAATCCCAAGCCCAGGGGGCTGATCCGGACCCAAGGCAGCTTTGGGCCGTGGATAGTGGACGATCCGGGCGCCAGCGCCCTCAAGGGAAAGTACCGGTTCGAGAAGGCGAATCTGGGGGAGTTCAAAGGTATTGCCGGAACGCTTTCGTCCACGGGGACATACGACGGAACGCTGAGGGACATTGCGGTGACGGGAGCCGCCGATGTACCCAACTTCAGCCTGACGAAATTCGGAACGTCGATGGAACTGGAGACGGACTTCAAGGCGCGAGTGAACGGGACAGACGGGGACACCTACCTGGACGAGGTGGACGCGCGGCTGGGCCAATCGAGGTTCCGGCTGACAGGGAAGGTGGTGCGGGTGCGGATGGACGCGAACGGGAAGGAGGTTCTGGCGAGCGCGTGGACGGGAGCGGAGCAAACCGGGATTGGGCATTTGATCGACATGAAAGTAGATGTGCCGGCGACGAAGGTGGAGGATTTCCTGAAGCTGGTGAGCAAGAGCGGGACGCCGCTGATGACCGGGGAAGTGGCCGCGCATGCGGTATTGGAGATTCCGCCCGGGAAGCAGCCGGTGCCCCACCGGATGAAGCTGGATGGGCAGTTCAAGCTGGACAATGCGCGGTTCACCAACGAGAAGGTCCAGCAAAGGATTGAGGATTTGAGCCTGCGCGGACAGGGGAAACCGGGCGCCATCGCGGACACGGCTCCCGCAAGTGTTGCGGCCACCATGCAGGGGAGCTTTCAGATGGCAAATGGAGCGGTCGATCTGCCGGATCTGAAGTACACGCTGCCGGGAGTGAAGATCAGCCTCAACGGGACCTACGGGCCGGACGGGTCGCTGCACTTTGACGGGACGGCGCGGATAGAGGCAACCGTTTCGCAGATGGTGGGCGGATGGAAAGGATTCCTGCTGAAGCCGGCGGACCGGTTCTTCAAGAAAGATGGCGCGGGGACGCTGGTGCCCATCACGGTGCGGGGGACGCGCGACCATCCCGACTTTGGTCTGGATTTGGGAAAGATGGGGACACAGGCGCAGAGGCCGCAGTAAGCCAGGGAGCAGGCTTGCAGCTTCCAACTCCTGGCTGCCAAAAAATAGGCCCCTTCGAGTGGCCTCGAGCCTAAAACAGGAGTTCTCACGCAGGCTCTTTAGCCCCTGCCGGAACCCATCCGATCAACTCATTGCCGGATCGGCGTGTGCGCCTCAAGAAGTTCGAGACGGGAGGCGAGCGTATGGGCCAGCGCCTGTTTGCCCTCCTGCTGGGCGAGATCGGCGGCGCGCTGCTCGGTTTCAATGGCCGGAGCGAACTGGCCGGTCTCGGCGTAGGCCGCAGCCAGGGTCCCCAGGATCTCCGGCTGGCGTGAAGCGGTCAGTTCGACGGCGTGCTGCGCCAGCCTGACCGCCTCGGCGCCGTTGCGCACTGAGGCGTCGCGAGCGGTGGCCAGCAGCCAGGCCGCATCGTTGAGGATCTGGACGCTGTCCGGCTGCTGGCGAAGGCCCTCGCGCCATTCCGCCAAGCCCTCCTGGGGCGTGCCGTTCATCACCAGCGCTTCGCCCAGGTAATAGCGGGCCTCAATCGTGGTGGGAGCCAGCGCCAGAGCGCGGCGGAAGTGGGGGATGGCATCGGCAAAGTGGCCGCCTTGCGCCATGGCGAGCCCCAGATTGGTTTCCAGATCAGCGGATTTAGGGCCAAGGTCGAGCGCCTTTTCCAGGTACGGAATGGCGTCGGCTGTCCAACCTCTTTGCAGAAGGACGTTGCCGAGGTTGGCCTGGGCGCCGCCATCGCTCGGATCAAGCACGATGGCGCGTGCAAAGTACCCGGTCGCCTCCTGGAGTTTGCCCTGGGAGGCGAGAGCCATGCCAAGGTTGTCGTAGGCGTGGGCGTACTTGGGGTCGGCGTCAACGGCCGCGCGAAATTCGGTAATGGCCTGGTCGACTTTTCCCTCAGTCCGGTAAGCATAGCCCAGGTTGTTGTGTGCTTCGGCGAATCCGGGATTGATCTCGATGGCGGCCTGGAACTCGTCGATGGCCTCGGGCACGCGGTGCTGTTCCAGCAGCAAGTGGCCGAGATTGTTGTGGCTGTCGGCATAGCCGGGATTGATTTCGAGGGCCTGGTTGAATTCGGCTGACGCATCGGCGGGCTTGCCCAGAGAGGCGAACAGGACGCCGAGGTTGTTGTGCGCCTCCGCGAATTCCGGCTTCTCCGCGATGGCGGCGCGGAATTGGGCCAACGCCTCGTCGCGCTGCCCGCCTCTGGCCAGAGTCTCGCCAAAGCCGTTGTGGGCGCGGGGATCGTCCGGCTCCATCTTGAGCGCCTTCTGCCACTCCGGAATGGCCGCGGCGTAGTCGCCCTTCTTGAACAGGTCCTCGGCCGCGTCGTACTGCTTGTAGAAATCCACCGCGGGCGTGGCAATGTGCGCGATCCCCGCCGGGGGCATGTTGACGAACTCGGGAATGTTGACGGCGCGATTGGCCGCGGTCGAGTTCTCAATCAGGATTGCCGGCGTGTCGTTGCCGTTCTCGTCCACGTGGGTGAGAAACATCTGCGTGTAGGGCGTGCGGCTCTTCGAAGAGAACACCAGCCAGCGGCCGTTAGGCGACCAACTGTGCCAGGAGTTCATCAGCGATGTGTTGCAGTTCATCAGGCGGGCCTTGCCGCCGGCGGCGGGAACAATATAGAGCTTGCTGTCGGGGCGGATGAGGAGGCCGTTCTTGGCCTCGACAAAAACAATCCACTTGCCGTCCGGCGAGACCTTGGCGAAGGAGTTGCTCATGCCGTTGTTGCTGGCGCCTTCGATTGGCTCGGGCGTGCCCCCTTTGCCGTCGTTGAACGGGATGCGGTAAAGGTCGTACTGGATCTGGACCTCGTTTGGGTCGTTGGGATACTTGGCCATGACGCCATCGGCGCGGTAGGGGTCCTTGGCGTGGGCGCGCAGGAAGACCAGGTACTTGCCGTCGGGGCTCCAGACCGCGCTGGCCTGAACAAAGTTGGGATCGTCAGCGCCCGGCAGCGGCTTCAGTTCCTTAGCCTGGCGGTCGTAGATGGCGAGGATGCCGCGCGTGGGATAGAAGACCTGGAGAAAGCGGTAGTCGGTAAAGTTGGAGACGTAGTAGAACTGGTTGTTCTTGGTGTTTGGCGGCTTGACCGTGGTGGCCACGTAGCGTCCATCGGGCGAAACCTGCGACATGAAGCCGACCCGGAGCTGCGGGTCGAATTCCTTGCGGAATGAGGCCCAGGAGATCATGTCCTGGGTGCGGATCGTCATCTCTTTTGAAACGGGGACGATGGCATAGAGGCCCTTGTCGTTCTGGGGGCCGTCCATGTCGATGCCGAGCGTCTTGCCGTCGCGCGAGAAGGAGTGGCAGTTGGCGCAGGAGTGCAGGTCGTTCATCACGATGTGGCTCTCCGGTTCGCCCACATCGCGCATGCGCCAGTTAATCAGCGGCACGGCGCTCTCAGCCAGCGGCTTGATCACGCCTTTTGCCGTGGCCGAAGGCATCAGCGGCACGTCGCGGTAGAAGATGGGCGCGCCCACCGGATCGCGGGAAATGATCAGCTCCATCTGGCCGCGGGAGATGGGAGCGGGGTCGCCGGCAGCGTAGCCCGTAAAGGTGATGGTTGCCGGACTCTCCACCGCGTACTTGCGAACCGCGTTCCAGGTGGCGGCGTCGGGTTTCCAGGTGTGCGCGGCGGCCTGCTCGGGAGTCAGCTCGGGCAGCTTGTTGGTCGGTCCGACACAGCGCTGATCTATTTCGCCAACCTGCATGTGCGGCCCATCGGAATTGAGGTGCAGGGCCGGGCCGCCGGCGGCAAAGGTCAGGTTGATCTTCCAGGTCGTCGCGCGGTCGGAGCTGTCGCGCCATTGAAAAGTCGGCGGCTCCATGTCCGGCGGGAAAACAGAGTGGTTCAGCGGATAGTCGACGGTGATGCCGGCGGGAGCATCGGCTGCGCCGTGCACTCCCTTGGCATGCCCGAATAAGAACGCGGCGGCGAGCACGGCAGTGGTGCTGAGGGAGACGGCCAGGGCGCGGGCGAGTCGGCCCCGAGCGGGCAGCAGTGCGGGCGCGATGGACGGATCGCTGTGCGGAAGATTCAGATTCATGTGCGTCAAGACCCCCGGAGCCTCAAAAGGTGGTCGGCAGGCCGTGCGCCCGCGAGCGGGTTGGGGAGCCTTGCGTTTGCTACGCACGCGCGCCGGTTGCCGAGTGAATACCGGCGGGAAAAATCGTGGTTTTCCCGGCTGAAGAAGTATACTCCCGCGGCCTAGGTTGTATCGACATATAGGGGTGGGAGGCGTTGCGCGCGAAAATCGGTTGAGACGAGGCGGAGGACGACGGCTGTGGCGGGCCCACCGCCTAGGACGACAACGAAGTATCGGCCGATTTTCGCCGCAACCCGAAGGGACGGGGCCAATTTTCCCCATCTCTGCGTCGCTCGTCGCTAGGAGACACCCGGTATCCGTCGCTCCTCCCTCCTTGACCTGGGAAAAATTGGCTCCCGTCGCCCCCATCCCTAGATGTCGATACAACCTAAGGGTTGGCGCGTTTCGCGGGGCCGGGGTAGTGGGTCAGCTTGAAGGGTACGGGCTTCTGCCCGTACATCAAGCCCTCTCAAATCAGCGCGGGCTTTAGCCCCCGAGGGACGATTTCGCGCGAACTGACCCACCGCTCGGGCCGGCGGAGATTGGCGTCCTCACGTCGCGTCTGCATTCCAGGGGTATAATTCGCCTTCACCCGGAAAATGTTCAGCGGAGGATTCCAATGGAAGTCTTTGCCCTTATCGTCGTGGCAATTGCCGGCATTCTTGTTCTCAGCATTGTTCTTGGCAGCTTTTTCACCGTCAACACCGCGGAAATGGCTGTGGTCACGCGCTTTGGCAAATTCCTGAGAGTGGCCGAGCCCGGACTGAACTGGAAGATGCCCTACTTCGACTCGGTAACCGGGAAGGTGAGCCTCAGGGTCAATCAGATCACGCTGACCATGGAGACCAAGACCAAGGACAACGTCTTCGTCACCATTCCCATCTCCGTGCAGAACCGTGTCCGGCCGGAGAAAGTCTATGACGCGTTTTACAAGCTCGCCAACCCGTCGCAGCAGATCCAGTCCTACGTGGAGCAAGTGATCTTGGGCCACGTCCCCGGCATGACTCTCGACGAGGTCTTCGCCTCGCAGTCAAGCATCGCCGCCGCCGTCAAACAGGAGCTCGATGCCGACATGTCCGGCTTCGGCTACGAGATTGTGAACGTGCTGGTGACCGATATCGTTCCCGACGCCAAGGTCAAGTCGGCCATGAACGACATCAATGCCGCGCAACGCGAGCAGGTGGCAGCCAACGCGCGGGGCGAAGCGGAGAAGATCCTGGTGGTCAAGAAGGCCGAAGCCGAGGCCGAAAGCAAGGCGCTTCAGGGCCAGGGCATCGCCAACCAGCGCAGGGCCATCATTGAGGGCCTGCAAACCTCGGTCGAACAGTTCCAGAAGGCGGTTCAGGGCGCCTCTTCCATGGAGGTCATGCAGCTGGTTCTAGTCACGCAATACTTCGACACCTTGAAATCCATTGGCGAAAGCGACAAGACCAGCACGCTCTTCCTGGCCCATTCACCTTCGGCGGTGAAGGACGTATCGAACCAGATCATGGAATCGATGCTGGTGGCGGGAAGGGCGATTAATTCATAGAAAAGCAAGTCGGTGGAGTCGTCGCTTCTTCCGCATTTTGCCTGGTTGCTCCCCAGAGGCCCGCCGTGGTTCACTGAGGCCGAAAGCAGGCTTCGATGTCCTTCATCCTTGCGTTGGACCAGGGCACAACCAGTTCGCGCGCCATCCTCTTCGATCAGGCCGGCTCCATCGCCGCCGTGGCGCAAAAGGAGTTCCAGCAGTTCTATCCCCACGCAGGCTGGGTGGAGCACGATCCCATGGAGATCCTCACCAGCCAGATGGCCTGCGCGGTCGAGGCTCTGGGCAAAGCCGGCGCCAGGCCGCGGGATGTTGCCGCTATCGGCATCACCAACCAGCGTGAAACCACCATCGTGTGGGAGCGGGCGACGGGAAAGCCCGTCTATCCGGCGATTGTCTGGCAGGACCGGCGCACCGCCCCGCTGTGCGGCGAGCTGGAGCGCGCTGGCGCCGGAGAAACTGTCTCCGCCAAAACCGGCCTCGTAATCGATCCCTATTTTTCTGCGACCAAAGTGAAGTGGTTACTTGACCATGTCGCGGGCGCGCGGGCCAAGGCCGATCGCGGTGAGCTCGCCTTCGGCACCGTGGATAGCTGGCTGGTCTGGCACCTGACCAGCGGCAAAGGGCACGTGACGGACGTGACCAACGCCTCGCGAACCATGCTTTATAACGTGGTGCAGGGTCAGTGGGATACGGAGCTGATGAGGCTGTTCGGCATCCCGGAAAGCATGCTGCCGGAGGTAGTTTGGTCGAGCGAGCGCGTTGGCAGGGTGACCACGACGCTGGGCCTGGGCGGAGTTGCCATTGCGGGCATCGCGGGCGACCAGCAGGCGGCGTTGTTCGGCCAAGTCTGCTGGAGGCCGGGCGAAGCCAAGAACACCTACGGAACCGGGTGCTTTCTGCTGGAGAACGTCGGCACAAAGTTTGTGCGCTCGCGGCAAAAGCTGATTACGACGGTGGCGGCGAGCGCAGAGAAGCGCCTGGAGTATGCGCTTGAGGGATCGATCTTCATCGGCGGGGCCGTGGTGCAGTGGCTTCGCGACAATTTGCGGCTGATAGGCTCATCGGCGGAAGTGGAAGGGTTGGCCGCGCAGGAAAAGGACGCTGGCGGAGTGGTGTTTGTGCCCGCGTTCGTCGGCCTGGGCGCGCCGCATTGGGATCCGCATGCGGGCGGGCTGCTGATCGGGCTCAGGAGGGACACGCGGCCAGGGCACATTGCCCGCGCCGCTCTCGAAAGCATCGCCTTCCAGGTGGCGGATGTGCTCGAAGCAGTGGAGGCAGATACGGGCGAACCTCTGGCCGCACTGCGGGTGGACGGCGGCGCGGCAGTGAACGACCTTCTGATGCAGTTCCAGGCCGACGTGCTGGGCGTGCCCGTGGTTCGGCCGCGTGTGACGGAGACGACGGCGCTGGGCGCCGCGTATCTTGCCGGGCTGGCGGTGGGGTTCTGGGGCAGCGCGGATGAGCTGCGCGCGGGGCGAACCAACGATGCACGGTTTGAACCGAAGATGGCGGCGGGCGAGCGGGCAGCGCGACGGGAACGGTGGAAGAAGGCGGTAGTGAGATCGAAGGGGTGGACAAGCTAGCTGTCAGCCGTCAGCCCTCAGCCGTCAGCTTTGTCCGAATCAGGAAGTGCTTCGAGGAGGCGAACCATGGCGAAACAATGCACGCACGTGGCGGCGCATGTGAAAGACGTGAGGCCGCACACCAAAGGCTGCGAGGAGTGCCTGAAGATGGGCGATGAGTGGGTGCATCTGCGGATGTGCCTGGAATGCGGGCATGTGGGCTGCTGCGACTCGTCGAAGAACCGGCATGCGCGGGCACATTTCCATGGGACGAAGCACCCAATCATCCAGAGTGCGGAGCGCGGCGAGGACTGGCGATGGTGCTATGTGGATGAGGTGTATTTGTAGTGAACAGTGGACAGTGGAAAGTGAAAGAGTGAAGAAGTGACAGAGTGAAGAAGTGAGGTCGAGCCGCGCCATATCCTGAGAGGTGCGAGTCGATTAGGCGAGTTCGAGGTCGATCCGCTTCGCTTTTGCATCAAGGGCAGCGATCTTGAAGTTGCGGATCTGGCCTACTTCGAGTGGCTGGGGCTTGGCGTCGGGCGCGGGCGTTTTACCCTTCCACCGGGCCTGGAGCATCGAGCTGAGCGAGGAAAGATCGGCGTTGCCAGAGGGTTGTGCGGAGGCTGCGGCTTGACCTGACGGCGGTTGCGCCGCGCTGCCTGGACGGCAAGCGGCGCGGATGCCTTCACCGAGTTCGATGACAGCGGGCGAGACCTCAACCACGCGGCCGGAAACCCTGTCGCCGGCTTTGTGCTCGGCGATGTACTCGTCGATGCTGGTGGGAACGAGCTGCTTCATGGAAAGGCGGATCTGGCGCTTGCCGGGATCGATGGCGAGCACCTGCGCCTGAACCACTTGCCCTTCGCGCAGGACTTCAGAGGGATGATGGAGGCGGCGATCGGCTACGATTTCGCCGATGTGGACCATGCCTTCGACCCCTTCGGCGATCTGCACGAAGGCGCCGAAGGGCATGAGCTTGGTCACCGGGCCCTGAACCTGGGAACCGACGGGGAACTTCGAGGCAACCTCGGTCCATGGATCGGTAAGAGTCTGCTTGAGGCCGAGAGAGATGCGGCGCTGCTCGGGGTGGATGTTGAGGATGACGGCGTCAACGCGCTCGCCGTGCTTGACGATGTCGGATGCGATGCGAACTTTTTTTCCCCAGGACATCTCGGAGACATGGATCAGGCCCTCGACTCCGGGCTCGATCTCGACGAAGGCGCCGAAATCGGTGACGCGGGTGACTACGCCGCTGATGCGCTGGCCGGCGGTGAAACGCAAGGGCACGGTCTGCCACGGTTCGGGCTGGAACTGCTTGAGGCCGAGCGAGATTTTCTTTGTCGCCGGATCGATTTTGAGGATTTTGACATCGAGCTGTTGGCCGACGGAGAGGACGTCTTCGGGTTTGGCGATGCGGGTCCACGCGATATCGGAGACGTGGAGGAGTCCATCCAGTCCCGGTGCATCGGGGCCGCCGAGGTTGACGAAAGCGCCGTAGCTGGTGAGGCTGCGGACGGTTCCGGAGACGACATCGCCTTCGCGCAGCGCGGCGTGGCGGACTTCGGCGGCGGCGAGCGCCTGCTCTTCGAGGACGGAGCGGCGATCCACGATCACGTTTTCGTCGGCGACGTCCACCTTTGTGATGCGAACGGTGATCTGCTGGCCGACGAGGGCTTCGAGCTCGGCGGCATCGTGGGCGCCGGAGCGGCTGGCGGGCATGAAAGCGCGGACGCCGACGTCAACGCTGACGCCGCCCTTCACCACGCCGGTAACCGTGGCCGCGATGGGAAGCTTCTGCGCGAAAGCGGCTTCAAGCGCGGACCAGTCCCTGGGGACAGCGATTTTGAAGCGCGAGAGCTGGTAATAGCCTTCTTCAGTGCGTCCGGTGATGGAGACGGGGAAGTTGTCGCCGGGGTTGACGGATGCGGCGTTATCAGGGAACGCGGAGCGAGGCAGGGCTCCTTCGATTTTGTAGCCGACGTCGAGGAGGACGTTTTCAGGGGTGAGGGAAACGACCGTGCCCTGGAGGGTCGGGCCGGCTTCAGTGCGGTGCTTGTGAGTCTTCTCGAATTGAGCGAGGAGGTCGGCGAAGCTCTCGTCGGGCTCCGACTCGGGCTCGTACGGAGCTGAAGCGGCGGGGCTCGCGAGAGACGGCGCTGCAAGCTCGAAGGCAAGAGCTGCGGCGAGGGCTTCGCCGACGGTGGGTTCCGTGGGGACTTCTGCGTCAGGGGCAACGGCGGATTCGGGAGCGGTTTCAGGATTGATTTCGGTGCTCTGGTCGGTCATGGCTACGTGGTTATTGTTTCATGGCGCGGCGATCCCACCCATTCGCGGTGAGACAGCGAATGGATGGGGCCAGTGGTTCCAGGGGATTGTTTATGGGAACTCGGTGACGCGGGGCGGGCGGCCATGAGGGACGGCGGCGGCGCCCTTGTCGTCGATGACGTGGGTGATCTCGCCGAGGTTGTCGAGGGCGATGGTTATCATGTTGTGGAAGCGGACCCCGGGTTTCACGGGAACCTCGATGGCGCGGGTGAGGACGACGTTGGGATGGCGGAAGACGGAGTAGACGCCGAGGCCCCAGGCTTCATGCGTGGTGACGCTGTCGGCCACTTTGTAAGAGGCCCAGCCGTTGACGCTGGGCGCAGACGTGAATGCGGCCTGCGTGGGCGGGTCGTAGGGGATCTCCGATTGATAGAAGTAGGTGCGGCCGCCGTTGCCGTTCCAGAGGACCTGGAACTGCTGGTGATGCTCGACAAAGAGGCCGTAGGCGGTGACGCGGTCGCCGTTGACGACGAGGCCGTTGTTGGAAAGGTTCTGGTCCCAGCCCACGCCCTTGCCATGATCGGCGCGCCAGATCCAGGTGTGGTCAATGATGGTGTCGTAGGAGTTGACGCGGAGGTTCACATCCGCGCGGCCCACGCCGGCCCCGCCCACGCGAAAGAAGACGTCGTGCAGCGAGATCGGATCCCGGGCGTGACTGGCGTGGCTGCCTTCTCCACCGATTTCGACGAGCACCGGCGACTTGGTTTCGCCGGCGTCGATAAGCAGCCCCGCGAGGATGATTCCATCGGCGTCCACCGTGGTGATTGCCGCATTGCCGCTGACAGGCTTGAGCGTGGCAAAGCCGAGGCCGAGAACGACGGTATTGGGGCGCGCGACGCGGATCGGCTCGGTGAGCTCATAAATGCCGGGAGTGAAGAGGATGTTCTTGCCGCGAACGAGTTGCGCGTTGATGTCGGTGGAGGAGTCAGAAGGTTTTGCGATGTAGAACCGGCTGAGCGGAATGTCGCGGCCGGGCGTGCCACCCGCGTGCCAGGTAATGCCGGACGAGTCTAGGCGCAGCGCGGGAATGCGGACGAGCCATTGGCCGCGCGCGCCCACGTAAAGAAAAGGCTTCTCACGGACGATGGGCGTGACGGCGACTTTGGTGTACGGCGGCGAGGGCCAGTCGCCTTGCGGCTCGCCTTTTACGCCGACAAAGACCATGTTCCAGTTGGCGCCGGTCCAGGAGGCCCACTCGGCATTACGCGAGAGAAACTGCTGCTGCGAGCCAGAATCGACGTTCCCGTCGATGAGGGAATCGGAGATCCAGCCGCCGGAGGCCCAGCCGCGATGCTGATGGAGAACCAGGTTTCCCAGGATGTGCATGCGGCGAAACGGCGCGGCCTGCGAAACTGCCCACTGCATGGTTCCTTGCGAGGAGTTGGTCCCGCCGGTGGGCGTCACGGAAAAGCCTTCCAAGCCGCGCCAGAACGTGCAAGTGGCGTTGTTGCGCGGGAGACTGGCGTCAGCGTGGACATTGCCGGTGATGTGGACCGCATCCGGGGTTGCGCCCAGGCCGACAATCTGGGTGTAGAAGCCAATGGGAATGTCGAGATGATAGTCTCCTGGCAAAAAGAGAATGGCGTTGCGCGCGTCGCCGAACTCGCTGTGCTGCTGGACGGCGTAGATCTGATCGATCTGGTGCTGCATGTCGGTTATAGGCATCGAAGGCGAGAAGACGAGAACGTCGGGGCCGAGATCGGGGGCCGAAGGCGCATGGGCGCTGGGCTGCGCGGCCTGGCAAAGGCTGAGAGTTGCAGTGAGTACAAGGGCAGAAAGGAATGCGAAAAACCTAGTGCGGAAAAGTCGGTGGGCCATCGTTAGCCTTTCGCAACGCATGAAGACGCTTGTTGGAATCAGCGGAATGGTAACGCAAGCGGGTGATGGCGAACAATGGCGAGGTGCGAGCGAACGATTTGCAGCGACCGGGATGACAGACGAGAATGACAGTGCAACCAAATGGCGATGAAGAGATGCAATGCGGGAGGAATGGATGAGCGGATCACGAAGAGAGTTCCTGAAGATTTCAGGCGCGGCGGCAGCGGCGTTCGCAGGCAGGCAGGCGTGGGCGGCACGGGTGAATTTGCCCATCGGATTGCAACTTTATTCCGTGCGCGAACTGTTGCCCAAGGATTTTGACGGGACTCTGAAGCAGTTGCGCGGGATGGACTACCGCGTGGTGGAAGCAGCGGGATATTTCAACAAGACGCCTGCCGACTGGAAGAAAGCGATGGACGACGCGCGGCTGCGCTGCATCAGTTCGCATCATGTGCTGACCGATTTGAAATCGAAGCTCAATGAGCTGATCGACTACGGGAAGGCGATCGGCCTCGAGTACATGATTTGTTCCTGGGCGGGGATGCATCGCGATCCGGCCAAAAAGGGCGAGCTGAACCTGGACGATTGGCGCTGGGTGGCCGACCAGTTCAACGAGATCGGGGAGAAGGTGAAGGCTGCGGGAATGCGGTTCGGGTACCACAATCACACCATCGAGTTCAAAAAGGAAGAGGGCGTTCTCTATTTCGACGAACTGCTGAAGCGCACCGATCCCAAGTACGTAATCTTCGAAATGGACTGTGGCTGGGTGGTGGTGGCGGGGCGGAATCCTGTGGAGTGGCTGAGCAAGACGCCGGAGCGCTTTCCGCTGCTGCATGTAAAAGACATGGCCAAAGGCGCGGGCGGCGAGTGGAATTCGGTGGTGCTGGGGACGGGCGTGATCGATTATCACCCCATCTTCAAGGCAGCGACGGGGTTGAAGCAGTACTTCATTGAGCAGGAGGAGTTCAAGGGAGATACGCTGAGCGAGCTGCACCAGGACGCGGCGTACATGCAGAACTTCAGCATTTAGCGGGCAGCAGGCGCGCTGGCAGACGGGCGGCTTCGATAGGCTGGTGACATGGACGTATTTGACAAGAAGCGGGCGGAGCTGGAACAGCACGAGTTCATGATGGGACGGGAGCGCGGGCGGCTGGCGGTGGCGCTGGACCTGCTCACCGATTCGCTCATTATGGTGGGGCAGCACGGGGTGTATTGCGCATCGAGCCGCAATCCGCAAAAGCCGGCGCTGGATCTGCAGGCGGTATTGAGCGGAATGGAGGGCGCCAAGGCGTTGATCCAGTCGGTGATGGAGGAGTTGCGGAAAAGCAGGGAACAGGGATTAGGAAACAGGGAGTAGAAAGCCGGTTTGGGAGTTCGGCGGCTTGGGGCGCAGTCTGCTGGAGGGGCGCGAATCGGCCCGAAATACGGTATTCTTATAAAAGTGTGCGCCCGTAGCTCAGCTGGATAGAGCGAATGCCTCCGGAGCATTAGGTCGGGAGTTCGAATCTCTCCGGGCGCACCATCGACGTCTTTACACGGAGCCGGAGCTGTGGCTCCGATTCATTTCTAGACAAACTGCCATGTCCGTCTGATCCCGCCCGTTCTGTCTCCTCGGAGTGCGAACACGCCTCCCGGCAGTAACCAGAAGTGCACGATTTCCGCTGGACACCCCCTCATAGTGGCGCTAGCATCGACGCATCCGTGTCAGGCATACCAGACAATCTTGCAAGGGCGCGAATGAGCGAAGAGAGGAATCAATGCATGTTTGAGTTGGGCGATTCGGTGCGCGTCGTCAGCAGCGGTGAAACAAGAAGGATCGTTGGCGTTGGTCCCGGCGAATTCTTTAATACGCAAATCAACAACGACGGTAATACGGTCAAGCTTTTCAAAGGGAGTGATCTGGCACTTGTGGCAAAGGCGAGCAAGCCCGACACCGGACCAGCATTTGTTGCTCCGAATCCATTCACAACATAGCGAAGTTTGATTTTGCGAGAAGTCAAAGAAAGTGGCGTCAATCAAAAGCGAGAACAAGGTGGGAGCAGTCTGATCGGAGAGAGGATGAAAAGCACAACCTGTGCGGCCTTGGCTTCTGCTTTCATTATTTCGATTTCCGCCGGTTGCGTGATTCATGCACAGGAAGCTGGCTATTCTCACCAAACGCCGCGTCCTTCACTAGGAGATACAGAGGCTTGGATTGCTCAAACCTTTACAGACGAAAACACAGGCAGGTCCGACTGCAACGAATTCAATTACGACGGCTTGGGAAATGTCAGCGAGGACCCTGGCCCCTACATGGATTGTTTTAGCACTTCATACGACAACCTCACAATCGATCAATGCGGAGTCACGTTTGAAATACACAAGCTTCATAGCGTTGTGGATAAGAACGGGATGCATCACGAGGTCATGGATACGTTGGGCGAAACAGTCACATTCGATCTGGGCGACATTGATCCCACGTCTATCCTTGGAGGCTCTCCGTATGGAAGATTTGGCAATTCTGGCAAAAAGACCTACCATGACAATCCGCCGTCATATGTAGATATTTCAGTTCGGACCACAAATGACTCCAACAGGATTTCGGTCGAATATGGTCTCCCCAGGCAGCCAATATCAAAAAGACATACACCGGAGATGCGTCATACATGCTGTGGTCTTATTGAGAACGGTATAACGGTTGCACCCGGATATGCTCCGAGATTCATAAAGGCACTCCGCAATGCTGTCGAACTGTGCGGGGGAAAATCGTCCACATTTTGACAGCGGTTAAATCTAGCAATGTACACAATACCCTCATATGACGCTCTTACGGTCTATTGGTACACGTGTAATGTGGTCTGGGATGTTGAACCCGTGTATTTATTGGCTGAACCTCATTTCGGGGGCGGTTGTGGAGTCTGTTGGCGCGGGCACGGAAACGATTCCGTCCTCATCGCTTAAGAAGTTGAGAATTGAACGACATTCAGCGTACAACGGGTTGGCCTGACCCAAGACTTCGGCCAGCGAGTCCAAGCTGGCGGCACTCAGCCGCGCCATTGCTTCCAATCCTCTCTTCACTCCGCCGCTTTTCTCCGGCTGCTCTCAAAAATGTCTACGAACTCGCGATAATGCCGGGCGATTTCAGCGACGGCGGTTTCGCGTGGCGACTTGCCCTCGTGCCAGGCGGAGAGGGGCGCCCAGAAGTCGGTGCGGCCGACGGCGAATCCGATGAAGCCGGGGACGGATGCGGCGGTAGTTAGCCACTCGCGGACTTTCTCTTCGTTTTCACCGCGGCCAAGAATGATGCAGCCGACATGATCGCGGCCGTTCCGGCGTGCGGCAGCAACCATCTTTTCGCAATCCTCGCGGCGATCGAGCCCTTCAATCTTCCACACATCCGGTTCGACGCCGCCATCCTGGAGCTCCTCGATAACCTGGACCATCAGGCGAGGACGGATCTCAACGTCGTAGGCTGCTTTGTCGCCGTGAACCTGGTCAAGCTGGGACTTCTCCGGGGGGACGAGCAGCTCAAACATGAAGAGACTGCGGTTTGCGGCACGCAAATAATCGGAGAGGCGGCGCAGGCGTTCGGTCTGGCGGCGATTGAGCGCGGCGTCGCCCTCCGGATTGTAGCGGACGAGGACTTTCGAGAACGTTGGATGAAACGCTTCGATATGCGCGGCGAAGTCCTCGCCGTATTCGAAGTCAAACTCCTCCTGGCCGCTCTTTTCCGCTGGACAAGCGGTGTGGAAGCCTTGGCTGCCGGCGTCGCGCAGGATTTCCGCGCCGAACTGCTCATCGACCAGGAGACCTGCGTTCGCAACAGGAACGCCCTGCTCGACGGCGGCCTTGAATCCGTCGTAGATGACCTGCTTGGCGACGGCGATCTGCGCGGTCTGGTCCGGGTTCAGTTCGCCATGCCAGCCGAACATGCCGGTTTCAAACGAGCCGCGATGGTCGAAGGGCAGGACGTAAAGGGGATGGTCGAATCCACGCGGGGACATGGCTACTCCTTGGTGTGGCGATAGCGGCGAATGAGGTTGTTGGTCGAGCTGTCGTGCTTGAGGTCGGGTTCGGACTTGCTTTCGAGCTCGGGGACGATGCGCTGGGCGAGGGCCTTGCCGAGTTCGACGCCCCATTGATCGAACGAGTTGATCTGCCAGATGACGCCCTGGGTGAAGACGCTGTGCTCGTAGAGGGCAACGAGCTTGCCCAGGAGTTCGGGCGTGAGGCGGTCGGCGATGAGCACGTTGGAGGGGCGGTTGCCTTCAAAGACGCGGTGGGGAACGAGCCAGTCGGGCGTGCCTTCGGCGCGGACCTGGTCGGCGGTTTTGCCGAAGGCGAGAGCTTCAGCCTGGGCAAAGACGTTGGCCATGAGCAGGTCGTGATGAGGTCCGAGCGGGTTGAGAGCGCGGCTGAAGGCGATGAAGTCGCACGGGATGAGGCGCGTGCCCTGGTGGATGAGCTGGTAGAAAGAATGCTGGCCGTTGGTGCCGGGTTCGCCCCAGTAGATGGGGCCGGTGGAGTAGTTGACGCGCGCGCCGGCGAGGGTGACGTGTTTGCCGTTGCTTTCCATGGTGAGCTGCTGGAGGTAGGCGGGAAAGCGCTTGAGGTACTGCTCGTAAGGGAGTACGGCGACGGTTTCCGCGCCGAAGAAGTTTGTATACCAGACGGTGAGCAGCGCGAGCAGCACGGGCAGATTGCGCTCGTAGGGAGTGGTGCGGAAGTGCTCGTCCATCTGGTGAAAGCCGTGGAGCATGGACTGGAAGTTCTCCGGGCCGATGGCGATCATGGTGGACAATCCAATGGCGGAGTCCATGGAGTAACGGCCGCCGACCCAATCCCAAAAGCCGAACATGTTGGCAGTATCGATGCCGAACTTGGAGACTGCATCGGCGTTGGTGGAGACGGCAACGAAGTGTTTGGCAATGGCAGCTTCGTCTTTAAGGCCGAGCAGAAGCCACTCGCGCGCCGTGTGCGCGTTGGTCATGGTTTCGAGCGTGGTGAAGGTCTTTGAGGAAACGATGAAGAGGGTCTCGGCAGGATCGAGGTCGAGGACGGCTTCTGCGAAGTCGGTGGAATCGACGTTGGAGACAAAGCCGAAGTACATGTTGCGATCGGAGTAGTAGCGTAACGCCTCGTAGGCCATCACGGGGCCGAGGTCGGAGCCGCCGATGCCGATGTTGATGACATTGCGGATCGGCTTGCCGGTGTGGCCCTTCCACTCTCCGCTGCGGATGCGGTCCGCAAAGGCCGCCATGCGGTCGAGGACTTGGTGCACCCCGGGAACAACGTCTTCGCCGTCGACGCGGATAACCTGACTCCTGGGCGCGCGCAAAGCCACGTGCAGGACCGCGCGATTCTCAGTGATATTGATTTTTTCGCCGGAGAACATGGCTTCAGTGCGTCGGCGGAGTCCGGACTCCTCGGCGAGCTGGATGAGAAGGCGGAGGGTTTCGCCGGTGATCCGGTTTTTGGAGTAGTCGAGGAAGAGACCGGCGCCTTCGGCGGTCATGTGCTCGCCGCGCTGGGGATCGTTGGCGAAGAGCTCGCGAAGATGGGTTTGGCGAATGAGGTTTGCGTGAGCTTCCAATTCGCTCCATGCTTTGCGGGCGGTCAGAGGCGCGATTGCTTCGACAGCGGAGGCCATTGTTTTTCCTTTCGATGCTTGCTCAAGCTGGACACGAGGGTCCGTGGGTTCGATGCGGGCCGGAGTGGTGGAGTTTTCAAGAGGCGCCGTCTGCCCCGGCATGCGGAATTTGAGCCTGAGCGGCTGCGCCAACATTATATTGAGCCGCCAGTTTCAGGAAGGTTGCAACTTGTTCCTCGACCCATCTGTGATCCTTGCCCAGTTCCTGCGCCAGGAGGGCAGCTGTGGCCGGCGCCATGCGCTCAGCGGCAGCGGCATTGAGCAGGAGCGCACGCGTGCGGCGCGCGAGCGCGTCATCGAGGGTTCGCGCCATTTCTTCGCGCGCGGCCCAGACAATCTGGGCTCTGATGAGGGGCAGTTCCGGGTCGAGCGGCTCAGCCAGCGCCGGGTCCGATGCGGCGAGAGCTCGAACTGCGTCGGCGTCGGCGCCGTAGACAAGGAGTGGATCGCAGTCGTCCGAGCGAAATGGGCAGGCGGGATCTGCCGCCGTTTTTTGCGACGCGATATAGCCGTGAATGCGAATGTTGCGGGTGAGGCAAGGCGCATCGTCCAGCTGGGCAAGGGTGATGGCGTGATTGACGGCATCCTCCGCCATGTGGCGATAGGTGGTCCATTTTCCGCCGACGATGGTGAGAAGGCCCGACGCGTCAATGTGAATGGTGTGATCGCGGGAGAGCGCGGAGGTCTGTGTCGAGTCGGAGCCGGCGGCCTTCACTAGCGGGCGGATGCCCACGAAGGCGCTGAGGATGTCGCGGCGTTGCGGAGGCCGGCTGAGGTATTGCGCCGCGGTTTCGAGAATGAACTCGATTTCGTGTTCGAATGGAACCGGCTCGTAGGAGGGCTCGTCGATGGGCGTATCGGTGGTGCCCACAAGGGTGTGTCCGAGCCAGGGAATGGCAAACAGCACGCGGCCATCGGAGGTGTGCGGCACCATGATGGCGGTTTGGCCGCGGAGGAATGACTTCTCGAAGACAAGATGTACTCCCTGGCTGGGCGCCAGCATGGGCGGGGATTGAGATTGGGCCAGGCGGCGAACCTCGTCGGCGAAGATGCCGGCGGCGTTGATGACGACGCGCGCGCGGGCTTGGAACTGCTTGCCGGTTTCGCGATCGACCGCGTGAACGCCGTTGATGAATCCGTCGGCGTCGCGCGTGAACGCGACCGCGGGAGTGTAGTTCAGGATGGTGGCTCCGTGTTCGGCCGCGGTGGCGAGGAGCGCAATGAGCAGGCGCGCATCGTCGAACTGGCCATCGTGGTAGATGACTCCCCCGCGCAGGCCGTCGTGGCGGATGTTGGGCAGGAGTTCGAGAGTTTCATCGAGCGAAAGGATGCGCGAGCGCCCGAAGCCGTACTTGCCCGCGAGGAGGTCGTAGATTTTGAGGCCGACGCCGTAGAAGGGAGTCTCCCACCAGGAGTAATTGGGGACGACGAAGGGGAGATCGCGAACCAGATGGGGCGCGTTCTCAAACAGGATACCGCGCTCCTTGAGCGCTTCCATCACCAGCGAGACGTTGCCCTGCTCGAGATAGCGCACTCCGCCATGAACCAGCTTGGTGCTGCGGCTGGAGGTGCCTTTGCCGAAGTCTTCGCGCTCCAGCAGGAGGACGGAAAAGCCGCGGCTGGCCGCATCGAGAGCCACGCCTGCGCCGGTGGCGCCGCCGCCGATGACGACCATGTCCCACGGTTCGGCGCGGCGGCCGAGTTGCGCCAGCATTGCGGCGCGTTGCATCAGGTCTGCCTCCGGAAATCAGATTAACGCCGTCGGCTTGGTTTGCGCGCGACGGCGGCGTTTAGACTGGAGCATGGCCGCGCGCGCTAGTCTCGCGGCCGGGAACGATCGAATGCATTTTCATTTTCCATTTACGGCGTCGGCGATCCTGTGGACGCTGACGTTTGCGGCGCACCTGGTTCTGCTGGTGGTCCTGATCGGCCGGGAGCGCATGGCGCGGTTTCCATGGTTCACGGCCAGCATCGCGCTGATTGCGCTGCGGCTGCTGGTGGTGCGGCTGCTGATGAATCGGCTGCCGCAGATGACTTTTGCCGCCATCGTCGTGGTCATGCTGGATGTGACGGCATTCGTGACCTTGATGGTGGTTGTGGAGATGGCGCGGCGGGCGTTCGGCGGGGCGCGACGGGCCTCGTGGCTCGGTGGGGCATTGAGCCTGATGGCGGTGGGCGCGGTGGTGCTTATTTATTGGGGACCGTGGCCGCCGGTGAAGACGCTGAGTTCGTATTCCACGCTGCAACTGCTGGAATTCCTGGCGCAGAAGCTCGGACTGCTGTCGGACGTGGAGACGGTCGGCATCGGGCTGCTGATTGTGGCGCTGGGTTACCGCTGCGGGGCGGGATGGCGAAGCCACGTACAGCGCATCGTGATCGGACTCTCAACGGCATCGCTGGCGCAGATCGCGGTGGAGGCGATCTGGCAGGCCATCGCGCGAACGGCAGTGGTGCATGGGATGACGGAATACAACCGCGTGATCCATTTGCGCGACCGCATATTCAATGCCAACGGCGCGATTTACATTGCAGTGCTGATCTGGTGGATTGTAGTGCTATGGAAGGACGAGCCGGGAACGGGCGCTATTGCGAGCTGTGAGAAGGAGCTTGCGGTGGAGTCCGGCGCGGATGCGGAAACCCCGACCGGGGAGATGAGCAGCAGCGAGAATGCATCGGATGCTTCCTCCTGAGCATTCTTCACCCCGTCACTTCTTCACCCCTTCACTTTCTTCACGCGCGGTGAGCAGCGGCTTCTGCCCGGCGGGAGCCGCCGGATTCACCTGCGCGTTCAGAAAGTTGGTCAGATCGTCGATGTCCTGAGCCGTGCCCACCATGGGCGGCATGAAACGGTGATAGGGCGAGTCGGGCTTGTTGTCGTGCAGCATGGCGATGAAGTTATGGATGCCGGCGCGGTCGCGGCCGTCCATCAGCACGCGCATGGGACGGTAGCCGTCCATGGTGTGGCAGGAGCCGCATTCGCCGCGGAAGATGGCCTCGCCGCGCGAGTAACTTGAAGGCGTCGCGGCGCCATCGCCGTTCCAGACCCAGTTCGAACTGGCGAGATAACCCTGGGCGTCGATGCGGCTGACATAGGGCACGCGGACGCCGTTCGAATACATCCAGCGGCCGATGACGTAGGGCTTGCGCAGCATCTCGCGCGCGTACTCGCCGGCGCCGGTGGCCATCAGGGCCAGGAGCAGGATGCTGAGCGCGTGGGCGAGGTTGAAATCGACGGGATTGCGATAGGCAAGGTAGTAGGCCACGCCGACGATGGTGGCCGAAGTGATGATGATGATGAGGGCGATGCGGGTGACGGTGGAGAACGCGCCGCCGGCGATGGTGTCGATGCCGAGAGTGAGCAGCGTGCGCTGCGAGGCCGGAACCATGAAGAGATACCACATGAGCAGGAAGGGCGTGGCGACAAACGACGGGACGAGCCATTTGACGCTCCAGCGGACCAGGCTGGCTTTGAGCGCGGGCTCCTTGTCGCCGTCGATGCGGCTCGACGTGATGAGCGCCCACACGCCGGCCAGCGCGGTGCAGACGCCGGCGCGCAGGAAGAGGCTGGGCCAGTAAGTGGGATTGAAAAATGCGTTCCAGAATTTGCTGGCTTCGTGGCCGGTTCCGGCTACGGAAATCCAGGTGTCGCCGGGCGTGAGCATGAAAGTGAGAATGCCGTTGATGATGACGAGCGTGGCGACGGAGGCGACGGAATAAAGCCAGCCGACGGTCAAATGGAGCTTGGGATCGATGCGATTCCAGGTGTAGTAGTAGACCGCAACGGTGGTGAGCTCGACCATGAAGAAGACCCACTCCATGGCCCAGCCGAAGACGAAGTTGTGGATCAGAGTGCTGGTGGCCTCAGGATGGGTGAGCCCGATGGCAAACCAGATGCCGACGCCGGAGACGGTGCCGAATACGGCGGTAAGGACGAGGAAGAATTTTGAATGGCTGACCAGCTGATGCATCCAGGCCTTGCCAATCTCCTTGTCGGCCATGCGCATGGCTTTGCGCTCAGCCATGGGGAGATAGAGGCCGCCGCCGACGGCAAATTGAGAAATCATGACATGGAAAATAGCGATGATTCCGATAACCCAGCCGGAACCGAGGTGCGGGATTTCCCAGAAAGGGTAGTTCATGGAAAGACTCCTGGCTCGTAGCCGGTAGCTTGTAGCTCGTAGCTCTTAACTCACAACACCCAGCTTGTAATTCATGGTTTCTGGCTACCGGCTACAAGCTACCGGCTCCAGGCTGCCTTACCGAATGGTCCAATAGCCAACAACAGTGGTTGCCAACAACAAGAAGACGGAAACCAACCCGAAGTAATGGGCGGCGCGGGCGCGGCGGCCGGTTTCGCTGCGCACCTCGTAGAAGGGAATCAGGATCCAGAGAACAATGCCCGCGGTAAAGAGGATCAGGCCAGCAATCTCGCCCGATGCGCCCGGGAGCCATTTGCCGAGCAGCTTCAACATCTCGAAGGGGCTCATGAAGTACCACTCGGGATGAATGCCTAGGGGCGCCGGCGAAAGCATGTCGTACTGTTTGCCCAGCGACCACGGGAACACCGAGGCCAGCAAAGCCAGAATGTTGAGGGAGATGATCCACATCGCCAGGTCCTTGCGCAGGAATGCGGGCATGAAGGGAATGCTTCTGCGCGCGCTGGGATGTTTGGCTTCCTCGCTGGGCGGGACGGCGTTGCCGTGCTTCTGCACCAGCCAGAGATGGAAGGCAAGCAGGGGCACAAAGATGGCGGGAAGGACGACGACGTGAAGGGCGAAGAAGCGCTGCACGGTGAACTCGCTCACGTCCGGGCCGCCGCGCAGCATGGAGGCGATGGCGGGGCCGATCCAGGGAATCGCGGCGGGAATCTGCAGGCCCACTTTGGTGGCAAAGAAGCTGAGCTCGTCCATGGGGAGCAGGTAGCCGGAAAAGCCGAAGAGCGTGGCCAGCGCGAGCAGGGCCATGCCGCTGAACCAGCCGAACTCACGAGGCTTGCGATAGGCCTTCATGAAGAACACGCTGAACATGTGGACCATGATGGCGAAGATCATCAGGTTGGCCGCCCAGGAGTGGGCCGAGCGAATGAGCCAGCCGAAGTGCATCACGAAGGTGATCTGGCGGACGGATTCAAAGGCGTCGGCGCCGGGCCGGTAATACACCAGCAGGAGCACGCCGGTGAAGCATTGGACGAGAAAGAGGAAGAGCGAAATTCCGCCCCAGTAGTACCAGAACGAATAGGCGTGGGCTGGGACCGTCTTTTTGCGGGCGAAGACGGCGATTTCGGAAAGGCCGAGGCGCTCGTCCATCCAGCCGTAGACGTTGTTCGCGATCGTTTTCGTGGTCATTGAGTCTGTTCCTGGTTCGTGGTTCGTAATTCGTGGTTCGTCGAGTGAGGTCAGCGGTCCACGAATCACGACTCGCGGACCACGTTTTTGTCTCAGGCGCGGGAGACTTGGACGTCCGCTGCGCCGACGGTGACTTTGAAGCGCTTGAGCGGGTGCGGAGGCGGCCCGCTGACATTGGCGCCGGTATAGGGGTCGTAAACGCCGCCGTGGCAGGCGCAATGAATGCGGTTAAGATCGGGCTCGTACTGCACCGTGCAGCCCAGGTGGGTGCAAACGGCGGTAAGGGCCACCCAGGTGTTGTCGTTGTGATGAATGAGCATGGCCGGCGAGGATCCGAACTTGAACATGAGCGCGGAGCCGGCGGGCAGCTTCTCGGCGTCCTTCAGCGTGACTTCAGTGACGGCGGCTTCGCTGGCGGCCATCTCGGCTGGAGAGGCGAGATAGCGATAAACGGGGTAGCCGAGCGCCGCCGCGTAGCAGAGCCCCGCGGCGCCGGCAGCGACCAGGAAGCCACGGCGGGAGGCGGCGCCAGTGGCGCCGTCCAGCTCTTTCAGGGTGGCGTCATCGAGAACGATGTGACTGCTCATTGGGCAGCTCCTTCCATCGGTTTTTGCGCGCGCGCGACCACAGAGATCAACCAGCCAACCACTGCGAGACCGGCGACGAAGAGGACCAGGAACAGACCGACGACGCTCCAGTTGGTAACAACCACCCGGTTCCACACATCGAAGCCCTTGCCGAGGAGGGTCAGGTCGCGCACGCCGTCGCGGTAGACGGTGAAGGTGATCTCGACGAGCAGGGCAAGCAGAGCAAAGGCCCATCCCATCCAGCCGGCTGCTAGGCGCGCGAAACCTGCAATTCCCGCGGCGATGAGCGCGATCACCACCAGCGCAAGCCAGCCGTAGCCGACCATACCGGCGAAGCGGTAGATGGGGTGGTCCGGTGTCCCGGAGGCGAGGCCGGCCTTGACGATCGCGGGCTGCACGCCGGCTGCCCACAATCCGGCGGCGACATAGGCCAGGCCGAAGACAGCAGCCACTTTGCCACCGAGGCCGACGAGAAACCGCTTCTCCTCAGCCGTGAATGTGGCGCGGCCAGCCAGGTAAACCATCCACAGGCCGCCGATAAACATGCCCCCGGCAAGCATCAGTAGCCATCGCGGGGTCAGGGTCGGATCTCCCGTTGGCAGGTAGGCTCCGGCGGCCGAAGCGGAGTACATCCGGCGCCAAACCTCCGGCCGGAGCATGAGGGTCATGTTGGTGGAGAGCAGACGGGCAATGAAACCCGCCAACAGCCATGCGCACAGGCCGATCCACCAGCCGGGCCGGCCAGCCTCAAGACGCGCGCTGAACTTGTAAAGAAGCCAGTAAGCAAGCATCAGGAGGCCGATGATGGAGATCCAGTAGAGACCGATGAGAACGCTGCTGGTATAAAGCGCGCGGCCGTAGAGGACCTGGGCGAAGAGCAACGGCGGCACGGCGAGATTGATGACGAAGGTCATGACCACGGTAAGGCGGCGCGCCAGGGCGCGCGCGGCCACCTGGGATAGAGCAGAGGAGAACAGGCTGAGTATCACGGCCAGAAGCAGACCGCCGAGCAACATCTGGACCGCAAGGAAGTGCAGGGAAAGGGTGACGATGTGGAGCAGCTTGAAGAGCCAGATGGGGGCCGGCAAGGGAATGGGATCGACTGCGGGAAACGGCGACATGGGATGACTGAATTCCTTTCGCGCACAGGCACGGTGAACGCGCGGCAGCGCCGGAAATCAGTTGGCGTTACCGCGAGCAAGTGGCTGCCGGTTTCAACAGGAGCGAAGGTTTAGGCGGAACATTCTGGAGAATTTCTCTCCACTTTCGTTTCGTATCGAAAACTATTCACCGGGACGAACTCAGGTCTGTGACGGCAAGCACGTTCGCGTGTGACGAACCGGAATTAAACTCGTCTCCGGCCGAGTTTGTGCTAGATCATTTCCTCCAACCGGAGCTTCAAGAACCAATGGCGGCAGGAAAGACCAATTCATCAATGCAACTGACCCGGGCAGCCGATTACGCAGTGCGGGTGATGGTTCACCTGGCAGCGCCGGAGGGAGAGTCGCGCGTTTCTCTTCCTGCACTGGCCAGAGCGACCGGCGCACCGGAGAGCTTTTTATCCAAGGTGATGCAGGAGCTGACTCGCAGCGGCCTGATTGTTTCGCAGCGGGGGCACGCGGGGGGGTTTGCGATTGCGCCCCGGGGCCGGCAGGCGTCGATGCGGCAGGTTATCGAGGCGGTGGATGGGCCGATCCAGTTGAATTTGTGCCTGGGAACGGACAAGAGTTGCGCGCGCCGGAGCTGGTGCCCGGCCCATCCAGTGTGGATGAAAGCACAGCAGGCGATGCTTGCCGTATTGGATCGGGCCCGCATCGTTGATCTGGCAGCAGAGGCGTACTCAATTCCAGAGGCGGGAACAAGCAAGAATGCAAATCCGGTTGGCGTGCTGAACGCCTGAGGGCGGGTTCAACGAACCAGAGCGATGGCGCATGGGGGCCGATTCCGTCGAAACCTCCCCGCGCATGGCATCATGGGCGCGTCCGCCTTTCGGTCGATACCTTCCGCCAGGGCCGACCCTTATACTGACTGCCATGTCGATGGTGACTTGGAAAACACTGGCCTGGGCCTCTTTTGCAGCTTTCCCCGGATTCCTTGCGGCACAAGTGGCAGGCCCTGGCAGCCTTCCCCCCGAACAGCACACCACGAAATACGGCGAGGGCGCGCAGGCGCCTGCAACGAGCGGTCAGGCAACGGGATCTCCGCATCCCGTCCAACTGGACGCGCAGCACCGGCCGATCACCGCAGGCGGGTTTGTGGCCTCCGGTCCGATCGTGTTTGAAGACGATTCGGAAAAGGCCGGCCTGGACACGTGGACAAACAAGACGGGCACGCCGGAGAAGAAGTACATTGTCGAGACCAAGGGATCCGGGGTGGGGCTGATCGATTATGACAACGATGGCTGGATGGACATTTACATCGTGAACGGGTCAACGTTCAACGCGCTTAACGGCAAAGAGACGCCGCCGCGCGCGGCGCTGTTCCACAACAATCACGATGGGACGTTCACCGACGTGGCGGAGAAGGCCGGCGTGACCAACGACCGGTGGGGCTTCGGCGTGGCCGTTGCGGATTATGACAACGATGGCTGGCCGGACATTTTCGTTTCCAACTGGGGCGCCAACCGCCTCTATCACAACAACCACGACGGGACATTTACCGACGTGGCGGAAAAGGCGGGGGTCGCGCTGGCCGACCCGGCGGCCTGGCACAGCGGCGCCACGTGGGGCGATTATGACGGCGACGGGCGCCTCGACCTGTTCGTGGCCGGCTATCTTCATTACGACCGGCATCACATGCCGTCGGCGGATTCAGGAGACGCGCCCAACGCATTCTGCACCTTCCGCGGCGAGCAGGTGAGCTGCGGGCCGCGCGGCCTGCCCGGCGAGGGCGATCATCTCTTCCACAACAACGGCGACGGGACGTTCACCGACGTGAGCGTGAAAGCCGGAGTAGCCGACAAGCCGGGCTACTACGGGCTGGGCGCGGTGTTTGTGGACGTTAACAACGACGGGAAGCCCGACCTGCTGGTGGCCAATGATTCCACGCCCAATTACCTCTACATCAACAAGGGCGATGGGACGTTCGACGACGAAAGTTACGCCTCCGGTTTCGCGCTGAACGAGGCGGGCCTCGAATCGGCTTCCATGGGACTGGCCGTTGGCGACTATCAGAACAACGGCATGCTGGACGTCTACGATACCGCGTTCAGCGATTCGTATAATCCGCTGTACCACAACGACGGCGACGCCAATTTCACCGACCTCAGCTACCACGTGGGGCTGGGCGAGATTACCGTTCCTTTTCTGGGTTTTGGCGACGCGTTCATCGATTACGACAACGACGGGTGGAAGGATCTGCTGGTCTCAGATGGACACGTGTACCCGCAGGCGGACAAATACGCCTGGGGAACGACCTGGGCGCAGCGGCCCTTGCTGTTTCACAACATGGAGGGAAAGCGGTTTGAGCAGGTGCCGGCAGTGGGGGGAACAGGATTGGCGGATGTGATCGCCGGGCGCGGAATGGCCGTCGGCGACCTGTTCAATAACGGCAAGATCGACGCGGTGATCAACGTGATCGACGGCCATCCGGTATTGTTGCGCAACGTGAATCCGGATCGTAACCACTGGCTGGAATTGAAGCTGGTGGGCGGGCCGAAAAGCCCTCGCGATGCGGTGGGCGCAACCGTGTACGTAACCGCGAACGGGATGCGGCAGAGGGGAGACGTGATCAGCGGCGGGAGCTATCTCTCGAGCAACGATCCGCGCGTGCATTTCGGCCTGGGCGCAGCCACCAGGATCGACGCCATCGAAGTGCACTGGCCGAGCGGCGTGGTGGAGCATTTTATGGTTCCCGGGGTGGACCGGATCATCACCCTCAAAGAGGGAACGAGCAAATAGAAGAGGATTTTCCAGGTAGGTCTCTGACCGGATGATTTTGTGTCTTGATTGAGGTCCGTGGTATCCCAGGTTAGGCGCAAAAACAAAGACGCGCCGAACCCGGGGCACCCAGACGATGGGTACAACTTCACGCGGTCAAAGGCTATACGCCAGCGGATGCCTGGGCTCATAAAGCATGATGTCGTCCGCGCCCGGCACGGCCATCATGACCACGAGTCCGTACCCGTGATCCTGAACTTCGCCGTGGAACTGGGCTCCTTTGCCCTTCAGTTCAGCGACCGTTTGTGAGATATCGTCGCACATCAGGGAGATCAAATGGTGGCGCGGCGATTCGTACGTCTTGCCGTCGTAGACGCTGTGGGTCGGGTGCACGCCCATCTCACTCGGCCCGGTCTTGAAGATCAGCCAACCCGCGCCTCCGCCCAGCGCGTCCTCGACGCAGGGCCAGCCGAGCACGTCGCGAAGGAAAGCGCGCGTTGCGGGGGCGTCGTCGGAATAAATCAGGGTGTGGATGCTGGTGATCATCAGGCTGAACTACTGAAATCGTACAGAAGTTTACTATTTCGGTCTGTTGCCAATCAAGAATTCGTTCATCGCACCGGAGATCGAAATCAGGACACTACCGCATTTCATCGATTGGCAGGCGCGGAGCGTGGAGCGCATTCTCGCGCAGCCGTCTCTATCGCCCATTGCGCCTCGCGCCCGGGTGTGTAATGATGCACGCGACCTTTGCGGCGAATCCAGACGCCCGGGGAACCCCATTTGGCTTCTGCCATCGAATCCGGCGTTCTTCGCCTGCATTGAATTCCCTTCTCACGAGGAAATCCCATGCGCCTCGCCCTTGCCCTTGCCTTTGTTTTCGCCTTTGCGGCCCACGCCACGGACGCCGGCCATCCCTACCGCGGATACACGCAGCAGGACTCCGCAACGGAAGCTCAGTGGGAGCAGAAATTCAGGGCCATCCCGGAGCCTGACCGCATCCGCGCCAACATGCAGCGGCTGTCTGCGCGTCCTCATCATGTGGGTTCGCCTTACGACAAGGACAATGCGGAGTGGCTGCTGGCGCAGCTCAAGTCGTACGGGCTGGATGCAAAAATCGAGGTATTTTACGCGCTCTTTCCCACGCCCAAATCGCGCCTGCTGGAACTCGAAGGTCCGGCTCCGTTCCAAGCCACGCTTCAGGAGCCGCCGGTCGGCGTCGATCCCACCTCGAAGCAGACCGATGAACAACTCCCGACCTACAACGCCTACTCACGCGACGGCGATGTGACCGCGCCGCTGGTGTACGTGAACTACGGCCGCCCGGAAGACTATGACGTCCTCGACCGCATGGGCGTGTCGGTGAAGGGCGCCATCGCGATCGCGCGCTACGGCGGGAGCTGGCGCGGGATCAAGCCGAAGGTGGCAGCCGAACACGGCGCGGTGGGATGCATCATCTACTCCGATCCGGCGGAGGACGGTTACACCCACGGCGACTCGTATCCGGAGGGTCCGACCCGGCCGCCCGAAGGCGTGCAGCGCGGAAGCGTGATGGACATGCCGGTGTATCCCGGCGACCCGCAGACGCCCGGCGTGGGCGCAGTGGCCGGCGCCAAGCTGATCCCGCTGGACAAGGTCGAGACCATTACCAAGATTCCGGTGCTGCCCATCTCGTACGCGGATGCAACGCCGTTTCTGAAAGCTCTTGGGGGCGAGACCGTCCCGCCCGCATGGCGGGGCGCGCTGCCGTTCACTTATCACGTAGGCCCGAGCGTGGCCAACGCGCACCTGGCCGTCAGCTTTAACTGGGACCGCAAGCCGCTGTACGACGTGATCGCCCGCATCCCCGGCGCAAAGTACCCCGATGAGTGGGTCATCCGTGGCAATCATCACGACGCATGGGTGAACGGGGCCGAGGATCCGCTTTCAGGTACGAGCCCGGAGCTGGAGGAGGCGCGCGCATTCGGGGAGTTGCTGAAACAGGGCTGGAAACCGGAGCGCACCATCATTTATTGCTTCTGGGATGGCGAGGAGCCGGCGTTGCTGGGATCGACCGAATGGGCCGAGACGCATGGTGACGAGCTGAAGGCGCATGCGGTTGCGTACTTCAACTCCGACAGCAATGGGCGCGGATATTTCGGCGCCGAAGGATCGCACTCCCTGGAGAACTTCGTTAACGAGGTCGCCAAGGACATTCAGGACCCGGAGACAAAGATGAGCGTGTGGAAACGCGCGCGCCTGGTGGACATATCGCGCGCAACCGGCAAGGCGCGGGACGAGCTGCGGTCGCGGGACGACACGCGCATCCCCGCATTGGGATCCGGTTCGGACTACACCGTGTTCGTCGATCACCTGGGCATTGCCAGCGTGAATCTTGGGTACGGCGGCGAGGATCCCGGCGGACAATACCACTCCATCTATGATGACTTCTACTGGTATACACATTTTCAGGACACGGATTTCGTGTACGAACGGGCGCTGGCGCAGACGGCCGGAACCATGGTCATGCGCATGGCAGACGCGGACATTCTGCCCTTCCAGTTTTCTGATCTTGCCGACACGGTGCACCTTTACGTCACGCAGTTGAAGACTCTGGCCGACGATAAACGCGACCAAGCCAGGGAACGCGACCGCGAAATTGCCGAGGGCGTTTACCAGGCGCTTGCCGATCCGAAAAAGCAGATGGTGCCGCCTCCGGCGGAGCCGGTTCCTCCGTACCTCAACTTTGCTCCGCTGGAACAGGCAGCGGACGATCTGACCGACGCTGCCCAGGCATTCGACAAGGCCTATGCCGGGGCCGAAGGGAATGCGCCGGCAGAGCTGAACCAGGATCTCCTTCGCAGCGAACGCTTGTTCACCAATGCCAAGGGACTTCCCAACCGTCCCTGGTTCGAGCACCTGCTTTATGCGCCGGGCCTCTACACGGGCTACGGCGTGAAAACAATTCCCGGCGTGCGCGAAGCGATTGAGCAGAACCAGTGGACCGAGGCCGACGAGCAGATTCACCGCGCGTCAGCGGCGATCGAAAATGAAGCGGATCTCCTCAAGCAAGCCACGAAGCTGCTTGAGGCAAAACATGGTCAGTGATTCCGGGCGCAGTTACGGCGCGGTAAATGTTCCGGATTGCTGGGCAAACGAGATCGAGCCGCTTGACGGCGGAGCAGAAAGGTAGTCGAAGACGGGGGTTGTGCCGCCCCAGATGCCGGCCGCCCAGTAGATCTCAGCGCCGGAGGATGCGGAAGAAAGAAAACTGCCCAGGGAGCTGAGGTCGGGAATGGTGATGGAGTTGGATCCGGCCTGATAGTTTGCGGTTGCCGTCACCGTGAGGGTATAAAGCGAGTTGGTGGAAGGAATCCATTCGATCTCGGCTTGCTGTGCGACCGCAGGCGAGCCGGCGAATCCCGAGTAACTGAAATCGAATGAGGGCAGGACCGCGGGAGTTGGACCGGTGTAGCTCCACGGTGTGGGCAGCGAAAGGGTGGCTGCGCCGCCACCGGTTGAGTTTTGCATGGCGCCGACAGACGTGGAGTGGGTGCCGGTATCGCTGGCGTTGGCCTGGAAGCTGTAGAAGTCGCCATCTTCGACGTAGGAGGCGGGAACAACCGGATATTGCGTGGTCGCGCTGCCGTCGAGCACGAAACTGGTGCCTCCGGACGTGACGTACTCCACTGAAGCGGCCGGCGTGGCGAATCCGCTGGGGGCGTTCTCGATGTTGAGCGTTTGCGCGGTAGTTTGATCGCTGGCCTGGAAGCTGACGGTATGGCCGCTATTCAGCGCGCCGGGGACGGTCTGCGCGCGAAGGATCTTGACTGCGCGCACATTGCCTGAGCTATCCACAGCGACGAATGCCACGTCGTTGGAGCCGGAGAGCAGGTTCACGCTGAAGTTTCCACTGGCCGGAACGCTGCCGCCGTATCCCTGGCTGCCTCGAATCAGCACATTGGCTACGCCCGCAATTGCCGAGGTGTCCACACTTCCAGTGGCGCTGCCGGTGTTGCCGGAAACCTCATTGCAGGTGGTCGAGAAGGAGTTACCGTCGGAAGTGCTGGCCTCAATGACGTACTCCGCTGTAATCAGATCGCCGAGGCCGGCGGCCTGCGGGCAAACATAGGCGATGGCGTAGTTCGTGGTCCCGTTGGGAACCGAAATGCTGAGGCTGCCGGACTGAAGTGTGGCCGGGGAATAGCTGCCGGCGCCGATTTCGACCGCGACCGCCGTGGGAGCTTGTCCCTGAAACGAGTAGACCACGGTTGTAAACGTGGGGCCTGTGCTTGGGGCGTTGCTGCTGGAACCGCCGCAACCGGCAAGGGCACAGGCCAACACTGCCGCCAATCCAATGCAAACGTAATTCAAACGCATAGGGTCCTTTTGGAGCCAGGAAGGCCTTGATCAGGTGAAAATTGGCGATGACTGAGCCGAACGAATTAGAAGCCTACCCATAAGTACCCTCACCTGGGGAATAAGTTGCTGCCGAAAGCAGCGGCCAAATTCGAGCGCATCGCAGGCGTTACCGCAATGCGATACATTCTTCCTCTTCGTTGCGTCGGAAACAGGCTTCAGCCCCAAGAGAGAGCGGCCTCACAAGGCTCCTGGAGGGAACATACCGCAGCCAGATTTGCCATCTGCTCCAGCCAGTGTTTCAATAAGGTTGAAGTCGAAACAGGGGTGCTCCGAACAACGGGGCTGAGAGATACCCTCGAACCCGATCCGGATAATACCGGCGTGGGAAGTTTCCGAAGGCGACCTTCAGCGAGTTTGGCATCGGCACCCTTGCTTCCATTGAAAGCAAGTGAAATCCATGCCCGACGCAATCCATCGGTCGCAATCCACACCATTGTTTCGTCGCCGGCGATTCGGTCTGGCGCGAGCGGCCCTCGTTTGCCGCGCGATCGTGTGCACAATGGCGGCGCTGAGCGGTGTTCTTGCCGCGGGCCGCGCGAATGCCCAGGCGCAGAGCGCGCCGCAATCCAACCCTGCCCCAACCGCTCCGGCGGCGCAGAACCAGACGCTTCCGCATGTGAACACAACGGTGGTGGTTCATGGCGACGTGAAGGACGATTATCTTTCCAACACGATTTCGGCCGGAACGTTAAGCGGGCTGCCTTTATCCGAGACTCCGCTGAACGCCCTCTCCATCACCCAGGAGCAGCTCAGCGATCAGCAGGCCAGGCTGCTCTCCGACGTGGTGAAGAACGATGCTTCAGTGGGCGAGGATTACGCGCCGGTGGGCTATTACGGAGATTATGAGATTCGCGGATTTCCCATTGATCTCGCCACCGGGCTGGAGATCAACGGCATGACCATTGCCGGCGAGCAGGATGTGCCGCTGGAGAACAAGGAGCGGGTGGAGATTCTGGACGGTATCGACAGCGTAGAGAGCGGCGTCGCATCCGCGGGCGGAGTGATTGATTTTGTCACCAAGAAGCCGGAAGCGATTCAAGCCATCGATCTGGCCACGGATCATCGTGGCAGCGAGCTGGGCGATCTCGACCTGGGGCACTTATTCGGTGCGCGGAAGCAGGTGGGCGCGCGCGTGACCATGCTGGGCGAACGCATCCAGAGCTACGTGAACGACGCAGACGGCTGGAGGGCGATGGGCGCGGGCGCTGCCGACTGGAAGCTAACGCCCAAAGCCATCCTGAATGCGAATTTCGAATACCAGCACAAAGTGGAGAAATCCGTTTGCGGATATCAACTGCTCGGCGGGACCACGGTGCCCGATCTGAGCCGGGTCTATCCCTCCACCATGCTCGGCGAGCAGTCATGGATGAAGCCCAACACCTTCGACACCTACAACACCGGCAGCCGCCTGGACTACGATCTGCCTAAAGCGTGGCATGCGTTTGCCCAGGGCAGCTTCAGCCATTCGCTCATCGACGACAACGTGGTGTACGCCTACGGATGCGGTTACGAGGCGGTCTGCCAGGGAAGCGCCCCGTCGTATTTCTTTGCGCCTGACGGCGGCTACGACATCTACGACTATCGCGATCCCGGCGAGTTGCGCATCGACGCGGAGGCCGAATCGCTGGCCACCGGACAGGTTCGCACCGGCGCCGTCACGCAGGTGCTGGCTGCGGGTGGAGAGTTGTTCCGGCGCAGCGTGCAGCAACCCGGCGCGCCGCCGACGGGTGCGCCCGGCGCGGTGCAGGATGGCGCGGTTTACACCTACGTTGGTTCAGAAAACATCTACCAGCCGATCGTTCCCGAGCCCATCGAGAACCCGGTTCAGTCCGCCGGGCCGCGGGCCCTTTGGGAAGACGATCACCAATCGGCGGGGCTGGTGCAGGACCAGGTGCAGTTACCGGGACGCATCCAGTTGCTGGCCGCGGGGCGCATCGATTCTCTGCGCGACAACAATTACTCCCTGACCGCGACCAGCCCCGGAACTCCGCCAACCCTCAGCCACAAGCTGCTGTGGCTGCCCCAGTACGCCGCGACGTTCACGCCCGTGCGGAATCTCATGCTCTACGGTAACTACAGCGTGATGCTTTCGCTTGGGCCGCAGGGGCCATGGTGGGTGGACAACGCGAATCAATTCCTGGCGCCCTTCTTCACGCGCGAGGCGGAAGTGGGAGCGAAGTACGATCCGGGACAGCGCTTACTGATTTCCGCGGATTATTTTCACATGCGCGCGCCGTTCATTTACCCCAAGGTAATCTCGGCGCCGGACGCATTCTGCACCGCAAACGAGTTCACTGCGCCGGGCGACCTCTGCTTCGAGTCCCAAGGCCACGAAACGCATGACGGCGTCGAGGTAGGCGCGGAGGGCAAAGCGGCCACCTGGATGCAGGTGAGCGCGTCCGTGGCCGGTATTCATGCGCTCTCCAGCGATACAGGCACTCCAACTTTCGACAACAAGCAGGTGATCAACGTGCCGCGCGTGCGTACGGCATTCTTTGCCGATGTCGCGCTGCCGCACCTGATTGGATTTCGCTTGATGCCCGGGTGGAGTTACACGGCGCGCAAGGAAGCCACGCGCGACGACGCGGTGAGCGTGGCGGGATACAACCTGTTCAACCTGGGCGCGCGCTACACGCCCGGAGGGGAACAGGGACGAGTTACCTTCCGGCTATACGCCGATAACATCACCGACAAGCGCTATTGGAAGGATACGGGCGCTTCCTACGGCGACACATTCATCCATCTGGGCGCTCCCGCCACGGTGCGGCTCTCCGCGCATTACACGTTCTGAAATGCTGGAGTTGCACATGACCGTGAGCGAAACCGCGAAAGCGCATGGATTGGATGGCACGATAGTGGCGCCCGACTGGCCGCCGCTGACGCAGGATGAAGTGCGGCATGTGTTGGATGCGTACGGCGAGTTCCAGGCGCCCTATGACATTCTGAGCACCAGCCCGCGGCCGCTCTCAGCGGCCGGCATAGTCGGTGCGCGCAGCGGAAAGGTTTTCCTCAAGCGCCATGCGCGCGCCGTGCGCGACGCGGAAGGATTGCGTGAAGAGCATCGATTCATGGCGCATTTGAGGAATCATGGCGCGCCGGTCCCTCGCGTATTTCCCGCAAAGTCCGGCGAAACTGCGTTGGAGATCGACAAATGGACCTACGAGGTTCACGAACTCGCCGCCGGCATCGACCTTTACGAGGATGAAATCTCCTGGACGCCGTTTCGCACGGCGAGCCACGCCCGTTCGACGGGCGAGATGATGGCCAGGATTCACCTGGCTGCGAAGGGATACGATGGGCCGGCGCGCAGTGGACGGCCGCTGGTTGCGGGGCTCACGATCTATGCCGCAAGCGATCCTGCCGCTGAGATGGAACGGTACATCGCCGCGCGGCCCGCGCTTTTCGCGTACCTGACGCAGCGCTCTTGCGTAGAGGATGCGTTGGGTCTGCTGGCGCCGTTTCATCGGGAGCTGGCCCAGCACCTGCCGCAACTCGCGCCCTTGTGGACGCACAACGACTTCCATTCGTCGAACCTGTTCTGGAGCGATCGCGGCGCGGACGCGCGTGCAACTGCGGTCATCGATTTCGGCCTGTGCGACCGGACCAACGCGGTGCATGATCTGGCTCATGCAATCGAGCGCAACATCGTCGAGTGGCTGGTTCTGGTAAACGATCGTGCTCGGCCGGAGCGCGTTCCCGTGCACCTTGATCATCTTTGGGCGTTGCTGGAGGGTTATGAGAGCGTACGGCCACTATCACATGAGGAGGCGATGGCTCTCAGGCCCATGACGGCCCTGTGCCACGCGGAGTTCGCATTGTCCGAAGCCGATTACTTCCTGCGCGTGCTGCATTCCGATGAGAAAGCGCACATGGCATGCGAGGGATACTTGGTGAGCCATGCGCAATGGTGGCGAGGACCGGGCGCCGCGCTGCTCGATTCACTGCGTGCGTGGGCGGCGAAGATGCCGAGGCACGGCGAGAGGATGGAGCCATGATGCTTCATGCACTTGCACATTACCTGGCCGCAAACTGGAAAGAACTTGCAGGGTGGACTACGACGCTTCTCGGCATCTGGCTTACGACGCGGCGCAACCTGCTCTGCTGGCCCATTACGCTGGTGGCAGACATCCTGTATCTTGTCGTGTTCTATCAGGCGAGGTTGATTTCGGATGCTCTTCTCCAGGTCTTCTTCGTCGCGTTTACCGTTTACGGCTGGTGGAACTGGACGCAAGGCATCAAGCAGGAAGGCGAGGTCCGCGTCGTGCCCTTGCCAATTCCAAACGCAGTCGCGGCCGTGATCATGGGGATTGCGGGAACATTCGTGCTGGCAACCATCACAAAGCGTCTTCACGCGGCATTGCCCTATCTGGACGCGTCGCTTGCGTGCTTCAGCCTGGTCGCGAGCTGGTGGCAGGCGCGAAGAAACATCGCCAACTGGTGGCTCTGGATCGTGGTGGATGTGCTCTACGTGGGCGAGTACATTTACAAGAATCTCTGGTTGACTGCAATTCTCTACGCATTCCTCGTTGGCCTGGCGGTCATTGGTCTATGGGAATGGCAGAAAGCGCCGAAAGAGCCTCAGCTGGCAAGTTGAACCGCGTTGTGAAAGGGTTCGCCATTGAGATACCGGCGCAACTCCGCGGCCGCGACCTTGAATGCGCGCTCGGCAAACTGCGGGCTCGAGCCAGCCACATGCGGCGTGATGAGGAGATTGGGACAGCGCCAGAGAGGATGCTCCGGCGGCAGCGGCTCGGGTTCTGTCACATCGAGCGCTGCGCGGATCTTGCCCTGGTTCAGCGCGTTGACCAGAGCGTCCGTCTGAACAATTGCGCCGCGGGCGGAATTGACCAGCAGCGCGCCCTGCCGCATCAGCGCAAATTGCCGCGCGCCAATCAGGCCGCGCGATTCATCCGTTAGCGGAAGGATGAGAACGATGATCTCGGCTAGCGGCAGCATGCTGTCCAGCGCGCTCACCGCATGCACGCGCGGAGCTGCGCGCGCGTTGCGCGCTATCCGAATCGGCTCGACACAAAACGGCGCGAGCATGCGCTCAATCTCCTGCCCGATCGCGCCATAGCCGACCAGCAAAACCGTCTTCCCGGTGAGTTCTTCCGCCATGACGTCGGGATGATGCTGCCGCGTGTCACCAGTCAACCGCGCATATTCCTGAGCGGCTTCCTTGCGCCGGCGCCAGTTTGCCGAGTGCTGAATGTCGAGAAAAAGTGGAAACTGCTTCAGCATGGCCAGAATGGCGGAGATCGTCCATTCGGCGGTGGGTATGTTGTGCGCGCCGTGAGCGTTGCAGATAGTCACCTGCGGACCGACCGTCGCCGGAATCCACTCCGTCCCCGCCATCAGCGAAAGCACCAGCCGCACACCGCGCAGCCAGGGCCAGACGCGCCGCGCCCGCGTCTGATAGGGGTCCGGGATCCACACGTCTATCTCGACTTCATGATCCAGACTATCCTCAAGGGGAACAAATACAACTTCGGGCGGCAAAGCACTTCGTGCCGCCGTCTCCAGAATTGCCGGATATCCCACGCGAATCTTTTTCATGACGATTGGTTGGCACTGAGCGAGATGTTGGGGCTTGCGAAAATTAACCACGCCATCAGCCGCAAAAGCTCAGCCAAGAAACTTGCCGAGCGCCTCCACACAGCCTTCGATTTCCTCGAGCGAAATGGCGTATCCGAAGCGAAGATGTCCCTCGCCCTGCGCTCCGAAAACCACGCCGGGGACGGTAGCGATATGCGCCTTGTCGAGCAAAACCTGAGCGGCTGCGCGGCTGTTCTTATCGATCTTTTCCACGTCGGGAAAAGCGTAGAAGGCGCCCGCCGGCAACTCGCAGTTGAGTCCCACCGCATTCAGGCCTGCGACGAGCAGATCGCGCCGTTTCCTGTACTCCTCGCGGCGCGCGTCAATTTGTGCTTCAGGAGTGGCGAGCGCCTCGAGCATGGCAAATTGAACCGGTGTGGCCACGCCGTTGGTGGAGTAGAGCACGATCTTGCGCAACGCGGTCATGAACGGCTCTTTGGCCACCGCGTAGCCCGCGCGCCAGCCGGTCATGGCGTAGGTCTTGGAAAACGTAAAGCAGGTAATGGTTCTCTCGGCCATGCCGGGCAACGAGGCGATGGAAACGTGCGCGCCCTCGTAGACCAGGTCTTCATAGGCCTCGTCCGCAATCACAATCAGATCGCGCTCCCGCGCAAACGAAGCCACTTCTTCCGCTTCTTCCCGCGTGAAGACAAGGCCGCTGGGGTTCTGGGGAGTGTTGTAATAAATGGCGCGGACGCGCGGCGTGGAGAACTGTTCCAGGGTGTTGCGAATCCCGTTGCGCCGCGCCGTGACGCTGGGCACCAGCAGGGGCCGGGCCTGCGCTCCCCGAACCAGGTCGCCGATCGGCGTCCAGTAGGGCGAAAAGACCAGCGCATCGTCGCCGGGATCCAGCACGCTTTGAAACGCGGCATAGAGGCCCTGCGATCCGCCCGCCGCGACCAGCACCTCGTCGGTGGTCACCTGAATCCCATTCTTTCTCGCCAGCTTCTCCACCAGCGCCTGGCGCAGCGGAAGGATGCCGGACGACGGCGCATAGTGAGTCTGGTTCTGCACCAGCGCCTTGACCGCGGCAAACTTGATCTCATCCCGCGTTTCAAAGAATGGCTCCCCGCCATGCAGCGAGTAGACCTGGACTCCTTCGGCGCGCATGGCCATCACCTTGTTCCGCACCTGAACAATGTCGGAGAATCCAACTTCGTCAAGGCGGCGAGCAAGCCGGATGCCACTCATTCTTGTCGCGCTCATGCCGCTCCTTTCGCGCCGGGCGTTACCCATCAGGATAGCCGATAGGATGCTCCCGCTCTGTGCAACATGGGCGCATCGCTTTCGCGCGGTGGTCACACGGACACCTTCTCGCTATAGAGCGCCATACCCACAACCGCATCCACGCCCAGGGCATCGAGCGCATCCACTTCTTCGCGGCTGCGAATCCCTCCAGCCACGATGAGCTGCCGATGCGTGAGCTTGCGCAGGCGGACAGCCGCTTCCTGCGGGAAACCACTCATGGTTCCCTCCGTGTCCACATGGGTGTAGAGGAATGCGGAGACATACAGATCGAGCTGCGGGATTGCTTCATCGGGCGTCAATTCCACCTGGGCTTTCCAGCCCTTTACCGCGATGCGCCCGTCCTTGCTATCGATTCCGGCCACCAGCTTCGCCGCGCCGACCGCGGCAGCCAATTCGGCTGCAAAGGCCGTATTCACGCCGCCCTCGGAAAAAAGCGCCGAGCCAACAATCACGCGGCGCGCGCCCGCCGCTAGCACCTCTTGCGCTCTCTCGATGGAACCAATCCCTCCGCCCACCTGGCACGGCAACCGCTTACAGATCTCGGCAACCAGCGCAGAGTTTTCTCCCTGGCGCATGGCCGCGTCCAAATCAATAAGCTGCACCAGCGGAAATGTGGAGAACATCTCGATCCAGTACTCAAAATCGTCAAAAGCCAGGCGCAGTTTTTCGCCCTTCACCAGTTGAACAATCCTGCCGCCGAGCAGATCGATCGAAGGAATCAGCATGGCAGCCTCACGGGAACGCCTGCGGCATGGAGTTGCTCTTTGAGCGAACGCGCGCTGGAAATGCCGAAGTGAAAGATGCTGGCTGCCAGCGCAGCGTCAGCGCATCCGCGCTGGAACACGTCGGCAAAGTGTTGCACCGTTCCCGCGCCGCCCGAAGCAATCACCGGAATGCCCACGGCTTTGCTCACCGCCCGAGTCAATTCGCAGTCAAAGCCCGCGCGCGTCCCGTCGGCATCCATTGACGTCAGCAGGATTTCTCCGGCGCCTCGCGCCTCGGCTTCACGCGCCCATTCCACCACGGGGCGGCCCGCAAGCACGCGCCCTCCCCGAACGTACACCTGGGCATCGCGCACAGGATCGTCTGCCTGTGGATCGCGCCGGGCGTCGATTGCCACAACAACTGCCTGCGCCCCAAAGCTGCGCCCGATTGCGTCGATCAGCCCCGGGGCCGCCAATGCCGCCGAGTTGATGCTTATCTTGTCGGCTCCCGCATCGAACACCTGTTCCGCGTCGCCCACCTTGCGAATCCCGCCTCCCACCGTGAACGGAACGAACAGCTCCGCTGCGGTGCGCCTTACCGTCTTGAGAAGTGTTCCACGCCCTTCGTGGGTCGCTGTAATGTCCAGCAGAACGATTTCGTCGGCTCCCTCGCGGACATGGCGGGCAACCAGGGCAGCCGGATCGCCCGCGTCGATCAGGTCAGCGAACTGGACGCCCTTGACCACTCGGCCGGCGTGCACGTCGAGGCAGGCAATGATGCGCTTGGTCAGCATGCTGCCCCCGCCGGCTGCCATTCAAGAAAGTTGCGCAGGATCATCAGCCCAGCAGGGCCGGACTTTTCTGGGTGAAATTGCACTCCCATGACGTTTCCCTGCTCCACCGCAGCGGCGAATGGCTCGATGTACTGCGTCACAGCAGCCGTATCGGCGGTTACGGGTGCTTTGTAGGAATGAGTGAAGTAGACGTGGTCGCCGCTCTGCACGCCGCGCAACAGGCGCGAATCGGCCTGCACTTCAATCGAATTCCAGCCCACGTGCGGGACCTTTTCGGCGCCATCGGCAAAGCGTGTGCAGCTTTCAGGAAAGTGGCCAAATCCGATCTGGCCCGGCGCTTCCGTTGAGCCGGCGTAGAGCCACTGCATGCCCACGCAGATTCCCAGGAACGGCGTGCCTCTTGAAATCGCAACGCGCACCGCGCCCGTGATTCCCGCTTCATCCAGCTTTTTTGTCGCCGCAAAATGGCCCACTCCGGGCAGCACGATCCGTTCCGCCCGATCAATCAGCACAAGGTCGCCCGCCGTGACTTCCAGCTCTGCTCCGAGATTCCGGAGCGCCTTGAGCACACTGGCCAGGTTTCCCGCGCCATAGTCAATCACGGTCACGCGCATTACAGCAACCCCTTGGTCGAGGGCAACAGTCGACCCAGTTGCTTGTCCCGGCTGCACGCCACGCGCAGCGCCCGCGCAAACGCCTTGAACACCGCCTCGATCTTGTGGTGGTTCGACCGCCCATACATCACCTTGACGTGCACGTTGGCGCGTGCGCCGCGCGCGAAGGCTTCAAAGAAGTCCGTCACCAGCTCGCTTTGCAGATCGCCCACCAACCGCGCTCGCACCCTCGTGTCCACCGCGCAGGCCGCGCGCCCGCTCAGATCTACGGCCGCTACCGCCAGAGTTTCGTCCATCGGCATCACAAAGTAGCCGGCACGGAGAATTCCGCGCTTCTCGCCCAGCGCCCGGTCGAACGCCTCGCCCAGCGCAATGCCCACATCCTCCACCATGTGATGCTGATCCACGTCGAGGTCGCCTTCGCACTTCAAAGTGAGGTTGAAGGCGCCATGGCGCGCAAACAGTTCCAGCATGTGATCGAAAAAACGGATGCCCGTCGCAACCCGGTACTTACCGGAACCCTCGATCGCCAGTTCAATCGTGATCTTGGTCTCGCTGGTGTTGCGTTCTGCGCGCGCGCTCCGCGTTCGGCGCCGCTGGGACGCTGTTTGGGCGATCGGTCGTCTCCGTGAAGCGATCATGGTAATACTCCTTCGCTCCTCAGCCCCGCGAGTACTTGCTGAAGTGCATCTGCGGCCTGCCGCATCTGCTCGCGCGTGCCGATGGTAATGCGAACACAGCCATCGCATCCGGGATCGTTGCTCCGGTCGCGCACCATAACGCCAAGCGCGTTCATGCGCCGGACAAACTCGGCATGCGCCTCGCCAATCCAGGCCAGTACAAAATTGGCACGGCTCTGCCAACGTACGATTCCGGCCGCATCCAGCGCTGCTTCGAACTCCCCGCGCGCCGAAAGCACTTCCTTTACATACCAGTTCAGATACGCCGTGTCGTTGAGCGCTGCGGGAAGGCAGGCGAGCGCCAGTTGATTCACGTTGTATGGACTGAGTACGCGCCGAATCCACTGCAAGTGCTCGGCCGCGCCTGCAAGCACGCCCACGCGCAAACCGGCCAGCCCAAATGCCTTTGAGAATGTCCGCGCAACCATCAGGTTGGGTAACTTCTCCATCAGCCCGATCACCGATTCGCCGTGAAAATGAAAATAGGCTTCGTCAACAATGATCAGCGCGTGCGGCGCCTGTTCCGTTAGCTCGATAATCTGTGCAACGGTCGCCGTGCTCCCGGTCGGGCTGTTTGGGTTGGCGATCACCACCATCTTGGTGCGCGGTGTAATGGCAGCAAGAAGTTGCTCAAAAGGGAATTTGAAATCGTGGCCTGCCTGTACCGTGACGATCCGCGCATCCGTCATGGAAGCATAGACCTGATACATGGTGTATGTGGGTTCGGGCAAAAGTAGCTCGTCTTCCGCATCCAGAAACGCCTCAAACAGCACGTGGATGGTCTCGTCAACGCCGTTGGTCAGCGCCACGCACTCTGGCGCGATGTCGAGATGCGCCGCAACAAGCGCCTCCACCGGTTCCCGCTCGGGATAGCGCGCAAGAGCGCCGGCAGAGATGCCGGCAAGCACATCAAGGACGGCGGGGGAGCATCCAACCGTGTTCTCATTGAAGTCCAGGCGCAGTCCGTCGCGGCTGCCCAACGGCGGATGATATTCGGTGACCGATCGAACCCGGGCGCGCGGCTCAGGCCGGAGTTTCGCGACCGCCTCAGACATTGCGCCTCCTTGAACGCGACGCTCGATCGACCCGTAATCGAATGGCCTGGGCGTGAGCAGCAAGTCCTTCGCATCGGGCCAGCGCCGCGGCATGCGGGCCGAGGGCGGCCACGCCTTCGGGCGCGTACTCCTGCACCGTGATCAGCTTCACAAAATCCAGGACACTCAATCCGCCGCGCACGCGCGCCATGCCGCCCGTCGGCAGCGTGTGGTTAGGACCGGAAATATAATCTCCCAGCGGTTGCGCCGACCACGGGCCCACAAACACAGATCCGGCATTGCGCACCCAATCCAGATCTTCGGCCGCGTCCACCGTCAAATGTTCCGGCGCAAGGCGATTGGTGATCTCGCGCGCTTCCTCGGTGCTGGATGCAACCATCACCCATCCGTTCTTTGCCAGCGATTTTTGCGCTGTAGGATTCTCGCAACTCTGCGCCTTCACCTCCGCCGTCACCCCGCGGGCCAGGTTTTCGCGGGTCGTCACGAAAACTGCAACCGCTTCCGGATCGTGTTCCGCCTGCGCCACCAGGTCGGCTGCAATCAAAACAGGATCGCCGCGCTCGCTGGTGACCACAATCTCTGTGGGACCTGCCAGCATGTCGATCGGGCAGTCCGCCGCCGCGCATTGCTTGGCCGCGGTTACGTAAAGACTGCCCGGCCCAACAATTTTTCCCACGGCTCGAATGCTCTCTGTTCCGTACGCCAGCGCGGCAATAGCGTGCGCTCCGCCCAAGCGATAGAACTCCGTCACTCCCAGCAAATGCGCCGCGGCCAGCGTCTCCTGCGCCGGCCTCGGCGAGACAACCACGATGCGCTCCACCCCCGCCACCTGTGCCGGAATCACCGTCATCAGCAGCGTGGACGGCAGGGGATGCCGCCCGCTGGGAATGTAACAACCTGCCGAGGCAAGCGGGCGCACCAACTGGCCAGTGGTTACTCCGTTCGCCCTCACCGTCCACAATCGCGGCTTTTGCCGGGCCGCAAACGCGCGGATTCGCCGCGACGCTGTCTCCAGTGCGCGGCGCAACTCCGGAGCGCAAGCCTCCCAGGCCGCGCGCATCTCCTCCTTGCTGATGCGGATCGAAATCCCTTCCGGCAGCGAATCCAGTTTGCGCGCGTACTTGAGCAGAGCCCGGTCGCCGTTGCGGCGCACGTCAGCCACGATTCGGCGCACCGACGGCAAGACCGGTTCCAGTGCCGCGCTGCCGCGCCGCTCCAGCTTCGCGATCAAATCCGCCGTCTGTCCGGCTCCTCGGCCTCGTGTTCGAATGACCTTCATCGCACCTCGCCTACAGCACCACCTTGTTCAGCGGGTATTCCACGATTCCGCTGGCGTTGGCCGCTTTCAGGCGCGGAATGACATCGCGCGCCACGCGTTCTTCCACGATGGTGTTCACCGCAACCCACTCAGCATTGCTTAACTGTGAAATCGTCGGCGCGTTCAGCGCCGGCAGAATGCCAAGCACCGCCTCCAGATCCGCGCGGCGCACGTTCAGCATCAGGCCAACCTGCGACTGCGCATCGATGGCGCCGCGCAGCATTACCGCAATCGACTCAATCTTGTTCCGCTTCCAGTCATCGGCCAGCGCGGCCTTGCTTGCAATCAGGTGCGTCTCGCTTTCCATGACCGTATCGATGATCTTCAGGTGATTGGCCCTCAGCGAGCTGCCCGTCTCCGTCACTTCCACAATCGCGTCGGCCAGCATGGGCGGCTTCACTTCCGTGGCGCCCCAACTGAATTCCACGCGCGCGTTCACGCCCTTGGCGGCAAAGTAGCGTTTGCTCACCTCCACCAGCTCGGTGGCGACGATCTTGCCTTCCAGATCCTCCGCTCTCTCAAAGCTGCTTGTCTCCGGAACCGCAAGCACCCAGCGCACTTTGCGCCGGCTCTGCTTGGCGTAAGTCAGTGAGGTCACGCTGGCCACGTCAAGCCCGCTCTCCACCACCCAGTCGATGCCGGTCAGACCCGCATCCAGCACGCCGTGGTCGACGTAGCGCGCCATCTCCTGCGCGCGAATCAGCATGCATTCGATCTCGCTGTCGTCAATCGACGGAAAATAGGAGCGCCCATCCGCGTAAATGTTCCAGCCCGCTCGCTTGAACAAGGCGATGGTGGAATCCTGCAGGCTGCCTTTGGGAATTCCGAAGCGCAGTTTACCCATTGGCCGCCTCCGCTTCCGCGACCGCAACTGGCATCGGTCGTGTGAAACAGCTCACGGTTCCTTCGTGACACACCAGGCCGTCGCCTTCAACCTCTACGCGGAACAAAAGCGCATCGTTGTCGCAGTCGGTCGCGGCAGAGACGATGCGGAGCCGGTTGCCGCTGACCTCACCCTTCATCCAGAGCTTCTGCCGCGTGCGGCTCCAGAATGTGACAAATCCTGTTTCCAGGCTCCGGGCGTAGCTCTCCGCGTTCAGAAAGCCGAGCATCAGCACTTCCCCGGTGCGTGCGTCCTGCACAACTCCCGGCGCCAGCCCGCTCATCTTTTCAAAATCGATCATCGCTTCCGCATCTCCTTTTGTGGCAGCTCTCCAGACAAAGAAAAAGCCCGCCGGCTTTTCTCGCCGGCGGGCTTTCTTTCAATCTTCGATCTGTCGGGCCGTCTTACGTCAGGCCATAGCAGTCCGCCGGCATGGAGGCTCCATGATGGTGGTGATGACCGTGATGGCGGCGGTTCTGCATCTGTTTCGAACCCTATCGGACATGCGGTAACTTGTCAAACGCCGGCGGATTCCTGGCTCGCCGCGGACTTGTCCGTAAACTTTGGAAATGGTCGGGGAGAGAGGATTTGAACCTCCGACCCCCTGGTCCCGAACCAGGTGCTCTACCAGGCTGAGCCACTCCCCGAACACACACAGCAGAAGCGCTCCGCGAGCTTTGCCTGGTGAACATCACCCCGCGGATGCGCTCCAATCAGTTTAGCAGAATTCTCCCCTGGGCTTTTGATCCAGGGCGGCGCGGCAGCATAGACCGCTCCGCCCGGGCCTGCTGCTATTGCTGCGCCGGCGCCGCCTCCACTCCAGGGAAAATGTCCAGTGGCGCCCTCTGCTTTTGTTCCTTTTCAGGATCCGGAAGCGGCTTGCGCGGCAACATCTTGTCACGCTGCGCCGCGTTGTAGAGGAAGATCGCTTCCACCGTGGCAATCTGTTTCAGGTCGGCCGGCTGCAACTCTTCGTACACGTCCTGATTCGAGTGATGCGTCCGCGTCTCGTAGTCCAGCGGGTCCTGAATGAACTGGAATCCCGGGATGCCGACCGCGTCGAAGCTCAGGTGATCGGTGCCGCCGGTGTTGCGGTTGGTCACGGTGGTCACGCCCAGGTCTTTCAGCGGCGCAATCCACTGCGCGAAAATCTGCGCGATCGCCGCGTTGCCCTGCGTGTAGATGCCGCGAATCTTCCCGCTGCCGTTGTCCACGTTGAAGTAGCCCGAGATCAGCTTCTGCTCCGGCTTCACCTCCAGCGGTCCCGACGCCCGCCGCATAAACTCCGGCAACTGCATCTGGTCCGGCGCCGTCGAAGTCTTCGCCGACCCAAAGTGCTGGGTCACGTAACCCTTTGACCCGAACAATCCTTCTTCTTCGCCGGTCCACAGCGCGACGCGGATGGTGCGCCGCGGATGAACGTCCAGCGCCTTCAGGATGCGCATGGCCTCCATGGCCACGATGGTTCCCGCGCCGTTGTCCGTCGCGCCGGTGCCCGCAATCCAGCTATCCAGGTGCCCGCCCACCATCACCACCTGGTCTTTCAGCATGGGATCCGTGCCGGGAATCTCGGCGACGGTGTCGAATCCGTGCTCGTGATCGCCCGTGAATTTCGTCTCCACGTCAATCTGCACCGTGCACGGCGCGTGTTCCTGCGTCAGGCGGTAGAGCCGTCCATAGCTCGCAATCGCCGCCACCACCACCGGAATCTTTACCGCCTTGTCCGCCAGGTACGGTGTACGGCCCAGCGTGGCCCCGTTGTCGTCGAATAACGTTCCGCCCGATCCCCCGCCGTCGCTGGCGTCACGGCTCGGCTCAATCACCGCGGCCACCTTTTCGTCGGCGAAGAACTGCGCAATCTTGTCGATCATCCGCAGCCGCTGCATCCGCTCCCGCATGCGCGCCATCATCGCCGGCGGAATCCCTCCCGCGTTCGCGTTCACCGGGTAATCGGCCATCTCCGCCAACTGCGCGTCCGTGTACCGCTCGAACAGCGGCTTGTCCACGGGAGGCACCGGCCGCATGGCGCCGAACAGCACAATCTTGCCCGCCAGCTTGCCGCGATAGTTGTCGAAATCCTTCTCATCCTGAATGTTGACGTAGACCACATCCCCGGTGACCGCGCCGTTGGTCGAGGGCGACCAGGGCGTGGCCTGCACAATCAGCACCGCCGGGTCCGGCGTAACCAGCCTGCCCCACGTGTTCAATTGCTGCCAGCCCAGCCCGAACTCGCCCCAGTCCTCCAGGTGCGCGTTCGCAAGCCCGATCTTGGTCAGCGTGTCCCGCGTCCACTCGTTGGCCTTCATCGCGTTCGGCGACGCCGTCAGACGCTGTCCGATGCCGTCCATCAGCGCGGTGGCAAAATCCATCACGTGCGAGTGGTTCAGCCCTTCCTCGCGGATGCGCTGGTACATGGCCAGGTCCAGCGTTTCGGTGGCTGGCTGCACTTCGGCATAGGGATCTACGGCCGCCGGCGCTGGAGGCGCGGGCTTTGGTTTCGGCTTTTCGGCCGCATACGCCGTAACGGCCGCGCAAAAGAGAGTGGCAGCAACAAATCGCAGGGTTCTGTTCAGCATGACAATTCCGCTCCGTAAAAGGATTCTGGATCGTATCCGCAGAATTGTAGGCCATCCATCCCACTCCTGCCCACGAAAACAAGGGCAGCCCGAAGGCTGCCCAGTACCCCTGGCGCCGCAATTGGCTTCAGACCGTCAGTCGCTCTTGCCTGTGTCTCCATCCATTCCCGCCGGCAGATCCAGCGCTACCAGCGCAATTCGCGTTTGGCCGGCTACGGGATTCTCAAACCCCACAATGTGCTGATGCCGCTTGGAGCCGGCCTTGAGCTCAAAGTCGCCTACCGTTACGTTCCCGTTATTGAACGTCACCTGGCCGTTCTTGCCGCCGCCCTCGCACGTCAATCCTTCCTGTGTCACAGTTGGCGTGCCCACCGGCGAATTGTCTTCGCAGGTCAGCACATCTCCATACCGCGCCAGCGCCTTCTTGTAGAACGCCGTTACCTTATCCTTCGAGTCCGGCGTCTCGTACGTCACCGCGCGCACCCGCAACTGCCACTCGCCGAATCCCACGTGCACGTCGGCAGATTTGTGGTTGTCGTCGCCCTTCACCAGTTGCGCGCCTGGATAAACCGGCAGCCCCAGGTCCGCCGCCGTCACCACATCGGTGTTCACATGCACCCCGCCAAAGGGCGTATCCACCTGCACCGTCTTGTCTTCGCCGTTGGCTCCCTTGTCCACGTGCACCCGGCATCCTGCCATGCCTGCCAGAATCACCAGACTGGCGGTCACCAATCCTGAAAATCTACGCGCTACGCTCGGTTGCATGCTCTCATCCCCTCCATGCTTTCTACGCGGAACCGGGCCCGGCAGTTCCCGCCCACTGATTTTTTGACACTTTCTCTGGCACTCCGGGTTAGCATCTCTAGAGTATCCAAGTATCAACCCCGCTCCATCTCTCTTTTGCGAGAGAGCCGTGGATCCAGGCATCGGCGCCCAGCCGCACTCCACGCTCGCTCAGGGCCAGATTTAAACGCTTCCCAGCAGCGCCAAGGAAAGGATGCCATGCGCGTCAAGTCATTTCCCCGTCTTCGTTTGCGATTCCCTCTATTCGTTCTCCTCGCCATGATGGTCGCCGTTTGCGTTTGTGCCCGGGCTCAGGACGATCCGCCTCCTCAGGCCGGACGCCTCTCAGGCCTCAACGGCGATGTCGCCATCCAGCCCGCCGGCGCCGATGCATTTGGACAGGCCTATCCCAATCTGCCTCTCGGACCCGGCGATCGCATCGTCACCAGCGATTTCGCGCGCGCTGAAATCCAGATCGGGCGCACTTGGGTCCGCATTGGCCAGGACGCTGACGTGACTCTGGTCGACGCCGACGCCGATCAGATCACCTTCGGCGTCTCTGCCGGATCCGTCCGCGTCCGCTGCCTTGGCCTGTGGGACGGTCAGGTGCTCTATGTCCAAACGCCCAGCGGCAGCAACACCATCAGCCAGCCCGCCGATTTCCGCGTCGACGTCGACCCCGACCAGGGTTTCGCTATCTTTACTAACCACGGCGGCGAGCTGTACATCTCCGGCGCGAACGACTACGGAGTGGCGATGCACGCGGGAATGGCTCTCCAACTCGTTGGCAGCAACCCCGTCTATCCACAGTGGCTTGATGAAGCCTACCCGGACGACCTCGACAACTGGGCCATGCAGCGCGATGCAGCCATCGCCGGCGCCGCCTCCTATCGCTACGTCAGTCCTGAAATCTCCGGCGCCGCCGAGCTCGATGCTGCCGGCGACTGGACGCCCCAATCCGACTACGGTCCGGTCTGGTTCCCCCATGTCGATGCCGGCTGGGCTCCCTATCGCCACGGCCGCTGGATCAACCGGCCCCCCTGGGGCTGGACTTGGGTTGAAGAAGAGCCCTGGGGCGCGGCTCCCTTCCACTACGGCCGCTGGGTCACCATCAACGGTCGCTGGGGCTGGATTCCCGGCCCTCCCGCCGCTCATCCCATCTGGTCCCCGGCGCTCGTCGTCTTTGCCGGCGGCGGAAGCCCCGGCGTCTCCGCCTGGTTCCCCCTCGGTCCCGGCGAAGCGTATCACCCCTGGTACCACACCAGCCCAGGCTACGTTGACCGGATCAACATAACCAACATCACCCCCGCCCGGCGCGTCGTCGTCCAGACTACTTACGTCAACATCGTCAATGTCACCAACGTCACTTACGTCAACCGCTCCGTCGGCGTCACCGCGGTGCGCCAGGAAGACTTCGCCGCCGGCCGTCCCGTAGCCCAGGCCGCGGTCTCGGCTCACATTGACGTCAACACCATCGCGCGCGGACCGGTTCTCGCCGCTCCCCCGGTGCAGCCCAGTCGCGCCGCTGCGATTGCGCCCCCCGTCGCCCATCCGGTTCGGGTGGCCGCCACCCGCCCGGTCCTCATCGATGCGCACGGCAGGGCCGTGGCCGCTCAGCCCCACGCTCAACCCGCACCGCCCCCGGTTCGCCAGGTGGCCGCGCCCAAACCGCTGCCCGGCCGCAAGGTCGTGGCCCAGCCGCCTGATGCAAAGGTCATGCCGCCTTCCCAGCACCTGACCGCCTCGGGCAAACCCAACCCCGCCCCCGCGCGGCCTATCCCAGCCAATGGAACGCCCGTCATGGCTATTCCGCCAAAGTCGGCCACCCCTCCGTCCGCGCCAGCCAAGACGGCTCCGCCCGCGGCCAAACCGGAAACCAAACCAACTCCAGCGCCCGCTCCAAAGCCGGTGGCCAAACCGGAGCCCGCTGCAGCCACCAAGCCTGAAGACAAGACGGCTCCGGCGGCCAAGCCGGGAGAAAAGACGGAAACCAAGCCCGATGCCAAACCCGAGGACAAAAAGAAGCCAAAGAAGGAAGAAGAGCCGAAACCTGAATAGCCTGCACCTCAAAAGCAAAAAGGGCCGCTGCGCACCCGCGCTGCGGCCCTTGTCTTTTTCCCCTCTCGCCTTAGAACAAGTCCATCATTGCCGGGTGCCCCATGTCCCCGGGGTTGGGACATGGGAAAACGCCCTCATCGCCCAACCCTACGCGTGCGAGTGGTCGTTGTGCTCCTCGTGTTCGTCGTCCTCTTTGCTGCTCGTGGCAAACAAAATCGACACTACAAAGACGATCACAATTGCGGCCACAACAACGTACGGGGAAGTAATGTCCATCAGCCAGACTCCTTAACATTCAGACTACCAAATCGCTCTCCCGCGGGTACCCTGTTTCCCAGACACTGTCATCCTGAGCGCAGCGAAGGATCTGTGGTTGCCTTTGCCCTTGCTTTTCTTGCTCTCATTCCCCGCTGGGAATCTGCTTCTGCAGTTGCTCTTGCCCTTGCCTTTCTTGCTGTCATTCCCCGCAGGGAATCTGCTTTAACGGTGCTCCAGACCCTTCCCAGATTCCCCTGCTGTCCCCCTATTTCTGTGCCACCTTGTCCGGATAATCGACCCGGATGGTCAGAATCTCGTACGGCTTGATGGCTGCTTTGACTACGCCGCCTTCCACCCCCAACGGCGCGCCTTCCGGCGTCTCCATCAGGTTGGTCACCGTCGCTCCCGTCGCGCCCGGAGGCACATGGAACGTCACCGTCGCGCTCTTCCCGGCCCACTCGTACACGCGGAAAATCAATCCATTCGCGTCCTCGGCCTTCTTCACCGCCGTCAGCACCACGTTCTCCGGCTCGGCCGACGCAAACGAGTGCTCGGCCGCGAGCGACCCGCCATGCGCCGTCGTCACCACCGCCGTCAGCGGATAGTTGTACTCCCACCCCCGCCGCACCGTGAGCGCATCCTTCCACGTGCCCGCATGCGGATAGAGAGCGTAGTGGAAGTGATGATGTCCCATGTCCGCATCGGGGTCCGGCCACTTGGGCGAGCGCAGCAGCGTCAGCCGCAGCAGGTTGCCCACCGCGTCATAGCCGAACTTCGACTCGTTGATCAGGCTGAACCCATGCGCGCCATCGCCCAGGTCCGCCCACCGCTGCGCCGGCACCTCGAACTGCGCTTTTTCCCAGCTGTTGTTGCGCGTCGTCGCCCGCTCAATCGTCCCGTAAGGAATCTCGTATGTCGCAAACGGCCCGCTCGCCGCCAGCGGAAACGCCGCCTTCAGCAAAATGTGCGACTCGTGCCAGTCAAACTGGTTGTCGACGTTCACAGAATCGCCATACGCGGAAAGACTCAGCGTCTGCACAAACTTCGATCCCTGCCAGTGATAAGCAACCCGAATCGCAGGCTCCGCGGTCTTCTCGAGCTCCACCGAATCCGCGTGCTCGATCGTCATCGGCGCAACATCGAGAGTCCCCGGATCGATATTCCACGCGTCGTAGTCCTTCGGGTTGTCGTGGAAGAACTGAAGCTGGTTTCCGCACCCGCCCGCGGCCAGCGACTCGAAGTTGTCCTTCTTGTCGAACAGGTTGGTGATGCACCCGGTCTGCTTGTCAACGCTCACGCGCAGCGCGCCGCTTTCAAGCGAAATGGAACTGCCGGAATCCCTGGCCTCGACCCCGATCTCGCCGGTCTTTGCGCCCTTGCCGCTTCCCAGCCGCACGATTCTGTATCCCAGCGCAGGAACGTTGAGCACGTTGAGGCGCACCTTTGAAACGCCGGTCGCAGGGTCGGTGGTAGTTTCGATAATCTGCGCGCCTGTGGCCGACGTGATGGGCTTCTCGGCCTGCACCTGAACCCTTACCTCGCCCGACCGAACCCAGCCCAGCGGGTTGTAAACGATCACCGGAACGCCCGTGCCGTTGGTGTCGATCCGCTCATCCACCGTCTTCAGCGCGTTCGCTGATATCTCGTCCGTCGACATCCGCACCCACGCGTAATCCTTCTGCGCATCCTTATAAATCACCCCAATCCCCGACCCCGCCGCCAGGTCGTGGAACTGGTTGAACAGCACCTTCTTCCAATCTTCCGTCAGCGCGTCTCCCGGATACCTCGCCCCATCCAGCCACGCCAGCGACGACCACTTCTCCGCGTTCAATACTTCTTCAGAGCTCTTGCGCATGCTCCGCTTGTGCTGCGCCTGCGTCGTCATCACCCCGCGGTGATACTCGAAATAGAGCTCGCTCTTCCATGTCGGAATCGCAATCTTCCCCGCCACCGGAGCCGGCGGCTCATACCCCTTCGCAATCGACTGGTAGTTCCACGTCGGGCTCTGGGGCGCAACACTCTGCTCCACGCTGGTGAAATACGTCCACGCCGTCCCGAACGGCATCTGTGGCACCACCTTCGCCGGCATTGACGGCAACGACCAATGGTCGCCCTGGTCAAGCATCGCCCGCGTCGGCCCGCCGCCATGATCGCCAATGCCGTAGAGGTCCATCATGTCCGTCATGCCCGGCGCACGCTCCCGCGCCTGCACCGTGTCGTGCGCCAGCCGCACGGGATCAAGGTTGTCGTTCGCGTAATCATGCGGAAAATACGCCAGCACCTTCGACCCATCCGGCGACTCCCACCAGAACAGCTTGAACGGCAACTGATTGGTGTCGTTCCACGTCATCTTCTGGGTCACAAAATAATCCACGCCGCTCTTCTTGTAGATCTGCGGCAACTGCCACGTATACCCAAAGCTGTCCGGATTCCACCCGATGTTGACATCGACACCGTAGTTCTTCAGGTACCAGCGCTTGCCCACTAGCAACTGCCGCACCAGGCTCTCCCCGTCCGGCAGGTTCAGGTCCGGTTCCACCCACATGCCGCCCACAACCTCCCAGCGGCCCTCCTTGATGCGCTCCTTGATCTCGGCGTTCATGTCCGGATACTTATCCGCCAGCCACTCGTTGTATTGCGCGGCGCTCTGCGTGAAGGTGTACCGCGGATACTCGTACATCAATTGCAGCGCCGTCCCGAACGTCCGCTTCACCACGTCCACCGTTTCGGTCCACGGCCACAGCCACGCCGCATCAATATGCGAGTTGCCCGTCAGGTGCCAAGTCATCGTCTGCATCAGCGGCAGCAGCGCTTCCAGCTTTGTCTGCGCGTCCTTCAAGCTCGCGTCGAACTTGCTTTGATCGGCCGCATCCAGCGCCTTCAGGTCCACCGCCGCAATGGCCCCATTCAGCGTGTCCATCTTGCTCTCGTCGCCCGGCGCCAGCGTGGGCACCAGCAGCGCGCCGCTCAAAAACTCCGTGCGCAGATCGTCCGGGTTGGGCCGGTTCTCGGGGAAATCGATGTTCAACGTAGCGCCGCGAAGGTTCTTCACGTCCACGGTGTGCAGCAGCTTCACCGCCACCGTCACCTTGTCGCCCGGCTTGGCCTCGTCAAACAGCACCACTGGCTCCAAATCGTCGCCCAGCGCCACGCGCCTTCCGTTGAAGTAGAGAATCTCCGGCATCGGCCCGTTCGCGTATGCGTGGAACTCAAACCAGATCCGCGCCCCCGTCAGGTCGTAGCCGTAAAGCGTCTCCGGAACCGTGTACGTCTGCCGGAACCACGCCGCATCGTTCGGCGCCGTGCCCGGAATCTTCACCGTCTCCCACGCGGAGTCATCCAGGTTCACCGCTTCGCCGTGCGCCAGGTCGCCTCCGTGCGTCTTCCACGCGCCATCCGGCAGGTGCCCCAGCAGCGTCAGCCGCGTAATCACCTCCTGCGACTCCGCCGGCAGCTTCCCCGCCACCCGCGCCACCTGCGCCGCCACCCGCGCCCGCTCCACTTCGGTCTGTGCCGCCGCCTTCACGGCGCTCAGCCCGGCTCCAAAAACCACCGCAAAACACAGCCCCGCAACCGCAGGCCAAACCCGGTTCGCGCAAATTCTCATGGCGTTTTCCTTCCCCGAAGCATCTTAAGCCATCGCCCCAGTCTTCTACTCCCTGTTCCCTACTCCCTACTCCCTGCCTCCACATACCCCAGCAGCGCCCCCCAATGATAAAACCGGTCGCTCGACATCACATCGTCGCCCGTCCCGGTAATGGCGTTGTAGTTCTCATGCACATGCCCCTTTTCTTTCCACTCCTTCAGGAACAACGCATAGGATTTGTCCGCAAACTCCTTTCGCGCCTGCGGTACGTCGTAATTCTCAAGGCCGAGATACACCAGGTAATTCATCGGCCCCCAGATTCGCCCGCGCCAGTAGTTCTGGTCTTTGAACGCCGGATCGTCGCGCGCAATCGACGGAATCACAAATTCGCCCCAGAATTCGCGCGGATTAGTCAGATGCTTGTCCACCATGATCCGCGCCTGCATCGGAGTCGCTACCTTCGCCAGCATGGGATAAAAATTCGTCGGCGAAAGCCGCGTCGCCCACGCGCCCGTGTGCAGGTCCCTGTTCTCGAAGATTCCCGCATCCGCATTCCACATCGTCTGCAACTTCGCCCGATATTTGTCTCCGCGATCCTTCAACTCACGCTCCTCAGCGGTCTTGCCCAAATCCGCCGCAATCTCCTTGAGCGCATCGCAGTCGGCCACGTACAGGCTCATCAGCCCCACGTCCGCATACTCCAGCAGATGCGTTTTCGCGTCGTAAACCGTCCCGTCGTACATCGGGCTGTTGTCCAGGCCGCTCTCGTAGATCGCTCCCTGCCACGTCCCCACCGACCCATCGTCTGGGTTCCGCGGCTGATTCTCCGGGTCGCTGCCCCACGTCAGATACCCGTCCAGGTCGCGATGCGCCGCCCACCACCGGTTCCACTTCATCAGCGGCTCAAACGCATCTTCGAGGAACCAGCGGTCGTGAAATTTCTTATACAGCCCCAGCACCGTGATCGCGCCCACTGGCGGCTCGCTGCGGTCAAAGCTCTTCCATCCGCCAGCCCGCGCGTAGTTGGGCACAAAACCCGCAGGCGTCTCCTCGCGCAAAATCTCCAGCGCGTTCGCATACGCCAGGTCCTTCGAGCCCATCCCCGCCATCGTCGCCGCAAAAAACGTATCCCAGTCAAACAGCACATACCCGCCCCAGCCCACGCTCCAAACGCGCGACACCGGCGAAATCACGCGCCCTTTCTCCGGCTCGTAGATGGTGTCCCAGCCCAGCGTGGTCTCAATCGCATCCAGAATCGGCCCGTTGGGGCCGGCATCCGCAATCGACTTCTCGTATGCAGCCTTCTCTCGCGCAATCGACGCCTCAATCTCCTCCAGCGTCCGCTGCTTCCCCGTGCTCACGCCGACCGGCCCCGTCAAATCCGCCGCAAAATAATCCCCGCCCACCGGCGCGTCAACAAACTCAGGATATCTAGGCGAAGGCTCGCCGGCGCGCGTGCAAAAAATCGCCGTACCGTCCGGCTTTGGCGAGACGTGAAGAAGAGGCTCCGCTTGCATCCGATCTCCTTCGCGAGACACCGTCCCCGACAGGTTCCAAAGGTGATTGACGCTGAAAACTGCCGTTGGCGGCAGCGCCCCGCTCGCATTGCTCAGCGGCGTCACCAGCATCACCAAATCGTCGCCGTCATGCGCGCTCTCCACCCTCCACTTATGCCCCTTCCAAGCAAAGTCCGCGCTGGTGTAGCTGCCATCCCACGCATGCGGCCCCGGCGTCACCACCTCCGCATTCTTATCCAGCCGCCCGATCAGCGCATCCCCCAGCCACGCATCTCCGTTGAGCGACGTGTTGTGCTTCATCCCCACGTGAATCGCCAATCCCTCCGGCAGCAGCACCTGCGTAGCCACCGAGTGCACGTCCCACGTGTTCCATCCCCGCGCCAGCCGCGATTGCACCCGCGCGTACTCCGCCGATCGCGCCCCCGCCAAATCACCTACCGGCGCCACATGCGAATTCGCCTGGGCCCAGCTCACCCCAGCCCACGCCATCACCAAGACAATTCCGCCCGCCTTCACTTGTTCACTCCTTCACTCCCCAATCCACACCCTTGAATAGGCGAAGAATCAAGCTAGAGGCTAGAAGCTAAAAGCTGGAAGCTGGTTCACACCCACCCACCATCCACCACATAACTCTGGCTCGTAATCGCGCTCGAGTCATCCGCGGCCAGAAACAGCACCAGCCGCGCCACGTCGTCCGGCAGAATGTCGCGCTTCAGCGCCTGCCGAGCCAGAATCTCCGCCTTGTACTCCGGCGTGTACACCAGCCGCTTTTGCTTCTGGGTCGCAATCGCCCCCGGCAGCACCGCGTTCACACGGATCCCATGCGGACCCAGCTCGTGCGCCAGCGTCCGCGTCAGCCCCACGATCGCCGCCTTCGCCGCCACGTACACCGGCAACCCCGTCGAGGGAATCATCCACGAAATCGAGCTGAGGTTGACGATTGATCCTCGCCCGGCCGCCTGCATCGCCGACAGCACCGCTTGAATGGCGAAGAAGTACGCCTTCAGGTTCAGCCCCACGCACTGGTCAAAGAACTCCGGCGTCACTTCTTCCGTCGCGTGCCGCTCGTCGTTGCCGGCATTGTTCACCAGCACATCCACAGTCCCCATGCCGGCGAGCACCCGCTCCACGCTCTCCTTCAGCGCGGACCCATCCGTCACATCGCAATGCAGATAAAGCGGCGCCGTACACCCATCCACCGAAAGCTCGTTCCTGAGCGCCACCGCCGCCTCATCCTGGATGTCCAGGAACGCCACCCGCGCCCCTTGTCGCGCAAAGTGCCGCACCAGCGACTCCCCGATCCCCGTCGCCCCGCCCGTAATCAGCACCGCGCGCCCATTCAGGCTGGGATAAACGGCAAACTGTGCATTATCCATAATCGTCATCCAGCTTAGCCCCACATCCCCAGCCATTGGCTCATTACGAATACCAAAATGCAGTACGAATTCTCATAGATTGGGCGCATACTGAGGTATGAGCTCGCATCGCGGGACCGCCAACCTTCCCCGCCGTTCCCGCCGGCCTCGCTCACCCGTAGACTGATACGAGGGGAGACTTAGGCACGTCCGCTCGGACTTCGTCGAGTTCAGTCTCCGCGTCGAAAACCGATTTACCGATGCGCCGCCCGTACGGCGGCAGTTTGCCGGGCGTTTCTTGCAGGAAATACAATAGGCTTCCACCTTCGCCGCAGAAAGTACAAGCAAGTCCTCACAGGGGGTCGTCATGAAAAGAGCTCGCTATCCCGGAATCCGGGTCACCGCCAACGGAAATCAGCTCGTCTCCTATCACACTGAGACGCGCATCGCCGACGCCGGCGTCTTCTACCCCATCACCCCCTCCACTGAGGGCGGCGAGCTCTTCCAGCAGGCCTATGCTGAAGGCCACCTCAACGTCTTCGGCGGCAACACCATCGCCATTGAGGCCGAGGGCGAGCACGCGGCTCAGGGCGGCGCCATCGCTCACTCCGTCTGCGGCAAGCGCGTGGTCAACTTCACCTCCGGCCAGGGCGTCGTCTACGGCGTCGAGCAGTATTATCACGCACCCGGCAAGGGCAGCACCATGGTCCTCGAGGTGGGCGCGCGCGCCCTCACCAAGCATGCGCTCAACGTCCACTGCGGACACGACGACATCTACGGCGCGCTCGACACCGGCTGGATCATGGTCTTCGGCAAGGACGCGCAGCAGGCCGCCGACCAGTCCCTCATTCTCCGCCGCGTCACCGAACTCTCCCTCACGCCGGGCATGAACATCATGGACGGCTTCCTCACCTCGCACCTCGAGCGCACCTTTTATAAGCACGAGTCCGAGCTGATCCGCGAGTACCTCGGCGCTCCCGACGACATCATCGACTGCCCCACCGAGGCCCAGCGCGTCCTCTTCGGCCCCACCCGCCGCCGCGTGCCCAAAATGATGGACCTGACCAACCCCATCCTGCTCGGCCCGGTGCAGAACCAGGAACACTACATGCAGGGCATCGTCGCCCGCCGCAATAACTTCGCCGAGCCCATCCTTGACTTCCTCGAAGCCGCCTACAAGGACTTCGGTGACCTAACCGGCCGCTACTACGGCCTGGTCACGAAATACAAGACCGACGACGCCGAGACCGTCTTCGTCTCCCTCGGCTCGGCTGCGGAAAACATTGAAGCCGCCGTCGACTATCTCCGCGAAACCCGCGGCTCCTCCGTCGGCTCCATCCACGTCAATGTCATCCGCCCGTTCCCTGAGGCCGCCATCGTCGAAGCCCTCCGCGGCAAAAAGAACGTCATCATCCTCGAGCGCACTGACGAAGCCCTCAGCCCCGACAACCCGCTCGGCCGCGACATTCGCACCGCGCTTTCCAAAGCAGTCCAGGGAACTGCCGGCATCCCCAAAATCGAGCTGGCCGAAGTCCCCCGCATCATCGGCGGCAGCTATGGGCTCGGCTCCCGCGACTTCCGACCCGAGCACGTTATCGGAGCATTTGAGTTCGCCACCGCCGGCCGCGCCCGCAAGGACGGCCACACCGCCGCCGACGGCACCAGCTTCATCGTCCTCGGCATTCCCCACCCCTACTCCGTCGTCGGCGACGAGCGTCCCTCGCTGCTACCTGAAGGCGCAGTCGCCGTCCGCTTCCACTCCATTGGCGGCTGGGGCGCCATCACTACCGGCAAAAATCTCGGCGCTATCATCGGCGACCTCAACGACCTCCTCTACGAACGCGACAAGGTCGTGGACGAGTACGGCAATCCCAAGGAAATCATCCACGTCTCCGCCAACCCCAAGTACGGTTCGGAGAAAAAGGGCGCGCCCACCAGCTACTTCATGGTCGCCGCCAAGGAGCGCATCAGGGTCAACTGCGACCTCCGCCATGTGACCACCGTCCTCTGTTGCGACCCCAAGGCCTTCACCCACACCAACCCGCTCGACGGCATGCAGCCCGGCGGCGCGCTCATTTGGGAGTCCGACCAGGAAGGCGAGCGCGCCTGGGAGAATCTCCCCATCTGGGCGCGCAAGCAGATCATCGAAAAAAACATCCGCGTCTACACGCTCCCCGGCTTTGACATCGCCCGCAAGGCCACCAATCGCGCCGACCTCCAGCTCCGCATGCAGGGCAACGCCTTCCTCGGCGCATTCTTCGCCGTCTCCGGCCTGCTCGATGAATTCGGCATCACGAGTGAGCAGTACCTTGAAGTTGTCCACAAGCAGTACGTGAAAAAGTTCGGCAAGCAGGGCGAAGCCGTTGTCCAGTCCAACATGGAAGTCATGCAGCAGGGCTGGGAGCGCGTCCGCCAGATCGCCGTCGGCTCGCTCGCCGCCACTGACCACTCTTCGCTTCGCGGCGAAGCGCTGCTTCCCATTCTCGAAGCAGTCCCCGTCGAAGTGGGCGCCTCCTGCGCCGACGGCGGCTGCCGCTCTCACGAAATGCCCGCCGGCCAGTCTCCGCGCCCGCCCGTCGCCAGCATCAACGCATTCGACGCCGAGTTCCGCTCCGGCCTGGGCTACGATCAGCCCGCCACTCCGCTTAGCGCCCTGGGCGTCATTGCCGCAGGCACCGGCGACACCGCTTCCAAGTACGTCGCCCGCCGCGAGACCCCGCTCTACATCCCCGAAAACTGCACCCAATGCATGGAGTGCATTTCCGTCTGCCCCGACACCGCGCTGCCCAACTGCTCGCAGGACCTTTCCACGCTGCTCTCGACGGCCATCACACGCTACGTGGCCAACCCCGACGACCGCCGCAAGATGATTGCGTCGCTGCCCGAGATCGAAAAGCAGACCCGCGCCCGCATGTTGGCCGACATCAAAACAGGCACGCCGCTGCCAACCATCATCAGGGAAGTTACCAACTCAGTCGACGGCTTCAGCGCCGAATCCAAGCAGCAGTTTTTCAACATCATTGAGAAGGTGCCCATGGCCTATCAGAAGGTCAACGCCATCTTCTCCTCGCCTGAGCGCAAGACGCCCGGCTCCGGTGGCATCTTCAGCATCTTTGTCAGCGATCTCTGCAAGGGCTGCGCCGCCTGCGTCACCGCCTGCGGCGATCACGAGGCTCTGCGCATGGTCCAGGAAACCGAGGAGGTCAACGCCGAGCACGAATCCGGCACCGCCTTCCTTGACCAGCTACCTGACACCGCGCAGAAGTACCTCGGCCTTTACAACAACGCCAACCCGGCCGACTCCAAGACCGCGACTCTGCGCAACATGCTCATGGTGCGCCGCAATTACGACGCGCTGGTCTCCGGCGACGGCGCCTGCGCCGGCTGCGGCGAAAAGTCCGTCCTCCGCTCCATCGCCGCCGTCACTGAGGCCTACATGCGCCCCTCCTACTACGCCAAGTCGGATCGCTTCGTAGCCAAGGCCGGCGAGCTCGAAAAGACCGGCGCAGCAAAACTGGCTGCGCTCAAGGAAGCCGATTCCAAGGGCTACGCAGCTCTCCGCCTGTCCATCCTCCACATGATCATGGGCCTCGGCGGCGAGGACGACGCCGACACCCGTGCCCGCATCGATGCCTACGAATCGCATCACGGCCCCGTCACCGATGCCCAGTTGATCGAGGCCATCGCCGCCGTCCTGCTCACTGAGGCCTTCAACCACAAGAACCTCCAGTCCGTCGACGGCCGCATCGCCGACGGCATGTCCGTAATGGCCATGGCCGCGCACACCGGCTGCAACACCGTGTACGGTTCCACCTCGCCCAACAACCCGCACCCCTATCCGTGGATGAACTCGCTCTTCCAGGACGGCATCACCGTGGGCTGGCTCATGGGCGAAAGCTTCATCGTTGACCACGCCCGCCGCTCCGTTATTCCTGAGCGCCTCGCCGACATCGTCCTTGCCGGCAAGGGCGTGAGCGAGCGCGAGTATTACGACTTCACGCACTTTACCGACGCGCTGATGACCGATCAGGAAATCGTCGAGCTGCCCAAGGTTTGGGTGGTCGGCGGCGACGGCGGCATGGGCGATATCGGCTACCAGAACATGTCCAAGGTCATCCTGCAGAACCGCCCCAACGTCAAGGCGCTCATGCTCGATACGCAGGTATATTCGAACACCGGCGGCCAGAACTCCGACTCGACGCCCATGCTCGGCGGCAACGACATGAACACTTACGGCCCCGCCAGCCAGGGCAAAAACACGGAGAAGAAAACCGTCGCCGAAACATTCCTCGCCGGGCACGGCTCGCCCTTCATCGCCCAGGTCTCCATGGCCAACGCGCCCAAACTTTACCGCGCAATTTTGGATGGTCTTGAATACCGCGGCACCATGTTCCTGCAATGCTTCACCACCTGCCAGCCCGAGCACGGCGTCGCCGACGACATGGCCCTCCACCAGGCGCAGCGGGTGCGCGACTCCCGCGGCGTCCCCGAGTTCGTCTTCGATCCGCGCAAGGGCGAGACCTACATGGAAGCGCTCGACATCAACGGCAACCCCAGCAAGGATCTGGACTGGTACGAGACCAAAGACAAGCTCACCGGCGAGACCCGCCGCTACACCGTGGCCCACTGGTGCACCACGGAAGCCCGCTTCCGCAACCACCTTAAGAAGGTGAAGCCGGAGCAGGCGGAGAAGCTGATCCCGCTCGATGACATGCTGGTCCGCATCACCCAGCAGGACGTGGTCTACCGCCGCTACCTCAATCCGCAGCACCGCGCGTTCATTCCCGACTTCGGCGTGTACATTACGCTCGAAGAAGACGGCAAGACGGAGTACCGCGCGCTAAGCCGGCAGTTAGTGATGTTCTGCGTAGAGCGGCGCAAGTCCTGGCGCATGCTGCAGTCCAAAGCCGGCATCAAGAATCGCGAGTACGAAGCACAGAAGGCGTTGCTGGCAGAAGTGGACGCAGGCAAAATCAGGCAAGAAGAGTTCCTGGCCCACGCCCACGAAATGCTAGCCGAAAAGCTAGGCGCGCTAGTCCCCGCAAAGGCCTGAACTCCAAGGCGGCACGCGCAATTCGGAATTGGAATTCGCCCTCGGATCACGACCAACCTTTGCTTGGGCCGTAGGAGTGGAGGTTCCACAGCGACTGCTGCTACCATGGGCAGACGATTATTCCGTTCGATAACCGTGTCACCGATTGAGAGCAAGCAATGTCTGGTCCTGCGAGCGCCATATCCAGCTCCTCCCCGTTAGAGCAACTCGCACAACTCCTAGGCTGCGAATGGGCAAACATCGAAAGAGCGGGTCATAAAACCCTACAGATCGCTGAGCGGCTGTCTCAAATCATTGAAGGCGTACCAGGACCAGATTCGGATACCAGCGTCGTAGTCCATGGTTCGGTCGCACGGCGCGAATGCACGCAAGGGAGCGATCTGGATTGGATGCTCCTTGTGGATGCACAGGCAAACGCGGATCATCAAGAAATTCTACTGGCTCTTCGTAATACCCTGAACGAAGCGGGGCCAAGCGGCGACCCACTGCTCGCGGAACTGGGGCTCAAGAAGCCTGGCCCGGAAGGAACTTTCGGTACATTAGCGTTCAGTCAGCCAATGGCGCACTACATCGGAGGCGAGAACGACTCGAATTCAAACACAACTCGCCGCGTCTTGCTTCTCCTCGAGGGGATGCCAATTGGGCGGCGCCGCGAGGCGTTTGACAGAGTCCGAAAGAACATTTTAAAGCGGTACCTTGTCGAGGACAGGGGACTGCTGCACCCGAGTCTCGAAGGGAACCCTCGCTGGGTCCCTCTATTCTTGCTTAACGACTTTGCTCGCTATTGGAGGACCATGGCGGTGGATTTTGCGTATAAGCAATTTGACCGGGGAGCGAAGGGCTATGCACTTCGAAGCATCAAGCTAGGAACATCAAGGAAGCTGCTCTATGCATCCGGCCTCCTGGCTTGCTTTTGGTGCGATCCAACTGTTTCCAATATTGAAAATCAGGAGCCCAAGACCCAGGCCTTGATCGATTGTCTTGAAGCATTCCTCGCAAAGACACCCCTAGAAAGGTTCGCTCAATTCTTCGTCTCAAAACTCCTCGTCGCAAGTGAAGGATTTCTCGAGCAGTGCGCTCGAAATTTGTTTGGCTCCTACGACGAGTTTCTTGGTGTGCTAAATGATACAGAAAAGCGAAATCATCTTGATGAGCTGGCTCCCGATAGCCAGGATGAATCGGCGATCTTCCGAGACGCGAGAACAATACGCCACAAATTTCGGCTTGCGGTCCAAGACACATTTACCGGGACAGATTCACCGCTCCGAAACCTAAGCATCGAAAAGGGGATCTTCTAATGCCTCTCATTGGATTCTCGACTGGCGCGGTAGCCTTAGGCGACTATGCAAGGGCATTGCGAATTTTGCAACGCACCTCAATGAATGCGGTGGAATTGTCTGCCCTCCGCCTTTCGGAACTCCCTACACTCATTGACGCCTTGCCGCAGCTCAACCTTAAGCAATTCAGTTATGTCTCAGTTCATGCTCCCAGCAGATTCTCTTTCGAGGACGAAGACGGCGTTATCAAACACCTAAAACGTATTCCACAGGAAATGCCAATTATCCTGCACCCTGACACGATACACGACTGCGCTAAATGGCAACTGTTCGGCAATCAACTCGCGATTGAGAATATGGATAGACGAAAGGAGGTTGGACGAAGCGCGGAGGAGTTGGGTCAATGGTTCGAAAGGCTCCCCGAAGCTCAGCTTTGTCTCGACCTGGCTCATGCCCATCAAGTCGACCGGACCATGACGGAGGCTTATCGCATCCTGAAGCTGTTCAATGAACGGGTCTGCCAAATTCACGTTAGCGAACTCGATTCGACCGGCCACCATTTCAGTTTGTCGTACGGCTCGATGCGAGCCTACAGAGAGATTAGTTCAATCATTCCTCCCGCCGCTCCGGGAATCATCGAATCGCTGAGCCCTTTCAAAGAGCTCGACGACAACGCCGAGATCGCGTGGATCGAGCTCGAAGCGGAAAGGGCGCGCTTTGCCATCGGCAAAACAGCGCAATTGCCCTCTAATTCAATCCCGTCGAGCGCAAGTACTGCAACACACCGAGCCGTCCCCGCCTGAGTATTGGAGATCCGGGATACCGTCACAGCCCGCCCGTCCTTCGCCCGCACCTCCGCCACACCGGGTGCCCCATCCTTGCGCAGCCTCACCACGCAAGGGTGGGAGACCACAAACCTCAGCCAGCCGCGCACCGCAAGTTTATGCGAAATTCTGTATACTTGCGCCGTGAAGCGCGATTACGAACGCTACGCCAATGTCTGGGATGCTCTTGAACCCAATCCGGGAATGCGAGAGTGCCTGAAACTTCGTTCTGTCATCATGTCGGAACTGACGACGTTGATCGAGCGCGAAAAATGGACCCGGGCCCAGGCTGCGAAAGCTCTCGGCGTCACTCAGCCGCGCATTTCCAATCTCGCCCATGGCAATATCAATGTCTTCAGCCTTGATCTTCTCGCAAAAATTGCTGCCGCGGCGGGTCTGCGCGTCACCATGAAGCTCAAGAAGGCAGCCTGACCGCCCAGGTGATTTTGATGGAAGGATTAATGTACGACCCGCCGCATCCCGGCGAACTCATCCGCGAATGCATCGGCACAATGCAGGTGGGCGAGGCAGCGCGTCGCCTCAAGGTCGCCCGCTCCACCCTCTCTCGCCTCCTCAATGGCCGCGCATCCATCACGGCGCAGATGGCGTTGCGCCTCTCCGACGCCTTCGGCAACGAGCCCTATAGTTGGCTCGGCCTGCAGCAGCAGTACGACCTCTGGCACGCCTCCCGCCGCAAACGCCCCAGAATCCAAGTGATCCCCCGCGCCGCCTGAACGATCCTGCCGCCTGCCCGCGCGCTCCTTCGGACCACCCCGCAGAGATCGGCCTCGCATGGAAGAAAAGCGCTCTAGTGCCGGTCCGGCAGCAGCGACCAGATCTCCGGGTCTTCCTGGCCAAGCACCCACGAGCAGAACCCCTCGAGCTTGCGATCCGCGGCCAGCCGGTAACGATCGCGGAAGGTTCTCAGATCGGTGAAGAAGATCCATTCGCGCATCTGGTCGCGATAGAACCAGACAAACGCGGTGTGGTCGCCTTCATCCCACTGGACCTTGCCTTTGAAGGCGTTGGCGAGTTGCATTGCATCGGGTGCGCTGATGTAGACCGCGGATGGATTGGGCTTCTCCTCGCCCGTGGCCTTGTCCAGGACCGGAGCGCCGGCGAACCAGCGATAGCCATACAGGGGAATGCCGAGGGAGAGCTTCTCGGGGGGCACAAACCGGAGCGCGTAGTCGAGATTGTCGAGCGTCCACTGCCATCCGGCCACGGGTCCGGGCGCGGTCCAGCGGGTGTGCTGGTCGTAGGTCATCAGGCACACCAGGTCTACGGACTTGGCGATTGCGGCCAGATCGTAGGCTCCACGCCAGTCGGTGTAGATCCACTTGGCGAATGCGCCCGCGCCGGGATATCCGGGAGCATTGGGCACCGTGGCGATCGATAGCTGAAAGCCCGCCCCATGCAGCGCCTCCGCGGAGCGGCGCACCACCGCGCTCAGCCCGTCGCGGTCCATGTAGTCAAGGTTTTCGAAGTCGAATTGAAAGCCCGTGTAGCCGTTGTCGCGCGCCTCGCGGATCAGGGCCTGGTTCATGCGGTCCTGCGCATCCGCGCTGCCCGCAAGCTGATGGAACTTCGCCTTGCCGAATAGGGCCAGAATAGGCATCACCGGCAGATGGTCACGGTGCGCCGAAGCAAGAACCGCTGGATTGGGCGCGCCCGTCACCAGCCCGTCTCCATCCACCGAGTACCACGTAGGCACGAGAATGTCGATCTTGGCCGAATGCGCAAAGAAGGATCGTATGGAGTCGGGGTTATCGGTAAGGTAGAAGAGCGATTTCGGCTGGCCCTGGAGCACGGCGCAGCCGGCCAGGAGCAGAGTGAAGGCAATCCATCGCATGCGCATCGTTCAATCTTAGTTGGCGTGCCGCCCAGGTCCCAAGGTCCGCTCGTTTTTCACCCGCACCAACACCACGCTGGGGTGTCCCATCCTTGCGCTTTTTCACTGGCGCAAGGGTGGGAAATTACGCACCTCAACCAGTAGCCCGCCGCAGGCTCCTCTCACGTCCGCCACTACATGCGCACGAACTCCACGCGCCGGTTGTTGGCTTTGCCTTCCTCAGTGGAGTTGTCGGAGATGGGCTTGGTGTCGCCAAATCCTTTGGTCGTGAGCCGTGAAGCGTCGATTCCCATCGCGACCAGCTGCGCCTTGACCGCATCGGCACGCTGCTGAGAAAGCGTGAGGTTGTGGGCGGGGGCGCCGGTATTGTCGGTGTGCCCGTCAATCTCGAACTTGAGCGCGGGGTTCTGGGTCAGGATGCGCTTGACCTGGTTCAGCGTGCCCATGCTCTCGGGCTTCAGCGTCGCCTTGTCCACGTCGAAGAGGATGCCATGGGTGACGATCTTGGCGTCGGTGAAGGTCTGGCCGATCATGTTCATCCCGCCGCCGGAGGCCAGGCGGATGTTGGAAAAGATGAGCGGGTTATCCTGGCCGCCGATGCCGCCCCACTGGATCGAAGCGGGAGTCATGTGCATGTCGGGAACGACCAGGACGCGGAACTGATCGATATAAACCTTCATTTGCGTGCCCTTGAAGGCGATGGCCGCATGACGCCAGGTGTCCTTAAAGGAGCTGGCGATGGATTCGGGCAGATTGGCGGAAAGGTCGCTGCCAGTCGGGGGATGGTATTGCAGGCTGTCACTCGCGAAGGTTACGTAGCCTTCGCCGTCCGGCGACTCGAAGAAGAGCATCACGGGATAAGCTCCGGTTTCGGGATACAGATCGAATTCAATGGTGTAGGGGGCGCTGAGGTAGCTCTTGTTCTTCATGCGCGGGGCGACACGGACATAGTTGCCGTCGGTGAGGACGAAGGCAGTCTTGCCGTGGGCGTTGCTGTTGACGACGCCCTGGCCGGCGACCAATTCCCAGCGGTCGGGGAATTCGCCATCCTGCGCGGCCGTGAAGTCGTCGGCAAAAAGGACAGTGTCGCCGGGGGTGAAGTCGTAGTTCTGATAGGGTGTGAAGGATGCCGGGGTGGCGGCGGAAGCTTCGGAGGCCTGCGCTGCGGGCGCTGCGGCGGCAGCCGGGGCAACTGGCTCCGCCGGCGCAGCGGCTGGGGGCGGTGCGGCGGCTGCATTCGTCGCTGCCGCGGCCGAGTAGTTCGTCATCTGGCCCTGGTCGCTGTTGATCTTCTTTACAACATTTGCCACTGCCTGGTGAAAGGCCTTGCCCAGGGCCGAGTTGTCGAAGCTGGCGCCGCCGCTGTCCATGTTGCCGAGGTTGGTGCTCACGTCGGCCCCGATCTTGGTCTGCGAGGCGTTGCCGGTCTGGCGGATGCTGTCGATCTTCTGGCCGGTGGTGGTGTTATAGAGGTCGGCCTGCAATGTTACCTGGGCCTTTATGGACTGTTTGCTGCCGCCGAGACTGATGCCGCCGAAAGAAGGCAGTCCAGTTGAGCCGGACGATTGCGAGGATGTGGCTTCCAGCACGGTGCCGATCACGACCACATCGACGCCCTGGGCACGGCCAATGGTCAGGGCTTGTGTTGCGTCCAGATTGTTCGGGTTCGCGCCAGGGTCGAGGGTGAGCACCCGCCCGTTGAGCCGCGTGGAGTGCACGATCTCAGCCTGTACGGCGCGCGATACCGAGCCGGAGATGTCCTGTCCCGAGCCTGTGTTGTCAGTGAACGGGAGTACGCCGACAGTAAACCCCGAGGTTTGCGCGAAGGCCGGTGACAGCGCGAGGAATGCAGCGATCGAAAGAAGGAGGCAAGCGGACCGGAGAACCCTGGTCTTGGAACCAGGTTCCTCGTGGATAGAACTCCAGCGGCTGGTCATGGCGATTGTCAACTCCTGGCAACGAATTGTGATTTTCACCGGGTACCGGGGAGTGAAGTAACCATTTGTACGAAGTGAATCAGCAGATTGTACATCCGAAGCGGAACGATTGGGAACAAGAGTTGGCGCACGGTCGGCCGCCTGCATCAAAGAGAACCCGATTCACCGCATTCGCCGGGTGCCGGGTGTCCCAGGTCCCCGGTGTTGGGACCTGGGAAACCGCCGCACTCCGCCCGTCTTTCGCCCCGTGCCACTACCACGCCGGAGCGTCCCATCCGCGTACGCCCTCACCGTATCTCCGGCGCCTCAAACCAGGCGGGCGCCGGCCCTGCCACCTTCTCCACCTCCGGCACCACCTCGCGGTCCAGATGCCGTGTAAACGCCGCCATATTCTCCACCAGCTTCTCCCAGCGTTCCGCGTCGCCAATGTCGCATTGCATCGCGTTCAGCTCCGCCGAGGCCGGCATCGGCAGCCGGATCTGAAAATCCGGCAGGTACACGTGGAAGTGTCCAGTCAAATGGCGGCTCCATGTGCCCACGTCCAGCGACACTTCCACAACGTGGTTCTCCGCTGTGCGCCGCCGCATGGTGAAAATCCCTGAGCCACCCTTGGTTGCGTACCCCATTGGCTTGTAGTGCTTCTCCAGCGCCGGTTTCAGCGGGCTCATCGCATGCTCGGCCCGCGCCGACTCGATCGCATGCGGCATCCGCGCCCCGGCAACCAGCTCCGGCATCCTCGCCCGCAGCCGTTCCGCCAGCGCCACCAGTTCCGGCGGCGCCTGCGACTTGCCCTTCACCACAACCTTCGCGCCCTTTTCGGTTTCTTCGATGGGAAACTGCGCCACCGTTCGCGCCTTACCCAGCGTGGCCAGAAACGCCCCCAGCGTGCCGGGCGGCAAGGGCGCCTTGCGGGTCCGTTCCGCCACCTCCACAACGTACGCTGCGCCAAGGTGGCGATTGCGCCCGTTCACCCACCACGTATCGCTGGCTCTTAATCCGGTGTTGAAGTGACCATGGAGCAGAGAGTCCGCCGCCGCGGTGTCCGCTTTCACCGTCGCGGGTGCTTTGCCGAATTCGTCGGTGTAAAAACGCACATCGGCCAAACGGAACGGCAGAGACCGCGGCAGCCCGTCAGCTAACTCCGCCAGCTGCGCAAACTCCAGCTTCTGGGCGTCCCCAATGATCGCCGGCGGACCTGTCTTCTCCGGATCCTTTGTCATGAGGATCGGCGCAACCGGCTCGGTCGTGACCAACGGCGCCAGGTGCGGGAACTTCTTGACCGCGCGCGCCACCGACGACACCATCCCCTGCACCATGTGGTCAGCAAACGTGAAGCGGTACAGAACCGGAATGCCACCCTGTCCCAGTCCTTCGTAGATCCGCCTCAGCATCGCGCCGTACGGCTCTTTCCGGCTCGCCCGATACTCCTGCCGCATGTAGAGCTTCATTGCCGCAGATTTTAGGGGCAGCAGAGCAAGTTGACAAGGTAACTAGCGATCCGAGCACCCAGACCATCACTGCCCATGAACCAGCGAAAGGAATGAACCGCAGTTGCCTCCAACGGTGGATGCGCTGCTTCAACAAGCGCGAGCGGCTGTATGATTCATGTCATTCAGCAGACTGCTGTCAGGGGGAGTGTATGAATCGCTTTTTTGCCTGCTTCGTTCCCGCAATGTTCCTTTCCGTCGCGTCGCTGGCGCAATCGCAGAATGCTCCTGCGTTGCCTTATTCCCCAAGCCTCGACGTTACGTCCATGGACAAGAGCATTGATCCATGCGTGGATTTCTACCAGTACTCCTGCGGCGGCTGGCAAAAGAGAAATCCCATTCCAGCCGATCAGACGTCGTGGAGCGTTTACTCCAAGCTGTATCAGGACAACCTCACGTTCCTCCGTGGCATTCTGGAGGATGCCGCCGCAGCCAAAGGAAATCGCAACCAGGTTACGCAGGAGATTGGCGATTTTTACGGCTCCTGCATGAATGAGGCGGTTGTGAATCGCCGCGGAGTGGAGGCCATCCAAGGACAGCTGAATGCCATCGCGGCGCTTCAATCTGTGCGCGACATTGCGCCTCTCGTGGCCAAGGTGACGCTGCCGTTTGGCCAGACGCTGCTGTTCGGAGCGGGTTCGACGCAGGATCCTGACAATTCCGAGGCGCAGATCGCCGATCTGACGCAGGGCGGGCTCGGCCTTCCGGACCGCGACTACTATACAAATGACAGCGCCAAATCGAAGGAGATCCGCGAGAAGTATGTGCAGCACTTGGAGAACGTCTTCGAGCTGCTGGGGGACGCGCCCAACGCGGCCCAGAAGAATGCCCAGACCGTGATGCGGATGGAGACTGCGCTGGCCAAAGCCTCGTGGACTCGCGTGGAAGAGCGCAATCCCTACAACTTGAAAGACAAAGTGGATATGGCCGGTGTGGAGCAATTGGCTCCGAGGTTCGACTGGCCGGTCTTTTTCCGTGCCGCGGATTATCCACGCTTTGAGATCGTGAACGTTGAGTCGCCGAAGTTTTTCAAGGGGGTGAACGATCTGCTGGGGAGTGAGCCGCTCGACAACTGGAAAACCTATTTGCGCTTCCACGTGGCCAACTCGTATGCGCCGTTTCTCTCCGATGCGTTTGCGAATGAGAATTTTGGCTTTTATCGCGGCTATCTGCGTGGCGCAAAGGAACAGGAGCCGCGCTGGCAGCGGTGCGTGCGGCACACCGATTACAACCTTGGCGAGGCTCTGGGACAAGCCTATGTGGCCAAGGTTTTTTCTCCAGAGCTGAAGGCCCAGGCTGTGGATATGGTCAATCGCATTGAGGCCGCCATGCGCCAGCGTATCGATCAACTGGACTGGATGAGCCCGGAGACGAAAAGGCAGGCGCTGGTGAAGCTGGAAGGGATTCGCAACAAGATTGGATACCCGGACAAGTGGCGCGATTACAGCTCCATCAAGCTCACGCCGGATGACTTTGCCGGCAACATGGAGCGAACCGGCGCGTTCGAGCTGCACCGGCAGATCGGCAAGGTGGGAAAGCCGGTGGATCACGGCGAATGGCTTATCTCCGCAGCGACGGTGGACGCCTATTACGATCCGCAGATGAATGACATTAACTTTCCCGCGGGAGTACTGCAGCCGCCTGTCTACGATGCGCGGATGGACGACGCCCCCAACTACGGCGACACCGGCGGCACCATTGGACATGAGCTGACCCACGGGTTCGACGACGAGGGCAGCCAGTTCGACGCGAAAGGCAACCTGAAGAACTGGTGGACCAAGGAAGACCGCGAGAAGTTCGATGCGCGCACCAAGTGCGTTGACGATCAGTACTCCTCTTACGTTGCCGTGGATGACGTGCACCTGAATGGCAAGCTGACGCTGGGAGAAAACGTAGCCGATCTCGGCGGTGAAATCCTGGCTTTGCAAGCGTGGCAGACCAAGGTCCAGGCCATGGATCTGCAACCGGTGGATGGGTTGACGCCGGAGCAAAGATTCTTTGTGGGCTTTGCCCAGTGGGACTGCGCCATCGAGCGCCCCGACGATCTGCGGGAGCGGGTCACCACCGATCCGCATTCGCCGGCCAGATTCCGCATCAACGGAGTGGTGGTGAACATGCCGGAGTTCGGAAAGGCATTTGGCTGCAAGGCCGGCCAGCCCATGGTCCGCCTCGCGGACCAGGTTTGCAGGGTGTGGTGACGCAATTTGAAGTGCCCGCGCCGTGCGCCTTGCGCGCCTGAGAACCGGCGCGGAATGGTGCTCTATTTCTCCGCGTCCGGCCCAGGAAATCGCTTCAACTCTGGACGCCCGCCGGGGTGCGCTGCTCCAGCTCCGCCAGCCGCTTCGCCAGCAGGTTTTCGAGATTCACGAGCGCCGACGAGAAACCCTCGATTCCTTCCTTCAGCTTGTCGTGGGCCATGCGGTCCGTGGCATGCATCCGCTCGAAGGTGGCCTTGTCCATGGGAATCTTCTCGATCTGCATCGACTTGGCCTTCTCCGGATCGAGCTTGCGCGGCAAGTCTGCCTGGGTTGATTCAAGCTCGCCCAGCAGTTGCGGAGAAATGGTCAGCAGGTCGCAGCCCGCCAGCTCCTCAATCTCGCCCAGGTTGCGGAAGCTCGCGCCCATCACCTGCGTCTTGTAGCCGAAGTGCTTCAGGTAGTTGTAGATCTTGGTCACCGACTGCACGCCGGGGTCATCCGCGCCCTGGTAGTCCTTGCCCGTGTCCTTCTTGTACCAGTCGAGGATGCGGCCGACAAAGGGCGAGATCAGGGTGACCCCGGCCTCAGCGCAGGCAACGGCCTGGTGCATGCCAAATAGCAGCGTCAGGTTGCAGTGGATGCCTTCCTTTTCCAGCACCTCCGCGGCGCGGATACCTTCCCAGGTGGAGGCGATCTTGATCAGGTTGTGCTTGCCGTGATCGATGCCAGCCGCGTCGTATTGCTTGATGATGGCGCGGGCTTGGTCGATGGTCTTCTGGGTGTCGTAGCTCAGGCGCGCATCCACCTCAGTGGAAACGCGGCCAGGGACAATCTCGAGGATCCGCCTGCCGAAGGCGACGGCCAGGCGCTGGAAGGCGAGATTGGCCACGTCCTTGTCGCTCGCGTGCTGGCCCTTCTCATCGCGGGCAGCTTTCAGCACCTCGTCCACTATGGGCTGATACTGCGGCATTTGCGCAGCAGTGGTGATGAGCGAGGGATTGGTCGTGGCGTCGGTGGGCCGGAACTTCTTGATTGCTTCAAAGTCACCGGTATCGGCAACCACGGTAGTGTAACTGCGCAACTGCTCGAGCAAATTCTGCGGCATGATTCCTCCTGGGGGCTGTTGCAGCGAAGGGGCGCTGCACCTGAGCGGACAACTCTAGTGTACCTCTCTTACTGATTCATCCACCGTCAGCGAGTTGCATCGCGAACCGAACGAAGATGGTGTTACCGCGCAAGCCGAAGGAGCTAGAGGATGGCGTGGGCCGGCTCTGGTTCAGCGGTTTCCGCGCGGCGAATGCCGAAGATCCAGGAGAGGGCGCCGGCAGTCGCAACCAAAGCTGCCAAGGTGAACGCGGCATGGAAACTGCCGGTAATGTCGATGAGGAAGCCGGTGAGGACGGGTCCCACGACTCCGCCGAGATTGGCCACACAGTTCTGAAGCCCGGTCCAGCGGCCGGCCAGATGCGGGCCGGAAAGAGTTTGCGCCATGGCAAAGACTCCCGAGCCTGCAGTCCCGTTGCCGATGGCCACGCCGACCAGGCAGGGCAAATAGGTGGTTGGGCCCGCCGCCGCGCAGGCAAACAGCGCCACCGTTGCGATGGAGAGACCCACCACCATACTCCATTTGCGGACGGTAACGGCATCTCCACCCGCGCTGATTTTGCGGTCGGCGATCCAGCCCGCAGCGATGGAAGAAGCAGAATCAATGGCATAAAGTAGCCCCGCGGTTCCAGCCATCGACTGCATGGAGACATGACGCTCGTGCACCAGGTAATAGGGAAGCCAGCTCATGAGGAAATAGAGAAGATAGTTGGCGGAGAAGTGCCCGATGGCAGCTCCCCAGAAACTGCGCAGGCGGAGAATCACGCCAACACTTACAGAAGCCGCCGTCTTCCGTTGCCGCGTATGGACGGCCTGCGGCTTCCAAACCCACCATGCGGGGAGCCAGAGCAGCCCGCCGAGACCGATGAGCATGAACGTGCGGCGCCATCCCCAATGCGCGATCAGAAGTCCCCCGCCGAAGGTGCCGAGGGCGGTTCCCCACCTGATGGAAGCAATCAGCAGGGCGTTGGCAAATCCGCGGCTCCGCTCCGGCAGGTAGTGGCAGCAGATCCTGGAACAGGCGGGAAACATCACGGATTCGCCGGCGCCGAGGAGGAGCCGTATGCAAAGCATCATGGTGAATCCGGAGGCGAACCCTGACATGGCGGTGGAAAGGGACCAGGTGAGGAAGCCGAGGGCGAGGACGACGTTGACGTTGAAACGATCGACTAGCCAGCCCGCCGGAATCTGGAGCGCCATGTAGGACCAGAAAAAGACGGACAGCAGGATGCCGAGCTGCGAGGCGGACAGACTCCATTCGGTCTTGAGAATGGGAGCGGCCAGCGCCAGGTTTCCGCGGTCGGCATAGTTAATGAGCACGGCAATTACCAGCACCACGAGGGTGGGCCAAAACGCCTTCAGCTCTTTTGGGGATCGCATGCTCGGTTGTTGACCTCGGTTCAGGGGCGCGCGGAATCAGGGGTGTGCGTAATTTACACGGATCGGCCAAGGTTGGACAAAGGAAATCCAGGCGTGGGGCGCAGATTCTTTGGGTAACGCTTATTGGCCGCTATTCCGGCTGAAACCTATTCGCCAGCACGCCCAGCCCATCGATGGACACTTCCACGCGATCGCCGGCTTTGAGCGGGCCGACGCCGGAGGGTGTGCCGGTGAGCAGCAGATCGCCGGGCTCCAGGGTGATGGCCTGGGTGATGTATTCCAGCAGTTGCGGAATGGTGAAAATAAAATCCGCGGTCGAGGCGTGCTGTTTCAACTCTCCGTTCACGCGAGTCTCGAGCGTCACGCCGGCCGCGGGGTCGATCTCGTCGCTCACGACTGGCCCCACCGGGCAAAACGTGTCCCAGCCTTTGGGCCGGGTCCACTGCGCCTCTTTTTTTTGGAGGTCGCGGGCGGTCACATCGTTGGCCAGCGTGTAACCGCGGATGGCGCCGCGCCAATCGCCGCCGGCTTTGAAGCGCGAAAGCCGCCGGCCGATCACCATCGCCAGTTCGCCTTCAAAATCCACGCGCTCAGAAGCCGCGGGCATGCGCACCACGCCGCCCGGCGCCAGCAATGACGACGGGGGCTTCGAGAAAATCAGCGGCTCAGCGGGCACTTCGTTGCCCAGTTCCCTGGCGTGCTCGCGATAATTGCGCCCCACGCAAAGAATCTTCGAAGGCGTTACCGGTGCCAGCAGTTGCGCGGCCGAGAGCGGCATGGGCTCGAAGTCGAAGGCGGCAAGGTCAGTCACGACTTCGCCGGCGGCCTCCGCGCGAAAGCGCGCCAGGTGAAATGCAAGATCTTCCTCGGGCACGGGAGCAAGATCGACGATCCAGAACTCCCCGGCCCGCGTTTCGACTTTTCCGTAGTGTGTTTTTCCTTCAAACAGAAACCGGCAGTATTTCATGGCTCCAATCCACTGCGTACGACCTGAGAATACTACCCTCAATGAGCCGCCGGTGTCGGCCTCACTGCTGCGGCGGCACAATTTCCTCGGCATCCGCCGAGCGGCCGCTCTCGTGGCCTATCTGGTCCACGGCGCTGACGCCGTAGGTGTAGGTGTGGCCGGGCTGCACGCTGGGGTCGTGAAATGCGGGAGCGGGCACAGGCTGCGAGCCGGAGATGCGCTGCCACGGAGTTTCCGCCTCACGCCGGTAGACGTAATAACCGGCCAGGTCCGGCTCGGTGTTCGGCTGCCAGCTCAGGTCGATGGAGGCAGGCTCGCCCTTCGCGGGCGGATTCGCGACCGCGGCAAGCCCGGTGGGGATAGCCGGAGGAAACACGTCCAGGGCCTCGATGCGCACGGGGGCGGAAAGCTCACCGGCCAGCTCCAGGGTTTTGCCATCCACATCCACGCGGGCGATGCGTTGCGCGCGGTACTCGTAGGTGCGGCCAAAGACGATGCTCTGGTCCAGAGTTTTACCTTCGTCCGAGGCCACGCTGAGAATCTGATGGACGGGCTCTGCCGGAGCGGCCATCGGACCGGCATGCGCCTGGACTCGGGGAGGATTCTCAAGCGTCCGCTCCAGGCGAACGCTGTCGTGCGCGTCCACCGGTTTCCAGCGGAGCACGATGCCGTCCTTGCGCACCTCGGCGTTCAAGTCTGCGACCGGCGCCGGCGCCTGTCCGGCGAGAACCGCGGCAGCGTTTGACGGCCCGGCGGAGCGGCCGCGGCTGTTCCTGACCTCGACGAAATAGCGCAGGGGGCGCGGCGCACCAGAGGCGAGATCGGACGGAATCACCTCAGTGAATGTGGCCGCCGCAACGGGCGCAAGCGAGAGGTTCGCCGTCACTGGCAGGCACGCGCCGGAGCTCTCGCCGCGACAGATTTGCACCCGCATCGGCGTCTTCAGGATCATTTTGTCGGTGTTGCGCCGCGGCATGGTCCAGGTGAGCGTAACCTGGTCGCCGGCGCGCACGGCAGCCAGATTGGTCACCGGCTCAGGCAGATTGAGCGAGGGCGGCAGGGGCGCGCCCGGCGTGCCGCAGCCGGACAAGGCTAGCGCGGCGAAAAGCGCCAGTGCAACGGCTGCGGCCGGCGCAGGTAAGGCCGGGTTGTCCGGCGAGTTCATCGGTTCCAGTCTAACGGGCGCAATAGGCCGCACACACACGCAATCGCGCCGCGATCAAGGGCGAATGCCGAACTTTACTGCTGTCTATCTGCTATTCCACACGCAACGCCTTGACCGGATCCAGGCGGGCTGCGCGCGCGGCCGGCAGCCACACGGCCAACAGCGCCACAGAGCCCAGCGTGATGGGGACGATGATGAACGCCGCCGGATCCCATGCCTTCACGCCGAAGAGAAAGCTCGAGATCAGCCGGGTGAGGCCAAACGCAGCCGCAAGCCCCAGTACCAGGCCGACGAGAGCCAGGCGCATTCCTTGCCAGACCACCAACCTGCGAATCCGAGCGCGGTCCGCGCCCAGCGCCATGCGGATACCGATCTCCTGCCGGCGCTGCTCCACGGAATACGCCATCAGCGCGTAAATACCGATGGCTGCCAGCACCAGCGCGATGGCGCCGAAGATGCTGAGCAAGAGCATATTGAAGGTCTGGCGCGCGGTCGAAACCCCGACAACCTCGTCCATGGTGCGGACATGGGCCATGGGAAAACCGCCGCTGGCGACGCGCAGTTGCTCGGTAATCTGCGGGGTGAGGGCATGGGGATCGCCCTCCGTGCGCACGGCCCAGCGCAACGGAATGATCTGCGAGCTGAGCCCCGTGAGGAAATCAAGAACCTGCGATTGGGGAACGAACATCATGGGCTGGGGAGCGCGGCCCAGGCCCTCGGTATGCGTATCGGCCACCACGCCAACGATGACGCGCACGCGGTCGGTAAGCTGCGGCCCGTCGGCTCGTCCGATTTCGATCTGCTCCCCCACCGGATTCTGTTTGGGGAAGTATTGCCTGGCGAGGGTTTCGTTGATCATCATCACGGGTGTTGACCTGGCCACATCGTGATCATTGATGGCGCGGCCGCGAACAATGGGAATGCGGAAGACGTTGAAATACCCCGCTGAAACTTCAGTCCAGCGCGCGCCGGGCATGTCCTTGGGATCGGGCGCGGGCCTGCCCGCAACGGTGAAGGGCTGGCCGAGTTCGCTTTGGATAGGCAGGCAGCAGGTGAAGGTGGAGTCCTCCACGCCGGGGAGTGCATTGAGGCGCCGGCGCCCCTCCTCGACCATTTGCGCAACCGCGGCTGTGGTCTGGTAGCGATCCCTGTTCAATGACATTTCAAGGGTCAACACGTTGTGGGGATCGAAGCCTGGACTGACCGCGCGCAAGGCGATGAAGGTGCGGATGAGCAGCGCCGCGCCAACCAGCAGCACCAGGGCCAGGGACACCTCGCTGACCACCAGCACGGAGCGTGCCTTGGCTTGCCGGAAGCCCGTGCCCGCGCGATTGCTGGATTCCTTCAGCGCCGAATTCAGGTCCGCCCGCGATGCCGCCAGCGCCGGGAAGAGGCCGAAGACGATGCCGGTAAGCAGCGATGCCCCGAGGGTGAAGGCGAGGATGCGCCAGTCCAGGTTGACCGACGCGCCGTTTTCGCCCACACGCGGCAGGCCGGCAGGGCTCACCGCCAGCAGGGCGCGCACGCCGGCGAATCCCAGGGCCAGACCCAAGGCGCCGCCCGTAATGGCCAGCAGCAGGCTCTCGGTAAGCAGTTGGCGCACGATGCGGCCGCGGCGCGCACCGAGCGCGGTGCGGATGGCAAATTCGCGACGGCGGCCGGTGGCGCGCACCAGCAGCAGATTGGCCACGTTGGCGCAGGCAATCAGGAGCACGAGGCCAACTGCGCCCAGCAGCACCAGCAGTGACTGGCGCGCGTCGCCGACGATGCTGTCGCGGAGCGGCTCCACGCGAAAATACGCTCCGGCGAGCGAATCCGGATAGAGGCGCTGGAATTCGGCGGTGGCCACCTTCATCTGCGCGTTGGCCTGGGCCAGCGTGACGCCGGGCTTGAGGCGCCCCGCCACCTGAAAATAATGGCCCTGGTTGGTGCTGTTCAGGTCGAACTGAAACGGAATCCATAGATCGGCATCCTGTTCTGTCCTGAAATCGCGGCCCATTACGCCGATGATGGTGTAGGGTTCGTTTCCCAGCGAGAGCGTCTTGCCGATGACGTTTGCATCGCCGGCGAACCGGCGCTGCCAAAGCCCATAACTGAGGATCACGACGCTGCCGCCGCGCGGCGAGTCTTCCCGCGGTGTAAAGGTACGCCCCAGCAGAACCGGCGCGCCCATCATGCGAAAGTAGCTCTCGCTCACGTGCATTCCCTGCACCTGCTCGGGGTGTTCGCCGGTAAGGTTGAGGCCGGGTCCGCCGTCGTCGAACGCGGCCACATCGCTGAAGACACTGGTCTGTTCCCGGTAGATGCGGAAGTTGGGAATCGACGCGTTAGGGTACCGTCCTTCGGGCCCCATGATGTCGAAGAGGACCAGGCGGCCGGCGTCGCTAAACCCTAGCGGCTTTAAGAGAACCGCGTTGACCACGGTGAAGACGGCCGTATTCGCGCCGATGCCCAGCGCTAACGCAGAAACTGCTGCGAGCGTGAAGCCCGGACTCTTGCGGAACAAATGCAGCGCGTGCTTGATATCTCTGGCGAACTCGGCCATGGGACGGCTCCTTGATTGGCGAGCAGCGAAATTGGACTGCGATTGCAGGGGAGCAACAAAGACCGGGCATCTGTGATGAAAACTGCCCGGGGAAGTGGCCCGGGAACCTGCTTATTACACCTCAGACGCGCCGCCGACGGAAAGGAATTCTCCGCATGCGGCCCCCGAATGCTGTAAAAAGGATTGCGATTTCAACCAGCCGGAAAGGACATCCCGCGTGCTCATCTTCGCCGCCATCCTCGCCATCTTCGTCTACGGAATGATCGCCGCCATGCTGGGGACCATCCTGCCGGACCTCTCGGAACGGTTCCGGCTCACACCCAGGCAGAATGGTACCATCGCCTTCGCCCAGGCACTGGGGCTGATGATCGCATCGCTCGCGGTTGGCCCGCTGCTCGATAACGAGGGAGACAAGATCGGCCTTTTGCTGGGCCTGGCGTTCATCGCCATCGCCCTGGCCGGGCTGCCGCGCTCGCGCGGATTCGGCAGCATCGTGGTGCTGCTGTTTCTGCTGGGAGTGGGCGGCGGCATCGTGGTCACCGGCGCCAATGCACTCACCAGCGGAGTGAGCGAGACCCATCGCGCCACGGCGCTGAACCTGGTGAACCTGTTCTTCGGCCTCGGCGGCCTGGCCACGCCGTTCATCGCCGCCAATTTGTTCAACCGCAACTGGGTCCGGCTCTGTTACACCATTGTGGCCCTGACCGTGGTGACGGCGGCGGTGCAGTTGGCGGTGGCCATGCCCGGGCCGGCTCCGGGGTCGGGCTTTGTCCTCACCCAGGCCGGGTCCATCCTCGGCCGACCGCTCCTGTTCGTACTGGGTTTGTTCCTCTTCCTTTACGTTTCCTGCGAGGTGGGGGTGTGGAACTGGCTGGCGCGGCACCTTGTGGCCCAGGGCATTCCGGAACATAAGGCGCTCAACATCCTCTCGCTCGGGTTCGCGCTGGGACTGCTGGTGGGGCGTGTAGCGGCCTCGCATGTGCTCATCCGCGTCTCTCCCCTGGCAGTGCTGATGGGCGCGTCGATTGCCATGGCGGTGACCACGTTCCTGATGCTCAAAACGCGGCGGCCAGCCATGGCGGCGGCGATGGTATTCCTTTCCGGGCTGACCATGGCGCCGGTATTCCCCACAACTCTGGCCATCGCCGGCGGAGCGTTTCCGCGCATGACCGGCACCGCGCTCGGCTTCGTCATCACCTGCGGATGGGCGGGATTGGCCGTGAGCTCGCGGATCATCGGGGCCATCGCGGGCGGCGATGCGCTGCGGCTGCGCAAGGCGCTGCTGGTCATTCCGGCGTTTTCAGTGATCATGATCGGACTGAACGCGGCCATCTGGATGGCGCTGAAGTAAAACCAGGCACGGACCGCGCTCCCCGTACCGGCAGACTCCATTGCGGCGCCTGATTCGTTCGCATTATCGCTGCTGAAATCAGGCGTGCAGAGAACTGTGCGCTGGATCGCGCAGATTTTGCCTGTGCTGGAGCGGAAAGCTGGTTTTATTGACCGGGCTCGTTAATCAACTCGTCGTCATCGGCGCCCAAAGCGTGGGCAATACCCCACTTCCGCAGGTAGACGAGACCGAGGCCCATGCCCACAACGAACACGCCCAGCGACGAATCTTCCATCACTGTCAAACGCCGATCCTCATCCTGGGTCTGGTAAACCACGATGCCGTGAATATTCCGCGGCGTCATGCGCATCTCCGTCGGTTCAGGTATCCTGGGCAACCTCCCGAGGTAGCTTGTCGATACCATAGCCGAATAAATCAGTCCGGCCAGACCCGGGAGAAGGAACAACAATGAGAAGAACCTGAGCATGCCAAGTTGCTGCCGAGTCATTGTGTTCCCCATTCTGCTGCCTTGAGCTGCAATTGCACGGGAGCAGCATCGTGTTGCGATTTACGAGCCGCCAACGTGCGTATCAGCGACGCATCCTGAGTATAGTGCCCTTGCTGAAGCGAAGCCATGTAAAACCACACAGCCGGCTTCACCATTCCTGGGAAGGGCATGAGAGGTATTATAGGCGGGGAAACGGCTGATTCCGGTATAGCGAATGCACTTCGAGCTTGCCCGGCTTACGAGCGAAAGTAACCATGTTCAGTTACCTGTATGGGCCAAAGCAGGCGCAACTTCCCCGCGGTCCATCCCCTTACCTCGGCCCTCCCGGTTCTCTGATCCGGCTCGCTTCAAAGCTCACAATTTTCCAGCCGCCCCTGGGATCGCGCACATAAACACGGGTGTAACGGTAATTGCCGTTGGCATTGTTGCCTTCCATAACCCCGGTCACTTCGGCTTTCGAAGTCACCACGGCGGTCTTCCCGTAGAACCGGATCTTGCGATCAGACACTTCGATCGAAGCTAAGCGCACGACTCCGCTCTTCATGTTCTCCAGCGTCTGTTCCTTCGACTCCAGGGTTCCGTCCGGCGTGATCCCCATGTAATCGTCCCCCAGCAAATCGCCCATCGCCGGCACGTTGTGCTGGATGACTGCGTCCTTCCACTTTCGCTCCAGTTGCAGGATCTCCTGCCGGCTCTCATGGCGCTCGGCGCGCGGCATTCCCTGCTTGCTGGGCTTGGACTGAGCCATGCCCGCCGTCAGGAGCAACACCAATCCCACGGCTGGCAGGCAGTTCCAGCGCACCATCAGGCGGTTTGCAATCGGGGGCATATGCGCGTTAACGGATGGTAGTCCGGAATTCGAACGTCGGTCAATGCAAATCTCCGTGAATCTCCGCCGCCCGATTACTCTGCCTTTAAAAGCCCTCCGGAACGCTTTGACTTGCCCGGCACTCAAAGGCGAGCCGGGGGGGCGGATTTGCCTGCGCCCTACTCCAGCGCGACCAGATCTTCCCGCGTCCGCTCCCGCATTCTCTGGTAAAGCACTGCGACGGCGTACTTTTTGAAGTGAGGCGATTGGCGATGCGCTTCTGCCGCGGACTCGTCGGCGTACTGCTCGTAGATCAACACCGTATCCGGGTCGCCGACAACGGTGTGAGCGATGTAGTTGACGCAGCCCGGTTCCTGCCGCGAGGCCGCCACCAGCCGGCGCAGGGCCGAGCCGATCTCCTCCCGATCATCCGAGTTGAAACTCATGCGAACCGTAAAGCTGATCATTTCCGGGGCCCTTCTCTTCTACTGCAGCACGCCGGCAAATCTTTAAGTGCTGCGATCCTGTAAAGTAACGCATTCGCTTCGGCCTTGGCAAAACCCGCACACAGTTCACAGTTCTCAGTTCACTTTTCCACTATCCACTTTTCGCTCTTCACTCTTCACTTCTACACTGTCCACTGTTCACTGTTCACTGTGACCTGCGAACTGTGAACTAGCTGTGAATCCCATCCAGCTCCGCCGCAAAGTCCGGCAGCACCATCGTCTGCTCACGATCCGGCCCCGTCGATACCATCCCGATCTTCGCCCCGCTCTCCCGCTCCTGGAACCGCAGGTATTCTTGCGCGGCCGCCGGCAGCCGATCGAATTCGGTGATCCCTTCGGTCGACTCCCGCCAGCCCTTCAGCCTGGTGTACACCGGTTTGATGCTCTCCAGACCCTTCACGTCCGCCGGAACCTCATCGGTCACACACCCGCCGATGGCGTAGCCCACGCACACCGGGATTTCCTCCAGCTCGTCCAGCACGTCCAGCTTGGTTATCACCAGCCACTCCGCGCCGTTCACCTGGTTGGAGTAGCGAAGAAGCGGGATGTCCAACCAGCCGCAGCGCCGCGGACGCCCCGTCACTGCGCCGTATTCGTTGCCGCGCGCGCGCAGGTGGTCGGCTGCCTGATCGTGAATTTCGGTTGGGAATGGCCCCCCGCCGACGCGGGTGACGTAAGCCTTGGTTACGGCGACCACCGTCCCGATTGCCGTCGGCCCCACTCCTGTTCCCGTAGAAGCGCCACCCGCCGTGGCCGAGGACGACGTCACAAACGGGTAGGTGCCGTGATCGATGTCCAGCATTGTCCCCTGCGCCCCCTCGAACATCACGCTGCCGCCCTCGCCGAGGATCCGGTTCAGCAGCCGTCCCGTGTCCGCCACGAACGGCTTCACCTTTTCCGCCGCCGCAGCGTATTCATCGAACATTTTCGCCGCGTCTAGCGCGTGATCCGCGCCGAAAAGCGCCCTTACCATCCGGTTCTTCTCTGCGCAGGCCTCTTCGATGTGGGTTTTCAGGAGCTCCGTGTCCAGCAGATCCACCACGCGCAACCCGCTGCGCGCCATCTTGTCCTCGTAGGCTGGGCCGATCCCGCGGCTCGTCGTCCCGATCTTCTTCCGCCCCGGCGCACTCTCCGCCGCCAGCTCGATCATTCTGTGATACGGCAGGATTACCTGCGCGCGATTCGATACCTTCAATTGCCCGTCCACGTCCACGCCGAGCTCGCGCAGCCTTCCCACCTCGGCCAGGAACGCGATCGGGTCCAGCACCACGCCGTTGCCGATCACCGCCTGGCATTGCGGGCGCAGCACCCCGCAGGGAATCAGTTGCAGCACGAACCGCTGCCCTCCGATGATGACGGTGTGCCCGGCGTTGTGCCCGCCGGCATAGCGCGCCACCGCGCTGAACCGCTGGCTCAGCACGTCCACGATCTTGCCCTTGCCCTCGTCGCCCCACTGGGCGCCCAGCACCACCGCCGTCTTCGCTCGCATCGCTGTCCGTTCCATGCAAATTCAACCGCACAAATCCAGCCCGTTCTTAGAAACGTGTCATCCTGAGCGCAGCGAAGGATCTGCATTTGCCTCTCCACCGTCCGCCCAACACACAGAAAGGGCGCAGCCACACACGCCACACCCTCATCGATCATAAACCGTTGCCTTTCATCCCCGCCCATTCCCCGAATGGCTCCTGTTAACCACTTCCCCGCCTCGTTCGTTCTCTTCACAGATCAACGAACGAGGTACGCTCCATGCACACCCGCCGTACTGCCCTGATTCTTTCCGCTGCGCTCGCCCTCCCGCTCGCCGCAATCGCTGCGCAAGCCCATCCCGCGCCGCCAGCCCGGCCCGCAGCAGCCGACGCCGCGCCCGTCCTCACTGACAAGGACGTGGCCGCCACCCAGCGCCAGCTGATTGACCTGCTCAAGCTCAGCCCCACGCTCACCACCGTCGTCGCCCACGATCCGTCGCTCCTCGCCGACCAGGACTACGTGGCCCGCAACAACCCCCAGCTCGCCGACTTCCTCAAGGCCCATCCCGAGGTGGTCCGCAACCCCGATTACTTCCTCTTTACCCACCTGCCCCCGGACGCCGGCGGCTCCGACGAGGCCCTCGAGCGCGCCGTCTGGCCCGACGTCTACAGCCAGCAATATCGCCGCACCGGCTTTGACGAGCTCCTCTCGGACTCGCCGCCGCTTCTCGCGTTTGTCGCCTTCCTCATCGCCGCCATCTGGGGCATTCGCGTCTTCATTGAAAACCGCCGCTGGAGCCGCACCTTCAAGCTCCAGTCCGACGTCCACGGCCGCCTCATCGACAAGTTCTCCACGAGCCAGGAGCTGGCTGCCTACATGGAGACAGAGGCTGGCCGCCGCTTCCTTGAAGCCGCGCACATCCCCGTTACCGTGGAGTCCCCGCGGATTCCCAGTGCCGTCTCCCGCGTCCTCACCCCCGTCCAGATCGGCGTTGTCCTCATCCTGCTCGGCGTCGGCTTTCTGCTGCTGCGCCATGCCGGCCCCGACTACGAAACCCCCATGCTGGTGCTCGGAGTCCTCATCCTCATGCCCGGCATCGGCTTTATCCTTTCCGCCGGCATCACCTGGGTCCTGGCCACGCGCCTCGGCCTGATGCCGCCGCCCGGACCAAATCATCTCAACACGCCTTATTCGGAACGCTAGTGCTCCGCGAGGCGTATCTTGAGAAAGCAGCGGCCCATGCCCTACGAATCGGCCATCTCGAACTCGCTGGCCGGCGACGCCTCAGCGCTCGCCGGCACATCGGGGGCGTGCTCCGGCATGGACAATGAAGCTTTCGCGGGATTCTATGAGCGCTCCGCGCGTCCGCTGTGGGCCTATCTGGCGCGCGTCTCGTCCGATCCGGCTCTCGCCGACGACCTGCTCCAGGAGGCCTACATCCGCTTCCTCACCGCCGATGCGCCCCGCACGGCGCAGATCGACGGCGAAGTAGCCGCCCGCCGCTACCTTTTTCGCATTGCCACCAATCTGCTGCGCGATCATTGGCGCCGTCCCCGCGCCGCGTCGCTCGAAGACGTCCCCGAGCGGCACCTGGAAAGCCACGGCGATGCCGCCCAGTCGGAATCCCGCGCCCTGCTCGGCCCCGTGCTGGTTCGGCTGCGGCCGCGCGAGCGCCAGCTTCTATGGCTGGCTTACGCCGAAGGCTACTCGCACCGCGAGATTGCGCAGATCACCGGCCTGGCTTCGGCCAGCATCCGCCTCCTGCTCTTTCGCGCCCGCCGAAAAGCTGCCCACATGCTCGAGCCGGCATCTGACCGGAGGCCCGCATGAACTTCTACTCCTGCCCTCGCGAAAAAGAGCTTGCCGTCCTGCTCGAGCTTGGCCACTGGCCTGACGCCAGTTCCGCAGAGATGCGCGCCCACGTCGCCGCTTGCGCATTGTGCCGCGCACGCGTCGCCGTCACCCAGGCGTTCCGAAGCGAGCGCGAGCGCGCGTTCGCCCAGCCTCGCCTCGAACCCTCCGGCGTGCTCTGGTGGCGCGCTCAGCTTCGCCGTCGCAATGCCGCTCTCGAGCGCCTCAGCCGTCCCCTTCTCGGCGCGCAGATCTTCGCGGTCGTCCTTGCCATGGCCGCCGCGGGAGCATATTTGGGCTTGCAGCTTCGCCAGGGCGCCTCCTGGTTCAGCGATCTCACCCGCGCTCTCCACTTCGCGGCCCTCCTCCCGCCTGCTTTGCAGAATTCGCCCCTCGCGGGCATGGCCATGGTCCTCGTTGTGGCTCTGGCCGCACTCGCCGGCGGGGTTGTCCTTTACGTCGCCTCCGATCGCTGAAGAGTCCTCCATCGCGCTTGGCGAGCCGGCGAGATCTTTGGTTGTTGGCAGCTTTTCGAACCATGAGCGGATACGCTGCTGAATTTTGCTGCATACTTCTTCACATGTTCCAGCGATTACGGTTTGCGGCATTTGTGCTCGCCATCCCTCTCTGCGCGCTGACCCTCTGCGCGCAAACCTGGCAAAATGCTGTCGATGGCGCGTCGCGCACATCCCCTAACGCACGCATCCTCATTCTTGACATCGCCTCGAACCGCATTCTTGCCGTCCATCACCTTAACCAAGCCGCTCGCACCCTTGCCGCTCCCGGATCCACACTCAAGCCGCTAATCCTCTATCAGCTCCTCGCCCGCAATCGCTGGAATCCCGAGCAGCGCGTCGCCTGCGCCGGCAACCTCGTTGTCGCCGGACACGCCCTGGCCTGTTCGCACCCCGTGGCGCCGCCCTTTGACGCGCGGCAGGCGCTTGCCTGGTCCTGCAACACCTACTTTGCCCAGGTGGCGCGCTCCCTCCACTCCGGCGAGCTTGATTCGCTCCTTCGCGCCGCCGGATTGCTCGCGACAACCGGCCTAGCGCCGCGCGAAGCCATCGCCGAATTCCGCCCGCCGCAATCTCGTGACGAAGCCCAGCTCGCAGTGCTCGGCGTCGAAGGCATCCGCATCACGCCGTTCGAACTCGCCGAGGCCTATCGTTGGCTTGCCCGCGAGTTCGCCTCTCATCCTGATTCCATTGCCACTCAAACCGTCCTCGCCGGTCTCAGCGATTCCGCCAGCTTCGGCATGGCCGGCCAGGCAGGGCTCGGCCATGTCCGCGTTGCCGGCAAGACCGGAACCGCAGAAGGCGCCTCCACCCACCGGACTCACGGCTGGTTTGCCGGCCTGGCGCCCGCAGTCCAACCAAGTGTCGTGATCCTCGTCTACGTTCCCAGCGGCCGCGGCGCCGACGCCGCCCACATCGCCGGAATCCTCCTCGCCCATTCTCCGCTGGTGGGCAAATGAAACGCGCCGCCGCAACGCGCGCGTTCATCGCGGTGATCTGCGGTTTCCCTCTGTGTTCTGTAACAGGGCACGACTTTAGTCGTGCCGAAAACGGACCCGAAAGAGTTGGGGCTTCAGCCCCTGCTCAAAAACCCCGCTCCATCCTCCGCATTGGGATGTGGACTCTCTGGCACGATCGCCAGCTCACTCTGGCTCCCGCCGGCCGCGCGGACCTCCGCGCGTGCGGCCGCTGCCCCTTGCACCTGCTTACGCGCACACTCACCATCCGCGCCAGCGGCAATCAACTGACCGGAGCCGCACCTTCCACTCAATCTGTCCTCCTCGTCTCCGGCGCTGTCACGCTCACGGCTCACGCTGAGACCGTGACCCTCCGCTACCCGCTCACCATCACCGCCCGCGGCGGCGAGCTCGTCCTTGCTGTCACGCTCCCCGTCGAAAACTATGTCGAGCGCGTGGTTGCCAGCGAGTCCGGCCCCGCCGACACTCCCGAATCACTGCAGGCGCTTGCCATCGTGGTCCGCACCTATGCGCTCCACGTGCCCCACGGCCACCGTGATTACGATCTCTGCGACTCCACGCATTGCCAGCTTCTGCACTGGCGCGGCGTTCCCGATCGGGCCGCCGCCGCGCACGCCGCCGCGCTCGCCACAACCGAGGAGACCCTCTGGTATCACCATCAGCCGGCGCTGGCGTACTTCAACAAGGATTGCGGCGGTTATTCTGCCTCGCCCGCTGAAATCTGGCCCACTGCCCGGCCTGCTCCCTACCTTCCGTCGCGCCCCGACCCGTGGTGCTCTCGCATTGGCGGCAGCGATTGGGCCAGCGAGATCGGGCGCGACGATCTGGCCGCAGCGCTCGCCGCCCGCGGGCTCGCCCAACCCGGGTGGCAACAACTTGAAGTGGCCCGCCGCGCCAAGTCAGGCCGCGTCCTCGCGGTCCGTGTCGATGCCCGCGAAATTCCAGCCGAAGACTTCCGCCTCGCCGTCGGCGCCGCCCTCGGCTGGAACCGCATTCCCAGCACATGGTTCGAAGTTTCCCGGCAGGGCGATCGGTTTTACTTTTACGGACGCGGGTGGGGCCACGGCGTCGGCCTCTGTCAAAAGGGCGCCGCTCTCATGGCGGCTCAAGGCCATTCGGCCACTGAAATTCTGAATCAGTATTTTCCGGGAGCTGAGGCCGTGGATGACACCACCGGCCGCAGTTGGCAAACCCTCTCCGGCGCAGGCTTCACTCTGGAAACGCTCGACCCCGGCGGCGGCCGGTTTCTTCCGGAACTGGCACGCGCCCGCGCGGAAGCCTCCGAGTTTTCCGGCCTCGATGCTGGGGCAACTTTCACCGTCCGGGCCTTTCCATCGACTCCCTCTTTCCGCGATGCCACCCTCGCGCCGGGATGGGTGGCCGCGTTCACGGAAGGGAATTGGATCGCCATTCAGCCGCTCGCCATCCTTTCCGCGCGCCACTTGCTTGAATCCACTCTGCGCCACGAATTCCTGCATGCGCTTGTCGAGCGCCAATGCAGCCCGCAAACGCCGCTCTGGCTGCGCGAAGGCCTCGTCGAGCTCTGGTCCGATCCCACCCAAGTTGCATCAACTCTCGCCGGCCGCACACCAGTCGAGCCACTTGCATTCGTAGAATCCGCTCTGGCTCACGCTGCCACCGAAGCGCAGTCAGCAGCGGCGCATCGCGACGCAGCCATTTATTCCGCTCGCCTGCTGGCGCACTATGGCCGCGATCAGACGCTCGCCTGGCTACGATCAGGCGTTTCCGCCGGCGTCGTCAGTGCCCTTCGGTAACGGCCGTCCAACAGCACCATCCTGAGGGGGCGGCTCAGGTTCGGCGCCGGACTCCTCTGCAACCGGCGGCTCGATTTTCGGGAGGGTCGCCGCGCCAGTCAGCCCAAGCCTGAGGTAGGGCTCGTCCAGCATCGTTCGCGGCCGCGGATCCACCAGCATCGCCGACCACGCCAGCACTTTGTTCCAGCCCGTCACCGCCAGCAGGTACGCTCCGGCCACCTTCAGCAGCACCCGCCAAACCTGCGCATGCACCGTCCCGTGCGGCTCCTCGTTGAACCACGTCTGCGGCCACGCCTCGCCGATCAGCGCCCAGGCCACGACCACCGGCCACCAGTTCCATTTGCCCCAAACGTGCAGCCCCCGCCGCCACGGCATCCGCCGCACCAGCCCCCACGCCGCCGAGCACACCGCGAGCGGAATCAGCAGCCCCGGAACCACCACCCAGCGCAGCGCCCAGAGCGCCCATTCCAGGTCGCGGTTCAGATGGTCGAAGCTGCCCCACGTGGCGCGTGCGTGCGGCCCAAATCTTGAGTTCAGATACCCCGCCCACTGGTACGTCTGCGCATTTGCCCGATCCAGCAAGGCCCACGCGAACCATCCCACAGCAATCCACAGCACCAGCGTCAGTGCGCCCCAAATCAGCCACACGCGCCGCGGTTCCCGCTCTTCGTCCTCATCTGGATCGGTGACTTCGACGGTTGTCTCAACTGGCTCCCGCCGCAGCCATGCGCGCTGCGTGCCCGCCTGCAGCACGAGGAACCCGGCGATCGTGGCTGCCGGCAAAACAAATGTTAGCGCCACCTGCCAGCCATGCTTCTCCGGAATCCGCGTCCACACCAGTCCCAGCGCAATCAGCAGAGCCATTCCGATGAACTGCGCCACCACCCAGCCCCACGCGCGCTTCAGCCTCGCCATCCCGTCCCTGATCAGGTCACCCCAAACCTCAAACACTCTCATGGCAGCACCTCCAGCGCCGCCGGATCCGTCGTGGTCTCGGTAGCCGGCTGGTACATCGGTCCGGCCGAAGCCGGGCTGATGGCGAACTTGCCCTCGTTATCCACCTTCAGAAGGTACACGTACTCGCGCCGACCGCTGAAGTCCGTGTTGAAGAAAGCGGCCCGGTCATCGTGGAACTCCTCGCGCGTGAACCAGTTGCCCCACCACGCCGGCTTCTGATTGATCGTGTACAGCGCCGCGTCGGGCAGGAATTCCGTCCCCGCCGGAATCGGATCCTCGGCCAACAGATACTTCCAATCGCTGCCGCTCACTGCCAGCCGAACCGCAACAATATCGCCGATATGCACCGGGCCTGCGAGCGGCGCCAGGTCGTAAGTAATCGGATCCGTCGGCTTGTCCTGCCGCTTCCTCAGCACGTAGTAGTCGCGGGTGATGTTCAGCGCCAGCTTGCCTTGCTGGTAGAGCCGCTTGTCCGTCGAGTACCACGAGCTCTCCGCCGACCAGTACGTGATCCCGTTGCCCGTTTTGCGGATCGTCACCTGGCCGCCGCTGCCGGCCTGCGCGGCCGGAACAGTGATCTTCCACGGCAGCCCGAACGCATCCGCCGGCGCAAAGTGGCGCTTGCCCACGCTGGCTCCGTTCACCAGCACTTCCACGTCGCTCTCGTTGGCAAGCTCTCCGCTGAGCGCCAGGTAGTCAGTCAGCCCGCCGATCACCATCGCGGTCTGCTTGGTTGTGTACCAGTAATCGCCGTCGCGGTGCTCCGCCAGCCACACGGCGGCCTTGGCCAGCAAGCCGCTCGATTTGTCTTCGCGCACCAGCAGCTTCAGCGCATACGCAGTGGTTTCATCCGAGGTGTCGTACCAGTACTCGAGCATTCCGTCGTACGTTCCTTCCCAGTGCGCGTCGTGGTCCGTCACCTTTGCCTTCTTCTCAAGCAACTGCGCCACGTCCTTCGCGCGCGCATCCTCGGCCGCATCCAACGCCAGCCCGATCAGAGCCAGCCCTTCATCGCTCACCTTAGTGCGATCGTCCCAGGCCGTCTCGATCGCCTCCTTCTCCGCGCCGCCCGTCGTGGCCAGCGCGTACACCACGTACGCCCGCAAATCCGGAATCATATTCGGGTACTTGCTCAATGCCTGCGCCAGCCACGCGCGTCCTTTCTGCAACCGGCTCTCGTCGATCGCATAACCCGCATCCCGCGCCTGAGCGAGCCCGCTGACCACGTACGCGGTCATGAACACTCGGCTCTGGTCGTCCGGCCACCAGCCCCAGCCGCCGTCGTCGTGCTCTAACCCATTCAGCTTGTCCAGCCCCGCCTTCACCATGTCGTTCAGCGTCGCCCGGTCAATCGGCGACTTCAGCTTGAGCAGGTCCAGCGTGTGCGCCATGATCACGTCCGGCAGGAAGCTCGACATGGTCTGCTCCGTGCATCCCCAGGGATAGCTGGCCAGGTAATCCAGCGCGTCGAAAACGGTCCCCGCCACGCTCGGCGCCACGGTGATCGTCAGGCCCCGCGTGCCGGCGTCGGAGTTTGCCGGATAACTGAACGACCATTGGTTCTGTCCTGGCCCGCTGAACACCACCCCCGAGCCAGCCGCGCGCTGCTTGACGCCGAACGGCAACACCGGCAGCGTCATCTCGAGCGCATCGCTCTCCTCGTTGGTCAGCGCCTTCGCGGTCAGCACCGCGTTGCCGGTCACGCGCGCCTTCACACGCCAATCCACGTGCGCCTCGCCCTTCGCGGGCACGTTCACGGTCTGCTGCTGTCCGCTCAACACGTCCACGCCCGCCACGTCCAGCGCAAACGTCACGTCCTTTGCGGCTTCGAGATAGTTGTGGGCAATCACCCGCAGCACCGTCTCGTCGCCCTGGCGGAAGAACCTGGGCGCTGCCAGCCGCACAATCAGATTCTTGCGCACCAGCACCCGGGTCACCACCCCACCAGCCTTACCGTCGTCCGTCATCGCACGGATGGTTGTCCGCCACGTGGTCAGCGCATCCGGGAAATTGAACGTTACCGTCGCGTGCCCATTCGGCCCCGTTCGCACATCCGGGTTCCAATACGCCGTGTCCGGAAAAGCCTTGCGCACTTTCGGCACCACCAGGTCCGATCCCGGCTTCACCTGCGCCATCCGCGGGTGGTAGAGCCCCGCATTCAGTTGCGCCAGCAGCGGGCTTTGCCTGCCCGCCTGACCGCTGAAATAGAACTCGAACGAGCTCTGCGGCTGCACGTAGACATCCCGTTTCGGATAGAAGTAGCTGACGATATTCCCGGTCGTATCCGGCCGGACCGCATACAGCGCCTCATCCACCTCGCCAAAGCTCAGATCCGCCTCGACCGGCTGGCCTTTGGAGTCCGCCGTGTACACATCGAAGCTCCCCTGTTCGCCGGGCAGGTACCTGTCCTTGCTCGCCGTTGCCGTCACCGTCAGCGTGCGCTCCACCAGCGGCACATTCAGGCTCTTCTGCGCCGTCATCACCTGGTCTTCGTGCACGACGATGGCCGTCACCTCAACGTTGGGCTGCGACTCGGTCGTAATCGGCACATCGAACGGCACGCTCTCGCTGGTCCCGTGCAGCAAGCGCCGCGACTGCACGCTGTCGCCCTCGACTGTCACCACCGCCCACGACTCCTTGAGTCCCGTCACCAGCAGCAAATGCGCCGTGTCGCCTACCGCGTAGCTCTTCTTATCCGCCACAATCTGCATCTGCGTGTTGGCGTTGTAGAACTCGCCGGCGCCGTTCCATATCCACACCCAGGTGCGGCCCTCCACCACCCGCTGCTCCGGCGTAGTCGCGCTCGCCGTCACCTCGAAATCGCCGCTCCCTGTAATCGACAGGTCCACCACCGCGGTTCCGTCCGCGCCCGTCGCCGCATCCTGTGCCGCGGCTTGCGTTTCGCTCCGCTGGTGCGTCACTGAATCCCACTTGATGAGCGCCGCCGCCACGTGCACCTGGGTCTGCACGGGCTTGCCGTCGTAGTCCTGCGCATGCACTTTCACCTTTACCGGCTGCCCGCCCTGGTAAACGTAGCTCACCGGCTCCACGCTCACCCGGAACGACCCATAGGTCGCCAGCGTCGTCCCATGCCCGCTCACTTCGCGATCCGCCGCGTCGGTCACCCGCGCCTCGATGCGGTAATCCTGATCCGTGTGCTTCTCCTCCACGCGCGTCGGAATCTCGACCGTCAGCCGGCCGTCCGCATCCAGAACGCCCTCATGTTCCTGCTGCTCGTTCGCGCCCCAATCCGCATCGGCGTCGTACTGCTCGGAATCCGCGTCCGCCGAATCGTCGCTGTCTTCCTGGTCCTCGTCCCACCACCAGTGCTCCGACGTGTGCACCACGTACTTCACCTTCGCCCCCGCCACCGGCTCGCCGAAAAAGTACCGCGCCTGAATGATGGCCGTGATGGAATTGCCTTCGAGCACCCGCGGGGTCGCATTCACCGTCACCTGGTACTCCGGCTTCTTGTATTCCTCCACGTAAAAGCTGCCGTTGCCCAACTGCCCGTTCAAGTTGATGGTGTAGTACCCCAGCGGCGCATCGCTCTCCAGCGCCAGGTCGCCCGCAACCGTGCCGTGCGCGCTCACCGGCACATCCTGCTTGTAAACCGTCTTGTCGTCCGGCCCGGTCACCGTCAGCGTCACCGTCTTCTCATCCGGCAGCAGCAGCGTGTCGTTCTGTTCCTTGCGCAGGATTCCCTTGATGTCGACCGTGTGCCCTGGCCGGTACACCGGCCGATCGGTGTACAGGAATGCCCGCTCATTCTGCTGCCCGTTCTGGCTGAAGCCGTAACCCCACGGCGTCACCAGCGCTGCGTCCTCTCCGCGCCGCGCCAGGATCCACACGTTGTCCAGCTCCGGCCCGCCGTCCGTCGCCACCGCCGGACCCCGCTTGGGCATGGTCAGGTCTGCCAGGCCATCCTCGTTCGTTTTCCCGGAGGCTTCGAGCGATCCGTTTGCGTACATCGCCAGGTCTGCGCCGGCCACTGGCGCGCCGGTCTTGCGGTCCGCCACGTACACGCTGGCCCCGCCGCTCCCGGTGCTGACGCTCCGTTCCACCAGCGCCATGCTGGTCACAATAGCGACCGTGTACGCCTTGTAGGTCCCGTCCGTAGCCTCGATCAGGTAGACGCCTTCCTTCAGCCCGTCGATCGGCAATTGCTGCGTCTCGCTCAATATCGTTGGTGGCGTCTCGAGCCTCCAGCGCGCCACCAGCTGCGACGAGTTCAGTATGGGCACCTGCGCAAATTGTGATGCGCCAAACACCCGGCTCTTCTTGCCCAGCTTTCCCTGCTGTTCACGGAAGCTGTCCCGCGCATCGTCTGTGAATTGTCCGCGGAAAAAGTGCCGCACCTCCCACCACAGGTGCGCCTTCCAGTCGTGAATCCGCTCCAGCCAGCTCTCCTGCTCAATCTGTTCCGCCGGCGACTCGTTGTGCTCGCCAAAGCTGTGCACGTCCTTCAGCCCGGCAAAGAACTTTACCGGGTCCTTCATCTTGTACACGCGGAATTCAAACGCCGGTACATTGCGCGCAAAGAGCTGGATCTTCACGCTCTCTCCCGGCGCAAATGTCCGCGAAGTCGATAAGGAGAACGACCGCGGCGCATCCTTGGCCGCCGCCGGCGCCGCCACAAACAAAACCACCGCGGCCCATGCGAGAGCTTTGCAAGCGCACGACTTCACAGCTTGATGAAAAACCAGCGGCCGGATAGAAGAGAACGCGTAAGGGCGGGACTTTAGTCCCGCCGTTAACCGCAAACAAAGGACCCGGGCTTTAGCCCCTGAGGGGCGTCTTTGCGCACTCGGGGCACTCGCGTCAGGTACGGGCTTCAGCCCGTACGTCCATGAGGCCCAAAAGCCGCTGGGCTTTAGCCCCTGAAGGATTTCGCCCGCTACGTTCATTGGCTCCCTCGCAAAATATTCCACCGGTACACGCCCAGAAAGTTCGGATTCCGCGCCACAGGGCGCCACCGCGCATCCGGGTGCGCCATCAGCTCCGCAATCCGCACCCGTCGCAGTTCTCCCGGCTTACCGTGATCCGGTCCCGTGTCATAAACCACCTCGCCACCATCGAGCACAATCATCGAGTGCCATGGCGATGACTGCCCGAATTGCCGCCAGAACAGCAGATCCCCCGGCAACGCCGCCCGCACATCCCGGCTCACCAGGTACGCGTTCCGCTCCACCAGCGTTTTGGCGTCGGCAAACTGCGCAAACGCGCCGTTGGCCGCATCCGCCGCCGCAAGCGGTCCCGGCTTCACCCGGAAAAGCCCCAGGCCCAGCGGGGAGTCAGGGTAATGCCATTCCCCGATCTCTCCCGGCGGCGCCGCAACCTCCATCCCTGTCGCCTGAAACCATTGCCCATCATGCCGCCCCAGCGCCTCGCGATAGGAGTAACGTAGCAAACTGGCGCAGTCCACAATCTCCGCAGGAACTTCGGCTCGCGGCCGCATCGCCTGGAACGCCGCAATGGCCGTGAACCAACGCCGGAACGCCGCCTGGTCGGATGGATCCGTCAGCCGCAGGAAATCCGGCGTACCATCCCCGAACCGGTCAGTCCAGGCCGGGGATTGTTCCCTCAAAGCACGCGCAACGGCAGGCTTCGCCGGCAACATAAGATGGCGCAGCCTGCGCTCCGCTCGCGGCAATGTCGCCAACAGCGCAGCGATCGCAACTGCGCCCGCAACCAGCCACAGCCGCTCCGCTCGCAAGCCTACGCGTTCCCTCATCGGTCGGATTTCCACCACCCGGCTGCCGCTCTTCACCGTGCGTCTCAGACAAGAATCGTTCCCATCCTACCCCCAAATCACGCGCCAAGTTATACATGCCCGTCAATAATCTTCACTGCGGTCCGTAGCGCCATCCGCCGCCGGCTCATTGGGGTCCTTCCCTCGTTTGCAACGGGCGGCTTCCGACCACCCGAAATCTGCGTCAGCCGGCTCAGCCGGAAACGCAAGCGTCCGCTTACAATCGTCTTCCTTTTCCTTTACCACTCATTTACGCGTGCGAGCACAGGCTTGAAAGTGGGAGAGGACTGCAACAATGAGGCGGGGATTGCTGGCATTCGAAGTCGTGGCCCTGGCATTCGCTATCGGGCCGGGGTACGCGCAGGTGGCGCGGGCAGAAGAAATTCCGCAGTATTCGGCGGCGGAAATCCGCAATATGGCGCGCGCAGCGCAGACCCCCGAGCAATACACCCAGCTTGCCGATTACTACCAGGCGCGCCGCCGCATGTATGTAAGAAAGGCAGCCGAGGAAATGGATCTGGTGATTCAGCGGAACGCGGTCTTTACGTCTCTGAGCGAGAAATGGCCGCGGCCGGTCGACTCGGCGCGAAATCTCTACGACTATTACCTCTACCAGGCAGCCAAATCGGCGGCCACGGCAGCGCGCTATGCGGACCGGGCAAACCAGGCTGCCGCGCGCTGAAAACAGCTCTCCCGCGGCACAATCCTGGAAAAGCCCGGGCACGATCCGGCGCAGTCCCGTCTGAATTCGTCGGCGGGCTGCCCTCGAGTGCAGCTTGAATTCGCAAAACCGTCTCCCAGGCGAGTGCGCCGCGTCCTTCAATCTGCGTTATCCCTTATCGGGCTCGCTAAAGCCCAAACTCCGGTTGCAATCTCGCTAAAACCTGGCGGCTCCCGCCCTTGAGCTCCAGATTCCGCTATCCCCCAGAACTTTTTTCCGTCCCATCCGTAATTCTCTGCATCCCCGGCCGCGTCTTCCTGCGGAATGGAAGGTAGAAGCGAAACCCATGGTCCATGATTGGCAACCGGATTTCGAATTTCTGGTGGACGAGCATCAGGCCATGGTGTACTCGCTCGCATTTCGTATGACCGGAGACCGCGGACTCGCCGAGGAGATTGCCCAGGATGTCTTCCTGGAGCTCGACCGGAACCTGCCGCGAATCGAAGGTCCTGATCACGCCCGGGCGTGGCTGCGGCGGGTGACCATGAGCCGGTCCACCGACGCTCTTCGCCGCCGTCGCGTCCGCGGTACGGATCTTTGGGTGGAGCTCGAGGAACAGCACGGCATGGCAGCCGAGGAACGCACTTCGCCCCTGTCCGCGCGCCTGGAGCGGCTGCTCACAACTTTGCCTGAGGCGCAGCGGTCGGCAATTCTTCTGCGTTACCAGGAGGACATGCTGCCGGAAGAGATTGCCCTCACGCTGCAATCGCCGGTGGCGACAATTAAGAGCCAGCTTCAGCGGGGGCTCAAGCTGCTGCGCGCCAAGGCCACCAGCCAGTTGAAGGAGTTCATTCGTGGAATATGAACCGATGCACGGGATGGAAGACCAGTTCGAGCGGGAGTTAAAGCAGGCTCTCGAACGCCGTCCGGCTCCGCCCGGGCTCAAAACCAGGATCATGGCGGCGCGCCGCGAACGCCGGCAGGAGACGCTGCATTCGCACTCGCTCCTGTGGATGCGCCTGGCAGCGACTCTGCTCATCGTCGCGCTCATCGGCGGCGCCGTTCGCTGGGATTACCAACGCATCCAGGAGCGCCGCCGCGGCGAGCAAGCCCGGCAGCAGGTGCTCACGGCGCTGCGCATTACCAGCCACGCGCTCGATCTGGTCCAGCAACGGCTGTCGGCGCGTAACCGCGGAAACGGAGATGAACAAAGATGAATCGCTCTAAGGTTGCAACTCGGATCGGCGCTCTGGCTTTGATTGTCTTGGGCTTGGCGCTCCTGGCCCGCGCTCAGGACGGCCTCCCGCTGCCTTCGCCGGTGGAGAAGGAGCTTGCCGCCCGCGCCGTTGACGTCACTGAAGTGACCCTCGACAAAAACATGCTTGGCTTTGCCGCCCAATTCATGAAGGGCAAGGACGAGGATGCGGCCCATGCGCGCAAGCTCATCTCCGGCCTACAAGGCATCTACGTCCGCGAGTACGAGTTCGATAAGGACGGCCAGTACTCCATGGACGACGTGGCCAGGCTGCGGGCTCAATTCGAAACGCCCGAGTGGTCGCCCGTCGTCCGCGAGCGTGAGCGCAAGTCGAACGAAACCACCGACGTAATGATGAAGATGGTGAACGGCGAGCCGCAAGGGATCTTCGTCCTCGATGCCGAATCCAGGGAACTGACGATTGTGCTGATCCTGGGGCCCATCCGCATGGAAGATCTGGGCGCACTCAGCGGCCTGAGCGGGCTCGGCGCGCTGGGCGACATTGAAGGCACGCATCACGCGCCCCAGGGCAACGACAAGAGCAAACCCGCGGACAAGAAGGGAGACGACCAATGAGGCGTTTTGTATTCTTCCTCGTATGCGCCGTGGCGCTCATTGTGCCGGTGGCCGTGCTGGCCTCCGGCGGCGGGGGCGGCTTTGACGGCGTGGTGCGCTCCATCGAGCACACCTATCGCGTCCGCGCCACCCGCATTCCCTTCATGGGCCTGATCAGCTTTGTCTCCCACAAGGCCACCAGCGGCGGAGTAAGCGACCTGCACCTCGCCGAATTCGACGACTTTACGGCTTCGCTCGATGGCGAAGAGCTGAACCGCATGGTCGAAGAAAAGCTGGGGCCTTCATGGGCGCGCGTGGTCCGCGAAACCAGTCGCGGCGGCCAGGAGCAGACGCTCGTCTTCATGCGTCCCGAGGGCTCGCGCATGGGCCTTTTCATCCTCGACTCCGACGGCCACGAGCTCGACGTCGTGGAAGCTGCGGTCGATCCCGATCGCCTGAATGCCACCATCGACCAGTACAGCCATCACCACGACAGCCAGGACCCCGACTGATCCTCGACGGAACACGGGCTGACTCGCCGACTCGCTGACCGGCTGACTCGCTGGTTTCTAGCTCCGCTGCCGCGCCCCGAACCACAAAAGGTAAGCATCAGGCGCGCTATCGCCCGGCTGCCCGCATCTCTCTAGAATCGGGGCAGCATGGCCACTGTCGCCTCAATGCACAACCCCGGTTATCGCGGCCGGCTTGCGCCTTCGCCCACCGGCTACCTGCACCTGGGCCATGCGCGCACCTTCTGGACCGCCTGGCAGCGCGCCCGTGACGCCGGCGGCGCCCTGGTCATGCGCATGGAAGACCTTGACCCCGAACGCAGCCAGACGCAGTTCGCCGAGGCCGCATATGAAGACCTGCGCTGGCTCGGCATTCGCTGGCAGGAGGGCCCCGTTTGCGGCGGCCCCTTCGCGCCCTACCAGCAAAGCCGGCGCATGCCCGTTTACCTCGATGCGTGGCGCAAACTCTACCGCCGCGGCTGCCTCTTCCCCTGCAAATGCTCGCGCAAGGACCTGGAATCCGCCCTGGGCGCGCCCCACGAGATCAGCGTGGCCGGCGTTCGCGTTGGCGGCAAGCTGGAGCCGCTCGACGACGAACCCATCTATCCCGGCACCTGCCGCAACTTGGGCTGCTCAGGGCAACTTCCCGGGCCCAACCTGGCCGAGCACGACACCCCCAAAGGCATGAACTGGCGCTTCCGCGTGCCCGACGGCGAGGTCATCGAGTTCGAAGACGGCAACCTCGGCCGCCAGCGCTTCGTCGCCGGCATAGACTTCGGCGACTTCGCCGTGTGGCGCCGCGACGGTACCCCCAGCTACCAGCTCGCCTGCGTGGCCGACGATGCCGCCATGCGCATCACTGAAGTCGTGCGCGGCGCCGATCTGCTCCTTTCAACGGCGCGCCAGATCCTGCTCTATCGCGCCCTCGGCCTCACCCCGCCCAGGTGGTTCCATTGCCGCCTGGTGCTCGACCACAACGGCCGCCGCCTGGCCAAGCGCCACGATGGGCTCAGCATCCGCACCCTCCGCCAGCGTGGTGTCACGCCCATGAACATCCTCGGCGCCGAACTCCCCCTCAGCGCGTAATCTCCCCGATCTCACTCAACAAGCGCTGTCATCCTGAGCGAGCGCAGCGAGTCGAAGGACCTGCGGTTGCTCGTCGTGGACATAGAGATTTCCCTCGTGGCCGCGCTTCCTAACTCCGCTAACTCCGCTAGCCCCGCTGGCTCCGCTGCCTTTCCCCTTGACATCCTACCTATCATCGTCCTAATGTGTAGAACGTCTAGGAGAGAACCACCCAACCATGTCTCCCATTGAGAAAACCGACCTCCTGCAAGGCACCCTCGACCTGCTCATCCTGAAGGTCGTCGCATTCGGACCCGTTCACGGCTACGGCATCGCCCAGCGCATTCGCCAAGTCTCCAACGACGTCCTCCAGGTCCAGCAGGGCTCGCTCTATCCCGCGCTGCATCGCCTGGAAAAACGCGGCTGGCTCGCGGCCGGCTGGGGCGAATCGGACAACGGCCGCCAGGCCCGCTTCTACAAGCTCTCCGCCAAGGGCCGGCGTCAGCTCGCCGCGGAAGAAAAGTCCTGGAATCGGCTCTCTGAGGCGGTCCAGCTCATTGTCAACACTGCGCATTAAGGAGAAGCGCATGACCTTCTGGAGGCACAAATCCCGCCGCGTTCCCGATCCCATCGATCACGAAATCGCCCGCGAGATCGCCGATCACATCGAGCGCATGGTCTCAGCCAACATCGCCCGCGGCATGAGCCCCGAGGAAGCACGCCGCCGCGCGCTGATTGAATTCGGCGGCCGCGACCAGGTCCGCCAGCAGGTCCGCGAAGTGCACCTCTCCGCGCTCGCCGAAAGCCTTCGCTTCCACATCCGCGCCGCCTGGCGTTTTCTCGTGAAGGCGCCCGGATTCTCGCTTGCCGTCATCCTCACCCTCGCGCTCGGCATCGGCGCCAATACCGCCGTCTTCTCCGCCATTGACGCCATCTTGCTGCGCCCGCTGCCCTTCCCGCACGGCGACGAACTGGTCCGCATCTACCAGCACGACGCCAAGAACCGCGACGCCAACACCTTCGTCGCGCCGCAACGGCTGGAAGATTGGAACCGCATGTCCACCGCGCTCTCCGGCGTCACCGGCTACTACAAGGACGATCTCTCCGAGATCTCTGGCCCCCTGCCGGAAAAAATCACCGAAGCGCTGGTCGCGCCGCGCTTTCTTCAAGTCCTCGGCGTTGCGCCCATGCTCGGCCGCAACTTCGTTCCCGAGGAAGAACACTTCGGCGGACCAGATGCCGTCCTCATCAGCTACGAATACTGGCAACAGAAATTCCACGGCGACCCCGACGTACTGAACAGGAAGCTGCACATCGGCAGCTACTTCTACTCCGTTGTCGGCGTCATGCCGCAAGGCTTTCAGTATCCCGATCGCGACGTACAAGTGTGGAACCCCAGCCCGCCTGACGCGCCCTATGCGCAGCTCCGCAGCGAAACCTGGTTCGCCGTCATCGGCCGCGTGAAGCCCGGCGTCGCCGTCCAGCAGGCCGCAGACGATCTTTCCACCGTGCAGGCGCGCCTGGGCAAGCAGTTCCCCAAGCCCGACGCCGAACTGACCGTCGAAACCGTCCCCCTCAAAAGCACCATCGTCGGCGACTCCGCGCACTCCCTCTGGCTCCTCTACGGTTCCGTCTCGCTGCTCCTGCTCATCGCCTGCTCCAATATCGCCGCGCTGCTGCTGGCCCGCACCACGGAACGCGAGCACGAAATCTCCATCCGCTATTCGCTCGGCGCGTCGCGCCGCTCCATCGTCTTGCAACTTCTCTCTGAAGTTCTCGGTCTCGCGTTCCTCGGCGCCGCAGCCGGGCTCGGCGTCGCAGCGGCCGCGGCGCAAGCCTTCCATCTCCTCGCAGGCCGCCTGCCCCGCGCCGAAGAAGTCACCCTCAACTGGTCCATCGCCGGCTACTCGCTCGTCTGCGCTCTGCTCACCGCGCTCCTCTGCGGCCTCTATCCCGCGCTCAAAGGCACGCGCCGCGGCCTCGCCCAGGGCCTCGCCGCCGGCAGCCGTACCCAAGCCTCCACGCGCCATCCCATGCAGTGGATGCTGGTCGGCGTCCAGGTTACGCTGGCCGTCACTCTGCTCATTGGCGCCGGCCTCCTGCTGCGATCGCTCGATGCGCTTGGCCACGTCTCGCCCGGCTTCGATCCCAGCCACGTACTCACCCTTCAGGTCAGCGGCTCCTGGGGCGAGACAGCGAACATGCCCGCCGTTATCAATCGCATCAACCGCACCCTCGATGGTCTGCGCACCCTTCCCGGCGTGGAAGATGCAGCCACTGCCACCTGGCTGCCCGGCGTCTCATCGCTCTATCAAATGGAGTTCAAGATTGACGGCAAGCTCGACCGGGCGCGCAGAATTCTCGCCGATACCCGCCCCGTCTCCAACGGATACTTCAACGCCGTGCACATTCCTTTGCTGGCCGGCGATCCATGCAAGGAAGCCTCCACCACCAGCGACGTCGTGGTCAATCGCAGTTTCGCCAATCTCTATCTGGGAGGTACCGCGGCCATCGGACACACGCTCCAGGACGCCGCCGGCGTCGCTTTCGGCATCAACAGCATCGTTCGCGGCATCGTGGGAGATGCGCGCGAAGAGGGCCTGAACGAACCGCCCGTTCCTACCGTCTACCTTTGCCTCAGCGCGCCCAACCCGTTCCCCAATTACCTCATCCGCACTCACGGCGATCCCATGCAGATGGCCGACGCCATCCGCCGCCGCATCCACCAGCTCGAGCCCGCCCGTAGCGTCTACGCCATCATGCCGCTCGACCAGCATCTGAGCGATGCCTTCACGGAGAATCGCCTGCGCACGCTGCTGCTCTCGCTGTTTGCGCTCACGGCGGTATCGCTGGCCTGCATCGGCCTCTACGGCACGCTTAGCTATCTGGGCCGCCTGCGCCAGCGCGAGGTGGGCGTGCGCCTTGCCCTGGGCGCGCCCCGTCAGCGTATCCTCGCCGGCTTCCTGTTTCAGGGCCTGCGTGTGGCAGCTTTAGGCTGCGCCGCCGGTCTGGTGCTCGGCGTTACTCTCAGCCACTTCCTGCGCGGCATGCTCTACGGCGTCTCCACTCTCGACCCCGTCACCTACGCCGGCGTAGTCGCGCTGCTTCTTGTGGTTGCCGCGCTCGCCTCGCTCGTCCCTGCCCTCCGTGCCGCGTTTCTTGAACCAATCAAAGTGCTGCGCGAAGAGTAAAAGCCTGTAGCCAGTCGCCCGTAGCTTGTAGCTACCGGCTACTGGCTACAAGCAACCGGCCACAGGCTCCCCAACTCCATATCGGCTGCACTCACACCGCCGCCGGATTCCGCTCCGGAAAGTTCCGCTGCCACCAATACGGATACACCGGCGTGACCGCGCTGGCCTCGTCCAGCTTCTTAACCTGCTCGGCGGTCAAATTCCACCCCACCGCGCCCAGGTTCTGCCTGAGCTGTTCCTCGTTGCGCGCGCCCACGATCGCCGACGACACCGTGGGCCGCTGCAGCAGCCAGTTCAGCGCGATCTGCGGGATTGTCTTTCCGTTTTCCTTCGCCACTTCGTCCAGCGCATCCACCACTTTGTAGAGATGCTCATCGTCCACCGGCGGTCCGGCTGCTGCCGTCTGGGGCAGCCGGCTCTCGGCAGGCCTCGGCTGCCCGCGCCGAAGCTTTCCCGTCAGCCGTCCCCATCCCAGCGGACTCCAGATCAGCGCACCGATCCGCTCTTCCTTGCCCAGCGGCATCAGCTCCCACTCGTACTCCCGTCCCACCAGCGAGTAGTACACCTGGTGCGCGGCAAATCGCGGCCAGCCGTGCCGGTCGGCCACCGCCAGCGACTTCATAAGCTGCCACCCGGTAAAGTTCGAGCACGCCGTGTAGCGCAGCTTGCCCTCGCGCACCAGCGTGTCCAGCGTCTGCTGCACCTCCTCGATCGGCGTCAGCGCGTCGAATCCGTGCAAATGGTAAAGGTCGATGTAATCGGTCCCCAGCCGGCGCAGGCTGTCCTCCACCGCGCGCCGCAGGTGCAGCCGCGAAGAGCCCATGTCGTTCGGCCCCGGCCCGGTGGGGAACCACGCCTTGGTCGAAATCAGCACCCGGTCGCGCCGCTCCTTCAGCGCCGCGCCCAGAATCTCCTCCGCGCGCCCGTCGGAGTAGCCGTTGGCCGTGTCGAACAGGTTGACGCCCGCGTCGATGCACACATCCACCAGGCGGCGTCCTTCCTCTTCCTGAGTCGTGCCCCAGGCGCGGAAAAACTCGTTGGCTCCGCCGAACGTCGCGGAACCGAAACTGAGAGCAGAAACTTTCAGTCCACTACCGGGAAGCAGTCGATATTCCATGGCTTTAGGATGCGCGAACCGCGCCGCCGTTGCAATCGCTTGCCTGCGCCATCCCGGCGGAACAGGGGCGGATAAAGGAACCTGCGCTTGACACCCCTAGCGATCTAGGGGTACTTTAATACCAAGTTGTCTAGGGGTAAAGAATGGCGCGAACCGATTTGCAGGGAACCCTCGATCTGCTGGTGCTCAAAACCCTGGCTTCCACGGGAACCATGCACGGCTACGGCATCGTCCTCCACATCCAGCGGGTCTCCGCTGACCTGCTGCGCGTGGAAGAAGGATCGCTCTACCCGGCGGTGCACCGCATGGAGCAGGGCGGCTGGATCAAGAGCGAGTGGGCGCTGACAGAGACCAACCGCAAGGCAAAGTTTTACCGGCTCACGGATGCCGGCAAGCGCGAACTGGCAAAAGCCGAAGCCAGCTTCGACGAGCTCGTCAAGGGCGTGCGCGCGGTGTTGCGCTACGCGTAAATCCCGGCCGGGCCAAGGAGGCCGTTCGATGGCGACCATCCGCCGCATGGTGAACCTGTTTCGACGGTCGCGCGTGAACCGTGAAATTGAAGCCGAGCTGCGCGCGCACATCGAGATGCGCACCGAAGAAAACATCGCCGCGGGAATGACGCCGGAAGCCGCGCGGCGCGATGCCCTGCTGCGCTTCGGCAACCCTGCCTCGACGCGGGAACGAGTGACCGGCGCCGACGCCGCGCTCAGCCTGGAGAGCGTCGCCGCTGACATCCGCTTTGCCCTGCGCCAACTCAAGCGCTCCCCGGGTTTTGCCTGCACGGCGGTGCTCACGCTCGCCGTCGCAATTGCCGCCAACGCAATCGTGTTCAGCGTGCTCAACGCGCTGGTGCTACGGCCGCTGAACCTGCCCGGCGCGCGCAACCTCTACACCATTGAAGATAACGGCGAGCCCCTGAACTCATATCCCGACTACCGCGATCTCAGGGACCGCAACCGGACCTTCGACGGCATCGCTCTCTACAACTTCGAGGACGCGGGCTTCGACGCGGGTGGCAATCCACAGCGGTCGTATATCTACGAGGCCAGTGGGAATTACTTCGGCGTGCTCGGCGTCCATCCCTACCTGGGAAGGTTCTTCTCGAGCGCCGACGAGCGTGGGGCCAACAGCGCCCCCTACCTGGTGCTGAGCTACGCCTTCTGGCGCACGCGCTTTCATGGCGACCCGGACGCCGTCGGCCGTACCGTGCAGGTGAACCGGCTCGCATTCACAGTCGTTGGCGTGGCGCCTGAGGATTTTCGTGGCTCTGAGCTGATGTACGCGCCGGACCTCTGGGTTCCGATCGTGGATCAGGAGCAGATTGAAGGAACCAATAACCTGGAAAGCCGCGACGACCGCGGCCTCTGGCTGATCGCACGGCTGAAGCCGCAGGTAACTGTGGCTCAAGCAACCAGCGACATGCAGTCCATCGGCGCTTACCTCAAAAGTACCTACCCGCAAGGCGACGACGGAGTGAAATTTTCCCTGGCGCGGCCCGGATTGGCCGGCGACCTGCTCGGCGGCCCTGCGCGGGCATTTGCGGCCGGCCTCATGGTGCTGGCGGGACTGATTCTGCTGGCGGCCTGTGCCAACCTCGGCAGCCTGTTTGCCGCCCGCGCCTCAGATCGCGCGCGGGAAATCGCGTTGCGCGTAGCCCTCGGCTCAACCCGCCGGCGCATCATGCGCCAGTTGCTCACTGAAGCCTTGCTCATTTCCGCGGCGGGAGGAGCTTGCGGAATTGCCGCCGGCGCCTTCCTCTTGCGCGCCCTGAGCGCGTGGCAGCCGCTGCCCCAGTTTCCCATCAACATTCCGGTCAATCCCGACCCCACCACTTACGCCGTCGCCGTGGCCCTGGCATTGGTAAGCGGGCTGCTGTTCGGCCTGACCCCGATTCGTCAGGTCTTCGGCACCGCTCCCTGGGAAGTAGCGAAAACGGGAGTCAACACGCGTGGCAAAGCCAGGTGGTTCACCTTCCGCGAGGTTCTGATGGTGGTGCAGATTTCCTCTTGCGCCGTGCTGATGACCTCGTCTCTGGTGGCCTTGCGCGGGCTGGATCGTACGTTGCACAACAACTTCGGTTTCGCGCCCAGCCACGCGCTCGTGCTCGAAACCGATCTCACTATGGCCAACTACCATGGCGACCGCATTCCCCAAATGCAGCGCCGCATGATCGATACCGCCGCGGCTCTTCCCGGAGTCTCCGCCGCCGGCATCATCGACAACCTTCCCTTGGGGCTCGGCTGGAGCCAGACTGCTGTCTATCCGGAGGGAACCACGGATTTCAAGTCGACGACCGAAGCGGCTGAGCCCATGCAATACAGCATCTCGCCGGGTTACCTCGCCGCTGCGCAAACGGCGCTGCTGGCCGGGCGCAACTTTACCTGGCACGACGACAGAAACGCGCTGCCTGTGGCCATGGTCAACCGGCAGTTCGCGCGCAAAGTCTTCGGATCGGTGAGCCGAGCCATCGGCGGCCGCTTTATCGCCGGCGCCAAGGGCAAAACCGTGCAAGTGGTGGGCGTGGTCGAAGATGGAAAGTACATCTCCCTCACTGAAGATCAGCGGCCGGCGTTTTTCCTGCCTTTGCTGCAGGCGCCGCTCAGCTCCACGGAACTCATCGTCCGATGCACTGGTGATCCCGCAGGCGTTGCGCCGCTCCTCGACCAAGCTATGAAGAAGCTGGATGACGTCATGCCGTTCTCGCTGATGACCTGGGAACGGGATCTGGATGCTGCCCTCTTCGCGGCGCGCGCCGCCACCATATCGCTGGGCGTCCTCGGTTTTCTCGGCGCCATCCTCGCGATCACGGGAATCTTCGGCATGGCCAGCTACCAGGTAAGCAAGCGCCTGCGCGAGATGGGTATCCGCATGGCCCTCGGCGCGGGACCCAGCCAGGTGCTGCGGGCCGCGCTGGGCAAGTCGTTTCGCTTGTTGGCGATTGGTTCCTGTGCAGGCATGCTGCTGGGCCTCGCCGCCTCGCACGTGCTGGCCGCAATCGTGTACCAGGCCTCGCCCCGCGACCCCATCGTGCTGGCGGGATCGGTAGCAGCCATGTTGCTCGTCGGCCTGCTGGCTACATGGGCTCCGGCGCATCGGGCGCTGCGCGTGAACCCCTCCATGCTGATGCGCGAGGAATAAGCCAAAGCAAGTCAACGCGCGAAATGGATGCGGAAAGGAAAACGGCGATGGGATTGGGCCGGCGGTTGGCGAACCTGGTACGGCGCGAGCGCGTGAACCGTGAAATTGAAGCCGAGCTGCGCGCCCACATCGACATGCGCACCGACGAAAACATCGCCGCGGGAATGCCGTCGGCGCAGGCACGCCGCGACGCCCTGCTGCGCTTCGGCAATCCGGAGCTGATGAAGGAGCGGGTGGCCGCGCATGACCTGGCCCTCGGTCTGGAGAACTGCTGGCGCGATCTGCGTTACGCGGCGCGTCAGATGCGGCGCGCTCCGGGCTTTGCCCTTACCGCAAGCGTGATCCTGGCCCTCGGCATCGGCGCCGGCACTGCTATTTTCAGCGCGGTCAACCCCATCCTCTTCGAGCCTCTGCCCTATCCCCACGCAAATCGCATCCTCACCATCTGGGACACCTACCAGGGACAGCGCATCGAAACCACCTTCGGCACCTTCCGCGAGCTCCAGGCGCGCAGCCGCTCCCTCGCGGAGCTTGCCACCTTCGAGCCATGGCAGCCGGTACTGACCGGCGAGCAAACGCCGGCGCTGCTGGAAGGCCAGTCGGTCAGCGCGGAATACTTTCATGTGCTGGGCATTGCGCCGGCGTTGGGACGCGACTTCCGGGCGCAGGACAACACCCCCCACGGGCCCAGGGTGGTCATCGTAAGCGACCCCCTCTGGCGCAGCCAATTCGGCGCGAGCACTGCGGCGGTCGGGCGCACCGTGCGCCTGGATGACGATCTGTACACGGTCATCGGCGTCATGCCGCGGGGATTCGAGGACTCGCTTGAACCCGGAGCGGAGCTCTGGACCGCTATGCAATACGACCCGGCGACGCTGTCGGACTTTACCACCAATGCCTGGGGACACCATTTCCGCCTGGCCGGACGCTTGCGGGCCGGAGCCAGCCTGGTCCAGGCGCGGCAAGAGCTGGCTGGAATTGCGCGCAATCCGCGGCAGGAGTTTCCCCGGCCGCGCTGGGCGTCGCTGCGGGATGGGCTGATCGTCGACGGGCTGCAGCAGGACATGGTGCGCGACGTGCGGCCCGCGCTTTTGGCGGTAATGGGCGCGGTGGTGCTGCTGCTCATGATTGCCTGCGTGAACGTGACCAACCTGCTGCTGGCGCGGGGCGCGCGGCGCCAGGGTGAGTTTGCCATGCGCGCGGCGCTGGGCGCGGCCAGATCGCGCTTGATTCGGCAGTCGATTACGGAGAGCCTGCTGCTGGCCCTCATGGGCTCAGCGCTGGCGTTACCGGTAGCCGCGGCGGACATGCGCCTGCTGATAGCCCTGAGCCCGCCCGGGTTGCCGCGCGTCGATGCCATCGCCCTGAACGGCCCCGTATTTGTGTTTGCGTTGGCCATCTCCGCTTTGGTTGGCGTCGCTGCCGGGCTGATCCCGGCCCTCGAGACCCGGCATGCAAGTTTGCAAACCGGCTTGCGCCAGGCCGCTCGCACCGCCAGCCGCGCTGGACAGGCCACGCGAAGCGCGCTGGTGGTGGCGGAGGTGGCGCTGGCACTGATGCTCCTCGTAACAGCCGGGCTGCTCCTGCGCAGCATGAAGCGGCTGCTCAGCGTGGACCCCGGATTCAATGCCGCCAACTTGCTCACCATGCAGGTGCAGACCTCCGGCCACAGATTCGACAATCTCGCCGCGAATCCAGGCGAGGGCAGCGCCGCGCGCCGGCGATTCTTTGATCAGGCTCTCGACGAAGTCCGCAAAGTTCCCGCCATCACCGCTGCGGGTTACTCAAGCCTGCTTCCTATCAGCGGCGATCCCTACTGGGTTGCGGTTTACGGCTCGCAATTTGAAAACGATCCTCCCTCAGCCGGTCACAACGTCTACCGCTACGCGGTGAGCCCCGGATTCTGCCAGGCGATGCAGATTCCGCTGTTGCGCGGGCGATTCATTGACCAGCGCGATACGGCCGCATCTCCGTTTGTGGCCCTGATCAGCGCGTCTCTCGCGCGTCAGGAGTTCGGCAAGGTCGACCCGATGGGCAAGCGTCTCCACGTCGGCCCCACCGATTATCCCTGGTTCACGGTTGTCGGCGTTGTGGGCGACGTGCGGCAGGACTCGCTGGCGCTGGGCGATGCGGACGCGGTGTACCTTCCCGAATCGCAGACATGGTTTGCCGACCACGTTGTGTCATTCGCGGTCCGCACACGCCCCGATGCGGCGCCGCCGGCAGGCGCTGTTCGCGATGCCATCTGGCGCGTAGACAAGAACCAGCCCGTGGTGCGCATGGCCACCATGAGCCGGCTGCTCGATCTCTCCGTGGCCCAGCGACACTTCGTGCTTATCCTCTTTGAGGCCTTCGCTCTGGTGGCCCTGGTGCTGGCCGGAACGGGAATTTACGCCATTCTGGCCAACAGCGTCGCGGAGCGGGCGCGCGAGATGGGCGTGCGCGCCGCGCTGGGAGCCTCGCGTGGTGACCTGGTGGTGCTGGTCCTGCGCCGAGGCCTCGCTCTCGCCGGGTTGGGCGTTGTCTTGGGCCTGGGCGGCGCCGCGCTGGCCAGCCGCGCCGTCGCCTCCCTGCTCTTCGGCACCTCCAGCCTGGACCCTCTCACCTATGCCGCCGTGGCAACCCTGCTGCTGGCGGTTGCGGTCATCGCCTGCCTGGTGCCGGCCCGGCGTGCGGCCCTCGTCGATCCCCTCGAAGCTCTGCGTAGCGAATAGCAGGACCGCACTGCCGCAAATCCCCGGGGACCGGGCAGCCAGCCACTTACCACCGCCGCCCCAGCGCGTCCAACCAGCACCCCCATCGCTCGGTTGGCCGCTCCGGGGCTGCGCCGGATACAATGATCCTTGGCTGCCACAAGCGGACAAACGGCGATTTTCTTCTGATTTTGGAGCAGGTGCACGTGACGAGTTTCTTCTGCCGCGGAATGCGGTACTTCCCATTTGCGGCATTCATATTGGCGCTGGCCATCCCCGCCTCGGCCGCGGCGCGCCCCCAGGCAACCGAAACCACCCTGCGCGCGCAGACGCTCGACCGCTCCGGCAGCACCCAGGCCACGCTTTCCGTCACCGTCAGCGGCGAAGACGGCCTGCCGGCTCAAGGCGCGGTGGTCATCGAGGACGGTGAACTCCAGCTCGCCGGCGCCGCGCTCAACGCCGATGGCGAGGCCCAGATCGTCGTGGGTTTGCCGCCGGGCCAGCACAACCTGCGCGCGGTTTACATCGGCGATCCCGCGCACCAGCGCTCGCGCTCCGACGTCGAGCCTGTCAGCGCCGCGTCAGGCGACACGCCCGATTTTGAGATCTCCGTGAATCCGGCATCGCTTACCCTCACCGCCGGTCAATCGGGCACGGTCACCGCCTCGGTCACGCCCGTCGATGCCAGCGCCCTCACCGCGCCCATGTTCGTCACCCTGTCCTGCTCCGGCAATCCCGACCAGTCATCCTGCTCCTTCACACCGGAAAATCTTGAGATCCTGCCCAACGCAACCAAAGCGGTCACCAGCTCAATCGTGGTTGCTACCCAGGCGCAGCCCACGCACTACGGTGGCACGTCGGCAGCTCATCCCCCCGCTCGCCCCCCGGCTCATCCTGGATCGCACCGGGCGGCCTTGGCCGTGCTCTTCCCCGGCGCCCTCGGCATGATCGGACTGGCCTTCTCCGCTCGCCGCCGCCGCTGGCTCAGCCGGCTTTCCCTGCTGGCACTCCTGGCCCTGGTCGCCTGCCTCGGAACCACGGCATGCAACCCCCTGTGGAACTACCAGAACCACGGGCCGCCCTATAACCTGCCCACTCCGTCCGGCACCTACACGCTGCTGGTAACGGCGCAGTCCAGCAACGGCGTCACCGCCTCCACCCACACCACCAAACTCGTGCTCACGGTGCAGTAATCAGGATTCAGGGCCCAGGGTTCAGGTCCAAACGCATCGAAGCTGATTAGGCAATCGCGCAAGAAATCGCGTAAGAAATCGCGTAAGGGCACGACTTCAGTCGTGCCGAAAAACGCCCCAAAAACGCGGAGGGCTTTAGCCCCTGGGGGACGCTTCCTACTCCCTACTCCCTGTTCTCTGATCCCTGATCCCTGTTCCCTGTTCCCTGTTCCCTGCTTTTTTCAGCTCCTCCAATGCAGCTCCACCGCTCCATCCATCGGGTGCTTGCCCGCACCCTCCAGCCGCGCCTGCTTCAGCGCGAAATACCACTTCGCCGGCTTGTCCGCATCGTCAATCAGCATCAGGCTCGGATTGTGCCTCAACCCCTCCGCCTGCTGGATCATCGTCTCCTGGTCCTGGCGCACAAACTTCGCCCCGAAAAACTTCGCCACCGGCGTCACCAGCGGCACCCAGTAGAAAACGTTCCACGCCGCAATCACGTCAATCCGGCATGTCGAGCTGGTCACCGGCGTCACCGTGGTCAGCGACGAAAACCACTTCTCCCCGCACCGGATCGTCTCCGTCCGCCGGTTCGGCAGCATAAAGTCTATGGTCGTCTCCACCGGCTGCCCATACACGCCCAGCAGCTTGTAGGGCGCGGAATTCCCGCTCGGCGCATGCGCGCTCATCCGGAACCCCTCCGGGATGGGCTCAAACTTCTTAGTCTTCTCGCGAATGGACGTCCGCGACCGCCACCACCACGCCTGGTGCACAAACGGCCCATGCGCCGGATCCATCAGCCCGATAATCCCGTGATCCACGTTGCAAGGCAAATCCGCCTGGAGGTGCGCCGTCCGGAATCTCGGTGCAAACTTCTTCAGCTCCGGCACCGCCCGCGCCTGCGCGCCCGGCGAAAGTCTTCCGCTTCCCGGACCGGGAACAAAGACCCACGCATGCCCGTCGCGCTCCTCGCAGGGAAACGCGTTGGCGTAGATCCGCGTAGCATCCAGCCGATCGTGCGAAGTAAGCGAAGGAATCAGCTCGCACCGCCCCGAACACGGCTCAAACTCCCACCCGTGATACCGGCAAGTTACCCGCTCGCCGTCGAACCACCCATAGCTCAGCGGAATCCCCCGGTGCGGGCAACTGTCGCGCATGGCAAAGAGCTTCCCGCTCTTCAACCTTCCCAGCACCAATGGAATGTCGAGAAGCATCGCAGTCGCAAGCTTGCCCTTGCGCAGCGTAGAAGTCCGCAGCGCCGGATACCAGTCGTCGTAGATCAGCGTGGCGGAAGGCCCCGCAATCGGCACCCCAGCCTCGGTAGTAGTAGCAAACGGCATTTGGGACTCACGATAGCATTGTGGACGGCCGGGGTGTAAATCGGGGTATCGATATTTGTTGCTGGTTCTGAACCGTTATCGAATAGACTCAGAACCACATTTAAAGACGGGGGAGAGTGCTATGAAAAACAAGTCGGTTTTTCTCGCATGTTGCGCGTGCTGCGCAGTTCTGCCAAATTCCATGCTTGCGGCTGCGCAAGGCCCCGTACCATTCAAAGCGATGATGCAGTCGGGAGGCAGTCAGCAGGTGGCCCCTCCCATGCCCAACGGCGATAGCAGCCAAAGCCCGGCTGCCCCAACCAAGGCGAAACCTGCCGGTCGGCTCACTGCCAAAGGGAAGGGCATGATCATCGGGGGATTCATCCTGGTGGCTGCGGGCGCGGTGGTGATTGCCGGCGACGCCGCTTTGGGCAGCGCCCTGGGAACCAAGGGTGATGGGGGAAAGACAGCGGCGGGCTATATCTGCGGGGCTGCAGCACTCGGCGGCGGAGTCACCCTGGTAATCTTCGGCGACCGCAGCCGGTCAAAGTGACATAACTCGCCTGAATAAGACCACGCCATGGTGCCGGGTGCCGCGGGTCCCCGTCGTATGCTCTTGCTTTTCTTTCTGTCATTCCCGCAGGGAATCTGCTGTTCCACGCGGGCACCCCGCCCATCTCGAACTGGCCTTACGCCGGCCCCAACGGATAATTCCGGTCGAACGGGAAAATGCACTCGGCCTCCGACGCCACCGGCTTCCCGTCAATCATCGCCGGATGAAACTTCCACGTCTTCACAATCTCCATCACCTTCGCGTCGAGCGAATTTCCCAACCCCCTCACCAGCGTCTCGTCCAGCACCGCGCCGTCCGCGCTCAGCTTCACGTCCACCACAACCTTCTGCTCCGTTTGTGGTAAGAGCGACCGATCCGTCACCGCCGGCCGCGGAGAAAACACCGGAAACGCCGGCATCACATCCTCATCGTCGTTCCCCATCCCGTGCGCCGCCATCCCCCGCCCATGCGTATCCCGCATCGGCGCGTCCTTCCGCCCGTTCCGGTTCCCGGACAGCACCTGTGGCGCCGGCTCCGTAATCGCCTTCCCTTGCGGCGGTTCCGGAGCCGTCTCAGCCTGAGGCCGCTCCGGCAACATCATCTTCGCCCGCCGCGCCGCCCCGGCAATCTCAATCGACGTGATCCAGCGCCTCTGCCCGGTCGGCTCAACCACCCGCACGCCAACCCACTTCGCCGTCACCAGCAGCAGCGCCAGCAAGGCTCCATGCACCGCCACCGACAAAGCCACCGCGCCCGCTCCGCGCCTCCGCAAGAAATTCGCTTTCACGGCCCCGACCTCCAACCAGTTTCCTGTACCGCCGATCTCCTGTACCGCCGATCTCCAGATCGGCTGTAATGCGGGTCTCCAGACCCGCATTTACGCTGCCTTCATTGCGACCACTCCGTTAGACTCCCTCAAACCCGCCTCAGCTTCCCATCCCGCACTTCAAAACGCTCCCCGCGCCACACAATCGTATTTCCCGCAAACCCCGCCACCCACGTCCCCATCGCCACCACGTCCCGCACCGGCAAGAGCCAGAAATTGGCCAGCACCTGAGTGTCGCCCAGCACGTTCACGCCCACCGCGCCTGCCAGCGCCAGCCGCAGCAAAAACGCCAGCGCCAGCAGCCACAGGCTCACCAGGCTCACCCCGCTCGCCACCACATTCAGCAGTGCCCACCCAAGCCCGAACGTGAACACAAAACCCGCATACCCCCAGGGCCGCGCGTCTCGAACCGTCCGGTACCACCGCAACTGGTGCTCCAGGAATCCCTTCCACCGGTACGCCGGCACGCTCGTCTCCACCACCTCGCGGCTCAGCGCCACCGCGTACCCGGCCTCGTAAATCCGCGACCCCAGCTGGTAATCGTCGGCCAGATGGTCCTTAAGCGCCTCCAGGCCCCCTATCGCCGCCAGCGCCTCCCGGCTCACCGCCAGCGTCGATCCAAGACCGAACCGCAACCCGCCCTCCAGCCACTGTGTCAGCAACACCGCCGGAATAAAATCCGTCGACATCCCCAGCGACTCGAGGCGCGACCCCGCCGTCCCATGCATCCGCCCGCGATACAGCGCCGTCACCAACCCCACCGGCCTCTGGTGCCCTGATCGTGGGTGCCCCATCCTTGGCGCGGCTTTATGCGCCAAGGGTGGGTTGAACTCCCCGACGATTCGCTCCAGGTAATGCGGGCCCACCGTAATGTCAGAGTCATTGATAAGGATGAACTCGTAGCGCGCATGCGGCACAAGCTGGATCAGCGTGCTCACTTTCCCGTTCGTCCCCAGCCGCTGCGGGCACTCCACCAGCCGAATCTCCCGCTCCGGAAACTCCCGCTGCAACTCCCGCACCGCCGCCGCCGCCGGATCATCCTTTGACCCCACCCCAAACAGAAGCTCGTAGTCGCCCGCGTAATCCTGCCGGCAATGCGTCCGGAACGCCTCCAGCATTCCCGGATCGAGCCCTTTGAGCGACTTCAAAAGGCTCACGCCCGGCCGTGCCCCCGCCGCACGCGCCCGCCGCTGCCCCAGAAACACAAAAGCGGCCAGCAAGGCCGCCACGTAATACCCCATGCCCGCCACGGCCAGCACCGTGGTCACAACTTCCACAGCCTGTGCCCAAGCGTGCGACATAAATGCCAGTGTACAGTGCTGAGGTTTGCCGGCGCAGCAGCATCGGATGAGACCGCGCCGGTGCCTATTCCGCGGAGCTTGTAGCTCGTAGCTTGTAGCTTGTAGCTAATAGTTCTTGCTACCGGCTACAGGCTACAGGTTACCGGCGCCTTTCACCCGTGCTTGATGAACGTCCCCGACTGCAGCTCGCGCATGGCCGTATTCAGCTCGGCCTGCGTATTCATCACGATGGGCCCGTACCACGCCACCGGTTCCTCCAGCGGCTTGCCGCTCACCAGCAAAAACCGGATGCCCTCCGGCCCAGCCTGCACCACGATCTCGTCGCCACGGTCAAACAGCACCAGCGAATGGTTCCCCGTGTCGTAAACCGGCGCCGCATTCGGGTCCAGGCCGCTTTCGGTCAGCACCGCCTGAGGTTCGCTCGCGTCGCGGAACGTCCCCGCCCCGGCAAACACGTAGGCGAATGCGTTGCGCGTCGTTTCCATCTGAATCCGTTTCTTCCTGCCCGGCGGCACGCTGATGTCAACGTAGCGTGCGTCGATTCCAAATTGACCTGCCGCCACGCCCTCCACCGGCCCCCGTTTGCCCCAGAACTCCCCGCAGATGATCCGCGCCCGCGTCCCGTCGTCCTCCGTAACCTCGGGAATCGCGCTCGCCGGAATGTCCTGGTACCGCGGATCGGTCATTTTCAGGCTTGCCGGCAGGTTCGCCCACAGCTGGAACCCGTGCATCCGTCCCCGTTCATCCCCTTTAGGCATTTCCTGGTGTAGAATCCCGCTCCCCGCCGTCATCCATTGCACATCCCCAGCATTCATGCGCCCTTTGTTGCCCAGCGAGTCCCCATGCGCCACCTCGCCCGCCAAAACCAGGGTGATGGTTTCGATGCCTCTGTGGGGGTGCCAGGGGAAGCCGGCGAGGTAGTCGGCGGGGTTGTCGTTGCGGAAATCGTCCAGCAGCAGAAATGGGTCGAAGTCCTTTGTTTTGCCGAATCCAAAGGCGCGCTGGAGCTTGACGCCGGCGCCTTCAATGGTGGGTTTGGTGGAAAGAATCTCGCGAACGGGACGAAGAGACATGGGTTGAACTCCTTTACACCTGGTAAGGCCAGTGTGCACCTTATTGGATTCGCGAAGACGATATTCGTTGCAACAGGTATTTCCGCACGGAGGTCCTTGCGCAGGTTTTCAAAAGCAGATTCCCCGCCGCGGCGGGGGAATGACAGAAAGAAAAGCAAAGGCAAAGGGGGCTTTTTCTACTTCCAGAGGCCGGCGATTAGCAGACCGGAATAGAGGATGGACAGCGTCAGCGCCTCGAGGCCGACCGTCTTCAGGGGCATCTCTAAGGAAACAGGGCGCTTCTGCCGCATCAGCTCGTAGGCGTAGCCGGCCACGGCCAGGGCCAGGGCCAGGGCGATCCAGCCATTCCTGAGGATGGTTGCGGTCAGGGCCGCGGAGAGGAGCAGTACCAGGGCGGCCTGGGCGGCGCGGCGAAATTGCCCGTTGGCGGCTAAGTTCTTTCGTTGCGCAATGCGGGCATCCAGCCGGGCATGCACCACCAGGATTCCCGCGCTTGCTTGCATCGCGATCAGAGCCCAAAACCACCAGCACCACGGCGCAATTGACCCGGTGGAAGCGATGCATGCCGCCAGCGCGGTTGAGGTCAACGCAGCGGCGCTCAAAATCTGGAACAACGTGGAGCGCTGGCGATTCTTCACATTCACGAAGACCGCAACCGAGCCAAATGCCGCGATGCCCGCGCCCATGGCCAGAAATGCTTTCAGAGGCCAGGTGGCAAGCAGTATCGCCACGCTGGCGACCAGCACTACGCTCCAGCCGAGAAACCAGCGCACGGCAGCGGGCAAATCAGGACTTCTCTGCTTCCACACAAATTGTTGCCGCACCAGCAGCACGGCAGGATCTTTGGCGGCCATGGCGGCGAACGCGGCGGCGAGTACGGCCAGCTCGCTCCAATGCCAGCTCCGCGCCAGAATGGCGACGCTGACAATCGGCGTGAGCAGCATCGCCGTGGCTCCGTGCTCGCGGGGAAGATAGACCTTGCCGCGATTCGAAGCCTTTAAAGGAACTGCCTGAGCCAGGGTTTGCATTGCTGCCTCTCTCGGGTACCGGACGCCTGCCACGCTTCATTCCCCGCGCACCCGATGCTTTCACAATAGCGGCCACCCACCTCCTTGGCAGCGACTTTCGTCACACGATTTCGCCGGGGAGCGCGCTTGACTCGCCTGTTTTCTCAGCTCAGGCCGACTTTATAAGGAGTCACATTCCTCCTATTGGCGTTTTGTTATTTCGATTTTCAGAGATAGAGCTTGAGGCTGCACCATCCCCGGTCCCCGAAGGCGAGGGACCGGGGGCACCCGCATTGTGGTTTGGACAGGGCGCCGGGATCGTGGCCACCCGCCAAGCCTGCAACAACTGCGGCGAATCTCACGGACAACGGCTGAAGTACCCGCCATCGCACACCGGTAGCAGTCGCCACTCCTCAAGACGGACCTACTGCATCACGTACTGCACGTTGACAAATACATTGTTCGGCGAGCCGCCGGTGAGATTGCAGCCGCTGGCGCCAACAGATCCGATTGTGAGCTGGGTCCCCGCGGCAACATTTACAGGGGGGTTGAGCGGGCCGGAGTCATCCATGCCTTGGTCTTGACCGATGTTGAGGGAAGCTATAGGTCCTGTGGCGCTATTGGAATAAATATCCACCGTCGCGTCAGTGCTGCATCCGGTGCCAGGACTCTGTACGCTCGCCGATATGCGGGTGATCGTAATGTTTTGATCGGGAATGAAGAAGCCTCCAAGGAGTCCGAAGCCCCCTCCGCTTAGGTCGCCAAGTAAGTAGCCGGAAAAAACCATGTGCGGGTTGTGGCTCATGGGCGTGTCGCCGCCAATGGCAAGCTGTCCAGTTGCGGCGCTGCCGGTCACCGCCACGTTGCCTTGAAAATATCCCGCGTAGCCGCCCGCGCTGTTCACGCCCACCACGCCGGTGCCGGCGGGGCTGGTGGTCGAGAAATATCCCCCGTTCGACGTGCCGGTGGTGGCCAAGCTCTGGCCATAAACCGCATTGCTTCCCGACACGGTGGATGTTACACCTCCCGTCGAGAGCGCCCCGGTGACGCTCATGCCTCCCTGCACCTGCTGGTAGCCGACGAAAAGGTTTTCCGCAAGCAGTTGCGCGTAGTTCTGGTTGAGCGTAGTTTCGAGCGCCGAGGTGTTCAGCCCCAGGGCCACCGAGCCGGAGGTTCCGCTGCCAGTGAGCGGGCCGGAGGTTGTGATGCCGGTGATGGTGCCGCCGCCTGTTCCGGTGATGGGAAAGCTTTGATTGCCAGCAAAGTTCAACGTACCGTCGGAGTTGATGGAAAAGCCCGTTGCGGCAGGCGTGGCCGGCGCGGCATTTGTGCCGGATCCATAGAGCAGGTTCAGTGTTGTGGAGGGACTGGCGGTGTTGTTAGTTCCGGGAACCGGAACAGCCTCCCATTGAAACGTCTGATTGACCAGTTGGCCTCCGGACTGGGAACTATACCCTTGTGCCCTGAGCGAAAGCGGCGGTGAGTTCTGAGGATTGCTTGAAGTTGCCACGAAGTTCGGCTCCAGGTTCACCGGGCCGATAAACAGCCCGGCGGGTCCGCCAGAGGCATTCTGGCCTACCACGGCCGCGCCTCCGGGGCTGGCCGAAGTGAACATTCCCCCGTTGGAGTAACCGGAAGTGGCCGCGTTCGCGCCGGTAATCGCGTTGCCTCCCGAATAACTCTCTCCGGCGGTCACATTCCCTGCAGACAGCTGCCCCGTCACGCTCAGGCCTGCAAGCATCTGCTGGTACATGGGGAAAGTATTGGCCGCTCCCAATTGCGCATAAGTGCCGTTTAGCGTGTTTTCAAGCGCAGAAGTGTTCAGCCCCAGGGCGACCGATCCGGTGGTCCCGTGGCCCGTGAGCGGGCTGCTGGTGGTCACACCGGTGATGGTGCCCGCGCTGGGGAAGGTCTGCCCTGGCGCAAAGGTGATGATGCCGTCGTGGGCGACCGACATCACCTTGGTCCCTTCCCCCACCGCGAGCGCTCCGCCCAGGAAGGTATCTCCATTGACGGCGAAGACGGCCGGGATCTTCAGGCTGCCGAACCTTATGGTTGGAACGGTCCCGACGGGCGCTTCCACATCCAGCGTTGTCGCAGGCTTGGTGGTGCCGATGCCAACCTTTGTGTTGGCCTTGGCTCCATTCACGCCATCAATGCTGCCCAGCACCAGTGCGTTGTCTTCTGAAACCACGGCGTTGGAGCCGACGGCAGTGGCGTTGGTCAACTGCGTTGGCGTGCCGGGGCCGGAGGCGTATCCGAGGAAAGTGTTTTTTGAGCCGGTAACGTTCTGATTCGCTTGAACGGTGGTTAGGCCGGCGCTGTCCCCCAGCGCTGAGTTCTCGCTGCCGTTCGTGTTGCCCTTCAGAGCCCAAAAGCCCACCGCAGTATCGCCATGCTCTGGAGCGCTCCTGCCATCAATCGCGGCAAGAGCCCCATAGCCCAGCGCGCTGTTCCTCGCTCCGATGTTATCAAGGCTGAGATTGCCCGCGCCGCCAACAAAAATGTTCCAGAGCAGACTACGACAGCACTGGTGAAGGACGGGTAGGCCGCCCTGCATGGTGATGGTTCCGTAAGGCAAGCCGCCAACCCTCGTGCTGCCTATCTGGACTGCATTTTGATTCACGTTGAGCGTCACAGGAGCATGGAATGTGCCGATGCCGACCTCAGTCCCTGATGCGAATACCGTCTGCGTGATCGCCGAGTTCTCGATGTCAGTGGATGTGCTAAACATGGGGATCGTGCCGACCGCGCCGCCGCTGGTCGTCACGTTCGACGATGCAGGCGAGGAAGCCGGCACGACGGCAGCCGCGGCACGCGCAGTCTCAGCCGCTGCGGCCCCTGCCGCCGGAGCCAGCGCAAACGCCGAAGCCGGCAGACCGCCCAGCGTCTCCGCGTCGGCAGCCTTCAGCGCATAGGGCACGCTGATGAGCATGATGCGCGGCTCGGGCCACTGCCCCGCCACCTGCACCTCCAACCATCGCGCGTCGCCCGCGGCAAACAGCTCCATCGGCAAACCGGCGTCAGTGGCCGCGCCGAGCTGGACTTTGTAGTGGCCGGCCGTGTCGAGCAGAACCGTCTGTGTCTCGTCCCACAGCGGCTCACCGCCCTGCTGCTCCTTGTAAATCAGGAACATGATTTCGGTTTCGCCCGCCAGCGGCTTGCCGTCGGCCGCCAGCGCTACGCCCGAGAAGGGGATCAGCGCGGGAACAACCGCCTGCGGCGCGGCTGGCGCCACCACCGGCTGCAGCGTAGGGATTGCGGGGTCGCTGCTCATGGTCTGGCAGATCGCCGGCGCAACCAAAGCCGCCAGCACGGGGACAAGTATCAGGTTCCGGATCGGCATGCATTTCTCCTCATCGTTCGGGGCAACAGAATCCATCGGATTCCGTGGGTTGGCCTCTAAACATGCAACTCTGCTCGGGGAGGCGTGAAAGATGGGGCCCAGGGGAATGAGACGCAATTATAGTCCGCGCCAAACCGTATTTACAATTCAAGCCGGATTTTCAGTGCACCTCACCGGATGCCGGAGAATGCATTGCCGAATGCTTGGCTCTCATCCTTATCGAAGCGGGAGATTGTGCGCTCTCAGCCCCATTGCACCCGAATGACCGGCTAATCGGAAGTTCCCTGATTTTTGTATTAGTCCCCGCAAACGCCGTTCAATCCATGAAAGGCGCCGCTGCCGTTTCGCGGACGGCCGCTCATCGCGCGGATGCTTCCCCTTCAGTCCCCTCACGGTCAGGAGCGATGAACGAGGCACAGCCCTGAGTGGGCGCGTGGAGAAGCAGATTTCCTGCCGGGAATGACAGAAAGAAAGGCGAGGGCAAAGGCAAAGACAAGAGGGTAGGCCGGCGGTGTTGTTTCCCACCCTAACCGCAAAAAGCGCGGTTAGGATGGGGCACCCCGCTTCGCTCAGGGGTTCCGTGACGGGAGTTACAGAAAGGAATTTCAGGTCCTGCTGCGCGTTTGCCATGCCATGAATCCTGCGTTCAGGACAGTTAGTCCGGCGAGCACGTAAAGGCCGGCGCTGGAGGAGTGGAAGTGCTGGTCGGCCCAGACTTTTACGTTGGGGGCGAGGAATCCGCCGAGGTTGCCGACGCCGATTAACGCGATGCCTCCTGCGGCGGCGCGATCGGCAAAGTAGGCGGTGGGGAAGGTCCAGAACAGCGGCTGCACGGCGATGAATCCCGAGACGGCGATGGAAAGCATTACCAGTCCCCAGAGCGGACCGCAGGCCGGAAACGCGAAGCTGGCCGCACCGGCGATGAGCAGTGTGAGGATGGCTAGCAGGCGATGGTTGCGGAACTCGTCGCCCAGACGCGGCAGGATGTAAGTGGCGGCCAAGGCGCAGAGCCAGGGGATGGCGGAGACCGCGCCGACCTCGAATCCTTCAGGCTTGTGGAGTAATCCGGAGATCTCGGCGGGCAGGTAGAAGACGGCGCCATAGGTGCTCATCTGGATGAGGGCGTAGACGGCGAAGAAGCCGAAGACGCGGCCGTCGCGGAGCATGGCAACCAGCTTGGCGGGGCCGGTGGCGCGGCGTTCGGCTTCTTCCCGCGACAGCTCGGCGAGGAGCGCGCGCTTTTCGTCTTCGGGGAGCCACTTGGCGTCGGCGGGGCGGTCGCTGAGGAACCAGAAGGCGAAGACGCCGAGCACCGCGGCCAGCGCGCCTTCCACCAGGAACATGACTTGCCAGCCTTGAAGTTTGCCGGGTAGCGCCGTGTCGAGCAGGAATCCTGAGAGCGGCCCGCCGACGATGAGCGCGAGGGGGACGCCGAGATAAAACACGCCCAGCATTTGCCCGCGCACGCGCCGGGGAAACCAGTAAGTGAGGTAAAGGATGATGCCGGGGAAAAAGCCCGCCTCAGTGGCGCCGAGGAGCAGGCGCAGGACGTAAAACGACGTGCTGCCGCTGACGAACATGGTGGCCATTGAGACCAGTCCCCAGGTGACCATGAGGAAGGCGATCCAGATTTTTGCGCCGATGCGATGCAGGATGAGGTTGCTGGGAAAGCCGCAGGACGAGTAGCCGATGAAGAACAGGCCCGCGCCCATGGCGTAGGCGCTTTCCGTGATGCCCTCAGTGGCGGCGAGGGCCTGCTTGGCGAAGCTGACGTTGGCGCGGTCAAGGAACGAGACCACGAACATGAGCATGAGCCAGGGCGCGAGGCGGCACATGACGCGGGTGAGGGAACGCTCGAGCGGTTCGCCGTGGACGGGCGTGGTTGCCGCGCTGTTGGGGGTTGTTTTCGGCATGGAAAGCGCGGACCGTCGCGTCTGCGGAACAGCGTACGGGCCGGGCGTGAGGGTAGTCAACGCGCTGCGGCCCGTTGTGACGAGGAGATGAGGCCCGATTGCAAATGCGGGGCGGCTTACGCCTTGATGAATTGCGCTTCGAGTGTGATGTGAACTTCTTCGCCGACGAGAAAGCCGCCGGTTTCGAGAGCGGCGTTCCAGCTCAGGCCGAAGTCCTTGCGATTGATTTTGGTGGTGGCGGAGAGGCCGATGCGGGTGTTGCCCCAGGGATCCTTGGCCGGCGCGGTGGGGCCGTCGACGGCGAACGTAACCTGCCTGGAGATGCCGTGGATGGTGACGTCGCCGGTTACGGCGTAGTCGCCTTCACCCTTTTTCTCCACCTTTGTGGATTTGAAGGTCATGGTGGGGTGCTGCTCGTGGTGGAAGAAGTCGGCGCTCTTGAGGTGGGCGTCGCGCTGAGGGTCGCCAGTGTTGATGGTGCCGATGTCGACCGATGCCTCCACGCCGCTGCGGGTGGGATCGGCGGTGTCCTCGATGAGGATTCCGCTGAGGCCGCTGAAGGTGCCCTTCACGTTGGAGATCATCATGTGTTTCACCTTGAACTCGGCGCTGGAGTGCGCGGGATCGAGCTTCCAGGTGACGGTAGACTGGGCAGGAGTTTGAGGGGAAGTGGTGGTTGTGGCCATGGGTTGGCCTCCTTTCGCTTTCTTGGATGCGGGAGGACGATATTCGTTGCAACAACTATTTTGCCCCGATGTGTCCGGTTGCGCGCAAGCTTCACTCCCCGCCTTGTTTCACGAACAGGCGCGCCGCCAGCAGGATCGCCGCGCAGCCCATCACGGTTAGCACCGTGGCATCGCGCCACAGGTCGGCAAGCCCAGCGCCGCGCAGGATGAGCCCGCGCAGGATGCGGATGTAATAGGTTGCCGGGATGAGCCGGCTGATGACCTGGAAGATGGGGGGCATGTTCTCAATGAGGAAGATGTAGCCGGAGAGAAATACGGACGGCAGGATGGTGCCCATGGCGAGCTGAAAGGCCTCCGCCTGGGTGCGCGCCCGTGTGGAGATGACCAACCCGATGCCAAGCACTGTGAGCAGGAATGGCAGCGAAAGGATCAGCAACACGATCACGCTGCCATGAATCGGGACCAGGAAGACCCAGCGCATGACGGCGAGGATGGCGCAGAGCTCGCCGAACGCCAGCACGCCATAGGGAATCATTTTGCCCAGCATCAGGCCGAGCGGGGCCACCGGCGTCATGGTGAGTTGTTCCAGGGTGCCGCGCTCGCGTTCTCGCACCAGGCTTAGCGCGATCATCAGGATGGTCATGACCTGGAGAAGAATGCCGACGAGGCCGGGAACGAAGAAATTGGCCGAGCGCGTGGCCGGGTTGTAGAGCACCGAAGGGCGAACGTCTATGGGAATTTGTCCGTCGGGAAGCACTTGCGCCAGCGATTCCTGCAGCGCGACGCCCGTGGCTGTGCTGACCGCTTGCGCGGCCACGGTGGAGTCGGAGCCATCGACCAGCACCAGAACCGTGGCCGTGTCGCCGTCCTGGAGGTCGCGCGCGTAGTCGGGCGGAATGCGCACGCCCACGCGCGCTTTGCCGCTGCGGATGGCATCGTACAGCGCGTCCTTTGAAAGGGCGATTTCGCGAACGGCGAAGACGTCGGAGGCCTCAAAGCGCTGCACCAGTTGCCGGCTCTCCTGGGTTTCGGATTCGTCCAGAACAACGGTGGCGATCTGGCGGATGTTCGTATCGACGGCGAAGCCGAACAAAAACAGTTGCAGCATGGGGATGAGCAGCGCGAAGAATAGCGTGCCCGGATCGCGCACAATGTGCAGCGCCTCTTTGCGGCAAACCGGAACCAGACCGCGGAACAGGTGCTTCATGGCGCGGCCTCCATGATCTGGTAAGTCAGGGTGACGAGGACGTCTTCAAGCGAAGGCTTGATGGTTTCGATCGGCACTCCGGGGAATGCCTGTTTGATCTCGGGCAGGCGTGCGGTCTCTATCAGCGCATGGATGAACTGGCCGAAGACGGTGGCTTCCCTCACGCCGGCCATACGCCGCAGCGGCTCCAGCAGAGCCGGCGCATTGGCCGCGGCAATCTGCACCCGCGACGTGCCCGGCGGGTTGGCCTCCGGCAGCCGCTGCAATTCGGCCACCGTGCCCAGCGCGACCAATTTGGAAAGGTAGATGTAGCCGACGCGTCCGCAGCGCTCGGCTTCGTCCATGTAATGGGTGGTGACAAAGAACGTGACGCCCTCGCCGGAGAGGCGGAAAAACAGGTCCCACAGCGCCCGCCGCGCCACCGGATCGATGCCCGCCGTGGGCTCGTCGAGAAACACAACTTCAGGCGAGTGAATGATGGCGCAAGCAAGCGCCAGACGCTGCTTCCAGCCGCCGCTGAGCTGGCCGGCGCGCCGGTTCAGGTAGCGCTCGATGCCGGTCAGCGCCAGCACCTCGCGCTTACGGTCTTCGGCTTTTGCTCCGCGGATCCCATACACGCCTGCGTAGAAGGCAATGTTCTCGCCCACGGTCAGGTCCTCGTACAAGCCGAACTTCTGGCTCATGTAGCCGACGCGTCGCTTGATCTGGGCGGCGTCGTGGCGGATGTCCATGCCGAGGATGGTTCCGCTGCCGGACGCAGGAGTCAGCAAGCCGCAGAGCGCCTTGATCAGCGTGGTTTTTCCGGAGCCGTTGGGGCCAAGAAAACCGAAAATCTCTCCCTTTGCCACGGCAAGGCTGACCTGGTTCACGGCCGTGAACGAGCCGAAACGAATGGTCAGTTGATCTGCCGTAATCGCCGCCGCCATACGTGCCCGTCCCGCCGTGAATCGTGAATCGTGGATCGTGGTTCGTGATCCGTGAACTATGAACTGCCTTACTGGAGCCGCACCACCGCGGACATGCCCGACTTGAGCACGTTTTGCGCGTTGTCCACGCGCACTTTTACCCCAAACACCTCGTGCTCGCGATCATCGCGCGTTTGCACGTTGCGAGGAAGGAATTCGGCCTGAGAGGCGATCTGCTGGACAGATCCGATGAAGCTGCGGCCCAGCGAGTCGACGCGCACCGCTGCGCTCTGGCCCAACCGCACCCGCGCCAGGTCCGTTTCCGGCACATAAATCCTGACCCAGAGCTGGGAGGCCTCGAGCATCGAGAGCACAATGCGGCCGGCGGGAACCAGGTCGCCGGGGCGCACGCTGACAACCTCGACCACCGCGTCGGCGGGCGCGGTCAACTCCGCCTCGCGCACGTCGGCATCCAGTTGGGTCACCTGCGCCTCGGCCTGGCCCAAGCGCCCCTGCGCAGCTTCGATGTCCTCGCGCCGTGACCCCTTCACGGACAGCACCCGCGCCGCCTCAGCCTGGCGGTAGCGATCTTCGGCGGCGCGCATGTCCTCAGGCCGGGTTCCGGCCTGGAGCAGCGCCAGATGCTGCCGCGCGGATTCCGCCCGCTGCCGGGCCGCGTCGCGCTTGTCGCGTGCATCGTCAAACTGCTGCCGCGAGATGGTATCGGTCTGGATCAGTTTTTCCATGCGGCCATAAAAGGAGTCCGCATCCACGGCATCGGCCTGGGCGGCGGCATAATCGGCTGTGGCCTGGTCCAGCTCCTGCGGGCGCGGGCCGTTGCGGGCCTCGTCGAGCGCCGCGCGTGCTGCCGCGGCCTGCGCCGTGGCCTGGGCAATCTCCTCCGGGCGGTTGCCGCGCTGCATCCGCTCAAGGTTGGCGCGAGCTTCCACTACGGACGCGGCGGCCTGCGCCCGGCTGGCCTTCAGCGCATCGCACTCAAAGCGCACCAGCACGGTCCCGGCCTTCACCGTCTGCCCTTCTTCGACGAAGACATCGGTCACGCGGCCGCCGATGCGGGAGCCGACGTGGATTTCGCGGGTCTCGATGGTGCCGGAGTACTCGTTTCTGGCGCGGGAGGCGATGACTGTGTGCACCAGCCACAGCAAGAGAAGCAGCAGCAGGACTCCCACGCCGATCGCAATGGCTCGCCGCCTCATTCCACCCTCTCAAATGACCTTACGGGCCAGATGTTCTTGAGGTTACGCAGCAGGGATGGCTGCGCCGGTGACGGAGCGCACATCGGGGTGGCTGCGCAGCTCAGTGCGCGCGGCGCCATTGTCGATCCGAGGGCTCCTATTGATTGGGCTTGGCTCGGGGCGTTGGATTGTCCGCTTTGCCGGTTGCCTCGGCGGCGCCGATGTGGTCTGCCAACTCCGCTCCCGTGAAGCTGAAGGTGTAGCTTTCATCGATCTCGGGGAGCATCGTGGCATTCCACGCGAACCAGTCGGCCTGGAGACGTTCGTAGATATCCTGGTGGCGCTCCTTCAGATTGGCCCGCTCCATCGGATCTTCGACCACGTTGAAGAGAAACGTATTATCGAGGATCTTGAGAAATTTGTAATCGCCCTCTCTGGCGGCACGCTGCGCATTCGCCTTGTAGCGCCAGAACAACTTGCGCTCGACGGGCACCGCGTTTTGGGTGAGCTGGGGCAGCAAGTCGATGCCGTCCGGCGAAAATGCGGGATCGGGTGAGACGCCTGCCGCGGCCAGCAGCGTGGGCAGCCAATCCATGCTGATTCCCACCTGGTTGGTGGTCTGGCCCCGGGGAATTCGCGCCGGCCATCGAACGATCGCGGGAATGCGCAGCCCGCCTTCCAGCAGCTCGGTCTTTCTGCCGGTAAAGGGCCAGGTATCGGCAAAGCGCTCTCCGCCGTTGTCGCTGGTGAAAATCACGATCGTGTTTTCGGAAAGCCCGTTGGTGTGAATCGCGTCGAGCACGCGGCCTACCTGGCGGTCCATGTCTTCAATCATCGACTCGTAAGTTTTCTGCGAGCCGCCGTCGAAGTCCGCAAGAGGCTTGCCGATGAGACGTTTCGATTCCGAGTCGTCTCCCGGCGGTTCCCAAGGCCAATGGGGCGCCGTAAAGTGCAGGCTCAGCAGGAAGGGGCGGTCCGATCGCGCGTAGCCGTTGATCACGTTCACGGCGTGGGCGCCCAGCATGTCGGTGAGATAGCCTGCCTGGTCCACGCGGACATCGTCGTCCCACAGGTCATTGGAGTGGGTATAGTAGTCGGCCGCGCCCCGGCGAATCCCGTAGAAGTGGTCGTATCCGCTGCGGAGCGGCCCGTATTTAGGCAGCAGCCCCAGGTGCCACTTGCCCACCAGTGTTGTGCCGTAACCTGCCTTCTTCAGCAACGACAGCAGAGTGGGAACGTCAGGCGGCAGGCCGATATCGCGCCCCGCCAACGGCTCATCGAGCCCGATGGAGAGGCGATCCTGGTAGCGGCCGGTGATGAGCGCGGTGCGGGTTGCCGAACAAACCGCCGAGTTGGCATAAGCTTGCAGAAAGCGAACGCCCCTCGCCGCCAGAGTGTCGATGTTCGGAGTGCGAAGATCGGGACGGCCATAGCAACCCAAATCGGCGTAGCCCAGATCGTCTGCCATGATGAAAACAATGTTGGGAGGTGCGGGAGCCGGTTTGGCGAACGCGGAATCCACGCCCGAAGCCAGAGCGGCAATTCCCAGCGCGGCTCCGCGCAGCACGGAGCGGCGCGTGACATTCTCCGCCGGGTGAGGGCCAGCGCCTCGGTATTCCGGCTCGTTCTGTTTCGCTGCGCCGTCGTGAACTGGTCCGGGGGCGTCACTGTTCTTAGACATGCGATCACCTTATCAAAATGCCTCGCCGGCAAGCTCATCAATGAATTCAGGAAGCTCGATGGCGCCAAAATCCGCCTGCGACTGCCTGTTCTGAGTAACCCGGTTCTCAGCGAGCCTTTCTTCCACAATGGGAGCTTCGGTGCGGCCTTATCCTGATAGCAGACCCGCTCCATGTCCGATTTCGCCGCCACCGTGAAGCAGCAGGCCGACATCGTCAAGATCGTCGAGGGCTACATCCGCCTGCGCAAGGCGGGCGCGCAGAACTGGACCGGCCTGTGCCCGTTCCACAAGGAAAAATCGCCGTCGTTCAACGTGAACGCGGTGCGCCAGTTCTACTACTGCTTCGGCTGCCAGGCCACGGGCGACGTGTTTACGTTCGTGGGCAAGATGGAGAATGCCGGCTTTCCGGAGGCTGTCCGGCTGGTGGCGCAGAAATGCGGCATTCCCCTGCCGAAACGCGAATACTCCTCGCCGGAAGAAGCAGCCGAAGCCCGTTTGCGGCGCAAGCTGCTGGACCTGCACGAAGCGGCCGCGGCCTGGTTCGAGGAGCGGCTGCGCTCGCCCGAGGGCGCGGTGGCACGCGAGTACCTGGCCGGCCGCGGCCTCTCGCCCGAGGGCATCAAGACTTTCCGCATCGGCTACGCGCCGGACAGCTTCAACGCCCTGCGCGACGCGCTCAGTCCGATGGCCGACGCCGAAACTCTCCGCGCCAGCGGCCTCTTCAGCCAGAAGGAGCACGAGGACGGTTCGCTTGGGGCAATCTACGATCGTTTCCGCAAGCGGGTTGTGTTCCCCATCTCGAATGAGGGCGGACGCGTAATCGCGTTTACGGCGCGCACGCTTGAAACCGGCGAGAAAGCCGGGGCCAAGTACATCAACTCGCCGGAGACGGCGCTCTATTCCAAGGGCCACGTGCTCTTCAATCTCGACAAGGCCAAGGCTGCCATCCGGCAGATGGAATACGCGCTGCTGGTTGAAGGCCAGATGGACTGCATCAGCGTGTATCTGCGCGGCATACAGAACGTGATCGCCACCAGCGGCACCGCATTTACGGAGCACCAGGTGGCGCTGCTGCGGCGTCACACCGCGCAGGTGGCCGTCAACTTCGATCCCGACGCCGCCGGCGCCAATGCCGCCGAGAAATCCATCGCCCTTCTGACCGAAGAGGGCTTTTCCATCAAGATCGTTACTCTCGAAGACGGCCTCGACCCCGACCGCTACATCCGCGAGCGCGGCGTGGAAGCGTACACGCGCGCCATCCGCGGCGCCCGCCGGCAGGCCGACTACCTGATCGAGCGCGCCCGCATGCTTTTCCCCGGGGCCACCGCGGAGCAGAAGGTGAAGCAGATGAATTTTCTGCTGCCGCACATCCGGCGCATGCCGGAAAAACTGGCGCGCGATCAGTTCGCTGGCGACGCGGCTCAGAAACTCGGCATCGACTCCACCATCCTGCGCGAGCAACTGCGCCAGGCCGCCCTGCGCCGCCAGGACCATATTGAAGTGCGCGCCGCGGCGCTGACTGAGGTGGAGCGGGTGCTCCTGCGGGCGCTCTCCATCGACGATCCCGCGCACCAGGACACTCGTGCCCTCGCCGCCGGCGCCATCCTTCAGGAACCATCATGGTTTGAGGGGCTTACAACGTATCCGGCTCTGCAGGCACTGGCCGGCCGCCGCGCCCAGGACCCCATGGAAACCGTCCCAGACGACGCCCAGCGCGGGTTGCTTGCTCAGGCGCTGCTGGGAGAAACCCAGATGCCTTCCGAGGCGGAGGTGGCGAGTTCCATCCAGCAGGCGCAGGAGGCAGCCATCGAGCGCCGCCAGCGCGAGCTCCGCGCGCTCATTGCCGAGGCCGAGCGCCGCGGCGACTACGCCGAACTGGCCGTGCTGACGCAGCAAAAGCTTGAGTTGGACCGGGCGCTGCGAGAGCTGCACAATCAGCACCCGCCGGAGTGAGGGCATGTTTGGAATCATTCCCTGCCGCCATGGTTGTCCTTCATACGCGATGAAGGGCGCCGCCCTTGGAGTTGGCAAGGGATTGCCCGGCAAAGGCCTGGATCCGAAGCGTGTTTTCCCCGAATTTTGAGCCGAATCTGGCCCGGAATGCGTCTATATTTACAAGGGGCGAAGGGCGAGGACGGTGGCGCCGGGGCACAACGGGTAGCCGCACCCCTCACAGGCCGTCGCCTTCGGGCCGGATTTCTCAGTTTGAAACGGTCCGGACTGTGGTAATCTGTTGATCTCTGTAGGGATGCGCGCCCCTTTGCCCCACACATGAGCTGCGGCTCGCGGGCTAACCAGGCGAAACCTGAAGCGCTGCCATCCTGTTCCGAGCAACCACTTTGAACCGCAACTTTTGCGGAGTGACCGAAGGTCTGTCCGCGTGCTGGAACGCGATTTCAGCGCGGCCCGGGCACGGTCCCGTCAGCGATGTGTGCAAACCGGCGAGAGCGATAACCGTTCGCCCGAAGCCCGCATCCCCTGATGGCAAGAGCAACGGGGGTCAAACCCATTGGACCCCGCGTACCGCGCGCGCGGCGACTGAAGGGCGCGACGGGCGCTCGACGGCAGCGACCTGGAAAGCAGGATTGATTTGGCGATTGACGACAAATTCGAAGAAGACATTCACAGCCTGATCGATACGGGCAAGGAGAAGGGCTACCTCACTTACGGCGACGTCAACGAGATGATGCCGGATGAGATGGCCACCTCGCCCGACGACATCGACGACTTGATCACAACCATCGGCACCCAGGGCATCGATCTGCTGGAGGGGCCCAAATTCGGCGCCGACAAGGAATTCGAGCTCGAGGAAGGCGAAGACGTCGAGCTCGACCTGACGCCCGGCACTCTGGAAAAAACCAACGACCCGGTGCGCATGTATCTGCGCGAGATGGGCACCGTTCCGCTGCTCACGCGCGAAGGCGAGGTGGAAATCGCCAAGCGCATTGAGCGCGGCCAGATGCGCGTGCTCAAGGCCATCTCCCGTTCGCCCATCGTGATTCGCGAAGTCGTGGCCCTGGGCGAGGACCTGAAGCGCGGCGTGCGCAACGTCAAGGAAGTGGTGGTCTTCGACGAGGAAGAGCTCACCGAAGACGTGGTTCAGGCGCGCGTCCGCTCCACCGTGGCGCGCATTGACGCCCTGGTCAAGCACCAGAAGAACATCGGCAAACTGGAAGAGCGCGCCGCCACTTCCACGGCCCGCTCGCGGGTGAAGGAGTCGCGCCATCTGCGCTGGCTCATCGCCCGCGAGAAGGTCTACATCTCCCGCATCGTGCGCGAGCTCAAGTACACCGGCATGGAGCGCAAGCGCCTGCTCGACAAGGTCAACAAGACCGTCGACACCATGCGCACGCTGGAGCGGCAGATCCGGTCCCTGGAGCAGAAGCACGAGGCTTCGCGCAGCGATGAGATGAAGAAGGAGTACCGGCGGCAGCAGAAGAATTGCAGGGCCGATCTGGAAAAGATCGAGCAGGACGCGGGCGTCTCCATCGCCGAGCTCAAGCGCACCCAGCGCGAAATGATCCAGGGCGACATGGACGCCGAGCAGGCCAAGAGGGAGCTGATCGAAGCCAACCTGCGCCTGGTGGTCTCGATCGCCAAGAAGTACACCAACCGCGGATTGCAGTTCCTCGACCTGATTCAGGAAGGCAACATCGGCCTGATGAAGGCGGTGGACAAGTTCGAATACCGCCGCGGCTACAAGTTCTCGACCTATGCCACGTGGTGGATCCGCCAGGCGATTACCCGCGCCATCGCGGACCAGGCGCGCACCATCCGCATCCCCGTGCACATGATCGAGACCATTAACAAGCTCATCCGCACCAGCCGCCAGTTGGTGCAGGAGCTGGGCCGCGAGCCGTCGAGCGAGGAGATCGCGCGGCGCATGGACATCCCCGTGGCGAAGGTGCGCAAGGTGCTCAAGATCGCGCAGGAACCCATTTCGCTGGAAACACCCATTGGCGAAGAGGAAGATTCGCACCTGGGCGACTTCATTGAAGATCGCCAGGCCGTCTCGCCCTCTGAGGCCGTGATCAGCGTCAACCTGAAGGAGTACACCTCGCAGGTGCTGCGCACGCTCACGCCGCGCGAAGAGCGCGTCATCAAGATGCGCTTCGGCCTCGAAGACGGCTCCGAGCACACCCTCGAAGAGGTCGGCCAGAGCTTCCAGGTCACCCGCGAGCGCATCCGGCAGATTGAAGCCAAGGCGCTGCGCAAGCTGCGGCATCCCAGCCGTAGCCGCAAGCTGAAGGCGTTTGTAGAAGGCGTGAAGGAAATGTAACTCCGTGCAAGCGGAACGAAACGGGCCGCAGCCGCAAGGTTGCGGCCTTTCATTTCGGGGCTGCTACTCGAACCGCAGCGCCTCCATCGGATGCACTCGCGCCGCTCTCCGCGCCGGCAGCACGCACGCCAGCACCGCAACCGCAACCAGCGCCACCAGGCTGGCCGCGCACAGCCACGGGTCGAGCGGCTTGACCCCGTAGAGCAGCGTCTCCAGCAGCCGCGTGGCGCCCCACACGCCCGCCGCGCCCAGCACCAGCCCTGGCAGCACCAGTCGCAGCGCCTCGCGCAGGATCATCTTCACCACGCCGCCCGGCGACGCACCCAGCGCCATCCTCACGCCGATTTCGGTCCGCCGCCGGACTACGCCGTAGTTGAGGACGCCGTAAAGGCCTATGCCCGTTAGCGCCAGCGTCAGTAACGCAAAGAAGCCAGAGAGCAACGCCACCATTCGCTCCCTGCCCATCGTGCTCGCCACCAGTTCGCGCATGGTCACCGGTTTGTCCACGGCCACATCCGGCGCCAGCTCGCGAAATGCATTGCGCACCGCGCTCACCGCGGTTCCCGCATCCCGCGCGTGTACCTCGAAACTCGCATACGGGTTCCACAATGCGCCCTGGAGATACGGCTGGTACATCATGCGTGGCGCCTTCTGCCGCAGATCGTTGTAGAGCGTGTCGCCAACGATCCCCGCCACGCGCACCTTCACCGTCTTGCTCATCGAGAGCATGCCGCCAATGGCGTTTCCATCAGGGAAGAAGTATTCCGCCGCGGTCCGATTCAGGACGCACACGGTAGCGTCCTCGCCCTTGTCGTCTAGCGTGAAGTTTCGCCCGGCAAGCAGCGGAATGCCCATGGTGTCAAAGTATCCCGGGGTCACTGCCAACGCGACGAGGCTCTCGTCCGTGCGCTTGACGCCCGAAGATGGCTCCGACCACACGGTCTTCATGTACGTTGCGCCCTCCAGCGGATAGGCCTGCGAAACGGCCGCTCCTTCCACGCCAGGTGTGTGCTGAATGCGGTCGAGCAACGAAACAATGAGCGAAAAAGGGGCCGCAGGCTGCTTTGTGCCCTGCGTCCTCGGCGAGAAATCTGCCTGCAGGAAGGTGATCCCGCTGGTGCGGAAGCCGGGATCGACAGCCAGCAGCCGCGCCACCGTCGATCCCATCAGCGCCGCCATGGTCACAATCACCAGCGAAATCGCGATCTGCACGGGCACCAGCCACGCGCCCATCCGCGGCGCCCTGCGCCCCGCAATCGACGCCTCGCCCTCTTTGATATCGCTGGCCGGATCTACTTTGCTGGCGCGCCAGGCGGGCCACATGCCGGACAACATCACCGTCAGTCCCATCAGGGCTAGAGTGAACAGCAACACCACGCCGCCCGGACCCGCGCGCAGCTCCAGCGGTTCGGTCGACATGCCTCTCATCAGAGCCAGCAACCCGTGTTCCGCTCCCCACGCAAAGAGAATCCCCAACCCGCCACCGGCCACGGCCAGCAGCACGCTCTCCCAGGTGAGTTGCGCCGCCACTCGGCTGCGGCTCGCTCCCAGCGCCATGCGCACTGCCAGCTCCCGCCGCCGCGCCAGCGCCCGCGCTGAGGCAAGCATCGCCAGGTAGGCGCACGCCACCAGCAACGACAAGCCAACCATTCCTTCGATCAGGTACAGCGGCTTTTCGTAATCGTCCCGCAGATACGAGAAGCCGGTGCGCCCCGGCCTCACCAGCAGGTGCTCCTCGGTGGCCTGCGTGAACTTGTCCCCGACGAAGGTGAAGAAGCGAAGCGTTTTCTCCGTTTTCAGCTTCGATTGGAAGAGGGCATCCACCTGCGCTTCCGCCTGCTGCGCGCTCGCCCAATCCTTCAGCCGCCCGATCACCGTAGTGTCGAACGAGCCCAGTCCGTGCTGGCTCGCCGGGTCCGTCATCTCCAGCGGCACATAGAGATCCGGTTGTCCACCGACCTGGATGCTTTCGAACCCCGGCTCCATTACGCCCACCACTACGCCTTTCCTGGCTCCCGTGCGCAGCGTGGCGCCGAAGCTCATTACGCGCCCAATCACGCCCGGATCGGCGCCAAGGTGCGTTCGCCAGTAGTCGTAACCCAGCACCACGGGGAAGCCTTCAGGCAGGCCGCCGGGCTTGTCGTCTGCATCTTCCAGCAGCCGGCCCAGCGCCGCGTGCAGACCCAGGACGCGCATGCATCCGCCCGTTAACGACGCCGCTGGCACAGGATGCGTGCCATCTGCTTCGCGGTAATTGAGGTTGCCTTCCTGCCATCCGCAAAGGCCGCTGAAGGCCGTCTGCGATTTGTCGATCAAGTCGAAGAGCCCGTCCGACACAGTCGGAGTTGGTTCGCCGGCAGCGCCGGGGGTTGACATTCGCAGTTCGACCTGTACAAGCTGGTCCGGCCGATCCACCGGCAGGCTGCGCAGCAGCAGCGCGTAAAACAGCCCGAAGATCGCCGTGTTCGCGCCCACCGCAAGAGTCAGCGTCAGCAGCGCCGTCACCGTGTAGCCGGGGCTCTTGCGCAACTGCCGCAGCGCGTAGCGCACGTCCTGGCCGGCGCGCTCCAGCCATTCCCAGCCCCACTGGCGCCGCGTAACGTCGGCCACCAGCGGGGGATTGCCCATCTCCCGCACTGCCGCCGTGCGCGCATCTTCCGGCGTTTCGCCGCGCGCCACGCGATCCGCAATGGCCATACGCAGATGCGCATCAAGCTCCTCGGCCAGATCGTCCTTGCGCCGCTCCCACGCCCAAAGCCGCATATGCGCCATCCTTTCCAGCTCCGCTAACGCCGCTATCTCCGCTAGCTCCGCTGCCCTTCCATCACCGCTCCAATCGCTCGCACCATTGCCTGCCAGCGCGCGTGGTTTGCCGCCAGTTGTTCCTTGCCCTTTTTCGTTATCTGGTAAAACTTGGCGCGCTGCCGGCTTTCCGTCACCTTCCATTCCGCCTTCACCCACTTCTGCCGCTCCAGCCGGTGCAGCGCCGGGTAAAGCGAGCCGGTCTCAACCTGTAACACTTCGCCCGACTTCAAGCGGATGGACTGGGCAATGCCGTAGCCGTGCATCGGCCCCCACTGCAGCGCCTGCAGGACGAGCATATCCAGCGTGCCCTGCAGCAGCTCGACCCGGTTCTTGTACGATTCGCTCGCGCTCATAAGGATGTAGACACTCTACTCCCAAGGCTGTAGGTTGTCTACAGCCATTTCGAGCCGATTGCTCAGAGCCCCGTAAAAGGGCGCTATAGTCCCGCCGAGAGGGAGTTCCTTAGTGGTCGGGAGCTTGAGTTACCCTCGCTTTGATACACTCCGAATCCGGAGGCCGTCTGCATTTGACTCATCCCCACCCCGCCCCGCTTACGCAGCTCTCTGAAGAGGAGTCGCTGTTCGCGTCCACCGTCCGCCGATTTGCCGAGGACACGATCGCGCCGCTTGTGCGCACCATGGACGACGAGCAGCAGTTCGCGTCCGGCCTGGTGCCGAAGCTTTTCGATCTGGGGCTGATGGGCATCGAAATTCCCGAGACGATGGGCGGCGCGGGCGGCACGTTCTTTGACGCGGTGCTCGCCATTGAGGCCATCTCCACCGTCGATCCGGCGGTCGCCGTGCTGGTTGACGTGCACAACACGCTGGTGAACAACGCTCTGCGCCGCTGCGGTACGGACGCGCAAAAGCAGCGTTGGCTGCCCCGGCTCGCCTCCGCCACTGTGGGCGCCTATGCGCTCTCTGAGTCCGGCTCCGGCTCTGACGCCTTTGCCCTCCAGACTCGCGCCGAGGCCACCAGCGCGGGCTATCTTCTGAATGGCCGCAAGCTGTGGATTTCCAATGCGCGCGAGGCCGGCCTATTCACCGTTTTCGCCACGCTCGATCCCGCCAAGGGCTACCGCGCCATTACCGCCTTCCTCATCGAGAAGGGCACGCCCGGCTTCACCGTCGGCCGCAAGGAGGACAAGCTCGGCATCCGCGCCTCGTCCACCTGCGAGCTGGTTCTGGACAACTGCGAGGTTCCGCGCGAGGCCGTCCTGGGCGAGCCCGGCAAGGGCTACAAGATCGCCATGGAGACGCTGAACGAAGGGCGCATCGGCATCGGCGCGCAGATGCTGGGCCTGGCCGAAGGCGCCTGGAACCACGCTGCCCGCTACGCCCAGCAACGGCGCCAGTTCGGAAAGCCCATCGCCGAGTTTCAAGCGGTGCAGTTTGCCCTGGCGCAGATGGCCACCGAAATCGCGGCGACGCGACTCATGGTCTATAACGCCGCCCGCATCAAGGACGCCGGCCAGCCGTATGTGAAGGAAGCCGCCATGACCAAGCTCTTCGCCTCGCAGGTGGCCGAGCGCGTGGCCAGCCAGTCGGTGGAGATCTTCGGCGGCAACGGTTTTGTACGCGACTATCCGGCGGAGAAGTTCTACCGCGACGCCAAGGTGGGCAAGATCTACGAGGGCACATCGAACATGCAGTTGATGACCATCGGCAAGCAGGTGCTGAAAGACAGAGAGTAGAGGATGAAAAGGGAGAAGAAATTTCCCCCAGTCGCGCTTCTGCCGCTAGAGCCTGTTACTAGCTTTCGCGCATTTCTGCGCCGGAAAGTTACGAGCAGGTTCTGGGCCGGACAAGGCATGAAGCCCGGTTCGTGGCCGGTTCATTGCCGGAGGCTCGTCTCTCGCTTGCCGAGGTGATAGCTGAACCCGGCGCTGTAGGACATCGAATCGAATCCCGGATTGCTGGGCACAACAAAACCGTTGGAAAAGTGGAAGTACAGGGCCCCTGCGCGAAAATCCCACCTATCGTTGAGCCTGCATTGAAGACCGACGCTGAATTGGAGAGTGAAATTCTCGTAGGAGGCGCTTGGCGACAGCACCCTTTTTGAAAACCCGATCATTCCGCCTTTCGAGAATGCATACGGCTTGAGACGCTTGCCATCTCTCCACAGCATGCGCAGGCCGATCGGCGCGATCGCCAGGCCCGCAACATTCTCCATCGTCGTAGAGCGCGGGTTGCCCCAAACGTCGGCCTCGGTTGGCTGGGCCAAGACCGCGACGGGCAGCACCTCGGCAACGTAATCCATGCGCGCACCAAGGAACTGGCCCCAGGAATTGCGGTCATATTCCAGGCCGCCGGCACGGAAGTTTGCCCTCACCCCGGAACTGGTAAAGAGATGATAATGGCCGATGCTGCCAAGATCCTCGAACACCAATTCGCTTTTGACCGGTTGGCGTTCGACGCGGTTGCTCCCCATCTCCACGGTAGAGTGTGTCTCCGCATGCGGAGTCCAGACCATCCCGGCGGAGATGCGGGCGAAGTTCTTCGGATAACCCGGTAACTGGTACGGATACTTATAGTCCACGCTGTCGTACAAGGCGAAATTCGTGTGTTGATAGCCACCTTCGAATCGCATCGCCAGGTGCTTGGACACCGGAGTATCGACGCCTCCGCCGAGCAATGTGGCAAAAGAGGCCGAACTTCCCGGCAATTGATTCGGAGCCCAGTTTCCATTGAGACCGCTATCGCCGAAGAGTGCTTCGGCAAACAGTTTCTCCTTGCGGAAACGATAGTCGTACTGCCCTCCGGCGAGGACGAAATATGGGTGCTGTGGCGCGCCCAGATTATTGCCCAGGTAACCAGAGTAATCGATTTTGAAACGCAGATTGCGCCAGGCGGGCGCAGCCAGGGAAGCGTCCCAGCCAAACAGCGGCTGTCGCGCGCCGGGAATTCCGTTGATGGTATTGGAAAGATAGGAGAAGCTACCGGAAATCTGATAGGACGAGGAGTCTCTCGATTGCGCGGATGAAATCAGCGCAGTGAGCAAAAGCACGAGAAGCGTTATCCACCGGCCTCGCGCTGGTCTGGCATCGTCAAAGTGGTTTGATGTTGAATTCAAAGGACGCCTTTGGTCTTCTGAATCCAGGAATCAATATCAGTGGTGCTTCAAAGGAAACTGCCGAGGGAACGGAAAAACGACGGAGACTTCAACATCCATACTAAAGCTTGTGATGAGCTTTGAGCGAGCGTTCTGAACAGGTTGGCGAGCAGGAGGCGGGCGCAGGCGAGGAAACGGAAGGCGCCGAAGGTGACGGCCAGCTGCTCAGAGTCGCGAGCCAGACTGCGGAATCCAGCGGCGCAGGCGAAGTGTGACTCCCGCCACAGCCACTCCAGCAAGCCTGGACCATACTCAACGTAGAAAGGGAACTTTCAGCCGAAGCTCCCTTCCGTGTTTCCGGGGAGAAACAATACCCCTCCCCCATCTCATTTCCCAATTCAGGATAAAAAGGCGAATAGTGGGCGAATAGTCGCCGAATTGTTGTGAGAGAGATCACTCGCAGATCACCGCGCGAGCGTGCCAACGAGCTCCCGCGCGGCGGCGCGGCCCAGCCGGATGCAGTCGGGGATGCCGATACCGTCGTAGGCATTGCCGGCCAGCTTGATCCCGGGCAGAACGGCGAGCTGCGCGCGGATGCGCCTCATCCGTTCCTTGTGCCCGACAGCATATTGCGCCATGGCGCGGCGCCAGCGCGTGACCTGCGCGAACTCCGGCTCAATCTGCGGCCCAATCACGCGCGCGCCCAGGATCTGGCTCAACTCCCGGCGCACGGTGGCGATGAGCACATTGTCCGGCTCTTCCATCAACGCCTCATGGCGCATACCACCCAGGAAGGCGCGCAGAACAGCCTTGCCCGGCGCGGTGCGGCCCAGGAACTTGCGGTGCGCGAAGGTGCAGGCCAGCATGGCGCGGCCCGAGCTGGCCGGCACCAGGAACCCGAATCCGTCCGGCAGGCGGCCGAGCTTGGCTTCGTCGTAGACCAGATTCACGGTGATCGACGAGGAGTACGGGATGGATTCGAGTTCCTGGCCGAGCTGGGCGTCGATGCCGGCCAGCAGCGCGCCTGCGGCCCACGCCGGGGATGCCACGATAACTGCGTCGTATATCTCCGCTTCTCCGGCTGCCGTAAGCTGCCAGCCTTGGCCCGCGCGCCGGATCGCGCTGACCGGCGTGTCCAGGCGGATGGCCAGGGGATCGAGCCGGGACACGAGCGCGTCCACTAACTGCTGTAAGCCCCCGCGCAGGCCGGTGAAAATGCCTCGCGGGCCCGCGCCGGCGCCGCCCATCGGCTTCAGCCTGTCGGTTCCTGGGCGCGTGCCGCCGCCACCGCCGCCTTTGGCCGCCATGGCCGCTTTCATCCTTTTATGCGCGGCCAGCATTCCGCGCGTGAGAGAGCCGAACTCGGCTTCCATCTCCACCAGGCGGGGAAGGACGGTTCGCGCGCTTAATTGCGCGACATCGCCGCCATAGATTCCGGAGAGGAGCGGGTCGGCGAGCCGCTCGACCGCCTCGCGGCCGAAGTGGCGCTCGACCAGCGCGGCCACCGATTCGTCTTCCCCGCTGGGCCGCGGTGGATGCAGCAGCTCCAAGGCCATGCGCAGCTTGGTGCGGAGGCTGAAGAGCGGCGTCAAGGCGGTGGGAAGCAGCTTGGTAGGCACAAGGAACATGAGCCCGTCGGGCAGCGGAACCAGGCGATTGCCCACGGCAATCCAGGTTTTGCGGTCGGCGTCGTTGGAGGGGATGAGATCGGAGCCGAGGCCGAGCTCGCGCGCCAGCTCCGCGGCCGCCGGTTTCTCCGTAAGGAACGAGTCAGGGCCGCGCTCAAGAACCGTGCCACCAACAATCTCGCTGGCCAGCGAGCCGCCGGGACGGGAGCGGGACTCGAAGAGCGTATAGCTGAGAGCGGGGTTGGCGGCGCGAGCTTTTTCGAGTTCGTAGGCGGCCGCCAGACCCGCGATGCCGCCGCCGACTATGGCGATCCGCATAAGTCTCCCTGGATAGCTTACTCCAATCGTGTCAATGAGTTCTCCTGAAGTAGCGCGATCCATTCGGGCCCGGCCTCCACATCTTCAAACTCTACGCGCGGGGGCCGTGTCCGGACTGTGATTTAAATCACTAGCGACGAAAAAGAAAAAACGGCAAGGCCCAGTGAAATGATGCATTTATGCCCTAAACACGCAGCATTCGTTGCACGGAATGCAGGGGAAATGTTGGTTGAACTCGCCAGTTCCCGTGACCCCAATCACGGTTGGCTCCTTGCCCTCTCTCTTAGCCTTGCCATGAGGAGTTTCGTCATTATGGCTTACGTTATTACCGATGGGTGTTTGAAGGATTTTGTATGTGTGGAGCAGTGCGCTACCGCGGCGATTGCGCCCACGGTAAACGATCCCAGGTCCGGAGCGGTTCCGCAGGTTTATATCAACCCCGACGAGTGCATCGATTGCGGCAACTGCGCCGCGGTGTGCCAACAGAATGCGATCTTCGCGGAAAGCGATCTGCCCGGGGAAAAGGCCGCATTTGCAGAGAAAAACCGAGCGTACTTTGCCTGACTGGCCAGGCGAACAGCGAGCTGGGATTCCAGCCGCACTCGCTGAATTCTGCCACAAAAGGAACGAGCGCGCCGCCATGGTGGCGACGCGCTCGCAGTTGCACTCTGCCTATTCCTTCAGAACACCGGCTGCGCCTCGTGCTCTTCCTGTTCCTCCAGGCCATAGCGCCGCAGCAGGTTGGGCAGGCTCTGCGAGAACGCCGAGCGCGGCATCACGGTGTCGCATCCGGCCTCGGCCGCCTTGGCCTTCAGGTCGCCCTGCAGGTGGGACAGGAATCCGATGACAGAAACCGACTTCTTGAACTTCGTCTTGAACTTGGAAATCAATGTCAGCGGCTTGGCGTTGACGTTGTTCAGATCGAAGACGATCAGCCGCGCGCGTTCCTCTTCCGGCGCATCCAGGATCCGCGCCGGAGCTTCCTTATCCGCGCTCTTCACAAATTCCACCTTCACCCCCAGCTTCCGCGCCGTCTCGTTGATCTTGGCCAGGAAGAAGAGGTCTTCAATGAAGCAGAATATGCGGGTGGGCGCGTCATGCCGGATGGGCGCCGCCGGTGTCGCGGGAACGTACGCGTCCTGATAGTAGTTGCCGTGCCCGTTGCCCGAAGTGGGAATGGTTGAGGCCGGCACATCCGCCACGTTGCCGTTCGCCACGCGATAGCTGTGGTCCATCGGGCCCACAAATTCCCTTGGGCCCCGCTGCTTGTTCTTGCGCTTGCCCTGGTGCGGCGGATGGATGCTGTTGCCCGGCTGGGGCTGCGGCTGCGGCGGTCCGCCCTTCTGGAAGAACTTCTTCTTCTTCTTCCGTCCGTGGCCCCCATGCTGCTGGCCCGGGCCTTGCTGCGGCCGGGGCGCCGCTGCAGGCTGCGGCTGCGGCTGGCCCTGCGCCGGTTGCATCTGTGCTTGCTGCATCTGCGCGGCGCCGGTGTGGTTCGATTTATTCTTGCGGCGGCGCCGCCGGCGCCGATGCCCTTGCGACTGGCCCTGGCTCGCGGCCGGGCTCGCCCCTGCTTCTGGCTGGGGCTGCGTCGATTCTGTTGTCATGCGTGCACTTCCTGGCACTTTACTGTTGGATGCATTGCTCTTTCACGTGCCGCGCCCTTGCGCTGCGCGGCTCTACCTTGGCTCAGACCGGACCCATCTTAGGTGAGGAACCGCGGCCGCGCCGCGCCGAAAGGGAATGGGCGGCTGATCGCTTCGCGAAGTGCTGTCCGCAATGTACCATGACCTTCTTTCGCCAGCAGCATCTCGCCGATATCTGACCTATGCGGAACCTTCCGTGCCAATGTCCCCGGCGTTTCCGGCGGCACAATCTCCGCTCCCCCTGTGCTTCAGCGCGTTCCGGTTCGGATGATGCTTGCCCCCGCGCCATCCCCCGGGCGGTCCCGAGCACATACCATCTCACGCCCTGAAACAGGTCCTGGTGTCTCCAAACCAAAATCCGGCCGGCAACCCACATGGGATTCCTGCGCCGTCCTTGTTCGTCTCGCGAGGCCTTTCCAATTGGGGAGACTTCGCCACTCTCGAGCCGTCTTATTGAGCTCCCGGGCGAACTATCCTTGCTTGAGCAGCGCGCGCGCTCATCCCCATCCGGGGGGCGCGCCTCAGCCGCTTCTCGGCAATCTTGATACTACAGCGAACCATGTCTCGCTGGCAAGTATTCCCCGGTAACTGCCGTCATTCATGCGCGGATGGCATTGCCTGAAAGCGGGTGGCTCGACCCCTGAAAGTCAAAGCGCCACTCGTTTCGAGTGGCGCTTTCGACTTCAAGCGGGGTCACTGGCCTCCCCGTATCACTATAATGGCGGTATTTACTTCACCGCTTTTGGCTCCCCGGCCGGCTTCTCTCTTGGGAGATTCGCCTGTGGCGTCGCTCGTGCCGGGTGCCTTTGTCATGAGGCCATCCATTTCTGACGGCCTGATCATCACTGGTGTCCTTTCTCAGTGCAATCGCTATGCCGTTCGGAAGTTTCCATAAATTCAACTACTTGCGGATCGGCAAGTAAAGCGATATACCACAATTTTGGAGCCCAGCGGCCGAGAATTACAAAAAACCGTATAGTTCAGCTCTGACAGCGCGGACAATAATGGGTGCCGCGGCCTGCCACCACCACCCTCCGGATCGGCGTTCCGCACTTGAGGCACGGCTCCCCTGTCCGCTGGTATACGCGATGCTCGAGCTGGAAGAATCCCCGCACGCCCTCCGCGTCCACGTAGTCTGAAACCGACGATCCCCCCAGCCGGATCGCGTTTTCCAGCACTTTCCTGAGCGCCGTTCGCAGCCGCTCCAGCTCGGCTCCGGTCAGCCTCCCTGCCTGACGCCGTGGCCGGATTCCCGCCCGGTAGAGGCTTTCGTCGGCATAGATATTGCCCACCCCGGAGAGCAGTCTCTGGTTCAGCAGCGCCGCCTTCACCGGCGTTCGCCGGCCCCGGAACAAGGCGGCGAACTCCGCTGCTCCGGTCGCCAGCGGCTCCAGCCCCGGCGCCGCAAATGCTTCCTTGCGCCTGAGCGCCCTGAATTCCAGCCTCCCAAACCGCCGCGGATCAACAAACCTGAGCTCCCGCCCGCCTTCGAGGCGGAGGCGCGCATGGGTGTGCGGGGCCAGCTCCGCATCCGGCGTAGTGACCAGCAAACGGCCGGTCATGCCCAGGTGCACAATCCACTGGGCATCCGGGCCGGCCGAGCCAGTCGGCCCGACCTCAGTCCCAGGCTCGAGCTCGCACACGATGTGCTTTCCGGTCCGGTGCACGCTGAGGAAGCGGCGTCCCTCCAGGCCCTTTGCCTGCGCCGCGGCGGGCGTCTTGAAGGGCTCAGGGTGGCGGCTGAACCACGCTTCCGCAATGCGTTCGCCGCGCACCCGCGCGTCCACCCCGCGCGCGATCGTCTCCACCTCAGGCAGCTCCGGCATTCTTCAATTCTAGGGCTGATTTCCCAAGTCTGATTTCCATGGCGGATAGGCGCGGGGGTTCGCTCGGTGGCCTTCCCGACTCAAAACACGCGCTGGCCGTTCACGACCGAACCCATCAGACTGCCGTCTGCGCCCACGGCAACCAGGCTCGCCGGCCGGCCCACCGCGAAAGCTGCCTCGCCAATTCCCAGCATCGCCGCGGGGTTCGCCGTCAGCAATCGCAGCCCCTGTTCGACTCCGGCGCCCGTATACCGAAGAAAATTGAGGAGGGCGCGGTCCAGCGTCAACACACTTCCCGCGAGCACACCCCGCGCGGTAGCGCGCCCGTTGGACACCTGCACCAGGAACCCGCCCAGCACATACTCGCCGTCGGGCATACCCGTAGCGCTGATCCCGTCCGTCACCAGGATGGCGCGCTCCGCGCCCTTGGCCCTCCACCACAGCCGCACCATCTCCGGCGCGGTGTGGATGCCGTCGCAAATCAACTCCGCATAAAGTGCATCTTCGGTGAGAGCTACGCCGAGGATTCCCGGCTCGCGATGGTCCAGGGGGCGCATGGCATTGAAGGTGTGCGTGGCGCTGGTGGCGCCGGCCGCAATGGCCTTGCGCGTCTCCGCCGCCGTGGCATCCGAGTGGCCCAGCGACACTCTCACGCCGCGCGCGCGCGCATGCGCTGTCAGCTCCGCTGCGCAGGGCAACTCCGGGGCCAGCGTGATCAGCCGCACCCGGCCTTCCGCGGCCTCAAACAGGCGATCGAACGTGGCGATATCGGGCTCCAGCAGGTGCTCGGGCGGCTGCACGCCGCATTTCGCGTGGGAGAGAAACGGCCCTTCCAGATGAATCCCGACGGGCCGCGCCTGGCCCGCGACGGGTCCCTCGGCGATGACCTTCGCCAGCGCGCTCACCGCCTTCAGGGTCCGGTCCAGCGGCGCGGTTACGGTTGTGGCCAGGTACGCGCCGGTTCCGCGCGAGGCCAGAAACCGCCCCATAGTCGCCGGAAACTCGGGAGCGGCGTCCATCACGTCGTGGCCGGCCGCGCCGTGAATGTGGACGTCGAGAAACGCCGGCGCGAGCATCGCGCCGGGAAAGTCGCAGATCTCGGCATGGCGCGGCAGTTCAGCTTCGTCGCGCGAGGAAACGGATGCGATGCGTCCGTCCTCCAGCACCACCGCGGGACGGGGGATGGTTCTGCTTCCGTCGTAGAGCGCATCGGCTGTGAGGACAGTTTGTCTCATCGAAGCTCTATCCGCATTTCAGAAAGCGCGACGTTTACACTCCGCAACGCCCGCCCAAGATCGTAGACGATGAGGCAGGCGTATGGCTCGTAGTTTCGCGCCGCAGCCCGCCAAGCGCGCAGGAGAAGAAGCTCGAAGGCGCCGCTTCGAGCTTCGTGTTATCGCTCCGCCTTGCTTGCCGCTGGCGCCGGAGCATCGATTGAACCGGTCAGAAGTTCAGCTTGAGGGCGAGCTCAATCTGGCGACCGGGGTTGGATCCATCCATCAGGCCATACGGGCCCATTCCGGGCGAGTTGGGAGCCGCCGGACCGGTGAGGCGCTGGCCGGTGCAGTACTCGCAGGAGCTGTAGTTGTCGTCCCACGTCGACGGAATGGAGAAGATGGGCGTGTTGGTCAGGTTCATGAACTGCGCCATGAAGACCAGGTTCGTCCCTTCCGTGATTGGGAACGACTTGTTGAAGTTCATGTCGGCCGTTTTCAGATGGGGGCCGCGCAAGGAGCCCACGCCGCAGGTGCCGAACTGTCCGTTGGCCTGGGGTGAGGCAATATACGCGGGGTTGAGGTTGACCATGCCGACGCTGGAGCCGATTTGCGCGAACCCGTAACTCGTGTTCGGCGAAACCGAAGTGTTGCAGTCCGGCCGCGGCACGTATGTACCAGGGGCTGTAAGGTTGGAGGCGCCCGCCGGGTTGAACGATCCCATCCACTCACCGTCGATGGGCGTGACGGCAAAGCCCGACCGGAGGGTGGAATCCAGGGAGACGTTCCAGCCGCCGATGACTTCGTTTACGCCCTTGGAGACTCCGGAGCCGAACATCTTGCCCTGGCCAAAGGGCAGGTTATACAGCCCATAGGCGTTGAAGGCATTCAAAGCGTCGATGGTGCACTTGCCGTAATCGCCCATGGGATTGTACTCGTTCTGGAAGAAGTTGCCGCCGCCTTCGTTCTGCTGTTCGCCGGCGCCTTCCTCGTCGCCATACGCGCCAAAGTAGCCCAGTGAGTTGGTCAGGCACTTGGACATGGTGTAATTGGCCTGCATGTCCAGGCCGTGATAGTTCCGTTGCGATACCGTCACTTCCAGTGCATCGAAGTTCGAGACCGCGTCAGATGCATTGAAGCGTGCCTGGCTCACGCCCGCCTTGACCAGGTTCTGCATGTAGGGGCCGGGAGCCACGGCGGGAACCGTGACGAGGTTTCCGGCCAGGTCCTTCACCTGCTGGGTACCAGAGGTCAGAACTTTCTGGTTGTACCAGTAGATGTCTGCCATGTTGGAGTCGTGATTGCCCACGTAGCCGACCGACGCGGTGAAGTTGTTGTGGAACTGGTGCTGGAGGGTGAAGTTCCACTGCTCGTTCATGGCCGGCCGTATGTTGGGATCCGTGGCATGGGTGACTTCTCCGCTGAGGCACGGCGACGGCGTTCCCGTGGTTCCGGCCGCAACCAATTGGGACGCGGTGCAGGGCACCTTCTGGTAGGGCGAGTATCCCTGGGAGAACGTGTTGGCGGGATAATCCGTACCCGAGGCGTAAATCTGGCTGATCTGGATCTGGTTGGGAGGATTGATCACGGCCATGTTGCTGATGCCGTTGCCCTCCATGAAGCTGGAGATATCGTAGGCGCCGCGGATCACCGTGTTGGGAGCCCATCCCGGCTGCCAGGCAAAGCCGAAGCGCGGGTTCAGGTCGCCGATTCCCCAGTAGGTGTTGTAGTTCTCGCCGATCTCCGGCGTGCCCGTCACCTTGTCGAAGTTCACGTTGTTTTTCGTGGTGCGGTCGCCGCGGGGAGTCACCACTTCGTAGCGCAGCCCCAGGTTCAGGGTCAGGCCGTGCTCGACCAGGAAATCGTCCTGAACGAATCCGGCGCCCAGGCTGTTTACCAGGTGGAAGCTGATCGGTTCGCCAACGGCGACGCTGCCCGGCAGGCCGAGGAGAAAGTCCGCATAGGAATTGTCCGGGCCGCCCGCGGCTCCGCTGTTGTCGGTGAACTGGCCGCTGAAGCCCCAGCTTCCGGACACGCCGTTGTTGCCGGGGTAGGTGTCGTTCATGACCCAGTGCAGGAACTCAAACCCGGTTTTGATGGAGTGCCGGCCATGCGTCCATGTTATGGCGTCGTCGATCTGGTCGGTGGTGTCGTGGAAGACTTCGACCAGGTCGCTGCCGCCCACGGAACCATAACCAAAGCTGATGCTGGGCAACAAAGCCACGGGCACGCCGGTCAGGCCGATTTGTGAATCCACGTTGCCGCTGGTGGCCGAGGTGTAGACGCCGTCGTTGGCGGGGAAGATGGTTGTGCCCACACGGAAATCGTTCACCAGTGTCGGGCTCAGCGTGCGCACGTAATCGACAACGATGTTCTTCAACGGGTACTGGCGCTCCAGGTTCGGCGTCAACACATCCGTGCCGTTGGCCGAGACCAGGTGCGTGTACATCTGGGTGTAGCGGCCCATCACGTGATCTTGGTCCGAAGCCTGCCAATCGATCTTCATATCGCCCTGGAAATTGTGGGTGTAGCCGCTGGAGAAGTAGTTCAACGTCGACACCTGCTCCTGGAAGGCAGGAAGCGCTACCAGCGCCTTGGCCACGGGATCGATCGCCGATACAGGAATCTGGTTGTACGGAATGGGCTGCCGCGCGCTGGCGGCCACTCCGGCAGCCGGCATGTAGAGCTGGCTGCCCTTGCCCTGGCAGATTCCCTTGCTGTTGAATGTGCCGCCGTTGCCGGTGCAGGCGTAGCCCAGGTCATAGACCTGTCCGCTGACTTTCCCGGTTGTTGCGGTGTAGTAGTTCGAATTCGGAACCAGCGAGTTCTGGTTGCCGGTGCTGGGCTGGTTGTAGAGCGACGTCTCTTCGTCGGCAAAGAAGAACAGCTTGTTCTTGACGATGGGTCCGCCCACCTGGCCGCCGAACTCGTTCCAATGCAGAGCCGGGCGGGGGACGGTGGTTTGCGTGCCGAAGCCGACGATGGAGGCCACGGCCTTGTCCTGCCAGGTGTTGGCTTCCAGGTCCGTATTTCGGACATATTCGTAGGCGACGCCGTGGAACGAGTTGGTGCCCGACTTCATCGATTCCACGATCACGCCCCCGCCGTAGTTGCCGTAATCGGCGGGCGCGTTGCTGGTGATGATGTTGAATTCCTGCACCGCATCCGGAGACGGCGTGTAGGAGACCTCGTCATTGTCCGGCTGGTTGATGTCCATGCCGTCGAGGATGAAGTTGTTGTCCTGCTCGCGCGCGCCGTTCACATAGGGCCGGCCGGTTCCGAACGTTGTCTGCGCCGACTCGAAGGCGAAGATGTTCGAGCTGAGCACGCCCGGCGCCAGCAGCGTGAGTTGGTTGATGTCGCGCGTGGCCAGGGGAAGCTGAGAGGCCGCGTTGGCGTCGATCAGGGTGCCGACCTCAGTAGATGAGGTCTGCAGCAGCGGCGGCGCATCGCTCACTGTCACCGTCTCAGTGACGGCGCCCACCTGCAGCTTGAAATCCACGCGCGCCACCTGGTCCACGTCCAGCGCAAAGGCCTTGCGCACCTCCACGGCGAAGCCACTGGCTTCCGCCTTCACTTCCACGTTGCCCACCGGGACGGTGGGGAATTCATAGACGCCCGCAGCAGTGGTATTCGCGGTCCACACGGTGCCGCGGTCCACTTCGCGAACCGTCACAATGGCGTTGACGACGGGAGCCCCGGAGGGATCCGTCACCAGGCCGGTGATCGAGCCTGCGGCTTGCTGCGCCCGCAGGACCGGCGGCGTACCCAACAGCACTGCCATGCTCGAGGCAACGCCGACGGCAGCCAGGAACGTGCGGTAGTTAAGCTTCACTGGAGTCTCCTATTGGTTCGGTCAGGTTCGGGTTGTGTGTGTCAGCTGGTTCGGTAGCGGAACTACGGGGAGCCACGCCAGGTCAACAGGTCACTTTGGGAGTCGCGTCTGGGCTGCTGTTCGCTTTTTCCCCTGCGGAGGTGAATTCGAGGCTTGATCGAATCACAGCCAAATGCGCTTCCTTTCGATTTCCGTGAATCATATCCCGGGTTGCAAGAGAATTGCAAGAAAAATGATTGAATTAAGCAAAAAAAATCATTTAACTGAGCTTTATGCCGTCCTTATGTGCTGCATGGATTGGCTCAGAACCGCTCGGCGTCTGCCCGGAAAGGCCAGGCAAATGTCTCAAATAATAAGAAGTTAAGTTATTTTATTTCTGCACTATGTATCTAATTTTGAGGACTAGATGATCCCCTTTCAGGCGCGTAATTCGGGCTCCTTCCACCCACATTTCGGCTGGCGACATGAACAGTGTATTTGGACTCTTAGGCTCTCTTCAGGCGAATAATTTCCACAGATGATCGTAATGGCTTTAAATAATCATGATGTTGCACATTTTCCGATTTATTGCTATCTTCAACAGCACAAAGCAATCGGCTCTGCTTCACGTTTTCTTCCGGAGATGCCTCATGGTCTCCCGCGCAAATTCGATTTACCTGATCACCTTAGGGCGACTGGGGACCGGGAGGGCCGCATCACACCCTGCAGACAAAAGGGGAGCGGGCGCAGGTTCTAGCGAGATATAAGGAAGGGGATTTACTCTGAAACCCGAAATGAAAGCGATGCTCTTTGAGTTGTGTGTTGAAAGTCTGGAATCCGCGCTGGCTGCCGAGGAGGGCGGCGCGGATCGCATCGAGCTTTGCGCGGATCTTTCCGTGGGAGGCATTACGCCGCCGCGGGAGCTGGTGGCGGAGGCCTTGCACGCTCTGGATATCCCCATGCACGTGCTCATCCGGCCCCGCGCCGGCGACTTCGCCTTTTCCCGCGATCAATTCGACTTGATGCGCCGCCAGGTTGAGGCGGTGAAGGGCGCCGGCGCTTCCGGCATCGCCACCGGCATTCTGCTTCCCGACGGCCGCGTGGATATTGAGCGCACCCGTGCGCTCATCAGCCTGGCCCGCCCCATGGATGTCACGTTTCATCGCGCTTTCGACGAGAGCGCGGATCTGAGGCAGGCGCTCGAGGACGTGATTGAAACCGGAGCGGACAGCCTGCTGACCTCAGGTGGCGCGGCCGACGTACTTTCCGGCGCAGAGACGATTCGCGCGCTCGCGGAGCAGGCCGCCGGGCGCATCCCGCTCATCGCCGGCGGCGGACTTCGCCTGGAGAATCTGGCTGAAGTGGTCCGCCTCTCCGGCGTCTTCTGCCTGCACGGTTCGCTTTCGCGCCGCAACGGCGCCATCGCCGGGCCCGCCGTGGCAGCCGACGTGAGAGAAGCGGTCCGACTGCTTCGCGAACAGGCCACCGAACTCGTTCCGCCGGCCGCGGCACGCTAGCGCCAAACCTTCATGAATGCTGGAGAAGCCCGCTTCAGACCCGGATGACCTTGGTCCCCTGGCGCTCGAACTGCGCCACCATCTCCGCGGGCGCGCCGTGGTCCGTGATCAGCGTCTGCACCTCGCTGGCGGGACAGATGAACGCCGGGCTCACCTTGCCCAGCTTGCTGGAGTCGGCCGCCACAATCACCGCCTTTGCCTGCTTGATCATCTTGCGGTAGACCAGCGCCTCATCGGCCTCCAACTGCGTCGCCCCCCGTTCCGGATCGAACCCGGTAACGCTGAGGAACACCTTGTCCATGTACATGTTGTCGAGGAAGCTGAGCGCCGCGTTTCCAGAGAGCGCGAACGACCATGCCCACAGCACCACGCCCCCGGTCAGGTAGGTGCGGATGGCGGCCTGGTCGCTCAACTCCATACCAATGTTGATTGCGTTGGTGACGATCTGGATCTTGTCGCGATGACGCAGGCTGCGCCCGATGTGGGTGGTAGTGGTTCCCGCGGAAAGCCCCACGGTTTCGCCGGGCTGCACCAGCTCCGCAGCGGCCAAACCGATGCGCCGTTTTTCCGCCGCGTGCCGCTGCTCGCGCGCCAGGAACGAGCTGTCGTAGCGGAACGGCTCATAGAGAAGCGGTTCCACCAGCTCCGCACCGCCGTGCGTGCGCCGGATCAGCCCTCGCGCTTCCAGCCGCGCCAAATCCCTGCGAATGCTGGGAGCAGACGAGCCGGCTACCGACAGCAATTCTTCGATCGTCGCCGATCCCGTACGAAGCAGAAACTTAACGATTTGCTCGGAACGCCGCGTGATTGGCTCGGCCATGACGCGATTCTACCCCGCTTAATCGCTTCACCAGCAAGAAGATGCCTGTGAATATACGGATTATATCAGCATTTTAATTCTATGTACTCAAATCCTTGATCATTATGGCAAGATATAAACAACGCAATGCGGGCCTGGCGTTTGCGGCCAATCGGGAGGATCGCGTGTCCGATCACGCCATGTTGAAAGAGATCTTCGCCCAGCCTGACGCGCTCCGCCGCACCCTGGAGCTATACACCGCCCGTGGTGTGCTGAATGCGGAGATGGCTGATCGCCTCGGCCGCTGGTCCATTCCCGAGGGCGAGGTGTTGATCGCCGCCTCCGGCTCCAGCCGGCACAGCGGGCTGGCCGGGGAAATCCTCCTTGAGGATCTCTGCGGACTTGCGGTCGACGTGGAGTACTCGAGCGAGTACAGCATCCGCGGCGGCCGGGAGCTGCGCCACCCCAGCTGCCTGGTGATCTCGCAATCGGGGGAAACCTCCGACACGCTGGCGGCCATGCGCGCGGCCAGGGCGCGCGGCCAGAAGACGCTGGCCATCACCAACGATCCCCACTCCACCATGGCGCGCGAGGCCGATGTTTCCATGCCGCTGGGGGCGGGCCGCGAGCTCGCTATTCCCGCCACCATGAGCTTCACTTGCCAGCTCGCGGTGCTCTATGTGCTCGCGCTCTTTGAAGGCCAGCGCCGCGAGCTGATCACGCCCGAGGAACTGTCGTTTCACATCGCCGGCCTGTGGGCGCAGTGCGATCGCATTGAATTGCAGCTCGAGCAGTGGCGCGAGCAGGCCGCGGAGCTGGCGGAAAGGTACAGCTCCGCCGCATCGTTCCTCTATCTTGGCCGCGGCATCCATTACGCCATCGCGCGCGAAGGCGCGCTGAAGCTGAAGGAGGCGTCTTACGTTCCCGCCGAAGGCTACCCCGCCGGCGAGCTCAAGCACGGACCCAATGCGCTGGTCAGCGAGCAGGTTCCGCTGGTCGTCATCGCCACGGTCGATCGTCAGCTCGCCGCCTCCGTGGAGCGCTACGACAGGACGCTCCAGCTCCTCGACGATATGAAGGCGCAAGGCGCGCGCGTGATTGCTCTGGCCAACCGCAGCGACCGCAACGTGGCTGCGCTGGCTGCCGATTGCGTCCAAATCGACCCTGCCTCCGAGTACCTGCTGCCCATCAGCGAGGTGGTTCCGCTCCAGCTCTTCGCCTACTTCATGGCGCTCGAGCGCGGCGTGGACGTGGACCGGCCGCGCAATCTCTCCAAAGCCGTCATTGAGAAGTAGCTCAAAATGGAAGGGCCGCCATCATCCGGCAGCCCTTTCACCTGGTTTGGACTTGTGACCCGCTCGCGTCCGGCTGCTACGCGCTCGGCTGGGTGGCTGGCGCAGCCGGCGCTGCCGGCTGGGCGGGGGCAGGCTTCGGCATCTCAAAGATCGCCGGATCGATGGTCTGGTTCACGTCCACCTTCTTGATGGCGATGCTGAGCTGGAACTGGCCGCCGAAATCCAGGTCCATCTCGTAGGGAAGCAGATAGCCCGTATCCGTCTTGCGGTAATCGGAGTAGGCGGTGGTGATGTCCACGTCCTGGCCCTGCATCTGGCCCTTGCGCACGGTGGACTTGATGAGGAATGTCTTGGAGTCAAACACGTAGGTGGTTTCCGTGTTGTCCTTCGTGGTCAACTTGATCTTGTAGGTGCCGGCATCGCCGGGAACCAATTCGACCTTGTTGCCCTTGGCCGCATAGTCGTACAGCGGGCCTCCCACGTAGATCTGGTCCTTGCCCACCTTGTACTCGTCGTCCGACATCGCCGTGGGATCGGCCGCGCCCGCCATCGGATTCACCTGCCATCCGCCCTTGGCGGTATAACACTGGATGATCGATGTGCCGTTGAACTCCATCGCCGACTTGTAACCCACGCCATCGGCGAGCACCACCGTGCCGGGTACGTCGTTGCCCATCACCTGGGCCGAGGTCACCATCGAAAGCGACTTGATCTGGGCGATGGCATCCTTTCCGCCGATGGCGTCCACATACTTGCCCACAACCTCGTCTGCCATCAGCGTGGCCGCGGGCGCGGTTGGCGCTGCTGCCGCTGGCGCTGCTGCCGCTGGCGCGGACGTTGGCGCAGTGGTTGCCGCTGGCGCGGGCGTCTGCGCGGTCAATACCATGGCACTGGCCAGTGCTGAAAATGCCATTATCCCGTGGATCAATTTCTTCATTTCGTTATCCTCACCTTTCGCGTGCTTCCCTATTCCGTTTGCTGCTGCCGCAATAGTGTAGCCCAATCCCGGTCGCGGCCTGAGCGGGTCTACGTCAGGTGACACACCCGCCCTGCACAGGACCGCACAGCCCCTGCTTGTTATACGGACTGGAACCCCCTAAAGTTCCAGCGAACGAGCGCGCCGGCGGCGCGGACTTGAGCGCCGGCGCTCCGGTATCCTGTCAGGACATGAAATTCCCGCGATTTCTCCTTCCCGTTCTCGCCGCAACCGTTTCCTGCCCAGCCATTCCGGCCCAGGCTCCGCAAAAAAACGTCCTGGCCTGGCGCGGGGAGCAGCCCGTTCGCGCCCGCCACGGCATGGTGGTAAGCGTGCACCACCTCGCCGCCGACGCGGGCCTCAAGATCCTTCGCCAGGGCGGCAACGCCGTGGATGCCGCCGTGGCCACAGGTTTTGCCCTCGCCGTCGTCCATCCGCTTGCGGGCAATCTTGGCGGCGGCGGATTCCTGCTCCTGCGCATGCACGACGGCCGCAGCACCTTCATCGATTACCGCGAGAAGGCGCCGCTGGCCGCCACCGAAACCATGTACCAGGATGCAAAGGGGAACGTGATTCCCGATGCCAGCATCGTTGGCTACCGCGCCATCGCCACGCCCGGTTCGGTGGCAGGCCTGGCCTATGCCGAGCGCAAATACGGCAAACTCGGCCTGGAGCGCGTGATGGCCCCGGCCATCCGCCTCGCCTCGCAGGGTTTCGTCCTCACGCCGGAAGAAGCCGCAGAGCTGCACGACTCCGAGCTCACCCAGTTTCCTGATTCGCGCCGCATCTTCCAGCGCGATGGGAATTTCTACCAGGCCGGCGACACATTTCGCCAACCGGAGCTCGCGAAGACCTTGCAACGCATCGCCGCCGATCCGGACGATTTCTACCACGGCAAAATGGCCTTGGAGTTGGTCAATGATCTGAAGAATGGCGGCGCGCTGATCACGCTTGAGGACCTGAGGCAGTACAACGTGGTCGAGCGCAAGCCCACCATCGGCGCCTATCACAACTACACCATCATCAGCGCGCCTCCTCCGTCATCGGGCGGGGTGGTCCTGATCAGCGCGCTCAACATCCTGGAAGGCTACGACCTGAAGAGCCTGGGCGACCGCACGCCCGCTTCCATGCACCTCATCACCGAGGCCTATCGCCGCGCCTACATGGACCGCTCCGATTATTTAGGAGATCCCGACTACAACCGCATTCCCGTTGCCGCGCTTATCTCAAAAAAATACGCGGCGGCGTGGCGCGCCGGCATCGACCTGAACAAGGCCACGCCCAGCGCGGACCTCAAGCGCCCGGCGGGATTCCTGCCGCCCGCGCCCACAACCGCCGGTCGTCGCCGCAACGAGTCGCAGGACACGACCCACTACTCCGTGGTGGACAGCGAAGGCAACGCCGTCTCCGTCACCACCACGCTCAACAACGCCTTCGGCTCCGGCGTCACCGCGGGCTCGCTCGGCTTCCTGCTCAACGACGAGATGGATGACTTCGCGTCGAAGCTGGGCGTGCCCAACATGTTCGGCTTGATTCAAGGCCCGGCCAACGCCATTGCGCCGGGCAAGCGCCCGCTGAGCTCCATGACGCCGACCATTGTTCTGGAGAATGGCAAGCTGCGCTACGTCCTCGGCTCGCCCGGCGGCGCGCGCATCATCACCACGGTGGCCGGGATCTTTCTTTCCGCGGCCGAAGGCGGCCTCAACATTCAGGAAGCTGTGGACGCGCCGCGCTTCCACCACCAGTACCAGCCGGACAAGCTTTATCTCGAACCGGGATTCTCCGATGAAACGGCGAATGCGCTGCGCGCCGAGGGCTACACCGTGGTCGAGAGCAGGCGCCACTGGTCGGACGGCGAGTGCATCGCTGTCGATCCCAAGACAGGCGAGCTCGAGGGCGGCCAGGATCATCGCAGCCATTACGGCAAAGCCGCCGGATACTGACCGGCGGCTCACCAGGAAGCACGACATCGAATCAAAAAACTAACAGCTAAGAGCTAGAAGCTGTTTCACAGCTCCGTCGACTTCGACTCCACCAGCCCCTTCGCCTTGGCGATGAATTCGCCTAGCGGCATCGCCCCCTGGTCGCCCTTGCCGCGCGTGCGCACACTCACCGCGTTCGCCTCCAGCTCCTTGTCGCCAAAGACCAGGATGTAGGGAATCTTCTGGTTGGCCAGGTCGCGGATCTTGGCGTTCATCTTCTCGTTGCGCGCATCCAGCTCCACTCTCAGACCCGCCGCCTTCAGCTCCGCCTCCACTTTGCGCGCGTATTCAACGTGCCGCTCGCTGATGGGCACCAGCCCCACCTGCACGGCGGCGAGCCAGAACGGAAACGCGCCCGCGTAGTGCTCAATGAGCACGCCGAAGAATCGCTCCACGCTGCCGAACAGCGCCCGGTGCACCATCACCGGCTGATGCCGCTCGCCATCCTCGCCCACGTACTCGAGCTCGAACCGCGCCGGCAGGTTGAAATCGAACTGCACCGTGGAGAGCTGCCACAGCCGCCCCAGCACATCCACCAGCTTCACGTCGATCTTGGGCCCGTAAAACGCGGCCTCGCCGGGGATGGTCGTATAGGGGATGCCTTTCGCTCTCAGCACCCGGTCCAATGAGTTGATCGCAAGCTCCCAGTTCTCATTCGATCCCGTATAGTGCGCGCGGTCGTTCGGGTCCCACGTGGAAAGCTCCACCTTGAATTGGTTGAATCCGAACGTATGCAGCACGGCCTCGGCAAAGTCGATGCACGCGGCCACCTCGCTCTCGATCTGTTGCGGCGTGCAGAAGATGTGCGCATCGTCCTGGGTGAAGCCGCGCACACGCAGCAGGCCGTGCATCGTGCCCGAGCGCTCGTAGCGGTACACGTTGCCCAGCTCCGCATAGCGCTGCGGCAGGTCGCGGTAGCTCTTGGGCGAATTGCGGTAAATAAGGATGTGACCGGGGCAGTTCATCGGCTTCAGCCGGTACTCGGCATCGTCCAGCTCCATCGGCGTGTACATGTTGCCCGCGTAAAAACCCTCGTGCCCGCTGATCTCCCACAGGTGGCGGCGCATTACGTGCGGCGTGAACACAAGCTGGTAGCCGCGCTTCAGGCACTCCTCCCTCATCCAGTCTTCCATCACCTTGCGGATGATGCCGCCCTTGGGATGCCAGAAAATCAGTCCCGCTCCCGCCACTTCCTGAATCGAGAACAGGTCAAGCTGCTTGCCCAGCACGCGATGGTCGCGCCGCGCCGCTTCTTCGAGGCGCGCAAAATGCTCGTCCAGCTCCTTTTTCGAAAAGAACGCCGTCCCGTAGATGCGCTGCAATTGCGGATTCTTCTCGTCGCCCAGCCAGTACGCGCCGGCCAGGCTGGTCACCTTCACCGCCTTCACGCGGCCCGTCGAAGGCACGTGCGGCCCGCGGCAAAAATCCACGAACTTGCCGTTGCGATAAAAGCTCACTTGAGATCCGGGCTCTGTGAATCGCGTCACGAAATGCGTCTTCATAAAGTCGCCGTCGCGTTCAAATTCGGCCAGCGCCTCTTCTCGCGGCTCATACTCGCGCACAAACTTCTCGTCACGCGCGATCACCTCGTGCATGCGCGCCTCGATCGCCGCCAGGTCCTCCGGCGTGAACGGCTTCTCGCGATAGAAGTCGTAAAAGAAGCCCGCATCCGTGGCCGGCCCGTGGCCCAGCTTGGTCTCGGGAAACAGCTCCAGCACCGCCGTGGCCAGCACGTGCGCGGCCGAGTGGCGCACCACTTTCAGCGCCTCCGGATCGTTCTCCTTCACCAGTTCCAGCTTCGCGTCTTCGTTGAGTGGCGTGGACAGGTCCACGAGCCGCGGCGCTCCGGCCTGCTCCGCCGCGTACATCGCCGCCTCGGCTGACTCGTCCGCCTTGTGCGCTGCCGCACCGGCGCCGTTGCCGGAAAGAGGCGTAAGCCGCGCCACCACGCTCGCCCCGGCGAGCCGCGGCGAAATCTGGTTGGCTATATCGAGCGGCGTTGTGCCCGCAGGCACCTCGCGCACCGCCCCGTCCGGAAGATGAATGGAGATGGTTTCCTTGCTCATATTGTTCATTCGGCTGCTTCAGTCTTAGGATACCCCGCCTTGACCTCACCGCGCACGGGTGTGTTTCCTCCCCGTCTTACCGGGAAAAGAGGTTACTTCGGGTGATTCCCATGGTTTCGAGCCGCCCCGAATTTCCTCCTTGCCAATCGTCACTCCGCGCGGGTAAAACGATTCTCCTGACATGCAAGTGGGATTCACCCTGCCCCATCCGGTCCATGAACTTCCCGGGATTGGCTATGGCTTGTTCCAATCCACCGGAGCTAGGGTGTCCGCTGTGGCTGCAGATACTACTACGAGGTCTGTAAAAATGCAGGTGATGTGCAAAACCACCAGCCACGCCGCCGACGTTTGCTGCAGCGTGTGCGGACAAGGGTTCGCTCTCTACTGGGAACGCCACAACAAAATGGAGCGCGCGCAAGCGCTCAGCGAGATTGCCAAAACGCTGCGCAGCCATCACCGCGACAAGTCCGGTCCGGAAGCGCATCCCCAGCGGGGCTTCTTGGTCCCGGACGCACGTGGTCCGGCATCGGTTTCCGGCGCCGCCGTCCTGGGCAATGCACCCAGTTGGGCGCTTTGACGCATCTAACGATTTGGGAGTAAAGGCGATGCGGCGCTGCCCCTTAAGCCGCGCCGAAGAGCCCGCGGAACGGCATTCCCGTTCTGTGACTCACGTAACTTTCATGGGACAAATGCGGCAGGTACCGCTGGCGGAACAGCAATTTTCGCCGAAGAATAAACAGGGCCACCGCAAAAAGTTTGTGACGTGGCGTCTTTGTGGTTCTCTCCGTAGCTGCTTCAGCACGTCGGGACCATGAACTTCGCGTTGTTAAGAATGCCGGCCGGCGACTACACCCTCTGAGGTCATCGCCGCCGGCATTGTTCTCTTCCCCACCAGAATTGCCGCCCTCCAGGCAAATCAAAACGAAGAAATGACTTCTGGCGTGCCTTCTCGTTCTCTTGGTCCCTTGGTCCCTGCCTCTACGGCTCCAGCTCGTAAGGAATGCCGAACCGCCCGATCTGGATAAACTCCTTCTCGCCCGGCGGCCAGATGCGGAAACTCACCACCTCGTGCGACGTGCCCGGCATTCGCTGGGCCTCCGCATTGCCAATCAGCTCGCCGGTCGCGGCCACGTGGAAATGCACCTTGAGCGACTCGTTCACCTGGTCGCGCACCCATCCGAAAACATACTCGCCCGGTTTCAGCTCTACGCCCCCAATCCTGATCGGCGCCTGCACCACCAGGTAATGCGAGTACTTCCCGTCCGCCGAGTACCCCGCCGTGATCAGCACTACCCCCGCGATGAACCTTCCGCGCGAGTCCACAATTCCCGAGGCCGTGCGCATCTCGGTTTCGATATATTCCTTCACCACCGGCGCCCGCGCCGGCAACAGCGACTTGAGCTCGGCATCCGTGGCCTGCCGCCAGCCCGCCCTCTGCGCCATCGAGGGCGCACCTGCGCAAGCAAAAGCAAAAACAAGGATCGGAATAAGAACGCGTTTCACCACGAACTCCCCAAAGGCAGCAACAAGTCCGCCATTCACTTCCTCACCTCTTCACTGTTCACTGTCCACTGACCACTGTTCACTGTCTTGGCCGCCGCAGCGACTCCAGCGGCACAATCCCCCGCTGGATCGCCGCCGTTGCCGCCTGCGTCCGGTCTTCCACGCCTAGCTTGCCCAGCAGGCTGTTGATGTGCGTCTTCACCGTGGCCTCTGAGATCTCCAGCTCCGCCGCGATCTCCTTGTTGCTCTTGCCGTACACAATCTGCTCCAGCACGTCGAACTCCCGCGCCGTCAGTTCCTCGGTTCCCATGCGTTCGGCCAGCCGCTGCGCAATCGCCGGCGGAATGTGCTGCTTTCCCGCGTGAACCTCCCGAATCGTCGCGATCAGCTCTTCCGAGGTCATGCCCTTCAGCAGGTAGGCCCGCGCCCCCGCCTGCAACGCGCGATAGATGTCCTCGTCGCCGTCGTAGGTGGTCAGCACGATAAACCGCGAATGCGGCGTCTCCATGCGAATCCGCTCGATCACCTCCACGCCCGACAGCCGCGGCAACCGCAGGTCGATCAGCGTGATGGCCGGCTGCTGCTTGCGAAACTGCGCGATGGCCTCCACGCCGTCCGCGGCCTCGCCCACCACCTCGATGCCCCCGGCCACCTTCAGCAGTGCGACCAGCCCCTGCCGCACCACGTGGTGGTCTTCCACCACCAGCACGCGAATCTTTTCCTCGCTCACACCTGCTCCTTTTCTTCTCTTGCCCCGCGCGGCGCCGGCGCCCGCATTCGCACCACAACCCCTGCGCCCAGTGCGGACAGAACCTCCAGCACTCCCCCGATCGCCTCCGCCCGCTCCAGCATTCCCTTCAATCCATAATGCCCGGCCGGAAGTTCCCCATGCCCGTCCACCTCAAAGCCGCACCCATCGTCCCTCACTTCCAGTGCAATCTGCTCCGGCAGGTACTCCAGCTCAACGTTCACCGTCTTCGCTCCAGCATGCTTCTTCACATTATGGAGGGCCTCCTGGGCCACACGCATTATTTCGTTCTCCGTTCCCGGTGGCAGCGGCCGGTACGCGCCATGCACATTGAAGTGCGCCTTGAGGCCATGCCCGCCGGCCTGCTCGGTGGCGCGCCGCAACTTTACGGGAAGCGTGGTCTCCCCTGTATCCTGCGAGCGCAGCGCCCAGATGGATTGCCGCGCATCCTTCAAGCCCTCGCGCACAATGCCGCGCGTGGTGTCCAGGTGTTCGGCCGCGGCATCCAGCTTCTTTTGCCGCAGCAGCTCGCTCATCACCTCAAGCTGCACGCTGATCCCCACGTAGCCCTGCGCCAGCGTATCGTGAATCTCCCGCGCAATGCGGTTGCGCTCGCCCAGCACCGCGCCGAACTCCCGCTCCGCCCTCATCAGACGCAGCCGCAAACCCAGCAGCACCAGCCCCAGCAGCGCCAGCGTCAGCAGCAGGTAAAACCAGATGGTCTGGTAAAAATGCGGCTGCAGATCGAACTCGAGCGTCGCCCCCGCCGTGTTCCACACCCCATCGTTGTTCGCCGCCTGCACCTGAAAGGTGTAGTGTCCCGGCGGAATGTTCGTGTAGTACGCCGTGCGCCGCGCGCCCGCATCGGTCCAATTGTGGTCAAACCCCTCCAGCTTGTACCGGTAACGAACCTTCTGCGGCGCTACAAAGCTCATCGCTGCGTACTCAATCTGGAAATGATTGTGCCCCGCGGAAATCTTCATGTCGGCCGCGTGCAGCGTCTGGTCCGCATCGTCCACGGCAAACCGCTCCACCTCGACCGGCGGCGGGACCGTGTTCACCGGGAAACGCGCCGGATCAACCTCCACCAGCCCCTTCGGCGTGGCGAACCACAGCCGCCCATCCGTCGACTTCCACGCCGATGGATGCGAGTTCACCGCCGTCTCGCGGCTGCGCAGTCCATCGGCGGTCGAGAACTCCAACACGTTGGAACAGGAGATCGCGCGGATCAACCCGGGCGCTATCCGATCGCATCTCGCAATGCCGGTCGGCGTAGCAAACCAAAGGTGCGGTAATGGGAGGTCATCCACTGCCGCACGGATGCCTATCTGCGGCAGCAGTTTGAATCCGGCCGGAACCACGTAACTGTGCGCGCCGGCCCCTTGGATCGAAGGCGGGTCGAGAATATTGATGCCGTCATCCTGCGTTCCCGCTATCAAAAAGCCGTCCGTCGTCAGCAACAGCGACGTGATCACATTCGAGGAAAGACCGTTGGCGGTGGTGAAGTTCGTTATCTTCCCCTGGCGCAGCCGCGATAGCCCGTTCAAAGTCGCAATCCACAAGTCGCCGTCGGAATCGCGGGTCATCGCGCCCACCAGATCGTTGCCCAGCCCGTTCGCCTGCGTGTAGGTATCGATGTGGGCCGGCAAGCCGGGCGGAAATGTCATGTGTGCCAGCCCATGCCGCGTGCCGATCCAGATCGATCCATCCGTATCCACCAGCAGCGAGCGAATGAAATCATCCGGCAATCCATCGAACGACGTATACGTGTCCACGGCGCCATAGTGGATGCGATTCAGCCCGTCCGGCGTCCCCACCCACAGATCGCCGTTGGGCGCGGCCGCCAGCGACAGGACCACTTCGCTGGTCAGCGCCGCGTGTACTGGCGCAAACGTCGGCTCGCCGGGCTGGATCCCGGTCAGCGTCACCACGTTCAGCCCGCTGTTTGTCGTTCCCACCCAGAGTCGTCCCGCATGATCCTCGACCACCGTGCTCACCGAGTCGGACGAAAGCCCCTCATGCGCGCTAAAGGTGCGGAAACGCGAGTCGCGGAGAATCTGCAGCCCGCTCGCCTCCGTCCCCACCCACAAATTGCCTTCGCGGTCCTCGAGAATCGACAGCACCGACGCCGTCGCCAGCGGATCGGTCAGGGGAAACTTCTCCAGCTTGCCATAGGCATACCGCACCAGCCCGCCGTTGGTCCCGATCCAGAGCGCGTTCTCGACATCGGCGTAAAGCACCTGAATGCGCGTGCCCGGAAGCTCGCGGCCGGCACGCAAATCCACGTTCTTGCCTTGGAGCGGGACGGTGACCGTGTTCGCCGTTCCTTGCACGTGGCTCCCGTCGGAAAGCACAGCGGAGAATGTCACCTGCAATGCCGGGGCAGCGGACTCCGGAATGGCGAAGATGGCGGCCACGGGTCCCGTGCCTCGAATGCCAACCACACCCTGGTCAGTGGAGACGACCAATACATCGCTGCTGTCGAAGCGAAGGGATCGGATTTCATCTCCCGGCAACCCATCCTTGGCCGTGAACGTCGTCACCGCGCCATCCCTCATCCGCGCCAGTCCGTCGCCCGTCCCGATCCACAGCGACCCATCTCTCGCCGCCAGCAGGCAGCGAATGTCCCCGCTGGGCAGCGCCGGCTTCGAGTGCTCGTCAAACGTGGCGAAATTCACGCCATCGAACCGCACCAGCCCCACTTCGGTCCCCAGCCACAGGAACCCGTCCGCAGTCTGCGCCAGCGCATGGATGGTGTTCTGCGGCAGCCCGTTCTCCATCACCCAGCCCTGCCGGTTCAGGTTGGCAAGAGGTGTAGAAGGCTCCAGCGCATGGGCCGCGCAAGCGCAAACCAGCGCGAGCACCAGCGCCCACGCCAACCCAAAAGCCCGCCGGAAGGGAAACGTGCCAGGGCACGACTTCAGTCGTGCCGCAAGGCCACAGAAAAGGGATTGGGCTTTAGCCCCTGCGTTCGCCAGGCTTTGAAGGGGCACGACTTCAGTCGTGCCGTTGTAGCCTGATTGAATCCGCCGGGCTTTAGCCCCTGAGGGATGACCCGCCGCCACCAAAGGGCTTCGCTTGCGCAACGAGTTGGAGGCGAGGTCAGTCACCGCAGACACGCCGGTCCGGCAAGGCTAAATCCACTCGGAAGGGCGTATATCCACGTTAATCCGCCAACGTCACCTTATGCCACCAACCGGCGGCCATTCCTGCACTATTCCACCACCGGCTTCCGCGCCACCGACCCCGCCGGCGCCGCCCGCAGATACTGCAGCGGCCACCCCGCCGTCTCACTCAGCGCCTCTGCTGCGTGCACGCCAAAGTACGGATCGCGCAGCATTTCCCGCGCCAGCAGCACCAGGTCGGCCTCGCCGCCGGCCACGATGGCTTCCGCCTGCGCCGGCGTGGTAATCAGACCCACCGCCGCCGTCGCCATCCCCGCCTCGCGCCGGATGCGCGCCGCGAACCACACCTGGTACCCAGGCTCCAGCGGAATCTTCGCCCCAGCCACGTTCCCGCCCGAGGAGCAATCCACCAGGTCCACCCCATGCTCTTTCAGCAGCCGCGCCAGCGCCACTGAGTCGTCCGCCGTCCAGCCGCCCTCGGTCCAGTCCGTTGCGGAAATGCGCACAAACAAAGGCCTTTCTTCCGGCCACACCCCACGCACCGCGTCAACCACGCGCAGCAGCAGCCGCGCCCGGTTCTCCGGGCTGCCGCCGTACGCATCGGTCCGGTGGTTTGAGAGCGGTGACAGAAACTCGTGCAGCAGATAGCCGTGCGCCGAGTGGATCTCCACCAGGTCAAACCCCGCCTTCAGCGCCCGCAGAGCCGCCACGCGGAACGCCTCCACCACCGCGTCGATGCCGGCCTCATCCAGCGCGCGCGGCGTGGCGTACTTCTCGCTGAAAGGAATGGCCGACGGCGCCACCGGCGTCCATCCGCCATCCACCGCGCTCAGCAGCCGCTCGCCTTTCGACGGCGGCGCCATGCTGGCCTTGCGGCCCGCGTGCGCAAGCTGAATCCCCGCCTGCACGCCCTGGCTGTGCACAAAGCGAACAATCCGCGCCAGGTCCGGGATGTGTTCGTCCTTCCATATTCCCAGGTCGGCGGGCGTAATGCGGCCCTCCGGCGTCACCGCGGACGCCTCCGCAATCACCAGCCCGGCGCCGCCCACGGCCCGGCTGCCCAAGTGAACCAGGTGCCAGTCCGTGGCGAAGCCGTCCACCGACGAGTACTGGCACATGGGCGAGACGCCGATCCGGTTAGGCAAGATGAGGTTACGCAGCTTCAGGGGCGAGAAAAGAAGATTGCTCATAACTTGCTCATAGGATGAATCGCTGGCGCTCGTCGATGCAATTCAGCGCAAATAGACAACGGCGATATCTGTCGGAATCATGCGTTTAGGCCGCAAAAGTGCAGTGAATTGTGCGCTTTCCGCCCCACATTGTGGACTTTCCGGGGGTACAGACGGGCATCATCCCCGGCTGATCGCCAGGGGATGGCTGGCTTGCCAGGTTTCATGATTCGCTTGTCAGGCGGCGCTCATCTCCATAACTTTCCCTTCGCGCAGAGTTTTGATGTCGCGCATCGGCGGCTGGCCAAAGAAGCGGCTGTATTCACGATTGAATTGGCTGACGCTTTCGTACCCGACCTCAAACGCCACCGTCGAAGCGTCCAGACCATCGAGCAGCATTCGCCCTCGCGCTGCCTGCAACCGCAGCTGCTTCTGGTACTGAAGTGGGCTCATGTGGGTCAGTACGCGGAAATGATGGTGCAGCGTCGACACGCCCATGCCTGCAATCTCAGCCAGATCGTCCACGCGCACCGGTTTCGCGTAATTGTCCCGGATCCAGGAGATCGCTCTCGCCGTGCGATGGCTCTGATCCCCTGAAGTTGCAATCGCTCTCAGGCGTGCGCCTTCCGGCCCGCACAGAAGCCGGTAGACGATCTCGCGCTGAATGAGGCCGCTAAGAAAGGGAATATCCCGCGGACTGGCCAGCAGGTCCATCAAACGGCAACATGCGCTCAGCAATTCCACCGTGACCGCACCGGTCACCATGGCGGGCGCGCCGTGCGGAACCTCACAAACCTGGACTTCTTCCCGGTTGAGAAGTTCACGGACCACCGGCATTTCCAGCCGCAGTGCCAGAGCGAGAAGAGGCTTCGCTTCACTTGCCTCGACCACCTGGCTGACGATCGGCAGATCGATTGAAGTCAAAAGGAATCGAAACTGGTCATAAATGAATGTCGTCCGGCCAAGCTCGACCCGCTTGCTGCCCTGAGCAACGACGATCAGGCTCGGCGTGTACATTCCTGAGCAGGGCGCGCTGGGCGCGGTCCTGCGCACCAGCATCAGGCCCGGCACCTCTGTGATCAGTCTCTCTTGAGAGCCGATGAACCAGGCAATTTTCGTTTGCAGCTCGGCCCTCAACTCCTGCATCGGCCGGGCTGCCGCGGGAGCGCCGAAATGTTCGCCATTCCTCTTCATTGTGTTTGCCTTCCATTTTCAAGCATAGCTGTTGTGCCTCTTGCGCCGCTAGCTCAAAACCCCGCGCTCAAGAGAATCAGGCAAAAGATCGGCAGAATCGGGATAACCGCCCGCGTCCGCTTCTCCCTACACTGCAAGTGGAGAGAAAACAGAATGCAAACGCGAAAATTGGGAAATTCGGGACTTGAAGTCTCGGCTCTCGGCCTCGGCTGCATGAGCATGAGCATGGGATATGGCCCGCCCGCCGACAAGGGCGAGATGATCCAGCTGCTTCGCGCCGCCTATGACCGCGGCGTGACTCACTTCGATACCGCCGAAGCATACGGGCCGTTCGCCAACGAAGAGCTGCTCGGCGAGGCGCTCCAGCCCATCCGCGACAAGGTCGTGATTGCCACCAAGTTCGGCTTCGACATCGATCCTGAGACGGGCCAGCGCACTGGCGGAACCAATAGCAAACCCGCGCACATCAAGGCCGTGGCGGACGCCAGCCTGAAGCGCTTGCGCACCGACACCATCGATCTCTTCTATCAGCACCGCGTCGACCCTGACGTGCCCATCGAGGACGTGGCCGGAGCGGTCAAGGAGCTGATTGCTCAGGGTAAAGTCAAACACTTCGGCTTGTCTGAGGCCGCGGTCCAGACCATCCGCCGCGCCCACGCGGTCCAGCCCGTCACCGCGGTGCAGAGCGAGTATTCGCTGTTCTGGCGCGGCCCGGAGGCCGAGCTTCTGCCCGCCCTGGAGGAGCTTGGCATCGGCTTCGTGCCGTTCAGCCCGCTCGGCGCGGGGTTCCTGACGGGCAAAATCGACGAGAACACAAAGTTCGGTCCCGCAGACTTTCGCAACATAGTGCCCCGCTTCTCGCCTGAGGCGCGCAATGCCAACATGGTTCTGGTCGACCTGGTGAAGTCTGTCGCCGAGCGCAAAGGCGCAACACCGGCGCAGGTCGCGCTCGCGTGGCTGCTCGCGCAGAAGCCCTGGATCGTGCCCATCCCCGGAACCACCAAGCTGCATCGGCTCGAAGAAAACCTCGGCGCGGTCAACGTCGAGCTCACCGCCAACGACCTCAGGCAAATCGACGAAACAGCCTCCAGCCTGAAACTCGAAGGCGCTCGCCTTCCTGAAGCGATGTTGAAGATGACCGGACGCTGAACTTTTCACTCTTCAGCCGTGTGCAAAGTTGCTGCTGCCAAAAAAGCCGAAAGACGAAGGACGACAAAATGAAATCGAAGTTGACCATCCTTGGGCTATCTTTCTTGATCCTGAATGCGCAATCGGCCATCCCTCAGGCGCAACCGGCAAGCGCCGCCGCGACAACTAACTCATCCGCGGCGGCAACGGTTCGTACTCCCTACGGCATCCTGCGCGGAGTGACCGAAGGAGACGACTCCAGCTTCAAGGGAGTTCCCTTCGCAGCTGCGCCGACAGGCGACAGGCGTTGGCGTCCGCCACAACCTTTGCCGGCTTGGAAGGGAGTGCGCGATGCTGGCAAGTTCGCCGCGGATTGTGCACAGGCAGGATTCACTCCAGGCTCGAGGACGATGTCGATGTCGCCAACCTCGTCGGAAGATTGCCTGTATCTCAATTTGTGGCGGCCTGCCGCCGCCGCGCCCGGTGCAAAGCTTCCCGTGATGTTCTGGATCTACGGGGGCGGGTTCACGGGCGGGTCCAGTTCCTCGGCGTTCACCTCGGGGACCCAGTTCGCAAAACATGGCGTCATCCTGGTCGCCGCAAATTACCGCGTCGGGCGGTTCGGGTTCTTCGCCTTTCCCGCGCTTAGCCGGGAACATCCAGACGAGCTGAAGGGGAACTACGCCTACATGGACCAGATTGCAGCCCTCAAGTGGGTGCGGAAAAACATCGCCGCGTTCGGAGGCGATCCCAACAACATAACTATCTTTGGATTCTCCGCGGGCGGTGTTTCGGTGCACAGCCTCCTGGCTTCACCAATAGCGCGTGGCCTGTTCCAGAAAGCGATCGTCGAGTCTGGCGGTTCGCGCGACAGCGTGCTCACCGCGCGGCCCATGAGCAAGGACGGAATCGATCCCAACTATCCGGTCTCGGCCGAAACCATTGGAATCCAGTTCGCGCATTCCATGGGAATCGAGGGAACGGATCAGGTCGCGCTGGCCAAGCTGCGCGCCCTCAGTGCCGAACAGGTTCTTGGCGGCGCTCCCGACCAACCGGGAGGCAGCGTCCAATCCTACGAGACAACGCCGATCCTTGACGGCAAGCTCATCACGGAGACAGCGGAGACCGCCTACAAGGCTCACCACCAGCCGCGCGTTCCGCTCATGCTCGGAAGCAATAGCGCCGACACTGCCGGCAACCGCGTAAGAGCAACTACCGAGGATCAGTTCTTCGCTCGGTTTGGTCAGTGGAGCGGCCAGGCCAAGGCGGCCTACGATCCCGACGGAACCACGAGTTTTGCCACGCTGGTATCCAGGGCAAACGACGACTTTGGACAGGCCGAACCGGCACGCTTCGCAGCCAGTGCCTTTGCGGCCAACGGTTCGCCCGTCTATCTCTACCGCTTCTCGTACCTTCAGACCGCGATGCGGGAACGGATGCGGGCGGGAACCCCACACGGCGGCGAAATCGCCTTCGTATTCGGCACCCTGGGCACAGGAATGTTCGGGCCGCCGCCTCCGCCACCTACAGCCGAGGATCTGGAGGTCTCTCGGATGGCGCAAAACTACTGGGTCAACTTCGCCAGGACCGGCGATCCGAATGGTGCGGGCTTGCCTGCTTGGCCGCGTTTCGATCCGGGCAAGGACTTGATCTTTGAATTCCATCCCGATGGTTCGGCCGGCGCGATTCCAGATCCCTGGAAAGCGAGGCTTGACGTGATGCAGTTGGCCACCGAATCCGGAAAGCGCGCTGACTTCTGAGTCCGGCTCCCGCTTGCGTCCATACATCGTGCTGCCCAGTTCATCTCGTGCTGGGCAGCATCACCAAAAATGCACTATGGAGAACATATCCTGAATGCAGAATTCTTCCTGTATCCGCGCAGCGTGAACAATCAGCCACGCTACTTCAAGTTCCTCCACGGGTCAACCACACATATCGAGGGAGAGCCATGACAACCTTAGTGTTAGGTCTGTTTCTATCAACACTGATCGCGCCATCGTCCTACGCGCAGCAATCGCCAGCGCCTCCAACGGAAACGATTGAAACTGCCGCAAGTCCTACACCCGAGCAACAAGAAGTCATCGACCTCTCAAACATGAAATGGGATTGGATGGCAGACAAGAAGGTCGATTCCTTAGAGACACTATTTGATGACAAAGCCATGTTCACTCACATGGGAGGAACCTGGGGAAAAACCCAAGAACTGGCCACCATTAAGAGCGGTGGCATCTGGTACAAAAAAGCTGTTGTTTACGCAGTTAACGCTCGCATATTTGGTAACACAGCCATCCTGCTGGAGGACATTGATTTGCAGGCAGCAGTCGGTGAGCACGAAGTCACCAATCCTTTTATGGTAACTGAGGTTTATATCAAGGAAAACGGCAAGTGGAAGCTCGCCCAACTCACGTTCTCGCATCTGCTTAGGCCGGTCAAAATGAATAGCAATAAGAATTAGCCACAAACATCGAGAGGAAATCTGCGGCGAAATTTGGCGCTCCTACGATCCCGGCGCAAAGCTGGATTGGCATATTCATCCCGGTGGCCAAGTTCTGCTTATCACGGAAGGCGAAGGCTATTATCAGGAAAGGGGAAAGCCAGCACGAATCGTTCTCAAGGCAGATGTAATAAAGTGCGCGCCGGGCGTAGAGCATTGGCATGGCGCATTACCGAATAGTAACTTCGCCTCTATAGCAATTACACCCACACAAAAGGGAAAGACAATCTGGTTAGAGCCTGTCAGCGACAAGGACTATAACAGCTTGAAATAATCCATCGCCATAACCGGTGATCGCTCATTTTCCCGCGGCAATCGATTCAAGCATGGAGTCCACCAGCGCCAGCGGCAGGCCGACCACGTTGAAGTAGTCGCCTTCGATGCGCGGAATCCACTTTGCCGCGCGGCCCTGGATGGCGTAGGCCCCGGCCTTGTCCATGGGCTCGCCGGTGGCCACGTAAGCGGCGATCTCATCTGCGCTCAAGGTGAGAAAGCGAACCGCGGTGACCTCGGCAGCTACCTGGCAGCGCAGTCCGGGGCTTGGTTTCCCATGTCCCAAAACCGGGGACATGGGGCACCCAGCGCTCACCACCGCAGCCCCGGTGATGACGCGATGGGTGCGGCCGCTGAGGAGTGTGAGCATGCGGCGCGCGTCGGCCTCATCTTCAGGTTTTGCCAGGATGTGGCCGTCGAGGGTGACGGTGGTGTCGGCGCCCAGGACGACGAGTTCGCCGGGACTGGCCAACTCCGGTTGCGGCTCTTCGGCCATCTGCCGCAGAACCGCTTCGGCCTTCTCGCGCGCCAGGCGGGTGACGTACGCTATCGGGTCCTCGCCGTCGCGCAGGTCTTCGTTGATGTGCGCCGGCCGCACCTCGAACTCATAGCCCGCCTGGGCCAGCAGCTCGCGCCGCCGCGGCGAGGCCGATGCCAGAATCAACCGCATGCTTTCGATCTTCTCAGGTGGGGCGGCCGGCCGAACAGGGCGCGACGTGTTCGCGGCACCGCGCCGCGGTGGTATTCTGGCGCGTCGTTTCTTTGGCACTGGGAGGATGACGTGAATAAGAGGCTTGTTCTGCCAATCGGGGCATTGCTGTTTCTGGCGGGTTGCAACAGTGGGGGGAACAAGGCGACCAATGTTCCGGCTGCGCCCAAGTGGCAGGGCGCGGCCTACCACCTTTCGTTTGCCAACCCTCCGGCCAAACCAGGCCGGGCGGACGTGAACCTGCCGGCCATCAAGTACATCGCCAACCCCGACGCGCTGGAGACCAGGGCTACGGTCATCATCCGATTTGACCCCGCCGCCGCCCACACCAGCAAACAGGTCATCAACCAGATGATCATGGCCCCGGTGGACATTCACGGCGCGGACGGCGTACTGCCCGCCGATTACATGGACGCCCTCAACCAGAACCTGGCGGGGCTGCTGGGCGCGTACTGCATCAAGGGCAAGGTAAAGTTGACCGTGGCCCTCGCTCGCTCCTCGCTCAGCATGACGGCCGACGATACGGAGATCGACGAGAAGCTCCTGTCCGACTGGACGCCGATCGAGGTCGTGTTCAAGAACCTCCATCCGAAGTGCTAGCTCCGGCGGGGTGGCTCCCGATGCGCAGGCGTTTCAGTGCCGCGCGGGTCTCACCCCGCTCGCTCGCCGGGACCAGGCACACCGGCAACGCTCCCGCAACCGTTGTGGTCGGGGCTCCAGTTGACGACGGTGTAGATGGCGGGCGTTGTGCCCACGTTGCGGAATCCGTGCAGGCTGTTGGAGGCATTGAAGACCACCGACCCCGGCTCGACCTTGATCCAATTGCCGTTCGACAGCGTCTCGCAGTGTCCCTCGCGAAGGATAATGAGCTCCTCGTTCACGTGGCGATGCGGCGGATGCGAAGACATGCCGGGATTGAGGGTGGTGATGTGAATCTCCAGCTGCGCCAGCGTGGCTGTGGGCTGCTTGCAGAGCGAGCGGACCTCGCCGGTGGCCGTTTTCACCGGCTTCATCTGGTCCCACTCGAAGACGGCAGGGCCCAGAACAGGCTGGATAGGCTGGCCCGGCTCCGCGGCCGCGAGGCACTCCAGCGCGGCGGGCAGGGCGACGAGGTTGGCGATGAGCTGGCGGCGGTCCATGCGGTCTCCTTGATCGAGCGGCGCAGTTGCCATTATTCAAGAACGGCGCGGCGATTGCCACTCTTGAGTGCGCGCAAGGGCCACTTCGAGCCGGGGGATATCATCCGGAGCAGGAACCACGAACCACGGGGCACGGACCACGAACCACGAATCACGATTGAGGTGACGGCGCGGATGAGCACAGTTCGATCGGCGGCAGTAGATCTGGGAGCAAGCAGTTGCCGCGTGATCGCAGGCACTCTGGCAAACGGGCGGATCACGATCGAGGAACTGGGCCGCTTCCGCACCCCGGCCGGCATGGATGCGGCGGCAAAATACCAATGCTGGGACCTGGATTCAATCGTCGGCTACACGCGCGAAATTCTGGAGCAGGCCGCCTCGACCGGCCCGCTGGCGAGCGTGGGCGTCGACGGCTGGGGCGTGGATTTCGTCCTGTTAGACGCGGATCGGCAGCGCGTAGGCCAGGCCGTCTGCTACCGCGACAAACGCACAGACGGAGTAATGGCTCGGCTGTGCGCCCGTCTCGGCCGCGAAGAAATCTACGCCCGCACCGGGATCCAGTTCTTGCCCTTCAACACGCTTTATCAGCTTGCGGCGTGCGCGGAGCAGGAGCCGGGCTGGCTCACCCAGGCGCGCCATCTGCTCATGATTCCCGACTACGTCCATTACTGCCTCTCGGGCGCGATGGCCAGCGAGTACACCAACGCCACCACCACCCAGATGCTGGGCCTGAATGGCGCCTGGGACCCGCTGCTGCTCGAAGCGGCGGGCGTGGCGCGCAGCCTGTTGCAGCCGCCGGTGGATGCGGGCACGATTCTGGGATCCACGCGGCTGGGCGCTCGCTCCGCACAGGTCATCGCGCCGGCCACCCACGATACCGGCTCCGCCGTGGCCGGAACGCCGCTCACAGGCGAAGACGAGGCCTACATCAGCTCGGGAACCTGGTCGCTGATGGGCATTGAGAGCCGGTCGCCAATCGCTACGGCTGAAGCGCTGGCCATGAACTTCACCAACGAGGGCGGCCTGGAGCGCCGCTATCGCGTGCTCAAGAACATCACCGGCATGTGGCCCATGCAGCGCGTATGCGAGGAGCACGGCGTGGAAGGCTTTCACGCCTTGGCGGCCGAAGTGGAAGCAGCCGAGCCCTGGCGCAGCATCGTCGATCCAAATGACCCCGCGTTCCTGAATCCGGCCAGCATGACGGAGGCGATCCGGCAGGCTTGCGCGCGCACCGGCCAGCCGGCTCCCGAAACCGTCCCGCAACTGATGCGCACCATCGTGGACAGCCTGGCGCTCAGCTATCGCAAGGTCAAGGACGAGCTCGAATCGCTCACCGGCCGTCGGCTCAGCCGCATTCGCATCCTCGGCGGCGGATCGAAAAACCGCCTGCTCGACCAGCTCTGCGCCGACGCCTGCCGGTTGCCCGTGAGCGCCGGGCCGGTGGAGGCTTCCGCGCTCGGCAACCTGTGCGCGCAATGGATCGCTCAGGGAGCAATCGAGAACCTGGACGCCGCGCGGGCGCTGATCCGGGCGTCATTCCCGTGCGAGGAGTACGCGCCCAATGCTGCGATTCCCGACACTGTGTGGGAGCGGTTTGCGGGGCTCATGCAAAGGCCGTAGATACAGAACTGGACCTACGATTTTCACCCGGCACACTCGCTTTTTCCGAGCCAGTTCCCATCGTCCCACCGTATGGAACTGCAGGTGCCTTTTGTGCTATCTGATGCCTGCCGGGGTGATACCTGTCACAGCCCTGCCCCCAGACCCGGGAGGACCATACTTGCGGTCTTCATGGAGGTACGCCGCCTCGCCATGTGGGACGATGTTCGCCATCCCCATCCCGGCGGAGGGAAGGAAACCGCAATGACCGCGGAAAAGAAGGATCGTGGAGTGCTCCGCGTGGACGAAGCGGAGTGCAAGGGCTGCGGACTGTGCGTTGAGGCATGCCCGCCCAAAGTGATCCGCATGAGCGAGCGCCTGAACCACTACGGTTACCACACCGCGCAGTACGCGGGCGCGGGATGCACCGGGTGCGGCATCTGCTTCATGGCTTGTCCCGAGCCGGGAGCGCTGACCGTCTACCGCACTTCGGCCCAGGCCAGGTCCGCGGCGCAGGCTACGGCCCGGCCGGTGCCGGCGGAAGGAGCGCGCGCATGAGCAGGCAACTGATGAAGGGCAACGATGCGCTCATGAAGAGCGCCATTCTGGCCGGATGCCGGGCGTTCTACGGCTATCCCATCACCCCGGCCAGCGAAATTACCGAAACGGCCGCGCTCTCGATGCCGCAGGCCGGCGGCGTGTTTCTCCAGGCCGAAAGCGAAGTCGCGGCCATCAACATGCTTTACGGCGCCTCTTCGGCGGGCGTGCGTTCAATGACTGCATCGAGCGGACCCGGCATCAGCCTGATGCAGGAAGGCATCAGCTACATGGCGGGCGCGGAGTTGCCCTGCGTCATCGCCGATATCACCCGCGGAGGGCCCGGACTGGGCAACATCGCCGCCGAGCAGAGCGATTATCACCAGGTGGTGAAGGGCGGCGGAAACGGCAGTTATCGTACCATCGTGCTGGCGCCCTACTCGGTGCAGGAGATGGCGGACCTGACCGCGCTGGCGTTCGAGCTGGCTGATCGCTATCGCACCCCGGTGGTGGTGATGGCCGATGGCTTTGTGGGCCAGATGATGGAGCCGGTGGAGTTTCCGGCGCAGGCCGTGCTGCCCGATGCGCCGCCATGGGCCGTGACCGGAACCGCTGAAACCCGCGGCAACATGGTTACCTCGCTGCACATGGAGGCCGACGACCTGGAAGCGCACGTTCGCGCGCTCGAAGCCAAATACCGCCATGCCGAGCAGTTTGAAACCCGCGCCGAGGAGTGGCGCATGGATGACGCCGAGATCGTGCTGGTGGGCTACGGCATCGTGGGGCGCATCCTCAAGGCCGTCGCCGCTGAAGCCCGTGCCGCCGGCATCCCCGTGGGCCTGCTGCGTCCCATCACCCTCTATCCGTTCCCGGTTTCGCAGTTCCGCAACGCCGCGGCCCGCGCCCAGGTGTTTGCGGTGGTTGAAATGAGCCTGGGCCAGATGGTGGACGATGTGCGCCTGGCCGTGAACGGCAGCCGTCCGGTGGAGTTCCTGGGCCGCTGCGGAGGCAATGTCCCGTCCCACGGCGAAGTGATGGCGTTCGTCCACTCGCTGGCGCGGCAAAACCTCCGCGAGCTGGTGCGGGAGAAGGAGGAGATGGCCAATGCCTGAGGAGATAATTTCCGGCTACGAAGTCGCGCAGGGCAGGGCAGAGTCGTTCTATACGCACTTTGAGCGCAAGGGCGAGCTGCAGCACCAGACGCACTACTGCCCGGGCTGCGGCCACGGAACCATCCACAAGATGCTGGCCCGCGCCATCGACGAGCTCGGCATCCAGGACCGGACTGTTTTGATAAGCCCCGTCGGCTGCTCCGTCTTCGCCTACTACTACTTCGACGTGGGCAACATCCAGGCCGCGCACGGCCGCGCGCCCGCGGTGGCGACGGCGGCCAAGCGCACCCGGCCGCACAGCATCGTGGTCAGCTACCAGGGCGATGGCGACCTGTCCGCCATCGGCTCGGCGGAGATTCTGCACGCTGCCAATCGCGGCGAGAACATCACCGTCATCTTTGTCAACAACGCCATTTACAGCATGACCGGCGGCCAGGCCGCGCCCACCACGCTGCTGGGCCAGAAGAGCACCACCACCCCCAACGGCCGCAGCGCCGCCACGGAAGGCTACCCGCTGCGGGTGAGCGAATTGCTGGCCACGCTCGAAGCTCCGGTCTATATCGAGCGCGTCGGCCTCGGCGACAACAAGCAGATCGCGCAGGCCAGCCGCGCCATCCATCGCGCCGTGGAAAATCAGGTCCGCGGCCTCGGCTTCTCCCTTATCGAGGTGCTCTCCCCGTGCCCCACCATCTGGAAGATGACGCCGGCGGAGTCGCAGCACTGGGTGCGCGACGTGATGGAAAAGACCTACCCTCTGGGCGTGCTGCGCGATCGCACGCGCGAGGCTCAGCCCCACGCCGCGCCCGCGCCGCCGCCGCCGCTCGAAGAGATTCCGCGCATCCTCGGCATTTCTCGCGATGCGGAGCCCGAACCCGCGAAGCACGCAGCCGCGGCGTCAGTGCCGGTCGATTTGCACGTCCGCGTAGCCGGATTCGGCGGCCAGGGCGTGCTCCTGCTCGGCGAGGTGCTGGCTGAAGCCGGCCTCGACGCCGGCCTCGAAGTCTCCTGGCTGCCCTCCTACGGCCCGGAGATGCGCTCCGGCACTTCCAACTGCCACGTGCGCCTCTCCCGCGAGCTCATCGACTCTCCCCTGGTCACCTCGCCCAACTTCCTCGTCGCCATGAACGAGCCCTCGCTGCGCAAGTTTGCCGCGAGCGTCCCCGCGGGCGGCTGGATCCTCTACAACGGCGACGACATGCCCGAGGATTGCGTACGGGCCGGCGTGTACGCGCTCGCCGTTCCCTTCACTCACATCGGGGACGAACTGGGCGATCCGCGCTGCGCCAATATGGTGATGCTGGGCGCGCTGCTTGAAATCGCGGAAGCAGTGCCGCAGGCCAGCGTGGATGCGGCGCTCAAAAAGCTGGTGAAAAGGCAGCGCTGGTTCGAGCTCGACGAGCGCGCCCTGGCGCGCGGACGGGAGCTGGCCAGACAACAGCAGCTTGCCGCCGTCTAGCAGTTGTTTCATAACCCGCTAGAAGCTGTTTCATAGCCCGGTCTTGACGGCGCACGACTTTACAGGCTGCGGAAAAACTCCTGAATCACGCCACAAACGCGTAAGGGCGGGACTTCAGTCCTGCCGCCAGCCGCGCAAAAATGGGACTTGGGCTTTAGCCCCTGAGGAAAGAGCTTCGGGCGCACAGACGAAGTTTATGAAACAGCCTCCAGGTGCGTCAGTGTGGAATGATTGTGTCGATGCCTCGTTACCGCCTCGTTCTGCTGCTTGCGCTTCTGATCGTTTCGGCGATAGGTGCTTTCGCCGCACCCGAGCCGCCGAAGCAGATCGTCGCCTACGTCTTCCCCAATAATTCGGCGATTCAGCCCGGCCAGATCGATCCCCACAGCATTACCCGCATCAACTACGCATTCGCCCTCATCAAGGACGGCCGCATTGTTCCCGACAACCCGCACGACGCCCAGAACCTGGCCCTCGTGACCGCGCTGCGCAAGCAGAACCCCTCCCTTACCATCCTCATCTCCGTGGGCGGCTGGCTCGGCTCCGGCGGATTCTCTGACGTGTCCCTCACCCGCCAGAGCCGCGCCCGCTTCATCGATTCCGTGATGGACTTTCTTGCCCAGCACGATCTCGACGGCCTCGATGTGGATTGGGAATATCCCGCCCAGCCCGGCGCGGGCAACAAATATCGCGCCGCGGACAAAAAGAATTACACGCTCCTGCTCTCCGAGTTGCGCCGCCGCTTCGATGCCGCGCAGAAAAAGACCGGCAGGAGGCTCTACCTCACCGTCGCCGCCGGCGCCTCGGACGACTTTCTCGATCACACCCGGATGCGGCAGGTGGCCAAGGTCGTGGACAACGTGAACCTGATGGCCTACGACTACTACGAGCCCGACTCCGGCCCCATCGCCGGCCATCATGCCGCGCTCTACACCAATCCCGCCGACCCCGGCAAGGATTCTGCCGACGCATCGGTAAACGCCTTTGAAGCCGCCGGCGTGCCCGCTGAGAAGCTCGTCCTCGGCATTCCTTTCTACGGCCACTCCTGGAGCGGCGTCCCCGATCGCGATCACGGCCTCTACCAGCCCGGCAAACCGGGCGCCAACCGCTACGGTACGTTTGACTTCATCCAGTCCTCCCTGCTGGGCCACGGCTACACCCGCTACTGGGACGAAGTTTCCCAGGTGCCATGGCTCTATAACAGCGAAACCCGCACCTTCGTCTCCTACGAGGACGAGCAGTCCGTCGCGGGCAAGTGCCGTTACGTGCTCGCGCACAAGCTGGCCGGCGTCATGTTCTGGGATCTCGAAGCCGATTCCGCAGGCAAGCTGCTCGGCGCCATTGACAACAGCCTGCGATAGTTGCGCGCAGGTGCAACAATGTCTTCGAGGAGCAGCTTCCATGCCTCAAAACAGCTCGGCTGCAACGGTCTTCCTCGCGTTCTCCCAGGAAAAGCTCCTTGGCCAGTATTGGCCGCGCTTGCGTTCCTGCGTGGAATCGCTCACCGACGAGCAGGTCTGGTGGCGTCCCAACGCGGCCAGCAACAGCATCGGCAACCTGCTGCTGCACCTGAACGGCAATGTCACGCAATGGCTCGTCGCTTCCTTTGAGCGCCTCGAGGACCGGCGCGACCGGCCCGCGGAGTTCGCCGCCCAAAGCGGCATCTCGCGCGGCGAACTGATTGATAAGATGGCAGATACGATGGAGCGGGCCGCCCGGGTGCTGGCCCGCCTGACGGAAGCCGACCTGCTCGCGCACTATGAGATCCAGGGCTATCACGTAACGGGGTTGGAGACGGTTTACCAGGTGGTGGAGCACTTCGGCCTCCATTACGGCCAGATCGCATACATAACAAAGATGTTGCGTGACGTTGATCTGGGCTTCTATCGCCAGCTCGGCTCAACCGGCCGGGCGGTCGAGTCAAAGACGCCCTGACGCGGGAACGGCGCGGCTGGCGGGTGCGTATTGTTCCCTTGGCGGTGCTGCGCGGAGAGGGCGCTTGTGATGGCTAAGTTCTTATTGTGGTGCATTTTGCTGGTTCTGTGCTGGCCGCTGGCGCTGGCCGCGCTGGTGCTTTATCCCCTGGTGTGGCTGCTGCTCGTCCCGTTCCGGCTGCTGGGGATTGCGGTGGGCGGGGTGCTGGAGCTGGTGAGCGCCATCATCTACCTGCCGGTGCGGGTTCTGCGCGCGATCTGAGAGACAGGACATGGCGACCAAGGGACCAAAAGAGAAGCCGCGTCCGTGATCCAGGTCACCAAGAGAACGCATCAACATATCATGATATGACGATAGAGTGTATATGCAAAAAAGTATGCAATTATCAACACATCAAGATACGTTGATGCGTTGGTGCAGGCGTCGGCACGGTAGTTAGCTTGCCTCCCAGGTCGCTCAACCGCGGCGGACCCTCGACAGGCTCAGGGCGGGCTCTGGCGCACCCGGCGCTGTCAAGGCACTTTGGATTTCAATTGCAGGTTGGCGAAGTACGCTTCAGTGCCTACGCCAATCCACAGCGCCAAGGCTCCGCTGCGATCCCCCAGCTTGAGATCATTCACGAGAAGCGTCGGCTGAGTAGCTCCGTTGACGTAAAGCCGCATTTTTACGCCATCGACTTCAATTCTGAGATGGGTCCACTCGCCCGCCACGAGGTCAACGTACGACTCGTACTTCCCCGGAGACTCGGTGCGCAGCTTAAGCCATTCGTAGTCGGGAAACGAAGCGTATTGGGTGGAGTGGTTGCGCCGTTCCTGATCGTCTGCGCGCCCGTTGGTGGGCCGAATGTAGACGTAGTCGTATTTGGATGCGTCAGGCGGAAGGCGAAACGCGATCCCGACAAATCCGCGTGCGAGGGCCGGCGCGTTGTCCTGCGGCTTTCCAGCGACATCGATTTCGATGACGCCGTTATGAAACGACGAGCCCTCAAGAAGAACGATGCCGCCTCCGGCGCCTGACTTCTGCGCGTCATAGACCGCATCCGCGCCGGGCAGAGACGTTACTCGCACGGCCTTTCGCCCGCGATAGACCACGCGAGCCACGGTTACGTTGTGTGGCTCGAGATTCTTGCTGGAGTCCAATGGATAGGACTGAGCGGCCATGGCCGGCGGAACAAGCAAGGCCGCGATGACAATCGCTCCAAGAGCCAGTTGCCGCGGTGACTGAGACCGCCTTCGCATTGAATCGAGTCTCCGTGATTCTGTTGCTGGTCCTACTTGGCCGGTTGAGAGAGCGGCATGCCTTTCGTTCCTGCGTAGAAGACGATAAAGGTCGCGGGTTGATCCCCCACGAAGCCGCGATGCACAGTATGGACTGTTTCCGGCATTACCTGGCCCGCCGTGAAAAGCTTCTTGTTGCCGTTTTTGTCTTCCACGGTGATTTCGCCGGAGAGAACGTAGGCGAAGCTCGGCATGGGGTGAGAGTGCCAGATGAGTTCCTGGTGCGCCGGGATGGTGATCTTCGCTACCACCGGTTCTGCCACGCCCGCCGGGTAGGCGCCGTATGCTGCGCCGTTCCACGAGGCCTGGGTACGCAGCAACTCCTGCACTTCAATGCGGCTCTCTGATTGTCGCGGCTTGTTCACATCTTCTCCGCTCTCCAGAAACGACTTCAGATCGTGACTGAACTTTACACGGTGCGTAACATCCGCAGGTGGTCTTCGCCGTCTTTTCTCAAGGATAAAGCTGTCTTATGACGGTCATCTTTTTGATGAGGGAACGAACCCGGCGGCGAAAAAGAATTGTGTTTGGGGGTGGAGCAACGGCAAAAGCAAAGGCAAAAGCAGATTCCCTGCGGGGAATGACAGAAAGAAAGGCAAGAACAAGAGCAAAAGCAAAGGCGGGAAAGCGGCGCTGCTGCTCGACACAGGTTGGCGGGGTTGGGTAGGGTTTGGGTATGGCGGGAGTGGAGTTGTTGCTGGAAGGCAAATCGGCGCTGATTACCGGCGGGTCGCGGGGGATTGGCGCGGAGACGGTGCGGCTGTTCCGGGCGGCGGGGGCGCGGGTGGCGTTCAGCTATCGGCAGGCGGGGGAACGGGCGGCGGAGCTGGCGGAGGAATGCGGAAGGGGATTGTGGAAAGGGGATTCGCGGAATTCATTGGCAGGCGATGGCGAGGACGCAGACGAGGAGCATCCCTCAGGGGCTAAAGCCCGGCCTGATTTTGTGGACTCAACCGGCACGACTGAAGTCGTGCCCTTTCAAAACAGAGATGGTCAAAACGCGATTGGTGGGGATCTAGCTTTGTGCGTGGGGATTGAGCAGGAGCTGGAGACGCCGGAGGATGGGCGGCGGCTGGTGGAGAGGGCTGTGGCGGCGCTGGGGCGGCTGGACATTCTGGTGGTGAACCACGGAATATGGCCGGCGGAAGATGCGCCGATCGCGGCGATGACGGATGCGCAGTGGCGGCGGACGATGGGGGTGAACCTGGACGCGGTGTTCGGGCTGGTGCAGGGGGCGGTGGCCGAAATGCAGGGAGCAAGGGAACAAGGGAACGAGGGAACGAGAAGACAGGGAACAGGGATCAGGGATCAGGGAACAGAAGAGCAGGCAGTTGGGCATATCGTGCTGATCAGCTCGACGGCGGGACAGCGGGGGGAGGCGTTCCATGCCGATTATGCGGCCAGCAAGGGGGCGCTGATCAGCCTGACCAAGAGCTTGTCGAGCGAGTTGGCGGGGAAGGGGATCCGGGTGAACTGCGTGGCGCCGGGATGGGTGAGGACGGACATGTCGGCGGGGACCCTGGCCGATGCGGAGAAACGGGAGTGGGTGCTGAAGGGGATTCCGGTGGGGAGGGTGGCGACGCCGAGGGAGATTGCCGGGCCGGTGCTGTTTTTGTGCACGCCGCTGGCGGGGTTCATCAGTGGCGAGGTGTTGAATGTGAACGGGGGCGCGGTGCTGGTGGGATAAAGGCAGGGAACAGGGAACGGGGGGCAGGAAAACTGAGGGGGAACGTCTAATTAGAGCGGAGCTGGAAGGAGATTGATGCGGGGATTGGGTGGGGTGGTTAGGGCGGGGGTATTGGCGGGGGTGCTGGCGGTGGCGCTGCCGGTTTGCGTGGCGCAGGACGCGGTGGCCGACAAGAATGCCGGGCAGGCGCGGGAGGAGCTGAACGCGATGGTCCAGGCGCTGGGCGGGCAGGCGTGGCTGGACCAGAAGAACGTGATGCGGCACGGGTTTATGGCGGGGTTCTACCATGGCAACCCGGACCTGGGAACGACGGAAGTGTGGGAGTTTACGAGCTTCCCGGACAAGTATCGCGAGGAGGTGACCAAGCACCGCGACGTGCTCGAGTTTTATGTGGGCAACGAGGGTTGGGAGGTGAACTACCGGGGGAAGCGGGCGCTGCCGCAGGATGCGGTGGACGATTTTCTGCGGCGGAGGAACCACTCGATCGAGGTGGCGGCGAAGGTTTGGCTGAAGGACCCGAAGACGATTTTGATTTACGAGGGGCAGCACCTGGCGGAGCGGCACTTGTGCGACCAGGTGACGCTGATCTCGGCCGACAACGATGCGATCACAATTTTGATGGACGCGGATACGCACCTGCCGCTGGAGCGGTCGTTCAAGTGGCGGGACCCGACCTATCACGACCTGAACACCGATACGGAGGACTACGCCGACTATCACACCATGGACGGGTTTCCCACGGCGCTGAACATAACGCGGTCGAAGAACGGGGATATGACGCGGGAGTTCTACGTGAGGAACGTGGACTACAACCGGACGCTGCCGGATGACTTCTGGGATGTGACTGCGGCGGCGCGGAGGCTGAAACGGTAGGGATCAGGTTTCAGGGGTCAGGTGTCAGGGAACCGTTCCCAGGTCTCAAAGTCGAGACCTGGGGCACCCAATTGCATCTCTAAGGAAATGGTGATGGAAAAAGCGACATTTGGAGCGGGGTGTTTCTGGGGCGTGGAGGCGAAGTTTGCCGCGATTCCCGGGGTGAAGGGGACGGCGGTGGGGTATGAGGGAGGCGCGCTGGAGCAGCCGTCGTACCAGGACGTTTGCACGGACCAGACGGGTCACGCGGAGGTGGTGGAGCTGGAGTTTGACCCGGAGAAGGTGGGCTACGGCGAGTTGCTGGACGCGTTCTTTGCGCTGCACGACCCGACCACGATGAACCGGCAAGGGCCGGACTGGGGGACGCAGTACCGCAGCGTCGTTTTTTATCACTCGCCGGAGCAGGAGCAGGCGGCGAAGGCGAAGATTGAGCAGTTGACGGCGGAGGGGCGATACAAGCCGAAGCGGATTGTGACCCAGGTGGTTCCGGCGGGGACATTCTGGCGGGCGGAGGAGTATCACCAGCGGTATTTAGAGAAGCGGGGGCTGGCGAGCTGCCATATTTAGCGTCAGTGGTCAGTGGTTAGTGATCAGTGGTCAGTGGTCAGTGGTCAGAAAAGCGGGCAGCGGGGAGCAGGCAGCGGGTTCCCGGGCCGCACTTAGTTTCAGAAAACTGCATTAATCCCGGTGGTGGCGGTGGAAGACGTAGCGGCCGATCATCCAGCCTACGGCGCTGCCCACGAGCACGTCTGAAGGGAAGTGCTGGCGGGCGAGGACGCGGGTTACGCTGACGCCGGTGGCAAGGCCGTACGCGGTGACCTGGGTGAGGATGCCGGGGTACTCGGAAGCGATGACGGCGGCCGAGGACCAGGCCACGATGGCGTGGGTGGATGGGAACGATGAGTCCAGGCCTACGCTGGACTGGAAAAACTTGCCCTCTGCGCCATCGAGGGTGGGCCGCTCGCGCATGGTGATGGCTTTCATCGCGTAGTCCACCGCGAGGCTGTCGGCCATGGCTTCGCCGCCCAGGATGCCGGTTTCGGTGGCCTGATCTTCGTTTTCCAGCTTGCCCACGGCGTAGAAGGCGGCCGGGACGGCAACCATCAAGCCGGTGGCGCCGTTGGAAGCTGTGGAGGCCTCGCTGTTCAGGTTCGTGTCCAGAAAGTGGTCGGACATGAATTGATGATCGGTGGTGACCACGGCCGTGGTGGCCAGGACCAGCGCCACGGGGCCGAGCGCGTTCGAGGAATTCAGGTGAATGGGACTGGTCCAGATGGCCTCCTGGTCCTTGAGGATGTTGCGGGGCGTGTTGCGCACGGTGGCGGCGTCGGGGTCGGCCTTTTGCGGCTTGGGGGCATCCGGCAGGCCGGGCTGCTGGCAGGGAGCGGCCAGGGGCAGGGTGAGGGTTGCGGCCAGGAACAGAGGAAGCGGGCGAAGGAGAGAACGGCAATCCATTTTCATCGGCTCTTTAAATGCTAAAGGATCGATCCGCCGCATGCAGTGACGATATCGTCATCTCATTTGGCCGATTCGGCCAGGTAGATGGCGACGTAATCGAGATAGTTCTGGGCGTATTCGCGGATGAGCTTCCGGTCGGCGTCGCCGAGCTCGCGGCGCTGCTTGCCGGGGACGCCGGCCCAGAGGGTGCGGGGCGGAACGATGGTGTGTTCGGGGAGGACGCAGCCGGCGGCGACGATGGACCCCTCGCCGATGCGGCAGTCGTTGAGGATGGTGACGCCCATGCCGATGAGGCAGGCGTCCTCGACCACGCAGCCGTGGACGGTGGCGTTGTGGCCGATGGTCACCCAGTCGCCCACCGTGACGGGGTAGAGATTACGCTGGCCGTGGAGGACGGAGCAGTCCTGGACGTTGGAGTTCGAGCCGACGCGGATGGAATGGACGTCGCCGCGCAGCACCGCGTTCATCCACACCGAGGAGTTTTCTCCCAGCTCCACGTCGCCCAGGACCTGGGCGGAGGGGTCGATGTAACAGGTGGCGGGAATCCGGGGCGTGCGGCCCTGGTAGCTGCGGATCATGGCGCCGAGACCTCCACGGCTAAGTTTAGTTGAGGCGAATGGATGCGGGAGCCTGGGGATTTGAATAGCGGGTCTTTTCGGTTTCCTTACGGTTTAAAGGGCTTGGGGCTTTGGCAGTGGCGCCGTTTGAAATCCACAGGGACAATGAGCGGCGGTAGGCTGGAGTTATGCCGAAGCGAAGACTCCGCGTAGTGAGGACCAGGCCAGCCCTGCTTGGCGTCTGCGAACGATGCAAGGCTCAGTTCATATCGAACCTGCCGGTTTCTCCTAAAGCCACGGTCGAAATTACCGCCGCTTTCGATGCTCACAAATGCCTGCCGCTGGACAGCAGCCAAAAAGCCCTCCAAATCGTCCGCGAGGCGACCGGAAAGCAATAATCGACTGAAGTATGAGACAATCCTATTCTCCCCCAAGAACTCTACGTGTCTCGCCAAAGAGGAAAACATGGGAAAACAGCTAGCCACAGCATCATACTGGGTCGGCGTTGTCAGCACCGTCATTGCCCTCATCATGAGGGCCCTCGCATGGGTGGGTGTTCTCGCGATCGAGCCCGGCATTCGGGGGGGAAAATATTTTCCACTGTCCTATCGGACCTTCCTCGAAGGGGCTATTCTCTTTTTTGTCATGGCGATTGCTAGTGCCACCGTCGCCTTAGTCAAAGAGAAAAAGGCATAGACGGCTGACTGAGTCGTCGCTCAAAGGGTGGCGCGTCGGGCGTCAATGCTCTTTTTGTGCGCCTACTTCTGGATCGACTTCCGCCGAGCGAATCTTCTCCTGCATTGCCAAGAAATGGTCATACCGGAGCAGAACAGCTAGAGGCTTATCGTTGTCCTGTACGACCAACGTCTTGTCGAGGTCGCGCAGTTGGCGACATGCGGATCGGATTACGGCCCGTTGGTATAGCCACCACACAATAGGCCACCAATGGCAACCCGATTGCCAAGCTCATTAGTTGTGGAAATCGAACGGCGCCACTACCGGGGCTTTTCCTAGCTTGTGTTAGGGCCGGTTTGGCGCTACGCTCTAACAGCAATCTCTACCGATTCGGAGCGGAAGCCGGATCGCCAAGGCCGTGGCGATCATGCGAGGCTGGGCAAATGTCACATACTTGACCGAAGGCCCAATGAATCCAGTATCATAGAGGCAGCCGTCTGGCAGGTTTGGAGGTGGAAGTTTTTGGCTGAAGTTCGCGTTCAGGAAGGCGAGCCGTTGGAAAACGCGCTGCGCCGATTCAAGCGAAAGGTTCAGCAGGAGGACATCATCAAGGAAGTTAAGCGTCACTCCTACTACCTGAAGCCGGGCGAGAAGAAGCGCGTGAAGGCCGCGCTGGCGCGCAAGCGGAACCGCAAGAAGGCGCGCAAAGAGCAGGATTAACCCGCGTTCCCAGGAGACGGCGATGCGCCGTTCCCTGGGAACCTGAACCCAACCATCACCGCTCGAGGCCGAACCGCTGTCATTTCCGCGGCTGTTTCTGCAAGTTGAACGTGCCGCGTCTCTCATCGTCTTCGCAGCGCATTGACCGCGCCGGCTTGAAGCGGCGCTTCGAGTATTCCTGGTCTCCGGCGGGCGGAGTCGCCAATTCGCCGCATATCTTAAGCGGCCCGGGCCCTTGTTGTGGAAAGACGTACGGAGACAGGGAATCGGGACCGGCAAGTTCCCCCCATTTGGCCGATCAGCTTTTCCTGCTTCGGGGAAGCCGGCCATGGAATTTACAGATCGAATTCTCAAGTGTGTAGATTGCGGCGAGGAATTTGTGTTCACCGCGGGTGAGCAACTCTTCTTTCACGATAAAATGTTCAAGAACGATCCCAAGCGGTGCAAGCAGTGCAAGGCCAAGCGCGCCAACGGCGGTCCGCGGGTACGCGCCGAGACAAGAACCCATTGCTCGGCCTGCGGCGAGGAAACCACGGTGCCGTTCCGTCCCACGCAGGGACGGCCGGTTCTGTGCCGCTCGTGCTTTCAGAAGGCGCAGAGCGCTCCCGCGGCTCCGCCCCTGGTTACGCCAGGCCCGAGCTGAACAGCAGGTCGCCGCGGAAGCCTGAATGCGAGCCAGCCTGGCGCACCCGTGTGGCCAGTTGGGCCCAGTGCCTCTGGCCGTGGAAGAGAACGTGGCCGAGCGCCTTGCGCCGACTGATGGTTCTTTGCTCCGGCGGAAGGTTAGGCGCGTCCAGCGTGTATGGCGCGTTCCAGTCCTGGTTGTGATTGGCGAGCAGGCGGTGGAAGTGAGCCATGGCCCGCAGGTGCAGATCGAACAGCGCCGCGAGCGGCCCCTGCGGAATGGCTTCGCGCGGGGTTTCAGGCACGCCGGCCAGGCGCTCAGCCCAGCGCAACTCCGCGCCCCAGATGTGCCGCACCAGATCCTGGATGGTTTTGGCGCCGCCGATTCCGCCCGAGTCCAGTGCAAGCAGGTCAGGGTGCGCTTCCAGATAGCTCTTCCAGAAGTTGGAGGTCTCATCGTTCCAGGCCAGCAGCTCTTCCATGGACAGGCTGACGCTCATGGCTTGCTCCTTTTACGGCTTTGGATTGAGGGCGCGATGGCCGATGTCGCGCCGATAGTACATTCCGTCGAAGTGAATATCGGTCATGGCCGCATAGGCGCGGCCGAGAGCCTGCATCAGGTTTTCGCCGATGGCGGTTACGCCCAGCACGCGTCCGCCCTTGGAGACAATCCGGCCGTCGTTGATGGCGGTGCCGGAATGGAAGACTTCGACGCCGGGAACGCGCGCGGCCGCGTCAAGGCCCGCGATGGGAAAGCCGGTTTTGTAGCTGCCGGGATAACCGGCCGAGCTGGCGATGACGCAGGCCGATGCGCCTGAGTTCCAGCGCAGCTCGATCTCGGAGAGCCGGCCGTCCACGCAGGCTTCGATCGCTTCCACCAGGTCGCTTTCCAGGCGCATGAGAATGGCCTGGGTTTCCGGATCGCCAAAGCGGGCGTTAAACTCGAGCACCTGGGGACCCTTGGCCGTCATCATCAGGCCGCAGTAAAGCACGCCTGCGAACGGCGTGTCCTCGTCGGCCATGCCCTCTACCGCCGGCTGCGCGATGTGGTGCAGAATCCATTCCTGCATGCCGGGGTCGAGTAGCTGGTCCGATGAGTAGACGCCCATGCCGCCGGTATTGGGGCCGGTGTCGCCGTCGCCGATGCGCTTGTGGTCCTGCGCGGCAACCAGCGGCGCCACGCTCTTGCCGTCAGAGAGGCAGAGGAAGCTGACCTCCTCGCCGGTGAGGAACTCCTCCACGATAACCTGCTGCTCTTTTGCGCCCAGCAGCGCGCCGGAGAACAGTCCGTCGGCGGCTTCCAGAGCCGTCTGGCGCGACTCACAGATGATGACGCCCTTGCCCGCGGCCAGCCCATCGGCCTTGACCACGATGGGCGGATGGAATCTGTCGACCGCGGCCTCCAGTTCTTCGCGGTTGGTGCAGATGGCGTAGCCGGCGGTGGGAATGGCGTGGCGCTGAAGGAAGCGCTTGGCGAAGCCCTTGCTGGTTTCGAGCATGGCGGCCTCGCGGGTGGGGCCGAAGACGCGGAAGCCGCGTTCATTGAGAGCGTCCACGATGCCGAGGGAAAGCGGCAGTTCGGGGCCGACAACGGTGAGGCCGGGCTGCTCGGCTTCAACGAGGGCGATCATGGATTCCAGGCTGCCCACATTGACCGGGACGCAGCGCGCCACAGCGGCCATGCCGCCGTTGCCGGGGGCGCAGACCACCTCAGTGACGCGCGGGCTGCGCCGGATGGCCCAGGCCAGGGCGTGCTCGCGGCCTCCGGAACCAAGGATCAGAACTTTCATTTGCTGGCCTCAGTGAGGGCTCGGTCTGCTGCCGATGCTCCGAAGTTGTATGGTCGGCAATGGGGTGGGGGGAAGTCAAACGGCAGGGATCAGGGAACAGGTGTCAGGTGTCAGGTGTCAGGTGCCAGGGGTCAGGGGTCAGCGTTGCGCACGCGCGCGAAAGATGGCGATGCCGACGTAGCGATCCATCCATGCGGCTTTTTCCGGAGCGATTTTGCGCAGCTCCTCGGTGGGGGGCGGCTCGTCCACGGATTCGAGCCGCAGGCCGGCGGCGGCGATGGCATTGAGATGATCGCAGAAGCGCAGCATCGGCTGCTCGATAAAGATGTCGCTCTTCCACGGCGACGGGTAGCGGTAGGGCGCGGTCTGCTGGTAGGCGAATCCGTGACCCCAGCCCTCGATTTCGTTGCGCAGAATGGCGAACCGGAACGGATGCGGCACCGAAAACACGAGCGCTCCGCCAGGGACCAGCAAGCCGGCCATGGCTCGAATTGCCGCCGCATGATCGGCCGCATACATCAGCGACTGGAACGAGACAATCAGATCGAAGCGCGCGTCGCGGATTTCAGCCAGCGAGAGCAGGTCCTCATAGCTGCCTTTGAGCAGGCGCAGATTAGGCAAGCGAGGAAGCGCGGACCATTGCCCGGCAAAACCTGAGCTGGGATCGACGCCGACGACCTCGGTTGCGCCATGCTCGGCAAAGTAGCGCGCCTTCTCGGCGGATCCACAGCCCACATCGAGCACGCGGCGACCTTGAAAATCGCCGCACATGCGCAGTTGCGCGGGCCACTCGATGAGCCAGTCGGCGGCAACATGCGGGGACGAGGCGTAGATGGGCGCGAGCGTGTCCCAAAGCTGCGCGCCACCGGTCTGGTTGGACATGGACCGAGTATAGCCGGGTGTTCAAGGCCAATCGGCGGTACGCGCGAGACCGAGCTGTGACCTGCGCGCCCTCCTATACTGGGGCGTAGGCTGCAATGGTCGATCGCCGCATCAAGCCGCACGCACAGCAGCAGGCCGAGGCCGCGCGCCGCGCCGCGCAGCAGCGCGTGTTCCGGCGCAACCAGGCCTTCGGGCTGCTGATTGTGGCTGCCGCCATCTTTGCCTGGTGGCTGGTGCACACCCGCCCGGGCTGGGTGCTGCCGGCGGGGTGGTGGCATTGGTGACGGCAGGTACCAAGGGACCAAGGGAACAAGGGAACGAGAAAGCAACCCTGCTTTGCGACAGCGCAGACCCGCTCGCGGTTATTCTGCTGGGGCCGACGGGCAGCGGCAAGACTGCGCTTTCGCTCGCTCTTGCGGAGCGGTTCGGCGGCGAGATTGTCAGTAGCGACTCGGTGGCCGTCTACCGCGGCATGGACCTGGGCACCGCCAAGCCCGGCGCGGAGGAACGCGCGCGCGTTCCGCATCATCTCATCGACGTGGCCGAGCCGGACGAGGCTTTTACCGCGGGAGCTTACAGCCGCATGGCCCGCGCCGCGTTGCGCTCGATTGCGGCGCGCGGACGCCTGCCCATTGTCACCGGAGGCACGGGGCTCTACCTGCGCGCGCTGACTGAAGGCTTGTTTGCCGGCCCCGAGCGGCGGGAAGATTTGCGGGATAGGCTGCGGCACAGCGCCGCCGGACGAGGAAGAGCGTGGCTGCATCGGCTGCTCGCGCGCCTTGACCCGGCAAGCGCCGCGCGCATTCACGCGAACGACACGGCAAAGCTGATCCGCGCCATCGAGGTGTGCCTTGAGGCGCGGCGGCCCATGTCGAAGGTGCTGGCCGACAGAGCTGAGGCACGCGACCCGCTCACCGGCTTCCGCATTCTGCGCGTCGGCCTGAACCCGCCGCGCGCAGTACTCTACGAGCGGCTCAACAGCCGCTGCGCGGAGATGTTCGCAGCCGGCCTCGTGGAGGAGACGCGCGCGCTGCTCGAGCGCTACGGGCCGGTCAAGGCGCTCGACTCGCTCGGTTACAGGCAGGCCCGCGCGGTGGTTGCGGGCCAGATGACGGAAGCGGAGGCCATTGCAGCCGCGCAGCAGGGCCATCGCAACTACGCCAAGCGCCAGATGACGTGGTTTCGCCGCGAGCCGGAGGTGCACTGGATGGAGGCATTCGGCGATGAGGCGGACGCGCTCCGCATCGCCGCGGACCTTGTTCAACGCACAATCGGCTGATGCTCGATCCATTACACTGAACCGTGGCAGGCGTCGCGCGGCCTTCCCTTGTCGCGCCGGAACGGAGCATTCCCTTGGCAGAAATCATTTACGACGTGGCCATCATAGGCAGCGGCCCCGCGGGTTACACCGCGGCCATTCGCGGCGGCCAACTCGGCCTCAAGGTCGCCCTCATCGAGTGCGACACGGTGCTCGGTGGCACCTGCCTGCACGTGGGCTGCATCCCCACCAAGGCCCTGCTGTTCAACGCCGAAATCTGGGACCACCTGAAGCACGCGGCGGAATACGGCATCAAGTTTGGCGAGGGGGGCATCGGCGCTCCGCAGCTCGACTGGGCCGCGGTCGAGAAGCGCAAAACCGACATCGTGAACAAGCACACCAAGGGCCTCGAATTCCTGATGAAGAAGAACAAGGTCACGGTGGTCTCGGGATTCGGGCGACTCACGGGACCCGCGAAAGACGGCATCCACACCGTCGATCTCGAATCGGCCACGGGCGAGCACACCCAGCTCAAAGCGAAAAACATCATTCTCGCCACCGGCTCCTTTGCGCGCACGCTGTTCGATCAGAAGCCCGATGACCGCATCCTGACCAACATCGAAATTCTCTCGCTGGCCGAGCCGCCCAAATCGCTCATCGTCATCGGCGCCGGCGGCGTGGGCGTGGAGTTCAGCTCCATCTTCCGCAGCTTCGGGTCGGAAGTCACCATCGTCGAGTTTTTGCCGCGCGCGGTGCCGGTGGAAGACGAGGACATTTCAAAGGAACTCACGCGCCTGTTCAAGAAGCGCGGCATCGACGTGAACACGTCGTGCACGGTGACGAAGATTGAGAAAACGCAAGCCGGCGTGAAGGTCGCGTGGACGACCGCTGCCGGGAAGACCTTGGAAAAGGAGGCGGAAAAGGTCCTCGTTGCCGTGGGCCGCGGGCCGCGCACCACGGGCATCGGCATCACAAATACGAGGGTCGAGCTCGAACGCGGCTTCGTGAAAGTGGACGAGGCGCAACAGACCGCCGAGCCCGGCATCTACGCCATCGGCGACATTGTGGCCGGCCTGCCGCAGCTTGCCCACGTGGGCGCCATGAGCGGCATCGTGGCCGTGTCGAAGATTGCCGGCCGCAAGTTCCGTCCGGTCCGCCGCGACCGCATCCCCGGCTGCACTTACTGCGATCCGCAGATCGGTTCCGCGGGACTCACCGAGGCGCAGGCGCGCGAAAAAGGCTACGAAGTGAAGGTGGGCAAGTTTCCCTTCGCCGGCAACTCCAAGGCCACGATTGTCGACAGTCACGACGGCTTTGTGAAGATTGTCGCCGACGCCAAGTACGGCGAGATCCTCGGCGTGCACATCATCGGCCCGCAGGCCACGGAGCTGATCGCGGAAGCCGTCGCCGTGATGGAGCTTGAAGGCACGGTGGACGAGCTGATGTTCACCATCCACGCACACCCGACGCTGAGTGAAGCCATGCTGGACGCGTACGCGGCCGTGGAGGGCATGGCGATCAACGCGTAGAAGCGGAGCTAGCGGAGCTAGCGGAGCTAGCGGAGTTAGCGGAGTCAGCGGAGCCAGGAGGGCGGCCCTGGCAGGGCTAGCTCCGTAAGTCCTTCAAAACCATGCGAAAATGAAAACAGGCGCTGCCTTGAGCCTGCTTGGGCCGCGCCGATCCCCGGGAGGCTCGATGCTGCGCGTTCTCTCCACCCACCTGTTCCTCAACCAGCGCCTGCATCCCGGCTTGCTGGAGCTTGCCGGCCGCGCCGGCGCGCAGGGTGTGGAGATCTTCGCCGCGCGCCAGCACTTCGACTACACCAGCCGCGAGGACGTGCACGCGCTGGCCGAGTGGTTCCGCTCCAATCCGCTCAAGCCGTTCTCCATGCATGCGCCCATGTTTCCCGATCGCGAGATGGGCCGCGCCGGCGCGCCCGCCGTCAACCTCCTCCATCCGGAAAAATCGCGCCGCATCGACGCCATGGACGAGATCAAGCGCGCCCTCGAATCCGCCGAGCAGATCCCGTTCAAGCACCTCATCGTCCACCTGGGCGAGCGCGAGGACGGCTGGTCGCAGCGCACCATCGACTACGCCCAAACCGCGCTCGAGCACCTTGGCGCATTCGCCAGGGCCCTCGGCGTGCGCATCCTCGTCGAAAACCTCACCAGCGAGCCGACCACCCCCGAGCATCTGGTGATCATCCTCGATCTCGGTCACCTCGACTCGATCGGCGTCTGCCTCGACCTGGGCCACGCCCACATCACCGTCGGCATCCCGGAAGCGATTACGACGCTCAACCAGCGCATCGTCACCCTGCACGTGCACGACAATCACGGCGCGAAAGACGATCACCTCTGGCCCGGCGACGGCTCCATCGACTGGAAGGATACGGCCAAGCGTCTCAGTGCGCTCGCCAACCCTCCCGCCGCGGTTCTCGAGATCGGCCACTCGCTTGGCGATGCGCCGGCCACGATTCCGGACCGAATCCGGAGCGCGTTTGATCGGCTCGGTTGAATCGGTCTGCTCCAATTGGGATCCCGCTTTGACGCTTGCTTCGGCCGGCGTATTCTCGACTTCATGCTTGAATACATTGCCTGGGCCGAGCTGCTGCTCTGCTGGATCGTCTGGAGCGCAGCTTTCGTCAAACCCAGGCGCCAGGCCGCCGGCCGGAAAGAGACCGTGCGCGCGCCCGCTTCGCGCTGGGGCATCGGCTTTATCTTCGTCGCATTCGCCTTGGTGTGGGCATTCATCCGGCCGGTGGGTTATCACCAGCCGGCTGCTGAATCGATCGCCTCCATGATTTTGGGCCCGCTGTCGGTCGCGCTGGTGTGGGCAGCCGTGCCGCGCCTGGGAAAACAGTGGCGCTATGAGGCCGCGCTCAGCCAGGATCACGAGCTGATCCAGACCGGCGCCTACCGCTGGCTGCGCCACCCCATCTACGCCTCCATGCTCGGCATGTACGTGGCCACCGGATTGGCGTGGACGTGGTGGCCCATGTTTCTCGGCGGGCTGGTGTTTTTCATTCTTGGAACCGAGATTCGTGTCAGGGCCGAAGAGCGCCTGCTCACCGGCCGATTTCCCAGCTACGCCGAGTACCGCAAGCGCACGAAAGGCTATATACCGTTCCTGCGCTAATTGCTTCGGTTCGGCGCTAATATGGGTGCATCATGCCACTGCAAAGCCGCGGTATCCGTTTCCTGGCATTTCTTGCCTTGCTGCCTGTCGCATCTCCAATTTTTGCGAAGGACGTTCCATTCCAGGTAGTTGACTGGCCCGATTCCGGCACGCCTGTCCTACGCTTTACCTTTGCCAAGTTCAAATCTCTTCCGGGCATGGGCAGCCTGCACGGCTACGTGATGGATACGACCGCGGAAAACCTATCCAACCGTCTTATCGCTTCGGAGCGGTTCTCCATTTACCTATTCGATAAGAACAAAGTCCGCGTGGGTGAAGACGTGATTGCCGTGAGCAATCTCGGACCGGGAGAAAGTGTCAAGTTCGAAACCACGGTTAACGCATCGGGGCAGCCCGCATCCATCACCCTGCGGGAAATTACCTTCGCGGGAAAAACCGTCACCCTCACTGTGAACTCCACGCCGCAGGGTGCCGACCTTGCGCTGGATGGGGTACATGCTGGCGCCACGCCGCGTCTGGTCACAGTTGGTGTGGGCCACCACACTCTCACCTTTTCCAAAGATGGGTTCAACACAGGCAGTTTTCCACTCGACATCAGCCCCAACGATGTCTCCGGCGGTTCAGTGACGTTTGAGCTTGGGGCGGCGGCTTACGACACCATCGAGCTTCGCGACGGAAGTGTGTTGAATGGAGATCTTGTGTCGATCTCCGGAATGGACGTGGAGATTCGCATTGGTGGCGCCATTCAGCACCTCAATCGCAATAATGTGAAGCGACTCCTGCTGGTTCAGCGCGATGCGCCCAAACCAGATCCGCTTCCGCCGGCACAACCAAATTGATGATTGCGCTTTCTTAAGCGCTCCCTTGGCCTAGCTTCTAGCAGATTCTCGGCAACTGCTCCCCGATCTGCATCGCAATCACCCGGTTCGCGCCCATTGCCGTCCGCGACACCAGCATGCGCTTGTGCTCATCGGTCGCGCGCCCGATAATTGCCGCCTCGCGTCCCAGCGGATGCGCCTGCAGCACACTCAGCACCACCTCGGCAAACTCCGGCTCGACGATGAACACCGCCTTGCCTTCGTTCGCCACGTACACCGGATCCAGCCCCAGCAGCTCGCACGCCGATTGCACCTCCGCGCGTACGGGCAGCTTCGCTTCGTCGATCGCAATGCCCACGTTTGATGCCGTCGCAATCTCATTCAGCGTCGACGCCAGCCCGCCGCGCGTCGGGTCGCGCATGGTGTGCACGGCGCCGCCCGCCGCATCCAGCACGCCGGCAATCATCCCGTTCAGCGCTGCGCAGTCTGAGCGGATGGGGCTTTCAAACTCCAACCCCTCGCGCACGCTCATGATGGCCATGCCGTGATCGCCCATGGCGCCGGAAACCAGAATGGCATCGCCCGCCTGCGCGCGCTGCGGCCCCACGCTCACCCCAGCGCGCAGAACACCCACTCCTGTGGTGTTGATGTAGCACCCGTCACCGTGTCCGCGCTCCACCACCTTGGTGTCGCCGGTGACAATCTGCACGCCGGCTGTGCGCGCCGCCGCCGCCATCTCCTCCACGATCGCCGCAAGCTGCACCAGCGGGAATCCCTCTTCGAGGATGAAGCTCGCGCTCAGGAATTTCGGCACTGCGCCGGAGACGGCCAGGTCGTTGACCGTTCCATTCACTGCCAGCGCGCCGATGGATCCGCCGGGAAAAAACAGCGGCTGCACCACGAAGGAATCCGTGCTCATCGCCACGCGCCCACTGCCAAGGTCCAGCACCGCCGCGTCGCCCAGGTTTTCGAGCGCAGTATTGCGGAACGCCGGCAGAAACAGGTGCTCCACCAGCTCATTGCCCAGCTTGCCCCCGCCGCCGTGCCCCATCACGATGGCCGGGTAATCGGCCAGCGGCAGCGGACAGCTCCAGTTGGAGAAGTCAGGAGCAGCCACGGTTTTTGTCATTTCCGCCATCTGTCCTCCGAGCTTCTAGCTTCTAGCCTCTAGCTTCTAGCTCGAAACCGAAGATCGAGCAACCCTCGGCAACCCGGCGGCCATAACCAAGAGGGGCTCGCTCCAGACCAAACAAGCTAGAAGCTAATAGCTAGAAGCTGCTTTCAACTGATCCGCGCTCAAAAACCGCCCGTAATTGAAGTACGCCGCGCAGGCGCCCTCGCTTGAAACCATGGTCGCTCCCAGCGGATGCCGCGGCGTGCACTCTTTGGAAAACGCCGGGCACGCTCCCGGCTTGATCGCCCCGCGCAGCACATCGCCCGCTTTGCACAGCGGCGATTCCACCGTGCGGATGCCCGAAATCTGGAACCGCCCCTCCGCGTCGAATTGCCGATAACTCGAGTTCAGCCGCCACCCGCTCCGCGGAATCACGCCGATTCCGCGCCACGCCCGGTCCGTGACCTCGAAAACCTCGGCCAGCAGCTGCTGCGCCTCCAGGTTTCCCGCGTAGGTCACAATCCGCTCGTAGGCGTTCTCCACGCGATGCTCGCCACGCTCCAGTTGAATGACCGCGCGCCGGATTCCATCCAGCAGATCCAGCGGCTCGAACCCCGTCACCACAATCGGAATCCCGTACTTCTCCGCCAGCGGCGGATACTCCCAGTACCCCATCACGCTGCACACGTGCCCCGCCGCCAGGAACGCCTGCACCTGGTTGTCCGGTGACGACATGATGGCTTCAATGGCCGGCGGCACCAGCACGTGCGACACCAGCAGCGAAAAATTCTTCAGTCCCCTCCGCTTGGCCAGGTGCACGCTCATCGCGTTGGCCGGCGCCGTGGTCTCGAACCCAACCCCGAAGAACACCACCTGCTTCTCCGGGTTCTTCACCGCCAGCTCAACCGCATCCAGCGGCGAGTACACCACGCGCACGTCGCCGCCGCGCCCTTTTACCTGGAACAGGTCGCCATCGGTTCCGGGCACGCGCAGCATGTCGCCAAAGCTCGAGAAGATCACCGCCGGCTGCGACGCAATGGCCAGCGCCTTGTCAATCAACTCCAACGGCGTGACGCACACCGGGCAACCCGGCCCGTGCACCATCTCGATCCCCGCCGGCAACATCTGGTCGATCCCGTTCTTGATGATCGAGTGCGTTTGCCCGCCGCAAACCTCCATGATCTTCCATGACCGCGTGGTAACGGCATGAATCTCCCGCGCCATCCGCTGCGCGATCTCCCCGTTGCGAAATTCATTCAGATACTTCATCGCCGACTCGCTGACTTGCTGACTCGCTGACTTGCTGACTCGCTATCTTGCTGACTCGCTAACTTTCTGCTTTTCGCAGCTCCCATCCGGACACGCCGATTGCGGCCGCGCCGCGGCCAGCGCCATCGCCTCGTCTCCGTCCGCCAGTTCTTCCTCCAGCAGACCCATCTGCCGGAACGTCTCCAGCGTCTCCAGGGCCGTCTGCTCGTCCACCTTGGCCAGCGCGAACCCCACGTGCACCAGGGTGTAATCGCCCACCGCGATCTCCGGCACATAATCCAGGCACACGCGCTTCATCACGCCGCCAAAATTCACCCGCCCCACGCGGATCAACCCATCGCTCGTAATCTCTTCCACTCGCCCCGGTATGGCAAGGCACATGGCAATCCTCTCTCTCACGAACGCTTATACGCTCGCAAGAAGACAAGAAAATGTGATTTGGATCACGGCGCCTAGCGGCGGGCTGGAGTCAGGATGTGGGTGTCCCAGAGCTTGCCCTGAGCGAAGTCGAAGGGTTCGGCGTAGCTTTTCCGCGCCTAACCTGGGATATTTATCGCCCTTTATGGTCTTTTATGCCATCTCTTGCTCGGCTAGCCCCGCTGCTTCGCCTCGTTCTGCCGCACCCGCGCCTTTACCATCTTCTTCACCAGCGCGGCCGGCAGCGGCTTGTCCGGCGCAAACCTCAGCGTGCCCTTTGCGGTTCGATACGGCGCAACCTCGTCCGCAAACTCATCCAGCATCGCCGCACTCATCGGGAAAAAACTGCAATGCTGTTTAAACGCCCCGTAGCCCACCAGCGCGCCCTGGTAGCGGAATGCCGGCATGCCGTAGCTGATGCACTCTTCGGCTTCTGCCGGCGCCGCCGCGCGAATCATCGCCCGCACCTTTTCGAGCGTCGTCCGATGCGGCTCCGGCACCCGCGCCAAGTACGCCTCCACTGCCGCCACGCCATCTCCGCCAGCTTGTGCCTTCTTCATCGCCATGGCCCGCATCGTAGCTCTACGACCGCTGACCCGCTGACTTGCCGACTCGCTGCCCTTCAAGCCACTCCAGCCATTCCTCCATCCCCGCCCCCGTCTTGGCCGAGGTCTCGAATATCCGCATCCCTGGCCGCACCGCGCCAATGTTCCGGTGCGCCGCCTCGCGCTTGAAATCCACCGCCTCCGCAATGTCCATCTTCGTAATCACCGCCGCGTCGGCCGAGTTGAACATCGTGGGATACTTCAGCGGCTTGTCCTCGCCCTCGGTCACGCTCAGCAGCGCCACCCGGATGCGCTCACCCAGGTCGTAGCTCGACGGGCACACCAGGTTCCCGACATTCTCAATAAACAGATAATCCAGCTCGCCCAGCGCCCAGCCTTCGAGGTTCTTCCCAATCATCTCGGCTTCCAGGTGGCAAATCCCGTGCGTATTGATCTGCCGCACCGGCGCGCCGCTCGCCGCCAGCCGCCGCGCGTCATTGTCGGTCTCCAGATCGCCCACCAGCGCCGCCGCCCGCGCGCCCCGTGCCCCCAGCTCCTTGAGCGTCCGCTGCAAAAACTCCGTCTTGCCCGCCCCCGGGCTCGACACCAGGTTCAGCACCAGCACCCCCGCCGCCTCAAACCGTCCGCGCAGCTCCCGCGCCAGCTCATCGTTCTTCTTCAGGATTCCCTGCCGCAGCTCCACAATCCGCGTCGTCATCGCTTCACTTCCTCCGGCGCATCCTCAATCTCCACTGACTCAATCTCCAGCTCCCGCCCCCCGCGCACGTCGCTCGCCGGCTCGCCGCATCTCGGACAGCGAAAGTCCTGCAAACTCTCGAGTTCCCCATCCGCGCCGCACGCTTCGCAATACACCGTTACCGGAACCGCAGTCACTGCCAGCCGCGACCCGGCCAGCTCCGTCCCCTCCGTTGCAATCTCCCAGCAGAACTTGAGCGAATCCTCGACCACCGCGGCCAGCGCTCCCACCCGCAGCCGAACTTCCAGCACCTTCGCGCCAGGGTACGCGCGCAGCGACTCCGTCACCGCATCCACCACGCTCGAAGTTATGGACAGCTCATGCATTTCAAGCCAATCCTACGCCGCACCTCGGCCCGCTTAAGGTGATCTACCTCACATCCCCATCGCACGCGCGGAACCGCTTTCTCGGTCCCTTGGTCCCTCGGTCCCTCGCGTACTACCATAGACTCCAAAGGACTTCCCCGTGCCCCACACTATCTCCGCCCCCACCGCCGTCGCCAGCCGTCTCCGCGTCAGCGAACTTGCCCCCGGCGCCGTCCAGTCCGAAATCCGCGCCATGTCGGTCGCCTGCGAGCGCATCGGCGGCATCAACCTGGCCCAGGGCGTCTGCGACACTCCCGTTCCCGCCCCGGTCGAGCAGGAAGCCATCGCCGCCATCCGCGCCGGCCACAACATTTACACGCGCATGGACGGCATCGCCCGCCTCCGCGCCGCCATTTCCGCGAAGCAGCAAAAGGATTACGGCCTCCACTACGACCCCGAAACCGAAGTCCTCGTAGCCAGCGGCGCGACCGCCGGCCTGCACGCCGCCGCCATGGCCCTGCTCAACCCCGGCGACGAAGTCATCCTCTTTGAACCCTTCTACGGCTACCACACGGCCACGCTCAACTCCATGCGCGTGAAGCCGGTGCTGGTCCCGCTGACGGAGCCCGACTTTTCGCTGGAGACGTCCGCCCTTCGCGCAGCAGCCACGCCGCGCACCCGCGCCATCCTCCTCAACACCCCCGCCAACCCCAGCGGCAAAGTTTTCACCCAGGCGGAAACCGAAGCCGTCTGCCAGGTCTGCCTGGAGCACGACCTCTTCCTCATCACCGACGAGATCTACGAGTATTTTGTCTACGACGGCGCGCGCCACATCGCTCCCGCCACGCTGCCCGGCATGAGGGAGCGCACCATCGTCATCAGCGGCTTCTCCAAAACTTTTTCCATCACCGGCTGGCGTCTCGGCTACGTCACCGCCGACGCCCGCTGGATGGCCGCCATGGCCTACTTCCACGACCTTACCTACGTTTGCGCGCCCTCGGCCTTCCAGCATGGCGCAGCCGCCGGCCTCGAGCAGCTCCCGCCCAGCTTTTACAAGGAGATCGCCTCGAGCCACCAGAGCAAACGCGAGCGCATCGTGTCCGCCCTCCGCGACGCCGGCCTGACTCCCACCGTCCCCCAGGGCGCCTATTACATCCTCGCCGACAACTCCCGCCTGCCCGGCCAAACCGCCGCCGAAAAAGCCCGCAATCTGCTAGCCCAGACCGGCGTGGCCAGCGTAGCCGGCAGCGCCTTCTTCCGCCCCGGCCACGGCGAAAATCTCTTGCGCTTCTGCTTCGCCAAAAAAGACGAAGACCTGGACGACGCCTGCGCCCGCCTCCGTAAGCTATAAACCTGCGAAGGCACCTTAATGAGTCCGGGGCTGCCGAGTACTTCCACCTCGCCGCCCCGCTAACTAAACCGCCGCCAGTGCCCGCGCCCCCGAAAGCGCCTCGCCCCACAGCCACACCAGCTCCGCCGCCATCGGCCAAACCAGCACCATCGCCACCGACCAACCCGATCGCGTCGCAAACTCCCCCGGCACTCCCGCATACACCACCAGGCACAGCGTCACGTTTGCAAGATAAGCCGTGTTCAGCGCCGCCAGGCATCCGCGTATGGGCGGCAAGTTTCTTCTCCGCGCCGCCAGAATCGCCGCGCTCATCACCACAATCCCCAGCCCCGCCGTCAACATGGAGAAACTAGGCCAACCCTTCGTGCCCGCCAGATGCAGCATGAAGGGCGTCTCCACCAGCAGCGTGCCCACTGCCGACAACCCCGCCACCACCCACAGCACCGGGTGCCCCAGGTCTCCCGGTTTTGGAGACCTGGGAAGCGAAGATGCCCGCGACCCAAACAGCGCCCGCACCCGCAGCCAGATCATCGGATACGCCAAAAAGAACGGCGCGCCCACCAGGAAATGCCACCAGTTGCCCTGGTTTCCCGGCACATTCAGCGTTACCGCGTTCCACGCCGACGTGCTGTACGCAAACGGCAAAAACGGCAGCACCCCCGCCCCCAGCCACACCAGCAACATTGCCACGTTCACCCAAACCGGTCCCAGTAGCCCAGCCGGCGCGCGTCGCGCGGTTCCTGCTCTCGATTGTTCTTTCAAGTTCGACCTCCAGGATCATTACGGTGCGCCATCCGCCAATGTTCCGCCGGCCGCGCCCATCTCCGGGCTTCCCCAGTGCTACCGTTCTTGATAGGCCAACGTCCCAGAAGCACAATCGGTTATCAGTTTCCAGACAAATCCCCCGTGCCCAAGCAGACCCGCCGACTCCTAACCTGCCGGCCGGCTTAATCGAAAGGACCCGACTGCATGCGCCGCACTTCCCTCGCTCTCTCCGCGCTGTTCTTCGCCATAACTCTTAGCCCGGCCCATCCCGCCCGCGGCCAAGCCAATGCGCCCCAGCAGAAAACCGCCCAGCAGCTCGACCTCGAAGGCGTCTGGATGGGCTACGAAGGCGAGTGGCATCACACCACCTACCAGCTCCTCGCCCTGGCCCAGGCCATTCCGGAGAAGGACTACGCCTGGCGTCCCTCGCCCGGCGTTCGCTCCACCAGCGAAGTCTTCATGCACATCGTCGAGACCAACTACTGGCTGCTCTCCATCGCCGGCCAGCCCGCGCCGCCAGACCTGAAAAACAATGCCGAGAAGACCGTCACGTCCAAAGCCGATGTCATCGCCTGGCTCCAGCGCTCGCTCGAAGCCGTCCGCGCAGCCCACCTGAAAGAGACGCCCGACCACCTCGCCAAACGAGTCCACGTGGCCGACCGCACCACAACGGTCGATGGGATTTACCTGCGCCTCATAGTCCACGCCGACGAGCACATGGGCCAGCTCATCGCCTACTCCCGCATGAACGGCGTGGTCCCGCCCTGGTCGGCAAAGTAGCTGCACCTTGATGCACCAAAAACGATGCGGCCCGGGAAATCGTCCCGGGCCTTTGTCTTCTACTCCCTATTCCCTATTCCCTACTCCCTGTTCCTTGCACTTCGCCAGCACCACCGCGAACCACCCGCGCTCATCCGTCCACGTCTGCGCCGGCGTGAATCCCGCCTCAGTCAGCATCGCCTCCGCCTGCCCGGGCCGGTACTTGTAGCTGTTCTCGGTGTGAATGGTCTCGCCCGCCGCAAAGCGGATGCGCAGGTCGAAATCCCGATCGGGGCTCGGCAGCAGCACCGTCTGCTCCCGCAGGCTCACCAGGTGAATCTCCATCCGCGATGCCGCCGCGTTCCACGCCGCGCGATGCCGAAATGCCTCCGCATCGAAGTTCGCCCCCAGCTCCCGGTTCACCCGCCGCAGAATGTTGCGGTTGAACTCCGCCGTCACTCCCGCCGCATCGTCGTAAGCGGGCAGCAGAATCCGCTCGTCCTTCTTGAGGTCCACGCCCAGCAGAATGCTGTCGCCGGGCGCAAGCGCCGCGCGCACGCTTTTGAGCAGCTCCTGCGCCTCGTGCGGCTCAAAGTTCCCAATGCTCGAGCCGATATAAAGCACCAGCCGCCGCTCTCCGCACATCGCCGCGTCCAGGGTCAGGTCGCGGGTGTAGTCCATCACGCGCGGGCAAACCACAACCCCCGCAATCTCGCGCTCCAGCCGCTGTTGCGCCGCTATCAGCGCCGAGGCCGACACGTCCACCGGCTCATACAGCACCGTGTCCTGCCGCTCCACCGCCGCCTGCAGCAGCAGCCGCGTCTTGTCCGAGCTCCCCGCGCCCAGCTCCACCACGTTCAGGGCATCGTCTCCGGCCGCCAACGCCACAATCTCCTCCGCGTGCTCGGCCAGGATGCCGCGCTCGGTGCGCGTCAGGTAATACTCATCGAGCTCCGTAATGCGGTCGAAGAGCCGCGATCCGGCCTCGTCGTAAAACAGCCACGGGGGCAGCCGGCGCGGACGGGAAACCAGGCCCGCGGTAACCACCGCGGCCACGTGTGCATCGATTTTTGTGCTGCTGAGGGGAAGAGAGAAAGTTGTCATGTCCAAAGTTGGGGTCTGTCGCTTTGTGTCTCGATTGCTGCCCCGGGTTTCACCAGAGCCTTATGATGCATTCCTGCACCGTTTGAGTTACCACGAAGCCATTCTGATTCCCGAAAATTGCCAGCGTGTTTCCGGAGCAAAAAAGTTGCGATAACTCGACCGGATGTGCGCCCTCGGGGTCACGCACGAGCCGCCGCGCAGAACCATCTGCCCGCTCATGAACTTGCCGTTGTATTCGCCCATCGCTCCGGCCAGCGGCCGGAACCCCGGGTAGCCCAGGTAGGCGCTCGACGTCCACTGCCAGCAGTCGCCGAAAAGCTGCCCCGGCCGGCGAAATTCCACTTGGCTCTCCTTCAGCAGCGCCGTCCCTTGCGCCGGCCTCTCCGGCTCCGCCTCCGCGCTCTCGCCGGCTGCTATCGGCATCAACCACCCCGAATCCAGCAGGTTGCCCGCGATCGGCAACCCCTCCGCCGCTGCTTCCCATTCGAACTCCGTAGGCAGCCGGTAGCCCGCCCAGCGCGCGTATGCGTCCGCCTCGTAAAAGCTCACCTGGCTCACCGGCGCGTTCTTCATCCGGCTCATCGGCTGCATCCCGCCGAGCGTGAACACCGCCCATTCCCCGGAGTCGCTGCTCCAATAGAGTGGTGCGCGCCACCCGTGGTTCTGCACCGCGTTCCATCCATCGCTCAGCCACAGCTCCGGCCGCCGGTACCCTCCGTCTTCCATAAACTCCGCGTACTCGCCGCAGGTCACCAGCCGCTCCGCCAATCCAAACGGCTCCAGCCACACCCGGTGCCGTGGCAGCTCGTTGTCGAAACAGAAGCCGTCACCCGCGTGCCCCGCCTCGCACATCCCGCCCTCAAACCGCAGAAACCTCACCGGCCCCGGATCTGTTGGGTGCCCCAGGTCCCTCGCTTTTGGGGACCTGGGATATCTATCGTCTTTTAGGTCCTTATCTATCCCTGATCCCTTCTCCCTACTCCCTACTCCCTGCTTTTCGTACGCCGGCCTTAACGGGTTCGTAAAAAACGCATTCAACACATCCGTCAACAGCAACTCCTGGTGCTGCTCTTCGTGGTTCAGGCCCAGCTCGATCCGCTTCACCACCTCCGGCTCGGGATCGTCCTTGAGCAGCCCTTCGATGGCGTCATCCACATGCGCGCGGAAGCGCACCACTTCCTCGAGCCCCGGCCGCGAGAACGACGACCGCAGCCGCTTCTCAGGAAACGCTGCGAAAGTCCGGTAGTAGCTGTTGAACAGCCAGGCGTAATCGGGATTGAAGACGCGGTAGCCGGGCGCCAGCTCGCGCAGCACAAACGACTCGAAGAACCACGCCGTGTGCGCCAGGTGCCACTTGGCCGGCGACGCCTCCGCCGAGGACTGCACCATCATGTCCTCGGGTGTCAGCGGCTCGCACAAGCTCATGGTGCGCCGGCGCACGGCGCCAAACCGCTCCGCCACCCTTGTCGCGTCCGTCGTCGCGGTGGTTATGCCCATGGCCCACCCTCCCTCGTGCTCAAAAGTCTACCCTACGCACTGACGGATTGTTCCGCTTCGGCCCGCCAATGCGCCGGTTAGAAACGAAATTAGCCCCGATCTGACCCCGCGAAGCATACCTTTCTCCTCCCCGCGCAGTCTCCTCTGGTAGAGCACTGCCTTTGGATGCGGTCGCACGTGGGAGTAGCGAAAGAAATCCATTGGTGGTTTAATCGAGAATTAAGCACAGGCGCGCCCCGCTCCGAAGGCCTCCGGGCTTTCCGGGAGGTTCCCCATGAAACCCATCAAGTTCGCGAACTGGTGGATCGTTGGCGTCGCGGCGCTGGCGCTGGGCGCGCAACCAGCTCCCGTGCCGGGTCAATCCGCCGCTCCCGCCCCGCCCCAGGACAGCTCCCCCCAGTCTGCTATCCCCGGCTTCCATCCCACCCCCGAGAACATCGGCGACTCGTTGATGGCCCGCCAGCAATACCAGGCCGCCATCGAGCAGTACAAGCAAGCCCCTCCCGCACCCGAACTCCTGAACAAGATGGGCGTCGCCTACCAGCTCCTCTACAACACCGCCGCCGCCGCCAGGTGCTACAAGGAAGCCCTGCGCAAAGACCCTAAAAACGCCAAATATCTCAATAACATGGGCTCGATCTACATGGCCGACAGGGAGTATTCGAGGGCGGTAAAGGCCTTCCGCGATGCGGCCAGGTACGACCCCACCTCGGCGCTCTACCAGAAGAACCTGGGGACCGCGCTGTTCGCCGATCGGAGCTACAAGAAGGGCTGGCTGGCCTACCAGCAGGCGCTCAAGATCGATCCGCAGATCTTTGATTACTCCGGCAGCATCCGCGTGGAGAATCCCGGCAGCATCCAGGACCGCGGCGCCATGAACTACTACATGGCCAAGGGATGCATGCAGGCTGGCCTGCCGGACCGCGCCATCGAGTACCTGCGCATGGCCCTCAATGAAGGGTTCACCACTCCCAAAAAGGTGATCGCCGACGCCGAGTTCAATCCCCTGCACAAGATGCCGGCATTCCTGCAGATGATGGCGGCGCAGGGCGTCTACCTGAATGGCATCTCCGCCCACCCGCCCGTGCAGCAGTAGTTAGGTCAGGCCCGGTAGGTCAAGCATTTGTGCCTGTCAACGAGGCTCCCACCTCGCCGTTGTTTCTGTCGTTGTCCTTGTTTTTCTTTCTGTCATCCCCCGCAGGGAATCTGCTTTTCGTGCTCCTGCCGACCGCAGAAAACTGGAAGGAGCAGGGGCATTTATGCCCCTCAAAACCGCGGATCGATGAGAGGGCCTTCACAGGTTGCAGAAGAACTCTCCCGAAAGGGCATAAACGTGTCAGGGCACGACTTCAGTCGTGCCGAAGAGCGCCCACAAAACTGCGGGCTTTAGCCCCTGAGGGACGCATTCCTAATCCACCCCGCCTCTTATCGCGCTGATTTGCCGTCCCCGCCGCCAATCCTTTCGTCTAAACCTCTGAGGACTGCCATGAAGATTCGTATGGTGTTCACTTGCACGCTGGCCCTGGCGCTGGGCTCATTCGCGCTGGCGCAGTCGCCTTCGGCTCCCCCCGATGGGCAGCAGCAAAACGGCCAGCAGGGCGGTCGCGGCTACGGGCGCGGCATGGGAATGGGAGGCGCCCGCGGCGTCATGGGCACCGTCACCGACGTGGCCGCCGACCACTACACGGTGAAGAACGACCAGGGCGAGACCTGGACCATCCATTACAGCGCCAACACGCGGATGATGAAGCAGCCGCCGCGCCCGGCCAATGCTCCGGCGGGCGGTCAGGGTCAGGGTCAAAGTCAGGGTCAAGGTCAGGGCCAAAGTCAGGGCGAAGGCGGCAACGGAATGTACGTGCGCCGCGGCAATCCGCCCCAGCCCATCAAGGCCGCTGACATCAAGGTGGGCGACGCCATCATGGCCACGGGCGAAATGGACGATGCCGGCAAGTCCGTCGGCGCCGTCATGGTGATGGAGCTCGATCCCGATACCGCCAGGCGCATGGAAGAGATGCGCGCCAACTTCGGCAAGACCTGGCTCACCGGGCGCGTCACCGCCATCAAGGACACTACCATCACGGTTGAGGGCGGACCGGACAACGCCGCCCACACCTTCGTGGCCGACGAGAACACCGACTTCCGCAAGCGCCGCGACCCCATCACCTTAGGCGACATTCAGGTGGGCGACCCCGTGCGCGTGGAGGGCGCAATCAAGAACGGCCAGTTTGTGGCCACGTCAGTCAACGTGATAACGCCAAGGCCCAACGGCGGCCCGGCGCGGCGCCAGGGCCCGCCGCCGCAGTAGAGCAGGGGACAAGGGACCGAGGGACAGAGGGAACAAGGGACCGAGGGAACAAGGGACAAAGGGACCGAGGGACCAAGGGACCAAGCATGCGGGCTGGGGCGGCAGAATTGTGTCAAAAAAAATGCCCGGACTGTGCCCCGTTCATCGCTCCTGAGCGTTATCTAACCAGCTGCGTCGGAGCACAAATTCACTCGATATCGGGATTTGGGCGCCACTTCCCGCCTTCGGGGTCGCGGTACTGCGCAATCCCTGCTTTGCGCATTTCTCTCCCTAGATCCTTCCTTAAAGGCTCCTCGGGATACACCGGCCCCACGTATGATCCTTCAAGCATCCCAAGTTCCGCAGGGTTGTCATTTCTGATCAGGACCAATTGAGCGATAGGTAAGCCCGGAAAGATCGTCAGCGGCGTGTTTGAGACATTTGCAATTTCCAACGTGAGGCACCCTCGATACAGAGGATGTATCCATGGAGCCGTCTCGATGACCATGAAGCAACGCGCAACGGAGGATTTTGTGAGTATCTGTCCCGAGAGGTCACTTGGGAGCTTTATAAATTCGAGCGTGACGCCTAGGACCGTCTCGTGGGACGGAACCACAAAATAGCTTCCAAGCGGCACGTGGACCCTTGTGTGCGAGTGTCCCCTGACCTGCGCTGAGCCCCATCCTGGCTCCGGCGGCATCTGCGGCATCAGGAAGTGGCATCCAAGCCTGAGGTCAACAGAGTCTGCGTCAAACGCCTTTGTCCTCGGCCTTGGCGTGATCACAAGGCTTCTCTCTTCACTGATTTCAAGCTTGAGGCGCGTTTTGATTTCAGTCTTCGAGAGGATCGACAAGGACCTCCTCCTTCTCAAGAGATTGGTCTTCTATAGCCTTCGCAACCCACTCTTCCACGCGCCGAATCCAGTGCAACCGCCTCGGGTACGAATTGAGGTCTTCGCCTTTGATAGTGCCCATCAGTTCGTCGATCCGCGTCAGATAAAACTCTACTCCGGAATTTAGCAAAACCAACGGAGACGCGACGAAGGCGTTCGTGTCTTCTGGCTTATCACCGTAGCGGATGTTGAGAGTTGATGGCACCACGCCGTTCGCCAGATAATTCTGCACTGTGGAATTGAGCTGGGAGAATTCAGCAAATCCATCATCAACCCCATCAAACGCAACGCCTATGGCCTGCCGAATATCCGGCAGGATGGCTTCGAGGATCCGTATGTTTGCGCCCTGTGGCTCGTTCGCTTCGACGTGTGTTTCCATGGAGATTCCCTGCATCGCCTTGAGCAGAGAGCATGAGCGTGAAGGATTGTGATCAATACGGTTCCACCAGGGCAGCCCCCGAAGAAGAACAGACTGCTGCTGAAGTCGAAAGATGAAGGAGGGATACGTGTCATAAAACTGCAGCAGGCGAGGAACCATCTCATCTAAAAGCGCCCCATAACTATCAAGGACAACCGACAGGTCATAGGCTTCAATGAAGGCGTAGGTGTAGCACGGGCCGGTCAGCATGATTCCGAAAAGATCGCAGAAGATCTCCTCCGCCCACAGAGCCATCTGCTTAATCAAAATATCCCTTTTTGCCGGATCCTTGAGCTTCTTGAGTAAGACATCCCTCTGTATCTGGTCAATATTGTCCGGCAAGGAGTTGAACACGCTGCTGAGCCTAGAACCAGTCTCACAGATGCCTCAACAGGATTAACACGCATCCGAGTTGAACCATGCCCAGGAAATTGAGGGCATTGCGCTCCCATCGGCTGCTTATGCGTCGGAAGTTCTTCAGCCAAGCGAACAACCGCTCGATCTTCCAGCGCCTTATATAACGCCGCAGCGGTCTGCCATCCTGCGTTTTCCCTCGCTGCCGCCGGTTGGGGGCGATCATCTCGATGCCTCTGTCCCGCATACGTCCGTCCAGTGGATCGCTGTCGTAGCCCTTGTCGCCAATCACGCGTTTGGGCAAGGCGCTGACGTGGCGTCGGTCGAGCGTTTGGTCGACCAGCGTGGATTCATTCGGCGAAGCGCTTGTAACCCCGACGGCGATAGGAAGACCGCCGCGGTCCACGATTGCCATGATCTTGCTCCCTTTGCCGCAGCGCGTTGGACCAATGCGATCGCCCCCCTTTTTGCCCCGCTGAACGAGGCGTCGACGAAGGTCTCGTCCAGCCCCAACTGTCCCCGCGCAAGCAGGTCTTCGCATAAGGCCCACAAGATTCCGTCCAGCACCCCCGCGCGCTGCCAGTGCTGAAAACGGCGATGGCAGGTCTGGTATGCACCGTAACGCGCCGGCAGATCCTGCCAGGGCGCCCCGGTGCGCAGGATCCAAAGCACCCCATTCAGCGCTGGGCGCGCGTCGCCCCAACGTCCGCCGCGACCATCCGGCCGCTGCCGTCGCTGTTGATCCCACTCCACGAATGGCCGAACATATTCCCATTGAAAGTCACTCAAATCAGCCATGCTTTTGGTTTGCTTCAACTTCCAGCACAAAGCAAGCCTTTATTGCCCAGATACATTGGCGAGACTGGTTCTAGACTTGAGCGTGCTTTCTAAGGGTGTACCCCTATACCTGTAGTGCGCCATCTCGTGTGCCACGAGGCAATTGGCGAATGCGGTTCGGCCCTGCGAGTACGGCATCCCAATAAGACCGAGGTCGTCTGGAAACCTCGGCGCGTTAGGAACAATCGCGCGGAATGCCTTGGCAGTACCCCGCAGGGCGGCGGTGTGGACGTGCATGTAAGTGAATTCAGCGGTATGAAAGAGCGCAAATCTAGTTTTTCCAAAGTCCGGTAGTTCTTGGAATCGGCGAGCTATTCCGTCTACAACTGCCGAAGGAACCTGGAGCGTATCTGCGTCGAACGCTGGCTTTATGAGCTTATGAAGCTCCCGCCAGTGTCCCCTGATTTCTTCGAGTTCTGGACGCTTATGCTCGAATTCATCAGCGTCCGCGACCTTCCAGTCTGCAATGTAATCCCTGCAGGTTGTCGCGAGTTCGTTCACAAAGATGAAGAAATCATCCGCCGCGGGGCCGTACGCGGCGGAGGGCCTTCTGGCAGCCCCTCCGACAACGCTCTCAATGAATGCATAGAGCGCAGTGAGGTCATGCCGCGGATGGTCGCGCTCTTCTGGCATTGCGTAGTTAGGCCATAAAGGCGTCGCCTGAGGCAGGATCGTTGTAGTGATGCATCGCTCTGCTCTCCAACGCGCGAAAGAACTTTCGTGCCGAGTCGAGAGCCTCTGTGGTGGGAGCTTCGACGCTGTCGGCAAGCAATGATTTCAGGCTTTGGACCAAGGGTGCCGGGTCCATCGGGCTCACCTCGCGCAAAGTCTGGATCTCCTCGTACTGAACGTAGTGGCTTGGAGAGAGATTTGCGTAAAGATCAGCATTTGTTGACAACGCCTCCAACGACTGAGTGGCCGCACGTATGGAGTCTTGCAACTCTTCGGCACGCAAGTTTCCTTTGCTGGCCGCGCGTATGGCGTTCAGCGCCCGGCGGGCGTCCAGGGCAAGCGAAAGGTAATAAACACGCTCTCCTACGGCGACCATGTCAGAATCCTCCCGCGAAGCGTTAAGGGGCATCATAATTGACGCGCCTCCTCAGCTACCCGTTTTTAGCAGTTTTCGCAGAATTTGTCAACAAATGTTGACAGATTTTGACTACATGTATTGACATTTGAGAGCTTAAAATCAACAATCAACGAATGATGAAGCCTGACCCAGATAGAGACGCTTACAGTGAAGCAGTCCGTGACCACATCCTCGGCATTCTCAGCTCCGGCGTGCGTCGTCGAGAGATGGCAAAGGTGTTGGTGGTTACACGAGCCGCGATTTCTTCGTATACGACAGGAAGAACGACGCCTAAGCCGTACACTATCGAACGACTTTTGATGAGGTGGCCAACTCAACTTCCGTACCGCGGCGTGCCTTTTGGCGTTGGTGCATACAGCGGTCGGGCACCGAAGCCTAAGTCCGTGCCGTACCAAAGAGACCTCTACTCAACGCTGAATTCAATCAAGCCCGAGAACCTTAGGATTGAAGTCGAGCGGGCGAGTGCAACAGACGTTGAATTGAAGGTCTCGATAAGGGTGGCTGGATAATATCAACCCTTAAATGACAGGTGACCCGGCCTGACAATCAAGAAGGAATGGGTGCCACAAGCGTCAATCGTCGCCCTTGAGATTTGGTAAAGCATAAAACCCATTTTGGGGATATCGAAAGCTCCAACGCGACCCGCACGACTCCCTTGGGCTCGACTGGGAATGAAAAGTCGGCTAGTAGCAAGCGAAACTGAGCCAATGCGCCAGCGCGCATCCAGCGCACAACTAATCCCCGTGCCGCTCCCAGAATCCCGCCGGCGTCAGGATCGGATACTGCCCGGCCAGCGCCAGCAGGTCCTTGTCGCCCGTCACCAGGTAATCCGCCTTCGCCGCCAGCAGCGTTCCCAGCACCGCCTCATCGGCGCGGTCGCTGGGTGCCCCAGGTCCCTCGCCTTTGGGGACCTGGGATGGGATGCCGATTCCTTCGTCCACGCCCCTTGTAACAACCTCACTCGCCACCGGCTCCACAACCTCCGCCATGAACAGAAAGCTGTCGGCCAGATCCTGAATCTCCGCCGCACTCAGCATCACCCAATTCAGCCGCGGCAGCACTCGCGCCATCTCGTCCAGGATGGTTCGCGACAGCGCCAGCCCGACCGCGCCCTCCTGCCACGCCCGCAGTATCCGCCCCGGAACGCTCTCGGGATAGGCAATCGCCGACACCAGCACGTTGGTGTCGAGCACCACCCGCAGCCGCGCCATCAGCCTTTGCGCTCTTCCGTCACCGCAGCGTCAACCTCCGCCATGCCCTCTGCCTCGGGCACATCGGCGTAGGCCGCCGCAATCTGCGCCGTCAGCGCGTCGAACCGCTCCCGCATCCGCCGGATCCGCCCGAACAACTCCGCATCCACCAGCGCCGCCACCGGCTTGCCGTCCTTGTTGATCACAATGGCGTCGTTCCGGTACTGCACCTGGTTCAGCATCTCGCCCAGGTTCTGCCGAAAAGTAACCGCACTGACCTCATTAACCATAATGACCATTATAACCATGTTTCCAGCGAATCCGCGGCTAATAGTGAAGCGCAGACTTCAGTATTTGTGCCCCCAGCGGCCATTTTGGCTCCGCACCCCAAAATCAGGCCGGAAATTTGAGCCAGAATGTCCCGCGTACGCGAGACTCATACCCCATTTTTGGCTCGCAAACGCGAGGAATCTACCCCACACTCTCGCCGGCCAAACATTGCCCCGTATCCGCCATCACAGCCAGCGCCGGATTTCCGCCTTAAAGTCAATTCATCAGTTGAATTGCGCCCGCCCACCGGCGGGCGTCGTCGTTTACGGCGCAAGGGAGCGCGGAAATGCCGACCGCAGCGCAGTACGAAGGAACTACGGAAACCCCGGCAGCCCAGGTGCGCAATTCACTGCACTTTGAGGGCGTAAACTCATCATTCCGTAAGACATCGCCGTTTTTATTTTTAGCGTATTTACGCCCCCCGAACCGTGGGGAAAAGGCTTGTACGCCGCTGGCGCGGTCAGTTGCGCGGTGGGGCTTCGGCGGCGGGGAGGGCCTCATCGGCCCAGAGGATGGCGGTCAGGTAGCGGTCGGCTAGCTCGGATGGGGGCAGGCCGCGATTGCTCGCAATCTGCCGGCAGAGTTCCCATTCGCGGCGCTCCTCGGCTTCAACCCACTGGAGCGGTGCGCGGACGGGTTCGTCGTGGTCGAGGAGGGCCTCCTGCATCTCCCAGCGCAGGGGCAGGGCCAGCAGGAGGTCCTTCATGGGGACCTTGAGCATGGCGGGAAGCATGCTGAAGAGGCCGATGAGGTACTGCTCGCCGGGTTCGAAACCGAAGAGCGGCGCGGCCAGCTCGCAGAAGCGCGCGCGGATGAAGGCCATGCGCAGGATTTCGTTGCTCTCGCCGCCGGAGAGCTGGCTGGCGATGGCGAGCGAGGCCAGACGGCGGAACTGGTCGTCGCCTATGGCCATGAGCGCCATTTCAATGGAGCAGACATTCTGGCGGATGGCGCAGGCCGGGGAGTTGACCAGGCGCAGGAGGCGGTAGCTGAGGCCGGGATCGAGCTTGACCTGCTCCGCGATCTTGTGCAGATCGATGGGATCGTGCTGGAGAAGCTGGAGCATCTGCAGATGGCAGAGTCTATTGGCGGGAATCTTTGCCACGTGGACCGCGGCGGGAGCGCAGAAGTAGAAGCCCTGGAAGAGGGAGAAGCCTTCAGTGCGCGCGGTTTCGAAGTCGGCGCGGGTCTCCACTTTTTCCGCGATGAGGGTGGAGTTGTAAGGGAGCTTGGAAAGCAGGAGGCGGCGTTCGTCTTCGGAAACCTTGAGAAAGTCGACCTTGATAAAGTCGGCGAACAAGACCAGCGGCTGGAGGGGCGAGCTCCAGGTAAAGTCGTCGAGGGCGATGCGATAGCCCGATGATTTGAGGCGAATGCAGGCCTGGATCAGTTCCGGCGTGGGCTTGACGGTTTCCCGGATCTCGAGCACCGTCATGCGGGGAGGAAGAACGCGCACCTGTTCCTGGGTGAGGACCTGGAGGGTGCAATTGACGAAGGCGGGGAGGCCGCGGGCGATTTTTTCCAGGCCGAAGACCATGGAATTGTCGAGGATGGTGCGGGTGGCAGCGTCGTCGTCGCCGGCATTTTCGGCAGCGGCGCGGAAAAGCAGCTCGTAGGCGTGAACCTGGCCGCGAGCATCGAGGATGGGCTGCCGGGCGAGGTGGCGCAACTCGCCTGGGAACTCGCGGTCCTCCGCCTGGGACTCGGCCGGATACCGGATAAGGGACACGTAGCTATCTCCCGTCGAGATCATCGGCGGGGTGGGGTAAAGCTTGAGTTTGCGGAGCCGTATGCAGACCGCTTCAGCGCGCGCCCTCGAGCAACGCCAGGCTGGCGTAGGCCGTTGCCGCATCGCTCATGAATTTCGCGGGTTCGGACTGCGGGTCGCGATTCTTGTTCAGCGACCATGCCGGCCACGATCCTGTTTCGGGATCCTGGTTGGCGCGGAGCCACGCGAAAGCCCGCTGGAGGTGGGCGTGCGTGGACGGGGGTGCGTGTGGCGCGCCGGCAACAGTTTCCTCGAGCACCAGCGCGATGAGGCCGGTGGCGTATCCGTCAGAACGCGTTTCGAGCGGGGTGCCGTCGCGGCGATGCCATGCCCCAAGCGCGGTTGTGGTCCAGCCGCCGTCAGGTTTCTGGAGCGAGTAGAGGAGCCCTAGAAGCGAGTTCCTTTGCGGAGTGGTCAGGATTCCCGGATACCAATGATCGGCCCACAAGGCAACGATCTTGTTCAGCAGCGGCTGCGCCTCGTAGTGGGATTTCAGGTATCCGGTGAGCGCCTTGAGGGGCTGCTGAAGGTCCTCGAGCTGGCGATACGATCCGGGCTCGCGGGCGACCTGAATGGCCATGAGCGCCGCCCAGTGATACTCGGATTCCTTCGATTCCCAGGGGGCGTAGTTGAAGTCCTGCCACACCCACGCGCCCGCATCCGGCCCGGTGCGGGTTTGCTGATCCCATGCGTGGCGAAAGGCCAGCATGGTGACAGGGTTCTGCTGCCCGGAGGAGACGTCATAGTTCGACAGGATGATGGCGTTGAGCACGGCCTCGGCGTTGCGCGACTCAATCTCCTTGCCCTGGCCGTAAACGGCGTCACTATAAAACGGGAGCATATCTTTCCAGGCCTGCACGCGCTTGGTCACGTCGGCCAGCATCGCGATTTCCTGGGGTGTGAGAGCGGGCTCGCCCATGCGCGTGCGGAGGGCGGGACGGGCGAAGGCGTAGGTGGCCTGCGTGTGGCAGGAGACGCAGCGGGTGCCGTGGTCGCGCTTGGCATGATCCCAGGTTTGCCACCAGGACTCGCGATAGTCCAGGTAGCGCGCGGCGGCGACGGGATCCCAGGCGGGTTTGGAGCTGGTTTTTGGCTGGTCCTTGCTGGAGGTGTGGGCCGCAGCGGTCCCGGCCAGGATCAGCACCGCGGTTGCGAGAGCGAATTTCTTCCGCATATCGGGAAGATTAACGCAAGTTGGGGCTTTCGGCGGTCAGAATTGAGAACTACTGGCGTCCAGGCGCGGGTCGGGAGACCCGCGCTACAGCCGGTCAGGAGACCGGCGGTACAAATCAACCGCCCATGAACATGCCGCCGTTGACGTCGAGGACGTGGCCGGTGATGTAGGCGGCGGCGTCAGAGGCGAGGAAGGCGACGGCGTTGGCGATGTCCTGCTCGGTTCCGGCGCGGCCGAGGGGGATGGAAGCGAGCATCTGGTTGCGCAGGTCTTCGGAGAGGACGTGGGTCATGGCGGTGTCGATGTAGCCGGGGGCGACGGCGTTGACGGTGATGGCGCGGGAGGCGAGCTCGCGCGCCAGGGAGCGGGTGAGGCCGATGAGGCCGGCCTTGCTGGCGGCGTAGTTGGCCTGGCCGGCCTGGCCGGTGCGGCCGACGACGCTGGTGATGTTGACGATGCGGCCCCAGCGGTTCTTCAACATTGGCCGGAGAACGGCCTGGGTGAGGAGGAATGCGCCCGTGAGGTTGGTGGAGAGCACGTCGTCCCAGTCGGAGCGCTTCATCTTCATGGCCAGGTCGTCGCGAGTGATGCCGGCGTTGTTGACGAGGATTTCGACTTTGGCGAACTGGTCGAGGATGGCCTTGGCGCCGGAGCGGATGGAGTCCTCGCTGGAGACGTCGAGGGCGAAGGCGGCGGCGTGGCCTCCGGCAGCGGCGATCTCGGCGGCGGTTTCAGCGAGCTTGGATTGATTGCGGGCGGCGAGCGCGACGGTTGCGCCCTGGCGGGCCAACTCGAGCGCGCACGCCTTTCCGATGCCCTGCGATGCGCCGGTTACCAGCGCGATGCGTCCTTGAAGATTGGCCATGGGCCAATTATAAGGAGCGTTGTGCGGGGATTTGGGTTGGGCGGGATCGGCGCAGACTGCGGGGGTCGGGAGACCGCCGCTACAGCCGGCCGGGAGGCCGGCGCTACAAATCACGGAACCGCGGCGCGCAGTTGCCGGTCCCGAGACCGGCGGTACGGATGTGGCGTTACGAGCTTGTTGGCGGAGCGAAGGTCTTGCGGCGTGCGGTTAGCTCGTCGGCTATCTTGTGATTCAATTCGCGGGTGATGGGATAGAAGTAGAGGCAGACGGCGGCGCCGAGGAACGCGAGGCCGGCGAAAACGCTCGGCGTAAGCTGTATGCCCAGTTGCGCGTTTGCGGTCTGGACTTTGGCGTCGGAGACGTAGCCAAAGAGCGAGAGTACCCAACCGGCGATAGCGCCGCCGAGGGCAACGCCGACCCACAAGGCAAATACCGTGGCGGAGATGACGGTGCCGGTGGCGCGGCGGCCGGTTTTCCATTCGCCGTAATCGGCCACGTCCGCCATCATGGACCAGAGCACGGGGCCGGAGCAGCCGAAGATGAACTGGCGCACAACTTCAAGCGAAATGATGGAGACGATCCGGGTTGGATCGAGGAGGTAAAGCGCGGCGGTGCAGATCGCGGTGAGCAGCATGCTCCAGAAGAAGACGTTGCGCTTGCCCCATTTCTTTACCATCGCGGTGGAGCAGGTGACGCCGACGAGCAGTGCTACCAGTCCGAAGCCGTTCAGCCAACTGAAGAGGAGCCTGTTGCCGGCCAGGTTCTCAAAGTACGGCAGCATGACGTTGCCGCGAATGAGCAGCGCGGTGAAGTAGAAGACGGTGGCGAGAAAGAGCGCAACCCAGGAGGGGTTGTGAACCAGGTCGCCAAGATCGCGGGTGATGGAGGTTTCCTGCGTGGCGTCGGGCTGGATTCGCTCTTTGGAGACGGCGAAGGCGACCAGGAAGAGCACGATGGAGAGGGCGAGGAAGCTGCCCATGGTCAACTGGTAGCCGAGCGCGCTGTTGCCTCCGCCGAAGTATTTGACCATGGGAACGGCGAGCGCGCCAACGATGAAGCCGGCGGAGTTGGCGAAGAACTGACGGTAGGATGTGATGACGTTGCGCTCGTCCGGATCGTCGGTCATGACGGCGGTGAGCGATGAGTAGGGCACGTTGTTGGCGGCGTAGACGAGGCGCAGCAGCAGGTAAGTAACCCAGGCGTAAATGAGCTTGCCCGTGGGGCTGATGTTGGGTGTGGTGAAGGCGAGAATGCCGAAGATGCCAAAGGGAACCGAGGTCCACAGCAGCCAGGGCCGGAAGCGGCCCCAGCGCGTGACGGTGCGGTCGGCAATAACTCCCATGACGGGATTGAAGACAGCCGATCCGAGGCCGACGACCAGAAACATGGTGCCCGCTTCGGCTGGCGACAGGCCGTAGGTCTTGGTGTAGAAATCCAGTTGCAGGGCCATGACTGCCTGAAAGACAAAGTTGGCGGCGAGATCGCCCAGGCCATATCCGAACTTTTCAGTAAACGAAAGCTTTTGACTCATGACTGCCTCGTCTTGCGCGTTCTCGGGCGGCGGTTACGCCGTCACCTGCAGCGTGATTTTCTTCAGGTCCTGATTGCGCGAGCTGTTGCCTACCATCAATTCGAAATCGCCGGGCTCGACCACGTGGTTCATGTTCACGTCGAAGAACGCGAGCAGATCGGGGGCGATGTCGAAGGCCACGGTGGCGCTCTCGCCGGGTTGCAGACTTACTTTGCGGAAGCCCTTCAGCTCCTTCACCGGCCTGGTGGCGGAGCTGACCACGTCGCGGATGTAAAGCTGGACGGTCTCAGTGCCTTCGCGTTTGCCGGTGTTGGCTACGTCGACTGTTACGCGCGTGGAGCCGTCGCGGCGGATTCGTTTTTTGGTGAGGTGGGGCTCGCCGATGGAGAAGCTGGTGTAACTCAGGCCGTAACCAAAAGCGTAAAGCGGCGTAACATCGTCGAACAGATAGCCGCGCCGAGCCGATGGCTTGTAGTTATAGAACACGGGTAAGTGGCCGGCGGAGCGCGGGAAGCTGATGGGTAACTTGCCGCCGGGGTTGTAATCGCCGAAGAGCACGTCGGCCACGGCGCGGCCGGTCTCCTGGCCGAGATAGAAACACTCGTAGATGACGGGCACGTTTTCGGCGACGTAGTTGACGGAAAGCGGGCGGCCGTTGAACAGGAAGACGATGACCGGCTTTCCCAGCGCAACCATGGCTTTGACCAGCTCTTCCTGGCGGCCAATGAGGTCAAGGGTAGTGCGGTCGCCCATGTGGTTCAGGCCCCAGGCCTCGCGCGAGGTCTGCTCGTTGCCGCCGATGGCGAGCACGATGACGTCGGCCTTGCGCGCGATTTTCACCGCTTCGGCAATCTGTTTGCGGTCCTCCGCCGGATCGCTGGGCACCACTGCGTCCTGGTTCCAGTTACCGCCGATGGTGATCTTGCAGCCTTCGCTCGAGAGGACTTTGACCTTCTTGCCGACCTTAGCCTTGATGCCGTCGAGCACGGTGATTTCCTGTTTGGGCCGGCCACTGTAGCCGCCGAGCAGGGAGCGGTGGGCGTTGGGGCCGATGACGGCGATGGATTTGATCTTGCTGAGATCGAGCGGCGCGAGGTTGTTCTCGTTCTTCAAAAGCGTGATGGCTTCGCTCGCCGCAATCAGGGCCAGGTCGCGATGTTCGTCGCAGCCGACTACGCGATCGGCCTCGTCGGGATCGACGTAGGGCGAGTCGAAGAGGCCCATCGCGAACTTCCAGAAGAGCATGGGCGCGACCAGGTCATCGAGCTCGGATTCTTTGAGCACACCTTTGCGGACCAGCTCGACCAGGCTCAAGTAGCAGTCGGGATCGGGCAGTTCAATATTGATGCCGGCCTTGACCGCGAGCGCGCACGACTCCTTGCGGTCTTTGGCAACGAAATGCCCGTGGGTATCGGGCCGATAGCCGAGCTCCCAGATGGCGAAGTAGTCGGAGACCACAAAACCCTTGAAGCCCCACTCCTTGCGCAGCACGTCGCGCATGAGCCATTTGTTGGCGTGGGAGGGGATGCCGTCGATCTCGTTGTAAGAGGCCATGAGGGTGATGGCGCCGGCCTGGCGCAGGGCTTCGCGGAAGGTGAAGAGAAATGTTTCGCGGAGGACGCGCATGGAGACGTTGGCGGGGGCGCAGTTCATGCCGGACTCGGGCTGCCCGTGGCCGACGAAGTGCTTGAGGGTGGCAAGGACGCGTCGCTTGTCACGGAAAGTGGCGTCGCCCTGGAACCCGCGGACCGCGGCGATGCCGAGGCGCGAGACCAGGAACGGATCCTCGCCGTAGGTCTCTTCCACGCGGCCCCAGCGCGGCTCGCGAGCCACGTCCACAACCGGGGTCAGCGCCTGATGGGTGCCGCGGAGGCCGGCCTCGGCTGCGGTGGCGGTGAAGATGCGCTCCACCAGCTCGGGATTGAAGGTGGCGCCGAGCGCGATGGGCTGGGGGAAGCTGGTGCCGTCCACGGCCGCATGCCCGTGCAGGCACTCCTCGTGGAACATGACGGGAATGCCGAGGCGGCTGTTTTCGAGGAAGAATTTTTGGATGGCGTTGGTCAGCTCGGCCATGCGGCGCGCATTGAGGCCGCTGCCGGCGTCGCTGGGGCGGCCAACCTGGCCGAGGCCGCGCCGGTCTTTGAATGATTTTTTGGCCTTGGCCAGATCGAAGTTGCCCTCGGCATCTACCAGCGTCTCCGGCTTTTTTTGCCAGATGCAGAGCATCTGCGCCGCTTTTTCTTCCAGGGTCATACGCAAGAGCAGGTCCTTGACGCGACGCGCGGATGGAAGGCTGGGATTTTTGTAGGCGGGAGTTGTGCTGGGCTTCTTGGCGGCTTTTGCGGTGTGTGTCTTCATGCGATCCGTTCCATTAAGAGTGCGAATGGTTGGTGCGGCTCATGGCCGGGCGGACGGACTCTCGGGCGCGGTTCGACCGGGAGCGGCAGAAAGCGAGTCCGTTATGCTGCGGAACAGTGTAGTCAGCAAAGCGGCGGAGCGCAACCAAAAGCGATTTACCTGAGGGGTTGGCTTCTTGACGGAGTGGTCGCCGGCTGTTCCTTCGCCCCCTGCGGGGGCTGGGGGGGGATTGTCACCATGGTTTCCCCAGGCTGGCGCCTGGGGCTACCGTCTTTTGCCCGCTTAAACCATTTCTCCACTTGGCGTAGAGGAGCCCCACCCTAGCTGCAGAAACAAAGACGCGGCGAGGATGGAGCACCCAGACTCTATACCTTCAGAAGAGGTGCTCTAAGCGGGCTGGGGCGAGCCGTGCCGCGCCGTTCGCAGGCACAGCATCCCCGCTGCACAATGTGTTTCTGTTACTGGGCCGGCATCTGGATCGGCTTCACGCTGCCGCAGTCGGGCCCCTTGTAAGCCGAAGTGGAATCGTTGGTCCACTCCACCGGGGTGCTTCGCGGACCCATCTGCATGTTTCCGGTGAAGTGTACCTTGGTGGTGGTCGTGCCGTCCCCTGACCAGGTGGTGGTAATGTGGCCGGTGCCGTTCATTTGTCCGGTGCAGACCCAGTCTCCGGTCATGCCGGTGGCCGTTTTATTTACGTTGGCCATGTGGCATTGGGAGCGCGGCGATTGCTGCGGCGAGGCGCCGCCATACCTGTTGATCATTTCCTGGGTGATGCACACCTGTTGCGTGTGCGGTCCGCCGCCGAATGGCGAGGCGCCGCCGCCCGGCATTTGCATTCCCTGCGGGAACGGCGATTGTTGCCAGGTCATGGTGCTGGTGGTTTCATACAGGCCGGGGCGCTGGCTGGGCTGGGCCATCAGTAGCATGGCTGTTACCACAGCGCAGCAGCCCGCCGGGATCCACAGTCGGGTCTTGCGCATAAATCCTCCAGACAATATAGGCGGACCGCGAGGGGCCGCGCGAAATCAGCGTACGCGAGGATGGCCGCCGGTGGAAAGGAATTTCTTTGACGGACACGGCAGCCGGCCGCACCTGCGCGTGCATCGTTCCCTGCCGGGGAGGGGCGCGCGAAAGGCCAGCGTCGCGCATAGAATTGGTGCAGCCTCATGGTTCTCAGGGACGGCATTGCGATGGACATGAAGACATGGGCGTCAGAACCTCTGCCCAAACTCGGCACCCTGCTGACGCTGGACAATCCGGCGGTGGTTGAGATCGCGCGCCTGGCCGGTTTCGACTGGCTCTGGATCGACGCCGAGCATGGACAGTTCAACGACCAGACCGCCGCATTTGCGTGCGCGGTGAACTCCGGCGGTCCGCCGGCGTTCGTCCGCCTGCCCGATCACTCCGCGACCGCCATCAAACGCTACCTGGAGACCGGATGCGACGGAATTATCCTGCCCATGGTTTCATCGGCGGGCGAGGTTGACTTGATCGCCCGCGCCGCGCTCTACCCTCCCCGCGGCCAGCGCAGTGTGGGCATGGCGCGCGCCCAGGGCTACGGCGCCAGGTTCAGCGAATACCTGCGCCAGAAAAGCTACTCCATTCTGGTGCAGATCGAAAGCGCCGGCGGCGTGGCCAACGCGCCCGGCATCATCGCCCACGAAGCTGTTGATGCAGTGCTCATCGGCCCCTACGACCTCAGCGCATCGCTTGGGCTTCCCGGCGAGATTGGCGCGCCGCAGGTGGCCGAAGCCATCGCCAAGGTCCACGCTCTTTGCCGCCAGGCAGGCAAGCCCTGCGGCATCTTTGCCGCCAATCAAGAGAACGCGAGGGCCTATGTCGCAGCCGGGTTCGACCTGGTTGCCGCGGGAATCGACACCGCTGTTCTGCTCAATGCACTTAAGGAAATGCGACGCGGTATTCAAGATGGCGTCTGATCGCCTGTACTTGTCGGGCGCGGCCGTACGCCGCAGCCACCGGGCCAGAATGGGGCAGCATTACGCCAAAACGCTACTTTTGCGCAGGAATGTAATCGTATTTGTTGTGGAAGACACGGTTGTTGATGTCGGGCCAGAACTCTCTGACCCAAAAGGAACCCGCGTCGATGGCGACGTCCAGCGCCCACTGGGTTGAGGTGTTTCCGAGGGATCGCGAGGCTGAAGGGTAATAAAGATTAGAGAGTCCCGCGGCGGCGCCGGCCCCGAACACCTCGCTTACGTTAAAAACTTCAGCTCCGGAGTTTGAGCGGGTGACGGCGGCCCGGCTGAGAGCATATCCCGTGCGCTTGAGGAATCCGCCGTGGCCGAGCGTATAGTAACGCGAGTCTTCGCGGGTGAAGGTGGGAAAGACAAACTCGACAATATAGTTTTCGCTGGTTTGGTCGACGGCCGAATGCCAGAAGTATCGAGCATAGCCGGCGGCGCCTTGATGGAACTCTGGAGTTGCGCGTTGGCCCATGCTGTAGGCGGCAAGGGCTGCAGGGATAAAAATGGAAGAGTAATCGAACGAATCTTCAGAGGCGTCGGTGAATTTTTCTTTGACGGTCTCAGGCGGCAGCTTCTGGTCAACGCTGACAGCGCGAAAGTTGGGGACTATGCCGAGGATGCGCTTGGTTTGCTGGCCGCTGGGGAATTCCTGCGCGGCTTGCGCCGGCTGCTTGTCTGGTGCAGGCGCGCTGCTGCCGGAGGGTGCAGGCGCAGGAGCGGCGGCCTGCGGGGCCGGCGCGGGAGCGCTAGGCGTCGAGGCCGCGGCTGGGCGAGGTTCGTCAGCGTTGGCTTGCTGAGCTGCCAGGCTGGTGCGGGCGCCGAAAAACGCGATCAGCGCAACGGCGGTCATTCCCCATGAAAAGAGTCTCCGGGAGGGTGATTTCCGGCAGTCAATCATCAAAGACACGGGGAGAATCTCCTCAAGAGGCGACGGCTGCGTTTCATCTTCGTTGGACTATTCCGAGCGCATAACGTTGGGTTGGATCTGCGTGGATCACGCGCCCTCGTGGCTTTATTTCCTGACCGCGAGGATGGATTCCTGGCTGAATTGGCCGGTGCGGCAGTTTTAGATACTCACTACGGATGCTCCTGGTTCTGCTCCTGCTGCCTTTTTTGCTTGGCGGCGGCGTCCGCCGCGCGCGCCTGCGCATCGAGACCATGGGTTGGATCTTTGTGGAAGAGCTTCCGCGAAATGTCCGGCCAGAACTCCTCGAGTTCCCCGCCAAAGGACCCCTCAAAGGTAACGGTCAGGCCGTTTTCGACGGCCTCGACGGCGTCGTTCTTGCCTTGTTCGGGATAGTACAGATTGGAGATTTCGCCGGCGATCATGTTGCCCAATACGTTGGAATAGTTGGGCTCCCACTTGCGTGTGTTGTCGTGCTTGCAAATGAAGGTGGTGGCAGCGGCATACAAGAGACGGCGTTGGACGGAGCCGTGGCCGAGACGGAAGTAGCGCGGGTCCTGGTGAAGGATGGAAGGCAAAAGGGCGTTGCCAAGTGTATTGCCGATGACGTTATCGGCGTACTCGGCGGCGGCCCGTTTTGCGTATCCTCCGGGGCCCCAGCCGAAGCCGGAATTGGTGTCCTCGGCCTCGCCAAGGCCCGCGACAATCATGGAGATGGCAAAGGTGTAGGGGTCAATGGAAGCGCGGAATTGGAGCTTGAATTTCTGCGCGGGAGTGAGAGAGACGGCATCGCTGTGGTAGGTGACGTTGAATGAGGGCACGATTCCCGCCATGCGCTGATGTTCCTGCTCCTTGATCTGTTCCTCCGCCTTCTGGTGCTGGCTCTGTTCCGGCGTTTGTTGCTGGGTTGCGGAACTGGAACTCGAACTTTGCTGCGCCTGAGCGGGCGGCTGCGCCGGAGCCGGCTGCTGGGATTGGGTCTGGGTCGGCTGGCTTGAGGGCGGCTGTTGCGCCGGGGTTTGCGCGCCTGGGCCGGCCGGCGCCGGAGCGTCCGGCAGTACTGTGCTGACCGTTGACGAAGCGTCCGGTGGGTTCTGCCCCAGCGCAACTTGCATGGCTGGGAGAAACAGTGCTAACGGCGCAATCCAAAAGCAGAGGCGATGAACTCCAACGTGCATTCGTTCCTGGCCCTTCAGGTTTCTTTCACTCATTCTTTCACTGATCGGCAGTGGGTTTGGAGTGCAGGCGCAACACATGGGTGGCTATATCCGGCCAGAACTCGCGGAACGCGTTGGTTGCCGCGTCGCGCAACACCGCGTAGCCGTATTTCTGAGCGAAATCCGCCGCTGTCCGATCCCCGCTGGGGTAATAGGTAAGCGAGACTGCGTTAGCGACGCCGCGTCCGAAGATCTCGGACGCATTGAACGTATCGCGGCCATGGTAGTTGGGTGTGATCAGGACACGGCTGGCCGCATACACGCCGCGATAGAACTTCCGCCCTTTACCTTTCGCATAGAAACGTTCATCTTCGTGAAACACGCTGGGCAGGGCCCAGATGACAAGATAATTCCCGTCCGTCTTGTCCACAAAACCGCGCCACGCGTATGCCCAGTATCCCACTGGCCCCTTGCCCAGGTCGGGATGGTCGTCCTCGCCTTTAGCGATCAGTGAGGTCAGACCCACGAACACGAACGACGAGTAATCGAAGCTGTTGTCAGTGGCCACCTTGAACGCCACCTTCGGCGTTGGCGGGGGTGGAATGGCTCCCGCGCTCACCGCGCGGTAGTTGGGCATAATGCCGAGAATCCGCTTGGGCTGCTCCTGTCCCGGAGGAACGCCCTTGTTTGCCTGGCTGTTAGTGGCATTTGAATTCTTGTCGGATTGGCCTGCGGGAGCCTGCGGCTGGGGAGCATCGGGAAGAAAGGCATTCTCGGCCACGGGGCCATTTCCAGCCACGGCCGGCGCATCCTGGGCAAAACTGCGGAAATGCGCCCCAGCAGCCAACAAAACGGCAAGGGCCGCACCAATCGATCGATCAGAAAAACGCATGCATTCACCAGCCGACGATGCTCCCGCCGGGTGGATGCCGGGCGCGAGCGACCCAATGGGAACTTTCCCGGCGGCACACAGGGCGCCCTGCGGGACTATGGCAATTCCTGAGTTGGTATGATCTTTCCGCTTCTGCGCAAGGTCGCCGCTCTTTAAGGTCGCGTCGACTTGGGTGAAGTGGTTTTCGGGATACAGTGACTCAGGAATTGCAGCGGCCCCGAGCCAGAGGCGCTCGTGGGCCGTCATCCTTTAGACGCAGGAGGGGCCCCTGAAGCGACAGAATCTGCTGGGAAAAGTCGCCTACCGGCCGCCAGGGGGCAGTAACGCCTGCCGGCTCTTGATCTCGTTCAGAAGCAGCTCAATCTTGTCCTCGTTCTCCAGGGCGCGGAAGCGGTCATCGAGCGACTCGGGGACTAGCACCTCCGCAGTGGCGGCGTTGGTGGCCGACTCCATGCGCACGCGGCTCTTCATCCGCTCCATGGCATGCTCCTGATCGGCGCCCACGGCCTTGCGCGCGTGTGTTGCCCGGCCCACCACCTTTGCCCGGCGATGTTCGGCGGCAAGCATTTCGCAGCGCGCCCGCGTCTCGCTCAGCTTTTGTTCCAGCTTGCGCAGCGCCTGGCGCAGGTTGTCGGCTTCGTGCTTCTGGTCGTCGGCCTGCTCGGCAAACCCCTGCATGAGCTGCTCGCAACTGAGCGAGCGCTCGAGCGCGGCCCGCGCCAGGTCATCCTGGCCCTTCTGCACCGCCAGCTCCGCCTTGCGCTTCCAGTCGGCGGTAAGCGTCTCCTGCTCCGCGCGCTTTTTTTCCAGCAGATGCTCGTCGGCGATGGCGATCGCCACCTGCGTTTTTACTTGCATCAGTTGATTTTCCATGTCCAGCACAATCTGCTTCAGCAGCTTCTGCGGATCCTCCGCTTTTTCCACCAGGTCATTCAGATTCGCCTTCAACAGCGTGCTCACTCTGTCCAGTAACGACATATCAAAACCTCCTTGATTCAGCTGTCAGCTATCAGCTTTCAGCTTTTAGCTTGTTCATGTTTGTCCGCACCCATCGCTACATCTCCCGCCGCTAAACTTCTGCCTCCAGCCCCAGCGAAAAACCTGGAGCTGGAGGCTGGAAGCTAGAAGGTGCGGCACCAATCACTGTTCACTGACCACCGCCATTGCCGTTCGGCTTTTGGCGGATGGCCTGCACGTTGGCCATCAACTGTTTGATGTCCATTCCGCTCAGCGCCTCAAACAACGCGGGCACCTGCGCCGCAATTTTGGTCATGTCGCCGGTGATCTTGTGCGCACCGGCGGCGCCGTCGTTCCCAGTGGACACAATGGTGATCTTGTCCACCTTGCTCAGCGGCTCGGCCATGGCGCGCACCACTTCGGGAAGGCTGCTCATCAGCCTATCCACTACCGCGGCCTGGTTCCACTCCTGGTATGCCTCGGCCTTCACATGCATGGCCTTGGCTTCCGCCTCGCCCTTCTGGAAGATGATGGAGGCTTCGGCTTCGCCCTGCGTGCGAATCGCTGCGGCGTGGCCCTCGGCCTCAGCGGCCAGCCGGTTCTTCTCGGCGGCGGCCAGCGTTTCGATCCGCTGACGGTTCACTTCGGCTTCCTTGAGGATGGTGGCAATGAGTTCCTTTTCGTGGCGCGAGATTTCGGCTTCCTGCACCTTGATCTGGCCTTCCTTCTCCACCTGCTGCACCTTCACCTGCTCCAGCGTGACCTGCTGCTGCATGATGTTGGTCTGGATCTCGTAGGCCTTGTCCGCCTGCGCCTGCTGGCGGCGGCTTTGCTCCGCATACTCTGCTTTTTTGATTTCGAGATCGCGCTGCGCTTCCGCCTGCCGCGTCTGCGATGCGGTTTCCGCGATCACCCGTTCCTGGTCGGCCTGCGCCTTGGCTACTGCGGACTCGCGCAATGCCGTTGCACGCTTGATCGCGGTGTCGCGCTCCGCATCGGCCGTCGCCATCTCCGCGTCGCGCTTGATGCGGGCAATGTCCGGCCGGCCCATGTTGGCGATGTACTCGTTCTTGTCGCGCACTTCTTTGATGGTGAACGAAATCACTTCGAGGCCCATCTTGCTCATATCGTCCGCGCAGGTGCCGCGCATGCGGTCGCCCACCATCTCCGGTTCTTTCACAATCTGTTCCACTGTCAACTGCCCGATGATGCCGCGCAGGTGGCCTTCCATCACCAGGCGGATCAGCGCCTCGCGCTGCTGCGGCGGCTTGGTCAGAAACTGCTCCGCCGCGGTCAGGATCGACGCCTGGTCGCTGCGCACCTTGATCTGGGCAACGGCTTCGACGGTTACGGCCACGCCCTGCTTGGTGTAGAGATCCTGCTGGGGCGCCACGTCGAAGCTCATCAATTCCAGCGACAGCTCGCGGCAGCTCTCCACCATTGGAAAGATCACAGTCCCGTGGCCCTTGATGACCCGCGGCCCCCTGAAGCCGTACACGATCAGCGCCTCGTTCGGTCCCGCCTTGCGGTACATCCTGGCCAGAATGCCCATGATGAAGATCAGCGCCAGTACGCCCAGCCCGACAAAGAGAATCGTTGTCTGCGTCATTGCGTTCCCGGCCCTTTCGCCCGGGAGGTTTTATGGTTGATGGTTTCAGTTCTTCACTTGCTCACTACTTCACTTGTCGCCGCTCAATCTTTCACCCGTTGGCCCGTTGACCTCTTGCGCGGAAAGAGCTTCGCCAGCAGTCCCAGCAGAAAAATCCCCGCCAGGATCGCCATATCCACAATCAGCACGTTGTTGCTAGTCATTGCATTCCCGGTCCTTTCCCGCCGGGCAACAATGGGTTGTTGGTTTGCCTGGTTGCTAGTCCCTCGGTTTCCAGTTCCTCGTCCCACTTGCGCACGTAGGCAATCCCTTTCTCGTAGCGCACAACGAAGACTTCTTCCTGTTTGGGAATTTCGTCGCCGTCTTCGCTGCGCGCCGGTGCGGACTTGATTTGTCCAAGCTGCTCGTAGACCATCTCGCCGGTGCCGCCGGAACGGATGGGCGAGGTGAGCCGTCCCACCGCGCCCACCACGTCGGTTTCATCCGCGGTCAGCTCGCGGTCGTGCGGCATCAGCACCCGGGTGAGGAACAAGAGGACGATGGCTCCGCCGGCCACGCCGCAGATGGCCGCCAGCACCAGCACCACGCCGGCCACAAAACCGCCGTAGCGCGTGAGCAGATATCCCGCGGCACCGAACCAGCAGAGAAAGATCATCAGGGAGAAGCTGTTCCACCAGGGCACGCTTCCGCCACCGCTCCGCGCTCCGGCAGCCCCGTTGGCAGTGCCGTGCGCAACGTGCGGGCCGTGCGGAATGTGCAGGTGCGCGTGGGGAATGTGCAGATGCGCATGCCCGCCAAAGTGCCCCATCCCGCCCAGCAGCGTAACCGCGCTCAGCATCAGCCCCGCCAGAAAACACACAAAGTAGAACGTCATCATTTGCGCGCTCCTCTTTTCGAGCCGCTTGCAGTTCCCTGTTCCCTGTTTCTAAGCACATCGGTGAGCCGCGCCACCAGCCCCGGCGTCTCCAAAATCGACTCCATCAGCAGCAGGCACTCCCGGGTGTGTTCGTGGCGCGCAACAGTCAGGAGCGCCTGTTTCAGCTCGGGATCGCGCCGGAACCGCTCCGCGCCGCCAACCAGCCACATGTCGAGCTTGTCCTCGACCGACCGCAGCTCGCTTTGCAGCTCGGGCGAATAGCCTTCGGGGTCATCCACCAGGTAGCCCGGGTGCACCTTGAAGAATTTGGCCAGGATCTGCCGGGTTTTATTCGTCAAATGCGGCCGCGCCCCGCTTTCAATTTGTGAAATGTAACTCTGGCTGAGGGCGGAGCCGGTTTCGGCCAGGATGGCGCGAACCATTTCAGGCTGGCTCATGGCGCGGTTCTGGCCGCGCAGCGAGCCTTCCACTTCGCGCAGGTACCGGATTTTCTCGCCCAGCGTCATTTTTCTTGCCTGGAAGCTGCCCGCCGGCTTTTTGCTCTCGCGGCGGGCTCTATCGCAATTCGTGATAACTTTATTGCTAATTGCAATAGATGTCAAGAGAAATCGTAACCGGCTGCTGTTGCAGGTCTTTGCGGCAGGTTTGCGGACGGGGCTACAGCCGGAATTGCGCGCGGCTTGACTGGCGGGCACAGCGGATCCCTCGATTCGCTCGGGGGATTCCCTGCGGAAAGGGCAAAAGCAATCAGACGGTCACAAAGTCGATGAAGCCGCGCGCGGGGTCCGTGTTGACCAGCCGCACGTTCAGCCGGTCGCCTACGTCAAGGCCCGTGGCGCCGTGCACGAGTTTCCCTTCCACGTGCGGATCGAGAATGCGGACAAACGTGCCATAGTTGTTCACGCCGGTAACGATGGCGGGGAAGGTCTGGCCGATCCTGGAGTGCAGCACCACGGCGGCGATGCGCTTCTGCATCTCGCGCTCTACTTTGCGCGCCTGGTCCTCCATCTGGGTGCAGCGCGCGGCGATGGCGCTCAGATCGTCGGCCGAATAGGGCTGCGGCTTTTTCGCCAGCCAGGCCTTGAGGATGCGCTGATCCACCATATCCGGGAATCTGCGGTTGGGGGCGGTGGAGTGGGTGTAGTCCCGCACCGCCAGCCCGAAGTGGCCCGGATCGGCTTCGCCCGGCTTGACCACAACATATTCGCCCGGGCCCATCAGCTTGACCACCGCCAGCGAAAGGTCGGAAAAATGGTCGGGATCCTTCTTCTTCTGCTGCAGCAGGAAGTCGTTCAGCGCTTTCGAATCGGGATCGGCCGGAAGTTTTGTGCCCAAACCGGCGGCAAGTTCCACGATGCGGTCCCAGCGCTTGGGCGTGCGCACGATGCGCCGGAGGGAGGCGATCTTCGCATCCTCAAAGCTGCGAGCCACGATGCCGTTGGCCGCAACCATGAACTCCTCAATGAGGGATGTGGCGCGGTTTTTTTCCAGGCGCGCGAGGTTGATGGGATCCGAGCCCTCCATCACGGGTTGGGTTTCAATGGTTTCTAGATCGAGCGCGCCGTGCTGGAAGCGGCAATCGACCATGTGCTGTGCAGCCTCGTCCTGCAACTGGAGCTGGGCGGCCAGCTCGCGGTTAACGGCCACCTTGGGCGGGGCCGGCCCGCGTTTCTCCAGCCATGCGCCCACGGAGTTGTAAGCGAGCTGGGCGCGGTTGCGCACCAGGGCGCGATAGACCTTGCCGTCAGAGGCCGTGCCCTGCTGGTCTACGCAAAACTCAATCACGAGGGCAACGCGTTCTTCATTCTCATTGAGAGAGGTGGCGCCTTCAGAGAGCTCCGACGGGAGCATGGGAAACGTCTTCACGCCGGTGTACACGGAGGTGGTTTCGCTGCGCGCGTGGGTGTCGATGATGCTGTCTTTTTTCACCCGCGCGTCCACGTCGGCCACGCCTACCAGCACGCGGATGCGGCCGTCGGGCAGGCGCTCTGCCCACTCAATCTGGTCCAGGTCGCGGGAAGTGTCGTTGTCAATGGAAGACCACAGGAGGCTGCGCAGGTCGCGAAAGTCGGGATCCAGATTGGCCACTGCCGCGGGAGGCGTCTTGTCATTGAGGATGGCCGACAGCTCGGCATCGGTGCCTTCGGGAAAATCCGGCTGGAAGCCGTGCTCCAGCATAGCGGAGTGAGCCGCGGCAACAAGGTTAAAGTGCAGCGGCTGGGTGGTTTGCATGAGAGTGGCTCCGGGCAATGCAAAGCCAAGCCTATCATCTGGCGCCGGAGGCGGGCTGGAATGTCCCCGTGGAGCCCTGGGGCAGCACATTGACTGTCAAGTAGACGCTGCGGCTCACCACGGTATCGTCGATGTTGGCTGCCGCGGTAATGGTGAGATTGGTTTCTCCGAGCGGGGTGCCGTTCACCTGATTGGCGACAATGCCGCTGACGCTGCTGCAACCCATTCCGGCAGCGCCGAGGCCAACCAGGAGCAGGAACAGGATGAACATGCGCCGGCCGCGTTCGTTGAACAGGCGGGCGCGCTTGCCGGAGGGCAGAAGAAAGAACAACAGCAGGGCAAATGCCGTGCCGCCGGCAGCCGGCCTCCAGAGCGAAGGCGGATCATGCCTGGCGGCGGTTGGCCCGCCGGTGGCGAAGGTCTGAATTCTCAACGTCACGGTCTTGGTCGGGGTTACGAGATGCGGGCTGACGGTGCAGGTCATGTCGTCTTGCGGCGGGACAACGCACACCACGCTGATCTGGTTGCTGAAGCCGCCCAGGCTATTGATGATGAACGATGCGGTGCCGGAGCTGCCCTTGTCGATATCCAGATCTTCGAGCGGATTGCCGGGACCGGGGGTGATGGAGAAGCCCTGCAAGGTTACGGTGATGGCGTTCGAGGTAGCGGTAGCAAAGAACTGGTCGCCAACATACACGGCGGTGAATGAGTCCTGCCCCGCCGGCAAAGAGGTGATGGTCAGCGATGCGGTAGAAGAGTCGCCTTGATCCGGGGTCAGCGCAACAGTCGCGAGGACGGTGGTTCCGTTGTAGAAGATGACGTTCCCGGTGGGGTTCTGCTCCGCGGTGCTGGGCGGCGCCGCATTCGGGGTCACTGTCGCAATCAAGGAAACCGCCTGCCCCGGTGTTGGCACGGCGGGCGACGCGGCGAGGGTGACGGTGACCGGAATCAGGGCAGGCGCAAACGTGATCTGGTTTGACGGGGGGCTGGGATTCCAGTTGCCGTCGCCGTTAAAGATCGCGGTGATCACGTGATTGCCTGTGCCCGTCAGGGTGATGTTGCTGAGCACCGCGGTGTTTCCCGTCACGTTAGCGGTGCCGAGACTGGTGCCCGACACGCCACCGTCGTAGAAGGTGACCGTATCGCCGGTGAACGTGAAGGTGACGCCTGCGACCGGAGTCGTCGGCGCGATGGTTGCAGTGAAGGTTTCCGGTACTCCCGTCGTCAGCGTGGTTGGGTTCGCCGCCAGCGTGGTTACCGTGTTGCCCTTGGCGGCGTTAATCGGCGTGGTGGCATTTGACGAGCTATAGTTCGAATCGCTGCTGGTGTAGGTGGCCTGCAGACTGGCGATGGCGAGGGTCGGGGTGACCGTAAAGGTGGCGGAAGTGACTCCTTTGCTGGTCGCGACCTTGGCGCTCGGAGGGTTCACGCCATTGCTCGAGCCGTTTACCGTGAGGGTCATGGTGCCGGCGGGCGAGGACTGGCCGGCGGGCGGAGTCCCCACCGTCACTGTTGCTGTAACCGTAAGGGGTGTTCCCACTGTGGGGGTCGCGGTGGAAGGCGTAATGGTAACGGTGGTGCTGCTGGTCGCGACGGTAACCGTGCTGGGCGCAGAATTCTCTGCGGCATAGGTGGTGTTGCCGCTATAGGCCGCAATGATGTTGTTGCTGCCGATGGGCAGGGCGCCTGCGACGATGATGGACGCGGTTCCGCCGGTCAGCGTGTAGGGGCTGGAGTTAAGGTTTTGGCCGGTAGTCTGATTGGTGAAGTTCACGGTGCCGGTTGGCGTTCCAGTGGTGGATGAGACGGTCGCTGTAAAGGTGATGGAGGCCGAGGGATTGTAGGAATTCTGCGCGGGCGTAACCGAGAGGGTGACGCTATCGGCGGTGGTGCCGGTGGCGTCGGGATTGGCGAGGGCGCCGAGGAGGCTTTGCGCATTGGGTGAGCCGAGGCCCGTAGCCAGGTCATAGCCGTTGGCGGCGGCGTAGCCTATTTTGCCGGAAGGGTCGCAGTCCGGCGTCCCGGCCGCGCAGGGCAGGGTGGCGGCTCCCTGCTGTACATCGTCGAAGATTGCGCTCTGCGCGCGCAACGCATAGAGCGCGGGCGCCAGGTTGCCCTGGGGGCCGTCCTGCTGCGCGATGAGGGCGGCGATGCCGCCGAAGATGGCCGCCGCCGCGGAGGCGCCGCCGCTGCGCATGAGCGTGCATCCCGAAGGGGACGCCGAGCCGCTGAAGCAGAAGGCGAGGCCGTGGCTGAAGGCGGAATCGACGCCGGTGGGCAGGGCGAGATCGGGTACCATGCGTCCGCTGCTTGTGGGCTGAATGGCGGACTGCCACGAGGGACCGGCATAGATGGTGCTGCGACCGCCGCCGCCGGCATAGGCGGGATCGGCGGGGGTGATTGGCGACCACGCGGCCAGCGCCGAGCCGTCGGAGACGGCAAAGGCCGCGGCGCCCACCGCGGTGTCGAATGGAGTGGAAGCCAGGCCGTTGACGGCATAGCCGGAAGAGACAGGGGCGCTGCCGCCGGGAGCGTGGCAGGCCGCGGCGCCGCTGTCGCCGGAGGCGGTGATGGCGGCGATGCCCTCGGCCGAGGCCTGTCGATAGACCGCCGCGTAAAAGGCCTGGTGGGCGTCGCTCAGGGCAGCTTCACAGGAAGAGAAATCGACCACCACGGTGTGGGCGAGGTCCTGGTCGACGATGGCTGCGAGAGAGAGGTCGATGCCGTCGGTGGCGGCGGTGGAAGCCGAGGAAACGACGATGATCCTGGCTCCGGGAGCGGCTGCGCCGGCCCACGATGCGGCCAGTTCCGCCTCCGCCTGGTCGGCGGTGAGGCCGGGATCAGGCCCGTTGATGGACAGGGAGACGGGGCTGGCGGGCAGGCCGAAGGTGGAGCGGAAGGCGGCGATATCGGCGGTCTGCAATTTGCTGCGCGACGCGATGGCGATGCTCTCGCCGGCTCCGGTGGTCCCGGAGGCATGGAGGGTGTCGAGATGAAGCAGAGGCGCGAGGAGTTGCGGCGTGAGGGCTTCAGCCTGGCTGGGCGAAGACTCTGCGGCGAGCACGGATGGCGCGGTGGTTACGGCTTGCGGCGTAGTCAGCGCCGCAGCCGACAAGGCGCCGTCAAGCGATACGAGTCCACGGACGAAAGGAACAAAGACCGCGGGGACGCTGATGCCTCTGGTCAGTGCGTAGCGCGTCCCCGCGGTGGTGGAGTAGCCGTCGACCGCCGCACCAAAAACCTGTTCAACCTGCGTTGCTGTTGCGGAGAACTCGATCCACCCGCGGCCGGCGGGCAGCGGGGCAACGGAGAAGCCCTGCTGCGTGAGCCACGCAGCGATAGCGGATACGTCGGAAGCGGAGTTGGCAAACCGATCGGCAAACTCGGCCGGCGTGAGCCACTCGTGGTACGCACAGTTGCCGCGGGTTTGTTGCGCCTGAAGGAACGCGTCCAACGCCTGCTGCCGGGCCGGCGAAGGCTCCAGAAGAAGCAGCATGCGATCAAGACGGGTATTGGCGGGCGCGACGCCGAGATCGAGGCCTGCGGGCATGACCGGCGGCTTGCCGGGGGGCAGCGGCTCGGTTGCGCTCGATTGCCAGTCGCCGGAGAGGCGCGAGTCCGGAACGGGTTGCGCGGTGGCGGAGGGACATGGAGCCTGCGCAGCGACCGTCGCTATCGCGGCGGCGGCGAGGATTGCGACGAGCAGCGCCGAAGGCAACCTGAATCGTCTCATATCTGCCATGTTTCCCTTTGCGAGCCAGGCCTTAAGATCTGGCAGGTCATGCCCTTGGAATCAACCGGCCCTTCCCGTTTCACAAAGCTGAGCGGAAGTGACCTCGCCATCGGCACTCATGCACCAAATACATTGCATTTGGCCCCGATTGTAACCCTCAAAATGGGCCCACGGGCACACTTCAGAATGTGCAAAAGAGGTACATAATTCAGGGGATTGCGCTAGGGCGGCGCGTCAGGCCGGGCTGACCAGGAGGCTGGAGCCGCAACCAACTCCAGATGACGTGATTCGTGGCTCGTGATTCGTGATTTCTTCACCAACCACGCCCAACAGGCTACTGCTGGATGCCCAGATCCTGGAGGACCTTGGGCTTCCTTTCGTCGACCACCAGCAGGTTGTGGCAGGCGGAGCAGTCGTTGGTGATGGACTGCTTGCCGTCCTTGCTGGAGTGGTCACCGTCGTGGCAGCGGAAGCAGCCGGGATAGCTCATGTGCCCGATGTGGTTCGGATGAGTGCCCCAGGTGACCTTCATCTCGGGAAAAGCGTTGTGGGTGAAAATATTGACCAGGGCCGTTCCGGCCTCGTTGATCTGCCGTGCTTTGGCGGCGTAGACCGCGGGATACTGGCCGCGGTAGAAGGCCACCAGGCCGGCGGGAATCTTCTCGGTCGCCTCAGGCGTCGTTGCGTAGTTGGCTTTGAGGAGGGCGAGGCCCTCCTTGTGGACCCAGGGCAGATCGGCGCTCACCACCCCGTCGGCCATGGCGCTGTTGAGGGCGTCTTCGGCGGTCTGCATGGTGTGGGCGGCGCGGTTGTGGCAGTCGATGCAGTCCATCACGCGGCGCTCGCCCTTGGGCATCTCGCCTTTGAGCGCTGAGGCCATAAAGGTGGTCTTGGTGCCGTCGGGGTTGGTCCGCTGCACCCAGGGAATGTTGGTGCGGGTGCGGTCGGTGTCGATGTACTCGATGTGGCCCAGATGCACGTCGTGGATGCCGTTGTGTTCGGAAAAAGAGTCGCGACCGCCGAGGTGCAGGACAAGAACGGTCTGGGTCTCGGTGTTGGTCTCGTCGTCGGCAAAGCTCGATTTGACCAGCAGTTTTTCACCCACGAACCGGTCCGGGGTGTGGCAGCTCTCGCAGGTGTAACGCGCGGGGCGCAGATTCTCGACCGGTGAGGGGATGGGTTTGGGATAAGTGAGAATCAGCTTGGGCGCCAGGTTATGGATGGGCCGGAGCGAGACCTCGAGAAGCTGCTTGGTGCCGTTAACCTTGGCTTCGAAGTAGGAGCTGGCCCCGGTGCCGATGTGGCAAGTCACGCAGGCGACGTGGGAATGCGGGGAGACGGTGTACGCGGCGTATTCCGGGTGCATCACGTGGCAGGATTGGCCGCAGAACTCCGGCGAATCCATGTAAGCGGCGCCCCGGTAACTGGCCACGGAGACCACCAGCAGGTTGACGATGGTGGCGATGAGCACGATGTCGATGCCGTGGCGGAAGATGCGGTCGTTGAGGTCGATGCGGGGGAATACGGCGGGAATGGCGCCGGCCCTTTGCAGCCTGCGCCGGCGCGCGTAGATGCCGATGGGAATCAGCGCCAGGCCCAGGATGAACAGGGCGGGAAGGATGAGAAAGAAGATCACGCCCAGGTAGGGGTTGTTATACGGCCGCCCGACCAGCTCGAACAGCCAGAAGCCAATCATGGTGACGCCGGATGCGGTGGTGATGGCGCCGCCCAGCAGGCTTAATGGGTTATTGCCGAAAAACAGCGTCGGCCGTAGCCAGTTTTCGCGGAATTTCTCGAACAAAACGACCCCCATTTCCCGGGAAGAATCTGGTGTCCCGCCCCGTGCAAGCCGGCATGACGATCGCGCCGGCTATGTCCCGAAGCGGGCCCGGAAGACAACAACTACTTCAGGGTGCGGAAGTACGCCACCGCATCCGTGATCTCCGCGCCGGACAGCGTGCCGGAAAACGACTTCATCTTGCCCTTGCCGTTGGTGACTGCGTCGATCATTACCTTCTCGCTGTCCTTGTACTCGGAAGCGGTCTTGATGCCCATCATCTTGGCGATGCCGGGGCTGGGAGTGCCCGAAGTGCCGTGGCACATTTGGCAGTGGGCCTTGTACACAGCCGCGCCGGTCTGGGCAAAGCCCATGGCGCCGGAAAGCGCGAGGACGACGGCCAACGCCACCTGAGAACGAACCTGCTTCTTCATTGCGATTCTCCTTTGGAGTTTTTACCACGGCCGGCTCTCGCAGTGTGCCTGAGCTGTGGGTTATCGGTGATTGATTTGTGAGCGAACGCTCAGCGGGCCGGCTGCCGGACGAGGAAGATCTCCCGCCCTTAACCGGCCCGCGCAAGCATTCGAGGAGAGCCGGATTTCCGGGTTACTTGATAAAACTGCGAAAGTACGAAACCGCATCCTTGATCTGGTCGTCTGTCAACTTGCCTTTGTATGCCTGCATTTTGCCCGAACCGTTGGTTACGGCCTCGATCATCTGCGCATCGCCCAGCTTCTTGACATCGGGATCGGTGATGGGCTTGACCTTCATGGCTCTGCCCGCCCCGGTGTCTGCCAGCCCGGTGGCGCCATGACACATCTGGCATTTGGCTTTGTAGGTGTCTGCTCCCTGAGCAAACACCGGCATGGCTGCCGTTGCGAGAACTGCCGCCAGTGTAATTGCTTTTGCGATCTTCAAGAACATGCTCCTTTCTTCCCCTTGGGATCCAGGCAGGGATATTTCCCACGCCTAGAACTCGTAGTGCACTCCCAAAACGACATTGTTGGCATGGAAGTTGCGCGGCGCGGTCTCGCCCCAAGCCGGTCCAGTCAATCCTGTGACGCCAGTTACGCCGGTGAAGCTCGTGCACGGCAAAACCTGCGAAGTAGTGGAGGTGGACAGGCTGCAGTACTGGGGTCCGGAAGGTCCGCCCTCGCCATAACCGTAGAAATTGTACTGCGCCTTCCAGATCAGGCTGGGCCGCATGCTGTACGCGATGTTGACGTAAGGCGACTCATAGGTGGAGACCAGCGAGCCGTTCACGTCGCGCGCGTCGGTGAAGAACCGGGTGCCGTTCACCGCGCTGACGGTATATCCGATGTCGGATTTCACCTTCGGGGTCGGCGTCAGCATCAAGGCCGCGTATCCGTACTGCGAGGGCGCGTCCATGAAGTCGCGGCCGAACCAGTCGGCAAGCTGCGTGGTGGAACCGCGGCCGAAGACGCCCGGACAGACATTGGGCGCGCCGCCGGCAGTCAGCGTAGCGGTCCCCGGATAGGTTCCCGGCTTGGTACTCGGCGTCTGGTTGCCGTTGTCGAAGCAGATGTTGGTGGCCGAGTAGACGTCGCTGTAGGAGTAGTTGAAGTCGAACCCATAGTGCTCGTTCTTCGTCACTACCGCGCCCACGCTGGCAATGCGGCTGTGGTCCACGTGGTCGAGAGGGCCCTCGTAGGGATCGTCGCCCGCGGCCACGGCCACCGCATTGTTATCGGTGTTGTTGTGCCGCTCCAGGTCGCTGAACGATCCATTGATGGTAAGCCATGTGTGAGGCTTGTAGATGGTGTGCACGCGATAGCGCTTCAACTGCCGCGGAGCCACCGGGGTGAAAGAGTTGTCGGCGTAGGCGATCTCGACCGTGCCGTTCAGGTCCCAGTTGTTGGCCGGGTGCAGGGCCGCGTTGAGGATGCCGCCGTTTTCGTCGATGGAGACGGTTCCGTTGGCTGTCTGCCCCACCTCCAGCGGAGTATTGTGGGGAATGCCCTGGGCGATGGTATGCGTACTGTAACGGTAAGTGAGGGACAGCTCGGCGCGCGCGCTGGCGTCCCAGGTGCCGGTCAGGTTGTTTACCACGAATAGCTGGCCGAGGAAGTCGGGCAAAGGCGTACCGATTCCGGGGCCGCCTTCAAATGGTGTGCTTCCGGCCGCCGCCGGAGTGGTGGTGAGCGAGGTCGAGTTAATGGTCAGCGGTGTTCCCGGCGCCGTGGCAACGGTGGTTCCGCTGGTGAAGCTGGCGGTTCCAGGCTCGTGCTGGGCGGAGAATGTGATCTGGTCGGACAAGCTGAACCGGGGCATCGCCTGCCAAAGGATCCCGTAATCGGCGGCCGTCACCTGGCGCGTGGCGCTGGCGTCGCCCTGGTACGCGATGGAACGGGTGGCATCGGTCTTGCCGATAATCAGGCCGTTGAATGTTTCCCCGTATGCAGGCAGATTCATGTTGGCCTGGGTGTAGCGCACATCGCCGTTCATGACCACGTTTTTGAGGTCCGTGCTCTGGAACCGGAGGATCTCAGTGGGGAGCAGAACCCGGGTGGGCTGCGTGCGCAGGTAGCTTGAGGCCACTGCGCAGGCCGCATTGATGATGGGCCGGTTGCCGGTGGTGGCCGCGCTCAGCATGGGGTTGCCGCCCATGTCGGCGGTACTGCAACTGCTGGCCGCATACGGCGAGAGGCTGTAATAGCTGGCCAAAAAGGCCACGTTGGCGCCGTCTGCTTCCTGCACCGTCAAGTTGGCGGGGTCGAGGGTGAAGTAGGAGTCGCCCTTGTAGTGGTCGATTTGCTCTTCGAAGCTGACCTTGGTGGCCTGCGTGGGCTTCCAGTCAAGCGCCCCAAAGAAGTCGTCGGTGCTGTTGCGCTGATACTCCCGGAGCAACATGGAGTAGGAGCTGGCGAATGAGTAGCCGCTCGGACTGATGGTGGGTCCCTGCATGATGTTTTGTGAGTAGCCGAAGCGGTAGGTCCACGCAGAAACTGGATGGATGGTCAGGCTGGTGTCGGTCATCCGCCGCACGGTGTTGAACAGGAACGGCGAATCGGTCACCTGCGGCCAGGCGAAGGTTCCGGTGGGCGCGCTCGATGGCCCGATCGGTATGGTCTGCCCGCCGGGAACGTTGGGGTTGCCCAGCAAGTCGTAGTCCATGTACTGCCGGTCGCGCCGGAAGATGCCGGAGAACTCGTAGGCGTTGCCCTTGTTGGCGTCCAGCTTGGCAAAGCTGTACGGATCGCCGCCGAAGCCGCTGCCGAATGCCGAAAGATCATCTACCCAGGTGTTTTTGGTGCCGGGCAGGGCGCGCAACGCGAAACTTTCGCCCTGAACGCGCGGGCCCGATTGCATGTTGACCAGGGTGTCGTACATCGCCGGGCTGCCGTTCACGTTGGCCATGCGTCCGCCGAGGTCGACCGCCTGGTGAAGGGTGTAGCCGTCGGGAACGGTGACGTGAGTTTGCGCGGTAGGAATCGCGGAGTCCGGAGTATTCTGGGCAACTGCGATTCCCGCAGTCAGCAGGAGGGCGATTCCGCCCCCGGCAATGCGCCGGATGCCTGCGGGGGATGGCTGTGAACTCAACAGCCGGAAAAACCAACCAATGATCGTCATGATGAAGCCTCGTATTACCAATCCGTTGCTGCCGTAAAAGCCTTGCATGGGCCACTGCTGCCGCGCGATGACGTGCGGCGATGCGTCCATCACCGCAAAAATGCCGCGTTCATGTTTGAGCCGTGAATGTACGTGTGGCAGCTAGTGCAGGGCGCTAATTCGGATGACCCCGCATTCATGGAGTGCACCGTGGCCGCGGCCACCGGGCTATGGCACTGATTGCACAGCACATTGATGTTGGGCATGTTCAGCAATCGCGCGTTCTGCGACCCGTGCGGCGTGTGGCAGGCTAAACAGCCCTCGGCCTTCACCGGCGCGTGTTCGTAAACAAACGGCCCGCGCACATCGGTGTGGCACTTGGTGCAGATCATGTTCTGATCGACCGTGCTGCGCAGATTGTTCGCCTGGAAGGTGCCGTGCACGTCGTGGCAGTCGGTGCACTTCACCACGCCCTCGTTCACCTTGTGGTGAATCGGCATGTTGAACTGCGCCTTCTGATCGGCGTGGCACTGATAGCAAAGCGTGGGCTGCGGAGCCTTTAGCAGCGCCGTCTCTGCCTGGCCCTTGTGAACGTCGTGACAGGAGATGCAGCTCAGGCCGGCCTTGGCGTGCGGCGAGCGATCGAAGTTCGGGTGCGTCCCGGCGTGGCAGGTCTCGCACTTGGCGTTAATCTGCACGACCGGCGCCTTGGCGGGATCGAAGATCTTGGTCACATCGCCGCCGCCGTCCACGTGCGCTTTTCCCGCACCGTGGCAGTTTTCGCAGGTGACGCCATTGCTGCCGTGCATCAGCGCCATCTTGACGTGAGGATTGCCGGCGAACCCCTTGGCCACATCTTGGTGACAGGTTGCGCAGGTCTCGGATCCGACGTATTCCGAGGCAGCCGGCTGTTGTTTGTCGTGTCCTGTGGCCGATTTGGCCCCAGGCGCAGCAATCGCCTGGGACGCCAGCCACAGCACTCCCAGCATCAACAACCCACACGCTCGCAATCCCACCCGTTTGCTCGGGATCGCACTCTGCATGCTTCCTTCAGGCCTACCGTTATGCATGAAAGCCACCTTAATTGAAACTTGGTCCATAGCAAATCTCTCAACCCCGTCTGGCCGGCAAGCTCAGGCCAGGGGGGTGGTTCGCACGGCTCAAATCCTCTTTCCAAATGGGCGCAACACTGTGCGGAGCATCACTCCATAGCTGGAGATTACGGCAGAAAACAATTTACCTGCCGTGATGTTTGTCACACAGAACGGTGCTCCAGGGCCGATTTGGGCATGCCTCATCACAACTTGCCCAGATCGAGATGATGAAGGGGACGGTTGGCGAATGAGGAGGGGTTCGTGCGAAGTCAGTAAGGACTGAAGAAGCGTGAGCCTCATCACATTCAGCAGACCCGGTTTTGTTCAAGATGATCAGTAACGAAACTCTCTTTCGGGCCCGATGAGCAGATGAACTCGCCCTCGCGGTTACGGGAGGGAGAGGGACCAAGCGCATCGCCCTAGAACGAGCAAGGCCATGGCGGACGTAGGAAATGTCGTAGTAGCTCATGCACACCACCGGACCAGCTTTCGGCCGGTGCCGGTAGGTTGCGCAGCCTGTTCCAACCGGAGGCCGGGCTGGTTCTGCTCGCTGGGGAGCGCAGTGTTGGCCGACCTGGAGCTGGCCACCAGCACCATTTCGCTTCCTGCCCAGGCGCCCCTTTTCACCCAGGGAGAGGATGCGCGGTGCCTTTACCTGATTTGCAGCGGCTACATGAAGCTGACGGCGGGGCAGACCAACGAGCGGCAGATGATCGTGCGCGTCGCCGGGCCCGGATCGATGCTGGGCCTGTACGCGGTGCTCTCCCACGGAGTGTATGAGGTTTCAGCCGAGTCGCTGACCGCGGCGCAGCTGCGACCGGTGGAACGGGACCGTTTCTCCACTTTTCTACGAGCGCATAAAGAGGCGCAGATGCGCGCGGTGCAGTGCATCTGCCAGGAGTACAGGTTTGCGCTTCAGGATGCCTGCCGCATCGCTTTGGCGGAGACGGTGGCTGGGCGTTTGGGTCATTTGCTGTTCGATCTTGGGCATCAGATCGGGGAGCAGCTTGCTTCGGGCGAATTCCGTTTCCCGCTGCTGCTGACCCACGAAGAGATGGCTTCAATGACTTGTACCACGCGGGAAACCGTGACCCGCACCCTGGGCCAGTTCCGCAAGGATGGGTGGATCACCATCGAGGATTCGGTGGTGACTGTGCATCACCCGGAACAACTGCAGGGGCTGCCTTAGGCCTGGTTTCGCGGCGCGGTTCTGCGCGTTCAACTTTCCTTCCGGTACAACATCTCCCGCATGGTCTTGCGTCGGGCTTCGTTCAGCTCGGCGTTCGAGGTGCGATAATCTCCGGCAGACGGCTTCTCCGCCTCCGGCTCGCTACATGCCGGACACTGGTTGGCAAACCCCGGCTTGCCCGGCCGCAACTCGAATTCCTCTCCACAAACCACGCAAGTCTTGATCGGAAATCCCATCGCAATCTCTCAGTGTTGTCTTTAGTCCCTAGTCCCTGATCCCTGCTCCCTGTCGTTCCATCGCCCCGGTCAGGCTTGCCACCGCCTCCACATGGTGGCTGCGGCACCACGATTCGAGTCCCCTGGCCAGCCGCTCGGTTGCCCGCGGATCAGCAAAATTTGCCGTCCCGACCTCCACCGCAGCCGCACCGGCCAGCAGGAACTCCACTGCATCCTCAGGGGTCACGATTCCGCCCATCCCGATTACGGGAATCTCGACCGCCCGCGCCACCTCGTACACCATCCGCACTGCAATGGGCTTGATGGCCGGCCCGCTCAATCCGCCAGTGATATTGGACAGCCGCGGCCGGCGCGTCTCCACGTCAATCGACATGGCCAGGAAGGTGTTCACCAGGCTCACCGCGTCCGCGCCGGCGCCGGCGGCGATCTGCGCCATGTGCGCGATCGAAGTCACATTGGGCGAGAGCTTTACAATGAGCGGCCGCGCGCTCACGGCCTTCACCCGGCTCACCAGGTACTCCAGGGAACCCGGGTCGGACCCGAATGCCATCCCGCCCGCATGCACGTTGGGGCAGCTCACGTTCAGTTCATAAGCCGCCAGCCCATCGGCCTGGTTCAGGCGCTCCACTACGGCCGCGTACTCGCCCACGGTGCAGCCGAACACGTTTACGATGACGTTGGCCCGGGGATAGCGCCTCAACTCCGGCAGCTTTTTTTGGATGAACTCGTCGACCCCGACATTCTGCAGCCCGATCGCGTTCAGCATTCCCGCCGCGGTGTGGATCATGCGCGGCGGCTTATGCCCGGTCATCGGCTCCAGGCTGATGCCCTTGGTGACAAACGCCCCCAGCCGCTCCAGGTTGACGATCTCTTCAAACTCGATGCCGTAGCCGAAGGTGCCGCTGGCCGCAATCACCGGGCTCGCCAGCCGCATTCCGGCCAGCTCCACTCTCATGTCGGGCTTCACAGCAATAGTTTAGTGCGTTGGACGGGCCAAGGAGTCCTCCGTAGAGGTGGGTGCCCACGGCGTTCAGGCGCAATCAAAGTGAAGGCAAACCTCTGCAAGCGAAGGCCATGCCGGAGAAAGTCGTGAAACTGTTAGAAATCGGTCCCCCCGGCGACTACCTTCATGGGAAAGGAATTGACGACGCCGCAATGGAAGAGCTGAGCCAGGACGAGATCTACCTGCAGGCTGCGCAGGAGTACGGCTCCTCGCTCGAACGTCTCGCCGCCGCGTACGAGGCCGATCCCGACCGCCGCCGCGATCTCAGCCAGGACATTCACTTTCAGTTGTGGCGCAGTCTTCGGCGTTTCGACGGCCGCTGTTCATTGCGTACCTGGTCCTATCGTGTCGCTCACAATGTGGCCGCCTCCTATGTCATGCGCGAGCGGCGAAGGTTCCTCGGCCTGGTCAGCCTTGATGAGATTGAGGCCCTTCCCGCGGTCGACTCCGGCCCCGCCGCCGCGGAACATCAGATCACCCTGAGCCGGCTCATGGCACTCATCCAGCGGCTCAAGCCGCTCGACCGCCAGATTATTGTGTCCTATCTCGAAGACCTCGATGCCGAAAGCATCGGCGAAATCACCGGCCTGTCCGCCGCCAACGTGGCCATGCGGATTCATCGCGTCAAGAAACTGCTGGCGGAGCAGTTCCGCCAGGGAGGCAATCATGCTGGATAATTCTCCGGCCAACCCCAAAACCATCTGGCAGAGCCAGAAGAATGAGGAAACCAGAATGACCTTGGAATTACTGCGTCAACGGGTGCGCGATCTCAACGCCAGGCGCCGACGCCAACTGTTCACCACCGTGTTTGCGGCAGCGATTGTCCTCGCCCTCTCGGCGTGGGGTATCACGCGCACGCACTCCTTCGCCCTGCAGGCGGTCTTTGTTCTGGCCAGCGCCTGGGCGCTTGCCGGCCTCTACTTTATCAAGCGTGGATCGCGCAACTCGGAACTGCTGGACGACTCGACGCTGCGCACCGGCCTCGAGTTTTACAGGTTGCAGATTCAGCAGAATCTGGCCGTCTTCCACCGCATTCTGCCGTGGACCTTTGGCCCACTGCTCCTGTCTGTCGTCGCCATTATGCTCGTGCTTGCCGGATTGGCGCAGGCCCAGGACCAGCCGCTGAGCAGGATTGCCCCGTTTTGCATCCTGTTCGTGCTGTGGCTCATCGCCTTTCCGACGGTGCGCTCCCACCACCGCCGCGAGTTGCGCAGGGAACTCGAACTCCTGAATTCCCTGGAAAGCACGAAATAGACTCCTCGCGCCGTCAATTCCAGTGCTGAAGAAATGAACGGGCAGCCATCGGCCGGCTGCCCGTTGCTGCTTCCGCTCTTTATCAACCTACGCCGTCACCGTCTCCTGCGCCGCCACCTTCACCGGCGTCAGCCATCCGCCTCCCGGCCAGCTTCACTCTCATGTCTGGCCTCGCGGACTTCACCCGATCAAGCGGAGTCGGCGCAGATCGCCCTCAGTCCATCGCGCCTGGATTTCAACAATGCTTTTGAGCGTTCCCAGCGGAAAAGTGTCCGAGGAGTGATGAAAGGACAGGGTTACTCGTCGGCCGTCGGAATGGTGGTAGTGACGGTGGCTGCCTTTCTGCCGCTGAAGCTGGAATCCATCCTCGCTAAGAGCGGAAGCCAGACTACGAGCGGTAACAGATCGCAGGCGGGAATAATCGACGCTCATACATTGACGGCGACAACCGGTTCACTCACCTCTGTGATACCGGCGGGCAATACCTCGCCGTCCTCGATCATCGACTCGATCACCATCTGCGCAACTTCGTGAATGTTTCTCAGCGCTTCGTCTCTCGTCGTGCCCCAGGTTGCGCCGCCTCTGTTCTCAAGTTCGGGAATGTAGGCGCGCCACGCGTCGGCATCCGGCTCAAGCACTACGCGAAACAAGTACGATTTCACCCATGCCTCCTCAACGCACCGCTGGTTTCGAGAACCTGCTCCAGCGTTCCCATCGCCGCGCTCGACTCCAGGGACCCCTGCACCGCATCGCGGATATTCCGCCGCGCCTCTTCATCCGTGGCGCCGCAACTCGACACGTCGTGCTCCGGCACGTATGCAACGAAGGTCGCGCCTTCTTTGAACGTGTGAACTGTGTACTCAATACCCTGCAATTCTGTGCCTCATTGAGTTGTCACCCCGCGCAGAGTCAAAAGCCAGCAGCTGGAAGCTAGGAGCCAACAGCTAAAAGCTGCCTCTACGCGGTCACCGTTTCCTGCGCCGCCACTTTCACCGGCGTCAGCCAGCCGAACCGGTCCGGCTTGAGCCCGTTGGCGATGCCGAAGAACTCGTCGGCGATCTTCTTGGTGATCTCGCCCGCCTTGCCGTCGCCGATCGTAATCCGGTCAATCGACCGGATGGGCGCAACCTCCGCCGCCGTCCCGGTGAAGAAGACCTCGTCGGAGATGTAGAGGAGCTCGCGCGGAATCGGCTGCTCGATCACGGTCAGCCCCAGGTGCCGCGCAATGGTCAGCACGCTGTCCCGCGTGATCCCGGAAAGGGCTGAGTTCGACAGCAGCGGCGTGTACAGCACGCCATTGCGCACAATGAACACATTCTCGCCCGATCCCTCGCTCACCAGCCCGCTCACATCGAGCGCGATCCCTTCGGCATACCCGTTGGTCTCGGCTTCCATGCGGATCAACTGCGAGTTCATGTAGTTGGCGCCCGCCTTGGCCAGGGCCGGCATCGTATTCGGGGCCAGCCGGTGCCAGCTTGACACGCAAACGTCCGCCGCTTCGCCCCCGCTCACGTACTTGCCCCAGGGATAGTTGGCCACGTACACCTCGATCGGAGATCCCTTCGGGTTCACCCCGATCTCCCCGTATCCCCGAATCACGATCGGGCGGATATAGCACGGCGCGATCCCATTGGCCTCGATGGTGTCCACCACCGCCGCGCACAGTTCGTCCAGCGAGTAGGGAATCGTCATGCGGTAGATCCTGGCCGAATCCAGCAGCCGCTGCATGTGCTCCGGCAGCCGGAACACCGCGGCTCCGTGGGGCTGGGTGTAGCAGCGGATCCCTTCGAAAACACTCGACCCGTAGTGGACCACGTGGCTCATCACGTGGATGGTGGCCTGTTCCCAGGGAATCAGCTTGCCGTTGTGCCAGATGTTCGCTGTCGGTTGGATGGGCATGGGGCTCCTTGCACTCCTTGGCGCGCGCAGTTACCGCGCACTCACCCCATCAGGCTATCGCGGACTGCCCTCCAATGTCATCTGCCTCCGCGCCTGGGGAGGCAGGCGGCTTCGCCGGTCTGCGCGCACACTGGTCCCCGCCCGCGTTGGCGGCAGAATCTCTCATGCTGCACTGCTTTTCGGCTTAGGCGCGCGTCGCGTTGCCCTCGCACCCCGGATGCCCGCAGGCGCACAGGATCTCAACCTTCGTCGCCACGCCTTCGCAGTGTGCGCTGCAATATTTGGCGTTGGCCGGCGGCACGCAATTGCAGGCCGCGTTCGCGCATTTCTTCGGTGTGGGAGTAGCCATAGGTTCTCCTCCTTACTGATAACGGAGCCGAACTCTCCGATCTCACTCGGCCGTTCAGATGCAAAATCCGCCATGAGCATAGCCCAATTCGAATTCTCCTGTCGAACCCCCTGAAACCTGGCTCCTGACTGCGGGAATCTGTCACCGCCTGAGCTTGAACAACAGCCAAAGCAACACGGTCAGTACCACGCTGATGGCGATCGACGTTCCCAGTGGGAAAAGCACTTGCAGGTGCTTTCCCTTCCAGGCAAAATCTCCGGGCAGCCGCCCCAGCGGCCATCCCATGCGCCCGGCCAGGATGAACCCTGCACCCACAACCAACAGCAGCAACCCTAACCCCACCAACGCCTTGCCCAGCTCAACCATTCGCTCGCGCCTTCCTGTCCTTTTTCTCGTTCCGGCTTCCTTTTGGTCTCTTGGTCCCTTGGTCCCTCGGTCCCTGTCTTTTTCCCCGCTAGAATACAAGGACGGCAGGAGGCCGGAAGCAGGTGCCCGGCCGCTGAGGTTTCCCCGCCCCGAGCCCGCCCGGAGCCAGCAATGCGCATCATCGCCCTCATCGCCGGTATCGTCTGCATTTTCGGCGTCCTTTGGGACGCCTTCCAGACCATCATTGTGCCCCGCCGCGCCACCGGAGCGATCCGGCTCACCCGGCTGTTTTACATCGCCACGTGGCGTCCCTGGTCCTTCTTCGCGCGACGCCTCCGCACCCCACGCAACCGCGAAACCGCTTTCAGCTTCTACGGCCCACTCTCCCTCATCCTATTGCTCATCCTCTGGGCCGCGGTCATGATCGCCGGTTTTGGCCTCATTTACTTTTCCATCGGCGTCCCGTTCTACGACCTCCGCCAGCGTCCAGGCATTCTCAGCGATCTCTATGTCTCCGGCTCCACGCTTTTCACGCTCGGCCCCAGCGACGCCGGCCCAGTGCATCCCGCGGCGCGCTGGCTCATGGTCCTCGAGTCCGGCACCGGATTCGGCTTCCTCGCCATTATCATGGGGTACTTCCCTGTCCTCTACGGCGCCTTTTCCCGGCGCGAAGTCTCCATCTCCCTGCTTGACGCCCGCGCCGGCTCGCCGCCTACCGCGGCTGAACTCCTGCGCCGGCACATCCATCCCGGCGCCGCCGAAGCTCTCTCTGTGCTTCTCATCGAGTGGGAACGCTGGTCTGCCGAGCTGCTCGAATCGCACATCTCCTTTCCTCTGCTCTGCTACTTCCGCTCCCAGCACACCAGCCAGTCCTGGCTCTCCGCTCTTACTTCGATCCTCGACACCTCGTCCCTTCTCATTGCCGGGGTCCAGGGCCACGAGGCCCGGCAGGCTCAACTTACCTTCGCCATGGCCCGCCATGCGCTGGTCGATCTCACCCAGATCTTCAACCTCAAGCCCCGGCCGAACGCCGCCGAACGCCTCCCGCCCGAGCGTTACAACCAGCTCTACAGCCTGCTTTGCCAGGGTGGCGTCAGCATGTGCCGCGACAATGATGCCGAGCAGCGGCTGACCGCGATGCGCCGCCTTTACGAGCCCTGGGCCGAGGCCCTCAGCGCCCATTTCTCCATGCCTCTTCCGCCCTGGTTCCCCAGCGAGTCTCACCGCGACAACTGGCTCGCCGTGGCCCGCCTCCGGGAAGACGCGGAATCCGCCAATCCGCCCGCAGCTCCCATCGCCGGCGAAGGCCATACCCACTCCCTCACGCAACTCCACGACGACCACCACGATTTTTGATTGGAACCTGCGGAGAGACTGCCAAATCACGCCAGGACGCGCGGGCTTGAGTCGGGAAGTTATCCCGGCGGCCAGGTGTGGTGGCGGCCGCCCAGCACATGCAGATGCAGGTGATCGACGGTCTGCCCGCCGTCGGGGCCGGTGTTGATGACGATGCGATATCCCCGCTCCAGGCCTTTATCGCGCGCGATCTGCGCCGCCGTGACCAGGAGATGGCCAAGCAGCGCGGAATGCGCCGGCGAGGCATGCGCAGTGGACGGAATGTGCTCCTGGGGAATGACCAGAAAGTGCACCGGAGACTGGGGATTGATGTCGGCGAAGGCGTAACACTGCTCGTCCTGGTAAATAGCTTTGGACGGAATGACGCCGGCAGCGATTTTGCAGAAGAGGCAGTCCATGCGCGATCAGTGTACAAGAGCGCGCTCGAGAATCGGAGCCGGAGGGAGACCTGGCAGCAACCGAATGGCGGAAGATGCGCGACTTCAACTGGTGTGATCCACAATGATCTTCCAGCCGTGCGCGCCCTTATGCCACACCAGGGAGAAGATGCCGTCGTCCTTTGCAGCTTCGCCATGCGCGGTGCGCTGCAGATGGAATTTCCCTGTGACCACTGCGTATTCCGCCGCGCCGCACGAGGACGGAAGCATGCGAACCTCGAGATCGGCAAAGGTGAGCGTGCCCATCTGCGCGGCGTTCGAGTAGGACTCCAGGTAGCGCTTCAGAATCGGCTGGTAGCCCTTGCGCAATTGCGCGCCGATGAACGTAGTCTCGGGCGAGTCTTCATAGGCTTGCATGAAGGCGGGAATGTCAGCGCGATTCCACGCGGCCACCTGCGCATTCATGGCGGCGCGGATGGCGGTTTCAGCCGATTGCGCCGGGGCTAGGCTGACGGCAAAGACGAGGGCGAACGCGGCTAGGACTCGATGCATGACGGCCTCCGGAATTGAGGTTCAGCATACAATGAGACCGTGGCCGCAGCTTCCCCGGATTCGCCTTTTCGCATCGTGCACGCTGTCTGCTCGCTCGATTGCCCGGACTCCTGCGGCGTGCTGGTGACCGTGAACGCAGAGGGCCGCGCCATCAAGGTGCAGGGCGATCCCACGCACCCGGTCACGCAGGGATTTCTGTGCGGCAAAGTGGCCAAGTATCTCGACCGCGTGTACGCGCCGGATCGCGTGCTGGTTCCGCTGAAGCGCAAGCCCGGTGCGGCCAAGGGGCCCCAGCCGCGCGGCCGCGAGATGGAGGCGTTCGAGCGCGTGACCTGGGACGAGGCGCTCAATGGCATCGCCGCGCGCCTCAACGAGACAGCGGAGCGCTACGGCCCGGAGTCGATCCTGCCCTACAGCTACGCGGGCAACATGGGCCTGCTGGGCTACGGCTCCATGGACCGGCGCTTCTTTCATCGCCTGGGCGCGAGCCAGCTTGACCGCACCATCTGTTCCGAGGCTGGCGGACAGGCCTGGAACCTCGTTTACGGCCGTAAGCTGGGCACGCCCACCGAGGACTTCCGGCTGGCCAGGCTGATCATCGCCTGGGCCGCGAACATTCACGGCAACAACGTTCACCTGTGGCCGATGGTGGAGCAGGCGCGGCGCAACGGCGCGCGGCTCATCGTGATTGACCCGTACCGGACGCGCACCGCGGCATTGGCGGACTGGCACATCGCCATACGGCCCGGCACGGACGTGGCGCTGGCGCTGGGCATGATGCACGTGATTCTGCGCGAGGGTCTGGAGGATCGCGCGTACATCGCCGCCATGACCCACGGCTTCGCCGATCTTGCCGAGCGCGTGCGCGAATACACGCCGGAAAAAGTGGCCGCGTGGACGGGCATGGGCGCAACCGAAGTGGAATCGCTGGCGCGCGAATACTCGACCACCCGGCCGGCCGCGATCCGCCTCAACTACGGTGTGCAGCGCGGCGAGAACGGCGGCACCGCGGTGCGCGCCATCGCCATGCTGCCCGCGCTTACCGGCGCGTGGAAACATCGCGGCGGCGGGGCGCAGCTTTCCACGTCCGGAGCGTTCCGCTGGAATGAGGATGCGCTGCGCCGGCCGGACCTGGCAGTGCGCTCGCCGCTGGGCCGGCTGGCGCGCACCGTGAACATGTCCACGCTGGGCCGGGCGCTGGAGAAGCAGGGAACGAGGGACCAAGGGACCAAGGGACCGGAATTCGACGTGCTGAGCGGCGGGCCGGACGTGCACGCGCTGTTCGTGTATAACTCGAATCCCGGCGCCATAGCGCCCAACCACAATGCCGTGGTGCGCGGCCTCAAGCGCGACGATCTCTTCACCGTGGTGCACGAGCAGTTCTTCACCGATACGACGGATTATGCCGACTACGTCCTGCCCGCGACCACTTTTCTGGAGCACACCGACGCGCAGGGCGCTTACGGCCACTACTTCGTGCAGTGGTCGCACCAGGCCATCGAGCCCGTGGGCGAATCGCGCTCCAACGTGTGGCTCTTCAGCCGGCTCGCCGAGCGAATGGGCTTCGAGGAAGAATGTTTCCGCGATTCGCCCGAGGAGATGATTCGGCAGGCGCTGGGCGTGAACGGAACCGGGCACAGCACCAATCCCGGCATGGAGCACATTACGGTCGACGAGCTGAAGGCGAAGGGGCACGTCCCGCTCAGCCTCCATCGCCAGCCGGAGAGCGCGCCGTTTCAGCCGTACGCATCAGGGGAGCTGCCCACGCCATCGGGAAAAGTCGAGTTTTATTCCGAGACGCTTGCCGCGCAGGGCCTCGATCCGCTGCCTGCGTTTGTGCCGCCAATCGAATCGCGCTGGGGCGCGGAGGCAAAGCGTTATCCGCTCGAGCTGCTCGGCCGCAAGAACGACAACTACATGAACTCGACCTTCGCCAATCTCGAAGGCCATCGCAAAATGGAGGCGCGCAAGGCGGGGAAGCTGGAGATCCATCCCGTGGATGCGGCGGCGCGCGGCATTTCCGATGGCGATCGCGTGCGCGTATTCAACGATCGCGGCGAGCTCCGCCTGACCGCGCTCGTGACCGGCAGCCTGCCCGCGGGAGTTGTTGCCGGGCGGCTGGACTGGGCGAAGTTCCATCCCGAAGCCGTCAACGTGAACGCGCTGACCAGCGAACGCCTCACCGATATCGGCGGCTCGCCCACGTTCTATTCCGTGCTTGTCGAAGTGGAACAGACGGGAGCCAATCCGCAGCCCCCTGATTGACGGAGTTTTGAAAGGGCACGACTTCAGTCGTGCCGTGAAGGCCCAAAGATAGACGAGGGCTTTAGCCCCTGAGGGAAGTCCTCACTTGTTTCGCAAGGGCCGATGTCGATTCAGGAAGATCATGGAAAGCACTTCTCGATTTCAATTGCGGCTCGCCACCGAGGACGACATTCCCGCGCTCGATGCGCTGATTGAAGCTTCAGTCCGCGGACTGCAGGCGGGAGACTACACGCCCGCACAGATGGAAGGCGCGCTGGGCGCCGTCCTGGGCGTGGACACGCAGCTCATCCGCGATCGCACCTACTTTGTCGCTGAGACCGTGATCGGATCGCGCCGCATGGCGGGCTGCGGCGGTTGGTCGCGCCGCAAGACGCTCTTCGGGGCCGACCACGGTCCCGGACGCGAGCCGGATCCGCTCGATCCCGCCACCGATGCCGCCAAAGTGCGCGCCATCTTTGTGCATCCCCAGTTTGCGCGGCAGGGCCTCGGCTCGCTGATTCTCAAAACGGTGGAAGAGGCAGCGCGAGCCGCCGGTTTTCGCCGCTACGAGATGGGTTCGACGCTGACCGGAGTGCCGCTCTACAGGCTCAGAGGCTATGTGGAAGTGGAACGAATCTCCGTGCCGCTAAGCAATGGTGAGTCGCTTCCAGTGGTGAGAATGACCAAACAAGTGTGGTGAGGGTTGTGGCTCGGCGACAATGAATAGAGCGGATCATCGCGGAAAGAAGGCGCGACACGCATGACATCGACCAGTTGGCTGATCCTCGCATCCATCTTTGTGGTATTTCTGCTTCTCCGGCGGGTCGGCCAAATCTCCGCGCGCGCGGCTCGGGCGTACTTCAAGCAGGGCGCGCAGGTGATCGACGTCCGCAGCGAGCGAGAATTCGCCGCAAGGCATCTGCGGGGAGCCATCAATATCCCTGTCGATCGCATTGAGAGCGTGGCGCCGCAACGGCTGAAAGACCGCAACCAGGTTGTGCTTTTGCACTGCCAGAGCGGCATGCGCAGCGCCGCGGCCCAGAAGAAGCTGGCCCGGATGGGTTTCGCCCGCGCTTACAATGTGGGATCGTATGCCCGCGCCGCGCGGATTCTGGGCTCATAGATGGCGTCCGCGCCTGGGCTTCTCATCCCTCCCTGGGAGACGCCTGCGCCCTCCGGCTCGGCCTGGCAATGGGTTCCGCTGCGCAACCGGTTCTCCGCCGTTTCCGTCTAAGACTTGAATCACAACACTCCCGTTTTGCGGGATGCCCACCCGCCCGCGATATTCTGGATACGGAGACCATTGATGCAAATAAAGTGGATGCATGCCATAGCGGTTGTTGCCGTCTTTGCCGTTCCTTGCCTCGCCGCCGCCCAGGCGCCGAGCGCGCCCGCCCAACCGCAGAGCGCGCCAACCAAGGCGCAGGCCGGGACGGCGGTGAATTCGATCGATTTCTCGGGAAGTTTTTTGAAGACCTTCAGCACCTCAACCACCGGCAACGGCACCGTCGAGACCCCCGTCGACTCCTACGGCGGCATGGTGGGCGTCCGCTACATTCCCGGACCATGGAAGGGCGCGGAGGTCACTTACTCCTATAGCACCCTCAACCAGTCCTACTCGGTTGAGAAGGGCTCCTGCGGTCTTCAGTGCAACAATCCCGCCGTCACCATTCCCAACTACCAGAGCCAGGTCACGGTGAATTACGTGGCATCGCGGCGGATGGGCAATCTGACGCCGTTTGCCGAGGCCGGCTTTGCCTTTGTGATCAACTACTCTGCCGGCAATGCGTACGCCATCAACACCGTCGTCCGTCCCGGGTACGTGGGCGATGCCGGGGCCGATTTTGGCCGGCCGCGCTTTGGCCTGCGCGTTCAGTTCCGAGACACGTTCTACAGGGCGCCGAACCTCGAATTCCCCTACGCTGCAACGGGCAAGTTCATGCAGACGGCAGAGCCCCTCATCGGCGTCTACTTCCGCCCGTGGTAAGGCAAATCTGAAAGGGCGGCTCCGGGCGGTCAGGCCCGCGCGCATGCCTTGAGCAGCCAATTGGGGACGGAGGGCCCTGTCCTGGCGCACACCCTGCGTCTCCGCCGCGCTGCTACAATGCGCGGCATGGAGACCATCCAGTTCACCCTGCCCCAGGAGCGCATTCCCCGCGCGTGGTACAACATTACCGCCGATCTGCCCGGTCCGCCTGCGCCGCCCCTCCACCCCGGCACGCTCAAGCCCATCGGCCCGGACGATCTGGCGCCGCTGTTCCCCATGGCCCTCATCCGGCAGGAGGTCAGCACCGAACCCCAGATCGAGATCCCCGATCCGGTCAGGCAAGTCTACGCCCAATGGCGTCCCTCGCCGCTCTTCCGCGCCCGCCGCCTTGAGCAGGCCCTCGATACCCCGGCGAAAATCTACTACAAGTACGAGGGCGTAAGCCCCGCCGGCAGCCACAAGCCCAACACCGCCATCGCCCAGGCGTACTACAACAAGGTGGAGGGAACCAAACGACTGGCCACTGAGACCGGCGCCGGCCAGTGGGGCTCCTCGCTGGCCATGGCCTGCGCGTTTTTCGGCCTCGAGTGCAAGGTCTTCATGGTGCGCGTGAGCTACGACCAGAAGCCCTACCGGCGCGCTCTCATGGAAACGTACGGCGCCAGCGTGACCGCCAGCCCCAGCACCGAAACCGAATCCGGCCGCGCCATCCTGGCCGAGCACCCCGGCACCAGGGGCTCGCTCGGCATCGCCATCAGCGAGGCCGTCGAGGTCGCGGCCAAGGACCCAGGCACCAAATACTCGCTGGGCAGCGTGCTCAATCACGTCCTGCTCCACCAGACCGTCATCGGCCTGGAGTCCATCGAGCAGATGGCGCTGGCCGGCGCGGAGCCAGACGTCCTCATCGGCTGCACCGGCGGCGGCTCCAACTTCGCCGGCCTCGTTTTCCCCTGGATCGGCCGTAAACTCAAGGGCGCAAGCCAGGCACGCGTGGTCGCCGTCGAGCCCGCCGCCTGCCCCAGCCTCACCAAGGGCCGCTTTGCCTACGACTTCGGCGACACCGGCCACCTGACTCCGCTGGTCAAAATGCACACCCTTGGCTCCACCTTCATCCCTCCCGGCATCCACGCCGGCGGACTGCGCTATCACGGCATGGCGCCGCTGGTGTCGCACCTCAAGCATCTCGGCCTGATCGGCGCCGTCAGCGTGCACCAGCTTGAAGCGTTCGCGGCCGGCGTCCAGTTTGCGCGCGCCGAAGGCATCCTCCCCGCCCCCGAGGCCAACCACGCCATCGCCGCCGCCATCCGCGAAGCGCTCGAGGCCAAAGCCGAAGGCCGCCCGCGCACCATCCTCTTCGGCCTCAGCGGACACGGCCATTTCGACATGCAGGCTTACATCGATTACCACGCCGGCAAGCTGGAAAACTACGACTACCCGGAAGAAGAGATCGCCATGGCGCTGGCCGGCCTGCCCGTGGTCGGATGAGTCGAGAGCCGGCAACCTGGCTCCCTGACCCCCCGTACCATAGGGACGCGAGCCCCGCTAAACACTCGAAATGCGGCGATTTACCAGCCGCCGGGTGGCGAATCAGCACATACAACTTCCCCGGCTGAATAACACTAAATCGTTATAGTCAGAGGTTATTGGAAAAGGCTAAGCTGCCGATAAATCTTGACTCGAGTAGGTAATGCAAGCGCTTTTCATTGGAATCGTGATTACGGGGCTGTTTGTCTTTTTGTTTGGAGCCATCTCCCGCGCCCGCCCCGATGACCGCATCCGTTGCTGGGTGGGCGGCTGGGTGTGCCTCTGCGCCTACTTTGCCGTTGGCCTGTGGACACCGGGCGCCGGGCTGGGAAATGCGCTTCAATTCTGGTTCCGGTCCGACCTCCTCCTTCTCGGCGGCACTTTCTTTACCGTCTCCAGCACGGTTCTGGTCCGCGGGCGAAAGGCCTCCCTGCGCCTTGGCGCGGCCATCGCCTTTTCCGCATTCGCCCTGATTGGCCTCTCCACGCTCGGACCCCGCTTCTGGGCTGTCCTCGCCATCGCGATTCTGTTGCGCCAGTCCACGGCGATCTATCTGGCCCTTCGCCACCGGCAACTGGTCTTCGCCCCCATGGTGATTTCCATGGCTGTCATCGTGGCAGTTTGCTCCCTCGCCGGCATTCGCGCCGGGCATTTCTATTGGGTGGCCGACGCCCTCTGGATGGAAACTTATTTCACCGCCGCCCTCGGCTTCTGGTATTGGGGCGGCGAACGCACTCTGGCGCTTCATACCACCGTCTTCGGCCTGTTCTCCTGTGCCGCCATTTTCCCCATCGGCTATTTCATTTTTCTCCTCCTGCCGCGCATGCCCGTCGATGACGGAATCTGGAACCTCCCCGGTTACTGCGCCGGTGTGGGCATGATCCTGCTTCTGGTCGAGGAGCAGCTTCGCCACGCACGCTCCCTGGGGGACGAGTACCGCCTGCTCTTCGACGACAACCCGCACGCAATGTGGGTGCTCGACGCCGAAACGCTTTCCTTTATCGACGTGAACCATGCGGCCGCCGTACTGCACGGCTATTCCCGCGAGGAATTCCTCCAGTTGACCCTGCCGGACATCCTGGCGCCGGAGCGCGCGGCCCAGGACTTCACCGAACTCAGCCCGAACTATACCGCAAACATGCGTTGTTCTGTGCACCGCCGCAAGGACGGCGGCCTTCTTCCCATGGACGTGACGACCCACGAGATCGAATTCCGCGGGCGTCCTTGCAGCTTCGTTCTCGCTCTCGACGCCACCAGGCGCGAGGCTCTCGAGCGCCAGTTGCAACACCAAACCGAGCATGACCCGCTCACCGGATTGGCCAACCGCATGCTCTTTCAGGAGCACCTCGCCCCGGCTGTACGCGATGCCCGCCAGTCTGGCGAGAAGCTCGCCATCCTGTGCCTCGACATCTGCCGCTTCAAGCGCATCAATGACGTCTACGGCCCGCGCGTGGGCGATGAGTGCATCCGTCACGTGGCTTCCGTCCTCAGCTCGCGTATTCGCGCCTGCGATTTTGTCGCCCGCATTGCCGGGGACGAGTTCGCCTTGGTGCTCACCGGCATTAACAATGCCGCCACAGTCGAACAAAGAGCATCGGAGCTGAGAGCCGTCCTCGAGCGACCCGTCGTCATTCAGGGGTATCCCATTCAGCTCGCGATCAGCATCGGACTCTCCATCTGCCCCGACGACGGCGACGACCCGCTCGCCCTTTGGGCCGGCGCCGAGGGCGTTCTCCGCCGCTCCCAGAAGTCCGGCGGCGGCCAGACAACGTGGCTCTCCCGCGAGACCCAGGACGACGCCCAGGAACAAAACGCCATTGAAGTCTGCCTGCGCACACGAATGGAAAAAGCCGGATTCCGCCTCGTCTATCAGCCGCTCTACGACCGTACCGGCCGCGTGCGCAGCCTCGAAGCCCTGCTCCGACTCCACCATCCCACGTTAGGCACCGTCGGCCCCACAAAGGTGATTCCCATTGCCGAGGAAACCGGGCTCATCATCCCCCTCGGCATTTGGGTTATCGAGGAGGTTTGCCGCCAGATCCGCACCTGGGTTGACGTGCACGGCATGAGCGTTGTTCCTGTAGCCATCAACGTCTCCGCGCTCCAGTTGATGCACATCGACTTTGCCGACCGCCTCATGAAACTGGTCCACCACTATTCCGTCAATCCCAATTGGATACACCTGGAACTGACCGAGAGCGCCGCCATGCGCAACCTGAAAGAAGTTTCCGTCCAGATGGCACGGCTCTCCCGCGTCGGCTTTTCCTTCCTCATCGACGACTTCGGCACCGGCCACTCATCCCTCGGCCGTATGCATCAGTTGCCGCTCACTGCGCTTAAAATCGATCGCTCCTTCATCGAGCAGCTCAGCGCTCCAAACGGCATGTCCACTACGCTCAGCGTGATTCAGGCCATTGTTTCCATGGCCCACGCGCTGAACCAGTCGGTGGTGGCCGAAGGGGTGGAGACCGCGGCGGAACTGGCCTGCATCTGCGCGCTCGAGTGCGACCTGGTGCAGGGCTTCCATCTCTCCCATCCCCTGGCTCCGGATTGCATTCCGGAGATTGTCCGGCACAGGCATTCAGCTTTCGCCAACCTCACCCGCACCCTCATCGGACCGGAACTCATGGAGTCCGCCACTGAGCCTGCCAGCTCCGACTGAGGAAGCCTACTGCGCGCCTTTATCCGGCAGAACCTCAATGTAATCCAAAGCCGCCGGATCGGCCTGGTCCGGCGTCCCGTTTACGCGGATTGTACCCCCGGGCTTTAAAGCCACGTGCGCGATCGTGGTTCGCGTCGAGTTGTCCCCGTCTGGCCGCCGCGACGGTAGCTCCGCATCGGCCGTCCACTCGCCCCTCTGCTTCCCATTCACATCCAGAGTGAAGCGCGCGCTCCCCGGCTGCAAATCGAAGTATTGCACCGCGATATCGTATGGCCCCGGCTTGCCCTCATACGTCCACTCCGCTGAGCAGCTCGCCTGTGCGCACTTGACCGCTTTTCCCCCCGATGCATCCTCCCACGGGCGCACGTCAAACACCTCGTAGCCCGTGAGCCGCGCATCTTCGGCCTCCAGCCGGTTTGCATAGTTGCCCGCGCGGCCCTTCGCATCCGGAATCCCGCTGAGCTTCAGAAAATACTGCACAATCGCATCCCGCCACACGATGGCGTGTCCCGCCTGGTACTGGAGCCTCGCCGCCTCGTCGTCGAAGAGCCTCGGATCGATCCGCCCTTTCAGCGTCGCCCACTCCCGCCCCAGTTCCGCCGCCTCGTCCGCGCCCTGGTAGTGGCTGTCGTAGATGTACTGGATCACCGTCTTGCCCCCATATCCAGGCTGGTCCAGCTTCCACGTGTACGGAACGTGATGGAAGAAGGTCAGCAAATTGTCCGGCGTGGTTTGCACATTCTCGTAGATCTTCGCTACTTCCGTCCAATATTGCCCCACGAAGCCGGTTCCCGTGGCAACCGTGCGGTCCATCCCAACGCCCAAGTGGTCCGCCCTGTGCCACTGGCCCCAGCCGTTGTTCTCGCTGGCCTCGATATTCGGCCCATAATGGCTGCCCGTAATATCGGTCAGCGTCTGCATGCCCAGCGGCCCGGTGTAGTCCACGTACGCCGGCCACGACTGCGTCAGCATTTTGGTCACGGTGTGCACCACGCTGGCATTGTCCCCGAGCGTCTGCCGCGCCCATTCCTTGGCGATCTGTTGCGCCGTCAGGTCCGGATCCCACGCCAGCCGCCCGAACGCGTACAGGTTCGCCATCGCCAGCGGTGAGCCGAGCCAGTCCTGCCCCACGCACGCCACGCCGATCATTCCGCCCAGCGGCCGATCGAATGTCCTGCCCTCGATGATCTCCTTTACCGGCGTCGACCGGTTCTCCGCCCTCAGATCGAAATCCAGCACCCACTTCCACATCGGCGCAATGTAAACCAGATGCCGCTGTTGCCCCAGGTACTCCTGGGTGATCTGGAGTTCCATGGCCTGATTGGTCTTCTCCAGGCCGCCAAATAACGGCGACACCGGCTCCTGCGCCTGAAAGTCGATCGGGCCTTCCTTCACCTGCACGATCACGTTGGGCGCGAACTTGCCGTCCAGGGGATGAAAGATGTCGTACGCCGCTCTGGCCCGGTCCGCCTTGGGATCTTTCCAATCAAGATGGTGGTTGTAGACAAACGCACGGTAGAGCACCACCCCGCCGTGCGGCTCCAGCGCCTTGGCCAGGGTGTTGGCGGCGTCGGCTGGCGAACGCCCATAGCTGGCAGGTCCGGGCTGGCCCTCGCTGTCGGCCTTCACCGTGAACCCGGCAAAATCGGGGATCAGCTTGTAGATTTCGTCTGCCTTCTCGTTCCACCACGCAATCACAGCCGGATCGAGCGGATCGTAGGTTTTCAAGCCGCCGATCTTCTCCGGGCTGGCCACATCCACGCTCAGCGCCACGCGCACCCCGTAGGGCCGCATGGTGTCGGCGATGCGCGCAATGCCTTTCAGCATCTCCGGCTCCAGGAACGGTGCGGCGTTATTCACGTTGTTCAGGTTGCAGCCGTTGATGCCGATCGACGCCAGCAGCCGCGCGTATTCGTGCACCGGCGCAAGATCGTCGCGCACGTGTCCCGCATCGAAGAAGATTGAGCGGCCGCCGTAGCCGCGCTCGATCGTCCCATTCGCGTTGTCCCACTCATCCACCCAGCGAATCGGCATTGCGGGAGCTTCGAGGGCGTCGAGATGCGACACATTTTGCCCGGTCGCTATCCGCCGGAGAAGATCGAAGGCGCCAAACAGCGCTCCATGCTCATTCGATCCGGCGACCACAACCAGCGGATGCCCCCGCCACAAGGTCCGCCGGAGCCAGAATCCGTGCGCCTCGAGGTGTGCTGGAGCTTTTAAGAGCGGATAGGCCCGTCGCACCTCATCGAGCGTGCCGATCACGGTCTCGCCGCTAGCGGTCCGCGCGCCTTCCATGCCGGCCAGTCCGCGCTTCAGCTCCTCAACCGCGGATTGTTCCAGGACGCCGCTGCCCAGCGCGCGCACATTCTGCGGGATTCCGGCATTGGCGTGCCCGCCCATGTACTTCAGCCACGCCTGCTCCGCCGTCTGCGCCCAGGCCGCTCCAGCACTCATCGCCCCAGCCAGCACAGCGGCAAAACCGATTTTCTTCCCGATCTTTTTCAGCGTTCGAACCCATCCGTCGCGCATGGCTACCGTTGTACCACGCCAAAAGCCCGCGTAGCGGGCGAGAGATGGTAGCCCCAGGCGTAAGCCTGGGGAAGGCATGCGAAAGGAAGATGCCGAGCCCCCGAAGGGGGCGAAAGAAGCAATGCTGCCATCTTCTTCAGGCGAGAGGAGAATCGGCAGCCCTCCGGTCCCGTTGATCACGTGCGAACACCCTCAACGGCGTCGGTCCTTCGTTCCCTTGTTCCCTGCATTTCAGCCGGCAGTCGTCCAATCCAGGATGACCTTGCCCGCCATGCCCGTCATCATCACCTCGAATCCCTTCTCGAACTCGGTATGGTCGAACCGATGCGTGATGACCGGAGAAATATCCACTCCCGACTCCAGCAGGACCGACATCTTGTACCAGGTTTCGTACATCTCCCGGCCATAAATGCCCTTGATCGTGATCATGTTGAAGATGACCTGGCGCCAGTCCATCTCGGATTCCTTGGCGGGAATCCCGAGCAGGGCGATCTTCCCTCCGTGGCACATGTTGGCAATCATGTCGCGCAGCGCAATGGGATTTCCCGACATCTCGAGGCCCACATCGAAGCCCTCCGCCATGTGCAATTGCTTCTGGACTTCGCCCAGCGGGGTCTCATTGGGATTGACGGCCAGCGTTGCCCCCATACGCCGCGCCAGGTCCAGGCGGAATGGATTCATGTCGGTGATGACGATGTGGCGCGCGCCGGCGTGACGCACCACGGGAATCGACATGATGCCGATGGGACCGGCGCCGGTGATCAGAACATCTTCACCTACCACAGGGAACGAGAGCGCGGTGTGCACCGCGTTTCCAAATGGATCGAAGATGGCGGCAACGTCTTTGTCGATCCCGGGATGATGCCGCCAGATGTTGGCCACGGGCAAGGCAACGTATTCCGCAAAGGCGCCGGGCCGGTCAACTCCCAACCCCTGGATCTGCTTGCAAAGATGACGCCGGCCGGCCATGCAGTTGCGGCAGTGTCCGCAGGTCACATGGCCCTCACCGCTGACAATGTCTCCGGGATGGAAATCGTTGACGTTCGAGCCCACTTGCTCGATTTCGCCAACGAATTCATGTCCGATCGCCATGGGAATCGGGATGGTCTTTTGCGCCCACTCGTCCCACTGGAAAATGTGGACGTCGGTGCCGCAGATGCCCGTTTTTTGAACTCGGATCAAAACGTCGTTGATCCCAATCGTGGGTTTCGGGATTTCTTCCAGCCACAGGCCGCGTTCGCTCCTGCTCTTTACCAACGCCTTCATCGAATACCCTCACGCGGTGCGCGCCGCCCCGGAGTTAAGTGATTCATTCCCGGCTATCTGACGAATGACCGCTGGAGCCAATCATTCTCCAACACCCGGCCAGAGGGCAAGGGCAGGAAAACACGCGCGGCGATGGCGCTCGAAATCGCCGGTTGCGTGCCGCCGGACTGTTCGTGGAGCGAGTGGCTTAAGAGGAAGTCGCCGAGCCAGGAGCCCTCAAAAGGCCGGAGCTAAGCTGTATTACGATGTGGGATTATGATTACGAAGTGGGAATGAGCACGATGTGGAACGATTTAGGAGCTTGCTTTTCCAGTAACTAATTTAGTTTCATATACGACTCTAAGTTTTTACCACATCGTGATACATAGTAGTGGAGGGGGTGGGGGGGGTGCCCCGCCTAAAGCCCAAGGGCCGAATCCACGATGGTGGATCCGGCCCTACAGATCGATTGCAGCATGGTCTTCGCGCTCAGTCAAGCGTTTTTGAGGAAGAGGGGGACGAGGAACTAGGCAGTGTCTGATGAATCCGTGCGATCGGATTCGAGGTGGAAACGAGCGGCCTCAGGGGCTAAAGCCCGCCGTTTTATTGGGTGTTTTTCGGCACGACTGAAGTCGTGCCCTGACGCGTTGCTCAAGGTTCCCGATTCGTCAGACACTGCCTAGGCCCTGGGGAATGAGGTTGTGTCTCGGGACGGCTCCTTTTAGCATACTTAGAGCTGCACGGAGCGCTGCTATGCCCAATCCGTCCCAAATCGACCCTGCCTTTGCCAGGCTGGCCAAGCCTGCCCAGCGCGCCCTGATGAACGCCGGAATCCTGACACCGAAGGACCTGGCGAAGCACGCGCGCGCCGAGGTGGCCGCGCTGCACGGAATCGGGCCTTCAGCGTTTCCCGTGCTGGAAGCGGCCCTGAAGGCGGCCGGGCTCAAATTCAGGTAGCGCGTCTGCCTTGGCGCGAAAGCCAGCATCGGCTCCGCCGCCTTGCGCACGATTTTTTTCGTCTGGCAGGCGAATCCGGGGTATGATGCCCCTACCCCTCCCCCATTGAAGCGACAGCGAGGACGCCGTGGTTGGTAATCGTTTCCGGCATTCTGCGAGATACGGGGGCATGGTTGCCGCACTCTCAATCTGTGCCGCTGTGCCGTTGGTTTGCGGGCAGGAGCTGCCGCCCGCCTCGACGCCTCAAACCGAAGCTCAGGCCGCCCAGGCGCAAGCGCAGGTGAATATGGCGCTTCAGCAGCGCCTGCTCGGCCTTGTGCCCAATTTTTTTGTTGTGTACACGCCGCATCCGGTTCCGCTCACATCGAAACAGAAATTTCAGCTCGCCTTGAGAAGTTCGTTCGACCCGATGGCGGTGGTCGGGGCCGGGGTGGGCGCGGGATATAGACAATTAAAGAACGACCCCGAGGGTTTCGGCCAGGGCGCTGATGGCTATTTCGCGCGCCTGGGAGCGACGTATGGCGCCAACCTGTTCGGAGACATGGTTGGCAACGCCGTTGTGCCGTCGATTTTGAAGCAGGATCCGCGCTATTTCTACAAGGGAACCGGAACCATCCGGTCGCGGTTCTTCTACGCCGCGGCTAATTCCTTCATTTGCATGGGCGACAACGGCCACTGGCAGGTGAATGTTTCGCAGACAATGGGCAGTTTGGCGACCGCGGGCATCACCGAGCTCGAATATCCTCCGCGCGACCGTTTCGGTGTGGTCAGAGTCTTCACTGACTTCATCGAGAGCAAGGCCGCGGCCGGCGCAGAGAACGTGTTCCAGGAGTTTTTCTCCAAGCGGTTCACGTTCAAGCTGGGCGGGCAGCGGCAGAGCAATCCATAAACCGGGTTCCGGGCTGAGTATCGCGTCCGTGTAGTTCTGTGGTTTCCCAGGTCCCAAAACCGGGGACCTGGGGCACCCAAGCTCAAAACTTCGATCAGAAATCACGTGGACCGGGCATCAGGGCTTGGCCATGCGGCTGCGGAGGCGTTTGAGGACGTTGGGTGGGACCAGGCCGGTGACGTCGCCGCCGAGGGAGAAGACCTCCTTGAGCATGCGCGAGCTGACGAAGGAGTAGCGGCCGGCGGGCTGGAGGAAGACGGTTTCAATGTCGGGCGCGAGGCGGCGGTTCATGAGCGCCATCTGGAATTCGTATTCGTAGTCGGAGATGGCGCGGATGCCGCGCAGCACGGCGGAAGCGCCCTGCAGCCGCGCGAATTCGACCATGAGGCCGTCGAAGGTTGCCACGGAGACGTTACTCATGGCGCGAGTGGCTTCCTCAAGCATCTCCACGCGCTCCGAGACCGAGAAGAGCGGGTTCTTGCCGCGGTTGTTGAGGACCGCGATGACGAGGTGGTCAAAGAGACGGGCGCCCCGCTGGATCAGGTCCACGTGGCCGTTGGTGGGCGGGTCGAAGGTGCCGGGATAGAGCGCTTTGACGGGCATGGCAGCTCAAGTGGGATTGTACGGCATGGACGGGACGGGGAAGCACTCGACGGCGGCGTTGGCGGAGCCGCGCTGGCGTGGTTTAACGCGAGGGCACGGGGCCTGTTCCGGGAAGGAAGCCTCATGTCTGGTGGCGAATCGATGAAATTGGGGCGATAATCGGCTTATGGCGACCTTGCCCAATTCAGAAGAACTCTGGACCGTTCGGGAATACCTGCGAACAAGCTGGAGCCCCGACCGCGAATTTGTGGATGGGCGGATTGAGGAGCGGAACTTGGGCGAGAAAGAGCACTCCCTCATACAGCGGTATCTCACGTTCCTTTTCATGCTGAAGCGCGCGGAGTGGGGAGTCGAGGTCTTCCCCGAGTTGCGTACTCAGACCGAGGCAAGGCGCTTCAGAGTTCCGGATGTGCTGGTGATGCGTGCCGGCGATAGGTTTGAGCGCTACGTAACGCAGCCGCCTTTGATTGCGATCGAGATCCTTTCGCCGGAGGATTCAGTGCGAGCGATGCAAGCGAAAGCCTCCGAATATCGGAGCTTTGGAGTCGAACACATCTGGGTCATCGACCCTGAGCCGCGTATCGTCTACCGTTATACCGGAACCGCGCTTGAAGAGGTCCACAGCGGAGAACTCACGGTTCCGGGGACGCCGATCTGCGTGGTGCTTAGCGAGATGTTTGCGGAATTGGATCGGCTTTAACTGGCTGCGGAAAAACCTCAGGGGCTAAAGCCCGAGTCCATTATTTGGGCAACTTGCGGCACGACTGAAGTCGTGCCCTGACACGTCTTTGCCCTTCCGGGAAGGTTTTTTCTCGATATGGAAAGGCCGTAGCCTTCGCTTATAGCCCTTAGCCTTCGAACTCAGTCACTACCGGAATCTGCCCTGGACCGCGAGGTTCGGACGCTGCTAATCCCCGGTAGTGGCGGCGGCGGGTTCCTGGACGGTGATGGCGGTGGTGTCGATGGAGAGGAGCCGGCCGAGCTCGGAGAAATCCTTGTCCCATTGGGGGCGTTCTTCGCCGGCCAGCGCGGTGAGGGCATAGGCGGAGGTGCGCAGGATTTCGTACCAGATGTTCTGGGCCTGCCAGAGATTGAGCTCGAAAGGCAACTCCGAGAAGGTGCGCGAAAGCGAAAGGGCGCGATCGAGCATTTCGAGAGAGCCCGAGGACATCTGCAGCTCGATCATGGCGCGCTTCATGCGCTGATCGGCGATGTAGGAGAGGGTGGCGATCTCGAGCTGCACCTGGTCGGCTTTGGCGAGCGAAAGGAAGGAGCGCAGGAGGGCCTGGTCGATGGGGTCGCCGTCGAGGGCGCGGCGGATGCCGGCATTGATGGCGAAGCCGGCGGCGAGAGCCAGGGCGGGCGGCTTGGGCAGGCCGGCCTGGGAAAGATAGTGAAGCAGGCTGGCGTGGTCTTCGTAGATGGTGGTGAGCGAGCTTTCGATGTTCCAGAGGGTGGAGTTGAGGATGATCTGGATGATGCGCCGCTGTTCATCGGTGAACAGCGAGGTGAGAGAGTAGTCGACGTGGCCGTAGTAGCGGTCGAGGAGCCGAATGACCTCGGGGAAGTCGGCGCGCAGGACGTGGGCGGAGGTCTCGGCCATGAAGCTCTCGAATCCGCGGGCATCTTCTTCCGAGTAGGGCTTGACCGCGGCGGTGATGTTCTGGTCGCCGAAGTGAAGGACCGCAAAGCTGAAGGAGCGCTGGTTTTCCGTGATGTTGCTTGAAACCATCACGCGGCCGAGGGCGAGGCGGCCGCGGCCGGAGGTGAAGATGTCATAGGAGAGGCGGCGGACGCGGAAGCAGAACAGCTCCGTTTCCTCAGTGAATGAGGAGAAGATGGAGCTGATGGCGTAGTGCGCGGCCACCTGTTCGAGGCCAAGCTGGAGGGCGCCGATCTTCTCCTTGTAGATGCGGGCGCCGTCGCCGGCTTTGGGGTCGTTGGATTTGGCGTCGGCCAGGCGGGCGACAAAGGCGGGCTCGAGGCCGGCTGCGTCGGCGCCGAAGAGAAAGACGGTAAGCTGGAGGACGCGCGCGGCGTAGGCGATAATCTGCACGGTCTCAATGCCGGCGATATCGTCAAAGAACCAGCCGCAGCTGGTGTACATGAGCTGGGCGTGGCGCTCCATCTCCATCAGCTCGAGGGCGCGGACGCGTTCGCCGGCATCGAGAGCGCGGCTGGCGTGCTGGCGAAGGAATTCTTCCACAGTCTCCGGGGTGCGATCGAGGACCACGTCGATATAGGCGTCGCGGGCGGCCCATACATCGCGGAAGAGGCGGCTGCCTTCGCGCTCGGTGAGGGGGATGAGAGCGTCGCGCAGCTCGTCGAGGGCCTGGCGCAGGGGCGCGCGCCAAAGCTGGTTCCAGCCTGCGCGGCCGCCGTTGCATCCGCAGTTTGAGCGCCAGCGTTCCACCCCATGGGAACAGCTCCAGGAGGTGTTGTCTACAATCTGGCACTCGTACTCCGGCGGGGACTGGGCGAGGAAGCTGCCGTAGTTGGTGAGTTTGAGGGCCTTGTCTTCCTCGAGCAGGCGCAGCGCGTAGGCCAGCGCCATTTCGCCGTGCTTGTGGTGGTGGCCGTAGGATTCTCCGTCGGTGGCCACGTGGACGAGCTGTGGATTGGGGTTGTCGCGGAAGCCGGTCTTGAGCCGCGCCACCAGGTTCTCGCCGGAGTTCAGCAGCCCCTCAAAGGCGATGGCGCGCGACATGGGGCCGTTATAGAAGAAGACGGCGAGCGCGACGCCGGACTCGAAGCGCATCAGGTACGGACTCATGGTATCCACGGTGGCATTGGGCGTGGGCGTCCAGCCGCCGCCATCCTTGAGCGAGCGGATGGCCTTGCACTGATGCGGAGCCAGCACCGTGAACTTGATGCCGTGGGCGGCGAGCAGCTCCAGGGTGTCGGTGTCGGCGGCGGTTTCAGCCAGCCACATGCCTTCGGGCGCGACCCCATAGTGATGCTGATAATCGGCGATGCCCCAGCGGATCTGGGTCATGCGGTCGCGGGTGTTGGCGAGCGGCATGATGATGTGGTTGTAGACCTGGGCCATGGCCGAGCTGTGGCCTTTGAAGTTTTTGCGGCTGCGGCGCTCGCCGTCAAGGATCATGCGGTAGGTGCGGGGCGCGTTTTCCTTGAGCCAGCTCAACAGCGTGGGGCCGAAATTGAAGCTGATGCGCGCGTAGTTGTTGACGATGCGGGTGATCTGGTTCTTGGAGTTGACGATGCGCGCGGCTCCATTGGTGGCGTAGCACTCGGCGCAGATGCGCTCGTTCCAGTCGTGATAGGGCGCGGCGGAGTCCTGGGTCTCGACGGTTTCGAGCCACGGATTTTCACGCGGGGGCTGGTAAAAGTGGCCGTGAATGCAGACGAAGCGCTTGGTCACTGGTGGCATAGGATTCCCGTTCGCTCAATGCTTGGATGACAGGAACAAAGCAACCGCTATTTTAGGCTCTTCCGGCGGGCGGCGTGCCGCGGGCCAGGTCGCATGCGCGCCACAGGTACCAGCTGGCCACGGAACGGAAGGGACGCCAGCGCTCGCCGCGGCGGAAGACCGCGTCGGGTTTAGGCAGGTCGGCGGCTTCGATGACCCGCGATTTGGGCAGGCGCAGGAAGGTGAGGGCGTAGCCCTTGCGCACGCCATAATCGGTCACGGGCAGAACGTCCGGCCGGCCCATGCGGAAGATGAGCAGCATTTCGACGGTCCAGGAGCCGATGCCGCGGACCTCGGTGAGGCGCTCGACGATGTCGGCGTCGGACATCTTCTTGATGACGGCGTGGGAAGGGACGGTGCCGTCGAGGGTTTTGGCGGCAAGGTCTTTCAGCGCCCTGATCTTGTTGCCGGAGACGCCGGCGCCGCGCAGCCGTTCCTCCGGAATGTCGACCATAGCCTGTGGGGTGCAGATGCCGCCGAAGAGCTCGCAGACTCGGGCGTGGATGGTGGCGGCGGCCTTGCCGTTGAGCTGCTGATAGAGGATGGATTCGAGCAGCGACTCGAAAGGCGAGGGCGATGCGTCGAGGCGGAGAGTGAACAGGCCGACGCGGTCAATCAGAAGGCCGAGTTTGGGGTCCTGCGCGCGGAGATGCGCGAGCGCTTCTTCGCGGTCGTAGGGCAGCTGCTTGCGGGTGCGTCTGGGGTGCGCCATTACGGGAGTCTATCGCAGTCCGCGGTTCCGGCGATTCATCGCAGGCCGAATCAATCGCGCAGAAAAACAGTCAGCAACGATTTGTGCACGCGGATGCGGCTGTTGTACGCAATGAAGCCGAGCTTGCGGAAGCGGGTCATGAAGGTGTTGACGCGCGGGCGGGTGCTGCCGATCATGCTGGCCAGGGCCTCCTGGCTGATGGGCGCCAGCAGCGGCGCCTCTTCGCCCGGATGACCGTGCTCGGCGAGGGTGAGGAGCAGGCGGGCCAGGCGCTTTTCCGCGCGGTTGAAGAGCTGGTCCACCAGGTCAGCCTGCGTGCGCAGGCTGCAGGCAAGGAGGAAATTGGAAAAGAGGTAGGAGAACGACTGCTCTTCGCGCATGACGCGAAGGAATTCCGGTCGAGCTATCGAGAGAGCCGTGCAGGCGGTGATGGCGGTGGCCGTGGTGACACGGACCACAGGCGGCTGGGCCATGGCGCGCTCGCCGAAAAAGTCGCCTGCGGAGACGAGGCGGATGGTGGCTTCGCGGCCCGATGGCGAAACCACGGAGATTTTGACGCGACCCTTGTGCAGATAGAACACGCTGTCCGCCGCATCTCCCTGGGTGAAAAAGGCCTCATCCTTTTCCCGGTTAACGATGGCGCGCGAGGGCCCGGCGGCACGGAGATACGCGTGTACGCCAAATGCGGCAGGGTCTTTCGTTGCCATTGCTGTCAATTCCATGTTCAAACGTTCTAAAGGGCCATTCCAAACGCCGGGGCAAGCCGTCTCCCTCGAAAGTGGTGTTCCAAACGGAACAGCGCCGGATGGGTGATGTCAATAAGAATAACGTTCTAGAGCCAGATTCTCCCCTGGTGGCCGGAAGATGCAAACCAGGGCGCACAAGAAATCGTCGAATGGTTACCGCAGGCCAGCAGGATCAAGTGCGATTCGTCCTGCCGCAAAAGACGATCGGGGCCTGATCCGTTGAGGCCTTCCGCGGCTTGCCTTTAGGTGAGCCGCGGATGTTGTGTTCCTTATTGGCGCCGGCTGGGGACTGAGCTTTCTCAAGAACCAAGAAGGAGTATCCGGTTGAAAAAGATGAAGTCTTTGCTGATCCCTGCAGTATTCGTTGCCCTGGTTGTGGTTGCGGGATGCAAGCACAAGGTCGTCGCCAAAGCTCCGGCCATGGCTCCGCCCGCCGCCGCCGCCACCCCCACCGCCCAAATCTCCGCATCGCCTTCCGCCGTCACCTCCGGCGACAAGGTGGTGCTCACCTGGGACTCGACCAACGCCTCCCACGCCACCATCAGCGGCCTTGGAACGGTATCTACTTCCGGCTCCCAGACCGTGACTCCTAGCAGCTCAACCACTTACACCCTGACAGCCACGGGCCCGGGCGGATCGGCGGATGCCACCGCCTCCGTCACGGTAACGGCTCCGCCGCCGGCGGCAGCAGCGCCCGCCAATACAATCAGCGAAGAAGAGCTGTTCCAGCAGAACGTGCACCCCATCTTCTTCGACTATGACAAGTACAACGTCCGCAGCGACGCGCAAAGCACGCTAACCCAGGATGCCTCGTTTCTCCAGAGTCATCCGGACATCAAGGTTGTGATCGGCGGGTACTGCGACGATCGCGGTTCCGACGAGTACAACATGGCGCTGGGACAGAACCGTGCCCAGTCCGCCAAAACGGCGCTGGTGAATGCCGGCATTCCGGTCTCGCGTATCCGCGTGATCAGCTACGGCAAAGAGAAGCAGTTCTGCACGGACGAAACGGAATCCTGCTGGCAGCAGAATCGCCGGGACGGATTCGCTCTGGACGAGTAGGTTTGGTCGATTCCCGGACGCCCCGGTCTTTCACCTGAAAGCGGGGAACTGAGAACAGGGAAAAACACCAATTGACGACGCGCGGCGCGGGGCCCGAATCCCTTGTGCCGCGCATTTTGTTTTAAGCAGGAAAGCCGGCGCATGCGGAACCGCAACGCCGCATCCTATCGCCCCCAGCCGGGTCGCCGGGCGGCGGCAACGCCCGCCGATTTACCATCGGAGGTGGAGTAAGGGAACGGGAGCCACCTCATTATGAAAATGCGGCCGGGAGCGCAGACCGGGTTTCTGCTGTGCGGCAAGGAATGGGACGAGGGCGAGGCGCTGGAAGTGCGTTCGCCGTGGGACAACGGGCTGGTGGGCCGGGTGACCCAGGCAACGCGCGCCGACGCCCGCCAGGCAGTGAACCATGCGGCGGCCTCGATCCGGCGCACGCGCGCGCTGCCGCGCTGGAAGCGGAAGGAGATCCTGGAGGACACGACCGCAGCGCTGATCGAGCAGAAGGACCGGTTTGTGCAACTCATTGTGGCCGAAGCGGGCAAGCCTCTGCGGCTGGCGCGGGCGGAGGTGGACCGGGCCATCCTCACCTTCAAGACCGCGGCCGAGGAGGTGACGCGGCTGGGCGGCGAGACCATCCCCCTGGACCTGACCGAAGGCAACGAAGGACGCTGGGGACTGGTGCAACGGTTTCCGGTAGGGCCGGTGCTGGCCATCACGCCGTCGAACTTCCCCTTGAACCTTGTCGCGCATAAGTTGGCGCCGGCCATGGCCGCGGGCTGCCCCATCATTCTGAAACCAGCGCCGCAGACGCCGTTCACCGCGCTGGCGCTGGGGGAGATCGTGCTGAAGGCCGGCTGGCCGCAGGAGGCGATCGCGGTTTTGCCGCTCTCCAACGCCGACACGGCCTGGATGGTGGAAAAGGAAGACCGCATCAAGCTGGTGTCGTTTACCGGCTCCTCGCGCGTGGGCTGGGAGATCAAGGCGCACTCCAACCGCAAGCGCATGGTGCTGGAGCTGGGATCGAATGCGGCCCTGATTGTGCACGGCGACTGGCCCGATCTGGATGATGCCGCGCTGCGTACGGCGCACGCCGCATTCGGAAATGCCGGCCAGTCGTGCATCAGCGTGCAGCGAGTGTTTGTCGAGCGCAGCGTGTTCCAGACCTATCTGTGGAAGGTGGTGGAATGCGCCACCAAGCTGGTGGTGGGCAATCCCGCGGATGAGGCGACAGATGTCGGACCGCTCATCCGCGCCGCCGAGGCCGAACGCGTCGAATCGTGGATCACGGAAGCTGTCGAGGGCGGCGCCAAGCTGGTTACCGGCGGCGAGCGCCACGGGTCCATCGTGCACCCGACGATTCTGACCGGAACCAAGCCCGGCATGAAGGTGCGCGATGAAGAGGTCTTCGGGCCGGTGGTGGCGATCGAGCCATACCAGGATTTTGAAGAAGCGCTGGCCGAGGTGAATCACTCGCGCTACGGTTTGCAGGCCGGATTGCTGACGCGCGATGCGGGCCGGATCCTGACCGCGTTCCGGGAGCTCGAGGTGGGCAGCGTCATCGTGGGCGACACGCCGAGCTGGCGCTTGGATCCGATGCCGTACGGCGGAGTCAAGGACTCGGGGATGGGCCGCGAGGGCATCCGCTCGGCGATCGAGGACATGACGGAGCCCCGGATGCTGGTGATGGCGGGGCTGAGATAGAGCCCTCCTCTCCGCAGGAGCCGGTCCGCCACTTTCCCATGGGGATGAACGCGCATGAATCTCGGACTCAAGGACAAAGTCATCATCGTCACCGGCGGCGGCGCGGGAATTGGCGCGGCCATCACGCGAGCCTGCCTGGCGGAAGGCGCTCGGGCGGTGGTGGTGGGACGGCGCTCCAAAAACGTGCGGGAATTCCTGGCCGAGATGGAAGCCTCGGCCGCGGACTGCGCTTTTCTTGAAGCGCATCTCGAAGACACCGGCCGCTGCCGCGAGGTCGTCGCCGAGGTGGAAGCGCGCTTCGGCAGCATCTTCGGGCTGGTGAATAATGCCGGGGTGAATGACCGCATCGGGCTGGAATCGGGGTCGGTGGAGGAGTTCGTCACCAGCCTGCACCGAAACCTGGTCCATTATTACGCCCTGGCGCATTACGCGCTGCCGGCCCTCAAGCGAGCCCGCGGCGCAATTGTGAATATCAGCTCGAAAGTGGCATTTACCGGGCAAGGCGGCACCTCGGCCTACGCGGCCAGCAAAGGAGCGCAGCTGGCGCTGACCCGCGAATGGGCGGCCGAGCTGGCGACCCACGGCATCAGGGTAAACGCTGTGATTCCGGCCGAGGTGAAAACCCCGCTCTACCGCCGGCTGCTGGATGCCACGGGCGATCCCGAGGGCAGCTGGCGCGAGATCGCGGCCAGGATTCCCCTCGGACACCGCATGACGCTGGACACCGAGATTGCGGCGGCGGTGGTGTTTCTCCTGTCCCCCTCGCAGTCCGGGCACACTACCGGCCAGCATGTGATTGTCGATGGCGGATACATTCACCTCGACCGGAGCCTGAAATAGCTTTGATTTCTCCTCAGGCCTGGAGGCCTGGCGCCGGCTCAACGGACCCGAAGGAATCTGAGGCTTCGATTCGGCCTGATTCATGGGGAGCGAAAAAAGCGCCCCTCAATGAGTCCTGCCTGGATCGATCCAGGTCTGGCGCACGAGGGGCGAGGAGCCGCAATCACAAGAAAATGCGCTTAAGGCATGGAGAACGAGAGCGGTATCCGCGCCGCACACCAACGCTTTCGGCTCATTTTCTGGACCGAATGTAATTATGGGATCTCCTGTCACTCCCCGATAGGTTCCATCGGGTAGTATTTCGCGCTTTTCATGGCAAACACCTGAAACCAATCCATTTAATTCGCTCTGGACAAGTAAATTACGTCCCAGTATCATACGCGATACGAAGCAATACAGCGTCCGGCCTGATGGATGTGGGAGTCTGACATGCACATTCAGGCTGCCGCATGCCTGTTGCGTTGATTTGGAGCCGGGGAACTCCGGGGACCCATAGAGATTGGGGGGACAGGAGAGGCAGGAATGCCGACGGGGCAGAAATCTATGGTCGAACTCCCGGAGATGAATCCGGTGTCCGATGCTGCCCGCATCCGCGAGCAGCTGAACCGGCTCCTCGCCCATTCCTTGTTCGCTAACAGCAAACGCTACCCCGCCCTGCTGGCCTATACCGTTGAGCGGACGCTGTTGGGGCACGCCGCTGAATTGAAAGAGCGAAGCATCGGTGTCGACGTATTCGGGAAGACGCCTTCCTACGACACCAACGCCGACCCGGCAGTGCGAATTACAGCTGGCGAGGTCCGCAAGCGGCTAACCCAGTACTATTACGATCCGCCGCACCGCGGCGAAATGGTGATCGAGCTGCCGACTGGGTCGTACGTGCCCCTGTTCCGCGAGCCGGAACGGGCGCCGGAGATGCCTGCAAGGGAGATTGCGGCTGAGAGCGCCCCGGCAACGGACGCGCCCGGATTTGCCGGCCCCGGCCGTTTGTGGCGCCTGCGCTGGGGCCTTGCCGGTACGGCGGGACTGGTGGTGATTCTGGCAGCCGCGGCCGGATTGATGGCCGGATGGCGACTCCACACCGATCCGTCGCCGCCGCCACCGTCCAACATGGAGCGATTCTGGGCGCCGGTAACCGACAGCGTCAACCCCACGACATTCTGCCTGGGTGAGCCTGCGAAAAACATCGATGTCGGGTCGATCAACTCATTTGATACGCCAATTACTACGTCCAAGCCGGAGCCGCTCTACTTCCGCCTGCAATACTCGGGGAACCTGGCCCTGGCGGACGTGATCACTTTAACTCGCACGGTGGCCGCGCTGGCTTCGCGGCACAGGCCCTTCCGGGTGCTACCCGCCTCCGATGCCAGCTTCGCCCAGTTGCGCGAAGGGCCGGTCGTGCTGATTGGCGCCTTCGACAACATCTGGACCCTGCGCTTGACCCAAAAATTGCGCTTTGGGTTTGAATCGAAGAACGGAGTGGCCCTGCTCGTGGACCGCAACAGCTCCAACAAGACGACGTGGGCAACGGCGTGGGATCTTCCCTATCAAAAGCTTTCCCGCGATTACGCAATTGTGGCGCGCATTCACGACCACACCACGGGGCAGCCGGTTATCATCGCCGCGGGAATTTCAGAGGAAGGCACGGAAGCAGCCGGAGAAATCCTGTATAACCCCGAGTATCTGGATTCGCTGATCGTGCGCGCTCCGCGCGACTGGGCCGATAAGAACCTGGAAGCGGTGATCAAGACCCAAGTGATCGAGGGGCATCCCGGACCGCCCGATATCCTGGCCGTCGAAACCTGGTGAGCAGATGTCTCCGCAATTCAGCCGCAAGATGCAGATCTCCCTATTCCGCAGCAGCGGCGGAATACACGGCGACTTCAATTACGGTTCCTTGGCGCCACGGGAAAGGCGAATTCTAGGAAGCTTCCTTCTTGCTCTTGGCCCGCTGCGCTGCCCAACGTTTGCGCTGCGCGTCCGCGATGCGTTTGCGCGCTTCGGGGCTGAGCACGCGCTTCTTGCGGCGCTTCCGCGGACTGGCTGCGGCTTTACGGCTCGGCGCGGCACTGGTGCTCGCGCCGGCGCCGGCGAGAAGTTTCCGCACCTGTGTCAGCCGCGCGATTTCAGCATCGATTTCCAAGAGTATTGATTCAATCGTCATGCCAACAAGAATAACTCAGAGAGTAACCTGTTGGCGAATGACGTCAGTTACCCGAGTGCCCGTAGCATAAGATCAATGCGCCGCATCAGGCCGCGCCGTTAGGTTAGTAAGCTGAGGCTTATGAAGTCCGTAAGCAAATGCACGGAGAGGTCGAGGCGAATGAGTGAAAGCGAATCATGGCAGCGGACAATTGAAGGGAGAGAGTATCTGGTGACCACAGACAGGCGGCGGCTGGACATTGAAGTGGTCCACGGCTTTCTCGCCCTGCACTCCTATTGGGCAAGCGGAATCCCTCGTACGACCCTGGAAGAGTCAATCCGGAACTCGCTCTGCTTCGGGTTGTTTCACTCCACGGAACAGATCGGTTTTGCGCGGGTTATCTCCGATTTCGCTACTTTCGCGTATCTGGGCGATGTTTTTGTGGCGCCGGGATTTCGCGGCCGCGGGCTCTCAAAGTGGCTGTTGGAATGTGTATGTTCCCATCCCGGCCTCAAGGATCTTAGGCGCTGGATCCTGGTAACTGGGGACGCCCACGGACTTTACACGAAATTCGGATTCACGCAACTGGCTCATCCCGAAAACTTCATGGAACGACACAACCCGGACGTTTACAAAGCCAACGGTTGACGCCCGCATGGCGCGCGCAGGGCATGATAGGCAAAAAACGGTGAGGAGACGTGGAGAATGAATCGCCGGGACCCGCGGCCGGGCACGCGATTTTATACGCCTGCTGCTAACGGCTGCCGCCGCCACGCATACAGCGGGAAGTGCTCTGCCAAATCGGCCACCTCGCCGCGGATGCGATGCAGCACGGCGTCCTCGTTGCGGTTCTCGAGAGCGTAGGCGATCCACCGGGCAATGTGGCGCATCTCCGCTTCCTTCATCCCGCGGGTGGTCAAGGCCGGCGTGCCCACGCGAATGCCGGATGGCTTCAGCGGCGGATTGGTATCGAAGGGGATGGCGTTCTTGTTCACGGTGATGCCGGCCTTGCCCAGCGCCAGCTCCGCCTCAGAGCCCAGAATGCCCTTGGCGAAAACGTCCACCAGCATCAGGTGATTGTCCGTGCCCCCTGAGATAATGCGGAAACCCGCCGCCTGGAGTTCCTCCGCCAGCACCTTGGCATTGGCCACAATCTGCGCGGCATAGGCGCGGAACTCCGGGCGCAGCACTTCTCCAAACGCAACCGCTTTGGCGGCGATAATGTGCACCAGCGGGCCGCCTTGTTGGCCGGGGAACACTGCTTTGTCCACCGCGGCGGCCAGGTCTTTGGTGCAAAGAATCAGTCCGGCGCGCGGCCCGCGCAACGTCTTGTGCGTAGTGGAGGTGGTGATGTGCGCGTGCGGCACCGGCGAGGAGTGCACGCCGCCCGCCACCAGCCCGGCGATATGCGCCATGTCGAAGATGTAGACCGCGCCGACCTTGTCGGCGATCTGGCGCATGCGCGCGAAATCCCACAGGCGCGGATAAGCGCTGGCCCCGCCAATGATGACCTTCGGCTTCTCGCGCACCGCAGTGGCTTCCAGCTCGTCGTAATCGATCGTTTCGGTGTCGCGGCGCACGCCGTAAAACGTGGGGCGATAGAGCTTGCCGCTGAAGCTGAGTTTGTGGCCGTGGGTCAGATGGCCGCCATGAGCCAGGTCGAGTCCGAGAATGGTGTCGCCCGGCTGCAGCACGGCCGCATACGCGGCGGCATTGGCTTGGGAGCCGGAGTGCGGCTGCACGTTGGCGTGCTCGCCGCCGAAGATTTTAAGAGCGCGCTCGCGCGCCAGGTTCTCCACCACGTCGGTGAATTCGCATCCGCCGTAGTAGCGGCGGCCGGGATACCCTTCCGCGTATTTGTTGGTGAACACCGAGCCCGCGGCTTCCAGCACCGCTTCGGAGACAAAGTTTTCGCTGGCGATCATCTCCAGCCCTTCGTGCTGACGCAGCCTCTCGTGCTCGATGGCTGCGGCAACATCGGGATCGGCCTGGGCAAGGGAAAACGACATGCGATCGGTCATAGCTGCATTTTAGTGCAGGGAGGTGGAAGGCGACGGAGATACTGCGTTGGGCCGGCGGCTCTGGAAATCTCCTGCATCGGCTGCGTACACTGGATTTGGAATGAGGAATATGTCAATTCCAATGCAGCTGTTCGCTTTGAACTGGATTTGCGCGGCGGCAACGCCGTTCGTGCTTGTGCAGGCGCGTGCACAGGCGCCTTCCATTGATCCCGCCCTCCTGGCCCGGGCCAATGGTGGAGATCCGGCGGCGCAGGTGGCCGTAGGCGAAAAATACGCGCAGGCGGCGGGCGCATCGCAGGATCCCGATGATGTTGCCGAGGACCGGAAGCAGGCCTTCGCCTGGTACGACAAAGCCGCGGAGAAGGGCGACATCGGCGGGCAGATCCATGTGGCCGAGGCTTTCAGCTACGGCCAGGGCGTAGCGCGGGACATGACCAAGGCCGCGGAGTGGTACCGGAAAGCCGCGGATCAGGGCGATCCCGAAGCGCAGGGCAGGCTGGCCATGCTGTACAGCATCGGCCAGGGCGTGCCCCAGAGCGACACCGACGCTTACTTCTGGTTCGACCTGGCTGCTTCAGCCGACACACCTGGACGGGATCGCTATATCCAGAACCGGCAGAACGTGGGCACGCGCATCACCGTGGATGAGCTGGCCGCCGTCCATGAACGCCTGAAGAAATGGAAGGCTGCCCACCCTCGCGCCGGCCAGTAAAGGCGTTTCAGAATCCGGGCGCGCCGTCACGGCGCCCGGCTCATTGGTTCGTCAATATCTCTTCCGCCGCGCCCACTACACGGCCGCTGCGCGGGTCCTCGAGAAACACAACCAGCCGCATCGCGCCCGCTCCCGGGTGGTGATCCAGGTTCCCGGCAGAGAGACTCAACGCGCGCCCGTCGCCAAAATCCGCCTTGAACTCTTTCATTTCGCGCACCACCGCCACATGATGCAGGGTCCGGCCGGCGTTCTCCCCGCGTGTAACTTCGGAGCGCGAGACATCCTGCGCCATGGCCGCGTACAGCCGCTTTCCCTCGCTGCCTGGCGCCTGAACCGTGAAATGCACGGAGCCCTTGTCCAGGGCGGCCTGCGTAATCGCCAGGGTCTGGCTCGGCAGCCGGGCCTCATCCACCACCGCCTGCACCATGTGCTTGGTATCGTTTCCCACCACCTGCTCCGCGCCGTCAATAACCGCCTGCGGAGTGTAGCTGCTGTCGAGCCGGAATTGCTCGGCGTAGTGCGCCTGCCGCTCGTCCATCTGCAAAAGCGAAAACGGATCGTGCCAGCCGTCATGATTCCAGTAGGTGACGTGCTCGCTGAGGGCGATCACGTGAGCGCCGACGATGGGCTGCTCGGCATCGAGACGGGCCAGCAGGTTGTCGGCGGGCGGGCAGTCGGAGCAGCCTTCGGAGGTGAACAGTTCCACCAACACCGGCGTGGCCTTGGAGTCCGGCTTCGCGGCCTGGCCCATGGAGAACGCCGGCCAGGCCAGGATCGCGCTCATAACGGCGGCGCGAAACTCTGCGGGGAAGTATCGCTTCATATTACCTGAGACTAATCCGACACCACGCAGGTTACAGCCGCTCTCGCTTGCCGCTCAAGATAAACTTTGCTGCTTGTTTCGAATCGGCGCGTTTCTGGGATGAGACGGACGAAAGCCTCCTGATCCTCAAGGCAGGAACCGGTATGCTGGACCCATGACGGGCTCTCGCCGTTTGTTCATGGTGTTCGCGCTCGCCGCGGCTTTCGCGGCAGCAACAGCGCAGGTGCGGAGCGCGCCGTTGCAGCCCGTGAGCCTGACTCCGCAGCAGGTTGTGGCGGGCTCTCCGGAGTTGGTGCGCGTGTATGCGGCGCACCAGGGGTCCGTCGAGGGCGAGTGGCTGGGCCGCAAGATCCAGTTTTTCTGGAGCGGTTCGGAGTGGGTTGCGCTGGCCGGAGTGGACGTCGAAGCGCCGGTGGGGGTGTCCACGCTGCATGTGACCTGGAACGCAAACGGCCACAGCGACGACCTGAGCCTGAGCGTGCTGATCCACGCCGCGCACTATCGCACCAGCTCGCTCACCGTCGCGCCCGGGTTCGTTGAGCCACCGCCCGAGGCGCTGAAGGAAATTGAGAAAGAGAGCAAGCTGAAGGCAAAGGTGTTTGCGTCGAGCGTGCCGGAGCCGCTCTGGAGCGGAGATTTCCGCGCGCCCGTGCGTGCAGAGGCAACCGACAGCTTCGGCACCCGCCGCATGTTTAATGGCAAACTCGCCAGCATCCACAAGGGCGCCGACTTTCGCGCCGCCACAGGCACGCCGGTCCACGCCGGGAATAGCGGCGTGGTGGTGCTGGCGCGCCACCTCTATTTCGAAGGCAACTGCGTCATCATCGATCACGGCATGGGGCTGTTCACCGAGTCGCTGCACTTCAGCCGCATCGACGTGAAGGAAGGCCAGCACGTGAATACCGGCGATCTGCTGGGTCTAAGCGGCGCCACCGGCCGCGTCACCGGCCCGCATTTGCACTGGGCGGTGCGCTGGCAGGGCGCGTACCTGGATCCGCTGAAGCTGCTGAAGATGAATCTTCCCGCGATCCCATCTGCTTTACACTGATCGCAATTCGATCCCGCGCTCCGAGGAGCCTTCCCCGCCAATGTCCACAAGTTCCGCGCGCAATCCCGGGATCGACCTGTTGCGCGGCATATCGATCCTTTTCGTCCTCTTCAACCACATCGGTATCCGCATCCGCCTGCTCAACGGAGTTCTCGGCGGCGTGCTGCCGCACCAGTTGCTTACCGACCTCACCTTCAACGGCTCTGAGGCCGTGTTCATTTTTTTCGTGATCTCAGGTTTTCTTATCGCCGGCAACAGCATCGAGCGCTGGGGGAGTCTCGGCTCCATCCATGCGCGGGAGTTTTACGCCCGCCGATTCGCGCGCATCGTTCCCTGCCTGGTCGCGCTGGTGGCAATCCTCGCCGTGCTTCACCTTGCCCGCGCGCCCGGCTATGTGATTCGCGAGCCGCATCAGTCGTTGCGCGGCGCCGTTGGCTCCGCATTCGGACTCTACCTGAACTGGTACGAGGGGCACACCGGGTATCTTCCCGCCAGTTGGGATGTGCTGTGGTCGCTGTCGATTGAAGAGGTTTTTTATCTCGGGTTTCCCCTGATATGCCTCACTTTGCGCAAGGATTGGCTTCTCGCGCCCTGCCTGGCCGTGCTCGCGCTTTCGCAGCCTTTCGCGCTGGCAGCAATCACCCACAATCCCATCTGGCGCGAGAAAGCGTATTTGCCGGGGATGGCCGGAATCGCGGCGGGCGTGCTTGCAGCCCTGGCCGCGGCGCGCTTCCATCTGCGGAGCCGCTGGCCGCGGATCGCGCTTCAGATCGGCGGCGCGTGCGGCGTCCTTGCCATCCTCGGCTTTGAAGACAATCTGTTTCCCTTCATCCGATTTGGCGTCATCCTGGCGCTGACGCTCTCAACCGCAGCTCTCGTCCTGGGATTTCAACTTCAGGCACGCGCGGTTCCCGGCTGGTCAGTTATAGGAACCGGCTGGCTGCAGTCTTGCGGCAGACTGAGCTACGAGATCTACCTCACCCACATGTTCGTTGTGCTCTCGGTGGTGCGCATCTTCGAGTTGTGCCATGCCTCGCTCCGGTGGGGTCTTCTTTGGTACGCGCCAACAATCGTCCTCGCGTGGGCGCTGGGCTGGCTGGTGGCGAAGTATTTCTCTATGCCCTGCGAACGCGCGCTACGGCGGAAGCTGGTCCAATCCAAGGCTGTTGTACGGCCGGCCGCCGAGCCTCAGCCGTTGCCATAAAAACATGCGAGATAAGGCCCGATCCTTCAAGCGAGGGATTCTCACGAATGAGGTGCGCGCCAAGCAGCTCGTTGCGGCTCATCGAGCGGATAGCTGTTCTTCTGCTTCGCCCGCCATCTGCGGCGCAGCCGATTTCTCTTCGCGCAGCTGCTTGAACGCGCGATGGACGAACGACCCCAGGAACCACCCATCCATATACTTGTAGGGCGTCTCGCCGGTGGTGTAATGGCCGCAGGGAAGCACGCGCGCCTCAAAGTTGACGCCGTGCTCGCGGAACGCCTCAACCACCTTGAGCGAGTACTCACGGGGAAACGTGAGGTCGTAGTCGGCATAGACCAGAAGCACCTTCTTTTGCGGGCCGGCGGCTTCCTCGCCGGCGAACTTATCGTAGTAATTCACCGGGCTGACGGCCGCCCACAAAGCGCGCAGCCGCTCCTGCGTCAGCCCCGCCTGCTCCAGCGCCTCGCGGATGTGGCGCGTGCTCTGGCCGGTCCAAACAACATCGCCGAACGCGGTAGACGCATGATTGAAGGCGTTCACGCGAATGCGCGGGTCGTGCGCGCTGGCCAGGAACGCGTAACAGGAGCCCAGGCTCGTGCCCAGCACGCCGAAGTGCTCATAGCCCTGTTCTTCCAGCCAGTCGATGCAGCAACGGATGTCCACCACGGCCTGGCGGCAGGCCGAAAGCGTGCGCCCGATGTTGGCGCTCACGGCGTAGTCGCTGCGCTCCAGTTCCATCGGCCGGCGGATGTCATGGTAGGGCTTGGAGAGCCGCAGCGCGGAGACGCCCATGCGATTGAACACGCGGCAGAGCACGTTGTGGCTGAAAGCGTCCGCGTTCCACTGCGGCAGCACCACGATGGCCTGCTTCGGGCGCGCCGGATCCTTGTGCTCCGGAGCCGGGAACCAGCGCGCGTTCACCAAGTCGTTCTCCGGATACGGCGTCCGCTCCGGCGAGGTGAAGCGCAGGAATTGCGCCCGCCCCATCTGCCCGCTCTGGGCGCGCCGGCGCAGCTCCTCGTCCCTGGCCAGCGTCTCTGGTCGCACATTGGTAGGAAATAACTGCGGAAAGCGCTCTTCCAGGCGGAAGTCGGTCGGCCGCTCGTATCCGAAAAACTGCTCGCTGAGCCCGATCAGGATGCGGTTGATGCGCCTGATCGCTTCTTCCGTGGCCGCGTCATTTCCTGACGCCTGCCGCAGCTCGTCGGCCGCCGGCCCATACGACCCAAGGAGCGGCTCAATCCATTCCAAGCCCCACTCCAGCGGCCGCACCACGCGATTCTCATCGCGCGTGGTCAGCCGCGTCTCCCAGCGATACATCCAGCGCGCGTAGCCTTCTTTCAACATTCGTCTCAATCCTCAAGTTTATCAGCGCGAGTAGCTTGAATGAGCCGCTCCATCGAGGGGTGCGCTGCGCCGATTCATAAGCATTTACCATGGGATCGATGATCCATTGGACGATGAAGGCGCGGGTATCGAAGAAACATGCGCACGTGGCCTTCTTCGGCGGCAGCTTCGATCCTCCCCACAACGGGCACCTGGCGGTGGCGCGCGCCGCACGCGATGCGTTGCGCCTTGATACTGTGCTCTTTGCTCCCGTGGGGACGCAGCCGCTGAAGCCTCAGGGCTCAACGGCCGCATTCGAAGATCGCCTGCGGATGACGAAGCTGGCCATTAAGGGCGAGCGCGGCTTTGCCGTTTCGAAGATCGATGCGCCCAATCCGGCGGGCCAACCCAATTACACGCTGGAGACGCTGTGGCGGCTGCGCTCGGATTTGCCCGATGACGCATCGCTTTTCTGCCTGATGGGCGCGGATTCCTTTTTCACCTTGCATCAATGGCACCGCGCCGCGGAGGTTCCGTTTGCAGCCACCTTGATTGTGGCGTCGCGGCCGGGGCAGAGCCTCGCCGATCTGACCTCTGCTCTTCCTTCCGGCGTGACTCTTGAACCGGGCGGGGCGGAGAGCGGGCCCGGGCGCGGCGTGAAACGGCAATCCTTCGTGCTGCAGAATGCCTCCGGCCAGAGGGCTGCATTCCATCTCCTGCCCGGCCTCGACGTCGAGATCAGCGCTTCGGAGATCCGCCGGCAGATCCGCGACCAGGCGCGCGACGAAGCAGGCAATGCCGCCGAACGCGAACTGCTTCCCCCCGCCGTTGCCCGCTACATCCGCAAGCACGGCCTCTACCAATAACACTTCTTGCCGGCTCTTCTTGCTCCCTGCTCCGGCAACCAGCTACGATGATCCACGGAGACCAGGCACGATCGCATGGCGACAAATAAACCCCACCAACAGACACGCATTCTGGTACAGGCTGCCGCCGCGGCCTGCGAAGACAAAAAAGGCGCCGAAACCCGCATCCTCGAGCTCGATCCGGTCGACTCCGGGCTGGCCGATTTTTTTCTCGTCACTTCGGCTACAAACGACCGCCAGGCCATCGCCATCGCCGACGAGATTGAAATGCGCCTCAAGCGCAACTTCGGCGCGATGCCCAACTCCGTCGAAGGCCGCCGCCGCGGCGAATGGATCCTGCTGGATTACGTTGACTTCGTCGTCCACGTTTTCCTGACCGAACGCCGCGCCTTCTACGACATCGAGCGGCTGCGCAAGTCCGCGCGCCCGCTTACGCCGGCCGAGTTCGATGAAGAGCTGAAGCACGCGCTGGCAGAGAAGACGCGCGCCGCGCGCACACACGCGGAAAAGGATCGTGCGCGGGCAAAGAAACCGCTTTCGGCAAAGGGAAGACCCGCCGCCAAGGGAACGCGAAAAGCCGCTGCCAAATCGGCTGGCAAGACCGCCGCGAAAAAGGCTGCATCCGGTCCGGGAGCCGGAAAGCAGGCGGGCAGGCACGCTCCGGCAAAAAAGAAGTCGTCGCGGAAAAGATGAGCGCGCACGGGTTCCAATATTGCGGCGAGCGAGGCTCGATGTCAGCCGGAACTCGACGCCGTCGTAGCTGCGCTGCGGGAATGACCTTCTGGCTGGACGTGCAGCCGTAGGTGCAACCGATTGGCGCGCCGTACAGGAAGTTCCGGAAGTCATTAAAGGTGGATCAGAGTTCTCTTATCAATGCAATTGTCCAATAATGAAACACAGATTTCAGAAAACTGTCGCAAATACACACATATCCGGCCCCTTCCTCCGCCTTTCACTCACCTTTGCTGCTCCCTTGCGCTATCCTGCCCATCATGCGCCTGTCCCTGGCCCACATCGGTTCCCGTCTCGCGCCCGGCGACGATTTCGACCGTCTCACCATCCGATACCTGCAGCGGGTGGAGGCCTATTACCCCTGTCAGGCCTCGTCCTTCCCCTCCGAAGCGGCTTTCCTCAAGTGGCTCGACCGGCGTTCAGCGCGTACATCCCCGCTGGCTGTTCTCCTCGACAGCCGCGGACGCCAGATGACCTCGGAAGCTTTCGCCTCGTGGCTTGCTCAACGCCGTGACCAGGGCGCGCAGCACATCGTCGTTGCCGTGGGCCCTGCCAGCGGATGGTCGGATGCCGCCCGCGCCCGCGCCCAGCTTCAGCTCTCCCTCGGGCCCCTTACGCTCGCTCATGCCCTCGCCCGCCTCGTGCTCGCCGAGCAGCTCTACCGCGCCTGCACCATCCTGGCCGGACATCCGTATCACTGTGGCCATTGAGCGACAGCTAACAGCAGGAAGCGAACAGTTTTCAGCGACTCGGCCACTGCCGGAGGCAGAACTGTTGGCTGTAAGCTGTTAGCTGACAGCTTCTCTTATGCCCGACTCACGCAAAGGTCTCATCCTCATCAACACCGGTCCCGGCAAGGGCAAGACCACCGCCGCCCTGGGCACGGCCCTGCGCGCCGTCGGCAACGGCATGCGCGTCCTGGTATTGCAATTCCTCAAGGGCAGCTGGCATTACGGCGAGCTCGATGCCGTCGAGGCCTTCGGCCCCAACTTCGTGGGCAACCTTGTGATCCGGCAGATGGGCCGCGGCTTCGTAAAGGTGGGCGGCGCCGAGACTGACCCCGAGGATATCCGCCTGGTCCATGAAGCCTGGACCGAAGCCCGCGCTGCCATCCTCTCCGGCGATTGGGACCTGGTGGTTCTAGACGAAATCAATTACGCCATCGGCTACGGCATGCTCGATCCCGCCAAAGTGGCCGAAACCCTGCGCGCCCGCCCAGAGATGGTCCACGTCATCCTGACCGGCCGCAACGCCCATCCTCTTCTGGTTGAACTGGCCGACACCGTGACCGAAATGCGCGAAGTCAAGCACGCCTATCAGAAAGGCGTCCTCGCCCAGCGCGGCATCGAGTACTGACCTCTGACAGCTGATCCCTGCCCTGTACAATGACTTCTGGCTATGTCCTGGTTCAAGCGAGAAGACGGCGATTACCCTCCCCCGGGGGGGCCGGGCCCCGACGCCAACGGCGATGGCGAGCGCACGGTCCGCACCGAGGGCCTCTGGATCAAATGCATGGGCTGCCGCCAGGCCATCTGGAAAGCCGATCTGGCCGCCAACCTGAACGTCTGCCCCAAGTGCCAGCATCACTTCAAACTGAGCGCCCGCCAGCGCATTGAAATGCTCCTCGAGCCCGGCTACGAGCTGGTGGACCACGGCCTTCGTTCCACTGACCCGCTCAGGTTCACTGACCTCAAGTCCTACAAGCAGCGCCTGCGCAAGGCTCAGGAGGAAACCGGCCTCGACGACGCCATCGTGAATGCTCTCGGCCGGCTCGGGCCCCATTCCGTGGTGCTAAGCGCCATGGAGTACTCTTTCATCGGCGGCTCCATGGGTGCGGTCGTCGGCGAAACCATCGCCCGCGCCGTCGATCGCGCCCGGCAATCGCGCCATCCCCTCATCGTTGTCACCGCTTCCGGCGGCGCCCGCATGATGGAGGGCATCGTCAGCCTGATGCAGATGGCCAAGATCTCCACCGCCCTGGCCCAGCTCGACGATGCCCGCGTCCCCTACATCTGCGTGCTCACCGACCCCACCACCGGCGGCGTCACTGCCAGCTTTGCAATGCTGGGCGACCTCAACATCGCCGAGCCCGGCGCGCTCATCGGCTTTGCCGGCCCCCGCGTCATTGAGCAGACCATACGCCAGAAGCTCCCCGAAGGCTTCCAGCGCTCCGAGTTTCTTCTCGAAAGAGGCTTCCTCGACGCCGTGGTATCGCGGCGGGACCTGAAGAGCTATCTGATTCGCGCGCTGGACTTTCTGCGGGTGCAATGAGGTTGCGCGGAAAAAAATAAAAATTTTGCTTCTTTCCGGGGCCATTTCCCGCTTCAAAGCGCTGCGCATCTGGGCTGCCATCAGGCTCAAGTGGCAGCAAAATAATGGGGTTATAGGCCAGCAACCGACGGCTTTGTGCCCGCCTGCAGGTTGCTTATAAACGAACATTTCGAGCGTTTTGGTTCGCTTATAGGCGAACTTTATGCTCATTTAGTTCGCTTGAATGGGGTGGATTTTATGGCGGGTGTTCGCATTCAGGCAAACCATTTTGGCGGGTTTGGTTCGCTTGCAAGCGAACCTTTTGGGGTGAAGGTTCGCCTGGAAGGGGTGGAAAGCACCAGACACGAAAGGCGCCCGAAGGCGCCTTTCGCTGGTTGGGGTTGCCGCAGTGGTTAGAAGTAAATCTTGGTGGCCAACTGCGTCAGGCGGGCTGACGAGCCGCCGTTGATGCCGCTGATCTGACCGAAGGTGCTGTTGGCGTTGGTTAGAACGGTATCGCCCCAGCCGGCACCCGGGTTGCCGAACGACGTGTGGTTGAACACATTGTCGCTCTCCATGCGCACTTGCAACCGAATGCCTCGATCTTGACTCAGGTAAAAGTTCTTGGCCAGGATCATGTTGGTGAAGTTGAGGCCGGGGCCGTGGGCCGGGTCGCGGTGGGTGTTGCCGAACTCGCCGATGGGCTCGTTGGCGAAGGCGGTCTTGGATATGTACGCAGCGTGGCCGTTGGTGGCCAGGCGGATGCGCGGATTGGCCTTGGTGATCGGCGCGACCTGGTTGGGGGCATCCCCGCAGGCGTAAAAGTAGACGAACCCGGGGCACCAGAGCGAGTCGCCGCTGCTGCCGCCGTAGGACACATCGAACGGGAAGCCTGAAGCCAGGGTGGAGATGGCGCTGATTTCCCAGCCGCCGACAGCCAGATTGATGGGGCTGTACTCGGAATGACCCGAAACCAGTGGAGTCACGTAGATGGGTGAGAAGACCAGGCGTTGACGCGCGTCAAACCCAGAGTCGCCGACGTTAAGCTTCGGATCGTACTGGTTGAAGCCGCGGTTGGCGCCGCCGAATCCGGCGTTCTCAAAGCTGGAGCCGGTGTCGATGGCGTGGGACCAGGTGTAAGCCAGCTCGAAGTTCAGGCCGTGGCTGGTGCCCTTGTCGACCACCGCCTGGAGGGAGTGGTAGCTCGAAGAGGCGTACGAACTCACGTCGCCGGGGTCGAGGAATCCAGGCTGTCCCGAGGCCGGATCGATCTTGCCATAGGTGGTGTGACTGGGGAAGAAGTAGCTCTGCTCCTCGCGGAAGATGGTATCGGGTCCGGTGTATCCCCGATAACCGCAGTACGTCGTGTCTGCGAGACAGGCAGCGTGGCCGGCGGGAGTAATGGGATTGGCGTCGATGGTGGATTGGTTGTGCCGGGCCAGCGATCCGACGTAGCTGGCGCGGGCCACAATGCGCGAGGGGAACTCACGCTCTACGCTTAACTGGATGTTTTCTGCGTACGGCGCGCGGAAATTCGGGCCGTACGTGGAGAAGATCATGGGCTCCAGGGCCGCGAAGTTGATTTTGGCTCCCTTGGTGGGGAAGGAATACGGGAACGGATTGGAGTGAGACCCGAGACCGTTGATGTCGGTGTAGGGATCGGCAAATGTCGGGATCGCCCCGCCGATGAACTGTCCGACACCGCCGCTGCTGATTCCGAAGGGAGGCGTTTCAAGAGTCTGGAGGGCAGTCTCTTCTTCCGTGCGGTCGTAGTAGATGCCGAAGCCGCCGCGGATGGAGAACTTGCCGGGCGCGCCGGAGATGGCGCCCAGGTCGGGTGCCCACGCAAAGCCGAAGCGAGGACCAAGCTCCGAGTAGCGGGTTGTCGCCTGGCCGGCATTGCTGCAGCCCGTGTCGCCGCCGTACACCATGCTGGTAGGTGCGCCGGGGAAGATCGTGGAGTTTTCGCCGCCGACGATGCAGGCGACGGCGTTGCCGCCGTACTGGAGTTCGTGGAGCGGGGTGTCGATGGAGTAGCCGAGTCCGTAGCTGAGGGTGACGGTCGGCTTAATCTTCCAGGTGTCCTGGGCGAACCCGTAATTGAGGAATGCCTCGGCGATGATTTGCGCGCCGCTGCCCTGGCCATAGCCGGCGGGAATGCCGAGCAGGAAGTCCACGCCGCCGTCGCCGGTGGTGTAGGCTGAACCGCCGAAACTGAAGGATCCGCTGTTTTCCGCCCCGAACGGGTTATGCACATTGAAGCGGCGTCCGTCGTAGCCAAATTTGAAAGTGTGGTTGCCAATGACCTTGGAAAGGGCGTCGTCGAGCTGCGCTACCTGGTCGATGCGGGGCTGGGGACCGTTGGTGCTCCAGCCCAGGGTGAAGCCTACGTTGGTGCCGCCTACGGAGATGGTGGGCACGTTCGCGGCCGATGCAATCTCGGGATGAATGTTGAACCCCAGGCTGGTCGGATCCACTGTGGTCAGCGGCTCAACGGCCATGTAGTTGAACCGCGTGTAGTGGCCGGAGAAATCGTTCACGGTGCTGGCGTTGAACTGGTGAACGTAGTCCCCCGTGAACTGGTGGATGATGTGCGTGCTGACGTCGCCGAAACCGGGCAGCGAGGCGCCCGTAAACGGCAGGCCCTGCACGTTGGGCGACTTGTCGTAGATGAACAGGCCGGTGATCTGGTTGGCGGAATTGGGCGAGTAGTCGGCGCGCCCAATGTACTGGTTATCCGTCAAGACGTCTACCGGGTTGAAGAGGTAGCCGTAGGTGCCGCTGTTGGGCTTGGGAACGTATTTGTTCACCAGGGCCACGGCGATCGGATTGAAGGCCGAAGTGGGCATCACGCCCTTGAGGTCATAGGCGCACTCGGCCCAGGTTTCACCCGAGGCCGAGCATCCAGGGACTTTGATCGAGGAGGGAATCGGAATTGCCTGCCAGTTGCCCCACGCGGTAGTGGCATTCGGGCGCGTTCCGACCGTGGACGGGTTGTCGTCGGCCGAGAAGTCTCCTTGCAGGTTTGCCGCGTCGTACACGTCCGACGACCCGCCGCCATTCGTATCCGGAATGCGCTGGTGGGTACCCTGGTAAGCGAAGAAGAAGAACAGCTTGTCGTGCACGATGGGACCGCCCACGGTGCCGCCATAGATGTTCTGGTGATACGGCGACACCACGCCCGTTCCCGTCGTTACGCTCTTCTGGAAGTAGTTCAGCGTGTTCAGGAAGGTGTCGCGGTAGAACTCGAAGGCGTCGCCATGGAACTTGTTGGTGCCGGCTTTGATGGTGGCCGAAACAATGCCGCCTGAGTTGCGGTCATATTCCGCGTTAAGGGGGCCGTCAATCAGGTTGAACTGATCGATGGCATCGAGGTTGGGCGCGAGGGCCAGCGTGTTGAGCGCGATGTCGTTGGTGTCGGCGCCGTTGATCAGGAACTCGGACTGCTGCGTCTCCCCGCCGGCAACTGAGTAGGTGCCGAAACGATCGCTGGAGGCCTGCACGCCGGGCTGGGTAAGCTCCAGGCCGGAGAAGTTCCGGGTAATGAGCGGCAATTCGACAAGCTGATCGGAGTTGACCACGTTGCTCAACTCCATGTCGGTGGTGTTCACCTGGGCAGCGTTCGAGGCGGATACTTCCACCTCTTCCGTGGTCGATCCCACCTGCAACTGGACCGGCTCTACGTACTGCTGATCGATGTTCACCACGATGCCCTTGGCGTTGTAGGTCTTGAACCCGGTCGCCGCCACCGTAATGGTGTAGGTGCCCACGGGAACCTCCGCGAACAGGTAGGTTCCGTTGGTCAGCGTGTTGCTTACCTGCTTCACGCCGGTGGCTTCGTTGGTCAGCGTCACCTGGACGTTGGGAAGCACTGCACCCTGGGGGTCGGTGACGGTGCCCGAGATGCGGGCGTTGACGTCGATTGCATGGGCAAGCATCAGGGCGCCCATGAGGATCAGAGCGAGTGTGGTACCCCGCCAGAAGATCTGTTTTCTCATGCCAGCTATCCTCGAATTTGGTTGTTGGATACGTAAACTGCGCCGCTGAGTCTGCCCGCGGCGCCACTGGTTTCAGGCCCAGGAAAAAAGGTGTTCGCATGCCCGGCGGCTCCTTCGGGGCCTGTCCACGGATCAATCCCGCCACCGATGAAACGCTTACACCGCTATCGAGTCACTTGCCGGAAAGCTCGTCAACCAGATGAAAATAGAAGTACGACGAAGGAAAAAGGGGAAATCCCTGGTTCCACTCGTAGGTGCAATCTACGTGCCAAATGGCAAGATCGACTCGACTGGCTGGGGTGAGGTGTGACGCAAATCACTTAAAATGCAGGACTTGTAGGACTAAACCTCCGCGATGGAGGAGGTTGCATTCGATTTCCGGAGGTCTATTTTTCTATGGAATCATGTATTCAAATTCCTAAATCTGGACACCGCTCACGATCGGCTTTCGCTCCACAAGCTCGGCCGTCCACACCATCACAGACCTTCCTCGACTGCGGCCAACTGCTTCTTCAACCGCGCCCATGCCGTAGGCTGCTGACCTTGGGAAAAAATAACATGGTCCGCGGTCCGTTTGCTTGCCCGCGCTTGCTTCGCTGCGCTTCTCGCCGCGCCTCTCGCCGTCACAGCCCGGAATCCGGCCCCGCCCGCGACCCCGAACTTCACTTCCCTCGCGCCGATTGCATTCAACAACTCCGGCCGCGTCCAAGCCATTCAGGGCGATAAGGCTTACGAGATTCTTCAGGACCGCTCTCGCGCTCGCCGTAAGCTTGCTTCATGCGGAACCGCGCCGAATTCCTGATCCCCCTATCAGCCCTTCTGTTCGCCTGCACGCTCCACGCCCAGCCCGCGCCCGCCCACGTGCCCTGGGCCATCGCCATCCACGGCGGCGGCGGCGAAGAAGAGTGGCAGCACCTGGACGCGGCCACCGCCGCGGCCTATCACGCTTCGCTCAGCCGCGCGCTGGCTGCCGGCGCGGCCGTCCTTGAGCGCCACGGCACGGCTCTCGACGCCGTCCAGGCCGCGGTCGAAGTGCTCGAAGACGATCCGCTGTTCAACGCCGGGCGCGGCGCAGCTTTTGCCGCCGACGGCAGCACGGAGATGGACGCCTCCATCATGAACGGCGCCGATCTGGCGGGCGGCGGCGTGGCCTGCGTCCACTCCACGCGCCATCCCATCGCGCTGGCGCGAGCCGTGATGGAGCACACGCCCTACGTACTGATGGTCGGCACGGGCGCGGACGCGTTCTCCCGCCAGCAGAATCTCGAGCAGGAGCCGGCAAGCTTCTTCTTTACCGAGATGCGCTGGCGCGAGTTTGAAGGCGTGATGCGCGCGAGCGGAAGGCCCGTTCCGCCCCGGCCCGCCGGCGTGCCTCCCGAACCGGCGAGTTCCGGCTCTTCGGGCGGCGGCGCGGCGCTTACGGCGCACAACCTCTTCTTCCATCGCTTCGGAACGGTCGGCGCTGTGGCCCGCGACAGCGACGGCCATCTGGCAGCGGCAACTTCCACCGGCGGCATGCAGGGCAAGTTGCCCGGGCGCGTGGGCGACTCGCCCATCCTCGGCGCCGGCACCTACGCCGACGATCGCGGCTGCGCGGTATCCGGCACCGGCGTGGGCGAATACTTTATCCGCCTCTCGCTCTCGCACTCGATCGGCGCGCTCTGCCGCCGGGGCCGCACGCCGCAGCAGGCCGCCGACCAGCTCATCCACCACGACCTGCCCGTGCTCAAGGGCGGCGAAGGCGGCGTGATCGTTCTGGGCGAATCGGGTGCGGCCGTCTGGAGCAACAACACGCTGGGTTTGTTCCACGCGCGCCAGTCGGAAGGCGGCCAGCCCGAAGTCTGGGTCAAGTGAAAGGACCCGGGCGGACTTGAACCCCGTCGAAACGACTTAGGCCGGGGATGGAACGCGACCGCAACGCGATGAATTGATTTCCGCGCGATCTCGGCGGATTCATCACTCTGGCTCTGGATAGATGTGGCCTAGGGGGTTCTCCCTCGAAGCGATTGCCTTCCTGAGGTACTCCTCTTTGTCCATTAGCCAGCTGCGGATAATAAAAAGAGCCACTTCCGGGTTCGATCCCCCAAATCGTCCGTATGACACGAGGGTTTCGATCATGCGAAAGGTGACCGGGTCCACCGCCCTCATCTCAATTGTGCGGCGGGGTGCGACGCTTTCCGGCCTACCCCCTTTCTTTTCGGATTCCTCACCCATTAAAGCCCCCTTGAAATCCCCTTAAAAGGGTATTATAAAGGGTAGTCGAAGTGGATTAGGTTTCTGTGACCTCTTCGGAGGTGTGGAATCTGATTGAGAGTAGTATTTCCGGAGGGGCGCAAATGGAAATGGCAACCCCGCTAGACACCGAATTGAATTTGTTCGAAGAGCACCGTCAAGAATGGTCCCTTACGAATCGCGGCAAGTTCAAAGTGATTAAGGGGGAGACAATTCTGGACGAGTTTTTCGACGAGTATGCCGATGCGTTTCGAGCTGGGTTGGCGAGGTTTGGGACGGGGAGAACCTTCCTAGTAAAGCAGGTTTGGAGAACCGAGCCGGTATACTTCATTTCATAGTATGAAGGTGCCTTGGAACCCGTTTGATCTGGAAGATCGTGGTCCCTGCATAAAGGTCATCGTGAGGCACACCGAAGACGAAATTCGGCTCGGTGTCGGACTGGATTACCCAGAGCCCGTCGCGGTTACCGCCCTACTAGATACTGGTGCCCAAACTACGATTATCAATAGCGTCCTGGCCACAAGCCGCAAGCTCACAATGACCAATGCAAATGTTCCTGTTCGGGGCATAGGCGGTCGCTGCCTTTGTGACGAGTATGCTTGCTCGATTAGCTTTCCTGATTCAGATTTGCCTGGAATTGGCACCGCCAAGATCCTCGCTCGCAAATTCGAGGAGGCGGGTTATTCGTGTTTAATTGGGCGCGATATTTTGAGGTTCTGGAAGCTCGAGTTTGATGCTCGCGCCGGACAAAGTGATAATCACCCCCTACGCATCCTAGATGGCCTTGGCAACTTCAAGAGACACCCCGGGATGTTCTAAGTGAAATTCACGGCGCTCTGCATCGCCCGCCACAACGCTCCGCGAATCGGATCCACGGCCTCGGCGACAAACCCGATCTCGGGATACCGCGCCCGCAGCGCATTCTCAAGCGCATCAACTTCGCGCACCGCGTTCTTCATGATGCTCCCGGCGCGAGCCACATCGGGGACTCGGAAATCCGCGCCCTCGTTCGCCCTCATGCGCTCGATGAGGAGCCCGGCCAGATACGCCAGGTCGCGCCCACCCTGCTCCAGGATCTCCGCCGCGATTCGGTCGCCGGCATCCGCGGCGGCGGCCACCTCTTTGGCGAACTGCGAGGCATACCGCTGCGGCGGCTGCGCGTTGGCAAACTCGATCAACGCATCCTCGCTGGGCAGCTTCCATAGTTTCCGCGCGCGCTCCAGCAGATCGGTCGCCCGGCCTTCGTCGCGCGCCAAAAATCCGCGGCGCAGACCCTCCAGACCAATCCAGTGCCCCGCGCCCTGGTCGGCCAGCATCGGCCCCCAGCCGCCGGAACGCAGGATAGCGCCGTGCCCGTCGCGCGCGGCCACATTCGATCCCGTCCCCGCCAGCACCAGCACGCCGCGGCCACCCTGAAAGGCCGCATCGAGCGCAATCTCCACATCGCCCACGATCGCCAGCTCGCCGCCCACGCGCGCCCGGAAGCTCTCCCGCAGCCAATCCGTGACCAGAGGCACCGTCTCGCCCGAGGTCCCGATGCAGGTGCGCTTCACCTGCGCCGGATTTACGCCCGTCCGCTGCTCCAGTTCTTCAAGCGCCCGCTCCAGGTTCGCCCGTGCCTGGGCTTCATCGGTGTTTGTGCGCTTGATGGTGCCGCAGCGCACGCGCTCTATCTCGCGCTCCTCATCGGCAAGCAGAAACTCCGCCTTGGTTCCCCCCGCATCCACCGCCAGGTAATACGCCATCCCGGTTTCCCTTGCCCCATCTCGCCGCGTTTCGCGCAGCGGAGTTTCACAAATGCAAGCTGTCTCTTCCAGTGTAAGAAGAAATCGCCCTGCCATGCCCGCGACTGATATCCTCTTGCCCTGCCCGCAGGGAGAGTGCCATGAGAATTGTTCCCGTGATCAAGTCTTCCGATCTCAAACGGTCCTTACAGTTCTACACCGAGGTTCTCGATTTCGAACGCAAGTGGCCCAGGCATGATGACCGCGAGATGGTCAATGGCGTCGTTGACTTGATTCGAGACGGCGCCGAACTGCAGCTCTCGCGTCATGCGGGTGACGGCGTCTTCGGCTCGGTGAACCGCGTTTTTGTGGACGACGTGGATGAGCGTTATGCCACTTTCCGCAGGCGAGGTCTGAACACGACACTGAGACCTCAATCCCCGATTCACACCGCGCCGGTGGATCAGACCTGGGGGCTGCGTGAGTTTGCCGTGACGGATTCAGACGGCAATGGTCTGTGTTTCTGTGCGCCCATGCAATAGCGGAAGAGTGAACGTGGGCGCGGCAACGCTGCCGTTTCTTTCAAATCCTCATCGGCATCACCACGTACCGCGACTTGTACTCCGAATCTGGATCCTCAGGCCGCATCTGCCCCGCGCTCCGACGCTCCCTCGGGAGCATCGGAGGCGGGATCGGCTGACTTCCATTGTTTGACCGGACAGCGGCCTGTCTTAGAACCACATGTTCTGCCGCAGCACCACCGACTGCGCGACGATGGTTGGCATTCCACCGCTCGTTGTCGCCGGGAAGAGCCAGCCATTCACAGAAACGAAATCGCTGGTTGCTAGCCCGCCAAAGCTGTCGGTGCTGAAACCGGTGTAGGTGGTCCCGCTCGCCGTAACCACGTTGAAGGAGACCTGGTGCGGGCTGGCCATGGGCCACGGAGCGAAGAGCGGGCCCCGACCCACGCCAAGGGTAAAGCTGTTTGTGCCGGAACCGATTGCGGTTATCGATCCCGTGACCTGGCTCGGCTCCAGCGCAACGGCCGACGCTGTGAAGGAGACCGATGGCGGAGGTCCCCATGCGTTCGGTCCGGGCCCCGAACCGGAACTGCTCAACGACCCCGGCGTGACCGTGACCTGAACGGTTTGGCCGACGGTCAGGTCGTTTGCGGAGGTAAACGTTAGACCGGAGGGAAGGGTGAACCCGCTGTTGTCGATGGAAAAGGTGGTTGCGGGATTTGAGCCCGATGCCGGCGCCCAGACAGCGACCGAGGCCATTCCGCCGAGGGGCAAGCTGGTGCCGCCGGTGGGGTTCCGGTGGAGGATAAGCTGGATGACGGTTTCGCCTGCAGGCAGCGGCAGCGTCGGAATGCGAATGATGGTGCCTTCCACCGTTTGCGCAGTGGCCTCCTGCAGGTATGTGACCTGGCTGGCGGTGAGCACACCGCCGCTGGCCACGCTGGAGACCTGAACCTGCACCGCTTGTCCCTGGGCCACGCAGCTAAAGCCGGCGGTCGCGCATGTTGCGCTGCTGGGGAAGCTCGAGAATGTGGTGCTGCTTGTGGTGTCAATGGTGAGATTCCTGCCCCATGCCGTTTGCAACGAGAACGAGTTATTGCTGGTGTCTACGGTTCCCACCGTCCCGGTAATGGAACCGAACTGCGGCGGAGTCGGAGCGGACGGAAGCGCAGAAATCGTCACCCCATTGTTGGCGCCAAGATTCACCGAGAGATCGGACTGGATGACCGTGTCGAGATGGAAGTCGACCACAAATCCCAGCGGCGAGGTGGCGCTGAGCGTCACCGGGAACGGAGCGGTGGTGAACGACAGCGAGTCCGTGTCATTGTCAAATGACGGCGTGAGCTCGCAGACACTGCCCACCGCGCAGGAACTGGCGATTGACGAGTCGGATTGGTTGAAGATGACTAGCTGCGGGCTGGCAAAGGTCAGGTTCAGGCCGGAGTAGGGTCCCGGAGTGACGTCGGCTGTGCTCAGAAACGCCGAGAGCGCCTGGAGCTGCGTAACGTCTATCTGAATCGGAGTGCTGCCGCTCAGGAGCGAAACCGACGACCCCCCGGCCTGGGGCGTCAACGAGGCGGCCGTCAGGCTGACCTGGAAGAACAGAACCTGAACACCCGCCGGCGGATCGTCGGTCATGGAAATGGAAACGGGAACGGTTCCCGCTGCAGTGGTGCCAGTGGTGGAAGTGGTGACGCTGGAGCTGCATCCCGCCAGGAGAGCGCTTACAATGGCCGGGACAAAAAGAAAGGGCAAGGTCCTACGCATCGTGATTCCTCCTCAGATTGCGAGAGACCATGGCAACTCTGCACCTAATAGTGTGCAAAGCAGTACAGGATTTGAGCCGGGTCAGGCCCGGTCGAGTAACCACAACAACGCTTTGATAGCGGGGGCATCAACAGCCAATGGTGCACAGAAGCTCCCGCGGTGTGTCCGATCTTCATTATAGACGGCAACTCAATGGCTAAGATGCAGCGCCGGAAACTTTGGTTTTCTCGCAGTTACGGAGCCAGGCACATGCGTGCCGCCTGTCCCGCGGCCGGCACCAGCTCTTGTCCGTGGACGCTTATTCTGTTTTGATTCTTTAACTTACGACCTGCGCTGCTTTGCACCAGGAACCACGGATCTAAATCCGCATCGGCATGAGCACATACCGCGACTTGTACTCCGAATCCGGATCCTCCGGCCGCATCTGCCCCGCGCTCTGCGCGTCTTTGAACTCGAGCCGCACTTCGCCCTCATTGCCCAGCGCCTTCAGAAATTCGAGAATGTAAATCGAATTGAATCCCACCGCGATCAGGTCGCCCGAGTACGGCGTGTCGATGGTATCCTCTGACTCGCCCGATTCCGTGGAACTGGAGCTGATCTTCAGCTCGTTCCCCTCCAGGCGCAGGCGGACCGCGCCGGAGCGCTCATCGGCAAACTGCGCCACGCGCTGGATGGACGCTGCCAGCTCGCTTGAGCGCACCACGGCAAACTTGGTGTTGTCGCGCGGCATCACCGCTTCGTAATTGGGAAACTGTCCGTTCAGCTTGCGCGAGCTCAGGGTGCGATGCCCCAGCCGGAAGAACAGGGTGTGATCGTCGTCGGCAAACTCCACGTTGGCTTCACCGGCATCGGCCAACAGCATTTGCAGCTCGGAGAGCGCCTTGCGCGGAATCAGAATTCGCCGCTCGCCGCTCACGCCTTCCAGTGTCTCGCCCGGCTTCTCCACGAACGACAAGCGATGCCCGTCCGTCGCCACCATCGCGATGGATTCCGCTTTCAGCACCATGAGCGCGCCGTTCAGCGTGTAGCGCGATTCCTCGTTCGAGATGGCGAAGATGGTGCGCGCAATCAGCGTGTGCAGCACGCCCGCGGGAATCGTCGTCACCGAAACCGTGGGGAACTCCGGCACCTGCGGATAATTGGCGCGCGCCATCCCCACCATCTTCGTGTTCGACCGCCCACTGCGGATCTGCACCCAGTGGTTTTCCAGCAGCTTGATGGAAATGTCGCCGTCTGGCAGCAGTTTCACGTAGTCGTACAGCTTGCGCGCGGGAATGGTGCACGCCCCCGCCTTCTTTACCTTCACCGGCGCGCTGGTGCGGATAGCCTGGTCCAGATCGGTCGCCGTAATCTGCAGCCGGTCGCCTTCAGCCTCGATCAGAAAATTCGACAGGATCGGAATGGTGGTCTTGCGCTCCACCACGCTCTGCGTCGCCGTAAGCTCCTTCACCAGCTCAGCCCGGCTTACCGTTATTTCCATCGCTGCCTCCTGTGCTGCCGGCCGTTCCACTTCTTCGACGATCGACATCGTCCCACCTCGCCTCTGCCGCTCTGCTGGCCCATCCAGCCTTTGCTGGCCCCAATCTACAACACCGTGCTTGCCGCCGGGAAACCTCTCCCACCTTTGCCCTTGATTGTATTCATGTTTCGCCTCACTGCGCGCGTGGAAAACCCGTCCCTTTGCGTGGAAAGCGCAGCCTTCTCCGTATTGCCGGTTTCCTCAGCCGCATTCCTGAGACCGCTGGGCCTTCAGGGGACTCCTGCAATCTCCGCCACCCGCTTCGTTGTCTGCGTGTCTGCCCTGCCGCAAACGCCCGATTCGTCTCGCCAGCGCTCCGCTGCGGCTTCTACGTTCTTTGTGAGTGAATTCTCTAATTACATCCCGTACTAGCCGTAGTTGCCGCGGGAAAAGTGGAAATTGCTCCCATCCCTCTGCTCTCGCTTCACTTGGCTCAGGTGCGGGTTTTCTAAATCCCGGTTGTGCGTTTCTGGACTCCAGGAAAACCATCCCCAAATACGACTCAAACACCCCCACTTTCCCGCATCTTCAACACCCCCGCGCAAAACCCCTGTGCAAACCACGCTCTCTGTGTGCCAATCACGTCCCCAGCCGCATGAATACAGGCGATCCACAACCCTCCCGATCCACAGTTGACCGCTCCTCGACACCTTCCACACCACCATCTCCCACCTGCGCAAATCTCAACTACTTCGGTCTCTCTACTCCCAACTCCCTATTCCCTGCTCCCTGCTCCTATACTTGAACTTCCCATGTCCTACGCCGCGGCCATCGATGCACTGAACGCCCTGGCCCCGGAGCTTTACACGCAACCCGGGCGCCCGCGCCGCAAGTTTTCGCTCGCCGAGATCGGCATCCTGCTGGCCGACCTCGGCGATCCCCAGCAGCGCTTTCCCGGCATCCTTATCGCAGGCACCAACGGCAAAGGTTCCACTGCCTCCACACTTGCGTCCATCCTCGCCGCCTCCGGCCTCCGCGCCGGCCTCTATACCTCGCCCCATCTCAACCGCCCCAATGAGCGCATCCGCATCAATGGCGCTGAGATTTCCAACGACGACTTCGCCGCGCGCTACTTCACCGTCCACGGCGCCGCCGAGCGCCTGATAGCCTCGGAGAAGTTATCCCAGCATCCCAGCTTCTTTGAAACCCTGACCGCAATGGCATTCCTGGAGTTTGCCCGAGGCCCCGTCGACATCGCCGTTCTCGAAGTCGGCCTGGGCGGCCGTCTCGACGCCACCAATATCGTCCAACCGCTTCTCTCCGTCATCACTGACATCTCGCTCGACCACACCGAGTGGCTCGGCCCAACCATCTCCGCCATCGCCCGCGAGAAGGCCGGCATCCTCCGCCGGAACGGCGTCCTCGTCACCCTCCCCCAGCATCCTGAGGCCAACCAGTCCATCGGCGAAATGGCCTCCGCGCTCAACGTGCGCGCCATCTCCGCCACGCCCTTCATGCCGCCGGCAAATGCCGCGCCGGACCAGCCCTATCCCGTCGAGATTCTCGGCGCCACCATCCAGGTTGATTCGCCCCTCCACGGCGCGCACCAGCAGCGCAACCTCGCCCTCGCCCTCGCCGCCGCCGCCGAGCTTGCCCAGCACCACAATTTCCCCGTCATGCCGCAGTCCATTGAAGCCGGCATCCGCGCCACCCGCTGGCCCGGCCGCCTCGAGGAAATCCGCATCGGCCCCACCCTCTGGGTCCTCGACGTCGCCCACAATCCCGCCGGCGCTTGGGCCCTCCGCGCCGGCCTGCGCCCCCTTTTCGACGCCGCTCCCAGCCACCTCCACGCGGATTCAGGAACTGTGCCCCGTTCATCGCTCCTGACCCTGAGGAGACCGAAGGGGAAGGACCCGCACGATGAGCGGGCCGTCAGCGCCGATTCCAGCAATTGCCCCCGCACCCTTGTCTTCGCCTGCCTGCGCGACAAACCCCTGCCCGAGATTGCCCAGATCCTCTTCCCTCTCTTCGATCGCGTCGTCTTCGCGCCCATCCACAGTCCCCGCGCCGCCACCATGGAATCCCTGCTCGCCGCCGCTGCCGCCACCGGCACACCGGCCCAGGCCGCCGATTCCGTCGCCGAAGCCCTCCAGCTCGCCCGGACTCCCCCCACACCCGTACCGCCGGTTTCCAAACCCCCGCAGGGCCTCATCGTCGTCGCCGGCTCCGTCTACCTCGTCGGCGAAGCCCGCGCGATTCTCATGGGCGAATCCCAGCAAGCCGGGAGCACGCGACCATGACACTGAGACCCACCGAGGGTGCACGCCCCCACCCCATGCCGCGCCGGCATCGCTGGAGCACCAACCTCATTCAGGTTCCGCTCTTCGTCCTCGCCACCTGCTTTTTCGGAACCCTGGCGCTGATTGCGTCGCTGTTTGCCAGGACCGGCCGCACCCAGCACCGCATCGCGCGCGTCTGGGCACGCGCCTGCCTGGCGGCATCCTTGGGCTCCCTCACCGTTCGCGGACTGGAGAATCTGCCCCATCCCCGCACCGCCGTCTACGGCGCCAATCACACCTCTTATATGGACATCCCCGTCATCTTCTCGGCGCTGCCCTTCCAGTTCCGTATCCTGGCAAAAAAAGAGCTATGGCAGTGGCCCTTCATCGGCTGGTATCTCAACCGATCCGGCCAGATCCCCATCGACGCGACCAGCGCCCACGCAGCGCTTTCCTCGCTCGGCGCCGGCGTCAAAGCCCTCCGCGCCGGCATGCCCCTCTTCGTCTTCCCTGAGGGCTCGCGCACGCCCGACGGCGAGCTCAAGGACTTCGTCGCCGGCGCCGCCTTCCTCGCCATCCGCGCTCAGGTTCCCGTTGTCCCCATCGCCCTCGCCGGCGTCTACCACCTGCTGCCCATCCACACCCGCCACTTCTATCCCTGCCCCATGACCATCACCATCGGCAAGCCCATCCCCACCACCGGCCTCACCATGCGCCAGGCCGACGAGCTTACCGCCCAGGTCCGTTCCGCCATCGCATCCATGCTCGAACCGCAGCCAGCACCCCAGTGATCGGGCTCCCGGGTCCCGCACATCTGAAGGGGACTTATATACTTGAGTCCCTTGTCGGTTCAAAAGCCTTCGGTTTGAACAACATTGGTACATCTGTGTATGCCTCCCTCACTGGATGCACCGGATTTCCCATTGGCAGGTGGCCCAATCATCAACACTCATCGCCCGCCCGAAACAATCAAGGACTGTGCTCCGTTCATCGCTCCTGAGCGTAGCGAAGGATCCGCGCGATGAGCGGGCGGCCCGCAATCCGCGCGCCTCCACCGGTTACCATTGTGAGCATTCGACCCGTCGGAGAACCGGCCCATGCTCAAACGTGCTTCCCTGCTCCTCTTCGCTCTCGTTGTCGCGCTCCCGCTCGTCTCCCGCGCTCAGACCATGGACGCCGACTACGCCGCGCGCGTCAAGGAATGGACCACCAAGCCCGAGTTCCTCAGCCCCCTGGTCGACCATCTTCCCGCCAGCTCCACCGTGCCTTCTCCGAGGGATGTGCTCGGCCACCACATCGGTGCGCCCAAGCAACTCACTTACTACGCCGATGTCCTGCGCTATTACGACACCCTCGCCGCGCACACGCCCCGCGTGAAAGTCATCCGCATCGGAAAGACCGAAGAAGGCCGCGACTCCGTCATCGTCTTCGTCGGCTCTGAGGACTCGATCGCGCACCTCGACGACAATCGCAAAAACCTCGCCCGCCTTGCCGACCCGCGCGGCCTCACCGACGCCGAGGCTCGCGACCTGATCGCGAAAACCAAGCCCATCTACACCATTTCAGGAGGTCTGCACAGCGCCGAGCTGGGGCCTCCGGAAATGCTGATGGAGCTGGCCTATCGCCTGGCCACGGAAGACTCGCCGACAATCCAGAAAATTCGCGCGGAAGTCATCGTCGCCATCATGCCCGTGGCCGATCCCGATGGCCGCGATCGCTCCATCGACTGGTATTTCGCCCACAACGTTGACGTCACCAACTACGAAAAAATGTCCGGCGTGCCCTACTGGGGCAAGTACATCATGCACGACAACAATCGCGACATCAACTACTCCGGCATGGCCAACCAGAACTTTCTGCGCTGGTATCTCGACTGGCATCCGCAGATCATTCACGATCTCCACGAGTCGGTCCCATTCCTCTATATCTACAGCGGCCAGGCTCCGCAGAACCCGCTGTGGAGCCCCATCGTCTATAGCGAGCTGCCCATGCTGGCCAACTGGGACATGACCCAACTGTCCCGCTACGGCATGCCCGGCGTCTGGACTCACGCCTACGTCGACGCCTGGTCGCCGGGCTACGTCGCGCAGATGGCCACCAACCACAACGGCCTCATGCGCTTTTACGAGATCATGGGCAACGCCGGCGCATCCACCATGGAGCGCACCATCTTCGATCCCAATCCCGCCATCATCGGCGGCGGCAGCGGCGGCATGCTCGGCAACCTTACCAAGCGCCAGTGGTACCGGCCCGATCCGCCATACAAAACCGTTCTCTGGTCCCTGCGCGACAACACCAACTACGCGGAGTCCGGCGTGCTCTCCTCGCTCCAGTTTGTCTCCGCGGTTCCGCAAACAATCCTGGAAGACTTCTACGTCAAGAGCCGCGATGCCATCAGCGCCGGCACAAAGGATCCGCCATACGGCTACGTCCTGCCCTCCAGCCAGGAAGACATGACCCGCGTCGCCTTTGTCATTCACATTCTGCGCATGCAGGGCATTGAAGTGGGCCGCGCCAAATCCGCATTCAAGCTCAGCGACGGCGACTATCCCGCGGGTTCATTAATCGTCAAGACCAACCAGCCCTACGGTCCGCTGGCCAAAACGCTGCTGGAAAAGCAGGATGATCCGGACCCCGATCTCCACACCTACGACGACAGCGCCTGGACCCTGGGCCTGATGACCAACACGGAGGTCAAGCCGACCAAGGACATCGCCGTCCAGGCGCTCGCCGTCGATCCCGTAGACGAGTTCGTCCCCGAAGGAAAACAGAAAGATGTTCCCGCCGCCGCTGTTTATGCGGTGCCGGACCACGGCTCGCCCAATTTGGTCACGCTTCGCTACGGCCTAAAGGACGTCGCGGTGCAGATTGCCGAGAAGCCCTTCACAGCCGCCGGCACGAACTTCCCGGCCGGCACGTTTCTCGTTCCGCCCAGCGCGGCTGCGGACCTGAAGCCTCTCGCCGCCAGGCTCGGCCTGGACGTTGTTGGCCTGGCCGCGTCGCCCAAAGTGGCCGCGCACGAATCCAAATTGCCGCGCCTTGCCATCTTCAGCACCTGGGGCGGCACGCAGGACGTCGGCTGGGTGCGCTACACCTTCGATCAATACAAAGTGCCCTACGATCTCATCTTCAAAGAGCGTGTGCTTCAGGGCGATCTCCAAAAAGACTACGACCTGATTCTGATCCCTACCCAGATGCGCAGCGCCAAGGCGCTGGTGTTCGATATTCCAAGATCGGACAAACCACCCTCGTACGAGAAAACCGCGAAGTTCAAGTTTCTGGGAGACTACGGCTCGTCGGACGATATCTCCGGAGGCATGGGCGCGGCCGGCGTAACCGAGTTCCAGAAATTTGTCGATGCCGGCGGAATGCTGGTGACGCTCGGCGCATCCAGCGCATTTCCTCCCGACTTCGGCCTGACGCCGACCATCGAAACCAGCGGCACCGGCGCGAAATTCTACGCGCCCGGTCCCATTGTCGAAGCCGACATCCTTCATCCTGAAAACCCGATCTTCTATGGCTACTCGGCAAAGACCGTGCCCGTGCGCTATGCCAACGGCCCGTTGCTGCGCATGACGGAAGAGATGGACAAGAACGATGTGCTCATGCGTTTCCCCGGCGGCGAAAAGTCCGTCCTCAGCGGCCTCTTCAACGGGCCCGACGACATCAAAGGCCGCGCCGCCATCGCCATCGTCCCCGCCGGCAACGGAGAAGTCGTCCTGTTCACCACCAATCCCGTCTGGCGCTGGCAGAACCTGGGCGAGTACCGCATGATGTTCAACACCCTGATGAACTACCGCAACCTGGCGCCGGCGTCTCCGCTGCCCTGAGCGTGCCCGAACAGCGGGAGACTTGGGGCTGCCCATTCTCCTGCAACCCACTGGGGGCTCGGGAGGGAAGCTGCACACGCGGTCCACGCCCCTCGGTTATGGGTGAACCCTCCTCAACTCCATAGCGAAGAAAATGCGAAGGCATATTTCTCCCCACACTCCTAGTTCCGCTAACTCCGTTAACTCCGCTAGCCCCGCTGATCAATCCAAGCGTAAACTGTTCTCTCCATGCCGTCCCCGCGCATCGCCATCCCGGAACCCACCTCCGCCAATCCGGCCTACAACTCGCGCGCCCTGCCCCAGTACATTCAGGCCCTGCACTTCGCCGGCGCAATCGCCACCGTGATCCCCCTCGCTGAGCGCCCCGACCGCGTCGCCCGCCTCCTCGCTTCCGTTCAGGGCGTGCTGCTTCCCGGCAGCCCCGCCGACATCGATCCGCAAATCTATGGCGAAGAGCGGATCCCGGCCTGCAACCCTCCCGACCCCGCCCGCGCCGCTGTCGACGAGCTCCTGCTTCAGGACGCCTTCAACCTAATAAAGCCTGTTTTATCAATATGTTACGGAGCGCAAAGCCTCAACGTCTGGCGTCGCGGCTCCCTCATCCAGGACCTGCCCTCCGAAGGCACGATAGCGGTCAACCATGCCCCAGGGCGAACAATAGACGAAGCTCATTCGGTCCAAATCAAGCCCGGCTCGCACCTGGCCGCACTCGCCGGAGCATCCCCGGGTCCCGTCTTCGTCAACTCCAGCCATCACCAGGCCCTGAAAACCCCCGGCGATAACCTCCGCGTCGTTGCCCTCTCGCCTGACGACGGCGTCATTGAAGCCGTCGAGCTCAACTCGCCGGAGCACTTCGTGCTCGGCATCCAGTGGCATCCTGAACGCACCTTCACCACCAGCGCTTTTTCTCGCGCCATCTTTTCGAGCTTTGTCCACGCTGCCGCCGCCTGGAGCGAGCCGCCCGCCGGCGTTCCGGCCTCATCGTCATGATCCTTTCGATCGACCGCATCGCCCCTCGCCTCAACGCCTTGCTTGCTGAGGTTGGCCAGAAGCCACTCTCCCTGAAGGCTGCCGAGCAGTGTGACGCATATCACGCCGTCCTTATGCGCTGGAACGCTCGAATCAATCTGACCGGAATCCGCGGCCAGGAGCAAATCCTGCGCCGCCACTTTGTCGAGTCAATCGCTGCCGCCCGCGCCCTGCCTGCCGGCATCGCCACCTTGCTCGATTTCGGTTCCGGCGCCGGCTTCCCCGGTCTGCCCATCGCCATCTGCCGCCCGCAGATCGCCGTCGTGCTGGCCGAATCCCAGTTGAGGAAGGCCGCCTTCCTGCGCGAAGCCGTCCGCGCCATCGACATCCCGGTCGAGGTCTACAGCGGGCGCGCCGAAACCATGGTCCGAACCTTCGATTGCGTCATTCTGCGCGCCGTTGACCGGATGGGTCTGGCTGTGACCGCCGCAGCCTCGCTGGTCTCCAACCCCGGCTGGCTTGCCTTGCTGACCACCCAACCTTTGACCGAAGAGCTCAAAGCGCTCGCCGGATCCGGCTTCTCATGGAGCCAGCCTGCGCCGCTCCCCTCCGCCGAAGCGCGCGTCCTAATCGTAGGCAAAAAGGGCTGACCAGAAAAGCCAGCGACCGCGGACCCGTGCCGCGGTTCATCGCAACAATGTTCCACGTGGAACATTTTGGCGCTGAATCCTCCTCGCCAATGATTCACGTGGGCATTTTCCGGTGTCATTCAGCACCGCCTTTTCCACTTTCGGCTCTTTTCCGGCACCCCCCATTCCCCCGCTCTGAATCTGCCTGCAACCCTCGATTACTCCGCTAGTTGCCGGGTGCCTCATCCCGTCATCCACCCCCGCTTTCCACAGCATTTGCGAATTGTCCACAGCCGCTGCCTCTGGATTGAATCATCCCCCAGCCTTTACTCTCAATACTTATGGGCAGAATCCTGGGCATTGTGAACCAGAAGGGCGGCGTGGGCAAAACCACTACCGCAATCAATCTCTCCGCCTGCCTGGCCATTGAAGGCTTGCGCGTCCTCCTGGCCGACTGCGATCCCCAGGCAAACGCCTCCTCCGGCCTCGGAATCGCCCGCGACGACGACCGCCGCTCCATCTACGACGTGCTCACCGGCTTCTGCGAAGCCGATCAGATCATCCTGCCAACGGAAGTTGAGAACCTATCGATCCTGCCCGGTTCAAAGAATCTGACTGGCGCCAACATCGAGCTGGCGCAGGCCGACGATCGCGCGCTTCGGCTCCGCCACGCGCTCGAACCCCTGCGCGACCGCTACGACCTGATCGTGCTGGATTGTCCGCCGGCACTCGACCTGCTCACCCTGAACGTTCTCGCGGCGGCCGAAATCCTGATCGTGACCATGCAGGCCGAGTACTTCGCCCTGGAAGGGATCAGCGAGCTGATTTCCACGCTGGAGCGAGTGCGCGCGGCATTCAATCCCGACGTGACCATCGAGGGAGTGCTTTTGACCATGTACGACGACCGCACCAACCTGGCGCAGCAGGTCACCCACACCCTGCGCGAGTACTTCAAGGATCGGCTTTACCAGACGGTAATTCCGCGCAATGTCCGGCTGGCGGAGGCACCGAGCCACGGCAAGCCGGTAGCTCTTTACGATCCGCGCTCACGCGGCACCGAGGCCTATTTTGAGCTTGCAGGCGAGTTCATGGCCCGCAACCACTTTGAGAGGCCGCCCGGCGTCTCGCGCAACGCCAGCCCGAATCCTTCGGTTGCAGCGGCCGCGGTGCGCTTCTGGCCTTATTCATAGCGGAACTGCGTGCCAAGCGGACGTTTCGAAGCCTTGGAAACACGAACCACGGACCACGAACCAAGAACGAGGACTGAATTGCGATGAGCACTGCAATAGCCGACAGCAAGCGCCGCGCCCTGGGCAAGGGCCTCGACAGCCTCATACCTCGCGTTCAAGCCGCCGCCGCTCAGGCGCCAGCTGCGGAAGCGGAGGGAGGCAAGCCGCGCGAGATCTCCGTTGACCTGATCGATCCAAATCCTTTCCAGACGCGGAGGGCAATCGCGGAGGAGCAACTTGGAGAGCTGGCGGCATCGATCAGCGCCAATGGGGTGGTTCAGCCCATCCTGGTGCGGCCGCAGGCCAACGGGCGCTTTCAGATCATTGTGGGCGAGCGGCGCTGGCGCGCCTCCATCAAGGCTGGCAAAAAGACGGTTCCGGCGCTCTTGCGGCAGGTCTCAAACGAGCAGGCGATGGAGATCACGATTGTTGAGAACCTGCAGCGCGAGGACCTGAACCCGATGGAGCAGGCGCGGGCGTTCGAGCGGTTGAGCCACGATTTTGGGATGACGCAGGAGCAGATCGCGATACGGACGGGGAAGGATCGCGCGACTGTTACTAACTTCTTGCGTTTGTTGAAGTTACCTCCAGGCGTGCAGTATCTAGTGGAGAGTGGAGCGCTCACATTTGGGCACGCGCGGGCATTGCTTGGTTTGGCTGGACGTGGTGACCTGCAACAGATGGCGTCGAAGGTGACGCATCTTTCGCTTTCTGTTCGCCAGACGGAAGGGATGGTGAACAACATCCTGAACCCCGAGCCGCTGGTGAGGAAGGAGCCGGAGGAAGAACACCTGGACCCGAATGTGCGCGAGGTGAAAGAGGCGCTGCAGCGGGCGCTAGGGCTGAAGGTGACGATCAAGGACAAGTACGGGCACGGAAAGGTGGTTATCGAGTACTCGAAGCTGGAAGATTTTGATTTGCTGATGGAGAAGCTGGCGGGATACAAGAGGTGAAAGACAGGGGACAAGGGACCCAGGGAGCGAGGGAACAGGGAGTAGGGAGTAGGGACGACGGATAGCGTCGCTGCGCGACGTGGCAAGCTGGCAAGTTGGCGAAGGTGTTCGGTTCTCACGCAGACGCTAACGCCCTGGCCTTCTTTTTCAATTGCTTGCGGCCCCGCTGAAGCCGTGCCCTTATTACAAGGCCTCTTACGAGACGGCTTTTCACCGAGCTGTGAAGCCGTGTCCTGACGCGTTTTGCTCAGAGAGCTTCCTGTTGACATCCGACCCGAAGGGGTGCATACTCCTGTCGTATGCCGACCCAAAAGGAAGAATCCGAACGTATCGCGCTGCTCCAGGGCACGCTTGACCTGCTAATCCTGAAAGTGCTTCAGCTTGGCCCTGTGCATGGCCAGGGCATCGCCCGCGCCATTCTGCGCCAGTCCGAAGAGACGTTCTTCGTGGACCATGGCTCGCTTTACCTGGCCTTGCAGCGCCTGGAGGACAGCGGACTGATCGGCGCCGAGTGGGGCATCTCAGAGAACAACCGCAAGGCGCGGTTTTACACGCTCACAACGAATGGCCGCGAGCAGCTTACGGCCAAGACAAGCCAGTGGAACCGGCTGGCGCGGGCGATGGCGCTGGTGCTCACCGCAAATGCCGAGGAGGCGTAAATGATCCGCCGCAAGCGTTCCGCCAGCGATTTTGCCGAGGAGATCCAGGCCCACCTGGCTCTGGAAGCCGACGAGCTCCAAGCCACCGGGCTGCCCAAAGACGTAGCCCAGCGCCGTGCGCGAGCATCCTTCGGCAGCGTGGCCGTGGCCCGGGAGCGCTTTAACCTTCGCGGCCACGTGGCCTGGATCGACAACCTGCTGCGCGACCTCCAGTTCGGTATTCGCATGATGCTGCGCGATCCGGCGATCAGCACGGTCGCGGTCCTCACCCTTGCCATTGGCATCGGCGCCTGCGCCACGGCCTTCACCTGGATCGACGGCATCCTGCTGCAGCCGTTGAGCGGGGTTGCGGACCCCATGCGCCTGGTGACGCTTGAGTCCCTCACGCCTAACGGCGCCATGATCCCCAACTCTTATCCCGATTTCCGCGATTTCCGCGACCATCTCCGCACCGTGGACGTCGCCGTCTTCCGTCCCAATGCCTTCAGCGTTGGCCCCGAAGGCCACGGCGAGCGCATCTGGGGCGAGATGGTGAGCGGCAACTACTTTGCCGTGCTCGGCGTCCGCCCTGAAGCCGGGCGCTTGTTTCAGTCCGCCGAAGTCCCCGACGCGCCCGGCAAATCACCGGTCGCCGTGCTCAGCGACCGTTACTGGCGCTCGCACTTGGGCGCCGATCCCGCGATTGTGGGCAAGACCATCCGCGTGAACCAGCATGAGCTGACCGTCGTCGGCGTTGCCAGCCCGGACTTCCGCGGCTCCATCCCGGCCATGGCCTTCGATATCTGGGTTCCCTACATGGAGCAGTCCGCGCTCAACGGCGTGCCCCTCTGGATGCTCCGCGACCGGCACGACCGCAACATGCTCGGCATCGCGCGCCTCAAGCCCGGCGTCACCTTTGAGCAGGCCCGGCAGGAAGTGAAAGCCCTGGCCGAGCGCATGGCCGTAGCGAATGCCGACGTGAGCGAAGGCATGAGCGCCACTTTGTTGCCATTGTGGAAGTCGCCGCACGGTCCGCAGGGCCTGCTTGTGGGCCCGCTGCGCATTCTCATGGGCGTCTGCGTGTTATTGCTGCTGATTGTCTGCGCTAACGTGGCCAACCTGCTGCTGGCCCGCGCCACCATGCGCGAGCCCGAATTCGCCGCGCGCCTGGCTCTGGGCGCCACTCGCCTCCGCCTTGCGCGCCAGGTGCTTACGGAAACGCTCCTGCTCACGCTGGCCGGCGCAGGCCTGGGCCTGGCAGCAACGCCATGGCTCACCCATGCGCTCTACCTTCTCCTGCCGCAGGGCAACGTCCGGCAAATGGTCTCCATGGACACGCGCCCCAACCTGGCTGTGCTGGCCTTTACCGCGGGCGCTGCCATGGTCGCCGCCCTCGCCGCCGGCCTGATTCCCGCGCTACGCGTGGGCCGCCTCAATCTCACTTCCCGCCTCACTGCCGGCGGCCGCAGCGGGCAGGCAGGCCGCAGCCGCATCGGCTCCGCATTCGTCGCCTGCGAAGTGGCGCTGGCTCTGGTCACGCTGGTGGGCGCGGGCCTGTTCCTGCGCGGATTCCGCGAGACTCTCCACATCAACCCCGGCTTCGATCCCGATCACGTTTTGCTGAACCAGTTCTATCTCTCGACAAACGGCTACAGCCTTGCGCAGCGCCGGGAGTTCTGCCGCCGGCTGGGCGAGCGCATGTTGAGCGCGCCCAGCGTGACCGATGTGGCCTACTCCGACGGCATCCCCCTCGGCTTTGAGCCGAGCTGGTGGGAAGAGCTCGAAATCGAAGGCTACGCGCGCCACGCCAACGAGAACATGAACGTCTTCCGCAACGTGATTTCGCCCGGCTACCTGCCGCTGATGCACATTCCCATTGTGGAGGGCCGCAACTTTACCGATCAGGACAACGAAAACGCGCAGCAGTTCTCCATGATCGTGAACCAGGCCTTTGTGCGCCGCTACTTCCCTAAGAGCAATCCCATCGGCAAGAAGGTGCACGGCTGGGGCGAGTGGTTCCGCATCGTCGGCGTGGCCGCCGACAGCAAATACCACTACCTGGGCGAGCCCGAGACGCCCTACTTCTACGTGCCCTTCCGCCAGGTCTATCGCGAAGACATGAACCTCGCCTTCTACGTGCGCACCCAGGGCAATGCGGAGAGCGTGCTCTCCATCCTTCGTGCGCAGACGCGCGCAATCGACCCCAACGTGACCGTCTTTGACGCCGCGCCGCTGAAAGAATTCATCGGCGCGTCGCTCTATCCGCAGAAAGTCCTTGCCAGCCTGATGAGCGTGCTCAGCACGCTGGCACTGCTGCTGGCTGCTGTGGGGTTATACAGCGTGATGGCCTACTCCGTGGCCCAGCGCACCCAGGAGATCGGCGTGCGCATGGCCTTGGGCGCAGCGCCCGGCCACGTGATGCGCATGGTGGTGCGCCAGGGACTGGCGATGACCAGCCTCGGCCTCGCCGCCGGGCTCGCGCTCGCTTTTGTGCTGGCGCGCAGCGTGGCCAGCATGTCGTTCACAAACTCAGCAATGGGCTCGAGCGCCAGCTTGATGGGCGATAGCTCCACCGATCCGCTGGTGTACATGGCGGCGGCGCTGTTCCTCTACGCGATCGCCGCGATCGCGGCGCTGCTGCCGGCGCGGCGGGCCGCGGCGATTGAGCCGATGAAAGCGCTGCGGGCGGAATGAGGTTGCGGGAAGACCATGAAGATGGTGGAGAAAGTGTGCGGGCGTGGACGCCCGCACTACAGCCGGTCTGGAGACCGGCGGTACGGCGGGGGCAGCATTATTCTGAAGGGTGAATCCAACCGCAAATCCTGAGATGAATCCGGTTGCGGATTCGGCCGCGAATCCGGCTGCACACGCGGAGCCGAAGCTCGGCGCGCGGAAACGGCATTGGCGAGCTGCTGTTGTGTGGCTTGGCATCGGGGTGGTGTCGCTGTGGGTGCTGGCGGCGCTGCTGCTGGTGGCGGCGCGGTGGATTGATCCGCCCACGACAGCGGTGCACATGGAGCGGCGGGCGCAGGCGTGGCTGCACGGCAAGCCGTACCGCGAGCGATACGAGTTTGTTCCGCTGAAACAGATTTCGCCGGAGTTGCAGCACGCCGTGATTGCGGCTGAGGACGCGCGGTTTTATCAGCATCACGGGTTCGACTGGCAGGCGATGGAGCTGGCCGCGGAGAACGACGTGGACGGCGGGCGGCGGCTGCGGGGCGGGTCGACGATTACGCAGCAACTGGTGAAGAACCTGTTCTTCGGGACCGAGCGGTCGCTGGTGCGCAAGGGGGCGGAGTTCACGTTGGTGCCGGTGGCGGAGCTGGTGCTGGGCAAGCAGCGGATTCTGGAGCTCTACCTGAACGAGGTGGAATGGGGGCCGGGGATTTACGGCGCGGAGGCGGCGGCCGAGTATTACTACCGGAAGCCGGCGCGGGGCGTAGGCGCGGAAGACGCGGCGCGGCTGGCGGCGATTTTGCCGGCCCCGCTGAAGCGGCGGCCGGAGCGCATGGACGGCTACAGTGCGATCATCCTGGAGCGGATGCGGCAGATGGGGTGGTAAAGGCAGGGAGTAGGGATTAGGGAATAGGGAGTAGGGAATAATTCCGACAGTTCTTCCACGTGGAATCAGGAGGCAGGCAGAGCGGCGATGAATCTTGAATCTTTTTATAATGCGCTGACCGCTTTATGGGCGCTGGGAGAAATCCTCCTCATCGTGCTGACCCAAACGCGCCGGGGCCAGGGCAAGGTACAGGATCGCGGAACGCAGATCATTCTCTGGGGGGTGATTATCATATCGCTCAACTCCGATGGGTGGCTGCACCGCTTTTTCCCAATCAACATGCCGGGAAGTCATAGCTGGCTGCGGCCGGCGGCCGTGGGGATTCTGATTCTCGGCCTGGCGGTTCGTACTGTCGCCATTGTTACGCTGGGCAGATCTTTCAGCACCAACGTAGCGATGCGCGCCGGGCAGGGACTGGAGCGGAGCGGACTCTACGCGCTGGTCCGTCATCCATCGTATCTCGGCCTGGAACTGATTCTCCTGGCCTTTGCTCTTCACACGCGCACATGGGCCTGTTTTGCCGTGGTGCTGGTTCCACCGACTTTGGCTGTGTTGTATCGCATTCAAGTGGAAGAAAGAGCGCTTCACCTGGCTTTTGGAGCCGATTACAAGGAGTATCGCCGCAGCACCAAGCGGCTGATTCCGGGCATCTATTGAAGGCGTTTGCGCGCGCAACCGGATTAATAGGCGGAAGGCGCGATGAGGCAACGGCCGTCGGTCTGGGTCTGAACTTTGCCGGAGTCGGCCAGGGCATACACCTGAAGGAAGCGGCCGGTGGCAAGCTGGACGCTGACCGTGTGCCGGGTCATGGTATCGGCGTCGTTGCGGTAGGTCTCAGTGAGTTTCCATTCGTCATTGGCGATCTGGATGTTTTGTCCAACGAAGCGGGCCAGGCGGAAGTTGGCGTTCCGGCGCATGGTGGCCAGGTCGGCCTGGATCGCGGGCGAGTAGATCCAGTTTCCGAGATTGTGAAAGCTCGAGTCGGAGTCTCTGACCCCGCTGCGGAAGTAGGCAAAGTCAGACTCACCCGGGGCTGCCAGCGCGTTAGCGGGGACGCCGGCCTTGAGCTGCGCCGGCAGGGGCGCGGCAAACGCGGACGGGGAAGGGTCGGAGTAAGTGACTTTGAAGAACTCGTCCTTGATGCCATGAGAAACATCGAGGGGAAGAAAGCAGACGTAAACGTGATCCTGATGGGCGAAATCGCTCATCAAGGCGGCATCGTTGTCGCCGAGGAGCTCCTGAAAGGAGCGGCAAGCGGTGGCGGCGTGCTTGTCGGGGCAGTCTGACTGGGAGATCGCCTGCTTTCTCTCGGCCCAGCGGGCGCAGTCCGCGGCGTTGAGCTGGCCTTGGCTCCGGCACTGGTCGATGAGAATCTGGGTATCCGTGGCGGGCGGATTCTGGGCCGGCGCGGGGAAAGAAAAACCCGCGAGCGCGGCGACCGCAAGGGCGGTGGGGAGGATTGAGCGGGGCTTCATGGTCTACGAGAGCAGAGTACAGCCAGGCGGGAGGCGGATCAATCGCGAAGGAGGCGGGCGAGGTTACTAAAGCGGGTCAGCGGGTCAGCAAGTCAGCGAGTCGGCGAGTCGCCCGCGGTTTGTAGTGGAGCGAGCTTTCACGTTTCCCAGGTCCCCAAATGCAAGGGACCTGGGGCACCCGGCCGTCGTCAGAAGAGACGCGCGTCGCGCGGGTGGACGCCTTCATGTTCGAGGAGCCAGCGTTTTCGTTCGATGCCGCCGCCGTATCCGGTGAGGGAGCCGTTGGCGCCGATGACGCGATGGCAGGGCACCACGACACCGATGGGATTGGCGCCGTTGGCAGTTCCTACGGCGCGGACGGCGGCGGGTTGGCCGAGGCGGCGGGCGAGCTCGCCGTAAGAAGTGGTTGTGCCGCAGGGAATGTCACGTAGGGCGCGCCAGACGGTTTGCTGGAATTGGGTGCCGGCGGTGCGGACGGGGATTGCGTTGATGGAGTGGAGGTTGCCGGCGAAGTAGGCGGCGAGGCGATCGGTGAGGCCGTGGGGATTTCTTGCGGGAGTTAGCTCGATGCGGGCTGGGGCGTAGTGACGGGCGAGGAAGCGGCGTTGTTCGGATTCCTGCTCGGTCCAGAAGGTGGCGCGGAGGTTGCCTTGGTCGTCGGCGACTAAGTAGAAGTCGCCGATGGGGGTGGGGAGATGGTCGAGAGCGAAGTGAAGGACGGTCGACGACATCGAGATTATTGTGAAGGAACGAGCCATCAGCCGTCAGCTTTCAGCTCACTTCCCACCCTAAACGCAAAGAGCGCGTTTAGGATGGGGCACCCTGAGTTTGTGGAGGAGCGAGCGTTCCTGGTTCCCAGGTCCGAAAACCGGGGGCCTCCACCCCAGCGACGAGGACCTGTCGCTGGGGACCCCGGACCTGGGGCACCCTCGGCGATTCGGTTTCGCCATCGAGGAGGATTTCGAAGAGGCGCTCAAAGAGGCCGGAGTTGCCGTCGAGCTTTTTGCGGCGGGAGCGGAGGAAGGCGAAGCGGAAGGGCGAGCGGGATTCGAGCTCGGCGAGGAACGGGGTGGTGAAGAACTCGTCCGCCTGGGCGACGGCCATTTGGATGAGTGAGCGCCAGCTCATGCGTAGGAGAGCCTTGTGCGTTGGAGTGCCGCAAGGGAGTTCGTCCATGCGCGCGGCGGTCAGGTCGCTGAGGTTGAGGAGCTGGGAGACGAGCGCGTCGAGCGGATGACCGGCGCGGAGGGCGCGAGTAAAGAGCGTTTCGGAGCCGCGGGCGAGGTCCTCGTGGATGTCCTGGAGGTCGTCGCCAAGCTGGAGCAGTGCGCCCCAGAGAAAGCTGAATTGGGCTTCGCCAAGCGCCAGGATGCCGTGGACCAGGGCGGCGTCAGCGAGGACGGATGTGCCGCCCTTGGCGCAGGTGATGCGGAGCAGCGTGGATTCATGGAGCGACCGGCTTTGGCCGAGCTGGAGGACGCTCTGCTCCTGTGCGGCGTGGATGGCCAGAAGCGACGCGTACACGTCGGGATGATGCGGGAGGGGAAACTGCTGCTCAATAAGGGCGACCATGTGCCAGGCGCAGGACTCGTGATGGCCGGCGGGTGCGAGCGAGTTGCCCTGGAGGCGCAGGCGGAAGCGGTGATTGAAGCGGAGCTTGTCGTCTTGCGCGATGGAGCGCTGGTCGAGGTAGTTGTCGGTGTAGGGATAGAGCAGGCTGTAGGCAAGGATGGCGGGGGTGAGGGCCATGGGCGCGCCGAGCAGCGGCTGGAGTCCGCAGGCGGTCCAGGCGTTGCGGCAGGCCTGGACGATACCGGCGTTGGGGAGGGCGGGATCGAAGCGATGGGCCCAGCGGGCGAGCTCGGCGCCGACGGGAAGGAAGCTGTGAGTGAGCAGATCGATGGTGTCGGGGCCGAGCGAAAGGGCGTGGGCGGCAAAGCCGGCGAAGGCGGCGATGAGGCGGTGCTCGGTTTCAGCGGCAGCGGTGCGGGCGGAGGCGCGGGTGAGGCGCTGGACATCGCCGAGGGCGCCGTCGTAGGCGCGCTCGCGGGCGCGTTGTTCGCGGAGGGTGAAGCTGGGGGAGGGATGGATCCACGGACCGGCGGAGGCGTGCCAGAGTGCGGCGGCCTGGTGAACCTGCGCTTCCAGCCAGCGGTCAGTGAGGACGGAGTCCATGGCTGAGAGGGATTACGTTGCGGGATTGTGGGGAGTTCCGGGGAACAGGGAGTAGGGAACAGGGAGTAGGGAACAGGGAGTAGGGAACAGGGAGTAGGGAGTAGGGAGTAGGGAGTAGGAAACAGAGAAATCTACTTGTGGGCGGACCAGAACAGGAGGGCGATGAAGAGCAGTTGCATGGGGACGCGGAGCCAGAGCGGGGTGACGGGTTTGCCGCCGAGGGTTGCGCCGGTGCGGGCGGCGTGGATGTTGGTGGTGAACCGGTCAGCGCGGGAGGGTGCGATTGAAGATGAATGGGGCGGACTGCTGGGCGAGGTCGCCGAGGTACCAGGAGGAGAGGAAGAGGGCGACCATGGCGGCCGACGCCCAGAGGAAGACGCGGACGGGGAGGGTGGAGATGAGGCGCTGTCCGTACTCGGGGTTGGAGCGGACGGGCCAGGTGAAGATGAAGCCGGAGAAGACGCTGACACAGGCGGCAAAGAAGAGATAAGCCAGGGCTAGAAGCATGCGGTCATGGAGAGGGACACCGGGGTCAAAGAAGGCGTGGATGGCGGCGCGGTAGATGACAAGGATGCAGAAGAAGAAAGATGCGGCTTTGGCTAGATCGAGCATGGATGCCTCCTTTCTTCGCCGAATGGGGCTGGCTGAAGGCGGCTCCAACCGAACCTGGGAGCAACGGGTGGCGAGAACCAGACTCCTGCCGGAAATATTGTAGGCCGATTGGGGGAGTGGGCGCTGGTTCCAAGATTGCGCGCATGCAGGTGGAGTGTTTCAGGCGAATCGCTTTTCCCTTCTCTTGGTTTTGCTTCTGTTGACGAATGCGGGTTGGCCGGCGGGTCATTGGGCGCGGCCGGCGGGCGCGGAGGGCGCCTAAGAAAACGTGACGGATCGCGATGCGGCGTGCGCGCGCAGGCGCGCGCAGGAGGCTGCCCTGGAGCGAGAAAAGGCCGGCGAGCGGAAAAGGCAAGCGAATTAAGGCGTTCTGAGACCGGAAACGCAGGGCTTGAAATACCGCGGAGCGGGTTGACCCACCTATGCGAGCTTGGTAGACTAAAGGTGCGGGGTGGAGCAGCCCGGTAGCTCGTTGGGCTCATAACCCAAAGGTCGCTGGTTCAAATCCAGCCCCCGCAACCAATCAAACCTCTGATTATGAGGAACTTAGAAAAGGCCGCCCATGAGCGGCCTTTTCTATTTCGTGCTGAATGTCCGTGAAATGTCCGTGTTTTCGGTCGAGGCATAGTTCCGAAATCGCGAACCACGTGCCAAGAGGACCTCTGGCGTCGCCCACGGGCCCCTTCTTCGGTACCTTGAAGAGCCTAGGGTCATGAACTCATTGGCCACTTCGTTCTTCGAGCATCTTGGGTAATGTCCGGGGGCGCAATCCATCGGAAGATTGCCGCCGCGTCGCCAGTCGTGGACCTCTTGCCGTCCTCTCCATTGCGGTATTCCCATATTCTTCCCACGGTGAATCGGCAGGGAGGCGAAAGGGGAACCCGTGCAGATCGACCTCGTCTCGGGGAGCTACTTCAGCGTGCTGGGCGTGCCTCCCGCGCTGGGCAGAACTATTGATGATGCGGACGATCGCACGGCGGGCGCGGGAGCCGTGGCCAGTTACGGATGGTTCCAGCGGCACTTCGCAGGCAATCCCGCCGCACTGGGAACAACCCTTCGCATCCAGAGCCGCGATTACACCATCGTCGGCGTTGCCCAGCCGGGATTCACGGGCCTTGCGCCTGCGTCACCAGCAGATTTATGGATTCCGCTCTCCATGGAGAAAGAGAATTCCCCAGGCTGGAACGGACTTGGCGACAAGGATTTTCAATCTCTCTACATGATTGGCCGTTTGAAACCGGGCGTCACAATCAAGCGAGCTGCCGCTTCAACCAATTTGCTCTTCCGGCAGATCATTCGCGGCGAGTACCTCAGCGGCCATTCTTCAGAACACGACTTGGCGCAATTGCAAAAGGCCAATATCGAGCTGACTTCCGCGGCGGGAGGGTTGCCCGGCCTCAGGCTCAAGCTATCCACGCCGCTCACAATCCTGATGGGAATTGTGGGGCTGGTGCTGCTGATTGCCTGCGTGAACATTGCCAATATGCTGCTTGCGCGCGGCGTCGCACGCAGCCGCGAGATTGCCGTACGCCAGGCTCTGGGCGCCACTCGCGCGCGTATCGTGGCGCAACTGCTCACGGAAAGCATCCTTCTCGCATTGGGCGGCGCGGCATTTGGTGTTCTAGTAGGGTGGGGTAGCGGACGGCTGCTCTCTGTTTATCTCTCGCACGGAGTCAGTGCCCGGGTTCCGGAGTATCTCGCGCCGGATGCGCGCGTGCTGCTCTTTACTCTTGCAATCACCGGATTTACGGCATTGTTGTTTGGCATGCTCCCCGCTGTTAGAGCCGCGCGGCTGGAGTTGACGCCGGCATTGAAAGAGGGCCGCGGAGGCTCGCAGGCCAATGCGCGTGGAGCCCTTTCCCGAGGGCTGATCGTCGCCCAGATTGCCATCTCGGTTTTGCTGCTCGTGGCAGCCGGCTTGTTCCTGCGCGGCCTGGTCAATCTCAGCCGCGTAGACCTCGGCTTCGAACCCAGGCACGCCACGGTATTTCAGCTGGATGAGTATTCGGCCAACCTTCCCCTCGATTCGCGCCTCACCCGCTTGCAACAGCAGATCGAGCAGGATGTTCAGGCAGTGCCAGGCGTTGAAGCTGCCAGCTTCTCCATGTTCGCCTTCAATCAGGGCGAGTGGTCCGATTCCCTGATGATGGAAGGCGTGCCGCGCACAGCACAAAATGACTCGGATGTGCTCTACAATGTGGTGGGCACGCAGTATCTCAAGACCTTCGGCATTCCGCTCGTCGCCGGACGCACCTTCAACAATCAGGACGGCGCGAAAAGCCCCCAGGTCGCGCTGGTCAACGAAACATTGGCGCGAACGTTCTTTCCCAGAGGTTCTCCCATCGGCCACCACTTCTGCCTGTGCGACGGGAGCGCGGCCCATCCGCGGATAGGGCCATTCGACATCGAGATTGTGGGCGTTGTCCGAGATGCGCACTATGAAGCAGTCGGCGAACGGCAGCACATGGCTGCCTATTTCCCCTATGCGCAGCGCGTGCAGTATTTTTCCAACTTTGTGATCCGCTCCAATGAGCCGCTGGCTGTGCTTGTGCCCGCTGTGCGGAGCGCGATCTCAAGGGTAGATCCGCAGATTATCGTCTCCTCAGCGCTGCCGCTCACTGAGCTGGTGGAAGACTCGATCCAGACGCAGCGGCTGATTGGATTGCTCTCGGCCTTCTTCGCCGCGCTGGCGGTCTTTCTTGTGGCCATCGGCATCTACGGACTGATCTCGTACTCCGTCGCTCGGCGCACGAGTGAGATCGGGATTCGAGTGGCTCTCGGTGCGCCTGCATGGGCGCTCGTCTGGCTCGTAGTGCGTGAATCTCTTGTGCTGCTGGCGGCTGGGTTGGTGGTTGGGCTCCCCATTGCGCTTATTGCCGCCCGCAGCCTCTCGCAGTTTTTGAAGGCGTTGCTCTTTCAAGTTACCGCCCTTGACCCGTTCGCCTTTGCCGTGGCGGTGGCAGTCGCCTGTGCAATGACACTCTGCGCAGCTTACCTGCCGGCACGGCGTGCCGCCGCAGTCAATCCCGTAGACGCGCTGCGATGCGAGTAGGTTCCCTGATTGCTGAGCTTGAGTCACTGAGACGAAATGGACGGTCTGGTGACGAATGCGGGGCAATGCACGCATTGACCCTGAACGAGGCGACGTTTGGAGGGTCAGTCCTCGAAAACGCCTATCCGGCCGGAATTCATGCGCGGGCGGTGGATGTCGGATTCCCGAACGTTGGGCGACATTTCAGGACCTATCGGAGATTAGAACTCAGAGATGGCACCGATACCGCCGTTCACCTTTCCGGAAAGCCGACTATTCGGCCACGTGGCTCAAGCGCTGTCGCAAGTAAGTGCATTTGCGGAAACAGCTGGCCAACGTTGCGAAACTCGCTGGTCAGCTGGGACGCTGATCTGGCGCGGGGTTCAGAGGTTTTCTACTATTTTTCAGCTGGGTTTCTTCCTGTTTGGCGAGGTCAGCCCAGCCCGCGATGACGGGCTCGCCAGGAGCGGCGGCAGACTGGAATTCATTTGAAAAGTGCGGAGGACCTCCCGAAGCCGGGCAGGGCGACAAAGCCACTCCTGTAGCGGAGATCGCGACTCGACCAACCAAGATCTCTGGAACGGCCAATCGTTATGCCAACCAAGCTCAGCTGGTGGAAGAGTTGGCCGCGAATGGCACAGCAGAGCGCATGCACACCTATGGTATCCAGCGCATCATTGAGAACCAGGTGCTGAAAGGCGTCATGGACGCCGAACTCCCTCGGATACGACGTGGCGCTACACCAACAGTCACGCTGCCACAAATTACCGGGCAGGCCAGTAATCAGATTGAGACACGCTCTAGAAGGTCACCTTTCCTCCGAGTTGCACCTGACGGGGGCTGTTCGATGTGTAACTGATTACTCCGAAATTAGGGTCGTCAACTGAGGTGTCGGGCGTGCCGAATACAGGATGATTCATCGCATTCTCAGCTTCGAGCCGAAGCTCGAATATCATCCCTTCGCGGAGCTTCGCCAGTGAAAAATCCTTCTCCACAGACAGGTTGGTGTTGAAGGCTACAGGCGACCGGATGGCTCCAGTAGCACGGGGGGCGTTGCCAAATGTGTAGATCGGCGGTAATTGGAACACTCCAGGATTGGAGAAATAGTTGTTGATCCAATAGGAGTCTTTCCCTCCGCTGCGTCTTGGCCTGCCCTCAATATTGGGTCGTTGTCCGCCATAGGTCGGAAGCGAGGTGCCATCATAAGTGAAAAAGCAAAGCGGCCTTCCATACGAAATCCGCCAGACGCCGTTAGTCTTCCACCCGCCGATGATTGCATCCAGCACCGCCGGCATGTTTCCCAGCAGCGCCTTGCCACGTCCCACCGGCAAATCGTAGGTGTAAGTGAATTGATAAACGTAGGGTATATCGAACGTGGAGAGACTCCGTTCGAGCCACGGCTTGTTGGGGTCCACGAGGCTCGAGAAGCTGCCCAGCCACGTAGTGTTATCGTCAGGAGCCGAGGCATCGTCCATCGACTTCGACCACACAAAGCTGGCCAGGAATTGCAAGCCGTTGGAGTAACGCTTCTCCGCGGTCAGCTGCATTGCGTTGTATTCCGATGTCGCAATCGGCGGCGGCTCAATGGTGACGCCGCCGGGGAACTGAGGCCACGGAACCTGCAACATGTACTCAGGTATCGTTGGAGCTGAAAGGATGCTATTGGGGTCAGTATTGATTCCGTAGAACGGGTTGGCCACATTGGTTGTGAGGTTATTAATCTGGTTGGCGTTATAACTCTCCACATCCGGTCCAAGATGGTTGATGTAGTTATCGCCCGAATAATAGAGATGGGTGCCCTTCTTCCCCACGTACATCATGTTGGTTATAATCTTGTACGGGAGCTGCATCTCGAGCCCGAAGCTCCAACTCTGCTCATAGGGCGTGCTGGTCACGTTGCGCAGCGGCCCATTCGCGCCGTAGCCATAGTCGTTCAACAAACCAAGCGAGCTTCCCGGCGGCTGGATCAATCCATTCGGGAAGGGATTGTTCAGGCGCAGGTAAGGCGTCGCGCCGTCGTTGTTATAGGTCGTGATCGCATTTGTGTACTGGTTGTATCCCTGCGAGCCATAGGGCGCCACTCCCGTAGCGCCTGACCGCGGCTGAGAGTAGTAGATGCCATATCCAGCGCGCAGTACGATCATGGGAACGAACTGCCAGGCAAAGCCCACGCGTGGCTGTATGTCATTCCAGTCGTCGTTCACAATTGTGCGTTGTTTTGAACTGGCGAAGACTTCGCCTCCCCTCAATGTCAGTCCTGGAACGGAGACCGGAAATGGCGCATTCAGGTCGAGCCAGTTCTGGCGATTGAAGCGATCGGTGCGGGGCATGGATACGTCATAACGCAGGCCGATATTCACAGTCAGCGTGTGAGTTACCTTCCAGTTCTCCTGAACATACCACGCAAACTGATGGTCCTCGGTGGCAGGGCGGTCCTGGATTTCGTAGTACGCGCCTCCATCGGGATTGCCCATCATGAAGGCCGCCATGCCGTCTCCGCCGCAAGTCGCAAAATCGTTAGGGCATTGCGACGTTCCAAAGTGATCGAAGTTGAAAATGCCGTTGGGAGCGTTGGTCTGGATGTAATTCATCTGGTGCTGGCGGCCCTCAAACCCGAATTTCATGTCATGCGGCCCCATCACTTTGTCCAGGGCGATGGTAAGCTGACCCGTATCCTGGCCCTGCCGGTAATTTCCATAGGGGTCGCCGCCAATGCTGGTGTAACCAGCGGAATAGTATGTGCCCTGATCGATAAACATCGAGGGGACACCCTGGAATCCGTTGGAGTTGAGATAAGCCGGGAATCCAAGCTTACTGACCGGATTAGTAACTCCGCCATCCCCGTTATAAGCCAGGATTTCTTCCGCGCCCCGCGTAAAGCCCAGAGTCGCGGTCAGCAACAGTGTTTTGGTAAAAGTATGCTCATCGTTGAGGGTAAACAGGTGAGCCGTTGTCTTGTTGGGGCCACCGGCGCAGGGGTCGGCAAAGTTGCCAAAGCAGTTATAGGGGGCCGCGCTGGCCCACTGTTGCGAGTACCTTGCGCTCATCAGGTTCTTTTCGCTGAATCGATTGTCAATCTTGATGTCGAACTGGTTATTGGGATAGCTGCTCGCGCCGGAGCCGATCCAGTTGTCGTAGATGGTTGGATTGGCCATGTTTGCCGACGGCTCGGGGAACATCTTCATCATCGCCTGGGCTACGGGGTCGATCAGGTCGCCCGGTCCTCCCGACAACTGGTAGGGCGTGCCGGCCAGATTGGGGTTTCCAGGGCTGGCGTAGGCGCCAATGTTGTTGTAGGGAATGAACTTGCTCCGGTAGGCTCCCGCCGCGGTAGAGCCGTTGGGGGCCGCTGCCTCATACACGCCGGAGTATGGATCCCAGATCTGTCCTGACGCTACGCTGCATAAGCCGGTGTTATCGAAAGATCCACCTTGGGCGGTGCAAACCGCGCCAAAGTCGCCGTTATTGCGCTCCGCATCGGTAGGCACGCCGGCCTGATATGTGCCGGCTGAGGTTTGCAGCGTTGCGTCGTAGTCGAAGAAGAAGAAGGTCCTTTTTTTGAATATGGGACCGGAGAAGGTGCCGCCAAAGTTGTTGCGATGCACCGGCGGAATCGGAAGTCCGCTCTGGTCGTTGAACCAGTTGTTGGCATCGGTGACGGTGTTGCGGACGAAGTCGTAACCCTCGCCATGAAAGGTGTTCGATCCGGAGCGCGTGATCATGTTGACCACAGAGGCGCCTGAAAATCCGTACTCGGCGCTAAAGTTCGATTGCTCCACGCGAAACTCGTCAACGGCTTCCGCCGATGGAGTATAGGTGACATTTGTGATGCCGCCATTCGGCTCGTAGTTGGTAATGGTTGCGCCATCCATCAGCACATCGGCGGTGGAATTGCGGCTGCCGTTGGAAACGAAATTGGTTCCGGTGCAGTTGACCCCGCACTGATCGTCCGTTTCGGTCACACCCGGCGTTAAAAATGTCAGATCCATCACATAACGGTCCACCAGTGGCAGATCGTTGATGAATTTCCTGTCGACCACCAGCCCGGTGGTTGCATCCTCGTCGTCGAGCACGCGGGTTTGCGCGTTTACCTCGATGCTTTGCGTGGAACTGGACACCTTGAGACTAAAGTTTGCCGTCGCATTCTGATTCACGTCTACCCGAATGCCCGTGCGCATCGACTTCTCAAAGCCCGGCGCCTCAGCGGTTACTGAATAGACGCCTGGAGGGATAGAGCGATAGAGATAGCGGCCTTCGCCATCAGACGTGGCGTGGAACAGGTATCCCCTGTTCTGATCGGTCAGGGTCACCTGGGCTCCCGGAATCACGGCTCCGGTCTGGTCATTCAGCACGCCGGTTATGGTTCCAAAATAGGCTTGGCCAAAGATCCCTGCCGGCGTTGCCATCAGGAATGCGAGCAACAGCATCCCACAAGCTGGCAACACACACTTCCGAAGTTGCTCTCGAACGAAGCTCTTTTTCATTTGGTCCCTCCAAAGTCCAATGCAATCCTTTCGCTGAGCTCTTCTGATTCACGGCCCATTTCCCAATTAATCGAATGCCATTGCACTCTGCTCACGATCTCTCTCATCCAAAAACGGACTTCAATTCGCAGCAGGTGAAAACAAGTTACCTGACAATATACCCCCAATAAGGTTCAACGTGCTCGATTATTGAGCGCAGTGCGCCAAGTCAGTCGATATTTTGAGCAATTCGCCAATACGGCCTCACCTATCTCGACACGCACTTTAGCTACGGCCGGCATGAAGTGGTGCGATGCTTCGTGTTTACGGCGTTCATCCTCGTCGTCGCCGCTCTTCTCACCTGCTTGCGAGTGCGATTGCAACTCTAGCATCCGGAGTCTGGAACTCGCTTCAAATCAGGTGGTCATCCTGTGCGGCGATTGGCGCGTATTTTGCGCCAATCGCAGTCGAAGAACCTGCGTTTGTTTTTCAACCAAAATTGGCCCACGACACTAAGGGTCCCGCACAAATCCACTGAATCACAACCCTCTAACCTTACCCACCAGCACCGTCAACGACGCCTTAGGCAGCAGAAAGCTCCGTCCCTCTTGCCACTGCACCTCTCCGCGTGCCGGGGGCCCATCGGGGTCCGCGTGACTCGTGCCTTCCGACGAATGCCAGGCGTACTCCGCCGCGCCGAAAGTCACAAACTTCACTGTGCCCTCAAATTGCGCCCCTGTGTCGGCACCGCCGTTTTCGAAACGGATCTTGACCTCATGAGCGTTGCTCGGATCTTTATTAATGATCAGCAAAGACCAGTCTCCATCAGGCCGCTTCACCGGATATGCCGTGATCAGCTCCTGACCCGTCTCGTCGCGCAGATTCGCTGATGCGGTGTATAGCTCATCGATCCCGCCCCCATGCTTAACCCAGTCCAGGTTCAATATCTGGCTCGCAAAGAACTGCGCCGTGTATTGCTTGATTTCGAGATTTGGGCCCGCGACAAAATTGCCATACGTACTCCACGCGTGGCATCCCGCTTGCAATGGTTCCGGTTGAATGGGTGAGTGATAGTAAGCCGCGCCAGGTCCGGCGTTAGTCAGGAATGCGCCAACGCTATCCGCCAGCCACAGCCCCGAAAATATTCCCTGCATCGGATCGGTCAACGACCATGACACGTTGCTCTCTGAGTTGATGAGAGGAACTCCGGCAGGAACTCCCTCCTCGCGCCATGCATTCAAAATCGTCTTTTCAAATTGCGGTTCGCGGAATAAATCGGACCAATTCACTACGCACGGATCGAGCGGGTAGTGCTCGAACGACACAAACGACAGGTCCTCGATGGCTCCATGCGCCTTCAGATAATCAATGAATCTTCCCATCCACGACGTGCGACCCTGGGCATCAGGCCACGTCTTGATGTCGTCATTCTCGCCGGTAAACACCGGCCCGCCCAGTTTGAGCATCGGGTCAACCTTATGCAAGGCCCTCGCCCACTGCACATAAAATGCGCCATAATCCTCGGGCGTCATGAAGGCCCCGTCCGGCTCCTCGCTCATCTCGACATACGAAACTGCATAGCCCCGCTTCTCTATGTATGAAAGTTCCGCGGCGCTGTCCTCGGGAGTGGTATAGATCATGGCGATGGGAATCATTGCGGGCAAGTGATTCGTGTAGCCGCTGCTAAAGAACAGGTCAAAGCCGGTCTGGATGCGAAAAGCTACGATACCGTCCGACGTATGCCAGGGATCGACAGACGAAGCCTGCGTAATGGTTTGCGTCTGGTCAGGGGCGTGCGCTACCAAGTCGACAAACTGGCCAAGCGAGTTGAAATTCCCGGCGCCGATTTCGCGAATTGCATAGCCCACGCAATTCCGAGCGTCGGCACTCCCATGGCTGTCGCAGGTGTTTGAAGACTCCGTCATCACGATGCGCAGAAATTTCGCCGCGATGGGTCGATCCGCGAGCCTTTTCACCTTGTTGTCGCCCGTTCCACCGGAAACGGAGCCGTAAGGGAATTGGGTCCAGATTCCGTCAACCGGCTTATCCAGAGGGCTCTCTTTGCCCGTCCAATACTCGACCACATATCGGGTCGCATAAGGGCTGCCCCAATTAATTTGAATTGCATCGATCTGCTGCGCCAGCCCGAACTCGATAATCACCCATTGCGGATGCTCTGAATCCGGCTCTCCTGTATATTTTTGCGTCAGATAAGGATTGCTCTTCCAATACGTGTTGCGATCGCCATCCGTCATTCGCGAATACTCATTCTGTCCAGGATCGGTGCGCGTGGTTCCGCGGTGCGGTAGGCGATAGCCAAAAGACTCGCGCAGAAACTCTTTCGGTTCCGCGCTTCCCACGAAGTATCCGCTCTTCTGCGACTCGTCGCTCCACATCCCGTCGGGATTCCAGTGCCAGGCATCGTAGGTAAGTTCTGTGTTCTGCCGATAGGTTATCGGTCCCCAGCCTGCCGACAAACTTGCTTTGATGACCGGCGCAGAAAATACTGCATCAAATTGCTTTGTTTCCAGAATGTCCAGCGAGGTTCCCAAAGCTTTATCCGGGTCGAACGCGATTGCTTTCGCCGGATTCACATCCACAGTAACGGTTTGCGCAGCGGCGACGACGCCGCCCAACACAAAAATGTGCAGTAACAGACGAGTAATTGGAACTTTCAGCAACTGCTCGCTCATCGTTTCCCCCCCGATTGCCAGTGGCAACAGCAAATTGCGCAAAATCCCCTGGGAATTAATCTTCTCACCTCACGGCTGTCCGGCTAAATGTTGAACGGAATCAACTGGTTGCAGGGAGTGCATAGGTCATCTTGGGGAGCGGATGGCTGAAGTGCCCGTAAAATGGGGGTTTTCTCGAAAAGGGTGACACTCAAGATCTGTAGAAGTTGGTAGAGGCTGACGTTCAGTATTAGCCGCTTGCGCACGATGGCCACCAGCACGTAGACCGAGACGGCGATCCAAATCTGGGTCTTCACGGAGTTCTCGCTGGTACCGTAGAATGCCTTGATCCGTAAGTGCTGCTTGACCCAACGAAAGAAATGCTCCACCTGCCATCGCTGCTTGTAAATTTGCGCGATGGTCAAAGCGGGCGAGGTGAAGTTGTTGGTCAGGAACTTCAGGCGCTTTCCCGTGAGAGCGTCGAGATAACTTACGCGGCGAAGAGCATCCGGATACGCAGTAGCCGACCCAACGGTGGTCAGGATCACGGTTTGATCCGAGCGCACACCGGTGCTTTTGTCTAACGGATGTGAGTAGCGGCGCTGCAACAACACATTCCCTTTGCTGCGCACCACGAAGAAGGCCGACGACAACATGAAGCGATAGAGACGTTGGAAATCGATGTAGCCGCGATCCATCACGTAGAAGGCGCCGGCTTCGAGCACGATCTCATCGAGGAAGTTGACGTCGTGCACCTTGCCGTCGGTGATGCCGATGAAGGTGGGGATGTTGCCGTGCAGATCGAGCAGCGTGTGCATTTTGATAGCGGTTTTGTGCTTGCGGAATCTGGCCCAGGGAAACAACGACAGGCACAAATCGATGGTGCTCGAATCCAGGGCGTACAGGCTCTGGTCAAGGTCCACGCCCATCGCATCGCCCGCATAAAGCGGCCGGGCAATGGCGATCAGCACCTTGGCAAAGTCGGCAAAGATGCGCCAGTCGTGAGTTTCGTTGGCATCGGCCAACGTCGAGCGCGCAATCCGGCTGCGAAATCCGGCGTGGTAGAGTTTACTGCCCATGGACTGCGAACATGCTTCGATGTCGCGCAAGCTCTCGCGGTAGGTGAGTTGCGCAAAAGCCATGGCCAATACTGATCCCAACACGACAATCGCCGCTGGTAGCGGTCGCCGTTGTAGCGGGCACGCACTTCTGAAACTCGATGTGAGAAAGATAGGCGATCGACTGAGCAAAAACGGTCCGGCCTGCGTTCATGCTCTATTGTTCCGCCCCAGGCAGCACGAAGGCGCTTCAGCCTACTACGTCCGTTTCCAATTCAAATCGTTTTTCCCGCGATTCGCCCCATCACGTTGATCGGATTGTCTTTAGCATAACGGCCCGCTCGATATACCGGACAGCAGTGTTCTCACCTGATTGCATGACTCTGGGGAGTTTGATCTCGAACCGGGGTTCCTAGTGAAACAACTCCGCTGTAGTCGCAATCGGCTGAACTGACAATCTAGCCGATTGAAATTTCGAGGTCTAACATCGAAATGAAAGATCGCTTTCTGTAAGTCTTAGTGCAAATCGGCCCCTTGCCATCGTTTAATGCAGCAGATGACCTTATCATTCACATTCTGCACCGATCACCCAATGAACTCTGGTTGCGAGGCTGCCTCTTAGGTTGTGGGTTTTGGAACGGCTCTTTTCGTCCAGAATCACCTTTCGTTTTCAGTGAGACAGAAGGCACAGTTTGCGAGGGCTTTGCGAACGGAAATGGCAGCTATTGCAGGGTTTTAGCCGCTACAAGAGGCTGCGGCGGCCGATCGACATCCACCACCCGTTTTGAAGCAAGACACTTGAGGATGCTGCCAGAGTTTGAATTCCGAGAGTATCACCGGCTAGCCGAGCCTCTCCGGCGAAGCCTGCGGCCGCCGCTTTGGTCAACCTGAGGGTCGATACAATATGGAAGCAATGCGAAAAACATTCCTCTTGTTCACTTCCCTCATTCTTGCCTCCGCCGTATGGGGGCCCGTGGCCGCCTCCGTTGCACAATCGGCTCGGGTAACCTCCGACATGGTGCAGACGGGCAGCGACATCCCCGCCAAATGGGAAGAACCGCACCCGGGCTACGACTACGAAAGGCGCGAGGCGATGATTCCCATGCGCGATGGAGTGAAGCTGCATACCGTCATCCTGGTGCCCAAGGGAGCCAAGGGATTGCCCATGCTGCTGGAGCGTACGCCCTACAACGCCAACGGCTTCACTTCCGACAAGCCCCACATGCGGGATGCGGTGTGGCCAGCGCAGTGCGAGTGGGTGGACGACGGCTACATCATCGTGGACCAGGACATTCGCGGCAAATACGGCTCGGAGGGAGATTACGTGATGACGCGGCCGCCGATTGGGCCGTTGAATCCGACGAAGACCGACGACACGACGGACGCTTACGACACGATCGACTGGCTGGTGAAGAACGTGCCCGAGTCGAACGGACGAGTAGGCATGATCGGTTCCTCGTATGACGGGTGGACGGTGACAATGGCGCTGCTTGGACCCCATCCGGCGCTGAAGGTGGCGGCACCGGAGAGCCCGATGATCGACGGCTGGATGGGCGATGACTGGTTCCACTATGGCGCATTCCGGCAGGTCAACCTGGATTACTTCACAGGGCAATCGAGCAAGCGCGGCGGGGGGAGCAGTGTGCCTCGGCCGGGGGATGACGACTATAGGAATTTTCTAGATGCTGGAACGGCTGGCCATTGGGCGGAAGAACACGGCTTCAGGCAGCTGCCTTGGTGGAACCGGCTCTCGGCGCATCCGGCCTATGACGCCTTCTGGCAATTGCAGGCGCTGGACAAGCTGGTAGCGGCGAAGCCATCGAATGTGCCGACGATATGGCTGCAAGGACTCTGGGACCAGGAGGACATGTACGGCGCGATCCACGCTTGGGAGTCGCTGAAGGCCGCCGGGCATGAGGCGAATAACCACCTCGTGATGGGGCCCTGGTATCACAGCCAGGTGAACCGCTCCGCTGAGACGCTGGGACCGCTGAAGTGGAAGGGAGACACCGCAGCGGACTTCCGGTGCGATGTGCTAATTCCGTTTTTCGACGAATATCTGAAAGATCGCAAGCCGGCCGAGCCAATGGCGCAGGCCATGATCTATAACCCCTCTGAGAATCGGTGGGACAAGTTCGCAGACTGGCCAAGCGTGGACGAGAAGCACCTGACTCCGATGTATCTGGAGGCGAAGTTCGGGCTGGGGCTGGAAAGGCCTGCAGGCGGCGAGGACAATTACCTATCCGCCCCGGCGAAGCCTGTGCCGTTTTTGGCGCCGCCTATAGAGGAGAACGGAGGCGAACGCTGGATGACCTGGCTTGTGCAGGATCAACGGGCGGTGGGAACGCGGACGGACGTGCTGAGCTATGAGACGCCTGCGTTGGATAAGCCTGTACGCGTGGAAGGCGCTCCGTTTGCCGACCTATTCGTGAAAACGACGGGCACGGACGCGGATTTCGTGGTCAAGATCATTGACGTGTATCCGCCGACCTATGCGCAGCAACCGGATCTGGCGGGTTACGAACTGCCGATCAGTATGGATATCTTCCGCGGCCGGTACCGCAAGAGTTTTGCCCACCCCGAGGCAATTCCAGCGGGCGTGGTCCAGGAGTACCGTTTCCGTCTGCCCACAGTGAATTACGAGTTCAAGCCGGGACACCGCATCATGGTGCAGGTGCAGTCGTCTCTGTTTCCCCTTTACGACCGCAATCCGCAGACGTTTGTTGCGAACATCTTCTTTGCCAAGCCCGAGGATTTTCGCGCGGCAACGATCAGTGTGGAGCACGGCTCACAGGGCGCGAGCGCGGTACTGCTGCCGATTGTGAACGGAAATTAGGACCGGTCTCCTGTCTAAGGACGGGCAAGAACTGAGGTTCAGAGATTCACGGTCAGAGTCGAGCCCGCGCCAAGCGCACGCCCGCTGCTATGCTGTTTCGATAGTGCGGAGAGTTGGGTCGGTGAATGCAAAGGCGACATTCGGGGAGTAATCCTGGAGAGAAGCTGGAACTGTAAGCCATATAGGTATGCAGACCGATTTCAACAATTCCACTGCTCTCTGGTCGACCAGAGAAAAGAGCGCCTCAAGGGGATATGAACTCGATAGAGGTTTTGCAAGCCATTGAATTAAAAGATTTAGAGAGAAGGCGATTCCCTGGGCCGGAGCTTTCAGCGAGGTCTCCGTCGCAGACGCTGCTATTCAAGACTTCCATGGATTCAAATGTCGGGCACTGGTGGGCATCCGGGGAACTCAGTGAGATAGGTGTTGCCCTTGTATCCGAGAAACTTGATCCCGATCATGCTGGTGAAGAATCCGTCTGCAGTGAAATTGCGCAGGAAGGAGAAAAATTCGACCGGCTCAAGGAGACTTTCGTCCTGTTCCGAATTCTTGCGATAGGCGATGAGGTCGAGAATCTCCTTTTGCTGCTGGGGCATGCAGTCCAAGTAGGCTCTGCTAAAGCGGAGAGTGCACGTGGAATCAAGCCACTTTAAGCCGCCTGCTAACGTGGTTTTGTATTCCTCATTCTCGCTGGTGAGCAGGTCGATGAATTCCGGTGCGCCGGCTTCGATTGCGCCGCCAGAGTCAGCGTCCGCAGGAAATATGGTTTCGCATAGCAACCGAAGGGTCTCATATTGTTGCGCGTCGAAGAACTTTGGAGTGTAGCCTCCGGTCTTTGCATTCGTCTTCTCCGACTCAATCATGCTGTGGGCGTATTCGGCGGCTTCTAGCGGGATGACACGCAGTACGGAGCCCGCTGCGGCTCCGATGGTAAGAGACTTCAAAATTGTTCGACGAGAAAGCGTATCTGCGGCCATTGGCTATAACGCTCCTTTCTTGGCTTGGTCGAGCAAGTACTCCGATGTCTTCCACGACAGCGCCATGATGGTCAACGTAGGGTTCTTATCCGGATTTGTCACGAACGGAGCGGCGTCGGCGACAAAGAGATTCTTGACGTCGTGCGCTTGGCAGTTCTTGTTCAGCGCAGAGGATTTTGGGTCGCTTCCCATGCGGACGGTGCCGAGCTCGTGAATGATTGCTCCGCCCTCCGAGATGCGTCCTGCGCGCTGCTGTTCGAGAGCGTTGCTCGCACCGGTGCTACTCTTCTGAGGATGTCTCCGGGTGCCGGCGATGACAGTTCCGCCGGCAGCCTCGATGAGGGAGCGGAAAGTCTGCTGCATATCAGCCGCCATTCTGGTTTCGTTTTCGCCCCACTGCCAATGAAAACGCAATACGGGAATGCCCCACTTGTCTTTCACTTCCGGGTCGAGTTCGCAGAAGGAGTTTTCATTGGGAATCATTTCTCCACGCCCGCTGAATCCGATGAATGTGCCGTACGAACTGCGACACTTCTGCTTCAGGCTGACGCCGTAGCCTTCGTATTCTTCGCAAACATAATCGAAGCCGCCGACACCGGGCATGTCGCGTCCGCCGCCAAACTCGATGTGGTATCCGCGGAGAAATTCGTTCTTCTTCCCGAATCGCCACCAGGGCATATACATGTGCATGCCACCCACGCCGTCGTGGTTGTGCACCGGCATCTTTTCAAGTTGTGGGAAGTATCCGGTCAGATCGCTGCCGACGGAATCGGTCAGATAGCGTCCGATGACACCTGAGGAATTCGCAAGCCCGGCGGGATAGCTCTGAGAGCGGGAATTCAACAGGAGGCGCGCGGACTCACAGGCACTTGCTGCGACAACGACGGATTTGGCGTAGACGCGCTGCTCGTTCTTTGTGGATTTGTCGATGTAGGAGACCGCTTCGACTTTGCCGTTGGTACTCATCACAATTTCGCGGGCCATTGCATTGGCAATCATCGTCAGGCGTCCGGTTGCTGCTGCGGGAGGAATCATGACCTGGCTGGAGCTGAAGTTCGAAGCGCTTCTACAGCCGCGACCGCACTGTGCGCAGTAGTGGCAAGGATCGCGATCATTTAGCGGCTTGGTAAGAATGGCAAGGCGCGATGGAATGCAGGTGATGTTCAGCTTGTCGCACGCTTTCTTGACAAGGGTCTCAGTGCATCGCGGCTTGGGCGGAGGCATGAACACGCCGTCTGGAGCATTGGGGATATTCTCCTTGGAACCGAACACGCCGATGTAGGATTCTACCTTGTCGTAGTAAGGCGCGAGTTCCTCGTAGGTGATGGGCCAGTCATCGCCCATTCCGTCGGTGGAGCGGGCACGAAAATCAGCCGGGCCAAATCGGAGCGCGATGCGTCCCCAATGGTTGGTTCGGCCTCCCTCGATGCGTGATCGAAACCAGCGAAACGAAGACCCCGGTGCCGTCGTGTAGGGCTCGCCGTCGATTTCCCAAAATCCATTGGGCGCCATGAATTCATTTCCGATGCCACTCTGCTTGCCGCCAACTCCTACACCACGATGGGGAAGTTGGTATGGCCACACATGCTCTTTGAAATCCTTATCCGGGTTGAGCCGCGGACCGGCCTCGAGCATCACGACATTCAGGCCACCTTCAGTGAGTACCTTTGCGGCGGTTCCGCCGCCTGCGCCTGATCCGATGATGCAGACGTCGTACACCTTCCTGGGCGGATTCAATTGCAGCATCTATTCTCTCCGTTGATGAAAAGTGCGAGGGAAAAGGGTCCAACGTTCGATTGGCCGCGGATCCGCGCAAATCCCCAACTGGTTTCCCTCGAAACTCAAAAATGGGATTTCCAATCTCCCTTGCGCAATGGTCAAATATACCTTCCGGCAGTTCACGCGCGCGACCTCTTTCTTCTTCCGTCAAGTTCCGAAGGAGCGGTCCCGTTCTACCTCTCGAATCCGTGAATCCGAGCGCCCGGCTTCTGAAGCGCCAAGCAGTTCTGTTCTCCCTCGCGTTGGTAGGCGCTGTCGTTTTGATGGATTAGTTCGAATCAGGGCGTCAAGCATCGAACGTAAAGGAAGCTCGTGCACCCAATGTGAACAGAGGTCAGCTCGCACCGCAGGTGGATTGTCCGCCTCATTTCGCCGGAGCAATGGTGATCCTGCGGAACTGCACGTGGCCTTTCTCGCTGCCCTGAAGATAGATGGGGCCTTGCAAGCCTTCGCGGCTGTCAAGCGCGCCGCCGGTAAGCCCGGGAATCTCCTCGTCGTCAATGATGGTTGTGCCATTCTGGACAACGGTGACATGGCGGCCGATGAGAGTGATGTCGAACGTCTGCCACTTATCGGGCGTACGCGGCAGCTCGGGCGCAGGAGCAAGAAAGCCGTAGACGCCGCCGGTGTGATGGCTGGGCGGCTCGGACTCGGACTCGGTTTCGATCTGCACTTCGTAGCGCCCGCGCAAATAAACGCCGCTGTTTGAGTCCTTGCCGCAGTTGAACTCGACATGAAGTTTGAAGTCCCCAAACTTGCGGTCGCTGATGATTTCCGGCCCGTTGCCGGGGCTCACCATGTTCCCGTCTTTCACGGTCCAATCGGGTGGCCCGGGGCGGCTTTGGCGCCACCCTGCGAGATCCTTGCCATCGAAGAGCTCGACCGGCTCGCTCCATTGGGGAGCACCTGTGCGCACGAGCGATGGAGCGCGAACTCCCGTCCACTTCCGTTCCGGTCCTTCAAAGCCGGTAATGGTTCCGCTCAGCCTCCCGCCATTCAGCGCGCCCTTGAAGACGAGGTCGTCCTTGCTGCTTTCCTCATCCTTGGGCGAGACGAACACGATCCCATCTCCGTCGATCTCGACTTTCGGCAGCGGCCGCGCATTACCCCAGCGGCCGGTAAACAATGCGGCGATTTTTCCGTTATTCTCACTGATCTCAATCCACGAAGGATGTTCACCGTCCGGAGCTCGCAGCGTCAGGTCCCAACGACCGAGAAAAGCTTTGGCCGACGGAGCTTGTACCGCCGGCGCACTATGCGCATTGGACAGGCCCCACAAGCCAAGGGGCGCTATGGCCAGAACCACCGCCCGAAGAAACATTCTCGATTTCACGTTCGCTGCTCCTTTGCGCTCAGGCCAATGACTTAATGGATTGGGAGGATGAGTCCCAATACACGGGCGACTTGCTGAAGTACGATTCGTTGGCGAGGTGGCAGGCCAGTGCCGCGTGATGGCCGAAGACTGCATCCTGCAAGACAGGCTGGCGCGTGCGTACCGCCTCAAGGAACTTCCAGACGTGCGGGCGCAGGTCATCGTAGTCATTCCCATTCCAGGTTGTCGTGGCTGGATCGGGCTCTTGCCCCGGCTTGGGATCGTGCTCGTCGTGCCATTTCTTGCGGTACTCTTCGCGCATTTTAGCGGGGTAAGACCCGTCGTAATAGCTGGGAGACTGATCGACGCCGGCTTGCGGCGAATGCGTGACGGAAAATTCGCGCAATTCGATTAGTCCTTTCGATCCCTGGAACCGGGTTACTTCCGCCATCTCGCAATCGAGCGAAAGGCGCATGTAGACCGGTATTCCCATGTACTCGAACATCACCGCGTGTACATCCGGCATGTTGCGGCCGTCTTTCCAGCGGTAAATCCCGCCGAAGGCCGAAGCCTTGGCCGGAACTTCGTTGATACCGAGAGAGAACATCATGCCGCTGATGAGATGCACGAGCAGGTCCCCGGCAACCCCCGTGCCGTACTCCTTCCAGCATCGCCAGCGCGCAAAGGTGTAGGGATCGAATGACTTTTTCGGAGCCGTGCCCAGCCAGGTATCCCAGTCGAGGTTTTCAGGTGAGAGATCGGGCGGAGGGGGGTACTCCCACGCGCCGGTGGGGTCATTGCGGCCCATAGAGGCTTCGATCAGGTTCAGGTCACCGATGGCGCCATTGGCGATGAGCTCTTTTACCTTTACGCAGAGTACCGAGCTGGTCCGCTGCGCGCCAATCTGAACGATGCGATCGGTTTTCCTGGCCGCGGCAACCATATCCAGGCCGTCGGCAGGCGTGTGAGACATGGGCTTTTCGCAATAGACGTCTTTGCCGGCGGCGAGTGCATCCACCACTACCTGCTTGTGCCAGTGATCGGGCACGGCGACGAAGATGACGTCAATCGACTTGTCATCGAGCAGGTCTTGATAGCGGCGCGTGGTTTTGATCGGCTTGCCCACAATCTCGCGCGCCAGGGTGTGCCGGCCGTCATAGAGATCCGCCGCGGCTACGCATTCCGTCCCGGGTAGGGCAACGGCGGTGCCGAGAACGTTGCTGCCTTCCATGCCCACGCCCACAATGCCGAAGCGAATGCGATCGTTGGCCGAGGACGACTGCAACGCGAAAGACGGTTCCGATTCAAGCCGGATGGACCCCGGAACCAGGGAAGCGCCGGCCGCTGCTGCAGTGGATTGCAGAAATGCTCTGCGAGAAAAGTGCGATGGAGTCAACTTCAGTCCTTTTATGGAGCACAACCCTTCTATCGCCGGACCGTGCCGATGTCAAGACCAACTCTTCGGCACGGAATGATGCACACCAATCAGTTCCACGTGATCCGCAGAACCATCAATGTCGCGCGGAGGGGTAACAATCTCAGACGCAGGAGCACAAGCCTTAGGACGTGCCGCACATCGCGAGCCGATGGTAACGCTTTTTGGGTAGATCGCACTTCGACTCGCTCCCAGTGTTCGAAGTCCTCGTGCGGGGTAGCCCAACCGCCGTCCCTGAATCTGCTGTCTCTTGTTCAAAAGGAGTCCAATAATCCGAGATTGGACTGAAGGGTGCTGCTCTTCATAGAGTGACTGTTCGGACCGGCCACTTGTCCTTCAGCCTTCCAATTCGGACCTCGCCTGACCACACCCGGGCGGAGCGCGGTTCCCAAGATTCCAGTCTCAATGGCGACATCCCGGTACTAATCTGCCTTCGACGAGTGATTTGGCGGATAACGCGCTGACTGAAGACGGGCCAACGAGGATGAATAAGGGGAAGCGAAGTCGAACTGAAACTGGCGGAGCGTCTTGGGAAATGAGGGGCGCGGCACCCCTCTACACTACCTGTTGTGCATTGCTGCAACAACCAGAAAATCAGAAGCAAACTACTCGATGAGTGAGAGTGGATCGAACAGCCCCAGCCGCACATGCCACTCTGTGCTTTGTCCCGGTTCCAGCGTCACCATCCCGGTATCCATCGCCCCCCACTCCTTCCCGAACGGATCGACAAAATTGAACTGGGGTTCGACGGCAACCATCGGCACGGCCGGTAGCGCATACATCTGGATGGTCTTGATCGTGGGAGAAAGCGCCTCGACCTTGAGGCCGTAGTTCGCAGCCGGATCGATCAACTGGACGATTGCGCGACCACGCTTCCACTCAAGCTTGCTCCAGTTGTCGTCGTAGAAGTTCCTGCCGAGCGGCACGCCGCCGGGGGCGCGAAAGTCATATTGAGTTCCGTCTACGGGCTTGATCTTGCCTGTGGGGAAAACGTTGTCGTAGTTTTCCACCTCGGCTACGCCTGAGCCCGGGATGTGCACCCGCACCTGTGTGCGGTCTCCCGAGGGCAGCGTGAAGCCGGGGTGCCAGCCAACGGCGATTGGTTCAGCTACATCTCCCACGTTGTGCGCATCCACCCTGATGTCGATCGCATCCCCAGTCAGCCGGATCGTGAACTGCAGGTCCGTCTTTGAGAGCCAATGTCCGCCAAAGTCGCCGGCATGGATCACGCCAGTCACCTGCTCTCCGTCAGGAATCGACTTTACGTGAACATCGTTGGCCCTGGCCTTGAAGATGAGTCCGTGGACAGCGGAGCGCTCGGCGTCTGGCTTGCCCCACGGGCTGACCGGCAGGGTGAGGGTGTGCCCTTGCCACTCGGTGGTGATGGAGTGCCCATCGGCGGTGAGCTTGCCGCGCACGCGATTCGGGTAAGGGATCAGGAAGGCTGCGCCGATTCCGAGGCTCATCAAGCCGTTCGGATCGTCGTGCTGGGCAATCATTCTGGCCGCCGCAGCCGAGCCCGGCGAGGCGAGGACGTTGATACTTCCTTTGCCCGGGAAATTCCCCGTGATCTGCAGAATCTCCATGCCCCGGCCGGGAGCGACTTCGACGCTTGTGAATTCAGGCACGCCTTTGTTGACCACGGGGCGGTGCAGCGTGACCACGCTTCGGCCACCGATCTCGATGGCTGTTTGCGCTTTTGCCAGCGGAGAAAAGAGACACGCCATCACCGAAGCCAGTGCCAAAGTGCGAAGGAAGAGCTTCATCGCGGACCCATCCCTGGAGGTGCATCGAACTCTTTGGAAGCGCTAAGCGGGGGATGATTCGAAGGACTGGCGCAGGCGTATTCCGAAGGCTCAATCATTCTACGCCGCTTCTAGCCGCTGCCAGCTATCCGGAAGCCGCGCTTTCCAATTCCGCCCAATCTTCCGCGCTCGGCTCGAGCCCAGCCGCCGCGATGTTCTCTTCAAGGTGAGCCACTTTGCATGTACCGATGTACCCGGAATGGGCAGGCGGGCGGCCCGGATGCTGGGAGGCCAATCTACCCATTAACGATGGGTGCCCCAGGGCTCGATTTTGAGACCTGGGATACCACAAACCCCTCCCAGCCACCGATTGCTCCTCAAAAACGCGGCAGGGACCGGGAGCCTCCTCGGACCCCGGTCCCGGCGCGTGGGCACGAAATTCCAGTCGCCATGCCGACTTAAAGGGAGCCATCTTCTACTATTGGCGTTTTGTTATTTCGATTTTCAGAGGTGGAGCTTGGGGCTGCACCTTCCCCGGTCCCCAAAAGCGAGGGACCGGGGGCACCCACATTGTGGTTTGGACAGGGCACCGGGATTATGGGCACCCGCCGACGGGGCTTGAGTTTTTCAACAGCTACAAAATAAGTGGACACTTCCGCCTTCGACACTGCCGCCCGGTCAAGATGGGAACTTCGAACGCTTACGGTTGCAGCACCCCGATAACGGGGTCTCCAACGCAAACCAAGCCTGCGGCAGGCACCTCAAGCTGATATGTGACGATTACTTGCATCCATACTCAGTCGGGGAGCTCTTCAGAGCTCCGCTGAGCTTTCACGGCTGAGCTGTCGGAGCGATGTCCGGCACGGGGTATCCGTGCAGAAAGTGGTCTTCGGCGGCGCTTTCACTGCTACTGCCCGGAATCCACACTGGGACAAGACTGACAATATGGGTCTTGGATCCTAGACTCCAGAACTTTGTCTTGCCGGTCGTAGTGTCGAGATCGGCGATGTTACTTGCCACTTTCGAACCCTGAGGGACATATACAAAGTCCAGGTGTCCGTTGTCTACACCCCAGGCCCAGCCGCCAAAACTCCCGATAGAACGCGGGTACGATGCGACCACCAACGGGATCTTCTCATCGGTGAACGGCGCTGTGAGATCCGTGCTCCACACCTGGAACGCACCGTCAGATTTCCGTGTCAGAGTGATATACAGGGTGCTGTCATTGATAGCGAATGACCAGTGTTCGTACAACGGCTCAGCAGCGGTGGTGCCATAGCCGCGCACCATTCTGGCGAGTTTCCCGGTGGTGAGATTCCGCGTCCACACTTCCAGGATCCCGTTTTTCGAATCGTGGTATATGGCATAGAGAGTGCCCCGATCCGTAACATCCAAGGTAGCCTGGTTGTCCGGATCGCTCCGCGAAAGCAGGGAGGTATACTTGCCGCCTTTCTGAACGCCAAAATCTCCATAATAGTCGTAATCCAAATGGAAGGGATCCCACGCCGGAGGCCTTTGCCAATAAATACTGTTCCCGACAATTCCCACATGGTTGAGATCGCAGGCGCTCATTCCCTCCTGTTGCTCAAATTCATCCAGATCGAATTGCGTCAGAGACGCTTTGCGGGGATTGAACATGTTCAGGAACCAACAATCGGAGGAGTACATGACCACCTGAAATACCTGATCGTCCTGTTCGAATGCCGCGACGGTTGATTCTGCGTAGCTTTCAGAGGCCCACTTGTCCTTGACAATCCATTGGTCGGCGGCGGGAAGAATCATGGAATACACGTAGTCGGTGGAATTTACAGTTATAGGATCCCCCCCACCATCCCAACCGAGGAAGCTCGACCCGGCTCCCCCGATCGACACGACATACCACCCCAGAGTGTTCTGGGAGAAGGCTGCGAAATCCGCCGTAACTGACTCGTTCGAGCTGAGCGTTATGGAACAAGAAGATTTTCCGCTGCAGCCTCCGCCTTTCCAGCCAAGGAACAGGGAGCTCATGCCGGCGTTTGGAGACGCAGTCAAGGACACACTGGATCCGCTCGGGAACCAGGCAGCCCGCGTCTTACAACTTGTGTCACAACTGATTCCGGCCGGGGTCGAGGTTATGGTGCCGGCATCGGGCGCAGATTTTGTCACCGTCAGGATGGAGCCGCCCAGATGGGTGGTGAAGCTCCTCACGTTACCTTTAGTGGTTCCTCCCACCGTGCGGACCACCGGCTGAAAATAGTAGGTCATGTCACTCGCCAGTCTGGTCAGATTGGCGCTGAAAAGTTGGGCCGACGTTTCCGCTGTCAGCGTTGCCTTTGGCGTGGACGCGGTCAACGCCGCGCTGCTGGCTCCGTAGATGAACCACGCCGAAGCAGTACCGCCGTTGTCGTTGACTGTGGCATTGAGCGTAGCGGAAACATCGAGCACCTGGTTGGCTGCATTGGTCGCCACCGAGGGCGGACCGACGATCGTATAAGTGGACGAAACCACCGGGGTGCTGATGTAGCCGGGAGCCACGGCCACGGCATTGATCGTGGTCGTTTTAGAGATAGCGATCTTCGCGGTGTATTTCTTTGAAGTTGGACTGGTGGGTGGCGTTGAGTTGTCAAGCGTGAAGTAAATGGTCGCACCTCCCGTCTTGTCCGTAAGAGCGACGTGCTGCTCCGAGCCATAAGTTCCACCAGCCGGCGCGAACGCGGGCGTGGCGACAACGGGCTCGATGGTGAAAGTACTCGTGACGATTTCGCTCTGGGTGTATCCAACTGCGATGGCATAAGCCGCGATGGTTTCGGTTTTTACGACTTTGATCGCAGCAGTGTATTGGTTCCACGCGCCACCGTTCACGGAGTAGTAAATCGCCGCGTTGCTGGTCGCGTCGGTAATACTCACGCTAAGTGGCGCGGCAAAGATCCCGCTGGCCGGCCCAATGAGCGGGGTGGCGGCCGGCGTGCCCTGCATTCTCCGGACAACATTATTGTTTGAATCCGCGATAAGTAAGTTGCCGAGATTGTCAAAGGTCACACCGCTTGGTTCATTGAGTTCAGCCTTGGTGCCCTGGCCGCCGTTTCCGGCGTACCCTGCTTTTCCATTGCCCGCCACGGTCGTGATGATCTGAGTGCCTCCGTCAACCTTGCGGATCCTGTTATTGTTGTAATCGGCGATATATAGGCTGCCGGAACTGTCGAGAGTCACGTTGAAGGGGAAATTCAATCTGGCGCTCGTCGCCGGAATTCCGTCGCCGTTGTAGCCACCTGTGCAGTTGATGCCGTGGGTACAGGTAAGGTAGCCATTACCGGCCACGCTGGTAATGATGCCGGTGAGAGCGTTGACCATGCGGATGCGGTTGTTGTATTCATCCGCGAGGTAAAGATCACCCGAAGTATCCACAAAAACTCCGGCTGGGTTCCAAAGCTCCGCTTTGGTAGCCGATCCACCGTCGCCGCTGTAACAGCCACCATAGCTATCCACGACAGAGCACTTGCCATTGCCGGCGACCGTGGTAATGATGCCCGTTTCGACATTGACCTTGCGAATACGGTTGTTGTTGGTGTCGGCGATGTAGAAATTGCCGGCCGGACCGAATGCAACGCTGAAGGGCAGCCATAAGTGCGCGCTGGCAGCAGGTTCGCCATCTCCGCCGTAGCAATTGGCTTTGGTCTTGGAGTCGCAATCCGGACTTCCATCGCCAGCGACAGTCGTAATAATGCCCGTCTGCGCATTTACCTTGCGAATGCGGTTATTGCCGGTATCTGCTATGTATAAGTCGCCATTCTTATCCAGAGCAACGGCAAAGGGATAATACAGTTGCGCGTCGGTGGCAAGGCCGCCATCGCCGCCATAGCAACCGGCGCCTCCGGTAGAGGTATTGCAGTCTGGGCTGCCGTCACCGGCGACGGTGGTAATGATGCCCGTTTCGGCATTGACCTTGCGAATACGGTTGTTCCCTGTATCCGCGATATACCAATTGCCATTTCGCCCGACAGCCACTACGTACGGACTGTACAGCTCCGCGCTTGTGGCGAGTCCATTGTCGCCGCCAAAGCAATTGGCGCCCGTGCTGGCATCGCAGTTTGGGCTTCCATTTCCGGCGATGGTCGTAACGATTCCCGGAGCTTGTGCCTCCATGGAACCTTGCCATAAGAAGGCGCTGCATGCGGCTGCGAGCATGAGGACACATCTCTGCCGTTTGGGAGAGCGAAGTAACATGGAAAACTTGAGAGTCAGGCTGGAGTTCATAAGATCCCCCCTGCGTCTATCTTCTGGACCACCATGGCCGAGTCCAGATGCGGTTCTGGAGGTCCGATGGGTACCGGCTCTTGCATTCGGGACTAAGCCAATGACTTTACCGTTTCTTATCTGTTCACGTGGGAGCTCAGAGGCGATAACCGCGGTGGCGATTGTCTACGCATATGCTACCTACTCGCGACTGCAACCGAATGACGCGTGTCTGTTTGCGATCGCTATTTGCGTCATCGTATTTGGGTCTGTGCCCGCGGAATAAACACAAGCCGCATCCTTCGGCCCTTTGTTCACCCGAGATGCGATTCCCCCAACTCCAAGAACTGCCTTGCCCAAACAGGGTTCCGCGGGCGGTCACGAAAATGCGCCGTGGCCTCGGATCGAACCATATTTGGAAAGCTACCTGCCGTTCCGTACGCCGTGTCAGTGCTTTAGGTCACGCCTCAATGTGACGTCAGAGAGTTGCGACAACAAACACCCGTATCCGCAAGGGCCGCTCACACTACTAGAGATGCACAGGACCACGCCGATTGTCGGAGAAAACCGCATGTGGTCTTGCGCCACGTTGTTCGAGCATTCTCTACTCCTGCTTCTCAGGCGGGACGAAGGTCAGAGAGATGGTGCGATCTCAAGCGGTTACTTCCGGTTGGTCGCCAATCCGTCTGTTATGTTTCAGTTAGTACTTCGAAAGGCAATGAAGGAGATGCACAATTCGTTCATTTCACAGGGACATCCAAGGTCGGGCATGGTAGAGGAATAGCGTCTCAATAACCCCATAGTCAGTTTTCAGCCGAGCGGCCAGGATCGGGACCGATAAACGCCCTTCGGTCCAATTATTTCGAGGCATAAATTGAGACGGGCTGTTTTTAAAGGTACAGGTTATGGAACGGCCGGATCGATGAGATCCGGCCATTTGTTTTGAGTGACTTAGGGTGGCGGTTTTTCAACCCCTTTCGGAACAGGCTTCAGGCGGCATGGACCGGGGCTGTGGAGCTTTGGTTGAGCATGCGGTGGATGGTGGTTCGCGAGACGCCGTAAGTCCGGGCCAGTTGGCCGAGACTTTGTCCGCGCCGACGGTCGCCGAGGATGGCTTCGCGGTCGACTTCGACCGGCTTGCGCCCGATATGCCTTCCTTCGAGGCGGGCCCGGCGCATGCCGGCGCGGACCCGCTCGATAATAAGGTTGCGCTCCAACTCGGCTATGGCGCCGATGATGATGACGATGGCCCGGCCCAGCGGGCCGGATGTGTCGATCGGCTCGCGGAAGCTGGCGAACTCGATGCCGAGATGGTTCAGCTCGTCGAGCGTTTCGAGGAAGTGCCGTGTCGAGCGGGCGATTCTGTCCGAGGCCCAGACCAGCACCACATCGAAGCGGCCGCGGCGGGCATCCCGCATCAGTTCATCGAGCCCTGGCCGGCGTGCCTTGGCGCCGGGGAGGTAGTCGGTGTATTCGTGCACGATCTCGAAGCCGCGCTGGGCGGCCATCGCACGCAGATCGAGCAATTGGGTCTCAGGGTGCTGATCGACGGTCGAGACCCGGAGGTAGAGAGCGGCGCGCTTCACTGCCGCTGCCCCTTCGGCTTCGGTGAGTGCTTCGCGATGTAGTTCTGGATGAACTCCAACAGCACGTCAGTCATGTTCTGCCCCTGGGCCGCAGTGACGGACTTGAAGCTGTTGTGGAGTTCGATGGGAACGTTCAGATTCATTCTTTTTACCCCTTTGTCGTCAGGCTTGCTGATCTTGCTCACCTCCTCTCGGAGGGAGGATATACGGTTATGAGTAAGGCTGGCCAGAGTTCCTGCGACTCCGGCCGCCCATGATTACGCGCAAATAAGCCGGCACAAGATGATCAGCGGCGCGAGATCGGCCCCGCTCATCCCCAGGCCCCGGGCCAGTAAGGGCATCTCGGCCCGCGTGGCCACTTCCACACCGGATTCGATGGCCTGCCACCGGACTGGATCCATATCAGCTCGCCCCGCGGCCTGCTGGATCGACAGGTCGCCCCGCTGGCGGGCGCCCCTGATCCCGGAGCCAAACAGTCTGCGCGACAGGCGGCGCATGTAAAAGGCATCGCTGAACTTCTCTACACTCATATACTTATAATTACCGGAGGGCCTCGTCAAGAGGTCCCCTAAAAGCGAGTATGGGGGCGCGGCGCATTCCACCTAAAGGGGGTGGCTAAAGCCTCGCTTCATCCAGCTCTCCAGCACCAAGCTCAGCCTCTCCGCCATGCCTGATCAGATCTCCATAGCCGGAGGCTACTGGCGACTCAACCCCATGCTGCTGAGCTGCGTTCCCTCCACGACTCCCACTCCCATTCCTGTGCTGATCAAGTCCACCCCGGAGCTGCTCCAGGGTGCAGATGCGATCAGCCAGGCACTCGCCTTCCTGATGGCCAACTCCGACCTCGCCTAACATATATGGATCTACGCTGGACAAGCAGCGGTGGACTGCTGCTCGATGGCACGGGCGACCTCGCCACCACCCTGAGCTCCATGGAAGAGCTCCAGACCATGGTGGCCACCCGCCGCAAGGCAGGGCCCCGCTCCTGGAAGCTCTATACGATCGGCGCCGGCTTCGATAGCGTGATCGGATCATTAAATACGTGGTTTCTCCCCACTCCCCGCCTCTTTGCCGGGTTTTCAATCCGCTCCCGCGCCACCCCATATAAATAAGGCAACTCACTCTGATTCAGCCACATACGTCCGATTCTAGGGACCGCTTCCCAGCACCGTCTCCGGTTCCTCGCCGCGCCCCGTTCCCGCGCTCTCTAGCCGCGCAAGAAATCGGGTGAAGTTGCGCACTTGGAGGGCGTGCTAGTCAGGGTGATTAAAAGAGGTCCCGCAGGAATCTTCGGGGGCAGGGAAGGAAGAGAGGGGAAGGAGAGAAAGAGTCACTCATCTTCTGCAGAAGCATCAGCATCCCCTTCGATGCGCCCGCCGCCACACCTTATGGCGCCGGCGGCGATCCCCCTCATATCTATATAGACGGGTGGAGAACTCCGGGACGTAGAGAATGAACAGCAGAACACGGCTCTATGCGCGCCGCGGGGCGCGCGCCTGATGCCGGGGCAGATGTGAAAGGATGGAAAATCGGCAAGCCTGGCTCTTCAGGAGAAGAAAAGCGATGGATATGACAACGCTGTTAGCCGCAATCGATGAAGAGATTAAGAAACTTGAGGAGGCCCGTAGCATTCTGAACGGAATGGCGGCTTCCGGAGCGAAGACCTCCCTGCCAAAGAAGGCCGGCGGCCGGAAACGGCGCCGCTTGAGCGCCGAGGGCCGGGCGAGGATCGCCGCGGCCCAGCGCAAACGCTGGGCTGCCAAAAAGAAAGCCGAGAAGGGGAAGGGCTGAGTAAACCTGTCTCGTCTAACCCCTGATAAGGGGACATTCGCAGAGGCCAGACTGACACCGTAGGCGGTTTGCCTTCCAGTCGAGTGGCCTTCAGGTTCCCCGCGCACTCTTTGCACACCGGCCCTGCCAGATAATCGCTGCACTCGCAATCACGCATCCTCAGGTTGACGGATGCCGGATCAGTAGCCCTATGCCGGCACAGCGCCAGCCACCCGGCGGAAGAGGATAGATGGCACATACCCGGAGCCTGCGGCGTTTATCAGGAGTGATCCCGAAATTCGCGCGTAATCACCTGTCAATGAGCGGTTTGGACTGTTAACCAGTAGTTGGAAGGATGAGCGAGTGAGAAACCAAACGAAAATGGGGATTGCCCAGCTCTTACGCAGTCATTCACATCGTAGCGCGGTCATGGGATCAACGGCGGCGGCTCGGCGCGCGGGGAGCCACGCAGAGAGCACAGTAACAGCCGCAATCCCGATCGTTGCTCCCATGAAGATGACAGGATCGAACGGGCTCATCTGGTAAAGCTGCGCGCGAACCAGGCGAGCGGCAGCCAGAGCGCTAGGAATACCAACCACTAGGCCCGCGGCCAGCAATGCCAGCGACTCCCGCAGAACCATCCACTGCACGCCGCCCCCGCTTGCTCCCAGAGCGATGCGGATGCCGATCTCATTGCTGCGGCGCGCAACGTTGAAGCTCATGACGCCATAGAGTCCGATGGCCGCAAGAAGGACCGCAAGAGCAGCGAAGATGGCAGTAAGGCGCGATTCGAGCGTCTCCTGGCTCATAAACGTCTCAAGATGCTCCTGCATGGTTCGGACTTGGAGAATCGGCAGATTCGGATCGATGCCCGCGATAGCGCTCCGCAGCCCGCTGATGGTCGAGGTTGGATCGCCCGCGGTGCGCAGAATAATGGTGTCGGCAAAGCTCTCGTCAATGCCTTCTCCGTGCTTGCCTGCGATTTGAGCAAGGGGAATATATACCATGCGCGCCGGATTGTCGCGCGGGTTCCCGGCTATTGTGTCTCGCGCGACGCCAACGATCTGCCAGGGACCCTCAACGGTATCGATGTCGATCTTCACCTTGTGACCAATGGCATCTCCCTTGGGGAAGAATTTGCCCGCAATGGTCTCGTTGATCACTGCAACCTTCAAGCTGTTCGCCGAATCGGACGGAGCGATGGCGCGGCCAGCGACGATTGAGATTCCCGCGGTCTCGAAATATTGGCCCGATACGCGGTTCAGGACTGAATTCATGTCCTCCTTCGGCGCCGGCGTATATCCGGAAGCAGAGAAGGAGGAACTCCACGAGCCGAAACTAATGGGTGGCGCTTCAGAAAGCGCTGCGGACCGAACCCCGGGGATTGCCGACAGCCTCTCAATCAGGCGCTGATTCAAAGCGGGAGCCTGTTCGGGTTTGTAGCCTGCCAGTTCGGGAGCAAATTCGGCAATCAACAGATGTGTGCGCTCGAAGCCGAAATCCTGATCCTCAAGGTTGCGCAGAGTGCGAAGAAACAGGCCGGCACCTACCAGCAGCAGCAGGCAGAACATGATTTGCCCAGTCACGAGCGCTCTGGTCCACCAGCGGCTGGTGCGTCCGCCGCTGGCGGTTGCGGTTCGCGCGCCGGCGTTCAATGTGGGCAACGCGGCAGAACGCGATACATGCAGGGTCGGAGCCAGGCCGAAGAGCAGCCCCGCCAGAACAGACACCGCGAGAGTAAATAACAGAATGGCGCTATCTGGCCGTGCATCCAACGGAGTGTTTGAGGTGCCCTGCGCGACAAATGCGATGAGAGTACGTGTGGCGGCAAAAGCGAGAGCGAGGCCGAAGACGCCGCCGGAGAGCGACAGCAGCAGTGCTTCCAGCAGGCTTTGCCGGATGATGCGGGCGCGGCTCGATCCCAATGCGAGGCGCGTAGCGATTTCGCGTTGCCGCGCGATGGCGCGGGCCAGCAGGAAATTGGCGAGGTTGGCGCATGCGATCAAGAGCACAACCGCGACAATCGCCATCAGGATCTTGAGCGAATCCCCGTACCGGGAACGAAGCCGCGAAACTCCGTGCGCGGCAGAAACAAGAGGAACGTTGATGCGCTCGATCTCCTGCTGGCGCGCGGGCGTGATGGTGGTTCCCTCACCGGCTCGAACGTAATCGCGGATCTGGTGATCGAGCCAGGCCTGGTCTGTGGCGAGCTGCGAGTGGGGGCGCCGCCGGGCCACCATGTGCAAAAAGTCCAGCATCCGCGGCGTAAGCATGTCGGGCTCAAGCAGGATCTCCTGGATCATAGTGATCGGCACCCAGATGTCGGGCGGTTCAAGTTCCTGTGTAATGCCGTGAAACGCCTCAGGCATTACGCCGATCACCGTGAAAGGTGTGCCATTGATGGAGATGATCTTGCCGATCGCCGCCGGATCAGAGGAAAGCGATTGCTGCCAGAAATGGTGGCTGATAACTGCTACCGCATTGCTATGGGGAGTCGCCGCATCGAACGGCGAGATGGTACGCCCGAGAAGCGGTGTTGCGCCGAGAAGATTGAAAAAGTTGCCTGAGACAAGGTTGGCCGGAACCTGTATCGCTTCAGTGGCGTTGGGGAGGCGAACGTTCGCCTTGTGCGAACGGCTCCCGTACGCTGCGACGCCTTGAAACGGGCCCGGATTGGCTTCGAGCTGACGGGCAAAATCGTAAGTGAACAAATCGGCGGTGCCCGTATCGACGCCACCTAAAATGCCGCCGCTGGTGGACTTGCCAAACGTTACCAGTTGCTGCGGATCGCGCACAGGAAGGTTCTGCAACAGAACCTGTTTAATGAGCGTGAAGATTGCGGTGTTGGCGCCGATGCCGAGCGCAAGCGACGCCACGGCAACCAGCGTGAAGCTGGGGCTGCGCAACAATCCGCGAACGCAATGTTTCAGATCGCGCAAAAAGATTTCGATTCTCGACTCCCAAGTGGCAGAGCGGATGTGGTGCTTGAGGGCGTTAGCGCTGCCCATTTCCACTCGCGCGGCGCGGGCGGCCTGTTCCGCGGGCATGCCGCCCCTCACCTTCTCAGCGGTGGACGCGTCGACAAATTCGCGCAACTCGGCATCCATGTCGTGCTCTATCGCCTGTCCGCGGAAGAGTGAGCGAATTCCCTGTGCGATGTTGTCAAGCAGCCCCATCCTCGCTCCTTTGGTGAATCTGCTCAGGCTTCCATGATGCGCGAGATCGCAGAGACCTGACGACCCCACGTCTCCGCCTCGGCGGCGAGCGCCCTGCGGCCGCGTGCGGTCAGCATGTAGTATTTGGCCCGGCGATTGTTCTCACTGGCGCGCCACTCGCTCTTTACGTTCCCGGCGCGTTCCATGCGGGCCAGCGCGGGCAGCAGCGACCCGGGGTTGACGCGGAAGACGCCCTGGCTCACCTGCTCGATGCGCAGCGCCACGCCGTAGCCGTGCATTGGCTCCAGCGCCAGGGTCTTCAAGATCAGCATTTCCAGGGTGCCTTGCACAACGTCTCGTTGGCCCACTCAATTCGCTCCTCTTGATAATCGAGAGGTTACACGAACTCCTCTTGATCGTCAAGATGGCAGTGCGTCGGGATGGCAGTGCGTCGGACTTTCAGACGAGACGGCCCCCTCTCACTTCGTGTCGGGACTGAACGATGAGCCTCGAGCTGGATTGTCGTTTTGGCAAGTGAAAGCAGTCAGGATAGCTCAGCCGGGTCGATTTGTACTTAGTGACCAAAGCGTTCATCGACCACAGATAGGGAACGGGAAGTGTGCGTCCAGCGAAGGCGGGCATGACCAGTGGGTGTGAGTCCCACCGGGGCAAGAGTCCAAGGCCCGTAGCTTGAATAGCAGGGTGGAGAGGAAACTTTCCATTCTGAAGCCTATTGACGAAGCCATCTTCAAGGATGGTGAGCGAGTCACCGGGCCGTAACGCAAGTAAACCCATATGGCCTCGAAAGTACTGCAACCCGAAGGCCGAGCCCTCACATTTCGGGCGAAGGCAGCATGGAGCGACGCACGGACTGACGCGGCGCAGCACTTCGGCGGGGTTGGTAGGGACAGCACGGTGAGAAGGTCATGCTAAGCAACTGGAGAAGCCCTCCTCGTCCCGTCGCGAAATCGGCGGAGAGGGAAGCCGTATAACCGGTGACCCCGGGAAGTCGGTGGAAGGCGAGAGGGAATCGGCTGGGTCTGTATTAGTGAGGATGCGGAGTAACGTCCGCGGAGCGAAGAGGCCCTGCTGTTTGTAATGGCTCCGACAATAAGGGAGGCAAGGGTGAATGACAAAAGCGCCCATTGGTTTGCAGGACCTGAGGAGGAGCCTATATGTCAAGGCGAAGACTGAACCTTCTTGGCGTTTCGGGGGAGCGTACCGTGCCCCGGGACGACAAGGCTTTGGCTGGAAGCGGTAAAGTAGCACATGGTTCTATGAACGGCTGGGCTTGTTTAACGATTACAAGCTTCGTCGATGGACCAGTACGAAAGTCGCCCCAGCACAATAGGCCACATAACCCTTGATACGAAGCAAACAGGTGCGCCCAGTGCGGGAAATCCGCACGCTGGGTGCGATGTGGCGGGGGCTGGAAACGGATTTACGGTTGGGCTACTGAGACACTCCAGAGGAAACGGGGAGCAACAGCTAGGCTTGACCTACGGAATACCGCGCCAGTCCTCGACCCGACCGCCAAGGCGTCAGTTTTCCGGTAGTGAGAACGCTGGAAAGTCTGGAGTATGACGCCATTTTCATTCCCGACTTTGGTCCGCCGCCTGTGACGGCCTCGATTCGAAAGAAAGATCAGTATCGTCCGGGCAAGATGACAGATCAGTCTTGCAAGCGTCAAGAAGCGCGTTTCTGCATAGAGTGGCACACTGACGACACACCGGAACCTGGCCGCCTGGAAGACTGGGGCGCCACGCGCGAGTTGGATCTACTGATGGCCAGTCAGTCTACCGCGGGCATACCCGTTCGGCACGAGGATTGGTTGTACTGACCGCGTTTGATTTGATCCACCAAGCCCGAGAATGCGCAATCCACGGACGCTAGGCGGAGGTTCCAGTTGGACGGTTTCTTGCTCCACGATTTCGGTTGTTTCGCGCGATCATCCCGCCAAGTGAAAGCGGTCGGCTCCTTGGTTCGGCCTCAGTTGTGGTCTGCATGCAGGGAGCGGCATTATTGCTTCCTTTCACGGAAAATGCGACACACGTGTCGCACACGTGGCCGCTCCTTACGGTTGGATTTTATTGGTGGATCAGTGAAGGGGAGACTGACGGGGGTTCAGCACCCCACACCCTGACACTGTACCCTCAGATTCGAACTTGGGCACCGTCTGGCGGAGGAACTGAGGAACTCAAAAAGAGAGGGGTTGATGGTTGAATCGTTGAATCTGAGGACCAAGTCTGAGCGATCAACAAGAGTCCATTAAAGGTCCAATAAGGATTCCTTAGGCGTCTTTTCAAGGGTTTACGGAGCCGTCCGTGTCCGCTAACTTGTTGAAAATACTAAGGTCTGAGCTCTCATAACCCAAAGGTCGCTGGTTCAAATCCAGCCCCCGCAACCATTCGAATCAACAACTTATATGTTGTTGCCAGGATCCCATCAGGGACAATTAGGGACAGATAACGGAGCCAGACGCTGGCTCCGTTCGTTTTGCCATCGAATTCCTTCCGACTGGCTACATCCCCAATCAAAATTCAAGCCGCAGACTATCCGCAATCGCTCATTACGCACTAACTGCCGTTCGGTCATCTGGCAAACGCGCCGCTCGGAAAGAGCTTCAGAGGCATTGATCGGTCTTGGATTTCTGCCGCCATGCCGTAATTTACTGTAGTAATCGGCCGAGGTAAAGGCCTCAGGGGTTTGGCGTAAAGCGGATCTTTCATCTCGTCTATACGCTACGGCTTGAACTCTCGGCGCTTACTCTGGGCAGCAAGCGACAGATCTACGAGTTGGTCTACATTTCAAGTGCCGCAGCCGAGCTTGAACTGGCTCTGGGCACCCAAGGCGCCCGGAAGAGAGATTGGGTTCCCCGGCGTCCTACTCATCTCAGGGCATCACCTTAGTTGCTACCGGTTTTCGCAACACTCGAAGCTCCAATCTGCTGGTTGCGTTCGGCGCCCCGGGATTCCAGTCTTGAGTACTCCGCCTTTGCCTCTTTCAGCAGCGGAATGTCGGAATCTGCATCTTTCCATGACGCGAGAAATTCCTCGTACGCGGTTTTCGCCGCAACTCGATTGCCCGCGGCAGCGTAGGCTCGCGCTATTTGAAGATGAGCGAGTGACCCGGTCACAAAGTTCGTGACGATTCCGGTGTGGTCCAATAGTTTTTGGAACTCTGCCGCTGCGGCATTTCCGTCATGCGCCATCAGGTAAGCCTGTCCTCTTACATACGCCGGATACAAGTAATTGATGAATGTACCCGCAATGCCCAGTTCGTAATCTCTGGCAACCTGCAGCTGTGCAATAGCTGCAGCGGAGTTGCCGCGTCGAAGGTCGATGGCAGCAGCGATTGTAGGCAGCCAATAAAGCTTCAGCAGGCTGTTGTCTGGATAACTCTTTTCGAGCCTCTTCACAATTGCATCGGCGCCGGGGGCGCCGATGCGGGCCAGCGTGAGGGCGGCGAATATCTCCACATCCTTGCCCTGCGACAACGCCAACGCCGCGGCGACTCCTTGGCGCGCTTCCGTTGTATTGCCCAGTTCGGCCTCGCGCAGCGCGGCGTTGATTTGCCAGATTGCCGCCGCTTCCCTGGAATTGGCACGCAGCGCCGAATCGACGGCCCGCCGCGAGAACTCGCGCGCTTTGCTCAGCCTTCCAAAGTACGCTTCTGTGTCCGATTGAGTGGAGAGCAGTTCGTCTTCATCGCCTGGACGGCCCATGCCCCACGCAAGCTGCTCCGCCATCTTCGCTTTGTCTCCCCGAACAAAAGCGAGGGCGTACATTTGCACGCGCAGATCTCCGGTATCCTGCTTGCGCGCCAATGCCTCCTTGAAGCTCGCATCGGCTTCGTCGAGCCGGTTGAGATTCAGGTAAGTCCATCCCAAATTCCCATATGCGCGCAGATCAGGCGCAAGTCGCAGTGCTTCCTTGATCTCCGCGAGAGCTTTTTCGTGTTGGCCGATATCGGCATAGGTGACGCCAAGGTTGACGTGAGGAACGGGATCGCGTGGATAGCTCAAGATCCAGGTTTGATATGCGGCGATTTTCTTTTCAGTCTGGCCGGTTAGGTGCAGATATGTTGAGGCGATGCGCATTTTCTCCCGTTCCGTAACACGGTCGCGCAGGGAATACGCTTTGGCCGCGTACTCGATTCCAAGCGATTTCTCATAGAGATTGGCGTACGCGACCGCCAGTGCGTTGTCAGCCATGGCGAAGTTCGGATCAAGCTGAATCGCCCGCTGGAAAAACGGCAGGGCGGCGACAGCACCCTTTTCGTTCGCGACTCTCATGCCCACGCTGTAGCTCTTTAGGGCGTCAAGAGATGTAGTGGTCGCCTCGGCAGGAGTTTCAAACTTCTGCACGGAAGGGAGCGACTCTCCGAGCCTGCTGCGGAGACTGGAAGCAGCACGGCTCAGGGCGGTTAGAACATCTTCCTTATTGGCTACCTGCTGCTCTTCCTGGGCTAATGTGTCTCCGGATCCGCACGCGACGGCGCTCAGATGGATGAGATAGAGATTCCCCAGGCTGGAGATCGAACTAGTGATCAGGGCTGCGCTGCCGGTGCGCTGACAGATCTCGCGGCCCACATCGACCGTGATAGGCGCGTTGGCGGGACGTCCCATCAGCCGCAAAGTCTGGCTGACCTTTTGCTCGGATAGCACGTTGAGAAAAGGGGATTGCAGGAGTTCGCCCTCGAGCGCCTGCTTCAGAGCTTCGGCGAAAACAGGATCGGCGGTCTGGTTGACAAAATCGGCGAGCACAACCGTGTCGCGCTCGGTCAGAGGCGGCCTGGATTGATGAAAACGATAAAGAAGCGCGCCGCCAGCGACGGCAATCGCGAGCAAACTGGACAGCGCAATTCTCCCCAAGGCCTTGCGGCGAGGCGATCTATTTACGAATCCGGGCGCGATTCTATCTCCGGCGTCTATTTCGCGCTTCAGTTGTTTGAGCTCAGCGTGCATCTCAGATGCGTGCTGAAAGCGAAGTCCGCGGTCCTTCTCGAGGGCATTGGTGATGATCGCCGCCAGCTTCGCAGGGAGGCCCGAATTCAGCGAGGAAGGCGAAGCCGGCGTTTCATGAAGAACGGCAGACGAAACCGCACCTGAGGTTTTGCCTTTGAACGGCCTTTGGCCGGTAGCCATCTCATACAGTACGACTCCGAGGCTGAACAGGTCAGTGCGCGCATCGAGTTCTTCGCCCCGAACCTGCTCGGGCGACATGTAAGCCGCGGTGCCCAACGCCACGCCGCTATCAGTCAAATGCCGATCGACGGGCGAATCGGGTGTCGCGCTGCCGGCGCCTGCGGCGGTAAACTGGCGGCTCAGCTTGGCAATTCCAAAATCCAGCAGCTTGGCATGGCCTCGTTCAGAAACGAAGATGTTCGCCGGCTTGAGGTCCCTGTGGATGACGCCATGGCGGTGTGCCGCTTCGAGCGCATCCGCAATCTGAATCCCTAGATTGAGGATCTGGTCGGTTGTGAGTGGCGCCTGGGCGATAACATCCTTGAGAGAGCGCCCTTCCAGAAACTCCATTGCAATGAAAGTATTGTTGTCATGCTCGCCGATATCATAGATTGTGCAAATGTTCGGATGGTTGAGCGCCGAAGCCGCTTGCGCCTCAAGTTGAAAGCGGGCGAGCCATTGCGGATCTCGCGCGACGTTTTGGGGCAGGAATTTCAGTGCGACGAACCGGTGCAGCCGCGTGTCCTCGGCTTTATAGATGAGTCCCATGCCGCCACTTGCGAGCTTTTCGGTGACGCGATAATGGGAAACGACGCTGCCAATCAGCTCCGTTCCGTCCTCGTGCGTCTCATTCCCAGTCGCGCGCGATTCATCGGCGAGCTGTTTTCCCATCTCGAGAAGAGCGGGCGACTCAATGAACTGCTCGGCTTCCTTCGCGTGAGCCAGCAGCGACTCCAGCTCGCGGCGCAGCCAAGTGTCATCTCCGCACTCGCTTTCCAGGAAGTCGGCGCGGCGGCTTTCATCCAGCTCCAGCGCCTGGTGAAACAGCTCCTCCATTTGGTTCCAGCGTTCACTGTCCACCGTACATCTCTCCACGCAATTCCCTGAGCAGCCAAACTTTGGCAAACTTCCAGTCGCGCATGACCGTATGGGAGGAGACTCGCAAGACCTCCGCGGTTTCATCCACGCTCAGGCCGCCAAAGAATCTCAACTCGACCACTTTGCTTTTTCGTTCGTCGAGCGTGGCCAGCGCCTTCAACGCGTCGTCCAGGGCGAGCAGGTCCGGATCGCGTGGCGAACCCAGAGTCGGAGCTTCGTCCAGCGACACATGAACCGCACCGCCGCCTCGTTTCTCCTGGCTGCGCGCGCGCGCAAAGTCGATGAGAATATGACGCATCAACTGCGCGGACACCGCGAAAAAATGCGCGCGGTCCTGCCACTGGACCCCCCGGAAGTCCACCAGCCGGAGATAAACCTCATGGATCAGCGCAGTGGTCTGCAGTGTGTGTCCATCGCCTTCCCTGGACATCTGGTAGCGCGCGATGCGGTGCAGCTCGTCATACACCAGCGGCGTCAGCTCCTCAAGCGCGCTCTTGTCTCCGCTTCCCCAAGCGCGAAGCAGCTCTGTGACGGTGCGCGGCGAGGTCCCAGCATTTCCCATGTGGCGCCGGAAAAGCAACTAGAAATATAGATGGCCCTCAGCTTACCACATTTTGTCCCCTTCGCCAGCACAGAGTTGGGAGCGCCCCTTTGGGAACAAAGCGTCTGGAAGCAGTTGAATTGCAATGGCTTATAGATCCATGGGCCGAGCCGGGCAACGGGGCCGGACCCGGCCACCGGTGGCTCCTCAAAGCGCCGGGCTTGCGGTTTCGAAGATTTTTCCGATGGACGATGGCAGTTTCCACCCAAGTTTTTCGCTAGGTGGATTAGAGAGGTCTCTTCCAGGCAAGATGACGCGGTTCCAACAGCTCCCGGGGGTCGGGGATCAATTCAAGAACTGCTGTTGGAGAAGTGCGCGCTCGCTGAGCTGTCTCTCCGCGAGCCGCGCAGTGCAGGTTCGCGTTCGGCAATGCAATTGGCAGAAGTTCGCGACCAATTAAGGAGGGTCTATGAGGACGCCTATTCGCCAGGGGCTCTTTGCGCGGTTCCACCCGGTCATCGGGCAGCGGTTTTTCACGCTTTTGCTATGCGCCGCGGCAACAATGGCGCTAGGGATGGCTGGAGTGTCCCACGCGCAGTCGCAGGCCCAATCGCCGAAATCCGCGCCGGTCGCCGGACCTGTAGAGATGACAGAGGGCGCCGCGCCGGGGCTGGCGCAGGCGGCCAGCACAGCCGCAAAACCAGCCGGGGGGCTGCACCAGGGGATCAAGGTGCATGGCCACTGGGTGATCGAGGTGCGGAATCCCGACGGGAAGCTGGCGGCGCGTCGCGAGTTCGAGAACAGCCTAACCTCCGTCGGTCCACATGCTATTTCGGAAATTCTATCGGGCTGGGCGGTCGCGGGAGGCTGGTATATCACCCTCACCGACCCGAAAGCTACAGTCACCGGCACTCCGTGTCGGGGCTCTCCCAACCCTAAATCTTACGCGGGCGTATGTTTCATTTTGCAGCCAACCTCGACCTACGACATTGCACCCCAAGGCACTGCCCTTTGCGCCAGCGCTAGCGGGCCCTGCAGCAACAACCTGGCGCTGTCGCTTACCAGCTCAGGCGGACTCGTTCTGACGGGATCGATCGAGGCAACTCAGAGCGGCAACATCGGAGCCGTCTTCACTAACCTCGTATTTTGCGATCCCGCCACTGCCACTGCTCCGTCTCCTGGAAACCTACCCTTCTATAAATTTACTCCCACCCAGTGCGCAGTTGGCACAGACACAGCTGGCCTGAGCGACGCCAATATTAAAGGTTTGGTGATCACGGGAGTCAATCTGGATAAGCTCACCTCCAGCCAATGCGGCGGCGCGAATCAGCCATCCTGCCCACTTACCGGCATTCAGGCCAACCAGTGGATCAACGTCTCCGTCACCATAACCTTCCAGTAATCCCTCTGTGCGGCACCATGCGGCGCGCGATGAGTTGAGGAGGCGGGATGGGCAGGCGGCCAGCGACAATTCGTGGGGCACATGCGGCGCCCGCGTGGCTGATGGGATTCCTCTGTTGGTCGTTCGTCGCCGCGGTCCTGCTGCTGTTCGGCTGCGCGGCTCGCGGGCAGGGGAGTTTGAGCACGTCCGCGAGCGCGAAGCCCCCCGGCAACGACGCGAAAGCTGCTGCCGTTCGCGTAAGCGCAGCGGCTCACTTCGCAAGATTGCCGCTCAGCTTTGAAGCCAATCGCGGCCAGGCCGACCGCCAAGTGAAGTTCCTCTCCCGCGGTCCGGGTTACACGCTGTTCCTCACGCAGCGGGAGGCCGTGTTCGCATTCGCGTCGCCGGCGCGCTCCGGCCGGAAGAAACCCAAACCCCACGCCTCGGCGTTGCGGATCCGCTTCGAAGGCGGCAAAGCAAATGCTTCGATCTCCGGCACGGGCGAACTGCCCGGCAAAACCAACTATTTTCCCAGCGGCGATCGCACCACATGGCAAACCAATATTCCGAATTACTCCCGTGTGGACTACGAGAACCTCTACCCCGGCGTGAACGCCGTCTTCCATGGCGACCCGCAGCGGCTTGAGTTTGACTTTGATGTCGCTCCCGGTGCGAATCCATCGAATATCGCTCTCGATATCGCCGGCGGCCGCGCGCTCCGTCTCGACAAGGACGGCAACATCATTCTCCGTGTGAGCAAGTCGAGCCGTGGCGGCGAAGTCACGCTGGGCAAGCCGGCCGTCTACCAGCAGATTGCCGGAGTGCGGCGCGAGATCGCAAGCAGATTTGTGCTGCGCGGCCGGCATCGCATCGGCTTCGCGCTCGGCAGCTACGACCGAACCCGGCCGCTGGTCATCGACCCCACGCTCAGTTACTCGACCTACCTTGGCGCTGCGAGTGGCGGGACAAATTTGACCGCGATCGCTGTCGATTCGTCCGGAAGCGCCTATGTGGCGGGTGGGACTAACGCTACCACGTTTCCCACGCCAACCGGCATGGTGCCTGTAGGCCTCGACACGACGATTGTCGTCAAGTTCACGCCCGACGGCTCCGCTCTGGATTATGTTGCGTTTCTGCCGTCGGGCACTATTCCGCAGCTGGTAGTCGACGGAAACGGCTCCGCATATGTGAGCGAGGTTTATGGCGGGAACTACACCGTCGGAGGTGGCTATCAGAACCCCAACGCCGCAACCTATGACTACAACAACAGTCTGACGGTCATCAAACTGAGCGCCGATGGATCATCGGTGGTCTACGCGGCCCAGATCGGGCCAGTCAATCCAGGACCCGTCGGCCTCCTCGCGAATATCGCCGTCGACGGCCAGGACAGCGCGTACGTTGTTTCCGGGACGAACTCGTCGTACTTTTCCACGACGGCAAACGCATACCTGCCCACGCTCAACGGGTGCAGTCAAAACCTGTGCGACGAAGAAGCCACCGTCACGAAGCTGAGCGCCGACGGATCATCGCTGGTTTACTCGACCTTCCTGGGCGGGACCAGCGACCTTGATCAAGCGTTGGCGGTTGCGGTCGACAGCCTGGGCGATGCCTACGTCACCGGCATCACGGCATCGTCAGATTTCCCCATTACGTCGGGTGCGTTCGAGACTGCCTGCCCGGCCCCAGACGGCACGCCAAACTGTGGCTGGGAGCCGGCGTTCGTCACCAAGCTGAACCCGGCAGGTTCGGCTCTGCTCTACTCGACGTACTTTGGCTATGGGATCACCGATTTCTATGCGGCCGTTGGCACGGCCACCACCTCCGCAATCTCCGTCGATGCGGCCGGCAACGCGTACGTGGCAGGAGTAACCAACGCCTCCGCTTTTGGTTCCTCGATGAGTCCGCTGATTATCGGACCCGTTGGGACCTGTGAACCGAACCCTTCCTCGCTGTATTCCTGCGGAGCCACGGAAGACCTGGCCTTCCTTGGAAAAATCTCCAGCGACGGAACGAAGTTAACGTACTTGGCCACGCTGGGAAACTATGTGACCCCGCTTGCCGGCTCGTCTGAAAATGGAGCCAACAGCGCAAGCTCCGTGGCGGTCGACTCCTCCGGCCACGCCTATCTCACCGGCACGACCGCTTCGAGTTTTTTCCCTGTTACTTCAGACGCATACCAGTCCACACAACTTGCTCCCTGCAATTCGCAAACCGGCTGCGGGGATGAGGCGATCTTTTCGATCCTGGACACGACGGTAGGTGGGAATGCGTCGCTGGTTTATTCCACCTACCTTGGAGCTACGCCGGTGGGCGTTTACACCAGCGACACCGGCGGCTTCGGGATTGCCACAGATGCCTCGGGCAGTGCTTATTTGGCGGGAAATGTCACCGAAGGCAATTTTCAGACGACTCCGGGTGTATTTCAAACGAGCTGTGCGCCGGAATCAATTGCCGGGTGCTCGGGTTCCGGATTCATCGTAAAATTTGGGCCGCTCGCCACATCGGCAGCAGCCATCGCGGCCGTATCCGGCGGCGGACAGAGCGCGACCATCGGCAAGGCCTTTGCCAATCCGCTGGTGGTGAAGGTCACCGATGCCAGCGGCAACCCGGTCTCCGGAGTGACCGTCACCTTCACTGCTCCGTCCTCCGGTGCGAGCGCAAGCCTTTCGACTGCTGCGCCTACGGCAAGTGACGGCACCACCAGCGTAACGGCAACGGCGAACGGCATTGCCAGCAGCTCGGCCTACCAGGTCAGCGCGACGGTCGTAGGAGTCACTACGCCGGCAACATTCTCGCTGACCAATACGCAGGCCGCGACGAGCCTGGTCGTGACACCTTCGGGGTTCTCGCTTGTCTACGGACAGATGGTTACCATCAACGCCGCCATCAGCCCGGCCAGCGTTCTCACTTCCACGCCAACGGGATCGGTAGCGTTCTATGATGGCGCGACTGCTCTGACGCCGGACTCCGCCGTGTCAGGCGCGGCCGGCAGTTATACGGTGAATGTGCCCACGGTCGGCAGTCACACTTACTCTGCACAGTATCTGGGCGATACGAATTTTGCTGAAAGCGCGCTCACGAATGCTACGCCAGCCGTGGTGGTAAACAAAGCAAGTGTGACGCTGACCGGACCGGCAACGCAGCCGGTGAGGGTACAGGCCGGCTCGGCAGGATCGATCCCAGTGACGATCGCCGGGCAGTATACCGGGAGCGGGATCGCCACTCCTTCAGGCGGCTTGAGCTATAGCGTGAGCGGCAACGCTTTCGGACCGGGATCGCTCCTGGTTGCAAACGGAATGGCGAGCGTCCCCGTTCCCAGCACCGTTCCCGCCGGCACGTACACGGTAACCGTCAGCTATGCGGGAGACCTGAATTACAACTCCAACTCCATCGGCATCCAGCTTGTTGTCTACCCCGCGCTTTCCATCGGCCCCGCCACGCTGCCCGCGGGAATTGTGGGAGGCGCATATTCGCAAGCACTAGCTGCAAAGGGAGGCAGCGACGGCGGATATACGTGGGCCGTTCAATCCGGCACGGCGCTCTCTGCGGTTCGGCTCTCACTATCGGCCGGTGGCGTGATATCCGGAACCCCTAATGCCGCTGAAACAGGGGCGAGCTTCACCGTAGAGGTGACTGATTCGCAGGGCGACACGGCGACCCAGGCATACCAGCTCACGATCTATCCCTCACTAACTATCACTCCTGCCACTGTGCCCGTCGGTGTCGTCGACCGTAGCTACTCGCAACAGCTCACTGCCACGGGCGGCAGCGGCTCTAACTACCAGTGGGGCGTCACCTCCGGCACGGCACTCTCGGCCGTCGGACTCACTCTGTCGACCGCCGGCGTCATCTCGGGCAAGCCCTCAGCGCCCGAGACTGCAGCGGCCTTCACCGTCGACGTAGTGGATTCCCTCGGTAACGTCACGACGATGACGTACCATCTCACCATCAATCCTGCGCTCTCGATCACGCAGGCCACGCTGCCCGCAGGCACAGTGGGAACGGCGTACTCTCAGACGCTTACCGCAACCGGCGGCAGCGGCAGCGGTTACACCTTTGCCGTAACTGCGGGAACAGCGCTTTCCGCAGTGAATCTCACGCTGTCGCCCTCGGGCGCAATCACAGGCACGCCCAAGGGTCCGGAGACCGCAGCCGCTGTTACGGTGCAGGTCACTGACTCGTTGGGCGACATAGAAACACAGAATTACGCACTGACCATCAATAGCCCATCGGCTGAATCGGCTTGCCCCACCGGATGGGTCTGCGTCAACGATCCCGAGACTGTCGCCGTGAACGACAGCTTAACGCAGGTTCAGCTCAACGTTATTAGCGATCCGGAAACGATCACCGTGAATGACAGCGCGACGCAAGTTCAGATAATTGACGTGAGCGATCCGGAAACCGTTACCGTGACCGACATTCCACAGGTGACGGTGATCGACTTTAAGGTGAGTCTATCAGCGCCTCCGAATCTGGTTCTGCTCCCCGGCCAAAGCGTTAGCTTCCCCTTCGTTGTGTCGCCGGCAAATGGGGCTTTCAGCGGCACCATCGATTTCACCATGAGCGGTCTTCCGCCTAGCGTCACGGCAACCTTCGATCCATCTACGGTGACTTTGGGAAATACTTCGCAAACGGTTACGGTCACGCTCACTGCCGCCCCGCTTCAGGCGCGGCAACGGCCCGCCAGGCGTTCGGGCGAGCCTTCTCCATTCGTCCTCGCTTTGTTTCTGCCGCTCATTGTGCCCTTCTTCGGCCTCGGGCACGTACGGCGTAAACTGCGCCGGGGAGGCTGGTTGGTTTTGCTCGCGCTCCTGTCGTTCGTCGCACTCGCGGGGATGAATGCGTGCGCCAGCAGCGGCTTCTTCAACCAGTCTCCGCAGACCTACAAGGTGACTCTTACCGCGACCAGCGGAACTGTGCAGCACTCGACCACGTTTAATTTGACGGTGGAGTAGGAGACGCATGAAAGGGCGCACCGCCATCGTGATTGCCGTGACCGCGTCGATGGCAATCTGTGCGCGAGCAGAGGCCCCGGGGCAATCACCGCCGCAGTTGGAGGTGGCCCTGGCCTACAGCGCCGACCGCACCAATGGCGTGGTTGGCGGCTGCGGCTGCTTCTGGATGTCCGGCGGCAAAGCCGAGGCCAGCGCCTATTTCGGTCGTGGGCTAAGCGTAGTTTCGGAGCTGGCGGGAGAACATGCCGACAACATCAACTCGTCTGGCGAAAGCCTAAGCTTTGTGTCTTATCTCTTCGGCCCGCGCTACTCGCTCAGGACCCACACCAGGCTTGTGCCCTTCGCGCAGTTCCTGGCAGGAGGAGTGCATGGCTTCGACGCTCTTTTTCCTGGCTATACGGGAGCACCGCCCGATGCTTTCGCCTTCGCAGCCGGTGGCGGGCTCAACATGAATTTCTCCCGCCGGTTTGCCCTCCGTCTCGTTCAGGCAGACTACTTCCAGACCCAGCTGCCAAACGACGGAGACAATCGGCAATACCATCTCCGGATCTCGGGAGGCATTGTCCTTCGATTCGGGGAAAACCGCAGATGAACCCTAGGGCACAACATGGCGAAATCCAAAACTCTCTACCGGGCGGAGAACTTCTAAGTTTGAAATGAGGAACCCATGAAAACTCATCTAAAACGGAGTGGAGATTTGAGAGCGATCCCACTCGAGTTTTGGCCAATCCGGTCGTTGCCAGTTCCCTGCCATGAGCGATAGCGCGCCTTTCGATCGCTCAGCAAGTCCGTTATTTGTGATCGAAATAGACCCCTCCTATTGCTCGTGGCGAGCGCCCGCATACGCCTTTGCATGGCTACGGCTACGCCTATTTGGAATCTCTACCGCCGCGCCATTCTGTTGTGGTGCGGGACTTGGAACATTCGGCACCGCCGTTTGCGTCGGCGTTACTGCCGCTGTGGGAACTGAATCTCGGCAGCTTTGTATCTCGATGCCACCAAACAACCCGATCAACCTCGCAGCCCCGGCGATCAGCGGAATCCAGATGCGCAGGAGGTTGCTTTTCCAATCATGCAGGAGCGCATCATTCGCCGTTGCCCGGTTTTCCAGCGAATGCGTCAGCCGGTTACCCGATGCGCGGCGACGAGCTACGGGCGAGTTCATGTTGTAAATGAGAATCTGCGCCTCAGAGCGTTGCGAGCCCCCCGCAACCATTCAAGCCTCTGATATTGAGGTACTTAGAAAAGGCCGCTGTGGGCGGCCTTTTTGATTTTGGTCTGAATGTCCGTGAACTGTCGGTCTCTTCGCAGGAGCGAGACGCTCCAACGCTTCATTCCTCACATTGCGCAGAGCCGGTTTCCGAGCGAAGTTCCCCCTTTTCACACGGAAGATGTGTCGCTCTCATCCGGTTCCTCTTGTGCGTCGAATCCGGCCAGAGACGGCGTTACCAGTTCGCGTTTTATTAGAGGCCGATTCGCTTCGCTTGTACGAGCGCGATTTCGAAAGAAATGCCAAATCCGAAACCACGTCAGCAGGCTATGCCTCCGGGCCAGACTGAACACCAGAGCTTTGAGCTGAGCCGCGCTGATCTGGTCTACCGCTTCCATACCGGAAATGTGCCGGACGTAGTTTTTGGCGCTTCCCGCCTCCAATCTCATCCAAACGATCCGCGTACGAAATGTCAGCTCCGGAAACCAGGTGGCCGCAGGTATGGTGACATCACACTGTGTTTGCAGCGGACGCCGAAAAGCCCATGGCGGAAGCGAATTCGTCCTGAAACGCGGGATCCGCGGCCAGGCTGATGTGTTCAATGGGCTGGAGGGTAGGCTCGTCGCCGGCGAGCAAAAGGATTTTCGCGCCGCGAAGGGCGGTGTTGCCTGCGGTCTGGACCAGCACACGAGGCGCTTCGATGAGGCCGATACGGATGGCGCTATCGATCTGAACGTAGTTGCCGAATGCGCCGGCGAGATGGATGGAGCGAAGATCGTCCGCGCAGGCGTCGCAGCGCCTCAGCAGCAGCCTGAAGCCAGCGGCGATGGCGCCCTTGGCCAATTGCAGCTCGCGGATGTCAGATTGATAAAGAACAACGGGCGGCGCAATGGGGAAGGTTTTTGTCCCGTTGGCAATGCGGCCGTTTTCTTGAATGGCGCCCAGGCGCAGACCGGCGGCTACGGCGTCGACGAGACCACTGCCGCAGATGCCGCGAGGCTCGACGTCGCCGATCACCGTGGCGTGCAGCACGCGCTCGGCAAGCGAGACATAAGCGATGGCGCCAGTGACGGCACGCATGCCCATGCGGATGGCGCCGGCCTCGAAGGCAGGGCCCGCGGCAGTTGATGCGCACACGACGCGGTTCGAGTTGCCGATAGCGATCTCGCCGTTGGTTCCGAGATCGACCAGCGCGGCAAGACCATCGCCTTGGGTGATGCCGGCAGCCACGATTCCGGCCAGAATGTCAGAGCCGACAAAGCCTCCAATACACCGCGCAAAGCGAATCCTGCAATCTGTGGACAGCTTCCAGCCAAGTTCCGGAGCCAGGAACCGCTGTTCGCCGAGATGCGGCGACTGGAACGGGACGTGGGCCAGGGATTCGACCTCGAGGCCACAAAACAGGTGGTGCATGACGGTGTTGCCGACGAGGAGGACTTCGGCAATTTCAGACTCTCGTCCACGCGCCAGGCGCGCGACCAGCCGGCCGAGCATCGCGCGAATGAGAGTTGTGAGATCGCTGCCCTCGAGCGCGGCGCGGATGCGGCTCATCACATCGGATCCGAAAGCAGTCTGCGGATTGAGCGCGGTTTCAACGCCGAGAATGTCGCCGGAGGAGAGGTCGACGAGTTGCGCGGCAATCGTGGTGGTGCCGAGATCGACGGCAATGCCGAGGCCGTCCTTGTGTTGCCTGGCGCAGGTTGCGGGCGCGGGCCGAATGGCCATCGCGTCGGAGAGAATCTTCATGCGCCATTGAGCGCATTCGAGAACGAGGGGCTCCTGAGCGCGCGCCCGGCAAGCAAGCCGCCATCCCTGGGCAAGTTGCTCCGTGGTGAAGACTGAGCCATCGGCTTCGCTGATAGGGAGAGAGCCGGCGAGCACGCGTACGCCGCACTGGCCGGCGCCGCCGCAGGGGAACTCGACTCCGTGGGCGGCAAGCGCGGCAATGAGGGCGCCGTCGCGCACAACATCAAACTCCACCGAAAGCGGTTCGAGCCTGATGCGCACGCGGCCGGATGTCATAGTTTCTCCACGATGCCGTCTTTAACAGGGGAACCTGCGGGCGGTCCCGGCGCTCATGACGGGACCTCTGCGAGCAGGTTCCTCAACAAGCGAACGGCTCCGCCGGCGTTCTCGCTGTACCCGTCGGCGCCAATCTCTTTGGCGTACTGCCGGGTGACGGGCGCTCCTCCAATCAGCACCTTCACCCGGGTTCGCAGTCCCGCGGTCTCGAGCGCATCGATGGTCAGCTTCATGGCGGGCATGGTTACGGTCAACAGCGCTGACATGCAGACGGCATGCGGCTTTTCCTCCTCGACTCCGGCGACGAAGCGACCTGGAGAGACGTCCGTGCCCAGGTCAATGACTTCAAACCCGCTGCCCTCGAGCATCGAAGCAACGATGTTCTTGCCGATGTCGTGCAGGTCGCCCATGACCGTCCCGATGAGCACGCGGCGGCCAAGTTTCTGGCCGGAAGCCGTCATCAGGGGCCGCAGCAATTCCATCGCGCCCTTCATCGCGCGCCCGGCAAGCATCAACTCCGGGACAAAGTACTCCTCCGCCTCAAACAGCTTGCCGACCTCGTCCATTGCCGGCACCATGGACCGCTGAATCAAATCCATGGGGCCAATCCCGGCGTCGAGGGCGGCCTGAGTCGCGGTGTGCGCCTTCCCGGCGTCGCCTACGAGAATTGCGTCATACAGATCGTTGAAAACCGACATGGTTCCTCGCTCGATAGCTTGCTTTTCTCATGAATGCGCGGCGGGCGGAGCCGCGGGCTTGTGTGCGCGCGCGAATTCGAGCATCGCCAGCATGTTTTCCTCCGGCGTGTCACGCGGAACCTCGCACCCGGCCGCGATGATGTACAGATCGCCGGCATCCTCGCGGCACTTCGTCACCGCTTCCACGACATCCTGGACGCAGCCGTTGCGCAAAACTTGGACAGTGCCCACATTGCCGATCAGCACCTCGCCCGGCATATTCAGGCGCGCATCCGCCATGGGCACCATGGAATCGAGCTCGATCATGTCGTAACCAAGTTCGCCTCGTTCCTTGAGGATTTTCCTGGTGTTGCCGCACATGTGCGAACGAGTCCTGAGGCCCATGGCCCTGAGTCCATCCACCAGTTTTTTGTGCGCGAGCATGATCAGGCGGCGAAAAATTGCGGGGCCGGCCAGCGACACGGCCGCATCGCCCACGCCCATCAGTTCCACGCCCGCTTGGGCCTGTGCGCGGGCAAAGCCAAGCTCCATCTCGACGACAAAATCGAACAGGTCCTGGACAAATGCGGGATCGTCCATGAAATCGAGCATCAGGTGATTGATGCCGCGCAGATTGGCCGCCTCGGTACACGGGCCCTCAATCCAGCCCTCCACAATTTTCTCCCCCGCCACTTTCTCCTTCAGCAGGGCAGCCGCCTGAACGCGATCGTGCATGCGGCCCCCACTGAGCGGGTCGGGAACCTTGAGAGCGGCCAGCGTCTTCTTATCGGCCAGCAATGCCTGCGACTCGTCCACCGCGGGCGGCTGATCGTCGAAAAAGCGCACATGGGCGCCCAGATCGCAGGCCTCGCGCGCGGGGTCGGAGATGCACGATACATGGTCGATGTCGAACCGCTCGGCGGTGCGGAGTTGCGCCTCGACCAGTACGCGATAATCCCTTACATATTCGCCGTACTTGACCCCGATCTGGTCGGCGGCGAACATCATCGTGATCGGCATGAAGGGGATGCGATCCACGGGGCGATGATCCATCATCGCCAAAACTCGTTCCCGGCCCGTCATCGTTGCAGTCCGCCTTTCCCAATAGAGCGCTGGGAGGTGACCTCGCGAGGAAGAACCCACAGCATACACGCGCAAACGCTCTCTTCCAGTGATCCGGCGCACTCTCCCCGGGGATCGCTGGAAATGCGACAGTTAAGTATTCCGTCGGTTATCGACCGATCCGGCGAGTCTTGCGCGCGAGCTTCCCGCGCGGATCAGTTCAAGGGCACCATCGCTCGCTGGGCGGGATAAGCGCCGTCACCTCTTGTTCCAAACGGCGGAGCCGATTGATCGCCGACTGCACCGCCGGAGCGCCTTCTTCTTTGACTTTGCGCGCCCGCCCAAGCGCCTGTTCCGCAATGCGGCTGATTTCGTGCAGCAGCTTGCGAATCTCAACCTCCAGGCGGTCGCGGCTTTCCTGAATGCGATTGAGAACATTGTTTTGCACGCGCGAACTGTTGACTTCAAGAAGGTGGCGCAGGAATTCTCGAGCCTCGTTGGTGATGACCCTGCGTCCACCCACAAGCGGCAAAAAAACGTCGGCCAGCCAGCGCAACGGCGATGGAGGCTGCGCCGTTCCAATGAAGTCCTCGAAAACAAATCTCGATCGGATGCGGAAGCCCTTTTCCGGATCAAGCGCATGAGGCATCCGCGTCAACTCGCTGAGGCCCGCATCGGCGAGCTTTTTCAAAAAACTGTTCCCCATCTCCACAAATCGCATGGCCACGGCGCGATATTGGCGCTCGCCCTCCTCCTGCTCGGGTTTGAGCCACGGCATTACCCTCCGTCGCGCAATCTCCTGGGCCAGGCGCATCGCGCGGCGACGATGAAGCGGGCCAAATCCGCGCCGTACCGTGTCGAGCTCCTTGCCAAACTCCGATTCCGATTCCTTCCATGCAGAGCGAAAAAACTCTTGATGCCGTTCAAGGAATAGATCGGAGATGCGATGCTGCTCCGCCATAAAGAGAAAGCCCAGGTCGCGCATGGAGCGCTCAGCCTCATGGATGGTTTCCTTCATCAGCTTGATGCGCCGTTCTGACTCCTCGACCGGACGCAGCAGCGCGTCACGGTTCTCATTCACAACCGCAAGAAGCTGTTCGCTCAGGCGCTGCAGGCCGCGGTCGCAGGCGGCGCGAACCAGGTTTCTGCTCGAATCTTCAACCAGGAGGCGCAGACACACCAGAAGTTTGTTCCAATCTCTCAGTGGCCCGCGGCCTTCCATCCTTTCCGCCGCGCTGACTTCTAAAACCTCGCCCATGGGGCGATGGAGCCGCTTTTCCAGAATCTCGCGCGTGAATTTCGCCGCCGCCGCACGCTCCGGATCGGTGGTGCGGTCGGCTTTGTTGATCACCAGGATTAAATCCTGAACCTGCTTGCCCACCGCTTCCACCAGCGCCAGCTCCTCGCCGGCAATGGGCGGATCGGCGCCCACCACAACCAATGCTGCATCGATATGAGGAATGAAGGCCTGCGTGGTGGCCGTGTTTCCCGTGAACACCGAGCCCAAACCCGGCGTGTCCACAAAGCACATGCCGGAAGACAGCAACTGGCTGGGCACGAAGACCTCCGCGCCGTCCACGCCCTTTTTGTTTTCAGGGTTCCGCTCTTCGGTCACGTACTCGTTCAAGCCTGCCAGCGCAATCTCCTGCCAGGAGCCGTCGCGCATGCGCACGCGCGCGCTGAGTTCGTCGCCGAATCGAATCACCGTAGGCACGGCAGTGACCGGAATGAACCCGGTCGGAACCACCTGGTGGCCGACCAGGGCGTTTAGCAAACTGGATTTGCCACGCTTGAACTGGCCCACACAGGCCACATAAAAGCGTCCTTCGGCAACTCGCGCCGCCAGCTCCCGCGCTTCCTCGGCCACAGGCTCAGCCTCAAGTTCCTGGGCCAGGCCGGCAAGCCGCAACAAGCGGGAGGCGCCGTCCATGCATGCGGGTGTTTCCATTGGAAGGCTGCCATGATCGTGCATGGTCGAACTCCTGATTCCCCGCGTCGCTTAATACACTTATGGCCGAACCCTTTTCGGAAGGCGTCGCCACGTCTGCGCATCTCCGGCGCAGGGTCAAAAGAAGATTGTCTTGGAAGGGTGCGACCGAGCAAGGAACGCCTGCCAAGAGCTTCTTCCTTCTTCGTAGGAGTCATCTGCCCGACGGGCGGTTAAGGCGAACTCCAACACCCGTGATTATTCTCGCACATCTTCTCCGTCGGTCCTCGAGCGTTGGGCCGCGCCTCATTCCGCATCCCCCTTTGCCTCAAAAACTGCTTTGAAAGTGCACGGCTTGAGCCATGCCGTAGAGAGCCCGCGCGTCGCTTTTTTGATTGATTACGTGGGCACACATGGGAACGGCCGTCGGCCATGACACAACTCCTCAAGCTTCCCGGCTAGCGCTCATTCTTGTCGCCGCAAGACTCCTGGTCCTGGGTTATGGCCTCTAAACTCTTCCTTGCGGCCTCGGCCAGGAAGCGGTTCTCGCTCCCGCTGATTGCGAGCAACAGCGATGTCGAACCTGAATCGCGCAACGCGCCCAGGCTCTCCAGAGCGGCCTTGCGAACGAACAGGTCCGGATCCTCCACGGCCAGCCGCATCAGGTTCGGCGCCGCTTGACGAACGTGGTTCTCGCCAATCAACCAGCAAATGCGCGCTCTGGCTTCCGGCAACGGATGAGCAAGCGCCCCGACCAGCTTCTCTTCAAAGGTCCGGCGGTCCAGCGTCAAATCCGCTTCGCAGTCGGGACACACCCTGGACTCCGAAGTTACTTCACGCCAGCAATGAGTGCAGTAGGCGATCATGCTCCGGGTCTCGGGTGCGCGCCAGTATTCTCTTTCGGATACCATCCTGGGATTCACGACCCAATGACGAAGGAATCGCCTCAGCTCAGGAATCCGGTGACGGAAACCACCGTGCGCCCGTCCACGGGAGGAAGCACAAGGTTGCCTTCTACGGCCGTACCATCCACAATCAACGCGATCCGATTTCCGTCACCCTTGCGTTCGATGGCGATGTTATAGACCACTCCGCGAAAGATGCGCCGCGCCGTGAACCCCGGCCAGTTTTGCGGAATTACGGGCGCAATCTCCAGGCCATCGTAGGCCACGCGGATTCCCAGAATCCACTGCGTTATGGCGAAGTAATTCCACGCCGCCGTGCCCGTGAGCCAGGAGTTCTTGGCTTCGCCGAAAGTGGGCGCATCCTTGCCCGCAATCATTTGCGCATAAACGTAAGGCTCGCAGCGGTGCAGCTCGCTGATCTCTTCGCGCGCGGAGGGATTGATGCGGGTGTAGTAGTCGTGCGCCTGGTCGCCATGGCCGAGCCGCGTCTCCGCGATCATCACCCACGGGTTCACGTGGCAAAAAATGCCGGCGTTTTCCTTGTATCCCGGCGGGTAGGAGGAGATCTCACCCAGGTTGAGGTAGTAGCGCGAGTACGCCGGCTGCTGCACCACGATGCCATGTTTTGTGGCCAGGTGCTGGCTGACGGCATCCATGGCTTTGGCTGCGCGGTCGTCTTCCAGGCCGATGCCGGCCAACACGCAGTATCCGTTCGACTCGATGAAGATTTTGCCTTCTTCGCACTGCTTTGAACCGATGGGAGCGCCGAAGTCGTCGTAGGCGCGGAGGAACCATTCGCCGTCCCAGCCATGCCGGGCGATGGCCTGCTCCATTTTGGCGGCTTCGCCCAGGCAGCGTTCCGCTTCCGGCTGCAGTCCGCGGCGCCCGGCGATAGCGGCGAGTTCCTGGGCCGCGTGTACGAAGAGTCCGGCGATAAAGACGGACTCCGCAACCTTGCCATCCTTATTAGTGGTGGTCTGGAAGGACTGCCCCGGTGTCGCGGAGAAGCAGTTCAGGTTCAGACAGTCGTTCCAGTCGGCGCGGCCGATGAGCGGCAGGCCGTGCGGCCCGAGCCGGTCCAGCGTGTAGTTGAAGCTTCGCCGCAGGTGCTCGTAGAGCGGCGCTTCGGAGCCGGGCTCGTTATCGAACGGCACCGGTTCGTCGAGAATGCTCCAGTCGCCGGTTTCCTTCAGGTATGCGGAGACACCGATGATGAGCCAGTGCGGATCGTCGTTGAATCCGCCGCCGATATCGTTGTTACCCCGCTTGGTCAGCGGCTGGTACTGGTGATAGGCGCCGCCAGTGGGCAACTGCGTTGCGGCCAGGTCGAGGATGCGCTCGCGGGCGCGCGCCGGCACCATGTGCACAAACCCGAGCAGGTCCTGGTTGGAGTCGCGGAAGCCGAGGCCCCGCCCGATGCCCGATTCATAGAACGACGCCGAGCGCGACATGTTAAAGGTGGCCATGCACTGGTACGCATTCCAGATGTTGACCATGCGATTTGTGTGAACGTCGGGCGTGTCGACCTCAAAAATGCCCAGCACGCTCTCCCAATACTTGCGCAGGCACTCGAATGCGGCATCGGCTCGGTGCCGGTCGAGGTACTTCGCGATCACCGGCTTGATCGTTTTCTTGGTGATGGTTTGTGAACCGGGCGGATCGAATTTCTCATCCTCGGGGTTCTCGTGGTAGCCGAGCAGGAAGACGAATTGCCGCGTCTCTCCCGGACCAAGATCGAACTTGACCTGATGAGCGCCCATGGGCGACCAGCCGTGCGCGATGGAATTGGTCAATTGGCCGGCTTCCACGGCGGCCGGTTTGTCCCAGCCGCGGTAAGCGCCCAGAAATGCCTCGCGCTGCGTGTCGAACCCCGCGCCCGGCCCCGAGCAGGCAAAGTACGCGAAGTGATTGCGCCGCTCGCGGTATTCCGTCTTGTGATAGATAACGCCGTCCTCAACCTCCACCTGGCCGGTATTAAAGTTGCGCTGAAAGTTGGTGGCGTCGTCCTGCGCGTCCCACAGGCAGAACTCGACGGTGGCGAACGCTGAAAGCTGCGCCGGGCTTGAGCGCCGGTTGGTTACCGTGAGCTGCCAGATTTCCAGGTTTTCATCGAGCGGCACAAAGTATCGGGTCTCCGCCTCGATCCCGCCGTAGGTCGAACCGATCGTCGTGTAGCCCATGCCGTGGCGGCAGGAATAATCCTTGAGTTCATGGCGCGTCGGCTGCCACGAAGGCGACCAGAATTCTCCCGACGCGTCGTCGCGCAGGTAGATGTAGCGCCCGCCCAGGTCCATGGGCACATTGTTATATCGATAGCGGGTCAGGCGGCGGAGCCGCGCATCGCGGTAAAAGGAGTAGCCTCCGGCGGTGTTGGAGATGATCCCGAAATACGCCTGGCACCCCAGGTAATTCATCCATGGCAACGGCGTATCCGGTTGGGTGATCACATACTCGCGTCGGTCATCGTCAAAATACCCGTACTTCACCTCAAGCCTCCGTTCGAGCCCGATGGAAAAAGCCGATCAAACGTTTTTCCAGAACACTTTTTGCTACTTTTGAAAAGCGACTGTCGATTATACTCGCTGCATCCCGAATGGTGATCCAATGGTCCGCCGGTGGGCAAACATGCGAAAAAAGTTGTGCCCGGGATCATTGCCAACGGGTAACGGAGTGTGAGACGATTTCCGGTCTTTGGTTCTCATTTCGGTTCTCGCCAGGCGCAAATACGCATAGGGCGTTTTCTCTGCTCCGCGCCGCTGTTGGGTGGCGCCGAAATCAGTTTTCCGCGCCGGCGGGTTTCCGGATGAGGTGAATCGAGGCTTCTTGTGATGCATCTTCGCATTCTGGATATCGCCATCATCGTGGTCTACCTGCTGAGCACGGTGTTTATCGGCTACTGGGTTTCCCACCGCGCATCGCAAAACATACAGAACTATTTCCTGGGCGGAAACAAGATGCCCTGGTACGTTCTGGGCGTGTCCAACGCTTCCGGCATGTTCGATATCAGCGGCACCATGCTGCTGGTCTACTGGATGTTCGTCTATGGACTGAAAAGCGTCTGGATCCCCTGGCTGTGGCCCACCTTCAACCAGATCTTCCTCATGGTCTACCTTTCGGCGTGGCTGCGGCGCTCGCGGGTGATGACCGGCGCGGAGTGGATCAAGACCCGCTTCGGCAATGGCCGCGGCGCGCAGTTGTCGCACCTCATTGTGGTCATCTACGCCTTTGTCAGCATCATCGGATTCTTCAGCTACGGCTTCAAGGGCATCGGCAAGTTTGCCGCCACCTTCCTTCCCTGGAACCTCACGCCCAACGAGTACGCCCTGATTCTGGTTGGCATCACGGCAATTTACGTCATCAAGGGCGGCATGATCAGCGTGGTCATCACTGAAGTGGTGCAGTTCTGCATTCTGTCTATCGCGTCGTTTGCCGTCGGCGTCATCGCCATCATGAAAGTGGCGCCTGAGACGCTGCACCGCATGGTCCCCGCCGGCTGGGACAACGTCTTCTTCGGCTGGCATCTCGGCCTCGACTGGTCAACGCTGATCCCCGCGGCCGGCGCCAAAATCGCCCATGATGGCTACGGGCTCTTCGGCTTCTTCGTCATGATGCTGCTCTTCAAGGGCGTGCTCATCTCCGCCGCGGGCCCCGCCCCCAACTACGATATGCAGCGCGTGCTCTCCGCCAAGACCCCGCGCGAGGCCTCCATGATGAGCGCGTGGGTGAACGTCGTGCTCACTTTTCCGCGCTACTTCCTCATCGCCGGGCTCACCGTGCTGGCGGCGGTGTTCTTCAGCGACAACATCCGCGCCATGGGCGCCAACATGGATTTCGAACTTGTGCTTCCCTACGCGCTTGGCCGATTTGTCCCGGTGGGACTGCTGGGCTTCCTCATCGCCGGCCTGCTCGCCGCCTTCATGTCAAACTTCGCAGCCACCGTCAACGCCGCGCCTCCGTACTTCGTCAACGACATCTACAAGCGCTACATTCGCCCCGACGCGCCGCCCAAAACCTACGTTCGCCTTAGCTACATCAGCTCCTTTGCCGTTGTGGTCATCGGCGTCCTCATCGGATGGAACGTCACTTCGGTCAATTCCGTCGTGGTCTGGATCGTCTCCGGACTCTGGGGCGGCTACACCGCTTCCAACGTGCTCAAGTGGTATTGGTGGCGCTTTAACGGCTACGGCTACTTCTGGGGCATGGTCGCCGGCATCGCATCCTCGCTCTCGCTGCCGCTTTTCGTGGCCAGGGTGCCGCTCGTCCAGCACCTGCTCGCCTCTTACTCCATCAACATGGACGTCTCCATCGTTTTCCCGCTCGTGCTTATCCTGTCGGTCATCGGTTGCCTGGCCGGAACCCTGCTCACCAAACCGGAAGACGATGCGGTGCTGAAGGATTTCTACCGGCGGGTGCGGCCATGGGGCTTCTGGGGACCCGTGCTCAGGAAAGTGCTGGCAGAAGACCCCGGCTTCAAGCGCAACCCTGACTTCGCCCGCGACATGTTCAATATCGTCGTCGGAATCGTGTGGCAGATCGCCCTCGTGGTGTTGCCCCTCTACGTCGTCATTCGCGAATTTGAGCGCGCCGCCATCACTTTATTCCTGATCCTGGCCACGTCGGCGATTCTCAAATTCACCTGGTACGACCACCTGGCGGCCCGCGAGATCGAAACCGACAAGTCCGCTGTCGCCGTCGGATCTTGAAGAATTCTGCGCCTCGTCCGAGCCCGCAGGCGAAATCCTGACCCTGAACGAAGCGAAGGGGAAGGACCCTTCAACCCAAAAGTTTCAGAATGGATTTGGAGGCGCGGGCCGGGATCGAACCGGCGCATAAAGGTTTTGCAGACCTCTCCCTTACCACTTGGGTACCGCGCCTCTGGGCAGGGCAGCCTTTTGAAAGTGCCCCATTTCATCCGTAACCCGGCCCCTGCCGGAGAACAAAATGGAGCGGGAGACGAGACTTGAACTCGCGACCCTCGCCTTGGCAAGGCGATGCTCTACCACTGAGCTACTCCCGCTTGTCGCAGCCTTGAGTATACCGGGGCGTTCCAAATCCGGTCAAACCGCGCCGTTTCATCCCCCTACCGCAGCCTCAAACCTTGGTTCCGTTGCCCTTGGCCTCACCGCGCCCGCTCTCCACGTTCACAATCTCCCCGTCCCGCATGTGCAGGATCCGTCCCGCGATCCCCGCCGCCTCCGGGTTGTGCGTGATCATCAGCACCGTCTGCCCCAGCTCCCGGTTCGACCGCATCAGCATCTCCAGCACCACCTCCGAGTTCTTCGTGTCCAGGTTCCCCGTCGGCTCGTCCGCCAGCAGAATCGCCGGCCGCGTCACCAGCGCCCGCGCAATCGCCACCCGCTGCTGCTCGCCCCCGCTCAACTCCGACGGAAGATGCTCCAGCCGTCCCTTGATCGCCAGCATCTCGCTCAGGTGGTCCAGGTACTTGCGGTCCAGCGGCTCCTTGCGCCCGCTCACCGTGTACGCCACTTCGATGTTTCCCATCGCCGTCAGCGTCGGCAGCAGGTTGAACTTCTGGAACACAAACGCAATCCGGTGCCGCCGCAACTGCGTCCGCTGCGCGTCGTTCAGCGTGGCAAAATCCACCCCGTCGATAACCACCCGTCCCGTCGTCGCCCGCGTCAGCCCGCCCAGCAGGTAAAACAACGTCGACTTCCCCGATCCCGAAGGCCCCACGATGGATACAAACTCCCCGCGCTCCACCGCAAACGTGACTCCGCGCACCGCCGGCACTTCCAGCCGCCCCGACCGGTACACCTTCGTCAAATTTTCAGCCAGAATGATGTGCGACGCCGCTTGACCTTCCACATTGCCCATTCTAAATGGCCGCGTCAGCCGTCCCACTGCGCCGCCTGCAGCTACACCGCGGCCAGGATCTGCCGCAGAGCCGGCGCGGGCTGCCCCGACTTCTCCACCAGTTGCTTGAGTTCTCGACCAAGCTGCGCGATCTCGTCCGGAGCCTGCGAGCAGTGCCAACCTGCTCCGATTTCTCCCCAACGCGACGAGAGCACCAGGCGAAACATCCTCATCACAACCCATCGTGGAAGAAGTTCGAACAACCTGGTGGACTGAGGCACAATGCGGCGTCCCACGGCTCGAAGCACCGCCAGCGACTCGCGAAGGGCATCGGCCAGCAAACGCAAATCATCCTTCGATCGAGCCAGCGCGTACGTATCGCAGCCATGCTTCAGGATCAGTATCCCGAGAGGAGCGACTCCGGCCGCATGCGTGGCCAGCCAGTCGGGCATCCTGGTTTCCACCCTCGCCTTCAGTCCGGCCGTGCTCAGGATTTTCACCAGGCGTTCCAGTCGGGGGGAACGCTTGCCATCCGCCTCGGCGAACGGAGTCCGAGCCGCCTTGCTGCGAATTGCGCGGATCAGCCGCCTTCCCGTCTTCCTCCGGCAAAGGCGAACCCCACCATCACGCGGTCGGCGCCCAGCGCCTCAGACCACTCCTCGGGGCCCAGAACTGTGTTCACAAGGAAGACCACGCACGCGGATCGGTTTTGCGCCAGAACGGGCAGCAACTCCTGCAACTGGTTCTTGCGCACGGCCACAAGGATGTAGTCATACACATCGCCGGGGGCCAGCCGGTCAATCACCGGGACAATGGTTTCGGTCCGCACCTGCTTGAGCGGGTCTTCGATGACAATTCCCTGCTGCTTGAGTTCTTCATAACGGCGTCCACGAGCGAGAACCGTCACGTCGAACCCGCCCCGGTGCAATTCCGCGGCGCAGACCGACCCGTTCACGCCTGCTCCAATCACGAGCATCCGCACGCGTTCGCGGTCCATTGGAGCCTCCGTTCTTGCTGGAGATTTGCTCCTATTGTAGGCCCATTCCCGCGGCCCCGCGCCTCAGAAGTTCTTGTGCGTCACCATATCCTCGTACTCGTCGTACGCCTTGATCTTTTTCAGTTGCTGTTCCACTCCTGCCTGGTCCGGATGCAGCAGCATCGCCGGCGCATCGGCGAATGCGAGCGCCGTGATTCCCACCACCGCCGCGCCCAGGTTCAAGTCCCGCTGGTTCACCTTGTCGAACGTGTCGCTCGGCTTGTGATGCAGCTTGAAATACTCGCCCGTAGGGTTCCACAGCATGTAAGCCGGCACGCCATGAATCAGAAAAGCGCCATGGTCGGTCGAAAACGTGAACCGCCCGTCGTCCGTCGTTCCGCCCGCGCCCAGCTCGTCCAGCAGCGGCTTCACCGGCTCCAGCGCCGTCTTCTCGTCATCGCGCCCAAACACGTACCACCCTTTCGGCGCTTCCGATCCCGTGTCTGTGATGAACGCGCCGGCGCACTTGTCCATCTCCGCCGCATGCGCCCTCACGTACCGGATCGATCCCAGTAATCCCTCTTCCTCGCCGCCAAACACAATGAACCGCATGGTCCGCTTCGGTTTGATGCCGCCGGCCTCCATCGCTTGCGCAATCGACAGCACGCTGGCCGCGCCCGTGCCGTTATCCTCCGCGCCCGTCCCCAGTTGCCAGCTATCCAGATGTCCGCCGATCACCACGTACTCGCCCGTAGCATCCGTTCCCGGAATCTCCGCCACCACGTTCGGCACCTTCACGTGCTCGCGGATGCGGTTCTTGAAACTGAACTCCACCCCCACCGGCCCTCCATTCTCGTCCAGCAGCCGGCGCAGCAGCAGCGTATCCTCCTCGCCCACGTTCCCCACCGGCAGCGGCGTCGGCGTCCCATCGCAGCACGTCAGCCCCGCCATGCTGGGCACGTTGTTGGTGGCGCCAATCCCCAGCAGAATTGCCTGCGCGCCCTCCTGCTTCATCAGCGCCACCGTGTCCAGCAGCTTGCCTATCAGGAACTCTCCATTGTGCGGAAACGAGTCCCCATCCACCAGCACCACCGCATCCTTAATGTTCGCTGCTTCCGCTTTTACGCCCTCCGGCGATAGCTCCATCAGGTGGTACACGTTGCCCTTAACCCCGCCCTCGGGCGTCGACATGCTCCAGCCGTCAGCCTCCAGGTGCAGCCGCTGCCGGTGCGGCGTCACAATCTCGCCCGTCGCCCACACCTCCGGCTCCCATGCCGCCGTGATCTCCCAATTCTCCTCGTGCACGTTCGTCAGCCCCATCTTCTTGAACTCGTCCGCTGCCCACGCCGCCGCCTTCATATAGTTGTCTGAGCCGGTCAGCCGCGGACCGATATCGTCGGCCAGCTTGCGGTCGTAGTCGTAAGCCTTCCCCGCCACCATCAACTGCCCGCCCAGCCGCACCAGCGCCTGCACGGTCGCCGGATCAAGCTTCGGCGCCGGCGTCGCACTCTGCCCCATCGCGCAAACCGGCATCAACGCAAATAGCAAAACGCCTTTGCTCAAATTCATCCGCCAATTCTCCTCTTGACCCGGCCTAGTCTAACAGCCCGCCCCATGCTCTAAACTGATGACACGCAGGATTCCCCGCTCATGACCGCTGAAATCAAGTCTTCTCTTGTCTCCTCGCTGCAGACGGCCGCCGCCCAGGCCGGCCTTACCCTCGTCTCCGTCACCAAGGGCGCCGACTTTCACGGCGAGCCCACCGCCGTCTTCGAACTCGGCCTCAACAACGGCTCCAGCCGCTCGCTCAAGCTGGAGCTCTCCCACGACTTCGATTTCGACAAGAGCCATCTGCTCCCGGAGATGGCCGCGCATCTCGCCGCCGAAGCCCAGCGCCTGCGCAATCCGCGCCCCGATTGCTACGTCACCCTCGCCGGTCTCCCCATCGCCTTCGGTCAGTTCCAGTGGCCCTTCCACCGCTCCACCTCCGGCGCTGACACCTACATCGTCCACGGCGAGATGCACTTGGCCGACGGCGGCGCCCACAACCTTCACGCCAAGGTGGCCGCATCTGTCACCGTCACTTTCGCTGAAATCGTGCCCACCATGGAGCAGCCCTACGCCGAGACCTTCGTCTACAACGCCATCCGCAAGATCGTCGACCTCGGCCAGCTCGAATTCCTCAAGTCCGGCAACCGCCAACCCGTCCCCGTCACCACCCGCTTCTACTCCCGCTGGCAAAAAAGGTTCGTCTTCACCGATACCGACGACAACGCGCGCCTGGACTACCTGCTCAGCAAGGTCTACTGGCTCTCCGGCGTGCTTGGCGAAAGCGAGCCCGTCTGGATCGCCGACCCCCGCGACGCCCAGTACCTCAACACCACTCGAGAGGACCTGCTGCGCATGGCCAGCCACGAAGCCGGCGAAGGCCTGATGGCCGTCAACGGCGAGTTCGCCTCGTCCACGCCCGCGCTCACGGCCCGCGCCCCGGAGTTCCAGGCGCGCCTTGAAGCCGCCCTCAACTTCACCAAGCCCCAGTTCAACGAGTCCATGCGCTCCGGCCACGCCAATATGTAAGGAGTGACCTTTTTGCTGTCTCTGGAACGTCCGAGGCCGCTAACTGATCTCTGACCACTGGTCACTGATCACTGCAACACCGCCCCGCACCCCGAGCAGAACCGCGCCCCCGCCACATTCTTCCCCCCGCACTTGGCGCACGTCACCTGCGCGCCCTGGAGCGGCAGCGTCGTCGCCGGATTCACCAACGGCGCCGGCGGCACAGGAGCCGGCGCACCGGCCATCCATCCCCATCCAGGAGGCCCCGGCATCCCCAGCGCCGCTGCAATCCCCGCGGCCTGGATGGCGTTGAACTCCCGCACCCGTCCCGCCATGAAGAAGCACTCAATGAACCCTAAAATAGATGGAATTCCCGACCAGAAGAAGCAGCAGTAAAGAATCCCCAGCCCCGCCCGCCGCAGGTAGAAATGATGGATCCCGAACGTCCCCAGAAACAGCGCCAGCAGGATCCCCACCACCTCGTCCCGGCGCACCGACTCGTACTGCTCGTAGAACATCGCCGTCGTGTTCATCACCGGTATCCCGCTTGCCATGGCCACATCTCCCTCTTCTCGCTATAAGATACGCTCCGCCCCATACCCCGGTTCCACTTGCCGCCGGCGCGGAGGGAGCAGGGGACTTGGGGCCCCTGAAACCGAGCCACCTTGCGCCGCCCGCCAACTAAGGAAGCCTCGACCTCGGAAAATCTCCACCGGGCCCCATCGGTCAGGCACCTAACGGCGGCCCGATCTGAACGCGCTCAATCGTCTTGATCGATTTCCCGGGCAAGCTTTGCACTGTTCCAGGAATTCTTCGAATGGCAGCGGACGGCCGAACAGGTAGCCCTGGTAGGAGTAGCAGCCGTAGCGAGCCAGGTATTCTCGTTGCTCTTCTGTTTCCACCCCTTCGGCAATCACCGACAGACCAAGAGCTTTGCTCAGGGAAATAATGGTTTGTGCAATGGCGCCGCTGGTGTCGTTATCCAGCATGTCGCGAACGAACGACCTGTCAATCTTCAATTGGTCGAGAGGCAGCCGTTTCAGGTAGGAAAGAGAGGAATAGCCGGTGCCAAAATCGTCCAGAGAAAAGCTGACTCCGAACGCCTTGAGCTCAGTCATCTTTCCGATGATATCCCCGAGGTTGTCCACCAGCATGCTTTCGGTGAGCTCCAGTTTGAGCTTCCTTGCATTGGCGTTGCTCCTGAACACGGCGCTCAACACTCTTTCGACGAAGTCCGGCTGGCGGAACTCGCGCGCGCTGATATTGACCGCAACCGTGACGCCGGCGGTCTCCTCTCTTTGTGCCAGAACGGCAATCTGCTCACAAGCCGTCTCCAGCACCCAGTTTCCAATCTGCAGAATCAGGCCCGTTTCCTCGGCCACGGGGATAAACTCGTCCGGCGGCACTAACCCTCTGCCGGGATGGTTCCAGCGGATCAGGGCTTCGGCGCCAATCAGTTCCTCGTGATCGAACTGGGGCTGATAATACAGCTCGAACTGATTGGACCGGATGGCCTGGCGGAGGTCATCCTTCATGGCAACGCGGGCATTTACGGCGGCTTGCAACGCCGGAGCGAAGAATTGAACCGTGTCCCCCCCAGCCGCCTTCGCCTGGTAGATGGCAATATCGGCTTGCTGCAGAATCTCGTCGGCGCCGCCGTCATGGCTGTCAAACAGAGTCATGCCGATGCTGCAACCTTCCTCAATTTCGTGACCTTCAATCAGGAAGGAAGTGTGAACGGCTTTGAGAATCTTTTCACCAATGGCTTGAATCTGTGCCTCTGCCTCCTCGGCATTCTCGCTCAGATCCTGAAGCAACACCACAAACTCGTCTCCGGCGAATCGGCCTACGGTATCGCTTTCGCGAACGCACGCCTTGAGGCGCCGTGCCACTTCCTGAAGCAGCACGTCTCCGGCCTTGTGTCCCAGGCTGTCGTTTATTTGCTTGAGATGGTCCACGTCCACCAACAGCAGTCCACCCTTGCGGTGGTTCCGTGCCGCGCGCGCCAGGGCGTCCTGCAGATGCTCTGAAACAAGACGGCGGTTAGGGACCCCAGTCAAGGGGTCGTAGAATGCAAGATTCCTGATCTCTTCCGCGTCGGCCCTGGCTTTGGAGATATCGCGCACCACGGTCATGATGCACTCCGCGCCATCGATCTGAATCACCGCAGAGGAGTTCAGGCTCCAGAAGGCATCTCCATTCTTCTTGCGCAATTGCACGGTTACGTCGCGATACACGGAATCCGTGCGCAGGACCTCCACCCATTTCTTTCGCTCGTCCGGATCCACCCAGGTGTTGAGACCGAGCGTCGTTTTGCCCAGCACCTCCTCCTGTTCGTAGCCCATGAGGTCGAGAAAGGCCTTGTTGACGTCGATGTACCTGCCGTCGCTCATGCGCGTGATGGCGATGCCGTCGAGGCTGGTCTGATAAACGGTGCGGTAGCGGACTTCGCTTGCCTCCAGAGCCTCCTGTTCGCGCTTGCGCTCGGTGATGTCTTTGATGAAGCCTTCAACGTAGGCGCTCTTACCGCCGCTGCCTAGCACTTTTCTGCCGCTGAATGAAACCCAGAGATGGGAGCCGTCCTTGCGCTTGAGGGGGCACTCGACACCCATAACGGAACCGGTTAAGTTCAGCTGCTGCAAGATCCGTGCGCGCAGTTCAAGGTCTACCCACACACTCTTTATCACATCCTCAACCAGTTCGAGAAACTCCTTCGGGGAAGCATAGCCCAGCATCCTGGCCATAGCCGGATTCACTGCCAGCGGCTTGCCGTCCGGCGCTACCTGGAATATCCCTTCGATGGCTCCATCGAAGATGCCGCGATACTTCCTCTCCGCAGCTTCAACCGCCCGCTCCTTCTCGATGCGGTCGGTAATATCGGTCAGGCTCGCCGAAGACCCCACAACCTCTCCTGCCGCATTCCGCATCACCGAGATGCGCGCTAACGCGTAAATCAGTGAACCATCCTTTCTTTCCAACAATGTTTCAAAAGGAGTGACCGTCCCGCCGCGCCGGACCGTCTCCAGAATTCCTCTCACCTTCTTCTGCTGTGACAAAGGAAGAAGGTCCTCGAGGTTCCTTCCGATCGCCTCCTCCCGCGAGTAGCCGTGAACTAACTCGCATGCACTGTTCCAGCTCAGAACCACCCCATCCAGGTCCACCGAGGAGATGGCGTCGGCAGAAGAGTCCACGATCGTGGCCAGCATGGCGCGGGTGTTTTCAACCTCCTGCCGCATCGATTCGTCGCGCACGATGTCCGATATGGCAATAACCTGGCCCGATGAATCCCGAATCGGCGTTGACCTGATCGATATGTGAACTCTCCCCCCGTCCTTGCGCAAAGCCACACCTTTGCGCAGCGGAACGGATTCGCCTCTCATCAGTCTTTCCAGAGTCAGGCCAAAGACGCGGAGCTTCTCCGGGGCCACAAGAAAGGTGACATGTTTGCCGACCACCTCTCCCGATGAGTAGCCAAAGATGGTCTCCGCCCCCCGGTTCCACGTCAGGATCGTGCCCGATGGGCTGTAAGAGACAATGGCGTCCTCTGAGCCTTCCACGATCGTGGCCAGAAAACGCCGCGCTTCATCCCCGGCCCGCTGCTCCGTAACATCCCGCTTGACGGCCAAATAGCCCCTTGTCTTTCCCTCAGGCCCCATCAGGGGAGCGATGCGCATCTCTTCCAGATACGTCGACCCATCCTTGCGGCGGTTCACCAATTCGCCCCGCCACACTTTCCCGGAGCGAATCGTGCTCCAAAGTTCCCTGTAAAACGAATCCGATTGGCATCCCGATTTGAGAACCCGCGGGCTCTGCCCCACGGCCTCCTCGCCGGAGTAGCCGGTCAACGTCGTGAATGCGGGGTTTACGAACTGGATTACGCCGTCCGAATCGGTGATGACGATCGCATCCGCAGCCTGCGCTACGGCCTCGGCGAGGCCAGCACCTTCGATCGCTCCAGCTTTAGAGCCCAAAATCCATCCCCCGGAGAACGCTATCAATTCCTATCGGCAGAAACCTGCGCTTTACCAGATTTCTCCTCATCTTTCAGGCCGGGATGGTTGTGAAGACAATTACTTAAATAGGATTACCGGGTAATTTGGTCTCTGTGAGAGTTTGTAAATAACCGGCAAGTTACTGGAGTCAATGCGATTCGAGACTTGGCGGCTGGGAGCAGGTCGCGCGCGAACAAGCCGAGTCCATCGACGCCAGACCACGCGCCGGCCGGCATCACGATTTCCACTCGCATCCCGCACCACCAACGCGGTGTCATCCTGGAGCGGAGCGAAGGATCTGCGGTTGCCCTTCGCCCGCACCACCACAAAAGCCAATGGAACCGGGCGCCGGGGTGCTCCTCCCATCGGGACGAAGCGGCGGGGACATAGTTCAGGGGAAAGCGACCATCCCAGGTCCCCAAAACCGGGAGGTCTGGGGCACCAAATCTCTTGTGGCGCAGTTAGCGGCCCGAGATGTGGGCCAGCCGCCTCCCCTATTCTCGCGGTGACAGGCGAGACCAGCTGCGGACCCATGCGCGGAAAACCATCCATCGCTCGCGCCAGTTCAGCTCGTGCTCGTAGGATTCGGTCTTTCCGTGTTCGAAAAAGAGGCAGAAGAGGTGGGTAGCCATATCGTAGTAGTTCCTTCCCTCAGGCAGCACGTGCGCGTGGTAGAGGTTCTTGTCAAGTTCGTCGAGCTCGGGCGACGTTTGCGGAGAGGGCACAACTAAAACGGGGGTGCCGTGCGGAGGCCGCCTAAGAGTCTTAATATGCGCGACCGCCCAGCCATTGAAACGGCGCGGTTCCCTAAATTTTCCGGCGGCTCTGATTGCTCGCTGGGCGAGATAACCGCGGACTCGCTTGTCTATGCTCGACTGGCCCATCCGGTCGAGGGAGATTTCGCCGCCGTCCCTCTTTTCAAGGAAGTGCTCGAGCCGCAGCCTGTGCCCCGGCTTTTGGTCAAGCGCGCCTATGAGTTGCGGCTTGTCAAAGAGGCGGCGGCCTATCTGCTCGTTCGGGCCGACGTTATCGGCGTTTGGTATCCAAGGCGCCATGCTTCCCCGTGCGCAATGATTCGGCCAGTTCCTTCAGCTCGGACCGCAACTCCTGCTCTCCGCCCTCAGGGGAGACTGTTCTTTTGATCGGCGTTCCGCCAATTATTGCAAACAAAAGCGTGAGGCTTGGCCCGATAACGCTAGTTAGCGTGCCCTTATCTCCGTCAAATTCGGCTACCAAATCGCCCAGAGGCGAGCCGTAAATGTACGGCTCCCCAGGAAGCAGGTCGCTAGCCGCCTCGAAGAATTTGATCGCTGCGATTGCGGTGGCCTGGGGCAGCCAGCTACCGCCTCGCGCCAGATTTGGGTCTGGAGTCGAAGACTCGGCGATGCGCTTCTCGACTTGGTGGAACCACGACGCGCCGGGTGGACGGGACGATGGGGGTTGTTTGCCGCTCCAGAGCAGGTGAATTGTTCCCTCATTTGGCTGGGTAGCTCTGAGGAATTCCTCGAACCGCTTCGCCTTTTCTGCGTCTCGTGCCGGCAGTCCGCCGTATTCAAAGTCCCTGATTCGCGCTGAAACGGTGCCATTTGCAGTTGAAAACATTCATTTCTCCCTGAGGGCTTCGATTGTTTCCGGTCTTAGGAGGCGGAAGAACTGCTTCTTTTCTTCCTCGTGCGCGAATGTCGCCCACTCCCTTACCTCGTCGGCGGCTGTCGTCTTAAACCCCGGCTTCGTGAAGACGTCGACGTCGATCAAAAGGGAGACGCCCGAGGGAATTGTCCCCACCACGAGGTCCGGAGTTGCAACTCTTACCACGCTCTGAGTGTCTCTCTCGTGGTCGTTCATGTAGTTAACATTCAAGTGCGCGCCGATCTGGTTCTCTTTGACCAATACCCGGAGATCTAGATCGGTAATCGCGGCGACACCGTGTAATTCAGCTGTCGCCGCGTTGATGTAACGAATCCCTAAGCGCGAAATGCACGGGTTTTCGGATCTTTCAAAGAAGCCTTGGAAGAACTCTTCGAGTTCCGCGCTGAACTGGGCCCAGCCGACATAGGGTGCCGCGCGGTGGTAGGACGCCACCTGGGGGCCGATCCTGATCGAGCGGCGTCCCTCTTCCCCCGAAAGCTGAAGCACGGGTTGGTACCGAAGGTTTGGGTCGGTCTGGCGCATCACCGCGGGGATGGCGTAGGCGGGCAACGGCTCCTGGCGGAAGCCCTGCCATGGAGCGTGATCCGCAAGGCGGCCAAACAGAATCTCCGGAAGGGTGGACGTTTCGAATCGAAGCTCGAACACGACCTCAAGAATGAAGTCGCGCTTGAGCTTCATTGGAATCGAAATCCCGTCTTTAGGCATGACTGATCCCACCCAGTATACGTGCTCGTTTGGGCCCGTCCACGGTTTCTATCGGCTTGCTCCGCTCAAACTGGAGGAAAAGGCGGGTCAAATTGGCCGGGCGGCCCGCGTCTCGACCAGCCGCGGATTTTGTCACCCCAGCCAGCGGCTCGGGGGCGGAGACGCCCCGAGTGCCTGGCTGTCGCGCATCGCGGCGTTACAATTGGCTCCGGCCCGAACCCGCTTGCCGGCTCGGCCTGAAAGCTGGCCTCCATCATGGACGAACCCATCCTCCTGCCCTCTGACCTGGGCCCGCGCCGGCACTTCGGGCGCATCTGGATCATTGTTGCCGTCATCCTCCTCGCCCTCATCCTCAGCTTCCGCACCCTGGTCTCCTGGTACGTCAGCAACCTCTGGTTCGGCTCGCTCGGCTACGCCGACGTTTTCTGGAGGTCGCTGCGCATTCAGTGGGAGATCTTTGCCTTCTTCACCCTGGTCACCTTCATCCTGCTCTTCGGCTGGTGCCTCATCCTGGTCCGCGCCAATGCCGCCAGCCTGCGCAGCGCCGGGACTTTCGTGTTTAACGGCCGAACGGTCCACATCCCGCTGGAGCGGGTGCTGAGGATCGGCGCGCTCGTTGCTTCTGCCTTTATCGCCCTCATCTCCGGCGCCGCGCTCAGGGCCAACTGGACTGACTTCGCCCTCTACTGGTTCCATCCGGCGACGGGCTCGAACGTCACCGACCCCGTCCTCGGCCGCAGCCTCGACTTTTATCTCTTCACGCTGCCGGTGTGGAACGACCTGGCCGGATGGCTGCTCGCCCTCGCCATCCTCTTCTGCGTGGCCGCGGTCTTCTCCGCGCTCATCGCCGGCGGGCGCATGCTTTCGCACGACGCCTATGAGCGCCTGGCCCCGTTCCCCTGGCGCACTCTCTCCATTCCCGTGGCCTTCCTGCTGCTGGTGCTCGCCGTTCGCGAGTACATCGCCCGCATCCAGCTCATCCTCACCGGCCACACCGTCTTCTCCGGCATCACTTACACCGACGCGCACGTGCAGTTGGGCGGAATGCTGCTTATCTGCGCTGCGCTGGTCCTCGGCGCCTTCGTTGTGGCGATGAACTTTGTCTCCCGCCCCAGCGTACGCTGGGTCGTCGCCGCGCCGGTGCCCGCCATCGTCTGCTTCTTCCTGGTCCAGATCGTCGCCTGGTACGTGGGCAACTTCATCGTCAAGCCCAACCAGCTTGACCGCGAGAAACCCTACATTGCCTACAACATCGACATGACCCGCCGCGCCTACGGCCTGGACCGCATCGCCACGCACGAGTTTCCCGCCTCGGTTGACGTGGCCGACGCCGACGCCGGCCACAACCAGCCCACCCTGCAGAACATTCGCCTGTGGGATTGGCGGGCCCTCCAGGACACGCTGCGCCAGATCCAGGAAATCCGCACTTATTACGACTTCCCCGACGTGGACATCGACCGCTACCAGGTCAACGGCCAGACCCGCGAGGTGATGCTGGCCGCGCGCGAGCTCAGCCTGGACAAGCTGCCCGAGAGCAGCCGCAACTGGATCAACGAGAAGCTGATTTACACCCACGGCTACGGCATCACCATGAACCCGGTGAACGGCTTCACGCCCGAGGGGCTGCCCACGCTGATGCTCTCCAACATGCCCATCCAGAGCACCGGCGGCGCTCCGGTGGTGACCCGGCCCGAGCTCTACTTCGGCCAGCTTACCGATACCGATGTCTACGTGAAGACGCGGCAGAAGGAGTTCAATTATCCGCAGGGCGAAACCAACAGCCTGTCGTCCTACGACGGCACCGGCGGGATCGAGATGGGCGGGCTGATGCGCCGCATACTGATTTCGTTCGACCGCGGCGACCTGACCAAGGTGCCGTTCTCGGACGACATCGGCTCGGACAGCCGGCTGCTGATGCGCCGCAACATCCGCGATCGCGTGCAGGCGCTGGCGCCTTTCCTCGTGTTCGAGAACGATCCTTATATTGTGGTGCGCGACGACGGCACGCTGGCCTGGATGATGGACGCCTACACCACCGCCGACACGTACCCCTACGCCACTAGCTATCCGCTGGGCGACGGGACCGTGAATTACCTGCGCAACAGCGTGAAGGTGGTGATTGACGCCTATAACGGCAACGTGACGTTCTACGTGTTCGACCCCAACGACCCGGTCATCGCGGCTTGGCGCGGCGTGTTTCCGTCGCTGTTCCGCGATGAGTCCGCCATGCCCCAGGACCTGCGCCGCCACGTGCGCTACCCGGAGCTGTTCCTGCGCATGCAAGCGCAGGTTTACGGCCTCTATCACATGACCGACCCGGTAGTGTTCTACAACCGCGAGGACCTGTGGACCGTGGCCACCGAAGTGGGCCTGGGCGAGAGCGGCGAGCAGGTGACGCAACCCATGGAGCCGAACTTTGTGCTGATGAAGCTGCCGGAGGGGCCGGACGTGGAGTTTATCGACATTCTGCCGTTTACTCCGGCCAACCGCAACAACCTGATTGGGTGGATTGCCGGCCGCAGCGACGGGGAGCACTACGGGACGTCGCTGGTGTACGACTTTCCCAAGACGCGGCTGGTGGACGGGCCGATGCAGGTGGAGGCGCGGATCGACCAGAACGCGCAGCTAAGCGGGCAGCTAACCCTTTGGAATCAGCAGGGTTCGCATGTGCGGCGGGGGACGCTGCTGGTGATTCCGTGCGGCAAGGCGCTGCTGTATGCCGAGCCGATTTATCTACAGGCGGCGCGGAGCCCGATGCCGGAGCTGCGGCTGGTGGTGCTGGCGATGCAGGACAAGCTGGCTTACGCGCCGAGCTACGAGGCGGCGTTGCAATCGCTGTTTGGGGGCGGGGGCAACAGCCTGAGCGGGAGCGAGGCGACGACGGCGCCGGCGGCAGGGACGGCGACGGGGGCAGCGGCCGAAGCTCCCAGCCTGAACGAGCTGATCCACGCGGCGGCGCAGGATCTTCAGGATTATCAGCAACTTACCGCGCAGGGCCGGTTGGGTGCAGCGGGGCAGAAGCTGGAGGACCTGAAGCAGAAGCTGGCGGCGCTCCAGAGCGCCAAAAAGTAGCATTTAACCCGCGCAGAATGAGTGGTTTACCGCGTTCTGCGCGGGTTCAATAAAAAAACGGCCATTGCTAATGGAATCAGCTATTTAAGGCTGAATTCTGCACAGAGCCCTGCGCAGCCTTGCGCGGTGGATTGGGAAAATACTGAAGTTTAAACTTGACTATTTGGCGGGGTGGATCAATACTGAAGTTACAACTTCAGTATTGGCGACGGTAGCCAATGAGAGGACAAGGAGGTCAAAGGCGATGACAGGAACAAAGGTGGAACCGAAGGTTGTGCATGCGACGTGCGTAGTGGAGCGGAGCTTTGCCAAGCCGCCGTTGATTGTGTTTGCGGCGCTGAGCGATCCGAGCAAGGTGCAGCGTTGGATGGGCGGCGGCTCGCGCGAGCTGGAGGATTTCCTGGTCGAGTTCAAAGAGGGCGGGCGGCAGGTGGCGAAGTACCGGATGGGGCCGGAGTCGCCGATTGCCGGGTCAGTGATCCTGAACGAGGGGCGGTACCAGCAGATTGTGCTGGGCGAGCGGATTGTGATCGCGTCGACGATGAAGCGGGACGGGAAGATGTTCTCCTCGTCGCAGGTGACGTTCGAGCTGGTGGAGACGGAGACGGGGACGGACCTGATTCTGACGCACCAGGGAGCATTCTTCGAGGGGGCGGATGGACCGGCGATGCGGGAGCAGGGATGGCGGAAGCTGATGGAGAACCTGGCAGCAGTGGTTAGTGGTCAGTGATCAGTGGTCAGTGGTCAGAGGCCGTGGCCGATAGCCGGTAGCTTGTAGCCGGTAGCTGCGCGCGATGAGCTACAGGCTACTGGCTACGAGCTGAGGGCCGTGGTCCGAAGGAATGCGTTTGTGGGCAAAGAGAAGAGCGAAAGCGATCGACTGTTTGATGCGCTGGGTGATCCGACGCGGCGGGCGCTGCTGGAGATGGTGCGGGAGCGTCCGCAATCGGCGACGATGCTGGCGGAGCCGCTGGGGATTTCGCTGACGGCGGTGGGGCAGCACATGGACATTCTGGAGGCGTGCGGGCTGGTGCGGACGGAGAAGGTGGGGCGGGTGCGGACGTGCCAGTTCGCGTCAAAGGGTTTGGACACGCTGGTTGATTGGGCGCGGGCGCACCGGACGGAGTGGGAACGGCGGCTGGACGGGATTGCGCTGATTTTGGCGGAGGAGGATAAGGGAGAATAGGCGCGGATCCCGGAATGATTCCGCCGAGCTTCCAGCTTGCCGGCCAGTCGGCCTCTGAAGACCTATTTGACCGTGCGATTGATTTCGGTGTTTTGAGCGGCATCGATCAACCACGCGCCGCCCTGCCGGCTGAACACAAACGTCATCAGGCCATGGCGTGGATTCGGTGTGCGGGTATCGCCGAGCAAATCCCAGCTTGCGTGAGCCACAGCCACATCTTTTCGCAGGAAGCGCACGTCAATTTGAGTGAAGCGGAATGTGCTGGATTTGAAGATTCCGTAATATTGCATGGGCACACTCAGCGTGTCGGCAGGGATGGTGCCATGCGAAAACGCATGCTGCGCCTGGATGTCCTGCCTGCCTTTCCACCAATCCGCGGCTACGTTGACAAAATCGGCGTCCGACGCAAATAACCTGCCGAAGGCTTCCATGTCGTGGCGGTTCCAGGTTTCCGCAAAGCTGCTCACAACCTGGCGCACGGCCGCCTGGTCGTTGGTTTCTGCAAGAAGAAAGGCAGCGAACGGAGGGGACATCAAGGCGAGACAAATACTCAGCCTCACAAATCTATTCATGGCAATGCTCCTGAAGCCTTGAAGAGAGTCGATTCTACACCGGCAGCGGCAGACGAGCCACTTTTATGCGTCGGTGTATTACCGGCAATGCGGAAGCAGCATCGAAATACGACTGCGGAACCTTCACTGCGCTCACCACCCCCGAGGTGGTTGGATGAGCGTCGGGCCAGGGAGGAAGATTCATCTGTCCGCCGCTTCATCGAACCTGATAGGCTAGCGAAAATGTTGGGCAGACATTGGAGTTTCCGGATTGCAGCCAGCGGGCTGCCGATGGCGGCGCTGCTGCTTGCGAATGCCGTGCCGGGCCGCGCGCAGGACCCGAATGCGAGCGTGGTGAGCATTGTGGCCGGGGATGGCCTTGTGCACGTTGGGGACGACCCACGGTGCGCCAGTGGAGTTGATCCCGAGTGCAAGTGGACGCCGCGCGCGGGCCGGGATCTCGACTCATATGAATTCAATTGGCTGCGCTACGATTTCACGCTCCCCGAGGCGCTGAGGAAAGAACCGCAACTGGCGGTGCTGGCGCAGGACGACCCCGTGTACTACGAGGTTTATGTCAACGGCCATGCGATTGGCGGAACCGGCGGCGCGAGCCTGTTTCACACCAGCGCCTATACCCGCAGAATTCTGACGTTTCCCGGTTCCCTTGCTGCGGATGGGCGGTTGATCCTTGTGCTGCGCTGCCTTCCGCAAGGAGCCGCGGTAGGGATCTACCGGAGCGCAGCCGGTCTTCCTCCTTATGTGGTTGCGCCTGCGGAACGGATGCAGGGCATCGTGGACGAGGAGACGCTGGCCTATTTGCGAGCCAATGCCACGCACTACCTTTGTTTCGCGGCGGTTGGCTTTGCCGCATTTGTTTTCTTTCTCCTGTTCTCAGTAAATACGCATTTGTGGGAATATCTATGGCTTGGCTTAAGCCTTGCGACATTGGCTTTGCTGCGCGTCGAAGAGATTTCGCACGTGGTCCATACCGGCCTGCCCCTGTGGCTGACGTCGATCATCTATTTTGTCTTTAACGGCGTGACGCCGCTGGTCCTGATCGAATTCATTTTTTCGTTCCTGAAGCGGCCTGTTCCCAAAGTGTTCCGGCTGGTGCAGATTGCAGGCCTCGCGAGCTTATATCCATTGTCGGGATTGCCTATCCCTGGATTTCTCGCGCCTTTTCTTGTCAACGGCACGGTGGCAGCCGTCCTTCTGGCATCGCTGGCGCAGTTGCTGGTGCTGCCGCAATGCTTTCGCAGCAAGCTGCCGGAGATGCGCTGGATTGGCGCTTCCATTCTGTTTAATGCGGTGGAGAACTCCGCGCGGATGGCCAAGTCAATGAACCTTCCCGCACCGGCGCAGGATGTAATGTGGCGCGGGCTGGATATCGATGTGCGCGGAATCGCCAATCTGCTGTTTGCGCTGGTGATGCTGGTGGCGATGACGTTCCGGCTGCGGCGCATCCAGGACCGGAACCGGGAGATTGAGCAGGAGCTGGCCGCGGCGCGCAGCGTGCAACAGATTCTGATTCCGGAAGAAATTCCTTCCGTTCCCGGCTTTGCCGTGGAGAGCGCGTACCTGCCGGCGCAGCAGGTGGGCGGAGATTTTTTCCAGGTGCTGCCGACCTCGGACGGCGGCCTCCTGCTGGTGGTGGGAGACGTGTCGGGCAAGGGATTGCCGGCGGCCATGCTGGTTTCAGTGCTGGTGGGGTCGATTCGCTCCGCGGCGGAGTTTACGTGCGCTCCGGCGGAGCTGCTGGCCCACCTGAATGAACGCTTGTTTGGCCGCATCAAGGGAGGGGGTTTTGCAACCGCGATTGCGGCATTGATTCCGCCCGACGGCCGGGTGACGATTGCCAATGCGGGGCACCTGGCGCCGTATCTGGACGGCAAGGAGTTGAATTTGCCCAGCGCGTTGCCGCTGGGAATTGTGAGCGGAACGAAGTACGCGTCGAGCCAGATTGAATTGCGGCCGGGCAGCCGGCTGGCGTTCTATTCCGACGGAGTGGTGGAGGCGCAGAACGAAACCGGCGAGCTGTTCGGGTTCGAGCGCGGGCAGCAGATGTCAACGCGCGGCGCGGCGGATATTGTGGAGGCGGCGCGGCGGTTTGGACAGGCCGACGACATCACTGTGGTCACAATCGAACGGGTGGCGGCGGGCGCGGAGCCGCACGCGGCGCGGATTGATCCATCGCTGGCTCCGGCGTGAAGCTGGTGTCTTTCACCAAGCTTTGAAGTCGTGCCTTGACGCTGTTTTCCCGCCCCGTTCGCTGTTCTGTATGCTGGCAATGACGATTCTGCATGAGACGCGCACCGATTGTTCCCATCCTATTTGTCCTGCTGGCTTCGGTATCGCCGCCTGGGGCGCGCGCGCAGGCGAATGCCGCGCCGGCTCTGCCTGATTTGAAGAGCGCTGGGGAGTTGGGCGCGGAGCTTTTTGCCGAGTCGGGATCGACGGGAATGGAGCTGGTGGTGGTACGCGGGGAGCAGGTGTTTTTTCGCGGTTATGGGGAGACGGCGCCGGGGTCGGGGCAGGCGCCGAGCGAGGAATCGCTAGTGCGGCTGTGCTCGCTGACGAAGACTTTTACCGCGGATTTGCTGGCCAAGCTGGTGGAGGAGAAGATGGTGGGGCTGAACGATCCGCTGCAACGGTATGCTCCGAAGGGAGCCCTGGTGCCGAAGCGGGGCCGGGCGATCACGCTACTGGACCTGGCAACGCACACCTCGGGGCTGCCGCGGGAGGTGGGGAGTGGGCCGCGGGACGCGCCGCATTTTACGTATCCCGACTACCGCACGCGCTGGCGCTGGCTGCGGAATGAGCGGCTGCGCAGCGTGCCGGGAACGATGGCGCTTTACTCCAATGTGGGGTTCGATTTACTGAGCGATGCGTTGGCGGCGGCCGCGCACAAGCGGTACGCGGCCCTGCTGAGCGAGCGGACGCTGAAGCCGCTGGACATGTGGGGCACGACGTATTTCCCCAATGCGGACGAGTGCAGCCGGCTGCTGAAGAGCGCGGATGACGAGCGGGCGTGCGCGGCGACGGAGGCGACGGCGGGAAGCTCGGGGCTGTATTCGACGGCGCGGGATATGACGATATGGCTGAAGTACCTGCTGGGGACCGGGGGGTCAGCGATGGCGGCCCAGGCGGTTGTCATAAAGCCCGCAGACCTGGTGAGGCAGCGAGGACTGGACCATGCGGGCGAGCCGACGGGCGTGGGACTGGGCTGGATAACGATTCTGCCGCTGGATTCGGAGTCGCGGATTGTGGAGAAGACGGGCGGAGGAGCGGGATTTGAGACGTACATCGCGATCAACCATGCGCGGCGCACGGCGATTTTTGTGGCGGCTACGGACGGGGCGGTGGATACGCACCTGAACCTGTTCAACGCGGCGAACAAGTTGTTGCTGGCGATGGCGGGGCTGCCGCCTCTGCCGGAGCCGGCGGCGCGGCCGGCGGCCAGGCACAGGCATCGGCGGCGGCACACGGGGTGAGAGGCGTTGGATCGAATTAGGGAAAATGGATAGGGGTGCGTGATGAGCTTACCCGTGGGCGACGGGCAACTGGTGCAGATTATGGATGCGGCGCTCGGTGAAGCGCGGCGGCGGGCGGGTCCGCACCTGGCTTGCCGCGTGGGATGCACGCAGTGCTGCCACGGGCCGTTCCGGATCAACGCGCTGGACGCGGCGCGGCTGCGCGTGGGCATGGAGGCGCTGCGGGAGAGCGATGCGGCGCTGGCGGCGGAGGTCGAGCGGCGGGCGCGAGCGTGGGTGGAGGCGTGGGCGCCGGAGTTTCCGGGCGATGCGGCGACGGGGGTGCTGGCGGACGCGGAGGGCGAGCGCTTTGAGGAGCTTGCGGATGAGGCGGCGTGTCCGGCGCTGGACCCGGCAAGCGGGCGCTGCGATGTGTACGCGTGGCGTCCGATGACCTGCCGCGCGTTCGGGCCGCCGGTGCGGATGGCGACGGGCGCGCTGGGCTGCTGCGAGCTGTGCTTCACGACGGCGGCCGATGAGGAGATCGCCGCCTGCGAGATGCCGGTGCCGCACGACCTGGAAGACGCGCTGCTGGCAGGAATGGGCGATGCGCGGGAGACGGTGGTGGCGTATGCGCTGCTGGGGGCGCTTGTGGGTTGAGGCCGCGCGCGTACGCGTTTCGGTTGGAGTATTCTTCGAGTTTGGGATTTGGCCGGCGCTGGATCACAACTTCGGCCGGCTTTCGGGTGTCTATAGAAGCGATGAGAAACTTGCGGGGATTGTTCTTGCTTGGCCTTGGGATTGCGGCGGGATGGGCGGCGCCGGCAGGAGCGCAGTCAGCCAGCTTCCTAGTGAGCCAGAACGGGCACACGGTGGGGAGTGCGAGCTACGAAATGAAGGCGCGCGCCGAGGGGTTCGATTCGAGCTCGATGGTGAAGGTCGAGATGCAGGGGCTGGACTACGACCTCTCGAAGACGGAACGGCTGGATGCGGGGCGCCATGTGCAGCACGTGGTGCTGAGCGCGGTGCTGAACGGCTCGGCGGTAAGCGTGGTGGGCAAGCCGGATGGGGCGCAGTTCCTCTTGAACATCTCGGCCAACGGGCGCAGCGCGACGGCGGAGCTGGACGGACACAGCGGGGCGGTTTTCATGCCCGACTTTGACCCGGGCGCACTGCAGATATTGCTGGACCTGGCAGAGGAACAGAATAACCGCGATTTGTGGGCGATCCTTCCCAAGCAGGCTGGCAGCGTGGCAGCGGTGGTGCTGGCGACCTACGCAGACGAGCAAGGGACGCTGGACGGGAAGCCGATAACGGTGCATCACCTGGTGGCGACCTTTGCCGGCGGGCATGCGGATTTGTTTGCCGGACCGCACAACGGATTGCTGCAAGCGGAGCTGCCGCAGGATGAGTTTGCGCTGGTGCGGAAGGGGTTTGTGCTGACGCCGCCGAAGAAGCCGATTGTGCCGGCGGAGGATGCAGGCCAGCCCGAGTAGGTTAGAGCGCCTGACCGGCGGCGACGGCGGAGGACCACGCCCACTGAAAATTGAAGCCGCCCAGGTGGCCGGTGACGTCGACGGCTTCTCCGATGAAGAAGAGGCCAGGGACGTTGCGGGCTTCGAGGGTGCGGGCGTTGAGGTCGGCGGTGTCGATACCGCCGGCGGTGACCTCGGCCTTCTCAAATCCTTCCGTGCCGATGGGATGAAACTCCCATCGACGCAGGCTGCGCTCGGCGGCTTCGATGGCGGGGTTGGACCAGTGCTCGGGCGGCGCGACTTCAGAGAGCCGATCGGCGAGGCGTTGCGGGAGCACGGCGCGGAGGGCGTTGCGGAAAGCCGTTGGATCGCGGCGGGATTGCGGCTGGAACAAGGGACCGAGGATGCGGGCGCCTGGCGGCAGAGCGGGCGCGAAATCGACCGTCAAAGGCGTGCCGGGCTGCCAATAAGAAGAGGCCTGAAGAATGGCGGGGCCGCTGAGGCCGCGATGGGTGAAGAGCATCTTCTCGCGAAAACGCGGCGCATGTTTCCCACCCTTCGGACGATGAGGCTGTCCGAAGGATGGGGCACCCCGCTTCTGTTCGGAGGGTGCGGCCCAAGCGATGACATCAGTGGAGACGCCGGCGAGCGAAGTCCAATGCGCTTCCTCGCCACCGAGGACGAGGGGAACCAGCGCAGGCCGCGGTTGGACGATGCGAAGACCGAATTGCCGGGCAAGATCGTAGGCAAGGGACGTTGCGCCGAGCTTGGGGATGGAAAGGCCGCCGGTGGCGACGACGAGAGCGTCCGATACGAATTCGCCAGCGGAGCTGAGCACGCGGAAACGTCCGGCGGAATCGCGATCGACCTGGATGTCGCGTGCGTTCGCGACCAGTTCGCCGCCGCCGCGCGCGCACTCGGCAAGGAGCATGTCGAGAATGGGGCGGGAAGAGTGGTCGCAAAAGAGCTGGCCAAGGGTTTTCTCGTGCCACGGGATGCGGTAGCGATTGACGAGTTCGAGGAAATGGCTGGGCTGGTAGAGCGCGAGCGCGGATTTGGCGAAGTGCGGGTTGGCGGAGAGAAAGCGGTCGGGCGCGCAGTGAATGTTGGTGAAGTTGCATCGGCCGCCGCCGGAGATGAGGATTTTGCGGCCGGGCTGCGCGTTGTGTTCGAGCAGGATGGTTCGGCGTCCGCGTTGGCCGGCGACCGCGGCACACATGAGGCCGGCGGCACCGGCTCCCAGGACCGCGACATCGAACGAGCGCGGGGCGGGGCTCATGCGGGCCGGGCGCCGGCAAATCGCTCGCGAATCAGGGCGAGTGCTTCTTCCGGCGTGGCGACGGCGCCTTCTAGCTGGGCATCTTCGGCAGCCTGGAGCATCTCCTTGAACTGCGGGCCGGGAGTGTAGCCAGCGGCGATGAGGTCATCGCCGGTCAGGAGCGGGCGCGGGCGAAATTCCTCTTCGGCGATGGAGTGGTAACGCTCGCTGACGTAGTTGTAGATTTCGAGGTTGCCGTGCGCGGCCATGCAGTCCATGCGATGCAGCTCGAGGTGCTCTTCAAAGCAGGGCAGGCGGAAGAATCGCTTGAGAGTGGAGGCTTTCATGCGCGGCGCGTCGGCAAAGCGCATGTGATTCTCGACCAGGGCGAGGATCTGGCGGGTGTCTTCGTTGGAGAAGCGGAAGCGGCGGCAGATTTCGGCAGCCATGGCCACGCCGACCTCGACGTGACCGTCGAAGCGGATGCGGTCGGGCGCGACGCGGAAGGTGGGCGGCTTGCCCACATCGTGCAGAAGCGCGCCCCAGGCGAGGGTGCGCGGGCAGCGTGGCGGGAGTTGCGCGAGCAGAAGCAGGGTGTGGATAAAGACGTCGCCTTCGGGGTGGAACTGCGGGGGCTGCTGGACGCCTTTCATGTTGGAGATTTGGGGCAGGACCTGGACGAGAAGATCGGTTTCATCCAGAAGTTCGAATGCGCGGCGGGCCTTGCCCTCGGTCAGCATTTTGGTGAGCTCGTCGCGGACGCGCTCGCGGCTGACGGCGTGAATGCGCGGGGCGAGCTGGCGAATGGCGGCGAGCGTGTTGGGTTCGATGGTGTAGCTGAAGCGCGCGGCGAAGCGGACGGCGCGCAGCAGACGAAGCTGATCTTCGTGGAAGCGGCGGTGGGGATCGCCGATGGCGCGGACGAGCCGCGAGTCGAGATCGGCCAGGCCGTTGACGTAATCGAGGAGTCCTTCGCGCACGGCGGGCGTCTCTAGCTTCTCAAGAGAGCCTAGTCTTGTGGGATCGAGGAGCAGGCCGTTGATCGTGAAGTCGCGGCGCTGGACGTCTTCCTTGGGATTGTCGGTGTAGCGGACCTGGTCGGGATGGCGGCCATCGGAATAGATGCCGTCGCAGCGGAAGGTGGCGACCTCGGTGACGGAGTAGCGGGGAGCGGAGTCGGGTGCGTCTTCGAGGGGCGGAGTTTCGTCGAGGGTCTCGTCGGCGACGAGCACGACGCCGAAGTGGGCGCCGACGGCGAAGGTGCGCGGGAAGAGCTTGAGGACGATGTCGGGAGTGGCGGAAGTGGCTACGTCGTAGTCGAGCGGGGTGCGGCCGAGGAGGAGGTCGCGGACGCAGCCGCCGGCGAGGTAGGCCTGATGGCCCTCGGCGCGCAAGGTCTCGACGATGCGAAGTGCGGCTTCGAATTGGCGGGAGGGGACGGGCATCTGGTTCTATTGTCATCCACGTCTAGGCCTGAGATGCAAGTTGCGGCCGGTAGACTGGAGGGTGATGAAAAGGGGCCTGATTCTCGGCATTGAGAGCTCGTGCGACGAGACTGCAGCGGCGGTGGTGGAGCGCGGGGCGCGGACGCTGTCGTCGGTGGTGGCTTCGCAGATCAGTACCCATGCGCGGTATGGGGGGGTGGTGCCGGAACTGGCCAGCCGGGAGCATTTGCGGGCGATTGTGCCGGTGGTGCGGGCGGCGCTGGCGGAGGCGGGAGTTGGATTCGAGGATCTGGATGCGATTGCGGTGACGGCGGGGCCGGGACTGGCCGGGGCGCTGCTGGTGGGGATCACGTTTGCCAAGGCGCTCGGGTTTGCGCGGGAGCTGCCGGTGATTGCGGTGAATCATCTGGAGGGGCATATTCACGCGGTGCTGCTGGAGCAACGGGAGAGACGGGCTGTGGGAAATCCCACCCTTCGCGCCGAACAGCCGCGCGAAGGATGGGGCACCCACGATGGTGATAGAACCGGGCTGGCCCTTGTAGTTTCAGGCGGGCACACGCATCTTTACCTGGCGCAGGCGGGGCGGGGCGGCTGGCGGTACAAGCTGCTGGGGCGGACGGTGGATGACGCGGCCGGCGAGGCGTACGACAAGGTGGCGAAGCTGCTGGGGCTGGGTTATCCGGGAGGGCCGTGGATCGATGCGCTGGCGCGGTTCGGCGACCCGCGAGCGGTGCCGTTCAGTTTTGCCCAGATCAAGACCAAGGCGCATTTGCGCGGGAAGGCTCCGCGGACGAAGGCGGCGAACACCTCGCCTATCGCCGGGCTCGACCCGCGGTTGATGTTCTCGTTTTCCGGGATCAAGACGGCGGTGCTGCGGTATGTGGAGCTGAATGGGCTGCGCGAGGGCGTGAAGATGCGGATTGCCGCTGTGCTGGCGGGGACGCGGCCGCCCAAGACGCGGGAAGAGGCGCTGGCGCTGTGCCCGCAGGCAGTGATTGACCTGGCGGCAAGCTTTCAGCACGCGGTGGTGGGCGACCTGATGAAAAAGACCTTTACCGCGGCTGAGGCGGTGGGCGCCGTGCAAATCCTGGTGACCGGGGGCGTAGCGGCGAACGGGGAGCTGAGGGAGCGGTTTGCGGCAGAAGCGGCGCGGCGAGGCGTGCGCGTGGAGTTTCCCACGCCGGCGCTGTCGACCGACAATGCGGCGATGATTGCGGCGGCGGCGTGGCCGCGGCTGGTGGTGGGGGAGTTTGCCGAAAGCGCGCTGACGGCGGAGCCGGGTCTGGCGCTGGGATCCTAGGCGGCTTGTCTCCCGCTGCTACAATCGTGTTGGCCCGCGAGGGGGCCGATTCCGCAGCCGAGAGTTGAGCTGTAAGCCTATGACTTTACGCCTTTTCAATACCCTCTCAGGCCAGATGGACGAGGTGGTTCCTGCCGACGGCGTGGAGCTGCGGATGTATGCGTGCGGGCCGACGGTTTACGACTACGGACACATTGGAAACTTCCGCACGTTTTTGCAAGTGGATGTGCTGCGGCGGTTGCTGAAGCTGACCGGCACGCCGGTGCGCTACGTGATGAATATAACGGACGTGGATGACAAGATCATCCGCAACGCGGCCGCGGAGGGGATTCCCATCAGCGAGTACACGCCGAAGTACGTGGCGGCGTTCTTCGAGGACCTGGAGGCGCTGCGGGTGGAGCGGCCGGACCGGATTGCGCGGGCGACCGAGCACATTGAGGAGATGGTGCGCCTGATTGAGCGGCTGGCGGCGGCGGGAGCGGCGTACAAGTCGGAGGACGGGAGCTGGTATTTCCGGCTGAAGGCATTTCCGGAGTACGGGAAGCTGAGCAAGAAGGATCTGAGCGGGATGGAAGACGGGGCGCGGGTGGACGTGGACGAGTACGAGAAGGACTCGGCGCGGGATTTTGCGCTATGGAAGGCGGCCAAGCCGGGAGAAACGAGCTGGGAGACGCGGATCGGGCGGGGACGGCCGGGGTGGCACATTGAATGCTCGGCCATGGCGATGGAGTACCTGGGGGAGAGCTTCGACCTGCACGCCGGGGGCGAGGACCTGATGTTTCCGCACCACGAGAACGAGATTGCGCAGAGCGAGACGGTGACGCACAAGCCGTTGGCGCGGCACTGGATGCACGTGCGTTTTCTGCTGGTGGACGGGCGCAAGATGTCGAAGAGCGAAGGCAACTTTTACACGCTGCGCGACCTGCTGCTGAAGGGCTACAAGGCATCGGCAATCCGGCTGGCGCTGATCAGCGTGCCCTACCGGCACCAGCATAATTTCACCTTCGAGGGACTGACCGAAGCGACCGCGGCGATCGACCGGTTGCGCACGTTTACGCGACGGCTGAACGAGGGGGTGTTTGCGGCGGGGGAGACCGAGGATATCCAGCAGGCTGCGAGGATGGCGCGCGCGGAATACTTCGCGTCGCTGGAGAACGACCTGAACACGGCGGAGGCGCGGGCGCCGATCTTCGACCTGGTGCGGGCGGCGAACACGGCGATGGACGAGGGGCGCTTTTTTTTGGGCGACCGGGACGCGGTGGTGAAGGTGCTCAAGGATTTTGACCGCGTGTTCGATGTGATGGAGGACAACGATACGGAACTGACGCGGCAGGCGGTTGACTGGGCGGAGGAGAACGGAAGGCGGGCGGAGATTGCGCCGGAGCTGCGGGCGCGGATGGCGCTGAGCGATGCGGATATCGATGCGCTGGTGGAGGAGCGGACGCGGGCCAAGAAGATGCGGAACTTTGGGCGCGCGGACGCGATCCGCGCGGAGCTGGCGGAGAAGGGCGTGGTGATAGAGGACTCGAAGGACGGGGTGCGGTGGAAGAGGAAGTGAAAAAGCAGCTTTTAGCTCTTAGCTTTTAGCTTCTAGCTTCGACATGCTTGTGCGCGCTTTGTAGAATGCAAGAAACATTCCGCAATTCTTGGCTTTGCGGGGTTGATTATGAAGATCCGGATCGTCTTCGCGCGGGAAGCGGACGGTCGATGGATTGGCGAAGCGCCTGAGTATCCCGGCGTGCTGGTCTACGGCAGAACGCGAGAAGAAGCTCGAATCAAAGCTGAAGCGCTGGCGCGGTTGGTATTGCGAGAAAGATCGTTGAATTAAGCAGGGGGTCGGCGGGTATGGAAGCGAACGAAGCAGGAGAGCTGCAGGAGCATGCGGAGCACGGCGCGCAGGAGTCTGGGCTGCGCCCGGTGGCGTTTACGATGAGCGTTCTGGCGGTGTTGGTGGCGGTGACCACGGTGCTGGGGCACCGCACGCAAACCGAGGCGGTGCTGGACCAGAACAAGGCCACCGACCAGTGGAATTTTTACCAGGCGCACAAGATGCGGTCGAACGACACCTTGCTTGCCTCCGACCTTCTCAGCGTTGTGGCTGTTGCCGACAAGGACAAGGCCGCGAAAATCGCCAAGGGTTACGCCGATCACCAGGCGAAGTGGAACGACGAGATGAACGATGCGCAGGAAAAGGCCAAGGACCTGGAGAAGGAAGTGGCCCTGGCCGAACGGCGCGCCGATCGCTTCGACCTGGGCGAGGCGCTGCTGGAGATCGGGCTGGTGATCACGTCGGTCACGCTGCTGACGCGCAGCCGGATCTACTGGTACTTCGGAATGGCGTTCGCGCTGGCCGGAGTGGTTTCGGCGGCGGCGGCGTTTCTGATCAGATAAGAATTTGGCGGCGATTCCGATCCCGCTATACACTGGCGGGCATGAAGGCAATTCATTTGACATTGTTGTTTGTGCTGGCGGGCGCGGCGCCGGCGCAGGCTCCGCAGACGGCAACGCGCACCTTTCGCAATCATCTTGGATTCAGCTATGCCATTCCGACCGATTGGGATGTGGTGGACTACTCAGCGGAGGCAAAGGAAGAAGCACCGCAGAGCGCGGCCGACGCAGAGGACAAGAAGGGACTGGGATGCGCGGTGATGGGCCTCCAGGCGAAGCATGGCGCGCCGGCATCGATGATTGTTGAGGTGGCGCTGCCGTTCGACTGCTTTGGCCCGGCGATGCAGGCGAGCGATCTGCCCGGATTTGCGGCGGGGGCTTCAGCGGCATTGCAGCAGAATTTCAATGTGGGGCAGCCGATGTACGGCGCGTACACTCGGGGGACGCATTCGTTCTGGATTGAGCGAGCCAGCGCCACGCTGAAGCAGCAGCCGGCGGTGACGTACACGATCGAGATTGCCTGCACGGTGGCCAAGAAGGCGGCGGTATGCTGGATGAACATGGCAGCCGATAACTCTGCGCTGGCTGCGTTCGAGCGGGGGGTGGTGTCTGTGGATGGCGACGCGCCGGAGCCGCTGGTGCCGCAAACCGCCTTCGCAAAAAAGCCGTCATGAGCAGTGCCCGGCGCTGATAACGGGGAGCGCGTGGCGACGAGCCGAATTGTCTGGTACCGTAGTAGTAACTTCCAGGTTTGACCATCGCAGCGGCGACGGTACGTCCAGAAATTGGTTCGGGTCAACCGCAATTCCCTCGCGGGTTTGGTTGGGCGCGGCGGCTTCGAATCTGGAGCAGCGATGACCCGCAGCGGCACATACCGGCTTTGGGCGCTGATTGCGGCGCTCACTCTTGGGACATCGTGCGGCGGACTTGTCGGCTATTTTGCGGGCCGGGCGCACACGGTGGCGGAGACCGAGGATCAACTCACTCGCTCGGCGAACGGCGTGGAGGGGTTGCTGGGCTCGCTTCTGACGGAATCCCGCGCGCTTCTGGCCACGTTGAATGCAAGCCACTTTGCGCCGTGCTCACCGGCCGAGGTGGCATTTCTGCGCGCTGAGGTGTACGAGGCAACGAATCTGCGCGACGCTGGTCGCATGCAAAACGGAGTGATGGAGTGTTCGGCATTCTTCGACCGGAAGGATCTGCCGCAATCTTCCCTCAAGGCTACGACGACGGAAGAGGGAGGACTGAGCTTCTATCGAGGTGTGCCGTTGTACTGGACCGCGGAAAAGCCGGCCTTCGTGATGTCGAAGGGGAGCTTCTACGTGGTTGAGGATCCCAACTTCGAGAGCCAGCTGAACCGTTTTCCCTGGAACGTGGAGACCACCACGGTGGACGCGGTAAGCGGAGAGCGCATTCGCCCCAGCGGCCTGCCGCTGACGCATTTTCCGGTGCTCGACCGGAACTGGCAGGGCAGGGACGGCGACACGCTGTATGTGACGCGCTGCTCGCCGAATACGCCCATCTGCCATACCACTTATGGCTCGCTATCCGCAGTGTTGCGGGCAGATCGCCGGCAGATTGCCTCGAATTCGGTTGTTGGCTGTCTGGCCGGGGCGTTTCCCGTCCTGGTGGCGGCGTTGATTCTGGAGCGCAGGCGAACGCTGAGCAGGCAGCTGCAGCGCGCGATCCGGAGAGGACGAATCGCGGTTCTGTATCAGCCCATTGTGGAGCTGGCGACCAGGCGGGTGGTAGGGGCCGAGGCGCTGTCCCGCTGGAACGACGAAGACGGATACCCGGTGAGCCCCGCGATCTTTGTGCGGCTGGCCGAGCAGCGCGGCTTTGTGCATGAGCTCACGAAAATGGTGTTGGGCCGCGCCTTGCGGGATTTTGGAGCGGAGCTTTTGAGCCAGAGCGAATTCAGGATCAACGTGAATGTGACCGGGTCGGACCTGGGGGATGCGCGATTTGTGCTTATGGCAGAGGACGCGATTGCGTCCTCGGGGGTGGCGCCGGAGCGGGTTGTGTTCGAGGTGACGGAAGGATCGACGGCGCGCACACAGATGGCAATCGAAACCATCCACGAGCTGCGCCGTCGCGGGCACCGCGTGGAGATAGACGACTTTGGCACCGGGTACTCGAGTCTCTCCTACCTGCGCGACCTTGCTGTCGACGCCATCAAGATTGACCGGTCGTTTACGCAGGCGATCGGGACCAGCGCGGCGATAGGCGGAATCCTTCCGCAAATCCTGTCCATTGCCAGGTCGCTGAGCCTGCTGGTCATTGTCGAAGGCATCGAAACCGCGGAGCAGGCTGAGTACTTCGCGGACTTTGAAGGAGTGGTGCTGGGGCAGGGATGGCTCTTCGGCAGACCAGTTTCCGCGGATGAGTTTCATCGCCTGTGGCTGCGGTCGGGCGCGAATACGTCGACGGCCGCGGCCGGATGAGCGAGGCGCGGGGATGGGGCGGCGGAAGGTTCTTCCGGGCGGAACGGCTCCAGCCGCGCATGGTCATCGGATGAGCTGGCGTGGTATTCTTGCGGGGAGCGGGGTTCCGATGCGCCAGCATTCGATTCATGGAGCCGATCAGCCGGCAAAGTGCCGCTGGTCCGGCCTGCGCGCGCGCTCGATCTGCCCGCGGCGGCACCTGAGGGTGCTGCCCACCTGCACCCGACCTAGCCTCTTCGGCGGCGACTAGCTCCAGGACCGCCGAAGATCCTCGTCTGCATGTGCCGGCCCGACGGTCCGGCTCCATTGAACGACCCTGGCAAAAGCGAGCAGGGTCCGCGGAATTGCCTCCCTGGGAACGGGAATGGGGCGGCCGCACCACCGAATCGAGGAGGCTCACGATGACCAAGCAGGATTTGCATGCGCGCTACGGACCGAAGCTCAAGACAGAACTGCCGGGTCCGAAAGCCCGCGCGGCGGTGGAGGCGGACGGAAGGCTTATCTCGCCCAGTTACACGCGATCGTATCCGCTGGTGGCCGAGAGCGGGCGCGGCATTCGCATCCGCGACGTGGACGGGAACGAGTTTCTGGATTTTGCGGCAGGGATCGCGGTGGCTTCCACCGGGCACTGCCATCCGGAGGTGGTGGCGGCAATCCAGAAACAGGCGGCGGAGCTGATTCACATCTCCGGAACCGATTTTTATAACGAGCCTTTGACGCAGCTTGCGGAGCGGTTGTCGAAGGTGGCGCCGATGCCGGGGCCGCACCGATTTTTCTACGGCAACTCCGGCGCGGAGGCGATTGAGTGCGCGCTGAAGCTGGCGCGCTATCACACCGGGCGGCAGCACATCATTGCTTTTTTTGGCGCGTTTCACGGGCGCACCATGGGAGCGCTGTCGCTGACCGCGTCAAAGCCGCAGCAGAAGCGGCGATTTGCGCCGCTGGTGCCGGGGGTGACCCACGTGCGCTATCCCTACGCGTACCGGGGTTGCACCGGCGGACCGCAGGAGGAGGAGGCCTTCGCGCTGGGCTGCGCGCGCTACATCGAAGAGAAACTGTTCAAGACGATTCTGCCGCCGGAGGAAGTGGCCGCGATTTTTGTGGAACCGATTCAGGGCGAGGGCGGCTACGTGGTGGCGCCGGCAAATTTTCTGCGCGAGCTGCGCGCCATCTGCGACCGGCACGGAATCCTGCTGGTGGCCGACGAGGTGCAATCGGGCGCGGGGCGCACGGGCAGGTGGTGGGCGATTGAGCACTCGGGCGTGGAGCCGGATATTGTGTGCATGGCCAAGGGAATCGCGAGCGGGATGCCGCTGGGCGTGTGCATGAGCCGGGCCGAGATTATGGACTGGGTGCCGGGATCGCATGCGTCCACGTTTGGCGGCAATCCGGTGTCGATTGCGGCGGCGCTGGCCACGATGAATGTGCTGGAGCGCGAGGGGATCGGCAATGCCGGCCGCGTGGGCGCGAAGGTGATGGAGCGGCTGAAGGGGTGGAAGCAGACCCATCCTTCGGTGGGCGACGTGCGCGGGCGCGGACTGATGATTGGCGTCGAGCTGGTGAAGGACAAGCAGACGCGCGAGCCGAATCCGGCGCTGCGCAACCGCGTGGAGACACTGGCATTCGAGCGCGGCCTGATGGTGCTGGGCTGCGGCGAGACGTCGCTGCGGCTGTGTCCGCCGCTGATTGTGAGCGAGGATGAGGCGACGGTGGGGCTGGACATCCTGGAAGATGCATTATCCGCGGCGGAGAAGGAAACGATGCAAACTGCGGAGTTGACGGCAGCACACGCGTAGATGGAACAAGCGCCACTTTTACGGGCCGGGGCAGATTGCTTCGGCCCGTTCCATTTTTTGCCGCGCCCGCGCGATGGATTTGCGCCAGTGGGTGACGAGAGCGGAGAATGGTTGGCCATGGGTGCAAGGCAGGCGGCGATCGGATGGCTGGAGCGGCGGCTGGCGGGACTGGACCGGCTGGCGCACCGCCGCGGCAGGCGGCAATTACCGGAGCATCTGCTGACGGGTCTGGCAGGCGAGGATGCCGCGTTTTTCGAGCTGGTGCGCAAAGGGTACACGGTGGTGGCGCGGCGCTGGTCGGGAGGAAACGTGGCCGGCGACGTGGACCTGATTGCCTGGCAGGGAGAGCTGCTGTGCATTGTGGAGGTGAAGACGCGCACTGCGCGCGACATGACGCCGGCCGAAGCGGCGGTGGACGGGAGCAAGCGCCGCATCCTGCGCAAGCTGGCGCGAGCTTACATGCGGCAACTGCCGCAGGCGGAGCTGCCCCAAGTGCGATTCGATGTGTTGAGTGTCTACCTGACGCCCGGCGAGAAGCCGGAGGTGGAGCACTTTGAAAATGCGTTTGGCTGGGACGAGCGGCGGCCCGAGTAAGCGCGCAACCCTGGATAAGGCTCATCGGCGCCAGGCTGCCGAGCCTTTTCGACAGGCGACAAAGCAGCCCGGGTCAAGGATTCGCACGGAAATGTACGCGCTTTGAATCAGTTCGCCGAGCAGCGTCGCTCAGCTGCCGGCATCCTGATATTCCTCGTGCCAGGCCATCTGAATCGCCTCCAGCTTCGACTCGTTTGATTTCGCGGGGTCGTCGGAAAAGCCTTCGAGTCCGATGACATAGCGGTGCAGGTCAGTGAAGCGCACAGTGAGGGGATCGAGATCGGGATACTGCTCGTGCAGCTGAATGCCGATCTCCTCGGCGTCGGACCAGTGGATTTCACGGGGCATATTCTACCTCGAAGCTTGCTTGTGACAGCGCTACATGGAGACCCGAAGGCATCATTTGTTCTCAGCCAGGGCCAGCGGCTTGCCTTCAGAGGTGTAATTGCGATTCCATTTGGGAATCTCGACCACGTAGTTGCCGGGTCCGGTGATCACGGCTTGACAGCCGAGGCGCGAATTCAGTTGCTGGTCTGCGGCCATGTCGAGACGATCAATTTCGTCGTCCTCTGCCTCGCTGATGCCTTGCTGATCCTTGATCCACAGGTGGCAGGTCGTGCAGGCGCAGGAGCCGCCGCAAGCGTGGTCGAGAAAGATGCCGAAGTTCTCCGCCACATCGAGAAAGGACATGGGTTTGCCGTGGTGATCGTAGGGCAACGTGCCGAACTCGAACTCGACGGTTTTGCCTTCGGGCATGAAGGTCACGCGAACGAGTCTGTCGGCGGGAATGTTGGTGGTGTTTGCTTCGGTCATGGCCGTGCCTCGTGCTGCATTGTTTAAAGTCCCTCTGGGGCTAAAGCCCGGATCGTTTTGAGCTGCATGCGGCACGACTGAAGTCGTGCCCTTTCAAAGCCGTTACTTAAACTCCGCCGGCGCCATGGGATGCGGCGCGGTGACTTCGTCGCCGAGTTCTTCGCCGGCCGCGTCCATGGTTTTGCCGCGAATCGCCGTCGTCACGGCGGCTTCCATCATCAGCTCAGCGAAGCGCCGCGTAGCTTGATCGAGCGCGGCCGTCGCCTCGCGAATGGCTTTCATGTCGTCGCCCTGCTTCACCGATGCAAGACGATCGCGGGCGGCGACGATCGCGTCCTGCTCGTTCTTGTTCAACTCATGCCACGCGTCGTTTTCCGGCGCACGCTCCACCGCCGCCAGAATTGTATCCGCCTCGTTGCGGGCCTCGATGAGCAGGCGCCTGGCAAAATCCTCTTCGGCGTGATCGAAGGAGTCGAGAATCATGCTCTCGACCTGCTCGTCGGTGAGTCCGTAGGTTGGCTTCACTTCTATCTGCGCCTCTTTGCCGCTGCGCTGCTCGCGCGCGGAGACCTGGAGAATTCCATCGGCGTCAATGAGGAACTTGACCTCGATGCGCGGCAGGCCGGCGGACATCGGCGGAATGCCTTTGAGATCGAAGCGCGCCAGCGAGCGGCAATCGGCGGCAAGCTCGCGCTCTCCCTGCACGACGTGAATGGCCACGTTGGTCTGACCGTCAACTCCGGTGGTGAAATGCTCCGTAGCCGATGCGGGAATGGTGGAGTTACGCTGAATGATCCTGGCCACGGTGCCTCCGAGCGCCTCAATGCCGAGCGAGAGCGGGGTCACGTCGAGCAACAGCAACTCCTCGGTGGCCTTCGATGCGCCGGCAAGAATGTTGGCCTGTACTGCCGCGCCGAGGGCGACGACTTCATCGGGATTGAGTTCGATGTGCGGCTTCTTGCCGCGCGCGCTGAGCTCGAAAAGATTGTCGACAAGCATGCGAACCGCGGGAATGCGCGTCGATCCGCCAACGAGCACGACTTCATCGATCTGCGCGGGGGTAATGCCGGCGTCGATCAGCGCCTGCTTGCACGGGCCCTCGGTGCGCGCCAGCACCGGCTCGATGAGCTGCTCAAAAACCTCGCGCGGAATTTCGCGCTGGTAGCGGTCATCGTTGGGCAACTCGATATCGAATTGGGCGGACGCTTCGCTGGATAGCCGAACCTTGGCGTCGATAGCGTCCTTGCGAATCGCCTGCACGGCGCCGGGAGATTTGCGCAGATCGACGCCGTGCTCGGAGAAGATTTCATCCAGCGCGATGGCCACAAGGAGGTTGTCGATGTCGTCGCCGCCGAGGTGGGTGTCGCCGTTGGTGGATTGCACTTCGAAGATGCCGTCGCGCAGCTTGAGGATGGAGATGTCGAAGGTGCCGCCGCCGAGATCATAAACTGCAATCGTCCCTTCCTTGCGGCGGTCGAGCCCGTAGGCAAGCGCTGCGGCGGTGGGCTCGTTGACCAGGCGCAGCACTTCGAGGCCAGCCATGCGGCCTGCATCCTTGGTGGCTTGGCGCTGCGCGTCGTTGAAGTACGCGGGGACGGTGATGACGGCCTGCTTGACCGGGGCGCCAAAGAAACGCTCGGCGTTGCGCTTGAGCTGGCGCAGGATGTAGGCGGAGATTTCGGGCGGCGTGAAGCGCAACTCGCCGAGCTGGATACGCGGCACTTCGCCTTCTTCGACGTCGTCGGCCAGGCGAAACGGAAAAAGCTTGAGTTCCTTTTCCACTTCGCCCAGGCCGCGGCCCATCAGGCGCTTGACGGAGTAGATGACGCGCTCCGGGGTTTCGATCAGCGCCTTGCGCGCGCTGTTGCCCACGGTTACAGTGGGCCGGCTGCCGTCGTCGGGCATGGGGTCGAGCGCGACCACCGACGGCACAAGATTGGAGCCGTCCACGCCGGGAATCACCACCGGCTTGTCGCCTTCCATGTAAGCGACCAGGGAGTTGGTGGTTCCCAGGTCGATTCCGACTACACGTCCTTCCGCCATGTCGTGTCTCAGGCTCCCATGGTCTCGTTGACTTCGCGAACCAGATTGCTCAGGTAGCGGCGCCGGTCAAGCAGCGCCACCATTTGTTTTTGTGCGGCATCGCGCGCGGAGGCGTCGCCGTTGTCCCAGGCCGTCCACTGAGCGCGCAAATCCCGGTCGACGTTTGCGAGCAGGCCGTCGAATTTCGTGCGCGCATCGGTTAGGCTCTGGCGCAGACTGGGATCGTCTTCGCCCGATGCTCGCGCCATGCGCATCTCCTCGAGCTGCATATTGAGCTCGAACACCTCTTCGAGCAGATCGGCCGGGGCGCGCGAAGCTCCCATCTCGTGAGGGCGGCGATTCTTGCCGGCGTGTTCCTCGCCAATCTCCGCGCCGTGCAGCTTGAGCAGGTACTCGGTGCGGCGGATTGGGTCTTTCAGCGTGCGGTAGGCATCGTTGAGGAGCGCGGTGTCGGCCAGGCTCCATTCCTTCTCGTGCTCGCTGGCACGGGCAAAGCGGTCAGGATGCAGCCTGCGGCTGAGGCGATGGAATTCCGTTTCGAGCGCAGCGAGATCCAGATTGAGATGGGGCTTGAGGCCCAATACGGAAAAGTAGCTTTCGCCGGTGGGGGGCTGAATTTTGCTGCAATGCGGACAGAAAAGCGTGGACTCATTATGCGCGACGGCACACGACCAGCACGCTACGGGCACAGCGGATTCCAAAACCTTCAGCATGTCTCAACCTTGCTTCAAGCGATTTACGACGAGATTTACGACGAGAAGGACGAACCGCAGCCGCAGGAGCGCGTGGAGTTGGGATTGATGAAATTGAAGCCCTGCCGCATCAGCGTCTCCTCGTAATCCAGCGTCATGCCGTGCAAATAGAGAAACGACTTGGGATCAACGAAGACACGCACGCCGTCGAACTCGTACACGCGATCGCGTTCGCGGGGCCGGGTGTCGAACTTGATGGAGTAGGAGAGCCCGGAGCAGCCGCCGCCCATGACGCCGATGCGCAGCCCGCCCTCATCCGGCGAGATGCCCTCCTTGGCCATGGCGGCGCGGATCTTCTTCACCGCGCGCTCCGTCAACTGGACGGTCTGGCCAGGCGGGGCGCTGCCTGAGGCCGGCGCGTACGATTGCGCGGGCGCAGCCGACGCGCCTTCTGCCGGCTTGCTCTCGATGCTTACGAAGTTCGACATACTGCCCTTTTTCGATCTCGCCTGGAAATCGCCGCAGCGGCCCCAGGAATCTTTCGGCCGGCCCAAAGCACCTCAGGGGCTAAAGCCCCGTTGGTGTGTTAGCCGACATATCGGCAAGGCTAAAGCCGTGCCCTTACGCGTCCTTATTGCGCGGCCGTGGCCGCGGCTGCCGGCGCAGACTCGGACTCCGCCGCGCCGTTTTTCTTCTTCCAGTCGCCGATGGCTGCGCGGATGGCGTCTTCGGCCAACACGGAGCAGTGAATCTTCACCGGTGGAAGCGAAAGCTCCTTCACGATGTCAGTATTCTTGATGGCCAGAGCGTCTTCGACGGTGCGGCCCTTGATCCATTCCGTGGCCAGCGAGCTGCTGGCGATGGCCGAGCCGCAGCCGAAGGTCTTGAACTTGGCTTCTTCAATGACCTGCGTCTCCGGGTTCACGCGGATTTGCAGCCGCATCACGTCGCCGCACTCGGGAGCGCCGACCAAGCCGGTGCCGACTTCCTGCGAGCCCTTGTCCAGCGTGCCCACGTTGCGCGGGTTGTTGTAGTGGTCGATTACCCTGTCGCTGTATGCCATGATTCCGATCTCCTTCTGCGGGGAAGCCGCGAAAACCAGTTGTCAGTGGTCAGTGGTCAGTGTCAGTGGCCAGAAACCTCGGTTGTTAGATGTCAGCGATCGGTTTCCGGTCTCAGGTGGTCAATCGGGGCTGACCACTGACCACTGATCACTTGTTCTTAGTGCGCCTGCCACTCGATCTTGGTCAGGTCGATGCCTTCCTGCACCATCTCGTAAAGCGGTGAGAGCTGGCGCAACTTCTTTACGATGTCAATAAGCTTGTCGGCTACGTAATCCACTTCGGCTTCGGTGTTGAAGCGGCCCAGGCCGAAGCGGATGGAGCTGTGGGCGACGTCGTCGCCGAGGCCGAGCGCCTTGAGCACGTAGCTGGGTTCCAGCGTTGCCGAGGTGCACGCCGAGCCCGAGGAGACGGCCACATCGTTAATGCCCATCAGCAGCGACTCGCCTTCGACGTAGACGAAGCTCATGTTCAGGTTGCCTGGCAGCCGATGCTCCCACGAACCGTTTACGTGGACGTAGTCGAGCGAGGACTCGAACTTCTGCTTCAGCCGGTCGCGCAGTTTACGCAGATACGCGGCCTCGGAGTCCATCTCCTGCTGCGCAATTTCGCATGCCTTGCCCAACCCCACGATGCCGGGGACGTTCAGCGTTCCGGACCGCATGCCGCGCTCGTGCCCTCCGCCGTCGATCTGCGCAGCGATCTGTACGCGCGGATTGCGCCGGCGAACGTAGAGTGCGCCCACACCCTTGGGGCCGTAGATCTTGTGGCCCGAGATGGAGGCCACATCGATGTTGTCCTGGATCACATTGAAGGGCATTTTGCCCACGATCTGCACCGCGTCGGTGTGGAAGATGACGCCTTTTTCGTGGCAGATGCGGCCGATTTCGCGGATGGGCTGGAGCACGCCGATCTCGTTGTTGGCGGCCATGATGGTGACCAGGATGGTCTTATCGTCGATGGCCCGCTGCAGGTCTTCGAGATCGATGAGGCCGTCTGCCTTTACGGGCAGGTAAGTGACGCGGTAGCCGTACTTCTCCAGGCGCTTGCACGTGTCCAGCACGGCCTTGTGCTCGGTGACCTGGGTGATGATGTGGTTGCCGCGCTCGCGGTACATCTCCGCAATGCCCTTGATGGCCAGGTTGTCGCTCTCCGTGGCGCCGGAGGTAAAGATGATTTCCTTGGCGCTGGCGCCGATCAGTTTGGCGATCTGTTCGCGCGCGGCCTCCACGGCCCGTTCGGCCTCCCAGCCGAAGGAGTGGTTGCGGCTGGCCGCATTGCCGAACAGGTTGGTAAAGAAGGGCAACATCGCCTCCAGCACCCGCGGATCCACCGGAGTGGTGGCGTGATTGTCCATGTAAATGGGCAGCTTGACGCCCGCCGGTACTTCCACTTGACTGACAACTGTGCTCATCGCGTTATGTCCTTTTTGCTCGTCTGCGGCCCCACATCGCGATTGGGGGAAGATGTTTACCTCTGGCTACGCTGACAATGTGACCAGAGCATGAGCCGGAGGACCGGTCGCGCCTGTCCCTTGCGGTTCGTGGTCTGCCAAGTCGTAGATACTGATGCTTTTGAGTACGCCGGAAATGGTCTCGTTCACGCGCGCCAGCGGCTCTTTGACGGTGCAGTTCGAGGTCAGGTCGCACTCCTTTGCGCCCTTGGTGCACGAGGTTATGAAGAGCGGCCCGTCGATGGCATGGATCACCTCGAATGCCGAGATCCGGCGCGGATCGCGGGACAGAGCGTAGCCGCCGTTCATGCCTGCATGCGACCGCAGAAGCCCGGTTTTGGTCAGGCGCTGGAGGATCTTTGCCAGCAGTTGCGCCGGAATTCCGTAGGTGTCGGCGATATCCTTGGCGCTTTGGGCCGGGGACTCCGGATGCTCGGCCAGGTACTTGAGAGCCATGAGTCCGTAATCCGCCTTTTTGGTCAACTTCAGCATGCAATATGCGACTGGATCAGTCCGCATTTAGTATACGACCAAAACGATCCACAATTCAACCAGACTCGGAATCGCGCCAGCCGGTCAGGCCGGCGAGGGTTCAACGGAGGAGAAAATTCAAGAAGAAAGCCGTTTTCAATTGCTCGGGAGATGGGTACAATCGGGCGCAAGATGTGATGATTGTTGTCTTTTCCGGCACGTGGGCGGTGAGCAGCCAGCGGGAGCAGCCAATCTGCTTTTTTGAGCCTTTCTTTGGCTGTACCTTTATGAACTGGCAGAACTTACATGGCATTATGAAATGAATTGCGAGAAAGGCAGTCGCCCGAATCAAAGCATTCGGGATACAACAATGGGAACGACCGGCTCGAAATCCTGACGAACACTGAAACCATGGCCACGGTTTGCAAACATCCGCGAGTGCGCATTGTATCCCGCCAAGAGGACGCCGAATTCGTCGAGTGCCTGGAGTGCGGAGAAGTCTTTGATTCAGAAGAGTTTAATGACATGGAAATCGAGGAAACCGTGGAAGCGGAAGAGGAAGAGCCGGACTCTTGAAGCAGGGAAATCGCCGGCTCTACTTGACCGCGCCGGCTGAATGCTGGCCGTTCGGCACACCAGGGCCGGTCCGCCGCGAAACCAGCCAGGCATAGTGCAGGCCCGACACCACGGTGAGGACCATGGTCGCATCGAGCGCCAGGGGCCGCAGCCAAAGCACCCATGCGGCGCGGTCGGTCTGCTGCAACAGCACCACGGCAACGGCGAGAATTTGGACAACCGTGTTGGCCTTGCCGAAGATGCTGGGCTTGAAGTCGCGCCGGCCAGCGGCCGCGTAGAGAAGAGCGGCAACCATCAGGATGCCTAGATCGCGCCCGAAAACCATCACGGTCACGCGGGCGGGGATCAGTCCCATGTGAGTGAGTACGAGGAAGAGCGTGCTCAGAAGCAGCTTGTCGGCAACCGGGTCAAGGTACTGGCCCAGCATGGTCCGCTGCTTAAGGATCCTGGCCAGAGTTCCGTCGAACGCGTCGGTCAGCCCTGCAACGACAAAAAGCGCGAAGGCGAGAGCAAATTGGCGTTCCAGGATGGCAGTGACCAGGAACGGGGCCAGGCAGATGCGCAAGATCGTCAGCAGGTTGGGCATGGTGCGCATCGGGTTGAGGCGTGGACCTTCGGAATGAGTCATGGCCAAGAATTCAGAATAAGCCGAGCCATGCCGCGACAAGCTTCTCCTCAACTTGAATGGCGCAAGTCTCGACCGGTGGAGGCCAGGCGGGGAGCAAATCCGGAATGACGGCTCTAGCGAAGGATGGTACAGCATCTGCCGCGGGCTGCGGCAAAGAGGCTTTTCGCGATCGAGCGGTCCTGCTAGACTACTCCATGGATCGGGATCTGCGGAGTGCAGGCCGGGATTGCGATTAAGCAGCAGCCGCGCAATCCTCAGGCCGGCGAAAAGAGCGCTGTCGGTTCACCCATAGGCGCGTAGCTCAGTTGGTTAGAGCGCTTCCTTGACACGGAAGAGGTCGCTGGTTCGAATCCAGTCGTGCCTACCATATTTATCAATAACTTACAGCAGATTCAACGGATTCCGCCCATCACGTCAGGGAACCCAATGGGTGCGCTACGCGATTGAGCATTTTCGGCGGTTATCGGGTGTTCCGGGCCGGGGCCAGCCGCGCCCAAACGGCGGCAATCCTGTGTTGCCTCTGCGAAAAGCTGCCAAATGCAAGGCGATTCCGGGCGGAAGGTTGGGCGAAAAAATTCCGCGCAACTTTTTTATCGCTTTAACCAATATCTCCCTTAAACCGGGACAACCTCCTTCGCCTTTGCCGGAGGCGCTCTGTTGACGGCTGTTTTCTTCGCGACTAATGCCTTCTTCGCCGGAGCCTTCTTTACAGGGGAATTGAGGGTTTCATCGAAGGAGGCCTCGTGCGCCTCTGGGGCCCTGGATCTGAAGCGTCAAGGGGGAGAATTTTAGATCGCAATTCTAGCGCCACGTCGAGCGGAATGGATCGGGAGTCGCGTCTCCTCCGGTTACTTCGTGACCGTCAACGTTCCTTTGACGAAGGTGAATTTGTAGTTCGCGGCGGCCAGGTTTCCTGCTTTCACCGTGATGGGATATTTGCCCGGCGCCGATTTCGAGGTTGCGCTGGTCGAGAGTGCCGGCTGGCCGGTGGTCGCCTTGGACTGCTTGTCCCCGTTCACAAACCCGGTCATGGTGTAAGTGAGTTTGGGAACGGTCGCGCCCTGCTTCATGGTGAGGTTGTTGGCGGTGACGGTCAGCGTTGCCTTGTTGACCACGATACTGCGCGTAACCTGCGCAGCCCCGTAGGTGGCGTTGCCGGCCTGCTTGGCCGCCACCACCACGGTTCCTGCCCCGGTGATGGTTAGCGTTGCATCGTGTGTCCCGCTCACTTTCGCCGGTCCTGAGACTACGCTGAAAGTAACAGCCAGTTTGGAGCTAGCGTTCGCCGAAAGAGTTATAGGCTTAACTCCATAAGTTACCGGGCTTGCCGGCTGCTTGAAGGTGACGGTCTGCGCGTGACCGACGGTGAAGCCTTGACTGACGCTTGGGGCCGCGTTGTACGCCGTGTTGCCCGCCTGCGACGCCCGGATGGTGCAGGCTCCGAGGGCGACCAGCGAGGCTGTTTCGCCGGAGACCGTGCACACGGATTTGGTGAGGGAGGCGAAGCTGACCGTCAGCTTGGAACTGGCGGTGGCGGAGAGCGCCAGCTTGGTTCCGATGGTGAGGCTGCCGATGGCCGGGAAGGTAATGGTCTGCGCGGCCTTGTTCACCTTGATGGTCCGCGTCACCTGCGGAGCGGCTGAGTAATCCGCGTTGCCAGCCTGCTTGGCCGCCACCTCCACGGTACCTGCGCCGGTAATAGTTAGCGTTGCATCGTTGGTGCCGCTCACTTTGGCCGGTCCTGAGACGATGCTGAACGTAACAGCCAGTTTCGAGCTAGCCGTCGCCGAAAGAGTGATGGGCTTGACGCCATAAGTTACCGGGCTGGCTGGCTGCGTAAAGGAGATGGATTGCGTGGCCTTGTTCACGATGATGGTCCGCGTCAGCTGTGGGGCGGCTAAGTAATTCGCGTTGCCGGCCTGGTTGGCCGCAACCACCACGGTTCCCGGGCCGGTGATGGTCAGCGTTGCGCCGTTGGTCCCGCTCACTTTGGCCGGTCCCGAGACCACGCTGAAGATCACAGGATTACCCGAGGCTCCACCGCTTGCGACCAGAGTTACCGGAGAGACTCCGTAGGTCACGGGGCTGGCCGGCTGCGTGAAGCTGATGGTCTGCGGCAGGAGAATGGTGTAAGTCGCCGTGGCCACCGGGCTGTTCGTGTAGCCGGGCGCCGCGGCCAGAGCCTCGACGGTCGTGGTATTGGCTATCGTGAGGGCGGTCGAATACTCCTCCGAAGGGGTGACAGTGGGCGTAGTTCCGTTGGTGGTGTAATAGATGACTTCGCCCGGCGTCGAATCGCCGATCATTACTGTCTGCGCGGAGGTATAGGCGCCGGCGGCCAGCGAGAACGTCGGCGTAGCGGCGGGCGGATTGGGCGCCTGGCCTACGCCGGAAACCGTTGCCGTTCCGGTGTTCCCGTCTGAATCCGTCGCGGTCAGCGTAGCGCTGCGGTTGCCCACAGCGGCCGGCGTAAAGGTGATCGTTGTCGGGAAGGAGGAGCCTCCCGTTAGCGTCCACGCGCAACTGTTAGTTGCCGCGGCGGAGAACTCGCTCGTCGAAGATGTAATACTTACCGTCTCGGGCGTGGAACAACCGCCGTCATTCAAGATCGTAGTGACCGGGTTGGAGGTTGCCGAGTTGGTCGTTCCGACCTCGACCTGGGACGCGGGAACCGTCAGATTGTTTACCGTTATCTTGGCTAGAGTGTCGGCGCCGGAGGGGTTGATTACCTCGCTCCAGCCCACGGCATATAAGTTGTTATTGGCGTCGATGGTCAGCATTTCCGCGCCCTGTGTCGAGACGGTGTACATGGTCGAGGCTACAGATGGCTCGGTGAGCGTTCCCCCATTGTTCGGGAAAGCAAAGATACCGGTGCTTTGGTCCACGAAGTACACGGTGCCTTTCCCATCCACAGCTACGCCGTCCACCTGATTGTCGTAGGAGGTGGGGGTGGCGGTGCCTTCGGAGTACAGAACAGCCGGCATCGCTGCAAAGCCGGTCGTCACCCCGCCGTAACCCGCCCCCGAACTGACAGGCAACTCGTTCAGATCGGAAAACGAACTTATACCGGTGCAACAATTTGAAGACTCGATATAGAACTGGTTAATGAGGTTGGAATCGGTGAAGAACAGATTTCCCCAGGGATCGATGGCCAGGCCGCCAACATAGAGCTGCCCCGTGGTAGTCGGAGAAGCGCCGGTTGGCTCCTGGAAGAGCATCACGGGGGCTGGAGCGCCGGTCAGGAGACACGCCGCGGTGCACTCCCATATGGAGTGCGGAAAACTGCCTTGATCGTTAGTGGCAAGAAAGAGGTCGCCCTCCGAGTCGAACGCAAACGCCGCGGACCCAAAGTAACCCAAATCACTCAGTGGAGCCACAACGCACGCCGCCGTGTCGCTCCCGGCGCAGTTTGCCGGAGGCGTATAGCCCGAAGCGCCGGGGTCGGCGAACGAAACGTAAGCTCCGCCGACAAAAGGAACCTTCAGGATAGTCTGGCTCCATTCGCCCCCGACGTAAAGATTGTTGTTGCTGTCCAGTGTGACCCCTCCGGCATTGGTGTACGTCCCCAGCGAGGTTGAAACGCCGGTTTGCGGATTCAACATTTCGATCGTATTGCCCCATGCGGTGCTAAAGACGATGTTGCCGTTGGTGGAGTTCACAGCGAAGCTGGTGCCTGCCGCAGCTGTGCTGCCCCAATGCGCGCCGTTGGGATAGGTTGCCAGCCAGTTGACCTGGCTCAAAATAACGTCCGCGCCGGCGGGAGCTAGCGGTTGGGTCACCGTAGCCGAGCAGGAGGCGTTGGTGCCTCCGTACTCGCCATTGCAGGCCCAGGTCCAGGAGCCGGGGTTGGTGACCGCTGAGGCTGTCCCGGCCGAGCAGAGGTTGGCCGTCGGCGGGGCGAAGAATGACTCTCCGTTCGCCGTTCCGCAGACGCCGTTCACCGGCGCTGCGGTGTAGGCAGCGGTAGCCACCGCGCTGGTGGAATAGCTGCTGGCTATCGCGATCGCTTCCAGCGTTTCTGGCGGGGAGACAGTGATCGGACCGCCGTACACAGTCCAAATCGGGGCCTGAGCGGTTCCGTTCGTGCTGTAGTAGATGGTTGCTCCAGCCGTCGCATCGCCGATGGTTACCGTCTGCGTGGAACTGTAGCTTCCCGCCGGCACGCTGAAGGTTGGCGTGGCGGCTGCCGGCAAGATGGTTGCGGTCAGCTGATATCTCCACAGGTCGTTCAGATAGCCATTAGCGCTGTTCGCATCGAGGCCATAGCCCCCAAGGAGCCAGAGATCGCCGCTTTTGTCGATCCAACTCGTTGCCCCACTGCGGCCACCGGGGGTGTTCCCGGGTGCGGGAGTTCCCAACATACCGTACACCCCGGGTTGGCCGTAAGCGCTGCCAACCGTGCTGCTTCCGCCCATCCATTCCCATTCATTCGCGGCGGGGGCGAATTCCCAAAGGTCGTTAAGTGACCCCAATGCGCCATTGGCATCGTATCCACCCCCGCCAAAGAGCCAGAAATTCCCGTTGCTGTCGGTCCAGTTCGAGGCGCCTGAACGGCTTCCGGGAATGTTTCCAGCCGCGGGCGTTGCCAGCGTGCCGTAGAGGCCTGCTTGATCGTCCGTGCTGCTTCCGCCCATCCAGGTCCATTCGTTTGAGGACGGGTTGAACTCCCAAAGGTCGTTGAGGCTGTAATTGCCCCAGTCGACGGTCAAAGCGCCACCCCCAAAGAGCCAGAGATTCCCGCTGCTGTCGGTCCAGCTCGAGGAGGAGTAATGGCCACCGGGGACATTTCCGGCGGCGGGAGTTCCCAAGGTGCCGTACGCCGCAGGCGAGGTGCAAGCCGAGTAGATATCCGGCGGGGTGCAGGCGCTGCCTCCGCCCATCCAGGTCCACTCCATCGTGGATGGGCTGAATTCCCAAAGGTCGTTCAAAATGCCCTGGATGTCGTTGGAATCGATGGCCCAGCCGCCAAAGAGCCAGAAATTGCCCCCGCTATCGGTCCAGGTCGGAGCGTAAAGGCGGCCTCCGGGGATGTTTCCGGCGGCAGGTTGACCCAATGTTCCATACACGCCGGGAGGCCCGCAGGTTCCATATTCATTGCAGGGCCCCATGGCATTGCTTCCGCCCATCCAGGCCCACTCGTTCGTGGATGGGGTGAACTCCCAAAGATCATTGAGCTGGCCATAGTTGCCGTTGACATCAAAGCCCTGGCCCCCGAAGAGCCAGAGATTACCGCTGCGGTCGGTCCAGCTCTGGCCGCCGAATCTGCTTCCGGGCACGTTTGCGGCGGCAGGCGATCCCAATGTGCCATAAACTCCGGGCCAGCCACACGATCCGCTTTGACTATAACTGCCGACGGTGTTGCTTCCGCTCATCCACGCCCATTCGTTCGTGGATGGATTGAACTCCCAAAGGTCGTTGAGCTGGCTGCCGTTACCGCATGAATCAGTGTTGGCGTTGGGATCATAGATTCCGCCCCCAAAGAACCAGAGATTGCCGCTGGCGTCGGTCCAGCTGGAAGCGCCTGAACGGTTTCCGGGTACGTTTGCAGGGGCAGGGATTCCTAACGTGCCGTAAACCCCAGGTTGGTTGGCGGTGCTGCTCCCGCTCATCCAGGTCCACTCATTTGGCGTTTGCGCAGCGGCAGACAGGCACAGGCACGCCAGCAGGATCAATGTGGCTGGGCGAACCAGCAGGTTCAGGAAGAGGGTCGCGGCGCAGCGGCGCGCAGGAGCGGGACCACCCAGCATCGAGGAGAGAGAGAGTGCGCTTTTCAACGAATGGAGGCCTCACACGCCTCTGGGGCCCGGGATCTGGAGCGTCAAGGGGGAGGATTTTGGTTTTAGGCCACAATTCTAGCACCACGTCGAGCGGAATGGATCGGGAGTCGCGTCTCCTCCGGTTACTTCGTGACCGTCAACGTTCCTTTGACGAAGGTGAATTTGTAGTTCGCGGCGGCCAGCTTTCCGACTTTCACTGTGATGGGATACTTGCCCGGCGCCGATTTCGAGGTTGCGGTGGTCGAGAGCGCCGGCTGGCCGGTGGTCGCCTTGGCCTGTTTGTCTCCGTTCACAAACCCCTTCATGGTGTAAGTGAGTTTGGGAACGGTCGCGCCCTCCTTCATGCTGAGGTTGTTGGCGGTGACGGTCAGCGTTGCCTTGTTGACCACGATGCTGCGCTTGACCTCTGCTGCCGCGGCGTAATTGGCATTGCCTGCCTGCTTGGCCGCCACCACCACGGTTCCCGCGCCGGTAATGGTTCGCGTTGCATCGTTGGTCCCGCTCACTTTGGCCGGCCCGGAGACTACGCTGAAGGTAACAGCCAGCTTGGAGCTAGCCGTCGCCGAAAGGGCAATGGGCTTGACCCCATAAGTTACCGGGCTTGCCGGCGGCTTGAAGGTAATGGTCTGCGCGGCCTTGTTCACCTTAATGGTCCGCGTCAGCTCGGGGGCGGCTGAGTAATCCGCGTTGCCTGCCTGTTTGGCCGCAACCACCACGGTTCCCGCCCCGGTGATGGTTAGCGTTGCATCGTTGGTGCCGCTCACTTTGGCCGGTCCTGAGACGATGCTGAAGGTAACTGCCAGCTTCGAGTTAGCCGTCGCCGAAAGGGCGATGGGCTTTACGCCATAAGTTACCGGGCTGGCTGGCTGTATAAAGGAGATGGTCTGTGCCGCCTTGTTCACGGTGATGGTCCGCGTCAGCTGCGGGGCGGCTGAGTATTCCGCGTTGCCGGCCTGGTTGGCCGCAACCACCACGGTTCCCGGGCCGGTGATGGTCAGCGTTGCGCCGTTGGTCCCGCTCACTTTGGCCGGTCCCGAGACCACGCTGAAGATCACAGGATTACCCGAGGCTCCACCGCTTGCGACCAGAGTTACCGGAGAGACTCCGTAGGTCACGGGGCTGGCCGGCTGCGTGAAGGTGATGGTCTGTGCCAGGAGAATGGTGTAAGTCGCCGACGCCACGGCGCTGGGAGAATAGCCGTAGACCGTCGCGGCGAGGGCCTCGACGGTGGTGGTCTTGGCTATCGTGAGAGCGGTTGAATACTCCTCCGAAGGGGTGATAGTGGGCGTAGTTCCGTTGGTGGTGTAATAGATTGTCGCGCCGCGGGTCGAGTCGCTGATGGTCACCGTCTGTGCGGCGGTATAGGTTGCTGCTGCGGGCGAGAAGGTTGGCGCTGCCACCGACGGTGCAACTGCGCGGATATTCTCATTGTCCGTGTCTGCAACGATGATGTCGCCACTGGAGTCGAATGCGATGCCAGCGGGAAAACTCAGACCAGCGTTGGTCGGCGGGCCGCCATCTCCCCAGTATCCCTGGTAGCCGTCGCCGACTACTGTAGAAATGTTTCCGGTGGCGGCAGAGACCTCGCGAACGCCGTCGCCAAGGTTGGAGACGTAGACATCGCCCTGGGCGTCGGCAGCGAGGAATCCTGGAATCATTTGGGCGTTCAGGGCAGGGCCGCCATCTCCGGTTGCGCCGTACTGCCCGCTGCCCGCGATGGTGGTGATGATTCCGGTGGTCTTTGTAACCTTCCGGATTTTGTTGGATTGATCCGCAATGTAAAGGTTACTGGCGGAATCCACAGCGACCGTTTGCGGGTATTCGAGGGTTGCGGAGGTCGCCGGCCCGTTGTCGCCGCCATCGCCGTATGTTTCCGGCGTTCCCGCGAAGGTGTTGATGATTCCGGTTTGCAGATTGACAATGCGCACAATGCAGTTATTCGAGTCCGCGATATAGAGGTTGCCCTGGGCATCGATGGCCAAACCCATGGGAAATGCGAGTTCGGCGCTGGTCGCAGCTCCACTGTCTCCGCTATAGCCGTAGGCTCCGGTGCCCGCAAACGTGGTAATCACCCCAGTGGAGGCATTGATCACCCGCACCCGGTTGTTATACGTATCCGCGACATAGACATTTCCCGAAGAGTCCACTGCGATGCCGGAGTTGTTAGTGAACGCGAACTCGGCATCGGCCGCCTGCCCGCCATCTCCGGCGTAACCGTACGAACCGATGCCTGCAAAGAGCGTGGCCTTTCCCGTGGCCGCGGAAATTTTGAAGACTACCGGGTAATTCCCGCAGGTATCGATCGCGTAGATATCGTTCGCGCTATCCAAGGCCACGCCTCCAAAGCAGGCATCTTCCTCAAGGCCCACCGTGCTTTCCGCGGTAGCGATGGTGGAGATCAGTGTCGATGGCGCCGGGGTAATGGTGTAGCTGGCACTGGCCGGCGCGCTGGACACAAAGCCCGGCGCAATGGCGATCGCATTCAGCGTGGAGGTGCCGGTGACAACCACCGATCCGTGATAGATCGGGGAGCTTCCCGTCGGCGTAGAGCCGTCCAGGGTGAAGTAGATCGTAGCCCCCGGCGTGGTGTCGGAAATGGTGACGGTCTGCGCCGACGAGTAAGTTCCGCTATTTAGACCGATGACCGGGGCCGCGGCAGCCGTGGATGGAGCCGGCGCCAGCGCGCTCACCATGCGAACTCTGCCACTATACGCATCGTAGAAATAGAGTGCGCTGTTGGAGCCAAACGAGAGCGATTCGGGAAAGAGCAGGTTCGCGATTGGCAAGGCCCCATCGGTGTTTGAAGTGGAAACTCCGCTCTCGCCGGCAAAGGTTGAGATGACGCCGGTTTGGGCCGTCACAAGACGAATGGAAAAGAGACTGGCGATGTAAACATTGGCGGAGGAATCTAGAGCGACCGCAAAGGGTTCTTCAATCTCGGCGGCGGTGGCCGGCCCGCCGTCGCCGGTCGAGCCAAAGTTGCCGTTGCCGGCAACCGTCAGGATTACGTCGCCCCCCTCGACCTCGCGGACGCGATTGTTTCCCAAATCCGCAATGTACACATCCCCTGACGAATCCAGCGCCACTGAGAGGGGCTGGTTGAGCAGGGCCTGCGTCGGGGGCCGAAGATCGCCGTTGTATCCGCTCCGCCCCGGTTCCCCCGCAAAGACAGTGACCGATTGCGTTCCCGTTGCAACCTTCCAGACTACGGAGCAGGCAGGGTCGGCCACATACAGGTCGCCCGAACTGTCGAAAGCGATCCCGCGCGGAAGGCCAAATGCATTGACGCCTGCCGCGCATTCATATACCGGTTCGCCTGAAACGACCATGCCCGCATAGGTGGTGATGTCGCCAGTCGACTGTGAGACCTCGCGAATGAGGCTGTTTCCAGTATCGGCGATATAGACATTGCCGGACGAATCTACCGCGAGGCCCGATGGGCTATTGAGTTCCGCGGCCGTGGGCAGGCCGCCGTCTCCGCTATACCCAGACGTACCGGTGCCGGCGAAGGTGCTAATCAGCCCGGTCGCGGCACTGACCTTGCGAATGCGGTTGTTATCCGTATCGGCGATGTAGACATTGCCGGCGCTGTCGGTTGCGGTTGCCGCGGAAGAGTTCACGTCGGCTTGCGTGGCCGGCACTCCGTCGCCGTTGTAGCCGGTCTGGCCGGTTCCGGCCACGTTATAGACGAACTGCGGCTCATTTGTGTTTTGGATCTGATAACTCGCGGCAGCGATATTGCTCGGCGTGTAGTCCGGAGCAATGGCGACAGCCTGCAGCACCGCGGAGACGGAGACGGTGACGGGAGCCGTGTACAAGGTGGATGCGTCGGTCGGCGCACTGCCATCGAGGGTGTAGTAAATCATCGCGCCGGGGGCCGAATCGGTGATGGTGACCGGCTGGGCCGCGGAGTAAGAGCCGCCGGCGGGCGAGAATTGCGGCGCCGGCGCGGGCGTCCCGCCGGGAAGGTTCAGGGCGAACGTCGCCGTGACGACCAGGCTGTTCCCATGTCCGCTGGACGCAGCCATGGCCTCGATGGTCTCCGTTGAGGAAACCGTGATCGGGTCGGCATAGGGGGTGGAGCTGGTTGTCGGCGTGGTTCCGTCGCTGGTGTAGTAGATCGTCGCGGCCGGGTTGGCATCCGAAATGGTCACGGTTTGCACCGAACCGTACGTCCCCGGCGCAGGACTGAAGGTCGGCGCCGGCGTCGGGATTTGAGTTGTCGTATAGACAAAGCCATGCGCAACCGCGCTGCTATCCAGGTAAAAACCGACCACGGTTCCCGATGCGTTCACGCCAAGGACGCCGCCCTGGATGGGGAGGCCGCTGGTGGACGTGGTCTGGTTCGGAGGGGTGAAGGTGCTGAACGAACCGTTGGCAGTCAGGGGCTGATAGTAGACAAAACCGTGTCCAAGGCCCGAAGAATCGGTGTAGCTTCCAGTCATGTAGGCGCCGGTTGGATCGATGCGGGTGGGGAATGTTCCGCCGAGGGTCCCGCTCTGGCTGGAGGTATTTGCGCCGGGGGCATCGAATGAGATGGCCCTCGTGGCGCCTGCAGGAAGGATGAAGCCGTGCCGTACCTGGCTCGAGTCGGTCCACGAGCCCACCACATCGCCCGCGGCATCGATGCTCATGGGAACTGTTCCGCTGAAGCTGCCGCCGTGCCCGGTGTTCGTCGTCGCCCCCGGCCCGTCGATCTGGGGATTGGTGAAGGCAGTGGTCGCCGAGTTATAGATGAACCCATGGCGGTTGCCGTTCGCATCGACGTAGTAGCCGGTCACTACGCCCGAGGCATTGAGGGCCAATGGAGTTGTGCCTTCCTTGACACCGTTGGCCGTCTCCCCGGTCCCAGCCCCCGGCGCCATGATCGTGGTGTAGTTTGCCGATGCGGTAAAGTTACCGGGCGCAAAATTTCCGGCTGCGAGCAGAAAGCCGTAATAGGCGGAGGTGGTGTTATAGCAACAGGTCGTATAGAAGCCCACGATCTGGCCATTGTCATTGATGCCCATGGGGAACGTCCCGCGCTCTGAAGTCGTCGTTGGCGCGTCCGGATCGTCGAATTCGATGGGAGTGGTACTGTTTGCCGGAAGCAGAAATCCGTGATATGCGTTGTTGCTGTCGGCATACACGCCAACGACGTCTCCCGCCGTATCGATTCCGACGCCCATGGTTCCTTGAAACCATCCCGCCTGCGGGGTCGACCCGGCGTTGGGCGCATCGAACGATGTGAACGTGCCATTGGCGTATACGAACCCATGGGCGACACCGGTCTGGTCCGAATATGCGCCCGTCATGGCCCCGGAGGCATTGACGGCGGAGACCAGTGTTCCCTCCATCGGGCTTGTGCCCGCGCTCGGCTCATCGATCGAGCTAATCGTGTAGTTCCCGCTCCCTCCAAGCTGTGCGAAAACGCGAGGCGTCGCACCGGTAAGCGACTGAGGGCCAAACATCCTCTCCCAGCCCTTCCAAACCCAGTGGCTGGCCTTGGCAGAGGCCGTCAGCCAAACGGCCGCCCCAGCGAAAAGGACTCCGATGAGCAACATTACAGGAGCGGCGCGGCGCGCCCCATCCGACAGCCGAATGGCAGCACGAATGGAAATCCCGCTGACCTTGGCACGCAAAGACACTCTCCGGCTCATGGGTGCGCCCTTTCTCCTTCGTGCCGGGAAGCGCTCGTCGGTCTGCTTCTGCCAGCCGCCGCGGCGTGAACCCGCGATGCGGCCTAAGCTTATGAATTTGCGAATAGTTAGATCGACACCGACAACATCTGCCCAGCTTGGAACATGGATTTGGACGATACATGGCTCCGGCTGATCTTTCGAGGGACAAATCAGGGTGGAACGGCGGACATATTGGGGTGAGGCCGCACCTTTGGTCTCAAACTCCACGGCACACTAGCTGTCGTATACTGATTCTCTCCCTCGATCAGCCTTTCCGGGCCCCATGCTTTATGCCAAAACCAGGTAGGCAACAACAACGTGACTCTCTCTGCAAAATACGCGGATCCTGTCTCTGAAAACCTGAGTGTGCTCGCGGGTTGGAAAGGGATAGCGGCCCATTTCGGGTGCAACGTACGCACTGTCAGGCGGTACGAACAAGAGCGAGGTCTGCCTGTGCACCGTGCGCCGGGAAAAAAGGGCGGCACAGTCTTTGCCTATTCCTCTGAGCTTGACGCCTGGTTGGAATGGAGGGACAAAGAGCAAACGCTGGATTCCGCTCGGACAAGCGGCGCGGTATCTCACCTGGGCGACGTCGCGCTGAACAGTGCACGATCGGCAAACGTCACACTGCCTCGCGCGACCTCTTCCGAAAAATACCAGGCGAAGCAAGTTTTATTTCTCCGACGGCGACCCTGGGTCTTTGCGGTTTCCACGCTCCTGATTTCTGCAGGGCTGTTCTGGGTGGTTGAGAATCGTCGAACGATCGCCGCAACCACTTCCGCGAAATCGGACGCCGCGAACGCGAGACCGCATGTTCCTCCTCCAAGCGCGGAGGAGTTATTTCTTCGCGGGCGTTATTTTTGGAACCTTCGCACGGCCGACGGTCTCGCCAATGCGATTGACTCCTACACCCAGGCGATTGTGATCGACCCTTCCTATGCCGAAGCCTACGCCGGACTTGCCGAGACCTATGATCTGCTGCCCCAGTTCGGCCAAGCTGATTTGGGAGACTCCCTCAGGAAGGCAGAACAAGCCGCCGATCGCGCCATCGCGCTCAATCCCAATCTCGCTGCCGCTCATGCGGCCAAGGCTTTTGCCCTCTTTTACTGGGAGTGGGATATTGCCGGGTCCGATGCCGAATTCCGGCGTGCGCTCGCGCTGGATCCGAACTCTGCGCAGACGCACCAGTGGTACGCCAGCACCCTGGAGGACAGGCTCGAAGGCGCCGAATGCTTGCGACAAATCGATGAGGCGCTTCACCTGAGCCCCACATCGGCGGCGATTGAAGCTGACGCAGCGCTTTTCCGTGCGAATTTTGGCGATTTCGACGCCGGCATGAAAGCCCTGAAGGAAATTGAGCAGACTCAGCCGACTCTCGCGACTCCCGCCGACTTTCTTGGAGCGCTCGATTTCTCGACGGGGAACTATGCAGCCTATGTAGCGGATGCCCGCCATTATGCTTCGATCACGCGAGCCCCGGATGACGTTGCCCTGGCCGACGCCGTCGCGCGTGGCTGGGCCCAGGGCGGCAGAACCGGTTTGTTCCAAGCAAGGGCCAGAGTTCTGAAGGCCGCCTTCGATCGCAACGCCGAATCGGGCTACAAATTGGGCCAGAGCCTGCTGCTGTTGGGGCGGTCAAAAGATGCATTGCCGTACTTCAGGGCAGCTCTCAACAAGCGTTACATCCTGCTCATCACCATGCCGCAATGTCCGTGGGCGAAGACACTCGCACGCGATCCCGGCTATGCCACACTCTTCGCTCAAATTCAAGAGCGCCTTCAAGGAGGCTACGTGGCTCACCCGGACGTCATTCCAGAGAAACTCCGTCTGCCACAGTGATGCCCGCATTTGCTAGTAGAGGAATGGCGAGGATGGGTAGGTGCGCGATCGACGACACTGCGTCGCGATTTCGAGAGGTGGCGCAGCCTGCGAGAATGCAAGCGGTCGCATAGGATTCGGAAAGCCGAGACCCGGCAAGCCCCGGATGGATGGATGATAAGCCGAGGCTGGGAGGCCGGTGTCAAGGCTCTTGACCGCGATGCGGCGTCCGTCGTGGCGGCCGGCCTTGACGCCAGCCAAGCCTCGGCTACGCTGCTGCAATTCGTGGAATGTCTTCTTGGGCACACGCTGACAGCCCGGAATGACGCTTTCTAGGCGCGGGAGCGGGGTCAGGGCGCCGTTCAGCGGCGTTCATCTCGACCCCTGACGCCGCTCCGACGCCACTGTCAAGGGCGGGCTGCAACGAGTTGGAACCGACGAAAGCGACATCATTCCGCAGTTTCACGGACCCAATGTCAGGCAACTCATCATCGCAGCCGACAAGTCCATTTTCTTGAATATGGTTGTGCAGGGAAGCTTCTGGCAGGGTGGATCAGAGATATTGAAACTCCAGCCGGATGGAAGGACGGTCACTATTAAGACACCGGTTGCAAGCAAACAGATCATCATCTCGGGGTCTGACAGCAATGTTCTTTACGTGACAGCTAGTTCGAACGGCGGGTATCCACCTGATACCCCGATAAAGAGGCTCGGCGCAGCAATGATTCATGACTTAACGAAAAAAGACCGCGCTTCGGTTGGATCGCTGGCAAGTTAGTGGCGGGCGAAGCGATCGTAGACCGTTACGACCGGAAGAACGTTGCCCTCGTTATCGAAGAAACTACGCTGCGTCAATTCTCCGCGAACTGCCGGTTCCCACCAGAACACGCCCTTGCCATGGCCGCCGGGCGCTTGCATCACGATGCGGTTTACCTCATCGAGAAAATCTCGCTGTCCCTCGGGCGTCTCCGGAAATGGGCCGGGATGCTTGAGGTAATTGCCGGGCTCCCAGTTATAGGCGGTCTCGACCAGATAAACGTCCTTGCCGTACTGACGGATGGTGAATTCGAGATTCGCGCGCAAGTCGTTCAGGCTCCCATGCCACCATGGATAGTAGGATTGGCCGATAACATCGAACTGAATGTTATAACTGAGAAGTTTGTCGAAGAAGTACTTGGTTCCGGCGATATCCCCGCCCCGATCGATATGAATCATAATTGCAGGATGGGCTTGATTTCCGCTCCCGGCGGATACTCCGTCGATGCCCGCCCGCAGCAGGTCCGCAAAGTTATCCCAGCTATCCGGAAGGTTTCCGTCGGGCCATAACATCCCGTGTGTAACTTCGTTCCCCACCTGCACCATGTCGGGCATGACGCCGGCACTTCTAAGGAACCTCTGATCAAGTCCTCTACGTGCGTCGATTGCGTCTAATCGTATAGGTGGAGATAAAACGCAATGCGCCAACTCACATTCGCCACACAGCCGAGTTTTGAAAAGTACGCTCGCAAGAGCCGCCGCGAAGAGTTTCTTTCCACCATGCAAGCCATCATCCCTTGGGCCGAGCTTGAAGAGCGCATTGCGCCACACTATCCCAAGGCGGGCAAGGGACGTCAGCCGGTCGGCCTCAGTGTTATGTTGCGGATTTACTTTTTGCAGCACTGGTTCGCGCTCTCCGATCCCGGCGCTGAGGACGCGCTCTATGAGTCGCCGGTGTTGCGCGGCTTCTGCGGCATCGATCTTGGACGCGCGCCGGTGCCCGATGAAACGACGATTCTCAACTTCCGTCATCTGCTTGAAGGCCACGATTTATGCGGTGAAATGCTGGACGTGGTGAATCACGATCTGGCCTCGAAGGGGCTGCGCATTACGACCGGCACGATCGTCGATGCGACAATCATCGCTGCGCCGAGTTCGACCAAGAACGAAAAGAAAGAGCGTGACCCCGAGATGCATCAGACGCGCAAAGGCAATCAGTGGTACTTCGGCGCGAAGGCGCATATCGGAGTCGATAGTAAGTCCGGCGTGGTGCATTCGGTCTGCACCTCGGCGGCGAGCGTTTCTGACGTGCATATGTTGCCCGACTTACTGCACGGCGATGAGAAGAAAGTCTGGGGCGATGGCGGCTATCAGGGACAGACGGAAGTGATCCGCGAGGCGGCGCCCGCGGCGCAGGATATGACCAACCGGCGCGCAAAGAATCACAAGGGCGAAGTGAGGGAAGAGGAGCGGCGCAAGAATCGCAATAAGTCGCGTGTGCGGGCGAAGGTCGAGTGGCCCTTTCGCATCTTGAAGCGGGTCTTTGGTTACACCAAGGTGCGTTATCGGGGCTTGGTGAAAAACCAGCACTGGCACCTGGCGGCCTTTGCGCTGGTCAATGTGTACCAGCACCGTAAGCGGCTGTTGAAGGCGCTGCCCACGCTGGCCCCGTGCGGGGCGTAGTGTCTCTGCGGGCCGCAAAACGGCCTGCGGAGACGAAAAACGAGGCATACAGCACAAAGTAAAGCCGGAAAAATAGTGCCCGGCGCGCAGGAAATCGCCGCATCGATGATATTTTTCTTCATGCGCAGGAATTCGATGGCTTGATCAGAGGTTCCCTAAAGGTCGCAATGGTGTCGCGAGTGTAGGCAAAGACGGCCTCGGTCAACTGTTTGTGGTTCAGTTCTTTCCACGCGGCCGGAGTTGGCTGATGGCCTGGGTCGGCCCAATCGTCGGCATAGTGAAAATCGAGAAGGAACCTAAATCCCATGGCCCTCGCCCGCTTAGCCGCCGCCAGGGTGTAGTCCAGATTGTTGGGCAGCGTTGACGGCGAATTGAAAATGCGCAGGCGAATCCAGTTGTAGCCGTGATCGCGAAGGATATCCAGTGCGGGCCTGGCTATGCCATTTTCTTTGAACACGGCGCCTTGCTGTTCGGCCTGAAGCAGAAAGGAGATATCCGCCCCAATTGCGTACTTCGAGGACTCCTGCACGGGGGTCGGTTGCGCCGGACAAGCTATGCCCGCGACGAGGAGAAGGACCGCGACGGATGCTGAAATGCGATGCGGCACGAATCACCTCGGAGAAACCGTATCATCCACGCGCTTGCGAAGATTGCTAAATGTGGATCAGTCCGCGCTGCAGCGCCGTGACCACGGCCTGTGTGCGGTCGCTGGCATTCAGGCGCGCCAGAATGACGCTCACATGGCATTTCACTGTTGCCTCGGTGATGCCTAACTTACCCGCAATCTCCCGGTTCGAATTGCCACTGGCCAGGAGTCCAAGCACCTCGCGTTCGCGGCTGCTTAGATTCGAGTCGCGGGTGCGCGAAGTCAGTGCCTGTGAGACAGGCGGGGGCAGATAGCGCCCGCCGCCGTGGACCCGCTTCACGGCATTCACCAATGTCTCCCGAGGCATGCCTTTCACCAGGTAGCCGGCGGCGCCGGCTTCCATGGCCTGATAGATGTCCTCGTCGCCATCGTAAGTGGTCAGCACAATGAACCGCGCTTTTGGGCTCTGGCTGCGAATGCGGCGAATGGTCTCCACTCCGCTGATCCCGGGCAGCCGCAGATCCATCAGTGTGATGTCCGGGTTATGATGCGCATGCAACTTAAGCGCCTCTTCGCCGCTCCCTGCCTCGGCCACCGTCTCCATCTCCTTGCACGGTGCAATGAGGGCAGAGATCCCCACCCGCATGATGGGGTGATCATCGACTATAAGAATCCGGATCGGAGGCATGGGCAGGAGAATTATAGAACCCAATGCATGGTATCGTCAGCCCTTGCGTGGATGATTTTCGGCGGACAGGCGTCACTACTGTGCGATTTTCGCGCTGGGAATCTCCACCCGAATGCGGGTTCCGTGACGGGGAATGCTCTCGATTTCGAACTTGCCGTCGAAGCGGTGAATCCGTTCCCGCATCCCGCGCAAGCCAAAGTGTTCATCGGAGAAGGGTTCGGAGGCGTCGAAACCCTCGCCGTCGTCCTTCACCGTCAGCGAAAGCGACTCGCACGCGTAGCAGATTTCCGCTTCCACCTGCTTCGCGCGTCCGTGCAGAATCGCATTAAATACCGCTTCCCGCGCCACCATCATCAACTCATGTGTCGCCGGCAGATTGATGGCAAAGGGTTTCCCATGCAGTCTATAGACCATCTCAACGCCATGTTCCCGGCCAATCCGCTCTGCCATGCGCTCCAGCGAGGTCTCCAGATCGACGGGTGCGCGCTCTTCGCCGCGCAGATTCCACACTGCCTGGCGCGCCTCGTCCACGGTTGTACGGATTTGCGTGGCTGCATATTCGATCATGTGCGCCCTTGATTCGTTGTCGTCAACTTCGCTGCTCGAGGCGGCCTCGAGCAACGCCGAAATGCTAACGCATCCCTGGATGAGCGTGTCGTGCATCTCGCGCGCCAACCGTGTCCTCTCTGCCAAAACCGCTTTGAACCGGCCATGAATCTGCTTCATTCGTACTTGATATGCGAGGATGGAAACAAGTGCGACAAACAGCACGCATAGCGCCACAAACCACGGCGTCCGGTAGAAGATGGGCTGTTTGAAGAACTCGATCGAGGCCTGCGCTGTGCGCCCCGGATGATCCGATTCCCAGACTTCCACAAGAAACGTGTATTGGCCCGCCGGAAGATTCGTATAGGTTGCAAGCCGCTGAGTGTTCGCGTAGGTCCAGTCCCGGTCGTATCTGTCGAGCTTGTAGCGAAAGCGCAGTCCTTCTTGCGAACGCAGCAGGACCGGTTCATACGCAATCTCCACGCGGTCGCTGCCCGCGTCCATATTCAGTTTTTTCATCAGAGGCACCGACCGGCCATCGACCGTCACTGTGTCGATTTTCAGGTTGGAAACAAATGGGTGCTCCAATTCATTCGGGCGGATGCTCCACAGCCCCTGGCTGGTCGGGAACCAGGCTTCGCCTGCCGTGTTCAAGGCACCCGCCGGCTGCGTTCCCCCATAAAACTGAACTGACTTGCCGCCCTCATCGGCACGAAAGATTCGCAGTGAAAGAGGTTCCTCTCCGCCCATTGCCTCGGCATCCAGCTCGCCGCGATTCAGCAGCATCACCCCTGAGGGTCCGCTGAACCAGAAGTGGCCCTGCCTGTCCTCGAGAATGCAATAAATGCTGTCGCTTGCAAGTCCGTTCGCCGTGGTGAAGTGGAAAAGACGGCCGTCTCGGTAGCGATAGAGCCCGTGGGCGCGCGTGCCGATCCACATTCCGCCGTCCGCATCCTGATGAAGCGCCCACACTTTCTCGTCGGCCAACGCAGCGGTCATCGCGTCATGAAGAAACTCTCCATTCCGCAACTGGCTCAGTCCATGTTCGGTGCCGATCAAGATGGTTCCGTCGCGATTCTCCAGTAATGAGCGGATGCTGTTGTAGGCCAGCCCATTTTGCCCTGTGTAATTGTGAAATGCTCCTCGATCCAGATGACTCACGCCGTTGTCGGTCCCTATCCACAGCGAGCCGTCTCTGGATTCGAGAAAGACGCGCACAAAGTTGTTCACCAGTCCCTCGTGAGTTGTAAAGTGCTTTGTACCTGCGGGGGAAAGGTGATAAACGCCGCTCCCGTCGGTTCCGATCCAGAGCGATCCGTCGCGGCTGCGCATCACGTTGCGGACGCGTGCGCCTTCCAGACCAGGAAGGTTGAACGGTGCCGGACGGCCGCTCAGCAGATGCACCAGCTGGTTTGAGGCAGCCCACAGCGAGCCGTCCGCATCCAGAGCGACCGTGCCAAAGTCGGAGTCGGCGGCGGTGGGCAGGGCCAGGACTCGCACCGGCGTCCTGCTGAGACGCATCATGCCTGCCTGGGTGCCGATCCACAAATCCCTGTCGGAATCGGCAAAGATGGAGAGAACGGTGTTGCTGACCAGCGCCGTCGGAGCCTGCAGCCGGGTCACACGCTGGCCGCGAATCCTGAATATGCCCTCGCCGATGGAGCCGGCCCAAAGCTCCCCGTTGGGGGCCTCGCGCAGGGAGCGGATCGTGCCGGAAACTCCTGGCACCGGTTCGAACCTGTCCGTTCCAGGGCGCAACCGGTATAGCCCGCCCACTGTTCCAACCCAGATGTTGCCGTTTGCCGTCTGCAGAAAAGACTTCACCTTATTGCGGCTATCGTTCTCCGGCAGCGAGTACTCATGGTGCTGTCCCTTTTTCAAGGAGTAGAGGCGCGCCCCACCGACCCAGATGCGGCCGGTACGGTCTTCCATCACGGCATGCACATTGAACACGGGCAGACCCAGCGGCTTGTCCGCCCGCTCCATGCGGCCGTTCCTGGCCCAGAACAGGCCATCGTCTGTGGCCACCCACAGCAATCCATTGCGGTCCTCCGCCAGCGCGCGCACAAAACTGGCGGTCTGTCCCTTCTCCGCGGAATAGGCATGGAACACGCCGTTTCGCCACTCGATCAGCCCGCTGCCGTCTGTCCCGATCCACAAGCCGCCATCGTGAGCCGCCAAAAGGCAAAAGACGCTGTTCTCTCCAAAAGCAGGCGTGTTCTCATGTGCGAACAGATGGAAGCGCGCCCCATCAAATCGTAGAAGTCCGCCACTGGTGCCCACCCAAAGATAACCGTCGGGAGTCTGGGCGAAAGCCTGTACCGTCTCCTCCGGCAAGCCGTCTTGCGATTGCCAGGATCTGATGGTGTAATTCCACTCTTCGCTGTTGACGGAAGGCGTTTGCGCTGCCCCACGCTGCGCTTCCGTGCTTCGGACGGCGAAGATGAGTACCGCTATCACACCAGCCACCAAAACATTCAGCGGGAGTGTTCCGGTGCGATGCACCGCGGGCCGGCTGAAGGGAGGGTGAGTCGGATGTTGTGCGGAGTCCAAGTCGGGGCCTCCCGGCGCCAGCTCCTACGGAGAAAGTGCGCGCCGCTCCGTCAGCTATCTTCGCTCATTCGGGAGCAATCGAACAATGCCCCTTGGCGTCGAAGGCACTACCGGAGAAATATGAGCCAGGAAATAAATTCGGCCAATCCTACTTTCTGCCGATTCGGACACGCGTAAAGCGCGCCTATAGTTGACTCGCAATCGGACAAGGCGGATCGGCGGCATGCAGCATGCCCACCATGCCTCTGGCTATCAGCGCCGCGCCGACGACCAGCACTATGGCCAGCGCGACCTGCGCGACCGCGAAGAGGTGGCGCATCCGGCGGCTGCGGCTGGCGCCGGCGATGGCGCGCGAGCCGGACTTCAATTGATCCACCAGGTTGACGCGCAGGGCCGCCTGCGCCGGCGCAAAGCCTGAGATGGCGCCTGCTCCCACAGCCAGCAAAAGAGACAGCGCCAGGGCGTGCTGGTTGACCGAAATGTTGGACCATCCGGCGATGAAGTGGTCCACCATCGGCGGCAGCGAGAGGATGGAAAGACGCAGGTAGATATGGGCGACCAGCAGACCGCCGGCCGCACCCACCAGCCCCAGCAGGATGTTTTCGGTGAGCAGTTGCCTCATGATCCTTGAGCGGCCTGCGCCCAGGGCGCTGCGCATGGCAATCTCCGGCCGGCGCGCAATGCCGCGCGCCAATTGCAGATTGGCCAGGTTGGCGCAGACCACCAGGAAGACAAAAAGTGTGGCGCCCAGCATCAGGCTGAAGAAAAAGGGCGAGTAAAAGCCGTTGAAGTCGTCCAGCAGGGGCACCAGCTTGATTTGCCAGCCCCGGTTGGTGGCCGGATAAGTCCGCGCCAGGCTGTCGGCGAGGACGGTCATCTCAGCCTGTGCCTGGTCTGGCGTAACCCCCTTGCGCAAGCGGCCCAAAACGAAATAATTGTGCGCGTCGCGGTTGCCGAGTTCGGCGGCATCGGGCGCAAAGGGAACAAAGACATCGTCGATGGGCGGATATTGCATGGTCTGCGGCATCACGCCGACGATGGTGTAGGAGTGCAAGTCGAGCTCGATGGTCCGGCCCACAATGTGGGGGTCGGCGTTGAAATGGTGCTTCCAGAAGTAGCCGCTCAGCATGGCCACGCGGTTGCGGCCGGGTTCGGTTTCGTTCTGGTAAAAGACGCGGCCAAGCACCGGGTTGGCTCGCAGCACGGAGAAAAAGTTGGGCGACACCAACTCGGCCTGCACGTTTTCCGCATCTCCGGCCCCGGTCACGGCCATTCCGGTGGAGTAATGGACGGCCAGCTCTTCAAAGGACTGGCTCTGACGCTGCCAGTCTTCAAGGTTGGCCAGCGCTACCTGCCTCAGGTCGCCGCGGTTCTGCTGCTCCTGGACGGTGAACACTTGGTCGAGGCCGGGAATCGAGAAGGGACGGAGGACGACCGCGTCCATGATGCTGAAGCTGGCGGTATTGGCGCCGATGCCAAAGGCCAGAGAAAGAATGGCAGCGATTGTGAATCCCGGCGTCTGGCGCAACTGGCGCAATGCGTAGCGCAGGTCCTGAAGCACGGTTTGCATGGCAGCCTCCGGCCCAGTTGAACTCTGTTCTTGGGAATCTGCCTGGAGATCGTGCAATCTCTTGGCCAAACCCAGAATTCGGTTAACGCTGCATCGTCTATCCCTTAGGCCGCTGCGGATCTCAATCGCAGAGGTTTTTGCTGTCCGGAAACGATTGCACCCGTTCACAAACGAACAGTCGAGGTCCCTGTCAGGTGCAAGATCATCCCACGCCTTCCCTCCGATTGTCTGTGTGGCAGATCACGGTGGCGGGTGTTGAGACGGAACGAGTCCGACGCACTCATCAAGGATTGCTGCAGTCCCGATTCTTCCAGGTTTCGGGTAGGTAATCGCTAGCGGGAAATCAGGCCAGTTTTGCCGTTGTTCCTGGAAGGTCGGCTATCCATCCCCAACCCGAAATGCGCATTGAGGGGTCCTGGGCATATCGTCGGCGTTCGTTAACTTTGGCAGTTTTCGCCCGAAAGCCGAGAAATCTCCGGGAAGCCGCCAAGAAGGGCAGACTTGGACAGTCACGCAGACGGAAGTCGAAACCATTCACTGCAGCCAATGCCGCTTTCAGTGTTGATTGTCGAAAGGTCACGATTCAGAATTCCAGCCTCGACCTGAGCATTCGCAGCCGGTCGCGTGCAACCGGCAATTGCGTGCCACGCTCATCTTTGAGCAGGATGGTTGCCCGACCGGCGAACGACACATTGGCTTGCTTTACCCAATCCAGGTTGAGAAGGATAGCGCGATGGATGCGGAAGAACCGAGCCGGATCCAGCTTGCGCTCGAGATCGGCAATGGTCTGATCGACCGAATGCTCGCGCCCGTTCATCACGGCGTAGGTGAGCTTCTGGCGAGCAATGAAATGAGAGACGGTATCGAGGTCCAGAAACAGGACGCGATCGCCGACTCGGGAGGCGACGCGGCGGGGAGCAGATACTCTTTGACGAAGCATCGACTCCGCCATTTCCTTCAGAACCGCCGGAAGCTCGGGATCATGTTGCCACGCCGGTTTGGCCACCGGGCGAAGACGGCCCAGCTTGGCCAGCGCACGCTCCAGTTGTTCGCGCTCGATTGGCTTGACCAGGTAGTCGATGGAATTCACTTCAAAGGCACGCAGCGCGTATTGGTCGTACGCGGTGGTGAAAATCACAAACGGCTGCGCCGCCAGCCGCGAGAGCAATTCGAATCCGTTCATGCCTGGCATCTGGATATCCAGAAACAGCACATCGATGTCGACATCGCCGTTCAGATAGGCCACGGCCTCCGCCGGATCTGTGGTGCTGCCGGCGATGTGGAGCGAATCGTAATTGGCCAGCAGCCGCTTCAGTCGCTCGGTGGCCAGCGGCTCGTCATCCACCAGATACGCGCGAAGCGGTGCGGTCTTCATGGGATTTCAGCATAGCGCGGAAACGAGAGGCGGGCGATCGTCCTCTCCTGCTGGCGGCTGATCTCAAGGCGGGCTTCGCTGCCCAGCAACAGTTCCAGGCGCGCCATAAGGTTGCCCAGACCATGCGCGGCTTCGATCCGGTCGGGTGAGAATCCGGGCCCGTCGTCGCTGACTTCAAGCCAGGCGCGCTCCGTGTCCGCGCGTCCTGAAATCTGAATCGAGGCGCCCTCGATTCGGGTCGCGGCCACGTGTTTGATCGAGTTCTCCACCAATGTCTGCAGCGCCATGGCGGGAACCCGGATGGATTCCAGCGAATCGGGAACGAGAATCCCGTAGCGTAGCCGCGGGCCATAGCGTGCTGCTTCGATTTCCAAATAATCGCGAACGACCTTCAACTCCTGCGATAGAGGAACCAGGCCGTTATGTTGCGCGTTCAAGGAAAAGCGCAGCAGCGATGCAAGGCGTCCGACCAGGTCTTCGGCGCGACCCGGATCCGACGGGATCAACGACGCGATCGAATTCAGCGTGTTGAAGAGAAAGTGCGGATGGACACTCGATTCCAGCGAAGAAAGCCGCGCTTGCGCCAGAAGTTTATTGGCGCGCTCCTCTTCCATCTGCCGCGTGCGCGCTTCCAGCATGGCCGCCTGCAGCTTGTAGCGCATGCTCTCGTAACTCGAGACCGAAAGCCCGACCGCCAGCGTAATCACGATGCAAAAGGGTAGAGATGTGCGATATTCCTCCCAAAGCCTGTCTCGATCGTGGATTCCAAGGCGGCACACTATAAAGGCTGCGAGCAGAGAACCTGCGATTGCTATCAGGGCCAGAGCTAACGCCTGGATAAGCACGAGCGTTCGCGGAAACCGGCCTGTGAATCTGATGGAGATCCAGGGTACAACGACGATGCACGGCAGAGAGATGCAGGCCGAATAGATGAAAATGCTGAGGACATGTTGCGCCGGACGCGACAGGCTGAGATAGCCCAGAGAGTAAAAGATCAGCGCGATCAGAATGGTGATGCCGGGAATCCACAACAGGCGGGAATAGAACCAGCGGTTACCCATCCCATGTTGGCTGTCGGCAACTGTGGCGCATGTGCCGGTCTCTTGCTGGTCGTTCATAGCTGGAAACGGACTCCCGCCGATGTCGCCGTGGCGTAGGGCGCCGAGCCGTACTCCGATGTCTTTGGCCCGCGCGGGACCTCAATGTGCACGTAGGAGGAGAAGTGATTGCCGAACCAGCGGCTGGCATCGAAGGTGCCGGTATAGCTGCGATCGTCGAAATTGGCCACGATGGCGCCGGAGACACCCCACTCTTTCCAGCCGGGACGTTCGCGCAGCCGCGCCTTACCGGCGCTCAGAAAAGCATAGTGCTGGCGGCCCGCCGCCGCAGAAATTCCTTCGTCGCGGTAGTAAGAAATGTTGGGAGGAGTATAGAACTCGCCGATGAAGGAAATTCCGGCGAGTGTGTAATTGGCGCCGAACAGAGCCGCGGCCTGCTCACGCCACACCGCCTCACCGTGCAACTCCAGCGCCTGGCCCACCACGCGTGTAAAGGTAAGGGCGCCAAAAGAGTCGCCGCCGCGATCGTGGCCGGCAATCATCGACGTGTCGAATCCGCGCACCAGAAAGTTATACCGGAAAGCGGTTGTGTCGCGCAGACTCGTATTGGCCGGAGCCAGCGCCGCGGTGGACCATGCCGCCGAAATTGCCTGCGTTCCATGGATCCAGTCGGCCTTCACCATGTCCCGGCCCTCGTTGACGTTGAGGCGATCGGTAGGATTGGTCGGGATGCGCGGCGGATCGAGCACCCCGGCGGCGCTGAACGCGTAGCCGACGCCCCAAAGCACCATTTTGCGCCCTGCCGTCAACTCAAGATCCCCCGCGGAGACTGTGGCATACGTTTCCCGCACGCGCAGTTGCGTGCTGGTATCGGAGTAGGTGGCAGTCAGGCCAATCAGGCTGGAGTTGAAGTTCAAGCGATTCCGCTCGCGAACGCCAATGGAGGGCTCCAACAGCACCTGGTTCAGTACCACAGGAATGGGCTCCGTCCGGCCCGCGTAAAAAGTGGCGTCGTCGATCGCGTTCACTGAATATCGCAGCTCGTAGCGGCTCTCGCCATCCGCAGGTGCGTTTTGAGCGGCAGCGAAAGCGCCTGTGAGCAGGATAGCCGGAATGAGAAACGTGCAGTTCATGTTCAGAACCTGTCGGCGCGTCCCTGGTAGAAGAGCCGGTCTGGCAGCGAACGCGGCGCGGCCCCTGAGTATTCCAGCACGCTGCGCGAGTTGCGCAGAATCTCGTCGTAAAGCGTGAACCGCTGCAACAGCATCTGGCCGCCGAATTCTCCGTATTGATCGAAAGTGGCGGACTTGATGTGCTTGCCGGAAGTCAGGTAGTACTCCGCCTTCACCGGCCGGGCATCTTCCACGCGCAGCCAGTACAAAACGCGGTGATAGGTTGCGCCTTTGCGTTTGGCCGTCAGCTCCAGAACGTAGCAGTCCGTGTTTCCTGCCTTTTCCGTGCGCAGGTAGACGGGCGAATAATCGGCGGAGTAGTTGGTACGGGCCACGTCGCCATTTGAGGCGTCTCCGGTCAGCCGCTCCAGCGGCGTAATTCGCACCGGGCGGCTGGTGTCGGGAAGATAAACCCACATGTCGTCACCCAGCATCAACACGTGTTCGCCCTTCTCGCGTGCGCTGAGAAAATCCACGTACGTCTTCTCTGTGCCCTTTTGCGAAACCTCGTAAATATGCTCTTCGTCCGCTCTGCCGGCGGCGAAGTCGGTGATCTTGACGTGCACCACGTACGCTGGCCAGCCGTTGCGAAAGCGGTCGGACTGCCGCAGCAGTGCTTCGGCGTCCGGCGCGGCTGGCGCGGCGCGGCACACTACGGCACAGGTAACCAGGAATGCAGCCAGCAAAAGAATCAGATACCAGCGGAGAAAGCCGTTGATGTTACACATGAGCCAATGCCTCCGTAATGCGCAGCCGCGATGCCCGCACCGCGGGCACAATGGACGCAAGCGTCAACGACACCACCACCAGCAGCGACGCGCCGATCATGATCCCGGGCACGGGCTCAATGTGAAAGAGAATCCCGAGGGTGAATCCCGGCGGGGGCGGTAGGCGGAAATTTAGCCAGTTCAGCAGCGCCCCGGCCAGGTTGCCGGCCAACACTCCGATGGCTGCTCCGAGAAGGCCCAGCACTCCGGCTTCCGCCATGAACAGGGCAACGATCCACAGATGCGGCGTGCCCATCGCCAGCATGGAGCCGATCTCCCGCGTGCGCTCGAACATCGACATCAGCAGCGTGTTCACGCTCGACATCAGCACCATGAAGAAAACGATCAGACCCATGAACAGGAAGATCCCGTCGAACATGGTGCGTACCTGCTTGTAATAGGTCGCCAGGTCGATCCACTTACGCAGCTCCATTCGCTGCGGAAGGCCGGTTAGCCGCGGCGCCATGGCGTCGTACACGCGGTCCGTGTTCGATGTCGCATCGAGACCGACCACCAGGTTCGTCACGCGATTGCTCTGGAGCAGCCTCTGCGCGGACACCAGCGGAATGCGCAGGTAGCGCGCATCCAGCTCCGCTGCCCCCGTTTGCACAATGCCGACCACCTCCACATCGATGCCGTTCAGCGCGCCATCTGAGGTGACCGCAAGCAGCGTGAGCCCGTCGCCCACTTTCACGTTCATTGATTTGGCCAGCCCCGCGCCGATCAGCGCGCCAACCTCATCGCCGGCCTTGGCGTCCAGATCGTGCCCCGCAATCAAATCAGGCGTGAATCCCAGGCTCCTTTCGGCATTGGGATCGACCGCGCTGCCCATGTAAACAGAAGATTTCTGGCCGTTCGACACCATGCCGTAGAACTCGATGCGGGGCGCCACGCCGCGAACGTGAGGAATGCTCGCGACCCGCGCCGCCACCCGGCCCCAATCGTCAATGCCAGTGTCGAGCACCCGCACTTCGTCGCGCTTGAAGTGCTCGGCGTTGAAAATCTGGATGTGCCCCAGCCCATTGCGAATCGTGCTTTCCCTCAGGCCGTCGGTCATGAACCGGAAGTAGCCGCCGGCAAGCAGCAAGCCGGTCACCCCTCCGGCCACCATCATCAGCGTCATCGCCGTCCGCCGACGGTTGCGGAACACGTTACGAAACGCAAGCAGCAGAAACTTGCTCATGACCGTCTCCTTTCATCGCATATTGCGCATCGCCCTGCGCTCCCAGCTTGGAATCGGAAACCACGCGCCCGTCGCACAGGCGAACAATGCGCGGCGTATGCTCCAGCAATCGCTGGTCGTGCGTGGAAAAGACAAAAGTGAGGCCGAGGTTCCGGTTCAGCTCCCTCATCAGGTCGATCAACTGAGTCGCATTCTGCGTGTCCAGATTTGCGGTCGGCTCATCGGCCAGCACCAGCGCCGGCCGGTGCACAATGGCCCGCGCCACGGCCACCCGTTGCCGTTCGCCGCCACTGAGCAGGTCAGGCCGGTGCGCGGCGCGCGACGAAAGCCCCACGCACTCCAGCGCGCCCAACGCCCTCCGGCGTCGCTCCTTCGCGCTCATCTCGCCGAGCAGCAGCGGATACTCCACGTTCTCAACCGCCGTGAACACGGGAATCAGGTTGAAGGTCTGAAAAACGAATCCGATCTTCTGACGGCGCAGCTCCGTGGTCCGCTTGCGGCTCAGTGCGGACGTGTCCTGTCCGTCGAGGAAAATTCGGCCCTCCGATGGGGAATCGATGCAGCCGATCAGGTTCAGCAGCGTGGTTTTTCCGCTGCCGCTGGGACCGGCGATCGCCAGGAATTCGCCCGCCGCAATCCGCAGGTTCACCGCATTCAGCGCATGCACTTCACTATAGTCGAGAGAGAAACTTCGGCTTACGCCGTCCGCCAACACCAGGTCATCCACGTCATTCCTCCTAGGCAACCCTGCCGATCTGCTCAAAGGGTATGCGCGGATCTCCCGGAACAGAGCCAGAACCTGGATGAAGGCTCAGAATGGCGGATGAATGGCGAGAATTCCGGTATGCCCCGTGGTTCAGGATGGAAACATCGGGGCCCTTCAAGTTTATTGGTGCCGTCATGTGCAAGGCTGTCCCGGGGGCGCAATTGCGAGTGGCCGCAGGCAATAATCCAACCTGTGCTTATCACCTTTCAAGGTGTCTGGATGAACCGATTACGAGTTCTCAGTGTGTGGTCGCCAACCTAACGGTACAAAACCTTCGACAATACTTTGTCCCTCGATTGACGGCAAAACGCCGGAACGGGTTGGCTGACTGGCCATCGGCAAATCCAACTCGCGCGAGGTGCGCCAGTCTTCCTTGCGGCCAGGTTCCGGTGTGTCGCCAGTGCGCCACTCTATGCAAAAACGCGCTTCTTGCCACTCGCAAGACTGAGCTGTCATCTTGCCCGGACGATACTGATCCTTCTTTCGAATCGAGGCCGTCACAGGCGGCGGGCCAAATTCGGGAATGAAAATCGGGTCATACTCCAAGCTTTCCAGCGTTCTCACTACCGGAAAACTGACGCCTTGCCGACTTCGCGTTACTAATCGTCAGCAGGCCAAACTAAAGGATAGTTTTGGGCCTGATACGGCAATTCTGCAATTGACCCGGCGTCCGATCCGCTAGAAGTCATTCTGTGCGAAGACCTGAATTCGGAGGATGCAATTGAATTCGGATGACTGGAACAATGTATCCCGCACCGATCAGAAAAAACTGAGCTATTTTTCGCTTGGGCGAGTTTGAAGAATGGCCACCGCTTTCTGAGAGACCAGCTCAAATCCTCTCTCAGAGGCTTCTTTCATCAACGCAGAAAGATCAGCGCGACCGGTCTGAGTGTCGCCCAAGGCGATCCCGGTCTGTGCGAGCGCAAGTCGAGCCTCCAATTCGTACACGACAAATTCAGCCTTCCTGGTTTCAGCAATCACCAATTGCAGGTTCCTTGCTGCTTCGACTTTGTCTTCGTGGTCAACCGACGCGGCGCGCACCCTGGCATCGGTAATTGTCCAAATGAACTCGCTCTCCCGGCTCATTCTTTGCCCGGCAATTCGAGTCGTCTGTTGCATGACTTTCCTGGCATCGGAATACTTTCCCTCAGCGAGAAGAACTCGAGCCAGGGCGGCTTCTGCGTCCGTCCGGTAGCGATCAGGGGATTTCAGCTTTGTCATACGATCGATCGCCATGCGGGCAGCGGTCGCCGCATCTTCGTATTTGCCCATGTCAAGCAAGACACCCGATAGGCTCGAATAAGCATCGATGACCTGCGTCTGCCCACTTTCCGCAAATACCGTGATGGCTTTGTTCTCATCCTGCTGGGCTTCCTCTAATCGTCCCTGTGCCTGAAGATCGCGGCCAAGACCCTGGAGATCGTGAGCTGTCATATCCGTGTTATTGGTTGCCTGGCTGATATCGAGGGACTGCCTGTAACTTTGCTCCGCACCTTTCAGATCGCCAAGCTCCAGCAGTATTTCTCCGATGTTGGCCTTTTCAAAAGCAACACTCTCCTGATTCTGGAGTTCGGAACAGATTGCTAACGACTCTTCGAAGTTCTTGAGAGAGCCCTTCAAATCGCCTAGTTGTTGAAGTTCAACGGCAATGTTGTTCAGCTCGCGCTCTACTCCGTCGCGGTCTCCAATCTTGCGAAAAGTCGATAGAGCCTCTTCATATGTCTTCTTAGCGCCGTCAAAATCCTGGTGAAGATCGAGTAAGTGCGCGCTGATAGCCTGAGCATTGGCAAACTCGTCGTTATCGCCAACCGCTGCAAAAATCTGCGTTGCCTCTTTCAGCGCGGCCGCGGCCTCATCCAGCCTGTCCAGGTTGCGCAGTTCATCGGCGCGCAGTGTCAAAGCGTGCGCCAGAGCCAAAGATGCCCCCAGCGAGCGTGCCTTTTGCGCCGCCTGGTCGGCTAATCCCAAAGCGCCCTTCAAGTCTCCCAGCGAGTCAGCCGCATTGGCTTCGGCCAAATCGATGCTCGGGTCATTCGAGAGATAGGGCGGAAGCTTTCGCAAAGTCGCGATCGTTTCTTCCGCATCTTTTCCTTTTCCTCCGCTAATCTGGGCGCGCGCCAGGGCCAGACCGTAATCGACCCGGTCCGGGAAGAAGTCAAAGAGCAGCCGATAGATTTCGATCGCCTGCGGCCAGTTATGGGAGACTTCGAAATAACGCGCCTGCACCAGCGACCTTTGCGCACGCGGCAAGCGAGAAGAAAGCTCCATGGCTCGTTTCGCTTCCGCCGCGGCAGCCGCGTCGTAGCCTAATCTCGAAAGTGCGGTCGCAAGAGCGGAGTGCGGCAAAGCGTCGGCGGGTTCAACTGCGATTGCCTGCTGCAACAAGTCGCGTGCTCCTAATGCATCAAAGGCTCTCAGCCTTGAAAGTCCTTCCGCATAGAGACGCGCAGCTCCTGGATTCGACGGCAGCGAGACGGCGACCTCGGCCGCCTGGTCCGGTGTGGCTTGCTCAACGTTGAGCTTTGCTCGCAGATTCTCGCCCGCTCGCGAAACCAACTCAAGCAAATGCGCTTCCGTGCCCTCTTCCGATATAGTCGCTAACGTTTCACCACTGGCCGTATCCTGCAGGCGAACGTCCACGAGAAGCTCGCCATCGGGCTTGTTTCCGAATCGGGCGTAGGAGCCGATCACGACAAAGTCCGTACCCAGATTTCCCCTGATCCGCGTCAGACTCTCGTGGCTGAGGCTTTCCCCTTCCGGCAAGGCAAGCTCGACCCTGGTTTGAGCGACCTCCTCCGCAGGAATCTCACGAAGTTGCTCACCGGCCGTCAGTTCCGCGCTCAACCAGTCCGAAAAGGCAGTGGAGAGCCAGGCATCTTCCGGATGGCCGGAAAGGTTCTTGAATCCCAGCACGGCGATGGATCGGCGAGGGGCGGGGAGAACCCGAGTGGCGCTCACGGCCTGGCTACCGGATGCCCTGTTTCGGCGGAGCCCGGCAACAATGGCCAGCGTGACCAGCAAAACTGCAGATAGCGCGAGCGAAACGGGCAGAACAAAGCGCCGTTTGGGCAGCGTCGAAACAACCGGGGTGAGAACCACCGGGGCGACGGTCGAGGCGCCCTCCGGTGAGTAAGATTGGCGTTCCAGCAACCCTGGTTCCGGCTCGGCAGGTCCATTCATGACCCGGTCATTCACCGCACCGATAAACTGATATCCGATTTTCGGCAGGGTTTTGATGTACCGGGGGTGGCGCGAACTGTCACCCAGCGCTTCGCGGATTTCGCTGATGCACTGGCCCAGACTGTCGTCGGTGACGGCCGAACCTTGCCAGACAATCCGGATCAGCTCTTCGCGGCCGACTGCACGCTCGTGCTGCTGGACGAGATAGAGCAAAACCTGAAAGGCCTGCTTGCGCAGGTGTCTCTCGGCGCCATCCTTGTAGAGCTGGCATTGAGACGCACTAATCTCAACATTTTCAAAGCGATACTCGTCATTTACCAGGAGCGTCATCGGCCAGAAAGGGGAATTTCTGAACTATTTCTGATTTCGTTCGTTACACGAACCCGATTCCTGGGGCTTAATCGGTTCCAACGCAGCGCTTGGTTTTCCAGGTGACCCGAGCTGTCACGAACCTGACAAACCTGGCTCTCCTGCCGCCGGAACACGCAGCGCATTTAACGGGCAATGCATGGCACTGGTGCAATCGTTCGCAAGCCCCGGCGTCATCCAAGTTTCGGCGATTTCGAGCGGACTGACAACGGGAACAGTGGTCATAACGACCACCTGATTGGTGCGGATTCTCATGGGCCGTGTTCCAGCAGACTGCGCCAGGGTGCGATGCCCAGCGTCGACTCGACGCAAACGCGGGCACAATGAAAGTTGAAGCCGCTCAGGAGATACAAAGGACCCAATGAAGATGACTTGCCATATACGGTTCGCGGTGAAGTGTTCGATGGCTTTGATGGTGGCGCTCGCGACAATCTGTCCGGCACCCGCCCAGGAAATACCGCGGCAGAAGCTATTGATGGATTTTGGCTGGAAGTTCCATCTCGGCGACGAATGGGGCACCGGCGAGGGGCCGATCAATCTCGGCGTCAGCACCGGCCCAGCAAGACCGGATTTTGACGACTCGCCTTGGCCCACCGTGAACCTGCCCCATGACTGGGTGGTTGCTCTTCCCTTTGACAAAAATGGGCCTGCCGACCACGGATACAAGCCTGTCGGTCCGGACTTTCCGCAAAACGACTTGGGCTGGTATCGCCGTACATTCACGCTGTCCGCAGACGACGCGGGCAAGCGCATTTGGATTGAGTTCGGTGGCGTCTATCGCGACAGCCTGGTTTACGTGAATAACTGCCTGGTCGGGCGTCAACCCCGGGGATACAGTTCGTTCCGGTATGACATCACGGACGTCGTCAACTATGGCGGCAGGAACACAATTGCCGTGCGCGTCGACGCTTCGAAGTTCGAAGGCTGGTTTTATGAAGGCGCCGGCATCTATCGTCACGTCTGGCTGGTAAAAACAGCGCCATTGGCCGTCGCGCCCGACGGTGTGTTTATCTGTAGCCGATTCAAGAACAACGTGCCCCAGGGTCCCGCTGAAATAAACATCAAGACTCGACTTGCGAATCATCTGGCCTCTTTGTCCGATGCCGAAGTGGAGTACGAGATCGTGGATCCCAGCGGCAACAGCGTCAGCAGAACTCGCGCCGCCGCTGCCGTTGGGCCATCTATGACGGCGACGCTTAATCAAAAGGCCTACGTAGCTTCGCCGGTCCTCTGGTCTCCCGAAACGCCGCGCCTCTACAAGCTGGTGACCACTGTTCGTTTGCGTGGAAAGATCATGGACCGGGTGGAGACTGAGTTCGGTATCCGAACGCTCGCATTCGATCCCCCGCGAGGATTCCTTCTGAATGGCAAACCCTATGTCATCAAAGGTACAGCCGATCACCAGGATCATGCCGGAGTAGGCACGGCGTTGCCGGATGCACTGCAGTATTTCCGCGTGCGCAGACTCAAGGAGATGGGCTCCAACGCCATCCGTACCGCACACAACGAGCCGACAGAGGAGTTGCTCGAGGCCTGCGACCGTCTCGGCATGCTCGTGCTGGACGAGAGCCGGGTCTTTGCCAGCGATGCGCAGGATCTCGACTTGCTGGCGAACCAGATTCGTCGCGACCGCAACCATGCCAGCGTATTCCTGTGGTCGATAGGAAATGAAGAGCCGCTGCAGAGCACTCCCATTGCGGCGCGCGTGGCGCGAACCATGCAGACGCTGATTCATCAGCTTGATCCAAGTCGCTCGGTGACCTACGCTGCCAGCGTGGGCAACGAGTTCACCGGCGCAAACAGCGTCACCGATGTACGCGGCTGGAATTATCACACGGGACCTGACATGGACCGTTACCACGCTGCGCACCCGGAACAGCCGAACATTGGAACGGAAACATCGAGCATCCTCACCACCCGCGGGATTTACGCGATCGATCAAGCGCGAGGATACCAAAGCGCCTATGACGATCGCTCGAACCTGCCCCGCGAGGACACCAGCACGGCCGAATCCTGGTGGACTTACTATGCGGCGCGCCCGTGGCTTTCCGGCGGATTCGCCTGGACCGGCTTTGACTATCGCGGCGAGAACGACTGGCCCGACATCAATGCGAACTACGGCATCATGGACATGGCCGGATTCCCGAAGGACAACTACTACTATTACCAGGCGTGGTGGAGCGACAAGAAGGTATTGCACCTGCTCCCGCACTGGAACTGGACCGGCAAGGAAGGGCAGAGCATCGACGTCAGATGCTTCAGCAATTTGGATGAAGTTGAGCTCTTCCTGAACGGCGCAAGCCTTGGCAGAATGACAATGCCGAAAAACTCGCACCTGCAGTGGATGGTGCCTTACGCCGCCGGCACGATCATGGCGCGCGGATACAAAAATGGCAAGCTCGTCGCCGAAGAGAAGTTGGAGACCACCGGCGCTCCCGCAGCCATCAAGCTCACGCCTGACCGCGCCACGATCAACCCTGATGGCGAAGATGTCTCGGTTATCACGGTGGCAGTCACGGATGCACAAGGCCGCATCGTCCCGGTTGCTGACAACCTCATCAGTTTTGAGATCAGCGGTCCAGGAAAGATCATCGGCGTCGGAAACGGCGACCCCAGCTCGCATGAGCCTGAAGTTTACCTGAGCTATTTCCCGGATCATGAGCTTTCCTTGAAAGATTGGCGGATGAAACTGGTTCCCGAGGCAAAAGACCGCCCGGAAGCTGCCGCAGACTTTTCGGTCACAGATTGGGACCGGGTCGATGTGAACCCGGATTCCGGCCAATTGCGGGAGCACACTTCGGCCGTCTTTCGCACGCATTTCACACTCGCCGCCGATGACCTCGCCGCCACAGACCTCATGCTCCAGTTCGGAAGGATTGATGATGACGGCTGGATATATGTAAATGGACGGCCAGTGGGCGAGTCGCACGATTGGCGTGCCACTCCGGTATTCAATATCCGAAAACTCGTTCATGCGGGCGAAAACTCCATTGCCGTGGTTGTCCACAACAGCGATGGCCCCGGCGGCATCAGCGATGGCGTAAGCCTGACCATTCCCAGCAGAGCGATCGACGCGCATTGGAAGCGAAGCGTCTTCAGCGGGCTTGCCCAGGTGATCGTCCAGTCTGGAACGCAACCGGGCGAAATCAGGCTGACCGGACATGCGGAGGGTCTTGTGAGCAACACTGTCGTCATTGAGGCCACGGGACATTCTCCTCGTCCGCGGGCAGCGCCACAGTCTCTGGCAAGGTCGACGGTTGACTTCAGGGAGATAACCGGCCAATAAGCTGAGCCATGCCGTCGAGGCTGCGAGTAAGAAGCTATATTCTCTTTCAGTTGGGTTTTCTTCAGGAGGAGGAGCTTCGCAGCCGGCTGAGATCTTGGCGGGTCAACGTCGACGGCGAAGCCCCTTTGAGGTAACGATCCTCTTTGTCCCAGTGTCGGCCGGGCTGGGGCAGCTTGCTGCCTGCTGGGCCAACGACTGCGACCAGATCATCATACGCTTGTGTCCGATCTGCAAGTGCGATTCGATTGTTGGGCACGGGCGTCGCCGCAAGCAGGCGCACGACGAGTATCACGACTGGATCGGGATTCGGCGTGGTCGCTGTTCGATTTGCGGAAAGACGTTCACATTCCTTCCGTTGTTCTCTCTTCCCTACACCCACTTCAGTTTGTTGGCCCGTTGCCAGGCGCTGTGGCTGCGCTTGAAGGAGCACTGCTCATGGGAGAGGGCCTCGCCGAAGCTGATGGATGCTGATCGGGTGCCTGATGCTTCTACCGTCCGTCGCTGGTCGTCGGGCTTGGACTGGTCTGAGCCAGCGGCTTCATTCGTTCGCCAGACCATGGTGTGCATAGTCCGCTGGCTCCAGCGCGGTACCGATAGCGCGCTCCAGGTGGCTCCGTCGCCCTGGATGGCTTCTGTTCTTGAGATCCTCTGGCCCTTGCGTTTGTAAAAAAGTTGGCTCGCCTACCATCCTTGCCTGGGAACAGAACAGGAGAGGTTCCAGACTGGGTTTGGGAGGCGAAGAAGCGCTGTGGGCCACGATGTGGAAACACTCAAGGGCCGGCTGCCGTTGCTGGAGTACTTGCGGCGGCAGAACTGGACAAGCCGGCGGGCGGGCCGCTTCGAGTATGTCGGACTCTGTCCGTTGCACAAGGAGAGTCGGCCGTCGTTCTATGTGAACACGCGCAAGGATGTCTTCTACTGCCACGGCTGTGGGCAGGGCGGAGATCTGATTCGCTTCGTCCAGTTATCCCGCCGGGCATCTTTCCGTCAGAGCCTCGCCTATCTGGATCCAGATGTTCATCGAGAAGCTACTGGGATCGCGTTACTTGAGCAAGCAGTCGCGTTTTATCAGCAGCAGCTGGATCACTATCCGGAGGCGCTTGAGTATTTGCGTCAACGCGGACTTCATGATCCTTCTCTTATCCGGGAGTTGCGTATCGGCTATGCGCCCGGCGGAGTTTTGCGCCACCATCTCACGACGCAAGGCCATTCCTTTTCGGTGTTGCGAGAAGCCGGCCTGATCAACGCGCAAGGCGCGGATGCACTCTATCAGCGCATCGTCTTTCCGTTATGGCAGGGCGAGCACATCGTCAACCTCTACGGTCGCAGCATCGGCGCCGCATTTGCTCATCGCTTCCTGCCTGGCTCTAAGGGCGGTTTGTATGCGTGGGAGAAGGTCCGGCACTGCCCCGAGGTGATTCTTGTCGAAGGTCTGTTCGACTATGCCGCGCTGCGTAAGGCGGGCTTCTCCAACGTGACCTGCTCTCTGGGCACGCATCTCAACGCCGGCCAGTTCCGCCAGCTATGTGACGGGCCGCGCATCGTCTATGTCGTGTTCGACGAAGATGCCAACCTGAGTGGCCAACAGGCAGCAGAGCAGCTTGCGCATCAACTTGCCGGGCACGGTATCCCGGCTCGTCGCGTTCCGCTGCCTGAAGGACACGATCCCAACTCCTTCTTCGTTGGCGGCGGAGATGCGCGTCAGTTCCAGTCTTTTCTGGAGGCCGCACAGCCATGAAGTTCCGCGTGATCTCTATCAAGACTGCAGCGGGAGCACACAGCCCCTTTCGCGTAGTGGAGCAGGACTCGGGCCGAGAGATCGGCTGGATCAACCGCTATCTGGACCGTGAGTATGTCCGGCGACTTGCCAACAAGAGCCTCTACAGCTATGCGCACAGTCTGTTGCACTTCGTGCGCTGGTGGGAGAGCGTTCATCACACCGGCGACATCTCCGCGGCAGACCTTGCCGATTCGACCTTGCTCGACTACATCCGTTTCCAGTCGAGCAAGCAACCGCCGCCGTCTGCCTCCACCATCAACGACCGCGTGGCTTGTGCCGATCGCGCCATCCGTAACGAGTTCCCCGATGCTCCCTGTCAGGCCGTCCCCGGCTTCCACCAGGTCTACCTGCATCGCAGACCGATGGGCCTCGGCCGGCCCAGATTCGATCTCAGCAGACTGCGTATAAGGGAACCCAAGCTCACCATCGTTCCTCTCTCGGTCGACGAAGTGGCGCGCTTCTGGTCGAGCTTTCGCACTGCGCGCGACTTGGCCATCGTGGGCCTGATGCTCATGCACGGCCTGCGTTCGGCCGAAGTCATGGCCCTGAACCGTGATGACGTGCTGTTATCCGAAGGTCAGCTCCGCGTGCGCGGCAAGGGCAACAAGATGCGCTTCCTGCCCTTGGCCCCAGAGACCACGCAACTGATCGATCACTACTTGCGACTGGAGCGGCCCGATCCCTGCTCGGCAGCACTGTTCGTGGTCTTGAAGGGTCCGGCGCGCGGCCAGCGCATGACACCGGCGGGATTACGCTCCCTGTTTCGCTATCATCGTCGCACCACCGGCGTAAAGATCGCCAACCCGCACAGGTTCAGACATACCTTCGCCTCGGACATGGTGCGTGCCGGGATCAGCCTCCCTGCACTCATGCAGCTGATGGGCCATGCCGATATCGAGACCACCCTGCACTACGTGCAGGTCTCTCCACAGGATGTCTATCTTCAGTATGCCCGCGCCGCGGCGCAGTGCATCCATCCCCAGCCGAGGATTACCTCGTGAAGCGATGGCGCCGGCCTCCACTACAACATCCACTGGCGCCAGCCTTTGCGCGCGCCGTTGAGTCCCTCTCCACCGCGCTCAGTCCTGCCACCGAACGCAACTACAACATCGCGGTACGCAGCTTCCTTGTCTATCTCGGCGCCGAATACCCCAGAGTTGCCGATCTCGAACAACTGCACCGCGAGCCGCACATCCTTGGATGGATGGCGCGCATGCGCGCACAGACCCCACCGCTGGCCACCGCAACCTGCATCGGACGCCTCATCGCTCTGCGCGCCGTCTTGAACGAGTTGGCTTGGGCCCACAAGCTTGCTGAACTCGCTCACCTGATACGGAGCGAGGATATTCCGCGTACCCCACAGACTCTGCCCCGTCCGCTCACCGCTGAGCAGGATCAGCTTTTGCAGCAGGAGTTGATGCGCCGCAACGATCTTGCCGCAAATGCCTTCCTGTTGCTGCGCCATACCGGCATGCGCATCGGCGAGTGCGTCGACCTCTCATATGACTGCCTGCACTCCATAAGCCAGAACCAGTGGGCGATCCACGTACCGTTGGGCAAGCTCAAAACGGAGCGCATGGTTCCTGTTGATGCCTTCGTCCGCGATCTCGTTCATCGATTGCGCTTCTTTCGCTCTCTGGATCCGCTGCCTGACAACGGGCGGCTCCTGGCATGGCATGGATCGAGAGTCTCTCTTCTCGCGCGTCTCCGAGACTACCTGCATCTGGCCTGTAACTCTGCCGGCATGCCCACCAGTATCGTCCCGCATCAGTTGCGCCACACCTACGGAACGGAAATGCTTCGCGCCGGCGTGGGCTTCGCCGCAGTCATGAAACTGCTCGGCCACACCGATCCGGGCATGACCATGCGATATGTGGATGTGACCCTGACCGATCTTCAGCGGGAGTTCCAACTGGCTCGCTCGCAACCGCGGCATCTGGCTCCGCAGCCCAAAACCTCATCCGTACCTCTGCGCACAGGTCGCGATGGGCTCATCGACTCCTTGCTCGTCGCACAGAATCTAATGCTGGTGTTGCGCCGATCTCTCCCAAACGGCAATGCCCACGCTCGACTCGACCGCCTCGCAAACCGACTCACCAAGATCCTCGCCGAAATACGCAAACTCCAAATCAACTGAATGAAAATGAGCACCGATTGGCCGGTTAACAGCCCTTAGCGCTCATTGAGCGGCGGTTGAGCGCGGTCTTCGGGATTGCTCCCCTTAAACGTCCCAGGCTCCGGGTATGTGCCATCTATCCTCTTCCGCCGGGCGGCTGGCGCAGTGCCGACATTGGGCAACTGATCCGGCTTCAGCCAACTGAGGCCGTCTGATTGTGAGTCTCGCGATGTCATGTTGTGAGCAGGATCGAGTAGCCGGATCCCATTGATGAGGCCCGGCCCTCTAAGAACCGGACGTGACAGTTTCCCGTCATCCGGCTCAAGCACTTCGAACGCCCCTTGGAAGGAGACGCGGTTTGGGTACGGAAAGACCTAGGCGATGAACCCTGTCATGGCACTCGGGATGAAGTAAGAGACAATTCTCTGCGCTGTTCGAACCACCAATCGTGCGGGAGACGCGATAGTGAAAGCGCCAGCCCGTAATCCGGGTGATCTTGATATTACAAACAGGGCAGACACCGCGCTGTTCATACCAGAGAAAGCGAAGGATACGGGTACCCCTAAACGATTCTCGCGTGTGAACTTCTTCGCGTTTTTCGAAGTAGGTCTCATAGGCGGGGTCGTAGGGATTCGCGTCTCCTTGTATTTTGGTATGTCGCTTGATGGGTGTGCTGCTGGCGCGTAAAAGCCAGATTTTGTCTGGCTGTCCATCGTCATCCAGCACTTCGCCGAAGAACGACCAATTCTGTCCGCTGTACTGGGCGAAGTATTTCTGTTTACGCCAGCGCTGGGGCTTCCCTGGGTGCCTTCGTCGTGCCCATCGCCATAGGCTTGCTGGGCATTGAGCGTGAGCACGGTCCCCGGGGACGGCCCATCCAACTGCTACCCAAGAGTTCGGGGCGAGGCAAATGCGCTCCCATTCGGCTCGCTCATTGCATCATCGGGGACTTGACCTGTTTGTATCCCGCCGGAATCTCGAACACTGACGCCGGAATGGCTTCCTGAGAAAAGTTCGACATTGAAGTTGTCGTCTCCATCAGTGTCACACGCTGCGTGGCCGTGGTTGCCCCCGGTGTGCTCGCTGCCGGCGCGTTCTGCGCCTGCGTCTGCTGCTGCTGCGTCTGCTGCTGTTGCTGCTGCTGTTTCTTCCGCCGGAACGCGCCGATTACCGAATTGCTCAATGTCGAACCAACGACACCAAAGCGGCTCGATTCACCTGACGCCGTCTGGGTCCCCGCATTCGTGGCCGCCTGGCCGGCCGCCGAGCCTTGGTTCGACGGCTGCGCCTGCGTTGGCTGCGTCTGGCCCGGCGCGCCTGGCTGCGCCGGCGCGTCTCCGCCCATGCTCGTCACTTCGAGAATCCGCGTTCCCTTGATCTTTGCCATCTCCTTCGCCATCTCCGCCATGGCTTGCGCCGATCCCGGATGCCCGCCAAACATCTGCGCCATTGCCATGTTCGAGTTGGCGACGTTGGCCTTCATTTGCTCCACCAACTGTTTGGTATCCACGCCTTGCATCATCTTCTCGGCCATGCGCACATCGAAGTCATGGATTTCCTTGATCTCAGGCGGATCGGGCGCAATCCAGCAGTCTGTCGTCACCGTATAGGTTATCGAGGTCGGTTGCGACGGCTGCGCCCCAGCCTGTCCGCTCGCTGGCGGGGCAGCCTGTCCCGCGGCGCCGGGCGGTACGCTCATGATCATCTTGACCGTGATGATCTGCTCCTGCGCCGTCATCCCGTTCACCACTTTCGTGACCCCGGTATTGTTCACGCTGGTGTCGAATTTCATGTCGAGATTCGCCGGCATTTGCGCCTGCGGCTGCGCGGCCGGCACAGCAGGCTGCTTCTGCATCATCGTCGTCATCAGCTTGCGCATCTGATCGAAAGTGGTGATCGTGTAAGTCTTCTTTATGTGATCGATGCGGATCGTCTCGCCCTTATCCAAATCCACAATCTCGGTGGAGTCCTTGGATACCGTTGCCTTCTGGTTTCCATGAACCATCACTAGTTCATTGGTGGGCGCAAACATCTTGTCGACTTCTTTGCCGATGAAGGCCTGACCCTTCAAGGCGTCCACAAACTGGCCTCCAGTGATTTGCTGGGTGGTCTGGTAGCTCGAATCCGCAAATGCAAACTGAGCCATCAGCAACAGGCTGGCAAGAGCTGTAATCTTCCTGGGTCTCATACGATGTTCCTCCTCAAGGGGAAGTCGAGTATCCGGTCGATTTGCGATGCGTGCGGCCTCACACGCTCTTGCAGAAGGCCGAGCCGGGGTCCCATTGCGTGAATTCCTTGGTGAACAGGTCTTTGACGGTCTTCGCATTGCCGGTAAGACCGAGCAGATTTGCGTCCCCACCGGACTGGGCCGTGATTTTGAGCAGGGTCTTGGTGCAGGGAGCGACGGTAACATTCGGCGCGTGAGTGACTCCCTCGGTATTGATTACCTGGACGTAGATGTCCGCGTTGGAGTTGAGGATGTTGGTCGCCGTCAGGCTTCCAAGCGGCGACGCCTTAAGCGCGGCGTACATGGATTGAGGGAGCAGATGCTTTTCGATCGCATCCATGGCCAAGTCGATTCCGGCGGCGCCTGCATTTAGAAAATAGTCGGCTGTGTATCCGAAGGCTCCCCAGGAGCCCAGAAAGGAGAGCTCCAACTCGATCCGCGGCGCACAGAGCGAAATCACCATGGCGGTGGGTGCGACCGCCGAGATGCTTTGATTGTCGTTGATGGTGAAGGTCAGACCTTCGCTACCCGGCTTCGCGAACTGGGCCGCGCTGCTCTTGCTCCCGACCCATTGAATTGTGAAAGCGCCCTGGGAGTATTCATTGCCGCCGGTGAGCGCGGGATGGATGAGAAATGCCGCGCTCAGTTCGATTTCCAGAGGCAATCCGTCCAACACGGGGGCGAGGGGAATTTTGGCGCCGATGGGGAGCTTGAGTTTGTCCTCCTGGGCCCAGACGCCGGGAGTGTCCTTGCCAATTTGCCACACCACGTGCATCATGCCGCTCATCCCACCCACGCCGTTGATGATCTGCTGCCCGGTAGAGGGCGAGAAGTTGAGATCGGAGACGAACTGGAAGTTGGAAATGTTGCCGTCGACGGAGATGGCCGACTTGAAGCCGCTGGTATCCTTCATGATCCGGGCTGCAAAAGCTGCCTGATTTTCGCCGGAAGTGATCGAGTAATTGTCGATCTTCCAGCCCGAGATGAGCGCATCCTTGGCCATGATCGTGACGTTGTGCTGTGGATTCGCATCGATGATCCCGTCCTGTGCGTAAACCGGCGGCACGATCATGTCCATCAGCTTTGAATGATGCGGGGAAGGCTGCGATATCGAGGCGTTCGCGGGGCCGTGAAAGCCGATGGGCGAATCGACCTTGATTTCGCCGCTCGCCACCACGTCGGTCAGCTTGGCCTTGTCGATAATGAGAACGGTCTGGTCGCCGTCGGTCTGGGCGGCCAGAATCTTCGCTGCGCACGCATTCTTGACCAATAGGATGTCGCCGGCCTTCAGAGCCTTAATCTCCGCCGAGGCGTTCTTGAATAAGGCTCCGTGGCCATCGCTGCTGATGCCGCGCAGAGATGCTTCGATGGCGGACTCATCGATCAGCTTCACCTCGGGTTTGTAGGTGATGTGGGCGAAGCTGTTGCCTTGGCCCACGGAGATATTCTTATCGCTTGCCGCGCGCCGGGCTGCCCACGCGGCGCTGCCGGATGCGCCTCCAAAGGAATTGCTGCCGGAGGTGCTGAGCGAGGCAATCTTCGCATTGGCGTCCGCGTTGGCCGAAGCCGCCGTCTGCTTCTTCTTGCAACCGGCGGACGAAAACACCAGCAGCGCAATCGCCGCAGCCGCCGCGATTGATTTCCAGTTCAGCCTGTCATAACGGATCGGGATTCTCATCGTAGCCTCCGTCCTCGAGGTACAGCCGGTCGGACCTTTTAAGTTCGGGCAAGGGGAAAATGCGAGGGAATTCTTTACTCTCGCTGCAGTTCCACGCGCCGATTCCGCGCGCGGCCTTCAACTGTGGCATTGTCGGCAATTGGCCGGGACGCGCCATAGCCCGCCGTTGACAGCCGGTCCGGCGCAATCTTGTACTGGGTCACGAGAGCGTTCTTCACCGCCGCGGCGCGCCGCTGGGATAAACCCAGGTTGAAGCTGTCGTCGCCGATGTTATCGGTGTGTCCGCTCACGGTCAGCTTCCAGCCTGGGTTGCGTTGCAAGATGCCGGCAATCTGCTTGATCACGCCGGCTGACTCGGGCTTGATGGTGTCGCTGTTGAAGTCGAAGTAAATGCCATAGATCTCTGCCGGCTTGTTGGCCGCAAGCGCTGACTCAATGGGCGATACGGTTGCCGGCGCCGCCGGTGGGGGAGGAAGAACAATCCGGATCACCTGCTGCTTTTCCGGAAGGATTCCCATGTAGCCCCAGAGCTTAAAAGGATTATCCAACTCGTCGAGAAGATAAAGGTGAGCTTCGCGGCCGTCGGGGAACGGGCACATGGCATGAAGCGCCGGCAACTCCACTGGCTGGTCGTTCAACAGCACGGGAAACGCCAGATCGTATGGTTCCACGCGCCGCAGGGTACAGGAGAACATCGGCAGGCCGGCGTGGATGGTCAGCGGAGGCAGTTCCGACTGGTTGCCCTCCATCATCATGATGGCGCCCATGGATGACGTCATCTCGCTGTCCGCAACAAAGTGAAAATCCACCTGCTGGCCGGCGCGCAACTGCGTCAGCACCTCAGTGGAAACGCCGAACGGCTCTGTCCCCGGAAAGTGCTCCACTTTGTTCGCGCAAACGTAATCGCGCATGTTGTGCGACGTGGCCAGGTCCACCCGGTCGACGGTGATGTCGCAATCGATTTCCCGGTGATCGACTTCGGCGCCCCGCTGTTTCGGCAGGTTTTCGTCATTCGAGTACTGCGCCATGGTCCGCTTCTTGTCCGCAATGGGATCGTTGTGGTGATGAACGTGCAATTGAGTTGGGGTAAGGTCCTCCACCGTGGCCACAATCGGAACGTCGCCGGGCTGGTCCTTGATGGTCGAAGGATCCACCGCAACCGCGCCAAATCCCGCCCGCAGCGGGATCGGAATCGGCGTTTCGTCCTTGGGAAACGGCTTCCAATTCGGTAACAGCAGGTGTGGCTTGTCGGCTTCGCCGGTTTCCACCGCATTGAGCCGGTCTGCCAGGCTTCCCGACGGTGCCGGCGCTCCCGGCACCTGAAGCGTTGAAGGCGCCCCTCCCTGGGTTGCGGCCTTTCCGGCTTGCGCCCGCTCCTCGGCGGGTGAAGGGGCCTTCTTGCATCCAGAGGACAAGATCACAAGAGAGGCGATGGCTGCGGCGATAAAGAGGGGTGTCACGGCTCTTGCGCCGCGCCGATGCCCACGGGATCGTCCTGTCAGCCTCTGGCAATTACCAAAGAAGCCAGCAGATACGCTCTTTGTCCACAATCCGCCCACTGCTCGATCCTCCGCTCTTCGCCCGCTCGAAAGGCTGTTCCTTCCTGTCTGCGCAGGGGCGATCACATTATTTCACCGACTTTTGGCTCAACCGATAGCCACTTTTCTGTGCCTTTGGCGCCTTTTCAAAAGGAATGGGTTCAGCGCCCTGTATCTGCGCCTCGGGATCCGCGGGTCCGCCTGTCTGCCGGCCTGGCACCCAAACCGAAACGATCTCCCGCTCCACCGTGATCTCGACGCGCCGTGGCGCCCGGAGGCGCGGCCCCTCTTTGCGCGAAGTTTCTTTCGCGTCGGAGGACTTGCGGGATAGAATCTTCATGCGTGTGCTCCTGGCAAGCTGCTGCAGCTTTTTCCTGCTTGAGTGCCACTAAACCGCAAACGGGCGTAAAAAGTCCTCAAACCCAAGTGAATGCTCGCTCAATTCTTCTTAAGAATTCTTAAGGTCGGTTATGTCACTCTCTATCGGTGGCTTGTATCGATTTGACGAGTTTGAGTTGAATCCGGCGCGGCGGATTCTTGCGCGCAACGGGACGCCAGTATCGATTTCGCCCAGGGCGTTTGAGGTCCTGACCTACCTCGTGGCCAACTCAGGACGCGTGGTAACCAAGGATGAGTTGCTGAAAGCGGTCTGGCCTGAATCCTTTGTGGAAGAGAGCAATCTCACCCAGCAAGTCTTTGCCCTGCGCAGGGCGCTGGGGGACAGATCGGGTTGCATTGCGACCATACCGGGCCGGGGGTACCAATTCACGGCGCAGGTGCAGGGAGCCACGCACCCGGATGCCGTCCGGGCGGCCGAACCGCAGGGGCTCCCTGACGAGTATCTCGTTCAGCGCGTGCGGGAACGCGCCTGGGTCGTGTTGGAGGAGTCATCAACGGCGACGAGCAGGTCGTCGACCGCGGGTCGACTTTGGCGGTTCACCGGGGCCGTGACCATTGCGGCCGCGCTCATCATCGTCGCGTTCCTTGCGCTGCGGTTCAACCGCCCGCCCCCGCTGCGCATATCCACGTTTGTGCAGCTTACGCATGATAACCATGCCAAGTCGATCGGCGGTACGGATGGAAACAGGGTCTATTTCACCCAGGATTTGTCCGGCTCCATTGCCGAGGTATCTGTGTCGGGCGGACCGGTCGAGCCGATTGCAGTGTCGGTGAAGCAGCCATGGGCTGGGGACGTATCGCCGGACGGATCAACGATGCTGGTCATCTCCAAGTCTGGAGGCATGGGACCAGCGGATTCTCTGTGGAGTTTTCACCTGGTCGGTGGATCGCTTCGCCGGTTAGCGACCGACGCGATCGACTCCGCGTGGTATCCCGACGGGTCGCGGCTGGCTTACGGCAGAGCCAGCGGCGACATTTTTGTCATTCGCAGCGACGGAACCGACGAGCATAAGTTGGCAAGTCCCGGAGGGTATATCCGTTCGCTTGCGTGGTCACCGGACGGGACCAAACTCCGCTTCTCAAGGGATGGTGTGCTGTGGGAGCTCAAATCGGACGGGTCCAATCTGCACCAGGTCCTTCCCGGATGGCGCACTTCTGCTTCCCAGTTCTTCGGCCAGTGGGCTCAAGACGGCCGATACTACTTCGTTTCCGATGGCCAGATTTGGGCGCTCGATCAGCGGTCTCGTTTGGGTAGAACTCCAGCGGCAAAACCGGTCCAATTGACATTTGGCCCAACCGCCTGGGATCGGCCGGTGCTGAGCAAGGACGGGAAAAAGATCTTTGCATCGGGGAGCACGAAGCGCGGTGAACTGGTACGCTTTGACGCAAAGTCGAAGCAGTTTCAACCGTTCCTCGGGGGCATTTCCGCGGAGTTTGTCACGTTTACAAACGACGCTAAAACCGTGGCCTATGTCACTTACCCCGACGGCATCCTGTGGAGAGCCAACGGGGATGGAACCGATCCACTGCAGCTCACGTCTCCTCCGGTTTATCCGAAATCGCTGCGCTGGTCACCCGACGGAACAGAGATTCTCTTCGTAGATCGCACTCCCAAGGGCACCAACGTTATCTACATCATCGCTTCAGATGGGGGCATTCCACGCCAGGTTCTGCCATACGACACTGAAAATGAGACGGACCCAAGCTGGTCGCCCGACGGAAAGAAAATTGTCTATTCCACTTGCCCCACTCTGGGCGCGAGTTCGAAGTCCGACTTGCGCATCCTCGATCTCGCAGCCGGGAAGGTTGCATTGATTCCCGGATCGAACGGCCTTGTGACGCCCCACTGGTCTCCCGATGGGAAGTTCATCTCGGCCATGACCCTAGATGCAATGAGCATGAAAGTACTCAGCCTTGCGTCTGGAAAATGGTCGAGCCTCGACACCGGGTCTGTGGCGTTCCCGGAGTGGTCGCACGATAGCAGGTTCATTTACTACCTGAAGTGGAAGGGCGACGCAGCCGTGGTTCGAATCCGCCCCGGAGACGCGAAACCAGAGATCCTCGCCGGAGTGAGAGACGAGCAATATACGGGCTTCTTTACGTCGTGGATGAACCTGGATTTCTCCGATGCGCCGCTGCTCCTTCGCGACATCGGAAGTGATGATATCTATGCTCTGGCTCTCGAAGGGAAGTGATTCGGCGCCGCGCAATATCGTCAGCTCACACTTGCTGGCCCGCTCTGTGTCTTAGCTGGCCTTGCTGGCAGCGTCCTGCGGCTATCAAAGTGCCGCCCTTCGACGCGGGCTCGGCGCATGCCGGCGCGGACCCGCTCGATAATGAGGTTGCGCTCGAGCTCCGCGATGGCGCCGATGATGACCACCAGGGCGCGGCCGAGCGTCCCCCCGTGTCGATCGACCCGGGAAAGCTGGCGAATTCGAATAGAACTCATGGCGCAATGCGCCTGCCGGCACCCGACGTTCAAGCCGCTGGTCATCACGGCACCGGACAACGAAGACTGGCAAAGCGACTCGGAATCGAGGTCGTCAGTTAGATCGACTTTCTGATTGCCGGTCCGCCCATAGCTGGAAACATACGCCCCTGAAGATGCTGTCTGGCCGCTTACGATAGATCCGGACGGTCAGAGTGCGATAAAAATGGCGTCTTCTTCCACTGCCAGGCTTATGCCTGCGGCTGAGGCTGCCTCCTGGAGCGCTGCGTCCAGCATGACAACGGGATCAGGGCTTACGTCGAGACGGCGCATCAGTCCTTCGCCCTTTTTGGCGCCAGCCGTCAAGGTGATCTTCAACCCGCGCCGTTTGCAGCGAACGGAAGTCCCGTCCTCCAGCTTGGCGTTCATTCCCTTGATGTAGGCGTCTACATAGTGAACGCCGATTCCGGATTTGTCGTCGGTGTGCCGGGGAAGTTTGTCTTTCGCAGCTAAGTTCAAATCGCAGAGTTTGGCTTTCACATTGAGCTCCGTCGGTATTGCAATTTGCCTGATCTCAGATATTCATCCATGGCGATGCGGAAGGCGCGAATGTGGTCCGGCGTGCTGCCGCAGCAGGCGCCCACAACATTGGCGCCCGCCTCGAGCAGCGGGACAAGATCCTTCGCCATCTGCTCCGGGCTTTCATCGTAAATCACCTTCATGTTCTGGAGCCTTGGCTTTCCGGCATTGGGCTGCACCATCACCGGCAGGCTGGTTACGCTCCTGTACCGCTCCACGGCGGCGCGCGCGCGTTCCATCTCCATGCCCGTTCCGCAGTTCAGCGCCACCACGTGCGCGCCGTGCTCTTCCATGAACTGCGCCGCCCTCTCGGGATCGATGCCCATCATGGTGCGGAAGGTCGAGCCGTCGAGCGTGACGTCGTAAGCCATGGACCCGATAATCGAGGGCGCTCCGGCCTTCTGGGCCGCTTCAATACCCAGCGAAAGCTCTTCGAGCGAGGTCTGCGTTTCCACAATAATCGCGTCCGCTCCACCCTCGACTAAAGCCGCGGCCTGCTCGTCGAAAGCGCTTCGCACCTGGTCTTCGGTGAACTCTCCGAAGGGCGCCATCAAGCCGCCGAATGGGCCGATATCGCCGAGCACGTAGCCATCCCGATCGCCAAAAGCGGCGCGCGCAATGGCCACGCCCGCCTTGTTGATCGCCGCCACGTGGTCGACCTCGCCATGACGTCTGAGCATAATGCGGGAACCGCCGAATGTATTGGTGATGAGGCACTCTGAGCCGGCCTCAACGTAGCGGCGCTGAATGGCCAGCACCCGCTCCGGATGGGTCAGGTTCCAGGCCTCGCCGCAGTTGCCCTGCTCCAATCCCGCCAGCATCAATTGCGTTCCCATGGCGCCGTCGCCCAGGATGGGCCGCTCTAACATCGCCTCATGAAAGAGTTTTTTCATCGTCAATCGGCATCCTCGGCCAGTTCCTTTTGTGCCAGAGCATAGTGAATGGTCTCGAGCACTATGCCCCACTTGTGATCGCGGCTTGGGGCATCGCAATAGCATCCCGCCGCGGAGGGTTCGCGCGTCCACTCGAGAACCGCATTCAGCCGCTCTCCGATGAGGGGCTTTTCCTTTTCAATCGCGGCCATCAGCGCTTCGGCGCTCTCGATATAACGGCACATGCAGGTGTACCCATCGTCGCCCTCGGCCGGAGAGCACTTCTGCTCGCGAATGGGATAACCTTCGGCGCGCGGCCCCAGCTTCACGCGATAAAGAAATGCGAGCGGCCGGCCCATATTTGTGCAAGTTGTTCCATCATAGCGGAAGACCGCGTCAACGGATCCGTCAGTTTCTGTGCGCAGTGTAAGCCGTTCCTCGGCCCAACGCTCGAGCGCCTTTCTGCTGGTGCGATATTGCGCATTGCGGTCGATCGCGGGCAAGCGCAGCTGAGTTTGTTCTCCTGCGGTGCGTGGGGCCTTGCGATACGGCGCGCGCCGGTACTGGCAAGGACCAAACGAGCATCGCTCGCAGGGAACCAGGCTGGTGAGCTTTTGCAATCGCTCTGTGTGCCGCGTCAATCCAAAAACCGCCAGTTGCGTCTTCTTCGGCCGCAGCATCCCTGACTCCAGGACTTCCACCGGGGAAGGAAAAGGCTCGGACCGCGTCTTCTTCAGCAACTCGAGCAATCGCGGCTGCTCGGCCACATCCCACTCCGGATATCCAGGACTGTAGTGAGGCAACACCGCCATCTGCCTCTGCTCCGCCCAGTCGCAGAGCCGCGCTCCGGCCAGCATCGCCAGATGTTCCACCACCGCGGATGCATAAACTTCGAGAAAGAAATATTCGTCTGGTTTCCCGTCGATCCAGCGCCGGCGGGCATCCTCTTCGGCTTCAGGGCCCGCGCCAACGGCGACCAGAATGACGCTATGCGCCTGGGCATTCTCGAGCGTGCTCCGGAGCCGCCGGCTGGAGAACTGCACCCCGTCCATGCCAATCCAGTCGCCGGCGATCTCAACTTCCTCGGCCTGCCGTGCGTACATCCACGGCCTGCCATGTTCGGCGTACCAGCTCTCGGCCCAGTCGGCCAACTCCCGCGAGCGTCCTTCCAGCACCCAGCCTCGAGGAAAGCCGAGCAACCGTACATACTCCTCCTCTAGCACGTCGAGCGACGACAGCGTCGAGGACAGCTCGAGGTTGTCGCTCACGGCAGGCACGGCATCGGCTCCACGGGTTTGAACTGGCAACCCTCCACGAAGAAGTCGAAGAAATTCCGATGCGTTTCCAGACGGCAGTGCTGAACCCGTTGCACCAGTCCTTCGAGTTCCTGCCGCTTCGCTTTCGAGAGCAGCGCAATGGTTGCCCCTTCAATCGCGGTGTTGCCGGCCTGCACAATCTTTTCCGTGCGCAGATTTGGCACCAGTCCGATGCGCTTTGCCGCCTCCACGCCGATGTGCCGTCCGAATCCTCCTGCCAGGTAAAAAACGTCAACATCGTCAAAGTTGATCCCGAACATGCTGAAGACCACATGCAACCCTGCTGCGTTCGCGCCTTTGGCCTGGGCCAGCTCGTTTACATCGCTCTCCAGCAGGTAGACCTCCCGGTCGGCGTCTCGATAGAGATCGATGCGGCGCAGGTCGTCTTCGAATCTGCCGCGCTCGTTCATGCGGCCGGTGCGCAGCAGCTCGCTCAGCGCATCCACCAGGCCGGAACCGCAAATTCCTTCGGGTCGCATGCCGCCGATGACGCCAAGTTTAAAAGCGCCAGCGGGATCTATCTCCACCGCGTCGATGGCTCCCTCCAAAGCCGGCATCCCGCACAGAATTGCACCGCCCTCGAAGGCCGGTCCCGCGGGACAGGACGCCGCCAGGATGCGATGCTTGTTGCCCACGATCAACTCGGTGTTGGTGCCGATGTCCATGATCGCGACCAGCCGTTTTTCATGGGCCAAATCGGCCGCCAGCATTCCCGCGGCAGCGTCCGCGCCCACGTGTCCGCTGATGATGGGCGCACCATAGACTCGCGCCCGCGGATGAATCGGCAGCAGGCTGTGCTGTCCGGTCTGCGTCAGGCTCGTGGTGGCGCGCTTGCCCGCGGCCATCTCGATTTCAGTGATGGACTGGTAAGGGCTCTGCCCGATCGAGTACACGCTCTGCCAGAAAAACAGATCGCGCATGGTGGAATTGCCCACCACCACCATCTCGTAGATCGTCTTGGGATCGACGGGAAATTTTTCGATGGCATGGCTCAGATATCCGGCCAGCGTGCGCATCAGCAAGCGTCCCGGATGATCGGTGTCGTACGAGATGCGCGACATTACCTCCGATCCGCCAAAACGCTGGGGGTTCTCAAACGATGTGTCCGCGATCAGCTCGCCGGTCTCCAGGTTGAGAAGCCGCAACACCACCGTGGTGGTGCCCAGGTCCATCGCAATGCCGTGAATCGGCCCCGTGAAGCGATCTACTTCGACGCCATCGATGAGGATGCGGTTCCCGTCGCGGGTGACGGCGGGATCGAGTTGAGCCCGCCCACCGCCGGCGGGCAAGCCCAGCGCGTGCCGTTCGATCCGCATCTCGCCGCGGCGCATGGTATGGCAGCGCACATGCCCGCTCGCGCCGGTCACAAACGTCTGGCAGGAGAGGCGAAAAGGGTCTCTCAGATGTTGTTCCGGCTCCGCTCGCGCCGAGAGGAGATCCATCCCCTCGACCACCTCGACCATGCACTCCTTGCACTTGCCCTGTTTGCGGCAGGAAGTGGGCACGTCGATGTCGAGCGCTTCAGCATGTTCAAAAAGCGACCGGCCGCTCGCCGCCTCGGTCGATTGCCCGTTGATGGTGAGCGTGATGGCCATTCCCTTTGCCGGTTCCTACCATTTCTTCGCTTCGATTTCGGCTTTCAGTATTTCCGCCACTTCGTAGGCTGAACCGTTGCGCTCCTCTTCCGCGCTCCATTTCCATTCGGCCAGGTAGGCGTCAGCGTCTTCGAGCCCCAGTTTCATCGCCTGCGCGTCGACGAGTTTCATGAACCGCTCGTCCAGCATCACGGTCACGTCGTCAAACTCATCTTCAACCCTGATCTGGGTGGGGATCTCTTGCCAATAAAGGATTTTGTATCGGGCCACGGGCTGCACCCTCCGGATTACGCCTGCGCTGCCAGCTTCAAAAACAGATCCACCGCGGCTGAAGCGTTGGCTCCGTATCCGTCGGCGCCGATTTCGTCGGCAAACATCTGGCTGATCGGCGCGCCGCCTACCGCCATCTTGATGTGAGTCAAGCCCGCCGCATTGAAACCGTCGATCACGGTCTTCATGTACATCATTGTTGTGGTCAGCAGCGCGCTCATGCCGATGATCGTCGGCTTGCATTTCTCCGCCGCGGCCATGAACTTCTCCACGCTCTGGTCCACGCCGATGTCGTGCAGCTCGAAGCCCGCGCCTTCGGCCATCATGCCCACCAGGTTTTTGCCGATATCGTGCAGGTCGCCGCGCACCGTGCCCATCAGCAACACGCCCTTGGGCCTGGTGCCGCTGTCCTTCGAGGTCAGCAGCGGCTTCAGCACCGCCATCCCCGCCTTCATCGCCCGCGCCGCAATCAGAACCTCCGGTACGTAGAGAACATTGTGCTTGAAATCCTCACCCACCACGCTCATGCCCGCGATCAGGCCTTCGTTCAGCACCTCCTGCACAGAGCGTCCTTCGGCGAGCGCCTCTTTCGTCAGCCGCTCCACCTCGCCGGCGTTGCCTTCGTACAGGAACTGATTCATCTGGGCGTAATCGGGCATTTTCCCTTGTCCTCAACCGATGCTCATCGTTGCTGCGCGTTTGGCATTGAACTCTGCAAGGGCTTCCAGCATGGCCAGGATGTTTTCGCGCGGCATCCCCGGGCTGGTGCCTCCGCCCACGGAAAGGATGATGCCTTCGCCGCCCGAGCCCTCCAGCACCTCCAGGGTCTCGTCCTTCACTTCTTCCGGCGTCCCGCGCACGCCAATCTCCAGCGGATTTACGTTGCCCATCAGGCACATGCGGTCGCCCACGCGCCGCTTCACTTCCGTGATATGCCGCTGCTTGCCCCAGTTCAAAACGTTGAAGCCGGTGTCGGGCAAGTGGTCCAGGCACGCGTCTACTTCCGCGTCGTTGTGATAGACCTTCACCCAATCCTTGGGAAAAGCATCGCAAATACGTTTCAAATAGGGATGCGCGAATTCCAGGTAGTGCTCCTCGTTGATGAATCCAACAATGTCGTCGAGGATGAAGATGCTCTCGACCGTATCGCCCATCACCTTCTGCTGCGCCTTCAGCCAGTCGATGATCACCCGCGTGCACAGATCGATGAGCTTGTGCGCGCCCGCCGGATTCTCGACCAGGTCGATCATGAATTCTGTCGTGCCGCGCACAAACCCCGCCGTGCACAACGGCCCGCGCGAGGTCACCATGGGCAGTATGTAGCCGGCGTCCAGAATCCTCTGCCGCGCCATCTTGATGCGGTGCAGCGTGAGCCCGGCAAAGCCGTCGGCTTCCACTTCGTACTCGGGAAAGTTGTCGATGTCCTCGAGATGATAGAGCGTGTGGTACTCGCTCGGCGTATTGTCCTGCCAGAATTTGATCTTCGCGCCCAGCACCGACGGCTCCGCCGCCATCCCGTACTCCATCCACCACGATGGAATGAAAATGATCTCCGGAAACTCCTTCATGATTTTCAGATTCGATTGAAACCAGAGTTCCGGATCGAGGAAATAGTCCAGGTGTTCGATCCCAAGGTATCCCGGAATCCATGGGCTGTCGACGATCAGCGCCATGGGAATCTTATCCATCTTTTCGCGCCGTGCCGCGCGCTTGAACGTTTCCCATTGTTCTCGCAGCATGGTTACCTCTCCATCCGCCTTCCAGAGAATTCTTCTTTCCCGATAAGTTCCAGGTGCGGTACCGGCTCTTCACGCACTGGATTGCATGGCGCAACGGAATTGTCGCTCGCGTCGAAATCGACGTCCGGAACTTCGGCCTCCCGGCGTCGCGGGTCAGTGGCTTGAAGTTTACTACGAAATCATAGAGTCTACTTCCCGCGCCGCACAATATTAAAACGCTTTACTGGGATCGTTATCGCGCGAAGTTGCGCCGCGGCTCCAAACCGGTCTCTTCCTGTGTCGAACTGATAAGCTCATTCGTGAAAACTTTAGCTCATCGCCGGCCGTAGTCTCCGTTTTCCGGCGATTCTCTGCAAGCAATACGAGGACTCCCATGATCTCGCAACAACGCTTCATTCGAAGAATGGCTCTTCTGCCAATGACACTGGCTCTCTCCATCTGCATCACGGGACGTGCCCAGGCGCCGGCGCCCGCAAAGGCCCCGGCAGCCACCGAATTCCATTTCCCCACGCCGGCAGAGCGCGCGGCGATCATGGCGGCTTCGGCAACAGAGCGCGACCGCGAGCTGAAGCTGCTGGGAATCACGGCGATGCAGCCCCCCGCGACTGCCTACGACATCGGCAAGCTGGGCAACGCCAATTACGACGAGGCAAAGGCGAATCCGTTTCCCAAGCTGCCGCCGCTGCTGGTTTTCAATAACGGCAAAAAAGTGAAGACTGCGGCGGATTGGGCCAAGCGGCGCAACGAAATTCAGGCGATGGTTGCCGAGGACGTCTACGGCAAGTATCCCGCGCACACTCCGGCAGTGGCGTGGAAGGTGGACGGCGTGGAGGAGATGACGGTGGCGGGCGTGCCCGCGATCGTCAAGCACGTGACCGGCCACGTGGATAACTCCGAGTATCCCGCGATCACGGTCGACATCCATGCCGACGTGGTGACGCCGGCGAGCACGCGCGGCAAGAAGGTGCCGGTGATCATCGGCGGCGGCACGGTGCATCCGTTTACGTTCCATTTTCCGCCGCCGCGGCCGGGGCAGGTGGTGCACCGGCTGGCCATGCCGGACAATCCGCCGGACTCAACCAAGCTGCTGCTCGAGGCGGGCTGGGGATTTGTGTCGCGCAACTCGAACGAAGTCCAGGCCGACAACGGCGCGGGACTGGATAAAGGAATTATCGGCCTGGTGAACCACGGGCAGCCGCGCGCGCTCGATGACTGGGGCGTGCTGCGCGCGTGGGCATGGGCGGACAGTCGGCTTCTCGATTATCTCCAGACGGACCCGGATGTGGACGGAACCAAGGTGGGCGTAATGGGTCACTCGCGCGGCGGCAAAGCGGCGCTGGTGGCCATGGCGGACGACCCGCGGTTTGCCATCGGATATATTTCGTCGTCGGGTGCGGGCGGGGCCGACCTCTACCGGCGCAGCTACGGCGAGACTCTGGGAAACCTGTGCAGCGCGGAGGAATTTCACTGGTTCGCTGGTAACTTCATGCGCTACGCGGCGGTGGGCCACTCCGCAAACGAGCTGCCGGTGGACAGCCACGAATTCATCGCGCTGGTTGCGCCTCGGCCCGTCTTCATCGGCGGCGGCGCGCTCCTCACCACGCCGGAGTACGCGCCGGGCGATGCCTGGCAGGATGCGCAGGGCATGTTCATGGCGGCCGCGGCAGCCGGCCCGGCATGGAAATTGCTGGGATACAAGGGCCTCGGCACGACCACGTTTCCACCCATGGGGACGCTGATCGACTCGGGACGAATTGCGTTCCGGCAGCACGAGTACGGGCACACGCCCGCGCCAAACTGGCCGTATTTTCTTCAATTCGCGGAAATGCAACTGGAAGAGAAATAACGGCAGCGAATCCCGTAAGATTGCTCCGAACAAATCCCGCCTGGAGATTTCAGCGTGCCTGCTACTGAGCGCCTCTATTATTCCGATTCGTTTCTGAAGACCTTCTCCGCTTCGGTGAACGCCGTTCGCCAAGTTCCGGGAGTGGACGCAGAGCCGGCCTGGCAGCTTTCGCTCGACCGCACGGCCTTTTATCCAACCAGCGGAGGTCAACCCTTCGATACGGGCTCGATGCGCGCAAAGTCGCACGACGATGTAACGCTGGAGGTACTCGTCGAGCAAGTCGAGGAGGACGAAGACGGCGCGGTCTGGCATTTCACGCGGCGCCCCCTTGCTCCTGGAACTCAAGTGGAGGGCCTGGTCGACTGGGAACGGCGCTTCGATCACATGCAGCAGCACACCGGCCAACATCTGCTGTCGGCCGTGTTTCTTGCCCAGCTTCATGCGCCAACGGTCTCGTTCCATCTCGGTGAGGGCACATCCACCATCGATTTGGCCGGCGGCCCGCTGGCACACCATAGCCTCGAACGAGTGGAGCGGATTGCCAACGAGATCGTCGCCGAAGACCGGCCCGTAACCATGCGTTACGCGTCGCGCGAAGATGCCGAAACCATGCTCGCGGCCGGCGAGCTTCGCAAGCTGCCCGACCGTCCGGGCGCAATTCGCCTCATCGAGATCGCCGATTGCGACCGCAACGCGTGCGGAGGAACGCACGTGCGCTCCACCGGGCAAATCGGCGCGCTCCTCCTTCGCAGTGTGGAGAAAGTCAGCCGCGGCGTGCGCGTCGAGTTCGTTTGCGGATTGAGGGCGGTTCGCGCGGCTCGCACAGATGCTGCAATTCTGAACCAGGCGTCGGCTCTGCTCTCCACCGGAGCCGCGGAGCTGTCGGCCGCGATCACCCGCCTGTTGGCGGAGGCGAAGACAAGCGCAAAGGAGCGGCAACGGCTGCGCGAGGAACTCGCGGCTTTTCAGGCGGCAAAGCTGGCGACGGATGTGCCGGTCGAAAACGGCCTGCGGCTGATCGTGCTCGCGTGGAAGGACAAGGATCGCGATTTCGTCAGGCTGCTGGCCTCCCGAACGGCGGCAGCGGCATCGTCAACGGCCGTGGTCTTCTGCGCCGAAGACGCTGACCCTGTGCGCGTCTTCGTTGCCCGCAGTCCTGACCTCAACTTCAACTGCGGCCAGATGCTGCGCGAGGAATTGGCCCGCCTGGGGCTTCGCGGTGGAGGATCGGCCGATCTCGCCGAGGGAGATGTTCCCGCGCAACAGGAGGCGGCGTTGCGGGCATCCTTGATCCATGCCATTCGCATTGCGGTGGCGTGATTGAAAGTGCTGAAAGCCCCGCCGCGCGCCCGCGCCGGCTTTGCGGAATCCAGCCGGCACCTGTCCCCAACGTCGCAGAAAGTTTCCCCTTGACAGCTTAGGAAAGCGGAGCTATTCTCCTAATCACTTTAGGGGTCGTTCCCCTAAGTACACTAGGAGTGACCATGGGCGACCAGGCTTATTTGCTTCCGGGGACGCTGGATCTGCTGATCCTGCGCGCCGTTTCCCTGGGACCGCTGCACGGCTACGGGATCCTTCTGCGCATCGAGCAGATCTCCGGGCAGGCGCTGCTTATCGAGCAGGGCGCGCTCTATCCCGGGCTTTTCCGGCTGGTGCGGCAGGGCTTGCTGAAGGCGAGTTGGGGAAAATCGGAAAACAACCGCAAGGCAAAGTATTACGAGCTTACCGCGGCGGGACGCAAGCGGCTGAGCCAGGAAACGGCGAGCTGGAACCGGCTCGCAGCGGCCATGGCGGCGGCGCTGGGGAAGCAGGCGAGGCAAACGGGCTGAGACGATGTGCCTGGCGCCGCAGGGATCGGGCCCATCGACTTATTGCGCGGAGGGTGCAGATGGCTGCTGATGTGATTGCGCAGAGCAATCGTGCCGGATCGGTAAGGACACGCGCGCGACTGGCCGGAGGCCTGTATGTGCTGGCGGTGGTTGTCGCGGTGCTGGGCGAGTTCGTGATGCCGGGCCGCATGGGACCGGCGGACGTGGCGATTCCGGTGGGATGTTATGCGGCGGTGGTGGTGCTGCTCTACGGGGTTTTCGCGCCGGTGAACCGGCCGGTGTGCGCGGGCTTGGTGGTCTTTGGCCTGGCGGGATTGGGCCTGGAGGCGGCGCGCTGGCAGCCGGGCGGCGTCAACGCGGCCATGGTGCTGCACGGGGTCTACTGCGTGCTGCTGGGATGGCTGATGCTGCGGGCGAAGTTTTTTCCGCGGGTGCTGGGCGCGGCCATGGCGATGGCCGGAATGGTGTGGCTCCTTTATTTGAACAACTCGCTGGCCGCAGCCATCGCGCCGTGGAATACGGCGGTGGGGCTGCTGGGCGAGGCCCTGCCCATGCTGTGGCTGCTGGCGATGGGCGTGAATGAGCGGCGCTGGATGGAGCAGGCAGCGGGAGGGCGGCGATGAATCTGCTGAGGGGGCTTCGGACGAGTCTGAGTAGAATCTTCCGCCGCGAAGAGATGGCGGAGGAGATGGACGAGGAGCTGCGCGCGCACATCGCGTCGCGTGCGGACGACCTGGAGCTGCGCGGAATGAACCGCGCGGAAGCGGAACGCCGGGCGCGCATCGAGTTCGGCGCGCGCGAGCGGATCCGCGAAGAAAGCTACGCGGCGATGGGCGGAGGCTTTTTGGACACGCTGTGGAGCGACCTGCGATTTGCGGTTCGCGTTCTCGCCAAATCGCGCGGGTTCGCCGTAGCTGCTATCGCCACGCTGGCGCTCGCAATCGCCGCCAACGCGGTGGTCTTCGGCGTCATGGATGCGCTGTTGCTGCACACGCTCAATGTGCCCAACGCGAATACCTTGTACGGAACCGAGTACGGAACCGATCAGCAGTTCCAGTCTTATCCCAATTACCTGGATCTGCGCGACCGCATGCACAGCTTTGTTGACCTGGCGGCGTTCAACTTCGCCCTCGGCACCGCCATCGACACCGGCAACGATCCCCAGGCAGCCAGCGGATTCGCCACCACGGGAAATTACTTCACTGTACTCGCTGCGTACCCCTACCTCGGTCGGCTATACGCCCCCTCAGACCTGCACGGGACGGGCAGCGCGCCCTGCATCGTGCTGAGTTACGGCTATTGGCACACCCGCTTCCATGACGACCCTGGTGTCATCGGTCGCGTGGTCCGCGTCAACAAGCACCCGTTCACGGTCATCGGCGTAACCGCCCCGGAGTTTGCCGGAACTCTCATGTTCGTCTCCCCCGATTTCTTCATCCCCATCGTGGAGCAGGAGACCATCGGCGGCAACTCGCTGACCGACCGGGCCAATTCCCAGGAGCTGTTTGAAACCTTCGGCCACCTCAAGCCGGGCGTCACGCCGGAGCAGGCAGAAGCCGACGCCAACCGCGTGGCGGCCGCGCTGGCCAGGGCGTACCCCAAAGAAATTGACGGCAAGCACGTGGTTCTGGGACGAACCGGCCTCACCAGCTTCGGGCCCTCGGTCCGCGGATTCGTTGCGGCGCTCATGGGCCTGGCGATGATGATTCTCCTGGCCGCCTGCGCCAACCTTGGCGGCCTGTTCGCCGCGCACGCGGCTGACCGCGCCAAAGAAGTGGCGCTGCGCCTGGCGCTCGGTTCCACCCGGCGTCGGATTCTGCGTCAGCTCATGACCGAGGCGCTGCTGCTTTCGCTGGCAGGAGGATTGCTGGGCGTGCTGGCGGGAATGCCTCTGTTGCGCCGCCTCAGCACGTGGCATCCGTTTCCGGGCGCGCCCCTCCACATTCCCGTCACCATGGACGCGCGCATCTACGCCGTGGCCCTTGTTCTCGCCGTAGTCAGCGGATGCCTCTTCGGCATTGTGCCCGTGCGGCAGGTCATGCGCGCAAATCCGTATGAAGTGGTGAAAGCGGGAAGCACCAGCCGCGCAGGCCGCAAGTTCACGGTGCGCGATGCGCTGCTGACGGTGCAGATCGCCCTGTGCGCCGTGCTGGTCACCTCATCGCTGGTAGCGGTTCGCGGCTTGGTGCGGAGCGTGAATGCAAGCTTCGGTTTTGATCCCCGCAACGTGATGACTGCCGGGATCAACCTGGCCGATGCGAGTTATACAGGCGCGCGGATTCCGCAATTCAACCGGCGAATGATCGATGCCATAGCGGCCATCCCGGGAGTGGATGCGGTGGGCCTGGTAAACAACTATCCGCCGCTCGTGTACACGGCTGCATTTCGCGAGAAGGTGTTTACGGAGGAGACCCGCGACCGGAAGCTGGCGAATGTAGCCATCACGCCTTATCGGTTCAATGTCTCGCCCGGATACCTTCGCGCCGCGGGGACAAGGCTGCTGGCCGGCCGCGACTTCTCCTGGAACGACGATAAAAGCGATCGGGTGCCGGCGCTGGTCAACCGGCAATTCGCCGTGCGCATGTTCGGCAGCGTGAACGGCGCCATGGGCCGCCATTTCCGCATCGGCGACGGAACCCTCGCGGAGATTGTGGGCGTGGTGGAGGACGGCAAATACCTCGCGCTCACCGAAGATAAAGAACCGGCGATTCTGATGCCGTCAATGCTTTATAACGATCCGCTAGCTTACTTGATGGTGCGGTCCAATCGCGATCCGCAACAGCTTGCGGCCCTCATGCGCTACAACCTCCGTCAACTCGACCCCGGGCTTCCCGTGGACATTCAAAGCTGGAACCAGTTGCTTGAAGTTGTGCAGTTCCCCGCCAAGGTGGCCACCATGGCCTTGGGCGCACTCGGCCTCATCGGCGCCATCCTTTCCATCGCCGGGATCTTCGGCATGGCAGCGTATTCGGTATCCAGGCGGCTCAAGGAGCTGGGCATTCGGGTCGCGCTGGGCGCGCGCTGGCGTGAGGTGCTGGGCACCGCCCTGGGACGCGCGCTGCGTCTGCTGGCCGCGGGTTCAGCGGCCGGACTGGCGCTCGGCCTGCTCGCCAGCCGCGTCCTCTCTTACATCGTCTATCAGGCCACGCCGCGCGATCCCCTCGTGCTGGCTGGCGTGGTGGCAGCTATGGCGCTACTGGGGCTGATCGCGACTTGGATTCCGGCGCAGCGCGCCTTGCGCGTCGATCCTATGACCCTGCTGCGGGAGGAATAAGGATGCTGAGTTGGTTGTGAAACGTGGGCGCGCATCTTCTGGCGCGATGAGATGGAGAGCGCGCTTCCACATCTGATCTGCGGCCGCAACGGTTTCACCATCACCGTGGTTTTGACGCTGGCTTTCGCCAAGCACGAAAGGAAACGATGATTTCGCCCAAGAAGGAAGCTCGCATGGCAGGAGTGCTTTACCTCTTAAACATGCTGACAGGCCTTGCTGCGATGGGGCTGCTCAGCCGCAATATGCAAGCCGCGGGGAATGCGGTCAACTTTGTTTCCACCATTCTTTACACGGGTGTCACCCTACTGCTATGGCACTTATTCCGGCATGTGAATCCATGGATTTCAGCGGTGGCAGCGTTGGTCAGCATGTTGGGTTTATGGTTGCCCATTTTGGGCTACTTGCCGGCTCATATCAGCAATTTCGTTTTCTTCGGTATTTATTGCCTGTTGATCGCCTTTCTGATCGTGCGTTCGCGCTTCATGCCAAACGCTGTTGGCGCGCTGATGGCATGTGCGGGTGTCAGCTGGCTGACGACGATTTCGCCCAGCCTGAGCCGCACCATTTCACCTTTTACGATGATTGTGGGATTGATCGGCGAAGGGACGCTGATCCTGTATCTGCTGGTCTGGGGTCTTGATGAGCACCGATGGCGAGATCGGGAGCAGAAATACAGCGATTCTGAAGGTAGATCGGGCGTTAGCGTCTATTAAGCGCGCTAAGCGCCAGGATCTAGGTTAGGCGGCCTCTCGACCATCGCAGAATCGCCGAGGTGCGAATCTACCGCCCGTAAGACGCTGGCCCGGGCCAAGCATGAAAGGAAACGATGATAGAACGAACGCAACGATCGGCCGCGAAGATCTTCGCGGTGACTTATCTTCTCGGCTTGGCCATCCTCATGGTGGTGTTTTCCCGCTTTTATGCGCCTTATATGGTTTGGGAGAATGGCGAGGTGACTGCGCGTCACTTTGTGCACCACGAAGAGGCCATCCGCATCTATCTGGCCGGTGCCTTTGTGCACGGGGTAGGAATGATTGTGCTGCTGACCGCTCTCTATGTGCTGCTGCGGCCGGTCAACCGCGGAATGGCGCTGTGTGCGGCCTTCAGCAGAGTCATCTACGCGGTCTTCTGGTTCATTTTTATTCTGTACATGCTGGGCGCGCTGCGGTTTTTGGCGGGAGCGGGCGCGCTGCAGGGGTTTGGGCTCGATGGGCAGGCGGCGCTGGCCGGAGCGCAATTGGATGCGGGCCGGGATGCCTATTACATTGGCCTGGCGTTCAACGGGCTGGGATCGGCGCTGTTTGCCTGGGTGCTGTTTCAATCGCAATACGTTCCGCGGGTTTTGGCGTTGTGGGGTGTTTTGAGCGCTGTTTATGAGGGGTTCTGCGCCTTTGCCTATCTCTTGTATCCGAGATTTGGGGTAATGCATTCGCCGAACTGGTACGAGTTGCCGCCGATGACCTTCGACCTGTTGCTCTGCTTCTGGCTGCTCTTCCGCAGGCTGAAGTCGCCGGAGACGCTGTCGGTTTCTCCTTCCGCGGCGTGACCAGGTAGCGGAACACGGTGAGCAAGCGGCTCCCCCGCCGGCTACTGCATCCGGAACCGCTCCCTCATGATCCGCTTGAGCCGCGGCCAATAAATAAGGTTGAACGCGAGCTCCTTGTCCGGAAACATCCCCAGCGCCAGCCGCCGCGTGTCGGCCACCATCTCTGACGCTTCCTCCACGGTCAACGACGTGTCCTGCGCGATGACCTCGGTGACCATGTTCACCACCATCTGCAGCCGGCGGATCTTGCGATGCTCCTCTTCGAGCTCTTCCGGGGATTGTCGGGCCGGCCCGCCCGCGGGCGCCGGATCGGAACCGGAAGAAGTTTGCAATTCGCGATTGCAGCCCGTGGAACCCATTGAGATGACCTCCTGGGGAGCGGAGATGTTAACCGCATGGTAACCGGCTGCGCGCCAGAAGGCCAGAGCCGCTCCGTTTCATGCGAACCCGTTTAGCCCATCGGCAAAACGCAGGTCATCACTGACAGCGGACCATCCGTACAATAAAGATGGATGGCTTTCTCGGAACAATACGACATTGCCGTCGTCGGCGCGGGTCACGCCGGCTGCGAGGCCGCCATGGCCGCTGCGCGCATGGGCCTCAAAACCGCCCTCATCACTATGAACCTGGACCTGATCGCCCAGATGAGCTGCAATCCGGCCATCGGCGGCGTGGCCAAGGGCCACCTGGTGCGCGAAGTGGATGCGCTGGGCGGCGTGATGGGCGAAGTGGCCGACGCCGTCGGCATCCAGTTCCGGCTGCTGAACACATCGCGCGGTCCGGCGGTGTGGAGTCCGCGCGCGCAGTGCGACAAGGCGCTCTATCGCGTCAAGATGCGCGAGGTGCTTGAGAACCAGCCGGGAGTGCATATCCGGCAAGCGGAGGTGGTCGATCTCATTCTCGACCAGGAGCAGTGGACGATGAACAGTGGACAAACGTGCCGCGTCCTTGGCCTGAAACTGCGCGACGGCCGCCGCCTCATGGCCGGCGCCACCATCATCACCACCGGCACCTTCCTCAATGGCCTGATCCATTGCGGCGAGGAGCGCTATCCGGCCGGCCGCAGCGGCGAACCGGCGTCCGTGATGCTGGGCGAAGCGCTGCGCCGCCTTGGCCTGCGCACCTGCCGCCTGAAGACCGGCACGCCGCCGCGCCTCGATGGCCGAACCATCAAATGGGAGATGTTCGAAGAGCAGCCCGGCGACGCGGATCCGACTCCGTTCAGCTTCCGCACAAAAAAAATCGCGCAGCCGCAAGTCTCCTGCCACATCGCCTTCACCACGCCGGAGACGCTGCGCCTCATCCGCGAAAACGTGCACCGATCGGCAATGTATTCGGGGCGCATCGAAGGCATCGGCCCGCGCTATTGCCCATCCATTGAAGACAAGATCGTCAAGTTCCCCGACAAGACCCAGCACCAGTTCTTCCTCGAGCCCGAAGGCCTGAACACGCACGAGGTCTACATCAACGGCATGTCCACGTCGCTGCCCATGGAAGTGCAGTGGCAGATGGTGCACTCCATTCCCGGTCTCGACCAAGCCGAACTGCTGCGCCCTGGTTATGCCATCGAGTACGACAGCGTGGACGCGACCGAGCTCGACCGCTCGCTGCGCGTCAAATGCATGCAGGGCCTTTACCTTGCCGGCCAGATCAACGGGACCAGCGGCTACGAGGAGGCCGCGTGCCAGGGCATCATGGCCGGGATCAACGCGGCTCTTTGGGTGAAGGGCGAGCCGCCGTTCACGCTCGATCGCAGCGAAGGCTACACCGGCATCCTGATTGACGACCTGATCTCCAAAGGCACCAACGAACCTTACCGGATGTTCACGTCGCGCGCGGAATTCCGGCTGCATCTGCGCATCGACAACGCCGACCGGCGCCTCACGCCGCACGGGCGAAGGCTGGGGCTGATCGACAACGCGGCATGGACGCAATTCGAACAGAAGCAGGCGCGCATGGCGGCGCTGGAGAAACTGCTCATCACAAGCAAGGCAAATCCGGAGCAGTTGCTCGAAGCCGGCTTGCAGGAGCTGTCGGCAACAAACGGCCTCACCTGGGCGCAACTGCTCAAGCGGCCTGAAGTCACTATCGAGCCCATCCTGCGCGTCCTGCGCGACCACATCGCCGCCGAACCGCTGCTCGCCGCTTGGGTAGATTATGTAGCGCCGGTCTCCAGACCGGCTGTACTGGCGGCGTCCACGCCGCCAGGGCTTACGCTCACCGGCTCAGTCTCATCGATCGCTCGCGCAACCCTCCGCAACGAAGCGCGCGCGGTGGAAACCGAAATCAAGTTTGCCGGCTATCTCGACCAGCAGAAGAAGTCCATTGAAAAGCTCAAAGCAGCCGAATCCGTCGCCATCCCTGATTGGCTCGAGTATGGCGTCATCAGCGGCCTCTCGCGCGAGATGAAGGAAACGCTGGAGCGCATTCGGCCGCGGACCATCGGCCAGGCCAGCCGCATTCCCGGCGTTACGCCGGCTGCGCTCAGCCTGGTTCACGTCTCCATCCGGCTGCAGGGCGCGCGGCGCGCCGAACCCGCGGAACGCCCGGCCGAAGCAGCCGCTGGCTGATCTCCCGCCGCCGCAGGACGGAGTAAGAAACGATGGAAATTGCGGTCTGGGCGCCGCGCGCGAAAACAATTGAATTGCAGGTGCAGGGCCGGCGCTTCCCCATGGAGGGGCCCGACGCCGAGGCATGGTGGCGCGCTGAGGCTGAGTTCGCCGCCCCCGGAGCGGACTACGGCTTCGTCGTGGACCACACTGAAAAAGCCTATCCCGATCCGCGATCGCAATGGCAGCCGAACGGCGTGCACGGGCTATCGCGCGTCTACGACCACGCTGCTTTTCCATGGAAGCATGCTGAATTCCGGCCGCCGCCGCTCGCAAACGCCATCATTTACGAGCTGCATGTGGGCACCTTCACGCCTGAAGGAACGCTGGATGCAGCCATCGGCAAGCACGAGTATCTGCGCGAGCTGGGCATCACCCACGTTGAACTCATGCCGGTGGCTGCGTTCGCCGGCCATCACGGCTGGGGATACGATGGCGTGGCGCTTTACGCTGTGCACGAGCCTTACGGCGGGCCCGACGCGCTCAAGCGATTTGTGGATGCCGCGCATGGCTTCGGCCTCGCGGTGCTCCTCGATGTCGTCTACAACCACTTCGGGCCGGTAGGGAATTACACCGGTATTTTTGCGCCGTATTTGGACGATGCGCACAAGACGCCGTGGGGCGGCGCCGTGAATCTTGAAGCCGCGTGGTCGAACCAGGTGCGGCGCTTTTTCTGTGACAACGCGCTCATGTGGATGCGCGATTTTCACATCGACGGGCTGCGCCTGGACGCCGTGCACGCGTTCGTGGATCGCTCCGCCATTCACTTCCTGGAGCAACTGGCCACGGAGACCCGCGCCCTCGAAGCGGCTCTGGGCCGCCATCTCGTGCTGATTGCGGAAAGCGATCTGAATGATCCGCGCCTGGTCACCGACCAGGCTGCGGGTGGGTTCGGCCTCGACGCGCAGTGGAGCGACGAATTCCATCACGCGCTCTTCGCGGTGCTGGCGCGGCTGCCGCAAACCGGCTACTGCACAGACTTCGGCGGCATCGGCCAGCTCAAAAAAGCATTGCAAAGCACGTTTGTCTACGACGGAATCTACTCGCGGTATCGCCAGCGCGTACACGGCCGCCCGGCTTCGCACCTGCCGCAATCCCGCTTTCTCGGCTACATCCAGAATCACGACCAGGTTGGCAACCGCGCCCTCGGGGATCGCGTGCACGTGTGCGCAGGCATCGCAAGGGCGAAGATCGCCGCGGCGCTGGTCTTGACTAGCCCATTCATCCCCATGATCTTTCAGGGAGAGGAGTGGGCGGCTTCCACGCCGTTCCTGTATTTCGCTGACCACGACGACGAGGAAATCGCAAAGCTGGTTTCCGAAGGACGGAAGAAGGAGTTTGCGGCTTTTGGCTGGGATACAAAGTCGATTCCCGATCCGGAGAAGCCGGAGACATTCCTCCGTTCCCGGCTGATCTGGGACGAATCAGCCCAGGGCGATCACGCTTCCATGCTCCGCTGGTACAAGGATCTGATCCGGCTGCGGCGATCCAGCCCCTCCCTCAACTCCGCGCCTCCCGGCAGCGTGCGGGTCACATGCGACGCCGAGAAGAAGTGCCTTGGGATGACGCGCGGCGCCATCACGGTGCTGTGCAACCTGGGAGAAGAGCCGCACGTGTTTGATGTTCCTTCCGGCTCATTCGTCCTTCTCGCTTCTGGCGCTGAGATCGAGGAAGCGGGCAGGCAAATCCGGCTGCAGCCCGACTCCGTAGCCATTCTGGAGCTGCCGGCGACGATGGTCGCGGCATGAAACTGCAATTGGATGACTGACGACGGCGATCGGTTGCTCGCCGCTGGCTTCCCCGCGCGAAAAGACCGGCCCCCGCTTCCACTCGCTCCAATTCATCTCTTCCTGGCATTGCGATCCAGAGCCTCGTGCAACTCGCTGAATGGAGGCGCATCCTACCCCTCAGAGACACGAACCGGACGACCCTGGTTCCTGATACTCGAGATTCCATGCCTCCCAAGGCGCACTTTCCCGCTGGGAACAGGACTCATGCTATGACTGGACGCCCTGTGAACATTGCCGAGTTTCGTTGTCGCGCCATAAGGGCGCGGACGGCGCAGTTTTCCCTGCGGAATGCCAGCAGGCTCACTGGCCTGAAGGTAGTGCAACGCCCCGCCGCTCAGTGCCCCGTCGTGTTCGACATCGGGATGGCTCGCGACGCGCAGCGTTTTCGTCGCCGGGCAAACACCTGGCCGATCTCGCTTGAGCGCCGGGCCAAGGTGATCCGGTTTGGCGAAAGCCACCCCATGGCCGCCGCCATGCGCGCTTCCCAGCCGTCGCCCGTCTCTCGCAACGGCCCGTTCGACTTTCCGCCCGCGGCGTAGCCGGCCCCCTCGCAAAAAAACGGGTCAAGGGCGCCGCACTTCTCTGGGTTTGGCTCTGATCCGGCCGCGGCGCGCGGGGATCCGTGTTAGGGCACTGGTTTACTCGTGCCGCAAGGGCGCAGAATCAATGCGCTCTTTACAGTCCGCTGAAAAACTCTCACGGAAATGAGAAGACGTGTAAGGGCACGAGTTTACTCGTGCCAAAAACGCCGCAAAAATGAATGAGGGCTTTAGAACCTGCGGCATCTCGCAACCCTCAGAGCGCCGCCAGTCCATTGTGGCGAATGGCATTTGCCGTGACCAGCGCCGCACGCAGCTTTTCGTGTTCGATCTCACCCAGCCGGCGCAGGATCTCGTGATCCTCTTTCGCATCAAGCACCTTCCCCGCATATTCGTGCACTTGCAGCCAGTCGTGCCATTCTCCGGCCACGTCCTTCACTCGCGCAAAGGCGTTGAGCGTATGCTCGTCCATCTCGGGCATCAGTTGCAGCATGTAGCGGAGTTCCTTGGCCTGGATCCGGAATTCGTGCAGATTGCCGGCCCTGAGCCTGGGCCAGTGCTGGAGCTGCGCGGTCAGCATCTGCGGCGCCGCCATGCTGACTCCCAGCTCATCGGGCTCGGCCTTGCCCATGCGGCTCGCGTAGGACTTCAGCTTGCTGCAGAGAGTCTTGCCGCGGCGCTCGATCAGGCGGCGCAACCGCTCCGCGTTCCTCTCCCGCACCGCCGACATCTGTCCGGTCAACCGCAACAGGGCATCGCGCCGGTCCCCGCCCATCCCGTCGGCCACGGAAAGCACCTTGGCGATCATCACGTCCATATCGCGCACCCCGCCGGCAGCCTTTCGCAAAGGCTTTACACGTTTCAGCAATCGGCGGGCGCGCCGCTCATGCGTGAACGAGATCGCGTGGACGATCGCCTCCAGCCTGCGCGCCTGCGTGCGCACCGTGTGCACATATTCCGGCGTCAGCTCGGAAGGCGCCTGCTTCAAGAGCGTCCGCAGCCGGCGCGCCGGCCTTACCGCCTTATCAATTTCGATTCTCATGGAATGTTGGAACTGGGGATTCCCGGCGGCGGTTGCACTCGCGGATATTTCACGCCGCGCCACACTCGCACCCTCGCAGGTCACAGGGAAAACTTCCCGTTCACCTCATTTTAACTTCTCGTTCACCTGGCCTTAAAGGATACCACCCCCTGGCAGACCGCCCACGTAGGGGCGGAACGCGGGCTTCGATCCGGCGCGACGCGCGTTTTTCTGCGAAACCCACTCCCAAAACCCGGGGGGCTGGGCGCATACTGGAAAAACAACCCCGCAAGGAGAGGCGGTCCCCATGAACACGAGCTACTCCCGGAGAGAATTTCTTGGCACGGCAGCCCTTGCGGCAGCCGGCGCAACCCTTGTGCCTTCTGCGCTGGCCTCCGCGCTCAAGGCGCCCGCCAGCCGCGTGGCCATCGGCCGCTGCATGGAGTACAACCGCCAGGTCACCGACGTGCTCGCCGCCATGTTCGACCAGCTCGGCGGCATCGGCAAGATGGTGAACGGCAAGACCGTTGCCATCAAGCTGAACATGACCGGTACCGGCAACTTCAAACTGGGCGACGCGCCCACAATGATGACGCACTGGGTGCATCCGCAGGTCATCGGCTCGCTCATCACCCTCCTGGGCAATGCCGGCGCGCGCCGCGTGCGCCTGCTGGAAAGCGCGCCCAACGGCGGCAAGCCGCTCCCGGATTTCATGGTGGACGCCGGCTGGCGTCCCCAGGACTTCGCCGCCGCCGCCAGGGATGTCGAGTTTGAAAACACCAACTTCCTCGGCAGTTACAAAACTTACGCACGCTTCATGGTCCCCGGCGGCGGCCTCATGTACGCCGGCTACGACCTCAATCAGTCCTTACGCGATACCGACGTCTTCATCTCCCTCGCCAAGCTCAAGGAGCACCGCACCGCCGGCGTCACGCTCTCCATGAAGAACTGCTTCGGCATCACCCCCTGCACCATCTATAGTGACCACCCCGGCCCCGACGAGCCGGACATTGTCCCCGTCAGCTACCGCGCGCCCATGCACTCGGGCTCGCGCACGCCGCCCAAATCCGCGCCGCAGCCGGTGGCGCAATCCACCGATCCCGGCTTCCGCGTCCCCCGCATCGTCGCCGACCTCGTCGCCTCGCGCCCCATTCACCTCGCCGTAATCGACGGCATCTACACCATGACCGGCGGCGAGCTGCCCTACCGTGCCAGCGACAAATCCTGGGTCAACCAGGCCATCCATCCCGGCCTTTTGATCGCCGGCATGAACTGCGTCTCGACCGACGCCGTCGCCACCGCCGTCATGGGCTTCGATCCCATGGCCGGCCGCGGCACGCCGCCTTTCGAAACCTGCGACTCCACCCTCGCGCTAGCCGAGAGCAAAGGCGTAGGCACCCGCGACCTCAAGCGCATTGAGGTTGTCGGCCTGCCCATCGCCAAAGCCCAATACAAATTTCCCGCGCTCTCCACGATGAAAACTCCAGCATAAGCGGACGGATCTGTGCCCCGTTCATTGTTCGCCGCGGCGAACGATGAACGGGCGTGTCGCGCCGGCCTCCCGGCCGGCTGTAGCGCAGCCTGCCCTGAGCGAAGCCGAAGGGTCCCCGTCCGCGTCCGCGCTCCGCGCTAAAATCGCTCCCATGATCAATCGCCGCCATCTGCTGAAAAACTTCGCCGGCGCCGCCACTCTCGCGGCAATCCATCCCCGCCTCGCCGCCGCCGAAGCCCAAACCGCCAGCGCCACCCGCGCCCTCCCCGCACCCAAAATCCGCGACATCTCCGTCATCGAATGCCAGCCCCAGGGCGTGCGCCTCACCGTGGTCAAAATCACCACGGACCAGCCCGGCCTCTACGGCTACGGCTGCGCCACTTTCACCCAGCGCGCCGACCTCGTCAAGCCCGCCGTCGAGCTCTACCTCAAGCCCTTCCTCCTCGGCAAAACCACTGACCGCATCGAGGACATCTGGCAGTCGTGCTACGACAGCTCCTATTGGAAAAACGGCCCCGTGCTCAACAATGCAATTAGTGGTGTAGATCAGGCGCTCTGGGACATCAAAGGCCGTCAGGCCTCCATGCCCGTCTACCAGCTCTGCGGCGGCAAATGCCGCGAAGCCGCCGACACCTACGGTCACGCCAGCGGCGCAGAGTTCGAAGAGACCGTGGACAACGCGCGCAAGCTAATGGCGCAGGGCTTCCGCAACGTACGCGTGCAAGTGGGCCTGCCCGGCATGGCTGGATACGGCGCGGGACGCAACGGCGCAGCGCGCCCGCCATCTCTCCATGACAAACCGCTCTTCGACCGCGAAGCCCAATTCCGGCGCGCGCTAAAACTGCTTGAAATCAGCCGCCGCGAGCTCGGCGACCAGGTCAACCTCCTTCACGACATGCACGAGCGCCTCACCCCCAACCTCGCCGTCGAATTCTGCAAGCAGGCCGAGCCGCTGCGCATGTTCTTCCTCGAAGACCCGCTCTCGCCCGAGGACCTGGGCTACTTCCGCCAGATCCGGGAAAACTGCGCCACCCCAATCGCCATGGGCGAACTCTTCAACAGCCCCCACGAGTGGACGCCGCTCATCACCGGCCAGTTAATCGACTTCATCCGCGTGCACGTCTCGCAGGCCGGCGGCTTCTCGCCCGCGCGCAAAATCGCCATCCTCGCCGAGCCCTTCGGCGTCCGCACCGCATGGCACGGCCCCGGCGATGTTTCGCCCGTAGGCCACATGGCCAATGTAACTCTTGACTTAGTAAGTTATAACTTCGGCATCCAGGAGTATTCGCCGTTCAACCAGCAAACCCAGGCCATCTTCCAGGGCTGCCCCGAGTGGCGCGACGGCTATCTCTGGGTAAGTGAGAAGCCCGGCTGGGGCATCGAGATCGACGAGAAAGAAGCGGCCAAGTTCCCATTCCAACCCAGCCCGCTCAACGGCGGCTGGGGCGAGCTTCGCCTCCCCGACGGCACCGTAATCAAGCAGTGAAGCAGCGGCGCTTGCGCAGTTGTTTTTGCATTTGCCCTTGCTTTTCTTTCTGTCATTTCCCGCAGGGAATCTGCTTTTACGCCTGTGCCCCGTTCATCGCAGTTTCATCGCGATGAGCGGGCGTAGAATCGACGATCAAGCCACTTCCCGCGAAAGAGATTTCCATGATCCTCAAACAGTACTATCTCGGCTGCCTCGCCCACGCCTCCTACCTGCTGGGAGACGAATCCAGCGCCACCGCGGTCATCGTCGACCCCCAGCGCGACATCCAGCAATACGTCGCCGACGCGGGAAAATTCGGGCTCCAAATCCGCCACGTCTTCCTCACCCACTTCCACGCCGACTTTATTGCCGGCCATCTGGAACTCCGCGACCGCTGCGGCGCTGCCATCCATCTTGGCTCCCGCGCCGAAGCTGAATACGCCTTCCAGCCCATGGCCGATGGAGACTGCCTCGAGTTTCCCGGAATGCGCCTGCAGGTCCTCGACACTCCCGGCCACACCATCGAATCCATCTCCATCCTGGTATTTGACAAGGCTAAGAACGAAGCGGAGCCGCACGCTGTTCTTACAGGCGACACGCTGTTTATTGGCGATGTGGGCAGGCCGGACCTTCGCGCATCTCTCGGCTGGACTGCCAACGATCTCGGCGCTCATCTCTACCACTCGCTGCACAACAAGCTGTTGCCGCTGCCCGATGCCACGCTCGTTTACCCGGCCCACGGCGCCGGTTCTCTGTGCGGCAAGCAGCTATCCTCTGACACGGTTTCTTCGCTCGGCGATCAGCGCCGCATGAACTACGCGCTCCAGCCCATGTCGAAGGAGGACTTCATTCGCCTGGTCACCGCCGACCAGCCCGATGCTCCGCAGTACTTCACCTACGACGCCATCCTCAACACGCGCGAGCGGGTTACGCTGGACACCAATCTGGAAAAAGTTCTGCAGCCGGTCGCGCTCCATGAAGTCATCCGCTGCGGAGACGCCGGTGCGCAGGTGCTGGATGTGCGCGACGCAGCCGAGTTCGCCAAAGGGCATCTCGCCGGCAGCATCAACATCGGCCTTGCCGGCCAATTCGCCACCTGGGCCGGCACAGTCCTCGATCGCGCCCGGCCCATTGTCATTGTTGCCGAGCCGGGACGCGAACAGGAAGCCGCATTGCGCCTCGGCCGCATCGGCTTCGATCACGTGTTGGGTTATCTCGATGGCGGCATGGCGGCGCTGGCCGAACGTCCCGACCTGGTGTGGCCCACGGAGCGCGTCACCGCCGGCATGGTGGCTGAAGAGCTCGCCAGTCCGGAGCCGCCGCTGCTGCTTGACATTCGCAATCCCCGCGAATGGGAAACCAGGCACATCGCCAACAGCGTGAACATTCCCCTGAACCATCTTCAGGAGCGCATCGCGGAAGTTCCTCGCGGCCGGCGCATCGCCGTGCACTGTGCGGGCGGCTACCGTTCCTCGATCGCCAGCAGCATTCTCCACCAGCATGGGTTTACAAATCTCATTGAGATGGCAGGAGGGCTTGCCGCGTGGGATGCGGCCAGTCTGCCGGTGATCGCAGCGGTGTAACCGAGAGTTGAAGCCGCGAGTCACGCATCGGCTGAATCGTCGCGCGGCCCCTCAACTAAAGATCGCGTCGTCCCACGACTGCACCTCATTCCACTCCGGCGTCGGCGCGAAGTATTCGGTGCCGGGCTTCAGGTGCTGCTTGCACACGTCGTCATTCAGCGTCACGCCCAGGCCCGGTGCTTCGGGCACGGTGATGTAGCCCTTGTCGATGATGGGCTTCGAGGGGCCTTCGATGAGGTCCTGCCACCATGGCACATCGAGCGAGTGATTCTCCAGCGCGAGGAAGTTGCGCGTGGCGGCGGCACAGTGCACGCTGGCCGAGTTCGCCACAGGCGTTCCCGCCATGTGCATCGCCATCGGCACCCCGTAAGTGAAAGCCATGTTGCCGATGCGATGGGTTTGCAGGATGCCGCCGCTGGTCGCCAGGTCGGGATGAATCTTGTCCACGGCATGCTCGCGGCAGAGCGTCTCGAAGTCCTCGATGCGGTAAATGTCCTCGCCGGTCAGGATGGGAGTGGGGCTGGCTTCGCGAATCTCCTTCAGCAGGTCGGTGTAGTACCACGGAATCACGTCTTCCATCCACTCCAGGTTGAACTTCTCATAGGCCTTACCCAGGCGGATGCAGGACTTTACGCCGATGTGCCCGAGGTGGTCCATCGAAAGCGGCATATCGTAGCCGATGTTGTCGCGCACCGCGGAAACGTACTCCGAAAGCCGGTCGATGCCCTTGTCCGTCACCTCCGTGGCCACGAACGGGTGGGGCTGGTCGCGAAGCTCCCACTGGCTCATCCCCGCGGGCTCCATCACCATCCCCGGCATGCCCTCCAGCACGTTGATGCCGAGGTCCATCTTCATCCAGGTCAGGCCCATGGCCTTGCGCTCCTTGGCGCGGCGGCCGTATTCGACGGGGTCCTGGGATTCCGTCGTGTCGGCGTAGATGCGGATCTTGTCGCGCCATTTGCCCCCAAGCATTTGATAAATAGGGATGTTGTAGACCTTGCCGGCGATGTCCCAAAGGGCCATTTCGACGGCGCAGACGCCGCCGGCCTGGCGCGCATTGCCGCCGAACTGCTGGATCTTCTGGAAAAGAAAGTCGATACGCAGGGGGTTCTCGCCCAGCAGGCGGCTCTTGAGCACCAACGCATACTGCGGCCCGGCGATGTCGCGCACCTCGCCCAGGCCGTAGATGCCCTGGTTGGTGTCGATCCGGATCAGGACGCACGGGCTGGGGCCTGGCTTCACGATGACCGCGTAGCGCATGTCCGTGATCTTGAGCGTCGACGGGCTGGAGGCGGCGTTGACGTTCTTGATCTCGGCTTCGATGGGTGCGGCCGATGCAACGGCTCCGCCGGCAAGCAGCGCGGCGGAGGATTTGAGCAGATTGCGGCGGTTCAGCAGATTGTTTCCCTGGGGCATTTCGGCACATCCTTCCGTGATTCCGGCGAGCGCACTCATCTTAACCGGACGGCCGTTCATTGGCGTGTCATTGTTTCTGCGACCGGTGTGGACTCGGCAGGCCAGGCAGTGGAACAATGCGAGGCTATGATCCGGATCGAATCTACCATTTCACGCAGACAACTGATGGTTGGCGCTGGGGCGGCTGCGCTGGCTGGGGTGCTGCGTCCGCTGGCGGCGCTGGCGCAGGACGGGAAGAGACCTTGGTGGCTGGGCGACGGCATGCCGCAGGAGAGCGCTGCGACGCCGAAGATCGCGTGCGCCATCGACCTGGGCCACGGAATCACCGACGAGGCCATCCGCGGCGTGCTGCAGCTCGGGGTGACGCACGTGCTGTCAGGCGGGCCGCCTATCCCGTGGACGGTGGGCGAGCTACAGCCGCTGATGGACAGGCTTAGGGCCAAGGGCGTGACCCTCGGCAACCTGATGATCGGCGGGTTTCCCAAGACGATTTACGGGCGGCCGGGGCGCGACGAAGAGATCGATAAGGTGAAGCAGTCGATTGAAGCGGCGGGCAAGGTGGGCCTGCCCGTCATGGAATACAACTTTTATGCGCATCGCGCAATGGAGGGCTACTTCGAAGAGACAGGCCGCGGAGGCGCGGGGTTGACTGGCGCAGACTACGGCCGCATGAAGGATCTGGCGCCGCTGCCGGAAGAAGGCGCGCACACGCTCGATGAAATGTGGGCGAACATCACTTATTTCCTCAAGGCCGTGGTCCCGGTGGCGGAGAAGAACAACGTGCGCCTGGCGCTTCATCCCAACGACCCGCCGTTTCCCACGAGCCGCGGATCTCAGCAGATCATGGCGACGCTCGACGGGTGGAAGCACCTCATCGAGATTGTGGACAGCCCCGCCAATGGAATTACGTTTGACTGCGGGGTGACCCGGGAGCTGGGCGAGGATCCGGTGGAGGTGTGCCGCTGGTTCGGCAGCCGCGACCGCATCAACCACATGCACTATCGCAATCCGCACGTGATGAAGCCCTATGTCCAATACGACGAAGGCTTCATCGACGAGGGCGACGTAAACATGTTCGCGGTGATGCGGGAGCTGGTGCGGGTGGGATACACGCGGGAGATTTATCCCGAGCATCCGCGGGCGCTCGACTACGACCGCGCGCGCGGGCCGATACGCGGGTATCCCGGCGGCGGCGGGTACACGGGCGATGTGTACGACATTGCGTATGCCAAGGCGATGTTGCAGGCGGCGCTGATTGAGGAGCGAAAGAAGTAGCAAGTCAGCAAGTCAGCGAGTCAGCGCGCAAGTCAGCGGGTCAGCAAGTTAACGAGTCAAGCCGGGACGTGGTCTCCCAGTTCCGAACAACTGGGACCCGGGGCACTGAGCATCTTCGTTACCCACCCTTGCGCCAGAAAGAAGACGCAAGGATGGGGCACGGGACTTTGGGTACAGCAAGCTCAAGTTGATTCGCTTTTCCCGATGTGACACAATGAGTCACATGAAGACCGTTACCATCCGCGAACTGCATCAGGAGACTGGCCGGTGGGTTCGGCAGGCCTCTTCCGGCGAGGTATTGGTGACCGACCGCGGGCAGCTGATTGCGAAGATCGTACCGGCCGCCCGCCCGTCTGCGAAGCCATTCTTCGCAAATCCCCGGTATACGCGGCCCTTTCTCCGCCATCGGAAATCCCTTCGCGGCGGAACGGATGCGACGGAGATGGTAAGCCAGGATCGCGACCGGGAAATCAAGTGATCTATTTCGATACGAGTTACCTGGTGCGCCTGTACTATCAGGATCCGGGCGCGGACCGTGTTCGCGCTTTAGCCGCAACCGATCACGTGGCCTGTGCGGTGCTGGGGCAGGCGGAGATGATGGCTGCCTTCCATCGCAAACTGCGCGAAGGAGCGATCAAGCCCGCGGCCTATGCCGCCCTGGCCGGCCAGGTGGAGGCGCACATCGAAGCAGGAGCATTTCATTGGCTGGCGCAGGATGGAGAGGTTCTCGCGCGAGTGCGCGGCGTCTATCGAAAGTTGCCTGCATGTGTGTTCCTGCGCGGAGCCGACGCCATTCATCTGGGAACCGCGGCTGAGGCAAGTTTCCGCGCCGTCTACTCGAACGATGCACACCTGCTGGCTGCCGCGCGGCACTTTGGGATCGAGGGTCGGAATGTGGTTTGAGGTTGCGGGACAGAGAGTTGGCGAGTCAGTGCGGAGTTCGCAGGTTCCCCCGGTCTCAAATGCGGGACCGGGGTACTCGCGACTTACCAAGTCAGCGCACAGATTTTCTGTCGTATTTTGTCCTAAGCCCGGAAAACGCTGTTGGGATTCGGCACTCAACGCCGGGCCTTGACGCCGCACAAGAGAAGAGGTACGTTATGCTCTGCGCGACGGTCCTCGATGCGCTTCTGTAAATAGGCCCCAGATAGCAGCAAACGCGTCACAGCAGCAGTGAACGGAACTATAAGATAGTTCCCAAATAGCAATAGCGGTAGTTACAGCAGGAGATGAAAGGAAGTAGAGAATGATTACCTCTAATGGTTGGCTTCAGCAGCGCTTTGGTTCCGCAAAGGCGAAAAATGGGGGCGTCGTCATTGTCAGCCGTGCCTCTATTCGTAGATTTGCTTCTGAATCTGATCTGGCTGATGCTGTTCGCAAAATTGGCGGCATGCTGGTAATGAACCGCAATCATTACATCATCTTTTGCAATCGCGAAGCTCTTCGCTTCATTCCTTAGACCCTGAGCCTACACGGCTTGGGGCTGGTGGCGCGCCCAAATCATTCCGCGGACGTCGGACGCAATTTCTACGCCCGTTCGGAGTGGGGAGTTTATGCCGGCTCGGCCTTCGCTAGGAAGCAGAAAAGGATAGGGCACCCCCGGCTACAGTCGCCTGGAGCGTCTTCCGATCCAGAGCCCGGTCACTCCCGCAGCGACAGCGACCGCGCCCAGATATGCGCCGACGTCGGCTTCGTAGCGCGACACATTGATATAGATCAACATTAGTCCAAAGAGAATTGCCGCAACGGAGCCAAAAGTCAACGCGACATTCTGTACGTCCTGCCGACGAGCCAGGTACGTCCACTGTCGGGGAAGGCTGGGCGCAAGATGGGGGCTATGAGCCGGAGAGGCGGGCGGAGGGTTCTGTATTCCCGCATCCGGGATCTCTATTGCCCTGCCGCAGGCGCTACAGAATCGCCCGGTAGGGTGGACTGGCTTGCCACACCAGTTGCAGAATCTGGGGTTGGATGATGTTTCTCGTCTGGGAAGCACGTTTCACCCCTCGCATACCCGGTCACAGGATCGATGATTTTCCTGCCCAGAATACTCCCATTTCGAGGTGGGTGGCGGCCAAAACTTGCCGACTGTCAGCTAGCCATGTAGCGTGCCAGGGGCCGGCCATTCGCTTTCCCGACTTTCCCCTCCGAAAGCGCGCTCAACTCCGGTAATCTCAAAGGAAGCAGAACGTACTTTCCGGAGTTCGTTTCGCAATTCGGAACCGGAGGATCGGGGAAATGGAAGATCTAGCTTCGCCCATGCAAACGATAAGGGACCTTATCAAACGGCTGCTGGAAGGCGAAGTTCCTGGCGGCTTGGTGTACGACGTAAGAAAACGGCGCGATTGGATGAAGTACGAAGTTGTCTGCGGCGAGAACAAATCGTTCCTGTGCGTGTCGCACGAATTTCTTGCGATCGTCGACCCAGCAGAGGTGTCTAGTCGATTTAGGCAGGCAGGCGTCGCAAAAGCGATTCGGGCGAATCCGAAAGGGCGATTCGTCCTGACGCGCAGTGGGCTTCAGGAAGGGTCGTGTGCAGATGATTAATCGTCCTCGTCTGGTGGATTAAACGTAAATTTCGTAGATTCAATCATTCGGCGCATTTCAAATTCCCATTCTTCCTCCCCGGGCATTCTCTCTTGGGAAATTGTCCACTTTCCGAGCAGCCTGTTCACGAATTCGAGCCCTTGTTGCCCTTCGACATCTCCCTTTTCGGCTGCAAGGCTGAAATACCTTGCAGCCTCTTCCAGGTTTTTCTCCAGCCCTTTTCCTCGCATGAAGAGATCGGCGAGCGTAATTTGCGCTTGCGTATCTCCGGCGTCGGCAGCTCTGCGAAGCCAGTTGGTGGCCTCCTCATAGTCCTTTGGAACCCCGCTTGGACCTTGTAACAGCAGTTTTCCAATGGTCGCCTGTGCATCAACGTGGCCTTGCTTTGCAGCTTTGCGGAGCCACTCGGCTGATTTCACGAAGTCAGTGGGAACACCGTTCCCGGTCCCGTACATCACGCCGAGGTGGTACTGGCCGTCGCGGTGCTCCGCCAGGGGCGGCGAGCGCATAACACTTGACTGCCTCAGTCGCATTTTTTGCGACGCCAAGTCCGTGCTCGTACATCAGACCCAATTTGTCCTGCGCTGGTGCAAACCCGAGATCCGCTGATCTTCGGAGCCAGACCGCCGCATTCGGTTTGTCCGCTTTAGTGCCTTGACCGTGAAAATAGTGATGCCCGATTGCGTAGAGCGCCTGCACGTGGGAGGGGTCTGCCTCCACTGCTCGTTTGAGACACTGAAGACATTCCAGAGACTCGGAGTCCTCTGTAAGAGTGAGTGCCCTGTGATACCAGTAGTCCGCGTCTTGCCGCATCGCCGCCGTTCTCGGTTGCTCCAGATCAGTATCCTCTGAAGGGTCTTCCGAAGGAATGATCTGCTCTCCACACCCGGGGCAGAACCTGAATCCATCTGAGAGCTCATTACCACATTGCGAACAGAACATTCGTGGCTCCTTACCGGTCTTCAACCGGCTTTTTCTTTATTTCCCGGAGCTAATTCTATTTCTCGGCGTGCTGTTTGGCCTTTGCTAGCAGATCGTCGAATTCGCTCCTAGGCATCTTTAGCTTGTCGGGGTGGGCGGTGATCCATTTGGCGAAGGCGTCGTACTTGGCCTGGCGTCCAGCCGCCTTCAAACTGCGCGCCGTTGGCGCCGGACTTGTTGAGATCGAAGTTGAAATCGTCGGTGAGGGCGGTGAACTCGGCGTGGCTTATGGCGTCTTCGGCGAGGATGGCGGGGATGAAGAGCACGCCTTCGGGCTTGGCCAGCACCAGGTCGCCGGGCAACACCACCGCGCGGCCGATGCGGAGGGGGACATCGATGCCCGTGAGCTCCATGTCAGCCCAGGCGCTGGGATCGTAGCCGCGATAGAAGCCGTTGAAGTTGGGAATCTCGCGGTTCTCTTCCTGGTCGCGAATGCCGGCATCGAAAACGAATCCGGTGTGCGTGTGCGCGGCGACGGCGTTGCCGAGGTTCGAGCCGATGAGAGTGCCCTCGATGATCTTGCCGAAGCCGTCGGCGACGTAGACATCGCCATTCTGGAGCTCGGCGATGGGCCAGGAGTTGGTGTCGGGGATGCGGCCCTCGGCTTTGCCTTCGGCGAGGATGGCGGCGCGCATGTCAGGGCGCGTGGGCATGTACTGGGCGGTGAGGGCGCGGCCGGCGAAGGGCTTGTCGATGTGCAGGGCCTGCCAGCCGCCCTCATATTGATTGCGGTAACCGTGCTCGCGCAGAAACTCCCAGACGTCCTCGATGGTCATGTCTTTGGCGCGATCGAGGAGGGAATCGGGGAGCTTGGGGCGACCGTCGGGGAAGCGGTCGCCGTGCCAGTCGGAGGTGTAGAAGAGGATCTGGTCGCGTGTCTGCTTGACCTGGGCGCGGGCGGGCAGGGAGCCGAGGACGGCGAAGACGGCGAGGGAGAACACGAGGATTGGTTTCATGCGGGGCTGATTCTCCTAATTGAGGCACAGTCATTTTAGTGCGGAGTCCCGGAAGCTCGTTGCACAGTCAGCGAGCGAGATGCAGGTCCTGCGTTTGCCGCACAAAACGCGGCAAACCCCGCTTAGGATGACGGCGGCATTTTTTGGATGGGGCTGCGAGAGGTCCATGACGGGGTGCGAGCTGGAGGAGAAAGCCGCGTCAGGGAGGCCGCGCTGAACGAGAAAACCGCGTCCAAGAGGGCGGGAACCGCCTTATCTGCTGCTGGGCCGCAAGCGTCATTTCAACGGTAAATAATACATAATAATTGTCTTACCGTTATTTTAGTAATATTAGTATAAAACGCTCATATTTTATGAATCATTCGTGCTATAGTTTCCATCAGATAGGTTGACAGGGCTCGGATGGGCACCGTCCTGAGCCGGTCGCGAATTCCGAAATACCGTCTGGAGGAAACTGAAATGGCAATCACCCGTTGGGATCCGTTCCGTGAAGTTTTAGCGCTGCAGAACCGCGTGAACTCGCTGTTCCGCGAGATGAACGAGGGCGACAATCCGCTGACGACGGCCAGCTTTGTGCCGGCTGTCGATATCTACGAGGACTCGAAAAAGGTCGTGCTGAAGCTCGAGGTTCCGGGCATGGAAGAGAAGGACCTGGACGTTCGCGTGGAGAACAACACGCTGACGGTGAAGGGCGAGCGCAAGTTCGAGAAGGATGAGAAGGAAGAGAACTTCCATCGCATCGAGCGGCGCTATGGCAGCTTTTATCGCGCGTTTACTCTGCCGCAGACCGTGGACGCCGAGCACATCAACGCCAGCTACAATGCCGGCGTGCTGAAGCTGGAGTTGAGCAAGAAGCCCGAAGCGCAGCCCAAGCAGATCAAGGTGAACGTGGCGGGCGGGCAGAAGGCCGAGTCCCGCAAGGAAGAGCCGGAGCTGGTGGGGGCGCGGTAAGACCGAGTAGTCAGTGCTCAGTGGTCAGTTCCGGGACCAGGAGCGAGCGCTTCCGGTCCCGGGGTTGGCAGCTGACCATTGTTTTTGAGGATTCAACCAAATCGGCTCATACTGACCACTGTGCGCAATCGGATTTCCGCCTTGGGGTAAAGGCGTACAAGCAAACTGATCACTGACCACTGATCACTGACAACTGGAGTTTTTATGGCCATTCGCTGGGAAAAACTCACCGTCAAGTCGCAGCAGGCCGTCGAGCAGGCGCAGCGGCGCGCCGGCGTGCTGGGCAATCCGGAGATGCTGCCCGTGCACCTGTTGCTGGCCCTGGTGGAGGACCGCGAGGGCGTGATTCCCTCGGTGCTGGGCAAGATCGGTGTGCCCATCGAGCGGCTGGAGAGCGATCTGCACGCAATTGAGGAGAAGCTGCCGCGCGTCTCCGGCGCAGCCGCGCAGCCCAACCTGAGCCCGGCGCTGAACCGCGTCTTCGACCAGGCGTTTAAGGAAGCGGCCAACTTCAAGGATGAGTATGTTTCCACCGAGCACCTGCTGCTGGGCATTGCCCATCAAAAGGGGGACGCCGCGCGCGATGCGCTGGTGGCGCTGGGCGCCACGCACGACGCCATCCTGAAGGCGCTGACCGCGGTGCGCGGCTCGCAGCGAGTGACCGATCAGAATCCCGAAGGCAAGTTCCAGGCGCTGGAGAAGTATGCCAAGGACCTGACCGAGCTGGCGCGGAGGGGCAAGTTGGACCCAGTCATCGGGCGCGACGAGGAGATTCGCCGCGTGATCCAGGTACTGAGCCGGCGCACCAAGAACAATCCCGTGCTCATTGGCGAACCGGGCGTGGGCAAGACCGCGATTGTCGAGGGGCTGGCGCGGCGCATTACGTCGGGCGACGTGCCCGAAAACCTCAAGGACAAGCGTGTCATCTCGCTCGACCTCGGATCCATGCTGGCCGGCGCCAAGTACCGCGGCGAGTTTGAAGACCGCCTGAAGGCTGTGCTCAAGGAAATCGAGGAGTCGAACGGCCAGGTTGTCCTGTTCATCGACGAGCTGCACACGCTGGTGGGCGCTGGCGCGGCCGAAGGCGCCATCGACGCCAGCAATATGCTCAAGCCGGCGCTTGCCCGGGGTGAGCTGCGCGCCATCGGCGCCACCACCCTGAACGAGTACCGAAAGTACATTGAGAAGGACGCCGCGCTCGAGCGCCGCTTCCAGATCGTCTACGTGGGCGAGCCCAATGTGGAGGACACCATCGCCATCCTGCGCGGACTGAAGGAACGCTACGAAGCGCATCACAACGTGCGCATCAAGGATGCGGCCATCGTGGCCGCGGCCACGCTGTCGCACCGCTACATCAGCGACCGCTTCCTGCCGGACAAGGCCATCGACCTCGTCGACGAAGCCGCCGCGTCGCTGGCGATCCAGATCGGCAGCGTGCCCACGGAGATCGATCAGCTTGAGCGCCAGGCCACGTCCCTTGAAATCGAGCGGGCTGCCCTGAAACGCGAGACCGACCCCAACAGCAAGGTGCGCCTTGAGGAAGTGGAGCGCGAGCTGGCCACGCTGCGCGAAAACATCACCGCGCTGCGTTCGCGCTGGAACCAGGAGCGCGAGGCGATCACGCGCATCAGCGATCTGAAGAAGCAGATCGAGGCGCGGCGCTTTGAGGCTGAGGAGCAGACGCGCCGCGGCCAGCTCGACCGCGCCGCGCAAATCCAGTATGGTGAGCTGCCGCGATTGGAAGCGGAATTGAAGAAGCTCAACTCCGCACAGGAGGCCGCGGCCAGCGGCGCCGGCGGCGTGGCGCGCATGCTCAAAGAAGAAGTGGACGAGGAAGACATCGCCAAAATCGTCAGCAAGTGGACGGGGATCCCGGTCAGCCGCATGCTCGAAGGCGAAGTGAAGAAGCTGGTGACGATGGAGGATCGCCTGCGCGAGCGCGTGGTGGGCCAGGACGAAGCCCTGCGCGTGGTGGCCAACGCCATCCGGCGTTCCCGCGCCGGCTTGAGCGATCCCAAGCGGCCCATCGGCTCGTTCATCTTCCTCGGGCCCACCGGCGTGGGCAAAACTGAAACCGCGCGCGCGCTGGCCGAGTTCCTCTTCGACGACGAGCAGGCCATGGTGCGCATCGACATGAGCGAGTACATGGAGAAGCACGCGGTGGCGCGGCTGATCGGCGCGCCTCCGGGGTACATCGGCTACGACGAAGGCGGCCAGTTGACGGAGGCCGTTCGCCGCCGCCCATACTCGGTCATCCTCTTCGACGAGATCGAAAAGGCGCACCCGGACGTGTTCAACGTGCTGTTGCAAGTGATGGATGACGGCCGCCTGACTGACTCCAAAGGCCGGACCGTTGATTTCAAGAACACGGTGCTCGTCATGACTTCAAACCTGGGCGCGGCGTTCCTGGCCGAGGCCCCGAAGAGCGAGCAGGGCCGTGACAGCAAAACCAATGAGGACATGGCGCGCGAGAGCGTGCTGCGCGTGCTCCGCGAGCACTTCCGGCCGGAGTTCCTGAACCGCGTCGACGACATGGTCATCTTCCGCCCCCTCGGCCACGCACAGATGAACCAGATCCTCGATCTGCGCATCGCCGAGCTGCAGAAGCTGCTCGAAGACCGGCAGATATCGCTCGAGCTCACCGAGCAGGCGCGAACGCTGATCCTGGCGCAGGGCTGGGACCCGGCTTACGGCGCGCGGCCGCTCAAGCGCGCGCTGCAGCGCATGGTGCAGGATCCGCTGGCCATGAAGATCCTGGACGGCGAAGTGCTGCACGGTTCGCACGTGCGCATCGACGTGGACCGCAAGACCAACCAGCTTGCGTTTGAGCCCATGGGACGCGAAGCGATGGCGTAAGCGCGATGGCGGTCTTCAATCGGCCTCGAAGGGGCACATCCTCCGGGGCCGTTTTCGTTTACAGACTTCTCTTGCCAGCGCGTCGGACCAAGGCTAGACTGTAGCGCATGAAAAGCACGCTTCCCCGCGCCCTATCCCTCTGCCTTTTCCTTCTGCTCCTGCCCGCGCTCACGCTGCCCGCGCAGGACTGGGCCAAGACCCGCCTCGACGCCTCGCCGCGCCACCGCGAGTACGTCAACATCAAGCACCACGGTCGCACAGTGCAGGCCTTCGTGGTCTATCCCGAGGTCAAAGGCAAGGCGCCCGTCGTCATCCTCATTCACGAGATTTTCGGCCTCACCGACTGGGCCAAGGAGATGGCCGACGAGCTCGCCGCGCAGGGCGTCATCGTCGTCGCGCCGGACCTGTTGAGCGGCAAAGGCCCCAAAGGCGGCGGTTCCAGTGAGTTCGCCACCGTGGATGACGCAGTGAAGGCCGTCTCCATGCTCGATCCCGACGGCGTGATGGCCGATCTCGACGCGGCTGCCGACTACGCGCGCAAGATTCCCGCGTTCAACGGTAAGCTCGCCGTCGTCGGCTTCTGCTGGGGCGGATCAAAGTCCTTCGCCTTCGCCGCGCACCGCAAGGACCTGAGCGCCGCCTACGTCTTTTACGGCACAGCTCCGTCTGACGTGACCACCATTACCGCGCCCGTCTACGGCTTCTATGCCGGCAACGACTCGCGCGTGGGCGCCACTGTTCCCGGCGCCATCACCGCCATGAAAGCCGCCGGAAAGACCTACGACCCCGTCACCTACGATGGCGCGGGACACGGTTTCATGCGCGCCGGCGAAGACCCCAACAATGCCAATCCCGCCAACAAGACTGCGCGCGAAGCTGCGTTCACGCGCCTGGTCAAGCTGCTCGACGAGCTCAAATCCCCGTCGCTCGCCCAAACCTCCGCGTATCGACTGCCTGACCCGCCGACCCGCTAACTCGCCAACCCGCTCACTGCCCCAGCGCCGACTCAATCGCCGCCTTCACCTGCGGCGAGTCCGGCGTGACCGCAGGCTCAAAACGCGCCACCAAATGCCCATCGCGGCCCACCAGAAACTTGGTGAAGTTCCACTTGATCTCTCCGCCAAACTGCGGATCTTCGGTTGCACTGGTCAGGTACTGGTAGAGCGGCGTCTTGTCGTCGCCTTTGACTGACACCTTCGACATCATCGGAAACGTCACGTTGTACTTGGTCGAGCAGAACTTCTTGATCTCCTCGTTCGTTCCCGGTTCCTGCTGGGCAAAGTTGTTGGCGGGCACGCCCACAATCACGAACCCGCGGTCCTTGTACTTTTCGTACAGCGCCTCCAGGCCCTTGTACTGCGGCGTGTATCCGCAGCGGCTGGCCACGTTCACCACCATCACCACCTTGCCCTTGAAGTGCTTCAGGCTCACCGGCTGCCCGTCAATCGACTGCATGGTGAAGTGGTAGATACTCTTTGCGCCGGCCGCAAACGCCGTCGCCGTCAAGCACAGCATCAGAATCAAGCTCAATTTGCGCATGCCTATCCCTCCGGGGAAAGCTGCCTACAATCATAGCCGCCGCCATCCGCACCGACCGTTATCAGAGCGTTAACCAGGCGGACTTGTCTCCGTCGCCAGTCCATCAGCCCCACACTTCGCGGGCAACTTCTGCCACCAGCTTCAACTTTGCCCATTGGCCATCTTCGGTCAGCAGATTGCCTTCCATGGTGGATGCGAAGCCACACTGCGGGCTCACTGCCAATTGCTCGAGCGGAAGCACTCGGGCCGCTTCGTCAATTCTCTTCAACACATCTTCCTTGCGCTCCAGTGCGGCGCGCTTGGTGCTGATCAGCCCCAGCACCACCGTCTTTCCCTTGGGCACAAAGCGCAACGGCGCAAAGCTGCCGGACCGTGCATCGTCGTACTCCAGCAGGAATCGGTCCACGGCCAGCTCATGGAAAAGCCGTTCGGCAATCGCGTCGTATCCACCCTCGGCATACCAATGGCTGCGATTGTTCCCGCGGCAAAGGTGAATGGCCAGCGTGATCCCCGGCCGCCGCGCTGCCTGGAAACATGCATTATCCGCATTCAGCGACGCGGTAAGCATCTGCGCCGGGTCCACGCGCAGCTCCCTCTGCATCCACGCAGTCCACTTTGCGTCCAGGTAATAGCTGTAGCGCGGCGCATCGATTTGCAGATACGAGATGCCGCTCGACGACAGCGTCTTCACATCCTCCGCCATGATCTCCGTGATCGCGCTCAACAGCGCATAAGGGTCGGCGTAGACAGCGTCCGTAATGCCGTACTTGAACGAGATGGCAGGGAATTGCGTCGCGCTGGGCAGGGTCATCTTCACCGTGCCCATCGCATGTTCCTTCAGAAAGGTCAGCTCGCGCCCGGTAAGGGGCTCGCGCTGCCTCAGCTTGCCTGTCACAACGCCATTAACGCTGCTTACCTGGGCCGACTGCGCGGCCGTTCCCTTTGCATCCTCGCTCCACTTTCGCGAAACGGCATCGCCGAAATCAAACCCCTCCACCGCATCGGTAAAGTCGCTCATGAAGTTGCTTCGCCGCAGTTCGCCGTCGGTGAAAACCTCAAAGCCAAGTTCCTTCTGTTTTTCGAGGACGCGCAGAATGTGGCCATCCTCCAGGGCATGAAGCTCGGCCGCGGGAATCAGCGCCTTTCGCGCCTCCAGCAGGTCCGCCGGCCGCAGAAAGCTTCCTACGTGATCAGCGCGGTATAAGATGGTCATTTTGCTCCTTCTCACTGCTTGATATCCGGCTTACGCGCTTCGTGCATATCGGTCAGTACAGAACTTCGCGCAGTGTCCGGGCGCCTTCCCGCAGCGCGGGCAGGCAGACCTTCATCAGCGTGTTTCGATCCACGCGGGAGACGTGGGTCCCGACGTTGATCGCGGCCACCACGCGGTTGTCGCGCGTGCAGACCGGGACCGCGACCGACCTCAGCCCCGCCTCCAATTCTTCATTCACAATCGCATAGCCGTGTTTTCTTGCTAGCAGGATCGCCCGCCTAAGCTCGGGGATCTTGATGATCGTCTTCGCGGTGTATGCCTTGGGCCTGAGTCCTCGTAGGTACCCGTCCAGCTCCAGATCGGGCAGCGCCGCCAGCAGGACACGCCCCATGGACGTGCAGTATGCGGGCAGACGGCTTCCCACCGACAGACCGGCTGCCAGCACCCGGCTCGCCGCCGAACGCGCGACATAGACGATGTCGCCTCCGTCCAGCATGCTCATCGACGACGACTCATGCGCAATCTCCGTGATCCGCTCCAGCACCGGCCTCGCCGCTTCCACCACGCTCGACGACGACAGGAAGGAGAATCCCAGGCGCAGAATCTGGCTCTTGAGCCTGTAGATCTGCCGCGAACGCTCCACGTATCCCAGCATCTCCAGGGTCAGAAGTATGCGCCGGATGGAAGCGCGCGAAAGCCGGGTCGCTTGCGCAATCTCGACGATGCTTCTTCCTTCCCGATGGCCCTGGAAACACGCAATCACGCGCAGTCCTCGCGCCAGCGACAGCACGAAATCGGGATTGCCCATATGTGCGACGAATCCATCGCCGCGTTCCGGTTCCAATCCATCGAAGAGGCTGACTGCCCGCGCCATGATCCTCCGGTGACCGATTATCGCACATCTTGTACAAAATCCGTCAACCGGGCGATAATACTGTTCTCGCAACGGACGGAAATGTATGGCTGAATGGATGAGCATCTCCGAGGCAATCGCCGCGCTCGTTCACGACGGCGACTCCGTCGCCATGGAGGGATTCACCCACCTCATCCCCTTTGCCGCCGGGCACGAAGTGATTCGGCAGCGCCGCCGCAACCTGTCTCTCATCCGCATGACCCCCGATCTGATCTACGACCAGCTCATCGGCGCCGGGTGCGCCGCGAAGGTCACCTTCTCATGGGGCGGAAACCCCGGCGTGGGTTCCCTGCACAGGTTTCGCGACGCCGTCGAGAACGGCTGGCCTTGCCCGATTGAGATCGAGGAGCGAAGTCACAGCGATCTGGCCAATGCCTATGTAGCCGGTGCTGCCAACCTGCCCTTCGCCGTGCTGCGCGGCTATTTGGGCTCGGACTTTCCCTCCGTCAACAATCGGATTCGCTTCATCACCTGCCCATTCACCGGTGAAATGCTCGCCGCCACGCCATCGGTCCGGCCTGACGTCGCCATCATTCACGCGCAGCAGGCCGACCAAAAAGGAAACGTCCTGCTGTGGGGCATTGTTGGCGTGCAGAAGGAAGCCGTGCTCGCGGCCAGGCAATCGATCGTCACCGTGGAAGAACGCGTGCGTTCTCTGGACGCGCCTCCGAACGCCTGCATCCTGCCGCACTGGGTGGTGACCGCGGTGTGCGAAGCGCCTCGCGGAGCCACGCCGTCTTATGCGCACGGGTTTTACCAGCGCGATAATCGTTTTTACCAGGTTTGGGATGGAATCTCGCGCGAGCGCGAGCGCTTCAGCGCCTGGGTGGAAGAATTCATTTTGAACACGCGCGATTTTGCCGGGTATCTCGCGCTTCAATCAAGGCAAGGGGCGCAGACGGTAAGACAATGAACTCCTCCTTCAGTGCCGACGAGATGATGACGGTGGCTGCCGCGCGCATGCTGCCGGATCGATCCGTCTGCTTCGTCGGCATCGGATTGCCTTCGACCGCGGCAAACCTGGCGCGCATCACCCACGCCCCCGATGCGGTTCTGGTGTATGAATCCGGGCCCATCGGCGCCAAACCTTCCGTCCTGCCTTTGTCCATTGGCGACGGCGATCTGGCCGAAACCGCGGACACAGTCGTCTCCACGCCGGAGATTTTTCGTTATTGGCTTCAAGGCGGCAGAATTGACGTCGGCTTCCTCGGCGCCGCGCAGATCGATCGCTTCGCCAACATCAACACCACCGTGATTGGTCCCTACCACAAGCCAAAGATCCGGCTGCCCGGCGCGGGAGGCGCTCCGGAAATCAGCTCGTCGGCCAAGCAGGTGTTGATCGTCGTCAAGCAGTCGGACCGGGTCTTCGTGCAGAAGGTCGACTTTATCACCTCGGTCGGCTTCCTTCATGGTGGAAATTCGCGCGAGACCGCGGGCCTTTCCGGCAAGGGCCCCGTCGCCGTAATCACGGACCTTTGCATCATGCGCCCGGATCCTGTGTCGCGCGAACTCAAGGTATCCAGCATCCATCCCGGAGTCGATCGCCACACCATCGCAACCAACACCGGCTGGCCCATCGAATTTGCGCAGAACTGCGGCCAGACGCTGGCGCCCACCATGGATGAGCTCGACGCGCTGCGCGATCTCAAAGCGCGCACCGCCGCGGCCCACGGAGTGCAGGGAGACGCAGCGTGAGAGACGCCTTTATCTGCGATGCCGTGCGCACGCCCATCGGGCGTTATGCCGGGGCGTTAGCCAGGGTGCGCGCGGACGACCTGGCCGCGACCCCAATCCGCGAGCTCATCCGCCGCCACCCAAACGCGGATTGGAGCGCCCTCGACGATGTCATCCTCGGCTGCGCCAATCAGGCAGGAGAAGACAATCGCAACGTCGCCCGCATGGCTCTTCTCCTTGCCGGGCTTTCTGAAACCATCCCCGGCGTCACCGTGAACCGTCTCTGCGGCTCCGGCATGGAGGCAGCGGGCTCCGCTGCGCGCGCCATCCAATGCGGCGAAGCCGACTGGATCGTTGCCGGTGGTGTTGAATCCATGTCGCGCGCCCCCTTTGTGATCGCCAAGTCGGAATCGCCGTTCCAGCGTTCCCCGGAAATCTACGACACCACCATCGGCTGGCGCTTTGTCCATCCGCAAATGCGGGAGCGGTTCGGCGTCGACTCCATGCCGGAGACCGGCGAGAATGTAGCGCGAGAATCGAACGTGAGCCGCGAAGCTCAGGACGCGTTTGCCTGGCGCAGCCAGCAGCGAACCGCACGGGCCATCGAAAACGGTTTCCTCGCCGAAGAAATCGTCCCCGTCGAAACTGTCCGCGGTGATGCCGCGACTGTAGTCACCTGCGACGAGCATCCCCGGCCCGGCACGACCATGGAGAAGCTGTCTCAACTCCGGCCGCTCTTTCCCAACGGCACCATCACCGCGGGCAACGCCTCGGGAATCAATGACGGCGCAGCCGCGATAATCGTTGCCACGCACCAAGCCTGCGTTCGTCACAGCTTGCGCCCGCGGGCGCGCATCCTGGGAATGGCGGCGGCCGGAGTGCCGCCGCGCGTGATGGGAATGGGCCCGGTACCCGCGACGGAAAAGCTTTTGGCGCGGCTCGGCAAAAAGCTAGCGGATTTCGATTGGATCGAGCTCAACGAAGCTTTCGCAAGCCAGGCCATCGCATGCCTTCGCCAACTCGGCTTGCCCGACGATGCCGAGCATGTCAACTCGACCGGCGGAGCCATCTCCCTCGGCCATCCCCTGGGCATGAGCGGCGCGCGCCTCGTCATGACGGCGGCGCATCAATTGGAAAAGTTCGGCGGCCGTTTCGCGCTGGCCACCATGTGCATCGGCGTCGGACAGGGCATCGCGCTCGCCATGGAGCGCATATAAGGAGGTCATTGATGATCGATACACCCGCAGCGGCAGCTCCCGGCGCCCAGCCCGACTTCTGTTTTCCGCCGTACTTGTCTTCCGTCGCGCGCTCGCCTCGCCGTCCGCTCATAGTGTTGCCCAACACGCTAACCGAGCGCTCCGGTCCCGTGTTCGGTCATGGCTTGATTCAATCCAACGACAACGATCTCACTGCGCACCATGACGGCGAGCCCATCGGCGAGCGCATCTTCGTCCACGGGCGCGTGCTCGATGAAGATGGACGACCGCTGCGCGGCGCATTGATTGAAGTTTGGCAGGCGAACGCCGGCGGCCGCTATCGCCATAAAGCGGATGGTTACAATGCGCCTTTGGATCCGAACTTTTCCGGTGCAGGCCGCCTGCTCACCGATGACCAGGGGCGCTATTTAATCAAGACCATCAAGCCGGGCCCGTATCCGTGGGTCAATCACCCCAACGCGTGGCGTCCCTCGCACATCCACTTTTCTTTGTTCGGCGCCGGCATTCTCTCGCGCCTGGTCACGCAGATGTATTTTCCCGGCGACCCGCTGCAGCCCCTCGACCCCATCTTCAACAGCATCGCCGACCCGTCTACACGCCAGCGCCTGGTTTCCCGCCTGGACATGGAACGAACGCGGCCGCACGACGCCCTCGCTTACGAATTCGATATCGTTCTGCGCGGCCGTTCTGAAACACCGTTTGAGGAGGCGCGCCGATGACTGCACGATTGATTCCCAGCGGTTCGCAAACCGTGGGGCCGTTCTTTCACATCGGCCTCGATCACCTCATCGATCGCCAACAAGCGAACGCTTCTGCTGCCGGTTCGATCGTCTTGTCCGGGCGAGTTATCGAAGGCAACGGCGCTCCGGTCTCAGACGCCATGCTTGAGTTCTGGGGCGCTGATGCTTCCGGCCGATATCCAGACCCCGCACAGCCGCCGAATGATCTGCCCTCCGGATTTCGCCGCGCTGTGACTGACAGCGAGGGACGTTTTTCCATTTCAATCGGCAAGCCTGGCCCTGTGCCGCTGGGCGACGGCCAATTTCAGTCTCCGCACTTCCTCGTCCTCGTGTTTGCCCGCGGCCTCCTGCGCCACCTCATCACGCGCGTCTATTTCGGCGATGAACGCGGAAATGAAAGCGATCCGGTTCTGCTCCAAATACCCGCGGATCGCAGGCAAACCCTCGTCGCGTGCGCTGCCCCTGCGGAGGCTGGCCAATATCATTGGGACGTCGTCCTCCAGGGCGAATCCGAAACCGCATTCTTTGCGTGGTAAAAGGGAATCATTCCATGATCCAGGACTCCATCGAATTCCTCTTCTCCACGCCGGCCATGACGGAGATCTTTTCCTTGTCCCGTCAACTGCGTGCCATGATGCAATTTGAGTGGGCCCTGAGCTGCGCGCTCGAAGAATGCGGACTGGCTGAAGCAGGCTCCGGCGACGCCGTAAAGCGGCATCTGGATGCGCAGTTCGTCGATCGTGATTCTCTTCAATCCGAAGCCCTCAACGCAGGCAATATCGCCATCCCCTTCATCCGCCAGCTCACAGCAAGAGTAGGAGAAGAGAACGAAGCGGCCGCAAGAGCCATTCACCTCGGCGCCACCAGCCAGGACGTTCTCGATACCGCGCTCATCCTCGAAATCGAGGAAGCGCTGCAACTCATCTTCGACTCCATCCGCCGCCTCGACCGCGCTCTCGAAAAACAGGCTCGCACTCATGCAAATACGCTCATGACGGCGCGGACCTGGCTGCAACCCGGACCGCCCACAACCTTCGGGCTCAAACTGGCCGGTTTCGTTTCCGCGCTTCGCCGTCATCGCTCGCGCATTCAGCAGGCCGCCCGGCGCGCGCTGGTGTTGCAGTTTGGCGGAGCCGTCGGAACCCTTGCCGCGCTTGGGCCCGAAGGCGCCAGCGTCTCAACCGAACTCGCCCGAATTCTCAAACTCAACGAACCCGAATTGCCCTGGCACTCTCATCGCGACAATCTGGTCGAAATCGCCGCCATGCTCGCGCTGCTTGTGGGCACGCTGGGCAAATTTGCCCGGGACATCGCCCTCCTGATGCAGGCCGAAGTGGGTGAAGCAGCCGAGCCGGCAAAGGAAGGCCGCGGCAGCTCTTCCACCATGCCGCACAAACGAAATCCGGTGGCGTGCGCCGCCGTGCTCGCGTGCGCCGCGCGCGTCCCCGGCCTGGTTGACACCTTGCTTGCAGCCATGCCGCAGGAGCACGAGCGGGGCCTCGGTCTATGGCAGGTGGAGTGGGAGACCATTCCGGAGATCTTCCGGCTCGCAGCGTGCGCCCTTGCTCGTTCCATTGAAATCGCAGAAGGCCTCGAGGTTGATGCCGCTCGCATGGCACAGAATCTGGACGCGCGCCTGGGCCTGACCCAATCCGAAGCTGTCGCCGTCGCTCTCGCCGGAAAAATCGGCCGCAGCGCTGCTCATTCTCTTCTTGAAGCGGCCGCCAGGAAAGCCACCGCAACGGGACAACACCTCTCTATAGTCCTCAAATCGATGCCCGATGTGACCGCGCATCTCAACGGCCAGGAAATTGACCGGCTTCTCGATCCGAGTGAATATCTGGGCAGCGCGGCGCGCTTCATTCATCGAGCTCTGGAGGATACCGATGCCGGCCATTGAGCTCGAAGGCGTGTCCATCCATTACCAGGCGAGCGGCCCCGCTTCCGCTCCAACCCTCGTTTTCTCCAACTCGCTCGGGTCAGACCTGCGCATGTGGGACAAGGTTGTTCCTTTCCTGGAACACGATGTGCGCGTGCTGCGCTATGACAATCGCGGACACGGATCGAGCAGTACGCCCGCGCTTCCATGGTCGATGGAAATGCTCGCCGGCGATCTGCTGGGTCTTCTCAACGTGCTCTCTATTGAACGCGCTCACCTCTGCGGCCTTTCGCTTGGCGGAATGGTGGGTCTCTGGCTCGGCTTGCACTCACCGGAACGAATCTTGCGCCTGGTGCTTGCCAACACCGCTGCGCGCATCGGCTCCCGGGAAATGTGGGAGACGCGTATCGCCACAGTCAAATCGCAAGGGATGGCCGCGCTCGCACGCGCCACCATCGATCGCTGGCTTACGCCCGGATACGTTCAACAACATCCAGAAGAAGCTGAAGCGATTCGTTCCATGGTCGAGCAAACTCCGCTGGAGGGCTACATCGGTTGTTGCGGCGTGCTGCGCGACACCGACCTGCGCGGCGGCCTCGCGCGCATCCAAGCTCCCTGCCTTGTCATCACCGGGACCCACGATCCGGCCACGCCGCCGGTCGACGGCCGGCTTCTCGAATCGGGCCTGCGCAATGCGCGCTATCTGGAGCTCGATGCTGCACATCTGTCCGCATGGGAGCGACCGGCGGAATTCGCTGAAGCCCTGCGTACGTTTCTGTTCGAAGAGGAACAAAGCAATGGATGAAAAAGATCGCTACAAAACGGGCATGAGCATTCGCCGCAGCGTGCTCGGCGACAGCCACGTCAACCGTGCCGAAGAAGCAAAAACATCCTTCGACGAGGAGTTCCAGGATCTCATTACCCGCTATGCCTGGGGCGAGATCTGGTCGCGCCCGGGTCTTCCTCGCCACACGCGCAGCCTGCTCGCTATCGCCATGATGGTGGCCCTCAATCGCCCTGAGGAACTGCGCCTCCATCTAAGCGCCGCCGCGAATAACGGCGTGACTCCGGACGAGATTCGCGAGGTGCTGCTGCAATGCTGCATTTACTGCGGTGTCCCCGCGGCCAATTCCGCGTTCCACATCGCGCGTCAGGTCCTCGACGAACGCGATCCGGCGAGCTGATCGAATCGATGGCAAAATCCACCACCCAAGTCGGAATCGTGGGCGCCGGGCCGGCAGGACTGATGCTCTCGCACCTCCTTCATCTCCACGGCATCTCGTCCATTGTGCTTGAGGCCCGGTCCCGCGCCTACTGTGAAGGCCGCGTCCGCGCCGGCGTCCTCGAACACACCACCGTCCAGTTGCTGCGCGATGCCGGCGTCGCCGAACGCCTCAATCGGGAAAGCCTGCTGCACAAAGGAATCGAAATCGGCGTTCAGGGCAGGCGCCGGCGAATTCCCTTTGTCGAGCTCACCGGCAAAGCGGTTACCGTCTACGGCCAGCAGGAAGTAGTGAAAGATCTGATCGCGCGCCGCCTGGTCGATGGCGGCGATCTGCGCTTCGAATGCGGCGAAGTCTCTCTCGATGGTTTCTGCGATGGCTCGCCGTCGATCCATGTCAACAACTCCGGCGAATCCGATTTCATCGCATGCGACTTCATCGCCGGTTGCGATGGCTCGCATGGCGTGTCCCGCTCCTTCTTCCCCGAAGGAGCGCTCACCTTGTACGAGCGCATCTACCCGTTTGCGTGGCTCGGCATCCTCGCTGAAGTTGCGCCCTCGCGCGATGAACTCCTCTACATGCACACCAGCCGCGGCTTTGCTCTTTACAGCATGCGGTCGCCGCGGATCACGCGCCTCTACCTCCAATGCAGGCCCGACGAAGATCTCGCCGAATGGAGCGACGACCGCATCTGGAACGAGTTGCGCGCGCGCCTCGGCTGCGACGACGGCTGGAAGCCCACCGCAGGCCCGATCCTCCAGAAAGGGATCACCGGCATGCGCAGCTTCGTGGTTGAGCCACTGCAGTGCGGGCGGCTTTTCCTTGCCGGCGATGCCGCGCACGTCGTGCCCCCCACCGGCGCCAAGGGCATGAACCTCGCTCTCGCTGATGTCCACTTCCTCGCCCAGGCCCTCCGCGCCAAGTACCACCACAACGACGAGTCAAAGCTCGCCGCCTACTCCGCCACCTGCCTCGGCCGCATCTGGAACGCGCAACGCTTCTCCGCCTGGATGACTTCGCTGCTTCACCGCTGCGAAGACGCGTCGAGCTTCGAACACAAGCGGCAACAAGCCGAACTCGAATATCTGATGAATTCACGCGCCGCGGCAACTGCACTAGCCGAGAATTACGTTGGCCTGCCGCTTGAGTGAATGCGCGGCTGTCGCCCGGTAACGATTTTCTCGCCAGAAAAGACTCGCAGAAAGGATGCCACGAAATGACGAACTACGAAGGACGCTGGACCACGGTTCGCGTGGAGATTGATCAGGACATCGGCTGGGTCATTTTCAATCGGCCGGAAAAGCGCAATGCCATGAGCCCCACGCTCAATCGTGAAATGTGCGAGATCCTCGCCGCGCTCGAGCTCGACGATGCGGTCAAGGTGCTGGTCCTCACCGGCGCCGGCGAATCCTGGACCGCCGGCATGGACCTCAAAGAGTATTTTCGCGAAATCGATCTGGCGCCCGAGATCGTCCAGGAGCGGATTCGCCGCGACGCGTCCACCTGGCAATGGAAGCTTCTGCGCATGTATTCGAAGCCCACCATCGCCATGGTCAACGGATGGTGCTTCGGCGGCGCTTTTTCGCCTCTCGTCGCCTGCGACCTCGCCATCGCCTCTGAAACCGCGGTCTTCGGCGTCTCTGAAATCAACTGGGGCATTCCTCCCGGCAACCTCGTCAGCAAGGCGATCGCCGATACCATCGGCCAGCGCAAAGCGCTCGAGTACATCATGACCGGCGAGACCTTCACCGGCCGTCAGGCCGCGGAGATGGGCCTCGTCAATCGCGCCGTTCCTCTCGAAAACCTGCGCGACGAGACCATCGCCCTCGCCCGCAAACTCGCCGCCAAAAATCCCGTCGTGCTGCGCGCCGCCAAGCACGGATTCAAGCGCTGCCGCGAGCTCACCTGGGAGCAAAGCGAAGACTACCTCTACGCCAAGTTCGACCAATCGCAACTCCGCGACCCCGAACATGATCGCGAAAAGGGTCTGAAGCAATTTCTAGACGACAAGAGCATCAAGCCCGGCCTCGAAAGCTATCGCCGTTGACACGCAGGGAGAACGATTGCCTCCAACACACCAAATGAACGCGACACAATCGCAAATCGGCCGCCTCCTGCGCCCGCGCTCCATCGCGCTCGTCGGCGCTTCCGCCACGCCCGGCTCCCTCGGAGAAAGCGTCTTTCTGAATCTGAAAAACGCCGCATTCGGCGGCGACCTCTACCTCATCAATCCGAAACGTCCGCTCATCCACGGCCACGCCAGCCTCGGTTCCATCAGCGAAATGCCTGACGGCGTCGACTGCGCGGTGCTCGCCATCCCCGCCGGCGCAGTACTCGAATCCGCCCGCGCCTGCGCGCGCAAGCAGGTCGCGAGCCTCATCATCTTTTCCGCCGGATTTGCAGAGAGTGGCCAGGCCGGCCGCGACGCGCAGCAGGAGCTCGCGGCGCTAGCCTGCGAGCACGGCATCCTTATCGAAGGCCCCAACTGCCTCGGCATGGTGAACTACGTCGATTCCATTCCCCTCACATTCGTGGTCACGCCGCCGCAGCCACGCAGCCAATCTCCCGGCGTCGCCATCATCTCCCAGAGCGGAGCCCTTGCCGCCGTTGTCGCCGTGAACATGCGCCATCACGCCATACGGCTCAGCTATTCCATCTCCACCGGCAATGAAGCCTCGCATGGAGTGGAAGATTTCGTCGAGCACCTGATCGACGATCCTGACACCCGCGTCATTGCTCTCATTGTCGAGCAATTCCGCCAACCCCAGCGTTTCCTGCGCCTCGCTCAGCGCGCGAGAGAGCAGGGCAAGTACATCGTCCTGCTTCATCCCGGCAGCAGCAGCCCCGCGCGCGCCTCCGCCGTCACCCACACCGGCGCCATGGCCGGCGACTACGACGTCATGCGCGCCATCGTCACCCGCGCCGGTGTCATTCTTGTTGAAACATTGGAAGAGTTCGTCGACGTCTCGCAAACTCTGGGCCTCATCCGCGAGCTGCCCCGCAAAGGCGCCGCAGTCTTCACTGAATCCGGAGCATTCAAGGCGCTCGCCCTCGATCTCTGCGAGCGCGTCGGCCTTCCGCTGCCGGCCTTATCGCCATCGGCGGAAAGCGCATTGCGCGCGGCGCTCCCCGCTTTCATTCCCCCGTCAAACCCTCTCGACCTCACTGCCCAGGCCCTCGTCGATCCCGACCTTTATCGCCGCACGCTTCCCGCCGTTCTCGCCGATGAACAGTTTGGCAGCGTTATTCTCTGCATCATCCTCACGGATCCCACCACAGCCGCTCTCAAGCTCCCGCCCATCCTTGACGCCATCCGCACGCTGAAACCCGCAAAACCGGTCCTCTTCGCCGCGCTCGATGAAGGCGCGCCTTTCAACGCGCCTGAGATTGCCGAGCTGCGTCGTCTCGGAGTGCCCCGTTTCCCCTCGCCGGAACGCGCCCTTCGCGCGCTCGCCCGCATCACCGCGCGCGGCGTCGATTCGCGCCTTCACAGCTTGCCCCATCGCGACAATCCCAAAGAAGGGAATTGCCTCGACGCCGGAGTGCTCGCCGAATATCGCGCCAAGCAAATCCTGGAGCAGTTTGGAATCCCCATTCCGCCCGGCGGGCTCGCAAAAACCTTCGACGACGCCGTCGCCATCGCCCGCACCATCGGATTTCCCGTAGTGCTCAAGGCTCAGGCCGCGGAACTCGCCCACAAAAGCGATGCCGGCGGCGTCATCCTCGGCATTGCGTCGGAGAGCGATGTCGCCGCCGCCTGGACCACGTTGCACGCCAACATTCAGACATCGCGGCCCGGCCTCGCGCTCGATGGCGTTCTCGTCGAGCGCATGATGCCTCAAGGTATTGAGCTCATCCTCGGCGCTCGCAACGATCCGGACTGGGGCCCCATACTTCTCGCCGGCTTTGGCGGCGTGCTGGCCGAGGCCGCCCGCGACGTGCGCCTGCTTCCGCCGGATCTATCCATCGATGAAATCGTCGACGAATTGCACAGGCTGCGTTCTGCGGCACTTTTGCGCGGATTTCGCGGTTCGCCTCCGGTCAACGTACACGCCGCCGCGCAAATCCTCGCCGCGCTCGGCGCCGTCATCCAGGTACATCCTGAGATCGTCGAAATCGATCTCAACCCCGTCGTCGTTTATCCCGGAGACAAAGGCACCATTGCTCTTGACGCCGTCATCGCCGTCGGCAATCGCAGTCGCGATTCTCAAACATAAAAGGAGAGGCAGCCATGAACGAAGTGCAACTTCTCATTGGTGGAAAGGCGGTTCCGTCTGAGAGCGGCCGAACTTATGATCGCATCGATCCAGTCAAGCGCACCGTCGCCACCCGCGCTGCGGCTGCATCCGTCGCCGATGTGGACTCAGCCGTCGAAGCCGCCGCCGCGCAATTCGAGTCTTGGTCCGCCACCGGTCCCGGCCGCCGCCGCGAGCTTCTGCTCCGCGCCGCCGATGCGCTCATGGCGCACATTCCCGACTTCACTCGGCTGCTCGTGGCTGAAACCGGCGCCACCGAGGGCTGGGCCGGCTTCAACGTCGCCTTCGCCGCCAACATGCTTCGCGAAGCCGCTTCCATCACCACCCAGATTGCCGGCGAGCTCATCCCCACCGACGTTCCCGACAATCTCTCCATGGCCGTTCGCCAGCCGCTCGGCGTCTGCGTCGGCATCGCTCCCTGGAATGCGCCCGTCATCCTCGGCGTTCGCGCCCTCGCCGTCCCGCTCGCCTGCGGCAATACCGTCGTCTTCAAAGCCTCTGAAGCCTGTCCCGCGGTTCACCGCCTCATCGGCGATGCCTTTCAGGAGGCCGGCTTCCCTGATGGCGTCGTCAACGTGCTCACCAACGACCCCGCTGACGCCGCTGAGATCGTAGCCGCTCTTATTGACCATCCCCTCACGCGCCACATCAACTTCACCGGCTCAACCCGCGTCGGCCGCATCGTTGCCGAGCGCGCCGCTCGCCACCTCAAGCCCGTGCTCCTTGAATTGGGCGGCAAGGCTCCCATGATCGTCTGCGACGATGCCGATCTCGACGCCGCTGTCGATGCCGCCGCCTTCAGCGCATTCATGAACCAGGGCCAGATCTGCATGTCCACGGAGCGCATCGTCGTCGACGCCAAAGTTGCCGACGAATTCGTAATGCGCCTCTCCGCCAAAGCCGCAAACCTGCCCCTGCGCGATCCTTCCGAGGGCCCCGCTGTCCTCGGCGCCATCGTGGACGATCGCGCAGCTCATCGCGTAGCGGATTTGATCGACGACGCTGTCGCCAACGGCGCGCGCATCGCAGCCGGCGGCAAAGGTGAGGGCACGCTCATGCCGGCCACGGTCCTCGACCGTGTCACGCCCTCCATGCGCATCTACGGCGAAGAATCCTTCGGCCCCGTCGTCACAATCGTTCGCGCCAACGGCGACGAAGAAGCCCTCCGCATCGCCAACGACACGGAGTTTGGCTTGTCGGCCGCGGTCTTCAGCCGCGACTTTGCCCGCGCGTGGTCGCTCGCCCGCCGCGTCCAGAGCGGCATCTGCCATATCAACGGTCCCACCGTCCACGACGAGCCGCAAATGCCCTTTGGCGGCGTCAAAGCCTCCGGCTACGGCCGTTTCGGCGGCAAGCAGGGCATCGATGAGTTCACCATCGTCCGCTGGATCACCGTCCAGACCGGCCCGCGCCATTACCCGTTCTGATAAGACGGGAAAATGATTCCCGCTCCTGCCTACTGCCTCAACTCCACCAGCGTCGCGCCCTGCCCGCCTTCGTTCTGCGGCGCCTCCGCAATCGTGGCCACGTGCGGGTGCCCTTTCAAAAACTCGCGCACGCCCCGCCGCAAAATCCCCGCGCCGTGCCCATGAATCACCCGCACCCGCGGCAGCCCCGCCAGAAACGCGCGGTCCAAATACTTCTCCAGCTCTTCGGTCGCTTCGTCCACCGTCCGCCCGATCAGGTTGATCTCCATGCGCGTGCCGCTCGCGCCTTCGCTCGACACCGACACGTGCACGCCCGTTTGCCGCCGCGCCGCCGCCAGCGGATCTGCCTTCGCAGCCGCGGCCGCGCTCACTTCCGCCAGATCGTCGCGCTTCACCCGCATCTTGATCGGCCCCAGCGCCACCTCGAATAAGTCCTTCTCCACTTCGCGCTGCACCACGCCCACCTTGCCCATCCCTTTGATCAGCACCGCGTCGCCCACGGCCACATGCCGCAGCGCGTGCGGCTGCGCGTTCGCGTCTCCCTGGTCCGCGCCCGTCCGGTGCGCCACCACCGTCTGGTTAAAGCTCTCCTGGAACTCGCGCCGCAGCCGTCCGATCCGCCGCTCCGCCTCCTTGCTCAGCTTCTGCTGCGCCGCCCGGTCCTCAATGGCGCGCACGTTCTCCCGCATCTGGAACTCGAAATCCTTGAGCAGCGATCCCAGCTTCTGCTCCAGCTCGCGCGTACGGTTCTTCATCTCCACGTCGCCCTCGCGCTCCAGGCGCTTGCGCTCCTGGTTCAGCGCGTATTGTTCCGCCCGCGCCGCCTTGCGCTCCTCTTCCACCGCCGTCAGCTCCGCATGCAGCCGCTCCAGGAACCGCGCCAAATCCACCTGCTGCGATCCCAACCGCTCCCGCGCCACCGCAACCATCTTCGCGTTCAGTCCCAGCCGCTCCGCCGTGGCAATCCCCAACGAAGCCCCCGGCACCCCCAGCCGAAGCTGGTAATTCGGCGCCATCGTCTTCTCATCCACGCCTGCCGCCGCGTTCATTACCCCCGCTGTATTCGCCGCATACACCTTCAGGCTCGTGTGGTGCGTCGAGATCAGCGTCCACGCGCCAGCCTTCAAGAAGTACTCCGCAATTGCAACCGCCAGCGCCGCGCCCTCTTCCGGGTCCGTCGACGAACCCAGCTCGTCCAGCAGCACCAGCGAGCCGCCATCGGCCAACCGCGCCAGCCGCTCCAGGTTGGTGATGTGCGCGGAGAACGTCGACAGTTCCGCTTCAATCGACTGCGCATCGCCGATATCCGCCAGGAACGCCGTAAACACCGGAAACGCCGCCCGCGTTGCCGGCACCGGAATCCCCGCCTGCGCCATCATCGCCAGCAGCGCCGTTGTCTTCAGCGTCACCGTTTTGCCGCCCGTGTTCGGCCCGCTGATCACCAGTTGCCTTTGCTCGCCGGTCAGCTCCAGCGTCAACGGCACCACGGCTGAGTTCCTCGTTGCACCGGCCGCGCGAAAGTGCCGCTCCAGCAGTGGATGCCGCGACTGTTCGAGGTGCAACAACTCCGGCCCAAACCCTGGCGCAATGCAGTCGTAGTCGCGCGCGAACCGCGCCCGCGCCAGCAGGCTGTCCAGGCGCGCCAGCACGCGCGCGCCCTCCACCAGCGCCCCCGCCTGCGCGCCCACCTGCGCGGTGAGTCCCGCAAAAATACGGTGAATCTCTGCCTGCTCTTCTTCGAGCAGCCGCACCAGCTCGTTGTTCTGCTCAATCGTTTCCAGCGGCTCCACGTACACCGTCTGCCCGCTTGAGCTGGCCCCGTGCACCACCCCGGAAACCTTCCGCTTCAGCTCGCTGCGCACCGGAATCACGAACCGCTCGCCGCGAATCGTGATCAATTCCTCCTGCGTCGAGCCCTCCGCCGAGAGTTTGCGCAGCGCCGCCCGCAACGACTGCTCAATCACGCGCTGCTGCCGCTCCTGCTCCCGCCGCAGCCGGCTCAGTTCCGGCGAAGCGTCGTCCGCCAGCGACCCATCGGGCAGAATCTTGCGCTCAATCGTCTCCGCTAGCGGCCGCAAACTTCCGGTCAGCCCCGCGGAAAGCTCCGCCAGCCCATCCAGCTTGCCTGCCAGCCTCGCCGGCGGCTCGTTCACCAGCGCCTGCCACGCCGCAATGTCGTGCGCCAGCCGCGCCACGGCCTGCAACTCCGCGGCGTCGAGCGCCGCCTCCGGTATCTGCGCCTTGGCCGCAAGCTCGGTGGGATCGATCAGCCCGCCCAGCGGGACGGATACCTGCTCCGCGATCAGCAGCCGCACTTCGCCGGTGAGCCGGTGCTCGCGCCCAATCCACTCCGCGTCGGTCGAGGGCCGCAGCGCCTCAACCGCCGCGCGCCCGGTGGACGAAGCCGCGTAGCCCGCAATGAGCGCCACCAGCGGCTCCCACTCCAGAGCCGCAAAGTCCGCATGGACAACAGGAGACGGAATGGGATCAACCAGCGCCATGAATGCCTAGATCATGGTGACACAAGAGCAGGGACCAAGGCACCGAGGGACCGAGGAGCGCTAGTGCCAGGGGGTGAAAATGCGTGAAAATAAAAAACGGCGATGTCCATTGGAGTGATGGAGATACGCCACGAAGGTGCAGTGATTTTGCGTTGATTCCCCGGCGGCGCGGACCGGGGAAAACGGGGCCGGAGTTGCGGCGGCGCGATGAGGGGAATGCGCGAAAATAAAAAACGGCGATGTCGAGTGGATTCATGGTTTTACGTCCTCAAAGGGCAGTGAATTGGCGCGCATCTCCGGCCCACGCTGCGGGTCTTCTTTCCGGGCTGGAGCCTGAGGGGTCGGGAACGCTGCCCGGGTTCCCTCAAGCGTAGGCCCAAATGCAAGCGCCCGCGCTAGGCGCGGGCGCTGTTTTCTCTGACTGTTTTTATTCTACTCCCCAGGAAACTTAAGACTGAAGTTCCGGCCAGAAATCTTTTCTCCTAGATAAGAAAGGTTTTTTTTCGTTTTCCACAGGGTGTGGAGCTTGACTTCCTGCTGGGGCCCGTGGGTTTTGCACGAGAGCTGGTGCGTTCTGAGGGGTGATCGTCGGCCGGTTCCGATAGAGGTCTCGGTATTACTGAAGTCTCCGCTTCAGTGATTTGAGGCAGCCGAGGCTGCGGACGTGGTGTTACTGAAGTCGCTACTTCAGTGATTCGGAGCAGCCGGGGCCGGCGCGACCCTGCGGGTCGCGCCTGACGCTTTTCTATTTTTGGGTGCGGGCAATCCCAGGAGTACACCTCGGCTGGCCGAGGCTGCTCCTGGGCTAGCTTCCTGCGGTCCCTACGGGACGCTTGACCGCGAAAAGCGGGCCGGCTGGGTCGTTTCCCATGTCCCAAAACCGGGGACATGGGGCACCCGATCATTGTGGTGGAACTTGCTTGTCGAGACCCGGGCCACCCGCCTGCTTTCCTGCGGTCCCTACGGGACGCTTTCCCCGCCCACTCATCGTTCGCCGCGGCGAACGATGAATGGGGCACAGTTCCCGATCGATGGGCGGGCCACCTGCCTAAAGCCCACGGCATTTGGGCCTCAATTCAGGGGCCTTAAGGCCCCCGCTCCCTCCGGAAACTCCAACTTTTTCCAAGCTGGTTTTTGAAGGCGGTGGGCGGAACGTGAGGGCGGTCACAGACACTGCTCCTGCCAATGTTGCTCGATGGTAGGCGAAGAGCGTGCCGGCAATGGCGCGCCGCAGGAGTGTGGGAATGAAGTACTTGAATCGCGCGTGCCTGGAGGGCTTGTCCGCGGAGGCGTTTCAGAATCGGCAGCCTTATCCCTGGGTGAACATGGAGAAATCGCTGACCGCGGAGGGGTTGAAGACGCTGCGGGAGACGCTGCCCGCGGTGGATGAACGGTTCAAGAAGATGGTGGGCGTGGAACGCGCTTACGGCCAGGCTCCGCATGACCGTTACCTGCTGCACTACCGGCCGGGGATCGAGATTGCCGAGCCTTGGCGGGAATTCATTGCCGAGCTGCAGGGGCCGCTGTACCAGGGATTTCTGCGGCGGATGCTGGGCGATCACGAGTTTATCCCCACGCTGGAGTGGTACTACGCGTGGGAGGGATGCGCGGTGAGCCCGCACTGCGACGCGGCGCGCAAGCTGGCCACGCACATCTTCTACTTCAACACCGATGAGGACTGGAGCGCGGATTGGGGCGGGCAGATCCTGATCCTGGACAGCGAGCGGAAGTGGAAGACGCACTCGGGGCCCAGCTTCGACCAGTTGAAGGTGGCGGCGCAGATCGATCCGCGGGGGAACGCGAGCCTGCTGTTCCAGCGCACGGAACACTCGTGGCACGGGGTGCGGCCGCTGGCTTGCCCCAAGGGAAAGCTGCGGCGGCTGTTCATTGTGACGGTGAATGTGCCCAGCTTCCAGGTGTGGTGGCGGAAGGTGCGGGGCAAGGATCCGGACGGGTTCCGGCTGAAGGCGGCCTAAGAGCAGCGAGTCAGCAAGTCAGCGAGTCAGCCGGTCAGCGAGTCAGCCGGTCAGCAAGTCAGCGAGTCAGCGGCCCAACCCAACGACAGAAAGAAAGCCGTGTCCGTTAAGTTCTGTGGCTTCCCAGGTCCCAAAATCAGGACCCTGGGGCACCCAAGCTGAGGGCTGAGGGCTGACGGCTGCCTTTACTGCGGCACGGTGGGCGCGGGGGTGGGCGGGTTGATGGAGGTTAGGTGGACGGTATCTCCGATTTCGGGGACGGTGCCGTCATTGACCTGGACCTGGGTGGGCGCGCCCTGGATGAAGACGCGGACGGTGGCGGAGTCGCGGGCGGGGACAAGGAGGCGCTGGGTAACTGTAATGTCGAGGGCGCGGACGGTGACGGGGACCTCGGCGGCGGCGTAGCCGGAGTTTGCCACCTGGACGGCGACGAGCCATGTGCCGACCTGTTGCGCGACAGGAAAGACGTTCTGGATGGCGAGGTCGGGCAGGCCCTTGTCGGCGTCGATCCAATCGGCGAAGAACCACTTGAGGTCGTGGCGGGGACCGGCCTGCTCGAGGAGGCGCTCAAACTGGCTGGGGACGGAGGGTTGGGCGAGGGACTGGTTGGGGAGGGGCTGGTTTTGGAGGTCAGCGGCGGGGTTGTATGCACGCAGGGCGGCGGAGAGGGTGGCGTCGCCGGCGATGCCGCGGAGCATCCATAAAACGAAAGCAGCCTTGGTGCGGTAGTAGACGGGGTTGCTGGCCTGTGCGAGCGGCTGGCCGGGCCCCTGAGCGGGGCTGGCGGGCTCAAGGAGGGCGAGGGAGCTGCGGCCGGACTCGAGCGCGGAGAGAGCCTGCTCGCGTCCCTGCTCGTGCTCGACCCAGAGGGTGCCCATGAAGTGGGCAACGCCCTCGCTGAGCCAGGCGCGGGGTGAATCCATCCATGCATGGGTGAGGGCGTGAGCCATGGCGCCCTCAAGCTGGGTGGGAGGGGCGACTTGCAGGCTGGCAGCGAGGAGCGCGCCGGTCTCAAAGGGCGCGTCGCTGCGGTCAGGCAGGTCAAGGAGGGTGAGCTGGGCGCGGGGGCGCTGGCCGAGCCAGCTCTGGAGGAAGGGTGTGACCACTCCGGCGGCATCGGCCCAGAGCTGGGCGTTGGCGTCGTTATCGGGGAGGGTCCAGGCGGTAAGGTTGGTGCCCTGGTGGGGCTTGCGGATGGCCACGAAGAGGCTGGGCGCTTCAAATCCGAGGATGGAGCGCGAGGCCTGGGCGGTGGCAATGCCGGCGACTTCGTCCGAGGCGGAGTCAGCGACCTTGAGGGCGGCGGGATGGCCGTTGATGACGGCGACGGTGGGCGGCTGGCCGTGGGGAAACTCGATGGTGAGGCGGAGGCTGAAACGCGCTCCGGCGAGGCGGAGCTTGTGCCGGCCCATCTCGTCGAAGACGCGCGCGCCATCGCCGAGCAGGGCGGGGACGGACGATACGGGGTACCAGACGACGTTGCCGAAGCCGCGCAGTCCGGTGAAGGCGGTGTCGATGGTGTCCCAGTCGGAGTGGAGGGCGAGGTCCTCTGGGGTGCCGATGGCGAGGAGGCGTTGGGCGTTGGGCTCAATGACGCCGGAGTAGGTGGCGTCAACCTGGAGGGTTGCGCCGGGCGCGAGCGGAGTGGCGAGGGGGACCACGGCTTCATGGAGCTGGCCGGTGTGGTCGACATCGGAGTTGAGGTTGGCCTGTTGGAACGCAGTGTCGTGGAATTTAGAATCAGGGCCGGCGATGCGGATCTGCTCCCAATTGAGCGAAGAGGAGAGTTGCAGGGGGAGATGGGCAAGGGGCGCGGAGCCTTCATTGCGGACGGTGAAGACGGCGCGGACGGCGATGTGGTGGCCGGCGGGGCGGAGGTGAACGTCGAGGTCGAAGGAGGTGTAAGTGACGGCGAGGCGCTCGGCGTCGGCGGCGGTGAGCGGTGCTCCGGCCTGGGGCTGCGCGGGGGCCGGCGCGGGTTGCGGCGTGGTGTTGCCGTTCTCATCCGTGGAACGGGAGAAGATGACCTTACCTTGTGGCGGGGGGCCCGCGGGCGCGGGCGGGGCGGGCTGGGTCTGTTTGGGGACCGGAAAAGGCGCGGTGGTGGATTGCGCGTCAGCCGGAATGCCCGCCAGGGTTGCGGCTACAAGCCCGAGGGCAAGTGACAACTTCATGAACCGAGACCTTTCTGTTTCTTTTGAGGTTTAGACGTGGGCGTCGCGGAGAGGCCAGCGGCGCGGCGCTGGCGAAAAGCCTCATAGAGGACGACGGCGCCGGCGGCGGAGACGTTCAGCGAGCTGACGCCGCCGGCCATGGGAATGCGCAGGAGGTGGTCGCAGGTGCGGCGGACGAGGTGGTGGAGGCCGGCGCCTTCGCGGCCGAGGACGAGGACGCAGTTGCCGGTGAAGTCGAAGCGGTCGTAGTCCTGGGGGCCGCGCTCGTCGAGACCGATGACCCAGATGTTGCGCTGCTTCAGGTCTTCAAGGGCGCGGACGAGGTTGACGACGCGGGCGATGCGGAGATGCTCGGCGGCGCCGGCGCTGGCCTTGACGGCGGCGGGCGAGAGCGGGGCGGAGCGGCGCTCGGTAAGAATGACGCCGTCGACGCCGGCGCCATCGGCGACGCGTAGCAGCGCGCCGAGGTTTTGCGGGTCTTCGACGCCGTCGAGGGCGAGGATGAGGCGCGCTGGGCTGGGCTGGGCGTTGGTTGGAGCGGGCGCGGCGAAGAGGTCTTCGATGGCGAGGAATTCCTGGGGGTGGACGAGGGCGACGACGCCCTGGTGGGCGGCGGTTCCGGCGAGCTGGGTGAGCTGCTCGCGCGGCTGCTCGAGGATGCGAATGCCGGCCTGGCGGCACTCGGCGGCGAGGCGCTGGAGGCGGGCGTCCTGATGCGCTTCGAGTCGCTCGCGGGCGAGGAGGACGTGATCGAAACGGCGGCGGCCGGCGCGAAGAGCTTCTTCGACCGCATGGACGCCGTATAGAACTTCCATGAGGGATAGTTTAGAGGGTCAGGCGGCGCGGGGCTTGATGCGCCCGTGTTGCGGATTGGCCGCGGCGAGGCGCAGGTCGTACTCGTTCTGGAGATTGAGCCAGAATTGCGCGGGAAGTTTGAAATAGATGCCGAGGCGCACTGCGGTGTCGGCGGAGATGGCGCGCTTGCCGCGAACGACGGAGTGCACGCGCGGCTGCGGTACATGCAGGTCCTTCGCCAGGCGATAGGCGGTGAGGGCGAGCGGCTCCATGAACTCCGTGAGGAGGATTTCGCCGGGATGGATGGCGGCTTTCTTCCTAGGTGTCATTTGGCGGTCGCCTTTGTCCTATTTTGAAGCTTGTTAAGCTGAATCTCGCCCCATTTCCGACTCGCTAAGTCCCAAAGCTCACCATAATTCTCAACCGACGGAAACGTCTCCCGGTTTGCCCTCACTAGCCCGATATTTCCTTCTCTTTGCCTGATCACAAGTTTTTCAAAAACGTTGTCAAAGTAATGATCCCAGGCTTTCTCGTTATTTGGGACTGGATAGCGTCCGCTCCATTTCAGGACTTCGCCCAAGAACTCCAAGGTCGCTTCTTGGTCATTCGAAAATGCAACCCCGGCGTCACGCGCAAGCCCGAGCAACTCGTGGGTTATTCGAGCTTTTCCGCCTTCTGCAACGATGATGGCCTTAAGCAATAGCTCGATAGACAGGGCCGCATTTGTGAGAAATACCAGCGTTCCCAAGCAAATGGAATCTTTATGTTGCCCAAGAACTTTTGCACCTTCATGAAAAGAAATAGCGGAACGATACCAAGACTCTTCATTTGATTGCTGGTTAGCAAATGTATACCGCCCGATTCGGCGAATTTCCCTTCCGTCCACTGTGACCATACCTCTAACGTTTGAATTGTAGGCCGCACGAGCGCCATACTAAGCATGATTTCCATGCCTGCCAAATCCGCCAAGAGATTTCGCGCGTTGCTGGAGCCGGATGGGACGCGGCTGCGGTGGACTGTGGCGCGGATTCCGTTTGACATTAAAAAAGCTTGGCCGGAACGGCGCGGGCTGCGGGTGCGGGGGACGGTGAATGGGTTCGCGTTTCGCACGGCGCTGTTTCCCGATCCGATGGGGGGCGGGCTGGTGCTGCTGGTGAACAAGAAGATGCAGGCGGGCGCGGGCGCGCGGCAAGGCGATCGTGCGGCCATCGTGCTGGAGCCGGACCTGGAGGAGCGCGAAGCGGTGGTTCCGGCGGAGCTGGCGCGGCTGATGCGGCAGGCGCCAGGGCTGACGGCATGGGTGAAGAAGATGAGCGCATCGAATCAGCGGGAGATTGGGAAGTGGGTGATGGAGCCGGCAACGGCAGCGTCGCGGCAGAAGCGGGCGGAGCAGATGGCGGAGCGGCTGCTTCTGACCATGGAAATGGAGACGCCGCCGATTTTGCGCGCGGCATTCCAGCGGCAGCCGCTGGCCGAGTTGGGCTGGCGCGCGCTGACGCCGACACAGCGGCGCAATCACCTGCTGGGGATCTTCTATTACCGGACGGCGGAGGCGCGGGAGAGGAGGGCGCAGGCGGCGTTTGCGGACGCTTTGCGGCGACAGCGGAGAATGGACGTTCATGGTTTCCCACCCTAAGCGCAAAAAACGAGCTTAGGATGGGGCACCCACTCTTGCGATTGAACGGGCGGCCAAGAAAAGCAGATTCCCCGCCGCGGCGGGGAATGACAGAAATAAAAACAAGAGCAAAAGCCTGCGGATTGTAACGAAATGTAAAGTAAAGAATTGTAAAGCGCGGTGGTTTCCTGTCCGGGCGGCGAAGGGTTTGCGGTCTAATGTTCTTGATGGCCACTCTCGCCGTACAGTCCATCTTCAGCCGCAATGCGGCAACCGTCGAACAGGAAGCAGTTCGGCGGGAGAATCTTGCCATTGCGGCGGGGCTGAAGCAACAGGAGCCGGGACTGCTGAACGAGCTGATTGTGCGCAACCAGCACCGGTTGCTGCGCTACCTGATGTTCCTGACCGGCAATCGCGAGCTCTCCGAGGATCTGTTTCAGGAAGTTTGGATGCGGGTGCTGGTGCGGGGCGGGCAGTTCAATGGCAAGTCGCGGTTCGACACCTGGCTGTTTACGATCGCGCGTAACCTGGTGATCGACTTCCGGCGCAAGCGCACGCTCTCCAGTTTGGATGAGCTGGTGGAAGGCGCCAGCGAGGATGATCGCGCGATGAGCTTCGAGATCGCCGACGGACAGCCGACGCCGTTCGATCAACTTTCCGGAGTGGAGGATCGCGCGCGCGTGGCCGAGGCATTGCTGACCCTGGACACGGTTTACCGCGAAGTGCTGGTGCTGCGATTCCATGAAGACATGTCGTTGCGGGAGATTGCCAGCGTAACCCGCGCGCCGCTGTCGACGGTGAAGTCGCGCCTCTATCGCGGGCTGGCGGCTATCCGGCCGGTGCTGGAGATGACGGAAGCGATTGTGGGGGTTGCCGGATGACAGCCAATACGGGCAAGCCGGCCGATGGCGAGGCGGGATCGCTTCGCAGTCTGGCCGCGAGCCTGGGCGACGCCGACCGGGACCGCAGGGTAGCCTGCGATACGCGCCGCGTGGTGCTGGCCTCAATGGGCGTGTTGAAGGACCAGCAGGCGAGCCGCAACCGCGGCCGCTCACTGGCGCTGGCGGCCACGCTGGTGTTGCTGCTGATCCTGGCGCCGCTGGTGTGGATGGCGGTGGATCACTTCTCTTCCGGCGGCCACATGGGTGACCTGACCACGGAGTTCATTCTCTGGGCGTGCATCCTGTGCCCCGCGCTGCTGGCGGCGGCGCTGGTGGCGGGGTGGTTGCGGAACAGGTGACAGGGATCAGGGGCCGCGGGAAAAACCGTCGGACTTCCAGCCGGGTTCGCCAAAACCATCCCTCAGGGGCTAAAGCCCTGCTGATTTTATGCCACTTAGCGGCACGACTAAAGTCGTGCCCTTTCAAAACTCCTCCTGACGGGAGTTTTTCCGCAACTTGCAAAGCCCGTACATCAAACCGTCCAAATCGATGGGTTTTACTTGCTGCGGAAAAAACCACCCTTCCCATTTGAATTTGACTCTATCCGCAATGCTAACTAAATTATTAGTTGGCCGTCTGACACGGTGAGGACAGGGAAAACCGGCCCTCCCCCAAGGTTAAGGAATCCAGAATGCCTCCTAAACGATCCATCACGCTCACCCAGGCCGAGTTAAGGCTGATGAAGGTGCTGTGGGAGCGGGGCGAGTCGAGCGTGGCCGACATGGTGGCGGCCTGCGCCGGGCAGGCCCCGCTGGCGTACACCTCCGTCCTCACAACCATCCGAATTCTGGAGCAGAAGGGGTACGTGGCCCATCGCCAGGAGGGCCGCGCCTTCCTTTACGGCGCCACCGTGGCCGAGCAGGAAGCGAGCCGCAGCGAAGTCAGGCACATGCTCCAGCGCTTCTTCGGCAACTCCCGCGAACGGCTGGTGTTAAGCCTGTTAGGCGACGACGGGATCAGTCCCGAGGAGCTGCGCCGTTTGAAAGAGGCCATTGCCTCGGTTCCGGACGAACCGGCATCTGAGACAGCAGCGGCGGAGGTCGAGCGATGAATGAGTTTGCCCCCATGCTGACAGGTTGGTCGGCCGGCGCGGCCAGCGCCCTGCTCGCCGCCGTCTGGGAAGGCTCTCTGCTCGCCGCCCTGGTGTGGCTGGCGCTGCGGCTGCTTCCCCGCCTGAGCCCGTCTGCTCGATCCGTGGTGTGGCTCAACGTCTTTATTTTGATGGCTTTGTTGCACTTGGTTCCCCTTTTCACCGGCGCCGTTGCCGCTAGCCAGCCACTCGCAGCCCATGCGCTGCGCCTCGATCCGCGCTGGTCCCTGGCCCTGGCAGCAGTCTGGCTGGTGTTTTCGCTGTTTCGCGCCGGCCAGCTTGCGGCGGGCGCGCTCCATCTTCGCCGCCTAGGCCGGCGCGCGCAGCCGTTGCCGGTTGCCGCTGAGATTGCCCGGCTGCTCCAGAACCACGGCCGGCCGGTCGAGTTGTGCTCTTGCGCCGACGTTACCCGCCCCAGCGTGCTCGGGTTTTTCCGGCCGAGAATCCTCATCCCGCCCGGCCTCGTCGAGCGGCTCTCGCCGGTCGAGCTCAAGCAAGTCGTTCTTCATGAGATGGAGCATCTCCGCCGCGGCGACGACTGGGCCAACCTCATCCAGAAACTGGCCCTGGTCCTGTTCCCCCTGAATCCGGCGCTGGCCTGGGTGGAACGGCGTCTGTGCGCCGAGCGCGAACTGGCCTGCGACGATCGTGTCCTCGACGCAGGCTCAGGGCGGAAGGCGTACGCGCTTTGCCTCGCCCGCCTCGCCGAGCACTCGCTGGTCCGCCGCGGATTCGGCCTGGTTTTAGGCGCGTGGGAGCACCGTCCCGAGCTGGTGCGGCGCGTCCAGCGCATCCTCTACCAGCCGGCACGCACCATGCGCCGCTGGCCCGCACTGGCCGCCACCGGTGGACTGGTTGCCGGCGCCCTTGCCTGTGCTCTCACCTTGGCCCGCGCGCCTGAAGTGGTCCGCTTCGCGCCGCCACAACTCACCCGCGCACAGATGGCGGCCTCGCTCGACATCGCACAGATAAGCCGCACCCTCGGCGGCAAGCCGGAGATGGTGAAGGCCATCATGCCTGCAGGTTTTCCCCTTCCAGCCACATTCAATCCCCAAACCAAGCCGCAACCGCTCCGCACCGCAGTGGCTCGGCGGCCCATCCATCGCAAACCGCCGACCATGCGCCTGGCCAGCCTGAGAACTCTTCCGTCGCCGCAAACAGGAACACTGCTGGTTATGACCCAATGGTCTGACTTGGCCGAGCCGCCGCAGGTCGTGGTCGCGTTTGCGCAATTGCCCAATGGGAGACCGGGAGCAAAACAATCCCAGCCAGTCATTCGCGCCACCTTCGCGGTGGTTCAGACGCCGGCAGGCTGGCTGGTCATCCAGATTTAGCCAATAAGCTGGTGCGGCGCCGCCGCCCTTCAACTTCCAGGCAAGAGCAACAGAATCAACGATCAGGAGAAAACAAACCATGCCTCAAACAACTAATCATTTAGTAGGTACTGCAAAGAAGTTGGTCTTCCCTGCCGCAATGGTGGGTGCGTTTGCCCTTGGCGCCGCCATGTTCGTGGGGCACAGCCGGGTGAGCGCGGCGGTCTCGTCCAGTCCGCCGCTGAGCGATAACAGCGTCGAGCCGTTGCTGAGCCTCGACCAGGCCATGGAAGCCGTAGCCGCCAAAGTCACGCCTTCCGTGGTCAACGTTTACGTGACCGCGCACGAAAAGGCCGGCGATATGTCGGAGAACGGCGCCCCGCAGATGCAACAACTGCCTCCGGGCTTTCAGCAGTTCTTCGGCCAGCTCTTTCCCCAGGGCCAGCCGCAGCAGCCGCAAATCGAGCACGGCATCGGCTCCGGCATCGTCATTTCGCCCGACGGCTACATCGTCACCAACAACCACGTGGTGGACGGCGCCACCCAGATCAAGGTGACGTTGCACGACCGCCGCATCTACCCCGCCAAGGTGGTGGGCACCGACAAGCTGACCGACCTGGCCGTGCTCAAAATTGATGCCAGCAACCTGACGCCGATTTCCTGGGGCGACTCCACCAGGCTGGAACCGGGCCAGACCGTGCTCGCCTTCGGCAGCCCGTTCGGCTACTTCCAGTTCTCCGTCACCCGCGGCATTGTCAGCGCCGTCAACCGGCCCAACCCGTTCTCCGATGACGCGCGCAAGCCCGGCGGCTACATCCAAACCGACGCCGCCATCAACCCCGGCAACTCCGGCGGACCGCTGGTGGATGCGAGGGGCCAGTTGGTCGGCATCAACACCTTCATCGTCACCAACTCCGGCCAGTTTGCCGGCGCCGGCTTCGCCATTCCCGAGCAGATTGTGCGCGCAACCGCCGACCAGATCGTGGAGCACGGCAAGGCAGAGCACGGTTACCTCGGCGTCAACATTGAAGCCGTCACTCCGCAGAACGCGCAGTTCTTCAATCTCACCAACGCTTCCGGCGCCATCGTCTCCGAGGTTCATGCCGATACGCCGGCCAGCAAGGCTGGGTTGAAGCAGGGCGACGTGATCGCCGAGCTCAACGGGCAGAAGGTGGCCGATTCAACCGGCCTGCAAATCGCCATCAGCGACATGATGCCGGGCACGCCGGTGAAGCTGGGCATCGTGCGCGACGGCAAGCCGATGACCCTCGATGTGACCGTGGGCCAGTATCACGCCGACAGCGAAGAAGCCAGCAACAGCGCCGAAGGCGCAAACCAGAAGGAGCGTCTCGGAGTCGCAGTGGCGAACCTCGACGACAACGCCCGCCAGCAGTTCAACATTCCCGAGCAGGTGCACGGCGTGGTGGTGCAGCAGGTGAAGCCCGGAAGCCCGGCCGACGACGCCGGCATTCAGCCCGGCGACGTGATCGAGGAGATGGATCGCCATCCGGTCACCTCCGCCGGCGAGTTTGCCGCCGCCGTCCGCAACGCCCCGGCCGGCAACGAAGTCCTGCTCCTGCTGTGGTCGCATGGAAATGCCAGCTTCGTGACCATCCAGCCGGAACAGAGCCTCGGCCAGGTCCAATAGAAGCCGGCAACTCACCCCAGGTAAGGGCTTCCGGATGCTTCCTCCATCCGGAAGCCCTTCTTGTCTAAGGCGAACTCCTGAGTATCAATTGGTCCCGCGATGTGCAACTCCCTCGTCACGGGAACGCATCTCTCTTCAGAGAAAGGAACGTCAACTCTTCGCCACCATGCTCGATACAGCTCTCAATCACCTTCCCCTGGTCGTCGCCTTCGTGGTCATCCTCATCGCCCACATGTTCCGCCTGGAAGAGCGCATCTCGCCGGCCAAGAAAAAACGCGCTCGCGCCTTGCGCCCAGGGCCAATCTTCGCCAGCCGCCGGATGAATGGCGAAACCGTCCTGGTCGACCCCGACGGCCGCGTCTCCCGTTCCCCAGGCCGTTAATTCTCCCCTCGAAACCTCCGGGTCATGCCTCATGCCGCATTTGGGGGATACCACTTTTCGCTTAAGAAAGATGAAATGACAAGGGTAATAAGCTGCCGGGTCCTCTGCGCTCAATCTTCGGGTCGCAGGTCCACCCCTTAAGGCGAAGCAGCGGGTAATACCCTCGTCCAAATTTGCCGGCGTTAACCCCTTCTCTAATTCCCGGCGTCAAGTGGAGTCTTCCATGAACATCTCGCAAGCCGACTCGTTGATTTTGGCTATTCCCTGCGTCGCAATGCTCGCGCTATTCGTCTTCCGCCTGGATACGATTCTCTCCAGGTCGCAAGCAAAACAGGCGGATGCGCGCTCCCAGCGGCGCCGCTTCGCCAACTTCGAATCCACCTCGATGCTGATGACCGATCCCGATGGCCGCGTGTCCCAGCCAGCGCGGACACGCTCGAGGGTATCGCATCGTCTGATCGGTGAAGGAAGTGCCAGGGCACGACTCTAGTCGCGACTTGGCTGTCTCCATTCCTGCTCCCTCCCTGCGCATCTTCCTGACCTGCTCCAGCCCCCGCCTTCGCCTCACTGCTCGCCGTCTGCGAAAATTGATTCTGGATGCTTTCGCTGAAAAATGCCGGGAAACGCTTCGGGCCGCGCGTACTCTTTCTTGAAGCTGACTGGCTGATTCGCAAAAACGAAAAGACCGCGCTGGTGGGCGCCAACGGCGCCGGCAAAACCACGCTGATGAAGGTCCTCGCCGGCCAGGAAACGCTCGACTACGGCGCGGCGGAACAAACCCGCGGCATGAGCATCGGCTATCTGCCCCAGGAGGGCCTGCGCCTCGAGGGCCGCACCGTCTTCGAGGAGTGCCTGACGGTTTTTGACGAAATTCGCGCCATGGAAGGCGAGATCGAGCGCCTCGGCGGTCAGCTTGCCGAGCTCGACCATGACGGCCCGGAATACGCCGCCGCCGCGGAGCGCTTTTCTCTCCTGCAAGACCGCTTCCATGCCCTCGACGGCTACGCCCTGGACGCGCAGGTGGGCGCGGTGCTCACCGGCCTTGGCTTCGCCAAGGAAGACTGGGCGCGCTCGACCGGCGAGTTCTCCGGCGGCTGGCAGATGCGCATTGCCCTCGCCCGGCTGCTGCTCGCCCGGCCCAACCTGCTGCTGCTCGACGAGCCCACCAACCACCTCGATCTCGAATCCCGCAACTGGCTGGAGGACTACCTCAAGTCCTACCCCTTCGGCTACATCCTCTGCTCCCACGACCGCTATTTTCTCGACGTGACCGTCGACCGTACCGTGGAGATCTGGAACAAGCGACTCACCATTTTTCACGGCAACTACACCCGCTATGTCGCGCAAAAAGACGAGCGCCGCGCGCAGCTCCAGGCCCAATACCGCAACCAGCGCGAGCAGATCGACCACCTTGAGGCGTTCATCAGCCGCTTCCGCTACCAGGCCACCAAGGCCAAGCAGGTGCAGAGCCGCATCAAGGAGCTTGAGAAGATCGAGCGCATTGAAATTCCCGAACAAGAGCCAGTCATCCATTTCAAGTTCCCGCAGCCGGCGCCCTCGGGCCGCATGGTGGTCGAGGCGGAAGCGCTCTCGAAAAGCTACGGCGAAAAGCGCGTGCTTGAAAACGTCCGGTTCTCCATCGAGCGCGGCGACCGCGTGGCGCTCGTCGGCGTCAACGGCGCGGGAAAATCCACGCTGATCAAGCTGCTCACCGGCTTCGAATCGCCCACCGCCGGCGTCGTCAAGCTCGGCCACAACGTCCTCGCCGAGTATTTTGCGCAGGATCAGTACAAAGTCCTCGACCCCGAGGCGCGCATGCTCGACGACATTGGCCGCGCCGCGCGCAAGGTGCCTGAAACCGAGCTGCGCTCGCTCCTCGGCTGCTTCCTCTTTTCCGGCGACGACGTTTTCAAACCCCTCGGCGTGCTCTCCGGCGGCGAGCGCAACCGCTACGCGCTGGCGCGGATCCTCGTCTCGCCCTCGAACTTCCTGCTCCTCGACGAGCCCACCAATCACCTGGACATGCGCGCCAAGGACGTGCTGCTCGAGGCCATCGCCAGCTTCTCCGGCACCGTAATATTCGTCTCCCACGACCGCTACTTCATTGACCGCCTGGCCACGCGCGTGCTCGAAATCGAGAACGGCGCCGCCACAACGTACGAGGGCAATTACGAGGATTACCTGCGCAGGAAGGAAGCGCAGGCTGCCGGCGCTCCTGCCTCCGTCGACGTCCCCCGAATCGTTTTGAAAGGGCACGACTTCAGTCGTGCCGAAAAGGGTCCAGAGAATCCTCGGGCTTTAGCCCCTGAGGGGAATGGTCGTTCTCCCGTTACGCCGAGAGATCACCCTGCTGGAACGGGGAAAACCATCGTCATCGAAGGAGGCTACGATCCGGCCAAGGAAAAACCGCGCCGCCTCAATCCCATCAGGCAGAAGCAGATGGAGGATCGATGCGCCTTCCTCGAGGAAGAAGTCCCGCGTGTCGAAGCAGCGCTGGCGCACACTGAGCAGCAGTTGGGCGTCTATGTCTCCGCGGCGGAAACCGAGCGTCTAACCCAACTGGCCGAGGACCTCCGCGCGCAGCTAGCCGCGCTCACCAGCGAGTGGGAAGAACTGATGATGCAGCTTGAGGGCGCGTAGGCAAACTCTGACCAACGGCCGTGCCGCACTCCTTGAAAGAGCGCAACTTTAAAGCTGCTGAAAAACTGCAGTCTGCCGGGCTTTGCAGCAGGGCAGGACTTCAGTCCCGCCGCCACTTCAGCCCTGCGGAACTCCCTCGGAAACCCGCAAGACTCGCGATTCCCTCCGGCCGCCCTCATCCCACCCCAGGCAGCGAAATCAGGATCGTCGTCCCCCCGCCTTCACGGTTCAGCGCCCGGATCTGCCCGTTGTGCAGCTTCACCGCGCGTTCGGCAATCGCCAGCCCCACTCCCACCCCGCCGGTGTGCGCGCTGCGCGCCGCGTCCAGCCGGTAAAACGGCCGGAAGATCGCCTCCAGCTCCGCCTCCGGAATGCCCGGCCCGCGGTCGCTCACCTCAATCACCGCCATCTTCCGCGTCCGATCCTCTTTCAGCCGGATCTCCACCCGCGTCCCCGCCTCCGTATACCGCACCGCGTTGCGCACCACGTTCTCAATCGCCCGGTAGAGCAGCTCGCGCCGTCCATCCACCATGCCCTCGCACTCCGCTTTCAGCTCCACCACGGCTTCCCGCTGCTGCGCCTCGTACTCCGCATCCGGAATCACCTGTTGCAGCAGCTTCTTCAGGCTCACCGGCTCCGCGCGCTCCAGCGTCTCCACGCTTTCCATCTGCGCCAAGGTCAGCAATTGCCCGATCAGCTGGTTCAGCCTCTCCGTCTCCCGCTCAATCCGGTCCAGGTTCGTCGTCATGGTCTGATCGGCGTCGTCGCGCGAGAGTTCCAGCGCCACGCTCAGCCGCGCCAGCGGCGAACGCAGCTCGTGCGAAACGTCGCGCAGCAGCAGCCGCTGCGCGCTCACCAGCCCCTCCAGCCGCTCCGCCATGTGATTGAAGTCGTGCACCAGCCCCGCAAATTCGTCTCCCTTCCCGGGTGCGCCGGGCCGCCGCTCCTTCACCCGCGTCTCCAGCCGCCCGTGCGCCAGCGCCCGCGCCGCTCGCCGCAGCCGTATCACCGGTCGCGTGAAAATCAGCACCAGCACAAACGTCGCCAGTCCGCCCACCGCAATCGCCACCGGCAGCTGCGGAAACGCAAACCGCCACATGTCCCCGTACCAGGTCCGCCGCCCCCGCATCCGCGGCACGCGCAGCATGTAAAGGTAGTCCTTCCCCGTGGCCGATGCCGCCCGCACCGTCCAGATGTAGTCGGCGCCCGCCTGCACGCCCCCGATCTCCCCATCCGGCGCAATCGCCTTCGCCCCCACCATCTCGTCGGACTTGCACAGGATGCTCCCGGCAGTATCGGCCAGCGCAATCGTCGCCTTGCGTTCCCGCGCATGCTCCAGCATCCCCGCGCAGCCCTGCGACTCATAATCCTCGATCGCGTGCGCCGACTCCGCGCGCAGCGCGTTGTAGGCGGGCCCCAGGAACGGCGCCGGCCCCGGAAACCGCCGGTTGAGAATCAGCGCCGTCGAAATCAAAAAAATCACGCTCTGCGCAATCCAGAAAATGATAAAAATCTTGAAAAACAGGCTCCGCATCCGTTCAATCTCCCGCCTCAGCCACGCCGCCCTCGGCGGCAAGCTGGTAGCCTACTCCGCGCACCGTCTTCACCTGGTCCTCTTCCATTCCCGCCTGGCTCAGCTTCCGGCGCAGCCGGCTTACGTGCATGTCCAGGCTGCGATCGAACGGGTCGAACGCGCGCCCCAGCACCGCTTTCGACAGGTCCTCGCGGCTCACCACTTTTCCCGGCGACCGCATCAGCGCCTCCAGCAGCCCAAACTCCACGTCGGTCAGGTCCAGCTTCGCGCCCGCGTGCGCTGCCCGTCGCGCCGCGGCATTCAGCTCCAGTTCGCCCACGTGCACGGTCATTGCCGGCGGATTTGCTTGAGTCGCATTCCGCCGCAGCACCGCCCGCATCCGCGCCAGCAGCTCGCGCGGGTTGAACGGCTTGGGCAGATAATCGTCGGCGCCGATCTCCAAACCCACAATCCGGTCCACATCCTCGCCGCGCGCCGTCAGCAGAAGCACGTTCACGCTCGACTCCCCGCGTATCCGCCGCAGCACCTCGAATCCGTCCATCCCCGGCAGCATTACGTCCAGCAGGATCAGCGCCCACGGCCGCTGCAGCGCCGCCTTCAATCCCGTGTCGCCCCGGTGTGCGGTCCTCACCCGGAAACCATTCTTACCCAGGTACTCGGTGAGCATCGAACACAGCTCGGTGTCATCGTCGATCAACAGGACTTCGTCCAACTGCGCACCGCCTCCAATTGAAACTACGCCACTTGCTGCCCCGCAACACACCTGAAATGTAACAAATGGTCACCGCGCGGTGACAAATCTTTACACCACGTTACGCATCGTGACGGCGCGCGCCCCCCATTCGCGTTCTCCTTGAATTACTCAAGGAGGTTCGACTGCAATGGCAAGGCGCATAACTCTTGCATTAGTTGCTTTCATGGTTCTTCTTTCCGCATGGGCTCAGCCCGCCAGGGCGCAAAGCGCAAAGGGCGAGATTCGCGGCGCAATTACCGACCAGACCGGCGCGCTGATCCCCGGCGCTCAGGTTGCCCTCTCCGGCTACGACGGCAAAACCATCTCCACCACCACCGGCCGCGACGGCGCCTACCATTTCTCGGCGATCGCGCCCGGCACTTATCAGATGGTCGTCACCGCCAAGGGCTTCGCTGACGCTGCCATGGGCGTCCAGATCGATTCCGGCAAGCTGGATATTCAGGATGTCAAAATGCAGTTGCCGGTCGAGCAGCAGCAGGTTACCGTCACTGACCAGGCGGTCGGCGTCAGCACCGCCGCGGAGAACAATGCCAGCGCCATCGTCATCAAGGGCAAGGACCTCGACGCGCTCTCCGACGATCCCGACGAGCTCCAGGACGAACTCAACGCCCTTGCCGGCCCCGCCTCCGGCCCTAACGGCGCGCAGATCTTCATTGACGGCTTTACCGGCGGCCAGCTCCCCCCAAATCCTCCATCCGCGAGATCCGCATCAACCAGAATCCCTTCTCCGCCCACTTTGACAGGCTGGGCTATGGCCGCATCGAAATCCTCACCAAGCCCGGCACCGACAAGCTTCACGGCAACTTCATGATCATGGGCAACGACTCCGCCTTCAACTCGCTCAATCGCTTCGTCAGCGCGGAGCCGTCCTACTACACCACCTTCATGAACGGCAGCGCCGGCGGCGCGCTGGGCAAAAAGGCCTCCTGGTTCTCCAGCGTTTTCTACCGCGACAATCAGTCCAATTCCATCGTCAACGCCGAACTGCTCAATGCCAATTCCACCCCTTACAACTACTCCCTGGCCGTCGCCAATCCGCAATCGCGGCTTGACTTCAGCCCCCGGCTCGATTTCCAGCTCGGCGAGAAAAACACCCTCACCCTGCGTTACAGCCTCAACCGCCAGGTGCAGACCAACAGCGGCGTCTCCCAGTTCGCGCTCCAGTCGCAGGCCTACAACGTGACCAATTACGAAAACACCCTGCAATTGGTCGATACCCAGGTGCTCAGCAACAACGCCGTCAACGAGACCCGCTTCCAGTACATGCGCGACCGCGATAACCAGGCCGCGCAGAACCTCGATCCCACGGTCACGGTGCAAGGCGCGTTCACCGGCGGCGGCAACAGCATCGGCGTGGTGCGCGACAATCAGGATCACTTCGAGCTTGAGAACGACACCACCATCGCCCACGGCCAGCACGCCATCGAACTCGGCGGCCGTTTCCGCCTCGTCCGCGACGCCAACTTCTCCACCTCCGGCTTCAACGGCAGCTACATCTACTCCTCCCTCAACGCCTACGCGGCCGGAACGCCCTCTCAGTACGACGTGACCGCGGGCAAGGACACTTCCAACGTCGCCCTCTTTGATGCCGGCCTGTTCTACCAGGACGACTTCAAGGTCCGCCAGAACTTTACCTTCAGCTACGGCATCCGTTACGAGAGCCAGAACCGCATCTCCGATCACGATGACTGGGCGCCGCGCGTCAGCATTGCATGGGCTCCCAAGCGTGGAACCAAACCCGCCTCCACCGTCATCCGCGCCGGCTACGGCTGGTTCTACGACCGCTTCGCATCCAATTTCGTCCTCGACGCTATCCGCAACAACGGCATCAACCAGCAGCAGTACGTGGTCAACAATCCCACTTTCACCAAGGATGCTCCGCCGGTCAGCGTGCTCGCGGCTGAAAGCGCCGTCGCTCCCACCATCGATCAGGTCGATCCAAACCTCCACGCCTCGCTCAACATGCAGGCCGCGGTGGGCGTCGACCACTCCTTCGGCAAGGTGGCCACCGCATCGCTCACCTACGTCAACTCGCGCGGCGTTCACCAGTACATGAGCGACAACATCAACGCCTTCCTGCCCGGCACCTACGACGCCGCCACCGGAACCGGCACCCGCCCCAACGGCATCAACGAAAACATCTACCAGTTCCAGTCTGAAGGCATCTACAACCAGAACCAGGTCACGGTGAACTACAACGTGCGCGCCAAGCGCGCTACGCTGTTCGGGTTTTACATGCTCAACTTCGCCAACGCCGACACCTCCGGCGCAAACTACTTCCCGACCAACCAGTTCAATCCCCGCGCCGACTACGGCCGCGCCAACTTCGATACCCGCAACCGCTTCCTGCTCGGCGGAAACCTCACCGGCCCTTACGGCGTCTCCTTCAGCCCCATGCTGGTGGCCAACTCCGGCGCGCCGTTCAACATCACCATCGGCCAGGACATCTACGGCACCAACCAGTTCAACGAGCGCCCGGCCTACGCCACCGCCGCCAGCACCGACGTGATGAAGACCGCCTGGGGCAACTTCGATCTCGACCCCTCCGCCGGCGAATCCATCATTCCCTACAACCTCGGCACCGGACCCAGCCAGGTCAGCATGAACATGCGGGTCAGCAAATCCTTCGGCATCGGTCCCAAGGTCACCGGCCCCAGCCCCATGGGCGGCTTCTTCGGTGGACCCGGCGGTCCCGGCGGCGGACACGGCGGACCTCCGGGAGGCGGACTCGGCCCCGGCGGCCTCAGCGGCAACCGTGGCGGACCTCCGGGCATGAACCAGACCGCGGCCGCCCGCCGCTACTCCCTCACCTTCGCCGCCATGGGACGCAACATCTTCAACACCGTCAACCTGGCGCCGCCGGTGACCGTGCTCGAATCGCCGCTATTCGGCAAGTCCAACGCCCAGACCGGAGGATTCTTCTCCTCGCCCGCCTCCAACCGCAGCATCGACCTCCAGGTTTCCTTCAACTTCTAACCATCACCGCGCAAGAAAGCAGCGGGCGGGACTCCGGTCCCGCCCGTTACTGTTCAGTCCACAATCGTGGGTGCCCCATCCTTTCCGCGTTCTTTGCGGAAAGGGTGGGAACCGCCGGGGCCCCCCGGGCCCCTCGCTTTTGGGGACCCGGAAGCGAAGCCCCGTTCTCAGCAAACTCGTCCTGGCTCCGCTAGCTCCGCTAACCCCGCTAACTCCGCGAGCACCGCTGCCTTTTTTGCTTCACTCACAGTGCAACTCCTGCCTTATACTTGCCTGAAGAAGACTTGCGAGCGGGGCTGGGGTACGTCTTCGGAGCAGTCGATGTCACAGGCTTCCCGGAAACACACACCGGAGGCGCCGGTCATTCCCGACCGCCTCTACTTCAAAATCGGCGACGTTGCCCGCATCTGCGGCATCGAGCCCTACGTCCTCCGCTTCTGGGAAACCCAGTTTCCCCAGCTCAAGCCCAACAAGAGCGGCACCGGCCAGCGCCTCTACCGGAAGCGCGATGTCGAGCTGGTCCTCGAGATCCAGCGCCTCCTGCACAAGGAGGGCTTCACCATCCCCGGCGCTCGCCAGGCGCTCGACTCAAGCTCCCGCCCCCGCGCGCCGCGGCCGGAACCCGCGCGCGAGATCCGTCCCGCGCCGCGGCCCGATGCGGCGAAAAAGGCTATCGCTCACGCCCGTACGGAACTCAAGGAGATCGCCGCCATGCTCGCCGGCCCCCAGCCGCCAGCCAAACGCGAACGAGGCAAACTGGAAAGAGTCCGCCCCGGCTCCGACAGCCTGTTCCCGCTCTAAGCCAAGCCTGTAGCCAGTAGCTTGTAGCTTCGGTGCGGCGCTTCCGGTCTGAAGCTACAGGCTACCGGCTACTGGCCCTGTCCACTGTTCACTGCCCTCAGGTCCCCTGCCAGCAACCGATGAAACAAATGCTCTCCCGCTTCCCGCCGCACTGAGAGCCTTCCCGCTCCGTATGCCCGCGAGCGCAGCCCGCGTTGAACGGATTCGCAAATGTCCACGTCCTCGTCCTGGATGCGCTCGCTCACGGCCACGCTCTCCTCGTTGTGCCACCGCGCCGCCTCGCTCACATCTGCAAAGTAGAAATCGAACTGCACCAGGCACCTGTCCACACCCAGCGGCAGCACCAGGTTGGTGTCCATCACCCCTTCGTAGATGTTGATCATGAAATTGGGGTAGAGCCAGTAGTAGTGCGCGCGCTCGCCCGTGCGCGTCGCCGTCACTGCGGCATGCTCGCTGCTCGCCACCATCGGGCTCGATTGCAGCGAGTAATGCCGGCTGTTCTCAATCGTGTATTCGCGGTAATCCAGCACGCTGTTCAGCCCCTTGTGCAGGTGCGGCACGTGATAGCCGCCGTCGAGATAGTTGTCCACGTACACCTTCCAGTTGCAAGCCAGGGTGTAACTCTTCCGCGCAAAGAACCGCAGCCCTCCCACGCCCAGCGCCGTCACGCGCGCGGGCAAATCGTCCAGAAACTCCGTGAGCGCCGCCGCGTTCCCGTCCAGGTTGACGAAGACAAACTGCTCCCACGCGGCCACGCGCAGCGGGACGAGGCCGTTGGCGGCGCGGTCAAAGTTGCGCACGCCGGCAAACTCCGGCGCGCCTTTGAGCGAGCCATCCAGGCCATAGGTCCAGCCGTGATAGGGGCAGCGCAGGTGCTCGGCCGTTCCGCACGGAGCAGCCATCACCGCGGCGGCGTGGTGCCGGCACACGTTGAAGAAAGCTCTCAGTTCGCCGTCCTCGCCGCGCACCACCACCAGCGGCTCGCCCTCGAGCTCCACGGTGAAGAACTGCCCCGCCGCCGCCACCTGGTCGGCGCGGCCCACCGCGATCCAGTTGTGCGCGAAGACGCGCTCGCGCTCCATCTCCGCCATGCGCGCGTCCAGGTACCACGGCGCGGGGATGGTGAAGGCTTCCTCCAGCGGCGCATCGGGGTTGTAGAGGGCGATCAGCTCGGCGTCGGTCATGAGGGACACTCTAACAGGGAGCAGGGGGACGCTTTCCCCGGGTTTCATCCGAGGCCATTCTCATTCGCTCTCTCCGGGAGCGCGGTGCGGCTGACGAATTCCGGATTTCACTTTCTCCCGCGCAATCTCTACACTGGAGAGTCAGATGCGATTGCTACCGCGAGCTCCGTCGCAGCATCTCCGGTTCTCCGCCGTGATGGGGTCCGCGCTGCTGCTGCTGTGCGCGCTTCCCGTCGCGGCGCAAACCCCCGCGGCAAAGCCCGCGCCCAGGCCCGCCTCCAAATCCGCATCCAAACCCAAGTCAACCCCCGCATCCAAGCCTGCTCCCGCCGCGCAACCCAGCCCGGTGGCCGCTGCGCAACCCGCTCCGGCGCCTGCGGCGGCCCAGCCGCCAATCCTGCGCGCGCTGGTTCGGCTTGACGGCCCCTGGCGCTTCGCCATCGGCGACGATCCCAGCTGGGCCGATCCAGCCTACGACGACTCCGCCTGGCCGACCGTGGACGTGAGCCAGCCGGCTTCAAGCCAGGGCATCGACTCCTACTCCGGCTTTGCCTGGTACCGGATGCGCGTCGATCCGCGGCAGCTCGCCGCGATGACCGGCGTTTCCGGCGAGCCGCTGGTGCTGCTGGTCACGCCCGATTCCGTGGGCCAGCTCGCCGTCTACATCAACGGCGCGGAAACCGGCCGCACCCGCGGCATGGACGCGCGCCCCTCGATGTACCAGTCGCCGCCGTTCACCGTGCCGCTGCCGCCCAACTCCAACGCGCCCATCGTCCTCGCCATTCGCACCTGGGCCGGGCCCTCCGTCACCATTCGCCGCGGGCTGATCGAGCGCGTCGAACTCGGTCCCGCGTCCGATATCACCGACCGCCTGCAGACGGCGCGCGCGCAACAATGGGATGAACGCGCCGTCTCCTCCAGCGTCATTGCGTTTCTTTTTCTCTGCGTGGCCGTTCTCGGATTCGCGCTCTACCTGGCCCAGCGCAACCACGCCGAATACCTCTGGCTGGCGTTGCTTTGCGTCACCGTGGCCATTCGCGGCGCCATCGACGCCATCTACGGCCTCTCCCTGATTCCGTTCGGGGTCTACGCGCCCTTCAGCGCGATCTCCGGCCACGTCTTCATGGCCGTCACCGCCGAGTTCGTCCTCCGCTTCACCGCCAGCAAGGCGCTGAAACCGGTGCGCTTCTTCCAGATCGCGGTGCTGGTGCTGCCGCTGTTCTACTTTGTTCGCCTGGACCAGGTTTACGAAATCCTCTCGGCGACCGCTGAAGTGGTGTTCTGCGGGCTGGTCTGCGTGCTGCTCTTCCGCGCCTGGCGCGCCGGCCGCACTGACGCCGGGGTGATGCTGGTCCCGTTCTTCCTCGGCGCCACCGCTGACTCCGCCAACACCGTCATCGAATACGCCGCCATCCATCATTGGCTGCCCGACCGGCTGGCCTCGCCGCACTACCACGTGGGCCCCATCGAGTTCGGCACCGGCACGGTGTCCTATGGCATCTTCCTCACCAGCCTCATCGCCGTCATCCTCTACCGCTTTATCCGCGTGAGCCAGGACGAGCAGCGCACCGACGCCGAAATCGCGGCCGCGCGCAGCGTGCAGTCGCTGCTCATTCCCACTCAGCTTCCATCCAACAAGAACTTCATGCTGGAGAGCGCCTACCTGCCCATCCACGGCGTGGGCGGCGACTTTTTCCAGGTCCTGCCCTTGCAGGACGAATCCCTGCTTCTGGTGGTGGGCGACGTCAGCGGCAAGGGCCTGCAGGCCGCCATGAATTCAAGCACCATTGTGGGCGCGCTGCGCAATGAGCTGGCTCACGATCCCGCCACCGTGCTCAACCACCTCAACCGCGTGCTGATCGGCGCAGTGTCCTCGCCGGGCAAGGTGCCGGACCTCGATGCCGCCCCATGTTTCGCCACCTGCCTGTGCGCGCGCATCTATGCCGACGGCACCCTCACCGTGGCCAACGCCGGCCACCTGGGCCCTTATCGCGACGGCCGCGAGCTCGAACTGCCCTCGAGCTTGCCCCTCGGAGTGATTGCAGACGTGGAATACGAGCAGGTCACCTTCCACCTCGACCAGGGCGACCGCCTGGTGTTTCTTTCCGACGGAGTGGTGGAGGCGCAATCGCCTTCCGGCGAGCTGTTCGGCTTTGAGCGCACGCAGCAGGTTTCAAATGAGTCTGCCCGCTACATCGCCCAGACCGCCCGGCACTTTGGCCAGACCGACGACATCACCGTTATCTCTGTCTACGTTGCTTCGCGCACCGCCAAACACGCCGTGGAAGAAGCGGTTCCTGTGCATTAGAGCCGATGAGATGACGGCGCAAGGATGGCTTGCCGATTGATACCATAGCTGACCAGGCAAGGAGGCGCCATGCCCATCGTAGAAATCTCCCATTTGCCCGAAATTGAGCGCCTGCCCGGCTGGCGCGGCCGCTATTTCCACTCCGAGCACATGACGGTGGCGCATTACGAGTTCACCCGCGGCTCGCGCATCCACGAGCACGACCATCCCCAGGAAGAGATCTACCACGTCCTCGAGGGAGAGCTGGAACTGACCATCGCAGGCGAGACGCACGTAGCGAGGCCCGGCCTGGCCGCGATTGTGCCGGCCAACGCGCGCCACTCTGTCAACGCGCTCACCGATGGCCGCGTCCTGATTGTGGATTCACCCCGCCGCAATGACGCCGCAGGCGGGAGATAGCCGCGTCCAACTCCGCTAACGCCGCTGACTCCGCTAACTCCGCTGTTCTTCCAGCTTCTGCTCCATCACTTCCTGCCTGCGGGCCGCGCGCCACTCTTTCAGCCGCTCGTAAAGGACCAGGTCGGTTACCGCCAGCATTTCCGCTGCCAGCAGTGCGGCGTTGGCGGCGCCGGCCTTGCCGATGGCCAGCGTGCCGACGGGCACCCCCTTGGGCATCTGCACAATCGAGAGCAGCGCGTCAAGCCCGTTCAACTGCGTGGCCGCCACGGGCACGCCCAGCACCGGAACCAGGGTGAGGGCCGCCATCATGCCCGGCAAATGGGCCGCGCCGCCCGCGCCGGCTATGATTACGCGCAATCCACGCTCCCGCGCCGTCTCCGCGTACTGCAGCAGCAGATCGGGCGTGCGATGCGCGCTCACCACCTTCGCTTCGTGCGGAATGCCCAGCGCCTTCAGGATCTCCACCGCGGCCGACATCACGTCGTAGTCGCTTTTCGACCCCATCACTATGCCCACCAGCGGTTGTTCGTCGCTCATGCCGTTGATTATACGAACGCCCTGTGGGCCGGCAGTGTGACCTGGGGCATGTGCGTGACCTTTATGCCCGTTCGTCGGTCAGGCCCTTCAATTCTTCGGATGAGCCTGAGCGCAGGGGCTAAAGCCCGGTACTTTATTTGAGCGGCTTGCGGCGGGACTGAAGTCCCGCCCTTACGCGGTTTCAGTCGCATGTTCGATCCGGCGCCATATCTCGCCCACCCAGGGTTCGTGTTCCGGCTTCATCAGCACCGAGCGGAGGCACGTGACAAGATCGCCGGCGGGCGCGGAGACCTCAAACCACCGTCGCGGCAACTGCACCAGGGCCAGGTGCAGGTCTCGTTTCGCACACGCGTCAAAAACCGCCTGCGCCCGCTCGGAAGAGAGGCTCGCGGGCCCTGTTCCCTGTTCCCTGTTCCCTGTTCCCTGTTTTTTCACCGCCCAGACCACGATGTCCAGCTCCGGGCTGCCGGCCGCGAGCGGCCTAAACCGGCTATCCTCCCGCACACGCCGGTCCAGTTCGAGAGCCGCCCGCCGGCCCGCCGCCAGCCCGCGGGCAAATTCACCGCCAGGCGCCAGGGGGAGCAACTGCTGGGTGGCCCAAAGCGCTACCGCTGCGGCGCCGGCACGGGAGCACTCGAGGCTGATCTCGCCCAGGTGCAACTCCTTTGAAGTGAAGTACGTATACGGCGAGTCGTGCTTGTAGAACCGGCCCACGCCGGGATCGCGAAACAGCACGCACCCGCAGCCGTAGGGCTGGAGGCCGTGCTTGTGCGGATCGACCACAATCGAGTCCGCCTGGTCGATGGCGGCGTAGGCTTGCCGCGCCGGCTCGTCCAGCGCTTCCGGGATCAGCTTGAAATAGCCGCCGTAGGCGGCGTCCACGTGCACCCGGAAGCCGTACTTCTTGCTGAGTTCGAGGATTTCCGGCAGCGGATCCACGGCTCCGATCGCGGTCGTGCCCAGCGTGGCCACGACCGTCCCCACATCGCCCTTGCGCAGCTCGTCTTCGAGCGATGCGAGGTCCATGCGACCGCGATTGTCGGTCGGGACCGACGCGAAGTCCAGGCGCAGCACACCCGAAATACGGCTGTGGGTGTAATGCGCCTGGTCGGAAGCGATGATCCTCTTCGGCGTCCCTGTTCCCTGATCCCTGTTCCCTGTTCCCTGCGTAGAGCGCCCGGCTACCCACAGCGCCTCCAGGTTGGCAATGGTTCCGCTGGAGGTGAGGTGGCCCAGGTACTCATCCCTCCAGCCGAACATGGCGGCAATCTCGCTGACTGCTTCAATCTCCATCGCTGAGCTGGCGCGGCCGCCGTCGCGCGCGTGGTTGTTGGGGTTGATGAGCATGGCCAGGGCGTAGGCCGCCCGCGCCACCGGGTGCGGCGGCTTCAGCATCTGGCCCGCATAGAGGGGATGGAAATAGGGATAGTTGTCGCTCAGCCGCTCGGCGGTGCGCTCGAGCACTGCGGCGAGGTCGGCCTGGGCATCGGGCGCCGGGGGCGGCTCCTGGGGAAGGTGCGAGAACTCCTTGAGCAGGCGCTCGGTGACGTTGGCCAGCAACTGGGGTACAGGATCGCTTCTCATGGACCCTCCACGCTATCACAGCAGCGGCCAAGAGAGTCCGGAGGCGCGTCTGCGGGCGGTTTCAGAGCCAAGCGTGCCGGTTTCTGAGCCCTGAGCCCCAAAGCCGGATTGGGCCCCAACTTCCCGAAACGGAATGGCTTATGCGCGATTTTCATCGCGCTCCTCGCGGGGGATGCTACAATCGATGCAGCGTTAGAGTCGAACCGGGCGTAGCGCAGTCAACTCGCCCAACCAAGCAAGATTTCTGCCGGTGTCGCTCCGATTCATCCAGCGCAATTCAATAGCAGGAAACACAAGGAAAATGGAACAAGGTACTGTGAAGTGGTTCAATGACGCGAAGGGCTTCGGCTTTATCTCGCGTCAGAACGGCGAAGATGTGTTCGTGCATTACTCGGCGATCAACACCCAGGGATTCAAGAGTTTGCAGGAAGGCCAAGCCGTGCAGTTCAACGTAGTGAAAGGCCCCAAGGGATGGCAGGCGGCGGACGTTCAGCCCCTCTGATCTCGACCGGCCAGAATTGCGGCTGAATCCGAGCTAGATCAAAATCAGCAGGGCTGGGAGCAATCCCGGCCCTTGCTGCGTGTGGGGGTTGGGCGTAAGGGTCGCTCACGGGCGGCTCCGGTTCTGATTGGCTTTGGCGTGTGCGGATCGGCATTAAGACGCAGCCTGGGGAAAATGCCGTAGAATGCGCAGGCGAGACAATCGCAGCCGGAGAACTGAAATGACGGCCGAAACAGCAGGCAAGCGAACCATCTTCCGCAACGCGCGGGTTTTTGACGGCGACTCCGCGAAGCTGATCGAAAATGCGGACGTAATCGTTTCCGGCGGCTTCGTCAGCGATGTCGCCGAAGGGCGCATACCTGCCGCGCCGGGCGACGAAGCGATCGACTGCGCGGGCCGCGTGCTGATGCCCGGCCTGATCGACGCGCACGTACACGTTTACGCCGCCGGCCTGAACCTATCGCGGCTGGCGCAGACGCCGGTCTCCTATCTTGCGCATTTTGCGGCCATCTTTCTCCACGGCTGCCTGGATCGCGGCTTTACCACGGTGCGCGACGTGGGCGGCGCCGACGTGGGCATTGCCAACGCCATCCGCGACGGGTTGCTGCGCGACGTGCCGCGGCTTTATTATGGCGGGCGCGTGATCAGCCAGACCGGCGGACACGGCGATTTCCGCCCCGGCGATCACGCGCTGGACGGCGCGATGTGCTGCGGTTGCGGATTCCACGCCGACCCGATGGCGATCATAGCCGATGGAGCGGATGCGGTGCGGCGTGCGGTGCGGGAGGAGTTGCGCCGCGGCGCTGCGCACATCAAGGTGATGGGCTCGGGCGGCGTGGCCTCGCCCACCGATCCTCTGGACCGCTGCCAGTACTCCGACGAGGAGATTCGCGCCGCGGTTGAGGAGGCCGAGCGCGCGGGAAAGTACGTGGCGTCGCACTGCCATCCGGCCGCGGCTGTTCGGCGCGCGGCGGCGCTGGGCGTGCGCTCCATCGAGCACGCAACCCTGATTGACCCGGAGACGGCCGACTACGTGGCCGAGCGTGGCGCATTCGCGGTTCCGACCATGGCGACCATTTTCGCGCTCAAGGAAGAGGGCGCCGCGTTGGGATTGCCGCCGGCGAGCGTGGAGAAGCTGAGGATGCTTGGCGACTCGGCGCTGACCGGCCTCGAGATCATGAAGCGCGCGGGCGTGAAGATGGGCCTGGGCACGGACCTGCTGGGCGCGCAGCAAGTGCGCCAATCGACGGAGTTCACCCTGCGCGCGCAGGTGCTGCCGGCCATCGATGTGCTGCGCGCGGCGTGCAGCGTGAATGCCGAGCTGATGGGCGAGCGAGGCCGGCTGGGCTGCGTCCGCAAGGGCGCGGCGGCCGATCTGCTGGTTGTCAACGGCAATCCGCTTGAGGACATCGGCGTGCTCGCGCGCAACGGGGAAGCGCTCGTTGTCATCATGAAGGACGGCAGGTTCTTCAAGCGGACGCTGTAGCCGGGAGAAGCTTTTCCGCCGCGTGTTAGAGCACGGTGTTTTGCGCGATAACGGCCTTGTACCACTCGGCGCTGAGCTTGGGAGTGCGCTTGAGGGTGTTGTAGTCGACGTAGTGGAGGCCGAAGCGCCTGGAGTAGCCATCGAGCCACTCGAAGTTGTCGAGCAGGCTCCAGCAGAAGTAACCCTTGACGGGGTAGCCCTCGGCGGCGGCGCGATGGAGCTGAGTGAGGTGATTGCGCAAATACATGATGCGGTCGGTGTCGTAGACGTGGCCGTCGGGGGCGAGGAAGTCCGAGGACGAGGTGCCGTTCTCAGTGATGTACATGGCGGGGGGATGCCAGAGATCGCAGACGTTGCGTATGCCCCAGTAGAGGCACTCGGGGCCGACGGTGATCCAGGATGAAGCCATGTGGGGGAAGGACTCGGGGTCGTTGATGATGGTGTAGCCGTCGGGGTTGGAGCTGTCGGCGCGGACGTACTGCGGGTTGTAGATGTTGACGCCGACGAAATCGAGGCGGCTGCCGATGGCCTGCATGTCGCCGGGCTCGACTTTGGGCGCGTTGGGGCCTGCGCGCTGGAGATATTCGTCGGGGTACTTGCCTTCGAGCACGGTGGTAAGGAAAGGCGCGTTCTCAAATCGGGTGGCGCGCTGCGCGGCCTGGATGTGTTCCGGCGTTTCGATGATGGGGCAGAAGACGGAGGCGTTTTCCGCCAGGCCCACCTCAGTTCCGGCGGGGGTGTTGGCGCGGATGGCCTGGACCCCGAGGCCGTGGGCGAGAATGGCGTGGTGGCGGACCTGGTTGCCTTGGGCTGCGGGTAGCTTGAGCCCGGGCGCGAACTGGCCCCAGCGATAGCCGAGATCGGTAAAGCAGGCGAACTCGTTGGTGGTCATCCAGTGATGGACGCGGTCGCCGAAGCGTTTGGTGGTAAAGGCGGCGTAGTCGGCGAAGGCGCTGGCGGTATCGCGGTTCTGCCAGCCGCCGGGCAGCGCGGCGGGCGTGTCCCAGTGGAAGAGGGTGATGTAAGGCGTGATGTTCGCGGCCAGCAGCTCGTCGATGACGCGGCTGTAGTAGTCGATGCCGGCGGGATTGGGCTCGCCCGTGCCTTTGGGGAAGATGCGCGGCCAGGAGACGGACATGCGATAGGTCTCGACGCCGAGGTTCTTCAGCAGCTCGACGTCTTCCTTGTAGAGGTGATAGGAGTCGTCGGCCACGTCGCCGGTGTCGCCGTTGTGGGTCTTGCCCGGAGTGTGGGAAAAGACGTCCCACAGCGAAGGGCCGCGGCCGCCGTCGCGCGCGCCGCCTTCAATCTGGTAGGCGGCGGTGGCGCAGCCCCATTTAAAGCCCGCGGGATAGCGCAGGCTGGCGGCATTGGGATTGGGCTGGGCGAAGGAGAACCTGGGGAGTGACAGGCCGGAGGCTGCGGCGGCTGCCGTGGCGGCTGCCGACTTGCCGAACAGACGGCGCGTGATTTTTTTCATGAGACCTCGAGGAGAGGATGGGCTTCCATGGAAGGAGTATACCGATCTTGCGGCGGGGGGAATCCCGGTTACCCATCCAGCAAGTCAGCGAGCCAGCATGTCAGCGAGTCAGCGAATCGGCAAGTCAGCGAGTCAGCGAGCCCGCAAGTCAGCACGCCCGCTCATCGCAAAAAACTGCGATGAACGGGGCACAGCTTCGTTGTTGCTGGTCCTGGATTTTGGGCGCGGCAAAAGGAAGGGGCAGGCGTTGGTTCACGCCTGCCCGGGAAAACAGAGAGACCGGTTCGTCAATTGATGACGAAGGAGAAGGTTGCGGTTGCGGTGATGGTACTTGTGCTGGAGTCCGTCGCGGTGAAAGTTCCAGTGTAAGTCCCCGTGGGCGGGTTGGGAGGACCGCCGGTGGTGCTGACGGAGCTGCCGCAGGCGGAGATGAACATGCCGGCGGCGGCCAGGGCCAGCACCACGACCAGGTTGCGGAAGAGGCGCGAGCGGCGGCCGAGGAAGCCTGCGAGGACAAGGCCGGCCAGCGCCATTGCGGGCGGAAGCGGGCTGCGGCCCGGCGCGGGTGGAGTGTTCCTGGCCATGCGGCCGTGCATGAAGTTGCGCAGCGGGACAAGTCCCGGTTTCATTCCGCCGGTGGCCGAGCTGCAGTCGCTGGCGTTGGTGTCGAGCTCCAGGACCACCGATCCGGGCTGGGTGCTGGTGATCTGCACGATGCCGAGGCCGTTGCTGTTGGAGTTGGAGAAGCCGGCGCAGAGGTTGGCGAGCGAGGCGTCGCCGGCGGCGCCGAAGTCAATATTGACATCGACGGTGCCGGTGTAACCGCCGGCGGGAGTGATGGTGACGGTCTCATTGCCGGAGTTGCCCTGCGCCACGGTCAGCGTGGAGGGCGATGGCTTAGCTTTAATGGAGCCCTTATTGGAGCTGACGACGGCGATACTGACCGAGCCGACGCCCGTGGATGCAGCGTAAGTGGAATCGCCGGAGTACTGCGCCACGATGGAGTTGGCGCCGGAGCTGGTGAAGTTTGCGGTGTAGTCCACCTGGCCGTTGGCGTTGAGGCTCTGATTGGTCACGGTGCTGCCGCCGCAATCCGGGCTCCCGCTCAGTCCGCCACAGCTGGTCCCGCCGTTGATCTGGAGATTGACGGTGCCGGTGGTTACGGGATTGCCGCCATCCGCGGTGACCGTGATGGTGAAGATGTCGTTCTGGCCCACCAGGGGCGTGATATTGGCAGGGGAGACAGAGACGTTGGTGCCGATGAGGGCGGCCTCGCCGGCGCTGGCGGCCGGCCAGTAAGATGCCAGCTTGGCCAGATTCACGGAACCGAGGCCGGTTACCTCGTCATAGCCGGTTCCGGCAGCGTAGCCGTAGTTGGATTGTGCGTTGCAATTCTCCGGCACCTGGCAGTAGTTGTTGCCCGTGGTCACGTCGTGGAAGGCGGCCGAGTAGGTGGCGCTGACGGCGGCCTGCGTATAGAGGGTGGCATTGATCTCGCCTGCGCCGGTGGTGTACTTGCCGAACTGGTTGAGCAGAGCCACCATGCCGGCAAAGATGGGCGTGCCGAAGCTGGTGCCGCCGGCAACGGTGAGCGAGGCGTCAGACGTGCTGGCGCGAAAACCTGAGCCGCAACTGCCGGTCTGGCTCTGTCCCCACGAGCTCTGGTCGCTGGTGCAGTAGAGGTAGCCAGGCTGGTCAGGCGAGGCGTAGAAGGAGATATCGGGCAACAGGCGGTGGCTGCTGCTGGGATTGGCCTCGCCCGTAGTTTTGAAATAGTCCGATTGCCAGCTCGGTTGGGCGATGAAGGTGCTGGCGCCGCCGCCGCTCGAGCTCAGACAGGAACTTGTAGCGGAGCAAGTGGCGCCGGAGGTCACGGCGAGGGCATCGTCGTTCCAGGCCACCTCGGGGATGTAGGACAAGGCGGAGCTGAGCACGTCATTGCTGCCGTTGCTGGACCAGTACTGAGAGACGCTGGATCCGCCACTGGAGAATTCGCTGGCGATTTCAGTGCCGCCGACGGCGGTAACGTAAGCGCTGGAGGCTGGATAGTTGACCGCGAGGCTCTCCTGCGTTGCTGTCGAGGTGATGTTGGTGTCGCCGTAGCAGGCGGTCGATCCACTGTCGCCTGACGCAGCAAGAACGGTTTGGCCCTGCGCCGCTGCCTGCTTGTAAATGGCCTCCTGGCTGTCAATGTAGGAGCTGGTCACGTAGGGGTCGAGCTCGCAAACCGAGTAGCTCATGCTGATGATATTGCCGATGCCCTCATCGACGGCCCAATTGGCGGCGTCGAAAGTGCTGTAGTCCTGATTGTTGCCCACGTAGACGAAGACAATGTTGGCGCCGGGCGCCATGGCTCCGGACCATTCCAGATCGAGATCGGATTCCGATTCGTCGCCGGAGGAGACGGTATTGGTGCCGGTTCCCGGCACCAGCACCAGGTTGGGATCCTTGACGCTGAGGTTCGACGCGTTCTGGAAGGCCTCGATGTCGCTGAGGGCGATGGCGGACTGGCCCATGATGGCGATGGTCTGGCCGTCGCCCTTGACGCCCTCGGTGTAAAGCGCTTGGATGTCGTAGGTGGTCGCGATATCGGGCGGGGCGAAGAAGACGTTGCCGGTCTGTCCGGAGGTAAAGGTTCTGCGCGGGATGATGTGGTCGGCATGGGGGCGGAAATCCGAGAGGTTGTGAATGTCCGAGACCACGCCGGCAATGGCCGCCGGCACGGAAAGCGCGGTCGACGGGGCAAAGTGCTTCTGGCCGTTCACCTCAAAGAAGTGCATCTCTGTGGCGAAGGCGGTTTCAACCTGACCCGTGGTCCCGGAGAAGTGAATTTCGGTATGGCTGCGATTGACGTCGTTCACCGTGAAGCCCTGCTGCCGGAGCCAGCTCTCAACCGTGTCAATATCGGACTGCGCCATGCCGAATTGGGCGGCGAACTGGTCCGGCGTGAGCCACTTGTGGTAGAGCGGCGAGGCGGGATTCTGCTGCGCCTGGATGAGGGCATCGAGAGCGGCTTCCTGCTGGGCGGAGCGATTGAAACGCAGGGTAATGCCGTTGATGGGCGTGTTGGCGGGCATGCGGCCGAGATCGGTGGCGACGCGCGCAAGCGCGTTCTGGGAACCGGGGATGGGCGAGAGATGGGAGGAATCGATTTGAAATTGAATGCGGGCTAAAGGCGTTTGCGCGGCCAGAACGGCGGCGGACAGCACCAACGCCGCGGTGGCCGCGGCCATGCGGAGGCGCCTGTGCGGAAGTGAGGGAATCATGGTCTTCATGGTCTTTTCCTTCTGTCGTGCACGACTGGGAAGTCCCGGTTGAGGGGCTTCAACGGGGGGAGATTCGAACCGCGACGCGGGGGACGGCACCCAGGCACCGAGGCGAAACGAAAGAAGCGAACGGAAACGCCAGCCCACTTTGTATCGAGGGGTTATTTCAACTTTGGCATCTCCCGGACAGCCCATGGGCGTCACAATGCATAGACTCAGAATGTTCGGCAAAGTTGTGATGCGGGGTCCATAAAAACCCGCCACTTACCGGCGGCTACCGCATTTGATTAGATGAAAAAGAGCGCCGGGGGGTTAGCGGGGCTCAGGCAGGCTCGTCCTCGTCCCCGTCGCATCCATGCTGGGGAGCGATTTGGAGGGTGGGCTTTGTGGCGCGGGGTGGCAGGTAACCGAGACTGCGCCAGGCGATGGCCAGCTTCTCCCGGCTCAGTATCTTGCGGATCTGGCTGCGCGCATGGTCGGCCCAGGGACCGTTGCGGTCAATGCGGAGATAGGCGTGCCAATGGCGAAGCGCCTGGCGCAGTTCGCCCTTGCGTTCCAGGGCAAGGGCCAGGTTATAGTGGGCGTCGGCGTAGCCGGGCGAGAGCGACACTGCCTGCCGGTACGCGGCGATGGACTCTTCCATCCGATTCAGCTCGTCCAGCACATTGCCCAGGTCAAAAAACGCCAGCACGTACTCCGGGTCCTCTTCGCTGGCTCGGCGGTAAAGTTCCTCGGCGCGCTCGAACTGGCGGAGATGGAAGTAAATGGTGCCGAGATTGATGTAGGCGGCGGCATAGGCGGGATCGGTGACCACGATCTTGCCGTAGATTTCGATAGCGCGCTGCTTGTCGCCGCTCTCCTCGGCCTGCACCGCGCTAAGGAAGAGATCCTGGAGGCGGCGCTGGGCTTCGCCGGGGCGGCGCAGCGGCTCCGGCTCTCTCCGCGCGTCCTTTTGCCCCGCGCGCTCGAAGTCGAACAGCAGCTGGCGGCGGATGGGGTCAACCATGGCGCCGTGATGGCGGAAGGCGATGCGGGTGCTCCCGGTGCGCACCACGGTGGCTTCAAGCAGGGGATTGGCCATCCCCGCCACCGCTTTCATGGCCATGATGGAGTGGCGGATGGAGGCTGCGGGCACGTCGTCCTCGCGCAGCGAACGCAGCGTGCGCAACTGGCCGAGGTCCTGAAACGTGTAGGCCTGCCGGGTAGGAATCAGGCCGGCTCGCTCCCACCCCTGCAACTGGCGGGAACTGATCTGAATGATCCGCAACACATCCTGACGGCTAAAGCTGCTCACTCGTCATGCGCTCCCTGGGCGTACCCGGTGAAACCGCTTCCGCTCCTGATTATGCCAAGAATACAAGTGGATAAGCAGACCGTAACTTAAAGCACAATAAAAAGTGCGTGGATAAGCAGTACCTGATCTGGTTCCTGCGGAAAATGGGAAAAGCGGGAAGAGCGGCGGGGGAATGGAGCCGACGATCGGACTTGAACCGATGACCTGCTGATTACGAATCAGCTGCTCTACCAACTGAGCTACGTCGGCGCGCTCTTCACGATTGTAACGTCCGCCCGGTTTTCGGTAAAGTTGAGGTCTGGCCGCGCCTTCGGCCAGCATTACTTCTGCGCGGGGAAAAAAGGCGGAGATCACCCACCATGCAGCTGACTCTGATGCAGCAGACTTTGCAGCTTGCTTTCCGCGTCGCCTTTGTGTGGGTCGGCGGACTGCTGCTGGCGGTGGCGGTGCGGGCGCTGCTTCCCGATCAGATGGGATTCAACCTGACAGCGAAGGCAACCACATACTTTCTGCCCTTCAATCGCATCGGGTTCTGGACCTGCATCTGGGCCGCGGTCACGGTCACTGTGCTGGTGGTGGTGCGGGCCATGATCGGCGATCTGGCATCGAGCGCGCGCTAGATGCGTTCGCCGGCCGCGCTTCAGAGCTATACTCGCGCCATGCAGGAAAGCCCTGACCAGGAATGGCGCAGGCTGACTGGGCACTACGCCGGCATGTACGACGGAGAACTGCTCGAGCTCACCCACGATTACAAGAGCCTGACCGAAATGGCGCAGCAGGTGCTTCGCGACGAGATGAAGAAGCGCGGGCTGGGCGAGCCGCTGTCGCCGCGCCCGAAGATGCCAGCGAAGGCAGCGAGTCAGCGAGTCAGCGAGACGGCAAGTCAGCGGGAGCGAGCTGTGCGCCCAGTGGACGCATCGGCGACGGATCCGCGCGCGGAGCAGGATCGGCTCCGGTTCGCACAGCACTACGGAACCCTTTGCGATGAAGATCTTCTCGACCTTTCGGACAATTGGGAAAGCCTGACCGCGGGCGCGCAGCTCGCCCTGGGCCAGGAACTGGAAAGGCGCGGTCTGGGTTCGGTGGGCGCGATGGCAGAAGCGCAGGATGAGGAGGAGAACGGCGCATTGGCTCGCGCCGAGGCGGAGATGACCGCGCAAAACCCGCATGATGGGGAGAGCGAATCGGGCGAGCCCGGCGAGTACACGTGGAAGGTGGAACTGAGTGAATACGAGACCCGGGCAGAGGCCTTGCAGCGGATGGAAATGCTGCGCCGCGCAGGAATCGAGAGCTGGTTCTTGAACCCCGCGGCGTACTTTGCAGATCCCTTTGCGGCGCCTGCGACGTACCGCATCGCGGTGGCGGCCGACCAACTGGAGGAAGCGCATCGCATCGTGGCGCAACCCGTGCCGGCGGATATTGTCGAGCAATCGCAAGCGACGGCGCCGGAGTTTGAAATGCCTCGCTGTCCGCGATGCCGCGCCGCCGACCCTGTGCTGACCGACGCCGAACCATGCAACAAATGGCTCTGCGAATCGTGCGGGCATGAGTGGGACGATCCCGTATCAGACGACGACCAGCCGTGACCCGGTCCGAAGTCCCCCAAAAAGGGAAAGAGCCGCCCGGCAACAGGGCAGCTCTCCCCAGGGAGAATAGTTCCAACGGAGGCAAAGCCATCAGAACTTTCTGGCTGCATAGTAGGTTCCGGTCATCCGGGTGTCAAGGAGAAATCTGAATAATTTAAACCTTGTGTTTTGTGTTGCTTATATGTGAACTGCGATGAGGTCGCGGGCGATGATTTTCGCCGTGCATTCGCCTTTTTAATTCCCTGTTTTCTTGGGTTTCCGCCCTGTTTCGTTCGATTTCTGCCTATTTTTCCACAGAACCTCTGCCCTTCATTAACCCTTCGGATGCCCGCCGGCAGACTCCGCATCCCGGGCCGCGATAAACCCTCTCAGATCCAGGCTGATGAACTCGGCTTCGTACATTGAGGAAATCGGCTTGCCTCTCGCCATGCGGTAGAGCGCCCTGCCTCCGCCCAGAAAAAGTCCCAGCAAAATGGCGGCCGCTGAGCCGATCACGACCAGGCCGGCGATGCCGAACAGGAGCTGCCCGGTCTTCTGCACCTCAGATTCAGTGGGCTGGGGAATGGAGACAAGGTCGGCCTCGTAATGCACGCTCTCAATGAGGCGACGGCTCTCGTCGGGAATGGCATCGCCGGAGATTATGGCGACGATTGGTCCGCTGCGGCGCACTTCCAGCGAGGCCTGATCGGAATCCGCGAGCGGCTTGGGAAAGGCCGGCTGGGCCTTGCTTCCGGCCTGAATGTAGCCGCGGATCTTCGCCTCCATCGCTGCGGCCATCTGCGGCGTGGGGTAGTTGATGAGGGTGAGGGTAGCCGGTCCCGACGCCAGCGAGTAGTTCGCGGTCGCGGTTTCGGCGCCGCGATCGAAGGCGACCAGATCCGCTGGCAGCACACCGCCGGATCCGGCATAGCCCGCGGGGCCGAGCGCGTAGTGCATGGTCTGCTTGACCAGCGATTTCTGCGGCAGAAGGGCCAGGATCGGCGGCGGCTGCGCGCTGGCGCCCTGGCTTGCCGGGATGCGGCTCAGAAGCTCGCGCAGCTCCGCGGCCGACATGGGGCCGACGTGGGAGAAGCTGGCGTCCACCATGATGTTGCCGCGCCAGAACAACACGCGATCGTTGTCAGAGGCCGCGCCGGTGCCGATCTCCTCCCGGGGCCAGTCGTTGCCGCGATAAAAGGTGTAGGCGCCATAAGCGCCGCTCAGGTCGTCAAAGCGCAGCAGCCGAACAGAGAGGGTTTCGCCCTCGCGCTTGTAGGTGGCTGTGAGGCCGTTCTGAAATCCGTACTCCTTCAGCGCCGCGGCGTTGGCGCTGTCGGCCTGCGCGGCATCGGTCAACGGCTTGGGAGGCTCGGCCACAACCCAACCCGCAAAAGCTTGAGGCAAAAGCGGACGCGGTACGGAGATGGCGACCGCGTTCTTCGGCCTGGGCGCGGCGGCGGGCTTTGGTTGCGCCGCGGCCGGCAGGATGAGAGCCGACGCAGCGAGAATAGTGGCGGCAAGACGCATGAACTGCTCCAACTTACAGGGTACAGCTTTCGCGTGAGCGCTCACGCGCCTGAGTAGCGGTTCAGCTTGCGCGAACTCGTCCCTCGGAGGCTAAAGCCCGCGTTGGTTTGGAAGGCTTGATGTACGGGCTGAAGAGGCTGCAGAAAAACTCGTGGAAACGGCCAGGTCGGGGCAAAAGACCTCAGGGGCTAAAGCCCAAACCCTTTATTTGCGTGGTTGGCGGCGGGACTGAAGTCCCGCCCTTACGCGTTTTTGGCTTTTCCAGAGCGTTTTTCCGCAGCCTGTGAAGCCCGTACCCTTCAAAATGAACCCCCAAGAGTTGGACACTGCGTGGAGGAGAAAGGTTCCCGAAGGCTCTGCGCGAGCGCAGCGGCTGGTAAAAGCGGAGCGGTCTCGCTGCGGCGTTATGCCGGTCCCGGCGCCGGAACCGGAACCGCGGCCGGCGGCAGCGGCGGATAGAGCGCGTCTCCCAGCGGCTGGTAGCGGGCGCCGTAAAACACCAGCGCGTAGTTGCGGATGGCGATGGAGATCGGCCCTCCGAAACAGATGGCCAGCAGAAGACCGATGACGACAATTGCCAGCCCCGCCATGGCTTGAAAGAAGATGCCGATGGGAGTGGCGCCGGCCGCAGACGCGTGCAGCATCGCGATGAAAACTCCGAGCGAGCCGAACACAATCACGCTGGGAATGGCCAGCAGGATGAACATGCCGATCATGGCGATCATGGGGAGGAGCACGCGCAGCACCACGTAAAACACAAAGGCGCCTTTTTCGTGGCCGATGCGGCCCCAGACCGCGCCCCAGGCATCGCCCGCCGACGCGTCTTCAAGGGCGAAGTGGGGCAGCATGAAGTCGCGCATGACCACGTCGAGGAGAGATCCCGCGAGCCCAAGGCACAGGAGAACGGGAGCGAGCTGAAGCATGAGGACGAGCATTCTGGGGACATCAAAATGCCCTTCTGCCTGTGTCTGGTGGACAAACTGGATGATGGGAGAGGCAAACGGCGCCAGCGCGGCGACGGCGAGGGCAAGGAATCCCACGGCGATCACGATGCTGAACAGGAAGAACCGCCAGGCCTGTTCGCGGTAGCGGCGCCAGCCGGGAGTGAGGTAGCGGCTCTGATGGATCAGGCACTCGAACAGCGCAAAGCGCAGGCGCACGATGAGGTAGAGCACCACGATGCCGACAGCCAGGGCCAGGAGGCCGATCCCGACCAGAAGGGGAATCAGTTCGGGCGGCAGGGTGGGCGACGTGAATGAAGGCAATACCGGCGCGTGGTGCTGATTGAAGTTCGAACCCTGAAAATTTCCGGTCATGCCTTCCGTCAGTACGGCTGCGGCGCATAGCTTGAGGTACGTTCCCCAGCGGAACGGCCGGAACAGCAGCGAGGCGGTGCGATTGAGCGCGGGCGAGATGGCCTCCGCAGCAGTAACGAATTGCATGGCGTTCCTCCTACGACGGGCCAGCGTACCACAGAATGATCACGGCCGGGCGTGCGTAGACGCTGTGTCGCTCTGGCCCGCGGCGAGCGCCCCCGGCAGAGAGCCCCGCGCGACCCACCAGGCGTCAAACGCCGCCAGGGCGCGCTCGCACTGCATCCGGCGCCGCTCCTTCTTGTCTCGCACTTTCTTACGCAGATCTTCCTCCAGCGGTTCCAGCAGATCGAAAGTGATGTTTGCAGGCTGGAAGTGGCGGGGATCGGTGTGTGTGATGTAGTTCACAAGCGAACCCAGCGCTGTTATCCGTGGAACAGGCGCGGGCTCCTCTCCCCGCGCCAGCGAGGCCGCGTACACGCCCGCCAGCATGCCCGTGGCAATCGACTCGGTGTAGCCTTCAACGCCCGAGATCTGTCCCGCGAACAGCAGCGAAGGCTGCGTCTTGAGCCGCAGGAGTTCGTCCAGCAGCGCCGGCGCGCAGATGTAGGTGTTGCGGTGGATCTGCCCGTAGCGCAGGAAACGCGCGTTTTCGAGGCCCGGGATCAGCCTGAGCACGCGCGCCTGCTCGCCCCATTTCAGGTGGTTTTGAAAACCCACCAGGTTGTAACTGTCCGCGCGCAGGTTCTCCTTGCGCAACTGCACTACCGCCCAGGGGATTTTGCCGGTGCGCGGATCGCGCAGGCCCACTGGCTTCATGGGGCCGAAGCGCAGCGTGTCGCGGCCGCGCCGGGCCAGCTCCTCGATGGGCAGGCAGCCTTCGAAGTATTCGAGCTTCTCCCACTCCTTTTCCTCGGCAAGCTCGGCCGCGAGCACGGCATCCAGGAACCGGTCGTACTCTTCTCGCGTAAACGGGCAGTTAATGTAGTCGGCCGTGCCCTTGTCCCAGCGCGCGGCAAAGTACACCCGCTCCATGTCAATCGAATCCGCGTCCACAATGGGGGAGATGGAGTCGTAGAACGCCAGGTGAGCGGAGCCGGTCAGGCGCTGGATCTCGCGGCTCAGCGCATCCGAGGTCAGCGGCCCCGTGGCGACGATGGTGTACTTCGTGCCGTCCTGGTCTTGGACGAGGTTTGTGACTTCCTGACGGAAGACGCGGATCCGCGGCTCAGCCCGAATCGCCTCCGCGATGCGCTGCGAGAACTCGACGCGATCCACCGCCAGGGCATGGCCTGCCGGCACCGCGGTCTCATCGGCGATGCCGAGGAGCGCTGAGCCGGCTCTCCGCATCTCCTGTTTCAGTAGCCAGGGCGCAGTGTTCGGCGACTCGCTCTTGAGCGAATTGGAGCAGACCAGCTCGCCGAAGTCCGTGGTCTGGTGCGCGGGCGTCAGCCGCGGCTTGCCGTCCACTTCCGCCCGCATCTCGTACAAATCCACTTCGCAGCCCAGGCGAGCCGCGGTCAGGGCCGCTTCCGGTCCGGCCAGGCCGCCGCCGATGACCCGGATCCTCACGGACGTTCCATCCTTGCGCCGGTTTTTGGGTGAATGTGTGGAATACGGCCATCTTCCCCCTCCAATTCCGCCAGCCTTCGCAGCGCTTCGCCTGTCACGCGAACATTGCGCCACGTGTCCATGAACTCCGCGCCCAGCCCGCGGTAGAACTCTATGGCCGGTTCATTCCAGTCAAGGACCTGCCACTTGAGGCGCGCGCAGCCCTCTTCCAGTGCGATCTCCGCCAGACGCTTGAGCAGCGCCTTGCCGATGCCACGTCCGCGCAGCGGCGGATCCACGAACACGTCCTCCAGGTAGATTCCGGGACGTCCCAGCCAGGTCGAGTAGTCGTAGAAATAAAGAGCAAAGCCCGCCGGCGCGCCATCCCACTCGGCCATCAGGCACTGGTAGTATGGTCGAGGGCCAAAACCATGGCGCAGAAGGTCTTCCTCGGTCGCCGCCACGGCGTCCGGTTCGCGTTCATAGACGGCCAGGTCGCGGATAAACTTCAGTATCTGCGCTACATCCGCGGGCGTAGCCGGCCGGATCGTCAATCCCATGCTTCTATTTTAGGAGGTGTGATCCGCGCCACAACCTGCCCGTGAGCGCGAGCTTTAGCATAAACTTCGAAGTTTTTCCGGTAGCGGCAGCGTTTCGTGTGCATTGCCGGGGCGGTTCCGGCCGGCTGCGAAGCGATTCCAGGGCTGCTTATCCGGGCCCCGGCTCTTGTGTTGACCGTTCAGATTGGTTTAACTTTGGCTGTGCTGGACATGTGAAGCCGCAGGATGTTTCCTGTGCTCCCGTCCCTCGCTCCGCCGGAGTTTTCCGCGCGGGGTGGATTGAAGGATTTTGATTTTGCGAGCCGGCGGGCTCCTGTTCGCGCCGCTCCCAAGGAGAAGAAAGAACATGAAACGCATCCTTCCACTGTGGCTCGGCCTGCTGGCATTTGCCGCGGTCCCTTTACTTCCGCAGCAAGGCCCTCCCATGGGCAAGCTTCACTGCCAGGTCATCAATCCAACCAGCGCTCCCCAGAACAACGGTACGGTTACGGCACTGCTGATCACTCGCGCCGCGCAGGGTCCCGGTCTTCAACCGACTACTCAGGACGAGGGCGTCTTTAAAGTGGACGAGAACGGCGAATTCACCGCCACCCTTCCCGTTGGACCCTACAAGCTGGTTTTTCGCGCTCCCGACACGCCTCCGGACAAGGAGGTGGATCACCTGGACAACGTGATGATCACCGCCGGCAGTACCACAGAGGCGACCATCGACATGTCGCGTCCGGAGTTTGTGAACAATCTTCCTGATGACCAGAAGAAGCAACTGGAGGAGATGAAAAAGCACAATGCGGACGCGCTCAAGAGCAATGAGGTCATCAAGCATCTGAACTCCGACCTCAAGGCCGTGGTCCAGGACTTTGACGATGCCGACAGAGCGGAGCTTGTCGCCGAGCAGCAGCTTGGCGCCGGCGCCACCAAGCAGGCCATCGACGCCAAGGTAGAGGAGATAAAGACCGCCAAGTACACCGATGCGGACGAGTTGATGAGCAAGGACACCGCAGCCAAGCCGGATGCCGCCATCCTCTGGGCGCAACTGGGCCAGGCGCAGCTCGGGCTCAAGAAATACGACGACGCCGAGGCTTCCTTCAAGAAGGCTCTCGATCTCGAGACTAAGTCCCCGAAGCCGCAGCTCGAGGTGCAGGGATTGGCGCAGAGCGGACTGGGCGCGGCGTTAGCGCGCGAAGGCAAGGTCGACGACGCCGAGGCCGCCTACGATGCCGCCGCCAAGATCAATCCGCCCAAGGCCCCGTTCTATCTGAAGAATGAGACCGTGATTTTTTACCAGCAGGGCAACACCGCCGCGCAGGTGGCAACCGCTGATAAGGCGATCGCCGCGGACCCGAACCCCGACGATCCCAACCTGGCCGTTATCTACTATCTCAAGGGTCAGGGCCTGGTCGGCAACGCAACCATGGCGCCCGATCCGAAGAATCCCAAGGCGCAGATAATCGTTTTGCCGCCGGGCTGCGCCGAGGCTTACCAGAAATACCTGGAGCTGGCGCCGAACGGCCCCTACTCCGCGGACGCCAAGGGCATCCTCGCCCAGGCCGGACAGACGATCAGCAGCACCTACAAGGCGAACAAGAAGAAGTAGTTCTTCTCTCTCATGCTCCGCATGCAAAGGGCGTCCACCAGCGGACGCCCTTCGCATTCTGCGTGAGTAACCTGGCGCGAGACCTCCGTCCCAAGTCCCTCTGTTCCTGCTCCCTTGTCCCTTAGAATGATTCCCATGCCCGCTCTGCTGCCCAGCTACGCGGAAGCCGCCGCGCTCATCGCCGAGCGCGCGGCGCGGCTGTGTGAACCGGGCACGCACAGCGAACAAGTGGCGCTCAATGCGTCGCTGGACCGCGTTCTCGCCCGCCCCATCCGCGCGGACCGCGACATGCCTTCGTTTTCCCGCTCCACCCGCGACGGATTTGCCTGCCGCGCCGCCGAAGCGAGCTCGCGCACCCCGCTTCCCCTGGCGGGCTCCATTCGCGCCGGCGATCCCCCCGCGGGTCCGCTGCCGCCCGGCGCGGCATGGGAGATCATGACCGGCGCGGCCGTTCCTCCCGGCGCCGATGCCGTCATCATGCTGGAGCACGTGGAGCATAGGGAAGGCACAGTCTGCCTGGGCGCCGGCCGCGCGGTCGAACCCGGTGAGAACATTGTGCCCACAGGCGCGGAAGCACGCGCCGGCGATGAGCTGGTTGAGGCAGGCACGCGCCTCGGCCCGTCCCACATCGCCGCCGCCGCCGCCTGCGGATATGCCAGCCTTCAAGTCTTCGCGCGGCCGCGAGTCGCCATTCTCACCACCGGCGACGAGCTTGTGGCAGTGGATCGAGCCCCCGCGCCGGGGCAGATCCGGAACTCCAACGCATCCATGCTGGCAGCGCTGGTCGCCGAGGCCGGCGGTGAACCCTGGATCCTGCCTCCGGCTAAAGATGATGCGCATCAGATCGAGTCCGCGCTCCTCCAGGCCTTCACGTCCGATCTCCTGCTCATCTCCGGCGGCGTCTCCGCGGGCAGATTTGACCTGGTCGAGCCGGCACTGGCGCGATTCAAGACTCGCTTCCACTTCACCGGCGTGCGCATCCAGCCCGGCAAGCCCCTCGTCTTTTGCGAGATTCCGCGCGAGCGCGCGCCCCTCCTGCCCGCTTTCGGCCTGCCCGGCAATCCCATCTCATCCGCAGCCACGTTCCTGCTCTTCGCCTCGCCCGTCCTCGCTGCCCTGGCCGGCAGTAAACAGACACTCCCACGCTTTCACCAGGCCACCGCCGCCCGCGACGTCAAAGGCAGGCCGGATCTCACCCGCTTCGTTCCCTCATCCACTAACTTTGCTGATGGCCAGACGCTCGTCACCCCCGTCGGCTCGCAGGGCTCAGGCGATCTCGCTGCTTTTGCCAGGGCTGACTGCTTTGTGATGGTTCCCGAAGGACTCGACCGGCTCCGCTCCGGCTCGCCCTCGAGCATTCTGCGCATTTGAGGAGTCCCATGCCCGACACGCCCACGCGCTTCTCCCATTACGACGATGCCGGCCGCGCCTCGATGGTCGACGTCAGCGGCAAACTGCCCACGCGCCGCACCGCGGTCGCATCGGCCTTCGTCGACCTCTCCCCCGCCGTCCTGGCCGCACTGCCTGAGAACCCCAAAGGCGACCCGCTCGAGGTGGCGCGCTTCGCCGGCATCCAGGCCGCCAAGCGCACCGCCGAACTGATCCCCATGTGCCATCCCCTGCCGCTCACGCATGTCGATGTCGAGGCGCGCATCGAGGGCACAGGCGTGCGCATAACGGCCACCGCCGCTACGGTAGGCCCCACCGGAGTGGAGATGGAAGCCCTGACCGCCGCATCCGTCGCCGCCCTCACCGTCTACGACATGGTCAAGGCCATGGACAAGGCCATCGTCATCCGCAACATCCAGCTCGAATCGAAGACCGGCGGCAAATCCGGCGACTACGCCCGAGAAGGCGTCCCGGCCTGACGCAGGAGCGCTCATTGCCTGGCGGCAAGCCGGTGTCCCAGGTTCCCGGTATAATCAAGGAGCAGCGGAGAGATGGCCGAGTGGCTGAAGGCGGCGGTTTGCTAAACCGTTATAGGGCCCAAAAGCTCTATCGGGGGTTCGAATCCCCCTCTCTCCGCCAGATTCCCTCCTTAAGATCATTCAATCCGCTCAGCCGCACAGAACTTCAGGTTCATCCCGGAGGCCGCTTTGGCCGGGCCGGACTTCGAGTTCTCGAGATCAGTCGCCGGCGGGTTCCGCCAGGGTCTTCATCTCCGCAGACACCGTTCGGGTATGGCTCATCGGCCCTATCGACAAACTCGCTCGGCGATCAGGAAGTGTGCCTGATCATCGGCCCCCAAAAGTACCACGCGGCGAGCCGCGCTACGTGGTAAATTGTGTTCACCCGGAAAAGCGACTTATGGACGAGAGTGAATCGAAAGCTCGGGATTCATGGCTGGTGGGCAGTGCGCCGGGGTGCGACCTTCGGGTGCCGGATGCGGTGGTTTCAGGCGCGCATTGCCGGGTCACGCGCAGAGGCGGCGGCTTTCTGGTGGAGGATTTGCGTTCCACCAATGGCACCTGGGTGGGCGGGGTCAAGCTGACACCGGGGGTGGCCGTTCAGGTCCAGTATGGAGCCAAGGTGCTGCTAGCGGGCCGGGTAGAGATGCCCTGGCCGACGACGCGCGGCAAATCTCCGGGCGATAGCGCATCTCCTTCGGGCCGCTTGCACGCTACTTTCCCAGTGGGCTCCAGCCGGCGCACGGAGATCACCATCGGCCGCGCCCCCGATTCCACGGTACGCATCGACCTGCCCATTATTTCGTGGAATCACGCGGTGATTCGCCTGCAGGATGGCAAGTACATCCTTGAAGACTGCGGATCGACCAACGGGACCGCAGTCGGCGAGTCGAAGAACCGCATTCACCGTGCGGAGATCGACCCCAGCGACGAGCTGTTCTTTGGCTCCTACAAGATGCGAGCCTCGCATTTGCTCTCCACTGAAACCACGGTGGAGATTGGGGAGTCGTCGTTCAAAAAAGTGCCGTTTCGCGGAACCTCGATGGAGATGGGACGCGATCCGCAGGCCGACGTTCCTCTGCCCTATCCAATGGTTTCATGGCGGCATGCGCGGCTGACCCGCACCGAGCAGGGCATGTTTGTCGAGGACCTCAACTCGCGCAACGGGACCTATCTCGATGGGGTACGAATCACCGGCAGAGTGCTGGCCAAGCCGGGGCAGGAAATCGGACTGGGCAGTTTCCGATTCCAGTTGCTCGAAGACGGTCAACTGGCGCGCCGCGAATACTACGGCAACGTCACTATTGAGGCCGCTGAAATCGTGGTGCACGCGCCCAACGGCAAGCGCCTGCTCGACCCGGTGTCGCTCACGGTTTTTCCCTCGGAACTGGTGGCGCTGATGGGTCCGGCCGGAGCCGGCAAAACCACGCTGCTCAAGGCGCTGAACGGTTACACACCGCCCGTCCAGGGCTCGGTCCTGTTCAATGGCGCCGACTTGTACCGGTTCTACGACCGTTTCCGGCAGCAGATGGGCTACGTCCCCCAGGACGACATCGTTCATCCCCAGCTTACGGTGCGTCAGGCGCTGTATTTCTCCGCGCGCTTGCGCACCGACCTCAGCGACGAGGAGATCGACCGGCGGACCGAGCAGGTGGTCGACGATCTTGGACTTTCAGACAAGATCGACACCGTAATCGGCTCGCCCGAGCGCAAGACCCTGAGCGGCGGCCAGCGCAAGCGGGTCAACATCGCTCTGGAGCTGATTACGGATACGCCCGTCCTGTTTCTCGATGAGCCCACTTCCGGGCTGTCTTCCTACGATGCCGAATCGGTGGTTGATCTGCTCAAGCAGATGTCGAGCACCGGAAAAACCATCGTCACCACCATTCACCAGCCCAGCCTGAAGGTTTACCGGCAGTTTGACGATCTGATCATGGTCTCGCGGGATAAGGGAGATCGCCCCGGGGCCATGGTGTTCTTCGGCCCCGCCTATCCCGACGCGATCCGTTTCTTCAATCCGGATAAGACTGCCAAGGGGGCGCCGGAGCCGGCGGAGCTGAACCCGGAGATGCTGTTTTCCGGCATGGTCACGGTGGCGGAAGGCGCGCGCACCGATACCTGGCGGCAACGCTACCAGCTTTCCCGCTACCAGAATGAGTTTGTCGCCAGCCGGTCCGGCAAACGGCCGTCGACGGAAGGGAAAACCGGCGAAGAAGCGCCCCGCCGCCGGTTTGGATTCGACCAGTGGCTCTCGCTCATCAAGCGCAATGTGTACGTGAAACTGCGCGACCGTGCCCAGACCGTGGTGCTGCTGGCGCAGGCGCCGCTGTTTGCGCTCCTGGTCTGCCTGGTGGTCTACCCGCTCAAGGCGGTGCCGGCCTCCGCGTCCAGTTTCGGCGAGCTGGCCGAGAAACTGCCCATCATACATTTCCTCCTGGTGATTGCCGCGGTCTGGTTCGGCTGCAACAATGCTGCCCGCGACATTGTTGGCGAGTGGACCGTCTACAAGCGCGAACGCATGGTCACCCTCAAGCTGGTGCCCTACGTCTTCTCCAAGCTCACCGTCCTCCTCGGGCTTTGCACCTTCCAGTGCTTCTGCCTCATCGGAATTGTCTATGTGATCTGCGGATTGCACGGCAGCTTCCTTGACGAATTCCTGGTGCTGCTGATTACCGCCATGATCGGGGCCGGGATCGGCCTGTGCATCTCTGCTGTTTCCCGGACCACGGAAAGCGCCATTGCGCTCCTCCCGGTGGCGCTGCTGCCGCTCATCGCGCTGGGAGGCGGCATGCGGCCCATTTACCAAATGCCGCGAATCGGGCAGGATGTCAGCTTTGTCATGCCGTCGCGCTGGGCGTTCGAGGCCAATTTAGTCCGCGAAGCCGAAGCGCGCGGGTGGGGCGGATTGAAGCAGGTTCCCGACGTCACTTGCACGCTTCGATCCGCGCCCGCGCCGCTGGAGCGGGCGGCGGCCGCCGCGCCGGGCCAACCTGCCGCGCCCAGCCAACTGGCCGCGGCACTCCCGCCGTCGGGCGCCGAGGTCGGTTCGATGAACATCGTAGGCGATGCCGCGGACGCCAGCATTCCGCGATATGTGATTACCGGCAAGGACGCCGACGGCAACCAGGAGACCTGCCGCGCTTCAGCCAAACAGGTCGATGCGCTGGAAAATCCCCCCGCCCACGCCGTCGAGAACCGCCACGGTTTCCTCACTTCGATCATCGTTCTCTGCTCCATGTTCCTGGTGCTGACCACGGGCACGATCGGCATCCTGAAAAAGCGCGATAGCGAGCCGCAGTAACGAAGGAGACGGCCATGACGGAGACCACCGGGTTCGAACCTGCGCTGAGCTTTGCCGAGGCGTGCGATCGCGGCAAGGTGAGGGAAGAGAACCAGGACCGCGTGCGCCACGCCACCACGGCTGTGGGCGAGCTTGCCATCGTAGCCGATGGAATTGGCGGTTACCGCGGCGGGGCCACGGCCGCACAAATGGTAGTGGACACGGTGGTGGCGTCGATTGCCGCCCGGGAGGCCGATTATTCTCCGGCACGCGCCATTGCCGAAGCCGCGGCGGCGGCTAACTGCGCCGTTTTCGATGCCGCAGCCTCCGGCGATCTGGCCTTTCGCAACATGGGCTCGACCGTGGTCCTCGCTCTCATCACGCGGGATACGGAGGCGGCTCGCGCATGGATCGGGCACATCGGCGACAGCCGCGCCTATCTGGCGCGCGGGGAACGCCTGACTAGGCTCACCCGCGACCACTCCGCGGTGCAGGAGTTGCTCGATCAACATGAGATCACGCTCGAGCAAGCCAAGAAAAGTCCGCAGGCCTCGGTGCTCACCCGCAGCCTGGGCCACATGCCCGAGGTCGAAATCGAGATATCGATGGTGGATCTGGAGCTTGGAGACGTGCTCCTGCTCTGCAGCGACGGGCTCTGGGGCTTTGTCGCCGAACAGGCAATCGAACAGGTCGTGGTCGCGTCCGGCATGGAGATTGACCAGGCGGCAACAGGGCTGGTGAACCTTGCCCTGGAAGCAGGCGGACCTGACAACATCGGCGTCGAGATGGTCGCTTGCAATGCCCCTTCCGTCCCGCCGGAAACGAAGACCGATGAGGCCAAGCCGGCGGCGCATGCGGCTTCAGATCTGCGCACCGCCCTTATCTGGTCCTTGGTCGTGCTTATCGCCCTGGGCGCGCTGGCGTGGATAGCGGAGCAGGAACACTGGCTTTCTCCCCTGCTTTCGCGATAGGATTTCCTCGCCGTTTTCCGCCATCCCGTGGCGATGCTGCCGCGCCGCCGCTTCGCGGCGCCGTTCTGCCGAACCGAATCGCGCCTGCGCCGGCTCCTTTGATCCGCGAATCTCCCCGCAAACGGGGCCGCCGGGACTTGCCGCGACCGGCTGAACTGCGTGCGTCTACTGGTGAGGCTGCTGCAGTCCTTCAAGATCGGGCGGCAGGAATGTTCCCGTCTGCTCATCCTGCACGATACCGATGACGCCTTCGGGGGTTACGATCGGCGATCCGTAGACGGCATCGTCGACGGGCTGCAGAAGGTGAATCGAATCTCCCTCTCTTCGCGCCGCGATGGGAAGCGGCTCCACCAACCGTCCACCGGTCCCGGCAGCCCCGCGCAGGCGAAACACGACCACCATCTCCCAGTTATCCTGGGCCAGGACGGAGGCAGGAGCGGGCGTCAGGCCGGGCGCGGCCGGCGCGCGCAGGGTCAGCACAGCCAGTGAGGAAGGCGAATCGCGGCGTAACACTTCAACCTGTTCGCGCGTCTTTCCCACGGCCGTCAGCTTATCGCTCTCCGGTGTCCCCCGCGCCTCGGCGGAAATATCCCCGTGGGCAAGCGAAAGCGCCGCAGCGCTCCCCGTTATTGGCCGCACAGTCAATTCTTCGTTCTGCTTGACCAGCTTGACAGCGCCGCTCGAAAGCGCGCGCTGAAACTCGATGTCGTACTTCCATGGAGCGAGCATCTCCGCCGAGGTGGCGATCTTGCCCGAGGCCGTGCGGAATCCCAGCGCCTCGGCGCTCACCTGGTACGGCGTGGATCCCTGGCTGAGGGAATAACTCGACTCCACCAGGTAAAGGCTGGGCTGGGCGGCCGTTTCGATCGTGCGGATCCAGGCCGGACGAAGGCCATCCAGCAGTTTGTCCGCGGGCCCGCTGCTCTCCATCTGGCTGTCGATGGCGGACAGGACGCTCAGCGCGAGGTTCCGCTCGAGCGGAGATCCCACCACCTCCACGGCAACATCCTGGCTGATGGGCACCACCACCTTGGGATGCTCCGAGTGCAAGGCGAGCTTGCCCAGAAGACCCAGTTCCACGTTTGACTCCACATCTCCCTGCACGTGCACGCTCTGCTTCTCAATCATCTCGCGCAGCGGCTGGGTAGTGGTCAGGTCGCGAAAAAAAATGGAAATCGAGATGGGCGGCAGCTCCATTGCCTGGCCGCTGTGCAGCACAATCTCCTGATCGAGCGGCGCGGCGAAGACCGGCAGCCCGTTGAGACGGAGCGAACAGATCTGAAAGTTCTTGAGCGTGACCGACTGCGACGGAACCAGCATCAGGGTCACGCCCACCTCGACGTGGGCCACGGAAAAAGCCGAGATACTGACGTTCTTCACCTGTACTGCGCCCACTGCGCCCAGGTTTCCCGACGGTTTAAGCGCGTCGGGCTGGGCGCCGGCAATCCCAGCCAATGCCAACAGGGCAGCCACAGATGGAATCCACATTCTCGGCATGATGCCCAACCCCCTTACCCGCATTGCCTCAGCGCCGCGCCGGGTTACCGCTTGAGTTCCCCCAGCTTTGCGGTAACATATTTGTCCAGCAAGGGCGGCAGCTCCGTATTCATGCGGTTCACCATGCGGTCCTCGGTCATTTTCATGCGCGCGTCGAGGGAGTCTTCGGCGGCCTTCATCTTTTCGTCCATGCCGTGCTCCATGCGCGCTTCGCCAGCGCGCATCGTGGAGTCGATCGAGTCCACCCTCTGGCCTAAAGCATTCAGGCGCGCATCGAGTGCGGGCGTGAACTCGCTCACGGCATTGGCATTCTGGGCCCGCAGAGCCGTGAGGTCATTCTGATTGCGCGAAACCTGGCCTTGAAGACGGATCACCAGGCCGGCAAGGATCACTATGACGAGCAGGCTTGCACCCTGGAGAATCTGCATCGTGCGCAGCGATCTCTCCACTCGACTCATCTGCGCGGTTGCTTGACCCGCGGCCGCCGGGACCACGGGCACCCTCATCACCGGGTTGGGGACGGGTTTCACCGGCGTTTGTCCGTGCCCATCGCCAAACAATCCCTTTTGCGGCGATCGCGCTGACAAGGGCGGCGCCCCGCGGGGAGGCTCTGTCCCTGGGATGGGCACATTCATCACCTGCGTCGGCATGCGCCCGGGAGTTTCCGGCGCCGGCACGCTGCGCGACGTCTCACGCCCCGGCAAATCGTTCACTTGCATCACCCGCGTGGGTTCGTAGCCGCTGCGTGTTGGAGCGGTCTCCCGATACTGCACGCGAAGCTGCGGGCCCTGAGGACCAAGCTGGAGCACGTCTCCGGAAAGGATGTAGGCGCCGGCGTCCACCGGCTGTCCATTCAAAGCCACCGGGCCCTGACTGTCGTCCGCATCCGCCAGCCGAAGCGCGCCATTCACCATCTCCAGCTCCGCGTGCACCACGCCCACGTTGGGAAACTGCCGCGACGGCAGCGCGACTTCGCACGAGGTTCCGCGGCCGATGCGAACCGGCGACTGATTGACAACCCAGCGATTGGGCTTTCCGATCACTTCGATCTCGATTTCCATGGTGTCCCTTCTTGGCCGGCGTCATTCGTGCTTCGCGCTTTCAGATAAGCGCGTATTCTCTTGAGCCCCCGCATGGTCTTCAGCTTCGAAACCGCGAAATCATTCCTGACGCCGTAGTCTTCTTGCGCGCGTTCTCCCATTCAAGTCGCGCTTTGGCGCTGGAGAAGGGGAGAATGGACGAGACCGTCATCAGCAGCCTTTCGGCGCCTTCGCGGTTGCGTTCCCGCACCAGCTGGCGCGAGTTGCGCGCCGCCTCGTTCACCGCCGCGTCGGCGAACAATTGCTGCCGCGAACGGAACGTCTCCGCCAGCGCGTTCAGCTGCGCGGGGTCGGAGACCGCATTTCCCGCCTGGCGCATGAGCGCGTCCGCCATCAACAGATCCACCGGCAGAGCCGCATAGGCGCGGCCCAGCGCGCGAAACACCGCTTGCTGCTGCGCTTCCATCGCGATGGCCAGCGTCTCCTGTATCCGGCGGGAGCGGGTAATGAATTTGGGCTGCATCTCGACAAAATGGATGGCTTCTTCCAGCTTGTCGGCCTGGATCAGGTTGGCCACCGACGCCAGCGCGTTTGCGATCTGCTTGTTCAGCCCTTCCCGGCCCGACGTCGCCTGGTCCAGCAGCATGCGCAGCGCCTGGTCTTCGTTCTGCCGCAGCGCATCTTCAAGAAACTCGATCACCCCGTCAAAGTCCGCATCGTCGATCAACGATTGCGCATGCGCCATGTCGTTGCGCAGCTTGGCCAGATGCTGGTGCTCGCGCTCCTCGGCGCGCGCAAAGTCGAGCAGGGCCAGCACCTCCGTCGAAGCGATGCCCTCGCCCTGGCAATATTCCAGCACCCGCACGGCGTCGGAGAATTGTTGCTCGGCCAGGAATTCACGCGCCTGAACCAGGTAGTCGGCACGGCGCTCATCCACCGTCTGCTGGCGAAGGCGGTCGCTCAACAGCGCCTCCAGGGAAATAAGCCGCTCGTCTCCCGGCACCTGGGCCTGCGCCCGCCGCACCCGCTCCAGCGCCTCGCGGGGACTCAATGCGCGCACCGCCAGTACCGTATCCTCCACCAGTTTCCGGTTCTGGTGATCGCGTACCAGCCGGTCCACCTGGGCGTTGAGTCGGAACAGACGGGATTCTGCCGGCATCTCCGCCATGGCTCCCCGGATCGATTGCGCCACCTGCTGCAACTGCTCGTAAGTGGCGGCCTGCGACACCTCCTCCTCCAGCCGCGCAATCACTTCCTGGCGCCGGCTCTGCTCCTGGGCCTTGGTGGCATCGTCCAGCATCAGCGTCAGTTCGGGGTTGGTGGGATCGATCGTCTCCGCCTGCTTCAGCAGGTCCAGCGCCTCGGTGTACCGCCGTGCGCTCAGCTCTCCGCGCGCCGCCGTCAACAGCACCCTTGCCTGGGCCTGGCGCTGCGCCTGCTCCGCTTCCGCCGTGATCTGGTTGCGCAGAGAAATGATGCGGGGATTGGTCTTGTCTACCCGCAGAGCCTTTTCCGCATTGGCGATTGCCGACTTGAAGTCCCCGCGCCGCCGCGCCGACTCCATCTGGCCGATGAGTTCATTGAGCCGGCTCTGCTTCTCCTTTTCCTTTTGCGCCTTCTTGCGCAACTCGTCCAGATCGGGATACGAAGTCAGCAGTTCCCCGCTGCCTTCCAGCACCGCAAGGCACTGATCGTAGCGCTTGCTGGCGAAGGCGTCTTCGGCCTGCTGCCGGATCTGCTGCGCCGTCATTTCGCGCTTGCGCTGCATGAACTGGCTCTGGATGTGCGCCAGCATCTCGCGCGCCGCCGTATTCTTGCCGTCGATGCGCAACACCTGGTTCAGCACCGAGCGCGCCTGCGCCAAGCGGTCGGACTCGACGCACTCCCTCGCCTCCGCTATCATTTCCTGCACCTGGCCCTGCCGCAGCTCCGCCACGATGCCAGACATCTCCGCCGCCATTTCTTCTGCGGTGGAATAGCGGTCCGCCGGGTCCTTGGCCAGCGCCCGCTCGATGATTGACTCCACCTCCCGCGGACATTCCACCCCCAGGTCCGCCATCGAGGGCGGCATCTCCTGCAGAATCTTCTGCATCAGCACGGTGTCGTTGCCCGTAAACGGCAGCCTGCCCGCGATCAACTGGTAGAGAACAACCCCAGCTGAAAAAATGTCCGACCGCCCGTCCAGCGTCTCCCCCCGCAGCCGCTCCGGCGCCATGTAGGGGATGGTGCCGATCAGATGACCCACCCGGGTGTGCCCGTGCTCCTGGTCGCGCTTCTCCAGCCGCGCAATTCCAAAATCCAGCAGCTTGGTGTTGCCGTCGGGAAGCACAAAGATGTTGGCCGGCTTCACGTCGCGGTGGATCACGTTGTTCTGGTGCGCGTAGCCCAGCGCGCTGCACGTCTGCTCCACGATGCGCAGCCGGTCCGCCAGCGTCATCTCCTCGTGCGCCGCCAGGATCTTGTCCAACGACAGCCCCTTGACGCACTCCATCACGATGAACGGGGTGCCGTTCTCGTCCCCCACTTCGTACACGGTTACGATGCTGGGGTGATTCAGATTTCCGGTGATGCGAACTTCATCGTAAAAGCGGCTCAGCATCGAGGGATCTTCGGCAAACCCTTCGGTCAGGGTCTTGATCGCCACCTCGCGACCGATGGCCTTGTCAATCCCCCGATAGACCACTCCCATTCCGCCGTGGCCCAGCTCTTCAATGATTTCGTATTTGCCGATCCGCGTCACCGGTCCGGCGTTCGGCCTGTCTGGGGTCACCTGTCACCGTCCTCAATCAATCTCCAACTTCTTCTCCTGGTGCGGGTTCCCATCCCGCGCTGTCCCGGCATTAGGGAACGGAAACGTTCGAAGCCGGGCTCATATCGAATTGATCGTGCAGGAACTGCCGGGCGTGCCTCGCCTCCGCGGAGTTCTCGTCCGGCAAAAGCTCCAGGAAGCGCATGTACGCTTCGCCGGCTCGCTGCGTATCGCTTTCGTTTTCGCTCTGCAGGGCCTTCTCGTAAATCTTTTCCGGAAGCTGTTCCACCTTCTGTTGCACGGCGGCAACCAGCGCGTTCCTCGCGTCGGTCTCCACCCCGCCGAAAAACTCCGTCTGGTCCACCGGGGCGCCCATTTCCTTGATATTGGATCTGTCTTCCGACTTCACGTTCTCCAGAACAAAGTACGACTTCGGCTCCTCCTTGTCGATCGGCACCATGGGCTCGGGCTTGCTGCTGGAGGAATCGAAAACCCTGAACTGCATCTTGATCGAACCCGTCAGCGTCACCATCTTCTTCTGGTAGGTGTAGGGGCTGATGACGTCCTGGTTAATCATGTGCGGCGTCGCATCCCGCGCCACAAGGGCGTCCTCCACTGCCTTCTTTGCCGTTGCTTCGGCACGCGACAGGTCTTCGATTTGGTGTTTGTTGCCCTTGGGCTGGGCCTCCGCGAGCGACTGTTGCGCGGAATCATGGACCATCTTTGCCGTCTCGTACTCGCGGTCGGCTTTGACCCAATCCGGGCTTTCCACCTTATCGGTCCTCTCCAGGAACTGCGACTCCACCTGTTCAGTCTTTGTTTGTTGATCCAGGTGGTCAACCAGCACGTTGCCTTCAATCTGATAGTCCGGGGGAACCACCGGCGCCGCATCTCCCTCGCTATACACTTTCACGGGAATCTTCAAGATTTCCAGGCCGGCAATGACCGCGTTATCCAAAACCACCGCGAATGCCGCACCCTCGGGCTGCGCGGTCTGATTGCGGAACTGCACATGGATCGAGAGATTCGACCGGATGGTGTGAAACGGCTGCGCCCTCGTAATGGCGTCCTGCACATCGCTCAGGTTGCTCGCCTTGTACGACAATGCCTTCTGAAGATCCGTCCACGCCAGTTCCGTCCCCGATCCGTCCGGCTTGGCCAGGAGCAGGTTGGCCTGGACCAGCAGATACTTGCTCAAATCATCCCCGAATCCGTTCATGCGGTCCTGGATCGCATCATCCTGATTCAGCTGGTATGCCTTTGCCAGGTAGCTGTACGCTTCTTCAATCCCCTCTTGGTCAGCCAGGCCGTTTATCGGCTCATGGGCCTGGCGATCCAACTTGGCCTGATCCGAACAGCTCTGAATGTAGGCCGACTGCAACCGTTGCAGATCGTCCGCGACCAGCGCCCGCTGGTCGGGCGGAAGCTTGGCCAGCACCTCGTAGGCCTGGATGTTGCCTTTGGTGCTCTTTTCCTGCTCATAACTGGCGCTCTCAGCCTGCGCTTGCCGCGCCGCCGCATGGTCCTGGGTACTCTTCCATTGCATGCGCGCATTGGCCAGCAGGCTGCGCTCTTCCGGCGTGCCCTTTGCCTTTTCCGCTTTTTCAAATTCCGCAACCGCCGTATCCCAGTTCGACAGCCCCGCCGCGCGCTTGCCGCCGTCGATGTGGTATTTGTAATCCGCATCGATGATGGCTGCGATCCGCGGCTCCTCCCCTGCAAACGAGCGGTAGGGATCCACGGTGGCCAGCGCCTGGTCGTATTGCTTCGCGGTTGCCGACGATTCTGCCCGCCGCATCGCGCCCTCGACCGCATCGTAGGCATTCATCACATCGCTTAGCTGGCTATTGCTGCTTTTCGTAATCTCAATGCCGTTGGCCGTTTCCACCAGGCTTTTGGCCGTTCCCAGGTGTCCGTATCCCCCGGTGCGTCCCTTCAAGGCCGCAAGGTACGCATTCAGTTCGTTCTGGCTCTTTTCCACGATGGCGGCAAGCGCCGCCTGCACGCCGCCGTCAAGCGTCTTCACTTCAGGCAGGTCGGGCGAGAGCGCGATCGCCTGCTCGGTGAAGGTCCGAGCCGATTTCAGGCTGCTATAGTCCGGCGCGGCTGTTGCGGCGGTCTTGCCATAGTTGTCCAACGCCGATTGCCCCGCTTGGGCATAAAGCGCTGCCAGGCGGTTCTTCGCGTCGCCCACGTGTTTCGCGGCGGGATACTTCGCCAGGTATGCCTGCCACCCCGGTATGTCCGTTGCCCGCACGGCGCGCAGATACTCGGCAAATTCCTGGTCCGGCGCCTCCACAAACACCAGCTTGACGCCTCGCCCGAGCTGCTGGACGCCTTCCGCCGGCTCCCCGTGCAGAACCGCCTGGTCCGCCAACTGGGCCGGGGTCAGGGAGGCGCTGTGCTCGAACTTGGCGTTCATGGGCACCACGATTGCGGTCTGGCCATCCGCCCCCGTGTAGCGCAGCACCCCGTCCGCGCCCCGCTCCAGCACCCCGCCAACGCCCAGGGTGATCTTGCCCAGCTTGTTATAGGAACCATGGTCCATCGGCGTATCTGCCGCGCCAGTCACGCGCATCTCTATCTTTGCCGAAATCAGCACATTGGTGAGCTGCACATAGGTGGCGCCGCTTGGCCCGTCATAGAGTTCAATGGCGGTGAGCCCCGCTTCCTTGGCCATGCCGGTACCGTTCCAGACTCCCATAAACACAAGGAGCGCTGCCGCGATGCGCAACCCTTTGCCCATCCTTGCGGCCCTTATCTTCTCTTGACCCTGCGATGTCATGATTCCCCCGGAGCAGACTTCCTACGAGCATAAGGAATCGGCTGTATGGACCGCCGGACGTACTTTTGGCAAGCACAAAAATCCTCTGCGCCGGACAAATGGGGGATTTGTCCTAACGCAAATTGAGGGTTTACCGGAGCCCGCGATTTCTGCTAATCTACCACTTTCTCAGAGGCACTGCAATTTGAATTTCCGCAACTTTCCCCTGCGGTAACATGCTTGCCTCGCGGACAGGACGGCAGCCGTGCAACGGATTGGAAACCCTGCCACGGAACGTTCCCAGGTGGCTACCGCGATCGTCGATGACTCCCCGGCAGGAAGCGCCTTTGTGTCCGTCAGAATCTGTGCCGAGGACGGGCCGGCGGCGATCTGGGACGATGCCGGCCTTGAGTGTGCCCTCGCCCGCGATTTGATCCTTGCCTCCGGCGGCCTTCCCGGCGAAACCAACGGCCCGGCCTTGATCGCGCGGTTCGATTCGGTGGCCTCAGCCGCCAGGGCCGCGCGCCGTTTGCAGTGGAGCGCGCAGGGCCTCTCCGACACATCCCATCCCTATACCCTCTCCATCCTCATTCAAGCCGGTGATGAAGTAACCCGCGAGGGCTTCGAATCCCAGCAATTGGAACATTCCGCCGGCGGCAGCATCCTGGTTACCGATGCCGCCGCACGATTGCTCGAAGAGGCGCCCGGATTCGCCGTTCGCCGCCAGGGAAAAGGCGCCGGACTCCGCGAGGTAGCATGGCGCGCTGCGGAAAGTCTGACCACCCGCGAGGCCGACGAGCGGACGCTCGCGCGCATGATCGAGCAAAACGGCCGTCCCACGGAAGCGCCCGCGACCCAAATCGCGCCCGCGCCGGACAGCGCCGTCCTGCCCGACGCATGGCCGGAGCCGGAGCCCCGCCCGGCATCGCGCACCTGGCTCTGGATTGGGCTTGCCGCCGTTCTCGTCGCCGGCGCCGCGGCCTCGTTCTATTTCTTCCATCTCGGCACGGAACAGAAGGTCGCTTCGGTTGCTCCCGCGCAGCAAACGCCCGCGCCGGCTGCATCGATGCCTGCGTCGGCTCCGACTACGCCCGTGCCGGCCGCCACCGTCAGCGACAAGACCGCCCCTGCGCCCGCGCCGGCCCTGACTCGGGCGCAGAAACGCGAGGAGCAGCGGAAGGAAAAAGCGCAGGCCGCCGCTGCTGCCCTTGCCGCCAAGGCGAATGCCCACACCTCCCCGCCCGTGTCTCCGTCACCCAGGACCGATACCTCTAAACCCGAGGTCAGCGGAAGTTGCAAGGCCGGGTACGGGCCGGACGAGAGCCCCCATATGCTCGAAATGGCGGAGCAGAAGCGCGAGCGGAAAGACTATAAGGGGGCGCTGGGCACCATCCTGAGGGTGCTCGATTGCGACAGGGGGAACAGCAAGGCGCGCGATTTGCTTCAAAAAGTGCAGAACGATCAAAACGCCGCGGAAGGCTCTTCCAGTCCGCAATAGGCCCTGATTCGTCGCCTTGCGCGGAGGCGTGTCAGTTGCGGTGCGGCGCACCGTGCGCGCGGGAGGAACGAGTGGTGCCAACCCTGGGTGTATCGATCGAGCTCGCGCGGATCGCCTTCCGCTCGAGCGCTTCTTTCCTCCTCTGCGCATGCCTTGCCATGGCTGTGCCGGCCCGCGCGCAGAAGGCCCCCGGCCCGCTTTACGGCAGCTCCGGCATTTCCTCGTCCGCCGTTCGCCAGGGTGGGCTGGGAAGCTGCTTTTTCCACGCTTCCATCGCCGCGCTTGCCCGCACCAACCCCGGCCTGCTCCGCGATGCCATCCAACAAACTGCTCCCGATCTCTTTCAAGTCACTTTCGCTACCGGTGCGAAGGAGACCGTGGACCTCGAGGATGTGCTGTACGCTCGGGAGCACGGTTACGATCATTCCGACGGCCTCTGGGTGGCCGTACTGCTGCGAGGATACGGCCAGGCCACGCTGCGCAATGCGCTGCTGAGCTCGGTTGCCGCCACCACCTACCCCGACAGCATCAAGCAGCTTGCCGCCAGCCTGATCCAGCAGAACGACCTCCTCCTGAACGCCTACGATCGGGCTATCCGCGCTACCGTGAGTCAGTCCGGCGACCTGGACGGCGCGCACATGCTGGCAGCGCTCAACACGGAAATGACCGGCCTTGGCGTCCCCGTCCTGGTGCGCATGCAGGTGAACCAGTTTCTATCCGAACAGGCGTTCCTGACCACCCTCGGCGAGCAGATTCGGGCCAACGGCGAGCTATTTGGCGTGTACCGCTCCGTGGGGCAGGGAGGCTTTGTCCGCCGCGTGCTGGAGGCCTTCGGAGGCAAGGTCACCACGGTCGGCTTCCAATCCAACTTGGACGGCGCCAAACCGGCTCTTCGCCTGGTGCATGCGGGCAAGACGCCCGGGGTGGCTACCACACGCGATTCCCGGCCGGCTGAGAGTCCGGCAAGCGACTCAGCCTGGTGGGTTGCCAGCCACGCGTTTACGGTGCTCGATTACGACGAAACCAGCGACAACGTAACCCTGCGCAATCCGTGGGGAGATCACCCAGGGACGGATGGAATCTTTGAGCTGAGCTATACCGACTTCGTCCGCGACTACGATTTCATGGATGTCGCGGCATACTGAACCACAAGGGAACGAGGGACCAAGGGACCAAGAAAACCGCTTACCCGGCGCGAAAATGCGCGAAAAATAAAAACGGCGATGTCGAATGGATTGTTGAAGATAGACACTGAAAATGCAGTGAATTTGCAGGGCTTTCGGCACCCATGCGGCGGATCGCCCGGTAGAGGGCTGGCAGGCTGTGGTTGCAGTTCCCGTGTTGCATCGTCCCGGGCTCCTTTCGCGGTGGATTCATGCCTGAAATGCAAATGCCCGCGCGATGGCGCGGGCGCATTCTTTTCTGACTGTTTCCAGTGTAGCACCCAGACAACTTAAGACTGCTGTTTCAGCCAACTTTCTTTTCTCCAATGTTTAATAGGGTATCAGCTTGTTTTCCACAGACCGTGGAGCTTGACAGGGCGGCGGCGGGAGCTGGAGCCGGAGAAAAACGGGCATCCATCCCAGGTCCCCGAAGGCGAGGGGATGTGGGACCCTTCGGCTACGCTCAGGGAGGGCTCTGGGGCACCCGGCGCGAGGTGCACCGACTTTGGGTTCTCCTAAAGACCCTCATTTGCTGGCCATTTCAGGGGCCGAAGCAGGGCCATGCTGCTTGCGTCAGCACGCTCGACTGCTCAAAAGGCCTCTTTTTGAGCGAATGGTGAAGTTTAGACTTGAGTATTCAGGGATGGGGCGGGGGCTAGACCGGATTCGGAAATAGCGTGTCCGTCACCGACGAAACCATCCCTCAGGGGCTAAAGCCCGGCGTCACTTGTGAGCGGCTGCTTCGGCACGACTAAAGTCGTGCCCTTTCAAAGTCTTCCCGAGTTGACGGCCCCGCGAAAAACTAAACCGGTCTAAGTATGCTTGGATGGATCCTCAAGGACGCGGAAGGCGGATTTAGGCGTTCGCTTCTCGCGCTTTTCTTGTTCTATCCGCCTGTTCAACTCCGCCTTCGACACCGTCAAGACTCGGCCTAGCAGGTTCTCGAAGGCTTTGTATTCGGGCGATGGAGGCTTATCCTTCATAAATTCTCCCTGCTAAGATTATGGCGCATCTAAAGACGGCCCAAGCGGAACATAATCAACACAAACATAAGAGCGCAGATTATTATTCAGGACACCACTTTTAGTTGAGTCCCTGTGATATCGCTTTCCTCTGTGCGCATTTCTCTGATGGACGATTCAGCACTCAAATCGCTAATTGACTGCCTGGATGCACAGCGCACCAGTCTTATTTGGCACCTAAACGGCTGGACCTGGCTTGTCGCAGCCGGTGTCCTCTGTGAAGTCGTCTTCATAATTTGGAGCCACAGAGACGAATTCAAAGAGTGGAAGAAGGCACTTGCAGACGCTGCAATTCCGTTCCCTTCTAGACCTAGCCGACTAAAACTCGTTCTCGAAATATTGAGCGTAGGTCTAGTCGTCGGTGGGATCGTAGGAGAACTCAATTTTGAAGCGAAACTTGGGGATATGGACAACCGCATCCAATCGGCGAATAACCAACGAGTCGCACTACTGCGAGGCGAATCCGATGCCCAAAGGTTGCGCGCAGCTGGTTTAGAGAAAGAGGCTGCGCAGTTGCGCAAGGACGCCGCTACGCTCGAAAACAGAATGTTGGATATGTTTGGTTCACGAGTCATGTCCCCTGCGCAATCAGCGCAGACTGCCAAAAATTTGCGCGATCTAACCGGCACTAAAGTGGATGTGTTTGTATTAGATCTCGTCAGTGCTCCCAATTCTGATAAATTCAAAGATTCTGTAAAGATGGGCCGATCCATCCGCTCCACACTTAGAGCAGCGTACCTCGACGCCGACGGCTGGATCGCAGATTCCTGTATCGAGGGAGCTGGAGCCACCGGATTAAGTGTCGCAGTCTCCAACGAAGCGACAAATATGGACGAATACTTCGGGGCAAGATTCTTGCGGCATTTCCTCCATCGCTACAGTTTGTAGCAACGGTGCAACGTTGGGACCCGTCGTACTGTAAAAAATTTTCCGGCTTACAGGTGATGGGCAAACCGAACACGCGCAAACCGGGCGAGGCTAAAATCATGGTCGTCATTGGGACCAGAACCCAACCAATCCTCACCCCCGAAATGCTGGAACCATCCGCCCAAAAACCATAGACACGGGGCCGCTGCCCTTTCACGGCATCTTCGAGTTTGGGGCGAGCGGTCGTCGTTAGTCAGGTATGTTATCGCTGGGGCGGGGAGCAGGGCAGCAGGCGGCGACAGACCGGCACGTAGGAGGGTTCGGCCGGGCTTAGTGCTGCAGTTGTACTTGCCTCGGGAAGCCTCAATCCGGGCCTAAAGGCCCTGCCGTTGGGCTAGTTTTCAGGGGCCTGAAGGCCCCTGCTCCCTCCAAAGCGTCTAACTGCGACTGCGGTATTAGGTTATTCTCCAGGGATGGTTCGAGTTTCGATCTTCTATCCTTCGCGGCCGGGCAGCCGTTTCGATGTGGATTACTACCTGAACGCACACATGCCGCTGGCGCTGGGGCTGCTGGGAGCGGCGGTGAAGGCGGTTTCGGTTGAGATGGGCGTTTATGGAGGGATGATGGGGCAGGCGCCGCCGTTTACGGCCATCTGCGCCTTCACCTGCGACAGCGTGGAGGCCTTTACCGCGGCGTTCCTGCCCAACGCGGACGTGCTCGAAAGCGACATTCCGAACTATACCGACATCGCGCCCGTGATCCAGGTGAGCGAGATACGGATGGCGCAGTTGCAGGGCGGCGGAATCGCCAGTTGCGAATATTGGAGCAGCCGGCAGCAGGAATTGTCCGGCCTCATTCAACACCAGACCGGATTCGGAAAGAGCGTGTCCGTCGGAGATGAAACCATCCCTCCGGGGCTAAAGCCCAGGACCTTTATTTGGGCAGCTATCGGCACGACTGAAGTCGTGCCCTTTCAAAGCCTTCCCGAGTTGGCGGCCACACCAAAAACTAATCCGTTCTAAAGCCGGAACTGCTCAAGCTGAAGCAGGAGTTGTTCAGGGCGATGCGCTGCCTGCATTCAGGCATAAAGCAAAAGGGCCGCATGGCTGCGGTCCCTCTGCACAGTTTAATCCGTTTTCTTCGGGCTTATTTCGACGGCGCGGCGGGCCGGGGAGCGGAAGGCGCTTCCGGAGGCGGCGCGGGCACGCCCGACTTGGTGTTGTAGGCATCGATGACGGCCTTGGTGATGTCACTGGAAGGTGACGCGTAGAGCACCAGCGGAGCCTGCTGCTGTTGCTCGGAGGCATCGATCACCAAGCTGAAGCCCTGTTTCTGGGCAAGGTCGTGCAGCACCACGTCAACCTTTTGCGCCACCTTGCCGAAGGTGTCCTGCATCTCCTGCGAGTAGTCGTTCTGGGCGTCCTCGGCGATGCGCTGGGCCTGCTTCTTTTTCTCGTCGATCTGCCGCGCCTTGGCGGCGCGATCGGCGTCGGAGAGGGTAGCGCCCTGGGCCTGGAGCTGCTTGGTCAGCGAGTCCACCTCGTCGCTCAGAGTCTTCAACTGATCCCGCTGGGGCGCGAATTTCTTCTGCAGGTCGCCGAAATCGCGCTGAAACTCGTTGGTCGAGGTCACCGCGGCCTGGAATTCGATGACGGCCACCTTGGGGCCCGGCGAGGAGCCGGCGCCCGCGGCGGGGGCGGTTTGGGCTACGGCGGCCAGGGACATTCCCAGGGCCGAAACGGCGATCATGGCTGTGGTGCGGTTCATGCGATTGGTATAACTCCTTCTCATCTCCCGCCCTTGCGCGCATTCACCGTCGCGCTCTTCGTCAGTTTCGGTCTCTCGATTTGCGGGCTGAGCATCAGACGCTGCAGGCAGGAAAAAGACACAAACTCTGGCAGGAACTACTTGGATTATAGGTGGGGGCCGGGGAAGCGTCAAACCGAGAGGCAGGGAGTAGGTGTGAGGTTTCAATAGGTTGTCCATCTGATCGGGACCTGTAGGCTGGGTTTGTCAAAGACTCAGTCATTCAGGAGACCAGATGGACTATCACAAGAATGCCCGAACAACGGTGTGGAGTCGAGAGCAGATGGTGAAGCAAGTGCTGGAGGATGGGCTGACGTTGGCTGCGGCTGCAGCCGCAGCCAACGTCAGCCCAAAGACGGCAGCCAAGTGGGTCCGCCGTTATCGCGCGGAGGGCCGCGCTGGCCTGGTGGATCGCAGCTCGCGCCCGTGCCGGCTGCGCAAGCCCACGCCGGCGGAGCGGGTAGAGCGGGTACGGCTGCTGCGCAAGGAGCGCTGGAGCGGCCTGCGCATCGCCCTGCATACCGGCCTCAGCCAGGCCACGGTAAGCCGCATCCTGCGCCGGCTCAAGCTCAGCCGCATGCGCGATCTGGAGCCTCGCCCCGAGGTCAAGCGTTACGAGCACGCCGCCCCCGGCGATCTGCTCCACCTCGACATCAAGAAGCTGGGACGCTTCAGCGCCGAAGGTATGCGCATCCACGGCGACCCCAGCCGGCGCACCCGCGGCCTGGGCTGGGAGTACGTCCACGTGGCCATCGACGACCACTCCCGCATCGCCTTCTCCGACATCTTCCCCAACGAGCAGGCCGATTCCGTGGTGGAGTTCCTTCACCGCGCCCTGGCCTACTACGACCGGCTTGGCATCCGCTTCAAGGCCGTGTTGACCGACAACGGGCCCGCCTACGCCTCGCGCCGCTTTGCCCAGGCCTGCCGGCTGCTCGGCCTCAAGCACCGCCGCACCCGGCCCTACACTCCGCGCACCAACGGAAAAGCCGAACGCTTCATCCAGACCGCTCTGCGCGAGTGGGCCTACGGCCGCTCGTATCAGAACTCAACTCAGCGCGCCGAAGAACTGCCCCGCTGGGTCCACCAGTACAACTGGCACAGACCACACGGCAGCCTCGACGCTTCACCACCCATCAGCCGCGCAGGGCTTGATCGGAACAACCTATTGACAATGCACAAGTAGGGAATAGGGAATAGGGAGTAGGGAGTAGGAAGCGGCAGGTGGTAGCTACTCCCTCAGCTTCCTCATCAGAGCCACGAGCATTCGGCCAATTTCAAACGCCAGCTCCTCCGCATGCTTATGATGCGCATCGGACCCAAATCCAAGCCCGCGAGCGATGATGATTTGGGTCCAAGGTTCGCAATCGTCTTTTCCGCTGCTTTCTACTCCTTACTCCCTACTCCCTGTTTTTAGAACGTGGTTGAGACGGTGAGGCGGAAGGTTTTTCTGGGTTCGCGGAACTGGTTCAGCGCTCCGTAACCCTGGATGGCCTCCTGGTAGGTATAGTCGCCGGCGCCGCCGGGCGGGAACATGTCGCGAGTGATCAACTGGGCCGAGCAGCTCTGGTTGCGGGAACCGTTGGCGTTCTCGTCGCAGTACGGGGTCTCATAGAGGCGCAGCGGGTTCCACGCGTAGAAGAGGCGGAAGGGCGCATTGATGATAGGCATGATGACGGAGATCTCGCCGCCCAGCGACATGCGCGGCACGTAGTCGGTGCCCGCCACCGGGCGGATGTCTTTCTGGAATCCGACTTTCGATCCCGGGATGCCGCCCTGGCAGGCGCCGTTGTTGTAGACCGGGCAGCCGTAGAGGGGGGCGGTGAGAGTGGCGAATCCCTCGGGGCTCTGCTCGAGCTGTCCCCTGTTGAGCGCCATGTCCATGCCGAAGTCGTCGAAGAAGGACCAGGTGACCGGTCCGGCGATGGGAATGCGGTACTCAGCGTTGGCGGTCAGGTTGGTGTCGCCGCCGATGGAGGCGATGCCGTACACGGGGATGGGCACCGCGATGCACTGGCCCAACTGCGGGTTGTTGGGATCGCGGGGCACGCAGGATCCATCCGGATTAGTCAACTGAACCGTGGCCCGATTGGGCACATAGCCGTAGGGAGTTGCGCCGCGAATATCGAAGCCGCGGATTTCCTCTTCGCCGCCGGCGTAGAAGCGGTTGTTGGGCGGGGCCACGTCGCCGCCGAAGCCCTGGATATAGCCGAGCTGGGCGCGCAAGGCGAGCACGTTGTGGCCGGTCGGGTTGGGCCTGAAGTAGTGCATCGACCGGTAGCTCTTATAGGCCACGAACGGAGCAATGTAGCGCAGGTTTCCGGCAATGCCCGAGAACTGGAAGACGGCGGTGTATTCCTTGCCCGTGCGCGGCCGCATGGGGTTGTTCACGGTGTTGTAGACATAGGTGAACGAGGCCGAGCTGTTGACGATGCCGGTGAGCGCATTCGAGCCCTGGATGCCGGAACGGAATGCGATGGTCTGGAAGAAAGTCTGCGACGCGGTGGAGAACGCCGTGATGGAAGAGTCGTTCAAGGAGTAAGTTAAGCCAAGCCGCTGGAAGGTGTGCCGCCTGAGCGGATAGCTGATGCTGAAGTTAATCCCCTTGGAGGCCTGGTTGTAGTTCTGCGTCAGCGATTGCTGAGCCGCCGTCAGGTTGGCTGACTGGCCGGTGGTCGCCTGGTAGGTTTTGGAGGCGTTGTAGTCCTGCTTCTGGTTGAAGAGCTGGAAACCGAAGTTCAAGGGCCGGTTATGGATGTAGGGCTGGGAGAAGCCGAACAGGAAGGTTCGTCCCACGTTGCCCAGGTTGGCCTGGAGGCTGAGGGTTTCGCCCAGTCCGAGGAAGTTGTTGGTTTGGTAGTTAACGCCGAGGAAGGCGCCCGACAAGCCGCTGACGCCGCCGTTCAAGCCGATCTGGTTCTTGCCTTTCTCCCTCACTTTGAGGAGCAGGTCCACGGTGCCGGCTTCAGGATCCTGGTGGGCCTCGGAGTCCTGGTCCACGCGCAGCGGCTCGAAGTACTCCAGCTGGTTGAGGCGGAGCAGCGAATACTCCCACAGTTGGGAGTTGTAGACCTGGCCTTCTTCGAGGAGCAGCTCGCGGCGTATGACTTTGTCGCGGGTGACCGTGTTGCCCTGAAACTCGATGCGGGAGACGTAGAACTGCTTGCCTTCGTCGATGTCGATGACCCAGGAGACGACGTGCTTCTGGTCGTCGAAAGTAGGCTTGGGAATGGCGGCGAAATTAATGTAGCCGAATTGACCGTAGGCCTTTTTCAGGTTCTCCATGCCCTTGATCAGGGCCTGGTTGTTGTACCATTCGCCGTCCTTGATATTGAACAGCGCCCGCAACGCCCTCGTGTTCATGAGCGCCTTGTTTCCGGTAAAGGAAATCGAACCCAACCGGTAGCGCGCGCCTTCTTCAACGGGTAGCAGGATGTCGATGCGCTTGCCCTTGTTGGGCCGGAAAGTGAACCAGTTCAATCCGCCTTCGTCGCGGATCTTCGTCTGCGGCTCTTCCACCGCGGCGTTGGCATAGCCTTTGTCGCGATAGGCTTCGCGCACGCGCTCGGAGTCCTCTTCCAGCTTGGATGAGTCGAAGGTTTTGGCAAAGAGGTTCTCGAAGATCAGCGAGTAGGGGATGCCGATGGGCTTGAGGTTCTTCATGGAGCGCCGCAGATCCAGGGCGCTGATGTGCCTGTTGCCGGTGAAGCGGATGTTGCCCACTTTCACCGTCGGCCCTTCCTTGATGGTGAAGTTGACCTGCACCATGGCCGGGGGGATGGTTTTGACTTGAGTGTTGACGGTGGCGAACTGGTGTCCGTGCTCGGCTTCCATTTCGCGCAGCACGGCTTCAGCGTGCTTGATGCGGGTGGGGTCGAACTGGCTCTCCTGGCTCAGCCCCACCTTCTCTTTCTTGAACCGGTCCAGGGCGTCGGAGACCGAAAATGAGCTCAGCCCGTGATAGTTGATCTCCTGGATGGTGGGTTTTTCGGTGACGTAGACGTCCAGGATGATGCCCTTTTCGGTGTCTTCGCGCTCAATGCGCAGGTTCTCAAAGTAGCCGGTGTTCCAAAGGGAGTTGAAGTCGCGCTCGATGGTGATGGGGTCGTAGGGGTCGCCGACGTGGGTGAACATCCGGGCCAGGATGGTTTCCCTGGGAATGCGCCGCTGGCCGATGACGCGGACCTCGGCGATGGTGTTTGCCTGCTGGGCCATCGCGGCCAGCGACGAGGCCGCGAGGAGCAGCAGGAAGAGCGCACGCCCCGCTCGGATCAGCTTCCCCGGAGCGGGGGATGAATCCTTGTGCAGCTTCTTCACCGTGGGATGCCCCTGCGGCGAGCGCACATCGTCCTGGTGCGGTCCATGGTTACAGTTCACGGGAAAAATATGCACACCCTCATTGCTCTCGAAAGATCGGCTCCGCCTCGAGGAAAAGTCGATTATATTTGACTGCGGCCATCAGCCCCAAACCGGGCCGGGTCCCGCCGAGGGCGGGAAAAGACTCATCCCCACCGCGCCTGGGACCTTCCCGGGCCAATCGCCCCTGGGACATCAAAAAAAAAGCTGCCAACCACAGTCTACCGGACGCGAATGGCGCGCCCGGCCCGCTGATCTGCTTTCTTTCCTCGTGTGCGCTGCACGCTGCTTAGACGCATGAGCCCGCGACATGACATCCTCAAGTGAGAGAGGAATTGAGGTGTTAGAGGAGCCCAGCGCGCTTTACCAGCTCCGGGCCGATCTGCTGGACGGCACGCCGCTGGGGATCGAGTCTTTTGCCGGCCGGGTGCTGCTGGTGGTCAATACGGCCAGCCGCTGCGGTTTCACACCGCAGTACGCCGCCCTGGAACAGCTTTACCGGGAGTTGAAGGACCGCGGCCTGGTGGTTCTGGCTTTTCCCTGCGACCAGTTCGGGCACCAGGAGCCGGGCTCGAATGCGGAGATCGGAAGTTTTTGCCAGCGCAACTACGGGGTCAGCTTCCCGGTGTTCTCCAGGATAGAAGTGAACGGCGCGCATACGCACCCGGTTTTCCGGCTGCTGAAGCGGGAGCGCCGCGGGCTGCTGGGGCTGGGGCGGATTTACTGGAACTTCACCAAATTCCTGGTGGACCGCCGGGGGCGGGTGGTGAGCCGGCACGCACCGTCAACGGACCCGCTGAAGTTGCGCGGCCGCATCGAACGGCTGCTTGGCGCGGGCGCGTAGAATGGCGGCATGCCGCGCAACGTCCCCATGCTGCTCATCCGAATCGTTGTCGGGATCGTGTTTATCACGGAAGGCGTGCTGAAGTTTCTTTACCCGGGCGAGCTTGGCGCAGGACGGTTCGCGCATATCGGGCTGCCCTGGCCGCACCTGCTGGCGCCGGTGGTGGGAGCGCTTGAAGTCGCGGCCGGCGCGGCGGTGATCCTGAATTTCTACGCCGGCGACGCCGCCATTGTGCTGCTCTCGATCATCGCGACCGCGCTGGTGAGCACCAAGCTGCCCATCCTGCTGGGCCACGCCGTGGGCCCGTTTCAGCTATCGAAGAGCGCCGAGCATCATGGAATGCTTGGCTTCATCCACGAGGCTCGAACGGACCTGGCGATGCTGTTCTCGCTGGTGGCGATTCTTGTGGACTCCGGAGTGCGCGGCGGCTCGCGCAGCCGCCGCTGACCAATGGAACTCGCAGCGGATGGGCGTCACTCCAACGGGGCGGCCATAAGGTAGACGTAGACCAGCATGGCTACCCCGATGAGGCCGGGGATGAGGCCAACCAGGTACACCCCCTGCGGACCGATCAATGCCTTCAGGAAGATGATGAGACCAATGCCGACGCCGATGTTGATAAGGCCGCCGATCTTCACGCCTTCGCGCGCCTTGACGCGCTTGACGCGTTCCTGGTCGCGCATCAATGCGATGGCTTGCTGGGCGCTTTCCGTGGGCGCTTCGGCGAGGCGGCGCATGGTGTCGGCGCGGTAAAACGCCTCGCGCTCCTTGCGCTGGCTGTCAATCCAGGTGACCAGCGGGATGAAAACCACGAACAAGGCAACTGCGCCGACCGAGAGAAAAATCCACATGCCCATCGCGGGATTGTCGCCGAAGAAGTCAAACAGAAGCAGATGCGCCATTTTGAAGCCTCCTTGCTGCGGGGCGTCCTTTTGTCCCCTTGCATCCGGTATGACAGGAGTGCCCGGCGCACGGTTGCATTTTTCGGGAAGCAAAATACAAGCGGCTGAACCGGCGGCGGAGACTAACTAGCTCCGCTAACTCCGCTAGCTCCGCTAATGGGAATAAAATGCAACCGGCAGTTGGATGCGCCTGTCTGACTGCGTGAATCCGCCATGACCGAACGGGAAGCCAATGCGAGCGACGATCTGGCCGATGTGGAACGCGTGCTGGCCGGGGATGCGCGCGCATTCGAAGGCATTGTGCGGCGTTGGCAGGGGCCGCTGGTGACGATGGCGTGGCGCTATTGCCGCGACCGCGGACGCGCGGAGGAGCTGGCTCAGGACGCGCTGGTGCGAGCATGGCGCGGATTGAGCGGCTGGCGGCGCGAGGCTAGCTTCTCCACTTGGCTATTTGCGGTGGCAGCCAACGTTTACCGCAACGAGCTGAAGCGCTTTCCCACGGTGATGGTTCCCATGGAGGATGCTCCGGAGCCTGCGGCGCCGGCGCGGCAGCATGTGCTGGTGGAAGATCGCAATCGAAGCGAGGCAGTACGGCGGGCGGTGCTGGCGCTGCCGCAGCGATACCGCGAGCCGGTGGTGCTCTACTACTTTCATGAGATGGATGTGGAGGCGGCGGCGCAGACGCTGAAGATGCCCACGGGCACGCTGAAGGCGCGGCTCAAGCGCGGGCGGGACCTGCTGAAACGGCGGTTTCCGCAGCTCGCCGGCGAGATGGGCGGCAATGGCGAGGCAGACGGGATGGCGCATCTGAACCAGAGAGAGGAGGCCTGAGATGGAGGGCGACGAGCTGGACAGGATTTTGGCTGCAGAAGACGCGCTGGTTCCGTCCTCGGGCTTTGCGGGCTCGGTGATGGAGCGCGTGGAGGCCGAGGCCGCGGCGCCGCCGCCGATTCCGTTTCCGTGGAAGCGGGCGCTGCCGGGGTTGGTGGTGGCAGTGGCCGTGCTGGTGTGGGCCGCAGTGGTGATGGCGCGCGCGGTGGTCTCGGCGGGCGGCCTGGCAATGCCGCGCGTGAATGTGGGCGCAGTAACGATCGCGCCCGCATGGCAACAGGCTGGATGGGTGGCGCTGGCGCTGGCCCTGGCGTGGGCGGGATGGAAGCTGGCGCGCAGGCTCAGCGCGTAGCTTTCAGCCGTCAGCTATCAGCTTTTAGCTACTCGATGGCAAGGACAGCGTGCTGTAGTTTCACGACGCGTGTTTTTCGCCAAACTGGCGCAGCTTGGCGAGCGTCGCCGCGGCTTGGCCGGAGTCGATGGCTTCGGCGCCGAGGGCAACGCCTTCCTTAAGATCGCCGGCGATCCCCGCGGCCACCAGCGCAGCGGCTGCGTTGAGCAGCACGATGTCGCGGCGCGGGCCGGGGATGCCTGTAAGGATGTCATAGAGAAGTTGGCGATTGGTCTCAATGTCGCCGCCGGAGAACTGCTCGATGGTGGAGCGGGGCACACCCGCCATCTCAGGCGTGAAGCGAGCGGCCTTCATCTCCGGCGGTTGGCCGGGCGCGGTTTCCTCAATGCGCGCCACCACGGATTCACCGCTGGTGGTCAGCTCGTCAATGCCATCGGAGCCATGCACCACGAAGGCGCGGCGCGCGCCCAGCGCGGCCAGGGTGCGGCCAACGAGCAGGACGCGGCTGGGCGCGAGCACGCCGATGACCTGGGCGCGCGCGCCGGCGGGATTGGTGAGCGGGCCGCAGAGATTGAAGATGGAGCGAAAGCCGAGGGCGCGGCGCAGGGGTCCGAGGGCTTTCATGGCGGGGTGATAGAGCGGCGCGAAGAGAAAGACGAAGCCGGTTTCGCGCAAGCACTCGACGGCGAGTTCGGGGCTCATGTCGATGGGGACGCCGAGAGCTTCGAGGACATCGGCGGCGCCGCAGAGCGAAGTGACAGCGCGGTTGCCGTGTTTGGCGACGCGGGCGCCGGCCGCGGCAGCCACCAGCGCCGCGCCGCAAGAGATGTTGAAGGTCTGCGGCCCTCCGCCGCCGGTTCCCACGCAATCAACCAGCTCTTCGCGCTCGGCATCGGTGAAGGGAACGGGGACGCAGCGGGCGCGCATGACGTCGACGAAGCCGGCGAGTTCAGGCGCCTGCTCGCCGCGCGTGGCCATGACGGCGAGCAGCGCGGCGGTCTCCACTTCCGGCACCTCTCCGGAGAGGATTTCGGTGAGGACCTCCGCGGCCTGCTCGCGGGTGAGCGCGGCGCCGTCTTCGGCGAGCGGTTTGAGGAGTTCTTTGGTGCGAGTCATCGCTGAATCGATGATAGCGGGTACATGCATTGGGCGGAGAGAACGCGGAGCCACGGCGCCAACGTCGAGCCCAAACGGCATCGCTGTTGCGTCATTGACCGATTACGTAGGTCTTTCCAGCGGAGTACACCCGGTCTGCGATCTGGGCCATGCTCCAATCATGCGGGTGCATCTGAACACCCGGATTGGAAAACTGGGGAGGGCCCATATAGTCGGGGTTATTGGGATTGGTGTAAATGTCGCCGATGGGAACCCAGGTTCCTCCGTGGCCCATGCAGGATTCCTGCATGAGTTGATCGGTCGCCGGGCCGTAGTGATTCCAATAAGAGCTCAGACACAGGAACGCGCGTCCCTGCGACGCCTCCCTGGCGAGATCGTCGTAGATGGGTTGGAACGTGGTCAGGTTTGCCGGCAAGACGTTATCGCCCAGTTGAATGACGACAAGCGTGCGCGGCGAGATTGCGGCGCCGGCCTGTTCAAGCACCGCCTGGCCGTTTTCGATCGGGTCCTCCTCGGCCGGAGCTCCGCCGACGATGGTCAGTGGCATGGTGAACGATGCGGCAGACAGATGCGCGAAGTCCTTGTCCTCGGCGCTGGCGGCCATACCCCAGTCACCGGTCCAACCGATGCTCGGGTCCGCTCCGTGTTGAGTGATACTGTTGCCGATGACCAGGAGGGAGGTGGCAGGAAGAGGCGGAGTAGGCGTGGCCGCAAATCTGAATTTCGATCCGCTGCAGCCTACGGCAACAACCAACAGAAAAGAACCCCAGCGAAAGAAGCGAGTACTCATCGGAAACGGTCCCATGGGAAAGTGGAAGAATTATAGGCGGCAAATTGTCAGAGAGGCAACTCGGCTTGCGGGAGATTAGCTGATGGCTGAAAGCTGCTCTTACGCTTTGCCGATAACGCGGGCCAGGGTTTCGCCTATATCGGCGGGCGAGACCACTACGTGGATGCCGGCTTCGCGCATGGCCGTCATCTTGCCGGAGGCGGTGCCTTCGCCGCCGGAGATGATGGCGCCGGCGTGGCCCATGCGGCGGCCCGGGGGCGCGGTTTGGCCGGCGATGAAACCGACGACGGGCTTCTTTACGTGTTCCTTGACGAAGGCCGCGGCTTTCTCTTCGTTGGTGCCGCCGATCTCGCCGATCATGATGATGGACTCGGTCCCGGGATCGTCGTTGAGCAGACGAAGCGCCTCAATGTGCGTGGTGCCGATGATGGGATCGCCGCCAATTCCTATTGCTGTTGATTGGCCGATGCCGCGCTGGGTGAGTTGATGCACGGCCTCGTAAGTGAGCGTGCCGGAGCGCGAGACGATGCCGACGTTGCCTTCCTTGTGAATGCGGCCGGGCATGATGCCGATTTTGGCCTTGCCGGGCGAGATGACGCCGGGGCAGTTGGGGCCGATGAGGCGAGATTTCGACGTTTTGAGCTTGGCCCAGACCTTGACCATGTCGAGCGTGGGGATGCCCTCAGTGATGCAGACGATGAGGGGAATGCCCGCGTCTTCGGCCTCGAGGATGGCGTCAGCCGCAAACGGCGGGGGGACGAAGATCATGGTGGCGTTGGCGCCGGTTTCGCGCACGGCGTCGGCCACGGTATTGAATACGATCCAGCCTTCGTGGGTTGTTCCGCCTTTGCCCGGAGTGACGCCACCGACGACGTTGGTGCCGTACTCCGCGCAACCTTTCGCGTGGAAAGTGCCCTCTTTGCCCGTAATTCCCTGCACAATCAGCCGCGTTTCTTTATCGACCAAGACGGACATTAGACTGCCACCTCCGCGGCTGCTTTCACAACAAGTTCTGCTGCGTCCTTCATCGTTGCGCCAACTTGGAAGTTCAACCCTGACTCCTGCAGAATCTCCCTGCCTTCTTCTACGTTTGTTCCTTCCAGGCGCAACACAATCGGCACTTTCACGTTGAGGTTGCGCGCGGCGGCGACCACGCCGGTGGCGAGGCGATCCACGCGCAGGATGCCGCCGAAGATGTTGATGAAAATCGCCTTCACGTTCTTGTCGCTGAGCAGGATTTCGAAGGCGTGCTCGATTTGTTCTTGCGTCGCCCCTCCGCCCACATCGAGAAAATTGGCGGGCGAGCCGCCGGCGTACTGGATGATGTCCATGGTGGCCATGGCCAGGCCGGCGCCGTTGACCATGCAGGCAATGGTGCCGTCGAGCTTGATGTAGTTGAGTGCGTACTTGCTGGCCTCGACTTCAAGCGGAGCCTCTTCGGCGGTGTCGCGCAGCGCCTTGATCTCAGGATGGCGGAAGAGCGCGTTGTCGTCAAAGTTGACCTTGGCGTCGAGGGCGAAGAGCTTGTCGTCCTTGGTGGTGATGAAGGGATTGATCTCGAGCAGGCTGGCGTCGGTTTCGATGTAGGCCTTGTAAAGGCTCTGGAAGAACGCGACCGCCTGGTTGATCTGCGCGGGCTTGAGGCCGAGCGCGAACGCGAGCTTACGCGCCTGCCATGCGCCGAAGCCGACGGCTGGGTCGATCGACTCCTTGAAGATGGCCTCGGGAGTCTTGGCCGCAACCTCTTCGATCTCCATGCCGCCGGCCTGCGACGCCATGAAGACCAGCTCGCCGGTTGCGCGGTCGAGCACGATGCCGAGGTAAAGCTCGCGGTCGATGGCGGCGGTTTCTTCGATGAGGAGCCGCTGGACTTTCTGGCCCTCGGGCCCGGTCTGGTGGGTGACCAGCTGCATGCCGAGAATTCTCTGCACATGCTGCTCGGCTTCCTCGCGGGTTCTGGCCACCTTCACGCCGCCGCCTTTACCGCGGCCGCCGGCGTGGATCTGCGCCTTGACGACAACGCCGGATGCGCCGTCGGCCAGGAGCTTGCGCGCCACCGCGGCTGCTTCTTCAGGGGTGTTGGCCACCTCGCCCTTGGGTACGGGAACGCCGTATTTCGCGAGGATTTCCTTTGCCTGGTACTCGTGGATCTTCATGTTGGTAGGAACCGCCCGGGCCGCTGCGATTTGGGGATTGCGGGGCCGGTCCGGAAGTCAGCGGGACAAGCGAGGCACCGTGCCAGCGGTAGAAGAAGAATAGCAACCGGGGCTTTCGCGGGGCAAACCGCCGGGGCGAGCAGCGTCCGATTGTCTGAGCCGCCCGTGCAGCGCAAACGCAAAAAGGCCGCGGCGATCGACCGCGGCCCCGTGCGCTCGACGAGAGAGTTATTCCGTCGCGGCCGGCTCAATCGAAGCAAAGCGTCCGCGGCCGCCGCGATCGGTGAAGACCACGCGTCCGCTGACCTTGGCAAACAGCGTGTCGTCGGAGCCCCGGCCGACATTGGGGCCGGCTTTGATCTTGGTGCCGCGCTGGCGGGTGATGATGGTGCCGCCGGTGACGAGTTCGCCGGCAAAGGTCTTCACGCCCAGCCGCTGCGCATTGGAATCGCGTCCGTTTGTGGAGCTGCCTCCACCTTTTTTATGTGCCATTGCAAAATCCCCTTCTTGAACTCAGCCTGTAGCTTGTAGCCAGTAGCTTCTGTCTCAGCTCAGCCACGCTGGCTGCTCTAACGTGAAGATAGCTACAAGCTACCGGCTACCGGCTCGTCTTAGCTCGCCGTATACGTGACGCCGTCGGCCTCAATGGCCTTGATGCGGACCTGGGTGAAGTTCTGCCGGTGACCCTGCAGCTTCTTGTATTGCTTCTTGCGCTTGAGGTGGAAGACCAGGATCTTGTCGCCTCGGCCCTGGCTGACCACTTCGGCCGTAACCTTGGCCGAGCCGGGCTTCAGGATGCCCTGGTCGCCGGAAACGGCGAGCACATCGCTGAACTCGATGGTCTGGTCGCCCGAGGCGACGGTCTCAATGTTCACAACGTCGCCGGGAGCGACACGGTACTGCTTCCCTCCGGTTCGTAAAACCGCGTACATAAACCCTCCAGGGCAGCTCGCGCCCGGGCGAATCTGCTCCAAAACCAGGAAAATAGGCGGAAACTTCCGCGCCGTGGTGCGCTCAAGCTCAGGACTTGGATCGAAGAGCGAACGTCTGCCTCCACGGCGACAGGCAGGACACGCCAAACTAAGGTAGTTTACCGGGTGAGGCTGGCCGGGGTCAAACCGGGAGGGACCAAGGGACCAAGGGAACGAGGGGCCAAGGGAACGAGGGGCCAAGGGAACGAGGGACCAAGGGAACAAGGGACCAGAAAGCCAGCAAACAGGGGATGCGAGGCATTTGAGGCGCCAATTTGCCACTTCAAGTCCCGGCGGTCGTGGAGAAGCCTGGTGCGGCTCAGCCAGAATTTGCCGAACCAAATCCAATCTTCGCCCTTGGCTTTTCCGGTGGCCTCATCAGCTCGCGAATGGCGTCGAAGACGGCCTTGAACTGCGAGTCGTACTTGCTTTCCATCTCTTCCAGCCGGCCGGCCAGGTCGCGATGGGAGGCGAGGATCTCTCTGAGCTTGACGAAGGCGCGCATGATGGCGATGTTGACCTGCACGGCGCGATGGCTGCGGAGAACGCTGGAGAGCATGGCCACGCCTTGCTCGGTGAAGGCAAGTGGAGGATGCCGGCGGCCGCCCCACGAACTTGAGGTGCCAATTTGGCACCTCAAGTTTTCAAACTCCTCAGCATTTAGTTGAAACATGAAGTCCACGGGGAAGCGCGGCTGGTTTCGTCGCACCGCCCTGTTAAGCACCTTTGTTTCAACTTCATAAAGCTCAGCCAGGTCCGCATCGAGCATTACATTCTGTCTACGAATCAGCAGGATCCGACGCTCGATTCGCTCCGGCGGAATGAGCGAACTTGAGGTTACAATTTGTGACCTCAAGTTTGTCGTTGATCCCTTAGCGTCAGATTTCCGCATTCATTTCATACTTCACGCTCCAACCGGAACTTGCTTCATAACACCGGCAGCGGGTTGGCGAACTCGGACTGCTCCTTCACGTCGACCGTAGTGGCTTCCGGGTGCCAGTTGCGCGGCTGGAAGATGCAGCAGGGTTCCTGGGCCAGCGGGTCGCCGGTGACGGCGTATGCGCGGGCGCGGCTGCCGCCGCAAATCTCCTTGTACTCGCAGGCGCCGCACTTGCCTTCGAGGCGCCCAGTGTCGCGCAAGGCCTTGAAGATGGGCGCGTTGCGGTAGATGTCGGCGAGCGGGGTCTCGCGGATGTTGCCGGCGTGGATGGGCAGGAAGCCGGAAGGATAGACGTTGCCGGTGTGAGAGATGAACATGAAGCCCTTGCCGTCATTGACGCGGCGGGTGGCCCAGCCGTGGGTGCGGGTTTGGGCGTCGGCCAGCGGAGCACCCGCCTCATATTCCGCGGGGCGCGAAATGCTGCCGGGATGACCTCCCGGATGGCCGTGCCCCATGCGCCGCTCTTCCAGATTGTGCTGCAGGAGATAGCGGCGATAGTGCATGGCCTCGGTGGTCTTGATCTGGAAGCTGACGCGGTGGCTGAGCTCGTAGATCTTGCCGAAGACCTGCTCAAATTCCTCTCCCGACAGCAGGTCGCCGAGCTGGCCGCGGCCGACGGGAACCAGGAAGAACACGTTCCACATCACGATGTTGAGGCGCTCGAAGAGATTGCAGAGGCCGTCGAGGTCGTTGGCGTTGTGGCGGCTGATGGTGGAGTGGACCTGGATGGGCATGCCGGCCTCGCCCGCCCACTGGATCGCCTGGATAGTGCGGGCCCAGGCGCCGTCCAGGCCGCGGAACTTGTCGTGAATTTCGGGCGTGGAGCCGTCGAGCGAGATACCCATGCGGACCACGCCGGCTTCCTTCATTTTGAGGATGGCCTCGCGGGTGAGCAGAGGCGTGGCCGAGGGGGTGACCGCGACCTTGACGCCCTTCTGGTCGCAGTAACGGATCAGCTCATAAAGATCAGGGCGCTTGAGCGGATCGCCTCCGGTGAAGATGAAGACGGGGACGCGCATTTCGGCAATCTGGTCGATAAGTGCTTTGCCTTCCTCGTGAGTGAGCTGGTCAGGGTGGGCAATGGGCTGGGCGGCGGCGCGGCAATGCTTGCAGGCCAGGTCGCAGGACTGGGTGACCTCCCAGATGGCGACGAAGGGAGTTTCGTCGTAATCGAGCCCTCCACGGGCGGGAATACTGTGCATCATCGGCTGCATGGGGCCTCCTCGATGGGGAATCAGCGGCGCTTGGCCTTAAAGGGAAAGGCGGCGATTCCGATAACACCATAAGGAGAGCAGGGGATTGGCCCGGGAATCTGTGATTTGGATCACGAAAGTAGCAAATGGGGGAAGCCAACGAACCGAACGGTTACCCCTGAGTGCAAACGAAGGCTCGGCGATCATCCTTTCCAACGTGCACGGGGACAGGTGAACGCGAGATCAATATTAGGGCCCCAAGCAACGCTTTTTGGGCAACTCGCGTCTCACGGGGATGGTTTATCGCTAGCTCTGAGCGGTTTTGTGATATAGCTCACTTCAAGGTGTGCCTAATCGCACTGTAAGTTCATGAAAAATACTGTCAGGCTTTCTATAACCAGAGCCGGGGAGGCGCCTATGACAACCGCGTTGAAACCGGAATGGAGCAAGCCCTCCACCATCCTGTTTGCGTCCGAAATTCCCGCCAATGAGAAGGCATTCGCCTTCGCGCTGGCCCAGGCGCAGGAGTTTGCGGCTGACCTGATCCTCTTCCATGCTTACGACACCCTGGTGATCTCGGCCTCGGAGACCTCGGGCGTGCGTTACTACGATTACGCCGCGGCGGCGCGGGCCGAGATGCAGCACCTGGAGCCTCTGGCCCAGCGGGCGCGCAACCAGGGAGTGCGCTGCGAAGTGGTGGTGCGGCCGGGATTGCCTGCGGACCAGGTGCTGGCCTACACGCGAGAGCGGGTGATCGACCGGATCGTGATGGGCACGCACGCACCCGGTCCCATTGGCAAGCTGCTGGTGGGCTCGGTGGCGGAGGCGGTGCTGCGGACGGCCATGATGCCGGTGTTCATCGTGGGACCGGACGTGGTGGATGGAAGCACGCGGAACTTTGCCACGCGAACCATCCTGTGCGCGACCAGCCTGCACGATTCCAGTGTGATTGCAGCGCGGTTTGCAGGGGAGCTGGCGGCGCAGCATCGCGCGCGCCTGATCCTGCAGCATGTCATCCGGCCGCAGGAGCGGCACCAGATTCTGGCCGGCCGAAGCATCGACCAGATTGAGGGTGACCTGCTGGATCTGATTCCACCTGAGTTGCAGGCGAAGATCGAATTACAGGCAATCGTGGTGCCGGGCGACCCCACCGAAGAGCTTTTGTATCAGGGGCGCGCACAGCAGGCGGACCTGATCGTGCTGGGCGCTCACGGAGCGTCGGCCTTTGCCGCCATCACGCGGCACGGAGTGGTGTACAAGGTGCTGGCGCACTCGCAGTGCCCGGTCATGACGTTGTCGCCGGCGGTGCTGGCCGCTTCCGGCGATACGGGCGAAAAGGTTTCGCCGGTAGAAACGTTTCTGGCGGGCGTGTTTTAGGCTGAAGATTCTCTCCTTGATGGGAAAATGGGGCGGGCGGCGCAAGCCACCCGCCCCATTTTGCTGCGGGCGCGCGGCGGAATTATCCGGCCAGGTATTTCTGCAAAGGCTCCCAATAATTCGTATGCCAGCCCGAGGCGAGGTGCTCGGCCAGGCCGGCGGGGAAGCCGGCGTGGTCGAAGACAAGTTTCGTCGAAGCGTCGTGGGCAGCGAGCTCGAAGCGGGCGATGGAGTAGATTCCCGGATTCCAGCTTGCCACGCGCCAGGCCTGGACGATGCGCTGATTGGGCACGAGCTCGATCTGGCGGCCGGAGATGTAATTGCCGAAGAGGGAGAACGCTCCTCCGGGCTGGCGATGAATCACGGCGGGATGAGAGCTGAGATTCATGCTCGATGTGGCCGCGCTCAACAACTCCACCTTCTGGAATTGCGATGCGTCGGTGAGGGCGTCGTAGATGCGCTTGGGCGGCGCTTTGAAGATGACTTCCTGATGGATGGATTCGGCGGTATGAGAGATGCTGTCGCCGGAGTCGGCAAATGCACGTGGCGAAGCCAGTGCGAGGCCGGCGGCGGCAATGGTGGATTGAAGCAGCCATTGCCGGCGGCTCAGTAGGGGTGCGGATCGTGGGCGGGCAGGGTGCATGGTTCCTCCGCATGAGCCAGCGGCAGACTGGCGACGAATCAAAGCTGAACGGATGACACCACGAATCCAAAAGATGATCAAGATAATATTCTCCCCCCAGACACGCTGGCCGATGGCGCTCGACGAGCGGCGCGAAAACGGATGGCCGGTTCAGGTCGTGTACGCGCCGATGCGGGTTTCACGAGCGGTGAGGGCGTCGCAGGCGCGGTCCAGCTTTTCGTAATCGGCGTCGTGGTCCTTGCGGAAGGCGCGGAAGGCGTCTTCGGAGTCCCAGCGGTCGATGGTGAGGTAGGAGCCGGGAACGTAGGCGTCGCGCAGCAGCTCGGTGCCGCGATACGCGGGCGAGGTGCGGAAGAGCTGCGCCCACGAGCCTTCGCGGCCGTACGCGGCTTCAAACGCGGCGACGTTTTCCTCGGCTACGTCGAACTGCCAGATGACGACGAACATGATGAGCCTAAATTCATGGTAGCGCAGCGATCGAAGGCTACTTTACTGAGTGCCCGGATCGCGCCAGCGCCTCGGCGAAATGTATCGCGTGCTTGTGGCCGAGCTGCTCGATCTGCTCGCGGCAACTGAAGCCGTCGGAGACGATGACCGTTCCGGGCGCGGCGTCGGCAACTGCGGGTAGAAGGTCGGCGGCGGCGATGGTCTTCGAAACTTCGAACTTTTCCGCTTCGAAGCCGAACGGGCCGGCCATGCCGCAACAGCCGGAGTCGATGAGCTGCACCTGGGCGCCGGCCTGGCGCAGCAGAGCGATTTCGCTGCCGGGTCCGCCGAAGACCGCCTTGTGATGGCAGTGGCCGTGGATGAGAATCTGCGCACCTTTCAGCCGGTCGTCGGCGGCAATGTGTGGGGCTTTGGCCGAGAGAAAATCGGCGAGGAGCCAGGTGAGTTCGCGCAGCTTCTGCGCACGAGGATCGTTGGGGAAAAGTTCGGGCAGCTCGTCCTTGAAGACGCTGGCGCAGCTTGGCTCGAGGAAGATGAAGGGCCTGCCGGCGGCAATGTGCGGGGCCATGGTATCGAGTACGCGGGCAAGATACGCGCGCGCGTGGGTGAGCAGGCCGAAGTCGTAGAGCGGGCGGCCGCAGCAGATGTGCTGCTGCGCGGTCTGGACCTCAAAGCCTGCTTCGGTGAGCAGCCTTTCAGCGGCGGCAAGGGATTGCGGATGGTAGTAGTTGTTCCAGGTGTCGGGCCAGAGGAGGACCTGATGGGTGATTGAATTCGTGCAGTCGGCTTTTGTGGTTTCCCAGGTCCCCAAGTGCGAGGGACCTGGGGCACCCGGACTTCGTGATCGGACGAAGGACCGCGGCGCGAGGCGCGGCAGCTGGCGTTCTCCGGCCACGCCGGCGATGCGCTTGATGAGCGGGCTCAAGAGCGGCCCGGTAAGAATGGCGTTGGTCAGTGCGGGCATCAACGAGCCCCAGCGCGCCAGCTTGTCGGCAAATCCAAAAACGTAGTGATGCAGCGGATGCAGGCGGCCCTTGTAGCGCTGGGCCAGGAACTCCGCCTTGTACTGCGCCATGTCCACCTGCACGGGGCACTCCGTCTTGCAGGCTTTGCAACTGAGGCACAGTGAGAGCGCCTCGTCGACCGCATCGCTCTGGAAGCTTTCTGGGCGCAGCTCTCCGGCCAGCATCTCCCAGAGCAAGTGAGCGCGGCCGCGAGTAGAATGCATCTCTTCGCCGGTGGCGCGGTAGCTGGGGCACATCACGCCGCCGTGCTGCTTGCGGCATGCGCCCACGCCCACGCAGCGCTCGGTGGCGCGCTGGAGAGAACCGTCTTCGCGGGTGAAAGCGAAGTGGGTCTTGAACTCCTTTTGTTGTGCGGACTTCCCATCCCGGGTCTCAGTATCGAGGCCCGGAGCGCCCGTCGTGGGGGTTGACCGGGCTCCGCGGAGGTTCTCAACGGGATCGTAGACCCGCACCGCATCGATGAGCTTGCCGGGATTCATGCGGTTGTCCGGATCCCACAGCGCCTTGAACTCGCGGAAGGCCCCCATCAGCTCCGGGCCGAACATCTTGGGCAGCAGCGCCGCGCGCGCCTGGCCGTCGCCGTGCTCGCCACTGAACGATCCCCCAAAACGAATGACAATGTCGGCGGCGCGGTCAATGAATTCGCGGAATTTCTCTATTCCCTTTGCAGTAGAGAAATCGAAGTTGATGCGCATGTGCACGCAGCCCTGGCCGTAGTGGCCGTAGAACGGGCTGCGGTAACCGAATTCGTTCATCAGCTCGGTGAGCGCGCGCAGATAGTTCCCGAGCTGTGCCGGAGGCACGGCCGCATCCTCCCAGCCTTCCCAGCGGTCCGGCTCGCCGGGCACAAACACCACCGCGCCCAGCGCCGACTCGCGCACGTACCAAACGCTGGCCGCTTCCTCCGGCGTGCAGATGTGGGCGGCTGGCGGATCGGGCCACGACTGCGATGCGCGCGCGATCTCGTCGGCTTTGGCGCGCGCTTCTTCCGCGGACCACGCGCCCATCTCGATCAGCAGGAAGCCCACCCCGGGCGGGAGCTTGTCCAGCTCCTTCAGCGCCAGTCCCTTGCGGCGCATGAACTCGACCAGGAGATGGTCGAAACCCTCGAGTCCGATGGGCTTGTGCTCCAGCGCTTGGGGAACGGCGTCGGCCGCCTTGAATGCATCGGAGAATCCCAGCACCGTGAGCACGCGATGGGGCGGGCTGGCGGTCAGGTTGAGAGTGGCGGAAAGCACGTTGACGCAAGTGCCTTCCGATCCAACCAGCGCGCGGGCTACGTGGAAGCCGCTCTCGGGCAGCAGCTCGTCCAGGTTGTAACCGGAGACGCGGCGCGGAATGCGGGGGAACCGTTCGCGGACCAGCACCGCGTAGTTGTCGCGAATGCGCCTGAGGCCGGAGTAGATCTGGCCCTTGCGGCCGCCGCCGCGAATGATGGCATCGAGTTCCTCGTCGCTGGTGCGGCCCACGGTCATGCGCGTGCCGTCGTAGAGCGCAACGTCGAGCGTTTCCACGTTGTCCACGACCTTGCCGCCAAGCAGCCCGTGCACGCCGCAGGAGTTGTTGCCGATCATGCCGCCGAGGGTGCAGCGCGAGTGGGTTGCGGGATCGGGCGCGTAGGTCAGGTGGTGTTGCTCGGCGGCCTCGCGCAGGCGATCGAGGACGATGCCGGGATCGACGGTGGCGAGCTTGCGTTCGGGATCGAGCGCGGCGAGCCGGTTCATGTATTTCGAGTAGTCGAAAACGAGGGCGACATTGGCGCACTGGCCGGCCAGGCTGGTGCCTCCGCCGCGGGGCAGCACGGCGGCGCCCAGCGCACGGCAGGCCACCAGCGCAGCCTCCACGTCGGCGGCGTCACGCGGCAACACAACGCCAATGGGGAGCTGACGATAGTTAGATGAATCGGTGGCGTAGAGCGCGCGCGAGCCCATGTCGAAGCGGACTTCGCCGCGAAGGGCGGCCTTGAGACGGGCTTCCAGTTCGCGATGGGCGGAGAAGCGTTCGTGATCGAGCCGCTGGAGCTGGTTGAGAATAGGAAGAAAGCTCACGATGGAATCGTAACGCCAATGAGCGGCCCCGCTCAGTGATTTGCCTGATGTCTACCGCCCCGGCCACTCCTCCACCACCACCCCCAGGTCGTTCAGCTTCTGGATGGCAGCCTCCACGTTGCGGCGCACGGCGGGCCGATTCTTGCGATTGGCCTCGGGCGACTCGGCCACGGCGACCACGCGGCCATAGGGCCACGCGCGTGCCGGCAGCGCCGTGATTGCCTTAGCCAAATCGGCGGGGCGGATTTGCATCTCCTGCCGGCGCGCCGCTTCGGGCCGCAAAAAGGTGCCCTCGGTCGCCGTGCTCGGATTGGCGTCCTCCATGATTACGTGCAGGTCAAGATAATTGGCGTCGGCGCTGATAAACGGGTTTTGCCACTGGCTGGGGTCGTGGATATCGACATAGAGGCTCTTGGTGGGCAGCGGGATTTTGGCCAGCTGCGCCCGCTGGGCATCGCTAACGGTCGCATTCGCCTGGGCCTGCTGCTCGGCGCGTGCGGCGTTCCTGGCCACGCCTTCCACGGCTTGTTCTTCTTTATGGCAGGCGGAGATAGACACAGCCAAAAGCACCGTCAGCCAGGCAACCGGCCTGGTTTTCGGGGGTCGAATCACATTCTCAGGATAACAGGGTATCCATTTGGCGCATCCATGCGTTTACGGCGTGATGCGCGCTGATTGCGCCCATCCACGGGCCAAATTTGAAAGGCCCGCGTGAGTGGTTGACCCTCACCGGCTCCTGCCAACTTTAGTAACAGGACGAGACTGATTGATCTGCGGTCATAATGTAACTGAAAACCGCTAAGGCCCCTCGCATCCAGGAGAAAACTGTGAGAACTTCCTTCGCCCTCTTCCGGCTGCCTTTTGTGGCGGCGCTGCTGACCTTCAGCGTGTCATCCATTCTGCATTCTCAAGCCACGGCCGCCGCGGGCGCGGAGTTGCGCCTTCTGGCCACGGATTTTCATACGCTGAACTCGGACTCGTCATCGATCTCCGCATCGAATCTTCCCGACGCGCCGGACTTCTCCGTGCCAGCCGCGGCGGGCGCAGCGGGACAAGATCAGCACGGCGAAGAGCCCTGGGAGGGCGTCCGCCATTACGGGCCGCTCTCACGGGCCAGCATCGGCGCCGATGTCTCCCCGCTGGGAATTGGGATCAAAGGCGCCGTCATCCTCACGCAGTATCTGGACGGCCGGCTGCTGGTGAACTTTTTCAGCCATGACTTCGGCAACATGGAGATCGATACTTTCAAAGGCGACCCCAATCTGCACCTGCTGTCGGTCGGCGCCGCCCTCGACGTCTATCCCCGCAACAGCATCTGGCGCCTCAGCGGGGGCTTGATGCTGCACAACGGCAACAACATCTCCATGACCGCGGAGATCGTGCCCGGAAACAGTTTCAAGCTGAACGGACAGACCTTCTACTCCGCCAGTCCGAACGCGGCAACCGGGGTCGCGCCGATCAACGGTACGGGCACACTCGGGCTCGATTCGCGGCAGCCGGAGCTATTTGTCAGCGGAGGGTTCGGAAGATTCGTTCCCCGATCCAACCGGCACTGGTCGTTTCCGGCGGAATTCGGGGCCATCTTCATGGGCGCACCGACCATCGATATCAACGCGTCCGGCTGGGTTTGCAAGGATTCCGCGCAGACGAACTGCAGCAATATAGGAGATTCATCGAATCCGCTCGCGGCGCAGTTCAACAGCGCATTGCAGGCTGCGGAAACCAAATGGCGCCACTCTGCGCAGTCGTTCACGATCTATCCCATGTTTTCTTACAGCGTGGTTTACAGCTTCGACATCAAGTAGCGGCCTGCGGCGAATCACCCCGTGCCATATACCGATACTCTCCCCTTGACACTCGACAAGAAGCTGGCCTATTCTCTTGTCGAACATCAAGGGGAGACCATGCCGCCATCTTCCGACCTGCTTCAGGGCACGCTCGACATGCTGGTCCTGAAGGCCATTGCCAACGAACCCCAGCATGGATGGGCCATAGCGCAGCGCATCCAGCAGGTGTCAAATAACGTGCTCCAGGTGGGCCAGGGCTCGCTCTACCCGGCGCTGCACCGGCTGGAGTACAAGGGCTGGATTCGCGCCCAGTGGGGATCGAGCGATAACAACCGCAAGGCGCGCTACTACGCGCTGACCGCCGCGGGGCGGAAGCAGTTGCAGGCGGAGCTGGCCAACTGGGACAGGCTCGCCGGGGCCATCGACCTGGTGTTGGCAGAAATCTGAGGAGGTGCGCATGCTGGGCGAATGGCTGGCGCGGGCGCGATTCATTTTTACGGGCAAGCGGCGCGTTGAAGTGGACGACGAGCTCCAGTTTCACATCGATCGCCAGATTGAAGCTAACCTGGCCGCGGGCATGAGCGCGGACGCGGCGCGGCGGCTGGCGGCGATCGCGTTCGGCGGCCGGGAGCGCGCGCGGGAGCAGTGCCGGGAACAGCGACCCTCGTGGCGGCTGGAACTCCTGTTGCGCGATCTGCGCTTTGCGCTGCGCGGCCTCATGCGCAATCCCGGGCTGACCGCAGTTTGCATCATTACGCTGGCTCTGGCCATCGCCGCCAACTCCACCGTCTTCAGTCTGCTCAGCCAGGCCTTGCTGCGCGCCTTGCCGGTGCGCGATCCGCAGCAGCTCGTGGCGCTGAACTTTGCCGGCTCGACTGAGGGGCACACCCACTCGGAGGGTGGAGACACGCCGGGGCACCAGCACGAGTTTTCCTATCCCATGTACCGCGACCTGCGCGATCGCAATCAGGCGCTGAGCGGCCTGATTGCCGCGGCCGAAGCCACCGTAGGCGTGACCTGGAACGACCACGCCCAGGCCGCCTCCGCGGAGATGGTAAGCGGCAACTACTTTCAGGTGCTGGGCGTGCAGCCGGCGGCGGGGCGCGTATTCGATGCCGGCGACGAGACGGCGGAGGGGGCCAATCCTGTTGCTGTCCTCAATTTCGATTACTGGAGAACCGAGCTTGCGGAAGCGCCGGTGGTCGGCCGTACGCTGCTCGTCAACGGCGCGCCGTTCACCATCGTGGGCGTGGCCGCGCCCGGTTTCCGCAGCATGATCTGGGGCAATGCCCCCGGCATTTATGTCCCCATCACCATGCAGCGCACCATCAACCCGGATTGGAATTACCTGCACGACCGGCAAACGTATTGGCTCGATCTGGCAGGCCGGTTGCGTCCCGGGGTCACCGTCGCGCAGGCCGGCGCGCAGATGAACCCGCTCTTCCTGGCGCTGCGCCGCCAGGAATTCGCCGCGTTCCACGACCAGTCGTCCGCCGTGCGTGAAGTGTTCCTCGATGCCGCGCATCTCAACGTCGATGCGGGCGCGCGCGGCTTCTCGCCTCTGCGCGGCGACATGCGCATACCCTTGATGGTGATGGTCGGCATGGTGCTGCTGGTCATCGCCATGGCGGTGGTCAACGTAGCCAGCCTGCTGCTGGTGCGCGCGGCCAACCGCGTGCGCGAGTTCAGCGTGCGCTACGCCATGGGCGCAACCGCGCCCCAGATCGTGCGCCAACTTCTGTCGGAAGGATTTCTCTTAGGCTTCGCCGGAGCGGCCCTGGGATTGGCCATCGCTCCCCCGGCGCTGCGCCTGCTCATCCACTGGACGCAGCAGACCACCGGCGACACCTCCATGTTTACGCCCACGGTGGACTGGCATGTCTTCGCGCTCACGCTCGCGGTCACGCTCGTGGGCAGCCTCATCTTCAGCCTGGCCCCCGCGGCGCAATTCTGGAATCCGCGCCTCGCTGACGCGCTCCGCCAGCAGACAGGCGCCGGCGTGGGCGGATCCCTGCGCTTCCGCCGCACCTGCGTCGCCCTGCAAATCGGCTTCAGCCTGCTGTTGATGGTGGCCGCGGGCATGTTCGTGCGCTCCATCCAGAACCTGCGCAACGTGAATCCCGGTTTCGCCACCGATCACCTGCGCGCATTCAATCTCGCCCCGGAGATGGCGGGTTATCCCGCGGCAACCGTCGCGCGCCTGGAACAGAATGTGCTCGATGCGCTCGCCGCTTTGCCCGGCGTTCGCAGCGTCGGCGCCACCAACGACGCCGACCTCGTCGATGACAACCGAACCGGCGACGTGTACGTGACCGGCTACAAGCCTCCATCGGACGAAGATTTCGATGTCGAGCTGCCCTGGGTCAGCAACGGCTATCTTGAAACGCTGGGCGTGCCCCTGGTGGCGGGCCGCATGTTTAACGGCGATGACACCGCGACCTCGCAGAAGGTGGCCATTGTCAACGAGGGTTTCGCGCGGCATTTCTTTTCGAGCCCCCAGGCTGCGCTGGGCCGGCACACGGGGCGCCCGGACCGGCCCTACACCGACGCCATCATTGTGGGCGTGGTGCGCGACGTGAAGCACACCACCGTGCGCGATCCCGCCAGGCCGACGTGTTACACGCTTTTCCAGCAGGCGCCCAAGCCCACCGGACTCAGCTTCTACGTGCGCACCTGGCAGGCACCGGACACCGCGGCCGGTAGCATTCGCGCGGCCGTTGCGCGCATTGACCCCAAGCTGATTGTGAACGGCCTCAGCACCATGTCGAACCAAATCGACGACAGCCTGACGCCGCAGCGCGTGCTGGCCCTGCTGGCCGCGGTCTTCGGCTTGCTGGCAGCGTTGCTGGCGGGTATCGGCTTGTACGGAATCCTCGCTTACTCCACCGCGCAGCGCACGCGCGAGATCGGCATCCGCATGGCGCTGGGCGCGCGCCGCGGCGCCGTAGTCGGGCTCATCCTGCGCGAGACCATGCTGCTGGCGGGCATCGCGGTCGCGGTCACGGTCCCCATTGCCGTCCTGGGCGTGCGCGCCGTGCGCAGCCAGCTCTTCGGCGTCTCCTTCGCCGATCCGCTGGTCTACGCCGCCGGCATCCTGGCCATCTGCCTGGTGGCGGCGCTGGCAGGATTCCTTCCCGCTCGCCGCGCCGCCGCAGTCGATCCGGCGCGGGCCTTGCGCACCGAGTGAGGCGCTTCCCGCACCTTCCCCCTCTGCTATCCTGAATGGTTTACCCGCGCGTTCCGCGTGCCATCAAGCCGCGGTCAACGCCGAGGGTACGGAGGCGGCTCATGCCCGAACATCGGGCGCGAAAACATCATCAGGATCGCGTGGCGGAGACGCTCAAGGAGGAGATCGGCGCCATGCTCGAGGGCGAGCTCTCCGACCGCCGCATCGGCTTCTGCTACATCAGCGAGGTGGTGCTCAATCCCGGCGGGAAGTCGGCGCGCGTGTACGTGGCCGTCAATGAGACCGTAGCCAGTATTGTGGAGGCCGAAACCAACACCATGGCCGGACTCGACGCCGCCAAGGGCTACATCCGGGCCCAGCTCAAGGAGCGCATGGGCGTGCGCCACGTTCCCGACCTGGCCTTTATCGCCGACCGTTCCGGGCGTTTTCAGGCGCGCATTGACGAGCTGATGGAGCGCTCCCGCAGGCGGCAGAGAAAGGCGGCGGATTAAAGCTCATGGGCGCGATGGATCCCAATCCCGGCGCGGAAAACGCCAGTGCCCCCCGCGATCCCCATGACGAACGGGATACTCCCTCCGCCACGGATGGCTGGATTCCGGAAAACCCTATCGCCGCCATTCTCGACACGTTCGGCCGCGGCGAGCGCTTCCTGGTCTGCTCGCACTCGCGCCCTGACGGCGATGCCGTGGGCTCGATGCTGGCGATGGGCATGTTGCTCGAAGCCATGGGCAAGCGCGCCGACCTGGTCACCGCCGACCGCATTCCCAACCTCTACCGCTCCCTGCCCGGCGCCGAGGCCATCTCCTGCGTCATGCGCGTCTACGGCCCCTATGACGCCGCCATCCTTCTCGAGTGCGACAGCCTGGACCGCACCCGCCTGCGCGGTCTGGAGCCTTTCTTTCTGATCAACATCGACCATCACGCCACCGGCAGCCCCTTTGCTCACCTCAACTGGATCGATCGCGATGCCGCCAGCGTGGGCGAGCTGGTGTACCGGCTCATCAAAGCGGCCAGGGTGCATCTCACTCCCGCCATGGCGCAGTGCCTCTATACAACCGTCCTCACTGACACCGGCGGCTTCTGTTACGGCGGCACGCGCGCATCCACCTTCGCCCTGGCCGCGGAGCTGAGCCGCGCCGGCGCCGACCCCATCCACATCGCCCAAGAAATCTACTTCTCCACGGCCATGTCCAAGCTCCTGCTGCTCGGCGCCGCTCTCGCCAACCTGAAGCGCGAAGGCCGCCTGGCCTGGCTCTGGATTTCGCATCATGACATGGTGCGCACCTGCGCCGCCGAGGAGGACTGCGAGGGCATCGTCAACTACGCCATTTCCCTCGCCGGCGTTGAAGCCGCGGTGTTTCTCCGCGAGCTGCCCGAGGGCCGCATCCGCGTAAGCTTGCGCAGCAAAGGCCCCGTGGACGTGGCCAGCCTGGCCGCATCCATGGGTGGCGGGGGGCATGAGAACGCCGCCGGCGTCACCCTCGACGGACCATTGGGACTTGCCCTGGAAAAGATTCTCGCCCTGCTGCGCCACGCCGTGGACGGTATCTCCTCCCGGCTCATGCCGGGCGACGGAAGCAGCATCGATCCTCGCGTCTAATCAGCATCTTCGTCCGAATCTGTTAGCCTTGTCCCTGTCGCGTGCTGCGGCCGCCTCCGCGTCCGGCATCTTCGGGCCGCCAGGAGTCCGTTTCCCGCAGCCAAGTCTTGGCCACGCACCGGACCGGCGAATCTGCCGGGGAGTGCCGCACGGAGAAGCTCGCAACGTGGAATCCGCTCTGGAACCATCCGCCCAGGATCCCGCTGAACCCCGAACCCGCCGTCTGCCCCGGTGGTCCACCACCCGGGAAGTCACGGTCTTCACCTTATTCGCTGTTTTCTTCATCATCTATGGCGTCACCCCCCTGCTGGGCGGCGATGGCCTTGGCCTGGTCGGCGCCGACGAACCCCGCTATGCCCAGATCGCCCATGAAATGCTCGCCGGCTTCGACCACGCCGATACCGTCAAGGGCAAGCTGAGCGCCTGCGTTACCCCCTATCTCTACGGCCGGCCCTGGCTGGAGAAGCCTGCCCTTTACTACTGGCGCGCCATGTTCGTCTTTCAGGAGTTCGGCGTCCACGACTGGAGCGCGCGCCTGCCCTCGGCCACCTTCGCCTTCATCATGGTGGCGCTCATTTACCTGCACATGCGCCGATTCCGGCCCGGCGGCCACCTCGACGCCGCCCTCATTACCGTCGCCTGCGCCGGCATCATCGGCTTCTCCCGCGGCGCGTCCACCGACATGCAGATGGCCGCGCCTTTCTCCATAGGCCTCCTCGGCTGGTACGCCTGGTATGAGACCGACTCCAAGTTCTGGCTCTTCGACATCTACTTCTTCACCGGCGTGGCCACTCTGGCCAAGGGCCCCGTGGCGCCTTTCCTGGCCGCGGTCATCGTCTGCTCTTTTGCCGCCCTGCGCAAGGAGTGGTCCATCATCCGCCGCTCCTTCTGGTGGCCGGGCGTGCTGCTCTATTTCGCTATCGTCCTGCCCTGGTTCATCGCCGTCCAGCACCAGAACCCCACCTTCTTCCGCGAGTTCTTCCTCAACCAGAACCTGCGCCGCTTTGCCACCAATCGCTTCCAGCACGAGCAGCGGTTCTGGTTTTACCTGGTCGTCGTCCTGCTGGCCATCATGCCCTGGACCGTCGTCGCCCTGCGCGCCCTCTGGGACGGCATCCAGACCTCCGTCGCCGAATGGCGCCTCCGTCACGCGCGCAAAGGCCCGCCCAAGGTCAGCCGCCCCGGCGACGCTTTTCCCGAGTTCCTGGTTCTCTGGGCCCTCATTCCCATCGTCTTCTTCTCCCTTTCCCAGTCCAAGCTCCCCGGTTACATTCTTCCCGCCATTCCGCCCATCACCATTCTTACCGGCGATTATCTCTATCGCCGCCGCGCCACTGGGCTGCACCGCCTGGAGTTGGGCGGCCATGCATTCCTCTGCGGCGTCGTCACCATGTTCGCGCTGCTGCTTCCATGGTTCGTGGTCCACGGCATCCACATGCCGCCCATCCAGCCGTTGGCGGTGGCGCTGGTGGCGGCTGTGGGCGCGGCCCTGCTGATTGTCATCGTGGTCAACGGCTTCGGCGTTATCCGCTTCCGCCTGGTCACCTCCCTGGTTCTGGTGGTGCTCATGTTGTTCGTCTACGGCGTCGGTCCGGCATTCGGCGTCCCCGCCGCTCCCGGCACCAAAAAGGTGATTCGCCTGCTCGACCGCTACTACTCCGCCCGCCCCCTGGCCCAGCGCCTTGCCGGCATCGCCCCCGCGGACGAAACCGTCGCCGTCTTTCGCGTCCGCCGCGACATCGAATACGGCCTCTCCTTCTATCGCAACCACGAAGTCGTCAATTACGAGGAATCCGGCGTACCCAATGAGCAACACCTCCTCGTCGCCCGCGTCACCGGCCGCAATGGCGTGGACATGCACACCCCCGCAGCCCTTCAGGAGTACCTCGAAGGACGGCACTACGAGGAGGTTTTCAGTTGGCCGGAACGGGGCCTGGAGATTTACCTCGTAGGGGCGCGTTGAAACCTTACTGGCTCCATTCCGTCAATATCAGGTTGCAGGACCTTCGCGCTCGTGGCAAAGTTACCCAAGGGGCATTGCCGCCGTAGTGGAATAAAGGCATAAGCATGACTTCGGGCGTTTCCCTGGAAATCCTCGATCTGCGCCACTTCAGCGCACCGGTGCTCCGGCCCCTGCTGGAAGCCGAAGCCGTTATTTGGCGCGAGCGTCTCCATTGGGATTACAGCGCCTCCTCGCGTCTGCTCATGCAGTATCTCGACAACCACATGCTGCCCGGCTACGCCGCTGTCGACGGCGGGCGCATCTCCGGCTACGCCTTCTGCGTCTACGAGGAAAGCAAGGCGGTCATCGGCGATGTCTTCGCCATCGAATCCGAGCCGATGCTTTCGGCCGCCGACTCCGGCCCAGCCTCTGACGGACGCCCGCAAACCCCGCGCGAAATCGAGCGCATGCTTCTGTGCCACCTCTTTGAAACCCTGCAGAATTCCCCTCAGGTGGACCGCATCGAGTCGCAGCTCCTGCTCCATCCTGCCGGCGCTCTGGTAAACATCTTTGCCGACGCCGGATTCACCCTCTATCGCCGCCTGTTCATGGTTCAGAACTTGACGCCGCTTCACGATCAGGCGCAACCCACCCTGCCCCGCGAACTCGAGCTGCGCCCCTGGCGCGAAGACGATCTGGCCGCCGCCGCCGGACTCATCTCCGAGGCTTACGCCAGCCATCCCGACAGCCTCATCAACGACCAGTACTGCTCCCCCCACGGCTCCATGCGCTTCCTGCACAACATCGTGCGCTACGCCGGCTGCGGAACATTCTCCCCGCAGGTCTCCCACACCCTCCTCGACCGCTCCACCCGCGAAATGGTCGGCCTCGTCCTCGGCTCCCGCGTCAGCGCTCTGAGCGGCCATATCACCCAGCTCTGCGTGCGCCCCCCCTACCGCCGCCGCGGCTTGGCCCGCATGCTCCTTCATACCGCCGCCGCTGCCTTCTGGCGCCTTGGCGTCAGCGAAATCTCCCTCACCGTCACTGAAGCCAACTCCAAGGCCGTTGAGCTCTACCAGAGCGAAGGTTACGACTGTCGCCACGCCTTCGACGCCGCCGTCTGGCGTCGCGGCATCCACGCCTGAACCAACCCGTGTGAACAGGCGCTCGTGTCGCGTCCGCCTGATTTTGCATTCGAATCTTCGAATTTGGGTGCCCCGGGTCCCGATTTTTGGACCCGGGAAACCTCAAAACCACACGGACACGGCCCTACGCCTGTGCGTTCCCCAGCCTGGCTCCGATCACGTCGGTGTACTTGTTGCCCGATCCCGTATTGAACAGCACGACGCGATCCTTGGGCGTGAAGAAACCCGTGCCCAGCAGGTAGTCGTAGGCAGCGGTGGCCGCAGCGCCCTCCGGCGAGAGCAGCAATCCTTCATGCTCAGCCCAGTCGCGCAGGGAGGCAAAGATGGCGTCGTCGCTCACCGCCGCCGCAGTCCCGCCTGAGGCGCGAACGATCTCGAGGATGAGGTAGTCGCCGTAGGGCTTGGGCACGCGCAGCCCTGAGGCCAGCGTGTGCGCATCCTGCCATGCCTGGCTGGCCAGATCGCCGGCCTCGAACGCCCGCACCACCGGCGCGCACCCTGCGGCCTGAATGGCGATCATCTTCGGCCGCTTGCCCGTGACCCAACCGAGCTGCTCCATCTCCTCAAACGCCTTCCACATTCCGATCATGCCCACGCCCCCGCCAGTGGGGTAGAACACGGCATCGGGATAGGTCCATCCAAGCTGCTCCACCAGCTCGTAGCCCATGGTCTTTTTGCCCTCCACGCGGAATGGCTCCTTCAGCGTGGAAATGTCGAACCAGCCCTCGGCCGCCTTGCGCTCTGCCACCATGCGCCCGCAGTCTGAGATCAGTCCATCCACCAGCGTTACCTGCGCGCCGTACGCGCGGCACTCCACCTGGTTGGCTTTGGGGGTGTCGCGCGGCATAAAAATGTGTGCCTCAATGCCGGCCGCCGCCGCATACGCCGCCAAAGCGCCGCCGGCATTCCCCGCCGTGGGCGCGGCCAGCTTTTTCAAGCCATAATGGCGCGCCATGGTGACCGCCAGCGCCAGCCCGCGCGCTTTGAAGGTCCCCGTGGGGTTCGCGCCCTCTTCCTTCAGCCAGACGTTCTCGTACTGGCGGCTCTTCAGTATCGGCGTCCAGCCCTCGCCCAGCGTCACCGGCTCCACGTCCGGCAGCACCTGCCGGTAGCGCCACATCCCGCTCCAGCGCTTGTCCTCCGCGCTGGTTCCAATGGCGTCTCTCTTCGCCGTGCCTTTGGCCGCGGTCAGGTCATAGCGCACATAAAGCGATCCGTTGCAGGCGCTGCACACCGTCTGCGGGGTTGCGGGATCGGCTTGGGCATGACAGCGGGAACATTCGAGGTAAGCGATTTGCGGCATAGGCATAGGATAATGGAGACCTTGAGCCCAGAGTCCCAAACCACGCCCCGCAAGAGTGGCTTGAGCCGCGCTCTTCGCGCCTGTTTCATGGCCGCCCTGGTGCTCTTCGTCGCCGGCGTCGCCCTTGGCTTCTCGCCAGCCGTTGCTTCAGCGGCCCTGGCGCTGCGCTGGATCGGACTGGCCCTCTTCATCCCCGTCGCATGGCAGCGCCGCTCGCTCCTGGTCTGGACCTTCTGGGCCATGCTCGCCGGCGTCGCCCTCGGCCTTGATGCGCCTCACTTCGCCGCCCAGCTTCGCGTCATCGGCGACCTCTTTCTCCGCCTCGTCCGCATGATCGTCGCCCCCCTCATCTTCGGCGGCATCGTCACCGGCATCGCCGGCCATAACCAGCTCAAGGGCGTGGGCCGCGTCGCCGTCAAATCCATCATTTTCTTTGAAGCCGTCACCACCGTCGGCCTGGTTCTCGGCCTCATTGCCATCAATCTCACGGGTGCCGGGGTCGGCGTCCTGCTTCCCGCCGCGGCCGCCGCGCCTGCCGCGCATTCTGAAACCTGGCAGCAGATCCTGCTCAACATCTTCCCTGAAAACATTGCCCAGGCCGTCGCGCAGAACCAGATCCTCCAGGTTGCCGTTTTTTCGCTGCTGTTCGGCGCGGCCCTGGCCATGCTGCCCGAAGCCAAGCGCGAGCCCTTGGTCAAGGTGCTCCAGTCGCTCACTGACGTCATGTTCAAGATGACCAAAATCATCATGCTCATCGCGCCCCTCGCGGCAGGCGCGGCCATGGCCTACACCATCGGCAGCACCGGCCTCACCATGATCCTCCCGCTGGCAAAGCTCGTCGCCACGTACTACGGTTCGGCAGCCATCTTCGTGCTCCTCGTCCTCGCGCCCATCCTCGCCTTCGCCCGCATCTCGCCCCGGCGGTTCGCGGCCGCCATTGCCGAACCCGCCGCCATCGCCTTCGCCACCACCAGCTCTGAGGCCGCGCTGCCCCTCGCGATGGAACGCATGGAGGAGTTCGGCGTCCCCCGCTGGATCGTCTCCTTCGTCGTTCCCCTCGGCTACAGCTTCAACATGACCGGCTCCAGCCTTTACCTCACCATGGCCGCCATCTTCGCCGCCCAGGCCGCGGGCATTCACCTCAGCGTGGCCGAACAACTCGTCATGCTGTTCACCCTCATGCTCACCAGCAAGGGCGTTGCCGGCGTGCCCCGCGCCACCCTCGTGGTCCTCATGGGCTCGGCCGCGCAGTTGCACATCCCCACCGCCGCCATCCTCGTCCTGCTCGGCGTCGATACCCTCATGGACATGGGCCGCAGCGGGATGAACGTCGTCGGCAACGGCATGGCCGCCGCCGTCGTCGCGCGCTGGGAAGGCCTGCTGCCCGGCGCTGCCGTCAACTGACAACCGGGTACGGTGAATTACGACCTGGCCACTGACAACTGGCCGCTGACAACTGTTTTCCTCCGCAGCAGCCACACCGCCGTCATTCCCAGCGACACGTTCTGCGTCATAATCTCCAGGATGTGCGCGTAGCGTTGCATCGGAATCATCGTCGCGTTGGGAACCAGCAACGCCGCGCCCCCGCCCACAATCCACACCAGGATGCCCACGGCCAGCGCCGCCTGCCAGCGCGGCAAGCGCAGCGTGTGGATGACCGGCAGCACCGCCAGCACCATCAGCGTGCCCCGCGCCCACTGGTAGACCCAAAACCACAGGCCAAGCTTCCCCACAATGGCCACAGCCTGCGGATAGAACTGCTTTGTGTACAGATCAAAGACGAGCGCGCCGAAAACCTGGTAGTAGACGACGTAAGAAAGTCCGGCCAGCAGCACCATCGGAATTGCCATCCCCAGTGGGCGATGTTCCACCGCCTCGTCCGGCGTCGCAGCCAGCCGCAACACCTTGGCCAGCACCGCAAGCAATGCCGCAACCACCAGGTACGATACCGCTCCGCCGGCAAAATCCCGCGCCATTTCGTTTTTCATCGCGGGAAAGAAGAGCACGCCTTCTGAAAGCGTGCACACCAAACCCACCACCACCAGCGCCAGGGCGATGGAGCCGAACAGGGCCCACGAATTTCGCGGCCCGAACCGCGCCACCGGCGTCAGCGCCGCCACCGTGATGACGCCGCTCAGCCACCACAGCCAGAAATGCCCCGCGCCCAGCGCGGAAACCGTGAACAGCAGCCCGCCCACCAGGCAATACAATCCAACCCGCCATTTGAGATTCATTTGCGTTTCCTCTTTCCTCGCTCATAGAGCGCAGCCGATGACCTGGCCCAACGGAGACGCGTGGCGTACTCCTCCATACCGCACTCCAGGGCCAGCCGGCCAGACTGCGGCATTTCACTTGCGCGAGCCTCAAGAAACTGTTCCAGCGCAGGCAGGTAGGCGGCAATCTCCCGCTCCAGTCCGCGCAAAAACTTCACCGTCTCGTCCGGACCCAGAACTCCGTCCATGAATGCGAAACGAAGCATCACATCCTCATCGTGCCGGACCACGTCATCCCGCGTAATGGGGCGCTTCAGCCAGCCCTTCAGCGCGGCCACTCCTTTTGCCGTCAGCTTGTAGATCTTTCTTTGCCTCAGCCCCGCGGACTCTTTTACCGCCCCGCGAACCCTCCCCTGCGCCTCCAGCCGCGCCAGCGCGGGATAAATGGCCCCCGGGCTGTCGCTGAAACTTCCCATGGCTGTCGAAGCGAAGACCTTTCTCAGGTCATACCCCGACATCGGCCGCGCATACAGCAGCCCCTCAATCGCCAAACCGAGGATGGAATCGTTCTTCATAGTACGTTACGTATTATTACGCCGCGTATCTAAATTACGCAAGAGAAATCTTTTAGGGTTCCTCTCCTGCTCAAAGCGTGACCAGCCAATCCATGTGAGCTAGCGCACATTTCGCATACGGCCGGGCGCTGCGCGATTCGCACTCCCTCCAGAAGGCGACGGCGCTATACTTCCGGCATCTCTGCGGTGAAACATGCCAGAAAGCAATGCAACCCGCCTCGGCGTGCACCGACGCGTTGCGTCGGTCCTCGGCGCCATCCTGCTCGGCATCGCCATCGCCATGGTGGCCGCCAACGTATGGCCGGTCCTTCTGCTAACCCTGGGCGCGCCCACCGCCGTCGGAATCGAGATCCTCTTCCTCGGCGCGTTCCTCTTCTGGACCTCCGGCGGCGGGCCGCCACGCAAGTGGCAGGCCTTTCGCGCGGAGTGCTTTCGCGTCCGCTCGCTCTCTGCCCGCGACTGGTCCTGGGGACTGCTTGCCGCCGTCAGCTTCGCGGCCTCCATTCACGCGGCCATCGTGTTGCTCTTCCGCTTTGTGCCTTATCCCGCGGAAGCGTTTCATCGCGGCTACGACTTCTCCTTTATCCCTTCGCGTTCCTGGCAGTGGCTAGCCTGCGCAATCTCCGCGATTTCCGCCGCCATCTGCGAAGAAACCGGCTTCCGCGGTTACATGCAGCGGCCCATTGAGCGCCGCATCGGTCCCGCGTCTGCAATTCTCATCTCATCTGTCTTCTTCACGCTCGTTCATCTCAACAAGAGCTGGGCGCTGATCGGCATGGTGCCTATCGTCTTCGGCGCAGGCCTTTTGCTCGGCTGGATGGCGCGCGCCTCTCGCAGCCTGGCCTTCAACATCATCGGCCACACCGTCATGGACGTTGGCCTCTTCGCTTACTGGTGGACGCAGATCGCGGGCGTGTTTGCGCAGCAGCCCATCGCGCGGACCGGCGTCGATCACGCCTTCCTATTCGAATGCGCGGCCTTCGCTCTGTTCCTCTCGCTTACGCTGCTCTCCATTCGCAAGCTGCGGGCAATGCGCACCTCGGCATAACCGCGTGCGGCCCGCCATCGCAATTGACACGGGCAGCGAGGTATCGGGGAAAACCGCTGAAGGCTCCCACTTGCCGGCAATCGCCCATGCTGACCAATCGCCCGGAATCCGTATGCCGAAATTTGCCAAATATGCCAACCGAGGCCGGTACAATTGCGTGCAATCGGAGGTCAAGGAATGAGCAAATTCGCAAATATCACGGAAACTGTCGGCAACACTCCGGTTGTACGCATCAATCGGCTGGCGCCGCCGGACGTGAATCTGTATGTGAAGGTGGAGGCGTTCAACCCGCTGGGGTCGGTGAAGGACCGGCTCGCCCTGGGCGTGATTGAAGAGGCAGAGCGGACGGGCAAGCTGAAACCGGGGCAGACGGTGGTGGAGGCGACCAGCGGGAACACCGGCATCGGACTGGCGATGGTATGCGCGGCCAAGGGCTACCCCCTGGTGGTGACCATGGCCGAAACCTTCAGTATCGAGCGCCGCAAGCTGATGCGGTTCCTCGGCGCCAGGGTGGTAATCACGCCGGCCGCGGCGAGGGCTGTAGGGATGGTGAAGAAGACCATTGAGCTGGCTGAGAAACACGGATGGTACTACACCCGGCAATTCGAAAATGAAGCCAACGCGGACATGCACTCGCGCACCACAGCGCAGGAGATCCTGCGGGATTTCAAGGACGAACGGTTGGACTATTGGGTCTCGGGATTCGGCACCGGGGGCACGCTGAAAGGCGTGGCGCGGGTACTGGCAAAGGAGCGGCCGGGGACAAAAATCGTGGTTTGCGAGCCGGACGATGCGCCGATGCTTTCCAGCGGGATTGAGCAGGAGCGAAATGAAGACGGGACGCCGAGCGCCGGACATCCCAGCTGGAAGCCGCATCCGTTGCAGGGCTGGAGTCCGGATTTCGTGGCAAAACTCGTGGGCGACGCGATGGCATCGAAGGCCGTGAGCCTGGTTCTGCGGATCACCAGCGGAGCTGCAATGCGCTGCAGCAAGGAACTGGCGAAGAAGGAAGGTATCTTTGTCGGCATCACGTCCGGGGCCACGTTCGCGGGGGCGCTCGAGGTGGCGGCGCAGGCACCCAAGGGAGCGACCATTCTGTGCATGCTGCCGGATACGGGCGAGCGCTACCTGAGCACTCCACTGTTTGCGGAGGTGTCGCCCGACATGAATGAGGAGGAGTGGGAGATCGCTCGTTCCACGCCCGGATGCATCCTGGAAACGCCTAAATAATCCTGGAGGGTGCTCACCATCACGTCGCACGGTGCGGTGTGCGCCGGCGCAAACCACTCGCTCCAGTGCGCGCGCGCCCGATCATTCGATTCGGAGCGCGTATCGCGCGGCGCTTTGAAGTTCCCAAGCAGGCGCTGGTGGAGATGGAATCGTGATGCCGACTTTTGCCGCGGAAAAGTGGATGAGCACGCCGCGGGGCTCGCGGTAGAATGCACGGCATGACTTCCCCCAACTTGATTGGCAGGTACGAGATCCTGGAGGAGCTGGGGCACGGCGCCATGGGCAGCGTGCTGAGGGCGCGCGATCCGGCTATGGGCCGGACGGTGGCGGTGAAGACGATTCTGACCTCGGCGCTGGAGAGCGGGCAGGGGGAGGAGTACCGGATGCGGTTTTACCGGGAGGCGCGAGCCGCGGGCAGCCTGGCGCATGCGGGGATTGTACCGGTGTTCGACGTGGGCGAGCACGAAGGGATGCCGTTTCTGGTGATGGAGTACGTGGAGGGGCGGACGCTGGCGGCGGCCATGCGCAGCGGGGAGCGGTTCACGCTGGAGCGGGTGTGCGAGCTGGGGCAGCAGATTGCCGAGGCGCTGGGGTATGCGCACCGGAAGGGCGTGATCCACCGCGACATCAAGCCGGCGAACATCCTGATGACTTCGCCGGATGCGTACGGGAGCGAGCGGCCACGGATTACCGATTTTGGCGTGGCCAAGCTGGCGGCGGGCGAGGTGACGAGGACGGGGCAGTTGCTGGGGACGCCGGCGTTCATGCCGCCGGAGCAGTTTACGGGGGCGCCGGTGGACGGGCGCGCGGACCTGTTTTCGCTGGGCGTGATCCTGTACGCGCTGGCTACCGGAGAGCAGCCGTTTCCTGGCGAGACGGTGACGACGGTGTCGTACAAGGTGGTGCATACGGACCCGGTGCCGCCGGCGCGGTTGAATCCGGCCATGCCAGCGGCGCTGGATGCAGCGATTCTGAAGTGCCTGGCGAAAAACCCCGCGGAGCGTTTTCAAACGGGCGAGGAGCTGGCCGCGGAGCTGGCGGCGCTGCGGGGCGCAACCGAGCCGAGTGTAATGCGGACAGCGGTGGTGACAACGGGAGTGGACTCGGAGGCGACGCAGGACGGGAGCGCGGCGGGAATGTTAGTGAGGCAGACGGCGCCGGTGGGGCGGATCGGGTCGCCGATGCAGTCGGCGGCCGCGCTGCAGGGGGTGGTTCCGGCAGGGTCGCGGCGGCGGGCCCGAGCGTGGCCGGTTGCGGGGGTGCTGGCGCCCGTAGCGGTGGTAGCGCTGGCGTTGGGCGGATGGTGGTTGGCGCGGCACCGGAGCGTTGCGGCAGAGCCGGCAGTGCCGCGGCCGGCGGTGCAACCGAGCGGCGCGGCGGCTGGGGCGGGTCCGGCTGCGGATGCGGGCACGCAGGCGGCGGAGACTAAGGCTGCGCCGGGAATTGCCGCGGTGGCTCCGGCTGCGGAGACGGTGGCGCCGAGGCCGAGGGCTGCGGCTGCGACCGTAGGATTCAACCCGAAGACGCTGGACCCGAAGAAAAACGCGAAGCTGAAGATCGAGCTGAGCAAGATTCCCGACGGCACGCCGTTCACGGTGGAGATGAACCGGAAGGTGTTTCTGAACGGGGTGGCGGGAGACAAGAGCACGTTTGAAAACGCGTATGTGCCGCCTGGGGTGCAGGAGTTCCGGGTGGTGATGAAGGCCGGCGGCAGGCGGGAGGCGTCGAACCTTGTGAATGCCGAGTTCAAGGCGAAGAAGCGCAATACGCTGAAGATCGAGCTCAGAAGGCTGGGGCCGGGCGGAGCGCGGGGGCGGGAGGCGCAGGTGTTTGTGGCGCTGAAGTGAGGGAGACGAACTCTCCGCGAGGCCGATGGACGCAGGTATTTTGAAGCGGGAGTGAATGGTCGGGACGGGCAGATTTGAACTGCCGAGCAGTTCGGCTTCGCCTCGCACCCCTCGCAGGCCTGATTTGGGCTACGCGCTGGCGCGCTTCGCCAGGTTGGGGCGCTTCGTGGGTCGGCGCACAAACGGTTGCGGGCAAATCAGCGCTGGATGAGGAAGGGAGTGAATGGTCGGGACGGGCAGATTTGAACTGCCGACCCCTCGCACCCCAAGCGTTCTCACGGTTTTTTCGGCGGTCTCCTGTCATTTACCGTGATGTGCCCCGGAGTCAGTGTTGATGCGGCTTTGAGCGCAGCGACCTTGATCGCGCTGGTTATTCCTACCGCGGTCCTCGCAAAGACGAGGCTGGCTGAGCGGACGCAGACGGAGCTACTCCCATGCCGCTTACAGTAAATGTTGCCGAAGGTGTCGTTCCGCCACCGCCGCTGTAAGCCGGGACGGTGATGGTGCCCGAATAGAGCTGCGCCAGGGAGGGAGAAAAAGTGACATTGAGTTGGCAGCTCGAACCCACGGCGATTGAAACCGTGCAGGTGCCCAGGGTCGGGGTAAATGCGGGGTTGGACGAAGTCGGAGTCTCGATACCTGCGGCGTATAGGTCGCCCTCATTGGTCAGCATCACCATGCTGGCGGCGCTGGTTATGCCGGTTGTCTGATTCGCAAAAGTCAGAGCTGTGGGCGATGGCACGATGTAGACGCCATAGACAAAAGCGGTCATCGCGACAGTCTGGACGGTGCTTGCGGTGTTCACCGAATTGGATGTGAAGGTAACTGTGCCCGAGTATGTGCCCGCGTGCGGCGGGGTTATGGTCAGGGCAACTTCGCACGACGCGCCCGGCGCGATCATCAGGCCGACCGTGCAATTGTTGGTCCCGCCGGGCAGCAGATTGAAGGGAGGGCCGCTGATGGCGATGTTGGAGACGGTGAGCGGCTCATTGCCGCCGTTGTAAAGGCTCACATTCTGCGCGGTGCTCTCAAAGCCCGCGGTCTGCTCGCCAAAGGCGATCGCGCCCTGCGAACGGTCGACCTTGTCGAGATCGGAGTAGTTTCCGACATAGAGCGTGCCGTCGGAGCCCAGGCCCTCGCCGAGCGGCCCAGAGGTTGGGTCGAGAGCAAAAGCCGAGGCGGAATAATTCGATTGCAGAAGTTCCGCTACTCCGCCCGTACCTGTGTAGCGCGTGGCGTAAAGGGTGTCGGCTGCATCGGCCAGGAGACCTTCACTGGCGCCAATCGTGTTGATTTGCGTCTGCACGCCGCCGGCAGTGAGTTCGTTAATGTCGTATCCGCCGATAAAGACATTGTCCGCTGCGTCGACGGCGATGTTGGAAGGTCCTATCATCGTGGGATCAATTGCATTGGTGGTGTAGGTTCCGTCCGCCGCGAGTTCGAAGATCTGATCGCATTCGAAGTCCACGGTAAATAGATTTCCCGCGTCGTCGACGGCCACCGCGTACAGATATTCGGCGGTGGAGCAAGGTTTGTAGGGAGCCGGCGGAATCACGGGGATAGCTCCCTGCACTCCGGTGACCGTGTTGTAGGTGACGATGTTGGTGCCGTAGTTGTTCTGGGCGATATACAGCGTGCCCGCGCCGTCGATGTCGATGCCGTGGGGCGAGCTCAATCCCGTAACCGGCACCGTCGAAGGAGAGTTGCTCCCCTTGGCCAGGCTGTAAACCGCGTTGCTGTTGTCGGAAAGAAAATACACGGTCCCGTTCTCGTCCACCACAGATTGATAGATGTAATAGGGAGCGCCGGAAACGGGACTGGTCACCATTCCGGGCTGGATCAACGCCATCGGACCCTGGCCGGTTCCGCCCAACAGCGCGGTGGCCAGGATGGTCGAGCCGGCCATCAGTTGCACCGCATCTTTGCGCGCGCCGGGCAACGTAGGCAGAAAGGAAACAGCCACGGTGCAGGTTTCAGGGCTGCTGCCGGTGCAGTTGATCGCGCCGAGCGTGTAGTCGTGGCCGTAGTGCAGGGTTGCCGTGGGCGTAAAGCTGCCCTTGAAGTTGGAAATTGTAAAGCTTGCGGTCAGGGTTTGCGCGGAGGCCGCGGAGATGCCGATCGGGGCGGGATTGAACGTGACCGCCGGCGCCGTTGCCGTGGCGGTGGGCGCCTGCTCCACCGTCTGGGCATACGTTGCGGGGCCGGCGGCAAGGTAATAGGGAGCTCCCGGGTAGGTGGCCTGCAAGGTGTCGCTGCCCAACGGCAACGCCGTGGTGGCGAATGTGGCCACGCCGTTGGTGAGAGTGCCGGTGCCCAGAAGGGTTGCGCCGTTGAAGAAGCTCACTGTGCCCACGGGAGTGCCGGTGAGCATGGATGCAATGGTTGCCGTCAGAGTCACCGATTGCCCGGGCACCGAGGGGTTCGGTGACGCAGTTAGCATCGCCGAGGTCGGGGAGTCGATGATCAACGGCTGGGAGTTCGCCGTCTCGGTGTTGCCGGCCACGTCGACGCTCCAATAGTTGAGGGTGTGGCTGCCGACGATCGAAATACTGAACGGGCCCGAGTACGTCACAGCCGCTCCTCCATCCACGGAATAGTAAGTTGCCTTCACTCCGCTCAGGTTGTCGGTGGCCGCCAGAACCACACCCACCGCCGACTGATATTGATTGCTGACTTCAGTTCCGCTCAAAGCCGCCGTAGTCACCGGAGGGGTGGTGTCGATCTTGATGCTTACGCTTGCCAAGCTGCTATAGATGCCTGCATTGTCCTTGGAGAACGCATTCACGGTCTCGATTCCCTGTGAACTCAGCACGATGGGGACGCTATAGATCGAGCATTGCCTCACATCCTTTGTGCCGCAGCCCGGTTTGTCGATTGCGTAGAAGATATCCGCGATTCCGCTCGGATCGGTTGCACTCAGTGAGACGGTCACGGAACCGTTGAACCAGCCGCTTGCCGGCGTCAACGGGGTGCTACCGATCGAAATAGTCGGACCACCGGTGTCGATCTTGATCACGTCGGTTTTAACGCCGCTCGAGTTCCCCGCATTGTCCCTGGAAAACGCGGTGATCGTTTGGATTCCCGGCGCGCTGATGGCAAAAGGTGATTTGTATTCGATGCAATCGCCATAGGTCGCTCGCGCGCACTGGTCGTCGTTGATGCTGTAGAACACCTTCCAGACACCGGAAGCTTTGCTGCCGCCAGGATCGCTTGCCTTCAGCGTGACGGTCACGGGTTGGGTATACCAGCCACTCGCCGGCGGCGACGCGGGGTTGTTGCTTACCTCTATGGTCGGGGCAACGGTGTCGTAGCACAGCGGTCCATAGGTCTCGGGGAAGCTGGAGTTGCCCGCGGTGCTCCAACCCTGATTATTCCAGCCGCGCGCATGTGCCGTATGGCAACCCTGGCTGACGCCGCCCGAGCAGCTGCTTGTGGCCTTAAACGCTAGGCAGCCTTTGGACTCGTTGGGGAATTGCGGGCCGTCGTAGAACGAATTGCCCGATCCTCCGTGGGGCTCGCTTGAGGGGTCGTCGGGAATCGAAGCCCAGCCTGCGGTCGAGCCAGCGATGCCGGTGCCGGGGGCGCTTCCAGGGGGCACGTAGTCGCGGATTGTCCAACTGACGGTCTGGTTGCTGTTGTACCACTTATGCGTGGCAGGGCCGCTCCAGACGATATTGGGAATGCCGTTTGCCGGGGTTATCTCCGAGTTCAAAGCCCACGCAAGCTGCAGCATATTGGCCGAACCCCAGCCGGTCACTTCGTCGAAGCCGGGATGCGCACAGTAATCGCCGAGTCCTGGATACTCAGACGTAATGTCGTTGGAGTTGCAATTGACGAGCATGTCGTAGAAGGGCGAGCGGGCGGCGTTCTTTTTCCGCCCCTCCTCATAAAGGGGATAATTCGCATTTCCCACTGGTGCGCAGGCCGATTTGCCCATTGGGCCGCATTTATTGCCAATGCTCAGCAGATAGGCGTTCTCCTGGGCGAAGAAGCCGGCCAGCATGGGCGTGGACACGCTGGTGCCGCCCGAATAGACCCATCCGCCATCGTAGTAAACGTCATGGACGGCACCTGCATCCAGCGCCATGTCAGGCACCGCACGTGACCCGAATCCCATGCCGGACTGATAGCTGGGAGCCGGCGTGAAGTATTCGCTGAATCCTCCCGTGCTGCCGCCTTGGTTATGCAGGCAGGACTGTGGAAACGGGAAGCCGGCCCAGGCAATTTCATAATCCGCGTTGCCGACCTCGCCCAGGATCGTTCCACCCACGCCGACGACATTGGGGTCGGAGGAAGGAAATTGAACGGCGAGCTGATCCTGGCAGCCGGCGTATGCTCCGTTGTCCCCAGAGGCGGCCAGCAGCGTCCAACCCTGGCCGACCATGCTCGAAAATACTTTGTCGACCGAATGCATGGTGGCGTTGAACGTATCTCCCTGCTTGTTGGAGAATGCAGCGTTCTCTTTCCAGCCCCAGCTGGTGCTCATAGTTCGGGCATGGGCGTCGTCGGCCATCTGGGTATACACGTCCATGATGATGCCATTCGTGTAGTTGGAGCCTTCATACACCACTACCCTGGCCGTATCCGAGGCTGCCCCTTCGCTGTTGGCCATCGCCAGCGACCACTCCGTATCCATCGTGACTTCCACACAGCTGCCATCAGGGATTGGAGTGTTGTTGCAGGTATACCTGCCGTCGATCGCAACCTTATCTACGTTGAGGGCCAGATATGAAAAAACTTGCTGAAAACTACCAACGTCAGCCAGGCTCACGTCGCCGAACGCCGCAATGGCAATCGAAGATTCCCTGGGGGAGTGGCCGCTCGAGTTCTTCAGAGGATTGCAGCAGTGCCCTTGGTTCATCAGAGCCTGATAGTCGTAGGCTTTGCTCGACCAGTAATAGGTCGGGCTATGCTTATTGCTCTTAGGCTGCTTCACTTCCGGGGTATTGCCCGCGCCGTTGGCTATTGCCGTTCTATCTTCGGCGATGGCGTCTATCTGCAGGGAATCAAGCTCCTGCACCACAGGCCCCGGCACGTAATCCGGCCGCGGAACCAGGCGCCCGCCGCCGCCCGGCCGCGCCACATTGATCGAATTCAGCCCGAGTACCGCATCGACCACGCCCGTCAGATTCTCCGGGAGAGATGGATCGCGGTCATTCGAGTAGACCGTCCGTGCCTCAAGACCGTTTTCTGCTGGGAGCTGATAGTGATTGATCGTCAAGTTCAGAGCCTTCTCGATTCCTCCGGCCTGCGCCTCCAGATCGACAACAAGGCGGTTGTTGTAGCGGTGCGTAACGGTCAATCCCTGGCTTTGCGCCCAATCCACAACCGCCTGCTCATTCTCCGCTGAGGGCCCGAAGCGGGCGTTCCACTCCTCCGCGCTCAGAAACTGGTGGAACAGCGGCGACTGCTTGTTCTGAATATCCTCAAGGAATTGCTGCTCCTCGACCGGATAAGGCACCGCGAGGACAACGGCGAGGCGCAGCTTCTGCTCCGGGTCGTAATGGCCGATCCGGATGGCTGTCCCATCCAGCACCTGCGGCGGCGTGTGGCCGATCAGGGTGACCAAAGAAACAGGCGATCCAGGGCCTTGTTGACCTTCGATGGCGGTGGAAGGCTGACCGTTGGCGGCGATGGTTGCGATCGCAAGAACGGCAACTGCAAAAACTCCGGGCCTGGGTTTCATGGGGAAGTTCCTCTTTATCAAGTTTTTTCGACTAAATCTTTTTTAGGGAGCTCGGCCAGACCAAATAGAAGGCCGGACAGAGCCGTAACGTAAGTTGACACAAGAGCGTTGGCTTCGGTGCTCTGCGCCATCAAGTTATGGGGGTGGCCTGTCTGCTGGAACAGGGGCGGACAGAATCGGGTCTTGAGTGGGGCCGAGCCTTGCGTGTTCCGGGTGCGCGGGTGTCAGTTTGTTTCCGCACAGCGGGCAGGATTCGAATCCTGCCGCTGCCGGGTCGCCTACCAGCACGGCCATCCCTTGCCGCTCTACCGTCACTTCCGTGCGGATGGTGCGGGTCGCGCCGCTTCCGGACCCTTCAGAACGGAAGAAGTTTGCCCGTTGGCTCAGCCATTGGTAGACTCGTTTCGTACGTCCCCCCTGTGCTGGCCACGAATGTTCGCGCATTCGCCCCAAAAAGGCGAGTGACCAGTCCTGACAAGTCCTGACAAGTTGGAGACTGCGGGTAAGTCGATGAAAACAGAAGGGACATTCGAGTTCGGGGCGTTTCGGGTCGATGCCCTGGCACGAACACTGCGCAGGGAAGAAGAGAAGGTAGCGCTCAGCCGCCGTGCTTTCGATGTGCTCCTGTACCTGGTGCAAAACTCCGGAAAAGTAGTCAGCAGAGATGAATTGCTGAAAAATATCTGGCCCGATGCCTTTGTGGACGTGAACAGCCTTGAGCAAAGTGTTTCTGTGCTGCGGCGGGCACTCGCCGAGAAGCCCGGCGACGACAGCTTTATAGTCACCTTGCCTGGACGTGGATACCAGTTTGTGGCGCCCGTTAAAGTCGTAGTCCCCGAGAACCTGGCTGTGGTCCCGGACGCGGCGACCGCCGCCGGCCACCGTCCCATCGGGATGATTTTTCAGCAGCAGACGATCCGCACCAGGGTCATTACGGAAGAGAAAGCACCCTCAGGCACGACCGCCTTGCCAGGAGCTTCTGCGGCTCGGGCTTCGATGCTATGGAAGATTGCGCTTCCCGTCCTTCTGGTCGGGTCGCTTACGGTGGGTGTTCTCTACCATCGATCGCAAAAGAGCAAGCGCCTCACCGTGAAGGACACCGTCGTTCTTGCTGACTTCACCAACAGCACCGGCGATCCGGTCTTCGACGATACGCTCAAGACTGCGCTCAGTGTAGCTCTGAATCAGTCCCCATTCCTCAATGTCCTTTCCGACCATAGGGTTGCCGAGACCTTGAGCCTGATGTCCCGTCCGGCGGGCACGAAACTCGCGCCTGAAGGGGTCCGCGAATTATGCCAGCGGGTAGGCAGCAAGGCTTATATTGCCGGATCGATTGCCAGTCTGGGCAGCCAGTACGTCGTCACGGTGGATGCGGTGAATTGCCAGAGCGGGGACACGCTGGCACAGGAACAGGCTACGGCACCGGCTAAAGAGAAGGTGCTCGATGCGCTGAGCGGGGCAGCGGCAAAGGTGCGTGCCCAGCTGGGCGAGTCGCTGGCGACCGTGAAGAAATACGATGTTCCCCTCGATCAGGCCACCACGCCTTCGCTCGAAGCCCTGAAAGCCTACAGTCTTGCCGAAAAGGCCATGGTCGGGAACGACCCCGCTGCAGCCCTGCGTTACTCTCAACTCGCGATTGAGCTCGATCCGAACTTTGCCATGGCTTACGCGCAAATGGGAGGAACTTACTACACGCTCGATGAGCCGAGTCGAGCCAATGAATATTACGCCAAAGCCTTTCAGTTGCGAGAGCGAGTCAGCGAAGGCGAGAAGCTGATAATCGCCGCCTCCTACTATGGGTATGCGTCCGGACAGCTGGACAAAGCGGCGCAGACCTTTGAGGAGGTCACCGGGATCCATCCCCGCGCCACATTCCCATACAACGGACTGGCCGTACTTTATGAACAACTCGGTCAGTACCAGAAATCCGCGGATGCAGCCCGCACCTTGCTCCGGCTTAACCCCGACGACACCTTTGCCTACACCAATCTCGCCAATGCGGAATTGGCCTTGCAGCATTTCGAGGATGCGAGACAGATCATCCATCAGGCGCAATCCCGAAAACTGGACGATTATCTGATGCGCGCCGATCTCTACGCTCTTGCTTTTCTTGGGGCCGACTCCAACGGCATGGCCGAGCAGCAAAAGTGGTTTGCGAGTCAGCCCCTGTACGAAAACTATGGACTCGCGCTCGCCTCCGATACCGAGGCATATGCCGGTCGTGTGAAGAAAGCACGGGAACTGATGGAGCAAGCGGTCGAGTCGGCAATACGGGCAGACAACAAAGAGAGCGCCGCGGTGTACCAGGCCAATTTCGCTTTGCAGCAGGCAGCTTACGACAATGCCTCGGTGGCTCGGCAAACAGCGACAGGGGCGTTGCGGCTGGGCCCTGCAAGTCCAGGCGTCGCGGCCGAAGCGGCACTTGCGTTTGCCATGGCGGGCGGAACGGCCCGAGCCGAGTCTTTAGCCCAGGATTTGAACAAGCGCTTTCCGCTCGATAGCCAGATGCAGTCGCTTTGGCTGCCGGCGATTCAAACACAACTGGCGCTAAGCCGACGGAAGCCGGGGTTTTCCCGGAATGATTTGCAGGCCGCTTCGCCTATTGAGTACGGCAGCATCCCGTTTGTCAACAATGTTTCCTGCCTCTATTCGACCTATGTGCGGGGAGAGGCTTACATTTCCGCCGGGCAAGGCATCGCCGCTGCCACAGAGTTTCAAAAGATTCTCGACCACAGCGGCATAGTGTGGAACTGCTGGACGGGAGCGTTGGCGCGTCTGGGAATAGCTCGCGCTAATGCGTTGCAGTCGAGGACCGCGAAGCGGGCAGATGCCGACGCCGCACGCATCCGTGCGATCGCCGCCTACAAGGACTTCCTCAACCTTTGGAAAGACGCCGACCCCAATATCCCCGTCCTGAAAGAAGCCAAAGCCGAGTACGCGAAGCTGTAGTTGACAGTCGCAGGACAAAGACTCTTCGAGTCGCTTCAAGCTCACCGATGATGGGCCAGGGAAGGTCCATTATCCTTTCGCAGCCGCTCGGCCGGATCCTTCTTAACCCTGCGCTTACCTGCGATGCCGCGAGAGCTACATCTTCATTCAGTTCGCAGGAGCTCAGTTTTAGATATCCCCCAGCCGTTCGCCCCGCGCTGTGCCGGGTCACGGTTCATGGTTCGTTGCCCAGCTCCACCAGCTCGACATGCACTTCGCCTTCAAACCACTTCAGGATGTTCGAGGCGCCGTGCAGTCGAGGCGCTGGATGTGATGGCCGCGCAGCCGGTCCAATAGGCAGGATGCGGGACCCGAAACGCAAGAATTGAATCGTGGTCCCCACAAAATCCCCCACAATTTCCGAAGCGCGCTCAAGAGAGAATTTGTAAGTGATTGATTTAGATGGTCGGGACGGGCAGATTTGAACTGCCGACCCCTCGCACCCCAAGCGAGTGCTCTACCAGGCTGAGCCACGTCCCGACACGATTGAGCCGGCCCTTGGATGAGCCGGCTATGGGGTCTTGAACAAGTTTACACCAGGGGCGAGCGCAGGCATCTGGCCGCCGATCGACGATTTGCGTGGCCGGCGATCACGCCGGGGCTGAAGCCCGATTCTTCGGCGGTGCGGGAATTTACGGGGCAAAAGCCCGCACCCTTCACGATCAGTGCGAGGGGGGGACGTACTCGCTGGGCAGGGCGGAGCCGGAGCCGAAGAAGAAATCTTCCATCTGCTCCACGAGGAACTGCTGGGCCTGGGGCTGCCAGGGCTGGAGGCGGTATTCGTTGAGCAGCATCTTCTGGCGGCCGAGCCACTCGTCCCATGCTTCCCTGGAGACGTTCTTGTAGATCTTCTGGCCGAATTCGGAGTCGAATGGGGGCTCGTCCAGGCCTTCCATCTCGCGCTTGTTGCGGACGCAAAAAACCATGTGCGGCATGCGGGATTCTCTCTCCTGTCAGGTTCCATTGTAAGGGAAGGTGGGTGAGTGCCGGTACAGGGCTCGCGGTATTGCCGCGTGCTGCCCGGCGTGGAATTCTCTTGACAACAAGGGAGAGACGGCGCTTTCCTGAGGGTACTTCATGTTGCCCCTGGGACTGAAGACCTCGTGCCCTCGTGGTGAAGTCTTGCTCTGGATGCGGTTCAGCGAAGGCGCGAAAAGTCGAAAGCGTCCTGATCGATATACCGCAAGGAGCTTCCATGCCCGAACAAACTGAGCAGCCTCCGCAGGCGCAGCCTGCTGGACTGAGCGAAAACGCCACGTGCGGATTGGCTTACGTGACGTTCATCCCGGCGATCATCTTTCTCGTCGTCGCCCCTTACAACCAGAACCCGAAAGTGCGGTTCCACAGCTGGCAATCGATCTTTCTGGGGGCCGCCTGGGTGGTGATCTGGGTGGTACTCATGGTGCTGGGAATGATTCCGGGGTTAAACCTTCTCGACATTATCCTGGCGCCGCTGGTGGGGCTCGGGTTCCTTTTGCTCTGGCTACTTGTGATGATTAGCGCCTTCACGGGCAAGATGATCCGGTTGCCGGTGATCGCGGCCCTGGCGGCCAAGCAAAGCGGCATGTAGCCGGGTTCAGCACTTAAACGGCAACGGTCAGCGGCGCTTGCGGCGGCCGAGTTTGTTGCGCACCTTGGGCGGGCTGCTTCGCGGCTGCTGGCGGCGGGCTTTTTTTGCCTTGGCCGGCGACGCGGGCTTGCCTTTGCCGGTGAGCGGCAGACCCTCCTCAACCAGCGAAAACTGCAATCGGCGCTCCTGGTGCAAGATGCGATCGAGGATGACCTGGACGCGGTCGCCGGCGCGGAAGCGGCGGCCGTGGCGCTCGCCGATGACCTCATGCGTGTTTTCGCGGAAGGTATAGCGGTCGTCGCGCAGCGTGTCGATGGGGACGAGGCCCTCGACGAAAAGGTCCGTCAGCTCCACAAACATCCCGTACTTGGTGGGATTGAGGACGAGGGCGGCAAACTGCTCGCCCACGCGGTCCTGCATGAAGCGGACCTTCTTCCACTCCACCAGCTCGCGCTCGGCCTCGGCGGCGCGGCGCTCGGTCTGGCTGGCTTCTTCCCCGATCTGGGCGAGTTCGGACTCGGGGATGGGGGAATCGATGAGCGGCGAGTCAGCGAGCCGGCGAGCCGGCAAGTCAGCACGGGGCCGGACCGGGAGCGCTTCGTGGGGGTGCGACCAGGGCGAGGCGAGACGGCCGGCGGAGAGCTGTCCGCGGCCGGAGACGCCGGCGCGCAAGAGCGCCTTGGCGATGCGGTGGACGATGAGATCGGGGTAGCGGCGGATGGGCGACGTGAAATGCGTGTAGGTGGGCGCGGCCAGGGCAAAGTGGCCTTCGTTGATCTCGGAGTAGCGCGCCTGTTGCAGCGAGCGCAACATTAAGTAGCTGAGGATGCGTTCCTCGGGCTTGCCCTCGATCTTCTTGGCCAGCCGCTGGTACATCCGCGGGGTAACGGCGACGTCTTCGGGGACTTCGATTTCGCGCGCGGGGCGCCCGCTGCGCTGGGCGTCGCGGCGGTCGCCCCGGGTCTGGATGCGCTTGACCGGAAGCGGCCCGAGGCCGAGCGAATAGCCGAAGCCGGCGGCGAGCTCTTCAAACTGGACCACGCGGCGCGGGTCGGGCTTCTCATGAATGCGGTAGAGCGACGGGACGCCGAGGTCCTCAAGCCAGGTGGCGACGCACTCGTTGGCGGCGAGCATGAATTCCTCGATGAGGCGGTTGGCCCAGGTGCGCTCGGCGCGGGTGATGCCGCGCATCTGGCCGTGCTCGTCGAACTGGATGACCGGCTCGGGCAGGTCGAAGTCGATGCTGCCGCGCTCCTCGCGACGCCTGTTCATCAGCATGGCGAGCTTCCGCATGAGCTCGAAATCGGCGGTGAGCTCGGGATACTGCGCACGCGTCTCCTCGTCGCCCTCGAGGATGAGATGGACTTTGGTGTAGGTCATGCGCGCGGCCGAGCAGATGACGCCCTCGACGATCTCAAAGGACTGGAGGTTAGCGTCGCAGTCGAGTTGCATGATGCAGCTCAGGACTAGCCGGTCCTGGCCGGGGCGGAGGGAGCAGATATCCGTGGAAAGCTCCTGCGGGAGCATGGGAATGGCGCGGTCAGGGAAGTAGACGCTGGTGCCGCGGAGGCGGGCTTCGAGGTCGAGATCGGTACCGGGACGGACGTATTCGGCCACGTCGGCGATGTGGACCTGGAGCTCGAAGGAGCCGTCGGGGTGCTGCTCGACGAGGACGGCGTCATCGAAGTCGCGCGCGGTTTCGCCGTCGATGGTGACGATGGGCAGGGGGCGGAAATCGGCCCTGCCGGCGGCTTCGGCGGGATCGAGATGCGCCACGCGACGGGCTTCTTCGAGAACGGCTTCAGGAAAGATGCGCGGGAGCTGGTGCTTGCGAATCATCATCTCCACGTCGACGCCGAAGTCGTCGGGAGCCCCAAGGATCTCGATGACGCGGCCCATGGGAGGACGCGTGGGGGTGGGCCAGGAGGTAATCTCGACGTCGACGATGAGGCCTTCAAGGTCGTTGTGGTCGTGCTCCTGGCTGCGAGCCTCTGCGCCGAGGACGCGATGAGGCGAGGCCTGCTCCGGCGCGGGCGGGATTTCATCGCCGGCGCGGATGAGGATGGGCTGGGTCATGCGCTCGTCAAAGGGGACGACGGTGTGGTGCGGCTGGCGATCGCCTCTTGCGTAGTGAAAGGTGCCGACCACGGTGGGGTTGCGGCGGGTGAGGACGCGGGCGATGCGTCCGAGGCGCCGGCCGTCGGCCCGGGGGGCGCCGAGCTCCACCAGGACCTGGTCGCCCTGCATGGCGCCGTTGATCTGGTCGGGAGGAATGAAAACGTCATCGGCCACCCCGCGTGCACGGGCTGAGTCTTTGCCGGGATTGCGGGGGTTGGGGCGGACGAAGCCGTAGCCGTCGCGATGGAGGTCGAGGCGGCCGGCGATGAGATTGTCGCGGGAGCCGGCGCTGGTTGAATTGAGATTGGGGATGGTCCAGACGGCGCGGTCAAGCTGGACGAGATCGCCGCGGGCGGTGATGCGGGCGAGCTGCTCGAGGAGCAGGCGGCGTTCGCGGCCGCCGCCCAGGCCCAGCTCGCGCACAAGCTGCTTGTAGCCGGCCTTGGAACCGGGGCAGCGGGCGATATGGGCGAGAAGTGCGCGGTCGTCCATAAGAACTAGGGTATAGGGAACAGGGAACAGGAAACAGGGAACAGGGAATGAGGAGCAGGGAGTAGAAGACAGGGAACGAGGGAACAAGGGGCGGGAGAAAACGGGGCCGGGCCGCCGTCTTGGTTCGGGGCAGACCCGAGGACAGAGGCGCGGTGAGGTGTTACGTAAGGTTCTGGCATGCGGGGGACGGCTGTGCGAGAATTCAAGGCAAAGATTCATCTCCCGTGGGCGTCTGCCTTTTGTTCTGCGGGTGTGCAAACGGAGCCGGGAGGCCGATTTCGGCAACCAGCGAGCGCGGCGCGGTTCCGACGACCGCTTTAGTTGACTGGCCCGGAAAGGAACAATTCATGTGGAACAAGAGAGCAAATGCGGAGGGCGAAAGCGATTTTTCTTTATCTTCTGAGCCGGTGCGTCCGGCCTCGAGCGGGACGTCACCCGAGCCGGCGCGGCCGAGGGTGGCGACTGCCGACCAGGGCACGATCGGCAAGGGCATCCTGGTCAAGGGCGATGTGACGGGCTCTGACCCGATGTTTGTTGACGGACGCGTGGAGGGCGCCATCCACATTCCTGGCGAACGGGTTACGGTGGGAAAGAACGGGACAGTGGTGGGCATGGCGGGGAGCGGCGCGCCCTGCATCACTGCGCGGGAGATTGTGATTCTGGGCACGGTGACGGGCGATATTGCGGCGGGCGAGCGGGCGGATATCCGGGCCGGCGGATCGCTGACCGGGAACATCTCCACGTTGCGGGTGAGTATCGAGGACGGGGCGTACTTCCGCGGCGGCATCGACATCCGGCGGGAGGATTCGCAGACGATTTCGGTGGCGGCGCCGATTGAGGAGACGCAGCCGGTCTAGATTGCGGTGGCAAAGCGGACGATTGGACACCGGTTATGCGAGAATTGAGGCAATGCAGTCCTGCTTTTGTGGCCTTGAATCGGGGGCCGGTCGCATCAACGGCCGCAGGCACGCGCCCAGCTCGATTAAATAGAATGGCGACGGCCACGGATGATCGACACATCGCCCTGCCAAGCACCAGAAACTCCCCCTGTGGAAAGGAAACGATTGAAGCCTATGTGGAAACCAAACCAACCCGAGTCCCCCGTGTCTAACCCCACCCCTCCCGAGCCGGTGCGTCCGGCGCCGCCGTCGTCGGCGTTGGAGTCGGCCAGCCGTGCCGGCGTGAGCGCAGGCGATCAGGCGTCGATCAGCAAGGGCCTGTTCATCAAAGGCGAGATCTCCGGATCGGAGTCGTTGTACATCGACGGCAAGGTGGAAGGCAGCATTCTGCTGAACGGCAACCGCGTGACGGTGGGCCGCAACGGCCACGTGGCGGCCAGCATCACGGCGCGCGAGGTGGTGGTGCTGGGCAAGGTGCGCGGCAATGTGACGGCCACAGACCGCGTGGATATCCGCGCCGAGGGCGCGTTAACCGGCGACGTGGCGGCAGCGCGCATCAGCATTGAGGACGGCGCATTCTTCAAGGGCGGCATCGACATCCGAAAGCCGGATTCCAAGCAGGCAGCGGGCTCGCCGGCCGCGGCCGCCGCGGCGGAGACGGCCAAGCCGGTGCCTGCCTAAAAAGCAGAGAAAGGCAAACGAGTAACGCGGGCCTCGCCTTCGGGCGGGGCCTGTGGGTTTGGGAGACAGCGGACGGGCCTGCAATTAATGAGACCGGGGCCGCCTGGCGCCGATTTATCCTTGCGGCATGCTGAAGTTCAGGCGATGGCTGGTGGTTGCGGCGGAAGTGGCGGCGGTTCTGGCGTGCGTCGCATTTGCCGCGCGGGGGCAATTGCAGCGCGCCGCGGTTGCGGCCGCCATCTATCGGGCGCACATTTTTACTCCTGCTCCACTGATTTCCGGCGAGTCGAGCTGGCAGCGGATTCACGATGCCGCGCAGTTCTACTGGGATTTCTCAGAGGTTGCGGTTGCGCGCGAGCAGCGGCTGAAGCTGCTCGACCCCACGCTGCGGCCGCTGGTGGCCGAGATCAATCGGCGCGAGGCGGCGGGCGAGAATATGCACTTCTCCATGCATATTTACCGCGAGGTGCGCTGGCTGCTGAACTTCACGCCCGATGTTGCGGCGACCAGGGCGCGCATTGCCGATCTGCGCCAGAGCCTGAACGAACCGGAAGAACAAGCGCTTGCCAGGGAGCAACAGGCCTCCGATGGAAGCTGGGCGCGCGGCATCAACGCTTGGTATCTCCGGCTTTACTACTCCGTTGACGAGGTAAAGGCGTGCCGCGGGACGCCGCGTTATCCGTTGACGTTTCTGGACCGGATCAATTCGCCGGAAAAGCTCGACGCGGTGCTCGACGCCGACCTGCATGACGATTTCACCCGCACCGGCGCGTTTAATCGCGAAGAGACGGACGAGACCTTCTCCGCCATTGCGCGGCTGCTCTTTGCGGGCGAGCCGACAAGCTGCTACACCTTCGATCCGCGCCTCCAGGACGCGCTGCGCGCCTATGTGCTGCGCTGGCAGAACCCCCAGACCGGCTGCTGGGGGCAGTGGCTGGTGGACCGGGAGGGCCGCGTCTGGAAGATGGACGACATGGCCATGACCTTCCACGTGATCTCCGATCTGAAGGGCGATGTGCCGCACCAGGACCAGATCGCGCGGCGGCTGCTGGAACTGGACAAGGTGAACTTTCCCGCCGGAATCCGCTTCAACGGCCACTACGAGAACCATCTGAATTGGGACGCGGTGAAAATATTTCGTGCCGCTTGGCCGAGCCTGGACGATGCCACGCAGCAACGGGTGCGAAAGGAGGTCGGCCGCATGCTCGACTGGTGCCTGACGAAGTCGTTGCAGGCGGACGGTTCATTCAAGGTAAGCGACCTGGATGACACGGAGGGCGACGCGTACCGCTATGGGATCTGGTTTCTGGAAGAGTGCGGATATTTTCAGCCGAAGAACCGGTTCTGGACGGATCGGCAGTTTGACGATGCCGCGGCCGTGCGCGCGCGCATTGAGGCCAAGTTGAAGTCGACAGGGCTCAATGATCCGGGGCTGAAGGAGGCTTACGACACTCTTCAGGGAATGAATTGAAGGTGGCGTGCAACGCAGAGGCTGGCGCCCACGGAACGCCTCTCATCCGCGCCGCAGGCGGCTCATGGCTACGCGCGGCAGCGCGGAGCCGGTGCGCTCGAGGACAATTTTGACGATCAGGAGCCAGAGCAGCGAGCCCAGCGCCAGAAAAATGAGATCGCGCACGCGGCTGGCGTAAACCAGCTCGATGTGCAGGCGTTCGGCCGCAACCAGGGGGAGCCATCCGAAGAGAGCCCACACCGTGCCGCCGGCAGCGGCGCCGGCGAGCAGACAGCGGCCCATTTCGGCGAAATCGAGGCTGGCCAGCGAGACCATGCGCTGGCGGTGCAGGAGCACGGCGAGCGCGCCGGTCTGGAGGGTTATGCCGATGTCGGAGGCAAAGGCGAGGCCCATGGCGCCGTGGGCGTGGTAAAGCGCTCCGTAGATGGGCCAGGAGACGATGGTGACGATGGTGCCGGCGATCATGGGCAGCAGGGTGTTGCCGGCGGCGTAGAAGGCGCGCGCGTAGATGGCTTGCGCGGACCAGAGAAACATGGAGAGGCAAAAGACGACAAAATACCCGGCGCAGGCGCGGGCGTCGCCGGCGGAGAAGTGTCCGCCGCGGTAGATAAGCGTGACCAGGGGGACGGCGAGGGCGACGAGGCCGGAGGCGGCGAGCAGTCCGAGGGAGGCGACGCGGGAGACGGAGTCGGCCACGCCGGTGGCGAACTCGTATTTCTGCTCTTTGGCCCAGAGGCTGGCGAAGAAGGGCATGGACGCCAGGCCGGCAGCCTGCGCCAGCACGGCAATAGGTGCGGCGAACAGGCGCTTGGCGTAGGTCATCATGGAGATGGCGCCGTCGGTCGAGGAGGCGAAGTGGTTGATGATCCAGGTGTCGGCGGTGACCAGGGTGACGCCGACCATGAGCGGCAACGAGAGCTTGACCCACTCGCGCAGGCCGGGGTCGTGCCAGTCGAGAACGGGGCGGTAGCGCGTGCCGGCGCGGTGCGCGAAGAGTGCGTTGAGCAGAAATGGGCCGACGATGGTGCCGGCCAGCGTGCCATACGCCAGAGACGATACGCCGAGGCGATGAACCAGGAAGACGCCGCCGAGGATGGTGCCCATGCTGTAGATGAGCGGGGCGACGGCCTGAATGGTGAACTGCTTGCGCACCAGGAGCACCGCGCCGAAGACACCGCCGGCAAAGAAGAACAGTTGCGCGGGCAGCAGGATGCGCGTGAGGTGGATGCAGAGCGCGGCTTTGGGCGCGTCAAAACCGTTGAACCACCAGTGCACGAACAAGGGGGCGAGAAATTCGGCGACGAGGATGGCCGCGCCGAGCACGAGAAACATGGTGTTGAGGATGACGGAGAGCGAACGCTGGCCTTCAACCTCGCGGCCCTCACTCTGGTAGCGTGTGAGGATGGTGACGAAAGGGATGGAGGCCGCGCCGCCAACCAGGAAGTAAGCAATCATGTCAGGGAGCTGAAACGCTGCCAGGAATGCGTCCGCCTGCATGCTGCGTCCAAAGACCCAGGCGATGTACATGTTGCGCAGCATACCGAAGAGACTGGACATGGCCGTGAAGACCATCAGGATGACGGTGGCGGAGAATGCGGAGTGGGCGTGAGTGGGCTTGAGGACGCGCAAAATACGGGACAAGCGCGAGGCTGGGGTTAAGGGGTTCACTCAATGGTGATTCTAAAGGCAGCCATCAGCTTTCAGCTGTCAGCCATCAGCCGTCAGCTCAAACTTCAGCTTCAAGCGTGGTGGTCAAGGCCGGGTAGCCGGTAGCTTGTAGTTAGTAGCTGAGGGCTTAAAGCTGACGGCTGTATTCTGGTGCGCGGGGGTTTCAAGATGAAGCAATGGGTTGCGCTGGCGGTTTTGGCGGCAAGTGCGGGCGGTTTGGGGCAGGCCATTCACGGCCGGGATGGGATCGCGTTGCCTCCTCCGCCGACCGCAGACAAGATCCCCGTGGTCGACGACTACTTCGGCATAAAGATCACCGACAATTACCGCTGGCTGGAGGACGCGAAGAGCCCGGAGACACGCGACTTCATCGAGGAGGAGAACTCCTACACCAACCATTACATGCAACAGGCCAGGATCCGGCCGCAGATTCAGGACGACCTGGACGCACTCGAAAACGTGTCGCAGTGGTCGCTGCCCATCGAACGCAACGGGAGTTATTTCTTCCGCAAGCGCATTGCCGGCGAAGGACAGATGTCCATCTATGTGCGCCACGGCTGGACCGGTAAGGACGAACGTCTCATCGACCCGGCCCAGTTGAGCCGCGACCCGAATATGTCGGTCACGCTGGCGGACGTCTCGCGCGACGGCTCGATGATTGCGTACGGGGTGCGCTCCGGCGGCGCGGATGAGACGGTGATGCATTTCTTTAATGTGAAGACCGGCAAAACGCTCGAGGACGAGCTGCCCGCGGGCCTTTATCGCAGCACCAACTTTACTCCCGACGGGACCGGCGTTTATTACTGCCGCCAGACGCGCCCGGGCACGCTGATGTACCTGCACCAGTTCGGCAGGCGCAATAACGAGGACAAGCTCATTTTCGGCCGCGAATTCCGCGGCGAACTTCTCGGTCCCATCGACTTGTTCCATGCCACGATCACGTCCGACTGGCGTTATCTGGTGATTGCCATCAATCGCGGCGTGCCTGCCCGGGAAGTCGACATCGTGTACCGCGACCTGGAGCACCCGGGGCCGTTCAGCATTCTTACCTGGGACATCGAGGCGCGCTTCGCGGCGATTTACGCGCAGGGGCAATGGTACGTCAAGACGGATTACCACGCGCCCAACGGCTGCATCCTGCGCGCCGATCCGGGCGGCATCATGCCCGACGTGTGGGCCAAAATCGTGCCCGAAGGCCCCGAAGTGATGGAGAACTTCTCCATCGTGGGGAACCGGCTTTATGTGCAGCGGCTCAAGGATGTGAAGTCGGAAATCACCGCGTACACGCTGGCCGGCAAGCCAGTGGACACTATCGATTTCGACGTGATGGGCTCGGCCTCCGGCGTGGTGGGCCGTCCCGGCGATCGCTACGGTTTTCTCAGCTTCGAGTCGTTCATCCAGCCGCCCACGCTCTACCGCATCGACACAGTGACCAACAAGCGTGAGATCTTTGCGCAGCCAAAGGTGCCGTTCGACACCGGCGAATACCAACTGAAGCAGGTGTTCTTCCAGTCAAAGGACGGAACCCGCGTGCCCATGTTCATCGCCGGAAAGAAGGGACTGAAGCAGGACGGAACAGAGCGGCTGCTGATGACCGGATACGGCGGTTTCAACCTGAGCATGACGCCGCGCTGGAATCCCGCGTGGGCGTGGTGGATGGCGCAGGGCGGCTGGTTTGCCGAGCCCAACATGCGCGGCGGAGGAGAATACGGCGAGAAGTGGCATGAAGCGGGGATGTTTGATAAGAAGCAGAACGTTTTCGACGACTGGTTTGGGGCGGCGAGCTACCTGATCGACAACAAGTACACTTCGCCGGAGCACTTCGCGATTACCGGCCGGTCGAACGGCGGGCTGCTGATGGGCGCGTCGATGACCGAGCACCCGGAGCTGTTTTCGGCCATTGTGTGCGGGTATCCGCTGCTGGATATGCTGCGCTACCAGAAATTCGAGCAGGGGCCGCAGTGGACCACCGAGTACGGGTCGGCGGATAACGAAAAGCAGTTCTTCTACCTGCTGAAGTACTCGCCCTACCAGAACGTGAAGGCGGGCGCGAAGTATCCGGCCATCTTCTTTTTCACCGGGGACAGTGACACGCGGGTGGATCCGCTGCACGCGCGCAAAATGACGGCGGCGATGCAGGCGGCGTCAACCAGCGGGCGGCCGATCCTGCTGCACTACGGGCTGAAGAACGGGCACTCGGAGGGCGTGAGCGTGGACCAGCAGGTGGAAGACGATGCGGATCAGTTTACTTTCCTGTGGACCGAGACGGGGCCGGTGAACAGGGCGCGCAGCGCGGAACGCTAACCGAGCGCAGGCAGGGATTTGGCGCGGTGGCGGCTCATGGCTTGTCCTTGCCGGAATCGCGGCGGGATGCAGGCGCATCGTCCATCCGCTCAATGGAAGCGAAGGGAATATCTTCTTCCACGTGACCACCGGTGGTGGTCGAAATAAGATCGACGACCTGGCGCTCGCGATCGACTCCGACAACGAGAAAGACGCCCTTACGGCCTTTTATACGGACACGTTCGCGCACAGCAGGAATTTTCATGGAGGCGACAGGTGATGGGGAAAGTAACCCTTAAATGATGGCAGGCTACCAGAAATCAACGACGGCTTCAAGGAAATTCCTGGCGCACGGGCGCGAAGAAGCGACCGACAAGCGTGGCGCCAGACAGAGACGGCGGCGTAAGCGTGAGCCTGAACCCTGCGCACAGGGTTCTAAAGCAGAGTAGAAGAATGTGTGGGCAAGGGTACACCCATCAGGTGCTGAAGCCCGCCGTTTTTTCGGGACCATTCGGCACGCGCCCCATCTGCACCCAGAGGGTTCCCGGTCGCGCCCTGACACGATTGCGAACGCCATTGCCTGATCGGCTCCAGAGTGCCTGGGAGTGGTGCGAAACGAGACAAAGGAGGGAGATCGGCTCAGAGAAATCTGAACGCTCACGTCACCAGGCGGCGTTGTTCCGGCGTAACCTCATACATCGATTTGCGGAACCGATAACGAGAGTGCAGGAGAGAATCCGAAAACATTGGCGTCTGTTATGAGGCCGCGGGAGGCCGGCGGGCGGAAGAGAGGTTCCGTGGCGATAGTCAACGCGGCGATGCGGGCGAGCGAGCAGGCTTTTAGCGAGGAGTCGGTCCGGCTGTCGGCACTGAACGCTGCGGGAATTCTGGACACGGAGCCGGAGCCGGCCTATGACGCCATCACGCGCCTGGCGGCGGAGCATTTCGGGGCGGATACGGCGGTGATCGGGTTTGCCGATGAGACCCGGTACTGGGTGAAGTCGCACTGGGGCGACGCGATCCGCGAGCGGCCGCGGCGCTGTTCCCTGTTCGACATCATGTTCAAGCGCGGCAAGGTGGTGGAAATCCCCGACCTGGCTGCATGCATGGAGTTCGAAGGGACCTGCGTGCCGGGCAAAACCCGCGAATTCACCTTTGGCGCGGCGGCGCCGGTGCACGTCGCCGGCGGGCGCATCGTGGGCTCGCTGACCATCTTCAACGTGCATCCGCGGCCACCCCTCACCGAGGAGGGATTGAAGACGCTGGAATCGATGGCGGATATGGCGAGCAACCTGGTGGAGCTGCGCCGTTTGCGGAAAACGCTTACCCGGCAACAGGTGCGGCGGGCGCGCACGGGAGACGCGCAGGCGCGCAAAAGCGAATGGCCGCGCAATGGCGACCTGCGCCGGGCGTTGGAGCGGCGCGAATTCGTTTTGTACTACCAGCCCGAGGTGGACCTGGCCACGCGCAGGATTGCCGGGCTGGAAGCGCTGATCCGCTGGCAACATCCCGATCGCGGCCTGGTGCCCCCCATGGATTTCATCCCGGTTGCGGAGGAATCAGGCATGATTCTTCCCATCGGCGACTGGGGTCTGGCCGAAGCCTGCCGCCAAATCCAGCTGTGGAAGCAGGAGGATCCGCGGCACAGCTCTCTGCGCGTCTGCGTCAACCTGTCGGCGCGGCAGTTTCTGCGCGAGGGGCTGACGGATCACGTGGAGGCGCTGCTGGAGCAATCGGGAACATCCAGCCGGCAGCTGGGTCTGGAGATGACCGAATCCAGCCTCATCCCCAACATCAACACCGCGCTGGAAGTGCTGGGAAGCCTGCACACGCTGGGGATTTCACTGTCCATGGACGACTTCGGCACCGGCTACAGCTCGCTCAGCCACCTGCATTCATTCCCCTTCGACGTGCTCAAGATCGATCGATCCTTCATCGGGCGCATGGCGGCGAGCGAGCAGGCGCTGCAGATCGTGCGCACCATTGTGGAGCTGGCGCGGGTGCTGGGCATGGACGCGGTGGCCGAAGGGATCGAGACCCGCGAGCAGTACCGGCTGCTTCGCCAGATGGGCTGCCGCTACGGGCAGGGCTTCCTGTTTGCCAGGCCCCTGCCGGCGGCCGAAGTCACCAAGCTGCTGCGCCTGCCCGGGCGCGTGCTGCCCGATCCGGAACAACTGCCGGCGGCGGCCGTGGCCTAGCCGCACTCGTCCAATCGAGCCGTCTTCGTTCAGGCCCTCAGCCCTCCGCTTCAAAATGGGAGTCGGAGCTAACGGCTGACGGCTGCTATTCCGAGCGCAAGGCCTCGGCTGGATTCACGCGTGCGGCGCGCGCGGCCGGCACCGCGGAAGCGATGACGGCCGCGCTCAGGATTACCAACGCCGCCCCGGCGAAGGCCAAGGCTCCGGGCTGATTGATGGCTGCGATGGAGTGGCTGATGGCGCGGGTCAGGACGAAGCCTATGCTCAGCCCCGCAGCCACGCCGATGCCGGCCATGATGAGTCCCTCAGACAGAACGCTGGCCAGGATGTTGCGCGGCAGCGCGCCGAGGGCGATGCGGATGCCGAACTCGCGCGTCCGGCTGCTGACGGAAAATGCTAGCACGCCGGCCACGCCAACCACGGAAATGAGCAGCGCGACCGCGGCGAAACCGCCAAAGACGATGGCATTCAAGCGGTCAGGCGCGAGCACCTCTGCACGCACGTCGCCCAGCGTGACCGCCTTCTCCACGGGCTGGTCGCCGGACATGCGGTGAATGGCCTGGGTAATGCCGGGCACCAGCGCGTAGGCGTCCTGATTGGCGCGCACGAACAAGCGGCCGCTCACCCATTCCTGGTCGACGGGCTGGTAAACGGTCATGGCCGGCTCGGGGATGATGTTCTCGTCGTCGATGTCGGGGACAACGGCGACGATGCGGCGCGGCTCGGGACTGATGCCGATGAACTTGATCACGGGGTCGGTCCACCACATCTTTCGGTTCACCGCGTCCTGGCCGGGATAGAGAAGATGGGCCAGGCTCTGGCTGATGATGACCACGCGCTCGCTGCCATCCTTGTCGCCGTCGTTGAAGTCGCGGCCATCCAGGATTGGCATCCCCATGGTGCTAAAGAAACCCGGCCCAACGGAGCGGAAGCGCGCCCGGAAATCCTCCCCGTCAGGCCGGTGCGCGCCCTCGGCGGCGAAGCTGAAGCTGATGCTCTGCTCGCGGTCGTCGCGCCAGGGGACGCTGAAACCCTCCGAGACCTGCGCCACTCCGGGCAGCGCGGAAACGCGGCGCTTCACTTCGCGGTAGAACTCGTTGATCTGCTCCGGCGTCTTGCCGTAGGACATAACCGGCAAGTTGATGGCGAGCACGCGCGCGGAGTCGAACGGCGGGCGCATCTGCTCCAGGGTGAACAGCGTCTTCATCAGCACGCAGGCGCCGGTGAGCAGCAGGAAGGACGCGGTGATCTGGGCGACGGCAAACGCGCGCAGGCGGCGCGTGCCTGAGCCGGCAATGCGGGCGCCGCGGCCGTTGAGCCCGCCCTGCGTGGCGATGGGCGAGGGCAGCCGCGGGATAAAAGCGAGAAAAACGGCGGCAAAGAGCGCCAGCGCCACCCCGAACCAGACCAGGCTGAAGTCGAGCTCGAGGCCCTGCGCGCGCACGGTAAAGCGCGCCGCATACCGGCCCAGCACCGCAACCATGGGCACGGCGAGGAGGATTGCGGCCACCGCGCCGCTGGCGCAAAGCACCAAGCTTTCAGCCAGCAGCGAGCGGCGCAATGCGGTTGTGCTTGCGCCCAGCGCCGAGCGCGTTGCCAGTTCGGATTCGCGCCGGACGGTGCGCGCCAGCACCAGGTTGGCCACATTCGAGCTGGCGATGACAAAAAGCAGCCCCGATGCGGCAAGAAGCAGCCACAGAATGGTCTCGGCGCGGGAGTTGATCTGGTCGTGCATGCGCGTCGCATTGATCTGGAAGTGGTCCTCGGGCTTGTACACCTCGGGATGCGCGGCCGTCATGGCGGCGTAGACGGTGTTGAGTTCCGCGCGCGCCTGTGTGAGCGTGGCCCCCGGCGCCAGGCGCGCGAAGACTTCCGTCATGCGGTGCGAGCGGCCCTGCACCATGGTGGCCGAAAGATGGTGCGGGCTGGTGACCACGTTGGCGATGATCTCGGTGGCGACGGGATAGGGCACCGTTGGTTCCAGCACGCCGATCACGGTGGCGCCGCGTGAACCGCTGAAACTATCCAGGCGCACGATCTTTCCGATCACGCTGGGGTCGGAATGCAACTGGTTGCGCCAGAAGCCGTAGGTGAGCACGATGGCGCCGGCAGCGTTGGGGCCGTCGTCCCTGGGCCCCAGCAGCCGGCCGAGAACCGGATGCAGGCCCATCACGTCGAAGTAATTCCCGTCGACCACGCCGCCGGGGATTTCCCTCGGCGTGCCCAGGCCCACGATGGTGAAGTCGATCTCGGAAAACGTGCCCAGGCTGGTCATGGTCTTCAGATTCGCGCCGATGTCGTTGATCTCGGGAATGGAGAAGCCGGCGTTCTCATTCCCAATGCCGGGCGCGCTCTGGCGGAGATAAAGCAGGCGGCTCTCGTCGCGGTTGTTGAGCGGGCGCAGAAGCACCGCGCGCACCACGCTGAAGATGGCCGCGTTGGCTCCAATGCCGAGCGCCAGCGTGAGCGCCACCGTGCCCCATAGGGCGGGAACACGGGCGAGTGAGCGAACTGCAATCTTCAAATCATGAAGGAAAAGCATCTCGACCTCCACGGGGAACCTGGGATTGTGCGGCCCGCTGCTTGAGATCCCAGCGTGCCACAACAATTGGTCGTTTGGCATCGAGCCAAATCGACAACCCGGCGTATTTTTTTAAAGAATTCGCACCGGCCCGCCGATTCTCTGCGTTGGTTAGCGCACTAGCTTGACAAATACGTTGATATCAACTAATATGGACCGGTGTCAAGTCCCGAATTGTGCCCTTACGAAACCACCCTTCTCGTTCGGGACTCCTGTTTGTGCCTGCACGTCCAGCGCACGGCCCGCGCCCTGGCCCGGCGCTTTGACGAGGCGCTGCGCCCCTTTGCCCTGACCAACGGGCAATTCTCGCTGCTGATGTCGCTCAACCGGCCCCAACCGCCGCCGATGGGGCCGGTGGCAAACCTGCTGGCCATGGATCGCACCACCCTGACCGCCGCGCTCAAGCCGCTCGAACGCCGCGGGCTGGTCCAGATCTCGCCCGATCCCTCCGATCGCCGCAGCCGCATCCTCAAGCTCACCCGTGAAGGCCGAAAGCTGCTGGCCCGCGCCGCTCCGGTGTGGCAAAAGACCCACGGCGAAGTGGAGCGGCAGCTTCCCGCTGGCGCGCCGGACGAGCTGCGGCGGAATCTTCGCGCGATGAGCTGAAGCCAGTCCGGGGAAGCGCTGTTCCCAAATTGGGAATTGCGCCCCACGATTCAAAAAATCCTCTCAAGTTTCCAAACTGTGGAAGTATCCTCGACCCCATGGCAACGGCAGCCCCAGCAGCGCCGCCTCAAGCCTCGCGTTCCTTTGCGGGCCTGCTGGAGGAGTATGCCTCGCCCAAGAAGAAGTTTCCGCCGGCGCGAGACCCGGGACACGATCGTCTTCCGTTGGGTGAATCTCTCGATGGTTTTGAAGACGACGTAGCTACGCTCAGCTACGAACACGCGCTCAAGGCGCATGCGCGCTATCGCCGCGAGCCCGACCCGGAGGCGGAGCAGAATGCCGCAACCACGCCCGCCGGCGACGCGCCGCCAATTGCGCGCCAGGAGCCCCAGACCCTCCCCCATATTCTCGCGCAAACTCAATCGGCAACCGCGCCGCGCAAGTGCGCCAGCGTCACCCTGCGCCTGACCGCGGCGGAAGACGATCGCATGAGAAACCGCGCGGCCGAGGCCGGCCTGACCGTCTCCGCCTACCTGCGCTCGTGCGCTTTCGAGGTGGAAAGCCTGCGCGCCCAGGTCAAGGAAGCCATCGCGCGCATGCGCGAAGCCGAACAGCGGCCTCCGGCTCGCCATCGCTTCTGGCTCCTCCGTTTCCTGCGCCGCTCGCCAGACCGCGCCTGACCCACTGCAACTTTCCCGCAATACGGTATTTTCTCGACTCCTTCACTCCACTTCCAGCAACAGGCACTTCAGGTATTCCGTCTCCGGAATGTTCAGAACCACGGGGTGGTCCAGCGCGGCGCCCCGGCGTTCCAGCAGGCGCACACGCCGGCCGGCATCGGTGGCGGCGGAAGCGACCACGCCCTCGAGATCGGCCAGGCTCACATGGTGCGAGCAGGAGCAGGTGACCAGCAATCCTCCCGGACGCAGCATCTTCAGCGCGCGCAGGTTCAGCTCTTTGTACCCGCGCAGCGCGCCCTCCACCGCGCGCTTCGATTTGGCGAATGCCGGCGGGTCGAGCACGATGACGTCGAACTGCTCATGCGCATCGGACCAGTCGCGCAGCAGGGCGAAGGCGTCAGCCTCAATCCAGTCCACCTCGGCAAGCAGATATTCGCGGTTCGCAGCCAGGTTTGCTTCCGCCACTTCCAGTGAGGCGCGCGAGGCGTCGATTCCCGTCACTCGCCCGCAAACGCGGCCCAGGTGCAACGCGAATCCGCCCTGGTAGGTGCAAACATCGAGGGCGCGGCCCGTGGCCTTCAGCCGCTGGGCCCACTCCGCCGCCACCGCGTAATTCATCCGCTGGTCAAGAAATGCGCCGGTCTTCTGGCCGGAGTTGGCGTCGTACTGGAACCCGAGTCCATTGAGCCGAAAAACGGTGCGGGTAAGCGGCGCTTCGACATTCGCGGCCCAGAGCGGCGCCAGATCGGGCGCCGAAAGCCCCTCGAGTTCCCGCATGCGCGGATCGGGCCGTTCCAGAATCGATTCGGGGGCGAGCTCCTCGCCCAGCACGCGCACAGAGGTCTGCCGCACCGCGGCGGAGTCGAGGCCGCGCACCAGGATCTGGAGGATGACGAGCTCACCGTACTTGTCGATGACCAGGCCGGGCAGCTCGTCGGCCTCGCTGAAGCAGAGACGGCAGGCATTGGTTTCCTGGCTCAGCATGGGCCTGCGCCGGGCAATGGCGGCGCGCAGGCGCCGCTCCAGCAGGGTGAGCCATTCCGCGGGGCCGATCGCCTCGCGGGCAACCAGGCGCAGCGCGATCTGCGAGCTGGGGCTATAGAGCGCGGTGCCGAGCAGCAGACCGCGATAGTCGGCCACCGGCGCCAGCAGCGGAGGTTCGCCGTCTTGGGGCCGATCCATGGCCTCGATGTCGGAGGCGTACACCCACACGTGGCCGTTGCGGAGGCGATCGGCGGCGCGGCGGCTGATGCGCGCGCCGGCCTGGCGAGACTGTGAATCTACCGGCCGAACGGGAGCATCCCTTGCGCTCGAGGCAGAAAGCGCCGCGGCCTTTTGAGCCTTCGGCGCCTTCGGTTTCGTGGGTTGAGATTGACCTGGCTTGTTCATCTGCTCCTCCGCAAGCGGCCCGCCGGAGCAGATTTCACTCCCCGGCATCGTCATTTGACCTGCATGGTCTCCAGATAGCGGGTCAGGTTGCCCACCCTGAGCGCCGTATCCTGCGACTGGGTGGGATCAATCCTATCAAAAAGATGACCCCAGATCGGCATGGCCGCCGAACCGTGCGACGGCAGTGCAGTGCCAAATTGAAGCACCGATGCGATATGGGATTCGGGGTAATTGCCGTGATTCATCCGGGCAAGCTGGGTCAGGTCTACCGGCTGTGTCTTCATGGCGATTGCGGCGGGTCCGTTGCCGCGTCCGTCCACGCCGTGGCACGGCGCACAGTAGCTCTGGTACATCAACTTCCCGTCGGTCGGATTGGTGCGATCGACCGGAATCACCTGATTTCCCTTGTTGGGAGAGGCATAGGCCGCGGCCAGCACGAAACCCGCGGCCAGGGCCATCACTGAAAGGCGTTTGAGCATAAATTCCTCGGTTCCGGATCTTTAGAGCCCGAACCAGAGACTCTAGTCCGAAAGGAACTTTACGCCTCCGCAGCAGGCCTCCGGCTGTGACCGGCGCCACATGCAAGTGATCCCGGCGACACCGACGAACCATTCCTGCAACAGCTAGGATTTTTGGACATATACCGCAATGTCAGCGGCTATTGGTTCCCGCAAAGGAAATGGCCTTGCGCCGTGCCAACCCGACTCCGCAGCGAGACGATGGAGACAATCCCCCCGCTCAAGCTCGTGGCTAACAGGCCATGCGCCTCCGGCGCACTCACTCAGCTTGCCGGAGAAGCTCCTCGGCCTGGCTGCGCAACCGGCCGGCCAACGCCGGACCGAACTGCCAGTCCAGATCCGCCACCGTCGAGCCGCCCTCCTGGCTGGGGAACATGTCGGTCCCGATCACTTTGGAGTGGCGCTTGGAATCCACTTGCAAGATAACGATCTGCTGCTTGCGCTCACGCAGAATGGCTACGGGTACGGTCTTGCCCTGGTTGGTGCGCAGCGCGCGGTCCCAGTCCGCCGTGGTGGCAATCGGATCGCCGCTCACCTTGAGAATGATGTCGAAGGGCTTGAGTCCCGCCGCCGCCGCCGCGCTCCGGTGCGAGACCTCCTTGACCATGATGCCGGCGGCGATGCCTAGGTAATCGGCCATTTGCGAGGTCAAAGGCTCAACCAGCGCGCCCACATTCAAGCTGGAGGAGAAAAACGGCAGGTGCCACGATGGAGGCGCGTCGCCGCCACCCGAGATGAATCCCATGCCCGCAGGCGGAGGAGGAATGAGGTCGTCGCTACCGAGTTTCCGCCAGACTTCCTCGTCCATCGTCTTGCGGTCCACCAGTTGCACGTTGAAGGTCTGCTGCATCCCATCGCGGAGGATCACCAGCGCGACCTTGCGCCCGGCGGGAAACCCCTTGAGAATGCGGCCCCACTGTTCCGCTCCCTCGATCTTCTGCCCATTTACCTGAAGGATCACATCGTTGATGTGCAGCACCGGGCCGGCCGGCGCGTCATGATCGATGAGCGTGACCAGGACCCCGTTGCGGTCCCTCAGGCGGAGTTTCTGCATGGAGTCGCTATCGATGTCGGAAACCCCAACGCCGAGGTATCCCTGGGCATGGGATAGCAGCGGATTCAGTTCTCTCAGGATATGGGTGATGCCGGCTTGCGCGGGCGTACCGGGTGGACCTGCAAGAAGAGCGGCTGCAGCCAGCAGCGCGGCTCCGAGAGATGGCCTCAAAAGGGACTTCATTTTGTTCCTCTCCGAACTTCTTAAAGCCGGCGCTCGCTCTGCGGCGGGTTGGCCGGTTTGGCTCCAAACGGATTGTGCCACGGTTTTCCGAGGCGTATCCGGATTTTTTCGGGGCGGCAGCTCGATTTGACACCTGCATTCCGTGCCGCCGTTACCCTTTGCTACTGAATCTCCCCCACCTGGTTCAGGACCTGCCGGGAGACGAGGCGGATCCTGGGGTTGCGGTCGCTGCTGGCGACCGATCGCAATACCTGGCGCACGCTGGTATCAGCCTCCACCGGCTCCAGGATGTTGATGGCTTCGGTCCGAATCCGCGGATCCGAATCGTTCAGCAGAGCTTCAAGCACGGCGTCGCGCACACGCAGGTCCTGGGCAACGTAAGGCTGCAGTCCCTCCAGCGCCTTCTGGCGAACCCCCGCATTGCGGTCATAGCGCAATGCCGCCATGAGCGCGTCGCGGATGCCCGCGCCCTGGCAGCCGTGGCCGGCGCGGCACTCGGCGGCCAACAGGCCAACGGAGTCGTCCCGAACCCCAGCGCTGCCCGCGCTCTCGATGGCCAGCATCAGCAACTGGCGGATCTCGGGATCGTCCAGCGAGCCGCGGACCTGCTGAGGCACCAACTGGTTATAGTGCACTTCAACATACTCCGAATTAGGCTGGCGCACGATGGAGGAAACGTTGGCGATCTCCGCGCCCGAGGCCGCGTCCGGCAGAACCGCGTTGTGCAATGGCGCGTCCGCTGCCCGGGTCTGTTCCACCCTGGCCGCGCGTGCCTGCGCGATGTGATATCCGCCCAGCGACCCCGCTCCCGCGCCTACCAGCAGCAGCAGGCAGGCGGCGACCGGCGCGGCCTGCAAACCGGCGGCATTGTTGCGCAGTTTCTCCACCAGCCGCTCCAGCCAGCGCTTGGGCGGCAGCGCGTCCAGGGCTTCCTCCAGCCGGATACGCGAGCGCGCGATCAAATTCGGGTCGGGTTCCTGAACGGGGATGGTCCCGGCCAGCAGCTTTAGCGCCTGAACCTGGTCGCGCTGGTGCGCGCATTCCTGGCAGGCGGCCAGGTGCCTTTCGAGTTCGTGAGCGGCATCGTCCGGCAGCTCGCCGTAGGCCGCCATCACGATGCTTTGATGTGCCAATTCGCAGTTCATCTCAACGTCCTTTTAGCCTCAAAAAATACTTCAATCCCGCGTTTCACCGCAGGCCCGCCAGTTGCGCCCGCAACTTCTTGGTCGCTCTGAAGAGCGTGTTCTTGGCGGTCTCTTCCGTCGTGTTCAGCATTTCTCCGATGGTGCGCAGGCGGAGACCCTGGTAGTGTTTCAGCTCGAAAACCATGCGTTCGCGCGGGGTCAGCTTGGCCAGCGCGTCCTGAATGCGCGCGCCCAGCATCTTGCGGTCGAGCTCGCGCGCGGGATTGGAAAACGCTCGATCGTCCGACACCGATGACAGCACGTCAATTTCGTCGCCGGAGTGGTCCAGGATAACGGCCTGATCTTCGCGCCGCGTCTTCCTGCGCCGCAGCTGGTCCAGGCACAGGTTGGTCACGATGCGATAAATCCAGGTGTAGAACGAGCATTCGAAACGGAAATTACCCAGATACCGATAGGCCTTCAGAAAGGCTTCCTGGTAAATGTCCTCGGCATCCTGCTCGCTGCCGGTCAGGTGCAGGGCCAGGCGCAACACCTGCTGTTCATACTGGCGCACCAGGGCGTCGAACGCGGCGCGGTTACCCGCCTGCGCCTCGCGGATCAGCTCCATCTCCGGGGCGCGCAAATCCGCCCGGCTCTGGCCGCGATTGGCTCCGTTGATCGCTCTGGTCGCACCCATCCCTGAGGGGGATTGTACCGCTCGGGCGCGTTCCCACGGCATCGCAATCGCCGGGGCAAGCTTGGAGGCGGGAGTGGGGCCTGCGCAGGTTGCCGCGTTCGTTGCCATTCGAGTCGCCGCTCCAGATACTTCCAGGATGGTACTGCCGTATTGGATGGACGGCTTTTAGCGCGATTTGTGAGCCGGAGTCCGGGACGTGCGAACCGGCTCCGCAGCTACACTAAAGTCATGGCGGGCAATCTTTTTGACGATCAGCCGAGCCGAGCAGGAGACGGGCGGGACGGCTGGATCACAGCTCATTGCGACGGCGGTTCGCGGGGCAATCCGGGCCCGGCGGGGTTCGGCGCCGTCATCATGGCGCCGGATGGCCGGGTGCTGGAGCGACTGAGCCGGTTTCTGGGCAACCAGACCAACAACTTCGCCGAGTATTCCGGCCTTCTGGGCGTTCTCAAATGGTCCATGGAGCATGGCCACCGCCGCCTGCGCGTGGTCTCCGACTCCGAGCTGATGGTGCAGCAGATGAAGGGCCGATACAAGGTTGCTTCGCCCTTGCTTCGCCCGCTCTGGGAAGAGGCGCGGAGCCTGGCGCGGAAGCTGGAGGGCTTTGAGATCGCCCACACATTGCGCGGCGGCAACAAGGAAGCCGACCGCCTGGCCAACGAGGCCATGGACAAGGGGATGGGGAAAAACAGGGACCGAGGGACCGAGGGACCAAGGGACCAAGAATACAAGGGCCAAGGGATCAGAAAACAGGGTGGGCCGCAGCTGGCGCGGTCCCGGCAGGCTGCGGCGAACACTCCGAAGCAGCCGCGACAGGTGTTGGAGGGCTAAGTCAAGGGCGGCGTGGTTCACCTGCTCGAAGGCGAGCTGCCCGATGGGATTTTCGTGAAAATTGTGCGAGAGGGATCGTAAGCGGGTGGGACCGTGCAGGCGCGGAATGAAACTTCACCAATCCGCTCTCCCGAAATCTGTTGTAATCGTCTATGAGGGGTGCGCCGGGCGGAAACCTGCCACAGGGAGAAAGCGATGACGATCGATGATAGGCTGACGCGTCTTACGGAACGGCATGAAGCGCTCACCGGGCACGTTGAGATGATTACCGCTGATCTGGGTCAGTTAAGTAAAGAAGTCGCACAGCTAACCCACTCCATGACGACGATGCGCAGCACAATGGACGACTTGATGACGGGCTTTACGACGCTGGTAGAGCTGGCCAGGAGTCACGAAGTGCGCATTGCAAGGCTGGAGGGTCGCTAGCATTCAGGCGGCGCTAATGGCTCTTCGTTCTCGGCGCTCCTCGGTCCCTTGCTCCCTGTTTTTCGCTTCCTGGTCCCTGCTTTACTCCGGTTTCCCCAGCTTGTTCTTCCACGCCTTTCCGTCGCGCTCCAGCAGCCGGTCAGAGCAGTCCGGTCCCCACGTTCCCGCAAAATAATTAGGGAAGACTTCGGGGTTCTTGGCCGCCCACGCCTGCAGGATCGGCGTATAGAGCGACCAGTTGATTTCCACGCCATCGCGATGCGAGAACAGGGTCTGGTCGCCGAGCATGGCGTCCAGCAGCAGCCGCTCGTAGCCGGTGGCGAGCGATTTTCCGAACGCCTGCGCGTAGTCGAAATCCATGTTCACGGGGCAGACCGACATGCCCGGCGTGTTGGGCACCTTGGCGCCGAAGCGCAGCGCGATGCCGTCGTCGGGCTGGATGCGGATGGAGATGATGTTGGGCTGAATCTCCGCGCACGGCCCGCTGCCGGCCATGCGGTTGAAGATGAGCAGAGGCGGCTGCTTGAACTGGATGGTGATTTCCGTGGCGCGCTTTTTCAGCCGCTTGCCGGCGCGCATGTAGAACGGCACCCCCGCCCAGCGCCAGTTCTCGATTTCCAGCTGCACCGCCGCGAACGTCTCCGTGCCCGACTCCGGATTCACCCGCTCTTCATCGCGGTAGCCAATCACCTTTTGCCCCTCGACGATGCCCGGGCCGTACTGGCCGCGCACCGCGCTCAGGAAGGGGATACTGGGGATGGCCTGCCACAGCTTGACTTTTTCCCGCCGCACCGAGTCGGCATCGAAGCTCGCCGGCGGTTCCATGCCGATGAAGCTGAGCAGCTCCATCATGTGGTTCTGCACCACGTCGCGCAGCGCGCCGGCCTTCTCGTAAAACGGCCCGCGGCCCTCAATTCCGATCGACTCCGCCGCCGTGATCTGCACGTGGTCAATGTAGTTGCGGTTCCAGATGGGCTCCAGGATGCCGTTGGCGAAGCGAAATACCAGGATGTTCTGCACCGTCTCCTTGCCCAGGTAGTGGTCGATGCGGAACACCTGGTTCTCGTGAAAGACCGCGTTCACCTCCAGATTGAGCTCGCGCGCCGATTCCAGGTCGTGCCCGAATGGCTTTTCGATCACAATGCCGATGCGCGCCCCGTCCCCGGCTTCGTTCATGCCCTGCGCGCCCAGGTTCTGGATGATGGGCGCAAAGTACTCGGGCGCCGTGGCCAGGTAAAAGAGCCGGTCGTTGCCGATGCCCTTCTCCTTGGCGATGCGGTCCAGTTCGGCCTTGAGCCCCGCGTAACCGGCGGTGTCGTCGAAGCCCAGCGGGTAATAGCTGATGTGCTGGACAAAGTCGTTGAGCTTGGCGTCATTGGCGTCGATGCCGCCGAACTCGACCACGCCTGCCTTCATGTCCTGGGCGAACTCGTCGCCCAGCGGACGCCGCGCCACGCCCACAATGGCGAACTGTTGGGGCAGAAGACTCTGCTGGCGAAGGTGGAACAGCGAGGGCATGAGCTTGCGCTTGGTCAAATCGCCTGACGCCCCAAAGATCACCATGATCCCCGGATTGGGAATGCGCTCGTCGGCCGAGGGGACCTGGTTCAGATCCTCGGGGTGAACTTTCATCTGCACTGTCGTCGCCATGGCGACCTCCCGGTCAGTTCACAGTTCTTAGTTCAAAGTTCACAGCGGAATCGCACTAAACGTCTGACCTCGCGAACCCACCAGCCTGAACGAACCCGCAAACGAGAACCGCAAACGATGAACTGCGAACTGCGAACTGTGGACTACGAACTGCGAACTAGTCTTTTTTCACCGCATGTCCGCCGAACTCATTCCTCATGATAGCCAGCATGCGGTCGGTAAAGTTGTTCTCCTCGCGCGAGCGGATGCGGCGGATCAGCGATTCGGTGATGACCGGCGCCGAGACGTTCAGGTCGATGGCCTCGAACACGGTCCAGCGCCCTTCGCCGGAATCGGCCACGTATGGTTCCAGTCCGTCGAGCTTGGGGTTATTGGCCAGCGCGTCAGCGGCCAGATCCAGCAGCCAGCTCCGCACCACGCTGCCGAAACGCCAGATCTGGGAGATCTGCGCCAGGTCCAGGTTCATCTCTTCCTTCTTCTCCATCACGGTGAAGCCCTCGGCGTAGGCCTGCATCAGGCCGTACTCGATGCCGTTGTGCACCATCTTGACGAAGTGGCCCGCGCCGGCCGGCCCCACGTGGCCCCAGCCCTGATCCTTGCCCGGCGCCAGGGTCTCGAAGATCGGCCGCAGATACTCGACCGCCTCCTGGTCGCCGCCAATCATCATGCTGTAGCCCTCTTTCAAGCCCCAGACGCCGCCGCTGGTGCCCACGTCTACAAACTGGAAGCCCTTGGCCGTCACTTCACTATAGTGGCGCTGCGAGTCCTTGTAGTTGGAATTGCCGCCGTCGATGAGAATGTCGCCCGGGTTCAGCAACGGCTCCAGATTGGCGATGGTCTGATCCACCGGCTTACCCTGCGGCACCATGATCCAGATGGCTTTTCGCGCGCTGAACTTTGCCGCCATTTCCTTGAGCGAGGAGACGCCGACATTGCCTGATGCCGTCAGCCTCTGAACCGCTTCGGCGTTGAAGTCGAATCCGATCACCTGGTGGCCGCCCAAGCGAAGCCGCTCCGCCATGTTGCCGCCCATCTTGCCCAGGCCGATCAATCCAAGTTGCATCTCTCATCTCCCTTCGCGTCTCAACAAACATGCAGGAATTCAAGATCGCGCCGCAGTTTGCCGGCGCCGTCAAAACGGAGGGCCCGCATACCGGCTGCCTCTGCGCCGGCGACGTTTTCCTGCCGGTCATCGATGAGCAGCACCCGCTCACCCGGCCGGCCCAGAATGTCCAGCGCCCGCAGGTACATCGCCGGCTCCGGCTTGCGCAAACCCACGTAACAGGAACTGAAGGCAACCTGGACGTACTTGCGGATTTCAAAGCGCCCCAGCCGGTACTCATTGGGCTCCCGCGCTTCGTTGTTCAGCGTGCCCAGCATGCATTTGCCAGATGCGGCCAGTTCCTGAAGGATGCCGAGAGCTCCATCCGGCAAGAGCATGGACTCGGAGAGAATTGCCTCCAGAAAGTTCTCGCGCGTAAAGCCGCGCGGCTCAAAAAAAACGGTCGCGTCCAGGTACTCCCGCGTGGAAATCACATCGCGCTCCCAGGCATCGTTCGCCTTCAAGTGCCGCGCCTCGAACTCCGCCTGGTCCAGGAGAAACCGGCCGAGCACCACGGAGCGCTCACAACGGTCCCAGCCGTTGGTCAGCAGCACTCCTCCAACATCGAACAGGATCACGTCGAAGGGGAACATCGGCGCCTCTGGGCCGCGCGCGACCGGCCGCGGGCGGTTGTACTTCGCTGTTGCTCGAGCTTGGCGGGAACCCTCCAACCGCCGTGGCGCAGCCCGGGATTACGCTTTGCCGGCGCTCCCGTCTCCGCACCGGTACTTCGCTTCAATCGCCATCACCTTGTCGAATCGCCGCCTGAATCGCGGTTCCGTAACTATGAACTCAGCCCGAATGAATGCATGCACCACTTCGTACGCCAGCGCCGAACCAATGATGCGCGCGCCCAGCACGATCACGTTCATGTCGTCGTGCTCCACGCCCTGGTGCGCCGAGTAGGTGTCGTGGCACATGCCCGCGCGGATGCCGGGGATTTTGTTTGCCGCCACGCACACGCCGACGCCGGAACCGCAGATGAGAATGCCGCGTTTGGCCTCGCCCGCGTTGATCGCTTCACCCAACTTCTCCGCATAATCGGGATAATCGTCGGGGTTGTTCCCGGTGTACGCGCCCAGGTCCACGATCTCGTGCCCCTGCTTGGTGAGGTACGCGCGCACCTCCTCCTTCAGGGCAAATCCCGCGTGGTCGGCGCTGATGAGGAGCTTCACAAGTACCTTTCCGAGTGAACAAGTGAACAAGTGAATAAGTGAAGAAGTGAACGAGTGAGTAAGTGAAGCAGTGAAGCGTGGTTCAGTCCTGGATGCTTTGTTCTTCACTCCTTCACTTCTTCACTCATTCACTGTTTCTTTACCAGCTTCTTCGCTCTCTGGGCCACGTTGGCGGCGCTGAATCCCAGCTTCTCCAACACCGTCGGTCCCGGCGCCGACGCGCCAAAGCGGTCCAGTCCGATGATATCGCCGTCCGCGCCCACGTATTTCCACCAGCCCAGTGGCGATCCCGCTTCCACCGCCAGCTTCGGCACTCCGGAAGGCAGCACCCCGGCGCGGTATTCGTCCGTCTGCTCGCCAAAGATCTCCCAGCTCGGCATGCTCACCACGCGCGCCCGGATGCCTTCGGTTTCGAGCAGCTTGCCAGCCTCCACGCAAGTCCACACCTCGGAACCGGTACCGATGAGAACCACCTGCGGCTTCTCCGCGTCTTCAAGCACGTATGCGCCCTTGCTCACACCGCCCCAGACGTCCACCTTCGTCGCGTCGATGACCGGAAGATCCTGCCGTGACAAGGCGAAGAAACACGCGCCGTCGCGGGTCAGCGCCAGGCGCCAGCACGCCGCCGTCTCATTGGCGTCGGCGGGGCGGTAGTCGGTCAAATCCGGCACTGCGCGCAGCATCGTCAACTGCTCGATGGGCTGATGCGTCGGCCCGTCTTCGCCAAGTCCGATCGAGTCGTGCGTGAACACGAAAATGGAATGCGCCCGCATCAGCGCCGCCAGGCGGATGGCCGGCTTGGCATAGTCGGAGAAGCAGAAAAAGGTGGATCCGAACGGCGCCAGCCCTCCGTGCGCCGCCATGCCGTTCACCGCCGCGCACATGGCAAACTCGCGCACGCCAAAGAACACGTTGCGCCCCGCGGGGTCGGCGGCAAAGTGCGCGCTGTCCTTGAAGATCGTCTTGGTGGAAGCGGTCAGGTCGGCCGCGCCTCCGAACAACTCCGGCACCGCGTCGGCAATGGCATTCATCACCGTGTTGCCGGCATTGCGCGTGGCGATCTTCTTCTCCGTGCCGAACGACGGCAGCGCCTTCTCCCAGCCAGCCTGGCGCTTGTTCGCATCGGCCCGCTGGAACTGCTCGGCCAACTCCGGATATTCCTTCGCGTACGCATCGAAGCGCTGGTTCCACTCCGCTTCCGCTGCCGCGCCGCGATTGATCGCCTGGCGCCAGTTCTTCACGGCGTCGTCGGGCTCCAAAAAACTCTGGTCTTCCGGAAATCCGAAGAAGCGCTTGGTGGCCGCGGTATCCGCCGGCCCCAACGCCTCGCCGTGCACCTTGTTGGTTCCGGCCTTGGGGCTGCCGTATCCGATGACCGTCCGCACCGCGATGAACGACGGCTTGTCGGTGACGGCCTTGGCTGCCTCGATTGCCGCCTCGATCGCGTTCAGATCATTGCCGTCCGCCACCCGCTGCGTGTGCCAGTGATACGCATCGAAACGCTTGAGCACATCTTCCGTGAAACTCCACTCCGTCGGCCCATCCAGCGAAATCAGGTTGTCGTCGTAAAGCACGATCAGTTTGCCCAGCGAGAGCGTCCCTGCCAGCGACGCCGCCTCGTGCGACACGCCCTCCATCAGGTCGCCGTCGCCGCACAGCACATAGGTGTGGTGATCCACAATCTCGTGTCCAGTCTGGTTGTACACCGCGGCCAGGTGCTTTTCTGCGATTGCCAATCCCACGGCCATTGCGAATCCCTGGCCCAGCGGCCCGGTTGTCACTTCAACGCCGTCAGCCTCGCCGCTCTCCGGGTGTCCCGGCGTTTTCGAGTGCCACTGCCGGAACGATTTCAGATCGTCCATCGTCATGTTGTAGCCGCAAAGATGGAGGGTCGCGTACAGCAGCGCCGATGCGTGCCCATTCGACAGCACAAAGCGGTCGCGGTCTGCCCACCTGGAGTGCGCCGGATTGTGTTTCATCAGCCTGTGAAACAGCAGGTAGGCCATCGGCGCGCAACCCAGCGGCGCGCCCGGATGGCCGCTGTTGGCTTTTTCCACTTCGTCCACCGCCAGCAGCCGCAAGGTGTCAATGGAAAGCTCGTCAATCGAGAGACTGGCAGGGGTCGTCGTCATGCGCAATCCTTTCCGTTGTTCGCCTCAAGTTCCCTTGAGTAAATCCATTTATCTGGATACGATCTCCACCGTCACATTGTATCCAAGCCAGCGGCCCGAGCCCGGCGGGCGGTTATCCAGCCAATGCAAGGTAAATAATATCTCTCCCGCCGGCGCTATTGAGTGAATGTCCGCCGACCAGCCGGAACTGCCCAACCCGCGGCTGGACAGGGTTCGCGTCGTCTTCCAGCCATCGTCGCTCCACACCACTTCAAATCGCTCCTCGTCTAGGATGCGCAGCGTATCCCCTGGTTGCACTCTTTGTACGGGCCGCCGCAAGCTGTAAATCTCAAGCCCGCGCCGCACTTTCGTGCGCCCCTCCGGTGTGCAATAGCGTTCGTACACCGGATCCACGCGATCAAACACCTTGCCATCCTTCGCCGAACGCAGCAGCTTAAGGTACTCGGCATGCGCCCACACCAGCGGCGACGCGGAGCCCGCAGGGCCGCCCTGGCGCAGGCTGCGCTGGGGCAGGTCCGGCGCATCCCACACTTGCTCCGGCAGCATGTGCCCGCCGGTGGCAAACCGCTCGTAGGTGGCAATCAGCGGCGCAATGTCGTGTCCCGCGGCCAGCTCGTAGTGCGCCCGCTCGCCAGTCAGCAACGGCCAAACATGGCCCTGGCCCCATCCTTTGAACGGCCCGCCGTCCGGCGTGTCCCCGTATCCGTCCCAGTTGTAGCGCAGCCATCCCGCCCCCTGCGGCAGATCGCGCTTCAGCACCGCATCCACAACCTTCAGCGAATCCACCATCAGCGGATCGTCCGCGCGCCGAACACCAAGCCGCACCAGCTCCAGGAACCCGCCGTCGATGATTTCCCGCGCCTCAAATGTATCCCGCGTCCCCGGCGGCCGGTTGTTGATATGGATCGTCTCCGTCCCGCAGCTCTCGCACCAATACGCCTCGCCCTTCTCCGGAGGCCGGATGCGCATGTAGTGCCGCTTGACCTCTGGCAGCAGTACGCCGTCGTTGGTCACCGTCCAGTCTTCCAGGTGACCTTCAATCCAATCGGCAAACTCCTCCAAGAACACTGCCAGTTCATCCGATCCGCGCGCCCTAACGATCTCCGCCGCGCAAATCAGGGCTGAGATCCCCTGCGCCAGCGTCGATGGCGAGTAGCCCGCGTTCTCTTCCCACCGCTCCTGGTGCGTGATAGGCGCCTTGTGCGCCAGGAACCCGGCCGCCCGCTCCACAAAAGGAAAAATGTCCATCTCGCCCAGCCCGTCGGCCTTCCACAAGCGCCATGCCAGAACCAGCGGGAACGCCACCTCGTCCAGTTGCACCCCGCTCCAGTAGGGCTCGCCGTCCACCCAGAAGTTCTGCGCAAATCCGCCGTCGGGCTGCTGCGTGCAGGCCAGGTACACCAGTGCGCGCCGCGCCGTCTCCGCTCGTCCGCAGGCCAGCAGCGCTGTTGCCGTCTGCACCATGTCGCGGGTCCACACCAGGTGGTATCCGCCCAGGTCGTCGTCGCCTTTGGCGTTGCCCCACGGAATGGAAGCCGACGCCACAAATGCACCCGAGTAGGTCTTGTCTTCGTGCGCCAGCAGGATATTATGGCTCGCCCGCATCAGCACCCCGCCGTCCTGGGCTTTCTCCGCCAGCCACTCCGGGTTGGCCACGCGGTGCCACTGCTCGATGAACCGTTGCCGGTGCTGCGCATACGGATATGCCAACGAACTTACGGTCTTCTGCATCGCGGTATGCAGCGTGTCGCCAATGCCGATCGCCACCGTGAACTGCCGCGCACCCTCTCCGCCGTCATTGCGCCCGCATCCCAGGTTCAACTCGCCCATCAGCGCAATGTTGCCGTCGAGCGCCGACCCGAACTCCCAGTCCATCTTGAAGTTGTCCTTCAGGTCCCGCCAGCCGTCGCTCGCTCCCACGTAGCCACAGCTCACGCGCGAAAACCCGCATGAGGCGCCCACGGCCAGCGACCACTCATTGCGCCACGCCGCCAACATCTTGTATCCGGCCACGTCAACCGCGCGTCCGTTGTTCCCGGCGCCGCCGCAGTCCAGGTGGGGCGCCAGCAGCACGTACACCTTCAGCTTCTTCAGCAGCTCGTCATCCGCCTCCAGCCGCCCATGCACCAGCAGCACCGAGTGATGCGGATCGCAGATGATCTCCTTGGTCAGCGTGTAACGCCCGCCGCGGTCCTGGTTGATGTAGCGCACTCCCAGCGTCTCCGCGTCCAGGCTCTCGAAGGTCGATTCCAGGTCGCGCTTCTCCTCGTGCATGAAGGTCTCCCCATCGGTGATGAGGAACTCCATGTCGCGCACCTGCGGATGGTCGATGGTGGGGTGATAGAGCTCGTTCACAATCCCGTGCGAGGTGGTGAACCAAAGCCGGCTCGACGCCGAATAAGCCGTACCCACCGCGTCCTTTACGCTCGAAGTCCAGCGCGGTTGCATCCCGGGCGCGCCAAATGCGCCCCCATCCTGTTCCAGCCAGCGATAGAGATTCAGGTTAAGGTTGTTCATTTTTCGGTTCTACGTCCAGCAGACGTCATATCGAAGTTCAAACCACACCCACGCATTCGTGATGCTACTCATCACTGATGTTCCAGCGAGATGAAGGTTACCTTATTTGTCTCAGTTCCGCCCGCAGGCGGGACGATTTTGTTGCATGCGGGGCGGCGCTTGGCAACCAGCGATGGTTTACGATGGACCAGTTCACAGATTGGCGAATCGGATCATGGCATTTCGTAGAGGAATCATGAAGCTCGACGCACGCGCGGCGAGGCTGGCGATTGCCTTGCCGTTGGTGTTTGCGGGGTCTGTGTGCGCACAGCAGAAAAATGCGGGCCGCGCCAGTTATGCCAGCGGGAGCGGCTGGCTCGAACTGCGCAACGCATCCATCGCGGCCAGGGCTTCGCTGGCGGGGAACGGAATTGGCGCGCTCAAGATCACCGACCGCCTGCATGGAACCGCGATGACGCTTGCGGAGCCTTTTGCGATTCTGCTGAAGGATGGGACGATCGTCAGGCCGAGCGGCCTTCAGGTTGCGATAGACAGGAAGCCGATCGGGCTTCTGGATGCGAAGCCGAATGCCTCGCGGCTGGCAGAGCGGATTCCGGGGGTGGTGCTGGATATCGGCGGAGAAACCGCGGACGGGGGAGCATATATCGACTGGCAGGTGGTCCTGCGCGATGGCTCCAGCTACGTGCGCGAGATTCTTACCATCACCGCAAAAGATCGCGATGTCCCGATCGAGCGCGTGCAGCTGATCGATGCAGATTTGACCAATGCGCGCGTCGTGGGCTCAGTCCCAGGCTCGCCCATCGTCGCCGGCAATTGGTTCCTCGGCTTCGAGCATCCCATGTCGCGCAGCAAGGTGACGGCGGGACGGGCCAAGGCATGGATCGATCGCGAACTACCCCTGCGCGCCGGCCAATCCGTCACCTATTCCGCGGTCATCGGCGTGGCGCGCGCGGGTCAGATGCGGCGGGATTTCCTTGCCTATCTCGAACGCGAGCGGGCGCATCCTTACCGTACTTTCCTGCACTACAACTCGTGGTACGACCTAGGATTCGGCAACGACTACGATGTTGCCGGCGCGCTGGATCGTATCGACGCCTTTGGCCACGAGCTCGTGGAAAAGCGCGGAGTCAAGCTCGACTCGTTCCTCTTCGACGACGGGTGGGACGACCATCATTCTCTATGGAAGTTCAACAGCGGATTCCCGGATGGATTTACGCCGATCAAGACTGAAGCGGAGAAGTTCGGCGCCGAGCCGGGTGTGTGGATGTCGCCGTGGGGCGGCTACGGGCGCGCCAAAGACGAGCGAATCGCATTCGGCCGTGCCGCGGGATACGAGATCGTGCGCGGCGGGTACGCGCTCTCGGGGCCGAAATATTACGCCGCGTTCCGCGATGTGGCCCTGAACATGATCCGCGAGTACGGCGTGAATCAGTTCAAGTTCGATGGCACCGGCAACGTGGATTCGGTGGTGCCGGGCAGCCGCTTCGATTCGGATTTCGCCGCGGCCATCGCCCTCATCGGCGATCTGCGCGCCGCTAAACCCGATATCTTCATCAACCTGACCACGGGCACCTGGCCTTCGCCCTTCTGGACCATGTACGCGGATTCGATCTGGCGCGGCGGCGACGACGACTCGACCGCGGGCGTGGGCCCGTACCGCGAGCAATGGATCACCTATCGTGACGCTGCGACCTACGAGCACATTGTGCAGAACGGGCCACTCTATCCTCTAAACTCCCTCATGCTGCACGGCATGATTTTCGCCCAGCAGCACAAAGAGCTGAGCCAGGACCCGGACAACGATTTTCGCAACGAGGTGCGGTCGTACTTCGGCACCGGCACGCAGTTGCAGGAGATGTACATCACACCGTCGCTCTTGAGCGGGCAGAACTGGGACGACCTGGCCGAGGCGGCGAAGTGGTCGCGGGCGAACGAAGAAGTGCTGAAGGATACGCACTGGGTGGGCGGCGATCCCCGTTGGCTGGAGGTATACGGATGGGCGGCGTGGACCCCGCAGAAGGGCATTCTGACGCTGCGAAACCCCAGCGACAAGCCCCAAACGACGCGGCTGAAGCTGGCCGACGTGTTCGAATTGCCGGAGGGTGCGGCACAGCGCTACCGTGCCCGGAGCCCATGGAAGAGCGATGCCGGGAAGCTGGCGATCGAATTGGACGCGCGCCAGGAGCACGTCTTCGCGCTGGCCCCGTTCGAGGTGCTTACGCTGGAGATGACGCCGGCGAGGGCCGCAGGAAATTCCTTACACTAGATGGAAACAGGAAGGTGCGATGCAACCCACATTGCTGGTGATGGCGGCGGGGATGGGCAGCCGCTATGGAGGCCTGAAGCAGATTGATCCCGTCGGCCCCAACGGAGAGACGATCATCGATTACTCGATTTACGATGCCATGCGCGCAGGCTTCGCCAAGCTGGTGTTCGTCATCCGCAAGGACATCGAGCTGCCGTTCCGGGAAACGGTTGGCGCGCGCTTCGAGCGGCGTATTCCTGTGGAGTACGTCTTCCAGGAGCTGGACAAGATTCCAGCGGGGTTCTCCGTCCCCGAGGGACGCACCAAGCCCTGGGGCACCACACAGGCTGTGCTCGCGGCGGCCGATGTCATCCATGAACCTTTCGCGGTAATCAACGCCGACGATTTCTACGGCGCGGAAAGCTTTCGCGTGCTTGCGGAACATCTCCAGTCCGGCAGCCAGGATTACGCCATGGTGGGTTTCATTCTGCGCAACACGCTGTCCGACTACGGCTCCGTGGCGCGCGGCGTGTGCCGCGTAAATGCGCAGGGATTTCTCGAAGGCGTGGAGGAGTTGACCAGCATCGTGCGCGACGGCGACGGCGCCCGGAATACCGCGCCGGACGGAACCGTGCGCAGACTCAGCGGCGAGGAGCCGGTATCGATGAATTACTGGGGCTTCACGCCGCGCATCTTCGCCCAGCTTCGCCACCTGTTTCGCCGCTTCCTGGAACGCAACGCGACCGACCTGAAGGCGGAGTGCTACGTCCCCGTGGCAGTGAATGAACTGATAGCCACAGGCGAAGCGCGGGTCAAAGTGTTGCACTCGCGCGATCCGTGGTTTGGCGTCACCTACCGCGAGGACCGGCCGCGCGTGATCGAAAGCACTCGCCGGCTCATCGACGCGGGGACCTATCCGGGCGCGCTATGGGGATGAAACCGGGCAGCGCGGTCAGCGCGGCGGCAGAGCAGTTCGCGGTGAGCGGCATGTTCGTGGATGCGATTCCCTGGGGCAACGGACACATTCACGACTCCTACCGCGTGGGCTTTGACACCGGCGGCGTGCGACAGCACTACCTGCTGCAGCGCATCAACACCGGCGTGTTTCCCCTCGTGCCGGAGCTGATGGAGAACATCGAGCGCGTGACCGCGCACATTGAAGCTGGCATTGCAAACGAAGCGGACAGCGCGCGGCGTGCGCTGCGGCTGGTTCCGGCGCGCGACTGCCAATCCTGGCTCCAGGATGAGCAGGGTGCGTGCTGGCGCATGTTCGGATTCATTGAAGGCTCGCGATCAGTCGACAAAGTCGAGTCGGCGGAGCAATGTTACCGGGTGGCGCAGGCCTTCGGGGCCTTCCAGCACCACTTAACATCTCTGCCCGGTCCGCGCCTGCACGACACCATTCCGGATTTCCATCACACGCCCAAGCGTTTCGCCGCGCTGGAGCGGGCAATTGCCGCTGACCCTGCGCGTCGCGCAAGCACCGCCAAAGCGGAGATCGACTTTGCCCTGGCGCGCAATTCCATGACCCGCGCGCTGCTGGATGCCGGCCTGCCGGAGCGCGTCACCCACAACGACACCAAAATCAACAACGTGCTGCTCGATGAACAAACCGGCGAGGCGCTTTGTGTCATTGACCTGGACACCGTGATGCCGGGCCTGGCGCTCTACGACTTCGGCGACATGGTGCGAACCGCGACCAGCCCCGCCGCAGAAGACGAGCAGGATCTCGGAAAAGTGTTTCTGCGCATGGACTATTACCAGGCGCTCGTCGAGGGCTACCTGAGCTCGGCGGCAGCATTCCTTACCGCGCGGGAACGCGAGCTGTTGGCGTTTTCCGGCAAGCTGATCACGTTCGAGATCGGCACCCGCTTCCTGGCCGATTACCTGAACGGCGACACCTACTTCAAGGTGCACCGCGAAGGCCATAACCTTGACCGGTGCCGCACTCAGTTCAGGCTGGTTGCATCCATCGAGGACCAGGAACATCAAATGAACAGGCTGGTCGCGCAGCCGGCATAGGTCGGGCATTCATGCGCGCGGCGGCCCGAGACTAAAATGGAACCAGCGGGTCTAAAACTGCACAAGCCCGCAGTGTTCTGCACATTGGAGAAGTGATCATGCCCTTGATGAAGACCTCGAATCCTGCTCTTGGCGAGAACACATTCCGCAATGTAGCCGGCGGCGGCTACGGCGGCGCCATTGATGCCGCGGCGCGCATGACGCTGAACGGAACCGTGCACAAAACCGGCATCCTGCTGGTGTGCGCGTTCGCGTCGGCAGCGTGGACCTGGTACCGATTCATGGCCACGGGCGATCCGGCGGCGGCGGGCGGTTTGATGACCATCGGCCTGATCGGCGGCTTCATCTGCGCCATAGTAACGGTGTTCAAGAAAGAATGGTCGCCCGTGACCGCGCCGCTCTACGCGTTGCTGGAAGGCCTGGCATTGGGCGGCATCTCCGCCGTCATCAACGCGCGCTATCCCGGCATCGCCCTGGAGGCAGTGGGGATCACCTTCGGCGTGCTTTTTGCCCTGCTGTTGGCTTACACCGCGCGCATCATCAAGGTGACGCGCAAGTTCGCGTTGGGGATCTTCGCGGCCACCGGCGGCATCATGCTGTTCTACCTGGCGCAAATGCTGCTCGGCTTCTTCCACATCCCGCTGCTGCCCTCGACCAACGGCAACGGCGTCATCGGCATCGGCTTCAGCCTGTTCGTGGCGGCCATCGCCGCCCTCAACCTGGTGCTCGACTTCGACTTCATCGAGCGCGGCGTCAACTACGGCGCGCCCAAGTACATGGAGTGGTACGGCGCCTTCGGCATCATGGTCACGCTGGTGTGGCTGTACCTCGAGATCCTTCGCCTGCTGACCAAGCTGCGCAGCCGCAACTAAGCGCAATCACTCCACGTACAAATCTACATACTCGTTCACCGGCATGGCGTCCAGCCGTGCCGGATCGAGCGAAATGTCCAGAATGTGCTGCTGCCGGTCCTCGGCAAATCGCCGCTTCAGATTAGTCTTGAACTTCTCAATCAGCAGTGGCATCCCTTCCTGGCGCCGCTGCCGATGCCCAAGCGGGTACTCCACCGTTTCCTCAAGCACCGTGCCATCGTTCAACTCCATGCGCAGCGAATTGGCAATCGAACGCTTCTCCGGATCGTGATAGTCGCGCGTGAACCGCGGCTCCTCCACGCACGCGATACGCGCGCGCACCTCGTCGATGCGCTTGCCCCACACGGGATCAGTGGCCACATCGTCCTCGTAATCAGCAGCCGTGAGCCGGCCAAAGATGAGCGGCACCGCAATCATGTACTGCACGCAGTGGTCGCGGTCGGCGGGATTGGCCAGCGGCCCTCTCTTGTCGATGATGCGCAGGCAAGCCTCGTGCGTCCGCACCGTAATACGCTCGATGGCAGACGCATTCAACCCGCGCTTCGCCAGCTCGCCGTGCAGCTTCATCGCCGCCTCCACCGCGGTCTGCGCGTGGAACTCGGCCGGGTAGCTGATCTTGAACAGCACGTTTTCCATTACGTAGGATCCGTAGGGCCGCTGGAACCGGAACTCCTGCCCGCGGAAACTCACGTCGTAAAAGCCCCACGTCTTTGCGGTCAGCGCCGACGGGTAACCCATCTCGCCGGCGCGAGCCATCAGCGCCAGGCGCACCGCGCGGCTGGTGGCGTCGCCCGCGGCCCAGCTTTTGCGCGAGCCGGTATTGGGCGCGTGCCGATAAGTCCGCAGGCTCTGTCCATCCACCCACGCCAGCGAGAGCGCGTTGATGGTCTGTTCGCGGGTGAGGCCGAGCAGCCACGACACCACCGCAGTTGACGCCACCTTTACCAGCACCACGTGATCCAGTCCAACCTTGTTGAATGAGTTTTCGAGAGCGATGCATCCCTGGATCTCGTGCGCCTTGATCATCCCGGCGAGCACCTGGCGCATGGTCAGCGGCGGTTTGCCTTGGGCCGCGTTCGTGCGCGAGAGCCAGTCGGCCGTAGCCAGAATCCCGCCCAGGTTGTCCGAAGGATGCCCCCACTCCGCCGCCAGCCACGTATCGTTGAAATCGAGCCAGCGGATCATCGCTCCGATATTGAACGCAGCCTGCACCGGATCGAGCTGATAATTCGTGCCCGGCACACGCGCCCCATTCGGCACCGCGGTTCCGGGCACGATGGGTCCCAGCAGCTTGGTGCAGGCGGGATATTCAAGCGCTTCAAGCCCGCAGCCCAGCGTGTCAATCAGGCATGCACGCGCCGTGGACCATGCAAGGTCGCTCGCGATCTCGTAGTTCAGCGCGTAGTCGGCGATGTCGGCGATGATTTTGTCCGGCGCGGGGCGATCGTTGCTGATGGGCGAGGACAAGCAAGGCTCCTTTGAGCAGCGTACAGCTTGTAGCTCGTAGCCTGTAGCCCGTAGCTAAAGAAATCAAGTTCAATATCCAAAAGAATCACGAGCAATGAGCTACAAGCAACTGGCTACAAGCTACAAGCCGCCTTTCATGCTCTCTCTTCAATCGCCACAAACTCCCGCGGCTCCGGCCCAATGTAGGTCGCTGAAGGCCGGATAATCTTGCCGTCACGGCGCTGCTCCATTACGTGCGCGCACCAGCCCGCCGTGCGCGCGATGACAAACAGCGGCGTGAACAGATCCGTGGGCACGCCCATCGCGTGATAGGTCACGGCGCTGAACCAGTCCAGGTTGGGAAACATGCGCTTGGTCTCATGCATCACGCTCTCGATGCGCTCGGCGATAGCGAAAAGATTCTCGGCGCCGGAGGATCGGGCGAGCCCCCTCGCGATCTCCTTGATGATCTCGTTGCGCGGATCGCTGATGGTATACACGGGATGGCCGAAGCCGATGATCACTTCGCGTTCCGCCACCCGACGGCGGATGTCCTGCTCGGCCTCGTCGGGTGAGCTGTAGCGCGACTGGATTTCCAGCGCCGCCTCGTTGGCCCCGCCGTGTTTGGGACCCTTCAGCGCGCCAATGGCGCCGCTCTCGCACGAATACATATCGGAGCCGGTGCCGGCAATCACGCGCGCGGTAAATGTCGAAGCGTTGAATTCATGCTCGGCGTAGAGGATCAGCGAAGCCTGCATCGCTGCAACCCACTCCGGTGAGGGTTCGTGCCCGAGCAGCTGGTACAGCAAATGAGCAGCAATCGAGTCGCCGCCTTCCTCCACTTCGATGCGCCGGCCGTTGCGCGCAAAATGGTGCCAGTAAAGCAAATTGGACCCGAGAGACGCCAGCAGCGAATCGGCGATCTGGCATGCGGCTTCCTCATTGTGGTCTGCGGCCTCGGGACAGATGCAGCCCAGCACCGACACGGCCGTACGCAGCACATCCATGGGGTGCGTGGAAGGTGGCAGAAGCTCCAGCGCCTGCTTCACCGCCGCGGGAATACTGCGCAAATGCACGAGTTGTGTCTTGTACGCGGTCAGTTCCACGGTGTTGGGCAGCTTGCCGTGGAGCAGCAGGTAAGCCACCTCTTCGTACTCGCAGTGCGCGGCCAGGTCGTGGATGTCGTAGCCGCGATAGTGCAGGTCATTTCCGGTGTGCCCCACGGTGCACAGTTCGGTGTTGCCGGCGGGCGTGCCAGAAAGGGCAACAGATTTCTTGGGCTTGAATCCAGGGGAAGCATCGACTTGGCTCATGAACAGGCTCCAGCGAGCTTCAACCTAAACGATGCGGCGCGCCGGTGGCAAGTAAGCAGGCCAGGACGAAGCGGGGAATGGCGCCTCGGCGGTGAGCTAGTCTCGTTTTTTCGCAAACAGCTCGTCCAGCTTGCGCTCGTACGCGTAGTAGTCCAGATACTTGTACAAGTCCGCGCGCGACTGCATCATCCCCACTACGCTCTTCTGCGTGCCCTCGGCGCGAATGGTCTCGTACACCTTCAGCGCCGCAGCATTCATGGCCCGATAGGCCGCGCAGCAGTAAAGAACGATGTCCACGCCCGCCGCGGCCAGCTCCTCCCGCGACCACAGCGGCGTCTGCCCGAACTCGGTGATGTTGGCTAGAATAGGCACGCCCACAGCTTCGCGGAACCGCGTGTATTGCGCCAGTTCCGTCACTGCTTCGGCGAAGATCATGTCCGCGCCCGCCGCCACGTAAGCCTGCGCGCGTTCAATCGCCCGCTCCAGCCCCTCGTTGGCCAGCGCATCGGTGCGCGCCATGATCACGAACTGCTCATCGGTCCGCGCATCCACCGCGGCCTTCACGCGGTCCACCATCTCTTCCGTCGAAACCAGTTCCTTGCCCGGCCGGTGCCCGCAGCGCTTGGCTCCCGCCTGGTCTTCCATGTGTACCGCGGCCGCGCCCGCCTTGACCATCGACCGGATAGTTCGCGCGATGTTGAACGCCGAGCCCCACCCCGTGTCGATATCGACGAGCAGAGGCAACGCGCTCGCATCCATGATCCGCCGAACATCGATCAGCACGTCTTCCATGGTGCTGATGCCCAGGTCCGGCACACCCAGGGAGTTGGCCGCCACGCCGCCGCCGGAAAGATACAGCGCGCGAAAACCCACAGCCTCAGCCATGCGCGCCGTGTAGGCGTTAATGGCGCCGGCCACCAGCAGCGGTTTTTCTTCCCTCACCGCGGCGCGAAAGCGCGCCCCAGGCCGTAGCGATTCGGATGCTTGCGAGCTCATGGTCTCTGCTGCTCAAGCATATCAACCCCGCGCCGCCGGCCGCCGTATTCCCCCGGTGCGGCCCCCGGTGCGACAATCATCGGGTTGGAACGCGAACACTTTTTCCCGCATCTGAAGGAGGATTTGGCATGAAGCGTCTCTTCGTATCCACCGTATTGCTGGCCGCAGCGGCCTTCGTCGTCGCGCAGAAGGCGCCGCCGGCCAGCCCGCCGGAACAGGCCACCGTAACCCTTGCCGGCCACGCCATCACCATCGACTACAACTCGCCCGGCGTCAAGGGCCGCGAGGGCCAGATCTTCGGCCCCGGCGGGCTCATTCAGAAAACCCACAAGCAGTATCCTGTCTGGCGCGCCGGAGCTAACACCGCTACCACCCTCACCACCGATGCCGACCTCAAGATCGGCTCCGTCGACGTGCCCGCCGGCAAGTACACCCTCTTCGTCAACGTCGCCGACCCCGACCACTGGGTGCTCATCGTCAACAAAAAGACGGGCGAGTGGGGCCTCGCTTACGATGCTTCTCAGGACCTGGGCCAGACCCCCATGCACATGTCCAAGCCCGCGGCCATGGTCGAGCACCTCAAGTACACCCTCACCAGCACCAGCAACACCCGGGGCAGATTGACCCTGGCCTGGGAAGACCATGCCGCTTCGGTTCCAATCGAAGTGAAGTAAACAGCATTCCTCCGCTTCCCATCCTTGTGCCGTTTGTTCGGCGCAAGGATGGGAACCCGCAGCGCTGACTCGCCGACTCGCTGACTTGCTGACTCACTGGCTCGCTGGCTCGCTTCATCGCAGTCCGCTAAACTGATCTTCAGAACGAAATCCCCGCGGGGTGAACCAAAGTTGCCGCTGTACGGATATCGCTGCACACAGTGCGGCCACCGCTTCGACAAGATTCAGAAGTTCAGCGACGAGCAGGAAACAGTCTGCCCCAAGTGCGGCGGCGCGCTGGAGCGCCCGCTGACTGCGCCCGCGCTGCAGTTCAAAGGCGCCGGCTGGTACGTCAATGACTACGCGGCCAAACCGGCCGCCGGCGGCAACGCCGACAAGATCTCCGCTGAAGCCGCTCCCGCCGGCGAAACCAAGCCCGCTGAATCGAAGCCCGGCGAATCGAAGCCCGCTGAATCGAAGCCGGCCGCCGGCTCTTCCGCGCCCTCCAGCGGCTCCTCACCTGCTGCGTCATCCCCTTCTGCCACTTCTAAATAATTCGCGCAACGGAATCCGATCCCCTGACGCCTCACTCCTTCACCAGGCGCAAGATGTGCGCAGGTTGCGCTCCCGGACGCAGAGCGACGTAATTGCGGCGGTCGCGCCAGCTGTAGCGCGCGCCGGTCAAAAGATCGTCCACAAAATACGTTTCGCCGGGATGGAGCCCCAGCGCCTCCAGATCGAGATCGATCCAGCCCGACTGCGCATAAACCGCATCCAGATTCACCACCATCAACAGCGTGTTGCCGGGCGCGGACTTTGAGTAGCACAGGAACATCGGGTTATCGGTCGCGTGGAACCGCAGCGTGTCGTTGCCCTGTAGCGCCGGGTTCTCGCGGCGGATCCGGTTGATCTGCGTGATCAGCGGAACCAGCGAGCCGGGCGCGTTGCGATCCCTTTGCCGAATCTCGTACTTCTCGCTGTTCAGGTACTCTTCGCTCTCCGTCTTGCCTGGCGCGGGCCGCGCCGGCGCGTTCTCGCATAGCTCAAACGCCGGGCCGTACATGCCCCAGTTGGCGCTCAGCGTGGCCGCCAGGATCGCCCGGATCATGAACGCCGGCCGCCCACCCTCCTGCAGCGTCTTGTGCAGGATGTCCGGCGTGTTGGGCCAGAAGTTGGGCCGGAAAAACTCGCTCACCGGCGGCCGGGTAATCTCCTCCAGATAGCTTTCCAATTCGTACTTCGTGTTTCGCCAGGTAAAGTACGTGTAGGACTGCGTAAAGCCCACCTTGGCCAGCCAGTACATGGGATGCGGCCGCGTGAATGCCTCAGAAAGAAAGATCGCCTCCGGATATTTTGCCCGCAGCGATCCCAGGCACCACTCCCAGAACGCCATCGTCTTGGTGTGCGGATTGTCTACCCGGAAAACCAGCACCCCGCGCTTGATCCAGAACTCGAAAACGGAATAAAGCTCATCCCACAGTCCGCGCCAGTCCGTCGACTCAAAATTGAGCGGGTAAATGTCCTGGTATTTCTTGGGCGGATTCTCCGCGTACTGGATGGAGCCGTCGGGGCGGTGGTTGAACCACCCCGGATGCTCCTTCACCCAGGGGTGGTCGGGCGAGCACTGGAAGGCGATGTCGAGTGCTATCTCCATGCCCTCGGCCCGCGTGGCCTTCACCAGCCGGTCGAAGTCTTCAAACGTGCCCAGCTCTGGGAGAATGGACTTGTGCCCGCCGTGGTCATCGGGATGCGCGGGCGTTTTGATCGCGTCCGCGTCGCCAATGGCCCAGGGGCTGCCCGTGTCGCCGGGCGCGGCGGTCGCGGTGTTGTTCTTGCCTTTGCGGAAGGCGCGGCCAATGGGATGAATAGGTGGCAGGTAGAGAATGTCGAAACCCATCGCGGCGATCTCCGGCAACAGCGCCGCGACATCGGCGAAAGTGCCGTGACGACCCGGCTCCATCGCCGCCGAGCGGGGAAACATCTCGTACCACGCGGAGAAACGCGCGCGCTCGCGATCCACCCACAGACACAGATCGGGCTCCCAGCGCGTGGCGAACTGCAGATCAGGGTACTTCTCCGCCACATCGATCTGTTCCTGCGTCAGCGGAAACTCATAATACGGGCGATTCTCCTCAGCCAGGGCGGTCAAGCTGCCGGCCGCCTCGGCCAGCTCGCGCGCATCCCCGCCCCGCGCCCGCTCCGCGGCCTGTTCCAGCAGCAGCGCGCCGGTGCGCAGGGCAAGCGCTACATCGCCGCTCGCCGTCTCGGCTCCTGCCTGCAATCCCCCCGGAGGCTGAAGGCTGACGGCTGACGGCTGAGGGCTGAAGTGCTGCGCCGCCAGCCGCTTCTTCAAGTCGCTGATCCAGGTGGCAAAGTGGTCCACCCAGCCAACAATGGAATAATTCCACATGCCCAGGCGGTCCACCGTGAAGGCTCCGCTCCAGGCATCGTTTACCTGGGCGGTCATCGGCGCCAGCCGCCAGCGCCTTTCGCTCGAGTGCTTGTAGAGCAGCCGCGCGCGCACCTGGTCGTGCCCGTCGGCGAAAATCGCCGCGCGTACCACCACCTCGTCGCCCACCACCCGCCGCGCCGGATGCCGCCCGCCGTTTACCCGCGGCTCCACCTCTTCAATCACAACCCGCAAGCGGCCGTTCGCTGGCTTGATCAATCCGTCTTCCTCCGCAATCCCACGGCTTCACACTTCACCCGAAAAACTGCTCTGCAAGAGGTGTCGCACTCAACCAGCATCTTACAGCCCCACCCATCCGGCCCCGCAGTCATCCGTCCCCTCAACTCGCCGTCATCCTGAGCGGAGCCGAAAGCCTGCCCTGAGCTTGCCGAAGGGGACCTGCATTTCGCGCCGGTCCCACCACGACCCCCGGTGCCAAACCAAAGTACCGTGCCCAGATGTTCGTGGTTGCTGACCTGGAAGCAGCCGTTTGTGCCATGGAACGCATCCCCATCATCAGGCGCAGCCGCCATCGTCAGGCCTTCGAAACGCGATTCGGCGCGCGTCCCATGTGCCCCGACGACCCGCGCGTCTGCCAGCGGCTGGCCCAAGCCCGCCACGCCGCCGCATGAGGACCCCCGACCCATGCCTCCGCTCAAAAATGCCGCCTCCGCCAACGATCTCATCGAAATCGGCCGGAAATTCTACATCAGCGCTTCGTCGTCGCTGGCCGACGACCGCACCCGCGTGTTCCTCCACGACGATACCTTCGCCATCTTTGACCGCGGCGGCGACATCCAGCCCGTGGGCGCGGGGCAGCAGGGCATCTTCCATAACGAGATGCGTCATCTATCGCGTTTCGAACTTACGGTTTGCGGCTCTCGCCCGATTCTGCTCAGTTCCACCATCCGCGAAGACAACGTCCTGCTCGGCGTCGATCTCACCAATCCCGAGCTCGATCTGGATTCCGGCTTTCACGTGCCCCGAGGGACCATCCACATCTACCGCACGCGCTTCCTCTTCTGCGGCGTCTGCCATGATCGCGTTACCGTGCACAACTACGGCGCGGCCACGCTTGACATCGAGCTCGCGCTCGCCTTCGATGCCGATTTTGCCGACATTTTTGAGATCCGCGGGCAAAAACGTGAGCGGCGCGGAGAGCTGCTGCCGGAGATCGTTGAGCGCGACGGGATCACGCTGCGCTATCTTGGCATCGATCGCGTCCGGCGGATCACCCGCATCGCCTGCCCGGTGCCCGGATGCCATCCGTCCGAGCACCGCCTTGCCATCCCCCTGCACCTGGAGCCGCAGACTGAAATCGCCGTTCCCTTGACCATCGAGTGCCGCCGCGAAGATGCGCCGGAGCCGCCGGTGGAGTACGAGGCCGCTCTGCGCTCCCTGATGGAGGAGCGCGCCGCAAGTCCCTTGACCGGCGTCTCCATCCACTCCTCCAGCGAGCGCTTCAACAACTGGATCCGGCGCTCGCAATCGGACCTGGCCATGATGATCGTGCGCACCCCGGCGGGGCCTTACCCTTACGCCGGCGTGCCCTGGTACTCCGCCATCTTCGGACGCGATGGCATCCTCACCGCCATGGAGATCCTGTGGCTGGCGCCGGAGGTCGCGCACGGCGTGCTCTTCTACCTGGCCAGAACCCAGGCCACCGCCTTCGATCCAGCCAACGACGCCGAGCCGGGCAAAATCCTGCACGAGCTACGCAAGGGCGAGATGGCGGCGCTGGACGAGGTCCCCTTCGGCCGCTACTACGGCGCCATCGACACCACCCCCCTGTTCCTGGTGCTGGCGGCGGATTACTTTGAACGCACTGCCGACGCCGGATCACTGCGCCAGATCTGGCCCAACATCCTCGCCGCGCTCGACTGGATCGACCACTATGGCGACCGCGACGGCGATGGCTTTGTGGAGTATGCGCCCCATACCGATCATGGCCTGGTGCAACAGGGTTGGAAAGACTCCAGCGACTCGGTCTTCCATCGCGACGGCGCAATTGCCGTGGGTTCGATTGCGCTTTGCGAGGTGCAATCCTACGTCTATGCCGCGCGCCGGGGCATCGCCAGGGTCGCCCGTCAGCTCGGCGACCCCGGCCTCGCCGGCAAGCTGGAGGCGCAGGCCGATGAGCTGCGCCGCCGCTTCTCAGAGGCCTTCTGGTCCGAGGAGCTGGGAATGTTCGCCCTGGCGCTCGATGGAGAAAAGCGGCCCTGCGCCGTCCGTACCTCCAACGCCGGCCATTGCCTCTTTTCCGGCATCGCCTCCACCCAGCAGGAGCAGCGCGTGGCCGAGGCGCTCCTCGGCCCCGACTTCTTTTCCGGCTGGGGTATTCGCACCCTGGTTCCCGCCGAAAAACGCTTCAACCCCCTCTCCGACCATAACGGGGGCGTGTGGCCGCACGATGGCGCGGTCATTGCACGCGGCGCGTTGAAGTGGAAGAACAAGGACCTGCCGCTGCGCGTGCTTTGCGGGCTGCTGAAGCTCTCGCAAATGGTTAATTTACATAGGCTTCCGGAGCTGATCTGCGGGTTTAACCGGCGTCCGGGGGAGGGCCCCACGCTGTATCCGGTGGCATGCAGCCCGCAGGCGTGGTCGGCCGGGGCGGTGTTCCTGGCCCTGCAAGCGTGTTTAGGGGTTGAAATCTGCGCGCGGGAGCAGCGGTTATATCTGCACCACTCGGCGCTGCCGGAAAACCTGGCCCACGTCCAGATCCGCAACCTGCGGATTGGGGAAGCCTGCGTGGATCTTGCGTTTGAGCGCTACGGGCACACGGTGGGCGTGAACATCATGCGCCGGACCGGGCACGTGGAGATTGTGGCATTGCGGTGAGAACGGCGAGTCAGCGAGTCAGCAAGCCAGCGAAGCAGCAAGCCGGCGAAGCAGCAAGTCAGCGAGTCAGCAAGTCAGCGAGTCAGCGAGTCAGCGAGTCAGCAAGTCAGCGAGTCAGCAAGTCAGCGAATTCGCTGATACGGAGCTTGTGCCTCGTCACGCAGCAAAGGTGAAGCGCTCGCGCACCTCGTAGCGCGAACCCGCGGAGCCGAGGAAACTTTCGTAGAGAAGGAACTCGCGGGCGGCAAAGGCGGGAAAGCGCGGCTGAGGAAGGACGGCTGCCTTGAGCCGCCGGACGCCGGTGCTCTGGCCGCGATTGCGCGCCAGGGTAATGTGGGGCTGGTAGGGGCGCGTCTCCGGCACCAGGCCGCAGCGGCTGGTTGCAGCCACCACCTGCTGCTGAAGCGCAATCAACTCTGGCGAGAGCAAGACGGAGGCGAAGAAAACGCCGGCGTGATCGAAGAAGCCGAGGCCTTCGAGTTTGACCGGAACCAGAGGCGATGCGATCCCGCGCAGTCCCGCGACCATGCACTGCAAATGGTCTGGAGAGGTGTCGCCGAGGAACTGCAGGGTGATGTGCCAGGACTGGGGCGCGGACCAGCGCAGCCCGTCTCCTGACCGCTCGAGTTGCGCACGCACCGAGGCAAGTTCATGAATGACCGCCTCGGTCATGGGAATCCCGATGAAGAGGCGCATGGTGACGCAGCTTTCAGTCATCAGCTTAAAGCTTGCAGCAAGTCAGCGAGCCAGCGAGTCGGCAATTCAGCGTGGGGGCCATCCTCTGGCAAGAAGCGCGAAAGGATGGCGCACCCACATCGTTCGCATCCCAGGTCTCAAAATTGCCCCTTCGACTGCTCTCAGGGCGGGTCCTAGAGCATGCGCGCGGGTCCAGAGACCCGCGCTACAGCCGATCTGGAGATCGGCGGTACGACCCTGGAGTTACTTTTTGGCGTGTTCGAATCGCCTGGCGACTTCGGACCAGTTGACCACGCTCCACCACGCCGCCAGGTAGTCGGGACGGCGGTTCTGGTACTTGAGGTAGTAGGCGTGCTCCCACACGTCGTTGCCGAGGATGGGATAGAGGCCCTGCGAGAAGGGCGAATCCTGGTTGGGAGTGGTGATGACCTTGAGCTTGCTGCCCTGCCACACCAGCCAGCCCCAGCCGGAGCCGAATTGCTTGGCCGTGGTCTCGTTGAAGGTCTTCTTGAAGGCATCAAAGCCGCCGAAGTCGGCCATGATCTGCACGGCGAGCGGACCCTCGGGTATGCCGCCTCCGCCGTTGCCCGTGGGCGCCATGATGGCCCAGAACATGGAGTGGTTGGAATGGCCGCCGGCGTTGTTGCGCAGCGCACCGCGGACATCTTCGGGAATCGCGTTCAGGTCGCGCAGAAGATCATCGGCGGACTTGGAAGCGAGCTCGGGATGTTTTTCAAACGCGGCGTTGGCGTTGTTCACGTACGCCTGATGATGCTTGTCGTGGTGGAGGTGCATGGTTTCGGCATCGATGGTGGGCTCGAGCGCCGCGTAGTCGTAAGGAAGCGGTGGAACTTCGTATGCCATTGGGGAATATCCTCCATTGTGAATTGTAAAGGGGTTAGTTGCCGGGAAGGATCAGGGCGAGGTCACAAGACGTGGATGCAGCTGGAGGGTGAGAGGATTCCCGATTGCGGGGAGTGACGAAATCTGTGCCGGAAGCGCAGCCTACGGTGCCGGTTAAGTCTTGCGCCTTTCAAGGTGTTCCCCATCACATACCGTGGTGTTTTGCCGGACCTAGAATCCTTCTCCGATTGGGCTTGGTGAGTCCGGGGCGATTCCTCCGTGGATCCCGGACGGCGAGCCCGAGGAGCAGCAACCATGATTACGCAGACAGTTCCGCATCAACTCCACCTGGCCCCGCGCATGGCGCGGCTGGGCACGGAAACCGCGTTTGAAGTACTGGCCAAGGCAAAGGCGCTGGAACGGCAAGGCAAAAGCATCGTCCACCTGGAGATTGGCGAGCCTGATTTCGACACGCCCGGCAACATTGTGGAGGCCGCGGCTGAGGCGCTGCACGGTGGATGGACCCATTACGGCCCGTCGGCCGGTTTGCCGGATTTGCGGCAGACCATTGCCGAGTACGTGAGCCGCAGCAGGAACACGGAGGTCTCCGCGGACGAGGTGGTGGTTGTGCCCGGCGGCAAGCCGATCATTTTTTACGCCATGCTGTCGCTGATCGATCAGGGCGACGAAGTTATCTACCCCAATCCGGGCTTTCCGATTTATGAGTCGATGATCAATTACGTGGGCGGAACGGCGGTGCCGATTCCCTTGCGCGAAGAGCGCGATTTCGCGGTCGATCCCGCCGAACTGGAATCGCTGATCACCGATCGCACCCGGCTCATCATCCTCAACTCGCCCCAGAACCCGACCGGCGGAATTCTGCTCCGCCGCGACATCGAGAAGATCGCCAATGCCATTGGCGACCGCGACATCATGGTTTTGTCCGACGAGATTTACAGCAGGTTGCAGTTTGAAGGCGAGCCGTTTTCCATCCTGTCGCTGCCGTGGATGCAGGACCGCACCATTCTGCTGGATGGTTTCTCCAAAACCTACGCCATGACCGGATGGCGGATGGGCTACGGGGTGATGCGGGCCGACCTGGCCGCGCAGTTCACGCGGCTGATGACCAATTCCAATTCCTGCACGGCGAGCTTCACCCAGCGGGCGGGAATCGCGGCCATCACCGGCGATCAAAGCCCTGTCGACCAGATGCGGCTGGAGTTCGAGCGACGCAGCCGCTTTTATTCCGATGGCCTGAATCGCATACCCGGGTTCCGCTGCCGCATGCCTAAGGGCGCGTTCTACGTGTTCCCCAACATCGAGCAGACCGGTTGGAAATCGAAGCCGATGGCGGACGCGCTGCTGGATGACGCCGGCGTTGCCGCGCTCTCCGGCACTGCGTTCGGCCGCTTTGGCGAAGGCTATCTGCGCTTCAGCGTAGCCAACTCCATGGAGCAATTGGAGCTGGCGCTGGGACGGATCGCGGATTGGACGAAAAAGAATGTGCGCTAGCGGCCGGTTGCGAAAGTGGGAGAAACCGTCCCTCAGCGGCTAAAGCCGCATGGATTCCGGAGACCTTACGGCACGACTAAAGTCGTGCCCTTTCAAGACTCGACCTCGACGGCGGTCCGCTAAGGAGAACGCAATGCCACTTATTGATTCGGCCACGGGAAACGTGATTCGGGAGTATTCGATTGAGCAACTGCGGGAGGCCGCAAACCTGATGCGCGGCTATGACATGGTTGCGCTGTGCGCGGCGGGCTCGGGACATGCGGGAGGCACGCTGTCCATCATGGACATCACCGCCGCGCTCTATCTGCACGTGGCGCGGCACGATCCCGCCAATCCGGCGTGGCCTGAGCGGGACCGCATCGTGTGGTCGGCGGGCCACAAGGCGCCCAGTCTCTATCTGGGGCTGGCTTTTGCCGGTTTCTGTCCGCTCGAAGATGTGGTGACTTTGCGCAAGCTGGGCTCGCCCTTCCAGGGCCATCCCCACTGGCTCAAATTGGCCGGAGTGGAGGTTTCGACGGGCTCGCTGGGGCAGGGTCTCAGCATCAGCGTGGGCATGGCGCTGGCCGCGCGGCTCGACGGCAAGCAGCATAGGATTTTCTGCCTGATGGGCGACGGCGAACAGCAGGAAGGCCAGGTGTGGGAGGCGGCCATGGAAGCCGGCCATTACCATCTCGACAACCTCGTCGCTGTTGTCGATTGCAATCGCCTGCAGATCGACGGATGGGTCAAAGACGTGATGCAGGTTGAGCCGCTGGCCGAGAAGTACGCGAGCTTTGGCTGGAAAGTGCTGCGCGTGGACGGCCACGACATGCAGGCGCTGGTGAACGCGTTCGAGGAGGCCTCTGCTACGCAGAGCAAGCCGGTGGTGATCCTGGCCGACACGGTGAAGGGCAAAGGCGTGAGCTTCATGGAAAACCAGGCCGGATGGCACGGCAAGACGCCCAATCGCGCGGAACTCTCCGCGGCGCTCGGCGAGCTGGGGCTGGGGGATGAGATTCCGGTGGAGCACTTGCTCGAAAGGTCGAAGAACTTCCAGGCGGAAGCGGAGCGCAAGCTGGACGCGGCGATGCCGCATTTCAGCCGTAATTTCTGGTGGAATGCCGGCGCATCGATGAAGGTGGCGATGGAGCCTACGCGCAAAGGGCTGGGACAGGCGCTGGCGGCAAACGGCGGGGACGAGCGGGTGGTGTGCCTGGGGCTGGACATTTCGGGATCGATCACCATCAGCGAGTTTTACGCGGGCAAGCCGGAACGCGCCGCGCGCTGGCTCAACATGGGGATTGCCGAACAGTCCGCAACCGCGGCGGCGGCTGGGCTGGCGCGGGAAGGCAAACTTCCCGTGGTGGGCTCGTACGCAACCTTTTCCGCGGCGCGCAACCTGGATCAGATTCGGGTCTCGGTCTGCTACTCCAATTTGAATGTAATGATCGTGGGCGCGCACGCGGGAGTCTCGGTGGGTCCGGACGGCGCGACGCACCAGGCGCTTGAAGATCTGTTTGCCATGATGGGCCTGCCGCACATGTCGGTGGTGGTTCCGTGCGACGTGGTGGAGGCGCGCAAGGCCACCGCCTATCTGCTGTTGCAGCACCGGGGACCGAAGTACATTCGCTTTGCGCGGGAGGCGACGCCGATCGTAACCGCGGAGGCAACGCCGTTTGTTTTCGGCAAGGCGAACCGCATCCTGCTGCGTCATGAAGCCGCCAATTTCGCGGATGCGTTCGAGACCCGGCTGGACGAGGATTGCCGCGACCAAGGCGAGGACGTGAGCATTATCGCCTGCGGTCCGGAGGTGCCGGAAGCGATGCGGGCTGCGTGGATCCTGAGGCAGGAGTACGGCTACACCACGCGCATTCTGAACATGCACACGCTCAAGCCGATCGACAGGGAAGCGATTGTGCGGGCTGCTCTCGAAACGGGTGCCATTGTAACTGCGGAAGAGCATCAGATCGGCGCGCTGGCCGGGCGGGTCAGCTCAGTGCTCACAGAGAGCCCGCGGCTATACGGGCATCCGTTCATCACCGCGGCCATCGGCGTCAAAGACCGTTTCGGCGATTCCGGAGCGCCGTGGGAGCTGGTGAAGGAACTGGAAGTGAGCGCCGAGCACATCGCGGTGAAGGCGGCGGAGCTGATGGCGCACAAACACGAGCCGGCGGGGGTTTCTGCGCACAGAGGGGCGTGAGCGGGGTCAGCCTCGACGCCCGCTCATCGCGCGGATCCTTCGCTCCGCTCAGGAGCGATGAACGGGGCACAGCTCCGGGCGCTTCAGCCCATGAAGCCCAGATAGGGGTCGGAGCCGAAGTTGTTGAAGTTCGGGAACACCTCGCGGATCTGGCTATCGGAGAGCCCGAACCATTGCGCCAGCGTGCCGGCGTATTGCTCCACTGAAGTGGTGGGAATGAGCCTTCCCTCGCCCACGTCGTTGGCCTGATTCACGCCGACTACCGGGAACTGGCCGTACATGTTTTGTCCTTTTACGGCGCCGCCGAGAACGAAATGGTGGCTTCCCCAGCCATGATCCGTGCCGTTGCTGTTGCAGGTGAGAGTGCGTCCGAAGTCGGAGATGGTGAAGGCGGTGACCTGGTCGCTGAGGCCCATGCCGACCATCAGGCTGTCGAAGTACTCGAATGCCGAGCCCAACTGGGTGAGGAGCTGAGAATGGACTTGCGCCTGATCGTTGTGGGTGTCAAAGCTGCCGAGCTGGACGTAGAAGATCTGCCGCGTGACTCCCAGGCTGCCCCGGCCGGCGATGATGCGAGCGACGGTTTGCAGGGAGCCGGCCAGGGGGTTGTCCATCAGCTTGGTGGAGACCGGATCGAGGTACTGCGGCGGGTTGGCGACGCCTCCCTCGCCCGCGGGAGCCATGGCCGTTACCAGCGTAGCCTGCGCCTTTATGGAGCGCTGGATGACGGCCTGATACTCCTGCGCGAAGATGTTGGTTTCGTCGGCGCTGAGGATGGAACTGAGAGGATTGGCCGCCGCCGGCGCTCCGAATGGCGGCTGGGTGAGGCCGGCAATGGGGATGGGGCCGGCGGGCGTGACGTTCAATTGCACCGAGGAGTTGCCGGCGAGGAAGAGGGCATTACCGCATGTGGAAATGCAGGTGAAGATGGAATTCGAATTCAGGTTCATGGCTTCGATGGCGTCGGCCACCGCGCCGCCCCAGCCGGTATGCTCGCCGCTGCCGAGATTGGAGGCAATTGCCTGCCATGCGGCGGTTTGATCGAAGTGGGAAAAGAGTGAATCAGGCAATGTGACCGAGTTTGCGTTGACCTGGGCCTTGGTGGCAGGCACCACCAGCGTGCCGGTATTGGCGACGATGGCGGCGCGGCCGGCTTTGAAGAGGTTCTGCACGCCGGTCAGATAAGGGTTGAGCGCGAAGGTACGGCCGCTTTGCGGATTCTGGAGAGTAATGGGCAACAAATCGCCCATGGGATAGGCGAGACCGGGCGCGCCCGAGCGCGCCTGGGTAAATGCGGCATAGGAGTCGGGATCGGTGGCAATGACGGTTCCATGGCCGTCGTTGCCGCCCTGCAAATACACGCAGACCAGGGCGCGATAATCCGATCCGCCGCTTTCCTGGGCCATGGCGGCGAGCGAGTTGAGCTCCAGGAAAAAGGGGCTGACATAGAAGCCGGCCATGGAGGCCATGGAGGCGGTTCTCAGGAATTGCCTGCGAGATGGATGACACTTGCACATGACTGGGGCTCCTATTGCCGCGCCGCGAAATCAGGCGACGCCACGGTGAGATAGACTGCCGTTTCCGCGCGGCTGAGAAGAGCGGCATCGATCGCCGCCTCATCGCCGGAGGGTATGGGGATGGAGGTGACCGCGCCCTCGATCGCGTTGTAAAGCGAGTTGCTCATCTGCCCGGCCATCAGCAGCAGATTGATGCGGTTCATAAGTTGATCCGGGGTCGCGGCCAACCTCATCTCTTCGGCATAGGACGAGAACACGTCCGGTCCCTGGGTGGCGGAAGCGCCGATCGCGTCCTGCATGTAGTTGATGAAGCCCACGACCGTGGAGACGTTGACGATTTGGGTCTCGGGGGCGAGCAAGTTATCGGTCGCGATGGGCGTACTGGGAGGCGTGTATCCGGGGCTGAACCAGTTGAAGACGGTTGGCGAGCGCAGCCACATTTCCCCCAGCCCGTAGATGGGATCCTCCGTGGAGCCGGTGTTATAGGCGGCGTTGCGCGACTGGGCCGTGAACGCCCGCGCCCACTCGGTGTAGCGCAACAGCGGCTCGCGCACCTTGCCGTACTGCGGGTTGGCGACAGCGGTGGCCGTGTCGCGCGCTTCGGGATCGAGCAAAATGGCCGAGATCACGGCCTGAAGATTGCCGCGCACGCCGGTTCCATCGTTCTTGAACACCTGTGCAATCCGGTTGACGTAGTCGGGGCTGGGATTGCTGGTGACCAGGTGCTGGATCATCTGCCGGGAGAAAAACGCGGGCAGATTGGGGTGATTGAAAAGGGCGTCGAGAGCGAGCTTGAGATCGCCATCGGGGTCCGGCGAACCGGAAGCGGGAATGGTGACGCCGAGAAAATGCTTTTCGACGGTGGAATGGTGGTCAGCGAAACTCTGCATGGGCAGCAGATCTTCGCCGTATCCCGGGCCCACATAGGCGCAACAGTTGGACCAGGCGTCGTCGGTGTCGTCGCCCGGTATGTTCCAACTGAACCCGGTAAACACCGCGGCCATCCCCATCACGTCGGTGTTGGAATAGGTGGGGATGGGCTGACCGTTTGCGCCCAGCTTCTGCGAGCCGTCATCGTTGAGCTGCCAGAGTCCGATGGTGAACAACTGCATGACCTCGCGGGCGTAGTTCTCATCGGGATCGGTGGTGGCGTTGCCTTTGTCGTTGCCGAGCATGTTGAGGAATTGACCCATCATCGGGCTCAGGGTCACGTCCTGAAGAAGCTGGCGGAAGTTCCCGAATGCGTCCTTGCCCAGCATGTCGTAATAGCTGGCTTCGCCGCGCGGCATGCTCTGAATGGGCGTGGAATTGTTACTGGAGATGACGAACAACTGGCTCAAGGCGTACTTCACTCTTTCCCGCAGCTCGTCGTTGCCGGACAAAGCCGCTTGCCAGAATTGGCCCTGGACCAGGTTGTCATTGGAGCTGTTCTGTTCAAACAAAGCTGCGTTGCACTTGACGTTGGTGGCGGCGCAGGGCGGGTTCGCCACCATGACAGCCTGTTCCACCGCAGGCTCCGCGGGTGTTTCCTGGATATTGAACTGTTGGTTGAGCCACTCCTGGTAACCAATCATCGAGACGGTGTGAATGTCGGCATCGGTGGCGCCGAAGGTTGCCTGCTCCAGGAAGCGGGCTGCATCCTGCGGGCTCACAATCGGAGTGGGCGGCGTGCCGCTGACGGTTGCAATCAGATCGGCGGAGGTTGCGGGGCCGGGTGCGGGATTCAACACCTGCAAGTCGAGTTTGCCGGGCTCGGTCAGGTCCACGGTAGCCGTCAACTGTGCGCCACTGTTGAAGGTGGTTGTGACCGCGGAGCCGTTGGCCAGGACCTGCGCCCCGGAGATGAACTTCTGGCCCGTGAGCACAATGGTGGCCGGTCCCGGATCGAACGACATGGGAGTGGCGGCAGTAAGGATGGGAATGGGATTCATCACCGCGATATTCTGCGCGATGGACACGGCGGGATTATCGCTGCTGGTGATGGTGAGCTGGACGATATTGCTGGGAGTGGGGACCACCGCCGGCGCGGTGTAAGTAATCAGGCCGTTCTTGGACACCGCGGTTCCTATCTGGGCGTTGCCTCCGGCTACGCCGTTGACTTGAAGAGTGACGCCGGTGTGATCGGTTCCATTAACGGTGAGCCCGAAGATGAGCTGGTTGGAGACGCGCACATCCACGCCGCCGCTGGTATCGAGCAGCAACCCGACCTGTCCCGGCCCCACCTTGATGGAAAGGGGATTGGCGCTGGCGGATCCGGGATTGGGATTGGTTACGGTGAGCGGAAAAGTGCCGGGATTGGGAGCGGCGATCTGGGCCACCAGTTCGGTGTTGGAGACGTACGTGGTTTGGAGGAGCGCGCCGTTCCAGTTAATCAGCGCCCCGTAAACAAACTGTGAACCCTTCACATCGACAGTGGTCATACCCTCGGTGAATGCCGTGGGCGTAACGGCGCCGAGCACGGGAATCGGGTTCCATACCTGGAGTGTCAGCGATCCCGGCGGTGCGGTCGGGAACACCGTCGAAGTGGCGGTGATCGTCGCCGTATCGGGCGTGGGCACGACCGCGGGCGCGGTATAGAGGCCGGCGCTGGTGATGGTGCCGAATTCCGCGCTGCCCCCGGCGACGCCATTCACGAAGTACGTGAGCTGATCGCCTGGGTAGAGGTCGGCCGGGGTGACCTGAAGCTGCTGATTCACGCGGATGGTGCTGCTGGTCGCGGAGATTTTTGCGGCGCCGTTTCCGTTCAAATTGAAGGAATTACAGCCGGTTGCCAGCGAAGCCGCGGTCAAAGACAGCGCCAGCGCCAGAGCGCGCCCGGAGAGGGGGAGACGTGCACACATGGTTGCTCCTCATGCAGAACCAAGGCATGAAAAGCACAGCAAGCCAGAGGCAAGGTACAACAGGAACCGAATGAATGTAGAGCAAATCTATCCACAATCGGGGGGTGGGGTCAACGTTACTTTTGGCTGCCGGAACTATCTAATTTTGCCTTAGGCCAGACGAGAGTCTGCGCAATCCGTGCGCACATTCGCTGATTCGCGCCACTAATCGCTGTTTCCTTCAGCAGCAGCAGCCGAGTAGGGCGGGGGCCGAAGTGCCGGTGTGAGTATCCACGTTCCTCAAGCCCCGCGCGCGCAGTCTCGCGCGATTCGCAAAACCGAGTCTGCCATGGTGTGACGCAGGGCTGCTGGCCCAGGCGTCGCGACAAGGTATAACTGGCCACGGATTGCCTTAATGACAATATATAGCTTGTCTTTTTTATTACAATTGACTATATTTATATTGTCATGAGAAGCGAATTCAGAACCCTCCGTCTGAAACAACTGGACCGGGCATTGGAGTCATTCCGCGCAGCGCGGGAAGTTCCGCGTCCGCCGAAGGGGTGGATACGCTCCATCCGGCAAGCGCTCGGAGTCTCTTCCGGCGAACTCGCACGGAGGTTGGGGACGAGCCGTCAGCTTCCGCTACAACTCGAAAAGGGGGAGGCGGAAGATCGTATCACTTTGAAGAGTCTGCGCGCTGCGGCCAACGCGCTCGATTGTGATTTGGTTTATGCCCTCTTGCCGCGCGGCAGCAGTTTGCAGGAGTCGATCGAAAACCGCGCGCGTGCCGAGGCAACAGCTCGCGTGCACGGAGTTGAGCATTCGATGGCGATTGAGGATCAAGCGGCCGGGAGAATCAACGAGGCTATCGAGGCCGAGACGCGCCGCACGGTAAGAAAGCGCACAGAGCGATGACGCTCATCACAACCGGAGATGGGAACACACCGCTCGCTCCCGAAGAGCAGGATGATCTGATCCCTGACCTCACGACGAAGGAAGAATTGAATGAATGGGAACGTCAGAACATCGTCGAAGCTGCTGAATGGGCGGTTGATCCGCGCAATCTGAATCGGCAGGACCCGTTCTCAGAAGCCTATTTAAGGGAACTCCATCGGCGCATGTTCGACCAGACTTGGCGATGGGCGGGCGCCTACCGAACAACAGAAAAGAACATAGGCATTCCTCACTACCAGATCCGAGAGGCGCTGCCAGCCCTGTTAGGCGATGCGCGCTACTGGGTCGAACATCAGACCTTCCCGCCCGATGAGCTGGCTGTCCGATTTCACCATCGGCTGGTGTTGATTCATCCATTTGCGAACGGCAACGGCCGTCATGCCCGGCTGATGGCCGATGTTGTTGTGCAGAGGCTGGGGAGGCCGGCGTTTACATGGGGCAGTGCGGACATCGTGCGAGCCGGCGACTTCCGGCGCGGCTACATCGACGCGCTCCAGGCCGCCGACAAGAACAACCTTCATCCACTGCTGGCGTTTGCTCGCTCATGAAACCTGGGAACAGCGATGGGATCCGTCTCCAACAGATGAGGCGCGGAGTCGCCCCTTACTCCACGGTCACGCTCTTGGCCAGGTTTCTGGGCTGGTCCACGTCGCAGCCGCGGCGCACCGCGATTTCGTACGCCAGCAATTGCAGGGGCACAATCTCAATCAGCGGCGAGAGCAATTCCGGCGCCGGAGGAATTGCGATGACATGCTCCACCAGGCCGCCGATGGTCTGGTCCCCCTCAGTGGCGACGGCGATCACGCGGCCCGAGCGCGCCGTCACCTCCTGGATGTTGGAGAGCGTCTTTTCATAGCGCAGCTTCGACGATGGATCATGCTCGTCGCGCGTGGCCAGCACCACCACTGGCAGAGTCTCGTCGATCAGCGCGTTGGGCCCATGCTTCATCTCGCCCGCGGGGTAGCCCTCGGCGTGAATGTAGGAGATTTCCTTCAGCTTTAACGCGCCTTCAAGGGCAATGGGGAAATGAATCCCGCGTCCCAGGTAGAGGAAATCGCGCGCGTTCGCGAACTCTTTTGCCAGCGTCTCGCACTGCGGAGAGCACGTCTTCAGCACTTCCTCAATTTTTGCCGGCATGCGCCCCAGCTCTTCCATCAGCGCCACGGAATGTTCTTTGTCCAGCCGGCCGCGCAGTTGTCCCATCTTCATGGCCAGCAGAAACAGCGCCGTAAGCTGCGCCGTGAAGGCCTTGGTGGAGGCCACGCCAATCTCCGGGCCGGCGTGGGTGTAGATGGCGCCGTGGGCCTCGCGCGCCACCATGGCGCTGACCACGTTGCAGATGGCCACGGTCTTCGATCCCATGGCTTTCATTTCGCGCTGCGCAGCCAGGGTGTCCGCGGTCTCGCCGGATTGGGTGATCAGCAGCCCCAGCGCGTTGCGGTCGGGAATGGGGTTGCGGTAACGGTATTCGCTGGCGTAGTCCACATCCACCGGCAGCCGCGCCAGCCGCTCGATCATGTACTTGCCGGCCATGGCCGCGTGCCAGCTGGTGCCGCAGGCCGCAATGTTGATGCTCGAGGCCGAGGCCAGCTCTTCGTCGGGAATGTCCATCTCGCCCAGGAACACCTTGCCTGAATCCAGGCTCACGCGTCCCATGGTGGTGTCGCGGATGGCGCGCGGCTGCTCCCAGATTTCCTTGAGCATGAAGTGCTTGTAGCCGCCCTTTTCCGCCTGGATGGGATCCCAGTGGATGCGCGTCAACTCGCGCTGAATGGGCTTTCCATCGAAGTCGGTCAGGGTCACGCCTTCCGGCGTCAACACGGCCATGTCGCCGTCGGCCAGAAAGTAGATATTGCGGGTGTGGTGCAGGATGCCGGGCACGTCGGAGGCGACAAAGTACTCGCCTTCGCCCACGCCGATCACCACCGGAGGGCCGGAGCGCGCGGCCACAATCTTGTCCGGCTCCGCCGAGGAAAGAATACCCAGCGCAAACGCGCCGGTCAGGCGCTTGACCGCTGCGCGCACCGCATCCTCCAGCTTGAGCGGCGCGCCGGTGGCTTCCGCGTCCTTCTGCACCTGCTCAATCAGGTGGGCGATGATTTCGGTGTCGGTTTCGGTGACGAACTTGTGTCCCTGGGCGGTGAGCTCGCGCTTCAGCTCCAGGTAGTTCTCTACGATCCCGTTGTGAACCACCACAATGCGGCCAGTGCAATCGCGGTGCGGATGCGCATTCTCTTCAGTGGGACGCCCATGCGTGGCCCAGCGCGTGTGCCCGATGCCGAAGGTGCCGTGCAGCGGCTTGGCGCGGAGCGCGTCTTCCAGATTTTTCAGCTTGCCTGGCGCCCGGCAGACCTCGAGCAGCGCTGTTTTCGGTCCGCCCACGGCGATCCCGGCCGAATCGTAGCCACGGTATTCCAGCCGGCGCAGTCCTTCGATGATGACAGGAACCACGTCCTTCCTGCCCACATAACCCACAATGCCGCACATGAGTTCATTCTATGCGAGGAAGACAGTGGTCAGTGATCAGTGTTCCGGACGCACGCCATAACGTCGGCCTTTCTGACCACTGATCACTGATCACTGACCACTTTGTACGTGTATTCCTCAATCACGGGATTGGTGAGCACCTCGCGTGCGATGCGCTCCACCTGGGCGCGGGCCTCGTCGGCGCCGAGCCCGCGGGCCAGCGTCAGCACAAAGTATTTGCCCTGGCGGACGCTCTCCACCTGCGCGAACCCGATCTTGCGCAACGCGTTATGGATGGTCTGGCCCTGCGGATCCAGGACCGATGCCTTCAGCGTGACATAGACATGCGCCTTCATCATCCGTGATTATAGTTGGGAGGGCTCCCGCTCGCCGGGCCGCATCGTGTTGCAGCGCCTTTGGCGTACCGCCCTCAAGAGAGGTCATCCGCCGCACTTATCCTGTCCCCGGGCCTCAGCCGGCGAGGTAGCCCTCACCGCGCAGCCGCATCCAATACGCGCCCAACCCGCTTTTCTGAAGGAGAGCAAGTTCATGGTGAACTATCTGGAACTGCCCATCGGCGACCGCGCCCCCGAGGTCTTTCGCGCGGTGGTGGAGATTCCCAAGGAGGGCACGCAAAAATACGAGTACGACAAGCAGTTGCATGTCTTCAAGCTCGATCGCAATCTTCACTCGCCCGTCCATTATCCCGGCGACTACGGCTTCATCCCTTCCACCCTCAGCGACGACGGCGACCCCCTCGACGTGCTTGTCCTCGTCCCCTCCCCCTCGTTTCCCGGCTGTGTGCAGGACGTCCGCCCCATCGGCCTGCTGGAAATGCTCGACCAGGGCATCCTCGACGAAAAGGTCCTGGCTGTGGGCAAAAACAACCCCCGCTACACCAACGTGTGGAACTACACCGATATCTACCCCCACATGCTCAAGGAGATCACCCACTTCTTCTCCATTTACAAGGACCTGGAGGGCAAACGGGTGGAGATCAAGGGCTGGCACGACGCCGCCTACGCCCGCGATCACGTCGCCAAGGCCATCAGAATGTTCGAGGAGAACAAGGCGCAAAAGCTATTGGCAAAGCAGATCGAGGGCCAGGTCAAGGTCGCGCACTGAAGCCCAGGGGTTTAACGCCAGTCAATCCAGAACTCCGAACCCGGAGAACCGGAAATCGGTCCCCGGGGACCTCGCCACACCCCAAGGTTCAATTCTTTGCGTTTTTCGCCGCAGTTTCGGGATGCCGTCCCAAGGAGGCAGGGCGCGATCGGGCGCGCGGCTATGTTACTGTGGTTACCATCGGGGCGCTGTTCGTAACCGAAAGAAAACGAAGCTCCAGGAGGCTCGGGGGGGGGCGAAATGCGCATGCCCGTACGTGCTTTTTCGTCAAGGGAAACGCAGCCGAGGACAGGACGGATAGAGAAACTGAGCGCGCACGATGGTTCGCGCTTTACGCGGCGCCGCAGTGCCAGACGCGGGGCGAAAAGCACCTGGTTTGGAGGAGCTCCAGTACTCTTGCACGTTGCGCGATTGCCTGCGCACCGGGACCGGAGGGGGTGCACCGCACAGTACCTCCCATTTCAGACCCGTCGATGCCGCACCGGGGTAACGCCATTCGCCGGTCGATCAGCGACCTGAATCTCAGTGGCCGGACCCGGCCTTTCGCAACCTGGTTACCTGTCAGCACTTGGGTCATTTAATGTCTTCAATTTTTCACTTGTTGGGCATATTTCCATATGCTAGGTTCAATTTGCAGGAAATGCTCTTTTTGATGAATTGAGTTAATCGCTCATTCCCACAGTTATGTGGGTGTGCTCCCATGGGGCCGGAACTGAACGTGGCAAATCAATGCCTTTGAAGGCAATGACCTGCCTTGAAGAGCTTATGTCTTAGATCCATCGCACACTCAACAGCTTCTGCGGTTATTCACTACAGAAGCTCAATAGCCAACTGCCTCGCGTGGATTCAAACCGAGGCCGAACATATTTGAGAAGCATTGATTTCTTAAGAGATCCTGCACCGATTGGGTTCGAGCCTCGACGGAGAGTTTGGTCAGGCCGCTTCAACTTCTCCGCCCAGTTTCATTGAGTTGCAGGATTGCGTTGATTAGTTACTCAGGAAGGCTACCGGCGCAGATTCGTTTAAATAGAAGCGCCCATGATACGTCGTTGGTTTTTTCGCCAGCCGTTTCTGACGACATGAGAAGTAAGGTTGAGGATTGGGCTGATGGCCTCTTCGGATCTATGGACAGCAACGCGCGCGACCGCCGAGCGAATCGGCTTCAGGACTCCCCAGCCCGTGTTCGGACCACGGGATGAGATCAAGCTCTGGATGGTGTGGGACGCGCTGATTGTGGTGATGGCGGCGTTCCTTGCCACGACGATCCGCTTTCATGCGAACCTGCAGACTGACGCACGGCATTTATGGAGCCGCGCCTTCTTTTCCGGGGAGGGGCTGCTTCTTGCCATCTTTATTGGATTCATTTTCGTTCTCCTGGCTACCTGCCGGCATTTTCATTTGTACAGCCGGCGCCCTGGCGGCAGCTTCCTCAGCGAACAATTCGCCACCTTTCAGGCATGTGTCGTTTCCGGTCTCTTATTGACGGGCTCGATGTATGTGTTTCACGTAACCCAGGTGCCGCGGGAAATCGTGTTCCTGACCCTGGGGATGGTGACCGTGGGGCTTAGCCTGCGGCGCGTCCTCTACCGGGTGGTCTTGTATCGCGGGTTTGAGCGCGGCGTGGGCACGCGCAATATGCTGATTGTGGGAACGGGGCCGGAAGCGCGCGATCTGCGCCGCTGCCTGGAAGGATACCGGCATTGCGGTTTCACATTCATGGGCTTCATCACCCCGGAGGCGGAGAGCCGCGGCGTCGCATCCGGCGCCGACGTAGTGTCGGACTTGGACGGCATGTTCGACTATGCCCGGCGGCATTTCATCGACGAGATCTTCATCTCCACGCGCGTGGATTCCGACCAGATGCGGGAATTGCTGTTCCGCGCCCACGAATTCGGTATGGACCTGCGCCTGATTCCGGAGCAGTTTGGCGGCCTGACCACCAACAGCACCATCGAGTACGTCGGCAACTTCCCCACCATCCCGCTGCACCGCAACGATCTGCGCGATTTGGAGCAAACCCTCAAGCGCACTCTGGACATCGTGCTTTCCACCCTGATCCTGGCGGCATTGTCGCCGCTGATGCTGGTCATCGCCCTTCTCGTCAAACTCGACTCGCCGGGTCCGATCTTTTATCTCTCCGAGCGGCTGGGCAAGAAAGGTCGCATATTCAACTGCATCAAGTTCAGGTCCATGTGCTGCGACGCCGAGAAGCGACGCACCGAGTTGGCGCACCACAATGAGCGGGACGAAATCCTGTTCAAGATGAGGAACGATCCCCGCGTGACCAGAGTGGGGAGGTTCCTGCGCAAATACTCGCTCGATGAACTGCCGCAGTTCGTCAACGTGCTCAAAGGCGAGATGAGCATTGTGGGGCCGCGCCCGCCGCTTGGCTCTGAAGTGCGGCTTTACAAGCTGCATCACCTGCGCCGCCTGAACGCGACCCCGGGCATCACCGGCCTCTGGCAGGTGCAGGCACGGCGGGATCCCTCCTTTGATAACTACATTTCGCTCGATCTCGCCTATATCGAGAACTGGAGCATTTGGCTGGATCTCAAGATCATCCTGAGAACAATCGGCGTGGTGCTTGCCGGCACCGGCTGCTAGTTCAAAGAGTCAGAGAGCGATCAGCCGGCGCTTACGCCGACGGATTCTTCCGGTACCACTCCACCGTGCGCCGCAGCCCTTCGCGAAAATCGACCGTGGGCTCGTAGCCCATCAACTGCCTGGCCAGGGCGATATCGCCGAGCGAGTCGCGCACGTCGCCGATGCGCGCGGGACCGTAGGCAGGCAGACCCCGGTAGCCGGTGAGTTCGCAAAGCAGTTTGAAGGTTTGGTTGAGCGTGACGCGGACTCCGGTGGCCGCGTTCATGGCGCAGCCCGAAACCTTTTCCGCCGGCGCGGCCGCAGCCAGCAGATTGGCGTGAACCACGTTTTCGATAAAGGTGAAGTCGCGGCTCTGCTCGCCGTCGCCGTAGATGGTGGGCTGCTCGCCGGCCAGCATCTTCCGGCAGAAGATGGCCAGCACGCCGGAATAATGCGAGGTGGGGTCCTGGTAAGGGCCGAAGACATTGAAGTAGCGCAAGGTGACGGTCTCAAGTCCATAGACCCCCGTGAAGCTTCGCAAATAATGTTCGCCGGCCAGTTTGGCCACGGCGTAGGGCGAAATGGGATCGGGCAGCATGTCCTCGCGCTTGGGCAACGCAGGTGAGTTGCCATAAATCGAGGACGAACCGGCATACACCACGCGGCGCACACCGGCATCGCGCGCGGCGATGAGCAGGTTGAGCGTGGCCGTGGCGCCGTGCTGATGTGTCTCAGCCGGATCGGCCACCGAGCGAGGCACCGAAACCAGCGCCGCCTCGTGAAATACAATCTCCACGCCCCGGCACGCCTTTGCGCACACCGCGGGCTCACTCACGTCGCCCTCCATCAATTCCATCGCTTCCAGGCCTGCCAGGTTCCCTCGCTTACCGGTGATGAAGTTGTCGATGCCGCGGACCGTTTCGCCGCGCTCAAGCAGCGCCGCTGCAATCGATCGCCCGATGAATCCTGCTGCCCCTGTAACCAGGTACTTCGCCAAATCGTTCCCTCCTAAACATCTGCAAATTCAACGGTGATTAGAAAATGGCTATGAAGAATGGTGTAAGGGCACGACTTCAGTCGTGCCGAAAGATGCCGTAAATGATGGCGGGTTTTAGCCCCTGAGGGCACGCGCTCCTCCCCACACCTTTTCCTGATTTGCTTTGAGACTCCAATCTTGAGAATACAATCCAAGTCTTCCTGTGCAGGACCGCTGCACGGCTGAATCATCGCCTCATTGGCGGCGGAGGGTGAGAAGATTGAACCGTCACATCTACTCCGGGCTTCCCGTCTCCTCTGCCACCCGCTGCCGCCCCACCATCCGCGTGAACCCATAAAGCACCGGCCCCAGCAGGCCCACCGCTGCGGCAAACGCCAACGCTGAAACGCTCTGCTCTCCCAGCTTCACCTGCTCGGCGTGCGAGCACACCAGCGCGTAGCCGATCAGCGCGGCCGGTCCCACGCCCAGCGCGCACGCCATCCACAAGCCGCCCGCCCGGAACGGCCGCTCCAGTTCCGGTTCCCTCACGCGAAGAACCACCAGCGCCGCGAACTCCAGCAACAGGCTAGTTCCGTACAGCACCAGGTCGATGGTAATGAGCCGTTCGAATGGCAGCTTCAGCGCCAGCGCCCACGCCAGCCCGCACAAGAGCACCGATACCCACGGCACGCCGCGGCGGTTCCGCGCCGCCAGCGCGCGCGGCAGCATCCCGTCCTCGGCCATCGCCATGGGCAGCCGCGAGTAGCTCATCACCAGCGCGTTGAACATACCCACGCCGGTGATGACTCCGCCCACGGCCACGGACCATCCCAGCCATTTGCCCCCCATTGCCGCTGCTGCTGAGGTCCAGTCGCCGGTCTGGAAACTGCCCACCGCGATCCCCGCCAGCCCCGCTGCCAGCACCGGCAGCACATAAGTGGCCGTGACCACGCCCGCCGAGGCCAGCATCGCTCGCGGATAGGTGCGCTGCGGGTTTTCCACCTCTTCGGCCACCGTCGATGCGTTATCCCACCCCATGTAGTTCCACATCGCCACCAGGATCGCCGTCGACATGGCGGCGCCCGATCCCGGCCCGCCCCACTGCACCGCCGGATGTGCGGTGATCCCGCGCCACAACCCGATCCCCACCATGACGACGAACGGCGCCATCAGTGCCACAGACATCCAGATCGACCCTTCGCCCACCGCCGGCGCGCCCCCCAGGTTCCACGCGCAGCACAGCGCCACGATCGCCAGCGACCACGCATAGCCGCGCCAGTCCGAGGTCAGCGCCGGATCGAATTTGGTCAGATAAGTGACCGCGAACGCGGGATAGATCGCCATGTCGAAGACGCTGGCCGAGAGCGACAGCCAGCTCTCCTGGTAGCCCCAGAACGGCCCCATCGCGCGCCGCACCCAGACGTAAAAGCCGCCGTCGGCCGGGATGGCGCTCGCCAGCTCCCCGATCATCAGCGCCGTGGGCACGCTCCACACTGCCGGCAGCAGCACCAGAATCGCGATGGCCCGCGCAAACCCCGCTCCGCCCAGGATGTCTTCAATGGCGTATGGGCCGCCCGACACCATGAAGAACGTGGCCGCGATCAGCGCCGCGAACCGCATCCGCCGCCGGCCACTCGGAGCAGGGAAGGGCATGAATGTGAATGTAAAGCTACAAGCCGCAAGGCACAAGCTTTTAGCCAGTGGCTAAGAGCTAGAGGCTGAAAGCTGCCGTTTACATCGCATGCGCGGCCCACGGATCGTACGTGCCCACGCTCCACGAGTGCCCCTCGGGATCCTTGATGCTGAACTCGCGGCTGCCGTAGTCCGTGTTTTGGATGGGCCGCAGCACTGGCGCGCCGGCCGCTTGCGCCCGCGCATACACCGCGTCCGCGTCCTTCACCACCACGTAGGCGCTGCGCGTCTCGAACCCCAGTTCGCTCGGCGACTTGAATCCCTTCCCGTATTCATCGTCCTTTCCTGAGCCCAGCATGATCATGCCGCCGCCCAGCGTCAGCTCCGCGTGACCCACGGTCCCGTTCGGCCCGGGGTACACCGCGTGCTTCTCGAATCCCAGCACGTTGCACAGCCACTCGATGGCGGCATTCGCATCCCGGTAACGCAGCCCGGGGATGATGGTGGATTTCTGGTGATGCTCCATGGACGAACCTCCTCGTTGAACAGAGAATGCCACCGGCGCGCGGCGCCCGTCTTGGAAAAATCGGAAATGTGCGCTTATTCCGCCCGCACGTGATTGGCCCATGGGCGCGCTGCCGCTACGTACGCCGACGCGTCCATTCCGCTGAACGCGTGAAACTCATTGGCAAAGTGCGCCTGGTCGTAGAAGCCGCAGTCGAGCGCCAGCTCCTCCCATCGCACCGCCGCTCCGGAATGCAATTGCGCAATCGCCCGCTGGAACCGCTGCACCCTGCGCCAAACCGCCGGCGTCAGCCCCGTCTCTTCGCGAAAGACCTGCGAAAACCGCCGCTCGCACCAGCCTGTTCCCCGCGCCACGCCGCTCACCGCCGCGCCTGCGTGGAAGCGCCGCAGGGCGTAAGCAACCATTGCTCCGCGCTCCGCCGCGCCGCGCACGGGCCCCGCCGCCATCCGTTGCCGCAGGAAGCTTTCCAGGCAATGCAGCCGGGCCCAGGGGCTTGACGCTTCGCGTAACTGCTCGCGCAGCCGCCTCGCGTCCGCTCCCCACAGCGCCTCCATATCCACATTGCGGTTGGTGAACTGGTCCGACGCTTCGCGCGTCACCAGCGGAAATCCGCCCGGATGAAACGCCACCCCAATCAGGTCCTTCAGATCCGAGGCGTCAATCAGCTCATAAACCGACCGCGCTCCCACCACCTGCGCCGCCGCGCCCGCGTGCGCCGGCCCATCCCCGCTGAAGTCCAGCAGGAACTCCCGCGCCAGGCTGATCACAAACTGAGCGCGCCCGGTGGGCAGCACCAGCTGCCTGCCTCCGGGCGCGTCGCAATCCCGCGCGTACCACAGCGACCGCACGGCCGCATCCAGCGGCGGCGCAGGCTTGTGTTCCAGGTAGAACAAGCGGGGACCTCCTGCTCCTTCTACATTAGCGCGAATTCATTTTGGCGGAGCCGGTTGCCCTCCCGGCGGCGGTGGTCCGTGGTGCTCCGGGGGCGGAACATACGTCTCCGGCTTCAGATGCCCGCGATGGCAGGTTCCGCACGTTACCTTGGCCGTGCCCTCGTCCACCATGCTCACGTAGTTGTCGTTGATGTCGTTGGTCATTTTGTACATCAACCGCGCCGTCTTCTTCTCCTGCTTGGAGTCGTCGGCAAAGTTCAGCCGCGGGCGTCCATTCGGACCCACCTTGCCGGGGTCGGCCGCATGGCAGGTGTCGCAGTGCACGCCCAGGCTGCCGGCCCATCCTTCCATGATGTCGCGTACCTGCTGTCCGGTCAGGTCTTTGGGCAGCACCTGCAGGTTGGTCGGCTTGGGCCAGTTGCGCGCCCACTGCGGAGGCGGCCCTCCGGCCTGCTGCTGGGGGGGTGGCGCCTGGGCGGCCGCCGTTGCAACCACAATCGCTACAGCCATCACACCAGCCGCGGCAGCAGAAGGAATCAGTACTTTCATCTTCAAGGCGGAAAAAGTCCTTTGGAAAGGGTTTAGGGAGATGCTCATTCCATCAGACGATACGTCACGGAATTGGGACGCGTCTTCCACCCAATTGCCTAGGTCCGGAGATGCACAGGTTTCCCGGAATTGCGAACCGCAGCGGCCAGTCCGCGGCATGGCGAATGCCGATTCGCGGCGTGACCAGCGCCTCCGCCACCGCGTAGCCGTCATCCCGTATCTGCAGCGGTGAACTGGACTTGGTCACATCCAGCCTGTTGTGGCTCAGCCGCTCGATTCCCAGCGCCATACACAGCCGGCTCGGCCCGGACGCAAGCTGCCGGATCAGCCTCTCGCTGTGCCCAACCCCCTCAGGTAGCCCACGGTTCGCGGTCATTGCCTCGAGGCCAGCCACCGGCTCCAGCGCCCGCAGCAGCACGCTGCCGGCCAGCCCTTCCGTCTCGCAGGAAACGTTCAGACAGAAGTACATGCCGTAAATCGAATAGACATAAGCGTGCCCGGCCAGACCGAACAGCACCTGGTTGCGCGGCGTGGGGCCGCGGTGGGCGTGCGCGGCTGGGTCCTTGGGATCGTTGTGCGGACCCAGGTAGGCCTCCACTTCGACAATCCGGCCGGCGATGACAGTCGGCGTGCCGCGATGGACTAGCAGCTTGCCCAGCAATCGCGGCGCCACCAGTTCGGGGGCGTGCGCAAAGAATTCCCGGCCCAGCAGGTGGCCCGGCGGCGAAATGCGCGCCCCGCTCGCGGATTGGGATGAATTCCGTTTCAACCCATCCATTTTGCCATTCCGACGGGGTTCCCCATCCGCACCGGCACGCCACCGATTGGTTTTTGCTGCCTCACGCCTTCAAAGCAGCCAGCACGTACGCGGGCTTCATCGGCAGCCTCCGAATCGCTTTTCCGGTTGCGTCGTAGAATGCCGCCGCAATTGCCGGCGCGGCCAGCGCATTGGCTGCCTCTGAGCCGCCGCCGAATTTGCCCACCTTCGGATTGTGAATCAATTCAACTTTGATGTCCGGAATGTCCGCCATCGTCAAAATCGGATAGCTGTTCCAGTCGTTCTGTGTAATGCCGCTCTCATCCGTCGTCACCTCTTCCAGCAGCGCAATGCTGATTCCCATCATCGCGCCGCCTTCCACCTGCCGTTTCAGTTGCGCCGGATTGATGACGACTCCCGGATCGACCGCGAACGTGCACTTCTCCACCTTGATCGCGCCGGTGGCGGGGGTGACGGCAATGTGGCAGGCGCACGCCCAGTAAGTTCCATCGCGCAGCATCAGCGAAACGCCGCGCCCGCGCACCACCGCAGTCCCCGTGGCCGCGGCGTCCGGCCGTGGCGATGGCCGCGTATCCCATCCCGACGCATCGCGCACCGCTTTCAGCACGCCGATTGCCCGCTCCTCCTTCAGATTGTCGATGCGAAATTGAATCGCATCCACGCCCGCCAGCGCCGCCGCTTCGCTGATTGCCAGTTCGCGGGGGAAATTCTGCTGGAACTGCGTGGGCGTGCGCATGCTGTGATCGCGCAAGCCCACGGCAATCGGCGACGCCTTCTGGCCCACCTGAAACGTGCCATGCCCGCGCTCGATCACGTTCGCAGCTTCCCCGTAGATCCACTCATCCGCAATGTTGTTCATGGTTGAGGTGATAAAGTCGCCGTGAACGTCCGGCGCTGCCATCGTCGGCAGCCCCGCCAGCACCGCGCCCACTGGCCTGTCGTCCTGCATCGCCGGCATAAAGTGGTCGATCTGGTAGGCGACGAGCTTGCCCTCCTCGTCCACCGCCAGCTCCACATCGGAGAAAGCCACCGGCGATTGCGTCGACCACTGCATGTCGTCCGCACGCATCCACTGCACCCGCACCGGCTTGCCCACGGCCTCTGACAGGATCACCGCTTCGTCTTCCGCTCCCGCGTTTCCGCCGTTCGACCGTCCGTAGTGGCCGGGCCCCGCATAGATGTGCACGATCACCTTGTCAATTGTGGCGCCGAGCATCTTCGCAATCTCTCCGCGCAGCTCCTGCGGATTCTGATTGTGCGTGTGAATGTGCACCATGCCGTCCGCCTGCACATCGCCCACCGCCATGGTTGGCCCAATCGGCGCGTGTTTCATGTACGACAGTCGATATGTGGCGGAGAGCTTCTTTTTGGCCGAGGCCAGCGCCGTTCCCGCATCGCCCCTGGTCGCGCGGCTCTTCATCACCGGCGTCGATTTCCAGTCGCACTCGTTCCGCAGATAGTCGTACAGCTTTGCGCTTCCGGGCAGTCCCTTCCAATCCGTCCACTTGGTGTCATCGGCGATCTGCTGTGCCGCCTGGATCGCTTCCCACTCGGTGGGCGCAACCACCCCAACAAGGTTCCCCTTCACGATGACCTGCGCATGCGGGTACTTCGTCTTGTCCACTTCGCCGGCTGACACCAGCGTTGAACCCAGCGTCTTCGGATGCACCACCCGCCCATGCAGCATCCCCGGCAGGCGCACATCGGTGGCCCAAACCGCCTTCGCCGTCACCTTCGCCTGAATGGCGGAACTCGGGAACGACTTGCCGATCACCGTGTACTCGCTCACCGGCTTCATCGGTGGATTTCCAAGCACCATCAAACCCATGATGCTCGTTAGATTTCCCATCACCGGAATCGTAAGGCTCAACTGCTGCCCTTTCACCAGGTCGCCGTAGGAGATGCTCTTGCCTCCGCCGGAAACCACGCCGTCCTTCACGATAAGTTTGTCCTTCTCTACGCCCAGTCTCTTGGCCGCGACATCAAGCATTGCCTGGTAGGTATACGCAGCCACCTTGCGAAGATTCGGGGTTCCGTTGTTAAGAAAGCCGAACGAGCCGCCGCCATCGGGCGTTTGATCTGTGCTTCCGGCTATAACCGTGGTGATGGCCTCGAAGGGCATGCTCAGCTCTTCAGCTACAATCTGCCGGTACGCCGTGTACACCGAACCCTGCCCAAAATCGTTCTTCCCCGTGCGAATCACCACGGTGTTGTCGGGATGAATCTCCAGCCACGAGCTGGGCAGCGCGGGGTCGAGCGAATTCTTCGCAACCGCCGTCTTCGGCGTTTGGCCCTTGAGAGATGCGGCGCCAACCACGCTGATGCCCACGGCAAGCATCCCGCCCGCCTTCACAAACTGGCGGCGAGTCAGGGTCGCTCCAAACACATCAATGGATTTGCTTCTCTCGGTCGCCATTGCTTACCTCCCCTTCGCCATGATCGTGGCAGCCTGCTGGACGGCTTCAATGATCGCGGAATAAGTTCCGCAGCGGCACAGATTCGGCGACACTCCTGACGTGGTGTAGGCCGCTTTGATCTGCTCCAGAGTCGGATTCGGAGTGCTTTCCAGCAGCTCGGTCGCCTTGATCATCATTCCGTTCTGGCAGAACCCGCATTGAGGAGTTTGTTGCTCGATCCAGGCTTGCTGCACCGGGTGAAGTAAGTGCTTCGATTCCTCTGCCGAGAGGCCCTTTTGCTTTGCCCACCGGGCGGGAAGGCCTTCAAGCGTGGTCACCTCCTGGCCTGGAGCGACATCCGAAAGAGTAGTGATGCAGGAACGCACTTCCTTGCCGTCGATCAGAACGGAACAAGCTCCACACTGCGCCAGTCCACAGCCGAATTGCGGACCGGTGAGAAGAAGCTCGTTGCGCAAAACATAGAGAAGCGGCGTGTCGCCGGGGGCCTCGACCTCTCGCCGGACGCCGTTCACCGTAATCGTGGCCATTACGCATTCCCTCCCAATCTCCATTTCGAAGCCAGACGCCGTATGGAGTGACACAATTCTATCTGCCGTGCAGCGGTTTGCGACAATCCCCGCTTAAAGGAATCGCATGAATAGTTGGCGGCGCGTCGCGAGGACCCAAATAGACCTCGGCCTCCACGATTCGCCTCCATTCTGTCATTCCGCTGAGGTCCCGCATCCGGCAAGCCGGCCATCGCCTTCGGCTTCGCATTCCAAATGCTTGTGCGCCTTGAGTGTGCTATCATTTCATCCATCCAATCACTGCTTTTCGCGGTCAATCGGGCCAGGTCTTCTCTGCGTTCAGGCGTCAATTCGCGCAATGCTGCTTCCTCAACCGCTCCACAACTCCTTTTCTCTGTCTGCCTATGGAGAGCAAATGGCCAGGTGCTTCGGTTTCCGCGGGACCATCGTTTATCTGATTCTTCTATCCGCTTTCGCTGCCTCCGCCATCACACGAGCCCAGGAAAACCCCGGAGCCGCTGTCTACGCCAAGCGCTGCGCCTTCTGTCACGACAAAACCGCCGTTCGCATGCCCACCCGTTCGGTGCTGCAGCAGCGCAGCGCCGCCTTCATTCTTAAAACCCTTAACGCTGGAGTGATGAAGGCCGAAGCTGCCTCGCTCTCCGACGCGGAGAGAGCCCAGGTCGCAGGTTGGCTGGGCAGGAAGACCGCGCTGGGACTCGATACAGCTACCCTCGCCAACTCCTGCCGTGTGGCCGCTGCGCCGGCCGCCTCCTCCGGCGCGCCTTCGTGGATCAGTTGGGGCGGGGACCTCGAAAATCAGCGATTCCAGCCCGCCGCGACCGCCGGTCTCGGCGTCGCGCAAGCCGTCAGGCTCAAGGTCAAGTGGGCCTTTGGCATACCCGATGCCTCTGCGCTGCGCTCCCAGCCAGTGGTCTTCGGCGGAAACCTTCTCTTCGGCGGCGGAACCGTACTCTACTCGCTCGATGCCGCCAGCGGATGTACGCACTGGGCCACGGAGCTGCCTTCCGCCATTCGCAGCGGCATCGCCATGGGCTCTCCGGCAAACAAGCCTCTTGCGTTCTTCGGCGACGCCGCCGCCAACGTGTACGCCGTCGATGCCGCAACCGGCGCGCCGGTCTGGCAGGTAAAGTTGGATCCCCATCCCGCCGCCATGGTCACCGGGACCCCGGCATACGATGACGGCCGCTTGTACGTGCCCGTTTCGTCCTTCGAGGAACTGGCCGCCGTCAAGCCCGGCTACACCTGCTGCACGTTCCGGGGCAGCGTCGTCGCTCTCGATGCAGCGACAGGCAAAATCCTGTGGCAGACCTACACCATCGACCGGCCCGCGTCGGAGGCGCGCGTCAGCAAACTCGGCGTCTCCGAGATGGGACCTTCCGGAGCGGCGGTCTGGTCCACTCCCACCATCGATGCTGCCGCCCATGTTCTTTACGCCGTCACCGGCGACAACTACTCTGACCCGCCCACGGATACCAGCGATGCCCTATTTGTCCTCGATCTCGCCACGGGGAAGGTTGAATGGTCGCACCAGTTCCGTGCCGGCGACGCATGGAATGTCTCCTGCGTCAACACCGATGCGAAGAACTGCCCCGACGCCAACGGGCCGGATTATGATTTCGGCGCTTCTCCCATCCTGTTATCCCGGCCCGGCGGCAAACGCGTCCTCATCCTCGCCCAGAAGTCCGGCGCAGTGTACGCCCTCGATCCCGACCATCAAGGCAAACTCCTCTGGCAGTCGCAGGTCGGCCGCGGAGGCTCGCTGGGAGGCGTCGAGTGGGGACCCGCCACCGACCGCGAGCGCCTCTACGCGGCCGTTTCCGATGAGTCCTTTCTAGCTGACGGGAGTCTTGACCCCGATAAAGGCGGCGGCCTCTTCGCATTGTCCCTGAAGACCGGAGCCATTCTGTGGAACACTCCGCCATCTCCCTGCGCGGCCCGCGAAAAATGCAGCCCGGCGCAGACCGCCGCGGTTACCGCGATTCCCGGCGTGGTCTTCTCCGCCTCGCTCAACGGCCATATACGCGCCTATGCCGCCAGGGACGGGAAAGTGTTGTGGGACTTCAACACCGTGCGTGACTTCAAGACGGTGAACGGTGTGCCCGCCCATGGCGGATCCATCAGCGTCGCCGGGCCGGTGATCGCCGCCGGCACCGTCTACGTCCTCTCCGGCTACGACACCTTTGGCGAAAGCTCCGGCAATGTCCTGCTGGCCTTCAGCCCGGACGGCAACTGATCATGTTCCAGCCGATCCGCCAGATGCGTAATGAAGGCATAAGGCTCCGCCGCTCTCACGCCTTCTTCTTCTTCCGCTCCTCCACGAGCGCGCGCTGTTCCTTTGCTAGTCTGGAGCGGGCGGGCTAGACTGAGTCCCGAAGGGAGGGAAAAGGCGATGAACCGTTGGGCCCAAGCAAACTCGGCGTGGGAGCCCTTGCTGAAAGGGAACCCTGCATCTTCATCCTATTTTTGGATGGCGATCATCTTTTCTCTGTCTGCTCTTTTGGGCATTGCGAAGGTGACCATGAAGATTTATGGCAACTCTCGGCAGGAGATGGTTTGGTTGCCGTCGCTAGGTGGCGCCTTAGCGCTGATGGCCATAGCCGCGATCGGCGCTGCTCGCGCCATTCGCGCAGCTCGGCCACCGGTAAAAGAACCAGCTGAAGTTAGTGCAGCCGCGGCCCAGAAGGCGTTCGAAAAGTTCCGCGTCTATTTTTTTTGCGCTGCTCTTGTGGCGTTGGCGTCTTGGACGCTGGCAGCGTTCATACTATAAAGCCGAGGCCGGCTCACTTTTTCGCTTTTTTCCATTCGTCGAGCAGCGCCAGAACCTGCTCGGCGTGGCCATCGGGCGTGACCTTGGGGAAGATGTGCAGCAGGGTCTGGTCCGGCCCGATCACAAACGTCGTCCGCTCGATCCCCCACACCTTCTTCCCATACATGTTCTTTTCTTTCAGCACGCCAAACTGATTGCACACTTTCTCGTCTACATCACAGAGGAGCGTGTACGGCAGGTTGTACTTGGCCTTGAACTTCGCCTGCGCGGCCGGTGTGTCGCGGCTGATGCCCAGCACCACCGCCCCAGCCTTCTGGAGCTTGGTAAACGCATCGCGGAAGCCGCAGGCCTCGATGGTGCAACCCGGCGTATCGGCCCGCGGATAGAAAAACAGCACCACCGGCTTGCCCTTGTAACCGGAAAGGCTTACGGTTTTGTTTTCGTCGGTTTGCAGGCTGAAATCGGCAACTTTCTTGTGCAGTTCCATGGGGCAACTCCCTTGTTAGCGTGAATCTGGTTAGGATGAATGAAGTGACCGTCCCTCCGCATTATTCTCCGTCCGGGCGCCCGGTGTCACCGCCAGGCCGCGCCGCATCTGACCGCGCAGCCTCAGGACCGTTGATCGTGGCCACTCGATTTCAATTCGTTGCGCTAGCCGCATTTGCCTGCTCGGCGCTTTGCCTGGCCGCCGTACCGGTCGCGGCGCAGTACTCCGGGCAAGTGTCGGACCAGACGAGGAAGACGGCGGAGTTGCGTGCCGTGGCTGTGCTCGAGTGGACCGGCGAACCCGGCAAGCCCAAAACCTGCCGCCTGGTTCCGGTCAGCATTTATGACGGCAATCAGCTCCAGGATGCCGGTGTGTACATGGCCCGGCCGCAACCGTTGTCGCTCGATCCCGAGGTGGAGTACCAGCTCAAGAAGGACGGCAAAACCATCGGATTGTTCGACATCAAGAACGCCGGCCAGGAGGAGGGATCCTGGGTGGGGTTCGGCGACTGGAAGGCGCTGCCCAAGCCCAAACCCGCCTGGAAGCCGGCCAAGGTCGACGAGGACAACGACTGGAACTCCGACGACAAGCCCGTGCTGCACCGCAGGGCCGGCGCCGATAGTAAGTCAAAAGGCGGGACCTCGTCGGGAAGCGGGTCGGGCAACAATGCGCCGGCTCAGGACCCGGACCGGCCCACGCTGCACCGGCCGTCCGGCGACAGCTCCGGCGGCCAGCAGCCGGATTCGGCGGGCACGGCGCCGGTGGATCCCGACCGCCCGGTGCTGATTGAGCCGAAGCCGCAGAAGCCGGTCCAGCCGGACGACGACGTGGCCCACGTTGACTCGCTGCCGAACATCTCCGATCCCGACCGCCCGCGGCTGATCCCGGGCAAACCGGCGGACATGGGCCCGAAGGTGACACCCACGCTGATGGGGTTGCCGCCCGACATGCAGCAGGCGGTTGCCGTCTCCGATGCCAAGACCACTCCCGACCACCCCTGGAACTTCAGTTGGGCGAATCCCGACGACGAGCTGAAGATGAAGGCGCAGATGGAGGAAATCGCGCAGAAGGCACTCACGCCGCCTGCGCCCGCCGCTCCCGCCAAGACAACCTCAAAGCATTCATCGGCGAAGAAGAAGACCGCCCCGCCGCCTCCGGCCGAACCAGTGCCGCTGCGGGATGAGCAGTTCCGGGTGTTTGAGCTCGCCTATGGAACGGGCGCCACCATGGTGCTCTCGGCGGACACGGGCGGGGCGCTGGCGCAAGAGAAGTTCGTTACCCTGATTGCGCAGCCGGACCTCTACGGCAACATCCTGGTGCTTTTCAAGAATGTGACCGACGGCGCGCACCTGGACGAGACTCCGCGCATGCGGCTGGTGGACGCGGTGGACGCGATGGCCGACAACCGGGGCGAGCTGCTGTTCGAGCTGCGCGGCGAGACGCAGCGGCAGTTTGCGCTCTATCGCGTGCTGCGCGGCGAGGCCAAGCAACTGTTCGTGACCTCAGCCGGGCCGATCGGCTCACCCACGGGCGAGTGAGGGCGCGAGGGGCTGAAAACCCGGGGCGCGCACAGGAAAAATAAAAATTCTTCTTATTTTCCGGGCGGTTTCGCGCTATTAATCGCCGTGCGCTCAGGGGCAAAGCGCGCGCAAATGGAGCGCGAATAAGGAAGTTACAGGCGAAAGAGACGGAGTTGGGCGGGCGCGGAGGGTTCGCGTGCAAGCTAACCATTGGCGCATTTTGGTTGGCATAAAAGCGAACTTTTGGCACGTTTAGTTGGCTCAGGAGGGGTGGATTTTGCGTGTCCGGTTCGCATTGGAACGAACCATTTGCGGGGTTTTAGTTCGCTTGCAAGCGAACCTTTAGAGGCGCGGGTTTGCCTGGAAGGGGTCGAAAGCGGGAAGCGGACAGAAAGGCAGGGAAGAGGGAACAGAGAGCATGGAGCAGGGAACAGAAGGACAGGGAGTAGGAGCGGGGAACAGGGAATAGGGAGTAGAAGGCGGGGGCTGAGGGACAGGGCGGCTGCGGCGCGAGACTTGCTGAGACATTTGCGTCATTTGTCAGGTATACTCACGCAAATTCTCCGCGGTTCCCATCCTGGCAGTTGCTGATCGGGCACGTTGCGGAAAACCAGGGTGCAGAAGAAATACTGTTCCATTCGTCCCCTGAGTTGCTGGATCTGAAAGGCTTCCGAGATCCACTGAATGCCTCTTTTTCGCGCATCGGCATTCGGACGCGTCGCCCTCCCACGCGCAAGCGGTTTCCGCACAGCGCCCGTCCGGATGGCTTTGTCCCATGAGTGCGGACTCTGCTTGCACTTCAGGAGAAACCCTCATGAAACTGCTTGAATTCGTCAAGGTATCCGCACTCTGCGCGGTGCTGGCGCTGCTGTGCCTCCAGCCCATGCACATCGCTGCCCAATCTTCTCGGGTCATCACCACTTCTCCGGCCATCACCCTTGATCCGCCAACCGGGCTGGACCTCCAGGCCCACGCCTTCGACAGCAAGGACAATCGTCTGCCTGAAGCTCCGGCCAACTTCCGCCGCCTGGGCGAAGCCCGCGTGGGCGAAGTGGCCGACTTGCACACCCTGACCCTGCGCTTCAGCCGGACCACCCGCATTACCGGCATCTCCATCAGCAAAGATTTCCAGATCGAGCAGGGTGGAAGCTGCGTGGAAGGCAACGTCTACGACAAAGGCTCGACCTGCCGCCTGCTGGTCCGCTTTACCCCGCAGGGTCCGGGCAACCGCCTGGGCAAGCTCACCGTCTGCCAACAGCATCTCGCCACGCCGGATGCCTTCGGCCTGGGCGGCTATGGCTACATGCCGGCGGTCAGCTTCATCCCGTCGATCATCACCACCGTTCCCGGCACTTACCCCTCCAGTGCGGGGCTGCTCAACGGCGCGCAGAACCTCACCGTCGACGGCGGCGACGTACTCTACATTGCCGACATCGGCAACAGCGTGCTCAGAAAGATCGACTCCAGCGGCGTCATCACCAACATCACGCCGTTCTATTCCGTTCCGGCCAGCATCGCGGTGGACAGCTTTGGCGACATCTGGGCCGCCGACACTCCGGGTCAACATATTACCTCTCCGAGTCAGCTCAAATGCAACGTCGGAGGGTTGGGCTGCTACCTACGTGAGCAGTACCTGCACCGTGAGTGCGCCCTGTTCATTTACTTCCGTCGGAATGAGCCATCCTGCCGAAGTCAGTATTGACTCCAGCAACAATCTTTTTATGGAAGAGGAGACCGCCGGAGCTCTCGAGATGCCCGTCGGCGGCTACCCGGGTGGCGATGGGACGTTGAACTTGTGGCATCTCGACGACCAGTATGCCTACTACTCCGGTTCTCCAGGCTCCTTTGCCGTGAGTCCCTCCGACGACGAACTCTTCACCTCCATCGGATACGCGAGCTGGGCCAACCTGTTATATCGTCGAAGAGTCGCTGTACGGGGCCGAAGGCAGCAGCCCCAACTTCACCCGCGTCGCCGGAGCCAACAAGTGCGGCTTCTCGGGCGACGGCGGGCTGGGAGCGGATGCCGAGATCGGATTGAAAGTTGGCCAGATCGCCTTTGACGCAGCGGGCGACCTCTATTTTACCGACACCAACAACCAGCGCGTGCGCCGCATCGACTACAACAGCGGCGTTATCCGCACCATCGCCGGCAACGGCACCGCGGGCTACACCGACGATGGGCAGCCGGCCCTCAACGCCAGGCTCGATAACCCAACCGGGGTCGGCGTCGATTCCCAGGGCCAGGTCTACATTATCAGCGGCACCGGCGTCTCAACCGCCCAGGTGGTGCGCAAGGTTGAAGCCACCGGCTACTTGAGCTTCGGCAGCGTCGCCGAGGGAAGCAGCGTTATCGACCCGGTAATCGTAACCAACACCGGGAATAATTCCCTGGTTCTGACCAGCGTGGAGTTCACCGGCACCAATCCCACCGACTACTCCGTCGATCCCACAACTACCAGTTGCCCGCTGACCGCCGGTGCGACTCTGGTTGAAGGCCAGACCTGCGTGGTCGGAATCAAATTCACCCCCGCCGCGAGCGGCGTGCGCAGGGCCAACTTTGTGATGCTGGACAACACCGCGACCAATTCCAACACGGTCGAGCTCTACGGCAGCGGGGTGCTCGGAACCGTCACCACCAAGATCACGCCGCCCACCAACGGCGCCAGCTTTTCCTCGGGAACGCCCGTGACCCTCGGCGCCAGCGTCACTTCCAGCTCCGGCCCGGCGCCCACCGGCACCGTGCAGTTCAAGGTGGACAACACCAACTATGGCTCCCCGGTCACCATCTCCTCCGGGAAAGCATCCACCTCCGTCACTGGCCTCACCACCACCTCGCACACTCTTTCGGCCACTTACAGCGGCGACTCCCACTACGCGGCCGGCCGTCCCATCAGCGTCAGCATCACCGTAACCGGCGGCGGGGACGCCATTCCCAGAGTTTCGCTCTTGCCCGTGATGGACACAGCCGATGCGTCCTGCCACACCAATTCGTATAAGGCGACCGTGACGTCGAAATTCGGCGTTCCTACCGGCACGGTCGAGCTGATGAACGGAAACACGAAGATCGCTTCCAGCCGGCTCACAAACGGCCAAGCCCTGCTGGCGTCTCCGGCCTTGCCCAGCGGCGCCTACTCGTTCACCGCGCGATACAGCGGCGACGCCCACAATCCACCGGCGGTTTCGCCGGCGCTGAGCCAGCGCATCCTGGCGCTGCCGGGCTGCGCCCTGGCGGCGGGCAGCCCGGTGCTGCCGGAGCGCACGGAATTGCGTTAACCCTTCAGCCCACCGGGGTTGGCCGCGTTCCGGGGCGGGGCAGCGGAGAAACTTCTCCGTTGCCCTGCTTCCCCGGCGCCTCCAAGAAGGAGTAGGGAGTAGGGAACAGGGAATAGCCACCCCAGCGACGTGGACCTGTCGCTGGGGACCCCGGCGAGGGAGTAGGGAGTAGAAGGCGGGGGCTGAGGGACAGGGCGGCTGGGGCGCGAGACTTGCTGAGACATCTGCGTCATTGGTCAGGTATACTCACGCAAATTCTCCGTGGTTCCCATCCTGGCAGTTGCTGATCGGGCATTTTGCGGAAAACCAGGGTGTAGAAGAAATACTGTTCCATTCGTCCCCTGAGTTGCTGGATCTGAAAGGCTTCCGAGATCCACTGAATGCCTCTTTTTCGCGCATCGGCATTCGGACGCGTCGCCCTCCCACGCGCAAGCGGTTTCCGCACAGCGCCCGTCCGGATGGCTTTGTCCCATGAGTGCGGACTCTGCTTGCACTTCAGGAGAAACCCTCATGAAACTGCTTGAATTCGTCAAGGTATCCGCACTCTGCGCGGTGCTGGCGCTGCTGTGCCTCCAGCCCATGCACATCGCTGCCCAATCTTCTCGGGTCATCACCACTTCTCCGGCCATCACCCTTGATCCGCCAACCGGGCTGGACCTCCAGGCCCACACCTTCGACAGCAAGGACAATCGTCTGCCTGAAGCTCCGGCCAACTTCCGCCGCCTGGGCGAAGCCCGCGTGGGCGAAGTGGCCGACTTGCACACCCTGACCCTGCGCTTCAGCCGGACCACCCGCATTACCGGCATCTCCATCAGCAAAGATTTCCAGATCGAGCAGGGTGGAAGCTGCGTGGAAGGCAACGTCTACGACAAAGGCTCGACCTGCCGCCTGCTGGTCCGCTTTACCCCGCAGGGTCCGGGCAACCGCCTGGGCAAGCTCACCGTCTCCCATACCGCATCCGCCACGCCGGATGCCTTCGGTCTGGGCGGCTATGGCTACATGCCGGCGGTCAGCTTCATCCCGTCGATCATTACCACAGTTCCCGGCACCTACCCATCCAGCACGGGACTGCTCAAAGCTGCTCCGGACCTGGTTGTAGACGGAGGCGATGTACTCTATATTTCCGATACCGGAAACAACCTGCTCAGGAAGATCGATTCCAGCGGCGTCATTACCAATATCACGCCGCCTTTTGCCATTCCCGCCAGCATCGCGGTGGACAGCTTTGGCGACATTTGGTTCCTGGCCGTCCCCGGGTCACAATACTACCTCAACATAGTCACCCCTTATGTAAATGCGTCGACGGGTTGGGGTGATGCGTACACGAGCAGCACCTGCACTGTGAGCACGCCCTGTTCCTTTCTTACCGTCGGAATGAGCGACCCCGGCGAAATCAGCATTGATTCCAGCAACAATCTCTTCATGGCAGAGAAAACCACCGGGGCGCTGGAGATGCCCGTCGCCAACTACCCGAGCGGCAATGGCACGCTGAACCTCTGGCACCTCGACGATTTATACGCCTACTACTTCAGCACTCCATCCACCTTTACTGTGGATCCCTTGAACGACGACCTCTTCACCGCCTTCGAATACTCGAGCTTGAACACCTGTTACATCGTCGAAGAGCCGCTGTACGAGGCCGAAGGCAACAGCCCCAACTTCACCCGCGTGGCCGGCGCCGACGTGTGTGGCTTCTCGGGCGACGGCGGCCTGGGAGCGGATGCCGAGATCGGATCGGCGGTGGGCCAGATGGCCTTCGACGCAGCGGGCGACCTCTATTTTACCGACACCAACAACCAGCGCGTGCGCCGCATCGACTACAACAGCGGCGTTATCCGCACCATCGCCGGCAACGGCACCGCGGGCTACACCGACGATGGGCAGCCGGCCCTCAACGCCAGGCTCGATAACCCAACCGGGGTCGGCGTCGATTCCCAGGGCCAGGTCTACATTATCAGCGGCACCGGCGTCTCAACCGCCCAGGTGGTGCGCAAGGTTGAAGCCACCGGCTACTTGAGCTTCGGCAGCGTCACCGAGGGAAGCAGCGTTACCGACCCGGTAATCGTAACCAACACCGGGAATAATTCCCTGGTTCTGACCAGCGTGGAGTTCACCGGCACCAATCCCACCGACTACTCCGTCGATCCCACAACCACCAGTTGCCCGCTGACCGCCGGTGCGACTCTGGTTGAAGGCCAGACCTGCGTGGTCGGAATCAAATTCACCCCCGCCGCGAGCGGCGTGCGCAGGGCCAACTTTGTGATGCTGGACAACACCGCGACCAATTCCAACACGGTCGAGCTCTACGGCAGCGGGGTGCTCGGAACCGTCACCACCAAGATCACGCCGCCCACCAACGGCGCCAGCTTTTCCTCGGGAACGCCCGTGACCCTCGGCGCCAGCGTCACTTCCAGCTCCGGCCCGGCGCCCACCGGCACCGTGCAGTTCAAGGTGGACAACACCAACTATGGCTCCCCGGTCACCATCTCCTCCGGGAAAGCATCCACCTCCGTCACTGGCCTCACCACCACCTCGCACACTCTTTCGGCCACTTACAGCGGCGACTCCCACTACGCGGCCGGCCGTCCCATCAGCGTCAGCATCACCGTAACCGGCGGCGGGGACGCCATTCCCAGAGTTTCGCTCTTGCCCGTGATGGACACAGCCGATGCGTCCTGCCACACCAATTCGTATAAGGCGACCGTGACGTCGAAATTCGGCGTTCCTACCGGCACGGTCGAGCTGATGAACGGAAACACGAAGATCGCTTCCAGCCGGCTCACAAACGGCCAAGCCCTGCTGGCGTCTCCGGCCTTGCCCAGCGGCGCCTACTCGTTCACCGCGCGATACAGCGGCGACGCCCACAATCCACCGGCGGTTTCGCCGGCGCTGAGCCAGCGCATCCTGGCGCTGCCGGGCTGCGCCCTGGCGGCGGGCAGCCCGGTGCTGCCGGAGCGCACGGAATTGCGTTAACCCTTCAGCCCACCGGGGTTGGGGCAGCGGAGAAACTTCTCCGTTGCCCTGCTTCCCCGGCGCCCTGGCAAATCGCCCTCATTCGATGGGGAACCGGCCAGCGATATCGTCCCCCGTTTCTGTGCCCGGCAGCAAGGGGCGAAGGGTGCACAAAGGCGGCAGGGGGGAATATCACCCAAAATGGAGCAAAAGGCAGGTTTTTCTCCCAATCGAAAGAGGGATTGCCAAATCAAAATTCCCCTGTAGGCTACAATTAAAGAAAAGTGGACAATTCACGTCTCCTTTGCAAGGACACCTTACTGAATGGCATCTGTGGTCACCATCTCTCCATCCGTTGAAATCGAAACCGTTGTACCGGCTAAATCGATCGCCGGCGCGCCAACCTCAACCGCAAGTGTGCGTGTTCACGTGGCGCCGGCCCGCGCGCACGTGAATATGGGCCGCGCGGCCACGGTGCCCGAGGGAGTGAACTGGGTCACGATGGTGGCGTTGATCGTATTTCACGCGGGGGCGCTGGCGGCCTTATTCTTCTTTTCCTGGCAGCGGTTCGCGGTAGCGGTGGTGCTGTACGTGCTGGCCATTAACGTGGGCATCGGGATGTGCTACCACCGGCTGCTGACGCATCGCGGCTACCGCGTGCCCAAGTGGCTGGAGTACGTGATGACGGTGTGCGCGACGCTGTCGCTGGAGGGCGGGCCGATTTTCTGGGTTTCCACGCACCGGGTTCATCACCAATTGAGCGACCGTGAGGGTGACCCGCACACGCCCAAGGAAGGCGGCTGGTGGGCGCACGCGGGCTGGCTTCTCTTCGGCAAGTCGATGCACGCGCAGATCGAGGCACTGGCGCGCTATTCGCCGGATTTGCGCAAGGACAAGTTCCACTGCTGGCTGAGCAAGTGGCACTGGCTGCCGATCACGGCGAGTGGAGTGGTGTTATTTGCCGGAGGCTGGATCTTCGGCGGCTTCGTGAACGGTATCGCCATGGTGCTTTGGGGCGTGTTGCTGCGGGTGACCATCGGCCTGCACGCGACCTGGCTGGTAAACTCGGCGACGCACATGTGGGGGAGCCGGCGGTTCCAGACCAAGGACGGGTCGCGCAACAGCTTTTGGGTGGCGCTGCTGACGGGCGGCGAGGGATGGCACAATAACCATCACGCCCACCCGGTGAGCGCGCGTCATGGGCTGAAGTGGTATGAGATCGACCCCAATTTCTATGGGATTTGGCTCCTGAAGATAGTGGGCCTGGCGCGGAGCGTGCGCGTGGCGCAGTACGACCCGAAGAATCCCAAGCCGGCGGGGATGTAAAGGCAGGGAACAGGGAGTAGGGAACAGGGAGTAGAAGGCGGTGGCCGCGTCGATGACGCGGCCATTGTTGCTTTTCGGCGAGGCCCCGGGCGGCGGTTTAGAGCAATTGCAGAGATGTTGTGCCCGCCGTGTCGTTTCCCACCCATTTCACGGGGTCCTTCGCTGCGTTCAGGAGTGAAATGGATGGGGCACCCAGCAGGTTCTTGAAACGCGCTCTGCTGGTCCTGCGGCTATTTCACGTCGCCGTTATGGATGAAGCACTCGTGGATTGCGTCGTCGGGCGCGTTGGGCCACTTGGCATTGATGAGGTCCTGCTCGCTCAACTCATGGAAAGCGAAGTCGATGCTCCCGTCCGCGTGCACAGTGCCCAGCGCGTAGCCGTAGACCATGGTCTTGGCGCCTGGCTTCGCATCCCGCGGAAGCGGATAGCGGTGCGCGCCAGCGGTGCCGATGATCAAGCCCGGCACCACTTTCCTGGAGTGCTGCTTCCAGAACGCGGTGTCGTAGATATTGGGGGAGTAGTAGTGCGAGTGGCTGGCAATGAGGTAAACGTGTTTGCCCGCCGCCTGCGCGTCATACATCCAGGTGTAGACCAGCTCTCCGGTTCGCTCGCCGCGGTCCCAGTCGTCCATGGCATGCTCGCTGCCGGTGGAGTGGGGCAGGGCCTCATGCATGCCGGCCACGATGGTGTGGATTCCTGAATCGGCCATCAGGTCGTGATCGAGTACCTGGCGCAGCCAGTGCAACTGCTCGTCGGTGAACTCGTCCTTGCTGGAGTTATCCATGGTGATGAAATCGACGCCGTTTTCGGTCCAGTGGTACCAGGGTCCGGGCGGGGCGGCGTACTCGCCGTCGGCATTGCGCTGGGCCACGATCTCCGGCCGGTTGAGGAACGCGGAAAACTTCTGAGTATAGCCCTCGCGGGTCATGGGGGGATGGTCTTCGTGGTTGCCGCGGCCGAGGAACACGGGCATGGATCCGAATGACGCCATCTGGCGCGCAATGAAGTCGTCCCATGCAATGCGATAGTACTCGTCGGTGGTCAGGGTTTTGCCGGCTGGCTGCATGGAGGCGAGATCCTGGTCGGGCTGGCGACTCAACACGCGGAAATCGCCCAGGTGCCAGTAGAAGGCGTCGTGCTCGGCCTTCACACTGGCGGCGATGGCGGGCATGACAAAGTCGCCGCAGTTGCGGCTGTCGCCGGAGACGGCAAAGGTCCACGAACCGGTTTGCTGGGCGCGCGCGGCCGCCAAGGGGGAGAGAATCGCCGTCAGGGCGAGCGCGGAGAGGAGGCGGGAAAGCTGCATCTTGTGCATGCAGCCAGCATAAATGGCCGCATGCATCCACAGGTGAAAGGAAGGTTTCATTACGCCCCAAGCCGGGCTAGCGGTTTTCGTTGCCGGAGAGGCGAAAGGTGATGGTGCCCCAGAAGAGGCGCGCGCGCATTTGCACCGGCACGTGGTGATCGTCGTCGGTGTACCAGATCCAGATGTTGCCGCGGTTTTTCACCACTCCGGCCGCGGCGGTGGGCTGCACGCGAATGGTTTTGAAGGTGCCAAGGGGCGTTTTTACCACTTCCCTGCCTTCCACCTTCATGGTTACGGGCACGGTGTGCAGCGCGTCGGCCACGGGGATGACGAAGTTTTGTCCCACTACCAGGCTCTGCGAGGCGGCGTAGTAGATGCCGCTGAGGAGATCGGTGAGGCAGCCCTGGACCGGCTCTTCCATGTGCCGGGCCTTGCCCGTGACCAGGTTTTTTTCGTCCCAGATCGATTTGGAGGCGGCGTAGTCCAGGCGGAGAGCTGAATTCACCTGCCGCCGGCCCTCCACCGTTTGCTTGTCGAACTCGTAGGTGCAGCCGCGGGTGCGGTCGATGGTGGATTGAAAGTGATCGCTGACGTGAAACAGGAGATTGATGGCGTCGCTGGTTTCAGCGCTGGCCACGATCTTTTCGCGGTCGCCGTCGGCGTCGAAGTGCAGGACGGCGGTACCGGCCGGAAAGACGCGCCAGTCCACGGCGTAGGTCAGGGTTTGCTTCTGGGGGAAGCTGAAGCCCGGACGCGGGGAAGAAAGCGTGAGGGGAGGCTGCTGCGGCAGCGCCGGAGCGACGGCGAAGAGGGCACAGGCTATAAACGCTGCGGGGGTGCGCTTCTTCACCGGCTGAAGGAACTCCTTTTCAGGTTTGACGCTATGATCGCGAATCGTGCTCACGGACGCCCACGAACGATAAGGGAGAGCGCCGGCCGCACAATAAACAGGCTAAGGTAAAGCAGGATTGCCCCCAATAAAGCATTGTACTCGCGGTGCTTGAGGTACAACCGGAAGAAAAAGCGGCCGCTGTCGTCCGGTGCGCCCAGGCGGGCTGGGGTAAGCCGGGGAATGAGCCGGGGGACCTGGCGGCAGTACTCGGTGAAGCCGGGAAACGCGGAGCGGAGGAAACGCTCTTCGGAGGCGATGACCGGGACATAGATGGCCACAAACATGACCGCCAGGGCGGCGGCGAATGCCCAGCTGCCAAGCGCCAGGGCAAAGCCCGCGGCCATGAGGATGGAGCCAAGGTAGAGAGGGTTGCGCACGTGAGCGTAGGGCCCGGTTACGGTCAGCTCCTGGTTCTTCTTCACATAGCCGGAGGCGTAGGCGCGGAGCCAGAGGCCGGGCGCGACCAGGGCCAGGCTCCAGGCGATGGCGGCGGGGCGAGGCTGGCCGCGCCATAACTCGAAGAGGAAAAGCGCGGCGGTGGCAAACCCCAGAGGCACGCGGATGCGGCGCGCGATGGGCTGCCAGCGGCTGAGCAGATCTGTCATCGGGGGCCGGCCTTCTCGGCGTGCGTTCCGCCGGTTTCCAGGAGCTCGCCGGCGGCGTCGAGCACGTCTTGCGGGGAGATGGTGAGCAGACCCGACTCGGGCTCATGGCGGCGGGCGTGGTTGCGCAGGCTTAAGGGGCTGCGCAGGACGCGGAAACGGGTTCCGTAGGGGCCGTTGCGAGCGGGGTCTGTGGGCCCGTAGATGCCGACCACCGGGCGGCCGAGGGCGCAGGCCAGATGGAGAGGCCCGGTGTCGCCGCCGACGGCCAGGGCGATGCGGCGAGTGAGGGCGATGAGCTGGGCGAGCGAACACTGAACCGGCGCAGCAGCGCCATCGGATTGCCTGGCGATTGCGTCTGCAAGCAGCTCCTCGCCGGGACCGGCATTGGCCAGGACTTGAAAGCCGCGGCCATTGAGGGCGGCAGCGACGGCGGCGTAGCGCTCAAGCGGCCAGCGCTTGGCGCCCCAGCCTGCTCCGGGTTTGAGCAGGACCACAGGCCGGCCGCGGAAGGGCGCAGTGAGCCGGTCGCACCATGCCTCCGCCTCGGGATCGACGGGTAGCTGCGGCAGGACAAAGGACAGATTATCGCCGGCCACGGAAGAGGCGAGCTCGATGTCCTGTTCGATGACGTGGCGGCCGCGCGTGGTGACGCGCTCTGAAAAGAACCACCTGGCCGGCGCCTCGCGCGGTTGAGCTTCGCCGATAACGCGGGGCGAGCCGGCGGCGCGGGCAATGAGCGCGGAGCGGACGGCGCCCTGGAAATCAAGCGCAGCGTTGTAGCCGGCGGCTTTGATGGCGCGGCGCAATGCGCCGATTTCGCGCAAGGTGGATGGGCTGAGGGGACGGCGCGCCCATGTTTTGACAGGCGCCAGGTGTACGCGGTTGACCAGCGGCTGGGCAGGACTGAGGGGTTCGGCGGGAGCGCCATTGGCGGCGGTGAGCAGCGGCTGCCAGGCCGGCTCGACCACCCAGTCAATGGTCCACGAGGGATGCGCACGGCGCAGCGCGGAAACTGCCGGCAGGGCATGGAGAATGTCGCCCATGGCCCCGAGACGGACCACGAGGAGGCGGAAGCTGGATTGCGCGTGCAAGATTCAATTTTCGCACAGCGGCAGACTGGCGCGAGCTTCAGCCCCGAACGGAGTCGGGCGTATGGGCGAGAAGCCAGCCGAGGGCGGCGGGCTCATCTTCAATCTCGATGCGAAGCGCGGCGGTGAAAACGGGCAGCGGCGCCTGAAGGCCGCGCAGACGCACCGCATCCTTTTCCGTTGTGAGCAGCGCCGCGGCTCCTGCGGCGCGAGCCTGCTCCGCCAGGCGGTCGAGATCGGCCTGGGTGTAGCAGTGGTGATCGGGGAAAGCGCGGCGCCAGGCAATGCGCGCGCCGGCGGATTCAAGTCCGGCAAAGAACTGTGCCGGCCGCGCGATGCCGCAAAACGCAAGAACAGGGCCGTCGAGCGGAGGGATTTGCATCGGGCGCCGCAGCCGCCAGACGGGGCCATGCCAGCCGCGGGAACGGAGGTCGGATTCGAGGGCGGGATCATCCGATGGAATGGCAATGACCGACGCTCGTTCGATGGCAGACATCGGTTCCCGCAAGTTGCCCGCGGGAAGCAGGCGATCCTGCAAATCGGCTCGGCTCACAAGGAGAATGTCCACATCGCGATGGAGCTGGCGGTGCTGGAAGCCGTCGTCGAGGAGATGGACACGAGCGCCTTGCGCGTCCATCTCCGATTCCGCCAGAACGCCGGCATCGTACCGCTCGGCAGCAACCCAGACCGGCACGCCCGCCGCGCGCGCAATCAGCAGCGGTTCGTCGCCGTACTCCCCGGCAGAACCGGCCGGATCCACCCGCGCAGCAGAGCGGCTGCGGCGCCCGTAGCCGCGGGAGAGAACGTCAACGGCCACTCCTCGCGCGGTGAGCGCCAGGGCCAGCGCAATGGCCAGCGGCGTCTTTCCTGCGCCGCCGGTGGAAAGATTGCCGATGGAGATTACGGGCAGGCGCAAGCGGCGGACGGGCTCGCGCCCGGAGCGCAGGCGTCGCCGGCGCAGGGCGAGGCTTAGGCGATAGAAAGGCGTGAGCGGGGCCAGCAGCTGACGGACGTTCATCGGTGCGGCTCCTGCACTGCGCCTGTCACGGCCTTTTGGTCCAGCCGCGCTCGAATCGCCTCCACGCAACGCGCTGTTGCGCCGGACTGCTGGTCGAAAGCCTTCAGCGCGCGCTGCCCCATCGCCCGGGCCTGCGTGCGGTCATAGAGCAGATCGAAGAGCACGTCGCGCAGCTTGTCGCCTGTGGCGATGCGGAGGGCCTGGCGGGCGAGCAGGTCTTCGGTTACCGCGCGGAAGTTGGCGAAATGCGGGCCCACCACAATCGGCACGCCGAACTGCGCCGGCTCCAGCGGGTTGTGGCCTCCGGCCGGGACCAGGCTGCCGCCGACAAACGCTACCGCGGCCAGCGAGTAGACCGAGGCAAGTTCGCCGATCGAATCGAGCAAAACCACCTGCCCGCCCTTGAGTGGGTCCAGCCTATCCGCCGTGCGATGGTTCCAGGTGGAACGGCGAATCAGCGGCAGGCCAGTTGCGGCCACTGCCGAAGCCGCGGCGGCAAAGCGCTCGGGATGGCGCGGAGCGAGGACGAGAACGAGAGAACGCTCGGAGAAGAGAAGGTCGTGAAAGACGCTGAGCAGGATGGTCTCCTCGCCCTCCAGCGTGCTGCCGGCTACCAGGAAGCGAACTCCAGCGGCGCAGCCCTTCAGCAGACGGGTGGCTTCCGCATCCTCGGCCACACGCACGTCAAACTTTAGGTTGCCGGCCACGCGGACATGGTCCGGATTGCAGCCGATCGACCGTAATCGCTCGGCATCGGTCTGGGTCTGCGCCAGCACCGGGGCGAGCCCGGACAAGAACGGCGTCCACAGGCCGCGCAGACGCCGGTAGCGCGGCCAGGAGCGATCGGAGATGCGGGCATTGACCACGGCCACCGGGATCGCTCGCCGCCGGCAGCCGGCAAGCAGGTTGGGCCAGAATTCGGTTTCCGCCAGGATCAGCAGCGCCGGCTCAAGCGCGTTGAGATACGCGCGGATCGCCCAGGGAAGGTCAAGGGGGCAATAAAAGACGCGATCGGCGCCGAAGCGCGCGCGCGCCAGCGCCTGCCCGGTGCGCGTCGTGGTCGAAATCAACAGGCGATGTCCGGGAAGAGCGCGATCGAGTTCAGCCACAAGGCGGGAGACAGCCAGCACCTCGCCCACTGAAACTGCGTGCAGCCAGATCGCGGGGCGCGCATCGGCGGTTCGGCGCAGGCGCCGCGGCACAAAACCCAGCCGGGCCCATACGCCTTCGCGATATTTTCGCGTGAACAGAACGCGAAAGACCCACCACGGCAGACCGGCTACGAGCAAAACCAACAGCGCCAGATTGTAAACATACAGGATCATGCGCGACGGATCGAGGCTTTCGCCGGTCTAATCCTCAAATGATACAGTCGATGGCGATGAAAGTTCCCGCGATCCTGCTCTTGACGGCCCTCATGGCAGTGCCTGCCTGGGCCAGCGATCACGCCACGCCGCCGGTGCAGCCGGCCACCACCTATCCCGATGTGGAAGTGCATGCCAAGGAGCAGGTGGCCATTGCCGCCGAGCCTTACGACACCAGGGAAAAGGAGAAAATCTTCCGCGTCGATTACCTGGCCCACGGTGTGATGCCCATCTGGCTGGTGGTAACCAACAACGGCGACCGGCCCATTTCCCTGCGCGACGCGCGCATTCTTTTTGAGACCGCCGACGGCGACCGTATCCAGGCCGCCGAGCCGGAGGACGTGGAACGGCTGATGACGCGCAAGGAACGCGAGGGAGGCAAAATACCCCTGCCGGGCCCGCTGCCCAGCATTCACACCAAGCCCAAGGCCAGCAACAAGGACATCGAGGCGGACTTCGACGAGTTCGAATACGGCGCCCTTGTGGTTGAGGCGCACACCACGCGCGCCGGGTTCCTGTTTTACGACGTCTCCGATCTCGATCATCCGCTCCAGGGAGCCAAGCTGTATCTGCGCGAGTTGCGCGACGCCGACGGCAGCCAGTTGTTCTATTTCGAGATCCCCTTTGACAAGTATCTGCACTCGAAGTCGAGCGAGATGAAGTGAAGTCGCTCTCAGGCTACTCGTAATACGTCGCGGAAGTAGTGTCGGTCTCCCAGATGGTGCTGTCCTTCACGCGGACGCGGCCGTTGGTCATTTCCGCAAGCTGCTCGCTGGTCTGCTCAAAGAAATAGCGGGCAATGTTCTCGGCAGAGGGATTCAGCGTGGTGAACGGCTCCAGGTCGTTCAGCATGCGGTGGTCGATGCGCTCGATGACCGGGCGCAGCACCTGCTTGAGCAGTTTGAAATCGAGCAGCAGGCCGGCCTCGTCCAGCGCCTTGCCCACCAGCGTAACGCGCACCTTGTAGTTGTGCCCGTGCGGGTTCTCGCACTTGCCCTTGTAGTTGCGCAGGTAGTGACCGGAGGAGAATCCGGCCTCCACGGTGACTTCATACATGGACTGTCGCTCGCCTTGCGGGAAGCATCCCTCAGCTTTGATTTTAGTTCTTTTCGCCGCGCCGCTTGCGCCGGGCAGCCAGGCGCACCTGCTCGCTGCGCCGGTCCACCTGCTCAAACAGGTTGGTCATCACGCCGATGAAGGCAAAGGCCAGCGCGGCCAGAGCCAGAAACAAAGCGATGGTCCGCCACATGGACGCATTGGCCGGCAGCCCCGGCTGGAAGGTGGAGGGCACCAGCGACATGCCGCCCGAGAGCAGCGCGAAGAAGCCCAGCGTGGCGGCGAGAATGTAGAAGTTGCGCGACATGGACGACGGCGTGACTTGCTCCATTTTAGAGGTCAGCCTTGCAACTCCGCCGAGTTCAGCAGCACGATTCCCGCCGCGTTGAATTGCTCCTCCATCGCCGCCGCCGACCCGTTCAGGTCAATAGCCCGGCACGCATCGCGGATAACCAACGCCTCAAAGCCCAGCCGCCGCGCGTCCAGCGCGGAGTAGCCCACGCAATAGTCAAAGGCCAGCCCGCAAAGAAAGACACGCGTGAGCCTGCGCTCGCGCAAATACCCCGCCAGGCCGGTAGCCGTCGCGCGGTCATTCTCAAAAAATGCCGAGTAGGAATCCACTTCAGGCCGAAAGCCCTTGCGCAGAATCAGCTCCGATTGCGGCAGCCGCAGGTCCGGGTGAAACTCCGCGCCCCGTGTCCCCTTCACGCAGTGGTCCGGCCATAGCGTCTGCTCCCCGTAGCTCACCGGGACGGTCTCAAACGGCTTCCTGCCCGGATGCGCACTCGCAAACGACAGATGACGCGGCGAATGCCAATCCTGAGTAAGGATGATGTGCTCAAACAGCGGCGCGATGCGATGGATGGCCGGAATCACCTCATCGCCGCCCGCCACCGCCAGCGCCCCGCCGGGACAAAAGTCGTTCTGCAGATCGATGACGACAAGAACGGAATTGGAATCGGGATTCATCGAAACCACGCGTTTCTCCTTTCATTTTGCATGCTTGCGGCCGGGTTCCGCAGGCGGTCAGATCAGACATGCTGTCCGGAATCGCACACCGGCTCTCCCGATCGGACGCCGCGAACCTGCTCTCTCGCGCACTCGCGCGTTGAAAACAAAGGCTATCCCGCCGTGCCGGAACCCGTCCGGAATGGAAGCCGTATTGCATCCCAAGTGCACGTACCCCAGTTTCGTCCCTCCGGAGGACCGATGAGATTCTGGCTCGCTCAACTCAGGCAGGTGTCGCGCAGGCTGGGCCGCGCGCCCATGTTTACCGTCGTCGTCCTGCTCACTCTGGCCATCGGCATCGGCGCCAACACCGTCATCTTCACGGTGGTGGAGAACGTCCTCCTCAAGCCATTGCCCTATCCCGACGCCAACCGCCTCATCGGCGTCTGGTACCAGGCGCCCGGCATCAAGTTCGCTGGCGACTACCTGAACATCGCCCCCTCGCATTACTTCACCAATCGCGAACAGAGCAAGACGCTTGAAGACATTGGCGTCTACGATGGCGACGCCTTCAACATCACGGGCTCAGGCGAACCGGAGCACGTGAATGGCCTCGACGTCACCGACGGCACCCTGCCGCTTCTCGGCGTCAAGCCTGCGCTCGGCCGCCTGTTCACCCGCCAGGACGACACCGCCACCGCCGCCAAAACCGTTGTGCTTTCCTACGGCTACTGGCAGAAGAAATTCGGCGGCGCAACCTCGGTCATCGGCAAGCCGCTCACCATGGACGGCGTCGCCCGCCAGATCATCGGCGTTCTCCCTCGCGGCTTCCAGTTCCTTGACTACAACGACGTCAACCTGGTCATCCCTTTCCAGTGGGACCGCAGCAAGACCCATCTGGGCAACTACAGCTATGAGGCGCTGGCGCGGCTCAAGCCCGGCGTGACGATGGAACAGAGTACCGCCGACCTCAACCGTCTGGTACCCATCACCTTCAACACCTTTCCTCCCCCAGACGGCTTCCCCAAGTCGTTGTTCGAATCTGCCCACATGTCTGTGAGCCTGCACCCGCTCAAGAGAGATGTGATCGGCGACATCGGCGACGTGCTTTGGGTGGTCATGGGTGCGCTGGCGCTGGTCCTGCTGGTCGCCTGCGCCAATGTCGCCAATCTTCTGCTGGTCCGCGTGGAAGGCCGCCGCCAGGAGCTTGCCATCCGTTCCGCTCTCGGCGCAAGCTGGGGCCGCACCGCCGGCGAGTTGGTTGCCGAGAGCCTCGTGCTCGCGGTAGCAGGCAGCTTGATCGGCCTCGCACTCGCCTCTGCCGCATTGCGCGCACTCATCTGGGCCGCGCCGGAAGGCCTGCCGCGCCTGCATGAGATCCATATCGATTCGTATGCCTTGCTCTTCACCGCCGGCCTGGCGATCCTCACCAGCGTGTTCATCGCCATCCTGCCCATCGTCAAGTACGCCGGCGTTCGCGCCACCACCGGCTTGCGCGATGGCGGCCGTGCTCTCTCGCAGGGCCGTGACCGGCTGCGCGCCCGCAAAACCCTGGTCGTGGTTCAGGTGGCCATGGCGCTGGTGCTGCTCATCTGCTCCGGCCTCATGATCCGCACCTTCCTGGCGCTCACCGGCGTCGATCCCGGCTTCAACGCCCACCAGGGCCTGGAAACCTTCCGCTTCTACGTGCCGGATACGCAGATCCCTGACACCCAGGGCGAGCGCATCATCCGCCAGTTCCAGGAAATCTCCGACCGTATTGCAGCCCTCCCCAGCGTCACCGGCGTCAGCTTCTCAGGCACCGTGCCGCTTTCCGGCAGTTCCAGCAATGACGTTCTCTATGCGCAGGATCACCCCATGAGCGAGAACAAGCTTCCGCCCATTCGCCGTTTCAATTTCGTCAGCCCCGGCTACTTTGCCACTCTCGGCACGCGCATCGTTGCCGGCCGCGAAATCTCCTGGGATGACACTTACAACAAGCTTCCCGTGGCCATGATCTCTGAAAGCATGGCCCGCGAGTGGTGGGGCTCCGCCCAGGCCGCGCTCGGCAAAAAAATCCGTATCGGCAACACTGACGATTGGCGCGAGATCGTCGGCGTGGCTGAGGATGTGCACTTCGACGGCGTGGACAAGCCGGCTCCCACCACCGTCTACTGGCCGCTGCTGCGCTCCAACTACGAGGGCCAGAAATCTGACGTAAACCGCGGCGTCACTTTCGCCGTTCGCTCCTCGCGCTCCGGGTCGCAGGAGTTCTTCCATGAGGTCGAGCAGGCAGTCTGGCAGGTCAACGCCAACAACCCGCTCGCTAATCCCATGACCATGGACGAGATGTACCGCAAGTCGATGGCGCGCACCTCCTTCACGCTGGTTCTGCTTTCAGCCGCCGGCGCCATGGCGCTGCTGCTCGGCATCATCGGCATCTACGGCGTCATCTCCTACACCGTCGTTCAGCGCTCGCGCGAGATCGGCATCCGCATGGCCCTGGGAGCGCAGCGCGGGGAGCTTACCGGGCTGTTTGTGCGCCAGGGATTCGTGCTCACGCTCATCGGCGCAGGCGTCGGCCTGGTTGTCGCCTTCGCCGCCATGCGCCTGCTGTCCTCAATCCTGTTCCAAGTCAGCCCGTTCGATCCGCTCACCTACGCGGTCCTCACCGCGGTGCTGCTGCTCACCGCCGGCCTTGCCTGCTATCTGCCGTCGCGCCGCGCGGCAGGCGTGAATCCTGTGGACGCGCTGCGCGCGGAATAGCCGCGCACTCGCGATTCGCCTTCGCCGGGCCAGCTCGGGCCCTGGCCGGTGAGGCCGCGCTCTAGCACTAGCCCGCTGCGCCTTTAAACGGTTTCGACGGCGGATTCCTTGTGCGATTTGGCGAACATCTGCCTGATGCCGCGTAGCGCTTGTCTTGTGCGTTCTTCGTTCTCGATGAGGCTGAAGCGAACGTGAGTGTCGCCGTAGTCGCCGAAGCCTATGCCGGGGCTTACGGCTACTTTGGCTTCAGTTAGTAACCGCTTGGAGAATTCCAGGGAGCCGAGGTGCTTGTATTGGTCCGGGATCTGGGCCCAGACGAACATGGTGGCCTTGGGCAAGGGGACTTGCCAGCCTAGCTTATTCAGTCCCTCTACGAGGACGTTGCGGCGGAGGCGGTAGTTCTCGCAGATTTCGTGGACGCAGTCCTGGGGGCCTTCCAAAGCGAGGATGGACGCGACCTGGATGGGGGTGAAGGTGCCGTAGTCGAACCAGCTTTTGAGCTTGGCCAGGGCGGCGACGAGGACGGGGTTGCCGACCATGAATCCGACGCGCCAGCCGGGCATGTTGTAGGACTTCGACAGGGTGAAGAACTCGACGGCAACATCTTTTGCGCCGGGGACCTGAAGGACGCTGGGAGGATGGTAGCCGTCGAAGGCGATGTCGGCGTAGGCGAGGTCGTGGATGAGGTGGAAGCCGTACTGGCGGGCGAGCTCGACCAGGCGCGCGAGGAAGGGCAGATCGACGCATTGCGTGGTGGGGTTCGACGGGAAGTTGACGATGAGGGCCTTGGGGCGCGGGGTCAGTCGGGGGATGAGGTCTTCGAGCTCGGCCAGGAAGCGCTCGTGATGGACGATGGGGACGCTGACCACGTGTGCGCCGGCGATGACGGGGCCGTAGATGTGGATAGGGTAGGAGGGATTGGGGACGAGGACCGTGTCGCGTGAGTCGAGGATGGCGAGGCAGAGGTGGGCGATGCCCTCTTTGGAGCCGATGGTGACGATGGCTTCGGTGTCAGGATCGAGCTGGACGTTGTAGCGCGAGGCGTACCAGTTGCAGATGGCGCGGCGGAGGCGTGGGAGCCCGCGAGAGACGGAATAACGATGCGTGGCGGGTTTGAGGGCGGCTTCCACCAGCTTGTCGACGATGTGCCTGGGCGTGGCGCCGTCGGGATTGCCCATGCCGAAGTCGATGATGTCTTCCCCGCGGCGCCGCGCCGCTGTCTTCATCTCGCCAGTGATGTTGAAGACGTAGGGCGGGAGGCGCTGGAGACGGGTGAATTGTTCCATGAAATCAGTGTACCGAGAACAGTGGTCAGTGGGCAGTGGCCAGTGGTCAGTGAACAGTGAACGGTGGACAGTGAAGGAGAGACGGGGTGAAAAAGCGAACGTGGATAAACCGCGTCTGATCTAAAGCCGGTTCTTGGCCTCGAGGACGCGCTCCAGCGCTTCTTCCGCGGTGCGGCCCACGCTGGACAAATGTCCCATCTTCCGCCCGGCGCGGGCGGCAAGCTTCTCATAGAGATGCACTCGCACCGCCGGGACGGTCATGGCCGCGGCAAAGTTCGGCTCCCTTCGCAGCCACACATCGCCCAGCAGATTCACAATGGCGCAGGGGGAAATCAGCTCCGTGGAGCCGAGGGGGAGATTGAGCGCCGCCCGCACCGCCTGCTCAAACTGGCTGGTGACGCAGCCGCGCTCGCTCTGGTGGTAGCTGTTGTGCGGGCGGGGCGCCAGCTCGTTGACAAAGAGCTCGCCCTGCCCCGCGGAATCCGCTTTCGTCACGAACATCTCCACGCAGAGCATCCCCTCGATGCCGAGGCCCGCTGCGATCTCGCGCGCCAGCCGTTCCGCGCGCTCCTCAAGTTCCGCGCTGATTCCCGCCGGGAGCACGCTCCATGCCAGGATCTGGTTCTCATGGTGATTGCGCGCCGCGGGAAAGCTGCGCACCTCGCCGGCCGGGTTGCGCGCCGCCATCACGCTGATTTCGCACTCGAGATCCAGCGCCTGTTCCGCCACGCAGGGGCGATCTCCCAGCGCAGCCCACGCCGCGGCCACGCTGGCCTCGGTTGCCGGCTCGTCCAGCCCGATCCGCGCCTGGCCGCGTCCGTCGTACCCGCCGCGCCCGATTTTTAGAAAGACATTGCCGCCGAGGGCCTTCACCGCGTCGTGCAGATCGTGCTCGCTGTGCGCCACGCAGAACGGCCCCACGGGAAAGCCGTGCTGGGCCAGCCACGGTTTCTGCAGGGTCTTGTCCTGGATGATCCGCACCGGCTCCACGCCCGGCCGCAGCGGCGCCATCTCTGCCACGCGTTGGAGCGCGCCCACTCCAATCTGCTCGATCTCGAGCGTCACCGCGCTCGCGCCCATGGCCAGGCGGATGGCCGCATGGGGATCGTCCCACCGGCCCACAATGGTTTCATCGGCCACATAGCTGGCCGGGCAATGCGATTCCGGGTCCATGACCCGCACGTGATAGCCCATGGTACGCGCGGCCATCGCCATCATGCGGCCCAGTTGTCCGCCGCCCAGGATGGCCAGCGTTCCGCCCGGCTCAATCGCCCGCGGCTCGTTTTTCTGTGGGAAAGGATCGTTCGTCATTGGCGAAGGGGAAATCCTTGTCGATCGCTGCGATCGCTCAGCACCTGTATCCATGTTTGAAGGGGACACGCCCTGTTGTCCAGCCGCGGTTACGCGCGGGTTTGGCGCCAGAGGTCTTCCAGAGCGTCGGCGGCAGCGCGCGCACCGTCTTCATGCGCCAGCATACGCGCCACGCTCTGCGCGCGCAGTGCGAAGCTGGGCTCATCGAGCAAGGACCGCAGCTTGCGGGCGACGCGCATGGGGGTGTAATTGGCGCGACTGATCACGCGGGCAACTTTCAGGCGGCGCATGCGGCGGGCGTTGTCGGGCTGGTCATGGGAGTAGGGCATGATGAGCATGGGCTTGCCCGCCTTGAGTGTTTGCGCGGTGGTTCCCACTCCGCCCTGGTGCACAACGGCGGCGGCGCGGGGAAAGAGCCTGGAATACGGCGCGTACTCGGCCACGCAGATGGAGGGCGGCAGGGGCATGCGGGGGCGGTTGCGGGCATCGTTGCCGATGAGGAGGACGGCGCGCAGCCCCAGGTGCAGCGCAGCGCGGGCGGAGTGCTCGTAAAAGCGGCCGGCGGCAAGCACGGCGGCCGAGCCGAGAGTGAAGACGACCGGCGGAGGGCCGGCGGCGAGGAACTCTTCGAGATGGGGGGGCAGGGCGGCGTTGCCGTTTTCGGCGTCGTAATAGCAGAAGCCGGTGATGCGCGTGTGCGGGGGCCAGTCTTTCTGCTCCACGCCGAGCACGCGGGAAAAGAGCGCGAGGACAAGATGGGGCGAGTGCTTGGCATCGAAAAGCGGGTTGGGGCCGCGCGGCAGGCCCAGCTCGCGGCGGAGCTCGTAAATAGGCGCGGTCCATTTGCGCGTGGTGAAACGCGCCAGGCGCTTCATCACGCGGCCCATGCCGGGAGTGCGGTCGGCGCGAGCCAGCCGCGGATAGGGCGGAAGCACGGGCGGATCGAAGGCGGAAAAGAAGGAGAGCGGGGCGAGAACATAGCTGGCCCAGGGGATGCCGGTAATTTCAGCAACAATGGGGCCGGCGTAATTGAGCTCGCCGAGCAGGAGAAGGTCGGCGCGTTCCGGTGTGGTGGCGGCAGCAAGAAGGTCGTCGTAGGTCTGGCGGAGGACGGGGAAAAGAAAGTCGCGCAGGCCGGTCTCAGTGCCTTTTTTTACGTCATAGATCATGGCAATGAGGCGGGTGTCGGTGGGGTCGATGTCAGGGCGGATGGGACGGAACTCGATGCCGAGGGGTTGGATTTTGGGGCGGTAGAGCTCTGGGAGGGCCATGACGGGGGTGTGGCCGCGGTGCTTGAGCTCGAGAGCGATGGCGATGAGGGGGTGGATGTCGCCATAGGTGCCGATGTTGGACAAAACGATGCGCACGGGTATGAGAGTAAAGCATGGGGGCGGCGTGGTATGTGAATGGAAGGCAAAGGGACCGAGGGACTGAAGGTGAAAACGCCATCGCCTGGTGGAATTCTGTTGCGGATTGCGCCGCGATGTGCGGTAGAGTTGCAGCCATGCCGAAACACAGCAAGGCGACGATTATTTCACTGGCGGTTATGGCGGCGGTGGCGGCGAGCCTGCTGCACGAAGGGCTGGGACATGGCGTAACGGCGTGGCTGCGCGGCGACCACGTGACCGAGTGGACCAGCAACCATCTTGATTCGGTGCGGCCGGACCGGCTGGTGGATGCGGGCGGGACGCTGGTGAACCTGGCAGCGGGGCTGATCTGCCTGGCGGCGGCGCGGGCGGCTGGGTCGCGGGCAAACTTGCGCTATTTTCTGTGGTTCCTGGCGGCGCTGAACTTGCTGTTGGGCGCGGGATATTTCCTTTTCTCGGGCGTGCTGGGGCTGGGCGACTGGGCGCAGGTGTTTGCCGGGCTGCCCCACCCGTACGCGCTGCGCGCTGAGATGACGGCGACCGGGGCGCTGGGGTACGTGGTGTTCCTGCGCTGGATCGTTCGGGGATTGCGGCCTTTTTGCCCCAACCGCGCGGAGTACAACACCGTGGGCCGGCTACCTTATTACGCCACGTGCATCTACATGTGCCTTGCCGGCGCGCTGGATCCGTTGGGATTCAATCTGATGCTGCTCTCAACCATTCCGGCGTTCTTTGGCGGACTGAGCGGGTTGCTGTGGGGCAACATTTTTCTGCGCGGGCAGCGCGAGCCGGACGAAGTCCTGACGGTCCGGCGCAGTGTGGCTGCGGAGATCTGCGCGGCGCTGATTGGCATCGTGTTTTTGCTCACCGTGGCGCGAGGAATTGAGTTTCGCCAGTGACCGTGGACCGTGAGCCGTGGAACGTGCCCGCGGGCCGTCGAACGTGGGCCGTGCGTCGTGGGCCCTTAGCTGTTAGTTGTTCTGCCCTCGGCGGGCTTTGGGCGCGCGCCGGCGCCGACCAGGGAGCATCCTCATCCGCGGCCGTCGATTGTGCCGGGAAGCTCTACGGTGATTGTGGTGGGACGGAAGTGAAAAAGCAGGGACCGAGGGAACAAGGGAACGAGGGAACCTAATCGGTGCGTACGTAATGTCGGTGGGTGGCGCTCATTATTTTGGCTTCCTGAACGGCACCCTTGCGTAAGGGCTCGGTGGGACAGACTTCGAAGTCTGCGAAGAGATTCACCGCGGATGCAGGCGAAGCGTAGTTCTTTCTCTCAACCGGGGGAACGCCAGCCTCAAGCCAGGATATGACTTGGCTCCAAGTGGACGAATCAGGCTCGAATTCGTGGTGAGTGCCGATGCGCCAGATGCGTAGCTGGCCATCGCCGCCATAATAATGAGCGCGGCCGTGAAAGGTCACGCAAGGCTCGGCTGCCGATAGAGAAATGGCGACACTGAAAATGGCGGTGATCACAAGTAGTGTGCGCATGGAATTGTTTCGACCCGTGGATTCGAGTTACTCAGTATTATGGCTCATTACTTAAATGGCGTGCTGCGACTTTATGGGGCGAAAAGCAACCGCAGATCCTTCCCCTTCGCTCTGCTCAGGGTCAGGATGACACCTCAATTAGGGAGCGTTTCTATTTCTCCGCTTTGGTGAAGGTGAGGCTGGCGGAGTTGATGCAGTAGCGCAGGCCGGTGGGACGGGGACCGTCGGGGAAGACGTGGCCCAAGTGGCCGCCGCAGCGGGCGCAGGTGACCTCAATGCGGCGCATGCCGAAGGTATTGTCCTCGTGCTCGGCGACGGCGGTGGAGTCGGCGGGGATCATGAAGCTGGGCCATCCGCAGCCGGAATCGAACTTGGCGCCGGAGTTGAACAGCAGGGCGCCGCAGCCGGCGCAGTGGTAGTCGCCGGTTTCGTAGTTGAATTCGAGGAGGCCGGTGAAGGGGCGCTCGGTGCCTTTCTCGCGGAGGATGTGGTACTGCTCGGGCGTGAGCTGGGCGCGCCACTCGGCGTCGGATTTGGCGATCTTGTCGGGCGCGTCGGGCATGGGGACCTCACGGGAAGCGGAGCTAGCGTTGCCAGCGGAGTCAGCGGAGCTAGACTTCGGCGACCAGTTCGATTTCGACCAGCGCGTCCTTGGGCAGCCGCGAAACCTCGACAGTTGTGCGCGCGGGCGCGGCCACGCCGCTGGGCGCGAGCCAGGTGGCGTAAACCGCGTTCATGGCGGCGAAATCGTTAAAGTCCTTGAGGAAGACGGTGGCCTTGACCACGCGGGCCATGGAGGAACCGGCCGCCTCAAGGATGGCCTTGAGGTTCTCCATCACGCGGGTGGTCTGTTCGGTGATGCCGCCGGGGACCATCTTCTGCGTGGCGGGATCGAGCGCGACCTGGCCGGCGGTGAAGATCAAACCGGGCGAAGGCAACTCAATGGAGCCGGTGCGGATGCCCTGCGAGTAAGGGCCGATGGCCGCGGGAGCAAGGGCGGTGGCGATGGCGTGTTTGCTCATGAGAACGATTGTAGCGGGTTCGCGGAAGGCGAACTTGCAGTTCGCAGCTCACAGTTCGTAGCTCGCACGCCGGAAGCGGGGGCTACCGATGTCCTCACCGGAGCAACTGTGAACTACGAACTGTGAACTACGAACTGTTCCTCAGTGCCACACCCCGAGCAGTGCGCCGATAACGAGAAAACCGAGAAGCCAGTAGCCGCCCGTAATCATGAAGTACTTGGCGCCCCGGCCTTCGTAGACGGTGTTGGGATAGAGGATGGCGGCGACGAAGCCGACCCAGGTCAGCAGGGCGATGTGGAGGCCGTCGAGCGCGGAGTTCGCGTGCGACCAGACAATGATGTGTACCATCACGAACGCGAGCACGAAGTCGCCGATAAACGATGCGATCATGCCCCAGACAACGCGTTTCGGTTTTTCGCCCGTCTTTCGGCCGATTAGCGCGGCCCAGGGCTTGCCGAACAGCGCGGGCGAGAACCACATTGCGCCGATGATCCAGAGGATAATCGCGCACACGAGAACGGATCGGTAACTGATGAGTTGGTGAAGGTGCAGCATATTGCCTCCCGGAAGGATCTTAACTGCTCAGGAATGCGGATGAGATAGTGTGACCCTGACTTTGGAACAACAGGGTGGCCTATGTCAACGGCAAAAAGCGCGCAGACGCTGCGTGGGTAACTGATGCTGCAACTCCTCGAGTGCGAATCCCACAGGGATGCGGCGCGTAGTGGGACCGCCTTTCATTTGCGCTTCAGGGCTTCCAGTTCGTCCAGCGTCCGCGGCCAGTCCGCGCCGAGCAGGCGCGAAAGGCTGCGATCGGCCAGGACCTTCCCGCCGGTCTGGCATGTGGGGCAGTAATTGGTTTCGTTATCGGCATAGCGGATGCGCTGGATGGGGCTGCCGCAGCGCGGGCACCCTTGGCCGAAGCGGCCGTGAACGGCAAACTCGGGGCGGAATGCGGTGACCTTCTGGGGAAAGCTCACGGCCGCCTCCGCGACCAGACGGTCGGTCCAGGTGGTAAGGACCTGGCGCGCGGCATCCCACAGGCGCTGCCATTCAGCGGGCGTGAGTTTGCCGGTGAGCGTGACGGGCGAAAGCCGGGCGGCATGGAGGATCTCATCGGAGTAGGCGTTGCCCACGCCGGAGATGAGTCGTGGATCGGTGAGGGCGCGCTTGAGGGTGCGGTTTTCGCGCCTCAGCGCCGCACGAAAAGCATCGAGATCGGTCTCGGGCGCAATGATCTCCGCGCCGCCGGGGTCGATTTCAGCAAGCGCCTGCTGGCCGCGGAGGACGTGCAGCGAAGCGCGGCGCTTGGAGCCGGCCTCAGTGAGGATGAGCGAGCCGGAAGGGAAATCGAAGGCGAGGATCGCGTTGCGGCCGCCGAGCTTGGCCCCGGGCGGCTTCCAGTGCAGGCGGCCGGCGATCATGAGATGGATGACGAGCCAGATGTCATTATCGAGGCCGATGACGATGCGCTTGCCGATGCGCCGTATTGCGGCGACCGTCATGCCTTCGGCGGCGGAGACGGGCGGATCGGCTGTGCGCAGCACAAAGACCGAGCCCAGGCGCACGTGCTCCAGTTTCCGGCCCAGGATGCGCGCCTCAAGCGCGGCGATGTAGGCGGAGATGTCAGGCAGTTCGGGCACGGTTGCGGTGATTATCGCAAGACACTCGCCCTCGATGCATTGGAGTTTGCGAAAAGTTAGGCAGGCAATGGCGATCGCAGGGTTGTATCCTTGGGCCACGCAGTTCCCCAAGCCACACCAACCCAAGATGAGGTGCCCGTCGCATGAAGCTGCTGCTTTGTTCCGCCCTTGCCGCAACTCTATTGATTGCTCCCGCCATGTTGGCGCAAAGCCCGGCCACCGCGCCGGCCACTTCACGCCTGCCCATCCCCGCCACGCCGGGCAAGACGTTCGACCTAGCATGGCTGGGCAAAATGGTGCGGGTCAGCGATCCGGAGATTGCGCCCGACGGCAAGTGGCTGGTGGTGGTGGTGACCAAGCCCAACTACGACGAAGACCTGAACGAGTCCGAGCTGGCCCTGGTGGACACGGCCACCGGCGCAACTCGATTCCTGACCCACGGGCGCAAGACGGCGACATTCCCGCGCTGGTCGCCGAGCGGGGACCGGCTGGCTTTCCTGGCGCACGACGCGGACAAGAAAAACCAGATTTTCGTTCTCGACATGCGCGGCGGCGACGCGGAGCAGATCACGCACCACCCCACATCGATCCAGCAGTTTGCCTGGAAACCGGATGGAACGGCGTTTGCTTACGTGGCCATCAACGACGCGCCGAAGAAAAAGGGCGCGGACAAGTTCGATGACGCATTTCACGTGGGCGACAACAGCTACCTGGAGCGCGATGAGGCGCTGCCGATGCACCTGTGGATGGTGGCCGCGGATGGCAGCGGCGAGGCGAAACGGCTGACCAGCGGATCCTGGTCGCTGCCGGTGCCGTTCCCGCCGGCTCCGCCGCCCTCGCCCATCTCGTTTACGCCGGACGGAAGCAAGATCGTCTACGTGCGCCAGGAGAATACCTACTCCGGCGACTCCCGGATGTCGACCCCGCAGGTTCTGGACCTGGCCACGGGCAAGTCGGAGCCGATTACCACGCGCACCATGCACGCCACGTTTCCCGTTGTCTCGCCCGATGGGAGCCACATGGCGTACACCTACCCGCGCGACGGGGTGGAACGCAGTTACGGCGAAATCTATGTGGTGACGGGGCTGAAGGGCGACGGGGAGGACGTGACCCGCGACCTCGACCGGAACTTCGGCCGCGCACTGTGGATGCCGGACGGGAAGACAATCCTGACCGGGGCCGACGACGCGGGCACCGCTGGGATGTGGCTGCAGCCGATCGACAGGAGCAAGGCCACGCGGCTGGATTTGGGGAATGTGACGCCGAATCCCGGGGGTGCGGCCGTGGGTAAACAGGGTCAAATTGTATTCCCGGGAACCGAGCCGCATCGGCCCACGGAGATTTACATCATCGATTCGCCCGGCGCCAGGCCGCGCCGGCTCACTGCATTCAACGCGGCATTCGACACGCTCAACCAGGCGCGCGGCGAAGTGGTGACGTGGAAGAGCCCGGACAAAGCGCCGAACGACTTTACCGAGGACGGCATTCTGACCTATCCGCCGGACTACACTCCTGGCAAAAAGCTGCCGCTGGTGCTCTACATTCACGGCGGGCCGACTGGAAACTCGAAGGACACGTTCTCCACCTTCGCGCAGTTGATTGCGGCGCAGGGCTGGCTGGTCTTCGAGCCCAACTACCGCGGCAGCGACAACGAGGGCCAGGACTTTGAGCGCGCCATCCTCGACGACTCGGGCGATGGACCGGGGCGCGACGTGCTGGCCGGCGTCCAAATGCTGAAGCAGCGCGGCATCGTCGACGAGAACAACATCGCGGTTACCGGCTGGAGCTACGGCGGCTACATGACCAGTTGGCTCATCGGCCATGCGCAGTTCTGGAAGGCGGCCATCGCCGGCGCGCCAGTAACAAATCTGATCGACCAATACAACCTGTCGGACACCAACGTGTCCCGTGCCGCGGCCATCGGCGGCTCGCCCTACACCGGCGACTGGATGAAGCACTGGGTGGAGCAGTCGCCCATCACCTACTACGACCGCATGAAGACGCCCACGCTGGTGTTGCAGGACGTGGGCGACTACCGCGTGACCATCACCGAGGGCTACGAGCTCTACCACGCGCTCAAGGACCGCGGCATCGAGACCGAGTTCTACGCCTATCCCGTTGGCGGGCATTTCCCGTCGGACCCCGTGCGCGTGCGCGATGTGTACCGCCGGTGGATCGAGTGGCTGGACCAGTATCTGCCGCACAGTTAATTCGAGCAGGGACGGAGGATGCGCAGAAATGCACGTCCTCCGACTCCTGCCGCGGATTCGCTCAGGACGACGGCAATGCTGGCTCAGAGGATGGTGTTGTCGATGAGCCGCGTGGCGCCCACCCACGCGGCGACAGCGAACAGCGCGCCGGGAATAGCCGTATCCAGCGGCTCCAGCGTGCTCCAGTCCACCAGCGCAACGTAATCGATGCGGACCAGCGCCTGCGCGGAGAGGATTCCTTGCGCGGCGTCAATCAGGATGTCCGCGCGCCGCTGGCCCTTCGCGTACATCGCCTCGACCCAGCGCATGGCGCGGCTCAGAGCCAGGGCCTGACGGCGCTCGTCGGCGTTCAGGAAAACATTGCGCGAACTGAGCGCAAGCCCATCGGGCTCACGCACGATGAGGCAGACAACGATCTCCGTTCCCAGGCGCAAATCGGCGGTCATGCGCCGCAGCACGGCAACCTGGGCTGCGTCCTTCTGCCCCAAGAAGGCCAGGTCCGGCTCCGCCGCAATGAAGAGCTTGGCGACCACGGTGGCGACGCCGCGAAAGTGGCCCGGCCTGGAAGCGCCATCCAAACGATTGCTCAGGCCTTCCACTTCAACAAACGTTGCCGCCCCGGCGGGATACATTTCCTCCACGCCAGGCGCGAAGACGGCGTCCGCGCCAAGCGATTCCGCCAGGGCGCAGTCCGCCTCAAACGCGCGCGGATAGCGGGTGAAGTCTTCATTGGGCCCGAACTGGGTGGGATTGACGAAGATGCTGACCGCGACGGCCCCCGAACCATTGCGCGCGGCGCGGATGAGCGAGGCGTGGCCCTCATGCAGAGCTCCCATGGTAGGCACCAGGCCCACAATCTTGCCGGTGGCGCGGGCCGCGCGCGACCAGGCGCGCAGTTGGTTGACAGTGTGAAGAATCTGCATAGCGATGTGATCCGCCAAACCTGCTCAGGCCGCGCCGAATTCGTCGAGGTCCTGGCGCGCATCCGAGTTCACCACCGCGTCGGCGTCGTCGGGCATCTCGATAACGGTTTTGCGCGCCGGCGCGGGCAGGTGATAGCTCTCCTTGTCTGAGGGGAACGCGCGATGTTCCACGTCCTCGCGATAGCGCTCGACGGCATTGCGGAACAACGCGGCGGCATCGGCGTAGCGGCGGACAAATTTGGCCGGGGGCGCGAAGGTGAGATTGACCAGGTCGTGAAAGACAAGAATCTGGCCGTCGCAATCCGGACCGGCGCCGATGCCGATGGTGGGGATGGCAAGCTCGGCGGTGATGCGCGCGGCTACTTCCCGCGGCACGCCTTCAAGCACCAGCACCCCGGCACCGGCCTCAGCCAGCGCGTGCGCATCGGCGCGGAGCCGGGCGGCCGCTTCACTGGTGCGCGCCTGCACGCGATAGCCGCCCATGCGATGCACGCTCTGCGGGGTCAGGCCCAGGTGCGCCACCACCGGGATCTCCGAATCCACCAACTCGCGCACCAGCTCCACGCGCGCGCCTTCAATTTTCACCGCCTCTGCGCCGGCTTCCTTGATAAAGCGGACGGCGTTGCGAACGCTCTCCGCAACGCTGCCGTGATAGCTGCCGAAAGGCATGTCGGCCACCACCAGCGCCCGGCGCACCGCCCGGCGCACGGCGCGCGTATGGTGCAGCATCTCCTCTACCGTCACCGCCAGCGTGTTCTCCTGGCCCAGCACCACCTGCGCCAGCGAGTCGCCCACCAGGATCAGGTCGATGCCGGCCTCGTCCACCAGCCGCGCGGTGGAGTAGTCGTAGGCCGTCAGCGCGGAGATGGGCTTGCCCTGGCGCTTCATCTCCGCCAGCGCGGGCATGGTTACTTTCGGTAAGGGGAATCCGGCAGGATTGCCGGCCGACGGTGAGCTTCCGGGGAAGTTCGTGAGGCTCATGTGTCTCTCCAGTGCCGCTCCGTGCGCTCAGGATGCGGCCCGTACGCCTCAAGTATACGCTCGCGCGCTGCAACCGGAGCCGAAGGCCGGGCCGTCCGCTTGCGCGCCGCCTGCGCCGCGGAGCAGACTTGAACCAGCCATGCTTCTCGAACCGGAACAGGTCATCGCCGAGGCCTTCGGCGGACTCACCGCGCTGGGACTTGCGGCGGGAGCCTGCGCCTTTGCGGCCATGTGGCCGGGCTCGCAGATCTTTGGTCGAACCCTGGTTGCCCCGGCCAGGCCAGGCGAGATCGCGCTCACTTTCGACGACGGCCCCAACCCCGCGTGGACGCCGCGCCTGCTGGAACTCCTGGCCCGGCACGACATCAAAGCCACGTTTTTCCTGGTGGGCAAATTCGCCAGCGAGGAGTCTGTGCTGGCGCGTTCCATCGCCAGCGGTGGCCACGCCGTTGGCAATCATTCATGGACGCATCCCAACCTGGCCAGCGCTTCCGCTGCCAAAATACGGGAGGAGCTTAAGCGCACCCGCGACGCGCTGGAAAAGATCGCGGGAAAGCCGGTGAAGCTTTTCCGGCCTCCATTCGGCGCGCGCCGTCCCTTTGTGCTGCGCACCGCGCGCGAGCTGGGCATGACCCCGGTGATGTGGAACGCCATGACCAACGACTGGGAGGAGCCATCGGCGGAGCGGATTGCTGAGCGGCTGATCGCGAAGGTTGAGGCTGCCGGGCGGCGCGGGCGGGCGGCCAACATCGTGCTTCACGATGGCCATCATCGCTTGCTCGGCGCAGATCGCGGACCTTCGATCAAGGCCGCCGGGATCGTGATCGAGCGCTTCCGATCGACGCACCGGTTTGTCACCGTCGATGCATGGGCTCAGGAACGCGCACCTGCCGCTGGCGCGTGATTGCAGCCGCGCGGGCGGAGTCCTGCGAGGCTTTAGAGTAACGTGGTGTCTGCTTCCACCGGCTCCTGCGGCACGGGCGCATTCCGCCGCAGTGCCTCGGAGGTCAACTCATCGGCGCGGCGAAGGCTGGGGAAAAGCGCGGCCCAAAGTCCGGAAACAACCAGCGCGCCAATGCCGCCGTAAATGGTGGCGCGGACCGCGCCCCACCACTGCGCGGTCAAGCCGCTTTCAAACTCGCCCAGCTCATTCGATGCGCCGATGAAGAGCGAGTTGACGGCGGAGACGCGGCCGCGCATCTGGGGCGGCGTGGCCAGTTGCAGCAGCGAGCCGCGGATGATGACGCTGACCATGTCCGCCGCGCCCAGGACGGCGAGGCTGGCGAGGGAAAGCGCGAGATTGCGCGAAAGGCCAAAAACGACGGTGGCGGCGCCGAAGATCGACACGGAGATGAACAGCCTCGGTCCGGCTCTGCGCGTCATTGGGAAGCGCGCCAGCACCAGCGACGTGGCCAGCGCGCCCACCGCGGGCGCGGCGCGCAGCATGCCCAGGCCGCGGGGGCCGGTATGCAGAATGTCGTTGGCGAAGATGGGCATGAGCGCCACCGCGCCGCCCAGCAGCACCACGAACAGGTCCAGCGAGAACGAGCCCAGCAGCATGGGCATTTTTCGGACGTACTGGAACCCGGCCAGCACCACCTTCAACGAAGCCGCGCGGTGCTCCATGCGGCCGGGGCGCACTTTCAGCGTGCCCATCAGGACAAGGAACCAGAGCAGGGCAAGCAGCATGAAGCAGTAAACGATGCCCGCGCCGGCCAGGTCGCGCGACGAGACGTGGCCGGGAAACATCCCCACCAGCGGCAGCGTGTACAGGATGCCTCCCAGCGCCGGCCCGGTGGTGTTGGCGAACTGGAAGATCGCGCCGCCCCACGTGACCGCGTTGACAAAATGTTTTTCCGGCACCAGATGCGGGATCAGCGCGGAGCTGGCCGGCCCGGAGAACGACCGTCCCGTGCCGATGAGAAAGAGCACGCAGTAAATGGGAAACACGCGCCGCGAGCCCGCAAGCGTGAGCGCCAGCAGGCCGCCGGTGCACAGCACCTGGAGCGAGTAGCAGACCAGGATCACCTGGCGGCGATCGAAGCGGTCCGCCACGTGCCCGGCGGGCAGCAGAAAGAGCAGCCCGGGTAGAAACAGAGCTAGTCCGGTGTAGCCCAGGTCCAGCGCACGATGGGTCATGGCGTACACCTGCCATGCCACCGCCACAGCCTGCGCCTCCGCGCCCAGGATCACCATAACTCGAGCGAGCTGGTAGCGGCGGAAGTCGTGCGACGCGAAGGACTCCAGGCCGCGCCGGGGCAGTGGTTCGGGGGAAGGCATCCGCTTTCAGGGTACCGGATGAGTTCACGGTCACGGAATAACCAGTTGCGCCCAATTCTGTGGCGCATTTGCCCGGGAAGCACCTGGCAACCGTTTCTCGCCGCCTTCGGCTCCGGCCGCGCGTTTCGCTATGGGCTGGAGGCCTGGCTCGCTTACGTTTACGGCCGACCCATCGTCCAACTTTGGTCCTCCACGCTGCGCCAATCTGAGCCGGTCATCCTGTGGGGTTTCGTCTCTCTCACCGTGCTCGGCGCGGCCTGGGGCGTCTGGAAACTGCGCCGCGTCTCGCCCCGGGAACGCAGCTACCGGAGCATGCACCCGAGTCAGGCCAAGTGACGCCGGACCCATGCCAAATCCGCAACATTCCAATTCGTCCTTCGTCTACACTGAACAACAACGACCGAACGCCTTCTTTCCTCAATTGCAGGAATTTGCAGGCCCATCCGTGGAGTCTTAGTCTGCCTAATCGGCCTTCAGCGACGTTTCCCGCACGTTTTGCCCGCGTCGGTTTCTGCACGCCCATTTTGATTTGCCTTGCCATCGTCCCTGTGTGGGGTCGCCAGGCCGCGGATCAGCCCGCCAATGCCGTGCCCCCGCCTGCCGGTTCCGGCGTCATCGAGGGCGTGGTGATGAACCGTGATCAGGAAGTGTACGAGGGCGCCCGCGTCGAGTTGTCGCTCTCCTCTGAACCCGCTCCCCGCCAAACCACCACTGACTCGAACGGCCGCTTTCGGTTTGCCGGCTTGCCGGCTGGGAACTTCACCGCCGTCGTATCGGCCGCCGGCTTTAAAACCGCAAAAGTCGCGGGCATCCTTCGCGCCGGAGAAAGCCTGGAGGTCCCCGCCATCGTGCTCTCGCTGGCGGAGACCTCGACCGACGTTGAGGTCTCCGCCTCGCGCCAGGAAATCGCCACCGAAGAAGTGAAGCTCGAAGAGAAGCAGCGCGTACTGGGGTTTATTCCCAACTTCTACGTCGTCTACGATGCCCATCCCGCCCCGCTCTCGCCACGCCAGAAGTTCTCGCTCGCCTGGCACGATTCCATCGATCCCATCACAATCCTCAGCGCGGGCTTTTTCGCGGGCATTGAGCAGGCCCAGAACACCTTTGTCGGCTACGGCCCGGGCGCACAGGGGTATGCCAAGCGCTTCGGCGCCGACTACGCGGACGGCTTCTCCAGCGACATGCTGGGCGGAGCCCTGTTTCCCTCACTCCTGCATCAGGATCCCCGCTACTATTACAAGGGCACGGGCTCCATCGCCTCGCGTACGCTCCATGCCGTCGCCATGTCCTTCCTGTGCAAGGGCGACAACGGCCACTGGCAATTCGATTACTCGGCCCTGGCGGGAAACCTGGCCGCGGGCGGTATCTCGAATCTCTATTACCCTTCCACCGATCGCAACAACCTCACCGTGATCCTCGACAGCACCGCCATCGGGATGGGCGAAGATGCCATCGGCAATATCTTTCAGGAGTTTGTGGTTCGCAAGCTGACTCCGGTGGCGCGCAAGCAGCCGGCTCCCTGAACCTCGCCACCCCGTTTCGCCCCCCCCAAAAAGTGCTTTGCAATCAATCGACGCTGAATCGGTACAACCGAAACTGCGCCGGCATCCTTCTCATCCTGTATGACGCGTTCACTCGAAGAGGCCGATGCACTCTCCGCGCTGGATGCCAAGGTGCTGCGCGAGATCCACACCGACGGCTGGCAGGTCACCGGAGTTCTGGCCCGCGAACAAGGCAAGGGGCTGGATTTCGCCTATTCGATCGGCCTCTTCCACACTCTCGGCCACCCCGAAATCATCTTGTTCGGCCTGCCCATCGACGTCTGCATGCGCGCCGTAAACCTGATCGCTCTCGACATTCGCGGCGGCATGCGCTTCCAGCCCATGGCCGTCTACGATCGCATCCTCGTTCCGCCGCACTCCTGCTGTTTTCGCGCGGTCGACCGCAAGCACTACTACGGGCACGTGGGCTACGCCCTCTGGTTCTACGAAACCGATCCCTTTCCGCTCATGCAGTGCTTCTGGAGCGATGAGCACGGGCGCTTTCCGTGGGATCCCGCTTGCAGTTCCTGGACGCGGGATGCCCAACCGTTGCTCTACGAATAGCGCCGCCTCGTCAAGTCGTCTCTTTTTGTCCAATTCATCGAATCTGCTTTAGAATCTTTGCGTGATTGCACCATTTTTGGTGATATCCACAGATTTGTTCGAGATTTCAACTTGCATTCACAGATTGAGCAGGTTCATAGTCCCGTTAGTTGGTAGCCCGGAACGAATTGGAAGTGAACATTTCCTGCCCTGCAGGAAGATGAAAGATCCGATTGAATCGGATTATCGCCCGCGGCGAAAGCTGCGGGAAAGAGATTTGAAGAGGTTGGAAACTCATCCTCCGCTGAGCAGGGCGATGCAAAGTTTTGTTGAATGCAGACGTTCGTTGCCGGCTTGACTTGGGACTTTCGTTCATGGAGGGATGGTTGCAAAGGCGGGTTCGCCCGTTGGCGCAATCGCCCGGCGAAGTGAGCGGAGGCGATCAGGATCAGGCAGGAGGCGTAACAACCAGGGGGCGCCGGTAATTCAACCTCGAAAGAGGCGACGATTGCCGGAAGAAGCTGGAAGGGACGCTTCTGGCCGGGATGCAGGCAAGGTGATCGGGCTGAGAGGGTGGCTACCGCAAGGCAAGCGTCCTCAAGAGTCGGAAAGCCGGTCGGTAGCCCGGAAGGAGATGGAAGGAGCAATCTCAGGCGCACGCCGTAAGCTTGTGGCCTCGGCCGTAGGTTGAAAGTGGGCGAAGGAGAGAGCAAAATCCATCACCGGTTTGGCAAATGCGAGGGTAGGTAGGGTGAAGGCTGGAACGCAGGCGGCTTGCCGCAGGCGCGAACCAACCGGAGACCGGAAGGATCAGGCGCAGCCAGGCGGGAGTACAAACGACGGTTCAACGGAAGATTCATCGCTGAGCTTTGCCGGAAGGTGTTTGATCCGACGAGCGATGGGCACCCGGAAAACGCCAGAGGCCGAAAGGCTTCTGGCGTTTTCGTTTGTAGTCTCGATTGCGCGATTCAGCGCACGCGAAGCGCCTCGACCATCTCCGAGGCATGAAGGACCGCAGCCCGCATGGGAAAGAACTTCTCCTTCAGGCAGGCGTCCAGCTCCGCGTCGCGGTCCGCGCAGCAGACTTTCACCATCGCCAGCCGATAATCCGCATCGGCTGCGTGCAGCAGGGTTGAGAGCACCACGCCGCTGCTGGCAATCCCCATCAGAATCAGCGTGTCAATCTCCCCGGCACGGAGGATCATCTCCAGATCGGTGCCCGCAAACGCGCTCACCCGGTGCTTGGTTACCACAACCTCGTCGCCAACCGGTCCAATCCCGGGATGAAGTCCGCCTGCGCCTTCGGAAAACATCTTCAGCCACTGCGGGGAAGACTTGATCGCGGCAAACAGCACGTTGCGATCGCTGATCTCCGGCATTCCGGGGCGGAATCCCACCCCCACATGAATCACCGGCAGCCCGCGCTCGCGCGCCGCTGCCTGCACCCCGGCGACCCGCGAGAGGAAGTCGTCCGGCTCCCCGACGTAGGCGGAAACAATCGAAGCGTGAAAGTCCATGCTGAGCAGCGCGGCGCGCTTCAGATCGGGTATTGGAATGGGCATGCGACCCCCCTTTTCGACCAGTATGCACCCGCCAGCGGAGGCCTCGGCCTCCGGCAACGATGCGATTCCTGCGATCCGTCACAGATCAGCTTGGGCTCAAAACAGCTCGGGAATGCTGTGAAACGCGATGCGCGTGGGCGCGGCCTTGTAGGCGGCAAGCATGGTGGCGGGCGCCAGCGTGCCGGCGCCGTATTTACGGTTGATATCGTCCATGGCCGCCTGGAGGCGGGCGCGGCTCTTCTCCGATTCGAGGACGTCAAAGAGGCCCAAAGTGTGGAGACCGTCAGGAACCAGCCCCCCGAGCTGCACGCCGACGAAGTAGGGATGGTGGTATTCCGAGCCCCTGGGCTGCGACTCCCACAGGTGCTTGAGGGCGGCGATGAGGGTCTGGTTGTCCTGGCACTCGGCCACGCGGATCTCGCCATGCCAGCCTTTGGCCGGAACGCCAAAGCGGCTGACGGGGACGGGCGTCGAGCCTTCCCGCCCGGCGGAGAATCCCACGGCCAGACCCACCGACGACGCCCATAGCTTGTTTGACCGCAGGCGCATGGCGGCCTTGTGCAGCAGCTTGTGGGCAACCGCCCAGGCCTTCTCCGGCGTGCGCAGCTCCGGCGCCAGAACGTGCTGGTGGCTGATGGACTTCAGGTGTTCGGTCTCCGACATCTCAAAGTCCTCGCCGCGGAGCCAGTGGAACAGGCGCTCGCCCCAGACCGAGCCCCACACCTGGCCGGAATGCTCGCAATCGAGCGCGAGCAGTTCCTGCATGGTTTTGATTCCCCGCTCGTTGAGGCGCTTTTCGGTTCGCGCGCCCACGCCGGGCAGGTCGCGGAGGGTGAGGCGCGAGAGGGCTTCAGGGAGCAGATCGAGGGTGAGCGCGACCAGGCCGTCGGGCTTTTCCATGTCGCTGGCTACTTTGGCGAGATACCGGTTTGTCGCCAGCCCCACAGAGCTGCGCAGCATCTCGCCCGCGCACTCGCGAATTCGAGCCTTGACCTTGCGGGCAAGCTCAAGAGCGGCCAGCAGCGGGCGCTCGCGGCCCATCAGGCGGCACGCCATTTCGTCGATGGAACAGATTGCGCTGACCGGAAGGCAGCTCTCGACGGCTTCTACAACTTTATGGTGATACTGGACGTAGAGCTCGTGGCGGCCTTCCACCAGGATGATGTGCGGGCACATGCGTTTGGCGTCAGCCACGATGGTCCCGGTGCGAACGCCAAAGGCCTTGGCTTCGTAACTCGCGGCAATGCAGCAGGTTGTATCCACCATCGCGGGAACCACGCCAACCGGCTTGCCGCGCAGCTCAGGCCGGGTCTGCTGCTCAACTGATGCAAAATACGAATTCAGGTCGACAAAGAGCCAATTCAGGAGTGGTTCGGAAGTGGTATTTCCACATGGCGAAACCGCGACTAAACTGTCGCGCATGCCGTCTACGCTGGTAGAAGATTCCGAGTTGGGGCGGGCGGACATCTGCTACACTCTCTCCCATCGGATCCCCGGGAGGACGGGAGGTAGCGGAAACGGCGCAGTAGCACAGTTCCCGCATCCTACCAAAATGGTCCGCCCGAAGTGAGAACCGATTATGAGTAGCTTAATCCGATGGCTGATGACAAGCGGTAGCCTGCTGGCGCTGGTGGTAACAGCCGGCGTAGCGGTGCTGTTGGTCTGCTGTTTGGGTTGCGCCCGCTGCCCGGAGCGGGACAAGGACGATATTTTTACTCACCACGAAGTTTAGCGCCGGCGGTTCTGCGGCTGAGCGTCGCACAATTTTCCAAACCAATTGACAGACAGCGTGGTCGGGGTCCGGCCGCGGAGCCCTAGCTCCTGCGCGTTCCCTGGTGAAAGCGCATGCGCCACTCGCCGTCCCGGCGCGTCCAGATGGAGCTGCGCAGGCTCTCCAGGCTCTCGCCTGATTTACCGTCGTTGCGCAGGGTGCGGTAGGTGACCAGGGCCACCTTGTCAGTCAGCATCGCGCACTGAAAATCTTCAATGGCCGGCGGAAAAAAGTTCTTCTCCGTGGCCAGCAGCTCGATGATCGACTTGCGCGTCCACACCCGGCCCGAGGAACCGAACTCGAGAAAATCCTCGGTCAACATTGCTCGCAGCCGTTCGCCGTCGCGCCGCACTGCGGGGCTCAGCAGGCTTTCTTCCAGCCGCCGCAGGTGCAGTGCCGTCCTCTCCCATCCTCTTGCAGATTGATCCGGATTTGTCATTTCTCCTGTATGCTCGCGGGTTTCAGGTACTCCTCAAAATGGCTGAGAATGCGGCTGAAGAGAAGAATGCGGTCATCGGCCCCGGCGATGGAGTGCGTCTTGCGCGGATAAATCTGCAGATCATACGGAATGCGGGCCTCAATCAGCTTCTGAATAAACTGCACCGTGTTTTCCATGTGCACGTTGTCGTCGCCGGTACCGTGCGCCAGCAGCAGGTGGCCCTTCAGAGCGGCGGCTGAGTTGACTACAGAAAAATCCTTGTAGCCTTCGGGGAAATCGGAAGGCTGGCCCAGGTAGCGTTCCGTGTAGATGGAATCATAATCGCGCCAATCGGTCACGGGCGCAACTGCCACCCCGGCCTTGAACCGGTCGGAGTGGGTCATGGCATAGAGGGTAAAGCTGCCGCCCCAGCTCCAGCCCCACCAGCCCAGGCGGCTGGGGTCGAGCTCCGCATGCGCGCCAAGAACGGCATCGAGCACGGTCAGCTGATCCTCAAGCTGGACCGGGCCGAAGTTGTGCCACGCCGCCTGGGCAAAGTCGCGCCCGCGGTGGCCCGTGCCGCGGTTGTCGGCGTGGAGAACGGCAAACCCGTGCTCGGCCAGCATTTCGTCAAAGAGAAGGCGATCGTCCCACTTGTTCACGACCGTCTGCGGGCCCGGCCCGCCGTAGGGGTTCACGATCAGCGGCACGCTCGCCCTTCCGGTGGCGTCGGCGGGCATCAGCAGCGTGGCATACAGGGTGGTCCCGTCCTTTGCCTTCACCTCCATCTGCTCCGGCGGGCGCAGCTGGTAGGGTTCCAATCCCTGGTTTGACCAGAAGATGGTGCACTTGCCGCCGGTCTGGCACAGGCTTAACCGCTCCGGCTCCATTCGCGTGGACCAGGTATCGACAAAGACCTGTCCATTCGGCGAAAAGTTGGCCTCGTGGTAGCCGGCGCTGGTGGTCAATTGCCTGCGCTTGCCGTCGAAGCCGACCTGCCACACCTGCTGCTCCAGCGGATTGCCTTCGTTCGATGTGTAGTAAACAATGCGGTGCGCCGCGTCCACATGCGAAACCTCATCCACGTCGAAGTCGCCGCGGGTCAACTGCGTGACCTCGCTGTCGGACGCCGATGCCGACATCGGATTGTGCGCGTCGTAGCGATAGAGATAAAGGTGATTGCGGCCGTCTTTCCAGTCGGTAAGGACAATAGCGCCCGCCTCAACCGCCACGTCGTAGTTGTCGTCGAGGAACTTGTCGTCGGTAATCTCCAGCACCAGGCGCGACTGGCTGTTGTTTGCGTCCACGAAATAGAGGTCGCGCTGCTTGTGATCGCGGGAGAGCGTTTCCACCCAGATGGTGTGGCGATCGGCCCAGCCGAAGCGCGGCACATAGTCCAGGCCGGGATGATTGGGCAGGCGAATCCACGCGGTGCGGCCGGCCCCGGCGCTCACCACCCCCACGCGTACGCCGGGATTGGGGTCGCCCGGCTGGGGATAACGCTCGAGCTCCACGGTGGCGTGCGTGGGAATGAAGTCGGTAAGAGGATACTGCGGCACATTGCTTTCGTCCATTTGCAGGAAGGCAACGTTCTTCGAGTCGGGCGACCAGAAGTAGTTGCTGCGCACTTCCAGCTCTTCCTCGTACACCCAGTCGACTTCACCTTCGCTCGTGGTTTCGTTGGGAGGGGGCTCGAGAGGAAACGGCGCGGCGCCATTGATCTCCTGCGGGCGAACCTCGCTGAGGCCGTGGTTGCGGATAAAGGTGATGTCTTCGCCATTGGGCGAGAACCTGGGATTGTCGCCGGATAGCGTATCGGTAAAGCCGATCTGGACCCCGGTGCCGTTCCCCAGGTCGTACAACCAGAGGCGGCCGCCGGAGTCGAAGAGCAGATGCCGCGAGTCCGGCGACCAGACGTAGTTGGCCATCTTGTAGCGCTCGCGACGATCGCGATCCTGCTCGTTCTCATTAACCCCCGACAGCGCGGCCAGCTTGGCGCGGCTCACCAGCACATGAGGCCGGCCGGTCCCGGGATCGAGGTCGATCAGTTCGCCGCCATCGAGATAAGTAAGGTGCTTGCCGTCGGGCGACCAGGTCAGCCCCTCCGGCGGCGCGCCAGTCATGTGCTCGTGGGCAAAGATCCGCTCCACTGTGAGCGGGATGCCGTTGGTCTGTGCGGCTGCGGAAGCAGAAACCAGGATGAAGACAGACAGAAGAGCGCCGGCGGCACGCGTCACGAACTTTCCTCCAGAATGAACCACGACGAACCCCGACACTCGCCGCGGCGAGCGCATTCGGCAGGATAAAGGGTTCCTGCGGCCAGTCTAAACCAGCGGGGCCCGGCGAATTCTCAGTGTCCCCGCATCCCTGCGCCCTTGGGCGGCCGCTTCATCAGGAACACCAGCGGGATCAGGCAGATCATGATTACGGCCAGGATCTTGATCACGTCCAGGTAGCCCAGCATGGCGCTCTGGCGCACCAGCTGGCCGTAAATCGTCCCCTGCGCGATAGCCTTACCCTGCTCGAGCGTGGCCGCGCGCCCGCCGTGCATCAGGTAGCGGCCCATGCGGTCCACGGCGCTCTGCAGGTTGGCGTCGCCCGGCGCAATCACCGCGCCCAGCCGGTTCTGGTGGAACTGCGACCGGCGGGCCAGCATGGTGACAAAGAACGCCGTGCCCAGGCTGCCGCCGATGTTGCGCGCCAGGTTGGTGAGCCCGCTTACGTCGTTGTTCTTCGTCATGGGGATGTCGTTATAAGAGAGTGTGTTGATGGGGATGAACAGGAACGCCAGCCCCGCGGCCTGGAACACGCGCAGCCACGCAATGTAGGCGTAGCTCACCTCCAGGTCGAGCGTGAGCATGGTGAACAGCGCCGCCGAGCACATGGCGAAGCCGTAAATAATCATCCAGCGGGGGTCGACGCGGGTCACCAGAATGCCGACGACGGGCATCATGAGCATGACCGCGACGCCTCCTGGCGAGATCACCAGCCCGGCCTGCTCCGCGGTGTAGCCCAGCAGCGTCTGCACAAACTGCGGAATCATGACCGTGGTGGCGAACAAGACCACGCCCAGCGCAAACATGAGCGTGAACGACACCGCAAAATTGCGATTGCGGAACAGCGTAAGGTCCAGGATGGGCCTGTGGTTGCGCCGGATCTGCGCCACCTCCCAGAAGAACAGCGTGAACAGCGAGGCCACGGCGAGAACCGCGAACAATGTGATGACGTGAGAGCCGAACCAGTCGTTCTCCTGGCCCTTGTCCATTACAAACTCAAGCGATCCGAAGCCCAGGGCCAGCAAACCGAAGCCGAAATAGTCCAGGTTCAGGCCCAGCTTGCGCGAGCGCTTCACCTGCTCCACCAGGTGCGGCGGATCTTCGATGATTCGGCTGGTGAGGAACAGCGAGAGAATGGCCACCGGCACGTTGATGTAAAAGCACCAGCGCCAGGTCATGTTGTCGGTGATCCAGCCGCCCAGCGTGGGCCCGATGGCCGGCGCGCACACCACCGCAAGGCCATACAGCGCAAACGCCTGCCCGCGCTTCTCCGGCGCAAAGGTATCGGCCAGGATGGACTGCTCGCTCGGCTGCAATCCGCCGCCGCCCATCCCCTGCAGCACGCGGAAAAAAATCAGCAGCGGCAGCGACGGCGCCAGCCCGCACAGCGCCGAGCTGAGCCCGAACAGCAAAACGCAGATCATGTAAAAACGCTTGCGCCCGATGAACGTGGTCAGGTAAGCCGAGGCGGGCAGGATGACGGCATTGGCCACCAGGTAGCTGGTCAGCACCCAGGTGGCTTCATCCTCGCTCGAGCCCAGGCTGCCGGCAATGTGCGGCAGCGCCACGTTGGCGATCGAGGTATCCAGCACCTCCATGAACGTGGCCAGCGTGACCGTGAGGGCAATAACCCAGGGATTCCGCTTGGGCTTCCAGGCGGCGTGGGTCACGGAAAGGGGAAGCGGCCGTGCGTCGGCCGAAGCGGCGCTCATGGACAGTTCCAGTCTAGACGAGATGCCTCACGCCCTGAAGACGGCGCGCTGATTCGATTTGTGACACCGGAGAGGGACGCGGAAGAGTTTTGCGTAACCCGCCGTGCGGGTGTATGTTGCCGCCATGCAAGGTACAACCGTGGAAGAGCGCCGCAAACTGGGCCAGGCGCGGCGCAAGCAGGTCGGCCGGCAGGATCACTGCGACCTGAATCCCAAGCAGCGCCCTCGGCCGGCGCTCGAACTCCTCCAGCGCGCCGCGCACGGGCGCGTGCCTTCGCTAGTCAAGCTCAAGTGGAAGCTCATGGCCGAGTCTCCCTTCGGCTACTTCCGCGGCGCCGTGCCGGTGATGGCCGCCGACCTCAGCGTCCTGCCCTCCACCGGCATCCTCACCCAGATCTGCGGCGATGCCCACGTCCGCAACCTGGGCGCCTTTGCCGCGCCCGACGGCCGCCTGGTCTTCGACATCAACGACTTCGACGAGACCATCCGCGCGCCCTTCGAGTGGGACCTGAAGCGCATGGCAGCCTCGCTGGTGCTCGCCGGGCGCGAGGCCGGCCATAAGGATACCTCCGCGCGCCAGGCCGCGGAGCTGTGCATCCACCACTACGCCGAGCTCATGCGCATCCTGGCAAAAATGCCCGCCATCGATGCCTCCCGGTTCCTCGTGCACCGCATGGGCGGGGTCCAGCCCATCCACGACGCCCTGCTCAAGGCGGAACGGTCCACTCCGCTGCACTCGCTCGACCGCCTGACCGAGCCGGCCGGCGACGGCGGCGCGCGCCGGTTCCGGGAAGAGAAGCCGATGCTGACGCGCATCACCGGAAGGCAGGCTGTCGAGGTGCTTGCCGGCATGGCGCCCTACCGGCAAATGCTGGAGCCGCAGCGGCTGCACCTGCTCGGCTTCTACCGGCCGGTCGACGTGGCATTCAAGGTCGTGGGCACCGGCTCAGTAGGCCTGCGCGACTACTGCATTTACTTCGAAGGCAATGGCGCCGGCGATCCGCTGTTCCTTCAGATCAAGGAAGAGCCGGCATCGGCCTATGCGCCCTATCTCCCTGAGGCGCACCTGCCCCACCACAATGGCCAGCGCGTGGCGGAGGGACAACGGGACTTGCAGCTCCAGTCAGATCCCTTCCTCGGCTGGACCCGGATCGGCGGCCGCGACTTCCTCGTTCGCCAGCTCAATGACCATAAGGGTTCCATCGAGATCGAGGACCTGGCCGGTAAAAAGCTGGCGGCCTTCGCTGAGATCTGCGGGGAGCTGCTCGCGCGCAGTCACGCCCGCGCCGGCGACCCGCTCATGCTGGCCGGTTACATCGGCAGCGGTGAAAGCTTCGCTGAGGCGCTCGCCGATTTTGGCGTCCGCTATGCCGACGAGACAGAAAAGGATTGGGCAGTGCTGCGCAAGTGGCTCCGCGCACGATAACCCCGATCGGCCCATAGTGCAAGGCACTCCGGTCGTGTGCCGCGGGAAGGAGCACGGGCCTTCAGGCCCCTCAAGCCCGGAGGTGCACCAGACGGCCTTTCGAGCTTGCGGAAAAACTCCCAAATCACGGCAAGAACGCGTCAGGGCACGACTTCAGTCGTGCCGTAACTGCCGCAGAATCAATCGGCCTTCAGGCCCTGCGGGACGTCTCTCCACGGAATTCGCTCGCTCTTCACCGTCTTTCCGCAGCCTCTTCAGGTCCGGAGCCGTGTCGCCAAGCCCTGATTTCCCGAATCCTGATTTCCCGAATAATGTACAGCCAGCTTGACATTCAACCTGGTCTCGGGTTAGGATTGTTCGTAAAGGTTGCTTTACATGAGCGGGAAACCCCAATACCGGATCGCCAACAAGGTCAAGGACCTCCGCCTGGCCCGCGAATGGACCCAGGAGCAGCTTGCAGAGGCCGCCGGCGTTTCCCGCCAGAGCATCATCTCCATCGAACGCAACCACTATGTGCCGTCGCTGGAACTGGCGCTGATCTTCGCCCGCCTCTTCGCCTGCTCCACTGACGAGATCTTTCACCTGGAGAACCTGCCGTGACTCATCCTCTCGCCCGCATTCCCATCCTCGGCCCGTTGGTGGACGAGCGCTTCCTCGACCATCGCCGCCGCGCCTCCAGCTTCGCCGGCATTGTCACCGCCATTGTGGCCCTTGCGCTGTGGGAATACCGCTTGTTGCGCTATGGCGTCTGGGACTGGTACCTGTTCGCCGTTTTGATGGTTTTCCTGGTCCTCAAAATGACCCTGTTTTTCTGGTACCGTGCCCACGAATGATCTTTTCAGGAGTCGCCATGTGCCCTCACCGCCGCCTCGATTTCCATTCCCGCATGATCCTCGGCTTGGGAAACCTGTGCCTCTTCACCGGCCTCACCGTATCGCTGCTGGCCACGGATTTTGCCCGCCACCACTACGCCATCTACAACGGACTCCGCTTCGGGCTCCTGTCCCTCGCCATCGCCCTGAACTTCTGGGCAATGCGTTCGGCTGGCCGCGGCAACAAGGGCCAGGCATGACCCGCCGCAGCCTTTCTCCTCAGCTTCTACATCGTCTACATCGTCGCCAACCTGCGGGTCGTCCCCAAAGCGCGCCGCTCCGGAACCGGCTGCTGAATCCCGCACACGATGCGCCGCGCTGCCGAAGGCGAAAATCCTCAATTCGAGAAAAATCAGGCCATCCCGCCCTCACATGAATCCGGCGCGAAGAAACTTCGCAACCACCGCCTTGGAAATGTCCTGGGCATGGTGAAGGCTCTTTTTCTCCAGGTGCAACCACACCACCCTCTCCACCCCGTTGATCGGTCGCACCGTCAATTCGAAGCTGTCGTCCACATACACCAGGGTTTCGCTGGAAAACAATACGGTGTGCGTCTTGGGCGTGTACTCGCCGCGCAGCATGTGTCCATCTTCGCGGCGAATCGTAAGGTGGTTGGGACGATGATCGGTAGACTCCATGATCAGCCGTCCCGAACGGGCATTGATGTCAATGCACCGGACTGAGACCGCCTCCTTCAGCGCCGCCCATTCCTGCTCATGCCGTTCCTCGATCATTTGCGCCCGCTGCGATCGCAAGCGATCCTCGGCTTCGGCCTTGGTCTTGTTGTGTTCGTAAGCAGCGAGCACATCGTCTTCCCATGACATCTTCGCACCTCGCATTTGTTCTGAAGGCGCCGCCGGTCCTCGGATTCAGCGGCAACCCCAATCGTCAGCCCTATCGGGGAAGCAAAACCAGGCCCAAAAACGACGATCCAAAAGTCCCGCCACACCGGCAGCCGCCATGGCGCGTGACCCATTTTCTTTGCCCAAGCATACCCCACCGAAACGCTGGCGAACACCCGGATCGTACCAAAGACTGAGGCTTCTCAGGCTACCGGCAATTCTCTCTCAGAAGCGGACCGCGCAGCTTTTCGCCGTCAGCCCTCAGCCGCGGCTCGCGGGGTGGTGTTGCGTTGGAACCAAGACGCGAGTTCGTCTTCCGTAATCTCGCCCGCGGCCAGGCGCCAGAAGGTGAGGACGCTGTCTTCCTTTGATGCGGTCAGACCCACGGCGTTAAGCTTCAGAAACGTGACCGATACCGCAAAGGCGGCGCGCTTGTTCCCATCTACAAACGGGTGATTGGAGACGATTCCTTTCGCGTAAGCAGCCGCCAGGCGCGCAAGGGACGGCTGTTCTTCGGAATAAGCGAGAATATTGAACGGGCGAGCCAGTGCGGATTCAAGCAGCCCCATGTCGCGCACGCCCTCCGGACCGCCATGCTCGCGCTGCAGCTCCCCGTGCATGGCAAGGACCACATCCTGCCGGACCCAGACTGGCTGCTTCATTCAGCCAGTTTCCGCAGGACGTCCCTGTTCTCCCGCATGACCTCTCGCGCTGCCTCCATCTGCGACGCGAAATCCTCGTCGTACGGGACCAGACGGATTCCCTGCGGAGTCTCGGTGACGAACAGAGTATCGCCCTTTCTGAGATTGAAGCGCGCCAGCGTCTCCTTGGGAAGGATCACGCCCTGCGAGTTGCCGATCGCGATCACTTTGGTTGTGGTGGCCATAAGCTCCTCTAATCTTGCCAATTATAACATAAGTAATAACTATTTCCAGTCGTCCCGCAGCGCCAACCCCTCCGTCACCACGCTGTCGAACTCCGGGCTCTTCTTGATGAAGATCTCGCTGAAGTCGCGGTCCTGCTTCAGCAGGATGGCCTGCAGCCGCACCAACTCCAGCAGCGCCAGGAACATGGCCACCAGCGCGCGTTCTGACTTTGTGTGCGCCAGCAGCTTGCCCAGCCCGATCGGCCGGTCCTCCATGGTCAGCCGCCGCGCCAGGAACTGGATCATCTGCCCCACCGTTACCGCGTCGTCCTGCACGCTGAAGGTGGGCCGCTTGCGCGCCCGCTCCATGATGTCGCGGAACATGCGCACCAGGTCGGTGGTGTCCGCGGCAATCTCCGGCTCCGCATCCGCGTCTTCCCTGAACTCCCGCACCCCCGGGTTGGTCCACGTCGCCGCCTCCACCATCTGCTTCTGTTTCAGCATCTGCGCCGCGTTCTTGAAGCGCTCGTGCTCGAGCAACCGCTCCACCAGCTCGCGCCGCGGATCGTCGCCCATCTCCTCGGCGCCGATCTTCTCCCGCGGCAGCAGCATCCGGCTCTTGATGTGAATCAGCAGCGACGCCGTGTAAATGAACTCCCCCGCCACGTCCACGTCGCTCGCCTTGAGCTGGTTCACGTAAGTCAGAAACTGCGCCGTAATCCGCGCAATGGGGATGTCGTAGATGTCGATGTCCTGCTTGCGGATCAGGTCCAGAAGCAGGTCGAGCGGCCCATCGTACACCTGCCCCACCATCACCTCGAACGGAGAAAACTCCTCCGCTTCAGGCTTCTTCGTCTTAGCCGGCGCAGGCTTGGCAGGCTTTTCCGCCGCGGGCGCAGGATGAGTCAGCACCAGAGGCGGCGCCTGCGTCGCGGCCAACTCCTCGGCGTCCTTGCCTTCCGTGGTCGATTTGGGGAAGGATTCATTCACTGCTAAATCTCTTTTCCAAGGTCCCTGATCCCTGATCCCTGTTCCCTGTTCCCTGCCCTTGTCAACTGCATCGCGGCGCGCACCTGAACCATCGTCTGCTCTGCTCGTGCGCCCGCCCGCGCAGCCCCGTCGCGAAGAACATCGTCCACTTCGCCCTCGGTCAGTTTCGCTCGCCGCTCCTGGATAGGATTCAGAATCTCGACCAGCGCATCAGCCGCCCAGCTTTTGCATTCGATGCACCCAATCCCCGCCGTGCGGCAGCCCTCGTACACCTTCGCCATCGTCGCGGGCGTCGAAAACACCTTGTGCAGGTCGCCCACCGGACATTTGTCCGGGTCGCCCGGGTCCGTGCGCCGGATGCGCGCCGGGTCCGTCACCATGGTCTTCAGCTTGGCGCGCACCACCGGCTCCGGGTCCGTGATCATAATCGTGTTCCCGTAGCTCTTTGACATTTTGCGCCCATCGGTGCCCAGCAGCTTGGGCGAGGCCGTCAGCAGCACCTGCGGCTCCGGCAGCACTTCCTTCCCGTCCAATTTGTACAAATTGTTGAACCGTCGCGCCACCTCCCGTGTCAGCTCCACGTGCGCCTGCTGGTCCTGCCCCACCGGCACAAACGCCGCCTGGTACAGCAGAATGTCCGAAGCCATCATCACCGGGTAGCCCAGGAAGCCGAAGTTGCTCAGGTCCTTGTCGGGCAGGTTCTCCCGCATCTCCTTGTAGCTGGGCACGCGCTCCAGCCATCCGAGAGGCGTCACCATGCCCAGCAGCAGCGGCAGTTCAAAGTGCTGCGCCACATGGCTCTGCACAAAAATCGTCGTTCTCTTCGGGTCCAGCCCCGCGCCCAGGTAATCAAGGATCGCCTCGCGCGTGTTGGGAAGGATGTTTGAAGGGTCCTCGTAATCGGTGGTCAGCGCGTGCAGGTCGGCCACAAAGTGAAAGGACTCGTATTTGCCGGTCTCCTGCAGGCGCACCCAGTTGTGCAGCGCGCCCATGTAATTGCCCAGGTGGAGCTTGCCCGTGGGGCGCATGCCGCTCAGCACGCGCGGCCGGGACGAGGTTGCGGAGGAATCTGCCATGAAAGCCTAACGGAAATCGAAATTGGTGCCAGATTCGATTTTATGGCATGCTCGCATCCCGGACCCTGCCCTTCGGTCACGAGCGCATCCGAGCCGGCGCTGACGCGCCGACCCGCTGACCCGCTACAGCATGCTCAACGCGTAATACACCAGCATCAGGCACGGCCCGATGAACAGCGACAGCACAAATCCGCCCACAAAGAACATCAGCAGATAGCTGATCCAGATGGGAATCTTGTCGTAGGCCTGCATCGCGTTATACGGCAGCAGGTTGCGCAGGATGCGGCTGCCATCCAGCGGCGGAATGGGAAACAGGTTGAAGAAAAACAGCGACAGGTTGATCAGGATGGCCAGGCAGCCGAGGATCGCCACTGCTTGAATGCCGGACGATGCGCCCATGCCCAGGATGCCCCCGCGCAGCATGGAGACAAACGCCACCATCACCAGCATGTGCCCATCCGGCACCGCGAACGAGATGACGGCCAGCACCAGGAAGGCCACCACCACCAGGATCAGGTTCGATGCCGGACCCGCGAACGTGGTCAGGTTGTCGTCGCGGCGAATCTTCTGGAAATTGCGCGTAATTACCGGCGTCGGCTTGGCCCAGCCCACAAGGAATCCGCTGAACATCGTGAACCCGATGAACGGCCCGAAGATGATCAGCGCCGGAAACAGCAGCGTGCCGAACGGATCGATGTGGTAAATCGGGTTCAGCGTCATCCGCCCCTCCAGGCGCGCCGTCTGGTCGCCCAGCCGCGAGGCCATCCACGCATGCGCGCACTCGTGAAAGCTCAGGGAGAAGAGCAGCAGGACAAACTCGAAGATGGCGATGACAAAACTCTTCTGCAACGGCGCGCTCCAGGGACAGGAAACCTCAGGTTAGCACGCACCCCGCCCGGTGCCGGCGAACCCCGCGGGTGCCCCATCCTAAGCGCGTTCTTTGCGCTTAGGGTGGGATCAGAGCTGTGCCCCGTTCATCGCGGCTTCATCGCGATGAGCGGGCGTGCCAACCCGCTGCACTTCAGTTCCGCATCGCCGGAAACTCGCCCACCACCTCGTGCTCGCCAATCCGCGCCCCGCCCTGCACAATGGCGTGCGACCCGATCAGCGCTCCCGCCCCGATCTCGGTCGCCATCAGCGCCACCTGGTCAAAATTGTCCGGATTGCGCTGGTAGCTGAGTACGCGCGCATACGACCCCACCACCGCGCCCTTGCCGATCTTGATCCCGCCCCGGTCCTGCAGCAGCGCCCCCTGCCGGATCACCACCCCGTCCCCCAGCGACAGGTTGTACCCGTAGGTGAATTCCACGCCGTGAAAGATCCTCACTCCAGCGCCCATGTGATCGAAAATGTGCCGCCCCAGCATGCAGCGGAACCGCAGCCCAAGCCAATGATTCAGCCCGATCGGCGACCGGTCGAACATCTGCCAGAACCAGATCAGAGGTTTCCGTCTTGCAAACCGCTCCCGGTCCACATCGGCAAAATGCTCCGCCTCCAGGGTCACGTTCTCCGGATCCAGGCTCATCGTCAGCACGTTCCCCGGCAGCTCGCTGGTCAGTGTCAGGTTCAGCTTGCCCCCGTGCGGACGCCCCAGGTAAATCTGCGTCAGCTGGTCGCGCACAATCTCCGCACGACGCTCCGGCGCGCAGTGCTTCACAAATTCCTCGTCCAGGAACTGCAGCCAGCGCCGGTAAATCTCCTCCGCTTCCAGCGCCGGATGCGGCGCATTCGCCCCCACAAGCGATCCCGAATTGAGCTGAGTGGCCATACACTCAGGACGATACAACACCCCCCGCGGATCGAGCCAACACCATGGCTTCTCGCTGATTCCGCAACGACCCTGGGTGCCCCATCCATTCGCCGGCATTTTGGCGAATGGGTGGGATGCAAGCATGCTCACGCTGACTCCCTGACTCGCTGACTTGCTGACTTGCTGACCTGCTGCCTCTAGCTCCGCTCCCCCACGGTTTATCCTGATCCTTCACACCGGAGCACGCCTTCATGTCCGATCAGCCCATCCCGTCCAACGTTCCTGAGCCCGCCGCGCCAGTGGCCACCATCGCCACCCTGGGCCAGCACGAAGGCCAGTCCATCACCCTCCGCGGCTGGCTTTACAACCTGCGCGAGTCCGGCAAGCTCCTCTTCCCCATTTTTCGCGACGGCTCCGGCACCGTCCAGGGTGTGGCCCACGTCAAATCCGTACCTTCACAAGTCTTTGACACGCTGAAGAATCTCACCCAGGAAAGCAGTGTCATCGTCACCGGCAAAGTCCGCGCCGACAAACGCGCTCCCGGCGGCTTCGAGTTGGACATCGAAGATGTACAAGTCATCCAGCGCGTCCCCGAGTCCGAACCCTACCCCATCAGCCTCAAAGAGCACGGCGTCGACTTCCTCATGGAGCATCGCCATCTCTGGATCCGCTCCCCGCGCCAGTCGGCCATCCTCCGCATCCGGGCGGAAATCATGCGCGCCGCCGCCGAATACTTCGACACCAATGGCTTCATCCGCACCGATCCGCCCATCCTCACTCCCGCCGCCTGCGAAGGCACCTCCACCCTCTTCCCCGTCGACTACTTCGGCGACCCCGCCTACCTCACCCAGTCCGGCCAGCTCTATATCGAGTCCACAGCGCTGGCGCTGGGCAAGGTCTACAGCTTCGGCCCCACCTTCCGCGCCGAGAAGTCCAAAACCCGCCGTCACCTCACCGAGTTCTGGATGATCGAGCCCGAAGTCGCCTACTGCGATCTCGACGGCCTCATGCAGCTAGCCGAGAACTTCATCTCGCACATCGTCCAATCGGTGTTGAAGAACCGCATTGCGGAGCTGGCCGTAATCGAGCGCGACGTCAAGAAGCTGGAGAGCATACTTCCGCCGTTCCCGCGCCTGCGCTACGACGAAGCCGCCAAGATGCTCAACGAGGCCCACCAGAAAGGCGAGTTGGAGCAGGCGTTCGAGTACGGCAACGACTTCGGCAGCCCCGACGAAACCTGGCTCACCAAGCAGTTCGACAAGCCGGTCATGGTCCACCGCTACCCCGCCGCGGTCAAGGCGTTTTACATGGAGCCCGACCCCGACGACCCCACCTTCGCGCTCTGCGTAGACGTGCTCGCCCCCGAGGGCTACGGCGAAGTCATCGGCGGCAGCCAGCGCGTGGCCAGCTATGAGCTGCTCAAGAGCCGCATCGAGCAGCACAACCTGCCCATCGAAGCCTTTCAGTGGTATTTAGACCTGCGCCGCTACGGCAGCGTGCCCCACGCCGGCTTCGGAATGGGAATCGAGCGGCTGGTGGCCTGGGTCTGCGGCCTCGACCACCTGAGGGAGACCATCCCGTTTGCGCGGACGCTACACCGGATTTACCCGTGAGCTGGATCACCGGAAAGTGGCGTTTGCGCAAAAAAATAAAAATTTTGCTGATTTTTCGGGGTAGTTCGCGCTTTGAGACGCCGCGAGTGGTGGGCTGGGGCGCGCGTAAATTGCACGAACGTATTGGGCTTAGGGGCGGGATGGAATGCGCCGGGCGGGGCGCGGTGGTTCGCTCAAGTGCGAACCTTTCGCCGATTTTAGTTCGCTTATAAGCGAACTCTCCGGACAAATGGTTTGCTCAGGAGGGGTGGATTTTGGGGTGAGTGTTCGCAGTTGAGCGAACCTCTTTGGCGGTTTTGGTTGGCTTATAAGCGAACTTTTCGTGGCCGGGGTTCGCTTAAAAGGGGTCGAACGCTGGGGCACCCGACGTCTGCGCCTGCCCACGAAAGTGGCATCGGGCGGGCGGCGGGGCGGGCCTTAGAATTGCTGGGAAAGGGAAGCAGACATGAAAGTTCCGTTGCTTGACCTGAAGGCCCAGTATGCGGGCATCCGGGACGAGGTGATGCGCGCGGTGGGCGAGGTGCTGGAGACGCAGGTGTGCATCCTGGGCCCCAAAGTGGAAGAGCTGGAAAGGAAAGTGGCGGCGCTGTCGGATTGCGGCTACGCGGTGGGCGTGTCGAGCGGGACCGACGCGCTGCTCGCCGGCCTGATGGCGCTGGGGATTGGCCCGGGCGACGAGGTGGTGACCACTTCGTTCACGTTTTTTGCCACCGCGGGCTCGATTTGCCGGGTGGGCGCGCTGCCGGTGTTTGTGGACATTGACCCGCGCACATTCAACATCGATCCGGCGCGGATTGAAGCGGCGATTACGGCCAAGACCAAGGCCATTATGCCGGTGTACCTTTTCGGGCAGATGTGCGCGATGGACCCGATCATGGAGATTGCCGGGCGGCACGGGATTGCGGTGATTGAGGACGCGGCGCAGGCCATCAGCGCAACCTACAAGGGGCGCAAGGCGGGGAGCATCGGGACGATCGGCTGCTTCAGCTTTTTCCCCTCGAAGAACCTGGGCGGCGCGGGCGATGGCGGGATGTGCGTGACCAACGACGCGCACCTGGGCGAGATGCTGGCGCTGATGCGGTCGCATGGGTCGAAGCCGAAGTACTACCACAAGTACGTGGGCGGGAATTTCCGGCTGGATCCGCTGCAGGCGGCGGTGCTGCTGGTGAAGCTGCCGCACCTGGACGCGTGGTCCCAAGCGCGGCGGAGAAATGCGGCGCGGTACGATGCGGCGCTCAAGGGCAGCGCGGTGGTGACGCCGTTTGTGGACCCGGATTGCGTGAGCATCTACAACCAGTACTCCATCCGGGTGAAGGAGCGGGATGCGCTGCGCCAGGCGCTGAAGGAAGCGGGGATCGGGACGGAGATCTACTACCCGGTTCCGATGCACAAGCAGGAGTGTTTTCAAGGGCGGTGCCGCGTGGTGGGGTCGCTCGAACACTCTGAGGCCGTGGCCAACGAGGTGCTGGCGCTGCCGATTTATCCGGAGCTGACGGAGGAGCAGATTGACTTTGTGGCGCGGACGGTGAAGCAGGGAGTAGGGAGTAGGGACTAGGGGCTGGGTGCGTTTGTTGGGAGCGACATGCAGGATCCGGAGAAGCTGAAGGCGTTGCATCGGTTGCGGTATGGCGCGGAGCCGCGGGTGTTTGCGGCGCCGGGGCGAGTGAACCTGATTGGGGAGCACACCGACTACGCCGAGGGGTTCGTGATGCCGGCCGCAATTGACTTTGCCACGCTGGGGGGAATTTCGCCGCGGACGGACGGGAAGGTGGCGATCTGGGCGGAGAATTACGGCGAGGAGCGCGTGTATGAGGCCGGGGCGCTGCCGGCGGAACGGAGCGGGCACTGGAGCGATTATCCGCTGGGCGTGCTGAAGATGCTGGAAGCGGACGGGCACCGGATTCCGGGGCTTAGCCTGACGCTGTGGGGGGATGTGCCGCTGGGGTCGGGACTGTCGAGCTCCGCGGCGGTTGAGGTAGCGACGGCGGCGGCGGTTGTGGACCTGATTTTCGCGCAATCTTCCCATCCCTGGTCCCCAAGTGCGAGGGACCAGGGGCACCCCCTTCGGGATGGTGCGAGCGGGTACTCGGGGCCGGAGTTGGCGCGGCTGTGCCAGCGGGCGGAGAACCGGTTTGTGGGCTCGGCGTGCGGCATCATGGACCAGTTTGTGAGCGTGAACGCGCGGGAGGGGCACGCGCTGCTGCTGGATTGCAGGGATTTGAGCTACCGGCTGGCGCCGATTCCGGCGGATGTGGCGCTGGTGATTGCGAACACGATGGTGAAGCACGCGGTGACGGGCGGGGAGTACACCAGTCGGCGGGCGGAAGTGGAGGAGGCCGCGGCAGCGATTCGGCGGCACCGGCCGGAGGTGAAGTTTCTGCGCGATGCGACCCTCAAGGACCTGGAGCGCTGGGGCGGGGAGATGAGCGAGAACGCGCGCAAGCGGGCGCGGCACGTGATCAGCGAAAACCTGCGGACGGTGGCGGCGGCTGAGGCGCTGATACGAAAGGACTTGCGCGAGCTTGGGCGGCTGATGGCGGAGGCGCACTGGAGCTACAGCCGGGACTTTAAGGCGAGCTGCGAGGAGGCCGACGCGATGATGGAGCTGGCCGCAGGGCTGCCGGGGCTGATTGGGGCGAGGCTGACCGGAGGCGGGTTTGGCGGCTGTACGGTGAACCTGGTGGAAGCCAAAGAGGCTGAAGCATTTAGGGTCGCGCTGGGGGAACGCTACCGGATGCGGACGGGCATTGCGGCGCAAATCCATGTTTGTCATGCCTCGGCGGGCGCTCACCGCGTGGAATGAACGCATCCAATTCAAGGGGATAGCCCGTGACGGCGGCGTAAACTCCGGTGACGGAGACGAGATTTCGCGGTTGTGCTTGAATATCTGGAATGGGCCGCGAACGGGCGGCTCCGGGGGACAAAAGAATCCCTCCCTATCTTCCCTTGCAGGAATGGAACTCCAGAGTGCTTATGCCGGGCGAATCTTGCTAGAATCGGTGAGTCCTTAAACCGATTTACATAGCCAGACGCCCCGGCGGTGAGCCGTGCTGATTTTCACGATGTGAAGGTTCGGGTCCAAGCAAGCGGGCAAGCGAGCCGGAGGCGAATAAGGGAACCATGCCATCCACACAAACGAAGCCATTTTCTTATGAAACTTTCCCCACATCCGGACACGTAGCGTATTTCTCCATGGAAATCGCCATCCATCCGGCCATGCCCACGTACTCGGGCGGACTGGGGGTCCTGGCCGGAGATACGCTGCGGGCGGCTGCGGACCTTGGCGTCCCGCTGGCGGCGTTTACGCTGCTGCACCGGAAGGGATATTTCCGGCAGCATCTGGACGCGTCGGGCGGGCAAACGGAAGAGGTGCAACTGTGGAACCCGGCGGAGTTCTGCAGCGAAGAGCCGGCGCGGGTGACGGTGGCGGTGGAGGACCGGACGGTGACGGTGCGGGCGTGGCGCTACGACATGGCGGGCCGCAGCGGGCACGTGGTGCCGATCTACCTGCTGGATACGGACCTGGACGGCAACTCGGGGTGGGACCGCGGGCTTACGGACCATCTTTACGGCGGCGACACCAACTACCGGCTGCAGCAGGAGATTGTGCTGGGCATGGGCGGGGTACGCATGGCCAAGGCGCTGGGGCTCGAGGTAAACGTCTACCACATGAACGAGGGGCACGCGGCGCTGCTGACGCTGGCGCTGCTGGAGAGCCAGTTGGGCGGCGGCCCGCTGAATGGGGCCACGGAATCCGACCTGGCGGCAGTGCGCAACAAGTGCGTTTTCACCACGCACACGCCGGTTCCGGCGGGTCACGACCGCTTCTCCACCGAGCAGGCGATCCGCATCCTCGGCGGGGAGCGGACGGCGCGGCTGGAAAAGCTGGGAGTGTTCCAGCAGGGACTTTTGAACATGACCCTTCTGGCGCTGCGCTTCTCGCGTTACGCCAACGGCGTGGCCTTGCAGCACGGCAAGGTCTCGCGAGAGATGTTCCCGGAGTTTGCCATCGACTCGATCACCAACGGGGTGCATGCGCCCACGTGGGTCTCGGAGCCGGTGCAGGGCATGCTGGACCGGCACATTCCGGCGTGGCGGAGGGACATGCTCTACCTGCGCAACGCCATCGATCTGCCGTTGGACGCCATGCGGCAGGCGCACGCGCGAGCCAAAGAAACGCTGCTGGCCGAAGTGGCGTCGCGCACCGGACTGGTGCTGAATCCCAATGTGCTGACCCTGGGATTTGCGCGGCGCGTGGCCACCTACAAGCGCGCGGGGCTGCTGTTTACCGATACCGAGCGGCTGAAGAAGATTGCGCAGGCGGCGGGCGGATTGCAGATTCTGTGCGCGGGCAAGGCGCATCCGCAGGACGAAGGCGGCAAGGCGCTGATCCGGCAGGTTTTTGAACAATCGGCAAAGCTGTCGAACGACTCGCTGCGCATCGTGTACCTGGAGAACTACGCCTGGGACCTGGGCGCGATGCTGGCCGCGGGCGTGGACGTGTGGGTAAATACGCCGCGGCGGCCTTACGAGGCCTCCGGCACCAGCGGGATGAAGGCCGCGCTGAACGGCGTGCCCAGCCTCTCCATTCTGGATGGGTGGTGGATTGAAGGCTGCATTGAGGGAGTAACGGGATGGGCCATTGCCGACGGCGCCGACGACCAGGAAGAAGCGGCGCACCTCTACGACAAGCTGGAACACACGGTGGCGCCGCTCTATTGCCAGCGTCCCGACGAGTGGACCCGCCTGATGAGAACCACGCTGGCGTTCAATGGGTCGTACTTCAACACCAATCGCATGGTGAAGCAGTACACGAGGAATGCGTATTACCCGGTGACGCTGGTGGAGAATGCGCAGGTGGGGGAGGTGGCGGAGACGGAAAGACAGGGAGTAGGGAGCAGGGAGTAGGGAACAGGGAACGAGGCTGGCGGGCGGGCGATTGGCTCGCCCGTTTGCTTTTTCGGCCGTCAGAAGACTGGAGGCAGGCGTCATGGTTCTGCTTGAAGTTTGCTCCAACCCGCGCTGGAGGCGTGTTGCGGAGGGTGTTTGAGCGCGGTCGCACATCGCATTGTGAAATAAAAGCGCGGTCACTGGGGCTGGCGGCGTTGTTTGTGAGTCGTAGCCGGTGCGGCCAACGTCTCAAGAGCATTGGGAAACTGTTTGCGCGAAGTGATTTTGTAAGCCCTCGAATATTCGACTACCATTGTAGGTTCATCCGGATTTGGAATGGCCTGGGCGCAATGCGCCGGGCCACAGCGCTCATCGCCGGGCCCGCGCACGATAAGGAACCGGAGACGAGCGAGGCTGTCCAGGTGAGCCCGATTCTGGAGCGGGAACCGCCCTTATGATGTGGATTGTCCGGCTCGCGCTGAGGCGGCCATACACTTTTATCGTCTTTGCGCTGTTGATTCTGATCGTCGGCGTGCTTGCGATCGAATCGATGCCGACGGATATCTTTCCCAACATCGACATTCCCGTGGTCACGGTGGTGTGGAACTTCTCGGGACTGTCGGCGCAGCAGATGGCCCAGCGCATCGTGTCCAATGCCGAGCGCGGGATGACGGTCACGGTCAACGACATCGATCACATCGAGTCGCAGTCGGTGGTGGGCCGGGGCATCATCAAGGTGTTTTTCCACCCCGGGGCGAACATCGCCGAGGCGGTAGCCCAGGTGACGGCGATCAGCCAGGTGGAGTTGCGATCGCTGCCGCCGGGAAGCGTGCCGCCGTTTATCATCCAGTACAACGCTTCCAGCGTGCCCATTCTGCAACTGGGGCTTGCCGGGCAGGGGCTGAACGAGCAGCAGTTGAACGATCTGGCCACCAACACCATCCGCGTGCAACTGGCCACGGTGGAAGGCGCGCAGGAGCCATATCCCTACGGCGGCAAGCAGCGCGAGATCATGGTGGACCTGAACCAGCAGGCGCTGGAGGCGCGGGGATTGTCGCCTGCCGACGTGATCAACGCGGTTGCCAACCAGAACATCATTGCGCCGTCGGGCACCATCAAGCTGGACCGCTACGAATACAACGTGGAGACGAACTCCGCGCCGGTGACGATTGCGGCGCTGAACAACCTGCCCATCAAGACGGTAAACGGCACCGTGATTTATATCCACGACGTGGCCCACGTGCGCGACGGCAATCCGCCGCAGACCAACATCGTGCGCGTGGATGGGCGCCGGGCAGTGCTGGTGAACATCATGAAGACCGGCAATGCGTCCACCCTGGACATCATCAGGGAGGTGCGCGCCAAGCTGGCCTACGTGAAGGGCGAGCTGCCGCCAACGCTCACCATCAAACCGGTATCGGACCAGTCGTTCTTCGTGCGCGGGGCCGTGGACGGCGTGGTGCGCGAGGCGATCATCGCCGCCTGCCTTACGGCGCTCATGATCCTCGTTTTTCTGGGCAGTTGGCGCTCCACGCTGATCATCGCGGTTTCCATTCCGCTGTCGATTCTGTGTTCGCTGGCGGCGCTGGACGCGCTGGGCGAGACCATCAACATCATGACCCTGGGCGGCATGGCGCTGGCCGTGGGCATCCTGGTGGACGACGCCACGGTGGCGATTGAAAACATCAACCGCAACCTGGAAACGGGCAAGGAGCTGGAGCAGGCCATCCTCGACGGATCGGCGGAGATTGCCACCCCGGCGCTGGTGTCAACGCTGGCCATCTGCATCGTGTTTGTGCCCATGTTCTTCCTCAGCGGTGTGGCCAAGTATCTGTTTGTGCCCATGGCGGAAGCGGTGGTCTTCGCCATGCTGGCCAGCTACCTGCTTTCCCGCACCCTGGTGCCCACCATGGCGCGCTACCTGCTGCATGAGCACGACGATGCGGTCGATGCCAGGAAGGCGGTCAGTCGCAATCCGTTCACCATTCTCCAATACGGGTTTGAAAAACGCTTTGAGAAATTCCGCCAGGGGTGGTACCTGCGCTTCCTCACCCTGGCGGTGGATCATGCCGGCTTGTTCCTGGTGCTGGTGACTGTTTTCGCCCTGGGGTCGGTGGGCGTGCTTGCGCCTTTCCTGGGGCAGGACTTCTTTCCCCAGGTGGACTCGGGACAATTCAAGATTCACCTGCGGGCGCATACCGGCACGCGCATTGAAGAGACAGCCGCGCTGTGTGACCACGTGGAAGCGACCATCCGCAGCGTGATTCCGCCCGATGAGCTGGTGACGATTCTCGACAATATCGGCCTGCCCTACTCGTCGTTGAATATGTCGTATTCGAATTCGGCGCCCATCGGTCCTTCGGACGCCGACATCCAGGTGCAGCTGGCATCCAGGCATCACCCCACCGAGGAGTACGTGCAGGAACTGCGGCAGGTGCTGGCGCGGGAATACCCCGGCGTGGATTTTTACGAGCTGCCGGTGGACATCGTGACCGAGATCCTCGATTTCGGCACGCCGTCGCCGATCGACATTCAGGTGACGGGATCAAAGCTCAACGAAAACCGCGCACTGGCGGAACGGATGCTGAACCAGATTCGTTATGAGCCGGGCGTGGTGGATGCGCGCATCCAGCAGCCGTTCAACTATCCCGAGTGGACGGTGGATGTGGACCGCACGCGGGCCGCGGAAGTGGGACTGACCCAGCAGAACGTGGCGCAGAGTCTGCTGGTGGCGTTGAGCGGGAGCTTTCAGACCTCGCCGCAGTTTTATCTTGACCCGAAGAATGGCGTGTCCTACAGCGTGGAGGTGCAGCAGCCGCAGTATCGGCTGGATACGCTGTCGGAGCTGAAGAGCCTGCCGCTGACCGCCGGATCGGGTCAGGCCAGTCCCGATCCGGCGGTAAGCGCGGGGGCGGCTTATGCGCCGGGAACCACGGCGCCGGGCGCCGCCCCTGCAAACGCCCGTCCCGGAGCCAAGCCGACCGCCGCTCCGGGCGCGCCCCAGCCGCAGCAGGTGCTGGGCAATGTGGCCAGCCTGGAGCCGGGGGTGGAAGAGGGAGCGGAAACCCATTACGACGTGATGCCGGTGATCGATATCTACGCTAACGTGCATGGCGCCGATCTGGGCACGGTGACGCGGGAGATGGACCGGATCGTGAGCCGGAACGAGAAGAACCTGCCCATCGGCTCGCACCTGGTGCTGCGCGGGCAGAGCCAGACCATGTACAAGTCCTATATTGGCCTGCTGGGCGGGCTGGCGATGTCGATCCTGCTTGTCTATTTGCTGATTGTGGTCAACTTTCAGTCGTGGCTGGATCCGTTTTTGATTATTTCCGCGCTGCCGGCGGCGCTGGCCGGCATCGTCTGGTTTTTGTTCCTGACCAACACGCGGCTGAGCGTTCCCGCGCTGACCGGCGCCATCATGTGCATGGGCGTGGCCACGGCCAATTCCATTCTGGTGGTGAGCTTTGCCCGGGAGCAGCTTGAAGTGCTGGTGGGCGACGCGCGCGAGGCGGCGCTGCGCGCGGGGTTCGTGCGTTTCCGGCCGGTGCTTATGACGGCGCTGGCCATGATTATCGGCATGATGCCGATGGCGCTGGGGCTGGGCGACGGCGGCGAGCAGAACGCGCCGCTGGGCCGCGCGGTCATCGGCGGGCTGCTGGTGGCCACCGTGGCCACGCTGCTGTTTGTGCCGGCGTTCTTTTCCTTCATGCATGGCTGGCTGGAGCTGCGCCGCAGGCGCGCGCTGGCGGGTCACACCAATGCCGTACTTGACGAATTTGACCAGAATCCGGAGTAGTGTTTTATGAGCAACGCATCGCAACCGCAAGCGAACCTGGGACCGGCAGGGCACAATCGTGGCTCCGCGTCCCAGCCCCCGGCCATCTCCGGCCGCCGTGCCGCGATAGGTCTGTTGATTGCGAGCCTCGTCATGGTGGCGCTGGCGGCGTACGGCATCGGGAAGCGGCGCCGCAATGACGCGGTGCTGGCCCAGACCACGCGCGAGGAAGCCCCGCCCACGGTGATTGCCCTGGCGCCCCAGCAGGGAGCGCTGGTGGATACGCTGACGCTGCCCGGCAACGTAACCGCCTACACCGATTCGCCGCTCTACGCGCGCACCTCAGGCTACCTGCTGCACTGGTATTACGATATCGGCGCGCGGGTGAAGCAGGGAGCGCTGCTGGCGGAAATTGCCACGCCGGAGCTGGATCAGCAGGTGATGCAGGCCGAGGCCGATCTGGCCACCGCGGAGGCCAACGCCCGCAACGCCAAGGTGCAGGCCGAACGCTACAAGGGACTGGTCACAACGGACGCGGTTTCGAAGTTCGACACCGACAACCTGATGACGCAGGCGGCCTCGACGGCGACGGCGGTGCAGTCGGCCAAGGCCAACCTGGACCGGCTCAAGCAGCTTCAGGGATTTGAAAGAATCTACGCGCCGTTCACCGGAGTGGTGACCGCGCGCGCGGTGGATACAGGCCAGTTGATCGACGCCGGCGCGACGACGGAGCTCTTCCACATGCAGGCTCTGGACACACTGCGCGTGTACACCAACGTGCCCGAGTTTTACACCAAGGGCATCCGGCGCGGGCAAAAGATTGCGCTCTCGTTCCCGCAGTTTCCCGGCAGGACGTTTGCAGGAACGCTGGTGCGCACCGCGGACGCAATCGACCCGGCCAACCGGACCCTGCTGGTGGAGATCGACGTGGACAATCGCATGGGCGAGCTGCTGCCGGGCTCGCTGGCGCAGGTGCATTTCAAGGCGGCGGCGGTTGCGCCCACGTTTATCGTTCCCGTTTCCGCGCTCGTCTTCCGGCGTCAGGGTCTGCAGATCGGCATCGTGTTGGAGAAGGATCATGCCACCGTTGCGCACCTGATTCCGATCACCATAGGCGAAGATGACGGCGCCATGGTGGAGGTGATCTCAGGCCTCGAAGCTGCGGATCGCGTGATCCAGGATCCGCCCGACTCCATTATCGAAGGCGAGAAGCTGACGGTGGTGAAGGCGAGCGCGCAAAACGTAGAGACCCCGGCCAGCCCGCAGCCTAACGACAAGGGAAGCGACTCCGGAGGCAATCAGTGAGGGTGTTTCCGGGGAATCGCCGCCGGGCAGCGCGCACATTGGTGCTCGCCGGCGCGGCCTTGTGCCTGCTGGCCGGCTGTAAACCCGTGGGGCCCAATTATCACAAACCGGACTTTACCGCGCCCCCAAACTACAAGGAGACGGGCGCGCCCACGGTGACGCCGCCGCAGAATCCGGCCAACGGAAGCTGGAAGCCGGCCACGCCTTCTGACGGCATGTTGCGCGGCAAGTGGTGGGAGGCGTTCAACGATCCGCAGCTCAACCAATACGAAGAACGCGCCGCGAGCGTAAACCAGCAACTGCGCCAGGCGATGGAGACGTATCTTGCCGCTCGGGACCAGGTTGCGGTGGTGCGGGCGAATCTCTACCCCACGCTTTCAGCCGGACCCGGCTTTACCCATTACAAGAATTCGTACCACCAGCCGCTGTCGTCAGCGACGACCGCGACCAGCTACAACGACCTGGTGCTGGGCGGGCAGGCCGGATGGGAGCCGGATTTCTGGGGGCGCGTCCGGCGCGGCGTGGAGCAGGCGCGGGAGAACGCCCAGGCCTCCGCCGCCGACCTGGCCAACGTGGACCTGTCCTTGCAGGCCGAGCTCGCCGCCGACTACTTTGAGTTGCGCGGGCTCGATTCGCAGACTGATTTGCTCAAGCGCACGGTGGCGGATCTGGAGCGGCAGCTCGACCTGACCGAGCGCCGGCTGAAGGGCGGCGTGGCCACGGACGTGGACGTAGCCCAGGCCGAGACGCAACTCGAAACAGTGCGCGCCCAGCTTGTGGACGTGCGGGTGGCGCGGTCCATCTTCGAGCACGCGGTGGGAACCATCGATGAATACAACCTGCCCGATTTCAGCATTCCGTTTTCGCCGCTGAACCACTCCCTGCCGCAGGTGCCCATCGGGATTCCCTCGCAGTTGCTGGAGCGGCGGCCGGATATTGCCGCCGCCGAACGCCGCACCGCCGCAGCCAACGCGCAGATCGGCATTGCCGTCTCCGCTTTCTATCCCACCATCAGCCTGGGCGGCTCCGGCGGTTTTGAGAGCACCCACGGCGGCACCTGGATCCAGGGGCCGAGCGCGTTCTGGTCGCTGGGCGCGCAGGCCACGGAGTTGCTCTTCGACGCCGGCCAGCGGCACGCGCTGACCAGCCAGGCGCGCCACGATTACGAGGCCCAGGCCGCGGATTACCGCAACACCGTCTTCCTGGCATTCGAGGACGTGGAGGACAACCTGGCCCAGTTGCGCATCCTCGACCAGGAGACCGAGGTGGAACAACGCGCCGTGGCCGCCGCCGAGCACTCCTTCGATCTCTCCAACCAGCGCTACAAGGGCGGCGTGACGGCGTATCTGGAAGTGCTGACGGCCGAAGCCGCGCTGCTGAGCAACCAGCGGACGCTGACCGACCTTCAGACGCGGCAGTTCGCGGCTTCAGTGCAGCTGATCCGCGCGCTGGGCGGAGGATGGGACGTAAGTAACTTGCCTAAGTGACACAAATCACAGTAGCTTATATACAGGCCTTTGCGAAACGTTCGCTTCGTGATTGAGGTCACAGAATGACCAGTCCGAACCTTCTATCGTCAAACTTGCGTACGACCAGATTCCCTCGGCAGCTCAACGCCACAAAAGAGATCCACGATGCAAACTGAGACAGCGGAGACCCTGGAAAGCCGCTCCCCCGCCCCGGCGGCCAACGTCGCCGGGGAATTGATTCCCGATCAAGGCGCCTGGACCCGCAATAATCCGTATCGCGCTACGGTTCTCGTGAACCGGCTGCTCACCGGCGAGGCATCGGAGAAGGAAACACGCCATATCGAGCTGGACCTCGGCTCGTCCGCCATCGAGTACCTGCCCGGCGACTCGGTGGGCATCGTGCCGCACAATCCCGTCACGGCCGTGGATCGGGTTCTCGAACGGCTGTGCTTTTCCGGCGATGAGCCGGTGAAGGACTTTTACGGATCGCCGACCAGTCTCCGCTCTGCCCTCACCTCCTGGCTCATGATTGGCAAGCTCTCCGGTTCCACACTGCGCGCGTGGGCCGCTCAATCCCAATGCGATGCCCTGGCCGACCTGCTTCAGCCGGGCGCCAAGGAAAAGGTCGACGGCTTTCTCTGGGGCCGCGAGTTCATCGACCTGCTGGAACACTGCCCGGCGAGGCTCAAAGATCCGCAGCTGCTCTTTAAGATCCTGCCCCGCCTGGCTCCACGCCTCTACTCCATTTCGTCCAGCCAGGCCCTGCGCGGAAACAGCGTCGATCTCTCCATTCGCGTGGTCCGCTATGAGAGCTACGGGCGGGATCGCCTGGGCGTCTGCTCCGGCCAGATCGGCGAGCGAACTCCTCCCGGCGGCAAGCTGCCCATCTTTGTCCATTCCAACCAGAACTTCCGGCTGCCCGCCGATCCCGACGCCCGCGTGATCATGGTCGGCCCCGGCACCGGGCTCGCGCCCTTCCGCGCTTACCTCCAGCACAAGCAGGCCGGATGCGGCCGCTGGCCCATGTGGCTGTTCTTCGGCGATCAGCGCGCCTCCGAGGACTTTCTTTACCGCGACGAGTTGCTGGGGTGGCAAAAGTCCGGCCTGCTGGAGCGGCTCGACACTGCTTTCTCCCGCGACCAGGCCTCCAAGGTTTATGTGCAGGACCGCATCCGCGAACACGCCGAGGAGATATGGCGCTGGCTCGACGATGGAGCCTACTTTTATGTCTGCGGCGACTCCAAGCGCATGGCCCCAGACGTGGAAGCTGCCATGTTGAACGCTATTGCCGACCACAGCGGCAAAGGCCCCGATTACGCCAAGGAGTTCCTGGCCGCGATGAAAAAGCAGAAACGCTATCTGCGAGACATTTACTAGGGCGGCAGCCGAGCCTGAGCGGCCTTCCCCATCGCAGCTCGCGCCCCGCGCCTACTTCGACGGATCCACCAGCGCTCCATAAACAATCGAGCGGCTCAGGTACTGCAGGTTCGGCTCCCCGCCGTTCATGCGCTGGATCATGCCCACAAACACAATGTCGTTCGTGGGGTCCACCCAGAACCATGTCCCCGCCGCGCCATCCCACAGAAACGTGCCCTTGCCGTCGGGCAAGTTCGCCTCCTGCGGGTTGTACTCCACGGCGCAGTTGTATCCATAGCCGAACCCCGGCCGCATTCGCTGCAAGCCGATGCCGAACTTGCCCGTCAAAAGATTCGGCCCCAGATGATTCGATGTCATCAGCTTCACCGACTCCGGCGAAACGATGCGCTTGCCGTCGAGTTCGCCGCCGTTGGCCAGCATCTGCGCAAGGCGGTAGTAGTCCTCGGTGGTGGAGACCATGCCGCCCCCGCCCGACGGCACAGCGGGCGGCCCATCATACGGATGCGGACTGACGAAGCCATGCGCCTGGGCTGTCACCGTGCCCGTCTCCGCATCCCACCAGTAAAGCGTGGCAAAGCAGCTCTGCTTCTCCTTCGGCACCCAGAATCCCGCGTCCTTCATCCCCAGGGGCTTGTAAATGTGGTCGCGCATGAAGTCGGGCAGCGACTGGCCGGAAAGCTTCTCCACAATGTAGCCCTCGATGTCCATCGAAAGCGAGTAATTCCACTCCGTCCCCGGCTGGTAGAGCAGAGGCAGCTTCGCCAGCCGGTCGATCATGCCCTGTAAATTCGGCGCGCCGAACACGTTGGCGTCGCGCACCATCTTGTCCACCGGCGTGTTGCCGAAGAATCCGTAGGTGAAGCCCGCGGTGTGCGACATCAGTTCGTGCATAGTGGGCGGATGCACCGGATCGGCGAGAATCACGTTCCCGTTCGCGTCCATGCCGTTGTACACCTTCAGGTGCGCAAACTCCGGAATGTATTTCGCGATGGGATCGTTGGGCAGCCACTTGCCTTCTTCAAACAGGATCATCATGGCCACGCCGGTCGCCGGCTTGGTCATGGAATAGTCGCGAAAAATCGTATCCTTGGTCATCGGCGCGCCGCTGGCCAGGTCGCGCACGCCGTAGGCGCGATAATCCACAATCTTTCCGTGCCGCGCCAGCAGCGTCACCGCGCCGGCCACTTGCTTTTTGTCCACCGCCTGCTGCATCAGCGCGTGCAGCCGGTCCAGCCGCTCGCTCGAGAAGCCCACCGTCTCCGGCTTCCCCACCGTCGCGGCGGCCGTTCCCTGCGCCGCGCGTTGCGGATGCTGTTGCTGCTGGCTCACTCCCGCCGCGGGCGCGAACGCCGCCGCCAGCAGCGCCACAGCAAGCGCGAATTGCGTACGCGAAAAATGAATCTTCATCTCTGCTTCCCTCTGCTATGCCGCCGTGCCCCTACTTTGCCGGATCCACCAGCGCTCCGTACACCACCGCGTGGCTGCGATAAAGCAGCGGATGATTGTCGCCGCCGCCCATGCGCTGGATCATGGCCACAAACACGATGTCGTTGGTCGGATCGACCCAGAACCACGTGCCCGCCGCGCCATCCCAGAAGAACGTCCCCTTGCCGTCGGGCAGGTTGGCCTCCGCCGGATCGAACACCACCGCGCAGTTATAGCCGTAGCCGAATCCCGGCCGCATGATGTGCTCGCCGATCCCAAATTGCCCCGTCAGCAGGTTGGCGGGCAGATGATTCGACGTCATCAGCTTCACCGTCGCCGGCGACAGAATCCGCTTGCCGTCAAGCTCGCCGCCGTCCTTCAGCATGGTCGCAAACCGGTAGTAATCTTCCGCGGTTGACACCAGCCCGCCGCCGCCGGACGGCATCGTGGGCTGCTCCGTGTAATCCGTGGGCGGGCTGCCGGCCTGCGTCACCACCAGCTTGCCATTCACATCGCGGTAGTTCGTCGCGAAGCGGCTGCGCTTGTCGGCCGGAACATAAAATCCCGCGTCCTTCATCCCCAGCGGCGCAAAAATGTGCTCGTGCATGAAGTCCGGCAGCGACTGCCCCGACAGCTTCTCCACGATGTAGCCTTCCACGTCCATTGAAAGCGAGTACGTCCATCCCTTGCTGGGCTGGTAGTTCAGCGGTATCGTCGCCAGCTTGTCGATCATCTCCTGCAGGTTCTTCGACCCCAGCGGATTCTTCGCGCGGTAGAGCGCGTCCACCGGCGGAAACCCCGAACCGTATGAAAACCCCGCCGAGTGCGACATCAGCTCATGCATCGTCGGCGGGTGATCCGGGTCGGCCAGCTTCATCTTTCCGTCCGCGTCCACGCCATCAAACACCTTTAGGTGCGCGAACTCCGGTATGTACTTCGCGATCGGATCGTTGGGCAGCCACTTGCCCTGCTCGAACAGGATCATCATGGCCACGCCGGTCACCGGCTTGCTCATCGAGTAGTCGCGGAAGATCGTGTCCCTGGTCATCGGCGCGCCGGTGGCCAGGTCGCGCACGCCGTAGGTGCGGTACTCCACCACCTTGCCGTGCCGCGCCAGGATCGTCACCGCCCCGGCCAGGTGCTTCTGGTCGATTTCGTCCTGGATCAGCGCGTGCAGCCGCTCCAGCCGTTCGCTGCTGAAGCCCACGCTCTCCGGCTTTACCGGCGTCATGCTCAGCGCTGCCGCGGTCTTCGCGGGCGCCGCCGCCCTCTTCTGGGCATTCGCACCCATTGCGCAAAGCGCGCACACCACAGTCCAACCAATCCATCGCACAAAGCAGGATTTCGATTGCATCGCGGGCTCTCCCCGCCGGCCGCGGCTTCAAGCGCGCTCGCACTCCATCGCGCGCCAACGCCGCCCGGCAACAGTCTCTTCTGTGCAGACCGTTATATCAGAGAGTGCGAATCTGAGGGTGACTGAATCACTCGGCCGGAAGGAGCAGCAGCCTTCAGGCTGCTGAAAAAGACGCAAAGGATCGCGGCGGCTTCAGCCGCGGGCCTTTCATCTGCGACTCCCTGACCTCAAGGTTGTTCTCACTCAGGTTCCTTAGCCCCTGAGGAAAGATTTATGCAAACCGATTCGCCAACACAAACTCAGATCCCCGCGTACCACGAGTACCCGCCCTCCGGATCGGCAGATCCCAGCCCCTTGCCGAATTTCTTCATCGAATCGGTGGCGGTAAGATGGACGACGTATTTCAGGCTCTTGTAGCCGAGTTGGCGCGGTAGCCGCATACGAAGCGGACCGCCGAATCCAACCGGAAGCTCCCCATCGTTCATCCCCATGGTGAGAAACGTTTGCGGGTGCATCGCCTCGGCGATATCGATGCTCTCCCACCAGCCCATCTTGTCCATCGCCCGGTAAAAGATAAACCGCACGTTGGGGTGCAGGCCGGCCTCCTTCAGCACTTCGTGGAGAGGTGTCCCGATCCACTCGGCGATGTAGGTCCAGCCTTCCTCGCATCCGATTTCGGTAATCTGACTGCGCATCGGCATGGCGCGAAGATCGGAGAGAGAAAGGCACAAGGGATGATCGACCATCCCGTCGACCACCAGGCGCCAGTCGCGGAACCCGCCTGCATGAAGCTTTTTGAACTCGGCCGTAGGCGGGTCGACCTCATTTGCGAATGGCGCTTTCGAAATCATGTTCTGCGGGAACTCACGCACCGCCCGATCGCCGGTCAGTAATCGCTGCGTCGCGTAGGTCAGCGTCTCGCCCGGCCCATAGCACCCTCCATGATCCGGTGGGATGAGGCCATAGCGCTTTGCCATGCGGTCGGCCACAGCCAGCCCGGCCACTCCGCCCGCGGCCGCCAGGCCCGTCTTGATCAACCTGCGCCGTGAAATCCCCGTCATGAGCGCTCCTCGTCGTCCCCTGCCCGCCCCGTGATCATGCCCCGCATGCGCCGCCGGAATCCTGAAACCGCAACCATGGCAACGTGCACCACCAGGAACACAGCCAGTGCCCAGGTCAGAAAAAAGTGCAGCGTGCGCGCCGTCTGATGCCCTCCCAGCAGGATATCGGTCGCCGGAAATGCCGCTTCCCATGCCGGCGACATCGCCAGGCCGGTCCAGATAATCAGCGGAAACAGCACGAAGATCACCACCACGTACGCCGTTCGTTGCAGCACGTTATAGGAGCCGCTCTCCGCCGCATCCGGCCGCTCGCGCCGCAGATATCGCCCGATCCGTTCCCTATATGCCCGCCAGTTCCAGTCTTTCCGTTCCGGCGCCAGGTCCCTGCGGAAATGCCCGTTCAGCAGGCTCGCAATCCCGTACACCAGCGCCGTCAAAACCAGCACCCACGCCGCTTCAAAATGCAGATACCGGCTCCAGCCGTTCTCGTCCGGCATCGTGAACGTGTAGCCGGTTGGAACCGTATCCCGCGAAGCCGGAATCGGGATCGTGAACAGCGGCTTCATGTTCACGTTGCCGGTCTCGCCCAGGTAAAAGCGCGGGTGCGAGATCACAATCTCCAGCCCGGTCACCAGCAGCGCAAGAAACGCGATCAAGGTGAGCCAGTGCGTCACCCTCACCAGCAGGGAATGACGGATGCTCTTTTCTTTTTTGACCTCGAGGGCGGTTGGCACGCGGGGAGAATAGCACAGATTGGCCCGCGTTCGTCCACTTTGTTGCGGGTCGGCCGGCATGACGGCCCCCTAGGTCCGCTAACGCCGCTGGCACCGCTGGCTCCGCTAGCTCCGGGAACCCCGCTAGCTCCGCTAACCCCGCTAGCCCCGCTAGCCCCGCTGGCTCCGCCCCCGTTTGCGCAACCCCGCGCTGCCGTCGTACCATTCCGCGGAAACCGTTTTCCTCTTCTGGAGACTCCCATGCGCATCGCCGCTCCGTGTTCGCTCGCCGTCCTCGCCCTTGCCGCCGTCCTTGCCTCGGCGCAAACGCCCTACTCCAGCCAGGTGGCAAAAACTCCGCCCATGGGCTGGAACAGTTGGAACTACTTCTTCGGCAAGGTCACCGACAAGGACATCCGCGACTCCGCCGACCAGATCGTTTCGAGCGGCATGAAAGACGCCGGCTACGTCTACGTCAACATCGACGACACCTGGGAGGGCCAGCGCGACGCCGACGGCAACATCCAGTCCAACGCCAAATTTCCTGACATGAAGGCCCTCGCCGACTACGTCCACTCCAAGGGCCTCAAGATTGGCATCTACTCCGGACCCGGCCCCAAGACTTGCGCCGGCTACGAGGGCTCGCTCGGCCACGAGGAGCAGGACGCAAAAACCTGGGCCTCCTGGGGCATCGACTACGTCAAATACGACCTCTGCAGCTTCATCCCCGCCGTCATGGAGAAGCAGGCGCCCAACGACCCCGCCGCGCAGATGCGCCTCATGCACGCTGCCTACGTCAAAATGGCCAAGGCGCTTGCCGCCACCGGCCGTCCCATCGTTTTCTCTTTCTGCCAGTACGGCTGGGATGCGGTGTGGGAGTGGGCGCCCGAAATCGGCGGCAACCTCTGGCGCACCACCGACGACATCAATCCCACCTGGAATCGCGTCTACGCCATCATTTCCCAGCAGGAGGGACTGGAGCGATACGCCGGCCCCAGCCACTGGAACGACCCCGACATGCTTGAAGTGGGCAACGGCAAACTGACCCTGGCTGAAAACCGCACCCACTTCTCCATGTGGGCCATGTTCTCGGCGCCGCTCCTGGCCGGCAACGACCTGCCCCACATGAAGCCCGAGATTCGCGATATCCTCACCAGCCGCGACGTCATCGCCATCGATCAGGATCCGCTCGGCCATCAGGCGCGCCGCATTTACTCTGAAGGCGAAGTCGACGTCTGGCTCAAGCATCTCTCCGGCGGCGCCGTCGCCATCGCCGTCCTCAACGCCGGCAGCGACCGCTACTCCACCCACCCGTTCCACCTCGATCTGGCCCGCTTAGGCCTGCACGGCCCGCTCCAGGGCAAAGACCTCTGGACGGGCAAGGACATCACCCTGACCGACAAGATGCCCATAGAAATCAAGGAGCACGACATCCTGCTGGTCCGCATCGCCGCCCCCAAATAAATGGGGCAACGCGGCCTGGTATGCCGGGCCTTTAACAGACCGCTGAAGAGCTTCGATCCGGGAGGCTTTTTAACAGGGCGCGGCTTTAACAGCCACTGAAAACACGTAGACGATCAAGCCTTTGTACACGTAAATACGACGCTCCCGCCACGGTCTCGGAAAAAAGGCACCCTGCCAAACGTCCGATCTTCCAACTGGCCCAACCTGTAACCAAGGCCTGCACTCATCTCAACTTTCAACAATTTGCAAACACCCAGGAGGAAATAACGCAATATGGGCCCGTAATGCGTCACCTCGAACCTCGAAAACTCAGAACGAAACGGCGCCAGGCGTTCTTCTGTCATCGGCTTGCAATACACGTTTTCCTCTCGTTTTCCAAGTATCCGAGTTCCGACGGTGTGCAGGAACGTCCTCCAGGGGTCTACGGCGGTGAAATGCCCGCCCGGTGCAAGCACACGGCACAGTTCCTTCGCGACAAGCTCCGCAACCATGTGATGAATGCAGCCTCCGGAATAGATTGCATCGAGAAAATCTGGTCTTAGAGGCATCTGTTCGCCCACAGCGACAACGCATCGCAAACGGTCCTCCACGCCGAACGAACGTGCCATCGCCCTACCGCAGATGCACTCGCCAACCATTGGAGTGATGAGCCAGGCTTCAGAGGCGCCCGCCAGCAGAAACTTAACCGCGTGCGACCCACCGCCCCCGACCACTGCGACTCGCTTTCCTCGAATCCTTCCAAGATTGCGGTACGCATCCATTTGGGCCAGGGCATCGTGAGGCGCATCAATCCATATCCGATTCGGCTCAGGGAACGAATCACCATATCCTGCAATCCCTTTCGGAAAGGGACTTAAAGTGCCGGCATCGATTTTCGACGCATTTTCGACACCTACCGCGTTGTAATGTTCCATCTCCTCATAGGCCTCGGCCCACTTCGAATCTTTTAGATTGAAAGATCTTCCGTTTTCGCCCGCAACAAGCATCTCGGGAAGAAGCAGAATGGGTATTCCATCGACAATTGGATAAGCGCAACGCAAGTCTTCACGCATCATTACGGACGGAGTTCGACCAACTGCTTTCTGCTTTCCGTCCGGCCGAGCACGTAAAGGCTTTCCGTCGGAGATCGCTCTCTCAGCCTGTTCCAGCGAGCACTCGCGGAGCGGAATCATCGTCTCCGGGCAGCGCAAGTCTGTTTCAGATTTCATAGAAATCACCTTTTCAGCAGTGAAGAGATTATAGCGGCCTATGCGGAAATTCCGGCTGAAGAGAGGTTCCCAGAGGCTCGTGGCGGCCACCCATAAGCGCGGAATCAGCGCAAAGATCGCCGGGCATTCCGTCTGCCCGTGAATTTGAGGGAGCTCCGGACACCTTCCTGTGTCAGGGCGCGACCTCAGTCGGGCCGATAAGCGCTTGATGATAAAGAGGCGGGCTCTAGGCAGTGTCTGACGAATCGGGAACCTTGAGCAACGCGTCAGGGCACGACTTCAGTCGTGCCGAAAAACACCCAATAAAACGGCGGGCTTTAGCCCCTGAGGCCGCTCGTTTCCACCTCGAATCCGATCGCACGGATTCATCAGACACTGCCTAGCCCCTGCGTTCAGCCTCGACCTGAAACAGCCTCGAATTCGACTTCTCCGCAGCCACTTTTAGCCTTGGCACCCGCTAAGGCATGCTGTTGTCCCTCACGCGCCCCGCGACCCACCGAAAGCGTGCTTTTTGCGTTTAGGGTGGGATGACAAATTTTGTTGTCCTCTGGCGGCGGAACTCATTCCACGCGCAAGGCCTTTACGGGGTCGATCGAAGCCGCGCGGCGCGCCGGAATGATGCCGGCGATGGCGGTTGCGAGCAGCAGCACGCCGATGGCGACAGCCATCACCGGCACATTCACGCCGGTGATCTCATACAACTGCGATTTGACATAGCGCACGCAGAAAATGGCCACCGGGACGCCGATGGCGAGGCCGATAATTGCCTGCAGCATGGCCCCGCGCATGATCGTTCCAATCACGCGTCCCCGCCCCGCTCCCAGCGCCATGCGGATGCCGATCTCCGGCGTGCGGCGGACCACCGTATAGGCGGTAACGCCATACAGGCCGATTGCGGCCAGCAGCAGCGCCAGCAGTCCGAAGAGCGACGTCAGCCGCGCAATCAGCCGCTCCTCAATAAACCGATCCTGAATCTGCTGCTGGAAAGTCTGAAACTTCACGATGGTGAGGTTGGGGTTGATGCTCGCCAGCGTCGCTCCCACAATTCTTTCAAATCCGGGAATCGGATGACTGGTCTGGATAACTATGGCGCCGGCATAGAGCGATAGGTCTTTGTCGAGGGTGTTTTCCGGGTCGTTGGCCACGCCGGCGCGCTGCGTCATCGGCAAAAAGTACATCGCGTGGTTCTTCCAGTAGACGCTGGTGTAAGTGGTGTCTTCCACCACGCCCACAATTTCATGCGCGCCATCCTCTGGAATCTTCGACGGCCCGGAATAACCGAAGTGATGGCCGATAGGATTGCGCTGGCCGAAGAACTGCTTGGCGAATTCCTGATTGACCACCGCGACGGGCGTCGAATTCAGCGTGTCCTCGGTCGTGAAGCCGCGCCCCATCACCACGTGCGTGCCCACGGAGTCGAAGTACTCCGCGTTGCCTTTCACCCACGACGCGCCCTTGTTGATGTCCGCTTCGCCCTGCACCTTGACGCCCGAGCTCCAGTTGTTCTCTTCCATCGGCGTATAGGTCGACAGGCCCACTTTTACCACGCCCGGAATGGCGTGGAAGCGATCCACGATGGTCTGGTAAAGTGCCTCCACCTCTGTCACCTTGTACCCCGCCGCCTGCGGATTGATGTGGGCAATGTAGCGATTCGTGGTGTCCAGTTTCATGTTCACGTTCTGCGCCTTCGTCAGGCTCTGTACAAACAGCCCCGCGGCCACCAGCAGCACCAGCGACAGCGCGGCCTGCAGCACCACCAGCCCCCGCTGCAGAAATGAAGCTCCATGAGCGGTGGTGCGGGTGTTTGAGCGCAGTGCTTCCGCGGGATGGGTGCGCGCGGCCATCAGCGCTGGCGCCAGGCCAAACAGAATGCCGGTGAAAAGGGAAAGCACGAAGGCAAACCCGATCACCAGCGGCGAAGGCGCGGCGTCGACCGGCATGTTCTGCTGATCGGGAAAGGCAAGGGCCAGCAGCGCGTGCGCTCCCAGATAGGAAACCGCCAGGCCCAGCAGCCCGCCCGTACCCGACAGCAGCACGCTTTCCGTAAGCAGCTGGCCCACAATCCGGCTCCGCGGCGCGCCCAGCGCGGAGCGGATCGAGAGTTCCGCCCGCCGTCCCATCCCACGCACCAGCAGCAGGTTGGCAATGTTGGCGCAGGCCACCAGCAGCACCATCGCGGCGATCCACTGCAACAGCTTCAGGTGATCCTTGTAGCCGTCCTGCATGTTCTGGATGCCGCCGCCACCCGGACTCAGCACCACGTGCGTGCGCGGCAGCACCTTCTGCGCGCGCTGATCGGTAAAAGTCTTGAGCGGCGCAAACTGCTGTTTCAGCAGAACGCTGGCCTTCGCTTGCAGTGCCGGCAGCGAAGTTCCCGGCTTGATGCGGCCGATAATGTAGGCCCATTCGGTATCAGGCTCGTTGAAGTACGGCGCGCCGCTCACCGGGTCCATCGAATTCATGGGCAGAAAGTATTTGGGCGGGTTGGTGTCGATGCGGTCGCCATAAAACCCCTTCGGCGCAATCCCAATCAGCGTGGCCGGCTTGGTGTTGATGTAAAACGCGCTGCCCACCACGCTGGGATCACCCGCATAATCCTGCTGCCACGCGTCGTAGCTCATCACTGCGGTGAGCGGCGCGCCCTTCTGGTCATCCGCATCCACAAACAGCCGCCCCGCCGCCGGCGAAAGTCCAAACACCCGAAAATAGTTGCCGGAAACAAACGTCGCCGTCACTGACTTCGCCACCGTCTGCGGTCCCGCGCGCCGAACCGTCAGCGGCCGCCACGCATACCCCGACTCCATCGCCGCCAGTTCCTCAAACTCCGGCAGGCTCTTCTTGAACATGTAGTAAGTGTCGGTGGCGAACAGCGAGTAGTCGCCGTCGTCGTTCCAGCCGCCGTTCACGCAGCAAGCGTCCGTGTCGCCAATGCGGATCAGCGTCTTGGGATCGGTCACCGGCAGGTTGTGCAGCAGGATCGCATTCACCAGCGTGAAAATGGCCGCGTTGGCGCCAATGCCAAGCGCCAGCGTCAGCAGCACCGTAACCGTAAACCCCGGCGTCTTGCGCAACTGGCGGAATGAGTGACTCAGATCCTGCGGCACAAAGCTCATCGCTGGCCCCTCCAAATGCTTCAGCTTTCACAAATGCTACAGCACGTAACATTCCATCCTGCCGTATGCGTAAGCCGCTCCAAATGAGGCGCATAGCCATATGAAGGGGGCCTGCATTCGTCCAAATCTGGGAGAGCGTGTTCAAATTCGGACACTTGCCAGGATTCGCCGCTCTCGCCCCAGCCCCCAATGCCATCATTCCCCCGCATCGGCGTCATCCTGAGCGTAGGTCGCCGCAGCGACCCAAGCCGAAGGACCACCCAGAGGTGGGTGCCCCATCCTAACCGCGCATTATGCGGTTAGGGTGGGTACAACGGAAGCCCACGTCTCACACCTCCGCGCTCTTTCCGTCACAAACCCTCCGCGCAGCGCATCTATTCACGCCAATGCGGGCTCGGCAACCGTCTCCCGCGTCACCGCGATCACGCTGATGTCGTCCTCCTGGCCGAAGGCCTGCGCCGCCCCGGCCACTTCGGATGCGGTCGTTGCCTTCCGCAGCAGCTCAGCCACGCGCTCAAAGCCGAACAGTTTCCCATTCGCATCCGTGGCTTCGACGATCCCGTCCGACATCACCGTCAGCCGGTCGCCCTGCATCAGTTGGAAACGCATCACGGAGGGCTCGACGGATTCGATCATGCCCAGCGGCACTGCGCCTTCCATGGGCAGCGGTTCTCCGTTCAGGTAGGGCGGCATGTGGCCGGCGTTGGCCAGCATTACCGCGCCGTGGGCCTCGATGCGCAAGGCCAGGCAAGTGGCCTGGGCATCGCTGCGGCCCATCAGCCGCTGATTGAGTTCGCCCAGCACCACCACGGGGTCATCGCTGAATCGCGCCGCCGTCCGAATCGCGCCCACCAGCAGCGCCACCAGCATTCCGGCCTTCAGGCCTTTGCCGGTCACGTCTCCGGCCACAATCAGCAGGCTGCCGTCGGCTTTATGCGGAATGATCTGGAAGAAGTCGCCGCCCACTTCGCGCGCGGGCCGGTACTCGCTCTCGATGGTGAGCCCTCGCAGCGCCAGCCGCGCCTCGGGCAGGATCACCTGCTGCACCTCCTGCGCCTGCTTCACATCCAGCGCCATCAGCCGCTGCCGCTTTACCGACTGGAGAAGCCGCCGCAGCAGCAGCAGGGCAATGGTTGCCCCAACCAGCAGGTTCGAGACCTGGTGAAGGTTGACGATTAGACCGAAAGGAAACCAATACATTCGGATATGAAGAATGGTGAGCTCGTTGGTGTAAGTCCCGATGCCGAACAACACGACGACAGGAAGAACCAGCCAGCCCTCAAGCCCCTGCCTGCGAACCCCTTCGATGACGATCCCCACCAGCAGTGCGAAGAATAGAAGCCGGACGGCCAGAGAGACGGCGAGGAAATGGATGGCGACCGAGTGCGGAAGAAGCCCCGGGAAGATCTCTTCATTCAGAACTCGTGAAGCCATGTACGACAGCGTCAGCCCGGCCGTGAGGCGGGGCAGCCAGGACGGGCGTTGCAATCCGAACCACACCCACCACACCATGACCCATGCCGCGCTGATCAGCGGAACCACAAGGCCGTCGGTTAGCAGATTATTGATGGCTGCGCCCTGAATTTCGGTCCAGGCAGCGATGACTTCGAGGATGGCAAGTGCGGCAATGAGCAGGAAGAGAGACCCCATCCAGAGATAGACCCGATCCGAGCGATCGAGGAGGATGAGGCTGAAAGCAAAGACGGCCAGCAATCCAAACAGCAGTGCCTCGAACGCTGAAGATGCATAGCCGCGGACAAGTTCCAGCCAGCGTATCTGGTAGTCTGCCGCCACTGCGCCAGCCTCGCCCAGCACTGGCGCAGAATGCAAGCCACCTGCGTCGGGGGACTGGAGCATGGTGTAACGTCCCATCCAAACCCTGAGGGCCAGAACTTGGGTGGACGAATCCAGTTTGAATCCGACACCTGGATTTGCCGATTGGGTCAGCGGAAACATTTTAGGCTGGGTGTAATACGTGGTTGGGGCTTTGCCGTTGAAGTCGCCGAAGTGGCCCAGCAGTTCTCCATTGTCGAAGACCTGATAGGCGTCGTCCAGGTTCGCGGGTCCGGCGAGGGCCAGCTTCTCGTCGGGCGGTGTTTCCAGGCGCACCCGTATGCGGTACCAGGCGTAGCCCCAATAGCCGGGGTGGCCCTGGTCCGTCCAGCCCGGCACATAGCCCGTGAGCCCTGCGATTGGATCAGTGGCCCCAGCCTTCGGCGTCAGGTCCACCGTCTCCCATTTCGAGTCGTCAAAATCCGGCTCAGCCCACAGCGGCTGGCCGGTTTTGGGGTCGATGGGCGAGTCGCCGATGGTGAACTTCCACGGCCCATAAAGCGGCACAGCCGACTGGCCCAGGGTGACGCGCGCGATGCGGTCCGGCTGCGCTTGAGTTTGCGCGTTCAGGGCGGCGGCAGCCAGCAGAAACAAACACGGGAGGACACGGAGGATGGTTCGTGTCATGGCTTTGACCTCTGGAAAAGGGAAAGTGGCCCGGTGGCAATACTATACAAGGGCGCAGGCGGGCTTTTCAGGTTGGGGAGAAACTCGCTGAAAACGCGAAACGTGTCAGGGCACGACTTCAGTCGTGCCGTAACTGCAGCAGAATCAATTGGCCTTTAGGCCCTGCGGGACCTCTCTCCACGGAATTCGCTCACTCTTCACCGTTTTTCCGCAGCCTCTTTTGCCCCTGCCTTTGCCTTTGCTCTTGCCCTTGCCTTTCTTTCTGTCATTCCCCGCAGAGAATCCCCTGTTCGACCTGTGTCCCATCCATCGCCAGGGCGCCCCACGAATCTTGCACAACGTTCACCACTGTGATGCACGCATCGGTGCTATAATTGGTGCACGGAGTGAAAGATGAGAGCTACCGTATCGCTCGACGATGATCTGTTACGAACGGCGGAAGAGTACAGCGGATTGACGGAAAGATCGGCATTGATCCGTGCCGCATTAAAGTCGTTGATTGCGCGGGAAGCCGGCCGCAGGCTCCTGGCGCTGGCTGGGACCGCCCCCCAAATTGAAGACGTGCGCAGATTGCGAGTAGATGAGCAGTGATTCTGGCGGACACTTCAGTCTGGATCGCCATGTTTCGTACTGGCGCTTACAAGGCGGAGTTGGACACATTGATTGCCAATGACCAGCTCTGCATTCACCCATTCTTGATTGCGGAGCTGGCGCTCGGCGCGTTGCCGGAACGGCGAAAAACGCTGGCGTATCTCGACCAACTGATTTCCATCCGCCCGGTGCGGTTACAGGACGTTCGCCACATGATCGAAACTCGGGGACTTGCCTCGAAGGGGATCGGCCTGACGGACGCACATTTGATTGCCTCCTGCCTGGCAACTCCGGGCGCTCAAATATGGACCCTTGATGGGAAACTTGGCAAAGTCGCCGAATCCCTGGGCGTCCGCACTACTCTCCCTTAGTCGGAAACACGGGTAACGTCGCGATCGGCACTAAGTTACTCAACAATTTGTGGCAAGGTGAGTCAGGCAGATACCCAGCTCGCGCTCTTTGCGAAATGGGTGGGAAACGACAAAGCGTTGTCCAACGCACCACCTATAGCCCGCCCGGACGGTCGTCCTTCCAGAAACCACCAAAAACCGCCAAACTAACTCTTTCCACATCAATTACTTATAAAATTATTTCGCAAAAACAGCCCAAAAACCGCGTGTCAAGGGGGTATCGAACCATAGCATGGTATATCGTCCCACAACTGTCCGCAATCCCATGCAGTCAAAAGACTTGCACAACTTGCTTCGCATTCACTTTGTTCTGCAAAGTGTGCAGTCTTAAGTTCCAGAAATGCTAGACTTGTATTAACAGGTCAGAAAAGCGCCTGAAGAACGCCCGCCCATCCGGCGGGCGTTTCCTTTTTTGGCCTGAATTTCAGCGGGGGACATCATGAATACCAACTGCAGCACAGCACCGCGCCGGACCAGAAAGTGTTCTCGTTGCCGCTCCGCGCCTTGGTTCGCTTCTCACTGTCCGAAAACGGACAATGGGTGCAGTTTTTGCCCTTAACCTGCTCAATCCATTCCACATCATCGTTTTTTTTGTACTTTTCGCCCATCGAACCGGCTCGAACGGCCCGCGCAGTTCTCGGTCCCTTGTTTCCTCAGGTTCCTTGATCGCTGATCTCCCGGTCCCTTGTTTAACTGCATTTTGTTCACCTAAACGGCTGATCCCATAAGGGATCGCCGTTTTTTATTTGCACGCTTTCCAGCGGAATTCGACCCCGTCGTGAGGTCTCAAACTGCTGAAAACTGACCACTGATCACTGACCACCGACCACTGCTTCACGGAGAACACACCATGCGCGTCAGCCCATCCGGATTTGAACTCATCATGCAATTCGAAGGTTTCCGCCCCTCCACCTACCTCGATTCCGTCGGCCTGCCCACCATCGGCTACGGCCACAAGCTCCTGCCTGGCGAATCTTTTTCAGTGGGGATCACCCAGGCCGAAGCCCAGGCCCTGCTGACCCGCGACGTCGCCGCCGCCGGGCAGGCCGTCGCCCGCTTCGTCCGCAGGCCGCTCACCCAGGGCCAGTTCGATGCCCTCGTCGATTTCGTCTACAACCTCGGCGCCGCCCGCCTGGCCTCTTCCACCCTCCTGCGCGAGGTGAATGACGGCAATCTGGGCGCAGCAGCCCTCGAGTTCCACAAGTGGGATCACTGCGGCGGCCAGGAGAATTCCGGCCTGAAAGCCCGCCGCCAAGCCGAGATGCGCCTGTTTCTGGCGTCCGATCCGGCCACCAGCCCCCTCGCAAAGAACTCTCCCCACCTGGCCCCGGCGGCAAAAGCGGTTCCGGCCGTGAAAATACCCCGGGCGCCGCGGCTGCCTCAAGGGCCTCCAAGCTCTGTCACCTCCAACCGGTCCTCGGCCGTCAGGTAGCCTTTGCGCCGGAACCAGTCCTCCATGGCCGCCTCGAGCCGGCCCAGCGGCACGCGGTAGCCGGCCTCGAGCAGCCCGTCGCCGGCCGGCAGCGTATCGTCAAAAATGGCGTCGTTGGTAAAGTTGCGCATGGCAAAGTTATCGATCCAGCGGATGGGGCACGCGTGGCGCGCGCCCGCCCCATCAACCCGCTCCACCTTGAGCCTGCGCACAAACATGCATCGAGTCTACCCGGTACGCTCGCGCGGATAGAATGAACCCCGTTCGGCAGCATTCCGCGCCGGCCGCATCTCATTCAAGTGGAAGTGCCCATCGCACCCGCAAGGAGAACGTGTCCATGTTCAGGCTCCTGCTGCAATGGCTGTTGAGCGCGCTGGCCCTCATCGTCACCGCGCATCTTGTCCCCGGATTTCACGTGCGCGACTTCAGGGCCGCGCTGGTGGCCGCCCTGGTGATCGGGCTGTTGAACGCCACCATCGGGTTGGTGCTGAAGATCATCACCTTCCCCATCAGCATCCTCACGTTCGGGATCTTTCTGCTGGTCATCAACGGCCTGATGATCCTGGCGGCATCGAGCGTGGTGCGCGGGTTCCGCGTCTACGGCATGGTTCCGGCGTTCTGGGGCGCGGTGGTGCTGGCTCTGCTGGGAATGCTTTTCAAGGCGATGGCCCGCGAGTCGTAAGAGACTAGCGCGGCTGACCCGCCTGCGGGACCACCACGGCGGCGTGGTGGCGCACTTTGTGGTGCTTTACCGGCAACTTGGTCTGGGGCGTGGCAGCCTGCGGCGTTGGAGCGTGAGTCAGCACGGGTTTGGCCAGGGTGTCCGGGGTGCGCATGGCGCCGGCGTTGGAGAAAGCGCCCTGCGTGCCCACGCGCGCAGGCATCACCACCACGTTGGCGGTGGGAGCCGCGGGCGTCTGGACGCGGGAGTAGATGCGCCAGCCGCCGCCGGCCACGATGCAGACGATAGCCGCCGCCGCCGCGCCGCGGAGAACCGGCGCGCCCATCCAACTGCCCGGCATCAGGGCCGTGGGCCACTCGAGAAGGTGGCCGCGCGGAGCCGCGCGCAAGCCCTCCTGGACGCGATCCGCCAGGCCTTCGGGGGCGGGCAGGGACGCAACCAGCCGCAAAGTGTTTTCCGCCTCGCTGGCCGGGTCCCTCAATTCCTTCTCTTCAACGGGATTCATCGCAAACTCCTTGGGCGCTCCAGCATGTCCGCCATGATATTGCGGGCGCGGAAGAGCCGGGAGCGCACGCTGGACTCCGTCACTCCGAGCACTTCGGCAATCTCCACGCCGGACAGCTCGTGGAAGGCCGACAGCACCAGCACCTGGCGCTCCTTGGCGGGCAGGCAGTCGACCAGGCGCAGCATGTGCGCGTGATGCTCGGCCGCCGCGGCGCGCTCTTCGGCGCTGAGGCCGGCGGCCGGAAGCACCCGGGCCAGGTCGTTCACGTCTTCGGTCTCGGGGCGCGTTTTGGCCCTCCGCTTGCGATCCAGCACGATGTTCCAGACGATGCGGATGAGCCACACGCGGTGATCGCGCACCTCGCCCAGGGTGGCGCGGTGGCGCAGCACGCGCAGAAAGGTCTCCTGCACGGCGTCCTCGGCGTCGGCGGCGTTGCGCAGGACGGAAAAAGCCACCCGGTAAAGGGTGGAGGCGTACTGCTCCACCAGAGCCGCAAGCGCTTGGTCGGTGGCGTGCGTGCGGGCTTCGTCGTGCACGGCGCTGTGGGCGATCTCCATCCAGGGCAATGTCAGGGTGGCGCTCATACAGAAACCAGACGCACACCGGGGGCAAAATGCTCAGGCGCGAATGCCTGGCGGCCCCAGCACCATTATCCCGCGCCCGGGCGGGAGGAACGGGCGCGCAGGGTGGGTTCTCCGGCGAAGGTGAGGGTGAGGACGGTGATGTCGTCCTGCTGGCCGTGGGCCTGCGCGGCTGCGGCGATCTGCTCGGCGGATTGCATGCTGATCCGCGCGGTGCGGTCGAAGCCGAAGAGTTCGCCGGTCGCGGACTGCGCTTCTACTACGCCGTCGGAGAGGAAAGTGAGGGTGTTGCCGGCAGAGAGGCGCCACGCGGTCTGAGAATATTCCGCTCGGCCGGTAACGCCGAGGGGAAGGCCGGATTCGAGGGGGAGTTCCTCGCCGTTGCAGTAGGGCGCGAGATGGCCGGCGTTGGCGAAGGCGATGAGGCCGTCAGGCGAGACGGATGCGCAGAGGCAGGTGGCGAACCCACCTTGCTGGCGAACCAGCAGCAACTGATTGAGGGCGCGCAGGACAGCGACAGGATCGGCATCGTGCATGGTGTCCAGCGCGCCGATGACTGCCGAAACGAGCATGGCGGCGCCCAATCCCTTTCCGCTCACATCGCCGACGACCACGCGGGCGACGCCGGCGATCTGCGCGGTATGGAAAAAATCGCCGCCGACTTCCTCGGCGGGCCGATAAACGGCGTGGATGCGGAGAGAAGATGCGGCGTTCTGGGCCGAATGCAGTAGTAAAGACTGGACGCGCTGCGCAGCCTCCAGTTCCGCGGCGGCGCGGGCCTGCTGCCGGCTGACGCGGGTGAAGCGGAAGAACATGACGATGCCGATGGCCAGCAGAAAGAGCAGGTCGCATATATCGGAGGACTCGATGGACAGAATTCCGAGGGGAATGGGATCTCCCAGCGCAGCGATGCGTGGCCAGCCCAGATAGGCGCCGATGATACCCACATCGCTGAGGGCGATGGAAAGCATGGGCAAAAGGCTGGGCAGGATGAGCCATCCGGCTTCGCGATTGCCGCGACGATACCATGCGAGCAACATGAGGGGGAGGAGAATTGCCGCGGGGACGATCATGAGGATTTCGTCGACGTTGAAGAGCCCGCGGCTGATGAGGCCGAACCATGCCGGGAGCACCAGGAAGGCCGGGGGAATCAGCAGGACCATTTCGTAGATGCGCCACGGACGCGCGACACGCCTGTCGATGAAGCTGAAGGTGAATTCGATCTGCGCGATGGTGGAGAAGTAGACGGTGGGCACGGCGACGAACCAGTTGAGGGAAAATGGCACGGCGCCGGCAGTGGCCAGCTCGAAGGCGATGGTCCCGACCGCGACCAGGAGGAGATTCAAGCCGAGATACAGGTACTCGCGCCGGTCGCGCTGGTACCAGAAAAGGAGAAAAAAGGCGGCAGCGGCGAGAAAGAGAAGCAGATGGACGCCGAAGCCGGTTACGACTCGGCCGAGGCGGTCGCTCTGCTCGGCCCGCTTCGCGTTTTCGATGGCGGAGGGTGTTCCCAGCAAAACGCGGAATGCGCCGCGATCGGCGAGGAACATCGTTGGGGAGGGTACGAAGGTGCGCAGAGCAATCTCCGTGCGGCCGGTGGCGCCGATGGGCATAATCCGTGCTTTGGGGTAAGTGATGAGGAGGCTGGAGCGCAGGGCGGGTCCGGGCAGCCGGCGTCCGTTGACATAGACCTCAAAAGTGCCGTCGCCACCGGTGATCAGCAGGGCGAGGGGATCAGGCTGCGGGGGAAGATCCACGCTGAGGCGATACCATCGCCAACCCGCGGAGTTGGCGTCCTCATTCCCGAGCGTGATCGCCGGCCACCGAGCGTCGTCAACGCCGGGCTGCGCCCAGGAAGGATTATCGCCCGCTTGCGTGCGCCATCCGCCGCTTGGACTGAGAAAGCCGTTGGGCCATGCCTGAAGGTCTGCCGACTGGGAGAATGCCGCAGCCGCAGCGAGTGTGAGGACCAGCGCCGGGAGCACGAAGAGCTTACGCATGGAGGACCTCAGACGGGGCGAAGGTGATGCTGAGAACGGTGATGTCGTCCTGCTGGCCGTGGGCCTGGGCGGCGCGGGCGATGGCTTCAGCGGATTGGGTGCTGATGGCCTGGGTGCGGTCGAAGCCGAAGAGCTCGCCGGTGGGTGTTTGGGCTTCGACTACGCCGTCGGAGAGGAAGGTGAGCCGGTCGCCGGGACTGAGGTGGAGGGTGGATTCACAGTAAGTGGCGTCCGGCGCAATGCCGAGAGGCAGGCCGGAATCGAGCGGGACTTCTTCGCCGTTGCGGTAAGGCGCAAGATGGCCGGCATTGGCGAGCGTAACGGCGCCATCAGCGGCGATGCGCGCGCAGAGGCAGGTGATGAAGCCGCCGTCGGAGGTTGCGGCTAGTTGCGCGTTCAGCCGGTCGAGGATCTTGCCGGGCGAGTTGGTTTCCTGGGCGAGCGAGCGGAGCGCGCCGAGGACCATTGTGCCGGTCATGGCGGCCCTGAGCCCTTTGCCGCTTACATCGCCGACGACGATCAGAGCGGTTCCAGCGGGTTGCGGCAGCACCTGGTAGAAATCGCCGCCGACCTCGGCGGCGGGCAGGTATGCGGCGGTCAGCCTGCATCCGGGGACGGCAGGGAGCGCGAGAGGCACGAGGCGCTGCTGGACTTCGCGCGCGGCGTCGAATTCGACGCGCAGCTTGCGGCCGGCGTCCCAGGCGGCGATGGCCTGGCGGACGAGCATGGCGGTGATGGCGACGCCGGCGATGAAAAATCCGACGATCTGGCCATCGATGGTGACGGTTCCGATGGTGATGTTGATGGGGATACCGGCTACGCGCACCAGGAGCGGGATGTTGACGAGCGTGAAAGCCGCGGCAATGATGCGATTGCGGCGGGCGATAAAGAGCGCCCAGAGATTAGCTCCGAGGCAAAGGACGTTGAAGAGGACGAGAGCGCCGTATGAGGTGTGGAGGAAGGGTGGAATCCAGGCGGCGGGCTGGTTGGGGAGGTTGGCGATGAGTTCGATGACGAGGTAAGCGATCCAGCAGGCGTGGGCGAGCACGCGGGAGACGCTGGAACGGATGCGATGGACGGTCCAGATGAGCTCGACCGTGACCCAGAACCCGGGAATGCGCAGGAAGAAGAAGAAGATCAGCCAGAAGAGAAACGAACTGGAGACGAGCCCCGCCTGGGTGATGACGGTCATGCCGACGTAAAGAGGCAGCGTTATAAGCCAGACGGCGTTGAGGAGGAGTTCGCGACTGCGGACTGCGGGCCACAGAGCCAGCAGCGCCAGGCCCAGCAGGATGAGCAGCAGGTTGGGAACGAGCATGGGCTGCGAGGCGAGCAAGGCGTCGGCGTTGTCTGCGCGGGCAGCGGTGGCCAGCACGGTGGCTCGGTCAATGGAAATTGCTATGTCACGTGCGGCGGCGCCCACCAGCAAGGCGGGCGGCGTCCATTCCCGGACGGCGACGGTCACGGTCTGGCCCGGCGGGGCGAGAACGGGATGGAGAGGAAAGGTGACGCTGCGGGGTATGATCTGCGGGGAGTCTTGAGGCGGAAATTCGCCGAGCTGGCCGGCGGCTGTGCCGTTGACATAGATTTCGACGACACCTATCGGGACGCCAACGTGTGCGGCGTCGACGGAGGTCTGGACCGCAAGGGGCCCGTTGAGCCCGGCGGGAACGGAGATGCGGCCGCGAATCCAGAGGAACCCATTGGAGTTGGAGGGCGGGGCAGGAACGTGAGCATTTTCCGCGACGGGCCAGGCGCTGTCGTCGAAGATTGGATTGGCCCAGGCGGGGTTATCGCCGAAGTGGTAACGGAGGTTGGGTGGCGGGGCGCCGGGAGACTGGGCGGGGAAGGCGGCGCAAGCGAGGATTAGAAGAGCGGCGACGACGAGCGCGGACCGGGAGGTCCGCGCCACAGCCGGCCAGGAGGCCGGCGCTACTCTTTGCGGCGGAACTTTACGCATCCAGGACCTCGGCGGGCGCGAAGGTGAGGGTTAGGACGGTGATGTCGTCCTGCTGGCTGAAGGAGCGGGCTGCTTCAGCGATCGGCCAGGCGTTGTCGTCGAAGTGGGGCGCGGCCCCGGCCGTGGTTATGACGGATTGGGCGGGCAGCGCGGCGGGGAGCAGGACGGCGACGGCACACAGGATTTTATGGCGCACGGTGACCCCGGGGAACGAAGTGAACCCATCGTTGCACAGGGGATGGGCGCGCGCAACGGGAATTGGCACGAGGAGGGGTTGCGATTGTGACGGATGCGCGGGTCTTGTGACCCGCGCTACAGCCGGTTTGGAAACCGGCGGTACAGAAGCTTACTGCTTGCCGGTGAGTTTCTGGGAGGCGATGGTTGCGGCCATACCGTCCTTGTCCGCGTCCTTGACCTTTGCCCAGAGGAGGCGGGCCTGGTCCTGCTTGCCTTCAGCCACGTAGAGGTCCGCCAGATCCAGCTGGGCCACCGGTGCGGAGACGGTGACGGAGGGGTGGGCGATGAGCTCGTTGTAGAGGCTGATGGCCTGGGGATCGCGGCCGGTCTGGTGATAAAGCTGGGCCAGGGCAAGTTTGGCCAGATTGGCGGTGTTGCGGTTCCACGAGCCCGCGGCGGCCTTCAGATCAGTTTCCGCCGATCCGGTCTGGCCCATCTCCATGTCGGTAACGCCGGCAAAGTAGCGCGCGCGGTCGCCCTGGGGGAGCCATCCATACTTCTGGACTGCGGCCACAAACTGCTGGTTTGCGGCCTTGATGCGGTCCGCGGCGGTGGCGAAAGCTCCGGGCTCAGGCGGCGCGCCCGGTTGCGTCAGCGGGGCGGAGTAGGTGTCAAGCCCGGCGCCGATGGCGTTTTTGGCTGCCGAATTCTCCACGCCCCAGAACACCAGCAGACCGACAATGAGGACCAGCGCCGAGCCGCCCCAGATGAGCCAGCGAATGACGCTGCCTCTGTTTTCAGTGACCCAACTGACGCTTCCTTTGGCGGCAAGGGCAAGTTTGTCCTGTTTGAGCGCGTGACGGGTTTCGGTCTTCACGGTGGGTTCTCTTCTGTCCTTCCTGAAAGACTTGCAGGCAGGTTCCGTTGGCGGGAGGCACTACGACTGCAACCTTACCAGTTTAACAGGGATCAGGGGTCAGGGGTCGGGGATCAGGGATCAGAGGTCAGGGAGCAAGGGAGCGAGGGAGCGGGGAAGCTCGCGAGCGCGGTGGCTGGGTGCGCTGGTACCCTAGGAGCATGTATGAAGATTTCCGCGTGACCGACCGCTGGACGGGGAAAGAGCTGCGCTGCGTATGGAAGGCCAACGTTGTGGCCATTGCCACGCGCCACGCCGATGCGGTGGACATTCGCTTCAGCGTGGATGAGCACACCGTGACTCTTGCGCTGCCGTCGGCGGCGTGGGTGGAGCAGAAGAAGCGCGCCGGGAAGGTGATCACCGATCAGATTGCGGTGCAGATTGCGGGGCGCTACCTGAAGCAGTTGGTCGAGGAGGGCTACGACGCCGAGCGCGAGCTCCACGCGATGAGCGTGGCGGAGGTTCTGGCGCACCTGGACGCGGTGGTGGACGAGGCGCGCGCGCAGGGCAGCATTCCCAGCCTGCCGGTGGGCGTGGAAGCGACGGGGTGAGGGAAGGTAAAACTTTCCCCGGCGGCTCATCAGGCTGCGGAAAAAGTGCAAAATCTGGCTTGAGTTGCAGGTCGAGCGAAGCAGGGGCAAAAGCCCAGTCGTCTCTTCACAGCAGTTTGCGGCACGGCTGAAGCCGTGCCCTGTTACAAGGCATCGCGGATTGGAGTTTTTCCGCAGCCTGTAAGTTTGGAAAGCCGCCCCTAACCTCCGAACTCCGTATTGCGTCTCTTCGTAGTAGCCGTTCAGGGGTTCTCGATGCGCGTTTGCGTTTCCGCAATTGTCGCCGCTTTTGCCGTGCCCCTGGCCTGCATGGCGCAGCACCCGGCGCCGCTGGACGCGCCGCTGCCCGATCCGATGCAACTGCTGAACCGCGCCCTGACCAACGAGAAGAAGATGGCGACCGAGCAGGAGCGATACGAGTGCCGCGTCACCGACTGGAGCGCGGAGACGGACAAAAACGGCAAGATCAAGAAGCAGGAGACGGATGTCAACGAGCAGTTCTACGTGAATGGGCAGCAGATCGAGCGCATGCTCCAGAAGGACGGCAAGGATCTGACTCCCGAGCAGACGCGCAAGGAAGACCAGCGGGTGATGAAGGAGACGCTGAAGTACAGCGACAAGGCCAAGGCGGACAAGCAGGCGGCCAAGGACAATCAGAATGCGGTGGACGTGATCAGCGCGATGATGCTGACCAACGGCCATCGCGAGCTGGTGAACGGACGCAACGTGCTTTTTTATTACATAGTGCCGAATCCGAATTTCAAGCCGAAGAACCTGACGCAGCACTTCGCGTCAGTGATGCAGGGCAAGATTTCGCTCGACGAGCAGACCGGGGAGATGATCGACCTCGACGTCCATTCGATCAAAGACATAAAGATCGCCGGAGGCGTGGTCGCGTCGCTGCACAAGGGGTTCTGGCTTCACCTGCACCAGACGGCGCAGGCCGATGGAGTATGGCTGACGGACCTGGCGGAAGGCACGGGGGATGCGCGGGCGGCGCTGTTTTTTCATCCCTATTTCCGTTTCCGGCAGAAGACGGGAGACTGTCATCTTTTCAACGCCACGGCGCAGCAGGTGGGGCCGGCGACGGTGGTGAAAAAATAAGAGGCCGGAGATTTGCCAGGGCGCGTTTCAAAAAAAAGCAGCAGAACGGTGAGAAATCCATCCCTCAGCGGCTAAAGCCGCATCAATCGCGGGCTCTCTACGGCACGGCTGAAGCCGTGCCCTTTCAAAGCAGGTTTTTGAAACACGCTCCAAGGTGAACCGTGCCTCGCGAATCCAGCCGCCGATCGCTTCCGGGACTGACCAAGGCCAGCGGGTATATTGCGCATCCTTTCGATCTGGCGCATGGCGTGCGCACCAGCGGGCTGGTGGCGGGGCGCTATCTCAAGACAGAACATGCGCACTCGCGGCATGCGACGGCGTGCTACGCCGTGGCGCCGTCGGTCTTTCGCGAAATTGTGCGGAGATGGCGGCGGACCAGGCCGGCGGCGGCGATGGCGGAGACGACATTCATTGATGTGGGCGCGGGGATGGGACGCGCGGTGCTGCTGGCTTCGGAGCTGGGGTTTGAGCGCGTTCTGGGCGTGGAGTTGCACCCCAAGCTGGCGCGGGTCGCCGGGAGAAACCTGGCGATATGGCGGCGGGCCAGGCGGGCGATTTGTCCGGCGCGCATGGTGCACGCGGACATCCTCGAGCTCAAGTGGCCTGCGGGCCCCGCTGTGCTTTTTCTCTTCAATCCCTTCGGCGCCGTGGTGATGCGGCGGCTGCTGCGCGCGGTGGCGCGCGGATTCGCCGGCAGGGGGGGCGAGCTCGACATTCTGTATGTGAACAACGAACAGGAATCCGAGATTGAGGCGCAGCCCGGCTTCACCCGGCTCTGGAGCGGCCGCGTTTTCCGGTCGCGAGAGGATGCCGCGGCAGATCGCCGCATCCTGCTCAGCCAGCCGGATGCGGAGTATGCGGCGCCGGCGCATGAGGATTGTTCGATATGGCGGTGGATGGGAAAGGCAGGGAGTAGGGAGTAGGGAGCAGGGAGTAGAGAACAGAGAACAGAGAACAGAGAACAGAGTTCAGTTTGGGGTTGGGGTTGGGGCCGGGGGCGTTGCGGGTTTGGCGGACGGTCCGGTTGGAGTCGATGGGGAGGATTTTGCAGCCGCGCCGGGGGTGGGAGAGCTACCCGGAGTCTGCGATTGCGGCTTGGGCGTGGCGCCGGGCTCAACGGGCGCGTCGGAGTCAGCGGGCTGAGTAGGGGTGGTTGCCGGAGCCGATGCGGCGGGGGGAGCCACGACCTGCTGGATTGGCGCAAGCGGAGTGGCGGCTTGCGCCAGGGAAGGCGCCATGGGCGTCACCGGCAGGTTGAGAGTCTGTACGGTCGAGGGGTCATCGCGCAGCTTGAGGTAGAGCATGCCGCCGACGGGATGGGGGACAGCGACCTCGGCGCCGGTAAAGTCCGGTGGAACGTCTGTGGCGTTGCTGAAGTCCTGCGCCGAGGCGATGGAGTCGACCAGGAAGAGGTTTGACCCGGTGAGGATGCAGGGCTTGAGAGTGGAGCGAGGGCAGCGGAGATCCTTGAATCCGGGAAGGCGCACCAGAGTGCCGAGGGGCATCCAATCGCCGGCCACTCCGTCGGCGGAGATGGCGCGGGCGCGGATGGGTCCGAAGGCGGAGGAGCCGAAGCGGGCCAGCGGCTCGACGGCGCCCAGGGCGGTGCGGGCGTCCTCGAGCATCAGGCTGCCGTCAGAGAGGGACAACATGGTGTGGAAACTGCCGTCGGAGGCCGCGACCTCGACATCCTGGTTGCGGGGAAATTTCTGGGGGACAACGGACTTGAGGAAAAAGACCAGGCGCGAGGAGAGTGGCAGGTCGTCAGGGCTGCCGAGATGGACGGGCGACGGCGCAGAGGCGCTGTCATCCTGCGTGCCCTTATTCAGCAGCGTGACCTGAGGCCGGGGCGGATTGATGGTGACGGGAACGGTGAGTTCGCGTCCGTCGCGGAGCGAGACATGGGCGGTGACCTGTGCGCCGGGGTCGAGACCGGAGGTGGAACTGCCGGTGCTCATGGTGAGCTGATCGAAATCCTGCACGCGCTTGAGCCCATCGGGCGTCCAGGCGATGCCCTTGAAGGTTGCCCTGGCCACTTCGTCCAGGCGGGTGCCTTTCATGGCCGCGGTGCGGTCGCCGGCGCTGAGCGTGAGTTGGTCAAGCGAAGCGGCTTCAGCATAGGCGTTGAGGGTGAGAGTGTCAGGCTGGAGAACGCCGTACTGGTGAATATGGAGGGTAACGGGCCCGGGCTGGGCGTTTTTCATCGGCACCGAGACGATCATCATGTCGGGCTTGGGGGATTTCCAGGTGAGGGTGTTGCCGGAGAGGTCGACGGCGTCGACGCAGAGGGTGCTGTCGCCCTGGAGATGGAGCTTGTCTTCGCGGCCAATGATGAGGGCGGACTGGTCATCGGCGGTGATATCCCATTTATCGGGTCCGGCGGAGAGGAGATGGTAGCGCGGGCCCTCCCAGTCGTCGAAGCCCCATTTACCGTGGACGATGGCTGTGAGGGAGCCGGGCGGCAGATCGGGCAGGGCATTTTTCAGGACCAGGCCGCCCCTGGCCGGATCGGCGATGAGGGGCAGGTCGAAGGGGCCGCGGGAAGTGTCGATACGGAGAGCCAGGTCGTGGGCAAGGCTGGCGGCGAAGACCATGGGTGCGCCCTCAGCGTCAAAGACGAGGCCTGGTTTTTGCGCGCATACCGTCTCAGAAGGGTTGAGTGGGTGCAGCGGGGGGAACCTGGATGGCCCAACCGGGGGCAGAGCGATGACAACCACGGATTTGGGATCGCGGAAAGACGGGGGAACGTTGAGGCGAATATTGAGGGTGTCCTGGGTGGGCAGGGCGAGGGCGGGGATGTACTGGAAGTGGGCGGTGTGGAGCGAAGAAAGTATCTTGACGGTGTCGACGATGGCGCCGACATAGGGGCTGTACATGCCGCCGCCGGCCAGGGTGGAGTAGCTGATCTGGTTCATCAGGTCGGCGGCGGAGCCGTTCGCGATCTGGCTGACCAGGGACTGGGTATTGGCGTCGTCGAGGACAATGCCTTCGGTGTGCTGAGTGAGGCAGGAGGCCTGCTGATCGGCGGGCTTGTCGAAACATTGCTGGTCGAACTTGACGCCCAGCGAACGGGCGGATAGCTCGGCTTTTTCTTTCAGGGTTTTAGGATCGGTCTGGCTGGTGATGCGGATCTGGGCGAGATAGGCTTCGAGGCGCATGCGGTCCAGGCTTGCAGCTTCCAGGTCCTGGGTGGCGCGGACGAAGACGCCGGGGCGGTCATGGACGGCTTTGCGGAGGGTGCTGAAGTCGCCGCCGGTTTCCGGGGCGAGGAAGATCAAGGCCTGCTGAGCTTCATCCGGGACATTGACGAAGACGCCTTCTTCACGCGCGGAGCGGGTCCAGGTTTCAACGCGAGTGAACCAGTCGAGGGGCGGAGGGTTGGTGGCGCCGCGCAGGAAAGCGACCACGAGAACGAAATGAGTGGATTGGCTTTCGGGCAGGTCGGGGTGAATCCAGAGGCGATCGCCGGGGAGGATATTGGTCACCTGGCTGATAGGGAGGGTGAGATCGCCCCGTTTGACATGAACATCCACCTTGGGACCGGCCAAGTCGAAGGCGGGGCCGTCGGCGAAGACTGGAACGGGAAGGCAAAGGATACCCAGAAGCAGCAGCGGCAGACATCGACGCATGGGTCTATTTTACGGCGAACGGAGGCGGAGTCCAAATCGGGTGAAGGAATTTAGGTGCAACCGGTGAAATATCGTTATACAATGCCGGTTTAGGATAGTTTCATTCTGTCTTCGGTAAAGGTAGATCGGGGTCGGGGGTCTTTCAGACACTTGACCGGGGGGCATCTTCGGCGAGAAAGAAAGCCGCGCAGCCGCAGAACCCGGGGGATGTAGCAGTCATCCAGTCATTATCAGTAGTTATTCCGCGAGGGCGCGGCACGCTGTGCTTCGAGGATCGCCGCCCGGCGATTGTGGAGCCGCCGCTTCTGTTACATGCTAAGTAGTTGCGTTCTAGGGGAGATGGAATGTATGAAGTCCACAAGAACTGCACAAGCAGGCATAGATGTCAGCAGTCTGACGATTCCGGATGCGGAAGAGATTATCGAAGAGGCTTTGGCGGAGCTTTCGTTTTCGCAGGATCCGGGCATGGCGCGAGCGTTGCGGTTTCTGGCGCCCGCAGGGTACCAGGCAATCGTTGAGTTATGCAGCGAAAACGGGCGCAGCAAGCGGCGCAATGCCACGGTGGAGTCCTGGTCGCCGGAAGAGGACGAAGTCCGGATTTATTTTGAGCGGATCGACGGGGAGGAGCCTGCGCGGTCGTCGCGAGGAGTGCCGCGGGTGGTGACCGATCACGCGTACGCCGACGAGGTAGCGCCGGAATCGCCGCTGCTGGCCGACATCGATGCGCGGGTGAAGGAGCTGTGCGGCGCGCTGGCGGAGGCGGAACGGGGCGGTCACGCATTCATCGCGCTGAAGTGGTTCCGGGATTCGTTTTTGCCCAGGAAATCGTACCGGTGGAATCAGAATCCGGAGACGCGGCAGGCGGTGCTGGCAGAGGCGATCCAGCGGGGCGTGGTGCTGACCAGCAAGATTGCCAATCCCAAGACGCCAGCCTACCCGACGACCACGATCCGGTTGAACCGCGCGGAGGCGGGAATTCCCGAGGAGGCGCAACGCTTCCATCCCGTAGATGTGCAGGGGGAGACGCTGACCGCCGTGCTGGAAGAGGAACGGGGGGTAATCTGTGAGCTGCTACTTTCTGGAGGCCACGGCGTTCGCCAAGCTGTTTGTGCGCGAGGCGGGAACGGACGCGCTGATACGCCTGCTGGAGAGTATTGAAGACAACCGGAAGCTGATTGCAGCTTCAACGCCGCTGGAGGTGTATGCGGCCATCCGGCGGCGGGAACGCAGCGGGGCGATCGGCAAGGAGGACGCCCAGGCGGCGCTGGAGATCCTGCATCTGGAAGCGGCGCGGACGGTGCAGGAGCCGCTGAACCCGGCGGTGCTGGAGTGCGCGCGGCAATTGCTGGACCGGACTGCTCTGCGCTGGCCGGACGCCTTGCAACTGGGCGCGGCACTGGTGGCGCGGGACATGTTCCAGGGGACG